>NZ_CP016279.1 GCF_001542625.1 Streptomyces griseochromogenes | reverse complement strand
AGGGCACGCTCTCTCACAGGTCCCACGAACGTGTGGTTGTGGGACGGGTCGGGATGAAAATCGGGTCGGGCGGGGATAAGGGAACGAATCGGAGTTCAGCCACGGTAGTCAGCGCGGCCGGTACGGTTCAAGTTGTTGTCCCCAGCCTGTGGATAGTGTCTCTCCGTGACCCTCGGTTTGACCGGATGGCGTAGCCCCGCGTACCGTAACCAGGTCGAGTTGTCGATGGCTGCTGCCGCCTGCCTCCGAAGGGCACAGGTCACTTCAGGTGATCGGGAAGCGGTGCACTCGGGCGTGACGCGAGCTACTCGTGGGCGCACGGTGACAGCCAGGACGGCACCCGCCACCACCGATTTGATTTCTGGAGCCCCCGAGTGAGCAAGCGCACCTTCCAGCCGAACAACCGTCGTCGCGCGAAGACCCACGGCTTCCGCCTGCGGATGCGCACCCGTGCCGGCCGCGCGATTCTCGCGAACCGTCGCGCCAAGGGTCGCGCCAGCCTGTCCGCCTGATCCTGATCAGGTCATGACGTCGTGCTGCCTTCCGAGCATCGGCTGAGGCGGCGCGAGGATTTCGCGACCGCGGTACGACGGGGGCGCCGGGCAGGCCGCCCAACCCTCGTCGTCCACCTTCGTAGCGGTGCCACGGACCCGCACGCGCCTGGGGAGAGCGCTCCCCCGACGCGTGCGGGTTTCGTCGTGAGCAAGGCCGTGGGTGGAGCGGTTGTGCGCAACAAAGTGAAGCGCAGACTGCGCCATCTGATGCGTGACCGAGTCGTCCTGTTTCCCCCCGGTAGCCTGGTAGTCGTACGGGCGTTGCCCGGATCGGGCGACGCAGACCACGCACAGCTGGCCCGAGACCTGGATGCCGCTCTTGAGCGGCTGCTGGGAGGGGGCGCGCGATGAAGTACCCGCTGCTGGCTCTGATCAAGCTGTACCAGTGGACGATCAGTCCATTGCTCGGGCCGGTGTGCAAGTACTACCCGTCGTGCTCCCACTACGGCTACACGGCCATCGACCGGCACGGTGCGATCAAGGGCACGGCACTCACCGCCTGGCGCATCCTCCGGTGCAATCCGTGGTCGCTGGGCGGTGTGGACCATGTTCCGCCGCGCAAGCGCCCGCGGTGGCACGAACTGCTGCGCAACGCTTGGCGCGCACGCAAGGGCGGGACCTCCGCCGCCGAACCGGCCACCGAGGAGAAGCCGCGTTCCGAGCTTCCCTCGAGCCCGGCCGCAGAGACCTCGTCCCATGCCCAAGGAGCATGATTAGTGGACACGATTGCCAGCCTCTTCAGCTTCATCACGACACCTGTCTCCTGGGTCATCGTCCAGTTCCACACGGTGTACGGCGCCATCTTCGGCCCCGACACAGGGTGGGCCTGGGGCCTGTCGATCGTGTCCCTCGTGATCCTGATCCGTATCTGCCTGATCCCGCTCTTCGTGAAGCAGATCAAGGCGACCCGGGCGATGCAGACGCTGCAGCCCGAGATGAAGAAGATCCAGGAGCGCTACAAGAACGACAAGCAGCGCCAGTCCGAAGAGATGATGAAGCTGTACAAGGAGTCGGGCACCAACCCGCTCTCCTCGTGCCTTCCCATCCTGGCGCAGTCCCCGTTCTTCTTCGCCCTGTACCACGTGCTCAACGGCATCGCGTCGGGCCAGACCATCGGCGTCATCAACGCGTCGCTGCTGGAGAGCGCCCGTAAGGCCCACATCTTCGGGGCTCCGCTCGCCGCGAAGTTCAAGGACGGCTCCGCCACCGTCCAGGCGCTGGGTGCGACGGTCACCGATGTGCGGGTCGTCACCGCGGTCATGATCGTCCTGATGTCGGCGTCGCAGTTCTACACGCAGCGCCAGCTGATGACGAAGAACGTCGACACCACGGTGAAGACGCCGTTCATGCAGCAGCAGAAGATGCTGATGTACGTCTTCCCGGTGATGTTCGCCGTCTTCGGTATCAACTTCCCGGTCGGTGTTCTCGTCTACTGGCTGACCACCAACGTGTGGACCATGGGCCAGCAGATGTACGTCATCCACAACAACCCGACCCCGGGTTCCAAGGCTCAGGCCGCCTACCTGGAGCGCCTCACCAAGCACGTCACGCACCACGGCAAGGTCCGTCGCCGGAGCGAGAAGACCATCGTCAAGGCGATCGTCGCCAAGGGCCGTGACCGCAACGAGTTCGAGCGCAAGTTCATCAACGGACTGAACAAGGCGGGCCTCGCGGCCCAGGCCGACGGCACCGTGGTGACGAGCGAGACCCAGGCCGTGGCGCAGACCGAGGACGGTACGACCACCGCCACCGCCACCGCCAGCGCCGCGCGGCGCCAGCAGCCCAAGCGCCAGACCAAGGCCCAGCGCCAGTCCGGCGGGACCAAGCAGGCGGGCGACGACACGCCGACCACCTCGCTGGAGAAGTCCGACCCGCCGCAGGACGCCAAGCCCGCCGCTGCCGAGCAGCCCCAGAAGCCCGGCTCCGGCACCCGTAGCAAGGCCCAGTCCGGCCAGCGCAAGGGTGGCCCGCAGCGGCCCAAGTCCCCGTCCAAGAAGTAAGAAGGAGCCCATCCCGTGACGGAAGGCACCACCTCCGCTGCTGCCGAGGGTGCAGACACCCTCACCCGCCTGGAGCAGGAGGGTGAGATCGCGGCGGACTACCTGGAGGGTCTGCTCGACATCGCCGACCTCGACGGCGACATCGACATGGACGTCGAGGCCGACCGGGCCTCCGTGTCGATCATCAGCGACACCGGCGGCCGGGACCTGCAGAAGCTGGTCGGCCGGGACGGCGAGGTGCTGGAGGCGCTTCAGGAGCTGACGCGCCTGGCCGTGCACCGGGAGACCGGCGATCGCAGTCGGCTGATGCTGGACGTCGCGGGTTACCGGGCCAAGAAGCGCGCCGAGCTGTCCGAGCTGGGTGCCAAGGCCGCCGCCGAGGTCAAGAACACCGGCGAGGCCGTGAAGCTCAACCCGATGACCCCCTTCGAGCGCAAGGTCGTGCACGACGCGGTCAAGGCCGCCGGACTGCGCAGCGAGTCCGAGGGCGAGGAGCCGCAGCGGTTCGTCGTCGTACTTCCTGCCTGATCGGCCCCTACGTTTCACCGGCCCCGTCTGCCTGCAGACGGGGCCGACCTTTGTCAGCCTGGTAGTTCTGGTGGCCGGTGCGCGAAGCGCCGGCGCTGTACGGAAGGACGGTCCCCGTGACGGAGGCAGCGGAGCTTCCCCCCGCGCCCGAGCAGGCGCGGGAAGTGTTTGGTGACCGCTTCGCCGATGCGGTCCGCTATGCGGAACTGCTCGCCGAGGCGGGCGTGCAGCGTGGCTTGATCGGGCCGCGTGAAGTGCCCCGTCTGTGGGAGCGGCACCTGCTGAACTGCGCGGTGCTCTCCGAGGCGGTCCCCGAGGGGGTGACGGTGTGCGACGTGGGCTCGGGCGCCGGCCTGCCGGGCATTCCGCTCGCGCTGGTCCGGGAGGACCTGAACATCACGTTGCTGGAGCCGCTGCTGCGGCGCACCACCTTCTTGACGGAGGTCGTCGAGCTGCTGGGCCTGGATCACGTCACCGTGGTGCGGGGCCGGGCCGAGGAGGTCATGGGGCAGTTGCCGCCGGTCCATGTGGTGACCGCCCGTGCTGTGGCCCCGCTGGACCGCCTGGCCGCGTGGGGCATTCCCCTGCTGCGTCCGTACGGCGAGATGCTCGCTCTGAAGGGCGACACCGCCGAGGAGGAGCTGAAGATGGCGGCCACCGCGCTCAGCAAGCTCGGAGCGGTGTCGACGTCCATCCTGCATGTGGGTGAGGGTGTGGTGGATCCTCTGTCCACGGTCGTACGTGTCGAGGTGGGAGAGAGTCCGGGCGGTGTGCGGTTCGCGGCCAAGCGGGCCAAGGCGGCCCGTGTGGGCAGGGCTCGCCGTCGTCGCTGACTCGGCATGCGGGCGCCGACACGGGATCCGGCGCCCTGATCCGTCCTGACGAAGAGACGTACTCCACACAAGCTGCCAAACCTACGCGAGTCGGAGTGTCGCGAAGATCCGGTCGCCGTCACTGTGCATCGTGTTTCACGTGAAACGTCGCTCACTGCTGCACGGCATCATCAGTCGTGGCCGCGCTGCGGCCGAACCGCGGGACCGGAAGCCTCTCGGTTCACTCGGAGAGGTACGGGAGTTGTCCACAGAGGTGGATTTCTCCACAGAACACCAGGCCTCACTGGTTCACGACCCCGAAGACATGGGAGGCTCTGTTCATTGCGAGCCTGAAGTCGAGGAGAGTGAATCCGTGCGGTCCGACGCCAACATCGCGGGACCGATGACCGATCCGGTCCCTGGTCCCCGTACCGAGTCGATGGGGGCGGATGTTTCACGTGAAACACCGCCCCCGATGGACGACACTCCCATCGGTCGTGCTGCCCAACTGGCGGTGGAGGCTCTGGGCCGTGCCGGCGAAGGCCTGCCGCGCCCGGAGCGGACCCGAGTCATCGTGGTCGCCAACCAGAAGGGCGGCGTGGGCAAGACGACCACGACCGTCAACCTTGCCGCTTCGCTGGCTCTGCATGGTGGCCGTGTCCTGGTGATCGACCTGGACCCCCAGGGCAATGCCTCCACGGCACTGGGGATCGACCATCACGCCGAAGTTCCCTCCATCTACGACGTCTTGGTGGAGAGCAAGCCTCTCGCCGAGGTCGTCCAGCCCGTCCCGGATGTCGAGGGCCTCTTCTGCGCCCCTGCCACCATCGATCTGGCCGGTGCGGAGATCGAGTTGGTGTCTCTCGTGGCCCGGGAGAGCCGGCTGCAGCGGGCGATCCAGGCGTACGAGCAGCCGCTGGACTACGTCCTGATCGACTGCCCGCCGTCTCTGGGCCTTCTGACGGTCAACGCGCTCGTCGCGGGCCAGGAGGTCCTCATCCCGATCCAGTGCGAGTACTACGCGCTGGAGGGGCTGGGCCAGCTGCTGCGCAACGTCGACCTGGTCCGGGGCCACCTCAACCCCGCCCTGCACGTGTCGACCATCCTGCTCACCATGTACGACGGCAGGACGCGTCTCGCCTCGCAGGTTGCGGAAGAGGTGCGCACCCACTTCGGCGACGAGGTGCTGCGGACGAGCATTCCCCGCTCGGTCCGTATCTCGGAGGCGCCGAGCTATGGGCAGACGGTGCTGACTTACGATCCTGGTTCGAGCGGCGCCCTCTCCTATCTTGAGGCGGCCCGAGAAATCGCGCTGAAGGGCATCGGCATCAGCTATGACGGGAGCCAGGCCCACATCGGCGCCCAGAACGACCCGAGCATGGTGGAGGGCATTCAGTGAGTGAGCGACGGAGGGGGCTGGGCCGTGGTCTCGGCGCACTGATCCCTGCAGCCCCGACCGAGAAGACCCCGGCTCCGGCCGCAATGGGCGGTGGCGCGTCCGCGTCCCCGGCAGCGGTCCCGGTACTGACGACCGACCGCGGGGTGGCCGCGGCGAAGGTGGCCACGCTGCCGCCTGTTTCACATGAAACCGAGGAGCCTCCGGCAGCGCCTGTCGCAGAGGTGCCCGCGCCTCCGGTGGGTGCACACTTCGCCGAGCTGCCCCTCGACGCCATCACGCCGAACCCGCGCCAGCCGCGTGAGGTCTTCGACGAGGACGCCCTCCAGGAACTGATCACCTCCATCAAGGAGGTCGGTCTGCTCCAGCCCGTCGTCGTCCGACAGCTGGGTCCCGCCCGGTACGAGCTGATCATGGGCGAGCGTCGTTGGCGCGCCTGCCGTGAGGCCGGCCTCGAGGCCATCCCGGCGATCGTCCGGGCCACGGACGACGAGAAACTCCTCCTGGACGCCCTGCTGGAGAACTTGCACCGTGCGCAGCTGAACCCGCTGGAAGAGGCCGCCGCCTACGACCAGCTGCTCAAGGACTTCAACTGCACGCATGACCAGCTGGCCGACCGGATCGGGCGCTCTCGCCCGCAGGTCTCCAACACGCTGCGGCTGCTGAAGCTCTCACCGGCTGTCCAGAAGCGGGTGGCCGCCGGTGTCCTGTCTGCCGGTCACGCCCGGGCTCTGCTGTCCATCGACGACTCGGAGGAGCAGGACCGGCTGGCTCACCGCATCGTGGCCGAGGGCCTGTCGGTGCGGGCCGTCGAGGAGATCGTGACCCTGATGGGTTCGCGTCCCCAGACGCCTCAGCGTTCCAAGGGTCCGCGGGCCGGAGCCCTGGTCTCTCCGGCTCTGACCGATCTGGCGACCCGTCTGTCGGATCGCTTCGAGACCCGGGTGAAGGTCGACCTGGGCCAGAAGAAGGGCAAGATCACCGTCGAGTTCGCCTCCGTGGAGGACCTTGAGCGGATCCTTGGCACGCTCGCTCCGGGCGAGGGGCCGCTCCTGCAGAAGGTTCTTCAGGAGGACCAGTCCGAGGAGCACGACGACTGATCCTCGGGCGATCTCGACCCGAGGGAGCCAGGGAGCGGATCGTGTCCGGTGTGTGCCGGATCGCGGTCCGCTCTTTGCTTTGAGGCGGTATCGAGGCAATCGCATCGTGGATACGATGCCAAAGGGGTATGGCGCATCCACCTGGCAGATCTCTGAGTGGGGAGACAGGGCCATGCGATCGATGAGCCGCACCGGACTGGTGAGCGCGGGCCTGGGCCTCGGAGCGGTCGGCGGATTCGTCGGCAGCCTCCTCAGGGAACGGAGCGCTCTGGCAGCCGCTCGCGACGCCGCGGGCGTAGGAAGCGAGGAACAGCCTTCATGGGGCGTCGGCTCGTACCGCTCACGCTGGACAACCTTCAGGACCTTCCCCAGCGCTGTCGGTCGTGTGTCTTTTGGGAGCTGGACCCCGTCAGCGGCGAAGCCGCGGTAAGGGCGGGTACCTCCGCGCTGGAGAAGGAGTCGTGGATCTCCGCCGTCCTGCTGGACTGGGGATCATGCGGACGGGTTGTCTACGTCGATGATGCGCCGGTGGGTTTTGTGCTCTACGCACCGCCGGCCTATGTCCCTCGCTCGACGGCGTTTCCCACGAGTCCGATCTCGCCGGACGCTGTCCAGCTCATGACGTCGTTCATCATGCCCGGCTATCAGGGGCAGGGGCTGGGCCGGGTGATGGTGCAGACGGTCGCCAAGGATCTGCTGCGCCGGGGCTTCAAGGCGATCGAGGCATTCGGTGATGCCCGCTGGAAGGAGCCCGCCTGTCTGCTGCCGGCCGACCATCTCCTGGCCGTGGGCTTCAAGACGGTCCGGCAGCACCCCACGCATCCTCGGCTGCGGCTGGAACTGCGCTCCACGCTGTCGTGGAAGGAAGATGTGGAGCTCGCCCTCGACCGGCTCCTGGGGGCCGTGCAGAAGGAGCCGGCTCTGAGGCCGCTCTAGGCGTCGGCGTCAGCTGAGGACCGCATACGAATGGGCCAACCCGGAGGGGCTGGCCCATTCGTGTTTCACGTGAAACGTCACTCAGCGATGAAGTCCGCGAGGTCGCGCTCGATCGCCGCCTTCGGCTTGGCACCGACGATGGTCTTGGCCACCTCGCCGTTCTGGTACACGTTCAGCGTCGGGATGGACATGACGCCGTACCTGGCGGCCGTATCCGGGTTCTCGTCGATGTTGAGCTTGACGACCTCGATCTTGTCACCGTGCTCCTTGGCGATGGCCTCGAGCGACGGAGCGATCTGGCGGCACGGGCCGCACCAGGCGGCCCAGAAGTCCACCAGGACGGGCTTGTCGCTCTTGAGGACAGCTTCCTCGAAGGTAGCGTCGGTCACGGTCTTCAGGTCGGCCACGGCGGGGCTCCTAACTGGGTGTGCGGTGGGGCGGGGGAGAAGGGAAAGGGTCAGGCGGTCTCGGCCTTGCCCTCGTCCGCGAGGGCGGCGAGGAAGCGCTCGGCGTCGAGGGCGGCGGAGCAGCCGGTGCCGGCCGCGGTGATCGCCTGTCGGTAGGTGTGGTCGACCACGTCACCGGCGGCGAAGACACCGGCCAGGTTGGTGCGGGTGGACGGGGCGTCGACCTTCAGGTAGCCCTCCTCGTCCAGGTCCAGATGGCCCTTGAACAGCTCGGTGCGCGGGTCGTGGCCGATCGCGATGAACAGACCCGTCACCGGCAGCTCCGACAGCTCGCCGGTCTTGACGTTGCGCAGCTTCAGTCCGGAGAGCTTCTGGTCGCCCTGGATGTCGGCGACCTCGCTGTCCCAGATGAACTTGATCTTCGGGTCGCCGAAGGCGCGCTCCTGCATCGCCTTGGAGGCACGCAGGCTGTCACGGCGGTGGACGATCGTGACGGACTTGGCGAACCGGGAGAGGAAGGTGGCCTCCTCCATCGCGGTGTCGCCACCGCCGATCACGGCGATGTCCTGCTCCTTGAAGAAGAAGCCGTCACAGGTGGCGCACCAGGAGACGCCGCGGCCGGAGAGGGCGTCCTCGTTCGGCAGGCCGAGCTTGCGGTGCTGCGAGCCGGTCGTCACGATGACGGCCTTCGCCTGGTGGACCGTGCCCTCGGAGTCGGTGACGGTCTTGATCTCACCGGTCAGATCGACGGAGACGATGTCGTCCGGGATCAGCTCGGCGCCGAAGCGCTCGGCCTGCGCCCGCATGTTGTCCATCAGGTCGGGGCCCATGATGCCGTCGCGGAAGCCCGGGAAGTTCTCCACCTCGGTGGTGTTCATCAGCGCACCACCGGCGGTGACCGCACCCTCGAACACCAGGGGCTTCAGCGATGCGCGGGCGGTGTAGAGCGCGGCCGTGTAGCCCGCGGGCCCGGAGCCGATGATGATCACGTTACGGACGTCGCTCACGGCTTGATTCCTCGTCTCTGGTCTGTGTCAGTCGACCGGTGGGAGCCCCTTTCAGGACTCTCACCCCACCCAACGGATCCTAAGGGGCGAGCATTCCCGGTGTGTCCGGGCACACGGGGATCGCTGACGGTACTGATGACCGGAGAGGACGCCTCTAGTGTCTCAGGGACGAGCGAGGGACTGCTTCAGCAGCACCTTGCCCGGGGAGACGGGCTGCTGACCGACGCACGACGCGTCGACGACATAGACCGTGACCCGTGTGCTGTCGACGGTGTCGGGCAGTACGACGAGATAGGCACTCTTGCCGGCGTACATGCCTGTCTTGGCGCCGAGAACATCACCGCTGCGGCTGATCGCCTTCCGGACGCAGTCGGGAACCGAGGTCTGGGGCTGCAGCAGTGTGTGTGCGCCCTGGGTCGACCCTGGGGTGTTCTGCTCCGAGTCGGCCCCTGACCGTGGCCGCTTGCTCTCGGAGCCCCCCTCCGTTTCCCTTTTGACGGAGAGCAGATCCTTCACCTGGTTCTGGACACTGTCCCCGGAGAAGGTGGTGACGGACTGTGTCGGCTTGCCATGAGCCGTCGTATCGGAGCCCCCGCTGCCGAGTGACTGCAGGACCAGGGACCCGGCCCCCAGGACGGCGGCGGTGAGAACGGCACCGAGGACGACGGTCCTGCGGCGCCGCCCGCGCTCGCGTCCCTTCCGCCCCGGCCCTGTCGCCCCGTGGGGGCGCCCGACGGGCCGGTCCGCCGAAGGCGATGTTTCACGTGAAACACCACCGCCGGTGATCTGGCTGTCTGGCTCTGCGGGCCCGGAAATCAGCACCGACGTGTCCAGAGCTCCGGGTTCGGTGGCGCTCCGTCGGGCTTCGGCCGCGAGGGCGGCGTCAATGCGGTCCGCGACGTCCGCCGGCATGCGCGACGGACCCGGCACGGTGCCCAGCAGCCCCTGGATCTCCTCCAGCGAGGCACGGACGTCCGCGCACAGCTCGCACTCTTCCAGGTGACGCTGCAGCTCCGCGGTCCGGCTCGATGGAAGGAGTCCTTCGGTGAGGTCGGAGATCTCCGCGACGTCCGGGTGCCCGGCCGTGTCTGCCGTGGAAGTCACGCTCGCCCACCTCCGCCCTTCACTACGGTTGAATCACTCGGACCCGCGACGCGGGAGCCTCCGTCCCGTGGTCCCGTTGCCGGTGGGACGGGTGGCTCGGCCATCCGGTTCCGTTCCGGGCCGGGTTCTTTTTCGTCCCCTGTGCTTCCGGGGCGTAGATGGGTGAGCAGCGGCAGCAGCCTGGCTCTGCCTCGGGCGCACCGGCTCTTCACCGTCCCCGTGGGCACGTCGAGGATTCGAGCGGCCTCGGCCACGGGGTACCCCTGCATGTCCACGAGGACCAGAGCCGCACGCTGCTCATACGGAAGGGTGCCGAGTGCTTCGAGGAGCTGCCGGTGCAGATCGTTGCGCTCGGCCGGAGCCGAGGCCGACTCATGCGGCTCCAGCAGTTGCTCCAGCCGTTCGGTGTCGTCGACGGGAGAGGTCTTCCGGGAGTCCGCCTTGCGAGCCCGGTCGATGCAGGCATTCACCGTGATCCGGTGCAGCCATGTCGTGACGGCGGACTGCCCCCGGAAGGTTCGAGCAGCTCGATAGGCAGAGACCAGGGCGTCCTGGACCGCATCAGCGGCCTCCTCGCGATCCCCCAGCGTCCGCAGCGCGACCGCCCAGAGCCGATCCCGATGCCGCCGTACCAGTTCACCAAAGGCGTCCGAGTCGCCTGCGACGTGACTGGCCAGGAGAGCCTGGTCTGAAGGTGAGGCCTGGGTACCAATTGGCTCGTCTTTCACCCATATCCCCCGACTCGCTGCGGGACAAGCATGTAGGTTAGCCGCGTATGCGCCATAGACACAATCTCACAACAATAGTATGAGCACCAGCGGTGTCAAGATGTGAAGAGCTGGAATCTTGATATTCCTGTCTCGTTACTGCATGAGGGGGAATCTTTAATGCCTAAGGGGCGTTATCTCGCTGCCGCAACCTCAGTTATATCAGCTGCCGTTCTCGGCGTTGGTGGGGCTGCTTCAGATGCTGGCGCTGCTACCTGGACGAGCACCCACACGGTAAATAACTGCGATTACGCGTGCGTGGTGATATTTTACAACTCCCAGTACGGTGGTTCGCGAACGACTTTTGAGAACAACAAGGCGGAGGAAGGAATTCCTAACCTGGGTCCATACACGTTTAAGACGGTGGGCGCCGGACAGGGGCTTTCGGTGAAGAACCATGCCGCTTCGGCGCAAGCGAGAAATTACGGACTGGGCTATAACGTAACGATCTACCGCAACAGTGGCTACGCAGGACCCTGTGACAGGCTCCAGGCCGGCCATGAATACACCTACGCTTCGAAGCTGGCTAACACGTACAACGATGATGCGTCCCTCTATTGGCGTGATCGTGTGCAAAGTCAGGGTTGTAAGTACTGGTCGTGACAAATGTGAAATGGACTCTCGGCGGGCGCCTGTTGGCGCCCGCCTCTGCTTTTGGGGGTGCGGCCATGTGGCTGTCTCGTCAATTGGGAAATGCTAGTGCTCTCATCATTATCTCCTCAGTACTGCTGACTGGCTGCGTCGGAGGGTCTACTGCAGAACAAAGAAAAGAAGACCAGAGGCGAAATGGATCGATCGAAGGGGTGGGTGGGGTTCACGCATCGCCTCAGCTCCTCGACTTGCCCATCGATGTATATGGGATTAACCCATATGACTACTATCTCATCGATAAGGCAAAGACAGTACTGATTGATCGCTGCATGAAGGCTTTCGGCAGTCGATTTATTGCCCCTTCTCCTGGTAAGCCGGTAGTTCAGGCTTCCAGGAGGTATGGAGTGACAGAGACTGAAACTGCCGCTGCTTACGGATACCACATGCCGAAGGTGGCAGACCGCGCGAATAGAGATCCACGCAACCTCACGAAGGAGGACAGGATTTTTCTCTTCGGGGAAAGTAATGGTCGGTCTGGAGGATCAGGGAAGGCTGACAAGTTGCCGCCAGGGGGTTGCAGTGGCGAGGCTGATGCCAAAATCTCTGGTGATGACACACCAGATGCCATTATAGCCCTAGCGCGAGGTATCGATGGGGGAAGCTTCGAAAATTCAATGAAGGATCCACGTTGGGTAAAAGCTAACAAGCAGTGGTCCGCTTGCATGATGCAAAGGGGTTATAGATATGCATCGCCGTTGGAGGCGATTTCCGATCCGAAATTTCAAGAAGTGGGCAGGCCGACGGAGCAAGAGAGGCGTGTGGCCGTGAGGGATGTTCAGTGTAAGCGCGAATCGAGCCTAACTGAGATCTGGCGGGAAATAGAGAGTGCGGACCAAGAAAAGATGATCCGCAAACACTCAAAGGAACTGCAGAGGCTCCGGTCTTTCCAGAAAGCGGAGGTAGGGCGGGCTCGCCGGGTTTTGTCCGACTCGCCTTGAACGGCAAGTGTCAGGTAAAACGGCTTTGTTGTGCAGGCGAGTCGAGCGGCAGGTGTATCCGCCCGGCTAAGGCATATCGTTCAAGCAGCTCATGGCTCATATGTGTAGTAGTCGTAATGGCTGCATGTGGGCGGACTAAGGGCATAAGCCAGCGAAATCTATGCGCGATGACCACTTCCTCGCTGCCGCTCCTCAGCCCATGAAGTTCACTTCACTAATGGCCTGCTTGTAGCCGGCGCGTGTGTACAAGGTGGAGTCGTAACCTGACTTCGGTACGGCCGTCAGCCATACGAGGACATACTGTGTCTTCACGGACTTCTTGAGCTTCACCGTAGCGGAGGTGCCGGTGGTCGTGACAGAGCCGATCTTTGTCATCGAGCCGAGCGACGGAGGCGTCAGCGAGTCGGCCGAGTACAGATCGAGCGTCGTGTGATCACCGGCGTAGCGGAGCCCGACGGTGGCGCTGCCGAGATCCTTCACCGAGCCAAGGTCATAGACGATGCCGACACCGGGCTTGAGCGGTGCGATCGTGGGGCCCGCGTCGAAGGACCTGGTCCGCCAGAACGTGGATGCATTGCCGTCGTATGTGTTGTCGACGTCGGTGGGGTGCTGGGAGTCGCCCTCGGCGATGAACTCCTGGGCATGCTGGATCTTTATCGGAGCCTGCTTCGGAGCGTTCTTGCCGCCGCCGTCCTGCGTCTGTGTGTTGTTGGTGTCGTTCGACTTGCCGCTCTGGTCCATCAGCGCGTCCGCCAGCTGCCAGCTGCCCAGGCCGAGGGCGGCGATGAGCAGGGCCGACACCGTCCACTTCAGGACCTTGCCGGTGCGGCTCTGGAGCGGAGGGGGTGGGGTGGGCATCGGCTGTGCGGCGCCGGGACGGGGCGCGGGGCGGCCGTACGTGCCTTGCTGGTACGTCGTGCGCTGGTATTCCGCCGGAGCCGTGAACGAAGGCTCTGGCGGGCGGATGCGGGGCATCTCGCCGATCGCCTTCACCAGCTCCTCGGGCGTGGTGCACGGAGCCTCGTGACGGGAGGCGGTGGCCCCGTCGTTGACGAGAGCCCGCATGGCGAGCTCGGACAGGCCACGGTGGACACCGGCGCGCACCTGGTCCGGCGCGATCAGGCCGATGGTCTTGGGCAGCCCGGACAGACCGTAGGCGTCGTTCTCGTACGGCCAGCGCTGGGTCAGCGCCGCGTACAGCAGTGCACCGATCGACTCGGTGTCGGTGCGCTGCGGGGTGTCGGAGTTGATGCCGCGCAGCGCCGCGTTCACGGCGAGGCCGCGGATGCGCCATTGACCGGTGGAGGCGCGCAGTACGGCGTTCGGATTCAGCCGCAGATGGGCGAGGCCCTCGCGGTGTGCGGCGGCCATGGCGGAGGCGACCTGACTGACCATCTGGTAGGCGTCGTGCGGCTCCAGGGGGCCGGACGCGAGCAGCGCGGTCAGCTCGGTGGCGTCGGGCAGCCACTCGTGGACGACGTAGACGAGGTCGTTCTCCTCGACGGCGTCGAGGACCTGGACGAAGCGCGGATCGCCCAGCAGAGCGGAGGAACGGGCGGCCGCCAGTACGGAACGCGCCCGGGCATGGTCCGCGGGCAGCGTGTGGACGCCGACGGCACGACGGAGTTTCTCGTCGACCGCACGCCAGCTGCTGAATCCGTCCAGACGGGTGACGCACTCCTCGAGGCGGTAGCGTCTGGCGAGTTTGTGCCCGCTGTGCAGTTCGGGAGGCGATGCCTTCTTTCCGGGACCCTCCGTCGCGCTACTCCCCTGGGCCTCTTCGCTGTCCGTGTCCCGCTCCGGGTTCTGGGCCACCCCGTCGGCCGTGGACTGGTCCGCCTTGGCGGTCAACGGCTGCTCGCCGTTGTTGTCTGCCACGTCGACGGCAGCCGTGCTCCGTTCCGCCACCGTCGTCCCTGCCTCCCCATCCGTTGCACGCTGTCCGACGCCGAAACCAATTGTGCCCACAGTCCGCCGCTATGCACGACACACGGCGGCGGACGATGGTTGTGCGCCTACCCCCACCTCAGCGCCCCAGACGCCCGCGGACCATTCCCACGAGCGAGTTGAGCTCCTCGATCCGCATCCGGCGAGCGGCGACGAAGAAGATGCCGAGCAGGACCGCGGTGCCCGCGATCAGCGCGGCGAAGGAGCCGATGACGCCCTGGCCGAGCGTGTGGCCGATGCCGTAGCAGGCCGCGCCGCTGAGCAGGGCCGCCGGCACCGAGGCGATGCCGAGCCGGGCGTAGGTCCGCAGCACTCGTGTGCCATCCAGATCGCCGCCGAGCCGCTTGCGCAGCCGGTTCCAGGCGACGCCCACACCGATCGCGTACGCGAGGCCGTAGGCGGCGGCCATGCCGACCACCGCCCAGCGCGCCGGGAGCAGGAAGTAACAGGCCGCCGAGGCGCTCGCGTTGACCGCGGCCACGATGACCGTGTTGTAGAAGGGGGTGCGGGTGTCTTCGTAGGCGTAGAAGGCGCGCAGAACGACGTACTGCACGGAGTACGGGATCAGGCCGAGGCCGAAGGCCATCAGCATGTAGCCCATGTTGGTGGCCTCGCTGGTGCCGGAGGAGCCGAACATCAGCGTGCACATCGGGATGCCGAGCGAGAGGAAGCCGAAGGCGACGGGGACGATGGCCACGGCGGTCGTCCTCAGGCCCTGGGAGATGTCGTCGCGTACGGCGCCGCCGTCGCCCTCGGCGGCCGAGCGGGAGATCCGCGGCAGCAGTGCGGCCATCAGGGAGACGGTGATGATCGCCTGCGGCAGACCCCAGATCAGCTGGGCATTGGCGTAGGCGGCGAAGCCGGTGCCGTCGACCGGCGAGTGCTTGCCCGCCGCGGTGGACAACTGCGTGACGACGATCGCGCCGGCCTGGTTGGCGAGTACGAAGAGGATCGTCCACTTGGCGAGGGTCACGGCCTTGCCCAGGCCGTGTCCGCGCCAGTCGAAGCGCAGCCGCAGACGGAATCCGGTCTCGCGCAGGTACGGGATCATCGCGAGCGCCTGGACGACGAGACCGAGCAGGATGCCGATGCCGAGGAGGCGCTGGCCCTCGGGCGGGATGGTCGTCACGGTCATCCCGGAGTGGGCCGCGGTGCCGTACACCCAGATGAACGTGCCGAGCGTCACGATGATGACGATGTTGTTCAGGACGGGGGTCCACATCATCGCGCCGAACTTGCCGCGCGCGTTGAGGACCTGTCCCATCACCACGTGGATGCCCATGAAGAAGATCGAGGGGACGAAATAGTGCACGAAGGTGATGCCGACGTGGTTGGCGGCCGGATCGCTCGCCACTGACGGGGAGAGCAGCCGGACCAGGTACGGCGCGCCGACGATCGCCAGTGCGGTGAGCAGACCCAGCGCCACCATGACAAGGGTCAGCAACCGATTGGCGTAGGCCTCGCCGCCGTCCTCGTCCTCCTTCATGGCCCGGACGAGCTGCGGCACGAAGACGGAGTTGAGGCCGCCGCCGACCGTCAGGATGTAGATCATCGTCGGCAGCTGGTAGGTGACCTGGAAGGTGTCGCCGAGCAGGCCGACGCCCAGCGCCGAGACGATCATCGCCGAGCGGATGAAGCCCGTGAGGCGGGAGACCATCGTGCCCGCCGCCATGACGGCGCTCGACTTCAGCAGCCCGGAGGCACGCCCGCCCTTCTTCGCGGCGGGAGCCGCGGGCTCGGCGGACTCGGCGGCAGCCGCGGGATGGGCGGGTTCACCGGCCGCGGCCGGGGCGGGTACGGGTGACTGCGCCGGGTGCGCGGCGGCAGGGGGACCGGCCTGGTACGGCGTCCCGGCGTACTGGTTCGTGTGCTGCGGGCTCTGGGCGTGCGGCGGCGCCGGGTACGCACCGGCGGGATCCGGGGCAGTCGCCGGGCCCGGGACGGTCCGGTCCATGGGCCCGGGTCCGCCGCTCTGCTGCTGGTCCCGGAAGAGATGGGCGAAGGCGTCCGGTTTGTGGTATTCCTCACCAGAGTGCGTGACCAGGTCGTCCACGCCCACGAACTGGGTCGTACGCGGGTCGTCGCCGTACGGCAGGTACTGGTTCGCGCCGTCCGGCTCGGGTGCCGGGGTCTGCGCCCACACGTGCGGATCGGGCGCGTACGGCGACTGGGTCGGCGGGGCGTACAGCGGCTGCTGCTGCTCGTAGGCGCCCGGGGGCGGCGGCGGGTGCGCGGCACGGTCGTAGAGCGCCTCGGCCACGGGGTCCTGGGCGGTCAGATCGTGCGCCCGGTAGGGGTCCTGGTCGTAGGCGTCCTGGAGGTACGTGTCCGCCGGGTGCTGGGGCGGTACCTGCCCGGGCCCGGGCGGCGGCTCGGGGTAGCCCGAGTCGGCCGCGCCCTGGCCGCGTTCACCGTCGTACGGCGCGTTCATCGTTACCCCACCTCATCGTCCCGGGCCACACCGGCCACGACATCGCTCAACGGTCCACTCTCTCACCCGTCCCGGACGGGTCGGTGTTTTCCGGTGCGGTGTCCGGTGCAGGGTCACTCGGCTGCTCCGGGGCGTCTGCCCCGGAGGAGGCATCGGACTCCTCCGGGAGACGATCCCCGGGGCTTCCGGGGTTCCCTGGCTCGTCGTCGGTGTCCTCACCCGCCGGGTCGGGGCCGTCGTCCTCGGCCTGGCGGGCGGCCGCCCGCTTGCGCTGGGTGTACATCCGGAACCCGGCGAGGACCAGGAGGAGCACGCCGCCGCCGATGACGAGCATGACCGTGGGTGTGACCTCGGTGACCTTCACGTCGAAGCTGACCGCGTCGCCGTACTCCTGGCCGTCCTCGGTGTACAGCTGGGCGATGACCGTGACCCGGCCGTTGGCGTTGGCGGAGGTGGTGAACTTCACGGACTGGCTGTGTCCGCCGGAGACCTCGACGGGCTGTTCGTAGTACGCCTTGCCGCCGATCTTCAGGCGGGTCGGCTGCGTCGAGGTGAGCCGCAGGACCAGGTGGTTCACCGGCTGGACGAGGTTGTTCTGGACGGTCACCGGGATGGTGGCGCTGCGCCCGGAGAGCTTGGTCTCGGACTTGTCGATCAGCTTGACCTGGTCGGCGAGCTCGTCCAGCCAGTCCTCCACATCGCCCCGGAAGTGGTCCGCCTGCGCGCTGCGTCCCTGCCACGACGTGGACATCTCACGGTTTATGGCCCGTCCGAACGGGGTGACCACGCGGGACTGATCGCTGAGGATCACCTTGAAGTTGTCGAGCTTGTCCTGGGTGCGCGCGATCTGCTCGAAGGCCGCCCCGGGCAGTTCCTGCCTGCGCAGGGAGGAGGGGTAGGCGGAGGTCGACGGGATGCGCGTGGTGGCGTTCGGGTCGGGCTTGGCCTTGGCGGCCGCCGTCAGGTCCTGCGGCTGGGACCAGGTGCCGTCCTGGAGCGCCTTCAGCGCCGCCGCCATCGCCTGGGCCTGGCTCGCCGACGGCATGCGCTGCGGCGCGACGACGATGCTGCGCTGCTGGTCCGTCTGCGCGGTCACCTCAAGGCTCTGGGCCAGGAACTGCTGCACGGCGAGCGTGGCCGAGTCCGCCTTGGTCAGATCCCCCTCGAAGGACGTGGACAGCCGGGTATCGGCGACCACCGCGGTCGTACCGCCACCGATGGGCCGGGCGGCGGAGGGCGTGTAGGACAGCCCGGCGGTCTCCTGGAGGCTGTCGCTGCGGGCGATCACGCGGTCGGCACCCGCGGAGGTGGCGACCTTGATGATCGACGGATCGACGGCGCCTTCCACAGGCCAGGCGAAATCGGTGCTCGGTGTGACATGGAGCACAGTCTTCACGGTGATGGCGGCGACGTCGGTGGCGTCCTTGAGGTGGCTGAGCGAGCCGGTGACGCGGGTGCCGTTGTGCGCGAGGGAGGCCAGGTCCGGATCGGCGTAGGGCAGCGCGACGACCTCCTTGCCCGCCACGGCCTGCTGCAGGCCCGCCAGCCACTGTTTGGCCACCGCCTGGTGGGTACCGGCCGTGGTGGTGTTGTCAGCGCCCTGAACCCGGTAGTTGCCCGCCATCGCGTCCACCGAGGCCAGCAGGTCCGGGTCGATCACCCAGGCGACATCCAGGTCCTTGCCCAGCTCCAGCATCTGCGCCAGCCGGCCGCCCGGCGCGATCTCCTTGGCCAGGTCGTCGTTGAGGAAGACCGGCGTCTGCAGCTCTCCGGCGCCCGTCCTGGCCGTCATGTGGGCCGTGGAGACCAGCGGCCACAGGAACGTCGTCTTCGTCTTGGTGTCGGCCTCGGACGGCTGCCACGGCAGGAAGGTCCGCTGGATGCCGAGGACCTGGTCCCAGGGCTGCGCGGAGGTCTGACCGGACAGGGAGACACCGAACTCGTAGACACCGTCCTCGCCGAGGTCGAGCTTGTCCACCGGCACGGAGATGCTGAAGTGCTCGGCGACGCCGGGAGCCAGCTTGGAGAACTTCTCCACGTACTTGCCGCCGACCTCGGCACCGGTGCCGGCCTGGAGATCGTCGGAGTGCCGGGCGACGGTGTCGATCGCCGAGCGGGTGTTCAGCATGGGGCCCGTGCGCAGATCCACGTGAGCGCCGGTGACGGGCTGCTTGCCGTTGTTCGTCACAGTCCCGGACACCGTCAGCGTGTCCCCGTCCGTGGGGGCGTTGGGAGTGAGCGAGTCCAGGGAGACGGACACAGGGTCCGAGGGAGCGGCCTGTGCGGGCCCCGCGGCGGGCAGCTGGAGCAGCCCGGCCAGCAGGGGCGCCCCGGCGAGCACTGCTCCGGTACGCCGGATCCACCGGCGGGCAGGTGAGGCACTGGCCCCCTGGAAGTCTGCCGCCTCGGCCACGCGCTCGTCCGTCCCTCGTCGTCGTCAGTGGTCGTCGGAATGTGCGTCCACGCATGGTAACGAGGCGCGCCGAGGGGAAGTGCCGCGGTCTGCCTCACAAGATCGGAAGCAGGCGGCGGCACGTCCCCTATATCCAGTATCGAGGGGAGAGCGGATGTACGTCACAAGGGCAGTGCTTGTGCCGGTATGGCGGGAGGCGTCTGCGCCCGCTTAATCGAGGCGCTCGCGGCGGCCACGGCCACGTACCCTCTTCTGTTGTGCCGAACCCCAACGAAGACACTCCCTCTGCCCTGAACCAGGCGCAGCAGCTCGCGGTGAGCGAGCTGCTGCGGGTGGCGCCCGTCGCCGACGACCTCGCCCGTCGATTCCAGGAGGCCGGGTTCTCGCTCGCCCTGGTCGGTGGCTCGGTGCGGGACGCGCTGCTCGGCCGGCTCGGCAACGACCTGGACTTCACCACCGACGCGCGCCCCGAGGACGTACTGAAGATCGTGCGGCCATGGGCGGACGCCGTCTGGGAGGTCGGGATCGCCTTCGGCACCGTCGGCGCGCACAAGGGCGGCTACCAGATCGAGGTCACCACCTACCGGTCGGAGGCGTACGACCGCACCTCGCGCAAGCCCGAGGTGTCCTACGGCGACTCCATCGAGGAGGATCTGGTCCGGCGTGACTTCACGGTCAACGCGATGGCCGTGGCGCTGCCGGAGAAGGAGTTCATCGACCCGCACGGCGGCCTCGAGGACCTCGCGGCCCGGGTGCTGCGTACTCCCGGGACTCCTGAGGAGTCGTTCTCGGACGATCCGCTGCGAATGATGCGGGCCGCCCGGTTCGCCGCCCAGCTCGACTTCACGGTCGCCCCCGAGGTGGTCACCGCGATGTCGGAGATGGCCGACCGGATCGAGATCGTCTCGGCCGAGCGGGTCCGGGACGAGCTGAACAAGCTGATCCTCTCCGCGTACCCGCGCAAGGGCCTGACCCTGCTGGTGGACAGTGGCCTCGCCGACCACGTCCTGCCCGAGCTGCCGGCCCTGCGTCTGGAGCGTGACGAGCACCACCGGCACAAGGACGTCTACGAGCACACGCTGATCGTGCTGGAGCAGGCGATCGCCCTGGAACAGGACGGCCCCGACCTCACGCTGCGTCTGGCAGCGTTGCTGCACGACATCGGCAAGCCGCGTACGCGCCGTTTCGAGAAGGACGGCCGCGTCTCGTTCCACCACCACGAGGTGGTCGGCGCGAAGATGACCAAGAAGCGCATGACCGCCTTGAAGTACTCCAACGAACTGGTGAAGGACGTCTCACGGCTGGTCGAACTCCACCTGCGCTTCCACGGCTACGGCACCGGGGAGTGGACGGACTCGGCCGTACGCCGCTACGTCCGTGACGCCGGCCCGCTGCTGGATCGCCTGCACAAGCTGACGCGTTCCGACTGCACCACGCGGAACAAGCGCAGGGCGGCCGCGCTGGCACGGGCCTACGACGGCCTGGAGGACCGCATCGCCCAGCTCCAGGAGCAAGAGGAACTGGACGCGATCCGCCCCGATCTCGACGGCAACCAGATCATGGAGATCCTGGGCGTCGGGCCCGGCCCCGTCATCGGCAAGGCGTACAAGCACATGCTGGAGCTGCGCCTGGAGAACGGCCCGATGGAGTACGACGCGGCGGTGACGGCTCTCAAGGAGTGGTGGGGCGAACAGAGCTGAGACCGTGGACCGGGTCATGTTTCACGTGAAACATGACCCGGTCCGGCGGTACCGAGGGGCGATGTTTCACGTGAAACATCGCCCCTCTTCTCGTCTCTGCCTCTGCAGGAAGCGCGCCAGAGCCACGGTGACCGTCGCGTAGATCAGAGCGACAAGGATCACCAGCACCGTTGAGCGGCCGTCCGGCGGCAGTATCAGGGCGGCCACACCGGCGGCGCCGACGAAGGCGACGTTGAAGAGCACGTCGTACACGGAGAAGATCCGGCCGCGGAATCCGTCCTCGACGGACGCCTGGACGATCGTGTCCGTGGAGATCTTGGCTCCCTGGGTGGTCAGCCCCAGGACGAAAGCCGCCACCAGCAGTGGGCCGGTGACGAAGGGGAGGCCGAGCGCCGGTTCCAGAACGGCGGCCGAACCGGAGCACACCACGATCCAGTAGCCGGGGCCGAGCCGGCCCGCCGCCCATGGGGTCACCACGGCCGCCGCGAAGAAGCCCAGGCCTGACACCGCCAGCGCCAGCCCCAGCAGCCGGAGCCCCTCGTCGGGGCTCGTGGAGAGGGCGTACCGGCACAGCATGAGCAGCAGGACGAGGAGCGCGCCGTAGCAGAAGCGCATCAGGGTCATCGCGGCCAGCGCCCAGGCGGCTTCCCGGCGTCGGGGTGCGGCCAGATGCCGGACGGCCGCGAGCAGGTCGCGTGCCGTGTCGGTGAGTGCGGTGCGCAGGTGGGGCCGCTCCGGCTCGCGGTCGGGGCCGAGCAGAGCGGGGGCGATGCTGAGCGAGACGAGCGCTGCGCACAGATAGAGGAGAGAGCCGAGAAGTACCACCGCGGCGTCGGAGCCCGACGCCACGAGCCGCACGACGAAGGCGAGGCCGCCGCCGGCGGTCGCGGCGAGCGTGCCCGCCGTGGGGGACAGAGAATTGGCCAGCACCAGACGCTCCGCGTCGACCACGCGTGGCAGGGCGGCGGACAGCCCCGCGAGGACGAACCGGTTGACGGCCGTGACGCACAGCGCGGAGACGTAGAACAGCCAGTCCGGCACATGGCTGACCATCAGTGCGGCCGTGCCCGCCGCCAGCAGCGCACGCAGCAGATTGCCGTACACGAAGACCTGACGGCGCCGCCAGCGGTCCAGCAGGACGCCCGCGAAGGGGCCGACCAGTGAGTACGGGAGCAGCAGGACCGCCATGGCCGAGGCGATCGCCGTGGCCGAGGTCTGTTTCTCCGGGGAGAAGACGACGTACGCGGCGAGCGCGACCTGGTAGACGCCGTCGGCGCCCTGGGAGAGGAGACGGACGGACAGCAGACGTCGGAAGTCCCGCAGGCGCAGCAGGACGCGCAGGTCACGGACGACGGGCATGGGGCACAGCCTCACATATGCGGAGGGTCCCCGGGCCGTAACCCGGGGACCCTCACAGCCCTGGCAGGAGCGTTCTCTGCGGCGTGTCGCCGCACCGCTTGTGTCGAGCTAGCGCACCCTCTGGGTCGAGCTAGCGCTCGACCTCACCGCGGATGAACTTCTCGACGTTCTCGCGGGCCTCGTCGTCGAAGTACTGGACCGGCGGGGACTTCATGAAGTACGA
The DNA here is from genome assembly GCF_001542625.1 of Streptomyces griseochromogenes. Lineage (NCBI taxonomy): Bacteria > Bacillati > Actinomycetota > Actinomycetes > Kitasatosporales > Streptomycetaceae > Streptomyces > Streptomyces griseochromogenes. The sequence goes on along the minus strand of NZ_CP016279.1, from coordinate 10,742,401 downwards.
GGACGCGGACAGGATCGGGCCGCCGATGCCGCGGTCCTTGGCGATCTTCGCGGCGCGCAGGGCGTCGATGATGATGCCGGCGGAGTTCGGGGAGTCCCAGACCTCGAGCTTGTACTCCAGGTTCAGCGGGACGTCACCGAAGGCGCGGCCCTCGAGGCGGACGTACGCCCACTTGCGGTCGTCCAGCCAGGCCACGTAGTCGGACGGGCCGATGTGGACGTTCTTCTCGCCGAGGTCCCGGTCGGGGATCTGGGAGGTGACGGCCTGCGTCTTGGAGATCTTCTTGGACTCCAGGCGGTCACGCTCGAGCATGTTCTTGAAGTCCATGTTGCCGCCGACGTTCAGCTGCATCGTGCGCTCCAGGCGCACGCCACGGTCCTCGAACAGCTTCGCCATGACGCGGTGCGTGATGGTGGCGCCGACCTGGGACTTGATGTCGTCACCGACGATCGGGACGCCCGCCTCGGTGAACTTGTCCGCCCACTCCTTGGTGCCGGCGATGAAGACCGGGAGGGCGTTGACGAAGGCGACCTTGGCGTCGATGGCGCACTGGGCGTAGAACTTCGCCGCGTCCTCGGAACCGACGGGCAGGTAGCAGACGAGCACGTCGACCTGCTTGTCCTTGAGGACCTGGACGACGTCGACCGGCTCCTCGGCGGACTCCTCGATGGTGAGGCGGTAGTACTTGCCGAGGCCGTCGTGGGTGTGGCCGCGCTGGACCGTGACGCCGGTGTTCGGAACGTCGGCGATCTTGATGGTGTTGTTCTCGGAGGCGCCGATCGCGTCCGCGAGGTCGAGGCCGACCTTCTTGGCGTCCACGTCGAAGGCGGCGACGAATTCCACGTCACCGACGTGGTAGTCACCGAACTGCACGTGCATCAGGCCGGGGACCTTCGACGCCGGGTCGGCGTCCTTGTAGTACTCGACTCCCTGCACCAGCGACGCGGCGCAGTTGCCCACGCCGACGATGGCTACGCGAACCGAACCCATTCCGGTTGCTCCCTGTGTGTACGAGTGAGGCCCTGAGTGGGTCTCACGTGGCGGTGTCGCCGGGCGTATCCGTCCGGGGGGTGTCCCCGGGACGGGGCAGGCCGCCCGTCGCTCCAGATGTGGTGTCCTGCTGAGCGGACCCCCCGGATGCGGAACCCCTCAGGTCCCGACCGGCCCGCTCGCTCTCGATGAGCTCGTTCAGCCAGCGCACTTCGCGCTCCACGGACTCCATCCCGTGGCGCTGGAGCTCAAGCGTGTAGTCGTCGAGGCGCTCCCGGGTGCGCGCCAGGGAGGCGCGCATCTTCTCCAGGCGCTCCTCCAGGCGGCTGCGTCGGCCTTCCAGCACGCGCATGCGCACATCCCGCGAGGTCTGCCCGAAGAAGGCGAACCGTGCGGCGAAGTGCTCGTCCTCGTACGCGTCGGGACCGGTCTGCGAAAGAAGCTCCTCGAAGTGCTCCTTACCTTCCGCCGTCAACCGGTAGACGATCTTCGCGCGGCGTCCGGCGAGGGGAGCGGCGAGGGCGTCCTCATGGGTGCTGCCCGGTTCCTCGATCAACCAGCCGTTGGTGACCAGCGTCTTGAGGCAGGGGTACAGGGTCCCGTAGCTGAACGCCCGGAACACACCCAGTGACGTATTGAGTCGTTTGCGCAGCTCATAGCCGTGCATCGGGGACTCGCGCAGCAGCCCGAGTACGGCGAACTCAAGGATGCCGGAACGCCGGCTCATGCTCGCCTCCTCTCGGTCCGCAGCGCCTTTATCTCGCGCTGATGTATCGACTCGATACATCTCGACGATAGAACGGCCTTCCGTACGCGACAAGAGGGGAGATGGTGAACGGGATCACATCACCGATTCGTGGGAGGCAAGTTGCCGGTTTTGGGGTGAACTTCGAACCTCGGCTGGTTTTGGTGGTGCGTAGTCTGTGCGGCATGCACACCACCGGGAACCACGGGACGCCTGGGGGGCGTCCTCGTCCCCGGTGCAGTACGGGTGAATGCGGAACCGACCACATCCGTACTTCGGGGGGACCGGAAACCAGCCGCCGTTCCAGGCGCGCACGGGTGCGCCTGCCCGAGGAGTAATCGTTCGATGAGCGAGCACCGTCGCAAACCGCCGCAGCCGCAGGGAGGCGGACGTGCCGCGGCCCGACGCGGCCAGTCCGGTTCGTCCCCCGGCCGCCGTGCGGCACCGCGAGGCGCCACCGGGTCTTCTGCCGACTCCTATGGTTCCAGTTCCCAGGGATCGGACTCGTACGGCTCGGGAGGCGATGAGCGTCCCTACGGCAGCCGTGCCGAGGCCCGCCGGGCCGCACAGAGAGCTAGCGGCCGACGCCGGGCCCCCGACAACGCAGGTCCGGGCGGCCGGCGGGGCGGCCCGGGCGGACCGACCGGGCCCGGGCGCGGCAGAGGCCGCGCGACGGTCGACCCCGGCAAGAAGCGGTTCATCGACTATCCCCGGTCGGGCAAGTACGGGTGGCACCGCTGGGTGCCTTCCTGGAAGCTCGTCTCGGGCCTGTTCATCGGCTTCGTCGGCTGTCTGGTCGCCGCGGTCGGCATCGGCTTCGCGATGGTTCAGATCCCTAGTGAGAACATCGCCGCCAAGTCGCAGAACAACGTCTACTACTGGGCCGACAAGAGCCAGATGGTGGCCACGGGCACGGGCGTGAACCGTCAGAACGTCACCATCGACAAGATCCCCGAGGCCATGCAGTGGGCCGTGATCTCGGCCGAGAACAAGAGCTTCTACAAGGACTCGGGCGTCGACCCCATGGGTATCGCACGAGCCCTGGCCAACATGGCGCGAGGCGGCCAGACGCAGGGTGGTTCGACCATCACCCAGCAGTTCGTCAAGAACACGTATCTCAGCCAGGATCAGACCGTCACCCGGAAGTTCAAGGAGATGTTCATCTCCATCAAGGTGGGGACGAAGCTCAAGAAGCCGCAGATCCTGCAGGGCTACCTCAACACCTCGTACTTCGGCCGTGGCGCCTACGGCATCCAGGCCGCCGCGCAGACCTACTTCGGCGTCGACGCGGTCGACCTCAAGCCGAGCCAGTGCGCGTTCCTCGCGGCGCTGCTGAAGGGTCCGACGTACTACGACCCGGCCGGTAACGCGGACCTCGACAAGGCGGCGACTCCTGAGGCCAACCGCAAGCGCTCGGAGGAGCGCTGGTCCTGGATCCTCAGCGAGATGCACAAGGACAAGCACCTCACGGACACCGAGTACCAGGAAGCCGGCAAGAAGTACCCCACCGTCGAGGGCCGCAAGGCGACCAAGGGCATGACCGGCCAGATCAGCTACCTGGTCGACACGGCGAAGAAGTACGTCCTGAACCATTCCGACATCTCGGAGGCGGATTTCGACAGGGGCGGCTACCAGATCTACACGACCTTCGACAAGAAGAAGGTCAACGCTCTGAGCGCGGCCGTGAAGAAGATCCAGAAGCAGCGCCTCAACCCGAAGCGGGAACTGGACAAGTACGTCCAGTTCGGTGCGGCGTCGGTGAAGCCGGAGAACGGCCGGATCGAAGCCCTCTACGGCGGTGACGGCTACGAGAACGGTCACTTCACCAACAACGCCGACACCTCCGGTGTCCCCGTCGGTTCGACGTGGAAGCCGTTCGTGCTGGCGGCGGCCATGGAGTACGGCACGTACAAGCATCCCGGCACGCCGGTCTCGCCGCTGAGCAAGTACAACGGCAACGACCATCTCAAGGTTCTGAACTCGGACGGGACGCCCTATCTCAACAAGGACAACTCGTTCTTCTTCCAGAACAACGAGGGTCCCCGCAAATGGGGCTACATCACTCTGCGCAAGGCGATGGAACAGTCCATCAACACTCCGTTCGTTCAGCTTGGTATGGACGTCGGGATGACGCATGTGCGGGACGTCGCCAAGTCGGCCGGCATCCTTCCCCAGAGCATGTCGGTGGACCTCAACCCGTCGTTCGCCATCGGTACGTCCACTCCCAGCGCGATCCGCATGGCGGACGCCTACGCGACCTTCGCGGCGTCCGGCAAGCAGGCGGACCCGTACTCGGTGACCGAGGTCAAGAAGAGCGGCGAGGACCAGCCGGGCTTCGAGAAGCCAAAGGTCAAGCAGGCCATGGATGCGGACATCGCCAACAACGTGACGAACGTCCTGGAGAACGTCATCCAGAACGGTACGGGTACGAACGCCAAGGCCCTGGGCCGTACGGCGGCGGGCAAGACCGGTACCACCGACAAGAACAAGTCGGCCTGGTTCGTGGGCTACACCCAGCAGCTGTCGACCTCGGTGACGATGTTCCGTGAGAACCCCAAGGACCACGAGCTGCTCTCCATGAACGGCACCGCGGGCGTGGACTCCATCCACGGTGGTGACATCCCGACGCTCGTGTGGACCGAGTACATGAAGGCCGCACTGAAGAACGCGAACGACACCGGCTTCCCGGACGCCCCCAAGCTCGGCGAGATCCAGGACGAGGCGGGTGCGCCTTCTCCGACCCCGTCGGTCACCATCACGCCGAGCCAGACGCCGAGCAACTCGCCGAGCCCGACGCCCAGCGCCACGTCCCCGTCTCCGTCCCCGTCGCCGAGTGATTCCTGCCAGTTCGGCTGGGGCAACAACTGCGGCAACAACGGAGGCACAGGGAACGGCGGCACGGACGGAGGAACGACACCCACGCCGTCAGTCACCGATACCACCGGCACCGGTAATACCAGAGGCAATGGCAATGGAGGCATCTTCGCAGGTCAGAACGGCTAGCAAAGCGACCTGACCGGTTGGTGGTCATATCGCCCGCCAAGGCTGTTTCACGTGAAACATGGGCCGTCGCACCCGCGAGGTGCGGCGGCCCTCGGCGTATTCCTAGACAGGTACGGCAGGATGTTGCCCATGCCCAGTGCAGAGATGACGCCCGCGAGCAAGCACGAGCCCGAGCCCGTGCGGTCTGCCCCGGCGGAACCGGTGCGGCCCACCCGGGAGGACGAGATCGCCGCGGCCGGGAGTGAGCTGATCGGTGGTCCCATCGGGCGCCGCGCCCTGCTCGGGACGTCCTGGTGGACTCCCGTCCGGGTGATCGCGCTCGTCGCGATCGGCATGTTCGCCCTCGGCCTCATCCAGAAGGCGCCCTGCTACCACAGCGCCTGGTTCTTCGGCGCGAGCTCGCAGTACACGCACGCCTGCTACTCGGACATCCCGCACCTGTACCAGGGGCGCGGCTTCGCCGACGGGCTGGTGCCGTACTTCGACAAGCTCCCTGGTGACATGGACTATCTCGAGTACCCGGTGCTGACCGGTGTGTTCATGGAGGTGGCCGCCTGGTTCACGCCAGGAAGCGGCGGCATCCAGCACCAGGAGCAGTGGTACTGGTTCGTCAACGCCGGAATGCTGATGGTGTGCGCGGCCGTCATCGCCGTCTGCGTGACCCGCACTCACGGCCGCCGCCCCTGGGACGGGCTGCTCGTCGCTCTGGCGCCCGCCTTCGCGCTCACCGCGACCATCAACTGGGATCTGCTCGCGGTGGCTCTGACGGCCGCGGCGATGCTGATGTGGTCGCGGGGCCGGGTCATCGCCTTCGGGGTCCTGCTGGGGCTCGCCACGGCCGCCAAGCTGTATCCGGTCTTCCTGCTCGGCCCGCTGCTCCTGCTGTGCTGGCGCGCCGGCAAATGGCGGGAGTTCTTCCAGGCCGCCGGCGCCACGGTGGTCGCGTGGCTGGTCGTGAACCTGCCGGTGATGGTCTTCGCCTTCCGGGGCTGGTCGAAGTTCTACACGTTCAGCCACGACCGGGGCGTCGACTTCGGCTCCTTCTGGCTGATCTGGGCGCAGAACTCCAGCAACCCTCCCACCACCGACTTCGTGAACACCGCTGCCACCGTGCTGGTGGTCCTGTGCTTCCTCGGTATCGCGGCACTCACGCTCACCGCCCCGCGCCGGCCGCGCTTCGCCCAGCTCGCCTTCCTGATGGTGGCGGCCTTCATCCTCACCAACAAGGTCTACTCTCCGCAGTACGTCCTGTGGCTGGTGCCGCTCGCGGTCCTCGCCCGGCCCAAGTGGCGGGACTTCCTGATCTGGCAGGCGTGCGAGGTGGCGTACTTCCTGGGGATCTGGATGTACCTCGCGTACACGACCAGCGGAGACGCGCACAAGGGCCTGCCGACACAGGGCTATCACTGGACGATCGCGGTGCATCTGCTGGGCACGCTGTACCTGTGCGCCGTGGTCGTGCGGGACATCCTCATGCCCGAGCGGGACGTGGTGCGCCGGTCCGGGGACGACGACCCCTCGGGCGGGGTGCTCGACGGCGCGGAGGACGTCTTCGTGGTCGGTGCGGCATCCCATCCCCCGCGGCACGCCGCCCACTTCGACGCACCTCAAGTGGACTGGGGCAGGCCGGAACTGCCGCCGGACGAGAAGCGTTCGCTCTGAGCGAACACCCCTTCGGTGGCTGTTCGGAGGGGCAGCAAGAAGGCCGTACACGAGCCATTCGTGTACGGCCTTCGCGCTTCGGCGGCCCGGACTAGCGGTCCACGATCCGGTCGAACTGGGTGGTGGTGTGGCGCAGGTGGGCCACCAGCTCGTCGCCGACCTGGGGCTCCGGGGCGTCCGACGGGACGAACAGGATCGACACCTGCATGTGCGGCGGCTCGGCGAACCACCGCTGCTTGCCGCCCCAGACGAACGGAGAAAGGTTCCGGTTGACCGTGGCGAGGCCGGCCCGTGCGACGCCCTTGGCGCGCGGCATGACGCCGTGCAGGGCCTTCGGGGCCTCCAGGCCCACCCCGTGCGACGTACCGCCCGCCACGACCACCAGGAAGCCGTCCGAGGCCGCCTTCTGCTGCCGGTAGCCGAAGCGGTCGCCCTTGGCCACACGCGTGACGTCCAGGACGGCGCCGCGGTACTCGGTGGCCTCGTGGTCCCCCAGCCACAGCCGCGTGCCGATGCGGGCGCGGAACCGGGTCTGCGGGAACTGCTGCTGGAGCCGGACGAGTTCCTCGGCCTTGAGATGGCTGACGAACATGGTGTGCAGCGGCAGCCGGGCCGCGCGCAGCCGGTCCATCCAGCCGATGACCTCCTCGACGGCGTCCGAGCCGTCGGTGCGGTCCAGCGGCAGGTGGATGGCGAAGCCCTCCAGCCGGACGTTCTCTGTGGCGGCGTGCAACTGCGGCAGGTCCTGCTCGCTGATGCCGTGCCGCTTCATCGAGGACATCACCTCGATGACGACACGGGCGCCCACGAGGCCGTACACACCGTCGATGGACGACACGGAGCGGATCACGCGGTCCGGCAGCGGGACGGGTTCCTCACCGCGCCGGTACGGCGTCAGCACCAGCAGGTCACCGCTGAAGAAGTCCTTGATGCGCGCGGCCTCGTACGTGGTGCCGACGGCGAGGACGTCCGCGCCCAGGCGGGTGGCCTCCTCCGCCAGCCGTTCGTGCCCGAAGCCGTACCCGTTGCCCTTGCAGACCGGGACGAGACCCGGGAACTGCTCGTGCACGTGCTTGTGGTGCGCCCGCCAGCGCGCGGTGTCGACGTAGAGCGTGAGCGCCATGGCCGGACCCGGAACCTTTCTCGTGGGCTGCGGTGTGTCAGAAGTGTGAGAGCTGCGAAGGCTATGGAATCAAATGCCCGCGGCTCAGCGGCGCGACATGTAGATGTCGAGCGCCTTGTGGAGCAGCTTGTTCAGCGGGAAGTCCCACTCGCCCAGGTACTCGGCGGCCTGCCCGCCCGTGCCGACCTTGAACTGGATCAGGCCGAAGAGGTGATCCGTTTCGTCGAGCGAGTCGGAGATGCCGCGCAGGTCGTAGACCGTGCCGCCGAGCGCGTAGGCGTCGCGCAGCATCCGCCACTGCATCGCGTTCGAGGGCCGGACCTCACGGCCGATGTTGTCGGAGGCGCCGTAGGAGTACCAGACATGGCCACCGACGATCAGCATGGTCGCGGCGGACAGGTTCACGCCGTTGTGGCGGGCGAAGTAGAGCCGCATGCGGTTGGGGTCCTCGGTGTTGAGGGCCGTCCACATGCGCTGGAAGTACGACAGCGGGCGGGGCCTGAAGTGATCGCGCACGGCCGTGATTTCGTACAGCCGCTGCCACTCGGCCAGGTCCTGGTAGCCGCCCTGGACGACCTCGACACCGGCCTTCTCGGCCTTCTTGATGTTGCGGCGCCACAGCTGGTTGAAGTTCTTGTGGACCTCTTCCAGGGAGCGGTTGGCCAGCGGCACCTGGAAGACGTAGCGGGGCTGCACGTCGCCGAAGCCGGCGCCGCCGTCCTCGCCCTGCTGCCAGCCCATGCGGCGCAGCTTGTCGGCGACCTCGAAGGCACGCGGCTCGATGAAGTCGGCCTCCATGTCGCGCAGGCGCTTCACGTCCGGGCTCTGGATGCCCTTCTTGATGGTCTCCGCGCTCCAGCGGCGGATGATCACCGGCGGGCCCATCTTCACGGAGAAGGCACCCTGCTGCTTGAGATGCGCCAGCATCGGCTGGATCCAGTCGTCCAGGTTCGGCGCGAACCAGTTGATGACCGGGCCCTCGGGGAGGTAGGCGAGGTAGCGCTTGATCTTGGGCAGCTGACGGTAGAGGACCAGGCCCGCACCGACCATCTCGCCGGTGCGCTCGTCGAACCAGCCGAGGCTCTCCGAGCGCCACTCCGCCTTCACATCGGCCCAGGCCGGGACCTGCATGTGGCTAGCCGCCGGCAGGCTCTGGATGTAGGCCAGATGCTGCTCGCGGCTGATGGTCCTCAGGGTCAGGCTCATGTCGGGGCGCTCCTCGGGCTGGTGTGTCCCCATGGGTACAGGGGCTCCGGCTCTCGCGCCGAAGCCTACTGCGCCTTGCGAGCGCCCCGACTGGGGCGTACGGCACCTTCGCCCCGGCTACGAGCCGCCGAGGCGTTCTTACGGAGTCGGGGAGGGCGCCGGAGCGACGGCCGGGAGGATCGGTCAGCCGCCGACGAGCCCGCCGAACAGCCCACCGTTTGCCATACCGATCAGGAAGCCGACTCCGGAGGCACCGAGACCCAGGATCAGACCGGTCCGCTCACGCGTGGTCTCCGAGATCCACTGCCCGTACGCGCCGACGACGATGCCGACCAGACCGGCCCAGGACGTGAGCAGGTGCAGGCCGTGGAAGAAGGACGTGATGAAGGAGACCAGGCCCAGGACCAGCGTCACCGCCATCAGGCTGTCCTGGAGTGGACGGATCTTTCCGTCGGTGGCGAACAGGGATCCGGCGGTGTTGGGTCGCAATGCCTGTGCCATGAGGCACCTCCTGCGGATCGCGGCGCACTGTAGCGCCATACACACCCGATGTGTACAGATTGAAGGGCCCCCACCGCCGGATTTCAACCGGAAGCAGGGGTGCGGGTACTCTGTAACGTCTGCACCGGTGTCTACCCAGTCCGCTGCCCGGGATCCCCATGGGACCCCCGATTGTCAGTGGCGGCCGATACCGTTGCGTACGCATCACAACCCTCCTGCCACGGAACGACCGTGGCCGCTGAGTCCAAAGGAGGTGGGTTCCACATGCGTCACTACGAGGTGATGGTCATCCTCGACCCCGATCTGGAGGAGCGCGCTGTCGCCCCCCTGATCGAGAACTTCCTCTCCGTCGTCCGTGAGGGCAACGGCAAGGTGGAGAAGGTCGACACCTGGGGCCGTCGTCGTCTCGCGTACGAGATCAAGAAGAAGCCTGAGGGCATCTACTCGGTCATCGACCTGCAGGCCGAGCCTGCGGTCGTGAAGGAGCTCGACCGCCAGATGAACCTGAACGAGTCGGTCCTTCGGACCAAGGTCCTCCGCCCCGAGACCCACTGAGCTCTCCCGCTCAGCTGATCTCGGGATTCGAGTAGCAGCAAGCAGCCAGCAGCAAACCCGCCGAGAGGTTCCCCATGGCAGGCGAGACCGTCATCACGGTCGTCGGCAATCTTGTCGATGACCCCGAGCTGCGCTTCACCCCGTCCGGTGCGGCGGTCGCGAAGTTCCGCGTCGCGTCCACTCCCCGCACCTTCGACCGCCAGACCAACGAGTGGAAGGACGGCGAGAGCCTCTTCCTGACCTGCTCGGTCTGGCGTCAGGCGGCGGAGAACGTCGCCGAGTCGCTCCAGCGAGGCATGCGCGTCATCGTGCAGGGCCGGCTGAAGCAGCGGTCCTACGAGGACCGTGAGGGCGTCAAGCGCACGGTCTACGAGCTGGACGTCGAGGAAGTCGGCGCCAGCCTCCGCAACGCCACGGCCAAGGTCACCAAGACCGCCGGTGGCGCCCGCGGTGGCCAGGGTGGTTACGGCGGCGGTGGCGGCCAGGGTGGCGGCGGCTGGGGCGGCGGCCCCGGTGGCGGCCAGCAGGGCGGCCAGCAGGGCGGCGGCGCTCCGGCCGACGACCCGTGGGCCTCCGGCGCTCCCGCCGGTGGCAACCAGGGTGGCGGCGGCTGGGGCGGAAGCTCCGGCGGCGGTGGCGGCTACTCGGACGAGCCCCCCTTCTAGACCTCACGGTCGAGGGCGGGTCGTACCCAAACTTCTTGATCACACAGGAGAAACACCATGGCGAAGCCGCCTGTGCGCAAGCCTAAGAAGAAGGTCTGCGCTTTCTGCAAGGACAAGGTCACGTACGTGGACTACAAGGACACGAACATGCTGCGGAAGTTCATTTCCGACCGCGGCAAGATCCGTGCCCGCCGCGTGACCGGCAACTGCACGCAGCACCAGCGTGACGTCGCCACGGCCGTCAAGAACAGCCGTGAGATGGCGCTGCTGCCCTACACCTCCACCGCGCGATAAGGGAAGGGTGACCGACACATGAAGATCATCCTCACCCACGAGGTCTCCGGCCTCGGTGCCGCGGGCGACGTCGTCGACGTCAAGGACGGTTACGCTCGCAACTACCTCATCCCGCGGAAGTTCGCGATCCGCTGGACCAAGGGTGGCGAGAAGGACGTCGAGCAGATCCGCCGCGCCCGTAAGATCCACGAGATCCAGACCATCGAGCAGGCCAACGCTGTGAAGGCCCAGCTCGAGGGCGTGAAGGTCCGCCTGGCCGTCCGCTCCGGCGACGCCGGTCGTCTCTTCGGTTCCGTCACCCCGGCCGACATCGCTTCCGCGATCAAGGCTTCCGGTGGCCCCGAGGTCGACAAGCGCCGCATCGAGCTGTCCGCTCCGATCAAGACCCTGGGCGCCCATGAGACGTCCGTGCGTCTGCACCCCGAGGTTGCCGCCAAGGTCAACATCGAGGTCATCTCGGCCTGACCGCCGCGTGATCGCTGTGCTCGCTTGAGCCAGTGAAAGGGGCCGCACCCTTCAAGGGTGCGGCCCCTTTCCCATGCCGGCGCCGGTCATGGCCCGCTCGTGTTTCACGTGAAACGGTCAGCGCGTCGCACCCGTCACGATCCAGCGGCCCGATCGGGCGCGCAGCCAAAGGGTCGCCATCCGGACCGTCATCATGAGCGTCATGGCTGCCCAGAGCGTGGTGAGGCCGCCGCCGAGCGTGGGGACGAGCAGTGCCACAGGGGCGAACACCGCCAGGGTGATCACCATGGCCCAGGCCAGGTACGGTCCGTCGCCGGCACCCATCAGCACACCGTCCAGGACGAACACGATCCCGCAGACGGGCTGGGAGAGGGCCACCATCAGCAGTGCGGGCAGCGCGGTGTCCTTGACCACGGAGTCACTGGTGAACAGCGGAAGGAACAGTGGCCGGGCGGCCACCACGAGCAGGCCGAGTACGACACCGGTGGCGATGCCCCACTGGACCATGCGGCGGCAGCCGTCGCGGGCGCCCTGGGCGTCGTTGGCGCCGAGAGAGCGGCCGATGATGGCCTGCCCGGCGATGGCGATCGCGTCGAGAGCGAAGGCCAGCAAGCTCCACAGGGACAGGATGATCTGGTGGGCGGCGATGTCGGCGTCACCCAGACGTGCCGCGACGGCTGTGGCGATCATCAGGACCGCCCGCAGGGACAGCGTGCGGATGAGCAGAGGGACTCCGGCCTGTGCCGAGGCTCGGATGCCGGCGACGTCTGGGCGCAGGGAGGCTCCGTGCCGACGGGCGCCGCGGATGACCACGAGCAGATAGACGGTCGCCATGGCGCACTGGGCGATGACGGTGCCCCAGGCGGAGCCGGCGATGCCGAGCCCGGCGCCGTAGACGAGTCCCGCGTTGAGTCCGGCGTTGGCGACGAAGCCTCCGACGGCGACGTAGAGCGGGGTCTTGGTGTTCTGCAGGCCGCGCAGCACACCGGTGGCGGCGAGGACGACCAGCATGGCCGGGATGCCGAGCGCGGAGATGCGCAGATATGTCGTGGCGTAGGAGGCCGCGGTGGCGGATGCGCCGAAGAGGTCCACGATGCCCGGGGCCAGAGGGAGGACGAGTGCGATGACCGCTCCACCGAGGAGGAGCGCCAGCCAGATGCCGTCCATGCCCTGGCGGATGGCCGCCTGGAGATCGCCGGCGCCGACTCGCCGGGCCACGGCGGCCGTGGTGGCGTAGGCGAGGAAGACGAAGACGCTCACCGCGGTGGTGAGAAGGACAGAGGCCACACCCAGACCGGCGAGCTGGGCGGTCCCGAGGTGCCCCACGATCGCGCTGTCCGCCATGACGAAGAGAGGCTCGGCGACGAGTGCGCCGAAGGCCGGGACGGCCAGCGCGACGATCTCTCGGTCGTGCCGCCGTCGGGTGGCCTGGGGTATCGCGGGAGCCTGTGTCATGAGCACCAATCTAATCGTCCACAGGTAAGAGACGCAATTGGCTAGTGACCCTTACTTCCACTCTCGGCCCGTGTACTTTCGCGCACCGTTCGAAGCGATCTTGGTCCGACTGGGGAAGTTTTTCTTCTGCACAGCCGGTGGACGGCAAAGATGCAGGTCAGGGCGCTTCCTTGAATAAGATCGAGGGCTTGTTCACAGTGCTGTCCACCGCATCGTGCACAGGTTTCGGTGAGTTCTCCACAGCATAGGGGCCGTCGTCCACATGGCCTGTGGATAACCAGATTGGCTGACGGTGCCGAGGGGCCTACCGTTGTCCGGCGCCCGCTCCTTCCCTTGGCCCCGGAAACGTCACAAAACCGACGCGTCAGAACCGGAGTTGGGCTTCTCGATTTGTCAGTGTCGTGCCGTACAAAAGAGGGCACGGCGAGGTCCGCCGTGCGGACGGGAGGAGGTGGCTCGGTGAGCATTTCCGAGCCCTTGGACGATCCGTGGGCGGACAGCGGGCCCAGCGATCGTCTGCCGGCCTCCCGTCGGCGCAGCGATGGCGGCCGGGGCCGTGACGAACAGCACGACCGGGGCCGCGAAGGCGGCGGCTGGGACGGCGGCGGCTCCTCCTTCGAGCGGGTGCCGCCGCAGGACCTGGACGCCGAGCAGTCCGTCCTCGGCGGCATGCTGCTGTCCAAGGACGCCATCGCCGACGTGGTCGAGATCCTCAAGGGCCACGACTTCTACAAGCCCGCGCACGAGACGATCTACCAGGCGATCCTGGACGTCTACGCGAAGGGCGAGCCTGCCGACCCCATCACCATCGCCGCCGAACTGACCAAGCGCGGCGAGATCAACAAGGTCGGCGGCGCGTCGTACCTCCACACCCTCGTCCAGACGGTGCCGACGGCGGCGAACGCCGAGTACTACGCGGAGATCGTCCACGAGCGAGCGGTGCTGCGCCGCCTGGTCGAGGCCGGCACCCGCATCACGCAGATGGGATACGCGGCCGACGACGACGTCGACGAGATCGTCAACCGCGCCCAGGCCGAGATCTACGCGGTCACCGAGCAGCGCACCAGCGAGGACTATCTGCCGCTCGGCGACATCATGGAGGGCGCCCTCGACGAGATCGAGGCGATCGGTTCGCGCAGCGGCGAGATGACCGGTGTGCCCACCGGATTCACGGACCTCGACTCGTTGACCAACGGTCTCCACCCGGGGCAGATGATCGTCATCGCGGCCCGTCCCGCCATGGGTAAGTCGACGCTCGCGCTTGACTTCGCACGTGCGGCATCGATCAAGCACAACCTGGCCAGCGTCATTTTCTCCCTCGAAATGGGGCGCAACGAGATCGCGATGCGTCTGCTGTCGGCCGAGGCGCGCGTGGCCCTGCACCACATGCGCTCGGGCACCATGACGGACGACGACTGGACCCGCCTGGCGCGCCGGATGCCTGAGGTCTCGTCCGCTCCGCTCTACATCGACGACTCCCCGAACCTGTCGATGATGGAGATCCGGGCGAAGTGCCGTCGGCTGAAGCAGCGCAACGACATCAAGCTGGTGATCATCGACTATCTGCAGCTGATGCAGTCCGGTGGCTCCAAGCGTTCCGAGAGCCGTCAGCAGGAGGTCTCGGACATGTCCCGGAACCTGAAGCTTCTGGCCAAGGAGCTGGAGGTACCGGTGATCGCGCTCTCGCAGCTCAACCGTGGTCCCGAGCAGCGCACCGACAAGAAGCCGATGGTCTCCGACCTGCGTGAGTCCGGCTCCATCGAGCAGGACGCCGACATGGTCATCCTGCTGCACCGCGAGGACGCTTACGAGAAGGAGTCCCCGCGGGCGGGCGAGGCGGACATCATCGTGGGCAAGCACCGTAATGGCCCGACGGCGACGATCACGGTCGCCTTCCAGGGCCACTACTCCCGCTTCGTGGACATGGCGCAGACCTGACCCGGCAGGACGCAGACGCAGGTTCTCGGGCTCCGTGTCGTTTTCACCGCTGTCGTGTCATGACGATGGCAGCCCTGACGCCCTGGCTCACTCCGTTAGGGGCAGGCACTCGGCGAGCAGGTCGACGATGTCGCACCAGGCCCGCTGTGCGTGCTGCGGGTGGTAGCCGACGCCGGGGCGCACGGTGTGGTCGACCGGTGGGTGGTGGAAGGCGTGCAGGGCTCCGCCGTAGACCACGAGGCGCCAGTCGACGCCCGCGGCCTGCATCTCGGCGGTGAACGCGTCCCGTTGTGCGGGCGGCATGATCGGGTCTTCCGACCCGACCCCGGCCCACACCGGGCACCGAATGCGTGCCGCCTCGCCCGGTCGGCCCGTGGTCAGTGCGTTGACTGTCCCGATCACGCGCAGGTTGACGCCGTCGCGCCCGAGTTCCAGCCCGATGGCGCCCCCCGTGCCGTAGCCGACGGCGGCGATCCGGTCGGGGTCGGCCCGCGGTTCGGCACGCAACACGTCGAGCGCCGCGTGGCCGATGCCCCGCATCCGGTCGGGGTCGGCGAGCAGCGGCATGCAACGGGCCAGCATCTCCTCGGGGTCGCCCAAATAGCGCCCGCCGTGGAGGTCGAAGGCCAGCGCCACGTATCCCAGCTCAGCCAGGGCATCGGCCCGGCGGCGCTCGACGTCGCTGAGCCCCAGGCCCTCTGGTCCGAGCAGTACCGCGGGCCGGCGGTCGGCACCGGCGGGGAGCGCCAGGTGCCCGATCATTGTCAAGCCGTCGGCCGGGTATTCGACCGTGCGCGTGGTGATCGTCGTCATGAGACTCGACCGTAGTGATCGTCGAGCCTGGTCGGGCTGGTCTTCACCGTCGGCAGAACGGCGCGGGTACGGGCCCGTGGGTGGGCACGGGGGAAGGCGCCGGTTCTGGCGGAGCACACTCTCTCCGCGCGCACCGCGTCGCCGGGGAAAACGAATTCGACGCCGGGCGTTCCACCGGATGGACTGGACCCATGACGACATCGCTGGAAGAGCTGCTCCCGGGGACCCGGCGGGCCTTGTTGCATCGGATCGCTGTCGCGCAGGCCGAGGGGCGGGCTCCGTCGCTGGTCGCCGCGGTCGTGCGGGGAGGGCGGACGGTCTGGCACGGCGCCCGGACTTCGGTCGACGGGCATGCTCCCGACGACCATGTGCAGTACCGGATCGGGTCGATCACCAAGACGTTCACCGCCGTGCTGGTGCTTCGGCTGCGTGACGAGGGTCTGCTCGATCTCGGAGATCCCCTGGAGAAACATCTGCCGGGTACCGGGGCCGGCGAGGCATCGATCGCCGACCTGCTCGCGCACACCGCGGGTCTGGCCGCGGAGTCACCCGGGCCCTGGTGGGAGCGGACCCCGGGCTCGCTGCGGCCCGAGCTGAGCGATGTCCTCGGCGAGCAGCCCCAGCTGCACCCCGTCGGCCGGTGCCACCACTACTCCAATCCGGGCTACACGCTGCTCGGCGCGCTGGTGGAGGAGCTTCGGGGCGCTCCTTGGGAAGAGGTGCTGCGCCGCGAGGTACTCGAACCGCTCGGCCTGCACCGCACCAGCCCCCAGCCGCAGGCGCCGCATGCGGGTGGCTGGGCGGTGCACCCTTGGGCCGACGCGCTGCTGCCGGAGCCGCTGGAGGACCTCGGCCGGATGGCGCCGGCCGGCCAACTGTGGTCCACCACCGGGGACCTCGCGCGGTTCGCCGCCTTCCTGGCCGGGGGAGACGACCGGGTGCTCAGCGCTGAATCGGTGCGTGAGATGCGGACACCGGCAGCGCCCGCCGAGAGCGCGGACGTGGCGGACGGTGCCACCTATGGGCTCGGTATGCAGATTCAGCACCGTGGCGGCCGACTCCTCGTCGGGCACTCCGGCTCGCTGCCGGGTTTCCTCGCGAACCTCACCATCAGTGTGGAGGACGATGTGGCGGCGGTGGTGTTGGCCAACTGCACCAGCGGACCGCTCCTGGGAGCGGTGGGTGCCGACCTGGTCCGTATCGTCGCCGAGGCGGAACCGCGCATTCCCGAGCCGTGGCGGCCGCTGCGTGAAGTGGATCCAGCGGTACTGGAGTTGGCGGGGCAGTGGTACTGGGGGACGCATGCCTTTGCCTTGCGGGTGAGGGCCGACGGGCTCCTCGCCCTGGGGCCGTTGACCGGTGGCGGACGCCGGGCCCGCTTCCGCTCGAACGGAGACGGAACGTGGACGGGCCTGGAGGGCTACTACGCCGGCGAACTGCTCCGCCCCGTACGCCGCCCGAACGGGTGCGTGAGCCATCTCGACCTCGGCTCGTTCGTGTTCACGCGGCAGCCGTACGAGGAGGGCGCCGGGGTGCCCGGCGGCGTGGACCCGGAGGGGTGGCGCGGGATCGCAGACTAGCCGGCCCGCCCCGGGGCGGGTGTTTCACGTGAAACACCCGCCCCGACTTGCGTCAGAACTGAAGCTTGAAACCCACGTGCGAGGCGGTGAAGCCGAGCCGCTCGTAGAAACGGCGGGCGTCCGTGCGGCTGCTGTCGGAGGTCAGCTGCACCAACTGGCAGTCCAGGCGCCGGGATTCCTCGATCGCCCACTCGATGAGCTGTGTGCCCAGGCCGCTGCCGCGCTCGTCGGCGTGGATACGGACGCCTTCGATGATCGAGCGGGTGGCTCCCTTGCGGGAGAGCCCAGGGATGATCGTGAGCTGGAGGGTTCCGATCACCCGGCCGTCGCGGACGGCGACCATCAGATGCTGGTTCGGGTCCGCGCTCAGCCGTTCCAGCGCTGCCAGGTACGGCGTCAGGTCATCAGGTGACTCGCGTTGGGCGCCCAGTGGATCGTCGGCAAGCATGGCGACGATCGTCGGCAGGTCCTGCGCGGTCGCACGGCGCATTTCGAGATCTCCCATGCCGGCACCCTATGCGGGCACGTTCAGGGACTCGACGACCCGCACCAGGGGGGCCAGCTCGGGATTCCTGGCCGCCCCGTCGAGAGCCTCGCGCAGGGCGCCGTCATTGGTGGGCCGCGCTTCCTCGAGCAGCCTCAGACCCGCCTCGGTGACGTTGGTGTAGATGCCGCGGCGGTCGGTGGGGCACAGGTAGCGCTCCAGCAGGCCGCGGTCCTCCAGGCGGGTCACCAGCCGCGTGGTGGCGCTCTGGCTGAGCACGACCGCGTCGGCGACCTGCTTCATCTGCAGATGGCCGCCTTCGCCGTCGTGCTGCCGGCTCAGCACGTCGAGCAGGGAGTACTCGCGCACGCTCAGGTCGTGCCCGGCCTGCAGGGCGCGCTCGATGTGCGCCTCGATCCTCCCGTGCAGGAGAGCGAGGGCGGACCAGCCCTGGGCGAGGGCGGTGAGCGCGGGGTCCGTCGCTGTCATTGGCGTTTTCCTCTGTCCCGGAGCGGCTGAATCCAGGGTAGAGCACCTTCGCAATAGTCTTCGGTTGCATGTAGCCCGCGTCTGCAACTATTGTGAACGCACGTAAAGCGCTCCTGCAATCCTTTGGGAAGGTGTATCCCCCCATGCCTCTCGCGCTTCTGGCCCTCGCGATCGGGGCCTTCGGAATCGGCACGACAGAGTTCGTGATCATGGGTTTGCTGCCCGAGGTGGCAGAAGACTTCGGGGTCTCCATCCCCACGGCGGGCCTGCTCGTGACCGGGTACGCCCTGGGGGTGGTGATCGGCGCCCCGTTGATGACGGTGCTCGGCACCAAGCTCCCGCGCAAGCGCATGCTGATGCTGCTGATGGGCCTGTTCATCGCCGGGAACCTGCTCTCCGCCGTGGCCCCCGCCTTCGCGATCATGCTGATCGGACGGGTGGTCGCCTCTCTTGCCCACGGCGCCTTCTTCGGCATCGGCTCGGTCGCCGCGGCCGAGCTGGTGGCCCCCGACAAGAAGGCCGGAGCCATCGCCATGATGTTCACCGGCCTGACCGTCGCCAACGTGATCGGCGTCCCGCTGGGCACGCTCATCGGGCAGAACGTCGGCTGGCGTGTCACCTTCGGCATCGTCGCCGCGCTCGGTGTCGTGGGGCTGGTCGGCATCGCCAAGCTGGTGCCCGAGATGCCCAGGCCCGAAGGCGTGCATCTCCGTCATGAACTGGCCGCCTTCAAGAACGCCCAGGTCCTGCTCGCCATGGCGATGACTGTTCTCGGCTTCGGTGGTGTCTTCGCGGCCATCACCTACATCGCCCCGATGATGACCCACATCGCCGGCTTCGCCGACGGCTCGGTCACCTGGCTGCTGGTCCTCTTCGGCCTCGGCATGGTCGGCGGCAACCTCATCGGCGGCAAGTTCGCCGACCGCGCGCTGATGCCGATGCTGTACGTCTCACTGGGCGCCCTGGCCGTCGTCCTCGCGCTCTTCACGCTCACCGCACACAACAAGATCGCGGCCGCCGTGACCATCGCCCTGATCGGCGCCCTCGGCTTCGCGACCGTCCCGCCCCTGCAGAAGCGCGTCCTCGATCAGGCGCACGGTGCCCCGACGCTGGCGTCGGCCGTGAACATCGGCGCCTTCAACCTGGGCAACGCCCTCTCCGCCTGGCTCGGCGGCATCGTGATCGCGGCCGGCTTCGGCTACACCGCCCCCAACTGGGTCGGCGCCGCACTTGCCGCGGCCGCCCTGGTCCTCGCCGTCCTCTCGGCCACCCTGGAGCGCCGCTCCGACGCCCGCAGCGCGGTGGTGGTCTCCGGAACGCCCGCCGGGCAGCGGACCCCCGTCCACCACTGAGCCCGCCGGGACCGCAGAACGTCACCATCCGGCCAACGCCCGGACCACCGGGGCGCGCACAGCCCCGGTCCGCATGGCTCCACCTCACCGCACGTACCACCGCACCAAGGAGAACGCTCCATGAGCACCACCACCGTCGCCCCGCTCACCACCGAGGACGCCGAGCTGCTCGTCGCCACCGCCCGGCGCGCAGCCGAGCAGGCCGGAGTCACCGTCAGCGTCACCGTGCTGGACGCCGGCGGCCACCTGCTCGCGTTCCGCCGCGACGACCGGGCTGTGCTGATCTCCGGCGAGACCAGCACCCGTAAGGCCTACACGGCGCTCCAGCTGAACGCGGCCACCGCCGACCTGGTCGACGCCGTACAGCCCGGAGGCCTCTTCCACACGCTGCCCACGGCCCTCGACCGGCCCCTGCTGTTCATCGCGGGCGGTGTCCCCGTCCACCGGGACGGCCGTCTGATCGGCGCGATCGGCGTCGGTGGCGGTGCGCCGGACCAGGACCACGGCTTCGCCGCAGCAGCTGTCCGGGCACTCGCCTGACCAGGCTCCCCGCGCCGTGACAACACCGGCCCCCGCCCCCGGCGGTGGGCCGGTGTTTGCCGTGCGACCACTCAGCCGGCGGCCACCGTCAGGGGCGCGAACCGGCGCGTCCAGTCCCCCGGCAGGTCCGTGATGCCGTAGGTCATGACGGCGTTGAAGGCCACGGAGACGAGTCCCCGCGCCTTCGCCCAGGCCAGCAGCTCCTCGTGGCGTACGTCGATGTCGGTGCGCAGCGGCCGGTCGGTGTGAGCGGCGAGCGAGGTGATGAGGGCCTGGGCCGTCTGTGTGTCCCGGGCGATCAGCGGGCCGACGACATGGGTGTCCATATTGGGCCAGGCGGCCGTGTAACCGATGATCCGGCCGCCCTCCTCGGCCACGCACAACAGGTCGGCGAAGGCGGGCAGGCGTGTGATGAGGGGAGTGCGGTCGGCGCCGAACACCTCCTCGTCGAGCCGGAGAATCTCGGGCAGGTCCTCCGCGGTGGCGGCACGCGTCGACACCCCGGATTCCGGCCCGCCGGGCGTGAAGTGTCCCGTGAGCATCTCGGCCCGGCCGGTGACCTTGAAGCCCAGTTCTTCGTAGAGCGGGCGCCCGTTGGGGGTGGCGTGCAGGGTCAGCGGTGTGGTGGCCATGGCCGATACGACATGCCGCATCAGGCGACGACCGACGCCCTGGCGGGCGTGGCGCTCGGCCACCAGGACCATGCCGATGGCGCCCAGATCCGACCGCTCCCAGGAGCCGTACTCCGTGACGACGCATGCGGCGACGAGCCCGCCGTCGGGGTCGTCGATGCCGTAGCCCTTGCCGGCCGTGAGGAGAAAGCCCCATTTGTGTTCCTCGCGGGGCCACCCCCGGTCTTCGGACAAGTCGGCGCAGGCGGTGAGATCCCGGAGCGTCAGACGTCGAATGGGCAGAGCAGCGAGGGAAGGAGTCGGCACGCAGGTCAGGCTGTCCGACCGGTACCCCTGACGTCCACCTGTTTCGATAGGGACGCAAGTGCTTTTGGCCATGTCGTGGCCAATCCCACAGGTCGTGGACGGGGCGCGGGTGTTTCACGTGAAACAGCGGTGGCCCCTTAGCCTCGTACCCCATGGCGAGACTTCATCTCTTCGACCTTGACGGCACTTTGCTGCACGGCACCACCGCGCCGGTGGAGATTTCACGCCAACTGGGCAGAGAGGCGGAGACGGTGGCGCTCGACCGGGCGATCGCCGAAGGAAGGATCGGTCCGCCGGAGTATGCGACCGAGGTCTACGGCCTGTGGGCAGACCTCACCGAGGCGCATGTGAGCGCGGCCTTCGAGGGGGCTCCTTGGCTGGCCCGGATCCGCGAGGTCTGGGCGGAGATCCGTCGCGCGGGCGACTTCTGCGCGGTCGTGTCCCTCTCGCCGTCCTTCTTCGTGGAACGTCTCCTGGGCTGGGGCGCGCACGCGGCCCATGGATCGCGTTTTCCCTCCGTACCGTTCACCGAGCGCGTCGACCCGGCCGGAGTGCTCAGCTCCGCGGCCAAGGTGACCGTCGCTGACCGGCTCTGCCAGGAGTTCGGGGTGTCGCGTGCGGACTGCGTCGCATACGGCGATTCGCTGTCGGACAAGGATCTGTTTGCTGCTGTACCGGTTTCCGTGGCGGTCAATGCGGATGGCCACCTGGCCGGGATCGCCACGTACTCCTACAAGGGGCGGGATCTATGGGATGCCTATGAATTGGTGAGGGCCGTCCCATAGTTGAAGGGGAGTGCATGGTTCGCCCCATGTGAGATTCGTGGCGAAGGAAGGCGGGACTTGTGCGCGTGGCCACGGCCGGTAGGGTCGACTCCGGTTCACGTCCGGGATGGAGTGCACACATCCCGTGCGGGCCGAGAGCAGGGCAGGCAGCCTCACGGGACGAAGAGATCGAACACCCTCGTTTCCGGGTACACCGCCGCGGGATCCGCTCAGGATGGGATGCTGCGGAGAGTGCTACGGCTGGCCGTCCGCCGGGGGAAAGCATGCACCTTCCCAGAAGAAGGTACGCAGACCGACCGAAAGATGTTCGAGGCGAGGGCACACCATGGACGCTCCGGCCACCACGTCGGGGGAGAACGGCATAGCGGACGGTGGCGGCTGGTTCACGCCGCGCAAGGTGCCACCGGCCCCGTCGCCGGACGGTGATCCGGAGACGGCCGAGGGCCGCGAGCCCACGGTGGTACGGCCCATGGGCCTGCCGACCGGGGTGGACGCGGCTCGCCCCAGGACCGACGCCCCCGAGGCGCCCGCCGCACAGCCCGCCGGGACCCTGGAGCCAGGCGCGTCCGCGCCTCCGGCCCCTCAGGCCGCCTGGCCCGTCCCGCCGGGCCCGTCAGCCCCTTGGAGCCCTCAGCGCCCTCCGGCTCCCGAGCCTTCGCTCCCGGGCGTCGCGGCGACCGTCCCCGAGCGCGTGCCCGTCCAGCGCCCCGCTCCGCCCGCCGAGGAAGCCTCCCCGGACGCCCTGGTCATCCGCCGCACGATGGCCGAGATCGCTCCCATCGCCGACAAGGTCACCTCCTACTTCTACGCGTTGCTCTTCGTCCGCCACCCCGAGGTACGGCCGATGTTCCCGGCCGCGATGGACACCCAGCGGGACCGGCTGCTGAAGGCGCTGCTCACCGCGGCCGAGCACATCGACAACACGCCCGTGCTCGTCGACTACCTGCAGAACCTGGGCCGCGGACATCGCAAGTACGGCACACGCCCCGAGCACTACCCGGCGGTGGGCGAATGCCTGATCGGCGCGCTGAGCAAGTACGCCGCCGCCGTCTGGGACCCGGAGACCGAGGAGGCCTGGGTGCGGGCCTACACGACGATCTCGCAGGTGATGATCGACGCCGCGGCGGTGGATGAACTGCGTGCCCCGGCCTGGTGGCACGCCGAGATCGTCACGCACGACCTCAGGACCTCCGATGTCGCGGTCCTCACCGTCCGCCCCGACCAGCCCTATCCGTTCCTCGCCGGGCAGTACGCCAGCGTGGAGACGCCCTGGTGGCCCCGGGTCTGGCGGCACTACTCCTTTGCCTCGGCGCCCCGCTCGGACGGACTGCTGACGTTCCATGTGAAGGCGGTCCCGGCCGGCTGGGTCTCCAACGCGCTGGTGCACCGGTCCCGGCCCGGAGACGTCATACGCCTCGGTCCGCCGACCGGTTCGATGACCGTCGACCACACCACCGTCAGCGGGCTGCTGTGTCTGGGCGGCGGCACCGGCATAGCGCCCATCAAGGCCCTGGTCGAGGATGTCGCCGAGCACGGCGAACGACGGCCGGTCGAGGTCTTCTACGGCGCCCGCACCGACCACGATCTGTACGACATCGAGACCATGCTCAGGCTCCAGCAGAGCCACCCGTGGCTCTCCGTCCGGGCGATCATCGACCAGCAGGCCCATCTCCAGCTTCCCGACGCCATACGGGAGTACGGCCCCTGGAACGAGTACGACGCCTATCTCTCCGGCCCGCCCGGAATGATCCGCAGCGGGGTCGACGTGCTGCGCGACAGCGGGATCCCGTCGGACCGTATATGGCACGACTCCGTCGAGGAACTGGTCGTCGTCGGCTACTGACCGGCTATCCGAGGTCGGGGGCGTGCATGGCACGGACGCCCTCGATGTTGCCGTCCAGATAGTGCCGCAGCGACAACGGGACGAGGTGGACGGAGGCGATGCCGACCCGGGTGAACGGGACGCGGACGATCTCGTACTCGCCCGTCGGCTCCTCCACTTCGGGGCCGTGGCGCAGCGAGGGGTCCATGGACTCCAGCCGGCAGACGAAGAAGTGCTGCACCTTCACGCCGGTCGCACCGCCGTCCTCCCCGATGTGCTCCACGGTGTCCACGAAGCAGGGCACCACGTCGGTGATCTTGGCGCCGAGCTCCTCGTACACCTCGCGGTGCAGGGCGTCGACGACAGTCGAGTCCTCGGGTTCGACCCCGCCACCGGGAGTGACCCAGTAGGGATCGACACCGGGCTTGGTGCGCTTGATCAGGATCAGGTCGTCACCGTCGAGAAGAACGGCACGGGCGGTGCGCTTGACCACGGGTCGGACGGTCATGGGAGAAATGTGGCCCGGCTGGTTCCACGTGAAACATCGCGGGTCGCCACCGGCCGAGCGCATCGCGTGAACGCCGCGAGAAGGGGGCTCAGCACCAGGTCGCGGACGCCCGCTGGAGCCACTCGTGCGCTCGCGCGATATGGGGCATGGCGAGCGTTCCGGTCCGCACGACCAGGAAATACGTACGCAGCGGGGGCACCGCCGGGTCGTGCAGCGTGACCACCTCGCCGCGGTCGAGGCCCGACGCGCACAGATAGCGGGGCAGCACTGCAAGGCCGGCACCCGCGGTCGCGCAGGCGAGCACCGCGCGCAGATCAGGAACGATGACCGTGCCCGAGGCGGCCGGGCGCGAATCGAAGACGGAGGCCCAGTAGCGCGAGACGAAGGGCAGCGACTCGTGGACCTCGACGACGGGCAGGTTCTCCAGGGCGGGTGCCCCCTTGAGGCGCAGGGCTCCCGGTCCGATCCGCTCGGCCCAGCGCGGGGCGGCGACCAGCACATGTTCCTCGTCGCACAGCGGGGTGGCGGTCAGCAGGGCGCCGCGGGGCCTGGCCGTGCTGATGGCCAGGTCATGATGGCCGGCGGCCAGCCCTTCCAGCGTCTCCTCGGCTGTGCCGAAGGAGGCGCGCAGCGCGAAGCCCTGGCCGTCGTCGCCGGTCAGTTCCGTCAGGGCGGGAAGTGCGCGTTCGGCGGTGAACTCCGGGGGGCCGGCCAGGTGCAGCGTCCGTAGCGAGGACTCGTCGTCCAGGCCGCTCTCGGCTATCTCCACCAAGGCGTCGAGATGGGGAGCCGCCTTGTGGGCGAGTTCGTCGCCGATGGTCGTGGGGGTCACCCCGCGGGCCTGCCGCAGGAACAGGGGGCGGCCCAGCTGACGCTCGAGGGTGCGGATCTGTGAGGTGACGGCCGGCTGGGAGAGGCCCAGCAGGGCGGCGGCGCGGGTGAAGGAACCGGCCCGGTGCACGGTGACGAAGGTGCGCAGCAAGGCCAGATCCATGGCAGCTCTCCCCTTGTCCCTGCCTTCCTCCGGCCCCCGGGCAGACACCAACTATAAATAAGTCGATAGGTCTCTGTCGCTACTGTGATTGGACACTGACAGAGAGTCAACTAGCCTTGTTCGCGCGGTTCTTCGCGCGCGGAACCGAAGGCGGTCCGAGCCACGAGGGGGGAGGCTCGGACCGCCCACAGGGCCCACGGACAGGCCCGTGCCCGGTCACTCGGCGGACGCGTCCAGGGCACGCAGGATGTCCGCCACGAGGTCCTCGGGGTCCTCGGCGCCGACGGACATGCGGATGAATCCTTCCGGGACCGCGTCCCCGCCCCAGCGGCCACGGCGTTCGGCCGTGGAGCGGACGCCGCCGAAGCTCGTCGCCTCCTCGACCAGACGCAGCGCGGCCAGGAAACGCTCGGCACGCGCGCGTGAGGGCAGCGTGAAGGAGACCACACAGCCGTAGCGGCGCATCTGCCGCGAGGCGACCTTGTGCGAGGAATCGTCGGGCAGTCCCGGATAGCGCAGCCCCGAGACCTCGGGCCGCTGCCGCAGGGCCTCGGCGACCGCAAGTGCGGTGGTGTCCTGCCGGTCGACCCGCAGCTGGAGCGTGGCGATGGACCGGTGCGCCAGCCAGGCCTCCATCGGCCCGCAGATCGCGCCGACGATCTTGCGCCAGCGCCGTACGGCGGCCATCGCGTCGGTGTCGCGCCCGGTGACGTAGCCCAGCAGCAGATCGCCGTGTCCGGTCAGCTGCTTGGTGCCGCTGGCCACCGAGAAGTCGGCGCCCAGCTCCAGCGGGCGCTGACCGAGCGGCGTGGCCAGGGTGTTGTCGACGGCCACCAGGGCGCCTCGCGCATGTGCCGCCTCCACCAGGCGCCGGATGTCGCACACGTCGAGCCCCGGGTTCGACGGCGACTCGATCCACAGCAGCCGAGCGCCGTCGAGGACCTCCAGCTGGGCGTCACCGCCGGTGGGCGCCGTGCGCACCTCGACGCCGTACGCCTCCAGCTGGGTGCGGACCATCGGCAGTACCTGATAGCCGTCGGAGGGCAGCACGACGGCGTCCTGGGCGCGCAGCTGGGAGAAGAGCACCGAGGAGATCGCCGCCATGCCGGAGGCGAACACCAGCGTCTCGACGTCATCGCGCCCGGGTGCCTCCAGCTCGCCGACGGCACGCTCCAGCAGCGTCCAGGTGGGGTTGTCGTCACGGCCGTAGGAGTACGGTCCCGTCACCTCGCCCGGCAGATGGAAGTGCGCGGCGAACACCGGCCCGGGCAGGGCCGGCTCGTGCTTCACCGCCTCGGGCAGGCCCGCCCGTACCGCGCGCGTGCCGTCGCCCGTGCGGTGCGCGTCCTTGGCGGCATCGCTCATGCGGCTCTTCCCTCCAGATGTTCCCGTACCGCGGCGAGCAGGCCGTTGCTCGCCGCCTCCACCATCTCAAGGCACTCCTCGAAGCCGTCCCGGCCGCCGTAGTACGGGTCCGGTACATCGAGGTCGTCGCCGGCCGATTCAGAAGGTGCGTGCGAAGCACTCGACGAGGGGTGGAGGTCGGACGACGGGCGCGTGTACGTGCGCAGCAGACGGATCTTGCGCGCGTCCTCCTCGGTGGGTGCGAGGCGGCGCAGGGCCTTGAGATGCCCGCTGTCGAGGGCGATCACCAGGTCGAGACGGGCGAACCAGGAGGGCTGGAACTGCCGAGCGGCGTGCTCGCTGCGGTAACCGTGTTCCTCGAGCACCGAGGCGGCGCGCGGGTCGGCGGGCTCCCCCTCGTGCCAGCCGCCGGTGCCGGCGCTGTCGATCTCCACCAGGCCGTGCAGACCGGCTTCCTCCACGCGCGCGCGGAAGACGGATTCGGCCATCGGAGAGCGGCAGATGTTCCCCGTGCACACGAAACAGACGCGGTAGGTCATGGCGTGCTCAGTCCTCGTCGGGCAGGACGATGTGCAGCGCCCAGGAGACGACGGAGATGATCAGGCCGCCGACCACGGCCGTCCAGAAGCCCTCCACGTGGAAGCTCAGGTCGAGCTTGCCGCACACCCACGACGTCAGCAGCAGCATCAGCGCGTTGACGACCAGGGTGATCAGCCCGAGGGTCAGAAGGAACAGCGGAAAGGTGAGCACCTTCACTATCGGCTTGACCAGGAAGTTCACCAGGCCGAAGACCAGCGCGACGAGGAGCAGCGTGCCGACCTTCTTGCCCGTGCTGTCACCGGTCAGGGTGATCTTGTCGAGGAGCCACACGGCGACGGCCAGGGCGCCCGCGTTGGCGATCGTCTTGACTACGAAATTCTTCATGTGTCTGATCGTGGCAGACCAGATCTACGGTGAGCAGTGGGGCGAGGACGGACAACGGCATGAGGGCATTCCGGCTGGACGAACTGGAGGCGGAGCGCGCCGCCAACGAGGGGGCCTACCTGCAGTTCCTGCGGGAGCGGAACATGTCGGTGGGCCTGTACGCCCTGAACGCGGGCGAGCACGACCCGCAGCAGCCGCACAGCCAGGACGAGGTGTACTTCGTCGTCAGCGGCCGGGCGTCGATCACGGTGGGGCTGGAGACGACCCAGGTGGCGCGGGGCAGCGTGGTGTACGTGCCGGCCGGCGTCGCCCACAAGTTCCACCACATCAGCGAGGACCTGAGGGTGCTGGTCGTCTTCTCTCCGCCTGAGGCCTGATCCATGACCCCGGGATTCCCTAGGGGGTGCGTCAGGGGAGGACAAGGGATACGAAGCCCCCACGGGACCCCCTGGCGGCCCTAGCATCGAGTGCAGACATCGAGGACTGCGTCCACGAGAGCGTGAAGTACGCCGGGACGCAACGGAACGCAAAGGACGAGGGCAATGCGAGAGATCTTCGCGGGGCTGCCGTGGTGGGTGAAGTGGGTCGCGGTGCCGGTCATCGCCCTGGTCGTGTTCGGGAGCCTGATAGCGACCGTGGTGGGCTTCGTGATCGGCCTGCTCTTCAAGGCGCTGATCTTCGTCGCTCTGATCGGCGGACTGATCTACATCGTGCGGAAGTTCATGTCGAGCTCCTCGTCGCGTAGTGACTGGTGAGGCCCAGGGGAGCCGGTGAGCGGTAACGGGACTCACCGGTTCCCTCGGGGGAGGGAAGTTTGTCCGGCAGGTCGTCTGCGTGCGGTGGCGGACGATTAGAGTCCGGAACCCCACGCGGGGTCCGGGCCCCGCGGGCGTCGTACATCCCCACCCGTGTTTCTCCGCACGGGCTGCCCCACCCTCGCGCTTCGGGAGCGACCCTTGGCCACGGTTGACACCGCACCGGCAGATCCACACGCACCCCTCACCCCGCCGCGCTCCTGCACACCCCCTGTGCAGCGACCACCCACCGCGGCCGTCCCCGGACAACCGGGCTCCGCGGACGCTACGGGGCAAGCGCCCTCCGCCACGCTCATCGGATCCGTCCAGCGCGCGATGCGCCTGCTCGAGACCGTCGCGGCTCACGAGCACGGCGCTCCCGCCAAACAGCTCGCCCGCGAGACCGGTCTCGCCCTGCCCACGACCTATCACCTGCTGCGCACCCTCGTACATGAGGGCTATCTGCGCCGTGAGAAAGGGCTGTTCTTCCTCGGCGACGCCGCCGAGCGGCTGAGTAGCAGCGGAGCGCAGCAGAAACGTCGCGGCGCGGTGGCCGACACCCTTGCGCACTGGCGCGAATCCATCGGGGCGCCGGTGTACTACGCGATGTACCGGGACGGCGAGATCGAGGTCGTCTGCGTCTCCGAGTCGCGTGAGACCCCGGCGGTCGAGGAGTGGGCCGACTTCCGTGAGACCGGGCACGCGCACGCGATCGGGCAGTGCCTGCTCTCCCAGCTGGACGAGGACGCCCGCCGTGACCATCTGGCCCGCTATCCCGTGACGTCCCTCACGCCGTACACCGTGCGTGACAATCACGCCCTGCTGCGCCGCCTGGCAAGGATGCCGCGAATGGAGCCGGTGGTCGAGCGTCAGGAGTACGCGCTCGGGACGGTCTGCGCGGCGATTCCGATCACCATCGGCACCACGGCGGCCTCGGTGGCCCTTTCGCTCCCCGCCCACCAGAGCGACCGGCTGTTGCCCGCCGCCCAGCGGTTGCAGGCCGAAATCGGGCGCCATCTGGGTTCGCTGGCGCGCTCTATCAGTATCTGAAAAATCACTCCTTGTGATCTCTCGTGTACGTTGAGCAAGATTTCACCACGGTCGAAGGGGATTAATCCCGGCCAATCGATGTCATACGACGGGGTAGGCAATGCGCGAATCCGTACAGGCAGAGGTCATGATGAGTTTTCTCGTGTCGGAGGAGCTCTCCTTCCGCATCCCGGTGGAGTTGCGCTACGAGACCTGTGATCCCTATGCCGTGCGGCTGACTTTCCATCTTCCCGGCGATGCTCCGGTGACCTGGGCCTTCGGTCGTGAGCTGCTGATCGACGGGGTCGGGCGGCCGTGCGGGGAGGGGGACGTGCACATCGCGCCCGCCGACTCCGAGCTGCTCGGCGAGGTGCTGATCCGGCTTCAGGTCGGTGGCGACCAGGCGCTGTTCCGCTCCTCGGCGCCACCGCTGGTGGCCTTCCTGGACCGTACGGACAAGCTCGTGCCGCTCGGCCAGGAGGGTGCCCTGGCCGACTTCGACGCTCATCTCGACGAGGCCCTGGACCGCATCCTGGCCGAGGAACAGAGCGCCGGCTGACGTGCCCCCGGCAACGGGGCGCCAGGCGCTCCGCCGTGCAGTCTGAGCGTGCGCAGGAACGCTTCTTCGATGGGTACCCGGACCTGCCCGGCCTCGCTCACCGCTTCCGGCGCCGGCCCCGGCCGCCGCGCGCCGGGGCGGACTGGGCCCCTGCGGGGGCCGCCGGGGCCGGTCCGGGCCGGTCGGCCGAGACCACCAGGGCCGCGAGGGCGGTCGTGACCGGGACCGAGGCCACCAGGCCGATCGACCCCACCAGCGTGCGCACGATCTCCTCGGCCACCAGTTCGCTGTTGGCCACCGTGCCCACGCTGCTCTGTGCGATCGAGAACAGCAGCAGCAGCGGCAGCGCGGCACCGGCGTAGGCGAGGACCAGGGTGTTGACCACCGACGCGATGTGGTCACGGCCGATGCGGATGCCCGCCCGGTACAGCCCGCGCCAGCCCATCGACGGATTGGCCTCGTGCAGCTCCCAGACCGCCGACGTCTGGGTCACCGTCACATCGTCCAGGACACCCAGCGAACCGATGATGACGCCGGCCAGCAGCAGACCGCTCATGTCGATCGACGGATACAGGCCATGGATCAGACCGGTGTTGTCATCCGTGTTGCCGGTGAGCGCGGCCCAGTCGATGAACTCCGAGCCGAGGACGCCGATCAGCAGGAGGGACACCAAGGTGCCGAGCACCGCGACCGAGGTACGGGCCGACAGCCCATGGCACATGTAGAGCGCGATGAGCATGATCGCGCTCGCCCCGACAACGGCCACCATCAGCGGATTCGAACCCTGCAGGATCGCGGGCAGGATGAAGAGCGTGAGCACCAGAAAGCTCACGGCCAGCGCGACCAGCGCCATGACACCGCGCATCCGGCCCACCACCACGACGGCGAGCGCGAAGATCCCCGCCAGCAGCGCCGTCGGGAACTTCCGGTCCACATCCGTGACGGAGTACTGCAGATCCCTCGGTGCCGAGGGCTCGTAGGCGACCACGACCTTTTCGTCCTGGCGCAACTGCCGCGACTGGTCCGGCTGCACGATCTCGGTGAAGGTACGGCCCTTGTCCTTGCCGGTGTCGACCCGGACCGTCGCCTTCTTGCAGGTGCCCTTCGCCTCCTGCTGCGCCGAATTGCCCTCGGCGGTGGAGGTGTCGCCGGTCGGGGTGTCCCCCGACGCGTTCACCGACTTGCAGCTCACCTCGACCACCTTGGTGACCGTGGCCTGCTGCGTCTGGCGGTCGAAGCCGACGCCGGTGCGCTCGTGCGGCGGGGCTCCCCCGGGCCAGAGCACCACCAGGCCGATCACGACCGCCGCGGCGAACGGGATCAGAATCGCCGCGATGACCTTGCGCAGATGCTTCGAAACGGGCGCGGCCGGGCCGTGGCTGTGGCTGTGACCATGCGAGTGGCCGTGGCCATGGCTGCCGCCCGAACCCGGGGCATGACCGCCTCCGGCCCCGGCACCCTGGCCGCGTCCGTCACCGGTCGCATGGCCGTCATCGCCGTGTCCGCCCCCCTGTCCGGAGCCGCCGTGGCGTGGCGGCTCGGGAGGCGGGTAGGGGTACTCGTCCATCGTGGTCACCGCCCGATCATCGCAAGAACGACAGGGGCCCTCTGTTCACCGCGCCCGAATTGACGCTAGCGTGGAGGCACCTTTGCACACGCGGGAGCTCGGAGCACCGGGCTGAGAGGGCGCTGACCTCCGTATTCGCGATGTTTCACGTGGAACGACGTTTCACGGGAAACATCGGCAGACGGAAACCGCTGCGTCGACCGCCGAACCTGTTACCGGGTAATGCCGGCGTAGGGAGTAGGTCTCATGACCAACAAGGACGCACGCACGCCTGCCTCCGTCCAGGACGAGAAGTCCCAGGAGGCCGGGAAGTCCATCGGCTGGCACAAGGCGTATGTCGAGGGCACCCGCCCCGACCTGCGCGTGCCGGTCCGTCAGGTGCACCTCACCAACGGGCAGTCGGTCACGCTGTACGACACATCGGGCCCGTACACCGATCCACTCGTCGACACCGACGTCCGCAGGGGCCTGCCGCCTCTGCGGGAGAACTGGATCATCGCCCGCGGCGACACCGAGGAGTACGCGGGCCGTCCCGTCCGTCCCGAGGACGACGGCATCAAGCACACCTCGCCGCGCGGCGGGCTGCGCAACCTGGACGCGGTCTTCCCCGGACGCCCGCGCCAGCCGCGCCGCGGCCGCGACGGCAAGGCCGTCACACAGCTCGCGTACGCACGCCGGGGGGAGATCACGCCGGAGATGGAGTTCGTGGCCCTCCGGGAGAACGTTTCGCCCGAGGTGGTCCGCGAGGAGATCGCGGCGGGCCGCGCGGTCCTCCCGGCCAACGTCAACCACCCGGAGATCGAACCGATGATCATCGGTAAGCGATTCCTGGTGAAGGTCAACGCCAACATCGGCAACTCCGCGGTGACGTCCTCCATCGAGGAGGAGGTGGAGAAGATGACCTGGGCGACCCGCTGGGGCGCCGACACGGTCATGGACCTCTCCACCGGCCGCAACATCCACACCACCCGCGAGTGGGTGCTGCGCAATTCCCCCGTCCCCATCGGCACCGTGCCGCTCTACCAGGCGCTGGAGAAGGTCGACGGCAAGGCCGAGGAACTGACCTGGGAGATCTACAAGGACACCGTCATCGAGCAGGCCGAGCAGGGCGTGGACTACATGACCGTCCACGCGGGCGTGCGCCTGCCGTATGTCCCGCTCACGGCCAACCGCAAGACCGGCATCGTCTCGCGTGGCGGCTCGATCATGGCGGCGTGGTGCCTGGCGCACCACAAGGAGTCGTTCCTGTACGAGAACTTCGAGGAACTCTGCGAGATCCTCGCCGCCTACGACGTCACGTACTCGCTGGGCGACGGCCTGCGGCCGGGTTCGATCGCGGACGCCAACGACGAGGCGCAATTCGCGGAGTTGCGCACGCTCGGGGAACTCAACCGGATCGCCAAGCGTTTCCATGTTCAGACCATGATCGAGGGCCCGGGCCACGTCCCGATGCACAAGATCAAGGAGAACATCGACCTTCAGCAGGAGATCTGCGATGAAGCTCCGTTCTATACGCTCGGCCCGCTGACCACGGACGTCGCGCCGGCGTACGACCACATCACCTCCGGCATCGGTGCCGCGATGATCGCCTGGTGGGGCACGGCGATGCTGTGCTACGTCACACCCAAGGAGCACTTGGGCCTGCCCAACCGCGACGACGTCAAGACCGGCGTCATCACCTACAAGATCGCCGCCCACGCGGCCGACCTCGCCAAGGGCCACCCGGGTGCGCAGGAGTGGGACGACGCGCTGTCCGACGCCCGCTTCGAGTTCCGGTGGGAGGACCAGTTCAACCTCGCCCTGGACCCCGACACGGCACGGGAGTTCCACGACGAGACCCTGCCGGCCGAGCCCGCCAAGACGGCCCACTTCTGCTCCATGTGCGGGCCGAAGTTCTGCAGCATGAAGATCTCGCAGGACATCCGCCGCGAACACGGCGGCAGCCGGACCGAGATCGAGCAGGGCATGGCGCAGAAGTCGAAGGAGTTCGCGGCGAGCGGGAACAGGGTGTACCTGCCCATCGCCGACTGACCGTGAAAGGGCAGGGCGGTGCTCCGCTGGGTGGCACCCGGGAGTACCGCCCCCTGGTCAGCGGCCTCGGGCACGCTTCGGGCGCGCGGGCTGCCTTGAACAGGTACCGGCTTCGCGGGCTAGTCCGGCTGGTGCTCAGGGCCGCCGAATTCGGGGCTGGTGTAGTCCGGGCTGGTGAAGCTGGGGCGGCCGGAGGCCGAGCCGTCGTCGGGGCTGCTGAAGCCGGGCCGGCCGTAGCCGAGGCGCGGCATGCGGCTGGTCGGGGCCGACGGGGTCGTGGGGTGCAGGGCAGCCGTGTCGGGCTGGGCGAGCGCGTCCCGCAGGAACGGCAGGATGCCGTACTCCAGCAGGGCGTCCCGCCAGGCCTCTCTGGCCCTGGCCACCTGCCTGCTTGCCGCGTCATGGGCTTCGGCGTCCGCCGAGGCGCTGTTGCGCAGCGCGGTGAGCAGCAGCGCGATCGCCGCGACGAGGATCGCGGCCGCGGCCACGGCGCTGAAGACCCAGCCCGCGGTGAGCATGGTCTGGGCGAAACCCTGGTTGGGGTCCAGCATTTTCAGGATGTAACCGACGAGCAGGAAGATCGCGGCGGCGGTTCCGGCCAGGACGGGGGCCAGCACCGCGATCACGGCGACGGCGCCCGCTCCGGTCTCGGCCGTCTCGGCGTCCTCCGCGAGGGTGGTGGCGAGCCCCGTCGTGTCCGAAGCCGGTTCCGGGGAACCGGAGTCGTGGGCGGTCGAGGGGGCGGACGGCGCCGGGTGGCGCAGTTGCTCGCGGACCTTCACGTAGTGCTGGTACTCGGTCGCCGCGGCCGCCGTGATCAGTGCGGTGGCGTCGAGCGCCATGGTGCGCAGCTGTTCGGGGTTGAGTCGTTGTCCGACAGCGGCCAGTTCCGGTCGGTGTGGTGCGGAGCGCAGCGCCTCATCGAGGATCCGCTCGAATTCCTGGCGGTCCTCGCTCAGCAGGTGCTGCGGAACGCTGTTCATGTGCATCCCCCGATGCTCCGTAGGGCTTGGGGCTCGCACACCGGCGAGCCGTCGGGCAGAAACGGAGGGGAGCCTGCTACGGATAAGCCGATGGTAGAGCCGCGACGGCACGCGGTGACAGGGGGTTGCCGGAAATTGCCTGCCGACCTGCGCGCATACCGTCCAGCACGCGTCTGGACCGGCGCCTGCCCCATGAATGCTCAGATATCCAGAGGTAGTTGCTGGACCAGCAGTTTTCCGGCCATGGTCACGCCGCCGTCCATGGCGATGGCGAGCCCGTCGGCGTAGACATGAGGCCCCTCGACCACGGGGCCGCTGTTCTCGTCGTCGTCCTCGGATCCGACGTCGCCGAGCAGATAGGGGATGGGGCTGTGGCCGTGAACGACGCGGGTGCCGCCGTACGTATCGAGGAGGGAGCGCACGGCGTCCGCGCCGCCCTCGTCCCGGAAGGAGAAGCGCTTGGTGAACTTGCGGAACAGGTCCCAGACCTCGTCCGCGTCGTTGCGGGTCAGTGTCTCGCGGACGGTGTCGTTGACCGCCTCGATGGAGTCGCCGTAGTCGAGGTAGGCGGTGGTGTCGGAGTGGATGAGCAGGTATCCGTCGACCGCCTCGACGGCGTCGAGACGGGCCATCCACTGCAGGTGGTGGTCCTGGAGACGGTCCATGTCGGTCTTCTGGCCGCCGTTGAGCAGCCAGGCCGCCTGGAAGGTGGCGGTCCCCGCACCGGAGTTGACGGGGGTGTCGCCGAAGCGCTTGGCGCCGAGCAGCAGCAGCTCGTGGTTGCCCATGAGGGCCTTGCAGTACCCGCCGGCCGCGGCGGCTTCGGCGGAGAGCCGCATCACCAGGTCGATGACGCCGATGCCGTCCGGGCCGCGGTCGGTGAAGTCGCCGAGGAACCACAGCCGGGTGGTGCCCGCGCACCACTGGCCCGAGGCGTCGATCAGCTCCTTCTCCTGCAGGGCGGTCACCAGTTCGTCGAGGTAGCCGTGGACGTCGCCGACGACGTACAGCGGGCCGGGGCCCGTCGCGGGCTGCGGTGCCGGGGCGGCGGGGGCCGGGTCGACCGAGACCTGGACGGTGTCGCCGCGGTTGATGACGGGGAGGTCGCGCTCGGTGGGCGTGTAGCCGTCGGGGTAGGCCTCGGCCACGGGCGGGGCGGTCTCGGCGGGGTGGGTGTGGGCGTACGGACCGGTCTCGTGGACGTATGCGGGTACCCGGAAGTCGCGCAACGTCGCCGTCCGCTCCACTTCCGGTCCCTGACCGGCCCCCTGAGTCATCAGACCCCTCCACCATCGCGCCGCAGCTGCACCGCTTCGGACTGCCTGGTCGCAGCGGCCAGCGGTGTCGTGGGCCCATCATAGGAATGCGCGTCGCGCCGTGTGATGACCCAGGGGTGGTGAATCGGAACAAGACTCCAGTTCACCGCGGCTTTCGCCCCGTTTGGGCAGGGCTTCGACCGGCTGCCGGCCATCCGTAGGCCGCCCGGCGAGGCGGTCGGCCGGCCACCGCGGCTCGCACCGCGCCGGGCGAACCGGGGCGGCCGACCCGTGTGAGGCGGGCGACGACCCGTGTGACGGGGGCGACAACTCGGGCGAACCGGGTGGCCGCACCCGTGGGCGCCGGGCGGCCGAGGGCGGAGGGTGGCCGACCCGACCGTGCCGGCCCCACCGTGCCGGCACGGCGCCCCTACCCCTCCTCCGGAGCCCGTGGCGGGCTGACGGTCGTGCGTGGGGGACGCCGCTGGGAGGAGGTACGCAC
Organism: Streptomyces griseochromogenes; assembly: GCF_001542625.1. Lineage (NCBI taxonomy): Bacteria > Bacillati > Actinomycetota > Actinomycetes > Kitasatosporales > Streptomycetaceae > Streptomyces > Streptomyces griseochromogenes. Next base: position 10,706,484 of record NZ_CP016279.1, on the reverse strand, counting down.
GATCAGTTCGGTCGGTATCACCTGTTCGACGGGCTGGTCCGACTCCACGCCTTCGATGGCATCGATGAGGAGCTGGACCACGGCCGTGCCGATCCGGCGCGGTTTCAGGGAGAGCGTGGTGATGGGCGGCTCGGTGTTGGCGTACACCGTGGACTCGCTGCAGCACACGAGCAGCAGGTCGTCCGGGACGCGCAGACCGTAGCGGCGGGCGGCGGCGAGCAGATCGGTGCCGTTGGGGTCGAAGAGGCCGTAGACCGCGTCCGGCCGGTCGGGCCGGGCGAGCAGCCGGTCGGCGGCGACGGCGCCGGCGCACGGGTCGTGCGCCGGGTAGGCCTCGTAGACCGGATCCTGGCCCACCCGCTCGCACCAGCGCAGGTAGGCGGTGGTCGACAGGTGGGTGTAGGTGTCCGTCGTCGTGCCCGTGAGCAGGCCGATCCGGCGGGCGCCGGCGTCGGCGAGGTGGTCGAGGATCCCGAGGACGGCGGCCTCGTGGTCGTTGTCGACCCACGCGGTGACCGGGAGCGAGCCGGCCGGGCGGCCGTCGGAGACGACCGGTAAACCCTGGCGGACCAGTTCGCTGACCACCGGGTCCTGGTCGGAGGGGTCGATGACGACCGTGCCGTCCAGGGCCACGTTGGACCACACGTCGTGGCGGGAGGTCGCGGGCAGGATGACGAGGGCGTAGCCGCGGGCGAGCGCGGCGGAGGTGGCGGCCCGGGCCATCTCGGCGAAGTACGCGAACTCCGTGAAGGTGAAAGGTTCATCCCCGTACGTCGTCACGGTCAGGCCGATCAGGCCGGACTTGCCGGTACGGAGGGTGCGGGCGGCGGCCGAGGGGCGGTATCCCAGCCGGTCGGCGACCTCGCGGACATGGCGCCGGGTGGCATCTGGGAGCCGGCCCTTGCCGTTGAGGGCGTCGGACACGGTCGTGATGGAGACTCCGGCGGCGGCGGCCACGTCTCTGATGCCCGCCCGGCCCGGCCGACTGCCTCGACGTGAGGTTTCCGCGCGGCTCACCTGGTGCTTCCCTGCTGCTGTCATGGCGAGCCGATAGTAGGGCTCATGCGGTGGGGTAGTGCGGACGCATATGCACGCGTTGACAGGTACGTTTCTGCAAGGTCATTAGGGGTCAACTGCCTTAGAAAGTAAGTCAGTTGACCGATCTCATGCCGAGACGTGTCTTGTCGACGCGCATGGGCCTGCCAAGTGTCCGATGTCTCGAAGAGGTCTCAACTCACCTTCACGGGTGATGCGCGCCACGGCGTGAGCCACCGGCGCGTAGATATATGTACGGCGCGCCCCCCGATACGTACGCCTTCGTGTGACGATGCCCGGGATGCCGCGGGGAGTGATGAGGTTCGCCTCTTGCTGACGCGCACCTGTACGCACGGGCGCCGAATCCTCATATGGTGAGGAGTATTGGAAGCCGGCGGCGTCGACGGTCCGCCGGTGGTCGCGAGGAGGACTGCGGTGAGCGAGATGAGCCCCAAGCTGCGCGCTGAGCTGGAGGGTGTCCCCACCTACAAGCCGGGCAGGCCCGCCGCGGCCGGCGGGCCGGTCGCCTACAAGCTGTCTTCCAACGAGAACCCGTATCCGCCGTTGCCCGGCGTGATGGAGAGCGTGACCGCGGCGGCCGCCAACTTCAACCGCTACCCGGACATGGCCTGCACCGGGCTGATGAACGAGCTCTCGGAGCGCTTCGGCGTCCCGCTCTCCCACCTGGCCACCGGTACCGGCTCCGTGGGCGTCGCCCAGCAGCTGATCCAGGCCACCAGCGGCCCCGGCGACGAGGTGATCTACGCCTGGCGCTCTTTCGAGGCCTACCCGATCATCACGCAGATCAGCGGCGCCCGGTCGGTGCAGGTGCCGCTCACGCCGGGCGATGTGCACGACCTGGACGCGATGGCGGACGCGATCACCGACCGGACGCGCCTGATCTTCGTCTGCAACCCCAACAACCCGACCGGCACGGTGGTGCGGCGGGCCGAGCTGGAACGGTTCCTCGACCGGGTGCCCGGTGATGTGCTGGTGGTGCTGGACGAGGCCTACCGGGAGTTCATCCGTGACCCCGAGGTGCCCGACGGTGTCGAGCTGTACCGGAAGCGGGCCAACGTCTGCGTCCTGCGCACGTTCTCCAAGGCCTACGGCCTGGCCGGGCTGCGCGTCGGTTTCGCGATCGGCCATGAGCCGGTGGCGGCGGCGCTGCGCAAGACGGCGGTGCCCTTCGGTGTCAGCCAGCTCGCGCAGGAAGCGGCGATCGCCTCGCTGCGGGCCGAGGACGAGTTGCTGGGCCGGGTCGGCTCACTGGTGTGCGAGCGCACGCGCGTGGTCGACGGGCTGCGGGCCCAGGGGTGGACGGTGCCGGAGACCCAGGCCAACTTCGTGTGGCTGCGGCTGGGGGAGCGCGCCGTCGCGTTCGCGGCGGCGTGCGAGGAGCACGGCGTGGTGGTCCGGCCGTTCCCGGGCGAGGGTGTGCGGGTGACGGTCGGAGAGATCGAGGCGAACGACATCTTCCTGAAGGTGGCGGAAGCGTTCCGCAAGGAGCTGTAGCTCCGATCGGCGGGCAAGCAGCCCTATGCGTCGATCAGTTCCACGCGTATGGGGTCGCCGTCCCGCACGGTCGCCAGGACGGCGGCGTCCCCGTCCACGCTTCCGAGGACGTTGCACGGGCTCGCGAGGCGGCACTCGTCGCCTCGCGAGATCGGCGTGGGGCCGTAGGGGAGGGCGAGGGCGTCGCCGTCCGTCCAGAAGGCCACCGTGCCCGGCTCGACGACCTGCCGGGCATCCGTTTCACGCGAAACGGACACACCCGTGTCGAAATAGACCTCCTCGCCCCACGTGTGGGCGGTGGAGACGAGCGGCAGAGCCTTGCCGAGGGCCTGCGCGGTCGGTGTGTTCTCAAGGCTCGCGATGAGGTGGCCCGCAGGCCACGAGATCCGTATCTGCATGGACCGCAATTCAACAATATGTTGAAGTCGCTGCCAAGGTCTTGACTCGAAGGCAAAGGAGGGACCCCCCTTCTGTTGCCGAAAATCAGTGCGTCATAATGGCTTGTGAATGTGAACGCGTTCACAAGCTCGCCCGTTTGCTCCCGTGATGTGCATGACAAAAGGGGCAAGCTGCCGCGACCACGGCGAAGTAAGGAGCTGACGACGTGGAAATGGCTTTGGCGCCGGAGACACTGGCGCGATGGCAGTTCGGCATCACCACCGTCTACCACTTCCTGTTCGTTCCGCTGACGATCTCCCTGGCCGCGCTCACGGCCGGGCTGCAGACGGCCTGGGTGCGCACGGAGAACGAGAAGTACCTCAGGGCGACGAAGTTCTGGGGCAAGCTCTTCCTCATCAACATCGCGATGGGTGTGGTCACCGGCATCGTGCAGGAGTTCCAGTTCGGCATGAACTGGTCGGACTACTCGCGCTTCGTCGGTGACATCTTCGGCGCCCCGCTCGCCTTCGAGGCCCTGATCGCGTTCTTCTTCGAGTCCACCTTCATCGGCCTGTGGATCTTCGGCTGGGACAAGCTGCCCAAGAAGATCCATCTGGCCTGCATATGGATGGTCTCGATCGGCACGATCCTGTCGGCCTACTTCATCCTCGCGGCCAACTCCTGGATGCAGCACCCCGTCGGCTACAAGATCGACAAGGCGAGGGGGCGTGCCGAGCTGACCGACTTCTGGGCCGTGCTGACCCAGAACACCGCGCTCAGCCAGGCTTTCCACACCCTGTCCGCGGCTTTCCTGACCGGCGGCGCCTTCATGGTGGGCATCTCGGCCTACCACCTGTCCCGCAAGAAGCACATCCGCGAGATGAAGACCTCGCTGCGGCTGGGCCTGATCACCGTGGTCATCGCCGGTCTGCTCACCGCGATCAGCGGTGACACGCTCGGCAAGGTCATGTTCAAGCAGCAGCCGATGAAGATGGCGGCCGCCGAGGCGCTGTGGGACGGTCAGAAGCCGGCGCCGTTCTCGATCTTCGCCTACGGCGACGTGGAGAAGGGCCACAACACCGTCGCGATCGAGATACCGGGCCTGCTGTCCTTCCTCGCCAACGACGACTTCACCTCGTCCGTCCCCGGCATCAACGACGTCAACAAGTCCGAAAAGCAGAAGTTCGGACCCGGCGACTACCGGCCCAACATTCCGGTGGCCTTCTGGGGCTTCCGCTGGATGATCGGCTTCGGCATGGCCTCCTTCGCCCTCGGTCTCGCCGGGCTCTGGCTGACCCGCAAGAAGTTCATGCTGCCCGAGCACCTGCGGGTCGGTGACGACGAGGTGCCGCATCTGGTCCTCTTCAAGAACAAGGCGCTCGGCCCGAAGCTGACCACCTGGTACTGGCGCATCGCGATCTGGACCCTGGCGTTCCCGCTGATCGCCAACTCCTGGGGCTGGATCTTCACCGAGATGGGCCGTCAGCCGTGGGCCGTCTACGGCGTCCTGCAGACCCGGGACGCGGTCTCCCCCGGCGTCTCCCAGGGCGAGATCCTCACCTCGATGATCGTCTTCACCACGCTGTACGCGATCCTCGCCGTGGTCGAGGTCAAGCTGCTCGCGAAGTACGTCAAGGCCGGCCCGCCCGAGCTGACGGAGGCCGACCTCAACCCGCCCACGAAGATCGGCGGCGACACCCGTGACGCCGACAAGCCGATGGCCTTCTCGTACTAGGCCGAGGGGACAGTCATGGAACTTCACGACGTCTGGTTCGTCCTGATCGCCGTCCTGTGGACCGGCTACTTCTTCCTGGAGGGATTCGACTTCGGGGTCGGCATCCTCACCAAGCTGCTGGCCCGGAACCGGCCCGAGCGCCGGGTGCTGATCAACACCATCGGGCCCGTCTGGGACGGCAACGAGGTGTGGCTGCTCACGGCGGGCGGTGCCACCTTCGCCGCCTTCCCCGAGTGGTACGCCACCCTCTTCTCCGGCTTCTACCTGCCCCTGCTGGTCATCCTGGTCTGTCTGATCGTCCGGGGTGTCGCCTTCGAGTACCGGGCGAAGCGGCCCGAGGAGAACTGGCAGCGCAACTGGGAGACGGCCATCTTCTGGACCTCGCTCATCCCGGCGTTCCTGTGGGGCGTGGCCTTCGGGAACATCGTGCGGGGCGTGAAGATCGACCAGCACTTCGAGTACGTCGGCACCCTCGCGGACCTGTTCAACCCCTACGCTCTGCTCGGTGGCCTGGTGACGCTGACCCTGTTCACCTTCCACGGAACGGTGTTCACCGCTCTCAAGACGGTCGGTGAGATCCGGCTGCGGGCGCGCAAGCTGGCGCTGTGGGTCGGTCTCGTCACCTCCGTACTGGCCGTCGGCTTCCTGGTGTGGACGCAGGCCGACAGTGGGGACGGCAAGAGCCTGGTGGCCCTGATCGTGGCGGTCGTAGCCCTGGTGGCGGCTCTGGTGGCCAATCAGGCGGGGCGTGAGGGATGGTCGTTCGCCCTGTCCGGTCTGACCATCGCGGCGTCCGTGGCGATGCTGTTCCTGTCGCTCTTCCCGAACGTCATGCCGTCCACGCTCAACGGGGACTGGAGCCTCACCGTCACCAACGCCTCGTCGAGCCCGTACACCCTGAAGATCATGACGTGGTGCGCGGCCATCGCCACGCCGCTCGTCCTGCTGTACCAGAGCTGGACCTACTGGGTGTTCCGTAAGCGGATCGGCACGCAGCACATCGCTCCTGACGCTGCCGCGGGCTCCGCGCACTGAGTTCGCCGAGGGTGTGTTTCACGTGAAACACACCCTCTGGAACGAAGGGCTTGTTTCACGTGAAACCGATCGATCCGCGTCTTCTGCGCTACGCCCGTGCCACCCGCTTCTTCCTTGTGGGGGTCGTCGGTCTGGGCGCCGTCGGCGCCGGGCTGGTCATCGCCCAGGCCATGCTCATCGCCGACGTGGTGGTCGGAGCGTTCCAGCACGGACAGTCCATCGCTGAACTGCGCACTCCCCTGCTGCTGTTGGCGGCTGTGGCCATCGGCCGATCGGTTGTCGCGTGGCTGACCGAACTCGCGGCGCACCGCGCGAGCGCGGCCGTGAAATCGGAGCTGCGCGGGCGGCTGCTGGAGCGCGCTGCCCAACTGGGCCCGGGGTGGCTGAGCGGTCAGCGGACCGGCTCGCTGGTCACCCTCGCCACCCGCGGGGTGGACGCCCTGGACGACTACTTCTCGCGCTATCTCCCCCAGTTGGGGCTCGCGGTGGTCGTCCCGGTCGCCGTGCTGGCGCGGATCGTCACCGAGGACTGGGTGTCGGCGGCGATCATCGTCGGCACTCTGCCGCTGATTCCCCTCTTCATGATGCTGATCGGCTGGGCCACACAGTCCCGGATGGACCGGCAGTGGCGGTTGCTGTCCCGGCTCTCCGGCCACTTCCTGGACGTCGTCGCCGGGCTGCCCACGCTGAAGGTGTTCGGCCGGGCCAAGGCCCAGGCCGACTCCATTCGCCGGATCACCGGCGAGTACCGCCAGGCCACGATGCGCACTCTGCGGATCGCCTTCCTCTCCTCCTTCGCCCTGGAGTTGCTGGCCACGCTGTCGGTGGCGCTGGTCGCGGTGACGATCGGCATGCGCCTCGTGCACGGCGACATGGACCTGTACATCGGCCTGGTCATCCTGATGCTGGCGCCCGAGGCGTATTTGCCGCTGCGCCAGGTGGGCGCGCAGTACCACGCGGCGGCGGAGGGGCTCGCCGCGGCCGAGGAGATCTTCGCCGTGCTGGAGACGCCCGTCCCGGCGTCGGGGACCGCGGCGGTGCCCGCGGGCGCGGTGGTCTTCGACGGGGTGACAGTCCGCTACCCGGGGCGGTCTGTGGATGCCGTGACCGACGTCCGCTTCACCGTGGAGCCCGGCGAGACGGTGGCGCTCGTGGGACCGAGCGGCGCGGGCAAGTCGACGCTGCTGAACGTGCTGCTGGGGTTCGTACGGCCCACCGAGGGCCGGGTGCGGATCGGGGGAGTCGATCTCGCGGATGTCGACCTGGAGCGGTGGCGGTCGCGGATCGCCTGGGTGCCGCAACTGCCGCACCTGTATGCCGGGACCATCGCGGAGAATGTACGGCTGGCCCGGCCCGACGCGGACGACACCGCCGTACGCGGGGCCCTCGCGGAGGCCGGCGCGCTGGAGTTCGTGGACGCGCTGCCCGAGGGAATCGACACGGTGCTCGGGGAGGACGGAGCCGGGCTGTCCGCCGGCCAGCGGCAACGGCTCGCGCTGGCCCGGGCCTTCCTCGCCGACCGGCCCGTACTGCTGCTGGACGAGCCGACGGCCGCGCTGGACGGGGCGACGGAGGCCGAGGTCGTGGCGGCGGTGCGGCGGCTTGCGGTGGGCCGCACGGTGATGCTTGTCGTGCATCGGCCGGCGCTGCTGGAGGTCGCCGATCGGGTGGTGCGGCTGGAGGGCACGGAACCGTTGGCGTACCCGGCGGACGCCGATCTTCCCAGGGGGCTCCGCCCGCTGGACCCCCGACCGTCCGCCACGCGGCTCGGCCACTTGGCAAGCGGCGCGACAGAACAGCCCCCGACGCGCCCTCGGGGTGCGCTTGCCCGGGTCTGGAGTCTCGCCGGTCCCCGACGCGGCCGGCTGCTTCTCGCGCTGCTGCTCGGGGCCCTCGCGCTCGGCAGCGCCGTCGGGCTGATGGCCACCTCCGGCTGGCTCATCTCGCGGGCCTCGCAACAGCCGCCGGTGCTCTATCTGATGGTGGCCGTGACGGCGACACGGGCCTTCGGCATCGGGCGGGCCGTCTTCCGGTACGCCGAACGGCTGGTGTCGCACGACGCCGTGCTGCGGATGCTGGCCGACACCCGGGTCGCCGTCTACCGGCGCCTGGAGCGGCTGGCGCCCGCAGGGCTGCGCACGGCTCGCCGAGGCGATCTGCTCGCCCGGCTGGTCGCCGATGTGGACGCACTCCAGGACTACTGGCTGCGCTGGCTGCTGCCCGCCGGGGTCGCGGTGGCCGTCTCGACCGCCTCGGTCGCCTTCACGGCCTGGCTGCTGCCCGAGGCCGGGGCCGCGCTCGCGGTGGGCCTCGTCGTGGCCGGCGCCGGTGTCCCCGTGATCACCGCGGCCGCGGCCCGGCGCACCGAGCGGCGGCTGGCGCCCGCCCGGGGCGTGCTCGCGACCCGCGTGAGCGACCTGCTCACCGGGACCGCCGAGCTGACCGTCGCCGGGGCGCTGCCGGCCCGTACGGCCGCTGCCCGGCAGGCCGACGGCACGCTCACCGGGATCGCCTCGCGCGCCGCCACCGTCACCGCGCTCGGCGACGGCCTCACCACGCTGATCTCCGGCCTGACCGTCACCGCCACCGCGCTGCTGGGCGCCCAGGCGGTGGCCGCGGGCAGGCTCGGCGGTGTGGCGATGGCTGTGGTGGTCCTCACCCCGCTGGCCGCCTTCGAGGCCGTGCTGGGACTGCCGCTCGCCGTGCGCCTCCGGCAGCGGGCGCGGCGCAGCGCGGAGCGCGTGTACGAGGTGCTGGACGCTCCGGAGCCCGTGCGGGAGCCGGAGCGGCCCCGGCAGGCGCCCGCGGCGCCCTTCCCGGTCGTGGTCAAGGGCCTGGCCGCACGGCACGCGGGGCAGCACCGGGACGCGCTCGCCGGGCTCGATCTCACCCTGGAACAGGGGCGCCGGATCGCCGTGGTCGGGCCGTCCGGCTCCGGCAAGACGACGCTCGCCCAGGTACTGCTGCGGTTCCTCGGCCCACAGGCCGGTTCGTACACGCTCGCCGGTGTGGACGCCTGCGCGCTGGCCGGCGACGACGTACGCCGCCTCGTCGGACTGTGCGCCCAGGACGCGCACCTCTTCGACAGCACCGTGCGCGAGAACCTGTTGCTCGCCCGGAAGGACGCCACCGAGGCCGACCTGCGCGACGCGCTGGCCCGGGCCCGGCTGCTGGACTGGGTGGACGGGCTGCCCGACGGCCTGGACACGCTCGTCGGCGAGCACGGGGCGCGGCTGTCCGGCGGGCAGCGCCAACGTCTCGCGCTCGCTCGCGCGCTGCTCGCCGACTTCCCCGTGCTCGTCCTGGACGAGCCCGCCGAGCACCTGGACCTGCCGACGGCGGACGCGCTCACAGCGGATCTGCTGGTCGCCACCCAGGGCCGTACGACGCTGCTGATCACCCATCGGCTGGCGGGGCTCGACGCGGTGGACGAGGTGGTCGTGCTCGATGCGGGCCGGGTGGTGCAACGGGGACCGTACGCGGAGCTGGCGGCCGTGGACGGGCCGCTGCGCACGATGGCGCTCCGGGAGGAGGCGGCGGAGTCGCTCGTGGGGTCGCGGTGACGGTGACGCGTGGTCAGATGTGTTCGGCGAGGAGCCGTTCGATCACGACCGCCACGCCGTCCTCGTTGTTGGCGACGGTTCGGCCCGAGGCTGCGGCGACGACCGCGGGGTGGGCGTTGCCCATCGCGTACGACCGTCCGGCCCAGGTCAGCATCTCGACGTCGTTGGGCATGTCACCGAAGGCGACGACCTCCTCGTGCGAGATGCCGCGCTCGGCGCAGCACAGGGCGAGCGTGCTGGCCTTGGAGACACCCGGGCCGCTGAGCTCCAGCAGAGCGCTGGGGCTGGAACGGGTGACGTTGGCGCGGTCGCCGATCGCGAGGCGGGCGAGGGTGAGGAAGGCGTCCGGGTCGAGGTCGGGGTGGTAGGCGAGGATCTTGAGCACGGGCTGGTCGGCGTCCGGGCCGTCGGCGGCGAGGAGGGCCTCGGCGGGCAGCAGGTTGTCCGGTATCTCCATGTGCAGCTTGGGATAGGCCGGTTCCTGGTGGAAGCCGTACGTCTGCTCGACGGCGAAGACCGTGCCGGGTGCCGCGTCGCGCAACAGCCGTACGGCGTCCAGGGCGTTCTGCCGGGCCAACTCGCGGACCTTCACGAACCGGTGGGTGCCGGGGCCGCCGTGCAGGTCGACGACGGCGGCGCCGTTGCCGCAGATCGCCAGGCCGTGGCCGTGGACGTGCTCGCTGACGACGTCCATCCAGCGGGCCGGGCGGCCGGTGACGAAGAAGACCTCGATGCCCGCGTCTTCGGCGGCGGCCAGTGCGGCGACCGTCCTCGGGGAGACCGACTTGTCGTCGCGCAGCAGAGTGCCGTCGAGGTCGGTGGCGATCAGCCGCGGCCGTAGGGCGGCGGCCGGGGTCCCGGGCTGTCTGGTCGCTGAGGTCACCCGGCCATTCTCGCGCATATGCCAGCACGGCCGTGCGGAAGTCCGCACAGATGAGTCCACGGACACATCACCGATGGCCGAAGGGCGCCGTCCGCCCCCGGGGTCACAGCGGCGCCCACGCGCTGTCATGGCGGCCGGGCGCCCCCCAGTGCCATGGCGGCCGGATGAGTCGCCTGTGTCACGGCAGCTGGGCGAGTGCCTCCATGGCGATCCGCTCGAAGACCTTCTCGTCCGCGGCGAAGTCGGAGTCAGGGATGGGCCAGTGGATCACGATCTCGGTGAATCCCAGCTCCCGGTGGCGGCCGGCGAAGTCCACGAAGGCGTCCAGGGACTGCAGCGGCCGGCCGCGGTCCGGGGTGAAACCGGTGAGCAGGATCTTGTCCAGCCCGGCCGTGTCCCGGCCGATTGCCGCGCATGCCTCGGACAGCTTCTCCGTCTGGCCGCGCAGCGCCTCGAGGGACTGCTCCGGGGTGCCGTTCTCGTACAGCTTCGGGTCGCCGGTGGTCACCCACGCCTGTCCGTGGCGCGCGGCGAGCTTCAGTCCGCGCGGGCCGGTGGCCGCCACCGCGAAGGGCAGCCGGGGCCGCTGGACGCAGCCGGGGATGTTGCGCGCCTCGTGCGCCGAGTAGAAGCGGCCCTCGAAGGAGACGGCGTCCTCGGTGAGGAGCCGGTCGAGCAGCGGCACGAACTCGGCGAGGCGGTCGGCGCGCTCGCGCGGCGTCCACGGCTCCTGGCCGAGAGCGGTGGCGTCGAAACCCGTGCCGCCCGCGCCGATGCCCAGGGTGACGCGGCCGCCGGAGATGTCGTCCAGGGAGATCAGTTCCTTGGCGAGGGTCACCGGGTGCCGGAAGTTCGGCGAGGTGACCAGCGTGCCCAGGCGGAGCCGGTCGGTGACGGCCGCGGCGGCGGTCAGCGTTGGTACGGCACCGAACCACGGGCCGTCGCGGAAGCTGCGCCAGGACAGGTGGTCATAGGTGTACGCGGTGTGGAAACCGAGCTGCTCGGCGCGCATCCAGGCCGAACGGCCGCCCTCGCTCCAGCGACGGTACGGCAGGATCACGGTGCTCAGTCGCAGACTCATGCGTCCGAGAGTAAGGGGACCGACCGACAATGACCGAAAACGGTCACCGTACGTGCCCGCTGAGCCACGGGGTGAGCAGGACCCCCGGGATGTACTCCACATGCGCGCGGTCGCCGGGCAGCGGGACGACGAGGCGGTAGCCGGGCGGGAAGCGGCGCGCTCTGACGTGGGCGAGACCGGCGAAGACGGAGCGGAGGAAGGCGGGGACGTCGTCGCGCGGGATGTCGGGGCACTCGATGTCCTCGACGGTGATCAGCGCGTCGTCCTCCGGATAGAGCCGCACGCTCACCCGGGGGAGTCCGCCGAACTCGATGTACGCCTCGTGGGGCAGGGAGCCGTCGGGGTCGGTGGTGACGCCGATGCCCGCGGCGCTGCGGCGGGTGGTCCGGTCGGCGCCGATGTCGTGGGTCACCTCGATCTCGCGTGCGTACTCGGCGGCGAGGGCGCGCAGGGCGGTGACGGCGGCTTCGGTGGTGGGCAGACGGTCGGGCGAGTGGTCCATACCACTGATCATGCCCGGACGGCCCGCCGCACGTCAGTGGCCCTCGGGAAAGCGCAGGTAGCGGGGCGGTACGGCCTGGGTGAGCCACACGCCGTTCGCGCTGCGGTGGAAGATGTGGCCGTCGCGGTGCATGGCGCCGGAGTCCACGGCGAGGACGACGGGACTGCCGCGGCGGGCGCCGACCCGGGTCGCGGTTTCGCGGTCCGCCGAGAGGTGGACGTCGTGCCGGTTCATGGGCCTGAGGCCCTCGGCGCGGATCGCGTCCAGGCTGCGGGCGACGGTCCCGTGGTAGAGGTACGGCGGCGGGGTCGCCGGGGGCAGGCCCAGGTCGATGTCGATGCTGTGGCCCTGACTGGCGCGGATCCTTGTGCCCTCGATCGCGAAGCGCCGCTTGTCGTTGGTGGCCACGACGTGGTCGAGTTCCTCGCGCGAGAAGCGGAAGCCGTGTGCGGCGGCCGCGGCGATCAGCCTGTCGATCTCCACCCAGCCGCCGTCGTCGAGGGTGAGGCCGATGCGTTCGGGCTGATGGCGCAGGTGCTTCGAGAGGTATTTGGACACCTTCACGGTGCGTCTTTCATCCATCTCTCCAGGGTGCGGGAGAGACACGGATCACGCAGGTTATTTTCGCCTGGAGGTTTGATCCACAACCAAGTGGAGTTATCCACAGGGGAATTGAGGAACTTGTGGACAACTGGTTGTCAGTTCAGGGTCATTCGCCAAGTTCGATGTGCGGACGATGTGATGAGGCGAACTCGTCCAAGGCCCTTGCTGCGACCTCCCGTTCGGCTGCCAGCGTGATGAAGGCGGACGTGTGCGCGCGACCAACGAGGCGCTCCACGGCGCCGATCGTCTCCGCGGGGAGGTCGATGGAACGCGTCTCCGTGCGCGGCTGTGGCGGTCTCCCCGTGCCCAGCCGGGTTCGCAGGTGCTGGACGGCGAACACGCGCATGGCGCGGGCGAGTTCGGCGTCCACGGTCTGCTGGGCCAGGGGGCGCAGTCGGCGAACCAGCGAGGCCGCTTCCGCCGCGTGTGCGTCCGTGCGGTGGCCGGGGTCGTCGAGATAGCGGGCGAAGACATACTCGGTGGTGAACTCCAGGAAACGGGCGGCTATGTGCTCGACCTGGACCCTCAACTCCCTCAGGTGATCCGATATCGCGGACAGCGGTACCCCGGCCGCGTGCAACTCCGCTGCCACGTACAGCTCTTGGGGGCTCGGTACGAGGAAGGTGTCCTGGTCGCCGTCGACCGGTTCCAGCACGCCGAGTTCGACGGCCTCGGCCACGGCGTCGTCGTCCGCGCCGCCGAAGCGGGCGTTCAGTTCGGCGCGGGTGATGCGGCACGGTTCCTCGTCGGTCCATGGGCCCTCCACCTCGGTCACCAGGCCGAGGACGCCGCCCAGGCCGCGGCCGGTGTCCCAGGCGTCCAGGAGATCCTTGATGGAGGCCAGGGTGTAGCCGCGGTCGAGGAGGTGGGTGATCTGGCGGAGGCGGGTGAGGTGGATGTCGGAGTAGAGATTGGCCCGGCCCTGCCGTTCGGGGCGGGGCAGGAGGCCTTTGTCCTGGTAGGCGCGGATGGTTCTCACGGTGGTGTGGGTGCGGTGGGCCAGGTCTTCGATGCGGTAGGTCGTCAGGCTCGGGGGGTCGGTCATGCGGGGTCCTTTGCGGTGACCGGAGTTGGGGCGGGCGGGGGGCGCTCGCCCGCGCCGACGGGGTGCCTCCCCCACTCTCGACTTCGCTCGAGCGGGGCCCCGTCGCCCACCCGCGCCGCTCTGGGGGTCCCCAGGCCCTCAAGGCACCGGGGGAGGCACGACTGCCCGCAGCTACGGCAATCCGCGGCTACCCCGGTGTTCTGCTCACCATTTCGGCTCCACCCGTGCGAGCCGCCGCAACACCGCCGGCGTGAAACGGGACAGCAGGTGCGCGCCCCGGGCCTCCGGTGTCACCGGTACCACCGCTCTGTTGTGGGTCACCGCGTCCAGGACCGCCTCGGCGACCTTCTCCGGAGGGTAGTTGCGCAGGCCGTAGAGGCGTGCCGAGTGCTTCTGGCGGCGGCGTTCCTCCGCCTCGTCGACACCGGTGAAGCGGGCCGTGGAGGTGATGTTGGTGTTCACGATGCCGGGGCAGATCGCCGTGACCCCGATGTCCCGCGCGGCCAGTTCGGCGCGCAGGCACTCGGAGAGCATGAGGACCGCCGCCTTGGAGGTGCTGTAGGCGGGCAGTGCCCGGGACGGCTGGTACGCGGCCGCCGAGGCGATGTTGACGATGTGGCCGCCCTGGCCGCGCTCGGCCATCCGCGCCCCGAAGAGACGGCAGCCGTGGATCACGCCCCACAGGTTGACGTCGAGGACCTTGCGCCAGTCGTCGGTGGTCGTGGTGAAGAACGATCCCGACAGACCGATCCCCGCGTTGTTGACGAGTACGTCCAGCACGCCGTACGCACGGTGCACCTTCTCGGCGAGCTTCTCCATGGCCTGCTCGTCGGAGACGTCCGCCGTCTCCGCCCAGGCCTCGGGCGCGCCGATCAGCCGGGACAGCTCGGCGGTGCGGGCCGCGGCCTCGGCGTCGCGGTCGACGGCCACCACGCGCGCTCCGGCCTCCGCGAACGCGAACGCCGTTGCTCGGCCGATGCCGCTGCCCGCGCCGGTGACCAGCACCAACTGCCCGCCGAACCGGTCGCCATGGCGGCCGGTGGCGGCCGGCTCGGTGCGGCCGCCCTCCACGGATGTCACGAACTCCTCGATCCACGCGGCCAGTTGATCGGGGCGTGTGCGCGGGATCCAGTGCTTGGCCGGGAGCGTGCGCCGGGTCAGCCGCGGCACCCACTGGTCGAGGTCGTCGTAGAGCCGCTCGGACAGGAACGCGTCGCCCTGGGGCGTGATGAGCTGCACGGGCGCGTGCGCGTACGCGTCGGGGCGCGGCCTGCGCAGCCGGGCGCGGACGTTGTCCCGGTACAGCCAGGCGCCGTGCGCCGCGTCGGAGGGCAGGGAGGGGGTCGGGTAGTCGTCGGCGGGGACCTTCTCGACCCGCTGGAGGATCTTCGGCCAGCGCTTGCCGAGCGGGCCGCGCCAGGCCAGCTCCGGCAGGGCGGGCGTGTGCAGCAGATAGACGTACCAGGACTTGGCGCCCTGGCCGAGGAGCTGGCCCACCCGGCGGGGCGTGGGGCGTTTCACGCGGGCGTTGATCCAGTGCCCGAAGTGGTCCAGGGACGGTCCGGACATCGATGTGAAGGAGGCGATACGGCCCTCCGTGCGGCCCACCGTGACGAACTCCCAGGACTGCACCGAGCCCCAGTCGTGACCGACCACGTGCACGGGCCGGTCCGGGCTCACCGCGTCCACGACCGCCAGGAAGTCGTCCGTGAGCTTCGCCAGGGTGAAGCCGCCGCGCAGCGGCCGCGGTGCCGTGGAGCGGCCGTGGCCGCGGACGTCGTACAGGACGACATGAAATCCGCAGCGGTCCGCGAGGCGTGCGGCGACCTCGGACCAGACCTCCTTGCTGTCCGGGTAGCCGTGCACCAGCACCACCGTCGGCTGCTCCGGATCGCCCAGCTCGGCCACGCACAGCTCGACCCCGCCGGTGTGCACCCGGCGCTCACGCGCACCCTTCAGCGTCACTTCTCCTCCGCCCAGCGCCGCACGTGCGGCAGATCGTCGTCCAGCCAGAACGCGCTCTGCTCGGGGTCCCGGGAGTCGGTGACCACCAGGATCTCCTCGAACTTCGCGCCCGTGCCCCGGAAGCCGAGGTGCGGTTCGACCGCCCACAGGCCCGGTCGCGGGGGGTGGTCGGAGAAGCGGTACGGCGACCACAGGGGCGACCAGCCCTCGCGGTGGCCGTGCAGAGCGTCGGCGGCCAGGCCCTTCAGGGACTGCGTGCCGAACCCGAACAGGTGCGGGGACCAGCGGCGCTGCTTCACCCGGTCCACCTTGTGAGCGATCACGCCGAAGGGATACGCCCGGTGCCGGTTGGCGTAGCCCTGGCGGACCATGAGCCGGTCCACGTCCTCGTAGATCTCGCGCAGCGGCCGCCGCTCGCGCACCTCGCGCAGGATCAGCTCGCGGTGCGCCTCCAGGTCGGCCATCAGCCGGTCCTGCACCGGGTTGACGCCGAGCGAGCCCGAATAGCCGATGTCGGCCGTGTGTCCCTCGTAGACCGGGGCCATGTCCAGGATGAACGGCATCCCGGGCTCCAGGGCGCGGTCGGTCGGGAAGAACTGCAAGGGGATGCGGAAGTTCACGAACGCCGTGCGGTCGCCGAACCAGGCGAAGGGCAGGTGGAACCAGTCCCGCACCCCTCGCTCGCGCAGCCACTCCCGCTGCATCCGCGCCGCCTCGCGCTCGGTCACACCCGGCCCGAGGCGTGCCGCGACCGCCTCCGCGCACTCGTACGCGAGGCGCTGCACCCGCCTGAACCCCCGCAGTTCCACGGAGAGTTCGCCGCTCACTTCCGTCGTCATGCCGCCCCGTCCCGTCGACTGCGGTACGCGTCCGTAACTTGACACTGGTGAATGTGACAGTTGTTAGAGGTGGCGTCAATAGGCGGGATCAAGGCCTGTGGACAACGCTCCGTGAGCGACTGTGGATAACTCTCAGGCAGGGGATCCCTTAAGGCCCCGTAATACTCGAGGCTGACGCCAAGACGGCTCTGTGGTCTGACGACCGGCGTGGCCCGCATCACTACGGTCGAAGACGTGACTGTGATCGCGACCGAAAGCCTGAGCAAGCGGTTCCCCCGGGTGACCGCGCTCGACCGGCTGTCCGTGGACATCGGACCCGGTGTGACCGGACTCGTCGGAGCCAACGGCGCCGGCAAGTCCACGCTCATCAAGATCCTGCTGGGTCTGTCCCCCGCCACGGAGGGCCGCGCCGAAGTGCTCGGCCTCGACGTCGCCACCAAGGGCGCCGCCATCCGCGAGCGCGTGGGCTACATGCCGGAGCACGACTGCCTGCCACCCGACGTCTCGGCCACCGAGTTCGTCGTCCACATGGCGCGTATGTCCGGCCTGCCGCCCACCGCCGCGCGCGAGCGCACCGCGGACACCCTGCGCCATGTCGGCCTGTACGAGGAGCGCTACCGCCCCATCGGCGGCTACTCGACCGGCATGAAGCAGCGGGTGAAGCTCGCCCAGGCCCTGGTGCACGACCCGCAGCTGGTCTTCCTGGACGAGCCGACCAACGGCCTCGACCCGGTCGGCCGCGACGAGATGCTCGGCCTGATCCGCCGCATCCACACCGACTTCGGCATCTCGGTCCTGGTCACCTCGCACCTCCTGGGCGAGCTGGAGCGCACCTGCGACCACGTCGTCGTCGTCGACGGCGGCAAGCTGCTGCGCTCCAGCTCCACCACCGACTTCACGCAGACCACGACCACCCTCGCGATCGAGGTCACCGACAGCGACGAACACCCCGACGGCACCCGCGCGGTCCGTGACGCGCTCCACGCGCGCGGCGTGGACACCCACGACGAGGGCGGCGGCCTGCCCGGCGCGGGGCGCATCCTGCTGCTGAGCGCCCCGGGCGAGGAGACGTACGACCTCGTGCGCGACGTGGTCGCCGACCTGGGCCTCGGCCTGGTGCGGATGGAGCAGCGCCGGCACCACATCTCCGAGGTGTTCACCCAGAGCGACGAGCAGCGGAAGGAGGCCGTCGGCCATGGCGGTTGACCAGCCCACGCACACGGCGGGCATGCCCGCCGTCGACCAGACCCGCATCCACGACATCGGCTACCGCGGCTACGACGGCCCGCGCCTCGGCCGCGCCTACGCCCGCCGCTCGCTGTACTCGCAGTCCCTGCGCGGCGCCTACGGCCTCGGCCGCTCGGCGAAGTCCAAGGTGCTGCCGATGCTGCTGTTCGCGGTGATGTGCGTGCCCGCGGCCATCATGGTGGCCGTCGCGGTCGCCACCAAGGCACACGAACTGCCGGTGTCCTACACCCGCTACGCGATCGTGATGCAGGCCGTGATCAGCCTGTACGTGGCCTCGCAGGCACCCCAGTCCGTCTCCCGCGACCTGCGTTTCAAGACGGTGCCGCTGTACTTCTCGCGGCCCATCGAGACCGCCGACTACGTGCAGGCGAAGTTCGCCGCGCTGGCCTCGGCCCTGTTCATCCTCACCGGCGCTCCGCTGCTGGTGATGTACGCGGGCGCGCTGCTGTCCAAGATGGGCTTCGCCCATCAGACCAAGGAATTCGCTCAGGGACTGGTCTCCGTGGCCCTGCTCTCGCTGCTGTTCGCCGGCATCGGCCTGGTCATCGCCGCCGTCACCCCGCGCCGGGGCTTCGGCATCGCCGCCGTGATCGCCGTGATGACCATCTCCTCCGGTGCCGTCACCACGCTCCAGGCCATCGCCAATGTGCAGAACAACACCGGCGTCATCCCCTGGATCGGCCTGTTCTCACCGGTCACGCTCATCGACGGGGTCCAGTCCGCGTTCCTCGGTGCGACCACGCGCGCGCCCGGAGGAGTCGGCCCGAGCACCGCGCAGGGCCTGGTCTACGTCCTCGTCGTCCTCGGACTCATCGCGGCCTGCTACGGCCTTCTGACGCGGCGCTACAAGAAGGTGGGCCTGTGACCATGCCCAGCCCGTCTCCCACCACCACCCTTCCAAGGAATGGGCTGCGCCCATGAGCACTCTCAGCATCGACCACGTCTCCCGCTGGTTCGGCAACGTGGTCGCCGTCAACGACATCACGATGACCATCGGCCCGGGCGTCACGGGCCTGCTCGGCCCCAACGGCGCCGGAAAGTCCACCCTCATCAACATGATGGGCGGCTTCCTCGCCCCCTCCACCGGCTCGGTCACCCTGGACGGGCAGCCGGTGTGGCGCAACGAGACCATCTACAAGCACATCGGCATCGTCCCCGAGCGGGAGGCGATGTACGACTTCCTCACCGGACGCGAGTTCGTCGTCGCCAACGCCGAGCTGCACGGACTGGGCGCCAAGGCGGCCGCGCGGGCCCTCGCCACGGTCGAGATGGAGTACGCGCAGGACCGGAAGATCGCCACGTACTCCAAGGGCATGCGGCAGCGCGTGAAGATGGCCAGCGCCCTGGTCCACGACCCCTCTCTCCTGCTGCTGGACGAGCCGTTCAACGGCATGGACCCGCGCCAGCGGATGCAGCTGATGGACCTCCTCAGGCGCATGGGCGACGAGGGCCGCACGGTGCTGTTCTCCTCGCACATCCTGGAGGAGGTCGAGCAGCTCGCCTGGCACATCGAGGTCGTCGTCGCGGGAAGGCACGCGGCCAGCGGCGACTTCCGCAAGATCCGCCGCCTGATGACCGACCGCCCGCATCGCTACCTGGTGCGCTCCAGCGACGACCGCGCCCTCGCGGCCGCGCTGATCGCCGACCCGTCGACGTCCGGCATCGAGGTGGACGTGACCGAGGGCGCGCTGCGCATCCAGGCCGTCGACTTCGGCCGCTTCACCGCCCTGCTGCCCAAGGTCGCCCGCGACCACGGCATCCGGCTGCTCACGGTCTCGCCGTCCGACGAGTCCCTCGAGTCCGTCTTCTCGTACCTGGTCGCGGCGTAGGAGGCCGAAGATGTACGACCCCACTGTCGCCCGGCTCACCTACCGGGCCCTGCTCGGCCGCCGCCGGGCCCTCATCCTCGGCGCGCTGCCCCTGCTGCTCATCGTGATCTCCGTGGCCGTGCGCGGCCTGACCGGGGCGGACGACCAGACGGCCGCCGACGTCCTCGGCGGGTTCGCGCTCGCCACCATGGTGCCGATCATCGGCGTCATCGCGGGCACCGGAGCGATCGGGCCGGAGATCGACGACGGCTCCGTCGTCTACCTGCTGTCCAAGCCGCTGAAGCGGCCGACGATCATCTTCACCAAGCTGATCGTCGCGATCGCCGTCACCATGGTGTTCTCCGCGGTGCCGACGCTGATCGCGGGCCTGATCCTGAACGGCAACGGACAGCAGGTCGCCGTCGCCTACACGGTGGCCGCGCTGGTGTCCTCCATCGCCTACTCCGCGCTGTTCCTGCTGCTCGGCACGGTCTCCCGGCACGCCGTGGTCTTCGGACTGGTCTACGCCCTCGTCTGGGAGGCCCTGTTCGGCTCCCTGGTGCCCGGCGCGCGCACCCTGAGTGTCCAGCAGTGGTCGCTCGCCGTCGCCCACAAGGTCGCCGGCGGGGACCTGGTGACCTCCGACGTCGGGCTGACGACCGCCACGGTGCTGCTGATCGCGGTCACCGTCCTGGCCACCTGGTACGCCGGCCAGAAGCTGCGCGCGCTGACGCTGGCGGGCGAGGAGTAGGCCTCGACCGGGCGCCGGCGGCCTTGACGGGGACTTCACCTCGGTCCGGGAACACTGGGCGGAGCGGATGTACGGCTAGGAGGCCGCAGATGGCGGAGGAGACGCCGCAGTACGACGCCCGTGGGCGGGCCGACGGTGACGTCTGGGACGAACTGGTCCTGGACGAGAGCTTCGTACGGTCCGCCGAGACCTCCGAGCCCTCCGCGCGGGCCCGGATGCTCGCCGCCCGCTGGCGTGCCGAGGAGCCGGAGCCGCAGCCCTGGCGGTCCGACGAGCCCCCGGCGGGCTGGTTCTTCAGCAAGGCGCGCCGACGCAGGTGGCGCCGCCGGTAATTCGATGGCGTTCGACTCCGCGAGGGGGCACAGTGGTTGTGCCCCTTCCGCCGGGAACGTCCCGGCGTCACGAGCTGGGAGAGGAGTCGGGCGATGTCCATGCACGGCAGTACGCCCAGCTCCCGACAGGGCAGTTCGCGGCGGTCTCCGGAGTAGCCATTACCTCTCCGTGGAGCCGCCGACTGCCCGGGGCGGCCGCTTCGAGCACGCGATGACGCTCTCGCGTGGGCCGCCCACCCGGAGGATTGGCCGAGTGGTAAGGCACTGGCTTGCTAAGCCATGGTCGGGGACTTCCCCGCGCACGTTCGATCCGTGCATCCTCCGCGAGACGTTGCCCCTGGGGCTTGGCCGGCATTTCAGGGCTCGGGGCCGGCGACGGTCCGCAAGTCCCACGACGGGACTCGCGGCTAACCCAGCAACCGCTCCAGCACGACCGCGATGCCGTCCTCCTCGTTCGAGGCCGTCACCTCGTCCGCTATCGCCCTCAGGTCCTCGTGGGCGTTGGCCATGGCCACCCCGCGGGCTGCCCAGGCGAACATCGGGATGTCGTTGGGCATGTCGCCGAAGGCGATCGTGTCGGCCGCCTTCAGGCCCAGGCGGCGAGCCGCGAGGGACAGGCCCGTGGCCTTGGACAGGCCGAGCGGCAGGAGTTCGACGAGCCCCTCGCCCGCCATGGCGACCGTGACGAAACCACCGGCCGCCCGGCGGGCCACCTCCGCCAGATCGTCGTCGCTCAGCGTCGGGTGCTGTATGTAGATCTTGTTCAGCGGGGCGGTCCACAGGTCGGACGCGTCGGTGAACGGGGTCGCGGGGAGCGCGCCCTTGGTCGCGTAGCCGGGCCCCACCAGCACCTCGCCGTCCAGGCCGTCCCGGCTCGCCGCCAGGTACAGCGGGCCCACCTCGGCCTCGATCTTCGCCAGGGCCACGCCCGCCAGCTGCCGGTCCAGGGTCACGGACGTCAGCAGGCGGTGCTCCCCGGCGTCGTACACCTGCGCGCCCTGGCCGCAGACGGCGAGGCCGTCGTAGCCGAGGTCGTCGAGGATGTGCCGGGTCCAGGGGACCGCGCGTCCGGTGACGACGATGTGCGCCGCGCCCGTCGCGGTGGCCGCGGCGAGCGCCTCACGGGTGCGCCGCGAGATCGACTCGTCGGAGCGCAGGAGCGTTCCGTCGAGGTCGGTGGCGATGAGACGGAAGGGGAATCCGGAGCTCACTTGGCGACGGGCTCCAGGACCTCCCGGCCGCCCAGGTACGGGCGCAGCACCTTGGGCACGTACACCGAGCCGTCGGCCTGCTGGTGGTTCTCCAGGATCGCCACGATCGTGCGCGGTACGGCGCACAGGGTGCCGTTGAGCGTGGCCAGCGGGCGGACCTGCTTGCCCTCGCGGACACGGATGGACAGACGGCGGGACTGGAACTCGGTGCAGTCCGAGGTCGAGGTCAGCTCGCGGTACTTGCCCTGGGTCGGGATCCACGCCTCACAGTCGTACTTGCGCGAGGCCGAGGCGCCGAGGTCGGCGGAGGCGACGTCGATCACGCGGAACGGCAGCTCCAGCGAGGTCAGCCACTGCTTCTCCCACTCCAGCAGGCGCTTGTGCTCCTCCTGCGAGTCCTCGGGAGTGACGTACGAGAACATCTCGACCTTGTCGAACTGGTGCACACGGAAGATGCCCCGGGTGTCCTTGCCGTGCGAGCCGGCCTCGCGGCGGAAGCACGGGGAGAAGCCCGCGTAGCGCAGCGGCAGCTGGTCGGCGTCGAGGATCTCGTCCATGTGATAGGCCGCCAGCGGGACCTCGGAGGTGCCGACCAGGTACAGGTCGTCCTTGTCGAGGTGGTAGACGTCCTGGGCCGCCTGGCCGAGGAAGCCGGTGCCGGCCATGGACTGCGGGCGGACCAGCGCCGGGGTGAGCATCGGCGTGAAGCCGGCCGCGGTGGCCTGCGAGATCGCCGCGTTCACCAGGGCCAGCTCCAGCAGGGCGCCGACACCGGTGAGGAAGTAGAAACGGGAGCCGGACACCTTGGCGCCGCGCTCGACGTCGATCGCGCCGAGGCGCTGGCCCAGCTCCAGGTGGTCCTTGGGCTCGAAGCCCTCGGCACCGAAGTCACGGATGGTGCCGTGCGTCTCCAGCGTGACGAAGTCCTCCTCGCCGCCGACGGGCACGTCGGGGTGGACGAGGTTGCCGAGCCGCTGGAGCAGCTCCTGGGTCTCGGTGTCGGCGGCGTCACGCTCGGCGTCGGCGGCCTTGACGTCGGCCTTCAGCTGCTCCGCGCGCTTGAGCAGCTCGGCCTTCTCGTCGGCGGTGGCCTTGGGGATCAGCTTGCCGAGCTGCTTCTGCTCGGCACGCAGCTCGTCGAAGCGGACGCCGGAGGACCTGCGCCGCTCGTCGGCAGACAGGAGAGCGTCGACGAGCGCGACGTCCTCTCCACGGGCGCGCTGGGACGCGCGCACACGGTCGGGGTCCTCACGGAGCAGGCGAAGGTCAATCACGTGGCCAAGGCTACCGGTGTCGGCTCACGCGCCACGACTCACTATGGCGACTCATGGCTTACGTGCCGTTATGGGGTAATTGCGCAGAGTGTCTGAGTCGGTCAATAAAAGCCGTCTCATTACCTGGAACGTAGCAGCTGATGAACGCCTGGTTGACCGGATTCCCTTGCGCGGAGCGGCACTTGGGGACGCGGTTGTCCACAGGAATCCACGCCCTCGGGAGAGTTATCCACAGGCTGTGCGGAAAGTCTGTGGACTTCGGAATTGATCACTCCGGTACTGGCCGCCGGACTGAAGAATTCCCTGCTTAAACAGGGGTGACACCCACCTTCGGGTGGAAAGGGGTCGCTCCAAAAGATGAATCAAAGGAAACGAGTGGACGAAGGGTGACTTGCGGGGCGGCGGCCCCAAGAGGGACTTCCAGGGCGATTTGTCGACTGGGTCGCCCGCCCCTGTCGACTTGTCCCCAGGTCGAGAAGCGGACCTGTGGATAACTTCTGTGGATAACGAAGATATGCAGGTAGGACCAGCCTGAAGCGGTCCACGACCGCGTTAGAAGCGGCCGTCCTGGCAGCGCGCCACCCAGTCGGCCGCCGCCACGAACTCCTCGTCCGAGGTCCCCGTCAGGGTGGGCCGGGCCTCGCCCGGCTTGATGTCGGCGCGTGGATAGGAGCCCAGGAAGCGCACCTGGAGACAGATCCGCTTCAGCCCCATCAGCGCCTCGGCGACCCGCCGGTCGGAGATATGGCCTTCGGCGTCGATGCAGAAGCAGTAGTTGCCGATGCCCGCGCCGGTCGGCCGGGACTGCAGCAGCATCAGGTTGATGCCCCGGGTGGCGAACTCGCCGAGCAGGTCACGCAGGGCGCCGGGGTGGTCGTCCCGCTGCCACAGCACCACCGAGGTCTTGTCGGCGCCGGTCGGTGCGGCGGGCCGGGCCGGGCGGCCGACCAGCACGAACCGGGTCTGCGCGTTCTCCGCGTCGTGGATCCCGGTCTCCAGGGCCTCGAGGCCGTACCGGGCGGCGGCGAACTCGCCCGCGAAGGCGGCGTCGTACTGGCCCTCCTGGACCAGGCGCGCGGCGTCCGCGTTGGAGGCGGCCGACTCCCAGTGGGCGTCGGGGAGGTTCTTCTTGAGCCAGTTGCGGACCTGCGGCTGGGCGGCCGGATGCGCGGAGACCGTCTTGATGTCGGACAGCGTGGTGCCCGGCCGGACCAGCAGTGCGAAGGTGATCGACAGCAGCACCTCGCGGTAGATCATCAGCGGCTCGCCCGCGACCAGCTCGTCCAAGGTGGTGGTGATGCCGCCCTCTACGGAGTTCTCGATCGGCACGAACGCGGCCTCGGCCTCGCCGGTCCGCACCGCGTCCAGCGCGGACTGCACCGAGACATAGGGGATCAGCTCCCGGGTGGCCGCCTCCGGAAGTGTGCGCAGGGCGACTTCGGTGAAGGTGCCTTCGGGACCGAGATACGCATAGCTCGCTGGCATGTCCTCACCCTAATGGCCGCCGTGACACGCGTCGCCTGTATCGCACGCGCGCCACCCGACCGGGTGGTTTCAAACCCGGAATCACCCTTCCAGCAGCCGCTGGCCCACGTACTCTCCGTCGGCCGCACCGCCGGGCACCGCGAACAGGCCGCTCGACTCGTGCCGGATGAACCTCGACAGCGCGTCCCCGCGGTCGAGCTTGCGCTGCACCGGTACGAAGCCGCGCAGCGGGTCCGCCTGCCAGCAGACGAACAGCAGACCGGCGTCCGGCGTCCCGTCCGCGTCGATGCCGTCGTGGTAGGAGAACGGGCGCCGGAGCATGGCGGCGCCGCCGTTCCGGTCGGGCCGGGTGATCCGGGCGTGCGCGTTGACAGGGACGACGTACTCGCCCTTGGCGTCGGCCTTCTCCAGGTCCATCGGGGTCGTCTCGGTGCCTCCGGACAGCGGCGCCCCATCGGTCTTGCGGCGTCCGATGACCGCCTCCTGGGCCGTGAGCGACAGCTTCTCCCAGTCGTCCAGCAGCATGCGGATACGGCGTACGACGGCGTAGGAGCCGTTCGCCATCCACGCGGGCTCTCCGGAGGCGGGCACGAAGATCCGCTTGTCGAAGTCGGCGTCGGCCGGCTTCGGATTGCGGGTGCCGTCGAGCTGGCCCATGAGGTTGCGGGCCGTCATCGGGTGGGCGGTGGTGCCCGGGGTGCGGTTGAAGCCGTTCATCTGCCAGCGGACGCGGGCCGCGCCGCCCGCGTCCTTCTGGACGGCGCGCAGCGCGTGGAAGGCGACCAGGGCGTCGTCCGCGCCGATCTGCACCCACAGATCGCCGTCGCTGCGCGCCTTGTCGAGGTGGTCGGAGGAGAAGTCGGGCAGGGGGTCGAGGGCGCCCGGCCGCTGCTTCTCCAGACCGGTCCTGGCGAAGAAGCCGTGGCCGAAGCCGAAGGTGATCGTCAGCGACGACGGGCCCGCGTCCCGGGCCACGTCGGTGTCCTCGTGCGGGGCGGCCTCGCCCGCCATCAGCCGCTCGGCCGTCGCCGACCAGCGGCGCAGCAGGGCCGCCGCCTCCTTGCGGCCCGCGCCCGCCGCCAGGTCGAAGGCGACGAGGTGGCCGCGGGCCTGCAAGCCCTCGGTGATGCCGGGCTGATGTTTCCCGTGAAACATCGCCCGGCCCGAGCCCACCGAGGTCAGCGGAGTGGCCTGGGCGGGCGCGGACGCGTAGCCCACGGCCCCGCCGGCCGCGCCGAGCACGAGCCCGGTGGCGCCGGCGCTGCCGAGCAGCGCGCGCCGGGAGACGCCCCGGCCGCTGCCGGAAGCGGGCTCTTGCGCCGTGGAACCCGGCTCCCGCGCCGCGGAGTCGGACGTACGGGCCTGGGGGATGGACTGGTCGGGCATGGTGGGGTTCAGCCGATCTGCGCGTTCTTGGAGACGGTCACCTGGTCGATGTCGGAGGTCCGCACGGTCACGGCGATCTTCCAGTCGCCGGCCATGGGGATCTGCACGCCGCTCGCCGACCAGTGGCCGGTGGTGATGTGGTCGGGATTCACGGGAAGCGGCCCGATCTTCTTCTCCGTGAGGGTGAAGGCGACCTTCACCTCGGGGATGTCGAAGGCGCGTCCGTTGGGCCGCTGGACATAGACGTGCATCTCGTTGCCGCCCACGCGCGCGGGGTCGAGATCGATCCGGACGAGGCCCTTGCCGTCGGTGCCGCCGGTGTCGAAGGGCATGTCCAGGGTCAGTGCGCCGGACGACGAGGACGACGACGAGGAGGAAGAAGAGCTGGCGGAGGACGAGGCGGCGGCCTTGGCCTCCTGCTCGGTGCGGCCCGGCTCGGTCTGGGTCAGCCAGGTAGCCACGGCGAGCAGCACCACCGCGACGCCCGCCTCGGCGAGCACCGAGCGGCGCAGGCCGAAGCGGTTCGGGTCGGCGTCCCGCAGCCGCTTCAGCCGGGCGGCGTCCACCGCGGCTCGCTGCCGGGCGAGCTGGGCGGCCCGCTTGCCCCCGCCGGTCCCCTTCGTGTCGCCGGACGCGGTCTTGGCCGCGGAGACGTGCTCCTTCTCGCGCTGCTTCGCCTTCTTGGTGACGGTCGTGTCCGCGCTGTCTGTGATCTCCGGGAGTCGTCCCGTCCAGCGCCGCGAGATCCACGCGATGCCCACGAGCAGCGCCACGAGACCGATCTTGACCAGCAGCAACTGGCCGTACCGGGTCTCGGTGAACGCCGACCAGGAGCCCAGTTGGCGCCAGGCCTGGTAGGTGCCGGTGGCGACCAGGGTGAGGACGGAGCAGAACGCGAGGCGGGAGAACCGGCGGACGGCGGCGGCCTCGATCGGGGTGTCCGCGGGCGCCCGGTACAGGGCGACGAGCAGGGCGGTGAGGCCGCCCAGCCAGGTGGCGACGGCCAGCAGATGGAGGACGTCGACGGGCATGGCGATGCCCGGCTGGAGCCCGGTGGAGGCGTGCTCGGCCATGGCCCAGCTCGCCGCGAGGCCGGCGGCCACGACCGCCCCGCCGATCGCGAGCCCGAAGGTCAGGTCGCGCTTCTCCTCGCCCTCCTCGCTGGAATCAGGCAGCCGGCGCGTGGCGCCGTCGTTCAGGGTGGTGGGTTCCGGGCGGGCGTAGGCGCCGAAGAGGACGGCGATGAACAGCGCGGCGGCGGCGAGCAGCAGCAGCCGGGAGACCAGCGCCGCGCCGGTCTTGGTCCGCAGCACCTGGCCGAGCAGGTCCAGGTCGAAGATGTCGCCGAACGCGCCCGAGGTGGTGTAGGAGCCGCGCAGGAGCAGCAGCCACAGAGTGGCCGTGGTGAGCGCGAGCCAGCCGCCGACCACGAGCCGCTGCACGGCCCGTACGCCCGAGCCGCGCCGCCAGCAGGCCAGCACGAAGGCGGCTCCGCCCGCCAGCACGATGAACCCGGCGTACGAGACGTACCGTCCGAACCCGTAGAGCCAGCCGACGACCCCGCCGCCCGCCGCGGTCCCGACGCCGGAGACGACGGTCTGCGAGGGCGCGCCGATCGAGAAGGTGTAGGCGCCGGAGACGGGGTGGCTGTCCGCCGAGACGACCTGGTAGGCGACCGTGTAGGTGCCCTTGGCGAGGCCGCTCTTGAGCCGCACGGCGTACGTCGTCCCGCTCACGTTGGCGGGCGAGCCGACCTCGACCTTCTTGCCCTTGGGGTCGAGGACCTGCAGTGAGTCGTCGTTCATCGCCACCTTCTCGGAGAAGGTGAGCGACACCTGGGTGGGCGCCTTGTCGACCACCACCCCCTGTGCGGGGTCGCTGCCGGTGAGCGCGGCGTGCGCGGAGGCCGGTCCGGCGCCCGCGAGCAGCGCGCCGGTGACGGCGAGGAGCAGCAGCACCAGGGTCCGCAGGCGGGGGGTGATGGTCCGGGTCACGGTGGTCCCTCCCTCAGTGTCCGGTCGACGGGTTGTACGTGGCGGACTCCACCGGCATCTCGACGGTGAGGGGCCCGGATTCGGCGAAGGTGAGCTTCAGGGCGATCTTCTGGCCCTGCTGTGGCTTGCGCTTCAGCTTCTCGAACATCAGATGGTTGCCACCACTTTTGAACACGAGCCGGCCATGGGCCGGGACGGCGAAGGAGGTCTTCTCCTCCATGGCCCCGCCGACGGTGCTGTGCATGGTGACCTGGCCGGCGACGTCGCTGGTGACCGAGGTCAGCTCGTCCTTCGTGCCGCCCCGGTTGGCTATCGTGAGGAACCCGGCGGCCATGTCGGCGGAGACCGGCTGGGGCATGTAGGACGCGCTGACGGACAGCTCGGCCTTCGCGGAGTCCTTCGCGGAGTCTTTCGCGGAGCCGGAGTCCGAGCCGGAGTCCGAGCCGGAGCCGCAGCCCGTGAGGGCCAGGGCGCCCGCGAGCGCGGCCGCGGGCAGAAGTGCACGCCTCACGGCTTCGCTCCCTCGACGAGCTTCGGCAGGTCCTTGGTGTAGTCGTCGACCGTGGCGTCCTCGCCGTAGAGGACGTAACCCCCGTCGGTCTTCGGCGAGAAGGCGATGACCTGGGTGCCGTGGACCGAGACGAGCTTGCCGTTCTTGTCCTTCTTCGTCGGCTCGACGGAGATGCCGAGGGAGCGGGCACCCGCCTGGATGGTGGGGAAGTCGCCGGTCAGGCCGATGAACTGGGGGTCGATGCCCTTGAGCCACTTGCCGAGTTCGGCCGGGGTGTCGCGGCCCGGGTCGGTGGTGACGAACACGACCCTGAGGTTGTTCTGCTCGGCCTTGGGCAGCGCCTTCTTCGCGACGGCGATGTTGCTCATCGTCGTCGGGCAGATGTCGGGGCAGTGCGTGTAGCCGAAGTAGACCAGGGTGGGGTGGCCCTTGGTCTCGGCGCGCAGGTCGTACTTCTTGCCGTGCGTGTCGGTGAGCACCAGGTCCGGCTTCGCGAACGGCTGGTCGAGGATGGTCGCGGCCTTGCCCGAGTCGGTCTCCTCGGAGACCACGGCGACGGGCGACTTGCCGTCGTTGCCGCTGCCGCAGGCGGAGAGGGTCAGGGTGGCGGCGGCGAGCAGCGCGGCCGCGGCGAACGTCTTCTTGCGCATAGAGAAATGTCCCAGATGTGAGAACTCCGGCGCGCACCGGGGGTCGTACGACAGCCTCGCACGACCTCTGGTGCGCGTGCGGAACGGTGGGTCAGGCGGTACGGCGGCGGCCGGCGAGGACGCCGTAGGCCACACCCGCGGCGCCGACGACGATGCCGACCACGCCGAGCACGCGCGCGGTGGTGTCACTGCCGCCGTCCGAGCCCGCGGCGGCCGTCTTCTCGGTCTTGCCGTCGCTCTTGTCGGAGGCGTCCTCGGCCGTGGAGCCGCCGTGGTGGTCGCCGGTGGCGGCGGCGGACAGCTCCAGCACCGGAGCCGGGTTCTCGGGCTCGGCCTGGCCGTCCTGCGGCACCTCGATCCAGCGCACGACCTCCTTGTTGGAGTACGTCTGGATCGCCTTGAAGACGAGCTGGTCGGTGTTCTCGGGCAGGGCGCCGACGGAGAGCGGGAACTTCTGGAAGTAGCCGGGCTCGATGCCCTTGCCGTCGGCGGTCCAGGTGACCTTGGTGACGGCCTCGTCGATCTTCTCGCCGTGCATCGTCAGCGGCTTGTCCAGCTTGGACTTGGTGACCTTCACGGTCCAGCCGGGGAGGGGCTCGGGCATGACGGAGGCCAGCGGGTGGTCGGCCGGGAAGTTCACCTCGAGCTTGGTGGTCGAGGCGTCGTCGCGTTCGTTGGGGACCTTGAAGTCGACGACCGCGTAGCCGCCCTTGGCCGCGGCGCCCTCGGGCTGCACGCTGACGTGCGCGAAGGCGGGGGCGGACAGGGCGAGGACGGTGGTGCCCGCGGCGGCTGCGGCGGCGGCGATGCGAGAAGCCTTCATGGCTGGGAGCACTCCACTGTGAGTGAGTTCCGGTGGTGATCGGGAGTACGCGTGCGCGTGGCGGTGCCGTTCGAGGCATCACCGGTCGATGTGCGCACGCGCGCGTGCCGCGCGACGGCGGCCCCTCCCGTCCGGCTCTTCCGTTTCCGGCTGCGGTGGGGTGTGGTCGCGTCGCGTCAGGCGGCGAGGAGGAACGCGGCGGCGGGCGGGCCGCGCCGGATCACCGTGTGCTGGAGCGCGGTGGTGTGCGGGGCGGGCGTCTCGTCCCGGGTGGTGCGGCGGCCGCGCGGACGGGGCTCGGCCGTGGGGAGCAGCCCGGCGCACAGGGCGTGCGTCAGCGCGAGCGCCGCGCGCAGGGATCGTACGAGCGCCCCCTCGGTGACTCCATGCGCCGATAGCTCGATCAGCCGCAGCACGGCGAGGTCACCTCGGCGCAGCAGCCAGCCGGCGGCGACGGCCGCGAGGACATGGGCGAGCAGCATCGGCAGGGAGGGCAGCAGCGGCGCCGAGGGGCCGGTGGCGTCCTGCATGTGGTGCATGACCGGCACGGCGCCCACGGCCCGGCCCGAGGGGTCGATGAGGTGCGCGTCGAGCAGGAGCCGGTAGGCGTGTCCGGGGGTGAGCGCCGCCGGTGAGGACCCGCACACGAACCGGGCGGCCCGCTCGACGAGCGCGGGCCGGCTCAGCGTTCCGTCCGTCTGGCTCATCGGCATCGCGCTCGCGGCCCCGTGCTGACCCAGCCCGAACAGCGTGTGCAGCACGGTCTGGCCGAGCGCGAGGAGGGCGGCGATACCCGGCAGCGAGCGTGCCCGCCCGGCGAGCGGTGCCACGAGCAGCAGGGAGCCCAGGAATCCCGCGCCGAGCGTCCACAGGGGCACGCGCGCGCAGGAGGCCAGTGTGTGCCCGGCCGCGGCCAGCACGACACAGACCGCGGCGAACACCGCGGCCCGCAGGATCCGGAGTCCGGCTCCGGGGCGCGCCGTGCGCGGGTGGGGGGCAGTCATGGCGGCCTCATCATCGCACTGGCCTTACCCGAGTCCTACGGCAGGTCGCGGGATTTCGTCACGGCGGGAAGGCCGCCGTGACGGCTGGAAGATCGTCTTCCGTCGAAATCCATGCCCTCATACACCGATTCCTCCCGGGGCGCATCGCCTGAATGGGCGGAGTCACGTCAATGGAGTGCTTACGGCCGCGTGCGGGCGGCAATACGTATCGGTATGTCGAGCCGCGGCCAGGAGGCTGGAGCATGAGCATCTGGTGGTCACTCCATCTGCGTCGCGAGGCCGCGTCCGTCCCGCTCGCCCGTCGGCTGCTGATCGGCACCATGGAGACGGCGGGTGTCGACCCGGACGTCTCCTACGACTTGTCCGTCGCGCTCAGCGAGGCCTGCGCGAACGCCGTCGAGCACGGCGGGGGCGCCGCGTTCGGAGACCGTTCGGAGGCCTACCGGGTGACGGCGTATCTCGACGGCGAGAAGTGCCGGATCGAGGTGGCCGACGCGGGCCCCGGGTTCACCCGCGCCCAGGAGATCCGGCCCGCCCGCGCGGACGCCGAACACGGCCGCGGGCTGTGTCTGATCAGAGAACTCGCCGATCACGTCCACATCGGCGCCAAACCGGGCCGGGGCGGGACGGTGGTGAGCTTCGACAAGATGCTCAAGTGGAAGAAAGATCCTTCCCTGCTTACGGCATGACGGCACCCTTAATGGGCCTACGGGGCTAAAGTGCGCGCATGCTGATCAATCGCCTGGAAATGGAAGACGAGGAAATAGCGGGCGGTGTGTTCCTGCGCGCCCTCGCACCGGACGACGCTTTCGCGCTCGCCTCCGCATATACACGGAACCGGAAACACCTCGAACCGTGGGAGCCGGTCAGACCGGACTCCTTCTTCACCGTCGAGGGCCAGGCCGAGCGCATCGACTCGCTGTTGGGGCAGGCCGCCGAGGGTGCCGTGCTGCCCTGGGTGTTCGAGACTTCGGACGGGCGGATCGTGGGCGCGGTCACCTTGTCCGGTATTTCGCGCGGTCCTTTCTGCAGTTCGTATATCGGGTACTGGGTCGCCGCCGACCAGCAGAACAGGGGGCTGGCCAGCGCGGCGGTGCGGCAGGTCTGCCGTATCGCCCGGGACCGGGAGGGGCTGCACCGGATCGAGGCGTCGACGCTGACCGAGAACACCGGTTCGCAGCGGGTGCTTCAGAAATGCGGTTTCGAACCGATCGGGCTCGCCCCGAATTACCTTCATATCAACGGGGCGTGGCGGGACTGCCGGATCTTCCAGCGGGTGCTGCACGACCACGCCCCGGTGCCGTAAAGGTGGCTTTTCGGCCTGCTTCCCTGTTCCTCGGTCTTCACAGCCTCGTGGTCGCCGGCCACCGGACTCGACGGCGCCGGGCCCGGTGCGCAGGCTGGAGCCACCGGCACCGGCGGTCCCGCGGCGCGGGCCGCCGTCGTGCCCGCGCCGCCCGACTCAGGCGTCCAGCACCTTCGCCAGTACCTCCAGCGCCTCCGGGTACAGCCGTTCCCGGGGGGTGCCGTAGCCGACGACCAGGCCCTGTGGGCGGGCCTCGGCCGGTGTGTGCCAGTGGTCGCCGAGGGCGCCGAGCGCGAGTCCCTCCGCCTCGGCGCGGGCCAGGGCCTCGGCCTCGTCGGGCACGTCGATCAGCGCGTGCAGCCCGGCCGCGATGCCGCGCACGCCGCGCCGCGTCCCGAGCCGGTCCAGCAACTGGTCCCGGCGGCGCCGGTAACGCAGCCGGCACGCGCGTACGTGCCGGTCGTAGGCGTGGCTGTCGATCAGCTCGGCGAGCGCCAGCTGGCCGATGGTCTCGGTGTGGTGGTCGCTGTGCAGCTTGGCGTCGGCGACCGCGTCGACCAGCTGCGGCGGCAGCACCATCCAGCCGAGGCGCAGCGCGGGGCCGAGGGTCTTGGAGGCGGTGCCCAGGTACACCACCTGGCCCGGTGCCATCCCCTGCAGCGCGCCGACCGGCTGGCGGTCGTAGCGGAACTCGCCGTCGTAGTCGTCCTCGACGATGAGCCCGCCACGCGCGCGTGCCCAGTCGGTGAGCGCGCGCCGCCGCTCGGGGTGCAGGGTCACACCGGTCGGGTACTGGTGGGCCGGGGTGACCACCACGGCGGCCGCCTCGCCCAGCTCGCCGGCCCGGACCCCGCGCTCGTCCACCCCGACCGGCAGCACGGTCCCGCCGTTGTGCCGCACCACCTCCCGGTGGAAGGCCAGCCCGGGGTCCTCCATGGCGAGACAGGCGCCGTCCAGCACGCGTGTGAGGAGCGCGAGTCCCTGGACGTAGCCGGAGGTGATCACGATCCGCTCGGGTGGCGCGAGCACGCCACGCGCCCGCCCCAGATAGCCCGAGAGCGCGGTGCGCAGTTCGATCCGGCCGCGTGGGTCGCCGTAGTCGTACGCCAGGGAGGGCGCCGTCGCGATGGCGCGGCGCAGCGCGCGCAGCCAGGCCGCCGCGGGGAACGCGCCCACGTCGGGGCTGCCGGGCCGCAGGTCGAAGCGCGGCGCACGCGCGCGTGCGTGGGCCTGTGGCGCCTCGGAGTCCACGGCGGGCAGCGAGGCGACCCGGGTGCCCGAGCCCTGCCGTGCCATCAGGTATCCCTCGGCGACCAGCTGGTCGTAGGCGGCCTTGGCCGTTCCCCGCGAGATGCCGAGTTCGGCGGCGAGCCGCCGGGTGGCCGGGAGCTGGGTCCCGGGCGTCAGCCGTCCGTCCCGTACGGCGTCTCGCAGCGCCATCTCCAGCCCCGCTCTTCGCCCCGCCGCCGCTTCGGGTTCCAGGTGCAGGTCGACACCGATTCCGGACCAGAAGTCGTTCACGATCCCCCCAACGTGAGACCCGCGCCCCGAAAGGGGCGCGGGACTGTGCCGATATGCGGCTCTGCCGCGTGGGCGCGGCCGGTCACGACGTCCGCGCACACGAAATGGCCGGGCACCCACCGGTACCCGGCCATTCAGTCTGACGTCAGCCCTTCAGCGACGCCATCCATTCCTCGACCTCGTCCGAGCGTCGGGGCAGCGCGGCGGAAAGGTTTCGGTTGCCGTCCTCGGTGACGAGGATGTCGTCCTCGATGCGGACGCCGATGCCCCGGTACTCCGCGGGGACCGTCAGGTCGTCGGCCTGGAAGTACAGGCCCGGCTCGACGGTGAGCACCATGCCCGGCTCCAGCGTGCCGTCCACGTACGTCTCGGTCCGCGCGGCCGCGCAGTCGTGGACGTCCATGCCGAGCATGTGGCCGGTGCCGTGCAGGGTCCAGCGGCGCTGCAGGCCCAGCTCCAGGACGCGCTCGACCGGGCCCTCGACCAGGCCCCACTCGACGAGCCTCTCGGTGAGGACGCGCTGGGCGGCGTCATGGAAGTCGCGGTACTTGGCGCCCGGCCTGACGGCCGCGATACCGGCCTCCTGGGCCTCGTACACGGCGTCGTAGATCTTCTTCTGGATCTCGCTGTACGTGCCGTTGACCGGCAGCGTGCGCGTGACGTCCGCGGTGTACAGGGTGTGCGTCTCCACGCCCGCGTCGAGCAGGAGCAGGTCGCCGGAGCGGACCGGGCCGTCGTTGCGCACCCAGTGCAGCGTGCAGGCGTGCGGGCCGGACGCGCAGATGGAGCCGTAGCCGACGTCGTTGCCCTCCACGCGCGCGCGGAGGAAGAACGTGCCCTCGATGTAGCGCTCGCTCGTCGCCTCGGCCTTGTCGAGGACCTTGACGACGTCCTCGAAGCCGCGCGCGGTCGAGTCGCAGGCCTTCTGCAGCTCGCCGATCTCGAACTCGTCCTTGACCAGTCGCATCTCGGAGAGGAAGACGCGCAGCTCCTCGTCGCGCTCGCCGGTGACCTTGTCGGTCAGGGCGGCCTCGATGCCGGCGTCGTGGCCGCGCACCACGCGGACCGGTCCGGTGGCCTCGCGCAGCGTGTCGGCCAGCTCGCGCACGTCGGCGGCCGGGATGCCGTACAGCGCCTCGGACTCGGTCAGGGAGTGGCGGCGGCCGACCCACAGCTCGCCCTGGCCGGAGAGCCAGAACTCGCCGTTCTCGCGGTCGGAGCGGGGCAGAAGGTAGATCGTCTCCTTGTGGCCCTCGGCCGACGGCTCCAGGACGAGGACGCCGTCCTCCGTCTGGTTGCCGGTCAGGTAGGCGTACTCGACCGAGGCGCGGAAGGGGTACTCGGTGTCGTTCGAGCGGGTCCTCAGGTTGCCCGCGGGGATGACGAGACGCTCGCCGGGAAAGCGCGCGGAGAGCGCGGCGCGGCGGCGGGCGGTCTCGGCGGCCTGCGGGATCGGCTCCAGGTCACGCAGCTCCGTGTCGGCCCAGCCGGACTTCATGTTCTCGGCAAGCTCGTCGGAGACACCCGGGTACAGGCCGTTCTTCCGCTGCTTGATGGGCTCCTCGGACTCTTCCACCGGGGTCTCCGGGTTGAGTTCGTCGGCCACGTGATCCTCCTCGGTACGGCGTGTGATCTCCCCCGGCGGTCCGGCGCTCGCGACTGTGACCGAGCGGGGGACCTCCATCATCGTACGGTCGTACCAGGGTGAGCCCCGGGCCGGATGACCTGTTATGCCCGCTCATGCCAGACGGCCGCGGGCGGGCTCTCAGTCGAAGCGGGCCGCCAGCAGCACCACGTCCTCCTCGCTGTCTGCCGTGTCCATGCCGTCCGGCAGTACGGTGCGCAGCACGTGGTCGGCGATGGCCCCGGGGTCGCGGCGCAGCGTGCGCGGGATGCTCGCGGCGGCCGCGTGCAGCCGGGCGAAGGCCCGGTCCATCGGGTCGCCGGTACGGTGCAGCAGCCCGTCGGTATAGAGCAGGACCGTCTCTCCGGCCTCCGCCTGGATCTCCACGCTGGGCGCCTCCCAGCAGGCGAGCATGCCGAGCGGCGCGGAGACGGAGGTCTCGGCGAACTCGGTGCGCCGCTCGCCGATCAGCAGCGGCGGGCTGTGCCCGGCGCCGGCCAGGGTGACCTTGCGCAGGGCGGGCTCGCAGTAGGCGAACAGGGCGGTGGCCGAGCGGGCGGGCTCGGTCAGCCGCAGCAGCAGCTCCAGGTCGGACAGGACGGCGACCGGGTCCTCGCCCTCCATCACGGCGTAGGCCCGCAGGGAGGCGCGCAGCCGGCCCATGGCGGCCACCGCGCTGGGGCCGGAGCCGGTGACCGAGCCGACCGAGAGCCCGAGGGCGGCGTCGGGCAGCGGCAGCGCGTCGTACCAGTCGCCGCCGCCGCGCGGGCCGGTGCGGTGCCGGGCGGCGAGCTGGACGCCGGCCACCCGCGGCAGCCGGGACGGGAGCAGTTCCTCGGCGATGGTCGTCAGGCACGCGCGCGTGCGCTCGACCTCCAGCAGCCGTGCGAGGTGCTCGGCGGCGTGGCGGACGTACAGGCCGACGAGGTGGCGGCGGCGCTCGTCCGGTTCGGCGGGCTCGTCGTACAGCCACACGGCGGCGCCGAGGCGGCCGGCGGCCTCGGCGGACAGGGGCAGGGCGTAGCTGGCGGCGTAGCCGAGGCGGGCGGCCACCTCGCGGTGGCGGGGGTCGAGGCCGTCCTCGGCGAGCAGGTCGGCGTGCACGATCTCGGTGCCCGCGCCGGCGTCGAGGAGGGCGCCGTGGGGGAGGGCGCCGCGCGGCACGGTCTCGATGTGGCCGAGGTCGGCCCGGCCGAGGCCGAGGCCGATGGTGGCGCTGGGGCCGAGTCCGTCCGCGGGTTCCAGGACGACTAGGCCGCGGCGGGCGCCGACCAGGGCGGATCCGGCGCGCAGCAGTTCCTGGAGGGCGGGTTCCAGGGCGTCCGTGCGGGACAGGCGTTCGGTGAGTTCGTGGAGGGTCGTGAGGTCCGAGACCCAGCCGGCCAGCCGGTCCTGGAGCAGGGTCCCGGGCGCGGGGCCGGTGGGGGTGGGGAGGGCGCGAGCGGCGTCCGGGGAGGGACCGGCGTCCGGGGTGGGGGGTGCGGGCGCGACAGTGTGTGCGGGCGTGGGAACCGTTGGATCGATTCCAGCCACTTTCGGAGGGTGCGGGGCGTTCATGGCGTCCGGCCTTCAGACCGGTGCGTATTGCTCAAAAGCATCGCAAACCCCCATGTCATTCTGCGCCGCTAGCAGTGTCTCCACATGTACACGCACTCGTGAGGGGATGTCCAGCATTGTCCTGCGGGGATTCCTGGTGTCCATGGGCGTGATGTGGGTTTCTTTCGAAACCCTTGCCTTACTGCCAAGTTGGCTTAAAACTGCCTCGGGTAACGGTTCATTGCGGTCGACTGGCCTTGCTCCACAGAGCGTCACAGCGGTCGTGATGGGTACGTACTCGGAGAAGGCCAGGGGTGGTTGGGGGCCACCCGGAACCTGGCGACGGACCCGGGCGTCATAGCCACCGACGGCCGAGCCCCATCCTCCCGTGGCGGAGGCGGAGAGAAATACGCGCGACGGCAAACGCCATGCTTCGCCACCCTCACGCCGCAACCGTGCTTTTGACGGACGCACTACGGACGCGGACGCGGCCAACGCTCGACCCCTTGGGGTTCCCCCTGTCTGCACAGGGGTGTGATGCGCCAATAGGTACGCACAGTGAAGTGATCGACACATGGTGTGATGTGGTCCACGGTGTTGCCAGCGGTGCAACGGAAAGGAACGAGCGCTCATGCGCGAGATCCTCAAAAGGCGACGCAGGCTCCTGTCCAGGCGGAACGACAAGAGGCCTGAGCTGATCAGCGAGGCCCTGACCTTCGCGACCCAATGGCAGTGGCCCGTACTCCCGGGTGTGGCCCCGGACCCGCAGGGCCGGGCCCGCTGCGGCTGCCCCGACCCGGAGTGCACGGTGCCAGGCGCACACCCATTCGACCCCGGTCTGCTCGCGGCCACCACCGACGCCCGCATGGTGCGCTGGTGGTGGACCAACCGGCCGGACGCGCCGATCGTCCTCGCCACCGGAGGCCAGGCGCCCTGCGCGGTCAGCCTGCCGGCCGCCGCTGCGGCCCACGCCCTCGACCTGCTCGACCGGCGGGGCATGCGCCTCGGCCCGGTGGTCGCCTCGCCGACCCGCTGGGCGGTGCTCGTCAGGCCGTACTCCATGCAGCAACTGGGTGAACTGCTGTACGCCAAGGACTTCGTGCCCGGGTCGCTGCGCTTCCACGGCGAGGGCGGCTACCTCGCCCTGCCCCCGTCCGAGACCGGCCACGGTGCCGTCCGCTGGGAGCGCGCGCCGCTGCCCGGCTCGGCCACCCCCTGGGTGCCCGACGTGGAGGCGGTCGTGGACGCCGTGGTGGACGCCCTCACTCGTACGGGTGTGAGCGCGCCCGAGTTGTAGGGCTTTCGGGCGCGGCCGGGCGTTTTGCCTGTCCGCGGTCGTTATCTTCCGCTACATGCTGCGCATTTCTGGGGGTCACGGCGCTAGGTCGCCGCATCGCGGTGGGCCGGACCCCCGCAGGCTTCGTCTCCTCGCCCTCGTGGGCGTCATGGCGGCGGCGGTAGCGCTGCCGCTGGCGGTGGCGTCCGCGGGGCAGGTGAGCGATGTGCCGGGGCCACGAGGACACGGTGGCCGGACCGGTGCGAAAGCGTCATCCGACGACGCGAAACTGCCCTCCGTCGACCCTTCCCGCTCCCCCCTGCTGCTCGGGCTGGGCCTGGCCACCGCCGCCCGCTGCGGCCCTGATCTCTCCTCCCCCGAGGGCATCGAGGCGCAGACCTGTGTGCTGACCCAGGGCGAGGACACCTGGGCGCGCGTCTACTACCGCAACGCCACCGGCAAGGCCGTGGACTCCGTGCTGAGCCTGATGGGGCCGGGCGGCCGCACCGTGGAGACGAGTTGCGCCGTGGGCGCCGACGACGAGCCCGCCACCTGTGAGACGCCGCGCCAGCACACCCGGGGCTCGTTGGACGACTACACGGCCGTCGCCGAGTTCTCCGCGCGCGGCGCCGACGGGCCGCTGCTGCTGCGCTCGGCGAGCAACTCCGACAAGCAGAACGGGAGTTGACGCTCCCTGGCGCTCCGCAGGGTGGTGTACACCGCATGCGGACATGGAAAGACCCGGTTGCTGGCGACGGGGGATGCACCAGCAACCGGGCTACTGGAACGGTAACAAGAGATCGGCGGTTCGCAAATTCGATCTCGGCTATTCGGACACCGATTTCCCTGCGGAGACGGGGAGTTGTGACAGGAGTCACCCGTTCCGGTGCCCTCGTCACGGCTGACCGGTCGGTCAGCCGTGACATGTGTGCGAGAGCGACTCAGTTGAGCGTGACCTGCCGGTTGGTCAGTCCCCCGCGCGCCCGGCGCTCCTCGGCCGTGAGCGGCTCCTCGACGGCGAGGGCGGCGGCGAGCCGCTCGGCGAACTCGGCGGCCGGCTTCTCCGTGTCCTCGGCCGTGAAGCCCTTCGGCAGGTCCCAGACCGGCACCACGAGGCCGTGAGCACGGAAGGAACCCACCAGCCGGGTGCCCTCGCCGAGGCTGGAGCGGCCCGCGGCGTGCAGCCGGGCGAGAGCGTCCAGAAGCCGCTCCTCCGGGTGCGGCATGACCCAGCGCAGGTGGTTCTTCTCCGGGGTCTCGCACCAGTACGCGCAGTCCACACCGGACAGCTTCACGGTGGGGATGGCGGCGGCGTTGGCCCGCTCCAGGGACGCGGCCACCTCCGGGGTGGCGTTCTCCGCGTCCGGCACCCAGAACTCGAAGCCGCTGTGCACAACTGGCTCGAACGTGCCTTCGGGGTCGAGCAGGTCCTGCAGCCGCGGACCCTCGGCGGGGGCGCGGCGGCCCTCCACCGGAGTGCCCGGGGCGGCCGACAGCGCGCGCTGGAGGGTGTCGGCGAGGTCGCGGCTGATGTCGCCGGAGGCCGTGTCGTTCTGCAGGCCGAGCAGCACCGAGCCGTCGTCGCGGCGCAGCGCGGGCCAGGCCATCGGCAGCACCGTGGCGAGCGTGACCGACGGGACGCCCTCGGGCAGGCCTTCCCTGAGGGGCAGTTCGACCGTCGCGGCCGGCACCAGTTCGCGCAGCGCCACCCAGTCGCCCTCGCCCGGCAGCCCCTCGAACGGCCGGTGCACCAGCTCGGTCGCGGCATGTGCGGCGGCCCGGCCGTGGCACGCCTTGTAGCGCCGGCCGCTGCCGCAGGGGCAGGGTTCGCGGGCGCCGACAACCGGGACCTCTGCATCGCTGAGCTGAGGCCGCTTGGTCGTCGTCTGAGGTCGCTTCTTGGCCATCGTGGGTGTCTCCCGGTTGCGGCTCGTCTCGTACGGGCGGGAGCCTAGTCGTTCGCGCCACCACCGACGGGAACCTGTGGACAACGGGCCCGTGGCCGAGGCCGACGGTGTGAACCTGTGGACGATTTCCGCGTCTTCGCGTGGGCTCGGCGGAGACCGGCGGGGGCCCTCGTCCGCCCGCGAAGTGCGGGTCCTCGGACGTCCGGGAAGTGCGGGTCCTCGGACGCCCACGAGGCTCGGTTCAGATCCTCGGGCGCGTCCGCCTGCCTCAGTCCAGGTCCTCGAACGCGTCCGCGAAGTCCAGTTCGGCCATGGCCGGGAGAGCGGGGGAGATGACGCGCGTAGCGAAATCGGCGCGGCGGCCCCCGGCATCCGGATCGTGCACGTCCACGTGGACCACCACCCAGACCGTGACCTCGCCACGGGTGTCGTCCCGGACCCCCCAGTCGTCGGCGAGGGCGGTGATGATGTTCAGCCCGCGGCCGCCGTGCGCGGTGACCGACGGGGTCGCCGGAGCCGGGCGGGTCGGGCCGCCGCCGTCCGTGACCTCCACGATGAGCCGCCCGCGCGCGTCCACCCGCCAGGCGGCCCGCACATCGCCGTCCCCGGCCGGAGCGTCGCCCAGGGGACGCCCGTGTTTGCAGGCATTGCTCAATAGTTCGGAAAGGATCAGTACGGCATCGTCGATGACCGGTTCCGATACACCACCGCTGCGTAGTTGCGACCGCATCCGGTGCCTGGCCTTTCCCACGCCCGCAGGGCCATGGGGTACGGCCATGCTCGACGACGTGGGCACCTCCTGTGCCACCACCAACGCCACCCCCGAGACCTCCTTTGCCCCACGCCACGGTGTGGATGCCCCATTGGCCTGTACCGGAAACCGGCCAGTCCCCTTCCGGTGACGCACTCGTAAGGAACGAACACGGATCGAACGCGCCGGAGCACTCCCTGTGACGGGTCTGTCGTCGTGTGGCTTGATTTCAATGGTGTGGCCGAGAGTGGAGGATGCTGGAGCCCGGCGGCCGGGTCAAGGGGTGCGGACCGGTCCTTACCCGGCTCTTGGCCTCCGCCTCTCCGTCGTCTTCTCCGTCGTCTGCTCCGCGCTCTATCTCCGTGCTCTTTCTCCGTGCTCTCTCTCCGGATCTTTCTCCGCGATCAGCGGCCCAGCTGTCGCAGCACCGCGCGCGGGCGGTTGGTGATGAGGGCGTCGACGCCCAGCTCGACGCAGAGGTCCACGTCCTCGGGCTCGTTCACGGTCCAGACGTGGACCTGGTGACCGGCGCGTTTCAGCCGCTCCACATACGCCGGGTGGTTGCGCACGATGCGGATCGAGGGGCCCGCGATCCGCACCCCCGCGGGCAGCCGTCCGTCGCGCAGCCGGGGCGAGACGAACTGCATCAGGTAGACCGTCGGCATCGTCGGCGAGGCGGCACGCACGCGGTGCAGCGAGCGCGCCGAGAAGCTCATGATCCGCACCGGCGATGTGGCGGCGGAGGCCGGCGCGTCCAGTCCGAACCGCTTCAGCAGGTGCAGCAGCCGCTCCTCGACCTGGCCCGCCCAGCGGGTGGGGTGCTTGGTCTCGATGGCCAGCTCCACCCGCCGTCCGGCGTCCGCGACCAGCTCCAGCAGCCGCTCCAGGGTGAGGACGGAGGTCTCCTCGCGGTCCTCGGGACGGTGCTCCCAGTCGGGCTCCTCGTCGCGTCCGCGCCAGGCCTCGCGGGTCTTCCAGGAGCCGAAGTCCAGTGCGGCCAGCTCGGCCAGTTCCAGGGCGGAGACGGCGCCGCGGCCGTTGGAGGTACGGTTCACCCGCCGGTCGTGGACGCAGACCAGGTGGCCGTCGGCGGTCAGCCGTACGTCGCACTCCAGGGCGTCCGCTCCGTCCTCGATGGCCTTCTTGTAGGCGGCCAGTGTGTGCTCGGGGGCGTCCTCGGAGGCCCCCCGGTGGGCGACGACCTGGATGGGGTGGTGTGGTGCGTGGGTCACCGCGTCATGGTGCCACCGACGCGGGGTACGCGGGGCGGCGCAGGTGCGTCCGTGCGACGAACGCGGGCGTACACCTGTCGCTTATATGACCTTTGTCCGAAAAATACTATATAAAGAATGGTCCCGGACCCACAGCCACCGCTTATGGTGCTCTGACGGCCCGTGGGAAAAGCTGACTGCATACAAGCGCGACACTGGACCACGCACAGTTGCTTCACGCCGGACCCGACGACAGCGTGAACGAGCGTGACCGAGTGCGACCCAGGACACCAGCCGTGGATCGAGGAGAAGAGCTGTGAGCACCGAGAACGAGGGCAACGCGGTACCCCCGGCGCCGTCCGCACCTCCCGTGCCGGTGGCATCTCCCGCTGCTTCCCCGCAGGGCCCCGCGCCCGAGGGGAACGCACCGACGGCTCCGCTCCCGCCCGTGCCGCCCGGCACCCCGGACGCGCCCGAGCAGGGCCCCGCGCCGGCCGCGCACGCCCAGCAGGGCCCGTCCGACGGGTACCAGCCGCCCGCCGGCCACCCGGGCCCCGCCCCGGACGGCTCCTGGCCGCCGCCGGCCCCGGCCACGCCCTCCTACGGCGACGGCGGCGCCGGTGCCGCGGGCGCCGTCTGGGGTGCGTCGTACCAGCAGCCCGCCCCCAAGCCCCGCAGCGGGCGCGGCGGGCTGGTCGCGGCGGTCCTGGTGGCCGCGCTGGTCGCGGGCGGCCTGGGCGGCGGCCTCGGCTACACCCTGGCCAAGGACAACGACGACAGCGGCTCCACCACCGTCTCCGCCTCCGACGGCAACGCCGCGCAGGTCAAGCGCGCTCCCGGCACGATCGCCAACGTGGCCGGCAAGGCGCTGCCGAGCACGGTCACCATCGAGGCGGAGAGCACCAGCGGCGAGGGCGGCACGGGCACCGGCTTCGTCTTCGACACCCAGGGACACATCGTCACCAACAACCACGTGGTTGCGGAGGCGGTGGACGGCGGCAAGCTCACGGCCACCTTCCCGAACGGGAGGAAGTACAACGCCGAGGTCGTCGGCCACGCCCAGGGCTACGACGTCGCCGTCATCAAGCTGAAGAACGCGCCCTCCGACCTCAAGCCGCTCGCCCTCGGCGACTCCGACAAGGTGGCCGTCGGCGACGAGACGATCGCCATCGGCGCCCCCTTCGGCCTGTCCAACACGGTCACCACGGGCATCATCAGCGCCAAGAACCGCCCGGTGGCCTCCAGCGACGGCAGCTCCGGCAGCAAGGCGTCCTACATGAGCGCCCTGCAGACCGACGCGTCGATCAACCCCGGCAACTCGGGCGGCCCGCTGCTGGACGCCGCGGGCGCGGTCATCGGCATCAACTCGGCGATCCAGTCCTCCAGCAGCGGCGGGTTCGGCTCGGGCCAGTCCGGTTCGATCGGCCTCGGCTTCGCGATCCCGATCAACCAGGCCAAGTACGTCGCCCAGC
Source organism: Streptomyces griseochromogenes (assembly GCF_001542625.1). Lineage (NCBI taxonomy): Bacteria > Bacillati > Actinomycetota > Actinomycetes > Kitasatosporales > Streptomycetaceae > Streptomyces > Streptomyces griseochromogenes. Next base: position 10,663,224 of record NZ_CP016279.1, on the reverse strand, counting down.
AGCTGATCAAGACCGGCAAGCCGGTGTACGCCAAGATCGGCGCGTCCGTCTCCCTCGCGGACTCCACCGGCTCCCCCGGGGCCTCCACCGGCGGCGCGAAGATCACCGACCAGGGCGTGGGCGGCGCCTCCGCGATCGAGTCGGGCGGCCCGGCCGACAAGGCCGGCCTCAAGCCCGGCGACGTCATCACCAAGCTCGACGACAACGTGATCGACAGCGGGCCGACCCTGATCGGCGAGATCTGGACCCACAAGCCCGGCGACAAGGTCACGATCACCTACCAGCGGGGCGGCCAGGACCACACGGTCGACCTCACGCTGGGAGCGCGGTCGGGCGACAACTGACCCGCCTGGGACAAGGGAAGGGCGCCTCTCGGGGAGGGGCGCCCTTTGCCTGTGACCTCACCGGGCCGGGTCCAGCGGCACGGCACACGGGAACGGCGCGGACCTCGGCGACGGGAAGGGGAGTGACGCCGCTCTCCGGGTCCTTGATGCCGCATGAGCCGTACGGCAGTGCGCTCTCGCGCCGCTCACCAGCCCTGGCGGTCCCGGGAGTTGGGCTGTCGCGTCGTCCGCGCGCCGGCCGGGGCGGCTCTCGTCGGCGAGGCCCGTGACGGCCGCGCCCCACGATCCCGCGGCGGGCCGGTAATCTGTACCCGCGCCGCCGGTCTCCGGCGGAAGCGGGGAGGCGTGCCCGAGCGGCCGAAGGGAACGGTCTTGAAAACCGTCGTGGCAGCGATGTCACCGTGGGTTCAAATCCCACCGCCTCCGCACAGGTCATAAGGCTTGCAGGTCAGAAGGGGTGCCTCTCACGAGAGGCACCCCTTCTGCGTGGGGGAGCGGGAAGTCGGGCGCTGTGGCGCGTGGGTTTCAGTTGCCGCCGTACTCCGGCGCGGAGTAGGGAGCCTCCTGGGGGGCGTAGTGCGGTTGGGCGTACTGGTAGCCGCCGCCGTACGTGGCCACGGCATTGGCCTCAGAGTTGGCCACCGCGGTGCCGCCTCCGATGGCCACGGCGTTGGCCTGCGAGTTGGCCACGGCGGTGATCCGCGGAGGGGGGCAGTAGTCGTCGGCGAAGCTGACGCAGACACCGAGGGCGGACAGCCCGGCGACCGCTGCGGCTACGACGGCGGCGCGCTGAAACCTGCGCATGGTTCGAACCTTCCTTGCTGAGCGTGTAGGCCTGCGTTGACTGCTCAGCGTGAGAATAAACGTATGGCTTGTATCAATTTGGGATGATTCGCACCCTCCCGGTGTCGTGTCGTTCCACGGCTTGAACCTCACGCGGTGTCAGGACGCATCGTTGTTCCATGACCACCTCCGAGACCTGGAAGGTCGGCCGACTCGCCGAGGCCGGCGGGCTGACCGTGCGCACGCTGCACCACTGGGACACCATCGGGCTGCTCAGCCCCTCGCGGCGCACCGCGGGGGGACACAGGGAATACACCGAGGACGACCTCGTCCGGCTCTATCAGGTGCTGGCGCTCCGTAGCCTGGGACTGCCCCTGGACACCATCGGCGTGTGCCTCGATGCCGGCGTCGACCCGGTGCGGCTGGTTCGGGACCACTTGGCCGGTGTGGAGGAATCCATCGCCGCGCTCGGTGTCCTGCGGGAGCGGCTCGCGCGACTCCAGGACGAGCTGTCGGCCGACCGGGCCCCGACGGCCACGGCTCTGCTCGATGCGCTGCGGGCGATCGGCGGCCCCGGCCCCGAGGGCGAGCACACGCTGAGCCGCCACCTGGATGCCGGCCAGATCCACATGCTGCGGACCCGTGCCGCCGCTCTGGGGCCCGCGACGCACTATCTGCTCGAGGTCGAATGGCCCGAGCTGTACCGCAGGGCCGAGCGGCTTCGTGCGGCCGGAATTGCGCCCGCCGACCGGAAGGTGCGCCGGCTGGTGGACCGTATGGACGAGCTGAGCGCGTTGTTCAGCGGTGGCGATGCCGGTATTTCCGCCGGGGTGAGGGCTGCCTGGCGTGACGATCCGGCCGCCATGTCGGGAGAACCCGGTGCTCCGGCCGGCGAATGGCGAGAGCTGGCCGACTATCTGGACCGCGCTCGCGACAGCCGCGCCTGACCGCCGGGCGCAGTGGCCACACGGTCGTCCTCAGGTGCAAAAGCACCGAACGTATTTCTACTCCAGTAGCTTTCGCCGGGTGCAGTAGCTTGCCGATGCCGCCTGGAATCGCCGGCAGCCGCACCAGAACAGCAACCGGAGAGTCACCCATGTCCCGAAAGGCGCCGTACCTCGCCGTGGCCGACGCGCTGCGCGCACGGATTCTCTCGGGAGAGTGGGAGATCGGGGAGCGCCTTCCGTCCCGGGTGCGGTTCGCCGAGGAGTACGGGGTCGGTCGCAACGTCCTGCAGCGGGCCATGGACCGTTTGATCGCCGAGGGCCTCCTCGAAGGACGCGCGGGCTCGGGCACCTACCTCCGTAGGCCGCGCGAGCGCCTGCGGATGGTGCGCTCGCGGCACCGTGCGCGCCTCGGCTCTGCCTCCCGTGCCGGTACGAAGGAGCGGGGAAGGGCCACTGCCTGGGATGCGCACAGCCAGGTGCGTGTTCCCGCCCCCGAGGCGATCGCCGAGCGGCTCGCCATCGACCCCGGGGATCTCTGCGTCAACACGCACTACGAATTCCTCGCCGACGGGCGGCCCGTCCAGCTCTCCGAATCCTGGGAGCCGATGGCCGTCACGGACGGAACGCCGATCGTCCTGCCCGAGACGGGTCCCCTCGCGGGAAAGGGGGTGGTCGAGCGCATGGGCTCGATCGGCGTGGTCGTCGAGACGGTGGTCGAGGTGCCGCGCCCGGCTCGTGCCACCCAGGCGCAGGCGAACCTGCTGGGGATCGGCGTCGGGGATCTGGTGCTCCAGATCGAGCGGACCATCTACGACACCGGCGGGCGCCCGGTGGAAACCGCCGACATGGTCATTCCGGATGTGTGCCGGGAAGTGGTGTACGAGTTCGCGGTCGAGCGTCCGTAGCCGCTCCCTTCGGAAGAGCAGCGATTCCCAAGCCGACAGTAGGTGATTCGAATGGCAGTGCGCTCTTTTCGGCTCGGGCTCTTGCGGGACCCGGATTTCCGGCGGCTGTTCGCCGCTACCGCGCTCGGTCAGCTGGGCGACCGCGTCATTTTCCTCGCGCTGCCGCTGGTCGCCATCGCGGCATTGGACGCCGGCGAGTTCCAGGTCGGACTGCTGACCGCGATGACCACGGCGGGATCGCTCCTGGTCGGGTTGCCGGCGGGCGCCTGGGTGGACCGTATGCGGAAGCGATCGGTGATGGTCGGCGCCGATTTCGTGAGGGCGCTGGTCCTTTTGACGATTCCGGTGGCCTGGTGGCTGGACCTCCTGACGATCTGGTGGCTCTGTGCGGCCGCCCTGGTCCATGGAGTGCTGACGGTCTTCTTCGATGTCGCGTACGTCAGTTATCTGCCGCACCTGGTGGGGCGCGGCAATCTTGTCGAAGGCAACTCGAAGCTCTCGGCGATACGTTCGGTGACGAGCATCAGCGGGCCGGCGGTGGCGGGGCCGCTGATCGGCTGGGTCGGCGCCCCCGTCACGCTGGTGGCGAGTTCGGCGGGGATGGCCATGTCGGGCCTGATCGCCATCGGTATCCGCAAGCGGGAGCGGAAGCCGGAGCCGAGCGCGAGCGAGCGCCCTCGGTTGGGGCGGGACATCAAGGAGGGGCTGAAGTTCGTTCTCAAGCGTCCCGTCCTGCGCGCGGTCATGCTGGGGGACGCGATATTCAACCTCTTCCTGATCATGTATCAGACCATGCTGCTGGTCTTCTTGGAGAGGCGCATCGGACTCGAGTCCTTCGGCATCGGCCTCATTCTGTCCGGCATGGGGTGCGGGGCCCTGCTGGGTGCGCTGGTGGCGGCCGGGGTCTCGCGGCGGATCGGACAAGGCCGGGTCATCTGGCTCGCGTCGCTGGTCACTTGTCCGCTGACGGTTCTGATGCCGTTGGCGCGACCGGGTTGGAGCCTGTACGTGGCTGCGATCGGGCTCGCGGCTCTCTCGCTGGGCGGAGTCGTCCGCTTCGTGGCTCAGGCAAGTCTCCAACAGGCCCTCACGCCCGATCGGCTCCTGGGCCGGATGAGCGCGACGGCCCGGTTCGTGTCCTGGGGCGGCATTCCCCTCGGCGGGGTCCTGGGCGGAGCCTCGGGTTCCGTGTTCGGCTCGGCGGCCACCTTGTGGATCGGCGCGGCGGGCATGACGGTGAGCGCCCTCCCGGCCTTCCTGTCACCGCTTCGGACCATGCGCGAGTTGCCCGAGGGCAAGGACGCCGAGCCGGTCCGCTGAGAGGAGGTGCGCCTAGGCGGCGGTGATCTCCACGTCACCGGAGGACGTCTTCGCGGTCAAGGTGGCTTTGGCGGAGGGGAGGCTCGGGACCTTCACCTCGCGCTTGCCCGAGGTGGTGGTCACGTCGACCTTGTACGGGCCGCCGGGAACCTTCAGCGTCGTGCTGCCGGATCCGGTGTCCGTCGTGACCGACACGGGCGCTTTCGTGAAGCCGAGGCGGGTGGTGCCGGAGTAGGAGCGGACGTCGGCGTCCGGGCCGCTGAGGCCGGAACCGGTGATGCTGCCCGAGGACGTCTCGACCGTGAGCGGGCCGGTGACGCGCGCGGCGACCACGTCACCGGAGCTGGTGTGCACGTCGGCGGCCGCGACCCCGGCCACGGTGATCCGGCCGCTGCTGTTGCTCAGTTTGACCTTGGCGGAGGCGGGGACCGTCAGCTCGTAGTCGATGTAGCAGTTGTCGCAGCCGTTGGTGAAGGTGAGCACCCCGCCGTCGACCCGCTGGGTGGGCTTCGGCGTGCTGTCGTCGCGGTAGTGGACCGTGCGGTGGATGGTGACGCCCGGTCCTTCACCGGTCTTGACGTCGATGGAGCCGCGGCGGGCGTCGCCGACCTCGACCGAGGTGACGGCCGTCCTGACCGTGGCGTCCGCGGTGGTGCTCTTCATGTCGCCGTCCGTGCCGGAACAGGCCGTCAGCAGGAGGCCGACGGTGAGGGCGGCGGGCAGCAGGGCGTATCGGCCGGCGACGGCCCCGGTGTTCGTACCTCGTAACCGCCTGCTCCACATGGCTCGCTCCCCTGTCTTCTCGTCGGCTCTGGCCATCCATGATCCCGGCCACGGCCGTGGCACGGTATCCGGCTGACCGGTCCGAGCACACGGGGGACAACCCCACGTTCGGATCGCGGATCCCCCGGTCGAGAAGCCGTCGGCCGACGAGGAGGCCGCCCGCGTCAGGCGGCCGTGCGGTGACGGCGGCGGGCGGCGGCCTCTGTTCCGTGGTCGCGTCCGCCGCCGGAGCACTGCCGTGCCGGACCCGCGGCGGGGTGATCCGCCCACCCGGCTGACCGCGCGTGCGCCGAACGGCCGCACGTGGCGCGCCGTGCGTGAACGCCGTGTGGCGGCTGCCGAAGCTTGGGCCCGTCCGAGCCCACCGACGGCCCGTCACCAGGAGGTGCGCACCCCGATGCGCCGAGTCCTCAAGGCCGCAGTCGCCGCACTGATCACCGCGGCCTGCCTGATCACCGCCGGCCCTTCCGCGTCCGCGGCGCCCCCGGCCCCGCGGCATGCCGTTGCCGAATCCCCGCCCCCGGCCCCGCGGCAGGGCGTCGCCGATCCCGCGTCCGCGCCGTCCGCCGACCCGATCGGCAGCCTGGGGGCGGTCAGCGCGAGCGCGGCCCTGCTCGCCTCGGTGCCGGACCCCGATCGCTCTCCCGAAGGGGCCAACGACTTCGGCTGCAAGCCGACGGCGGCCCACCCCTACCCGGTGGTGCTGGTCCACGGCACCGCCGACAACGCCTACGGCGGCTGGAGCGGGCTCGCCCCGGTGCTGAAGAGCGCCGGCTACTGCGTCTTCGCCCTCAACTACGGCGAGAGCAAGCCCCACGCCCTGCTGAAGGCGACCGCGCACATCCCGGACTCGGCCAGGGAACTGGCCGCCTACGTCGACCGGGTGCGCGCCGCGACCGGAGCGAAGAAGGTCGACCTGGTGGGCCACTCCCAGGGCGGCGGGCTGATGCCCCAGTGGTACCTGCGCTTCGACGGCGGCGCCGCGAAGGTGCACCAGCTGGTGGGCATCAGCCCCAGCAGCCACGGCACCACCGGAACCGGACTGGTCCACGTGATCGACGCGGTGACCGACGTGGCGGGGCATGCCGGCAAGCCCCTCGGCCTGGACAGCCCCGCGTTCAAGGACCAGACGATCGGCTCCCCGGTGGTGCAGCAGCTGTACGCCAAGGGTGACACCGAGCCCGGAGTCGACTACACCAACATCGTCACCAGGACCGACCTGATCGTCACCCCGTACACCAACCAGTTCCTCACCGCCGGTCCCGGCGCGAGCGTGGACAACATCCTGCTGCAGCGCGTGTGCCCGCTGGACCTCACCGGTCACATCGGCGTCACCTACGACCCGAACGTGTACCGGCTGGTGCTGAACGCCCTCGATCCCGCCCACGCCGAACCGGTGCGCTGCGCCCTCATGCCCGTTCCGGTATAGCCCGTGTCGCACCGCGAGGCCCTGGAGACCTCCGTCACGGCCGGTGTCCCGTCATCCGCGCCGCCGACGCGATCGTCGCCCGGGCCTCGTGTTCGGTCAGGCCGGTGTGGAGGGCCGCCTCGATCAGCGGGGTGAGCAGGGCCGGTCCGAGGCCGTTCTCGTAGGCGCGGCAGGCCGCCCAGAACAGGCGGGTGTTGCGCTGGCCCTCGTGGGCGGTCAGGACGAACTGGACCAGGCCGCGGCCGTGGTCGCCGGTGGGCGACGGCGCCCGGTGCGTGGCGCGCGGCGGGGGCAGCAGCAGCCGGAGCAGGGCGGGTGGGCAGGCGGCGGGTGCCAGGTGCGCGGTGCCGGGGGCGGTGGCGTACGCGCCGTGTCCGGTGCGGGAGCCGGGGCCCACGAGATAGCCGCCGGCGCCCCGGATGTCGATGCCGGGGGCGAGCCGGCCGGCCGAGTTGGGGACGACGACGTCGGGCGGGCCGGTCAGCCACAGGTGGCGGCCGCCGCTCGGGGTGAGGACGACCACCGTCTCGGGGATCGTGAACAGATGCCGCAGGGCCAGTTCGCCGAGGGCGGCCGAGGAGTCGGTGCCGGACTTGGTGTCCAGGTCGACGCCGATGAGGTGGTGCGGGGGCAGCCCGCAGGCGATGCCGTAGCCGGTGGCCCAGGGCGCGGCGGCGAACAGCTCCCGGATGCGGGCCGGGTCGGTGGAGGCGTCGTACACGCCGTGGCCGAAGCGGCCGCACTCGCCGTGGCACGGCCCGGGGGCGGGGTCGTCGCGGTGCGGGGAACGCAGGGCCGGGAGTTTCGTCCGGGACAGGGGGATGACGGCCAGTCCGCGTTCGGCGGCTGACAGGGCGTGTGCGAGGGCCAGCGTCGTGGCCTGCCGGTCGGTGGTGGCCATACCTCCATGTTCGTACGTGCGTTCGAAAAAGGGAAGGGGAGCCGGTGGTGACGCGCCGGGGCGGGAAGGTTGGCCGGAAAGGCGCCGGAACGATTCAGCTCTTGTGGCGCTTGGGGGGTAAAGGTCTGTTCTGGCATGAGGTGTGACATGAGTTGACCAAAGATGGCGATAGGGGTTTATCGACTTGTCATCACGCTTGCGTGCGAATCGCGGCTTCCGGGGTGGTTCGCCGGGGATTCGGTGGGCAACTCTGGATGCGCGACGTCGTTCACAACGCCGGGGTGGTCGGCCAACTGCCTTGGTGCCAGCCGTACTTCACCGTATTCCCGGCCCTAGGGCCGCACAGTGCTCGGTTCTGGAGGAACACATGGCAAGCATCCGTACCGCCCGCGTTCTCGCCGCCGTCTCCGCTCTCCCTCTCGCAGCCGCCCTCTTCGCCGGTGTCGCTGCCGCGGACAACGGCGCCATCGCGGACAACGGATCGAGCGCCAACGCCGGTGTGGCGAGCGTCATTGGCAGCGGTGTCGGCCACGACAACCACGGAAACTCGTCCACCACCCAGCAGAACGCGGTCGGCTCCGGTGCCACGAACCAGAGCAACACCGCACAGGTCAACGGATCCGCGTTCACGGGCATCCAGCAGGGCAACGGAAACCTCGCCGTCCACTTCACCCCCCTGTGGGGGTGAGCAGGGGCCGAGGCCCCTTGTGGTGAGGGTCCTCGGGGGGTGTGCTTCGGGGTCATGAGGCGTCTGCGCGGCGGTGCTTCGGTGTCGTCGCGCAGACGCTTCGCCGTGCGCGGTCATGGGTCCGTGACCTTGACAGAGATGACGATCTGACGGACAGTCAGAAATCGTCTCTGTAGGGTACGCAAGGCCGGGAGGGCCCGCCGTGCACCTCGCCCCCACCGAGCGGCAGCAGCGTCTGCGCGCCGAACTCCGTGCCTACTTCCGGACCGTGATGCCGGGCGGCGGTGAACCGGCCGACGCCCGCGCCCTGTTGCGCCGCATCGGCGCGGACGGCTGGCTGGGCCTCGGCTGGCCGGTCGAGTACGGCGGCCAGGGGCGGGGCCCGGACGAGCAGTTCGTCTTCTTCGACGAGGCGCAGCGGGCCGGCGCCCCCGTCTCCATGGTCACGCTCAACACGGTCGGCCCCACACTGATGAGGTACGGCAGCGAGCGCCAGAAGGCCTACTTCCTGCCCCGGATCCTGAGCGGCGACCTGGTCTTCGCGATCGGCTACACCGAGCCCTCGGCCGGTACCGACCTCGCCTCGCTGCGGACGCGGGCCGTACGGGAGGGCGAGGACTGGCGGGTCGACGGGCAGAAGATCTTCACCTCGGGTGCCCAGCACGCCGACTGGATCTGGCTCGCCTGCCGCACCGACCCGCGGGCGCCCAGGCACCGGGGCATCTCCCTCCTCCTCGTGCCCACCGACGCCCCCGGGTTCTCCTGGACGCCGATCGAGACCGTGGGCGGGCAGACGACCACCGCCACGTATTACGACGGCGTCCGCGTCCCCGCGCGGAACCTGGTCGGCGCCGAGAACGACGGCTGGTCGCTGATCACCAGCCAGCTCAACCACGAACGGGTCGCCCTCGCCGCCATCGGGATGCAGGCCGAGGACTTCCTGGCCGCGGCGCTCACCGCCGCCCGCACCCCCGATCCGGTGAATGGAAGGCGCCGCATTGACGAGTCGTGGGTGCGTTTCCGGGCGGCCGAGGCGCATGCCCGGCTGGCGGCGAATCGCCTGCTCAGCTGGCGTTTGGTGGCGGACGTGGGGGCGGGCCGGCTGACCCCCGGCGAGGCGAGCGGGGTGAAGTTCGCGGGAACGGAAGCGGCTGTCGCGACGTATCGCATGTGTCAGGAGATCGCCGGAGAGGCGGGACTGGTCCGCTCCGGTTCCCCGGGGGCTCTCGGGGACGGCGAGCTGGAGCGGCTGAACCGGGCGGCGCAGATCAACACGTTCGGGGGCGGGGTGAGCGAGGTGCAGCGGGAGATCGTCGCGACGATGCGGCTCGGGATGAGCAGGGGGCGCAGGTGAGCGAGGAGAGGGACGAGGCGGGGACGCGGCTCAAGGAGACGGACGAGGTGGGGACGCGGCTCAAGGAGTTCGAGGGGCGGCCCGCCGCCGTCGCCGCGGTGGGCAAGGACCCGGTGAACGCGCCGATGATCCGGCACTGGTGCGAGGCGATGGGCGACACCAGTGAGGCCTACCGCGGACCCGGTGCGATCGCCCCGCCCACCATGCTCCAGGCGTGGACGATGGGCGGCCTGACGGGCCACGAGGGCCGCACCGGTGCCTACGACGAACTCCTCGGCCTGCTCGACGAGTCGGGCTGTACGTCGGTGGTGGCCACCGACTGCGAGCAGGAGTATCTGCGGCCCCTGCGCCCCGGCGACGAGGTCACCTTCGAGGCGGTGATCGAGTCGGTCTCCGACCGCAAGACGACCAGGCTGGGCACGGGGTACTTCGTCACGACCCGCATGGACGTACGGGTGGACGGCGCGCTGGCGGGCACCCACCGCTTCCGCATCCTCAAGTACGCCCCGGCACGCCGCAAACCCCCGGACCGGCGTCCTCGGCGCCCCCGCCCGGTGGTCAACCGGGACAACGCCGGCTTCTGGGAGGGCGTGGCCGGTCACCGGCTCCTGATCCAGCGCTGCACGGGCTGCGGCACCCTGCGCCACCCCTGGCTGCCGGGCTGCAACTCCTGCGGCTGCCTGGACTGGGACACGGTCGAGGCGAGCGGCGCCGGCACGGTCTATTCGTACGTGGTGATGCACCACCCGCCCTTCCCGGCCTTCGCGGAATCCGGTCACGCCGCCGTCGCGGCGGGTCCCTATGCGGTCGGCCTGATCGAACTCGCCGAGGGCGTGCGCATGGTGAGCAATGTGGTCGGGGTGCCGTACGACAAGGTGCGCATCGGCCTGCCGGTCCGGGCGGAGTTCCGGACCTACGAGGACGAAGGTGCCGAGGAGGGCGCACTGGTCCTGCCGGTCTTCCGGGTCGTCGAAGGCGAGGGCTGACATGGACTTCACGCCCACCGAGGCCCAGGCCGGGGCCCGCGACCTGGCCGCGCGGATCTTCGGCGACCTCTCCACCCACGAGCGGCTGAGGGCTGCCGGCACCGGCAGCGACCCCGAGCTGTTCAAGGCCCTGTGCACGGCCGGCCTGGTCGGCGCCGTGGCGGAGCTGGGCCTGCTCGGCCTCGTCCTGCTCCTGGAGGAACAGGGACGTACGACGGCCCAGGTGCCCTACGCGGCGACCTGTGTGTACGGCTCGCTGGCGATCACCGCCCACGGCACACCCGAACAGCGGGAGCGGCTGCTGCCCGGCATCGAGGACGGCTCGGTGGTGGTCGCCGGGGCGCTCCCGGCGCAGCCGGGAGTACGGGCCGTCGCGCGCGGTGAGCTGACCGGCTCCGTTCCCTTCGTCCCCTGGCTCCGGGACGCCACCCACGTCCTGGTCGCCGACGCCGCCCGCCGCCTGTGGCTCGCCCCGCTCGGCGAGGGCACCGCGATCACCCCGGTGGAGCTGACGGCTCCCTGGTCGGCGGCCCGCCTCACCCTGGAGCGGGCACCGGCGCAGCCCCTCGGCGCCCCGGGCGCCTACGCCGACCTCCTCGCCACCGCCCGCACCGCCTTCGCCGGGCTCCAGGCCGGGGTGTGCGCCGGGTCGCTGGCACGGGCGGTGGCGCACACGAACACCAGGGAGCAGTTCGGGCGGCCGCTCGCCACCCGGCAGGCCGTCCAGCTCCGGGCCGCCGACGCCCACATGGACACCGAGGCGATACGGGTGACGGCCTACGAGGCCGCCTGGCGCCGGGACGCGGGGCTGCCGTACGCCACGCATGCGCTGACCGCCGCCTGGTGGGCCTCCGAGGCGGGGCAGCGGGTCGTGCACAGCGGCCAGCATCTGCACGGCGGGGCGGGGGCCGACGTCGACCATCCGGTGCACCGGCACTTCCTGTGGGGGCGGCAGTTGGACGCCCATCTGGGCTGCGGGGCCGAAGTGCTCCAGGAACTGGGGGAGTTGATCGCGCATGGGGAGTGAGAAGCGGGCCGGGAGGCCGGTGGCGGGCACCGAGCTGCCGCCGCTGGAGATCCCGGTCACCCGCACGCTGATCGTGGCCGGGGCGATCGCCTCCCGGGACTACCAGGACGTGCACCACGACGCGGAGCTGGCCCGGCAGAAGGGCTCCCCCGATGTCTTCATGAACATCCTGACGACCAACGGGCTGGTCGGCAGGTACATCACGGACCACTTCGGCCCGACGGCGGTCCTGCGCAAGGTCGCCATCCGGCTGGGGGCGCCCAACTATCCGGGGGACACGATGGTGCTGTCGGGCCGGATCGAGGAGGTCGACGGCGACACGGCGACGGTGCGCGTGGTCGGGGCCAACGCGATAGGCAGGCATGTGACCGGCACGGTGACGGTCACCGTCCCGGCCCCGGACGGCGAGGCCGCGTCATGAGCGTGCGCACCCGCGACACCCTGGGCGGCCGGGCGGCGGTCGTCGGCATCGGAGCCACCGAGTTCTCCAAGGACTCCGGGCGCAGCGAACTGCGGCTGGCGGTGGAGGCGGTGGGGGCCGCGCTGGCGGACGCGGGGCTCACACCGGCGGACGTGGACGGGCTGGTCACGTTCACGATGGACACCAGCCCGGAGATCACCGTGGCGCAGGCCTGCGGGATGGGCGAGCTGTCCTTCTTCTCCCGCGTCCACTACGGCGGCGGGGCGGCCTGCGCGACCGTGCAGCAGGCGGCGCTCGCGGTGGCGACGGGCCTGGCGGAGGTGGTGGTCTGCTACCGGGCCTTCAACGAGCGCTCGGGCCGCAGATTCGGCGCGGGCGTGCGGCACCGCGAGCCCTCGGCGGAGGGCGTCGCGCTGGGCTGGGCGCTGCCGTTCGGGCTGCTCACCCCCGCCTCCTGGGTGGCGATGGCGGCCCAGCGGTATCTGCACGCCCATGGGCTGACCCCCGAGGTGTTCGGGCACGTGGCCGTGGTGGACCGCAGACACGCGGCGACGAACCCGGCGGCCTACTTCCACGGCCGCCCCATCACCCTCGCCGAGCACGCCGCCTCCCGCTGGATCGTGGAGCCGCTCCGCCTCCTCGACTGCTGCCAGGAGACCGACGGCGGGCAGGCCCTGGTGGTGACGTCCCTGGAGCGGGCCCGGGACCTGCCGCGGCCGCCGGCTGTGATCGCGGCTGCCGCCCAGGGCTCCGGCCGGGCGCAGGAGCAGATGACCAGCTTCTACCGGGACGACCTGACCGGCCTGCCGGAGATGGGCGTGGTGGCCCGTCAGCTGTGGCGGACGTCGGGACTGGGCCCGTCCGACATCGACGTGGGGATCCTGTACGACCACTTCACCCCGTTCGTGCTGATGCAGCTGGAGGAGTTCGGGTTCTGCGCCGAGGGGGAGGCGGCGGACTTCGTGGCCGCGGAGCGGCTGCCCCTGAACACCCACGGGGGCCAGCTCGGGGAGGCGTATCTGCACGGGATGAACGGGGTGGCGGAAGCGGTGCGCCAGCTGCGGGGCACGGCGGTGAACCAGATACCGGGCGCGGCCCGGACCCTGGTGACGGCCGGCACCGGAGTGCCGACGTCGGGGCTGGTCCTGACCGTGGACGGATGAGCCCTCAGGGGGGAACCCGCAGAAGCGGTGACCTCCTGGTCCACCTTCAGGAGGTGTAGAGGACCCCTCCCCTACAACCTGAGGGGGACCCTGCTTCGGGACCTGGGACCGATCCGCCGCGGGGCTGTCCGCTCCTAGCGTGGAGCCATGACCACACCCGTCTGCACCAGCGCCTCGGCGGCCGCCGCACCAGGGCGGCAGGCCCACCCCCACTCCCGGATCCGCGCGAACGGGGGGAACGCCACGTACCCGTCGTTCGCGTCGTACGTGCGGGCCCGCCAGCCGGTCCTGCTGCGCACCGCGCGCTCGCTGACCGCGAACCCGAGCGATGCCGAGGACCTGCTGCAGACCGCCCTCACCAAGACCTATGTGGCCTGGGAGCGGATCGAGGACCACCGGGCGCTGGACGGCTATGTGCGCCGGGCGCTGCTGAACACCCGGACCTCGCAGTGGCGCAAGCGCCGGGTGGACGAGTTCGTCTGCGACGAGCTGCCCGAGCCGGAGCCCGTACGGGGCGGCGACGACACGGCCGAGCGGCAGGCACTGCACGACGCCATGTGGCGGGCGATCGCCAGGCTCCCCGCGCGGCAGCGCGCGATGGTCGTCCTCAGGTATTACGAGGACCTCAGCGAGGCCCAGACGGCCGAGGTGCTCGGCGTCTCGGTGGGCACGGTGAAGTCGGCGGTCTCACGGGCCCTGGGGAAGCTGCGCGAGGACCCCGAGCTTGGACTCGTGCGTTAGGGCCTGGTTTTTCCCCTCCCTAGTGACATACCGCTCGGTATGTGAGCAGAATCGGCGGCAACCTCTACCACCGCGTAGGCAATCTCGCCCGGGAGGACCGCCGTGCTGAGCACCATGCAGGACGTACCGCTGACCGTCACTCGAATCCTCGTGCACGGGGTGCTGGTACACGGCCGGTCCCAGATCACCACCTGGACCGGTGAGGGCGAGCCGCAGCGGCGCAGCTTCGCCGAGGCCGGAGTGCGCGCGGTACAGCTGGCGAACGCCCTCAAGGACGAACTCGGCATCCGGGGCGACGACCGGGTCGCCACGCTGATGTGGAACAACGCCGAACACGTCGAGGCCTACTTCGCGGTCCCGTCCATGGGCGCGGTGCTGCACACGCTCAACCTGCGCCTGCCGGCCGAGCAGTTGGCGTGGATCGTCAACCACGCCGCCGACCGCGTGATCATCGTCAACGGCTCCCTGATCCCGATGCTCGCCCCGCTGCTGCCCAAGCTGCCGACGGTCGAGCACATCGTCGTCTCCGGCCCCGGTGACCGGTCCCCGCTCGCGGGCGCCACCGCGCGGGTGCACGAGTACGAGGAGCTGATCGCGGGCCGTCCGCAGCGCTTCGACTGGCCCGAGCTGGACGAACGCCAGGCCGCCGCGATGTGCTACACCTCCGGCACGACCGGCGAGCCCAAGGGCGTGGTGTACAGCCACCGTTCGATCTACCTGCACTCCATGCAGGTGAACATGACCCAGTCGATGGGCCTGACGGACCAGGACACCTCGCTGGTCGTGGTCCCCCAGTTCCACGTCAACGCCTGGGGCCTGCCGCACGCCACCTTCATGACCGGCGTCAACATGCTGATGCCCGACCGCTTTCTGCAGCCCGCCCCGCTCGCCGAGATGATCGAGCGGGAGAAGCCGACGCACGCGGCCGCCGTCCCCACCATCTGGCAGGGCCTGCTCGCCGAGCTCACCGCCCGTCCCCGGGACGTCTCCTCCCTGAGCCAGGTCACCATCGGCGGCTCGGCCTGTCCGCCCTCCCTCATGGCGGCCTTCGACAAGCTCGGCATGCGGGTCTGCCACGCCTGGGGCATGACGGAGACCTCCCCGCTCGGCACGGTGGCCCGCCCGCCGGCCCACGCGGTCGGCACCGAGGAGGAGTTGGCCTACCGCCTCACCCAGGGCCGCTTCCCGGCCGGCGTCGAGGCCCGCCTCACCGGTCCCGGCGGCGAGCGCCTGCCCTGGGACGGCGAGTCGGCGGGCGAGCTGGAGGTGCGCGGCCCGTGGATCGCCGGCGCCTACTACAACGGCCCCGACGCCGAACCGCTGCGCCCCGCCGACAAGTTCAGCCAGGACGGCTGGCTGAAGACCGGCGACGTCGGCATCATCTCCCCCGACGGCTTCCTCACCCTCACCGACCGCGCCAAGGACGTGATCAAGTCCGGCGGCGAGTGGATCTCCTCGGTCGAGCTGGAGAACGCGCTGATGTCCCACCCGGATGTCGCCGAGGCCGCCGTGGTCGCCGTACCCGACGAGAAGTGGGGCGAGCGTCCGCTGGCCACGGTCGTCCTCAAGACCGGCGCGAGCATCGACTTCGAGACCCTGCGCGCCTTCCTCGCGGAGGAGGGCAAGATCGCCAGGTGGCAGCTGCCCGAGCGGTGGACGGTCGTCGAGGCGGTCCCGAAGACCAGCGTGGGCAAGTTCGACAAGAAGGTGCTGCGCAGGCGGTACGCGGAGGGCGAGCTGGACGTCACCAGCATCTGACCGCCGAGCGGCGGGTGACCACGGCGGTCTAGCGCCGTGCCGCCGTGGTCACCCACCCCAGCGCCAGCCACACTCCCGCCACCGCGGTGACCCCGCTCCAGCCCCAGTGGCCGAAGGCCAGGCCCGCCAGGGTCGAGGCGAGGGCGCCGCCGGTGAAGCCGGCCACGACATAGGCGGTGTTGGCGGTGGCCGGGGCCGAGGTGGTGGTCAGGGCCAGCGTCTGGTTGGCGACGTGGGCGGCGACCAGGGCGGCGTGGAGGGCGATGGCTGCCGCGAACAGCGCGGCCAGCACCTGCCCGCCGAGCCAGAACAGCAGCACGGAAACGGCGGCGAGCAGATACGCGGACCGTACGACCTTCGTCGCGCCGAAGCGGTCCACCAGGCCGCCCGCGAGCGGGGCCACCGCGCTGGCCGTGAGGCCGAAGAGCCCGAACAGACCGGCGGTCGCGGTGGACAGACCGTACGCCGGGCCGGTCAGCAGCAGGGCCAGCGAGGTCCACAGGGCGCTCCAGGCGCCGAACAGCCCGGCCTGCCTGACGCACGCGCGCCACAGGTCCGGTGAACGGCGGACGAGTCCGGGCAGCTCGGCAAGGCCCGCGAACAGCGGGCCGGTACGGCGCCGGTGCTCCTTGGGCAGGGCACGGGCGGTGGCCAGGCCGAGGACGAGGGTCAGCAGTCCGGATCCGGCGAACACCCACCGCCAGCCGAAGGCCTGGCCCGCGAGGGAGCCGACGACCCGGGCCGCGACGATGCCCATGAACAGTCCGGCGATGACGGTCGCCACATGGCGGGCGCGATGGTGGGCGGGGGCCCGCTCGGCCACCAGCGGGACGAGCAGCTGCGGGATCACGGTCGCCGCGGCGGCCACGAACACGGCGGCCGCGAGGGCGGCGGTGCCGGGCGCGGCCGCGCCGAGCGCCAGGGCGGCCGCCGTGGCCAGGGAGAGCAGGGCGACCAGCGGGCGCCGGTCGACGCGGTCGCCGAGCGGGGCGAAGAAGAGCAGACCGGCCGCGTAGCCGAACTGGGCGACCGAGGCGATCCAGGTCACGGCCGAGGGCGTGGTGCCGAAGTCGTGGGCGATCAGGGGGAGCAGCGGGGCCGCGAGGTAGATGTTGGCGGCCGTGACGGCGCTGCAGACGGCTATGAGCAGGAGGAAGGGCCACCCGGAGGCGGCGGCCCGTTCCCGGGTGGCGACCCGGACGTCCGGTGTCTGGCGGGTGGTGGTCGCTGACGGCATGAGCGGGAGCACTCCTTGGGGCCGACTCTCACAACTAACTGGTTGGTTGGATGCGAGAACAGACTGCATCTCCGTCGAATTCCCTGTCAACCAAATAGTTGGTTACTTGCGCGGTACCCTGACCGCATGGCAGCAGTCAGGGACCCCGAGGCCACCAAGGCCCGTATCTTCGAGGCGGCGCTCGCCGAGTTCGCCCGGCACGGCATCGCGGGCGCCCGCATCGACCGCATCGCGAGCGAGGCCAAGGCCAACAAGCAGCTGATCTACGCCTACTACGGCAACAAGGCGGAGTTGTTCGCACGGGTCCTGGAGAAGTCGATGCTCGACATCGCCGTCGCCGTCCCCGTCGACCCCGATGACATCGAGGGCTGGGTGGACCGCGTGATCGACTACCACACCAGTCATCCCGAGGTCCTCCGCCTGCTCTTCTGGGAGGGTCTGGAGTACGGCCCGAGCGCCGAACTGCCCGACGAGCGTGAGCGCCGGGAGCACTACCGCAGGAAGATCGACGCGCTGCGGGAGGGCCAGGAACGGGGCGTGATCACCGACGCGATCCCGGCCCGCGATCTGTTCTTCCTCCTCGTCGCCCTGGCCAACTGGGCCGCCGTCGTCCCCCAGATGCGCCGCATCGTGGTGGGCACCGAGGACGCCGACCGGGACCGCCTGCGCGCCTCGATCAGGGAGGCGGTCCGGCGGCTGGTCGCACGCTGACCCCTCGCCCGAAGGGGCGGGCTAGTTGGTCCCGATCCGCGCGAGCAGGTCCACGATCCTGCTCTGCACCTCGTTGCTGGTGGACCGCTCCGCGAGGAACAGCACCGTCTCGCCCGAGGCCAGGCGCGGCAGATCGGCCTGGTCGACGGCGGCGGTGTAGACGACGAGCGGGGTGCGGTTGAGCTGACCGTTCGCGCGCAGCCAGTCGATGATCCCGGTGGACCCGTTCTGCCGCCGGTGCATCTGCATCAGGTCCATCACCACGAGGTTCGGCCTGAGCTGCCCCGCCAGCGTCACCGCGTCGTCGTCGCTCGCGGCCCGCGCCACCTGCATCCCGCGCCGCTCCAGCGTCGCGGTCAGCGCCAGCGCGATCTCCGCGTGCTCCTCGATCAGCAGCACCCGCGGCGGATGCTGCTCGCTGTCGCGGGGCGCCAGCGCCTTCAGGAGCACGGCGGGGTCGGCGCCGTACGCCGCCTCCCGCGTCGCCTGCCCGAGCCCCGCCGTGACAAGGACCGGCACCTCCGCGGCCACGGCGGCCTGACGCAGCGACTGCAGCGCGGTACGGGTGATCGGCCCGGTCAGCGGGTCCACGAACAGCGCGGCGGGGAAGGCCGCGATCTGCGCGTCGACCTCTTCGCGGGAGTGCACGATCACGGGCCGGTAGCCACGGTCGCTCAGCGCCTGCTGGGTCGTCACGTCCGGCGCGGGCCACACCAGCAGCCGGCGCGGATTGTCCAGCGGCTCCGGGGGCAGCTCGTCGTCCAGCGGCTGCGGGCGCGGGGTGTCCGCGACCTCGACGGCCCCGCCGGGACCGTCCAGCGGTTCGGGTCCCTCGGCCGCGTTCGCGTCCGGGGCGCCTATGGCGTACGACCGTCCGGCACCCTCGGTGGCCGGGGCGAGCCGGGACTGCCCCGCCAGGGAGGGCTGTGCGGGCGGCTGTTCGGCCGGCGGATGCGTTCGGGCCGCCTGCTCCTGCTGCGGCTCCGGGCGGGTGGCCGGGTCGGGCGGCGTGCCCAGCTTGCGCCGGCGGCCGGAACCGCCCGGCGCGTGCGGGGGCGGGGTCGCCGTCGGCTGCTGCACCTGCGCGGCCTGCCGCGCGAACGGCACGCCCTGCCCGAGCGTCCGCACGCTTATGGCCCGCCCCTGGGTGGAGTTCGGGTCGGCCGCGGTCCCCGCGGCCTCGGCGGGCAGGGGCTGGGCCGCCCGCGACGGCCGGGCACCGGGGTGCTCCGCGGGGAGCGGGGCAGCGGGGGCGGGCTGCGGTGTCTGCGGCGCCGGGGCTGTCTGCGGCGCACCGACGCCGGCACCGGAGGTGTCGTCGACGCCGGGCCACTGCTGCGGGACCGTGGTCACGGGAGCCCCGGCCGCCGGGACCGGGACGGCCTGCGCCGCCGGTACCTGGCCGGTCGCCGACTCGACCGGAAGCGGCTGGGCGGGCTGGGCCACCGCCGGGCTACCGGTCGCGGGCGTGGCCTGCGCCACCGCGCCGGGCACCGGCTGACCGGGAGCCGCCTGTGCCGGAACCTGCCGGCCGGGCGGCACCGCCGTGCCCCGGCCGTCCGTGCCCTGCGCGGGCACGGCGGCGTCGGCCGGAGCCGCGACGCCGGGCTGAACCGGGACATCGGGCTGGGCGACGACGCCTGCCGCGGGGGCGATGCCGGACTGGCCTGCCGGACCCGCCGGCAGGGCCACCTGACCCGGCCCCTGAGCCTGCGCGGCCACCGGTGCCGGAGCGGTCGGGACGCCCTGTCCGGCCGTCCCCTGCGCCGGAACGCCGGAACCCGGGGCCGGCTGACCCGCGGCGGCCTGCGGAACCTGCCCGGGCTGACCGGGGTGTCCGGGAACGGCCGGTACCGCGGTCGCCTGCGCCGCGACGGCCTGCACTCCCGCGCCCTCCGTGCCGTGTGCCGTCTCCGCCGGCTGGGCCACGGCCCGTCGACGGCGACCGGTCGGTGCGCTCGTGGGGTGCGGCTGGGGCGGGGTGTGGTCCTCGGCCTGGTCCAGCGGTGCGGCGTCATGCCGGCCGTCGTCGCCGGGAACCCCCGCGACGGGCGCCTGCGCCTGACCGGGGACCTGCGCACCCGGAGCCGTGGCCTTCGCAGGAGTGTCACCCGGAGCCGTACCGGCAGCGGGACCCGTGCCCGTGCCCGTCGCCGCGTCCGCGGAGTCGGGTGAGCGGTCGGCCTCGGCCGGGGGCAGGGCGAAGACCGTGCGGGCCCCCGCCTCCTGCTGGGCGGCACGCTCCGCCGCGGCGGCCAGCGCGCGCCGGCGGCGTCCGGTCGGCTGCGCGCCCTCCGCCACGGCGGGCTGCGCCGACTCGGTACCGGCAGGGGGCAGCGCGGGCGGCAGGGCGGCCTGCGGCTCGCCGGAGCCGTGCCGGGCGCGGCGTCCCGCGGGCACGGGGACGCCCTGCGGCGGCACGGTGCCGCCGAGTCCGCTGCCCGCGGCGGCGGTTCCCGCGGCATGCTCGGCCGCGGTCACCACGGCACCCTCGGCCACGCCCGCATCGTCACCGGCGTCGCTCTCGGCGGGCCGTCCGCGGCGCCGCCCGGTCCCGCTGGACGCGCCGGACGTGCCCTCCGCGCTCTCGCCCGCCACCGGCGTGGGCGTGGCCGCCTCGATGTCGGCCGCACGCCTGCGGCGCCGGCCCGTCGGCGCGGGCGCCTCCGCACCGCCGTCACCGGACTCACCGCTCTCCCCGGGAACGTCGCTCTCCAGGAAGGCGTCCGTGGAGGCCCGCCTGGCCCGCCGCCGCCCGCCGCCGGAGGTCAGCTCGGCGGATCCGGTGCCCTCGGCGGAGGCGTCCCCGGCCTCCGGCACCCGGTCGGCGACCGCTCCGGCGCCGCCGCCGAGCGGCACTTCGAGCACATACGCGCTGCCGCTCATGCCCGGCACCTCGTGCGTCTGCAGCACACCGCCGTGCGCCCGCACGATCCCGCGCACGATCGGCTCGTGGACCGGGTCTCCCCCGGCGTAGGGCCCGCGCACCTCGATCCGTGCGACCTCGCCGCGCTGCGCGGCCGCGACCACGACGGTGTTGTCCAGGTAACCGCCCGCGGAGACGGGCGCGTTGCCGGTGGCGTCCACGCCCGCCACGTCCGCCACGAGATGCGCGAGCGCGGTGGCGAGCCGCTGCGGGTCGACCTCGGCCTCGATGGGCGGCGCGTGCACGGCGAACTGCACGCGGCCGGGGCCGATCAGCTCGACGGCCCCGTCCACACCGGCGGCGACGACGGCGTCGAGCATCACCTTCGTCCGGGTGATGTCCTCGCCGCCGGCGTCGAGGCTCTGATAGCCGAGGACGTTGTCGATGAGCGTCGTGATCCGGGCATAGCCGGCCGACAGATGGTGCAGGACCTGGTTGGCCTCGGGCCACAGCTGACCGGCGTCGTCCGCGGCCAGGGCGGCCAGCTCGCGCCGCAGCTCGTCCAGCGGACCGCGCAGCGACCGCCCGAGCAGCGTGAGCAGCTGCTCGTGCCGCCCGGCGAGGGCCTCGTACCGGTCCTTCTCCCGCTCGGCGAGCGCGGCGTACCGCTCCTCGCCGGCCGCCACCTCCTCCTGCTGCTGCTCGCGCAGCTCCTCGAGTTCGGTCACATGCCGCTGACGCAGCGCGGTGAGGTCGGAGGCATGCTCCTCGGAGAGCCGTTCCTGTTCCTCGGCGTGCGCTTTCTCCAGCGCGGCCTTCTCCTCGGCGAGGGCGTCGTAGGGCCGCCGGTCGGTGAAGGTCATGACGGCGCCGACGAGCTGATCACCGTCGCGCACGGGCGCGGTGGTCAGATCGACCGCCACCTTGTCCTTGCCCTTGGACCACAGCACCTGCCCGCGCACCCGGTGCTTGCGCCCGGAGCGCAGGGTGTCGGCGAGCGGCGACTCCTCGTACGGGAAGGGGGAACCGTCGGGGCGGGAGTGCAGCACGAGGGCGTGCAGCTCCTTGCCGCCCAGCTCACCGGCCCGGTATCCCAGTATCTGGGCGGCGGCCGGGTTGACGAGCACGATGTGCCCGTCGGTGTCGGTGCCTACGACACCTTCCGAGGCCGCCCGCAGGATCATCTCGGTCTGCCGCTGCGAGCGTGCCAGCTCCGCCTCGGTGTCGACGGTCCCGGACAGATCCCGGACGACGAGCATCAGCAGCTCGTCACCGGTGTATCCGTAACCGTCGTACGCCTGCTGCCCGTTCTCCAGGTTCGCGCTCGTGACCTCGACCGGGAACTCGGTCCCGTCCGTCCGCCGCGCGATCATGCGCGTCGGCTTGGTCCTGCTCTGCGGATCCATGTGATCGGGGCGCCGCATGGACCCGGGGATGAGCTTGGAGTCGAACTGCGGCAGCAGATCGAGCAGCCCGCGCCCCACGAGAGCCGTCCCCGGCGCTTCGAAGGCCTCCAGGGCGATGGTGTTGGCGTTGACGACGGTTCCGTTGGCGTTGACCAGGACCAACGCGTCCGGCAGCGCGTCGAGTATGGCTGCGAGGCGAGCAGCGCCTCGGGATGGCCTGCTGCTCACGAGACGCCTTCCTCCCTGTTACCGCACCTTGCCGACCGCTCGGGCCATCCTGCCAACCGGCCCGCGACGTGTCACGCGAGGGAGTCTAAGGGCTCGGGTTGCGCTCGCGACGCCGGATGAGAGGGACGTCGCACGAGGAAGTGACGGTGAACATGTGACCGCATACGTCCACGCCGCCGTCGGCGCCGTTCCGGCTCCGCGAGACCTTCGCCGGACCTTCGCGGGACCTGTACGAGGCCGCTGACCGAGCCGGAGACGTCTACGGCACCCGCGGCACCCGCGGCATCCGTGACGCCTACACGGGCGAACCGACCCTCGGCAGGGCGGGCACCAGCCGGTCCCACCGTCCGATCTCGCATCCGTTGCTGCGGTCGTACGAGGCGTCGACCGGCCGCCCGGCCCAGGTGCCGGTGACATGGGCGGTGGCCGGACCGCCGTAGAGCATGGTGCAGGTGCTGCCCGGGGCCACCGGGGCGAAGGTGTCCCGCCCCCACCGTGTGTTCGCGTCGAGCGCACGGCAGGCACCCGCCGCATCCGGGTGGCGCCCGGCCTCGGGGTGACAGGAGAGCTCGTACGTCCCGTCCAGCCCGGAGCCGGCGTGCCGCACGACGACGGTGAGGCGATCACCTGCGCGGTCCTCGGGCTGTACGGGTGGGGGTACGGCCGCCGTGGCGGGCGTAGCGGCCGCGGCGGAAGTGGCGGGCACGGCCGCTGCGGACACGGCGGCCAGGGTGACCAGGGCCGAGACCGAGACGGCGGCGAGGGACGACGCGAGGATGCGGCGCGGGACGGAGGCGGGGGACGGCACCAGGGCGCGGCGCGGGACGGCCGGCGTGAAAGAGACCATGGCCTGCCCAACGCCCACGGCCCCCGGACGTTGCGCCGGACCCGCCGTCCGCCGCCTCGCCGGGCGAAGCCCTTTGCCCTGCGGCCCTCGTGCCTAGTACCGTGGGAGCCGATTGGTGACAGCACGCTCGACTGTGTCATCATCTGCACGCACCGTTCGCGCGCTCGCGTGAGTGGTTGTGCTGGAGGCGTCGCCTAGTCCGGTCTATGGCGCCGCACTGCTAATGCGGTTTGGGCCTTAAAGCCCATCGAGGGTTCAAATCCCTCCGCCTCCGCACTCGATCCCGAAGCCCCGGTCCCCAGGACCGGGGCTTCGGCGTTGTCCCGGCCTCGCGCCCCGCCCGCGCCATCCGCCACTCCATGGACGTTTCCGCAGGTCACAAGGGGTATGCGAATCGGATTTCACATGACGGCGGCAGTCATGTAATGTTCTTCCTGTCGCCGCGAGCGGGCCGGAAGGGCCGGGAGCGGAGGACACAAAACAAAATAACAAGCACTCGTAGCTTAACGGATAGAGCATCTGACTACGGATCAGAAGGTTGCAGGTTCGAATCCTGCCGAGTGCACACAGGCAAGAGGCCCCGGAGAAATCCGGGGCCTCTTGCGTTTCCTTGCCGGGCGATCTCGGACGAGTCCACGGAGCTGTGGCCGGTTCAACCGAAGGGAGATCGGCCAACTGCCGGTGCATCACAAACACCGCCATCAGTCCGGAGAAGGGCCGAGTGCCCGCACGACACGCTGCCCGATCCCAGGAGCCCGCGGCCAGGGGGCCGAACCACCGCACGCGTGGGAGCCCGGCAAAGTCCCACGGCGAAGTGCCGGGGAGCCGACACGACCGGGGCTTGGAAGGGGCTGGGCTCGCCGACCTGCCGGCAGACACACGTACTCTTGCAGTACCCGCACTTTTCACGGCTGCGGATTCCGTCGGGCGTCAAATGGCGGGCGTCCACGAATGAAGGATCTGATCCACACATGCTGATCGCTCAGCGTCCCTCGTTGACCGAAGAGGTCGTCGACGAGTTCCGCTCCCGGTTCGTGATCGAGCCGCTGGAGCCGGGCTTCGGCTACACCCTCGGCAACTCCCTGCGTCGTACCCTCCTGTCCTCGATCCCGGGTGCCGCCGTCACCGGCATCCGCATCGACGGCGTGCTGCACGAGTTCACCACCGTGCCGGGCGTCAAGGAGGACGTCACCGACCTGATCCTCAACATCAAGCAGCTGGTCGTCTCCTCGGAGCACGACGAGCCGGTCGTGATGTACCTGCGCAAGCAGGGTCCGGGTCTGGTCACCGCCGCCGACATCGCGCCCCCGGCCGGTGTCGAGGTGCACAACCCCGACCTGGTCCTGGCCACGCTGAACGGCAAGGGCAAGCTGGAGATGGAGCTGACCGTCGAGCGCGGTCGCGGTTACGTCTCCGCCGTGCAGAACAAGCAGGTGGGCCAGGAGATCGGCCGTATCCCGGTCGACTCCATCTACTCGCCGGTTCTCAAGGTCACGTACAAGGTCGAGGCCACCCGTGTCGAGCAGCGCACCGACTTCGACAAGCTGATCGTCGACGTCGAGACCAAGCAGGCGATGCGTCCGCGCGATGTCATGGCGTCGGCCGGTAAGACCCTGGTCGAGCTGTTCGGTCTCGCCCGCGAGCTGAACATCGACGCCGAGGGCATCGACATGGGCCCGTCCCCCACGGACGCCGCCCTGGCCGCCGACCTCGTGCTGCCGATCGAGGAGCTGGAGCTCACGGTCCGTTCCTACAACTGTCTCAAGCGTGAGGGCGTCCACTCCGTGGGTGAGCTGGTCGCGCGCTCCGAGGCCGACCTCCTGGACATCCGCAACTTCGGTGCGAAGTCGATCGACGAGGTCAAGGCGAAGCTGGCCGGCATGGGCCTGGCCCTCAAGGACAGCCCGCCCGGATTCGACCCGACCGCCGCCGCCTTCGACGCGGACGACAACGGGAACACGGGTTTCATGGAGACCGAGCAGTACTGAACACTGCGCAAGGTGGTCGGCGGACCTTGTGCCGATCACGTCCCCCGCGCGTGACCGCAGGCCCCGGAGAAATCCGGGGCCTCCGGCTTTTCAGTCCTCTCCGCTTCCGTACGGCCTGGTCAGGATCTCCAGGTTGTGTCCGTTCGGGTCCTCGAAGTACGTCCCGCGGCCGCCGTCGTTGTGGTTGATCTCGCCGGGGTGGTGGTGATACGGGTCCGCCCAGTAGGTCAGGCCCGCCTCGCGGACCCGGGCGAAGATCGCGTCGAAGTCGTCCTCGGAGACGAGGAACGCATAGTGCTGCGGGGCGATCGAATCGGCCGTGTCCATGTAGTCCAGTGTCACGCCGTTCGGTATCTGCACCGGGACGAACGGACCGTACTCCGGTGCCACCTCCAGACCCAGCAGATCCGCGAGAAACCGTGCGGACGCCGTCTTGTCGTGCGCGGCGACGATGGTGTGGTTGAGTTCGACTGCCATCGGTCGGCCTCCTTCCCCTTGGGTGCCGGAACCGCTCTCCACGCTAGCGACCGCCCGGCCCGGCGCCATCCGTCCATGGTCCCGTCCTGCTCCGACCCGCGACCTAGACCGAGGACCAGGGGGGCGAGGGGCCGAGGGGACGAGGGCCCTTCGAGGAGTCCTGTGGGTCCAACGCCCGGTACTCCCCGCGCTGTTGGTGCGGCTCGGTCCTGCCCGGTGCGCACGGAACAGGGGCCCCGGAGGAATCCGGGGCCCCTGGACCTTCAGGGCTGTACGGCAACGGAGCCGTCAGGCGGATGTGTCAGTTGGGTACGCAGCCGAACCAGTTCACCGTGTCCTTGTCGGAGGTGTAGCCCAGGCATCTGATGGTTCGGTTGTGCAGGGTCTTGGTCCGGTCGACCGCTCCGTTCAGATACTCCGTCTTGTGGTGGGGCTGTACGAGGGTGTCGACCTCGACGATGTACCAGCGGTGGTCGCTGTCCGGCACGCTGCAGCCGTGGGCGGTCACGTTGCGGCTGGGGTCGTCGATCCATATGGGCTGTTCGGCACGGTCGCAGTGTGCGCGCTCGCCACGGGCGTCGGCTGTGCCGGCGCCCGTGCCGAGCAGGGCCGTGGCCCCCATGGCCACCGCCGCGGTGGCGCCGAGCAGGCGCCCCAGGGTGAGGTTCATCGATGTGGTTCTCCTGCCAGCTGTGGTGACGGCCGGGAGCCGCCATGTCACCTTGGGGTGATAGTCACATTTGTCCGAGATGTTCTGCTCGCCGGGCGACGGGGTAGTCCCCCGACCCGGTGACGACGGTGATGCCAATGCAGCAGGCCGCGCGGGCACGGCCCGAACTGTCGGCCACACCCGAGGGGTTGTCGCTCGCTTCCGGGCGACGTCCCGGGGACCGTCCGGCCGCCGGCTGTTCGCCATGACGGTGCGATCAGGTCACTCCGGTTGCACCCCTGCCGCCGGGGCCGCAGGCTTCCGCTATGGACACCACCCCGGATGCCGGCGTGCGGCCCATCCTGGTGACCGGTGCCGCGGGCAGGATCGGCGCCGTCGGGCGATCGGTCGTGGAGGGCCTGAGCAGACGGGGCCTGCCCGTGCGGGCCATGGTGCGGCGGGACGACGAGCGCGCCCGGGCGCTGCGGGCGACGGGTGCCGAGGTGGTCGTCGGCGACCTCACGCGCGCGAGCGAGGTCGCCGACGCCCTGGCCGGCTGCGGACGCATGTATTTCGGCATGGCCGTGTCGGCGCAGTATCTGGAGGCCGCCGTGACGACAGCGGTGGTCGCCCGCGCGTACGGCCGTCTCGACGTGGTCGTGAACATGTCGCAGCTGACGGTCTCCGAGATGGACGTGACCAGCACCTCGGAGTCGGACCAGCAGCGCCAGCAGTGGCTGGCCGAGCAGGTCCTCGACTGGTCGGGGCTGCCCGTGGTCCAGGTCAGACCCACCGTGTTCATGGAGAACCCGCTCTTCCAGGCCGGCTTCTCCTCCATCGCCACCGACAGCACCATCAGGCTGCCCTTCGGCGAGGCGAGAACCTCCCCGGTGGCGGCGCATGACGTCGCCGCGGTCGTGGAGGAGATCCTGGCCGACCCCACGCCGCACATCGGCCGTGTCTACGAGCTGACCGGGCCCCGGTCGCAGGGCGTCGCCGCCATGGCCGCGGAGGTGTCCGGGGCTCTGGGCCGGCCGGTCAGCTACACCGATGTCCCGCTTCAGGAGTGGCTCGACGACGATCTCGGCCTGCTCGGCCTGCCGGACCATGTGTTCCAGCACATCTCGACCATGGCTCGCCTCCACGCGCAGAACCGGTACGACCGCGAGTCGGACGGCGTGGCGCAGGTCATCGGGCGGCCCCCCGTCGGAGTCGCCGATTTCGTCCGGGCGAAGCCCGAGCTGTTCACCCGCTGAACCGGCTCTCGCGCCCGAAGGCTCTCAGTCGAAGCGGATGTCGCTGAGGTCGATCGAGACCATGACCTGGCCCAGGAGAGGGCGACCGTCGGTGTCGCGGCGGTAGGCCCGGCGTCTGGTGGGCAGCACGATGCCGTCCGCTTCCACAGGGTCGTGGACGTACTGCGCGGCGGCGAATCCGCCCGCCACGTCGACGTGGTAGTCGTGGCGCCGCAGGAGCCGGTCGGGGCCGAAGTAGAAGTCCTGGTGGGTGCTGTGGCCGGCGATCCCGGCCGGGAAGGCGGCACGCAGTCCCGGCCAGACCTCGTCTCCTTCCCGCCACGGCTCGATGCCGGTGACCGTGAAGCCGGGCATGGCCAGCAGGAAGGGTGTGGTGAGGTAGGTCCACAGCGCGTAGCCGTTGAAGTAGGCGCGGTCCAGCGGGTCCCAGGGCGTCTCCAGGGTGTGCCCGGAGAACGAGGCCCGCGGGTCCCGGCGTTCGGCGACCACGCGCCCGTCGAGCTTTTCGACACTCACTCGTCCGGGCGTGAAGTCGGTCTTCTGGTCGGGAGCGCCGAAGGGCTGTACCGAGGCGTGCTCCTCGTGCAGCCGGGCGGTCATCCGACGGGGGGCGGGGTCCTCGGGCAGCCCCTTGATGACGAACAGATCACCACCGCTGACGATGGTGGCCTGTACCCGGGTCAGTTCCTGCCAGCGCCCGATGCCGCCATGGGCTTCGAGGGCCTCGGCGAGCAGTTCCTCCATGCCGGCCCTCTTCAGCGGCCCGGCAGCCGCGCCGTGATCTCCTGCAGTACCCAGCCGTTGCCGTCCGGGTCGCTGAAGGAGGCGAACGAGGCGTAGCTGCGGCGTTCCGGGTCCGGGCCGGACACCCGCCCCTCGGTCCCGGCTCGGTGGAAGACCCCGCCCGCGTCGTGGAAGGCCTCGCTCACCCGCACACCGCGGCCGGCCAGCTCGGACCGGGCCGCCTCGATGTCGGAGACGACGAGGTGCAGCCCCTCCGCGGAACCCGGGGCCGCCGAGGTGAGCCCGGTGCCGAAGATGACGGCGCCGGGCGAGCCGGGCGGGGTCACCTGTACGACGCGGAAGTCGTCACCCTTGGCGACGTCGGCGTCCAGCCGCCATCCCAGTCCCTCGTAGAAGGCCTTGGCCCGGTCGACGTCGGCGACCGGGATCACCACGACCTCGAGTCTCATGTCCATGGTCGCTGTTCCGTTTCCTCGCTGTCGGACGCCCCTGCCCATCGTGCGGGGCGCGATAAGCGGTGGCCACCCGAGACGCGGGTGCCTAGCCTGCCGTCATGACCGACAGTCGAAGGGGCGATGCCGCGTAGGCGCCCGTCAGCTCTGCGGAGCGAGCTTCCCGTCCGTCTCCCGAGGCGGCGGCGCTATCCGCTCATCGACCGCCTCTCCGGATCCTGCACGGCCGACCTCCGCCGGCTGGCACGGACCCGTTTCGGGCCCGAAGCCACGGAAGAGGCGTTCTGGCACTGGAAGGCACTCGCCCACGGCCCGCTCAGGTACCTCGCGGACCCGTTCGCGGGCCCTGATTGCGGCATCTCCGAGTGCGGGTGCAACGGCGCCGGCTTCCGCGATCACCTGGAGGCCGTGCTGCACGCGCTGCCCAGGAAGAGCGCCCGCGAGCTGCGCGCACGCGTGCGCGCCCTCGACGAGAGGATTCTGACGAGAGCCGAGGTCATCCCGGCCGCCGGCCCGGACGCTCCGTGGTGGCGAGACATGCTCTAGGGCCGGCTCAGCACTCCTCCTCCGGGTCGTTCCTGTTCAGCTTCTCCAGGTACTCGTGGGCGAGGGACGTGGCCCGGGTGAACCAGTCGGTGATGACCGCCAGTTCCGCGGGGTCGTAGTCGGCGAACAGGTCCGTCAGGCGTTTGTAGTGGCCCGCGTACACCGCCTCGACCCGGGTCACGGCGGCCGGTACGGCGGCCACCCGGACCCTGCGGCGGTCGGAGGGGTCGGGGCGGCGGATGACGTAGCCGGCGCGTTCGAGGCGGTTGAGGATGCCGGTGACCGCGCCCGTGGTGACATGCGCGCGGGCCGCGAGGTCGCCGGCCGTGAGCAGGTTCTCGCCCGCCTCCAGGACGAAGGCGAAACAGGTGAGATCGGTGACGTTCACCCCCAGCCGCCGGGCCAGCTCCTGCTGCCCGATCACATGGGCGGCGATGAGGTGGTCCATGGCCGACAGCGCTTGTGCCGGGGTGGCGGGCGGTCGGGTCGTGCCGTCCATCTTCCTGAATCCCTTAGCTCGTGAGATATTCGAGTGATGAATTTCTTAGTCCGTGAGGGAGTCTCGTCCCTGGAGGCGGCTGTATGAGTCTGTACGACGAGGGTCACACGATCGCCGGCTGGACCGGCACCGGTATCGCGGCCGTCGGCAGCGGTGTGGTGGGGCTCGGGGTGTGCACGGTCTCCGTTCCGGCCCTCGTGGGCGGGCTGGTGATCGTGGGCGTGAGTGTTCTGGTCACCTGGGCCCTGCATCTGTCCGGCTGGGGCAAGCCGCCGGGTGTGCGGCCGCGGGAGCGGTGGGGGATGCGCGTGCGGGACACCGAGGCCCGGCAGGGGCATCCGGGGTGCGTCGGCTGCCGGCTGGCGGGACGGGGACGGCGTACGGAGATCGTGGCGCCGGGCGAGCCCCGCGCCGAGTCGGTCAGTCTGTCCGCCGTCGAATAGCGGCCCGCGGGGCGTTGTCGGTGCCGCCTTCTACTCTGACGAGTGATGGCACACAGGTGGACATGCTCGGGACTGCGCTGGACGCCGGAAGGTCCCGCGCTGATGTGGGACGGCGGGCGGCGCAGCCCGCTGCCGTGGGGGAAGCGGGTCGCGTTCGCCGTCGCCGGGGACGCGGCGCGGCGGTGCGTGGGCGCGCGGGGGCATGCCTGTCCGCTGCGGGCCGTCGTGCCGGGGCGCGGCACGGGGGCCCGGTGCGAGGAGTGCGCCCGGCTGGACCGGGCGCACTCCGTGGCCGCCGACACCATCGCCGATGATCCGCGGCCGTACCGCGTCTATCTGGCCTGGTTCGGACCCGGCATGGTCAAGGTCGGCATCACCGCCGTCGAGCGGGGCCCGGCACGGCTGCTGGAGCAGGGCGCCGTCTGTTTCAGCTGGCTGGGCACCGGCCCGCTGATGGCGGCCCGCCGCACCGAGGAGCTGCTGCGGGCCGCCCTGCGGGTCCCGGACCGGATCGCGTACGCCGAGAAGAGGGCCGTGCGGTCGGCGCTGCCCGGGGCGGAGGCCGAGCGGGCCGTCGAGGTGCGGGAGTTGCACGCCCGGGCCGTCGTGCTCGACGGGTGGCCGGAGTCGTTGGGGCGCGAGCCGTGCCGACCGGTGGATCACCTGGGCGTGTTCGGGCTCTCGGACGTACCGGCAGCCGTCGGTGACGTCGTCGAGCTGGTCCCGGGCGGGATCGTCAGCGGTGAGCTGGTCGCGGCCGCCGGCCCCGATCTGCATCTGGCCGTCGCCGGGCGCGGGGTCGTCGTCCTCGACACCCGGCTGATGGCCGGGTGGGAGCTGGCGCCGCTGCCCGAGGCGGCCGGCGCGTTCACCGTCCCGGTGCGGGAGTTCACGAGGGAGCAGGACGCGCTGTTCTGACGGCGAAGGCAAAGAGTCGGATCCCGTACGGATCCCGTTGGGCAAGGTCCATGGACCGGAGGTGTCGTGCGGTCCATCGTGGCTGACATGAGCGATCACACCGTTGCACCTGTCGTCCCCACTCCGGCTCTCGAACCTCCTTACTACGCCGTCGTGTTCGCCTCCGTCCGCACCGACCGCGACCCCGACGGATACACCGGATCCGCCCGCCGCCTCTCCGGCCTCGTGCGGCGGATCCCCGGCTTCCTCGGCGAGGACTTCGCCCACACCCCCGGCGGACTCGCCATCTCCGTCGCCTACTTCGGGGATCTGGCCGGGATCGAGGAGTGGCGCCGGGATCCCGAGCATCTCGCCGCCAAGGAACGCGGGCGGGAGCGGTGGTACGAGCGGTACGTGATCCACATCGCCCGGGTCGAGCACAGCCACGGGTTCACGCGTACGTGAGCGCCTCCCAGGTGTTCCCTGAGAAGCGCCTGTGCGTTTCTCAGGAAAATCACAGAGACGTGAAAGCAGGTTCTCAGAGGACCCCGACAAGGTGTCCGCCATGACCACGACCTCGCCCCAGGGGCGCACCGAACTGCTGAGGCCGGACGGGAGCCCCGTCCGAGTGCTTGTGGTGGACGACGAGCTGTCGATCACCGAACTGCTGAGCATGGCTCTTCGTTACGAGGGCTGGCAGATCAGAAGCGCGGGGGACGGACAGGGCGCCATGCAGACGGCCCGCGAGTTCCGGCCCGACGCCGTGGTCCTGGACATGATGCTGCCCGACATGGACGGGCTGGCCGTCCTCGGCCGGCTGCGCCGCGAACTGCCCGACGTGCCCGTCCTCTTCCTCACCGCCAAGGACGCCGTCGAGGACCGTATCGCCGGGCTCACCGCCGGCGGCGACGACTACGTCACCAAGCCGTTCAGCCTGGAGGAGGTCGTCGCCCGGCTGCGCGGGCTGATCCGGCGCTCCGGGGCCGCCGACCGGCGCTCCGACTCCGTGCTCGTCGTGGGG
This sequence comes from Streptomyces griseochromogenes, assembly GCF_001542625.1. Lineage (NCBI taxonomy): Bacteria > Bacillati > Actinomycetota > Actinomycetes > Kitasatosporales > Streptomycetaceae > Streptomyces > Streptomyces griseochromogenes. The sequence goes on along the minus strand of NZ_CP016279.1, from coordinate 10,631,407 downwards.
GACCTGACCCTGGACGAGGACAGCCACGAGGTCTCGCGGGCCGGGGAGTCCATCCACCTCACCGCCACCGAGTTCGAGCTGCTGCGCTTCCTCATGCGCAATCCGCGGCGCGTGCTCAGCAAGGCACAGATCCTGGACCGCGTGTGGTCCTACGACTTCGGCGGGCAGGCCAATGTGGTCGAGCTCTACATCTCGTACCTGCGCAGGAAGATAGACGCCGGCCGGGAACCGATGATCCACACCCGGCGTGGAGCCGGTTATCTGATCAAGCCCGCCGCGTCATGAGCGGGCGACGACGGCCGCGTCCGCGGAAGCGACGAGGGGGACAGCCGCGCACCCTGCGGGCGCGGCTCGTCGTCGCTTCCGTGGTGCTGATCGCCGTCGTGTGCGCGGTGATCGGGACGGTGACGACGCTGGCGCTGCGGTCTCATCTGTACGACCAGCTGGACCGGCAGCTGCGTGAGGCCGCGGCGCGTGCGTCGGGCGACTTCGCGCCGCCCGGCCCGGACAAGAACGTCGGCGCGCCCGGCCAGGACCTCCAGCGGGTCCCACGCCACAAGGCGACCGATCTCGGTGACTTCGTCAAGCACGGCCCCCAGCCCAGCGGCACGGTCGCGGCCGTCGTCGTGGGCGGCTCCGTCACCGACGGCAAGGTCGGCAAGAAGTCGCTGTCCACGTTCGACATGAGCCCCGAGAACCTCACCGACGCCCAGAAGACCGCCCTCGGCGAGGTCGCCCGGGACGACGACGCGCACACCGTGGAGCTCCCGGGGCTCGGCACGTACCGCGTCCAGTACCGGAGCGGCTACTACGTCGGCATCCCCACCAAGGAGACCGACAGCACCGTCAACACCCTCATCCTCGTCGAGGTGAGCGTCACCGCCGCCGGACTGGTCGCCGCCGGTATCGCCGGGTCCGTGCTCGTCGGCGTCGCCACCCGCCCCCTGCGCAAGGTCGCCGCCACCGCCACCCGGGTCTCCGAACTCCCGCTGCACACCGGCGAGGTGAACCTCAGCGAGCGCGTACCGGAGTCCGAGACCGACCCGCACACCGAGGTCGGCCAGGTGGGCGCCGCCCTCAACCGCATGCTCGACCATGTCCACGGCGCCCTGCACGCCCGCCAGCAGAGCGAGACGCGGGTACGGCAGTTCGTCGCCGACGCCAGTCATGAGCTGCGGACTCCGCTCGCCTCCATCCGCGGGTACGCCGAACTGACCCGGCGCGGGCGCGAGCAGGTCGGGCCGGACACCCGGCACGCCCTCGGGCGGATCGAGTCCGAGGCCGGCCGGATGACCCTCCTCGTGGAGGATCTGCTGCTCCTCGCCCGGCTCGACGCCGGGCGGCCCCTGCAGTTCGAGCGGACCGACCTCGTCCCGCTGGTCGTGGACACCATCAGCGACGCCCGCGCGGCCGGCATGGACCACAACTGGCGGCTCGACCTGCCCGACGAGCCCGCCCTGGTGTCCGCGGACGCGGCACGCCTGCAGCAGGTCCTCGTCAACCTGCTGGGCAACGCCCGCAACCACACCCCGCCGGGTACGACCGTCACCGCGCGCGTGCAGCGGCGCGGGCCCTGGACGTGCGTCGAGGTCGAGGACAACGGGCAGGGGATCCCGCCGGACCTGCTGCCGCATGTCTTCGAGCGGTTCGCGCGCGGCGACTCCGCGCGCTCCCGCGCCACCGGATCCACCGGGCTCGGCCTCGCCATCGTGCAGGCCGTCGCGGCCGCGCACGGCGGTGCCGTGACCGTGGACAGCGTGCCCGGACGGACCGTCTTCACGGTGCGTCTGCCGGCGCTCGCCCCGCAGCCGCAGTCGGAAATGAACTGGCAGCAGCACTCACAGGCACAGCACAGTGCCACCACATCGGTGCGACAGGGCGTCTGACGAGAGTCGGTTCCATGCGAACCGACTCTTCTCCCGGCACCCTGCCGGCGCGGGAGCACCTCCCGGCCGGAAACGCCGGTACGCCTGTCCTGGACGTAGTGATCCCCGTCTACAACGAGGAGAAGGACCTCCAGCCGTGTGTGCTCAGACTGCATGACCACCTCGCCCGCACCTTCCCGTACGCCTTCCGCATCACGATCGCGGACAACGCGTCCACGGACAGCACCCCGCTGGTGGCGGCGCGGCTCGAGGCGGAGATCCCCGAGGTCGCCAACTTCCGCCTGGAGCAGAAGGGCCGCGGCCGGGCCCTCAGGACCGTGTGGTCCGCGTCCGGCGCGCCGATCCTCGCCTACATGGACGTCGACCTGTCCACCGACCTCAACGCCCTGCTGCCGCTGGTGGCGCCCCTGATCTCGGGCCACTCGGACCTGGCGATCGGCTCCCGGCTCGCCCGCACCTCCCGGGTCGTGCGCGGCCCCAAGCGGGAGTTCATCAGCCGCGCCTACAACATGATCCTGCGCGGCTCGCTGCAGGCCCGCTTCTCGGACGCGCAGTGCGGCTTCAAGGCCATACGACGTGATGTCGCCCAGGTGCTGCTGCCCCTGGTGGAGGACACCGGCTGGTTCTTCGACACCGAGATGCTGGTGCTCGCCGAGCGGGCGGGGCTCAGGATCCACGAGGTGCCGGTCGACTGGGTCGACGACCCGGACTCCACCGTGCACATCGTCAGGACGGCCACCGACGACCTCTTGGGCGTGTGGCGCATCGGCAAGGCCCTGACCACCGGTTCGCTGCCGCTGGACCGGCTCACCCGGCCCTTCGGCGACGACCCGCGCGACCGCGAGATCCAGGACGTACCGAGGGGGCTGGCCCGCCAGCTCGTCGGATTCTGCGTGGTCGGCGGCCTGTCCACCCTCTTCTACCTCCTCCTCTACAGCGTCTTCCGGCAGTTCTCCGGCTCGCAGATCGCCAACGCGCTCGCGCTGCTCGTCTCGGCCGTCGCCAACACGGCCGCCAACCGCCGGCTCACCTTCGGGGTGCGCGGCCGGGGCGGAGCCGTACGGCACCAGGCACAGGGCCTGGTCGTCTTCGGCATCGGACTCGTCCTGACCAGCGGTTCCCTGGCCGCCCTGAACGCGGCCACCGGAAACCCGGCGCACTCCACCGAACTGGCGGTGCTCATCGCCGCCAATCTCGCGGCGACCGTCCTGCGCTTCCTGCTCTTCCGTGCCTGGGTGTTCCCCGACCGGCGGGATCCCGGCCCGGAAACGACCGTGGTCGCGGCGGACCAACCGTCCTCGCCCACCTGCCGCACCACACCCGAGTACGCGCCGCTCCCGCAGCGCCCGATGCCGTACCAGCCGGAGTACCGGCAGCCGTACCAGACCACCCAGGTCCGCGCCGGTGAAGCGGCGGACGGCAACTGGAGGGACGCCACCATGCGCCTGCAGCCGGTGCGCCCTCATGACACCGACCCGGGGGACCCCCGATGACCACCCGTTACGACCAGCCGACCCAGCCCGACAGCCCCGCCGCCTGGGGCCCGCCGCCGACCGGCCGGCCGCGGGACGGTGAGCCCCGGCAGCCGTTCGTACGGAGACTGTGGCGCGGCCGCCCCGAGGACCCGCGCTGGGCGCGCCCGGCCTTCCTCGGCCTGCTGGCCGCCACCCTCGTCACCTACCTGTACAACCTGAGCGCCTCCGGCTACGCCAACTCCTTCTACTCGGCGGCCGTCCAGGCGGGCAGCACATCCTGGAAGGCGTTCTTCTTCGGTTCGCTGGACGGCGGCAACGCCATCACCGTCGACAAGCCCTCGGCCTTCATGTGGCCGATGGAGCTGTCGGTCAGGATCTTCGGTCCGAACGCGTGGGCGATCCTCACCCCCGAGGTCCTGATGGGCGTCGGCGCGGTGGCGGTCGTGTACGCGGCGGTACGACGCCGGTTCAGTCCCGCGGCCGGTCTGATCGCGGGTGCGGTGCTCGCGCTCACCCCCGTCGCCGCACTGATGTTCCGGTTCAACAACCCGGACGCGCTGCTGGCCCTGCTGATGACGCTGGCCTGCTATTTCGTCGTACGTGCCGTCGAGGACGGGCGGACGAGGTGGCTGGTGTGGGCCGGTGCCGCGATCGGCTTCGCGTTCCTCGCCAAGACACTGCAGGCGTTCCTGATCCTGCCGCCGCTCGCGATCGTCTACGCCGTCTGCGGTCCGGTGAAGCTGAGCAAGCGGCTGGCACAGCTGGGCCTCGCGACCCTCGCGCTGGTCGTCGCGGGCGGCTGGTGGGTCGCGATCGTCGAGCTGTGGCCGGCCTCCTCCCGCCCCTACATCGGCGGTTCGCAGAACAACAGCTTCCTCGAGCTGACCTTCGGCTACAACGGCCTCGGCCGGATCAACGGCGACGAGACCGGCAGCGTCGGCGGCGGTGGCGGGGCGGGCGGCACCGGCCGCTGGGGCGCCACCGGCTGGGACCGGATGTTCGGCGACGAGATCGGCAGCCAGATCTCCTGGCTGCTCCCGGCCGCGCTGATCCTGCTGGTCGCGGGCCTGTGGGCGACCAGGAAGGCCCGGCGTACGTCGGTCACGCGCGCCTCGTTCCTGGTGTGGGGCGGCTCGCTGCTGATCACCATGGTGGTCTTCAGCTATATGGCGGGCATCTTCCACCAGTACTACACGGTGGCCCTCGCCCCCTACATCGCGGCCGTGACCGGCATGGGCGCCGGGCTGCTGTGGGAGAAGCGGAAGGAGACCTGGGCGTCCCTCACGCTCGCCGCGTCCGTGGTCGCCGCTGCCGCCTGGGGCTATGTGCTGCTCAACCGCACTTCCACCTATCTGCCCTGGCTGAAGTGGCTGGTTCTGGTCGGCGGGCTCGCGGCCGCGTTCGGCCTGGTCTTCGCGGGCCGCATCTCGCGGCAGCTCGCGCTCGGCGCGGCCGCGGTGGGCCTGCTGGCCGCGCTGGCCGGCCCGACGGCGTACACCCTCAGCACGGTGAACTCCGCGCACACCGGCTCCATCCCGACGGCAGGCCCGGCGGGCGCGAGCATGATGGGCTTCGGCGGCGGCCGTCCGGGCGGTGGCAAGGGCGGCGCGATGCGCGGCGGCTTCGGCGGCGGAATGCCCGGCCAGCAGGGCCGGCAGGGCCAGCAGAACGGCACTGGGAACATGCCGGGCGGCCAGGGCTTCCCCGGTGGCGGCATGCCAGGCCAGAACGGCAACGGCCAGGGCCGGAACCAGCAGAACGGCAATGGCTTCCCCGGCGGCGGCATGGGCGAAGGCGGCCGTATGGGCGGCGGCGCGGGCGGCCTGCTGAACGGCGCCAACGTCAGCTCCGCGGCCAAGAAGCTGCTGGAGAAGGACGCGGGGACATACACCTGGGTCGCCGCCTCCATCGGCTCCCAGAACGCCGCGAGCTACCAGCTGGCCACCGGCGACCCGGTGATGGCGATCGGCGGCTTCAACGGCACCGACCCGTCCCCGACGCCGGCCCAGTTCGAGAAGTACGTGGCGGACGGGAAGATCCACTACTTCATCGCCGGCGGCGGCATGGGCGGTGGCGCGGGAGGCGGCAACAGCGGTACGTCGTCCCGGATCACCTTGTGGGTCGAGAGCAACTTCAAGAAGGTGACCGTCGGTTCGGCCACCTTCTACGACCTCACCCAGAAGACGAGCAGCTGACGAAAGCGGTCGGCCGAAACTCGCTGTACACCGTATAGCTAGGGCTATACGGTGTACAGCATGTCTGCATCCCAAGGCCATCCCCAGCGCTGGGTGATCCTCGGCGTCATCTGTCTCGCCCAGCTCACCGTGCTGCTCGACAACACCGTCCTGAACGTGGCCATCCCCTCGCTCACCCGCGAACTGCACGCGGCCACCTCCGACATCCAGTGGATGATCAACGCCTATTCCCTGGTGCAGTCCGGCCTGCTGCTCACCGCGGGCAGCGCCGCCGACCGCTACGGCCGCAAGAAGATGCTGATCACGGGGCTCGCCCTGTTCGGCACCGGCTCCCTGGTGGCGGGGTTCGCCCACTCCACCGGCCAGCTGATCGCCGCCCGGGCCGGCATGGGCATAGGCGGCGCCCTGCTGATGACCACCACGCTCGCCGTGGCGATGCAGATCTTCGCGCCCGACGAGCAGCCGAAGGCGATCGGCATCTGGAGCGCGGTCAACGCGCTCGGCTTCGCGGCCGGCCCGCTCATCGGCGGCTTTCTGCTGAACCACTTCTGGTGGGGCGCGATCTTCCTGATCAACATCCCGGTCGCGGCGCTGGGCCTCGTCGCGGTGGTGGCTCTCGTACCCGAGTCCAAGAGCCCTCGCGGTGACCGCCCGGACCTGCTCGGCGCGCTGCTGTCGACCATCGGCATGGCCACGCTCGTCTTCGCGATCATCTCCGGCCCCGGCCATGGCTGGACCTCGCCGCGGGTGCTCGCCGCGGCGGGCGTGGCGGTCGTGGCACTGACGGCGTTCGCGTACTGGGAGAGCCGGGTCGAGGAGCCGATGCTCGATCTCCACTTCTTCCGGGACCGCAGGTTCACCGGGGCGGTCGCCGGGGCCGTTCTCATCACCTTCGGCATGGGCGGGGCGCTGTTCCTGCTCACCCAGCACCTGCAGTTCGTGCTCGGGTACGGGCCGCTGGAGGCCGGGCTGCGGACCGCTCCGCTGGCGTTGTCGGTCGTGCTGCTCAACTTCACCGGGCTGTCGGCGAAGTGGTTCAAGCGGCTGGGGACGCCGGTGTCGATCGCGCTCGGGATGATGCTGATGGCGGCGGGGCTGGTGTCCATCGCCGAGCTCGCCTCCGGCGGTTACGCCGGGACTCTGGTCGGACTGCTGCTGATCGGGGCGGGGTGCGCTGTCGCCAACCCGGCCATGGCGACCGCCATCATGAGCGCGATTCCTCCGGAGAAGGCGGGAGTGGGGGCCGGGATCAACGGCACCCTCGCCGAGTTCGGCAACGGGCTCGGAGTCGCCGTTCTGGGGGCTGTGCTGAGCTCTTCGGTCGCCTCGGGGGAGTCTTTGTCGGCCGGATTGGGGGCTGGGCAGTTGGTGGGGGCGGCTGCTGTGCTGATGGGGGGTCTGCTGGCAGCCGGGCTGTTGCGGCGGGCGGAGCGGATGGTCGCCTGAGAGCTCGGAGGGATGGGTATGCGTGCGGCTGCGGGGCCGTTGCGGCTTGTGGTGCCCACGCGGCGGAGCCGCACATCGGCACAGCCCCGCGCCCCTTCGGGTCGGCTGCCGCCTAGCATCTTGAGAAGTGGTCGAAACTCCGGAAGGGTGCGCCGATGGTGAGGGAAGCCGCGCGGTCGGCGAGGGCCAGTGTGTGGCTCGACGGGAAGGCACGGCGGGGTGGGCGCAGCGGGCAGCCCTCGGGGCTGGACCGGGAGCGGATCACCTCGGTGAGCGTGCGGCTGCTGGACGCCGAGGGGCTGGCGAAGTTCTCCATGCGGCGGCTGGCCGGCGAGCTGAACGTCACCGCGATGTCCCTGTACTGGTACGTCGACACCAAGGACGACCTGCTCGAACTCGCCCTGGACGCGGTCTACGGCGAGCTGCGGCTGCCCGACCCGGAGGCCGACGGCGAGGACTGGCGCGACGAGCTGCGCAGCCTGGCCACCGAATACCGGGTGCTCCTCGTCCGCCACCCCTGGCTGTCGCCGCTCGCCGGGCGGTACCTCAACATCGGACCCAACTCGCGCGCCTTCTCACGGCGAGTGCAGCAGGTCATCCGCCGCTCGGGGCTGCCCGCACGCGGTGTCACGGGCGCCATTTCCGCCGTCTTCCAGTTCGTCTACGGCTACGGCACGATCCAGGGCCATTTCGCCGACCGGGTCGCGGACGCCGGGATGAGCGCGGACGACTACTTCCGCACCGTCATGAGCGCCGTGTCCGAAGCCCCGCAGACCGCCGACGTCGTCGAGGAGGCCAAGGACATCATGGCGGCCCGCGGCGGTGACACGGTCGAGGAGATGCTCGACCGGGACTTCGCCTTCGCCCTGGACCTGCTGGTGGCCGGGATCGAGGCGATGGTCGCCCGCGGCTGACGGCCCGGGCGGCCTACTCCTCGGGGGCGAGCCGGGCCGGGAAACCACCGGTCGCCACAGGCCCCCACCGCTCGGGTGTCACCCGGATGATGGACTTCCCCTGCTTGACCATCGCCGCCCGGTACTCGTCCCAGTCGGGGTGCTCGCCGGCGATGTTGCGGTAGTACTCCACCAGGGGTTCGACGGAGTCCGGGCTGTCGATGACCTCGGCGGTCCCGTCGATCTGCACCCAGGGGCCGTTCCACTCGTCGCTCAGGACGATCAGGCTCACCCGCGGATCCCGCTCGGCGTTGCGGGTCTTGGCGCGCTCGGGGTAGGTGGAGACCACGATCCGGCCCGAGTCGTCGACCCCGCAGGTCAGCGGGGAGCCCTGGGGGCTGCCGTCGGCCCGCCGGGTCAGCAGGATGGCGCGATGGCGGGGCCGTACGAAGCCCAGCAGGTCGTCGAGCGAGACACGGGTGTTCGTCGCGATGTTCGGAGCCATACCGGCAGCCTAGAGGGAACGGGCCGCCCCGTCCTGACCCTGCTGGGGACAGCCGGGCACAGGGCCGCCCCCGAGCTCTCGGGCGCTCAGGCCATCGGCAACGAGTCCCCCTGAACCGCCTGGATGTCCAGCTCGACCTTCAGCGTCGTGCCGATCGCGGCGATCCCCGCCTGCAGCACCTGGTTGTAGTTCATCGCGAAGTCCTCGCGGTGCAGTTCGGCGGTCGCGCGGAACGCGGCGCGGGTACCGCCCCACGGATCGGCGCCGGTGCCGAGGTAGGCCAGGTCCAGATCGACCGGCCTGAGGATCCCGTGCATCGCCAGTTCGCCGTGGACCGTCCAGCGGTCCGGGCCCGCCTGGGTCAGGCCGGCCGAGCGGAAGGTGATCTCCGGGTGCCGTTCGACGTCGAGGAAGTCCGCGGACCGCAGGTGGGTGTCGCGCATCCCGTTGCCGGTGTCCACCGAGGCGGCGCGGATCACCGCCTCCACACGGGACTTGGTGACATCGTCCGGGGCGATCTCGATGCTCCCGCCGAACTCCGCGAACCGGCCGTGCACGCTGGAGATCCCCAGGTGCTGGGCGACGGCGGCGACGGAGGAGTGCGCCGGGTCGATGGTCCAGGGACCGGGCGGCGGCAGTTCGGCGCCGCCCCGCCGGGCCAGGGTCACCGTGCCGACCTCGGCCCGTCCGCTCGCGGTGACGATCGCGCTGGAGGCGGCGGGCGCGTACCCGACGGCCGTCACGATCACCGTGTACGCCCCCGGCGCCAGCTCGGTGGCGTCCCGTACGGCACCCTCGGCGTCCGCCTCGGCCCGCAGCACCTGCGTTCCGGTCATGTCGGTCACCGTGACGACCGCGTGCGAGACGGCCCACCCGTCCCGGGTACGGATCTTCGCGTTCAGGCCCATCCCGTTTTCTCCCTGCAAAGGCTTAAAAACTGGTCGTAAAAGAATCCGGCCCGTGGTGCGCGCATGGCGGTGCGCGCACCACGGGCCGGAGGTCGGACTACTCGCCGGGGTGGGCGAGTTCGATGTCGTGGCCGTCCGCTCCGGCGCCGGAGACGGTCAGCGCGGTGGCCACCGGCGGGTAGCCCGTCGCGATGACGGTGTACTCGCCGCCGCTCAGGTCGGTGAAGGCGTACGCCCCGTCCGAACCGGTGGTGGCGGTGCCGACCACGTTGCCCGCCTGGTCCACCAGCGTCACGCGGGCGTCGGCCAGCGGACCGTGCGGGGCCTTGACGACACCCTGCAGCCGGGCGCCGGCGTCCAGGTCGACCTCGATCCGGGTGATCCCGGTCGTCGCGACCTCGACGGGCAGGGCGCGTGGGCGGAACCCGTTCGCGTTGACCGCGACGGTCACCGCGCCCGGCACCAGGTCGGTGAAGGCGAACTCGCCCTGCTCACCGGTGGCGGCGGTGGCCAGCAGGTCCCCGCGCACATCGGTGACGATCACCATCGCGTCCTTGACCGGCAGCGCGCTCCCGATCGCCCGGACCACACCGGTCAGCCCGCTGGTGCCGCTGAGCAGGATGTCGTACGCCAGCGGCTCCTCGCCGACCACGATCGTGGAGGCCTGCGGCTGGTAGCCGTCGGCGGAGGCGATCAGCACGTACGAACCCGTGCCCGGGGCGTCCAGCCCGTAGGAACCGTCGGCCTGCGCGACCGAGCGGCCCAGCTGGCGGCCGCCCAGGGAGATCAGGGTGACCGCGGCCTGCGGGACCGGGGCGCTCTCGGCGCCGCGGACGAAGCCGTGCACCGGGGTGCCGCCCAAGGCACCGGGCTCGGCGAGCGTGGCGACGGCGGTCGTCGACCGGGCGGCGGTGGCGGTGGCCGGCACCTCCTGGAAACGGTCCGCCGGGACGACGGGCTGGGCCCAGCTGGGCACCTTCTCCTGTGCGGGCTCCTGCACGGTGTTCTCCACGTTCTCCACGGCCGCCGCGTTCTCGGCGTGCTCGGCGTTCTCGACAAGCGTCGCCGCCGGGGCGGCGGCTTCCGCGAGCTGCCCCGCCTTCTCCTGCGCGGCCTGGGCCAGCGCGCCGGACGTCCGCAGCGGGACCTCCTTGATGAACAGGGTGACCAGGAAGGCCAGGAAGGCGACGGGCGTGATGTACAGGAAGATGTCGGCGATGCCGTGCCCGTACGCGCCCTCCAGCCAGCTGCGGATGTGCGCGGGCAGCCGGTCCATGTCGGGCAGCTGACCGGAGCCGCTGGCCTTGGCGGCCGCCAGCTGCTCCTTGGGCTTCAGCTGGCCGATCGTGTCCTTGGCGTAGTGGGTGATCCGGGTCGTCATCACGGAGCCGAGCGCCGAGACGCCCACCGCGCCGCCGAGGGACCGGAAGAAGGTGACGACCGAGCTGGCGGCGCCGAGCTCGTGCGGGGCGACCTGGTTCTGGGTGGACAGGACCAGGTTCTGCATCATCATGCCGATGCCGAGGCCCATGACCGCCATGAAGATCGCGATCTTCCAGTAGTCGGTGTCGTACCGCATGGTGCCGAGCAGACCCAGACCGGCCGTCAGCAGCACACCGCCGGTGACCAGCCAGGCCTTCCACTTGCCGGTCTTGGTGATGACCTGGCCGGAGACCGTGGAGGACACGAACAGGCCCGCGATCATCGGGATCGTCATGACACCCGACATGGTCGGGGACTTGTCCCGCGCCAGCTGGAAGTACTGGCTGAAGAAGACCGTGCCGGCGAACATCGCGATGCCGACGAAGAGCGAGGCGACCGAGGCCAGCGCGATCGTGCGGTTCTTGAAGAGGTACAGCGGGATGATCGGCTCGCTGGCCTTCGTCTCGACGAAGAGGAAGATCAGGGCGAGGGCGAGCGCGCCGCCGACCATCGTGTAGGTCTGCCAGGACAGCCAGTCGTACTTGTCGTCGGCGAAGGTGACCCAGATCAGCAGCAGGCTGACGGCCGCGGTGATGAAGAAGGCACCGGCCCAGTCGACCTTGACCTCGCGCTTGGCGACCGGCAGGTGCAGCGTCTTCTGCAGCACGAGCAGCGCGATCAGCGCGAAGGGGATACCGACGAACAGGCAGTAGCGCCAGCCGAGCCAGTCGGTGTCGGTGATGACGCCGCCGACGAGCGGGCCGCCGACGGTGGCGACGGCGAAGGTCGCGCCGAGGTAGCCGGAGTACCGGCCCCGCTCACGCGGGGAGATCATCGCGGCCATGATGATCTGGGCCAGCGCGGTCAGACCGCCGGCACCGAGGCCCTGGATGACCCGGGCGCCGATCAGCATGGCCGGGTTCTGCGCGAGACCGGCGACGATCGAGCCCGCTATGTAGATGACCAGGGCTATCTGGACGAGCGCCTTCTTGCTGACCAGGTCGGCGAGCTTGCCCCAGATCGGGGTGGAGGCGGTCATCGCCAGCAGCGCGGCCGTGACGACCCACGTGTAGGCGCTCTGACCGCCGCCGAGGTCCTTGATGATCTTGGGCAGGGCGTTGGAGACGATGGTGGAGGACAGGATGGCGGCGAACATGCCGAGCAGCAGCCCGGACAGGGCCTCCATGATCTGCCGGTGCGACATCGGGGCGTGGTCCGCCGGGGAACCTCCCCCGTGCTTGGCGTGAGCCCGCACACCGGCTGGTGTGGTCGTTGCCATGGGCTTCCTTCTCTTACGTGCTTGCGGGTGTACGGGTGGTCTCTGCGATTACGGGGGCGACTGCGGAGGCGTGCCGGAGCGGGGCGGACCGGCAGTCGCCGAAGGACGCACGCAGGCGCGTCATCAGCCGGATGAGCTGGCCGACCTCGTCGTCGGTCCAGTCGGCCAGCCGCTCGGCGAGCAGATGGGTGGTCCGCTGGGACAGCTCGTCGAGCTGCGCCAGCCCCGCGGGCGTCAGGCGCAGGATGCGCGAGCGCTTGTCGGCGGGGTCCGGTGACCGCTCGATCCAGCCGCGTGCGGCGACGTGCGCGACATGCCGGCTGGTGACCGACATGTCCACGGCGAGCAGCTCGGCGAGCTTGCTCATGCGCATGTCGCCGTGGCGGCCGAGCAGCGTCAGCACGGCGGCCGAGCCGGCCGGGCAGTCGGGCGGCAGGATGCGCCCGAGGTCCCGCTTCACGGCTCCGACGGCACTGAGCTGGCGCGCCAGCTCTTCGAATTGCGCCTGCTCGGCCATCACACCTCCCGGAATCGTTGCTTGAAGCAACCATAGGGGAGGTTGGTTGCTACAGGCAAACAAATCCGGGCCAGGCGGCGCAAAAACTTGGCAAAGGCAAGTATTGCGAATGTAAATTCCCAGGTGGGTGCGGGTGAGGTGCCCCCGTCTGTCCCGGTGGCCCCGCCCTTGGGTCGCTCACCTGGATTCGCTAATGTCTCGGGCCATGGCTAACACCCAGGGCCCCCAGGGCAATTACGACCCCGCCGGCAGCACCCAGATGTTCCGCGCGTTCGTCGACGAGGCTCCCCAGGGAGGCCGTCAGCAGGCGGCCGCCTCCTCCGGTCCGCGCATCGGCCTGATCGTCGGCATCGTCGTCGCCGTGGTCGTCGTCGCCGCGGTGGCCGCACTGGCCTTCATGTAGAACGTACCCCCTGGGGTACTAGCTCCACCGGACGGAGACGTCCCGCGTCTCGATGTGCATGCCGAGCGGTACGCGCCAGGCGTCGACGCACACCGTCCAGGTGGGGCTCTTTCGCGCGCCCGCGGCGATCGGCACCGGAAGGTCCACGGTCGACTCGACCGTCCCCCAGTCGATGCCGAGCGCGCCGATGATGTGCGTACCGAATGTCACCGTGCCCGAACGCACGGCCGTCCCGCCGGAGTTGTGAAAGGCGACGGTCACCTTCTCGCACCAGCGCCGATCCGTGTCCTGGCGCTTGGGGTCGCCCCAGCCGAGGTCGGCGGGCGTGACGGGCGTCGTGTGCGGGGGAGTTGGCGGGGGCGAGGAGGGCCGCGGGGCGGTCGTGCCCTCGCCCGTGGGGCTCGGGGCGGGGCCGGCGGTCCCGGCCGCCGGGGCCGGGGTCGGGGTCGGGGCGGTGTTGGTGTCGGGCGCCGGGGTCCGCGCCGAGGTGGGGCCCGAAGAAGCATGTGCGGACGGTGACTTGGTGTTCTCGCCCGGTCCGTCCAGCGGAACCATCCGCACCGCACCCGTCGGACCGGCCGCCGTCGCACTTCCGGGCCCTGGCACACCGCCCACCGCCACATACCCGTCCCTGCTCCCGCCTCCGCACGCGGCCAGGGTCGCCCCCAGGCACACGACGGCCGCCGACGCTGCCGCAACGGCGCCTCGGCGGCCCTGTGTCCATGTCGTCGTGCGAGGGGTCCGGGAACGAAGCATCCCGCCATGGTGGCTGACGTCCCGTCAGATAGGAACCCTCGGGGACGCGTCACTCCCGGCGGAGCGCTCAGTCGGAGATGAGCCCCTCGCGCAGCTGCGCCAGAGTCCTGGTCAGCAGCCGGGAGACATGCATCTGGGAGATGCCGACCTCCTCGCCGATCTGCGACTGGGTCATGTTGGCGAAGAAGCGCAGCATGATGATCCGGCGCTCGCGCGGCGGGAGTTTGGCCAGCAGCGGCTTGAGGGACTCGCGGTACTCCACGCCCTCCAGCGCGCTGTCCTCGTAGCCGAGGCGGTCGGCGAGCGAGCCCTCGCCGCCGTCGTCCTCGGGGGCCGGGGAGTCGAGGGAGGAGGCGGTGTAGGCGTTGCCGACCGCGAGGCCGTCGACCACGTCCTCCTCGGAGACGCCGAGGACCGTGGCCAGCTCCGTCACCGTCGGGGAGCGGTCCAGCTTCTGGGACAGCTCGTCGCTGGCCTTGGTGAGGGCCAGGCGCAGCTCCTGGAGCCGGCGCGGGACGCGGACCGACCACGAGGTGTCGCGGAAGAAGCGCTTGATCTCGCCCACGACCGTCGGCATCGCGAACGTCGGGAACTCCACGCCCCGTTCGCAGTCGAAGCGGTCGATCGCCTTGATCAGGCCGATCGTGCCGACCTGGACGATGTCCTCCATCGGCTCGTTGCGCGAGCGGAAGCGGGCTGCCGCGTAGCGCACGAGGGGGAGGTTCAGCTCGATCAGGGTGTCCCGGACGTAGGCGCGCTCGGGGCTGTCCTCGTCGAGTGCGGCGAGCCGCAGGAACAGGGAGCGGGACAGGGTGCGGGTGTCGATGTCCGCCACGGCCGGCGGCGCCGGGAGAGGGGCGGCGGCCTCGACGGCCGGGGTCGGCACGGCTTCGAGCGCCGTGACGTCATCGAGCACGTCGAGAGCGTCGAGCTCCTTGGGCGCTGTCTCGCTCGTGGGCGTGAGCACCTTCGAGCTGCCCTGTTCTGCGGACATGCCACCCCCTTTGGGTCGCGGGACGGTCGCGGCGGCGCTGCTTCGGGCAACGCAGCCTTCACCTGAATACCGGAGCCGGGGCCCCGGCAAACGCGCTTCCCGCAGAATGTCACATGTCGGCAACACGCTGTAGTGACATGTCGACACACCGGATGCGAATCGGCCCTGGAAAGAAGGGGTCTGACGGTTTTTCGGCGCACAACTGTCGGGAAGAGCGCTGGTGAGCGATTCGCTCTCGCCGGTTACGAATCGATCCTGCTTGCGATCCGGTGCGATCTGGTGTGTTCCGGACCGTGCTTCTGTGCGCCGGTTATGCCTCGATCCGATTCGCGGACCGCAGCCGTTGGAAGCTACGCGCGAGTAGCCGCGATACGTGCATCTGCGACACACCGAGTTCCGCGCTGATCTGTGACTGGGTGAGATTGCTGTAGTAGCGCAGAAGAAGGATTCTCTGTTCTCGCTCGGGGAGTTGGACGAGGAGATGGCGGACCAGATCCCGGTGCTCCACGCCGTCCAGCGCCGGGTCCTCGTAACCGATCCGGTCCAGCAGTCCGGGCAGCCCGTCGCCCTCCTGTGCGGCCTCCAGCGAGGTGGCGTGGTACGAGCGCCCCGCCTCGATGCAGGAGAGCACCTCCTCCTCGCTGATCCGCAGCCGGTCGGCGATCTCGGCGGTGGACGGCGAGCGCCCGAAGGCCGTGGTGAGGTCCTCGGTCGCGCTGTTCACCTGGACCCACAGCTCGTGCAGCCGGCGCGGTACGTGGACCGTGCGGACGTTGTCCCTGAAGTACCGTTTGATCTCGCCGACCACGGTCGGCATGGCGAAGGTGGGGAACTGCACGCCCCGGTCCGGGTCGAAGCGGTCGATGGCGTTGATCAGGCCGATGGTGCCGACCTGGACGACGTCCTCCATCGGTTCGTTGCGGGAGCGGAAGCGGGCTGCCGCGTAGCGCACGAGCGGGAGATTGGCCTCGATGAGCGCCCCGCGCACGCGGTGGTGCTCCGGCGTGCCCGGCTTGAGCTCCTTGAGCTCGGCGAAGAGGACCTGGGTGAGGGCGCGGGTGTCGGCGCCGCGGCGCTTCTCGGGGGCCGGAGGGGCGGCGGCCGGGGACGTGGGCGCGGGGGTGGTCGCCTCCTCCTGGGGTGGCGCAGTACTGGCCGACACGGTCAACGCCACCTCTTCATCGATCAACCATCCGTCAAAAGCGGTCATAGCATCACAAGACATGTGCACTGTGTGCAAGCACCCGATAACGCCGTGTTGCGGTTAAACGGCGGCAAGTTGGGTCATAAATGCAAGAAAGCCCCCCGCCGTTCCGGCGGGGGGCTTGTGCCGCGAGGGCTCAGAATTCGTAGTCGGCGATCACCCACGTGGCGAGCTCGCGCCACAGCGCGACGCCCGCCTGGTGGGCCGGGTGCTCCAGGTAACGCCTCAGGGCGTCCTTGTCCTCGACCGCCGAGTTGATCGCGAAGTCGTAGGCGATCGGCCGGTCGCTGATGTTCCAGGCGCACTCCCAGACGCGCAGCTCCTCGATCTGGCCGCCGAGCGCCTCGAAGGCCTCGACACCCGCCACGACCCGCGGATCGTCGCGCTCGACGCCCTCGTTGAGCTTGAAGAGGACCAGGTGGCGGATCATGGGATGTACCTCAGCTCTTTCCTCCGTTGGCGATCCAGGTCATGAAGTCGCCTATGGCCTTGGCCGCGTCCGATATGCCCTCGAAGCCTATCTGGACATAGTCGGCGGCCTTGGCCGGGTCCGTGATGATCACGTACAGCGCGAAGACCACGAGCACGTACACGGCGATCTTCTTGGCGTTCACCGCCACCGCGGCCTCCCTGTGCCTGTGCCCCGTGGGCCCCTGTTGCCGGCGGCGAGTGTAACCTTCACGCCCTGTGCCGGGGCCAACGGCCCGCCCGCCGAGGTCTCTTGCCGTCCGGCCGCACGGGAAGCGGAGCGGACGCACGAAGGGCCCCGTCTTGCGACGGGGCCCTTCTCAAGCGGTAGCGGAGGGATTTGAACCCTCGGTGACTTGCGCCACACTCGCTTTCGAGGCGAGCTCCTTCGGCCGCTCGGACACGCTACCGAGGGAGACCCTACAGCAAGGTGGGGCATGGTCTGAAATCGGTATTCGGTGATCCCGTCAGCGATCCCCGCGGGGATCACCGACGGGGATCCCGTCAGCGATCCTGTCAGCGATCCCGGAAAAACTCCGTGAGGAGCCGTGCGCAGTCCTCGGCCAGGACGCCCTCGACGACCTCGGGCCGGTGGTTGAGCCGGCGGTCGCGTACGACGTCCCACAGGGAGCCGGCCGCGCCCGCCTTCTCGTCCCGGGCGCCGTAGACCACCCGGTCCACCCGGGACTGGACCAGCGCGCCCGCGCACATCGTGCAGGGTTCGAGCGTGACGACCAGCGTGCAGCCGGTCAGCCGCCACTGCCCGAGCAGCGCGGCGGCCCGCCGGATCGCCAGCACTTCCGCGTGGGCCGTGGGGTCGCCGGTGGCCTCGCGCTCGTTGTGCCCGGCCGCCAGCACCGTCGTACCGTCCGGGGACAGCAGGACGGCGCCGACGGGGACGTCCCCGCCCCCGACGGCCAGCGAGGCCTCGTCGAGGGCGAGCCGCATCGCGGGCCGCCAGCGGTCGCGCACCGGGTCAGGGATCCACCGCGTGTCCCCGGGCACGGCCGGGGAACGGTCGTGTGGCGCGGTCAGCGGACGGTCTCCAGCACCTCCGAGGCGCCCAGGGCCTCGGCGATGGCGCCCAGCGCGTCCTCGGCGTCCAGCGCGCGCAGCTCCTTCTCGCTGACGCCCAGGTCGTCGAGGATCTCGCTGTCGCCCACTGGGCTGTGCGGCACCGCGTCGGAGGCCGGGCCGTCCTCGTCGTCCGCGTCCTCGGACTCACCGTCCTCGGTGCCGTCGAGGTCCAAGGAGTCCAGGTCGGGGCCGTCGTCGGCGCCGGGCTCCCGGCCCAGCAGTTCGTCGGTGAGCAGAAGCTCGCCGTACGCGCTGCGGGCGGCGGCGGCCGCGTCCGAGACGTAGATGCGAGGGTCGTCCTCGCCGTCCACGCGGACGACGCCGAACCAGGCGTCCTCCTGCTCGATCAGGACGAGCACCGTGTCCTCTTCGGGAGAGGATTCCCGGGCCAGGTCGGCCAGATCCGACAGGGTCTCCACATCGTCGAGCTCTGTGTCGCTCGCTTCCCACCCGTCTTCGGTGCGCGCGAGCAGTGCGGCGAAGTACACCGTGACTCTCCCACTGGTCATAGGCGTGCCGGTTGGGGGTCCCCCCGGCGGAGGTTCTTGGGCGGGGAGAGCGTGTGCTCCGAGCCCCACCCACTCGGAATCGTGGCAGAAACAAGGCGCTCAGGGGACGTCTTCGGCTCCCTGTGTCTGGCTGTTTTGATCGTGCGTCCGAACTGGAGGGCACACGATCCACCAGCGCGCTTGTTGCCGCCACTTGCGGATCGTACGCGGCTTTTCCAGGCGGACACGCACCCCCACCGCCAAAGCACCGGCGCGGGCGTCGATCTTCCTTACCGGGTTCTTTCCGGCGGGCTCGTCATCCCCGACCGTACGCCGGTCCCGCCTACCAGCGGAACGTTCGCATCCGCATGGCGTGGCGCAGCCGGGCCGCCTTGGCGCGCCGGGGCTGGACACGGGCGCGCAGTTCGCGGGCTTCGGCGAGGTCACGCAGGAACTGGGCGCGGCGGCGCCGGCGCTCGGCGTCCGTCTCGGGCTGCTCCGTTCGGGGCCGCCCGGGTTCGACGGCGTCGGTCTCGTGGTCAGGCAGGTCAGACACAGTCACACCACCCCCGGTCCGTCCCTCCCACTTTCCCTCGGATGGGCGGTTTGATGCCAGAGCGAGGGGCCGTCCAGCACCGTTACTGTTATGGGCATGCGTCTCCACGTCGTCGACCACCCCCTGGTCGCCCACAAGCTCACCACGCTGCGCGACCAGCGCACCGACTCCGCGACCTTCCGGCGGCTCGCCGACGAACTGGTCACCCTGCTCGCCTACGAGGCCACGCGGGACGTACGCACCGAGGCCGTCGACATCCAGACCCCGGTCGAGCGGACCACCGGCGTGAAGCTGGCCCGCCCCCGCCCGCTGGTCGTCCCGATCCTTCGGGCCGGTCTCGGCATGCTGGACGGCATGGTCCGCCTGCTGCCGACCGCCGAGGTGGGTTTCCTCGGCATGATCCGCAACGAGGAGACGCTCCAGGCTTCCACCTATGCCTCGCGCATGCCGGAGGACCTGTCGGGGCGCCAGGTGTACGTCCTGGACCCGATGCTGGCCACGGGCGGCACGCTGGTGGCGGCCATCCAGGAGCTGATCAAGCGGGGCGCCGACGATGTGACCGCGGTCGTTCTGCTCGCCGCGCCCGAGGGCGTCGCGGTGATGGAGCGGGAACTGGCGGGGACGCCGGTGACGGTCGTCACCGCGGCGGTCGACGAGCGCCTCAACGAGCACGGGTACATCGTGCCCGGGCTCGGGGATGCGGGCGATCGGCTGTATGGGGCCGCTGAATAGGCCTTAGCGCCGCAGGGGTGCGGGTTTGTCGTGGCTGGTCGCGCCCACGCGGCGGAGCCGCATACCGACACAGCCCCGCGCCCCTGATGGGACGCTTGTTCAGCAGCTCTTTTCCGTTGTCGCCGTCGGCTGAGGGGCCGCCAGGGCCGTCATGGCTCTGGTCGCGTCCGGGCGGCTCGTCAGGGACTTGAAGCTGTCGCCGAGGATCAGGTCGAGGGCGGGGCCCTTGCGCCCGGCATCGGTGCGGCGCTGGGCGTCGGCCAGTTGGGTGGCGAGCACCGGCAGCGAGGTGTTCAGCGCGGAGTCGGGGCCGAGGAGCATTCCGGTGCCCTTGATCTTCTTGTCGAAGTCCTTGCCGGCGTTGCCCACGTCACCGATCTTGAAGCCGCGTTTCTTCAGCTCGTCCGCGGTGGCCTTGGCGAGCCCGGTGCGCGGGGTGGCGTTGTAGACGTTCACCGTGATCTCGCCGGGCTTGGGCAGCGCCCTGACCTGTGCGGCGGGATCCGTCTTCGGGCGGCAGTCCTTCTTGGAGCCGGCCGCCGAGGACTTCTCGGTGCCGCCCGTGAAGATGTCGATGAGCTGCAGAGTGCCCCAGCCCGTCAGACCGAGCGCGGTGACGGACGCCACCGCGGCGAACGCAAGCCTGCCGCGCCGCCGACGAGGGCGCATCCGAGGGTATTTGCCCCCCGTGATCCGGTACTGGCCGCCCATGCCGGGGGGAGTCAGCATGCTCATGGGCGCAGCGTAGTGCGCCTGGGCGGTGATGCCTATTAGATGATCAGTCGAGGCCGCTCAGCGGAACCCGAAAGGGTCAACCACCCCGTGCCGCACCCGGGTCAGTCGAGTTCGAGCACGCGCGCGTGCAGCACCTGGCGCTGCTGGAGGGCGGCACGGACCGCACGGTGGAGGCCGTCCTCCAGATACAGGTCGCCCTGCCACTTCACGACGTGCGCGAAGAGGTCGCCGTAGAACGTCGAGTCCTCGGCCAGCAGGGTCTCCAGGTCGAGCTGCCCCTTGGTCGTCACGAGCTGATCGAGGCGGACCGGGCGCGGTGCGACGTCCGCCCACTGCCGGGTGCTTTCCCGGCCGTGGTCGGGGTACGGCCGGCCGTTTCCGATGCGCTTGAAGATCACACGGAAAGCCTACCGGTCAAGACGTTCCGGGCGCAGCCATGGCGACGCAGTGCGACGCTGGAAAAGCCGTAGCCAAACGGGCATACCGGGGATTATCGGGAACAGGGGCCGGAGATGAGTGACGCAGACACGCTCCCCGCCGGGGCTCGGCAGATCGCCGCCGGGTACGCCTTCACCGGCCCCGCCCTCGACCTGGGCGCCCTCCTCTGGGACGGGCGGTGCCACCCGGAGGCACCGGTGCGCGTCCCCCTCTCCGTGCTCAACCGGCACGGACTGGTCGCGGGTGCCACCGGAACCGGCAAGACCAAGACCCTGCAGCTGATCGCCGAGCAGCTCTGCGCACAGGGCGTGCCGGTGTTCCTCGCGGACATGAAGGGCGACCTGTCCGGCATCTCGCGGCCCGGCCAGGCGGACGACCGGGTCCACGGGCGCGCCGCCGAGGTGGGTCAACCGTGGACGCCGGCCGGCTTCCCGGCCGAGTTCCTCTCGCTCGGCGGGCTCGGCCACGGCATCCCGGTGCGGGCCACGATCACCGGCTTCGGCCCGGTCCTGCTGTCGAAGGTGCTCCGGCTCAACCAGACCCAGGAGCAGTCCCTCGGCCTGATCTTCCACTACGCCGACACCAAGGGCCTGGAGCTGATCGACCTCAAGGACCTCAGGGCGGTCGTCGCCTTCCTGACCTCCGACGAGGGCAGGGCCGAGCTGAGGGACATCGGTGGCCTGTCGACCGCCACGGCAGGGGTGATCCTGCGTTCCCTGACCGCGTTCGAGGCACAGGGCATGGCGGACTTCTTCGGCGAGCCGGAGTTCGGCACGGCCGATCTGCTGCGGACGGCGCCGGACGGCCGGGGCCTCGTGACGGTCCTGGAACTCCCCGCCGTCCAGGACAGGCCGCTGCTCTTCTCGACGTTCCTGATGTGGCTGCTGGCCGACCTCTTCCACGACCTGCCCGAGATCGGCGACGCCGACCGGCCGAAGCTGGTGTTCTTCTTTGACGAGGCCCACCTGTTGTTCGGTGACGCGTCCAGGGCGTTCCTGGACTCGATCACCCGGACGGTGCGCCTGATTCGCTCGAAAGGAGTCGGCGTCTTCTTCGTCACGCAGACCCCCGAGGACGTTCCGTCCGACGTCCTCGGCCAGCTCGGCAACTGGGTCCAGCACGCGCTCAGGGCCTTCACACCGGACGACCGGAAGGCCCTGAAGGCGACGGTGAGGTGCTTCCCGGACTCCGCCTACGACCTGGAGGAACTTCTCACCGGCCTCGGCACCGGCGAGGCGGTGGTGACCGTGCTCGGCGAGAACGGCGCCCCGACCCCGGTCGCCGCCACCCGGCTGCGCGCCCCGCGGTCCCTCATGGGCCCGGTGGACGGGGCCGAGCTGGACCGGGCGGTGCGGGAGTCCTCGCTCCACGGGCGTTATGCACAGGCTGTGGATCGCGAGTCGGCGTACGAGAGGCTGAGCGCCGAGCGGGCGGGGGCCACCCGGGAGACACCCCGGACCACGGCGGCTCCCCGGGGCCCGGGGGCGAAGGCGCCCGAGGAGGAGCCGTCGCTGGTGGAACAGGTGGTCGGCAGCGGGATGTTCAAGTCCCTGGCCCGCTCGGTCGGCACGCAGATCGGCCGTGAGATCACCCGTTCGCTCTTCGGCACGGCCCGGCGGAGACGGTAGCCCGCCTCCGCCGGCGCGTCAGCCGGCGTCCTTCTTCGCCGGCTGCTGCGGTTGTGTCTTCCTCGATTCCGACGGGGGCAGTGCGCTGCGCCGGGCCTCCGCGCGCACCAGGGCGCGCAGGACCGCGTACGGGTCGATGGGCATGGCTGTGTTCCTTGCGTCGAGCTGACAGGCCTGCGGAAGCGGGCGTTCGTCAGCAGCGCAGGACCACGGTGCGCAGCAGGGGCAGGGTGTACGGCGGCCGCGGCACGGCCGGGCACGAGCGCGCCGCCGGGCGTGCGGGCGCCGGATCGGACAGGGGCGCGGGGCGCTCGGGCGCGTCGGCCCGGTGCACGGCACCGGCGGGCGGCCGTACGAGCGTGTCGAGGGCGTCGTGCTCGACGGACTCGACGGTCTCGGCGAGCGCGGTCGGCGTGGGCTCCGCCTGGGCCTGGGCGTGGGTGCCGGGCACCAGCAGGGCGAGCAGCAGCACGAGCAGCCGCAGCCAGGCGTGCGGGCGCGGCGGGCGGCGGCGTGCGGTGCTCACGCCGGTCACTTGCCCACGGGAGGCGCGGCGCGCATCACCCGGACGCCGAGATACGCCCGCTCGGCGTATCCGCGGGGCGTCACGTTGACGGCGGCGGTCACAACGTACGAGGAATCCGGTGGGCGCGGCCGCGGATGCGGATCGCGGTGACGATCTCGACGATGCCGACGACCACCAGCCAGCAGCCGCCGACGACGGTCAGCACGGCGACCGACCTGAACGGCGAGTCGATGAGCACGATCCCGGCGATGAAGGTGACGATCCCGAGGAAGATCTGCCAGCCGCGGGCGGGCATACGGCCGTCGGAGGCGGCGGCCAGGGTCTGGGTGATCCCGCGGATCAGCCAGCCGATGCCGATCCACAGGGCGAGCAGCAGGATCGACTGCATGGGCCCGCGGAAGCAGAACAGGCCCAGCAGGATCGACAGGGCACCGCTGATGAAGGCGAGCACGCGCAGCGAGGTCGTCTTGTGGGTGCCGAAGGCGGCGATCAGCTGGAAGACGCCGCTGACGACGAGGTACACGCCGAACAGGACACCTGCGACGGCCAGGGAGGGTCCCGGCCAGACCAGCACCAGGACACCGAGGATCAGTGAGGCGACGCCGGTGCCCAGGACGACCTGCCAGGCGGCCCGGGACAGGGCGTGCAGGGGGCCTTCGAACGGCGGCTCGGGCTCATGGTGTCCGTGCTGCCCCTGGGCCGCGTGGACGTTCCGGTCGTCGTACTCCCGGCCCCCGGTGGGGCCACCGCTGGGTGCCTCGCTCATGCTCCATGCTTGGCGCGCCCGCGCGGACCCCGCCACCGGGATGGGCCAACCGGCTGAACAGACCTCGGCCGGGCCCTACTTCCCCGCGGCCTTGGCGGCCTTGGCGGCCGCCTTCATCTCCTGCTTGTGGGCGCGCACCTTGGCCAGCGACTCGGGCCCGGTGATGTCGGCGACGGACCGGTAGGACCGCTCCTCGCCGTAGGCCCCGGCGGCCTCCCGCCAGCCCTCGGGCCGCACGCCCAGCTGCTTGCCGAGCAGGGCGAGGAAGATCTGTGCCTTCTGCTTGCCGAACCCCGGCAGGTCCTGAAGGCGCCTCAGCAGTTCGGCC
This sequence comes from Streptomyces griseochromogenes, assembly GCF_001542625.1. Taxonomy (NCBI): domain Bacteria; kingdom Bacillati; phylum Actinomycetota; class Actinomycetes; order Kitasatosporales; family Streptomycetaceae; genus Streptomyces; species Streptomyces griseochromogenes. The sequence continues at coordinate 10,607,782 of NZ_CP016279.1, read as the reverse complement.
CCGCTGCCGACGCCCCGCCACACCGCCTCCGCGTCCCCGTCGTAGTGTTCGACGAGGTACTGGCACAGCTGCTGGATCCGCTTGGCCATCGAGCCCGGATAGCGGTGCACGGCGGGCTTCTCGGAGAGCAGCGCGGCGAAGGCCTCGGGGTCCATGACCGCGATCTCGTGCGCGTCCAGGTCCTCGGCGCCCATCCGCCCGACGATGGTCGCGGGCCCCTTGAAGGCCCACTCCATGGGGATCTGCTGGTCCAGCAGCATTCCGGTGAGCGCGGCGAGCGGACTGCGCCCGAGCAGCGCGTCGGCCTCGGGGTCCTGGGCGAGATGCAGGGTGACGTCCATGGGTCGATGATCCCGCCTGCGCCGTCAGGACGCCCGCCAGTACCCCAGGGCGTGCACCCGGTTCTTCGGCACACCCAGGTCCCTGCGCACGTACGAGGCGAGTGCGCGGGTCGTGGCCGTGTCGCAGGCGATCCAGACGTACGGGTCGGGGGTGCCGTCGAGCACGACGGGCAGCTCGGCGCGGACGCGCTCGGCGAGAGGGGCGCCCGCGTCGCGGCGGGGCACCTCGCGGATCTCGTGGCGGGACGGATCGGCCCGGCGGGGGAGGCCGTCCAGGGTGCCCTCGAACCAGATCGTCGCCGGGACGGAACCCAGGGCGCCGAGGAGGGAGTTGATCGCGGGCAGCGAGGCCGGGTCGCCGACGGCGACGAGATGCGAGGGGGCGGGATCGGGATCCTGGAACCCGGTGCCCTGGACGGTCGCCTCGATGGTGTCGCCGGGCCGCGCGGACCGCGCCCAGTCGGAGGCGCACCCTTCGTGAAGCGCGAACTCCAGGCCGAAGGTGCCGGTCTCCGGGTCCGGGTCGACCAGCGTGTAGGCCCGCTGGTGCGGGCGGCCGGCGTCGGAGAACCACAGCCGTACCCACATCGTCGGGTGCACACCGGTCGCGGCGAGCAGCCCGCCGTCGCTCAGCCGGAGTCGCCGGTAGTGCGGGGTGACGTCCTCCGCCCCGGTGACCGTGCACACGAAGTCCTTCGCGCGCAGCAGCCGTAGGACCGCTCCCTCCCAGCCCCGCCCCTGCCCCATGGCCCCTCCGCCCCTCGCGTACGATTCCTCCACCGATATCTTAGGTAAGGCTAACCTAAAGCGAAGGGGTGCCCCAGGGTGACCACCGAGACCTACCGCGACGCCTGGGGCATCCCCCATCTGCGCGCCTCCAGCGCCCGCGAACTCGCCCGCGCCCAGGGCCGCGTCACCGCGCTGGACCGCGCCTGGCAACTGGAGGTCGAACGGCACCGCTTCCAGGGCACCTCCGCCTCCTTCCTCGGCGCGGCCGCCCTCCCCTGGGACGTGTTCGCCCGCCGGGCCCGGCTCGAGGACACCGCGAGGCGCTGCTTCGCCGCGTTGGAAGGACGGGACCCGGAGACCGCGGACTGGGTCCGGTCGTACGTGGACGGCGTCAACGAGGGCCTGCCCCAGGGCGCCGCCCGCGCCCCCGAGTTCACCCGGACCGGCCTGGTGCACACCTCCTGGCAGCCCTGGACCCCCCTGGGCATCTGGCTCGGCACGCACATCCTGTTCGCCGGTTTCCCCGCCAAGCTCTGGCGCGAGGAGGCGATACGGCACCTGGGCCCCGAGGCGGTCGCCCTGTTCGCCACGGACGGTCCCGGCACCGCGGGCAGCAACGGCTGGCTGCTCTCCGGTGCGCGCACCGACACCGGCCACGCCCTGATCGCAGGCGACCCGCACCGCTTCATCGAGGACCCGGGCGTCTACCAGCAGATCCACCTCGCCTGCCCCGAGTTCGACGTCATCGGCCTGGCCGTCCCCGGCGTCCCCGGCATCGCCCACTTCGGTCACACCGGCACGGTCGCCTGGTCCATCACCAACGCGATGGCCGACTACCAGGACCTCTACCGGGAGCGCCTGCGGCGCACAGGGGCCGGCGTGGAGGCCCTGGGCCCGGACGGCCTCTGGCACCGGGCACTGCGCCACACGGAGACGGTGGAGGTGGCGGGTGAGCCCCCGACCGAGATCGAACTGATCGAGACGGAGCGGGGCCCGGTGATCGCCGGGGGGCCGGAAGGACTGGAGAGGGGAGTCGTCCGAGGCGAGCCGGAGAGGCCCGCGGCGACAGCCACCGACAGGCAGCCCGAGTGGTTCGGGGCGGGGGGTGCCGATGGCCGGTCCGAGGGGTTCGGAGCGGGGGTTGCCGGTGGTGGGTCCGAGGGGTCGCGGCCGGGGGTTGCCGAGCCCGGGTTCGAGGGGCCTTGGGCGGGGGGTGACGGCGGTGGGCCCGAAGGGGTGGGGGCGAGGGCCGGCGAGCGCGCGTTCGACGGGCTGGAAGCGGGGATTGCCGACAGGCGGCGGTCGGAGGGCCCGGAGGCGGGGGTCGCCGGTGTGAGTGCGGAGGCTGGGGTTCTCGCAGCGGCCGGGTCTGCTCGTGATCCGCGAGCCGCCGACGATGAGGACGCCCCACAGGGGCCGCCCGCACGCGACGACGAAAGCCGCTCGGGTGGTGCGGATGGGAACGGATGCGCCGAAGGCGAAGCCGAGGCGGTCGCCCTGGCCCTCCGCTACCCACCCCGCGTCACGGAAGACCTCGGCTTCAGCGCCCTCCTCCCCCTCCTGCGGGCCCGCCGGGTCGAGGACGTCGACGCCGCCTTCGACTCCTGGGCCGAGCCGGTGAACGTCGTACAGGCCGCCGACACCGAGGGCGGCCTCCTGCACCGTGTCGCGGGCAAGGTGCCCCGGCGGGCGGAGCCCAACCGCCTCCGTCTCGTGCCCGCCTGGCGCCCCGGCCACGCATGGGACGGCTGGCACGACACCCCGTACGCCGGCCTGTCCGACGGCATCGCCGTCATGGCCAACCAGCGCGGCCCGGCAACCCCTCTCGGCGTGGAATTCGCCCCGCCCCACCGCGCCGAGCGCATCCGCACCCTCCTCCAGGAACGCCGCACCTGGTCCGCCGCCGACCTCCCCTCGATCCACACCGACACCTTCCTCGCCTCCGCCGCCCCCCTCCTCGACCACCTCGCCGCCCTCGACGACCTCACCCCCGAGGCGGCCCGCCTCCGCGACCGCCTGCTGTCCTGGAACCGCCACATGGACGCCGACAGCACCGAGGCCGCCGCCTTCGCGGCGGTACGCACGGCGGTCGTACGCCGCCTCGCCGCGCACCCGGCGTTCGCCGCCCTCACCGAACCCCCCGCCTACCCCGAGGTCCTGCTCCCCTGGCTGGCCCTCGCGCCCCGTGTCGGCCACGCCCTCGAACACCTCCTGCGCGCACCGGAGCTGTACGGCATCGACCGCGCCGCCGCCGTCCGCGCCGCCGTGGAAGAGACCGCCGCCGCACCGCCGTCCGGCACCTGGGCCGACACCCACCGCCTCGCCCCCTGGAAGGCGCTGCCGGGGGAGCCGTACGACGAACCGGGCCTGGCCGGCGATCACGACTGCGTGCTGTGCACCTCGGCCGTCCCCGGCCTCACCGACCTCGCGGCCCGCGGCCCGGCCGCCCGCTACGTCTGGGACCTGGCCCGCCGCGAGAACAGCCGCTGGGTGGTCCCCTTCGGTGCCGACGGTGTCTCCGGGACCCCGCACCACCGCGACCAACTCCCCTTGTGGCTCAAGGGAGAACTGGCCCCGGTCGTCACCGACTGGACCCTGCTCACGCTCGAACACACCGAGGAGACCGATGACTGACCCGTACACCCGCGTCCACGAGGAGCACATCGCCGGCTTCGGCACCGTCCGCATCCGCCCCCTCGACCCGGCGGGCGACGCGGAGACGGTCCACGCCTGGGTGAGCGAGGAGCGCGCCGCGTTCTGGGGCATGACCGGTCTCACCCGGGCCCAAGTGGCCGAGACCTACGCCCACATGGCCACCCTCGACACCCACCACGCCCACCTCGTCACCAAGGACGGCGAACCGGCCGCCCTGCTCCAGACCTACGAGCCCGAGGCCGACCGGGTCGGCGCGTGCTACGAGGTCCGCCCCGGCGACATCGGCGTCCACCTCCTGCTCGCCCCCGCCCCCGCGTCCGGCCCGCGCCCCGGCTGGACCTCGGCCCTGCTGACCGCGATGGCCTCGTACGTCCTGCTGGGCCTGGACCGCCGCCGGGTCGTGGTGGACCCGGACGTACGCAACACCAAGGCGATCGCCCGCTTCGAGCGCCACGGATTCGGGCAAGGCCGCCAGGTGGTGCTCCCCGAGGTCGACCTCCCCGACGTGTACCTGCCCGAGAAGCGCGCCCAACTGGCCTTTCTGGAACGGGAGGTAGCCTTCCCGGGTGACCACGCCTGACGAGCTGATCGCCCACTACGGCCTGCAGCCGATCCCCCGCGAGGGCGGCCTCTTCCGGCAGACCTGGGCAGGACCCGGGCGCCCGGACGGCCGCCCCGAGGGTTCCGCCATAGTGGCCCTGCTGACCGCGGACGACTTCTGCGCCCTGCACCGCCTGCCCAGCGACGAGATCTGGCACTTCTACCTGGGCGACCCGCTCGACCTCCTGCTCCTCGCCCCCGACGGCACCACCCGCACCGCCGTCCTGGGGCCCGCGCTCGGCGCCGGACAGCACGTCCAGCTCACCGTGCCCGCCGGCACCTGGATGGGTGCCCGGGTGACACCCGGCGGCGCGTGGACCTTCTTCGGCTGCACCATGGCCCCCGGATTCACCTACGAGGGCTACGAGCACGGCGACGCGGGGGAGCTCGCGGCGCGTTATCCGGCCGAGGCCGCCCGGATCGCGGAACTGTGCCGCCCATGACCCTGCTCGACGGACAGACCGCCCTCGTGACCGGCGCGGGCGGCGGCATCGGCCGCGCCATCGCCCTGCGCTTCGCCGAGGAGGGCGCCGCGGTGGCCCTCCACTGCCGTACGGCCGTGCGGGCGGCCGGCGACGTCGCCGAGCGCATCCGCGCCCTGGGCGGCGAGGCGGTCGTACTGCGGGCGGACCTGACGGACGAGGAGGCGTGCCACCGGCTGGTCCGCGAGACGACCGACTGGTCCGGCGGCCGTCTCACCGCCGTCGTCAACAACGCGGCCGTCCAGCCGGTCCAGCCCCTGCCCGGTATGACGGCGGCCGAGTGGCGCACGGTCGTCGACACCGACCTCACCAGCGTCTTCGCCTGCACCCAGGCCGCCGCCGGGCACCTGGGCGAGCACGGCGGCGGCACCATCACCCACATCGCCTCCATCGAGGCCGGCCACCCCGCGCCCGGCCACGCCCACTACAGCGCCGCCAAGGCCGCCGTCGTCATGCACGCGCGCGCGGCCGCCCTGGAGTACGGCCCGCGAGGCATCCGCGTCAACACGGTCTCGCCCGGCCTCATCGACCGCGACGGCCTCGCCGAGGTCTGGCCGGACGGCGTGCGCCGCTGGCTCGACGCCGTCCCCGCCGGCCGCCTGGGCCACGCGCGGGACGTGGCCGACGCCTGCGTGTTCCTCGCCTCGCCCCTCGCCTCCTGGATCACGGGCCACGACCTGGTGGTGGACGGCGGGGTGTCGGCACGGCCGACGTGGTGAGCACGGCGGCCGGTTCCCGCGTACCTATACAGACGGCAGGGACGGGAGGGGTGAGGTGCGCGACGACCACCGGTGGCTGCGACGGCTGACCGTGCTGTGCGCGGGCCTGCTCCTGCTCCTCCTCGGCGCGGTCGCGCCCGCCTCGGCGCACGCGGCCCTGCGCGAGAGCGACCCCGCCGACGCAGCCGTCCTCAGGGCGGCCCCCCGGTACGTCACGCTGACCTTCACGGAGTCGGTGGGCCTGCTGACCGACTCGCTGCGCGTCTACGACCCCCGGAACCACCGGGTGCGCACCGGCGAGGCCGGCCACGCCCCCGGCCGCTCCGACACGGCCCGCGTCCCGCTGCCCTCCCGGCTGGGCACCGGCACCTACACGGTGGCCTGGCGGGTGGTGTCCGCGGACAGCCACCCGGTGTCCGGCGCGCTGACGTTCTCGGTGGGCAAACGGACGGCCACGACCACGAGCGTGCTCCCGGACCGCACGGAGAACCCGGCGACGACGAGCCTGTACAACATCGCGCGCTACCTCGCCTACCTGGCGGTGGCGCTGCTCCTCGGCACGGCGGCGTTCGTGGCGTACTGCCGCCCTGCGGGGCGGTCCCACCTGCGCACACCGGTGCTGGCCGCCTGGGGGACCCTGTCCGCCTCGACGATCGCCCTCTTCCTCCTGCGAGCCCCCTACGAGGAGGGCACCTCCCCGGCACGGGCGTTCACCCTCTCCGCGCTCACCCGCACGGCCACGACCCGCCCCGGTGAACTCCTGCTCGCCCGTCTGGCCCTGCTCCTCCTGGCGGCCGCCTGCGCGCTGTTCCCGCGCGGACGGCGCCGACGGATCCCCCGCCGGGCCGCCCTCGCGGCCGCCGCGATCCTCTCCGTCGCCCTCTCCCTGACCTGGGCGGCCTCGGAGCACGCCTCGGCGGGCCTCCAGGTCCCCTTGGCGATCACCTCCGCCACGCTCCACCTGCTGGCCATGGCGGCCTGGCTGGGCGGCCTGACGGCCCTGCTCCTGACGCTGCGCCGGACCTCCGCGGACCCGGCCGCCCTGCCGGCCCGGACCGTCAGCCGCTTCTCCCGCCTGGCCTTCGTCTCCGTCACGGTCCTGGTGGTGACCGGCGTCTACCAGTCCTGGCGGGGCCTGGGCTCCTGGCAGGCGCTGACCGACACCGTCTACGGCCGCCTCCTGCTGGCCAAGCTGGTGGCGGTCGCCGTCCTGCTCGCGGCCGCGTCCCGCTCCCGCCGCTGGACGGCCCGTCTGGCGAGCCTGCCCCAGGCACCGCGGCGGGACCGCGTCCCGGAGCCGGCCGGCGGCCCACCGCTCCCCCCGGCCCCCGAACCCCCCGCCTCGCCCCACCCGCTGCCGGAGCGCCTGCGCCGCTCGGTGCTGGCCGAGGTGGCGGTGGGCGTCCTGGTTCTCGTCCTGACGACCTTCCTGACGAGCACGCTGCCGGGCCGGGCTGCGGCCGAGGCGGCGGACTCCACCACGCCGGCGACCGGTATCCCGACGGCCTCGGTCACCACGATCCCCTTCGACGTCGGCACCCCCGGCGGCCACGGCAAGGTCCAGATCACCCTCGATCCCGGCCGGGTCGGCACGAACTCCGTCCAGGCGGTGGTCTACGGCCCCGACGGCGGCCTGTCCTCGGTCCCCGAACTGCGCATCGCCCTCACCCTCCCCGCCCAGCAGGTCGGCCCCCTGGACACCCGGGTCACCGACCGGGGCGGCTACTGGGCCGCCGACTCCTTCGACCTGCCGATCCCGGGGACGTGGACGATGAAGGTGACGGTACGGGTGTCGGAGGTGGACCAGGTGACGGTGGCGAAGTCCGTGCGGGTGGTGCGATGACGGTGGAGACCGAGAGCGTGGTGATCGAGGGCGTGGAGTTCGCCGCCGCGCTGACGCTCCGCTCGGACATCGGGCTGATCGCCCTGCACGGCACCAAGGAGGGCGGCACGGCGGAACTGGCCCACGAGGTGGCGGCCCGTACGGGCGCCAGCTGCCTGGTCTTCACCCAGCCGGCGGGCGACCTGGTGCACATCCCGTCGCATCGGATGGCCGCACCCCACTGCGAGACCCTCCAGGAGTTCCTCGCCTCCGTGACGCTGGTGATCTCCCTGCACGGCCATCGGCGACCCGAGGCCCCCCGCTCGATCTTCCTCGGCGGTGGCAACCGCGCCGCGGCAGCCACCCTGGCCCACAGCCTCGTCGCCCTCGCCCCGGCCTTCGACACCGTGACGGACATGGCCCGGATCCCGGGCGGCCTGCGCGGCCTCCACCCCGGCAACCCGGTGAACCTGACCCGGTCGGGGGGAGTCCAGATCGAACTCCCCCTGAGCGCCCGGACCCGGCTTCCCGCAAAGCCCCAGGGCGCCCCGGACGTCCCCCCGCGGCCGGTGACGGCGGCACTGGCCGCCGGGGTCGGACACCTGGGCGCGCGACCCCGGGGGTGACCGCGCAACGACCCGGAACGGCGCCCTCGGGGTCCTGGAAGACGACGTGGGCGAGGCCGCCGATCCAGTCGTCGCCGCCCCCGGTGCCCGGGTGAACTGGCGCGCCCATATGGCTCATTCATTCGAGTCAAACCCCTCGAACGAGGTATCCAACGTCAACTCTGCTTGACGTGATCAAAAGCCTCAGGTGGGCCGCCCTCGCGGCCGTACTCGTCATGCCCCTCGCCGCCCCCACGCCTGCCCAGGCGCGGGACCGCTCCGCCCCGGCGTACACCGTGCCCCTCGCGACGGCGGTGCACGCACTCCCGGTCGCGGCGGAGGTGCGCACCGGCTATCAGCGAACGAGCTTCAAACACTGGAACGCGGGCAACAACCCGAACGACGGCTGCAACACCCGGGCGGAGGTGCTCATCTCCGAGGCGATCGACCCTCCCCTGATCCTCCCGGGCTGCAAGCTGTCCGGAGGGCGCTGGTGGTCGTACTACGACTCCAAGTGGATCTCCTCGGCCGCCGCCCTGGACGTCGACCACATGGTGCCGCTGGCCGAGGCCTGGGACTCCGGGGCGTCGCAGTGGACGGCCGGGCGGCGCGAGGCCTACGCCAACGACCTCGACGTCCCGACCTCCCTCGTCGCCGTGTCGGCGGCCTCGAACCGCAGCAAGGCCGACCAGGACCCGGCCCAGTGGCTGCCGCCGACCGTCGAAGTCACCTGCCGGTACCTCTCGGAGTGGGTCGCGACCAAACTCCGCTGGGGACTCACCGCCGACGCGGAGGAAGTCGACGCGCTCAAACAGCTCGCACAGTCGTGCCCCGGCACGAACGTGACCTACCAGCCCGCTCCGTAGGCGGTGCCGGGCGACCCTGAACCTCCGGCCCGTCCGGGCCACCGCACCCGGTGGCCCGGACGGTCGGCGGGCACTCCGTGAGGGCCAGGCACACCGCCCGGCGCAAGTCCCTAACGAGCCGTAGGGAAAACCCCACGATTCACGGCGGCCGGGCAAAGATGGTGAACTCTCAAGTAGCGTCTCCGGGCATCCGCTCCACGGGCCTCCCCACCCCCACCCCAACGGAGACCACACCCCCATGTCCGCTGTGACGAACACATCCGAGTCCGCCTTACCGGACGCCCGATGTAATACCCCCGACGGTTCCGCACCTCTGCGCACCGCCTGTGCTCCTCCCACCGTCCTGATGGACGACGAGGCACTCGCGGACTTTCTCGGTACGGCCATGAGCGAGTACCGACTCATCACCCCCGAGGCCCCGTTGCCCTGCTTCGCGCTCCTGATGGGCAGCGCGGAGGCGACGACCTACCAGGTACGGCGCATCGCCTTCGGCCATAACGCACGTACCAGTGATCCGGCGGCTCGACAGGAGTTCCGCGAGACGATCGTGCCGAAGTTCGGCCCGGCGTACGAGAACGAGCACCGTGGCTGGTGGATGGACTCCCACGACCTGCTCCGGGCCTCCCGCGAGGCCGATGCCCTGGGGATGGACCTGCTCGGCTCCATCCACATGCACCCGGACTGGCACCGCCTGGGCCCGCCGTCGGAACGGGGCCACACGCTCAGCGAGCGCCCGACTCCGATGGACCGTCATCTCTTCGGCCGGACCCGGTGGCCCCTCAACATCATCTGCTACCTGGAGCGACGCGGCAGCGCGTTCTACCACGCCCTGGCGGCCTGGGCCCCGCCTCCCCGGCATGCCGCCGAGGGCGCCGAGTGCCCCGAGTTCGCCCTGCGTATCCGTACGCGTTCACTGGTGGAGGCTTAAGAGTGACGCATCAGCCCGAAGGAACGAAGACCCCCGCCCAGGACGGCGCCGGGGACGTCACCCAGGACGACGCCCGGGCGATCCGGGCCCTGTGGGCCGAGATGGCCCGTGGCTGGGCGGCGGGTGACGCCGCGCTCTTCGCCGCGAGCTTCGCCGAGGACTGCGACTTCACGACCGTACGAGGAGACAAGCCGCGCGGCCGGACCGGCATCGAGGCCGGCCACGACGCCCTCTTCCACGGGCCGTACGCCGGAACCACCCTCGACGCACGCGTCGTGGCCGTCCGGTTCCTCCGCCCCGACCTGGCCACGGTCGAGGCGGAGTCCACCGTCGTCGCCCCGGACGGCGAGCCGCTGACCGCCACGCACGCGCTGGCCGTCGTGGAACGGACGGCGCAGCGCCACTGGTCGATCAGCGCGTTCCACAACATGGTCCCCGCGGCGCCCCAGGCGCGGCAGGCCCCCGACGCGGGGGATTCCACCGTGGACGAACCCGCCACTCGGCCCAGACTCCGGCATCTGGCCATCGTGGCCCGTGACCCGGAGAAGCTGGCCGGTTTCTACTCCTCGGTCTTCGAGATGGAGCTCTTCCACCGTGATCCGGACGGCAGCCGCTTCCTCTCCGACGGCCATCTGACCCTCGCCCTGATCAAGCACCGGCTCGACGGCGAGACTCCGGTGGGCATGAACCACTTCGGCTTCCACATCGGGGACACGGCCGCCGCCTCCGAGGCCCTGGTGGCGGCCGGCACCCCGGAGCCGGCCGAACGCTTCACCGACCGCCCCTTCGCCGAGTACCGGGCCATGGACCCCGAAGGAAACTGGTTCGACCTCTCGGAACACGGCTTCGGCGGCCCCCGCCGACGCTGAACCGGACGACGACGAAGGCCCCGGCCCGGACGGCCGGGGCCCCGCGTTCGGACCCGCTACGGCGCGGCGGTCTTGTTGAAGCCCTTGTCGAGGTAGGGGTACTGGTCCACGACGAAGCCGTCGTGGACCAGGCGGCCGATGCCGCCCTCGTCACGCCACACCTGCTCGGAGGAGCCGAAGGAGAAGCCGCCGAACTCCTGGCGGACCTCGTCGGTGTAGACCCGGTAGCGCTGGCCGGGCTGGATGACCGTCCCCGGCGGGAAGGTGTAGGCGTGCCCGGTGGGCTTGCACTCCACCATCCAGCCGGTCAGATCCTGGGGCGCGCCGCCCTTGTTGAAGATCTCGATGTACTCGTCGGGCTGGCCCGTGCCGCTGCCCAGGTAGCGCAGGTCGGAGATGATCACGTCCGGCTCGTCGAAGGCGAACATGCAGACGACCTCGGCGAAGTTGACTCCGCCCTCGGGGCTGCGGAACTGCCGGACGATCCGGCCGCCCCGCTTGAACCCGCTCAGCACCGCCCTGTACTGCTTCCCGCCGATCGTGACCGGCTGAGGGTGGATGAACTCCTGGAGATCGACCAGATCGTCGTCCACGGGACTGCTGCCGGTGCTGTTGGGTGTCTCGTAGTGATGGAAGGCGAAGTTCAGATCGGTCGTGCTGCCGTCCTCGAACATGACGTTGACGGCGAGCAGGACGTTGAACTTGCTCGGGCTGACGGTGGTGGGGAGGTTGCGGTGCACGAAGGTACCGACGACGAACTCGGTGCCGTCGAGCTCGACGTCCGCGGCCGCGCCGCGGAACTGGTACCCGCTCTGGGAGCCGCTGCTGCCCCATCTGACGTCTGCGGTGCCCAGCCCGTTGACCGGGGAGATGGCCGGGGTGGTGGACGGGAAGACGCCGGAAGTGACGACGGTGGTCATGGTGTCCTGCTCCTGCTCTCTCAGTCCTCGTCCTCGATGACCTCGGCCTTGAGCTTGGCCGGGGGCGCGGTGCCGAGCTGGGCGACGCCGTCGGTGTAGCGACCGAGCTTGGCGCCGTCGACGGCTTCGAGACCGCAGGTGTAGACGATGCAGTCCTTGTCCTGGTCGGTCGTGTTCAGGTGCACGTGGTAGGTGAAGGTCAGCGTGCGCCCGTCGGCGTCGACCTTGGCCTGGACGGGCGGCAGGCTGCCGCCCGTCGTCTGGTCCATGCGCTTGTACTGGGCGCCCACCATGCCGTTCCAGCGGAATCCGGTGGGGGCGGTGAAGACGTGCTCCCGTTCACCGGCGTCGACGGTCTCGCTCCAGTTCGGCGTACGGACGCAGATGTTGATGGTGGTGCCCAGGCCACCGGGGGCGTCCTCGACCCCTCCTTCCTGCCAGACCACCAGGTCCAGCTTCTGCGCACGGCCCTGTTCGTAACCCCAGTCGTAGCCGTTCGCGTAGTGGTCCTTCTCCCCGCGTGTGCCGTCGCGTGGCGGGTCGGCGTACGGGCGTCCGGCCAGCGCGTCGGCCCGCCCCTGATCCTCGCCCCGTTTGTAGGCTTCCTTCTTCGCGGACTGCACTTCAGTGGCCATCTCCGAGTCCCTCCTGGGGCTGTGATCGAAGCGTGCGGTGAAAAGGACGTCCTGGCGCGGATCACCCCGGACCGCCGGGACGGCCAGGGCCTGGCGCCGATTCCGCGCGGTGCGCGGAGCACGGGACGCCATGAGAGCGGTGTCCGCGGACGGAGCGCAGGACGCCACCGGAGGCTTCGGTCGGGTCGTCACGCAGTCGAACGGCATGCGCCGGGCCGTCGTCCAGGCCCATGGGTAGCCGGGCCCCGCGGGCGATATGCAGCCGTTCCCCCATTTGAAATGCGGGATCGATTCTGCGTCACTTGTTCGAGTGGAGCGGGGGCATGCGGGGGCGCACGGATGCGGAGCGCGCCGGCCCAGCGCCCGCTGAAGCCGGTGGCGCCCGTGGCCGTCTGGTCCGTCCCGGCCCCCGCCGTCCGTCCTCTCCGTCCGTCCTCTCCGTCCGTCCCCGGCGGCTCCTCCCTCGTGCGGGTGGAGCGCTCGGTGCGCTGCTCCCGCGGGCGTCGGCCCGGCCGGTATGCAGGGGGTGTCAGCGACGGCTCGGAAAGGAGACGGACATGCGGATGACGAGGCCGTGGAGGGTGGGAGACGCCGCCCGGGCGCCCCTGCGGCGGCGCCGGACGGTGACAGCGTGACGGCGAAGGCGGCGGCCCGGACGCGGGAGCCGGTCTCCCCGGACCGGAACGACCCGCCGGTCACCGTGGCGGGAAACGGCACCGCCGGATTCTCCGGGGACGGGCGGCCGGCGCCGGAGGCGCGGCTGGCCTTCCCCGCGGACGTGGCCGTGGGACAGGGCGCCGTCTTCATCGCCGATCACGCCAACCACCGGGTCCGCCGGATCGACGGCTCCGGCGTGCTGACCACGGTCGCCGGGGACGGACTGCGGGGCTTCGCCGGGGACGGCGCCGACGCGGTGCGAGCCCGCCTCGGCTTCCCCGCCGCCCTCGCGGTCGGCGCGGACGGGGCCGTGTTCATCGCCGATGAGATGAACCACCGGGTCCGCCGGCTGGACCCCTCGGGCGTCATCGGCACCGTCGTGGGAGACGGCTCCCGCGGCGGCGACGGTGACGGCGGCCCCGCCGGCCGCGCCCGGCTGGACGCCCCCTGCGCCCTGGCCGTGGACGGCTCCGGATCGCTGTACGTCGGCGAGGCGGGCACTCCCCGAGTGCGCAGGGTCGGCGGGGACGGTGTCATCAGCACGGTCGTCGCGGCATCCGGACGGTCCGGACATCCAGGGGCGGCCGACGCCGGGGAGGCGTTCCTGCCGGCAGGTCTGGCGACGGACGCGTCGGGCCGGCTGTACATCGCCGACCCGGTGGGCCGTCGGGTGCTGCTGCTGGGCACGGACGGCACGCTTCGGGTGCTGGCGGGGCCGCCGGGCGGGAACGCCGACGCCACGGCAGCCGACTGGAGCGCCCCGTGCGCCGTGGCGGTCGACGTCCAGGGGGCCGTCTACGTCGCCGACATGAACGGACACCGCGTATGGCGGTTGGCCGACGGAGTGGCGCGCGTCGTCGCGGGGCAGGACCCGGCGGCCGCGACGGACGAGGCGGCGGAGAACACCGTCGGCGGTTCGCTGGCCTATCCGTGCGGTCTGGCCGTGGACCCGACCGGGCGGCTGCTCGTGGCGGACAACTTCCACCACCGGATCGCGGCCCTGCCCCTCACCACCGGAGCCTCCCGGGCCGCCGAGCCGGAACCGGACGGGAGCGAGCGGGAACGGGACAAGAGTCCGCAGCCGCACGGCGAGGGCGAGCGCGCCGAGGGCGAGCGCGCCGAGGACGCGGACCGGGCCGCCACGCCGTCGACGGCCGCGCGGCTGCTGGTACGTCAGGAGGTCGGGCTGGAAATCCCGCGCGGCGGCAGTGAGTTGATCCACGTTCGGGTCTCGTCCACGGACACCTGGGCCCCCGGACGCGTGGAGCACCGCTTCACCGCTCCGACGGGGTTCCTCTTCGAGGGCCGGGCGACATGCGCGTACTACCGCGTCGACGGTTCCGTGGTCGCGGCTCCGGAGCCGACGGCAGCGGTGTGCGAGGGCGGCACGTCGCTGTCGGTGACGGACGAACCCCGGTTGAACACCCCCGGCAATCCGGCGGCGGCCCTGGTCTACACCCTCGGCATCCGGGCCCGGGCGGACGCCGAGCCGGGCCGGTACGCCGACGGACGAGCGGTGATCGCGGGCCGGCCGGAGGTACGCCTGAGAGCAACCGTTCTCGGGGACGACGAGGACTGACGCGGGCCGGAGCCGTCCGTGGCGGAGTGTCCGCCACGGACGGCTCTTTGCGATACAGAACCCGGAATACGGAAGTGAACGTTTCTGTAATACCAGGTCATCTGCCCGATCGTTACTTCAAGTGACAGATTGGCAACTGTGGGTTAGCTTTCGAAATGTGTCCATGCCGACCCTTCCGAGGTTCGGGCCCCCGGGCCCCTTTCCGCACGCCCCGCTCACTCATCCACTCGACCGCAAGTGGCTGCACTACGCGTTCCTGTCACGCTGCGGCCGGCAAGCCCTGATCGCCAACCTGTCCGTGCTGGGGTCCTCCACCGGCGCCGTCCTCGCGGATCCGGGCGCCCCGGCCGACGGGCGGCGCAGCGGTACCGGCACGGCGGCCGAGGGCCAGCACATGGCGATCCTCCTCGTCCACGAGGAGGGGCACGGCTGGAGTTCGACGCAGTTCAACGCCGATCAGCCCGAACTGCCCTGGTCGGCCTTCCGGCTGCCGCACCGGCACGGCGAGTCCGGCGCGTTCCGGGTGGCGGGCCGGTCGGCGGTACCGGCGGTCGACGTGCGGTTGACCCGTACCAGCAGGCCGTGCACCTCGCAGTGCGCGCCCTTCGGCGAGGACGAGCACCTGCGGTGGCAGTCGGAGCCCGGCGTCCTCGGCACCGGCACCCTGCGGCACGGCGACGGCACGGTCACGGCGACGGACCTGCTGGGGTATCACGAGCGGGTGCGCGGCCGGTGGTCCTGGCCCGCGCTCGGGGGCTGGGTGTTCGGGTTCGTCAACGACCCTTCGGGCCCGGCCGATGCCGCTCCGCCCTCGGCGGTGGTCTTCACCCTGATCCAGCCCGCAGGTGCGCCGGACGCGGCCAACGGGTCGGTGATGCTGTGGCACGAGGGGCGCATGGTGCGGCACTTTCCGCGCCGCAACCTGCGGGTCGCGGTCAGCGGCGGCCTGGACCGCGACCGGGTGGTGATCGTGCCGCCGCTGGCGGACGTGCTGGGCACACCGTCGACGGCCGAGGTGCCCGGCCGGCTGCTGATCACGGCCCGGCTCGGCGACGACCGTCTCGTCCTCGACTTCCGCTCGCACACGGCGGGCCGGATCGCCAACCCGTCCGAGACGAGCCTGCACCCGTTCAGCGTGCACGAGACCCTCGGCCCGTGCACCGTGGAGGGCCGTATCGGCGGGCGCCGTATCGGCTTTCGCACCGGGGGCATCGTGGAGTTCGCCGGTGGTGCCCATGACTGAGACCCTGCCCGCGTTCACGGGTGCCCGGCTGCTGGACGAGACCGTGGCCGCCCTGTCCGACCGGGCGCCGGCCATCCTCGCCGCCGCCGCCGACCAGCTGCGCGGCATCCGGCTCGGCCTGCACTTCAACGACGGCAGCCACGCCACGCTCGTCGCACGGCACAGCCGCATCGTCGTACGCCAGGACCGCTGCCCGGACCCGGACGTCGAGGTCGTCTTCGACAACCGGGCCATGAACCTGCTGTTCGACCTCCAGCGCCCGCCCGTCGACCAGGTCCTGCCCGACAGCCTCGACGTCCGCGGCTCCCGGGACGAGGCCCTCGCCGTGTGGCGCGCCTTCGCGCTGCTTTCCCAGCGCGCGGCCGGTCTGCGCAGCATGCAGGAACTCTGGGGCGTCTACCGCGAACAGGCGCCCCAGCTGTGGGGAAGTGCGGCGCCCGCCGCCCCGGATCCGGCGGCCGAGCCGGTCGACTGGACGGCGCTGGACTTCCTCGCCCGGCGCTCCCCCGAGGACGCGCCCGCGCCACCCGCGCTGATCGGCGACACCACCGTCAGGCCCGCGCGCCTGCTGTGGGACGGCCGCGTCAGCACCAGCTGGTCGCTGGAGGACTCCGTCCGTGACGCGGACCTGATGGAGACCATGCGCCGGTGCCGGGCCCGCACCAACGAGGAGATCGAACGGCTGCTGCCGGACCGCGAGCCGCGCGCCGAGCTGTACGACCTCATGCGCTCCTATCCCGCCCGGCAGGGCAAGGGCCTGCGGCCCACGCTGACCATCGCGGCCTGCGCGGCCTTCGGCGGACGCCCCGACGACGCCGTACGCGCCGCCGCCGCCCTGGAGCTGTTCCACAACGGCTTCCTCGTCCACGACGACATCGCCGACGAGTCCACCCATCGGCGCGGCCTGCCCACCATGCACGAGGAACACGGGCTGGGCCTGGCCGTCAACGTCGGTGACGGGCTGAACCTGCTCGCCGTCGACGCCGTCCTGTCCAACCTCGAAACACTCGGCCTGGTCCGCACCCTCGGTCTCATCCACGAGGCCGTGCACATGTGCCGGGAATCGATCGAGGGCCAGGCCATGGAACTGGGCTGGATCCGCCACGAGGTCGTCCCCGAGGCCGACGAGGCCTACTTCACGATGAGCACCAAGAAGACCGGCTGGTACACGTGCATGAGCCCGTGTCGCATCGGCGCGGTCTGCGCCGGCGTCACCGACCCCGCCGTACTGCGCCGGTTCGACGAGGCGTTCCGGTTGATCGGCATCGCCTTCCAGATCCAGGACGACATCCTGAACCTGGTCGGCGAGGAGGCCCTCTACGGCAAGGAGCCCCTGGGGGACCTGCTCGAAGGCAAGCGCACGGTGATGCTGATCCACCTCTTCCGCACCGCCCGCACCTACGAGCGGCCGCGCCTCTTCGACGTCCTGCGGCAGCGCCGGAGCGACAAGACCCAGCAGCACGCCGAGGAGCTGCTCGCCGCCATGCGCCGGCACGGCTCCATCGAGTACGCCACCGACCTCGCCGACCGGCTCGCCGCCGAAGGCATCGCCCGCTTCGAAGAAGACCTGCGGATCATCCCCGAAAACGAAGGCAAAGCCGTCCTGCGGCAGATCGCCCACTACGTCACCTCAAGGCCACTGTGACCACCACACCCCCGCCGGCCGACGCCACCGTCCCCGGCCCGCTGACCTCGACCGACCACCGGGCCTTCGCGTTCCTCGGCGGCACCAACAGCTGTCTGCGCCAGTGCCTGTGCACCCTGGCCAGGCACGGCGTGGCTCTGCGCCGACGCGAACCCGAACGCGCCCGCGTCCTGCTCGACACGGTCCGCCCCTGGCCCCTCTACAAGGGCGGCCAGTTCCTCTTCGACCTCATGGAGTGGGAGGACCTCATGATCGACGGCGAGCCCCCGCCCCTCATGTCCCGCGAGCGGATCGTCTCCGCCTGCGTCCTGCCCGTGCAGTGGCTCGCCGCCGCCACCGCACAGGCCCCCACCGCGGCGAAGCTGATCCCCGGCCAGCGCACCGCCAACGCCCTCGACCTCCCCCTGCGCCTGCTGGTCAGCACCGCCCGCACCGCCCTCCAGGGCGCCGCACAGGACCTCACGGACCTGCTCTCCACGCCCGCCCCCCACGTCGGACCGGACGACACCGGACACGGGACCACCCCGGACGCCGCCGCCGACGACGCCGACGACGACGAGCGCACCGACGACGAGCCGCCGCCTCTGGAAGCGGGTTTCTACCTCTACGAGGACGTCACCCTCGGCGCCCTCGTCGTCCTCGGCCCGCTGCTGGCCGACCACGCGCCCACCGACCCCGCGCACCCCGCCTGACCCGAGGCGTCCGGCTCCGGCCCCGACGGCCCGTGAGCGAGCCCACCCCCAAGCCCGCGACCAGCGGATCCGCGCACGCGGACACCCCCACCCACAGAAGGGAAACCATGGCCACGCAGACCGAGGCCCCCGTTCAGCCGGGAGCCGAGAACAAGCTGTACATCCTCCAGCAGGGCATCGTGGAGGACGCGCCGGGCGGAGTCCCGGCCCACCTCAGCTTCGGCATCCTCAGCACCGTCCCGGACCCGGTGAACCCCGGCGACGTCACCTTCACCCTCAAGGCACCCACGGGCTTCGCGTTCACCGGCTGGCTCTCCTGGGCCTACCACGACGTCAACACGCTCCAGGCCAAGGGCAACCTGAAGACCACCCAGGGCAAGCTGGCCGACTCGGGCCGCAAGCTGACCTTCACCCACAACCCGTACCTGTCCACCAACCAGGAGGCTCTCGGCTACGCGGCCCAGGTCACCGCCGTCGACGGCGCGACGCCGGGCCGCTACACCGACGGCGAGCTCCGGGTGGGCGCCGCCAATCCCATCAGGCTCAAGGGCCGCGTCCTCGACCCCGACGAGGACTGATCCTCCCCTGACGAACCGGCCCCTCGGCGACTCCGGCACCCAGCCCGGAGCCACTGCCGGGGGACGGGCCGGAAGACCGACCGAGACGGACATACGCCAGAGGGCCGGACCACGGATGTGGTCCGGCCCTCTGAGCCGAAACGGAAACTGGGACGGACAACGTCGAAGGGCCCCACTGCGAACAGTGGGGCCCTTCGACATCGTGCCCGGTGAGGCACTGGCGGAGGATACGAGATTCGAACTCGTGAGGGGTTGCCCCCAACACGCTTTCCAAGCGTGCGCCCTAGGCCTCTAGGCGAATCCTCCGCCGGAAACATTACATGACCGAGGGGAGTGCTCGCGAACTCGTTCCCGCAGGCCCGCATCGGGTACAGCCCGTGGGCCGCGATCGGGTACTGTTGGGCGCAGCCCCTCACGTGGCGCTATCTGACTGAACTCCCCCAGGGCCGGAAGGCAGCAAGGGTAGGTCGGCTCTGGCGGGTGCGTGGGGGGCGCTTGCGTTCGCGGGACGGGGTCCGGCCGCCGGGGCGGCGCCTTGGGCGGGGCTGGTTGTCGGTGGGCGCCTATAACCTCGTATGCGTGTCGTCTCTCGCGCTGTACCGCCGCTATCGCCCGGAGACCTTTGCCGAGGTCATCGGGCAGGAGCATGTCACCGACCCGCTGCAGCAGGCGCTGCGGAACAACCGGGTCAATCACGCGTACCTGTTCAGCGGGCCGCGCGGGTGCGGGAAGACGACCAGCGCGCGCATCCTGGCGCGCTGTCTGAACTGTGAGCAAGGTCCCACCCCGACGCCCTGCGGGGAGTGCCAGTCCTGCCAGGACCTGGCCAGGAACGGCCCGGGGTCCATCGACGTCATCGAGATCGACGCCGCCTCCCACGGTGGCGTGGACGACGCCCGTGAGCTGCGCGAGAAGGCCTTCTTCGGCCCTGCCGGCAGCAGGTACAAGATCTACATCATCGACGAGGCCCACATGGTCACGTCGGCCGGCTTCAACGCTCTGCTGAAGGTGGTCGAGGAGCCCCCGGAGCATCTCAAGTTCATCTTCGCCACCACCGAGCCCGAGAAGGTCATCGGGACGATCCGGTCGCGGACCCATCACTATCCGTTCCGGCTCGTGCCGCCGGGGACGCTGCGGGACTACCTGGCCGAGGTGTGCGGACGGGAGAACATCCCCGTCGAGGAGGGTGTGCTCCCGCTCGTCGTGCGGGCCGGCGCCGGTTCCGTGCGTGACTCCATGTCCGTCATGGACCAGCTCCTCGCCGGCGCGCGCGAGGAGGGTGTGACCTATGCCATGGCCACCTCGCTGCTCGGGTACACCGACGGGTCCCTGCTCGACTCCGTCGTCGAGGCCTTCGCCACCGGTGACGGGGCGGCGGCCTTCGAGGTCGTGGACCGGATCATCGAGGGCGGCAACGATCCGCGGCGCTTCGTCACCGACCTGCTGGAGCGGCTGCGGGACCTGGTCATCCTCGCCGCCGTGCCGGACGCGGTGGAGAAGGGGCTCATCGACGCCCCGGCCGACGTGCTGGAGCGTATGCAGGCCCAGGCCGGGACGTTCGGCGCCGCTGAGCTGAGCCGTGCCGCCGACCTCGTCAACGAGGGCCTCACCGAGATGCGCGGAGCCACCTCGCCCCGCCTCCAGCTCGAACTCATCTGCGCACGCGTGCTGCTCCCGGCCGCCTACGGGGACGAGCGTTCCGTGATGGCCCGCCTCGACCGCCTCGAGCGCGGCGTCGGCTTCGCTGGCGGGGGCAGTGCGCCCGCCATGGGGTACGTCCCCGGACCCGAGGCCCACGCCGGTATGGCCCAGGGGGGCATGGCCCAGGGCGGCGCGCCGGTGCCGCCCGGTGGTGGGCCCGCCGCCGCCCGCGCGGCCGTACGGGCGGGGGGTGGTTCCGGCGGTCAGGGTGCTCCGGCCGCCGCGGCGCCCATGACTCCCGCACCCGCACCGGCAGCTCCCGCACCGGCAGCCCCCGCACCCACACCCGCACCGGCTCCGGCGGCTCCCGAGCCCGCGCCCCAGGCGCCCGCTCCCGCTCCGGCCCCCTCGGCCACCCCCGCGGCACCCGCCCCTGCGGCACCCGCCCCTGCGGCCCCGGCCCCGGGTGCCTGGCCCACCGCCGCCCCCGCCGGCGGCGGCCGGCGGCCCGGTGGCTGGCCCACTGCCGCTCCGGCCGGAGCCCAGCAGAGCCCCGCTCCGGCACAGCCCCAGCGCCAGGCGCCCGCGGCTCCGGCCGCTCCCTCGGCCCCGGCTCCGGCCGCCCCCGCCGGCGGCCTCGACCCCCGCATGCTCTGGCCGAACATCCTGGAGGCGGTGAAGAACCGCCGCCGCTTCACCTGGATCCTGCTCAGCCAGAACGCCCAGGTGGCCGGCTTCGACGGCACCACCCTCCAGCTCGGCTTCGTCAACGCCGGTGCCCGTGACAACTTCGCGAGCAGCGGCAGCGAGGACGTGCTGCGCCAGGCGCTGTCCGAGCAGTTCAACGTGCAGTGGAAGATCGAGGCGGTCGTCGACCCCTCGGGCGGCTCCGTGCCCCCGCCGTCCGGCGGCTCACCGGGCTTCGGCGGAGGCGCGGGCTACGGCGGCACGCCCGCCGGCGGTGGCTACGGCGCTCCCGCGGCCCCTCGCCCGGCGGCCTCCCAGCCCGCCTCCCCCGCGCCCGCCGCACCTCAGGGCGGCGCCCAGGCCACCCCGGCGCCGGCCGGCCCTGCCCCGCGGCCCGCCGCCGCGCCCGAGCCGCCCCCGGTCGCCCCGGAGGACGACATCCCCGAGGACGACGACCCCGACCTCGACGAGTCGGCCCTGTCCGGGCACGACCTGATCGTCCGGGAGCTGGGGGCGACGGTGGTGGAGGAGTTCTCCAACGAGTGATCCTGCTCTGATCCTCTTCGACTGGTCCTCTTCGACGCCGGTGGGTGAGCACCGCTCGTCCGGCGTTCGGGGTCGAGGCCGTTCATGCCGATGCGCCGAAGGGCGGGGGCCGACGGCGCCGGCATCCTGTGCCGGCCCGGGCGCCGCCACGCTGTCGCCCCGCACCTGCGCCGGGCGCCCTTAGGAGGAACGCACAACTTCCCCGCCCCCCGAGCTTCGGCAACCTTGCCATTAGGCTGACCCCCGTGAAGGTCCTCGTCATCGGCAGCGGCGCCCGCGAACACGCCCTGTGCCGCTCCCTGTCCCTCGACCCCGACGTCACCGCGCTGTACTGCGCCCCCGGCAACGCAGGCATCGCCGAGGTGGCCGAGCTGCGCCAGGTCGACGCGCTCGACGGCAAGGCCGTGGCCGCGCTGGCCGGCGACCTCGGTGCCGGCCTCGTCGTCGTCGGCCCGGAGGCCCCGCTGGTCGCCGGTGTGGCCGACGCCGTGCGCGAGGCGGGCATCCCCGTCTTCGGCCCCTCCGGGAAGGCCGCTCAGCTCGAGGGGTCCAAGGCCTTCGCCAAGGACGTCATGGCGGAGGCCGGGGTACCGACCGCGCGGTCGTACGTCTGCACGACTCAGGAGGAGGTCGCCGAGGCCCTCGACGCGTTCGGCGCGCCCTACGTGGTCAAGGACGACGGGCTGGCCGCCGGCAAGGGTGTCGTGGTCACCGACGACATCGAGGCGGCCAAGGCGCACGCGGCCGGGTGCGAGCGCGTCGTCATCGAGGAGTTCCTCGACGGCCCCGAGGTGTCCCTGTTCGCCATCACCGACGGGCAGAGCGTCGTGCCGCTGCAGCCCGCCCAGGACTTCAAGCGCGCCCTGGACGGCGACGAGGGCCCGAACACGGGCGGCATGGGCGCGTACTCGCCCCTGCCCTGGGCCGATCCGCAGCTGGTCGAAGAGGTGCTGCAGACGGTGCTGCAGCCGACGGTGGACGAGATGCGCCGCCGTGGCACGCCGTTCTCCGGTCTGCTCTACGCGGGGCTCGCGATCACCTCGCGCGGCGTCCGTGTCATCGAGTTCAACGCCCGCTTCGGCGACCCCGAGACCCAGGTCGTGCTGGCCCGCCTGAAGACCCCGCTGGCCGGGGTGCTGCTGGCCGCGGCGAAGGGCACCCTCGACGTCCTGGAGCCCCTGCGCTGGAGCGAGGACGCGGCCGTCACCGTGGTCGTCGCCTCCCACAACTACCCCGGCACCCCGCGCACCGGCGACCCGATCGGCGGCCTGGACGAGGTGACCGCCGAGGACACCCCGCACGCCTACGTCCTGCACGCCGGGACGAAGCGGGACGGTGGCGCGATCGTCAGCGCGGGCGGACGTGTGCTGTCCGTCACGGCGACCGGCCAGGACCTGGTCGAGGCCCGTGAGCGGGCGTACCGGGCGGTGGCCCGTATCCGTCTCGACGGCTCGCAGCACCGCACGGACATCGCGGCGAAGGCGGCCGAGGCGACGGCCGAGGCGTGAGGGCCGAGACACGCGGCCGGTGAAGCGGTCGGCCGCGTGCACCTCGAAGCCACCCGGGCCCCGGATGAGAATCCGGGGCCTGATCTTTGCTTTCTGTCACCCACCTCTGACCAAAGCCATTCCATCGAGTGAGCAATCGCCCATCCGGCTGACGGGGACCGAGGCCCCAACTAGGGTGCGGCGCAAGCGTTCCGGCACTTGGCCCACCGGCATTGCGATGTCAGTGGCGGGTGCCACAGTGGGGGAGTGAGCAACGCCAGGACAGCGCGGGACACGGCAGGGAGGGGGTGAGGTCGGCTCGTGAGCGGAATCGGTGTGGAGGCGGGCGCGCAGGCGGCGCGCTCCCGGGCCCTGGCCGTGCTGCGCCTTCGGAGCCGGGCGCTGGCGGTGGCCGTGCTGCCGGCGGCCGCCGAGGTGATCCTGCTGGCCGGCGGTTCCACCGGCCATCTCGTCGGTCCGGGCTGGGACGCGGCCCGCTGGGTCGTGGGCGTGCCCGCCGTGCTCGTGCTGCTGGCCGCCGCGGGCATCGCCCTGGTCGTGGCCCGCGCCCGCCCGGCCGTGAGCCCGACGATCCCGATCCCGGAGGCCTCCGCCCCGGATCTGTACCGGCTGGTGCGCGACCTCGCCGACCGCCTCGACGTCCCGGCGCCCTCGGCCATAGCGCTCACCCCGGACTGCGACAGCTGGCTGGAGGACCGGACCCATCCGGCCCACGGCCCGCCCCCGCGTCCGGCGCACGACGAGATAGCGGGCCCCGGACCGGGCTTCCGGGCACAGCGCCGTGCCGCCACCGCCCCTGTCCTCGTCATCGGCTCCCCGTTCCTGTGGTGGATGCGCGTCGGCGAGCTGCGCGCGGTCCTCGCCCCGGTCGTCGCCGGTACGGGCCCCTCGGCGCACCCGGACATAGCGGCCGCCCGCCGCTATGTGCGCGGTCTGGACGCGGCGGTGGCCGTCGCCATGACCTCCGGCCGCTGTGCCGTGACCCGCGGGGTGTGCGCCGCCCTCGGCTGGGTCGCGCGGCTGCTGCTGCGCGCCTGCCGTGAGCACGCGACCTTGATGGAGCGCGGGGTCGCGGCGGCGGCGGCCGAGCGCGCGCAGGCCGTGGACTACGGACTGCGGATCGTCGCCCAGGAGCAGGTCGGGCTCGCCTACGCGGGCTGGGACCGTCTGCTGACCAAGGTGGCGCTGCCCGCCTGGCGCATGGGCCGCTGGCCCTCCCGGCTGGACGCGGGCGTCGTGGCCGCGCTCACCGAGCTGTCCCGGCGCGACCGGCTGGCCGAGGGCTTCGCCTCCCGCCTCGGCGAGCGCCCCGCCTGCGACCTCCTGGAGGAGCCCGGCACGGTGGACGAGGCCGCCTCGCTGCTCGCCGCCCGTCTCTTCCACGGCGTCCCGGCCGAGTCCGGACCGGACTGGGCCCCGGTGGACTGGCAGGCGTATCCGGAGGAGGTCGTCGACCGGACCTGGCGCGCGGACGCGGCCCGGCTGCACCGCGTCCTGGACTCCCTCGGTGTCCGCCCCACGTTCGCCCCGGCCGCTTCCGGCCCCGGCGGCCCCACGCTGGCCCGCGTCCTGGACCACCTGACCGAGCCGGCCCACCCGGCGTGCGTCCGTCCCGGAGTCCCCCAGCCGGCCGCCCCGGACGAGGAGAGCGCCGGCGCCGCGGAGTACGGGGACGAGGACACCGGCTCCGGCACCGAGCGCGGCTCCGTCCTCGCCGCGGGCCTGAGCGCGGCGCTGGCCCGCGAGGAGGCTTGCGCACCGCGGGGCGCGACCGCCGCCGGACAGGCCCTGGGAAGCGAAAGCGCCCTGTGGGACGAGGGAGCCCTGCCGCTGTTCCCGCTCCAGCCCCCGCGCACGGCCCGGGAACTGCTCGCCGACCACGTCACGGCGATGGTGTGCTGCGCCGCCGTGGACACGGCCGGTGCGGCCCCCGCCCTGGACTGGCTGGACGGCCCCTCCCTGCTGCTCGGCGGGGAGAGAGCCCCCGATCTCGCACCCAAGGTGCTCAGCCTGATCGAGGAGGGAGACTCGGGCCCGCTGCGCGCCTGGCTGGCCGAGACCGGCATACGTCCGGAGAAGCCGGTGCGGCTCGTCTGACCCGGCCGGCCCACCCGGTGTGGTGACCGACCCGGCGACGTAGCGGAGCACCGTCTTCCACTTCAGGTCAATTCGCAACGAATAGTGACCGAGCCCGTGCGTTATGTGATGTGCTGGGATCGACCGCGCACATGGCAAAGGCATGCGACATACGACAGCGCGACCGAGCACGACCGACACAGGGCACGGGGGCATGAGGGAGGGGAGCGACCATGGCCTCGGATCGCATCCGCCGCTGGGAGTCCGGAGCACTCGCGCACGCCGTCACGGATCCCTTCGGCCAGGGCCCGGTTCCCTGGCTGCGTGGCAGTGAGACCTACTTCGACGACACGGGCCACGTCGTGCCCTGGTACGTCGACCCGAGTCCGCAACAGCCGGCCGGCGAGCGGCCGCGCGTCCCGGCGCCACGCCCGGCGGGTGCCGGCCCCCGCGCGGCCGACGATGTGCACCGCCAGATCAAGGGCTTCACCTCCACCGGTGCGGTCACGCCCGGGGAGGCCATCGACTTCCACATCACGGTCGACCCGCCGCAGCAGTTCAGCGTGGACATCTACCGGATCGGCCACTACGGCGGCGACGGCGCCGCCAAGATCACCACCAGTCCCCGGCTCTCCGGCATCGTCCAGCCCCAGCCGCTGGCCGCCGACCGCACGGTCTCCTGCCACCACTGGTGGCTCTCCTGGCGCCTCCAGGTGCCCTCCCACTGGAGCATCGGCGCCTATGTGGCCGTCCTCACCACCGCCGACGGCTACCGCTCCCACGTGCCCTTCACGGTCCGCGACGACCAGCCCGCCGACCTGCTCCTGCTGCTGCCCGACATCACCTGGCAGGCGTACAACCTCTACCCGGAGGACGGCCGCACCGGCGCCAGCCTCTACCACGCCTGGGACGAGGGGGGCCGGCTGCTCGGCGAGGCCGACGCGGCCACGACCGTCTCCTTCGACCGTCCGTACGCGGGCGCCGGCCTGCCGCTGCACGTCGGCCACGCCTACGACTTCATCCGCTGGGCCGAGCGCTACGGCTACGACCTCGCCTACGCCGACGCCCGCGATCTGCACGCCGGCCGCATCGACCCGACCCGCTACCGGGGCCTGGTCTTCCCGGGCCACGACGAGTACTGGTCCGTGCCGATGCGCCGCGCTGTGGAGGAGGCCCGCGACCGGGGCACCTCGCTGGTCTTCCTCTCCGCCAACACCATGTACTGGCAGGTGGAGTTGGGGCCCTCACCGTCCGGTGTCCCCGACCGGCTGCTGACCTGCCGCAAGCGCAAGGGCCCCGGAAAACCGGTGCTGTGGCGCGAGATCGACCGGCCCGAGCAGCAACTGGTCGGCATCCAGTACGCGGGCCGGGTGCCCGAGCCGCATCCGCTGATCGTCCGCAACGCGGGCCACTGGCTGTGGGAGGCGACCGGCGCGCACGAGGGGGACGCGATCGACGGCCTGGTCGCCGGCGAGGCCGACCGGTACTTCCCGCGCACCCCGCTGCCCGAGCACGAGGAGCGCATCCTCCTCGCGCATTCCCCCTACACCGACAACGACGGCGTTCTGCGCCACCAGGAGACGTCGCTGTACCGCGCGCCCTCCGGCGCCTGGGTGTTCGCCGCCGGCACCTTCGCCTGGTCCCCGTCCCTGGACCGCCCCGGCCATGTGGACCCCCGGATCCAGCGGGCCACGGCGAACCTGCTGGACCGCATCTGCAAACGCGACTGACACCCCTGACCGAAACCGATCGCCCCGATAAGGGAGAATCGAGGCACTTGGACAGAACCACGGGGAGGAACCGTGTCCGGATTCGTAGAAAAGCCCGAGCCGATCCAGGTTCCGGGCCTGGTGCACCTGCACACCGGAAAGGTGCGCGAGCTGTACCAGAACGAGGCGGGCGACCTCGTGATGGTCGCCAGCGACCGCATTTCCGCGTTCGACTGGGTGCTGCCCACCGAGATCCCCGACAAGGGCCGCGTCCTCACCCAGCTCTCCCTGTGGTGGTTCGACCAGCTGCGGGACCTGGCCCCCAACCATGTGATCAGCACCGAACTCCCCGAGGGCGCCCCGGCCGACTGGGCCGGTCGCACGCTGGTCTGCAAGTCGCTGAAGATGATCCCGGTGGAGTGCGTGGCCCGCGGCTATCTCACCGGCTCGGGCCTCGTGGAGTATGCCGAGTCCCGCACCGTCTGCGGTCTCGCCCTCCCCGAAGGTCTCGTCGACGGCTCGGAGCTGCCCGCCCCGATCTTCACCCCGGCGACCAAGGCCGAGGTCGGCGAGCACGACGAGAACGTCTCCTACGAGGAGGTCGTCCGCCAGGTCGGCGCGGAGACCGCGGCCCAGCTGCGCCAGGCCACGCTCGCCGTGTACTCCCGGGCCCGGAACATCGCCCGCGACCGGGGGATCATCCTGGCCGACACCAAGTTCGAGTTCGGCTTCGACGGGGACACGCTCGTCCTCGCCGACGAGGTCCTCACCCCGGACTCCTCCCGCTTCTGGCCGGCCGACCAGTGGCAGCCGGGCCGGGCGCAGCCGTCGTACGACAAGCAGTTCGTCCGCGACTGGCTGACCTCCGCCGCCTCCGGCTGGGACCGTAAGAGCGAGCAGCCCCCGCCGCCGCTGCCGCGGCAGGTCGTCGAGGCGACCCGGCAGAAGTACGTCGAGGCGTACGAGCGGCTGACGGGCAGCAGCTGGTCGTAGGCACGAGAAAAGGCCCCCGGGAAACCGGGGGCCTTCGCTGTGGAGCGGACGACGAGGCTCGAACTCGCGACCTCAACCTTGGCAAGGTTGCGCTCTACCAACTGAGCTACGTCCGCGTTGCGCCGTGGCGCGAGAGCAACTATACCCAACCTCGCTCCCGTGCGAGACGCACTGCCGTATGACGGTTCTCCGCGCCGAGCTTCGTGACGGCCGAGGAGAGGTAGTTCCGCACGGTTCCCGGGGACAGCGCGGCCCGCTCGGCGATCTCCGCGACCGGCGCCCCGTCGGCGGCCAGCTCCAGTACCTCGGCCTCCCGCGCGGTCAGCGGGGAGTCCCCGGCGGAGATCGCGTCGGCGGCCAACTCCGGGTCGACGTAGCGGTTTCCCGCGTGCACGGTGCGGATGATCTCGGCGAGCCGCTGCGCGCTGACCGTCTTCGGGACGAACCCGCGCACACCGGCCGCGAGCGCCCGCTTCAGATGCCCGGGCCGTCCGTGACCGGTGACGATCAGCACCTGGCAGGCGGGCAGTTCGGTGCGCAGGGATGTGGCGACCTTCACACCGTCGGCGCCCGGCATCTGGAGATCGAGCACGGCCACATCGGGCTGGTGCGCCCGTGCCATCGCCAGCGCCTCGGGACCGCTCGCGGCCTCCGCGACGACCAGCAGATCGTCCTCCAGGGAGAGCAGGGCGGCCAGCGCGCCCCGGATCAGATGCTCGTCGTCGGCGAGCAACAGCCGTACCGGGTTGCTCATGAGGTGACTTCGCTCGCTTCCTGCTTCAGGGGCACCTCGGCCACCAGCCGGAACCGGTCCTTGCCGACGAGCCCGGCCTCCAGCGTCCCGTCCACGGCGGCCAGCCGCTCGCGCAGCCCGGGGAGCCCGGAACCCCCACCCCCGTGGGGGGTTCCGGCCACCCCGTCGTTCTCCACCGTCAGCACCACACGTTCCTCCCGCATCCGCAGCCCCACGGCGCACCGTCCCGCGTCCCCGTGCCGCAGCACGTTGGTGGCCGCCTCGCGCACCACCCAGCCGAGCGCGGACTGCACCTCTGCGGGCAGCCGCGCGGCCTCGGCACGGACCTCGCAGTCGATCCCGGCGGCCATGAGCACGCCCTGCGCTCCGGCGAGTTCGACCACGAGGTCGGCCTCCCGGTAGCCGCGTATGACGTCCCGCACCTCGCGCTGCGACTCCTGCGCGATGCGCTGCACCTCGATCATCTGTTCCACGGCCTCCGGCCGCCCCCGCCGGGCCAGTTGCACGGCCAGCTCGCTCTTGAGGGAGATCACCGACAGGTTCCGCCCCAGCACGTCGTGCAGATCCCGGCCGAACCGCAGCCGCTCCTCGGCGACGGCGAGCCGGGCCTCGATCTCCCGGGCGCGTTCCGCCTCCCAGAGCACGGACAGGGTCCAGGCGCCGCAGCGGGCGGCCGCCAGGGAGAAGCCGGTGGCGAAGGCCGTCACGATCAGCGTGGCGAAGCTGCCGAGGCCGCTCGCGCGCACGGCCGCGAAGGCGGCCACGATCAGCGCGGCGAGGACCGCGGCCCGGCGCAGGAACGTGCGGACGGGCACGGTGAGCGCGTACGGCAGCCCGAAGGGCATGAGCACCGCGCCGATCGCGAGCCGGAGGGTGACCGCGTCGATCCCGTCGACCGTGGCGAGCGCCACGATCGCCGCGAGCGCCACGCCGAGCAGGACGGCCGGACCGCGCATGGCGCGTGCGGGCAGTTCGGCACGGGCGAGGTAGTGGTCGAGCGCGGGCCCGAGAACCCGGCTCGCCGCCGCGCACTGCAGGAGGGTCACGGCGAGCAGCAGCCCGCCGATCGCCACCGGCGCGAGCCGGTGGGCGAGCCCGCCGATCATCGGCAGCAGCAGCCAGCCGAGCGGGAGTACCCAGATGCTGCTGTGCCAGGTGACCATGCTCTGCAGCTCGACCCGCTCGGCCTTGCTGCGCTCCCGCCAGTGCCGCTGCTGCAGCCGCCGTATCCGCCCCAGCATCCGCGCCTCCCCCGTTCCTCAGCGCCGCGGTTCCCACCGGAACCACCGTCGTACAGCAAACACCGCCACGACGATCCAGGCCAACGCGGTCGCCGTCGCGCCGAGGGCCTGGGCGGCGCTCAGCTCCCCGGTCCAGCCCGCGCGGACCAGCCGGAGCGCGGGGGAGAACGGGAGGAAGTCGCAGACGGAGGCGAGCCGGTCGGGCAGGACGTCGGCCGGGACGGCGATGCCGGAGCCGATCGTCGAGACGAACACCAGCGGCAGCGCGGTGACCTGTCCGCTCTCGGTGGTCCGGGTGAAGGACGCGGTGAGCGCGGCCAGCGCGGCGCCCAGGACCAGCCCGGCCGCCAGACCCAGCAGGGTCAGATACGGCGCCTTGGGCGCTCCGGAGTGCAGCAGGGCCGCGCAGCCCGTGCACAGCAGCAGCGCCTGGGCGAGGCCGAGAGCGACCGCGGGCAGGGCCGTGCCGGCGAGGATCTCGGTGTCGGAGAGTTCGCCGGTGCGCAGCCGTTTGAGGACGAGTTCCTCGCGGCGGGCGGTGTAGGCGTTGACCAGGGAGGTGTAGACGGCGAAGAGGAAGGAGAAGCCGACCGCGGCCGTCATCATCACCGGGCCGATGCTCAGCCCCTCCTTCTTCAGGTCGATCTGGTCCAGGGCCGGCCGCATGCTGAACGGCAGCACGAGCGGCATGACCAGCGCGGTGAACACGACGCTGCGGTTGCGGCCGAGGAGGGCGAGTTCCGCCCCGGCCAGCGCCCGCAGACGGCGGACCGCCGGTGCCCAGGTGATGCTGCTCATGCCATGACCTCCTGCTCCTGTGCGATCCCGAGGAACGCCTCTTCCAGTGAGGCCGAGCGCACATCGAGGCGGCGCAGCTCGACCCCGGCCCGCTCGGCCCAGGCCAGTACCCCGGCGGCGGTCCGCTGGAGCTCGCGGGTGCGCAGCCGGACGAGCCTGCCGTCGCTCTCGTGCCCGCAGACCCCGAGGTCGGCCAGCGGCGGCAGGTCGCCGAGGAAGTAGCCGTCGGGCAGTTCGAAGGACATCCGGGAGGGCCGCCCCGCGGTGACCTCGGCGGGGGTCCCGGAGACGGCGATGCGTCCCTGGTGCAGGATGGCGAGCCGGTCGGCGAGGCCTTCCGCCTCCTCCAGGTAGTGCGTGGTGAGCAGCACGGTCGTGCCCGCGTCGCGCAGGCCGCGTACCAACTCCCAGGTGTCCCGGCGGCCTTCGGCGTCGAGCCCGGTGGTCGGCTCGTCGAGGAAGAGCACCTCGGGATCGCCGAGCAGCGCGAGTGCCAGGTCCAGGCGC
Organism: Streptomyces griseochromogenes; assembly: GCF_001542625.1. NCBI lineage: Bacteria > Bacillati > Actinomycetota > Actinomycetes > Kitasatosporales > Streptomycetaceae > Streptomyces > Streptomyces griseochromogenes. Next base: position 10,576,757 of record NZ_CP016279.1, on the reverse strand, counting down.
CGCCGCTCACCGCCGGACAGCTGCTTGACCCGTACGCCGGTCTTCCCGGCGAGTCCGACCAGTTCCAGCACCTCCGCCTCGGGCCGTGCCCCGCTGGTGCAGCCCGCCCACAGCCGGGCGGTCTCGGCGACGGTCAGGTCGGACGGGAATCCGCCCTCCTGGAGCATCACTCCGGTGCGGGGGCGGACGGCGGCCCGCTCCCGGAAGGGATCGTGGCCGAGGACGCGTACCCGGCCCCCGGCCGGTGCCGCGAGCCCCTCCAGCAGCTCGACCGTCGATGTCTTTCCCGCGCCGTTGGTGCCCAGCAGGGCGAAGATCTCGCCGCGCGCCACGGAGAAGGTGATTCCGCGTACGGCCTCGAACCCGCCCCCGTAGACACGCCTGAGGTCGGTGACCTCGATCACGCGCTCGTGTCCGTGGTTGTTCATGACTTCAGCGTCCCGGTGGGCCGGGCGGAGCGGCAGTGCGCGGTGTCATCACGGGGCATGACAAATGTCAGCGAGGCGGAGGGCGCACGAAAAGACCCCGGTCCAGTGGACCGGGGTCTCATTCCCGAGCGGACGACGAGGCTCGAACTCGCGACCTCAACCTTGGCAAGGTTGCGCTCTACCAACTGAGCTACGTCCGCACTGCTCCCGATCGGCTCCCACCGATCGGTGCGAGCACCAGCCTACCTGATCCACAAGAGTGGTCGTGACCGATGCCAGAGCGGGTGACAGGAATTGCACACTGCGCCTTCCCCCTGGAAGGGGGATGTTCTACTACTGAACTACACCCGCACGGTCCGTGGGATCCGGCCTTTCGGCCTCGCCCCTCGGCGTGTCCCAGACATTAGCTGATCAGCAGGGGGGTTGCGCAAGTCGGCTCCCCCTCGGAGCCAAGTGAACGGCTCCCAGGGCCCGCTGACGGACCCTGGGAGCTGCCCCTTCGCGGGCTTCACTGCGCGGCGCTGAACGCTTCGTAGACCTTCTTGGGGATGCGTCCGCGCGCGGGTACGTCCATCTTGTTCGCCTGGGCCCAGGCGCGCACGGCGGCCGGGTCGGGAGCGACCTCCGTCTGCTTGTACGCCTTGCCGGACCGCGACCGCTTGCGGCCGGCCTCCACGTAGGGCGCGAGCGCCTTGCGCAGTTTTTTGGCGTTGGTTTCGTTCAGGTCGATCTCGTACGACTTGCCGTCGAGTCCGAAGGCGATCGTTTCCGCCGCTTCCGAGCCGTCGATGTCGTCAAAGAGAGTGACCACGACCTTTTGCGCCACGAATATCGGTCCCTTCGTGCGGCACGTCGATACAGCTCATCGGCGATGACGTGCCGAGTATCGGCTATTGCCAATTCATTTGTACAGTGCCCGGCAATGCAAAGTGAAGCCCGACTAAATCCGTCCGCGTGTCCTCGCGCAATAGGTGTCGTGGTCGGACCTGTGGAACTTTCCCAGAACTTTTGGTGAGGGCGCCCTCCTGTCACCCGATCGTGATGCGACTCACGTAGTTTCCTACAACTCTACCCGCGTAGAAATTTTGTACGGGTAGTCTGAAGGAACCTGCTCAGCACCACACACCGGGAGTGCCAGTGGCACGCGTCGTAGTCGACGTCATGCTCAAGCCGGAGATCCTCGACCCCCAGGGCCAGGCGGTCCAGCGTGCGCTGCCGCGCCTGGGTTTCGAAGGCATCTCCGACGTACGTCAGGGAAAGCGATTCGAACTGGAAGTTGACGGGCCGGTCGACGACGCCGCACTCGCCCGCATCCACGATCTGGCGGAATCCTTCCTCGCCAACACCGTGATCGAGGACTTCACCGTCAAGGTGGAAGAAGTGGCGGAGGCGGCCAAGTGACCGCTCGTATTGGCGTCGTCACTTTCCCGGGAAGCCTCGACGACCGGGACACACAGCGGGCGATCCGCCTCGCGGGTGCCGAGCCGGTCGCCCTCTGGCACAAGGACAAGGACCTGCATCAGGTCGATGCCGTGGTGCTGCCCGGCGGTTTCTCCTACGGCGACTATCTGCGCGCCGGTGCCATCTCCCGGTTCTCGCCGGTGATGGAGTCCGTGATCGAGCAGGCGAAGGCCGGTCTGCCGGTGCTCGGTATCTGCAACGGCTTCCAGGTCCTCACCGAGGCGCACCTCCTCCCGGGCGCGATGCTCGGCAACGACCACCTCCACTTCATCTGCCGCGACCAGAAGCTGCGGGTGGAGAACGCGGAGACGGCCTGGACCGGCGACTACCGCCAGGGCCAGGAGATCCACATCCCGCTGAAGAACATGGACGGCCGGTACGTCGCCGACGAGTACACGCTCGACAAGCTGGAGGCCGAGGGCCGGGTGGTCTTCCGGTACGTCGACTTCAATCCCAACGGCTCGCTCCGCGACATCGCCGGCATCACCAACGAGGCCGGCAACGTCGTGGGCCTGATGCCGCACCCCGAGCACGCCGTGGAGCCGCTGATCGGTACGGGCCGTACCGACGGTCTCCCGTTCTTCACCTCGATCCTCAAGAAGCTGGTGGGCGCATGAGCCGGACGCCTCTGGACACGGTCGAGCACGCGACCGCGACCCCCGACGTCGAGCTGCCCTGGGCCGAACTCGGTCTGAAGAAGGACGAGTACGAGAGGATCGTGGAGATCCTGGGCCGCCGCCCGACCGGCGCCGAGCTCGCCATGTACTCGGTCATGTGGTCCGAGCACTGCTCGTACAAGTCCTCCAAGGTCCATCTGCGCCAGTTCGGCGAGAAGGCCCCGCAGAGCGACGCCCTGCTCGTCGGCATCGGCGAGAATGCCGGTGTGGTGGACGTAGGCCAGGGGTACGCGGTCACCTTCAAGGTCGAGTCGCACAACCACCCCTCCTACGTGGAGCCCTACCAGGGCGCGGCCACGGGTGTCGGCGGCATCGTCCGCGACATCATCGCGATGGGCGCGCGCCCGGTCGCGGTCGTGGACCCGCTGCGCTTCGGCGCGGCCGACCACCCCGACACCAAGCGCGTCCTGCCGGGCGTCGTCGCGGGCATCGGCGGCTACGGCAACTGCCTGGGCCTGCCCAACATCGGCGGCGAGGTCGTCTTCGACTCCTGCTACCAGGGCAACCCGCTGGTCAACGCCGGTGCCATCGGTGTGATGCGGCACGAGGACATCCACCTCGCCAAGGCCTCCGGCACGGGCAACAAGGTCATCCTCTACGGCGCCCGGACCGGCGGCGACGGCATCGGCGGCGCCTCGATCCTCGCCTCCGAGACCTTCGACGACGCGAAGCCCTCGAAGCGTCCGGCCGTCCAGGTCGGCGACCCCTTCCAGGAGAAGCTCCTCATCGAGTGCACCCTGGAGGCCTTCAAGGAGAAGCTGGTCGTCGGCATCCAGGACCTGGGTGCGGCCGGTCTGTCGTGTGCGACGAGTGAGCTCGCCTCCAACGGTTCCGGCGGTATGCGCGTGACCCTGGACGACGTACCGCTGCGCGACTCCACGCTCTCGCCGGAGGAGATCCTCATGAGCGAGTCGCAGGAACGCATGTGCGCGGTGGTCGAGCCGGCGAAGGTCGACCGCTTCCTGGAGATCTGCGCCAAGTGGGACGTCATCGCCACGGTCATCGGGGAAGTCACCGACGGCGACCGTCTTGAGATCTACTGGCACGGCGGCAAGATCGTCGACGTCGACCCGCGCACCGTGGCCCACGAGGGCCCGGTCTACGAGCGTCCGTACGCCCGCCCGTCCTGGCAGGACGAGCTCCAGGCCGACGACGCGAACAAGCTTCCGCGTCCGGTGACCTCCGAGGAGCTGAAGGACCAGGTCCTGAAGCTGGTCGGCTCGCCCAACCAGGCCTCCAAGAAGTGGATCACCTCGCAGTACGACCACTTCGTCCAGGGCAACACCGTCCTCGCCCAGCCCGAGGACTCCGGCATGATCCGGGTGGACGAGGAGACCGGCCTCGGCGTGGCGATCGCGACCGACGGCAACGGCCGGTACGCCAAGCTGGACCCGTACACGGGCGCCCAGCTGGCGCTGGCGGAGGCCTACCGGAACGTGGCGACCACGGGCGCCAAGCCGCTCGCGGTCTCGGACTGCCTGAACTTCGGTTCGCCCGAGGACCCGGCGGTGATGTGGCAGTTCGCCGAGGCGGTGCGCGGCCTTGCCGACGGCTGCCGGCAGCTGGGCACGCCCGTGACCGGCGGCAACGTGTCGCTGTACAACCAGACGGGCGAGGCGGCCATCCACCCGACCCCGGTGGTCGCCGTCCTCGGTGTCATCGACGACGTCGCGCGCCGCACCCCGGTCGCCTTCCAGGAGGAGGGCCAGCTGATCTACCTCCTCGGCGACACGCGCGAGGAGTTCGGCGGCTCGGCCTGGTCGCAGGTGGTCCACGACCACCTCGGCGGTCTGCCCCCGAAGGTCGACCTGGAGCGTGAACGGCTGCTGGGCGAGATCCTGATCTCGGCCTCCCGCGACGGCATGATCGACTCCGCGCACGACCTGTCCGACGGCGGTCTGGTCCAGGCGGTCGTGGAGTCGGCGCTGCTCGGCGGCAAGGGCGCGCGTCTGGTCGTACCGGACGGGCTCGACGCCTTCACGTTCCTGTTCTCCGAGTCGGCCGGCCGTGCGATCGTCGCGGTGCCGCGCTCCGAGGAGGTCCGCTTCAACGACATGTGCGGTGCGCGCGGCCTGCCGGTCACGCGGATCGGTGTCGTGGAGGGCGCCGCGTCCGATGCGCATGCGGCAGTGGAGGTCCAGGGCGAGTTCACCCTCTCCCTGGCCGAGCTGCGCGAGGCACACGAGGGCACCATCGAGGCGCTGCTCGCGTAAGCCCGCGCTCGCCTCCGGCGAAGGCCCCGCCCGGACGTCCGGGCGGGGCCTTCCTCATGCGGCCAGGGTCTTCTCCGGCTGCCGCTCGGCCGCGACGGGACGGGCCTTCGGCAGCCGCAGGGCGAGGAGAAGGCACAGCGTCATCACCCCGGCCCCGCACAGGAACACCGTGTCCATCGCGGAGACGTACGCCGTCACGCCCGCCGTACGGGCCGCGCCGCGCAGGGCGGCGAGGGAGCCGACATCGCCCGGGCCGTCGTACAGGCGGTCGATGAGGCTGCCGAAGAGGGCGACGCCCAGGGCCATGCCGAGGGTCTGGAAGAAGCGGATGGCGGTGGTGGCGACGCCGAGCTGATGGCCCGGGGCCGCCTGCTGCACGAGCTGGATCAGCTGGCCGAGGAGCTGGCCGAAGCCGAGACCGACGAGGAGCAGGGCGCCGCGCAGCTGCCACAGCGAGGTGTGGGTGCCGGTGGTGGCCAGCAGCAGGAAGGCGGCGGTGGTGACGGCGGAGCCGCTGAGCACGAACGTCCGCTCGGACCAGCCGCGTTCGCCGAGCCGGCCCGTCGCGACGCCGACCGCCATGATGCCCGCCGCCATCGGGATCAGGTACAGGCCGGCGGCGGAGCTGTTGACGTGCCGGGCGAGCTGGAGATAGACGAGGACGTAGTACATCGCGCCGACCATCGCCGCGCCCATCAGCCCCTGGATCGCGAAGCCGAGCCGCAGTTCGGGTACGCGGAACAGCGAGGGCGGCAGGATCGGCTCGGCGGCGGTGAACTGGCGGCGCAGGAACAGGGTGAGGGCGCCGAGGAAGGCGAGGGCCAGGCCGAGGATCTGCGGGGACGTCCAGGCGTACTGCTTGCCGCCCCACTGTGTGATCAGCAGCAGCGCGGTGGAGAACGCGGCGGCGAGCGCGGCACCGGTGAAGTCGATCGCGCGGCTGGTGGTGTGCCGGGGGAGTTTCAGTACGACCACGCCGGCGGCCAGGGCGGCGATGCCGAGCGGCAGGTTGATGTAGAAGGCCCAGCGCCAGCTCGCATGGTCGGCGAGGAAGCCGCCGAGCCAGGGGCCCACGGCCATGCCGCCGCCCCCGATGATCCCGCCGATGCCCGCGCCCTTGTTCTTCTTCTCGCCGGGGTCCTTGAGCTGGGCGATCACCACCATCGTCACGCTCATCAGCCCGCCCCCGCCGACGCCCTGCAGGGCCCGCGAAGCGATCAGCCAGTCGATCGATCGGGCCGCGCCGCACAGCGCCGAACCGGTCAGGAAGGTGGCGAGGGCACCGAGGAAGACCCGCTTGGCGCCGAGGGCGTCGCAGAGCCTGCCGTAGAGCGGCAGCATCGCGGCCGAGGCCAGCGAGAAGGCGCTGGCCAGCCAGGAGATGTCGACGACGCCGTGGTCGGGATCGAGGTCGTGGACGATCGGGAAGCTCGCGGCGGACACGATCTGCGTGTCCAGGACGGCCAGGACGATCGTGACCAGGCAGGCGAGCAAGCCGATCTTGCGCTGGGTTTCGGTCATGGGCACCACCCTGCCCGGCGTTCATGTACCGAGTCAATATTTTATCCGGGCTTAGATTTGAGCCGAGCATAAAATTCATCTTGGTAAGGTGACCGCATGGCCGAAGAGCTGGGACTGCGGGAGCGCAAGAAGCGCGACACCAAGTGGCGGATCTACCGGACCGCGCTCGACCTCTTCGTGGAAAGCGGCTTCGACAAGGTGTCGGTGCAGGAGATCGCCGATGCCTCCGACGTGTCGAAGATGACCGTCTTCAACTACTTCGGTTCCAAGGAGGACTTGGTCTTCCACCCCATGGAGGAGCATTTCGGCGACGCGGCCCGCGCGGTGCGCGACCGGGGCCCGGGTGAGTCCGCCGTGGACGCCGTACGCCGGCAGTTCCTGGAGATGATCGAGGTCCGGGACCCCTCCGTCGGCCTGCACAGCGAGCCGTTCGTCCTCCTGGTGCGCCGGGTCGTCGAGGAGACGCCCGTGCTGCGGGAACGGGTCGTCGTCGCCGCTCAGCGGGGCATCCGGGCGATGACCGACCTCCTGGCGGAGGAGAGCGGAGACCCGGTGCTCGCCACGGTCGCCGCCACCACCCTCAGCGCCGCCCGCAACGCCCTGATCGAGGACCACCACCGCCGCCTCGCCGCCGGCGAGAGCCCGGAGGCCATCGCGGCCGGGGCCGTCGAACGCGCCCACCGCGCCTTCGACCTGGTGGAAAACGGCCTGAAGGGCTACGCCGTGAAGGCATAGGCTCACCGCCATGCCCCCGGCCAAGAAGCGCGCCCGCAGCTACGACCCCGCCAGGACCCGCGCCGCCGTCCTCGGCCAGCTCGGCGACGTACGGGAGGCCGTGCGAGGCCTCACCCCCGAGCAACTCGCCCTGCCCACGCGGCTCGGCGAGTGGACCGTACGCGAACTGATCGCGCACATCGGCATGGCGGTCACCGCCGTCCACCGCGCCCTGGAGAAGCCGGCCCCGCCGAAGCAGAACGTGACGGTCGTGCACTGGCCCTTCGCCACGGCCGGGAGCGCCCCGGCCATAGACGAGTTCACCCGCGGCCTCGCCTCGGACCACCCCGATCTCGACTCCTACCTCGCGGACGTCGAGGCGTCCCTGCGCACCCTCCTCGCCGAGCACCCCGGCACCCGGCTCCTGGAGACCAACGCGGGCGCGCTGCCCCTGGACGACTACCTCGTCACCCGCGCCGTCGAACTCGTCGTCCACACCGACGACCTCAACGCCGCGGTCCCCGGCCTGGACGTGCCGTACGACCGCCAGGCCCTCGCCGCCGCCACCCGGCTGCTCGCCGACGCGCTCGCCGTGAAGGCGCCCGGCGGCTCCACCGAGGTGCGGGTGCCGCCGTACGCCGTGGTGCAGTGCGTCGAGGGACCCCGACACACCCGGGGCACCCCGCCCAACGTGGTCGAGACCGACCCGCTGACCTGGATCCGGCTCGCCACCGGGCGGGTGGCCTGGGCGGACGCCGTCAAGCAGGCCAAGGTCAGCGCGAGCGGGGAGCGCGCGGACATCGGGGGCCTGCTGCCGGTCATGGCATGACGGAACCGGCGGCCCCGGCAGGCCGTCGAACCCCCATGAACCGGCACAAGCAGCACATGATCCTGACGGCGGTCGCGGTGCTCGTCCCGCTCACACTGGCCTGTGGCAGTGCCCGGAGCGGGGAGACCGCGCGGCCGGTGACCGGTGTCGACTGGCGGGTGGACGGCCTCACCGCCGCCGACGGCACCACCCGGGACGCGCCCGCCGCCGCACACCTGCGGATCGACACGGACGGGAAGGCGGCCGGCAACCTCGGCTGCAACCAGTTCGGCGCCCGGGCCACCGTGCACGGCGACCGGATCACCTTCGGCGACCTGCGCACCACCAGGATGGCCTGCGACCAGGACCGGATGGACTTCGAGCGGGCCCTGGCCCGCACCCTGACCACCGGCACGCTCACCGCAAGGTCCGATGACGGGAAACTGACGCTGACCGACGGCGACGGCGACCGGGTCGATCTCAGCCGACACGCACCCGAATGATGTGCGACACCTCACTCGCGCATACGGCGAGTGGACCCAAGGCCAGCGCCCGTCGACCCTCCGACGATGCGTCCGATCGCCCCAGAAACTCGCTGACCAGGGAAAACGAAGAAACCACCAAGGTGATCGACAAGCCCTGATCCGTTACGAGCGCGTATCCCCAATTCGGACCAGTGGTCGGTCTCGCCTACACTCGGTGGCGTGCCACGTGGTGACGGTCGACTCAATCACGATCTGCTCCCCGGCGAGAAAGGCCCCCAGGACGCGTGTGGCGTCTTCGGTGTCTGGGCTCCGGGCGAAGAGGTCGCAAAGCTCACGTACTTCGGGCTCTACGCCCTCCAGCACCGGGGTCAGGAATCCGCGGGAATCGCGGTCAGCAACGGCTCCCAGATCCTCGTCTTCAAGGACATGGGACTGGTCTCCCAGGTCTTCGACGAGACCTCTCTCGGTTCGCTCCAGGGTCATATCGCGGTCGGACACGCCCGCTACTCGACCACCGGTGCCTCCGTGTGGGAGAACGCCCAGCCGACGTTCCGCGCCACCGCGCACGGTTCCATCGCGCTCGGCCACAACGGCAACCTGGTGAACACGGCGCAGCTCGCCGAGATGGTCGCCGAACTGCCGAAGGACACCAACGGCCGGTCCGCCCGGGTCGCGGCCACCAACGACACCGACCTGCTGACGGCCCTGCTGGCCGCCCAGGTCGACGAGGACGGCAAGCCGCTGACCATCGAGGAGGCCGCGCACGCGGTGCTCCCGAAGGTGCGGGGCGCCTTCTCGCTCGTCTTCATGGACGAGCACACCCTCTACGCCGCCCGTGACCCGCAGGGCATCCGCCCGCTGGTCCTCGGCCGCCTGGAGCGCGGCTGGGTGGTCGCCTCCGAGACCGCCGCCCTGGACATCACCGGCGCCAGCTTCGTGCGGGAGATCGAGCCGGGCGAGTTCGTCGCCATCGACGAGAACGGCCTGCGAACGTCCCGATTCGCGGACGCGAAGCCCAAGGGCTGTGTCTTCGAGTACGTGTATCTGGCCCGTCCGGACACCGACATCGCCGGCCGGAACGTGTACCTCTCCCGGGTCGAGATGGGCCGCCGCCTGGCCAAGGAGGCCCCTGCCGAGGCCGACCTGGTCATAGCGACCCCGGAGTCCGGCACTCCGGCGGCCATCGGCTACGCGGAGGCGTCCGGCATCCCCTTCGGCGCCGGCCTGGTGAAGAACGCCTATGTCGGGCGCACCTTCATCCAGCCCTCGCAGACCATCCGCCAGATCGGCATCCGCCTGAAGCTGAACCCGCTGAAGGAAGTCATCAAGGGCAAGCGCCTGGTCGTCGTGGACGACTCGATCGTGCGCGGCAACACCCAGCGGGCGCTCGTGCGGATGCTGCGCGAAGCCGGCGCGGCCGAGGTCCACATCCGGATCTCCTCGCCGCCCGTGAAGTGGCCCTGCTTCTTCGGCATCGACTTCGCCACCCGTGCCGAGCTCATCGCCAACGGCATGAGCATCGACGAGATCGGCACCTCGCTCGGCGCCGACTCCCTGGCCTACATCTCCATCGACGGCATGATCGAGGCGACCACGATCGCCAAGCCGAACCTGTGCCGCGCCTGCTTCGACGGCGAGTACCCGATGGAGCTGCCGGACCCCGAGCTGCTCGGCAAGCAGCTCCTGGAGACCGAGCTCGCCGCCGGTCCGGCAGCCACGGCCGCGGCCGACGCGATCCGTCGCCCGTAACACCCCGCAGTACGACACGAAAGCTCTCACAGTCATGTCTGAGACAACTGGTGCCAGCTACGCAGCGGCGGGCGTCGACATCGAGGCGGGCGACCGCGCCGTCGAGCTGATGAAGGAGTGGGTGAAGAAGACCCAGCGCCCCGAGGTCCTCGGCGGCCTCGGCGGCTTCGCCGGCCTCTTCGACGCCTCCGCCCTCAAGCGCTACGAGCGCCCGCTGCTCGCCTCCGCCACGGACGGCGTCGGCACGAAGGTCGACATCGCGCGCCGCATGGGCGTCTACGACACCATCGGCCACGACCTGGTCGCCATGGTCATGGACGACATCGTCGTGTGCGGTGCCGAGCCGCTGTTCATGACCGACTACATCTGCGTCGGCAAGGTCCACCCCGAGCGGGTCGCCGCGATCGTCAAGGGCATCGCGGAGGGCTGCGTGCTGGCCGGCTGCGCCCTGGTGGGCGGCGAGACGGCCGAGCACCCGGGTCTGCTCGGCGAGGACGACTTCGACGTCGCCGGCGCCGGTACGGGCGTCGTGGAGGCTCACCGGCTGCTGGGCGCGGATCGTATCCGTAAGGGTGACGCGGTGATCGCCATGGCGGCCTCCGGGCTTCACTCGAACGGGTACTCCCTGGTCCGCCACGTGCTGCTGGACCGGGCCGGCCTGGCCCTGGACGCGGAGGTCGCGGACCTCGGCCGCAGCCTCGGCGAGGAGCTGCTGGAGCCCACGAAGATCTACTCGCTGGACTGCCTGGCGCTGACCCGCACCACCGACGTGCACGCGTTCAGCCACATCACCGGCGGCGGACTCGCGGCCAACCTGGCCCGGGTCATCCCCGACGAGCTGCACGCCACCGTCGACCGGGCCACCTGGACCCCGGGCGCGATCTTCGACCTGGTCGGCAGGACCGGCGACGTCGAGCGCCTGGAGCTGGAGAAGACCCTGAACATGGGCGTCGGCATGATCGCGATCGTGCCGGAGGAGTCCACCGACGTCGCCCTCGCCACCCTGGCCGACCGCGGGGTCGACGCGTGGGTCGCGGGCGAGATCAGCGAGCGCGGAGACAAGGAGACCGGCGCGGAGCTGGTCGGGGACTACGCGGTCTGATCCGGCGGGTAGCACAGAAGCCGGTCGGTGGCTGTGCCACCGACCGGGTGAGTGCTCAGTGCAAGGTCAAGCGCCGCGACGGTGTTGTGAGGGACCTTCGTCCTCGTCCTCGTCGTCGTCCTCATAGAGGTCGGCGTACCGAGAGTAAAGATCGTCCTCGTCCTGCTCATCATCCTCGAACGGCTCGCCGTTCGGCGGCTGGCTCGAAGTCGATGCGCCCAGTTCATTGGCCAGACGTGACAGGTCAGTCCCACCGCTGTTGTACTTCAGCTGGCGGGCGACCTTTGTCTGCTTGGCCTTGGCCCGGCCGCGCCCCATGGCTCGACCCCCTCGGTGACGGGGCTTGACAACCCCAGAGTCTGACACGCGTTCATGATCCGGAACGGACCCTCCGCAGAGAGGCCGGTCCGTAGGGCTTCCACGGTACCTGAGCCCGCGCCCATACGGTACGTCGCCCGCAGCACGCGCGTGTGCACAGGACCCTCGAGGCGCCCTGTCCTCGCTGGTCAGTGGCGATTTTAACCACTTATCGGGGTGCGACCCGCCGGTGGAAGTGAGAGTTCTCTCTAAGTTCCCGCCGACGGGTACCGCGCATGTGTGCGATCGGACACCCGATCGGGGTCCGATCGCACCCGGATCAGCGCGCCGCGCGGGCCTCGGCCATGCGCTGCTCGGCGATCCGGTCGGCCGCGGCGGCCGGCGGAATGCCGTCTTCCTTCGCACGTGCGAATATGGCCAACGTGGTGTCGAAGATCTTCGCCGCCTTCGCCTTGCACCGGTCGAAGTCGAACCCGTGCAGCTCGTCGGCCACCTGGATGACCCCGCCGGCGTTCACCACGTAGTCCGGCGCGTAGAGGATCCCGCGGTCCGCGAGGTCCTTCTCCACACCCGGGTGGGCGAGCTGGTTGTTGGCGGCGCCGCACACCACCTGGGCGGTGAGCACCTGCACGGTGTCGTCGTTCAGCGCGCCGCCGAGGGCGCAGGGGGCGTAGATGTCCAGCCCCTCCACCCGGATCAGCGCGTCGGTGTCGGCGACGGCCGACACGCCCTCGGGGTACTGCCCGAGGATCCGCTGCACGGCGTCCGCGCGCACGTCCGTGATGACGACCTCGGCGCCCTCGTCGCGCAGGTGGCGCACCAGGTGGTGGCCGACCTTGCCGACGCCGGCGATGCCGACCTTGCGGCCGCGCAGCGAGGGGTCGCCCCACAGATGCTGGGCGGAGGCGCGCATGCCCTGGTAGACGCCGAAGGCGGTGAGCACGGAGGAGTCGCCGGCCCCGCCGTTCTCGGGGGAGCGGCCGGTGGTCCAGCGGCACTCGCGGGCCACGACGTCCATGTCGGCGACGTACGTGCCGACGTCGCACGCGGTGACGTAGCGCCCGCCGAGCGAGGCCACCATGCGCCCGTAGGCGAGCAGCAGCTCCTCGGTCTTGTCGCGCTCCGGGTCGCCGATGATCACGGCCTTGCCGCCGCCGTGGCCTAGACCGGCCATGGCGTTCTTGTACGACATCCCGCGCGCGAGGTTGAGGGCGTCGGCGACGGCCTCGGCCTCGGTCGCGTACGGGTAGAAGCGCGTTCCGCCGAGGGCCGGGCCCAGGGCGGTGGAGTGGATGGCGATGACGGCCTTGAGACCGCTGGCGCGATCCTGGCAGAGCACGACCTGCTCGTGGCCGCCCTGGTCCGACTGGAACAGGGTGTGCAGGACATCAGCAGGTGCGCCGGTTACGTCGGTCACTGTGGTGACTCCTGTGTAAGTAGCGGCGGGTGGGGCGTAGCCCCCGTGCGGGTGGCGGGGGCTGTGGCATGAGCGTAGGCCCTGCGCCCACCAGCCATCCGCGCAGTGTTCAGGATCACTCTCCCGCGCCGCTCACGCACGCATCGCCGTGGGACGATTTGCAAGGGTTTCGAGCCGGGTCCGATGGGGAGGGAGCAGGCGTGCCCAAGGTGTCCTCCGTGGTCGTCCCCTATGCCGCGTACCTGCGTGTCTACGAGCCGTTGGCCGCCTTCCCGGAGCCGGAGCGCACCCACTGGGCGCGCTACGCCCGGCGCCCCGACCGCCCCACCTACCAGGACGAACTGCGCCGCTCGCTCGCCGACTTGCTGCCCACGCCGCCTGTCCCGGTGCCGGTACACGAGAGCAGCGACGCCTTCGTGGTGGACGTCGACGGGGTCGTCTGCGTCTGTCCCTGGCGGACCCGGCTGCGCGGCTGGCAGGCCCTGGGCGATCTCGCCGAGGAGCTGCCCGCGCCGGTGCTGGACGCGGTGCTGCCGCCGGTGGTGCGCCGCCAGGCCGCCCAGGACTACGAGCGCTGGCTCGCCCGCAACCCGGACGCCCGGCCCTGGATCCGCACCGCGACCTGGCAGATCCCGCTGAACTGGTTCGTGCTGGTCTCCGACGAGGAGCGCCGGTACGACAAGGGGGCCGGCGAGGTGCCGCCGATGCTGCGCTACCGCACCCCGATGGTGCAGGCCCGGCGCCGGGTGGCGCGGGCGCTGCGCACGCTGAAGGACACCATCGAGGAAGGGCCGCTGATCGACGGCCTGGTGGACGTCGGCCGCTGGCTGGAGGAGTTCCACCCGCGCTCGCTGGTGGAGCTGGACTACGGCGGCCTGGTGCACGCGGTGCCGGCCGGTCAACTGGCGGACGACCACTCGGCGGCGGACGTGGCCGACGGCATCGAGGCGCTGCACCGGGGCGACGGGATGGCCGCCGGGGAGGCGTACGGGCGGCTGGTGGAGCGGTGGCGGGCGGTACGTGACCGGCGTTCCGCGAACTGAGTGACGTGGATCACGGTCAAAAAGCCACCGAAGGACGTACGGTCTACGGCACTTGACCACCTGACGGGACGTTGGTCTCGATCCGGGCTTTTGTCCCTAAGGGTGACGGACGGCACTTACACGGCCCTTGCGCCTCTTGCCGCCCCTCGTGCCAAAATAGGACAAGGAGTCCGGGGAGGGCTCCGTCCGTCCCGCTATGCTCCAATGTGGGCGGATTCTCTGCATTGCACGCTATGGGGGGTCTGGTGACTCCTGATCGTCCTGTGACTGATCGTCACAGTGGCGTGACTGTCCGCTATGGCATGGTCCATCGGCTTCCGTCGCTGATGAACACCTGGGAGGGCAATTCCATCGGTTTGGCCGACGTGGCTGGACAGATGGTGTAGTTGTAGTGCCGAGGACAAGCCGTTCGTCCTATAACCGACTCGGCCCGCGTCCGCCATTTCGGGCAACGTGGGTCAAGGTGCAGAATTTAGAGGAAAGAACCGAGAAGGTTCGGTTCTCCCGAGGAGGCCGCTCATGACCGCTCGCACCCCTGATGCCGAGCCGCTGCTGACCCCGGCTGAGGTCGCCACGATGTTCCGCGTGGACCCGAAGACGGTCACGCGGTGGGCGAAGGCCGGCAAGCTCACTTCGATCCGCACGCTCGGCGGGCACCGCCGCTACCGCGAGGCCGAGGTCCGCGCTCTGCTCGCGGGCATCCCGCAGCAGCGCAGCGAGGCCTGAACAACCGAATAACCGGGCAGAACGGTCGGTCCCCCAACCGGCCGAGGCGCCCGAAACCCTAGCTCCAAGCGACGCGGGACCTGCCCCAACAGGGCCCACGCCCAAGCCGAAGAGAACGTTGTAGGCAGCGACACAGGGTGCGTCGTAGATCGCGCTGGACTCCGCCGGGTCCAGCGCGATCTTTTTTGTGCGCTGCGGACGGCGGCGCGGCACCTCTGTGAGCTGCCTTGTCGGAGTCTGGGGAGGGTTGTCGGAACGGCTGTGCGTGGCCTCCGGGGGGAGTGCAATTGCACATATTAAATTGACCAGTTGTAGGACGGGGGTAAGTTCCGCGGTTTTGAAAACTCATGCGGTGACTCCCGTCACACGCCGCGATGCTTGTTGACATCGGCATGTGTGCGCTAATGGAACCACGCGTTCCAGCGTGCCACGCCCGAGCGGGAGTTGGGCCCGGCGTGGATCACGCGCTTCGGGAGGCTTCGCTCTCGATGACCTCGACGACCTCTGCGCTCTGCACGACGTCCATGACCTCCACGACGTCGATGACCTCGACGACCTCGCCGCCCGGCTCCGGGGGGCGAGGGCCGGTGGCCATCGCCAGTCGCAGCAGGTGATGACATATCGGGCAGTGGCGGGTGAGGTGCCGGTAGGACGAGGCGGCCGCCAGATGCGCCCTCAGCAGCGCCCGCGTCTCGTGCCTGGCCGATGCCGTCATACGCCACCTCCAGGGGCCGTACGGGGAGACGGGCCCTTGGTTTCTGGGTACCGGTGGAATGTGACGTCGTCAAGGGCGCGAGCGGCCGCGCCGGGCTTCGTCGGGGCAGCGGGCGCGGGGCGGGGCCTCAGGTGAACAGCGGAAGGACCCCCTGGGGCCCTTCGATCGCGGTCCTGACGGGATGTGAAAGAGGAGGCCCTCATCCACATCGGATGAGGGCCTCCTCTGCTGCGGTCCTGACGGGATTTGAACCCGCGGCCTCCACCTTGACAGGGTGGCGAGCACTCCAAACTGCTCCACAGGACCATGTTTCGCCGCGCTTTTGCTGCATTGCGCTGCGAGAAGAGACTGTACAGGAGGGTGAGCCCCCTGGTCGAACTCACCCTCCGTGTGTGAGTGATTACGGTACGGCGGCGTCGATCGCCTTCACGATCCGCTTGTCGGAGACCGGGTACGCCGTGCCGAGCGCGTGCGCGAAATAGCTGACCCGGAGCTCCTCGATCATCCAGCGGATGTCCAGGACCGAGGACGGCACCGGCCGGCCCTGCGGCAGCTGTTCCAGGAGCCAGGCGTACTCGTCCTGCATCTCGTGGACCTTCTCCATGCGCGTGGTGTCCCGCTGGACGCCGGTCGGCATCTGCTGCAGGCGCCGGTCGGCGGCCACCAGGTAGCGCATCAGGTCGGGCAGGCGTCGTATGCCCGCCCACGTCACGAATCCGGGCTTCACCAGGGCGTCCAGCTGCCCCCGGACGTCCGTCAGGTTCGCCAGGAGGGCGGGGCTCTTCGTGGCCTTCAGACGGCGCTCACAGGCCTGCCAGGCCGCCAGGACCTGCTGCACCTGCCCGACCGTACGGACCGTCGTGTCGACGATCTCCGCGCGCACCTTGTCGTACAGCTTCCGGAACGACTCCTCGTCCCACACCGGCCCGCCGAAGTCCCCGATCAGCTTGTCGGCCGCGGCCATCGCGCAGTCGTCGACGAGGGCCTGGACGGAGCCGTGCGGGTTGGCGGAGAGCGCCAGCTTCTGGGCGTTGGTCAGCTTCTCGGATGCGAACTTCGCCGGGTTCACCGGGATGTTGCGCAGGATGAGGCGCCGGGTGCCCTTCCACATGGCTTCCGCCTGCTCGGCCTCCGTGTCGAAGAGGCGGACCGAGACCGTGTCGCCGTCGTCCACCAGCGCCGGGTACGCCTTCACCGGCTGCCCGGCCCGGCGCGTCTCGAAGACCCGGGTGAGCGTGCCGATCGTCCAGTCGGTGAGGCCCTTGCGCTCCAGGGACTCGCCGCCCTCGCGGGATGCGGTCGCGGCCGCGGCCTGGGACAGGGCCTTGCGCGCCTTGGGCTTCAGCCGCAGCTTCAGCGCCTCCAGGTCCTTGTCCTCGGCCAGCTTCCGGCGCCGCTCGTCGACGATACGGAAGGTGATCTTCAGATGGTCGGGGACCTTCGCCCAGTCGAAGTCGTCCGCCTCGAAGGGGACGCCGACCGTGCGCTTCAGCTCGCGCGTCATCGTCACCGTCAGCGGCTCCTGCAGCGGCACGGCGCGCTCCAGGAACGCCTTCGCGTAGTTCGGCGCGGGCACGTAGTGACGGCGGATCGGCTTCGGGAGGGAACGGATCAGCTCCGTCACCACCTCCTCGCGCAGGCCCGGGATCTGCCAGTCGAAGCCCTCGTCCGTGACCTGGTTGAGCACCTGGAGCGGGATGTGGACGGTCACGCCGTCGGCGTCCGCGCCCGGCTCGAACTGGTACGTCACCCGGAACTTGAGCGGACCCTGCCGCCACGAGTCCGGGTAGTCGGCCTTGGTGACCGCCTCCGCCGACTCGCGGATGAGCATCTCCCGCTCGAAGTCCAGGAAGTCGGGCTGCTCGTGCCGCCTGTGCTTCCACCAGGAGTCGAAATGGGCACCGGAGACCACGTGTCCGGGCACCCGCTGGTCGTAGAAGTCGAAGAGCGTGTCGTCGTCGACGACGATGTCCCGGCGCCGGGCGCGGTGCTCCAGCTCCTCGACCTCGCTGAGCAGCTTGCGGTTGTCCGCGTAGAACTTGTGGTGCGTGCGCCAGTCGCCCTCGACCAGGGCGTTGCGGATGAACAGCTCCCTGGAGACCTCCGGGTCGATCCGGCCGTAGTTCACCTTCCGCTGGGCGACGATCGGGACGCCGTACAGCGTCACCTTCTCGTACGCCATCACGGCGGCCTGGTCCTTCTCCCAGTGCGGTTCGCTGTACGTCCGCTTCAGGAGGTGTCCGGCCAGCGGTTCGACCCACTCCGGCTCGATCTTCGCGTTGACCCGGGCCCAGAGGCGGGAGGTCTCCACGAGTTCGGCGGACATCAGGAACCGGGGCTGTTTACGGAACAGCGCCGAGCCCGGGAAGACCGCGAACTTGGCGCTGCGGGCGCCGAGGTACTCGTTCTTGTTGCCGTCCTTCACGTCCTTCATCCCGACGTGGGAGAGGAGGCCGGCCAGGAGCGAGATGTGGACGCGGTCGGAGGGGGCGTCGGTACCCGCCGAAGGCTCCTCCAGGTGCATTCCCATCTGCTTCGCGACCGTGCGCAGCTGGGTGTAGATGTCCTGCCATTCGCGAATGCGCAGGAAGTTCAGGTACTCCTGCTTGCACATCCGGCGGAAGGACGACGATCCGCGCTCCTTCTGCTGCTCGCGGACGTACCGCCACAGGTTCAGGTAGGCGAGGAAGTCGCTCGTCTCGTCCTTGAAGCGGGCGTGCTGCTGATCGGCCTGGGCCTGCTTGTCCGCCGGGCGCTCGCGCGGGTCCTGGATGGACAGCGCGGCCGCGATCACCATGACCTCGCGCACGCAGCCGTTCTTGTCTGCCTCCAGGACCATGCGGGCCAGCCGGGGGTCGACGGGCAGCTGGGCCAGCTTGCGGCCGGTGTCGGTGAGGCGCTTGCGCGGGTCCTTCTGGGCCGGGTCCAGCGCGTGCAGCTCCTGCAGCAACTGCACGCCGTCGCGGATGTTGCGGTGGTCCGGCGGGTCGATGAAGGGGAACTTCTCGATGTCGCCGAGGCCGGCCGCGGTCATCTGGAGGATGACGGAGGCGAGGTTCGTGCGCAGGATCTCGGCGTCGGTGAACTCCGGCCGGGCGAGGAAGTCGTCCTCGCTGTACAGCCGGATGCAGATGCCGTCGGACGTACGGCCGCAGCGGCCCTTGCGCTGGTTGGCGCTGGCCTGGGAGACCGGCTCGATGGGCAGCCGCTGGACCTTGGTGCGGTGGCTGTAGCGGCTGATCCGGGCGAAGCCGGGGTCGATGACGTACTTGATGCCGGGGACGGTCAGGGAGGTCTCGGCGACGTTGGTCGCCAGAACGATCCTGCGTCCGGTGTGCGGCTGGAAGACCCGGTGCTGCTCGGCGTGCGAGAGCCGGGCGTACAGCGGCAGCACCTCGGTGAACCGGTACTGCTTCTTCGTGAGCGCGTCCGCGGTGTCCCGGATCTCCCGCTCGCCGGAGAGGAAGACGAGGATGTCGCCCTTCCCCTCCGCCATCAGCTCCTCGACGGCGTCGGTGATCGCGGTGATCTGGTCCCGGTCGGCGTCCTCGGAGTCCTCTTCGAGGAGCGGCCGGTAGCGGACCTCGACGGGATAGGTGCGGCCGCTGACCTCGATGATCGGGGCGTCGCCGAAGTGCCGGGAGAAGCGCTCGGGGTCGATGGTCGCGGAAGTGATCACGACCTTCAGATCCGGCCGCTTCGGCAGCAGCTGGGCCAGGTACCCGAGCAGGAAGTCGATGTTGAGGGACCGCTCGTGGGCCTCATCGATGATGATCGTGTCGTAGGCGCGCAGCTCGCGGTCGGTCTGGATCTCGGCGAGCAGGATGCCGTCCGTCATCAGCTTGACGAAGGTGGCGTCCGGGTTCACCTGGTCGGTGAAGCGGACCTTCCAGCCGACGGCCTCGCCGAGGGGCGTCTTCAGCTCGTCGGCGACGCGCTCGGCGACGGTCCGGGCGGCGATACGGCGGGGCTGGGTGTGCCCGATCATGCCGCGGACGCCGCGCCCCAGCTCCATACAGATCTTGGGGATCTGCGTGGTCTTGCCGGAGCCGGTCTCACCGGCCACGATGACGACCTGGTGATCGCGGATGGCCTCGGCGATCCGGTCCTTCTTCTGGCTGACCGGGAGCTGCTCCGGGTAGATGACGGCGGGCACACGGGAGCGCCGCTCGTCCATACGTGCCGAGGCCTTGCCGATCTCGGCCTCGATCTCGGCGAGGACGGCGGCCTGGGCCTCCGGCTTACGGATCTTGCGCGCGCCCTCGAGCCGCCTGCCGAGCCGGTGCGCGTCGCGCAGCGACAGTTCGGTCAGACGGGTGGCGAGGGTGCCGAGGGCGGGGGCTGGATGCGTAGACATACGCGGTCCAGGATCTCACCTCGGGGAAATCACTGGCGAACGATTTGCTTCGGGGCGCTCAGGGCGTGTGCTGATCGGGCGGGGCGGCCTCCGTGCGCCGCCGGCCGAGCCCGTCCCCGAGGGCGAGCGACTTCGCGGTGTTGGACACCGCCTTGATGCCCAGGTAGGCGGTGGTCATGCTGCTCACCGCGGTGAAGGCGGCGGTCAGCACCCCGACGATCACGGACTTGTCGCCGTGGAGCCGCCACACCCCGATGATCGCGACCGTGGCGATGGCGAGATTGCTGATCACGACCGCGAGCAGTCCGTACCGCGCCCGGACCTTCTCCAGCTCCGCCTCGGGGTTCGCTCCGGTCTCGTTCCCGCTCATCGTCATCGTCCCCTGTTCCGCAGCTGCTCCACCCGTGCGTCCACCTGCGCTCGGTCGTACCCGCGCCGGACGATGTCGAAAACGGGCGGTGCTCCGGATGCCGGGTCCGTGGTCAGGCGGGCCAGATAGGTGTCCACCTGGGCGCGGTCGTAGCCGCGTCGTGCGATGTCGAAACCCCGGAAGTCGTCTTCCATGGCCGCCTCCCCCGATGTCAGGCCGGTACTACGAAGGCCCCGCTCTTTCGAACGGGGCCTTCTGACTGTGGCTGGGGCCGGGGTCGAACCGGCGACCTATCGCTTTTCAGGCGATCGCTCGTACCAACTGAGCTACCCAGCCACGAGGTTTCACGTGAAACCTCAGCGGTCCTGACGGGATTTGAACCCGCGGCCTCCACCTTGACAGGGTGGCGAGCACTCCAAACTGCTCCACAGGACCAAGCTCGTGCGTGCAACAGTGTCGCACACGGTGTTGCGTGCCCCCAACGGGATTCGAACCCGACATCGTTACCTTGCTGACCTGGGGGAACGCGAAAGGATCAGGCAAAAGCGCCTGTTTGCGTGCTTCTGGCTCCTGCTCGATCTTCCTCGATCCGGGCCCCGTGCTGACACGTCAGCACGGGGTGGTCAGTCACTGTGATCGCAAATTCAGGCTTGTCGGGGGCGCGAGAGAACGTCCTGACTCCAGGAATCCTGTGCCGATTCCATGGTGACTCCTTGAGGAGTGGAGCCGTGGCGGGCACACCCCGGAGGCGGTACCGGGCCGTACCCTCGCCGAGCACCTCTCCGTACGTCAGCAAAGTGCCGCCGGAGGTGACCGCGACGGACTGCGGTGAACGTCGCGCCCGCTCTTCGAACAAACCGGCCGGCGCGGCACCTGGTGGAGAACGGTGCGGGACCCGGGCGGTTCGTCGCGGTGGCGCTGCCACGCTCGGCCGAACCGGGTGTGTCCCTGCTCGCGGTGGTCAAGCCGGGCGCGGCCTACGTCCCGATCGACCCCGACTGCCCGGCCCAGCGTATCTCCTACATCTTCGGTGACGCGGCGCCCAAACTCCTCGTGACCCGCACTCAGTTGGCCGACAGGCCGGCCACGCCCGGACTGCCCGCCGTGCTCCTTCCGGCCGATGCCATCCGCCGGATCTCGTCCACGAGTTCCGCTTGGCGCAGCGCGTCCTGGGCGTGATCCTCGAACCCGTCCCCGGACAGCGCCGTCGCGGCGAAGCAGCGCATGGCGAGAGCGAACTGGTCGGCGGCGGGCAACCGCAGCTCCTCGGCCTCGCCCCCGCGCTCGATCCTGATCACCGGCGTGTGCCCGGGCGGAGGAGTGAAGGCCCGGTCCACCCGGATCACCCCTTCGCTGCCCCACACCTCGTAGGCGCACTGGTAGGCGTTGTCCAGGCCGAACGTCAGCTGCGCCACGGTCCCGCCCGGGGTGCGCAGGAGAGCGGCGCCGCCGACATCCACACCCCGGGCCGGGTCGTGGGCGAGCACCGCGCCCATCACGGCCGGCGGCCCGTCCAGCAGGAGCCGGGCCGCGCGCAGCGGATATCCCGCGACGTCGAGCAGGGCACCGCCGCCCAGCGCCGCCTGGTAGCGGATGTCGTCGTCGGGCCGTCGCGGGATGGTGAAGGCGGCGTGAAACGCCCGGGGTGCGCCGATCGCGCCCTCGGCCACCAGTCTCCGCACCTCACCGTGGAGCGGGTGCCGGACGAACATGAAGTTCTCCATGAGCAGCAGACCGCGTTCGCGAGCTGTCGTCACCAGCGCGGCAGTCGCCTCCGCGCTGGTGGTCAGGGGCTTCTCCGCCAGTACGTGCTTGCCGGCCCGCAGTGCCTTGTCCGCCCATTCGGCGTGCAGTCCGGAGGGCAGCGGGATGTACACCGCGTCGATGTCCGTACGGGCGAGCAGCGCGTCGTAGCCTTCGACCGCGTCGCAGTGGAACCGCTCGGCGAAGGTCCGCGCTTTTGCCCCGTCTCGGGAGGCCACAGCCGCCAGGCGAACCCCTGGGGTCGTGAGCAACGCCGGAATGCCCCTTCGCAGGGCGATGTCGGCGCACCCGAGCACACCTACCCCGAGCACCGCGCTCTCCTCTGTCATGCCGCCACCTCGGTCGCTTCCGCCGTCCTGGTTCCCGTGCCACCCGGGCCGCCAGGGGTACGCCGATCCTCGGCCGGAGGATTCGAGCCCGCGTAGGGGCCCGCTCAAAGACGGCTGCCTACGCTCCCCGTCATGGAGATCACACCTCTTCGCGTGCCCGACAGCTTCCTCATCGTGCCACGTCAACTGCGGGACGAGCGGGGCTGCTTCTACGAGTCCTTCTCGTACGAGGCGCTCGCCGCCGTCGGCCATCCCCGACCGCTGGCACAGGTCAACTACTCGGTCTCCCGGCGCGGTGTGGTCCGGGGGATCCATGGCGTGCTGCTGCCGCCCGGCCAGGCGAAGGTCGTCAGCTGTCCACGCGGCGCGGTCCGCGACTTCGTCGTCGATCTGCGGCTGGGCTCACCTACGTTCGGCCGGTACGACACGACCTGTCTGGACGCCGAATCGGGCCGGTCGGTGTACATCGCGGAAGGTCTCGGCCACGGTTTCGTGGCCCTCACGGACGACACCCTGGTGAGCTACCTCTGTTCGTCCGGCTATGTGCCTGGCACCCAGCTCGACATTAACCCCTTCGACTCCTCCCTCGCCCTGCCCTGGGACGTGGCGGGCGAGCCGATCGTCTCGGCCAAGGACGCCGCCGCGCCCACGGTCGAGGAAGCCACCCGGGCCGGGCTTCTGGCCACGTACGAGGAGTGCCAGGAGCTCTACGAGCAGTTCGCTCGTGAGGACCGGTCCGCTTCGAACGGTTCTCCAACCGCACCCCCGACCATCGGTCCGTCGGCCGCCGCGGCGCCTTGAGGACGGGGTGGCTTCAAGCAGGTGCCTTGAGCAGGCACGACAGGGAGATACTCATGACCGATGACGCGGCCGATGACGGCCTCCGCCTTACCCGCTCGGCCCTCGCCGCCGAATCCCCGCTGACCTCCGACGACGCGCTGGAGTCCTGGCTCCGCGAGCGGGCGGTGGCGCATGACTTCGACGTGACCCTCAGTGCGCTGAGCGAACTGGACGGCTGGTTCTTCGAGCCCGAGTACGGCGACCTGGTCCACCGGAGCGGCCGGTTCTTCTCCATCGAGGGCCTGCGGGTGAACGTCGGGGAGAGCGGGTGGGACCAGCCCATCATCAACCAGCCCGAGACCGGGATCCTGGGCATCCTGGTCAAGGAGTTCGACGGGGTCCTGCACTGTCTCATGCAGGCGAAGATGGAGCCCGGGAACGTCAATGTGATCCAGCTGTCGCCCACGGTGCAGGCCACCCACAGCAACTACACCGGGGTCCACGGCGGTCAGCCGACGCCGTACGTCGAGTACTTCCGCGCCCCGCGCCCCGGGCGCGTGCTGGTCGACACGCTCCAGTCCGAACAGGGCTCCTGGTTCCTACGCAAACGCAACCGCAACATCGTCGTGGAGACCACTGAGGACGTACCGGAGCACGAGGACTACCGCTGGCTCACGCTCGGCCAGGTTCTGCGGCTGCTGACCGTGGACAACGCCGTCAACATGGACGCGCGCACGGTCCTGTCGTGCATGCCGTTCGCCGCGCCGCCGGAGTCCGAGGCCGAGGACGGTTACCGGGCGGCGCTGCGCCGCTCGATCGACCACTCCCCCGGCCGCCACAGCACCCAGGAGGTTCTCGGCTTGCTGACCGAGCAGCGCGTCCTGCAGCGCCATGTGCAGCGCCGCATACCGCTCGGCCAGGTCGCGGGCTGGGACTGCTCCGACATGGAGATCACTCATGAGGACGGCCGGTATTTCCGGATCGTCGGCGCCCATGTGAAGGCGGCCAACCGGGAGGTCGGGCGCTGGTCGCAGCCGCTGCTCGAACCGCGCGGGCCGGAGGTGTCGGCCTTTCTGACGAAGGAGTTCGACGGGGTGCTGCACCTTCTCGCCCGGGCGCGGACCGAGGCCGGTTCGCTTGCCGGGGCGGAGCTGGCCCCGACCGTTCAGTGCAGCCCCGGTGATCGCCGGGGTCTGCCCTCGCCTCCCTATCTGGAGGAGGTGCTCGCCGCGACCGGCGACCGCGTGCGCTACGACTCCACGCAGTCGGAGGAAGGCGGCCGTTTCTATCACGCGCAGAACCGCTATCTCATCGTCGAGGCGGGCGAGGACACCCCTGCCGACGCCCCCGACGGCTTCCTCTGGATCACCGTCGGGCAGGCCATGGACCTGCTGAAGCACGGCAATTACCTGAACGTGCAGGCGCGCAGTCTCATCGCTGCCCTGCACACCACCTGGTAGCGGGCGGCGCCCGCGCGATCGCTGCTCCAATCGCCCTCCAACGCCCGGCCACACCATCGTCATCGCACCGATGAACTTCATGGAAAGGCCAGGCATGACGAGGCTGGGACTCGAAGGGCGTGTCGCCCTGGTGACCGGGGCGACACGGGGACTGGGCCTGGCGACTGCGCGGAAGCTGTGCGCCGCCGGATGCCACGTGTACCTCAACTACGCGCACTCCTGCGCCGATGCGGACGCCGCTGTTGCCTCACTCGGGCAGCTCGGCGGTACCGCCACCGCGCTCAAGGCCGACGTCTCGCGGCCTGAGGGGATGCGGACCGCGATCGAGCAGGTGGCCAAGGCCCACGGTTCCCTGGACGTCTTCGTGCACAACACCTCGTCCCTGCGGCCCATGCGGGCGGCCGAGCCGGATCTCGACGGTTTCCGGGACACCCTGGAGGTGTCGCTCGTCCCTCTGCTGAGCGCGGCGCCCGCACTCGCCGAGGCGATGACCAAGGGCTCCGGCAGGATCGTGGCGGTCTCCAGCTCCGGCGCCGGACGGGTCGTGCCGGGCTACGTCGGTCTGGGGGTCGCGAAGGCGGGCCTGGAAAGCTTCGTACGCTACCTCGCCGTCGAGCTCGCGCCCCATGGCATCGCGGTCAACGCGGTGTCCACAGCCAAGCTGGACAAGGGCGAGGCGACGACGGCACCGGAGGCGGCGCGCGTGCTGGCCACCCGTACACCTGCCGGACGACTGACCACACCCAGCGATGTGGCCGACGCCATCGCCCTCCTGTGCACCGACGAGGCCGCCTGGATTCAGGGCCAGACCGTCACCGTGGACGGTGGCCTGGGGCTCCGTGCCTGAGGCGCGGTGGGGGAGACTGAGTTGAACGAGATCAAGACGGACTTCTGCATCGTGGGAGGCGGCCCCGCCGGTCTCGCCCTGGCGCTCATGCTGCTGCGCTCGGGCGCCCGCGTGCTGGTCGCCGAGCGGTCCCTTTCCCTCGAACGCGAGTACCGCGGCGAGATACTCCAGCCCGGTGGGCTGCTGCTGCTCGACCAGCTCGGGGTTCTGGAAGGCGCCCAGAACCGGGGGTGTTTCCGGCACTCCAAGTTCCGGTTGGTCGAGGGCGACCGTACCCAGCTCGACATCGACTACCGCAAGCTCCCGGAGCCGTACAACTACCTCCTGAGCATTCCCCAGCGGCACCTGCTCAGCGAGCTCCTTGACCGGTGCCGTGCATACGAGGGCTTCACCCTGCTCGCCGGGGGCAAGGCCAGCGCGCTGCGGGAGGAGGGCGGAGCGGTCAGGGGGATCCTGGCCAAGGGCCCCGAGGGCGAGTTCACCGTCCACTCCCACTGTGTGATCGGCGCGGACGGCCGCTACTCCAAGATCCGGCGGCTGGCCGACATCGAACACGAGCGGAACGACGTCTTCGACTTCGATGTCCTGTGGTTCAAACTCCCCGCTCCGCCGCCCACGGACCGCGATCCGGATGTGCAGATCTTCCGCTACGAAGGCAGCCCGGTCATCGTCTACCACTCCTGGCCCGGCAGTGTGCAGATCGGCTGGACCCTTCCCCACAAGGGCTACCGGGAGGTCGCGAAGCACGGCATCGAGCACGTGCGGGAGGAGATCGCCAGAGCGGTCCCGCCCTACGCCGGCCTGATCCGCTCCGGGCTCACCAGCCTGCACGACCTCACGCTCCTGGACGTTTTCGCGGGTGCGGCGAAGAGCTGGGTGCGCGACGGGCTTGTCCTCGCCGGTGACAGCGCCCACACCCACAGCCCGCTCGGCGCCCAGGGCATCAACCTCGCCCTCCAGGACGCGGCGCTCCTGCACCCCGTCCTCATGGAGTCGCTGCGCGAGAACACCGCCGATGCAGGCTTCCTCCGGCGCTACGAGGACGCTCGCCGTGGCGACATCGACACGGTGATGCGGATGCAGGTGATGCAGGCCAAGGGGATGTTCGCGCGAGGCAGCGGTCCCGCCGCCGTGCTGCGGCCGCTGATCGGCAAGCTCATCACCAAGACCCCCATCGGCATGAAGATCACCCGCCGGATCGCCTACGGCCCCACGCCGGTACGGGTGCGGACCGACCTCTTCACGACCGACTGACCAATCCCCCGATCCGACTGACCGAAGGAGTCAGAATGCGCTTGATCGATCTTTCCTCACCGATCGACGCGGTCGGCTGGGAGCCCGAGCCGATCTCCCACACGGTCATGACCCCGGCCGAGGGCGCCGTGCACATGAGCGAGGAGATGCGCGAGCACTTCGGCATCGACTTCGACCCGTCGGTGCTGCCCGACGGCGAGCTGCTCTCCATCGACACCCTGAGCCTGACCACGCACACCGGGACGCACATCGACGCGCCGTCCCACTACGGGTCGAAGGGGCCCGACGGGGCGCCGCGCCACATCGACGAGATGCCGCTGGAGTGGTTCCACAACCCGGGCGTCGTCCTGGACCTGACCGGCCTGGAGCCGGGTGCGGTGGACGCCTCGTACGTGGAGAAGGAGCTGGCCTCCATCGGCTACACCCCCAGCGCACTCGACATCGTGCTGCTGAAGACGGGCGCCTCGGAGCTTGTGGGTACCCCGAAGTACTTCACCGACTTCGTCGGGCTCGACCGCTCGGCCGTGCACCTTCTCCTCGACATGGGCGTGCGGGTCATCGGCACCGACGCCTTCAGCCTGGACGCGCCGTTCACCGACATGATCGGGCGCTATCAGGCCGGCGGGGACCGCGGGGTTCTGTGGCCCGCCCACTTCGCGGGCCGGGAGCGCGAGTACTGCCAGATCGAACGGCTGGCGAATCTCGACGCGCTGCCGCGTTTCGGTTTCACCGTGTCCTGCTTCCCCATCAAGATCGTCGGTGCGGGGGCGGGCTGGACCCGTGCCGTCGCGATGATCGAGGACTGAGGCCGACCGCGGCGGCGGCCCGCCCCTGGACGGAGAGATCCGGGGGCGGGCCGCCGCCGCGTGCCTCAGGCGCGTAGCGCGGCCTCGCGGAGGTCGCGCCGTACGATCTTCCCGTTGTGCGAACGCGGGATGGCCTCCACGGCCGTGACGCGCTCGATCCGCTCGTAGTACGGCACCTGGCCGTTGACGAAGGCCGCGACCTCCTCGACCGGCGTGGCAGGGTCCGACAGGACGACGAGCGCACGGGCGACGGCGCCGCTCTGCTCGTGCGGGTAGTCGAAGACCACGCACTCGCGCACGGCGGGATGGCGGGCCAGCACGCGCTCGATCTCCGTGGGCGACACCAGCCAGTTGTCGTGCTTGAACACGTCCTTGAGCCGATCCACGAGGAAGAGCCGGCCCTCCTCGTCCTGGTAGCCGAGGTCGCCGGTGGAGAACCAGCCGTCGGCGTCCAGCGGCGACGACAGACCGAGGTATCCCTTCATCAGCTGCGGGCCCCGGACCTGAACTTCGCCCTTCCTGCCCGCCCCCAGTGTCGTCCGGAGGTCGACGTCGACGATCCGGCATTCGGTGTCGCCGACGACGTGCCCGACGGAACCCGGCACCGGAGCGTCAAGGCGGTCGGAGTGTGTCAGCGGAGACGTCTCGGCCAGCCCGTACCCCTGGGCCACCGGAACGCCGAAGTGGGCGGAGAGCGTACTCGCGGCGGCCACCGGCAGGGCCGCGCCGCCGGACTGGATGCCCCGGACGGTCGTCAGCGCCAGACCGGGCAGCCGGGGGTCCTCGGCCAGTCTGATCAGTCGCACGGGCAGGCTGTAGTAATGGGTCGCGCCGTGCCGGTTGGCCGTCTCGACCGCCACCGCCGAGTCGGGCGCGGCGCACAGGATCTGCTCCGCGACCGCGTGGACGCCCGCGTTGAGATGCATCGGGTGGAAGTTCGGCAGGTGGTTGAGCATCTTCGAGTCGGCGTCCAGGCCGTGTGCGTCGGCGATCTGGGCGGCGTTGACCACCAGGTTGCGGTGCGTGAGCTGCACGCCCTTCGACGGGCCGGTGGTCCCGCTGGTGAACTGGACGCACACCACGTCGTCCGGATCGTGGTCCTTGCGGGCTCCGGCGGCGGGGCCGTCGGCGTCGGCGCGCAGCAGTTCGTCGAAGGCGGGGCTGCCGAACTCGATCAGCCGCTCCACGGCCGGGGGCAGGCCCTCGGCGTCCTCGCCGAGCCGCTGGGCGACCTCGGGGGTGGAGATCAGCACCCTGGCCGCGGACAGGGTGAGCACGTGCCGCAGGGCGGCACCGCGCAGCAGTGGGTTCACGATCGCGACGACGCACCGGGCGCGCGCGATGCCGTAGTACGCGGCCGCGAACGCCGGGTCGAGCGTGGAGACAAGGGCGACCACGTCACCGGGCTCGGTGAACCGTGACAGCCCCGCCGCACACGAGCTCGCGGCCGCGTCCAGCTCACGAAAGGTGACGGTGCGGTCCGCGGTGACGATTGCGGCCCGGTCCGGCGCTTCCTCGGCGGCGTCGAGCAGTAGCGCGTCCAGCGATCGGTCTGATCTGGCGGACACCATGAATCGGACTCCTTCTCACAGAAGCGAACGGTTGGCCGACCCTTCTTAACCGCCGGGCGGCGAGCGCCGTTCGAAGGCCGTTTGAGCGGCGGGCCGTCGCGTCGACCTCCCCTGGATCCACC
Organism: Streptomyces griseochromogenes; assembly: GCF_001542625.1. Classification (NCBI taxonomy): domain Bacteria; kingdom Bacillati; phylum Actinomycetota; class Actinomycetes; order Kitasatosporales; family Streptomycetaceae; genus Streptomyces; species Streptomyces griseochromogenes. Next base: position 10,547,720 of record NZ_CP016279.1, on the reverse strand, counting down.
CTCCAATCACCCTGCGAATCCTGAGGGGGGCAACTGGAACAAGGGCGAGAGACCTGGGGAACGCATGAGTGACGAAGCGGACGGCCCGACGCAGGTACTGATCGCGGGCGCCGGACCGGTCGGGCTGACGACGGCGTACGAGCTCCACCGCCGGGGCGTCCGGGTGCGCCTTGTCGACGCCGCCGACGGGCCGGCCACGACCAGCCGCGCCGTCGCCACACACGCCCGCTCGATGGAGGTCTACGACCAGATGGGCCTGGCCCCCGCGCTGCTGGCCCGTGGCCGGCGCATGCAGGCGTTCAGCATGCACAAGGGCGGCACCCGGCTGGCCCGGATGGGCGCCGACTACAGCGCGCTGCCCACGCGTTATCCGCAGACGACGCTGCTGGAGCAGGCGGGCACGGAGGAGGTCCTCCGCGACGCCCTGGCCGCACGCGGTGTGAAGGTCGAATGGGGCGTGCGCCTCGGGACGTTCACCCAGGACGACCGAAGTGTCACCGCGACCCTGCACCACGCCGGGGGCGACGAGGAGACCGTCGAGGTCCCCTGGCTGGTGGGCTGCGACGGTGGCCGCAGCCACGTCCGCAAAAGCCTGGGGCTGCGCCTGGTCGGGGACTCCACCGAGACCTGGCTGATCGCCGACGCCGTCATCGACATGGACGTCCCCGACGACAGCATCCACTGGCTGCACGTCGAAGGCGGCACGATCATGGCGGTTCCCTTCCCGGAGACCGGCAAGTGGCGGCTGCTCGACACAGTGGACGTGGACTACGACGGTGACCCCGCCGAGGTCGCCGCGCGGTTCTCGCGCAAGCTCGCCAAGGGCTTCGGCGTCCGGGCGGTGGTGCACGAGCCGAGCTGGGTCTCGGTGTTCACGATCCAGCAGCGGATGATCGAGAGGATGCGGGTGGGCCGGTGCTTCGTCGCAGGCGACGCCGCCCACGTACACAGTCCCGCTTCGGGCCAGGGCATGAACACCGGCGTCCAGGACGCCTTCAACCTCGCGTGGAAGCTCGCGATGGTAGTGCGGGGCCAGGCGGACCAGGAACTGCTCGACAGCTACGCCGTGGAACGCGTTCCCGTCGGCCGGACCCTGCTCGGCGCCACCAAGAAGGCCACCGCCCTTGTCGCCCTCAAGGGAGCCCTCCAGGAGGTGATGCTGCCGGTCGCCTTCGCGGTCGTCAGGAACGCCCCGCCCCTCAAGGGCCGCATCGAGCGGAAGATCATGGCCGCGATGTCGGGGCTGAAGCTGTCCTATCCGCAGAGCCCGCTCACCACGACAGATCCGGGCGGTCACCTGCCGCGGCCGGGTGAGCGGGTCACCCGCATGACCGAGGAGGACGCGCGACGCTCCCCCGGCTGCGCCGCCCTCGTCGAGGCGCTCCGCGATCCCCGCTGGACCCTGCTGGTCTTCCCCTCCCCGTCCGGTGCGGCCGGTGCCCCCGACGCCGCCGAGACCGTACGCGGGGCAGACTGGCTCTCGGTGCGCGTCGCCACGGCCGACCTGCCCGACCCGGACGGTGGCCTGCGCAACGCGCTGGGGGTGGGGCGCGAGGGGTGGCTCCTGGTCCGGCCCGACGGCTATGTGGCCGCGCGCGGTGATCGTGTCACGCCGGACGCCCTCCGCGCGGCGACGTCCTTCGGCTGGCGGGTGACGACGCCCCGGCCGGAGGGACACGGGCCCGCCTGACCCCCGGCACGGGGTGCTGCTGCCGCAGCGCCCCGTGCCGGGCAGGGCGCTGCGGGCGGACGTATGGCTGCCCCCGTCCGGCGGGGGACCTGGACGGGGGCAGCCGGCTCGGGGTGGCTCAGGCCAGGTCGTCCCGGGAGACCCGGCGGTCCTGTACGAGCCAGCCGTCGCCGTCGCGGACCAGCCGGTCCACGCACAGCGTGCTGACCCGGATCGCGGCCTGACCGCCACGCGGAGTCTCGATCACCAGGGCGTAGCAGCGGGCGTTGGCCGACCGCTCGTCGACCGGCTCGACGGAGACCATGCCGAGCCAGTGCCTGCGCTGTACCCCCTTGGCGGCGTACTCCTCGGTGGCCCGTGCCGCCGCCGCGGTGATGGCGGCGCGGCCCACGACCGGTTCGGGGTGGGCGTTGGCGGCGAACACGCCGTCCTCGGTGAAGGTCCCGGCCCACTCCTCGACCCGGCCGTCGTCCAGGAGCTGCATCTGCTGCGCGTAGAACTGCTGGACTTGGTGGTAGAGCGTGGCGGCGCTGACTGGGGTCGCCTCGTCCGTCGCGGTCATGGGGTCCTCTCTGCACACGGTGAACTCGCTTGTCCTGTACCGATGATGGGCGCTCGGCTTCGTAGCGCTTTCGAGAACCGGTCGACCGGCGGGCGTCCATCGCTCCTCGAACCCGTTTCAAAGGCGTCGCGACATGCTCGGTCTCGATCATTTCTTCGAGAGGAGTACGAGCATGACAGGCACTGAGCAGAGGGTCGCCCTGATCACCGGGGCGACCAGCGGCATCGGCCTTGCGGCGGCGCGTGAGCTGGGCCGGGCCGGTCTGAAGGTCTTCATCTGCGCACGTGGCGCCGAGGCCGTGGAGCTCACGGTGAAGGAGCTGCGGGCGGAGGGCTTCGACGCCGACGGCCGCACCGCGGACGTGCGCGATCCGGAGAGTGTGCGGGCCTTGGTGGGCACGGTCGTCGAGCGCCACGGCCGCGTCGATGTGCTGGTCAACAACGCCGGCCGCAGCGGCGGCGGCGTCACGGCCGACATCGAGGACGAGCTGTGGGACGACGTCATCGCCACCAACCTCACCAGCGTCTTCCAGGTCACCCGCGCCGTGCTGAAGCAGGGCGGGATACGGGAGCGCGGCTGGGGCCGGATCATCAACATCGCGTCCACGGCGGGCAAGCAGGGCGTGGTCCTTGGGGCCCCGTACTCCGCGTCGAAGCACGGCGTCGTGGGCTTCACCAAGGCGCTCGGCAATGAGCTGGCCCCCACCGGGATCACCGTCAACGCCGTCTGCCCCGGCTATGTCGAGACACCCATGGCCCAGCGGGTGCGCGCCGGGTACGCGGCCGCGTACGACACGGACGAGGCGGCGATCCTCGAGAAGTTCCAGGCGAAGATCCCGCTCGGCCGCTACTCCACCCCCGAGGAGGTCGCCGGCCTGGTCGGCTACCTCGCCTCCGACACCGCCGCCTCCATCACCTCCCAGGCGCTGAACGTCTGCGGCGGACTTGGCAACTTCTGAGCCGAAGGGAATCACTTCATCATGACCGTTCGTGAGGTCGAGCACGAGATCACCGTGCGCGCAGCCGCCGCCGAGGTCTACCGCCTGATAGCCGAGGTGGAGAACTGGCCCCGGATCTTCCCGCCGAGCGTGTACGTCGACCACGTCGAGCGCGGCGAGACCGAGGAGCGCATCCGGATCTGGGCCACCGCCAACGGCACGGCCAAGAACTGGACCTCCCGCCGCACACTGGACCCCGCGGCGCTGCGGATCGCCTTCCGGCAGGAGGTCCCGGCCCCGCCGGTCGCCGCGATGGGCGGGACCTGGATCATCGAGCCGCTGTCCGGGGAGGAGTCCAGGGTCCGGCTGCTGCACGACTACCGGGCCGTCGGCGACGACCCGGAGAACCTGCGCTGGATCGACGAGGCCGTGGACCGCAACAGCCGTTCCGAGCTCGCTTCCCTGAAGGAGAACATCGAGCGCGTCACGGAATCGGCCGAGCTCACGTTCTCCTTCGAGGACACCGTGCGCATCGGCGGCTCGGCGAAGGACGTCTACGACTTCCTCAACGAGGCGCAGCTGTGGACCGACCGCCTGCCGCACGTCGGCCGTGTCGTCCTCACCGAGGACACGCCGGGCCTGCAGACCCTGGAGATGGACACCGTCGCCAAGGACGGCTCGCAGCACACCACGAAGTCGGTCCGGGTCTGCTTCCCCCACCGCCGCATCGCCTACAAACAGATCACCCTGCCCGCCCTGATGATCCTCCACACCGGCTACTGGGAGCTGGCCGAGGACGGCGACGGCGTCCTGGCCACGTCCCAGCACACCGTCACCCTCAACACGGCGAACATCACGAAGATCCTCGGTGAGGCGGCCGGTGTCGCCGAGGCGCGGGAGTTCGTGCGCGGAGCGCTGAGCGCCAACTCCCGTGCCACTCTGGGCCACGCCAAGGCATACGCGGAGGAGCGCCGCGGCTGAACCCGACGGGTGCCGGCGGAGCGCTCTCCGTCCAACGGCCCTCCAACACGCTTTGAACCTCACGGGCGATGCTCGCCCATCACACCCTTCAGTCCGCGAAAGGCGACAGCCATGGCCGACAAGCCCGCTGAGGAGCAGACTCCCAGCAAGCTCTTCACCGTGATCAACACCTTCACCCTCAAGGACCCCGCAGGCGCACAGGAGTTCGAGCGCCGGTTCCTGGAGCACGTGGAGTGGATGCGCGCGCAGGAGGGCTTCCACGCGCACCAGGCCGTACGCGTCACCGAGCGCCCCGACGTCTATGTCAACCTCGGCTGGTGGCTGGAGCCCGAGGCGTTCCAGCAGGTGCTGCGCAGCGAGGTGTTCCAGTCGCACGCCAAGGAGTTCCACCAGCTCGTCGACGTCGCCGCCGACCCGTCCATGAACGTGCTCCGGATCGAGGCGGGAGACCTCACCGACGCGGTGATCGTCATCGAGCACCTGACCACCGAGGCGGGCGCGGAGGAGTTCGAGCGTACGTACAAGGAGTACGCCGAGGCCGCGCACGCCGCGACCGGCCTCGCCCGCCTCGACCTGGCCCGTGCCCTGACCCGGACGGGCGCGTACACGGCCATCACCTGGTGGCGGTCGGAGGAGGACCGCCTCAAGGCCCGGGAGAGTGCGGAGTTCGCCGCCGTCGGCAAGGTCGCGGAGGTGCGCTCCGAGCGCACCGCGCACGTGGCACGGAACGGCGCCGCGGGGAAGTAACCGCCACTCACGGTGTCCATGGAAGAGGGCCAGGCGCACCGCCTGGCCCTCTTCCATGTGCGCGCCGGGTGCGGGCCGTCAGCCGCTGACCTCGTCCGCAAGGAAGGCGAACGACTCGGCGCCGTCGAGGGCGGCCGGCGCCGTGGCGAGCGCCGCGCGGAAGGCGTCCTCGTCCCGCCACCAGGTCAGCAGGTAGCGGACGTCCTCCTCGTCAGGCTGTACGAGCTGGTCCGCCAGGAAGCCGTCCAGGCCGTGCAGGGCCTGGACGGGGTTCTCCTCGGTGGCGGGCAGCTCGGTCAGCGCCACGACCGCGTACGGCACGTCGGGGAGGCCGCCCGCGATCGAGTCGCCATTGACCTTGTCGTGCCGGGCCAGGGTGAAGTACTTGATGCCCACGTTCCGGAAGAAGGCGGGGTCGCTCATCATGGCCTGCCGGGCCTCGGAGTCCCGCCACCAGGTCAGCTGGAGGTACCGCCCGGACGAGGCGGTGGACGAGGCGAGGCCGGCGCGGAGCGTGCCCTCCGCCGCCTTGGCGGCGGCAACGTACGCGGGGAAGAGCGCTTCGAACTCGGCGCCCTTGGCTGCGAACTCGGTCTTGAGCGTGAAGCGGGCGATCGAGACGGCCTGGCCGCCGGTGGGGTGGGACATGATCAGTGGGACCTTTCGTAGGACGGGGCGGTTTGCTCCGTGTAATTCCGTACGTACTTGTCGAGCACAGCGCGGTGATAGTCGGGGCCGAAGCCGATGTCCTGGACGGACGGCAGGAGCCGGCGGAGTTTGCCGATCGAGACCGGCTGGGCGGCGCCGGCGGCGTCCAGGAACTCGCGCTCGGCACGGACGCCGAGGCAGGTCTCGATGTGGCCGACGATCTCCTCGACCGGCGCCGCGCGGCCGGAGGCGACGTTCACCACCTCACGGGCGACGCCCGTGCTCAGCAGCCCGTCGACGATGTGCACCACGTCGCTGACGTCGATCAGATCCCGTCGCGCGCCGCGGTAGATCCTGACCGCGCCCGAGGCGACCTGCCGGGTGAGCGACGGCAGGAGCTGGTGAGCCGGCTGGTGCGGACCGACCACGTGGGCGAGGCGCAGGATCAGATAGTCGAGGCGTGAGGAGGCGAGGACCGCTTCCAGGGCGAGCTTGTGCCGGCCGTACGCCGTCGCCGGCCGGACCGGTCCGGATTCCCGTCCCGCCTCGCCCCGCAGCGAATACATGCCGGTGGCAGCGGTGGAGAACAGCACCAGTCGCTTGCCGCGCTCCTCGCAGTGGCCGATGGTCTCGTAGAGGAGATCGGCCTCCCGGCCGAACTCGGCCTGCGGGCTGTCCCCTGCCGCCGACACCCCGGCCGCCAGCAGAACAACCCCGGGGTGGGCGTCGGCTATCGGCCGCAGATGCCTGGCGAGGAAGCCACGTCCGATGATCTCCATGTCGTTTCACCTTCGTACTGGGCGCTCGTCACGCGGCGAGCGCTTCGAGGTCGGGAACGAGGTCCGCGGGCGCGGGCATGGCCTCCACCGCGTCCCGCAGCACCCCCGCGGCCTTGCGGTGGCGGTCGTCGCCCAGCAGATCGAGCGCCGCCTGCCGCACCAGGCGCGGATTGTCCTGATCCGCCGCGTCCTCCAGCGCGATCGCCGCCCCGGCCGCCACGATGCGGTCCGCGTGGAAGAACTGGTCGGCGATCTGGGGGAGTATCAGCTGCGGTACCCCCACCGCCGTGGCGGTCATGGCCGTCCCGGCACCGCCGTGGTGGACGAGCAGATCGCAGCCGGCGAGGAAGAGGGACAGCGGGGCGGGATCCACCAGGCGTACGCTCGCCGGCAGTTCGCCGAGCGCCTCCCGGTACTCGGGGGCGACGGTGACCAGGACCTCCAGGTCGTCGAGGCCGTCGAAGGCATCGATCACGTGCCGGAACAAGGGCACGCCGTTGAGGAGCAGGGTCTGGTTGCCCAGGCTCACGCACACCCGCCGCCGCTCACCCCGCCGGGCCCAAGACGGCAGCCGCCCGTTGCCGTTGAAGGGAACCGGGCGGATCGGCACACCGGCCGCGGCCTCCGGAAGCTGGAGCTCGGGTGGGCAGGGGTCGAGGACCAGCGCCGACTCGGGCAGCCCGCCCAGACCGAGCTTCTCGCACAGGGGGCCGAACATCTCCGCGGCCATCCCGCCCAGCGGTCCGCTCAGCGGGTCCACACCCCAGCGGTGCCGGACGTGCGGGACACCCAGCGCCCCGGCGACGACCGTACCGGCGAAGTCGATCTGTTCGGAGACGACGAGGTCCGGACGCCAGCGCCGGGCGAAGTCCAGGTACTCGGGCAGCACCACGAGGTCGTCGAGGAACCACTGCTCGCATCCCTGCTCGATGCGGTCGAAAAGGCCGCGCCCGAAGGCCTGGGCGGGGCGCATGCCCTCTGGCAGATAGCGGGCGAGCTGTTCGTTGAAGCCGACCGGCTCGCCCCTGGTGACGGCGGACAGCCCCGCGGAGAGGGGCGCGGCCGCCATGTCGGGACGCCCCGCACCCAGCACCTCGTGCCCCGCCGCACGCAGCGCCCAGGCGAGCGGCACCATGGCGGCGAAGTGCGAGGCCAGCGGGGAACTCATCATCAGTACACGCACAGAGGGCTCCGTCTATCCGGCCAGGGCCTCGAGGTCGGGCACGAGCTCGGCGGGGGTGGGCAGGGACTTCATCGAATCGGCAAGCCCCATCGCCGCCTTGCGGTAGCCGTCCTCCTCGAGCAGGGCGAGCACCGCTTCCCGTACGAGCAGCGGATTGTCCTGGTCCGCCGCGTTCTCCAGGGTGCGCCCCGCGCCGAGTTCGGCCAGTCGGCTGCCCGTCTCGAAGTGGCCGATCCACTGCGGCAGGATGAGCTGGGGGATCCCCATACCCAAGGCGGTGAGCATGGTGCCCGGACCGCCGTGGCTGATCAGCAGGTCGCAGCTGTCGAGGAACAGGTTGAGCGGTGTGGGCTCGACGATGCGCACGTGGTGCGGCACCTCGCCGATGGCCTCCAGGTACCGCGACTCGGCCGTGACCAGGACCTCCAGGTGGTCGAGACCCTCGAACGCCTCGATCACGTGCCTCAGCAGCGGAACGCCGTTGAGGAGCAGGGTCTGGTTGCCCAGGCTCACGCACACCCGCCGCCGCTCGCCCCGCCGGGCCCATGACGGCATCAGACCGGCGCCGTTGAACGGCACATGGCGGACGGAGCGGCCCGGCTTGAGCCCCGGCATCTGCAGCTCCGGCGGACACGGATCGAGGATCAGCGACGCCTCCGGGTAGCCGTTGAGGCCCAGCCGCTCACAGGACATATGGAGGAAATCGGACGCCGACGCGAGCCCCGGATCGGTGTAGGCATCGACGCCGAACCGGTGGTGGACGGAGGGGATGCCGAGCGCCTTCGCCACGATCGGGCCGGCGAACTCCAGCTTCTCGGACAGGATGAGGTCCGGCTTCCACTGCCGCGCGAACTCCAGGTAGCGGGGCAGCACATACCGGGCGTGCATCTGCCAGGTCCTCGCCGAGTCCTGGAGCGACTGGGGCGTGGTGGGATCGGTCAGCTCCAGGCGCCGTCGGCCGTCGTGCAGGTGGCGCAGCATCAGGTCGTCGGGGTAGTAGTGCCCGCCGACCTGCGCCATGCTCAGCCCGGCCGATGCCACCATCGGGGCGAGGTCCGGCTGGGCGGCGGCGATGACCTCGTGGCCTGAGGCGCGCAGGGCCCAGGCGAGCGGGACCATGTGGGTGAAATGCGAAGGGTTGGGAAAAGATGTCATGAGAACGCGCATTGACGTCTCGCAATCTCGGAGGCGGAGGGGCTGGAGGGCAGACGACCGATCAGGTGCTACGGGTGTCCCTGCCGCTCAGCGGTCCTTGACCGCGATCAGGACGACGTCGTTGCCGATCGTGACGATGTTGTGGAGCCCGGTGACCCGGAAGCCGGCCTTCTCGACCCAGCTCCGGTATTCGTCGGTGCTGTATTCGGTACCGCCCGTCGTCAGGGCCACCGTGAAGCTGCCCAGCAGGCTGTGCAGGTCGGGGTGGTCGACGTCGAGCATCTGGTCGTAGATCACCAGCGCACCGCCGGGCCGTACGGCCGGGTAGGCCCGCTCGATCAGGGTCTGGGCTCGGTCCGCCGACCAGTCGTGCAGGACGTGCCCGAAGATCACGACGTCCGCTTCGGGCAGCGGGTCGACGAAGAAGTCCCCGCCGTGGAAGCGGACCGAGGCGTCGGTGCCCAGGTGCTTCATGTGCTCGTCGAAGACCGTCTCCACGGCCGGCAGTTCGAAGACGCCGCCCCGCAGATGCGGGTGGGCCCGGACGATCTGCGCGGCCAGATTGCCCCGCGCGCCGCCCACGTCCACGAAGGACTCGTAGCGCTTCCAGTCGAGCAGGTCGGCGAGCTGGGGTCCCACCATGGCGTGCGCCGAGTCCATGTGGGCCAGGAACTTGCGGGCCAGCTCTGGGTTTTCGTACAGCTTCTTGAACGGATCGGGCCCGACCGCACGATCCGACTTGGGCTCGCCGTCGCGCAGCGCCTCCGTGAGCCGGCCCCACATGGGGTAGTGCCGCATCGCGGCGACCCGGCACAGGTCTCCCATGAAGTCCGGCCCACCCGACACCAACAGCCGCTGGGCAGCGGTGCTGTTGGTGTAGGAGCCGTCCGACTTCACCAGGAGTCCGAGCGCCACGAGCGCGTCCAGGAACTGGCCGGACAGACGGGGGTGCAGTCCGATCTCGCTCCGGAGCAGCCGCTCGTCGGCCGGGCCCGCCGCGAGAACCTCGAAGACACCCAGCTCCACAGCGCTGTGCAGAAGTTTGGACTGGGCATAGGCGTTGCTGAGTCGGCCGATCGCCACCGCTTCCGCGATTGCTTCCAGATCCGCTGTCACTTGGGGTGCCTTCCGGTCGATGGATCCTCGTCCACCCATCGTCACCACAATGGTTAGAGGATCCTTCAAGGCCGGATATCGGTCCGCTGGCGCGGCATTACGCCCGCCGCGGGTCGGCCCGTCACTTCTTCTTCCGGATGACGTTCCGATAGAAGCCGATAAGGAAGCAGATGACGCCGATAGCAATGATGAGGGTGTAGATCACCACGGGGCTCCAATCGTTGATGCCGTTGTCTGGGTAACCATGCTGTCCGAGGCGCCCGCACGCCGACAAGGGACATATATGCGGAGCTGGACGGTACAAATGTCTGGCTGACCGGGCGAGGTAAGGGCAACTGCACGGAAGAGAGGTCCGGTCGACGGCGGTCCATCGCGCCTCGAAGTTCCCTCCAATTCCCGACGGGACGATAACGCGGTTGCTGTTCGGGAGTTGTTTCTTATCGCGAGAGGCGATCGGCCCATGTGGGATAATCGCGACGACATCGATTTCGGGCTCTTCTTCTTCGCCGCGGTCGGTGATGAATCGGCCGATACGTATCGGCTCATGCTGGACGCCGCGCGGGAAGCGGACCGGCTGGGTTTCTCCTTCGTCTCGACACCGGAGCGGCATTTCCACAGGTTCGGCGGCGCGTTCCCCAACCCGGCCGTGACCTGTGCCGCGATCGCCGCGGTGACCGAGCGGGTCCAGGTCCGGGCGGGCAGCGTGGTCACGCCACTGCACCCGACCGCCCGGCTGATCGAGGACTTCGCGATGGTCGACGGTATCTCCGGGGGCCGGGTCGGGATCTCGGTCGGCTCCGGGTGGAACGTCAACGACTTCGTACTGGCCAAGGACGCGTACGAGACCCGCAGGGCCCGGATGCTCGACGACATCCACCGGATCCGCGAGGTGTGGTCCACCGGCAAGTGGCGTGCCGAGAACTCCCTCGGCGTCACGGTCGAGTTGGACGTCTACCCCCGCCCGGTCCAGCCCGACCTGGATCTGTGGATCACCGCATCCCGCAGTGAGGAGACCTTCCGGCACGCCGGCGAACTGGGCACCAACCTCCTCACCCACCTGGAGAACCAGGACGTCGAGGCCCTGGGCGCCAAGATCACTGCCTACCGCGAGGCCCGCAAGCTGGCCGGCTGGCCGGACGGGGGCAAGGTGACGCTCATGATGCACACCTTTGTTGCACCGACCGACGAGGAAGCCCGCGACTACGCCGCCCCCTGGCTCAAGCGTTACCTGCTCTCCGCGATCGACCTGGAGGCGAAGGCCGTCGACTCCGGTGGACTGATGAGCGGGGGCAAAGAGGGCAGCGAGTTCATGTCGGTGGGCCACGCCCGCGGCAGGCTGGCCGAACTCGGCGTCAATCGCTACCTCGACGGGCGGTCCCTCATCGGCTCCGTGGAGCACTGCCGCGAGGTCGTACGGCAGGTGAAGAGCATGGGAGTGGACGAGATCGCCTGCCTGATCGACTTCATCGGAGAACCGTGGCGGGTTCTCGACAGCCTCGCCTCGCTCGCCGAGGTGCGTGAACCGTCAGCCGCCGTCGGCGGCTGACGCCGCCGCCCCCCGACCTTCGTCGGCCGGCCCGGCGCCAGCTCATCGACAACCGCAGGAAACCTCATGGTGACCTGCGGTTTTTGCCGTTCGGAGCGAAGTCGCCCGAGTCGTCGTGCGGTTGCCGCCCGGTCGGTCGCATGGGGGTGGCTCAGCGGGGCATGATAGGGGAGCGATCAGAGAGTCATAAAGGAGGAGAGTAGCCGAAAGAGACATTCGAGTAGATCGAGAGTGGCAGGAGTGACAGACGGTGCGTCGGCCGCATGCTTCCATCGCCGCATCTTCGCCGCCGCCCCTTGAGGCCGAGTGAGGTCCGGACCTAGCGTCGAGAGATCGAGACACACCGATTCAACAGGGGGAATACACGGTGCATTTCGACATTCTCGGCCCGCTCAAGGTCACGACCGACCAGCGTGACTACACACCCAGCGCGGCCAAGACCCGACAGGTTCTGGCTCTTCTGCTGCTGCGTTCGGGGCAGACCCTGAGTCTTGACTCGATCGTCGAAGAGCTCTGGGGCGAAAACCCGCCACGCAGTGCCGTCACCACGTCACAGACCTACATCTACCAGCTGCGCAAGGCCTTCGCCGGGCAGTCCTGGGGCGATTCCGACAGCCAGGTGATCAGCACCGTGTCGCCTGGGTACGTCCTGCGGACCGAGGGGTCCCGCATCGACGTCCGGGAATTCGAGCGGCTGGTCGCTGAGGGCCAGACGCTGCTGTCACTGGGCCAGGCCACGCAGAGCGTCGAGGCGCTGAACCGCGCCCTCGCCCTGTGGAGGGGGCCCGCTCTGTCCAACGTGGACAAGGGACCTCTCCTGGGGGCGTACGTCGCCCACCTGGAGGAGCGGCGCATCGCCGCCCTGGAGCTCCGGGTGTCCGCCGAGATGGAACGCGGCAATCACCGGGGCGTCATCGCCGATCTCCGGAAGCTGGTGGCGGCGCACCCGTACAACGAGTGGTTCCACTCCCAGCTGATCGCCGCCCTCAACATGGCCGGTCGGCGGGTCGAGGCCCTGCAGGCGTACCAGACGATCCGGCTGCTGCTGAGCGAGGAACTGGGCCTGGACCCGTCCCCCGACCTCCAGCGGATCCACCACGAGGTGCTCTCCGGCAGCGTCGAGATGTCCTCCCGGGCCGTGGGGGTCGGCAGTCACGCGTGACCCGGCCGCTATGACAAGCCTCGAATAGCGTTCGAACGGCGTCGCGAATCATCGGCATACCGATTCGTGAGGAGACGTCGTTGCGCTGGGAAAGCGTCTTTGTCGCAGGATCGGGGACCTGTCCGGCCGAGCCCACCCCGATCCGCTCGGGCTTGGCTCCCTCGGACTTCTCGCTGCTGTTGCACGGCAGCCTGGTTCCAGGGGCTGGACATCTGGCCGGCCGCGTCCTGCATCTCCGAGCGGACCCTCGGCTCCTACGTGCCCGCTCTCGATGTCCAGCAGCGGTGCAACATCGGCGTCAGTTCACCGGAACTCGCCGCCGCGCACCTGCGGGCCGGGCAGGGGGACGCCGTCGTGATCACGACAGGCGGATCGTTTCGCCCCGCCGAGGGCCGACCGCTGGACCTGCGCCGGGGGACCGCGTACGCCGACGGCGGGACGGCCATGGTGCTGTCCCGCCGGGGCGGGTTCGCGCGGCTGCTCTCCACCGTCACGGTCGCCGACAACTCGCTGGGGCCGCGGCCAGGGGCGATGAGCCCTTTGCCGCGGCCCCCAGGTCCGGGGCCGGGGCCGGGACCATCGACCTGGCCGCCCGTGCCGCGGCGCACCACGCCCGGTCCGACGCCCAGGAACTCGGCACCCGCACCTTCCGTGTCATGCAGGACGTCATGACCGGCGCCCTCGACGACATCGATGCCGACATCTGCGATGTCGCCCGCGTGGTGGTGCCGGCGGTCGGCCGGGGCGAGAACGGCTCTTACCTGCTCGGGCTGATGGGCGTGGCCGTGGAGCGCACGACGTGGGACTACGCGCGCCGGGTTCACGACGACCGCCGCCGTCCTGGAGATCACCAGCATCCCGTAACAAGCCGACAGGAAAGGCCGCCAGATGACTGACGCCCCGACCACCCCGCGCGAGCCGGTCCTCGTGCAGGACCTGCTTGAGAAGGCCGTCGCCGAGCACCCCGACGCGACCGCCGTCACCGACTCCACCGGTTCGTGGACCTACTCGGAACTGGCCGAGCACGCCCGGGCGTTCACCGGCTGGCTGCAAGAGCGCGGGGTCGGGCCGGGGGACCGGGTGTGCGTGCGGCTGGGCAACGTCCGCGAGGTGGTGGCCATGCTCTTCGGCACGCTCCGGAACGGCTCCGTGTTCGTACCCCTGGGTCCGGCGCTCATGCCCTTCCACCTCACCGCCGTCCTCGCCGACTGCGAGCCCGCTCTCACCGTGGCCGCCGGGGACGACGTACCACTGCTCTCCGCGCTCACGGACCGGGTGTTCGACCTGACTGACGTCCGGTCCGCCCTCGACGCGTCCGGGCAGCCGGCCGCGTCATGGACCGTGCGAGACGAGGGCACCGGCGACGACCTCGCACTACTCATGTACACCTCCGGCAGCACGGCCGCCCCCAAGGGCGTCATGTGCCCCCACCGGTCGGTGGTGTTCGCGGTACGGGCGATCGCCGAACGGCTGGCGTACCAGCCCACTGACGTCGTGCTCACCGCGATCCCTCTCTCCTTCGACTACGGGCTGTACCAGGTCTTCCTCGCCGCCCTCGCCGGCGCCGAAGTGGTCCTGTCCCAGCCGGAGGCACACACCCGGCTGATGGGTCTGCTGTCCGGGCACCGGGTCACCGTGGTGCCGGTCGTGCCCTCGCTCGCGGAGATGCTGCTGCGCCTGGCCGACCGGGGACGGCACGGGGAGGCCCCACCGGTCCGGCTCTTCACCAACACGGGCGCCGCACTGGCGGGACCGCTCATCGAGCGGTTGCGCGCCGCCTTCCCCAAGGCCCGGGTCGCTCCGATGTACGGCATCACCGAGTGCAAGCGTGTCACCGTCCTCGAACCGGACGGCGACCTGGACCATCCCGGTTCGGTGGGCAGAGCGCTGACGGGCACCGAGGTGCTCGTACTGGGCGAGGACGGAGCGCCACTGCCACCGGGTGACACCGGACAGATCGCCGTCCGCGGCCCTCACCTGATGGCGGGTTACTGGCGGGCGCCGGAGCTGACGGCCGCGCGCTACCACCGTTCGCCCGTCACTGGTGACGTGACCCTGCTCACCGGCGACTACGGTCGGCTGGACGCCGAAGGCCATCTCTACTTCGAGGGCCGCAGGGACGACCTGTTCAAGCGGCACGGCGTACGCACCAGCGTGTCGGAGATCGAGGCGGCGGCGCTGGACATCGAGGGCGTCTCCGAGGTCGCCGTACTGCCCCCCGAGGGCACCCGCGACCTCACCCTCCTCGCCGTCACGACGCTCACCCCGGAACAGGTCCTCGGGGAGCTGGGCCGCCGCCTTGAGCAGGTCAAGGTCCCGGCCGTCTGCCACATCCGGGACGGGCTCCCGCTCACCCCCAACGGCAAGACGGACCGCAAACGGCTCCGTGAGGAACTACAGGCCGCCGGAACGGAACCGGGCGGCGACACACGCGAAGAGAGGACCCCCTGATGCTGGACACGGAATTCGAGAAGATCCTGCTCACGGTGTTGCGGACCTCCGCATCGGAGACCCCGCTGGGGCCTGACAGCGACCTCAGAGCGGCCGGGCTCAGCTCTATCGGCACGATCGATCTGCTGATGCGCCTGGAGGAGCGGTACGGCGTCAAGTTTCCGGACAGCGCGTTGAACGGGCGCACGTTCGCCACCCCACGCGCCCTGTGGGACGTGCTCGAAACGTATCGCGCCAAGGCATAGCCGGTGGACGCCCAGCTCTTCCGGGACTTCTTCAGCTCCTTCCCGACAATGGTGTCGGTTGTCACGGCCCTCGACGCCGACGGCGAACCCCGCGGCTTCACCTGCAGCGCCATCACCGCCGTGTCCGCCGAACCACCCATGCTGCTGGTCTGCGTGGACAAGCGCTCGCAGACCCTGCGCGCCCTGCGCTCCTCGGGCGCCTTCGTGGTCAACATGCTGGCGGCAGACGGCCAGGAGGCCGTACGCGTCTTCGCGGGGCGCTCCGACCGGAAGTTCACCCACGTCCGCTGGCGTCCTGCGCACGTTGCGGCCGGCGCGCCGGTGCTGCTGGACGGCGCGTATGCCCACGCCGAGTGCTCGGTGGTGCGGACCGTGGAGGCGGGTGACCACTGGATCTTCATCGCCACGGTGGACCACTGCGAGGTCTCGTCCCGCCCGCCGCTACTCCACCAGCGCGGGACCTTCCACGCGTGGCCGGCCCGCGCGCCGGTGGACGTCCGGTCCTGACAGCACAGCCGACCGCCGACGGCCCTCCCTAGGAGCAGCCTTGAACGGGCCTCCAAGGGAGGGCCGGAGGATCGGCGGCGTACTCGGGAGCGGTGGCACCCGTTCCCAGATCCACCGCCCTGCCCTTCCTTGTTTCTCGATGTCTACTAGAGGTGTCACTGCCATGGTCGACCTAGCGATAGAAACGGCCGGGCTCTCCAAGGTCTACGTCGGGGGCAGTCAGTCCGTCCCAGCGGTGACGGGCCTGGACCTGGAGATCCGGACCGGCGAGCTGTTCGGGCTGCTCGGCCCCAACGGTGCGGGAAAGTCCACGACGATCGGCATGCTCACGACTCTGGTCACCCCGACCGGGGGACGGGCGACCGTCGCGGGCGCGGACGTGATCAAGCGTCCCGTCGACGTCAAGCGCAGGATCTCGGTCGTCACCCAGGACACCGGGCTCGACCGTGGCCTGACCCTCAGCCAGAACCTCGAAATGCGCGGGCGGCTCTTCGGCATGAGCGGCAGGGAATCCCGCCGGCGCGCCCTGGAGCTGTTGGAGGTCTTCGGCCTGGCGGAGCGGGCGAAGGCGAAGGTGGGATGGGTCTCCGGCGGCCAGGCGCAGCGCCTGAAGATCGCCCGGTCCCTGATGCACCGGCCCGACGTGCTCTTCCTCGACGAACCCACCACGGGCATCGACACCCAGGCCCGCCTCAACCTCTGGGAGGCGCTGCGGGAGCTCCACGCCTCCGGGCAGACGATCGTGCTCACGAGCCACTATCTGGAGGAAGTCGAGTCGCTCTGCCAGCGGGTGGCAGTGATCGACGACGGTTCTCTGCTCGCCTGCGACACCGTGGCAGGACTGAAGCGGACGGCGGGCGCGGACACCGTCTTCACCATGGACTTCGACGGCCCCGCCGAGCCGGTCGCGGAGACGGCGGGCAAGCTGCCCGGCGTACGCAGGACCGAGACCGACGGCAACCGGCTGCGGGTCTACTCCACGGAGCCCGAGGGCCTGTTCGGCAAGCTCGCGGACGCGGGCGCCGACCACGGCCTTTCGGTCGGCAACGCCTTCTCCACACCGCCCAGCCTCGAGACGGCCTTTCTCGCCCTGACCGGAAGGGACTTCCAGGCATGAACGCCTATGCGGCACTCGACGCCGGCCGGCCCCGGCCGCACGCCACCTACGCCAAGGCGTTCCGCGCGCTGTTCTGGCGCGATCTGCTGGTGTGGCGGCAGGACGCGATCATGTTCCTGATCAAGGTGCTTTCGCAGCCGGTGCTGCTCACCTTCACCTTCGCGTTCGTGCTGCCCAAGGTCGGCAACGGCGTGGGCGGCTCGTCGGCGTATGCGACCACCCTGGTGCCCGGGCTCGTCGCCGTCGCCATCGCGAACCAGGGCCTCACGAGCGTGATGATGCCGCTCCTGATGGAGCTGACCTACAAGGACATCGAGGACCGGGCTCTCGCCCCGATCCCTCTCTGGTCGGTGGCTGTCCAGAAGATCATCTCGGCCGGCTTCCAGGGCCTGCTCTCCGGGGTCGTGGTCTTCCCCGTGGTCATGGTGGTGCACGCCAAGGGCCAGGCCCCGGACGTCCATGTGCACAACTGGCCGCTGTTCCTCGCCGTGCTGATTCTGTCCTCGATGCTCGCGGCGAGCTGCGGGCTGGTCTGCGGAACGCTCCTTGAGATCCAGAAGGCCAGCACCATGATCGTCCTGATCGTGCTGCCGATGACGATGTTCGGCTGCGTGTACTACTCGTGGTCGGCGCTCCGCTCCATCGAATGGCTTCAGTACGCGGTGCTGATCAACCCCGTCGTCTACATGAGCGAGGGGATGCGGGCCGCCCTCACTCCCCAGCTCGGCCACATGCCCATCTGGGCGGTGCTGGGCGTGCTGACCCTCGCGGTCGCCGCCGTCGGGACCTTCGCCTGCCACCGCTTCGTCCGCCGCATCCAGAGTTGAGAGGCCGCTCGCCCATGCGACTTGAGCTGAACGGCGTCACGCCGTTGGAACTCCCCACCGACCGGCCCCGGCCGGCTCCGCCGGACCCCGGCAGGGACCGGGTCGCCTTCACGGTGCCCGCCTCGTTCGCTGCCACCGCCCGGTACGCGACGCTGCTCACCGCCTTCGCCACTCTGCTGGCTCGCCACAGCGGGCAGTGGAGCGTGCCGGTCGGCACCCCGGGCCTCGGCACACCGGCGCTGCTGTGCGAGCTGACCGGCGACCCGGCCTTCGACGAGGCCGTCGAGCGGGTCGGCCGCACGCTGGCGGACTCCACGACCACGCCGTCGGGTGACCTCCCCTGCCGGGTGCTCTTCGACCTGTACGAGGAAGAGGCCACCGCACCCGCCACGGCGACCGGCGCAGACACCGAGCTGGCCATGCGGCTCCGCACGGAGCCGGACGGGTCGATCGCCGGGGTGCTGGAGTACACCACCGCCCTGTTCGACCAAGACACCGTCGAGCGAATGGCCGAACGGTTCCTGGCCCTGCTGACGGCCGCGGCACAGCGGCCGGAGACACCCTTGTCCGCCCTGGAGCTGCTCCCCCCGGCCGAACGCGACCTGCTGGTACGTCGCTGGAACGACACTGCCGTGCCGCGCTCGTGGCGCCCGGTGCATGAACTCTTCGCCGACCACGTGGGGTCCGCCCCGGACGCGGTCGCCCTGGTCGATGCCGGATCGCCGGACGGCACCCACGTGACGTACCGGGAACTCGACGAACGGGCCGAGTGGTACGCCAGGCGGCTGCTCGTCGCTGGCGTGCAGCCCGAATCCGTGGTCGGCGTGCTGGCCGACCGGAACCCCGAGCTCGTGGCCGCTCTGCTCGGCGTGTGGAAGGCGGGTGCGGCCTACCTGCCGCTCAACCCGGAGCTGCCCGCCGACCGGATCCACTACATGCTCGAGGATTCCGGGGCCTCCGTCGTGATCGCGGAGGCCGGACACCGGAGGCTGCTGCCGGAGGGGTTTCCCGGTGCGGTCCTGGAGCTCGGCACCGGCCCGGCCCCGGCGGTCGCGGCACCGCCGCGGCCCTCCACGGCCGGCCGGCTCGCCTATCTGATGTACACCTCGGGGTCCACCGGACGCCCCAAGGGCGTGAAGATCGAACACCGGTCTCTGGTCAACCTGCTCCTCGCCATGCGCGACGAGGTCGGCGCCGGCGGCACCTGGCTGGCCGTCACCTCGACGTCCTTCGACATCTCGGGCCTGGAGCTGTACCTCCCGCTCGTCTCCGGCGGCCGGATCGTGCTGGCGGGCACCGAGCAGGCCCGCGACGGCCAGACCCTGGTGAAGGCGATCGAGGCCCACGAGGTGAGCCACGTCCAGGCCACCCCGTCCAGCTGGAAGCTGTTGCTCCAGGCGGGGTTCGACTTCCCTTCGGTCGTTGCCCTGGCTGGCGGCGAAGCGCTCTCCCTCGATCTCGCCCGGCGGCTCCGGCCCCGGGTGCGGCGGCTCGTCAACGTGTACGGGCCAACCGAGACCACCATCTGGTCCACGCTGTGGGAGGTGCCGCGTGACCCCGACCGGGTCGCCATCGGACGGCCTCTGCAGAACACCACCGTATACGTACTCGACGAGCGCCAGGCGCTCCTGCCGGTCGGGGTGCCCGGCGAGCTCTGCATCGGCGGCACCGGGCTCGCCCGGGGTTACCGGAACCGGCCCGACGAGACCGCCGCCCGCTTCGTCCGCAACCCGTTCGGGCCGCCGGGGTCCCGGCTCTACCGCACCGGCGACATCGTCAGGACCCGCCCCGACGGCACCCTCGAATACCTCGACCGGGCCGACAACCAGGTGAAGATCCGCGGACATCGCATCGAGCCGGACGAGATCGCCGCCGTACTGCGCACCCACGACGGGGTCGCCGACGCCCTGGTCGTTGCCGCCGCGATCGGGTCCGAGCAGCACCTGGTGGCGTACTGGATCCCGGCGGATCCGGACCGGCGGGCGACCGACACCGAACTCGTCGGGTACTGCCGCCTGCGGCTGCCCGCCTACATGATTCCGATCCGCTTCCTCGCCCTGGACGCCTTCCCGCTCAACCTCAGCGGAAAGGTGGACCGCAAGGCGCTGCCCGCGCCGGACCTCATGGAGCCCGCCGCCGATGATGCCGGAGCGCCCCCGCTGGCGGGGCCGGTCGCGGAACGCCTGGCGGCCCTGTGGAGCGAGCTGTTCGACGGACTGCCGATCCACCACGCCGGGCACCACTTCTTCGAGCTCGGCGGCACATCCTTGCTCGCGGCCCGCCTCACGGCCGGAATCCGCGAACACTTCGGGCTCACGGTCCCCCTGAGCACCGTCTTCACCCACCCCACCCTTGCCCGCCTTGCCGAGGCCGTGGAAGCGGGCACCAAGGCGGAGATCGATCCGCTCGGCGTCACCGACGCGTCCGGAGCGGTACGGCTGCCTCCGCAGCCCGCCAGCTACCTCTCGGGGGAGGAGACACCCAGCACCCGGTACGTGTGCCAGCTCGCCTGGTGGATCGAGGGCGAGGTCGACCGCGGCGCCCTCGCCGCGGCCCTGGCCGACGTGCAACGGCGGCACGAGGCGCTGGGCGCCCGCTACCTCGTGGACGAGGGCCTGGCCGTGCCGGCCGTGGAGGACCGTGAGCCGGAATTCCACGACCTGCCCGACGCCGGAACCGAGGACGAGGCGGTGGCGACGCTGCGGGCGACGCTCTTCCGGCCCCTGGACATCGCGAACGGCCGGGTGTGGCGCACCGCCGTCCTGCGGTCCGGGGACACCGGCCGCACCCTGTTCGGGCTGACGGCTCATCATGCCGCCTTCGACGGGCTCTCCGAGGAGCCGTTCGCCGCCGATCTCAGTGTGGCCTACCGGGCTCGCCTGGCCGGAGCGGCACCCGTCTTCCCGGCACCGGCCCCCACACTCACCGAGCTCGCCACCGCCTACCAGCAGGGACTGGCGCTCGCCGACCTGACGTCTCAACGACGCTTCTGGAAGCACGAGATGGACGGGCTCCCGGAGCTCGAACTCCCCCAGCACCTGCCGTCCATGGCGGCGTCCGGCCCCATTGCCAAGGCCCAGGCCCACGTCACCGCCGCCGAGCTCGCGCCCTGGGACGACCACTGCCGTCGGCGCGGCAGCAGCAGGACCGGGGCCCTCGTGGGCGTGTACGGTGCGGCGCTCGCCGGCCTCACCGGCCAGAGCGACTTCGGGATCATGGTGCCGGTCGCCAAACGGACGGTGCTGGGCGGTATCACCTGCCGAATCGACTCCGTGTGCGTACGGCTGCGGTCCGCCTCGGGCGCGGACTGGTTCGACGCGGCCCAGGACGCGGTCGCCGGTGCGCTGGCGGCGCAGGACGTCACCTTCGGCGATGTCGCGCGGATGGCGTTCATGGCGGGCAGCGGACTCTCCCTGCTGAACCTGCCGATGCTGCTCCTGCACGACGAGGGGCTCCCCGTGCTGACGCTGCCCGGCTGCCGGTCCCAGGTGCTGCGCCTTGACTCACCTGCCACGGCCACCGAGATCGAACTGGCCGTCAAACCCGGTGCCGACGATGGCCTGGAACTGACGGTCAGTACCCGGGCCGACCGGCTGCCCGCCGGGTTCGGCCGACGTGTCCTCGACGAGATCGTCCGCATGCTCCGCGCGGCACCGGGGGCCGCGCCGCGGACCTCCGCCACCGCGACCGATCAGGAAATTCAGGAGGTGACGCACTGATGGATCTGGGACTCTCGGGCCGCACCGTGCTCGTCACAGGTGCGACCGGCGACCTGGGAACCGTGGTGGCCAGGGCATTCGCCGCGGTCGGCGCACGGGTCGTGACCGGATACAACACCAACCGGGAAGCCGCCGAGCGGCTCGCCGAAGAGCTCGGCAACGGCTCCTTCGCCATCCGCTACAGCCTCGACGACCCCGATTCCGTCGCCGCTGCGGTGACGGAGATCGAGCGCTCCCACGGCGGCCTCGACGTGCTGGTCCCGCTGGCCGCGCGGCTCTCGGGCCGCCGTCCCGACGCGGACTCCTTCGCGACCGCCCCGCCCGAGGAGTGGGTGCCGTTCGTCGAGGACAACCTCCTGCGGACGCTGCGCACCGTGCAGCTCGTGCTGCCCGCCATGCGGGAACGCGGCTGGGGCCGGATCGTCCTGGTCTCCTCACACCTCGCCCGGAACGGCCGTGCGGGCATGGAGTTCTACGGTGCCGCCAAGGCGGCGCTGCATGGCTTCACCCGCAGCCTGATGTGGGACGCGGGAGCCTCCGGTGTGCTGGTCAACGTCGTCTGCCCCGGGGTGACTCTCACCGAGCGGGTCCGGGCCAGGATGCCCGAGCAGGCGCGCGAGGCGGAGCGGGCCGCGACGCCCAGCCGCACGCTCACCCGGCCCGAGGACGTGGCCAACCTGATCGTCTTCCTGGCATCGGCGGCCAACGGCAACATCACCGGCGAGTCGGTCACCGTCGCCGGCGGGCGCTGACGCGTACGTCACCGAGGAGAAGCCTTGCGCGTACTGTTCACAGCCATCTGGCCGACTCATCTCATGCCCATGGTTCCGCTGGCCTGGGCCCTGCGGGCGGCCGGCCACGAGGTCCTGGTGGCGGGCGACGCCGACGTGGCACTGGCGGGCACGAGGGCGGGCCTGTCGGCGGCGGAGATCGTCGGCGTCCCGCCCGGAGGAACCGCGGCGGCCCCGTCGGTCGCCGACCGGACGCGCCGCCGGGTGGACACCTATCTGGCCGGCTACCGCGAGACGGCCGACACCTGGCGGCCCGACCTGATCGTCACCGATCCGCTGGAGTGGAACGCGCTGATTCTCGGCGGGCTCCTTGACATTCCCGTCGTCCATGTGCGGTTCGGCCCGGGAGACCTGCCCGACACGGCGTTCCGCGCGGCGGCCGAGGCCCTGAGGGACAGCTGCGTGGCGCTGGGCCTTGCCGACGGGCTGCCGGAACCCGACCTCATTGTCGACCCCTGCCCTCCCGGCCTGCAGACACCCGGCCTGCGCCCCGCGCGCCAAGTCCGGTACGTGCCCTACAACGGGCCGGGCTCGTTCCACCCGGAGCTGCTCACCTCCGCCGCCCGCCGGCGGGTGCTCGTCCTCTTCAGCGTTGACGGACTGGAAAAGGAACCCGTCCTTGCGCTGATGAAGAACCTGCTGCGCGGCTGCGACCGGCTGCCGGGCACCGAGACGCTGGTGGCGGCTTCGTCGTGGCTCCGTGAGAGCCTGCGCGAGAGCGAGTCGTACGGCTCCGTACGGGTCATAGACCCGGTACCGATCCAGTCGCTCCTGTACGACTGTGACCTCGTGGTGCACCACGGCGGGCACGGCACGGCGGGCACGGCCGCCGCGTACGGCGTGCCGCAGGCCGTCGTCGTGCCCCCGCTTCCCGAAGGCCCGAGGCATTCCCTGCTCGTCGACTGCGCCGAGCGCGTCCGGGCGTTCGGGGCGGGCCGATGGCTCGACGACCCCCAGACCCTCGCCACCCCGGACGGCATCGCCGCCGCCCTGGCCGAGGCACTGGACGAACCGGCATACCGCGACCGGGCGAACCGGCTGCGTACCGGGATCGACGCACTTCCCACGCCCGCCGACCTGGTCGGCGCTCTTGAACAGCTCTGCACGGAGGACGCTGGTGCGCATACTCGTCGGGGCCACCTGGCCCACTCACCTGATGCCGATGGTTCCGCTGATCTGGGCGCTGCGCTCGGCAGGGCATGACGTCCTGGTGGCGGGCACGGAAGACGTGGTCCGCGCGGCCGAGACCGCCGGACTGCCCGCCGCCTCGCTCGGCGCAGGCGACGGCGTGCCGCGGAAGCGGAGCGTGCCGGGACACCTGGGCGTGGACCGGGCGGGGGAGCATGGCGGGGTATGGGAAGCCGGGTGGGACCGGCTCGCGCGGCGGTGGCTCGGCAGGATCGACACCGTGCTCGACGACTATCTCGCCCTGGCCGCCCGGTGGCGGCCGGATCTCGTGCTCTGTGAGCCGCTCGAGTTCAGCGGGCTGATCGTGGGCGGCGTCCACGATGTGCCGGTGGTGCAGCACCGGTGGGGACCCGATGTCCTCACCACCCAGGCCTGGGGACCGGCCCGGGAAATCCTGCACACCGCCGCGGTGGAGGCCGGATGCGACAGCGGCCTTCCGGCGCCGTCGCTCATCGTCGACCCCTGCCCGCCCAGCCTGCAGCACCCCGAGGCGGCCGCCGCACGGACGGTGCGCTACCTGCCGTACAACGGGCCGGGCAGGCTGCCCGCCGAGGTGCCCGCGCGGAGCGGGCGTCGCGTCCTGGTCTGCCTGGGCACCCGCTCCCTGGCCCTTGACGGCCGCCGGGAGCTGACCATCGCGGCTCTGGAGGCGTGCGCCGGGCTTGAGGCCGTCGTCACCTGTGTCCCGGAGCACCAGGAGGAGCTGCGGGCGCGGGCGCCGGAGTCGGTGACGATCGTCGACCCGGTGCCCCTCAACCTGGTCATGGACGGCTTCGACTGCGCCGTCGTCTACGGCGGGGCGGGAACCACCCACACGGCGCTTCACTTCGGGGTGCCCCAGGTCGTACTCGCTCCCGGACATCCGGTGCTGCAGGTGCTGGGCGAGCGGCTGGAGGCGTGCGAGGCGGGCCGGCTGGTGCCCGAGGCGGAGCAGGGTGATCCGGAGCGGATCCGGGCGGCGCTCCTTGACGTCCTGGACGATCCACGGCACCGGGAGGGCGCGGAGCGGCTCCGGGACGAGATGGCGGCTCAGCCCGCACCGTCCGAGCTGGTCGGGGCCCTGGAGGCGCTGGCGCGCTAGCCCGCGTCCGCTCCCGTGGCTTCGAGGGCAGCTCTAAGATCCTCTGCCACGATCCTGAACATGTCACAGAACATGGT
Organism: Streptomyces griseochromogenes; assembly: GCF_001542625.1. NCBI lineage: Bacteria > Bacillati > Actinomycetota > Actinomycetes > Kitasatosporales > Streptomycetaceae > Streptomyces > Streptomyces griseochromogenes. The sequence continues at coordinate 10,523,211 of NZ_CP016279.1, read as the reverse complement.
GATTTTTGGTGGAACGGGGTTCGTGGGCCGGCACATCTGCGCGGCCCTGAACGATGATGTCACGGTCGTGGGGCGCTCCAGGCCCCACGACCTTCCCATGGGCGCCAAGTTCGTCGCCATGGACGTCGCGAGGAGCGGTCCGGAATCGATAGCGGAACTGCTGCGCGCGGAATCCCCCCGGGTCGTCGTCAACGCGGCGGGAGAGGTGTGGGGCGGTGACGAGGAGCGCATGGTGCGTTCCAATGTCACGCTGGTCGAGCATCTGCTCGCCGCCCTCGCCGCCGTCGGCGGACGGATCCGCCTGGTCCATCTGGGCTCGGTGCACGAGTACGGGGCGATCGCCCAGGGCACCCGGATCGACGAGCGCACCGAAACCGTGCCGGCCTCCGCCTACGGGCGGACGAAGCTTCAGGCCACGAACGCCGTCCTCGACGCGACGCGCGGCGGACGGGTGTCGGGGATGGTCCTGCGCGTGTCGAACGTGATCGGGCCGGGCCTGTCCCCGGTGAGCCTCCCCGGCGCGACGACCGCCCGGCTGCGCGCGGCGCTCGGCACGGGGGAGCCCGCGGTCCTCACTCTGGTCAGCAGGCCCGAGCACCGTGACTTCCTCGATGTGCGCGATCTGGTGGCCGCGGTCCTGGCGGCCGGCGAATCGGCCGTCGAGGGCGTCGTCAACATCGCCCGGGGTGAATCGGTGGACATACGGACCATGGTCGACGCCCTCGTCGCCATCAGCGGGGTGCCGACCGAGATCGTGACGGATGGCGAACCCGCCTGGCCCGTACGCGGGTCGGACGGCCGCCAGCGGTACGACGTCACCGCCGCCCGGACACTGCTCGGCTGGACACCCCGCCGGAACCTGGAGGAGATGCTCCGGTCGCTGTGGGAGGCGGCGCTCACCGCCCACTGAATCACCGCGGTACGACGGACAGCGGCCGGGCTCCCTGGGAGCCCGGCCGCTGTTGTCCGTCTGTCCGTCGTGCGCCCCGCTGTCAGCCGGCGGACGCCTCGCCGTACTTGGCGGCCTTCCACCAGCCGGGATTGTCGCGGTACCAGGCGACGGTGTCAGCCAGGCCCTGCTCGAAGGACGTGAGCGGGGCGTAGCCCAGCTCCTCGCGGATCTTCGTTTCCTCGATGGAGTAGCGCAGATCGTGGCCCTTGCGGTCGGGGACCCTGCGGATCATCGACTCGTCGGCGCCCAGGAGCTCCAGGAGCGCGTGCGTGATCTGTACGTTGGTGCGCTCGTTGCCGCCGCCGATGTTGTAGACCTCGCCGGCCTGGCCCTTGGTCAGGACGAGCTGGATGCCCCGGCAGTGGTCGTCGACGTGCAGCCACTCGCGGATGTTGAGGCCGTCGCCGTACAGCGGCACCCGCTTGCCCTCGAGCAGATTGGTGATGAACAGCGGGATCAGCTTCTCGGGGTGCTGGTGGGGCCCGTAGTTGTTCGAGCACCGGGTGATCGACAGATCCAGGCCGTGCGTCTTCCAGTACGAGCGCGCCACCAGGTCCGAGCCCGCCTTCGACGCCGCGTACGGCGTATTGGGCTCCAGCGGCCACTTCTCCGTCCACGACCCCTCGGCGATCGACCCGTAGACCTCGTCCGTGGAGACGTGCACGACGCGCTCCACACCACTGCGCAGCGCCGCCTCAAGGACGTTCTGGGTGCCGCTGACGTTGGTGCGGACGAATTCGTGAGCCGCCTCGATGGAACGGTCCACATGCGATTCGGCGGCGAAGTGGATCACCGCATCGTGTCCGGGGAACACGTCGAGCAGCGCCGGCAGATCGCAGATGTCGTCGCGCACAAACGTGAGCCGTGGATGGTCCATCGGCAGGTTGGCGGTGTTCCCGGCGTAGGTCAGCTTGTCCACGACCGTGACGTGGGCGTCCTCATAGCCGGGGTAGCCGCCGGCGAGCAGGGTCCGGACGTAGTGGGAACCGATGAAACCGGCTCCACCCGTAACGAGGAACCTCATCAGGCGGCCACCTCCACCAGAGTGTCGTCCCCCACGATGAGCCGGTGCCGCTCCTGGTCCTCCAGGGAACGGATCCGAGCCTGCCGCCCCACCAAGGAGCCCTGGATTCCGGCCACCTGGTCGATCGAGGCGCCCTCAAGCACGATGGAATCGCCGATGTCCGTCCCGGTCAGGACGCAGTCACGGCCGATCGCCGTGTACGGCCGCACGGCACAGCCCCGCAGCACGGTACCGGCGCCGATGACGGCGGGGCCGGTGACGCGGGAATCCACGACACGAGCCCCCGCCTCGACGACGACCGGCCCGCTGATCACGCTGGCCGCATCGACCTCTCCGGCGATCTCGTGGGTCAGCCCGTCCAGGAGCTCACGGTTGCACTCCAGGATGTCCTCGACACGACCGGTGTCCTTCCAGTAGCAGCCGTAGTCGCGGGCCCTTACGTCTGCGCCGGAGTCGACCAGCCACTGGATGGCATCGGTGATCTCCAACTCGCCGCGCGTGCTGGGCTCGATGGCGGCGACCGCCTGGTGGATGGCCGGGGTGAAGAAGTACACGCCGATCAGAATGAGATCGCTGCGCGGCTCCTTCGGCTTCTCGACGAGCCGCTCCACCCTTCCGTCCGGGCCGACCTCGGCGACACCGAACGCGCTGGGGTCGGCCACCTTGACCACCATTCCGCTCGCGGCCGGCCGGTGGGCGCGGAAGTCCGCCGCGGCCTCGGCGACGCCGCCGACCACCACGTTGTCGCCGAGGTACATCACGAAGTCGTCGTCACCGAGGAAGTCCCGTGCGATGGCGACGGTGTGCGCGAGTCCGCGCGGCGCGTCCTGCTCGATGTAGGTGATCCGCAGCCCGAGCCCCGAGCCGTCGCCGACCGCGGCCTCGATCTGGTCCCGCCGGTCGCCCACGATCAGGCCGACCTCGGTCACCCCGATGTCCCGTATGTTCTCCAGACAGTGCACCAGTACGGGCTTGTTGGCGACCGGGACCAGCTGTTTCGGCATGGAGTGAGTGAAGGGGCGAAGCCTCGTGCCCTTTCCGCCCGAGAGAACCAAAGCCTTCATGTCCGTTCTCTTTCTGCTCAGCGGTGGCTCAGGGTGAATTGCCGGATGGAAGCGACCACATAGTCGATCATCTCTTCGGTCAGCCCTGGATAGACTCCGACCCAGAACGTCCGCTCGGTGACGATGTCGCTGTTGCCGAGGTCCCCCACGACCCGGAACTTCCGGTCCTGATAGGCCGGGTGCCGGGTGAGGTTGCCGGCGAAGAGCAGTCGCGTGCCGATTTGCCGTGATTCAAGGAAGTCGATGAGTTCGCGACGGCCGAAGGGCGCTTCCGGCAGCACGGTGATCGCGAATCCGAACCAGGACGGATCACTGTCAGGGGCCGCCTCGGGCAGCAGAAGTCCGGGGATCCCCGCGAGCCCGTCGCGCAGTCGGAGCCAATTGCGCCGCCGGGCGACACCGAATTCGGAGAGCTTGCTCAGCTGGGTGAGTCCGAGTGCGGCCTGGAGATCGGTCGACTTCAGGTTGTAACCGACGTGCGAGAACATGTACTTGTGGTCGTAGCCGTAGGGCAGCGACCCCATCTGGTATTCGAAGCGCTTACGGCACTTGTTGTTCTCGCCGGGCTCGCACCAGCAGTCCCGCCCCCAGTCGCGCAGTGACTCGACGACCCTCGCCAGCACGAGGTTGTCGCTGAGCACACAGCCGCCCTCACCCATCGTGATGTGGTGCGCCGGGTAGAAACTGAGGGTGGCGAAATCGCCGAACGTGCCGGTCTGTCGTCCCTGGTACAGGGATCCCAGGGCGTCGCAGTTGTCCTCGATGAGGAACAGGTCGCGATCCTCGGCGAGCTGGGCGATTTCCGCCACCGGAAAGGGATTGCCGAGCGCGTGCGCGATCATGATGGCCCGGGTCCGGGGACCGATCGCGGCCTCGACCCGCTCGTATGTCGTGTTGTAAGTGCCGAGTTCGACGTCCACGAAGACGGGTATCAGCCCGTTCTGAATGATGGGATTCACCGTGGTCGGAAAACCTGCCGCGACGGTGATCACCTCATCACCGGGTACGAGCCGGCGGTCTTCGAGCTCGGGTGCCATCAGAGCCGACAGGGCGAGCAGATTCGCGGAGGACCCGGAGTTCGTGAGGTGTGCCTTCCTGCGGCCCAGTGTCCTGGCGAAGGTCCGCTCGAACTTCAGGGAATGGACCCCCGACGCTATCCGCATGTCGAGTGCGGCCCCGACGAGCGCCGCCCTGTCCTCCTCGTCAAGGACGGCACCGGACGGCAGAATGGGCGTGACCCCCGGAATGAACTCCGTTGGGGGCGAGGCATCCTGATGGTATTGGCGAACCTGCTTCAACAGCAGTGCTTTTCCCTCGTTCATTGTCACTGCCTCCAGGCAAGGCGTCGTTGGACCACTCCCACTGTCAAGGTGGCGTGATCGGTTCGAGCCGTTATGGAGCGTCGATGGAAGCTCTGAAATCGGCCTCGGCCCGGCATTGAGGCTCGCTCGAACAGGCTCCCGCACGCTGGTATCTGGAACGACCCTTGAAGGCGAGTCGCCCCGGTCCCCGGCCCCTGATCTCACGGCGAAAGGAGTGCCCATGACGATCACTCGTCAGCGGCTGCTGGAGATGATGACGGCCTATCGGTCCACCTATCTGCTCCGCACCGCCGTGGAGCTGCGGCTGTTCGACGCCCTCGCGAACGGGCCGGCCGACGCCGGTGAAGTGGCGGCCACGCTCAAGACCTCACCGCGCGGGACCCGGATCCTGCTGCGGAGCCTCGTCGCCGCCGGGCTCCTTGACGCCGACGGCGAGCGCTTCCGGCTTCCCGACGGCGGTGCCGACCTGCTCGTCACCTCAAGTCCCGGCTATGCGGGTGCGAATGTGAACGTCGCCTCCAGCGACTGGGAGTGGGACACCATGAAGCGGCTCGGCGACATCGTACGGACCGGTGCCCCGCTCACCGAGGAGACGGCCGACTCACCCGGCTGTGGCTACTGGGTGGACTTCGCGGAGAACCTGACGTTCGTCACCAAGGCGGGTGCGGCTTTCGTGGCCGAGACGCTCGGCACCGGTCGGGCGGACATCCTGGACGTCGGCAGTGGCGCGGGACTGTTCGGCTACGCCGTGGCAGGCGGAGATCCGCTGTCGCGGGTCTGGTGCCTGGACTGGCCGAACGTGCTCGATGTGGCCCGTAAGCACGCCGAGCGGCTCGGGCTTGCCGACCGCACCGGATTCATCGCGGGTGACGCCTTCTCCGTGCCGCTCGGCGGCTCCTACGACGTCGTCGTCGTATCGAATCTGCTCTGTCAGTTCTCCAAGGAGCGCTCGAGCGCGCTCCTGCACAGGCTCTCGGGTGTGCTGCGGCCGGGCGGCCGGCTGGTGATCGCCGGCTTCACCACGGGCGATGTGCCCCCGGCCCAGGCCCACCACGCCCACATGCTCGAACTGCTCATGCTGGCCTGGACGGCGGGTGGCGAAGTCCATTCCCCGGACGACTACGTGCGGATGCTGGACGCGTGCGGCCTCGTCGGCGCCCGCGTCCACCGGCGCGACGGCCTGCCGCTACGGGTCGTCGTGGCCGAGAAGCCCGCCGACGCCGACGAGGAGGAACAGTGACCACCCACGGATCGACTTCCCACAGCCTGACCGTCGGCAGGACGGCGGCGTCCGTCTACGCTCTGTTGGCCGACCCCACCGAGCCGGTCCGGTCCTCGCCCACGGTCGTGCACATCGCCTGCCTGGAGCGGACGGCGACCGGTGACCTGGTCCAGCGCTGGGTGGCCGACGGCGACGCCGTACGCACCTGGACGGCCCGGCGGGAGCTCGACCCCGCGGCCGGAACGGTCGCCTTCGAACACCTGGGGCCTCCGCCGCCGGTCACCTCCCTGCGCGGCGAATGGCGCGTCCGAACCGTGGGCCCGGAGGAGTGCCTCGTCGAACTGTGGCACTCCTGGGAGGCGGCCGACGACGACGACGGAGCGTTCGCCGCCCGGATGGAACGGGGAATTCCGATGCAGCTCGCCGCCCTCAAGCGGACGGCCGAGCAGGGCGCCGAGGCGGCCGCCCGCACCGTACGGCAGGAGGACGCCCTGTTCCTCGACGCCCCGGTCACCGAAGTACGGGCGTTCCTCCGCGACGCGGGCGCCTGGCCTCGGCGGGTGCCCGGCTGCCGCACCGCCGAGAGCGTTCACACCGGGCCGGAACACCAGATCGTGCTGTACGAGACGGGAGCGGCACCGGCGGCCCGGCGCGCCTTCGTCCACCTGCCGGACCGTACGGCCTGGAAGCAGCTCGGCGAGCTGCCCCCACTGCACACCTCATTGCGCGGCACCTTCGCCCTGGAAACGGATGGAACCGGCACCCGGGTCACGGCGGTACGGACCGCCGTCCTCGGCCCCGTCGCGGCGTCCGGGACGGGGCGGGGCCGCGAAGAGCTGACGAGACATGTGAACAAGGCGCGTGACGAAGCGGATCCGGCGCTCCTCGACGGCCTGGCGCGAGCCTTCGGCCCGGCCCAAGGTGCCCCATCCGCTTCGCCCCGCTCGGAGGGAGCGTAACTATGGACCGGCGTGTCGCGATCACCGGTATCGGTGTGGTGGCACCTGGAGATCCCGGGAAGAAGGCCTTCTGGGATCGGATCGTCCAGGGCCGAACGGCCACAAGGGCTGTCACTTTCTTCGACCCGTCGCCATTCCGGTCCCGCATCGCGGCGGAGTGCGACTTCGACCCCGCCACGGAAGGACTGTCGCCGCAGGAGATCCGGCGCATGGACCGGGTCGCGCAGTTCGCCGTCGTCTGCACCCGCGACGCGCTCGCGGACAGCGGCCTGGAGGCCGAGGACGTCGCGCCGGGCCGGATGGGCGTGAGTATCGGCAACGCCGTTGGCTGCACCACGAAGCTCGACGAGGAGTACAACGTCCTGAGCAACGGCGGCCGTGACTGGGTCGTCGACCCGGCCTACGCCGTCCCGCACCTCTACGACTACTTCGTCCCCAGCTCGCTCGCCGCCGAGGTCGCCTGGAAGGCCGGCGCGGAGGGCCCCGCAGCCCTGATCTCCGCCGGCTGCACCTCCGGCCTGGACTCGGTCGGGCACGCCACCGAGCTGATCCGCGAGGGCTCGGCGGACGTGATGATCGCCGGAGCCGCCGACGCTCCCCTGTCACCCATCACGTTCGCCTGCTTCGACGCCATCCGGGCCACCTCGAACCGCAACGACGACCCGGAACACGCGCTGCGGCCCTTCAACCGCACCCGCAACGGCTTCGTCCTCGCCGAGGGCGCCGCGGTACTGGTGCTGGAGGAGTACGACCGGGCGGTACGGCGGGGCGCGCGCATCTATGCCGAGATCTCGGGCTTCGCCGCCCGCAGCAACGCCCATCACATGACGGGCCTGCGGCCGGACGGCCGGGAGATGGCCGAGGCCATCGACGCCGCGCTCGGCCAGGCCAAGCTACCGGCCGAGGCGGTCGACTACATCAACGCGCACGGCACCGGGACCCGGCAGAACGACCGGCACGAGTCCGCGGCCTTCAAACGCAGCCTCGGGGCACACGCGCTCACGACCCCGGTGAGCTCGATCAAGGCGGTCATCGGGCACTCGCTGGGTGCCGTCGGTTCCATAGAGGTCGCGGCCTGCGCCCTGGCGATCGAGCACGGCGTCATCCCGCCGACGGCCAACCTCGACGACCCGGATCCGGAACTCGATCTCGATTACGTCCCCCTCGTGGCGCGCGAGAAGAAGCTCGACACGGTTTTGACGGTCGGCAGCGGCTTCGGCGGCTTCCAGAGCGCCATGCTGCTCACCCGGCCGGGAAAGGCGGCGAAATGACCGCGGTCATCACCGGAATCGGTGTGTGCGCGCCCAATGGGCTAGGCACCGAGGAATTCTGGAAGAGAACGCTCGACGGGACGAACGCGATCGGACCGATCGCACGGTTCGATGCGTCCTCCTACCCCGTCCGACTCGCCGGTGAGATAAGCGGGTTCGACCCTGCCGCGCACCTTCCCGGGCGACTGCTTCCGCAGACCGACAGGATGACTCAGTTCGCGCTCACGGCCACGGACTGGGCGATGGAGGACGCCGGCGCCGGCGCCGGTACCGAGGGATTCGACCCATTCGACCGCGGCGTGGTCACGGCCAGCTCCGCGGGCGGCTTCGAATTCGGCCAGCGCGAGCTGGAGGCGCTCTGGTCGCGCGGCCCCGAGCATGTCAGCGTCTACCAGTCGTTCGCCTGGTTCTACGCGGTGAACACCGGCCAGATCTCCATTCGCCGGAACATGCGCGGCCCGACGGGTGTCATCGTCACCGAGCAGGCCGGCGGGCTCGACGTACTCGGCCAGGCCCGCAGGCATGTGCGCCGGGGTACGGGCATGGTGGTGTCGGGCGGGATGGAGTCACCGCTGTCGCCCTGGGCGGTGGCGGCACAGATCCCGAGCGGCAGGCTCAGCCGGCGGACCGACCCGGACCGGGCGTACCAGCCCTTCGACGAGCGGGCGAGCGGCCATGTGATCGGCGAGGGCGGCGCGATCCTGATCGTCGAGGACGCGGACAAGGCCAGGGAGCGGGGCGCCGCTCAGGTTTACGGAGAGATCGCCGGCTACTGCGCCACCTTCGATCCCCCGCAGGCCACCGGTCGTGGGCCGCGTCTGGAGGCGGCCGTGTCGGGCGCGCTGGCTGACGCGGGGATCCGCGCCGACGAGGTCGACGTCGTCTTCGCCGACGCGGCCGGGGTCCCGGACCTCGACCGGGCCGAGGCCACAGCACTGGCCGCCGTCTTCGGGCCGCGCGGGGTTCCGGTCACCGCGCCCAAGACCATGACCGGACGGCTGAGTTCCGGTGGTGCGCCGCTCGATGTAGCCGCTGCGCTGCTGTCGATCCGCGACGGAATCATCCCGCCGACCGTCAACGTGACGCGCGAAGCCTTCCGCCACGAGCTCGATCTGGTCCGGGAGCCCCGGCAGGGCGCAGTGTCCACCGCCTTGATCGTCGCACGCGGCTACGGCGGGTTCAACGCCGCGCTGGTCGTCCGCTCGGTGGCGTAGGCGCCAAGTCCCCCACATTGAGGAGAAAATCATGAGTGAGTTCAGCATCGACGACCTGAAGCGGATACTGCGCAAGGCCGCGGGTGAGGACGAGACGACCAGCCTTGACGGGGACATCCTCGACCTGTCTTTCCAGGACCTCGGCTATGACTCCCTGGCCCGGATGGAGGCGGTCAGCCTCACCGAGCGTGAATACGGCATCTCCCTGTCCGAGGAGGAGATGGACGCGATCACCACCCCCGGCGAGTTCATGGCCTTTGTAAACGGCAGGATCTCCGCCGCCGCTTGACCCGATCGCAGAAGCGGGCATGAGCCCCCGTCCGGACCGTAAGGTTCCGTACGGGGGCTCATGCTTTGTGCTCCGCCGGCGTAGGCAGGACATATCTCCTGCTCAGGAGAGCATCTTTGTCTCTATTGGTGGTCGAAGCCGGAACCATAACGTTGTCCCCATGACGCAAACAAGTACGTATTCCAGAGCGCCACAGAGGACGGGCTCTGCGGTGAGCTTCGCGAGCGTGACGAAGACCTATGGGAACGTCCACGCCGTCAACGGGCTCGACCTGGAGATCGGACGCGGGGAGACGGTGGCACTCCTCGGCCCGAACGGAGCCGGCAAGTCCACCACCATCAACATGATGCTCGGCCTGCTTCCGCACGACGGCGGCGAGATCCGGCTCTTCGGCAACGAGCCCGGACGCGCCGTCCGGGAGGGGAAGATCGGCGCGATGCTCCAGGAGGGCGGGCTGATCCCCCGGGTCACCATCCAGGAGCTCATCAACTTCGTGCGCGGCACCTACGAGGCTCCGCTGCCCCTGGGTGAGATCCTGGAGACCGCCCAGCTCACCAAGCTCGCCACCCGGCGTGTCGACAAGCTCTCGGGCGGCCAGGCCCAGCGCGTCCGCTTCGCCCTCGCTCTGGCCGGCAACCCCGACCTGATCGTGCTCGACGAGCCCACGGCCGCGCTCGACATCCAGTCGCGCCGGGACCTCTGGACGACGATGGCGGCCTACGCCGCACGCGGCAACACCCTGCTCTTCTCCACCCATTACATGGAGGAGGCCGACGAATACGCCAAGCGCATCGTCGTCATCGCCCAGGGCAAGGTACTGGCCGACGGCACCGGAGCGGAGCTCAAGCGGAGCATGGGCGGCAAGATCGTGAGTATCGACCTCGGCGACACCAGCGCCGACGGCTTCGCGACGCTGCCGGGTGTCACCGAGGTGGAGGTCCGCGGCGCGCGGATCCATCTGACCACGTCCGACGCGGACCTCACCGTGACGACCCTTGCGCGAACAGGCCACCTGCGCAACGTAGAAGTGTCCGGCGGGGGCCTTGAAGAGGCATTCCTTGCCCTGACCAGTGGACTGAACGCGGATCACCAGAGGAGCGGTTCCTGATGTTGCTCGGCTACCTGCGCCTTGAGCTGCGCCGCACCGTCCGCGACAGCGGCTTCCTCATCATGTCCCTGATCGCCCCCGTGGCGCTCTATCTGCTCTTCAGCCACCTGGGCGGCGGTCCTTCCAGCCACGACGAGCAGGTCCGGAACATGGCCGGTATGGCCGGCTTCGGCGCCCTGGGCGCGGTGATGAACAGCCTCGGCGGCGTCTCGGAGGACAAACGGGCCGGCTGGCTGCGCCAGCTCCGGCTCACCCCCCTCCCCCCGGTGACGGTGGTGCTCGGCCGCGCGATCACCTCGATGACCCTGGCCCTGCCGCCCGTCCTCGCCGTCACCCTGCTCGGCGGACTGGTCAACGGCGTGCATCTCAGCGCCGCCGAATGGGCGGGGACCGTCGGTGTCCTGTGGGTGGGCATCGCCCCCATCTCGATGCTGGCGATCGGCTGTGGCTATCTGCTGGACGGCGCCAAGGCACAGTCCATGGGCCTCGTCTCCTACCTGCTCCTGTCGGTGGTCGGCGGCTTGCTCATCGACGTCAAGAACTTCCCGCACTGGCTGGGACAGGTTTCGGGGTGGACACCGATCAACCGCTACAAGCAGTTGGTGTCGGACCTGGCCCTCGGCCACGCGCTGAGCACCACCGCCCTGGCGATCCTGCTCGTCTGGAGCGTGGCCCTGGCCGTCTTCGCCGCCTTCGGCTACCGACGGGGCACCACCGCCTGACCGGGAGGACTGGCGTATTTTGATCAGTAAGTCCAGTGATGGCCATACATAGTTAGAGGAGGATGGGACCGTGCGGGTCAAGGGGAAAGCCTTAACCCATGAGAGGTTCGGCATGCACAAGGCGCCGACCATCTTCTACCCCGTGCTCGTCATCGCCGCCGGCGCCCTCTCCGACATCGTCGGGGGACGTGACACACCGACCTGGGAGGCCGCTGCCGGACTCCTGTCGTTCTGCGCCCTCTATCTCTTCTCCCTCTGGACGGCGTTCAGCGACCGGTGCGGGCGCCTGCTGGTGATCACCCCGGCAGTGGTCCTCACCGCCCTCACCCTGACGCTGGCCCTCCGCTTCGGCGCGGGAATGGTCTGGCTGTTCTCCCTGTTGGCGGTGGTGTGGAGCGCTGTGGCGAGCTGGCGGCATCTGCTGCACCCACCACTTGTGATCGGCTTGGTCTCCTTCGTGGCCGGCGTGACCGCCGTCTATGCCGACGGCGAGGTGGGTGACGCGATCGTCATCAGCTACAGCACCCTGCTCTCCGGCGTGATCGTGACCATCATCGTGCGCCTCTTCTCCACGGTGATGGAGCTGCGCCAGGCCCAGGAGGAGCTGGCCCACTCGGCGGTCGCGGAGGAGAGGCTGCGGTTCGCCCGCGACCTGCATGATCTACTCGGACACTCGATCTCTCTCATCGTCGTCAAGGCCGAGGCGGTGCGCAGGTTCGCCGAGTGCGACCCATCCACCGTCAAGCGTCACGCCCAGGATATCGAGGCCGTGGGCCGCACCTCGCTGGAGGAGATCCGCGAGGCGATATCCGGCTACCGGGAACGGGACCTCAACTCCGAGCTGAAAGGCGCCAAGTTGGCGCTGACCGACGCGGGGATAGAGACGGAGATCGTCCACGACGGTCCGCCGCTGCCGGTCCAGGCCGACGCGTTGCTCGGGTGGGTGGTGAGAGAAGGTGTCACCAACGTCATCCGGCACAGTGAAGCCCGGCACTGCGAGATCTCCGTGCGGCACCGCCCCGAGGGCGTCGAGCTGGAGATACGTAACGACGGCCCCCGTACGAAACCGCCCGCCGCTGAGAACGACGGCGGAGCACCCGGCCATGGTCTACTGGGGCTCGCGGAGCGGTTGTCGGCGGCGGGCGGCGCGCTGGCCACGGCACCGGGGGTGGACGGGGGATTCCGCCTGACGGCCACGCTGTCCGTTGCCCGGAGGAGTGAAGTGAGGGTGGGTACCCAGTGATCCGGGTTCTGCTGGCCGAGGACCAAGGGATGATGCTGGGCGCGATCGCGCAACTGCTCGACCTTGAAACGGACATCGAGGTCGTGGCCCAGGTGGGCACCGGTGCCGAGGTCGTTGACGCGGCCCGCGCGTCCGACCCGCACATCGCGGTCCTCGACATCGAGATGCCTGTGCGGACCGGCCTGGAAGCCGCCGAAGACCTGCGGCGCCTGGTGCCGGGATGCCGGGTGCTGATCGTCACCACCTTCGCCGGGCCGGGCTACTGCCGGCGAGCCCTGGACGCGGGCGCCCGAGGATTCCTGGCCAAGGACGGGCCCGTGGCGGAGCTCGCCCACGCGATCCGGCGCGTACACGCGGGGGAGCAGGTCGTCGATCCGCTCCTCGCGGCGGCCGCGCTCAGCGCGGGGTCGAGCCCCCTGACCACCCGGGAGCGGGAAGTACTCGCGGCCGCGGCGGACGGCGCTCCCGTCATGGCCCTCGCGAAGCGCTTGCACCTCTCGGAGAGCACGATCCGTAATCACCTCTCGTCGGCCACTCAGAAGATCGGTGTGCGCAACCGTATGGAGGCCGTGAACAAAGCCAAGCAAAACGGTTGGCTGTAACGGCTCTGATAAGCGAGCGGGCCGGCACCTCCCGGCCCGCTCGCTCAGCTCCCCCTATAGCCGTTATCCCCTTAGTTCTCGAGACCTGTTCATGATAGATTCCGGATTAGGGTGACAAGCGAACAGATTATCGACCACGTAGTCGCCCACACCTCAATGAGGGGAACAGGCAGCAGGCGCAACACACTGACAGCGTCTCGCAGCCGGAGACCACCCAGCAGGCGGGGGCCTGGGATACATGAACCACGAAGCTCAGTGCATAACCATTCTCATCGCAGAGGACCACACGCTCCTGCGGGAGGCGCTCCACGAGAGCCTCGGCGCTGAGGACGACCTGGACGTGGTCGGTGAGGCGGACAACGGCGAGAGCGTCGTCCAGCTCGCCCGGGACCTGAGTCCCGACGTCATCCTCATGGACGTCGAAATGCCGGGGGGAATCATCAGCGAGAGGCTGCTCGGGATCAAGAGAGCCTCACCCGAATCCCGCGTGATCATCCTCACGATGCACGATGATCCGCGGCTCGTTCAATCACTGCTGAATCACGGAGTCCACGGCTATCTGCTGAAGACCATATCCCGTATGGAACTCATCGCCGCCATACGAGGCGTCAACCGCCACCCGGAGCGCAGGGTGCTGTCGGTTTCACAAGGAAGTCTCAATTTCAACAACCGGTCGGCGGAGGGCCTGACAGAACGCGAGATCGACGTTCTCGGTCACGTCGCCAAGGGCCTCAGCAATGCACAGATCGCAGCCCGGCTCTTCATCGCCGAGGGAACGGTAAAGCGCCATCTGCGCAATATCTTCGACAAACTCGGCGCGACTTCCAGGACGGATGCCGTGAACAAGGCGACCGAGGCGTCCCTGCTCAGCCGGGGCATCGACAGACCCTTCCGCTGCCCGGCCGGCCAGATGTGACGCCCCCGGGCGGGCCCGCGACAGGCCCGGACCCTCCCTCACGCCCGTTGCCTCAGCCCACCAGGCGGCCGGGGTCCCCGACGAGATCGTCTTCGCCACCAAGCCGCAGCTGGGCATCGCCATGCTGGCCGGCACGGTGGCCGACGGGCTGCCGTTGTCCTGGCCGCCCTGGTCCGCACCGCGAAACTGCGCCGGCGCGTCGAAAACACCACCGCGAGATGAAACAGACCCTGGGCCTGGCCCATTTCGAGGGCCGCACCTGGCCAGGCTGGCAACTGAGCCTCTACCGAGTCGCCCGCGAGCTGCAGTTACTCCTCGCACTCTGGACCGTCGCCTGCCCCACCTGTCACCGCAACATCCCCGGCCCCGCACCAACCTGACCAAGCCCTACTCAGTGGTGGAAGGGTGGTTCATACGCTCGGGCGGGCCGCCCAGTCGGGGATGCAGAGGATCTCCAGGACGGCTGTTGTGATCGTGTAGCCGGCGCCGCCGCCGTAGAGCAGCACGTGGTCCCTGGGGTTCAGGGCACCGGTGAGCAGCAGGTGCTCAAGGCCCGCGGCCCAGTCGCCGGCGCCGATGTGGCCGCTGGTGCGGGCGAACTCCCAGGTGGTCTCGGACTCGTCGACGCCGAGCAGGTGGTGGATCTGGAAGGGGCCCGGGATTCGTCCGGTGGCGGGGATCACGACGTACGCGATGTCGTCGGTCCCCAGGCCCGCGTCGTCGAGGACGGCCTGCTTGGCCTCGGTCATCACCTTGCCGAAGCGGATGTTGGTGAGGGTCTCGTCGCTGACTGCCTTATGGGCGTCGCCGCGCGCGGTCAGGTCGACCTGCCGCTCGGCGGCCCGCGAGACCGGACCGAACGGCTCGTCGCCGCGCGCCATCGGCTCCAGGCCGTTGTCCGCGACGGTAGCGGTGGCGACAAGGCGGGCGAAGCCGCCCCGGGTGGAGAGCACGGTCGCCGTGCCGCCGTCGGCGTAAGCGTTGCCGTGGCGCAGCCGCCAGCGGTCGGCGCCGGGCCCGCCGAAGCGGTCGGCGGTGGTGACCATGACGGCGCTGCCGTTGTCGTAGCCGGTGGTGAGGTGGGCCGCGGCCAGGTCGAGGGCGCTGATGCCGACGTTGCAGCGCTGCTGCACATCGAGCGCGGGCACCGTCGTGCCGACCGTGTGCCCTGCGATGTAGGACGCGGCGGGCCAGATGTCCAGGCCCTGGTACCAGGTGCTGCCGTGCAGCAGCAGCGAGTACTCCCGCTTCGCGAGACCGGAGCGCTCGTGGGCGGTGCGGGCCGCGGCGACCGCCATGTCCGGCGGCGCGGTCCAGGGCTCTCCCTCACCCTCGCGGGCGATGCGGACGGACTCGTACCCGAAGTCGTCGATCCACTCCTGGCCGCACTCCCCGGCCGCGACGCACTCGCTCACCGGCACCGGCTCGGGCAGCCAGCTGCCCAGGCCCGCGACATAGATCTCGTTCCAGCGCATCCAGTTACTCCTCCGGCTCGGCTCGCATGGGTTTCGGCATACGCCCAAGATCGCTGCCGGCCTTCGAACCGCGTTGGAGTCCGAGAGGGGAACGGGCGGACCGCACGCGGTCGAGCGCGGCTCAAGTGCGGCGCGAGCGAGGTCCGAAGGCCGGTGGCCACGCTGTGGTCCCGGCCGGCTGGCGGCCCCCTGCCCCCCTGCCCCCCCACTGATCCCCCGGAGGTCCGCCGTGCGCATCCTGTTCGCCGCCGAGCGGGCACGTCGCATCTGCGGCTCCTCATCCCCCTGGTTCGGCCCCGGCGAGATCCCGCCGCTGCAGTCCGGCTTCCTGTTCGCGGGCGCCCACGACAAGGACAGCATGGGCGGCCTGTGCCGGCTGGCCTGGTGGATCGAAGGCCCGGTCGTCCTGGACGCACAGCAGGACTACTGGGAGGGGCATCTGGAAGAGCTGTCAGAGCTGCGCCTCCCCGGCCGTACCGACGGGTCCGCCACCGCCGCTCCCGGGCACTCCAGTTCGCGCCCCCTGAGCCGGGCCGACCTCGCCGGGGGGGAGCGGCACGTACGGGAGCTGCCGCGTCGACCTGCTGTACCCGCGGCTCTGGCCACCCCACCAGGCGGCCGGCGGCGACCCGCCACGGCAGGCGGTCGCGAACGTGGACGAAGCGCTCGGCGCCCAGGAGCCGGGCGGTGCGCAGCTCGCACGCACCGTCGTGCTGACCGGCGGCGCACTGGGGCCCATGCCCAGCTTCCTGATGCAGGACGACCCCGACCCCCGTGTTCGAACTCGAAGGCCGCACGGTCGAGTTGGGACGGATCGGGGAGCTCGCCATGTTCACCGAGCCGGAGTTCGACGTCCGGATCACCCCGGACGGGGCCCTGGCCACCGCGACCGTGCGCACCGACCGGCTGCCCGCCGCGTTCGCCGACACCGTCGTGACCGCGTTCGCCGAGGCCGTGCGCCGCGGCCCGGAGCACGGGCCGGAGACCGCCGACTCCCCTTCCGACGAGCCCGACGAGGACCCTTCATGCGCGTACTGATCCTGAGCAGCCCCGAGTCCACCCACTTCTCCTGCATGGCGCCGCTGGCCTGGGCACTGCGCGGCGCCGGGCACGAGGTGCTGGTCGCCGGGCAGCCCGACATCGTTGCGACGGCCCGCGCCACGGGCCTGTCCACGGTCACCGTGGGCCGACAGTTCTTCGGGAAGGACCTGCTGTCCCCGGCGCTGCCACCGGACAAGCGGCCCATCGAAGTGGTGGGCCCGCACACTCCGAAGATGACCCTCATCGGCTCCCGGATCTGGGTACTGCACTCCCGCTACCAGGCCCCGCGCTACCTGGAGGTGGCCCGCCAGTACCGGCCCGACCTGGTCATCTCGGAGATCCTCGACTGGGCGGCGCTGCTCGTCGGCGGCGCCCTGAAGATCCCGGTGGTGTCGCACCGCTGGGGCGTCGACCCGATGAGCCCTCTGATGCGCGGCACCGCCGAGGACCTGCTCGCGGGCGCCTGCGAAAGGCTCGGCATCGAGGGCGGACTGCCGCGGCCGGACGTGGTGCTCGACCCTGCGCCGCCCCAGCTGCTGTGTCCCGGAACCCCGGCGGCCACCCCGATCCGGCACATCCCGTTCAACGGGACCGGCGAGGTGCCCGGCTGGCTGCGGCAGCGCGGCGAGCGGCCCCGGGTGTGCGTGTCGATGGGGCGGCAGACCATCGCGCTCGGCGGCATCCCGATGTTCCGCGGCATCATCCAGGCCTTCGGGGACATCCCGGAGGCCGAGGCGGTGATGACGGTGCAGGAGGAGTTCCTCGACCGGCTCGGCACCGTCCCGTCCAACGTGCGCCTTGTCCCGCCGACGCCCCTCAACGGCTTCGTCGACCGGATGGACGCGGTCGTCACGCACGGCGGCGCCAACACCCTGCTCACCGTGGCCGGTCGCGGAGTGCCGCAGCTGATCCTGCCGCAGCTGGCGGACCAGTTCCAGGGCGGTGAGCTGCTCGCCGCCGCAGACGCCGGGCTCAGCCTCGCCACCGCCGACGAGCAGAACGACCCGGCGGCCGTCGCGGCGGCCGTGCGCACCCTGCTCACCGAGGAGCGCTTCGCCAAGGGCGCAGGGGAGCTCGCCGACACCATGGCCGCCATGCCGAGCCCCGCCGCCGTCGTCCGTGACCTGGAGAACCTGTGATGCGCGTCCTGTTCATCAGCTCCCCCGCCGCCACCCACTTCCTGCCCATGCTGCCGCTCGTCAGGGCGCTTCAGGCGGCCGGCCACGAGGTCCTCGTCACCGGCCAGCCCGATGTGACGGGGCCCGCCGAGGCCGCGGGCCTGGCGACCGTGACCTACGGGGACGCCTTCCACTACGAGGATCTGTGCGGTGGCAAGGGGCCGCGGGGCCCGCGCCCCATCGAGGCGGTGGGCCGCCCGCCCGCGCAGCAGATCGACGGCGCCGCCCAGATGTGGCGCAACCACACCCCGTACCACCTGCCCGACTACCTGGAGCTCGCCCGTGACTGGAAGGCCGACCTGGTGGTCTCCGACCACATGGACTTCGCGGCGCCGATCGTCGGCGAGGTACTCGGCATCCCGAGCGTCGAGCACCGCTGGGGCGTGAACCCGACCAGCACGTCCATGCTCAAGATGACCCTGATGTGGCTCGGCCCCCTCTGCGGGCGCCTCGGCCTGGACTCGGTGCCGGGGCCCAGTCTGATCCTCGACCCGGCACCGCCCGCGCTGCGCAGCACCGACGCCCCGGAGGGCCGCCCGATCCGCCCCCTCCCGCACACGGACGGCCGCGCCCCCTGGGCCTACGCCGCATCCCCGGGGGCCCCGGGCCGCCGGGTCGCGGTGGCGCTCGGCGGGCACGCCCTCGAACTGGGCGGCGCCCCGCTGCTGCGCCGCGTCGTCGACGTACTGGAGCGCACCGGCGGCGTCGAGGCGGTCGTGTCGGCCCCGCCCCGGTTCCGCGAGGCGATCGGGGCACTGCCGAAGACGATGTCGTACACCGACGAGACGGCACCCGGCGTCCTGTTCCCCGGCGCCGACCTGGTAGTCCACCACGGCGGCGCGGGCAGCACGCTCGGCGCGGCCGCGCTCGGCGTACCGCAGCTGGTCCTTCCGCAGGTGGGCGACCAGTTCATCGCGGGCGACAAGGTCGCCGACGCGGGTGCCGGGATCAGCCTCGACTCGGCCGGGCTCCAGAACAACGACACCAATCTCACCGACGCCGTCCGCGCGTTGCTCACCGACCCGGGTTACCGGCAGGACGCGGCACGGCTGCGGCAGCAGATCGGGGAGATGCCCGGGGCGGCCGAAGCGGTCGGCGTCCTGGAGGACCTGGTCTCCCATCAGACGGTGCGGGCGTGAGTACGACGGAGATGACAGAGAAGGCGAAAGAGAAGCAGCCGAATCCGCATGGCATGAGCGACATCCAGGTCCTGGTCTTCATGGTGCGCGATGGCGATCATGTCCGTCGCCCTGCTCGACGGGCCGGTCGTCTCCTCGGCGATCCTGACGATCGTCCGCGACCTCGACCCGGCCCACGGCGTCGAACGCTTCACCCGGCTGATCACCGCCTACCTGTTCGCCGCCGTCGCCGGGCTCGGCCTGACCGTCGCCGACGCCTCCCTCCGGCAGCTCGACGCCCTGCTCCTGCCGCTCGGCGCGGGCCTCGGCGGGTCACTCGGATCGCCCTGTACATGCCCCAGTCGGCCGCCTCCCCGGACCAGTTGGGCGTGGTCACCACAACCTCCCGGTTCGCCCTCCTGATGAACGACGTGAACGTCGACGAGACCCAGCCCCAGACACCCCCCGAGGAGACAGAGGACCATGCGCGTACTGATGCTGAGCACCCCGTTCCCCACCCACTTCACCCCCATGGTGCCGCTGGCCTGGGCGTTGAAGGGGGCCGGACACGAGGTGACGGTCGCCGCGCAGCCTGACGTCACGGACGCGGCCCGCGCGGCGGGGATATCCGCCGTCGACATCGGAGACCGCTTCCACGGCCTGGACCTGCTGCAGCGCCACCTCCCGCCCGGGGTACGGCCATTGGAGCTGATGGGGCCGACCCCGCCGGAGAAGATGGCGGGCACCACCAAGCTGTGGGAGATCCACGCCCGCTATCTGCTCGACGCCTACCTGGAGTTCGCCCGCGACTGGCGCCCCGACCTGATCGTGTCCGAGCAGATGGAGCTCACCGGCTCGGTCATCGGCAAAGTGCTCGGAGTGCCGTCGGTGCAGCACCGCTGGGGCGTCGACCCGCTCAGCGGCCCGTCCCGCGTCTCGGCCCGCAACTTCCTGTACTCAGCGGCACACCGGCTCGGCCTCGACGGGCTGCCCGACCCCGATCTGCTGCTCGACCCGTGCCCACCGGCGCTGCGCCACCCGAGCGCCGCGCCGGGCGCGCCGATCGGCTACGTGCCCTTCAACGGCGTCGGCACCGTGCCCGAGTGGCTGCGGGTACCGGCTCCGGAGGGGCTGCGCCGGGTGGCGGTCTGCCTGGGCCACCAGACGCTGGTGCTCAACGGCACCGGCCTGTTCCAGGCGATCATCGAGTCCTTCGCGGGACTTGAGGGCGTCGAGGCCGTGGTGACCGCGGACCCGGAGTTCCACGAGGGCTTCGGCGAACTGCCCGACAACGTACGGGTGGTGGAGCCGGTGCCGCTCAACCTGTTCCTGCGCGACTGTGACGCGGTGGTGCACCACGGCGGCGCCAACACCACGATGACGGCCTGCGCGTTCGGGCTTCCGCAGGTCGTCCTGCCGCAGCTGGTGGACCAGTTTGCGTCGGCCGAGCTCCTTGCCGCGGCCGGGGCGGCCCGGGTGCTCCCGGAGGCGGCCCCGCAGAACGACCCGGCGCAGGTCCGTGCGGCGATCGCCGACGTCCTCGGGGACGACCGGTATCTGAAGGGCGCGCGGAAGCTGTACGACGACATGGCGGTGATGCCGAGTCCGGCCCGGGTGGTGGCGGACCTGGAGCTGCTCGCCGCCTGAGGCACCGAGTGAGGGGCCCCGAACGGATTTCGGATGCTGTCGGTCAATCCGGGGCTCGCGTGACGTCGGCCTTCAAGACCTGGTTGTGGCCTTGGAGGCCGACGTTGTCGTTTGGGGCGGGTACAGGTGTCGATGAGGCGTCCCCCGGAGTTCGATGACCTGCTGTTCTGGCGGGGGTTGATCGGGGTGACGCGCATGCGGGGCATGTCGAGCATGACGGTGCGGTGGCGGCGGACGGTGGTGACGGCGTCGTGGATCTGTTCGCGTTCGCCGGCGTCGAGGTCGTCCATGCCGCTGCGGATCCGGTTGATGAGGTGGCGGACGCGGGAGATCTCTTCTTGGGAGGGCAGGGCCTCGGCGCGGGCCCAGTCGTCGAGTTCGGCAGCGGCCAGGACGCGTTCACGGTTGCGCAGGAGATCGTCGAGGTAGGCGGTCAGGCCGGGGAGGTAGGAAACGTCGGTGCGGAAGTGGCCGCAGCCGGTGCAGCGGAACCGGAAGGGACAGGACTGTCCGCCGGCCTTGACGTTGCTGGGCTCGGCGCAGGTTCCGAAGGGGACGGCGACGGATCCGACGGCCCGGCGGGCGTGTTCGGAGTCCATCAGCTCGGCGGCCTGGCGCCAGATGCGGTTGCCGTGGCGGTCGAACTGGAGGGTGGCGACCTTGTCGACGGCGGTGCGGCGGCGGCTCTCGCCGACCCGTCATGGTGTGCTCGGGTATTGGAACTCTCGGAATACCCCCGCTGTCAGGAGCCGTTCCGGTGGCTGGCCTCGGCCGCGTAGGCGCCCCAGTCTCCGGCGGCGGCCCGTTGCCTTTTGACGGCGACGGCGACGGCGACGGCGACGGTGATGTCGATGCCGAGGGTGCGGGCGAGGACCGCGGCGGGCAACTCGGTGGCAAGTTGAAACAGGGCAGTTGAGCGGGTCTCTGCGAGCCGGATGCCCGAGTTTGCGGAGCCGTCCGCCCATGGCCCAGACACTGATCGGGCGGCCGGGCTGTCCGCCGGGGAAGAGTCAGGGTGAATCCGTCCGGGCGAGAGCGGCATGGCTGCGGCGAACCGCGACTTGTTGAAGGGCCGGCTCGGCGACGGGTCCGGGCAAGTCGACGGGGACGTCGCCGAGTCGGAGGCGGACTGCTCCGTCAGTCTCTTCGATGTGGTCGACGGTGAGCCGGGAGATCGCCGCGGGCCATTGGGCATAGAGGAGCAACAGCAGGCCGGCGAGGCGGTCTTCGGACTTGAGGGTGTCGTCGTGCAGCAGACGGCGGGCGGTGGCCCAGCGGGCCTCGTCGTCCATCGCCTGGGGGGCTGTTCCATCTGACGGCCGGGAAGCTGAGATCTCGGGCGATCTTCTGGGCGAGAGCCCAACGAACGAAGTGGCCCGCCTCCCGGCGGTGACGGACGTCGTCGCTGGTCATCCAGCGTTCAAGTGATGTCGTTGCCGCGGCTGCATCGGCGGAGCCGTCGCAGGAGGTGCCAGGTCGCGTACCGGTGCAGGATTTTCCGTCCCTCGGCGGTGGCGTGGGAGGTGACGAGATCGTTCAGGTGCCGTTCCGGGCGGACCATCTGCTCGAAGCGCTGCGGCAGAGTCCCGGTGGCCACGAGCACACCGCGGATGTGCTCGACGACCTTGCCCGCCGGGAGTTGGTCGAGGGCCTCGTCCGTCAGGGGACGACGGCCGGAGCCGAGATCGGACAGGACGGTGGAGACGATGCCACCGGAGAGCCGGCGCATCGCCGTGCCAGCCCGCTCGGTGCCGGCCAAGGCGTCGTTGAAGCCTGCAGCTTCGGAGGTATGGAGCCCGAGTCGTCTTGCTCGATCCTCCTTGATCCGGGCCCCGCGCTGACACGTCTGCACGGGGCCCGGATGTCTATTTCCATGCGTCGACAAGGTCTTGGGGGCCCCACACCTGGGTCAGGGGGAGGTGGCCGTGGGTGCCGCTGCGGGAGACGGCCACGAGCGGGGTGTCGGGCGAGGCGCCGGGAATGGCTGCGGCGTCGCGGGTGAGGGTGTCGTAGTCGTGGTGGTCGAAGGGGCGGTCGTCGAGCCACTTGATGGAGCCGGCGAAGTGGAGATTCCTGGCGACGGGCGTGCGGTCGGCGCCGATGAGGTCGATCTCGGGGTTGTTCTGCCGGTTCCACCAGCCTCCGACGGCCTCGGTGTCGGGCCAGGCGTCGTCGGGCAGCAGTCGCATCAGGCTGTCGCGGACGACGGGTTCGACAGCGCGTCCCCGCCAGGAGGTCCAGGAACGTTCGATGCGCTTGATCAGCAGGTCGCCGCGGCCGCGTTCGACTAGCGGGATGCCGCGGTCGAGGAAGGCGAGCCAGAAGCGGAGGTAGGGGTCAGCGATGCGGTAGCGGCGGTTCTTGGTTTCGGGTTTGGTGGACAGGGGGTCGTCGGCAGCCAGGACGTGTTTGTCGAGCAGGGTGCTGAGGATGGGGGAGAGGGTGCCGGATGGCAGGGCGGAGGTGCCGCCGGCCTGGGTGGCGATGGTGGAGAAGGTGCGCTCTCCGCTGCCGACGGCCTCCAGCACGGCGCGGGAGCGGGAGGCTTGGGGGAACTCGCCGAGGAGCGACAGCTCGCCGGAGACCAGCAGGGGGGAGAGCGGGTCGGTGAGTGCGTGGGCGAGAAACTCCGCGCGCGGCATGCCGTAGGGCCAGGAGGCGAGCACCTCGGGGAAGCCGCCGGTGATCAGAAGGGCGTCTACGGCCTCGGCGGCGTCCAGACCGGTCATGGTCTGAACGTCGGCCAGGTGGAGGGGGTTGACGGTCATGGTGGCGGCGCGTCCGAAGAACGGGCGGCCGTAGGTCTGCATGGCCTGCATGACGGACAGGTCACTGCCGACGAGGATCAGCATCACGGGTTTGTGGGACAGGTGCCGGTCCCAGACGGTCTGCAGGGCGCCCTCGAACTCGGTGTCCTGCTCGATCAGCCAGGGGACCTCGTCGAGGACGGCGATGCTGGGGCTGTCGTCGGGCAGTGCGAGGGCCAGGGTGCGCAGGGCCTGGCTCCAGTCGCCGGACGTGAGGCCGCTGACGAGTTCGGCGCCGGGCAGATCGGCGTGGGAGACGGCGGCGGTGAAGTCGGTACGCTCGGCGGCCGGGTTCCGTCCGCGGGTGGCCTGGAAGACCAGGTACGGGGCGTCGGATCGGTCGCAGAACTCCTGGACCAGCCGAGACTTGCCGACTCGGCGCCGCCCGGTCACGGTGACCGCTCTCCCGCGGGTGCCTCCGCGGCCCTCGGTGACGGTGCGAAGCTGCTGCTCCAGGATCTTGAGGTCGGCGACGCGGCCTTGGAACTCCATAACCGCCCACTAATGCTAGATATCATCTTACGTAGATTGAAACTAGCATTAGTGGATGCGGCGTGAATGCCTGTAGTACGTCCGAAACCCAGTCATCGGGTCTGATCTGGTGATTCACGCTGCGGCTTGGTGCTCGTCGATCAGTGCGCCGAGAACGGTCTCCCGGCGGATCCGCTCTGGGGGGCTGGGAATGGGATCACGTGCGGGTCGTCGTCGGGGGCGCGCAGGCTCAGTCCGTCGCCTGGGTGGCTGCAACCGGCGTCGCAGTGCTCGACGTACTTCGACAGGGTCGTACGCAGGTGGCGTTCGCCGGTGGTGAGCATCCGGTCGGTGCACTCGGCGCGGACGGTGCGCACGAACCGCTCGGCGACCGGGGTGAGCCCAGGCTCCCGGCCCAGTCGCAGAACGCCCCGGATGGCATGCCATCCGGGGCGTTCTCGCAGTGGTGGCTGGGGCCGGGATCGAACCGGCGACCTATCGCTTTTCAGGCGATCGCTCGTACCAACTGAGCTACCCAGCCACGGAGTTCGTGAGGAACTCCAGCGGTCCTGACGGGATTTGAACCCGCGGCCTCCACCTTGACAGGGTGGCGAGCACTCCAAACTGCTCCACAGGACCAAGATTCAACATCATGATATGACGCTGAAAGGTCTTACGTGCCCCCAACGGGATTCGAACCCGTGCTACCGCCTTGAAAGGGCGGCGTCCTAGGCCGCTAGACGATGAGGGCTATCGGCCCGCCTGGGCGCTTCTCAGCGCGTCGGGGACGTGAGAAGCATATGGGATGGCGGGGAGTATCGCCAAAACGGTTTACGGCGACGAGGGCGAAGGGGTGGGGGAAGAGGGCGAGGGGGAGCGCGGGGACGGTGTGGCGCCCGGCAGGTTCTCCTCCGGCAGATGGCGGCTGACCTCCGCCGTCGTCAGGCCCAGGCCGCCCAGTTTGATCGCGTCCCAGGCCTGCAGGCGGTGGCTGCCGCGGTCGAAGTACAGGATCGACGCCTCGATGGGGGCCGGGTACTGGCGTTCCACCGCGCGCAGGCCGCTGCCGCCGGTCGAGCCCTCCATGCGCAGCCGGGTGCCGTACTTCAGCATCTCCGTCCCCTCGTGGTGCAGATGGCCGCAGAGCACCAGCGGCACCTCGCCGTCCGTCTCCCGGGCGGCGGACGGCTCGTGCGCGATCGCCACGTCCACCGGGGTGCCGGTCGCCCGCTGGTCGCGCAGGGCCGTGGCCAGACGGTCGCCCGCCAGCTGCTCGGCCGCGTCCCCGCCGGGCTGCGCCGAGCGGTCGGGGGTGAACTGGGGGTCGCCGATGCCCGCGAAGCGCAGGCCCGCGATCGTCACCGCCCGGCCGTCGTCCAGGACGTGCACGTTCCTCATGCGCTCCAGGTAGCGCTGGGTGACGCGCGAGTCGTGGTTGCCGCGGACCCAGACGTAGGGCACGCCCAGGTCCCTGACCGGGTCCAGGAAGCCGTTCTCCGCCGCCGTACCGTGATCCATCGTGTCGCCGGAGTCGACGATCACGTTCACCTTGTACTGCTCCACCAGCGAGGCGATGATCTTCCAGCTCGCCGGGTTGAGGTGGATGTCCGAGACGTGCAGGACCCGCAGGGTGGAGGGGTCCGGCTGGTAGGCCGGGAGCGTGGACGTGACCTCGTACAGCTTCGTCACGTTCGTGACCAGGCGCGCCAACTCCTTCTGGTAGACGTCGAACTCGGTGACGATGCTGCGCGCGTTGCCGACCAGGGACGGTGCCGAGGACAGCAGGCCGGAGAACTTCGGCTCCAGGACCGACTTCGGGTTCCAGGTGGCGTACGCCGTCGCGCCCGAGGCGACGAGCAGGGCGAGGGCCAGGGAGCCGGCCGCGAGGGCCCGGCGCGGGCGGCGGTAGACGGCGAGGCCGAGTGCCGTCGCGCCGGAGACCACGGCGACCGAGGAGCGTACGGCCAGGTCGAGCGTGCCGTGCTCGACGTCCCGGGCGACCTCGTCCTGGAGCCCGGAGAGCCGCTCGGGGTGGTTGACGAGGGCCTGGGAGCGGACCTGGTCGAGCTGGTCGACGTTCACGTCCAGGCGGACGGGCGCGACATGGCTGTCCAGGGTCAGCGCGCCCAGCGGGGAGACGTTGATCTTCGTGCCGCCGGTGAGGGACGGGCGCAGTGCCATGGTCGTGTTCATCGGGCCGATCGGCGCCCGTACGTTTCCGACGATCAGCAGGCCCAGCCAGGCGCCGACGAGGACCACCGCGGCGAGGCCGAGGGCGCTGAACCAGGGGCGGGGACGGGTCGCCGGTTCGAGGCGCGGGAGGGCGGGCCTGCGGGTGCGGTTCGGGGTCCGGTGCGGCAGGGTGCGGAGGGCTGCGGCGAAGACGCGGGCCATTGGGCCCGTATGCCCACGCCCGGGGGCGGATATGCGACGGTTCGCCACTCTCGTACGGGTGCTTCGTGCCCGACAATGACCGTGTGCTGGAGATGACGCGCGAGGAGTTCGAGGAACTGGTGTCCGAGGCGCTCGACCGGATCCCCCCGGAGCTGACGCGGCTGATGGACAACGTCGCGGTGTTCGTCGAGGACGAACCGTCCGCCGACGATCCCGAGCTGCTCGGGCTGTACGAGGGGACTCCGCTGACCGACCGGGGCGAGTGGTACGCCGGTGTGCTGCCGGACCGGATCACGGTCTACCGGGGGCCGACGCTCAGGATGTGCGAGACCCGCGAGGATGTCGTCGCCGAGACCGAGGTCACCGTGGTGCACGAGATCGCCCACCACTTCGGCATCGACGACGCCCGGCTGCACGCGCTCGGCTACGGGTGACCGGCGCGGGGACGCGGACGCGGGTCGACGGAGGGCCGGCGGGCCGGGCCGACTCGGGCGCGGCGCGTGTCCTCTTGTGGGCGGCGGGAGTTGGGGAGGTTGACTCCCTTTCTTGCCTCCGGAGGTGGCCGCAGTGCGCCCCTTGTACGTACCCGTCCGTCTGGCCGCCGCGGTGCTGGCCGTCACAGCCGCCGCCGGCTGTGTGAGCGTGGGTGACGACGCCGGCCGGGCCAGGCCCTCGCACTCGGCGGACCAGCGCGGCGGCGCGGCACCCGACGGCGGCCCGGTGAACGGTAAGGGCGGCCTCGGCTTCGGCGGCTCGGCGGGCGGCCGTGACGAGGACGGCAAGCACGGGCACGGTGGCAAGGCGAAGCCGGAGAAGGGGAAGCCGGGCTCGGCCACGCCCACGCCGTCCGGGGCGGACAGTGTGTCGGCGTCGCCGCCGAAGCCGGGGAAGAGCGCGGGTCCCGGGGATCCGGCGCCGACCAAGGCCCCGCCGACGCCCCCGGAGACCACCGCCCCGCCCGAGCCCCCGGCGTCCACCCCGCCGGCGCCGACCTCGGAACCGCCGTCGGCCGAGCCGTCGTCCTCGGCCCACGAGGAGACGGGAACGCAGCTGACCGCACGCGAACCGGCGCCCGCCGCGGGTACACCGGCATGAGGGCCCGGGGAGCGACCGGAGGGACCGCGCTGTCGCGCCGCTGACCTGTGGCGATGAGCTCGGTTTGCCTTCAGGGGTGGTGGGTGCGTATGGTGGTAGATCGTTTGATCCCATTTGCCCGGCGCCACTGCAGAGCGCGCCGTGTGGCGCGTACTCTCCCTTGCCGTGGCGGACCGCATTGAGGCGGTCGTGAGCGAATCACGGAGTTGACGGGCGCGTGCCGAAGAGACTCCGGAAGGTTTCGCATTCGCATGTCCGTGTCCAGTACTGATCACATCGTCATGTCCGAGAACACCCAGGACGACGATCTGGTGACCGAGGTCACCGAGACCACTGACACCCCCCAGACCACCTTTGCCGACCTCGGTCTCCCCGAGGGCATCGTGCGCAAGCTCGCACAGAACGGCGTCACCACCCCCTTCCCGATCCAGGCCGCGACCATCCCGGACGCCCTGGCCGGCAAGGACATCCTCGGCCGTGGCCGCACCGGCTCGGGCAAGACCCTCTCCTTCGGTCTGCCGACCCTGGCCACCCTGGCCGGCGGCCGCACCCAGAAGCACAAGCCCCGCGCCGTCATCCTCACCCCGACCCGTGAGCTGGCCATGCAGGTCGCCGACGCCCTCCAGCCGTACGGCGACGTCCTCGGCCTGAAGATGAAGGTCGTCTGCGGCGGCACCTCCATGGGCAACCAGATCTACGCCCTGGAGCGCGGCGTCGACATCCTCGTCGCCACGCCCGGCCGTCTGCGCGACATCATCAACCGCGGCGCCTGCTCCCTCGAGGACACCCAGATCGCCGTCCTCGACGAGGCCGACCAGATGTCCGACCTGGGCTTCCTGCCCGAGGTCACCGAGCTGCTCGACCAGGTCCCGGCCGGCGGCCAGCGCATGCTCTTCTCCGCCACGATGGAGAACGAGATCCAGACCCTCGTCGACCGCTACCTGAACCACCCCGTCTCCCACGAGGTGGACGCGGCCCAGGGCGCGGTGACGACCATGTCGCACCACATCCTCATCGTGAAGCCCAAGGACAAGGCGCCGGTCACCGCCGCGATCGCCTCCCGCAAGGGCCGCACGATCATCTTCGTCCGCACCCAGCTGGGCGCCGACCGCGTCGCCGAGCAGCTGCGCGAGGCCGGTGCGAAGGCCGACGCGCTGCACGGCGGCATGACCCAGGGCGCCCGCACCCGTACGCTGGCCGACTTCAAGGACGGCTACGTCAACGTCCTGGTCGCCACGGACGTGGCGGCGCGCGGCATCCACGTCGACGGCATCGACCTGGTCCTGAACGTGGACCCGGCCGGCGACCACAAGGACTACCTGCACCGCGCCGGCCGCACCGCCCGCGCGGGCCGCACCGGCACCGTCGTCTCGCTGTCCCTGCCGCACCAGCGCCGCCAGATCTTCCGCCTGATGGAGGACGCCGGCGTCGACGCCGCGCGCCACATCATCCAGGGCGCCGGCGCCTTCGACCCGGAGGTCGCCGAGATCACCGGCGCCCGCTCCATGACCGAGGTCCAGGCCGAGTCCGCGAACAACGCCGCGCAGCAGGCCGAGCGCGAGGTCGCCCAGCTCACCAAGCAGCTGGAGCGCGCCCAGCGCCGCGCGACCGAGCTGCGCGAGGAGGCCGACCGGCTGGTCGTCCGGGTCGCCCGCGAGCGCGGCGAGGACCCGGAGACGGCGGTGGCCGAGGCCCAGGCGGCCGCGGCCGAGGCCGTGGCCGAGCGTGAGACCGAGGCTCCGGCCGAGCGTGAGACCGAGCGCGAGGAGCGTCCGGCGGCTTCGGCGTCGTACGACCGCCGGGAGCGGCGCGGCTTCGACCGGGACCGTGGCGAGCGGGGCTTCGAGCGCCGTGAGGAGCGTGGCGACCGCGGTGACCGCGGCGGGCGTTCCTTCGAGCGCCGTGACGACCGTCGCCCGTTCGACCGGGACCGTGACCGTGACCGTGGTTTCGAGCGTCGTGACGACCGCGGTGACCGCGGTGGCCGTTCCTTCGAGCGCCGTGACGACCGTCGCCCGTTCGACCGGGACCGTGACCGTGACCGTGGTTTCGAGCGTCGTGACGACCGCGGTGACCGCGGTGGCCGTACCTTCGAGCGCCGCGACGACCGGGGCGACCGGGGCGACCGTGGCGGCCGTGGTTTCGAGCGCCGCGACGAGCGCCGTCCCTTCGACCGCGACCGTGGTGGCCGCTCCTTCGAGCGCCGTGACGACCGTGGCGGCTTCCGCCGTGACGAGCGCGGTGGGCACCGGGGCAGCGACCGTCCGTTCAACCGCGAGCGCCGCGACGACCGCCCGGGCTTCCGCTCCGCCGGTCACGACCGCCCCTACGGCCGTCGTGACGACCACCGCGGCACCGGCTCCTTCGGCCGCCGCGAGGACAAGCCGCGCTGGAAGCGCAACGGCTGACGCGGCCTGAGCCACCGGCTGGCACCGAGTGACCCGACAAGGGCCCGTACGACTTCGTTCGTACGGGCCCTTGTGTTGTTCCCGGGGCCCACGGTGTCCTGACGGGCCATGTTTTTGCCCACCGATGACGCCGAGCCGGTTGCTACCATCCGCTCACTTGGCATGGACAGGGTGGCCGAGGGGGAATCGCCGCCGTCATGCCGTTCTCGCTTCCCTGGGGAGGGACCCTTGTCTCGGCGTGTACGCGCACGCTTTTCCACGGTCCGGCACGGCCGGATCGTGACCGCCCTCGCGAGCCTGGCCGCCCTGGGCGCCGGCTCGCTGACCACCGCGGGCCCGGCGGCCGCGGACACCACGCCCACGCCCGTCCAGGTGGACGATGTGCGGGGCCTCGACTACTCCGGTGGCTTCCTGACCACCGTGGAGCGCACGGCCAGCGGAGACCAGTGGGTGATCGGGCGGCGGATATCGCCCGACGGCTCCACGGTGCTGGAGAAGACCTACCGCGGCTTCGCCGCCCCCTTCGGGGACGGCACGCATCTGCAGCAGGTGCAGTGCGACGCCGGGGCCTGCGTGCCGCTGCGGTCCACCGGCGACCAGCACGTGGGCTACTTCAAGGTCGACACGGCGGGCAAGGAGAAGGCCCAGATCTGGCTGTCCAAGGACAGCTACCACTCGGCCGACGAGCCGGCGGTGACCGGCGGCCGCTTCGTCGACGCGACCGGCCGCTACTTCGTCTACGACGCGGCCTCCACCGGCAGGCAGTACGTCGACGCGGTGAACCCCTTCCGGTACGAGCCCGTGCGCAAGATCCGCTCCATCACCGCCGCCTCCGTGTGGGGTTCGGTGCTGTGGACGCCGGGTTCGGGCAACGGGACCGTCACCGGGTACGACCTGGAGACGAAGAAGACGGTCCAGACGCTCTCCACCGGCGCGCCCTGCACGGTCAGGGAACTCCAGGTCGTCGGCCGCTGGATCTACTGGAACTGCGGTCCGGCCGGCGCCGCGGGCGTCTACGACCGTACGGCGAAGAAGGCCGTCAAGGTCCCCTCCGGACCTGCCCTGGTCGGCGACGGCTACCTCGTGCGGCACGACCGCGGCGCGGGCAAGCTGATGCTGACGGACTTCCACACCGGCACGGCGGCCGCCGCCCGCACGGTGGCCGACCTCCCGGCGGGCCACACCGCGGACCAGCGGCGGCTGACCTGGAGCGTGGACAAGTTCGGCGGCGACATCGCCTACATCGGTGCCGACGAGGCGATCCGGATCGTCCCGAGTGGTGTACCGACCCAGCCGCTCGCGAAGATCGAGTCGGACCTGGATCTCACGTACCTGGACGCGAAGGGCCGCAACGGCGCCTCCACCACCTGGGACAGCACCTGGCAGCTGAACAAGCCGGCCGACTGGACCTTCACCGTGAAGGACGAGCAGGGCCGCACCGAACGCACCGTCAGGGGCAGCGGCACGGCCGTCGAGGTGTCCTGGGACGGGAAGACGGACGCGGGGGCGTACGCCTTCAACGGACGCAAGTCCTGGACCCTGACCGCGAAGGCCGTCGAAGGCACCGGCAGCTACACCACCAGCGGCACGCTGGCGCTGACCGGCGGCCGGCAGGGCTTCCACGACCAGGACGGCTACACCTACGGCGAGTTGGCCACCCTCGACTCCTCGGGCGCGCTGACGCTCCACCACACCGAGGGCAAGGGCACCTTCGACTTCAAGCGCACCGGCTCGGGCTGGCCGGCGGGCACCGCGGCCGTGCCGTTCGGCGACATGGGCAGTGACCGCTGCGCCGAGATGCTGATCCGGATGCCGAACGGCGAACTGCGCCGCTACAACGGCAAGTGCGACGGCTCGTACACCCCGTCCAGTGGCCACACCTCGCTCGGCACGGGCTGGAAGGCGTACGACGTCCTCACCGCGCCCGGCGACCTCACCGGGGACGGCCGTACCGACCTGCTGGGCCGCAAGGCGTCGACCGGGGACGTGTACCTGTTCGCGGGCGACGGCTCCGGCAAGCTCAAGGCGGGCGTGAAGATCCGCACCCTGAACGGCTACGCGAAGATCGTGGGCGCCGGCGACATCACCGGCGACGGCATCGGTGACGTGCTGGCGCTGGACCGGTCCGGCACGCTGTGGCGCTACGACGGCACCGGGACGGGCGCTCTGAAGGACCGGGTCAAGGTCTTCGCCGACTGGGGCCGTTCGTACAACGCGATCGTGGGCGTCGGCGACATCACCGGCGACGGCAGGAACGACCTGGTGTCCCGGGACACCGCGGGCAACCTCTACCGCAACGCGGGCACGGGCACGGGGTCGTTCTCGGGGCGCGTGAAGATCGGGAGCGGCTGGGGCGCGTACAAGGGCCTGTTTTAGCCATCCTGTGACGCATGTCACGCCCCCGGCGGGGGAATTGCTGGGGGCATGACAGATGACGCGAGAGTGAGTGGGCTGTCGGACGAGGAACGGCTGGCCCAGCTCGGTTACACCCAGGTCCTCGCCCGCCGTATGTCGGCGTTCTCGAACTACGCCGTCTCCTTCACGATCATCTCGGTCCTCTCCGGCTGCCTGACCCTCTACCTCTTCGGTATGACCACCGGCGGCCCCGCGGCGATCACCTGGGGCTGGGTGGCGGTGGGCCTGATGACCCTGTTCGTGGGCCTGTCGATGGCCGAAATCTGCTCCGCCTACCCGACGTCGGCCGGTCTGTACTTCTGGGCCCACCGGCTGGCGCCCCCGCGTTCGGCGGCGGCCTGGGCGTGGTTCACGGGCTGGTTCAACGTGCTGGGCCAGGTGGCCGTGACGGCGGGCATCGACTTCGGCGCGGCGTCCTTCCTGGGCGCCTACCTGAACCTCCAGTCCGGCTTCGAGGTGACCCCGGGCCGCACGGTCCTCCTCTTCGCCGCCATCCTGCTGCTCCACGGCCTCCTGAACACCTTCGGCGTCCGCATCGTCGCGTTCCTGAACGGCGTGAGCGTGTGGTGGCACGTGCTCGGCGTCGCCGTGATCGTCGGCGCGCTGGCCTTCGTCCCCGACCGCCATCAGTCGACGTCCTTCGTGTTCACCCACTTCGTCAACGAGACGGGCTGGGGCAGCGGGCCGTACGTGGTCCTCCTGGGCCTGCTGATGGCGCAGTACACCTTCACCGGTTACGACGCCTCGGCCCATATGACGGAGGAGACCCACGACGCGTCGACCGCGGGCCCCAAGGGCATCGTCCGCTCGATCTGGACCTCCTGGATAGCGGGCTTCGTCCTGCTGCTGGGCTTCACGTACGCGA
This sequence comes from Streptomyces griseochromogenes, assembly GCF_001542625.1. Lineage (NCBI taxonomy): Bacteria > Bacillati > Actinomycetota > Actinomycetes > Kitasatosporales > Streptomycetaceae > Streptomyces > Streptomyces griseochromogenes. The sequence continues at coordinate 10,490,389 of NZ_CP016279.1, read as the reverse complement.
TCCAGTCGTACGACAAGGAACTGGCCTCGCCGACCGGCGCGCCCCCTGCCCAGATCCTCCTGGACGCGCTGGGAGCGACGACGGGCAAGCTGTTGCTGCTCGTGGTGATCGGCGCCCAGCTCTTCTGCGGGATGGCCTCGGTGACCGCCAACAGCCGCATGATCTACGCCTTTTCCCGCGACGGCGCGCTGCCCTTCTCCCGCGTCTGGCACACGGTCAGCCCGCGCACCCGCACCCCCGTGGCGGCGGTCTGGCTGGCCGTACTCGCGGCCCTGGCCCTCGGCCTGCCCTACCTGATCAACTCGACCGCCTACGCGGCGGTGACGTCGATCGCGGTGATCGGCCTCTACATCGCCTACGTCGTCCCGACCTTCCTGCGGATCCGCAAGGGCGCCGCCTTCGAACGCGGCCCCTGGCATCTGGGCCGCTGGTCGGGAACGATCGGCGTCGTCTCCGTGACCTGGGTGGCCGTGATCACGATCCTCTTCATGCTGCCCCAGGTCTCCCCGGTCACCTGGAAGACCTTCAACTACGCCCCGGTCGCCGTCCTGGTCGTCCTCGGCTTCGCGGCCACCTGGTGGCTGGCCTCGGCCCGCCACTGGTTCCTCGACCGGATCGAAGCCCCGGCTCCCGAGCCGGTCGAAAAGTAAGCACATCCACCCGCTCCGCCCACCCGACGTGGCCGTGACCCCGATACCCGATCGGAGACACGGCCTCGTCCGGCTATGCTCAGACAGGCAACATCGCCTGGGCCCTTAGCTCAATTGGCAGAGCAGTGGACTTTTAATCCATTGGTTGTGGGTTCGAGTCCCACAGGGCCTACGGGTTGTAGGCGGGGGGTAGCCCCTCTGACCTGCTACGCAGCGCTCGGGTCGGCTTCGGTCGACTCGGGCGCTGCGGCGTTTTCGGGGCCGTGCGTGAGCGGATGCGCTCAGTTCTGGCAGCCGCAGCCCGACGCGCTCTTGGCTTGCGTGACGGTCAGGGTGGGGTCGGCTGAGGTTCCGGACGGAGTGCAGCAGGCGTCGTCCGAGTTCCTCGCCACGGAGGCCGCGTTCGAAGTGGCGGGCTTGGTGGCGCGGACGACGGCGGAGTGCATGCCGTCCGCGACGGAGTGCGTCGGGGTGATCTCGACGTCCGTGAACCCGGCGGCTTCCAGGCCCGCCCGGTACTCGGAGAAGGACAGCGCGCCGGCGATGCAGCCGACGTAGTCACCGCGCTCGGCACGCTGTTCGGGGGTGAGTGCGTCGTCGGCGACGACGTCCGAGACGCCGATACGGCCGTCGGGCCGGAGGACCCGGAAAGTCTCCGCGAACACGGCGGGCTTGTCGACGGACAGGTTGATCACGCAGTTGGAGATGACGACGTCGATGGTGTTCGCCGGGAGGGGGATGGCCTCGATGGTGCCCTTCAGGAACTCGACATTCCTGGCGCCTGCCTTCTCGGCGTTGGCCAGGGCCAGGGCGAGCATCTCCTCCGTCATGTCCAGCCCGTACGCCCTCCCCGTCGGGCCGACGCGGCGGGCGGAGAGCAGGACGTCGATGCCGCCGCCGGAGCCGAGGTCGAGGACGCGCTCGCCTTCGCGGAGTTCGGCGACGGCGGTCGGGTTGCCGCAGCCGAGGGAGGCGGCGACCGCCTCGGCGGGCAGGGCGTCGCGTTCGTCGGTGGCGTAGCGGGCGGAGCCGAAGTTCTCGTCCACCTCGACGGGCTGCGGCCCGCAACAGGCGGTGCCGACTTCGGTGACCTTGACGGCTGCGGCGGCATACCGCTCACGGACGGTTTCGCGCAGGTCGGTGGACTGCTCGCTCATGGCTTCACTCCTGGGTGGTGGGGCATGGCGGTGCGCTGGAACGGCTTGTATTGACGTTCGTTGATGCAACCTTGCGCGCTGGATCGAAAAACGTCAACATAGAGGTATGTCGAAGCAAGAGCTTGAGGTGGTCGGCCAGGACGCCAACTGCTGCCAGGGCCTGGCCGGCGCGCCGCTGGACGAGGAACGTGCCTCGGAACTGGCGAAGGTTTTCAAGGCGCTGGGTGATCCGGTCCGGCTGCGGTTGCTGTCGATGATCGCCTCGCGGGAGGGCGGCGAGGTCTGCGTGTGCGAGATGACGCCGGCCTTCGACCTCTCCCAGCCGACGATCTCCCACCACCTCAAGCTGCTGAGGCAGGCCGACCTGATCGACTGCGAGCGCCGCGGCACCTGGGTGTACTACTGGGTGCTGCCCGGCGCCCTGGACCGGCTCGCCGCCTTCCTGACGACCCGGCAGAGCACGGGAGTGACGGCGTGACGGCGCCCCTCGGCCGCCGCGCTGCCGCCGAGGCGGTGGGGACCGGGTTGCTGGTGGCCGTGGTCGTGGGTTCCGGCATCCAGGCGACCGAGCTGTCGCACGACGTCGGCGTGCGGTTGCTGGCCAATTCACTGGCCACCGTCTTCGGCCTGGGCGTGCTGATCACGCTGCTCGGGCCGGTCTCGGGAGCGCACTTCAACCCCGCCGTCACCCTGGCCGCCTGGCTCACGGGCCGCCGCACCGGCACCGGCCCGGCCCTGCGGGAGGTGGCCGCTTACGTTCCCGCGCAGGTCGCCGGGGCGATCGGCGGCGCGATCCTGGCCGACGCCATGTTCGCAAGACCCCTGGTCGAGTTCTCCACCCACGACCGCTCCGCCGGCCACCTGTGGCTCGGCGAGGTCGTCGCCACGGCTGGGCTGATCCTGTTGATCTTCGGCCTCGACCGGATCGGCCGCGCCTCGCTCGCCCCGGCGGCGGTGGCCTCCTACATCGGGGCCGCCTACTGGTTCACCTCCTCCACGTCGTTCGCGAACCCGGCGGTGACCGTCGGCCGCGCCTTCACCGACACCTTCGCCGGGATCGCCCCCGCCTCTCTCGTCCCGTTCATCGCGGCCCAGTCGGTCGGCGCCGCGCTCGGGCTGGGCGCCGTGGCAATGGTGTACGGACGTCGTCCTCCTCGTACGGCGGACGTCGTCGTCCCGCACGGCGAGCCCGAACCCGCCTCCTCCTGACCTCCCTCCGCTCGCAAGGACACCCGCCATGAGCACTGCCGCCCCGCGCCCCTCCGTGCTGTTCGTCTGCGTCCACAACGCCGGCCGCTCCCAGATGGGCGCCGCTTTCCTCGCCCACCTCGCCGGGGACGCCGTCGAGGTGCGCTCGGCCGGCTCCGCGCCCGCCGACGCCGTCAACCCGGCGGTGGCAGAGGCGATGAAGGAGGTCGGCGTCGACATCTCCGCCGAGACGCCGAAGATCCTCACCACCGAGGCCGTACAGTCCTCCGACGTGGTGATCACGATGGGCTGCGGGGACACCTGCCCCGTCTTCCCCGGCAAGCGATACCTGGACTGGCAGCTCGACGACCCGGCGGGCCAGGGTGTGGACGCCGTCCGGCCGATCCGGGACGAGATCGAGCGGCGAGTGCGCGCTCTGCTGGCCGAGTTCGGGATTCCGGCGGCATCGGCCTGAGCCGGCACCCGGGCCGGTTCGACCGGCTGCTCGGCTGTCGAGCGAGACCGGAGGACCGGCTTCGGCGCATTTAGTTTTAAACGATACCGTATCGAATGAAGTAGTCTGGCCTCATGGCCGCCGATGTTCCTCACCACACCACCGCCTCGCGTGCGACCGACCGTCCCGGGGATCCCTCGCCCTTCGCTCTCGGCCTGCTGCTGCGCCGGGCGCACTGGCGTGCGGCCGCGGTGATGGGGGAGGCGCTTCGGCCGCTCGGCATCGAGTTGCGGCATTTCGCGGTGCTGATCGAGCTGGTCAATCACGGGCCCACCGTGCAGCGGGATCTGGCGGCGGCGACGGGGTCGGACAAGGCCGGGATCATGCGCATCGTGGACGACCTGGAGCGCAAGGGTCTTGCGGTGCGCAAGGCCGTTCCGGGGGACCGGCGGGTGCGGGCGGTGGAGATCACACCTCAGGGACTGGAGCTCTTCGATGCCGCCCATGTGGCGGCGGAGCCGCTGGCCGAGCGTCTGGTTGCCGAACTGGGGCACGGCGGGCCCGAGCGGCTGACGGATCTCCTGACCCGGCTTGCCCATCCCGCGGACGACGAGGCGTAGCCGCCCCCGCGCACCCCTCGCGGGCCGCGTCGGCGCTCTTGGCCGCATGCGGCTTCCGCGGCGAACCGGGCCTTGAGAGCCGCGGCCGTCGTCGCCGCGCGCCGGCCCGCGACTGGTGGCTGGTCAGGGCTTCGCTCGGATGCGGGCGCCACGAGCAGCGTCGGAGAGGGTGTCGGCGCCGAGAACGCCGTGCGACGTCCCGGGGTGAGGTGTCACGCGGCGTCTGCGGCACGGTGGGTCAGGCGGCGAGACGCTCCGCGAGTTCCCTGGCCTTGGTGGCCGCCTCCTCGAAGGCGCGCCTGCGGGACGCCTCGTAGAGGGGGACCAGTGCGGACATGGCCGGGTTGCGGGGAGCCATGGTGAGTTCCGGGACGATGAAGTCGAGGTCCAGGCCGAGGGCGCCCTTGAGGACGGCCTCCAGGTAGTTCTGTACGAACTCGTGGCCCTCGCGCGGGGTGCCCGGCGCGTAGGAGCCGCCGCGGCTGGCGACGACGATGACCGGGGTGCCCTGGGCGGAGGGGGTCTCGCCGGCGGTGCGGCCGAGCAGGAGCACGCTGTCCAGCCACGCCTTGAGGGTCGACGGGATCGAGAAGTTGTACATGGGGGCGCCGATCAGGACGGCGTCCGCCCGCTCCAGCTCCTCGATGAGCTTCACGCGGGCGGCGAACGCGGCGGACTGCTCCGGTGTGCGGTCGGTGGGTGCGGCGTATCCGGCGGACCAGGCGTCGGCGGTGATGTGCGGGACGGGGTCGGCGGCGAGGTCGCGGTAGATCACCGTGCCCTGCGGGTGCTGCTCCTGCCAGGTCTTGCGGAAGGCGGCCGTGACCGAACGGGACGAGGACGCCTCGCCGGGGAACACGGACGAGTCGATGTGCAGCAGCGTGGCCATGGGCTTTCTCCAAGGTGTGGTGCCCGAGGCGGGGAACCAGGGGCCGGGGATTCGAAGTTAGTTTCACTCGATACGGTATTGAGTGCTACCGTCGTGAGTGTAGCGAAGGTACCCGTTGAGCGGATGGAGGCGGGCGATCATGGACGTCTACGAGGCGGTCACGAGCCGGCGGGCGGTGCGCGGGTTCACCGACCGCCCTGTCCCGAGGGAGACGCTGCAGCGCGTTCTGTCCGCCGCGGCCTGGGCGCCGTCCGGATCGAACCTCCAGCCGTGGCACGCCTACGTGGTGACCGGTGCGCCGCTGGCCGAGATCAAGAAGCGCGCCGGAGAGCGCCTGGCCGCGGGCGACTCCTGGGACGAGCCGGAGTACGAGATGTACCCACCCGCGCTGAAGTCCCCCTACCGCGAGCGGCGGTCCGCCTTCGGCGAGCAGCGCTACGGCGCGCTCGGTATCCCGCGCGAGGACCTGGAGGCGCGTCAGAGGGCCTCTGCCGCGAACTGGGACTGTTTCGGCGCGCCCGCCGCCCTGTTCTGCTACATCGACCGCGACATGGGCCCGGCCCAATGGGGTGACGTCGGCATGTATCTGCAGAACGTCATGTTGCTGCTGCGTGCCGAGGGGCTGCACAGCTGTCCGCAGATGGCCTGGGCGAAGTTTCACAGGACCGTCGCGGAGGTCCTGTCACCCCCGGACGGGCTCGTCCTCTTCTGCGGGATGTCGATCGGGTTCGAGGACGCCACCGTGGGCGACGCCCGCACGGGCCGGGCGCCGCTCGACGAGACGGTCACGTTCGTCGACGGCCTGTGACGGCGCCCTTCCCCGGTCGGCCGAGGTGCCGTTCCTTGCCCCGCCCATGTAACCGTTTATATGCCATATTCCGCACATAACCCCCATGAAAGGCATGCCATGAAGATCGCAGTCATCGGCGGCACCGGACTGATCGGGTCGCAGGTCGTCAAGAACCTGTCCGCCGCCGGGCACGAGGCGGTACCCCACTCGAAGTCCACCGGTGTCGACGTCATCAGTGGCCAGGGACTGGACGAGGCGGTGGCGGGAGCCGACGTCGTCGTCAACCTGACGAACTCCCCGACCTTCGACGAAGCCTCCCCGGCCTTCTTCCAGACCTCGATGGACAACCTTCTGGCCGCGGCCCGCAAGGGCGGCGTCGGCCACGTCGTCATCCTCTCGATCATCGGCACGGACCAGGTGCCGGAGCTGGACTACTACCGTGCCAAGACGCTCCAGGAGCACCTCCTCGCCGCCGGGACGATCCCCTACTCGATCGTCCGCGCGACGCAGTTCATGGAGTTCATGGACGCCGTCCTGTCCTGGACCGCCGACGCCGACACCGTCCGGCTGCCCGCCACGCCGATCCAGCCGATCGCCGCCAAGGACGTGGCCGCCGCGGTGGCGGAGGTCGCCGCGGGTGCCCCGCTGAACGGCATCCGCAGCATCGCCGGCCCCGACATCTTCACCCTGGACGAGCTGGGCCGGATCACCCTGTCCCACAAGGGCGACAGCCGCACCGTCGTCACCGACCCCACCGCCGGTATGTTCGCCGCCGTCAAGGGCGACGTCCTCACCGACAAGGACGCCCACCTCGCCCCCACCCACTACGCCGACTGGCTCTCCTGACCTCACCGCCTCCTGCGTGTCCTGTCCCGGCCCGGCGGTCTTTTCGCTGCGCCCGCCGGGTGCGGCGGCCTGAGCCGGACGGGGATCCGGCCGCGGGCCTCGTCGCATCGTGTGGTCCCGGATCGTCGATGAGCGGACACGGGGAGCGCCGATGAGGGAGGTGGATGATCTTGGATGTCTATGAGGCGGTCACGAGCCGGCGGGCGGTGCGCGGGTTCACCGACCGGCCCGTCCCGAGGCAGGTACTGGAGCGGGTGCTGTCCGCCGCGGCCTGGGCACCGTCCGGATCGAACCTCCAGCCGTGGCGCGCCTACGTGGTGACCGGTGGACCGCTGACCGAGCTCAAGAAGCGCGCCGGAGAGCGCGTGGCCTCAGGGGACCCTTGGGACGAGCGGGAGTACGAGATGTACCCGCCCGCACTGAAATCTCCGTACCACGAGCGGCGATCCGCCTTCGGCCATGAGCGCTACAGCGCACTTGGTATTGAGCGCGAGGACTGGGAGGCGCGTCAGAGGGCCGCTGCCGCGAACTGGGACTGTTTCGGTGCGCCCGCCGCCCTGTTCTGCTACATCGACCGCGACATGGGCCGGCCTCAATGGTCCGACGTCGGCATGTATCTGCAGACCGTCATGCTGCTGCTGCGCGCCGAAGGGCTGCACAGCTGCCCGCAGATGGCGTGGTCGGTGTATCGCAGGACCGTCGCGGAGATCCTGTCACCACCGGACGAGCTCATCCTCTTCTGCGGCATGTCGATCGGGTTCGAGGACGTCACGGTGGATTACGCCCGTACGGGCCGGGCGCCGCTCGACGAGACGGTCACGTTCGTCGAGGGGTAGATGCGCGACCGCGGGACGGATGGACGCCGTCCCCTGCCCCTGAACGTCCAACCGGTCAGTACGCCCAGGCCCGCTGAGCGCCCGGCACGGGTAGGTGTTTGCCTACCCCGGAAGTAGGTTTCGGCCCATGGCACCTGCTGGACCCTTCGCAGCAGCATGATCTCCAGACCACAGCGTGTGGTCTGGAGACGAGAAGAGGGTCGGATATGTGGCCGTTTCCGGTGGGTGGGGCACCCTGGCCGGAGGGCGTGCTCGTGGCGTTGACCGCGGTCTGCGCTGTGCTGGCCTTCAGGGCGGAGCAGGCGCGGGATCGAACGGGGCGTCCTGCGCGGCCAGTTGGGCGGATCGGCTGGCCGGTGGTGGCGGGACTGCTGGGTACGGCCGCGTACGGCAGTGTGCCGGCTCTGCTGCTCGCCCTGCACAACACCGCCGGAACGGGTGGCTACGTCGTGATCGCGCCGGATCTCCAACCCGACGGGCTGCTCGCGGGAGGGCTGCTGATGGCCGGTCTGCTGGCCACCACGCTGCTCCCCTCGGCGCGCGTGCCCAGGGGGTGGGTACTGCCCGTGGTCGCAGCGGTGACCGGTGAACTGCTGGAATGGACGTACTGGGCCACTCATGCGCTCACGCGTTCCCCTGTCTCCTACGGCCTGACACCCCTGAATGTCCTGGTGGGCTGTGTGAGCATCCCGGTGCTTGCCGCCTTCGCCGGTGCGGCTCTGCGCCGGCCGGCGGACGGCAGGCCCGAGCGCCTGGCCGGAGCCGATGCGCTCAGGTCCGCGCGCTGGGCCCTGCTGCTGCCCGCCGTCGTGGTGATGACCGGTGACCTGCTCGGCCTCGATCTGTGGCAGCCCGCGTCGCCGGGCACCGGGATCGGGCCGGCCGTGATGAGTTACCTGGTCGGGCTGGCGCTGCTGGCGGCCGTCGTGGCCGGGCTGGTGCGGTGGCCGAGGGCGGCGGCGGACCTGGCGGCCCTGGGGCTGGTGGGGATCGGGGCGTACGACGTCGCCCAGAGCGGGTTCGGGCAACACCTGTTGGAGGTGCGGAAGTTCGGCTCCCCACGCATGCCGGCACCGTCCGGCCCCTTTGAGATGGTGGCTCACCACGCATCGGTCCTCGGCGGCATCCAGGGGGCGGTGCTGCTGGCCCTCGGGCTCTGGCTGCTGCCGAGGACCGTGCTGGCGGATGCCGGACGGCTGCTCGGGCGGGGGCCCGACCCGGCGCTGGCCCGGCGGGTGCGGGAGCTGACGGTGACGCGGGCCGACGCGGTCAGCTCCGCGGCCGCGGAGCTGCGCAGGATCGAGCGGGATCTGCACGACGGCGCGCAGGGGCGGCTGGTCACCATCGGGATGAACCTCCGGGTCGCCGAGGAGATGATCCACAGCGATCCGCACGAGGCCGCCGTGCTCGTAGTGGAGGCCCGCGCCGCCTCGGCGGCGGCACTGGCGGAACTGCGCGGCCTGATCAGAGGGATGCACCCGCCGATGCTGGCCGACCGGGGTCTGGGGGAGGCGGTCCGGGCGCTCGCACTGGACCTGCCCCTGCCCTGTGAGACCGAGATCGATCTGCCCGAGCGGCTCGCCGCCCCCCTGGAGTCGGCCTGTTACTTCGCCGTCGCCGAAGTGGTCACCAACGCCGTCCGGCACGCCTCGGCGCACCGCCTCCAGATCCGGATGGCCCGGACGGACGGGCTGCTGCGCATCGAGGTGGTCGACGACGGGGTGGGTGGCGCGGATCCCGCCCGGGGCACCGGGCTGGCCGGGGTGGAGCGACGGCTGGCGGCCTTCGACGGCATCCTGGCGGTCAGCAGCCCACCCGGGGGGCCGACGATCGTGGCCATGGAGGTGCCGTGCGCGTAGTCGTCGCGGAAGATCTCTTTCTGCTCCGGGAAGGGCTGGTCAGACTCCTCAAGGCACGTGGGTTCGAGATCGTGGCGGCCACCGACAGCGCGCCCGGCCTGCTCGACGCGCTGCTGGAGTTCCGGCCGGACCTCGCGATCGTGGACATCAGACTGCCGCCCACCCACACCGACGACGGACTCCGTGCGGCGCTGTCCGCCCGGGAACGGATACCCGGGCTGCCGATCCTGCTCCTCTCGCAGTACGTCGAGCAGATCTACGCCCAGGAGTTGCTGGCCGATCAGGCCGGAGGGGTCGGCTACCTGCTCAAGGACCGGGTGTTCAGCGACGACCAGTTCGTAGACGTGATCCGTACGGTCGCCGCGGGTGGCACGGTCATGGACCCCGAAGTGGTCACCAAACTGCTCGGCCGTCACCGCCATGGCGAACGCGAACACCTCTCCAGGCTGACCGAGCGGGAACGCCAGGTGCTCGAACTCATGGCCGAGGGACGCTCCAACAGCGCCATCGCGAACCGGCTCTTCGTCAGCGAGAAGGCCGTGTCCAAGCACAGCACCAGCATCTTCACCAAGCTGGATCTCGCCCCCTCGGACGACGACAACCGCCGCGTGCTGGCCGTGCTCGCCCACCTCATGTCCGTGCCGCGTGACGGCCGCGTCCCACCGAGCCATTGAGCTGATCAAGACCGAACCCCGCCGCGCCGGGCGGCGGCCCAGTGCTGTCCAGAAACCCAGGGAGGGTCCGTGACCACCACACCGTTCATGAACCGAGAAGGAATGACGCGCCGTCGTACGCTCGCGGCCGCGCTGGCGGTTGGGGCCGCCGTGCCGATGGGCGTCGCACGCCCGGCGCGGGCGGCTTCGACCGCCCCGGGCCCGGTGCGGCTCACCCTGCCTGCGCCCACCGGGCCGTACCCGGTGGGCACGGTACCCCTGCACCTCGTCGACACTTCACGTCCCGATCCCGTGGCCGGCCCCGGGCATCACCGCGAGCTGATGGCCGCCGTCTGGTACCCCGCCCGGGCCGTCGAACGGTATCCGCTGGCCCCCTGGGCGTCCCCCGCCGTGGCGCGGGCCCTCCTCACGGCGGCGGACTTTCCGGCCGATGTCACGGTGGCGCCGCTCACGGCCGCCCACGAGGGCGCCCCGGTGCTGCGAACGGGCCGACGACTGCCCGTCGTCGTCTTCTCGCACGGCGCGCACGATCACCGGGCGGACACCACCATCGTGGTGCAGGAGCTCGCCAGCCACGGGTATGCGGTGGTCACGGTGGACCACACGTACGACGCGTTCAGCGTGTTCCCCGATGGCCGGCTCACGGTCCCGCTCGACCAACCTGCCCTGACCCCACGTGACTTCGCCACCGACATCCGGTTCGTCCTCGACCGCGTCGAGGACCTCGCGGCCGGTCGCAACCCCGACGCCGGACACCGCCCGCCGCCGACCGGGCTGCTCGGCGCCCTCGATCCGCGGCGCATCGGCATGTTCGGCTGGTCGAAAGGCGCGACGGCGACGGCCTTCGTGATGAGCGAGGACCGGCGCGTCCGGGCCGGGCTGAGCTTCGACGGGCCGATGCAGCCGATGATCACCACCGATCTGGACCGGCCGTTCATGCTGATGACCGCCGAGAACTCCCGGGCCGCACAGCCGAGCGTCGCCGAGTTCTGGGACCGCCTGCGGGGATGGCGGCTCAACGTCCACGCGGAGGGCGCGGTTCACTCGTCGTACTGCGACGTCCAGTTCCTGATCCCACAGCTGGCACAGGCCCTCGGGATGAGTGACGCGGACCTTCGGGGCTGGATCGGCACCCTCGATCCGACCCGGGCGGTCCGGATCCAGCAGGCGTACCCGCTCGCCTTCTTCGACCTGCACCTGCGGCACCGGGGGCAGGGGCACCTGCTCGACGGCCCGTGCCCGGCCTTCCCGGAGGTGAAGTTCATCCCATGAAGCGCCGGCCCGCGTCGCTTCCGGTCGCCACAGGGCCTACGGAATTGCACTGCGTCGGGAGGCCTTCGCCGCCGCCCGTCAGGCGCTGCTCGACAAGGGAGTGATCCGCGAGGAGCGGCGACGTGTGCCGGCGCTCGCGTCGTTCACCACCGGCACGGCGGTGGGACTGGCGCTCGGCAAACCCGTCGTAGCTCGGCCACCCGTCGTGGCCGAGGCCGCGCGCACGCCACGTGGACGACGCAGCCGCCCCTACGCCGAGTCGGTCGCCGGGCGGTGCCTCCCGTCGAGGTCGGGCTGGATCTCCAAGGTGAAGTCGGCGTCCCGGTGGGTGCCCTCCCAGCCGCGCCAGACGTGCACATGGACGGGCCTCGCGGATCCGGGGCCGTGGATGTTCCATTCGGCTCTCAGTTCGCGGGCGACAAGTGCCGCGGTGTACTCGGCGTCCTGGTCCGGGCCGTCGGCGGTGATCCTTCCGCGCCACTGGTTGGGATGGATGCCGTAGGTGCGGCACCCGCCGGAACCGTACGGCTCGTCCACCCGGTACACCCACTGTGTCGTCCCACTCGTGGTCCCGGCCCTCGCGAGGAGCGCCATGCGCTCATCGCGAGCGGAGGCGCCGTACGGAAGGCCGGCCGGATGGCCGTCGGCACCGCCATCGGCCAGGTGCCGTGCGATGACCTCGCCAGCGAGCTGCCCGTACAGATCCATGATCCGCAGGTCCTGATCGGACGGCCGGCCGGGCTGTGACATGTGCGTCGAGATCATCCCCATCAGCCGCCCGGTGTGATCGACCAGCGGTGTGGACTGGACCGAGCGGACCCCCGCGGCACGGAAGATCTTCTGGTGGGGTGCGAAGGCCGGGTCGTCGCGGACGTCTTCCGAGACGGACTGGGCGCCTTGCCGGGCGGCCCGTCCGCAGACGGAGAGGCTGTCACGGACCACCGCGAAGTGATCGAGGAACTCGCGTCTGAAGCCGGACTGGGTGACCAGGATCAGCGAGCCGTCGCGCGGGTCCATGAACTGGATGTTCCCGAACTCGGCACCCATCAGCGCCATCGCCGCTCCGGTGACCCGCGGAAGCACAACGGTCAGCTGAGGGACGTCACGCAGCTCCGCCGCCGCGTCCTGCAGGTTCTTGAGGGCCGACGGCTCGTCCAGGCTGAGAGCCACCCACGCGGCGAGCTGGTCGGCTCTCCGTGCGTCGGTCACCTCGCGCGGCGGACGTGGCCGCGCGGAGCGGTAGGAGGCCGTCACCTGCTCGAGCGGCCTCACGAGGTTGTGGGAAGGACTCATGTGCACCACACCCTCATCGGGTGGCTTTGCGATGAGTTTACGTCTCCGTCGCCGCCCTGGACAGTCGTCCGGCCCCGTCCTTCGAGCCGGACACCGCCTTCTGCCCTCTCCAGCGGCTCGCCGGGTCGCCGAAGCCGGTCGACCGCCCGGCCTCGGCCCCCCCGGCCTCGATCTCGGCCTCCACGGTCGCCGGCGGCCGTGGAGACCGAGGCGTCAGCCCGCGCTCAGCTCGCTCAGCTCCGCGAGCGGCAGAGTGTGCTGCGTCTGCAGGACCTTCGCGCGGAGGTAACGCACGTTGTGCGCCGTGGTGAAGACGCCGGTCGGCACCCGGTCGCGGACGACGACCCCCAGCGAGCGCAACTGCTCCGCCTTGTCGGGGTTGTTGGAGAGCAGATCCAGCTCCCCGATGCCGAGGGCCCGCAGCATCTGCGCGGCGGCCGTGTAGTCGCGGGCGTCCTCGGGCAGGCCGAGCGCGGCGTTCGCCTCGTAGGTGTCGAGGCCCTGGTCCTGGAGGGCGTAGGCGTCGAGCTTGTTGTAGAGACCGATGCCGCGCCCCTCCTGGCGGAGGTAGAGCAGGACGCCCCCGCGGTCGGCGATGCGCTCGACCGCCTCGCGCAGCTGGGGGCCGCAGTCGCAGCGGGCCGAGCCGAAGACGTCGCCGGTCAGGCACTCGGAGTGCAGGCGGACCAGCGGAACGGGGCCGGGATCGCCGAGGACGACGGCGACGTGCTCCTGTCCGTCGGCGAGACCGTGGAAGGTGACGAGTTCGGCGTCGACGCGGTAACCGTCGTGGAAGCGCAGCGGTACCCGGACGCGGGCGCGCTGTGTGGCGGCGGGGGTGTCGGGCATGCGGGTCCCTCCGAGGCAGTTGCTTCAGTTTTGAAGCAGTCGGTCGTGGAGACCCTACCCTATGCTTCAAAGTTAAAGCAATTGCCTCGTGTGCGGCCGGTGTGGCTTGCCTCGCGTGTGGCGGGTGTGGCTCAGGAGCCCTCGGGCCGGGAGGAGGGGCACGACGACCGGCGGCGCCACGGGACGTCGCCCGCCCCGGCCTCGGCCTCGTCGCCCTGCAGCCCGCGCGTGATCCCCGTGCAGATCTCCTCCAGCTGCCGCACCTGCTCCGGCGTGAGCCGGTCGAAGAGGGTCGCGCGGACCGTCTCGACATGCCCGGGTGCCGTGCGCTCCAGCACGGCCGTCCCCGCGTCGGTCAGCACCGCGAGCGAGCTGCGCTTGTCCTGGCAGCTGTCCTCGCGGCGCACCAGGCCGTCCCGCTCGAGCCGGGTCACCGCGTACGTCAGCCGGCTGCGGGTGATCTTCAGCTTCTCGGCGAGGTCGGTCATGCGCAGACGCCGGTCGGGTGCCTCGGAGAGGTTGGCCAGGACGGAGTAGAACAGGTGGGGCATGCCGGCTTCCTGCTGGAGCTGTCGGTCGATCGCGTCCTCCAGTAGCTGGGAGGCGGCGATGTAGGCGCGCCAGGCGCGCTGCTCCTCGGGGGTGAGCCAGCGGGTCGTCATGCCGCCAGTGTAAGTTTGTTTCAAACTTGAACCAAGACCGCGACCGCTCGCCAGGGAGACCGCGCCGATGCCGTACCCGTACGTCCTGCTCTCCGCCGCCGTCTCCCTCGACGGCTGCCTGGACGACACCGGTCCCGAACGACTCCTGCTCTCCAGCCCGGCCGACTTCGACCGGGTCGACGAGGTACGGGCCTCGGTCGACGCCATCCTGATCGGCGCCGGCACCATCCGCGCCGACAACCCGCGCCTGCTGGTGAACTCCCCCGAGCGCCGCGCGGCCCGCACGGCCGAGGGCAGGCCCGCGTACCCGCTGAAGGTCACCGTCACCGCCACCGGCGACCTGGACCCGGCCGCGAACTTCTGGCACACGGGCGGCGAGAAGCTCGTGTACACGACGGGCGAGGGCGCCGAGCGGGCGTCCCGCGTCCTCGGCCGGACCGCCGACGTGGTCTCCCTCGGCCCCGGCCTCGACTGGCGCGCCCTGCTGGCACACCTGCACGACGTGCGCGGCGTACGGCGCCTGATGGTCGAGGGCGGCGGAACCGTCCACACCCAGCTCCTCCAGCAGGGGCTCGCCGACGAGCTCCAGCTCGTCCTCGCCCCCCTGTTCGTCGGCGACCCGGCGGCACCGCGTCTGTTCGGCCCGGGGGCGTACCAGGGCGGCCGGCTCCGGCTCATCGAGACCCGCCGGATCGAGGACGTCGTGCTGATGCGCTACGAGCCCACCGCGCCGGGCGCCGGCCCGGTGGCCGCCGCCGACCACCACTGGCTGCGCACCGCCTGCGACCTGGCCGCCCTGTGCCCTCCCTCCGGGACGGCGTTCAGCGTCGGCGCGGTGGTGGTCGCCGCCGACGGCACGGAGCTGGCGCGCGGCCACTCGCGCGAAGGGGGTGATCCCGTGGTGCACGCGGAGGAGGCGGCCCTCGCGAAGATCGACCCCGCCGACCCGCGCCTGCCCGGCGCGACCGTCTACAGCAGCCTGGAGCCCTGCTCCCGCCGCGCCTCCCGCCCCGCGCCGTGTGCCGAGCTGATCCTGCGGGCGGGGGTCGGCCGGGTGGTCACGGCCTGGCGGGAGCCGGACACGTTCGTCGCGGCGGCCGACGGGAGCGGGGTGCTGCTGACCGCGGGCGTGGACGTCGTACTGCTGCCGGAACACGAGGGCCGGGCGAAGGCGCCGAACGCGCACCTGCTGCCCTGAACGGAGCCTCACGGAAACCCGTGTGCATCGTGTCCTGCGGATGACGTATGCTTGAGACACAACGACGCGGGGTGGAGCAGCTCGGTAGCTCGCTGGGCTCATAACCCAGAGGTCGCAGGTTCAAATCCTGTCCCCGCTACTGAAGGCTCAGGGCCGGAATCCAGCAATGGATTCCGGCCCTGAGTGTTTGCCCGGCCATCCTCACCCACGGTGACCGGACGGAAGCCCTCCGCATAACATCTGAGTCACCATCAAAACCGCTGTGACTCCTGAACGTCGGCCAACTCGCCCGATTTCCGCCGGTCGTGACGTGTACGTCCGCCCTGAATTCCGTTAATGATCAAGCCGAACGGCTTGGAATCTGGCCTCGGGGTCTATTAACGTTCGATAACGCAGCGCGGTCGTCCCAGCCGTCACCCGAGGCGGCTCCGTGCGCACGCGCCGAATCCCGTGAGGGAACCGGGGAACCACCACCTTGGGGTGAATCGCGCGGATGCCGTCGTGAACCGCTTGAATCCACGACCGGTATACGCGCGTAGGAGACCTTCCTGCTCCGAACCCGTCAGCTAACCCGGTAGGCGGAGGAAGGAAAGGAGTACGCCCGCGTGGCGTCCAACCGGCCTGCCCCAGAAGCCCCGTTCATGCCGGCTCAGCGTGAGTCCGAGACCTTCGGCTACGGCGACTACCGCACCGACGAGGGCCCCTGGGAGGAGTGGAACCCCACCGAGGAGTCCATCCGCCCGGTACGCGGCCGGCACCGCGTCGCCAAGCAGCGCGGCGGACTCGCCCGCAGCTCCACCGTCCTCGGCGTCGGTGTCATAGCCGCCGTCGGCGCGGGCGGCATGGCCAGCGCCCACACCGGCAAGCCGCCGGTGTCCCTCTCGATGCCGGACCTGGGCTCCGTCGGCTCCCTGTTCGACGACGGCTCCTCCGCCTCCGACGCTCCCAAGGCCGCGCTCAGCAACGTCGGTGTGACCTCCGCCGACAGCGACCAGGACGGCAACGCCGGCGAGGCCCTGCGCAACCGGATCATGGCGCAGGCCGAGCAGCAGCAGAGCAAGGCCGACAGCAAGGCCACCGCGGCCGCCCTGGCCACCGCCGAGAAGCAGGCCGCCGACGCGGCCGCCAAGGCGCAGAAGGCGGCCGCCGCCAAGGCCGCCGACGCCAAGGAGAAGGCCGAGGCCGCCGCGAAGAAGAAGGCCGAGGAAGAGCGCCTGGCCGAGCTGGCCAAGCAGTACAAGCTGCCGGTCGTCTCGTACACGATCACCGGCACCTTCGGCCAGCCCGGCTCGATGTGGTCCTCCGGCTACCACACCGGCCTCGACTTCGCCGCCCCCACGGGCACCCTCATCAAGGCCATCCACAGCGGCACCATCACCGAGGCGGGCTGGGCCGGCGCCTACGGTTACCGCACCGTCCTCACCCTGGACGACGGCACCGAGCTGTGGTTCTGCCACCAGTCCTCGATCGGCGTCTCCGTCGGCCAGAAGGTCAGCACCGGTGACGTCATCGGCCGCATCGGCGCCACCGGCAACGTCACCGGCCCGCACCTCCACCTGGAGGTCCACCCGAACGGCCAGTCCACCGGCATCGACCCGATGGCGTGGCTGCGGGGCAAGGGCCTCACCCCCTGACGGGTCTCTCGGCACGGGAATGCGGCACCGGCGGCGGAATGTGATCACCCACCGCCGGTGTTGGCATGAAGCATGACTTCTCTGCGCAAACTCGGTTCCTCCGACCTCGAGGTCTTCCCGCTCGCTCTCGGCGGCAACGTCTTCGGCTGGACCGCGGACGACGAGACCTCCTTCGCCGTCCTCGACGCCTACACGGCCGCCGGCGGCAACTTCATCGACACCGCCGACTCCTACTCGGCGTGGATCGAGGGCAACAAGGGCGGAGAGTCCGAGACGATCATCGGTAAGTGGCTCGCGTCCCGCGGCAACCGTTCGGACGTCGTCATCGCGACCAAGGTCAGCCAGCACCCGGATTACCAGGGCCTGTCCGCGGCCAACATCAAGGCGGCCGCCGACGCGTCCCTGCGTCGTCTGGGCACCGACTACATCGACCTCTACTACACCCACTACGACAAGCCCGACGTGCCCGTCGAGGAGATCATCGGCGCCCTCGACGAACTGGTGAGGGCGGGCAAGGTACGGCACATCGCCGCCTCCAACATCGGCGCGGAGCGGCTCGCGGCCTCCCTCGACTTCTCCGAGCGCGAGGGCCTGGCCCGCTATGTGGCCCTCCAGCCCCACTACAACCTCGTCTCCCGTGACACCTACGAGGGCCCGCTGCAGGACCTCGCCGCCCGTGCGGGCGTCGCGGCGGTCCCGTACTACGCCCTGGCCTCCGGGTTCCTCACCGGCAAGTACCGCCCCGGCACGAGGGTCGACAGCGCCCGCGCCGGCTCGGCCGCCAGGCACCTGGAGTCCGAGCGCGGCCAGAAGGTGCTCGCGGCCCTCGACGAGATCGCCACCGCCCACGAGGCCTCCGTGGCCACGGTCGCCCTCGCCTGGCTGGCCGCCCGGCCGACGGTGGCGGCCCCGATCGCCTCGGCCCGGACGGTGGAGCAGCTGCCGGCGCTGCTGGGGGTGGCGGAGCTGCGGCTGACCCAGGAGGAACTGGACCGCTTGACCCAGGCTTCCGCCTGAACCTGCTGTCCGTCGCGACGGCGCACAGACACGACGGACAGACACGACGGCGTGCGCCGGGGGGGGGTCCCCCACGCCCTTGAGGCAGTGGGGGAGGTGCCGAACTCTCCGCAGCCCGGACGGCTACGACCGATACGGGTTGTACGCGGGATGCGGCATCGCCGGATACCCGTACGGCGCCCAGAACACCGGCGCCGGAGCGGATGCCCGTGCCGCGTACTCCAACGCCGGCCGGGCCACCTCCTTCCGCCTCCACAGCTCGGCGAGCAACTCCCGCTCCCGTACGGCGAAGTCGGCCCCGGCCCGCCCGCGCCGGCCCCGCTGCCGCAGGAACGCCAGCGAGGTGGCGTAGGCCTCGTACTGCGCGACGGCCCGGGCCGCGGGCCGCCCCCCGAAGTGCTGCCGGGCGTGGTCCCTGGCCATCCGCCGCGCCCGCATCGACCCGAGCACGAACGGCTCGGCGGGCCCCAGCCACCCGGCGTACACATACGCGGGCAGCTCCTCCCGTACGGTCCGCAGCTCCCGTTGCCGCGTCCAGACCGCCAGCCAGGTCAGCAGCCCGAACGAGGGCACCATGAAGACGCCGTAGACGGCGAAGAAGCCGTACTCGCCGAAGGACGAGGAGCCGTTCCAGAAGGCATGCATGCTCATCGCGAGCAGCAGCCCGCCGAGCGGGACCAGGACACGCCGGACGTGCTGCCGTTCGGCACCGAGCGCGGCGATGCCGAAGCCGATGCCGGTGAGCACGGTGAACAGGGGGTGCGCGAACGGCGACATCACGATGCGCACGAAGAAGGTGGCGGCGGTGACGGAGGCGATGCCGCGGTCGCCGGTGAGCTGGTCGGCGCCGAAGGCCGTGCCCAGGTAGAGGATGTTCTCGGTGAACGCGAACCCGGTGGCGGTGACCCCGGCTATCACGACACCGTCGACGATCCCGGTGAAGTCCCGGCGGCGGAAGAGGAAGACCAGCAGCACGGCCGTGGCCTTGGCCGATTCCTCCACGACGGGCGCTATCACGGTCGCGCCGAGGGTGTCGGCCCCGGCGGGGTCGGCGGTCGCCGTGGCGATCCACTTCGTCGCGAAGCTGTTGGCGACGATGGCGATCAGCGCGGCCGCGCAGGCGCCCCAGGCGAAGGCGAAGACCAGGTTGCGCCAGGGCCCCGGCTCGACCCGGTCCAGCCAGCGGAAGGCGGCTATGAGCCAGGGCACGGGAAGGACGGCGAGCCCCAGCCCGACCAGAAAGCCTTCCGTGCCGGTCTGCCGGCGCACCAGCGCGAGGATGACCAGGCCGGACAGCGCCAGCAGTGTCATCAGCGCTCCGTAGCGCACCCATCGGCGCTGCCACCAGTGCGGATGCGCTCCGCGTCCGGGGCCGGGGGAGTAGGTCGGGTACGGAGGGCTGGTGGCCAAGGCATCGACCTCTGCTCGCTACTGGTCCTGATGCGGTACGCGACGGAAGAGCAGATCGTTCACCACATGTCCCTTGTCCAGTCCCTGCCCCTCGAAACGGGTCAGCGGCCGGAACTCGGGACGCGCCGCGAAACCGCCGTCGTCCTGCGTGTTCTCGAAGTCCGGGTGCGCGGTGAGCACCTCCAGCATCTGCTCGGCATACGGCTCCCAGTCCGTCGCGCAGTGCACGAGCGCCCCCGGCTTCATCCGGGTCGCGGCCAGCGACAGGAACTCGGGCTGGATCAGCCGCCGCTTGTGGTGCCGCTTCTTGGGCCAGGGGTCCGGGAAGTACACGCGCAGGCCGTCCAGCGAGTCGGGCCGGAGCATCTCCCTGAGCAGGATGATCGCGTCCCCGTTGCCCACCCGGACGTTGGACAGGCCGTTCTGGTCGGCGAGATTGAGCAGATTGCCCTGCCCCGGCGTGTGCACGTCGACGGCGAGGACATTGGTGTCCGGGTCCCCGGCGGCCATCTGCGCGGTGGCCTCGCCCATCCCGAACCCGATCTCCAGCACGACGGGCTTGTCGTTGCCGAACAGCTCGCCGAGATCAATGACCCGCTGCCCGTCGATGTCCAGCCCCCACTTGGGCCACAGCCGCTGCAGCGCATCGGCCTGTCCGGCCGTCACCCGGCTACGGCGCGGCTGAAAACTCCGGATCCGCCGCTCGAAGTGCGACCCGGCCGGGTCGGCCTTGGGCCCGTCCGGAAACCGTGGCTCCCCCTTGGCCCGGGTGTGCCGGACGGACACGCCGGGGATGTGCACGGACGACGACTCGCCGGCAGCGGGCCGCGGGGCTTCGGGGGCATTCAGGGAGTCAGACACAGTGAGACCGATTTTACGGCGCCTTCTCGGGCCACCGAGTCGGGATGGGGGAGGGCGGCCATCGGCCGGGTGCCGGGTGGGCATCGGCCGGGGGAGGGCGGCCATCGGCCGGGGGCCAGGGAGGCCGGGAGCCCCTGGGACGGCACTACAGCGAGCCGAGCATCTCCAGTGCCCGCCGCCCGACCTCCCGGCCGATCGGCAGTGAAGCGGTGGCCGCGGGAGACGGCGCGTTCAGCACATGCACAGCCCGTGCCCCCTCGCGAATCAGGAAATCGTCCACCAGCGTCCCGTCCCGCAACACCGCCTGCGCCCGCACTCCGGCAGGGGCCCGCACCAGATCCTCCACCTCCACCGCGGGCAGCAGTCTGCGCACGGCTCCCAGAAACGCCCCCTTGGACACCGACCGCCGCAGCTCCCCCGCCCCGTACCGCCAGTGCCGCCGGGCGATCACCCAGGACCCCGGCCACGCCACCGTCCCGGCCAGCTCCCGAGGCCGTACGACCCCCCACCCGTACCCCTCACGGGCCAGTGCCGGCACCGCGTTGGGCCCGATGTGCACACCCCCGTCGATCCCCCTGGTCAGATGCACCCCGAGGAACGGGAACGCCGGATCCGGCACCGGATACACCAGCCCCCGCACCAGCTCGGGCCGCGCCAGTTCGTAGTACTCCCCCCGGAACGGCACGATCCGCACCCCGGGCTCGTCCCCGGTGAGCCGCGCCACTTCGTCGCAGTACAGCCCGGCACAGTTCACCAGCACCCGCCCGCGCACGACGTCCCCGGCCGCGGTCAGCACGGCCACGCCCCGCTCCGGGCGCCGGTCCACCCGCACGACCCGCGCGCCGTAGCGGATCTCCGCCCCCGAGGCCCGCGCCAGCTGCCGGGCGACGCCGACGAAGTCGCACACACCGGTCGTACCGACGTGTATGGCCGCCAGGCCCCGCACCTCGGGCTCGTACTCGCCGATCTGCGCGGCGCGCAGCTCCCGCACGGGAATCCCGTTCTCCCGGCCCCGCTGCACGAGCGCGTGCAGCCGCGGCAGCTCCTCCCGCTCGGTGGCCACGATCAGCTTCCCGGTGACGGCGTGCGCGATGCCGTACTCGGCGCAGAACTTCACCATCTCGGCCGCGCCCCGCACCGCGTACCGCGCCTTGAGCGAGCCCGGCCGGTAGTAGATCCCGCTGTGGATGACCCCGCTGTTGCGCCCCGTCTGGTGCCGGGCCGGGCCCGGCTCCTTCTCCAGCACGGTCACCCGCGTACCCGGCGCGCCCCGCGTGATCGCATACGCCGTGGACAGCCCGACGATCCCGCCCCCGACCACCAGCACGTCACAGTCGTACGCACCCGCCCGCACCTGCACCACCTCCCACCTCGATAGTGCACTGCGCCACTGACAACGCCTTCAAACTCGGGAGGGCGAAGCGCGGCCCGAAGGGACGCGGGACTGTGCCGATGTGCGGCTCCGCCGCGTGGGCGCGATCAACCACAGACGCCCTCCCCAGCCCCGAACCCGCATCAGCCGGGCAGACGCATCGGCACCCGGCCCGCGGCGGAGCGCCTACGCCGGAGTCATCATCAAAAGAGGCCGGGCCCGCTCCCGCAACTCGACCACCCTCGGCTCATCCCCATACGGCTCCAACCGATGCAGTAGATCCTTCACATACTCCGTGGTCCGAGCGGAGGAGATCCGACCGGCCACCTCCACGGCCCGCACTCCCTGCTCACAGGCCGCGTCAAGATTCCCCGACTCCAGCTCGGCGACGGCCGAAACCACCAGCCGCAGCCCGTGCGAGCGCACAAACTCCTCCGTCGGCTGCGACAACGCCTGCTCGGTGAACCGCCGCACCTGCCGCGGCGCCTTCAGATCGCGGTAGCACTCCGCCGCATCGGCGGCAAACCGGTCGTATCCATAAAAACCAAGCCAAGAGGGGTCGTTGTCACCTTCCCTGGACCGTTCGAGCCAGCCCTCGGCCGCCTTCAGCGCCGTGCCGGCGGCCTGCGCGTCACCCGCGCGCGCGTGCGCTCGCGCCTCGATCAGACGGAAGAAACTCATGGTGCGCGCGGTCGCCAGTCCCCGGTTGCGCTCCAGTGCGGCCTGAGCGAGATCCACACCCTCGTCGCCGAAGCCCCGGTACGTCGCCTGCAGCGACATGGAGGCCAGTACGTACCCCCCGAGAGGGACGTCGGCGGCCGCGCGCGCGAGCCGCAGCGCCTGGATGTAGTACCGCTGCGCCGCCTCCTGCTGGCCGGTGTCGAAGGCCATCCAGCCGGCCAGCCGGGTGAGTTCCGCGGAGGCCCCGAACAGGGCGCGGCCGACCTCGTCGGAGTACGAGCCGAGCAGCAGCGGCGCCGCCTCCACCCGCAGGCACTCCGGCACCATGGACGAACGCCAGTCGCCGCCTCCGTATTTGGAGTCCCAGCGCCTGGCGTCCTCGGCGGCTTCCCGCAGCTTCTGTACATCGCTGTGGCCGACTTTGATCGGTGCGCCGGAGCCCTCGGCAGAGTTCGCCTCCCGCGCGACCGAGCTGTCGGCGGGGGTTATCAGCCATCGCGAGGCGGGCGTTGCGTATGCGCTCACTGCGAACGACCCGGCGAGCGACTGCCAGATGCCGCCGGAGCCGGCCCGGCGCCCCGCGAGGTCGAGCCGGTACAGCTCGGTGGCCGATTTCACCGCCTGGCCCACGTCTCTGGGGAAGGCGAGGCCCACTTCGGGGGCGGGATCCGCGTCCGCCAGGCCGATCTCGTGGAGCGGCACCGGGCGGCCGAGCTTCTGGCCGATGGCGGCCGCGATGAGGTGCGGCGCCGCTCCCTGCGGCACCATCCCCTTCGACACCCAGCGCGCCACCGAGGTCTTGTCGTAGCGAAGTGTCAACCCGCGTTGCGCGCCAAGGTCGTTGACGCGTCGCGCGAGTCCCGCGTTGCTGATTCCCGCGAGGGCGAGAACGGCGCCGAGCTTTTCGTTCGGCCCGCGTTGCTCCCTGGACATGCGTCACCCCTCGACACAGACGGCTGCCGCGCTGGCATAACCGTGCGGCATTCGTAAACCCAGCGTAGTTCGCCGCATCCCAAGCGTTAAGGGGCATTGTTCCGGATGGCGGGATTGTGGTCCGTACGGGAGTACGGCCCTGTACGCACCGTGCACACGCTGTCGCGGCGTGCCCCTGGCCGTGTGGCCGTGCGCCCGTCCGTGCGCTCTTCTCCGGCCACCGGGGGAGCGGTTCCATGGCTCCTGCGTGGGTCGGCCCGCTGTACTGGATCCAGTGGGCTGGGGGACACCGCCACCTTCATCCCCGCGGGTGGCGGACCGGTCCGGGAGGCGATGCCCGCCTCCCGGACTGTGCGCGTGCCGGAGCCTTCCGGAGCTTCGCAGGCCTGTACGGAGCGTGCTCATTTTCAGGCGGCCGTCTTCGAATTGGCCGAAAACCGACCCCGTCTTCTACGGGTGATTTCCGCTCCCACCACGGAAGTTGAGGGCGCGAAGGGCGTCTTGGGGGAGCGCATCGGGGGCGCATTCGAGTCGAACCGCTCACCGGGCCCGCGCCCGCCCGTCCCGCACCCGCCTTGAGCCGTACGGGGGTTCACCGGGCCTTCTCGCGTCGGCCTCCCGCACGGTTCCCGCGGCCTTCCTCCGATCGAAGGCCGCGTCACCGCCCCTCCACGGCGCGTTCTTCATGGCAGCATGGGGAGCCGGTTCGTGCGGTGCTCTGGTTGTCCACAGCCTGTGGAGGCGTCGATGCGGTGGTTGGTGGGTTGGAGCAGCACCGCCGCGGGCGCCGCGATCGGCTCCGCGGGTGCCACCGGATACGACGGCGAGACCCTGCACCCGGTCGGCTCGCAGCTCCTGTGGGGCGATCCCGATCCCCTGTGGGCGGTCGGCGACTGGCGCCCGGACGAGGTGCGCGTGGTGAAGGCCGACGCGCAGAACCGGATCGCCGTCCTCGGCACCTGCGGCGCCTCCGACGAGGAGCTGCGGCGCGGTCTGTTCACCGCGCGCGGGGGCGCACTGCGCCATCTGACGACCTGGCCCGGCAGTTACACGGCCGTCGTCCAGGTGGGCCGCCGCGTCACCGTCTGCGGCGATCTGGCGGGCGCCCGCCCCGTGTTCCACACCCCCTGGGCCGGCGGCACGGCCTACGCCACGGCCGCGCTGCCGCTCGCGGACCTCGTCGAGGCCAACCTCGACTTTGCGCATCTCGCGGCCCTGCTCGCCGCCCCCGAGGTGCCGGCCGCGCTGCGCGACACCACCCCGTACGACGGTGTGCGGCGCATTCCGCCGGGACACGCGCTCGTGCTGCGCGCCGGAGTGCGCGAGATCGCCGGTTACGAGCCCGTCGCCTCCCTCGCCGTGGCAGCGGCACCGGCCGATCCCGACCGCGCGGTGGACGCCGTACGGGACGCCCTCGTGGAGGCCGTACGCGCGCGTCTGTCGGCGCCCCGGCACGTGCCCGACCTCGACCCCGGCCCTGTGCCCGGCATGGGCCCCGCCGAGCGGCGGGCCGCGCGCGGGATGCCGGTGCCGGGGATCGGCGCCGACCTGTCCGGCGGACCCGCCTCCGGCACGCTGGCGCTGCTGGCCGCCGGGCTGCCGGGCAGACCCGGAACGCTGCTCGGCCACGGCACCGGCGCGGGGGAGCGGCTGCTGGCCGTCACCTTCAACGACCTGGCCGTCAGCGGCCGCGAGGCCGAGGTGGAGCGTGCCGGAACGCTCGCGGCCAACCCGCGCCTGCACCACGTGGTGGTGACCGGGGGCGAGGAGACCCTGCCGTTCGCCGACCTCGACGGGCCCCTCACCGACGAGCCGGGCCCCTCGCTCGTCACGGCGGCCCGCCACCGTGCCCGGCTCGCCGGCGGCAGCGCCGACCACTTCACCGGCCATGGCGCCCGACAGGTCCTGGACGCCCATCCCGCCCGCCTCGCGGACCTCCTGATGGACCGCAAGCGGCGCCACCTGGTCCGGCCGGTCGCGGCCCTCGCACGGGCCGACGGCTCGGTGATGGTCCCCGCGCGCGTGTACAGCGCGGCGCGGCGGCTGGCGCGCACACCGTACCGGGCGGGCCTGGAGCTGCTCGCCGAGCGCCTGATGCGGCGCCGCTTCGACGATCCCAAGGGGGCGGTCGGCGCCTCGCTCGCCGCGCTGACCTGGGCGAGACCCGGGCCGGCGGCGCGTTGGCTGACCGGGGAGGCACTGGCTGAAGTATCGGTTCTGCTGCAGAGTGAGGCGGACCGCTCGGCGGGAGGCTCCGGCCAGCGACCCGGTGAATACCGCGCGCGTGCCGTCCTCGCCCGCTCCGCCGCCGATCTGCGCGTTCTGGAGCAGGCCGCCGAGATCCGCTCCCAGCGCCTGCACGCACCCTTCCTCGACAACCAGGTCGTCCGCGCCTGCCGCGCCCTCCCCGAGGCCCTGCGGGTCCAGCCGGGCGCCCGCTCCGCCGTCCTGCGTACGGTCCTGGAGGGCGCCGGCGTCACCGACCTCCCGCCCGGCTGGGGCGCACCCTCCCACGCGTCCTCGGCGGCGGCCACGCGCGCGGGGCTGCGTGTGGCGGCCGCCGATCTGATGGACCTCTTCGCCACGCCCCTGCTGGCGGAGGCGGGCCTGGTGGAGGCCCGGGTGATCCGCAAGGCGATCCGTGCCGCGGCGGCCGGCGAACCTCTTCCCCTCGACGGTCTCGCCGACCTGATCTCCCTCGAGGTCTGGCTCCGCCGCCTCCTGTCCCGCCGGGGCACCTGCTGGACCGGAACCCCGGCCCGCGCCCGCGCGGTCCCCTCCGGAATCCAGCCGCGAAGGGACGCCCTGGCCTCCGGAGCCTGACGGCCGCGGGGCCCTGACGCGCGGCGCCCGGTCCATCCATCTAACGGCAGGTGAACCTGGACTCGGCCCAGTCCGCCAGCGCCACCTGGTCGAAGACCTTGCTGCGCGGTTCCACGACGAGCCGTACGGTCTTGCGTCCGGTCAGGTCCACATGGACGGGCACGGCCGGGCCCCCGCCCGCGACGGTTCCGGACCGCCACAGCCGGGCCCCGTCGGCGTAGACGGAGAAGGAGACCTTGCCGAGCCCGAGGGTCAGGTCGTCCACGCCGGCCAGGGCGTCGTAGGCGGTGCACCGGCGGTTGAGGTCGATGGTGACGGAGGAATCGCCGTGGACGGTGACACCGGGCGTGTACCACTTGCCGCCGATCGACATGCCGTAGCGCCGCCACACCCAACTGCTCTCGCTCAGCCGCATCTCGGGCCGTGTGCCGTCGCCGCCGATGTCGTAGCGCAGGTCGCTCCACTCGTAGACGACGGGAGCCGGCGGCGGAGTCGGGGTGGGTGTGGGCGTCGGGGCCGGAGTGGGCGTAGGCGTCGGCGTCGGCTTCGGAGTGGGTGTCGGGGTCGGGGTCTGGCCCGGAGCGTGCTTGGGGGCGGGCACGGGCGCGGAGGTGGGCGTCGGCGTCGGCGTCGGCGTCGGCGTCGGGTTCGGTCCGGGAGCCGGCACCGCCGGCACCGGCGAAGGTTTCTTCTTCGGGGGCTTGGGGGCGGGCGAGGGCGTCCGGGGCGGCTGGACGGCCGGAACGGACGGCGCCGGCTCGGCCACCTCCTTGGCCGGGTGGCTGTGGTTCATCAGCGCCAGGGCCACCGTGGTGGCGGCCACCGCGACCACACCGGCGGCGATACCGGCCTTCACCGGAGCCCCGAACCCCTCCGAGGCCGCCGCGCCGGCTCCGGCACCCGAACCGGAGGAGGAGCCACCGGCCGCGGCGGCGGCTCCGGCGGCGCCCGCCCCGGCACCGCCCGCGACGATGCCGAGCGCCTTCGCGTACCCGGCCGCCCCGAACCAGCCGAGGACCGCGACCGGCACGACCGCGGGGATGCCGCTCGCGACCTCCTCGATCTGCGCGGCCGCCAGCCGGCACCTGGCGCACTCGTCCAGGTGCTTGCGCAGCCCTCGTTCGGCGCGGATGCGCAGCTTGCGGCGGGCGTAGGTGCCGAGCTGGTCGGCGTAACGGGCGCACTCCTCGTCGCCGGAGAGGGAGGCGCTGACGTGAGCCTGCAGATAGGCCTGCTTCAAGCCTTCACGGGCGCGGCTCGCCAGCACCCGGGTGCCGTTGGCGTCCAGCCCGAACAGGACGGCCACCTCGCTCGGCGACTCGTCCTCCACCTCGGTGTGCCACAGCACGGCCTGCCAGCGCTCGGGCAGCGAGCGGAAGGCCCGCATGGCCATGGACTGCTCGGCCTCGTGCAGGGCACGGACATCGGCGCCCTGGTCCAGCGTGTCGTCGTCGGACACCCCGGACCCGCGCGAGGCCTGCTGGGCGAAGACCGCGAAGTCGTCCACGAGCTGCTCGCGCCGGGCGGACCTGGTCCAGTGCGCGGCGACGCGCCGCACCGAGGTGAGCAGATAGGCGCGTACGGCGTACTCGGGACCCGACCCGCCGCGCACCGCCTGCAGCATGCGGGCGAAGACCTCGGCGGTGAGGTCGTCCGCGGTGTATCCGTCACGGCAGCAGGTGCGCGCGTACCGCCGCACGGAATCCGCGTGGCGCCGGTACAGCTCCTCGTAGGCGGAGTCGTCTCCCGTCCGCATCCGCTCGATCAACTCACCGTCGGCGGGAGGCACCTTCTTGGGCGGCGGCACCGACCCGCCACCACGCTGGGCAGGGACACTCGCGTCGACCGGCCCGCTCGCCGGGGGCACCGCGGCCCGTCCGCCCTGACTCGGCACCTGCGGCGAGGTCAGCTCGCCGGGCTCCGCGCCACCGTCATCGCGCGACTCGTCCCATCCGTCAACGCCCATCGCGCGAAGCCCCCGACGCCGGCCCAGCCCAACCCGTCACCGGCTCAGGGTGCCACATCGTCTTTCGTTCAACGACGGTCCTCGCACCCATCCACTCATCCGAGCGCTCTCGTCACCGGCCGAAACCGAACATCACCCGAACAAGCCCCGCCTCGCCCGCCGGAACCCCAGCCACCGGATGACACACACCCGCACGAGACGACTGCCCCCGGCTCTCCCAGCCGCCCGACACCTCTCGCCCCTGCAAGCCGGTGGACGCCTTCCGGGCCCCGCAAGCCGGTCGGCACATCCCGATACCCCCGCGGGGGGCCACCCGCACCCGACCGTGAACGCTGCACGGGTGGTGCGGGTGGGAAACACACCGCTGCCGAAGGCGTGGCCGAGGCGGCGGGCGACCGGCTCACGCCGGCCGGGAGCGAAGCCCGTCCAGCAGAATGTCCAGCAGCCGAGCAGAAGCCGCGGCCTGCTGCACCGCATCCGGCAGAGACGGCGCCGCCGTAGCGATCACGAGCAGCACATCCGCCACGGACACATCCGCCCGCAGCTCCCCCGCCGCCCGCGCCCGCTCCACCAACTGCCCCACCACGTCGAGCAGCGCGGCGACCCCAGGGTCCTCCCCGCCCCCGACCACGGCCGAAGCCGCAACCGAAGCCGAAGACACAGCGGCGGCCGAGGAAACACCCGCGGACGACTCCGGCACCAACCGCAGCTCCCCGGCCCCAGCCGCCGGCTGAGCCCTCTGCTGCGGCACCCGAGCCCCCTCACCCGACCCGGCGGAGCCCTCTTCCGAGGAACCCTCCTCGGTGACCCCGACCCGCAGCACCTGCGGCGGCAGCAACCGCCCCGCCCCCGACGCCACGGACGTCCGCAGGAAGCGCGACAGCGCCGACCACGGCTCGTCCTCCTGCCCGAGCGCGGTCCGCGCCTGCTCGGTCAGCCGCGCGGTCTCCTCCTCGGCTATCCGCCGGACCAGCACATCCTTGCTCGGAAAGCGCCGGTACACCGTGCCGACGCCGACCCGCGCCCGTCGCGCCACATCCTCCATCGGCGCGCCGTACCCCAGCTCGCCGAACACCTCACGCGCCGCACGCAGCACGTGCTCCAGATTGCGCTGTGCGTCCACGCGCAACGGCGTCGTACGCGCCACGTCCGCGCGTCCGTTGTCCACCGCCGCGCTCACCGCCCCGCCACCGGATGCGATAGCGGCTGTCGATGACCAATGCGTGTCCTGAACATGCATGCTTTCCCCCGGTAATGACGTCTCCCCCCGGAGACTCCCCGCCACTGATTCCGGAGTGCTCGGAACTGGCATCGGTCCTCGATCGGTACCGCCCGTCGCGGACCCGATCGGCCACATTCCCTACACCCCGTCGACACACGAACATAGTTGAGAGGGGGTCAATTCAGAAGGGGCAGGTTCCGTACAGAGCGCCCCTCGATCGGAGTACGGATCATTTATGTCCGGATTCCATACCTTCGCACCCTCCCGTCCGCCCCTGCTGACCTGCCCGCTTTCGTCCCGTCAGGCGGCGTGCCCGGCTCGGCGCACACCCGCTCGCCGGTCACACAAATTGCCGGGGCTGTGGACAAACAACTGCGCCGGGTGCGTCATGGGATGGTGAAGGAACGTGCGCGCATTCTCGTTGTCGGTGGTGGCTACGTCGGGATGTACACGGCCCTGCGCCTTCAGCGGAGGCTGAAGCGGGAGCTCAGGCAGGGGGAGGTCGAGATCACCGTCGTCACCCCCGACCCGTACATGACCTACCAGCCGTTCCTTCCCGAAGCGGCAGCCGGTTCGATCTCCCCTCGTCATGTCGTCGTACCGCTGCGCCGCGTCCTGGACCGGTGCCACGTCGTCGTCGGCGAGGTGACCTCCATCGACCACGGGGTGCGCACCGCCGCCGTCACCACCCTCGCCACCGAGGAGGAGGGCAGGGCCGCCGAACTCCTCGGCTACGACGAACTCGTCCTCGCCCCCGGCTCGATCTCCCGCACACTGCCCATCCCCGGCCTCGCCGAGTACGGCATCGGCTTCAAGACCGTCGAAGAGGCCATCGGCCTGCGCAACCACGTCATCGAGCAGATGGACATCGCCTCCTCCACCCGTGACCCCGCGATCCGCGACGCCGCCCTCACCTTCGTCTTCGTCGGCGGCGGCTACGCCGGAGTCGAGGCGCTCGGCGAACTGGAGGACATGGCCCGGTACACCGCGCGCTACTACCACAACGTCCTTCCCGAGGACATGAAGTGGATCCTCGTGGAGGCCTCCGACCGCATCCTCCCCGAGGTGGGCGAGGAGATGGGCCGCTACACCGTCACCCAGCTGCGCCGCCGCAACATCCAGGTCCTGCTGGACACCCGCCTGGACTCCTGCCTGGACCGGGTCGCCGTCCTCAGCGACGGCCAGCGCTTCCCGACCCGCACGCTCGTGTGGACGGCCGGCGTCAAGCCCCACCCCCTGCTCGCCGCCACCGACCTGCCCCTCACGGCGCGCGGCCGCCTCAAGTGCACCGCCGAACTGACCGTCGACGGCGCCCCGCACGCGTGGGCCGCGGGCGACGCCGCGGCCGTCCCCGACGTCACCGCCGCCGACCCCGGCGCCGAGACCGCCCCCAACGCCCAGCACGCGGTCCGCCAGGCCAGGGTCCTCGGCGACAACATCGTCCACGCGCTACGGGACGAGCCCTTGGAGACGTACGCGCACGAATACCTCGGCTCGGTCGCCTCTCTCGGCCTGCACAAGGGTGTCGCCCAGGTCTACGGCCGCAAGCTGAAGGGCTACCCTGCCTGGTTCATGCACCGCGTGTACCACCTCAGCAGGGTGCCCACCTTCAACCGAAAGGCCCGCGTGCTGGCGGAATGGACCCTCGCCGGTCTCTTCAAACGGGAGATCGTCTCGCTCGGTTCGCTGGAACACCCTCGTGCGGAGTTCGAACTCGCGGCCGGTGGAAAGCCTCCTCACAGCCCCTCGGACGACCCGAAGGGGTCGTCCTGACCGGACCCAGGAACTCCACGGCCCGCCCCGGCGTCTGACGGATATCGCCGCGGACGGCCACCTGCCAGACTGCCCCACGTCCTCGGACGGGCACCCGCCCGCCCTCAGCACCCACGAGGCTTTCCCCACTGTGAACTTCACGCGCTGGAGCGCCCGGCTCCCCGGAACGCAGCGCCGCGCCGCAGCGCGGACCGAGACCGCGGTCTCCCCGGACCGGAAGGGGGAAGGCTCCGTACCCGCGGCCCGCGCCGAACAGTCGGCCGACGGGGCACCGCCGCCCGTGCCCGCCGTCGACGAACTGCCCGTGCGCGACGTCCTCGACCGCGTCCCGGCCCTCGTCGCCCTCGTCCACGGCCCCGACCACCGCATCGCCTACGTCAACGACGCCTACGCCGCGGCCTTCGGCACCCGCACCCCGGGCGCACCGGCCCGCGAGGCCCTCCCGGAACTCGCCGAACTGGGTCTCCTCCCCCTCCTCGACCAGGTGCTGCGCAGCGGCAAGCCCCGCACGCTGAAGTCCCGCAAGGCCGTCGACGGCCGCTCCTACACCTTCACCTGCACCCCGGTCGCCGAGGACGGCGACCGCGCGGGCGGCGACGGCGCGGTCCTCGTCTTCGCCACCGACGTCACCGACCACGCCGAGGCAGCCGAACGCCTGCGGGCCAGCGAGCGCCGCCAGCGCGAGACCGCCGTCACCCTCCAGCGCTCCCTGCTCCCCCAGGAGCTCGAACAGCCGGACGATCTGCGGATCGCCGCCACCTACCAGCCCGGCGGCACGGAGGCCGCGGTCGGCGGTGACTGGTACGACGTGATCACCCTGGGCGGCGGCCGCACGGCCCTGGTCATCGGTGACGTCATGGGCCGAGGCGTCCGCGCGGCAGCCGTCATGGGCCAGCTCCGCACCGCCGTCCGCGCCTACGCCCGCCTCGACCTGCCCCCGCACGAGGTCCTGCAACTCCTCGACGGCCTCGCCACCGAGATCGACGCCAACCAGATCGCCACCTGCGCGTACGCCGTCCACGACCCGAACGAGGGCCGTCTGGTGTACGCCTCCGCCGGCCATCTCCCGATCCTGGTCCGCGACGAGAACGGCACGGTCCTGCGCGCCGACGAGCCCACCGGCCCGCCGCTGGGCACCGGCGGCTGGATGCACGCGTCGGGCTCCATCCCGCTGGGCCCCGGCTCCACGGCGGTCCTGTACACGGACGGCCTGGTCGAGCGTCGCGACGAGGACCTGGACGAGGGCATCGCCTCCTTGGAGCGCGCCCTGGCCGGCGCGACCGGCACCCCCCAGGTCGTCTGCGACCGCCTGGTCCGCTCGGCCGGCGTCACCGCCGACCACGACGACGACGTGGCCGTCCTCGTCCTCCAGCACCCCGCCCGTACGGGCCCCGAGGGCGACCTCTTCCGCAACGCGGCCCTGGAACTCCTCGGCGGCGTGGAGGCGGCACCCCGCGCCCGCGCGTTCGCCTCCGGCGTCCTGACCAGCTGGCGCTTCCCGGCGGACCTGCACGACCTGGGCGTCCTGGCCACCAGCGAACTCGTCGCCAACAGCCTCCAGCACGGCACCCCACCCATGCGGCTCCGACTCCGCCGCACCGACCGCCGCCTGATCATCGAGGTCACCGACGGCGACGACCACCTTCCCCGTCGCCGCCGCGCAGAACCGGGCGACGAGTCGGGAAGGGGCATCGCCATCGTGGCGACCATCGCGTCGAACTGGGGCTCGCGGAGAACACCGGGCGGAGGGAAGGCGGTGTGGTGCGAGTTCCTGCTGCCGAAGGGCTAGGCGCCGTGGGTGTGCGGGCCGTCCCCGGCTGCGGCTGCGCCGTGGCCGAGCGCACGGTTCCCGGCGCCCCTCAGGGGCGCCCCACCCCCGCCCGACAGCACCGGGTGCCCTACGGCTACGCGCTCACGGGCTCCGCAGGTGCCCCGCTCCGGGCCACCACACGGCTGGTCTTCGCGGCAGCCCACGGCTGATCCTGCGCAGCGGTGAGACGGCGCCCCAGCCGCAACGCCAGCACAGTGATCCCGAGCGAGAACAGCAGGAAGGTCACGATGTACGGCGCGTGCAGCGAAGCCCCGAGCGGCCCGCCCACCGCCGGCCCGACGGCCAACGCCAACTGCTTGACCAGCGCAAACGCAGAGTTGTACTGCCCGGCCATCCCCTCGGGAGCCAGATCGGCCACCAGCGGAGCAACCGTCGGCGACAGCATCGCCTCACCCAGTCCGAACAGCGCATACGTCGACACGAACGCCGCCGTCGCCATCTCCTGGCTACCGTGCCCCAGCCCCGCGTACCCCGCCGCGAGCCACGCGACAGCCCAGATCAGCCCGACCCCGGCGATCACCCGGGACCGCCGACGCCGCTCCACGAACTTCAGCACGGCGAACTGCGCGACGACGATCATCATGGTGTTCGCGGCCAGCGCCGTGCCCAGCGCGGAGGTGGATATCCCCGCCGCCTCCACGCCGTAGGCGCTCAGCCCCGACTCGAACTGCCCGTAGCAGGCGAAGAACAGCACGAAGCCCAGCACACACAGCTGCACCATCGCCCGGTTCCCGAGCAGCTGCTTCCAGCCGCCCTTCGCCGAAGCGGCCGGCGCGTCCGTGATCCGCGGCGCGTGCGGTATCCGCACCGTCGCCATCACCACGACCAGCAGCAGGAACATCGCCGCCTCGATCGCGAACAGCAGAGTGAAGGAGGAGACCCGGGTCGTGTCGACGAGGTGACCGCCGATGAGGCCACCGACACCGAGCCCCAGGTTCTGCAGGAAGAACTGCATCGCGAACGCCCGCGACCGCGTCTCCGACGTCGAGCAGTCCACGATCATCGTCGCCAGTGCCGGCTGCATCACGGCCTGCCCCGCCCCGAGCGCCGCGGCCGACAGCAGTACGGCGGTGGCATTGCCCGCGAGTCCGAGGCTCAGCGCGCCGAGCGCGGCGGTGACCAGGGCGGCGAGCAGGACCGGCAGGGGGCCGCGCCGCACGATCGCCCGGCCGGCGAACGGCAGCACGATCAGCGCGGCCACGGCGAAGACGGCGAGCACGAGCCCCGCCGTCATGGCCCCCAGACCCCGCACCTGCGCCACATAGACGTACAGGTAGGGGACCGTGAAGCCGAGCCCGAAAGCGCTGAGTGCGTTACCCACGTGGATCCGGCGCATCGCTGCGCCCATCGCCCTGGTCACGTTCACCTCTCTCACTAGTTAGGAGTGAAGACTTCAAAGCTAAAGTTCGAAGCTAAAGACTACACACCGAAGGACTTCAAGGCAAAGTCGATGCGTGCGATACTGCGGCCATGGCCGACACTCCCGGCGTCACGGAGCCGACGCTCGAAGAACAGATCGCCGCCTACCAGCGCGAGTTCCAGGACCTCGACCCCCAGGTCGAGAAGATCGTCTCGGCGCTGTCGCGGCTGAACCGCCGTATGAACGTCGCCTACGGCCGCCAGACCTCAGGCCTCGGGATCAGCAACGCCGAGTGGGAGGTCCTCAAGGCGCTGGTCCTCGCCGGCGCCCCCTATCGCCTGGGCCCCAGCGACCTCGCCAAGAAGCTCGGTCTCACCCCCGCCGCCATGACCCACAGGATCGACCGCATGGTCGCCGAGGGGCTCGTCACCCGGGAGCGCGACGAGTCCAACCGCGTCCGGGTGATCGTCGAGCTGACTCCCGAGGGCCGCGAGAAGTGGCTGGAGGCGATGCGCCTCGCCACCGTCTTCGAGGAGGATCTGCTCCAGGACCTCACTCCCGCGGAGCGCGCGGTCCTCGGCGAGGTCCTGACCAGGCTCCTGCGCCGGGTGGAACACGCCCAGCCGGACGCCGGCGGCCGCCTCAGCGACCTGGACTGAGACCCAGGAAAAGATCTTGACAGAGGGTGGTTGACACGCCCCTGCCCGATCCGTAAAGTTCTCCGGGTTGCCGCCGAGCTGTAACGGTTCTTCGACAACACCTCCGCCGCCACGCGCGGCACCTCACACCACCAGCACGATCTCCCGATGGGATTGTTTTCGGCATGCCCGAATTCAATTCGAATAGGGACTCGGCGGCCCGATTGGGAATCGCCGGAAGGATCCGCTAAGGTTTGAGACGTCGGAACGGCCCAGCGGCCGGGAAGACAAACCCCCCTGACTGGGAGTCAGACGCCGAAAGGATCTGATAGAGTCGGAACCGCCGGAAAGGGAAACGCGAGAGCGGGAACCTGGAAAGCACCGAGGAAATCGGATCGAGAAAAGATCTGATAGAGTCGGAAACACCGAAGGGAAGCCCGGAGGAAAGCCCGAGAGGGTGAGTACAAAGGAAGCGACCGTTCCTTGAGAACTCAACAGCGTGCCAAAAATCAACGCCAGATTAGTTGATACCCCGTCTCCAGCATCTGCTGGGACGAGGTTCCTTTGAAATAACACAGCGAGGACGCTGTGTGCGAGGGGATCATTCCTCCTCTCGCACCGCTCTCGTGGTGTTCATCCCGATTACGGGAAAACATTCACGGAGAGTTTGATCCTGGCTCAGGACGAACGCTGGCGGCGTGCTTAACACATGCAAGTCGAACGATGAAGCCCTTCGGGGTGGATTAGTGGCGAACGGGTGAGTAACACGTGGGCAATCTGCCCTTCACTCTGGGACAAGCCCTGGAAACGGGGTCTAATACCGGATATCACTTTCGCAGGCATCTGTGAGAGTTGAAAGCTCCGGCGGTGAAGGATGAGCCCGCGGCCTATCAGCTTGTTGGTGAGGTAATGGCTCACCAAGGCGACGACGGGTAGCCGGCCTGAGAGGGCGACCGGCCACACTGGGACTGAGACACGGCCCAGACTCCTACGGGAGGCAGCAGTGGGGAATATTGCACAATGGGCGAAAGCCTGATGCAGCGACGCCGCGTGAGGGATGACGGCCTTCGGGTTGTAAACCTCTTTCAGCAGGGAAGAAGCGAAAGTGACGGTACCTGCAGAAGAAGCGCCGGCTAACTACGTGCCAGCAGCCGCGGTAATACGTAGGGCGCAAGCGTTGTCCGGAATTATTGGGCGTAAAGAGCTCGTAGGCGGCTTGTCACGTCGGGTGTGAAAGCCCGGGGCTTAACCCCGGGTCTGCATTCGATACGGGCTAGCTAGAGTGTGGTAGGGGAGATCGGAATTCCTGGTGTAGCGGTGAAATGCGCAGATATCAGGAGGAACACCGGTGGCGAAGGCGGATCTCTGGGCCATTACTGACGCTGAGGAGCGAAAGCGTGGGGAGCGAACAGGATTAGATACCCTGGTAGTCCACGCCGTAAACGGTGGGAACTAGGTGTTGGCGACATTCCACGTCGTCGGTGCCGCAGCTAACGCATTAAGTTCCCCGCCTGGGGAGTACGGCCGCAAGGCTAAAACTCAAAGGAATTGACGGGGGCCCGCACAAGCAGCGGAGCATGTGGCTTAATTCGACGCAACGCGAAGAACCTTACCAAGGCTTGACATACACCGGAAAGCATTAGAGATAGTGCCCCCCTTGTGGTCGGTGTACAGGTGGTGCATGGCTGTCGTCAGCTCGTGTCGTGAGATGTTGGGTTAAGTCCCGCAACGAGCGCAACCCTTGTTCTGTGTTGCCAGCATGCCCTTCGGGGTGATGGGGACTCACAGGAGACCGCCGGGGTCAACTCGGAGGAAGGTGGGGACGACGTCAAGTCATCATGCCCCTTATGTCTTGGGCTGCACACGTGCTACAATGGCCGGTACAATGAGCTGCGATACCGTGAGGTGGAGCGAATCTCAAAAAGCCGGTCTCAGTTCGGATTGGGGTCTGCAACTCGACCCCATGAAGTCGGAGTTGCTAGTAATCGCAGATCAGCATTGCTGCGGTGAATACGTTCCCGGGCCTTGTACACACCGCCCGTCACGTCACGAAAGTTGGTAACACCCGAAGCCGGTGGCCCAACCCCTTGTGGGAGGGAGCTGTCGAAGGTGGGACTAGCGATTGGGACGAAGTCGTAACAAGGTAGCCGTACCGGAAGGTGCGGCTGGATCACCTCCTTTCTAAGGAGCACTTCTTACCGGGTTCGCTCGGTCAGAGGCCAGTACATCGGCGAATGTCCGGTGCTGGTTGCTCATGGGTGGAACGTTGATTATTCGGCGCTTCTCGGATTGCTTCTCCTCCTAGTACTGCTTCGGCGTGGAACGGATGAGGGAAGAGGCGAGGGTGTCGGGCACGCTGTTGGGTGTCTGAGGGAATGAACCCCCTCTGAGATGCCGGCCCCGGTGAAGCACTGACGATGTTGGTGTGTGACGGGTGGCTGGTCGTTGTTTGAGAACTGCACAGTGAACGCGAGCATCTGTGGCCAAGTTTTTAAGGGCGCACGGTGGATGCCTTGGCACCAGGAACCGATGAAGGACGTGGGAGGCCACGATAGTCCCCGGGGAGTCGTCAACCAGGCTTTGATCCGGGGGTTTCCGAATGGGGAAACCCGGCAGTCGTCATGGGCTGTCACCCGCTGCTGAACACATAGGCAGTGTGGAGGGAACGAGGGGAAGTGAAACATCTCAGTACCCTCAGGAAGAGAAAACAACCGTGATTCCGGGAGTAGTGGCGAGCGAAACTGGATGAGGCCAAACCGTATGCGTGTGAGACCCGGCAGGGGTTGCGCATGCGGGGTTGTGGGATCTCTCTTCTGTTGTCTGCCGGCGACAGGACGAGTCAGAAACCGTTGATGTAGGCGAAGGACATGCGAAAGGTCCGGCGTAGAGGGTAAGACCCCCGTAGTCGAAACGTCAGCGGCTCGTTTGAGAGACACCCAAGTAGCACGGGGCCCGAGAAATCCCGTGTGAATCTGGCGGGACCACCCGCTAAGCCTAAATATTCCCTGGTGACCGATAGCGGATAGTACCGTGAGGGAATGGTGAAAAGTACCCCGGGAGGGGAGTGAAATAGTACCTGAAACCGTGTGCCTACAAGCCGTGGGAGCGTCGGATGCAGCTTGCTGCATCTCGTGACTGCGTGCCTTTTGAAGAATGAGCCTGCGAGTTTGCGGTGTGTTGCGAGGTTAACCCGGGTGGGGAAGCCGTAGCGAAAGCGAGTCCGAATAGGGCGTTTTAGTAGCACGCTCAAGACCCGAAGCGGAGTGATCTAGCCATGGGCAGGTTGAAGCGGAGGTAAGACTTCGTGGAGGACCGAACCCACCAGGGTTGAAAACCTGGGGGATGACCTGTGGTTAGGGGTGAAAGGCCAATCAAACTCCGTGATAGCTGGTTCTCCCCGAAATGCATTTAGGTGCAGCGTCGTGTGTTTCTTGCCGGAGGTAGAGCACTGGATAGGCGATGGGCCCTACCGGGTTACTGACCTTAGCCAAACTCCGAATGCCGGTAAGTGAGAGCGCGGCAGTGAGACTGTGGGGGATAAGCTCCATGGTCGAGAGGGAAACAGCCCAGAGCATCGACTAAGGCCCCTAAGCGTACGCTAAGTGGGAAAGGATGTGGAGTCGCACAGACAACCAGGAGGTTGGCTTAGAAGCAGCCACCCTTGAAAGAGTGCGTAATAGCTCACTGGTCTAGTGATTCCGCGCCGACAATGTAGCGGGGCTCAAGCGTACCGCCGAAGTCGTGTCATTGCAGCGTATAGCCCCAACGGGTGCTGTGATGGGTAGGGGAGCGTCGTCTGCCGGGTGAAGCGGCACTGGAAGGTAGTCGTGGACGGTTGACGAGTGAGAATGCAGGCATGAGTAGCGATACAAACGTGAGAAACGTTTGCGCCGATTGACTAAGGGTTCCTGGGTCAAGCTGATCTGCCCAGGGTAAGTCGGGACCTAAGGCGAGGCCGACAGGCGTAGTCGATGGATAACCGGTTGATATTCCGGTACCCGCTGTGAAGCGTCAAACATTGAATCAGGCGATGCTAAGTCCGTGAAGCCGTTCCGGACCCTTCGGGGAAAGGAAAGTGGTGGAGCCGACGAACCAGACTTGTAGTAGGTGAGTGATGGGGTGACGCAGGAAGGTAGTCCAGCCCGGGCGGTGGTTGTCCCGGGGTAAGGGTGTAGCCCGAGTGGTAGGCAAATCCGCCACTCATGCAGGGTGAGACCTGATGCCGAGCCGATTGTGGTGAAGTGGATGATCCTATGCTGTCGAGAAAAGCCTCTAGCGAGTTTCATGGCGGCCCGTACCCTAAACCGACTCAGGTGGTCAGGTAGAGAATACCGAGGCGTTCGGGTGAACTATGGTTAAGGAACTCGGCAAAATGCCCCCGTAACTTCGGGAGAAGGGGGGCCATTCCTGGTGAGGGGACTTGCTCCTCGAGCTGGGGGTGGCCGCAGAGACCAGCGAGAAGCGACTGTTTACTAAAAACACAGGTCCGTGCGAAGCCGTAAGGCGATGTATACGGACTGACGCCTGCCCGGTGCTGGAACGTTAAGGGGACCGGTTAGCTCCATTTCGGTGGGGCGAAGCTGAGAACTTAAGCGCCAGTAAACGGCGGTGGTAACTATAACCATCCTAAGGTAGCGAAATTCCTTGTCGGGTAAGTTCCGACCTGCACGAATGGCGTAACGACTTCTCGACTGTCTCAACCATAGGCCCGGTGAAATTGCACTACGAGTAAAGATGCTCGTTTCGCGCAGCAGGACGGAAAGACCCCGGGACCTTTACTACAGTTTGATATTGGTGTTCGGTTCGGCTTGTGTAGGATAGCTGGGAGACTTTGAAGCAGGCACGCCAGTGTTTGTGGAGTCGTCGTTGAAATACCAGTCTGGTCGTGCTGGATGTCTAACCTGGGTCCGTGATCCGGATCAGGGACAGTGTCTGATGGGTAGTTTAACTGGGGCGGTTGCCTCCTAAAGGGTAACGGAGGCGCCCAAAGGTTCCCTCAGCCTGGTTGGCAATCAGGTGTTGAGTGTAAGTGCACAAGGGAGCTTGACTGTGAGACCGACGGGTCGAGCAGGGACGAAAGTCGGGACTAGTGATCCGGCGGTGGCTTGTGGAAGCGCCGTCGCTCAACGGATAAAAGGTACCCCGGGGATAACAGGCTGATCTTCCCCAAGAGTCCATATCGACGGGATGGTTTGGCACCTCGATGTCGGCTCGTCGCATCCTGGGGCTGGAGTCGGTCCCAAGGGTTGGGCTGTTCGCCCATTAAAGCGGTACGCGAGCTGGGTTTAGAACGTCGTGAGACAGTTCGGTCCCTATCCGCTGTGCGCGTAGGAATATTGAGAAGGGCTGTCCCTAGTACGAGAGGACCGGGACGGACGAACCTCTGGTGTGCCAGTTGTTCTGCCAAGGGCATGGCTGGTTGGCTACGTTCGGGAGGGATAACCGCTGAAAGCATCTAAGCGGGAAGCCTGCTTCGAGATGAGTATTCCCACCTCCTTGAGAGGGTAAGGCTCCCAGTAGACGACTGGGTTGATAGGCCAGATATGGAAGCCCGGTAACGGGTGGAGTTGACTGGTACTAATAGGCCGAGGGCTTGTCCATTGATGCTCGCGTTCACTGTGTTGGTTCTGAAACCACGAACAGCCCCGCCTTAAATAGGCGGTGCGGCGTTCACAGTTTCATAGTGTTTCGGTGGTCATAGCGTGAGGGAAACGCCCGGTTACATTCCGAACCCGGAAGCTAAGCCTCACAGCGCCGATGGTACTGCAGGGGGGACCCTGTGGGAGAGTAGGACGCCGCCGAACAAATTTTGGGAAAACCCCCGCATCGAAAGATGCGGGGGTTTTCTGCGTTCAAGGGGTTAGAAGGTCACTTCTGCTGTCTCGGTGATACCGCCCTGGCGGCCGGGTGCGCAGTGCTCTTTCCAGTAGAGGTTGGTGTGGGCGATCACCTGATCCGGAGTGGGAGCGCCGTACTTGGACAGGTCCTCCGTGGTGTGGGCGTCGGCGACCAGCGTCGCGTCGTAGCCCCGGACGATAGCGCCGTGCAGGGTCGAGCGGATGCACATGTCCGTCTGCGCGCCCGTGACGACGAGCCGGCCCACCTTGTGCTCGGCCAGCACGGATTCCAGCTCGGTGTCCTCGAAGGAGTCCGGGTAGTTCTTGTGGACGAGAGGCTCGGTGTCCTGGCGGACCAGCTCCGGAACGTACTTCCAGCCCTCGCTGCCCGCCTTGAGCTCGTCGTCGGAGTGCTGTACCCAGATCACCGGTACCTCGGCCGTGCGGGCCTTGGCCACCAGGGTGTTGATGTTGGCGATGACGTCGTCCCGCTTGTGGGAGCCGGCCACCACGGCGTTCTGGACGTCGATGATCAGCAGTGCGCTGTTGGGTCTGTCGGGAAGCGTGGTCATAGGGTCACAGTAGGACACCGGCAATCGGGCCCGTTAATGGGATGAGTGGTGCTGCGGGCGCGCGTTACCGTGGCGCCATGACCAACCTGACCAGCGATGACTACGTCATCCGTGCCATACGACCTGACGAGTGGGCCGCCGTGAAGCAGCTGCGCTTGTCCGCGCTGCAGGACCCGGCCGCGCACATCGCCTTCCTGGAGACCTACGAGGACGCCCTGGGAAGGCCGGATTCCTTCTATCAGGAGCGGGCCAAGGGTTCGGGCGAAGGGGCCACCGGAGCACAGCAGTTCATCGCCCAGGCGCCGGACGGGACCTGGGTGGGCACGGTCACCGTGCTCATCGAGGAGTCAGGGACGCAGGACTGGGCGGGGTACCCGGTCGAGCGGCGTCAGGGACATGTGGTCGGGGTGTTCGTACGGCCCGAGCACCGGGGGAACGGGCTGATCAAGGCCCTGTTCGACGCCGGTGCGGCATGGGCGTGGCAGCACAGTGCCGAGCGGGTACGGCTGCTCGTCCACGAGGACAACGCCCGGGCGCAGGGTGCGTACCGCAAGGCGGGGTTCGCGCCGAGCGGGGTGGTCGTGTCGTTCTCGAAGGACGAGGCGGAGAAAGAGCTGGAGTTCGTCCTGGAGCCGTCGTAGGGAAGGTCAGACCGGTAGTTCCTGGTGCGGCCAGCGTGCTCTGGCCTGTTCGCGGGAGCGGAGCAGGGCGAGGGTCGGCAGGCCCTGGTCGCTTCCGGTGGCGAGCAGGTCGGGCAGTTGGGGGAGCGGGGCCACGGCCGCGATGTCGTCCAGGACCAGGGTGAGTGGTGGGTCGAGCCGACCGGAGGATGACCGTTCGGCCATGCGCCGGCCGCGCTCGACCACGCCTGAGACGAGGGCCGTCAGGAGGGGCATCGCGCCCGGGTTGGTCCTGGGGTCCTCGATGGATTCACCGACCACATAAAGCGTGCCCCCTTCGTGGACAAAGGAATCCAAGGCGAGCGCATCACTTCGGTTTGGGGTGCATGCCTCGCGGATGTTGACCGTGAAGAGGGAGGACAGCGCCCGGCTGGTCAACTCCTGGGCTACGTCGCGGCGTTCGGGGTGTGCGGTGAGGGCTGCCTCGAGTTCGCCTGCGGCGCCGGGGGCGGCGCTCGGGTGGGTACGGAGGGTGCGCACGGCGTCCTGGACCTGGGTGCCCTGGGACCAGCGGTGGACGTGGCGGATGGTGCGGTTCTCCAGGGCGGCGGCGTGCAGATAGCTGCGCAGGAGGGTGGTCGCCGTGTCGGCCACCGCCTGGTCGATCTTGGCGGTGGGTCGGAC
The DNA here is from genome assembly GCF_001542625.1 of Streptomyces griseochromogenes. NCBI lineage: Bacteria > Bacillati > Actinomycetota > Actinomycetes > Kitasatosporales > Streptomycetaceae > Streptomyces > Streptomyces griseochromogenes. The sequence goes on along the minus strand of NZ_CP016279.1, from coordinate 10,447,918 downwards.
GGGGCTGAGGAGGGCGGTGGCTCGCTGCAGTGCGGTCTGTCTGTCTTCGCAGCCGGTTGTCGGGGACCAGTGGAGGCGTGCCGGGGTGTCGCAGAGGTGGGCGGGGTCGTAGAGGAGGGTGGGGCCCAGTTTGGCTCGGGCGTCCTTGGTGTCGGCCCACAGAGCCGGGTTCGAGGTGACGACGACGGTGGGGCCGGGGGCGTCCTGGATGGCCTGGGTCGCGGTTGCCTGGCGGCTCGTGGGGGGTCCGTACAGCACCGCGCCTTCGGGGCGGTCCGTATCCCAGCCACCGGTCCGTCTGCCGTCGGCCGAAAGGTGCTCCAACGGCTCCGTCGGTGCCGTCTCCTGCGATGCCTTCGTCGGCTCCGGCTCCGTACGCGGTGCAGGGACCTCATAGCGCTGTTCGGGTGCTGGAGCGGGAGCCGGGACCGCTGCCGGCGCGACCGGGGCCGGTGCCGTAGCCGGTGCCGGTGTGGCCGACTGGGCTCGGCCCTTCGCCGCGCCCTTCTCGAAGGCCCGCCGTACTCTCCCCGCCCGCCATCTCGCCATCGTGCCCATGACGAATATGGCGAGGACGAGCACGGCCATCAGCTGGCCGATGAACAGGCCCCAGAACAGGCCCCAGCCGGAGAGCTGGGACGGTGGGGTGTCCGGCCAGGCGCCGGTGAGGTCGTGGGCCCGGCCGATGAGATGGCGCATGGCCAGGGGGGTGCGGGTGAAGGTGACGCCCTCGGGCCAGGCGCCCGTGGAGAAGAGGGCCGCCAGGCCCGTGGACGTCCACACCAGCAGGGTCATGCCGAGGATGAAGGCGATGAAGCCGACCAGGAGGCCGTCGGGGATGCCGCCCTGGCCGTCCCGACGGCCGTCACGGTTGTCACGGCCGTCACTGCGGTGGTGACCGCGGTTGTCCGGTCTCACGCTCTCTCCCCCTTACGCCACCGTCGATTCGGAGTCGCCCAGGTGCTGCTCCACGAAGGCCGCCGCCCGCTGTTCGGCCTCCAGCTCGGCGGCGCGCAGCGCCTCGTCCGCCGTCAGGTCGCTGGAGGACTCGGTCATCGCGCGGTCGGTGAAGACCAGCGGCCGTTCCGTCTCGGTGACCAGGTGCTTGACCACCTGGACGTTGCCGTTGACGTCCCAGACCGCGATGCCGGGGGTGAGGGTGGGGATGATCTCCACCGCCCAGCGCGGCAGGCCCAGTACCCGGCCCGTCGCCCTTGCCTCGTCCGCCTTCTGGGCGTAGATCGTCCTGGTCGAGGCCATCTTCAGGATCGCGGCCGCCTCCTTGGCCGCCGCGCCGTCGACGACGTCGGACAGGTGGTGGACTACGGCGACGAAGGACAGACCGAGGCGTCGGCCGAACTTCAGCAGCCGCTGGAACAGCTGGGCCACGAACGGGCTGTTGATGATGTGCCAGGCCTCTTCGACCAGGAAGATGCGCTTCTTGCGGTCGGGGCGGATCCAGGTGTGCTCCAGCCACACGCCGACGATCGCCATGAGGATGGGCATGGCGATGGAGTTGCGGTCGATGTGGGACAGGTCGAAGACGATGAGGGGCGCGTCGAGGTCGATGCCGACCGTGGTCGGGCCGTCGAACATGCCGCGCAGGTCACCGTCGACCAGCCGGTCGAGCACGAGGGCGACGTCCAGGCCCCAGGCCCGTACGTCGTCTATGGCGACGTTCATCACCTCCGCGGACTCCGGCTCGGGGTGCCGTAGCTGCTCCACGATGTCGGTCAGGACCGGCTGGCGGTTGACGATCGACTCGTTGACGTAGGAGTGGGCGACCTTGAGGGCGAAGCCGGAGCGTTCGTCCAGGCCGTGGCCCATCGCGACCTCGATGATGGTGCGCAGCAGCGCGAGCTGGCCCGTGGTGGTGATCGCGGGGTCGAGGGGATTGAGGCGGATGCCGTGGTTCAGGGCTGCCGTCGGGTCCAGGCGGATGGGTGTTATCCCCAGCTCCTGGGCGATGAGGTTCCATTCGCCCACGCCGTCCTCGCCCTGTGCGTCCAGGACGACGACCTGGCGGTCCTTGAAGCGCAGCTGCCGCAGGACGTACGTCTTCTCCAGGGCCGACTTGCCGTTGCCGGACTCGCCGAGGACCAGCCAGTGCGGGGCCGGGAGCTGCTGGCCGTAGAGCTGGAAGGGGTCGTAGATGTAGCCCTTCCCGGAGTACACCTCGCGGCCGATGATGACGCCGGAGTCGCCGAGGCCGGGGGCGGCGGTCGGGAGGTAGACCGCCTGGGCCTGGCCCGTGGAGGTGCGCACCGGCAGCCGGGTCGTCTCGACCTTTCCGAACAGGAAGGACGTGAAGGCTTCGGTGAGGACGGACAGCGGATCCCGCATGTGATGCCCCTACCTTCGGATGCCGGTGGCGAACGGGAGGGTGTTCACGAAGGCGCGGTGGTGCTCGCGGTCGCACCATTCCAGTTTCAGGTACGACTTTCCGGCGGATGCCCTTATGGTCCGCTTGTCGCGGCTCAGGGCTTCCGGGGAGCGGGCGGAGACGGTGATGAAGCCGACCAGGTTGACGCCGGCGGCGCCGCTGGCGAGGTCTTCGCCGCGCTGGTCGAGGCGGTTGTGCGCGGCGACGTCCCGCGGGTCCACCGTCCGGTTCATCTTGGCGGCGCGGGAGGCATCGGCCTCGTCGTTGGTCTTCTCGGTCAGCATGCGTTCGATGGCTACCTCGGTGGGTTCGAGATCCATCGTCACGGCGACCGTTCGGATGACGTCCGGGGTGTGGACGAGCAGGGGCGCGAGGAAGTTGACGCCGACGGGGGTCATCGGCCATTCCTTCACCCAGGCCGTGGCATGGCACCAGGGAGCGCGGGTGGCGGACTCGCGGGTCTTGGCCTGGAGGTAGGTGGGCTCCATGGCGTCCAGTTCGGCCGGCCAGGCGTTGCGCTTGGTCATCGCCTGGATGTGGTCGATGGGGTGGTCCGCGTCGTACATGGAGTGGATGAGGGAGGCGAGCCTGCCCTGGCCGAGGGGCTGGCGGACGCGGATGTCGGCTTCCTGAAGGCGCGAGCAGATGTCGGTCAGCTCGCGGGCCATGACGACGGCGAGGCCGGCGTCGCGGTCCAGCTTGCGGCCGGCCTGCGGCCGCGCGGCGCGGGCCATGGCGTGGGCCTCGGCGGCCAGTTCGCGGGTGTAGTGCATACAGGCGACGAGGTACGCGCGGTGCTGCTCGCTGCTGGTGGACACCATGGACTGCAACTGGTCGTAGGACTGCTGCAGCCACTCGAGGGAGCGTTCGTCGCCGCGTACGGCCACGTCCTTGGCGTGTGCGTCCGGGTCGGCGGGCAGGGTGCGGGCGAGCATCTGCAGCCGGGTGACGAAGCCGTCGCCGTTGGCCACGTGCTTGAGCAGGGTGCCGAAGCGGTCGACGAGGGCCTCCTGGTCCTCGGAGTCGCGCAGGCCGACGCCGGGGCCCTCGATCTCGATGCAGGCCGTGACCGTCTTGCGGTCGGCGTGCAGGAGTACGGCGATCTCGTCGGGACCGAAGGGCGCGGCGAGCCAGGTGATCCGTCCGATGCCCGGCGGCGGGCCGATCTCGACCTCGCGGCCGTCCATCCGGGTGCCGGCCTCCATGGCGCCGGAGCGGTAGGCGGTGCCCTGCTTGATCGTCCGTTTGTACGAGCGGTTGATCTCGAACCACTTGTAGAACGTGCGGCGCTTGTAGGGCACGTAGACCGCGGCGAGCGCGAGCAGCGGGAAGCCCGTGAGCAGCACGATCCGCAGGGACAGGACCGGGACGAGAAGGCCGCACATCATGCCGAGGAACGCGCCGGCGATGATCAACGCGATCTCGCCGGACTCACGGTTCCGGCCGACGATCGCGTTCGGCCGGGCGCGGCCGATCAGATACGTACGGCGGGGCGTGACCGGATGGGACATATGGGACTCGGTCGTCAACGCCCTTCACCTCCCGAGCGGTTGCTGCTGTTGCGGGTATTGCTGGCGTGCGGGGTGTTGGCCGGGCTCGGTGAGCGCGGCGCGGGTGTGGCGGAGGGGACCGCTCCGCCGCCGCCCTGGCCGGAACGGCTGCTGTGGGCGGCGACGCCGCCGGAGACGGGGTTGGCGGGGCGGGGCGCGCCGGAGCCGCCCGTGCCTCCGCCGTTGTTGTCGGCGCGGGAGCTGTGGGTCTTGATTCCCTGGGCGACGAAGGTGGCCGGGGAGGTGACTATGGCGGCGGCCTTGGCCTCGGCGCCCTGCATGATGCGGTTGTTGCGGCCGTTGGCGATCTCGTCGCCGAAGCCGGGGACGAAGCGGTAGATCATCGCGCTGGCGAAGATGGCGAGCAGGATGATGGCGAGGCCGGAGACGACGGCGGAGAAGGAGTCCGGGCCGTTGTCTCCGGACAGGGCACCGGCCAGGCCGAGCACGATGACGACCACCGGTTTGACGAGGATCACGGCGATCATGATCCCGGCCCAGCGGCGCACGTGGCCCCACAGGTTCTTGTCCACCAGGCCCGCGTAGACGACGGTGCCGAGGAGGGCGCCGACGTAGAGCAGGGCGGCGCGGATGACCAGCTCCAGCCAGAGGATGCCGGCGGCGAGGATGCTGACCAGGGACACGACGATCAGCATGATGGGGCCGCCGCCGATGTTCGTGCCCTTGTCGAGGGCGCCGGAGAAGGTGCCGAAGAACGTGTCGGCCTGGTCGCCGGTGGCCTTCGCGAGGACGTCGGTGACGCCGTCGGCCGCCGAGACGACGGTGTACAGGATCAGCGGGGTGAAGGCGGAGGCGAGGACGGTCAGCCAGAGGAAGCCGACGGCTTCGGAGATGGCGGTGGAGAGCGGCACCCCTCGTACGGCCCTCTTGGCGACGGCCAGCAGCCACAGCAGGAGTGTCAGGATCGTGGACGCGGCGAAGACGACGGCGTACTGCTGCAGGAACTTGGTGTTCGTGAAGTCGACGTTCGCGGTCTCCTTCACGGCGTGGCTGAGCTTCTGGATGGTCCAGGAGGCGGCGTTGGCGCAGCCCTTGGCGAGGGAGGTGAGGGGGTCGAGGGTGTCGAGGGAGGGGTTGTCGGGGGTGGTGCCGGTGGAGCCCTTGGAGCCGTTGTCCTTCTCGCAGAACTGTTTGGCGGCACCGTGGATCAGGCCGCACGGGTCGTTGCTCTTCGTCGCCGAGGGCGTGGGTGTGGGTGTGGGCGCGGCGAAGACACGCGTGGCCGTGAGGACCGCTGCCGTCTGCACGGCCGTGACGGCGCCGGCCAGGGTGAGTACGCGGCGGTTAGCGGGCATAGGTGAACCCTCCGTACTCGTCGACGGCCTTCGAGATCTCGTCCGAGCCGGAGGCCTTGTCGTCGCCGGGGACGGGTGCCGGGCCTTCCTGCTGGGAGTGCGTGATGATCTTCCAGTCGCCGCCGGTCCACTCGAGTTTCATCGTGATGGTGAACCAGCTGTTGGTGACCGGGTTGGTGGACTTGTCGCCCGCGAGACCGAGGAGCCCGCTGCACCAGACCGCGACCGTGGCGGTGTCGCTGGTGGACTCCGTGACCTTGGTCCCGATCGGGCTCGTGCGCGAAACGAATGCGTAGCCCTTCGGAGCCGCTCCGTCAGTGCTCAGGCCGAGGCTCTGGTTGAAGGCCGGGGTGTAGGCCCTGTCCATCGCCGCCTCGGAGCTGGTCACCTTGGAGGGCGTCACGATCGACTGGAGGATGAACTCGCGTTGGGCCTTGTTGAACATCTCGGCCGACCCCAACGCCACCGCATAGTTGGCCGCGGCGCTCTGCGCCCCTTGCGCCGTATGGGCGAACCCGGAGGGGGTGTTGCCGATCTTCGTCTCCACCGGCTTCGATCCGCTGGCCGCCGTCGACGAGGTGTGCGGGCGGTCGCCCTTGGCCGTCGAGTCCTTGGCAGACGAATCGTCTCCTCGGTTCGCGAAGGCGATCGCGGCGACGAGGATGACGACCACGCCGACGACCGTGACCAGGCTCCGGGAGGAGGAACGGCCGCCTCTGCGGGGCGCGCCGCCGTAGGGGTCGCCCCCGGGCAGCCGGGTCCGGGTCTGGCCCGATTCGGTGTAGCCCTGCTCGTCTGTGGGACTCATGCTGCGTGCGCCCCCTCCACCTCGTAGACATACGACGGTAGCCGTGCTGGTTCCCGCGCGGGCGCGGTGTGGTGACTCGACATCAGGGAAACGCAACCTCTGCCGGTGGGCACGACGGGTGGGTGGGGGTGGAGGGGACGACCGGGCGTGCCCGGGAGGGTACGGAGGGAACGGGCCGTCAGACCGCCATGCCGTACACGATCGTGAACAGCGTGCCCAGGGAGCCGATGATGAAGACTCCGGTGAGACCGGCGATGATCAGGCCTTTGCCCTGTTCCGCGCTGAAGGTGTCGCGCAGGGCGGTCGCGCCGATCCGCTGTTTGGCGGCACCCCAGACCGCGATGCCGAGGCAGAGCAGGATGGCCACGGCCATCACCACCTCGATCATCACCTTGGCCTCGTTGCCCAGGCTGCCGAAGGGGCCCCAGTCCGGAGCGATCCCGCCGATGATGGTGTTGATGTCTCCCTTGTCGGCCGCAAAGAGCATGTAAGTCACCGCCCCTGGTGGGTAGTTCCGCATCGCCTCTGCCATGCGCAGAGGTCAAGCCTCATTCTCGCCGACAACGTCGCCGTCGTATGTCGACTTGACGTCATTGGCTGGCGGGTTTCGTACGAATGGCCCGTTCGGTCACTCTGTGTATCACGGCAGGTCACGCCGGGCAACGAGGTGGGTGCGGAACCTGTCGTGTGGTTCCGTCGTTGTACTCCGTTACGGCCTGACACGGTTTCTGACGGCTGGTCGGGTGAGTCGTCGATTCGATGTTCTCACGGACGGAACGGGGAAGGGCCCCGGCGTCGGTTGCCGAGGCCCTGAGGCGGGTGGTTCTCGCCGCGCCCGGCCGGTGGCGGCCGAGCCGCCGGGCGGGCAGGGAAAACGGGCCACGGCCGGCTGCCGTGGCCCGTCTTCCTCTCCGTGCCGCCGAAGGGACCCCACGTCCCCCTCAGATGGCGGCTCCCCGTGACCCGACGGGGTGGTTCAAGCGCTGCCCGGTCAGTGCCGGGTGGGCTGCTCAGCCCGTGAAGGCGGACGTGCCCTCGGGGGTGCCCCAGCCGGTCGGGCCGTCGTAGCCGGACTTCGCGGTGCAGAAGTAGCTGGTGGAGCAAGTGCCGTTGGTGCCGCTGGTGACGTCGTTGAGAGCGGAGGTGCCGGCCGCGGCGTACGGGTAGGCGGAGGGGTAGTCGCCGGAGCCCGGGGTGCCGGCCAGGGCGTAGACGCCGGCGATGATCGGGGCCGAGGCGCTGGTGCCGCCGTAGGTGTTCCAGCCGGTGCCGTCGGAGCCGTAGGTGTCGTACACGGAGACGCCGGTGGCCGGGTCGGCGACCGCCGAGACGTCGGCGATCATGCGCTTGGCGCAGCCGGTGTCGGTCTGCCAGGCGGGCTTGGCGTCGTAGGCGGAGCAGCCGGAGCCGGTGCCCTCGGTGCTGGACGTCTTCCAGACGCTCTCGGTCCAGCCGCGGCTGGTGGAGGAGGTCTTCAGGGCGGTGCCGCCGACGGCGGTGACGTACTTGGAGGCGGCCGGGTACTCGGCGCCGTAGCCCTCGTCACCGGCGCTGGCGGTGATGGCGACACCCGGGTGGTTGTAGTACTTGGAGTCGTAGGAGGTGTCGGAGGACGACTCGGAGCCGCCGTAGCTGTTGGAGACGAACTTCGCACCCAGCTTGACGGCCTCGTTCACCGCCGTGCCCAGGTTGGCGTCGCTCGCGGACTTCGCCTCGACGAGCAGGATGTTGCAGTTCGGGCAGACGGCGGAGGCCATGTCGAGGTCGAGCGAGATCTCGCCGGCCCAGCCGCTGTCGGCCGAGGGGAGGGAGGTCGTGGAGCCGGTCTGGCCGACCTTCTCGAAGCAGCCGTTGTCCGTGGTGCACGCGGACAGGCCGTAGTAGTCGCGGTAAGTGGCCAGGTCCGCCTCGGCGTTCGGGTCGTCGTAGGCGTCGACGATCGCGATGGTCTCGCCGGAGCCGTTCGCGGAGGCGGCGTCGGTCAGGCCGTAGGCGGACTGGAGGTCGCTCGGGCCGTACCCGGTCGGCGAGTCGGAGGCCGCCTTCGGGGAGACGGTCTTGGGCGCGATGCCCTTCTTGGCGGCCTGCTCCTCCTGGAAGGCGGTGGTGCCGCCGGTGACGCGCAGGGCGTGGCAGGACGCGTAGCCCTTCTTCGGGGTGGTGGAGCACGCGTTGGTGTACTGCACATGGGCCTTGGCGACCTGTGCGGCGATGGCCTGGGCGCTCGCCTTGTGGGCCGTGGGGGTGGCGGCGTCGGCGTGGGCGGCGGTGCCGAGCCCGGCGAGGACGAGGCCCGCGGTGGCCGCGGCGGCGGAGCCGATGCGGCGCCATCTGCCGCGTATGTGGGGCTTGGTGGGGGTGGGCGTACGCAACGTACAGCCTCCTGTGAATGGGGTTGACAGAGGCCTGCGGGTGGGGGCCACCGGCGTGGTTGCCGGTGGGGGCGGCGGCCCGCGACGACGATCGCTTGTTGAGTACGCGACAAACAAGTGAGCCGTTGAAATCCTGACTTCCGCCATACCCAAGGAGGTTGGGGGCTTACTGATCAATGGCGGTGGGATGGAACTGCGCTGGGCTGTGCTTGACCCGTGGCACAGGCCGCGCACAGCTCGCTTCTACGCGCGTCAGCGCGGGCGCAGTCCGTGCAGCAGCAGATGGACATGGGCGTCCAGGCCGGCCAGGGCCTCCTCCGCCTCCAGGGCGCAGCCGGCGATGAGGGCGGCGAGGCCGTGCAGGCTCGCGGCGGCGACCATCGTGATGCGCTCGGGGTCGCCCGGGACGATCTCGCCGCGCTCCTGGGCGTCCGTGATCAGCCCGGTGAAGGAGGCCAGGGAGTGGTCGACGGCCGACGCGAGCTGCGCGGAGCTGTCGGGGTGGTGCTTGCGCGCGAACATCAGCTCCAGGAGCTCCGGATTCCCGACGGCGAAGCCGAGGTAGGCCCGCGCGAGCGCCGTCATCCGCTCCTCCAGGGTGAGCCCGGGGTGCTCGGCGGCGGTGTGGAGGGCCTGGTTCAGGCGCTCGTACCCGTCCAGCGCGAGGGCGTCGAGCAGGGCCTGCTTGTCCTTGAAGTGGCGGCCGGGAGCGGCGTGGCTCACGCCGATGTCACGGGCCAGCTCGCGCAGCGAGAGTGCGCCGGCCCCCTTTTCGCGCAGGGTGCGCTCGGCGCTCCTGAGCAGGGCTGAGCGCAGGTCTCCGTGGTGATAGGGGCGCGTCGCGGACATGTGCGCCATCGTATCCCGATGTTGTCATCGTCAATATAGTTGTCAATGCCATCATTGTTGTCATTGACAGCATTGTTGTCGATGCCTACATTGTGGCCATGGCTGATACGACCGAAGCGCGCACCGCGCGCACATGGAACGCGACCCACCTCCCCGACCTGACCGGCCGTACGGCCGTGATCACCGGCGCCAACAGCGGCCTCGGCTTCGCGGCCGCCGAGGCGCTGGCCCGGGCCGGGGCGCATGTGGTGTTCGCCGTACGGGACCTCACGCGCGGCGGCGCCGCGGCGGCGAGGGTGAGCGGCAGTACCGAGGTGCGCCGCCTGGACCTGGCGGACCTGGACTCGGTGCGGGAGTTCGCCGCCTCGTGGGACCGCCCGCTGGATCTGCTGATCAACAACGCGGGCGTGATGATGCTGCCCGAACAGCAGACGAAGCAGGGCTTCGAGATGCAGTTCGGCACGAACCATCTCGGGCACTTCGCGCTGACGAACCTGCTGCTGCCGTACGTCACGGACCGGGTGGTGACGGTGTCCTCCGGCCTCCACCGCTCAGGCGACGGAGTGATCCACTTCGAGGACGTGAACCTGCGGGGCCGCTACTCCCCGAACCGTGCCTACGCCCAGTCCAAGCTGGCCAACCTGCTCTTCACCCTGGAACTGCAGCGCCGCCTGGCCGAGGCCGGCTCGTCCGTGCGCGCCCTGGCGGCCCACCCCGGCTATGCGGCCACCAATCTGCAGAGCCATGCCGCGAGCCCCTTCGCACGGGCGGGCATGGTGCTCGGCAACAAGTTCCTCGCCCAGAGCGACAAGGCCGGCGCCCTCCCGACGCTCTACGCGGCCACCCGGGACCTGCCCGGGGCGTCCTACGTCGGCCCCGACGGCCTGGGGGAGATGCGCGGCGCCCCGACGCTGGTCGGCCGCAGCAGGGCGGCGAGCGATCCGGAGGCGGCGCGCAGGCTGTGGACGCTGTCGGAGGAGCTGACGGGGGTGGAGTGGAGGCTTCCGGCGACGCAGGTGTCGTAACACCCGGTGTTGCGCTCGCCAATCCTGTGACCACAGGTCCGGCGGTGACTCGGGGGAGAACGGTGGAGCGGGAGAGCGACGGGGGTCCGGGGGCCGCTGAGCGGACCGCGCCAAATGTGCCGAGACGATCACGCGGCTCATGCCCTTCCAGGCATTTCCGTACTTATATGTGTGATACGGAGGTAAGCGCCCGAAGGTTCGATGGGCCGTGACGTGACCGGATACGGTGACTTGGACGGACTCCTCCAGGACTGACGGACGGCGGCAGGGATGGGCGGCACCGGCCCGGTGAACTTCCGGCTCAACGGCCGTACGGCCCTGGTGACCGGCTCCGTGCGCGGACTCGGACTGGAGATGGCGCAGGGCCTGGCCGCGGCCGGGGCACGGGTGGTCCTGAACGGCCGGGACGCCGTCACGCTGGCCGCGGTCGTCGCGGGGCTGCGGAACGAGGGCTACGACGTCCTCGCCGCCGCGTTCGACGTCACCGACCGGGAGGCCGCCGAGGAAGCGCTGCGGGGGCTCGGCGACATCGATGTCCTCGTCAACAACGTGGGCCACCGTGACCGGCGGGGCCTGCGGGAGATGACCCCGGACGAACTCTCCGCGATGCTCGACGACCACCTGACCTCGGCGTACGCGCTGAGCCAGACCGTCGCCCGGGGCCTGGCCGCGCGCGGCGCCTCGGGCCGCATCATCAACGTCTCCTCGGTCGTCGGCCGGCTGGGCCGCACCGGGGACGTCGCCTACGCCACCGCGAAGGCGGGCCTGGACGGCCTGACCCGGGCCCTCGCCGCCGACCTGGGCCCGAGCGGTACGACGGTCAACTCGGTGGCACCGGGCACGTTCGCGACCGACGTCAACGCGGAGTCGGCCGACGACCCCGAGTGGGCGCGGTGGCTGCGGACGCGTACCGCGCTGGGCCGCTGGGGCCGGCCGGGCGAGATCGCGGGGATCGTGGTCTTCCTGGCGAGCGATGCGGCGTCCTTCATCACCGGGCAGACGATCGCGGTGGACGGCGGGATGACGACGACGTTCTGACACGGGGGTCGGAGCCGTCGGCTTCCGAGCCACCCGGCCAGTCGTCGTCCGGTTCGGCGCCGGGCAGGTCCAGAGTGTCGTACACAGCCTGTGCATAACCCGGCGGTGATCGTACGGAACCGACGCGGCGCGGCTGGAAGATCACCGGCTGCGAGAACTCCCGCGCCCGACTGAACTCGGTGCCGGACTACGCGGCGAGACGTATCGCCAGTTCCCTGGCGTGGGACTCGGCGGCTGCGAGGGACTCGGCGCGGGAGGCCTCGAAGAGCGGGACCAGGCCGGCCATGGCGGGAACGACCGGGGCCAGGGTCAGTTCGGGGACGATGAAGGTGACGTCCATGCCGAGACCGGCGCCGAGGGCCTGCCGCAGATAGCTCTGCACATAGTCGTTGCCGTGCTGGGGTGTGCCCTCCCGGAACGACCCGCCGCGGCTGGTCACGACGACGGCGGGCTTGCCCGCGAGCGAGGGGTTCTCGGTCATCGCGGTGCGGCCCACCGCGAAGACGTGGTCGATCCAGGCCTTCAACGTCGAGGGGATCGAGTAGTTGTACATCGGGGCGCTGAGCAGGATCACGTCCGCCGCCTCCGCCTCTTCGATCAGCTCGGCGCGCAGAGCGAAGGCGGCCCGCTGTTCGGGGGACTGGTCGGCGGGGGCGGTGTAGCCGGCGTAGTAGGCGGCGGCCCTCAAGTGGGGCACCGGATCGGCGTCGAGGTCGCGGTGGATCACCCTGCCCTGCGGATGCTCGCCCTCCCACGCCCTGCGGAAGGCGGCGGTGACGGCGCGGGAGTGGGAGTTCCCGCCGTTGAGGGAGGTGTCGATGTGCAGCAGCGTGGCCATGAGAGTTCTCCTGCGTGAAGGGAGAGCTGCCTTGGTGCGGCCGCCCTCTGTGCGCAACACCCTGCTACCTCAAGCATGGTTGAGGTCCAGTGGATGTGATCCCTGGAACTCGATTTCGGCAGTTACTACGAGCTGTTCAAGAACGGCCGGACGAAGACTTCGTGAAACAGATCAATTGAGTACGCGTACCCACTCCCTGTCGGGTCCCCGTACCCATCCGCCGCGCCTTCCCGCAGACCTACCGTCCTCGTATGCCCGAGGAGACCGCACGAACCGACACCGACACCGACACCGACACCGACAGCACCGCGCCGACCGAGTCCGGGTCCTCCCCCTCTTCCGTTCTCAGGACGCTCGGATGCGGCTGTTCCGCACTCGTCGGAGTCGTACTCGTATGCGTACTTGTTCTGGTCGCCCTGCTCGCGTCGCAGTCATCGGGGTCGACGGACTTTCCCCGCGTCGCGCCCGAGGACATGGCGAGCCGCGCCTTCCAGCGGTCCCAGGAGGCGTACGACGTCCTGGGGTTCAAGCGCACCGTGGAACCAGGAGGCGGGAACGTCGGCGTCGGAGCGGTGAACACATTCGGCTCCGAGTTCTGCTACGACGGGGGCCCGCTGGGGATGGAGGACAAGACCGTCGACGGCGCCTACCGGATGAACCACGAGTGGGGGCTGGACCACGTGCCCGCGAGCCAGGCCGTCTCCGGCCTCCGCCGGCTGCACCGGCACCTGGAGGACAGCGGCTGGGAGGTCACGTCCTACCGTGAGGGCGGGAAGGGCAAGGACTGGGAGCTGTACGTCCGGCGGGGCGACGGGGACGAGCGGATGACCTTCATCTGGTTCCCGGACCGGCAGTACTTCACCGGCTTCGCCGCCGTGCCCTGTGCCTACGACCCCGCGTGGAAGGACGGCGACGTCGGCCCGTCCGAGGCCGACGAGCGGCCCCCCGCCCTCTTGGCCTCATAGAGGCTCAGAAAGTGGTCGAACTCGCCTGCCTGCACGCCGAGGACGAAGGCGTTCCACTTGTGGCGGGTGGGCCGGTTCCTCAGTACTGGGTGTTGAGGTCCGTGCCCTTGGGAGCCCGCCAGCAGCCGGAGACGACGTTTACCAGGAGCAGTGGCTCCTTCTCGTGAGGGTGGGTCGGGGTGGACACCATGAGCACGGCGTTCACCGAGAAGCGGTCGTGCCCCGAGTCCGCCGTGAGAGAGAGCGACTTGGCCTTGCTCTTGTTGGGGCCGTAGTCGACGATCTTCCAGCCCTTCTTCGGCAGCTCCTCGTGCAGCCGCTGGAAGCCCGCCTTCAGCTCGTCCTCGGAGACGCCGTAGACCGACCAGGGATGAAAGGTCTTGTAGAGGTGCCCGGGGTCCTCGGCGCAGGTCTGGATGCTGGGGCCCGGCTCTGTGACCTTGCCTTTGCGTATGTCGATCATCTCGTAGATTTCGCTGGAGGCGGCCTTGGCCTTGTCGCGGGCCTTGTCCACGTCCAGCGTGGGGTGCCCGGAGGCTGTCTCCGAGCCGGAGGAGTGCTCCGGCGAGGGCGAGTGTCCGTTGTCGTCCACGGTCCTTGAACATCCTGCCGTGAGGAGGGAAGCCGCAACTGCGGCGGCGGCAAGGCCGATGGAGGCCCCTCGGTACCGGTTCCTTACTGGGCTGTGCATCGGCATCACCTTACGGATCCACTACTTGGTCGTACCGTCCGCTGACCACGGCAGCCTGGTTCAGGAGGCTGTACGAATCCTCGTCCCAGTAGCCGCTGTGACCTCCTGTGTCGACAGCCATGCGATGCGCACCGAACGCTTCGTCGGACGGAACCGTCTGGATGTAGCCGCCGCTCGCGTGGCCGACCAGCATGCCAGGACTGCCCGCCACGACGATGTCGTCCGCGGCCAGGTGCCTTCTCGGGCCTGAGTGCGACGCCGTGACCCGGTGGAACAGCGTGCGGTACTTGTGCAGCTGCGCCTCGGCGTCGAGGAAGGCGAGGCCGTGGGCCTGGTCGAGGTAGACGGTGTCCAGCTGCGGTACCGGGCCGTGCGCGGAGTGGATCGATTGCCGTCCTCGCCGCGCGCGACCTCTCTCCCCTCGCGCCCACCGCCGAACTCCCGGCCGCCGAGCTGCTCGCCAACGCGCATCTGCACACCACCGGGCCCTACGCCCTGCGCCTCCGGCAGAGAAGGAGGGTGGCTGTGCGTGGCCGTCTGGGAGACGGATCCCCGCGTCCCGCCCGGCTTCGCCGCCGGGGAGGCGGCCGTGGTGCCGGACGACGCCGAAACCGGAGGCGGGCCGCACCTCGTACGGGCGTGTGCCGACTCCTGGGGCGCCTCCGTGCTGCGCGGGCTGGGCGCGTCGAGGGGAGGGAAGCTGCTGTGGGCGGAGGGTCAGTCGGACGGCCCAACGTGAAGGAGCCGCCACGGCGCCTACCAGGACGTACTGCCCGAGCCGCTCGGCAGCGGTCTCGCCACCGGCGGCTTCCCGGTCTACGGTGAAGCCTCGCGCCCGTAGGAAGGTTTCACAGGAAAATCTCAGTTAAGTCGGGGCGGGTTTCTCACCTTCGTGGGGGAGAGTAGTGCCTGATGAAGCGCATCTCACGCATCTGGCTCACCTCGCGTCCCACGTTGCTGTGTGCTGTGGTGACGCTTGCCCTGACGTCCGCGTCCGTGGCGGCCGCCTCCGACGGGCCGGGACCCTTCGGGGTCACGGCCGTTGCCGACGTGACCGTCCAGAACAAGCGGGTGGGCGCGCTGTTCGATGCGAGCCGGGTCGGCAAGCTGGCCGGCGGGCACTTCTGCAGCGCCTCGGTCGTGCGCAGCCCCCAGCACATGCTGATCGCCACCGCCGCGCACTGTGTGGACGACGATGACGAGGACCTCGTCTTCGTACCGGGATACCGGGACGGGAAGGCGCCCTACGGGGTCTGGAAGGTGGGGAAGCGGTTCCTGCCCGACGAGTGGGCCAAGGAGCAGAGCGAGGACAGCGACATCGCCTTCGCGTATGTGGAGGAGCTGGACGGCAAGCGGATCCAGGACGTGCTCGGCGGGAACCGGTTCGTCCCCGGCGTGGCCACCGGAGCCACCGCCGTGACCGTCACCGGCTACCCCGACACCCGCGACGAGCCCGTCACCTGCACCAACAAGCCGACCCAGCGCGGCCGCACACAACAGCGCATCGACTGCCCCGAGTTCACCGGCGGCACCAGCGGCAGCCCCTGGATCAACGGCAACGACCAGGTCGTCGGCATCCTCGGCGGCCACGACAAGGGCGGGACGACGGCGGACACGTCGTACAGCGTGGTGCTCCGGGGCGACGCGGCCAAGCTCTACCAGGCGGCGACCGCAGGTCGCTGACAGCACCTCACTCGCACGCGCCAACCTGTGAAATGGCGCCACTCTCTGTCCAAATGGCCTTGAACAGCGTCCGCATGGGGGAAAGTTGAACCGTGCGGAAGGTATGGGTGATCGGTGGGGCGGCCGTCGGGCTCGGGCTCAGCTTCGTCATGCTGCTCGTCGTCGGGGTGTACGTCGTCGCCGGGAACCTCGTCAACGGCGTGACCTCGGGCGGTCGTGGGCTCGCCAAGGGAGCCGTGCCGGCCGCCTACAAGCAGCTCGTGCAGCGGTGGGGCAACCTGTGCCCCGCGCTCAGCCCGGCGCTGCTCGCCGCCCAGCTGTATCAGGAGAGCGGTTGGAACCCGACGGTCGTCAGCCCGGCCGACGCGCGCGGCATCGCCCAGTTCATCCCGAGTACCTGGGCGACGCACGGCATCGACGGCAACGGCGACGGCAAGCGCGACATCTGGGACCCGAACGACGCGATTCCATCGGCCGCTTCGTACGACTGCGAGCTGGCCAGGTATGTGAAGACCGTCCCCGGGAACACCACCGACAACATGCTCGCCGCCTACAACGCGGGTGCCGACCGGGTCATAAGGGCGGGCGGTGTACCGGGTATCAGCGAGACACAGAACTACGTCCTGCGCATCCGCAGTCTGGAGAAGAGCTTCGCCGCGCCGGTCAAGCGGATCGATCCCACCCGGCAGGCCGCGGGCGCGATCGGCTTCGCCCAGAGCAAGCTCGGCACCGCCTATCTGTGGGGCGGCAACGGCACCGCCGACCAGGGGGGCCGCTTCGACTGCTCGGGTCTGACCAAGGCCGCGTACGACACGGTGGGGATCAGCCTTCCCCGGGTGGCCAACGACCAGTACAACGCCGGACCGCACCCCTCACGGGACCAACTGCTCCCCGGCGACCTGGTCTTCTTCTCCGACAACCTCACCGACTCGCGGGCCATCCGGCACGTGGGGATCTATGTGGGCGGCGGGTACATGATCGACGCGCCGCGGCCGGGCGCCGTGATCCGGTTCGACCCGATCGACACTCCTGACTATTTCGGTGCCACCCGGGTCACCGAGGATGGCGCAAAAGCGCTCCCCACGGCGGTGTGAACGGGCTGTGAACCTACCCCCTGAGCTGCGGTAATGAGTCTCTCTTCGATAACGTCTGCGTGATCATTCCGTGGAGAGTGGAACGTATTGATGGGGGCCGTGCGTTCCTGTTGACGTAGCCGAGCGGACGGCAGTACGGCAGTACAGCGGAAGCGGATCTACGAACCACGGGGGTAGGCGCGGCGCACACGAGGTGCGTCCGGTAGACGACGAAGGGGCCGCAGCACCATGGCTGTACTCGCCGAATCCGGATCGAACCCCGACGTCGACCTGCTCTACGACATCAATGGCCTGGCCAAGGACGCACCGCACTGGTTCGACCGGGTCATGGAGTTCGTGGGCGAGTACGGACTGCCGCTCGCGATGGTGCTGCTCGTGCTCTGGTGCTGGTGGTCGGTGCGGCGCCGGGCCGATGAGGATGCCGCGTCGTCGGTGGCCGCGCTGGTGTGGGCGCCGCTCGCGGCCGGACTCGCGGTCCTGGTGAACGTACCGATCAGAGGCTTCGTCGCCCGGCCCCGTCCCTTCAACGCCCATCAGGGACTGGACGTCCTCGTCTCCGGCAAGACCGACTTCTCCTTCGTCAGCGACCACGCGACGATCACCATGGCGCTCGGCGTCGGCCTGTTCGTCGCCAACCGCCGCTTCGGCATCGCGGGCATCGGGCTGGCGCTGGTGGAGGGCTTCTGCCGGGTGTACATGGGCGTGCACTATCCGACCGATGTCGTCGGAGGCTTCGCGCTGGGCACGGCGGTCGTGCTGCTTCTGTCGCCGCTTGCGACGGCCCTGCTCACCCCGCTGATGAAGGCCGTGGAGCGGTCGCCGCGGGCCGGGTGGATCGTGCGCCGTGGCCCGGCATCGGCCGAGCGGCCGGACGCGGTGGTCCCCGGTGCCCGCAAGTCCCTGGAGGCCGAGGAGCGCGACCTGGCGGCGTGACCGTACGCTCCCGCGCGTGACCAAGTTCTCCGCCACCGTGTGCCTGCCGCCCACCAAGCCGCGCAGGCTGCCCGACGCGATAGCGGCCGCGATGGCGCCGTACGACATCAACGGCACCGCGAGGTGGAACCCGGCCGGCGAATGGGACTGGTGGCGCGTCCACGTCTCCGCCAGGACCCCCTACCTCGCCCTGCCCGCGCACGACGGCGACCGCAGACTCGTCACGGCCTCCACAATCCCGCGCCGGAAGGCCGAGCTGGCGCCCCTCGGCCCGGGGAAGTGCTACGGCGGCCCCCGCGGCCTGCTCGACCTCGCAGCCATGCGGCGCCGGGCCGTACGGCGGCACGACGCCCTGTCCGCCGCATGGGACGAACTGGCCGAACGGCACCCGCCGGCCCGCCCGCTCGCCGAGTTCCTCGCCCGCCACGAGTCCGACCCCGAGGGCTACGCCCTGGCGCAGGCCAAGGAGGACCACCTGCTCCAGCCCCTGGTGCAGGAGGTGGCCCAGCGGGCCGTCGCGGGAGACCCGCACTTCGGCATGTCGTTCCTGACCGACGACCCGGTCGCCTACTTCGCGCGGGAGCACGAGGCGCTCCGGCAGGGCGTGCTGCGCACCGCGGTGCCCGGCTACGCCCTGCTCACCCTGGACGGCAGCTGGTGGGACGCGGACGGCGAGGGTTATGGGGACCGGGCCAACGCCTACCTCGACGACCTCGATCCCGAGGCCGTCGTGGTGGACGTGCTGTGCCACTGCTGAGCCAGAGGCCCTGCTGAGTCAGAGGCCCTGCTGAGTCAGAGGCCCTGCGCGTAGGAGAAGAACCTCTGCGGGTCGTACTGCTTCTTCACCTTGGCCAGGCGCGGGGCGGCATCGCCGTAGTACGCCTTGCGCCAGTCCGGCAGGGTCGAGTCCGTGTAGTTCTGGTAGGCCGCGCCGGAGGCGTACGGCTTCATCGCGGTGTGGGCCGACGTGAGCCAGGCCTGGGCCGAGCTGCCGGAGGCGCCCGCGCCCCAGGACGCGATGTACTGCGCCAGCATGCGGGAGCGGCGGTGGACGAAGGCCGTCGCCGTGGGGCTGACGCGGTTGACCGCGCCGCCCAGGGCGGTGAACGCGATGCTGCCCGCGCCGCCCCGGACCGAGCCGAGCTGCCTCAGCAGGGTCTGGATGCCCGCCGAGGACAGGGAGCGGTCGAAGAAGTCGGAGCGGGCCGCGTAGGTCTCGCGGCCCAGGCGGCCCTGGGGAGAGCGGCCGGGCGTGGAGCCCGGGAGGTGGCACTGGGCGTCCGTGGAGAAGGAGGAGCAGCCGGCGTAGATCTCCATCGCCTCCTCGTAGCCCCGGCGGCGCAGGGTCACGGAGCGGGCGTCGGCGCCGGCCTTGTGCGCCAGCTGGTCCACCGCGTTCTGGAGCTCGCCGTAGGTGCCGAGGGAGAAGCAGGCCACGGAGATCGACGGGGTGCCGCCCGGGGTGTTCGACAGGTGGAGGGAGGACCAGATCTCGTCGGGCTGGGACGGGCCCCACTCCTGCCAGGCCTTGATCACCGCGGCCGCCTTGGACCACGACCACGTCATGTACGCGGTCACCGCCTGCGGCGCCGCATGGGTCTTGAAGTGCAGTTCGGTGACGACGCCGAAGTTGCCGTTGCCCGCGCCGCGCAGCGCCCAGAAGAGGTCGGAGTGGTTGTTCGCGTCGGCGGTCACCTGGGTGCCGTCGGCGGTGATGAGCGTCGCCTGGGTGAGGCTGTCGCAGGTCAGGCCGTAGGCGCGGGAGGCGACACCGTGGCCGCCGCCGAGGACCAGGCCGGAGACGCCGACCGTGGGGCAGGAGCCCGCGGGTATGGTCACGCCCTTCGCGCCCAGCGCCCGGTAGACGTCGATCAGCTTGGAGCCCGCGCCGACCACCGCCTGTCCGCCGCCGGCCCGGATCCGGTTCAGCTTGGACACGTCGAGGATCAGGCGGTTGTCGCCGGAGGAGTAGCCCGCGTAGGAGTGTCCGCCATTGCGTATGGACACCCGGATCCGGTGGGCCTGGGCGTACGCCAGGGTCGTACGGATGTCGTCGGCATGGGCGACATAGGCGACCGCGGCCGGCTTCAGACCGTCGAAGCGGGTGTTGTACAGCTGGTGGGCCGTCTTCCACGTGGTGTCCCCGGGGCGCAGCAGGGGGCCGTCGAGGTCGCGGGCGAGGGCTGCCCAGTTCGCGGCGGCGGCCTGACTGGTGGTCTTCAGAGCCGTACCGGAGGATGAGAAGGCGCGCGTCGAGGACCCGGTGGACGTGCCCGAACCAGAACTGCATCCCGTCAGCGCGGTCGCCGCCAGTGCGGCCGCGCCGCCCGATATGAACGTTCGCCGTTCCATGTCCGTCGCCCTTCCTCGGCTCTCCTGGGACGAGACGACGGCACGCGCACAAGGGTTCCCACGACGCGGGAACGGACGGCGAATGTGTGTCCGAGCAACCCGACTGTCGGAATCTCCATGTGCCCTCCCCGTAAGCATTCCGTGACCTAACCAGGCCGATGGCAGGGGTTCACCCTCCGTTCATTTATGGCCATCGGCCGCTTCACCTGATCTGCCTAATTTCGGCCCTACCCGATGCGGGGGCGGTCATGAACGCGCTCGCGCACTCTTGCTCACCTCGCACGCCGCCCATCGCGGCGGCTCCTGGAAGGAACTCCCGAAAGTGAAGCTTCAGCGCAAGAACCGGCTGCGCGCCCTGTCTCTCGGTGCGATCGCGGTCTCCGGTGCCCTGGCCCTGACGGCGTGCGGCTCGGACGACAACGGCAACAACAACGCCGGTGGCGGCAAGTCCTCGGCGCCGGCCAGCGCGGGCTCCGTCAAGTGTGACAACGCCAAGGGCCAGCTGCTCGCCGATGGCTCCTCCGCGCAGAAGAACGCGATCGACGCGTGGGTGAAGCAGTTCTCGCAGGCCTGTGGCGTGCAGATCAACTACAAGGGTGGCGGCTCCGGTGCCGGTGTCACCTCCTTCAACCAGGGCCAGCTCGCGTTCGCCGGTTCCGACTCGGCGCTGAAGCCCGAAGAGGTCAAGGCCTCCAAGCAGGTCTGCTCCGGCGGCCAGGGCATCGACCTCCCGATGGTCGGCGGCCCGATCGCCCTCGGTTACAACGTCCCGGGTGTCGACAACCTGGTCCTGGACGCCCCGACGATCGCCAAGATCTTCGACAGCAAGATCAAGAACTGGAACGACCCGGCGATCAAGGCCCTGAACAAGGGCGCGAAGCTCCCGGACCTGAAGATCCAGGCCTTCCACCGCTCCGAGGACTCCGGCACCACGGACAACTTCACCAAGTACCTGCTCGCCACCACCCCGGCCAACTGGAAGTACTCCGGCGGCAAGGCCTGGCAGGCGCAGGGCGGCCAGGCGGCCTCCGGCTCCGCGGGTGTGGCCCAGGGCGTCAAGCAGAACTCCGGCGCGATCGGCTACTTCGAGCTGTCCTACGCCAAGGACATGAGCACCGTCTCCATCGCCACCGGCGCCAAGGCCCCGGTCAAGCCCTCCGTGGAGAGCGCCACCGCCGACATCGCGGCCGCCAAGGTCGTCGGCACCGGCAAGGACCTGACGCTGAAGCTCGACTACGCGACCAAGGCCGAGGGTGCCTACCCGATCACCCTGGTCACGTACGAGATCGTCTGTGACAAGGGCAACAAGGCGGACACCCTGCCCGCCACCAAGGCGTTCCTGAACTACATCGCCTCCGAGGACGGCCAGAAGGTGCTGTCGGACAACAGCTACGCGCCGATCCCCGACGAGATCATCGCCAAGGTCCGCACCACCATCGCCGGCCTGAGCTGACCTGATCCCAGAGTGCGGCCCGGTTCTTCCCAGACCCGGGCCGCACCGTCCGGTGCACCGCCGCCCGGAGCCGGCCCCCGAAAGGGGATCGCCTCCATGGAGCCGCCCACTCGGTGGCTCCGCAGACCGGAGACCCCTGATGGACATATCAACAAAGACCACTGACGCATCCCCGCCCGCGCCCGAGCCGGACGTGGCCCAGTCGAAGCGCAACGCCCGCGGCGCGACCCGCCCCGGCGACCGCATCTTCCTCGGCCTTTCCCGTGGCTCCGGCATCCTGCTGCTGGTGATCATGGCCGCGATCGCGGTCTTCCTCACCTACCGTGCCTCCCTCGCGATCAGCAAGGACCACGGCAACTTCCTGACCACCTTCGAGTGGAACACCAACCTCACGCCGCCGAGCTTCGGTATCGCGGTGCTCGCCTTCGGCACGATCGTCTCCTCGATCATCGCCATGGCGCTCGCGGTCCCGGTCGCCGTCGCGATCGCGCTGTTCCTCACGCACTACGCCCCGCGCAAGCTGAGCGGTCCCATCGCCTACGTGATCGACCTGCTCGCCGCGGTGCCGTCCATCGTCTACGGCCTGTGGGGCGCCCTGATCCTCGTCCCGCACATGCAGGGCCTGTACGGCTGGCTGAACGACTACCTCGGCTGGACCGGCATCTTCTCCTGGGACGGCGGCGCTCCCCGCGCCATGCTCACCGTCGGCATCCTGCTGGCGATCATGATCCTGCCGATCATCACCAACGTGAGCCGCGAGGTGTTCCGCCAGGTCCCGCGGATGCACGAGGAGGCCGCCCTGGCCCTCGGCGCCACCCGCTGGGAGGTCGTCCGCATGGCGGTGCTGCCCTTCGGCCGCTCCGGCGTGATCTCCGCCTCGATGCTGGGCCTCGGCCGCGCCCTCGGCGAGACCATGGCCGTGGCCACCGTGCTCTCCCCGAGCTACGACATCCAGGCCAGCCTGCTCGACCCGGGCGGCGGCACCTTCGCCCAGAACATCGCCAGCAAGTTCGGTGAGGCCACCGAGCAGGGCCGGGACGCGCTGATCGCCTCCGGTCTGGTGCTCTTCGTCATCACGCTGCTGGTCAACGGCGCGGCCCGTGCGATCATCGCCCGCCGCAAGGAGTACTCGGGGGCCAACGCATGAGCCACGCAGCCGTCACCGACAAGCGTCCCAGCACGCTGCGGGCCGCAAGCCTTCCGAAGTGGACGCCGTGGGTCATCGCGGCCGGCTCCCTCGCTCTCGGGATCGGCATCAGCGCCGCGGCCGGCCTGCAGAGCAAGATCCAGTGGGGTCTGATCGCCGCGGTCCTCTTCATCCTCGGCACCTACGGCATCGCCGCCAAGGTGGAGGGCCGCCGCCAGGCCAAGGACCGGGTCGCCACCTCGCTCGTGTGGGTCGCCTTCGTGGTCGCCGTCATCCCGCTGGTCTCCCTGGTCTGGGTGACCATCTCGCGCGGTGTGAAGGTCCTGAACGTCTACTTCCTCACGCACTCCATGGGTGTCGTCGCCGACTCCGAGCCGGGCGGTGGCATCTACCACGCCATCATCGGCAGCCTGGAGCAGGTCGGTCTCGCCACGCTGATCGGCGCCCCGATCGGTGTGATGACCGCGATCTACCTGGTCGAGTACGGGCGCGGTCGCCTCGCGTCGTCGATCACCTTCTTCGTCGACGTCATGACGGGTATCCCGTCGATCGTCGCGGGTCTGTTCATCCTCAGCCTGATGCTCATCTTCAAGATGCAGCCGTTCGGCTTCGCCGGTTCGCTGGCCCTGGCCATCCTGATGATGCCGGTCGTCGTCCGCTCCACGGAGGAGATGCTCAAGCTCGTCCCGAACGAGCTGCGCGAGGCCTCGCTGGCGCTCGGTGTGCCGAAGTGGCGGACCATTCTGAAGGTGGTCCTGCCGACCTCCATCGGCGGCATCACCACGGGTGTCATGCTGGCCATCGCCCGTATCGCGGGCGAGACCGCTCCCGTGCTGCTGCTGGTGTTCGGCAACCCGTTCATCAACAACAACCCCTTCGAGGGTGCGCAGGCGTCGCTGCCGCTGTACATCTATCAGCAGTACTCGCAGAGTGCGGGCGCCAACGCGGCCTACGACCGCGCCTGGGCGGCGTCCCTCACACTGATCGCCTTCGTGATGATCCTGAACCTGGTGGCCCGCGGCATCGCCCGCTGGAAGGCCCCCAAGTCCGGTCGCTGACGCGGCCAATCGGCGACTGACCAAGACTTATCTGGAAGTGAAGTAGACAATGGCCAAGCGAATCGACGTCAGCGGACTCACCGCGTACTACGGCTCCCACAAGGCGATCGAGGACATCTCGATGACCGTCGAGCCGCGCTCGGTGACGGCGTTCATCGGCCCCTCCGGCTGCGGCAAGTCGACGTTCCTGCGCACGCTGAACCGTATGCACGAGGTCACCCCCGGCGGCCGCGTCGAGGGCAAGGTGCTCCTGGACGACGAGGACCTCTACGGCGCCGGTGTCGACCCGGTGTCGGTGCGGCGCGAGGTGGGCATGGTCTTCCAGCGCCCGAACCCGTTCCCCACGATGTCGATCTTCGACAACGTGGCCGCGGGCCTGCGCCTGAACGGCAACTACAGGAAGTCCGAGCTCGGCGACATCGTCGAGAAGTCCCTCAAGGGCGCCAACCTCTGGAACGAGGTCAAGGACCGGCTGAACAAGCCCGGCTCCGGCCTTTCGGGTGGTCAGCAGCAGCGTCTGTGCATCGCCCGTGCCATCGCGGTCGAGCCGAAGGTCCTGCTCATGGACGAGCCCTGCTCGGCCCTGGACCCGATCTCGACGCTGGCGATCGAGGACCTGATCGGTGAGCTGAAGGAACGGTTCACGATCGTCATCGTGACGCACAACATGCAGCAGGCGGCCCGTGTCTCGGACCGTACCGCCTTCTTCAACCTGGCCGCCGTCGGTCAGCCGGGCCGGCTGATCGAGATCGACGACACCGAGCGGATCTTCTCGAACCCCTCGGTCCAGGCCACGGAGGACTACATCTCCGGCCGCTTCGGCTGAGCCGGCGCCGGTCCTCCTCCAGGACCCCTCGCGGTGCTGCATGGCGGTGCCACCGCGAGGACGAAAAAGGGCCCGCCCCTGGCTCCCGGGGGCGGGCCCACTTCGTTCATTCGGCCACTTCGGTCCGTTCCCACCACCGGTAGACGGTGACCCGTCCCTCCGTGGTGTCCTCGTGCCGTGTGGTGACCTTGTAGTGCTCGTAGCCGCCGGTGTGCGGAATCTTCAGCTCTTGGCCGGGGGGAACGATCGGCACGGTGGTGCCCGCCAGATCGTCCGGCCCGCCTTCGAGGAGTGCCTTGGTAGTCATATGTCCAGTCTTGCCACTGGGGCGACTACCGCATCTTGAGGCCACCCGGCCCGCTACAGCACCGTCAGTTTCACGATTCCGAAGGCCAGGGCCGCGACCAGGGCGGCTGCCGGCATGGTGATGAACCAGCCCATGACGATGTTCTTGGCGACGCCCCAGCGGACGGCGTTGACGCGCTTGGTGGCGCCCACGCCCATGATCGCCGAGGTGATCACATGGGTGGTGGAGATCGGCGCCTTGAAGAGGTAGGCCGTGGTGAACATGATCGACGCGCCGGTGGTCTCGGCGGCGAAGCCCTGCGGCGGGTCGAGTTCGATGATCTTGCGGCCCAGGGTGCGCATGATGCGCCAGCCGCCCGCGTAGGTGCCCAGCGACAGCATCAGCGCGCAGACGATCTTCACCCAGACCGGGATCGGGTCGCCGTAGGTCTCGTGGCCGGAAATCACCAGTGCCATCACCACGACGCCCATCGTCTTCTGGGCGTCCTGGAGACCGTGGCCGAGGGCCATGCCGGCCGCGGAGACGGTCTGGGCGATGCGGAAGCCCCGCTTGGCCTTGTGCGGGTTGGAGCGGCGGAACAGCCACAGGATGGCCGTCATCACCAGGTAGCCGACGATCAGGCCGACCATCGGCGAGATGAACATCGGCAGGATGACCTTGTCGAGCACGCCGTTCCAGAGCACGGTCGTGCCGCCCGCCAGAGCCGCGCCCACCAGGCCGCCGAAGAGGGCGTGGGAGGACGAGGAGGGCAGGCCGAAGTACCAGGTGACCAGGTTCCAGATGATCGCGCCGAGGAGGGCGGCGAAGAGGATGCCCATCCCCTTGGAGCCCGCGGGCGTCTCGATCAGGCCCTCGCTGACCGTCTTGGCGACCCCGGAGCCCAGGAAGGCACCCAGCAGGTTCATCGCCGCGGCCATGGCGAGCGCCGCGCGCGGGGTCAGCGCCCGCGTCGACACCGACGTCGCGATCGCGTTCGCGGAGTCGTGGAAGCCGTTCGTATACGTGAAGAAGAGCGCGACCGCGATGGTCACGACCAGGGCGAAGGTGTCCATCGACGCCTCAGGACTCCTTGACGGCGATGGTCTCCACCGTGTTCGCCACGTGCTCGAACGCGTCCGCCGCCTCTTCCAGGACGTCCACGATCTGCTTGAGCTTGAGCACCTCGATCGCGTCGTACTTGCCGTTGAAGAGGTGGGCCAGCAGCTTGCGGTGGATCTGGTCCGCCTGGTTCTCCAGCCGGTTGACCTCGATCCAGTACTCGGTGAGGTTGTCCAGCGTGCGCAGGTTCGGCATCGCCTCCGCGGTCAGCTCGGCGGCCCGGGCCAGCACCTCGATCTGCTGCTCGACGCCCTTGGGCAGTTCCTCGATGTTGTAGAGGACGACCAGGTCGACGGCCTCCTCCATGAAGTCCATGATGTCGTCCAGGGACCCGGCGAGGGAGTAGATGTCCTCGCGGTCGAAGGGCGTGATGAACGAGGAGTTCAGCTGGTGGAAGATCGCGTGCGTGGCGTCGTCACCTGCGTGTTCCGCGGCCCGCATACGCTCTGCGATCTCGGCCCGGGCAGACGCGTCCGCCCCGAGCAGTTCCATCAGGAGTTTCGAGCCGGTGACGATGTTGTCCGCGGATGCGGCGAACATGTCGTAGAAGCTCGTCTCCCTGGGGGTCAGACGAAAGCGCACGTGTGGTCCTCGGGGTGCTTCGGTTTCGGTCAGGCTGATGCTAGGCGCAACATCCGGCCACGGCTATCGGGCCGTCCCCCAGTGTCGCCCATGGGGCACGGTGATCAGCACAGGGGCGTACCAAGGGCCCTTTACCCAGCGAAATTCGTTACCATATACCCGCCAGGGGTATGTATCCGCAGTTCGTCCGGAGATGGAGGCCCGCGATGACGACGACCGAGGCCGGCGCCACGCACGGTTACCACAAGCAGAAGGACGAACACCTCAAGCGGCTGCGCCGGATCGAGGGCCAGATCCGCGGTCTGCAGCGCATGGTGGACGAGGACACCTACTGCATCGACATACTCACCCAGGTCTCCGCCTCCACGAAGGCCCTGCAGTCCTTCGCCCTGCAGCTGCTGGAGGAGCACCTGCGGCACTGTGTCGCCGACGCGGCCCTCAAGGGCGGCGACGAGGTCGACGCGAAGGTGGAGGAGGCCACGAAGGCGATCGGCCGGCTGCTGCGCACCTGAGCGCGCGACTCAGTCCTGCCGCTCCTCGGCCACCCGCAGCACCTCGTCGATGCTTTCCAGACTGAGCCGGTCCTCGGCGGCCGAGGCGGCGATGATCAGCTCTCCGCACAGTTCGATCTCGGCGAGGGCCACGTGGTCCTGAACTGCCGTACCGCCGGCCGGAGCCACGTGCATCACCTCTTCTCTGCCGTCACCCACTTCCTAGAGTAGGGAGTGGTCTACACACCGCGCATGGCACGGACGGGCTAGTCCGCGGGTGACGTCCCGGACTAGTGCGCGGACGGGGTCCCGCCCCGGCTCTGGCCCTCGCCCTCGGCGATCCGGCCCGCGTAGATGTCCTGCGGACGCGGCAGGCGTACGTCCACGGGGGCGCCGAAGCCGTACAGCAGCGTCGTCGAGGCGACGGCCACGGCGGCCTTCTCCGGGCCGTTGACGAAGCTGAAGCGCTGGCGCAGCTTGCGGATGCGGCCCTCGTCGTCCAGATAGGCGTCGAACGGAACCTCGGCCGTGGCGAACCCTTTCGCCGCCGCCCGCAAGGGTGCCTTGTCGTCCGCCGAGGCGGATCTCGCCGCGCTCGTCAGATCGGCGGTGCCCCGGTAGTGCCGCACGGGCGTCCCGGCGACCTCGGTCCGCCCCACGTAGGCCGCCGTACGGGTCCCGCGCAGCACCTCGGCGGCGGCGTACGGGTCGGTCGCGCCGCCGGTGACGAGGTTGCCGTCGGACAGGCTCGCCGTCTCCACCCGCACCCACTTGTCGGCGGGCACTCCCGCGCCCCGGTTCTTCATGAACAGGGCGCCCGGGGCGAGGAGTTCGGTGATGGGCCGGTGCTCGAAGTCGCCCGCGGGATCCTGTGGCAGCACGACGGTCAGCCGGCCGATCCGGTGCCGGAAGTCGTAGACGCCCTTGCCGCGGATGGTGACCCGGGTGCCGCCGGTCGCCATCTCCATGGAGGTGGTGGCCTTGGAGGTGCCCGCCCCGCGCAGTGTGTCGGCGGCCCGGTGCAAGGCGGCCACCGGATCGCCCGCCGCGCCGCTCACGCCCTCCGCCGCCGTCCCGCTGACGGAACATCCCGTGGCGGCGGCGCCGAGGCCGACCATGATCCCCACCGCGACGACCGTCTTGCCTGCGCGTCTGTGCTGCCGCCGATCCATCGCCTGCCTACCCCCAGCCGGTACGTCCGTCACGGGCCCCCTGTCGTTTCGGTTAACGACGAGTAAGGGGTGCCGTCACGCGCGGCGTGGGCTGTACCGAAGGCGGGCAAAGGCCATACAAGCCCTTTAACCACGGGACCGGTAACGTTGTCACCGTGGCGCAGCAGGAGGGGCCGGAGCGAGTCCGGCAGGGGCAGGAGCACCTCACTACGACCATCGAGCAGGGCCGGTTCTGTACGGCCCGCTGCAGCTGCGGCTGGCGCGGCCCCGCCCGCCGGGCCCGCAGTCAGGCCCGCACGGACGCGGAGGGGCACACGACGGCCCTGTGAGGGGCCCAGGGGGCATCTGCCAGGACCGGCCGACGCGGGGGCGCCGGGTCCGGCGCCGGCCCGCTCATCTGTGTTCGATGGGGCGGACGAGGGCGTCCACGAGGTCGCGGTCGCGGGGCTGGGTCAGCCGTTCGCGGGCCGCGGCGGGGGAGAGCCACAGGATGCGGTCCACTTCGGCGTTCGGGGTGAAGTGCCCCTGTGTCGCTTCGGCCGCCCAGTAACGCACTTGCTTCGGGCGGCCGTTGGCCAGATAGCGAATGGTCGGCAGCTCGGGTCCCGGCTCGGCCCCGTACCCCGTCTCCTCGGAGACCTCCCGCAGGGCGCCGGCGAGCGGGTCCTCACCCCGCTTGAGCTTGCCCTTCGGATGCGACCAGTCGTCGTACTTGGGCCGGTGGACCAGACAGATCTCCAGCCCGCCGTGCACCGGCGAGCGGCGCCACAGCACGCAGCCCGCCGCCTGGACCGTGGTGTCGTTCACACCGCCTCCTCGGGAGGTTCAGGGTGCGCTGACCGTCTGCTTCTGCCACGCCTGCTGGAACGCGAACCTGGCCGCCTCCACCTCGTGCCGCTGGTCGGCGTGGAGCACGCCGAGGGCGTACGCCGTCGCCGGGGCGATACGGGGGGTACGGGCCGCCTGCGCGGCCGCTGCCGCCGCCTCCGAGGCGTCCCGGTGCCGGTTCAGCGCCTGCCCCGCCGCCAGCAGCCGTACGTCCACCGGTGCGTCGCCCGCGTACAGCACCTCACGGGCGTACCGGTGCAGGCGCAGCAGCAGGCGGACCTGGTGCCAGGGGCCGTCCTGGGGGTGCGGGGACGGGTCCGGGGACAGGCCGTGGACCAGGGCCTGAGCGTTGTAGGGGTGCCCGGCGGTGACCAGGGGGAGGGCGGCGATGGCGTCCGTGAGGCGCTCCTCGGCGGCGGCGGCCAGGGGGCGCAGGTCGGTGGTGGGGGCGGTGGCGGTGAGGGGGACTTCGCTGGCGAGTACGGCGACCTTGTCGGCGACCGCGTGGAAGCGGCTTGAGCCGAGGGCCTGGAGAGCTGTGGAGTGGGCCCTGGTGCGGGCCAGGGTCAGCTGCCGCTCCAGCAGGGCGCCCGCTTTCGCCGCGCCCACTGTGAGGTTGCCGCGTTCCGGTACGGACCTCGGGCCGGCAGGGCCACTGGTGTCGGTGAGCGCGGCTGCGCCCACCCGTGCCGCCCCGGCGGCACGACCGCCCGCCGCGGCGGCGGACGCGCCGCCCGCGTCGACGACGGCCACCGCCGGAACGGACTGCGCGGGCACGGGTGTGGAACCAGACAGGCGGTGCAGCGCCAGCAACAGCCTTTCCAGGCGGGACCCGTAGGCGAGTTCAAGGCCCAACGTGCCGGAGAGCCACGCGAGTTCGGGGCGCATCTCCTCCGACCAGTCCGCGTCCAGGAGCGGGCGGAACGTGTGCAGGCTGCCGCTGATGCGGCGGGCCGAGTGGCGCAGGGCCCGGGCGGCGTCGACGGACTCCTCCGTGCCGTTCGCCGCCGGACCGCCACCCGTCTCCCGGTGCAGGCGCAGCGCGCGGAGGAACTCCGTGGCCTGGGCGCGCAGGTAGCCGGCGAGAGCCTCCCCGGTGACCGCCTCGGCCGTGGGGTCCATCGGGTCAAGGTGTTGCTGTGCCACGCCGGCGCCTCCGGGCGTCTATGAGCATCTCCTGAACGTTTCGCAGGGGCTGTCCGTCCGCGTCGGTCGCGTGCCGGGTCCACTCGCCGTCGGGGCCGAGGTGCCAGGAGGCGGTGCTGTCGGACATGCCGGTGTCGAGCAGCCGGTTCAGGGCCGCCCGGTGGCCGGGGTCGGTGACCCGGACCAGGGCCTCTATCCGGCGGTCGAGGTTGCGGTGCATCATGTCGGCGCTCCCGATCCACACCTCGGGCTCGCCGCCGTTGCCGAAGGCGAACACCCGGGAGTGTTCGAGGAAGCGGCCGAGTATCGAGCGGACCCGGATGTTCTCCGACATGCCCGGGACACCCGGGCGGATCGCGCAGATGCCCCGCACCCAGATGTCGACCGGCACGTCGGCCTGGGACGCCCGGTAGAGCGCGTCGATGATCGCCTCGTCGACCATCGAGTTGACCTTGATGCGGACGAAGGCCGGGCGGCCCGCCTGGTGGTGCTGGACCTCCTTGTTGATCCGCGAGATCAGGCCGTCCCGCAGGGACTTGGGGGCGACCAGGAGGCGGCGGTACGTCTCGCGGCGGGAGTAGCCGGACAGGCGGTTGAAGAGGTCGGAGAGGTCGGCGCCGACCTGCGGGTCGGCGGTGAGCAGGCCGAGGTCCTCGTACAGGCGCGCCGTCTTCGGGTGGTAGTTGCCCGTGCCGACATGGCTGTAGCGGCGCAGCGTCTCGCCCTCCTGGCGGACCACCAGGGACAGCTTGCAGTGGGTCTTCAGACCGACCAGGCCGTACACGACATGGCAGCCGGCCTCCTCCAGCCGCTTGGCCCACTTGATGTTGGCGTGCTCGTCGAAGCGGGCCTTGATCTCGACCAGGACGAGGACCTGCTTGCCGGCCTCGGCGGCGTCGATGAGCGCGTTGACGATCGGGGAGTCGCCGGAGGTCCGGTACAGGGTCTGCTTGATCGCGAGGACGTCCGGGTCCTCGGCCGCCTGCTCGATGAATGCCTGCACGGACGTCGAGAAGGAGTCGTACGGGTGGTGCAGCAGGACGTCCCGGCTGCGCAGGGCCGCGAAGATGTCGGGCGCGGAGGCGGACTCGACCTCGGCCAGGTCGCGGTGGGTGCCCGCGACGAACTTCGGGTACTTCAGCTCCGGGCGGTCCAGGCCGTGGATGCGGAACAGTCCGGTGAGGTCGAGCGGACCCGGCAGCGGGTACACCTCGGCCTCGGAGATCTTCAGCTCGCGCACGAGCAGGTCGAGGACCTCGCGGTCGATCGATTCCTCGACCTCCAGGCGCACCGGCGGGCCGAAGCGGCGCCGCATGAGTTCCTTCTCCAGGGCCTGGAGCAGGTTCTCGGCGTCGTCCTCCTCGACCTCCAGGTCCTCGTTCCTGGTCAGGCGGAAGGCGTGGTGCTCGACCACCTCCATGCCCGGGAACAGCTCCTCCAGGTGCGCGGCGATGACGTCCTCGATGGGGACGTACCGGCCGGGCGCGGCCTCCAGGAAGCGGGACAGCAGCGGCGGCACCTTCACCCGGGCGAAGTGCTTGTGGCCGCTGACCGGGTTGCGTACGACGACGGCCAGGTTCAGGGACAGGCCGGAGATGTACGGGAACGGGTGCGCGGGGTCCACGGCCAGCGGGGTGAGGACCGGGAAGATCTGGTGCCGGAACAGCGTGAAGAGCCGCGCCTGCTCCTTGTCGGTCAGCTCGCTCCAGCGGACCAGGTGGATGCCCTCCTCCGCGAGGGCGGGGGCGACGTCCTCGTGGTAGCAGGCGGCGTGCCGGGCCATGAGCTCGCGCGAGCGGGCCCAGATCATCTCCAGCACCTCGCGGGGCTGCAGGCCCGAGGCCGACCGGGTGGCGACGCCGGTCGCGATGCGGCGCTTCAGACCGGCCACCCGGACCATGAAGAACTCGTCCAGGTTGCTGGCGAAGATCGCCAGGAAGTTCGCGCGCTCCAGCAGGGGTGTGTCCGGGTCCTCGGCCAGCTCCAGGACCCGCTCGTTGAACGCGAGCCAGCTGCGCTCCCGGTCGAGGAAGCGGCCGAGCGGCAGGGGGGCACCCTCCCCCGGTGCCTCCTCGTACGCGTCGAGGTCGGCATCGATGTCGGGTTCCAGGTCGGAGACGTTCGCCGCGACGGCGTGCGACCGGTGCGCCGCTATGGAGCCCACGGAGGGCTGTGGGTGCTGGACCTCTGCCTGGGTGTCTTGCTGACTCATGACCCCATTCTTCCGCGCCGGAGGCGATACGGGCGCGTCGGAACGTGCGGGTGGGAGGGCCACGACCCCGTTTCTCCCGGGCCCCACGGGAGGCGGCGAAGGTGCTGGCACGGCGGGCTGCATTGGCCGAGCCTCGCAAGCCCGGCTGAATCAATGGTTACGGCGACATGACGTGCGGGATATCGCAGGGCGGCTCGACGGCGTACCTGTCGTGGTGTGGGGCCAGAACGGGGCGGTCATCCCGACGGCTGCCCCCCGGCCGGCCTACGGCCGCCCCCCCACCTGGGCTTATGTCATGTCTCGGTGCGGTACATCAGGTCGGTCTCGTGGGTGGTGAAGCCCAGCCGCTCGTACACCGAGACCGCCGCATTGTTGTCGGCGTCCACATAGAGCATGGCCGTCGGCAGGCCCTGCCCGGCCAGATGGCGCAGGCCGATCGTGGTCAGGGCCTTGCCGAGGCCGCCGCCCTGCTCGCCCGGCCGCACCCCGAGCACGTACACCTCGCCGAGCCCCTCCTCGGCGTGCACCTTGGTCCAGTGGAAGCCGACCAGCTCCCCGGCTCGCTCGGCGAGGAAGAACCCGGCCGGGTCGAACCACGGCTGGCCCTTGCGGTCGTCCAGGTCGCGCTGGGTGAGCGAGCCCTGCTCGGGGTGGTGCGCGAAGGCGGCCGCGTTCACCGCGAGCCAGGCCGTGTCGTCCTTGCCGGGCACGAAGGAGCGCACGCTCACGCCCTCCGGCAGCCGAGGGTCGGCCAGCTCCAGGCCGGTCAACGGCCGCCGCATCTGCCGCAGTTCACGGAACAGGGTCAGCCCCAGCACCTGGGCGAGGTGCCGGGCGGCGGAGTGCCCGCCGTGCGCCCACACCCGCAGCCGCTTGCCGGAGGCGGCCAGCAGCGCCGCGCCCAGCGCCCGCCCGTGTCCGTGCCCGCGGTGCGCCGGGTGGATGACCAGTTCGGCGGCCGGCGCCTCCACCGGGTCGGTGTCCTCCAGCTGGGCGTAGCCGACGAGTTCGTCCCCGACGGACAGCAGCAGATGCGACACGCCCGCGCGGGGACCGCCGCGCAGCTGCAGGCGCCCCTGCTCGGACACCGGCTGCTGCCCGTCGACACGGGCGGCCTCGGCGAGCAGTCCGAGCACGGCCTCGGCCTGGCCCGGTCCGAGTTCGGCCTGGGTCTCGATGGAACGGGAGGGGAAGGGCCGTACGGCGTCGTCGCTGCTCATGCGTATGAGGGTACGGCGCGGCCGGGGCGAAGGGGCGGCACCGCAGCGGGTAAAGGAAGGGGCAGAGGGAAACCAGGGTATGACCATGAACCTCCCGTTGCGCTACGCGCATTGACTCTGGGCTGCGCCGGAACGGCCACGCGCCACAGCCGACCCACCGGGGGGTTCGATGCCAGCCGCGCTCCGGCGCGCCGGATCACGGTCGTGAAGCAAGACCTGGCCGGCGCCGGAGAAGCCCGCTCCCGCGCCGGCCGCGCCCTGACCTCGGCGATTCGCCGGCCGCCCGGACCGTCGCGGCGCGCCCGCCGGAGGCGGTCGCCGGCCGTGAACCGCCGAGGTCAGGGCGCGGGCGGCTGGTCGGTCGGCGTGCACTCCCGTTCGTGCTGGCTGGGGATCTTGCCGCAGATGGTGATGGTGGAGGCGGGTGCATCGGCGGTGGAGAGCATGCGGGTGTAGGTGTCGGTGCCGACGCGGATGGTGGCGTCCTCGGTGCGGCCCCAGCGGTCGGTGATGGAGACGGCGTCGCCGACGGTGCCGTTCTCCACGCGGCCCCAGACGGCCTTGCACCGGGGGCTGTAGCGGAGCTGTATCTGCAGTCCTCTCAGCCAGGTCTGGCGGGCGGTGACGGCGTCCCACTGGCAGTTCCTGGCCTGGGGCTCTGCCTCGAGACAGCTGTCGCCCCGGCAGCCGGGCCTCGGGGCGGTGGCCGTGGCACGGGCGGCGACCTCGCGGGACGGGAGCGCCGGGGGCGTGGCGGTGGCCGAGTGGCCGTCGTCCATGAGCAGGACCGCGCCGAGTGCGCCCAGGAGGGCGCCGGAGGCGACGTAGCCCAGGGGCAGGAGCCGGCGCAGCAGCAGGCCGACGCGGCCCCGGCTCCCGCCGGTGGTGCGGGGAGCACCGGTCTCCTGGCTGTCGGCGGGGGCCGCGAGCGCGTCCCGCGGTGTCTCGGCGAGCTCGCGGGACGTGGTGTCGAGGGCGTCCCAGAGGGCGAGCAACGGGGAGGGGTCCTCGCCCACGGCGGCGGCCAGTTGCTCCACCGCGACCCGGGTGGGCAGTTGCTTGCCGTTCAGGAACCGCTCCCAGGAGGAGCGGCTGTAGTGCGTGCGGCCGGCGAGGCGTCCGTAGCTGAGTCCGGAGGCGTCCTTCATCCGGCGCATCTCGGCGAGCAGCCGCTCTCTACCATCTACAGGCGCACTGCTCGCGCCACTGACCGTAACGGTCACAGAATCCCCCTAGTTTTCCCCCAGTCAAGAGCATTTTGCGGCCACTCCAGGACCGGCCGAGACCGGCTCGCCGGTGACGTGCGTCACGGGACGTCCCAGACGTCTCTGGGATCCCCTGAACCCTGGTGGGACGGCGGCTCCGCGGACCACGCTGGTGGACGTTTCCCACCTCTCGTTCAGGAGCGTGACGTGACCCATTCCTCCCTCGACCGCCGTGGTTTCCTCCGCCTCGGCACCCGCACCGTCGCCGCCGCGGCCTCACTCGCCGTCGCCGTCGACCTCGGCCTGGCCGGCCAGGCCTCCGCCCACAGCTGGGGCGGCAATCTCTCGCAGGGGTCCTCCGGCAGCGACGTCGCCGAACTGCAGATCCGGATCGCGGGCTGGGCCGCCGACTCCGCGTCGCAGAGCTACGTGGCCGTCGACGGCTCGTTCGGGCCGGGTACCGACGCGGCGCTGCGGCGCTTCCAGTCGGCGTACGGGCTGTCGGCCGACGGCGTCGCCGGGCCGCAGACGTTCTCCGTGCTCAACAGCCTGGAGAAGTCCGACGGTTCCACCGCGCACTTCGACTTCTCGGAGTTCACCAGCCACGACGGCTCCGGCTTCGGCGGCGGCAAGGTCGGCGCGAGCGAGGTGAAGGAGAACGTACGGCGGACCATGTACAAGCTGGAGGCCCTGCGGAAGAAGGCCGGAGGCAGCGCGGTCACCATCAACTCGGGCTTCCGCAGCGTCGCGTACAACTCCTCGGTGGGCGGCGCGTCGAACTCGATGCACGTCTACGGTGTCGCCGCCGACCTCGCCGTCGCCGGCCACTCCACGCTGCAGGTGTACCGGATCGCCGAGACGTGCGGCTTCTCGGGCCTGGAGACGTACACCGTGTCCTGGCAGCACGTGGACAGCCGGGTCGAGCACTCGAACTACGGGTCGGGCTTCTGGTGGTGGCAGGACGGCGTGGCGTAAGCAGGCCGCACGACGACATGAGGGTGCCCCCGCAGAACAGGATCTGCGGGGGCACCCTCATGCGCCGGCGACGGGGGTTCAGGCCACCAGACGGCTCCAGGTCCGGGCGTCCACGACGCCGTCGGCGGGCAGGCCCGCCGCGGACTGGAAGGACCTCACCCCGGCCGCGGTGCCGGGCCCGAAGGCACCGTCCACCGTCGTAGCGGTGCCGTGCGCGGTGAGCTGGCTCTGCACGGCCTTCACGGCGCTGCCCGAGGCGCCGGCGGCCAGCGGCGCCACCGCCTGGCTCCAGGTCTGGTTGCCCGCGATGCCGTCGGCGGCGGCGTGCGTGGTGTTCTGGAAGGCGGTGACCGCGGCCTGCGTCGCCGGCCCGTAGGAGCCGTCGACGGTGAGCGTCTGCCCGCGCTGCACCAGCAGGTACTGCAGCGTCCGCACCTGTTCGCCGGTGGAGCCGCTCGCCAGCACCGGCCAGACGGGGCCGGTCGGATCGCCGCCGATACGGGCGGCGACGTCCCTGCGTATCTGCGGGATGAGCGCGTAGAGGCGGTCGCCGGGGCATTCGGTGTTGTTGAAGTCCCGGTGCCCGTACACCTGGTAGGCGCGCAGCCCGTACTGCCGGCAGATGTGGGTGATGAGGTCCACGAGTGCCGCGTACTGCGTGCCGAGCGGATCGACGCTGCTGTACGTGCCCTCGTTCTCGATGCCGATCGCCACCGTGTTCTGCCCCGTGCAGTGCGCGGACTCCACGTGCTGGGTGCCCGACTGCAGTGTGGACAGGCTGCTGTGGCGGCCCTCCGTGATGTAGCCGCCCCGGCTGATCGTGAAGTGCTGGCCGGTGTCGATCCAGCCCTCGGTGTCCATCTGGTACGTCTGCATCGCGCGGGCCAGCGCGTAGGAGTGCGCCTGCGAGTAGTCGGTGACGTTGTCGGTCGCGGTGTGGTGGACGATGACCTTGTCCGGGGCGCCGCCGATGACGTTGAGCGGCTTCGAGGGCGGCCGGGCGCCCCATGTGTCCGTCCCGGCGATCGTCGGACCGCTCGCGGCCCGCGCGGTACCGGCGGCCGGTCCGGACGCCATCAGGGTGCCGGCGCCGATGGCGAGCGCCCCGGTGAGGACGGTACGGCGGCGGGGTGCGGGCGTCCGCATCAGCAGGCCTCCAGTCCCGCGGGCGGGTCGGAGGGGGTGTTGACGTTGCCGCCCCACGAGTAGACGTCGTAGTACTGCGTGCTGGTGCCGGGGTCATGGACGTTGCCCTTGTACCAGATGTCCGTGTGGTAGTGCCCGTCGTCCACGTACGTGCCGCGGGTGTAGCAGTAGATCCAGAAGTCCAGCTCCTGGGTGGAGATCCCACGCGTCGAGCTGGAGGTCGAAGGGCCGTTCCGCAGGCGCGAGTTGGCGTCCATCGAGTAGTGCTGAAAGTCGTACGCCTGGGCCGACGGCGCGGCGACGGTGAGTGCGGCCGTCGCGGCGAGGGTGAGGGTGAGGGAGGCGGCGACAGTGCCCGCCTTGCTGAAGAAACGCATGTTCAACTCCAAGAGGGGTTCAGAACCAGTCCGTGCAGATCGGGTTGTTGCCGTGGTCGTCGTACTGGCAGGCGTGGGACTTGAGATCGGCGTCCTGGATCATGGCCGTCCACTGCGTGTACGTGCCGGTGGGGATGAAGGAGTAGCCGAAGTACCGGTTGTTCATGACCTCGTACTTGTCGAAGGGCACGGGGTTCTTCACCCGGGCCCAGGCGGTACGGCAGTACGGGCTGTAGCGCAGTTCGACACCGGTGTACGTGGTGTGCACGGTCTCCGCGTCGTCCTGGCAGACGGTGGTGGCGGGGTCCAGACCGTCGCACAGGTCCATCCGGCACCAGGTGGCCGCGGACGAGGGCGAGGCGGAGCCGAGGACCAGCCCGGAGGCGGCGAGCAGCAGCGAGGCGCCGAGCGGGACGAGCCGTCGGGCAAGGGCGCGCATGGGTGCGGGGATCATTCCGGCGGCCGTCAGTACTTGGAGGTGCAGTTGTAGCCGCCGTCGCTGCCGAGGTTGTCGCAGGCCCGGGCCCACAGATCCTTGTCGTCGACCATCGCGGTGAAGTAGTTCCCGCTCGCGTTGCTCGGGACGTCCACCGAGTACGCCGTGCCCTTCGAGTTCTCGACCCAGAGCGTGTCCGTGCCGCCGTTGATCCCGCCGACCCGTCGTGCCCAGGCGGCACGGCAGGAGGGGCTGTAACGCAGCTCGACCTGGGTCCAGGTGGTGTCGATGGTTCTCGCGTCGTTCGCGCAGGACGTGTCGGCCGGGTTGCGGCCGTTGCATTCGGGCCCGTAGCAGCCGGCCGCGGCGGAGGCGGGCGAGGCGGTGCCGAACAGCAGGCCGGAGGCGGCGAGCGCCATGACGGCGCCCGTCGTACCGAGACGGCGGGTCAGGGAAGGCATGGGGAACTCCGTTGTCTTCGCAGGAGATGGGGAGGCTCGGATGTCGAGCCCGCCCAATCTCCCCCGCCGCCCCGCGTCCCGGTAACCGTCCCGCGTCCAAGGGACGTCCCAGAGACAGGCGCTCGGCTACGGCTCCCACGGCGCCGCGGGGACCTGGGACTCCCAGCGCCGGTGCAGCAGCGCGGCGAGCACCGCGAACGTGGCCAGCGGAAGCCCCAGGAGCAGCAGGAGTGTGGGCGGGTGGGGATCGGTGAACAGCAGCGCCACCCACAGCAGGAAGCCGCACAGGAGGGCGATGAGCCCGCCGGTGACGGCCCGCTCCCATGCCTTGCGGTGTCCGGCCCGCCGCCGGATCAGGGCCTCCACCTGCGGCCGCCGCTCCCAGGCGGCGCCGCGGTGCGGTGCGGCGGCCTCGCGCAGCGCGGCGACTTCCCGGCGCGGGTCGTCCAGCTGCAGGTCGTCCATGTGCGGCAGCACGAACCGGCGGCCCTCGGTGTCGTACAGGTAGGTGATCCACTTACGGGCGGACTTGGCGGCGTTCGGCACCTGTTCGACCCGGATGTCGTAGATGTCGTGCCAGGCCCGGCCGCGCTCGGTCAGTGCCCGCCGTGCGGTGATCCCGTGGGCCGTGACGAGCGTGCGGCCACGCCGGGTGTACAGCGCCATCTTCGCGAACAGCGCGAGGTAGAGCGCGAGGAGTGACAACGGAACCCAGTGGGGCAGGGTGTGGTGCTCCCACATGTGGTGGAGGCCGTTCAGGCCCAGCAGCCCGATGCTGAAGGACATGAGCAGCGGTATCCGTCTCCGCTTGCGGTACTCCCGCTCGATCCCGCTCCCGTACCCGTCCATGCCCCGCCCACCGCCCCTGTCCGTACATCTGTGCGGAGGGATCATAGGGCGGAGCGTCGCGGTCCACGAGACCTGGGAGAGCGGCAGGGCGCGGAGCATCGCCCGGGCGGCCTGGCCCAGGACGATGCGGGGCCGGCGGCGTCGGCTCAGGGGGAGCGGCAGGGAAGCGGCCGACTTCCAGTGACCGGGTGGCCGTACTGGCCCTGATCACGGAGTTGTTGATGCCCTGGCTGCCGCCCCGGCCGGAGCAGCGGGCGTATAGCCCTTCGGGCACGGTCGGCAGGGCGGTCAGGGAGCGGGGTCCTGGCCCTGCTCCTGACCGCCCTGGGACGGGTGGGTGGACTTCTTCACTGCGTGGTTGTGCGGTCGGCGGACAGGAACTGCCGCCGGGTGTATGTCAGTTGCAGAAGTTGAGGAGGTCGAGGATGCCGTTGCCGCACTTGTTTACGTCGCCGTAGCCGTCGCCGCCTCCGCCGTGGCCGTATGCCGGGGTGGCCTTTGCGGCGACGTGCGTGGCGGGGGTTGCCGCCACTGCGGAGGTGGCAGTTGCCAGCCCTGCCGCACAGGCGATGCTCAGGGCGGCGCTCACCGCGAACACTCGCGGAATCCGGGAAACAGTCTTCTGGGGGCGAGATGTGGTGTTCATATGCTCACCATGCACACCCTCGCGACCACGCGCGCGCCGAGCGCATCCGGGCGGGTGACCCACCGTCAGACCGGCTCGGAATCCGCTTCCGGGCATACGCCGGCCGCGGCTGACCGCGATGCGCGGCACATCGCTCAGTGACTCCACGGCCCTCGTGAGCGCGAAGCGCACCGCGTGTTCGCCCGCCCCGGCGTCGGCCAGGACGGCCCGGGCACCGACGAGCACCTGTTCACCCGAGCCGAGCTGGGCATCTTCCACGTCGTCAGCGAGCAGGGAGAGCCTGCTGTTATCGCTGTCGGCGCTGAGATGGCAGGGCTTGCCCTCGGGCGTGGTCCAGGGCAGGAGGCGGAGCGTGTCCGGGGGCGGGGCCTGCGGCCCTTCGGCGGCGTTCACGCGGACACCTCCAGGAGGTAGGGGCGTACGAGAGGGGTGTCCCATTCAAAGGGGCATACGTCGATGCGGTGACCGGGGGGTGCGGTCAACAGTGGTTCGGCGAACGGTGGTTGGGCCACAGCCGCTCGGTGGCGTCCCCGGGCGGGCAGCAACGCTCGCTCGAGGGTGAGGCGGGTCCGCGCACGTTCGGGTGACGTATGCCGGAAGGTCTGATGTTCGAGCTACGGCTGGCTGAATGGTCGAAGCGAACCTCTTACACCGCCTCCGGCGGAGCCGTAGCCGCCCCCGGCAACCGCACCGTCGCCACGGTCCCGCCGCCCTCCGCCCACGCCAGCGTCACCTCGCCGCCCGCCTGCTGGATCGTGCGGGCCACGATGGACAGGCCCAGGCCGGAACCCGGCAGTGCACGTGCGCTCGGTGAGCGCCAGAAGCGGTCGAAGACGTAGGGGAGCTCGTCGGCGGGGATGCCGCGGCCGTGGTCACGGACCGTCAGCA
Organism: Streptomyces griseochromogenes; assembly: GCF_001542625.1. Classification (NCBI taxonomy): domain Bacteria; kingdom Bacillati; phylum Actinomycetota; class Actinomycetes; order Kitasatosporales; family Streptomycetaceae; genus Streptomyces; species Streptomyces griseochromogenes. Next base: position 10,407,498 of record NZ_CP016279.1, on the reverse strand, counting down.
CTCCCTCGCTCAGCTGCACCTCGACCGTGCCGCCCTCGGGGCTGAACTTCACCGCGTTGTCGAGGATGTTGACGACCGCCCGCTCCAGCGCGGAGGGCTCCGCGCGGACGAACCAGGGCTTCAGGTCCGCCGCGATCGTCAGCTCGGGGCCGCGCAGCCGGGCCCGGTGCAGGGCCGACTCCACGGCGTCCTGGAAGGAGACCACCTCGACTCGTTCGCCGCGCTGGCCCTCGGAGCGGGACAGCTCCTGCAAGTCGCCGATCAGCGAGGCCAGTTCCGACATCTGCGCCTTCACGGAGGCGAGGAGCGCCTTGCGGTCCTCCGGGGGGAGGGGGCGGCCCGTCTCCTCGCTGCGGGTGAGCAGTTCGATGTTGGTGCGCAGGGAGGTGAGGGGGGTGCGGAGCTCGTGACCGGCGTCCGCGATCAGCTGCTGCTGCATGTCGCGGGAGCTGGCCAGCGCGGTGGTCATCGAGTTGAAGGACCGGGAGAGGCGGGCGACCTCGTCCTCGCTGTCTTCGTCCACGGGGATGCGGACGCTCAAGTCCTCCGTCCGCGCCACGTGTTCGACGGCATCCGTGAGCTTGTCGACCGGACGCAGACCCGCACGAGCCACCGCGAGCCCGGCCGCGCCGGCACCCACCACTCCGATGCCGGAGACGAGAAGCAGGATCAGCGCGAGATCGTTGAGCGTGTTCTGGGTGTTCCTCAGCGGGATGGCGACGAGCAGGGCCGTGCCCGGATACAGCTCCGGCGGATTGCCGAAACCCTGGGTGACGGTGAGGGGCGCGGTCAGGACGCGTACGGCGTGGCCGTCGGAGTCGGTGCCGTTGCGCTGTACGGCGTCGTCGGAGGACGAAGCGATGACACCGGTGTCCGAAGAGGTGGTCAGCACCCGCCCCGCGGAGCTGGAGGACACGCAGGCGGTGCCGTTCCGCTTGACCAGCTCGACGTAGTAGTAGTTGCCGTTGTTGCGGAGGATGCCGAGGTTGGACTGGCTGGGCTTCTGCGGACACGTTGCGAGCGCGCCCACCACGTCGTTCAGGTGCTGAGGCTGCCAGGCCTTGCGCAGGTCGGCATCGACCTGGTCGTACAGCTTCCGCTGCACGATGAACCAGCACGTGACCGAGACCGCCGCCACCGCGAACGCCACCGCGGCCGCGACCAGCATCGCCAGGCGTGCCCGGATCGGCAGTGCCCGGTACCGGCGTACCAGCCTCCTCACTCCGCGCCGCCCTGCCGCAGGACATACCCCACGCCCCGGACCGTGTGCACGAGCCGCGGCTCGCCCCCGGCCTCCGTCTTGCGGCGCAGGTACATGACGTAGACGTCCAGTGAGTTCGAGGAGGGCTCGAAGTCGAAGCCCCAAACGGCCTTGAGGATCTGCTCGCGGGTGAGTACCTGGCGGGGATGGGCCATGAACATCTCCAGGAGCGTGAACTCCGTGCGGGTCAGCTCCACCTGCCGCGCGCCGCGCGTGACCTCCCGTGTCGCGAGGTCCATGCGCAGATCGGCGAAGGTGAGCGCCTCGTCCTGCTGGGCCTCGGGGGAGACCGCCGCCGCGTAGGAGCTGCGGCGCAGGAGTGCACGGATGCGGGCGAAGAGTTCGTCCAGTTCGAAGGGTTTGACCAGGTAGTCGTCGGCCCCGGCGTCCAGTCCCGTCACCCGGTCGCCGACCGTGTCGCGGGCCGTGAGCATGAGGATCGGGGTCGTGTCCCCGGTGCCCCGGATGCGCCGCGCCGCCGTCAGACCGTCCATGCGGGGCATCTGGATGTCCAGGACGACCAGGTCCGGCCGGTAGGCCGTGGCCTTCTCCAGCGCGTCCGCGCCGTCGACCGCGACCTCGGTGTCGTACCCCTCGAAGGCGAGGCTGCGCTGGAGTGCCTCGCGGACGGCGGGCTCGTCGTCGACGATCAGAATGCGCAGGGGGTCACGGTCGCCTTCGGCGGGACTCATCGCTCGCGATTCCTCGGGGTGCGGTGGGGCGTGTGGACGGAGTGTCTCTCGGCGGGAGCGTCTCTCAGCGTCGCATGTTTCCGGCCCGCCGGGCACGCGGACCGGGCTAGGCCTGGAGCACCGCCAGGCCGCGGACCGTGTTCAGGCGGCGCAGCGGCACCTTGCGGCGGTGCGGGCGGTCGGCCGAGGTGCGCAGGCCCATCATCTCGGGGACGTGGGCGATCTGCGGGGGCCGGGGGGCCGGGGCGGGCCGGGTCGCCGCGGTCGGCGCGTGCAGTTCGTACGCGACCGAGAGGGCCAGTGCGAGGGCGGCCGGGCCGGTGCCGGCGGCCTGGTGGGAAACCTTCCTGATCATGACGTGCTCCCTGATGTGCCGGGTGGATCGGTCAGCTGGTGGAGCCGGCCCGCAACTTCGCCAGGTCGGACTTGACGGTGTTGATGGGGATCGCGAAGCCGAGGCCGATGCTGCCCGCGTCCGAGGAGGACGAGGCCTGTGAACTCGACGAGTACATCGCGGAGTTGATGCCGATGACGCGGCCGGCCGCGTCGATCAGCGCGCCGCCGGAGTTGCCGGGGTTGAGCGAGGCGTCCGTCTGGATCGCCTTGTAGGTCGTCGTGGACGAGCCCGTGTCGCCGTTGAACTGTCGGCCGCCGAACTGGAACGGCCACTGTCCGTCGCCTCCCTGGCCCTGGCTCTCGTCCGTGGAGACCGTCACGTCACGGTTGAGCGCGGAGACGATGCCGCTGGTGACGGTGCCGGTCAGGCCCTCGGGGGAGCCGATCGCGACGACCGCGTCACCGACCTGGACGGAAGAGGAGCTGCCGAGCGCGGCGGGCTTCAGGCCCGAGGCGCCCTTCAGCTTGATCAGCGCGAGGTCCTTGGAGCTGTCGGTGCCGACGACCTCGGCCGGGTAGACCCTGCCGTCGCTGGTGCGCACCTTGACGGAGGAGGCGCCGGAGATGACGTGGTTGTTGGTGACGATCTCGCCGTTGCCGGTGATGATCACGCCGGAGCCGGTGGACGAGCCGTTGCCGAGGGTCGCCTGGACCTCGACCACGCTCGGGCTGACCGCGGAGGCGATCGCGGCGACGTCGCCCTTCTTGCCGGTGGGCACCACGTTGGTGGTGGTACCGGCCGAGGCGGCCGTGTCCTTCCCGGTCAGCTGCTGGAAGGCGTAGGCCGTGCCACCGCCGACGGCGGCCGCGACGATCGCCACCGCGGCGAGCAGCCCGACCGGGCCGCGGGCGCGCTTCCTGCGCGGCGCGGGCCCGGGGTCCGGGGCCGCCGCCGGCTGGTACGAGGGCGGGGGCGGCCACTCGGGGTTCACGGGAGCGGAGTAGGCGTGCTGCGGAGCGTAGGGACCCTGGGGGTTCTCGTCGTACTCGCCGCTGCGGCGGATGCTCTCGGTCATGACAAACAGCCTTCCCTGCGACCATGAGAGCTTCCTGAGTGCTCCCTGAGAAGCCCGGCAGAACCGTGTTTGCCCGATATAAAGGCGGTGGCCCGGCTCTGAAGGCGGCGGCTCAGCCGCAGCCGCAGCTGGTGCGTACGACCAGCCGGGACGGGAACGTCTTCAGCCGCTCGCGCCGGGAGCCCGCCACCCTGAGCCCGTCGTCCAGGACGAGGTCGACCGCCGCCCGGGCCATCGCCGAACGGTCCGAGGCGACCGTCGTCAGCGGCGGGTCGGCGAGCGCCGCCTCCTTGATGTCGTCGAAGCCCGCCACCGCCAGCTCCCGGGGGACGTCGATGCGCAGCTCGCGCGCGGCTCGCAGCAGGCCGATCGCCTGGTCGTCGGTGGAACAGAAGACCGCCGGCGGCCGGTCGGGGCCCGAGAGCACCTCCAGGGCCACCCGGTAGGCGTCGTAGCGGTTGTACGGCGCCTCGAACAGGCGGCCCTCGGTGGAGACGCCCGCCTCGGCCATGGCCCGCCGCCAGCCCTCGACGTGGTCGGAGACCGGGTCGCCCACGGCCGGCGTCTCCGCCGTACCGCCCATACAGGCGACGTAGTCGTAGCCGTGCTCCAGCAGATGGCGTACGGCGAGCTGGGCGCCGCCCAGGTCGTCGGTGACGACGGCGACGTCGTCGATGGCCTCCGGGCGCTCGTGCAGCAGCACCACCCGGGCGTCCCAGGCCTCGATCTCGGCCGCCGCGAGGTCGTTCAGGGCGTGCGAGACGAGGATCATGCCGGAGACCCGCATACCGAGGAACGCGCGCAGATAGTGAACCTCGCGTTCGCCGATGTAATCGGTGTTGCCGACGAGCACCATCTTCCCGCGCTCGGAGGCGGCCTGCTCGACCGCGTGCGCCATCTCGCCGAAGAACGGCTGGCGGGCGTCCGGGATGATCAGGCCTATGAGGTCGGTGCGCCGGGACGCCATCGCCTGGGCGACCCGGTCGGGCCGGTACCCCAGTTCCTTGATCGCCGCGAGGACACGCTCGCGCGTGGCCGGGGCGACCGGCCGGGGTCCGTTGTTGATGACATAACTGACGACGGCGGTGGAGGTCCCAGCCAGCCGTGCCACGTCATCCCGAGTCACCTTGGCCACGCGCGGAGTCTACGCGGATGGACCCGCTCTGGGCAGGGCGTATCGCATCCCGGCTGTGCGGAAGCAATGCCCAGCCGGAGCGGTGTCCATGCCTGCGCTAGGCGTCCGCGTGGAGTTCGGAGGCGTCCAGGACGGCCGAGGCGTCCGCATCTTCCGTCTTTGCCCGGCTCCCCTTGGCCTTGGCCTCGTCGCCGGACCGGTCGCCCTTCTCGGGCGTAACGAATCGATAACCGACGTTCCGGACGGTTCCGATCAGCGACTCGTGCTCGGGGCCGAGCTTGGCGCGCAGCCGCCGTACGTGCACGTCCACGGTCCGGGTGCCGCCGAAGTAGTCGTAGCCCCAGACCTCCTGCAGCAGCTGGGCGCGGGTGAAGACGCGGCCCGGGTGCTGGGCGAGGTACTTCAGGAGCTCGAACTCCTTGAAGGTGAGGTCGAGGACCCGGCCCTTGAGCTTGGCGGAGTAGGTGGCCTCGTCGACGGACAGGTCGCCGTTGCGGATCTCCATGGGGGAGTCGTCGTTGACGATCTGCTGCCGGCCCATGGCCAGCCGCAGCCGGGCCTCGACCTCCGCCGGGCCGGCGGTGTCGAGCAGTACGTCGTCGACGCCCCAGTCGGCGGTGACGGCGGCCAGGCCGCCCTCGGTGACGACGAGCAGGAGGGGGCAGCCGGGGCCGGTGGAGCGCAGCAGCTGGCACAGGCTGCGCACCTGCGGCAGGTCGCGGCGCCCGTCGACGAGGATGACGTCGGCGCCAGGGGTGTCGACGAGGGCGGGGCCCTCCGCCGGGGCCACCCGCACGTTGTGCAGCAGCAGTCCGAGCGCGGGCAGCACCTCCGTCGACGGCTGGAGGGCGTTGGTCAGGAGCAGCAGAGAACTCATACGTCTGGTTCCTCCTCGGTCCCTGCGAGGGCTGTGCGGACGGGCACTGCTCTGCGATCCCGGGGGCCCCGTACACCCGCGGTTTCCCGCTTCGTATACAACGCTTCCGAAAGCACAAAAGGACCCGGGGGCTACGCTGCCCGAGTCCTCTGCCCAGCAGAATAGCCCACATGAGCAATCGTCCGGCAGGTCATGCGGCACGTTCCACCGTTCGTCCGAATGCCGAGACAGGCAGAGGGGGGCCTATCCGGACGTTTCTGCGCACCGCCGACGGGATCCCGGTCGATTCCGTATACAACCCGGGCACGGTCGTATACAAAGCGGCGCCGGACACCTCCCGTCCATTCTCCGGCGACCTCGTGTTCGTGATCGCCCACGGTTTCACCGGGGACGTGGACCGCCCGCATGTGCGAAGGGTGGCGGACGCGCTGGCCCGTTACGGCTCCGTCGTCACCTTCTCCTTCCGCGGGCACGGCGCCTCCGGCGGCCGCTCCACGGTCGGCGACCGGGAGGTGCTGGACCTGGCCGCGGCGGTGGGGTGGGCGCGCGGCTTCGGGCACGCGCGCGTGGTGAGCGTCGGCTTCTCCATGGGCGGCTCGGTGGTGCTGCGGCACGCGGCCCTGCACCCCGGCACGGTCGACGCGGTGGTCTCGGTCAGCGCCCCCGCGCGCTGGTACTACCGGGGCACGGCCCCCATGCGCCGCCTGCACTGGCTGGTCACCCGCCCCGAGGGCCGCCTGGTCGGCCGCTACGGCCTGCGCACCCGCATCCACCACCGGGACTGGAATCCGGTGCCGCTGTCCCCGGCGGAAGCGGTCCCGCGCATCGCTCCCACCCCGCTCCTCATCGTGCACGGCGACCGCGACGGCTACTTCCCCCTCGACCATCCCCGGATGCTCGCCGAGGCGGCCGGTGGCCACGGAGAACTCTGGCTGGAGCCCGGCATGGGCCACGCCGAACACGCGGCCGACGACGGACTGCTGGCCCGGATCGGGCACTGGTCGGTCGCACGGGCGGGCTAGCCTGGCCCCGTCTTTGTTTCTTTCTTGCCGTCGATTGAGGAACCAGATGCCCAAGGTCACGGTCCGCTACTGGGCCGCTGCCAAGGCCGCGGCCCAGGTCGCCGAGGAGCCGTACGACGCGGCCACCCTCGCCGACGCGCTCGCCGCCGTGCGTGCGCGACACCCCGGTGAACTCACGCGCGTCCTGCAGCGATGCTCCTTCCTCGTCGACGGTGACCCCGTCGGGACCCGCGCACATGAGACGGTACGGCTGGCCGAGGGCGGCACGGTCGAGGTGCTCCCGCCGTTCGCAGGAGGGTGAGGCGATGAGCGACCAGCCGTATCAGGGCGGCCCCTACGAGGGCTACGACCCCTACCAGCAGCACCAGCAGCACCAGCAGCACCAAGAGCACCAGCAGCACCAGGCACAGCAGGCCTGGTCCGGGTACGACCAGTACGCGGGGCAGGCAGGCCAGTACGAGCAGACCGGCTACGACCCGCAGGACACCCAGCAGTGGCAGGGCCAGACCTGGGAGACGCAGACGCACGCGTCGATGCCGGCGGAGGGGACGGCGTACCCGCCGCAGGAGGCCCACCAGCAGCAGTACCACCAGCAGGCGTACCAGCAGCAGTACCAGCAGCCGTACGCACAGCCCACACCCACACCCACACCCGCGCCCGAACCCGCTTCCGCGCCCGCGCCGCAGCCCCAGCCGTCCGCGGCCCCCGAACCGGAGCACGCCGACGAGGCGGACCCCTCCTACGGCCCCGCCACCCTCGCCGGCAACACCCGGGTCACCGACGCCCAGCGGGCCCGGTCGGAGGGCCGCTCGCCGATCATCGCGCCCGGCATGCAGCCGGCGGCGCTCACCGCGCTGCTGGGCGTGCTGCTCGCCGCCACGGCGCCCGTCGCCTCGTACGCGCTCGTCGTGCCCCTGGTGCTGCTGCAGGCCGTCACGGCCGCCGGCTGGTTCCGGCTGAACGGCATGTGGCCCGCCCGGCAGGGCATCGCGCTGGCCTTCGCGGGCGGGCTCACCGCGGATGTCGCGGTCCTCGCCGCCGGCCGCGACCACGCGCCGGTCGCGATCCTCGGCCCGCTCGGCGTCTGGGTCCTGCTGTCGCTGGTGCTCCAGCTGCGCTCGCACGCCTCGCCCGACGAGCGGATGTACGGCCTGATGGCGACGGTCGTCTCCGCGGCCCTCACGGTCCTCGCGACGGGCTACCTGGCCGCCGATCCGGACGCGGTGTCGGTGGGCGCGGCGGCGGTCGCGGTGGCCGTCCTGGCCCGCGCCCTGCCCCTGCCCGGCCCGGCCTCGGTCGTGGCCTCCGTGCTGGCCGCCGCCGGCGCGGGCATCGCGGTGGGCGGTATGACGGGCTTCGGCGCGAAGGGCGCCGCGCTGGGGGCGGCGGCGGGTGTCTGCGCCCTGGTCGGCCACCGGGTCGCCAGCTACGACTATCCGTCCCGCTTCGTCCACTTCACGGCGGGCGTGGCCCTGCCGCTGTCGGCGGCCGCGCCGGTGGTGTGGGTGCTGGGGCGGGCGCTGGGCTAGTCGCCGTTCGGGTCTCCTTCCTGGCCGGTCGGCGTCAGACCGGGATGCGGTAGCGGTGCAGCAGGTACCGGCAGGTGTCGGTCACCTGCTCGTCGTCCAGTGCCGCGTCGCAGATGACCGCGGCGGCCAGGAGCCCCCGGAACTTCACGTCGTCGCGATGGGACAGGACCGGAGTGGCCCACGCGACGGTGCTGGCCCGGTCGTCCCTGCGGAGGTCGTACGGGTAGCTGTTGACGTAGGTCTGGAGCCGGCGGGCGGGTCCGGCGGTGCAGCGGACGGCGTACACCGCCCAGTCCGTGTCGGATTCGGCGCAGTACGTCAGGAGGTGGGGGTCGATCAGAAAGCCCTGCCCGTATGTGCGGAGCGAACCGCGACGGCCGGGGGCCGACTCGAAGAACGGCAGCCGTTTCGCGACGAAGAACCAGGTCGCGGCACCTGTCGTGCCCGCCGTCCCGGCGAACTCGTACCGGCCGCCGGCGAAGCGCAGGGCCGCGAGGCCGCCTGCCGCCGAGCTGTCGAGCACGGCCGGGCTGCCCACGGGGGTGCCGTGGTGGCCGGCGGGGCTGAGGTCGGTGAGGCTGGTCACCGGGGCGCCGTCCCGCAGGCCGAGCGCGTCGGCGCGGTAGTAGCCGATCAGGCCCGGCAGCCCGAGCAGCGGGTCGCCGGCGGGGGGTACGAAGGGGACGGTGGCCGGGGGCGGGACCGTCCCGATGCCGATCCTGGCGGACGCGCCCGGCGTGGCGGTGTTGATCACCAGAGGTTTGTCCGTGGGCGGGATGCCTTCGTAGAGGCCCTGCCACAGCGGGCCGTCGACCGCCACGAGCGCGGGCATGCGGGGGTCCGAGAAGTGGTTGAAGGACCTTTCGATGGTGCACCAGCCGGCCTGCCTGGAGATGTCCGGCAACCCGGCCCCGCGTTCGTTGCTGACCAGCCGGATCGCCACCGTGTGTTCGCCCCCGGCGCTCCCGACGCAGTCGCGCAGGCACAGCTGGGTCGGTCCGCCGATGTCGTCGGCGATGCTCGCCCAGATGTAGCTGTCGCGGGGCAGATCCTCGGTGAATCCCTCGAAGTCGATCTGCCAGTTGTCGAGTACCGCCTGGGTCTGGAACAGCCTGACGGCCGATTCACAGACCTTGGAGTCGGTGCAGTAGACGTTGCGCAGGTCCACGCGGGACCTGAGGGCCTTGAACGCGGAGCGCCCGTAATAGCCCAGGCCCATGTAGTCGGCGGTGGTGTTCTGGAAGTAGCTGTAGACCGCGCAGTCGCTCTGGTGCTCGAACCGGCAGGAACGCAGGGAGACCGGGTAGTTGGCGCCGAAGTGGTGCGTGCTCAGCCCCTGTGCGCCGAATTCCACCTTCAGGTCGTTCAGCGACATGTTGTACAGGAGCCCCAGCCCGATGACCTGGCCGTAGTTGGCGGGCCTGGGGGCGAATGAGAAGCCCCTGACGTTCAGCTTCTCGCACCCGTTTCCCTCCACGTATTCGACAAGGTCGTGCGGTACGAAGAAGCCGTGCCCGAACGTTCCGATTCCCTCCCACAGGATCTGGAGGTCGGGCACGCCCGCGGCGCTCTTGTGCACCTCCTCCCGCATCGTCAGGGCCCCGAAGACATGGGGTTCGACGGTCAGGCAGCGCAGGTCGTCGACCTTGCCGTGCGCGTCCTGCTGCTCCTGGCCCTCCCCGAGGTCCCGGTAGCGGAGGGTGTCGGAGAACCGCAGCGCGCCGAAGGTGAGATCGACGGGCTGTTTCGGCCCGCCGGGCAGTTCGCCACCGCCGCCCCAGCCGGACGACTCCGGCCCCACGGCGGCGATCCTGAACGGGGCGTACCAGTTGGGCACGAAGGCGAGTTCGCCGCCGGATTCCCCGGGCGCCCATCCGTCGTTGACCAATGCGAGGTCCGGCCGCACCTGGATCCGCTGCGTCGCCTGCTGTCTGTTCGTCCAGGCCGCCACCGTGCGTGCGTCCAGGTCGAGTTGGAGAGAGCAGCGCAGCACGGGCTGTGCGGGGTCGAAGGGGATCCGGACGTCGCGCTGCAGTCCGTCGGCCGTCCGGAACCTGAAGACGACCACGCCGGAGTTCGCTTCGACGTACGCGCAGAAGGGCGACGGCCGGTAGAACGCGTCGGCCATGCCGAACAGCGGCTGTGCGGACCACGGCATGGCGTCGTTGCGCACCACGAAGTCGAGCGTCAGCCGGCGGACGTCGGACCAGTAGTTGCCGTCCGGCGGGCCGAACTGGAAAGGGGAGCAGGGAAAGGTCACCGTGGCCTCGCTCGTCGGCTCCCCCTCCACCGGGGAGGGGACGCGCGAGCGGCAGCCCCACCGCCGGTCGGTGACGGAGGCGTCGAGCATGCCGCGCAGATCGGCCCAGTGCCCGTCGCTCAACGGCCGCCCATGGGTGATGCGCCGGAGACCGAAGGTCAGCGCGGGCGTGGCCCCCGCGCTGTGCAGCGTGCTCGCGGTACTGCCTTCACCGACGACGCGGACCTTGTTGCGGTCGACCATCACCGACCGCCGGAGTTCGTAGGGCTGGGAGTCGGCAGGTACGAAGACGATCCCGCCGATGTTCTCGTCCAGTGAGTCCACCGCCCGCTGGAACGCGTCCGAACACGTGGTGGAGCCGTCCGGGCCAGGCACAGCGCCGAAATCCCGGACATTGGCGATCACGGATGCCATGAAATGAGAATAGGAGAGACCCAGAAGGCGGCGCTACGCCCCAACTCAAGGTCATATAACCGGCTTTGACTTGATTTCGTCCATGAAAGCCGCTCAGGTGTTTTCGTCCCGGTGCGCGCGGCACACATGACGCCCCCGCACCTCAGGCCGAAGAGTCGCACCCCCCCGGCAGGGGAATGCGGCCCTCTTCGCGCGGGCGGTCACTTGAACGTGATGTCCCAGTGGCTGCCCTCGTTGGCATAGACGTTGCCCGTCGAGGTCCGGTACATGGGCGCCCCGTCGCCCGGCGAAGACCGGCGGCTACCTCTCCACACCGATGCTCACCACGCGGACGCCGGACCGCGTCACCGCCTGCTACCTCCCGAAGCACGGCACGCGGGTGTGCGTCGGCGGGGCGGAGGGGGCGCGCCCATGAGGCGGCGGGAAGCCGAAGGGCCGTACCCCCACTGGCGTCCAACCCAGGGGGTACGGCCCTTCGGCCCGTCACTGAGAGCCCGTCACTGAGCCCGTCCGGTCCGTTCAGACCGCGATGGCGACCTCCGCCAGCCCGCCCTTCTGGGCGACGACCGTACGGTCGGCCGTGGCGCCGGGAACGAGAGCCCGCACGGTCCAGGTGCCCTCGGCCGCGTAGAAGCGGAACTGGCCCGTGGCGGAGGTGGGCACCTCCGCGGTGAACTCTCCGGTCGAGTCCAGGAGACGCACGTAGCCCGTCACCGGCTCGCCGTCGCGGGTCACCTGACCCTGGATCGTGGTCTCACCGGGCTTGATCGTCGAGGCGTCGGGGCCGCCGGCCTTCGCTCCACACATGTCTTTCTCCAGAGGGGTCTGACCAGAAGGTCGGTCGGGTGGGATTACTTGCCGGCGCCGAGCTCGATCGGCACGCCGACGAGGGAGCCGTACTCGGTCCAGGAGCCGTCGTAGTTCTTGACGTTCTGGACGCCCAGCAGCTCGTGCAGCACGAACCAGGTCAGGGCCGAACGCTCACCGATGCGGCAGTAGGCGATCGTGTCCCTGGCGAGGTCCACGTTCTCGGTGGCGTACAGCTCCTTCAGGTCGTCGTCCGACTTGAAGGTGCCGTCGTCGTTGGCGTTCTTCGACCACGGGATGTTCTTCGCGGTCGGGACGTGGCCCGGGCGCTGCGACTGCTCCTGCGGGAGGTGGGCCGGCGCGAGCAGCTTGCCGGAGAACTCGTCGGGCGAGCGGACGTCGACCAGGTTGTACGAGCCGATGGCCGCCACGACGTCGTCGCGGAAGGCCCGGATCGAGGTGTTCTGCGGCTGGGCCTTGTAAGCGGTACCGGCGCGCTCGGGCACCTCCTCGACCAGCTCGCGGGCGTCCAGCTCCCACTTCTTGCGGCCGCCGTCGAGGAGCTTGACGTTCTCGTGGCCGTACAGCTTGAAGTACCAGTAGGCGTAGGAGGCGAACCAGTTGTTGTTGCCGCCGTAGAGGATCACCAGGGTGTCGTTGCCGATGCCCTTCGACGAGAGGAGCTTCTCGAAGCCCGCCTGGTCGACGAAGTCGCGGCGCACCGGGTCCTGGAGGTCCTTGGTCCAGTCGATGCGGATCGCGTTCCTGATGTGGTTCTTCTCGTAGGCGGACGTGTCCTCGTCCACCTCGACGATGGCGATGGTCGGGTCGTCCAGGTGCTCCTGGAGCCAGTCGGCGTCGACCAGGACGTCGCTGCGGCTCATGCTCAATCTCCTCCGGGGCAGTTACGGCGGGGGGTGCGTATAGCGAGGGTGCGCGCTCAGGCCCGAGCGGCGCACGGGTGCCCTTCCAGACAGGGCGGCTGAGAATGCGGCATCCACGGGATTCCCCGCGGAATTTCGCTCAGAAGGGGCGACAGAGCATGGCGGCAACGCGGCACAGGTCCACTGCCCGCCGCTTTGTGAGAACCGCCTGTCGCTTCATGGCCCCGATCGTAGGGACGTCCGGTGGGCATGTCACCGGTGTGTCGCATGCTGAGACGCGATCGTCCGTATAGCGGGACATGAGACGCGCCCGGAGCCGCGTTCCACGGCTTCCGGGCGCTGGGGTCGCTCCATGCATCTGCGGTACGGACGAGGCGTCTCGCCACTCGGACACCGAGGCTCGATCGGTCGTCCTACCCCGCCAGCTTGACGTCCGAACCCTTCACGCTGATCTCCACGCCGTCCTTGGCGGCCTGCACCTTGTCCAGCTTGATGCCGCCGGGGAGGTGGTCGACGGCCTGCTGGAAGTCGGTGATCTGCCGGATGCGGCCCTCGGCGATGTCGGCGCCGCCGAGCCTCGGCAGGGCGTCGGCGTGCACCTTCACCTTGTCGTTCTCCACCGCGACCGAGCTGAGCACATAGACCGGCTCGGGCAGCTTGGCGCCGAAGACGGTGGCCGCCACCGCGACCTTGATCTTGCCGTTGCCGCCGTCGGAGAGGCCGACGACCTCGGCGGTGACGCCCGGGGCGACCTGGGTCGGCTCGGCCTTGGCGGTCTTCAGCAGCTCGTCGTAGGAGATCGTCGCGGTGCCGGTGGCGGTGGCCGCGGTGGCGGAGCTGTAGTCGCCGGAGAAGTCGACGCCCTTCATGTCGGCCTTCAGGTCGTCCACACGGATCGTCTTGCCCGCCGTACCGGTGGTCGCCTGGTAGTCCTTGATGCCGACCTCGACATCGTCCAGGGAGCCGCCCGCCACCTGGGTCAGGAACGGGAAGCCCTTGATGCTCACGTCCGGCGTCGAGGCCAGGTTCTGCGTCGCCTTCAGCTTGTCCGCGGCCTCGCTCTCGGCGAAGTGCACGGCGACCCGGTCCACGATCACGAAGAGCCCGCCCAGAATCACGACGAGAATCAGAATTATTCGCAGGGCGCGCATGGTGGTGTGTCCCCCGGGTCGTTGACGTGTACGGCTACGCAACGGTAGCTCCGTACGGCCCGCCGGGCAGCCGATTGTGGATCACTTGTGACAGGGGGCCCGGGCCTGCCGGACTCCGCCCGTCGTCTCTCCACGGCCCTCTCCTGTGGCCGCCTTCCCCGGTGTGCCGCCGATCGCCGCTACGGCTGAACCGTACGCGGAGACCTACTCTGGAACCATGTACGCACGGCGACGTCACGTGTACTTCGCCATGATGGGGACGTGCATCGTCCTCTTCGTCCTGGCGTGGGCAGTCGTGCGCCTCTGGTCGGTTCCCGCGGCCGTCGGGATGTGCGTGGTGGCCATGGTCATCCCGCCGGTCGCCGCGGTGATGGCCAACCGGCGGGGGCCGGAGGACCGCTGGTGGGACGATCCCTCCGGGGACCCGCAGTCCGACGAGTGGTGGGACGAGCTGGACGGCAAGAAGCGGCCCAGGTCGTAGCGTCGTGGCAGGGACTGTTCAGTACACGAGCGCCTGGGTGTCGTCCGCCAGTGACTCCTGTACGAAGACCTGCGCGCCCGCGATCCGTACGCCCTCGAGGACGTCCTTCTCGGTGATCTCGCGCCGGGCGGCGCACTGCGTGCACAGCGTGACGCGGCCGGCCGCGAGGATCGAGTCGATCAGGTCCGGCAGCGGCGCCGCGTGCGGCAGCTCGAACTCGGCGGCGCGCCCCGGCAGCGCGAACCAGGACGACTCACCGGTCAGCCACAGGGAGACATCGACCCCGCTGGCCACGGCCACCGCCGCCACCGTGAACGCCTGCGAGCAGCGCTCGGGGGCATCGGAGCCGGCAGTCACCTTGATCACGAGCTTCTTCGCCATGCCGGAAGCGTAGCCCGCACAGGGCTCCGCCCACCCGTGCCGGCCGGGCGCCGTCGGCCGGAGCCGGCCCGGTCTGCCGACGGGCCCTCGTCAGGAGGGCAGGGCCCCGGCCGCGTAAGCTGGGCCCCGGCTCTGTCGTACGCCCACCCTCGCTCAAGGAGCACCCGTGGAGATCTTCTTCGAAACCCTGCTGGTCCTGGTCTGCGTCGGCGTCCTCGCCTTCGCCGGACTGACCGTGAAGAAGCTGTACCAGGGCCAGCGCTGACCCCCACCTAGGAACCGCCCCTCATGATCGAGATCCCGTCCGACCTGCACAAGGACCTCGTCCCGCTCGCCTTCCTGCTCGGTAACTGGGCCGGCGCGGGCGTGCACGACTTCCCCGGCTCGGAGAAGTGCAACTTCGGGCAGGAAGTCACCTTCAGCCACGACGGCCGGGACTTCCTGGAGTACCACTCCCGCACCTGGGTGCTGGACAACGACGGCAACAAGGTCCGCCCGCTGGAGTCGGAGTCCGGCTTCTGGCGGATCGACGCCGACCGCAAGGTCGAGGTCACGATGACGCGCGACGACGGCGTCGTGGAGATCTGGTACGGCGAGCTGGCCGCCAAGAAGCCGCAGATCGACCTGGTCACGGACACCGTGGCGCGCACGGCAGCCTCCGGCCCGTACAGCGGCGGCCAGCGCCTGTACGGCTACGTCAAGAGCGACCTGATGTGGGTCGGCGAGAAGCAGACCCCCGAGGTCGAGCTGCGCCCCTACATGTCGGCCCACCTGAAGAAGGTCGTCACCCCGGAGGACGTCGAGCGCTGGGCCAAGGCCCTGCCGGACGACATGCCGGACGACGGGATCGCATTCTTCAAGTAGTCCTATGCTCTGTGGTGTGGTGAGCACCGACTGGAAGAGCGACCTCAGGCAGCGCGGCTACCGGCTGACGCCGCAGCGGCAACTCGTGCTCGAAGCCGTGGACACCCTGGAGCACGCGACCCCCGACGACATCCTCGGCGAGGTGAGGAAGACGGCGTCGGGGGTCAACATTTCCACCGTCTACCGCACGCTGGAGCTGCTGGAGGAGCTGGGCCTGGTCAGTCACGCCCACCTCGGCCACGGGGCGCCCACCTACCACCTCGCCGACCGCCACCACCATCTCCACCTGGTGTGCCGCGACTGCGAGAACGTCATCGAGGCGGACGTCGAGGTGGCCGCGGACTTCACGGCCAAGCTGCGGGACCAGTTCGGCTTCGACACCGACATGAAGCACTTCGCGATCTTCGGCCGCTGTCAGGCCTGTTCGCTCAAGGGTTCAAGTACCAAGTCGTAGGCTTACCCGTATGAAGAGCCCTCTGCTGTCCCTGCCCGGCGCCGTCCCCGCCGAGGGCGTGGACGAAGGCGTCGCCGCCCACTACGGCGACCTGTTCCGCGAGCAGCGCGCCCTCGCCGACGGCACCGGCTTCGTCGACCTCTCCCACCGCGGGGTGGTCACCGTCACCGGCGAGGACCGTCTGAGCTGGCTGCATCTGCTGCTCACCCAGCACGTCAGCGATCTGCCCGCGGGCGAGGCCACCGAGGCGCTGATCCTCTCCGCGCACGGGCACATCGAGCACGCCCTGTACCTGGTGGACGACGGTACGACGGTCTGGGCCCATGTGGAGCCCGGCACCCAGGAGGCGCTGATCGCGTACCTGGAGTCCATGAAGTTCTTCTACCGCGTCGATGTCGCCGACCGCACGGCCGATGTCGCCGTGGTGTATCTGCCGGCCGGGTCGATCGCCGAGGTGCCGGAGGGCGTCGTCGTGCGCGAGACGGCGTACGGCCGTGATGTGTTCCTGCCGCGGGCGCAGCTGGAGGACTTCGCGGCGAAGGCGGGACCCGCCGTCGGCCTGCTCGCCCACGAGGCGCTGCGGGTCGAGCATCACCGCCCCCGCCTCGGCTTCGAGACCGACCACCGCACCATCCCGCACGAGCTGGGCTGGATCGGCACCGCGGTCCACCTCCAGAAGGGCTGCTACCGGGGGCAGGAGACGGTCGCCCGCGTGCAGAACCTGGGCAAGCCGCCTCGGAGGCTGGTCTTTCTGCACCTGGACGGCAGTGAGGTCCATCTGCCCGCGCCGGGCACGGAGATCCGGGTCGCCGGTGAGGGCCCGGACGGACGCAAGATCGGCTTCGTGACGACCTCGGTGCGTCACTACGAGCTGGGTCCGGTGGCACTGGCGCTGGTCAAGCGGAACGTCCCCGTGGACGAGCCCCTGGTCGCCGGGAACACGGCCGCCGCCCAGGAAGTCGTCGTGGAGCCCTGAGGCGCGGTGCGACTCGGGTCTGATCGCCCCCACTCGGGGGGATCTCAGATCTCCAGAAGCACGGTGAACGGGCCGTCGTTCGTCAGGGACACCCGCATCTTCGCCCCGAACCGGCCCGTGGCCACCGTGGCACCCAGTGCGCGCAGCTGGGCGACCACCTCGTCCACCAGCGGTTCGGCGCTCTCGCCGGGGGCGGCCGCGTTCCAGGTGGGGCGGCGGCCCTTGCGGGCGTCGCCGTAAAGGGTGAACTGGCTGATGACGAGCAGCGGGGCGTCGATGTCGCTGCACGACTTCTCGTCCTGGAGCATCCGGATCGACCAGAGTTTGCGGGCCAGTTGGGCCGCCTTCTCCTTGGTGTCCTCGTGGGTGACGCCGACGAGGACGCACAGCCCCTCGCCCTCGATCGCGCCCACCGTCGCGCCGTCCACGACGACGCTCGCGCCGTCCACTCTCTGCACCACCGCTCGCATGCGGACCATCATGCCGGGTGGCCCGTACGCCCTCACCAGGGGCCCATTATTGATCCTTAACCCCCCATCTGGGGCCGTTCGGGGGCACTCGGTCACATAGTGGCCACTTGGGGTGGCACGATGCTTCCACACGCCGGTCGAGGGGACGGTCACAAGCAACATGAGCACACCGAGCACCAGCGGGCGGCTGGAGACCCACCGGCCGCCCGCACAGCGCGGCGACAGCCCGTCCGGGCCGTCGCTGCCCGCGGAGCCGCCCGCGCACGACCTGGCCCGGCTGAGCCTGCCGGAACTGCGGGCGCTGCGCCGTGACGCCCAGCGCGACGAGGCGGATCTCAGTTATGTGCGGCGGCTGTTGCAGGGCCGGATCGACATCCTGCGCGCGGAACTGGCACGGCGGGGCCGGGCGTCGGTGCCGGCGCCCGCGGACGCCTCCGTGGTGGAGCGGCTCCCGGAGATCCTCACCGACGCCCCGGCCCGCAACCGCTCCTCGGCCCGCCATGTCACGCTCGGCACCCCGCACAACGAGGAGTACCGGCGGCTGGCCGCGGAGATGCTCGCCGAGGTCGAGCTGTCGGACCTCGAGGCCCGCACCGACCTCGAACTGACCACCGCGATGGGCCGCCTGGTCGGCTATGAGCAGGAGGTCTCCCGGCGCCGCCAGCGGCTGCAGGGCACCACCGACGAGTGCAGCGGGGAGATCGCGCGCCGCTACCGGGTCGGCGAGGCGCAGGTGGACGACCTGCTGACCTGAGGGGGCGGCGGACGGGCGGGGCGGGCGAAATCCGCGCGACACGCCTCTGTCCGCGCGCCTACGGTGACCCCATGACGATCGACGTCCGCACCGTCACCGAGGCCGAGTTCGAGGACTGGCACCGTGCGCTGTGCACCGGATTCCTGCAGGAGCCGGTGCTGACGGCCGAGCAGTTGGAAGCGCGCCGCCGGCAGTTCGTCGAGGGGCGTCTGCTCGGCGCCTTCGACGGCGGCCGCTGTGTGGCGACCTTCCGCTCCTTCGCCCAGGAGCTGACCGCGGTGGGCGGCACCTCCGTCGCCGCGAACGCCATATCCAATGTCACGGTCACCGCCACGCACCGCCGCCGCGGCCTGCTGAGCCGGATGATGGGCCGGGACCTGGCGGCGGCGAAGGAGCGCGGTGACGTCGTCGCGACCCTGATCGCCGCCGAGTACCCGATCTACGGCCGCTTCGGCTTCGGCCCGGCGACCTGGACGACCCAGTGGTCCGTCGAGGTCCCCCGCGCGGGCCTCGACCCCCGCTGGTCCGGTCCCGAGGACGGCAGCCGGATCGACCTCGTGGACGGCGAGGACGTGCGCAAGCTCGGCCCCGAGCTGTATGAGCGGGTGCGCCGCGCACAGCCCGGGGCGGTCAGCCGCAACGAGCTGTGGTGGCAGGTGAACACCGGCGTCGTGCGTTTCGGCGGCACCTGGAAAGAGCCGTTCTACGCCGTCTACCGCTCGGCCTCCGGCGAGGTGCAGGGCATGGTGTCGTACGAGTCGGACGACACCTGGCACCACAAGCAGCCGCACGACACCGCCGAGGTCAACTGGCTGATCGCCGCGACCCCGGAGGCCGAGCGCGCCCTGTGGCGGTATCTGTGCTCCATCGACTGGATCACCAAGGTCAAGAGCGGCTGGCGCGGCCCGGACGACCTGCTGCCCTTCTTCCTGCCCGACCCGCGCGCGGCCCGCGTCACCGACCACGCGGACTGGCTGTGGGTGCGGATCCTGGACGTCGTACGGGCCCTTCAGGCGCGTGCGTACGAGGCGACGGGCTCGCTGGTGCTGGAGGTCGTGGACGGGGCCGGTCTCGCCCAGGGCCGGTATCTGCTGGAGGCGTCCCCCGACGGGGCCTCCTGCGCCGTGACCACCCGGGACGCCGATCTGGTCCTCGACGTGTCCGAGCTGGCGGCGCTGTGGCTGGGCGACGAGTCCGCGTCGCGGCTGGCCGCGCTCGGCCGGGTACGGGAGGAGCGGGCGGGCGCCGTCCGCACGGCGGACGCGCTGCTGCGCGGCTCCAGGCGCCCTTGGTGCCCGGACGTGTTCTAGCGTTCGACGCCCTCTGGGAAATCGTCACCACGGACCCGACACTTTCCTGGTGACCCCTGAGCTGACCGAACTGATCGCACCGGCTCGTGTCGTCGTATGGGACTTCGACGGGCCGATCTGCCGCCTGTTCGCCGGGCACGAAGCGGAGCGGGCGGCCGCCGCGCTGGTGGCGCCGCTGGAGCGGCAGGGCCTGTCCGGCCTGCTGACCGACGCCGAACGGGAGACGCGCGACCCCCGGGTGGTGCTGCGCGCCGCGCACCGTCTCCCGCCGGGCACCGACCTGCGGGCCGAGCTGGAGGAACTGCTCGCCCGGGAGGAGCTGCGGGCCGTGTCCTCGGCGATGCCGACCGCCTACGCCGATCCCCTGATCCGCACCTGGACGGCTATCGGCGCCCGCATGGCCATAGCCACCGACACCTCTGCACGGGCGGTCCGGGCCTATCTCGACAGCCGTGGTCTGATCTCCTGTTTCGGCCCGCACATCCACGGCCGCACCCAGGACGCCCCGTATCGCCTCGATCGCGCACTGGACGCGATGGGCACCGCGCCCGCGGATGCGCTGGTCATCGGTGGCACACCGGCGGACCTGCGCGCCGCGCAGACGGCAGGTGTGCCGTTCCTGGGCCACGCGCGCAACCAGGACGAGGAGAACCTCCTGCGGCAGGCCGGTGCCTCGGCGATCGTGAGATCGTTCGAGCCGGTTCTGTCGGCCCTCAGGGCGACCCGCTCCGGCCGGACCCCGTCAGGGAACCTCTGACCGGGGGCCTGGCGTGCGCCGTACTCCGAACGAGCTGGTGGCGGAGTTCCGGAACGCGCTGCTGAACGGGGACGAGGTCGAGCTGGGCGGTCTGCCGCCCGACGAGCGGCGCACGCCTTGGAGCGGTGGTCGTCCGGGCCCCGCTCGCCTCCGGCGCCTGCCGGGGTGCGGCCCGCCCCTGCGTAGGCTCGCCCTATGGGAGAGATGGGCCTGCGTGAGCGTAAGAAGCAGCGGATGTACCAGGACGTGTCGGACACCGCCGTGCGGCTGTTCCTGGAGCGGGGCTTCGACGCGGTGTCGGTCGCGGAGGTCGCCGCCGCGGCCGGGATCTCCAAGCCGACCCTCTTCCGGTACTTCCCCGCCAAGGAGGACCTGGTCCTGTACCGGTTCGCGGACCACGAGACGGAGGCCGCGCGGGTGGTGGCGGGAGCGGCCGAGCCGCTGGACGCGCTGCGCCGGAACTTCCTCGCCGGGCTGGACGAGTGCGATCCGGTCACCGGCCTGAACAGCCATCCGGCGGTGCTCGCCTTCCACACCCTGCTGTACGGCACGCCCGCCCTGGTGGCGCGGCTGTACGGGTATCTGGAGCGGTCGGAGGAGGCGCTCGCCGAGGCCCTCGGCGGCGGTCTGGACGCACGGCTGGCCGCGGGGCAGATCATCGCCGTGCAGCGGATCCTCGCGCTGGAGAACTGGCGGCGGATCGCGGCGGGGGAGGACGTGGAGGGCGTACGGCCGGACGCGGTGGAGGCGGCCGAGCGGGCCTTCGGGCGGTTGGCGGCGGGGCTCCCCGGGCTCACGGGCCGAGCAGGTGATACCCGGTAATAAATTTAACCTGGTTACGTTTTCTGGGTACGGTGGGGTCATGACGTCACTCCACCCCGCCCCCGAGGACATCCAGGCCACCCTCCACGGCGAACGCGCCCATCACGACACCTGCCGCGCCGCCCTCGCCGCCATGGTCGACGGCGCCGCCGAACAGGTCGTCATCGGCGAGGACGTCTCCGCCTCCGGCGCCGACGCCGAGGTCCTCGGCCACCGGCTGCGCAGCCAGGCCAAAGCGCTGCGCGAACTGCCCGAGGGACCGCTGTTCTTCGGCCGTCTGGACTTCGCCGACGCGGACCCCGGGCACGGCGGGCAGAACTACCACGTCGGCCGGCTCCGGATCACCGAGCACCCGGCCGCCCCGCCGCTCGTCGTCGACTGGCGGGCCCCCGTCTCCCGTGCCTTCTACCAGGCGAGCGCGCGCGAGCCGCAGGGCGTCGAGGTCCGCCGGCGCTTCGGCTGGGCGCCCGGCAGCCGGGGCGAGTCCGCCGACCTCACCGGGTTCGAGGACGAGCGCCTGGGCCGGGGCGAGTCGTGCGCGAGCGACATCGTGGCGCGGGAGATCGAGCGGCCCCGCGTCGGACCGATGCGGGACATCGCCGCCACCATCCAGCCCGAGCAGGACGACCTCGTGCGCGGCGACCTCACCGTCTCCGTGTGCGTCCAGGGCGCCCCGGGCACCGGAAAGACGGCCGTCGGCCTGCACCGCGCCGCCTATCTGCTCTACACCCACCCCAAGCGCATCCAGCGCTCCGGCCTGCTGATCCTCGGCCCCAACCGCACCTTCCTCACCTATATCGCCGAGGTGCTGCCCTCCCTCGGCGAGACCGGGGTCCGCCAGTCCACCCTCCTGGACGAGATCGCCCGCCACCCGGCCACCGGTACCGACCCCGTCCCCGCGGCCACCGTCAAGCACGACGCCCGCATGGCCGAGGTGCTGCGCCGGGCGCTGTACGCGCGCGTGAGCGCCGAGGGGGTGACCGACCTCGCCGTACGGGACGGCTCCTACTGGCTGCGGGTCACCGCCGGGCAGCTGGCCGGCATCGTCGACGAGGTGCGTGCTCAGGAGCCGCCGTACGCGATCGGGCGCGAGCGGGTCCGTGCCCGGGTGGTGCGACTGCTGCAGGAGCAGGTGGAGCGGCGGTCGGGGCCGCCGCCGAACGCCTGGCTGCGCCAGGTCGAGCGGATGCGGCCGCTCACCGCCCGGCTCGACGTGGTGTGGCCGAAGGTCCGGCCCGAGGAGGTCCTCGCCGAACTCCTCGGCGACGGCGAGGCGCTGGCGCGGGTCGCCGACGGACTGCTGGACGCCGGTGAGCAGGCCGCGCTGCGGTGGCCGCGCCCGCCGCGCTCGTACAAGTCCGCCCGCTGGTCGGCCGCCGACCTCGTGCTCCTGGACGAGCTGTCGGGGCTGATCGAACACCCCGAGGGGTACGGCCACATCGTCGTGGACGAGGCGCAGGACCTCTCGCCGATGGAGTGCCGGGCGATCGCCCGCCGAGCCGCCTTCGGCTCGCTGACCGTGCTCGGCGACCTCGCCCAGGGCACCACCCCGTGGGCCGCCCGCGACTGGGACGTCCAGCTGCGCCACCTCGGCAAGCCGGACGCGGCCGTGGTGCCGCTGACCATCGGGTTCCGGGTGCCCGCCGCGGTGGTCGAGCTGGCCAACCGGCTGCTGGCACGGCTGGACGTGGCCGTGCCCGCCGCCCGGTCCCTGCGCCCGGACGGCGAACTGAGCATCCGGCCGACCGACGACGTGCCCGGCACGACCGTGACGGCCGTACGGGACGCGCTGGAACGCGAGGGATCGGTCGGTGTGGTCGCCGCGGACGCGGACGTGGCCCGGGTGCGGGACGCGCTCACCGCGGCCGGCATCCGGACGGCCGGACCCGAGGACCTGGGCGCCCGGGTGGCCGTGGTGCCGGCGAGTCTGGCCAAGGGCCTGGAGTACGACCACGTCGTCGCCGTGGAACCGGCCGCCGTCGCCGAGGCGGAGGAGCGGGGCGCGCACCGGCTGTACGTGGTGCTGACGCGCGCCGTCTCCCGGCTGGACGTCGTCCACGGGCGGCCGCTGCCGTTCTAGCGGCCTCGGTCCAGCAGGGGCACCAACTGCTCCTCCTCGTAGGTCAGATGGGCCTCCAGTTCGGCCGTGAGCCGGTCCACCTCGGCGCGGGCGGCGGCCGGGTCGGGGTGCGCGCCGGACACCGCGCGGCGCAGCTCCGCCACGAGATCGGCGATACGGACGTGCTCCTCGCGCAGCCGCTCCAGGGTGGGCGCGAGACGCGGATGCCGGTCGGCGAGGAAGGGGAACAGGACGGTGTCCTCGCCGGTGTGGTGGTTGTGGAGTCCCTGGCAGAGGGTGAGGCAGTTGACACGGAGCTGGGCGCCGAGGGTGGAGCCGTCGCCCGCGGCCATCTCCTTGCGGATCAGGTCGAGTTCGCGCCGGAACACGTCGTGGACGAGCCGGATCGCCTCGCCGGGCGAGTCCGCGGCGATGTCGGGCGGCCCGCCCTGCGCGATCTCGTACAGCGCGACGACGGGTATCACCCGGCCGCCCGCCTTCTCCTGGTACGCCTGCCAGCCCGGGTCGGTCTCCACCGCCCGTGCGAAGGCCCGCTCGCGCTCCTCGCCGGCCAGCACCTCGGCGCGGGCCCGGTAGGTGAACACGCCGCTCTCGACGGTCGCTTCGGGGCGGACGAGGAGGTTGCGGTACCAGTCGGGGTGGCGGGGCGAGCCGCCGGCCGAGGCGATGACCAGGATCCGGTCGCCGCCGTCGGGCAGATATCCGACCGGGGTGGTGTGCGGGGTGCCGGTGCGAGCGCCGGTGGTGGTGAGCAGGATGAGGCGGGCGCCTTCGAAGTAGCCGCTCATACGGCCGTGGTGGGCGCGGAACTCGTCGATGATCTTCTGATTGAACGCGTTGGGCACTCTGTCTTCTCTCTCTGCGGCTGGTCGCTTGCTTCAGTGCGCAGAGAAAGCGGCGGGCTCCTCGCCCGCGCGGACCTCACTCAGAGGCCGGGCACCCAACTCGCTCACGGCCCATGGCCGACCCGGCAGTCATGCCGTGACGCTACCGTCCCCCTCATGGCTGACGCCACCGGGTTCCAGGAGATCCCCACCCCCACCCTCGCCGATCTGCTCGGCCGTGAGCAGGTCATGGACATCGGCATCCGGCCGCTACGGCACCGTCTGTCGCCGGTCCCGCCTTCACCGTGAGCTGCCCGCCGACAACCTCATGCTGCACGCGGCGATCCACGGCGCCGTCACCGACGCCATGACCCGCGACGGACGGCGGGGCCTGCGGCGAGCGGGTGAATCCCTCGCGTGGCGTGGCGCACTATTGCAAGCATGTGCTTGCAATAGTTAGCGGCGATGGTGCAAGGTGGAGACATGGCATCGCTCAACGTCGGCAATCTCGGTGAGTACCTGCGCGAGCAGCGGCGCAACGCCCAGCTCTCGCTGCGGCAGCTCGCCGATGCCGCCGGGGTGTCCAATCCGTACCTGAGCCAGATCGAGCGCGGGCTGCGCAAGCCCAGCGCGGAGGTGCTCCAGCAGGTCGCCAAGGCGCTGCGCATCTCCGCCGAGACGCTGTACGTCCGCGCCGGCATCCTCGACGCCGAACGGGACCGGGACGAGGTGGAGACCAGAGCGGTCATCCTCGCCGATCCCACGCTCAACGAGCGGCAGAAGCAGGTGCTGCTCCAGATCTACGAGTCCTTCCGCAAAGAGAACGGATTCGGGGTCGGCGAAGCGGTGGAGGACCTCGGTGAAGGGGCCGCGGAGGAAGCGCCCGACGACACCGATGTCCCGAGCGACACCGTCGTACGCGGCACCCGCACGGCCGGCGGCAGTGATGCCGGTCCGCGGCGGACGGCCGGATAAGCCGGATCTGGACCATTCAGCCCCGGCCGCCGACACCGCGGACCACACCAACCTCAGCCGAACGCGAATCCGGGAGGACCATCACCATGGCCATCACCGACGACCTGCGCAAGACCCTCAGCGACCCGACCCCGCTCTACTTCGCCGCCGGCACCGCCGACCTCGCCCTGCAGCAGGCCAAGAAGGTGCCGGCTCTGGTCGAGCAGCTGCGCGCCGAGGCCCCGGCCCGGATCGAGGCCGTGCGCCACACCGACCCGAAGGCCGTGCAGGAGAAGGCCGCCGCCCGGGCCAAGGAGGCTCAGGCGACCCTCCAGACCAAGGTCAACGAGTTCATCGGCACCCTCGACGTCGACCTGAAGAAGTTCGGCGAGAACGCCCAGGACCTCGCGCTGCGCGGTGTCGGCGTCGCCGCCGAGTACGCCGTCAAGGCCCGTGAGACCTACGAGAAGGTCGCCGAGCACGGCGAGCAGGCCGTGAAGTCCTGGCGCGGCGAGACCGCCGAGGAGATCGAGGAGCTGGCCATCGCCGTCGAGGGCAAGCCCGAGCCGGCCGAGGCCAAGGAGCAGCCGAAGCCGGCCGAGGCCAAGGCCGAGCCCGCGGACAAGAAGCCCGTGGCGAAGAAGGCCCCGGCGCCTCGCAAGGCGACCGGCGCGAAGAAGACGACCCCGCCGGCCAAGTGAGCACGGCGGACCAGGCGGATACGGGCCGGGCACCTTTGGGGTGGCCGGCCCGTTCTACGGGTACCGTGGCGGCGTACGGACCGGGAGAGAGCGGGCGGTGGACAGCATGCTGATGTTGGGCTTCGCGGGGTTCATGGGGATCTTGAAGATCGTCATGATGGCCCTGGCCGCCTTCGGGCTCTTCGACGCCGCGTTCCGGCGCGAGGACGCCTTCCGCGCGGCCGACAAGCAGAACAAGGTCTTCTGGCTGATCATCCTCGGCATCGCGCTGATCGTCAGCTATCTGTTCTCGCTCCTGTCCATCCTGCCGATCGCCGGCGTGGTCGCGAGCATCGTCTACATCGTGGACGTGCGCCCCGCGCTCAAGCAGGTCGGCGGCGGCAGCGGCTTCGGCCGCCGCCGCGGCGGAAGCAGCAGCGACGGCCCCTACGGGCCGTGGAACGGCGGCCGCTAGCGGCTCCCGCCGTGGGGTTGCTCGTCGATCGCCGGGTGCGGGCGTGTGGCGAGCCCCGGCTCAGGACGTCCGGTCCAGCAGAACCACCGCCACGTCGTCGGTCAGCTCGCCCCCGTTGAGGTTGCGCACCTCACTCACCGCGGCCCGCAGCAGATCCTCACCCCGCAGCCCTTCGGAGAGCTGGCGGCGGATCATGTCCACCATGCCGTCCTGGCCCAGACGGTCCCCTTCCGTGCCGACCCGGCCCTCGATCAGGCCGTCGGTGTAGAGCATCAGGCTCCACTCGGACCCCAGCTCCACCTGCATCCGCGGCCAGCGGGCACCGGGGAGCAGGCCGAGGGCGGGGCCGTTCTTGTCGTACGGCAGCAGCCTGGCGGTGCGGCCCGGGCGGGCGACCAGCGGGGACGGGTGGCCGGCCAGGCACAGGCCCGCCCGGCGGCCGTCGGGGGCTATGTCCACCGTGCACAGCGTCGCGAAGATCTCCTCGTCCGCGCGCTCGTGCTCCAGCACCTCCTGGAGCGTGCTCAGCAGTTCGTCCCCGCACAGCCCGGCCAGCGTCAGCGCCCGCCAGGCGATGCGCAGCTCCACGCCGAGCGCGGCCTCGTCCGGGCCGTGGCCGCAGACGTCGCCGATCATGGCGTGCACGGTGCCGTCCGGGGTGCGGACGGCGTCGTAGAAGTCGCCGCCGAGCAGGGCCCGGGAGCGGCCGGGGCGGTAGCGGGCGGCGAAGCGCAGCGAGGAGCCCTCCAGCAGCGGCGTGGGCAGCAGCCCGCGCTCGAGGCGGCGGTTCTCCTGGGCGCGCAGCCGGCCCTCGGCCAGCCGCCGCTCGGCGGTGTCGGAACGCTTCCGCTCCACCGCGTAGCGGATGGCGCGGCTGAGCAGCCGGCCGTCCAGTTCGTCCCGGAACAGGTAGTCCTGGGCGCCCACGCGCACGGCCTCGGCCGCACGCTCGGCGTCGCCGGAGGCGGTCAGCGCGAGCACGGCGTGCCGGGGCGCGAGCTCCAGCACGTGCTTGAGCACGGCCAGCTCGTCGTCGTCCCCGCTGCCGCCGGGCGCCGGGAGCGCGAGGTCCAGCAGGATGCAGTGGACGTCGTCGGTGAGCAGCCGCTCGGCCTCGGTGAGGTTGCGGGCGGTGCGCACGCGGATCGGCTTGCCGGAGGAGTCCAGCAGTTCGGGCACGATCGGCGAACCGGCCGGATCGTCCTCGATCAGCAGCAGGGTGAGAGCGGCGCTGTTCGCGCCGGTGGCCGTGGCTTTGCGGTGAGCCTCTTCCTTGAGGGGGCCGCCTTGGACAGCGGCCTGCGCCTGACCACCTTCCACGGCCGGGATAGCTCTCTGCCGCGGTACGGGTACGGGCATCGTCTTGGGTTCCTTCCCTCCCCCCGAGGGCATGGTGGGGGCGAGGGACCTCGACCCACCGACCGGGACCATAGCGGTAGTGCCCGCCCCGATGGAATGGTGTGAGCCGCGTCGCTCCGGTGCAGGCCCCTGTCATATGCCGCGTTCTATACCGCAGTTGGACAGGCCGCCGCGGGATCGGGGATGACGAAGCTCACGTACCGCCCCGGTTTGGGCCGGGGGTTGGGCGTGCGGTGGGTCACACGGCGGGGGCTTCGGCGGCGCGCGGAGCCGGTGGTGCGGGGCGTCACATGACCTGGCTCACGCGTCCGGCCGTATGACGCCTCATGCGTTCGGCCGTACGACAGCCTCATGCGTTCGGCCGTACGACAGCCTCATGCGTTCGGCCGTACGACGGCCTCACGCGTCCGGCCGTACAACCCCCAGGATCGGCATCGAGCCCGCGCCCGCGACCGTGACCGTCCGACCCGGTCGCGGGGCGTGGATGATCGCGCCGTCGCCCACGTACATCGCGACATGGCTGGCGTCGTCGAAGTAGATGATGAGGTCGCCGGGGCGCATGTCCTCGATGTCGACGTGCTTGAGCTGCTTCCACTGCTCCTGCGAGGTGCGCGGGATGGGGTGTCCGGCCGCGTCCCAGGCCTGGGAGGTCAGGCCCGAGCAGTCGTAGGACCGGGGCCCCTCGGCGCCCCACACATACGGCTTGCCCAGCTGGGCCGTGGCGAACTCGACCGCCTTCTTGCCCTGCTCGGAGGCCTTGCCGTTGATCTCCTTGAGGATGCCCGTGTCCAGCCAGGCGGTCTGCGCCTTGTGGGCGGCCTCCTGCTCCAGTTCGGCGAGCCGCTCCTTCTCCTTCTTCTCCAGCCGGGATTCGAGCTGCTCCGCCTCGGTGATCTGCTGCGTGATCTTCTTCTTGGCGGCCGCCTTGGCCTTGCGGCCCGCCTCCAGCTTCTGCCACTGGGTGGAGGCGTCGTCGGCGTAGTCCTGCAAGTCCTTCTGGGTGCGGGTCATTTCGGTGATCAGCTTGCTGGTCGCCCGCTGGCCGTTGAGCACCGTCCCGGCGCCGTCGATGAACTGCTGCGGGTCGTCGCTGAGCAGGAACTGGGCCGTGGGCGGCAGTCCGCCGTCGCGGTACTGCGCCCGGGCCGCCGCGCCCGCCTGGTCCTTGAGCCCGTCCAGCTTCTTCTGGCCCTCGACGATCTTCTTCGCCAGCTCGACGATCCGGGCCGACTGCTGTTTCGCCGCCTCCTCCGCCGCGTTGTAGGCGTCGGTGGCCACGGCCGCGTCGTGGTACAGCTTGTCGAGCTTCTCGCGGACCTTCTCAAGGTCCTTGCCGGGCGGGGGAGTCGCGGACGGGTCCGGCGTCGCGCTCGTGCTCGGCGTGGGCTTCGGGGCGGCGAACGCCGCGCCGGGCGCGGCCAGCACGGTCACCGCGCACACGACGGTCACGGCAGCCGCGAGCAGGCCACGCTTGCCCGTACCCATACGTCCCCCAAACTGATTTACCGTCAGTAACTTACGGTCGCCTGAGGGATCGTGCCACGGACGGGCGCAAAGCGACAGAGGTCGTCGGAAGTCGGATTTTCGCCCTGTCCCCACGGCGCGCCGCCCCCGCCCTTTCCGTGCGCTTCCCTCGCCCTTCCAGCCGTCCTCCGTGCGCGCTTGTCCCTACCCCCGCCGCCCGCGGCGATCACCTCGCCCATGTGACGTACGACGGGCGCGTACCGTTCCCGTCGGCCGGCCGCTCAGCGGACGCCCGGTGCCAACGCCCCCCACGCCACGGTCACTTCCCCCTGCCGCCAGCGCGCCGGGGAGTCCGTCACCGGCCAGTCGGCCCGCAGGTCCCGCACCGCGCGGATCCAGCGCTGACGGGCGCCGTAGGAGGCGTAGGGCGCGGCGGCGGCCCAGGCGCGGTCGAAGTCGCGCAGGAAGGCGTGCACCGGCTCGCCGGGGACATTGCGGTGGATCAGCGCCTTCGGCAGCCGTTCGGCGAGGTCCGAGGGGCGTTCCAGGGAGCCGAGACGGGTCGCGAAGGTCACCGTCCGCGGTCCCTCCGGGCCGAGCGCCACCCACACGTGCCGCCGCCCGATCTCGTCGCACGTCCCCTCGACCAGCAGCCCCCCGCGCGAGGCGCCCGTGGCCGGGGCGAGCCGCGCGCACAACCGCTGCCACACGGCGGCGACCTCGTCCTCGTCGTACTGCCGCAGCACATTGGCGGCCCGCACGAGCACCGGGCTCCCGGTCACGGGCATCTCGAAGCCGCCGTGCCGGAAGGTCAGCCCTTCCCGCTCGTACGGCCTCGCCCCCGCGACCCGCTCCGGCTCGATCTCGATGCCGACCACCCGCGCGCGCGGGGCGACCGTGCGCAGCCGGCCGAGCAGTTCGACGGCGGTCCAGGGCGCCGCCCCGTAG
The DNA here is from genome assembly GCF_001542625.1 of Streptomyces griseochromogenes. Classification (NCBI taxonomy): domain Bacteria; kingdom Bacillati; phylum Actinomycetota; class Actinomycetes; order Kitasatosporales; family Streptomycetaceae; genus Streptomyces; species Streptomyces griseochromogenes. Next base: position 10,378,001 of record NZ_CP016279.1, on the reverse strand, counting down.
CCGAGGTCGACCGCCACCGGATCCTCGGCGCGCCGCAGCTCGGCGCCGTGCACGGCCGCGATCCAGCGGTCCATGCGCCGCAGTCGATTGGGGTTGGTCGTCCCGCGCGTCACCGTTCCCACGACGGGGGTCCCCCCGGTCGAGCGAGGCCGAGAATGGGGGAGGGGCGTCGCGCGGGCTGTCATGCCTACGAGGGTATGCGGGGGCCGGATACACACGTTCGGTGTCGAACGGTTGAGCGATACATGGTCATGATTTGGTAAAACCGCTTACGGGGGAAATGGAGGCCACCCGCTCGCTGTTGGACCTGCTCGGAGGGCGTGGACGGTCCTCCGGTCGGCTTGCCCGCAGCAAGGAGGAACGCCACGTGAGCCAGTACGTCAGCAGGCTCGGGCGACGCTCTCCGGTGGCTCCCTCGCGGCTCAGGCTGCACCGCAGGCCCCGCCGCGTCGCCATGCTCTCCGTGCACACCTCGCCGCTCCACCAGCCCGGTACCGGGGACGCCGGCGGCATGAACGTCTACATCGTGGAGCTGGCCCAGCGTCTGGCCGCGATCAACATCGAGGTCGAGATCTTCACCCGGGCCACGGCGGGCGGCCTCGCGCCCACGGTCCAGCTCGCCCCCGGCGTCCTGGTCCGGCACGTCGACGCGGGCCCCTACGAGGGTCTCGCCAAGGAGGACCTCCCGGCCCAGCTGTGCGCCTTCACCCACGGCGTGATGCAGGCCTGGGCCGGCCACCGCCCCGGCTACTACGACCTCGTCCACTCCCACTACTGGCTCTCCGGCCACGTCGGCTGGCTCGCCGCCCAGCGCTGGGGCGTCCCGCTCGTGCACGCCATGCACACCATGGCCAAGGTCAAGAACGCCAACCTGGCCGACGGTGACACCCCCGAGCCCGCCGCCCGCGTCATCGGCGAGACCCAGATCGTCGCCGCCGCCGACCGGCTCATCGCCAACACCGCCGAAGAGGCCGGCGAACTCGTCCGGCACTACCGGGCCGACCCGGCCAAGGTCGCCGTGGTCCATCCCGGCGTGAACCTCGACCGTTTCCGCCCCGCCGACGGCCGCGCCGCCGCCCGCCACCGCCTCGGCCTCCCGCAGGACGCCCTGATCCCGCTCTTCGCGGGCCGCATACAGCCCCTGAAGGCCCCGGACATCCTGCTCAGGGCCGTGGCCGTCCTGCTGGACGAGCGTCCCGAGCTGCGCTCCCGGATCGTCGTTCCCGTCGTCGGCGGCCCGAGCGGCAGCGGCCTCGCCAAGCCCGAGGGCCTGCAGAAGCTGGCCGCCCGGCTCGGCGTCGCCGACGTCGTACGGTTCCGCCCGCCGGTCGGCCAGGAGCAGCTCGCCGACTGGTTCCGGGCCGCGTCCGTCCTCGTCATGCCCTCCTACAGCGAGTCCTTCGGCCTGGTCGCCATAGAGGCGCAGGCGGCCGGGACGCCGGTGCTCGCCGCGGCGGTCGGCGGCCTGCCGGTGGCCGTGCGCGACGGCGTCACCGGTTTCCTCGTGGAGGGCCACGATCCGGCGGACTACGCGCGCGTGCTGCGCCGGTTCGCCGACGAGCCGTCCCTGCCGGCGAGCATGGGCGCGGCCGCCGCCCGGCACGCGCGGTCCTTCGGCTGGGACGCGTCGGCGGCCGCCACCGCCGACGCGTACACGGCCGCGACCCAGGCGCACCGCCGTCGCGTACGCTCCCAGCATGGGTGACGTGGACAAGGGCGCGCAGGTCGTCGAGGGTGTCCTGAAGGACGCCGAACTGGAGTGGGAGAGCCCGGAGCCCGGCAACTACGTCGTCAGACTCCCCGGCACCCGCAAGCTCTCCACGACCGTCAGCCTCCTCGTGGGCCGCCACACCCTCTCCCTCAACGCCTTCGTCATCCGCCACCCCGACGAGAACGAGGCGGGCGTCCACCGCTGGCTGCTGGAGCGCAATCTCAAGCTGTACGGCGTGAGTTACGCCGTCGACCGCCTCGGCGACATCTACGTCACCGCCCGTCTGCCCCTCGCCGCCGTCACCGCCGAGGAGATCGACCGGCTCCTCGGCCAGGTCCTGGAGGCGGCCGACGGCGCCTTCAACACCCTGCTGGAGCTGGGTTTCGCCTCCGCGATCCGCCGGGAGTACGCGTGGCGGGTGTCCCGGGGGGAGCCGACGCGGAACCTGGATGCGTTCAAGCATCTGATCGAGCGTCCGGCTGACCGCCCGGCTGAACGACCGGCCGACTGACCGGACGTCTGCTCGTACGACCCCTTCCCTCCGCCCCGGGGTGGTGGCATGCTCGCCGCCAACGCATTCCTGAACGTCGTTCATATCCATGAATATGAAGGGGCGGCTGGACATGAACCACGGGCGCATCAGCAGACGGACACTCCTCGCCGGCGCCACCGCCGTGGCCCTGGGCGCGGCGACCGGTCCGGCGGCAGCGGCGACAACGCGAGTGCCGTCCCTGTGGCGGGAGTTCACCCGCACCCCGTTCACCCACCCGCAGATCCCCTACGTCGGCCGGGCGGGCTGCCGCACCACGGGCCGCGGCCGGGTCGTCGCCGACGTCACCGACTTCGGCGCCGTGCCCGACGGCGCCACGGACTGCGCCCCCGCGATCAACCGTGCCATCGCCGCCGCCGGAAGGGCCGGCGGTGGCACGGTCACCATCCCGCCCGGCACCTTCCTCATCGACGACCTGATCCGCGTCGGCGACTCGAACGTCGTCCTGCGGGGCGCCGGCAGCGGCCGTACGACCCTGTACGCCACGAAGAACCTCACCGAGCTGATCGGCGTCTACGGCTCCCGCTACGGCGGCGACAAGTCGTCCTGGTCCTGGGCCGGCGGTCTGATCTGGCTCGCTCCGAGGGCCCGCCTGGACTCCCTGGTGGCGGCGATCCGCGCCAGGTCCTGGCCCTTCGAGGGCTGGACCGGCAACAAGCGGGACGAGTGGACGACCCTCACGACCGTCGAGCCGGCCCGCCAGGGCTCATGGACGGTCACGGTCGCCGACGCGGCCGCGCTGAAGCCGGGACAGCTGATCCTGCTGCGCCTGGACGACGACAGGGCCCACACCCTCCTCCAGCACATGGCGGGCGGCGGCCCCGGCCCCGCGGCCTACTCCTGGGACGACAAGACGAAGCTGACCTCCTACGTCCCCTACGAATGGCCCGTCCGCGTCACCCGCGTCCACGGCCGCCGCGTCACCCTCGAACGCCCGCTCCCGCTCGATGCGCGCCCGGAGTGGGACCCCCGGCTGACCACGCACGTCCAGGAACTGACGGGCTCGGGCGTGGAGGGCCTCACCCTGGAGGCGGTTCAGACCCCGCAGTCCCCGCACCTGCTCGACAAGGGCTACAACGGTGTCGTCCTCCAATGCGCCTACGACTGCTGGGTGGACGACGTCACGGTCCGTCACGTCGACAACGGCTTCGGCCTGGTCGCCGCCTCCGCCTGCACCCTGCGCCGCACCCGCGTCGCCGGGCGGGGCTCCCACCACCCCTACTTCTGCCGCGAGGGCTCCCACGACAACCTGGTCGAGGACTTCACGATCGAGGAGCGCACGGTCCCCGCGCCGCCGAACACCCAGCTCCACGGCATCAACGTGGAGGGCCTGTCCTCCCACAACGTCTGGTCCCGCGGCGACATGCGGACGGGCACCTTCGACTCGCACCGCGGCCTGCCCTTCGCCGACGTGCGCACCGACATCACGGTGAACAACGACGGCCGCCACGGCGGAGACGCAAGCGCGGGCCCCCTGTTCGGCGCCCGCTTCACCCACTGGAACATCAGGGTCACCAACGGCCGCGCGGGCCTGATGAAGATCGACGGCCTGGCGCCCTGGTCGGCGACGGTGGGCCTGAACGAGGTCCGGGAGTTCGACCAGACCGACGTCCCCGACTTCACCGGCGATCTGCACTCCCGCCTGGAGCTGTACGGCGCCACGGACGCCGTACGCCCGCGCAACCTCTACGACGCCCAGCGCGCACTGTTCCGGTAGCGCCCGGGAGTCACCCCCACCAGCTTCTTGAAGTGCCGGGTGAGATGGGCCTGGTCGCAGAACCCGGTCGCCGCCGCCACCTCGCCCGGCGCCAGCCCGTCCAGCAGCAGCCGGCGGGCCCGGCCGACCCGGCGGGAGGTCAGGTACTGGTGCGGCGCGATGCCGTACGCCGCGCTGAACGCCCTGACCAGATGGGCGGGATGGGCGTGCAGCAGCCGCGCGGCGTCGGCGAGCGCGAGCCCCTCGGTGACCTGCGCGTCGAGCAGTTCGCGCAGGGAACGGGCGAGGGCGGGGTCGGGGCGGCCGGTGCCGCTCTCCCGGCGCCGCAGATGGTCCCTGAGCCGCTCCCCGACGAGGACCAGCCTGCTCTCCGCCTCCAGCTCGTCACCGGGCCGCCCGAGCGCGGCGTGCACCTGCCCGACCCGCTGCCGCAGTACGGGGTCCCGGAGGTCGGGCCCGTCGACGGCGGGACCGATCAGCTCGTCCCCGAGATGACTGCCGTCGAGGTACAGCACCCGCTTGCGGAAGCCGTGCGGGGTGGCGGGGGAGCCGTTGTGCGGGATGTGCGGCGGCAGCAGCGAGACGGTGTCGTGCGGGGTCCCGTGCTCGTGCCGGTCCAGGTCGTACCGTACGGCCCCGTCGTCGACGATGAGCAGCGTCCAGGCGTCGTGGACGTGCATCGGGTAGGCGTACTCGGTGAAGTGGGCGTGGAAGACCTCCACGACACCCGGGATGCGCGGGCGCCAGGCGGAGACCTCGGGCTGGACTGCGGCGGCCACGCAAAAAACGTACAAGACGACGGCGTACGACGACCGGCAGTCTCACTCCATGAACACCGAACAGCGCCCTGACACCCCGGCCGAGCCGATCCGTTTCGACACCAAGATCGCCGTGCTGCTGCGCGAGGACCTGGAGCCCTGGCAGCGCCTGAACGTGACGGCGTTCCTGGTCAGCGGCCTGGGCAGCCAGGTCCCCGAGGTGATCGGCGCCCCCTACGAGGACGCGGACGGCGTCTCCTACCTCCCGATGTTCCGCCAGCCGGTGCTGGTCTTCGAGGGCACGAAGGAGATCCTGACGGCGGCGCACGGCCGGGCACTGACGCGGGCCCTGCCGTGCGCGGTGTTCACTTCCGACCTCTTCGCGACGGGCAACGACCGCGACAACCGCGCCGCGGTGCGGGCGGTGACCACGGCCGGTCTGGACTTGGTCGGGCTGGCGGTGTACGGGCCGCGGAACGGGGTGGGCAAGGTGCTGAAGGGGGCGCGGATGCATCCGTGAGGCCATGAAAGCCGTCGCTTCTCCGCGGCTTTCACGCCCTCACGGCTTTCACGGCTTGGAAATCGGGCGCTCGGTATGCGTGGCGTGCCGGGGCCGGCTCTTGGCCGAGATCTGGCCGACGAGTTCCCCGAAGCACACCAGAGCGGTGACCGGTGGAATTCCGTAGATCACCGACGAAAGCACGGCGTGCGAGGCGTTACTGACGCACAACGCCACGGCCATCGCGGAGGCGGTCACCACAACGCACCAGGAACGTCGCGCACTGCGCCGCTGGACGGTGGCCCGCAGAACCGAGAGAGCGGCCACGAACCACGGCCCGTACACCGTCAGCGGCCAGCATTGCGCCAATCTCACGGGCAGCACGGTCGAGGCGATCCCGCGCAGTTGCCCATAGGAATAGGAGACGGACCATCCCAGCATGCACACCGCGCACAGCGAGACCATGGTGATCAGCAGCGTGACGTGCGTGGCGCGCCGGCCGCTGTCGTGCAGATGGGATTCCTGACGGAGTCGCCGGCGGCTGCTGCGGTGGCGGGAGGGAGTGTCCGAGTGAGTGTCCGAGTGAATGTCCGGCGGGGTGGGCGCGGGGCTCACACTGGACGTCGTGGACAGTATCTGGGCCAGCTCCTCGACCGGGTCCCAGTCGCTCGGCGGCGCGATGTCCGGTTCGGGGACGTTCCAGACCGGGTCGTAGAGACCGGTGGTGTCGTACAGACCGGTCTCGTCGTAAATCCTGTCCATCGATAATCCTCCGGATCCTCCGCGCTCTCCCTCAGGAGGCTCCGTACAAATCGGCCATCGCCCGCCGATATTCGGTTTCCATTCTGTTGATTTTATTCAGGAAATCGTGGAGCAGGTCGGAGCATGACTTGAGGCCCGCATCTCCGTCCCAGTGAAGTGCGGTCGTCGGATGATCTTCTGCTGCGTGCCAGTCCAGTCGCGTCACGGTCACCTAACGAAGCGGACCGGACGCCGGGGTGTCGGGCATTCGGGGGAACATTCCATGAATATCGAAATCAAATGGTCGGTCCCGAGGGCGCGCGTTGTGCGGCGGCGCGCACTCGGCACCGCGCACTCCGCTCACGCCGCCGTGGCCTATTCGGGTGCTTATATGCATGTCGGTGCTTCTCGCAAGTGGGCCGGCGGCATACCTCTGGGCGAGTACACACCGACTGAAAAGGAGATGCGCATGCGTGCACGTACCGTGCTGGCCGCCGTCGCGTTCGCCGGGACCGTTCTGCTCGGAGGCGCGGGCCACGCCCTGGCCGACGACAACGACGACATGGGTATGGGTAATTTCGGAGCTGAATTCGGGAGCAGCCCTCAGGCCACGCCTGACGGCCACAGCGCGCCTGGCGGCGGCCAGTCCGGGTCTGTTTTCGGCCAATCGGGTTCCGTTTTCGACAAGGCCATCGGCCGCTGACGACCGGGCCATGCCTCCATTCCCTGCCCCGCGCCGTGATGCTCTCGGTGCGGGGCCGAGGGATCCTCACTCCGGAATCGATCACTGACCACACAAGCGCCGGAGCGGTGCCGCTCCCCTCGGGCCGCCTCCCGAGGCACGGACTCCGGTCCCGAGGCGGACAGCCGCCGAGCCGGAGCCGGCGTGCGCGCCGGTTGCCGCCCTCTCGGCGCCCGGAATGGAGCCGACCGCTCGACAGGGGGACGCCCCCTCTCGGTCGGCCACGCGTAGACCGCCCCCACTTCGTCCCACAGGCGCCGGGCCGTACCGCCGGACGGTCTGCGGGCCGGTGGAGCCGCGCCGCGCGGTGGGGCGCGGGAACGTGACGCTCGACGCCGCGGTGTCACCTCCCATGGGGTGGAAGAGGTGCAGAAGGGGGCGCGGATCCATCCGTGAACGGAATCTGCACAGCGTGTACGCAACTGCGCGCAGGGTGGGTTCCGTTGGTACGGAGTTGTCCTGGTCGGCGTGGCAGTGGCAATACCTGTGGCCTGCCTGTGTGGCACGGCGTGTGGAGAAACTGCCCCCAACGCGTGACCGCGCCCGCACGGGTGAGTCACCGACGCTGTCAACCGGGCAGGTGTGAACGGCGGTTGCCTGGATGCCGGGCGCGCTCCGTGATTTGATCGCTCGCGCCGCAGGGATCACGCCAAGGTGTCCTGAAAGGGCTGGCGCCCGCCCGCGGTCGCGGCCCACCGTCTGTCCCCAGCGGGGCCGCTCCCCTTGTGAACCATCCATGCGAAGGGCAGTTTCCCCATGAACTCCGCTCACCAGGTTCAGACCCTCGAGATCTCCGAGGCCGAACTCGACAACGTCTCCGGCGGCCTGAGCCCCGAGGCCAGTGTCGTGGCCGGGTCCACGACCCTCAGCAGCGCCGGCCTGCTCTCCCAGCTGGACGCCGTCAAGGGCGAGGCGCTGGGAACCCTCGGCCAGTTCCACCAGGTCGGCGTCAGCGCCTCCTTCTGATCACTCCGATCGCCGCACCGAGCCCCCTACCGACGGAGAATTCCCCGGTAGGGGGCTCGGCCATGCCCCATGGACGCCCTGGCTTCTCAGGCGGCGCGGACCTCGGGCTCGGCGTCGGCCTTCGGGGCGGCCGGGGTCGAGGGTTCCGTCGGCAGCCGCCGCATGAGCACCCCGTATCCGACGCCCGCGACCGTCCCCACCACCGCGCACATCGCCCACAGCCACTCCGCCCCGAACCGGTCGATCACGGCGCCGGACATCAACGGCGCGACCAGCGAGGCGACGGACCACGACAGCGTGTACATGCCCTGATAGCGGCCGCGCCCGTGCACGGGCGACAGCCGGACGACGAGCCCGGTCTGTGTCGGAGCGTTGACGATCTCGGCGAGCGTCCACACGCACACGGTGAGCGCGAAGACGCCGACCGACCCGGCGAAGGCGGTGAGCCCGAAGCCGTAGCCCGCGAGCAGCGAGGAGGCGACCAGCAGGGTGCGCGGGTCGCGGTGCTCGATGAAGCGCGTGACCGGGATCTGCAGGGCGACGATCAGGATGCCGTTCACGGCGATGGCCAGACCGTAGTCGGCCGGTGAGAACCCGGCCCGCCCCATGGCCACCGGCAGTCCGACCGAGCCCTGCTGGAAGACCAGGGCGACGAGGAAGGACAGCGCGACGACGGCCATGTACCGCCCGTCACGCAGCACGGTCCCGAGGCCGATGCCGGCCTCCGCCTGCTCGGCGGTGGCCGTGGGCCGCGACTCGGGCAGCTTGAGGAAGACGACGACCGCGCAGACCAGCGTCATCCCCGCCTCGATCAGGAACCCCGCGAGATAGCTGAACTCGGCGATGAACCCGGCGGCCATGGAGGAGACGGCGAAGCCGAGGTTGATGGCCCAGTAGTTCAGGGAGAAGGCCCGCACCCGGTCCTCGGGCCGGACGATGTCGGCCATCATCGCCTGCACGGCGGGCCGGGAGGCGTTGGAGGCCATGCCGACGAGGAAGGCGACGGCGGCGATGGCGACGGGGTCGTGCACGAAGCCGAGCGCCGCGACGGAGACGGCGGTCGAGGTCTGCGCGATCAGCAGGGTGGGCCGCCTGCCGAGCCGGTCGGCCATCACCCCGCCCCCCAGCGCGGAGACGACCCCGCCGAGCCCGTGCAGGGAGGCGACGAGACCGGCGTACGAGGCCGAGTATCCGCGGTCGAGCGTCAGATAGAGCGCCATGAAGGTGGCGACGAAGGCGCCGAGACGGTTGACGAGGGTGCTGGTCCACAGCCACCAGAACTCACGGGGGAGCCCGGAGACGCTCTCCCGGGCGGCTCGTCGAAGACGGGCGACGGACATGACGGGACCCCCACGGATGCACGGTGACGTAAGCGGCTCAAGCGGCATGCGCACCTTACGATCATGTGGTTGACCGCGGCCACTCAATTAACAGATGCCGTCAACTGTCCGGCTGATGGGCGTGGCCTCTGGGGGGCCGAATGCGTGGATTACGCTCTTGGGCATGGCCGACGCACCGTACAAGCTGATCCTCCTCCGCCACGGCGAGAGCGAGTGGAACGCGAAGAACCTGTTCACCGGCTGGGTGGACGTCAACCTCAACGAGAAGGGCGAGAAGGAGGCGGTCCGCGGCGGTGAGCTGCTCAAGGACGCCGGCCTGCTGCCCGATGTGGTCCACACCTCGCTCCAGAAGCGCGCGATCCGCACGGCCCAGCTGGCCCTGGAGGCCGCGGACCGCCACTGGATCCCGGTCCACCGCTCCTGGCGTCTGAACGAGCGCCACTACGGCGCCCTGCAGGGCAAGGACAAGGCGGCGACGCTGGCCGAGTTCGGCGAGGAGCAGTTCATGCTCTGGCGCCGCTCCTACGACACCCCGCCGCCCCCGCTCGCCGACGACTCCGAGTTCTCCCAGGCCGCCGACGCGCGTTACTCCTCCATCCCGCCGGAGCTGCGCCCGCGCACGGAGTGCCTGAAGGACGTCGTCGTCCGCATGCTCCCGTACTGGTACGACGGCATCGTCCCCGACCTGCTGACCGGCCGCACGGTCCTGGTCGCGGCCCACGGCAACAGCCTGCGCGCCCTGGTCAAGCACCTGGACGGCATCTCGGACGCGGACATCGCGGGCCTGAACATCCCGACGGGCATCCCGCTGTACTACGAACTCGACGCCGACTTCAAGCCGGTCACCCCCGGCGGCAAGTACCTCGACCCCGAGGCTGCCGCGGCGGCGATCGAGGCGGTCAAGAACCAGGGCAAGAAGAAGTAAGCCCCACTGATCAAGCCCCCCGCCTGCGGGTTCTCTGCGGGTGGGGGGCTTGTCGCTGTGCTGGGGCCGTCGCAAGCTGATGCTCCGGGCTGTTACACGTATTCGAGGAGCCGGCCGACCGGGTTGTCGTCCGCGACGTCGCTGCTGCTCTTCTTCACCCGCCCTCCGGCGAGCCGAGGGTCCAGTCGGCCGTGACGTCCCCCTACCTGACCGGACCTTCATCCTCTCCCGGCTGTTCGTCAGGCATGTCCAGGATGGCCTCTCGGGTGTACTGAGGGCTCCGTGGGCGTGGGGCCGCCCCAGGGGCCATGAGTTCGGCGAGGAGCCCGCTCAGGTCATCCGTGGACAGCGCCAGCCCCAGAGTCTGCACGACGCGCAGAGCACAGTCCCGGATGGACTGAGCGTCCTTCTCGGGCGCCGCCATGTTCCTGATCTCGTCACACACTCGGCTGAATTGTTCCGCGCTGATCGTCGGCCGACTTACCGGTTGCGCCATGGTGCGCTCCTCCTGGAAGAACGGGCCGTTCCACCCGCTCTTCTAGAAAGCGCTGAGCACACCCCAACGGCAACTGGAAGAGCCCGCCTCCGCACCTCCCGGCATCGGCGACCGGTCCGGGGAGCGGGACGTCCCGCGGCGTGCCGCCCGCGGCGGTACACCTCGTCGGCCGGCTCCAGGGGTGAGGCACCCAGGCTTCCCAAGGTGAGGTCCAGGAAGCTCCTGGCCGGCACGGGCCGGTCGTCGGGGCTTGTCAGCCACGGTCAGGGAAGGAGACTTACGGTCCAGTTTCGCCCCACCGGGTCTCGAAACCCCAGGTCAGTGGCATGCAGCGGCTGTCGCCGTCTGGATCTGTGCCGACGGCCACAGCGAACGGGATGCACGTAGGCTCATACTGAACCATGACAAAGCCTGCTGCGCCGAAGCGTCATCTGCCCACCAGCCCCTTCAAGGCCCCGGTCACACCGGCTCCCAAGCACTTCGCCGTGGGCGACCAGGTCACCCACGACGTGTACGGCCTCGGCCGAGTGATCGGCATCGAGGACGGAATCGCGGCGCTCGTGGATTTCGGCTCGGCGCAGATGCGGATCTTGAGCCCGTACGCCAAGATGACCAAGCTGTAGGACCGCTGTGCCCGGGTCACGGCACACCCAGGCCCCTTCCGGGACCTGACACGAAAGAGAGTCCTCCCATCGATCTGACGTCGCTGTTCTCCGCCCCGGATGTGCAACCCCGCCGCTCCACCGCGGCATCGCCGCCTCCGACGACCAACCCCTTCCAGGCCCCTGACTTCGGGGAGGACGAGACCTTGCCGCTCGAGGACGCGCAGGACGTCGCCCCGGGCATACGTGCGGCGCGGCCCAAGGCGGCTTAGCTCCACGAATGACGGTGGCTCCGGCAACTGGCCGCGGGCCGTATTCCGTGCCGCAGAGGAGTGCGGCCGTCTCAGTTTCCGTCTCAGCCAGCCCCGTTCATCGTCGTTCGGACGAGACGAGACGAGACGCAGAGTGTGTGCCGGGGTCTTCCCGTGACGAGACCGGAACGGGCTTGTACGCGCCCCCGAGCAGGCGCCGGCAGACTTGGGCGTGCACGGGAAGCGCGCCGGATGTACTGACCCGCGTGCGCGTCGGGCGCGGATGCCGCCGCTCATGCGCCCTGTCCTCCGCGCGCAAGGTCGCGCACGCCGGCCGCGCTCGGTCCACTCACCTTGATGGACGTAGCGGCGCGACGTGCCTTTCATCGCCTTACGACAGCGCCCGACAACGACCCATGACAACCGCTCGGAGCGAGTCGAGCGGCGCTGCCGCCGGCCTGCCTGACCAAGCCCCCTGCCCGCGGTCTCTCCGCTGGCAGGGGGCTTGTCGCTGGGCAGGGGCGTCAGTTGGCGGGGTGGTGGTTCGGTCAGGAATGTTCGCCGCCGGAAGAGCGGTGGCCGCGGCCGGATCCGCCGACGGATTCATGGGTGCCGCTCTGGGCGGCCGCGTGGTGGGTCAGCACCTTCATGATCTCCGAGGCCAGCACTTCTGCCAGAGCGGGTGCGAGGGAGTCGGCCAGCGCGGTCGCGAGGGTCTGCGCGAAGAGCATCCTCTCCAGTTCGGAGGAATGGGAGGGCGGCCGGGACAGGGACGCCACGGCCGCTTCCATCAGGGCTCCCGCCAGTGGGTCCTTGCCAAGCTTGACACCGCTGCCGGTATGCGGGAATCCGGCATCGCGCACCATTTCCTCGAAGACCTCGTCGATGAAGGCCTCCAGGGGATCCCGTTCCGATTGTCCGCCGGACTCAGCTGCCATTGTGGTTCCTCAAGTCTTCGGTTGCCCTATGGGTCCTGCCCCCCGATGCCGACGACTGCGAGCATCGGAGGGCAGGGGTGTCGCCATTTCCCATTAGCGGCGCATGAGCGCGGCGAGGAGGAGGGGGTTCTGGATCACTGATTCGCCGCGCTCCTCGCGGCGGTGGCGCATGAGCGCGGCGAGGAGAAGCGGGTTCTCGATGATGGACTCGTCACCGCGCTCCTCACGGCGGCGCATGAGCGCTGCGAGCAGGAGGGGGTTCTGGATCACTGATTCGCCGCGCTCCTCACGGCGGCGGCGCATCAGCGTGGCGAGGAGGATGGGGTGTTCGATGATGGACTCTTCACCGCGCTCCTCACGGCGGTGGTGCATGAGCGCCGCGAGGAGAAGCGGGTTCTCGATGATCGGCTCTTCACCGCGCTCCTCACGGCGGTGGCGCATGAGCGCGGCGAGAAGGAGCGGGTGTTCGATGATCGGCTCCTCACCGCGTTCCTCGCGGCGGGACAGCATCGCTGCCAACAGGAGCGGACCGAAGGCGGATTCCTCCCCGAACTCTTCCTGGCCCACACCGGCCTTTTCTCGAGTGGGAGTCTCCGTCGCTGCCGTCATGGTTTCCTCTTTCTTTGACGCATGACTCGGCGGAGTGCTCGGCTGTCACAAGCTTCGCGCTCCGCCCTTCACCGCCATCGTCGAGGCGTGCGACGCCGCCCGCATTTCGATCATGAGCCATGCGGCCGCGGAATTCCCGAGGCGTAGCCGGCGCGGAACGCAGGCCGAGGCTCATGCCCCTGCTCAGGTCCGGGGCTCGGCTTCCAACGAGTGAATTCGTCCGTTCGGGGAGAGGCGCCCGGCGCGGCAGCGGGAAGGCCCTTGTGCGTACCGGACAAGTGACGGGCAGGAAGCATCCCTATGCCGAAGTTCCTCATCCAGGCCTCCTACACGCCCGAGGGCACGAAGGGGCTGCTCAGGGAAGGCGCGAGTGGCCGCAGTGCCGCCGTCGACCAGATCGTCGCCGACCTCGGCGGGGAGGTCGAGGCCATGTACTTCGCCTTCGGGGAGGACGACATCGTGCTGATCGTCGACTTCCCCGACGCGGTCACCATGGCGGCCGTCAGTCTCACCGTCAAAGCCAGCGGCGCTCTCCACACCCGGGCCACCCCGCTCCTGACGCTCGATGAGATCGACGAGGCGGTTCGTCGGCAGGTCGCCTTCCGGGCTCCCGGTGCGTGAACCCGTCCCGTTAGGTGGCGGCCGTGTTCGGTGCCGTGGCCGTGGTGGCAGGGGCGGGTTTCTGGCTGAGCGCGGGGCACCGGGCCGCAGCGCATACGTCGGCCGCGCCCTCGGTCCGGCCGACGGCGACCACCGCTTCCCGGGCGGCGAAGCCGTCCACGCAGCGCATGGTGACCGCTGATCAGGCGTTCCCCGCACGCATCGACGGTTTCACCACGGTCAAGCAGTCCGGCGGCCCGAACTGCACGGGCTCGGGCATGGTCGGCCCGAACCTGACCGCGCTGATCCGGCGGAGCAAGGGCTGCCGGGGTGTCGTAGGGGCGCTGTACAAGGACGCGGCGAACAACGAGTACACGATCGTCGTGTTCGGGATGAAGGACCCTCGGGACGCCGTCCATCTGGTCACCACGCTGGGGTCGAACCCCATGGACTACGAGGTCGGTGTGCTGCTGCCGCCCGCCGGATCCGGTCTGCGCCCGCTGCCGGCGGACAGCGGGCTGGTGCAGTCCTTCGCGGGGACGGGCAGATTGGCGGTGGTCGGCCTGGCCCAGTGGTCGGACGGTCGCGCCAAGGACTACCAGTCGCTGGTCGGCGGACTCCAGCCGCTCATCGGCGCGGTGACCAAGACGGCGGGCGGTCACGACCACGCCTGACGGCGGTCGCCGTCCCCGGGCGGGCCGCCGGTCATTCGGGTGGTATCCGGTCGGTGACCGGCAGCCCGTGGGCGAAGGAGGGGAGGGATCGGTGGTGTCGGACCGCGTCCAGGGAGGCGTGATGAACGGACGATGCCCGTCTTTCTGGGACGCGCTGCAGGGACGCGTCCCCTTGCCCCGCGCCGCTGTCGCCCTGGGGACGGAACTCCTCGAGACGGACGTGGAGAACGGCACGGTCCAGGTGGCCTTCACCGCGAGCGAGGAGTGCACCAACCCCACGGGTAACGTCCTCGGGGCCTTTCTCTCCGCGATGCTCTACGACACCGTCGGCCCCGCCCTGCTCGCCACGCTCGGGCCGGACCAGTTCCAGTCCACCATGGAGCTCAACGCGTCCTTCCTCCGGCCGGTGCGGCCCGGCCGGATCCTCGGCAGGGGCCGCGTGGTGCACCGGGTAGGGGACATCGCGTTCCTGGAGGCCTCGTTGTCCGACGCGGACGATGTGGTGGTCGCGACCGCCAGCGCCACGGCCCGGGTCATCCCCCTCGACGGCGCGGAAACCGCGGCCTGACGTCATTCGCCCCGCTGTGAGCGGCGCCGCCCCCCCCGTAGCCTGGACCCGGAAGTCCGGTCCAAGGGCGCGGTGGAGACCCTCACCCGGGCCTGGGCCGCCGAGTTCGGCCCGCGGGGTGTGCGCGTCAACGCCGTCTCTCCCGGCGTGATCCAGGAGCGGGTGCCGGGCCGGGCGCACCCCGGAGAGGTGATGGTGAACGGCACCCCGGCCGGGGGGCATGGGCACGCCGCGGGCCGTCGGGCACGCCGCGGTCCCTCTCGCGAGCGAGGAGGCCGCCTTCGTCCACGGTGCCGTGCCCGACGTGGACGGCGGGCGCACCACGGTGGCCGTCATCGCCGCCTGGCCGAGGGGGCGCGCGACGACGAGGGCCGGTGTGAACCGTGTCGCGTCCACACCGGCCCCCGGCCTTCGTACGGTCAGCCGCACTGGCAGGGCGCGCCCGACTGGCACCCGCAGCTGCAGCCGGAGCCGCAGCCGCACGCGCCTACGAGCGGCAGGCTCCTGATCTCGGTGAGCTGGTCGGTCTGGCGGTCCTGGGCGGGGTCGGGCGTGGTGCTGGGGGATTCGGCCATGGGTCCCTCCTCGACACGGGGGCTGGTGCCCTCGCCCATTGCATGCCCGTTCCGCTGGGCGCATCAACGGCGCATCGATGCGCCCGCGCGCCCCGACCGGAATTCCGCGAGCCCCCCGAGGGCTCGGAGGGCTCGCGGGACTTCTGAGCCGGGGGGGGACCCGGAGGCCGGTCGGTCCGGAGGGCCGGTCAGGCGCCGTCGACCCCGGTGACCGGGTGGATGTCCGCCTGCAGCTCGTCCGCGTGCTCACCCGTGACCAGGAAGACGACGCGCTTGGCGACGGCCACCGCGTGGTCGGCGTACCGCTCGTAGTAGCGGCCCAGCAGGGTCACGTCGACGGCCGTCTCGATGCCGTGCTTCCAGCGGTCGTCGATCAGGTGCTGGAAGAGGGTGCGGTGGAGGAGGTCCATCGCGTCGTCGTCCTGCTCCAGCTGGAGGGCGAGGTCGACGTCCTTCGTGATGATCACCTCGGCGGCCTTCGCCATCAGGCGCTGCGCGAGCTGGCCCATCTCCAGGATCGTGGCGTGCAGGTCCTGCGGGACGCCGCGCTGGGGGAAGCGCAGCCGGGCGAGCTTCGCCACGTGCTGGGCGAGGTCGCCGGAGCGCTCCAGGTCGGCGGACATGCGCAGCGACGTGACGACGATACGCAGGTCCGTCGCCACCGGCTGCTGGCGGGCGAGCAGGGCTATGGCCCGCGCCTCCAGGTCGTGCTGGAGCTCGTCGACCTTCTGGTCCGCCTCGATCACGCTCTCGGCCAGTTTCAGGTCGGCGTCGAGGATGGCGGTCGTGGCGCGTCCGATCGCCGACCCGACGAGCCGGGCCATCTCCACCAGACCGTCGCCGATCGAGTCAAGTTCCTCGTGGTACGCGTCCCGCATCAGGGTTCCCTCTCGTACGTTGTGCTTCGGGGTTCCGGGGGCCGTGACACCACGCGCCCCGTGGCCAAACCAGCGGTGCGAACCCCACGCTCCCACGTTCCGCTCCGGACGCGACCGTTTCTGCCACCCCAAATGAACCAATACTGGCTCCAAGGTGAACTCTGGGCGACGAGTGTCCGAGGTCGCACCTCGACGGCTGTGGTCATGTCGTACCCCATGCCTAACCTGGATGCATGGACGTGAACGCGGCGGTCGCCGCAGCGGCAGCGATCGCCGGGGTGCTCACCGGCGTCATCGCCATGCTGGCGTTCCGCTGGAGCGAACGCGACCAGAAGCGACCGACCAGGACTTCTTTGCACACCGATCCCGTACTCCCGCCCGGAGTGGACACCGTTCTGTCGGTGCTCCGCTCCTCGGCCGTCGTCCTCGACGAGGCCGACGCCGTCGTCAAGGCCAGCTCCGCCGCCTACGCCCTCGGGCTGGTGCGCGGCGGCAAGCTCGCCATCGAGCCCATGCTCCAGATGGCCCGGGACACCAGACGTGACGGCGAGATACGCCAGGTCGAGCTGGATCTGCCCCGGCGCGGCACCGGACGGGGCGAGGCCCTCGCCGTCTCCGCGCGCGTGGCCCCGCTCGGCTCCCGCCTGGTCCTGCTGCTGGTCGAGGACCTCACCGAGGCCCGCCGGATCGAGGCCGTACGGCGTGACTTCGTGGCCAATGTGAGCCATGAGCTGAAGACACCCGTCGGCGCGCTCTCCCTGCTCTCGGAGGCCGTCATGGACGCCTCCGACGACCCCGAGGCGGTACAGCGCTTCGCGGGCCGTATGCAGATCGAGGCGACCCGGCTGACCAACCTGGTCCAGGAACTGATCGACCTCTCGCGGGTGCAGAACGACGACCCGCTGGAGGACGCCGAGCCCGTCCGGGTGGACGAGCTGGTCGCCGAGGCCATCGACCGCTGCCGTCACCAGGCCGGTACGAAGCAGATCACCATGGCCGCCGGCGGTACCGCCGACCTGCACGTCTGGGGCAACCGCGGCCAGCTGGCCGCAGCCCTCGGCAACCTCGTCGAGAACGCCGTGAACTACTCCCCGGCCCGCACCCGCGTCGGCATAGCCGCCCGCCGGATCAGCGCGTCCGGCGGCGACATGATCGAACTCGCCGTCACGGACCAGGGCATCGGCATCACCGACAAGGACAAGGAGCGCATCTTCGAGCGCTTCTACCGCGTCGACCCGGCCCGTTCCAGGGCCACCGGAGGCACCGGTCTGGGTCTCGCGATCGTCAAGCACGTGGTCGCCTCGCACGGCGGGGAGGTCACGGTGTGGAGCGCCGAAGGCCAGGGCTCCACCTTCACCCTCAGACTGCCGGAGGCGGGTGTCGCCCGCGACCGCGCACAGCAGCACCCCGACCTCGACGACGAGGCGGGCGGCCCCACCGAGACATCCCCGTACGAACCGCTTCCCGCCCCGGAGGTCCTTCCGTGACCCGAGTGCTCGTCGTCGAGGACGAGGAGTCCTTCTCCGACGCCCTGTCGTACATGCTCCGCAAGGAGGGCTTCGAGGTCGCCGTGGCGGCGACCGGCCCCGACGGACTCGACGAGTTCGAGCGCAACGGCGCCGACCTCGTCCTCCTCGACCTGATGCTGCCGGGGCTGCCCGGCACGGAGGTGTGCCGCCAGCTGCGTGGCCGCTCCAACGTCCCCGTGATCATGGTGACGGCCAAGGACAGCGAGATCGACAAGGTCGTCGGCCTCGAAATAGGAGCCGACGACTATGTCACCAAGCCGTTCTCGTCCCGCGAGCTGGTCGCCCGCATCCGGGCCGTCCTGCGCCGCCGCGGTGAGCCGGAGGAGGTGACGCCGGCCGCGCTGGAGGCGGGTCCGGTCCGCATGGACGTCGACCGGCACGTCGTGACGGTCTCCGGCTCCAAGGTCGACCTCCCCCTCAAGGAGTTCGACCTCCTGGAGATGCTGCTGCGCAACGCGGGCCGTGTCCTGACCCGTATGCAGCTGATCGACCGTGTCTGGGGCGCCGACTACGTGGGCGACACCAAGACCCTCGACGTTCACGTCAAGCGCCTGCGCGCCAAGATCGAGCCGGATCCGGGCGCGCCGCGCTACCTGGTGACGGTCCGCGGTCTCGGCTACAAGTTCGAGCCGTAGGCCGACGAAACCGGGTCCGCGTCGGGCCGCAGGCCCGAGCGCACGGTTCACGACGAAGGGCGGCACCCCGTGTGGGGTGCCGCCCTCGTGCGTGAGGCCGCTTCGCGGATGCTCAGTGGCCGGCGGCCGACTGGGACGCCGAGTCGCTCGGGGTGGCGCCGGTGGTCGCCTTGTCGCCGGCGGTCGCGGTTGCGGTCGCGGTTGCGGTCGCGCTCGCCGAGGGGGAGTGCTTGTCGCCCTTGCCCGGCTTGCCGTTGCCGGCCCCGGCCGAGCCCGGGCTCGCGGAGGTGGTGGCCGGGGCGGACGGGATCTCGCTCGGGCCCCAGCCGGTGAAGTAGCCGGCGGCGGGGACCACGAAGGCGCGCAGGTTCACCGGACCGGTCTGGCTGAAGGTGAACGTGACCTGCTGGGCGTTGCCGTCCTGGACCGCCTCACGGCCGCTGGCGATCACGGCGGCGGCGTTGTCCTTGCCGCCGATGATCAGCGAGCTGTGCGCCGGGATGGTGAAGCTCTGGCCCTTGGCGGGGGAGAGCTTGACGGTCTCGCCGCTGCCGGCGACGGCGACCGACTGCAGGGTCTCGGACGTCGTGCCCGTGTTGAAGACGGTCGCGGAGATGACGGCCGGGCCGGACGCCTTCGGATCGGGCTGTGTGATGATCGTGGCGTTCTGGATCTTGATGGCGCCGACGCTGGTCGCCGCGTTGTCCGGCGTGATCTCCAGGGTCTGGGAGTTGTTGCCGGCGCCGCAGGCGGCGAGCGAGGCGATCGAGAAGACGATGGCGGAGGCGGCGAGGGCGCCGCGTCGAAGGCTGCTGCTCACGGCGGCGGCAACTCCTTGAACGCAGGGGCGGCTCCTCTATAAAGCCACCCTAAGTGTCTGTCAGCGGCCTTAGGTTACCGAGCCGTTCCCGAGCGTCCGCACCCGACCCTCCCCCAAGCCCCTGGCTTCCCTCCGGCTGGGCGTACATCGCCCGTACCCCGCCCGCCACAAGTGACCCATGAGTCACTTTGCCCGGGCACTCGTCGTCCATTCACATAACGCGCCCGCAAGGCCGCAGTCGGCATCCCCGCAACACGCCCCGCAAAATTTCCGTGAAGGAATGCGCGGCCACCCCGGATATTGATCACCCACCGCCCTTCCGGGCTCCTGTGATCAATTCTGGAATCGTCTCGAGTCCGGCTCGGCGTCACCGAACGGAGTAGCGGAAGTCGTACGCTTGGAAGCGGACAAATCGGGACGTTCATCCACTTGGGGACGGTTCTGCAGGCGTGTAACGTACGCGTTTCACCTCGCCCGAAGAGCCCCTCCGACCTGCGAATTCCTGCTTCCGCAGGCCCCTCGAAGCACGTTCGAGTCGCTGTTGTCAAGCCCCGAGATATGCCCTGACCTGCGAAAACGCCATTCAGAAGACGCCGTATCCGTGTTACCCTGGATAGCCACGGAAGGGGTACCTGTCACATGACGTTCAAGGTTGGCGACACCGTGGTCTATCCCCATCACGGGGCCGCGCTGATCGAGGCCATCGAAACTCGCCAGATCAAAGGCGTGGACAAGACCTACTTGGTGCTGAAGGTCGCCCAGGGTGATCTGACGGTGCGTGTGCCGGCGGACAATGCTGAGTTCGTGGGCGTGCGTGATGTGGTCGGTCAGGACGGGCTCGACCGGGTCTTCGAGGTGCTGCGCGCACCGTATGCAGAGGAGCCCACGAACTGGTCCCGTCGCTACAAGGCAAACCTGGAGAAGCTTGCCTCCGGCGATGTCATCAAGGTCGCGGAAGTGGTGCGTGACCTGTGGCGTCGCGAGCGCGAGCGCGGACTGTCCGCCGGTGAGAAGCGCATGCTCGCCAAGGCCCGTCAGATCCTGGTGAGCGAGCTCGCTCTCGCGGAGAACACCAACGAGGACAAGGCCGAGGCCCTGCTCGACGAGGTGCTCGCCTCCTGACGCGCGACAGGCGGCATTCGCTGCCCGCAGCGCGCTCAGCACAGTGAAAATGCCGCGGTGCCCGATGACACTGACCCTGTCGCCGGGCGCTGCGGCATGTTCGTCCCCGGAAATGCCGGTGGAATAGCGGTTGCCGGATTTCCGGTTGCCGTACGGCCGCCTCGACGGGCCGCCGTAACGCCTGCCGTTCACCTCGGGGGAAGTCCCCCGATACTTGGTGTGCCGGGCCCGGGCAATTGGCTCGACCAGGGTCACGGAAGGGTCCGGTCAGGGCGTCGCGCCCGGCACTCCCCCAGGCCATACCCACGTAGGTCGAGCACACAAACCTGACAGGAACCGATGTCTGACGATTCGCGCCCTTCACCCGCGCAGATCCCCGTCGCCGCCGTGATTCCCGCCGCCGGCCGGGGCGTACGTCTCGGCCCGGGCGCCCCCAAGGCGCTC
Organism: Streptomyces griseochromogenes; assembly: GCF_001542625.1. NCBI lineage: Bacteria > Bacillati > Actinomycetota > Actinomycetes > Kitasatosporales > Streptomycetaceae > Streptomyces > Streptomyces griseochromogenes. Next base: position 10,357,311 of record NZ_CP016279.1, on the reverse strand, counting down.
CGCGCGCTGAACGGCACGCCCATGCTGATCCACGCGGTCCGCGCCCTCGCCGCCTCCCGCCACGTCTCCCTGGTCGTCGTCGTGGCCCCGCCCGACGGCACCGCCGAGGTCAAGTCCCTGCTCGACGCGCACGCACTGCCCGAGCGCACCGACTTCCTGGTCGTCCCCGGCGGGGACAGCCGCCAGGAGTCGGTCCGGTTCGGCCTGGACGCCCTGCCGCCCGAGTACGGCATCGTCCTCGTCCACGACGCGGCCCGCCCGCTCGTTCCCGTCGACACGGTCGACGCGGTCATCGAGGCCGTCCGCGAGGGCGCCCCCGCCGTCGTCCCCGCGCTGCCGCTCGCCGACACCGTCAAGGAGGTCGAGCCCGCGGCCGGACCCGGCGAGCCCGAGCCGGTCGTGGCCACGCCCGAGCGGGCCCGGCTGCGCGCCGTGCAGACGCCCCAGGGCTTCGACCGGGAGACCCTGGTCCGCGCCCATGCGACCGTCACCGAGGACGTCACCGACGACGCGAGCATGGTCGAGCAGCTGGGCCTCGGCGTCGTCACCGTCCCCGGCCACGAGGAGGCCTTCAAGGTCACCCGCCCCCTCGACCTGGTCCTCGCCGAGGCGGTCCTGGCCCGCAGGAGGCTCAACGATGGCTTCTGAGGCATCCGGTCTCCGGCTGCCGCCGGATGGCCTCCCGCCGCTGCCCCAGGTCGGCATCGGCACCGACATCCACGCCTTCGAGGAAGGCCGCGAGCTGTGGTGCGCCGGCCTGAAGTGGGAGGGCGAGGGACCCGGCCTGGCCGGGCACTCCGACGCCGACGTCGTCGCCCACGCGGCCTGCAACGCGCTCTTCTCCGCCGCCGGGCTCGGCGACCTCGGCCAGCACTTCGGCACCGGGCGCCCCGAGTGGTCCGGCGCCTCCGGGGTCACCCTGCTCACCGAGGCCGCCCGGATCGTCCGCGAGGCCGGGTTCACCATCGGCAACATCGCGGTCCAGGTCGTCGGCCCCCGCCCGAAGATCGGCAAGCGCCGGGACGAGGCACAGAAGATCCTCACCGAGGCGGCCGGCGCCCCGGTGTCGGTCTCCGGTGCCACCACCGACGGACTCGGGTTCCCCGGCAGGGGCGAAGGACTGATGGCCGTCGCCACCGCGCTGGTGGCCCGGACCGCCTGAAGGCCCGAGGCCGGAACCGGATTGACCCGGACCGGTGCAACCCACCGCCCTCTGCCCACTACTCTGGAGTGGTGACCATTCGCCTGTACGACACCAGCGCCCGGCAGATCCGTGACTTCACCCCGATCAAGCCGGGTTGTGTTTCGATCTACCTGTGTGGCGCCACCGTGCAGGCCGCACCGCACATCGGGCACATCCGCTCGGGACTCAACTTCGACATCATGCGCCGCTGGTTCGCCTACCGCGGCTACGACGTCACGTTCATCCGCAACGTGACGGACATCGACGACAAGATCATCTGGAAGGCGGCCGACCAGGGCCGCCCCTGGTGGTCCATCGGCTACGAGAACGAGCGCGCCTTCGACGACGGCTACACCGCCCTCGGCTGCCTCCCGCCCAGCTACGAGCCCCGCGCCACCGGCCACGTCACCGAGATGATCGAGATGATGCGCGGCCTCATCGAGCGCGGACACGCCTACGAGGCCGACGGCAGCGTGTACTTCGACGTCCGCTCCTGGCCGTCCTACCTGGAGCTGTCCAAGCAGGACCTGGAGGAGATGCGCCAGCCCGCCGAGGAGGGCATCACCGGCAAGCGGGACCCGCGCGACTTCGCCATGTGGAAGGCGGTCAAGCCGGGCGAGCCCGCCTGGGAGACCCCGTGGGGCCGGGGGCGTCCGGGCTGGCACCTGGAGTGTTCGGCCATGGCGCACAAGTACCTGGGCAGCGCCTTCGACATCCACGGCGGCGGCCTCGACCTGATCTTCCCGCACCACGAGAACGAGATCGCCCAGGCCAAGGCGTTCGGCGACGACTTCGCCCGGTACTGGGTGCACAACGCCTGGGTCACCATGAGCGGCGAGAAGATGTCCAAGTCGCTGGGCAACTCGGTCCTCGTGAGCGAGATGGTCAAGGTGTGGCGCCCGATCGTGCTGCGCTACTACCTCGGCACCCCGCACTACCGCTCGATGATCGAGTACAGCGAGGAAGCCCTGCGCGAGGCCGAGTCGGCGTTCGCGCGCATCGAGGGCTTCGCGCAGCGGGTGGCGGAGCTGGCCGGGGGAGTCGTGGACCCCTCGCCCGAGGTGCCGCCCGCCTTCGCCGAGGCGATGGACGACGACCTGGGCGTCCCGCAGGCGCTCGCCGTCGTCCACACCACCGTCCGGCAGGGCAACAGCGCGCTGGCCGCCGACGACAAGGAGGCCGCCGTAGCCCGGCTCGCTGAGGTGCGGGCCATGCTCGGCGTCCTCGGCCTCGACCCGTTCGACGAGTTCTGGGCCGGCGGCGGCGCCGACCGGAGCGAGGACCTGCACGGCGTGGTCGACAGCCTCGTACGCCTGGTTCTCGACCAGCGCGAGTCCGCCCGCGCCCGCAAGGACTGGGCCACGGCCGACGCCATCCGCGATCAGCTGGGCCAGGCCGGACTCGTCATCGAGGACAGCCCCCAGGGACCGCGCTGGACCCTCGGCTCCCGCTAGCTCCCCTCTTGATCGATTGTGCCGCCCGGCCCTCCGGGCGGCACACTGCATAAGACGTACGTACGAAAGCTCACGAAGACAGGTAGGTCATGGCCGCGAACAACCGCCGCATGTCCGGCAAGAAGGGCGCGCAGGTCGGCAGTGGCGGCCAGCGACGCAAGGGCCTGGAGGGCAAGGGTCCGACCCCGCCCGCCGAGATGCGCAAGGGCCACAAGAAGAACCGCATCGCCAACGCCAAGGCGAAGCAGGCCGTACGCCGCCCCGTGGCCCGGGGCCGCGGCGGCAAGTCGTCCTCCGAGCTGGTCGTCGGCCGCAACCCGGTGGTCGAGGCGCTGCGCGAGGGCGTGCCCGCGAGCACCCTCTACGTCCAGCAGTTCATCGACAACGACGAGCGCGTCCGCGAGGCCCTCCAGCTCGCCGGCGAGCGCGGCGGCATCAACCTCATGGAGGCCCCGCGCCCCGAGCTGGACCGCATGACGAACGGCCTGAACCACCAGGGCCTGGTCCTGCAGGTCCCGCCGTACGAGTACGCGCACCCGGAGGACCTCACCGCGGCCGCCTACGACGAGGGCGAGGACCCGCTGATCGTCGCGCTCGACGGGGTCACCGACCCGCGCAACCTCGGCGCGGTGGTCCGCTCCGTCTCCGCCTTCGGCGGCCACGGCGTCGTCGTCCCCGAGCGCCGCTCGGCGGGCATGACCGCCGGCGCCTGGAAGACCTCCGCCGGTACCGCCGCCCGCACCCCGGTCGCCCGCGCCACCAACCTGACCCGGGCCCTGGAGGCGTACAAGAAGGCCGGTATCACGGTCGTCGGCCTGGCCGCCGACGGCGAGGCCGAACTCGGCGAGCTGGACGCCCTCGGGGGCCCCGTCGTCATCGTGGTCGGCAGCGAGGGCAAGGGCCTGTCCCGCCTGGTCGGCGAGACGTGCGACGTTCGGGTACGCATCCCGATGCCGGGCGGCGCCGAGTCGCTCAACGCCGGTGTGGCGGCGGGGATCGTGCTCTACGAGGCGGCGCGCCGACGGGCTTGAACACACGTCCGTAACCTCACCCGTGCGGGGTAATTCTGGCGCTCTGGGCGGCTTTGACGCGGTCCGGACACATCCGCCCGGTCAAAGCAGTGTCCTAACTCCACATCACTCGGTTAGAGACGTGTGGACACCAGAACACCCCGCACACCCACGGGGGACCGCTCGTCGGGATACGACGACGCTCCCGCGCTGAGCATGGTGAAGGTGCCGAGCGATCCGGCGCAGGTCATCGTCAATCACGCCAGCTTCCGCGTGCAGCTGGGCGCGACGGCCAAGCGGAGCCAATCCCCGCGGATCGCCCGACATCTGAGCGCCACCCAGGACACCGCCCGCATGCCGGTCGTGGGCACGGCGGGCCGGGCCGGTGCCGCCGCGCCCGGCCGCCGCCGTCCCGTCGTGTGGAGCGGCAAGTCCGCCCCCGACGACACCGGCGCCCACCGCCTCCTCCAGGCCGTACGGGGCAGTAGCGTCCGCCACGCCGACGAGCCCGCCGAGTCCGGCGCCACCCAGGTCATCCCGCGCGTCGAGCCCGGATACGGCGACGGCTACGACGCCTTCGACCAGACCGTCGAGACCCCCGTCGTCGGCCACCAGCGCACCGCCTCCGACGACGGCACCCGGCTGCTGCCGCACATGCGCACGGTCTCCGACGCCTACGACGAACCGGCCCACCCGGCCGACGGGTTCGAGCCGTACGACGGGTACGACGAGTACGACGAGTACGACGACCCCCTGGAGGAGCCCCGCGAACGCGCGGCGACCCGGCACGGCGACGACCCGGCCCGGCACGCCTACTACCCGGGCCGCCGTCTCAACCTCGGCGTGGTCCTCCTCCCCCTGCGCGTCTTCCTCGGCTTCATCTCCATCTACGCCGGCATGGGCAAGCTGTGCGACCCCGTCTACTTCGACGGCGGCAAGCGCGGCTCCATGGTCAAGTGGCTCAACACGCTGCACCCGTGGGAGGTCGCCGAGCCGCTGCGCCAGTGGGCCCTGCACCACCCGGTCGGCTCCGGCCTGGTCATCGCCTTCCTCCAGGTCGTCGTCGGCGTCCTGACGGTCCTCGGCTGCTGGCAGCGCGTCGCCGCGGTCGTCGGCGCCCTGCTCTCGGCCGCCCTCATCGTCACCGTCAGCTGGAAGACGGTCCCCGCCTACGACGCCCCCGACATCATCTACCTGGCCGCCTGGTCCCCGCTGATCATCGCCGGTGCCCCCGTCTACTCCGTCGACGGCCGCCTCGCGGGCAGCGCCTGGCGCACGCTCGGCCCCCGCTCCGACATCTGGGAACTGCGCCGCTACGTCCTGCGCCGCGGCGCCCTGATCACGGCGGTCACCGTCGGTCTCACCCTGCTCGTCGGCTCCCTGCTGGGCGGCGCGGTACGCGACTCCAGCCGCGTGGTCGTCCCCGGCCCCGGCGAGGCTCCCCGCAACAACCTGCCGGGCTCGCCGGCGCCCGAGAAGTCCGGCCGGCGGCACAGCGAGGTCCCGTCGGCCTCCAGCGCGCCCACGGGCGGCGCCACGGCGGGCGCGAGCCCCTCCGGGGCGGTCACCACGCCGGGCGCCAGCCACGGCGCCGGTGCCACCACCACGACGCCCAGCCAGACCCAGGGCACCGTGGGCCAGGTCCCGCCCCGCCGCTCCACCCCGTCGGGCGGCGGCGCCCCCAGCACGACCGCGGGCCCGTCCAGCACCGGCAGCGGCACCGGCGGCACCGGCAGCACCTCATCGGGCGGCAGCACCTCGTCCGGCCAGGAGGGACTGGTCGGCGGTTTGCTGGGCTAGCCCGGGCAAGGCATCAAAGGGCCCCGTACCACGGAAGGTACGGGGCCCTTTGGCGTTCGGAGGGTGTGACCTGCCTACCGCCCCGAAGCCGCCAGTTCCTTGGCCGCTTCGGTCAGGTCCTTCGCCGTGTCGATGGCCCGCCAGTAAGCCCCCTGCGGAATCGGGAACCCCGCAAGCTTCCGCTCCCGGGCCAGCCGGGGAAACGTGGTCCGCTCATGATCCCCCCGCTCGGGCAGCATCGAGGCGAACTCGGGCGAGAAGACGTACACGCCGGCGTTGATCTCGGACGTGGACGGAGGCGCCTCGATGAAGTCGGTGATGTGCCCGAACCCGTCGGTCTTCACCGCACCCCAGGGAATGCGCGGGCGGGCCAGCGCCAACGTGGCGACGGCGTCCCGCTCGGTGTGGAAGTCGGCCATGTCCCGCAGGGAGAAGCGGGTCCAGATGTCGCCGTTGGTGGCGTACCAGGGCCGGTCTGGGCGGGGGAGATGCGCGGCGGCGTACTTGAGGCCGCCGCCGCGGCCGAGGGGCTCCGTCTCCACCACGGTGGTGACGGACAGGGGCAGATCGGCCGAGTCCAGCCACTTCTGCAGGACCTCGGCGAGGTGGCCGCAGGAGACCACCACGTCCGTCACGCCCTCTTCGGCGAGCCAGGCCAACTGGTGGCCGATGATCGGAGTGCCCGTACCGGGGATCTCGACCATCGGCTTGGGCCGGTCGTCGGTGTAGGGACGCAGCCGTGAGCCCTGGCCACCGGCCAGGACGACGGCTTGCGTGGGGCGCAACGCGGCGTTCGGATGGGTCATGCCCCGAACTGTACGTGGCGCCCCTGCCGGGATTCCGACCGCAACAGGCTCCTTAAGGAGCCGTTACCTACTTCCCAACCGCGCTTAGCTGTGTGCGGCCAGCACCCCGGAGGCGAAGGACGTGTCGCAGACGGGGCGGGCGTAGGACTGGGCCCGCGAGGCGCCGTACATGCGCACCGCGGCCCTGCCCAGGGCTCGGGCGATGGAGGAGCAGTGCTTCGCGAGCGACGGGCGTCCGTTGATCTCCCGCTGGAGGTCGGTGAGGACCACCCCGGGGTTCTTTTCCTGCAGCTCGGTCATCAGCTGGTCGCGCAGCACGTCCTGCGGGGCGCGGGAGGCCGCCTTGGAGGAGACCTCCGCCGAGGAGACGTCCGAGGCGGTGAGCACCGAGCTGGAGGGGCTGCCCGTCCAGTTGACCCGGGTGACCGCGAGGGTTCCCGAGAGCACCAGGACGACGGGCAGGACAAGGGCGAGAGTGCGGCCGATCCGGCGGGCAGGGCCGCCCCGATGGCCGCGTCGCGTCTGAGGGTTGGTGGAGTGCTTCACGCGTGTGAGGGTAGCGCCCGGTGATGATTTGGCGACATTTAGTCACCCTTATGGGGGATGAAGCTTCGTCCTTTTCTGGGTAAGGGGTTGACGTGTGCCGCCCGAAATGATCGCTGTGCCGGGGTATGGGTCGGCAGCGAAAGGGGCCCCGCGGTGGTTCGCGGGGCCCCTTTCGTCAACCTGGCGCATGCGCGCTGGTCAGGCGGATCAGCCGGATCGGGTAGATCGGGCAGATCGGGTGGATCGGGCAGGTCAGTCGGAGAGTCGCTCGCCCGTGGAGGTCGAGAAGACGTGGGTCTCGCCCGGCCGCGGCACGACGTGCAGGGTGGAGCCCTTCTCCGGCACCTGGCGGCCGTTGACCCGGACGACCAGGTCCTTGACCTCGCCGCTGACCTCGGCGGTGCCGTAGACGTAGCCGTCGGCGCCCAGCTCCTCGACCACGTTCACGGAGACCGCGAGACCGGCCGGGGCGTCCTCGCTGTCCTTGGAGAGGGACGCGGCGGCACCGCCGCCCAGCTCGACCACGTCGAAGTGCTCGGGCCGGACACCCACGGTCACCGTGCGGTCACCCTTGTCGGTGGCGGCCTTCAGGGCGTCCCGGTTGACGGGGACGACGCTGTTGCCGAACTTCACGCCGCCGTCGGTGACCGGGACCTCGACCAGGTTCATGGCCGGGGAGCCGATGAAGCCGGCGACGAAGAGGTTCGCGGGCTTGTCGTACATGTTCCGCGGCGAGTCGACCTGCTGGAGCAGGCCGTCCTTGAGCACGGCCACCCGGTCGCCCATGGTCATGGCCTCGACCTGGTCGTGGGTGACGTAGACGGTGGTGATGCCGAGGCGGCGCTGGAGGGACGCGATCTGCGTACGCGTCGACACACGCAGCTTGGCGTCCAGGTTGGACAGCGGCTCGTCCATGAGGAAGACCTGGGGCTCGCGGACGATCGCGCGGCCCATCGCGACACGCTGGCGCTGACCGCCGGAGAGGGCCTTCGGCTTGCGGTCCAGGTACTCGGTGAGGTCGAGGATCTTCGCGGCCTCCTCGACCTTCTGCCGGATCTCCGCCTTGTTGACGCCGGCGATCTTGAGCGCGAAGCCCATGTTGTCGGCGACCGTCATGTGCGGGTAGAGCGCGTAGTTCTGGAACACCATGGCGATGTCCCGGTCCTTGGGCGGCAGGTGCGTGACGTCGCGGTCACCGATGCGGATGGCGCCGCCGTTGACGTCCTCCAGGCCCGCGAGCATGCGCAGGGAGGTGGACTTTCCGCAGCCGGACGGGCCGACCAGGACGAGGAACTCGCCGTCCTCGATCGCGATGTCGAGCTGGTCGACGGCGGGCTTGGTGGAACCCGGGTAGATCCGGGTCGCCTTGTCGAACGTGACAGTGGCCATGGCGAATGGGCCCCCTTCTACCGGCAGGAACGTGCCGGACGATCCGTTGTAGGAAGGTGGTTGGCGTAGTCCACGCGAGTGAACTGGGTCAGGACGGTACCTGGCGTTCACCTCGTATGTCAGTACCCGGAGCCCTGTGAACTTCGCGGAAATTTTCGACAGGGGCCGTCCCGGACGTGGGTACACTGCACAGGCACACACCCCCGGTGTGCGCATGCCTCCTTAGCTCAGCTGGTCAGAGCGCCGCTCTTGTAAAGCGAAGGTCGTCGGTTCGAATCCGACAGGGGGCTCCCCACGAAAAAGGCCACCCGCACCTCGGCACGCGGGTGGCCTTCCGTGTCTTCGCGCATCGTCTCCGCAGGTCAGCTGGTGCCCAGAAGCGTCCCCAGCACCTGCCGCAGGGTCCTTTCCGGATCCGGTACGGCTCCGCGCGCCCGCCATGCCACGAACCCGTCCGGCCGTACCAGGACCGCCCCGTCGGCGGTGGTGCCGTGGAGGTCGGCCCAGTCGGCGTCCTCGGCGTTCTCGGTGTCGTAGGTCAGGTCCGCGTCGGCGCCCGGGCCGATGCGGTACGCGTCCAGGCGTACGCCGTCCGTGTCGGCGATGCGGCGGGCCGCCGCGTGCCAGCCCGCGTCGTCCGGGGCGTCGGTGAGCAGGACCAGGGAGCGTTCGTACAGGTCGAGAGTGGACAGGCGGTGCGCGGCCCGGCGCAGCCACAGGTGCGGGGCGCGGGTGCCGGGCCGGCCGGTCAGGTCCAGGCTGTCGGGGACGATCGGCTGATCGCGGTCGGCGTCGAGGACGGCGCCCTGGAGGTAGCGGTAGCCGAGGACGACGTTGAGGATGCCGCCGCGGTTTCCGGCTCCGATGCCGGGGGCGGGGGCGAATCCGGGGTGGCTGTGTTCGACGGAGCGGGCGGAGGCACGGGCACTGGTGGCGAGGGCGACCGGGCGGCGCTCGGCCTCGTAGCTCGACAGCAGGCCGGGGCCCGCCCAGCCGTCCAGGACGGCGGCGAGTTTCCAGGCCAGGTTGTGGGCGTCCTGGATGCCGGTGTTGGAGCCGAAGGCGCCGGTGGGTGACATCTCGTGGGCGGAGTCGCCGGCCAGGAAGACCCTGCCGGACCCGTACCGGTCCGCTACCCGTTCGGCGGCGCGCCAGGACGCCTTTCCGGTGATTTCCACGTCGAGGCCGGGGACGCCCACGGCCCGGCCGATGTGGCTCTGGAGGCGTTCCTCGGTGAACTCCTCCAGGGTCTCGCCGTGCTCGGGGTGCCAGGGGGCGTGGAAGACCCAGCGTTCCTTGTTGTCGACGGGGAGCAGGGCGCCGTCGGCGTCCGGATGGGTGAGGTAGCAGCAGATGAAGCGGCGGTCGCCGACGACCTCGGCGAGAGCGGCGGAGCGGAAGGTGACGCTGACGTTGGCGAAGAGGTCGCCGGGGCCCGTCTGGCCGATGCCGAGGGCCTGCCGGACGGGGCTGCGGGGGCCGTCGGCGGCGACGAGGTAGTCCGCGCGGACGGTGTAGCGCTCCTCGGTGGCACGGTCCAGGACGGTCGCCGTCACTCCGTCGGCGTCCTGGGCGAAGGACTCCATCTGGTGGAAGTAGCGCAGGTCGGCGCCGAGTTCCCGGGCGCTGTCGAGGAGGACGGGTTCGAGGTCGTTCTGGCTGCACAGGCACCAGCCGGTGGGGCTGAAGCGGGCCAGTCCGCCGCCGGGGTCGATGTGTTTGAACAGCCATTCGCCCGCGTCGCCGACGAGGGTCGGGGTCTGCAGGATGCCGTGGTTGTCCGCGAGCAGTGAGGCCGCCGCCCTGATGTCCGGCTCGATGCCGGCCCCCCGGAACAGTTCCATCGTCCGCACGTTGTTGCCCCGCCCGCGGGGGTGGATCGAGGTCCCGGAGTGCCGCTCGACGAGCATGTGCCGCACACCGAGACGGCCCAGGAACACGGACATGGACAGGCCCACCAGGGAGCCGCCCACGATGAGGACGGGGACCCGGTGGTCGGCTTTTTGATGCATCGAAGTCTCCAGAGGCATGGGTGAGCGTGTGGGGCGCCTGTGAGTTCTCTTGCCCGGTGGCGCGTGCCCCGCGTGCCCAATCACCCGCGTGGTTCATACGAGTCGCGGGCTTGTGGGGACCGGCACAGGATCAAGGAACGCCGCGTCGCGTCACGCGCGGCCGGCGGCGCCTCAGCCCCCGCGAAGGAGATGTGTGCAGGATGACCACGACGTCTGAACGTCTTTCAGGAACGCCGGCCCGTGAGGTGTCGAAGCGTGTCTCCCAGTCCGTGTTCGACGGCTCCCGGCTCAGGGTCGTGCTGCTGGTCGACGTGTACGACGGCGCGCAGCAGCAGTTCCTGGAGGCGTACGAGCAGCTCTGCAACCAGGTTGCGTCCGTACCCGGCCATGTCAGCGACCAACTCTGCCAGTCCATCGAGAATCCATCCCAATGGCTCATCACGAGCGAGTGGGAGAGTGCTCCGCCGTTCCTCACCTGGGTGAACAGCGAGGAGCACGTGCAGATGGTGCAGCCGCTGCACTCGTGTGTGCGTGACACCCGGTCACTGCGTTTCCACATCGTGCGGGAGACCGGCGGCGCCGCCGCGCACACACGGTCCGACGACCGCCGGCTGCAGGCTCATCCGCGCATCGGCGACGGCGTGATCCGGCACGCGCTGACCTTCACGGTCAGGCCGGGCAGCGAGCAGAAGGTCGCGAAGATCCTCTCGGAGTACGCCTCGCCCGAGGCCCGGGTGGACGACACGACGCGGCTGTGCCGGACCTCGCTGTTCATGCACGGCAACCGGGTGGTGCGGGCCATCGAGGTGCGCGGTGACCTGCTGGCGGCGCTGCGGCACGTGGCCCGGCAGCCGGAGGTGCGGGCCGTGGAGGAGGCGATCAACCCGTACCTGGAGCAGGAGCGGGATCTGAACGACCAGGAGTCGGCGCGGGTCTTCTTCACCCGGGCGGCGCTGCCGGCCGTGCACCACGTGAGCGCGCACGACGAGCCGGAGGGGATGCGGCAGGCGCTGTGCTACCCGGCCCGGCCCGGCGGTGGCATGCGGCTGGCCGAGCTGCTGGCCCAGGCCGACTCGGCGGCCGCGGACGAGCCGGCGAGCCCGATCCTGCGCAGCACGGTCTTCCAGCGCGACGACATCGTGATGCGGCTGGTCGACGTGCGCGGCGGGCGGGACATCGAGGCGCTGCCGCGGGACGCCCGGGTGGCCGCACAGGTGCGGGAGCTGCTCGACGCCGAGCCCGCCCGAATGGACCTGATCACCGACCGCCGTTCGCCGGACGCCTGATCCGGCGGCCGGGTCCCCCAACCGCCAAGCGTCAGCGCGACACACTCAACGGAGGAAACGTTGTCCATCAAACCCCGTCCGAAAATCGTGGACCTCAGCGAGGTCGAGCCCAACGTCCGGCGAGGTGGCGACCTGCGCGCCATGCTCACCCCGGCCACGGTCGGCTCCACGAGCGGCTTCATGGGCGTGGCCATCGTGCAGCCCGGTGACCGCATCGGTGAGCACTACCACCCCTACTCCGAGGAGTTCGTCTACGTCGTCTGCGGGCAGCTGGAGGTGGACCTGGACGATGAGCCGCACACGCTGCGGCCCGAGCAGGGCCTGATGATCCCGGCCCACATGCGGCACCGGTTCCGCAACGTCGGCAAGGTGGAGGCGCGGATCGTCTTCCACCTGGGCCCGCTGGCCCCGCGGCCCCAGCTCGGCCATGTCGACACCGAGGAGACCGAGGTGATCGGCGCCGCCGCGGTGGTCACCGAACCGGCGCCGGCGGGTGCCGCCCACGACCGAGGTCAGGTTCTGTCATGACCCGGCGCGTGGCGGTCACTGGCATAGGCATCGTTGCTCCGGGCGGCATCGGCGTACCGGCATTCTGGGATCTGCTCGCCGATGGCCGGACCGCGACGCGGGGCATAACCTTCTTCGATCCCACAGGGCTCCGGTCGCGGATCGCGGCCGAGTGCGACTTCGACCCGGCGAGGCACGGCCTGGACGCGGACCAGGTAGCCCGGGCGGACCGGTACATCCAGTTCGCCCTGGTCGCCGGGGAGGAGGCGGTCCTGGACTCGGGTCTCGACCTGGGCCGGGAGGATCCCTGGCGGGTCGGGGTGTCGCTGGGCACCGCGGTCGGCGGCACCACACGCCTGGAGCACGACTACGTCCTGGTGAGCCATCGCGGGGAGCGCTGGGACGTCGACCACCGGGAGGCGGAGCCGCATCTGCACCGGGCGTTCTCGCCCAGTACGGTCGCCTCCGCGGTGGCGGAACGATTCGGCGCCCAGGGTCCGGTGCAGACCGTCTCCACCGGCTGCACCTCGGGCCTGGACGCCGTCGGATACGCCTTCCACACGGTCGAGGAGGGCCGTGCCGACATCTGCATAGCCGGCGCGTCGGACTCGCCGATCTCCCCGATCACCATGGCGTGCTTCGACGCGATCAAGGCCACCTCCCCGAACAACGACGACCCCGCACACGCCTCCCGGCCCTTCGACAACCACCGTGACGGCTTCGTCATGGGCGAGGGCGGTGCGGTGCTCGTCCTGGAGGAGCTGGAACACGCGCGGGCCCGCGGCGCGCACGTGTACTGCGAACTGGGCGGCTACGCCACCTTCGGCAACGCCTACCACATGACCGGCCTGACCAGCGAGGGCCTGGAGATGGCCCGGGCGATAGGCCTGGCGCTCGACCACGCCCGCCTCGACCCGACGGCCATCGACTACGTCAACGCGCACGGCTCCGGCACCCGGCAGAACGACCGTCACGAGACGGCGGCCGTGAAGCGGGCGCTCGGCCACCACGCCTACGACACCCCCATGAGCTCCATCAAGTCGATGGTGGGGCACTCCCTCGGGGCGATCGGGGCGATCGAGGTGGTCGCCTGTGTGCTGGCCCTCGCCAAGCAGGCCGTACCCCCGACCGCGAACTACGAGACCCCCGACCCCGAGTGCGACCTGGACTACGTCCCGCGTGTCGCCCGTGAACGGAAGCTGACCAGCGTCCTGTCCGTGGGCAGCGGCTTCGGGGGCTTCCAGTCCGCGGTGGTCCTGACCAGAACGAGGGACCGGACGAGGGAGAGGACACGATGAGCGAACCGCATGACCGACGCGCGGCCGTCACCGGCATCGGGGTGGTCGCGCCCAACGGCACCAGCACCGACACCTTCTGGAAAGCCACCCAGGAAGGCCTCAGCGTCCTCGACCGGGTCACCCGCGAGGGCTGCGAGCACCTTCCGCTGAAGGTGGCCGGCGAGGTACGCGCCTTCGATCCGGCGGCGACGATCGAGGAGCGGTTCCTCGTCCAGACCGACCGGTTCACGCACTTCGCCATGGCGGCGGCCGACTTCGCGCTGGAGGACGCCCGGCTCGGTCAGGCCGACACCTCCGGGGAGCCGTACTCCATCGGGGTGGTCACCGCGGCAGGGTCCGGCGGCGGCGCGTTCGGCCAGCGCGAGCTCCAGCGGCTGTGGGGCAAGGGCAGCCGGTTCGTCGGGCCGTACCAGTCCATCGCCTGGTTCTACGCGGCGAGCACCGGCCAGGTCTCCATCCGCCGGGGGTTCAAGGGCCCCTGCTCGGTCGTCGCCTCCGACGAGGCCGGCGGCCTGGACGCCCTCGCGCACGCGGCCCGGGCGGTGCGGCGCGGCACCGATGTGATCGTGGCCGGCTCCACCGAGGCCCCGCTGGCCCCGTACTCGGTGGTCTGCCAGCTCGGCTACGAGGAGCTGAGCGGTGCGGACGACCCGGCCCGCGCCTACCGCCCGTTCACGGAGGCCGCCTGCGGCTTCGTGCCCGCCGAGGGCGGCGCGATGCTCGTGGTGGAGGCGGAACAGGTCGCCCGGGAGCGCGGCGCGGGCATCCGCGCCCTGGTCGCCGGGCATGCGGCCACCTTCACCGGGGCCTCCCGCTGGACGGAGTCCCGGGAGGGCCTCGCCCACGCCATCCGGCAGGCGCTGGAGGACGCCGGCTGCGCGCCCGAGGAGGTCGACGTCGTCTTCGCCGACGCCCTCGGGGTGGTGGAGGCGGACCGGGCCGAGGCACTCGCGCTCGCCGACGCCCTGGGCGCGCACGGCACCCGGGTGCCGGTCACGGCGCCGAAGACCGGTATCGGCCGCGGCTATTGCGCGGCGCCCGTGCTGGATGCCGCGGCGGCCGTGCTCGCGATGGAGCACGGACTGATCCCGCCCACGCCGAACGTCTTCGACGTCTGCCACGACCTCGACCTCGTGACCGGCCGCGCCCGCGTCGCCGAGCTGCGTACGGCGCTGGTGCTGAGCCGGGGGCTCATGGGGTCGAACTCGGCGCTCGTGCTGCGGCGCGGCGCCGGCAACGCCTAGCAGCACAGGAGGTAATCGCATGACCGCACAGATCACCGTGGAAGAACTGGCCGCGCTGATGAAGAAGGCCGCCGGGGTCACCGTCGTCCCGGACGCGCTGCTGGAGCTGGGCGAGTCCGGCTTCGACTCGCTCGGCGTCGACTCGCTCGGCCTGCTCGGCATCGTGGGCGAGCTGGAGAACGCGCACGGTACCCCGATGCCCCCGGACGCGGAGCGCTGCAAGACGCCCCGGCAGTTCCTCGACCTCGTCAACAGCACACTGATGGCAGGAGCCTGAGATGGCAGGACACACCCAGAACGAGATCACCATCGCCGCACCGCTGGACCTGGTCTGGGACATGACCAACGACCTGGAGCGCTGGCCCCAGCTGTTCAGCGAGTACGCGTCCGTCGAGGTCCTCTCCCGGGAGGGGATGAAGACGACGTTCCGGCTGACCATGCACCCGGACGACAACGGCACCGTCTGGAGCTGGGTCTCCGAGCGCGAGCCCGACCGCGACAAGCTCACCGTCAAGGCCCGCCGCGTCGAGACCGGCCCCTTCGCCCACATGGACATCGTGTGGCAGTACGAGGAGGTGCCCGCCGGCGTCCGGATGCTCTGGACGCAGGACTTCGCGATGAAGCCGGACGCCCCGGTCGACGACGACTGGATGACCGACAACATCAACCGGAACTCCAAGGTCCAGATGGCCCTCATCCGGGACAAGATCGAGAAGGCGGCCGCCGGTCACCGGCCCGCGCCGGCCCTGGCCGACTGAGTCGGACGAAGGAGCGAGTCCCATGCACCAGGCCCTGATCGTCGCCCGTATGGCACCGGGCTCCGCCCCCGACATCGCCAAGGTGTTCGCGGAGTCCGACCGCGGAGAGCTGCCCCGCCTCGTCGGGGTCACCCGGCGCAGCCTCTTCCAGTTCGGCGATGTGTACATGCACCTCGTCGAGTCCGAGCGCGAGCCCGGACCCGCCATCGCCAAGGTGACGAATCACCCCGAGTTCCGGGACATCAGCGAGCGCCTGTCGGCGTACGTCAGCGCGTACGACCCCGAGACCTGGAAGTCTCCCAAGGACGCGATGGCACACCGCTTCTACGTCTGGGAGCGCGACTGAGCCGTACGGCATCCCCCGGACGGCCACCGGCCGCCGGGCCCGCGACACTGCGGGCCCGGCGGCCGGTGCACTGCGGCCCGGGTACCCCGTCACCCGGGCACGTGGCAGTCGAACGCGTGCAGATACGGGTTGACCGGCCGCACGTCGTCCACCAGCAGGCCCGCCGAGGTCAGCCTGCTCACCATGGACTCGGTGGTGTGCTTGGCCCCGCCGACGTTGAGGAGGAGCAGCAGGTCCATGGCGGTGCTGAAGCGCATCGAGGGGGTGTCGTCCACCAGGTTCTCGATGACGACGACCCGGGTGCCGGGGCCGCCCGCCTCGACGACGCCCCGCAGCGTGCGGGACGTGCTCTCGTCGTCCCACTCCAGGATGTTCTTGATGATGTAGACGTCGGCCTCGACCGGGATCGCCTCGCGGACGTCGCCGGGCACGATCCGCATGCGGTCGGCGAGATCGCCGCCCTCGCGCAGTCTGGGCAGCGCGTTCTCCACCACCCGGGGCAGATCGAGCAGACTGCCCCGCATCATCGGGTACTTGTCCAGCAGACAGGCCACCACGTGCCCCTGGCCGCCGCCGATGTCCGCGACCGACTTGGCCCCGGACAGGTCCAGCAGGGCCGCGACCTCCCGCGCCGACTGCTCGCTGGAGCGGGTCATCGCGCGGTTGAAGACGTCCGCGGACTGCGGGGCGTCCTCGTTGAGGTAGGCGAAGAACTCCTTGCCGTAGAGGTCCTCCACGACGTTCTTTCCGGTGCGCACGGCCTCGTCGAGGCGCGGCCAGGCGTCCCAGGTCCATGGTTCGGTGCACCACAGGGCGATGGCGCGCAGGCTGTCGGGGTCGTCCTCGCGCAGCAGCCGGGACATGTCGGTGTGCGTGAACGTTCCGTCCCGCTGCTCGGCGAAGACGCCGTTGCAGGACAGGGCCCGCAGCAGCCGCCGCAGCGGCTTCGGTTCGGTCTTCACCGCGGCCGCGAGGTCCTCGACGGTCATCGGGGCGTCCCCGAGGGCGTCGGCGACGCCCAGCCGGGCGGTGGCCCGGACGGCGGCGGCACAGGCGGCGCCGAACACGAGTTCGCGCAGCCGCATGGGTGGCGGTGGGGCTGTTTCGGCGGACTTCATCTGCCGCCCTCTCTTCTCTTTCGGCCTGCGTCGGTCCAGCAGGGGCAGTGGTCGGGCGGTCAGCAAAGGCCCGCGGGCTTGGAGGCCCGGCAGGAGTTGCGTTCGAAGGCGTTGTTCTTGCCCGTGTCCGTGTTCACCAGGTCGGCGGGGGAGTTGTTCTCCATCGCGTTCGTGTCGATCCGGTTCTGGTCGCTGGTCACGCCCACGAAGCTCTTGAAGAGCACGATGCCGCCGGACAGCGGGGACGTGCCCGAGTTGTCGGCGACCAGGTTCCGGGTCACCCGGGTCTTCTCGGTGCCCGTCAGGACGATGCCGGAGCCCTGCAGCGCGGGCAGCCGCTCGGTCTTCGGGCAGGACTTGTTGTTGCCGGTGACCCGGTTCCTCGCCACGGTCAGGTCGCCGGCCTTGGGCTGGTTCTCGTCGCCGACGACGAACACCCCGGCGCAGTTGCCGGTCACGTAGTTGCCCGCCACGGTGAGGTTGCGCAGCCTGCGGACGGTGATCCCGATCCGGTTGTCCTCGAGGCGGTTGTACTCGACCCGGGTCTGCCCGGAGTCGTAGGCGCCCGCCTCCTCCTTGACGGTGTTGGCGAGGAACAGGCCCGCGTCGCCGTTGTCGCGCGCGTAGTTGTACCGCAGGACCCCGCGCACCGACCGCTCCTGGGCGATGCCCCACACGCCGTTCTTGTAGGCGTACACCCCGTGCACCCGCATGCGGTCCGTCGCCATGCCGAACACACCGGTCCGGCTGAAGCCGGTCACCATCAGGTCGGCGACGGTGACGCCCTCGATGTTCTTGGTCTTGGTGCCCACCACACAGATGCCGTTGCCGCCCTCGGCGCAGCTGTCGGCGTCCTTCGTCGAGTCCTTTGCCGAGTCCTTTGCCGAGGTCTTCGTCGAGGTCTTCGCCGGGGCCTTCGCCGGGGCCTTCGTCGCGTCCGGCTCGATCACCGTCGCGGAGCCCACGCCCCGCAGCGTCACCCAGGGGGTGCTGATCTTGACGCTCTCGTGGTAGGTGCCGGCGAGCACCAGAACGGTGTCCCCGGGCTGTGCGGCGTCCACCGCCTTCTGGATCGACTCTCCCGGCCGGACCACCAGCATCCTCTGGGCGGCCGCCGCGGGGGCCGCACCCAGTCCCGAGCCGACCAGGGCAGCGGTGCACGCGAGATATGCGATGTGACATCTCTTCATATCTCGTACGCTATGACCGATTAATCCCTTGGTAGGCCGGATAGGCCATCCGGCGGCGTGTCAGCGGCCGCGCAGCGTCCGCCCGATCTCCAGCTGCACGGCGCTCAGGGGGTCGCCGTCCTTCAGGTCCCACAGGCAGTTCTGCAGCACCCGCCCGAGCGTCCACGCCCGCGCCCGCTCCCGGTCCAGGCCCAGTGAGTCCGTCAGCGCGTCGAAGCGCCAGCCGGTCTCGGCGGGATCGTAGCGGTTGTGGATCGCGGGGAGCAGGTCGAAGCCGGGGTCGCCGGCCAGCGGCTTGGGGTCGATGGCCAGCCACTTCTCCCGGTCCGCGGCCAGCACGTTGTCGTAGTGCAGGTCCCAGTGCAGCAGCCGGTCGCCGGGCTCGGACACCACCTCGCGCACCGCCGCCGCGCAGTCCGCGACCACACGGCGCCCGTCCGCGTCCGGGATCCTCCCGAGTGCCCAGGGCACCTGCTCCAGCATCGCCCGCGCGATGCCGTCCAGCCCGCGCAGTCCCGCCGGGGCCGGTACGGACGTCAGCCGGGCCAGCAGTCCGGCGATGACCAGAACGGCCTCGCGCGCGTCCGGCAGCCCGGACAGCGCGCGGCTCTCGTCGAGCCGTTCGAGCAGCAGGGTGCAGGTCGGCTCGTCGTGTTCCAGCAGCCGTACGGCGCCGTCCCCGTTCCACACCCGCAGGGCCGGCGGCTCGCCGGCGCTCTCCTCGTCCAGCAACTGCAGCTTCAGCGCGGCCCGGCCGCCGTCGGCCCGGGTGACCGGCAGGACCAGCGAGGCCCGCCCGTACATCACGGGCCCGTCCACCCGCAGCTTCCAGCGCGAAAGGAACTCCTCGGCCCGCCGGGGCAGGTCGGCGACGAAGGCCCGTCCCGCGTCGCCGTTGAATTTCTCGTGAGAAGCGGACAGCTCGCCGGGCACCTCGATCATCTTGCCGACCATACTGACATCTGTGAACCGGATCATCGGATTTCGACAGGGGCCGCGGGCCGCGGCGGCGTACGTCCGCAGCGCGCCGGGCACCTATGTGTGGCTGCTGATCCTGTTCCTCACCACCGTCGCCCTGCACCACATGTCGCCGGAGTTCGAGCAGCACTTCCTGCGGCGGCGTTCCACCAACATCCACGAACTGTCACGGAACCCCGTCCGGGTGCTGTTCACCAGCGCGATGTGGATCGACGGCGGACACTGGGTGCCGTACGCCGTCCTGTACACCCTCTTCCACGCCCAGGCCGAGCGCTGGCTCGGCACCCCGCGATGGCTCGCGGTGTGCGCGGCCGCGCATGTGTTCGCCACGCTGATCAGCGAGCTGGCCCTGCTCATGGCGATCCGCAACGGCCATGCCCCGCACGCGGCGGTCAACACCCTGGACATCGGGGTGAGTTACGCGCTGGCGGGCGTGATGGCGGTGCTCGCCTACCGGATCGCCGCGCCCTGGCGCTATCCGTACCTGGTGGCCCTGCTCGCGTTCTACACGGTCCCGTTGACCACCAGCCGCACCTTCACCGACTTCGGGCACTTCCTGTCCGTACTGATCGGGCTGGCGTGTTACCCCCTGGTCAGAGGCCGCGGAAAAGCATGGAATCCGAAGGAGACACTGGCCACGCTGTGGGTTAACGTCCGCGCATGAGCAGCTCGGCAAGCAGTGTCGTCAACGGCGGCATCTCCTTCTGGTACGCGGACGACGGCCTCCCGGCGGAACGGGAGCCGCTGTCCGGGGACGCGTCGGCCGACGTCGTGATCGTCGGCGGCGGGTACACGGGACTGTGGACCGCGTACTACCTGAAGAAGGCCGCCCCCTTCCTCCGTATCACCGTCCTGGAGCAGAAGTTCTGCGGCTACGGCGCCTCCGGCCGCAACGGCGGCTGGCTGTACAACGGCATCGCGGGCCGGGACCGGTACGCGAAACTGCACGGCCACGAGGCCGCCGTGCGCCTGCAGAAGGCGATGAACGACACCGTCGCCGAGGTCGTCGCGGTCACCGAGGCGGAGGGCATCGACGCCGACGTGCACCGGGGCGGGGTGCTGGAGGTGGCGACCACACCCGCGCAGCTCGCCCGGCTCAAGGCGTTCCACGAGCACGAGCTGTCCTACGGCGAGAAGGACCGCGAGCTCTACGGCGCCCGGCAGACCGCCGAGCGGATCAGGGTGGCCGGCGCGGTCGGCTCGACCTGGACCCCGCACGGCGCCCGGCTGCACCCGGTGAAGCTGGTCAAGGGCCTCGCGGCGGCCGTGGAGGCGCTCGGCGTGACCATCCACGAGTCCACGCCGGTGACCGAGATCCGCCCCAAGCACGCCGTGACCCCCTACGGCACGGTCCGCGCCCCCTACATCCTGCGCTGCACGGAGGGCTTCACGGCCTCCCTGAAGGGCCAGCGGCGGACCTGGCTGCCGATGAACTCCTCGATGATCGCCACCGAGCCGCTCACCGGTGAGCAGTGGGCCGCGATCGGCTGGGACGGCCGCGAGACGCTCGGCGACATGGCGCACGCCTACATGTACGCGCAGCGCACGGCCGACGGGCGGATCGCGCTCGGCGGGCGCGGGGTGCCGTACCGCTTCGGCTCACGCACCGACAACGACGGCCGCACCCAGCCGGAGACGATCGAGGCCCTGCGCGAGATCCTGACCCGCTTCTTCCCCGCCCTCGCGGGCCTGCGCGTCGAGCACGCCTGGTCCGGCGTCCTCGGCGTGCCGCGCGACTGGTGCGCCACGGTCACCCTCGACCGGGCCACCGGCCTCGGCTGGGCGGGCGGTTACGTCGGCTCGGGCGTCGCCACCACCAACCTGGCCGCCCGCACCTTGCGCGACCTGGTCCAGCAGGACTCCGGCCAGGGAGGGCGCACCGAACTGACGGAACTGCCCTGGGTGAACCACAAGGTCCGCAAGTGGGAGCCCGAACCCTTCCGCTGGCTCGGCGTGCAGGGCATGTACGCCACCTATCGCGCGGCGGACCAGCGCGAACGCCTCCACCCCGGCGGGGAGTCCTCACGGCTGGCGCGGGTCGCGGACCGGGTGGCGGGACGCCACTGAGGCACCGTCGGGCGCCGGGCCGGGCGGGTCAGCCGACCGACTCCGGTACCGGTGCCCCGGCCCGTGCGCCGTGCCCGGGGCCCGGGCCGTCACCATCAGGCCCGCGACCAGTCCGGCCAGCAGCATGACGCCGGCCGCCCACCAGATGGCGACCGTGTAGCCGTGCACCACGCCCGCCGGGATCACCGTGGCCTTCTCGGACGGGCTGCGCAGGTGGGCGGTGATGTAGGCGGCGCTGCTCGTGGTGGCGACGGTGTTGAGCAGCGCCGTACCGATCGAACCGCCCACCTGCTGGGCGGTGTTGACGGTGGCCGAGGTGACGCCGGAGTCCCGCGGGGCGACGCCCGAGGTGGCGGTGGCGAACACCGGCATGAAGGTCAGCCCCATGCCGAGGCCCATCAGCAGCAGGGCGGGCAGGATCTCGGCGGAGTAGGAGGAGTGGACCGTCATCCGGGTGAGCAGCAGCAGTCCGGACGCGGCGAGGAGCATGCCGGGCACCATGAGCGTGCGCGGGGCCACATGGCTCAGCAGGCGCGCCGAGATCTGGGTGGAGCCGACGACGATCGCGGCGGTGAGCGGCAGGAAGGCCAGGCCGGCCCGGACCGGCGAGTAGCCGAGGATGACCTGCAAGTAGTAGGTCATGAACAGGAACAGCCCGAACATGCCGATGACCGCGAGCATCATGGTCAGGACGCAGCCCGCGCGATCGCGGTCCCCGAGGATGTGCAGCGGCAGCAGCGGGCTCGGGGCCCGGGTCTGCCACCATACGAAGGCGACGAGCAGGGTCACTCCTGCCGCGAACAGGGCGAGCACCAGCGGGTCGGTCCAGCCGCGCGGCTCGGCCTCGCTGAAGCCGTAGACGATCGCCACGAGTCCGCCGCAGCCGAGCGCCGCGCCGGGTATGTCGAGGCGGGCCCCGCCGTGGCCGGGGCGGTCGCGCAACAGGGCGAGGGCGCCGAGGACCGCGAGGGCGGCGATGGGCACGTTGACGTACAGGCACCAGCGCCAGTTCAGATACTCGGTGAGCAGACCGCCGACGATGAACCCGATCGCCGAGCCGCTGCCGGCGAGGGCGCCGTAGATGCCGAAGGCCTTGCCGCGCTCCCGGGGATCGGTGAACGTCGTGGTCAGCAGGGAGAGTGCGGAGGGCGCGAGGACGGCGGCGAAGGCACCTTGCAGGGCACGGGCGCCGAAGAGCATGCCCGGGCTGGTCGCCGCGCCGCCGAGCGCGGAGGCGGCGGCGAAGCCGATGAGCCCGGTGACGAAGGTCCGTTTACGGCCGACGAGATCGGCGATCCGGCCGCCCAGCAGCAGAAGCCCGCCGAAGGCCAGCGTGTAGGCGGTGATGACCCACTGCCGGCTGCCGTCGGACATGCCGAGGGCGTGCTGTGCCGACGGCAGCGCGATGTTCACGATCGTCGCGTCCAGCACGACCATCAGCTGGGCGAGGGCGATCACGACCAGGCCCCACCAGCGGCGGGGATCGGCGACTTCGGCTCCGGGCGGCACCGGCGGAGGCTCACCCTTTCGGCCCATGCTCACCTGGACAGAAGACCATGGATCGGGGCGTATCGCATCCGGGTGTGCGGGGCTTTTTCGTGCCTCATGGCTCCAGCACCACCTTCCCGGTCGTGCCGCGCGTCTGCAGCGCGCGGTGTGCCCTCGCCGCCTCGGCGAGCGGGAAGCGGGTGACGGCCGGGCGCAGGCGGCCCGCGCCGGCCTCGGTGAGGGCGCGCAGTTCGAGCGCGCGCAGACCGCCCGCCCGCTGGAGCATGGCCGGGCCGAGGACCGACTCCGAGACGCCTTCGGCGAAGTACCCCTGCCTGTCTTCCCCGATCCCCTCCGCCGACCAGCCGAAGACGAGGTGGCGGCCGCCGGGCCCGAGCAGGGCGACCGCCTCCCGGGCGATGTCGCCCCCGACGCCGTCGTAGACGATCGTGGCGTGCCCCTTTTCCCGCGCGCCCAGACGGGCGCGGACCTCGGCGGGCCAGCCGGAGCCGGTGTAGTCGACGGCGAGGTCGGCGCCGTTCGCGCGCACCCGGGCGGTCTTCTCCGGCCCGCCCGCCAGGCCGACGACCATGGCTCCGGCGTTCTTCGCGTACTGCACGAGCAGCGTGCCGATGCCGCCCGCGGCCGCCGGTACGACGACCACGTCGTCCTCGCCCGGCTCGGCGAAGGACACGATGCCCAGCGCCGTGCGCCCCGTGCCGATCATGGCCACGGCCTCGGCGAAGTCCAGGCTCTCCGGAATCTCGTGCAGGCGTTCGGCGCCGGTGACGGCGAGTCCGGCGTAGCCTCCGGGCGCGAAGCCCAGATGGGCCACCACCCGTTTGCCGAGCCAGGCCCCGTCCGTGCCGTCGCCGAGGGCGTCCACGACCCCGGCGACCTCGCGGCCGGGGACGGTGGGCAGGACGGGCGGTTCGGGCAGCGGGCCCCGCTGCCCCTCGCGCAGGGCGGTGTCGAGGAGATGCACCCCGGCCGCGGCGACCGCGATCCGCACCTCACCGGGCCCCGGGACAGGATCCTCCGTCTCCTCGTAGGTCAGGTTCTCGGCGGGCCCGAAGGCGTACAGGCGGACGGCATGCATGGGATCCCCCGTGGTCGTGTCCGTGTCCTAGGAGGCCCACTCTTCGACCTCAAGCGTGCTTGAGGTCAAGGGCGGGCCGGCCGAGGATCAGTGCCACCGCGGTGATCGCGCTGTTGAAGGACACCTCCGACAGCACGCCCGGCGCCGCGACCTGGTCGCCGGCGAGGTAGACACCGTCGCCGCGGTCCACGGCGGGCCGGTCCCGCCAGCTGCGGCCCGGCAGGTCCACGGCTCCCGTACGGCCGTCCGCCACGGCCTCCCGCCGCCAGGTGACCCGGTCCCGCCAGCCCTCGAAGCCCAGGTCGAGCAACTCCTCCGCCCGGGCGAGCCCGTCGGCGCGCCTGTGGCCCGGCCCGATCGGGAAGTGACCCTGGATCAGCTGCTCGCCGACGGGCGCGAGGGTTCGGTCCGGTCCGGTGAACCGTTCCAGCCAGCCGGTCGCGTCCAGGTCGGAGATGATGTAGGGGTCACCGCGCCGGGTGCGCAGCGCGAGGTCGAGCAGCACGGTGCGGCCGCCGGGCCAGGTCAGCGAGTCGTCGCCGAGCAGCCGGCGGGCGGCGGGAAGAGAGGTGGCGACGACCACGGGCGCGCCGGCGGGCAGTTCGTCGACCCGTGACGCCGTCTCGATCCTGACGCCGAGCTTCCAGGCCCGCGCGGCCATCCGGCCGATGATGCTCGCCCAGCCGCCGCGCGGGTAGTGCGCCTCCGGCGGCAGCTTGGTGGCCCGGCGCAGGCGTTCCTGCACGAACGCGGCGGACAGGGCGCCGGGATCGTGGTGGAAGAGGGCGACAGCGGCGTAGTGGGCGGCCGCGCGGGCACCCTCCTCGCCGGCGATGCCGGTCGCCCAGCTCAGGAAGTCGGCGTCGACCGGGGCCTGGCGGCCGCCGGGGCGCAGCAGTTTGAGCATGGCGAAGGGCGGGGTGCGGCGCAGGACGCCGTGATGGCGCAGCCGCAGCCGGGTCGCCTCCAGCGGCGGGATCGGGGCGAGCGGCCCGATCAGATTCCGCCGCTTGAGCCAGGTCCAGTGCGGGCCGCCGTTGTAGAGGGCGTGCGGTCCTTCGTTCGCGCGGTACGGCCCCTCGGCGGTGCGGGCCCGGCCGCCCAGGGTGTGGTGCGCCTCGTACACCGCGACCTTGGCGCCTGCCTCGGCGGCGGTGATGGCGGCGGTGAGTCCGGCGAAGCCGCCGCCGACGACGGTGATGTGGTGCATGGGTGAGTGTCTCCCTCGGCTGTGCGGATGTTTCCCAGGTACGACCGCTGGAGGGCCCCGGAATGTGACATCGCTGGCGTGTTCGCAGGTCAGGGCCGATTGTCAGTGGCGGGGTGCAGCATGGGGGCATGGCGAGGAGAGCGACGGGCGAGGCAGGCGTACGGTCGGCGCGGCGGCCGGAGGTGCGGCTGCCGCCGCTGGAACCGTGGGCGGACGGCGAGTTGGAGCCGGACGGCGACTACGACGGGATGGAGTTCCAGGAGGCGGACCTGGCCGGGCAGGACGGCGCGGGCGCCCGCTTCATGGACTGCGCGCTGACGGGCTGCGCGGTGGACGAGACGGCCCTGGGCCGGGCCCGGGTGCTGGACTCGGTCCTCACCGGCCTGCGGGGTGTCGGCACGAATCTGGCCGAGTCCACGTTCCGCGACGTCGAGCTGGTCGACCCCCGCCTGGGCGGCACCCAGTTGCACGGCGCCGTCCTGGAGCGGGTGGTGATCCGGGGCGGCAAGATCGACTATCTCAATCTCCGCGAGGCTCAGCTCAAGGACGTCGTCTTCGAGTCCTGCGTCCTGGTCGAGCCGGACTTCGCCGGTGCCCGCCTGGAGCGGGTGGAGTTCGTCGACTGCGCCCTGAAGGAGGCCGACTTCGGCGGCGCGACACTGAAGGACGTGGACCTGCGCGGGGCCGCTCCGCTGGAGATCGTGCGCGGTCTCGACCGGCTCTCGGGCGCGGTGATCAGCACGGGGCAACTGCTGGACCTGGCACCGGTGCTGGCGGCGGAGCTGGGGATCCGGGTGATGTGACGTCCGCCGCCGTCCTCGGCTTGGGGCAGCAGGTTCGGCCTACTCCCCGGCCAGGAGCTCTGCCGCGTCCGTGGCGTGCACCGCCCGCTGTGCCCAGACCTCAAGCCGGCCCAGGTCCGCACAGGCCTCCACTCGCTCACGGACAGCGTCGGTCACCTCAATGCCGCGCCACTCCAGAATGTGGAGGATCATCTCGGCCTTGGCCTCGGCCCGCCCCTGTTCACGGCCTTCTTCGCCGCCTTCTTCGCGGCCTTCCTCGCGGCCTTCTTCACGGCCTTCCTCGCGTACCTGTTCGGCCAGCGGGTGCCGCCAGAAGTACTGGATCGCCGTCATCAAATCCCTCCACACAGCGCCGCGATCTCCCGCGGTTCGGGAAACGGCACCTGCAGCACACTCTGTAACGCGCGGGTCAGCAGCGCCGGGTCCTTCTGGAAGATCCGGTGCAGCGCCTCATGCGACGAGCCGACCATCAGCTCTCCTTTCTGTCCGACGTGATCAACGAGCTGGGCCGCCGAAAGTTCGCACCACGCGCATTTGTTCCAGGAGCGCCGGCTCCGGCATGGGCAGGCCGTGTGGGCGGCGCGGGCCGTGGTGCGGGCGGAGTGGCGTGCGAGTGGCGCCATGGGGCTCAAGTGCGCTGTTTTAAAAGGAAGTTGAGCGCAACCCTGGCGTCCGTATAACGGATTCCGCGGTACGTCTTTCGGATACAAACACGTAAAGTCTTGTCGGCGCCCTGTCAAACAGGCCGTTCTCGATGTCACTCTCTCCTCGCCGCCGCAACTCTGTGCATCCCCTGTGTCCCGCCTGTGTCTCCAACCCCACGGAGACCAGCCCGAAGGAGATCGAGTGAGACAGCAGCCCCACGCTCCCCGCACCTCCCGCAAGACCGCCGTCCGCGCCGCCGCCCTGGTCGGCTCGGCCGCGATGGTCGTGCTCGCGCTGCAGAACGGCGCCGCCACCGCCGCCCCCACGCACACCCCCGGCGCCGCCGCCCTCCCGCTCAGCGCGTCGGCCCGTGCCACGGCCCTCGCGTCGGCCCAGCACAACGCCGGTGCGGCGGCGCGCGAACTCGGCCTCGGTGCCAAGGAGAAGCTGGTCGTCCGGGACGTGGTCAAGGACGCCGACGGCACGGTCCACACCCGTTACGAGCGCACGTACGCCGGTCTGCCCGTCCTCGGCGGCGACCTGGTCACCCATGTGGCGAAGAACGGTTCGCTCAAGGGCGTCGACAAGGCGGCCAAGGCCCGGATATCCGTGCCGACCACCGCCGCGGCCGTTTCCCCCGCGAGCGCGAAGAAGACCGCCCTCAAGGCCTCCGACTCCGCCAGGGCCACCGCCGCCACCTCGCGCAAGGTCATCTGGGCGACCGGCAGCAAACCGGTCCTCGCCTACGAGTCCGTCGTCAAGGGCGTCCAGCACGACGGCACCCCGAGCGAGCTGCACGTCATCACCGACGCGCAGACCGGCAAGAAGATCTACTCCTACGAGGCGATCGACACCGGCACCGGCACCAGCCGGTACAGCGGCACGGTCACGCTCGGCACCACCGCTTCCGCCTCCGGAGGCTACGACCTCGTCGACGGCGGCCGCGGCGGCCACAAGACCTACGACCTGAACGGCGGTACGTCCGGCACCGGCACCCTCTTCCACGACGCCGACGACGTCTGGGGCGACGGCACCGTGAACAACCGCCAGACCGCCGGCGTCGACGCCGCCTACGGCGCCGCCGTCACCTGGGACTTCTACAAGAGCGCGTTCAACCGCAACGGCATCGCGGGAGACGGCAAGGCCGCCTACTCACGTGTCCACTACGGCAACGCCTACGTCAACGCCTTCTGGGACGACAGCTGCTTCTGCATGACGTACGGCGACGGCACGAACAACACCGACCCGCTCACCTCGCTCGACGTGGCCGGCCACGAGATGAGCCACGGCCTGACCGCGGCCACGGCGAAGCTCAACTACAGCCGTGAGTCCGGCGGCCTGAACGAGGCCACCTCCGACATCTTCGGCACGTCGGTGGAGTTCTTCGCGAACAACTCCTCCGACGTCGGTGACTACCTCATCGGCGAGAAGATCGACATCAACGGCGACGGCACCCCGCTGCGCTACATGGACAAGCCCAGCAAGGACGGCGGCTCCGCCGACTACTGGTCGAAGTCGGTCGGCCGCCTCGACGTGCACTACTCGTCGGGCGTCGCCAACCACTTCTTCTACCTGCTGAGCGAGGGCAGCGGCGCGAAGACGATCAACGGGGTCTCCTACAACTCGCCGACCTATGACGGCTCCACGGTCACCGGCATCGGCCGGGCCAAGGCCGACCAGATCTGGTACAAGGCCCTGACCACGTACTTCACCTCGACGACCAACTACGCGGGCGCCCGCACCGGCACCCTGCAGGCCGCGGCCGACCTGTACGGGTCGGGCAGCGCGGAGTACAACGCGGTGGCGGCGGCCTGGAAGGCGGTCAACGTCAAGTAGCCCCGCGCCCACGGCACTGCGGTGGCCGGCCGCCCGTCACGGGTGGGCCGGCACACCGTCGCGTTCCGGCGAAAGGATCACGGCACCAGCTCCATGACCCTGGCAGGAGCGGAGTCGGAGCCCCCTCTCCTCCACCGCCGGGCGGAGTCCTGATCGCGCGCTCAGGCCACCCGCGGAAAGCGGGCCTGAAGCGTCCAGATCGCCGGGTTCTCCGCCAGGTCCTCGTGCAGGTCGGTCAGGTCGGCGAGCAGGTCGTGCAGGAAGTCGCGGGACTCACGGCGGAGCTCGGCGTGGGGGAAGGTGAGCGGGGACTCCTCGGCCGGCATCCAGTCGGCCTCGACGTCCACCCAGCCGAAGCGGCGCTCGAAGAGCATCCGGTCGGTGGACTCGGTGAAGTCCAGCTCCGCCAGCTGCGGCCGCGAGGCACGCGAGCCCAGGGGATCCCGGTCCAGCCGCTCCACGATGTCGCACAGCGCCCACGCGAAGTCCAGCACCGGCACCCATCCCCAGGCTGTGGACAGCTCCCGGTCCGTCTCGGTGTCCGCGAGATAGACGTCCCCGCAGAACAGGTCGTGCCGCAGCGCGTGGACGTCCGCACGGCGGTAGTCGGTCTGCGGCGGGTCCGGGAAGCGGTTGGAGAGGGCGTAGCCGATGTCGAGCACGCAGGAGATGGTGTCACGCCGACCGGCCCGGCCCCGCCACGGTGTACCCGGCCCGCCTAAGATCACTGACATGTCCAGATCCGCGCGCCTTGTCCCCTCCGCCGCCGCCCTGCTCGCCCTCGCCCTCACCGGCACCGCGTGCGACGGCGGAGTCCACGGCACCCCGGGCAGCGCCGGTGTATACGACCCGTACTTCCCGAAGGCGGGCAACGGCGGCTACGACGTCGGCCATTACGCCCTCACCCTCGACTACACCCCCGGCAGCCGGCACCTCACCGGCAAGGCGGTCATCACCGCCCGCGCCACCAAGGACCTGACCGCCTTCGACCTCGACCTCGCCGGACTGGACGTCGACTCGGTCACCGTCGAGGGCAGGCCCGCCCTCTGGAACCGCACGGGCCAGGAGCTCACCGTCCGTCCTCACGACGACCTCCGCAAGGGCGAGACCTTCAGCGCCACCGTCCGCTACTCGGGCACCCCGAAGACCCTCACCGACTCCGACGGTGCCAAGGAGGGCTGGCTGCCCACCGCCGACGGCGCGCTCGGCCTCGGCGAGCCGGTCGGCTCCATGGCCTGGTTCCCCGGCAACCACCACCCCTCCGACAAGGCGACCTACGACATCACGGTCACCGTCCCGGAGGGCCTCCAGGCCGTCTCCAACGGCGAGTTGACGAGCCAGAGCACCAAGGGGGGCCGTACGACCTTCGCCTGGCACACCGCCCAGCCGATGGCGAGCTACGTCGCTACGGTCGCCATCGGCCACTACGACATCACCAGCACCAAGGGCCCCCACGGCCTGCCGATCGTCACCGCCGTCGACCCCACCCAGGCCAAGGCGAGCGCGAAGGTGCTCGCGAAGATCCCCGACATCATCGACTGGGAGGAGACCAACTTCGGGCCGTACCCCTTCTCCTCCACCGGCGCGATCGTCGACCGCCCGGGCGACGCCGACTACGCCCTGGAGACCCAGAACCGGCCCGTCTTCCCCGCCGACCAGTTCGACACCAGCACGCTCGTGCACGAGCTCGCCCATCAGTGGTACGGCGACTCGGTCACCCCGAAGTCCTGGCGGGACATGTGGCTCAACGAGGGCTTCGCGACGTACGCGGAGTGGCTGTACAAGGAGGACTACGGCCACAAGAGCGCCCAGAAGACCTTCGACGAGCTGTACGAGGACGACGACGAAGCGGTGTGGGCCTTCCCTCCGGCGAAACCTTCCAGCGCCGCGCACATCTCGGACACCCCCGTCTACGAGCGCGGCGCGATGGTCCTGCAGAAGATCCGTCAGAAGGTCGGCGACGACACCTTCTACGACATCATCCAGGGCTGGGCCGCCGCCCGCCGCCACGGCAGCGCGAGCACCGCCGACTTCACCGAGTACGTCGAGAAGAAGGTCCCGGACAAGGACTTCACCGAGATCTGGAAGGACTGGCTGTACGGGGACGGCAGGCCGGCCCACCCGTGACGGGACGGCGTCCCGTCACGGGCCGGTGCGCCCACGCGGGAACTCCCGCCCGCGCGTCACACGCCCGGGGCGTCCGGGGCGGCGGCCTCCAGGTCGGCGATGCTGCCCGACATGATCGTCCGCACCTGCCCGGTGATGTGCTCCGCGGGCCAGTCCCACCAGGCCACCGCCAGCAGCCGGGCGATGTCCCGGTCGTCGTAGCGGGTGCGGATGAGGCGGGCCGGGTTGCCGCCGACGATGCCGTAGTCGGGCACGTCGCCGGTGACCACGGCGCCGGAGGCGATGATCGCGCCGTGTCCGATCCGTACGCCGGGCATGACCGTCGTGCCGTGGCCGAACCAGACGTCGTTGCCGACGACGGTGTCCCCTCGGCCGGGCAGGCCGGTGAGCAGGTCGAAGTGCTCGGACCAGGAGCCGCCCATGGTGGGGAAGGGGAAGGTCGAGGGCCCGTCCATACGGTGGTTGGCGCCGTTCATGATGAACCGCACGCCTGTGCCCAGCGCGCAGAACTTGCCGATGATCAGCTTCTCCGGCCCGTAGTGGTAGAGCACGTTGTGCGTCTCGAACGCCGTCGGGTCGTCCGGGTCGTCGTAGTAGGAGTACTCCCCGACCTCGATCAGCGGGGACTTCACCAGCGGTTTGAGCAACACCACCCGGGGCTGCTCGGGCATCGGATGGAGGACCGTCGGGTCGGCGGGCACAGGCATGGGGAGGGCTTCCTCGTCGGTGGCGGGTCTGTCTCCGGTCCATGATCGCGGTACCGCGCCGCCCCAGGACACCCATTGACCGCCTGCGCGAACGCGGCCTATTCGGATTCCCGCCTTCCGGATAGCGCCGCCGTGCCGAGGATTTCTCAAGTGTGGACATGACACCAACGGGTGTTATTGTCCTCCAGCTTGATCATCTGTCACAACAATCATGGATCGACGAGGCGCTGCGGCATGCCCGAATACCCGGCCTGCCCGCCTCTCGCCAAACGGAGGGGATCCGTGTGATGAAGAAAATGGCCAAGGCGCTCATGGTCGCCGCGGCAGTTCCCGCCCTGCTTGTCGCCACGTCCGGCGCGGCGTCCGCGGACGGCTGGGTCACGTGGAAGAACGTGAAGTCCGGCTATTACCTCACCGGCACTTCCGACGGTACCGTCAAGGGCGCTTGGGCCATGCCGGGGGTGAACGAGGACGACTACCAGTGGTATGACCAGTCGAACAGCGACGGCAGCTACAACGAGTCCAACGGCCACCTCATGTGCCTCGTCGGCTACTACCGGCAGGTGTACACCGAGAGCTGCAACAGCCGGCGTGACCAGACGAACTGGTGGCAGCGGTGGTACGAGATCTCGACGTCGTCGGGCTGGAAGCTCAAGAACCGTCAGACCGGCTGGATCCTGGACGACGAGGGCCACGGCGGCATCTACGCCAACTCCACGGACTACAACAACTCCAACCAGCGCTGGAAGTAATTGCCGCACACAGGGCCTGCCGATCCGTTCGGCAGGCCCTGTCCTGGTGTTAATGAATGGACAACGGCTGCTCAGGCGCCGGTCTTGATGATTTTCTCGGCCGATTCCACCTTCAGCTTCTGCGTACGCCGCGCGTCCTGCAATTGCTTGGCCCGCTGCTTGATGATCTCCCGCTCATATGCGGCGGAAATCAGAGCGGCGGTCTGAACGTACTGTGCCTTCCGCTTGCATTCGACGTCCGTGACGGCGGCCGCGATCTCGGCGGGGGAGGGCGGCGGCAAGGTCGCCCCCTTGGGGACGGGCAGGCCTTTGCCGAGGAGGCTCCGGTCGTGCGCGGGGGCCAGCGGGTTGTCGTAGTTGTAGCCGGATTTCTTCATGCAGGCACTCCACGTGGAGACCGTGGCCACGACCCGGCTGTCCTGGAAGGTGGCACTCAGCGTCTGTGACCTCAACTGCTGGACGACCATGAACAGCGTCTCCGGGTTCTTGCCGCCGAGTTTCCTGCGCGCCTTCCCCGCGCATCCGAGCCTGCCGCTCTTCGGGTCGTCGAAATAGGCGCGCTTCACCGCCGGAGTGATGTCGTCATCGACCGCTCGGCCGCTCGCGGGCTTCGGTTCCGGGGACGGCTCCCGGTACCCGTAGACCTTGACGGCCTTCATGTCCATCACGCCGTAGATGACATAAGGGGCCGGCGGCTCGGGTCCGTTGTCCAGCATGAGTGCCTCGGGGAGTTTCAGCCCCTTGTCCCGCATGCATTGCTGCGCGAGGACGTTCTCGGCGCGGATGATCGTCCGCTCGTCCTTCATCGAGACGTACGCGTCCAAGGGCAGGGTCATGGAACCGTCGGGCCGGACGACCGCACCGCCGCCCTTGAAATCGACCGGCTTGGACGGGTCGCCGCCCGCCGCCGGGACGAGCGGCGGAATCGATGGCTCCGTCCCCGAAAAGCCCGACGGGGCGGGCTTCTTCGCCGAATCGCCGTTCTCCGGGCCCGAGGTGCCGCTGCATCCCCCGACCGCCATGACGGCCATCAGCGCTGTACCGGCCACCCACAGTGGCCTGGATTCACGTATCGCTCTCATCATCCCGAAATCGATCCGAAGTGATCGGACAAGGCCGGGGGTGATGGGTGCCGGGCTCACGGCACGGCCACCACGGTGGCCGAGTCGGTCACCGGTGTCCGTCCGCGAGGACGCGATATCCAGTTTGGTCTGCACGCCCGGCGAAAGCGCCGGGTCGCCCCCCGAGCAGACCCATGAACGTCAATTCTGTCAGACATCGCTTCTCGATTCGACGCCTGGACGATCAAGACCTCGCCCACACACCGGAGCCCCCGACCGGAAGGGCGTGGCTCTCCCACGCCCTTGAGGCAGTGGGGGAGCACCCTGTCGGCGAGCATGGCCGAACCGATCCCGACCACGGCGCCGAGTCTCTTACCGGCCGGCGTCGTCCACTCCACCGCCGCCTCAGCCCTCCCACTCGTCCAGCAGCCGTGCAAGGTCCGGCGGCCACACCGGCTCCGCCTCCTCGGCCAGCTCCTGCCTGCTCCACCAGCGTCAGGTGAGGATGTGGTCGGCGGCGTGCGAGGCGGCGAGTCCGGAGCCGGCACGGCGCAGGGGCGGCCGAGGGCACGGTCGGGGTGGCGGTCGACGACCTCGTGGCGAGGGCGGGCCAGAAGGCCAGGCCCTTGGGGTTGTTATCGAGAACGGCGAGCCACGCGGCCTGGCGTCCGGCGGCACGGAAGCGCTCCTCGACCAGCGTGGCGACCCGCCGGGCAGGGCGCTGTCCGCCGGAGGGAGCTGTTCGAGAATCATGGTGCGACAGTATTCGCCGATCTGAGGCAGGAAGACGATGACCACGCAGCCACCGCCGTACGGCAGCCAGCCCCCGTACGGCCAGCAGCCACCGCCTCCACCGGCGACTGCCCCGCCGGGCTTCGGCCCACCGTCACCCCACTACCCCAACGCCTACGCGCCCAGCCCACCCCAACCTCCCGCCGGTGGACCGGAGTTCATGGCGGTCGACCGTCACAACTCGATCGTGGTCGACACCTCAGGTGTGGCCTTCGAGGACCACGGCCTGTCCATCGACTTCTCCTGGCAGGAGATCCGCAGCGTCCACTTCAAGGCGAGCCCGTCCGGCAAGGCCCTGATGATGGCGGTGGTCCACCTGGACGGCAGGGTCTACGAGTGCGTGGTCGAGGCGAAGCCGAGGGCGAGGCTGGGGGAGTGGTTCGCCCAACTGGATCCGGTGCTGGGCTATTACCGGCCGATGGGTTCGTAGCACGGCAGGTCGTCCGTGGAGATCGTCCAGTCGCCGATGGTGACGTCCTCGCCGTAGCCGAAGTCCTTGCGGGTGGCGTAGCGGGGACCGTCGGGGGTGGGATGGATGTCCGTGAAGACGGCGCCGGTGCCGGTGCGGGGGTCGAAGATCGCGTAGACCGGGATGCCCATCAGGGGGTAGTCGCGCATCTTGGTGACCCAGTCGTTGTCCGGGTTGGAGCGGGAGACGATCTCGATGGCGGCGATGAGCGTACGAGGGTCGATGGACCCCTCTCCCTCCATGTCCGCCTCGGCGATCACCATGATGTCGGGGCGGCGCATGATGCCTTCTGGCTCCACCTCCACATCGGGTTCACCCGTGTGGGCCACGATCTCCTCAGGCATGACCTTTTCCAGGCGTTTCCGGAGACGTAGTGCGGTGAGTTCGTGCGGCCGGACAGGCGACATCATGTCGAGGACGATCCCTTCCTTGGTGATCTCGAACTTGCCGGGGAGGGTGCCGTCCGTGGACTCCACGAAGTCACGCATGGCCCGGTAGAGGTGGGAGGCGCCCTGCCGCGCGTTGTCCGGGGCGATGGTCATGGCGCTCGCTCCTCGTCGTCTGTGCCCAGGGGCAAGGATCGTCACGTCCATGCTAGGCGGCCTCTTGGAGATCGGAGCGGCAGTCGCGGCATCGGCCGGGGTGGGGCGCGCGGAAGCCGCGGTCGCAGCCGTCGCAGTTCCGGAGTGGGTGGCGGAGGGGTGGGGGTGGCGGGGGCGTCTGGAACGGGGGCAGTGGCGGCAGCTGGGCGGTCAGGCGGTGGGGCGTGGGCCCTCAGGGGGGAGATCGCTGGTCAGGGCGTGGCGTACGGCCGCGGGACTGACGTCTCGCTCCAGCCAGGCGGCGACGCCGGGGGTGAGGTGGGCCGTGTCTCGGGTGGAGAGGAGGAGGCGGGGGTCCAGGTGGCGCAGGCCGGCGAGGAGGTCCGTAGCGGTCTGGAGGAGGGTGGGGGACGGGTATGCCGGATGCGGTACGGCGGGGAGGGGGCGCGCGGGGCGCTTCTTGGGGACAGCGGTGTTCTGTGCGGCTTGGAGCACGGGTGCCGGGGCCGGGCGTGTGCGTACGGGCCGTGCGGCTGCGGGCGCCGGGGCTGCGCGGTCGGCCCGGTGGGCGCGGTGCGGCTTCGGCTGGTTGCAGGAGATCGTGCGGGTGACGATGCGGCCGCCGGGGATGCGTTCCCGTTCGCGGCGCAGATAGCCGTGGGCCTCCAGTTCGCGCAGGGCGGCGGCGACGCGGGTCGGACCCTCGGGGAAGCGGGCGGCCAGAGTCTTGATGTCGGCGGAGGCGCCGGGTGGCAGCGACTGGATGTGGGCGCCGAGGCCGATGGCCAGGAGCGACAGTTCCTTGTGCTGGGTGAGGTGGTTGCCGATCACCGTGAAGCGGGTGGTGTGGCGGGTGTGGTCGTGGATCAGACCGCCGCCGGTGTCGGGGTGCCGCCGGTTCGGGTGTTTGTTGGCGGCAAGGCGGGACTGGGCATGCGGGGGCACGCTAGGGTTTTCGGTATCCATCAGGAAGCGGCTTTCTTCCTCGGTGGTCAGGCCCTCGCACTGGGATTGCCGTCCCGGCGAGGGCCGTTGCATGTGTGCGGTTGTGTTGCGCTGAGCGTAGGGCAGGCAACCGACCCGAAATCCAGCGGAGTTGGTGATGTCCACCCGCGTGGGTGAGGGCACTCGGCGGGCGGGAGGGGTGGGGTTTGGTGGGGGTTCTTTCAGTCTCCCGCTTTTCGGGAAAGGCTTCCCGTCCCACCGGAGCATGGCCCGACCGGAGCAGGGTTCGCCGTGCTCCGGTCGATGCGAACCTCGGCCCACACCGTCTTGCGTGGCCGCGACCCCGGTGCGACACCCCACCTGTCGGCGAGCGCGTCCACGAGCACGAGGCCACGGCCTGACTCGGCGTCCACAGATGGGAGTTGGGTGCGCGGCAGGCGGTCACCTCGTGTGTCCGTGACCTCGATGCGGAGGGTGCCGCCGACGACGTAGAGCATGAGGCGGAAGTCGCGTCCCGGTACTCGGCCGTGGGTGGCCGCGTTCGCCGCCGGCTCGGCCACGATGTGCGCCGCCGGATCCAACGGCAGTCCCCAGGTGCGGAGTTGTTCGGTGGCCAGCAGTCGGGCCAGGCGGGCTCCGCGTGGTGTGGGGGAGAGCTGCACGGTGAAGTTGGGGATGGCGGCGATTTCCTGGTTCACGTCACTCAGCGTGGCGATGCGGGCTTACCGTGAACAGTGATGACGCCGATACGTACGGTGACTGTCCGGAGCTTGTCCGGTGGTGTCCGGGCTGTCGGGAGCGGCCGTAGGGGTAGGGGCGTCGCGAGTTCGGACGTACTGGCGGAGGGGTGCGGCATGAGCGTGGACGGTGAGGCGGTCGAGCCGGGTTGGGAGGTCGACCCGGACGACGAGTGGGGCGTGGCGGTGATCGCGACGGTCGGACGCCGGCTGAAGTTGCGACGGGAGGCGGTGGGGATGCGGGCCGCCGGCTTCGGGGACGCGGTCGGGTACGGCGAGGACCTGGTCTACAAGATCGAGGGCGGGAAGCGGATTCCCCGGCAGGAGTACCTGAACAAGGCGGACGAGGTCTTGAAGGCGGGCGGGCTCATCGCCGCGACGTGGGAGGACGTGAAGAAGGTCCGGTACCCGAAGAAGGTGCGGGAACTCGCCAAGTTGGAGGCCCAGGCCGTCGAGATCGGGGTGTACGAGTGCATCAGCATCAACGGCCTGTTGCAGACCCCGGACCACGCGCGGGCCCTGTTCGAGGCGTGGCAGCCCGCTTATTCGGAGGACGACCTGGAGCGCGTGCTGTCGGCTCGTATGGCCAGGCGGTCCGTCTTCGAGCGATCACCAGCTCCGTCCCTCGGCTTTGTCCTTGAAGAGGCAGTGCTACGGCGTTGCGTCGGCGGCACAATGGTGTGGCACCAGCAACTCGAACATTTGCTGGAGGTAGGCCGGTTGCGCAACGTCACGCTCCAGGTGATGCCGACGAACAGCGGAGCTCATCCCGGTCTGGGAGGCAGGGTCGAGATCCTGAAGTTCCCGGACGGGACAGCTGTCGGGCGTTCCGATGGTGCGTTCAATGGCCGACCCACCTCTGACCCGAAGCAGCTCCGCATCCTTGAGCTGCGTTATGGCGCCATCCGGGCTCAGGCTCTTCCGCCTCAGGAGTCCCTGGTCCTCATCGAGCACATGCTTGGAGAAACATGATCCGCAAGGCCTCTGCCGGAATCCCCTCCGAGCTGAAGTGGTTCAAGAGCAGCTACAGCAGCGGTCCGGATGGCGACTCCTGCGTCGAAATAGCCACCGCCCCCGACACCGTCCACGTCCGCGACTCCAAGAACACCACCGGCCCCCGCCTCGCCTTCCCCCCGGCCGCCTGGACCGCATTCGTCTCGCAGGCCTGACGACCGAACGCCGGAGCCCCCGGCCCGTACGACCAGGGGCTCCCGCACAGCGCAGCGTCCGTCAGACGTTCACACCGAAGTCCTGCGCGATGCCCACCAGGCCCGAGGCGTAGCCCTGGCCGACCGCGCGGAACTTCCACTCCGCGCCGTTGCGGTACAGCTCGCCGAAGACCATGGCCGTCTCGGTGGCGGCGTCCTCGGAGAGGTCGTAGCGGGCGATCTCGGCGCCGCCGGCCTGGTTGACGATGCGGATGTAGGCGTTGCGGACCTGGCCGAAGTTCTGGCCGCGGTTCTCGGCGTCGTAGATGGAGACCGGGAAGACGATCTTGTCGATGTCGGCCGGGAGGGCGGCGAGGTTGACGTTGATCGCCTCGTCGTCGCCGGCGCCCTCGCCCGTGCGGTTGTCGCCCGTGTGGACGATCGAGTTGTCCGGGGTCTGCTTGTTGTTGAAGAAGACGAAGTGGGCGTCGGAGTAGACCTTGCCCTGCGTGTTCACCGCGATGGCGGAGGCGTCCAGGTCGAAGTCCGTGCCGGTGGTGGTGCGGACGTCCCAGCCGAGGCCCACGGTGACGGCGGTCAGGCCCGGAGCCTCCTTGGTGAGCGAGACGTTGCCACCCTTGGACAGGCTTACAGCCATGATTGGGAGTCCTTCCCCTTTAGGTTTCTGTGCCGACGAAGCTACCGTCACCCGGAAGAACGTCGAGGGGGGTCCCCATGGTTCCGGATCCCTTTACCTCTTTTACCGACGCGAAAACCGCGTGACGTGAGGCGGTCCGGACCGGGACCATGGGACACATGTCCGGTCCCTACATCGTCCGTGGCTCCGTCTCGCTTCCCGAGGCCGAGCTGATGTGGCGTTTCTCCAGGTCGTCCGGGCCGGGCGGCCAGCATGTGAACACCAGTGACTCCCAGGTGGAGCTGCGCTTCGACCTGGCCGCCACCGAGGCGCTCCCTCCGGTGTGGAAGGAGCGGGCGCTCGAGCGGCTGGCCGGGCGGCTGGTCGACGGGGTCGTCGTCGTACGGTCCTCCGAGCACCGCTCCCAGTGGCGCAACCGCGAGGCCGCCGCCGTACGCCTCGCCGCTCTCCTCGCGGAGGCCACCGCACCCCCGCCCAAGCCCCGCAGACCGACCCGGATCCCGCGCGGGATCAACGAGCGGCGCCTGCGGGAGAAGAAGCAGCGCTCGGACACGAAGCGGGGCCGTTCCGGCCGCGGCTGGACGTAGCCGCCGCGCCCGGCTGTCACACTCCCGCCTCCCGGTCCGTCATCCCGTCGACGGGTACGGAACGGGACGGAGAGGCTGGGCCGGCTGATGAGCCACAGTGAACGCGAGGGTGACCACCGGGGCGGTACGGACTTTCTCGCCGAGCGGTTCGAGGCGCACCGAAGTCATCTGCGTGCCGTCGCACACCGCATGCTCGGGTCGGCCGCCGAGGCCGAGGACGCCGTGCAGGAGGCCTGGTTCCGGCTCGGCCGGACCGACACCCGGCAGGTGGAGAACCTCGGGGGCTGGCTGACGACGGTCGTCGGCCGGGTCTGCCTGGACATGCTCCGCTCCCGCCGCTCCCGTGCCGAGCAACCGCTGGACAGCTGGAACCCGGCACCGTCCGCCGAGCCGGATCCCGCCCAGGACGCCCTGCTCGCCGACTCGGTCGGGGTCGCGCTCCTCGTCGTCCTCGACACCCTCACCCCCGCCGAGCGGCTCGCGTTCGTGCTGCACGACCTGTTCGGCGTGCCGTTCGAGGAGGTCGCCGGTGTCCTCGGCCGCAGCCCGGCCGCGGCGCGGCAGCTCGCCAGCCGGGCTCGCCGCCGGGTGCGGGGCGCCGAGGCCCCGGACACCGATCCGGCCCGGCGGCGCCAGGTCGTCGACGCGTTTCTCTCCGCCGCGCGCGGAGGCGACTTCGACGGGCTGCTCGCGATGCTCGACCCGGACGTGGTGGCCCGCAGCGAGGCCGGTGTGACGAGCGGCGCGTCGGCGGTCGCCGCCGGTGCGACGAGCTTCGCGCATCTCGCCGGCGTCGCCCGTCCCGCGCTGGTCGGCGGCCTCACGGGCCTGGCGGTGCTGCTCGACGGCCGCGTCGAGCGTGCCCTGGCCTTCACCTTCGAGGCGGGGCGCATCGCCACGATCGACATCGTCACTGACCCGGAACGGCTCGCCGCGCTGACTGTCGAGCTGGTCTAGCCAAGGAGGTCACGAGCGCCCCGAAGGGGCGCGAGGCTGTATCGATGTGCGGCTCCGCCGCGTGGGCGCGACCGGCCACGGCAGACTCATGGGCGGGGGCGGCCGCGCGTGCGAAGGCGAAGAACCGGTGATCCGTTCCGGCGCCGGGAACGCGCAGGGTGAGAGCGGTGTCGGGATTCCCGGGGGTCATCTCTCCCGGACGAGCCGTCATCCACGCGCACGGGGCACGGCGTTCACGGCACCGCCGCGGAATTCCGGGGGCCTTCGGTCACCCCATGTGCCGGTACCGGCCGCGGAAATACATCAGCGGTCCGCCCTCCGCGCTCGGCACCCGCGCGGTCAGCACCCGGCCGATGACGAGGGTGTGGTCCCCGGCCGTCACACGCTGCTCGGTGCGGCACTCCAGGGTGGCCAGCGCACCGCCCATCAGCGGCGCGCCGGTGACCTCCCCGCGGACGTGGGGAAGGTCCTCGAAGAGCAGACGGTCGCTGATGCGGCCCTTCATGGCGAAGCGGCCCGCGACATGCCGCTGGCTCTCGGAGAGCACCGAGACGGCCCACAGCGGCTGCTCGTCGAGCAGGTCGTCCATGCGGGAGCCCTCGCGCAGGCTGACCAGCACCAGCGGCGGGTCCAGCGAGACGGACATGAACGCGGTGGCGGTCATGCCCACGTCCTCGACGCCCGGTGCGGTCGGGTCGTCCGGGTCCAGCGGCGGTTCCTGCGCGGTGACCAGGACCACACCCGAGGCCAGTCGGGACATCGCGGCCCGGAACTCGTCGTTGCTCACCCCATCAGCATGCCCGGAAGTGATGGGGGCGGTGGGCGAGGAAGTCTTCAGCACGCAGGAAACGCTAATCTCCGCACCGCGCGCACCGCATCGGGCCTCCGCCCGAGCCCGGTCCTAGGACCGGAGTAGGACCACACCCGCAATCCCCGTTCGTCAAACGCATGAGGAAAAGGCAGAAACTCCACTCAATTGTTCACGTTTTTCTGTGACTTGAGTCACAGAAGGCAAGAATTGTTGACCCTGTGTACCGAGTGGGCAGCGCGCTGTGATTCAGTGGCGGGGAAGCTGTACGAGCACCCTTGATTCGCTGCGAGGTCTCGGGGGGAGGGCGAGCATGGAGACCGAGTCGGAGCCGTATGTCCGTCTTGCGTCCCTGCGACAGCTGCACCAGGTCATGGCCGACATGAACACGGCGCGCAGCCTGGCGGACACACTGCAGACCGTGGCCGACGGCGTCGTGGGCGCACTGGGCTACGAGATGGCGTGCGTCAACCTCGTACGCCCCGACGGCGACCTCGTCGTCGCCGCGTTCTCCGGGAACTCCGCCGCCGAGGCCCTGATCACCGGCCGGGTCGGCTCCCGCGAGTCCTGGCTGCGCCGGCTGAACATGGGCGAGACGTGGGGCGACCTGGTCTTCATACCGCACACCGAGGGCTGGGTGCTGGACGACGACGACGTCCCGCAGTGGTACACCGACGGGCCCGCGCCGCGCTTCGAGGACGAGTGGCACCCCTCCGACCGGCTCTTCGCGCCGATGTACACGCCCGGCGTGCAGGGCGGCGCCTCCGGCGAGCTGCTCGGCGTCATATCGGTCGACCGGCCGCGCAACGGCCGCCGGCCCGGCGCCTGGGGCCGCGAGGCCCTGCAGATGTACGCCTTCCAGGCCGCCATCGCGATCAGCAACGCGCGTCTACGCGCGAATATGCAGCGGGCACTAGTCCGCCTGGAGCGCGAGCAGCAGGCGCTCAGGGCCAGCGAGGAAAGCTTCAGGCAGGCCTTCGAGTACGCCCCCTCCGGCATGGCGATCGCCGAGATGGGCGGTGACCAGCACGGCAGGATCCTGCGCACCAACGACGCCCTGTGCCGGCTGCTGGGCCGTCCCGCCTCCGCGATGCGCCGCTACTCCTTCTCCGACCTCGTCCACCCCGAGGACATCGGCACCCTGCTCAGGACCTCCGCCGAGGGCGGCCGCGCGGAGCTCCGCCTCGGCCGCCGCGACGGCACCTACGTCTGGGTGTCCCTGCGCAACTCGGTGGTCGCCGACGCCGCCGACGGCCCCCGTTTCCTCCTGACCCACGTCGAGGACATCGAGGAGCGCAAGCGCCGCGAGCTGCAGCTCGCCCACCGCGCCTCCCACGACTCCCTCACCGGCCTGCCGAACTCGGCCGAGCTGCGCTCCCGCCTGTCGGCCCGCATCTGCCAGCGCCCGTCCCAGCCCGGCGAGCTGGACTCCCTGGACGCGGCCTACGGCCACCCGGCCTACGACAGCCAGGCCGGCCACGGCTTCGACTTCGCGCCGGGCACGGAGGCGTACGACGCCTTCGACCACCACGTGCACTCCGTCGCCCCCGAGGACGGCCACGACGACGGCACCAAGGGCCTGGCGGTCCTCTTCTGCGACCTGGACGGCTTCAAGTCGATCAACGACCGGTTCGGTCACAACGCGGGCGACGCGGTCCTGATCGAGGTCGCCCGCCGGCTCTCCCGGGGCGTCCGCGACGGCGACACCGTGGCCCGGCTCGGCGGCGACGAGTTCGTGATCCTCGCCGACGGCCTCGGCAAGGCCGACGCCCAGGACCTGGCGGTACGCCTGCGCAACGAGATCATCCAGCCGATCCGCGCGGAGGGCCGGGCGGTCCGGGTGGGCGCCAGCTTCGGCATCGGCTGGGCACACTGCGGCATGACTGCGGACGAAGTGTTGAAGTCAGCCGACGAGCGGATGTACGTAGAGAAACGATCTCGTCCCAAACAGCACCGCCGCGCCGGGTGATCCGCAGGTCAGCGAGTTGATGCGGTACGAGTCACCCGTTTGGGCCAGCCAGAGCGGGTAGGCTCGCCATTCCAGACCTGTACCACATCCACTCGCACCCGCTGAGGAGACCAAGGGATGACGCCCGGCGAAAACAGCCCGAGCACGCCCGAGGACGACGACCCGTTCGGCTATCTGTACGCCGACGGCCAGGCCAGAGGAGCCCAGCCGCCGTCCGGCGGTTACGGCTACCCGAACTCGGTCAGCAGGAGCAGCAGGGTGCGCGCGGTCGGCGAGCGCCAGTACGGCCAGCCGCAGGCCCCGTACGGCCAGCCGCAGCCCACGGTCCCGCAGCAGCAGGGCGCCTACGGCCAGCCGAACGCCCACTACCAGGCCCCGGAGACCCTGCCGGGCGGCGCCCCGACGAGCCGCCAGCCCATGGCGCCCACCGGCGGCCGCCGCGGCCCGAACACCAAGGGCCTGCTGATCGGCGCGATCGCAGTGGTCGCCGCGGTCGTCATAGGCATCGGCATCGCGGTGATCAACGGCAACGACGGCAAGAAGACCGACAGCAAGTCGGACAGCACCCCGACCCAGTCCCAGAGCAGCGAGCCGAGCCCGTCGGGGAGCAGCTCGGCGGCGGGGGAGCTGCCGAAGACGGACGCGAGCGCGCTGCTGCTCGGGCCCGGCGTGACGACGGCGTCGGACGTCAAGGGTTCGCAAGCCAAGGGCGGAACCTATGTGACGGGCTTCAACCACGTCGGAGCGACGGTCACCTGGTCGGTCAACAACGTCGAGAAGGCCGGAAGTTACCGGCTGTACGTGCGCTACGGCATCCCGGGCGTGGACGCCAACGCGACCCTGGTCGTCAACGGCAAGGTGGACTCGCGGCCGATACAGATGAAGAACTTCGGTGGCGGCACGCCCCAAGGTGACTGGGAGAAGGGCTGGAAGACCACCTGGTCCAACGTGAACCTGAACAAGGGCGCGAACACGATCCAGATCGCCTGCAACGACGGCAACCAATGCAACGCGAATCTCGACCAGTTGTGGCTGGTGAAGGGTTAGGTCAAGTCCGGCGGCTGAGCCCCGAAGCGGTGTTGCGATCTCGGCGG
This sequence comes from Streptomyces griseochromogenes, assembly GCF_001542625.1. Lineage (NCBI taxonomy): Bacteria > Bacillati > Actinomycetota > Actinomycetes > Kitasatosporales > Streptomycetaceae > Streptomyces > Streptomyces griseochromogenes. The sequence goes on along the minus strand of NZ_CP016279.1, from coordinate 10,313,885 downwards.
CCGCCGAGATCGCAACACCCGCTGCTTAGATGCGTCCGCCTTCGACGCAGAGGATGGCCACCCAACCCGTCTTTCCGTCCGCCTTCACCTTGACCCAGTCATTGTCGGAAGGGCCCCCAGCCCAGCACTTGTATGAGCCGCCGTTGTTCTGCCGCGTGCACGGGGTAGTGGTGCAAGGAATCCTGGCACGGGGGTCGGTAACCGTGTGGAGTATGGTCGACGAGGTGCTGGGAGCGCTTCGTATACTGAAGTAGTGGCCATCGCTCATCCAGACTCCCGCTTGATCGGCCGACGCCGTGGAACTCATGGAGATGACGAGTCCCATCGAGGCCAAACCGAGAGCCGCGAGTTGCTTGATGGCCGGTGATTTGCGTATGTGTTCCCCCAGCGAGAAATAGATCTGTGGTCGCTGGCAATCATATGTTCTAAAAAGTGGTGTGCGTCGATGGTCATCGGCCGTGGTTGGCCGGTTTTCAAGCTGCGATGACCTCACTTGTCACTGCCACCCGCCCCAGCAGCTCCTCGTACGCCGGAGCATCGAACTCGCCCGCTGTCGGTGCCTTTACGGTTGCCGCCGACAACGCCACCGCGCGGGCTAGTCGCTCCGGCCACGGCAGGCGTTTCACCAGGCCCGACAGCAGGCCCGCCACCGCCGAGTCGCCTGCGCCGGTCGGGTTGCCGTGGACTCGGGACGGTGGGGTGGCGCGCCAGCGGCCCTCAGGGGTCGCCGCGAGTAGGCCCTCCGCGCCCAGGGAGGCCACCACCGCGTGGGCGCCTCGGCGGCGGGCGTCCTGGGTGGCGCGTAGGGGCTCGTGGGAGCCGGTGAGTTCGGCCAGTTCGTCGGCGTTGGGCTTGATGATGTCGGGGCGGGCGGCCACCCCGCGACGCAGGGGCTCCCCGCTGGTGTCCAGGAGGACGGGGACGCCCAGCGTCCTGGCCGATCGTACGAGGCCCGCGTACGCGCCGACCGGCACCCCCGGCGGCAGGCTGCCGGACAGGGACACCGCCGAGGCGGAGGGCAGGAGTTCCGCGTAGCGGTCCAGGAAGGTGTCCCACTCGGTGGGAGAGATCTGGGGGCCCGGCTCGTTCAACTGGGTGGTGTCGCCGGTCAGTTCGTCGACGACGGCGATCGTGCGGCGGGTGGCCCCGGCTATCGGGACCAGTGCGTCCCTCACGCAGGTTGTGTCCGCGAGCCGGTCGCGTATCGCCCGCCCGGTCGCGCCGCCCGCGAACCCCGTGACCGTCACCTCGTGCCCGAGGGCCGCCAGCACCCGGGCCACGTTCACGCCCTTGCCGCCCGGTCGCTCTATGACGTCCGAGACGCGGTGCGAGGTGTGTGGCCGCAGGGACCGTACGCGATAGGTGATGTCGAGAGCGGTGTTCAGTGTGACCGTGAGGATCACCCGGGCCGACCTCCCTCGAAGTCCGTCCGTCATCGGTTTCCGGGGCCCTGATCATGCCAAAGAGACGGCGGCCGGCCCAGGGGGAGGATCGGCCGCCGTCCGGCGAAGTTGGGGGATGGATCAGGGCAGTTGGGGCACGACCACCCATTCACCCCGGCGCATCACGCCCTTGAGGTCGAAGTTCGCGTCCAGCAGGACCAGGTCGGCGTCCTTGCCGGGCTCCAGGGACCCGATGCGGTCGGACAGGCCGAGCAGCCGGGCCGGGTTCGCGGACAGCGCCGCCACGGTGTCCTCCACCGTCAGCCTGTCGACGGTCACCGCCCGCTTGAACGCCCGGTCCAGGGTCAGCGTGGAGCCCGCGATCGAGCCGCCCTCCACCAGCCGGGCCACGCCCTCGCTGACCTCCACCTCCAGCGGACCGAGCATGTAGCGGCCGTCGCCGATGCCGGCCGCGTCCATCGCGTCGGTGATGAAGGCGACCCGGGAGGCGCCCGCGTGGTGGAAGGCCAGCTCCAGCGCCGCGGGGTGCAGGTGCGTGCCGTCGTTGATCAGCTCGACCGTCACCCGCTCGTCCTCCAGCAGGGCCGCGATCGGGCCGGGGGAGCGGTGGCCGAGCGTGGGCATCGCGTTGAAGAGGTGGGTGGCGACCGTGGCGCCCGCGTCGATGGCCTCGACGGTCTGCTCGTAGGTGGCGTCCGTGTGGCCGACGGCGGCGATCACGCCGTGCTCCGCGAGCAGTCGTACGGAATCGATGCCGCCCGGCAGCTCGGTGGCGAGGGTGACCATCTTCGCCTTGCCGCGGGCCGCGTCGATCAGCTTGCGCACCTCGGCCGGCTCCGGGTCGCGCAGCAACTCCTCGGAGTGCGCGCCCTTGCGGCACGGCGAGATGAACGGCCCCTCGAAGTGGATCCCGGCGATGTCGCCCTGCTCGGCCAGCTCGCTCAGCAGCCCGGCCTGCTGGACCAGCAGGTCCATCTCGTCGGTGACGGTGGAGGCGACCAGGGTGGTGGTGCCGTGCAGGCGGTGGGTGCGGATGGCTTTCAGTACGTCGTCCACCGTGCCGGAGAAGGAGGCTCCGCCGCCGCCGTGGTTGTGGATGTCGACGAAGCCGGGGACCACCCAGTGGTTTCGTACGTCGATGACCTGGGCGTTTGCTGGGGCTGTGCTGGTGATGCGGGTGCCGTCGACGATCACCTGGCCCTCTTCGACCGTTCCGGTGGGGAGGACCACGCTGGCGCCGGACAGCACGAGGGCGGTTGCGGCCGTCGCGGGCTGCGGGTGCGTCGTGGCTGGTCGCGCAGTTCCCCGCGCCCCTGGGTCGGCTGCCATCAGGGGGTTACCTCCGTATGGTCGGTGTGGTTGAGGAGATCCCGGGCAAGAAGTCCCGCGCCCAGGCAGCCGGCCGTGTCGCCCAGGGCGGCGGGGACGATGGACGGGAGTTTCTGGAAGGTGACCCGCTGCCGCACGGCGTCCCGCAGTGGCTGGAACAACACTTCCCCCGCCTCGGCCAGGCCGCCACCGATGATCAGCGTGCGGGGGTCCAGCAGGGTGATCGCGGTGACCAGCCCGTCCGCGAGCGCGTCCACCGCCTCCTGCCAGACCCGGACGGCGTTCGGGTCACCGGACGCGACGGCCTTCGCGCAGTCGGCGGCGTCCGCTTCCGGGTCCCCGCAGGCCGCCGCCCAGGCCTCGCCGACCGCGGACGCGGAGGCGTACCGCTCCAGACAGCCGCGCTGCCCGCAGGGGCAGGGGGTGCCGGACGGCCGTACGACGACGTGGCCGATCTCGCCCGCGAAGCCGTGCGCGCCGGACTCGACGCGTCCGGCGATGCCGATGGCGCCGGCGATCCCGGTGCCGAGCGGCACGAACAGGAACCGGTCGGCGCCCCTGCCCGCGCCGATCCGGCCCTCGGCGAGCCCGCCGGTGCGCACGTCGTGGCCGAGCGCCACGGGCACGCCGAGCCGGTCGGCGAGCAGGTCGCGCAGGGGTACGTCCCGCCAGCCGAGGTTGGCCGCGTAGGCGGCGATGCCGTGCTCCTCGTCGACGATGCCGGGTACCGCGAGGCCGGCCGCGGCGGCCGGCTCGCCGTAGTGCGCCACGCCGTACGCGCGCAGCTCGGCGGCGAAGTCGAGGATGGTCTCGACCACCGCGTCGGGCCCGCGCTCGCGGCCGGTCGCGCGGCGGGCACGGTGCAGCAGTTCGCCGTCGTCGCCGACGAGGGCGGCCTTCATCCCGGTACCGCCCACGTCCAGGGCGATGACATGTCTCACGGGGACAGTGTGGCCCGCCGACCCACAAGAGGTCTAGTCCACTCACGTGGTGTAGACCTTATGTGTCCACATATTGAACGGTCAGACAGCAGGGTTGGGGCTTTGACGGTGCGTCGGCGTACGGCAGGAACGATCGCGGTGGTGTCCGCACTGGGCATGGCGGCGGCCCTCGGAGGCTGTGGAAGCACGGGGTCCTCCGACGTGACCCTCAAGCTGGTCGCGGCCGACTACGGCGACTCCGCCGCCAACAGCTCGCAGAAGTACTGGGACAAGCTGGCCGAGGCCTATGAGGCCAAGCACTCCGGCGTGAAGGTCGAGGTCAGCGTCTACTCCTGGAACGACGTCGACCGCAAGGTCAAGGAGATGGTCGACGCCGGGCACGCCCCCGACATGGCCCAGATCGGCGCCTACGCCGACTACGCGGCCGCGGGCAAGCTCTACCAGGCCTCCGACCTGCTCTCCATTCGCACCCAGGCCGACTTCCTCTCCCAGCTCGCCGACGCGGGCCAGTGGAACCACGCGCAGTACGGCATCCCGTTCGGCGCCTCCACCCGCGTGCTCTTCTACAACAAGACCCTGTTCGCCAAGGCCGGCATCACCCCGCCCACCACCTGGGACGAGCTGGCCGCCGACGCCAAGGCGCTCAAGGACAAGGGCGTGAAGTACCCCTTCGCGCTGCCGCTGGGCCCCGAGGAGGCCCAGGCGGAAACCATGCAGTGGCTGCTGACCGGCGGCAACGGCGGCAGCGGTTACACCGACGACATCGGCACCTACACCATCGACTCCGCGCAGAACGTCCAGACCTTCACCTGGCTCAAGGACGACCTGGTCGGCAAGGGCCTGACCGGGCCCGTCGCGCCCGGCAAGCTCAACCGTGCGGCCGCCTTCGCCGCCTTCGCCGACGGCCAGGTCGGCATGCTCAACGGGCATCCCACGCTGATCCAGCAGGCCGCGCAGAAGGGCGTGAAGTTCGGCATGGTCCCGATGCCGGGCCCCACCGGCAAGGCCAAGGCCGCGATGGGCGTCGCCGACTGGATGATGGGCTTCAAGCAGAACGGGCACGCGAAGCAGATAGGCGACTTCCTCGACTTCGTCTACGAGCAGAAGAACGTCCTCGCCTTCTCCCGCGAGTACGGGCTGCTGCCGGTCACCGGTTCCGCGTCCAACGCCATGAGCGATTCGGACTCGGCCCGGGACAAGGATCTGCACGCCTTCCTCGACCAGCTGCCGACCTCCCAGCTTTACCCGGTCGGCAAGACCTCCTGGGCGGCGGTCAGCGCGGCCGTGAAGAACGACATCGGCCAGGCGGTGGCCCCCGACGGCAGCCCCTCCGCCATCCTGACCCGCCTCCAGGCCACGGCGACGACGGCCGACAGCCGGACCTCCGGCTGAGCCGGTTGTCGGTGCCCGGCGTTACGGTTGCGCACATGGAACTGGGCAGCCGTGAAAGGGCCATCCTCGCGCTGGAGCGCCGGGGCTTCGCCGGCCCCGGCGCGAAGGAGCGGGCGATACGCGAGGAGCTGGGCCTGGCGCCGGTGCGCTACTACCAGCTCCTGAACGCGCTGCTGGACGACGAGAGAGCGCTGGCACTGGACCCGGTGACGGTGAACCGCCTGCGGCGGGTACGGGAGGCACGGCGGGCCGAGCGCTGAGTATCCGTCCGCTTTCCGAAAGTGACCGGCTGCTGGAAACGACCTCTCAAGGCGTCACTTGTAGATCCGCAGCACCCGGCCGACGTCCCGGACGTGTCCCAGGCCCCGCAGCTCCTCGAGGGCACTGTGCAGCGCATGCTCGGTCGCGGGGAAGGTGATGAACACGACGCGGGCCTGTGATTCCGAACCCTGCTGGTCCACTTTGCGGATCGACACGCCGTGGCGCCCGAAGACGCCTGTCACCTCGGACAGGACGCCTGGGGCCTCGTTCACTTCAGTGCGTATGTAGTAGGAGTGCACCAGCTCCTGCGTGGGCCGCATGACCGCGGGCGGGCCGACGGGCACACGGCGGTGCGTGCCGCGACGCAGATGGTCCGCGGCGCTGACGACGTCGCCCAGGATCGACGACGCCGACGGCCGGGGGCCGGCGCCGTGCCCGTAGAACATCAGCTCACCGGCGGCGGAGGTCGTCACGAACACCGCGTTGAAGCTGTCGCGGACGGTCGCCAGCGGGTGGTCGCGTTCCACCAGGGCCGGGAAGACCTGGGCACCCACCGATCCGATCCCGTCCGGGCCGTCGGGGAAACGCTCGGCCACCGCAAGCAGCTTGATGACGTATCCGAACTGGGCGGCCAGTTCGAAGTCCTCCGGTTCGAGACCGGTGATGCCCTCGCGGGTGACGTTGTGCGCCACGACGGACTGGTTGAACGCCAGTGAGGCGAGGATCGCGGCCTTGGACGCCGCGTCGGCTCCTTCGATGTCGGCGGTCGCATCGGGCTCTGCCAGGCCGAGTTCCTGAGCCTTGGCCAGCACCTCGCCGAAGCCGAGGCCGTCGGCCATCATGCGGGTGAGTATGTAGTTGGTGGTGCCGTTCACGATGCCGGCCACCCGAGTCACGTCCTCGGCGAGCAGCGACTCCCGCAGCGGTCGCAGGATCGGCACCGCCGCCACAGCCGCGGCCTCGAAGAAGAAGTCGACTCCAGCCTGCTCGGCCGCGGCGAACAGCTCGGGACCCGCGCTCCCGACGAGCTCCTTGTTGGCGGTCACCACCGGCTTGCCCGCCTTCAACGCCGCCATGACCAGCTCGCCGACCGGCTTCGTACCACCGATCAGTTCGACCACGATATCGATGTCCTCGGCCTTGACGACGTCGTCGGTGTTCCCGGTGAAAAGTTCGGGGTCCAGTTTCGACGAGCGCGGCCTTCCCGGATCGCGGACGGCAATACGCGCGAGTTCAAGGGAGATACCCGTCACGCTCTCGATCGCGGGGCTCCGCTCGACGAGCAATTCGGCGAATGCCTCGCCGACGGTCCCGCACCCGAGCAACCCGACCCTGACATGCTGTTCCATTGATACATTCCATTCTTGCTCAGGAGTTACCGGGGTGCGGCGAGTGGGTTCCGAAGGTGCGCCGAAAATAGACAAGCGGCTCTTTTCTCCCGGTCGGTTCAGCGGCGTCGACCCGACCGAGAACGATCACGTGATCACCGCCGTCGACCATGTCGGCCACGCTGGCCGCTATCCAGGCCGACGCCTGCGAGAGTCGCGGGATTCCGCGATCGATTCTCCAGCTGGTCCCGTGAAATTTGTCGATTCCGTTCTTGGTGGCGAACGACAACGCCAGGCCGGCCTGGTCGGCACCGAGTACATGGAGACCGAAACGGCCGGTTTCGCGGATCACTTCGAGAGTCGTCGACCTCCGGTCGAGGGAGACCAGGACCATTACCGGATCGATCGAGAGAGAGGCGAAGGCGCTGACGGTCGCGCCGCATGGCAGATTGTCGTCGGACATCGTCGTCACGATGGACACGGGCGTGGCCACCGAGGCCATGACCTCCTTGAACATTCCCCGCAGCGTGGACTCGCCGGTGTCTGTGCTCCCTGTTCCCGTACGCATGGTGGACCCCCGTCCTTCGTCATGACACAAACATTTCGTCCGCCGGATCGATCTCCAGACCGAACCCCAGTCCGGGAAGTTCGTCATGGAACCACTTCTTGCGAAGCAGGAGGTAATCGGGAGAAGCGAAGACGTCGTCAAGAGCCGCATCGACACTGTGGACGAGCGCCCCATCCCCATGTCTCATCATGAATCCGTAGCATTCCTCGCCGAGTCGCACGTCCATGAGCCGGATGTCCTCGGCTGCCGCGCTTCCGCGGAGCAGTGACCTGAGAATCACTTCGTCCGCCACCATGGCATCGACGTGCTGATCGTTGCTGAACGCATTCCTCGCCGCACCGATGGACGGCACGCCGATGAAGGTGTATTCGAACCCGATGTCCGATTGACTCCGGAGTGCGGCCTCGCTCGTCGACCCTTGGATGCCTACTACGCGCAAGCCGCCGGGTGCCGGTGAATTCGTGCCGGACCTGTGTGCAATGCGATGGGAGTTCCGGAATATCGGTCGGCTGAAAGCGTTGCGCAGCAGCCGTTCTTCCGTGATCGTCGTCGACCCGCATTCCATGTCGATAACGCCCCCGACGAGCAGACCCTCGCGTGTGGACGAGGTGACCTCGACGGCCTGGACCGGTGGAATCATTTCCACGCTGCGGAAAACATTCGCAAGCACCAGTTGCGCCAGATCGACAGAATAGCCGATCGGATGGAATTCCGCGGTCGGCGAATACGAGAACGGCGGCGTATTCCTCTGGAAACCGATACGCAGGGTTCCACGGTCGAGTGCGCTACCGGACAACAGCAGCCGCCTTGTCCGCGGAGTCCTGTACGGCAAGCATGTTCACGAGCCTGAGCAGGGGCCCGGGATCCGCCAAGAGGTACATGTGCCCGCCGGCCACCGTCACCTGCGAGAAGTCCCGCGTCGTCAGCGCCGCCCAACCGCCCATCACATCGGGTTTCAGCAGCAGGTCCTGCTCGCCCGAGACGCAGTACACGTCGACCGGGAGCGGCCGGGGGGTGAGCGAAGGGAACTCGCGGGACATCCAGGCAAGATCCGCAGCCAGCGTATCCCCGTAGAACTCCCCGACGGTGCCCGTAGCGGCTTCTCCGAGCGCGTCGAGGAAGCCCGCAGTGCACTCGGCGAAGTCCTCCGGGGCCGGGAGCCCACCGGACTTGCGGCTGTACGGAGGCGGGGCCTGAGCCGACAGCACCACCCGTGCGGGCCTGCGCTCGATCGCCCACAGCATGTCGGCGACCGCCCACGCGAGCGTCGCCCCCATGCTGTGGCCGAGGAGGACGACGTCGTCGTAGGGCATTCGGCAGATTGCCTGGGCGATCTCCAGCACGAGATCGCCCAGGTCGTCCGTGAGCGGCTCCACGATCCGGTCCTCACGGCCCTTGAGCTGCACGAGCACCAAGTCGAAGTTCGGCGCGAGCGCGTCGGCCCATCCCCGGAACGCGGACATTCCGCCGCCGGCGTGGTGGAAGCAGACGACCGCGCGCCGATGGCCGTGGGAGTACCGTCTCAGGAGCCGATCGCCGGTCGGCCGGACCTGCTGCCCCATCAGAGGCCGGTCCGCGGTTCGGAGTGCTCACGACCGGCGGGGACGATGCGGCGGAGCCCCGTACGGTACTGCTCGGCGAGCGCTCGGTATTCCGCGGCGGTCTCGTCCAGCACGGCCACGTCGCTGCCGCTCAGCGTCATCAGGACGGAAGCCGGGGCACCCGCGATGAGGCTCCGGTCCGGGTACTGGGGGCCGACGCTCAGTACCGCGCCCGCGGAGACCCGGGAGCTCGCGCCGACCGATACCCCGTTCAGCAGGACCGCCCCGATTCCGATCACCGATCCCGCGCCGACCGAGCACCCGTGCAGCAGCGCGCCGTGAGCGACCGTCACATCGCGTCCGACTGCCAGAGGGTGACCGGGATCCGAGTGCAGCATCGCGTGGTCCTGGATGTTCGACCCCGAGCCGATCCGGACCGTGCCCTTGTCGCCGCGAATGGTCACACCCGGCCAGAGGCTGACATCCGCCTCGATCTCGACATCACCGATGACGACCACGTCGTCGAACGCGTAGACGCTCGGGTGGATTCGCGGGCCGACCCCGTGGAAGCTGTAGGCCTTCATGCGTCACGCTCCTTTCCGAAGCAGGGAGGAAAGCCGGGCAAGGCTCTTCATGACCTCGTCCTTGGACAGCCCGAAGTCGACCAGGCATGCGATCTCGTTCACGCCCATCGCGTGGAAGCCCTCCAGGGTCGTCCGCGCCCGGTCGAGGTCACCGATCAGCGAGCTCGTGGAGATGTACCGGTGGAACACCATGTCGATGAAGGCGTCCCTGTCGTCGCCGAGCGTCTGCAGCGTCCGGGACTTGTCCGGCGACTCGCTCTGCCCCGAGGTGGCGTGCTGCGAGACGAACGAGCTCAGGTACTCGGTCATGGCCGGCCGGACCCGCTCCACGGCCTCGTCCGTGTCGGTGCCGATGTAGGTGTGCAGCATCAGCGACACGACGCCGGCGTCGGGGTCCAGGCCCACACGAGCGCGCGCCTCACGGTAGAGGCCGATTCGCTGCTCGAGTCCGGACGGACTGAAGTTGATCAACGCAGTCAGGACGTTCAGACCCGTTTCGCCGGCGAATCGCCATGAGTCCACGCTCTTGGACGACGTCAGCCAGAGAGGGAGTTGCCGCTGCACAGGACGCGGGAAGCTCAGAACCTCGTGTGTCTCGCCCAGCGGGTCGACCCGCTTGACGGCGTTTCCGCGCCACAGGTCCTGGAGCTGATCCCGGGCCTGATTGAGCAGCTGGGACCTGAGCTCGTACCCGTCGGGGTTGAGGACGAAGTCCCGCGCATGCCAGCCGGGCGCCACCGCGAGATCGACGCGTCCGCCCGACAGGTTGTCCACGAGCGCCCACTCCTCCGCCACGCGCAGGACATCGTGGAGCGGAAGGTTGACGCTTCCCGCGCGGATACGCACGTTCTCGGTGATCACGGCCAGTGCCGCGCCCAGGACGGACGGGTTCGGATAGGCACCTCCGACCTCGGTGAAGTGCCGTTCCGGGGTCCAGACGGCGGTGAAGCCGGCCCTGTCGATGAAGCGGGAGACGTCCAGCAGAAGGTCATAGGGATCGCGGTCCGTGCCCAGCCCGGAGAAGAAGATGACGCCAAGGTCGGGAATCGGCGCGGACCCCGGCGTGTCCCGGGGCTCGACCGCACCTGTGGCCCCGGACTTCAGGCGCGCCTTCAGCCGCGCCAGGTCCCCTGCGCTGAGGAATGCTCCGTCAGACATGGACCGGCTCCCCGAGCAGCAGCGCCGTGATCACCTTTGTGCTTCCCAGGACGGAACTGTGCTCGTAGAAGTCCTGCACGGAGATGTCCACTTCGAACGTGGTGCGCAGTTTGTTGATCAGCTGAATCGCCATGAGCGAGTTGCCGCCGAGCTCGAAGAAGCCGCGCTCGTCGGCCGCGTCCGCTCCGCCGACGAAGCTTTCGAAGATGGTGCCGACCACCTGCCGGATCTCCGCGGTCGCCTCGTGAAGACCGTCGCCCGGCTCCGGCGCGGCGTCCTGGGACCGGCCACCGGCCTCTGGGGGCTCCTCCTCTCGTGCGGCTGGGGTTCCCGGCCGAGTCCTCACCTCGCACGCACTCGGCTCCGCGCCGAAACCGAGGTTCGGCTCCACCCAGTGGATGTCCTTCTCGAAGGCGTATGTCGGCAGGGAGACCAGCCGCGCGGCACTGGCGTAGTGATCGATCGGCAGCTCGGGGTCGGCAGCCCAGCCGAGCGCGATCGCGTCCGCGAACGACTCTTCCTCGTGGTCCGGTTCACCCAGCGTCTGGGCGAGCTCCAAGGTCGGTTCGAGGTCCGATCCGTAGTTGGCGCGGACCAGGTTGCTCATCGACCGGCCGGAACCGATCTCGATGTACCTGCTCACGCCCAGCTGACGCAGCGTCTCCACCGAGTCGGCGAAGTTGATGCTGCGAACCAGGTGCTCCGCCCAGTAGTGCGGGCTGCGAGCCTCGTACTCGGTGAGGAGTCGGCCGGTGATGTTCGATACCACCGGAATCCGTGGCGCCCGCATGTCGCAGGCGCGCAGGAACTCCAGGAAGTCGTCCGCGGCGTCCTGCATCAGCGGCGAGTGGAACGCGTGGGAGGTCGCCAGCTTCTGGTGGTGGACGCCGGCCTCCGCGGCCCTCGCGGTGGCCGTCTCCATGCTCTCGTGGGCTCCGGACAGCACGAACTGCTGGGGGGAGTTCCGTGCCGCGACCACCAGCGCTTCCGCGCTGATCAGATCGGCGAACGGGTCCAGCCGATCGACCGCGAGCATGGCTCCGGGGGCGCAGCGGGCCATGACCCTCGCCCGGGTCGCCACCAGCTCGGCAGCCGTCCGCAGGTCGAAAACGCCCGCGACCGCGGCGGCGACCACCTCCCCGAGGCTGTGTCCGAAGAGGTAGCGGGGACTGACGCCGCAATAGATGAGGGTCGTCGCCAGCGCGTACTCGACGGCGAACAGCAGGGGCTGTGCCACGGACGTGTCGGTGGCGTCGGCCTCCCCGTCGGCCACCAGGAACTTCCACAGATCGAAGGCCACGTGGTCGTTCACCGCGGCCACCGCTTCGTCGAGCCGGCGCGCGAAGGTCTCGTTCTTCACGGCGAGCACGGAGCCCATCGCGGTGCGCTGGGTTCCCTGCCCGGCGAAGACGAACGCGATGTCGTGGGGGCCCGATTCGGATCCCACGTGGTAGCGCTCGGCCTTCAGCCGGGAGACCGCCTCGGCGCGGTCCACGACAGCCAGCGCGGCACGGTGGGGATGACGCGTCCGCCCGGTGCGCAGGGTGTGCGCGTATTCGGCCGGCGCGGCGTCGCCGTCGGCCGCGAGATGCTTCGCCAGCGCGGCCGCCTGCCGGCGCAGCGCCTTCTCGGACTTCGCCGAGAAGGTGAGGATGCGGGGGCCGTCGGCGGGAGCGGCGGGCGCCGCCGGTGCCTGTTCGAAGCTGCGAAGGACGACGTGGCCGTTGGTGCCGCCCATGCCGAAGGCGCTCACGCCGATCCAGGCGGTGGTGTCCTGGTCGAGCGGAAGGCCCTCCGTGACCACGAAATAGCGGGATCCGTCCAGCCCCAGCGCCGGGTTGACCTCGCGGACGTTCACCGTCGGCGGCACGTACTTGTGCTTGAGCACCAGCGCCGCCTTGATCAGGCCGACGATTCCGGCGGCGATGTTGACGTGTCCGAAGTTGCCCTTGAGGGAGCCGATGCCGCACGGTGCACCGTCGAGGCCGTAGGCCTGCTTGATCGCCTCGATCTCGACGGGGTCGCCGAGCGCCGTCCCCGTGCCGTGCGCCTCGATGTAGGTGATGTCCGTCTGCTGGGCGCCCGAGATCTCCAGCGCCTCTCTCAACACCGTGACCTGGCCGGACACGCTCGGAGCGGTGAAACTCACCTTCTCCGCTCCATCGTTGTTGACGGCGGAGCCGGCGATCACCGCGTGCACCTCGTCGCCGTCGGCGACCGCGTCGCGCAGCCGCTTCAGGAGGACGAGGCCGAGGCCGTTGGTGAAGACGGTGCCGTTGGCCCCGGAGTCGAACGGGCGGCATCGGCCGTCCGGTGACAGTACGCCGCCGACCTGGTACCGGTAGCCGGCCTCCTGCGGGACGCGTACGTACACCGCACCCGCGATGGCCGCATCGCATTCGTTCAGCAGCAGGCTCTGCACGGCCGAGTGGACGGCGACGAGGCCGGTCGAGCACGCGGTCTGCACGTTCACGCTGGGCCCGCGCAGGTTCAGCTTGTAGGAGATCCGGGTGGCCAGGAAGTCCTTGTCGTTGGCGTGACGGACGACCATCTCGCCCAGCGAGTCGACGAGATCCCGTCGGCGCAGGGCCCCGAAGAGGTACGTGCTCATTCCCGAGCCGGCGAACACACCGATCCGCTGGTCGGTGCGCTGCGGGTCGATGTTCGCCCGCTCCAGCAGCGCGACGGACTTCTCGAGCATGAGGCGCTGCTGGACGTCGAGTACGTCCGCCTCACGCGCGGAGAACCCGAAATACGTGGAGTCGAACTCGGCGACGGCGTCGAGGACTCCCGCCCGCTTGACGTAGTCGGGATGCGACCGTTGCTCTTCCGGCACCCCGGCCGACGCCACCTCCGCGTCGGTCAGATCGGTGATCACGCTCTCGCCGTCGACCAGCTTCTGCCAGAACTCCTCGACGGACGCGGCCTGCGGCAGTCGGCATTCCATAGCGACGATCGCGATCAGCTCGTCATAATCGCTGTGCATGCTAATCCTTTTCCAATCCGGCAGAGGAGTGCGCTTGCTGGAGACGACGGGAGCGTCTGGCTGACAGAACACGAGCGCGGGCGGCGTTGCCGACGACAGCCGCCCGGGCGTCCGGTGTGCTGGTGCGGGAGTCCTTCAGGGATTCGAGGAACCGGCGCTGAGCATTGAAGGAGGCGTGCTCGAACAGCCGGACGAGTGGAAAGTGGACCCCGAACTCCGCCTGGATCTCCGAGTGGAGAACAACGATCGTGAGCGACGTCCCGCCCGCATCGAAGAAGCTGACTTCGCGATCGGTCACCCGCTCCGCGCCGCCACCGGCCACTGTGAGCCAGATGCGCTCCAATCGGTCGGTGACCGACCGGTCCGTCCGGCCCTCGAGCCCGGTACCGCCGACACGCTCGGCCCGGTGCCGGAGGTGGCTGCGGGCGGCCTCCGCCAGCGCCTTCCGATCCGCCTTCCCGTTGGGGAGCTTCGGCAGCCCGGGAAGGTAGAGGAACACCGAGGGGACCATGACGCTCATCAAGCGCCCCTTCAGGTCGTCCCGAAGCTGCCGCTCAGCCGTCGCGTCGCCCTCGACGACCGCGACGATGACCTTGGTGAACCGGTCCTCCAGGGCACAGACGAAAGCGTCGCGGACACTCGGATGCGACTGGATCGCCGAACGCACCTCCTGCAGTTCGATCCGGACACCTGCGATCTTGATCTGCTCGTCCGCCCGGCCGACGATCTCCAGGTCCCCGTGGTCGGTACGGCGTCCGAGGTCCCCGGTCGGGTAGGCGACGACCTGCTCCCCGTCGACGCAGATCCCGACGAACGGCGAAACGATCCGGCCGTCGACGAGATAGCCGTGCGAGGGATGGTCCGCCGAGATGTGGATCTCACCGACCACACCGTCCGGGCAGACTTGCCGGTTCTCGTCCAGGACATGGCTCCGCGAGCAGGGGAGGTTCTGCCCCACCGGCTGGATCCCGGCGGCCGTGCTCTGCGGGATCCGGTAGAAGTGCTGAGCCAGCGTGGTCTCGGTGGGGCCGTAGAGGTTCACCACCTGGCAGCGCGGAAAGAACTCCTGCCACCTGCGCACGAGCGCGCCGTCCAGAGGCTCTCCCGCGAAGAAGGCCAGGCGGACGGACGGTATCGGCTCGGGCTTGGCCGGTCCGGACATCCACACCTTGCCGAGCGAGGGGACCAGGTGGAGGCCGGTCACCTGTTCCTGCCGCAGGAACTCCCGCACGCCGGCGGCGTCAAGGTGCTGCTCGTCCGGAACGCACAGCGTGGCTCCGCTGATCAGGGGCGTCAGCGCGTCCCGGAACCAGACGTCGAAGGACAGGTTGGTGAGATGCGCGAATCGATCGTGCGGCCCGATGCCGAATTCGCCGGCCTGCCACTCCAGAAACAGTGACAGGCCCGTGTGGCTGCCGATGATCGCCTTGGGCTTCCCCGTGGATCCGGAGGTGAAGGCGATGTAGGCGTAGTCCTCGTTGTCGAGGCTCTCGCCGACGGCGCCTTCGTCTGCGGCCCCCGGGCCGGCTCGCAGCGTGATGCGGAGTGCGTTCCCGCAGTCGATGGTCGCCCGGACGGGTCCGCAATTCAGCATCGTCTCGCGCCGTACCTCGGGCAGGCCGTCGTCGACGAGCATGACTATCGCGCCGGACAGCCAGACTCCGAAGACTGCCACGATCACCGACGCTCCGCGACGGCCCAGCACGCCGACGACGTCACCGTTCCCGATGCCCTGCTCCTGCAGTTCGTCCGCGACTTTCCGGGCGCGTGACAATAGCTCGGTGAATTCAATCGATTCGGAAGAGGAGTTGATCGCGACAGCGTGAGTAAATTTCTCGCACGCCTGCCGCAATAGAGTACCAACCGCCTGCAAGGCTAAACTCTCCATCTCAAGATTCTTCTCACCGAACTGTCAGGTGAGAATCTGGTGTTCTCGGCAGGCCGGCCCGGGCAGCCCGCATGCCCGCGGGCATGGAGGCTCGAAATACGCTGCATCGCGTGCGCGGGGACGGGAAGCGCCGCGTGCGTCGGCCGGCGACGGCCCACCGGTGGAACCGGTGGTTGCCGACAGCCCCGACGGCCCTCTCGGCAGCGAGATACGGGTGGCCCGGAGCCGGGCGGCCGCGGCTAGCGGTGAGCCTGCTGGAACGTCGCGAGCACGACGGCCGCGACCATGAAGAGCGTGCCGAACACCTTGTTCAGCATTTTGACCTGCTTCTCCGTCTTGAGGCGGAGCGCGACCCGGGAGGCGAGCCCGGTGTAGAAGGCCATCACCACGAGGTCCGTGAACGCCATCGTCAGCGCCACCACGACATACTGCGGCCCGAGCGGTGATCCGGAGACGATGAACTGCGGGATGACCGCCAGCATGAAGATGTAGCCCTTGGGGTTGATCAGGTTCAGCGAAATGCCTTTACCTATGATCGTGAAGGTCCCGATACGGGGCGTGTCCCCCTGGTTCAGCGTGATGGGCGACGCCTTGGACAGCAACTGCGACAGGCCGAGGTAGAACAGGTACGCCACTCCGGCCCACTTGAGGACGTTGAACGCGATCGGCGAGGCCTGGATGATGACCCCGAGTCCGACGACGACTGCGAGGAATACTGCCCACAGGCCGAGTACCAGTCCGACTGCCCCCATGTAGCCGCGCCGGAATCCGTAGTTCAGGCCGTTCGACATGGAGAAAACGGATCCTGAACCGGGTGAAAGGGAAAATATCCACGACGCGGCGAAACAAGTTATCCATGCGTCAACAGGCATGACTGTACTCCCCCGAATACGCTCTGATCCGACCTGCTGAAAACTTCGGCCGGTGGTCGTCGGGGAGCTTATGCAGAGGGCGCCTATCTCCGCACCCGCCATCCATAATGCGGACATTCGCTTCCG
Source organism: Streptomyces griseochromogenes (assembly GCF_001542625.1). NCBI lineage: Bacteria > Bacillati > Actinomycetota > Actinomycetes > Kitasatosporales > Streptomycetaceae > Streptomyces > Streptomyces griseochromogenes. The sequence goes on along the minus strand of NZ_CP016279.1, from coordinate 10,297,508 downwards.
CATCATGAAAGATTGCTGGTGGGTGATGCCGTCGGCCCACACGCGGGAGGCGTGAGTCCCGCCCGCGCTGGATAGTGTCGATGCATGGACCTTCTGCCGACCCCGGCGACCCAGGCAGGGCGGGACGGACTCCAGGCGTTGCTCGCGAAGCCGCACACCGCGGTGATCGGCCTCGACTTCGACGGCACGCTGGCCCCGATCGTCGCCGACCCCGAGCAGGCCCGCGCCCACCCCGACACCGTTCCCGCGCTCGCCGCCCTCGCCCCCAAGGTGGCCTCCGTCGCCGTGATCACCGGCAGGCCCGCCGGGGTCGCGGTGCGGTACGGCGGCTTCGCGGGCGTCCCGGGCCTGGAGCACCTGGTCGTCCTCGGCCACTACGGCGCCGAACGCTGGGACGCCGCGACCGGCACGGTCACCGCGCCCCCGCCCCACCCCGGCGTGGCCGCGGTCCGCGCCGAACTGCCCGGACTCCTGGACCGCGTCGGCGCCTGGCGCGGCACGTGGGTCGAGGAGAAGGGCCGCGCCGTCGCCGTCCACACCCGCCGCGCGGACGACCCCCAGGCCGCCTTCGAGGCCCTGCGCGCACCCCTGGCCGAGCTCGCCACCCGGCACGGCCTGATCGTCGAGCCCGGCCGGCTGGTCCTCGAACTCCGCCCGCCCGGCATGGACAAGGGCGTGGCGCTCACCGAGTACGTCCGCGACTCCGGCGCCGAGTCGGTCCTCTACGCCGGTGACGACCTGGGCGACCTCCCCGCCTACGCGGCAGTCGACAAACTCCGCTCGGACGGACTACCGGGCCTCCTCGTCTGCAGCGGAAGCACGGAGGTGACGGAACTGGCCGAGCGGGCGGACGTGGTGACCGACGGCCCCGAGGGAGTCGTGTCCCTGCTCCGGACCCTGGCGGCACACATGCGCTGACGTCACCGCTCCAGCGCACCCAGCTGATCCAGGAACCACTGGGCGGGCGGCAGCGCGGTAGCGGCGGCGGCCAGCCTCTTGGAGCGCTCCGCCCGCTCCCCGGCCGCCATGCTCAGCGCCGCGTGCAACGCCTCCGCCGTCCCCCCGATGTCGTACGGATTCACCACGACCGCGTCCTCACCCAGCTCCTCGTACGCCCCGGCCTCCCGCGACAGCACCAGCGCGCAGCCCTCGTCCGAGACGACCGGCACCTCCTTGGCGACCAGGTTCATGCCGTCCCGGATCGGGTTGACGAGCGCCACGTCCGCGAGCCGGTACGCGGCCAGGGAGCGCGCGAAGTCGTCCTTGACGTGCAGCAGGACCGGTGTCCAACCCGGCGTTCCGTAGCGCGAGTTGATCTCCCCGGCCACCCGTCGTACCTCCGCCGTGTAGTCGCGGTAGACGGCGAGATCCTGCCGGGACGGGTAGGCGAAGGCGAGATGGACGACCCGCTCGCGCCACTCGGGGCGGTCCTCCAGCAGCTGTTCGTACGCCAGCAGGCCGCGCACGATGTTCTTGGACAGCTCGGTGCGGTCCACCCGGACGATCGTCCGGCGCCCTTCGCCGATCTCCGCCCGCAGCGCGGCCATCCGCTCGTTCACGTCCGTCCGGTGCGCCCGCTCCCGCAGGAAGTCCGCGTCCGCCCCGAGCCCGTGCACCCCGATCCGGGTCCCGGACGGGATGCCGGGTCCCAGTACCGCGTGACAGCAGTCGGTGAACGCGTCCGCCCACCGCCGGGTCAGGAACGCGGCCCGGTCCGCGCCCAGGATGCCGCTCAGCAGCTCCGCCGCGATGTCGTCGGGCAGCAGGCGGAAGTAGTCCGGCGGTGCCCACGGGGTGTGCGAGAAGTGGCCGATGCGCAGGTCGGGGCGGAGCCGGCGGAGCATCCGGGGGGCGAGCGCCAGGTGGTAGTCCTGGATCAGCACCGCCGCGCCGTCCGCGGCCTCCTCGGCCAGCGCCTCGGCGAAGGCCTGGTTGTACGCCTCGTACGCCGCCCACTGCCGCCGGAAGCCCGCGTCGAAGATCGGCTCCAGCGGGGTCTGGTACAGCATGTGGTGGACGAACCAGAGCACCGAGTTGGCGATGCCGTTGTACGCGTCGGTGAACACCGCCGCGTCGATGTCGAGCATGCGCACCCGCTGCCCGCCGGTCTCCTCGGCCGGCAGCAGCCCGCCGCCCGCGCGCCGTACCGCCTCCCGGTCGCCGTCGCCCAGCGTGGCGCACACCCACACGGCGTTGTGGTCCGGCCCGATGGCCGACAGCCCCGAGACCAGCCCGCCGCCGCCCCGCTTGGCGCGCAGCGAGCCGTCCTCGTGCACCTCGTACGAAACCGGGCCGCGGTTGGACGCGACCAGCACATCAGCAGTGTGCGCGGAAGCCATGGTCCTCAACCTAGCCCGGCCCCGAAACGCTCAAACGTGCGGTCTGCCCCAGAAGGGGGCTGTATACAGCCGTTCTCGCGCGCCCCTCAGGCCACCCGGCGTGCCGCGTACTCCGCGATCTCCGCCATCGGCGGCCGCTCCTCGGTGTCCACCGAGTAGGTGCGCGGCTCGAATCCGTCCTCGCCCCGCTCGAACTGGGTGAGCGAGGGCCGGACGAGGTGGCCGCGGGCCAGCCGCAGCTGGGCCGTGCGGTAGATCGCCGCGGCCATCCGGCCCAGGGCCTGCCCGTCCTGGTGACGGTGCTTGCGCACGCCGACGTCCACCTGGGCGAGGGCGTCCAGGCCCACCAGGTGCAGCGCGTCCACGAGCATGCCCAGCTCCACGCCGTAGCCCACCGGGAACGGCAGCTGCTCCAACAGGGAGCGGCGGGCCGCGTACTCGCCGCCGAGCGGCTGCACGAAACCGGCCAGCTGCGGCCAGTGCATGTTCAGCAGCGGGCGGGCCATCAGTTCCGTCACCCGGCCGCCCTGCCCCGCCGTCCTGCCGGGGGCGAGCGCATCCGGCTCGGCGCCGAGCGGGCGGTCGTACATGGCCTTGACGAGGTCGACGTCCGGGTCGGTGAGCAGCGGGCCGACGACCCCGGAGACGAAGTCGGAGGAGAACTCCTTCAGGTCGGCGTCGATGAAACAGACGATGTCCCCGCTGGTCACCAGCAGGGAGCGCCACAGCACCTCGCCCTTGCCGGGGACGGCCGGGATGCGGGGGAGGATGTCGTCGCGGTGGACGACCCGGGCGCCCGCGGCGGCCGCGACCTCGGAGGTGCGGTCGGTGGACCCGGAGTCGACGACGACGATCTCGTCGACCAGCGGGGACTGCTCCATGAGGTCGTGGCGGATGACCGCGACGATGTCGCCGACCGTCTCCTCCTCGTTGAGCGCGGGCAGCACGACGGAGACCGACTGACCCGTGCGCTGCTTGGCCGCCAGGATCTGACGGAGCGGGCGATCGGTCACGGACCAGGAGCGGGTGGCCAGCCAGCGCTCGACTTCTTCCAGCACAGTCAGCGGCTCCTCACGTTGTCTCGCGGTTCGGACGACTATCTCAACTGTCCTGGCCTTCGGTTACAGTCTTGAACAACGCCGATGACCATCGCATGTCGAGGGTCAACCGCGGGTTTACAACCACATACAGCTCATCCAGAGGGGCAGAGGGACACGGCCCGATGAAGCCCCGGCAACCCTCCAGTCGGTTCTCGTTCTCCAGCGAGGCTCCCGGCTAGGGAAGGTGCCAAATCCGTCTCACGGCGAGATGCGTCGTGAGGAAGATGAGGAGAAAGGGCCTCGCCTCCATGGCTGTGCAGACAGTTGCAAGCACCAGCAATCCCACCGTAGACCTCGGCCCCGCCGCTGCCCTGAGCTGCCGCGAGTGCGGTCACCGGGTTCCGCTCGGGCCGGTGTTCGCCTGCGAGGAGTGTTTCGGTCCGCTGGAGATCGCCTACGACTTCTCCGCCTACGGCACCGAGGAGCTGCGGGCGCGCATCGAGGCGGGCCCCGCGAACATCTGGCGGTACGCGCCGCTACTGCCCGTCCCCGCCGACGTGGCCGACAAGCCGAACATCAACCCGGGCTGGACCAAGCTCGTCAAGGCCGACAACCTCGCGCGTGAGCTGGGGGTGACCGGCGGGCTGTACGTGAAGGACGACTCCGGCAACCCGACGCACTCCTTCAAGGACCGGGTGGTCGCCCAGGCGCTGGAGGCGGCGCGAGCCTTCGGCTTCACGACCCTGTCCTGCTCCTCCACCGGCAACCTGGCCGGCGCCGTCGGCGCCGCGGCCGCCCGGGCCGGCTTCCGCTCCTGCGTGTTCATCCCGCACGACCTGGAGCAGGGCAAGGTCGTCATGGCCGCGGTCTACGGCGGCGAGCTGGTCGGCATCGAGGGCAACTACGACGATGTGAACCGCTTCTGCTCCGAGCTGATCGGCGACCCGGCCGGCGAGGGCTGGGGCTTCGTCAACGTCAACCTGCGGCCGTACTACGCGGAGGGGTCGAAGACCCTGGCGTACGAGATCTGCGAGCAGCTCGGCTGGCGGCTCCCGGACCAGATCGTGGTCCCGATCGCCTCCGGCTCCCAGCTCACGAAGATCGACAAGGGTCTGCAGGAGCTGATCAAGCTCGGGCTGGTCGAGGACAGGCCCTACAAGATCTTCGGCGCGCAGGCCGAGGGCTGCTCGCCGGTGTCGGTCGCCTTCAAGGAGGGCCACGACGTGGTCCGCCCGCAGAAGCCGAACACGATCGCCAAGTCCCTCGCCATCGGCAACCCGGCCGACGGCCCGTACGTCCTCGACATCGCCCGTCGTACCGGTGGTGCGGTGGAGGACGTGACCGACGAGCAGGTCGTGGACGCGATCAAGCTGCTGGCCCGGACCGAGGGCATCTTCGCGGAGACCGCCGGCGGGGTGACCGTGGGCGTGACGCGCAAGCTGATCGAGAACGGTGTGCTGGACCCGACGCTGACGACTGTCGTGCTGAACACGGGAGACGGTCTGAAGACGCTGGACGCGGTGGCCGGCACAGGGCTGACCGCCACCATTCGTCCCAGCCTGGAGTCGTTCCGCGAGGCCGGGCTCGTCTAGGGTCCGCCCCACTCGTTTCGTCCGCGGGCCGGTGGGGGCTGGTCGCGCCCACGCGGCGGAAGCCGCACATCGAACACAGCCCCGCGCCCCTGAGGCCGTACACCCGACCGGAGGTCACACGTCATGAGCGTCACCGTTCGCATCCCCACCATCCTGCGCACCTACACGGGCGGCCAGGCCGAGGTCGCCGCCCAGGGGGCGACCCTCGCCGAGGTCATCGAGGACCTGGAGAAGAACCACACCGGGATCGCCGCCCGGGTGCTGGACGACCAGGGCAAGCTGCGCCGATTCGTCAATGTCTACGTCAACGACGACGACGTCCGCTTCGAGCAGGGTCTTGAAACGGCGACCCCGGACGGTGCCGGTGTCTCCATCATTCCGGCCGTCGCCGGCGGCTGATCATTACCTTCGGTAACCGCGGTTACCGATTGTTCATCGAATGGCCTCCCCCGTGAGAGAAACGGAGGGGGCCATTCAGTGTGATTGAGCGCGGTACAGTTGGGGAACGCGTACCGGACCTGCGGGTCGCAGGCCCCGGATTTCACGCCGCGCGCCCGATAAGAAGCAGCCAAAGTATGCGGGCCGTATGCGGCTTTTGTGCCACTTTGAGTAGCCCGACTTACCCTGAAATCAGCCGAATTCTTGGCAGATTCCGGAACGGGCGCGTCCAGATTTCTCGTCCGATTGACCTGTTGCAGACGGCAGTTGGACAGATACATTCAGCCGCGGTCGACGCGTTCCGGCGCACGCCCCCGACCAATGGGGGGTGAGGTCTGACCCGGGTCCGCGAAGTGTGGATCTGTGCAAGGGCCAGTAATAGGGGAGTTAGGCATGGCTCAGGGCACCGTCAAGTGGTTCAACGCGGAGAAGGGGTACGGCTTCATCGCGGTCGACGGTGGTGCGGATGTATTCGTCCACTACAGCGCGATCCAGATGGACGGTTACCGCACCCTGGAAGAGGGGCAGCGGGTCGATTTCGAGATCTCGCAGGGCCAGAAGGGTCCGCAGGCGGACATGGTCCGGCTGGCGACCAGCTGAAGCACGCGTCGACTGACAGCGACGTTCTTCTGTTCATCTTCGAAGGGCCCGTACCTCCTGGTACGGGCCCTTCGGTCTGCCCCGGCCCGGAGGGCGCCGCCCACCTGCGGATCCCCCCGAGGCGCTTGCACTCGACCATGCCGAGTGCTAATCATTGGCGTTAGCACTCTGAAGGTGAGAGTGACAACGAAGGACCGGGTCGGTGAGGCCCGCAGGCCGGGTGGGGCAAGGAACCACGAGGCAGGCGAGCCGTCCGTCGCGGGCGCGGGCGCGGTCCGAAGGAATCACCCCCAGTCCTGGAGGGACCACTTCACATGGCCAAGATCATCGCGTTCGACGAGGAGGCGCGGCGCGGCCTCGAGCGCGGCATGAACCAGCTCGCGGACGCCGTGAAGGTGACGCTCGGCCCCAAGGGCCGCAACGTCGTCCTCGAGAAGAAGTGGGGCGCCCCCACGATCACCAACGATGGTGTCTCCATCGCCAAGGAGATCGAGCTCGAGGACCCGTACGAGAAGATCGGCGCCGAGCTGGTCAAGGAAGTCGCGAAGAAGACGGACGACGTCGCCGGTGACGGCACGACGACCGCGACCGTCCTGGCCCAGGCCCTGGTCAAGGAAGGCCTCCGCAACGTCGCCGCCGGCGCCAACCCGATGGCTCTGAAGCGCGGTATCGAGAAGGCCGTCGAGGCCGTCTCCGCCGCCCTCCTCGAGCAGGCGAAGGACGTCGAGACCAAGGAGCAGATCGCCTCCACCGCGTCCATCTCCGCCGCCGACACCCAGATCGGCGAGCTGATCGCCGAGGCCATGGACAAGGTCGGCAAGGAAGGCGTCATCACCGTCGAGGAGAGCAACACCTTCGGTCTGGAGCTCGAGCTCACCGAGGGCATGCGCTTCGACAAGGGCTACATCTCCGCCTACTTCGCGACCGACATGGAGCGCATGGAGGCGGCGCTCGAGGACCCGTACATCCTCATCGCCAACTCCAAGATCTCCTCGGTCAAGGACCTGCTCCCGCTCCTTGAGAAGGTCATGCAGTCGGGCAAGCCGCTGCTGATCATCGCCGAGGACGTCGAGGGCGAGGCCCTGTCGACCCTGGTCGTCAACAAGATCCGCGGCACCTTCAAGTCCGTCGCCGTCAAGGCCCCGGGCTTCGGCGACCGCCGCAAGGCCATGCTCGGCGACATCGCCATCCTCACGGGCGGCGAGGTCATCTCCGAGGAGGTCGGCCTCAAGCTGGAGAACGCGACCCTGGACCTCCTGGGCCGCGCCCGCAAGGTCGTCATCACCAAGGACGAGACCACCATCGTCGACGGCGCCGGCTCCTCGGAGCAGGTGGGCGGCCGCGTCAACCAGATCCGCGCCGAGATCGAGAACAGCGACTCGGACTACGACCGCGAGAAGCTGCAGGAGCGCCTGGCGAAGCTCGCCGGCGGTGTCGCGGTCATCAAGGCCGGTGCCGCCACCGAGGTGGAGCTCAAGGAGCGCAAGCACCGCATCGAGGACGCCGTCCGCAACGCGAAGGCGGCCGTCGAGGAGGGCATCGTCGCCGGTGGTGGCGTGGCCCTGCTGCAGGCCTCCTCGGTCTTCGAGAAGCTGGACCTCGAGGGTGACGAGGCGACCGGCGCCAACGCCGTGAAGCTCGCGCTGGAGGCCCCGCTGAAGCAGATCGCCGTCAACGGTGGTCTCGAGGGTGGCGTCGTCGTGGAGAAGGTGCGCAACCTGGCCGTCGGCCACGGTCTGAACGCCGCCTCGGGCGAATACGTCGACATGATCGCCGAGGGCATCATCGACCCGGCGAAGGTGACCCGCTCTGCCCTGCAGAACGCCGCCTCCATCGCCGCGCTGTTCCTCACCACCGAGGCCGTCATCGCCGACAAGCCGGAGAAGGCCGCCGCGCCGGCCGGCGGCGGCATGCCGGGCGGTGACATGGACTTCTGATCGACCTGACGGTTGATCGCCTGTCCTTCGGACCGAGGGCGGTGCTTCCAGCTTCTGGCTGGGGGTGCCGCCCTCGGGCGCGTGTGGGGCTCAGTCCGCGTAGTCCTTGAGTTCCTCGGTGTCGAGGGTGATCCCCATGGGGGGCGGCAGCTCGACGGTTGATCCCCACGGGTAGGAGGAGGACTGTTGGTAGCGGCCGTCCTTCGGTTCGCTGTACACGACGACTGTGCGGTTGTCGCGGTCGATGAGAAGGCAGACAGGGATGTCGACTGTCGCATAGCCGACGGGCTTGTCGATGCGATCGCGCTGGTGGGTGTCCCGGTCGTGGGAGGTGATCTCGACCGCCACGAGGATGCCGTCAGATGCGGACCACTCGCGGTGCCCCTTGAAGTGGCCCTTGGGAGCGACGGCTCCGTCCGTGCGGGCGCGGCCCTTGCGGTAGGCCTCGGTCTTGACGCCGGACTCGCCATAGACGCGGAGGTCAGGGCGATGCTGCATGCATTGCTCCTGCAGCCAGACGAGGATCTCCCGGTGGTTGCCGTCCGGCATGGCCTTGACCTCTAGTTTTCCGTTGATGTACTCAAGCCGGACGGTCTCCGGCGCCCGGCGCTCCAGTTCCTCGAAGTCCTCGACGCTGAGCGGGTCCTTGGTGCGGACTCGCCCGTCGACCAATTCGAGCCGCACGCCCTCCGGGGCCACGCTGGCGAGTTGCTCGAAGTCCTCGATGGGCATCTGCGGGCGTTCGGCGGTGCTGGGGGTCATGGCTTCGCCTCCTCCCCTCCATCGTGCCCCGGGGTGGTGTCGTCGGACCGTAGGAGCGGTCATGCGGGTGTCCTTTCGCGTCGTCGTACGGACATGGCAGCCCGGATCTCGCCCACGCGGGCGTGGACTGCGGGGGCGGGCAGGGGCGTACGAGGGTGCGCGGGGGCGCGTTCGCCTCGGCAGCCGCCGCACACGCCCCCCGGCAGCGCTTCCGGGCGCCCCGGTACTCCGCACTCCGCGCACTCCAGCACTCGGCGCGGTGGGCGTGGGGCCGGTGGTTCCGGCGGGAGTTTGTCGGTCAACCGGCGGCGGAGCAGGGCCGCCGGGCTGTGGACGGGCGTCGGCAGACCTGCGGTCAGCGCGGTCAGCAGCGTCTTCTCGGTGGCCCCGCGCGCGAACCACTCCTCCACCAGCGGGGCGAGTACGGCGCAGTCGGCGGCGGAGAGGGACAGGACCGGGGCCGTACGACCCAGGGCGGCGAGGAGGATGTGGGCGCGGGAGCGGGTGGGGCGGGCGCGTTCGTCCTGTGGCTGTTCCGGTTCGGGTACGTCGCCGCGTGTGAACGACGCCCACCAACTGTCGTCACGCGCGGTACGGGACCACCACGATCGGGTGATCCAGCGCGAGCCGCCCGAGTCGGTCTCCAGCCGCTCCCTTCCTCGCCTCAAGTGCCCTGCCGCCTGGAGGCGGTTGAGCGCCGTACGGAGCGCGCACTGGCCGTACGGGAGCGTCTTGGCCAGTGTCTTCACGGAGATGTCGGCGCCGCCGGGAAGGCGGTCGATGTACGCGGCGATGGCGGCTTCGCGGGGCGGTAAGTGTGCGAAGTCGTGGGTGGTTCGGGGGAGTTGGTCAGGTGCCGAGCGCTTGCCGTAACCCGGATTGGCCATCGGGTGCGGGGGCGCGTGCGCGGGCAGGGGGGCAGCATTAAGCTTGGCGTCAGCCACGGGATCGCTTCCTTCGATCTCGTCGGTCAGACCCCCGCAGGTGTTCCAGCACCTGGCGGGGGTTGTTCGTTATGCGGGCACGCTAAAGGATCGTCACGGTGCGTCGCAAGCCGAACGCGTCAAGTCAACTCGCCGGGTGGGAGGGTGGGTTGAGACCCTCCACCCGTTCCTTGGAAAAGGGTCTCGGGGCTCGATGCCCGAGGCTCAAGCGTCGAGGCTCCTGAGGTCTTCGACGAACGCCGACCAGGCCTCTGCCCGGAACACGAGCTTCGGGCCGTGGGGGGTCTTGGAGTCGCGGACGGGGATGAGGGTGGGGTGGCCGACGGCGACTTCCAGGCAGTTGTCGGCGTTGCCGCTGTAGCTCGACTTGATCCATATGGCCGTGCTCAGGTCAGGGGTGTTCCTCATGGGCGTAATCCTCCGCCAACGCCTTGATCAGAGCCAGGGACTTGTCCTGCGCGAGCGCGGAGGCCACGAGGAGGTCGAACACGAACCTCAGTTGGGTGACGGTGGCAGGGTCGTCCTCCAGGCGTCCCGTGCGGACTCCTTCCAGGTAGACGAGGGGAGGAGCGTCTTCGAAGTCCATCAGTTTCAGGGCGCCCTCCATCGCTGTGTGCGCACCCGCGTTGAGTGGCAGCACCTGCACGATGACCCGGCCCTGTTGGGCCAGGCCGCCGATGTGACGCAGGGCCTCTGCCATCACAGCCCGGCCGCCGGTCTCTCGGCGCAAAGCCGCTTCGTCAAGCACCACCCACAACAGCGGCTTCGTTGGGTGGTCGAGCAACCGGGCTCGCGCCATCCTGTTGTCCACCCACTGCTCGATGGTTTCCTTCGGTGTCGTCGGGTCGTACGCGTGGTTCACGGCACGCGCGTAGGCGGGCGTCTGTAACAGTCCGGGAATGAGCAGCGGTGTGTACTGCCTGATCGACGTGGCGTGAGTCTCCGCCTCCGCCGCCTCCGCGAAGTGCTCCTGATACTTCGACTTGGCCGCCGCCTTGCAGTTCCGAGTGAAGAAACCCCCGGTCCTGAGCGCCTCGTCCAGCATCCGCGCATACTCCGCCTGCATCCGCCGAGTCCCCGCCTCCAGCTGCCCGATGAATGACCCGCTCACGAACAACCGTTGGCCCAGCTCCTCCTGGCTTATCCCGACCTTCTCGCGAGCGTGCCGCAACTCCGCGCCCAGGAGCGCGCGCGGCGATGACGACGGGTCGAGGTCCTTCGGTCCTGCCATGGCAACTCCCGGTCTGACAGCAGGGGTTGTTGGGGCGTCGTATCTAGCCAGGTTAGAGCGCCGACGGCCACGCTGTGTGGTGAAAGCGAACACTCAGCGTGGAGGGATTGGCGCAATGGAGGCGAAGGAAACGATGGCGGGCGAGCGGCCCGCTCGGTCGGCTGAGGAGGCTGTCGAGCGGCTGCGTGCGGCCCTGCACGAGGCGGGGATCATCCTCCCGTCGCTGCGGATCGACCCGGTCACCGGCGCCCACGGCCACCCGTACGCCCTCGTCGACCTGGGCCGCTGCAACCTGGGCGTGGCCTCGCGGCTGGCGGCGGCGCTGCGGCGGCCGGGTGGCGGTGCGTGACCGGGGAGATCGGGACGTACGCCGTCGACGTACGGACCGGGCGGATCGGTGAGGTCATGGCGCGCGTAGGGGGTTATGTGCAGTTGCGTCCCATCGGCGGTGGGCGGGAATGGGACTGTTCGCCGGACGGGCTGGGGGAGGTGGCGCCGGACGAGGTGCTGCGGGAAAAGGTGCGGCGGCTGAACCGGGACACCCGCTCGCGCCCACCCGCTGAGCTGCCCTGATGCCGGGGCGTGTCCGGGATCACAGTGCGGTGTTCCGGCGTGCGGAATGCGGGATGCCGCAAGGAGGGTTTACTTAAGGAGATGCACCAATGCGTGTGCACATACCCGCCGGTTAAGCAGCCCTTCACGAGGAGCCCCCCACGTGACCGTCACCACGCCCCCCGCCTCCCGCGCAGCCCAGATACTCTCCCGGCCCATCGCGCTCAACGGACTCACCGTCCCCAACCGGATCGTGATGGCCCCGATGACCCGCATGTTCTCGCCGGGCGGCGTCCCCGGCGAGGACGTGGTGTCGTACTACGCCCGCCGTGCCGCCGCCGGTGTCGGGCTCATCGTCACCGAGGGTACGTACGTCGGTCATGAGTCGGCAGGGCAGAGCGACCGTGTGCCCCGGTTCCACGGCGAGGAGCAGCTGGCGGGCTGGGCGAAGGTCGCCGAGGAGGTGCACAAGGCGGGCGGCACGATCGTCCCGCAGCTGTGGCACATCGGCATGGTCCGCAAGGACGGCGACGCCCCCTACCCGGACGCTCCCGCGATGGGCCCGTCCGGTCTCGTCACCGAGGGCGCCGAGGCCACCGGCAAGGCCATGACCCAGCAGGACCTGGACGATGTCATCGCCGCGTTCGCCGAGGCCGCTGCCGCCGCCGAGCGCATCGGCTTCGACGGCGTCGAGCTGCACGGTGCCCACGGCTACCTCCTCGACCAGTTCCTGTGGGCGGGCACCAACCGCCGCACGGACGCGTACGGCGGCGACCCGGTGGCCCGCGCCAAGTTCTCGGCGGAGATCGCCGCGGCCGTCCGCGCGGCCGTCTCCCCCGAGTTCCCGGTCATCTTCCGGTACTCGCAGTGGAAGCAGCAGGACTACGGCGCCCGCCTCGCCGAGACCCCCGAGGAGCTGGAGGCGATCCTCACGCCGCTGGCCGCCGCCGGTGTGGACGTCTTCCACGCCTCGACCCGCCGCTACTGGCTGCCCGAGTTCGACGGCTCCGACCTGAACCTCGCGGGCTGGACGAAGAAGATCACCGGCAAGCAGGTCATCACCGTCGGCTCGGTCGGCCTCGACGGCGACTTCCTCAACGCCTTCCAGGGCGAGGGCTCCGAGGTCAAGGGCATCGACAACCTCCTGGACCGCCTGGAGGCCGAGGAGTTCGACATGGTCGCCATCGGCCGTGCGCTGCTCCAGGACCCCGAGTGGGCGGCCAAGGTGCTGGCCGACCGCTTCGAGGAGCTGAAGCCGTACGACGCGGCCGCGGTCAAGACGCTGAGCTGACGCGGTCGGACGGGCCTGGGCACTTGTGATCGTCGTCGTGCGTTCTCGTCATGACCAGTGAGGAGCGAGCGTGACGATGAGTGAGTCCCAGGCCCCCGTGACCGAGACCGCCGGACCCGTGGTGCGCACCGCCTCCGGGGCGGTGCGCGGCCGCCGCGAGGACGGTCTGGCGGTCTTCCGGGGCATCCCCTTCGCCGAACCGCCCGTCGGCGAAGCCCGTTTCCAGGCCCCGCGTCCGGCAAGGGCCTGGGACGGCACCCGGGAGGCGTCCGCGTTCGGCCCGCCGCCTCCGCAGGAGCCCGGCATCACGGGCCGCAAGGACGTCCCGGCACCGGACCCGACGGGCGTCGGCTGGCTCACGGTGAACGTGTGGACCCCCGACCCCGACCCGTCGTCCGCCCGCCCGGTGATGGTGTGGATCTACGGCGGAGCCTTCAGGATGGGCCACGCCGGCCAGCCGGGCTACGACGCACAGCACATCGCCCGAGACGGCGATGTCGTGGTCGTCACCTTCAACTACCGGGTGGGCACAGAGGGTTTCGCCCGTCTCGACGGCGCACCGGCGAACCGGGGGCTGCTCGACCAGGTGGCAGCCCTGGAATGGGTGCGGGCGAACATCGCGGCGTTCGGCGGTGACCCGGAGCAGGTCACCGTCTTCGGCGAGTCGGCCGGAGCGGGCTCGGTGGCCTCGCTGCTGGCGATGCCGAGGGCCCGCGGCCTGTTCCGGCGGGCCGTGGCGCAGAGCATGCCGGGCACGTTCTTCTCCGACGAGCTGGCACGCGACATGGCGGCGGCCCTCGCGGCCGAGGTGGGCCACCGGCCGACCGCGGCCGACCTGGCGGCGGTGGATCCCCTCCGTCTCACCAGTGCGGGCCAGTCGCTGGGCGCCAAGATGCCCGGGTACCGGGACCGGTGGGGCCAGGCGGCGCCCACGGCCACCCCGTTCGCCCCGGTCGTCGACGGCGACATCCTGCCCACCACCCCCTGGCAGGCTCTCGCGGCGGGCGCGGCCAGGGACGTGGACCTCCTGGTCGGCCACAACCGTGACGAGTTCCGCCTGTTCCTGGTGATGGCCGGCCTGCTCGACAAGATCACGGAGGAGCAGACGACGGGCATCCTGCGGCTGCTGGCCCCGGGCGGCGAGGCGGGCGAGCGGGCCTACCGCGCGGCCTTCCCCGAAGCCACCCCCGCCGACCTGTACGAACGCGTGCAGACCGACTGGCTGTTCGCGATGCCGTCCCTGCACCTCGCCGAGGCCCAGCGGGCGGGCGGCGGCAGCGCGCACGTCTACGAACTGGCCTGGACGGCACCCGGTAACGGCGGCGCCCTCGGCGCCTGCCACGCCCTGGACATCCCCCTGCTCTTCGGCACGTTCCGCGCCGACCTGGGAGTCCTGCTCTTCGCCGGAGCGGACGTACCCGCCGAGGCGGAGGAGCTCTCCTCCCGCTTCCGCCGCTCGTGGACGTCGTTCGCCAGGACCGGCGACCCGGGCTGGCCGGCCTACGACACCGCGGAACGCCTGGTACAGGTCCTGGACGCGGAGCCGACGGTCACGGCGTACCCGAGGGAGACCAGCAGGCGCCTATGGGAAGGGCATGAATTCCTCCCCCTGCCGCTGCTGCCCTGAAGGACGCCCCCGGCCTAGAGGTTGCCCAAGGGCTCGATGTCGACCTGGACGGGCGTCCCCCAGATCCGCAGCACCTCGTAGTCGGTGAACTCGTGCACGAGCCGGTACGCCATGGCGGGCCGGGACCCGCGCCGCTGAGCGGCCAGATACGCCTCGGCCTCCCGCCGGTCCCGCCGGGGCGTGCCGCACAGCTGCCACTCGCGCCCGTTCCACGCCTCCGGCAGCCATCGCTGCTGGGGCTGCGGACGGTCGGCGCGCACACCGTACCGGGAGGGGGCGGTGGCGGCGGGTTCGACGGCGTGCGGCCTGCTGCCCTGGAACTCCGAGCGGCGGGCGGCCCGGCGCCTGGTCTCGCAGAGCAGACACAGGTCGGGGGCGCTCTCGTCGACGGGCCCGTGCGGATGCTCGGGGCACCGGGTCGTGGCCGCGCCGACCCCGACGCTCTCCTCCAGCAGGTCGAGGGCCCGCCGCAGATCGGCCTTGATCTCGTGCAGCCGGGCGTCCGGGGCGTCGGCCGTGAGGGCCTCCCCGTGCTCCCCGAGCAGCCGGAGGGCTCGACCGAGGGCGGTGAGCTGGGCGTGGTTCATGTCGGCCTGCGCAGTCCTTGAGTTCCTCGTGGTCCCTGAGTTCCTCCGAGTCCGGTGTGAAACCGATGGTACTGAGTCACCGGGCGTGCGGCGCACGTGCTGGACTGGGGCCGTGACGACGACCTTCACGGCCCGCCTGCTCGCCGCCCTGACCCGCTTCAACGCCGCGCACCCGTGGTCGCACAACGCCCACTACCACCCCTGGCTGCTACGGCGACTGCCCCGCCGCTTCGGATCCGCGCTGGACGTGGGCTGCGGCAGCGGCGATCTGGCCCGGCTGCTGGCCGCACGCGCGGGGACGGTCCATGCCGTCGACGCGGACCGGGCGATCCTGGAGCGCGCACGGGAGTCGACCGCTCCCTCCGCCCCCGTCACCTACACCCTGGCCGAGGCCCCGCACGCTCTCCCGGCCGGCCCCTACGACGTCATCACCTGTGTCGCCGTGCTCCACCACCTCCCCTTCGCCGACACCCTGGCCCGGTTCCGTGAGGAACTGGCCCCGGGCGGGACCCTGGTCGTCGTCGGCTGCGCCCGGGCCGACAGCCCCGGGGACCATACGCTCGGCCTGCTCGCCCTGCCCCTCAACGCGGCCACAGGCTGGCTGAAGAACCGGGGACGGGCCAGACCCCTGCCGGTCTCCATGACCGCCCCCACCCGGGCCCCCGAGATGACCTTCGCCGAGATGTCCCGCGAGGCCCGCCGCCTCCTCCCCGGCGCCCGGATGCGGCGCCGGCTCTTCTGGCGCTACACCCTCGTCTGGCGCGCCCCCACCACCCCGTCAGGCCGCTGACGTCAGCCGTTGATCTGGCCGACGGCGCTGCCCGTCGTGCACGTGGGGATGGCGGCGAGACCACCGGCCGCGAACGACAGCGGTGAGATCGGCTGGAGGACGGGAAGCAGCGCGAAGTTCTCGGCACACTTCACGGCTCGGATGTCGTACTCGCCCTCGTCGGCGTGAGCGGGGGCGGCCAGGGCCGCGACGGAGGTGGCGAGGAAGGCGGTGACCAGGAGTTTCTTCATCATGCCCGGGGGAACGACCGGTCGGGCCGGACGTCACGCGGGTGCGGCCACACGGGGGCGGCGTGCGAAGCCGAAGAGATAGGTCGCCGCGAAGCCCACCGCGTAGCCGGTGAGCAGCCCGCCTCCGTAGATGGCCGCCGTCACTCCCGGTCCCCGGTTGCCCGCCAGCAGCGGGAACAGGGCCCAGCCCGACGGGCCGATGGCCGTCGCCCCGACCTTGTCCCCGAGCATCGCGAAGAACCCGACGAATCCCCCGCCGGCCGCTCCGCCCGCGCAGGCCGTCACGAACGGCCGGCCCAGCGGCAGCGACACCCCGTAGATGAGGGGCTCGCCCACGCCGAGCAGGCCCGCCGGAAGCGCCGACCTGATCGTCGTACGCAACGACGTGTCGTGGCGCAGGCGGACGTACACCGCGAGGGCCGCGCCGACCTGCCCCGCACCCGCCATCGCCAGCAGCGGGAGCAGGACCGTGTAGCCCTGCTGCTCGATGAGGGTGGTGTGGATGGGGATCAGCGCCTGGTGCAGGCCCAGCATCACCAGGGGCAGGAACAGGCCGCCCAGGATCAGCCCGGCGAAGGCGCCCGTGGTCGTCAGGAGCCAGTCGGCCGCCGTACCGATCGCCGAGGCGACCACGCCGGCCGCGTACATCAGGCCGTAGAGGGTGACCAGGCCGGAGACGAGGACGGTCACGGTCGGGGTCAGCAGGACGTCCAGCGCGCCCGGCACCCGGCCCCGGCACCACTTCTCCACCCGCGTCGCCAGCAGCGCCGCCGCGAGCGCGCCGAGCACCCCGCCCTGGCCAGGGGCCAGCTGCACCCCGAACGCCGTCACCTTCGCCACGCCGGGATACACGACCACGGCCGCCACCGCCCCGCCCAGCACGGGTGTGCCCCCGAACTCCTTCGCCGTGTTGTACCCGACGAACACCGCGATCAGCGCCATGAACGCGGAGGCGACGGCGGCCAGGGCCGGGGTCAGGCCCGGCAGCCAGCCGGCGTTGACCAGCAGCCCGCCCAGACCGGCGAGGATGCCGCAGCCGATCAGGGCGGGGATGAGCGGTACGAAGACGGCGGCGATGCGGCGCAGAATGGTCTTGAAAGGGGTGGCGTTGCGCTGCCGGAGCCGCTCCTTCACCTGGGCGGCGGTGTCCACCGGCCGCTCGCCGACCTGGGCCCGCACCGCCGCCGTGACCTCGTCGACCACGCCCGGCCCCAGCACGACCTGCAAGGACGACTCCCCGTCCACCACCACCCCGAGCACCCCGGACAGCGCCCGCAGCCCCTCTTCGTCCACCGCCGCCGGATCCGCGACGCCCAGCCGGAGCCGGGTCACGCAGTGGGCGACGGAGACGACGTTCGCGGGGCCGCCGACCCGGGCGAGGACGGCGGTTGCGGTGGAGGCGGGGTCGTTGCGCACGCCCCGAGCGTGCGGGTCAGGTGCCCGCGATCGCCAGCGCGGCACGCAGATGGCCGCCGGACTCCTCCAGAAGGCGGGCGGCCGTCGGGCCGTCGACCCCGGCGAGGACGGTCAGGATGGCGCACTTCACCGCGCCGCCCGACTCGGTGAGCGCCCGCTCGATCTCCTCGTCGGACGCTCCCGTGGCCAGCGCGACGATCCGGCGGGAGCGGGCGCGCAGCTTCTCGTTGGAGGCGCGCACGTCGACCATCAGGTTCCCGTAGGTCTTGCCGAGCCGGATCATCGTGATCGTCGACAGCATGTTGAGCACCAGCTTCTGTGCCGTGCCCGCCTTCAGCCGGGTGGATCCGGTGATCAGCTCGGGGCCGACGACGACCTCGATGCCGTGCTCGGCGGCGGCCGCGAGCGCGCTGTGCTCGTTGCAGGCCAGGCCGATGGTCAGGGCTCCGAGCGCGCGGGCGTGCTCGACCGCGCCCACGGCGTACGGGGTGCGGCCGGAGGCGGAGACGCCGACGACTGTGTCGTCCGGGGTGAGCTTGAGCGCGTCCAGGTCCCGGCCGGCCAGCTCCCTGGAGTCCTCGGCACCCTCGACCGAGGTCACCATCGCCTCGGGCCCGCCCGCGATCAGGCCGACCACCTGCGCCGGATCGGTGTTGAAGGTGGGCGGGCACTCGGAGGCGTCGAGGACACCGAGCCGGCCCGCGGTACCGGCACCGGCGTACACCAGCCGCCCTCCGCGCGCCATGCGCTCGGCCACGGCGTCGATGGCGGCGGCGATCTCCGGCAGCCGCGCGGAGACGGCGGCGGGCACCCCCGCGTCCTCACCGTTCATGAGGCGGGCGATGTCGAGGGTGGGCAACCGGTCGATCTCGGCGAGTTCCGGACGGAAGGCTTCGGTGGTCAGAGCGGCGAGTTCGGCTTGCAGCCGACGGGGGGCGGAGGTCATGGGGGGCGGCTCTCTCCAGTTCAGGGCGGGTCAATTCCCCAGGGGCGCGGGGCTGTGTTCGATCTGCGGCTCCTCCGCGGGGCGCGCCCAGCCGGAACGGACCCGCAGATCCCCCCAACAGTCAGTTCCACGGTCTATCGCGAAGCACTCCGGTGCCGATGCGCCAACGCCTCGTAGGACGCCGCCAACGCGGGCGCCGCACTGTCATAGGTCCGCTGGGCGACCCCCACGAACAGACAGTCCACCACCAGCAACTGACTGGTCCGGGAGGACATCGCGGCGGGCCGCAGCTCAGTCTCCCGAGAAGTGGACGTCGTCAGCACATGATCGGCGTACTGCGTCACGGGCGAGTCGGGCCTCCCGGTGATCGCGACCGTGGTCGCCCCGTGCTCGAAGGCGACCCTCAGCGGCTCTATGACGTCCCCCGTCGATCCGGAGTGCGTGATCGCGATCGCCACATCGCCGGACCGCAACTGCACCGCGTTGGTCACCGCGAGATGCGGATCGCTGTGCGCATGGGCTATGAGCCCTATCCGCAGCAGCTTCTGGGTGAGGTCCTGGGCGACCAGACCGGACGCCCCCACGCCGTACACATCGGTGCGGCGGGCGCCCACCAGCGCGGAGACGGCCGCGCCCAGCTGGACGGTGTCGAGTCCGGCGGCCGTGTCGGCGAGGGTCTGCTGCTCCTCGTAGGCCAGTTTGGCGACGACGTCGGCGATGGGGTCGTCCACCGCGATGTCCGTGGTGATCGCGGGCGCGCGGCCCGACTGCTGCTGCGCCGCGAGGCCCGCGAGGGCGAGGCGCAGATCGCGGTAGCCGGGGTAGCCCAGCAGGCGCGCGGTACGCACGACCGTCGCCTCGCTGGTGCCGGTGAGCTCGGCGAGGCCGGTGACCGTGAGGGCGGCGCAGCCGGCGGGGTCGCCCGCGACGGCCTCGGCGACGCGCTGCATGGACCGGGTCATGGAAGGGGCGAGCGTGCGCACCTTGGCGGCGAGCGAACCGCCCGGACTGCCGAAAATTTCCTTCGCGTCCTGGGTCACTCATGAAAGATATTTTCGTTTCGGCGGCGCGGTCAAGAGTGCGCACAATGGGAGCATGGAGTCCCTGAGCCCGCTTGAACAGGCGCTGCACGCTGCCCGCGCGCTGGTGCTCGCCGACCTGGTCGCGGGCGATGTCGCCGACGCGGACGTGGTCTCCATGGTCGAGGAGTCCGTCTCCCAGCGGCGCTGGTGGGTCGAGCAGTGGCCGGACGGCGTCCACTACGTGGCCGGGCTGATCGCGCAGGACGTGCAGGACTCCCTGCTGGACCGGCACGGCCGCTGGCCGCTGTGCCCGGTGTGCGGCTCGGGCGACCCGCACGCGCTGGACGTGGAGCCGGAGCTGGGACCCGATCCCCACTGGGTGTGCCACAAGGCGGGTGTGAAGGTCGCCGCGGTGGGCGCGCTGGGGCGGGCCACGGGCGGGACGGCGTCCTCGTGAGGCGCCCGTGACGGTGTACATCGACCCGCCGTCCTGGCCCGGCCACGGACGCATGTGGTCGCACCTGGTGAGCGATGTGTCGTACGCCGAACTGCACCTGTTCGCCGAGGAGTTGGGCGTACCCCGTCGGGCCTTCGAACGCGACCACTACGATCTCCCGTCCCACCGGTACGCGGACGCGGTGGCGGCCGGGGCGGTGGAGGTCGGCAGCCGCGAGGTGGTGAGTCTGCTGCTGAGGTCCGGACTGCGCAGGCGGAAGGGGCGCCGGGAGAGGCGGACGTAGACAGGCGCGCGCGAGGACGGGGCCTCAGGCCCGGCGGACGTAGAGCTGGAGGCCGCTGTCCACGCCGTACTCCTCGTGCGTGATCCGTTCCTCGTGCACGATCCGCTCCTCGTCGACGGCCGCCCGGGTGAACCCCGCCCGGGACACCACACGCTGGGAGGGGACATTGGCGTGCTCGATGGCCGCGAGCACCATGTCGACGCCGTCCCGGGCCAGCACCCACGGGGTCAGGATGCGCAGGGCCTCGGTGGCGTAGCCCTGGCCGCGGGCGCCCTCCACGAGGTCGTAGCCGACCTCGACGCGGCCCTCCTCGTCCGGGACGCCGTGGAAGCCCATGGCGCCGATCGCCCGGCCGTCCTCGTGCCGGACCAGGGCGAAGATGCCGAACTCGGGTCGGTGCACGCCCGCTTCGTACGCCTTCATCATGGAGTTCGCGGCCCGCCGCGTGCCCTCGTACGGCTCGCCGCCGAGCCACTCGAAGCCGCCGTCGCCGCCCAGGCCCAGATCGCGGGCGGCGGCCGGGCGGATACCGGTCAGGGTGAGGCGTTCGGCGGGTATGACCAGGTTGTTGCGCCAGCGCCAGTCGGTGACCGGGGCCCGGCCGGGCAGCTCGCCGCGCCCGGTCGCCCACAGCAGCGTCGGCCAGGGCGCGGGGCCGGGCTGGACGTGCGGGAAGAGCCAGGTCAGGGCGGACTCGGCGAGCTCCTCGGAGGGCTCGTAGGGCAGCCCCAGGCCCTGGGTGATGTCGTACGTGTGCAGCAGCAGCTCGGTGATGCCCATCGCGGCGAAGCCCTCGCGGTCGGCGCTGCCGAACGGGTACGGGTGGATGGCGCGCACCTCGCGCGGGGTGGCACGGACGGTGGCGGCGAGCAGGGCACCGGTCGACCGGATCACCTCCAGCGCACCCGCGTTGTCGGCGTCCTCGTCGAAGGCGAGATCGCAGGGGAAGTACTCCTGGGCGCCGGTGACCAGCCGGCTCGTGTAGCTGAACAGGGCGCCCGCGAGGTGCTCGGCCGTTTCGAGGCAACTCCACTCCAGCCCACCGGCCTTGACGCCCCTCCAGTCCCGGTCCACCGCCGCGCGCAGTACCGCCGCACAGCCCGCGACGGCCTCGTCCACCTGGTCCCCGCTCAACGGTCGCATGCGCGAACAGTACGGGGCGGGTCCGCTCAGGTCGACAGCATTTCCGGCTGGCCTGCGGATCAGTGATGCGCGCGCCTTGGCGGGTGCTTTACCCGCTGTTGATCCGGTGAACGTTGTTTGGGTCGGAGCGCACATGTGACGATTTCAGGTCGTTCACCTGAGGGGGGAAGACGCTGTGGGATCGGCGGGGGAGATGGACGAGACCGAAATACAGCCGCCCAGGTCGGCGCTGGCGGACATCGCGGCACGGACGGTCCTTTACGCGGGCCACGAGCCGGCGCTCGCTGCCGAGGAGGCGTCGGCCCCGCCCGGGGCGGCCTCATCGGCCGCCGCGAACCCAACGCCCGAGGCGCCCCCGCCCTCTGCGGGAGCCACGCGACTCCCCGACCACCGACGTGAGTTCCACGCAAGGCTCGGCGAATTCCGCCGCCGTCGGGTCCTCGTCCCCCACGGGGAGAGCGGCGACGCCCTGACGGTGGAGACGCACGGGGCGCGGTGGCTGCTCGCGTTCACCGACGAGGCCGCGCTCGCCCGGTACGCGAGAGCGCGCGGCGAGGCCGACCGGACGTGGCGGTACCGCACGGTGTGGGGTGCGGCGGTGCTGGACGCCGGAGTACCGGCGGTGGCCGAGGCCGGGCTGCCGTGCGGGGTGCTGGTGGACGCGGGTGACGGCGAGCGGGGGCTGGTGCTGCCACCGGTCGCCGGAATAGTGCCGGAGGCGGTCGCCGTGACAGGGCGGGAGCGCGACGAAGCCACGGAAAGCGGAACCCCTTGACCGAACTCGTTGAATTGACTCGCGATATGATCGAATCGACTTACGAGGAAGGTGCCCAAAGGATCCCGGATCCGGTACGGGAGTTCATCGAGAAAGTCTCATTCGCCGAACCCGACGACATCCTTTCCGCTGTGCGTGATGTGCTGGCGGAGGACTGGATGGCGATGCCGGTCTGGGCCCGTAATCTGGCTTACCGGCTGGCCTGCTTGCAGCGTCCTGACGACCCCGGGCTGCTGCGTGAGGCGGCAGCCGACCTGCTCTCTTTTGGGCCCGACTGGGATGAGGTCGCGGAAGAGCTGAAAGCGCGAGCGGCGCAGTTGGAGTCCGATGATTCCGGCGTACCCGTCGATGGGATCAGGCGGTTTCGCTGAGCAAGTCCAGTTCCGCCGCCAGGTTGTAGCGGGCCGTCGCCTCCCAGTGTTCACGTCCGTACGGAGTGCGGAACAGGCACGGCAGGTCGAGGAGTTGGTGCAGGATTGCCGAGCGGCCCTCGCGGAAGGTGTCGTTCGGGATGAAATGGTATTCCTCGCGTACCTCGGCGGTGTAGGTCGCGTATGCCGACGGGGGTGCTGCCAGGATCGCGAGGTCCGCGTCGCACAGGACCTGGCCGTTGCGGTCGTCGTCGGCGGGGGCGTGGGTGATGGTGAGGCGGACCAGGCGGGCGACCTCGGCTGTCTTCTCCGGTGGCACGCCGGCCTCGGGCAAGGCCCGCTCGGCCAGGTGCGCGGAGCGCTCCTCGTTCTCGGAGCGGTCGGGGAGGTAGACCGCGTCGTGGAACCAGGCCGCCAGGCGTACCACGTCCGGATCGGCCGCGTACTCCGCCAGGACGTCGATGTGGTCGAGGACCGCGGTGAGGTGGGTCAGCGTGTGGTAGTGGCGCTGTGGCTCCTGCCAGCGGGCGAGGAGGCTGTCGGCGTAGGGGGCGGGGTCGGGGCCGGCGCCTGGGGCGCGGGCTCCTTCCAGGGCGCCGGCGAAGCGGAGGCGCAGGGCATCGAGGTCGGCCATGTGTTCATTCTTCCGTGACGCGGGTCAGCAGGCGCCCCTGGCGTGGCTCCATGACTCACGCAGAGGAAGCACGTGACCCCGACCTCCCCGGCCGGCTGCTCGCCGTCGAGCGGGACGCCCTGATACCGCTGCTGCGTTCGCGCGCCGACGCGGACTTCGCGCTGCCGACCGTCGCGTGTCCGGGGTGGACGGTGCGGGATGTGCTGGCGCACTGCTCCGCCGCGCTGATGCGGGTGGTGGAGAGCCGGTTCGAGAAGGGTGTGTTCTCGCCCGAGTCGAACGACCGGGACGTCGCCGAGCGCGCCGAGTGGACGAACGCGCGGGTCGTGGACGAGCTGGAGCGCGGGATGACCGAGGCCGGGCCGGTGATCGCCAAGGCGGATGGCGTGCTGGACATGATCGCCCTCGGGGTGGGGGCCCCACGCCCTCAGGGCAGTGGGGGAGGGTGCACGCGGGTGACGTGCGGGACGTCTTCGGGGTACCGGGGGCGTACGCGGGAGCCGGGCTGCCGGACGCGCTGACGCTGCTGGTCCGGATCACCCGGGAGAAGGGGCACCTGCCGCTGCACGCCGACCTCGACGACGTGGACGAGCCGCTGCGGCTCGGCGCCGTGACCGCGGCGAGTCCGCCCGCCCGGTACATCGGCGACGCCGCCACGCTCGTACGGCTGTACGCGGGGCGTCCGCTGAACGGGGCCGCCTATGAGCTGGCGGGCGCCGCGGAGGGGGAACTGAACATCTTCGGGTGACCAGGGGTGCGCCGGGCCGGTGCGGGGCAGGCGTAGTCTTGAATTGGACTAGACCTGTAGTCGGCCGATGAATGGGGTGCCATGAGCAAGCGTGCAGTCCTGGAGGTGATCGCCCTCGACGTCGAGGACGCGGTCGCCGCCCAGGCCGGAGGCGCGGATCGCCTGGAGCTGGTCACCGACATGGCGGCCGACGGGCTCACCCCGTCCGCCGCCACCGTCGCCGGGATCCGGGCCGCCGTCGACATCGACCTGCGCGTGATGCTGCGGCCGGCGGACGGGTTCGCGGCGGGAGACCCCGAGGGCCTGGACCGCCTGGTGCGGGTGGCGGGCGAGCTGCGGGAGGCCGGGGCCGATCAGTTCGTGCTCGGCTTTCTCGACGCGGACGGCGGGCTCGACCTGGCGGCCGTCGAGCGGGTCGTCGGTGCGCTCGGCGGCTGCCGCTGGACCTTCCACCGGGCCATCGACCGCGCCACCGACCGCGACGCCCTGCGCAAGCAGCTCGCCGATCTGCCCGGCCTGGACACCTACCTCACGGCGGGAGCGGCCGAAGGGGTGGACGAGGGGCTCGCCACCCTGCTCGCCGAGGCGGGCCGACGGGGCGAACCCGGCTACGGCCAGACGATCCTCGTCGGCGGCGGCCTGCGCCTGGATCACGTCCCCGCCCTCCGCCACGCCGGCATCGACGCCTTCCACATCGGGGGCGCGGCCCGGCCGGAGGGCTGGGAGGGGCCGGTCTCGGCGGAGGCGGTCGCGAGGTGGCGGGCGGTACTGGACGACGACGTCGCCTGATACCGGCAGGGCCGGGACCCCGCTGATCGAGCCGGACCCTACTGATCGAGCTGCGCGGGCAGCGGTGCCGCATGGGTCACGATCAAGCCCGACACCGCTCGGGTCAGGGCCACGTAAAGGCGCCGCAGGCCCGTGCGTTCGTCCGGCTCGCCGTCCACCACCGCCCGGGGTTCGTCCAGGACCACGTAGTCGTACTCCAGGCCCTTGGCGAGGGAGGCCGGGACGAGGGTGAGACGGGTCTCGCGGGTGGTCTCCTCACCCGGGGCCAGGAAGGTGATCCCGGCCGCCGTCAGGGCCTCGGCCAGTGCGGGGACGCGGGCGTCGGCCGCGATCAGGCCCGTCGAGCCCTCGTTGCGCAGCAACTCCTCGCACGCGGCGACGACTTCGGCCGTCTCCGTCGCCGTACGGACCTCGAAGAAGCCCGGGTTCTCACGGACCGAGGCGACCGGGGTGAGGCCGGGGGCGATGTGGGGGAGGAGGCGGGAGGCGTAGGTGATGACGTCCGTGGGGACGCGGAAACCCGCCGTCAGCTCCTCGACGATCCCCTCGCTCTTGCCGAGATGGGCCAGCGCCTCGTCCCAGCTCCGCGTCGCCCAGGGCGTGGTGCCCTGTGCCAGGTCGCCGAGGACGGTCGCGCTGCCGGTGGTGCAACGGCGGCCGACGGCCCGGTACTGCATGGGGGAGAGGTCCTGCGCCTCGTCCAGGACGACGTGTCCGAGCGAGTGGGTGCGCTCGGTCAGATCGGCCGCCTCGTCGATCAGCACCGCGTCCGCCGCCGACCACTTCGCCGACTTCACGCTGCGCACCGGCTTCGCCCACAGGATCGTCTTCCGCTCGTCCTCGTCCAGGATCCCCTCGGCGTGCTCGGCGAGGAAGCCGGCGTCCGTGAGCAGGCGCAGCACCAGCTTCGCCGGGTCGACGGCAGGCCAGACCGCCTTCACGGCCGCCTTGACCGCGCCGTCGCGGGCCACCGCGTCCTGCACCCGGTCGTCGGGCGCCTCCCCGGCCCGCTCCATCTGCACCAGCACCGCGTGCGCGATGCGCTGCGGCAGGGCCTCGCGGGCCGCGCCGTAGCGGATGTCCCGGTCCAGCAACTCCCGGGTGATTTCCTCCAGTTCGTACGCCGCCACGCGCCAGCGGCGTGAGCCGCGCACGACGACGACCGGCTCGGTGGGCATGGCCACGTGGGAGTACAGGGCCCGGCGCAGCACCTCGGCCATCCGGGCGTCGCCCTTGACGATCGCGGCGGCCGCGTCGTCCGTCCCGCGCACCTCCACATGCGCGACCAGGTCGTCCACGGTCGCCTGCTGCACGGTCAACTCGCCGAGGGCCGGGAGGACTTGCTCGATGTAGTGGAGGAAGGACTTGTTCGGGCCGATGACGAGCGTGCCGGTGCGGGCGAGCCGGTCCCGGTGGGCGTAGAGGAGGTAGGCCACCCGGTGCAGGCCTACGGCGGTCTTTCCGGTGCCGGGACCTCCCTGTACGCACACGGTCCCGCCCAGCCCGCTGCGGACGATCTCGTCCTGCTCGGGCTGGATGGTGGCCACGATGTCCCGCATGGGGCCGACGCGGGGCCGCTCGATCTCCTGCTGGAGGAGCTTGCTGGTGGTGGCGGCCCCCGACGGATCGGCCGGATCGGACAGGTGCTCGTCCTCGTACGCGGTCAGGTCGCCGCCGGTGTAGCCGAAGCGGCGGCGCAGCCCGATGTCCATCGGGTCCTTCTTGGACGCGCGGTAGAACGGCTGCGAGACGGGGGCGCGCCAGTCGATCACCATCGGGTCGCCGTCGGCGTCGTGGACGTGCCGCCGCCCGATGTAGAAGCGCTCGCCCTCCGCCCCTTCCGCCAGAGTGGCGCCCGGGGCGTGCAGGTAGTCGAGCCGCCCGAAGAAGAGGGGGGTGTCGCTGAGGTCGGCGAGCGCCTTGATGCGCTCGTCGATCTGGCGGGCGAGCACCTCGGCGTTGACCCAGTTCGCGGTGACGTCCCTGATGTCCAGCGCCTCGACGTCCTCGCGCATGGCGCGCAGGGCGGCCCGGGAGGCGCCGAGGTGGGAGCGCTCGCGGGTGAGGGGGTCGGCGGGAGAGTCGCCGAGGGGGGCGTCGAGCGGTTCGTGGGCGGGCGTGGACAAGGGGGTGCCTCCGGTGGGCCTGCTGCGTGCGATGCGTGGCTACGACGTATGCCGTCCGGTTTCCGGCCGGGCAGAACGTTGGGGCGGCCCATAGGGCCTCGTTTGAGGGCGGTGGTGGGCGACGGGCGGGCTCTCCGTGAGGGAGGCGGGCAAGAGCGGAGATTTTAGGCGAGGTGGCGGGGAGGGGGCCAATGAATTTCCGTGAGGTGTCCTGCGGGCGGCCCGGCGGCCGCGCCCCCTAGGGGACGCGGCCCTCCCGGTGTAGGGGTGGGGGTCCACCCGGAGGGCTACACGGAGGCCCGGGGAATTGGCCCCCGAGACCGATACCGGATCGGTGCCCGAAGTTCCACCATGGAGACATGAGCGCAGCAACCATCTCTCCCGCCCCTGTCCGGCCCCCGACCGGCGCCACGGCCGTGGACGGCTCTCACCACCACCCGCTGGGCAACGCCCTGCGCGCCGTCAAGGTGTTCGTGGAGGCCGCGTTCAGCGTCGTGATCCTCGGTGAGTACGGCGAGGAAGCGGGCATACACCACAAGTAGTCGGGTCGAACTTCCCTGGTGGCAGCAGCTGTTGGCGGCCCCCTCACCCGAACCTGGCGCTCCGGCTTTCAGGGGCGTGTGCCAACATGATCAGCTGTTGTCCGAATCTCTTCGGTCGCTCTTCGACCGAGTAAACGGGGAAATTGGCATGCCTTTCTCGAAGCTTCCGTTCCGCAAGGCGGTCAGCGGCGTGACCGCCGCCGCCGCGCTCGCCCTCGGCGCCACCCTCATGGCCGCTCCCACCGCCTCGGCCGTGGGCTCCTCCGCGTGCACCAAGAACATCAAGGACCAGACCTTGCAGGTCGTCCAGTGGGACCACGCCGACATGTACACCAGCCCCAGCTTCAAGTCCAAGGTGAAGAAGTCCGTGTTCGCGGGCAACAACGTGCGGGTGTACTGCACCGCCAAGGGCGGCTCCTGGTACTACGGCAAGTTCGGCAGGACCACGGGCTGGATGGAGGAGCACTCCTTCTTCTAGGCCGCGTGTCCCGCCCGCCCCGGTTCTTCGCCTAGTCCTCCGCCAGGATCTCGTCCGCGTCCACGATCCGGTAGGCGTAGCCCTGTTCCGCCAGGAAGCGCTGGCGGTGGGCGGCGAAGTCCTGGTCGATGGTGTCGCGGGCGACGACCGAGTAGAAGTGGGCCTGGTGGCCGTCGGCCTTGGGGCGCAGGACACGGCCGAGGCGCTGGGCCTCCTCCTGGCGGGAGCCGAAGGTGCCCGACACCTGGATGGCGACCGTGGCCTCCGGCAGGTCGATGGAGAAGTTGGCGACCTTGGAGACGACGAGCACGCTGATCTCGCCCTCGCGGAACGCGTCGAAGAGCTTCTCGCGCTGCGCGTTGGACGTCTCGCCCTTGATCACCGGGGCTTCGAGGTGCTCGCCCAGCTCGTCCAGCTGGTCGATGTACTGGCCGATGACGAGGATCTGCTGCCCGGCGAAGCGGCGGACGATCGCCTCCGTGACCTTCCGCTTGGTCGCGGTGGTGGCGCAGAAGCGGTACTTCTCCTCGGTCTCGGCCGTGGCGTAGGCCAGCCGCTCGGAGTCGGTCAGGTTCACCCGGACCTCGACGCAGTCGGCGGGCGCGATGTAGCCCTGCGCCTCGATCTCCTTCCAGGGCGCGTCGAACCGCTTGGGCCCGATCAGCGAGAACACGTCCGACTCGCGGCCGTCCTCACGGACCAGGGTGGCCGTGAGGCCGAGGCGGCGACGGGCCTGGAGGTCCGCCGTGAACTTGAAGACCGGCGCGGGAAGGAGATGCACCTCGTCGTAGAGGATCAGGCCCCAGTCACGGGAGTCGAACAGCTCCAGGTGCGGGTAGACGCCCTTCCGCTTGGTCGTCAGCACCTGGTAGGTGGCGATGGTGACCGGGCGGATCTCCTTCCTGGTCCCGCTGTACTCGCCGATCTCGTCCTCGGTCAGCGAGGTCCGCTTCACCAGCTCGTGCTTCCACTGCCGGGCCGAGACGGTGTTGGTGACGAGGATGAGGGTGGTGGACTTCGCCTGCGCCATGGACCCGGCGCCGACCAGCGTCTTTCCGGCACCACAGGGGAGTACGACCACACCGCTGCCGCCGTGCCAGAAGTTCTCCACGGCCTGCTTCTGGTACGGCCTGAGCGCCCAGCCTTCCTCCAGCAGCTCGATCGGGTGCGCCTCGCCGTCCACGTACCCGGCGAGATCCTCGGCCGGCCAGCCCAGCTTCAGCAGCACCTGCTTGATCTGCCCGCGCTCGGAGGGGTGCACGACGACGCTGTCCGGATCGATACGTGCGCCGACCAGCGGCGCGATCCGCTTGGACTTCAGCACCTCCTCCAGCACCGGCCGGTCGGTGGTGGTCAGGACCAGTCCGTGCGCGGGGTGCTTGCTGAGGGTGAGCCGGCCGTACCGGTCCATCGTCTCGGCGATGTCCACGAGGAGCGCGTGCGGCACCGGATACCGGCTGTACTGCACGAGCGCGTCCACGACCTGCTCGGCGTCGTGCCCGGCCGCCCGCGCGTTCCACAGACCCAGCGGGGTGACCCGGTAGGTGTGGATGTGCTCGGGAGCCCGCTCCAGTTCGGCGAAGGGCGCGATGGCCCGACGGCAGTCGTCGGCCCGCTCGTGGTCGACCTCCAGGAGCAGGGTCTTGTCCGACTGGACGATCAGCGGTCCGTTCACCTACGCACTTCCCTTCCGCACGGCCAAATCTCCAGTGTGCCCTACCGGCGGATGATCACGGCGGGACGTCGCAACCATGGGCCCCCGTCACGGGTCTCGATCCGCGGGAGCGGCGCGGGTGCGATCTCTCCCCCCCCGGGGAGGAAGGCGGGGCGATGTCCGGGCCGAGGCACGTGACCTCGACGAGCACGACGGTGTCGTCCGGGCGGGCGTGACCACCTCGTGCCGGGAGTACGGGGAGCGCAAGGGCGCTCTGGTGGAGTGCTCCGGCGACGAGGTCCCGCAGGTGGTGCGGTTGGCGCGGGACCCGGGCGCGCGCGACGGCTATCGCGTGGTGTCGCGGGAGGAGGCGCCGGACGGCGCGGGGAACGCGCAGTGGGTGGAGGACCACTTCAGTCTCTTCGGGGAGCCCGGCCCCGCGGACCGGGCGCCGTCCACCGAACTGGAGGCCGACGCCCGCAGGCACTTCGGCCTGCCCGCGGACGCTCCCGTCAGGGACTGCTGACCGGGCCCGCCCCACGCCTCAGTCGTCCGCCAGCTCCGCGACTCCGGTGATCCGGTGCAGCGGATACGTCCGCACCTCGTCGGCCGTGTGGTCGTACGCCGTCACGAAGCCGCCCTCGACACGGATCGGGGCGATGACCCGCTGGCTGGCGGAGCCCTCGGCGTTGACGTAGCCGATCCACAGGGAGCCGCCGGTCAGCACGGCGGCCTGCATGGTGGCCAGGGTCTCGGCGGAGGACGTACGCGGCAGCTCGCCGCCCGCCAGCGGCGCCCCGGCCGTCTTGCGCGGGGTGGTGGCGGCCAGGTCGCCCGCCCGGATCGCGCGGATCGCGGCCGACAGGAGCGTGGCATCGGGCGGCGGCGGCCCGTCCGGCACCGGCTCGGGCGCGGTGCGCGGCGGGGTGCGGCGGGCGTCGGCGCGGGTGATCAGCACATCGCCTTCCGCCGACTCGGCGGCGGGCGCGTAGCCCATCGCGCGCAGGCCCTCCAGCAGCGAGCCCGGGTCCGACTGGGCGGCCAGCACGGTCGGGGCGAGGCGGCGCAGCCGCAGGGCGGCCGCCCGCTTGTCGGCGAGGATCTCGTTCAGCAGGGCGTCGTCGTCGCAGCGCACATACGCCGAGGCCGCGCCCACCCGCAGATGGCCGTGCTTGCGGGCCACGTCGTCGATCAGGTACGCCAGCGGCTGCGGGACCGGCGTACGGGAGTGCTCGGTGAGGAAGGCGTGCAGGTCGGCGGCGGTACGGCCGGCGTCCAGGGCGCGCCGGACCGAGGCCGGGGTGAAGCGGTAGACGGTCGCGCCGCCCTTGGACTCGACGTCCGCGAGGACATCCAGCATGGCGGCGAGGGGACGCCGCAGCGGGCCGGGGGCCACCGCCGTCAGGTCGGCCTGCAACAACACGTGGTCCAGCGGTTCGGGCAGCAGGGGCGCGAGAAGACGGGCAGCGGCGGCGGAGGCGACGGCCCGTTCCACGGGGGAGTGGGGCTCGGCGTGCGCGGCCGGGCGGTGGTGGACGGGGAGCTTGTCACCGGGACCGGAGGTCTTCGGGGAGCCGGAGCCCGCCGCGTCGGCTGCCGATGCCGACGAAGCCGCCGACGCGGCCGCGGGGGTGGCGCCGAGCAGTGCCCGCCCGTGCGCGGACAGCGCCCCGCGCCCGGTGACGCCGAGCAGTTCCGCCTCCGAGAGGGTCCAGCGGGCCAGCCGGGAGCGCAGATCGTCGTCGCCGCCCTCTCCCTGCTGACCGCGCAGCGGCCGTTCCCAGCGCAGCCGGGCCAGCACCGACTCGGCGGTCGGGGCGGTGCCCTGCGGCAGGCCGGCCAGCAGGATCAGCACCCGGTGCCGTACCTCGGGCGCGGCGGACCGGTCGAGTCCGGGTCCCAGCGCGGACAGCGCGCGGTCCTTCGGGTCCCGCCCGCCGACCACCCCCGGCGTGCGGGTGGCCGTGAGCCAGGCCTCGGCGAGCCGCGCCCAGCGCTCGGCGGGGGGCCGCTCCAGCCACTCGTCGTAGGCGGGGGTGGCCGCGTACCGCTCGTCGGCCTCGCCGTCGGAGGCCAGCAGTCCCGCCGCGTACGCCAGCTCGACCCAGAAGGCGGCGACCGGTTCCGGCACGTCCAGGGCGACGGCGGTCCGCTTCAGGTCCCGCACGCTCAGCCCGCCGGCCCGCAGCACGGCGGGACCGCCCTCGTCCCAGTCCTTCAGCAGTTCCTCGACGGTGGCCAGCGAGGTGTACGCCTGCCCGGCCGCGGTGGCGTCCACCACCTGGGGAGCGTGCGTGGCGGCCGGTTCGACGGCCGGCGGCAGCGGCTCGGGCGCGCGGTGGGCGTGGCCCTCGCGCAGATGCAGGGCCACCTCGCGGGGCAGGACGACCGTGCCCGGGCCGGTCGGCAGCAGCAGGCCGCGGTCCAGCAGCCAGCGCAGATGGGCGGCCGGGTCCGGGGTGACCTGCCCGTACGGCGGCCCCCACACCAGCCGCGACAGCACCTCGCGGGAGGCCTCGGGGGCTTCGGCGAGCAGCGCGGTCATCTTCGTGCGGTCGGTGAACAGCGAGGTGAGCGCGGCCACCGCCGAGACCGAGTCATGGGTCGAGCCCAGCCCGGCGGCGGTGACGATCTCCTGGAACCGCCCCGGGGACATGCCCGAGCCGGCCTCCTGCACGGTCGGGCCGAGGCCGGTCGGCGAGGGGTGCTGCGGGGACGGCGCGAGCAGCTCCCGTGCCGTCCGCACCAGGCGCAGCCGCTCGTCGTCGCCCCATACCAGGGCCTGTTCGCGCAGGGTGGCGACGGCGCGGGGCAGCGCGGCGGCCACGGTCTCGTCCCCGGCGTCCCCCGCCATCAGCCCGAGGAGTTCGCTGTACGACGCCGGGTCCGGGGCCACGGCAAGCGCCTCCGCGGTCTGCAGCGCGAAGGCGTCCAGCCGCTCCAGCGCGCGCAGGACCGAGGCGCGGGTGCCGGCGCGGGTCGCCAGCTGGGTGAGGTCGGTGGGGACGGGGGTGATGAGATCGGGTCGGCTGCGCAGCAGCGCGGCCAGCGAGGCGTCGTCCCTCATGCGGAGCGACTCGGCGAGGGACCGGGGGGCTGAGTGGGCCTCGGGGCTCATCCGGCCAACGGTAGCCGACCGGGCGGGCGCAGCGGCTCCGGGCGAGAGGGAAGAAGCGGTACCGTCCTCAGCGGGGTTCATCGGTGTCACCCCGGAGGGGCTGCGTGGGGATCGAAAGCGACCAGGTCGTCTACGAGTATCTGAGCCGCGTCGGCGATGTCGCTCACCAGCGGCAGCTGCCGTCGGCCGTGCGGATGCGGCTGGTGTCGGAGCTGCGGAACGAGATCGACCGGGAGCGGGCCAAGGCGACGGCGGACAGTCCCGCCGCCGTGCGCCGCATCCTGGACCGGCTGGGCACGCCGAACGAGGTGGTCGAGGCGGCGGGCGGTGCGGGCCGGCCTCAGCCGCCGTCCGCCGCCGTGCCCGTCCACCGGGGGACGGACAGCCGCGGCACGCGGGATACGCCGGACGGGGAGGAACGGCCCAAGGGGCTGCGCAGGATCGTCCCCCGGCCACGCCCCGCCGAGCCCGAGCGGCCCGCCCCGCGCTCCGCACCGTCCCCGCCGCATCTCGCCGCCGCGCACGAACTCGGGGACAGCGCGATGCAGCCCGACTGGTGGCGGGTACAGGACAGTCCGTTCGGACCGGCGGGCGGTGACGACCTCGTACCGGGTTTCGTCGGCGGGGTGGAGATCCCCGACCTGCTCAAACAGCCGCGGAAGGAGCCGGAGGAGGCGGAGGGCACCCCCGAGGAGCCGGCGAAGGCCGCGGACCAGCAGCCCGCAGCCCGGCCGCGCACCCTTCGCCGCCGCCTGTTCGCCCGCCGCACCCCGCCACCGGCCCCGCCGGCTCCTGCGGCCCGCCCCGCCCGCCGTCTCCTCCCCGGCCCAGCCGCCGGCTGGTCCAACCCCCTCCTCCTGCTGGCGGCCGCGGCGCTGGTCGCCGGCGCCGTGCTCGACAACCTGGTCGCGCTGGGGGCGGGCTGGCTGATCGCCTACACCTCCCGCCGGCTGACCCCCGTCGAGACCAAGTGGGCGGTACTGGGCGTACCCGGTCTCGCGGTCGCGTCCGGCCTGGTCTGGCTGTGGGGCCGCAGCAGCGGCCGCTGGGGCTCTCCCATCGCCCAGGGCCACATGAACGACGCCGTGGCCGGGACCTGGCCCTGGGTACTCCGCGGCGCGGCCGTGGCCTCGGCCCTGTTCCTGCTCTGGCGCTCCCAACGCAAGCGATGACGCCGACGCCGCCCGACAACGATCCGACCTCACCGAACCCGCCGGCACTCCCACAACACCCCGACTCCACCGGAACTGCCCGCACTTGCCGTCGGGGGATCAGCCCCGCGGGGGCCACCCGCACCCGGTGGTGAGCGTTGTACGGGTGGTGCGGGTGGGAGGCGGAACGCGGCCGGAGGCCGGGGTGATGGCCCTTGACGCCGCGCGGCACAATGGCGGCCATGTCCCTCACCATCGGCTTCGACCTAGACATGACCCTCATCGACTCCCGCCCGGGCATCCACGCCTGCTACCTCGCCCTGGCGGAGCGGACCGGGACCTACATCGACGCCGACCTCGCGGTGACCCGCCTGGGACCCCCGCTCGCGGAGGAGCTGGTCAACTGGTTCCCGGCCGAGAGGATTCCCGCGATGGCCGACCTGTACCGGGAGATGTACCCGTCGATCGCCGTCGCCGCGACCCCCGCCATGGCAGGCGCGAGGGAGGCGATCGAGGCGGTGCGCGCGGCCGGCGGCCGGACGATGGTGGTCACCGCGAAGTACGAGCCGAACGCCAAGCTGCACCTCGCCCACCTGGGCCTGGAGCCCGACGTGGTCGTCGGCGACCTGTGGGCCGAGCAGAAGGCGGAGGCGCTGCGCGAGTACGGCGCGAGCGTCTATGTGGGCGACCACGTCGGGGACGTACGCGGGGCGCGCGCGGCCGGCGCACTGCCCGTGGCCGTGGCCACCGGCCCCTGCGACGCGGAGGAACTGCGTGCCGCAGGCGCGGACGTCGTACTCGACGACCTCACCGCCTTCCCGGCCTGGCTGGCCGGTTACCGCGAGGCGCCCGGCGCGGCCGAGCGTGCCTGACGCCGCCCCGCGGCGATCGAGCGCAGTACTCCCGCTCCGGCCACGAGGAACCCGACGGCCATGAGCATGCTCAGCCCGTACATGTACGTCGGAAAAGGCTTCGCGCCGAGGAACAGCGGGACCACGGTGACCAGGGTGGCCACGGCCCCGATGAAGAACAGCACCGCTCCGGCTCGGATCAGTCGGTCACCGGGCCCGGCGGAATTCGTTTGGGTTTTGTCACGCACCGGACCAGGGTAGTTCCCTGCGCGAGAGAACAACCGGGGGACGTCTTGTCACCCGCCCGAAGACCATTAGCCTTGGTAGCGCTTGGTAGCGGCGGGTCATGGGCGACCCGCTCTAGTGCTATCAAGAGCCGTTTCCGAAGTAGTTTTCCCAACGAGTACGAGGACGAGGACAGACGTGCCTACCGGCAAGGTCAAGTGGTTCAACAGCGAGAAGGGCTTCGGCTTTCTCTCCCGCGACGACGGCGGTGACGTCTTCGTCCATTCCTCGGTTCTCCCCGCCGGAGTCGATTCACTCAAGCCGGGACAGCGCGTGGAGTTCGGCGTCGTCGCCGGTCAGCGCGGTGATCAGGCGCTCTCCGTGACCGTGCTCGACCCGACCCCGTCGGTCGCGGCCGCGCAGCGCAAGAAGCCGGACGAGCTGGCTTCCATCGTGCAGGACCTGACGACCCTTCTCGAGAACATCACGCCGATGCTGGAGAAGGGCCGCTACCCGGAGAAGGCCTCCGGCAAGAAGATCGCGGGCCTGCTGCGCGCGGTCGCGGACCAGCTGGACGTGTAGGTCCGGTCAGGGGAAGGCGAGAGCATCCGGGCCGAGGGGCGGCAGCAGCCCCTCGGCCGCCGCACGTGTGAGCAGCCCGCGGACCGCCGCATAGCCGTCCTCGCCGAGGCCGGCGGTGAACTCGTTGACGTACAGCCCGATGTGCTGGTCGGCGACGGCCGGGTCCATCTCCTGGGCGTGTTCCATGACATACGGCCGAGAGACCTCCGGGTCGTCCCAGGCGGCCCGGACGGAGTCGCGGATGGAGTCCGCGAGCAGACCGAGTGCCCGGGCCCCCAGCGACCGCTTGGCGATGATCGCGCCCAGCGGGATCGGCAGCCCGGTGCTGCGCTCCCAGTGCTCGCCCATGTCGGCGAGCTTGTGCAGCCCGTAGTCCTGGTAGGTGAAGCGGGCTTCGTGGATGACGAGCCCGGCGTCCACCTTGCCGTCGCGCACGGCCGGCATGATCTCGTGGAACGGCATGACCACGATCTCGCCGACCGCTCCGGGCAGAGTGTCCGCCGCCCACAGCCGGAACAGCAGATAGGCGGTCGACTTCTCGCTCGGCACCGCGACCGTACGGCCCGTCAGGTCCGCACCCGCCTCCCGCGTGAGCACGAGCGGCCCGCACCCCCGCCCCAGCGCACCGCCGCACGGCAGCAGCGCGTACTCGTCGAGGACGTAGGGCAGCACGGCGTACGACACCTTCAGCACGTCGAACTCGCCGCGCTCGGCCATGCCGTTGGTGATGTCGATGTCGGCGAAGGTCACGTCCAGCGCGGGCGCGCCGGGAATGCGGCCGTGGGCGAGGGCGTCGAAGACGAACGTGTCGTTCGGGCAGGGGGAGTACGCGATCTGCAGCGCATCACTGGTCATGGGTGTTCCAACTCTCCAATGCGGGCGCGAGCTTCCCGAAGCCCTCGGTGAGGGCGGCGAGGGCGTCGCCGATGCGCCAGGCGGCTCGGTCGCGCGGGCCGACCGGGTTGGACACGGCGCGGATCTCCAGCACGGGCACCCCGTGCGCGGCTGCCGCCTCGGCCACGCCGAACCCCTCCATGCCCTCGGCGAGGGCCCGCGGGTGGCGGGCGCGCAGCTCGGCGGCGCGGGCGGCGGTGCCGGTCACGGTGGAGACGGTGAGGATGGTGCCGACGCGCGCGCCGACCGCCTCGGACACTGCTCGTACGAGTGATGCGGGCGAGCGGTGGGTGACGGTTCCGAAGCCGAGTTCGGTGACCGGGAGGAAGCCGTCGGCGCTCTCGGCGCCCAGATCGGCCACGGTGATCGCGTCGGCGACGACGAGCGAGCCGAGCGGCGCCCCGGGCTGGAAGCCACCGCCGATCCCGACGGACACGACGAGGCCGTAAGGGGCGCCGCCGACGGCGGCGGCGGTGAGCGCGGTGGCGGTGGAGGCGGCGGCGCGGGCGGGCCCGACACCGGCGGCCAGCAGGTCGTACCCGGCGGCCGTCCGGACCACCGAGACCCCGGGGAGGTCCGGGCCTTCCGGGGCCCCCGGCAGCCGTATCGCCTCACCCGCGCCGGGGAACGCTTGTGCCACCGCGTCCCGTTCGGCGGGGACCGCGGTGGCTACGAGGGCGCGTACGGAAGGCGTGATCAGGCCTTCTTCAGCTTGAAGGACCACAGGCCCTTCGCCGGGCTCTGGCCCATCTGGATGGAGACCGTGTTGGTGTCGCCCTGGGTGCCGTACTGGACGTTGAAGAACGCGCTGCCCGGGACGGTGGTGTAGGTCTTCTTGCTCACGTCGGTGAACTGGCGGCCGTTCACCAGCAGGACCCAGCCCGCGTCAGCGATCTTCGGGTCGACACCGACACGGATTGTCTGGTCCGGGTCCACCTTGATCGACTCGATGTCGCCGGCCTTCTTGGCGCACTTCGCGAGCGACTTCTGGTCCAGCGGTTTGCCGTCGTTGTAGCAGAGCGCCTCGGAGTTGACCGAGCTTCGGCCGACGGTGATCGTCGCGACGGGCGTGGGCTTCTCGCATGCCGACAGAACGAGCAGTCCGGCGGAAACGGCGCCGGCGGCGGCGACGGCGCGGCGGCGTCGCACAACGGATTGCAGCGTGGTCATGGCCGAAGGCTATCGGGCACCCGGAGCCGTCCGCCCATGTGGGGTGCGGCGTGCCCGGTTCGTTACGCCACTCGCGCCCGCGGCCTGGTGCCGTGCCGCGCCGAGGCGAGCAGTCCGCGCAGGGTGGTCAGCCAGCCGGCGGCCACGATCGCCGCCGCGACCACCAGTCCCAGGGCGCCGTTGAGGGGCATCACGATGCCGATCGCGCCGCCGAACACCCACGCCATCTGCAACAGCGTCTCCGAGCGCGCGAAGGCCGAGGTCCGCACCAGCTCGGGCACGTCCCGCTGGATCAGCGCGTCCAGGGACAGCTTCGCCAGCGCCTGCCCGAACCCGGCTACGGCGGCCAGACAGGCCACGAGGAAGGCCCCGAAGAACAGCGCGGCCACGATCGCGGTTCCGAGCACCACCGCGACGACGGTCACGATGATGATCTCCGGAGCCCTCGCTTTCAGCCAGGCGCCGACGGCCGTGCCCAGCGCGTTGCCGGCGCCCGCCGCCACGCCCACGATTCCCAGCGAGACCGCCGCGCTCTCCCCGGTCAGCGGGTGCTCGCGCAGCAGGAAGGCGAGGAAGAAGATCAGGAAGCCGGACAGACAGCGCAGCGCGGCGTTGGCTCCGAGGGCATGGGTGACGGCCGGCCCGACCGTGCGCAGCCCGGGCCGCCTGGCCTGCTTGCGGTACGGCCCGTGCAGATGCTGTTCGTCGGCCGCGAGCAGGGCCCGGGCCTCGCCCTTGGCGGAGTCCACCTTGGGCGGCAGCGAGAAGGACAGGAACGTCCCTGCAATGAAGATCACGAAAGCGCCGTACAGCGGCCAGGGATCCCCGACGGCATGCAGCCCCGCCCCGATCGGCGCGGCCACACCGGTGGCCAGGAGCCCGGCGAGGGTGACCCGCGAATTGGCTTTGACCAGGGAGAACCGGGGCGGCAGCAGCCGCGGCACGACAGCGCTGCGCACCACCCCGTACGCCCTCGAAGCCACCAGCACCCCCAGCGCGGCCGGATAGAGCTCCAGACCGCCGCCGGCCACGGCCCCGGAGATGATCAGCGCGAGCAGGGCCCGGGTCAGCATCGCCGCGGCCATCGCGGCCCGCCGCCCGTGCGGAAGCCGGTCCAGGAGGGGGCCGACGACGGGGGCGAGGAGGGTGAAGGGGGCCATGGTGATGGCGAGATACAGCGCGACGCGCCCCCGGGCCTCGTCGGTGGGCACGGAGAAGAACACGGTGGAGGCCAGGGCGACGGTGATCATGACGTCACCGGCCCCGTTGACCGCGTGCAGCTCGATCAGCTTCCCCAGCCCCGACTCGCCGGCGCCATGGGCGTGCGTGGCCTTCCGGATCCCGCGCGCGGTTCCGGTCACGGGAAAGTGCAGGGCACGCCCGACCGCGCGGACGGCCCCACCGACCCGACCCGAACCGCCGCCCCGAACGCTCCCCCTGTCCGCGCCTGCCACGTGGTTCATAGTGCCCCGAGACACCGCCCGATAGTGCGGTTTGAGCTCAAGCGAGTCGGGATGCCGGGTCGCCGCCTCCCGGCCGGGCGAGTCCGGTGGGCGGCTCGGAAATACCGCCGCGAAGCGCCGGACTGTCCCCGACCACTGGCGACGGGGTAGCGTGCGTATCTCAGCCATCAAGCACAATGGATGGCAGAGGTGCGCCCGAGCGCGATCGGATGCGGACGTCGATGCGGTCCCCAGGTCCGCTCCGTCCGCTTCACCGCCGGAGGCAGCCGCACTCAGAGACGGCGTAGGAGAGAAGCGATACCTGTGAGCGCAGCGACAACGCGAAGCCGCACCCCCGACCGTCTGTGCGCCGAGGCGGTGGACCTCGCCCGAGCCGCCGCCGAGGAGGCGGCCGCGCCCGGTGTGGTGGGTGAGCACGTCGGCCTGGTGTCGGAGGGCGACCGTGTTGTCACGCACTTCTTCGAGTGCAAAGAACTCGGCTATCGCGGCTGGCGCTGGGCGGCGACCGTGGCCCGGGCCTCCCGCGCCAAGATCGTGACCCTGGACGAGGTGGTCCTCCTCCCCGGCCCCGACGCCCTCCTCGCCCCCGAGTGGGTCCCCTGGAGCGAGCGCCTGCGCCCCGGCGACCTCGGCCCCGGCGATCTGCTCCCCACCGACCAGGAGGACCTGCGCCTGGAGCCCGGCTACCTGGGCGAGGAGGAGCCCCCGCCGAACTCGGTCGTGTCCGAGGACATGGCGGAACTGGCGGAGGCCGAGGACGCGGACGTAAGCCCGGGAACCCCGGCCGTCCAGCCGACGGTCCCCGTCCGCGGCTCGATCGCCGCACTGGCCGAGGAACTGGGCATGCGCCGCGCCCGAGTCCTCTCCCGCTACGGCCTGCACATCGCCGCCGACCGCTGGGAGGAGGCGTTCGGCTCCAAGACGCCGATGGCCCAGGCCGCCCCCGCGACGTGCATGTCCTGCGGCTTCCTCACCCCCATCGGCGGCTCGCTCGGCCAGGCCTTCGGCGTCTGCGCGAACGAGTTCTCCCCGGCCGACGGCCGCGTGGTCTCCCTGTCGTACGGCTGCGGCGGCCACTCGGAGGCGGCGGTCATGCCGAAGCCGCCCCAGCCGGCCGTGCCGGTGATCGACGAGATGAAGGTCGACGTCTTCCCCCTCCGGCCGTCCCGCGACTCGGGCTCGGTTCCGGAGCCGGGGGACGAGGAGACGGCGGAACTGGGGCACTCCTAGCGGCGATCGGCGCGCAACAGGGCGCCACGCCGACCCAGTTGGGCACCACCGCGCCGCGGCGCGATTCCGCGGATTCCGGTACGACCAGGGCCGGCGAGCGCCTCGACGAGAAGGAGAGCGCGCCCTGACCCGGCCTGCCGGGGGTGGTCCCTTGCACGGGCCGCGTTCGCGTCCGGCCCGCGCGTCGGGCGGGCCGGGCGGCTCGCGGTGGGCAGGGGCTTCGCGCCCGCGGGCCGCGCCGTACCCACCGCTCCTGGCGTGTCCACGGCCCTTGGCGCGCCGCCGTCAACGACCACCCCCGAAGGCCTGACCTCTCCCTTCGGTCTCGTGGCCGCCCGCGCTGTACCTTCGTCCTCACGTCGACAGGGAGAGTGAACGTGAGCAAGTACGTGCGGCCGGCCGCCGAGGGCGCCGACCCCTTCGGCAGCGCCCGTCTTCGCCGCGGTGTCCTCGACGCCTGGGCCACCAGCCCCGCCCGGTTCCGCGAGGACGCCAACGCCGAGGAGGACCTGGTCCTCGGTGGCTACCGGGACCGGCTGGTCGTCGAGCTGGCCCAGAACGCCGCCGATGCCGCCGCACGGGCGAAGACGCCGGGACGCTTGCGGCTCACCCTCCGCGACGGTGTGCTGGTCGCCGCGAACACCGGCGCCCCGCTGGACGCGGCCGGTGTCGAGTCGCTGTCCACCCTGCGTGCCTCGGCCAAGCGGGACGCGCAGGACACCCACGGCGCCGTCGGCCGGTTCGGGGTCGGGTTCGCCGCCGTCATCGCCGTCACCGACGAGCCCGCCATCGTCGGACGCCACGGCGGGGTCCGGTGGTCGCTGGCCGAGGCGCGTGAGCTGGCCGGAGACACCGCCCGGCACAGCCCCGGGCTGGGGGACGAGATCCGGCGCCGTGACGGGCACGTGCCCCTCCTCCGGCTGCCCTTCGCCGCCGAGGGTTCCGCCCCGGAGCCGTACGACACCGCCGTGATCCTGCCCCTGCGCGACACGGCCGCCGCCGACCTCGCCGAGCGCCTCCTCACCGCCGTCGACGACGCCCTGCTCCTCGCCCTGCCGGGGCTGGAGGAAGTGGTGGTGGAGGTCGACGGCGATGCCCCGCGCACGCTGCGCCGCCGTACCGAGGGCACCTTCACCGTCGTGGAGGACTCGCGGGAGGGCGCCACCCGCTGGCGTACCGTCTCCGCCCACGGGCCGCTCACCCCGGACCTGCTCGCCGATCGCCCGGTCGAGGAGCGTCTGCGCCCGCACTGGTCGGTCACCTGGGCCGTGCCGGCGGATGCCGACGGGCGGCCGGTCCGGCCGCGCACCACCGCCGTCGTGCACGCGCCCACCCCGAGCGACGAGCCCCTCGGCGTACCCGCGCTCCTCATCGGGTCCTTCCCGCTGGACACCACCCGCCGGCACGCGGCCCCCGGCCCGCTGACCGACTTCCTGGTCCAGCGGGCGGCGGACGCCTACACGGAACTGCTCGCACAGTGGCGCCCGGTGAGCGACGGCGTCATCGACCTCGTACCGGGGCCGCTGGGCAAGGGCGAGCTGGACGGCGCGCTGCGCCAGGCCGTTCTGGAGCGGCTGCCACGTACCGCCTTCCTGCCCCCGGCCGTCGAGCCCAAGGGGGACGTGGAGCTTCCGGAGGCGCTGCGGCCGCGGGACGCCGAAGTGGTGGAGGGCGCGGGAGCGGACACCGTACGGGTTCTCGCGGAGGTGCTGCCGACCCTGCTCCCCGCCGGGCTCGAACGGCGCGTCGAGCTGCGCACCCTCGGGGTCGCCCGGCTTCCGCTCGCCGACGTCGTCGACCGGCTCGCCGGTCTGGAGAAGGACCCGGACTGGTGGTGGCGGCTCTACGACAGCCTCGCCGGGGTCGACCCCGACCGGCTGTCGGGGCTGCCCGTGCCGCTCGCCGACGGGCGGACCACCATCGGGCCCCGGCAGGTCATGCTGCCCAGCCCGGACGCCGCCCTCATCCACCCCGACGTGCTCGGCCGGCTCGGGCTCAAGGTCGCCCACGAGGACGCCGCCCACCCGCTGCTGGAGAAGCTGGGCGCGCTGCCCGCGACCCCGCGCGCGGTGCTGACCACCCCGCAGGTGCGGGCCGCGGTGGCCGCCTCACTGGACGACGAGGGCGGCGTGCTGTGGGAGGAGGACGCACCGGACGCGGAGGAGCTGGCCGACACCGTCCTCGCCCTGGTGCGCGACGCGGGTCTGGAACCCGGTGACGAGCCCTGGCTGGGCGCCCTCGCCCTGCCCGACGAGGACGGTGAGCTCGCACCGGCGGGCGAGCTGGTCTTTCCCGGCAGCGCCTTCGCCCGGGTGATCCGCGAGGGTGAACTGGCGGCCGTGGACGGTGAGCTGGCCGCGAAATGGGGTGAACAACCGCTCACCGCCTGTGGTGTCCTCGCGGACTTCGCGCTCGTCCGGGCCACGGACGTCGTTCTCGATCCGGACGAACTGGAGCCCAGGGAAGGCGACTTCGCCGAGCCGGACGACGCGGGGCTGCTGGACGCCGTGGACGTGTGGTGCGAGGACGTCCTCGACCGCTTCCCGGACAGCCCGGTGCCTCCGGTCGCCACCGAGCTGGTCGCCGTACGAGACCTCGACCTGGTGGACGACGACCACTGGCCCGAGGCCCTCTCCCTGCTCGCCCGGCCGCCGCTGCGCGACGCCCTCACCCAGCCGGTGCGCATCCTGCTGCCCGACGGCACCCACGAGGTCGTACGGCCGTACACGGCCTGGTGGTTGCGCGGGCACCCCGTCCTGGACGGGCGGCGGCCCGCCGGTCTGCTCGCGGCCGGCGGGGACCCGCTGCTGCGCGGCCTGTACGACGAGGCCGACGCCACCGGCTTCGAGGACGAGCAGGTGCTGCACGCCCTGGGGGTGCGGACCTCCGTCGCCGCCCTGCTGGACGAGCCCGGTGGCGGTGCCGAGCTGCTGGACCGCCTCGCCGACCCCGAGCGGCCGGTCACCTCGGCCCAGCTGCACGGGCTGTACGGCGCGCTGGCCGAGCTGGACCCCGAGCAGGTGACCCTCCCGGACGAGCTGCGGGCCGTGGCCGACGGGCGGGTGGAGGTCGTGGACGCCTCCGACGCCGTGGTGGTCGACTCGCCCGATCTGCTGCCGTTCACCTCCGGCGTCCCGCTGCTGCCCGTGCGGCCGTCCCGGGCCGCCGAGCTGGCCGAGCTGTTCCAGGTGCGGCGGCTGAGCGAGTCCGTCACCGGCGAGGTGCACTCCGAGGGCGCCGAGCACGACGTACCGGAGCCGGTGCGGGCGCTGCTCGGTCCGCGCACCCCGGACACCTATGTCGAGCACGAGGAACTGGTCGTGGACGGCGTGGAGATCGACTGGCGGCTGACCGGCGACGGCGTTCTGCACGCGGCCACCCTGGAGGGCGTCGCCGCCGGTCTGGCCTGGGCGGCCGGCCAGTGGCCGCGCCGCTTCGAGGTGGCGGCCCTGCTGGAGGACCCGTCACGGACGGAGGAACTCGCCCGAGACCGCTGGTTCGACTGATCTCGACGCGTCCCACCCCCGGGCGACTTCGTCGACGTGCGGTAGGTCACGTGAGCCGGGTGTCCGGGTCCGTGGTCGGCCGGATTCATCCGAACACACGTACAACCACTCGGCGGCCTCGACGGTCTGATCATGGGAGCCGATCGGCTCCCATGACCATCTGGACCCCGTGTCCATCCTTCTCCACCGGGGGAACGTACATGCGCTTCCGTGCCACCGTGGCCGCCGTATCCGGCGCCCTGGCCCTCTCCGCCCTCGCCATTCCGGCCGCCCACGCCGACGCGGGCCGCGGCGACACCAAGATCTCGAACGTCGTGGTCAACGGCGGCAAGCCCGTCGTCGTCGGCGCGACCGGGAGCAAGACCTTCTCCGTGTCCTTCACCGTGACGGACGACGGGGGTGTCGAGTGGGCGCAGGCGATCCTGTACCACGGCCCGAACATCGACGAGTCCGACAGCGGTGCGGTCGCCAACACCGGCGACCACCGGTCCAAGTGCACGGTGGTCAGCGCCACCAAGTCGACCTGCACGGCGACCTACACGCTGAAGGCCGGCGCCAACCTCGTCAACAAGGTGGCCGGCACGTGGAAGGTCTGGGCGATCGCCCGGGCCAGGGACACCAACTACGTCCAGCGGGACAACGCCAAGACCTTCCAGGCCCAGCGTCTGTCCAAGCTGACGGCCGACGCCGCCCCGGAGCCGGTGAAGAAGGGCAAGACCCTCACCGTCACCGGTGCCCTGACCCGGGCCAACTGGGACGCGGCCAAGTACTCCGGCTACAGCGGCCAGTCGGTCAAGCTCCAGTTCCGCAAGAACGGCTCCAGCACCTACACCACGCTGAAGACGGTCAGGGCGGACTCCAGGGGCAACCTGAAGACCACGACGACCGCGTCGGCCGACGGCTACTACCGCTTCGCCTTCGC
Organism: Streptomyces griseochromogenes; assembly: GCF_001542625.1. Taxonomy (NCBI): domain Bacteria; kingdom Bacillati; phylum Actinomycetota; class Actinomycetes; order Kitasatosporales; family Streptomycetaceae; genus Streptomyces; species Streptomyces griseochromogenes. The sequence goes on along the minus strand of NZ_CP016279.1, from coordinate 10,253,052 downwards.
GGGCGACTCCACGACCCCGGCGGTCAGCGCCGCGGGTGACTTCGTCGACGTGAGGTGAACAGGGCCGTTCCAGCCGTCGGGAGCATGCGCTTCCGGCGGCCGGAACGTTTCCTCTCACTTCCGTCACGGGCCGGTAATGCACGGTCAAAATGTGGCCGAGAATCGATCTTGCCGTACAACCCGCCACCCCCCTCGCGGATCTGATCGCTTGAGTCAACCGACTCCACGATCACTTCTCCCTCCAGGGGAACACATGCGCATACGTGCCACCGTGGCCGCCGTCTCCGGCGCCCTGGCCCTCTCCTCCCTCGCCGTGCCGGCCGCGCACGCCACCGGGACGAGCGGCACGCCGTACACCCTGAACGTCAGCTTCTCGAACGTCACGATCGCAGGCGCGATCAAGGTTGGCTCGACCAATAAGGTCAGCACGACCTACTCGTACACGCTCACCCACGGCTCGGACGTGGACATCACCGCGAGCGACTTCTACACGGACGCCTTCCTCTACAAGGGCTCCTACGACACCGAGACCACCGAGCTGTACGGCGACAACCCGGCGACCTGCACCGCCACCTCGTCCACCACCGCCACCTGCACGGGCACGGTCGACATCTACCCGACCGACCCCGACCCGAAGAGCGCGGACGCCGGTACCTGGGGCGTGGCGGCCGAGGCGGTCGCCTTCAACGGTCAGGACCAGCAGAACCCCTCCGACCTGAGCAAGGTGGGCTACAAGGACCAGGGCGGCCTCGGCTCCACCCTGGTCCAGCGCTACTCCAAGCTGACGGTGGACGCGGGCCCGGAGCCCATCGCCAAGGGCAAGACCCTCACGGTGACGGGCAAGCTGTCCCGCGCCAACTGGGACGACAACCAGTACCACGGCTACACCAACCAGCCGGTCAAGCTCCAGTTCCGCAAGTACGGCACGACCACGTACACCACCGTCAAGACGGTGTACACGGACTCGTACGGCAACCTGAAGACCACCACCACCGCGAACTACGACGGCTACTGGCGCTTCAGCTTCGCGGGCACCTCGACCACCCCGGCGGTCAACGCCACGGGTGACTTCGTCGACGTGCAGTAGCCCTTACAGCCTCACACCGGGAACCGGCGGTCGACCCATTTCCAGAGGAACTCCAGGGCGGCCGCCGCCACCACGGCGATGGCTACCGCGGTCCACGGCATCGTGACCCCGATGAGCTTCAGCGCGAAGAAGTTCTGGAGCGAGGGCACCGCGAGGACGAACACGAATGCCACGCCCATCGACGCCACCAGGGTGAGGCGCCACCAGGTGTAGGGGCGGGCGATGATCGCCAGGACCCACATGGAGACCAGGAACAGGGTCAGGGTCGCCGCGCTGGTCTCCGCGTCCAGGGAGCCCGGCCCGGCGTAGTGGTTCCGGGCGATCAGGTACGTCACGAAGGTCGCCACCCCGGCCACCACCCCGCCCGGGATCGAGTAGCGCATGACCGTGCGCACGAAGTGGGGTCTGGCCCGTTCCTTGTTGGGCGCGAGAGCCAGGAAGAAGGCCGGGACACCGATGGTGAGGGTGGACAGCAGGGTCAGGTGGCGGGGCAGGAAGGGGTATTCGACCTGCCAGCACACCACCAGGAGCGCCAGCAGCACCGAATAGACCGTCTTGACCAGGAACAGCGTGGCCACCCGCGTGATGTTGCCGATCACCCGGCGGCCCTCGGCGACCACCGAGGGCAGCGTGGCGAAGCTGTTGTTCAGCAGGACGATCTGCGCGACCGCTCGGGTCGCCTCCGAGCCCGAGCCCATCGAGACGCCGATGTCCGCGTCCTTGAGGGCGAGCACGTCGTTCACACCGTCGCCGGTCATCGCGACCGTGTGCCCCTTCGACTGCAGCGCGCCGACCATGTCCCGCTTCTGCTGCGGGGTGACCCGCCCGAACACGGTCCCCTCGTCCAGCGCCCCCGCCATGCCCTCCCGGTCGCCGGGCAGCCGACGCGCGTCCACCGCCGTACCGGACAGGCCCAGCTTGTCGGCGACCGCGCCGACGGACACCGCGTTGTCGCCGGAGATGACCTTGGCGCGGACGTTCTGTTCCGCGAAGTAGCGCAGGGTGTCGGCGGCGTCGGGCCGCAGCCGCTGCTCCAGCACCACCAGAGCGGTGGGGCGGGCGCCCCGGGCCGGTTCGGGGTCGTCCAGGTCGCGGGTGGCGCGGGCGAGGAGTAGGACCCGCAGGCCCTGTTCGTTGAGGCGCTCGGTTTCGGCCAGGGCCGGGTCGTCGGCGCCGAGCAGGACGTCGGGGGCGCCCAGCAGCCAGGTGCTGGCCTCGCCGTCGCCCTCGCTGAAGGCGGCGCCGCTGTACTTGCGGGCGGAGGAGAAGGGCAGCGACTCGATGCAGCGCCACTCCTCGCTGTCCGGGCAGGCGTCGATGATCGCCTGGAGGGAGGCGTTGGGGCGCGGGTCGGACTCGCCGAGCGCACCGAGCGCCTTGCGTACGTACGTCTCGTCGACCCCGTCCAGCGTCCTGAGCTCGGTGACGTCCATGCCGCCCTCGGTGAGCGTGCCGGTCTTGTCCAGGCAGACGGTGTCGACGCGGGCGAGGCCCTCGATGGCCGGCAGCTCCTGCACCAGGCACTGTTTGCGGCCCAGCCGGATGACACCGATCGCGAAGGCCACGGAGGTGAGGAGCACCAGCCCCTCCGGGACCATCGGGACGATGCCGCCGACCGTGCGGGCGACCGCGTCCTTCAGGTCGTCGTTCTTGACGACGAGCTGGGTGACGACCAGGCCGATCGCGGCCGGGACCATCATCCACGTCACGTACTTGAGGATCGTGGAGATGCCGGAGCGCAGCTCGGAGTGGACGAGGGTGAAGCGGGAGGCATCCTCGGCGAGCTGGGCGGCGTACGCCTCGCGGCCCACCTTGGTCGCCCGGAACGCGCCGCCGCCCGCGACCACGAAGCTGCCGGACATCACCTGGCCGCCGGGGTGTTTGACGACGGGGTCGGCCTCACCGGTGAGCAGCGACTCGTCGATCTCCAGACCGTCGGCCTCGGCGCACACCCCGTCCACGACGATCTTGTCGCCCGGGCCTATCTCTATGAGGTCGTCCAGGACGATCTCGTTCGTGGCCACCTCGGTGGCGTTCCCGTCGCGGCGGACGGTCGGCCGGGACTCGCCGATCACGGCGAGCGAGTCGAGGGTCTGCTTCGCGCGCCACTCCTGCACGATGCCGATGCCGGTGTTGGCGAGGATCACGAAGCCGAAGAGGCTGTCCTGGATCGGTGCGACGAACAGCATGATCAGCCACAGGACGCCGATGATCGCGTTGAACCGGGTGAAGACGTTCGCGCGGACGATCTCGCCCAGGGAGCGGCTGCTGCGCACCGGCACGTCGTTGACCTGTCCGCGCGCCACTCGCTCCGCGACTTCGGCGCCGGTCAATCCCGCCGACGGGTGCTCGGGGAGCGCCACGGGGTGCACAGGGTCGAGTTCAGCACCCGCGTCTATATGGCTCATGGATTCGACGGTACGTGCGGACTCGCCCGCCCGCCCACCCGACCGGGGCGGAGCCCCCGGTCGTCCCGTCGGTCGACGGAGCTATTCCGCCGACTCCAGCGAAGCGGCCCGCTTGATCGCCGCGTCCCGCCTGCGGACGTACCAGACACCGATGAGCCCCAGCCCGCCTCCGGCCAGGCAGGTCCACAGCCACCAGGTGTGGTCGTGGTCGGCGAACCAGCCGTAGAAGGGGAGCTGGACCAGGAAGAGGACGAACCACACGACCGTGCCGCCGGTGATGGTGGCGACCACGGGGCCTTCCAGAGGCTCCGGCGCGTCGTGCTTGGGGGTCCACTTAGCCATGGGGCACAGCTTAAGGGTCTGACATATCTACGCGCGGAGATAGCGATCTAACACTCATACGTTCATACTGAAACCGTTTGTCTTCGGCCACTTCTGATCGTATGAAACTCCAACAGGGCTCGGGGGAACCCTGTCGGTGATGAGGTCCCGCATGTCCACCCCGGCACCCGCCAAGGTCCCCGCCCCCGAACAGCCGGGTGGCGAGCCCGCCTACGGCGCCCTCGACCGCTACTTCAAGATCTCCGAGCGCGGCAGCAGCCTGGCCCGCGAGATCCGTGGCGGTTTCGCCACCTTCTTCGCGATGGCGTACATCATCGTGCTGAACCCGATCATCCTCGGCAGCGCGAAGGACATGTACGGGCACCATCTGGACAACGGCCAGCTGGTCACGGCGACCGCCCTGACGGCGGCGTTCGCCACGCTCCTGATGGGTGTCATCGGCAATGTGCCGATCGCGCTCGCCGCCGGTCTCGGCGTGAACTCGGTCGTCGCGCTCCAGCTCGCGCCCCGCATGTCCTGGCCCGACGCCATGGGCATGGTCGTGCTGGCCGGTTTCGTGGTCATGCTGCTGGTCGCCACGGGTCTGCGCGAGCGCGTGATGAACGCGGTGCCGTTCGGCCTGCGCAAGGCCATCTCCATCGGTATCGGCCTGTTCATCATGCTGATCGGCCTGGTCGACTCCGGCTTCGTCACCCGTATCCCGGACGCCGCCCAGACGACCGTCCCGCTGCAGCTCGGCGCCACCGGCCACCTCGACGGCTGGCCGGTGCTGATCTTCATCCTGGGCGCGCTGCTCACCTTCGCGCTGATCGTGCGCAAGGTGTCGGGAGCGATCCTGATCTCCATCGTCGGGATGACGGTCCTTGCGCTGATCATCAACTCGGTGGCCACCGTCTCCACCTGGGGCCTGACCGTCCCGAAGTGGCCGGGCAACCCGGTCGCCACCCCCGACTTCGGCCTGATCGGCCAGGTCAGCCTGTTCGGCGGCTTCTCCAAGGTCGGCATCCTGACGGGGATCCTCTTCGTCTTCACCGTCCTTCTGTCGTGCTTCTTCGACGCGATGGGCACGATCATGGGCGTCAGCGACGAGGCCAAGCTGACCGACGCCCAGGGCTATATGCCGGGCATCAACAAGGTCCTGTTCGTCGACGGCCTCGCGGTCGCGGCGGGCGGCGCCAGCTCCTCCTCGGCCACCACCGCGTTCGTGGAGTCCACGGCGGGTGTCGGCGAGGGCGCGCGCACGGGTTTCGCGAACGTCGTCACGGGCGCCCTCTTCGCGGTGGCCCTCTTCCTCACGCCGGTCGCCACCATGGTCCCGTCCCAGGCGGCCACGCCGGCTCTGATCACGGTGGGCTTCCTGATCCTGTCGAACTCCGTCAAGGAGATCGACTGGGCGGACTACACCATCGCGATCCCCGCCTTCGTGACCATGCTGATGATGCCGTTCACGTACTCGATCACGAACGGCATCGGCATGGGCTTCATCACCTTCGTGGTGCTGCGCCTGGCCGCGGGGCGGGGCCGTGAGATCCCGGTCCCGATGTACGTCGTCTCGGCGGTCTTCCTCTTCTACTACCTGATGCCGGCCCTGGGACTCACCTGAGGCCTCAGGTGACCCCGTAGAACTTCTCCGTCTCCTCGACGGCGGTCTGGAATCGCTGGTCGAAGTCGTCCCGAATGAGCGTGCGGACCACATAGTCCTGCACGCTCATTCCTCTTTTCGCCGCGTGACGGCGGAGCCTTTCGAGCAGCTCCCCGTCCATGCGCAGGCTGAGCACGCTGGTCCCCATGGACACGAGGGTCGCTGTACTTATCTGGCCGATGCGTCACGTTCCACGTGTGGATCACCCATATGAGTGATATCTGGGTCCCGTGGCCAGGGTCACGGGCCTGTAGGCGCATTTCCGGTGGTCCTTAGAGAGGGTAATGAGTTACTCTAAAGAACATGCCGGACCTTACCCATGGCGACGACGCTGCCGCCGTGAACGCCCTCCGCTCCTCCGTGATGCGGCTGTCCCGCCGACTCAAGCACCAGCGGGTCGACGAGTCGCTGAGCCCGACCGAGATGTCGGTGCTCGGCACCCTCTCCCGCTGCGGCCAGGCCACCCCGGGTGAGCTGGCCCGCAAGGAGCACGTCCAGCCGCCGTCGATGACCCGCATCGTGGCGCTGCTCGAAGCCAAGGGCCTGGTCCGTCTGGAGCCGCACCCCGAGGACCGGCGCCAGAAGGTCGTCAGCAGGACCGAAGAGGCCGAGGCGATGCTCGAGGAGAGCCGCCGCAAGCGCAACGCGTTCCTGGCCGGCCTGGTCGAGGGCCTCGACGAGGACGAGTGGGCCAAACTGCGCGCCGCCGCCCCCGTGCTGGAGAAGCTCGCGCACCTGTAGAAACCGTCGCCAAGGAGGCGAACCTTTTGAGTACGGGACCCGGAGCACCTTCCGCCCCCGCACCGATACCTACTACCCCCACCTCCCGCAAGTCCTCGATGTTCAGCTCGCTGAAGATCAGGAACTACCGCCTCTTCTTCATCGGCCAGGTCGTCTCCAACACCGGCACCTGGATGCAGCGCATCGCCCAGGACTGGCTCGTACTCAGCCTCACCGGCTCCTCCGCGGCCGTCGGCATCACGACGGCCCTGCAGTTTCTGCCGATGCTGCTGCTCGGCCTCTACGGCGGCGTCCTCGTCGACCGGCTGCCCAAGCGCCCCACGCTGCTGGTCACCCAGGCGTCCATGGCCGTCACGGGCCTGGCGCTCGCCTTCCTGACCCTCTCCGGGGACGTCCGGGTCTGGCACGTCTACGTCGCCGCCCTCGCCGTCGGCCTCGCCACGGTGGTCGACAACCCGGCCCGGCAGTCCTTCGTCTCCGAGATGGTCGGCCCGAAGCAGCTGCAGAACGCGGTCAGCCTGAACTCGGCGAACTTCCAGTCCGCCCGCCTGGTCGGCCCCGCCGTCGCAGGCGTCCTGATCACGGGCGTGGGCACCGGCTGGGCGTTCCTCTTCAACGGCCTGTCCTTCGTCGCCCCCATCGCCGGCCTGCTGCTGATGCGCGCCCGTGAGCTGCACGTGGTCGAGCGAGCCCCGCGTGGCAAGGGCCAGCTGCGCGAGGGCCTGCGCTATGTCGCCGGCCGCCCGGAGCTGATCTGGCCGATCGTCCTCGTCGGATTCATCGGCACGTTCGGCTTCAACTTCCCGGTGTGGCTGTCGGCCTACGCCGACGACGTCTTCCACGCCGGTGCGGGCGGCTACAGCCTGTTCAACACGCTGATCGCCGCCGGCTCCCTGTGCGGCGCCCTGCTGGCCGCCAGACGCGGCACGGCCCGTCTGCGCATCCTGACCGCCGCGGCGATGGCCTTCGGCACGCTGGAGATCGTGGCCGCGCTCGCGCCGTCGTACTGGCTGTTCGCGCTGCTCATGGTCCCCATCGGGATCTTCGGCCTGACGGTCAACGTCACCGCGAACACCGCCGTGCAGATGGCCACCGATCCGGCCATGCGCGGCCGGGTCATGGCCCTGTTCATGATGGTCTTCATGGGCGGTACGCCGCTCGGTGCCCCGGTCGTCGGCTGGATCACCGACACCTACGGCCCCCGGGTCGGCTTCGCCCTCGGCGGCATCGTCTCCGTCGCCGCGGCCGCCACCATCGGCCTGGTCCTGGTCCGCGTCGGCGGGCTGCGCCTGTCGGTGGGCTGGCACCGCGGCCACCCGCGGGTGCGGTTCGTCCCGCGGGACCGGGAGCGGCTGGCCACGGCGGCCTGAGCCGTCCCCGCCCCCGGGGGGTCTGCTACCGGACCCTCCGGGCCAGCACCTGCCCCGGCCATGTGTCGTCGCCGGGCACGGCGACGGTGAAGGACTCGGCCGGGATGAAGCCGTTGTTCTCGTAGAAGGCGACCAGCTTGCCGTCGTCGCCCGCGTAGCAGTCGACGCGCAGGAGCGAGATCCCGGCCTTCCGGGTCTCCTCGACCGCGTGGGCGAGCAGGGCGGCACCGGTGCCGAGGCCCTTGAAGCGGCGGTCCGAGGCGAGGATGTGGATGAACCGCTCGGGCTCGTCGGCGGGTTCCAGATACTCACCGGGCGCGTCGGTGAGGGTGAGCGTGGCGGCCGGGACACCGTCGTACTCGGCGATGTACGGGCTGCCCTCGGTGACGTACCGGGTGATCATGGCCACCGCCCTGGGGTTCTCCGACCAGGGCGTGGTGCCCCACTGCCGGGTGCGCCCCTGCGAGACCAGCCACTGAACGGCGCTGTCGAACATGCCGAGTATCACGGGGATGTCGTCCGGGCCGGCCTTTCGGATGTTGATCGTCATGGGCCCATCATGCCGACCGGTGTCTGCCAAGGTGAAGGCATGAGACTCTTCGCCGCCGTGCTGCCCCCGGAGGATGTCGTCCATGAGCTGGCCGCCGAGGTCGCGAAGCTGAAGAGGCTGCCCGGCGCGGAGAACCTGCGCTGGACCAACCGCCCCGGCTGGCACTTCACGCTGGCCTTCTACGGCGAGGTCGACGATGCCGTCGTGCCGGACCTGTCGACCCGCCTGGGCCGCGCGGCCCACCGTACGTCCCCCTTCCCGCTGGCCCTGCGGGGCGGCGGGCAGTTCGGGCACGGGCAAGTGCTGTGGGTGGGCGCCGACGGGGACCTGCCGGCCATGCGGCTGCTGGCCGATCGTACGGAGGCGGCGGCGGTGAAGTCCGGTGTGCCGATGGGGGAGCACCGTCGCTATCTGGCCCATCTGACGGTGGCACGCGCCCGGGACTCGGTGAACGTACGGCCGTACGTCGAGGCCCTGAAAACCTTCGTGAGCCGCACCTGGACGGTGGGCGACCTCGCCCTGGTGCGCAGCAACCTGCCCAGATCCGGGGTGCCCGGCGAGCAGCCCCGGTACGAGACGGTCGCCCGCTGGGCGCTCGGCGGGGCCGGTTAGGCTCGGGTACGTGGACCCGAAAACCCGGAACCGGATCATGGCCGGTGTGCTTGTGCTGATGTTCGTGGTGGTTGCCGTGTCGGCGGCGCTCAGGTAGTTCCCCGGCCGGGCTGGGGAACTGTGGCCTCGTACGTCGGCCGCGAGCCGTTCCTGGCCGGTCGCGCCCACGCGGCGGGGCCGCACATCGAATGCGGCCCCGTCGCCCCTGTCGTGGCGCTACCAGGCGAAGGCCTCCGGGGACGGGCCCGGACCCGGGAAGATCTCGTCCAGCCCGGACAGCAGCTCCTCGCTCAGCCGCAGCTCGACCGCCCGCAGCGCGGACTCCAGCTGCTCTGCCGTGCGCGGGCCGACGATCGGGCCGGTCACGCCGGGGCGGGTGAGCAGCCAGGCCAGGGCGGCCTCGCCGGGCTCCACGCCGTGCTTGTCGAGCAGGTCCTCGTACGCCTGGATCTGCGCGCGGGAGGCGGGATCGGCGAGGGCGTCGGCGGCCCGGCCGGAGGCGCGGCGCACGCCCTGCACCTCCTTCTTGATCACGCCGCCGAGCAGGCCGCCGTTCAGCGGCGACCATGCGATGACCCCGAGGCCGTAGTCCTGCGCGGCCGGGATGACCTCCATCTCGGCACGGCGCTCGGCCAGGTTGTACAGGCACTGCTCGCTGACGAGCCCGATGGTGCCGCCTCGGCGGGCGGCGATCTCGTTGGCCTGGGCGATCTTGTAGCCCGGGAAGTTGGAGGAGCCGACGTAGAGGATCTTGCCCTGCTGGATCAGTACGTCGATCGCCTGCCAGATCTCCTCGAAGGGAGTGTTCCGGTCGATGTGGTGGAACTGGTACAGGTCGATGTGGTCGGTCTGCAGCCGCTTGAGGCTGGCGTCCACGGCCCGTCGGATGTTGAGCGCGGAGAGCTTGTCGTGGTTGGGCCAGGGCTCGCCGTCGCCGGCCATGTTGCCGTACATCTTGGTGGCGAGGACGACCTTGTCGCGCCGGTCGCCGCCCTTGGCGAACCAGTTCCCGATGATGGACTCGGTCCGCCCCTTGTTCTCACCCCACCCGTACACGTTCGCGGTGTCGAAGAAGTTGATGCCCGCGTCCAGCGCCGCGTCCATGATCGCGTGACTGCCGGCTTCGTCGGTCTGCGGGCCGAAGTTCATGGTGCCGAGGACGAGTCGGCTGACCTTGAGTCCCGTGCGTCCTAGCTGTGTGTACTTCATGGTCCATTAGCCAACGGCTTGGAGTGGGCTCTAGGCAAGCAACTCAGTCGCGGGGGAAGTCGTCGGTTTCGAGGACGAGGTCGACCACGGTGCCGGTCAGGTCGATGTCGGTGCCGAAATCCACCGGCGTCCTGTTCTCGTAGTCGCCGTCCTTGGGGTCGGTGTAGACGTAGCAGCGGCCCTGGTAGGGATCGGCGATGACATAGACGGGGACCTCGGCCTCGGCGTAGGCGATCTTCTTCGGGCCGTAGTCGTTCTGGGCCGTTCCCTGGGAGATGACCTCTGCGACGAACTCGACGTCCTGGTACCGCCAGTGGCCCTTGTCGTCTTTCTTCGCCGAGTCCTTGAGCATGGCGATGTCCGGGCAGAAGCCGTTCTGGTAGCCCGGGAAGTCGATGCGGACATCCGAGAACACCCTGACACTCCTCCCGAACCTGTCCTCGACGGCCCAGAGGAACTCGCGGATGACCATCCAATGCGTGTCGCGCTGCGGCGTCATAAAAACGTTGCCCCCGACGATCTCGACCCGGAATCCTTCGGGGACGGGCATCCGCTCAAGGCGCTCGAACCACTCGTCCAAGCCCTTGGTGTCGGCGTCGGCGTCGGCCATCTCGATCCTGTCTTCAAGGACGGTCATCGTGGCGCTCCTCCCCGGCTGCCCCACGCACGAGTGCAGCCGCGCAGTACAACGATACGTACAGTGACGGGGAGGCGCCGGAATCAGGTCAGTCCGTTCCAGCCATGTACGCCTGTCCGACCCCCCACGCCTCGTACATCGCCCCCGCGAACGCCCCCGCGATCCGGTGCTCCCCGCTCGCGTTGGGATGCGTGCCGTCGTAGGTGTCGGCGTGGATGTCGTACGACTCGGGCGGCGACGCCAGCAGGATCGGCGAGCGGGGCTCGTCCAGGTCGGCCACGGCCTTGGCGAGCAGGACGTTGAACCGGTCCACCTGCTCGGCGAAGGGCGCGTCAGCGTGGGCGCGGATGTTCGGGATCACCGGGAGCAGGACCATGCGGATGCGCGGCGATGCTTCCCGGGCGGCCGCGACGAAGGCCCGTACATTCTCCGCCGTCTGCTCGGCGTTCGTGTAGAAGCCCAGGTCGATCAGGCCGAGGGAGACGAGCAGGACGCCGGGCCGGTGTTCCCGTATCGCCTCGCCGATCAGCGGAGCCATGTGCAGCCATCCCTCGCCCCAGCCTGCCAGGTGCGAGCGGGGGAAGTCCGGCTCGGCGTAGGCGTACGACGTGGGCGCCTCGGCGTGCTTGTCGTACAGCTCCTCGCGCGGGCCGACGAACGTGAACGGGCCGTCGTACGCCTCGCACAGATGCCGCCACAGCCGGTAACGCCACGTGTGTTCGCCCGTACTCCCGATCGTCATGGAGTCACCTACGGGCATGAACCTGAGCATCCGCTCATGATGGACGATCACGCGCGCGTGTGGGGTGTGAGGCCCGCCACGCCCCGTAAACCCCCGCGAGGAATGGCAGGCTTGACGCATGCGTCGACCGTTCGCCCTGCTCGCCGGGGTCCTGCTCGCGGGTGCCTGTGCGCTGCCCGCATCCGCCGCCGACGGTGGCAGTACCGGTGATCAGGGGTTCACCATCAAGGACCCGAGGATCACCGAGTCCAGCGGCCTGGCCGCCTCCACGCTGCACCCCGGCATCTACTGGACGCACAACGACAGCGACGACGGGCCGTACATCTACGCCGTGGACAGCCGGACGGGAAAGACCGTCGCCACGGTGACCCTGCGCGGAATCGGTTCCCCGCGCGATGTCGAGGCCATCTCCATCGGGCCGGACCACCAGATCTACGTCGGAGACATCGGCGACAACCTCGGCGGCAAGTGGCCGTACGTGTGGATCTACCGGCTGCCCGAGCCGAAGGTGCTCAAGAACCAGACGGTCAGCGCCACGCAGTACGTCGTGAAGTACGCGAACGGGCCGAGGGACGCCGAGTCGCTCCTCGTCCATCCGAAGACCGGGCGCGTGTACATCATCGACAAGAAGGAGGACGGCGGGCATCTGTACGAGGGGCCCGCGACCCTGTCCGCTTCCGGCGCGAACATCTTCAGGCCCGTCGCCACCGTCGACCTCTGGGCCACCGACGCGGCCTTCTCGCCGAACGGCCGACAGCTCGCCGTACGGGGGTACTTCGGCGGCATCTACTACGACTGGAACGGCGGGCGGATCAAACGGGAAGGGCGCCTCGACGTCCCCCTGCAGGGGCAGGGGGAGTCCGTCTCGTACTCACCGGACGGCACCAAGCTGATGTACGGCAGTGAGGGGGCCGACAGTTCGGTGCAGGCGGAGGACGCACCGGAGGGGGCGTCTTCGGGCAAGGTGCCCTCGGGAGGGGGCAGTTCCGCCACGGGCGTGGGCAACAGCGCCACCTTCGGCGGGGGTTTCAAGACCGGCGCGGTCGTCGCCGCCTTCGCCGCGATCGGGATCGCTGCCGGCCTCGGGGTGCGGCGGTTGCGGCGACGGGGCTGAAGGCCTCACCGCGGAGCCGAACGAACAAGAGGGCGCCCGGTGTCGGCACCGGGCGCCCTGAGTGTCGGGGGAGAACGACTACAGCTTCTCGATCACGTGATCGACGCACTTCGTCAGGGCCTCGACGTCGGCCGGGTCGATCGCCGGGAACATGGCGATGCGCAGCTGGTTGCGGCCGAGCTTGCGGTAGGGCTCGGTGTCGACGATGCCGTTGGCGCGCAGGACCTTGGCGACGGCGGCGGCGTCGATCTCGTCGGAGAAGTCGATCGTGCCGATGACCTGGGAGCGCTTGGCCGGGTCGGTGACGAACGGGGTGGCGTACTTGGATTCCTCCGCCCAGGTGTACAGGCGGGTCGAGGAGTCCTTCGTACGGGCGGTGGAGAAGGCCAGGCCGCCCTGGCCGTTGAGCCACTCCAGCTGCTGGTTCAGCAGGAAGAGGGTGGCCAGGGCCGGGGTGTTGTACGTCTGGTTCTTGCGGGAGTTGTCGATCGCGGTGGGCAGCGAGAAGAACTCCGGGACGTGGCGGCCGGACGCGTGGACGCGTTCGGCGCGCTCGATGGCGGCGGGGGAGAAGATGCCGATCCACAGGCCGCCGTCGGAGGCGAAGGACTTCTGCGGGGCGAAGTAGTAGACGTCGGTCTCGGCGATGTCGACGGGCAGGCCGCCGGCGCCGGAGGTGGCGTCCACCAGGACGAGGGAGCCCTGGTCGGCACCGGCCACGCGCTTGATCGGCATGGCGACACCGGTGGAGGTCTCGTTGTGGGTGAGGGCGTAGACGTCGACGCCCGCCTCGGCCTGCGTGTCGGGGTGGGTGCCCGGGTCCGAGGAGATGACGGTGGGCTCGGCCAGCCACGGGGCGAGCTTGGCTGCCTTGGCGAACTTGGAGGAGAACTCGCCGAAGTTGAGGTGCTGGGACTTGTTGTCGATCAGTCCGTGGGTGGCGATGTCCCAGAAGGCGGTGGAGCCGCCGTTGCCGAGGATGACCTCGTAGCCCTCGGGGAGGGAGAACAGGGAGCTGATGCCTTCGCGGACCTGGCCCACCAGGTTCTTGACGGGGGCCTGGCGGTGGGAGGTGCCGAGCAGGGAGGTTCCGGTGGCGGCGAGCGCGTCGAGCGCCTGGGTGCGCACCTTGGAGGGGCCTGCGCCGAAGCGTCCGTCGGCGGGCTTGATGTCAGCGGGAATCTGGATGTCGGCCACGAGTCGGAGGGTATCCGCTAGACGAAACGGGACGGAACCATGTCCGTCCGATGAGACGAGATCGCCGAGTCCTGGACCCTGTGAGGTTGTACGACGATATGTGCGGGACTGTGGAAAACTTCTGGTGACTGTGTGTGATCGGATGCATCCTTGACGCATGACGGATCTCTCGGGCCTTGAGACGGAGCTGCGCGGGGTCGTCCGGGGTGAGGTCGGCTTCGATGTCACCGCCCGGGCGCTCGTGACCATGGACGCGTCCAACTACCGGCGTGTCCCGGTGGGGGTGGTGGCCCCGCGGGACGCGGACGACGTCGCGGCGGTGCTGGAGGTGTGCCGGGCGCGCGGGGTGCCGGTGGTGGCGCGCGGCGGAGGCACGTCGATCGCGGGGCAGGCGACCGGCACGGGCGTGGTGCTGGACTTCACCCGGCACATGAACGGGCTGCTGGAGCTGGACCCGGGCACGCGCACGGCCGTCGTCCAGCCGGGGCTCGTCCTCGACCGCCTCCAGGAGGCCGCCGCCCCGCACGGTCTGCGCTTCGGCCCCGACCCGTCCACCCACGGCCGCTGCACGCTCGGCGGAATGATCGGCAACAACTCGTGCGGCTCGCATTCGGTCGCCTGGGGGACCACGGCCGACAGTGTGCGGGAGCTGTCCGTCATCACCGCGCGCGGGCAGCGGCTGCGGCTCGGCCGGGACTGGGCCGGTGCCCCGGACGGGCTGCGCGCCCTGGTGGAGGGCGACCTGGCCCGTCTGCGCACCGGCTTCCCGGATCTGCCCCGCCGCATCTCCGGATACGCCCTCGACGCCCTGCTGCCCGAGAAGGGCGCCGATGTCGCCCGCTCCTTCTGCGGCTCGGAGGGCACCCTCGGGATCCTGACCGAGGCGGTCGTAGGGCTGGTGGAGGCGCCACGCGCGCGTGCCCTCGCGGTGCTGGGGTACGGCGACGAGAGCGGCGCCGCCGAGGCCGCCGCCGGGCTTCTGCCGCTCGGCCCGCTGACGGTGGAGGGCATGGCGGCCGACCTGGTGCGCTCGCCGGCCGGGCTGCCGAAGGGGGGCGCCTGGCTGTTCGTGGAGACCGGCGGGGAGACGGTCGCCGAGGCACGGGCGCGTGCGGAGGCGATCGTCCGCGCGGCCGACGTCGTCGACTCCCTCGTGGTGACGGACGCGGCGGCCCAGCGGGCCCTGTGGCGCATCCGCGAGGACGCGAGCGGTACGGCGACGCGTATGCCCGACGGCACCGAGGCCTGGCCCGGCTGGGAGGACTGCGCGGTGCCGCCCGCCCGGCTCGGCCCGTATCTGCGGGACTTCCGTGCCCTGCTCGCCGCCCACGGCCTGCGCGGCACGCCGTACGGCCATTTCGGGGACGGCTGCATCCACGTCCGCATCGACTTCGACCTGCTCACCGAGGCGGGCATCGGCCGCTTCCGGCGCTTCTCCGAGGAACTCGCCGACCTGGTCGTCGCCCACGGCGGCTCGCTGTCCGGGGAGCACGGCGACGGACAGGCCCGCGCGGAGCTGTTGCCGCGCATGTACGGCGACGAGACGGTACGGCTCTTCGAGCGGGCCAAGGCGGTCTGGGACCCCGACGACCTGCTCAACCCCGGCATGCTGGTCCGCCCGGCCCCGCTCGACGCCGACCTGCGCTTCTCCGTCCTGCCCCGCCGTCCGGTGGACGTGGCCTTCGGCTATCCGGCGGACGGCGGCGACTTCCGCGCGGCCGTCCGCCGCTGCGTCGGCGTCGCCAAGTGCCGTACGAGCACGGCGGCCGGGCCGGCCGTGATGTGTCCCTCCTTCCGGGTGACCGGGGAGGAGGAGCACTCCACGCGCGGGCGGGCCCGGCTGCTGCACGAGATGCTGGCCGGCGAGCTGGTCACGGACGGCTGGCGCTCGGCGGAGGTCCGGGAGGCGCTGGACCTGTGCCTGTCCTGCAAGGGCTGCCGCTCGGACTGCCCGGTCGGCGTCGACATGGCCACCTACAAGGCCGAGTTCCTGCACCATCACTACGCGGGACGGCGCCGCCCGGCCGCCCACTACTCGATGGGCCGGCTGCCGGTGTGGCTGCGCTGGGTGGCACGGACCCGCACCGCCCCGCTGCTCAACAGGCTCGCGGCCGTGGGGCTGTTCGCGCGGGCGGGGAAGCGGCTGGGCGGGATCGCGCCGGAGCGGGAGATCCCCCGGGTGGCGCCGGAGACGTTCAGCCGCTGGTGGCGGCGGCGGAAGCGGCGCACCACGGGAGAGCCGCTCGTCCTGTGGCCCGACACCTTCACCGAGCACCTCTCGCCCTCGGTCGGGCAGGCGGCCGTACGGGTGCTGGAGGACGCCGGGCTCAGAGTGGTGCCCCCGCCGTCCCGGCCGTCGGGCGGGCAGGTCTGCTGTGGCCTGACCTATGTCTCCACGGGCCAGCTCGACCGGGCCCGCGCGGTGCTGCGCCGCACGCTGGACCTGATGGAACCGGTGCTGCGCGAAGGCGCTCCGGTCGTCGTCCTGGAGCCGAGCTGTGCGGCGGCCCTCCGCGGCGACCTCCCGGAGCTGCTGCACGACGACCCGCGCGCGGCCCGGCTGGCCTCGGCGGTCCTCACGTTCGCCGAGGCACTGCGGCGGCACGCGCCCGACTGGACCCCGCCCGCCGTGGACCGTCCGGTCGTCGGGCAGACCCACTGTCATCAGCACGCGGTCCTCGGCGACACCGCCGACCGCGCACTGCGCGAGTCCGCGGGCCTGACCGGCGAGCTGAGCGGCGGCTGCTGCGGCCTCGCGGGCAACTTCGGCTTCGAGGCGGGGCACTTCGAGGTGTCGAAGGCGTGTGCCGAGGAACAGCTGCTGCCTTCGGTGCGGGACGCGGCCGAGGGGACGGTGATCCTGGCGGACGGCTTCTCGTGCCGGACGCAGCTGGAGCAGCTGGCGGGGGTGCGGGGGCGGCATCTGGCGGAGGTGCTGGCGGAGGGGTTGCAGAAGGAAAAGGGGAGCTGAGAGGTGTTCCCGCATGCGAAAAGGGCAGTTGACGGGGCATCCGTAGACTCGGGAGTGACCAGTCGTCTCGCAGTTTGGAGGAACAACCCATGGCCAAGGTCCCGTTCGCGAGTCTGGCGACCGCGATAGCGGCGCTCGGCACTGCTCTCGCTTTCCTGACGCTCCAGCTCCGCGCGGACGGCTACGAGCCGTACGTCGAATCCGTGGCCACCGCCAGCGTCGTCATGTACGTCACCGCGGCTCTCGTCGTGGTGACGTGGGTCCGCGCTCGCCAGGAGCACGTGAACTGAGTTCTTCGACCTGAGTTCCACGGTGGGAGCGGTTGCGGGCGCCGGGCTGCCCCTGGTGCCCGCAACCGCCGGTTCCGCGGAGGGGCTCATAGAGGGTGGCCGGACCAGTCACCCCGAAGGAGTCCCGCGCATGACCCTCACACTCCGCCCCATCAGCCGTGCCGAGCATCTGGCCTTCGTGGCCTCCCTGCCCTCCGCCAGCCATATGCAGCTGCCGTCCTGGGGGGACGTGAAGCCCGACTGGCAGGCGGAGAGCCTGGGTTGGTTCGATGCGGCCGGGCGGCCGGTCGGCGTCGGGCTGGTGCTGCTGCGGCCGTTGCCCAAGGTGAAGCGGTATCTGGCGTACCTGCCCGAAGGGCCCGTCATCGACTGGCACGCGCCCGGCCTGGAGCGCTGGCTGGAGCCGATGCTCGCGTACCTGAAGCGCCGGGGCGCCTTCTCGGTGAAGATGGGGCCGCCCGTGGTGGTACGGCGGTGGAGCCCCGAGGCGGTCAAAGCCGCGATCGCCGACCCGGGCGCACACCG
This sequence comes from Streptomyces griseochromogenes, assembly GCF_001542625.1. Taxonomy (NCBI): domain Bacteria; kingdom Bacillati; phylum Actinomycetota; class Actinomycetes; order Kitasatosporales; family Streptomycetaceae; genus Streptomyces; species Streptomyces griseochromogenes. The sequence goes on along the minus strand of NZ_CP016279.1, from coordinate 10,235,615 downwards.
GCTGCGGGACGCGGACGCGACGTCGTACGAGCCGCGTGCCGGGGAACTCGCAGAGCGTCTGCGCCGCCTGGGCTGGCGGCAGGCCGAGCCGGGCGGCGAGGAGGGCTTCGCCGTCGGCCAGCCCCGGTACGTGTGCCAGGTTCCGTTCGCCGGGCGGTCGTTGGAGGACGTCCACCGCGGCCTCAACCAGCAGTGGCGGCGCAACATCAAGAAGGCCGGCAAGGCGGGCGTGACGGTCGTACGCGGGGGCTACCAGGACCTTCCGGTCTTCCACGGTCTCTACGCCGAGACCGCCGAGCGCGACCGGTTCATCGCGCGCCCGCTGTCGTACTTCCAGCGCATGTGGACGGCGCTGACGGCCGAGGACCCGGACCGGATGCGCCTGTACCTCGCCCAGCACGAGGGTGACGTCCTCGCCGCCGCCACCATGCTGATCGTCGGCGGCCACGTCTGGTACTCCTACGGCGCCTCCACCAGCCGCAAGCGCGAGGTCCAGCCCAACAACGCCATGCAGTGGCGGATGATGACCGACGCCCATGAACTCGGCGCCCATGTCTATGACTTCCGGGGCATCACCGACACCCTGGAGGAGTCCAACCATCTGCTGGGGCTGCTCCGCTTCAAGGTGGGCGCGGGCGGCGAGGCCGTGGAGTACCTGGGCGAGTGGGACTTCCCGCTCAACCGGCTGCTGCACAAGGCGTTCGACGTCTACATGGCCCGCCGCTGAGTCCCTAAAGTAACTCCCAGGTATTCCAAGGGTAATCACAGACCTCCTGTGTAGCTTCTTCGATGTCGGGTTCCGGACACGGAATTCAAGACGCAAGTACAGCGCTACTAAAAGGAGTCGGAAATGAGCCTCAGGAAGCTCGCCCCGCTGCCCCCGAAGCCCAAGAAGCAGCTGCCTCCCCCGCCACCGAAGCCGAAGCCCAAGAAGAAGGCGCCGAAGCCGCTGCCCAAGCCGATCCCCGGCCAGGACCGCTGATCCAGCCGTAACGAGGACCGACGGTTCGCCGTCGGTCCTCTTTGCGGTTCTGAATTCCAGAAATTCCGGCGAAGGAAAGCAGGGGTGTGAAATGGGCGTGGCTGAGAGCGAGGCCGAGGAATATGAGTACGAGGACACGCCCGCCATTCCGGCCCGCACCGCGTTCCGCCGCTTCTGGCCGCTGACCGGAGGGCTGCGCCGCTGGCTGCTCCTGGTCTGGGTGTGCACGGTGATCGCCGCGCTGGCCGAGACCGAGGCCATCCTGCTCTTCAGCGACCTCACCGACCACGCCCTGCAGAAGGGTTCGCTCGCCGCGTTCTGGAGCCCGGCCGTCAAGTGGCTGGGCATCGCCGTCGTCGGCGCGCTGGTCGCGTACGCGGGCAACTCCCTTGCCGCGTGGGTGACCGAACGCTTCGTGATGCGGCTGCGCGAGCATGTCTTCGACCACGTCCAGCAGTTGCCCCCGCACTTCTTCCAGCACCACCGCCAGGGCGATCTGCTCTCCCGCCTGACCAGCGACGTCGAGGCGATCGAGACGATGGTCGTGTCCGGTCTGGTGGGCGCCGCCTCGGCCGCCTTCTCCGCCCTCTTCTACGCGGCCGCCGCGTTCTGGCTGCGCTGGGACCTGGCCGCCGCCACCTTCGTCCTCGCGCCCCTGTTCTGGCTGGCCGCGCGCCGTTTCTCCGGTGCCATCAAGGACGTCTCCCGCGAGGGCCGGGTCGCCGACGGCGCGATCACCTCCGTCGTCGAGGAGTCCCTCGGCAACATCGTGCTCACCCAGGCCTACGACCGCCGGGACGCCGAGCTCCGGCGGCTGCGCGAGGAGGCGAACGCCTGGTTCCGTGCCTCCGTCCGCTCGACCCGGCTGGGCGAGGCCTACGAGCAGCTCGTCCAGGTCATCGAGACGGTCTGTGTGCTCGCCGTGATCGGCATCGGCGCCTGGGAGATCTCCACCGGGCGTATGACGCTCGGCCAGCTCCTCGCCTTCGCCGCGTTCCTCGGCTACCTCTATCCGCCGGTGCGCGGGCTGGCTCAGCTCGGGCTCACGGTCACCGCGGCCACGGCGGGCGCCGAGCGGCTGATCGAGATCCTGGACGTGCGGCCCTCGGTCACCGACCCGCGGCACGGCACCGAGACCGGCCGCCCGGACGGCACGGTCGAGGCGCGGGGTGTCTCCTTCCGCTACCCCGGCGCGGACAAGGCCGCCCTCCAGGGACTCTCCTTCGCGGTCAGCCCCGGCGAACTGGTGATCATCACCGGCCCGAGCGGTGCCGGAAAGTCCACGGTCTCCAAGCTCCTGCTCCGCTTCTACGACCCGGACGCGGGAGACGTCCTCCTCGACGGCGTTCCGCTGCGCGACTTCCCGCTGGCCCGGCTGCGCGAGTACGTCACCCTCCTCCCGCAGGAGACCCTGGTCCTGCACGACACGGTCCGCGCCAACATCGCCTGCGGCCGCCCCGGCGCCAGCGACCGGGCGATCGAGGAGGCGGCGCGGGCGGCCGACGCGCACGACTTCATCGTCCGGCTCCCCGAGGGTTACGACACCGGAATCGATCCCAACTCGGCCCGGCTGTCCGGCGGCCAGCTCCAGCGTCTGGCGATCGCCCGCGCGATCCTGCGCGACGCACCGGTGCTGGTCCTGGACGAGCCGACCACGGGCCTGGACGCGATGGCCGCCCGCCGCGTCGTCAAACCCCTGCGCCGTCTGATGGCGGGCCGTACGACGATCATGATCACGCACGACCTCAACCTCGCCCCCGACGCCGACCGCATCCTCGTCGTCGACCGCGGCCGCATCGTGGAGACCGGCCGTCACGACGAACTCCTCGCCCGGGGCGGGGCGTACGCGCGGCTGCACCGCTCACAGAACAACGCGTCCATGGACACGGCCGAGCTGCGGCTGCCGCTGTTCGAGGAGGAGCCCCCGCCCGCACCGGCGCAGGCGCCGGTGTACGAGTACACGACCGGGTACGGGCCGTACGGTCACGACCCGTACCCGGCCCAGGCCGCCGGTCCGGTCTCCGCCCAGGGCGCCACCTGGCCCCGGCCCGCGCACGAGGAGCCGTGGCCCGGCCTCTGAAACCAGCCTCTGAAACCAGCCTCTGAAACCGGTCTCTGAAACCGGTCTCTGAAACCGGTCTCGGGACCGGTATCCGAGAGGGGTGCATCTCACCATCCAGGACAGTTCCATAAGCAGTTCACACCCCTGACGAAGTCCATTACCCTGGACTCGGTAGTACATGGAGATGTACATGATCTGATCCGAGCCAGCACAGGACCGCCGTGAGCACCGTCAACAGCCCCAGCGCCGCCACCTCGATGTCATCGATGCCGCCGCAGTCTTCGCGCACCCCCGGCCGCCTCGGCTCGCTGGGTCCGGTCGGCCTGGTGCTGGCCGGAGGTGTCTCGGTGCAGTTCGGCGGCGCCCTCGCGGTCACCCTGATGCCGAGGGCCGGAGCCCTCGGCGTCGTCACCCTGCGTCTGCTCGCGGCGGCGATCGTCCTGCTCGTGGTCTGCCGCCCCCGGCTGCGCGGCCACTCCCGCACCGACTGGGGCACGGTGCTCGTCTTCGGCATCACCATGGGCGCGATGAACGGCCTCTTCTACGAGGCGGTGGCCCGCATCCCGCTCGGCCCCGCCGTCACCCTGGAGGTCCTCGGCCCGCTGGCCCTGTCCGTCCTGGCCTCCCGCCGTGCGATCAACGCGCTCTGGGCGGGCCTCGCCCTCGCGGGCGTGTTCCTGCTCGGCGGCGGAGGCTTCAGCGACCTCGACCCCATAGGCGTCGCCTTTGCCCTGGGCGCCGGCGCCATGTGGGCGTCATACATAGTCTTCAGCGCCCGTACCGGCCGCCGCTTCCCGCAGGCGGACGGACTGGCGCTGGCCATGGCGATCGCGGCCCTGCTCTTCCTCCCCCTCGGCATCGTCGACGCAGGCAGCCGTCTCCTCGACCCCGGCACCGTCGCGCTCGGCTCGGCGGTGGCCCTGCTCTCCTCGGTCCTGCCCTACACCCTCGAACTCCTCGCCCTGCGCCGCCTGCCCGCCTCCACCTTCGCCATCCTGATGAGCCTGGAGCCGGCCCTCGCGGCGACGGCCGGCTTCCTGATCCTCGGCCAGGCCCTGTCCGCCGCGGAGGCCGCCGCGATCGCCCTGGTCATCGCGGCGAGCATCGGCGCGGTACGGACCCAGGTGGGCCGGAGCAAGGTGCCGCCCCTTCCGGCCGAGGGTCAGTAGGCGTCAGCGGGCGCCGGACGGCGTCAGCGGGCGGGTTTCTCCCACACCGACACATGCTGTCGGCTCTCGCCGGTGAAGGGCTCCCGGGTCCAGCCGTCCCACCGCTCGCGCAGCCGCAGCCCCGCGAGCCGGGCCATCAGGTCCAGCTCGGCCGGCCACACGTACCGGAACGGGACCGCCAGATATGTACCGCGGCCGTCCACGACCTCCACATGGTGCGAGGTGAGCGACTGCGTCGCCACGTCGTAGAGATCGAAGCCCAGCCGCCCGCCGTCCACACGGAAGGGCACCGCGTCCTGCCCGGGCGGCAGCCGCCGCAGATCGGGCACCCCGACCTCGACGACGAAGCGGCCGCCGGGCTCCAGATGGGCCGCGGCGTTGCAAAAGCAGTCCACCTGGGCGTCCTGCGAGGTCAGATTCATGATCGTGTTGTAGACGAGGTAGGCGAGGGAGAAGGTGCCGTCCACCCTCGTGGTCGCGAAGTCCCCGATCGTCACCCCGATCCCGTCCCCGCCCGGCTTGGCCCGCAGCCGCTCCACCATCGCCCGGGACAGATCGACGCCGTGCACCTCGACCCCGCGCCCCGCGAGCGGCAGCGCGATCCGTCCGGTGCCGACGCCCAGCTCCAGGGCCCGGCCCCCCTCACCCGCCAGCTCCGCCAGGAAGCCGACGGCCGGTTCCACGACCTCCGCCTCGAACATCCCCGCGGCCGACTCGTCGTACGTGGCCGCTACCGACTCTCCGAAGTAACCGTCGTCATCGAGCACCGGCCGACGGTACTGCGGCGCCCACCCGCCACGCGCGCCCTTTTCCACGGGCGGCGGCAAGGGCCCGGGAACCGACGGGCGCTGATCGGACGTCCATGATCCAGGATCATGAACTACGCATGCCACACCGCCGAACTCCTCGCCGAACAGGAACTGCCGGGTTACCGCGACTGCTCCACCCGGCATGACTCGTTCCTGGTGCGCGACCGCTCCTGCTGGCTGGTCTCCCGGTCCGGGGACGAGACGGTCGTGTGCAGGGTGGCCGCGGACGCCTCCCGCCTCTTCGCCGAACAGCGCCACTGGCCCTGCCCGCGGTCCGGTGAGGAGCACGGGTTCGCCTCGCCACTGCCGGACGGCGGTCTCGCGCTGATCGTCAACGGCCTGGTCACGGTGTACGACATCGCGGGGCGCGTGCGGTGGACGTACAGGTTCCAGCCGTGGCCGGACGCGCACAACGCCACCCCCGCCTGCACCCCGGACGCGTCGGGCCGCCGTCTTCTCGTCACCACCACGGGCCGACCGGGCCGGGACGGCCTGTACCGGGGAGACCTGTGCGTCGCCCTCGATCTGGCCGACGGACGACACGTCACCGACACGGTGCTGCCGTCGGCGACGGCGGGCTACATCTTCCAGCAGTCCCGCACCGACCCGGGTCAGGTGTTCCTGGACGCGTTGATGGGCGACACGTTCCACTCCCTTGAGGTCACCCTGCGGGACGATGCCCTGCACACGGCGAACATAGGCCTGGAGAACGACCCGTTCGCCGGGCTGAGCCTCGACGGGGCGGTGATCAAGACGGACGTGGGAGGCGAGTGGATCAGCCGTTGGGAGGCGGGTGCGGAAGACGTCGTCGCCGAAGTCGGGGAGACGCTTCCCGAGGGCCTGCGCTTCGTCGGCCATCGCCCCGGTTTCCTCGACCGGGACCGGGTCCTGGCCGCTGTCGCCGAGGAGGAGGACACGGAGGACAACCGCCACCTGATCCTGGACGGCCACACTCTCCGGCCCACCGGCGAGCTCGCCTATCCCGGCACCACGTGCTGCGACCCCCTCGCTCTCGGCGACGGCACCTGGCTGACGACAGAAGGAGACCTCGTGCGCAGGTGGCGGCCGACCGGCACGCGATGACCACGTCACTCGACGCCCCCACCACCCACCAGGGATCTCCCGCACATGACCCGTACCACCCCGCCCCGCCCCGTCGACGTGGCGGCGATCTTCCCTGAACTCACCCCGACGCGCCGCACCGCCACGCGTCTGCACCCCCGCCGCGGGACCCCCACGACGCACGACAGTTCGGCCGGCGGCCCGCTGCTGTGGCCCGCCGACGAGCCCTGGCCGGTCTGTGTGATCCCGCACAAGCGCGGGAGCGGCTACCGCTATGCCGACGTACTGCGCGAGCGCGAGATCCTGCGGCGGGCCTGGCGGCGCGACCCACGGACCGGGCCGAACGCCGAGGAACGGGAGGAACTCGCGGGGTTCAAGCGCGGCCGGCACGCCCCGCATCTCGCCGACACGGACCCCGTTCCGCTGATCGCCGTGGCCCAGTTGTACCGGCGTGACGTCCCCGCACTGCCCGACACGGGGGAGGGCGACCTGCTCCAGGTGTTCTGGTGCGGCTTCGAAAGGCACGGGGACAGCCGCTACGAGCCCCACGTACAGCTGCGCCGGCGTCACTCGGAGGACGTCGCAACCGTTCTGGCCGAGCAGCCGGTACCGGAGGTCGTCGGCCGCCCCGAACTCGTCCCGTCCCCCTGCGTGCTGCATCCCGAGGAGATCGTCGAGTACCCGTGGATCGAAGTCCTCGCCCCTTCCCTGCAGGACCGTATCGCCGCATGGGCAGGACCGGAGGACGAAGGCGACCGATACGTCTGCGACCTGTCCACCGCACCCGGCTGGAAGGTCGGCGGCCACATCGCCTGGAACCTCACCGGACCGGGCCCCCTCAGCTGCTCCGTCTGCCGCGCGGAACGCGTCCCCCTCCTCACCGTGTCCGACCGCGAATGGGACAGCGGCACCACGAGCTGGCTCCCCCACGAGGACCAGCGGGACCCCAACGCCGAGCGGGCGAACACCCCCACCGGCGTCTCGCCGGGCCGCGGCCGCCTGATCATCACGGTGTGCCCACGCGACCCGGGACACCCGATCCGCGTCATCACCCAGTGAGCGGATCACCTGCGACAGCAACGGTGTGATCATCCCCGACGATGCTCACTGAGAGTAGTGGTTCACGTGCGCACGGGAGTCGCCCTTGTGGAAAAGTGGCCCCGTGACCGGCACCAGCGACACCACCCCCCGCCCGCTGAAGATCACCGCCCGTGGCCGAGCCGTGCTCGCCGACCCCCGGATCAATCGCGGCACCGCGTTCACCGGAGCGGAACGCCGGGCCCTGGACCTCGTCGGTCTGATCCCTCCCCATGTGCTCACCCAGGACGAGCAGGCCGAACGGGCCTACGCCCAGTTCCGGCAGCAGCCGGACGACCTCGCCAAGAGCGTCAACCTGACCAACCTGCACGACCGCAACGAGGCGCTGTTCTACCGGCTCGTCGGCGACCACCTCGAAGAGATGCTGCCCATCGTCTACACCCCCACCGTGGGCACGGCCATCGAGCGCTACAGCTACGAGTACCGCCGCCCGCGCGGGATCTACCTCTCCGTGGACGCCCCGGACGACATCGAGCGCTCCCTGCGCGCGAGCGGCCTCGGCGCCGACGACGTCGATCTGATCGTGGCCACCGACGGCGAGGGCATCCTCGGCATCGGCGACTGGGGCGTCGGCGGCATCGACATCGCCGTCGGCAAGCTCGCCGTCTACACGGCCGCCGCCGGCATCGACCCACGCCGCACCCTGCCGGTCATGCTCGACGTCGGCACCAACCGTCAGGAACTCCTCGACAATCCCCTCTACCTCGGCAACCGGCACCCCCGCGCCGACCGCGACACCTACGACGCCTTCATCGACGCCTACGTCACCACGGCGACCAGGCTCTTCCCGAAAGCCCTGCTGCACTGGGAGGACTTCGGCACCGCCAACGCCCGCCGCATCCTCGACCGCTACCGCGACCGGGTGTGCACCTTCAACGACGACATCCAGGGCACCGGCGCCGTCAACCTCGCCGCCGTCCTCTCCGGCGCCCGGGCCGCCGGCCTGCCCCTGCCCCGGCACCGGATCGTGGTCTTCGGCGCGGGCACGGCCGGTATCGGCGTCGCCGAACAGCTCCGGGACGCCCTCGTCGCCGAGGGGCTGTCCGAGGCCGAGGCCACCGCCCGCTTCTGGTGCGTCGACCGGTACGGCCTGCTCACCGCCGACCAGGGCGACAAGCTCCGCGACTTCCAGGTGCCGTACGCCCGTCCCGCCGATGAGGTCGATGACTGGCGCCGTGACGAGAGCCTCCCCGGTGTTCCGCTGGACGAGGTGGTGCGCAGGGTGCGGCCGACCATCCTCATCGGCACCTCCGGCCAGGGCGGCGCCTTCAGCGAGACGATCGTCCGCGAGATGGCCCGGCACAGCGAGCGGCCGATCATCCTGCCCATGTCCAACCCCACCGCCCTCGCCGAGGCCGGCCCGGCCGACCTGCTCGACTGGACCGACGGCAAGGCGCTGGTGGCCACCGGCAGCCCCTTCGCGCCGGTCGAACGGGACGGTACGACGTACGAGATCGGCCAGGCCAACAACGCCCTGGTCTTCCCCGGTCTCGGCCTCGGCGCGGTCGTCGCGCGCGCCTCCCGGGTCACCGACCGCATGCTCCGTGCTGCGGCGGACGCGGTGGCCCGCCGGACGGACGACGCGGATGCCGCCCGGCCGAACACGCCGGTCCTCCCGCCGATCCGCGACCTGCGCCGCACGTCGGAGGCGGTCGCGGTGGCGGTGGCCGGGGCGGCGGCGGAGGAGGGAGTGGCACGGGCCGGTCTGGACGACGTCGAGGCGGCGGTCCGGGCGGCGCGGTGGGAGCCGGTGTATCCACCGGTGGACGCGGTGTGACGGACGGTGGGGGCAGCGCCCCCACCGGTCGGCTTCCGGTCAAATTCATGCAAGCACGCTTGATTGTTTCTGGTGCCGCTGCCATGCTCCCCCCATGTCCGACCCGACGCCCGTCTTCGACGACCTGCGCGAGGAAAGCGAACAACTCGACCTTCTGGTAACCGAGTTGACCGAGGAGCGGTGGGCGCTCGCGACGCCCGCGCCGCGCTGGACCATCGCCCACCAGATCGCCCATCTGCACTGGACCGACCAGGCCGCACTGCTCGCCGTGACGGACCCGGACGGCTTCCAGGAGTCCGTGAAACAGGCCCTGACCGCCCCCGACGCCTATGTGGACGAGGGCGCCGAGGAAGGCGCCCGGCTTCGGCCCGCCGAACTGCTGTCCCGGTGGCGGGAGGGCCGGGCCGCGCTCGACGGAGCGCTCAGGGCGGCGCCGAGCGGCGCCCGGTTCGCCTGGTTCGGGCCGCCCATGTCGGGCGCCGCCATGGCCACGGGCCGGCTCATGGAGACCTGGGCCCATGGCCAGGATGTCGCAGACGCCCTAGGTGTGGTGCGCCCACCCACCGACCGACTCCGCCATGTGGTCCGCATCGGGGTGCGGGCGCGGGACTTCGCCTTCGGCGTGCACGGCCTGCCCGTGCCGGGCGAGGAGTTCCGCGTCGAAGTGACGGCCCCGTCCGGCGAGGTGTGGACCTATGGAGAGCCCGACGCGCGCCAGCGTGTCACCGGCCCCGCCCTCGACTTCTGCCTCCTGGTCACCCAGCGCGCCCACCGCGCCGACCTCACCCTCCACGCCGAGGGCTCCGACGCCGACCGCTGGCTCGACATCGCCCAGGCCTTCGCGGGCCCGCCCGGCACCGGCCGCCCGCCGAAGGGGACCCCGGAGTGACGGTTCTGCGCATCGGTAACTTCTCTGGCTTCTACGGCGACCGCGCCGGTGCCCTGCGCGAGATGCTCACCGGCGGCGAGGTCGACGTCCTCACCGGCGACTATCTCGCCGAGCTGACCATGCTGATCCTCGGCCGGGACCGGCTGAAGGACCCGGCCGCCGGCTACGCCCGCACGTTCCTGCGCCAGCTGGAGGACTGCCTCGGCCTCGCCCATGAGCGCGGGGTGCGGATCGTCACCAACGCGGGCGGTCTCAACCCGGCCCGACTCGCCGATGAGGTACGGCTGTTGGCCGACCGGCTCGGCATCCCGGTCCGGGTCGCGCACGTCGAGGGCGACGACCTGACCGCCGCCCACCCCGGCACCCTCGCCGCCCACGCCTACCTCGGCGGGTTCGGCATCGCCGAATGCCTGCGGGCCGGCGCCGACATCGTGATCACCGGCCGGGTGACCGACGCGGCGCTCGTCACCGGGCCCGCCGCCGCCCACTTCGGCTGGCGGCCCGGGGAGTACGACCGCCTCGCGGGCGCCGTCGTCGCCGGGCACGTCCTGGAGTGCGGGACCCAGGCGACCGGCGGGAACTACGCGTTCTTCACCGAGGGCGACGTACGCCGTCCGGGCTTCCCGCTCGCCGAGATCCACGCCGACGGCACCAGCGTCATCACCAAACACCCCGGCACCGGCGGCTTCGTCGACACCGGCACGATCACCGCCCAGCTGCTCTACGAGACCGGCGGCGCCCGGTACGCGGGCCCCGACGTCACCGCCCGGCTGGACACCGTACGGCTGAGCCAGGACGGTCCTGACCGGGTGCGGATCGAGGGCGTGCGCGGGGAGGCACCCCCGCCGACCCTCAAGGTGGGGCTCAACCGGCTCGGCGGCTTCCGCAACGAGGTCGCCTTCGTCCTCACCGGACTCGACATCGAGGCCAAGGCGGCCCTGGTCCGGGAGCAGCTGTCCGAGGCCCTGGCGAAGTCCCCGCCGGCAGAGGTCCGCTGGGACCTGGTGCGCACCGACCGGCCCGACGCCGACACCGAGGAGACCGCGAGCGCCCTGCTGCGACTCGTCGTACGGGACCCGGACCAGCAGGTCGTGGGCCGGGCGCTGAGCGGGGCGGCCGTGGAGCTGGCACTGGCCAGCTACCCCGGGTTCCATGTGCTGGCGCCACCCGGAAAGGGTGCCCCCTATGGGGTCTTCGAGGGTGTGTACGTCCCCCATGGTGTCGTCGACCATGTGGCGGTCCTCGACGACGGACGCCGTATCCCTGTGTCCCCGCCCCAGGAGACACGCGCCCTGGACGACGCACCGCAGCCGCCCCTGCCCGAGCCCCTCCCTGCCGGACCGACCCGCCGGGCGCCCCTCGGCCTCGTCGCCGGCGCCCGCAGCGGGGACAAGGGCGGGAACGCCAACGTGGGTGTGTGGGCGCGGTCCGACGAGGCCTGGCGGTGGCTCGTCCACGAGCTGACCGCCGACCGTTTCCGGGAGCTGATCCCCGAGAGCCGCGATCTGCCCGTCACCCGGCACGTGCTGCCAGGCCTCCGCGCCCTCAACTTCGTCGTGGAGGGCATCCTCGGCGCGGGCGTCGCCGCCCAGCACCGCTTCGACCCGCAGGCCAAGGCCCTCGGCGAATGGCTGCGCTCCCGCCACCTGGACATCCCGGAGGCCCTGCTTTGACCGTCCTGTCCTCCGCCCTCGACATCAACGGCCCGGACCACCGGGCGAACCGCGAGGCCATGCTCGCCAAGCTCGCCGACCTGGAGGCCGAGCACGCCAAAGCCCTCGCGGGCGGCGGCGAGAAGTACGTCCAGCGGCACCGGGGGCGCGGCAAGCTGCTCGCCCGCGAGCGCATCGAGCTGCTCCTCGACCCGGACACCCCGTTCCTGGAGCTGTCCCCGCTGGCCGCCTGGGGCAGCGACTACACGGTCGGCGCCTCCCTGGTCACCGGCATCGGCGTGGTCGCGGGCGTGGAGTGCCTGATCACCGCCAACGACCCGACCGTGCGCGGCGGCGCCAGCAACCCCTGGAGCCTGAAGAAGGCCCTGCGCGCCAACGACATCGCGCTCGCCAACCGGCTGCCCTGCATCAGCCTGGTGGAGTCCGGGGGAGCCGATCTGCCGTCCCAGAAGGAGATCTTCATCCCGGGCGGCGCCATCTTCCGCGACCTCACCCGGCTCTCCGCCGCCGGCATCCCGACCGTCGCCGTCGTCTTCGGCAACTCCACCGCCGGCGGCGCGTACATCCCCGGCATGTCCGACCACGTGATCATGGTCAAGGAGCGGGCGAAGGTCTTCCTCGGCGGCCCGCCGCTGGTGAAGATGGCGACCGGCGAGGAGAGCGACGACGAGTCCCTGGGCGGCGCCGAGATGCACGCCCGCGTGTCGGGCCTCGCCGACTACTTCGCCGTGGACGAGCAGGACGCGCTGCGCCAGGCGCGCCGCGTGGTCGCCCGCCTCAACCACCGCAAGGCGTACGGCGATCCGGGCCCGGCCACCCCGCCCGAGTACGACCCGGAGGAACTGCTCGGCATCGTCCCGGGCGACCTGAAGATCCCCTTCGACCCGCGCGAGGTCATCGCCCGGATCGTCGACGGCTCCGACTTCGACGAGTTCAAGCCGCTGTACGGCACCAGCCTCGCCACCGGCTGGGCGAGCCTGCACGGCTACCCCGTCGGCATCCTGGCCAACGCCCAGGGCGTCCTGTTCAGCGAGGAGTCGCAGAAGGCCGCCCAGTTCATCCAGCTCGCCAACCAGCGCGACATCCCGCTGCTCTTCCTGCACAACACCACCGGCTACATGGTCGGCAAGGAGTACGAGCAGGGCGGGATCATCAAGCACGGCGCGATGATGATCAACGCGGTGAGCAACAGCCGCGTCCCCCACCTGTCCGTCCTCATCGGGTCCTCCTACGGCGCCGGGCACTACGGCATGTGCGGGCGCGCCTACGACCCCCGCTTCCTGTTCGCCTGGCCCAGCGCCAAGTCGGCCGTCATGGGCCCGCAGCAGCTCGCGGGTGTGCTCTCGATCGTCGCCCGGCAGTCGGCGGCGGCCAAGGGAGCGCCGTACGACGAGGACGCGGACGCCGCCCTGCGCGCCATGGTGGAGCAGCAGGTCGAGTCCGAGTCGCTGCCGATGTTCCTGTCCGGGCGGCTGTACGACGACGGCGTCATCGACCCGCGCGACACCCGCACCGTCCTCGGCCTGTGCCTGTCCGCGATCCACACCGCCCCCTACGAGGGCGCGCGGGGCGGCTTCGGCGTCTTCCGGATGTGAGGCTCATGATTTCGACTCTGCTCGTCGCCAACCGGGGCGAGATCGCCTGCCGGATCTTCCGCACCTGTGGTGAGTTGGGAATCCGGACGGTCGCCGTGCACTCGGACGCGGACGAGAACGCGCTCCACGCGCGCGTGGCCGACACGGCCGTACGGCTGCCGGGGGCGACGCCCGCCCAGACGTATCTGCGCGGCGACCTGATCGTGAAGGCGGCGCTGGCCGCCGGCGCGGACGCCGTGCACCCCGGATACGGCTTCCTCTCCGAGAACCCCGACTTCGCCCGTGCCGTCCGCGACGCCGGCCTGGTCTGGATCGGCCCGCCGCCGGAGGCGATCGAGGCGATGGCGTCCAAGACGCGCGCCAAGGAGCTGATGGGGATCGCCCCCCTCGGGGAGGTCACCGAGGCCGATCTGCCGGTGCTCGTCAAGGCGGCCGCGGGCGGCGGCGGACGCGGGATGCGGATCGTGCGCGGCCTGGAGGAGCTGAGCGCCGCGCTGGAGGGCGCGCGCGCCGAGGCCGCGAGCGCCTTCGGCGACGGCGAGGTCTTCGTCGAGCCCTACATCGAACGCGGCCGCCACGTCGAGGTGCAGATCCTCGCCGACACCCACGGCACGATCTGGACACTCGGCACCCGCGACTGCTCCCTCCAGCGCCGCCACCAGAAGGTGATCGAGGAAGCCCCGGCACCCGGCCTCTCCGAGGGGCTCACGGAGGATCTGTACGCGCTGGCCGTACAGGCCGCCTCCGCCGTCGGCTACGTGGGCGCCGGGACCGTCGAGTTCCTGGTCGCCGACGGCCGCGCGCACTTCCTGGAGATGAACACCCGCCTTCAGGTCGAACACCCCGTCACGGAGGAGGTGTTCGGCATCGACCTGGTCGCCGAACAGCTCCGTGTCGCCGAGGGCCACGCCCTCCCGAAAGACCCGCCACGCGCGCGCGGCCACGCGATCGAGGCCCGACTGTACGCCGAGGACCCCGCCCGCGACTGGGCCCCGCAGACCGGCACCCTGCACCGCCTCGCCGTACCCGCAGGGGTCCGCCTCGACACCGGCTACACCGACGGCGACGTGATCGGCGTCCACTACGACCCGATGCTCGCCAAGGCCGTCGCCCACGCGCCCACGCGCGCGGAGGCCCTCCGCAAGCTCGCGGGCGCCCTGGAACGTGCCGCGCTCCACGGCCCGGTCACCAACCGGGACCTGCTGGTCCGCTCCCTGCGGCACGAGGAGTTCACGGCGGGCCGCATGGACACCGCCTTCTACGACCGCCACCTCACCGACCTGACCGGCCCCGCCCCCGACCCCTACGCCCCGCTGGCCGCCGCCCTCGCCGACGCCCACGGCCGCTCCCGCTTCGGCGGCTGGCGCAACCTGCCCTCGCAGCCGCAGGTCAAGCGGTACGAGATGGCGGGCGAGGAGCGCGAGGTCCGCTACCGGCACACCCGGCAGGGCCTCGCCGCCGACGGGGTACGGGTCGTCCACGCCGACGCCCGCCTGGTCGTACTCGAAGCGGACGGCGTACAGCGGCGCTTCGAGATCGCACGCTACGGCGACCAGGTCCACGTCAACTCCACCGCCCTCACCGCCCTGCCCCGCTTCCCCGACCCGACGGCCCAGCACGCCCCCGGCTCCCTGCTCGCGCCGATGCCGGGCACGGTCGTGCGCATCGCCGAGGGCCTGACGGAAGGGACGCCCGTACAGGCCGGAGATCCCCTGATCTGGCTGGAGGCGATGAAGATGCAGCACCAGATCTCGGCACCGGCCACAGGAACACTCACGGCCCTGCACGCCAGACCTGGGCAGCAGGTGGAGCCGGGCATGTTGCTGGCGGTGGTGCAAGAAACCTAGGGGCGCGGGGAACTGCGCGAGAAACCACACCCAACCCGCACGCGGAGGACTCGCATGACCACCCACCTCGAATCCGAAGAACACAAGGCCCTTCGGTCCGCGGTAGCCGCCCTGGGCAGGCGCTACGGCCGCGACTACCTCACCCGCGCGGTCGCCGAAGGCAAGCCCCTCAGCGAACTCTGGTCCGAGGCGGGGAAACTCGGCTACC
The DNA here is from genome assembly GCF_001542625.1 of Streptomyces griseochromogenes. Lineage (NCBI taxonomy): Bacteria > Bacillati > Actinomycetota > Actinomycetes > Kitasatosporales > Streptomycetaceae > Streptomyces > Streptomyces griseochromogenes. The sequence continues at coordinate 10,220,444 of NZ_CP016279.1, read as the reverse complement.
TCGGCGTCAACCTCCCGGAGGAACACGGAGGCGGAGGCGGCGGCATCACCGAACTCTCCATAGTCCTGGAAGAGTTGGGCGCAGCCGGATCGCCCCTGCTCATGCTGGTGGTGTCACCGGCCATCTGCGGCACCGTGATCTCCCGCTTCGGTACGGAGGCCCAGAAGGAGACGTGGCTCCCCGGAATCGCCGACGGCACCCGTCTCATGGCCTTCGGCATCACCGAACCCGACGCCGGCTCCAACAGCCACCGCATCGCCACGACGGCGCGCAAGGACGGCGCCGACTGGCTCCTCACCGGCCGAAAGGTCTTCATCTCCGGTGTCGACATGGCCGACGCCGTCCTGATCGTCGGCCGCACCGAAGACGCCCGCACCGGACGCCTCAAGCCCTGCCTGTTCATCGTCCCCACGGACGCGGAGGGCTTCCACAAGAACCCCATCGACATGGAGCTCAACGCCGCCGAGAAGCAGTTCGAGCTGGTCCTGGACGACGTACGGCTGCCGGCCGACGCGCTCGTCGGCGACGAGGACGCCGGTCTGCTGCAGCTGTTCGCCGGACTCAACCCCGAACGCATCATGACCGCCGCCTTCGCGATCGGCATGGGCCGCTACGCGCTCTCCAAAGCGATCGAGTACGCCCGCGACCGCACCGTCTGGAAGGCCCCCATCGGCTCCCACCAGGCCATCGCCCACCCCCTCGCACAGGCGCACATCGACCTGGAACTGGCCAGGCTGATGATGCAGAAGGCGGCCCATCTGTACGACGCCGGCGACGACATCGGCGCGGGCGAGGCGGCCAACATGGCCAAGTACGCGGCCGGAGAGGCCTGTGTGAAGGCCGTCGACCAGGCCGTCCACACCCTCGGCGGCAACGGCCTCACGCGCGAGTTCGGGCTCGCCTCGTTGATAACGGCGGCGCGTGTGGCTCGTATTGCTCCGGTGAGCCGGGAGATGATTCTCAACTACGTTTCCCACCAGACCCTGGGCCTGCCCAAGTCGTACTAGGCCGCCGCAGCCGCATGGAGGAACCGTGTTCCGCAGCGCGTACGCAGACGTTCCGCCCGTAGAACTGCCCATCCACGAAGCCGTACTGGGCCGCGCCGCCGAATTCGGCGACCTGCCGGCCCTCATCGACGGCACGGACGGCACCACCCTCACGTACGAGCAGGTGGACCGGTTCCACCGGCGGCTGGCCGCCGCCCTCGCCGACGCGGGCGTGCGCAAGGGCGACGTCCTCGCCCTGCACAGCCCCAACACGATCACCTTCCCGACCGCCTTCTACGCGGCCACGCGCGCGGGGGCCTGCGTCACCACCGTGCACCCGCTCGCCACACCCGAGGAGTTCGCCAAACAGCTCGCCGACAGCGCCGCCCGCTGGATCATCACCGTCTCGCCGCTGCTGGAGTCCGCCCGCCGGGCCGCCGAGATCGCGGGCGGGGTGGAGGAGATCTTCGTCTGCGACAGCGCCCCCGGGCACCGCTCCCTCGCCGACATGCTCGCGTCCCGCGCACCCGAGCCGAGGACCCACTTCGACCCGGCCGAGGACATCGCCGCGCTGCCGTACTCCTCCGGCACCACCGGCATACCCAAGGGCGTGATGCTCACCCACCGGCAGATCGCCACCAACCTCGCCCAGTTGGAGCCCCCCGTCCCGACGGGCCCCGGCGACCGCATCCTCGCCGTGCTGCCGTTCTTCCACATCTACGGCCTGACCGCCCTGATGAACGCGCCCCTGCGCAAGGGCGCCACGATCGTCGTCCTGCCCCGCTTCGACCTGGAGACCTTCCTCGCGGCCATCGAGAACCACCGCATCACCGGCCTGTACGTCGCCCCGCCGATCGTCCTCGCCCTCGCGAAACACCCGGCCGTGGCCCGCTACGACCTCTCCTCCCTGAAGTACGTCATCTGCTCCGCCGCCCCGCTGGACGCCCGGCTCGCCGCCGCCTGCGCCGAACGGCTCGGCCTGCCGCCCATCGGCCAGGCCTACGGCATGACCGAACTGTCGCCCGGCACCCACGTCGTCCCCCTCGACGCCCTGCACGAGGCCCCCGCCGGCACGGTCGGCAAGCTCATCGCCGGCACCGAGATGCGGATCGTCTCCCTGGAGGACCCCGGCAAGGACCTCGGCACCGGCGAGTCCGGCGAGATCCTGATCCGCGGCCCGCAGGTGATGAAGGGCTACCTCGGCCGCCCCGACGCCACCGCCGCCATGATCGACGCCGAGGGCTGGCTGCACACCGGAGACGTCGGCCACGTGGACGAGGCCGGCTGGCTCTTCGTCGTCGACCGGGTCAAGGAACTCATCAAGTACAAGGGCTTCCAGGTGGCCCCCGCCGAACTGGAGGCACTGCTGCTCACCCACCCCGGCATCGCCGACGCCGCCGTCGTCGGCGGCCGCAACGACGACGGCAACGAGATCCCGCACGCCTTCGTCGTACGCCAGCCCACCGCCGACGACCTGAGCGAGAACGAGATCATGCTGTACGTCGCCGAGCGCGTCGCGCCCTACAAACGCGTCCGCCGGATCACCTTCATCAACACCGTGCCGCGCGCGACCTCCGGGAAGATCCTGCGCCGGCAGCTCCGGGAGCACACATGAGCGCACTGATCGGACGCACCCGCGCGCGCGGCGTCGAAACCCTCAGCCTGGACGCCACCGACACCCGCAACGCACTCTCGACGGCCCTCGTCGGCGACCTCGCCAAGGCCCTGGCCGACTGCGCCGAGGACCCCGAGGTCCGGGCCGTCGTCCTCACCCACACCGGCACCACCTTCTGCGCCGGAGCCGACCTGCGCGACCCGCCCGACCCGGACGCCCTGGTCGGCCTGCTGCGACAGATCGTCGAGCTGCCCAGACCCGTTCTCGCCCGGGTCACCGGACACGTCCGCGCGGGCGGCCTCGGCCTGCTGGCCGCCTGCGACATCTCCGCCGCCGCCACCGGCGCCACCTTCGCCTTCACCGAGGTCCGCATCGGCGTGGCCCCGGCGGTGATCTCCCTGCCGGTGATCCCCCGCGCCGACCCCCGGGCGCTGGCCCGCTACTACCTCACCGGCGAGCGGTTCGACCCCGCCGAGGCCGTACGCCTCGGCCTGCTCACCGTCACCGGCGACGACGTGGACGAAGCCCTCGCCCCCATCCTGGACGGCCTGCGCCGCTCCTCCCCCCAGGCCCTGGCCGAGACGAAACCGCTGCTCACGGCTAGGGTGCTGGAGACATTCGACCGGGACGCGGCGGAGCTGACCGCGCTCTCGGCCCGGCTGTTCTCCTCCGCCCAGGCCCGGGAGGGGATGACGGCCTTCCTGGAAAGACGGGACGCGGCATGGGTGGTGTGAGGACGTGAGCACGACGGCGGAACGCGACCACGTGCCGCATGGGGACCCGAAACCGGACCCGAAGCCGGACCCGAAGCCGGATCGCAGCCCCAAACAGGACCGCAGCCGGGCCACCCGGCAGCGGCTCCTGGAGGCCGCCGTGGCCTGCCTCGCCGAGCACGGCTGGGCAGGCTCCACGGTCGCCGTCGTCGCCGAACGCGCCGGCGTCTCCCGGGGTGCCGCCCAGCACCACTTCCCCACCCGTGAGGACCTGTTCACGGCCGCCGTCGAGTACGTCGCCGAACAGCGCTCCACCGCCCTCAGGGAGCTGTTCCCGGACGGCGCCGCCGACCGCCACGCCGTCGTCTCCGCCCTCGTCGACCTCTACACCGGCCCCCTCTTCCGCGCCGCCCTGCACCTGTGGGTCGCCGCTTCCGACGAGGAGCAGCTGCGCTCGCGCGTGACCGAGCTGGAGGCCCGCGTCGGCCGCGAGACCCACCGCATCGCCGTAGAACTCCTCGGCGCCGACGAGAGGCGCCCCGGCGTCCGCGAGACCGTCCAGGGACTGCTCGACATGGCCCGCGGCCTCGGCCTCGCCAACCTCCTCACCGACGACACCGCCCGCCGCGAGCGGGTGGTGGCCCAGTGGGCGGTGCTCATGGAGGAATCGCTGGGCTGAAGGGGCCCGCCCGGGGCTGAAGGGGTCCGCGCCGAGGCGCGTTACCCTTGGCCCCATGCTTCCGATGCTCGTTCGCCGCCGCCACGTGGACTACGTGCGCGTCACGAGCATGGGCTGTCGGCTTTCGGCCTGAATTCAGCCCCTTTTTTCTCCCCTTCTTACGGCATTCTGGGCGCCGCCCTACCCTCGGCGGCCTGCCCGTGGCCCACACACCCTGTGGACGCACCCATGACGACGCACATCGCGACGACCCCGTCGTACGACCAGCTCCCGATCATCGACCTGTCGGCCGCCGACCGCGGCCCCCAGGCCCGCGCCCTGCTCCACGCCCAGCTGCACAGCGCCGCCCACGACGTCGGCTTCTTCCAGCTCGTCGGACACGGCGTGACCCGAGCCGAGACCGACACCCTGCTCAGAGCCATGCGCGCCTTCTTCGCCCTCCCCGAGGCCGAGAGGCTCGCGCTCGACAACGTCAACTCCCCGCACTTCCGCGGCTACACCCGCACCGGCGACGAACGGACCCGCGGCGCACGCGACTGGCGCGACCAGCTCGACATAGGAGCCGAACGCCCCGCCCACGCCCCCGGCCCCGGCGAGCCGCCGTACTGGTGGCTGGAGGGCCCCAACCAGTGGCCGGCCGCCCTCCCCGAGCTGCGCACGGCCGCCCTGGCCTGGATCGACAAGCTCAGCTCGGTGGCCCAGCGCCTCCTGCACGAACTGCTCACCGCGATCGGCGCCCCCGCCGGCTTCTACGACCCGATCTTCGGCGACCACGCACACCCGCACCTCAAGCTCGTCCGCTACCCCGGCAGCGCGGGCGACGGCACCGACCAGGGCGTCGGCGCCCACAAGGACTACGGGTTCCTCACCCTGCTGCTTCAGGACACCGTCGGCGGCCTCCAGGTCCAGCGCGAGGACGGCCTCTTCCACGAGGTGCCCCCGCTCCAGGACGCCTTCGTCGTCAACCTCGGCGAACTCCTGGAAGTGGCCACCAACGGCTACCTGATCGCCACCAACCACCGGGTGATCAGCCCGCCCGGAGCCACCGAACGCTTCTCGGTCCCCTTCTTCTACAACCCCCGCCTGGACGCCAGGATCGCGCCGCTGCCCTTCCCGCACGCGGCCACGGCCCCGGGCATCACGACCGACCCGGCGAACCCGCTCTTCGCCGAGTACGGCTACAACGAACTCAAGGGCAAGCTGAGGGCACACCCGCTGGTGGCGGAACGCCACCACGGGAACCTGCTGACCCTGGCCTGACCGACTTCCCGAGGAGCACGGAGCCGCGTCGGCATGCGGCTCCGCCACGCGACCACGACAAGCCACGATGCACCCGCGGTCGCCCGTGCTCCTGATCGACCCCGTCAGTGGGCGATGTCCGCGTAGCCCTCGATCTCCTGCGGGCCGCGCGGGCCAGGGCCCACATAGCGCGCGGAGGGCCGCACGAGTCGTCCGGTCCGCTTCTGTTCGAGGATGTGCGCGGACCATCCGGCGGTCCTCGCGCACGTGAACATCGAGGTGAACATGTGCGCCGGGACCTGCGCGAAGTCCAGCATGATCGCGGCCCAGAACTCGACGTTGGTGGCCAGGATCCGGTCGGGGCGCCGGTTGTGCAGCTCCTCCAGGGCCGCCTTCTCCAGCGCCTCCGCGATCTCGAAGCGGGGCGCGCCCAGCTCGCGGGCGGTGCGGCGCAGTACGCGGGCACGGGGGTCCTCGGCCCGGTACACGCGGTGCCCGAAGCCCATGAGCCGTTCGCCGCGGTCGAGTGCCTGCTTGACGTACGCCTCGGCGTCCCCCGTCCGCTCGATCTCCTCGATCATGCCGAGGACCCGGGAGGGAGCACCGCCGTGCAGCGGACCGGACATGGCGCCGACGGCCCCGGACAGCGCGGCGGCGACGTCCGCGCCGGTCGAGGCGATGACGCGCGCGGTGAAGGTGGAGGCGTTCATGCCGTGTTCGGCGGCCGATGTCCAGTAGGCGTCGACGGCCGCGACGTGCTTCGGGTCCGGCTCGCCCCGCCAGCGGATCATGAACCGCTCGACGACCGAGTTCGCCTTGTCGATCTCCCGCTGCGGCACCATCGGCAGCCCCTGCCCGCGTGCGGACTGGGCGACGTAGGACAGCGCCATGACGGCGGCGCGCGCCAGGTCGTCGCGGGCCTGGGACGCGTCGATGTCGAGGAGTGGTTTCAAGCCCCAGACCGGGGCCAGCATGGCGAGCGCGGACTGGACGTCCACACGGATGTCGCCGGAGTGGACCGGGATCGGAAAGGGCTCGGCGGGCGGCAGTCCGGGGTTGAAGGCGCCGTCGACGAGCAGTCCCCACACGTTCCCGAAGGAGACGTGCCCGACCAGGTCCTCGATGTCGACGCCGCGGTAGCGAAGGGCGCCGCCCTCCTTGTCGGGTTCGGCGATCTCCGTCTCGAACGCGACGACTCCCTCGAGCCCGGGTACGAAGTCGGACATCAGGCGGCTCCTCGTGAAAGTGTCGGCGGCGGTCACCCCGGTGATGCCCCGATCGACCGGTGGTCACCCAATCCGCGGGGGAAGCAGCACGATAACCCCGAGTGCCATGATTGGGCAGCCCATACGACACTGAGTGCCACGCGTTCGATACGGGCAAGATGACGGCGTGACCGACCGCGAACTCAGCCTCGACCCGTCCGTCGATCCCGCCGCCATGCGCAAGCAGTACCGGTCCCAGGGGCTCGACGAGAGGGATCTCGCCGCGCACCCGATGGACCAATTCTCCCGCTGGTTCGAGGACGCCGCCCGGGCGGCCGTGCACGGAATGATCTACGAGCCCAACGCGATGGTCGTCGCCACGGCGGACGCGTCGGGCCGGCCCAGCTCGCGCACGGTGCTGATGAAGCAGTACGACACCGACGGCTTCGTCTTCTACACGAACTTCGACTCCCGCAAGGGCCGTGAGCTGGCCGTCAACCCGCACGTCTCGCTGCTCTTCCCCTGGCACCCGATCGCCCGCCAGGTGATCGTGACGGGTGTCGCCCGGCGCACCGGGCGGGACGAGACGGCGGCCTATTTCCGCACCCGCCCGCACGGCTCGCAGCTGGGCGCGTGGGCCAGCGCCCAGTCCTCGGTGATCGCGTCCCGGGACGGGCTGGATGCCGCCTATGCCGAGCTGGGCGCGCGCTACCCGGAGGGGGAGCAGGTGCCGGTGCCGCCGCACTGGGGCGGTTTCCGGATCGTGCCGGAGACGGTCGAGTTCTGGCAGGGGCGCGAGAATCGGCTGCACGACCGGCTGCGGTATCTGGTTCGGCCGGACGGGGGATGGGACGTGGAGCGCCTGAGCCCCTGAGGGCGCTGAGCCGTCTTTGAACGCAGACGACCCGCGAGCTCGGTTCCTCCGCCTGATCGGCGGGGGAGCCGGCCGGACGTACCGGCGAGCTCGCGGGTCGGGTGACTGCGTTGGGTTAGGCCGGCTGCGTGTTTGTCACACACGCTGGTCCGGCACCGCACATGGTGTGGTGGCAGGCCGCTAGCCCGCAGCCACCTCGCGCGTCCGGGTTTCACTCATTTACCCGATCACCTCCTTTCGGCGTAAGTCACACCCTAGGAAGCCGCCGGGACCGGCTCAACTGTTTTTCGGAGATGTCGTGCTCGAGGATCCGAGCCGCGGTGTCGGGCATTGATTGCTGCAATCTGCGGGAACAGGATGTGGGCTGCGTCACGTTCCAGTTGAATGAAGGCGAGTGAGCGAACTGAGCGCCGTAGGTGCGCCGACGCAGCCTGCAGGGGGTCCAGGTGAGTGCTTCCCGGCGGAGTGGGACCACCGACGAGCTGGGGCCGGACGAGCCCGAGCCGGACGGTCCGCACGGCTCTGACGACGGTCCGGAGGAGTCCGGCGGCTCCGATCTGCTCGCCGCGCTGCTGGACGGCATGGACGCGGCGCTGTGCGCCTTCGACGCGGACGGGGTGGTCACGCACTGGAACCGCGAGGCCGAGCGGATCCTCGGCTGGACCGCCGCCGAGGCGGTGGGGCGGCACGGGTTCGCGGGGTGGGCGGTGCGCAGTGCCGACGCCGAGGACGTGCAGGAGCGTCTGATGTCGGCGATGCACGCGCCCGGCCGGCAGGTTCATGAGTTCGCCCTCGTGACGAAGGTCGGCGGGCGGGTTCTGGTGCGGACGCAGTCGGCCGCCGTGCGTGGGCCGGACGGGAAGCCGGCCGGTGTGTACTGCGCGTTCAGTGAGGTGCACGCGCAGATCGATCTGGAGCGGTCCATCGCGCTGAGCGAGGCGCTGTTCGAGGACGCGTCCTGGGGTGTGGTCCTGGTCGACGCCGATCTGCGGCCCGCCGTCGTCAACGCGCACGCGGCGCGGGCCCTGGGCATCGGGCGTACGTCCGCGCTCGGGCGGCCGCTCGGCGAGCTGCTCGCGCAGGGCGTGGAGGAGCTGGAGGGCGCGCTCACCCATGTCCTGGCCGAGGGCGCGCCGCCGGCGCCGGCCGAGATGTGGGTGACGGTGCGCACGGCCGAGGGCGAGAAGCGGCGTTGCTGGCGCAGCGGGTTCGTGCGGCTGGCCTCGCCGCTCGCCGAGGAGCCCGTACCGCTCGGGGTGGGCTGGCTGTTCCAGGACGTCACCGAGGGCAAGCAGGGCGAGCAGGAGGCGGCCCTGCTGCGCTTCCGTGGCAACCAGCTGCACCGCGCGGCCCGTGCCGCCGCCGAGTGCGAGGACCCGGCGGAGGCGGCCGTCGTCCATCTGGACTTCGCTCTCGCCGGCTTCGCCGACCACGCCCTGCTGGATCGTCTGGCGGGCGGCTCGCGCGCGGAGGGCGACGACGCGGTTCCGGTGCGGCTGGTGCGGCTCGCCGCCACGCCCGCCGGAACGCCCGGGCCGAGTGTGCTCACCGGCGCGGCCGGGCTGCCCGTGCGTTACGAGGAGGGTCATCCGGCGCTGAGCTGTGTCGTGCGGGCCGCGACCGTGCGCGCGGACGCGGGGTCCGTCCCGGCCGAGCGGGCGCGGGAGTGGGCGCTGGCCCGGCAGTGGCCCGGTGACTCCGTGCGGGCCCTGTGTGCCGTGCTGCGCAGCCGGGGCCGGACGCTGGGTGTGGTCACTTTCCTGCGCGGGGCCGGCCGCAGCCGCTTCGAGCGTGCGGACGCGGCCTACGCGGAGGACGTCGCCGTACGGATCGCGGCGGCCCTGGACCTGGCGGCGGTGCTGAGGGAGAAGGCCGGGGAGTAGCGGCGGCGCGTCCGGCTCAGTGCTGGTAGAAGATCCGGTCCCCGTACTCCTCCATGACCCGTCCGTTCCAGTCGTGGCCGCCGTCGACGTTGCCGGAGCGCAGCAGCGGGGGCTCGATGCCGCGGTCGGCGAGCGTGGCGGCCGTGGTGGCCATGACGGCCTGCATCAGGGCGGCGGTGACCACCGTGGAGGCCGGGGCGAAGGGGGCCGGGATGGTGTCGAGGGTGAGTTCCGCGTCGCCGACGGCGATCTTCGAGTCGAGGACGATGTCGCAGTGGTCCTTCAGGAAGGTGCCCGAGGAGTGCCGGGACCTGGTCTGTGAGGCGTAGGCCACCGATGTCACGCCGATGACCTTCACGCCGAGGGCGCGGGCGTTGAGGGCCATCTCCACGGGCAGGGCGTTGCGGCCGGAGAGCGAGATGATCACGAGGGCGTCGCCGGCGCGGATCGGGGAGGTGTCCAGGACGGCGCTCGCGAGTCCGTCGACGCGTTCGAGGGCGGATCCGAGGGTGGCCGGGGTGACGTCGACGCCGACGACGCCGGGAACGGCGAGCAGGTTCATCAGGGCGAGTCCGCCGGCCCGGTAGACGACGTCCTGGGCGGCCAGGGAGGAGTGCCCGGCGCCGAAGGCGAACAGCCGGCCGCCGGCCGCGACGGTGTCGGCGAGCAGGGTGCCGGCCGCGCTGATCGTCTCGGCCTCCTCCTCGCGGACCCGTTGCAGCAGGCCGATGGCGGCGTCGAAGAACAGGTCGGCAGGCGTGCCGTCGCTCATGCGGTGCCCCTTCGCATCGTCTGTGTCGCGGATCACCCTGCGGTCTGGACCAATGCGGTGTCAATACGGCCGGTCCGTCGCGTGGGTGCGACCGGCCGTATACGGTGCGCAGTCGACGGGATCGCCGTGGCTCCCCGTTTTCCCGGTAGCGCCCGCTTGTCGGTGGGGTACGGCAGAATTGGTGCCAGGGCCAGCGCACGCGCCGGGCTTCCGGCAGAGGTAACCGAGGGGCACGTATGTCCGGACTGATCGACACCACGGAGATGTATCTCCGCACCATCCTCGAACTGGAAGAGGAAGGCGTCGTCCCCATGCGCGCCCGCATCGCGGAGCGGCTCGACCAGAGCGGGCCGACGGTGAGCCAGACGGTGGCGCGGATGGAGCGCGACGGCCTGGTGTCCGTGGCCAGCGACCGGCACCTGGAGCTGACGGACGAGGGCCGCAGGCTCGCCACGCGTGTGATGCGCAAGCACCGTCTCGCGGAGTGTCTGCTGGTCGATGTGATCGGCCTGGAGTGGGAGCAGGTGCACGCGGAGGCGTGCCGCTGGGAGCACGTGATGAGCGAGGCCGTCGAGCGTCGCGTGCTGGAGCTGCTGCGGCACCCGACCGAGTCGCCGTACGGCAATCCGATCCCGGGCCTGGAGGAACTGGGCGAGAAGGACGGCGCGGATCCGTTCCTGGACGAGAGCATGGTGTCGCTGGCCGACCTGGACCCGGGCTCCGACGGGAAGACGGTCGTGGTCCGCCGGATCGGCGAGCCGATCCAGACGGACGCGCAGCTGATGTACACGCTGCGGCGGGCGGGTGTGCAGCCCGGCTCGGTGGTGAGCGTGACGGAGTCGGCCGGCGGGGTGCTGGTGGGCAGCGGCGGCGAGGCGGCCGAGCTGGAGGCGGACGTCGCCTCGCATGTGTTCGTCGCCAAGCGCTGAGCATGAGAGGGCCCCGGCGCCGTGTGGCGCCGGGGCCTGTCCTCCCCTGTGCTGACCCGGAGCCCCGAGCTCTCAGGGTCATCCCCTTCGGACCGTTTTTCCCCGAGCGGTCCGCCTCCCGCCAGAAAGATCCCCTCGGCGGCGGCGATCATTCCTTGAGGGGTGTCACTCGAATGAGGGGTGTTGTCCGCAGAGGCAGCATTCTCGAATAGGTATTCGATATTCTGCGGCGGCAGTACGACGGCGACAACGGCAAGAACGGCGATCACGGCGACAGCAACGGCAGTACACCGGTACGAGGCAGGCGGAGCTGGGGGGTGCCAGGCCGATGGCACGGCGTATCGATGTGACGGGAGCGGGCGGGGTGCGCCTGGCCGCCTGGGAGTTCGTGGACCCGCCCAAACCGGAGGCGGAGCCCGGGGCTCCGGGCGTGCTGTTACTGCACGGCCTGATGGGCCGTGCCTCGCACTGGGCGTCCACCGCCCGCTGGCTCGCCGAGCGCCGTCGCGCCCTCGCGCTCGACCAGCGCGGCCACGGCCGGAGCGACAAGCCTCCACAGGCCGCCTACACCCGCGAGGCCTACGTCGAGGACGCCGAGGCCGCCCTCGAACAGCTCGGTCTCGCCCCCGCCGTCCTCATCGGCCATGCCATGGGCGCGCTCACCGCCTGGCAGCTCGCCGCGAAACGCCCCGATCTGGTGCGCGGCCTGATCATCTGCGACATGCGGGCCTCCGCGCTCGGCGCGGCCTCGCAGCGCGAGTGGGCCGAGTGGTTCCGGTCCTGGCCCGTCCCCTTCGCCACGCTGGCCGACGTCCGCAAGTGGTTCGGCGAGGACGATCCGTGGGTGGAGCGCCCGAGCCCCGCGCGCGGCGCCTTCTACGCCGAGGTGATGCACGAGTCCGCCGACGGCTGGCGCCCCGTCTTCGAGCCGGAGCAGATGCTCGCGACCCGGGAGAGCTGGGTGTACGACGCGCACTGGGAGGAGTTGGCGCAGGTTCGGTGTCCCGCGCTGGTCGTTCGCGGGCTGGACGGGGAGTTGGGGCGGGCCGAGGCGCAGGAGATGGTGCGGGTGCTGCCGCGTGGGGAGTATGCGGAGGTGTCCGACGCGGGGCACCTTGTGCACTATGACCAGCCGTCGGCTTGGCGGGGGGCTGTCGAGCCGTTTCTTGACGCGGTGCTCGGGGTGTGAGTGCCTTCTCGTCTGCGGGGTTTTTTGTGCGTTGGCGGGTGCGGGTGCGTCGTGGCTTGTCGCGCAGTTCCCCGCGCCCCTGGGTGAGTTGAGGGTGCCCTGCGCTGAAAGGTCCCCGCACTGAGAAGTGCCGTCAGCCCTTGCTCACCGCCGCCAGGATTTCCGGCAGGCGCGCCGCCGTTCGCGGTGCCGCGAGTTTCAGGCCCAGGTACGTGATCGTCGCCCCGTACCCCGCCCCCACCGGCAGCAGCACCCAGTTCCACGCGTCGCCGTCCGCGCTGACGTTCAGCCAGATGGTGGCGGCGATGACGGGGGAGCTGAGCAGGGCGGCCGCGATCATGCCGCCGAAGACGGAGATCCAGGCGAGGCCGGCCTGTCCGGGGGCCACGTTCTTGTGGCCCTCCTGCGGGATGGAGTACGGGAACCTGGCCGAGGCCCAGGCGCCGGTGGCGAGCATCGCCCCGAGCAGCGCGAGGGACAGCCCGAGGACCTCCGGCAGCCGGGCCCAGTCGCCCAGCAGCGCGGTGGTCGACACGGTCACGAGCGCGGTGTAGGGCAGGGTGATCACCAGCAGGGCCAGCGCCCGCCCGCGCAGTTCGGCGTACGCGTCGCGGGAGGAGGAAATGGTCAGGGCCACCATCCAGAAGGCGGAGGTGTCCTGTCCGAACTGGTTGTACATCTGGATGCCGAGCATCCCGGCGGCGAAGCAGACGAAGTAGGGGGAGCCGGTGCCCTGCACCGCGTTGTACACCGGGACGATCAGGCCGATGGCCAGCGAGGTCACCCACGCGGCCTTGGTCTTCGGGTCGCGCCAGATGTAGCGCAGGGCGCGGTCCATGACCGTACCCGTGCGCCCGGCCGGCAGCAGCCGGCCGAGCCCGGCCGAGGAGCGGTCCCGGGCCCCGGTGCCGGCGGTCGGGAGGGTGGACGCGTCGGGCGAGGTCATCAGCCGGGTCAGCGTCCGCGCCCACACGGCGAGGAGTCCCACGAGCGCGGCCACCGTCACGGCGAGTTGGCCGACAGCGGTGCCGTACGATCCCTCGCTCGCCGCTCGTACGGCCGCCACCGCCGACGCGGGCGGCACCCAGGACAGCACGTCGGCGGCCGGCTGCAGCCGGCCGAGGCCCCCCGAACCCAGCTGGCCCGCACCGAAGTTGACCAGTTGCATCCCGATGGCGACGACCAGCCCGCTCAGTACGGCGAGATCGCGTCCCTTCCTGCTGGTCAGCAGCCGTACGTTGGCGGTGGCGACGGCCCGCGCGAGCGCCACGCAGACTAGCGGCGCGAGGGTGACGGCGACGACGCAGACGGCGTATCCCGCGGCTCCGTGCGCCACCGACAGGGCACAGCCCGCGAGGACCAGCAGCGTGTACAGGGGTCCGATGCCGATCAGCGAGGCGGCCAGCAGCGCCCGGACCAGCGGGCGGGGCCGCAGCGGCAGCAGCACCAGCCGGGTCGGGTCCAGCGTCTCGTCACCGCTCGGGAAGAACAGCGGCATCACCGCCCAGCCCAGCGCCAGCACGGCCGCACCCGGCACGGCCACGGCCTCGGCGTGCGCGTGCCCGCGCAGCGCCAGCAGTCCCAGCAGCTGGAGCAGTGCGAACAGCGGGGCGACGAGGGCCGAGGCGAGGAACGCGGTCCGCCGGCCGGCCGACTGTCTGAGGCCGCCCCGCAGCAGGGACAGCTTCAGCCGTACGACGGTGGAGGTCACGCTCGTCATCGGGCGGCACCGCCGCCCAGCCAGTCCAGATCGGCCCCGGCATCCCGCTCGCGCGCCCCGACCAGTTCCAGGAACGCCTCTTGCAGCGTGGGATGCTCCGCGCGCACCTCGGCCAGGGTCCCGGTGGCCCGGATGCGTCCCGCCGCCATGACGGCCACCCAGTCGCACAGGGACTCGACAAGTTCCATCACGTGCGAGGAGAACACGACGGTGGCGCCGGAGGCGGTGTACCGCTCCAGGACTCGCCGGATCGTCTGCGCGGAGACCGGGTCGACGCCCTCGAACGGCTCGTCCAGGAAGAGCACTTCGGGGTTGTGGAGGAGAGCGGCCGCGAGCCCGATCTTCTTGCGCATGCCGGTCGAGTAGTCCACGACCAGCTTGTGCTGCGACCCCGCGAGGTCGAGCACGTCCAGCAGCTGGGTGGCCCGCTTGTCGGCCTCGGCGCCGGGCAGCCCGCGCAGCCGCCCCGAGTACCCGAGCAGTTCCCGCCCCGAGAGCCGCTCGAACAACCGCAGCCCCTCGGGCAGCACCCCGATCCGCGCCTTGACGGCCACCGGGTCCTGCCACACGTCATGCCCGACGACGTCGACGGACCCCTGATCGGGCCGCAGCAACCCGGTCACCATGGACAGCGTGGTGGTCTTCCCGGCCCCGTTCGGCCCGACGAGCCCGATGAACTTCCCGGCGGGCAGGTCGAGATCGATCCCGCCCACGGCGACTTGCTGCCCGAATTGCTTCCAGAGGCCCCGTATCCGCACTGCCGCTTCGGTCATGCGAGAACCCTACGGCGGCGGAAATGTCCTTCAGGGGCGCGGGAGTGTGCCTGCTATGCGGCTCCGCCGCGTGGGCGCACGTCAGCGATCCCGGCCGCACGCATAGGCCAACGGCGAGATCAACTCCTCCGCATCCGGCAGCCACCGATTCGCGGGGGTGGGCCGGCAGGCCCACTGCACCGCACCACGCGATCCGAACCGAGTGGGAGGAGCGGCCACGTAACCGCCCTCACCCAACGGCACAAGATCCAGCGAGGCCAGCGACCAGCCCAGCTTCCGCACCAGATCCGGAACCTTCGCCGAGGCCCCCGGCAGCACGAAGAACTGCATCCGCCGGTCGGGAGTGAGCGTCACAGGACCCAGGGTCAGCTCCATCCGCTCCATCCGGGCCAGCGCCAGAAACCCGGCGCTCTCCGGGACGGACAGCGCGTCGAACGTGCGCCCCGTCGGCAGCAGGATCGACGCCGTCGGCTGCTTCTGCCACATCCGGCGGGCGACGGTCGCACTGCCGGTCGCCTGCGTCGCCCAGTCGGGGCGCGTGGGATGCGCACCCGGCGCAGGGCAGGAGGCATCGCCGCACGAGCAGCGCTGCACCCCGTCGACGGCTTCCAGCCAGCTGCCCGGGAACACGTCCCAGTGCCGCTCCTCGGCGTAGCGCACGGCGGTTTCCAGCAGCGATTCGCCGCGCTGCTGCGGAATCTGTGCGATTTCGGTGCTCGCGATCGTCTCTTCCACGCTGAACTCAACTCCCGCACTCACCTGGAGTTACGGCTGTAGCGCGCGCGGGGGAGGAGCATCGGTTCCGCAAGTGGGGCGCATGGGTGCATGGGTGGGGGCGCGCGGGAGGAAGCGGGGCCTGGGCTGGGTAGCCAGGAAGGGGGAGGCATCACCTTTACCCCGGCAAACCGCACATGTCACGCATTGACGGTATGTCAGCTGGGCAGTGATCTTCACGACCGGATCCTTCCGGCCGGGTCTTCACGATCCAGGGGATCGCAACGCAGGGGGTAGCACATGGCCGCAAGGCCTCTCGTCGCGAGGCAGCCGAACGAACGGCTGCAAGCACTCATCCAGGAAGCGGGGTGCTCGAACGCCGGGCTGGCCCGGCGGGTCAACATGTGCGGCGCCGAGCACGGCCTCGACCTGCGCTACGACAAGACGTCCGTGGCCCGCTGGCTGCGGGGCCAGCAGCCGCGGGGCCGGGCCCCGGCGATCATCGCGGAGGCGCTCGGGCGCAAGCTCGGCCGTACGGTCACGATCGACGAGATCGGCATGGCCAACGGCAAGAACCTCGCCTCGGGGGTCGGTCTCCAGTTCTCGCCGACGGTACTGGGGGCCATCGAGCAGGTCTGCGAGCTGTGGCGCAGCGACGTGGGCCGGCGGGACTTCCTGTCCGGCTCCTCCGTCGCCGCCTCCGCGCTGGTCGAGCCCAGCCGCGACTGGCTGATCTCGGCGCCGGACGCCCAGGTGGCCCGGCAGGCGGGCCCGCGCGTGGGCCAGTCCGACGTGGCCGCCGTGCGGTCCATGACCCAGGCGCTGGTGGACCTCGACCACCAGTTCGGCAGCGGACATGTGCGCCCGGTCGTCGTGCACTACCTCAACAGCGTCGTCTCCGGGCTGCTCGCGGGGTCGTACCGGGAGGCGGTGGGCCGCGACCTCTTCGCGACCGTGGCCCGGCTGACCGAGCTCGCCGGATACATGGCGGTGGACACCGGGCAGCCGGGGCTCGCGCAGCGCTACTACATCCAGTCCCTGCGCCTCGCCCAGGCGGCCGGCGACCGCGGCTACGGCGGTTACATCCTCGCCGCCTCCATGAGCCACCTGGCCGCGCAGCTCGGCAACCCACGCGAGATCGCCCAGCTGGCGCGTGCCGCGCAGGAGGGGGCGCGCGGGCGTGTGACCCCGCGCGCGGAGGCGATGTTCCACGCGGCCGAGGCCCGCGGGCACGCCCTGCTCGGCGATGCCCGGGCCGCGCAGGACGCCTCGGGGCGGGCGGTCGAGGCGATGGAACACGCGGACGCGGCCTCCGCGGACGACCCGGTGTGGATCGCGCACTTCGACGAGGCCTATCTGGCCGACGAGCTGGCGCACTGCCACCGCGACCTGGGCCAGGCCGAGGCGGCGGCGCGGTACGCCGAGCAGTCGCTGGCCGGGCACCCCGAGTCCCGGGCCCGCCGGCGGGCCATCGGTTATGTGCTGCTCGCCACGGCCCAGGTGCAGCAGCGCGAGATCGAGCAGGCCTGCGGCACCGGTCTGAAGGCGGTGGAGCTGCTGGAGACGCTCCGTTCCAACCGGGGCGCCGAGTATCTGGAGGATCTCCAGCAGCGCCTGGAGCCCTTCCGGGACGAGACGGTCGTGCGGGAGTTCGGGGCCCGTCTCGATCTCCAGCAGGCCGCCTGAACACCAGCCCCGTGAGTGCGTGAACGGCCGGGAAACGGCTCTCGGACGCGCGGCGGACACCGCGGACGGCGCACCACGGGGCGGTTTGTTACCACTGTCACAGGGAACAAGATCGCGCCCTTGACCGCGTGGCACCCCGCTCGGGGGACCCGGTAGCGTGAGCCGACGATTCCGAAGGTCCCCCATTCGTAGGAGTCCCGGTGACGCAGAGTGGACAGGGCGAGGAGCCCTCGGCGCGGCCCGCGCGCGAAGGCATCGTGCTGCCCTCCGACGGAGGCGAGCCGCTGGTGCCCGGCCTGACGGGCGCTCCGGCCCCCGCCGGACCGGCCGGCGGCCAGGCATGGGGCGGCCCCTGG
This sequence comes from Streptomyces griseochromogenes, assembly GCF_001542625.1. NCBI lineage: Bacteria > Bacillati > Actinomycetota > Actinomycetes > Kitasatosporales > Streptomycetaceae > Streptomyces > Streptomyces griseochromogenes. The sequence goes on along the minus strand of NZ_CP016279.1, from coordinate 10,203,111 downwards.
GGCCCCGGCCCGCAGCAGGCGCCCCAGCCCGACCAGGGCTGGCCCCCGGCGCCCGCCCAGCAGTGGGGCGCCGCGGAACAGCAGCCCGCGTCCGGCAACGGCCCCGGCCCGCTGCCCCCGGAGGGCGCACCGGCCGCGCCGTACGGCGGCCAGGCCTACGGCTCCGGCGGCGGGCAGCCCCAGTACGGCGGCCCGCAGCCCGCGTACGGCGACCCGGCCGCGTACCAGCAGCAGTACCAGGCGCCGCCCGCGCCCGCCGCCCAGGCGCCCCTGCCGCCGGCCGTGCCGGACGCCTACCCGGCGCAGAGCGCACCGCACGGCGCCCCGCCGCCTCCGGCGGCCGAGGGCGCGACCCAGTACCTCCCGCCGGTTCCCCCGGCGGGCGGCGGCATACCCGCGCAGGCCCCGGTGGCCGCACCCGCGGACGAGGGGGCGACCCAGTACCTCCCGCCCGTCCCGGCTGCCTCCGCGGCCGAGGGCGCCACCCAGTACCTGCCCCCGGTCCCGGCTGCCTCCGCCCCCGAGGGCGCCACGCAGTACATCCCGCCGGTGATGCCCGGTGCGCTGCCGCCCGAGAGCGCCGCGGAGGAGACGCGGTACCTGGGGCGCGCGCAGCAGCCGTCCGCCCCGGCCGCCCACCCCGACGCCCAGGCCACGCAGTACATCCCGCCGTACACCGGCCAGGCGCAGGGCGCGGAGCGGAAGCCGCCGGCCGAGTTCGACAACCTCTTCCGCAGTGGGCCGGGCGGCGCCGAGAGCCCGGCCGGGGCCACCCAGCAGATGCCGCGCGTCCAGCAGCCGAACGCCTACCCGGGCCCGGCCCAGCCGTCGTACAGCCCGCCGCTGGACGAGGACGAGGGGCGCCGGGGAGGCAGCGGCAGGTCCAAGGTGCCGCTGATCGCCGCCCTCGGCATCGGCATCATCGTCGTGGGAGTCGGCGCCGGTGCGCTGCTCAGCGGCGGTGGCGGGGACAAGGGCGACGACAGCAAGACGGTCGCCGCCTCCGGCCCGGCCACCCAGGACTCCGCCTCGGCCGCCGACCCCGCGAAGCAACAGGCGGTCGCCCTGGACAAGCTGCTCTCCGACAGCGGCAGCAGCCGTGCCTCGGTGATCCAGGCGGTGGCGAACGTCAAGCGCTGCGACAGCCTGGACCAGTCCGCCTCCGACCTGCGTGACGCGGCCAAGCAGCGCTCCGGCCTGGTCACCCGGCTCGGCCGGCTGTCCGTCGACAAGCTTCCGGGTAACGCAGAGCTGACCGACGCCCTCACCAAGGCCTGGCAGGCCTCCGCGGCGGCCGACAACCACTACGCGGCCTGGGCCGACCAGGTCGGCGGCGGCAGGAAGGGCTGTCACAAGGGGCAGGCCCGCGCCACCGGCCAGGCCCAGGCGGGCAACCGGGAGAGCGGCACCGCCAGCGCGCAGAAGGTGAAGGCCGCCGCGCTGTGGAACACCATCGCGAAGCAGTACGGCCTGACCCAGCGCCAGCCGACCCAGCTGTGAGGACGGCGGGCGCCGGGAGGCCGGTCAGTCCAGGTCCGCGCTCTCCAGGGTGCTCGTCATGTCGGTGATCCCGTTGATGCCCGAGCCGGCGGTCTTCTTCGCGGCGACCAGCCGGCCGTCCTGGACCATCTGGAGGGTGACGTCGGCGTTGACCAGCCGCGGGAAGCCGACCCCGGCGAGCTTGCCCTCGTAGGGCCAGTGCAGCGTCGGGGTCAGGCCGCCGGTGGACACGTCGAGGCCGTCGTCGAGGGTGTGCCGCACGGTGTCGGCGCTCACCTCGCCGGCGCCGATCTTGTCCAGGACGGCCTTGAGCACGGTGTAGGCGATCCAGGTGGTCTGCACTCCGGCGTCCGCGGGGTCGATGCGGTTGTCGCCGAAGGCCTCCTCGCTGATCACCTTCTTCATCGGGGCCCAGCGCGGGTCGGACGCCACCGGGTACCAGCTGGTGATGTACGCCCCCTCGTAAGGCCCCGACGCCCCGCCCGTCGCGTTGATCACGGTCTGGTCGACGCTGCCCAGCACGGTCGCCGTGCGCACCGAGGGGAAGCTGTCGCGGGCCCGCCGGAAGGAGTCCATGAAGGTGTCGGTGCGGTCGCCGAGTGCGGGCACCACGCAGCCCTTGCGGGTCACGTCCTTGGTCGCGGACCGCAGTGCCTGGTCGGCCTGCACGCTGTATTCGGTGGCGTCCTCGGCCGCGAGCTGGTCGTTGGCGGCCGGGTGCCGGCCCGCCTTCAGACCCGAGTCCAGCAGCGCGGGCAGCTGGTCGCCGGCGATGCTGTCGGGGCGGACCAGGGAGACCGGGCCGCAGGTGCCGGCCAGTGCCCTGCCGAGACCGGCCAGGAGGGCGGGCTGGCCCCCGTTGACCGGGTACGACATGGGGCCGGTGAACTCCTCGTTGGTGACGCCGTAGCCGCCGATGTAGGGGATGCCCGAGCTCTCCAGCGGGGCGAGGTAGGAGTCGCCGAACTGGCTGTAGGAGCCGACGACCGCGACCACGTCCTCGGCCGCCGCCCACCGGGCGCACTTTGCCGCGCCCACGCTGTCGTTGTGGTCGTTGCAGGTCAGGACCTCGAGCTTGCGGCCGTTGACACCGCCGTGGGCGTTGATCCACTTGCCGAAGGCGCGGGCCATCGCGGGCATGCCGGGCTTGTTGGTGGCGTCCGTGTTCTCCGGCGCCCAGGTCATGACCTTGATCGGGTCGTCCCCGGAGCCCCCCGTGGCACCGGGGATGGCCCCGCATCCGGCGGTGAGCGACGCACAGGCGGCCAGTGCACCCGCGTACAGGGCGGTGCCTCTGACGGGCCGGGAGAAGGTTCGGAGGATGGTACGAGTGATGCGTCGCCTGCCGGTCATGGACACGCACGATTCCCTCACACCGCTAACCAGAGAGTGACCGTGGTTCAACCCGAGGTGACATCGAGGTGAATTACGGGGGCTGGTGAGACTGCTGCGGCAGAGAACGTACGATCGATGACCGTGCAAGGTTCGGAGAACTCTTCCCGTCGCGGCCGTCGCTCCTCCACCATGGGCGGCATGCCACTGAACGACATGCCGTGGTGGCGCTGGCGCAGCAATGTGCGCTCCGCGCTGCACATGCTCTCCGATCCGGTGTTCCAGCGGGACGTCTGGCTGGCCGGCGTGGACGGATACGGTGACGTCACCGACGCCGTGTACCGGCTGGTGGAGGACACCTGGCTGGACAACTGGTCGGCGGAGAAATACATCGGAACCATATTCCGGGACTCGCAGGAGGCGGCGCTCGTCGACACGGCCGTGCTGCGGGTGCTGCGGATCATGCACCAGGTCGGCCCGGACGCGCCGGTCGCCGCCTACCTCGACCACCACGGGTGGCCGGAGGCGGTGCGGGCGGCGCGGGACGCGCACATACGCCTCGCGGCGAGCGACGGGGAGGAGTCGGACACGCCGCCGAAGAGTCTGGAAGTGCTGCGCATTCTGACGCGGACCGCGTAGGCAGGGGCGGGGCTCCTCACGGCCGGCGCCCGGTACGCAGGCCGTGCCCGCCCGTCCCGCCCTGCGGGACGACTGCCCACGGCGCGATTCAGGTGTGGGAACCTGTAGCGCATGAATGAGCAGTCCGCGCCCGCCGCCGCCCTGGCGGACCAGTACGTCCTCACCCTCTCCTGCCCGGACAAGCAGGGCATCGTGCACGCCGTGTCGAGCTACCTGTTCATGACCGGCTGCAACATCGAGGACAGTCAGCAGTTCGGCGACCGCGACACCGGACTGTTCTTCATGCGGGTCCACTTCTCGGCGGAGGCTCCGGTGACGGTGGACAAGCTGCGGGCGAGCTTCGCGGCGATCGGTGACTCCTTCCACATGGACTGGCAGATCAACCGGGCCGACGAGAAGATGCGCATCGTCCTGATGGTCAGCAAGTTCGGCCACTGCCTGAACGACCTGCTGTTCCGTGCCCGGATCGGCGCGCTGCCCGTGGAGATCGCGGCCGTGGTGTCGAACCACACGGACTTCGCTGAGCTGGTGGGCTCGTACAACATTCCCTTCCACCACATTCCGGTCACGAAGGACAACAAGTCCGAGGCCGAGGCGCAGCTTCTCGAGCTGGTCCGCGAGGAGGACGTCGAGCTGGTCGTCCTCGCCCGCTACATGCAGGTCCTCTCCGACGACCTGTGCAAGCGGCTCAGCGGCCGGATCATCAACATCCACCACTCCTTCCTGCCGAGCTTCAAGGGCGCGAAGCCGTACCACCAGGCGCATGCGAGGGGCGTCAAGCTGATCGGTGCGACGGCGCACTATGTCACCGCCGATCTCGACGAGGGGCCGATCATCGAGCAGGAGGTCGAGCGGGTCGGCCACGATGTGACCCCGGACCAGCTGGTCGCCATCGGCCGCGATGTGGAGTGCCAGGCGCTGGCGCGGGCCGTGAAGTGGCATGCGGAGCGGCGGATTCTGCTCAATGGGCGGCGGACGGTGGTGTTCGCCTGAGGGGCGGGGGCTTTCTCGGCTCGCGCGCCTGCGGGTTGTGTCCGGTTTGCCGCGCGAACGGCCCCCACACACCCGCAGCCGCCCGTTAAGCCGCAACCCTCCCCTACATCCGGCTCAACGAAGCCGCCGCGAACAGTACGTCCCTGATGGCCTCCCGGTCACCGACCTGCCCGGCCGCGGCCTCCTCCGGCGGCACATGGCCTGCGGCCAGCTTGCAGAACTCCACGCCGTCCAGCGCGACATGGGCCACCTCGAACTCCGCGGAGCCCACCGCCCCGGGTGAGTCCAGGGGGATCAGCCAGTGCCCGCCGGCCGCCCCCTCGATCTCCAGCCGCAGGCTCCGGCCCGGTGACCCCGCCGGCACGAGATGCGGGGCCTTCCCGGGCGCGGACAGCCCGGCCCGCCGTCGCTCGGCGAGTGCGGCCGGGAGCATCCGGGCCGCCAGGTCGATCATCTTGTTCAGGTGACGCGGAGCGGGCGGGTCGTACGGGTAGTCCACCGCCTCCGCGATGTCCTCCGCGTGCACCCAGCACTCGAAGGCGCGGTCCAGCATCGCGTCGTGCAGGGGCAGTGCGAAGTCGCCGTACGACACCGTGAGTTCCCCGGCACCGCTGTCCGTGAAGGACGCCGTCCGTACGAGGTTGTGGCTCTGTTCCCGCCACGGCCCCCGCACCGAGCGTGTCGGCGGGAAGTGGGACGTCCGCCAGAACGCCTCGGTGCGCCCGGCGGGCCCCGCCACGTCCCGCTCGGCGGTCTCGCCTCTCTCGTCCCTCTCGAAGATCTCGGCCAGCGGATCCTCCAGACCGAGTGCCACCGCGACCAGCCCGTCCACCGACAGCAGATGCGCGATCACCCCGGCCACGGTGGTACGACGGCTCGTCGCCGTGTCGGCCTCGAACCATCGCAGCCGCACGGGCGCATGCCACTCGGCGTCCCCGAAGTCCTGCAGCAGCGCGTCCAGTCGCGCGGTCTCGGCGTCGTACGGAGCCGCCCACTCGGGCACCGGAATGCGCGGCGGCCGGCGGCTCAGACAGCTCTCCAGGACCCGGGTGCGCAGCGTCGGGTCCAGGTCGAGGCTCTCGGGCTGGTGCAGCAGACCGACCGCCTCGCGCAGCCGCAGCGCCTCGTCCGCGCAGGACCCGCAGTGGCCCAGGTGCTCCTCGACGGCCGTGGCCTCCGCCGCCGAGCAGGCGGCCAGCGCCCATGCGCCGAGGAGCGACTTCAGGACGTCGTGCGGCAGATCGAGCGGCACGGGCGCGAGGCCGCCCAGGTCGGCGAGGTCCGGCAGCGGCTGTCCGCTGTCCTCGACGGGGGCGCGGGGGAGAGGTATGCGGGGCGTCCTGCCCGGATCGGGTCCGCCGGCGCCCGGCGGCACGCCACTGTCACCGGCGCCCCCGGCGCGGTCACCGGCACCGGAGTCCGCGCCCGGAGCGCCCCCGGACTCGTGCTCGTCCCGGCCGTCGTCCCTGTGGTGCTCGCCGTGCCCGTCAGGCCCGTCGTGTGCCCCGAGGTTTCCCGCCCCGCTCACACCGCACCCCCGTATCCCGGCGGCGTCCCGACGTCATGGGCGGTGGACAGCAGTTGCAGGCCCAGGCGGAGCCGGCGGCGGGCCTCGTCCTCGGTGACGCCGAGGTCGACGGCGGTCTGGCGGTAGTCGCGGCGCTGGAAGTAGGCCAGTTCCAGCGCGGCGCGCAGCGGGGCGGGCATGGAGTGGACGATGTAGTCGGCGCGGGCGGCGACCGAGGCGCGGCGCAGCTTGCTCTCCACTTCCTCCGTGGCGCCGCTCTCGCCCTGCGGGAGCGCGGCGGTCTCGGTGGCGCGCAGCCGCTGCACGGCCAGCCGGTGGGTCACGGCCGCGACCCAGGAGCGCAGCGGGCCCTGCTTGGGGTCGTAGGTGTCGGGGTTCTCCCAGAGATGGGCGAAGACCTCGCGGGTGACGCCGTCGGCGGCCCGCTCGTCCCCGAGGACGCGGTGGGCGAGACTGTGCACGAGCGAGGCGAAACGGTCGTACATCTCGCCGAGCGCGGCGGCTTCACCGTGTGCGAGCCGCTGCTGCATCTTGCGGTCCCAGCGGGGCGGTACGTCCTTCTGCGCCATGCTGCCCCTCCCTTCGCCCTCGTCCGGCCCGTTCGGCGTGTCTGCACCGTCATCTCGAATGTAGTCGGCGCCTCTGACAGCGCACGCTCCTTTGTGTCAATGTGCGCTCCCCGAGGCGCCGCAGGTGATAGGGGTCTCTTCACATATCCTTCACCCAACAGGTGCCCATCGGCGTCCATCTCCGATCGAACCCGATCGAGGGTGACCGAAACAAGACCCTTGCCGATCGCCTGCGGTTTGCTCGCCGAAGTTTCAGGGAACCGCCGCTGGGCAGCCGCGCGGAAGGAAACGTAGGAACTGCTTCCGTTTCCGGGCGGTTCCGGGATACCGGCGAGCGGAGGGGCATGGCCGTGGCATTCAAGGTGACCGGCGTCGAGCGGGGCGAGTGGGCCGTGCTCCAGGTGTCCGGGGAGCTGGACCTGATGACCTCGCCGGTGCTGCGTCAGCGGGTGCACGACGTGGTCGCGGAGGGGCATCACAGCCTGATCCTCGACCTCTCCGAGGTCTTCTTCTGCGACTCCAGCGGGGTCGGCGTCCTCGTCGCCGCCCGCCGGCTGATCCGCTCCTGCCAGGGCCGGCTGCGGCTGATCCTGCCCGACCAGGGCGCGGACGACGGTTCGCACGTCAACCGGGTCCTCGGCGCGCTCGGCGTCCGCCGCCTCTTCGACGTCCGCCCCGACGTCGACGCCGCCGCCGACGACGAGGCCGGCCCGCTCTCCGCATAGCACCGTCCAGGCCGTTGCCACAAGGTTGTCGCAGAATTCCCCCGGTCTTGGCACAACCGCCGCTTTCCCGCCGTATCCCCGCCACCCCCGACGTACGCTCCACCCCGGAGCAGTCCCCACGTCAAGTAAGGCGGTCCGAACAGACATGGTCAGCACCGAGTACGAACGCAGGATCGCCGCCCGGTTCGCCACGTTCGACCAGGACGGCAACGGTTACATCGACCGCGAGGACTTCAACGCGGCGGCCAAGGCCCTGCTCGCCGAGTTCGCCGTGCCGGCCCGGTCCGACAAGGGCCAGGCGCTGTACGCCGGGGCGGAGGCGTTCTGGCAGGGCATGGCGGGCATCGCGGACCGGGACGGTGACCAGCGGATCACCCGCGAGGAGTTCGTCACCGGCGCGGTCAAGCGCCTGCGCGACAACCCCGACCGCTTCGCCGAGATCGCCCGCCCCTTCCTGCACGCGGCTCTCGCCGTGGCCGACCCGGACGGGGACGGCCGTGCCACCGTCGCCGACACCGCGCGCGTCCTGCGCGTCTTCCACGTACAGGAGGACATCGCCCGGGCGACCGCCGCCGCACTCGACACCGACGGCGACGACAGGGTCGGCGAGACCGAGGTCGTTCCCGCGTTCGCGCGGTACTTCACCGTTCCCGAGTAGGGCCGGGCGGCGGTCCGGCCCGCGATCGCGGTCAGCGTCCGCCGGCTCGGGCCAGCGCCTCCTCGGCCCGGGCGGCCAGCGTGCCCACCAGATCGGCCGCGGACGGCAGGTCGTCGATGAGGTCCACGGCTTCGCCCGCCCACCGCGGCAGCGCGGGGATGTCGCCCTGTGCCAGGGCGTCCTGGTACTCCCGCCGGGCATGAGGGGCGGCCGTGAGGTCGTCCTCCCGGCCGCGCCACCGGTCGAGGAAGGGGTGGCCCAGGGTGCGCGCGGTGTACTCCGCCGGCCACCGCGAGCCGCGGGCGATGTCCAGCACCCTGTTGCGCTCGGTGTCCTCCGCGCGTCCCTCGACGATCGCCCGGGCGGTCGCGGGGGCGACCAGGGCCTCGGACGTGGCCTGGAAGCGGGTGCCGAGCAGCGCTCCGGCGGCACCCAGCGCCAGGGCGGCCGCCACGCCGCGGCCGTCGGCGATCCCGCCGGCCGCCAGCACCGGCACCGGTGCCGCCAGGTCCACCACGACGGGCACGAACGGCAGTGTGGACCGCCCGCGCCGGGCCCCGTGCCCGCCGGCTTCGGTGCCCTGCGCCACGATCACGTCGGCGCCCAGATCCACCGCCCTTCGGGCCTCCTCCAGGTCGGTGACCTGAATGATCAGCGTGGTGCCCGCGCCACGGACGCGCTCCACGAACGGACCGGGGTCACCGAAGGACAGCATCACCGCCCGCGGACCGTGCTCCAGTGCCCGCGCGATCGTGCCGTCGTCGACCGCCCACGTCTGAAAGCCGATGCCCCACGGTCTTCCGGCGACTTCGCCGCTCAGGACGGGCAGTTCGCGGGCCAGCCAGGCCTCGTCGCCGTTCCCGCTGCCCAGCAGGCCGAGCCCGCCGCCCCGCGAGACCGCCGCAGTCAGGGCGCCACCGGCCGATCCGCCCATCGGGGCCAGGGCGATCGGATGCTCCAGGCCGAACAGTTCCGTGAACGCGGTCGACAATCCCATGACCGCAATCCTCGCCCGTCCGTCGTGCCGGTCGCAGCGAAACCGACGGACTGTCCGGGCGGCGGCGGGCCGATGCCTGCCGGGCGACGGACCGGCCTGGGCTATTTCTCCGGCAGCCGCGCGATGTCCGACACCGGACCGACATGGGCGAGTTTGTCAGGGTTGGACACGGAATGGATCGCGTGGATCACACCGTCGGCGATGTCGAGTCCGATCACGCTGGCCACGCGCCCCTCGGCGTCGTACGTCACGGCGCCCGGCCGGCCGTTGACCTGGGCCGGCCGCAGGGAGAGGCCGACCAGCCGGAGCCGGCGCAACCCGCCGACGAGCAGTTGCGCGACGCGCCGTGCCTCGGCCACCGCCCTGCCGATCGCACGCGCCTTGCCGCCGCCGTCCCCGTGGAACACCACGTCGGGCGCGAGCATGCCGAGCAGCGCCTCCATGTCGCCGCCCGACGCGGCGTCGAAGAACTTGCGGGCGAGCTCCTCGCCCTCGGCCCGCCGTGCCGGGGGCGGCGCGCCGCCGGCCGGCCGTCCCGCGGGGGCGACGCGCTTTCTGGCGCGGGCGAAGATCTGCCGGCAGTTCGCCTCGGACTTGCCGGTCATCCTCGCCACGTCCGGGTAGCCGTACCCGAACACCTCGCGCAGCATGAACACCGCCCGCTCCACCGGGGAGAGGGTCTCCAGCAGGACGAGGAACGCCATCGACAGCGAGTCGGTCAGCTCGGCGTGCTCGGCGGGGCCCGGCCGCTCGGCGGACACGACGACCGGCTCGGGCAGCCAGTCGCCCACGTACGTCTCCCGCCGTACCCGCGCCGAACCCAGGTAGTTGATGCCCAGCCGGGTCACCGACGTGGTCAGGTAGGCCTTCAGATCGTTGATCGTGGTGCCCGCCCGGCGGGCACGGGTCAGGCCGAGGAACGCGTCCTGCACGATGTCCTCGGCATCGCCCACGGACCCGGTCATCCCGTAGGCGATGGAGAAGAGCAGCGGCCGGTATCCGGCCCCGTCCGTCCCGTTCGCTGATCCCGGCACGGGACCTCCTCCTCGCCGGCTCGGTCGAAGATCCGTACGACGTCCGCAGGTTATCCGAGGCGTCCTGTCACAGCTTGCAGGGGTGCCTTGTCCCAGAGGGACGACAGCGCACGACGCCAAGGGGCGCGAACCCCGCAAGGAGAGACCGCATGAACCTCGCTCTGTGGATCGTCACCGGACTGCTCGCCGTCGCCTACCTGCTCGGCGGTGGCGCCAAAGTGCTCATCCGGAAGGAGAAGCTGGTCGCCCTGGGACCCAGCGCGAGATGGGCCGAGGACTTCGGCGCCGGCGCGGTCAAGGCCATCGGAGCCCTTGAGACCCTGGCCGCGGTGGGTCTGGTCCTGCCCGCCGCGCTCGACGTCGCACCGGTCCTGGTGCCGCCGGCCGCGCTCGGCCTGGCGGTGATCATGCTGGGTGCGGCGGTCGTGCGCATCCGGCGCCACGAGGCCAGGTTCATGCCGGTGGACCTGGCCTATCTCGCCCTGTGTGCCTTCGTGGCGTGGGGCCGCCTCGGTCCCGAGTCCCTCATCCGCTGACCGGCCCCGAAAACCGCTCCCGCAGCTTGTACTTGAGCACCTTCCGCAGGGTCTCGTTGCGCGGGAGGGCGTCCATCACCTCCAGCCGCTCCGGCAGCTTGTGTACGGACAGCCCTTCCGAGCGCAGGTGGGAGACGGCGTCGGCCAGGGTCAACGCACCGGCACCCGGCCGCCGTTCGACCACCGCGCAGACCAGCTCCCCGCGCTCCGCGTCCGGCAGCCCGATCACCGCCACGTCCCCCACCGCCGGATGTGCGGCGAGCAGGTCCTCGATCTCCTTCGCGGAGATGTTCTCGCCCTTGCGGATGATCACGTCCTTCAGCCGGCCGGTGAGCACCAGGTGCCCGGAGCCGGTCAGGTGTCCCAGGTCGCCCGTGCGCAGGAAGCCCTCCTCGTCGAAGGCGGTGGCCGTCTGGGCCGGGTCCAGATAGCCCTGGCAGACGGCCTCGCCGCGCAGCCGCACCTCGCCGGCGACGATCCGTACCTCCATCCCCTCGGGCGGGCGTCCCTCGGTCGTCGCGAGGTTCTCGGGCGTGTCCCGGGGGTCTCCCATGGTGATCATCGGCACCTCGGTCATCCCGTAGCCGTGGGTGAGCTGGACGCCCATCTCGCGTACGACGGCGTGATAGACCTCGGGCGGCTTGGGGGCCCCGCCGCCCGCGAGCAGCCGCAGGGAGGGAATCGGCTTCGTCCCCGGCCGCTTGCGCTGCTCGGCCAGGAACATCGAGTAGAACGCCGTCGAGCCGCCGGCCACCGTCACCCCGTGCCGCCGGTAGCCCTCCAGCGCGTCCGGCAGCGCGAACTGCTCGAACATCACCGCCGGGAAGCCGTAGAGCAGGAGCATGACCGTGTAGTCCGGTCCCGCTATGTGCGCGTACGGGAACGCCATCGAGCCCACGTCCTCGGGTGTGAGGCGCAGCGCGTGGGCGAGGCAGGAGCCGCCCGCGATCAGGGAGCGGTCGGTGTGCAGCACGCCCTTGGGGTCGGAGGTCGTCCCCGAGGTCCAGTAGATCCAGCGGACCGAGGTGCCTTCGGCGGGGGGAGCGGGCAGGACGGACGGATCGCCGTCGGGCAGGTCGTCGTACGCCTCGAAGACGCCCTTCGCGCCGAGCCGCCGGGCCATCTCCGTGTGGTCGTGACCGCGCCAGACGCCCGGTACGGCGAAGAACTCGGCCCTGGACTCGCGCAGCGCGAAGCCGACCTCGCGGTCCCGGTAGAAGGGGATGACCGGGGACTGCACGGCGCCCAGGCGGGCCAGCGCGAAGGACAGCAGGGCCGTCTCGATGCGGGTGGGCAGCTGCCAGGCCACCACCGTGCCGGGGCGCACGCCCATGCCGTACAGGCCGGCCGCGACCCGCTCGGCCCGCGCGCGCAGTTCGCCGAAGGACAGCCGGCGGTCGTCCTGGAGCAGGACGGGCCGGTCCGGGGTCAGGCGGGCCCGGCGGTCCACCAGCTCCCACAGGGTGCGTGTGGCGCTCAGGGCATGTGCGGTGTCGTTCACGTCGTCGACCCCCTGCGTAGCTGACGGTACGTCAGATCTGCGGCAGAGCGTAGGCCCGCGTGCCTTGTCGGTCCAGGGGTGCGGGGCTAGCCTGCTGAAGAGGAGAATCTGACGGTCCATCAGATCGATAGGTGGGGATCCATGACCGAACTGCCCCGCGTCATCAGCGTCGACGACCATGTGATCGAGCCCGCCCATCTCTTCGAGACCTGGCTGCCGGCCAGGTACCGGGACCGGGGCCCCAAGCCGCTGACCGCCGGGATCGGGGAGCTGGCGTACGTCGGCGGGAAGTACCAGATCACCATGGACCCGGACGGCCGGCCGACCGACTGGTGGATCTACGAGGACCTGAAGTTCCCGTACAAGCGCAACATCGCCGCCGTCGGCTTCGACCGCGACGAGATGACCCTGGAGGGGATCACCCGGGAGCAGATGCGGCGCGGCTGCTGGGATCCCGTCGAGCGCCTGAAGGACATGGACCTCAATCACGTCGAGGCCAGCCTCTGCTTCCCCACCTTCCCGCGCTTTTGCGGGCAGACCTTCGCCGAGGCGCACGACAAGGAGGTCGCCCTCGCGTGCGTGCGCGCCTACAACGACTGGATGGTGGAGGAGTGGTGCGGGGAAAGCGGTGGGCGCCTGATCCCGCTGTGCCTGATCCCGCTGTGGGACGTGGACCTGGCCGTCGCCGAGATCCGGCGCAACGCCGCGCGCGGGGTGCGCGCCGTGACCTTCTCCGAGATCCCCACCCATCTCGGGCTGCCGTCGATCCACTCCGGCTACTGGGACCCGTTCTTCGCGGTGTGCCAGGAGACGGGGACGGTCGTCAACATGCACATCGGCAGCAGCTCGCAGATGCCCGCCGCCTCGCCGGACGCGCCGCCCGCCGTCCAGGCCTCGCTCAGCTTCAACAACGCGATGGCCTCGATGATGGACTACCTGTTCAGCGGGGTGCTGGTGAAGTTCCCGGCCCTCAAACTCGCCTACTCCGAAGGGCAGATGGGCTGGATCCCGTACGCCCTGGAACGCGCCGACGACGTGTGGGAGGAGCACCGCGCCTGGGGCGGGGTGCGCGACCTGATCCCGGAGCCGCCGTCCACGTACTACTACCGGCAGATCTTCTGCTGCTTCTTCCGCGACAAGCACGGAGTCGCCTCGATCGACGTCGTCGGCCGTGACAACGCCACCTTCGAGACCGACTACCCGCACGTCGACTCGACCTTCCCGCACACCAAGGAGGTCGCCCTCGACCATGTGAAGGGGCTGGACGAGGAGACCGTGTACAAGCTGATGCGGGGCAACGCCATCCGCATGCTGGACCTGGACCTCGACACGTAATGGACCTCTCGTACACGCCCGAGGAGGAGGAGTTCCGGGTCCGGCTGCGCGAGTGGCTCGCCAAGGTGCTGCCCGCCCTGCCCGCGAAGCCGTCCCCGGACGACTGGCCCGGCCGCCGCGCCTACGACCTCGGCTGGCAGCGGATGCTGTACGACGCCGGGTACGCCGACGTCCACTGGGACGCCTCTCCGACCACGCGGCTGATCTTCCTGGAGGAGACGGAGAAGGCGGGCGCCCCCTATGTGGGCGCGAACTTCGTCGGGTTGCTGCATGCCGGGCCGACCATCGCCGCCGAGGGAAGCGCCGGGCAGCGGGCGCGCTGGCTGCCGCCGATCCTGCGCGGGGACGAGGTGTGGTGCCAGGGGTTCAGCGAGCCGGACGCCGGCTCCGACCTCGCCGCGCTGCGCACGCGCGCGTGGCGGGACGGCGACGACTACGTGGTGAGCGGGTCCAAGATCTGGACCTCGCACGCCGAGGTCGCCGACTGGTGCGAACTGCTGGTCCGCACGGACCCGGTGGCGCCCAGGCACCGGGGCATCACCTGGCTGGCCATGCCCATGGACGCCGACGGCATCACCGTACGGCCGCTGCGCACGCTCGCCGGGTCGGCCGAGTTCGCCGAGGTGTTCCTGGACGAGGTCCGGGTGCCGGTGGCCAACCGGGTCGGGGCGGAGAACGACGGCTGGCGCGTGACCATGGTGACGCTCTCCTTCGAGCGCGGTACGGCCTTCGTCGGCGAGGTCGTCGCCTGCCGCCGGGTGCTCGGCGAACTCGCCCGCGCCGCACGGGAGAACGGCCGCTGGGACGATCCGGTGCTGCGCGGACGGCTCGGGCGGCTCAACGCCGAGTTCCGGGCGCTGTGGCGGCTGACCCAGTGGAACGTGAGCGAGGCGGAGGCGAGCGGCGGAGTGCCGGGCGTCGGGGGGTCGGTCTTCAAACTCCGGTATTCGCACGCCCGTCAGGAGCTGTACGACGCCGCCGCCGAGGTGCTCGGCCCGGACAGCCTCGACCTGGACCGGCCCTGGGTCCTCGACCGGCTCTCCTCGCTGTCGTACACCATCGCCGCCGGCACCTCGCAGATCCAGCGCAACATCGTCGCCGAGCGCATCCTCGGCCTGCCCAAGGGACGGTGACCGTGCGTTTCCGACTCACCGAGGAACAGCGGGCGTTGCGGACCGGGGTGCGACAGCTGCTGGAGCGCCGGTTCGGCGCCGGCGCGCTGCGGGCGGCCGTGGCCCGCGCGGGACACCTCGACCGGGACCTGTGGCGGCAGCTGGGCGCGGCGGGCCTGTTCGCGCTGCGGCTGCCGGAGGAGGAGGGCGGGGTCGGCCTCGGCCTGCCTGAGGCGGTGCTGGTCTTCGAGGAGACCGGCCGCGCGCTGCTCCCGGGGCCCGTGCTGGCCACCCACCTCGCCGCCGGGACCGTACCCGGGGCAGCCACCGGGGAGAGCGTGGTGGCCCGCGTGGACGGCCCCCTCGCGGAGTGGCTGGACGCGGCCGACACCGTGTGCGGGGACGCCCGCGGGGCCCTGCCGGTGCGCTCGGTGGACCCGCTGACGCCCCTGCACCGGGTTCCCGGGGTTCCCGGCGTGGGCGCCGGTGCGCCGGATCCGGTGGCCGCTTTGCTCACCGCGGCCGAACAGCTCGGCACGGCCACACGCGCGTGCGAGCTGGCCGTGCAACACGCCCGGGCGCGTGAGCAGTTCGGGCAGCCGATCGGGGCCTTCCAGGCGGTCAAACACCTGTGCGCCGACCTGCTGGTGCGCGCCGAGACGGCCCGCGCCGCCGTCTACGCGGCCGCCGTGACCGCCGACCCGGCCGACATCGCCGCCGCCCGGCTGCTCGCCGACGAGGCCGCCGTGCGCGGGGCCCGCGACTGCCTCCAGGTGCACGGCGGCATGGGTTTCACCTGGGAGGCGGAAGTCCATCTGCATCTCAAACGGGCCTGGGTGCGGGCCCGGCGTGGCGGCGGGAGTACGCAGAGTGAGGAAGTCCTCGCCGCCGATCTGGCGGCCTGAGCGCGCGGCAGCGCTCTGGGCTGGGCCGCTCGCGCAGCACCGGACCGGGGTGTCGCGGATTGTGGCATACCGGAATCACAGAGCGTCGATACCGGGTTGTGTCCTTCGCGTGACTCGTCACGTCCTGGAGTCGGGTGCCCCCTCCGGTACCTTGTGTGAGATGCGAGTGGCTGCGAGCACGAGCCGTGCCGGTGGTGCCCTTGGGGCGTCCCCGGACCGCGCGGTGCGCGCCGCTGCTCGTAGGGCGGTGAGGGCTTGTACTCCCGCCTGTTCGACTCCCCGGCATGCGCGTCGCACAGTATGGTGCGCGCGTACTCCTTCGCGCTGGAATATGCCCGAAGCGCTTGTTGGGGTGACTGTACGTCAACCATGCTGTCTCGCAAGGGAATCACGTTCTGTGACCCTTGCTCTGGCCATTGTTCTGGCCATGCAGAAAATGGCTACGATCGTGGCCCTCGTCGTGCTGCTCGCCGCGGCCTGTGTCGCGGCGTTCGTTCGGCGTGGGGTCGTGTGTCCGCCGGTTCGGATGGTGTGAGCGGTGCAGGTGCTTCAAGTGCAGCTGGAGATCCGGCCCGACCCCGCGGAGGTGGGACGGGCCAGGAGCTGGGCCCGGTCGCGCCTCGCGGGGCTCGGGATAGGGGCCGACGAGCCGTTGGCCGAGACCCTGGTCCTGCTCGTCTCCGAACTGGTGACCAACGCCGTGGTGCACACCGGCCGTCCGGCGCTGCTGCGGCTGTTCCTGCCCGGGGTGGCGAAGGAGGCGGTGGCGGAGGCGGCGGCCGAGGCGGAGACGGCCGCGCGGGCCACGGTGCGGCTGGAGGTGGCCGACACCAGCTCCCGCGCCCCCGTCCCGCGCTGCGCCGGCGGTGACGCCACCGGCGGCCGGGGCCTGGCGCTCGTCGACTGCCTCGCCGACCGCTGGGGCTGGAGCCCCGAGGGCTCCGGCAAGAGCATCTGGTGCGAACTGGACCGCTGCTCGCAGGCCCGGGAGGGCGCGGCGGTGGCGTACGGGGGCGGTCTGTCCGCGTACGAGGACCTCGCATTCGAAGCGGTGTAGACCCCCGGTGCGGAGGTGCGCCGGGGATGCACCCGTGCGCGGTCCGTATGAACGGGGCGAAAGCAATAAACCCCCGTACCGGTGTTGACGGCGTGTGACTGTTTGAACACGCTTGTGGGCAACGATTCGCCGCGAGGGGACGGCGAGGGTGCGGGTGACGGCGACCCTCGTCGAGTGTGGGTCGCACCGGATGGCGGCGTGAAGTCGCATACAGGGGGCGCGCCGCCAACCGGACTTCACAGGACGGCCACGGGTGCCACCGGCGTTCCCGTCGCCCCGACGAACGGCTCGGGCATCGCCGACAGCAGGAACGCGTACCGCCCTTCTTCTCCACAGGCTGTGGACAACTCTTCGAGATTCCAGTTCTGGCCCTGGAGCATCCCCATCTCCACCAGATCCAGGGCGTGCACGGGCAGCCATAGATTCTCGATCTCGGGCGGAAATATCTCAAATGTGAGCGTGTCGTTCGCGACCGCCGCGACATCGCGCGCGTGGAACCACTCCGGGCAGCGCACCGAGAGCCCCGGCGAGGGATAGCCGTACCCGTGCTTGTCCCCGGCCAGACAGACCTGCACCTGCCCCGTCCGCACCAGGACCACGTCCCCCGCCCGCACCCGCACCCCGCCGAACTCCTCGGCCGCCGCCAGGTCCTCCGGCGTGACCGCGTGCCCGCCCGCCAGCCGGTCCACGCCCCGCGCGCGTGCCACGTCCAGCAGTACCCCGCGCGAGACGATGTGCCGCGCCTTGTCGATGCCGGCGAACTCCGCGCCGCCGTGCGCGGTGACCGAGTGCGCCGGCCGGCCGTTGTAGAGCTTCCCGGAGTGCGAGACATGGGTCAGCGCGTCCCAGTGGGTGCCCGCCTGCAGCCCCATGGTCACCGCGTCGTCGCTGCACGCCACCGTGCCCGGCCCGAACAGCTCCTGGTTGATCTGCACCATCGCGTGCAGCGGATTGACCCGCCCGGGGATCATCCCGGTCTGCACCCCGTCCTGCTGGAGCGGCAGCGCGAGCGGCACCCTGCGCCCGGTGCGCACGCAGGCCGCGGCCTCGCGCACCACCTCGTCGGTGATCAGGTTCAGGGTGCCGATCTCGTCGTCGGCCCCCCAGCGCCCCCAGTTGTTCACGCGCTCGGCGATGTCGTGGAACTCGGCGGGCAGTGACATCGGTGCCTCCCCGGGGCTTGTGTCCGCACATCTGACGGGCCATAAAATCTAACGGTCCGTCAGAAATCGCGGGAAGGGGCCGGACGTGGGGAACTTCTTGGCAGGCAAGGTGGTCGCCGTGACGGGCGCCGGGCGGGGCATCGGGCGGGCGGTCGCGCTCGCGGCGGCGGCCGAGGGCGCGAAGGTCGTCGTCAACGACTACGGCGTGGCGGCCGACGGCACCGCGCCGACGAGCGCGGTCGCCGAGGCCGTCGTCAAGGAGATCGAGGCGGCGGGCGGCGAGGCGGTCGCGGTCGCCGACGACATCTCCACGATGGCGGGCGGACAGCGGGTCGTGGACACGGCCCTGTCCTCGTACGGCCGTCTCGACGGGGTCGTCTGCGTCGCCGGGATCCTGCGCGAACGCATGCTGTTCAACATGTCCGAGCAGGAGTGGGACCCGGTGGTCGCCACCCACCTCAAGGGCACCTTCACCGTCTTCCGTGCCGCCTCGGCCGTCATGCGCCGCCAGAAGTCCGGCACGCTCATCGGCTTCACCAGCGGCAACCACCAGGGCTCCGTCTCGCAGGCCAACTACAGCGCCGCGAAGGGCGGGATCATCTCGCTGGTCCGCAGCGCGGCTCTGGGGCTGCACAAGTACGGGGTGACCGCCAACGCGGTCGCCCCCGTGGCCCGTACGAGGATGTCGGCGGGCGTCCCGACGGAGCTGAAGGAGATCGGGGAACCGGAGGACGTGGCCGCGCTGGTGGTCTACCTGCTGTCCGACGCCGCGAAGGAGCAGGACATCACCGGGCAGGTGTACACGAGCGCCGGGCCGAAGATCGCGGTGTGGGCCCAGCCTCGTGAACTCCGTGCGGTCCACGGGGAGGGGTCCTGGACGCCGGAACGGGTCGCGGAGGTGCTGCCCGGGGCTGTGGGGGTGGATCCGATGCCCATGCTGTCCCAGCTGGAGGCGATGGAAAGGGCGGCGCGGGGAGGGGCACGGCCGAACGCCCGGTAGCTCGGGCGCGTGTCGTCGTGTGGCGGCCGCGGGTCTTCCGTGGCCGGCCGCGCCCCGCGGCGGAGCCGCTGATCGATGCGGCCCCGCGCCCCTCAGGTCAGTGCACGCACCCGGCGCCAGGAGGAGACCCTGTGGACTTTGAATTCGCCGCTGAGGACGAGGCGTTCCGGACCGAGGTCCGTGCTTGGCTGGCAGATCATGCCAACGGCGCGACGGACAGACGCACTTGGGAACGTACCCTCGGCCGGGCGGGATGGATCGGGCTCGGCTGGGGCGAGTCCGGGTACGGGAACCGGACCGCCACGCTCACCCAGCAGGTCGCCTGGGCCGAGGAGTACGCCCGGTCGGGGGCGCCGCCGCGGTCCGGGCACATCGGGGAGAACCTGCTCGCCCCCACCCTCATCGCCCACGGCACCCAGGAGCAGAAGGCCCGGTTCCTGCCGCCCGTCGCGGCCGGGGAGGAGCTGTGGTGCCAGGGGTACAGCGAGCCGGGTGCCGGGTCCGATCTGGCGGGCATACGCACGTCCGCCGTGCGTGAGGGGTCGTCCTACCGGATCACCGGGCAGAAGATCTGGACCTCGCTCGCCCACGAGGCCGACTGGTGCTTCGTCCTGGCCCGGACCGACCCGGACGCCCGCCGCCATCGCGGCCTCAGTTTCCTGCTCGTCCCCATGGACCAGCCGGGCCGTATCGAGGTCCGGCCCATCCGCCAGATGACCGGGACCAGCGACTTCAACGAGGTCTTCTTCGACGGGGCACACGCGCGCGTGGAGCACGTCGTCGGGGGAGCGGGACTGGGCTGGCGGGTGGCGATGAGCCTGCTCGGCTTCGAGCGCGGGGTGTCGACCCTCGCCCAGCAGATCGGATTCGCCGAGGAGCTGGCGCAGGTCGTTCGGACCGCACGGCGCACCGGCGCCGTCGACGACCCCGTCGTACGCGCCCGGCTCGTGCGCCAGTGGGCCGAACTGCGCACCATGCGCTGGCACGCCCTGCGCACCCTCGGCGGCCGCGGCGACGCGGGCGCGCCGAGCGTGGCCAAGCTGCTGTGGGCGAACTGGCACCAGCGGCTGGGGGAGTTGGCGGTCCAGGCGCGAGGCGCGGCGGCCTCCGCGGGTCCCGCGGACTGGTCGCCGTCGACGCCGTACGAGCTCGACCCCGACCAGCACCTGTTCCTCTTCTCCCGGGCCGACACCATCTACGGCGGCTCGGACCAGGTCCAGCGCACGATCATCGCCGAGCGGGTGCTCGGCCTGCCGAGGGAGCCGAAGGGGGCCCAGTGATGCGTGGCGTGGTGTTCGACGGCAAGCACGTCCAGGTGGTGGACGACCTGACGATACGGGAGCCGGAGCCCGGCGAGGTGCTGGTGGCGATCTCGGCGGCCGGACTGTGCCACAGCGACCTCTCGGTGGTGGACGGCACCATCCCCTTCCCGGTGCCCGTGGTGCTGGGCCACGAGGGCGCGGGCGTGGTCGAGGCCGTGGGCGCGGGCGTGACCCATGTGGCCCCGGGCGACCACGTGGCCCTGTCCACGCTCGCCAACTGCGGCACGTGCGCGGAGTGCGACCGGGGCCGCCCGACGATGTGCCGCAAGGCCATCGGCCGCCCGCAGCGGCCCTTCACCCGGGGCGGGCGGACGGTGTACCAGTTCGCCTCCAACTCGGCCTTCGCGGAACGTACGGTCGTCAGGGCTGTGCAGGCGGTGCCGATCCCGAAGGACATCCCGCTGCGGGCGGCGGCGCTGATCGGCTGCGGGGTGCTCACCGGCGTCGGCGCGGTCCTCAACCGGGCGCGGGTGGACCGCGGGGACAGCGTGGTGGTCATCGGCACCGGCGGGATCGGGCTGAACGTCCTGCAGGGCGCGCGTATCGCCGGGGCCCTGAGGATCGTGGCCGTGGACGCCAATCCGGCGAAGGAGACGGTGGCCCGGCAGTTCGGCGCGACCGACTTCCTGACCTCGGCGGAGGGCGTCCGCGACCTCCTGCCGACCGGCGCCGACCACGTCTTCGAGTGCGTCGGCCGGGTGGAACTGATCCGTCAGGCGATCGACCTTCTCGACCGCCACGGCCAGGCCGTCCTCCTCGGCGTGCCCGGGGCGAGCGCCGAGGCGTCCTTCCTCGTCTCCTCCATGTTCCTGGACAAGGCGATCCTCGGCTGCCGCTACGGCTCCTCCCGCCCCCAGCGGGACATCCCCCTGTACGCCGAGCTGTACCGCCAAGGCCGCCTGCTCCTGGACGAGTTGGTGACGGCGACCTATCCGGTGGAGGACTTCGAGAAGGCCCGGGCCGACGCGGAGGCGGGGCGGGTGGCGCGGGGGGTGCTCACCTTCTGAGCCGGCAGGGGGGTGCCACCGCCCTCACCCCCGGCTCCCCACCTCGCCGTACCGCTCGCCGGATCCGCCGACCGCGGTCCGGAAGGTCCGCCGGTACGCCGTCGGTGTCACCCCGAGGGCCTGCTGGAGGTGCTGGCGCATCGACTGGGCCGTGCCGAAGCCGGCGTCGCGGGCCACCTGGTCGACGGAGAGGCCGGTGGACTCCAGCAGGTGGCGGGCGCGTTCGACACGCTGCTGGGTGAGCCACTGGCCCGGGCTGATGCCGGTCTCCTCGCGGAAGCGGCGGGTGAAGGTGCGCACCGACATGGCCTCCTGCTCGGCCATGTCCCGCAACTGGATCGGCTCGTGCAGACGGCCGAGGGCCCAGGCGCGGGCGCCGGTCGTGGTGGCGAGCTGCGGGTCCGGGACCGGACGGTGGATGTACTGGGCCTGGCCGCCGTCCCGGTGGGGCGGGACGACCGTGCGGCGGGCCACGTCGTTGGCGACCGCCGTGCCGTGGTCGCGGCGCACGATGTGCAGGCACAGGTCGATCCCGGCGGCCACTCCGGCCGAGGTCAGCACGTCCCCGTCATCGATGAACAGCACGTCCGCGTCCACCTTCACCCG
The DNA here is from genome assembly GCF_001542625.1 of Streptomyces griseochromogenes. Lineage (NCBI taxonomy): Bacteria > Bacillati > Actinomycetota > Actinomycetes > Kitasatosporales > Streptomycetaceae > Streptomyces > Streptomyces griseochromogenes. Next base: position 10,181,592 of record NZ_CP016279.1, on the reverse strand, counting down.
CGGGAACATCCGCTGGAAGCGCTCGGCGTCCGCCCAGTGCGTGGTCGCCGGCCGTCCGTCGAGGAGTCCGGCGGCGGCCAGGACGTAGCCGCCGGTGCAGATGGCGGCCAGCCGGGTGCCGGGCCGGACGCGGCCGAGCGCGGCGGCCAGCTCCTCGGTCAGCCTGCCCTCCTCGTAGACCGGGCCGAGTTCGTACGATGCCGGGACGATCACCGTGTCGGCCGTCTCCAGGGCCTCGGGACCGTGCGGGACGTGCACCGTGAAGTCGGCGTCCGTCTCGACCGGTCCCGGCGGCCGGGCCGAGCACGTCACCACCTCGTAGAGGTGCCGCCCCTCGGCGTCCCTCGGGCGTCCGAAGATCCGGTGCGGGATGCCCAGCTCGAAGGGGAGCAGGCCGTCCAGCGCGAGGACGACGACCCGGTGCGGGCGGAATTCCTGGCCGACACTCATGGCCCGATCCTAACGAATGCTGTCCTTCGGGCCACTCGATGGGGATGACCGGAAACAGGACCCTCTATGACGTGACCCAGACAAGACATGACGCAGCCCCGGTCCACGTCCCGCCCGTCGGGCGCCATGGCGTGCACCGCGCCTGGTTCGTCGCCGCCGTCACCTTCGTCACGATCATCGGCGCGGCCGCCTTCCGCTCCCTGCCCGGCCTGCTCATCGACCCCCTGAATCAGGAGTTCGGCTGGTCGCGCGGCACGATCGGCGCGGCCGTCTCGATCAACCTCGCGCTCTACGGCCTCACCGCACCCTTCGCCGCCGCGCTGATGGACCGCTTCGGCATCCGCCGTGTGGTCGCCGTCGCGCTGACCGTGATAGCCGTCGGCTCCGGCCTGACCGTGTGGATGACGGCCGCCTGGCAGTTGCTGCTGTGCTGGGGCCTGCTGGTCGGCCTGGGCTCGGGTTCCATGGCCCTCGCCTTCGCGGCCACGGTCACCAACCGCTGGTTCACCGAGCGACGCGGACTGGTCAGCGGCATCCTCACCGCCGCCTCCGCCTCCGGCCAGCTGATCTTCCTGCCGCTGCTGTCCTGGATGGTGGAGGACCACGGCTGGCGCCCGGCCGCCGTGACGGTCGCCCTGGCCGCCCTCGCCGTGGTCCCGTTCGTCTGGCTCCTGCTGCGCGACCATCCCGCCGACGTGGGCCTCGAGCCGTACGGCGCCAAGGAGTTCGTGCCCAAGCCGGCACCCGTGACGGGCGCCGCCCGCCGGACGCTCACGGTCCTCGCCACCGCCGTGCGCACCGGTCCCTTCTGGCTGCTCGCCGGCACCTTCGCGATCTGCGGCGCCTCCACCAACGGCCTGATCCAGACCCACTTCGTGCCCGCAGCCCACGACCACGGCATGCCCGTGACGGCGGCGGCCTCCCTGCTCGCGGTGATCGGCGTGTTCGACGTCGTCGGCACGATCGCCTCCGGCTGGTTCACCGACCGCTTCGAACCGCGCCGCCTGCTCGCCGTCTACTACGCCCTGCGCGGCCTCTCGCTCCTGTTCCTGCCCATGCTGCTCGGCCCGGCGATCCACCCCCCGATGATCTTCTTCATCGTCTTCTACGGCCTCGACTGGGTGGCCACCGTCCCGCCCACCCTGGCCCTGTGCCGCGAGCAGTACGGCGAGGACAGCGCCATCGTCTTCGGCTGGGTGCTCGCCTCCCACCAGATCGGCGCGGCCCTGGTCGCCTTCCTCGGCGGCGTGGCCCGCGACGTCTTCGGCTCCTACGACATGGTCTGGTACGCCTCCGGCACGCTGTGCGCGGCGGCGGCGCTGATGGCGCTGGTGATCAGACGGAACCGGACGGCCCCCGCACTCGCCGTCTCCTGAGCGGGCCGCGCTCAGCCGTCGCCCAGCTGCCCGAACCGCCCCCGGTGAAAGAGCAGCGGCTCTCCCGGCCCCTCCGCGCCGAGCGCGTCCACCCGGCCGACGACGATCAGGTGGTCGCCCCCGGTGTGCACCGCGTGGATCGTGCAGTCGATCCACGCCACCGCACCGGCCAGGCGTGGCGCCCCGGAGACGGGGGCCGCGTCGTAGGCCACCCCCGCGAACTTGTCCGCGCCGCTCACCGCGAAGGCCCGGCACAGTTCGCCCTGCCCGGCGGCGAGGACGTTGACGCAGAAGACGCCGGCGCGGGCGATGCGCGGCCAGGTGGTGGAGGTGCGGCCGACCATGAAGCAGATCAGGGGCGGGTCGAGGGAGAGGGAGGAGAAGGACTGGCAGGCGAAGCCGGCCGGGGAGGCCGAACCCTCCGAGGGCGGCGCCGTCACCACGGTGACGCCCGTCGCGAAGTTCCCCAGCACGCGCCGGAACTCGGCGTGGTCCAGCGGCGCCGGATCGTCCTCCCGGACGCACCGCAACTCCGGGCGCGGCAGCGCCTCCACGGGCCCCGGCGACGGAGCCGACCTCAGCCAGCGAACGGCAGCCGCGGCTGCCCCTGCGTGTCCCATCACATCACTCATTGAAGCTGACGGACTGTCAGATGTGAAGGGCCGGGTGGACCGGGGAGGAGAACTCCGTAAGCTCTGCGCCCATGGGGTGGGGAGAGATACGTGAACGGCTCCGGGACGCCGACCTGACCTGGTCGTTCCGGGACTACGGTGCGGCGGCGGCCATGAGTGTGGCGCTGCTTCCGGCGGCCTCCGTGTTCCTGTGGATCATCGACCTCGGCAATGACGACTACGGCGGCGGGTACAACATGCTCGCCGTGCTGGTCTACCTGCTCGCCGAGGCCGTACTGGCGCCGGTCGTGGCCCTGGCGCAGCCGCTCGCGCTGACTCTGCCCTCGGTGCTGCTCGCCCGGTTCGGCCGCCGTCGTCTCGGCGGTCGGACCTGGGCCTGGCACCTCGCGGCTCCGGTCGGACCGGGCATCGCGTGGGGCCTCCTCGCCGCCCTCGCCGGGCACTCGCCCGCCCTCACCATCCCGTTCCTGACCGCCCTCGGCATTCTGCCCTCGCTGTGGGTCGCCTACGTCCGCAGGCGCACCTGGCGGCAGTGGGGCATCTGGGGACGCGCCGCCCTCATCTCGCCCGTCCTGGCCGTTCTCGTCCTCGGCGGCGGGCTGACGGCCACCGTGACCGGTCTGATCCCGCGGTACGAGCCGCCGCGGCTCACCACCGCCCAGCTCGCCGGCGTCTGGCAGGGCGCGAGCGGTGCGCGGCTGCGGCTGCGTCCGGACGGCCACGCCGAGGCCACCAAGCTGCCGCTCGCCGACCAGAAGAGCGATGCGGGCTTCTCGGACTACACCATGTGCGGCGGCTCAGGCGCCTGGAAGCCCGACGACACCGGGCGTGACGGCATCCTGCTGCGGCTCGACTGCGGCCACGCCACGCACTGGGCGTTCGCCGGCACCGAGCACGATCCCCAGCTCTTCGCGCGGTACGGCGACCCGGACGCGGGCACCGTGTGGATCCTGCGGCGGTCCGGCTGAGCCTCACCGCCCCCCGAACTCCGCCCCCCTCCTCTCCACGAACGCCCGCAGGCCCTCCCGGGCGTCCTGTGTCGTCATGTTGATCTCCTGGGCGGACGCCTCGGCGGCGAAGGCGGTGGTGCGGTCGGTGTCCAGGGAGGCGTTCACCAGTTGCTTGGTGAGGGCCAGGGAACGGGTCGGGCCGGCGGCCAGGCGGGTCGCCCACTCGCGGGCGGTCTTCTCCAGCTCGGCGTCGGGGACGACCCGGTTGACCAGCCTGAGGCGTTCCGCCTCCGCCGCCGGCACCGCGTCCCCGAAGAACATCAGCTCCTTGGCCCGGTGCGGGCCGATCAGCCGGGGGAGCAGATACGCCCCACCCGCGTCCGGCACCAGACCGCGCCGTACGAACACCTCGATGAAGCGGGCCGACTCGGCGGCCAGGACCAGATCGCAGGCGAGCGCGAGGTGCGCGCCGAGTCCCGCCGCCGTGCCGTTCACGGCGGCGATCACCGGCTTCTCGCAGTCCAGTACGGCGGCGATGAGCCGCTGGGCGCCGAGGCGGAGCGTGCGGGACACGTCGCCCGCGACGCGCTCTCCGCCGCCCGCCCCGCCGCGCAGATCCGCGCCCGCGCAGAACCCGCGACCGGTCCCGGTGAGGACGACGGCCCGGATGTCCGCGTCCGCCGACGCCTCCTCCAGCAGGCAGATCAGCCGGTCGCGGTCCCCGGGCGTGAGGGCGTTCAGGGTCTCGGGCCGGTCCAGGGTGACGTACGAGACATGGTCGCCGACCTCGTGCCGTACCGGCTCGCTCATCGGCACACCACCAGTGCGTCCAGCGCCACCGCGCCCTGCCCGCGGGGCAGCACCATCAGTGGGTTGATGTCCAGCTCGGCCAGCTGACCGCCCAGTTCGAGGGCCATGCGCTGGACCCGCAGGACCACCTCCACGAGTGCGTCCAGGTCGGCCGGGGGGCGGCCCCGGACCCCGTCCAGCAGGGCCCGGCCGCGCAGTTCGGCGAGCATGTCCCGGGCCTGGTCCTCGCCGAACGGCGGTACGCGTACGGCGGCGTCGCGCAGCACCTCCACCAGCACCCCGCCGAGCCCGGCGGTCACCGTCGGTCCGAACAGTTCGTCGTGGGTCATCCCGACGACCATCTCGACGCCCTGCTCGACCATCTGGCACACCAGGACGCCGTCCAGCGAGACGTCCTCGTAACGGGCGATGTCGGTCAGCTCGCGATAGGCGTCCCGGACCTGGCTGGCCGAGGTGAGGCCGATCTTCACCAGGCCGAGTTCGGTCTTGTGGGCGATCTGGGCGCCGGAGGCCTTCATCACCACCGGGTAGCCGACCTGGGCGGCGGCGCGAACGGCGGCCGCGGCGCTGGTGACCAGCTGCTCGCGCGGCACCCGGATGCCGTAGGCGCGCAGCAGCTGCTTGGCCCCGTGCTCGCTGAGCTGCTGACCGGGCCGCATCAGGGCCTCGGCCTTGCGGAAGGAGGGGGAGGGCAGGCGCGGGGCCTCGTCGAAGGGGGAGCGGTAGTCGCCCACGAAGCGGTGGTGGTCGAGCCAGGCGCGCACGGCGGTGAGGCAGTTGCCGACCGTGCGGAAGGTGGCCACCCGGGAGGAGCCGAGCAGGACCTCCCGGTACGCCTGCTCGGTGCCGACCGGCGACCCCCACACCACGCACACCAGCTTGTCCGTCTCCTCCGCCGCGTCGACCAGGTCCCGTACGAGCTTGTCGCTCAGCGGCGGGAAGGGGCCGGTGACCGGGCAGATCAGCACCCCGACCTCCGGGTCGGCCAGGATCGCGTCGATGATCTTCCGGCCGCGCCGGTCACCGACCGGATGCCCGCCGTTGTCCACCGGGTTGGCCACGTTCAGGTACTCCGGGATCCACTGGTGCAGCTCGGCCTGCCGGTCCCGCGACAGCCGCGGCAGCCGCAGCCCCCGCCCGGCGGCGAGGTCGGCGACATGGGCGCCCGTGCCGCCGGAGATGGAGTAGACGACGACCCCGTCGGACCGCGGGGCCCGCGCCCTGGCCAACAGCGCCGCCGTGTCCTGGAGTTCGTCGAGCCCGTCGACGCGGACGACGCCGTACTGCCGCATGGCCGCGTCGACGACGTCGTCGGCGCCGGTGAGCTTGCCGGTGTGGGTGGCCGCCGTGCGGGCCCCCGCCTCCGTGCGGCCCACCTTCACCGCGACCACCGGCACCTTGCGGCGGGCGGCGCGGTCGGCGGCCAGCAGGAAGGAGCGGCCGTCCTTGAGGCCCTCGACGTAGCAGGCGATGGCGCCGACCTCGGGCTGCTCGGCGAAGTAGGAGATGAAGTCGGCGGTCTCCAGGTCGGCCTCGTTGCCGGTCGGCGCCCAGTGGGAGAGCCGGATGCCCAGTTCCTGAAGGGCGAACAGGGGGCGGCCCTGGTGTCCGGACTGGGTGATGAGCGCGATCGACGGTCCGTCCAGGTCCTCCCGGAAGCGCTCGAAGGCGTTCAGGTTGGTGTTCGGCCCGAGCAGCCGCAGCCCCGACCGCCGTACGGCCCGGGCGAGCCGCTCCTGCGCCTCGGCCCCCTCCGTGCCGGTCTCCGCGAACCCGGAGGCGAAGGCCACCGCGAACTTCACCTTGGTCTCGGCGAGTTCCTCGATCACCGGCAGCGGGTCCGCCACCAGCAGCACCGCGAGGTCGACCTGGTCGGGCAGGTCGGCGACGGAGGCCACGCAGGGGACGCCGAACACGGACGGCCGTACCGGGTGCACCGGATGCACCCGCGCCCCGACCCGCTCGGCCCAGGCGAGCAGCTGCCGGGTGATCCCGGTGTTCGGCCGCCCCTCGGCGTCCGAGGCGCCGATCACGGCGACCGACTCGGGCCGGAAGAACCGCGCCAGATCCGGTACGTCCGTGTACAGCGGCCGTCCGCTGACATCGAGGTCGTCGACCTGATCGTGGACGACGGGTCCGGGCCGCTGCTCACCGCAGGCGATGACCCGGGCCCGGCGGGAGTCGGTGGTGAGGGTGCCGTGGGTTGATCCAAGCATCGTCCGCCCGCTCCTGTCATGACTGCCAAGTAACTGACGCACTGTCAGATTACTGAACTGACGCAATGTCAGGAACGGTTCGGCACGGCAAAGTTGTGTACGGCTACGAAAGCTTCCTGGCCACCGCCTTGGCGATCTTCTCCGCGTCGGTCGCCAGCTCCCGGAACATCCCGCTGATCGGGTTGGTGAACCCGGTGAAGTACAGGCCCTGGGCCTGCGCCGGGGTACGGCTTCCGTGCGCGACCGGCTTCCCGTGCTCGTCCAGCACCCCGAGATGCCCGACCAGATCCTCCAGCGCCCGCGTGTACCCGGTGGCCGCTATCACGGCGTCCGGCGAGATACGGCCGCCGTCGGCGAGGATCACCTTCTCGTCCTCGAACGCCTCCACGGCCGCCACGACCTCGACCTTTCCCTTCCGTACCGCGTCGATGAGGCCGACGTCCAGCACCGGGACGGCCCCCTCCCGCACCCTGCTGTACAGCCCGGTGCCGGGACGCGGCAGCCCGTGCGCGGACAGGTCGGGCGTGCTGAGCTTCGCCACCGGCCCGGCCAGCCGGTCGACCAGCCGCACCGGCAGCCGCCGTACCAGCACGCCCGTGTACTGGGCGGCCCAGCCGAAGAGCGAGCGCCGCATGATGTGCGGGACGGTGCGCACGGCCAGCCGCACCCGCGCGGCCCCGCCCTCCGCCAGGTCCACGGCGATCTCGGCACCGGTGTTGCCGGCGCCGACGACCAGGACGTCACGGCCCGCGTAGGGCTCGGCGTTCCGGTACGCGCCGGCGTGCGTGAACTCCCCGCCGTAGCCGTCCAGGCCGGGCCAGTCGGGCACGCGCGGGGTGTGGTTGTAGCCGGTGGCGACCACCACCGCGCTGCCGGTCAGCTCCCGGCCGCCCGAGGCGTGCAGCAGCCAGCCCTCCCCGTCCGGGGAGGGCTCGACGAGGGAGACCTCCACACCGGTGACGATCTCCAGCTCGTGCTGCTCGGCGTACTTCTCCAGGTAGCGCACCACGTTGTCCCGGGCCACCCAGCGACCGAACCTGCGGGGTATCGCGAGGCCCGGCAGGGCGGACAGCCGGCGGGTGGTGTGCAGGTGGAGCCGGTCGTAGTGCCGCCGCCAGGAGGCGCCCACCTGGTCGGCCTTCTCCAGAACCACGGCCCGTATGCCCCGCGCGCGCAGCGCGTACGCGGCGGCGAGCCCGCCGGGACCGGCGCCTATGACGTAGACGGGGCGGTCTGCGGGGGTCGCGGAAAGGTGTACGGGAGAAGGACGGGAGACGGCCATGAGCGGGAGCGTAATCACCCACCCGGTTGATGGGTCTCGGTCAAGACCGGAATTGGTTGCGGATTGATCACGCCTGTGGGAGGAGTGAGTGGGACAGGTGACGTAGTTGCCTCGGATGGTCGGAATCGGTGCGCGAACAGCGCGGTCTTCGCCTGTCCTCGCGGCATCCGGTGACTTTGGTGATCCGCTTGACGAATTCGCCTCGTGCGATTCGAGGCGGACTCACAGGTGGGCTTCACCGACTATCTGACGTACCGTCAGATCCATGGATTCGATATGGCTCGACGGCGCTCAGTGGCTGGCGGTGCTGCGGATCGGTCTCGGCCTGTGGTGGCTGGAGAGCTGGCGGCACAAGGACAAGAAGGCCTGGTTCGAGCGCGGCAGTGGCATCGCCTGGGCGGCGGGGATCGCGGAGAAACACCGCTGGGCGTCGGTACGGTCCGGCTTCGAGACGATGGTGAAGCCGCATCCGAAGCTGATGGCGTACGTCGTCGCCTACGCCGAACTCTCCCTCGGCCTCGGCCTGATCCTCGGCTTCCTGTCCCCGATCGCGCTGTCGGCCGGGCTGCTGCTGAACGCGATCTACTTCGTTCTCATGATCCATGACTGGGCGGAGCAGGGCCAGAACTCGATGATGGCGCTGATCTCGTTCGTCGGATTCTTCGGCATGTCCTGGCAGACCTGGTCGCTGGACGCCTGGCTGGGGTGGTTCTGATGGGCGCGCCACGTCACGACGCCCCCGAGCCCGACGCCTTCACCCGCCCCTACTGGGAGGCGGCGGCGAGCGGCCGGCTGCTGGTCCGCCGCTGCGGGACCTGCGGCCGGGCCCATCACTACCCCCGCGAGTTCTGTCCGCACTGCTGGAGCGAGCAGGTGGTCTGGGAGGAGGTGAGCGGCCGCGCGACCCTCTACACCTGGTCCACGGTCCACCGCAACGACCTGCCGCCCTTCGGCGACCGCACCCCGTACGTGGCCGCGGTGGTGGACCTGGCCGAGGGGCCGCGGATGATGACGGAGCTGGTGGAGTGCGGGGCGGGGGACCTGGTGGCCGGGATGCCGCTGCGGGTGATGTTCCGGGAGGGAAAACCGGTGTTCAGGCCGGGCGGCTGACCGCGATCATGGCGGCATGCATCCAGAAGCCTGGCATCTGACCCACGACCTGGACGAATTCCTCGCCCGCGCCGGTGACTTCCTCGGCTCCCGGCCGGACCTGCATACCGTGCAGCTGACGGTGACGCAGGCGCTGCGCACGCGGGGGCTGCGGCTGTACGGCGAGCAGGCGCCGCTCTTCGGGACGCTGGAGGAGGAGGGCGGCGCGGTCCGGGCGACGCTCATGCACACCCCGCCCTTCCCGGTCCATCCCACTCCGCTCGGCGCGCGGGAGGCCGAGGGTCTCGCGTCCCGTCTCGCGGACCTCGGCCACCCGGTCCCCGCCGTCTCCGCCGAACGGGACACGGCGGCCGCCTTCGCTGCGGCCTGGCAGCGCCGCACCGGCACGCGGGGCCGGATCCGCGAGCGCAAACGGCTGTACCGGCTGGGCGAGTTGAGCGTCCCGCGGCCGGTGCCCGAGGGCCGGGCGCGGGTCGCCGGGCCGGCCGACCGCGACCTGCTGGTGTCCTGGTACGGCGCGTTCATGGCCGCGGTCGGACAGCCCCTGAACCGGGATCCGGGCGAATGGGCCGACGCCCACATCGGCCACGGCGGGGTCACCCTCTGGGAGACCCCCGAGGGCACCCCCGTCTCCATGGCCGGGGTGACTCCGGAAACGGCGGGGCAGGTGCGGGTGGCCCCGGTGTACACCCCGGCGCACCTGCGCGGCCACGGCTACGCGGGCGCGGTGACCGCCGAGGTGAGCCGCGTCGCCCTGGAGTCGGGGACGGCGGAGGTCCTCCTCTTCACCGACCTCGCGAACCCCACGAGCAACGGGCTCTACCAGCGGATCGGGTACCGGGGCGTGGCCGACTTCGCGGAGTGGGAGTTCGGGGACTGAACGGCGGGCGTCACGGCCACAGCAGCCGCCGGCTCCAGCCGAACCCGTCGCGCCGGTACTGAAGCCGTACGTGCCGCCGCTCGGCGTCCCCCTGGAAGAACTCCACAGCCTCCGGCCGCAGTCGGTACAGCGTCCACGTGGGCGAGGGCTCGGCCGGGTTCTCCCGGGCCCTCTCCCAGGCCGCCTCCGAGGCCCGCCGCAGCTCCTCCACCGAGGACAGTTCCTCGCTCTGCCGTCCGGTGAGCGCCGCTGCCAGCGCCCCCGTCGAGCGGGCGTGCAGATCGGCCTGGCTCTCCTCGGAGGGCGCGGACGTCACCGGCCCGCGCACCCGCACCTGCCGCCCCAGCACCGGCCAGTAGAAGGCCAGGGCCGCGTACGGACGGGCGGCGAGCGCCCGGCCCTTGCGGCTCGTGACGTGCGTCGCGAACGACCAGCCCTCCGCGTCCGCGCCGTGCAGCATCACGATCCGTACGTCCGGCCGGCCCTCCTCGTCCGTCGTCGCGAGCGACATCGTGTGCGGCTCGGGCTGTCCGGCCTCCACCGCCTCCTCGAACCAGCTCGTGAACAGGAGCAGGGGCGTCGGCGGGGCGGTGTCCGGGTCGAAGGGAGGCAGCGTCGTCGTCCCCGCGTCCCACACCCGCAGCGACCTCAGCAGTGCGTGGAGATCAGTTCCCATTCCCTCATGCTCACACCTGGCCCAGGTCCGACGACACCCACCGCTCCGGACGCATGTGGATCACCACCTGCTCCCCGTGGTTCTTCAAGGCGAAGTCGACATAGGCGTCCACCTTCTCGGCCGACAGGTAGCGGGCCGAGATCTTCCGCAGCTCGTCGACGGTCGCCGGGGTCGTCCTGACCACCGGACCCTGCACCGACACGTACCTGATCGTCGGCTCCAGCCGGTCGATCATCAGCGTGAACCGGCCCGCCTCGCTGATCAGGCCGTACTTACGGGACTCCCGTCCCGTCATGATCCATACGTCCCCGCCGGGCTCGTACCAGTACCAGATCGGCACGGCCAGGGGCGCCCGTCCCGGTCCCGAGTCCACCGCCAGTGCGGCGACGTGCGCCTCGGCCAGGAACGCCTCTCGCTCTTCGCGGGTCAACGCCATCTCGGATTCCTCCTGGGGCTCGTCCGTCGCCGGCACAACACCGGCCGGCACGAGGCGTCTTCCCGCGCGGTCCCCCGGCCGATCAGTTCCGGCCGAGCACCACCGTCCCGGACGAGCAGAACCAGCCCCCCGTCCCGGACACCACCGCGAGTCGTGGCACCTCCCCGTCCCCCCTGCGCACCTGCCGCTCGCCCGCCTCGCCCCGCAGCTGCCGCACCGCCTCCACCAGCAGGAACAGCCCCCGCATCCCGGGATGCTGGGCGGACAGGCCGCCCCCGTCGGTGTTCACCGGCAGCTCCCCGCCGCGCACCAGCAGCCGCCCCTTCTCCACGAACGCCCCGCCCTCGCCCTTCGCGCAGAAGCCGAGGTCCTCCAGGGTCACCAGGGTCATGTAGGTGAAGGCGTCGTAGATCTCCGCGAAGTCGATCTCCTCGGGGCGCACCCCGGCCCGCTGGAAGGCCAGCCGTCCGCTGACCGCCGCCGGGGAGACCGTGAAGTCGGGCCACTCGGACATCGTGGCGTGGGAGACGTGCTCGCCGGTGCCGAGGATCCAGACGGGAGCGGTACGGCAGTCCCGCACGTACTCCTCGGCCGCCAGCAGCACCGCCGCCCCGCCGTCCGAGCGGATGCAGCAGTGCAGCTTGGTGAAGGGGTCGGCGATCATCGGTCCTGACAGGACGTCGTCCACCGTGATCGGCTCGCGGAACATCGCCTCCGGGTTCAGGGCCGCGTTGGCCCTCGCCTGCACGGCCACCTCCGCCAGCTGCTCGACGGTCGTGCCGTGCTCGATCATGTGGCGGCGGGCCGCCATCGCGTACTTGGCGATCAGGGTGTGCCCGTACGGCACCTCGAACTGAAGGGGGCCGCGCGCGCCGAAGGAGAGGTTCCCCGTCCTGCGGCCCGCCTTGATGTCGGCCCGCGCCGTCGACCCGTAGACCAGCAGGACGGCGTCGGCGTGGCCCGCCGCTATCGCGTCCGCCGCGTGCGCCGCCATGACCTCCCAGGTGGAGCCGCCCACGGAGGTGGAGTCCACCCAGGTGGGGCGCAGACCCAGATACTCCGCCACCTCGACCGGGGCCAGCGTGCCGAGGCCCGCCGAGGCGAAGCCGTCCACCACGGCGCGGTCCAGACCCGCGTCCGCGAGGGCACGGCGGGCCGCCTGGGCGTGCAGGGCGTACGGGGTCGCGTCGTCCACCCGGCCGCAGTCGGAGAGGGCCACCCCGGCCACGGCGACCTTCCTGCTCGCTGACGTCATAGATCTGACGGTACATCAGATCCGACGCCGCGCGGCAGGTGTCGTGCCCCTGGGCTTCCCTCCCCGTCCGCCCTAACATGACGGTCCGTCAGATCAGGTTCGGAGGGATCGGATCAGCCATGGACACGCGTCTCACCGCCGAGCAGGACGAGATCCGCCGCACCTTGCGCGAGCTGCTGCACAAACGCTGTGGCGTCGAGGAGCTGCGGGCCGCCGTCGACAGCCCGGCCGGGTACGACCCCGCCCTGTGGTCCGCGCTCGCCGACCGGCTCGGCCTGCCGGGACTGGCGCTCCCCGAGGCCTGTGGCGGCGTCGGCTGCTCGGCCACCGAGCTCGCCCTCGCCTGCGAGGAGACGGGACGCGCCCTCGCCCCCTCCCCGCTGGTGGCCACCTCCGTCCTCGCGGCCCCGCTGATCCTCGCCCTCGGCACCGAGGCGCAGCGCGCCGGGCTGCTGCCCCACCTCGCCGCGGGCACCCGCACCGCCACCCTCGCCGTCCCCGGCCCCGCCCTCGCCACCGCCCTCGCGCTGACCGGCGGCAACGGCGGGCAGTGGGCCGGCGGGGGCCGGGCCGGGGGCGTGCAGGCCCGGCACACCACGGCGGGGTGGCGCCTGTACGGGCAGGTCGACCAGGTGCTGGACGGGCACAGTGCCGGGCTGCTCCTCGTCGCCGCGCACACCGGCGGGTACGCGCGGTCCCGGACCCTGCTGTTCCTGGTCGCGGGGGACGCCGAGGGGGTCGTACGGACCCGGCAGACGGCCCTCGACGCCACCCGCCCGCAGGGACGGGTCCAACTGAGGGACGTGCCCGCCGAGTTGCTGGGCACCGCCGACACGGACGTGCTTCCCGCCCTCACCGCACTCGGGGACACCGCCGCCGCCGTGCTCGCCGCCGAGGCCGTGGGGGCCGCGGACCGGGCGCTGGAGCGGACCGTCGAGTACGTCGGACAGCGGGAGCAGTTCGGGCGGGCCATCGGGTCCTTCCAGGCGGTGAAGCACCGGCTCGCGGATGTGTACGTGGCGGTGCAGTCCGCTCGCTCGGCCGCCTACTACGCCGCCTGGGCGACCACACAGGGCGAAAGGGTGGGCGGGCTCGCGCTCGCGCAGGCGCTGCAGGCGCTGCGGTGTGCGGCGGGGGAGGCGATCCAGCTGCACGGCGGGATCGGGTTCACCTGGGAGCACGAGGCCCATCTGTACTTCAAGCGGGCGGCCGGGGACGAGCTGCTGTTCGGGCCGGTGCACCGGCTCAGGGACCGGGCCGCCGAGACCGCCCGGCTGTTCACGCGCGGGGAAGTGGCGGTCTGATGGCCGGCGTCGGCGTGCGGTTCGTGCAGAAGGTGTCCGCCACCCGGGCCTTCGCGAAGGTCGCCCCGCACGCGATCCCGGCCCTGGACCGCGCCGTGCACCGGCTCACCCGGGGCAGGGTGCTGCTCAGCGCCCAGCTGCTGCCCGGAGTGATCCTCACCTCCACCGGCGCCCGCAGCGGTCTGCCCCGCCGGACCCCGCTCGCCTGCATGCCGGAAGAGGAGGGCCGCACCTGGCTCCTCGTCGGCTCCAACTTCGGCCGCACCGACCATCCCGCCTGGACCCGCAACCTGCTCACCCAGCCGGACGCCTCGATCAACTGGAAGGGCCGGGACATCCCCGTCACGGCCCGCCTGCTGGAGGGCGGGGAACGCTCCGCCGCCTGGAAGACCCTCCTGAGGTTCTGGCCGCCGTACGCCACGTATCAGGGCCGGGTGGAGCGGGAGATCAGGGTGTTCCGGCTGACGCGCAGGTAACCCTCGGCGTGAGTCGCAGTGCCGTCGGCTCCTCGAAGCCGACGGCACTGCGACTCCCTAGGGGCGCGGGGAACTGCGCGACCAGCCACAACGGACCCGCGGACGATTGACGGCCCCGGCGAAGCTAAAGCGTAGCCAGCCGCTCCACCAGCAAGAACGCGCCGATTCCGAGCATCGCCGCGCCCGAGGTGCGGGTGACCGCCCGGGCCGCCACCGGGCGGGCCGACAACAGGGCGCGGGAGAGGGCGCCGACGGTGAGGTACACGGCCGCGCAGCATGCCATGTGGAGCAGGCCCATGGCCGCCGTCTGGGCCGGTACGGGGAGGTGGGCGCCCTTGAGGGTGAGGAACTGGGGGAGCACCGAGAGGTAGAGGAGCAGGCCCTTGGGGTTCAGGCCGCTGATCGTGGCGCCCCGCAGGAAGAGCCGGCGATCGGCGTCCGGGGTCTCGTCCGCCGCCCCCGGGACGGCCGGACTGCGCAGCACGCCCCAGCCCAGCCACAGCAGATACCCGGCGCCCGCCACCGTCAGCGCCGTCAGCAGCCGGGGCGAGCCCGCCACCAGCACGGCCAGGCCCGCCGTGGCCAGAGCCGTGTGCAGGGCGTACCCCGAGACCAGACCCGCCACCGCGCGCGGCACCGAGCGGCCGCGCAGGGCGGTCGCGATCACATACGCCCAGTCGGCGCCCGGCACGCACACCAGCAGCAGGTCCACGGCGAGGAAGGAGAAGAGCAGTCCCGAGTCCATGGTGGGGACATTAGGTGTGATTGGCCCGAAAGTGTTCCCGAAGTTTGCCCATGATCTCGGTTTCTGAGCAAATATCTTCTTCATGGATGACGTAGACAGAAAAATCCTTGCGGAGCTGCAGCAGGACGGGCGGCTGACCGTCACCGAGCTGGCCGCCCGCGTGCGGCTGAGCGTCTCGCCCTGCCACCGGCGGCTGCGTGAGCTGGAGCGCTCCGGAGCCATCCAGGGCTACCGGGCGGTGGTGGACGCGGCCGCGCTCGGGCTGAACTTCGAGGCGCTGGTCTTCGTCTCCATGCGGCAGGAGGACCGGGACACGGTCGTCGAGTTCGAGCGGGCCGTCAGCGAGCTGGAGCACGTCCTGGACGCCCAGCGGCTGTTCGGCGAGCCCGACTACCTGCTGCGGGTGGCCACCGCCGACCTCGCCGCCTTCCAGCGGCTGTACGACGAGCGGCTCGCGGCCCTGCCCGGGGTGCAGCGGCTGAACTCGACGCTGGTGATGAAGCATGTGGTGCGGGACCGGCCGCTGCCCGCATAGCGGCGCAGGCGGTGGCTCACCACTGGTGAACCACCGCCTGCCAGACAGGACTTGGGGCCGGAAGAGGCCGGCTACCGCTACTTGGCAGGCTTCTTGCCGGTCACGCCCAGATGGACCAACAGTGCCAGGTTCGGCTTCAGTTCGGCCTGCTTGACGCCCCAGGAGGAGAAGCCCTTCTGGTGCGCCGCCACCGCCGCCAGCATCGCGACCAGCGAGCCCGCGATCGCGGCCGGGTTCACGTCCTTGTCGACCCTGCCCTTGGCCTGCAGTTCCGCGATGGCGTCGGCGAGGGAGTTGTTCACCGAGTTGAGGATCTTCATGCGGATCTTGTAGAACCGTTTGTCCCCCTCGGCCGCGCCGAGGTCGACCACGCGCAGGATCGCGTCGTTCCTCCGCCAGAACTCCAGGAAGCCGTCCACGAGTTCCTGAGCGGTCTGCCAGCCCGACTTGCCGGCCCAGCTGCGCCCTTCGAGCAGCTCGGTCAAACCGGCGCCCTCGGTGGCCATTTGCTCGGCGACCTCCAGGACGGCGCCCTCGACGTCCGGGAAGTACTGGTAGAAGGTCGCGGGCGAAGTGCCCGCTTTCCGGGCGACATCGATGACCTTGACGTCCCGGTACGGGGAGGAGCTGAGCATCTCGCTGAGGCAGTCGAGCAGCTTCTGCCGGGTCGCCTGCCCACGCCTGCCGGCCACGCGGCCGTCGACGGTACGCACTTGTCCTGTCATGCCGTCAGCTTACCGACGGGTGATCGGAGCGCGATTCGGCCGACTGCAAATGGGGTGCATGGGTGCATCGGGGGTGGTGTGGCTGGTCTGCGGGGTGCGGGCGGCGCGGTTACTTTGACGGCATGGCCGAAAACAGGGCATCGGTGTACGGAGAGGGCGTCCCGTGCTGGGTGGACGCCCAGCTTCCCGACGTCGAGGCGGGCAAGCGGTTCTACGGTGAGCTCTTCGGGTGGACCTTCTCCGAACCGGGGGAGGCCTACGGCTTGGCCGTATGGGCCCGGCTGGACGACGAGCCCGTCGCCACGCTCGCCCGCAAGGCGGACGGCCGGATGCCCACCGTCTGGACGGTGTACTTCGCGACCCCGGACGCCGAGGCGCTGGGCCGGCGGATCATCGCGGCCGGCGGGCAGCTCATCACGGCCCCGCTGCCCCTGGACGACTTCGGTGTCCACGCTCTGGCCGCCGACCCCGAGGGCGCGGTGTTCGGCCTGTGGCAGGCGGGCGGCCACGCCGGATTCGGCCGGTGGCACGAGCCGGGCACGTTCGCCTGGGTCGAGCTGTACACCCGCGACACGGCCGGGGCCAACGCCTTCTACGGCGACCTCTTCCACGAGGCCCTGTTCGGCCGCGACGCCGAGCCCGACTTCGGCCGCGCGGTCGTCTCCGAGGTCTTCCCGGCCGAGATGCCCCCGCACTTCCTCACGCACTTCCAGGTCATGGACCTCGACGACTCCCTCGGGGCCGTGCGGCGGCTCGGCGGACGGGTCCAGGTGCCACCCTTTGAGACGTCGTACGGACGAGTGGCCGTCGTCACCGACAATCAGGGGGCGTCGTTCGCGCTGCTGCGGCGATGAGCGCGATGGGCGCGATGACGCGATGACGAAATAATCTTGTTCGGACAAATTCGTACCTATTTGGCATGAGACACCCCGATTTATCACTGGGTTCGCCACCGGCCGCCCGGCCAGGAAGAATCAGGGTGCGTGCCGCCAAGGCGGTGCGGTGGTGAGACGCTGCACTTCGGTCGCGTACATATGTGGGTGGCGCGGCTCGTACGGGGAGGTGGCAGGCAAGTGGTGGATCAGCTGACGCAGCACGATCCGCGGCGGATCGGGCCGTTCGAGGTGCTGGGCCGGCTGGGTGCCGGCGGCATGGGGCTGGTCTATCTGGCACGCTCGGCATCCGGCCGGCGCGTGGCGATCAAGACGGTCCGCACCGAGCTGGCCGAGGACCAGCTCTTCCGTGTCCGCTTCACTCGTGAGGTGGAGGCGGCCCGCGCGGTCTCCGGCTTCTACACGGCGGCCGTCGTCGACGCCGATCCTCGCGCCGCCGTGCCCTGGCTGGCCACCGCCTACGTGCCCGCGCCCTCCCTCGAGGAAATAGTGAACGACTGCGGGCCGCTCCCGGCCCAGGCCGTGCGCTGGCTGGCGGCGGGCGTCGCGGAAGCCCTGCAGTCCATCCACGGTGCGGGGCTGGTCCACCGTGACCTGAAGCCGTCCAACGTCCTGGTGGTCGAGGACGGTCCCCGGGTGATCGACTTCGGTATCGCCTCCGGCGTTTCGAACACCCGTTTGACGATGACGAACGTGGCCGTCGGCACCCCCGCCTACATGTCTCCCGAGCAGGCCAAGGACTCCCGCAGCGTCACCGGCGCCAGCGACGTCTTCTCGCTCGGCTCCATGCTGGTCTTCGCCGCCACCGGCCACCCGCCCTTCCACGGCGCCAATCCCGTCGAGACCGTCTTCATGCTGCTCCGCGAGGGCCCGGACCTCACCGGCCTGCCGGACGAACTGCGCCCGCTGATCGAGTCCTGCATGCAGATGGAGGCCACCGGCAGGCCCAACCCCGCCGACCTCCAGTCCCAGCTCGCCCCGCACCTGTTCGGCTCCGGATCCGACGACAGCGGCACCGCTTCCGCCTGGCTGCCGGAGAAGGCGGTCGCCCTCATCGAGTCCCGCCGCGGCGGCCGCCCCGCCGCCAAGCCCGCCCCCAGCGCGCCAGGACCGCGCAGCGGCGGCCGAGCGGCCGTACCCCCGCCGCCGTCCTACGACCCCGCGGTCCCGGTCCCCGCACCGGTCGGCGCGGTGGGCGCCCCCGACACCGGCCCGGTCCGGCTGGCCGGCGCCCAGGTGCCCATCGGCCCCGGCCCGCGCGTCGCCGACGCCCGCGCCGCCGCCGTCAAGGCACCCCCTCCGGAGGCCGGCCTGGTCGCCAGCTGGTCCCGCCCCCGCCCCGGCGTCAACGGCGCCGACCCCGCCGTACCGCCCGTACCCGCGCTGCCCCCGGAGACGGCCTCCGGCTGGCGTCCCTGGCGCTTCCGCATGTCCAACGACGTCTGGGGCACCCCGTCCGTCGACGGCGACCTGGTCTACGTCACCTCCTTCGAGGTGCACGCCCTGGACGTGGGCACCGGCCGCCGCCGCTTCAAGACGCGGGACGTCGCCTGGTCGATGGCCGTGGCGGACGGCCGTATCCACGCCTCCGACGGCCCCACCCTCTTCGCCCTGGACGCCCGCGGGGGCGCCGATCTGTGGCGGCTGTCCACCGACGCCTGGGTGTACTCCCTGAAGGCCGACCACGGCACGGTCGTCACCGGCACCCGCGGCGGCGGCGTCCAGGCCTGGGAGGCCGCGAACGGCCAGAAGCTGTGGGAGATCAGCGGCTGCCAGACCGACTTCGAGTCCCCTGAGGCGGGCCCCGCCGTGCACGACGGCACGGTCTACGTCTGGCAGGACGCCCGGCTGCGCGCCCTGGAGGCCCGCACCGGCGAGGAGCGCTGGTCGTACCCCATCGGCGACGCGGCCTCCTGCGGCGGCGTCCCGGTCCGCATCACCCCGGCCCCCGACGGCTACGTCTACGTCTGCGCCGGCACCCGGGTCCTCGCGATCGAGGTGGCGAGCGGCCTGGTCCGCTGGCACTTCGAGGCTCCCGCGGTGTTCCTGTGCCCGCCGGCCTACGCCCCGGGCCCGGCCGTCACCGGCGGCGGCGTCTACCTGTCCGACTACCTCGGCACGGTCTACGCCCTGGACGCCACCGACGGCCGCGACCGCTGGCGCATCGCCACCGAGGCCCGCTCCTCCATCGAGCCGGTCCTGGTGGCGGCCGGACACGTCCACGTGGGCAGCGGCAAGGGCCTCTACACCCTGGACGCGGTCACCGGCACCCCGAAGTGGCGCTTCCAGGCCGGCGGCGACGTGGTCGGCGCCCCCTCGGTCGCCGAGGGCCGCATCCACTTCGGCTCCACCGACCATCTGCTGTACACGCTGAAGGCCGACGACGGCCGGCTCAGGTGGAAGCTGGCCACGGGAGGCGAGATCACCGGCTCGCCGGTCGTCAAGGACGGGGTGGTGTACGCGTGCAGCAAGGACCGGTGTGTGTACGCGCTGGACGCGGAGAAGGGAACGGGCACGGCCCGCACGGCATGAACACGTGACGGCCGTCGTACCGGTTGTAACGGAAGGGCTCCAGACGGCGGCCGTCTCACGCCTGACGCTACCCCCGCCGCCGAACGCCCGCCAGGCGGTGCCACCGGCCGCTACGGTGTATCCGCATGTCACGGTGCCCGCGAACGCAAAGATGACGTTCAGGGCGCCGTTCCGCGAGGTGCACCGCTTCGACCGGTTCGCCCCCTCGCGAGCTGACGGCTCACCGCACCCGGAACTGCCCGGACCGCCTCCCCGCGAACAGCTCCGCCTGCCGCTCGGCGGGCAGATTCCCGAGCGCGATGAGATGCGGTGCCTGCGCGAACGCCTGCGCCCGTGCCGCCTCCTTGGCCGCCCACAGCGCCCGCACGGTCCCCTGCACCCCCTCGGCCGGATATCCGGCGATGACGGCGGCACAGCGCACGGCCGCGTCCAACGCCTCGCCGGGTTCGGTGAGTTCGGAGACCAGCCCGATGGCGTGGGCGCGCTCGGCGGAGATCCGTTCCGCGCTCCCCATGAGCATCATCCGCGCGACCTCCCCGTACGGCATCCGCTGGGCCATGAGCACGGACTCGTACGCGCTGACCATGCCGTACGTCGTATGCGGGTCGAAGAAGGCCGCAGTCGTGTCGGCGACGACGAACTCGCTCTCCCCGAGCAGATAGAAGGCGCCCCCGCAGGCCATCCCCCGCACGGCGGCCACCACCGGCTTCCACAGGTCGTTCGCCTTCGGCCCGACCGTCAGCAGCGGATCGTCCTGCATGTACGGCGACGACGGCTGCGGCACGGCGAAGTCCCGGTCGATGCCGGTGCAGAAGGCCCGCTCCCCGGCTCCCGTGAGGACGACGGCCCGCACGGAGTCGTCGAACCGCAACTCGCCCCAGATCCCGGCGAGTTCCCTGGCCATGTCCCCGTCGACGGCGTTGAGCCGCTCGGGCCGGTTCAGGGTGACGACGGCGACGCCGGTGTCCTTGTCGGCGCAGAACCGGACCGCGCTCACGACAGCACCCACTGCGGAAGTCCGTCGCAGAACACCACCTGAACCCGGGCGCCGATCCTGACGCGCCGCGGGTCGAGGGAGCCGAGCGGCGCCCCGGCGCGGCTCACCACGTTCCCGACGAGCCGTATCCGGGGCAGCTCCTCCAGCTCCACGACGACGACGTTGTACGGCGCCTGCTCCGCGTAGTCGGGCAGCAGCGGCGGATGCGGCACCACGTACGACCACACGCGCCCGCGCCCCGAGACCGGCCGCCACTCGCTCGCGAAGGACTGGCAGTGCGGACAGCAGGGCCGCGGCGGGAAGCGGGCCTCGCCGCAGTCGGCGCAGGCCTGGACCCGCAGCTCGCCCTGGGCGGCGTACTCCCAGAAGGGCGCGCCGTCGGTGTCCGTGACCGGATTCAGCATGCTGGATCAACTCCTCAGCAGGAGAGCGGAGGTGGGCACGCCCTCGCCTGCCGTGACCAGACAGGTGGCGGCCCCGGGGACCTGCGCGGTACTGCTGCCGCGCAGCTGCCTCACCCCTTCGTTGATGAGGTTGAAGCCGTGCACATAGGCCTCGGAGAGCCCGCCGCCACCGGTGTTGACGGGCAGCCGCCCCCCGATCTCCAGGGCACCTTGCTCGGTGAAGGCCCCGCCCTCGCCCCTCCCGCAGAAGCCGTATCCCTCCAGGGAGAGGGGTATCAACGCGGTGAACGCGTCGTAGATCTGCGCCACGTCCACGTCCTCGGGCGTGAAGTCGGCGTGCTTCCACAGGTGCCGGGCTGCGGTCCAGGCCGGGCCGGTGAGCGGGTCGTCGTTCCAGTAGTTGACCATGCCGTGGTGCTGGGCGGGCAGCCCCTGGGCTGCGGAGTGGACGTAGACCGGGGTCCGGCGGCAGTCCCGGGCGCGTTCCCTGCTGACGACCACGCAGGCCAGCGCGCCGTCCGTCTCCAGGCAGTTGTCGAAGAGGCACAGCGGCTCGCTGATCCACCGCGACGTCATGTACATCTCGCGGGTGAGCGGCCGTTCGTACATCACGGCGGCGGGGTTCTGGTTGGCCCGGTTGCGGCAGGCGAGGGCGACGTTGAACAGATGGTCCCGGGTGGCCCCGTACTCGTGCATGTACCGGCGCGTGAGCATGGCGATCTCGTCGGCGGGCCTCAGCAGCCCGAAGGGCCGGGTCCACTGGCCGGGAGTGGGCAGCTGGACGGCGGTGTTGCTCCAGGGCCGGGCCCCGCTGCCCCGCTTGCGCGACCGCCAGGCGACACCGACGGTGGCCTGCCCCGAGGCGATGGCGGC
This sequence comes from Streptomyces griseochromogenes, assembly GCF_001542625.1. Taxonomy (NCBI): domain Bacteria; kingdom Bacillati; phylum Actinomycetota; class Actinomycetes; order Kitasatosporales; family Streptomycetaceae; genus Streptomyces; species Streptomyces griseochromogenes. Next base: position 10,160,035 of record NZ_CP016279.1, on the reverse strand, counting down.
GGCGAGGTGGGCCACGGTGGCACAGGAACCACCACCTCCGTACCCCACCTTGCTGAAGAAGGTGAGGTCCCCGAACCCCACGGCCTTCGCGAGCTCCACCTCGTCGGTCTCCTCCATGGTGTAGGAGGCGAGGGCGTCGACCTCGCCGGGGGCGATCCCGGCGTCGTCGAGCGCGGCGAGAACGGCCCGGCAGGCGAGTGTCCTCTCGTCCTCCGCAAGGCGTTTGGCGAAGGCGGTCTGCCCGATCCCGACGATGGCGGTGGCGTCTTTCAACCCGGTTCCTGCCATGGCGAACCCACCCCTCCTGTGCTGACAGGCCGTCAGGTTACAGCTAATCTGACGGTCAGTCAGCTACGGCGTAGGGGGCTGCTATGAGTGACTGGGACACCATCCCGGGCCTGGTGCGATGGTCGGCCGAGCGGTACGCGGACACCGAGGCGGTGGTCGAGGGCCGTACCCGGATCACGTACGCGGAACTGGGCGCGCGGGTGGAGCGCGCGGCGGCCGCCTGCATCGCGAGCGGCGTGCGGGTGGGCGACCGGGTGGCGATCTGGTCGCCCAACTCCCTGGACTGGATCGTCGCGGCACTGGGCGCGGTGTCGGCGGGGGCGGTGCTGGTGCCGCTGAACACCCGCTTCAAGGGGGCGGAGGCGACGGACGTACTGCGCCGCGGCGGGGCGAGGCTGCTGTTCGTGACGGGTACCTTCCTGGGCACGTCGTACGTGGCGTCGCTGCGCCGGGCGGCGGGATCCCCGGACGGCGCCGGTCACCCGCTCCCCGGCTTGCCGGCGCTGGAGCACGTGGTGGTCCTCTCGGACGACGCCCCCCAGGACTTCCGCACCTGGAAGGACTTCCTGGCGGGCGGGGAAGGGGTGGGGGAGTCCGACGTACGGCGCCGCGAGGGGGAGCTGGACGGCGGCTGTCTGTCGGACATCGTCTTCACCTCGGGGACGACGGGCCGCCCCAAGGGCGCGATGATCACCCACGAGCAGACCCTGACGGCGTACGGCATCTGGGCGGACCTGGCGGGCCTGCGCACCACGGACCGCTATCTGATCGTCAACCCCTTCTTCCACACCTTCGGCTACAAGGCCGGGGTGATCGCCTGCCTGATGCGAGGGGCGACGATGATCCCGCAGCCGGTGTTCAACGTGGACACGGCGCTGGCGAACATCGCGGCGGAACGGATCTCGGTCCTGCCGGGCCCGCCGACCCTCCACCAGTCACTCCTGGACCACCCGTCCCGGGACTCCCACGATCTGTCGGCACTGCGCCTGGTGGTGACGGGTGCGGCGGTGGTGCCGCTGCGGCTGGTGGAGCGCCTGCGCGGCGAACTCGGCGTGGAGACGGTCCTGACGGCGTACGGCCTCTCGGAGGCGAGCGGCATCGTCACGATGTGCCGTCGCGGCGACGACCCGTCGGTGATCGCCTCCACGTCCGGCCGGGCGATCCCCGGCACGGAGGTGAGGCTGGTCGACACCGAGGGCTCACGGGTGCCGCCCGGCACCCCCGGGGAGGTGCTGGTCCGGGGCTTCAACGTCATGCGCGGCTACTACGAGGACCCGGCGGCGACGCGGGAGGCGATCTCCTCGGACGGCTGGCTGAGCACGGGCGACGTGGGCGTGCTGGACGAGGCGGGCAACCTGCGCATCACGGACCGCATCAAGGACATGTTCATAGTCGGCGGCTTCAACGCCTACCCGGCGGAGATGGAGCAACTCCTCGGTGTGCACCCGGACGTGGCCGACGTCGCCGTGATCGGCATACCCGACGCGCGCCTCGGCGAGGTCGGCAAGGCGTACGTGGTGCGCAGGCCGGGCGCGGTCCTGACCGCCGACGACCTCATCGCCTGGGCACGCCGCGAGATGGCGAACTACAAGGTGCCGAGGGCGGTGGAGTTCGTGACGGAGCTGCCCCGGAACGCGAGCGGGAAGGTGGTCAAGGGGGAGCTGCGGGCGCGGGCGGGCCGCCGGCCCTGAGGAACGTCACCGCGCCAGGTTCATCCCGGTCCCGCGCATCTTGGGCGAGAACTCCACGCGGTGTCCCTGCTGGTCGACGAAGGCGATGACCGGCACCCAGTTGAAGCCGTCGGAATAGTCGTCCCGGGTGTTGTCGACCACGACACCCTGGGCGCGAACACCGTCCCGCTTCAGCCGCCGCACCACGACCGCCTCCCGCACCGCGAGGCCGAGCAGCAGCAGGGCAACCGCACCGCACATCGCCATGCCCCACGCATCGCTCACCGTCGACTGCCCTTTCCGCTTCGTCCGGCACTCCGCGTCCCCGCACATGAGGGGACGCGGCACTCCCGAGACCGGTTGCGGAACCGGACGCCCCGGCTCCCGACAGGGGCGGTCAGGAAGCCTTGAAGGCGGAGACCTGTACGTCCTTCCCGCACACGTTGAAGGTGCCCTGCGCGCCGCTGTCCTTGGTCACCTTCACGGTGCGCCCGACGTCCTTGGGCAGGGCGATCTCGACCGTGGACGCCTGCACGGCACAGACCTCCCGGGCCGACTGGCTGCCCTCGAAGTTGAGGTCGGTGTAGGCCACCGACGCCTTGGCCGTGCCGCCGGGCTTGACGTCGACGGCGTCCGTGCCGCTCTTCGAGTTGTCCGTCTCGACGGGGTCGGCCTTGCCCTGGTCGTCCTTGGCCGTCAGGGTGACCGCGCCGACGATCGTGCAGGTCGACTTGGACGTGTTGACGACCTCGATGGAACCCTGGGCCGGTGCCTGCTGACTGGCGTGCTGCGCGGCCTGGACGAAGTTGATCCGGGTGTTCTTCGTCGTGCACGCCGACGTGACGCCGCCGCCGTTGGTGCCGCCGTTGGTGCCGCCGGTGGCCGGGGCGCCGGACTTGCCGGCCGTGGCGGATCCGCCCGAGCCGGTCTCCTTCGACGTCGGGGCGCCCGAGTCCGAGCCGGAGGTGGCGGAGGCGCTCGCGGACGTCCCGTCGGTGGCGCCCTTGCTGCTGTCGTCGTCGCTGTTGCCGCAGCCGGTCAGGGCCAGAGCGGACAGGGCGAAGACAGCGGCACCAGCGGAGATTCGGGCACGCACGGACATGGGGTTCCCCTCCCGTCAACAAAATGTGGTCACGCGGGAGGACGGCATGGCCATGACTCCGGTTCCGCTCACCACAAGACGCTTACGACCGCGTCACCTGGCCGTGATCATGGTCTGTGGCGGTGGGGTCAGCCCTTCAGCGAGCCGAGGAAGGCACTCCAGGCGCGAGTCCGGAAGAGGAGTACGGGGTCGTCCTGGGCCCTCTTCGAGTCGCGGACGGGGATGACGCCGGGGAGGGCGTCGGCTACTTCGACGCAGTCGGCTCCATCGTTGTTGCTGTAGCTGCTCTTGCGCCAGGTGACCGAACTCAGGTCAATCCCCTTGCCGAGCTTCATCTCTGTAGTTCCTCGCTGCTTCTTCGACCAAGGCCAGGGACGCCTCAAGCGGTAGTGCGGCGGCCCTGAGCAGATCGTACGACCTGCGGTAGCCCTGCACGAGGGCCGGAAAGTCCACGATCTGCCCGTCGAAGTCGCCTTCCGTCCACACCAGCGGCGGAGCGTCGGCAAAAGTCATGATCTTGGCCATGCCGTGCATGAGCGGGTGCCAGGGGCTGGTTTCCGGAACGATCTGCAGAACGCTCTGCGTGGACTGGATCACGTTGAGAATGTGCTCCAGTTGCTCGGCCATCACCGCTGGTGGAAGCGGTGTGTTTCGGATGAGCGACTCTCGCAGGATTCCCCAGTAGGTGGGTCGGTCCTCGCGCCCCCAGAGCTTGGCACGCGCCAAACGTGCACGGACATTCTTCTCGACCGTCTCCGGTGAGGCCAGCGGTGCCCCGTACCGCATGAGCCCCCGCATACACGCCTCGGTCTGCAGGAGGCCGGGGAAGGCGTTGGGCGCCCACTCCTCCAGCGTCACCGCCTGTTTCTCCAGGTCCGGCACATCCGCGTAGTACAGCGGATGCCCCACGTTCCGCGCCTTGGCGACGTCTTCACACCGCCGCTCGAAAAACCCGTCCGTACCCAGCTTCTGATCCACGTGCCGGGCCAGATCCACCGGCATTCCCCGTTCCCCGCGCTCGATCTGGCTGAGGAACGACAGTCCCCGGTAGCTCCCCTCCACCAACTGCTCCAGCGTGAGCCCCGCCTGCTCCCTCCTGTAGCGCAACTCCGCGCCGTAGAAGCAGGGAACGCTCACCGACGCGTCAGGATCCTTCTTGGGAGGCACAACTCATCACCGCCGTTTGCCAGTTGCGCTGCGTAGCCAAAACCTCTTCAGAAGGTACCGACAAAGGCGCCACTCTGTGACTGTTTCATCACAGACAGCACAGGAAGGCGTACGCAACCGTGTCGTCCTCGAACCCCGCCTCCGCCACCTCGGGCAACTCCGTCTACGACATCACCCTCTGCGTGGATGACCTGCGCGCCGCCCTGTCCGGCCACGGCATCGTCCTGCCGTCACTCCGGGTGGACCTGTCGAGCTTCGCCGGCGCGTACCGGCCCCCGGCCGGTCTGGTGGCGCTCGGTAACTGCAATGCCGCTACGGCGCGTAGGCTCGTGACGGTGCTGCGAGGTCTCACCGAGACACCGAGCCGGCCGCCGCTGGACGTCGAACTCCCCGCCGTACCGAGGGCACTCCAGGGCCTCCGTCGCACCCTCCGCCGCTACTTGGACGCACCATGCTCCGACGTCCAGCTCTGCCTCACCGAACTCGTCACCAACGTCATCCGGCATGTGGGGGAGGGGACCCCGGTCCGTGTGCGGGTGGCCCGGACGGACGGCCGCCGCATCCGCGTCGAGGTCACGGACCCGGCCGGACAGGCACTCCCCGTGTCCCTGCCCGGCACCCTCGACGATGAGCAGGGGCGCGGGCTCGCTCTGCTGGACGCGGTCGCGCTGCGCTGGGGCGTGGAGCAGGGGGTGGACGGCAAGACGGTGTGGTGCGAGCTGGCGGGGGCGGAGTGAGCGGCAGGCCGCGGCCTCGGGCTTCCGGCTCCGGACACACGTCGGCCGCGACGGCTCCCCCTCGGTGCCGTCGCGGCCGGTTCCCCCGTCGGTCTTCGGATCAGGCGGGCTCGGACGTGATGTGCGTGTTGTCCGGAGTCACCGTGCCGTCGGCGGCCACTGCCTTGGCGTCGGTGATGTGGGTGTTGAGCGGCTTGACGCCGGTGCCGGCCTCGGCGTCGGTGATGTGCGTGTTGAGCGGCTTGACCTCGGTGCCGGCCTTGGCATCGGTGATGTGCGTGTTGTCCGGCTTGACGACCGGCTCGTCCTTGGTGATGTCGCTCATCAGGTGCTCCCCTTGGAGATTGCGTACAGCTGTGGCGGGCCCATCCGGTCACTCCCCCGAGTGCGTCCGGATGGGCCGCTGGAGTCGCCCACTCTAGATCGCGAGTGAGACGGTCTCACTGGCTGGTCCGTCTGCCCCCCGACACGACGGCCCGGCAGTCATGAGACTGCCGGGGGGCGATAAACGATCGATGAACGCTGTGACAGCGCCCAGGTCAGGCCGCGGCGGCGGGTGCCAGGAGCGCCTGAACCTCCGCGGCCTCCGGGGAGTTCAGCCGTTGGTAGATCTCCAGCGCCTCGCGCCAGCAGACCTGGGCCCTGCCCGTGTGTCCGATCCCGTTCAGTGCCTTCCCGAGTACGGTCAGCACGTTGCCGCGCCGCCACTCGCCGCCGATTTCCTTGAGCGGTGTCAGGGCCATCTCGGCGTTGGCGGCGGCCTGGGCCGGACGCTGGGCGAGCAGGTCCGCTTCGGCGAGCCGGAAGAGGGTCATTCCCTCCCACAGGCGCTGTCTGCTGGCGCGGAAGACGAGCAGGGCCTGACCCAGATGCGAGCTGGCATCGGCCAGTTGACCGCTCTTGCCGAGGGCCAGCCCCAGGGCGTAGTGGCCGTTGGCCGCCTTCAGGGAGTGTCCCAGTTCCTCGTACATCTCGGTGCCCTGCCGCGCGAGGTGAACCGCGCTGTCGGCCCGGCCCGTCTGGAGATGCAGACGTGAGAGGTTGCACAGCGCCGCCGCCGCGCCGGGCAGGTCGCCGCAGGCGCGGAAGTCCGCGATGGCACGCTCCAGGAACTCCTCGCCCTCGGCATAGCGGCCCTGGTAGTACGCGAAGACTCCGAGGATGTTCGCGGCCCAGCAGCGCGGCAGCGGATCGGCGGCTGCCTCCGACAGGGCGAGGGCCTGCCGGGCCTCTTCGTACGCCTGGACGAACTGCCCGGACCAGTTGCGTGCGTTGGCCAGTACCAGCAGGGCTCGGCCTTCGGCCCGTACGTCGGACGCGGCGTGGGAGGCTTCGCGCAAGGCTGTGCCGGCTGCCTCGTACTCCTTGAAGTTGGCGCCCGACTCCGCGAGGTCGACCGCCGCCCACAGCAGGTCGACGGCGCGCCACAGCGAAGTCCCGCTGGAGGACTGCCGTACGCAGGCCAGAAGCGGTACCGCCTCGGCGTAGAGCCAGTCCCGGGCGGCGTGGCGGTCGGCGAAGACCAGGCCGGAGACACCGGTCTTCTCCAGGTGATCCACCAGTCGGTCCCCCGGCCGCTCGATCGCGTAGACCCCCGCCGCCGTAGCCAGATAGAAGTCCAGCAACCGGGACATGGCAGCCTCTCGCTCACTCGGCCGCTGCTCGTCCCTCTCCGCGCAGGCACGCGCGTAGAGCCGGACCAGGTCATGGAAGCGGTAGCGGCCCGGCGCCGCAGACTCCAGCAGGGACGTGTCGACCAAGGCCTCCAGCAGGTCCTCCGTCTCCTCGGGCGGAAGATCCAGTACCGCTGCTGCCGCGGCCAGCGACATGTCCGGGCCGTCCGCCAGCCCCAGCAACCTGAACGCGCGGGCCTGGGGCGGCTCCAGCTGGCCGTAGCCGAGTTCGAAGGTGGCCTTGACCGCCAGGTCGCCGGCCTGGAGTTCGTCCAGGCGGCGGCGCTCGTCCGCCAGCTTCGCGGCCAGCACGGACACGGTCCAGGTCCGTCGGGCCGCAAGACGCGACGCCGCGATCCTGATCGCCAGGGGGAGGAAGCCGCACGCGGCCACCACGTCCAGCGCCGCCTCCCGCTCCGCCGCCACCCGCTCCTCGCCCACGATCTTCGTGAACAGGGCGAGGGCTTCGTCCGGGGACATCACGTCCAGGTCGACCAGGTGGGCCCCGGCCAGGTCCACCATCCGGACCCGGGAGGTCACCAGCGCCGCGCAGCCCTCTGTCCCCGGGAGCAACGGGCGTACCTGCGCCGCGTCCTTCGCGTTGTCCAGCAGCACCAGCACCCTGCGGCCGTCCAGGACCGAGCGGTACAGGGCCGCGCGCTCCTCCAGGGAGTCCGGGATCGCCGAGTCCGCCGTGCCGAGGGCGCGGAGGAAGGAGCCGAGGACCGTCTCCGGTTCCGCGGGGCGGGGGCCCGCGCCCTGGAGGTCGACGTAGAGCTGGCCGTCGGGGAACGACGGCCGCGCCCGGTGTGCCACATGCACGGCCAGCGTCGTCTTCCCGACACCCCCGATCCCGGCGAGTGCCGAGACCGCCATCACCCGGCCCTGGGCCGACGCCTCGGACGCCGACGCCAGTACCTCGCTCAGCTCGGAGACGAAGGCCGAGCGCCCGGTGAAGTCGGGGACGGAAGCCGGAAGCTGGGCGGGGCGGACCTGCACCACCGTCGGCTCCGCGACCGGAGCGGAGGGTTCCGCCAGTGCCGGGTCCGCCTGGAGGATGCGCTGCTGGAGTTCCCTGAGGCCAGGGCGCGGGTCCACGCCCAGCTCCTCGGCCAGCAGGCGCCGGGTGTCCGCGTACACGGCCAGCGCCTCCGCCTGGCGGCCGCTGCGGTACAGGGCGAGCATCAGGAGTTCGCGCAGGCGCTCGCGCAGGGGTGCGCGGCCGTCAGGGCCGTCAGCTCCGAGACCGCCTCCGCGTGGCAGCCCTGCTCCAGGTCCATGTCCAGGCGGGACTCCAGCAACCCCAGGCGCCACTCCTCCAGGCGCACCCGCTGGGTCTCCGCGTAGGGACCGGGGACGCCGGCCAGGGGCTCCCCGTCCCACAGGCCCAGGACCCGGTTCAGCACTTCCCGCGCGTGGCACAGATCCCCCGCGCCGCGCGCCTTCTCCGCCTCCGCCGCCAGATCCTGGGCCAGGGCGAGGTCCAGCGCGCCCTCGCCCGGCGAGCGCACCGCGTAACCGCCCGACTCGCTGACCAGGACCCCTGGGTCCAGCACCTTGCGCAGCCGGGACGCGTAGGTGCGCACCGCCGCCAGCGCCTGGGACGGCGGCTCGGTGCCCCACAGCGCGTCGATGAGTTCCGCCGCCGTCGCCGTACGGCCCTCGCGCAGCAGCAAGGCGGCCAGCAGGGCACGCTGCTGCGGGGAGCCGGTGTTCAGCGTCTCCTCGCCGCGCCAGGCCCGCACCGGACCGAGCACGCTGAAGCGCAACGCCGCCGGCTCCGCGATGGCCGCGGAGCCGGGACGCCGCTGCTCAGGTACTCGCGGTCCACCGTCCATGCGTTCGCCCCCCTAGGCATCACGAACAACCCCGTCAGTTTGCCTTGTTCCGGGCAGTTGCGTCAGCCGTGGGAGACGCCGATCACAGACCGGTACACCTCAGCACACAAGGTCCTCACACGCTCTTCGCACGGAGTCGACCGACAACCATAGCTGACGGTTCGTCAGATCGGCGCTACCGTGAGCGCCATGGACACGCAGAGCGACTCCCGGAGCGAGCCCCGAAACGACTTCCCCCGGATCATCTCCGTCGACGACCACACGGTGGAGCCCGCGCACGTCTGGCAGGACCGGCTCCCGAAGAGGTACCTGGACACCGGCCCGCGGATCGTCCGAGCGCCCTTGAAGGAAATGACCTTCCTGGGCGGACGGTTCAAGCCCGTCATGGGCGACCCCGGGAGCCAGGAGGGTCCCCTCGGCGACTGGTGGGTGTACGAGGACCTGCACCGGCCCCTGACCCGGCTCGACACCGCCGTCGGATACAGCAGGGACGACATCAAGCTCGAAGTCATCACCTACGAGCAGATGCGGGCCGGCTCGTACGACGTCCCGCGGCGCCTCGCCGACATGGACGTCAACCACGTCCAGTCCGCCCTCTGCTTCCCCACCTTCCCCCGCTTCTGCGGCCAGACCTTCACGGAAGCGGCGGACAAGGACCTCGCCCTGCTCTGCGTCCGCGCCTACAACGACTGGATGGTGGAGGAGTGGTGCGGGCCCGAGGCGCACGGGCGGCTCATACCGCTCACCCTCATCCCCCTGTGGGACGCCGAGCTGGCCGCCCAGGAGGTCCGGCGCAACGCCCGACGCGGTGTCCGCGCCGTCGCCTTCTCCGAGATACCCCCGCACCTGGGCCTGCCGTCCGTCCACACCGACGCCTGGGACCCGTTCCTCGCGGCCTGTGACGAGACCGGGACGGTCGTCGCCATGCACATCGGCTCCAGCAGCCGTATGCCCTCCACCTCCGCCGACGCCCCGCCCGCGGTCGGCTCCACCATCACCTTCGCCAACTGCTGCTTCTCGATGGTGGACTGGCTGATGAGCGGGAAGTTCGAGCGCTTCCCGAACCTGCGGATCATGTACGCCGAGGGGCAGATCGGCTGGATTCCGTACATCCTGGAACGCGCGGACGTGGTCTGGGAGGAGAACCGGGGCTGGGGCGGGGTCGCCGACAAGGTCCACCGGCCGCCGTCCGAACTCTTCGCCGGGCATGTCCACGGCTGCTTCTTCGACGACGCCTTCGGGCTCAGGAACCTCGACTCCATCGGCGTGGGCAACGTCCTGTACGAGACCGACTACCCCCACTCCGACTCCACCTGGCCCGAGTCCCGCCAGGTCGGCGAGGCTCAGATGGGGCATCTGCCGGGGGACGTGGTGGAGCGGATCGTACGGGGCAACGCGATCGAGCTGCTGGGGCTGACCGAGGACGGTCTCTGGCAGGGGGCCCGATGAGCCGCCTGGCCTACGGCATCCAGCTGCCCGTGCAGTCGCAGAGCACCCTCTACGCGGAGGGCTGGGAGGCCGCCGCCGGTGCCGCCGACCTGGTCGAGATCGCCCGGGCCGTGGACCGTGCCGGGTTCGACTACCTCGCCTGCTGCGACCATGTGGCGGTCCCGCGCAGGCTGGCCCCGGCGATGAGCACCGTCTGGTACGACCCGGTCGCCACCCTCGCCCATCTCGCCGCCGTCACCGAGCGCGTCCGGCTGCTCAGCCACGTGGCCGTCGTGGGCCTGCGGCATCCCCTGCTCAGCGCGAAGCAGTACGCCACCCTCGATCACCTCTCCGCGGGGCGGCTGATCCTCGGCGTGGGGGCGGGGCACGTGCGCGAGGAGTTCGAGGTCCTCCAGGTCGACTTCGAGCGGCGCGGGGCCGTGCTGGACGAGGCGATCGACGCGCTGCGGGCCGCCCTCGGGCCGGAGGAGTTCCCCGAGCACCACGGCAAGCTGTACGACTTCGCCGACCTGGGGCAGCGGCCCCGGCCCGCGCAGGAACGCGTCCCGGTCTGGATCGGGGGCTCCTCGCCCGCCGCCGTCCGCCGGGCCGCGCTGAAGGGCGACGGCTGGCTGCCGCAGGGGGACCCGCGGGACCGCCTGCCCGCCCAGATCGCGCGGCTGCGGCAGCTGCGCGAGGAGCACGGCATCGAGGCGCCCTGCACCATCGGCGCCATCACCGAGCCCCTGTACGTCGGCCGGGCCGACTGGCACATCGGGCGGCGCACCCTCGCCGGGGCGCCGGAGGAGATCGCCGAGTCGCTGCGGGCGTACCGCGCGATGGGCGTGCACCAGATCCAGGTGCGGTTCCGCAGCCGGAGCCGTGTCGAACTCATCGACCAGATCGACGCGTTCGGGGCCGAGATCGCGCCCCGGCTGGACTGAGGAGCGGACATGGGCAAGCTGGACGGACGGGTCGTCCTCATCACCGGGGCGGCGCGCGGACAGGGCGAACAGGAGGCGCGGCTCTTCCGGGCGGAGGGCGCGCGGGTCGCCGTCGCGGATGTGCTGGACGAGCAGGGGCAGGCCCTGGCCGAGGAGATAGGGGCCCTCTACGTCCATCTCGACGTGGGCACCGAGGACGGCTGGCGGGAGGCCGTCGGCGCCGTCAGGCAGGCGTACGGGCGTATCGACGGGCTGGTCAACAACGCCGGCATCCTGCGCTTCAACGCGCTGGTGGACACGCCTCTCGAAGAGTTCATGCAGGTCGTGCAGGTGAACCAGGTCGGCTGCTTCCTGGGGATGAAGACCGTCGCGCCTCAGATGGCGGACGGCGGGACCATCGTCAACACCGCCTCCTACACCGCGCTCACCGGGATGGCCGCCGTGGGGACGTACGCGGCCACCAAGCACGCCGTGCTCGGGCTGACCCGGGTGGCCGCGCTGGAGCTGGCGGGCCGGCGGATCCGGGTCAACGCCGTCTGCCCCGGCGCCATCGACACCGCGATGTCCAACCCGGCCCGCCTCGACCCGGACGCCGACCCGGAGGAGATGAGCCGGGCCCTGGACGAGCTGTACCGCAAGCTCGTGCCGCTCGGGCGGGTCGGACAGCCGGAGGAGGTGGCCCGGCTGGCCCTCTTCCTGACCTCGGAGGACTCCTCGTACATCACCGGGCAGCCGTTCGTGATCGACGGGGGATGGCTGGCCGGGGTCAGCGTCATCTGACTCACCGTCAGGTATTGACGGTCATTGCGGCCGGTGCGACAGTCGGCCGACAGAGAAGAACTGACGATACGTCAGATACCTTGAGGACGGTGAACCGCCGTGGAATTCGGGCTCTTTGTACAGGGGTACGTGGGCAAGCGCGCCGAGACCGACCCGCTCGCCGAGCACAAGGCGCTGATGGAGGAGACCGAGTACGTCATCCAGGCGGACAAGTCCGGCTTCAAGTACGCCTGGGCCTCCGAACACCACTTCCTGGAGGAGTACTCGCACCTGTCCGCCAACGACGTCTTCCTCGGCTACCTCGCCCACGCGACCGAGCGGATCCACCTGGGCTCCGGCATCTTCAACCCGCTCGCCCAGGTCAACCATCCGGTGAAGGTCGCCGAGAAGGTCGCCATGCTGGACCACCTCAGCGAGGGGCGCTTCGAGTTCGGCAGCGGACGGGGAGCGGGCAGCCACGAGATCCTCGGCTTCCTGCCCGGCATCACCGACATGAACCACACGAAGGAGATCTGGGAGGAGACCATCGCCGAGTTCCCGAAGATGTGGCTCCAGGACGAGTACGCCGGCTTCCAGGGCAAGCACTGGCAGCTGCCGCCGAGGAAGGTGCTCCCGAAGCCGTACGGGAAGTCGCACCCGGCGATGTGGTACGCGGCCGGGTCGCCGCCGTCGTACGCCATGGCCGCGAAGAAGGGCCTCGGCGTGCTCGGCTTCAGCATCCAGAAGGTCTCCGACATGGAGTGGGTGCTGGAGCAGTACAAGACGGCGGTCGTGAACGCCGAGCCCGTCGGGGACTTCGTGAACGACAACGTGATGGTGACGACCACGGCCATCTGCGCGCCGACGCACGCGGAGGCGATCGAGATCGCCGTGAACGGCGGGCTGCACTATCTGCCCTCGCTGGTCTTCCGGTACCACGACACGTTTCCCCGGCCCGAAGGGTTCCCCGTCTGGCCGGAGACCCTGCCCCGGTACACGCCGGAGTTCGTCGAACTGCTCGTGGAGGAAGAGCTGCTGATCTGCGGCGATCCGGACGAGGTGCTGCGGCAGTGCAAGCGGTGGGAGCAGGCCGGTGCCGATCAGCTGAGCTTCGGGCTGCCGGTGGGGGTGCCGAAGGAGGAGACGCTGCAGACGATTCGGCTCATCGGGGAGCAGGTGATTCCGAAGATCGATACGGATCCTGTGCATCGGACTTCGCGGTTCCGGGCCGCCGTGTGAGCGCCGTCGGCGGGTGCGGGTCGTGCGTGGCTGGTCGCGCAGTTCCCCGCGCCCCTTCAGGCCGGTCATCGCAACGGAGTTGAGGAGGCAACCCGTGTTCGATCACCTCATCAAGGGCGCGACCGTCGTCGACGGGACCGGCGCGCCCGCCTACACCGCCGACGTCGGCATACGGGGCGGCCGTATCGCCGCCATCGGGACGATCACCGAGGACGCCCTCACCACCGAGGACGCCTCCGGCCTCGTCCTCGCCCCCGGCTTCGTCGACCCCCACACCCACTACGACGCCCAGCTCTTCTGGGACCCGTACGCCACGCCCTCGCTCAACCACGGAGTGACGACCGTGGCCGCCGGGAACTGCGGGTTCACGCTGGCGCCGCTCCATCCGGACCGGCCCGAGGACGCCGACTACACCCGGCGGATGATGTCCAAGGTGGAGGGCATGTCCCTGGTGGCGCTGGAGCGGGGGGCGCCGTGGAGCTGGCATTCCTTCGGGGAGTACCTGGACGCCTTGGAGGGGCGGATCGCGGTCAATGCCGGGTTCATGGTGGGGCACTGTGCGCTGCGGCGGTATGTGATGGGGCCGCGGGCCATCGGCGGGCAGCCGAACGAGGAGCAGCTCCAGGAGATGCTCCGGGTGTTTCACGAGGCCATGGACGCGGGGGCCTGGGGGCTGTCCACCACCCAGTCCAGTACGCACTCCGACGGGGACGGGCAGCCGGTGGCCTCCCGGCATGCGACGCCGGAGGAACTGCTGGCCCTGTCCCGGGCCGTCGGGGAGCACGAGGGTACGCAGATCGAGGCGATCGTCGCCGGGTGTCTGGACCAGTTCAGCGATGCCGAGATCGATCTGTTCGTGGAGATGAGCGCGGTCGCGGGACGGCCCTTGAACTGGAACGTCCTCACCGTCGACGCGGCCGTGCCCGAGCGGGTGCCCCGGCAGCTGAGCGTCAGTGAGCGGGCGCGGAAGGCGGGCGGGCGCGTGGTGGCGCTCACCATGCCGATCCTCACCCCGATGAACATGTCCCTGGGCACCTTCTGCGCCCTGAACCTCATCCCGGGGTGGGGGCCGATCCTCGGGCTGCCCGTGCCCGAGCGGATCGTCAGGCTCGGTGACCCCGAGGTCAGGAGCGAGATGCTGCGGCGGGCCCGGTCGAAGGAGGCGGGCGTCTTCCGGCGGCTCGCCGACTTCGGGCGGTACGTGATCGGGGACACCTACAGCGAGGCCAACCGAGGGCTGACGGGGCGGGTCGTGCGGGACGTCGCCGCCGAGCGCGGGCAGGACCCCTTCAGCTGTCTGGTGGAGATCTGTACCAACGACGAGCTGCGTACGGTCCTTTGGCCCATGCCCACCGACAACGACCCCGCCTCCTGGGCCCTGCGGGCCGAGACCTGGCAGCACGAGGACGTGCTGCTCGGGGGCTCGGACGCGGGCGCGCACCTGGACCGGATGTGCGGGGCGCCGTACACCACCCGGTTCCTCGGGGACTGTCTGCGCGGCCGGAAGCTGGTCGGCCTGGAGCAGGCGGTGAAGATGCTGACCGACGACCCGGCGCGGCTGTTCGGGCTGCGGGAGCGGGGGCGGGTGAAAGAGGGCTGGCATGCCGACCTGGTGCTGTTCGACCCGGAGCGGATCGACGCCGGCCGGGCCACCTTGGTGCACGACCTGCCGGGCGACAGCCCGAGGCTGGACTCCAGGGCGCTCGGGGTGCGGGCCGTGTGGGTCAACGGGGTCGAGGCGATCCGGGACGACGTGGTCAGCGGGTCCGTACCCGGCAGGGTGCTGCGGTCCGGGCGGGACACCGGGACGGTGAGCACCAGGTGAGGGACGGGCAGCGGCTGTTCGTCGGGGGCGCGTGGGTCGAGCCCGACTCCGGGTACTACCCGGTGATCGACCCGGCCACCGAGGAGACGGTCGGGCAGGCGCCGGAGGCCTCCGTGGCGCAGGTGCGGGCGGCCTGTGCGGCGGCCCGGGAGGCGTTCGGGGCATGGTCGCGGACCAGGCCCGAGGAGCGGGCCGCGGTACTCGGGCGGGCCGCGGAGATCATCCGCGGCCGGCTCCTGCCGTACGCCGAGCTGGCGCGGGCCGAGACCGGGGCGACGACGGGGACGGCCCGGGCCATGCAGGTCGGGGTGGCCGCCGCCCGGTTCCGCCGGTACGCCGCCGTGGAGGCGGCCGAGTGGGCGATTGCGCCGCAGATCAACGAGGCCGGGCCGATGGGGAGGGCGGGGGTGATGGGGGCGCTGGCCGTGCGCCAGCCCGTCGGGGTCGTCACCTGCATCACCTCGTACAACAACCCGTGGGCCAACCCGGCCGGCAAGATCGCCCCGGCGCTGGCGATGGGCAACACGGTGGTCGTGAAACCGGCCCCGCAGGACCCGCTGTCCGTATACCGGATGGCCGAGGCGCTTCAGGAGGCGGGCGCACCGGCGGGTGTGGTGAACGTGGTCTCCGGGCGTGCCACGGACGTCGGTGAGGCGGCCGTCGCCTCGCCCGACGTCGACATGGTGAGCTTCACCGGTTCGACGGCCGTCGGGCAGCGCATCGCCGAGGTGTGCGGGCGGGACATGAAGCGCCAGCTGATGGAGCTGGGCGGGAAGGGGGCGGCCCTCGTCCTCGACGACGCGGACCTCGCGTCGGCGGTGGCGGGGATCGGGACCACGTTCTCCTTCTACAGCGGGCAGATCTGTACGGCGCCGACGCGGGTGCTGGCGCAGAGGGGGGTGTACGAGCGACTGGTGGAGCAGCTCGCCGGCTACGCCCGCCGGCTGAAGGTCGGCGATCCGAGGGAGCCGGACACGGTCGTGGGGCCGGTGATCTCCGGCGAGCACCGGGCGCGGGTGGAGTCGTACGTCGAGCTGGGGCGCAAGGAGGGTGCGACGGTGGTCTTCGGTGGCGAACGTCCGCCTCTGGAGCGGGGGTTCTATGTCGCACCGGCCCTGCTGGCCGACTGCGCGAACGACATGCGGGTGGCGCGGGAGGAGATCTTCGGACCGGTGGTGTCGGTGATTCCCTTCGACGAGGAGGACGAGGGCGTGGCCCTCGCCAACGACTCCGACTACGGCCTGATCGACTACGTCTGGTCGGGCGATGTGGCCCGTGCCTTCCGCGTGGCCCGGCGGCTGCGGGCCGGCGGCGTGGGTGTCAACACGGTCGGCCGCAACATGGAGGCGCCCTTCGGCGGCTTCAAGAAGAGCGGGGTCGGCCGGGACGTCGGCTCCTACGCCCTGCATGCGTACAGCGAGGTGCAGGCGATCGTCTGGCCGGGATGAGCGGGCCTCGGAGCGTCGGCCCGGGCAGGCGATCGTCCAACGCCTTTTCTCAGTCCGTCAGGTCCACCCGTACCGTCAGCAGATCGGTGCCGAAGGCCCGCACGGCCGCGCTGTTGAAGCGGGGCAGGGCGCGCAGGCGGGCCACGGCGTCGTCCTCCGGCAGGAGGTGGGCGGTGCCGTGGTGCCAGCGGCCGCCGATGCGGACGCGGACGTCCGGGTCGGCCTGGATGTTGCGCACGTACTGGGACTTGAACCCGAACTCCGAGACGATCCAGAAGGAGTCCCCGACCCGGCGACCGCCCACCGGCGTCGGCCGGGGCAGGCCCGAGGTGCGGCCGGTGGTCTCCAGGACGGTCTGGAACGGCAGGCGCCGGTTGAGCGGGTTGGCGAGGTGGCGCTGGAAGCGGGTGACGATCCGCTGCTTGAGACCGGCCTTGCGTGACATGCCTGGGGCTCTCCTGATCTTCCGCCGGCGGCTCAGGGCCGCATGCCTCGGGTGGATGGTGTGGCAGCCCTGTGGGGGCCGTGTGCTTCACGGACGAGCGTACGACTGACGCGTGTTAGCCTCCCCGGCGGTCATGATCGAATGCGACGGGGGAGCATGATGGGCGCGTCTTCGGACGGCTTCACGGTCAAGTCCGGCATGTCCGGCCAGGCGAAGGAACTGGACGGCGCGGGCGACGACACGGGCAGGATACGCAAGGCGATCGAGCCCGGTCTCTGCTACACGGACGACGCGCTGGGCGGCCCGGACTCCGCCGCGGCGTTCAACGCGTACGCCGCCGCCTGGGAGGCGGAGGCCAAGACGCTTCAGGCGGCGCTGCACGAGCTCGCGGACAAGGTGCGGGGCTCCAAGGGCGCGTACGGCGGCAGCGACGGGCTCGTCGACACCAGCGTGCGCAGTGTGCGGGTGCCGGCCGGGGACAGCCACCTCACCACGATGCCCGCCCACGCCGACCGCCCGTCGGCGCTGGCCGGTTACTGAGGGGCGGCGCGCCATGACGACGGAGGACACCACCGACCGCCGCAAGAAGCTGACGGGCCTGTGCGACACCATCTCCTCGGCCGACAGCAAGAACGACCTGATCGACGCGATCGACGACGCCCTGGCGGTGTCCGCGCCGGCCGGTGACCACGCGACGCTGGAGTCGCTGGCCAAGCGCTACCGCGGCCAGTGCGACGACGCCACCGATGTGCGCGACCGGGTCGACAAGGTGGCCCGCAAGGGCCTGCCCGAGGTGTGGGTCGGAGACACGAGCGTCCTCGCCTCCGCCGTGGTGGCCGCCGCCTCCCGGGACGCCCAGCACCTGGCCGACGCGTTCGAGGGCGGCGCCAAGGCGCTGCTGAGCCTCGCCGACTCGGTCAAGGGCGCGCAGGACCAGGACCGCGGGGGCCGGGCCAAGCTGCACCAGGCGCGCACCATGCTCGGCGGCAAGGACGGCTTCTTCGACGACTGGTACGAGGACGACGACGAGGAGACGGCCCGGCTCAAGGCCCGTTCCGTCGCCTCCGCGGGCGTCGACCTGCGGCTCAAGGCCGCCGTCGCCGCCGACGACGCCGCCCGCGCGGCGGCCCGGGACCTGAACAAGTGGGCGTCGAAGGCGCGGGCCGGAAAGCTCGACGCCGACGGGCTCACCGCCGCCGACCGCCTGGCGCTGGCCGACACCAGCAACCCCGACGGCGACCCCGAGATGAACGAGATCCTCAGCGCCAACGATCTCGAACGATCCGGCCGTGCCATGGACCGTCTGCCGGCCGCCGACCGGGCCCGCATGGACACACTGCTGGCGAACGCCTCCACCCCGCAGGAGAAGGCGTACATCCTGAAGGCCCTCGCCTCGGGCTACTCCGCCGACGACGTCGAGAAGTTCGCCGGGAAGATCCACGGCAAGGACCCGGCGTGGCTGGAGGACCATCTGGCGCCGATCACCACGCAGACGGACAGCCTGAACGACGAGGGCAGGAACGACAACGGCTCCAACCACAACACCGACGACCAGACGTTCGGCAACCAGCGGTGGTCGCAGGACGCCGCGACGTGCGTGCCGTCCTCGACCGTCACGGCGCGGGCCATGGTCGACCCGGTCTACGCCCTCGAGCTGACCGGCGGCCCGACCGGCCAGGACGACGACCCCGCGCACTTCCGCAAGCGGCTGCACGACGAGCAGTACCGGATGCACGAGGAGGGCGACGGGGACTACACCCACTTCTGGAGCGACACCCCGGACGGCATGGACTCCGACGGCCAGGTCGAGATCTCCGACAAGGAGCTGAGCCCGCACACCGGCGACCACTACGCGTCGCACGACATGCACGGCGCCGACGACCGCCGGGACGTGCTGACCGACATCGAGAAGTCCGTCGCCGAGGGCAAGCCCGTCCCCATCAACGTCGAGGGGCACGAGGACAACGGCGACTGGGTCGGCCACGGCATGATGATCGTCGGCCAGGAGGGCGACAAGCTCCAGGTCTACAACCCCTGGGGCACCACCACCTGGGTCAGCGAGGACGACTTCGTCAAGGGCGATCTCAGCGGCGCCTGCGACAACCGCTTCGACAACGTCAACCGCGTCTACATCGACCAGAACTGACCAGGACTGACCGTGCGCATATCAACAGCCCGCCTGCTGGCGGCCTCGGCCCTTCTTCCCCTCGCCCTGACCGGCTGCGGCCTCCTCGGTGGTTCGGGGCACCACGAGTACGGCGTCCAGGAGCGCTCCGTCAAGGTCCGCAAGGGCGCCAAGTTCACCCTCTCGGTCCCGGCCAGCCCCGCCCTGGGGGAGCACTGGTACCTCGCCGACCCGTGGCCGAGCGGGCGCGTCCTGCGGTACAACGGCAAGCGCGAGGACAGCCACGCCAGTCCCAAGGGCGTCACCGGTGGCGGTGAGGGCGTCGAGTACTTCGACTTCACGGCGCGCAAGAAGGGCAGCACGACGGTGAAGCTGCTGCACTGCCCGATGGCCAGGTGCAGCAGCGCCGCCCAGGCCAAGGCTTCGGCGAGCCCCGTCCCCACCGCCACCGGCACCCCCGGCCAGGACGCCGAGTACTTCCTCTACACCATCAGGGTCCGCTGACCCGGACCCGAGCGAGGCCCGTATGCCACCCACGCCCACCACCCGCACCGACGACGACCTCCTCGACGCCACCGACGTCCCCGTCCTCCTGCGTTACGGCCTCACCCACGGCGCCTTCCGCACGGCCCTGTTCGGCGACGGCGCCATCGCGGCCGCGATCACCCTCGACCGGCTCGGGGTGGTGCCGCGCTCGCTGTCGTTCGTCGCGAAGATCGTCCGCTCCGGCGGCCTGCGCTACGCCGCCGTGCTGCCCGAGCCGCTGCCCTCCCGCGAGGCGTCCGCGCTGCTGCGCGACTGGCTGGAGACCGCCGCGCAGGTCGCCGAGGGGCCGGAGGCCGAGGGGAGCGTCGCCCGCTGGCTGGAGACGGTCGCCGAGATCGCCGGACTGCGCCGGACCGCCCGGGTCCACGGCGACGGCACCCCCTAGGAGTCCCGGTCGGCGAGCCAGTTGCCGTGGAAGCCGAAGGGGACCCGGGCCGGCAGATGGACCGTGGCGACCGGCTCGGCGGCGAGGTCGCCGGCGTCCAGGACGACCAGGTCGCTGCGGTCGGTGGCGGCGTCATGGACGTACGTGAGCAGCCAGCCGGGGCCGCCGGGCAGATCGTCGGCGGGGGCGAACACGGCCTCGCCGGGCGTGCGGCCGGGGCCGAAGTCGTGCGCGGTGGCGGAGCCGGTCGTCAGGTCGTAGCGCACCAGTGAGGTGCCGGACGTCATGTGTCCGTGGCGGGAGCCGAGGCCGGTCAGCCGGTCGTCGACGCGGGGGAACTCGCCCGGCCGGTCGTCGACCTGCTCCTCGCGCACCGTCCCGCGCACCGGGTCGAGGGTCCACTTCCACAGCACGGCCCGCTGCGGCGCGGTGCCGCCGTCGGCGGTGCGCCGGTACATCTCCGGGTAGCGCATGACGTGCAGCACGATCGTGCCGTCCGGCGCGTCGTAGGCGTTGAGCGAGTGGAAGACGTAGCAGGGGTCCACCGTGAACCAGCGGACCTCGCCCAGCGGGTCGTCGCGGCGCAGGACGCCGAGCCGGGCACCGTATCCGTCGTCCCAGCTGTAGGGCATGGTCCCGCCGGTCAGGGCGAGTTCGACGTCGAAGACGACGGGCAGGTCCATGAAGACGACGTGGCCGGCGGTGAGCGCGAAGTCGTGCAGCATCGTCGGCCCGGGCACCTCCACGGGCCTGCTGATCACCAGCTCGCCCGTGGCGTCGGCCCGGTGGTAGGTGAGGTGGTCGGGCTCCAGCATGCCGTAGCCGAAGAAGTGCAGTTCGCCGGTGGCCGGGCAGGTCTTCGGGTGGGCCGTCATCGCGGTGTGCAGCCGGCCGCCGAAGTCGTAGGGGCCCAAGGTGTCGAGGTCGCCGGTCAGTTCATAGGGCAGGGCGGTCTCGACCAGGGCGAGGGTGCGGCCGGCGTGCCGGACGACGTGGGTGTTGGCGGGGCCCGCGGTGAGGTCCCGGTCGCCCTGGTCGCCGTACATCAGCGCTCCGTCGGTGAACCGGGACGTGCGCACCCAGCGGTTGCGGTAGGAGACGGCCCGGCCGCCTTCCAGCCGGACGCCGTGCACCATGCCGTCGCCGAAGAACCAGTGTCCGGAGGCGGCGTCCGCCGGGTTCGGGCCGTTGCGCAGGTACCAGCCGGCCGGCTCGGGCGGGAGGGTGCCGGTCACCGGCAGGTCGTGCGCGGTGAGTTCCTCGGTGACCGGGGCGTAGTTGCCCAGGAGGTGCCGGGGGCTCATCGGGCCGCCTGCCCGGCCTTGGCCTGGACGTGGGCGACGTAGCGCACGGTGAAGACCATCGGGACGGCGAAGCCGGCGATCTGGACGACGGTCGCGGGCGTCGAGTGGGCGTGCCCGGAGTGGGCCAGTACGGCGAGGACGACGGCGGTCAGGACGAAGGCGGCGGTCCAGACGGCCGTGATGACGACGTTGATCCGGATGAACGGCTTCAGGTCCCAGTACTCGCGCGGGGTGGTGCGCTTGGCGATGCCCAGGGTGAACGGCCGCCGGACGGCCAGCGAGACTCCGGCGACGACCGCGAGGGTGCCCGAGGAGAGGGCCGCGGAGTAGGCGTGCACTCCCGAGTGCGGGTCGGCGAAGGCCACGGCCGCGAGGACGGCGAAGAAGACCGCCGAGCCGGCTTCGATGAGGAGGGCGTCGAATCCGGCGCCGGACCGCCGCTGCTGGGCGATGGTCGCCACGGCGATCACCAGGGCGGCCAGGGCCCCCCACTGCCACTGCCCCGAGGGGATGACGGCGAAGACGATCCAGGGCAGGAAGGTGCGCAGGTACGACATTGGGTTTCCCCCGGTCTCAGGTGTCTGTTCCGACATGTCAAAAGTAGAAGGTCGAGGCTCGACATGTCAATAGTGGAATGTGGAAGGTAGGGTGGGGGACATGAGCCTCAAACACGCACTGCTCGGCCTGCTCTCGGAACACCCCGCCAGCGGGTACGACCTGCTGAAGCGTTTCGAGACCTCACTGGCCAACGTCTGGCCGGCGACGCAGAGCCAGATCTACACCGAACTGACCAAGCTGGCGGGCTCCGGACTGATCACGGTCGCCGCCGAGGGCCCGCGCGGCCGCAAGGAGTACGCCCTCGCCGACGAGGGCCTGACCGAGCTGCGCCACTGGCTGACCGAGACCAGGCCCCAGCGCAACATCCGCAGCGACCTCCTGCTGCGCGTCTTCTTCCTCGGCGTGCTGCCGCCCGAGCGGGCCCGCGCCTATCTGGCCCAGCTGATCGAGATGTCCGAGGCGGAGCACGAGCAGCTGAAGCAGCTCGACGCGGCCATCGACTGGGACGACGACGACCTCTCGGTCTACGGCCGGATCGTCCTGGAGTACGGCCTGCGCTTCAACGCGATGCGCCGGGAATGGGCCGAGTGGGCGGCGACTCAGATCAAGTGACGCCGAGGAACACGGGGTTGGTGAGCGCGGCCATCACGCCCGGCACCGGGCCGAGGGCCGTCTCGTGGCGCACTTCCGCCCGCACATAGGCCGCGTACGCCGGGGTCGTACGCCACTCGACGACCCCCTGGCCCGACACCGGCAACGGGCCGCCGGTGAGGAGCACGCCCTGGTCGGTGACGAGACGGACCGAGCAGCGCGGCGCCCCGGACACCTCCAGCCGCACCGTGACCGAAGTGTCGTCGCTCACCGCCAGCCGCTCGCCGATCCCCGCCCGCCGACCGTCCTCGCAGCTCGCGGTGAAGGCCAGGCTCACGTACCGCGACTCGGCCAGGTAGGAGCGGCCCGCGCGGATGCCCTCCTGGATCGCCGCACGGCTGAGGTCATCGGCGAGGACGACCGTCTGGGGCAGGCCGATCACGTCCGGGTCGCGGTGCGCGTCGCTGTTGCCCATCGCCGGCAGCCACTCCCGGTTCTCCCTGACGGATGCCACGAGCCGGGCGTCCCAGGCGGCCAGCGCGACCTCGTCGTCGGGCGTGTACGGCCCGTTCCACACCTCGACCGCGTCGGCCTGCCCGAACCCGAACTTCCAGGCGCACCCGACGCAGTCGGCGTACGGATGGGCCGGTACGACCAGCCCCCCGGCCTCCCGGATCCGCCGCGCGAAGTGCCCGAAGCGGCCGTCACGCGCCCGGTACCGCCAGTCGACGAAGGTGCCCGGCTCGGTCCCGAGGGCCAGCACATGCCCGTTGCGCGTGGTGACCTCCTCGCCCAGCAGCACGAGCAGGTCCTCGCCCGCCACCTCCGCCCAGTGGGCGTGCGAGGAGGTCGTGTTGTGCTCGGAGCTGTTGATGAAGTCCAGGCCGGCCGCACGGGCCAGCGCCGCGATCTCGCCCGGGGTGCGGCGCCCGTCGGAGTGCCAGGAGTGCAGATGGCAGTCGCCCCGGTACCAGGCCCGGCCCCGCCCCCCCGCCCGGGCGGGGGGATACACCGGCCGAGGTGCCGGGCCGGACTCACCCTCGGTGAGGCTGACCGTCACCTCGTACGTCAGCCCCTGCGGCGCGACCGTGTACGGACTGAGCACGATGTGCCAGGTCCCGGGGTGCAGCGGGCCCGGGAGATACCCGGGCGTCGCCTCGTCGGCCCGCACGAAGAACTCCGTACGAGCCCCACCCGACCACCCCCGAAACCCCCGCCCGCCCAGTTCGACACCACGCTCGTCGAAGAGCCCGATGTCGAGCGCGTTGCCAGGGGTCCCGGGTGGTACGGCGGGTCTGTCGTAGGTGTACGAGACGTGCAACTCGCGGATTCCGTGGGCCACTTCGAAGGGCAGGCGGACGTAATCCGGTGAGCCGGGAGCAACAGTGCCGCGCAACGTCGTCACACGCCCAACGTAAGCCGACCTCAGGGGCGCGGGGAACTGCGCGACAAGCCACGACGGCGCCGCACCCGCCAAGGACGATCAACCAGCCCCCACGACACGCGCCCAAATCCCGACCGGCCGGTATGGACAGTTGGGGCGGCTCCGGGTACAGAACACCCATGCGCATCGCCGTAACGATCTTCCTCACGGACGAGACCATCACCCCCACGCGCCTGGCCCGCGAACTGGAAGCCCGGGGCTTCGCGGGCCTGTACCTCCCCGAGCACACCCACATCCCCGTCGAGCGAACCACGCCCTACCCCTCGGGCGGCGACCTGCCGCGTGAATACACCCGCACCCTCGACCCCTTCGTCGCCCTGGGCCAAGCCGCGGCCGTCACCCGGCGGCTGGCGCTCGGCACCGGCATCACGCTGGCCGCCCAGCACGACCCGATCGCCCTGGCCAAGCAGATCGCCACTCTCGACCACCTCTCCGGCGGCCGCTTCACCCTCGGCCTCGGCTACGGCTGGAACGTCGAGGAGGCCGCCGACCACGGAGTGGAGTGGCGCACCCGCCGGGAACTGGTCCGGGACCGGATGGGCCTCATGCGGGCGCTGTGGTCCGAGGAGCCGGTCGGGTACGACGGGGAGTTCGGGGCCGTGCGGCCGAGCCTCGCCTTCCCCAAGCCGGTGCGGAAGCCGCGCGGGCCGGTCGTCGGCCCCCGCACCCTCATCGGCGGGGCGGCCGGGCCCAAACTGTTCGCACACATCTGCGAGTACGCGGACGGCTGGCTGCCGATCGGCGGACGCGGGCTCACCGAGTCGCTGCCCGTGCTGCGCTCCGTCTGGGCGGACGCGGGCCGCGACCCGTCCGCCCTTCAGGTGGTCCCGTACGCCGTCCTGCCCACCCCCGGCAAGCTCGCCCACTACGCCCGGCTGGGCATCGAGGAGGTCGTGCTCCAACTGCCGTCGGCGGGGGAGGCGGAGGTGCTGCGGCTGCTGGACGAGTACGGCACTTTTCCGGCCGATGGCGCGGCATAGTGCGCGGGGCTGCCGTGATCAGCCCGAACGTATGCTCAAGAGATGACGACTTCCGCGACCTCCGGAACCGGCCCCACCGAGAACTCCATGCGTCGCGCCCTCAAACGTGCCCGCGACGGTGTCGCCCTCGACGTCACCGAGGCGGCGGTGCTCCTGCAGGCCCGCGGCGAGGCCCTGACCGACCTCGCCGCATCCGCCGCCCGGGTGCGGGACGCCGGCCTGGAGGCGGCGGGCAGACCCGGTGTCATCACCTACTCGAAGAGCGTCTTCATCCCCCTCACCCGGCTGTGCCGGGACAAGTGCCACTACTGCACCTTCGTCACCGTCCCCGGCAAGCTGCGCCGGGCGGGCCACGGGATGTTCATGTCCCCCGACGAGGTGCTCGACATCGCCCGCAAGGGCGCCGCCCTGGGCTGCAAGGAAGCCCTGATCACCCTCGGTGACAAGCCCGAGGACCGCTGGCCCGAGGCGCGCGAGTGGCTGGACGCGCACGGCTACGACGACACCATCGCCTACGTCCGTGCCGTCTCCGTCCGCATCCTGGAGGAGACGGGCCTGCTGCCCCACCTCAACCCGGGCGTCATGACCTGGACGGACTTCCAGCGCCTGAAGCCGGTCGCACCCTCCATGGGCATGATGCTGGAGACGACCGCGACCCGGCTCTGGTCCGAGCCCGGCGGCCCGCACCACGGCTCCCCGGACAAGGAACCGGCCGTACGCCTGCGGGTGTTGGAGGACGCGGGCCGTTCCTCCGTCCCCTTCACCTCCGGCCTGCTGATCGGCATCGGCGAGACGTACGAGGAGCGCGCGGAGTCCCTCTTCGCCCTGCGCAAGGTCTCCCGGGCCTACCACGGCATCCAGGAGCTGATCATCCAGAACTTCCGGGCCAAGCCGGACACGGCGATGCGCGGCATGCCGGACGCCGAACTGGACGACCTGGTCGCCACGGTGGCCGTCGCCCGGCTCATCATGGGCCCGGGCGGCTGCCTCCAGGCCCCGCCGAACCTCGTCGACTCCGAGTACGAGCGGCTGATCGGCGCCGGGATCGACGACTGGGGCGGGGTGTCGCCCCTGACCATCGACCACGTCAACCCGGAACGCCCCTGGCCGCAGATCGAGGAGCTGGCCGCGAAGTCGGCCGCCGCGGGCTTCGAGCTGCGTGAACGTCTCTGCGTCTACCCGGAGTTCGTCCGCCGCGGCGAGCCCTGGCTGGATCCGCGGCTGCGCCCGCACGTCGCCGCGCTGGCCGACCCGGAGACCGGCCTCGCCCTCCCGGACGCGGTGGTCGAGGGACACCCGTGGCAGGAGCCGGAGGAGGCCTTCGTACCCAGCGGCCGCACGGACCTGCACCGCACGATCGACACCGAGGGCCGTACCGCCGACCGGCGCGACGACTTCGACGAGGTCTACGGCGACTGGGAGGCGCTGCGCGAGGCGGCCGCCCCCGGCATGGTGCCCGAGCGCATCGACACGGACGTGCGCCAGGCGCTGCGCACGGCGGCCGACGACCCCACCCGGCTCACGGACGCCGAGGCCCTGGCCCTGCTGCACGCGGACGGCCCGGCGCTGGACGCGCTGTGCCGGGTGGCGGACGACGTGCGCAGGTCGGCGGTGGGCGACGACGTCACCTACATCGTCACGCGCAACATCAACTTCACCAATGTCTGCTACACGGGCTGCCGTTTCTGCGCCTTCGCCCAGCGCCGCACCGACGCGGACGCGTACACCCTCTCCCTGGACCAGGTCGCGGACCGCGCCCAGCAGGCCTGGGACGTGGGCGCGGTCGAGGTCTGCATGCAGGGCGGGATCCACCCCGACCTGCCGGGCACGGCGTACTTCGACATCGCGAAGGCGGTGAAGGAGCGGGTCCCCGGCATGCACGTCCACGCCTTCTCACCGATGGAGGTCGTCAACGGCGCGACCCGCACCGGCATGTCGATCCGGGAGTGGCTGTCCGCCGCCAAGGAAGCGGGGCTGGACTCCATCCCCGGTACGGCGGCGGAGATCCTGGACGACGAGGTCCGCTGGGTGCTGACCAAGGGCAAGCTGCCCACGGCGACGTGGATCGAGGTGATCACCACCGCCCACGAGCTGGGCATCCGCTCCTCCTCCACGATGATGTACGGCCATGTCGACCAGCCCCGCCACTGGCTCGGCCATCTGCGCACGCTGGCGGAGATCCAGCGGCGCACGGGCGGCTTCACGGAGTTCGTGACGCTCCCCTTCATCCACACGAACGCGCCGGTGTACCTGGCGGGCATCGCACGCCCCGGCCCGACCACGCGGGACAACAGGGCCGTGACGGCGATGGCCCGCCTCCTCCTGCACCCTTACATCCCCAACATCCAGACAAGCTGGGTCAAACTTGGCGTCGAGGGTGCGGCGGAGATGCTCCGCTCCGGGGCGAACGACCTGGGCGGCACGCTGATGGAGGAGACGATCTCCCGGATGGCGGGCTCGTCCTACGGCTCGTACAAATCGATCCGGGACCTGGTGGCGGTCGCGGAGGCGGCCGGCCGCCCGGCGAAACCGCGTACGACCCTGTACGGCGAGGTGTCCGGGGAACGGCAGCGGGCGGCGGAGGCCTCCGACGGGCACCTGCCCGACCTGCTGCCTGTCCTGGACTGAGCCCGGACTGAGTACGATGATCCGACCCTCGTGCTGAGAGGGGACCCGTAGCGGAGGAGATGCGTACCCGTGGCTGCCCGACTGCCCTCGTGGGCCTGGGTCTCCGGTCTGACCGCCGGGGCGACCGCGGCCGTCGTCGCCCTCGCCGTCCAGGCGAACCACGGGCCGCATCCCACGGCCGCGACGGCCAAACCCAGCGCTTCGGCGTCGGCGGGCGCCCACGGGCCCGCCGAGCCGAAGAAGCCGTCGGGGCCGCCCGCGCTCCCGCAGGAGTCCGGCACGGGCCGGCGGGTCGTCTACTCGCTCGGCGAGAAGCGCGTATGGCTGGTGGACGCGACCGGCAAGGCGAACCGTACGTTCACGGTGTGGCCGGGCACGGTGGGCCCGCAGCCCGGTCGCTACTCGGTCACCCTGCGCATCCAGTCCATCAAGGGCTCGGACGGCGTCCAGATCGAGCACGTCATGTACTTCACCAAGGCATCCGGCGTGAACATAGCCTTCTCCAACGCCCTGGACGGCGCCTCGCCGCCACCGGCGAACGGCCAGAAGCTGGGCGGCATCCGCATGCACAAGGAAGACGGCGCCGCCCTGTGGGCCTTCGGCGATCAGGGAACCAGGGTCACGGTCGTCAACTAGCCGGATCCTCCTGCGCGCGCTGCCCCGGCAGCTGGTTGACGATCAACGCCACCCCGCTGAGCAGGAACACCCGGGTCGCCGCGTCCAGCCCGTTCCATGTCTTCGACTGCCACATCGAGAACCACTCACCGCCGATCGCGATGAAACCGGCGCCGAAGAGCAGCAGCAGCATCAGCAGGCCATAGGTGGAGAAGCGCCGGGCGAGATCGTCTTTCCCCCGCGCCCAGAGATACGTCCCCCAGATCAGGACCAGGGCCGCCACCGTCTCCCACACGATGATCGCGACGTAGGCGGTGTCCTGAAGCGCGGTACTGGTAATGGCCCGCCACATCAGGTCGTCGTCCTTGAACGTCGTGTCCATCGCCAGCACATGCCGGACGAACTGCTGGTTCGTCCCGAAGTCGGTGATGTTCCCGAGGGCGACGAGTGCGATGTAGAGGGCGAGTATGCCGGTGAGCACACCGGCGGCAAGCCTGAGGCTTGAGTTACGGGTGGGGGTGGTGGTCATGGCTGAATTCTCTCCTGTCGCAGACCGACTTCTCGCGTGGGCATTGCGCCAGAATGTGGAGGCTGACCTCGGGGGAAGGGCGTAGGGATGGCGCGGGCACGGCGGTCGATGCAGGAGCTGATCGGGCGGCGCAGGCGGGCGGGGTTCGTCGGGCGCGGCGACGAACGGGCCGCCTTCCGGCAGAACTTGGACCTTCCGCCCGAGGACGAACGCCACCGCTTCCTCTTCCACATCCACGGCAACGCCGGTGTCGGAAAGACGTTCCTGGTCCGGGAGCTGGAGCAGATCGCCCGGGAACGGGGCGCGCTCACGGCGTACGTCGACGAGGGCGTGGGGAGCGTGCCGGAGGCGATGGCCGCGATGAGCCGCGAATTCGCCGGGCAGGGCCATGAGGTGAAGAAGTTCGACCGTGCGCTGGCCGCCTGGCGGGAGCGGCGCCACGAGGCGGAGGCGGTGGTGGCGGGGCTGGAGCCGGAGGGCCCCTCACCGGTGACGGCCACCGCGGTCCGGGCCGGGCTCGCGGGCCTGGGCCTGATACCGGGCGCCGGGCCGTTCGTGGGCGCGGTCGACGCGACCCAGTTCGCCCAGTACGCCGACAGGTTGAGACGCGGCCTCAGCGCCCGCTTCGCCAGCCAGGACGACGTGCAACTCGTGCTGTCACCGGAACAGGTGCTGACCCCCAAACTGCTGGACGAACTGGCGGACCTGGCCTCCACGGTGCCGTGGATCGTCCTCTTCTTCGACACGTACGAGCGGATCGCGCCCTTCGCCGATGCCTGGCTGTACGAGACGATGACGACCGACCGGCACGGCACGCTGCCCGCCAACGTGGTCGTGGTGACCGCCGGCCAGCGCCCCTTCGACACCGCCCGCTGGGCCGGCTTCGCGGACTTCATGACGGACGTCCCGCTCGGGCCGTTCACGGAGGCGGAGGCACGGGGTCTGCTGGCGGACCGGGGAGTGGTGGCCGAGCCGGTCGTCGCGGAGGTACTGCGCCTGACGGGCGGACTCCCGCTGCTGGTGTCCACCCTGGCCGAGCAACGTCCCACCGACCCGGACGACATCGGCGACCCCAGCGCCACGGCCGTCGAACGCTTCCTGAAGTGGGAGCCGGATCCCGTCCGGCGGGGCGTGGCACTGGCCTGTGCACTGCCCCGGAGACTGGACGCCGACGTCTTCCGGGCGGTGGCGGAGCGTCCGGAGGACGAGACCGAGGCCCTGTACGACTGGCTGCGCGGCCTGCCGTTCGTCGGCGAGCGCTCCGACCGGGCGCAGTACCACGACGTCGTACGCGCCTCGATGCTCCGCCTGCAGCGCCGGCGGTCGCCGCGGGGCTGGGCGCGGCGGCAGCGGCGGCTGGCGGAGGAGTTCGGGCGGTGGCAGGAGGAGACGGCGGCGGGCCGTCCCGCCGACGAGCTGTGGGCGGACGCGCAATGGCGGGAGCTGCGGCTGGAGGAGTCGTACCACATGCTGTGCGCGCTACCGGCCCGGGAGGCACTGCCCTTGCTGCTGGGCGACGTGACCGGCGCCTGCACCGAGGGCGAGGTGGTGGCCCGCCGGTGGGTGCAGACCCTGGTGGAGGCGGGCGAGGACGCGGACAGCGAGGCCGTGCGCGCGTGGGGACGTGACCTGCTCGGCGCACTGGAGGAGGGGATCTTCGAGGCGCTCGGGCTGCTCCTGCACCGGGGCTGTCTCGACACGTCGGCACAGGTGCTCGCGCGGGTGATGCGCGCCCGGGAGCTGAGGCGGCGCTCCGACTACGAGGGTGCTGTCGCGGAGTGCGAACACGCCATGGAGGCCGACGCGGACAGCTGGCACGCGTACTACTGGCGCGCGCTGGTCCGCGCCGACCTCCGCGACCACGAGTCCGCGGTCGCGGACCTGGACCGCGCCGAGGAACTCTCGCCGGACAACGCCAGGGTCCTCTACGCGCGCGGCGAGTACCGACGGGAGCAGGGCCTCTACGGCGCGGCGCTCGGGGACCTGGACCGTGCCGTGGCCCTGCAGCCGGGCTATGGCGGGGCGTGGGCGTCCCGGGGCGTCACGCAGTACGCCCTGGGCCGCCTCGACCGAGCGCACTCCGACCTGGACCGCGCCCTGGACCTCGATCCCGAGGACGTATGGGCCCTGACGAGCAGGTCCCGGGTCTGGCGCGACCGAGGCGAACACGACCGGCAGCTCGCGGATCTGGACCGGGCGCTGCGACTCCTCCCGGACTCACCCTGGATCGCCTGTGTACGGGGCGACGCGCTCAGGAACGCGGGCCGCGACGAGGAGGCACTCGCCGAATACGACCGTGCCCTTCGCATCAACCCCGACTACGCCTCGGCCCACGCCAGCCGAGGCGCCTCCCTGGCCAACCTGGGCCGCCACGGCGAGGCACTCGCGGCTCTGGACCGCGCGTTGGAACTCGTCCCCGACTATCCGTGGGCCATGGACCGCCGCACGGAGGTGCTCCTGGCGCTCAGCTCTCCGCCGCGAAGCTGAGGAACTCCGTCCAGGTGGCGCCGGTGACGGAGAGTCGGGCGCCCTCCGTGTTCTTGGAGTCGCGGATGTGGATGATGGCGGGGGTTATGGCTACTTCGACGCAGTCGGGACCGTCAGCGCTGCTGTAGCTGCTCTTGAACCACGTCAGCGTGGAGGTGGTCATGCTTCGTCTCCCAGCACTTTCTCGATGAACGCCATCGACTCCCGGGGCGAGAGAGCCTGTGCTCGGATCATTCCATAGCGCATATCGAGGATCTGTACTTCCCGGGGGTCGCTGATCACTCGGCTGTGCAACTGCACTTCCAAGTGTCCCAGGGTCTTACCGTTCTGGAGCTTCAGCAGCCTGATGGGTCCGCTCAGTCCGGCGTGATCCTGCCGGTCCGTAGGCATCACCTGGATCTCCACATGTGGCAACCGGCCGACGTCCACGAGGTGTTCAAGCTGTCGTCGCAGGACCTCCCTGCCTCCGACAGGCCTTCGCAGTGTCACCTCTTCCTGAACGAACGTGATCAGCGGACGCGGCACCCTGTTGAAGACAGACTTTCGTGCCATGCGCGCTGCGACGAGCCGTTCGATCTCCTCTTCCGTATATGCCGGACGCCGCAGCGTGTACACCGCCTGTGCATATTCAGCCGTTTGCAACAAGCCGTGGATGTGAGAGCTGACGTAAGCCCCCATCTCAACGGCCTCGTCCTCCAGCCTGGCCAGATCCCGAACGTTCTTCGGATACCGAGCCTTCTCCACGTCCTCCTTCATGGCGGACAACTTCCCGCCCGCGCCCAGCACTTCATCGGCCTTGTCGAGAAAGTCGGGCTTGGGGACCCTGCGCCCGCGCTCCACCGACGAGACCATCTCCTCGCCGTACCCGATGGCGGCCCCGAGTTCCGCCTGCTTCATCCCGGCGGACTCCCGCCAGGCCTTGATCTGCCGCCCGACCGCCCTGAGTACGGCCTCGGCCTCCTCGTCCTCCACCCTCACCCCTCCTGACGTACGAGCCGTACGGCGGCACAAACCACCCGGACAGTCACGCTGCGTACCGTGGTCGTCGCTGTTCAGAGTAGGGAGGAATGACCACGCTGGGTGACGTGAACGAAAAAAACCACCTCCGCATCCAGCTGTCGGCAACCCGCAGAGGCGCCCGTCTCGCCCGCCTCCTCACGGAGCGCCATCTGGCCGACTGGGGCGTGCCGTTCGAGGAGGCGGTGCAGGTGGTGGCGGAGCTGGCCGCCAACGCCGTACTGCACGGAAGGGTCAGGGGAAGGGACTTCAGGCTCGGCCTGAAACTGCACGACGACGGCACGCTCCGTATCGAGGTGACCGACGCCCGGTGCGACCGGATCCCGCGTACCCCGGACCCGGCGGCTCAGGACTCGGAGACCGGCCGGGGACTACTGATCGTCGCGGCCTACGCCCACCGCTGGGGTGTGGACGAAGCCCCCGCCCACGCCAAGACCGTCTGGGCCGAACTCGCACCGGGACGTGGCGGGGCGTGACGTCGCGGCTGCTCAGGCCGTGCTGCTGTCGACCTGGTAGACGATCTTCCCGTTGGACTCGGCGAACCCGAGCGACTTGTAGAAGGCCCGCGCGCCCGGGTTGTCGCGGTCGGTCATCCATTCCACTCGGCTGCACCCGCGGCGCGTGGCGGCCAGGGCGCGGAGTTCGTCCATGAGGCGGACACCGATGCCCTGCCGGCGCAGGGCGTCGCGGACGTAGAGCTCCTTGAGGAACAGGGAGTGCGAGGAGCCGGCGGCAGGCCAGAGGAAGGAGTAGGCGGCCAGGCCGACGATGTCCCCGGTCTCGTCCGCAACGAGCAGGGCGGAAGCCAGCGGCGGCGCACCGAAGAGGGCCTCTTCCACCTGGGAGCGGCGCTCTTCAAGCGGCTGGATATCAGCGTCATTCGCCCCGTAGAAGCGCTCAATCTCCTCGATCAGCTGGGCCACGGCGGGGATGTCCCGCTTCTCCGCGGGACGGATCGTCACGGTCATCCGCGCCTCCTGTTGTTCCTTGGTCGCTTCGGTCGCTGTTGCACTTGTTCGCTCCAACGCGTCATTCCCCCGCGGCGGTACGCACACGCGCCTACGGAGACGAAGTGGCCTGCGTGTGCGGGCTCCAGCCATGCTGCCGCAGCGAGCCCTGGACATGCCGGATGAGGTACTCCAGGTCCGCGCAGTAGACCGACGGATTCCGGTAGCCGACGGCGGCGCTGAAGCGGTGCGGGAGGTAGCCCCCGCCGCACACGTCCACGAGCGGGCAACCGCGGCACTTCTCCGCGAGCGTGTCCTTGCCGTACTGGCGATGCAGCAGTTTCGGATGCGGCAGCGCCTCGTCGAAGGAGTGGTGGAAGACGTCAAGGCCGAGCCAAGTGGCGCCCTCCTCGACCGACCGCAGGGTGTCCACGGCCTCGATCGAACCGTCGGACTCGATCACGATGCTCGTCGGAGGAGCCAGGCCGAGCGTCTCCACCGAGCCGCGCACGCCGGAGCTGAGGGCCACGATGTCCTCCAGCATCCGGATGCTGTGCCGGTACTCGGGCCGAGCGAGCCAGGCGTCGTAGACCCTGCTCATCCATAACCCGTACTCGGGCACGCTCGGGCAGCCGCGGCTGGGCGGGTCGTCGTGGGTCGCGTGCGGCAGGCCGAAGTCGATCACGGGCGGTTCGAACGCCGCCAGGTAGTTGTGAACCTCCACGGGGTCGTTGGCCAGGTCCACGACGGCCAGCAGCCCCGCGAACAGGTGCGGCCGGGACCGCAGCAACTCGATGCCGCGCACGACGGAGGCGGCGCTCGACCGCCCGGCGTGGGTGAGCCGATGCCGGTCGTTCGCGCTCGGCGGCCCGTCGAGGCTGACGCCCACCGCCACCCCGTACCGTTCGAAGAGGTTCAGCCAGCCGCCGGACAGCAGGGTCCCGTTGGTCTGGAGCTCGAATCGGACCTGCGTCCCGCTTGGTACCCCTTCCCGGACGGCGCCCAAGAGGTCGGCCAGGTGTCGGACGCCGACCAGCAACGGCTCTCCGCCGTGCACTACGACATGGACGGCCTGCAGATCGTGTGCTGCGGCGTGTTCACCGACCCGACGAGCAGCTGCCCGGGCCACGTCCAGGTCCATCCGGGCGGGCAGACGCCGTGCCGCCTGGTCCTTGGAGTTGAAGACGAAGCAGTAGTCGCAGTCGATGTTGCAGCGGTTGGCGACCTTGAGGATGAACGTCCGGAAAGGAGCTTGGGCTCCGGGGTGCGTCATCGAGCGGACGAGCTCACAGCGGCCAGGGCCAGATGAGCGAGGCTGCGTGGGTGCCGTCGCCGACCCGGTTCGTCGCGGCCTGCTCGGTTTCCAGCCGCTGCCGGACGCGCGCGGCCACACGGTCCAGGACCGCGGTACCCGAGGCCGTCGGCTCCGCGGATGCCGGGCTGAGAGGCATCATGTCGCGAGGCTCCCTGACGGACGTGGGTGACGGCATTCAACACTCCTCGTGAGAAACGTGCCGAGTCCCGGCACGGTGCGACGGGGTTGAAGTAACAGACCAAAGGCAACGTAGCACCCTCAACATCCGTACACTGATGGGGAATTCGGCCACTGCTGAGCTCAACCCCGCTGCGACACCAGCAGCCGTTCGACGTCGTCGGCTGCCGAATTCGCACCCAGTCGCCGGTACAAGATGACCGCGGTACGCAGCAGGTCCTCTGCCCGAACTGGTCCGTCGACCACCAGGTCGCAGCGGCCGATACCTTCCAGGGCCCGCGCTTCTTCCAAGGGGCAGTGGATGTCCTGCGCGAGGCGAAGTGCCTGCTGGAAGTGCTCGCGTGCGTCTGCCGGGTCGCTGGAAACGAGCAACTTGCCCCAGTGATTCAGGAGCTCCGCCTCTCCGCACCGGTCGCCGAGGGCGCGTTGGATCTCCAGGCTTCGCTCGAACGCCTCTATGGCACCGGCTCGCTCGCCGAGCACGCCGCGGGTCGCGCCCAGTTCACTCAGCGAGGCAGCCTCACCCCCGCGGCTGCCGAGTTCGCGGTAAGTGTCCAGGGCCTCTTCCTGTAGCCGGGACGCCGCATGGGCATCCCCGGACACACGCTCCACCACGCCCAGAAGACGCACGCTGTTCGCCCTGCCGAACCGGTCGCCGAGTTCGGTGAAGTGCGTCAAGGCTTGGCTGTGCGCTGCCCGCGCTCCCTCGATGTCTCCGGTGAGCCGCCGAACCGCCCCCGACTCGTTGAGGGCATACGCCTGGTGTTCGCGGTCGTCCAGCTCGGCGTAGATGTCGAACGCCTCATGATGGTGCCGCGCGGCCAGGTCGTAGGCGCCCGTGAGGCAGTGGACGACGCCCAGGTCCCGCAGGGAGTTCGCCTCCCCGTACCGGTCGCCAAGCTCTCGGTAGATCGACAGGGCCTCACTCTGCGCCTCCGTCGCGGCGTCGAACCGGCTCATCTGGCGCCACACCATGCCGAGGTCGGCGAGTGCGTTGGCCTGGCCGAGCCGGTAGTCCAGCTCCCGGTAGAGAGTCAGGGCCTCGGTTTGGGCGCGGGCCGCGTCGGCGTTGTCGGCGGTCAGGTACCACACGATGCCCAGCTGGTTCAGGGCGTCCGCCTTGCCGCGTCGGTCGCCGACGGCGTCGTATTGCGTCACCGCTTCGTTCAGGGTCTCGACGGCTTCGGGGTATGCGGCCATGAAGCGCCGTACGACCCCCAGCTCGGCAAGGGCATGGGCCAGTGCCTGCCGGTCGCCGACTTGGCGTGCGGCCCCGGCGGCGGTCCTGTGGAGCCCGACTGCCTGGTCCCAGGGGCCGGCCTGGCGGAGAAAGGGTGCCATGGCCACAGCCATTCGCATCACGGCGTCGTACAGGGAGAGGCTGTTCGCCCGCCGGATGCAGGCCAGGATGTTGGCACGCTCGTTCTCCAGCCAGTTCAAAGCGTCCGCTCTCGACTGCAGGACAGGAGTCTCCACCTGTCGAGGGGCGTCAGGAGGAGGCGGCACCGAGGCGCCGCTGCGGACGATGTGCCCGTTCGCGTCGGCGAGAGCGGAGAGGTAGTACATGCACAAGCGCTGGACGGACTGTACGTGGTCCATGCTGTCCCCCTCGGAGGCGAGACCGCGGGCGTAGTCGCGCAGTAGGTCATGAAGCCGGTAACGACTACCAGGATGCTCGTCGATCAGGTGGTCGTCATAGAGCCCGTCGAGGTGTCGGCGGGCCACAACGACCGAGACCTCGCCAAGGGCCGCACCGACGTACGCGTCGAGATCGGTGCCCGGGTAGAGGCCGAGCTGTCGGAAGACTCGCTGCCGCTCCGGGGTGAGATCCCGGTAGGAGAGATCGAAGGTCGCGGTGATGGCGCGCTCCCCTGCGCGCAGCTCTCCCAGGCGGTCCTGCTCCGCCACCAGCCGCTCGTGCAGGTCTTCGGCTTTCCATGAGGGATGGTGTCGGAGCCGCGCCGCGAGCAGTGACACGCCCAGTGGCAGGTATCCGCAGAGCCGCACCAGCTCGTTCAGCACACCGTGGTCGAGCTCGTCCGCCGGCCGACCGCTGAGCCGTACGAACAGGTCCGCCGCGTGCTCCGGCGGCAGTGCGTCCACTGGCAGGACCACCTCTTCATGGGCAGCCAGCCGCTTTCGACTGGTCACCAGCACCAGGCACTCGTCCCCACCCGGGAGCAGAGGTTCCAACTGCTGGTAGCTGGCCGCGTTGTCGAGGATCAGCAATGCCTTCTTGTCGGCGAGCCTGCTGCGCCACATGGCGGCCCGGGCCTCGGTGACGGCTCCGACGTCGTCGCTGACGGGTATCTGATGCGTCGGCACCCCGGTGGCCGCGAGCAGCGCGGCCAGTGCCTCGCCCGCCTGCACGGGGTTACGGCCATGAGTGTGCCCATTGAGGTTCAGGAAGAGCTGCCCGTCCGGGAAACGGTCGGACAGGATGTGTCCGGCGTGTACCGCCAAGGC
Source organism: Streptomyces griseochromogenes (assembly GCF_001542625.1). Classification (NCBI taxonomy): domain Bacteria; kingdom Bacillati; phylum Actinomycetota; class Actinomycetes; order Kitasatosporales; family Streptomycetaceae; genus Streptomyces; species Streptomyces griseochromogenes. Next base: position 10,123,358 of record NZ_CP016279.1, on the reverse strand, counting down.
GGTCTTGCCGACGCCGGGCATGCCGTCGATCACATGGACCGGCAGGGCCTCACCGTTCTCCTGCGCGACACGTACCGAGCGCACCAGCGAGTTCAGCTCGGCGGTCCGGTTGGTGAACGCCGTGGTATCGCGCGGCAGCGACCGAAGCACCAGAGCAGCACCGGGCGGGTCCGCCGCGTCAACCCGACGTGACGTCGGATCATGGCCCTGGACCTCCGTTCGGTGACCGTCCAACAGGGCGAGCAATGCCGTCAGCCCGGCGGTAGCCGCCCCCAGCATGACGAACGACAGCCAGGGATGAACCTGCAACCAGCGCAGCCAGCCAGGCCAACGCGACTGGGCTGAGGCCGTGTTCGTCACGAGACCCGCGAGCATCGCCGTGACGGCGCCGACACCCGCGACGGCAGCGATCGGTGCACCGCGCCGCATCCTCATGTCCGAGGCTCCATGACGATGGCCCAAAGGGACAGATGGAGTGCATGCAGGCACACCTGAAACACGTGGCAACCCCCGAATCCCGACGTCCCTCGCAAAGTAAGCGGATCAGCCGTTACGGACCCGGGTCAAGGGCGGCTCCACGCCACGTTCCGTCTCGTATCGGCCATTCGCGGCGGATTCCTGAGGCTGACGACGGTTGCCCTCGCTGACCGACCGGCGCCTGCGAAGGCTGTGAGGGAACTGCACGGCCGGGTATAGAGGTGACCGACGCCCGGTGCGACCGGATCCCGCGTACCCCGGACCCGGCGGCTCAGGACTCGGAGACCGGCCGGGGACTACTGATCGTCGCGGCCTACGCCCACCGCTGGGGTGTGGACGAAGCCCCCGCCCACGCCAAGACCGTCTGGGCCGAACTCGCACCGGGACGTGGCGGGGCGTGACCCGGTGGCTCCCGACGCCAAAGACCAAAGAACCGGGGAAAGAACCAACCCCACCCCCACCGCCCCCGTCGATCACCCGCCGGAGTGAATATGCCCAACGCAACTGGCGTGGCGGGGTAGTTGTGGTGCAACGTCGGCGAAAGCAACCCCCAGACATGCATCGGCCCTCGCCGGGACTGGCATCCCAGTGCGAGGGCCTGATCACCGAGGAAGAGGAAAGCTTCCCTGTGACTGACAAGCAGCCTAGCGCGCCCGCGCGCGCCAAGACCCGGCATTCCTCCGGCGTCACCCACGTGAACGAACCTCACCACGACAACTTCACCGTGGTCGGCAATCACCTCGCCCAGCACTCCGAGCTGTCGCTGGTGGCCATCGGGCTGGCGCTGCACATCCAGTCGTTGCCGAAGGGCACTCCGATCGGCATCAAGGTGCTGGCGGCGAAGTTTCCCGAGGGCGAGATCCGGATCGCGGCGGCCCTTCGTGAGCTGGAGGAACACGGATACCTCGCGCGCCCCAGGGAGCGTCTTCAATCGGGGCAAGTGACGACCCGGACGATCTCGTACAACAGGCCCAGGGCCGTGGTGGCCGCCGCGGCACCGGCCACCCCCAAGCCCGAGGCTGTACCGAAGGCTCCCGCACCATCCGGCAAGGGCAAGGCCACTGAACTGCTAGCCGGCCTCCGTGCTCACGACTCCCGCCTTCTCCTCACCGAGCGGGACGTGATCCGCCTGGCTCCGGCCGTCTCCGAGTGGCTGGAGCGAGGCGTGCCACCCACGGCCGTAGTGCGCACCCTGACGACCGGCCTGCCCCAGGACCCGATCAAGCACCCGGCGGCTTTCCTGCAGCACCGCCTCACCGCCCAACTGCCGCCCCGCCTCCCGGCCGCGCCACCCCGCCCGGCGCTGTACCGCCCGTCCCCACTCCAGACCTGTGACGGCTGCGAGCGAGCCTTCCGGGCCCCTCACCCGGGCCGCTGCCGCGACTGCCGTACTTGCGCGGAGGCGGCATGAGCCCGAGGAGATCCATGGCAGCGACCTCTCCAGACCTCTGATCCCTCCGGAGCGTGCTGCCCGGCTGAGGGAACTGGAGCGGATCGTTGATGCAGGGGGCAGGACCCCGCAGCGGCCATCGCGGAGATCCGCGGGATCCGTGACGGAGCCGAGGCGGAGCTGGACTGCGCTCACCTCTCGGCCGCCGGGACGAGTCCCGGCGCGAACCGGTAGGAGATCGACTCCATCAGCGGCTTGCGCTTGGTGTTGTGGAAGGCCGCGATGCGCCACGTGTCGTCGCTCCCGCGGACCAGGGTGTACGTCTGGATCTTGGTGAGCTTGTGCGGTCGCTTGCCCGTGTAGGTGTCGCCGCGCCCGTTGACCACGGCCGTGTCCGTTCCGTGGAAACGGATGTCGAGGACCTCGTCGGCGAGCCTGCTGCCCTTGAGGAAGCCCGTGAACAGGGTGCGGTGGCTGTCCACGATGTCCTGGCGCCCCTGGTAGTAGGTGCCGACGTAGGTGATGTAGGTGGCGTCCGGGGTGAACAGTTCGCCGTAGGCGTCGGCGTCGTGCCGCTCCCATGCGGCGACCAGGTCGTTCAGTACGGAGGTGATGGCGGCGACGTCGTGGGTGGCGTTCGACATGGTGGAGGTCTCCTCTGCTCGCTAGACTGCATGCAGATTCTGAACGAAAGCAGTATCTGCATCCGTGCAGATAAATTTAGGAGGGAACTCCGGTGATGGCAACCCCTGTGGGTGGCGGGGACGAGCACGTGATCTTCCGCCAGTACCTGGACGCGGTGGGCCTCCAGGGCCTGGCCAGCGCGGAGGCCGCCGGTCTGCACACGTCGGAGTGGTACGCGCTCAGCCTGATCGCGGCGGAAGGCGGGCTCACCTCGGGTGAACTGGCCACCAGGACCGGGCTGACCACCGGTGCGACCACGCGCCTGATCGACCGCCTGGAGCGGGCCGGGTACGCGCGCCGCACCGCGGACCCCAGGGACCGCCGACGGGTGATCGTCGAGCCGGTCCCGGACGCGCTCGGCCGGATCGAGGAGGTGGTGGGCCCCGCCCGCCGCCACATCGCCGAGATCCTCGCCCGCTACACCCCTGAGCAGCGTGCTGTGCTCTTCGACTACTTCGAGCACGCCGCGCCCGCGTTCCGTGCGGCCACCGAGGAGATCCGCAAGTCGGTGGCGCCCAGGCGCAGGAGGGCCGCCCGGCCCGAGGACGGCGGCTGACCCCTGCGTCACGGTGCTTCAGCGCACCGCCGCGTCCCCCGTCACCACGGGCCGCACCTTGCTCAGCATCAGGTCCAGGAACTGGTCCGGGTGCCGGAAGGACGCGAAGTGGCTCGCCTCCCTGATGAGGGCGAAGTCCTTCACGGGGGCCGTGACCTCCTCGTGGAAGCGGCGGGCCGGCTCCGGTGGGGTCAGGACGTCGCTGTCGCCCTGGAAGAGGAAGAAGGGGAGGCGGAAGGACGTGCCCTCGGCCCGTTCGTCGACCGTCATCGCCTGTGGGCCCAGCTGCTCGGAGAAGTTCATGCCCTTCAGGTACGAGCGCAGCCCGCGCAGGTTGTGGAACGGGGAGAACCAGAGCGAGCGGATCACCACCGTCTTCATGGTGTCGTAGGTCAGCGGGTCGGTCGTGACGACGATCTTCGCGTGCTCCGACCACTCGTGTGCGGACCAGGCCGTGCGGTCCGGGCCCATCGCCACCACCTTCGCCAGCTCCTTCTTCTTGCCCGCCTTCTCCAGGCGGGCCAGCAGCGCCTCGTACGACGAGGTGTCGCGGCCGCCGCCGATGATGTTCTGGTCGGTGCCGACGTACGCCGAGTACAGCTCGGGGTGATTGCGGGCCAGCCGCAGACCGGTGACCGTGCCGAAGCTGTTGGCGACGAGGAGGAGCTTGGCGACGCCGAGGCGGGCGCGGACGTGTTCCGTCACCTCCAGGGCGTCGGTGTAGAGGCGGTCGAGCGCCATCTCGCCCTGGCCGGCCGGGCCGCCCGCCGCGAACGTCCTGCCCGCGCCCCGCATGTCCCAGCGCACGATCGTGAAGTGCCGCTCCCAGGCGCGGGTACGCGGGGCGAAGATCAGGTTGGAGGCGCCGGGGCCGCCGTGGATCTCCAGGACCACGGGGTTCGACAGGTCCTCGCCGCGGATCGAGATCCACTGGTCGATGCCGCCGATACGGACGTACGACCCCTCGTCGATGCCGTTCGGTGCGGTGATGCGCAGTTTCTTCGCGAGCGACGCGCGCTTGAGGGCCCGGTAGGTGAGCAGCATGGTGTTCCCCCTAAACTGTTTATGCCGTCAGCAGTTGTGTTTACGGTATATACAGTTGGTGGGCGGAGTCAACGGGCTTCGTCCGGACCGAAGGGGAGGAACCGCATGGCCGCCCGGAACAAGGAGCAGGACAAGCCGCGCGATCCACGGGCGAGCCTCGCGCTGCTGTGGGGCGAGCAGGATCAGCCCACCCGGGGGCCCAAGCCGAAGCTGTCCCCGCGGCAGATCGCCGCGGCCGCCGTCGAACTGGCCGACGGGGAAGGGCTGGACGCCGTTTCCATGAGCAAGGTGGCCGGCGGATTCGGGGTGTCCGCCATGGCGCTGTACCGGTACGTCCCCGGGAAGGGCGAACTCGTCGAACTGATGGTGGAGGCCGTGCTCGCCGAGGGCCCGGATCTGTCGGAGGTGCCGGAGGGGGACTGGCGGGCGGGCGCGCAGGAGTGGACACGGCAGTGCGCGCGCGTCTACGCCGCCCATCCCTGGCTGCTCACCGCCACCGCGATGCGCCGCCAGATCATGGGGCCGCGGCAGCTGGGCTGGCTCGATGCGGCGCTCGCCGTCCTGGAGCCGACCGGCCTCGGCGCCGCCCAGCGGCATCGGATCTTCCTGCTCCTCGTCGGACACGTGCGCAACCTCGCCCAGCAGGTGTCCGACCACGACGAGGAGCGGGACCGGGAGTGGAACCGCCTCACCGGCGAACTGCTCGCCCGCCACGCGGACCGTTTCCCGGCCCTCACCAAGGCGATCGCCGAGGGCGCCTTCGAGCCGGCCGGCGTCGACCCGCTCGACTTCGGCCTCGACCGGATCCTGGACGGAGTCGAAGCGCTCATAGCTGTGCGGGAATGACCGGGCAGGGCCGATTTGCCCCCGTGAACCGACCGTCCCCGGTCGATTACAGTGCTCAGCGTCGTACGTACGGACGGTGCCGTGAGGAGGTCTGGGTGGGTGCCACGTCCGGTGCGGTCTGGGGCCGCGCCGAGCAGCAGGACTTCCGCAGCCGGGTGCGCGGCACCCTGCTCGGCGTCGCCGTCGGCGACGCGCTCGGCGGACCGGCCGATGCGCTCGCCCTCGACGAGATCCGCTCCGTGTACGGCGGGGAGGGCCTGCTCGACCTGGCCTACGGGCACGGAGGACGCGGTACGGTCACCCACCACACCCAGCTCACCCTCTTCACGGTGGACGGGCTGATCCGGGCCCAGGTGCGCCGGGACACCGGCGCCTGGCATCCGCCGACCGATCTGCACCGGGCGTATCTGCGCTGGGCGGCCACCCAGCGGGACTGGGGGCCCGACGAGCGCCGCAAGGACGACGGGTGGCTGGCGCGGGAGGAGTGGCTCTACGCCCGCCGGGATCCGACCCGGGCGCTGCTCATCGGCCTCGGCGACGACACCATGGGCACGCTGGAGACCCCGAAGAATCCGGGTGAGCTGGGTCCGGAGGCCGTAGCCCGTTCCGCTCCCTTCGGCCTGCTGGTCGGCTGGGAGCCCCAGCTGGTGATCCAGCTGGCCGTTGAGTGCGCGGCCCAGACGCACGGGCACCCCATCGCCTACCTTTCGGCGGGCGCGTACGCCGTGATCATGCACGGCCTCGCGCGCGGCGAGAGCCTGGACGGGGCCGTGCAGCGGTCCCTCGCCCTGCTCGCCGCCCGCCCCGGCCACCAGCCGGTCTCCGACGCCCTCCAGCACGCGCTCGGCGCGGTACGGCAGGGGCTGCCCGGCCCGGCCCGGGTGGAGGAACTGGCCGGCGACGGCACCGCGGACGGCCTGCTGGCCGCGTCCGTGTACTGCGCGCTGGTGGGCGAGGACGTACGCCACGGCCTGTGCCTCGCGGTCAACCAGAGCGGGCCCTCGGCAGCGGCGGGTGCGCTGACCGGAGGGCTGCTCGGCGCGCTGCACGGCGAGACGGCGCTTCCGCCCGGGTGGCTGGTCGAGCTGGAGGGCCGGCCGACGATTCTGGAACTCGCCGACGACTTCGCGATGGAGATGACCCAGGGGCCCGCACTGCACGGGCCCGCCGGGGCGTCACCGGGGTGGCTCGCCCGCTATCCGCGGGCCTGAGCCGCGGGTGCGCTCACGCCCTGCGGCACAGGTGCACGGTCGTACCGCCGTTGTCCTCGACGTGGCGGATCTCCAGCACCCCGGTGTGCTCGATGTAGTTCACCTCCAGATGCTCGCCGGAGGCGCCGGCCGTCATCCCGGGCGGCTGCCAGGGCAGCACCAGGGACACGTGGTCGCCGACCGCCGCCGGAACGTCGGCCGCGGAGGCGGTGTGCTGTCCGGAGCCGCCACCCGCGAAGTCCTCGGGCACGCTCAGCGTCAGCCGCCCGCCCTGGAGCGACCAGGTACCCTTCTCCGGTTTCCCACCGGCCCGGTTCAGCGTCCAGACACCGTCGTCGACGATCGCGGAGAACGAGACGGTGCTGCCGCCCGGCATCGTGGACGTGACCTTCCAGGTGCCGCGGACGAGGCCGCGAACGCCTTGCCGGTCACCCCGGGGACGGGGGACGACGAGCCGCCGCCGGAGGCCCCCTTGGCAGGCTACAGTCACTGGTTGGGCGCCCCCACGATGTCGTCGCCCGCCGCGGCCGGTACCGGGACCGCGCTCACGCCGTCCCCGTCCGTGTTGACCTTGTCGATGACCGCCAGGCGTTCGGGGGTGTCCTCCGGCTTCAGCCAGCCGATCAGGATGTAGAGGACCAGGGAGACCGCCAGCGGTACGGAGACCTGGTACTGGAGGGGCACTCCGCCGTCGACGTTCCAGTTGATGGGGTAGTTGACCAGCCAGAAGGCCAGCAGGCCCGCCGCCCAGCTGGTGAGAGCCGCCGTCGGTCCCGACCGGCGGAACGGGCGGAGCAGACCGAGCATCATCGGGATCGCGATCGGGCCCATCAGGCCCGCGACCCACTTGATCACGACCGTGATGATGTCCTTGAAGGCGGGGGAGTTGACCTGTGTCGCCACCGCCATCGACAGACAGAGGAAGACGACCGTCGTCACACGGGCCGCGATCAGGCCCGAACGCTCGCCCCAGCTGCGGGCCTTCTGCGACAGCACCGGCGCCACGTCACGGGTGAAGACCGCGGCGATCGCGTTCGCGTCGGAGGAGCACATGGCCATCGTGTGCGAGAAGAACCCGACGACGACCAGGCCCAGCAGCCCGTGCGGCAGCAGATGTTCGGTCATCAGGGCGTAGGAGTCGGAGCCGTCGGGCTTCTTGGCGTGGACGAGGAGCGGGGACATCCACATGGGGAAGAAGAGGACCACCGGCCAGACCAGCCACAGGATCGCCGACAGACGTGCCGAGCGCTCGGCCTCGTGCGCGCTGCCCGTCGCCATGTAGCGCTGGGCCTGGTTGAGCATGCCGCCGTTGTACTCGAAGAGCTTGATGAAGAGGAACGCGAGCAGGAAGACCGTTCCGTACGGGCCGACCAGCGGCTTGCCGTGGCCGTGCAGTACGGGCTCGTCCCAGGCGCCGAAGAAGCCGATGTTCTTGTCGTGCAGCTTCATCACGACCGCGACGAACATCGAGACACCGGCCAGCAACTGGATGACGAACTGGCCGAGTTCGGTCAGCGCGTCCGCCCACAGACCGCCGATCGTGCAGTAGACGGCGGTGATCGCGCCCGTGATGAGGATGCCCTGGTTCAGCGTCACACCCGTGAACACCGACAACAGGGTCGCGATCGCCGCCCACTTGGCTCCGACGTCCACGATCTTCAGCAGCATGCCCGACCAGGCGAGCGCCTGCTGTGTGGAGAGGTTGTAGCGGTTCTTCAGATACTCCAGCGGGGAGGCCACATGGAGCCTGGACCGCAGCCGGTTGATGCGCGGCGCGAACAGCTTCGAGCCGATGGCGATGCCGAGCGCGATCGGAAAGGACCAGGTGATGAAGGAGGTGACGCCGTAGGTGTAGGCGATCCCCGCGTAGCCCGTGAACATCACCGCGCTGTAGCCCGACATGTGGTGCGAGATGCCGGACAGCCACCAGGGCATCTTGCCGCCGGCCGTGAAGAAGTCGCTGACGTTGTCCACGCGCTTGTGCGACCAGAGGCCGATCGCGACCATCACACCGAAGTAGCCGATCAGCACGGCCCAGTCGAGACTGTTCATGTGCCCGATCGTGAGACCGGCCACGTGAACACGACAAGCAAGATGAAGGTCAAGTCCAGGTAAAAATGTTCTGAGTGGTGACCCTCGTTCATCTACATGAACATCAGCGCATCAGTTCCCCCGCGTTGACCAGCAGCGACTGTCCCGTGATGGACCGAGCCCGGTCGGAGGCGAGGAACGCCGCCGCATCGGCCACATCCCCGTCCGTCGCCAGCTCCGGCAGCGCCATCCGCTCCGCGAGCCGCCCCAGCACCTCCGCTTCCGCCACCCCCTCCGTCTCTGCGGCGAACTGGACGTACGCCTGCACCGGCGGCCCCCACATCCAGCCCGGCAGCACCGTGTTGACCCGGATCCGGTACGGCCCGAGCTCCCGCGCCAGCGAGTACATCGCGCTGGTCAGCGCCCCCTTCGAGGCGGCGTACGCGGCCTGTTTGACCTGAGAGGGCGCGGCGACGGCCGACTGTGTCCCGATGAACACCACCGACCCGCCCCCGCCCGCCTTCAGTGCGGGCAGGCAGGCCCTGGTCATCCGCAGCGTCCCCAGCAGGTTCACGTCGATGACCGACTGCCAGGTCGCGAAGTCCGCGTCCTCGACCCCGCCGAAGTGGGAGTCCCAGGCCGCCACGTGCACCACGGCGTGGATCGCCCCGAACCGCTCCCGCGCCAGTCGCGCGAGCGCCTCGCACTGCCCTTCGTCGGTGATGTCGGTCGCCCGGTACGCCGTGTGCTTCCCGTGCGGATCGATCTCGGACGCGCTCTTGGCGAGGTTCGCCTCGGTGCGCGCCCCCAGCACCGCGTTCCCGCCGTCCCGTACGACGGCCGCCGCGACCTGGTGGCCGAGCCCGGCCCCGACCCCGGAGACGACGACGGTCTTGCCCGCGAGCAGTGACATGGCGACCTCCCGCACTCTGGCCTTTTCTGACGAGGCGTCAGAGTATGGGCGGCCGCAGGAAAGGGGAACCGCATGAGCGACGACACCCGCAGCGAGCTGTACGCCGAACTGGCCGCCGTAGGGCCGTACACGGTCCCGTTCGGGCACGCCCTGATCACCATGGTCGAACCCCGTCCCGGCCACGAGTACGCCTACAACCGCTGGTACGAGGACGACCACTACTACGCCGGCGCGATGGCCATGCCCTGGATGTACGCGGGCCGCCGCTGGGTCGCCACCCGCGATCTGCAGCTCCTGCGCTACCCCGAGAAGTCGGCCGTCGCCCAGCCGGTCACGGCCGGCTGCTACATCTCCACGTACTGGATCACCGACGGCCGCTACGACGACCACATGAAGTGGACCGTCGCCATCAACAGGCGCCTCAACCGCGACGCCCGCGTCTACCAGGACCGCACCCATGTCTTCACGGCGTTCCAGGACCGCGAGACGACGGTCTACCGGGACGGCGCGGCGGGCCCCCGCGACTTCCACGCCCTCGACCATCCGTATGCGGGGCTGGTGGTGGAGGTGATCGACGCGGACTCGGCGGAGCAGCGGGCGCGGCTGCTGGAGTGGCTGGGCGCCCGCCATCTGCCCGGCCGCCTCGCGGGTTCCCCGGCGGCCATGGTGACCGTCTTCCGGCCGACCCCCCTGCCCGGCGACCGCATGACCTACGTCAAACAGGTCGAGGGCGTCGACACCCGGCTCACCCTGCTGTGGTTTCTGGAGACGGATCCCCGGGAGTGCTGGGAGGGGCACTTCACGGGGCTGGACGAGCAGGTGGCGGAGGCAGGCCTGGGCCGGGTGGAGCTGGTGGCGCCCTTCATCCCCACGGTGCCGGGCACCGACACCTACGTGGACCGGCTCCGCTGAGGGTCAGGGCGTCTTGAGTTCGTCCGGGCAGGGCGTACCCCTGGGCAGCTGGTACGGCGCGGCCAAGTGGTACGTCCCGGCCCTGGGCGCCAGCAGCATCGTCCACTTGTCCCCCTTCTCGTCCTCCGGCGTCTGCATCAGACAGCCGTTGACGTTGTCGTACGTCTTCGGCATGCCCTCGGCCCGGTGCTTGGACGCCTCCGTCTCCTGCGGCGCCTTGAGGCTCTTGCCGTGCGCGTCGACGATGCTCAGCCACGGCGAGTACGGGATCTTGATCAGGATCCGCCCGGCCCTGCGCACCTCCAGCGTCATCTCGCCCTGCTCGGCCCGGTCCACCACCGCGTGGGGCTCGGCCATCGGCGCCGGGTCGGTCACCTTGAACAGCTGCCAGTTGGCATCGCCCCAGATCTGCGTCAGGTACGGCATCCCGCGCCGCAGCAGCGCCCGCTCGCGCTCGCCGCCGTCCCCGTCCGGGTTGTCCTTCGGCAGCACGACGAAGTGCACGGCCCACCGCTGGAGCCACTCGTGGTAGTTCGCCGAGTTGAGCGTGTCGTCGTAGAAGAGCGGGTTGCGCTCCATGTCGGCCTGCCGGTTCCAGCCGCGGGCCAGGTTGACGTACGGCGCGAGCGCGGAGGCCTCGCGGTGCGAGCTCGCCGGGACGACCTCGACCCTGCCCTTCTCCGCGCCGACCCGCTGGAGCTGGTTGACCAGCGGGGCCAGCTCACGGGCCCAGGACGCGGTCGGGGTGGTGATCACGATGTCGTCGACCGACTTGAAGCCGATCCAGCCGGCGAAGCCCAGGAACGCCAGCACGGTCACGTACCACTTGCGCGAGCGCGGCACCGTGTACGGCAGCGCGGCGATCAGCGTCGCACCCGCGAACAGCATCGGCAGCCGCGAGATGTTCGAGCCGATCTGCGAGTTGATCAGCCACACCAGGACCGTGCCGAGGCTGTATACGGCGGCCGTCAGCCGTACGGTGATCCACTCCTTGGGGACGAGGAACAGGCACAGCAGGCCGTACAGCAGGGGCAGTATCACCGAGGCGAACTTCATCGGCTGGGTGCCGGAGAAGGGGAACAGCCACGCCGAGACGGCGACCACCGCCGTGGGGGCGAGCCCCAGCGCCCATGCGCCCGGCCGCCGCTTCTGCAGGAACAGCGCGACCGCGATCAGGCCCACGAACAGCCCCGCGACCGGCGAGGCCATCGTGGCCAGCGCCGCGAGCGGGCCGGCGACCAGGGCCTTCGCCCAGCGTTTGTACCGCCACCGGTAGGGCCAGCAGAAGACGGCCGCGACCGCGCCGAGCGCGAACAGCGTGCCGAGCCCGAAGGTCACCCGTCCGGACAGCGCGTTGCAGATCAGCGCGAAGACCCCGGCGAGCGCGGCCCACAGCGGGTTCTTCACCGCCCGGCTGCGGATGAGGACCATCGTCAGCAGGCCCGCCGAGACCGTTCCGGCGATCATCATCGTCGTACGGACGCCGAGCACCGACATCAGATACGGCGACACCACGCTGTACGAGACCGGGTGCATGCCCCCGTACCAGGCGAGGTTGTACGCCGAGTCCGGGTGCCGGCCGACGAACTCCGCCCAGGCGTCCTGGGCCGCGAGATCGCCACCGCTGTTCGCGAGTGTGAAGAGCCAGATGATGTGCAGGACGCCCGCGAGGGCGGTGATGGACAGCGCGGGGTGCAGCAGGAGCCGCTGCCGCAGGGGTTCGGCGGCGGCGAGAAGGCGGGCGAGTCTGCCGTCCGGACGTGCGCCGGGACGGCCGTCGGTACGGCTGTCGTCCCGACCGTCGGCGCGGTCGCCGGCGTGGTCGTCCGTGTGACTGTCGTCACGGCCGTCCGGGCGGTCCTCCTCTTGATGACCGTCCGTGTCAGCCGCGGACAGGCATATTCGCGGGCCGGATCCCGGGTCCGGATCGGCGTCGTCGGCGCGTGTCGGCTCGGTTGTGGCCACCTGAAGGCACTCCCCGTGTCCCGTCTTCTGTTCTCGGCCGCTTCCCTCGGTGTTCCCGGCCGCTTCCCGTCCAGTTCGCGGCCCTGTCCCGTGACCGGCGACCTGCCCCGATTCGTGACGCTAGCACGCACCCCGCCGCGGGGCTCCGTCGGCGGGGTGCGCTGGTGCTGAACCGGGCGCCCGGTTCAGCCGAGGCGGGTCAGCTTGTCCGTGAAGCCGGGCTCGGCCAGATCCTGCTGGAGGGCCACCGGCACCTTCACGGCACCGGCCGAACCGTCACCCACGGTGAGCGTGCCGACCTTGGTGCCGGCCTTCGCGGTGTGCGGGACGGTGCCGGAGGCGAAGGACAGCTTGACCTTCAGGCCCGCCCAGCCGGGCATGGTGACGTCCTTGGTGATCGCGATCGGGGTCTGGCCGCCGAGCTGGTCGTCCACGTAGCCGACCACGTCCCCCTTCTTCAGGATCTTCGACGAGGTCAGCGCGTCCTGGGCGGCGGTCAGCGCGGTCCTGCTGACCGCGTTGACCGTGTCGAGGATCGACGTTCCCTTGTGCTGGCCGAGGATCGCGCCGACGATCGTCACGGTCTGCCCGCCGACCGTCTTGCGAGAGGCGAAGAGCAGGTTGCCGCCGGCCGCGGTGGTGCTGCCGGTCTTGATGCCGATCGCGCCCATCTGGAACGGCAGCTTGTTCCAGTTGGGATAGTTGTGGCCGGTGGGGTCGGTCCAGCTGGCCGCGCTGGTGATGGCGACCAGGGCCGGGTTCTTCACGACCAGGCGGCCGAGCTTCACCTGGTCCTCGGCGGTGGAGATGGTGGTCTCCTTCAGGCCCGAGGGATCGGTGTACGTCGTGTTGGTCATCCCCAGCTCCTTGGCGGTGTCGTTCATCTTCTTGACGAACGCCGCCTCCGAGCCCATGTCCCAGCGCGCGAGCAGACGCGCGATGTTGTTGGCGGAGGGGATCATGACGGCCGACAGGGCCTGCTTCTCGGTGACGAACTGGCCGGCCTTGAGGGTGTTGACGGTGGACTCGCCGCTCTTGCTGTAGCCACCCTCCTTCTCGGCCGTCGCGTCGATCTTGATCTTGGGGCCTTCCTCCCCCGGCTTGAGGGGGTGGTCCCTGAGGATGATGAACGAGGTCATGGTCTTGGCGACCGAGCCGATGGCCACGGGCGACTGCTTGCCGAAGTTGCCCATGTTGCCGATGCCGTCGCCGTCGATCCAGCCCTGGCCCTCGGCCGGCCAGGGCAGCTGCAGCTTGTCGCCGCCGAACGTGTAGCTGTCCTTGGCGGTCAGCGCGAGAGCGGGCGACGGCAGCGGGCGGAAGGTCTGTACGACCGCGAAGACGACCGCCAGGAGGAGGACCAGGGGGGTCCAGATCTTGACCCGGCGGACGAACGTGCGGACCACGGTCTCCGGGGGCGGAGGCGTGTTCGTCAGCTCGGCCAGCAGGTCCAGCGGGGGCTTGGGCGGAAGGGGCTGCTGGGTGGTGCGCTCGGGGCCGATCTGGGGGACGGCGGTGGTGACGTCCGGGTTCTTCAGCGGGACGAACTTGCTGCCGGCCGCCTTGAGGGTGGTGGTGGGCTGGTCGATCTTCCCCTGCGGGGCTTTGGGCGGCTTGGGCGTTACGGCCTTGATGACGGTGGTGGGCTGGTCGACGGGGGGCTTGGCCTTGGCGTCGGTCTTGTTCCCACCCGCACCACCCCTACGAGTCTCGTCGTCGGGTGCGGGTGGCCCCTGTATGCCTTTCCCGCCGCCGGCGGCCGACGGCTTGTCCCCGTCGGCACCCTTCGCCTCGCCCTCGCCCTCGGCCTTGTTCCCGCGGGCGGGGGTCTCGTCCCCGGCCACGGGGCTCTGCGGGCCGTCCTCGCCGTCGGCGGCTTCCGCCTCGGCCTCGCTCTCGGCCTCGGCCTTGTTCCCGCCCGTACGACCCGTGCGGGACTCGTCCTCGGCCGCGTCCTCGCCGTCGGCGGCCGACGGCTCGTCCGCGTCGGCGGCATGTGACTCGTCCGCGTCGGCGGCCGTCGGCTCGGCCTTGTCCGCGTCGGTGGTCTTCGTCTCGTCCTCGGCGGGAGCCTTTGCAACCGCGTCCGCGTCCGCCTTTGCGTCCGCGTTCGTGTCCGCGCCCGTCTTCGACTCCGCGTCGGTGCCGGCCGACGCGTCGGTGTTCCCCTCCGACTTGGACTCGGCCTTCGCATCGGCCTTCTCCTTCGGCTCGGGCTCCGCCGCGGGCTCGGGCTCGGGCTCGGTCTCCGCCTTCTTCTTCGGCTCGTCGGCCGCGGAGTCGGTCTGCGGCTCGGAGGCCTCGGGCTTCGCCGGCTTCTTTGCAGTTGCGTCGGCTTCGGGTTTAGGCTGCTCCGGGTCGTCCGCCGAGCGGACCCATGCCGAGACCGCCTCGCGGAGGTCGGCGTCCTCGTCCTCGCCCTTGGCGGACTTGGCGGCTTCCTTCACGTCCCGTACCGACAGGACCTTCGTCGCCGTGTCCACCGCGGCGCCCGAGGAATCCTTTTCGCGGGAGACGGTCAGACGCGGATCGAGAGTCTCGGGAACCGAACCCGCGCTCCCCGGCGTCGGTTCCGCCGACGACTCGTGCTGCTTCGACCTGTCGGGGGACTCGCCCGCCACCGATGCCTCCTCCATGCGCCGCACGCCCACGCGCGCGCCCTGTCCGAACCATGTACCAGTGTCCTGTGTGAGGGCTTGGCCCCTGTGCTAGACGAGAACGACATACCTACCGGTTCCCTCACGAACCGGTCACGCACCCTCGACAGACCAATGTGAGAGGGGTCACCCTGTCATTCATCCACGCGGGGAGGCATGGATGGGCAGGAGCCGCAGAACACTTCCGGAGGAGCTTCTGCTGCTGGCATTGGACCCGGCCACGGGTACCACTGCACAGCCGCAGTCGCTCGACCTCGGTCTGGCCGGAGCGCAGCTAGTGGAGCTGGCGCTGGCCGGACGGATAGCCCCAGACGGGGATCGTATCGCCGTGGTGGTACCACGGCCGACTGGAGATCCGACTTTGGACTGTGCGCTGGAGTTGCTGCGAAGGCGCGGCGCTCCCGTACGGGCGGTCCATTGGATCGGCGGGCCCCGACTGGGGCTGCGTCAGGTCTACCTCTCGCATCTCGAACGGTGCGGCATGGTTGCCGCCGTGCCGGGGCAGATGTGCGGAGTATTGCCGACGACTCGTTACCAGGCGACGGACACCGCCATCAGCCGGGAGATCCGGTCCCGGCTGGATTCCGCGATCCGCACCGGCGTACCGCCGGACCCGCGGACCGCGGCGCTCGCCGCCCTGGCACACGCCGTCGGCCTCGGCAAGCACCTGTATCCGGGGAACGAGGGGCGCTCGTCCCGGTCCCGGTTGCGGGATCTGATCCGGCACGACCCCATGGGCGGGCTGGTCGCGCATGCCGTGATGGACGTACAGAACGGCGCGGCGGCCCAGCCGCGGCGCGGTCCGGCCACGGCCGGCCGCCAGGCGGGGCCCGCTGTCAGGGCCACGGCGGAACCCGCACGCGGGGTTCCGATGCAGCCGCGCCGAGGGTCCATGGCGCGCGCCGTGGCCCACTGAGCCGCACCGTCGGCAGCAAGACCCGGTACGGGAGCCGCTGGTTCGAGCGGGGCGGTGAGACCCTCGTGGTCCCACCGCCCCGCTCGACCGCGTCCGGACCCGCAAATCCGTGCCCGAACTGACGCGTACGCGCCGCATATCCACGGTTTCCCAGCGGTAGAAACCACCTTGGTGGCAGTCTGCTCAACGGCAGATACACAAAGTGTCAGGTACAGGCAGGCAGCCGGAGGTGCACGTCCCGTGGCGTCCAATGTCAATCCCACCGTCAGGCGACGCCGGCTGGGCCAGGAGCTGCGCAGGCTCCGCGAGCTCAAGGGCATGACGGCCGAAGAAGTGGCGGAGCGGCTGCTCGTGTCGCAGTCGAAGATCAGTCGGCTGGAGAACGGCCGCAGAAGTATCAGTCAGCGCGATGTGCGCGACCTGTGCGGGGTGTACGAGGTCGAGGACCAGCGGATCGTCGACTCGCTGATGGAAATGGCCCGGGACTCGCGTCAGCAGGGCTGGTGGCACACGTTCGGGGACATCCCCTACAGCGTCTACATCGGCCTGGAGACGGACGCCGAGTCGCTGCGGGTGTACGAGCCCCAGCTGGTGACGGGACTGCTGCAGACCCGCGCCTACGCGGAGGCCCTGGTGCAGGGCGCGTTGCCGGAGACGTCGACGGCGGAGATCGAGAAGCGCGTGCAGGTGCGCATGCGCCGACAGGAACGTATCACCGCCGAGGGCACCCCCCCTGCGGCTGTGGGTGGTGCTGGACGAGGCGGCGCTGCGCCGGGTCGTCGGCAGCAGGCTGGTGATGCGGGAGCAGCTGGAGCATCTGATCGAGATGTCCCAGCTGCCGCACGTCACCGTGCAGGTGCTGCCGTTCGAGGTGGGCGCGCACCCGGGGCTCAACGGGCAGTACGCGATCCTGGAGTTCACCGACGCGGCCGACTCCAGTGTGGTCTACCTGGAGGGCGTCACCAGCGATCTGTACCTGGAGAAGGCGCAGGACGTCCAGAAGTACGCCGTGATGTACGAGCATCTGCGGGCGCAGTCCCTCAATGTGGAGCAATCCCGGCAATACATTTCCGATGTGGCGAAAACCTACGCCGATTGAACCCGGCTCCACAGGAAGCGCCGGATCGTACACCGTTGTTCCGCTTCAACGGAAGGCCCACCCGGAATATGCCATCCGCTTGAGTGAACGACTACTCCAGCAAGGGCGGTTGCCCGGTAGCGTCGATCACGCCAATCAGACAACAAGGTTGGCGTGAACCGCACCACCAGCAACTCGCAACAGGAGTGGACATGGCACTGATTCAGGGCGCTTCGGAGACGTGGATGAAGTCCTCCTATTCCGCGGGCAACGGCGCCTGCGTCGAGGTCAAGTCGCCCACCACCGCGGAACTCGCCGTACGCGACTCCAAGGTCATCGAGGGTCCGGCCCTGGCCTTCCCCGCCGACGCGTGGAACGCCTTCGTGGCCTCGGTCAAGGCGTAGGGAGCCTTCTCTGACGCTCCCTCGTAGGCCCGTCCGACGACAACTGCACAAGCACCACCCCCGCAGAGCCCTCTCGACGAGTCGCCGTCCTTGCCGAGGGGGCTCGGCTCTCTTCCTACGGGGCGATCGGCTAGGCCAGCTGCTTCTCGATCGCGGCGACGACCTCGGCGGACTCCGGCTCGGTCTGCGGCGAGAAGCGGGCGACGACCTCGCCGTCCCGCCCGATCAGGAACTTCTCGAAGTTCCAGCGGATGTCACCGCTGTGGCCCGCGGCGTCGGCGAAGCCGGTCAGACGCTCGTACAGCGCGTGCCGGCCCTCTCCGTTCACCTCGACCTTCTCGGTCAGCGGGAAGGTCACACCGTAGGTCGCCGAGCAGAACTCGGCGATCTCCTCGGCGGTGCCGGGCTCCTGCCCGAGGAACTGGTTGCAGGGCACCCCGAGCACGGTGAAGCCCTGCCCGGCGAATCGCTCCTGCAGCCGCTCCAGACCCGAGTACTGGGGGGTCAGGCCGCACTTGGAGGCCACGTTCACGATGAGCACGGCCTTGCCCGCGTACTGCGGCAGGTTCGCGGAGCCGCCCTTGAGGGCCCCGATCTCGGTGTTCAGTACAGAGCCGTTGTGGTCATGAGTCGTCATGGTGCGGATGCTAGCCCCGGCGGGTTACGGCCCAGGGCCACGGGCCCCTTTCCGGCCTCCAGCAGCACCTGGCCCGCCGCCGTCCGGGCGTAGAGCACCGACCGCCCCGCGCGCCATCGCCGCACCAGCCCCGCCTCCCGCAGCACCTTCAGATGCCGGCCCACCGAGCCCAGCCCCTGCCCGGTGATCGCGGTCAGCTGGGTGGTGTTCATGGGAGAGCCGAGGAGCACGAGGACCGCGGCCCGGGCGGGCCCGAGCAGCGCGCCCAGACTCTCGGGCACGGCACGCTCACCCTCACCCGCGAGGACGCCGTCGCAGGCATAGACCACGGCGTACCGCTCCCCCTCCTCCCAGGCCACCCACCCCGTCCGCTGCGGGGTCACCGGCACCAGGAGCAGCTCGGCGCCCGAGATCTCGCGGGGCGGATACTCGTGCAGATTGACCTGGAAGCGGTTGTCCCCGAGCCACCGCGTCCCACCCGGCCGCAGAGAGTCCAGCACGCTCGCCCAGCCGCCCCGGCTCACCTGGGCGGTCCGCGCCATCACATCGGCCTCCAGCACCCGCCGGCGCCGCTCCCAGTACGGCCGCACCGTCTCCTGCCACACCCACTCCAGCAGTGCGGCCGCGCGCTCGGGCAGGTCGTCCCGGTCCAGCGCGGCCGGGAGCGGTCCGGCGAGGGAGAGGCGCAGATGGGCACGGGCGGCGGCGGGTCCCACCGCGCGCACCCGGGCGACCTCGTCGGCGAAGCCCTCCCCGGCGCGGGGCGTGGGCGTGAGGAAGTCGGCGATCCAGTCCCGGCCGAGTCCCGCCCGCACCAGGCGGGCCGTCACCGGGTCGGCCGCGAGTCGTGCCCGGTAGCCGGGCAGATGCGCGCGCAGCCACTCCCGCTCACCGGGATGCGCGCCCTGCCCCGAGTGCAGCAGTTTCAGGCTCGCGAAGGTCTCGGCGAGCGGGGAGAGGACGAACCGGCTGCGGGCCAGGGTGTCCGCGTTCAGCTGCCACCAGCCCACGGCACCCTCCTCCCGCGGCCCTTCCGCGATCTCTTCGGTGATCTCTTCATCGACCGCTTCCGCGACCTTTCGCACGACGGCGAAACGATAACGGGGCCTGCCGGGCCCGTCCGAGACTCCGGGGCATGCCCAGTCACCGATCCACGCCCGGCTACCGATCCCTGTTCCGCGTCCCGGAGTTCACCCCGCTGTTCCTCGGCGCGGCCGTGCAGACCGCGGCCCAGACGGTCGGCGGACTCGCCCTCGGAACGCTCGTGTACCGGGCGACCGGCTCCCCGCTGCTGTCGGCGGTGAGCATGTTCGGCCCGTCGCTGGCCCAGATGCTGGGCGCGACCTTCCTGCTCTCCGGCGCCGACCGACTGCCCCCTCGCACGGCCCTCGTGGCCGTCTCACTGACCTTCGCGGCCGGTACGGCGGCGCAGGCGCTGCCCGGCCTCGCGACCGGCGCCCTCTTCACCGTCGTCCTGCCGCTGGGCCTGGTCGCCTCACTCGGCGGCGGCATCCGCTGGGGCCTGCTGAACGAGATCCTCGCCAAGGACGGCTATCTGCTCGGGCGTTCGCTGTTCAACATGATGAGCGGTCTGGCGCAGATCACCGGGTATGCCACCGGCGGCGCCCTGCTGACCGCCCTGTCGCCGCGGGCCTGTCTGCTCCTCGCGGCAGCCCTGTATCTGACGGCCGCGCTCGTCCTGCGCCTCGGCCTCGGCCGCCGCCCGCCCCGCGCCACCGGCCGCCCCTCCCCGGCGGCGACCTGGCGCACCAACGCGCTGCTGTGGTCCGCCCGCCCGCGCCGCCTCACCTATCTGGGCCTGTGGCTGCCCAACGGGCTCGTCGTCGGCTGCGAGTCGCTCTACGTGTCGTACGCCCCCGACGCGGCCGGCACCCTGTTCGCCTGTGCGGCGCTCGGCATGTTCGCCGGGGACGTGACGGTCGGACGGCTGATCCCGGCCGCCGTGCGGCCCCGGCTCGCGACGCCGCTGCTCCTTCTCCTGGCGGTGCCGTACCTGCTGCTCGGCGCGCACCCGCCGGTGCCCGTGGCCGCGGTGTGCGTGACGGTGGCCTCCGTCGGGTTCGGGGCGAGCCTGGTCCAGCAGGAGCGGCTGATGAGCCTGACGCCGGACGAACTGGCCGGCCACGCCCTGGGATTGCACTCGGCGGGCATGCTGGCGCTGCAGGGCGTGAGCGCGGCGCTGGCGGGCTCGCTGGCCCAACTCGTCACCCCGGCCAGGGCGATGGCCGGGATGGCGGTGGTCTCGCTGGCGGTGACCGGCTCGCTCGTTACGGCCGGCCGTCGTTCTCCTGCGGCTGCTGTTCCGGAACGCTCTTCGCGATGAGGTCGGCGGCGAGGTTCAGGGCGCCCTGCGCGCCGGAGCCCTCCACGGCGGGCTGCTGCCCGCCGGTGAGCTGTGCTTCGCCGTTCGGCGCACCGGCGTTCTGGGCGCCGAGGTTCGCGGCCGCGCGGTCGAAGTACCGCAGCAGTTCGACGGGGAAGGGCATCACGAGCGTGGAGTTCTTCTCCGCCGCGACCTCGACGACGGTCTGGAGGAGACGCAGCTGCATCGCCTCGGGGGTGTCCGACATGATCCTCGAGGCGTTGGCGAGCTGCTGGGCCGCCTGGAACTCACCGTCCGCGGTGATGACCCGGGCCCGCCGCTCCCGCTCGGCCTCGGCCTGCCGCGACATGGACCGCTTCAGCGACTCGGGCAGCTGGACGTCCTTGATCTCGACGCGGTCGATGTGGATGCCCCATCCCGCGGCCGGGCTGTCGATCATCAGGGCCAGCCCCTCGTGCAGCCGCTCCCGGTCGCTCAGCAGATCGTCCAGATCGCTCTTGCCGATGATGGAGCGCAGGGAGGACTGGGCGACCTGTCCGACGGCGAAGTGGTAGTCCTGCACCTCGATGGCGGCCCGCACCGGGTCGGTCACCCGGAAGTAGACGACGGCGTCCACCTTCACCGACACGTTGTCCTTGGTGATGCCCTCCTGCGTGGGCACCGGCATGGTCACGACCTGCACGTTCACCTTGCGCATACGGTCGGCGAACGGGATGAGGAAGGTGATCCCCGGCTGTCGGTGGCCCGGCAGCGCCTTCCCCCACCGGAACACGACCCCGCGCTCCACCTGGTTGACGACCCGCATCCCGCTCTTCAGCACGAGCAGGGTCAGCACGGCCACGATCACCGCTGCGACGACAGTGCCTTCCATGGCACTCCATTCTCCGGCGCGACTTTCATCCGGTTCCCGGACAACGGGGAGGACATCATCGCAGGGGCCGTCGGATGCGGGCGTGACGTCAGGGATGCGTAAAGAAACCGGCACGGAACGATCACCGCCGGCCCTGCGCGAAGAACCCCGCTCTTTCTCTGATCGTCTTCCAGTCGGCCGCGCGGCGCACCTCGCGGGCGGCCGACCGCCGCACGAGCCGGAACCATGGGGGACACATGAAGGATCCGAATCCGACGCCCGGGGCGGTCGCGCCCCCGTCCGCGCCTCCGGAGGCCGGAATCCTGACCCGCTTCCTCTCGGAGGATCCGGCCGTCCGGGCCCGTCTCGCGCCGGGCGTCGCGGAAGCGGTCGGCGCGGACCGGATGGAGCAGATCGTCCAGGCCACACTCGCCCGCACCGGGACCCCGGTGACCGTCACGGACAGTCCCGACGGCCTGATCGTGGGCGGCCCGCGGGGCAAGGTCCGTGCCTGGGCCCAGCAGTCCGGCGACGGCGAGGAGATCACCGGCCTGCTGCTCGAAGGAGTCCTCTACAAGCCCCCGGCCCGCCGCGGAAACCTCCCGGATTCCGTCCCCTGGCTGGTGTACCTCCTCCTGATCGTCCTCTGGAACGCCCTCACCATCTGGACGGCAGACGACCGGGCTTCGTGGTGCGCGGGCATGGCCGCCCTCGCCGCCTTCTTCGTCTTCGTCGAGGGCTACGGCGCCCCCAGGCAACAACCCCGGGTCCGCTACCGCTCCGTCCGGGCGGTCGCCCTCGTCTCCCTCTTCTCGGCCTGCCGTCTGCCGTCCCTGCCGTCCGGGCACTTCACCCCGGCCCTGGGCGTCGCCCTGGTGCTGCTCGCCGCAGGCGTGTGCGTGGTGGCCATGGCCCGCCTCCACCACTGGAGCAGCCCGGTGTCCCAGCCCCTCCGCTTTCCCCTGGAGGGCACCTGGTACGTCGTCCAGGGCGGCGGCCGCCTCATCAACCACCACGTCGGCGCCCAGGAACAGCGCGGCGCCGTGGACCTGTGCGCCCTCGGCCCCTACGGCACCCGCACCCGCCCCGGCGACGACCTGACCGCCTACGCCGCCTACGGCCGTCCCGTCCACGCCCCTTGCGACGGCCGCGTGATCTCGGCGGTCAACACCCTCCCCGACCAGCGGCCCGGTGAGCTCCGCTACCAACCGGTCTACGGCAACCACGTCTTCCTCGACACGGGCCACGAGATCATCAAGCTGGCCCACCTGCGCCCCGGCTCGGTCACCGTGAAGCCGGGCGACGTCGTCGAGGCGGGCCGGCTCCTCGGCGAGGTGGGCAACAGCGGCAACTCGACGGAGCCGCACCTGCATCTGCACGCCGAGCGGGACGGGACGGGGCTGGATCTGCGGTTCAGCGACGTCAAGGGGCGGCTGTACCGGGGGCGCAGGATCAAGGGCTTGCCCGGGCACAATATGGTCCCGTAGCCCGGCGGACGGGCGGACGGCCGCGGAGGTGGGCGAGGGATGACCGAGGACGAGCTGATAGAGGCGGTTCGCGCCGCCGTGGCCGACCGTGACCTGCCTCCTCCCGCCGCACCCGCGGACGTCGTCGGGGCCGAGCGGGCGATCGGCTCTCCGATGCCGCGGCTGCTGCGGCGCCTGTATCTGGAGGTCGCGAACGGCGGCTTCGGTATCTGGCCGTGTGTCTCGCTGACGGACACCGGACGCTGGTACAGCGACGAGCGCGACCTCGTCGAGGCTCACCGTAACTTCGTGTCCTCCCTCGGTGATCCCGGCTTCCCGCCCGCGCCGCCGAGCGTGGTTCCGCTCATGGACCGCGGCTGCTGCATGTGGACCCTGATCGACCTCGCCACCGAGGACGGCCGCATCTGGGACTGGGATCCCGACGAATGCTGCGTACTGGTCCCCACGACGCTGTCACTCTCCCAGTGGCTCACCGGCTGGCTGGAAGGCTGGGTCGTCGAGGGACCGTACGACCACTTCCGCACCCACGACGCGAACTGCCCGAGCGGGCAACGGCGCTGAGTTCCGCACGCCCGCTCTCGGGACGGTCGGCGGAGGACCCGGACCGGGGAGCCGTCGAGGTAGGCCTGGATGTCCTCGACGGCCTGACCGTAGTAGCGCTCGTAGTCGGCGCGCGGCACGTAGCCCAGGTGCGGGGTGGCCAGCAGGCGCGGCGCGGTGCGCATCGGGTGGTGGGCGGGCAGCGGTTCGGCGACCGCTCACTCCAGGAAGGAGGACCAGAACGGGATCGTGGCGTACCGATGGCCCTCGGGCGTCGGCACGGGCCGGCCGAACTCGTGGTGGAAGTAGTCGACCAGATCGGTGCCGTAGTAAATGATGTCCGTCTGGTACATCGACAGCACCGGCGTACCCGTGCGGTCCGGATCTGCCAGCAGATACCGGTGGGAGTGGATCGGCACCATCACCGGGACCCCGGCCAGGTGCGTGCGAGCCACCTCCAGGGCGTCCTGCGTGCCGGCCGGCCGCGCATCCCAGTCCGTGAGCCAGAGACCGTTGTGCTCCACGTCGAACAGCACACCGTCCACCGGCCAGGCCAGCCGCTCGGCCAGGTCCTCCGGATCGCCGTCCCGCCAATCGGGCCAGCTGCGGCCGGTCGGCAGGCCGGCGCCCAGGAGCGTGCGGTGCTCCGGAGCGAAGCGGAAACCCCAGCGCTCCTCGGCGAGATCGAGTTCGCGCTCGCTCATGCCCGGCTCGACCTCGACCAGGGCGGGGAGCATGGCGAGCAACGCCTCGGCGCCTTGCGGGGTCAGCGGGTTCTCGGGACTGATCGCGGTCATGGGCCGATCTCACCACTTCCGCCTTCGTTTGTCGGCAGCGGTCGGTCAGGCGAGCCCGAGAAGCCGCGCCGCGGTTCCTCCCAGCACCTGGTCGCGGACCTCACCGGGGCCGGTGACCCGCTCGACCGTGGCGCGCGCGAGTGCCGGATCGCCGTAGGGGGCGTCCGAGCCGAACAGGGTACGGTCCGGTATCTCCTTGACGGCCAGCCGGACGGCGAAGATCACGTTGGCCGTGGACAGCTCCAGGAACATGCTGGGCGTGTCCCGGACCAGCTCGATCGCGTCCATCCAGTGCAGGCCCCCGAGCTGGCTGATGACCAGAGGCACGGACGGATACGCGCCCGCCAGCCGCGCCAGGGTCCGCAGGTCTTCGGCCGTGGTCGGCGCGAACCCGTGGACGACCACGGGCAGTCCGCCGTGGTCGGACGCCGCCCGCATCACGGGTTCGACGAGGTCTGCCCGCCCAGGTGGCGGCGTCAGTTCCCCGATCCCCCGCAGACCACACCCGACCACGTCCCGGTCGACCACCTCGGCGACCTGGTGCGGCGCCAGATCCAGCGGCACGCTCCTGAAACCGATGAAACGATCCGGATGGGCGCCGAGCGCCTCGTCCAGCTCCCGCCACGCGGCCCGGTACCCGTCGACTCCGCCCGCCCGGCCTCCGATCGCCTCGTCCAGCACGGCCATCTCGCGGCGCAGCGACTCGAGATCGGTGGCCCGTTCCGGATGCGGCCGCGTTCCGAAGAGCACCGCTCGGTCCACCCCGGCGTCGTCCAGCAGCGCGAGGTGATCCTCGACCGGATCGTGGACATGGCTGTGCGCATCGATGATCATCTTTCTCTCCCCACACGAAAGCGGTCGGCCGGGAATGCGACCGGCCGGTCCAGCGTTGCGCCCTGACACCGTTGGAAGGTCAAGCCGAAGGAGAGGCCGTGCTGATCGGGGAGCTGTCACGACGCACCGGAGTCAGCGAACGCCTTCTGCGGTACTACGAGCGCGCCGAGCTGATCCGGTCCCAGCGGCGCGCCAACGGCTACCGCGACTACGCCGAGGAGGCGGTCGAGACCGTTCGGCACATACGCGCGCTGCTCGCCGCAGGCCTGCCCACGCGAGTCATCCGCCAAGTCCTTCCCTGCTCCGTCGACGGCACCACCCTGCGCCCTTGCCCCGGCGTCCTGGACCATCTGCGCGCCCAGTTGGACACCCTGGACCGCCGTGCGACCGACCTGGCCACGGCCCGCGACCTGCTGCGCCGAACGATCGCCGCGACGCACCGCGCGGCAATTCCCGAGCAGACGCGCATGGGGCTGCCGGAGGGGCGCTCATCCACGGACCTCGGCCAGCCGAGGGTGCCGACTTCGTAGGGTGTGCCGCGGGTGCTCGAAATTCATCCCAGCGCCTGCGTCATCGTTGTGTGTCCATCGGCGTGAACGCGGCGGAGCGGAGCGATCCGGCGCCGCCTGCAGCGCTGCCGAGCCGGCCTGACCGACTCCCTTCCGGAATGCCTACGGCGTCCCGCCGAGCGGGGGCCGGGCGGCGTGTGCGCTCGATGCACAGGAAGAGTGCACGCTCTGCTAACGACCTGACCGGCCCCCACGGGTGACAGTGGGTGCAGGGCATCCCAGCGCCTTCAGCGGCAGGACGCGCACGCCATACGGGGCATCGGCCACCTGGCACGGCGCCGTCGACGGGGGAACTGAAGCGCTGGGATGCCCTCTTGGCGGCCCTGCCGCTCCGCGGCCACGGTGAGCCGTCGCCTTCCGCCGCTTCCCTTCGCGAGGCGGTCAGGACTGCCGCCCCGAAGCCCTGCCATGCCTGGTACGGACACTAGCCCTTCTTCTGTTTGTACAGTTCGAGGTCCCTGTTGACGAACAGATGCACATAGCCGCAGTTCCAGCAGATCAGGCCGGTTGCCGACTCGTTCGCCCATCCCAAGCTCATGAACTCCATGCCGGAGCTGTTGAGCTTCACCTCACGGTCCCTGAACAGGTCACCCTGACAGAAGTTGCACTTGATCCACACGCCCCCGAGAGCCGCGCGAACAGGCTTGGCCATGCCTCCACCTTTCCTATGAGCCGCCGCAGCGGCGAACCGTCCCGCACACAGACTGCGTGGTGCGCTCCTGGAATCAGGCGACACTTGGCCGGCGCTGGGCGTTACGGCGACCGATGAGGAACCAGAGCAGGCTCCCGAGGTAAGGGGCTATCAAGGCGAAAGCGAGCCAGCCCAGCCTCTTCCCGCCGGTGAGGTCGGACCTGACGATGCTGAGCAGAGCGCCGAAGAACAATGCGAGAGCGCTGAGGGTCACAGCAGCTCCTGCGCCGGTGATCATGATGTCTCCCTGGGCCAGGGCTACCTGGGGTGCGAGCTGTGACTGCATCGTTCTCTCCTCTTGCTGCGGGGGGATTCTCAGAGTTGGTCGGCCGGGCTGGACGTGTGGTGACCGGTGGTGAGGGCGAGTGGCGCACCAGGTGTGTGGGTGGAGGTGATCGGTGGCAGGTAAGCCCCGCTCACGCCGGGCGCCTCGCCGCCCGCAGCAGATGGACACCGGCGGCGACCGGGAGTGCCACGACGGCCAGGGCGAACGGGACGAACAACGCTCCGACGCCGAGGTTCACCGCGCCCGCGGGGATCACCCACTGCGACGCCGCGAACAGCGGCGGCACGAGGGCGGCCGCCGTCGCGATCGCCTTGTCCCGGGTCCGCCACAGCGGCGCGACCCACAGCCACCAGATCGCGCCGATCAGGGCCGGGACACCCAGCACGGGTCCGAAGACCGTCAGAGGGCCGGTCACCGCCAGCAGCCCCAGCAGAGCGAGGGTGCGTCCTCGGCTCGCGTGCGGAGCGGGGAGCTCCTCGCCGAGTGCGGTGGCCGCGATCGTGCGCGGGTCACCGAGGCGGGCGAGCACGGTGCGGATCTCGTCGTCACCGGAGGCGGACTCCTCCGCGAGAGCCACGGCGATGTGCTCCTCCAGGTCGGCCAGCAGCTCGTTGCGGCGTTCCGGGCCGAGCCCGGCCGCCTCCCGCGCCACGGCGGCCAGGTACTTCTTCACCAGGGGGTGGTCGATGATCGTCATGGTGGTTCCTGTCAGTCGGTGATGAAGTGGTCGACCGCGTCGCGGAAGTGCGGCCAGATGGCGGTGAACTCCTTCAGCGCCGCATGCCCCGACGGCGTCAGCTCGTAGTAGCGCCGGGGCGGCCCGCTGGGGGACTCCTGCCAGCGGGTCTCCACCAGCCCGTCACGGCGCAGCCGTGACAGCAAGGGGTAGATGGTCCCCTGGCTTGTGACCATGCCGTTCACCGACCCGAGGGTTTCGAGCAGCTCCACGCCGTAGCGCGGTCCCTCCCGCAGGATCGCGAGCACGCAGTACTCCAGCACTCCCTTGCGGAGCTGGCTCTCCGCCTTGCTCGCGGTGGCCTTACCTGCAATGTCAGGTTCCATGCATTGCACAGTACCTGGTTATCTCCGGACGTCCAAAGGCGGACACGGCACCGGAGGCCGCGCACGCCGCGATGGCTCAGGCCGTCCGGGCCGACGACGTCACCCAGGCGGAACGGATTCTCATCGGCACCGGAAGCGCACAGGTGCCGCCGGACTGACGAGCGAGCCGTGGCCGGCGGAGCCGTACCGCACGAAGGCGGTGAGGTCAGCCGCGCCACTCCACCAGGAGCAGAGTCGCGTCGTCCGTGGTGTGTCCGCCCCGCGCCCGCTTGAGCGTGTGGGACAGGGAGCGCGCGACCGCCCGGATCCCGCGGCCGGTTCTGTCCAACTGGTTCACCCAGTCGATCAGCTGGTCCTCCCCGAACTCCTCCTCCCCGGTCTCGTGCTCCTCGATCAGTCCGTCGGTGAAGCAGAGGAGGCGGTCCCCCTGCTCCAGCTTCATCTCGCTCAGCTGCGGCTCCAGACCGCCGAAGCCGACAGGGAGGGTCGTCGGACCGGTCAGCCGGAGCGCGACGCGATGATCACGGACGAGCATCGGTGACGGGTGTCCGGCGTTGACCCACTGAAGATGTCCGGTCGTGGTGTCCAGCTGCAGCATCTGCGCGGTGACGAAGTGCTCGGGGCCGAACTGCTCCGCCACCGCGCGGTCCATGAAGGCGTAGATCTCCGGCAGTCCGGTGCCGGCGCGGCGGGCGTGGCGGTAGGCACCGATGGCCACGGTGGCCATCGTGGCCGCGTCCAGTCCGTGCCCCATCGCGTCGATCATGGCCACGTGGAGGACGTCTCCGTTGAGGGCGTAGTCGAAGCTGTCACCTGCCACGTCATAGGCGGGTTCCAGGATCCCGGCCACGGCGACCCGAGGCATGATCATCGCCAGCGGCGGCAGCAGGGACCACTGGATCTCCGCGGCGACGCTCATGGGTTCACCGCGTCGGACACCGAAGAAAAGGTCGGAGTAGGCGTGCTTGGTCATCAGTAGGTCGGCCACCAGGCCGGCGATCCTGCGCAGGATGCGGCGGTCGTGGTCATCGATGCTGTCGAACGTCACTGCCATGACCCCGACCTGGTCGCCGCCGTCCAGCAGCGGCAGGTGGATGCGCACGCCGTCGTCTTCGGGCAGCTCGACGGGGTGGGCGTCGAGAAAGCAGCGGCCCGCCTCGGAGTCGTCGATCATCTGTGGTTCGCCGTCCGTGAGGCCGTCACCGGGCAGGGGTACCAGCAGAAGCTGTCCGTAGTCCTGCAGCAGCACCTGTGGTCGGCGGCCCCCGAGTCGCTCCATTACGTCGGCGACCACGGGACCGATGAGATGGGGCGGCAGTTCCTGCGCGCGATCGAGGACCTCGCCCAGCAGAGCTTCCCCGAAGCTCTCGGAGCGGTCCGCGCGCCGTCCGGCCGTCATCTCCTCACCCGCCATGATCCGCGCCGATCGGGGTGGCGGGCCGGGACGACGAAGGGGCAGCCAGTGTCATCGCTCCATCCAGGGTCTTCGACGCCTGGTACGGCCGGTCACGTGGGCCCGACCGCATCGGGCCTCTCACCTGAGCCCTGGGCCTCCTTCTGACTCCCATGTGTCTTGTCCGTCGAGGCCGTTCTCGACGAGTGCCAGCAGGCGCGGAGCCGACAGCGGGTTCCCGGGGTCGGCGGCGGCGGACAGCAGCCGCATAGCCGCTCCGGCCGGCTCGTCCGGTGGGATCACCAGCAGTTCCCAGCGTCCCACGGTGCCACAGTCCACGGTGATGGCATGCGCCTCGGCGGTGAGGTCGGTCAGGACCACCTCGATCACATGCCCTGGCGCCATCACCTTCTGCGGGGCATCGGGCCAGGCGGCGGTCCCCACGGTGACGTGGGTGACGGTGCCGACGCTCGGATCCAAGGAGCCGACCAGCGCGGGCAGCTCCAGTTCCAGTGCGTCGCAGCGCGGCCACCACGCTCCGTCCAGCGGGCCGTGGCTGACGTCCGGCGTGAGGTTCAGCCGGGGCAAGGGCATCCGGTAGGTGTGTGCGTCACCCGGGGTCGTACCTTCGGCGGGCTTGGTGATGGCGTTCATCGTGCGATCCCGTCCCGGGCGGCTTCCGGCTGCCCGTGTCTGCCACTCGCCGGGAACGGCGCCGCCGTGGTCGTGCGCCCGAAAGCTCTCGGTATGTGTCAGATTACTCCCGGCTGTGGGGGGACGGCGCGGCGCGCGGCCACCGCCCGCAGATATGTCCGTACGGCAGACGACGGGTGGAGTGACCCCACCGGCCGGTACGGCCGCCGGCCCATCGCCCGTCTGCTTGATCATCGGCCTTCCGGGGACAGCCCTTCCACAAGCAGGATCAACACGCAGGGGGCGACAGGACCGGGCAGCCCGACGACCTCTCCCATGTTCTGCCAGCCCCAGTTCGAGAACGCGGCTTGTCCCGCCCGGTCGGCAGGATGCAGCAGGGCGACTCCGAGGGAGGCGTGCAGGACTGTGAGCAGACGCTGCTGCAGACGACGGGCGATGTCGCGGTGCTGAGCGTGCGGATGGGCCACGACCTGGGTGAGGACCACGAACCGGGCGTGGGAAGTGAGCCGTTGGATGCTCTCCTGGAGCGTTCCGTCGAACCCCCGGCGCCCGGAACTGTCAGGGCCCACCGGAAAACCGAAGGCGCAACCGACCAGCACCGTCGTCTCGGCGAGCAGCAGCGCGAAGCCGGGGTGGTGGGCACTGACCGCCAGGCAGCGCAGGACGTCTCCACGGTTGTGGCACGCCTCGCCGGAGGTACCCGCGACGGATTCCGCGGCCAGGTCGGCGATGTCCTCGCGCATACCCTCGGCCTGCCAACGGGTCAGCCGGCGAAGGCGGATGCCGTCCTTGAGGACCGGCTGACCCGGCCGACGAGCGGGCTCCTCGGGCGCCCGCGTCCCGGTACTCCTGAGGTCGCCGAGCACGGCGGCCGGCACGGGACCCCCGGGGGCCGCAAGAAGCAGCGAAGCAGATCCGGTGACTGCGAGGAGCTGGGTGATCTGCGCGCACGGGTGGTGCAGCAGCAGGGAGGCGTGTACCCGGCCGGCGCGCCGTGACGCCGACAGGAAGACGTCCAAGCCTCTGGCGTCGCAGGAGCCGACCGTGGTCAGGTCGATGTCGATGACAGTGACGCCGTCCAGCAGACACTGCTCCAATGCGGCCCGCAGCAGCGGTGTCGTGGCCGGTCCGATGTCACCGGCAAGCGTGACGAGCGTCCGCTCCCCTCGGTTCCGCCGATGGATGTCCAGCCGGGAAAGGACCATCACGCCTCCCCTCGGCAGGGGCCCGGGCCGGTACGGGTATGCGGTGCCGGCGCAGCGACGCAGAGCTTGCGCGGAGTTGCTTCGACCGCGGCGGACATGATGCCGACCCGTCTCCGCGCCGACCACTGAGGGCTGGGGCGGCCCGGATTCGTCTCTCGCCGAGGACGACCCGGCGTGGCGGCCGGAATGCGTGAAGCCCTCGGTACTTCAACCGTACGCCGCCCACAACCGGGGGCGGCTGCGGCAGCGCCGAGGCCGTCGTGGCCGATGATCAAGGTAGGCAGACGTAATCCTGCGGCCGGGCTGATTTACGTGTGGGTCAGATCTGGCCGAGGTCGATCTCCAGCGGGAAGGGGGCCGCTGCCTTGAGGACGCCGGCGAACACGTCTCCGTCCCGGTAGGTCTTCGTCGCGGGATCGAGAACGTAGGTGTACACGAGAGGAACGCCTGTCGCGGCCTGCTCGATCCTCCAGTAGAAGCCGATGCCTGCCTTGGCGTACTGGTCGACCTTCACGATCCGGTCGGTGGTCTCCGAGCCTGGAGACACCACCTCCGCGACCAGTAGCACGTGCTCAGGGCGGGTGGGGGTGATGTCGATCGTGTCTGCGCGGTACACGACGACGTCCGGGCGGCGATTGGTGAGAGGGACGTCCTGAAGCCGGACGTCGAAGTCCGTGTCGGCGTTCCACTCCGGGCCCGAGGCGGCGTCCAGGACGTTCGCCAGGATCCGGGCCAGCCGGTTGTGCCGCTTGGAGGCACTCGGACTCACGACGACCATCCCGTCCACGATCTCGATACCGGCGCACTGCTCCTCGGACCAGGACTCGTACTCCTCCGCCGTGATCTGTTCATGCATCCATGCCGGGGCCATCATCTCGGCCGTCATGAAGCACCTCCCAGACACTGTGCTGCGGGCCCGATCCCGCTGGATTCAGCGTACTGTCTGCCGTCCGTCCGGCATGCTGATCTCGCTCACGCCCCTCCCCGTCGGCCGGCATCCGACCAGCGAGCCCACGACAAGCTAGAAACCGGCGTCGGCCTGCGGAACGTCCGGGTCGGCAGCCGCGCCTTCGTCGAGGGACGGTACGGGCGTTCACCTTTCCGCTCCGGACCCGGCCCGGCACCCTGCTGATCGCCGGGGGATCTCAGGGCTCCCGCCTGGGCGGCTGTGCGTGGCGTCAGCGTGCGAACTTTTCGATGGCCGCTGGGGTGACGGGCGTGAAGAAGTTGACGAGGTTGCCGTCGGGGTCGCGGAACAGCAGCGACCGGTTGCCCCAGGGCATCGTGGTGGGCTCGGTGACGAAGTCGGTGACGAAGCCGGTCAGGTTCTGGTGAACGCGGTCCACGTCGTCGACGAGGAACTCGGTGATCACGCTGTGGTTGTCTGCCGGGCGGGCAGAGCCCGGGGCGAACAGCGGGACGGTGCGGGTGCCGGCGATCGCGAGGGTGGCGCCCGCGGTCTTGAGTTCGGCGAAGTCCTCGGTGGCCCACGTCGCCGGCACCTCGGTGGCTCGCTCGTAGAACTCGACGAGGCGCGCTACGTCGCTGGTGATGATGCGGATCGAGACGAAGTCCATGGGGATCTCCTTGGCTGTGCTGGAGGCGTGCACGTCGCAGGCTAGGAGAAATAGTGGACAGAATCGGTCCTGTATTCGAGCTAGGCTGCGAACATGCCTCGACCCACCGGCCGCGTGCTGACACTCCTGGAGCTGCTGCAGTCGGGCGGCACCCGGACGGTGGCCGAACTCGCCGACCGGCTCGGCGTCGAAGGGCGCACCGTGCGGCGGTATGTGGAGCAGCTGATCGACCTGGACGTGCCCGTGGAGTCGGTGCGCGGCCGCTACGGCGGGTACCGGCTCGCCCCCGGGTACCGCTTGCCTCCGCTCATGCTCAGCGACGACGAGGCGCTGGCCGTGCTGCTCGGCCTGGTCGCCGGCCGCCGAGCAGGGTTGACGACGACGGAGCGCACGGCGAGCGAGACGGCATCGGCGAAGATCCGGCGGGTGCTGCCCAAGCGCATCGCCCGTCGGCTCGACACACTCCTGGAAGCTCTCGCCTTCACGGATCAGCTCGATGATTTCGACACCCCGGATGCCGAGCTCCTGCTCACCATCGCCGATGCGGTGCGCCACCGCCGACCGGTCTCGATCCGCTACACCGACCGCGACGGACGGCGCAGCGAACGCACGCTGCACGCGTACGGGATCGTCGCCCATGCGGGCCGGTGGTACGTCACGGGCAAGGACGCCCGGATCGGCGAGGACCGAACCTTCCGGCTCGATCGCATCGCGGACGCGAGGACCCTGCCCGGCTCATTCGAAGCGCCCGTGGGTCCCGGTCCGGCACAGCGCGTATTGTCGGGGTTCGCCAGGGCCGAGTACCGGCATGAGGTGACCTTGCGGATCCACGGGACGGTTGAGCAGATCCGCGCCCACCTTCCCGCCGGCGTCGCGAGCCTGGAAGAGTACGCGCCCGTGACGGGCGAGGACCGGGCGACCGAGCGCTGGCTGCGCGTCGAGCTGCGGGCGGAGCGGCTCGATTGGTTGCCTCCGGTACTCGCCTCACTCGACCGGCCGTTCGTCATCGAGCGCCCCGCCGAACTGCGCGACCTCGTCATCGCGCTCGCCGATCGCCTCGCGTCCTACGCCCGCCGAGCCTGACCGCGAGGAACCAATGTCATGCGCCGTGCTGGTGTCGTAGGCGCATGCTGTGTCGCTGTCGCTGTCGCTGTCGCTGTCGCTGCCGGGCGACGAGGCCCGCGTGTCCCGGGCCCGCTCAGCCCACGGCACGCAGCAGTTCGGCGAAGCGCGTGCCGCTGATGGCGTCGGGTGCCGCGGTGACCGATGACCCGTCACGGAAGGTCAGAGCGACGTGTGGCTCCTCCTTCCCCTTCGCGCTGCGCGCTGTGGGGACGGTCAGCACGGACGCGATCTCACCGGGGGAGTACTGGACCAGCGGATACAGCGGGGCGCGATCGCCGTACGCGTAGCCGAGGACCAGGACCCTGTGGTCGGTCGCGGCCATGACGAAGTCACCGCTGTAGGCGTCCAGTTGTCGGATCGCGAGGGTCAGTAGGACCAGCCGCGCGGCCATGGTCGACCAGTCGGCGCGCCGGTCGACGGCCATGTAGTCGGTGATCTTGTCGGGCACGTACCACAGCGCGTCGGAGAGTGAGTCCGCGAGGACCTCTCCGGCCGTCTGGAAGGGATTCATGGCCAGGTACGCCCATCCGGCGGCGCGCGCGAGGCGCGACTCCCCGTCCCGCTCGGCGGGCGTGGGGGCGATTGGCGGCAGGCGTGGGATCAGGCGGTCCGGGGGTACGGGGGTGGCGACCAGGCGGGCCTGGGCGGTGCCGACGAGGGTTTCGCCCGGTGCGAGGAACGCCGTGACGCCGTCGGCTTGCTCGGCAAGGCGCCGCTGTCGTAGACGCTCGATGTCCTCGCCCGTCACACCCAGCAGCCTGCGGATCATGCCCATGACCGACAAGGTTATCGCCACGGCCGCAGCCGAAGAGCCGGGCGTTCCCGCCGCCGGCACAGGCCCTAGCCTTGCGCGGTGTCCTTCTTCTCCAGGCGCCGCAAGGTCCATCTGTCGAACCACCGCACGGTGGACAGCCCCTTGGGGCCGATACGCATCAGCTACAGCAACTGGCCCGGGGTCATCGTGGCGGTGCAGTCTCCGCAGATGCCGATCGTCACGGTCCTGCCCGACCGCGACATCGGCGCCATGGCCATCAACAAGCAGGCGATCCCCTGCGAGAAGGCCGACCGCAACGGCTGGAACCCGAGCCGCAAGGCCCAGACCCGTACAGCCTTGGTGGGGGATCGCGCCTACGAGCTGAGGCCCACCGGGTTGCGCAGGGCGCAGCTGAGCCGTAATGGCGAAATCCTCGCGAATGCGTGGGGAAGTTGGCTGGCTTACAGCCCGTTCCGTGCGTTCCCGGGGTTGGGCGCCAGGCTGAGTTGGGCCGGATGGGCCGACGCGACGGACGTGGCGATCGGTCAGTCCATGGTGGTCGCCTACGGCGCCGGCGCACCTGGCGCCATCGCGGCGTTCCTGGGGTTGCTCAGCGGAACTGACTGACGACACGTCAACTCCGGGTCGGGCGCGGTACGCTCGCCGCGGCGGGCCTCCGCCCGCCCGGCACCGAGCGGCCCGGACCGGCGCGCCGTCGGCTCAGGGCATGACCCGCGCCAGGTACGGCGCCGTGGCGCTGTCCGCCGCCCGAGCCACCCGCAACGGCGGACCGGCCGCCCCGGTCACCGCCGCCGGGGCCCAGGTCGATCACCCACTCGCCGCCGGCGACCACCGCCATGTCGTGCTCGACCGCCACGACCGTGTGGCCGGCGTCGACCAGCCCGCGCAGCCGGTCCATCAGCACCTCCACGTCGGCGGGGCGCAGCCGACCTGACCATCGGCACCGTCCACATCAGCGAACAACTCGTCGCCTCCTCCTGCGACGCCTGGGAAGACATGCCCAAGAGCGGCTCTCCTCGGCCACGGCAGCTACTCCCTGACGGCCGACACCTACACCTCGGTGTTGCCTCAGTTCGAGAAGGCTGAGACCGAAGCTCCGGTCGCCCTGGTGCCGCGAGCCGGGAAGCAGCAGGAGCCGCCTTCTGGCCCCGAGGCGCCCAGCGATGAGCGCGGAGAGACGGCCGCCCGACGGCTTGTTCCCATTGCGTTCCCATCTGACGTAAGAAGGCCCTCCGTGATCGTCACGCCGGCCACTGGTCACTGGCGCCGCCGCAACGGACACCGCGCCGGCGTCGAGGGCGCCATCTCCCCAGCAGTCCACGCGTCCGGGCAGATCCCGCTACCGCAGCCTCGTCAAGACCCGTCCGCAGCACCACCTCACCGGCGCTGCCATCAACCGGGCGCGACTCGACGCCTGGCTCACCGGCCACCCCTCGCCCTCACCCGCATCTCATCCCTCCGCAGCAATCCGCGCAGTCAGGGCCTTCGTTGCGGGGCAGCCGGCCGTGCACGCCTGGCCCGTTTACCACGATGGGGTGAATCCAACAGGTAAGCGGCAACCGCACGACATATTCACATGTCACACATTTTGCTTTCGACAGCGGACACCTTGGGGGGACCCGTGAGTAACCAGCAGCCGCAGCATCCCGGATGGGCCGGCCCGCAGCAGCCCTACGGCCAGGCCCCCCACGGCCAGCAGCCGTACGGGCAGCCGCCGTTTCAGCCGCAGCAGCCGAAAAAGGGACCCGGCGCAGGGAAGGTCATCGGTCTCGGCTGTCTCGGCCTCGTCGGCGTGGCCGTCGTCCTCGGCATCGCCGCCGCGGCCGTCAGCGGCAGCGGCTCGAACGACTCCAGCAGCAGCGCCTCGAAGTCCACGACCGGCAACAAGACGGCCGCCGGTGCCAAGGACGACAGCAAGAAGGCCAGCGCCCCGAAGACCGTCGTCTTCAAAGTCTGGGGGACCGCCCCGGCCGGAGCGCTCGGCGGTCTCGACATCAACTACGGCTCCGACAGCGACACCCGCAAGGGCGTTTTCAAGAACGGCAAGTTCGAGGCCACCCTGCCCCTCAAGAAGGGGGCGATGTACTACACGCTGAATGCCCAGCTGCAGGGTTCGGGGGACATCAACTGCAGCGTGACCGTGGACGGACAAACGAAGTCCGGGCACGCGTCGGGCGGCTACAACATCTGCGATGCCCAGCTCAGCAGCGACTTCACCGGCGGCTGGCAGTAAGAGGGCCCGGATTCCCGGCCACCCATCCACGAACCGAACAACTGCCCTGAGGGAACCATGACTGGCGCCAGCCCGCCACCGATGCCGCCGTGCAACCCGACACCACCGGCGAAGAAGTCCCGCACCAACCTGATCATCACGGCTTCAGCCGCCGCCGTCATCGCGGCGGTCATCGGCACCGGAATGGTCGTCATGCACTCCAGCTACGGCAGTAAGCCGGCCGCGGCCGCCAGGCCGAAGGGCGGCGCCACGGAGACACCGACCCCCACGCCGTTGTACGGCGAGGTGACCGCCGACAGCTTCACCATCGAGCTGAGAACCACGAAACGGCAGTGTTTCGGGACGGCCGGCTGCAATGTGACGGTCGAGCCGGACTTCACCTACCTGGGGGACAGCGAGGGCATCGACCCGGACGCCGTCTACGAGATCACTTACGAGATCCACGGCGACGAGTCCGGCCCGGTCATCGAGACAGCCGAGCTGTCGGACCGGACGAGCCTGAACTACACGCCGTCCGTGATCAGCACTGCTTCGGCGGGCACGAATGTGTCCGCCGAGATCACCGACGTCACAGCCCAGGGAGGATGAGGCGTCGAAGGCCAGGTGTGTAGCGGCGTTGCTTCCCGGGGCGCTCGATGCCGTTGGTCAACCCCGGCCCTCTCCGGCCGACGTCGCGCAAGGCCCCGAATTGACCAGCAGCGCCCCTGGCAGCGTGCGGGGGTTGTTCGCGTCTGAAGTGATCTGCGGTTTCCTCTGACCGTTCAGGCGATGCTCAGTAGGTCGGCACTCGTGGTGAGAGTGCATCCACCCGTAAACGAAGATGTAGTGAGAGAGGGGAAGTGACCCAAGGAAAAAGGCCCCGGACCCTCCCTGACCTGGGATTTCCGGGGCCTTAGTCCTGCTCACTACTGTGCCCCCGGCAGGATTCGAACCTGCGACACCCGCTTTAGGAGAGCGGTGCTCTATCCCCTGAGCTACGAAGGCCTGGCACTCGGTCCACAGGGTACCGGATCAGGGCGGTGTGGTGGGGCTGAGGCTTGATGCCCGCGGGATCGTGGGCAGTTCTGCCGTGATCTCGCGGATGCTCCTCATGAGCCGCCGAGCGTGATCGGCCGCCGGGCTTCCCTCGCTCTTGAGCAGCAGCTCGGGCGGGGGCGCGGAGACCGTCAGGTACCGCCGAGCGTCATGCATCGCCGGTTCAGGCCGGTGGGACCCGGGTGAAGCGGGACGCCGTGTGCAGGTCCGTCTGGATGCGGTCGGCGGTGGTGTGCAGGGTGGGGAGCAGGTCGTGGACGCACTCCTCCAGGGTGCGGCGGGCCGGGTGGGTGGCCACGTTCAGGGCGGCGATCACCCGGCCCGCACGGTCCCGTACCGGTACGGCGAGCGATCGCAGCCCCGACTCCAGCTCCTGGTCGACCAGGGCGTAGCCCTGTGCGCGGACCTCGGCGAGGGCGGGGGACAGGGGCCGGGCCGCGTCCGCGAGGAGGACGCGGCCCAGGGACGTCGAGGACGCGGGAAGCCGTGCGCCCACCGCGATCTCGACGGTCAGGACGCGGCTTGTGCTGGCCCCGGCCGTGTACTGGATCTCCGCGTCCGCGGCCCTCCCCGTGCCGGGTGCCAGGACCGCCAGTGCCGTCGGCTCGTGCAACTGGTCGGCGAGGGCCCGCAGGTGGGGCTCGGCAAGGCGGGGCAGCGTGGTGCGGGACAGGGGAGGGAAGCCGAGGTCCAGGACGCGGGGGGTGAGGGTGAAGGTGCGGTGGTCGGCGACCGTGGTCACCAGGCCCAGGTACTCGTACGTGATCAGCGCCCGGCGGGCCGTCGCGCGGGCCAGGCCGGTGGCCCGGGCCACCTCGGCCAGGGTCAGCGCCGAGCGGCCCTCGCCGAACGCGGTCAGCACGGTCAGGCCCCGGGCCAGGGACTCGACGAACTCCCGGCCCAGCTCGTGCTTGGACGCCGTGGTCCAGGTCGCCAGGCCCGAGAGCGGCGGGCCGGGCCGCGGCGTCGCCGCCTCGCGCAGGTCGGCCTCCATCGCCGCCACCGCCGTACGCAGCCGGGGGAGGAGGGCGGTACGCAGGCCGGACGCCGTGTGTCTGCTGGTGTGGCTGACCACGCTGGCCACACAGGCCGTGCGGCCGGTGCCCGGTTCCCGTACCGGTACGGACACCGCGACCAGGCCCGGTTCGATCAGCTGGTCGTCCAGGGCCCAGCCGTTCCGGCGGGCCTGTGCGGTGCGCTGGTCGAAGTCGTCTGCGGCGGACGGAGGACGGGGCGGTACGGCGGGGAAGGCGGTGTCCTCGGGGTCCGAAGCCCGTCGGGACCGCCACCGCTGCCAGTCGGCCTCGGTCCACTCGGCCGCGAACAGCGGTCCGGGCGCGGTGCGTTCGGCCGGGAGCAGGTCGCCGATGCGGAAGCTCACGGACATCGCGCGGCGGCGGGTGGCCTGGTGGATGAAGCGGATGCCGTCCAGGTCGGCGACCGCGAGCGACACCGACTCGTCCAGTTCGTCGGCGAGCGCGTCGGCGCGCGCGTCCAGCAGCGCGGGCAGGCGCAGGGCGGCCAGGTAGGCGTTGCCGAGCTCCATGACGCGGGGGGTGAGGACGACGTCCCGGCCGTCGAGCCGGACATGTCCCATGCGGGCGAGGGTGGCGGTGATCCGGTCGACGGTGGAGCGGGCGAGACCGGTGGCCCGCTCCAGTGCGCTCGGGCTCAGTGTTCCGCCCGCCTCGGTCAGCCGTCGCAGCACGGCGATCCCGCGGATCAGCGGCGCGACCGCCTCGGCCGGCGGCCCCCCGGCCACGTCGTGCTGTGCGGTGTTCGCGGGCATCGGCTCTCCGGTAGGGCATTCGGGAACGCCTACGGTAATCCCGCCCGCCCGGGCCTTCCTCCGCCCCTCCCGCCCGGTGACACCCGGCCTTTCCTCGCCCCTTCCACCCGGCGGCACCCCCGGCCCGGCTCCCGCCTCGCTAGCGCCGCGTGACCCGGATCTTGTACTCCCCTCCGGGGCCCGCGCCCACCACCTCGACCGTGATCCCGTGGCGAGGGTCCTTGAAGCTCTCGCCGGGGGAGAAGGGGGCGTCGGAGAGTTCGGTGTGGACGTTGGGGCTGCGGGTGCAGCCGCCGCTGCCCCGGTGGGCGTCGTAGACCGTGACCGGGCCGCGTCCGGTGTCCACCGTGGTGTCGACCTTGTAGATGAGGATGCCCGCCTTGCACACCGCCTCGTCGTTGCCGCCCTGTGAACGCAGCTCCAGCGCGTAGGAGGTCCGCCCGTCGATCGGCACCACCACCAGCTTCCCGCCGCCCGCCTTGTACAGCGGCGTCAGCGTGAACTCGGCGACGCCCCGGGCCGGCGCGCAGCCGACCTGTGTGCCGTCCAGCCAGCCCAGCTTCCATTTGTGCCAGCCGAGCAGGTCGTTGTCGGCCCCCCAGTCCTCGCTCATGATGTCCCAGTGCCCGACCGCGCTCCCGCCCTCCTGGGTGTACAGGTCGGGCAGCCCGAAGGTGTGGCCGTTCTCGTGCGGCAGCACCCGGTAGCCGGTGCGGGCGTAGGAGCCGGAACCGTCGTCCTGGCGGGAGTAGACGAAGGACGCGTTGGCGACGGGGACACCGTCGGCGACCGGGGCGTCGCCGTTGCCGGCGAAGGTCACGGACAGCACCGTGTCCAGGGCCGAGGGGCCGGCGTTCGGGGTGATCAGCACGTTCAGCAGGTCGTACGCGTGGAAGTCCACGTCGGGATCGGCGACGGCCACGATGTCCTGCACCAGCTGCCGGTAGCCGGGGTCGAAGGGCGCGCCGCGCTCTATGCCGTAGGCCTTGAACGGTTTCGGCATGCGCAGCCAGGTGGTGACGGGGGTCTCGGGGCGGTAGTCGAGACGGCCGTACGACGCCCTGCGGAACCATTCCTGGGTCTGCGGGAAGAACTCGTGGAAGCGGTCGAGCGCGCTGCCCTGTCCGGGCGCGTCGGAGAAGTCGACCATCAGGGTCAGGGCGTGGACCGTGCCGGTGGAGTGGGAGTAGCCGGCCGGGGTGGGGACGCCTTCCGTCATCTGTACGTCCGAGCCGCCGTGGATCATGCAGGGTGAGAGGGTGCGGGCCAGGCCTGTGGGTCCCGCGGTGGTGGGCGTCGCCAGACGCCCGGTGCCGGCCGAGGTGCTGACCGTGAGGGTCAGTGCGGTCACCGTGGCGAGCGCGGCCGCGCGGCGCGTGCGTATGGGGCGTGGGCATATACGGCGGGGGCGGGTACGCCGCGGACGTATGCGGCGGCGGGGCTTCGGCGGCTGCATGCACGGACCTTCCGCTCCACGGCAGCCGCCGGTCTCCGGCTGCACCCTTGCGATCACCCTGTGTCGGCGTGGCCAGGGGCGCGCGCTGGAGGAGACCGATCGTGGGAATCCCGCGCGGGCAGGTGTGAAACACCCGTCGGACCCGGTTTGCGGACCCGGAAGGTCCGCTTCAGGTGCATGTGTTCCAGGTCACAGAGATTCTTTCCGGGGGCGGGAAATAACCGGGGAACCTTTCCCCGTTTAGACCTGTGTCCGAGCGAAACGGGGACTCCTTCCCCGGATCGCCCGCATCGACCGACACGACCCGACCGACCGAAGGAGTACGCCGTGCAGACCGCGACCCCCGTGGGCAAGGTGGCCCGGCCCCGTGCCGACGCCCTGCGCAACCGGGAGCGGATCGTCACCGCCGCCCGCGAGATGTTCGTCGAACACGGCCCCGACGTGCCGCTCGACGAGATCGCCCGCCGGGCCGGCGTCGGCAACGCCACGGTGTACCGCAACTTCCCCGACCGTGACGCCCTCGTCCGCGAGGTCGTCTGCTCCGTGATGGGCCGTACGGCCGAGGCGGCCGAGCAGGCCCTCGCGGAGACCGGCGACGCGTTCGCCGCCTTGGAGCGCTTCGTGCACGCCGCCGCCGACGAGCGGATCAGCGCGCTGTGCCCGATGGTCTCCAGCACTTTCGACCAGAACCACCCCGACCTGGAAGCGGCTCGGGAACGGATCGAGCACCTCGTCGAAGAGATCATGGGCCGCGCCAAGGCGGCAGGGCAGCTCCGCGCCGATGTGGGAGTCGGTGACCTGCTGCTCGTCGTGGCCCAGCTCAGCCGGCCCCCGGCGGGCACGGACTGCCTGTTCAGCGACCGCTTCGTCCACCGCCATCTGCAGCTCTTCCTGGACGGGCTGCGGGCTCCGGCCCGCTCCGTCCTGCCCGGTACGGCCGTCACCATGAAGGAGCTGCGTCAGACCTGATCGCTTCGCCTGCCGCGTCCGCGATCTCCGCCGGACCGAGACCGACACCGAGACCTACACCGTGATCGTGACCGTGACCGATTAGTTCTGCGCGGCACGGCGGTCCAACGACACGTACGACCTTCTCCGCTGCCTATCTCTGCCCCTCTTTTCTGCTTTTTTCCGTCACGAAGTTCCGAAGTGGGTACCTCCATGTCCGAAACAGCCCTCAAGGCTCGCGGCGCCACCGCACCGAGCGGTGACGCCAACCGCTGGAAAGCGCTCATCTTCATCGCGCTCGCCCAGCTGATGGTCGTCCTCGACGCCACCATCGTGAACATCGCCCTGCCCTCCGCACAGACGGACCTCGGCATCTCCGACGGCAACCGGCAGTGGGTCGTCACGGCCTACGCCCTCGCCTTCGGCGGTCTGCTCCTGTTCGGCGGCCGGATCGCCGACCTGTGGGGCCGCAAGCGGGCCTTCGTCATAGGCCTGACCGGTTTCGCCGCCGCCTCCGCGCTCGGCGGCGCGGCGACCACGGGCGCGATGATGTTCGGCGCCCGCGCCCTGCAGGGCGTCTTCGGCGCCATGCTCGCCCCGGCCGCGCTCTCCCTGCTCGCCGTGATGTTCACGGACGCCAAGGAGCGCGCCAAGGCCTTCGGCATCTACGGCGCGATCGCCGGCGGCGGTGGTGCCGTCGGCTTCATCCTCGGCGGCGTGCTGACCGAGTACCTGGACTGGCGCTGGACGTTCTTCGTGAACATCCCGTTCGCCGTGGTCGCCGCGCTCGGTGCCTACTTCGTCATCCGTGAGCCGGAGGGCGGCCGCAACCGCAACCCGCTCGACATCCCCGGCGTCCTGCTGTCCACCCTCGGCCTGGTCGCGCTCGTCTACGGCTTCACCCGCGCCGAGTCCGACGGCTGGGGCGACACGCTGACCGTCTCGCTGTTCGTCGCCTCGGCCGTGCTGCTGGTCGCGTTCGTCGTCACCGAGGCCCGCGTCAAGGCGCCACTGCTGCCCCTGCGTGTGGTCACCGACCGCAACCGCGGCGGCATCTACCTCTCCCTCGGCATCGCGATCATCGCGATGTTCGGCACGTTCCTCTTCCTGACCTACTACCTGCAGGTCATCAAGGGCTTCTCGCCGATCAAGACCGGCTTCGCCTTCCTGCCGATGATCTTCGGCATGATGTTCGGCTCGACCCAGATCGGTACCCGTCTGATGACCCGGGTCCCGGCCCGGCTGCTGATGGGTCCCGGCTTCCTGGTCGCCGCGTCCGGCATGTTCCTGCTGACGCAGCTGGAGATCGGGTCGTCGTACGCCACGACCGTCTTCCCGTCGATGCTGCTGCTCGGCCTCGGCATGGGTACGGCGTTCATGCCGGCCATGTCCCTGGCCACCCTGGGCGTCGAGCCCCGGGACGCCGGTGTCGCCTCCGCGATGGTCAACACCTCCCAGCAGGTGGGCGGCGCGATCGGCACCGCCCTGCTGAACACGATCGCCTCCTCCGCGACGACCGCGTACGTCAAGGACCACATCGGCGCGGCCGCCACCAAGCCGCAGCAGCAGCTGGTCCAGATGCAGGGCATGGTGCACGGCTACACCAACGCCATCTGGTTCGCCGTCGGCATGCTGGTGCTCGCCGCGGTGATCGTCGTGACCTTCGTCAACGCCGGCCGCCCCGACATCACCGCCACCGCCTCCGGCGAGGGCGTGGAGGACGAGGTGCCGGTGCCGGTGGTGGCCCACTGAGGCGGCGGGCCGCAGAGCAGTTCGGATGAGGAACCTGCCCTAGCGCAGCCAGGGCAGGTCGGCACCCGCTTCGTTGGGCTGAAGGCCCTCGGCGACGATCTCCATGATCTCGCCGAGGGTCTTCTGCTGTTCCGGGGTCAGCCGCTCGAACAGCGCCTGCCGTACGGCGGTCACATGGCCGGGCGCGGTGCGCCGCAGCACCTCGTGGCCCTCGTCGGTGAGCACCGCGAACTGGCCGCGCTTGTCGGAGGGGCAGTCCTCGCGGCGGACCCAGCCGTTCTTCTCCAGGCGCGCGATCGCGTGCGACAGCCGGGAGCGGGTGATCTTCGACTTCATCGCCAGCTCCGTCATCCGCAGCCGGCGGCGCGGCGCCTCGGCGAGACCGACGAGCAGCCCGTAGTAGATGTGCGGCATGCCCGCGTCGCGCTGCAGCTGCCGGTCGAGGTGGTCCTCCAGCAGGGTGGTGGCGTGCATATAGGCGCGCCAGACGCGCTGCTCCTCGTCGGTGAGCCAGCGGTGCCCGTCGGCGGAGTCGGTTGCCGTGTTCATGGATTCCACTGTACGGGGCATCTCCTTGAAACTTGAACAAGTCGGGAGTAGGGTGTGGGCGTAGAGCTTGAGAGTTAAAGCATCCGTGTTGGGAGCCGCCGTCATGTCCGCCGCCGTCCAGGAGCGCATGCCCGCCCTCTATCTCAGTCATGGCGCCCCGCCGCTCGCCGACGACCCGATCTGGCCCGGCCAGCTCGCCGCCTGGTCCGCCGGCCTGCCGCGCCCCAAGGCGATCCTGATGGTCTCCGCCCACTGGGAGGAGGCCCCCCTCGCCCTCGGCGCCACGCGGACCGTCCCCCTCGTCTACGACTTCTGGGGCTTCCCGGAGCACTACTACCAGGTCCGGTACGCCGCCCCCGGCGCCCCCGAACTCGCCGAGTCCGTCCGCAAGCTGCTGCGCGCCCCCGGGACCCCCGTCCAGGACATCCCCGACCGCGGTCTCGACCACGGCGCCTACGTCCCCCTGGTCGAGATGTTCCCGGCCGCCGACCTTCCCGTCCTGCAGATCTCCCTGCCCACCCTCGATCCCCGGCGTCTGATGGACATCGGCCGCAGGCTCGCCCCCCTGCGCGACGAGGGCGTGCTGATCGTCGGCTCCGGCTTCTTCACGCACAACCTGGCCGCGCTGCGGTACGCGGGCGGCGGCGTGCCGAGCTGGTCGTCCGAGTTCGACGACTGGGGCCGGCGCGCGCTGGAGGCCGGTGACTGGGACGCCCTTCTGGACTTCCTCGACAAGGCCCCGGCCGGCCGCTACGCCCATCCGCGCACCGAACACTTCGCCCCGCTCTTCGTCACCATGGGCGCGGCCGAGGCGGGCGGCGAGCTGGACGCGCGGAAGTCGGTGATCGACGGGTTCTGGATGGGGATGGCCAAGCGGTCGGTGCAGTTCGGCTGAGCCCTTCCGGGGGTCACAGCTCCTTCTCGTACCAGGCCACGTCCCAGTAGCGGCCGAACTTGCGCCCGACCTCCCGGTAGATGCCGACGTACCGGAAGCCGAAGCCGGCGTGCAGCCGCTCGGAGGCCCGGTTCGGCCGGGCGATGCCGGCGTAGGCGCGGTGCACGTCCTCGTCGGCCAGGACCTTGAAGAGGGCGTCGTAGAGCAGCGTGCC
Organism: Streptomyces griseochromogenes; assembly: GCF_001542625.1. Lineage (NCBI taxonomy): Bacteria > Bacillati > Actinomycetota > Actinomycetes > Kitasatosporales > Streptomycetaceae > Streptomyces > Streptomyces griseochromogenes. The sequence goes on along the minus strand of NZ_CP016279.1, from coordinate 10,078,577 downwards.
GACCCCGCGGCCGCCGGCGTCCGGGGCGACGTACACCGAAGTCTCCACGGATGTCGTGTAAGCGGGCTTCGGGCGGTAAGGGCTGGATGTGGCGTAACCCAGAATCTCCTGTGAGTCCGCCTCCGTGGCAACCATCAGGCGGTATGGGCCGTCTTCCGGGTGGGAGAGCAGCCAAGGGCGGCGTTCTTCCGCAGTGAAGACCGCCGTATCGAACGTGATGGCCGTCTCGCGTACGTAGTGGTTGTAGAGGGCTGTGAGGGCGTCGAGATCGCCTTCGACTCCTGGCCTGACCTGCACCTCTGTACGTCCGGACGACATCAGGCCTCCCTGTGTGGCGGAACAGGGTACTGCATGATCAGAAAAATAGGGGAGCGGGTTGGGAATTCTGTCCTGATTCCAGTCGTTGTTTCCCACGGACGCAGGGCACTCCAGGAGAGTCCCGGAGACAGCCCCCGAAGTGCCGGGCGTTCGAAGGACCACCCGCCAGCCCACCACGCAAGGGAGCACGCATGGCAACCCGTGCCGTCGCCCGTCGTCAGTCCGCCACCGGCGAGACGGCCGACTCGGCAAGCAGTGTTCGCGCCCATGGCGGCGAGATCGCGGACCGCGACCTGGTCGGCATGTACCTCGACGAGATCGCGCGCACGCCGCTGCTCGACGCCGCAAAGGAGGTCGAGCTGTCCCAGACCATCGAGGCGGGTGTGTTCGCGCGGCAGGTCCTCGACGGATACGAGGAGACCGAGGCGGACGCCACCCGTGAGGAGCTGGAGTCCCTGGTCGCCGAGGGCGAGCGGGCCAAGGATGTCTTCATCCGCTCCAACCTCCGCCTCGTCGTCGCGGTGGCCCGGCGCTACCCGCGCAGCGGCCTGCCCCTCCTCGACCTGATCCAGGAGGGCAACGCCGGTCTGGTGCGCGCCGTCGAGAAGTTCGACTACCGCAAGGGCTTCAAGTTCTCGACCTACGCCACCTGGTGGATCCGTCAGGCCATCACCCGCTCCATCGCCGACCAGTCCCGCACGATCCGGCTCCCCGTCCACCTGGTGGAGGAACTGGGCCGCATCCGGCGCGTGCAGCGCGAGTTCAACCGTGAGCACGGCCGCGAGCCGGAGCCCGCGGAGATCGCCGCCGAGCTGGGCTCGACGCCGGAGCGCGTGACCGATGTGCTCGACTGGTCCCGCGACCCGGTCTCGCTCAACATGGCGGTGGACGACGAGGGCGAGACGCAGTTCGGCGACCTCCTGGAGGACACCTCCGCGGTCTCCCCCGAGCAGTCGGTGCTCACCCTCCTGCGCAGCGAGGAGCTGGACGACCTGATCGGCCGCCTGGACCAGCGCACGGCCTCCATCATCAAGATGCGGTACGGCATCGAGGACGGCCGTGAGCGCACCCTGACCGAGGTCGGCAAGGAGCACGGCCTGACCCGCGAGCGCATCCGCCAGATCGAGAAGCACGCTCTGCTCGAACTGAAGAAGCTGGCCCGCCAGACCGGCTTCGACGCGGCGGCGTAAAGCGGCGTACGACCGGTTCGGCCGCGTACGCCCGGTGCCCGAAGACGGCGCAAACATGGCGCGCTACCGTCGCTTCAACTCCGGGGCCCGAGGGAAAAACCCTTCCGAGCCCAGGAGTTGAGCCCCGGGGACCGCACTCCCACCCCCCCACGCGCACCACTCGGCACGACGAGCAAGCGGCACGACCCACGCGGTACGACCACCACCGAACCACGTCCCGACGCAATCCCCCCCCCGGCGCCGGGACCTTCCCAGAGCCGGGCTCCGGCGCCTACCCCCCCCAGGCGCCGGAGCCCGGCTTCTTTCGCGCTGCTCGGGCTGTCGCGGGCCTTCTTCGGCCATCTCGGGTGTTCGTGTGCGGGACCGAAGAGGCGGCAGCCGGAGGGAAGGACGTCCGCTACGACGGCGGACACGTACGACGGCGGACACGCTGGAGTGGCGGGCCACCCCGTACCTGAACCCCGGGGTGGCCCGCCGGATGGCAGATTCTGCCACATCGGCATAGCCTGCCGAGGTGAGCACCCCCCGCACCACCGGCACCACCGCCCACCAGCAACTTTCGGCCTCCACGCCGGCGTCCCTCACGGAGCGCCGCAAGGCCGAGACCCGCATGGAGATCGCGCGCGCGGCGGCCGCCCTGTTCGTCCGTCAGGGCCTGCGCGCCACCCGCGCCGAGGACATCGCCCAGGCGGCGGGCATCGCCCCGCGCACCTTCTACCGGTACTTCGCCTCCAAGGAGGAGGCGGTGGCCCCGCTCTACGCGGCGGGTGCCGAGTGCTGGACCCAGGCGGTGCGCGAGGCCCCGCCCGCCCTCACCCTGCCCGAGGCCCTGCGGCACGCGGTCGATCACACCCTCACCCCCGGCGTCGGCGTCTCGGCGTCGTCCTGGGAATGGGTCCGCACACTGATCCGCCTCGCCGACACGAGCCCGGCGCTGCGGAAGGTCTGGGCGGAGGTCTGCCAGGCCTCGGAGAGCACGCTCGCGGACATCCTCGCGGAGCGACTGGTGCCGGCGGGGGAGGAGGTGACCCCGCGTCTGCGCTTCGCGGCGGCGGTGGCCGGCGCGGCGATCCGTGTGGCGGTCGAGTCCTGGGCGATGACCACGGCCCCGCCCACGGGGCCCACGGGCCCGGCGGCCCTGGCCCTGCGGAACCTGGACGCCGTCGGTGACTTCGGGTGGGGGCAGGAGCCGTAGTGCACAGCCGCGGGTTGGTGGGGGCTGATCGAGCAGTTCCCCGCGCCCCTTCAGGGCGCTCGCGGCTCGCTCGGCCGCACACCTGAGACCCGCCTAGCCCCCCGCCGCCCCCGCCCGACTCAGCCGTGCCCCCAACTCCCGTACACATTCCACCAGTTCAGCCGGCCCCCGGACCGCGAACTCACACCCCACCATCCCCAACCGCACCGCCAGCCACTCCACAGGATCCTCGCTGCTCCCTCGCAGCACGCACCCGTCGCCCTCGGCCTCCGGTACCCCGATCCACTCCGGCACCCGCGACGCGACCGCCTCCACCGGCCCGGCGAACCACACCTCGAACGCATACGTCTGCTGCTGCTGCCGACGGATCGACCGCCGCAGATACTCCGCCGCGCTCCCCGCCGGCAGCTCCCGCGGAGCGAACCGCACCCCGGTCGCGAACGGCTCCCTCACCCGGTCCACCCGGAACGTCCGCCAGTCCTCCCGCCCGAGGTCGTACGCGACGAGGTACCACCGCCGCCCCGTCGACACGAGCCGGTACGGCTCGGTCAGCCGCCGCGACTCGCCGCCCTCCTTGTCGCGGTAGGCGAACCGCAGCCGCTCCCGCCCGGCCACCGTCGACGCCATCACGGTCAGCGTCTCGGGCGCGATGCTCGCCCCGTCCCCGTGGGTCAGCTGCGTCGTCGCGGCCTGAAGTGTCGCCACCCGGTGCCGCAGCCGCGTCGGCAGCACCTGCTCCAGCTTCGCCAGCGCCCGCACCGACGCCTCGTCCACCCCCTCCACCGCGTGCCCGGCCCCCGCCCGCAGCCCGACCGCGATCGCCACCGCCTCCTCGTCGTCCAGTACCAGCGGGGGCATGGCCTTGCCCGCGACGAGCCGGTAGCCGCCGTCGGCACCCTTGCTCGCCTGCACGGGATACCCCAGTTCGCGCAGCCGGTCGATGTCCCGCCGCACGGTGCGCCGGGACACCCCGAGCCGGTCGGCCAGCTCACCGCCGGGCCACTCGCGCGGAGTCTGGAGGAGGGAGAGCAGCTGCAGGAGGCGAGCCGGCGTGTCCGTCGTCATACATCCGAGGATGCCGCAGAAATAGGACGTGATCTGACCTAGTTGCCCCCTACCTTGAAGTCATGACCTCCACGGAACAGACCCTCACCGCTCAGCAGGAAGCGGGCGACCGGCGCCGATGGTTCGCGCTCGCGATCGTGATGACCGCGGCCTTCATGGACCTCGTCGACGTCACGATCGTGAACATCGCGATCCCCTCGATCAAGCAGGACGCGGGCGCGTCCCTCAGCCAGATCCAGTGGATAACCGCCGGATACGCCCTGGCCTTCGCCGCCGGCCTGATCACCGGCGGCCGCCTCGGCGACATCCACGGCCGTCGGCGGCTGTTCCTCATCGGCATCGCCGGCTTCACCGTGGCCTCCGCGCTGTGCGGCTTCGCCGCGAACCCGGAGATGCTGGTCGCCTCCCGCATCCTTCAGGGCGGCATGGCGGCGATGATGGTTCCGCAGGTGCTGTCGATCGTGCACGCCACCTTCCCCGCCCACGAGCGCGGCAAGGTCTTCGGTCTGTTCGGCGCGGTGGTCGGCCTCGGCGCGGTCTCCGGGCCGCTGCTCGGCGCCCTGCTGACGGAGTGGAACCTGTTCGGGCTTCACTGGCGCCCGATCTTCCTGATCAACCTGCCCGTCGGCATCGTCGCCTTCCTCCTCGGCCGCCGCTACATCACCGAGTCCCGCGCCCCGAAGGCGGTGAAGCTGGACCTGGTCGGCGTCGCCCTGGTGACCCTGGGCCTGCTGATGCTGCTCTACCCGCTCACCCGGGGCCGCGAGCTGGGCTGGCCGCTGTGGGGGTACCTCTCGATGGCCGGCGCGTTCGGTGTCTTCGCGGCGCTGGTGGTCTACGAGCGGCGCAAGGCGGCCCGGGACGGCTCCCCCCTCATCGAGCTGTCGCTGTTCCGGGTGAAGAGCTTCGCCGCGGGCATCGCCGTACAGACCGTCTTCGGTGTCGCGCTCGGCATCTTCTTCCTGGTCTGGACGCTGTACATGCAGATCGGCCTGGGCTGGAGCCCGCTCCGGGCCGGCCTGACCGGTGTGCCGTTCTCCCTCGCGGTGTCCACGGCGGCCGGGATGTCGGTGCAGAAGCTGGTGCCGCGGTTCGGCCGGGGGGTGCTCCAGGCCGGCGCGCTGATCATGGCGACGGGCGTTCTCCTCTACATCTGGGAGTCGCACCACTACGGCCTCGGCATCGCCTCCTGGCAGATGGCGCTCCCGCTGGTCGTGATGGGTGTCGGCATGGGCCTGATCGTCGCCCCGCTGACGGACGCGGTCCTCTCGGAGGTGCCGCGCGAGCACGCCGGGTCCGCGTCCGGACTGATCAACACCGTGCAGCAGATGGGCAACGCGCTCGGCCTCGGCCTGGTCTCGGTGGTGTTCTTCGGCGTGATCGGCGACAAGCTGACCCGCGCCCAGGTGGGCCCCGCCTTCGTGAACGGCTTCCAGCACGCGCTGTGGTGGGTGGCCGGTGTGATGGGCGTGATCTTCCTGCTGATGTCCGCCCTGCCGAAGCGTCCGGCACAGCACGTGGAGGGCGCTGCCGACGCTCCGGTGGCGGAGAAGGAACCCGAGCTGGTGCCTTGACCAGGCGTGACGAGGGGCCCGGTACCGACCAGGTACCGGGCCCCTGCTGCTGTCCGGACAGAACCGGAAGTCCGTTCATGCCTGATTGAAGTCCGAACCTGTTTACTTTCCGAAAGTCGGAGCGTACTCTCGCGGTGAAACCACACGTTCGGGCATCAGTCGGAGGCGAACGGACATGTACGCACCGGAGCGGCAGCAGGAGATCCTCCGGCTCGCCCGTGACGGCGGCCGGGTGGACGTGCTGTCGCTGGCCGAGGAGCTCCAGGTCACCGCGGAGACGATCCGCCGCGACCTGAAGGCCCTCGACCGCGCCGGGCTCGTCCGCCGGGTGCACGGCGGTGCCATCCCGGTCGGGCGCCTCGACTTCGAGCCGGACCTCGCCGAGCGCGAGTCCGCCGCCGCCGACGAGAAGGACCGCATCGCCAAGGCGGGCCTCGCCGAGCTGCCCACCGAGGGCACGACGGTCCTCGACGCGGGTACGACGGTGGCGCGGATGGCCGCGGCCATCCCGCTGGAGGCCTCCCTCACCGTCGTCACGCACAGCCTGCCGATCGCCGCCCGCCTCGCCGACCACCCGGGCATCCAGCTCCACCTGGTCGGCGGGCGCGTACGGCACCGCACCCGCGCCGCGGTGGACGCCTGGGCGCTGCGCGCGTACGGCGAGATCCGCGCCGACGTCCTGTTCGTCGCCGCCAACGGCTTCTCCGCCGAGCACGGTCTGACCACCCCGGACCTCGCCGAAGCCGCGGTCAAGCGCGCGGCCATCGCCGCCGCCCGCCGCGTGGTCCTCCTCGCCGACTCCTCCAAGCACGGCCAGGAGCACTTCGCCCGCTTCGGCGATCTGAGCGACGTGGATCTGCTGATCACCGACAGCGGGCTGAGCCCCGAAGACGCCGCCGCCATCGAGCGCGGCGGCACGGAAGTGGTGCGCGCATGATCCTCACCGTCACCCCCAACCCCTCCCTCGACCGCACCTACGAGGTCCAGGCCCTCAAGCGGGGCGAGGTCATCCGTGCCGAGACCGAGCGGATGGACCCCGGTGGCAAGGGCGTGAACGTCTCGCGCGCCGTCGCGGCCGCCGGACGGCGCACGGTCGCCGTTCTGCCCCTGGGCGGTGCGCCGGGAGCGCTCGTCGCCGATCTGCTGGACGCCCAGGGCATCGAGGTCGCGCCGGTCCCGGTCGCCGGAGCCACCCGCTCCAACATCGCCCTCGCGGAGGCCGACGGGACGCTCACGAAGATCAACGCGCCGGGCCCGGAGCTGTCGGCCGCCGAGCAGGAACTGCTCCTGGACACCGTCCGCGAGCAGTCCCGCGACGCGGACTGGATCGCGTGCTGCGGGAGCCTGCCCCGGGGGCTCGCACCGTCCTGGTACGCCGACGTCGTCACGCGGGCGCACGCCGGGGGTGCGCGCATCGCCCTGGACACCTCAGGGCGTGCGCTCCTGGAGGCGCTGCGCGCGCGGCCCGACGTGGTGAAGCCCAACGCCGAGGAGCTCGCGGAAGCCGTCGGGCGCCCCCTGGCGACCGTGGGCGACGCGGTGAAGGCGGCCGAGGAACTGCGTTCGATGGGCGCGCGCACCGTGCTCGCGAGCCTGGGCGCCGACGGGCAGCTGCTCGTGCACGACGCGGGCGCCTGGTTCGGCAGCGCGCGCGTGGACGCCGTACGCAGCAACGTGGGCGCCGGCGACTCCTCCCTCGCCGGCTTCCTGATCGCCGGCGGCAGCGGCCCGGAGTCCCTCGCCTCCGCCGTCGCCCATGGCGCCGCCGCCGTCCGGCTCCCCGGCAGCGTGATGCCGACCCCCGCCGACCTGGACCCGGCGGCGGTGACCGTCACGGCGGACGTCCCGGCCGACCGCGAACTGACGGAGCCGGTGTCATGAACGTCGGACGCCCCCTTGCGACCGCGCCGATGCCGTCCGCCCCGTTCCCGCCATCGGCCACGCAGCGGCGAGGCCTCCCCTTACTCGCCGCGACATCGGGCCGGCAGGGTGCCCTGAGCCGTTCTGCCGACCCCAGGAGGCGGGGTTTCCCCGGCCCCGCCTCCGCCCACCGTGCCGCCTCCCCCCGCCGCACCCCCGTCCCCACCTCCGCCCACCCCACTCCCCGGGCGATACGCGTGCATAGGAGCCCGCGATGAGCGACATGATCACCGCGGACCTGGTCGATCTCGACCTGTCCGCCGACACCAAGGAAGCGGCGGCGCGCGCCCTCGCCGAGCGCATGGTGGCGCAGGGCCGGGTGACCGACCTGGACGGCTTCCTCGCCGACGCGGCCGCCCGCGAGGCACAGATGCCGACCGGCCTCGACGGCGGCATCGGCATCCCGCACTGCCGCAGCGCCCATGTCACCGAGCCGACGCTCGCCTTCGGCCGCAGCGCCGCGGGCATCGACTTCGGCGCCGCGGACGGCCCCGCCGACCTGATCTTCCTGATCGCCGCCCCGGCCGGTGCGGACGACGCCCACCTCACGATCCTCTCCTCCCTGGCCCGCCAGCTGATGAACGCCGAGTTCACGGATGCGCTGCGGTCGGTGGGCGACGCGGGGACGGCGGCGGCGCTGATCCGCGGGGAGGAGCCGCCCGCCGGTGCGCAGGCGCCCGCGGGCGCCCCCGAAGACTCCGCTGCGACGCCGGTGGCGGCCTCCGCCGGCGCCGCAGCGGACAGCACGGCCCCGGCGCCGGGCGCGGCCGCCGAGGACGGATCCGCCCCGGCGCCGGGCGCCACCGGTGCCGTCGAACGCCCCTTCCGTATCGTCGCCGTCACCTCCTGCCCGACCGGTATCGCCCACACCTACATGGCGGCCGAGTCGCTGGAGAACGCGGGCCGCGACGTCGGCGCCGAGGTCCTCGTCGAGACGCAGGGCTCGGCCGGCTTCGCCCGGCTCGACCCGGCGGTGATCGCGGCGGCGGACGGCGTGATCTTCGCGCACGACATCCCCGTACGCGACAAGGACCGCTTCGCGGGCAAGCCGACGGTCGACGTCGGTGTGAAGGCGGGCATCAACCGCCCGGCCGAACTGATCGCCGAGGTGCGAGGCAAGGCCGAGCGCGGTGAGGTCAGCGCGGCCGCCGCCGCGGGAACGCCGGTCGAGCGGGCCGGCGATTCCACCGAGGGCTACGGCACCAAGCTGCGCAAGTGGCTCATGTCCGGCGTGAGCTACATGGTCCCGTTCGTCGCCGCGGGCGGCCTCCTCATCGCCCTCGGCTTCGCGATCGGCGGCTGGAAGGTCGACAAGGCGCCGTCGGTCATGGACCACTTCGTGTGGACCCAGACGGGCAGCTGGGGCGCGTTGCTCTTCCAGATCGGCGTGGTGTCCTTCGGCTTCCTCGTCCCGGTCCTGGCCGGCTACATCGCCTACGGCATGGCGGACCGGCCGGGCCTCGTCCCCGGCTTCGTGGGCGGCGCGATCTCACTGACGATCAACGCCGGCTTCCTCGGCGGCCTGGCGGCCGGCCTGATCGCCGGTGGCGTGGTGCTGGGGATCCAGAAGATCAGCATCCCGGCGGCGTTGCGCGGCATCATGCCCGTGGTGGTGATCCCGCTGATCTCCTCGGCGATCGTCGGCTTCCTGATGTTCGTCGTGATCGGCAAGCCCATCGCCTCCGCGCAGAAGGGCCTGACCGACTGGCTGAACGGTCTCACCGGCACCAACGCCGTCCTGCTCGGTGCCCTGCTCGGCCTGATGATGTGCTTCGACCTGGGCGGTCCGGTCAACAAGGTCGCCTACACCTTCGCCACGGCGGGTATCGCCGTCTCCAGCCCCAGCGACTCCGCGATGAAGATCATGGCCGCGGTGATGGCGGCCGGCATGGTCCCGCCGCTCGCGATGGCCCTCGCCACGACCGTCCGCGGCAAGCTCTTCACGCAGGCCGAGCGCGAGAACGGCAAGGCCGCCTGGGTGCTGGGCGCCTCTTTCATCTCCGAGGGCGCGATCCCGTTCGCCGCGGCGGACCCGCTGCGGGTCATCCCGTCCGCCATGGCGGGCGGCGCGGTCACCGGTGCCCTGTCGATGGCCTTCGGTGCCACTCTGCGCGCCCCGCACGGCGGCATCTTCGTGGTCCCGCTGATCGGCAATCCGTTCCTCTACCTGCTCGCCATCGCGGCCGGCGTGTGCGTCACCACGGCCCTGGTGGTCATCCTCAAGGGCATGCGCAAACAGGCCCCGGAGGCCACGGCCACCGACCCCGCCGCGAGCGCGGCCACGGCGGCGAAGGAGACGAAGCAGTCGGTCGCCGCCTGAGGGCGCGCCGCCGCCTCTTGTCCCTTTGGTGCACTGTGAGTTGTTCACGGCACCTGCGAGATACGTCACGGTCCGGGGCCAAAGTCCCGGACCGTGGTGTGTACTGGGGGGTATGCCTGAGCACGTCTCGACTCTTCAGCTGATCGGCGCGGTCGTCCTCACCGTGACGGGCGTCGCTTGGGCCGTCGTGGTGACACGCCTGCTGCGTCGCGCCCGCGCCGACGCCGTCGAACGGCTCACCGCCGCCTCCCTCCCGGCCCTCCCGTTCCAGCCCCAGGCCGGCCCCCCGCAGGAGGTCGTCGAGCTGACCCCGGCGGAACAGGACGCCTTCGCGGGCCTGGTGCGCCAACTCGGCGACCGCTGACGGGAGAAACCACCGAGGTCCGCGTCCCGCGGGGCTAGCCCTGCCGGGCCGCGCGCCGCTCCATGGCGTCGCGCGCCGCGTCCGGCGTCGTGTACACCTCGCACATGTGCCGCCCGTCGGGCGTCGCCGTGTGCTCGACCTCCCACAGAGAGATCTCCTGGCCGTCCGGCAGCAGGAAGGCGTGCTCGTACAGCGCGAAGCTCAGTCCCGCCCGGGCGGCCGGCCCGGGCCGGCCGAACGCCTGGGTGATCTGATGGGCGGCCGCGGTCGCCAGCAGCGCCGCCGTCTCCGCGCTCGGCGGATCGGGGTTCTCCGCACGGCGCAGCAGCCGCCGGGCGTGGTCCGCCGAGTCGTCCGGGGCGTACACGTGCCGGGGCTCGGGAATCGCCGACAACTGCGTCAGCGCCGGCAGCTCGAAGTCCGGGGCGTCCGGCGGCAGCGCGAGCCGGGCGGTGGTGGTGTGCAGCTCCTCCTCGTCGACATACACCTCGTGCTGGGCGTCGCCGCCCGGAGCGGTGTTGTGGACGAGCTCCCACAGGGTCACCGCCGAGCCGTCGGCGAGCAACCAGGTGTGCCGGTACGTCTCACGGTGCAGCCCCGCGCTGTGGTGGGCGGAGTGCAGGGAACTGTCGTGCGCCAGCGCCGAGTCGAGCCGCCTCAACACCTCGTCGGGCAGCTCGAAGGAGTTCAGGGCACGGCCGAGGAGTCGCGCGAGGTGCTCCTCCGGAGACTCGGGCGACTCGGCTGGTTCGTACGCTGCCGTCTCGTACGGAACGCTCAAGGCTTCTCCCGGCATTGCTACACGTCACCTTGTGGGTGCATACCGTAGCCCCTCGGTCGGACATCATGTCCGGGAACCGAGAAAACGTCTGGCGTGAAAACGCCCGAGCCGCGCGAGAAGTTCCCGCGCGGCCCCGCATTCCGTCAAAACCGGCCGGTCAGGCGGCACTTCCCGCGGTCCAGGCGCTCCACGACATGTTCCAGCCGTTGAGCCCGTTGTCCGGGGCGACCGTCTTGTCCGGGGAGTGCTTCACGGTCACGACGTCACCGATGAGCGTGTTGTCGTAGAACCACTGGGCCGTCGTGGCCCCCTGCGCGCCCTGCACGTCCGCCATGCCGACGCACCCGTGGCTGGTGCCCTCGCGGCCGAAGGGCGGGTTGCCCTTGTTGTACCAGTAGTTGCCGTGGATGAACGTGCCGGAGGTCGTCAGACGCATCGCGTGCGGCACGTCCGCGATGTCGTATTCCCCGCCCAGGCCGACCGTCCGGCTGTTCATGCGGGTCTGGGTGAACTTCTCCGAGATCACCATCTGCCCGTTGTACGTGGTGTGCTCCGGGCTGCCCGTGGACACCGGCACCGACTTGAGCGTCTTGCCGTCCCGCACCACCGTCATCGTCTGCGTGTTGACGTCGACCGTGGAGACCTGCGAGCGCCCGATCGTGAAGGACACCGTCTTCTTCTGCACGCCGTAGACGCCGCTCGCGCCCTGGACCCCGTCCAGGTCGATCTTCATCGTGACCTTGGAGCCGGCCTTCCAGTACTCCTGCGGCCGGAAGTCGAGGCGCTGGTCGCCGAACCAGTGCCCGACCACCTGCTGCCCACTGCTGGAGTTGACCGTGATGTGCGACTGCACGGCCTTCTTGTCGGTGATGGACTTGTCGAAGGTGAACGACACCGGCATGCCCACGCCGACCGTCGAGCCGTCGTCCGGCGTGTAGGTGCCGATGAAGCTGCTCGCCGAGCTGACCGTGGTGAAGATGGAGTTGGCGGCCGCCGTGCGCCCGTCCGCGTCCTTCGCGGTCGCGTCTATCCGGTACTTGGTTCCGCGCTCCAGCCGCTGCTTGGGCTTCCAGGTGCCGCCGTCCGCCGATATCGCCCCCGGCACCGCCTGCCCCGAACCCGCGACGGTCATCTTCACGTCGGTCAGCTTGCCGTCGCTGACCTTCACCCCGGTCGCGTTGATGGACGCGCCGGTCGAACCGTCCTTGGCCGAGATCTCGACCTTCGCCGCCGACGTCTTGGGCGAGTCCTTGCCGCCCTTGCCGTCCTCGTTCTTGGCGTTGGCGCTGCCGCCGCAAGCGGTCAGAGTCAGGGCGCCGACCATCAGGGCGGCACAGGCCCCCAGTACGCGCCGCGCTGCAATGTCCGGCGTTGTCACGGGCTGCTCCAAGTTCTTGTGATGTGCGTGATCCGTTCCCTTGCGTGAGGAAAGAGGGCACCGGCACCGGAGGAGGTTCCCTCCGTCGCCGATGAACGCCATCACGTGACAGAACCGCGACAATCCATCCCCCCTCACCCCCCCCGACGTGCCCTTTTTGCCCTCCTTTTGCCTATCGTTGACCGTACAGCTCCTCGTACGACGGCCACACTCCGCCCGGCCCCTCGACCGGCTCGGCGGCCCGCACGGCACGTACGATCGCGCGCGTCACCAGGTCCGCGCCGGCCGCCAGGATGTCGTTCAGCGCCAACGGGTGCCCGCCGTCGAGCGGTCGCGTGCCCGTCGCCAGCGCGAAGACCGTGTCGCCGTCGTGCATCAGATGCACCGGCCGCACGGCGCGCGCGATGCCGTCGTGCGCCGTGCCCGCCATCTTCTGCGCCTGCGCCTTCGTGAGGTCCGCGTCGGTCGCGACCACCGCGAGCGTCGTGTTGAGCGGCGGCGGCGCGTTCCGCGCGGCCGCCTCGGCGAGGCGCCGCCGCGCGGCCTCGTGCACGCGCTCCCGCGGGTACTGGACGCGCCCCTGGAACAACTCCCCGTACAGGACGCCCGTTTCGGGATCCGTCACCGCTCCCGCGGCATTCGCCACCACCAGCGCGGCCACGGTGATCCCCGAGTCGAGGACCGTGCTCGCGGTCCCCACCCCGCCCTTGAGCCGCCCCGCCACCGAGCCCGTACCGGCCCCCACGCAGCCCTCGGGCACCGGCCCGCCCGGTGTGCTCGCCGCGGCCGCCTCGACCGCCGCGCGCCCCATCGCCGCGTCCGGGCGGGCGCGGAAGTCCCCGCCCCTGCCCAGGTCGAAGACGCAGGCGGCGGGGACCACCGGCACGACGTGCGCCGGATCCGCCCCGACCCGCACCCCACGTCCCCGCTCCTCCAGCCAGGCCATGACTCCGGATGCCGCGTCGAGCCCGTACGCGCTGCCTCCGGTCAGCACCACGGCGTCGACCTTCTGCACCACGTTGCGCGGGTCGAGGGCGTCGGTCTCCTTGGTGCCGGGGCCGCCCCCGCGTACGTCCACGGCGGCGACGGCGCCGCCCTCGGGCGCGAGCACGACCGTGGTGCCGGTGAGCCAGCCCTCCCCGGTGCGCGAGGCGTGCCCCACCCGCAGTCCGGCGATGTCCGTCAGTGCGTCAGCTGTCATGGCGGCCAGTCTGGCCCACGCCCGCACGCGCTCGCGGAGGTCAGGCGGCCGGTTCCGCCGTGCTCGCCCGCCGCTCGTGCGAGGCCGTGCGCGCGGTGAGCGTCACCCCGGTCGCCACCGCGGCCGCCGACACGAGCCCTGCCGTGAGCACCGCCCAGTCGCCCAGGAAGGTGCAGCAGATCACCAGCAGCGCCGCCACCGGAAGCACCAGTTGCTGGGTGATGCCGACCTTGAAGTGCCGTGAGTGCAGCGCCCAGACGGTCAGCAGGTACAGCGCCATCGGCAGGGTCACGGCCGCCGACGCCGACAGCGTCGAGACATGGGCCTTGCCGACGGCCTGCTCCACCGCCACCTCGAGACCGGCGCCGATCGCGGCGGCCGAGGCGAAGATCAGGTAGTGGCCGTACCCCCACAGGAACGCCTGTTCGTTGGAGCGCAGATGGCCGTGGATGGGCACCACGAAGTAGATCCACCACGCGGAGAAGACGAGCAGCAGGCCGCCCGCCGCGATCGGCAGCAGCCGGCCCAGCGCGTCGTGCTCGTCCACCGCCGACTTCACCGCGATCGTGGCCGCGGCGACGGTCTCCCCGAGCACGATGATGGTGAACAGGCCGTAGCGCTCGGCGATGTGGTGCGCGTGCCAGGACGTGTGGTGGCCCTTCTCGGCGTACAGCGGCACGCACAGCTCCGCGAGCGCCATCACCAGGAACACCCACGGCCGGGCGGGCCCGGGCAGCACGACCAGCCCCAGCCAGCCGACCTGGCACAGCAGCACGCCGCCGACGTATCTGAACGCCATGGTTCTCTCCGCGCCCTCGGCGGATCTCGCCGCCCTCAGCCACTGCGCCACGATCGCCAGCCGCATGATCACATAGCCGAGCCAGACCAGCAGGTAGTCGTGCTGGTCGAACGCGCGGGAGACGCCCGCGGCCAGCACCAGCACGCCGGCGATCTGTACGAGGGTGACGACCCGGTAGAGCACGTCGTCGTTGTCGTACGCGGAGGCGAACCAGGTGAAGTTCATCCAGGCCCACCAGATGGCGAAGAACACCATCGCGTAGTTCAGGATCCCGCTGCCCGCATGGCCCTCGGTCACGGCGTGCACGAGCTGTGCGCCCGCCTGCGCGATGGCCACCACGAAGCACAGGTCGAAGAAGAGCTCTAGTGGGGAGGAGACCCGGTGGGCCTCGTCGCGCCCGCGCGGGGTGAGCCGCCGCAAGAGCCCCTGGGAGTGCTGTGCGCCCGGGGAAGCAGGCGCCGGAGCGGAACTCGACGTCATGCCTCCCAGGACAGCAGAAAACCGCCGCAATATCTTGTGAAGGAATTCTCAAGCGCGGGGGCCCGGATCCCGGCGGCCCGGGACGTCCGAGGGGCCCACGGGCGGGGCCGTACCCTTGGGGCATGAGCACCGCCCCCGCATCCGAGCCGCGCGACCCGAAGGCCGCGCTGGTCTTCGACGACCCGCTGAGCCAGCAGTCCTCGGACGACACCGACCGCGGGTGGGGCGAGCGCGGGGACGGCGGCGACAGCACCGCCGACCTGAAGCGCTTCCTCGACGAGAAGCCGCCCCATCACCTCTGAGCCGGCCGCCGAGGCGGCGTCACCGCTCGTCGTGGCCCGAGCCGCGCTGTGCGACCAGCGCGTCGCGGATCTCCTTCAGCACCTCCAGCTCGGTCACCTCGAGGACCTCGTGCGTGCTCTCACGTGCCTTCCTCCGGGCCTCCTGGCGGGCCAGGAACTTCGCCATCGGCAGGACCATGAGGAAGTAGACGACGGCCGCGGTGATCACGAAGTTGAGCGTCGCGCTGAGCACCGAGCCCCACATGATCCGGATGCCTTCCCCGTCCTTGCACTGCGGGATGAGGCAGGAGTTGTACTGGTCGAGGTTCGTGCTGCCGATCGCCCCGACCACCGGGTTGATGACGCCCTTCACCACCGAGTTGACGATGTTGGTGAAGGCGGCGCCGATGACCACCGCAACCGCCAGATCGACGACGTTTCCGCGCAGCAGGAAGGCCTTGAAGCCCTGCCAGATGCTCGGTTCCTTCTTCGCGCTCACCTCGGGGACTCTCCTCGCGTACGCAGCCTGTGGAACGAAACGCTCCGCAACCTACGTCAGGGCGTGGCGGCCGTGCGCGGTTCCGCGGCTTGAACGAGGGGCTTGCCTGGATATGTCCCGGGCGGGGTTTCCCCGTGCTCGGAATGGCGGCCTCGTCCTCGCCGCCGCACTTCTCCTTCAGGACCCTCTCGTCCTCGTCGTGGCTGCCGCCGGCCTGGAGGTGAGTGTCACCGCCAGCCGTGCCGTGGTGCTCGCGCCCACGAGACGTGCCGCGGTGGAGCGCGGCACCGAGAGGACGACCAGCGCCCCGCTGTCGGCCGTGCCGTCCAGCGGCTCGGGCACCTTCGTGACCCGTGCCTCGCGCGCGACCACCCGCGCCTCGCCGCCCGTCGCCGACTGCTCGGCCGCGACGATGTCGACGCGGTCGCCGGGCCGCAGCAGCCGCACGGTGGCAGGGTCGGCGATCCGCACCGGTGCGGTCACCATCGTGACGGCACGGTGCTCCCGTACCGGATCCCGCGCCGGATGCCCGTGGGCGCCCTCCCCGCTCCATGGGCCCGCCGTCACGAGCGCCGCCGCCGTCACGGCCAGCCCGGCGGCGACGGTCCGCCCGCGGTGCCGCACGAGCCGGCCGAGTCGGTGCCGTCCGCCGCGGACTCGTACGGGAGCGAAGTGAGGCACCTCGCAGGTCGCGGGCGCGTCGGTGCCCAGCGGACGCGGGAGCCTGAGGGCGGGAGGGAAGGGGGAGGGGGAGGGGGCAGGTCGGCCGGAGGGCGCGGATGGGGCCGGGGACGACGCGGTCAAGGGCATGGGAGTCACCGCCTGCGACGAGGGAATCGGCTTGCGCTGCCACGATGAGGCCTTGCGCCGAAGTCCGCCGGAGGCGGTGCACTACTGACGGGTTGTGGAGAACTCGCTCACCCGAACGAGGAGTTCCACCGTCACGGCAGCACGAAGCCCGGATCCATCCCGCCGAGCGCGTTCACGCACAGGCAGTCCCGCGCCCCGGGCTCCGGCAGCGCCGCCACCGCGTCGAACAGCACACCCCGCAGCCGGTCCACATTGGCCGCGAACACCTGCAGCACCTCGTCGTGCGAGACGCCCTCGCCGGTCTCGGCGCCTGCGTCCAGGTCGGTGACCAGGGTCAGGGACGTGTAGCACAGTTCGAGTTCACGGGCGAGCGCCGCCTCGGGATGTCCGGTCATCCCCACCACCGACCAGCCCTGCGCCTGATGCCACAGGGATTCGGCGCGGGTCGAGAAGCGCGGTCCCTCGACCACGACCAGCGTGCCGCCGTCCACCGGCTCCCAGTCCCGTCCGCGGGCCGCCTTCAGCGCGGCGGCACGTCCCGCGGGGCAGTACGGGTCGGCCACGGACACGTGCACCACGTTGGGCACCGTGCCGTCGGGCAGCGGCAGCCCGTCGAAGTAGGTCTGCGCCCTGGACTTCGTACGGTCCACCAGCTGGTCCGGTACGAGCAGGGTGCCCGGGCCGTACTCGGGGCGCAGGCCGCCCACCGCGCACGGACCGAGGACCTGCCGGACGCCGACCGAGCGCAGGGCCCACAGGTTGGCGCGGTAGTTGATGCGGTGCGGGGGCAGATGGTGGCCGCGGCCGTGCCGGGGCAGGAAGGCGACCCGTCGGCCGGCGATCTCGCCGAGGAAGAGGGAGTCGCTGGGCTGCCCGTACGGCGTGTCCACCTGGATCTCGGTCACGTCGTCGAGGAATGAGTAGAAGCCCGAGCCGCCGATTACGCCGATCTCTGCGTTCGCCATGACGAGCACATTAGCTGGCCGCCGAACCCCGGCGGGAGCCGGTGCCCGGTACGCCGAAGGCCCTGCCGTCGCACGACGGCAGGGCCCGGAAGCGAGACCTCAGGCGGCGGAGCTGCTGCTGGAGCTCGACGAAGACGAAGACGACGACGGCGATGACGTCGACGAGGACGACTTCGAGTCGGCCGACGAGGAGCTGGACGACGACGTGGACGACTTCGACGCCGGGCTGCTGCTCGACGTGGAGCCGCGGGAGTCGTTGCGGTAGAAGCCGGAGCCCTTGAAGACAATGCCGACCGCGGAGAACACCTTCTTCAGGCGGCCACCGCAGTTGGGGCACTCGGTCAGGGCGTCGTCGGTGAACTTCTGCACCGCCTCGAGGCCCTCGCCGCACTCGGTGCACTGGTACTGGTAGGTGGGCACTGTCTTCCTCCTGGCACTCTCACTCAATGAGTGCTAACGACGGTCCATAGTGACGTATTCCCGGGGATCAGTCCACCGTCAACGGCACGCGGTGACCGACGCCACGTGCGACGGTGCGGTTCTGCGACCGGGTGACCAGCCGGGAACGCAGGGCCGCCAGGGTGCCCAGCGCGAGCACGGTGCCGGCCATCGGCACCAGGAATCCGGCGCCGTCCCACAGGCGGTCCTCCAGCTGTCCGGCGACCGTGACGGCCGCCGCCTGGCCGAGCGCCACGGCGCCGGTCAGCCAGGTGAAGGCCTCGGTGCGGGCGCCGGCCGGGACCAGGCCCTCGACCAGCGTGTAGCCGGTGATCAGGGCCGGTGCGATGCACATGCCGACCAGCAGGCCGAGGGCGGCCAGCAGCAGCACGGAGTGCGCCGTCCACAGCGCGGAGGCGGCCATCGCGAGACCCGTGTAGCCGATGATCAGGCGCCGCTGCGGGGCGATCTTCCAGGCGATGGCGCCGCAGACGATGCCGGAGAGCATGTTGCCCGCGGCGAAGACGCCGTACAGGACGCCGTTCAGACCGGGCTCGCCGATCGACTCGGTGAACGCCGCCAGCGACACCTGCATGCCGCCGAAGACCGACCCGATGCCCAGGAAGGTCACGATCAGCACCCGCACACCCGGGACGCGCAGCGCGGAGGCGTGCTGCACGCGCGCGTGCCCGCTCTCGCCGGTCACCGGCGGCTGCGTGCTCTTCTGCGCGGCGAACAGCAGACCGCCGACGAGCGTCAGCGCGGCCTCCGTCACCAGACCCGCGGACGGGGCCACGGCGGTGCACAGCGCGGTCGCCAGCAGGGGCCCGAAGACGAAGGTCAGCTCGTCCGTCACGGACTCGAACGCCGCCGCCGTGGTCATCAGGGGCGTGTCCTGGAGCTTCACGCCCCAGCGCGCACGGACCATGGGGCCGACCTGCGGCACCGAGGCGCCGGTCGGGACGGCCGCCGCGAACAGCGCCCACAGGGGCGCGTGTGCCAGCGCGAGCGCCGTCAGGGACAGGCCCGACACCGTGTGCACGAGGACACCCGGGATCAGGACGGTGCGCTGCCCGTGGCGGTCGGCGAGCCGGCCGCTGTAGGGCGCGAACAGCGCCATGGACACGCCGGTGGCGGCCGCGACGGCGCCCGCGGCGCCGTAGGAGCCGGTGGTGTGCTGCACGAGCAGCACGATCGACAGGGTGAGCATCGCGAACGGCTGGCGCGCCGCGAAGCCGGGGAGCAGGAAGGTCCAGGCGCCGCGGGTGCGCAGCAGCTGTCCGTATCCCGGGCGGGACGACGTCGACGGGTTCTCCGCCGGCTTGGAGGTGACCGTGGATGCCACGGCCCGTGCCTTTCTACCGCCTGGTAGCGCGCCCGTGCGGGGGCGCCGAGAGCTGTCCTCTTGCGCTGAACTGCGGTAGATACCGGTGCCACTGCGGAGGGCGATCCGGCCGCCATACGGTCACGCCAGCTCTGCGTCAGACAGAGTTGGTTCGATCAGGGTGCCTTGATACTACAGGGGGCACAGCCTTGTGAGCCTGTGAAAATGAGCACCATGACGCCTGTTCACCTGGGATTGGCGAAGGTGTGAATGATGCGAAACACACCCTTAACGCGCGCTCGCGCAATGCGCACCCGCATCGGACGCCTCCCGGGCCGAGCGCTGCGCACTCAGTGCCCCGCGCCCGCCCCGTCCGTGCCGAGCCAGCCGGCCAGCTTGCCGCCGTGGGCGACCGCGCGCAGACGCCGTTCCGCCGCGTCGCGCACGGGGTCGGTGGCGACGACGAGAAGTTCGTCTCCGCGCCGCAGCACCGTCGTGGGCGACGGAACAAACGATTTTCCGTCCCGGACGACGAGGGTGACGGCCGCACCGGGCGGCAGCCGCAGCTCGCCCACCTCGACGCCGTGCATCCGGGAGCCCTCGGGGATCGCGATGGACAGCAGATGGCCGCGCAGCCGCTCCAGGGGCGCCGACTCGATGCCGAGGTCGGACGCCTCGCCCTGCTCGCCGAGGCGCAGCGTGCGCGCCAGCCAGGGCAGGGTCGGCCCCTGGACGAGGGTGTAGACGACGACCAGCACGAAGACGATGTTGAAGATGCGGTGGGTGGTGTCCACCCCGTTCACCATCGGGATGGTCGCCAGGATGATGGGCACCGCGCCGCGCAGCCCGGCCCAGGACATCAGGGTCTGGTCCTGCCACGGCACCCGGAACGGCGCCAGGCTCAGCATCACGCTCACCGGACGCGCCACCATGGTCAGCACGAGCCCGATGACGAGGGCGGGCCAGATGTCGTCGCCCAGCTCGTGTGGCGTGACCAGCAGGCCGAGCAGGACGAACATGCCGATCTGGGCGATCCAGCCGAGCCCCTCGGCGAAGCCGCGGGTGGCGGGCCAGTGCGGCAGCTTGGCGTTGCCGAGCACCATCGATGCGAGGTAGACCGCGAGGAAGCCGCTGCCGTGGGCCAGCGCGCCGCCCGCGTACGCGGTGACCGCGATCGCCATCACGGCGATCGGGTAGAGGCCGGAGGCGGGCAGCGCCACGTGCCTGAGCCCGAAGGAGCCCAGCCAGCCCACGGCGAGACCGGTGGCCGCACCGATGGCCAGTTCCAGGGCTATCTGGCCCAGCAGCACGTACCAGTGCTCGAGGGGGCCCGCCTGGGAGAAGGCCACGACCAGGATGACCACCGGGGCGTCGTTGAAACCGGACTCCGCCTCCAGCGTGCCCGTCACGCGCGCGGGGAGGGGGACTTTGCGCAGGACCGAGAAGACCGCCGCCGCGTCCGTCGAGGAGACCACCGCGCCGATGATGAGCGCCTGCCGCCAGTCCAGTCCGATCAGGTAGTGCGCGCCCGACGCCGTGACCCCGACACTGATCGCGACCCCGGCCAGCGCCAGCGCGGAGGCGGCCGGCAGGGCGGGTTCGATCTCCTTCCACTTCGTGGTCAGACCGCCCTCGGCCAGGATCACGACCAGGGCCGCGTATCCGATGACCTGGGTCAGCTCGGCATTGGCGAAGTGGATGTCCCCGATGCCGTCCTGGCCCATGAGGACGCCGATCCCCAGGTAGACGAGCAGGCTGGGGAGCCCGCTGCGCGAGGAGATCCGCACGGCCGCGACGGCGACGAGCAGGACCAGGGAGCAGACGAGCAGAAGCTGGTCGAGGTGGTGGACAGTCAGCGGCGGTTCCCTTCCTTGGTCCGCGCGCGGCACGCGCGGACTCACGTACACAAGACCCGAGGCTGCGGCGCACCGCATCCAAGTACTTCGTTACCTTACCTAATTCTTGACGCTTTCTTGACGCTCGACGAGGCAAGATCGAACGCCCGTGCGCGCCAGTTCCCGACTCCGCGTCAAGGGGCCGGGGGCCCTGCGCCTATGGTTGCTCCAGCGCTCATTCAAAGTCACAGCCCGACCTGCCGCTCGCGTTAGGACAGCAAGGACAGCGATGCCCCCGAACACCACCGCCACAACGGGTGACAAGCCCGGCAAGTCCGGCAGGAAGAAGGGCCGCAAAGCCCGGCTGATCGTGCTGGTGCTGGTCCTGGCCCTCATCGGGGGCGTTGCCTACGGGGCGTACTGGTCGATCAGCACCGTCCGCGCCTCCTTCCCGCAGACCACGGGTTCGATCACGCTCGAAGGGCTGTCGGGGCCCGTCGACGTGAAGCGGGACGGCTACGGCATCCCGCAGATCTACGCCTCCTCCGACGAGGACCTGTTCATGGCGCAGGGCTTCGTCCAGGCGCAGGACCGGTTCTACGAGATGGACGTGCGCCGGCACATGACCTCCGGGCGCCTGTCGGAGATGTTCGGCAAGGGCCAGGTCGAGAACGACGAGTTCCTGCGCACCCTCGGCTGGGACAAGATCGCCGAGCGGGAGTACGACACCAAGCTCTCGGCCTCCACGAAGAAGTACCTCCAGGCGTACGCCAAGGGAGTCAACGCCTACCTCCAGGGCAAGGACGGCAAGGAGATCTCCCTGGAGTACGCGGCCCTGGGCTTCACCAACGACTACAAGCCCGAGAAGTGGACCCCGGTCGACTCGGTGTCGTGGCTCAAGGCGATGGCCTGGGACCTGCGCGGCAACATGCAGGACGAGATCGACCGCGCGCTGATGACCAGCCGCCTCGGCCCGCAGCAGATCCAGGACCTGTACCCGGAGTACCCCTACGGCCGCAACAAGCCGATCGTGCAGAACGGCCAGTACGACGCCGTGGCCAAGGCCTTCAAGCAGGGTGGCGCCACGGGTGCCTCTCAGGGCACGACGGGCACGGGCGGTACGACGGGCGCGGGCGGTACCACTGGCGCGGGCGGTACGAGGGGCGCGAGCGGTACGGCGGGCACGACCGGCTCCTCCGCCTCGTCCTCGGGCGGTTCGGCCCTCACGAGCCAGCTGGCGGGTCTCTACAAGGTCCTGGACGACGTGCCCACCGCCGTCGGCGTGAACGGCCAGGGCATCGGCTCCAACTCCTGGGTCGTCGCCGGGAAGTACACCATCAACGGCAAGCCGCTGCTCGCCAACGACCCGCACCTGTCCGCGTCGCTGCCGTCCGTCTGGTACCAGATGGGCCTGCACTGCCGCTCCGTCTCCAGCAAGTGCCAGTACGACGTCACCGGCTACACGTTCGCCGGCATGCCCGGCGTGGTCATCGGCCACAACGGGAACATCGCCTGGGGAATGACCAACTCCGGAGCCGACGTCACCGACCTGTACCTGGAGAAGCTCAGCGGCAACGGCTACCTGTACGACGGCAAGGTCCGGCCCTTCAAGACCCGCGAGGAGACCATCAAGGTCGCCGGCGGCAAGTCCAAGCCGATCGTCGTCCGCCAGACCGCCGACGGGATGCCGCTGCTGTCCGACCGCGACGACGAACTCGTCCAGGTCGGCAAGAAGGCCGCCGTGAACACCGCGGCGCCCGACCGCGGTGACGGCTACGGCATCGCCCTGCGGTGGACGGCGCTGGACCCGGGCACCTCCATGGACGCCGTGTTCGCCATCGACAGGGCGGCGAACTGGAACGACTTCCGCTCCGCGGCGGCCCTGTTCGACGTGCCCTCGCAGAACCTGATCTACGCCGACACCGACAACAACATCGGCTACACCCTGCCGGGCAGGATCCCCACCCGCTCCTCGGCCACCGACGGCTCCATCCCGGTGCCGGGCTGGGACGCGAAGTACCGGTGGACCGGCTTCATCAAGCAGAACGAGCTGCCCTACGAGTACAACCCCGACCGGGGCTACATCGTCACCGCCAACCAGGCCGTGGTCGACAAGGCCAAGTACCCGTACACGCTCACCACCGACTGGGGCTACGGCACCCGCAGCCAGCGCATCGCCGACCTGATCGAGTCCAAGACCAAGGACGGCGGCAAGATCTCCCCGGACGACATGCGCCAGATGCAGCTGGACAACAGCAGCGAGATCGCCAAGCTCCTGGTGCCCAAGCTGCTGAAGATCAACCTCAAGGACAAGAACGTCCGCGACGCCCAGAAGCTCCTGGAGGGCTGGGACTACACCCAGGAGGCCGACTCGGCCGCGGCCGCCTACTTCAACGCCGTGTGGCGCAACATCCTCAAGCTCGCCTTCGGCAACAAGCTCCCCAAGGAGCTGCGCGTCAACGGCCAGTGCGTGTGGGTCGACAAGATCGACAACACCGGTCCGGTGGACGACGACGCCAAGGTGCGCGAGTGCGGCAAGCGCGACGCCGACCAGGCGCAGCCGGACGGCGGCGACCGCTGGTTCGAGGTCGTGCGCACGCTCATGGACAAGCCGGACAACGACTGGTGGAAGACGCCGAAGTCGGGCACCCGCCCCGAGGCGAACAACCGGGACCAGCTCTTCGCCCGCGCCATGATCGACGCCCGCTGGGAGCTGACCGCCAAGCTCGGCAAGGACATCGACACCTGGAGCTGGGGCCGGCTGCACCGCCTGTTCCTGAAGAACCAGACCCTCGGCACCGAGGGCCCCGAGTTCCTCCAGTACATCCTCAACCGCGGGCCCTGGAAGCTCAGCGGCGGCGAGGCCACCGTGAACGCGACCGGCTGGAACGCGGCCGGCGGCTACAACGTCGTCTGGGTGCCGTCCATGCGGATGGTGGTCAACCTCAAGGACCTCGACAAGTCCAAGTGGATCAACCTGTCCGGAGCCTCCGGGCACGCCTACAGCGCCCACTACACCGACCAGACGGGCAAGTGGGCCAAGGGCGAACTGCTGCCCTGGTCGTTCTCGGGCAAGGCGGTCGACGCGAGTACGAGCGACACGCTCGTCCTCAAGCCGTGACACGCCCCTGAAAGGGCCCTCCGCGCGCGCGGAGGGCCCTTTCACATGGGGACCGGGAGCCTGGGCTCCCGGTCCGGCTCAGGCGCTCGTGAAGCGGCGCACGCCCGACGGTGTCACCACCGCGTGCACGGGACGGTCGTGCGCCTCCGCCGGGACCTGTGCGACGACTTCCGCGTCGTAGAGGAGCACCACGAGCGCGGGGTGCGCGCCCGCGCGCTCCAGACGCGCGAGCACGCGGTCGTACGACCCCCCGCCGCGCCCCAGGCGCATTCCCCGCGTGTCCACCGCCAGCCCGGGCAGCAGGACGACATCCGCGTCGGTCACGGCGTCCGGGCCGAGGCGTGCGCCGGAGGGCTCGAACAGGGCCATTTTTCCGCCATGTTGGACTCGTGCGAGGGAGTCCGGGCCGGCGTACTCGCCCCAGTCGAGGTCGTTGTCGGGCAGGAGCGCGGGGAGCAGGACGCGCACGCCCCGCGCGCGCAGTGCGTCCAGCAGCGCAAGCGTGCCGGGCTCGCTCCCGACGGAGACGTACGCCGCCACCGCGTCCGCACGGGCCAGTTCGGGCAGCTCGAGGGCGCGCTCGGCCAGCGCGTCGCCCGCCTCCCGTACGACACCCTCCGGCAACCTGCTCCTCACCGTGAGGAACTCCCGCCGCAACTTTCGCTTGTCACGCTCGTCCGCGCGTCCGTCGTGTTCCACAGGTCGTTCTCGCATCCTGCTCAATGTGCTCATATGAGGGCCAAGTAATCGGAGCCACAGAATCCCCATGAAGGCACCGGATAAGGTTGCGGGCATGACTCAGTCGCACCCCAGGATCAGCAAGGCTGTCATTCCCGCAGCAGGCCTCGGTACCCGGTTCCTGCCGGCCACCAAGGCCACTCCCAAGGAGATGCTGCCGGTCGTGGACAAGCCCGCGATCCAGTACGTGGTCGAGGAGGCCGTGTCGGCGGGTCTCGACGACGTTCTCATGATCACCGGACGCAACAAGCGTCCCCTGGAGGATCACTTCGACCGCAACTACGAGCTCGAATCGGCCCTGCAGAAGAAGGGCGATGCCGGCCGGCTCGCGAAGGTGCAGGAGTCCAGTGACCTGGCCACCATGCACTATGTGCGCCAGGGCGACCCCAGGGGCCTCGGCCACGCCGTGCTGTGCGCCGCCCCGCACGTCGGCCACGAGCCCTTCGCCGTCCTTCTCGGCGACGACCTGATCGACCCCCGCGACCCGCTGCTCCAGCGCATGATCGAGGTCCAGGAGCGGCACGGCGGCAGCGTGATCGCGCTCATGGAGGTCGCGCCCGAGCAGGTCCACCTCTACGGCTGCGCGGCGGTGGAGGCCACCGCCGACGGCGACGTGGTCAAGGTGACCGGTCTGGTCGAGAAGCCGGACCCGGCGGACGCCCCGTCGAACTACGCGGTCATCGGCCGGTACGTCCTCGACCCGCACATCTTCGACATACTGCGCAAGACCGAGCCGGGCCGGGGCGGCGAGATCCAGCTCACCGACGCCCTCCAGCAGCTCGCCCAGGACGAGAAGGTCGGCGGCCCCGTGCACGGCGTCGTCTTCAAGGGCCGCCGCTATGACACCGGCGACCGCGGTGACTATCTGCGTGCCATTGTCAGACTCGCGTGCGAACGTGAAGACCTGGGCCCGGACTTCCGGACCTGGCTTCGCAGTTACGTAGCCGAGGAGATGTAGCAACGTTGAGCAGCGCCGCGACCCGCCCCGCCGGCCCGGACCGCCTGTGGTCGGTGGACGAGCACCTGGAGGACATCCTCACCACCGTCCGTCCCCTCGAACCCATCGAGCTGCAGCTGCTCGACGCCCAGGGCTGCGTCCTGGTCGACGACGTCACGGTGCCGATCTCCCTGCCGCCGTTCGACAACAGCTCCATGGACGGGTACGCGGTGCGGGTCACGGACGTCGCGGGTGCCAGCGAGGAGTTCCCGGCCGTCCTGGAGGTCGTCGGGGACGTGGCGGCGGGCTCGGCCGACCCGGTCCGGGTCGGACCCGGCCAGGCGGCCCGCATCATGACCGGCGCGCCGCTGCCGCCGGGTGCCGAGGCCGTCGTCCCCGTCGAGTGGACCGACGGCGGACTCGGCGAGGGACCCGTGAGCGGGATGCGGGCGCGCGGCCTGGCCCCCGAGGGCGCGGAGGGGAACGTACGCGTGCACCGCCCCGCCGAGGCACGCGCACACGTGCGCGCCCAGGGCAGCGACGTGAAGGCCGGCGACCGTGCCCTGGAGGCGGGGACGATCCTCGGCCCCCCGCAGATCGCGCTGCTCGCCGCGATCGGCCGCGGGACGGTACGCGTGCGCCCGCGCCCGCGCGTGGTCGTCCTGTCCACGGGCAGCGAACTCGTCCAGCCCGGCGAGGAACTGGGCCACGGCCAGATCTACGACTCCAACAGCTTCGCGCTCACCGCCGCGGCGCGGGACGCGGGCGCCATCGCCTACCGGGTGGGCGCCGTCGCCGACGACGCCGACACCCTCCGCTCCACCGTCGAGGACCAGCTCGTCCGCGCCGACCTGATGGTGACCACCGGCGGCGTGAGCGTCGGGGCGTACGACGTCGTCAAGGAGGCGCTGTCGTACGCCGGCGACGAGGACGAGGCGGGCGGCGGCATCGACTTCCGCAAGCTCGCCATGCAGCCCGGCAAGCCCCAGGGCTTCGGCTCCATCGGCCCCGACCACACGCCCCTGCTGGCCCTGCCCGGCAACCCCGTGTCGTCGTACGTCTCCTTCGAGCTGTTCGTCCGCCCCGCCATCCGTACCCTGATGGGCCTGGAGGACGTCCACCGGCCCCGCGTCCGCGCCATCCTGAGGGCGGACGAGGCGCTCGGCTCGCCCAAGGGGCGCCGCCAGTTCCTGCGCGGGGTGTACGCCGACGGCGAGGTGACCCCCGTGGGCGGCTCCGGCTCCCATCTGATCGCGGCGCTCGCGCACGCCGACGCGCTGATCGTGCTTCCCGAGGACGTGGCATCCGCCGAGCCCGGCACGGAGGTCGAGGTCGTGCTCCTCGGCTGACGCACGCGCGCGTGCCCGCGCGCCGGGGCTCCAGGGGGTGCTGCCCCGGTGCGCGCGCCGACATGGCGGTACCGTGTCGCGCACAGCAGGCCCGTGCACCGCACCGCGACGGGCCCGGACCGGGAGCGCCACACAGCATGACTGAGCCTTTCCGGGGGCAGACCCCCGGACCCTCCGCGCAGGACCGACTGACGCACATCGACGAGGCGGGCGCCGCCCGCATGGTCGACGTGTCCGACAAGGACGTGACCGCGCGCACCGCTCGCGCCAGCGGCCGTGTCCTCGTCTCGCCGCGCGTGGTCGAGCTGCTGCGCGGTGAGGGGATGCCCAAGGGAGACGCCCTGGCCACCGCACGCATCGCGGGCATCATGGGCGCCAAGCGCACCCCGGACCTGATCCCGTTGTGTCACCCGTTGTCGGTGTCCGGTGTGAAACTGGATCTGTCGGTCGCGGACGACGCCGTGGAGATCCGGGCCACCGTGAAGACGACGGACCGCACGGGTGTCGAGATGGAGGCCCTCACCGCCGTGACGGTCGCCGCGCTCACCGTGATCGACATGGTCAAGGCGGTCGACAAGGGAGCGGTCATCACGGACGTACGGGTCGAGGAGAAGACGGGCGGCAAGTCGGGCGACTGGAGCCGGGCATGATCTACCGCGCTCTGGTGGTCACCGCCTCCAACAGGGCCGCCGCGGGCGTCTACGAGGACAAGGGCGGCCCCTTGATCTTCGACGGCCTGACGGGCTTCGGTTTCGAGGTCGACGGCCCCCGGGTCGTCCCCGACGGGGATCCCGTGGAGGCGGCCCTGCGCGCGGGCGTCGACGCCGGGTACGACGTCATCGTCACCACCGGCGGCACCGGCGTCTCGCCCACCGACCGCACGCCCGAGGCGACCCGCGCGGTGATCGATTACGAGGTGCCGGGCATCGCCGAGGCCGTCCGGGCGTTCGGAAGGGCGAAGGTCGCGACCGCCGCGCTCTCCCGGGGCCTGGCCGGGGTGGCGGGGCGGACCCTGATCGTCAATCTGCCGGGCTCCACGGGCGGCGTGAAGGACGGCCTCGCCGTGCTGGAGCCCCTGCTGGTCCACGCCGTCGACCAGATCCGCGGCGGGGACCACCCCAGACCGAGCAGCGGGGGTGCGAGCTGAACAGCCCTTCCTGGCCCGTCGTGCTGGTGGACGAAGACGTCGTCCTCCGGCCGATAAGGCTGCGCGACCAACGGGCCTGGCGTGAGGTGAACCGGCGTAACCGGGACTGGCTGCGTCCCTGGGAGGCGACCATTCCGCCGCCCACACCGAGCGGGCCGATCGCGCACCGGCCGACCTACCGCCAGATGGTCCGGCATCTGCGGTCCGAGGCCCACGCGGGCCGGATGCTGCCGTTCGTCATCGAGTACCAGGGGCGGCTCGTCGGCCAGTTGACGGTCGCCGGGATCACCTGGGGATCGATGTGCTCGGGGCACATCGGCTACTGGGTGGACGAGGCGGTGGCCGGGCACGGGGTGATGCCGACGGCCGTCGCGCTCGTGGTGGACCACTGTTTCCGCACCGTCGGGCTGCACCGCATCGAGGTCTGCATTCGCCCCGAGAACCGGCCCAGCCGCCGGGTCGTGGAGAAACTCGGATTCCGCGAGGAGGGGCTGCGCCCGCGTTATCTGCACATCGACGGGGCCTGGCGCGACCACCTCGTCTTCGCGCTCACGGCGGAAGAAGTGCCCGACGGGTTGCTCGGACGCTGGCAGCGGGCACGCTCCCAGAGGGCGGCGCGCACTGCGCGCGGGTCCGACGCCGAGGACCCGTCCGGTGCGCCGCGGGCGCCGGATGCGCCGCGGAGGCCGCAGAACCTTCCGCGGAATCCCGCCTAGCCTCGGAAATTGAATATGTGTTCGAAATTGATCGGCCGACGACCGTCTCGGGGCATTCAATTCGCGACTTCGACGGTGTGCTGATCGCATCGGTCGCAAAAAAAGCTGGAAATATCAGCCAGATCGTGCGACACACCGGCCCAATTGGCGGATGGCCTCACGCAAACCCCTCTACCGTGTGAGACGTGAGCAGCAGCGGCCTCATCTACGCAGTCATTGTCGGGGCCTGGGCCGCCTACTTGGTGCCGATGTGGCTCCGTAGGCAGGACGAGCTGAACGAGGCCCGTCCGACGGAACGCTTCAGCACCGCCATCCGGCTGCTGTCCGGACGGGCGGGGATGGAGCGCCGGTACGCCAGGGACCTGCGGGCGCGCTCCGCCCAGGAGGGGGAGCCGGACGCCAGTGATCCGGACGCCGCCACCGACTCGGTGGACGTCCGGGCCTTCGCCATGCCTCCGACGCGCCGTCAGGTGCGCGCGAAGGCGGAACCGGAGGTGCCCCGCCAGTCGGAGCCGGCCCGCGACCAGGCCGTCATTCCGGCGCCCAAGTCCCCCTCCGCGCCCGCGCGTCACTCCACCGGGGTGTCCGCGCGCACCGCGCCCGCGCAGGCATCCGCGTCCCTGCCCGCGCAGAAGCGCGGTCCGGCCGCTCGGCGGAACTCCTCGGCGCAGGCGGCCGCGGCGCGCGCCCAGCGCTCGAAGGTGCTCGCGCGCCGTCGGCGTACCACCGTGGTCCTCTTCCTCGCCTTCACGCTCGGCGCGGTCGTCGCCGCCGTCGGCGGCCTCGCCTTCCTGTGGGCGCCCGGCGTGCCCGCCGTCATGCTCAGCGCCTACATCGCCCATCTGCGCACCCAGGAGCGCCGCCGCTTCGCGTACCAGATGGACCGCCGGCAGGCCGAGGCCGCGGCCCAGCGGCTGCGTGAGCGCCAGCCGCGGCGCCGCGCGCCCATTGACGCGGACGCCGGAGCCGGCGAACCCGAGGAGGGGGCGGAGGCCGAGGCCGACGCAGGCCTCTCCGCGCTGGCCGCGGACCGCCGCGCCCTCGTCGAGCAGACCGACCATGCCGAGTGGGTCGACCAGCAGCGTGAGCGGCAGCGGCGGCCCGGGCGCGGAGACAGCTGGGACCCGGTCCCGGTGCCACTGCCCACCTATGTGACCGCGCCGGTCGCGCCTCGGGCCACCTCCGACGTGGACCTGGGGGCGCCCGACACATGGAGCTCGGCGCGTTCCAGCTCCGTCGCGCCGGAACACGAGGCGAGCCAGGCGGCGGAGGCCGAGCCGGGGGCGTCCGCGTCCGAGGGCAAGCCGGCGGACGACCGCGGCGACTCCCTTCCCCACGCTCGGACGCTCCCCCACTCTCGGCTTCGCTCGAGCGGGAGGGACCCCCAGCGCGAGGGGTCTCCCGGCGCGGCCTCGGCGCGCCGTGCCCGCGAGCGCGGACGCACGCCGCTCTTCGACCAGTACGAGGACGGCGACCGTCCGCGCGCGGCCAACGAGTGACGGCCGTCACCCCGCCGGAAGCCCGCCTCTGACCAGTCAGGGAACGGATTTCCAAGCACCCCGACGGGGATGCTAGAGTTTCACTCGTTGCAAGGGCCTGTGGCGCAGTCCGGTAGCGCACCTCGTTCGCATCGAGGGGGCCAGGGGTTCAAATCCCCTCAGGTCCACGCAGGGCCGTTCTTGAGTTAGCTCAGGTTCGGTTGACGAGATCCCGCTGATCATGATGATCGGCGGGATCTTTGTCGTTTCCGGTGCCTGTTCGAGGTTGTTCGGGGTGGTGGATGGCGGGAGAACGCAGGTGTGAGCGCGTTCACTCGCTGTCGTGCGGTTGTGTGAGCGTGACGGCCAGCCCCGGGGGTCCGGGGCTGGCCGTCACGAGTCTGTGCGGTTGTTTCGCGGGTGGGTCATCCGTTGGGCGGGGGTGGACGTCCTGTCGTTGCGGGCGGATTGGTGTCCGGCCCGGCCGGTGGGGGGATCGCTGTGTAGTCGCTGTGGGTGAGGTGGGTGCCGGTGTGCTGGTAGAGCCACGTTTCGAGGATGTCGAGGTTCGCGGCGGTGACCATGATGGCGACCAGGAGGGTCTGGGCGACCTGGCCTGGTGCTGGGCGGTGTTTCGGGTTCCCGATGTCGGTTTCTTCGCCCTTGAGGCGGCCGTGGATCCCTTCGTTGTGGCTGCGGATGGGCTTGTAGGACGCGGTCCAGGTGCTGGTCAGGTAGTGGTCGTCCTGCCGGAACTTCGCGACCAGCCGGTCACCGCGGGCGTCGGCGGGGACAGTGATGTCGGACTTGCCGCAGACAGCCGGCAGCTCCTTGGCGGATGGAGTGGTGCGCCATTCGCCGTCGGGGAGCTGGACGGTGGGCCGTGCGGCGGGGTGGGCTGCTCGTGCACGGCTGTCGGCGAGGTTGATGACGGCCGGCGGTGGTCCAGAACCGCGCGGATTGCGGGGGAAGAGCCGGTCACGGCGAGCGCAGTTCACCGATGGCGACGGACCGGCTGCCGGGCAGTGGAGCCGGACGGCGCCGCGGGCATCGGGGCCTTGTTTGGTCTTGAGGAAGTACGGCACCCGCTCCTCGATCGCCTCTCGCAGGTCCTCGGGCGGCAGACGTACTGTGGCATCGTCCGCGCCCTGGGTGGCGCGGGTCAGCGCGGGCGGCATGTGGGGGCAGGCCAGGGAGCCGTCGATGAGCAAGGCGCCCTGCCAGCTGCCTTGTTGTCCCCGGTTCTCGACCTTGTAGTCCAGGGCGAGGCGGTAGCCGAGGCGGCGTACGGGGATCTGGAACTTCTCGGGTGCGCATCCGGTGTAGGCGCGGTCGGCCGCGCAGGTCCCGGTCGGCAGGCCGAGTTCGGCGAGCTGCGTCAGCGCGGTGACGGCGTTGGCGCCGGTGCGGACCGTCGGGGTGTCCAGCACCAGGCCGACGCACATCTGCGGGTAGGCCAGCGGTTTGCCCGCGCTCTCTCCGGGACGCCGGCGGTGGGCGGCGACGACGAAGCTGGCGCTGTAGCCGAAGGTGGGCTCATCGGAGCCGCCGCTGTAGTGCCAGCCCGCGGTGATCTCCACCGAGGCGGTTGCGGTGCGTTCGCTGTCGGGGTGGGCCAGGACCGGGATCGGAGTGGCATCCACGCCCACGTCTCCGCGCCAGCCGCGCAGGTAGCCGCGGGCCTGGGCGAGGCGGACGGGGGTGAGGACCAGCTGGTTGGCCAGCTGCTGGAGCCGCTCGGCGGCCTGTCGTCCGGACGGGACGTCCCAGGCATCCGCGTAAGCGTCGGCGACAGGCTGGGGAAGGCGGGAACGCCGGTTGCAGCGGGCTGGGTCCAGCACGGTGGTGATGCGGTTGAAGCCCCGGTAGAGGCGGCGGCTGGCCGCGATGGACTCCCGCGCGGTGGCTGGCGGTTCCTGCGGGATGCCCAGCCAGGTGCGGGCCCGGGGCTCCAGGCGGAAGTGCAGGATCCGCCACGCTTCGGCGATGGTGGCCCGGCCGGTGAGGTAGGAGGACAGCAACAGCCCCGCCAGGACCGTGCGCGGCCGCACTCCCGCCGGTCCCGGCCGCCCGGCAAGGAGCTCCTCCAGCTGCTGCGGGACTCCGGAGCGGTCCAGCAGAGCCAGCATCTGGCCGACCTTGGAATCCTCGATCCGGGTCAGTTTCCCGGGACGGACACGGGGTCGCAGGGCCCTTGCTGCCTGCTCGTCCCGGGCGGGCCGCGGCATCACGGGCGTTGCCCGTGCAGCAGCCGGATGACCTCCTCCCTGGGCAGGGGCGGGACCCAGCGGTGGTAAGGAGCGAGCCCGGCCGGCGAGGTCATCCCGGCAGCCTCGGCGACCACGGACGGGCTGATGCCCTCGGCCAGCAGGCCGACGATCCACGTCGAGCGCAGGCGCCGGGCAGACAGCGGCGGCAGACCGGACGGGGGCCGGTGTCGCTGGGGCCAGGACGAGACGAGGTTCTTGGCCGCGGCCACCTTCCGGCCCGGCCGGAACAGGAAACCCGTACCCGCCTCCACGGCCAACTCGGCCAGCACACTGTCCCACCTTGTGTGACAGGCCACCAGACGCCCCAGCATGTTCTCGTCCAGCACCGCGACACCGCTGGAGGTGACCCGGACGTGATCCCCGCGGACGGGCACGACCTCTCCGGGGGCCAGGCCGCATCCGGCCCCCAACGCCATCAGCGCGAGCCCGTCCGCCCGGGCCCGACCCGGAAGATGTCCCGTCCAGGCTCGCAGTCGGGACAACTCCCCGTGTTCATAGGGTGGTTGCGGATCGCGGGGCGAGGACAGCCGTGCGGGTGGAGCCTCCCCGCGCTCGACCCACACCAGGGCCTCGCACACCCGGCGCAGCCAGGACCGATAGGTCTGCACCGTCGAGCCGTCCATGCCCGCGCAACCCGACAGCACGAACGCGTCGATCGTCTCCGTGCGCAGCCACACCCCCGGATCCCGCGGCAGGCCGCCGCTGTCGGTCCAGACGGCCAGCCGTCCGACCACATGCAGCAGATGCCCCGCCTCGTAGCAGGTGGCCGGGGCGGCAGCCGCCACGGTTGCTCGCACCTGGTCGGCAACCCGTGCCCATCGTGCTTGCGGGAGGCGCGGGCAGTACTCACGGATGCGGCGGGAGACCTCCGGGCTCAACGTCACAGACCAACGAAACTGGCTGGACAAGCAGCCAGTGAAGGGGTCGAAGCCGATCTTCACGGAAAGGAGTGCATCGACATGGTGGGAGGTTTGGCCCGAAAAAGGCCGCCGCGCGAGCTTGCCGACAATCCGGAATCCTGGCCCCACGCAGGGATCGACGACTCCGCCGCCGATGTCGTTCAGGGCATCGCCCGCGCCCTCGAAGCTGTGCTCAAGACCCAGCGGCGGAGCCTGCGGCAAGCCGCCGCCGGCTCGGGGGTCAACCGGCAGGCCATCGCCGACCTGATCGCCGGCCGCTGCTGGCCCGACGTCGCCACTGTCGCCCGCCTGGAGAACTTCCTTGCCGTGCCGCTGTACCCCTCCAGCGGGGGAATGCCGCATACGCATGGGAAAAGGCCCTTCCGTCCCCGGGCCTCACCGGCGCAGGGAACGACAAAATAGGCCACGCGCCCCCGAGGCGAGCACAGTTGCTCTAGCCTCGGGAACAGCGTGAGCCACTATCAGGGGTCCACGTCAAAGGTTCCGAAGAGGGTGCAAGCTCAACGGAGCCCGTCCCCTTCTCCCCGCAAATGGGAGGAGGGGACGCTCATGAGGGCGCAGTCGCTAGGCGGCCCCCTTCACGTGCCCGCTGCCGGCGGAAGCGATCGCGAAGACCCCGGGCTCGGGCTCGACAGCCCGGCCCTGTGAGACATGCCGCTTGCAGGTCTTGCGGGTCGTCTCGATCGCGGCCGCCCCCTGCTTTCCGGAAACCGGCCTTCCGATGGCTTCCGTGATCTCCTTCACCCGCAACGGCCGCCCCGCCGTGGCCAGCACCTGCAGCACCTGCTGACCCAGCTGCAGGTTCCGCGGCGTCGTGGCGCCCTGCTGTGGAGAATCTGCGGAACCCGTCGCGCCGTTCTCGTCTGACGCCGGTCCCTGTGCTTCGGCGTCTTCATCACCGGGCCGGTCGCCAGGGGCCTCAGGGCCGGCTTCCGCTCCAGCGGTGATCTCTTCCAAGGCGGCTGCCAGATGGTCATGAGAAGCGGAGGCGCTGGCCAAGTCGGCATCCACCTGGGCCAGTTCCTTCTCCAGATCCACCCGCTGCTGCCGCAGACGCGCGGCCTTGTCGGCATAGAAGTCCACAGCCGTGCGCAGCCCCTCGACCGCAACCGCCTCACCGGACACCATCAGCCCTCCCCGAACCGCCAGCACGTCGGCGCAACGCCAGACATCGTAGGGAACGCCAGCCATGCCAGACAGCCAAATGCACAACCCTGTCTGGCAGTTGAGGGCAAGCCGCCCTTGCGCGCGCAGTCCTGCCGACCTGACCTCCGCCCCCGGCATGCCAGCCTTGCCGACATGGTGGCCCCGATCCCCGGACTGATGCGGGACACCGCAACCACCATCCGCCTGTGGACCCTGAACTCCTTCTGTTCTTCGACTGGGGATGCACTCGCCCTTCCTGCCGGGCTGACCACCAGCACGGCGCCCGAGGCGCCCTGCAAGCCCCGCCCTGTCTGTAAAGCAAGCTTGACAACCGACGAGGGGTGACAAGTAAGCTTTACATGTGCGAAACAGCGTCAGGAAACTGCGGTCGGAACGTGGACTCTCCCAGGGTCAGCTAGGCACGGCCCTGGGGGTCTCACGGCAAACGATCAACGCCATCGAGACCGAGCGGTACACACCTTCCCTGCCGCTCGCCATGTCCCTGGCCAAGTTCTTCGAAGTCAGCGTTGAGGAGATGTTCCATGCCGAAGAGGACCCAGCAGATGACCAGTAACACAGCCAGGCGGTCCGTCCCCGGCTTCTTCCTCGTCCTCGGAGTTGTCTGCCTCGTGGCCGCGGCTTTCGGGGGCCGCCTCGCTATCGGCCTGGTGACGTTCGGGATCCTGGCGGTCTGCAGCCTTGTCTTAGTGCTGCTGGGACGCCGGAACGAGACCTACCAGGGCCTCACCGAGAAGGAACCCGACGAGCGCTTCGCCCGGATCTCAGGGCGAGCCTGGGCCGGCACGGGCGTGGTGCTCACCGTGGGGAACCTCTACGCCTTCATCGGTGACCTGGCATCCGGACGAAGCGGCGACCCGTACTTCTGGTTCGTCGCCACCGCCGCCATCGCCTACATCACGTTCGTCGCCTTCTGGTCCCGGCACGCCTGAGAAGCCATCGCCTCGAACGCGGCCCCGACGACTGGAGCCTCCACGGTGGCTGACCGCAGCCTGACGGGCAACGATCACACGTCTCACGGGAAAAGGTCTTCCAGCTGGCGAGTCGTGCCTGATCAGACCCACTCGTGAACACCCCACGCAGCATGAAGCCCCAGTCGGCGAAAGTCGACTGGGGCTTCAGCGCGTCCGGAGCCCTACAGCTCCTTCGCGAAGCAGCGGCTGTCCTCGTAGTGGCGGTAGTAGCCGAACTTGACGCAGGGCGCGTAGCCGCTCGACGTGTACAGGGCGATGGCCTCCGGCTGCTTGGTGCCGGTCTCCAGGACCATGCGGATACGGCCGGCCGCGCGGGCGTCCTCCTCCAGAGCCGTGAGCATGCGCCGGGCGAGGCCGCGGCCGCGCATCCGGGCGACGACGAACATGCGCTTGAGTTCGGCGTCGCCGTCCTCGTTGCCCTCCTCGTTGCGGTCCTGGCTGCGCCAGCCGCCGGTGGCGACCGGCCGGTCGTGTTCGTCGTAGGCGATCAGATACACGCCCCGGGGCGGGTCGAAGTCGATGGCGTCGAGGACCGTGGCGTCGCCGCCGTCGCCGTAGCGCAGGTGGTATTCGGCCTGCACCTCGTCGTTGAGTTCGAGGGCGTCGGGGTGGTCGAAGCGAACACGGCGTATATTCATGCTGGGCATCGTACTTCTATGCAGGCACTTCTGTGCGGGCGACGGGGTGACCGGGCTCCGACCAGTGTGCCGGTATCGTGCCCTGGTGCTGACTGTGACCTCGGTGAATGTGAACGGGCTGCGGGCCGCCGCCAAGAAGGGCTTCGTGGAGTGGCTCGCCCAGACCTCCGCGGACGTCGTCTGTCTGCAGGAGGTGCGCGCCGAGCCGCACCAACTGCCCGAGACGGTCCGGCAGCCCGGCGGCTGGCACGTAGTGCACGCCCCGGCCGCCGCCAAGGGGCGCGCGGGCGTCTCCCTGTACACGCGGCGCGAGCCCGACCGGGTCCGGGTCGGTTTCGGATCGGCCGAGTTCGACGGCAGCGGGCGCTACGTCGAGGCCGACCTGCCCGGCGTCACCGTCGCCTCCCTCTATCTGCCCTCCGGTGAGGTCGGCACCGAGCGCCAGGACGAGAAGATCCGCTTCATGGGCGAGTTCCTCGCGCACCTCCAGGGGCTGCGCGAACGGGCCGCCGCCGACGGGCGCCAGGTGGTCGTCTGCGGCGACTGGAACATCGCCCACCAGCAGGCCGACCTCAAGAACTGGCGCGGCAACACCAAGAACTCCGGCTTCCTGCCCGAGGAGCGGGAGTGGCTCACCCAGGTGTTCGCCGCCGAGGAGGGCGGCTACGTCGATGTGGTGCGCGCCCTGCACCCGGACGCCGAGGGGCCGTACACCTGGTGGTCGTACCGCGGCCGGGCCTTCGACAACGACTCGGGATGGCGCATCGACTATCACGTGGCCACCCCCGGCCTCGCGGCCAAGGCCGTCAAGGGCCACGTGGAGCGCGCGGCCACCCACGCCGAGCGCTGGTCCGACCACGCGCCGGTGACCGTCGTGTACGACCTCTAGGGCTGCTGCGATCTGTAGAGACGCGACGACCTGTAGAGGCGTGGCGACCCGTAGAGACGCGACGACCCGTAGAGGCGCGGCGACCTGTACGCCCGCGCGCCGCGCCGTCGCTCAGGCCCGCTTGTTCAGCTGCCGGTCCAGGGCGAGGGACATCTCCGCCTCCACCACGCTGCGGGCGAGCGGGCGCAGGCGCTGGAGGTCCTCCTCGGGGGCGTGGCGCAGGATCAGGCCGGTGAACAGTTCGGCGAGGGCGTCCGCGTGTTCCCGGACGCGCTTGGCGGCCGCCAGTACCTCCGCGAGCGGGATGCCCTCGCGGACCAGGGCGGAGGAGACGTCCAGCAGGCGGCTGCTGATGTGGACGATCTGGTCCCCGTCGGTGCCGAGGTAGCCCAGGTCCATGGCGGCGGCGAGGTTCTCGGGGGTCACCTCGCCCTCGAAGCGGGCGGCGAGTTCCTCGGGGGTGAGGCGGACCGGCTCCTCCTCGGTGGGGGTGTCGACGCCGAGGAGGTCGGCGACATCGCGGCCCTGGTCGAGGGCCTCCGCGAGTTCCGCGATGCCGCTCAGGGTGTGGCCGCGCTCCAGCAGGGCCGAGATCGTGCGCAGACGGGCCAGGTGGTGGTCGTCGTACCAGGCGATACGGCCCTCGCGGCGCGGCGGCGGGATCAGCTTGCGCTCGCGGTAGAAGCGCAGCGTGCGCACGGTGATGCCGGCCAGACGAGCCAGCTCCTCCATGCGGTACTCGCGTACTCCGCCGGCCTGCCTGCCGTCCTGCCCGCCACTGCGTCCGCCGTCGTCTGCCACGCCCGAAGCCTATGGTGTACCGCCGGTAACTTTCCTTCCCGCGCCCCCTACCGCTCGGTACGGAGCTGCTCTACAGTCCCATTGCGCCAGTATTCACTGGCAGAGTCCAAGGTGATGCGTGGAGGCTTCGGGATGGCCGAGCACGAGCATGTACGAGTGGCGGTGATCGGGTCCGGCTTCGGCGGGCTGGGGGCCGCCGTGCGGCTGCGCCGTGAGGGGATCACCGACTTCGTCGTCCTGGAGCGGGCCGGCAGCGTCGGCGGTACCTGGCGGGACAACAGCTATCCGGGATGCGCCTGCGACATCCCGTCCCATCTGTACTCCTTCTCCTTCGCGCCCAACCCCGACTGGCCGCGCACCTTCTCCGGTCAGCGCTGGATCCGCGCCTACCTGGAGCACGTCGCCGACGTCTTCGGCCTGCGCCCCCACATCCGCTTCGACGCCGAGGTGAGGAGGATGACCTGGGACGGCGAGAACCTGCGGTGGACCATCGAGACCGCCCGCGGGTCGCTCACCGCCGACGTCGTGGTCTCCGCCACCGGGCCGCTGTCCGATCCCAAGATCCCCGAGATCCCGGGGCT
Source organism: Streptomyces griseochromogenes (assembly GCF_001542625.1). Lineage (NCBI taxonomy): Bacteria > Bacillati > Actinomycetota > Actinomycetes > Kitasatosporales > Streptomycetaceae > Streptomyces > Streptomyces griseochromogenes. The sequence goes on along the minus strand of NZ_CP016279.1, from coordinate 10,040,117 downwards.
CGACTCCTTCCCCGGCGCGGTGTTCCACTCGGCCCGCTGGGACCACGACTACGACCTGCGCGGCAAGCGTGTCGCCATGGTGGGTACCGGCGCCTCCGCCATCCAGATCGTGCCCGCCATCCAGCGCGAGGTCGGCCGGCTCACGCTCTTCCAGCGCACCCCGCCCTGGGTGATGCCGCGCGTGGACCGCGCCATCAGCGGCGCCGAGCGCCGGCTGCACCGGGCGCTGCCCTTCACCACCCAGGTCAGGCGCGGGGTGCTGTGGGGCCTGAGGGAACTCCAGGTGCAGGCGTTCACCAAGCATCCCGACGAACTCGGCCTGGTCGAACGGCTCGCCAAGCGCAACATGGCCCGCGCCGTCAAGGACCCGGCCCTGCGCGCCAAGCTCACCCCCGACTACCGCATCGGCTGCAAGCGGATCCTGCTCTCCAGCGAGTACTACCCGGCGCTGGCCCGGCCGAATGTGGACGTCGTCGCGAGCGGGCTCACCGAGATCCGCGGGTCGACCGTGGTCGCCGCCGACGGCAGCGAGGCCGAGGTCGACGCGATCATCTTCGGTACGGGCTTCCACGTCACGGACATGCCGATCGCCGAGCGCGTGGTCGGCGCGGAGGGCATCACGCTCGCCGAGTCCTGGAAGGGCGGTATGCGGGCGCTGCGCGGCGCCTCGGCGGCCGGGTTCCCGAACTGGATGACGATCATCGGGCCCAACACCGGCCTCGGGAACTCCTCCATGATCCTGATGATCGAGTCCCAGCTGAACTACATGGCCGACTATCTGCGCCAGCTGGACGTTCTGGGGGTCCCCCCAGGCCCTCAAGGCACTGGGGGAGGCCGCACCGCCCTCGACGCCAGGCCCGAAGCCGTCGACAACTGGAACCACCAGGTCCAGGAGCGTATGAAGCGGACCGTGTGGAACACCGGCGGCTGCACCAGCTGGTACCTCGACGCGAGCGGCCGCAACACCACCATCTGGCCGGGTACGACGACGGAGTTCCGGCGCGCGACCCGGCGGGTGGACCTGGCGGAGTACGAGGTGATCCGCAAGGCTGGGGAGCGGACGAAGACGTCGGTCGCCGAGGCCGACGAGATCGACGAGATCGACGAGATCGACGGGAAGAAGAGCGAGGCCGCCGCATGAGTCGAATCACCTCCGTGGCCCTCGGCCCTTACGCCCCGCCCGTCCCCGCCCGCGAACTGACCGTCGTCTCCGCCGACGGCGCGCGGTTGCACGTCGAGGTGCACGGGCCCGAGGACGCGCCCTGCGTCGTCCTCTCCCACGGCTGGACCTGTTCGATCTCCTTCTGGGCCGCGCAGATCCGGGAGTTGGCGGTGGACCACCGGGTGATCGCGTACGACCAGAGGGGGCACGGACGAAGTCCCGCAAGCCCCGCGTGCACCACCGGCGCGCTGGCGGACGACCTCGAAGCGGTGCTCGCGCAGACTCTCGCCCACGAGGAGAAGGCCCTGATCGTCGGGCACTCCATGGGCGGTATGACGGTCATGGCCGCCTCCGCCCGGCCCCGCTTCCGCGAACACGCCGCGGCCGTCCTGCTGTGCAGCACCGGCAGCTCGCGGCTGGTCACGGAGTCGCGGGTGGTGCCGTTGCGCGCCGGGCGCGTGCGCACCTGGATCACCGGGCGCATTATCGGCTCGCGCGCTCCCCTTGGCCCGGTCACGCCGGTCGCCAAGCGCATCCTCAAGTACGCGACCATGGGCTCCGGTTCCGCCCCGCACATGGTGGAGACGTGCGCGCGGATCGTGCACGCCTGCCCGCGCGCCGTACGCCACGCCTGGGCCGCCGTGCTCGCGGCGCTCGATCTCGACCACGGTGTCCGCGAGTTGCACGTGCCCACCGAAGTGGTGCACGGCGCGTCCGACCGGCTCACGCCGCCCGTGCACGCCCACGCACTGGTCGCCGGACTGCCCCACTGCGTCGGCCTCACCGAGCTGCCCGGCGTCGGCCACATGACCCCCATCGAGGCTCCGGAACTGGTGACCGGCAAGATCCGGGAACTCGTCACCGCATACATCACGGGGAACACCCCCGAGTCCGTCCCGGGGAACACCCCCGCGCAGCACATCAAGGAGGGCGCATGAGCAGGGTCAGCCTCGAAGGTCAGGTCGCCGTCGTCACCGGAGCGGCGCGCGGCGTCGGCGAGTTGCTCGCGCGCAAGCTCTCCGCGCGCGGCGCGAAGGTGGCGCTCGTCGGCCTGGAGGAGGAGGCTCTCAAGGAGGTCTCCGAGCGGCTGCACAGCGACAGCGCGCACTGGTACGCCGACGTCACCGACCACGAGGCGATGAGCCGGGTGGCGCGGGAGGTGAAGGAGCGGTTCGGGAAGGTCGACATCGTGGTCGCCAACGCCGGTGTGGCCAGCGGGGGTCCGTTCGTCGACTCCGACCCGCAGGCCTGGCGGCGCGTGATCGAGGTCAACCTGATCGGTTCGGCGGTGACCGCGCGGGCGTTCCTGCCGGTGCTCATGGAAAGCCGCGGCTATCTGCTGCAGGTGGCCTCGCTCGCCGCGATCACCCCGGCGCCGATGATGACGGCGTACTGCGCCTCCAAGTCGGGCGTGGAGGCATACGCGCACAGCCTGCGCGCCGAGGTCGGCTACCAGGGCGTGCGCGTCGGCGTCGCGTACCTGTCCTGGACCGACACCGACATGGTGCGTGGCGCCGACCAGGACGACGTCATGCGGGAGCTGAGGCAGCGGCTGCCGTGGCCGTCGAACAAGACGTACCCGCTGGGGCCCGCGGTGGACCGGATCGTCGCCGGGATCGAACGGCGCTCGGCGCATGTGTACGGACAGTGGTGGCTGCGCGGCATGCAGGGGGTGCGCGGATATCTGCCGGCGCTCATCGGATCCGTGGGCCAGCGCGAGATGAAGCGGTTCGCCCCTCGCCTGCAGGGGATGAGCTCCGGACTCGTCGGCGCAGGTGGGGCGGCCGACGAAGCGGCGCGGGCTACGCACCGTAACTGATCGAAATGCGGCTTGTGTTCCCCCGTGTGAATCTGGTCGAGGTCCCTCCCGAGGGGCCGCCCCCCCACCTCACTCACTACAGGAGTGAACCCACATGGGTATGAAGGACAAGTCCAACCAGCAGCGTGGCCAGCAGCAGGGCCAGCAGCAGGGCCAGCAGGAGCGTGGCCAGCAGCAGGGCCAGCAGAAGCAGGGCCAGCAGAAGCAGGGCCAGCAGAAGCAGCGCCCGCAGAAGCAGGGCCAGCAGCCGGAGCGCGGGACTCAGAACTTCCGTGACATCCAGGACACGGACCAGGAGATGCAGGACCGGTTCGAGCAGGACTACGACGCGTAGCCGCTGCGCTCGGCTTTGGCCGGTGACGTGGGGTGCCCTGTGTTTTCAGGGTGCCCCGCGTTTTTTGTGTGGTGTCGGTGCGTTGTCGGGCGCGGGTCTGTGGGGGCTGGTCGCGCCCACGCGGCGGAGCCGCATATCGATACTGCCCCGCGCCCCTGTTTATCGCGTCCCTCGTCGTCAAGTGGCCCTAGGTTGTCCTCGGGGGCAGTTTCGGGCGGGTGCGGTTGGGGGCGTCGCTGTAGTCGGGGGGAACTGCGGCGGGGTTGGACTCCAGGAGGTCCAGGGCCAGTTGGACCGCGTCGTCGAGTTGGGCGTGGCGGCCCTCCGCCCAGTCCAGGGGGGTGCGCAGGATCTCCAGGTCGGGGGCGACGCCGTGGTTCTCCACGGACCATCCGTAGGCGTCGAACCAGGCGGCGTTCATCGGCACCGTGATCACCGTGCCGTCGCCGAGGCGGTGCCGTCCCGTCATGCCGACGACTCCGCCCCAGGTGCGCTGGCCGACGACCGGCCCGAGTCGCAGCAGCTTGAAGGCCGCGGTGATCATGTCGCCGTCGGAGGAGGTCGCCTCGTCCGCCAGGGCCACCACCGGGCCCCGGGGCGCGTTCGAGGTGTACGACACCGGCTGCGCGTCGCGGGTCAGGTCCCAGCCCAGGATGGTCCGGGTCAGCTTCTCGATGACGAGCTCGCTGATGTGGCCGCCCGCGTTGCCGCGCACGTCCACGATCAGCGCCGGCCGGGACACCTCCATGCGCAGGTCCCGGTTGAACTGGGCCCAGCCCGAGCCGCCCATGTCGGGGATGTGCAGATAGCCGCACTTGCCGCCGCTCAGCTCCCGGACGACCTGCCGCCGTTTGGCGACCCAGTCCTGGTAGCGCAGCGGCCGGTCGTCGATGAGCGGGACGACGGCGACCCGCCGGGCAGTCCGCCTCGCGTCCCCCTCCGCCGGGAGATCCGCCGGGAGAAAGGTCAGCTCCACGGTCGTACCGCCCGAGCCGGCGAGCAGCGGAAACGGTCCCGCCACCGGATCGACCGGCCGGCCGTCCACGTGGGTCAGGACGGCGCCGTCCCGGATGCCCGTACCGGCCAGCGGCGAGCGTGCCTTGGAGTCGGACGAGTCGCCGGGCAGGACGCGCTTGACCGTCCAGCCTCCCTCCCGGTGGACGAAGTTGGCGCCGAGCAGGCCCTGCCAGCGCTGGTAGTGGGGCGGGCCCTCGTTGCGGCGGGCGGCGGTGACGTAGGCGTGCGAGGTGCCCAGCTCACCCAGGACCTCGCGCATCAGATCGGCGAACTCGTCGGGGGAGGCGACCCGTTCGACGAGCGGCCGGTACTGGTCGAGCACCGCGTCCCAGTCGATGCCGCACATGCCCGGGTCCCAGAAGTAGGCGCGGATGAGGCGGCCGGCCTCCTCGTAGGACTGGCGCCATTCGGCGGCCGGGTCGACCTGGTGCAGGATGCGCCGCAGGTCGATCCACACGGTGCTGTCACTGTCGCCGGACTCGGTGGACGGCACCGCCCGCAGGTCGCCCTCGTCCACCACCACGAGCCGGCTCCCGTCCCCGCTCACCGCGAACCAGTCGAGGTGGTCGACGAGTTCGGACCTCTTCGCCTTGGTGATGTTGAAGTACTCCAGCGTCGGCCGTCCGCTGATGTCGGCCGGGTTGACGAAGGTCTCGCCGAGCGCGCCGGAGATGGGCCAGCGCATCCAGACCAGGCCGCCGCCCGCCACCGGGCGCAGCGCCGAGTACTTGGAGGCGACGACCGGGAACGGCGTCACCCTGTTCTCCAGGCCCTCCACCTCCACGGTCACCGTGCCGCCTTCGCCGGTCTCCTCGTCCTCGGCGGGATCGAGCCCGCCCGCGGCCGGGCGGCCCTCGGGGTTCAGGGCGAAGGGGGAGGGGGTCGCCGAGGAGAGCGGGACCAGATACGGGCGGCAGCCCAGCGGGAAGGACAGGTCGCCGGTGTGGACGTCGTACACCGGGTCGAAGCCGCGCCAGGAGAGGAAGGCGAGGTAGCGGCCGTCACGGGTGAAGACGGGGTTCTCGTCCTCGAAGCGGCCGTTGGTGACGTCCACGATGAGCCGGTCCTTGATCCGGGCCAGCTTGATCTGCCTGAGCGAGCGGCCGATGCCGGGCTGGGACCAGGTGAGCCAGGAGCCGTCCGGGGAGAAGGCGAGGTCGCGGACGGGGCCGTTGATGGACCGGATCACCTCGGCGACCTCACCGTTCGAGCGGTCGGCGGCCGAGCTGTCCGGGGCCTCGGCGGTTTCGCCGGTCGCGTCCCCCGCGCCCTCCCCGCCCGCCTCCTCCGTCTCCTCTGCTTCCTCCGTCTCCTCCGTCGCTTCCGTCGCTTCCGTCTCCTCCGTCGTGTCGATCAGCAGCAGCCGGCCGTCGTGCGACGCGATCGCCAGCCGTTCGCCCAGCGGATCGCAGACCAGTTCCAGGACCCGTCCCAGCTTTCCGGAGGCGAGGCGGCGCGGGGCGCGGTCGCCGGTGGCGCGGGGCAGCTGGGCGATCTCGATGGCGTCCTCGCCCTCGGCGTCCGTCACATACGCCACCTGCCCGGTCGAGCCGAGCATCTCCGGGAGCCGGACCCGGACGCCGGGCGTGTCCGTGATGGTGCGCGCCGGGCCGTCCCGGTGCGTGAGCCAGTGCAGGCTGCCGCGGACGACGACGGCGCTGGCCCGGCCGGTCTCGTCCGCGGAGATGCCGTCCACGTGCTGGGCGGCCGGAACCTGGTACGCCCGGCGCCCGGCGCGCGGGCCGCCGAGCCGGATGTCGAGCTTGCGCGCCACGGCGTCGGGGGCGAAGCCGTCCACCAGCCACAGGTCGCCCGCGCACTGGTAGACCACCCGGGTGCCGTCGCCGGAGAGGTGCCGGGCGTAGAACGCGTCGTGATCGGTGTGGCGGCGCAGGTCGGAGCCGTCGTACGCGCAGGAGTAGAGGTTCCCGACGCCTTCGTGGTCGGAGAGGAAGGCGATGCGGCCGGCGACGAACACGGGGGCTTCCAGGTGCCCGCCGATGTCCGGCAGCAGCCGCTGTCCGTGCAGCCACAGCCGGCCCATGGCGCCGCCCCGGTACCGCTTCCAGGACGCCGGTTCGTGCGGCGGGGTGCCGGTGAGCAGCAGGGTCTTGTGCTCGCCGTCGATGTCGGCGACCTGGATGTCGGAGACCGGGCCCCAGGGCAGCTTGCGGCCGGGGTCGCCGTCGGGGGTGACCTTGTAGGCCCAGGTGAAGTACGAGAAGGGCTCGCCGTGGGAGGCGACGGCGAGGATGTCGCTTCTTCCGTCCTCGTCAGGGGGTGTCCAGCCGCGGACCTGGGTGTCGGTACTGCCCCAGTACGTCAGCTGCCGCGCGGGTCCGCCGTCGACGCCGACGAGGTGGATCTCGGGCACGAGGCTGTGCCAGGTCGTGTAGGCGATGTGGCGGCCGTCGGGAGAGAAGCGGGGATGGCCGGCCTTCGTGCGGTCCACCGTGAGCCGCCAGGCGCGGCCCGGGGCGTCGAGGGCGGTCAGCCAGAGGTCGTCCTCGGTCACGAAGCACAGCAGGTCGCCGCTGAGGTGGGGAAAGCGGAGATAGCTCACCTCCCCATGCTTTTCCGGGGGCGTGGGCCCAGCAACTTATGCGGAACCGACAGCCGTGACCCAAGACACGTACGAAACTGTTTCGTTTCGCACGCTCCTGCGGTATCTTTTCTACACGTACGAAACCGTATCGTTCGGAGCAGGAAGGGGTGAGACAGATGACTGAGGTCGCCGCCGCGCGTCGCAGTCGGATCACGCCCGAGCGCGAGGCCGAGTTGTACGAGGCCGTGCTCGACCTGCTCCGCGAAGTCGGCTACGACGCCCTCACCATGGACGCCGTGGCCGCCCGCACCCGGTCCAGCAAGGCCACGCTCTACCGCCAGTGGGGCGGCAAGGCCGACCTGGTGGCGAAGGCGGTGCGGCACAACAAGCCGGGCCCCTCGCTGGAGGACTTGGAGGACATCGACACCGGGTCGCTCAAGGGCGACCTGCACGCCCTCACCCTGCGTTCGGACGACTGCGAGATGGAGCAGAACTCCGCGCTGATGCGGGGCCTGGCCATGGCGATGCACGGCAACCCTGATCTCCTGCGGGCGTTCCGGGACCATCTGATCGATCCGGAGATGGCGCACTTCGGCCGTGTGCTGCAACGGGCGATCGACCGGGGTGAGGTCCACGCGGACAACCCGGCGGTCGGCTATGTGATGCACATGATGATCGGTGCATTCGCCGCCCGCTCGCTGATCGACGAGCAGCCGCCGACCCAGGCCTTCCTCCTTTCGTACATCGACGCCGTGGTCCTCCCCGCCCTCGGCGTCACCACCCGCTGAACCCTTTCCCCAGCAAGCTCACCACCTGACGTCACCGCTCTCGTCGTCGGGCTGATCGCCCCTGCCCTGATGAACCCCACGACCTGACCGGGAGTACGCCCTCGTGGCCACGTTCCTCTACAAACTCGGCCGGCTCGCCTTCAGGCGACGCCACTTCGTCGCACTCATATGGGTGGCGCTGCTCACCCTCGCCGGGGTGGGCGCCGCCTCCGCGCCGGCCGCCGGCAATTCGTCGTTCTCCATCCCCGGCACCGAGGCCCAGAAGGCCTTCGACCTGCTGGAACAGCGATTCCCCGGGATGAGCGCCGACGGCGCCACCGCGCGGGTCGTCTTCAAGGCGCCGGGCGGCGAGAAGATGACGGACGCGGACAACAAGGCGGCCGTGAACAAGACGGTCAAGGAGCTGAAGAGCGGCTCCGAGGTCGTCTCCGTCGCCGACCCCTACACCGGGCACGCCGTCAGCAAGGACGGCAGGATCGCCTACGCCTCGGTGAAGTACAAGGTCTCCGGCATGGAGTTGAAGGACTCCTCCCGCGACGCGCTGAAGAAGGCCGCGCAGGACGCCCGGGACGCCGGGCTCACCGTCGAGGTCGGCGGTGACGCGCTCCAGGCGACGCCCGAGACCGGCAACAGCGAGGTCATCGGCCTCGCGGTCGCCGCGGTCGTCCTCGTCATCACCTTCGGCTCGCTGCTCGCGGCCGGATTCCCGCTGCTGACCGCGATCATCGGCGTCGGCATCGGTGTCTCCACGATCACCGCGCTCGCGAACGCCCTCGACCTGGGCACCACCACCTCCACCCTGGCCTCGATGATCGGCCTCGCCGTCGGCATCGACTACGCCCTCTTCATCGTCTCCCGCTACCGCGCCGAACTGGCCGAGGGCCGCGAGCGCGAGGAGGCGGCCGGACGGGCCGTCGGCACGGCGGGCTCGGCGGTGGTCTTCGCGGGCCTGACCGTCGTCATCGCCCTGGTCGGCCTGTCCGTGGTCGACATCCCGATGCTGACCAAGATGGGCGTCGCGGCCGCGGGTACGGTCGCCATCGCGGTCCTCATCGCCCTCACCCTGATCCCGGCGCTGCTCGGCTACGCGGGCCGCAAGATCAAGCCGGCCGGAGAGAAGAGCAAGCTGCTCGGCGGTGGCCGTAAGCCCAAGCAGGCGGACCGCCCCAACATGGGCACCCGCTGGGCGAGCTTCGTCGTACGGCGCCCGGTCGCCGTCCTCCTCCTCGGCGTGATCGGCCTCGGCGCCGCGGCGGTCCCGGCCGCCTCCCTGCAACTCGGCCTGCCGGACGACGGCTCCCAGCCGGTCTCCACCACCCAGCGCCGCGCCTACGACCTCCTCTCCGAAGGCTTCGGACCGGGCTTCAACGGTCCCCTGATGGTCGTGGTCGACGCCAAGGGCAGCGACAACCCGAAGGCGGCCTTCACCAAGGTCGGCGACGAGATCAAGGGCCTGAAGGACGTCGTCACGGTCACTCCGGCCATGTCCAACAAGGCCGGCGACACCGCGACGATCACCGTCATCCCGGACTCCAAGCCGTCCTCGACCACCACCGAGGACCTGGTGCACGCCATCCGCGGCAAGGGCGCGGACATCACCTCGGCGACCGACGCGAAGGTGCTGGTCACCGGCTCGACGGCGATGAACATCGACTTCTCGCAGAAGCTGAACGACGCCCTGCTGCCGTACCTCGCCCTGGTCGTCGGCCTGGCCTTCCTCCTCCTGATCGTGATCTTCCGCTCGATCCTCGTCCCGCTGAAGGCGGCCCTCGGCTTCCTGCTCAGCGTGCTGGCGGCCCTCGGCGCCGTGGTCGCGGTCTTCCAGTGGGGCTGGCTGTCCAGCCTGTTCAACGTCGAGCAGACCGGCCCGATCATGTCGATGATGCCGATCTTCATGGTCGGCGTGGTCTTCGGTCTCGCCATGGACTACGAGGTGTTCCTCGTGACCCGCATGCGGGAGGCGTACGTCCACGGGGAGAAGCCCAGCCAGGCCGTCGTGACCGGCTTCAAGTACAGCGCACGCGTCGTCACGGCCGCCGCGATCATCATGATCGCCGTCTTCTCCGGCTTCATCGGCTCCAGCGAGTCGATGATCAAGATGATCGGCTTCGGCCTCGCCGTCGCCGTCTTCTTCGACGCGTTCATCGTCCGCATGGCCATCGTCCCGGCGGTGCTCGCGCTGCTCGGCAAGAAGGCATGGTGGCTGCCGAGGTGGCTGGACCGCGCCCTGCCCAACGTCGACGTCGAGGGCGAGGGGCTGCGCACGGCGGACGACCGCAAGGACGCCGACCCCGACGGGGAGCGGGAACTGGTACGCGTCTGACGTACCGCTCGTGAAAGACCGCCGGTGAGGGATCCGTGGGGACGGGGCACCCTCACCGGCTTCTTTTGTGCCTGAGTACCCGGGGGCCCGCGTTGAGTATCCGCGCCCATGCCGCACCGGCGGCCCTGCGCGCAGGATCGTCCTCATGAACCCCGAGACGTATGCGACCCTGTACGGCCCCGCGCGGCCGGCTCCGCGGAACAGCCGTGGCGAGACGGCGGTGGGCCTGCTGGCCGCCGTGCTCTGGTTGCTCACCCTCGCCTCGCTCGGCTGGCTGACGTTCCTCGTCGGCATGGTGACTCTGTGGGGCCTGGCGGACGGCATGTCCTGGGGGGAGGCCCGAAGCCTCGTGCTGCCGTACGCCCTGACCGTCGTCGGCGGCGCGGCCGCCCTGCTCGCGGTGGCCTTCGCTCCTCGCGTGCGCCGCCTCGCCCCGCTCACCCGCCTGCTCCTGACGGGCGCCCTCGCCTTCCCGGCGCCGACCGGCCTCGCTCTGTGGACGTGGTTTCAGGTCGGCTGAGCGATACGGGTCTCGGCCCACACCGTCTTGCGCGGGCGTGGGCCGTGCGCGACGCCCCAGCGGTCGGCCAGTGCCGCCACGAGGAGGAGGCCGCGGCCCGACTCGCCGTCGGGGGCGGGGCGTTCGACGTTGGGGAGATGGTCACCGCGGGTGTCGGTGACCTCGATACGGAGCGTGTCGGCGACGACGTAGAGCGTCAGGCGGAAGTCGCGTCCGGGGACTCGGCCATGGGTGGCGGCGTTCGCGGCGAGCTCGGCGACGATCTGGGGTGCCCCGTCCAACGGGAGTCCCCAGATGCGGAGTTGTTCGGTGGCGAGGTGGCGGGCGAGGCGGGCGCCCTGGGGGGTGGGGGAGAAGCGGGCGGTGAAGTGGGGGATGACGGAGGTTTCCTGATTCACGTCACTCAGCGTGGCCGGTTCTGCTTACGTACGGGAGTGATGGCGCCTGTGCGTAGCGTGACTGTCCCGGCTTTGTCTCGGCTGTCTCGGCTGTCTCGGCTGTCTCGGGCGTTGTACGGGTACAGGGTGCGCGTCGGAGGAGGAGTCATGAACGACGGTGTGGACGAGGCGGGTTGGGACGTCGAGCCGGGCGACGAGATCGAGCCGGTGGTGCAGGCGGTGGGGCGGCTGCTCAGGGTGTGCCGGGAGGCGGCCGGGATGAGCGTGTCCGAGCTGGCCGAGGCTCTGGGCTACGGCGAGGACATGATCCGCAAGATCGAACGCGGGGCGCGCATTCCTCGGCCGGAGCTGCTGGACAGGGCGGATCAGCTCCTGAAGGCGCAGGGACATCTGAGGGCCTTCATGGAGGACATGCGGAAGGCTCGGTACCCGAAGAAGGTGCGGGAGCTGGCGGAGTTGGAGGGGCGTGCGGTGGAGATGCTGCTGTACGGCAGCCACAACATCCACGGCTTGTTGCAAACGCCGGAGTACGCGCGAACGCTCTTCGAGATGACACAGCCTGCGCTCAGTGAAGATGTCATGGAGAGGGAAACCGCGGCGCGCATGGCGCGAAAGGCCGTCTTCGAGTGCGAGCCCACCCCGACGCTCAGTTTCGTCCAAGAACAGGTGACGCTCGAACGTCCCTACGGTGGGAAGATGGTGCTGCGCCGACAGCTCGAACACCTATTGGAAGTAGCGCAGTTGAGGAACGTCACGCTTCAGGTCATGCCGACCGATCGGGAGGAACACGCCGGAACGCAGGGCCTGATCCAGGTGCTGAAGTTTGCCGATGGCACGGCGATCGGGCGTTCCGACGGGGCGTTCAACGGCCGCCCGGTCTCACACCCCAAGGATCTCCGGATCCTTGAGCTGCGCTATGGCATGATCCGGGCGCAGGCTCTCACGCCGAGGGAGTCGCAGGCCTTCATCGAGCGAACGCTGGGGAGACTATGAGCACCGCCGAACTCCACTGGTTCAAGAGCAGCTACAGCGACAGCGGCGAACCCGGCGACTGTGTCGAAGTGGCTCTGGACTGGTTCAAGAGCAGCTACAGCAGCAGCAGCGAACCCGACTCCTGCGTCGAAGTAGCCACCACCCCCACCACCATCCACCTCCGCGACTCCAAGACCCCCGACACCGCGCAGCTGAAGATCACCCCCTCTGCCTGGACGGAATTCCTCACCTACGCGGCGAAGTGAGTCGCAGGCGGAAGTTCGGGCACACGTCCGGGTCGTCGTCCTCGTAGAGGAACGTCCGCTTGGAATCGATGGCGATCGACAGCGCGTCGAGAGTGTCGTCGGGCAGGAAGAGTTCCGGTTCGGTGAAGCTGAGGCTGACCTTCGCATACTCGTCGGACCCGGTACTTCCCTCCACGTCCCAGGTGCCGGACCCGTCGAACGTGTCGCCGAGTTCGCTCTTGTGCCAGTTGCCGGTCGGCCAGTGGTGCACGGTGACCGTGCCGCCGCCGGGTTTGCTGTCCGACGCCTTGAGAGTGATCGTCGCGCCCTTCGCGTCGCCTTCTCCCGCGTAGGTACCGGCCAGTTCCCCGGAGGTGGCGGAGGTCGCCTGCTTCGCCATGCAGGCCTCGACGGCCGTGGACGCGGAGGAGCAGCCGACCAGCGGCGACAGCAGCGCCAGCAGGGCTGCAACGGCTTTGTGTTCACTCACGGCAAAGATGATCGCACCCGGGATGTGGCCCTGGTGCAAACCCCGTGAACGCGGCTCGGGTCATGCCGTAGCGTGCCCGGCATGACGACGACAGCCGCCACTGACGCCCACGCCGGCGCCGCGCTGGTGGACGTGCGCGGGCCCAACGCGTGACACCGCTGGTCACCGCGGCCGTACTGCTCGCCGCGGTCACGCACGCCAGCTGGAACGCCATCGCGCACCGGATCACCGACAAGCTGGTCGGGTTCACGCTGATCTCCGGCGGCGGACTGCTCATCGGGCTCGCGCTGGTGCCGTTCACGGCGTTTCCGGCGGCAGCGGCCTGGCCGTACCTTCTCGCCTCCGCGGTCGTGCACGTCGCCTACTACGCGCTGCTCATGACCTCGTTCCGGCTGGGCGACTTCGGGCAGGCCTATCCGATCGCGCGGGGGAGCGCGCCACTCGTGGTGACCGTGCTGGCCGCGGTGTTCGCGCACGAGGTCCCCGGGGCGTGGTCGGCGGCCGGTATCGCCGTGTCGTGCCTCGGGCTCGGCGGCGTCAGCCTGTGGGGGCTGCGCGGCAACCGGCCCGACTGGGCCGCGATCGGCGCCGCCCTGGCGACCGGGCTGACGATCGCCGCGTACACGGTGCTCGACGGCCTGGGCGTCCGCGCCTCCCATGCGTCGCTCGGCTACATCGCCTGGCTGATGGCCGTTCAGGGAGCCGCCGTCCCCGCGTACATGTACGCGCGTGTACGGGGTGACACGGTCCGGCTGCTGCGGCCGTACGCCGCCCTCGGCCTCCTCGGTGCCTTCCTCTCCGTCGCCGCCTACGCCCTCGTCCTGTGGGCCCAGACCCGCGCCGACCTCGCGCCCGTCGCGGCCCTGCGCGAGTCGTCGATCATCGTCGGCGCGGCCATCGGGGCACTGTTCTTCAAGGAGCGGTTCGGGGCGCCCCGGATCGTGGCGGCGGGCCTGCTGGTCGTGGGGATAGGACTGATGCTGCACGCCGCGTAGCAGGATGACCACGGAACACGACGAACCGTACGAGGGAGCCGCAATGACCGACAAGCCGACCGTCAGCGTCCTGGGCACCGGCATCATGGGCGCCGCCATGGCACGCAACCTCGCCCGCGCCGGGCTCGGGGTCCGGGCCTGGAACCGCAGCCGCGAGAAGGCCGAGCCGCTGGCCGCGGACGGGATCCGGGTCACCGGCACGCCCGCCGAGGCCGTCGAGGGCGCCGACGCCGTGCTGACCATGCTGTACGACGGCAAAACCGTCCTGGACGTGATGCGCGAGGCCGCCCCGGCGCTGCGTCCGGGCACGGTGTGGGCGCAGTGCACCACCGCCGGGATCGGGCTGGTCGCCGACCTGGCCGCCTTCGCCCGCGAGCACGGCCTGGTGTTCTACGACGCCCCCGTCCTCGGTACCCGCCAGCCCGCCGAGGCCGGTCAGCTGACCGTGCTGGCCGCCGGGCCCGAGGAGGGCCGGGAGGCGGTCACGCCACTCTTCGACGCCGTCGGTGCCAAGACCGTGTGGACCGGCGAGGACGGGGCCGCGGGCAGCGCCAGCCGGCTGAAGCTGGTCGCCAACAGCTGGGTGCTCGCCGCCACCGCCGCGACCGGCGAGGTGCTGGCCCTCTCGAAGGCCCTCGGCGTCGACCCGCAGAGCTTCTTCGACATCGTGGCGGGGGGACCGCTCGACATGGGGTATCTGCGGGCCAAGTCCGCTCTGGTGCTGGAGGGGCGGCTGACCCCGGCGTCGTTCGCCGTGGCCACCGCCGAGAAGGACGCGCGGCTCATCGTCGAGGCCGGGGAACTGAGCGGCGTACGGCTCGACGTCGCCGCCGCGGCGGCCGAGCGGTTCGCGCGGGCCGCGGCCCAGGGCCATGCCGACGAGGACATGGCCGCCGCCTACTTCGCCAGCTTCGACGAGCGGCCGGCCGAGGGGTGAGGACGGCCGCCGGGCCTCCACGTGACGTTCTGCGCGCTCGGGAGCACCCTGGAATCAGCGCTTTTCCGGAGGTGGTCGACATGATGAACACCGTTGTGGGATGGCACGTCGAGCTGGAATTCCAGGAGGACGACGCGCACACGCGCGCGGTCGCCCTGGTACGTCTGCCCGACGGCACCGAGGTGCGCGCGCACGGGCACGCCAGCCGTCACCGCGTCGACGCGAACCAGCCCAGAGTCGGCGAGGAGATAGCGGGCGCCCGCGCCCTCAACGAACTGGCCATGCAGTTGCTGACCAAGGCGCACACCGAGATCGACGCGGAGTCCGGGCGGATATCGCATCCGATCAACGTGTGAGACCAGGGGGGCGCGCCCTACGCGAGCTCCCTACGCGAGCGCCGTGCGTACCGCGCGCACCAGTGCCTGGGCCCTCGGGTCGGCCGTCACGCTCTTCCTGAACCCGTTGGTGACGTAGCCGAAGGCGATGCCCGTCTCCGGGTCGGCGAACGCGAGGGCGCCGCCCCGGCCCGGGTGGCCGAAGGACCCGGGTGAGAGCAGCGGGGACGCGCCGCCGTGCAGCATGTAGCCGAGGCCGAACCGGGTGCCCACCACGAGGACCCGGTCCGGTCCGGCCGACTGCTCGGCGCGGGCCAGCTCCATGGTCCGCGGGGTGAAAAGACGCGTGCCGCCGTGCACCTCGCCGATGAGCGAGGCGTAGAAGCGGGCCAGGCCGTCGGCGGTGGCTATGCCGTTGGAGGCGGGCAGGGCGGCCGCCCGGTAGGCGGGCGCGTTCTCGTCCGGGAGCGGGGTGATCGCGGCGAAGGCGCGGCGGGTGAGGGAGCCGGGGTCGGCGTAGGCCTCGGAGACCGCCCGCTTGGGGCGGGTCCTGAGCGTGCCCGCCTGCGGGGAGTCCTCGACGGCGCCGACGCGGCCCACACGCGCGTGCTCCGCCGCGGGCAGGCCGAGCCACAGGTCCGCGCCCACGGGTGCGGCGATCTCGTCGGAGATCCACTCGCCGATCGGCCGCCCGGTGATCCGCCGCACCAGCTCGCCGGTGAGCCAGCTGTAGGTCTGCGCGTGATAGCCGTGGTCCGTGCCCGGCTCCCACACCGGCGCCTGTGCGGCGACGGCGGCCGCGCCGAGATCGGGGTCGGCGGCCTCCTCGGGGGTCAGCGGGCGGTCCAGCACGGGCACACCGGCACGGTGCGCGAGCAGGTGCCGCACGAGCGTGTGCTCCTTGCCGGCCGCCTTGTACTCGGGCCAGTACGTGCCCACCGGGGCGTCCAGGTCCAGCTCGCCGCGCTGGTGCAGCAGCAGGAGTGCGGCGGCGGCGACGCCCTTGGTCGCGGAGCGCACGATCTGCGCGGTGCCGGACTCCCACGGGGCCGTACCGTCCACGTCCTTGGTGCCGCCCCAGAGGTCGACGACCTTGCGCCCGTCCCGGTACACGCTGACGGCCGCGCCCCGCTCGCCGAGCAGCGCGAAGTTCGCCGCGAACGCCTCTTCGACCGGCTCGAAGCCCTCGGCCACCGTGCCGTTCACGTCCACCACCACGACCGGGTCCCTTCACTCGCTTGCGACGACGAGTGAAACACGGGGGCGTGGCCTTGGATTCCTCGGTGGATGGTGAGATTGGCTACTGTTTCCTGCCGCCTCAGGCGCCCATGGTCACGGACTTCGGGTCGAAGCCGAACGGCAGCTCCAGACGGTGCGCTCGCATCAGCGCGTCGTCGCCGAGCAGCTCCCCGGTCGGGCCGTCCGCCGCGATCACGCCGTCGCTGAGGATCAGCGAGCGCGGGCACAGCTCCAGCGCGTACGGCAGATCGTGCGTGACCATCAGGACCGTCACGTCCAAGGAGCGCAGGATGTCGGCGAGTTCACGCCGGGAGGCCGGGTCGAGGTTGGAGGACGGCTCGTCCAGGACCAGGATCTCCGGCTCCATCGCGAGCACCGTGGCGACGGCGACCCGGCGCCGCTGGCCGAAGGAGAGATGGTGCGGCGGACGGTCGGCGAAGTCCGCCATGCCGACCCGCTCCAGCGCCGTGCGCACCCGCTCCTCCAGCGCGGCTCCCCTGATCCCGGACGCCGCCGGGCCGAACGCCACGTCCTCGCGCACGGTCGGCATGAACAGCTGGTCGTCCGGGTCCTGGAAGACGATGCCGACCTTCTGCCGGATCTCGGCCATGTGCCGCTTGCCGACCGGCAGCCCGGCCACGGTCACCGTGCCGGTGCCGCCGCCCAGGATGCCGTTCAGGTGCAGCACCAGGGTCGTCTTGCCGGCGCCGTTCGGGCCGAGGAGGGCCACGCGTTCGCCGCGCGCGATCGAGAAATCGACGCCGAACAGGGCCTGGTGGCCGTCGGGGTAGGCGAAGGCGAGGCCGGAGACCTCCAGAGAAGCAGTCACAGTACCCATCCCAGCAGACAGACGACGAGGGCGGCGCAGGGGAGCGCGAGGGCGTACGACCACTGCGCGCGCGACGCGGTCACCTCGTCGATGACCGGCATCGCTCCGGCGTAGCCCCGGCTCACCATGGCCAGGTGCACGCGCTCCCCGCGCTCGTAGGAGCGGATGAACAGCGCGCCGGCGGACTTGGCGAGCACGCCCCAGTGCCGCACGCCGCGCGCCTCGAAGCCGCGCGACTCCCGCGCGATCCGCATCCGGCGCATCTCGTCGGTGATGACGTCGCCGTAGCGGATCATGAAGGAGGCGATCTGGACGAGCAGCGGCGGCAGCTTCAGCCGCTGCAGCCCGAGCAGCAGTGCGCGCAGCTCGGTGGTGGAGGCCAGCAGCACGGAGGCGGCGACGCCGAGCGTGCCCTTGGCGAGCACGTTCCAGGCGCCCCACAGGCCGCTCTCGCTCAGTGACAGCCCGAGCACATGCACCCGCTCGCCCTCGGCGACGAACGGCATCAGCACCGCGAACGCGACGAACGGCACCTCGATCAGCAGCCGTTTGAGCAGGAAACCGGCGGGCACACGCGCGTGATGGGCCACATACGCGAGCAGGACGGCGTACGCCGCGAACGCCCACATCGCCTCGCGCGGGGTCGAGACCACGACCACCACGAACGCGAAGGCGGCGGCGAGCTTGGTGTGCGGCGGCAGGGTGTGCACGGGCGAGTGGCCGTGCCGGTAGAGCCGGTGCGCGTGTCCCGCTCCCATGTCACAGACCCGTGTTCACGGGCGAGGCGTCCGTACCGCGGCGCCTGCGCACCACCCAGAACACCGCGCTGCCCGCGACCACCGTGATCCCGACGCCGATCACGCCCGCGAGGCCGCCGGAGAGCCGGGCGTCGGAGACGTCCTTGACGCCGTAGTCGGCGAGCGGGGAGCCGGCCGTGGCGTGCTTCTCGGCCTTCTTGTCGATGCCCTTGTCGTGCGCGACCTTCTCCAGGCCGTCGGGGTTCGCGGAGGCGTAGAAGCTCACGAACCCGGCGAGCACCAGCGAGGTGACCAGGCCGGTGATCCACAGCGTGCGCCGGGAGGTGCGCGCCGCCACGGGCGCCGTGGGAGCGGGAGCGTCCACCAGCTCGCCGTTCACCCGCAGCCGCAGGCGCTGCCCGAGGCCCCGCGCGCCGTGCACCAGGTCCGGGCGCACGGCGACGACGGCACCCACCGTGAGCGCGGTGATCACGGCCTCGCCGATGCCGATCAGGACGTGGACGCCGATCATCGCGGTCGCCACCTTGCCGATGGCGACGTCAGTGGTGCCGCCGACCGCGTAGACGAGCGTGAAGACCACGGCGGCGGCCGGTACCGAGACCAGCGCGGCCACGAAGGAGGCGACGGTCACCGAGCGACGGCCCCGGGGCAGTACGGCGAGCAGCGCGCGGAAGACGGCGTACGACACGACCGTGGTGACGATCGCCATGTCCGTGATGTTCACGCCGAGCGCGGTCAGCCCGCCGTCCGCGAACAGCACGCCCTGCATGAGCAGCACCACCGACACGCACAGCACACCTGTGTACGGGCCGACGAGGATCGCGGCGAGCGCACCGCCCAGCAAATGGCCGCTTGTACCGGCCGCGACGGGGAAGTTGAGCATCTGTACGGCGAAGATGAACGCCGCCACCAGACCGGCCAGCGGGGCCGTCCGCTCGTCGAGCTCGCGGCGGGCGCCGCGCAGGCTCACCGCGAGGGCGCCGGCGGCGACCACCCCGGTGACCGCGGAGGTGGGCGCGTCGATGAATCCGTCAGGTACATGCACCAGATGATTTTAGGGCCTTGTTGCGAACACTTTGCAAGAGAGACGAGGTCTCATTCTCCCACCGGGCACAAAACGGAAAATATGGCACATTAGATGGAAAGCGGATACATGGCTTCCATGTGAGGTCACCGAACGTGAGAGGGCGGTCCGATGTCTGTAGTCGAGCAGTACGCGCGCGCCCATATCGTCACGGACGAGGAGGACCCGGGAGCCGTACCCGTAGTCCTGCGGTACGACTCCGACGCCGATCCACGCTCGGTCCGGGTGGGCCTGCCCGGACCGCACGAGTGGACCTTCTCGCGCGCGCTGCTCGAACGCGGACTGCGGGCGCCGGCGGAGAGCGGCGACGTACGGGTGTGGCCGTGCGGGCGCGTCCAGGCCGTGCTGGAGTTCCACACCGCGCACGGCGTGGAGGTGGTGCAGTTCGAGTCCAAGGCGCTGATGCGATTCCTGCGCCGGACCTACACCGCCGAGCCGGTGGTGCGCGGCTGACCTCGGCCGCCCGCTCAGCCGCCCATCTTCAGCAGCGTCGCGACGATCGGGCCGGCCGTGTCGCCGCCGTGTCCGCCCGCCTGGACCACGCCCGCCGCGGCCAGGTCGCCCTTGTAGGCGGTGAACCAGCCGTTGGGCTTCTTCTGTCCGTCGACCTCGGCCGAGCCGGTCTTCGCGCCGTAGTCCGGGCCCAGACCCGCCATCGCCTTGGCCGCCGTGCCGTACGCCGCCGTGTACCGCATGACCTCCTTCAGCTCGTCCTGCGTCTTCGACGACATCGTGCGCGAGGCCTTCGCCAGCGTACGGCCGTCCACCTCGGGGGACACCAGATAGGGCTGGTGGAAGGTGCCCGACCACACCGTCGCCGCCACCGACGCCATGTTCAGCGGGTTCATGCGCACCCCGCCCTGGCCGATCAGCGAGGCGCCCATCTGCGCACCGCTCTGCACCGGGACGGAGCCGTCGAACGAGGGGACGCCGGTGGACCAGTTGTCCATGCCGAGGCCGTAGACCTGCTGGGCCTCCTTCGTCAGATCGCCGTCGGACAGCTTCGGCGCGAAATTGATGAAGGCGTTGTTGCAGGAGGCGCCGAAGCTCTGCTCGAACGTGCCCTTCTTGATCTCCGAATCGGCGTCGTTGTGGAACGTCCAGCCGGCCAGCTTGTACGTCTTGGGGCAGGGGTGCTGCGCGTCCGGGGTGATGAGCCCCTTCTCGAACAGCATCGTGGACGTCACGATCTTCATCGTGGAGCCGGGCGCCAGGGAGCCCTGGAAGGCGGTGTTGAAGCCGTGCCCGCTGTTGGCGACGGCGAGGATCTCACCCGTCGAGGGCCGCAGGACCACCACCGAGGCCCGCTGCTGCTTGCCGATCTGCTGCTCCGCGGCCGCCTGGAGCGTCGGGCTCAGCGTCGTCTTCACCGTGCCCGGAGTGCCCTTGCTCAGCTCCGCGAGCGTCTTGTCGGACAGCTTGGCGGTCTTCGACTCCTTGCCGCGCACCACCCGCAGCTCCACGCCCGCCTTGCCGCCCGCCTTCTTGCCGTACTTCTCCCGCAGACCGTCCAGGACGGTGCCCAGCGACGGGTACTTGGCGGCCGTCAGCTCCCCGCCGTCGCGGTCCAGGGCCTTGATGGGCGGGGTGCCGGACTCGCCGGTGACGAGCGTGTCGCCGTCCTTCAGGTCGGGGTGGACGACCTGGGCGTGCCAGCCGACCAGCGGCTTGCCGTCGCTCTTGCGGCGCACGACGGTGAGTGAACTGTCGTATGCGAGCGGCTTGGTGAGGCTTTGGTACGACACCGTCGCCTTGACGGAGAACGGCACCTTTGCGCCCGTGGCCTTCCCGGGCGTGAGGGTGACGTCCTTCAGCCGGGCGTCCTTGGTGTAGCCGGTGAGCAGTGCGGTGGCGGCCGACGGGTCGTCGGTGGCGGCGGCCGCCTCGGTGACCCGGCCCTGCTGCCAGGCGGTGAGGAAACGGGTGGCGACCGTCCGCACCTCGGACGCGGACGGCGGGCCGGTCCTGACGGCCTTGTGGGCGGCCGTGGCGGACGCCGCGTCGGCCGCCGCCCCGCCGTCGTACAGCGCGTAGACGCCGAATCCCGCGCCGACGACGCCCATGGCGATCATCCCGCCGATCAGGGCGGGTCTGGTATTCCGTCGCTCGGCGACGCGCCTTCTCTTGCCCACAGCCTCAGTTCCTCCGCACCATCCCCAGGCTCCCCGCAGCCCTCGCCCTGCCCAACGACGGCGACCAGCCTAAAGTCCCCACCTTTGCGGGTGATGTCAGTCGGCACTCCGTAGCACGGTTGCGACAATCGGCCCGGCCGCGTCAACACCGTGACCGCCGTCCTGGACCATCGCGGCGGCCGCGACGTCGTTCCGGTACCCGGCGAACCAACTGTCGGACTTCGCCTGCCCGTCGGCCTCGGCCGAGCCGGTCTTCGCCCCGATGTCCCCGCCGAGCCCGGCCATGACCTGGGCCGCGGTGCCGCTGCGGGCGGTGCGGTTCATCATGGAGCGCAGCTGCGCGACCGTGCTCGACGACAGCCCGCGCGCGTGTGCCGGATCGCGGTGGTCCAGGCCGAGCGGCACGATCACCGGCTGCCGGAAGGTGCCGGTCATCGCGGTCGCCGTCACGGAGGCCATGTTCAGCGGGCTCATCTGGACCTGGCCCTGGCCGATCAGATTGGCGGCGGTGTCCGGGCCGCCGGAGGCGGGCACCCGGCCGTCGAAGGAGGGCACGCCGATCTGCCAGTTGTTCCGCCCGAGCCCGAACCGGTCCTGGGCCTCCTCGGTGAGCGAGTCCACCTTCACCGCGTCCGCGAACTTCACGAACGCCGTGTTGCAGGAGCGGGCGAAACTGTCGGAGAGCGTGGCGTTCTCGTCCGGGGCCAGGTTCGCGAGGTTGTGGAACGTCTGGCTCTGCCAGACGGCCGACGGCGGGCAGGGCGCCTTGCCGCCCGCGGTGGTCAGACCCTTGTCGATGAGGGTCGCCGCACTGATGATCTTCATCGTGGAGCCGGGCGGGCGCTCGCCGAGCAGGGCCGCGTCGAAACCGTCGTCGCGGTGGTTGGCGACGGCCAGGATCTCGCCCGTGCCGGGTCTGACCGCCACGACGGACGAATCGGCGTACTTCCGCACGGCGGCCTCGGCCGCGGCCTGGGCGCTCGCGCTGAGCGTCGTGGGCAGCCTGCCCGGCTTGCCCTTGGCGAGGGTGAGGAGGGTGGTGTCGGCGGCCTGGCCGCCGTCCGCGCCCTCCGCGTGGTGTATCACCAGCTCCACACTCGGCCGGCCGCCCGTCTTGTCGCCGTAGCGTTTGCGCAGCTCGTCCAGGATCGGGCCGAGGGAGGGGTACTTCTCCTTCGACAGCACCCGCCCGTCGCGGTCCACGGCCTCGATCTCGGGAGCCGCCGACCTGCCCGTCGCGAGCGTGTCCCCCTTGCGCAGCCTTGGATGGACGACGGAGGGCTGCCAGTCGACCAGCGCGCGGTGCGAGGTCCTGCCGCGGACCACGGTCACCCTGCTCCGATAGGTGAGCGGTCGGGTCCTGTGGTCGTACGACACCGTTGCCTCGACCGTGAAAGGCACGGTGGTGCCGGTGGCCGCACCCGGCGTGATGTGCACCTTGGTGATGTGCGCGTCGCCGGCGTAGGCGGTCAGCAATTCCTGGGCGGCCTGCGGGAAGTCGGTGTACGACGCCGCCGTGGAGGCGTCACCCCTCGCCCAGGCGGCGAAGAACCTGCCGGTCGTCGCCTTCACCTCGTCACCGCTGGGCGGCCCCGTCTTCACGGCCACGGGCGCCGCCGTTCCCCCGTCGCCGTTCAGTGCGGACACGATGTTGTAGGCGCCGTACCCGGCACCGCCCAGCACCACCGCACACACGCCGCCTATGACCGCGGCCTTCGCTCCGGTGCGCATCGCGCGCATCCCTCCCCGTTTCCCCGTGAGGACCTGCTCGCGCGCTCATGGTCTCCTGAACGCGTTCAAAACAGATCGGGAGGAACTGTATGCGGTTGTGTGCCTTCTGTGACCGGAGTTGTCGAAACCGTGACTCGGTCCGAGGTGTCCAGCCGCATCCGCGACCGGCGCTGAGGCACCTTCGAGGGTCAGCCGAGTCGGCGCATGTCGTGATACATCGACTTCAAGTAGTCGGAGAAGTCCTCGACATAGCTGTCGTATTCCTGACGCCATTTGTCGAGGTCGGACTGATTCACGGGCTCCCCCAATACTGCGGACAGATGCCCGGCCAAGAAGTCGTCGTCCTGTTCCGCGGTGAAGGTCACCGCCTTGTTGCTCGAGATGTCGAACCTGCGGATCAGGTCGAGACGAAGTGTCTTGTAGAGAAAAGAGCCCACGGGGAATCGAAGTGACTCGGGCATCTCCGATGAACGAGACCGGGGACTGTCGTACCAGGAGACATAGACGGAGTCGTCGAACTCTCTGCCCTGGAATCGGCCCCAGGGCGCCCTGTCCGCCGCGCGCCGTTGGATTGCCCTGGGGTCACCAGGGCTCAGCATGGCAACCTTGACCTGTTGCGGATAGTGGTTCGATTCACGAAGCCGCGCCATGCCAGGATCTGCCGCCTTGTCAAGCTGTGGTCGAGATTCACGAAAACGATGCCCATGACCAGGGTGGCCAGACTCGCCGTCGCGAACGCGTAGTCGACCAGGCTCCTGCGGACGCTTCGCCGACTCGCCGCCATGCGCCCTCCCGTTGCCGGCTTCCGTCCCGTTACGACCGAGCTCATGAGCGCGCAGGCGCTCCGGAGCGTACGTCGGACGATGTCGGGCCGGACAGGTCAAGCAGACCGAACACGCATGAGGATAAGGCGAGTTGGAGGTTCGCGTCCGCCGTCTTGGCCGGGTGGGTGCCGAAGGGCGTCGGCCCGGCTAGACCCAGGTGTCCAGCCACATCCGCGACCGCCAGTTGTCGATGGGGATCGCCGTGCCCGTGTACAGCGGCCAGAAGTAGATGAAGTTCCAGGCGATGAGCAGCACCAGGACGCCCGCCGCCGACGCGCCGATCACCCGGCGGGTGTCGCTGGAGCCCGGCGGGCCGACGATCGCGCCGATCAGCATCGCCACCGCCAGGCACAGGAACGGCAGGAAGACCACCGCGTAGAACAGGAAGATCGTCCGCTCCTGGTACATGAACCAGGGCAGGTAGCCGGCCGCGATCCCGCAGGCGATGGCACCGGCCCGCCAGTCGCGGCGCAGCAGCCACCGCCACAGCACGTACAGGATCGCGAAGCAGGCCGCCCACCACAGCAGCGGTGTGCCGATGGCCAGCACCTCCCGGGCGCACTTCTGTCCGGCGTCGGCCGGGCAGCCGTCGGCGCCGGGCGAGGGGGACTCGTAGAAGTACGACACCGGGCGGCCCAGCACGATCCAGCTCCACGGGTTGGACTGGTAGGTGTGCGGGGACGACAGGTGGACGTGGAAGTTGTAGACCTCGTGCTCGTAGTGCCACAGGCTGCGCAGCCAGTCCGGCAGGAAGGTCCAGCTGCCGCCCTTGCCGTCGGTCGCCGCCCAGTTGCGGAAGTAGCCGCCGGTGCCGTCGGCCGGGGAGAGGATCCAGCCGAGCCAGGAGAGCAGGTAGACGCCGATCGCCACCGGGACCGTCGCGAGGAAGGTGATGCCGGTGTCGTACTTGAGGGCGGCCCGGTACGGGTGCAGGGCCCCCGCGGTCTTCCGGGTGCCGGCGTCCCACAGGACCGCCATGACGCAGAACGCGGCCAGGATGTACAGGCCGTTCCACTTCGTGCCGATGGCCAGGCCCAGCATCAGCCCGGCACCCCAGCGCCACGGGCGCAGGCCGAAGCGGAAGGTGTCGCCGACGTGCTCGTCCGGGCGGACCCGGCCGTCCGGGCCCGCGGGCAGCGCGGCCGCCAGCCGTTGCCTGGTCCGGTCCCGGTCGACGATCAGGCAGCCGAACGCCGCGACCACGAAGAACATCAGCACGCCGTCGAGCAGCGAGGTCCGGCTCATCACGAAGTGCAGGCCGTCCACCGCCATCAGCGCGCCCGCCAGACAGCCGAGGAACGTCGAGCGGAACATCCGGCGGCCGATCCGGCACAGCATCAGCACGGAGAGGGTTCCGAGCAGCGCCGTCATGAACCGCCAGCCGAACGGGTCGAACCCGAACATCAGCTCGCCGAGGCCGATGACGTACTTGCCGACCGGCGGATGTACGACGTAGGCCGCGTCCGTGGGCACGACGAGGTGCCCGTGCGTCTGCAGGACGAGATCGTTGGCGTTCTTGTCCCAGTTGACCTCGTAGCCGCGGTGGACGAGCGCCCAGGCGTCCTTGGCGTAGTACGTCTCGTCGAATATCACCGCACGCGGGCTGCCCAGGTTCCAGAACCGCATGAGGCCCGCCATCAGCGTCACCAGCAGCGGACCGCCCCAGCCCGACCAGCGGGTGATGCGCTCCGCGAGGACCGGCGGGACGCCCAGGACCTGCCACAGGCGCGGGCTCGGCTCGGCGTACGGCGGCACCAGCCGGTCGCGTACGTCGCCCGAGGGCGCGTCCTGGGCGGGGGTGTACCCGAATCGGCGCAGCCGCTGCTGCCACGACGGCCGCTGGTCGTGCGACGCCTGGCCCTGCCGGAGGTCCGTGGAGGACGCGGTACTGGTCACCGCGCCATCGTAGGGAACGGTTCTGTGTGAGTCCCGTGCATGGGCGGTACCGGTCGGGGGTCGCCGTCGTTTTCCTGGGCCCCGCGGAGTCCTGGGAGGATGGGGGCGTGACTGGAACTCTTGTCCTGGCAGGCACCCCCATCGGTGACATCGCGGACGCGCCGCCCCGGCTGGCCGAGGAACTGGCGGGCGCCGACGTCGTCGCCGCCGAGGACACGCGGCGGCTGCGCCGGCTCACCCAGGCGCTGGGCGTGACGCCCAAGGGCCGCGTGGTGTCGTACTTCGAGGGCAACGAGTCCGCGCGCACCCCCGAGCTGGTCGAGGAGCTGCTCGGCGGCGCGCGCGTGCTGCTCGTGACGGACGCGGGGATGCCGTCGGTCTCCGACCCCGGCTACCGGCTGGTCGCGGCCGCCGTGGAGAAGGACATCCGGGTCACCGCCGTGCCCGGGCCGTCCGCCGTGCTCACCGCGCTCGCCCTGTCCGGGCTGCCCGTCGACCGGTTCTGCTTCGAGGGCTTCCTGCCGCGCAAGGCGGGGGAGCGGCTGTCGCGGCTGCGGGAGGTCGCCGGCGAGCGGCGCACGCTCGTCTACTTCGAGGCCCCGCACCGGCTGGACGACACCCTCGCGGCGATGGCGGAGGTCTTCGGCGCGGAGCGGCGGGCCGCCGTCTGCCGCGAGCTGACCAAGACGTACGAGGAGGTGCGGCGGGGACCGCTCGACGAGCTGGCGCGGTGGGCCGCCGAGGGGGTCCGCGGGGAGATCACCGTCGTCGTGGAGGGCGCTCCCGAGTCCGGCCCCGAGGAACTGGACGCCGAGGAACTGGTGCGGCGGGTGCGGGTTCGTGAGGAGGCGGGGGAGCGGCGCAAGGAGGCGATCGCCGCGGTGGCGGTGGAGGCCGGGCTGCCGAAGCGGGTGGTTTTCGACGCCGTGGTCGCCGCGAAGCGCGCCGCGATTTAGCCAGGTGCCGAGTACGCCATGGGGGTTCGGTTCGTGGCGGGGTGACCGTTTGCTGTGGCTGATCGCGCGGTTCCCCGCGCCCCTTCGCGGCGCTACCTTCGGCCTGCGTGGATATGCCCTCTGAGCAGGGGCATTCTCGACTGAGCGCGCGCCCCATGCGAGTGCAAAAGGGGAGGGTGGAAGGCAAAGACCAGACCCCGTTCCAGGGGCCGATTTGGCAAGCGAAGTCCAAATCGCCTCCAACACTCGACAGGCCTGATGCATTCGCTCCGGCGAAGGCGTCCACTGGTCAAAGGGACGCACCCGTCCCTCGCCCCAGGGGATTCCGGGGGGAATCCCGTGCCGGGGCGCTTGTCCAGCGGACAAGAGGAGCTAGCTGGCATGAGTGAGATCACAGGGCAGTCCGGCCTCCGGGGTACGGCCACAGCCGTCGTTCACGAGTCGTACGCTTTCGCCTGCATGCGCTGCGGGCACGGCTGGGAGCAGTCGTACGAGATAGAGCACCACACCGACGCCGACGGCCATGAGTTCGTGCAGTACGTGACCGACGGCCGCGTCGTGCCGTCCCCGCTGAGCCGGCCCGCGTGCCAGAACTGCGACGGCCACGTCGTGCGGATCATGCGCGCGGGGCAGGTCGCGTCGGTGCGCGGCGCGGCCGACCACCACCGCCACAGCGTGCCGGCGGCGGGACCCGTGGAGGTCCCCGCGGTGTCGGACGAGCCCGGCACGGGCGGCGGCGACGGCGAGACCAAGGGCCACCACTGGCACCTGTCCGATCTCCTGCACCCGTTCCATCGCAAGGCGAGCTGACCCCTCGGCCGCACCGGCCGGCCGGGCATGCCCCTTTCGTAGGATCGGGGCATGCCTTCGAACGCTGGCCGTGCCGCCCAGCACGACAAGAACGACAAGAGCGCGGCGCCGCCGCTCCCGGCTCCCCTCCGGGTGCCCGTCGCCGACTCCCACACCCACCTCGACATGCAGTCCGGCACGGTCGGCGAAGGCCTCGCCAAGGCCGCGTCGGTGGGCGTGACGACGGTCGTCCAGGTCGGCTGCGACATCAAGGGCTCGCAGTGGGCCGCCGAGACGGCCGCCGCGTACGAGAACGTCCACGCGGCCGTCGCCCTCCACCCCAACGAGGCCCCGCGCATCGTGCACGGCGACCCCGACGGCTGGTCGCGGCAGGGGGCCCGCGTGCCGGGCGGGGACGCCGCGCTGGACGAGGCCCTCGCGGAGATCGACCGGCTCGCCGCCCTGCCCCACGTCAGGGGCGTCGGCGAGACCGGCCTCGACTACTTCCGCACCGGCCCCGAGGGCAAGGCGGCGCAGGAGCGGTCCTTCCGCGCCCACATCGAGATCGCCAAGCGGCACGGCAAGGCCCTCGTCATCCACGACCGCGACGCGCACGCGGACGTCCTGCGCGTCCTGAAGGAGGAGGGCGCTCCCGAGCGCACCGTCTTCCACTGCTACTCCGGTGACGCCGAGATGGCCGCGATCTGCGCCCGCGAGGGATACTTCATGTCCTTCGCCGGCAACGTCACCTTCAAGAACGCCCAGAATCTGCGGGACGCGCTCGCCGTCGCCCCGCTGGAACTGGTCCTCGTGGAGACCGACGCGCCCTTCCTGACCCCGGCGCCGTACCGCGGACGGCCCAACGCTCCGTATCTCGTTCCGGTCACGGTGCGTGCGATGGCCGCCGTGCGCGGCATCGACGAGGACGCGCTGGCGACGGCCCTGGGCGCGAACACGGCCCGGGCTTTTGATTACTGAGAGTATACGGATCATCACTGGGCGATAACGCCACCCTGGCACCGCGGAGCCTCGCCGCCACCCTGTGTAGTCGTGCCGCTTTGGAGAGTGACCGGTGCTCCGCTAGGTTCTGGGGGCCCGATCCGGACCCCTCTGGCTCTCTGGAGCGTGTCGGCGTGAGCAAGTCGCAGTACGAGACGTATGAGGCGTATGGCCCCTACAGCGCACCGGACGGCCCGCCAGGCGGCGCGCACGACGGTACGTGGCCCGGCATGCACGACGCGGAGACGGTCGCGTACGGGGTCGGCTACGGAAGCGCGTACGGGGTGGCGCACCACGACACCTACCGGCCCGCGTACGAGGCGCAGGCACCCGAGCCGGCGCAGCTGCCGACGCGGACACCGGGGTACGCGCGGGTGAGCGAGCCGGTACTGCCGAGGCAGAGCACCAGCCCGTTCGAGGACGCGGAAGGCGCGCTCCAGGAAGAGGAGAGCGCGCCCTACGACGAGATGGGCCCGTTCCACGGCGAGAGCGGCGCGCTCTACGACGAGGCGAGCCCGTTCTGCGAAGACATGGGCGAGACGGGTGAAGGGGCGGGCGAGCTGCGGGTGCGCCGCAGGGCGAGCAGGCGGGCCCCGCGCCGGCGCAGGGCGCGTACCCCCGAGCGTCCGGAGTCCACCATGCGCCGTCTGCTGCCGCAGGCGCTGGTCGTCGCGTTCCTCGCCGGCGGCACCACCGCCTTCGTCGCCAAGGACAAGACGGTCGAGCTGAGCGTCGACGGCAAACAGCGCACGTTGCACACCTTCACCGACGACGTGTCGGAACTGCTGGCCGCGGAGGACGTGCAGGTAGGGGCGCACGACATGGTGGTGCCCGCCCCCGGCACGGCGCTCGCCAGCGGCGACCAGGTCGCGGTGCACTACGGGCGCCCCGTACGGCTCACGCTGGACGGCCAGCGGCACGAGGTGTGGACGACGGCGCACACGGTGGACGGGGCGCTCAGGGAGCTGGGGGTGCGTGCGGAGGGCGCGTATCTGTCGGCCTCGCGCTCCCAGGGCATCGGCCGCACCGGGCTCACGCTCGACGTACGCACCGAGCGCGCCGTCACGGTCATGGCGGACGGCCACACCCGCACCATCCGCACCAACGCGGCCACCGTCCGCGAGGCCGTCGAAGAGGCGGGCATCTCCCTGCGCCGGCAGGACACCACCTCCGTCCCGCTCGGGAGCTTCCCGCGCGACGGACAGACGGTGACCGTGCTGAGGGTGACCGGCGTGACCGAGGTGCGGGAGGAACTGATCCCGTTCGCGGTGGAGCGGACCGAGGACCCCACCCTCTTCAAGGGCACCGAGGTCATCGAGTGGCCCGGGCAGCCCGGGCTGCGGCGGATCACCTATCTGCTGCGCACCGTCAACGGCGTCCAGGAGAAGCCGCGCAAGGAGAAGTCCGAGGTGGTGCGCAAGCCGAGCAAGCAGGTGGTGAAGGTGGGCACCAAGCCCCGGCCGAAGTCCGTGCAGGGCGCCGACCACCTCGACTGGCACGGACTCGCCGTCTGCGAGTCCGGCGGACGCCCGGGCGCCGTCGACCCCTCGGGGACGTACGGCGGGCTCTACCAGTTCGACGCGCGCACCTGGCACAGCCTCGGCGGCCTCGGACGCCCGCAGGACGCGACGGCGGAGGAGCAGACCTTCCGCGCGAAGAGGCTGTACGTGCGCAGGGGGGCCAGTCCCTGGCCGCACTGCGGGGGACGGCTGCACAAGTGACGGCGGCCGGTGCACGCGGAACCCGCACAGCTGCGGGCAGACGTGCCTCCCCCCGGGTCCCAAGGGCCTTGTAGCACCCCCAGGCGGCACGGGCGGGCGACGGGGGTCCCCCCCGCCCGAGCGAAGTCGAGAGCGGAGGAGGAGCCCCGCCGGCGCCGGTGAGCGACTCCGCCCCCGCCCGGCCGCGGCACCGGCACCCTGGCAAGCCCGGCCCCCACACCCCCGTACCCTTGTCCCGTGAGCAGCCCCACCCCCGACGCCCTCCTCGGTCCGGCCGACATCCGTGAGCTCGCGGCAGCGCTCGGTGTCCGTCCCACCAAGCAGCGCGGCCAGAACTTCGTGATCGACGCGAACACCGTTCGCCGTATCGTCCGCACCGCCGAGGTCCGCCCCGACGACGTGGTCGTCGAGGTCGGCCCGGGGCTCGGCTCGCTCACCCTCGCGCTGCTGGAGGTCGCCGACCGGGTCACCGCCGTCGAGATCGACGACGTGCTGGCCGCCGCGCTGCCCACCACCGTCGCCGCCCGCATGCCGGAGCGCGCCGACCGGTTCGCGCTGGTCCACTCCGACGCCATGCACGTGACGGAACTGCCCGGCCCCGCACCGACGGCCCTGGTGGCCAACCTGCCCTACAACGTGGCCGTACCGGTGCTGCTGCACATGCTCGACACCTTCCCGAGCATCGAGCGCACCCTCGTGATGGTCCAGTCCGAGGTCGCCGACCGGCTCGCCGCCGCGCCCGGCAACAAGGTGTACGGCGTGCCGTCCGTGAAGGCCAACTGGTACGCCGACGTGAAGCGCGCCGGTGCCATCGGGCGCAACGTCTTCTGGCCCGCGCCGAACGTCGACAGCGGCCTGGTCTCGCTCGTGAGGCGGGCCGAGCCGATCGACACCACGGCCTCCAAGAAGGAGGTCTTCGCGGTCGTCGACGCGGCGTTCGCGCAGCGCCGCAAGACCCTGCGGGCGGCACTGGCCGGCTGGGCCGGATCCGCGGCGGCCGCCGAGGACGCCCTGGTCGCGGCCGGGGTCTCGCCGCAGGCACGCGGGGAGTCACTGACGGTGCAGGAATTCGCGCGGATCGCCGAGCACGGGAAGGCGGGCAAGTGAGCGTCACGGTACGGGTGCCGGCGAAGGTCAACGTCCAGCTCGCGGTGGGCGCCGCCCGCCCCGACGGGTTCCACGACCTCGCCAACGTCTTCCTCGCCGTCGGCCTCTACGACGAGGTCACCGTGAGCCCGGCGGACGAGCTGCGCGTCACCTGCGAGGGGCCGGACGCCGGCCAGGTCCCGCTGGACGGCACCAACCTCGCCGCGCGCGCGGCCGTCGCGCTCGCCGGGCGCCGGGGCATCGAGCCGGCCGTGCACATCCACATCGCCAAGGACATCCCGGTCGCCGGCGGCATGGCGGGCGGCAGCGCGGACGGCGCCGGCGCGCTGCTCGCCTGCAACACGCTGTGGAACGCCGGCGCCTCCCGCGCCGAACTCCTCGCCATCTGCGCAGACCTGGGCAGCGACGTGCCCTTCAGCCTGGTCGGGGGCGCGGCCCTCGGCACCGGGCGCGGCGAGCAGCTGACCGCCCTGGAGGTCGGCGGCACCTTCCACTGGGTGTTCGCGATGGCCGAGCGCGGGCTGTCGACCCCGGCCGTCTTCCGCGAGTTCGACCGGCTCGCCGAGGGGCGTGACATCCCCGAGCCGGTCGCCTCGCCCGACCTGCTCGACGCGCTCGCCAAGGGCGACCCCGAGGCGCTCGCGGCCGCCGTCTCCAACGACCTGCAGCCCGCCGCGCTCTCCCTCTTCCCCGAGCTGGCCGACACCCTCGACGCGGGCCGCGGCGCGGGCGCCCTCGCCGCGCTCGTCTCCGGCTCGGGTCCCACCACGGCCTTCCTCGCCCGCGACCCCGAGTCGGCCACGAAGATCGCCGACGTCCTCCGGGCCTCCGGCACCTGCCGTACGGTGCGCACGGCGACGGCGCCCGCGCCGGGTGCCACGGTGACCGGCGGCCCCGCCGCACGGTAATTCGGCTGCTCCGGCCGCAGGGGTCCCTCTAAGCTCGCCCGGCCGGTTCCGCGGGGGAGCGGCCGACGGCCGGAGGGGCGGACGCATGGGCGGGCAGGACGGGGGACGGCTCGTCGCAGCCGTACGGCGCGGAGAAGCCGAGCCGGTCCGGGAGCTGCTGGACGCCGGGGCCGATCCGGACACGCTCGACGACAGCACGGGCCTGCCCGTGCTCTGCTCGGCGATCGCCGCGTACGACGATCCGGTCGCCGAGGCACTGGTGGAGTACGGGGCCGACCCGCTGCGCAGGCTGCCCGACGGCACCACCCCGCTGCTGCGGGCGGTGGACAGCGGCTCGCTGTGGCTGATGTGGGCCGTGTTCCCCGAGGTGGTACAACGTCCCGGCCCGGCCCGCGAGGAGCTGCTGGACCGGGCCCGCCACTGGGCGCGGACCGACCCGGAGGCCGAACTGCGCCGCAGGACCGGCCTGCCGGGGCCGGTCGAGCGGACCAGACGGGACGACGAGATCGGCTGCTGGTACGAGAGCCTCGCGCTCGGCGGACAGACGCTGTACGACGGACACCTGGCGATCCTCACCACCCTGGAGGCCAGGCTCCGGCTGCGCACGCCCTTCGGTGAACTTCTCGCGCGCGCCCGGGCGTACCCGGACCGGAACCACCAGACGTGGACGGAGACGGTGACAGCGCTGGGCAAACGGCTGGACGACGAGACCTGGGCCACGGCCGAGGACATGAGCCGCGACCCCGACCCGCTGAACCGTCTCTTCGCCGCCGACGTGCTGCTGTCCCTGATCATCGGAGACCCGGCGGGAGGCGGCCAGCCGTTCCTGGAGCGGGCGAGGGAGCTGGTCCCCTGGACCGAACGGGAGCGGGACGTGGAGGTGCTCGACGTCCTGCTCAACG
The DNA here is from genome assembly GCF_001542625.1 of Streptomyces griseochromogenes. Classification (NCBI taxonomy): domain Bacteria; kingdom Bacillati; phylum Actinomycetota; class Actinomycetes; order Kitasatosporales; family Streptomycetaceae; genus Streptomyces; species Streptomyces griseochromogenes. Next base: position 10,007,362 of record NZ_CP016279.1, on the reverse strand, counting down.
CGCTGACGTGGGCCGAAGACCTGGGGACCAAGGGGGTCGGCCTGCGCTACCTCGCGCATCCGGATCCCCGGATCCGTTCCTGGGTGCCGGAGCTGCTGGACGCCGACGCGGACGGGCTCAGCCCGCAGAGCCTGGCCGCCCTGCTCGACCTGGCGCGTGACCCGGACGCCGACGTGCGCGCCCGGACGTGTCACTGGCTCGAACACCATCGAGGTCCCGAGCCGGAGATAGGGGACGCGCTGCTGGAACTCACGCGCGACGAGCGGCAGCGCACCCGGATCCACGCCGTTGCCGGCCTGGCCTACCGCGACGACCCGCGCTGCGTGGAGGCCGAAACACGCATCGGTCCCATCGAGCCGGACCTCGCCGAGCAGGAGCCGCCGCTGCTCGCGGTCCGGTACTACCGGCGCCGTCAGGAGGAGCAGAAGAGCGGGGGCTGACCTCCGACTACCCTGGAGGGTCGATCCATCCCCCGGGGCAGGAGTGAAATGGCCGTCAACCTGGTCAATGTCGAGAACGTCAGCAAGGTGTACGGCACCCGTGCCCTGCTGGACGGCGTCTCGCTCGGCGTGTCCGAGGGCGATCGGATCGGCGTGGTGGGCCGCAACGGCGACGGCAAGACCACCCTCATCCGGATGCTCGCCAAGCTGGAGGAGGCGGACACCGGACGCGTCACCCACTCCGGCGGGCTGCGCCTCGGCGTGCTCACCCAGCACGACTCCCTCGACCCCGCCGCCACCGTCCGGCACGAGGTCATCGGTGACATGGCCGACCACGAGTGGGCGGGCAACGCCAAGGTCCGGGACGTGCTGACCGGACTGTTCGGCGGGCTCGACCTGCCGGGCTTCCCCAAGGGCCTGGACACCGTCATCGGACCGCTGTCCGGCGGCGAGCGGCGCCGTATCGCGCTCGCCAAGCTGCTCATCGAGGAACAGGACCTCCTCGTCCTCGACGAGCCCACCAACCACCTCGACGTCGAGGGCATCGCCTGGCTCGCCCGGCACCTGCGGGACCGGCGCTCGGCGCTGGTCTGCGTGACCCACGACCGCTGGTTCCTCGACCAGGTCTGCACCCGCATGTGGGACGTCCAGCGCGGTGACGTGTACGAGTACGAGGGCGGCTACTCCGACTACGTCTTCGCGCGCGCGGAGCGCGAGCGGATCGCCGCCACCGAGGAGGCCAAGCGGCAGAACCTGATCCGCAAGGAGCTGGCCTGGCTGCGGCGCGGGGCGCCCGCCCGTACCTCCAAGCCGCGCTTCCGGGTCGAGGCCGCCAACGAGCTGATCGCGGACGTGCCGCCGCCCCGGGACAGCAGCGAGCTGATGAAGTTCGCCTCCTCCCGCCTCGGCAAGACGGTCTTCGACCTGGAGAACGTCACCGTGCAGGCCGGGCCCAAGGTGCTGCTCCAGCACGTCACTTGGCAGCTCGGCCCCGGCGACCGCATCGGCCTGGTCGGCGTCAACGGCGCCGGAAAGACCTCCCTGCTGCGGGCCATGGCCCAGGCGGCTCGGACCGAGGGCGAGGAGCAGCCGGTCGGCGGACGGGTCGCCGTCGGCAAGACCGTCAAGCTCGCCTACCTCTCCCAGGAGGTCGCGGAACTCGACCCCGCCCTGCGGGTCCTGGAGGCCGTGCAGCAGGTCCGCGAACGCGTCGACCTCGGCAAGGGCCGCGAGATGACCGCCGGACAGCTGTGCGAGACGTTCGGTTTCAACAAGGAGAAGCAGTGGACGCCGGTCGGTGACCTGTCGGGTGGCGAGCGGCGGCGCCTGCAGCTGCTGCGCCTCCTGATGGACGAGCCGAACGTCCTCTTCCTCGACGAGCCCACCAACGACCTCGACATCGAGACCCTCACCCAGCTGGAGGACGTCCTCGACGGCTGGCCCGGCTCGATGATCGTGATCTCCCACGACCGGTTCTTCGTGGAGCGAACCACCGACCGCGTGTTCGCCCTTCTCGGTGACGGCGCCCTGCGCATGCTGCCGCGCGGTATCGACGAGTACCTGGAGCGGCGGCAGCGGATGGAGGAGGCGGTCGCCGCGCAGACGGCCGCCGCGGCCCCCAAGGCCGCCGCCGCGGAGAAGAGCGCCGCCGACCAGCGTGCCGCCAAGAAGGAACTCCAGAAGATCGAGCGCCAGTTGGACAAGATCTCCGAGAAGGAGTCCACACTGCACGCCCGGATCGCCGAGAACGCCACCGACTTCGCGAAGGTCGCCGAACTGGACGGCCAGTTGCGGGATCTGGCCGGGGAGCGCGAGGAACTGGAGCTGCGCTGGCTGGAACTGGCGGAGGACGCGTAGGGCGCGAGCGCGCACACCAGGGCGCGCCGATGGCGCGCGCGCGGCGTGATCCAGCCGCGCGCAACGCAGTTGCGTGCGCCGGGTGAAGGGGGCGTGAAGGCGCGTAACGGCGGCATCACGGGCCGGTTCTCCCTTGGGAACAGCGGTGTATGCGAGCCCGTGTGCTGTCGGCGCCGGGTGATAGAAAGAGCCGTCTGAGAACTTTCTGAGTACGACCTTGGGTCCGTGAACGAACCTCAGGGCGTGGCTAAAAATCAGTGAACGAGGGGGAAGAGCGCTGATGACTCAGCCGCCCGACCAGCCGCCGCAGGGTGGCTTCGGAGCACCGCAGGACCAGCCGCCGCAGGGCGGCGGATTCGGCGCCCCGCCGTCTCCGCCGCCCGGCCCGCCCCAGGCACCGGCTCAGCCACCTCAGCCCCAGCCCGGCTACGGCTACCCCCAGCAGCCCGGCGCCTACGCGCAGCCGGGCCCGTACGGCCTGCCCGCGCAACCCGGCCCGTACGCCGCGCAGCCCGGCTACGGCTACCCGCAGCAGCCGCAGTACCCGGGGCAGCCCCAGTACCCGGGCGCGCCCGGCACCCCGCCCGGTGGCAAGCCGGCGTCCCACAAGACCGCGCTGATCGTCGGTGCCGCGGCGGCCGCGCTGCTCCTCATCGGCGGCGCCGTCTACGTGGTCACGAGCGACGACGGCGGCGGCAAGAAGAAGCCGGTCGCCGAGAAGAGCGGCGACGGCAAGCACTCCTCCTCCGGCAAGCCGGTCGACCCCGGCAACGGAAACGGCAACGGCGGTGCGGACCCGGACAACCTCAACGACGGCCGCAAGCCCGGCGAGGCGAAGGTGCTCTGGTACAAGTCGGCACCCGACGCCCCGGGTTCCGGCGCGGACGCGCCCGGCATGTGGATCACCGGCAAGACGGCGGTGAAGGCGGCGTACAAGCAGGTCTTCGCCTACGACGCGGGCAACGGCAGCTCGGCCTGGGACCCGATCGCCTTCCCGCAGAAGATCTGTGCGGTCACCCCGCAGAAGTCGGCCGACGACAAGATCGTCGTGGCGTACATGAACGGCGTCAGCAGCCGTGCCAAATGCAACCAGCTCCAGCAGATCGACCTCAGCACCGGCGAGAAGGGCTGGAGCGGCCAGGTCGCCGACGGCGGGCTGTTCGACACCGCGATGAACGTCGAGCTGACCATCAGCGGCAAGACGCTGATGGTGGGCCGCTCGGAGTCGGGCACGGCGTACGACATCGACAGCGGCCGCAAGCTGTACAGCAAGGAGAAGTACGGCTCGGCCTGCTTCCCGGCCGCGTTCGCCGGCGGCTCGGGCCGGCTCGTCCAGGTGGCCTCCTGCGGCGCGGGCGGCAGCAACGAGCACGACGAGATCCAGGAACTCGACCCCGCCACCGGCAAGGTCAAGTGGACGCAGCCGGTCAAGAAGGGCTGGGCGGTCGCGCGGGTCTATTCCCTCGACCCGCTCGTGGTCTACCTGACCAACCAGGACAAGAAGGCCTGGAACATCTCCACCTTCACCAAGACCGGCAAGTTCCGCTCGGAGGTCAAGGTGAACGAGAAGTTCGCCCCTCGCTGCGGCTGGGCGATCCTCGAACGCGACCTGCAGGGCTGCCAGGGCGTCGCCGTCGACGCCGACACGCTCTACCTGCCGACGAACGCGACGACCGGCGCCAACGAGATCGTCGCCGTCAGCCTCGCCGACGGCAAGGCGAAGTGGCGCGTCCAGTCGCCCTCGGACGAGTCGATGTTCCCGATGAAGACGCAGGGCGGCAAGCTCATCGCCTATGTGCAGCCGTCGTACGACACGGGCGGCCAGATCGTGTCGATCCCGGTGACCGGCGGCTCGCACAAGCCGGCCAAGCTGCTGCAGAACCCCTCGGGCACCGCCGAGATCGAGAACGGCTTCTTCCAAGGCGCCATCGACTGGGCCGACGGACGCTTCTTCATCTCCTCCACCCGGCTGACCGGCAACGACGACTCGAAGGAGAAGCTGATGATGGCCTTCGGCAACTGAGCCCCGGCCCGTCCTCCTCTTCCCCTTTTCTCCCGCCCGCCCGGCCCTGTTTTTCTCCCGCCCGCCCGGCCCTGAGCGCTTCACCGAGGTACGCCCGCCATGACCCAGCCGCCCCCGCCGCCGAACCAGCCGCCCAACCAGCCTCCGCAGCAGGGCGGTTTCGGTCCGCCCCAGGACCAGCCGCCCGCGGCCCCGGCCACCCCGCCGCCGGCGCCCCCGACTCCGCCGAGCCTCCAGAAGGGCGGCCCCCAGCCCGGTTACGGCTACCCCCAGCAGCCCCCGGCACCGCAGCCGCCGCAGCCCGGCTACGGCCACCCGCAGACCCCCCAGCCGCCGCAGCCCGGCTACGGCTACCCCCAGGCCCCCCAGCCGCCCCAGCCCGGCTACGGCTACCCGGGCGCACCCGTCACCCAGCAGAACCCGTACGGCCAGCCCGCCTCGTACACCCAGCAGCAGGGGTACGGCTACCCGGGCGCACCCGTCCCGCCGACGGCGCCGCAGCCCGCGCTGTCCGGCGGCGGGCGCAACAACGCCACGGTGGCCGTCATCGTCTCGGCGCTCGTCGTGATCGCCCTGATCGTCGCCGGCGGTGTCTGGTACGCCAAGTCCTCCGGTGACGACGGCAAGAAGGACGACACCGCGAGCTCCAGCGGCGGCACGGGCGGCAAGAACGGCTCCGGGGGAACCACCGGCGGCAAGGAGAAGGTCCCGTCGAACCCCGCCGCCGACGTCCTCTTCCAGGTCCCGATGCCCAAGACGAACGACACCGTCGTCACCGCGGGCTCCTGGCTGACCGACAAGGTGTACGCCAAGACCGGCATCGCGGAGATCGTCGGCTACGACCCCGCCAAGGGCACCAAGCTGTGGACGCTCAAGCTGCCCGGCCCGGTGTGCGCGGCCACCAAGCACCTCACCTCGGACGACAAGACCGCGATCATCTTCCAGCCGAAGATGCCCGGGAAGGACTCCAGCGCGGGATGCAGCCAGATCGCGGCCATCGACCTCGACCACGGCACCAAGCTGTGGACCAAGACGGTCGGCGTCGGTGACTCCCCGAGCGACTTCGAGAACGTGACGGTCGCCCAGCACACCGCCGCGGTCGGCAGCACCGGCGGCGGCGCCGCGTTCGACATCGACTCCGGCAAGCTGCTGTGGCAGCCGAAGCCGGGGGACACCTGCTACGACGCCGGGTACGGCGGCGGCAACAAGCTGGTCGCGGTCCGCAAGTGCGGCGAGTACGACAACCGCCAGCTGCGCATCCAGAACATCGACCCGACGTCCGGCAAGGTGATCTCCGAGTACAGGATGGCCTCGGGCATCGAGTACGCCAGCGTCGTCTCGACCGACCCGCTGGTGGTGGCCGCCGACGTCGGTGACAGCGCGGGCGACGGCAGCGAGGTCTCGGACTACTTCTCCATCGACAACAAGACCGGCAAGCTGCTCAGCCACATCTCCGCGCCCGGCCACACCTACGGGGGCCGCTGCGACGGCATCACCCGCATCGAGGACTGCAAGCAGATCGTCGCCGGCAACAACAGGCTGTACGTGCCGACCGAGGAACACGACGGCAACGGCAAGTACAGCCAGACCAACGAGATCATCGCCTTCGACCTGACCACCGGCAAGGAGACCGGCCAGCGCGCCGAGGCCGGCGACGGCTACACGCTCTCCCCGCTGCGCATGGACGGTCCCAACCTGCTCGCCTACAAGCACCCGCCGTACGACAAGGGCGGCCAGGTCGTGAGCATCGACGGGAACTCCTTCAAGGCGACCAAGCTGCTGGAGAACCCGGCCACGCAGGACGTACGGCGGGCGGAGACCACGATGCTGCCGGACTACGCGGAGTTCCTGTACGGACAGGGCCGGCTCTACATGTCGTCGGTGTTCGCGCACAAGGTGTCGGACAGCAAGGACTACAAGGAATACCTGCTGCTCGCATTCGGCGCGGGCGGCTGATCGCACGCCTCCCGGTGCTTCCGAGCGCCGGGGCGAATGCGAGGGATTACCTGGGAGTGCCCCGGATTTCATCGATCCGGGGCACTTCTCCTTCATAGGGGCAGCGCGACGTCGAACAAGCGTGTAGCTTCCGGGGGCATGTGAAGGGCGGGGTGCCGGGGGGCCCTCTGTCCTTTTGGTCCGGTGGGCGTCCATAGTGGGGCATCCATGGGGGGGACTGGGGGGTTGCTCTATGGGAGTGCGGCTCATGGTCGTCGACGACCACCGGCTGCTCGCGGAGGCGCTGGCGTCGGCGCTCAAGCTGCGCGGTCACCGGGTGCTGGCCGCGGCCGCGCCGGCCGCGGGCGCGGCGGATCTGGTGATCGCGCGGGCACCGGAGGTGTGCCTGCTGGGCACGGCGGCGCCGGCCGAGCCGGGGGCCTTCGATCCGGTGGTGAAGATCAAGCGGGAGCGGCCGCAGGTGGCGGTGCTGGTGCTGGGCCCGGTGCCGTCGCCGCGGGGCATCGCGGCGGCCTTCGCCTCCGGCGCGTCCGGGTACGTACGGCACGACGAGCGGATCGAGGGGGTGGAGCGGGCCATCATGAAGGCCAGGGCGGGGGAGGCGGCGGTGGCGCCGCAGCTGCTGCAGGGCGCCTTCGGCGAGCTGCTCAACCCGGCGGCGCAGCCCGATGACGAGGGGCAGCGGCTGTTGCAGATGCTGACGCCGAGGGAGGTGGAGGTGCTGGTCCGGGTGGCCGACGGCGAGGACACCCGGCTGATCGCGGCCGGCATGGGCATCGCGCCGAGCACCGCGCGTACGCATGTGCAGCGGGTGCTGATGAAACTCGGCGTGGGGTCCCGCCTGGAGGCGGCGGCGCTGGCGGCCCGGACGGGACTGCTGGACCGCGCGGGCCCGTTGAGGGACGCACCGAGGCCGGAGCTGTAGACGACTCCGGCCTCGGCTGAGCAGGGGCGCGGGGCTGTGTCCGACATGCGGCTCCGCCGCGTGGGCGCGACCAGCCCCCGCGCACCCGCACCCGGCGGACGGCCGTGAGCCCAACGGCGTTACTCCGCCTGCTCCTCCGCCGGAGGCAACGGCGGCGGAGTGGGCCGCAGCTTGAGCCACGCCAGGAAGAAGATGCCCAGCAGCAGCATCCCGATCCCGGTCCACAGGTTGATGTTGACGCCCTCGGCCTTGTCGATGGCGGCCTGGGAGTCGGTGATGCCGGTGATCGTGACGATGACGCCGTAGAGCACGAACAGCCCGCCGATGATGCGGCGCAGGTCGAAGATGCGCGCGGCCGTCGCGGACTTGGTCTCCAGCTCGGAGACCTCCCGCTGGACGTCTTCCTCGGAGTAGTGGAAGTGCTCGTGGGAGTGGTCGGAGTGCTCGGTCATGGTTTCCTCATCCTCCCGCGGTCAGAGCGAGAACGGGATGTAGCAGGCGGCGGCCAGGACGACCGCGCCCCAGCCCAGCAGCGCCGGCCTGCGGTACCAGGCCTCGTCGCCGGGGGCGGGCGGTTCGGACATGCCGGGGGAGCGGGTGCCGTAGACGAGACCCTGCAGCTCCTGCTCCGGCTTCGGCTTGGTGAACAGGGACACGGCGAACATGACGACCGCGCCGGCGACGAAGCCCGCGATCGCGGAGACGAAGTTGGCGCCCTGGTCGGTGGGGATCGAGATGATGCCCTTCTTGTAGAGGACGAAGTAGTTGACCATCGCCGTGACCGTGCCGGCCAGCAGGCCCCAGAAGCCGGACTTGGCGGACGCCCGCTTCCAGAACATGCCGACGATGAAGACGACGAACATCGGCACGTTGAAGAAGGAGAACAGCGTCTGCAGGTAGCTCATGATGTTCGAGAACGAGGACGCCAGGAACGCCGTACCGACCGAGGCGGCCACGCCGATCGCGGTGATGAGGCGGCCGAAGCGCACGTAGTACGAGTCCTCGCGGCCGCGTACGACGTAGCGGGCCCAGATGTCGTTGGTGAACACCGTGTTGAAGGACGACACGTTGGCGGCCATGCCGGCCATGAACGCGGCGAGCAGACCCGTCACGGCGATGCCCAGCACGCCGTTGGGCAGCAGCTCCTGCATCAGGTACGGGATGGCGTCGTTGTACTGCAGCCCTGAACCGGAGGTGCCGATCTTCGGCACCAGGGCGGCGGCGACCAGGCCCGGGATCATCACCAGGAAGACGATGAAGATCTTCGGGTAGGCGGCGATCAGCGGGGTGCGCTGGGAGGCGGAGAGGTTCTTCGCGGACAGGGCACGCTGCACCTCGGCGAAGTTGGTCGTCCAGTAGCCGAAGGAGAGCACGAAGCCGAGGCCGAGGACGATGGTCAGCCAGTTGGCGCCGAGCGGGTTGGCGCTGCCGATGCCGGTGCCGCCCCAGGCGGTGGTGAAGTCGTGGCCGTGGGTGGCGGTGAGCTTGTCGGTCAGGCCGCCCCAGCCGCCGACCTTCTTCAGGCCGAGGACGGTGATCGGGATGAGGGCGGCCAGGATCACGAAGAACTGCAGCACCTCGTTGTAGATCGCCGAGGACAGGCCGCCCAGCGTGATGTACGCCAGCACGAAGGCGCCGGCCACCACGATGGCCACCCACTGCGGCCAGCCGAGCAGGGCCTCGACGACGATCGCGAGGGCGTAGAGGTTGACGCCGGCGATCAGGATGGCGGCAAAGGCGAACAGGATCGAACTGAGCAGGTGGGCGCCCCGGTCGAAGCGCAGCAGCAGGAACTCGGGGACCGAGCGGACCTTGCTGCCGTAGTAGAAGGGCATCATCACCAGGCCCAGGAAGACCATGGCCGGGATGGCGCCGATCCAGTACCAGTGCACGGTGTAGGCGCCGTACTGGGCGCTGTTCGCGGCCATGCCCAGGATCTCGGTGGCTGCCAGGTTCGCGGAGATGAAGGCGAGGCCGGTGATCCAGGCGGGCAGCGACCGTCCCGAGAGGAAGAAGTCGAGGCTGGTCTTCACCGAGCGGCGGGCCGCGAAGCCGATGCCCAGGACGACGACGAAGTAGATCGCCAGGATCGTGTAGTCCAGCCAGTTGGTGGGGAGCCGTAGCTCCGCCGCCAGACGGACGGGGGCTTGTGTGGGGGTTTGCATGAGAACTCGCTTCGTTGCGCGAACTGATCCAGAGCGGAACCTACGCCTCCGCGTTCAGTAATTGAACACTTCTGTTGATGTTCTTTGTTTGATTGTGATGGTCCTGGGTGTTGTCGGGTTGTGGTCTGTTATGTTTGATTGTGTTGAGTGATTGGGTGCGGACATACCCCTGTGCGGGGGCTGACCAAGGAGTCCGGCGTGAAGAAGACCTCGACCCGGCTGGCCGACGGTCGTGAGCTGATCTACTACGACCTTCGGGACGACACCGTGCGGGACGCCCTCGACCGCCGCCCGCTGGACCGTACGGTCACCACGTCCGAGATCCGCCGCGATGTGCTGCTCGGCGACTCGGTCGCCATCGCCTCCCATCGTCAGGCCCGCACCTACCACCCGCCTGCCGACGAGTGCCCCCTGTGCCCGACGCGGGGCGAGCGGCTGAGCGAGATCCCGGACTCCTCGTACGACGTCGTCGTCTTCGAGAACCGCTTCCCCTCCCTCGCCGGCGACTCCGGGCGCTGCGAGGTCGTCTGCTTCACCTCCGACCACGACGCGTCCTTCGCCGACCTCACCGAGGAGCAGGCGCGCCTCGTGCTGGACGCGTGGACGGACCGGACCTCGGAGCTGTCGCACCTGCCCGCCGTCGAGCAGGTGTTCTGTTTCGAGAACCGGGGTGAGGAGATCGGCGTGACCCTCGGTCATCCGCACGGTCAGATCTACGGCTACCCCTTCACCACCCCCCGCACCGCCCTGACGCTCCGCTCGGTCGCCGCCCACAAGGAGGCGACGGACGGCGAGAACCTGTTCGACGCCGTCCTGGAGCGGGAACTCGCCGGGGACCGGGTCGTCCTTGTGGGTGAACACTGGGCGGCCTTCGTGCCCTACGCGGCGCACTGGCCCTACGAGGTCCACCTGTACCCGAAGCGCCGCGTCCCCGATCTGCTGGCGCTCGACGAGGCGGCACGCACAGAATTCCCCCAGATCTATCTGGAACTCTTGAGGCGCTTCGACCGTATCTTCGGCGAGGGTGAACCTCCGACGCCCTACATCGCGGCCTGGCACCAGGCTCCGTTCGGCGCGCTGGAGGAGTTCGACGGTGTGACGCGGGACGATTTCGCGCTCCACCTCGAGCTTTTCACCATCCGCCGCACTTCCGGCAAGCTGAAGTTTCTCGCGGGTTCCGAGTCCGGCATGAGCGTGTTCATCAACGATGTGCCGCCGGAGCGCGCGGCCGAGCGACTGCGAGAGGTAGCGAGTTCATGAAGTACCTGGTGACGGGTGGCGCGGGTTATGTCGGCAGTGTCGTGGCCCAGCACCTGCTGGAGGCCGGCCACGAGGTCACCGTCCTCGACAACCTCTCCACCGGCTTCCGCGAGGGCGTTCCCACCGGGGCCGCGTTCATCGAGGGCGACATCCGCGACGCCGCCAAGTGGCTCGACTCCTCCTACGACGGCGTGCTGCACTTCGCCGCGTCCTCGCAGGTCGGCGAGTCGGTGGTGAAGCCGGAGAAGTACTGGGACAACAACGTGGCCGGCACCATGGCCCTGCTCGGCGCGATGCGCGAGGCGGGCGTGCGGAGGCTGGTCTTCTCCTCCACGGCCGCCACCTACGGCGAGCCGGAGCAGGTCCCGATCCTGGAGACCGCCCCGACGAAGCCCACCAGCCCCTACGGCGCCTCCAAGCTCGCCGTCGACCACATGATCACCAGCGAGGCGATCGCCCACGGCCTGGCCGCGGTCTCCCTGCGCTACTTCAACGTGGCCGGCGCGTACGGCGTGCACGGCGAGCGCCACGACCCCGAGTCGCACCTGATCCCGCTGGTCCTCCAGGTCGCCCAGGGCCGCCGCGAGGCGATCTCCGTCTACGGCGACGACTACCCGACGCCGGACGGCACCTGCATCCGCGACTACATCCACGTCGCGGACCTGGCCGAGGCCCACCTGCTCGCCCTGACGGCCGCGCGGCCCGGCGAGCACCTGATCTGCAACCTCGGCAACGGCAGCGGCTTCTCCGTCCGCGAGGTCATCGAGACCGCCCGCTCGGTCACCGGGCACCCGATCCCCGAGGTCGTCGCCCCGCGCCGCGGCGGCGACCCGGCGGTGCTGGTCGCCTCGGCCGACGCGGCCCGCGAGAAGCTGGGCTGGAACCCCTCCCGCGCGGACCTCGCCGGGATCGTCGCGGACGCGTGGGAGTTCACGCGGCACATCGCAAAGGAGCACTAGTGGGGGCACAGCAGGTCCGGGAGCGCTTCGCCGAGCTGTACGGAGCCGAGCCGGAGGGGGTGTGGGCGGCGCCGGGCCGGGTCAACCTGATCGGCGAGCACACCGACTACAACGACGGCTTCGTGATGCCGTTCGCGCTGCCGCACCGGGCGACGGCGGCCGTCGCCCGCCGCACCGACGGCGTCCTGCGCCTGCACTCGGCGGACGTCGAGGGCCCGGTCGTGGAGCTGTCGCTGGACGCGCTCGCGCCGCAGAGCGACCAGGACTGGACGGCGTACCCGGCGGGCGTGGTCTGGGCCCTGCGCGAGGCCGGGCACCCGGTCACCGGCGCCGACGTCCACCTCGCCTCCACGGTCCCGACCGGCGCGGGCCTGTCGTCCTCCGCGTCCTTGGAGGTCGTCGTCGCGCTCGCGCTGAACGACCTGTACGGCCTCGGTCTGCAGCGCTGGCAGCTGGCCCGCCTGTGCCAGCGCGCCGAGAACGTCTACGTGGGCGCGCCGACGGGGATCATGGACCAGACGGCGTCGGCCTGCTGCGAGTCCGGGCACGCCCTCTTCCTCGACACCCGCGACCTGTCCCAGCGGCAGATCCCCTTCGACCTCGCGGCCGAGGGCCTGCGCCTGCTGGTGGTCGACACGCAGGTCAAGCACGCCCACAGCGGTGGTGAGTACGGCAAGCGCAGGGCCGGCTGCGAGAAGGGCGCGGCCCTGCTCGGCGTGGACGCCCTGCGCGACATCGCCTACGCCGACCTCGACGCGGCCCTCGCCCGCCTCGGCGACGAGGAGGAGGTCGTCCGTCTGGTCCGGCACGTCGTCACGGAGGACGAGCGGGTGGAACGGGTCGTGGCCCTCCTGCGAGGCGGCGAGACCCGAGCCATCGGCCCGGTCCTCACCGAGGGCCACGCCTCCCTGCGCGACGACTTCCGCATCTCCTGTCCGGAGCTGGACCTGGTCGTCGACACCGCCCTCGCGAACGGCGCGCTCGGCGCCCGGATGACCGGCGGCGGCTTCGGCGGCTCGGCGATCGTCCTCGCGGAGGCCGCCGACGTCGACACCCTCACCAAGGCGGTCGAGGAGGCCTTCGCGGCGGCGGCCTTCACCGCCCCGCGGGTGTTCGAGGCGGTGCCTTCGGCGGGGGCGGGGCGGGTGGACTGACGGCTGGTGCGACAGATCGGCGCGGTCATACTGAGAGGCGGGAGGACCCATGACTCGGCAGACCCTGTACCGGCGGCTGCGCGACATGCGTGACCACTTCACTCCACCGCCTGGCCTCGCCTGGCCCGAGATCAGCGACGGGAAGATCATCATGATGATGAGCCCGCGCCCGCGTCACCAGCTGACCGCGACGCGTGTACGGGATCAGCTCTCACCGCAGCTCCCCGATGGCCTGGGCGTGTTCGAGGCCACCGACACCGACGACGAGGCGCTCGGTAAGCTACGCGTCCCCGACCTCCACGTGTGCGCATACGACGCCATGGAGACCGACGACCCTCTCGATCCCCGCGAGATCACTCTGGCGATCGAGATCATCTCTCCGTCCACCCCGGAGAACGACTACCGGGACAAGACCCGCGACTACCCCGCCATGGGCATCCCGCACTACCTGATCCTCGACCCGCGCGACGGCACGTGGACCTACCAGTGGGGCATCGGCCGGTCCGAGGGTCGGCCCGCCTACGAGAACCGGCTCCACCTCCCGTACGGAAAGCCGGTCACCGTCTCCACCGAACTCGGCACCTGGTCGATCGACACCACCGATCTGCCCCGCTACAGCGCCAAGGACATGGGGCTCGCCCCGGACTCCTAGGAGATGAGCCGCTTCGTCAGCGTGAACTCCGTGATCCCCGGCGGATAGTCGGGGATCACGCACACCACGTCGTAGCCCTGCCTCCGGTAGAACTCCGGTGCCTGGAAGTCCCAGGTCTCCAGGCGGGCCGAGGCGCAGCCCCGGTCGGCGCGGGCGATGCGTTCCGCCTCGGCGAGCAGCCGGGAGCCGAGGCCCGCGCCGCGGTGGCGGGCGTCGACCCACAGGTAGGTGACATGCAGCCAGGTCGCCCAGGTGTGGCCGACCAGACCCCCGGCCAGGTCTCCCGACGGATCCAGCGCCCAGACGTGAAGGGGGACTTCGCGCTCCCCCGGGGTGCCGCGCAGCGCCGACAGGACCGGAGACGCCGCCGAGTTGGTGTCGCGCAGCCGGGAGCGGAGCAGATCACGTCGGCCTTTGTCGACTTCTGCCTCAATACGAAACATGCGGCACACCATAAACGTGCCGGACGACCAGTTCTGTAAATCGACTTCCGCTGTCTGCTCCCATCCGTACTCTGATGAACAGCACCAGTGGGGGCTGGTGCTGATCAGGGGGCGAGACAGCCGGGTACGGCGCCTGTGGTGGGGGTAGCAGTTTCCGCAACGGCGGCGGCCGTGCGGTCGGCGTTCCTTCCGCAGGTGTCGTGTCCGCGCGGGTCGTCGTTCTTGGGACCTGGGTTATCCCCTGCTCCGCGTGGAGCCTGGGGAAGGGGGTTTCGTGGTTCGTATCCGAGTCCTGGTCGTCGACGACCACCGCATCTTCGCCGAGTCGCTCGCCGCCGCGCTGGCCGCCGAGCCCGACGTGGACGTCTCCGCCGCGGGCAGCGGCCCGGCCGCGCTGCGCTGCATGGAGCGCGCGGCCGCCGAGGGCCGTCGCTACGACGTCCTCCTTGTCGACGCCGACCTGGGCGGCAGCCTGCCCGGCATACGCCCGGCCGTGTCCGTGCAGGAGGGCGACGAGGAGGGCCTGGTCGACGGGATCTCGCTGGTCGCGGGCGTCCGTTCGGCGCAGCCCGCGGTGCGCACCGTGGTCCTGGCCGAGAAGGACGATCCCCGGCGCGCGGCTCTCGCGCTGCAGGCCGGCGCCTCCGGCTGGGTGGCCAAGGACTGCTCGCTGTCCCGGCTGCTGACGGTGATACGAGGAGTGCTGCGCGACGAGACCCATCTGCCGCCCGCGCTGCTCACCGGCGTCCTCAAGGAGCTGACGGCCGCCCGCAAGCACCGCACCGAGAGCGAACGGCTGGTGGAGTCGCTGACCCCGCGCGAGCGGGAGGTGCTGCGCTGCATGGTCGCCGGGCTCGGCCGCAAGGCCGTCGCCGAACGGCTGTTCCTCTCCCCGCACACCGTGCGCACCCATATGCAGAACGTCCTCGGCAAGCTGGGCGTCCACTCGACGCTGGCCGCCGTGGCGCTCGCCCGGCGGGCGGGCGTGGGACCGGTCGACCTATCCGGGGATGTTGTCGAACGGGGCGGTCAACTGGCGTAGCAGCGCGGCGAGTTCGCCGCGCTGGGCGCGGGACAGCTCGCCGAGGATCGCCCGCTCCTGGTCCAGCAGGCCCGCCAGTGCCTGGTCCGCGCGGTCCCGGCCCTCGTCGGTCAGCCGGACCAGCACTCCGCGCCGGTCGCTCGGATCGGGCAGCCGCTCCACCAGGCCCTTCTTCGCGAGCCGGTCGATCCGGTTGGTCATCGTGCCCGAGGTGACCAGGGTCTGCGTCAGCAGCTGGCCGGGGGAGAGCTGGTACGGCGTGCCCGCGCGCCTGAGCGCGGTCAGTACGTCGAACTCCCAAGGTTCGAGCTGGTGTTCGGAAAAGGCGAGCCGGCGTGCGCGATCCAGGTGCCGGGCCAGCCTGCTCACCCGGCTGAGCACTTCCAGCGGCTCCACATCGAGGTCCGGACGCTCCCGGCGCCACGCTGCGACCAGCCGATCGACCTCGTCCTCCATGGAGATCAGTGTAGTGGTTGTGTCGACATGAAGTCTCTTGATCTCAAGTATCTTGACATCAAGATGTGCGCCGTAGAGAGTGGGAGACATGACGACGCCCACCTGGGATCCGGCCCAGTACCTCCGCCACGCCGGCCACCGCGCCCGCGCCTTCACCGACCTGATCGCCCGCATCCCCGCCCTCCCGGACGAGCGGCCGCGCATCGCCGACCTCGGCTGCGGCCCCGGCAACGTCACCGTCCTGCTCGCCGAACGCTGGCCCGCCGCCCACATCACCGGCTACGACAACTCCCCCGAGATGCTCGACAAGGCCCACGTCGACCACGAGGGCCCCACGCCCGGCGGCGGCCGCCTGGACTTCGCCCACGCGGACGCCCGCGTCTGGACGCCCGAGGAACCCTGCGACCTGATCGTCTCCAACGCCACCCTGCAGTGGGTGCCGGGGCACGCCGACCGCCTCCCCGACTGGATCGGCGCCCTGAAGCCCGGCGGCACCTTCGCCTTCCAGGTCCCGGACAACATCGACGCCCCGCTGCACGCCCTGATGCGCGACCTGGCCGCCACCCCCCGCTGGAAGTCCCGCCTCGCCGACGTCCTGCGCCACACGGACTCCGTCCACACTCCCGGCACCTACCTGGACCGCCTCGCCCGCCTCGGCTGCGACACCGACGTGTGGCAGACGACGTACTTCCACGTCCTGACCGGCGAGGATCCCGTCCTGGACTGGGTCAAGGGCACGGGCCTGCGTCCCGCCCTCACCGCCCTGGCCGACGACCCCGAGGCTCGCGACGCCTTCGTCACCGAGTACCGGGACCTGCTGCGCGAGGCCTACCCGAGCGCGCCGTACGGCACGGTCCTGCCCTTCCGGCGGCTGTTCGCCGTGGCCGTGAAGGGGGCATGAGGATGCTCGCCGCCGTCGACCACGTCCAGCTGGCGGCCCCGCCCGGGTCGGAGGAGAAGCTACGGGCGTACTACGGGGACGTCCTCGGCATGACGGAGATCCCCAAGCCGCCGGTACTGGCCGCGCGCGGGGGCTGCTGGTTCCAGGCCGGGGACGTACAGCTCCACCTGGGCATCGAGGAGGACTTCCGCCCGGCACGCAAGGCGCACCCCGGACTCCGGGTGGCGGACATCGAGGCCTGCGCGGCCCGCCTCGCCGCCCACGACGCCCCGGTGACCTGGGACGACGACCTGCCCGGCCATCTGCGCTTCTACTCCGAGGACCCGGTCGGCAACAGGCTGGAGTTCCTCCAGCCCCTGAACCGCCGGTAGAGGGACGCCGACCGCAGCGCCCAGCGTGCGAACAGCGCGGCGAACGCCAGCGGCACCAGGGGGAGCGCGACGCGGCCGAGGCGGCCCCACACGCCCCGCTCCACCGGCACCCACCGGCCCCACGGCTCCTCGGCCACCTCCGTGTGCTGCGCGGGATAGGAGGAGAACGTCATCCTCACCCTGCCCCCACCGTGCGCGAGATAGGCGTCGCAGTCGTAGTGGGCGGGCGCGGTCTCACGGTAGGAGACCCTCACCTCGGGCACATAGAAGCAGGCCTGCGTCCGCGTCTCCTGCGGGTGCCCGATCAGCCCCAGGTGGGCGGCCGCGGCGATGTACCCGTAGACCGTGACGGCGAGCAGGCAGACGGCGAGCGCACCGAAGACGACGACACCCGCCGCCTGTTTGCGCCCGCTGGGAAACTCGCTCTGCTCGGCCACCGCACGATCGTACGAACGCCCTGCGGCCGCGCCCCCACCGCCCCGGCGTCTACGCCTTGCGGTGCCCTATCAACCGCGGCTTCGGCTCCAGCCCGTCCAGACCGTGCCACGCCAGGTTCACCAGATGCGCCGCCACCTCCGCCTTCTTCGGACGGCGCACGTCCAGCCACCACTGCCCGGTCAGCGCGACCATGCCGACCAGGGCCTGTGCGTACAGCGGGGCGAGCTTCGGGTCGAAGCCCCGGGACTTGAACTCGCGGCCCAGGATGTCCTCCACCTGGGTGGCGATGTCCGAGATCAGCGAGGCGAAGGAACCGGTCGACTGCGGAATGGGGGAGTCACGGACCAGGATGCGGAAACCGTCCGTGTATTCCTCGATGTAGTCCAGGAGAGCGAAGGCCGCCTGCTCGCACAGTTCGCGGGGGTGCCCTGCCGTCAGAGAGCCCGTGACCATGTCCAGCAGACGGCGCATCTCGCGGTCCACCACCACCGCGTACAGCCCCTCCTTGCCGCCGAAGTGCTCGTACACCACCGGCTTGGACACCCCGGCCTTCGCCGCGATCTCCTCCACCGAAGTGCCCTCGAAACCCTTCGCCGCGAAGAGGGTGCGACCGATCTCCAGCAGCTGCTGGCGGCGCTCGGCACCGGTCATACGGGTCCGGCGCGTCCGCCGCTGCTTGTCATTGCCGGAATTGCTGCTGGAATCGGTCGCCACGGCGTCAATCATGCCGCCTCGGCGGTCTCCTTCCGGCGCCGAGAACCGCCTTCCTCGGTGTTACGGCGTGAATCGATACGCGAGCGTGACGGCCAGCGCACGTCGTACGCCCAGCCCAGCAACTCGAACCAACGGATGAAACGTGCCGAGGAGTCGATCTGGCCGCGCATCACACCGTGACGCGCGGAGGTCGGGTCGGCGTGGTGCAGGTTGTGCCAGGACTCCCCGCACGACAGCACCGCCAGCCACCACACGTTGCCCGAACGGTCCCGCGACTTGAACGGCCGCTTGCCCACCGCGTGACAGATCGAGTTGATCGACCAGGTCACATGGTGCAGCAGCGCCACTCGTACGAGTGAACCCCAGAAGAACCCGGTGAACGCGCCCCACCAGGACATCGTCACCAGACCGCCGATCAGCGGCGGCAGCGACAGCGACACCGCCGTCCACAGCACGAACTGGCGGGAGATCGCCCGGATGGCGCCGTCCTTGACCAGATCCGGCGCGTACTTGTCCTGCGGCGTCTGCTCCTCGTCGAACATCCAGCCGATGTGCGCCCACCACAGGCCCTTCATCAGCGCCGGGACCGTCTCCCCGAACCGCCACGGAGAGTGCGGGTCACCCTCGGCGTCGGAGAACTTGTGATGCCTGCGATGGTCGGCCACCCAGCGCACCAGCGGCCCCTCGACCGCCAGCGAGCCCATGATCGCCAGTGCGATCCGCAGGGGCCGTTTGGCCTTGAACGAACCATGGGTGAAGTAGCGGTGGAAGCCGATCGTGATGCCGTGGCACCCGAGGTAGTAGAAGAACACCAGCAGACTCAGATCGAGCCAGCTCACCCCCCAGCCCCAGGCCAGCGGCACGGCCGCCACGAGTGCCAGGAACGGCACGAGGATGAACAGGAGCAGCGTGATCTGCTCGATCGAACGCTTCTGCTCGCCGCCCAGCGTGGCGGAGGGGGTGGTCGTGTCGGTGGCCTGACGGGCTTCTTCGATCACATCGGAACTTGAGGTCATGCGCGTCCCCTGTGGGGTTCGAGGGTGGAAGCAGCTGCCGTGGTGCCCGTGGACCGGACGGGACAGGAACGGACCTCCCTACGGTTCCGTAACCTACGGCGTCGTAAGTATGGCAGCGCATCGTCCGGCGGCAAGAGCCCAAAAGCCTGCGCGTCCGAGTGGACACCTATCCTGGGAGTCGGTCGGACAGCGCGGTCCGCTCTGATTCCTTCCCGGACGCCCCGGCCCGTAAGCGGCACCCGCCGCGCGGCACACGGACGCCCGGGTTCCCTCCCGGACGAGCTTCAACACTGCAAGGAGCCGCACCTGTGAGCAGTGCCGACGACCAGACCACCACGACCAGCAGCGAGCTGCGCGCCGACATCAGGCGACTGGGTGACCTCCTCGGCGAGACCCTCGTACGGCAGGAGGGCCCCGAACTCCTCGACCTGGTCGAAAAGGTCCGCCGCCTCACCCGAGAGGACGGCGAGGCCGCCGCCGAGCTGCTGCGCGGCACCGAACTGCAGACCGCCGCGAAGCTGGTCCGCGCCTTCTCCACCTACTTCCACCTGGCCAACGTCACCGAGCAGGTGCACCGCGGCCGCGAGCTGCGCGCCCGCCGCGCCGCCGAGGGCGGCCTCCTCGCCCGCACCGCCGACCGCCTCAAGGACGCCGACCCCGAGCACATCAGGCAGAGCGTCGAGCACCTCAACGTTCGGCCAGTGTTCACGGCACACCCCACCGAGGCCGCGCGCCGGTCCGTCCTCAACAAGCTCCGGCGCATCGCCGCACTCCTGGACACCCCCGTCCTCGACTCCGACCGCCGCCGTCACGACGTCCGCCTCGCCGAGAACATCGACCTCGTCTGGCAGACCGACGAACTGCGCGTCGTCCGCCCCGAGCCCGCCGACGAGGCCCGCAACGCCATCTACTACCTCGACGAGCTGCACGCCGACGCCGTCGGCGACGTCCTCGAAGACCTCACCGCCGAACTGGAGCGCGTCGGCGTCAAGCTCCCCGACGACACCCGCCCCCTCACCTTCGGCACCTGGATCGGCGGCGACCGCGACGGCAACCCCAACGTCACCCCCCAGGTCACCTGGGACGTCCTCATCCTCCAGCACGAACACGGCATCAACGACGCCCTGGAGATGATCGACGAACTGCGCGGCCTGCTCTCCAACTCCATCCGCTACACCGGCGCCACCGACGAACTCCTCCAGTCCCTCCAGACCGACCTGGAACGACTGCCGGAGATCAGCCCCCGCTACAAGCGCCTCAACGCCGAGGAGCCCTACCGGCTCAAGGCCACCTGCATCCGGCAGAAGCTGGAGAACACCAAGCAGCGCCTCGCCAAGGGCACCCCCACGAAGAGGGCCGCGACTACCTCGGCACCGACGAGCTGCTCACCGACCTGCGGACCATCCAGACCTCCCTGCGCGCACACCGCGGCGCCCTCTTCGCCGACGGCCGCATGAGCCGCACCATCCGCACCCTGGCCGCCTTCGGCCTCCAGCTCGCCACCATGGACGTCCGCGAACACGCCGACGCCCACCACCACGCCCTCGGCCAGCTCTTCGACCGCCTCGGCGAGGAGTCCTGGCGCTACGCCGACATGCCCCGCGAATACCGGGCCAAGCTCCTCGCCAAGGAACTCAGGTCGAGAAGGCCGCTGGCTCCCACCCCGGCGCCCGTGGACGCGGCCGGCGCCAAGACCCTCGGCGTCTTCGAAACGGTCAAGCGCGCCCTCGAAGTCTTCGGACCCGAGGTCATCGAGTCCTACATCATCTCCATGTGCCAGGGCGCCGACGACGTCTTCGCCGCCGCCGTCCTCGCCCGCGAGGCCGGACTCGTCGACCTGCACGCCGGCTGGGCCAAGATCGGCATCGTCCCGCTCCTGGAGACCACCGACGAGCTGCGCGCCGCCGACACCATCCTCGAGGACATGCTCTCCGACCCGTCCTACCGGCGCCTGGTCGCGCTGCGCGGCGACGTCCAGGAGGTCATGCTCGGCTACTCCGACTCCTCCAAGTTCGGCGGCATCACCACCAGCCAGTGGGAGATCCACCGCGCCCAGCGCCGACTGCGCGACGTCGCCCACCGCTACGGCGTGCGCCTGCGCCTCTTCCACGGCCGCGGCGGCACCGTCGGCCGCGGCGGCGGCCCCTCCCACGACGCCATCCTCGCCCAGCCCTGGGGCACCCTGGAGGGCGAGATCAAGGTCACCGAACAGGGCGAGGTCATCTCCGACAAGTACCTCATCCCCTCCCTCGCCCGGGAGAACCTGGAACTGACGGTCGCCGCCACCTTGCAGGCCTCCGCCCTGCACATCGCCCCCCGCCAGTCCGACGAAGCCCTCGCCCGCTGGGACGCGGCCATGGACGTCGTCTCCGACGCCGCCCACACCGCCTACCGAAAGCTCGTCGAGGACCCCGACCTGCCGGCGTACTTCTTCGCCTCCACCCCCGTGGACCAGCTCGCCGACCTGCACCTCGGCTCCCGGCCCTCCCGCCGCCCCGACTCCGGCGCCGGTCTCGACGGCCTGCGCGCCATCCCGTGGGTGTTCGGCTGGACCCAGTCCCGGCAGATCGTCCCCGGCTGGTTCGGCGTCGGCTCCGGCCTCAAGGCCCTGCGCGAAGCCGGCCTCGACACCGTGCTCGACGAGATGCACCAGCAGTGGCACTTCTTCCGCAACTTCATCTCCAACGTCGAGATGACGCTCGCGAAGACCGACCTGCGCATCGCCCAGCACTACGTCGACACGCTCGTCCCCGACGAGCTGAAGCACGTCTTCGAGACCATCAAGGCCGAACACGAACTGACCGTCCGCGAGATGCTGCGCGTGACCGGCGAGGACGAACTCCTCGCCGCCCAGCCGGCCCTCAGGCAGACCTTCACCATCCGCGACGCCTACCTGGACCCGATCTCCTACCTCCAGGTCACCCTGCTCAAGCGCCAGCGCGACGCCGCCGCCACGAACACCGAGCCCGACCCGCTCCTGTCCCGCGCCCTGCTCCTCACCGTCAACGGTGTGGCAGCGGGCCTGCGCAACACCGGCTGACAGCCCTCACGCGGACGAGGGTGCCCCCGGGGTCGTACGACCCCGGGGGCACCCTCGTCTCACCTCACCGAACCGCCGCGAACGCCGCCGTCAGCAATCCCGCTCCCGTCAGACCCAGCACCCACGCCACCCGCATCAGCCGCATCCCGCCCGCGACCACCACCGAGGCCAGCAGCAACGCACCGCCCAGCGGCAACCAGGCGTACAGGATCCCGGCCGGGCCACAGCGCAGCGCATCGCCGGTACCGGGCTTGAGGACGACGTCGTACGTCTCCCCCTTGCGCACCGCCACCGACTTCTCGATCTCCACGCGCGTGCGGGCCTTCGCCCCCTCGGACTGCGGTGTGAACGGTCCCGAACACGTGCCCCCGTCACACCGGGTCACCTTGACCGTGCCGCGCTCGCGCCCCTTCGTCAGCATCACGTGCTGCGCGGTCCCCCAGGAACCCCACACCCCGGCGAACAGGATCAGCGCGGCGAGCGCACCCATCGAAGCGGCCCGCCCGAACCGCAGCGCGGTCACGGAGGCCTGGCGAGCGGTGGCGGCTGTGGCAGGCATGGCCGGGATCATTGGCCATGCGCACACGACTGGTCAACTCCGCCGGGAGAGATGCCGGGACAAGTCAGGAGTTGTAAGCGCTCTGCGCCCGCTCGAGACCCTCGGTCACCAAGCACTCCACCGAGTCCGCCGCCCGGTCCACGAAGTAGTCCAGCTCCTTGCGCTCCGTGGAGGAGAAGTCCTTCAGCACGAAGTCCGCGACCTGCATCCGCCCCGGCGGCCGCCCGATCCCGAACCGCACCCGGTGGTAATCCGCGCTCATCGCCTTCGTCATCGACTTCAGACCGTTGTGCCCGTTGTCGCCGCCGCCCAGCTTCAGCCGCAGCGTGCCGTAGTCGATGTCCAGCTCGTCATGGACCGCGACGACGTTCGCCACCGGCACCTTGTAGAAGTCCCGCAGCGCGTTCACCGGACCGCCGGACAGGTTCATGTACGACATCGGCTTGGCCAGGATCACCCGCCGGCCGTCCGGCCCCACCGGACCGATCCGCCCCTCCAGCACCTGCGCCTGCGCCTTGCCCGCCCGCTTGAACTTCCCCCCGATCCGTTCCGCGAGCAGATCCACCACCATGAACCCGACGTTGTGCCGGTTCATGCTGTACTCCGGCCCGGGATTCCCGAGCCCCACGATGAGCCAGGGGGCACTGGCGGGGGTGGTCACGTCCATGTCTCCTCACGTGCAACAGCCGCTGCTTCCCCCCAAGGGAAGCAGCGGCTGGAGCGTACAGCTACCACTGTGCCGGGTGCCTCTGAAGCACCGTAACGGCAGCTAGGGCCGAACCACCAAGGCTCAGGCCTCGGCAACCTCTTCGCCCTCGGCGGCCTCGCCCTCGGCGGCCTCCTCGGCCTGCGCCTGCAGGACCTGCAGCACGACCGCGTCCTCCTCGACGGCCAGGGTCACACCGGCCGGCAGCTTGACGTCCTTGGCGAGGACGGAGGCACCGGCCTCCAGGCCCTCCACGGAGACGGTCAGCGCCTCGGGGATGTGCGTGGCCTCGGCCTCGACCGGCAGCGCGTTCAGGACGTGCTCCAGCAGGTTGCCACCCGCGGCCAGCTCACCCTCGGCCTGCACCGGAACCTCGACCGTGACCTTCTCGCCGCGCTTGACCAGCAGCAGGTCGACGTGCTCCAGGAAGCCCTTCAGCGGGTCGCGCTGCACGGCCTTCGGGATGGCCAGCTCGTTGGTCTTGCCGTCGATGTCCAGGGAGATCAGGACGTTCGGCGTACGCAGCGCCAGCAGCAGCTCGTGGCCCGGCAGCGTCAGGTGCAGCGGCTCGGAACCGTGGCCGTACAGAACACCCGGAACCTTGCTGTCACGGCGGATGCGGCGCGCGGCACCCTTGCCGAACTCGCTGCGGGTCTCGGCGGCGATCTTCACCTCGGACATAGTGATCACTCCTCGTAGAACTAGGTACGGACGTGGTCACCCGGCCACGAACGGCCTGCTACGAAGAGCGCGTCGATAACGGACCGCCGTAATCGCGTACACGAGTACGGCCTCCCTCGCCGAGCAACTGCAGCAGTCTACTCGGAGGGGAGGCCGCACCCAAAAGGATCTTCAGTGAGCGCTAGTGACGAGCACTAGCGCAGAAACCTCACTGCTCGTCGAAGAGGCTGGTCACCGACCCGTCCTCGAACACCTCACGCACCGCGCTCGCGATCGTCGGAGCGATCGACAGCACCTTGATCTTGTCCAGATCCGCCGCCAGCTCACCCGGCGTCGGCAGCGTGTTCGTGAACACGAACTCACTCACCCGCGAGTTCTTCAACCGGTCCGCGGCCGGACCCGACAGCACACCGTGCGTCGCCGTCACGATGACGTCCTCCGCCCCGTGCGCGAACAGCGCGTCCGCGGCGGCGCAGATCGTGCCACCCGTGTCGATCATGTCGTCGACCAGCACACACACCCGGCCCTTGACCTCACCCACGACCTCGTGGACGGTCACCTGGTTCGCCACGTCCTTGTCACGCCGCTTGTGCACGATCGCCAGCGGCGCCCCCAGCCGGTCGCACCACCGGTCCGCCACCCGCACACGACCCGCGTCCGGCGACACCACCGTCAGCTTCGCCCGGTCCACCTTCTCGCCCACGTAGTCCGCCAGCAGCGGCAGCGCGAACAGGTGGTCCACCGGGCCGTCGAAGAAGCCCTGGATCTGGTCCGTGTGCAGATCCACGGTCAGGATCCGGTCCGCACCCGCGGTCTTCATCAGATCCGCGATCAGACGCGCCGAGATCGGTTCACGGCCCCGGTGCTTCTTGTCCTGCCGCGCGTAACCGTAGAACGGCACAATCACCGTGATGGAGCGAGCCGACGCACGCTTCAGCGCGTCGATCATGATCAGCTGCTCCATGATCCACTGGTTGATCGGAGCCGTGTGGCTCTGGATCACGAAGCAGTCCGCACCACGCGCCGACTCCTGGTAGCGGACGTAGATCTCGCCGTTCGCGAAGTCGAAGGCCTTCGTCGGGACAACCCCGACACCCAGCTGCTGGGCGACCTCCTCGGCAAGCTCGGGGTGGGCGCGGCCGGAGAAGAACATCAACTTCTTCTCGCCGGTCGTCTTGATCCCGGTCACAGCACTGTCTCCTCAGAGGTTCTCAGCCAGCCGACTGCTCGACCGGCCTCCCGTCTGGGCGTGAGAGGCCGTATCAGCTGGTAGGGGTGCGGGTATGCACTCGTGCGGATGTGCACTTATCACGGTACGCCGTGTTTGGCGCACCCGTTTCAGGTCAGTCCTCGGTCTCGCTCTGCCGGGACGCCGCCTCGGCCGCCTTCGCGGCCGCACTCCCAGGACGCTTCCGGGCCACCCAGCCCTCGATATTCCGCTGCTGACCACGGGCCACGGCCAGCGAACCGGGCGGCACATCCTTCGTGATCACGGATCCCGCGGCGGTGTAGGCACCGTCCCCGACCGTGACAGGAGCCACAAACATGTTGTCCGAACCCGTCTTGCAATGCGACCCGACGGTCGTGTGGTGCTTGCTCTCACCGTCGTAGTTCACGAACACACTCGCGGCACCGATGTTCGTGAAGTCACCGATCGTCGCGTCACCCACGTACGACAGATGCGGCACCTTCGTGCCCTCGCCGATCGACGCGTTCTTCGTCTCCACGTACGTGCCGATCTTGGACTTGCGCCCGAGACGCGTACCCGGCCGCAGATACGCGAACGGCCCCACGGACGCCTGCTCACCGATCCGCGCACCGTCCGACACCGTGCTGTCCACCCGCGCCCCCGCGCCGACCCGAGTGTCCTTCAGCCGGCTGTTCGGCCCGACCTCGGCGCCCTCACCGATGTGCGTCGACCCCATGAGCTGCGTCCCCGGATGCACGAGGGCGTCCCGCTCGAAGGTGACGGTCACGTCCACCCAGGTGGTGGCCGGGTCCACGACCGTCACCCCGTCCAGCATCGCGCGCGTCAGCAGCCGGTCGTTGAGGATGCGGCGGGCCTCGGCGAGCTGCACACGATTGTTGATCCCGGCGATCTCCCGGTGGTCCCCGGCCACCGAAGCACCGACCCGATGCCCGGCCTCCCGAAGGATCCCGAGCACATCGGTCAGGTACTCCTCACCCTGACTGTTGTCCGTCCGCACCTTCTTCAGCGCGTCCGCCAGCAACTGTCCGTCGAAGGCGAAGACCCCGCTGTTGATCTCCCGGATCGCGCGCTGGGCCTTCGTGGCGTCCTTGTGCTCCACGATCGCGGTCACCGCACCGCTCGCCTCATCGCGCACGATACGGCCGTAACCGGTGGCGTCGGGGACCTCGGCGGTCAGGACGGTCACCGCGTTGCCGTCGCCGTGATGCGTGGCGGCGAGCTGCGCGAGCGTCTCACCGGTCAGGAGGGGCGTGTCCCCGCAGACGACGACCACGGTCCCGTCCACGGCCCCGCCCAGCTCCTCCAGCCCCATCCGTACGGCGTGCCCGGTCCCGTTCTGCTGCTCCTGCACGGCCGTCCGCACGGTCGAGTCGATCTCGGTGAGGTGCGCGGCGACCTGCTCACGGGCGTGGCCCACGACGACGACCAGGTTCGCCGGGTCCAACTCACGGGCGGCGGCCAGCACATGACCGACCAGGGAACGGCCGCAGATCTCGTGCAGGACCTTCGGTGTGGCCGACTTCATACGGGTGCCCTCACCCGCTGCGAGAACGACGACGGCTGCCGGGCGAATGGCGCTCACGGGGTTGCCCTTCGGCTCTGGGTGGGAGGGGGTTACAGCCGCAGGATACCGGGGTGGGGTTGGGGGGATATGAGTGCGGGCCCTGACTGTGTGGTCAGGGCCCGAACCAAGGGCTTGTGTGCTGAGGCTCCCCCGCAAGGATTCGAACCTTGTCCTGCTGGTACCAAAAACCAGTGTGCTGCCAGTTACACCACGGGGGACAGCGCCACAGACCTTACCCGAGACGTGCCTGCGCTTGGGCCACGATTCCGCTCCACCAGCCCTCGATGCGGTTGTACAAGTGGGCACTCCTGGACACGCTGATGACCAGACAACCGTGGTAGTCGTCGCCGGTGTTCTTGCGGACCGTTTTGGGGTTGTGCTTCTTCAGGGTCGGCTTGGCGAAGACTGACGCGTCCACGTCGGCGACAGCCGCCCAGTAGAGGTGGGCTGCCTCGACGTCCGCTGACTCGTGGATGAGTACGCGAAAGGCCAGGCGCTCTCGGTCCACATCGAGCAGGTCCAGCCAGGCGAGGTAGGTCTGGATCACGCCGGGGTCGCTGTTGACGAAGACCGCTCGCTCGCGTCGGTCATAGGGCTTGCTCTTCGAGCCTTCTGCCCAGTAGAGCGCGACGCCTGCCATGAAGAGTTCGCGGTCCGTCAGTTCTCCGACGTCCTGGAGAGCTGTGACCTTGGACTTCTTGCGCCTCTCGTGCTCTGCGGAACGGCGTTTTGCCAGCCCCTCTTGCATGAGTGCCCGCTGCTCTTCTGGCGTGTACCGAGGTTCGGGCTTGGGCAGGTCCCGTACCCATAACGACACCGAACTCCTGGAGCAGCCCAACGCCGCCTGGATCTGGTCGTACGTCCACCCCTGCAGCCGCAGCTCCCGCGCCCTCTCCCGCAGCTCGTCCTTCGCGTTCGGCCGCTTCGTCCACTCCGGTGGCGGCTCCCCCTTCACCAGCTGGTTGAGGATGTCGTTGTTGAAGATCTTCAGCTCGTCCCGGATCTGCCGGAGGCTGTAGCCCTCCCGTCGTAACGCCACCGCTCGCTCCCGCAACCCCTCGAAGTTCCCGTACTTGCCGTCCTTGCCGGGTGCATGTGTCATACGCATACCGTCCGGGCGGAATGTGATGTTCCGGTGTCGAACGGGTGTGGTTCAGCAGTTCGAGGGATACCGGCGGGTTTCGAGGTCATTCGATTACGGTGTGTGGTCCAGGCCAGTAGGGGAAAGTCACCGGAAAAGGCGCCTCCGGCGCCCGTACGCTGGAGGCATGACCACAACGGGGGAAGAGCGCACCATGGGCCTGACCGGCCCGTGGTGGTGGGCCAGGTGGCGCAGTGCGGTGCTCGACGGGAGTCTCGCGCTGGTGTCCGCCGTGGAGTGCGGCGCGGAGGGGATTCCGTTCGCCCGGGATGCGGGGATCCCCGTGTCGGTCGGGATCGTGTTCGGGCTGATCGCCGGTTCGGTGCTGCTGGTGCGCAGGAAGTGGCCGATCGCGGTCGTGCTGGTCGCGATCGCGATCACGCCGGCCCAGATGGGCTTCCTGATGGGCATCGTCGGCCTGTACACGCTGGCCACGTGTGAACTGCCGCGCCGGATCATCGTGGCGCTGGCGGGCATGTCGTTGCTGGGCACGATGATCGTGACGCTCGTGCGGGTGCGGCAGGACATGGCGCGGGGTGATCTGACGCTCGGTGACTGGTTCGTTCCGTTCGCTTCGATCACGACGTCGTTGGGTCTGACGGCGCCGCCGTTGCTGCTCGGGTTGTACGTGGGGGCGCGGCGCCGGCTGATGGAGAGTCTGCGGGAGCGGGCGGACAGTCTGGAGCGGGAGCTTCAGTTGCTGGCCGAGCGCGCGGAGGAGCGGGCCGAGTGGGCGCGGAACGAGGAGCGGACGCGGATCGCTCGTGAGATGCATGACGTGGTCGCGCATCGGGTGAGTCTGATGGTGGTGCACGCGGCGGCGTTGCAGGCGGTTGCCCGTAAGGATCCCGAGAAGGCGGTGAGGAACGCGGCGCTGGTGGGGGACATGGGGCGTCAGGCGTTGACGGAGCTGCGGGAGATGCTCGGGGTGCTGCGGGCGGGTGAGGACGTGGGGCGGCGTGCGGCGTCGGAGCCGTTGGCGGCGGTGGGGGTGGCTGCCGCGGACGCCGCGTCGAGGGCGGCTGACGAGGCCGAGGGTCCCTGCTTGTCGGAGCTGGAGGAGTTGGTGGGGCAGTCGGCCGAGGCGGGGATGGCGGTGGATCTGTCGGTGGAGGGGGAGGTGCGTCCGTATGCGGCGGAGGTGGAGCAGACGGCGTACCGGGTGGTGCAGGAGGCGTTGACGAACGTCCACAAGCATGCGGCGGGCGCGAAGACGTATGTGCGGCTGGCCCATCGGGGGGCGGAGATCGCGATGCAGGTGGAGAACGAGCCGCCGCCGGAGCCGGCGTCGGCCTCGGCGGCGCGGTTGCCGTCGGGCGGCAATGGCCTGCTGGGGATGCGTGAGCGGGTCGTGGCGCTGGGCGGTGTGTTTGTGTCGGGGCCGACGGATGCGGGGGGATTCCGGGTGTCGGCGGTGATTCCGGCGGTGTAGGCGGGGTGGGGCGGTCGGTGGCTCGCCGTGGTTCGGGTGGGGTCAGCCGGTGGTGAGGCGTGCGGGTTCCAGGCCGGAGACGAGGGTGGCCAGGGCGTGGTCGATGCCGGGGCCGACGTACCAGTCGCCGGTGTGGTCGAGGGTGTAGACGCGGCCTTCGGCGTCGATGGCGAGGAGGGCGGCGGTGTCGGTCTCCTCGCCGAGGGGGCAGACCTCGGTGCCGAGGGCGCGGCCGAGGTCGCCGAGGGTGCGGGCGAGGTGGAGGCCGTGCAGGGGGTCGAGGTGGAGGGTGGCGGGGGCGATCTGGCGGCCGGGGCCGGTGGGCGTGATGTGGAGGCCGCCGAATTCGGCCCAGGCTTCGACGGCGGCGGGGAAGACGGTGTGCCGGTGTCCCGCGGGTGAGGTGTGGTCGCGCAGGGTGTCGGCCCAGATTTCGGCTTGTTTTATGTCCCAGCGACCGGGTTGCCAGCCGGCGGTGCGCAGGGCGGCGTCGACGGGTACGGGGAAGCGCGATGGGGGTCCCCCGGGTCGGGCGAAGCCGAGGTTGGGGGAGGAGCTGCGGTCGGCGTGCATCTGCCCTTCGATCGTCGTGTGTGCTGGGTCGGGCCGGTGGTGGCGGGGTTCAGCCGTCGGTTGCCGTCGGGTCGACGATGCGGACGCCGAAGTGGGCGCTGAGGGCGGTGCAGGCGCGGCAGGGGGCGGCGAAGCTGCCGTGGAGGGGGTCGCCGTCCTCGCGTATGCGGCGGGCGGTGAGTTTGGCCTGTTTGAGGGCTTTGCGTGCTTCGCCGTTGGTCATGGGTTTTCGGGCGGCGCGTTTGCTGCGGGCGGTGTCGGCGGCGGCGATGTGCCGGGAGATGAGGATGGTCTCGGCGCAGCGGCCGGTGAAGCGGTCGCGTTGGGCGCTGGTGAGGGTGTCGAGGAAGTCCTGGACGAGGGCGTGGAGGGGCGGGGGCTGGTCGCCGCGGGCGGCGGTGCCGGTGAGGGTGGCGCCGCGGACGGAGAGGGCCGCGGCGATGGTGGGCAGGATGCCGTCGCGGCGGTGGAGGAGGGTGGGGGTGGGAGGTGCCTCGGTGCCGCTCCAGCCGATGCGAGGGTCGCCGGCCCGCACGTCGTTACCTCCGGTCTGCAAGGTATTCATGATCGTCTTCCCCTCCCCGGGCGTCCCCCGAAGGACACAGAGTGCCAAATCCCGTGGCTGGTCGGGAAGCTGGGGCGGTGCGACACGCCCGGGTTTGGGCGGGCTGTCACGGCGGGGTGACGGCTGGTCACGGTTGTGGGGGGTTCGGCGGTGCCGGGGTGGGCCGGTGGATGTGGTGGGCCGGTGACCGGGGTTCGTGTACCGCATAGGCTGTGGCCATCCGCGATCGACACCGCCGTTCAGGCCAGAGAGAACGCCGCAGGGGGCAACCGCCATGACGACAGGTCGGCTCGGGCAGCAAGCCGCGCCGCCGAACGCGGCCTATGCCGGGCAGGTCGTGCACTTCCCGGATCCCGTTCGGGCGGCACGTCACCCGAGAGGGGTACGGGCCGATGAGCTTGGTTACCCCGATTTCTCGGCGTACGCGCGCGCGGCGGCCGAGATCGCCGATCCGCCGGAGGGTTTCGGCGTCGACGAGTTGCGGCTGACGGACTATGTGTCGGCGAACGCGGCGTTGGCGGCGTCGGGGCACGAGTTGTGGGACACGGTGCCGGATGTGGCGACACCGCACGGCTGGACGTGGCATCACGTGGTGGGTTCGCGGCGGCTGGAGCTGGTTCCGGTCGATGTGAAGGCGTTGTTGCGGCATCACGGTGGGGTGGCGACGGCGCGGGTGGACCAGGGCAAGCGTGGGACGCGGCCGTTGCAGGAGACGCGTCCGGTGCACTTCGGGCTGCCGAAGTCGGGTGTGGCCGTGACGGAGTCCCAGGTGCAGGGCGTCGAGGAGGATCTGGGCTACCGGTTGCCGGGTGCCTATCGCTCGTTCCTGAAGGCGGCGGGCGGTTGTGCGCCGGTGGGCGCGGCGCTCGATGCCGAGCTGGGGCTGCTGGTGGACCAGCCGTTCTTCACGGTGCGGGACGAGGCGGCGGTCAATGACCTGGTCTACGTCAACAAGTGCCTGCGCGACCATCTGACGAAGGACTACCTGGGCGTCGGTTTTGTGCAGGGTGGTCTGCTCGCGGTGAAGGTGAAGGGCGAACGGCTGGGTTCGGTCTGGTTCTGCGCGTACGACGACGTGCGGGACGTGGATCCGTCGTGGTCCCCGGCCGAGCGGGTGGAGCGGCTGCTGTTGCCGTGCGGCGACGATTTCGACGCCTTCCTGTCGCGGCTCGCGGGCAATCCGCCGGAGTTGGAGACGGTGGCGAACCTGATGGTGGACGGCGGTTTCGCGCGTGCCGTTCCGGTCTCTTCGGCGGGGGAGTGAGCTTCGCGATGGTGACGTTCGCACAGGCGCAGGAGCGCGCCGAGGAGTGGATCAACGGGGATGTCCCCGCGTACCAGCATCGTGAGGTGCGGGTGCGGGAGTTCGAGCTGGGCTTCGTGGTGTGGGGCGAGGACCGTGCGGAGGGCCCGCGTTCGGATGCGGGCGGGCAGCGGCTGGTCATCGCCCGGGACAGCGGCGAGGCGACGCTGTGGCCGGCTCTGCCGGTGGGTGAGGTGATCCGCCGGTACGAGGAGGAGTACGGCCGTGCCGAGGAGGCCGAGGACGCGGTGCCGGCGCCGCCGCCCGCGCGCGTGGATCTGAATCAGACGTCGTTCCTGCTGAGTCCGCCGGAGTGGTTGCAGGAGGCGGCGGACAAGCTGGGCCTTCCGGATCGGCGGTCGGGGGAGGACTCGGGCGCTGCGGCTGCGGCTGGGGCTGACTCTGGTGCGGGTTCGGTCGGTGGGGGTTTCGCCGGGGGCGGGGTGCTTGCCGAGACGCAGGCCGGGGTGCCCGCGGCGGCGGATGACGCCGCTTCGAGTGCGAGTGCGAGTGCGGGTTCGGGTGCTGCGGCTGCGGGTGTGCCGGCCGGGTCCGGTGGAGCGGGTACGGCCGGTGGGGCCGGCGGAAGCGGTGCCTCGTGGCCGGCGGCAGGTCCGGGTGGTGCGCAGGGTGCGGTGGCCTCCGGTGGGCCGCAGAGCGCGCCGGGTGTGCCGGGTGCGCCGGAGGTGCCTGCCGGGGCCACGCCGTGGGCCGGTACGGACACGAACGCGGATGCCGGTGAGGACCGTTCGGTGCCGCTGCCCGCGACGGTGTTCGCGCCGCCGTTGAGCGAGCAGGGCCACGAGGTTCCGCGGCCGCCGGCGGCGACGCCGGACGCGAAGACGGCGTTGATGTCGGGCGGCAGCCAGCTGCCGCCCACGGCGGTCGCGCCGGCGCTCGACGCCTCGAACGCGCCGGGGCCGCAGAACTTCCCGCCGCCGGGAGCGCCGGGCGCCATGCCCGTCCCTGGTGGTGCACCGGGGGCGCCTGTCGTTCCTGGTGCACCCGGTGCTCCGGGCGTTCCGATGGGCAGCACGCCTCCTCCGCCGCCCCCGGGCGCGCAGTCGTACGGCTACCCGCAGGCACCGGCGGCACCTGGTACGCCCCCGCCGGGTGTGCCGGTGCCCTCTCCGGTGCCCGGCACTCCGCCCGCGCCCCCCGGGACTCCGGGCGCCCCGCAGGGCAGCACGCCTCCTCCGCTGCCCCTGGGCGCGCAGTCGTACGGCTACCCGTCGGGTCCGGGCGCGCCGGGTGGTCCGCAGCCCGCTCCCGGATACGGCTATCCGCAGGCGCCGGACGGCGCCCCGCACGCGCCGCAGCCTCCGGCCGACTCCGCGCGGCCGCTCGCGCCGAACGCCGGGGACATCGCGGACGCCGCGACGAGCAAGGCCGCGCCGCCGCCGCGCAAGGGGCGTGGCGGCCCGGGTGCGCCGCCGCCTCCGCCGGGCGTCCCCGGCGCGCCGGGCGCGCGCCCTGGCCATCCCGCGCCGCCCGTGCCCGGTGTGCCGGGTGCGCCTGCGGGCGGGTACGTGCCGACGCAGCTGGTGTCCGCGCTCGGGCCCGAGGGGCCTGAGGTGCAGGGCGTTCCGGGCGCTCCCCAGCCGCCTGGTGCGCCGGGTGCTCCTGGTGGCACGCCGCCGGGCAACGTCCACCACGCGGCCACCGTGCTGGCCGACCCGAGCCAGTTGGGAGCGGGTGCGCCGCAGGTTCCGGGCGCGCCGCAGCCGCCTGGCGCCCCGGGTGTTCCGGGTGTTCCGGGTGCGCCTGGCGCGCAGGGTGCGGTGGGTGCTCCGGGTATGCCGTATCCGCCGGGCGCACCCGCGGTTCCGGGCGCCCCGGGCATGCCTCCGGCTCCCGGCGCGCCTCAGCCTCCGGGCGCCCCCGGTGCCCCGCAGCCCCCCGGTGCCCCGCAGCCCCCGGGCGCGGCCGGTGGCCCCGGCGCTCCGGGAGGTGCGCGCGGTGCCGTGCACCACGCGGAGACCGTGCTGGCCGCTCCTCCCGTGGGTGGCCCGGGCGCGCCCCCGCCGCCGCCCGCTCCGGGCGCACTCGGCGCTCCGGGCGCCCCTGGCATGCCGCCGGGCGCCCCGGGCGCTCCGCAGCCGATGCCGCCGGGTGCGATGCCGCCGCCGGGCGGTCCGCTGCCGGGGCAGGCTCCGGCGTACGGCTATCCGCAGCAGGCGCAGCCGACGGTGGGTCCGGGCTATCAGGCCGTGCTGCGCTACCGCGCGCAGGACGGTTCGGAGCAGCAGCTGATCCGGCGTTCGGCGCCGGGTACGCCGCACCCGGAGTGGCAGATCTTCCACGAGCTGCGGTCGATGAACGTGCCGCCGGACCAGGTGCTGGAGCTGCACACGGAGCTGGAGTCGTGCGAGCTGCCGGGTGCGTACTGTGCGCGGATGATCCGGGAGCAGTGGCCGCAGGCGCGGATCACGAGCATCGCGCCGTACGGCACGGATCACGCGAGCCGGCAGCAGGGCATGCGTCAGTTGCTGGCGCACCAGGGCGAGTTGCACCAGGTGGCGGACGGTCCCGCGCGGCCGGCGCCGGTGCGGGCGCCGCTGCCGCCGGTGCAGGCCGTGCAGCCGATCCCGCCGGAGGGGATCGCCCAGGAGCTGGCGACGGTGTTCGGGCCGGGGATCTTCCGGTTCGAGCAGCAGGCGGTGTCGCGGCAGGGCGTGCCGCCGGTCGTGGCGCACACGCTGGTGGTGGCGGGGCTGCCGGTGGACCTGGGCCCGTTCTTCTGGGCGCAGGCCCAGCCGGGCCGTCCGGTGCCGACGCTGGCGGAGCTGGCGGCCGAGCGTGGGGTGCAGCCGGCCTCCGACGCGGGGTCGTACCTCGTCATGGGTACCGACTTCGGCAGGGCGCTCTGTGTGCAGTACGGGACGGCGAACATCGTCGCCGTGCCGGTGGAGGCCGGGCCGGGCGGTGCGCCGGTGGCGCCGCAGTTCGTGAACACGGGGCTGCCGGAGTTCGCCCGGTGCCTTGCGCTGCTGGGCCGGATGTGGCGGCTGCGGTTCGGCCTGAACCAGGAGCAGGCGGGCCGCTGGACGGTCGACTTCCAGGCCCAGCTGGCCGCCCTCGACCCGGCGGCGCTCGGTTCGCCGGAGAGCTGGTGGTCGGTGCTGCTGGAGCAGATGTGGGACGGGCTGTTGTAGTCGCGGCCCTCGGAGCCTGATGGCGTCATGCCCCTTCACGCGCGCGTGAAGGGGCATGACGCGTTTTGTGGATCTCTGCGGCCGAACGGCACCTGGGGGCGGTCGAACGCGGCCTGCCTCCGTCCGCAGCATGATCGTCACCGTGGAGGGGGATGTCCTCCGGGGGCCCGCGCGGTGCCCGGAAGGCCTTGTGCGGCCCGGAGTGCGGATCAGGCGAGCATCCTACCGTGACATGCCTGCGGAGTGTCGTGTTATGCGCGCTTCCAACCGATCCATCAAGATGTGCGCGAAATTATCCTGTCGTGTACGTCCGGCGGAGAGGGGTTCCCGGGGATGAGCAGCGCACCGATGACGCCGTACTGCTTCGCGATCGTCCGGGGGCGTGGCTACCACCCCGATCAGGTGGACGCGTATGTGGAGGCGCTGTCGCTGGACCGTGACGCCGCCTGGGAGCGTGCCGCGCGGCTGACCGTGCTCGCCAAGGACATGGGCGCGGAGGCGGTGCGGATGCGCGAGGTCGTCGCGCAGCTCCCGCCCCAGATGTACGAGACGCTCGGGGAGAGCGCGCAGCGGTTGTTCCAGCTCGTGCTGGAGGAAGCGGCGGAGATCCGTGACGGGGCGCGGAGCGAGGCGCGGCAACGCGTCGGCGAGGCCGAGGCCGAGGCCCTCGGCGTACGTCAGGAGGCGCAGGAAGCCGCCGACGCGCTGCGCACGGAGGCCGAGGAACACGCCGGCCGGTGCCTCCTTTCGGCGCGTACCGAAGTCGACGACCTGCGCATCGGCAGCCGGCGTGAGGTGAAGGAAGAACGCGCGGAGGCACTCGCCACCTTGCGCGAGGCGCGGGAGCGCACCGCCGGTGTGCTCGCCGAGCAGGGCCGGGACCACGCCGAGCGGTGGGCCGCGCTGGAGCGCGCGGGGGCCGAACAGGTGGCCGAGCTGGAGGCCCGCTATGGCGAGCGGATCGCCCGCGCGGAGGCCGCCCTGTCCGAGGCGCAGCGTGAGCTCGGCGAGGCCGAGGAGTCCGCACGCCGCAGCGAGGAGGAGGCACAGACGCGTGCGGCGGAGATCCTCGCCGAGGCCCGCCTGCGCGAGGAGCGCGTCGCCCGGGACACGGAGGAGATGCTGCGCGAGCACGGCGAGACCTGGGACGACGTTCAGGCGCACATGGACCATGTGCGCAACAGCCTGATCACGCTGACGGGCAGGGCGGCGCTGGAATACGAGTAGCGGTCGCGTCCGGCGGCCTCGTCACCTCCCTCTGCGTACGGCGCCCGCCAGGATCCACCCCTCCACCGCCTCGTACTGGCGCCGCTGTTCCTGCGCGGTCCTGCGGCCCGAGACGACCGTGCCCAGCCAGCCGAAGAAGAAGCCGGCCGGGATGGAGACGATGCCGGTCGTGGTGAACGGGAACCAGTTGAAGTCGGCGTGCGGGAAGGCCGAGGCGGGTGAGCCGGAGACGAGGTTGGTGCCCGGCATGAGCAGCAGCACGCTCAGCGAGCCCCCGATCAGCGTGCCCATCAGCCCGCTTCGGGTGTAGCGGCGCCAGAAGAGGCCGTAGACCAGGGCGGGGGCGAGCGCGGAGGCGCCCAGGCAGAAGGAGAGCGTGATCAGGGGCTGCAGGCTGTGGTGCTGCACCAGGGTGGCCAGCAGGATCGTCGGCAGGCCGATGGCGAGCGCCGAGAGCCGGGCCAGGGCCATCTCCCGGCGGGCCGGCATCTCCCGGACCCGGGCGGCGAAGACGTCGTGGGCGAGGGAGTTGGCGCAGGCGAGGATCATCCCGGCCACCGAGGCGAGCAGGGTGAGGAAGATCGCCGTGGTGACCATGGTGAACAGGAACGTTTCTGCCGTCGATACGCCGGTGCCGAAGGCGGCGCGCGAGCCCAGCAGATAGGCCGTGTTGCCCTGCGGGTCGGCCGTCGTGATCGCCCGGGGGCCGACCAGGGCCGTGGCGCCGAACCCGATCACCGTGATGACCAGGACGAACAGGGCCACGATCGACACCGCCCAGGACAGCGAGCGGCGCACCTGCCGGGCGCTGGAGGCGGTGTACATGCGCATGGTGATGTGCGGCAGGCAGGCGCCGCCGAGCACGATCGTCAGCTCGGAGGTGATCATGTCCAGCCGGGCCTCGGGGCGGTTGCCGAACTGGAGCCCGGAGTGCAGGAAGGCCGGCCCGGCCCCGCTCTGCCGTGCCGCCGCGTCGAACAGGGCGCCCGGGTCCCAGGCGAAGTGGCGCAGGATCAGTACGGCGACCACGGCGCCCGAACCGACCAGCATCACGATCTTCAGGATCTGGATGAGCGCGGTGCCCTTCATGCCCCCGATGGCCGCGTAGCTGATCATCAGCACGCCGAGTCCCACGACGCAGCCGGTCTTCAGCGACTCGTTGGAGAAGCCCAGGATGAACGCCATCAGCTGCCCGGTGCCGGCCAGCTGGACCAGCATCAGCGGCAGCAGCGCGGCGATCGTCACCGCGCAGGCGGTGATCCGCACGCCGCGGCCCGGCAGCCGGCGGGCCAGTGCGTCGCCCATGGTGAAGCGGCCCGCGTTGCGCAGCGGTTCGGCCAGCAGGAACATCAGCAGCATCAGCGACAGGGCCGTACTGAGGGCGAGCACGACACCGTCGTAACCGCACAGGGCGATCACCCCGCCGGTGCCGAGGACGGTGGCCGCGGAGATGTAGTCACCGGCGATCGCCAGGCCGTTGCGCAGCGGGGACAGGGAGCCGTAGCCGGTGTAGAACTCGTCGAGGTCGTCGTGGTCGGGGCCGGTCATCACGCACAGCAGCAGGGTGAGCGTGCCGACGGCGCAGAAGGCGATCAGGGACATGGTCTGGGACGAGCCGCTGAACGCGACGAGGCCGGCCGGGTTCGGGGACGGGGTGCCGGTCATCGGGCCGCTCCTCGCCTCGCGTCGAGCTCGGCCTCCTTGCGGATGCGGTCCGCGAGCGGGTCGACACGGCGGCGTGCGGTGTGCTCGTACAGGGCGATCGCGAGCCAGGTGACCGGGAGTTGGAGAAGGGCGAGCAGCAGGCCCGCGGGGATGCCGTCGGCGACGGTGCGCGTCATGACGTGCGGTGCGAAGGCGGACAGCACGAGGAACAGCGTGAAGTAGCCGAGTGCGGTGATCGTGGCGGTGCGCCGCTGCCAGCGGTAGGCGCCGCGCAGCAGGCGGAGGTCGCTGTGGTGCCCGATCGGTGCGCGGGCCGGCTGGGGGCGGGGCGGAGGCGGCGCCGGCGGCTGCCAGGGGTAGGTGGGGCGGGCGGGATACGAGGGTGGGGGCGGCGGGTCGTAGAACATCCCGGGGCTCCTTGCGTGGCTCGGGTCCGTGGCGGCGGACCGCAGGGAGGTGGGGGGTGGGCGAACGGAGCCACGCACGCTACTCGCGGGGTTCGGACCGCGTGGCGTTTTCACCAAACTGGCCAGTCGGTATGCGCTTACTACGCGAAAACGGGGTCCTACCTGGGGTGTTACCCGCGTTAACCCGCGGTCGTGCGGCCGGTCCGGGACGCCCTACTCGGTGAGCACCGGAAAGCGCCGTGGCGCCAGCCACAGCAGCACCAGGAACGCCAGCGCCGCGGCGCCCGCCGCGCCCAGGTACACCGCGTGCACGGCGTCCGCGATCGCCCGCCGCGTCGCCTCCGGGGCCGTACCCGAGTTCAACGCGCGCGTGACGGACTCCAGATCGCCCGCCCCGCCCAGCCGCGCGGCCAGCACCCCGTTGGCGACGGCACCGAACAGCGAGGCGCCCAGCGTCTGCCCGGTCTGCCGGCAGAACAGCACCGAGGCGGTCGTCGTGCCCCGCTCCGACCAGCCCACCGTCGACTGCACTCCGATGATCAGCGGCAGCTGGAACAGCCCCAGCACGGCCCCCAGCGCCAGCATCAGGAGCATCGGCTGCCACCAGGAACCGGGATAGGGCAGGAACGGGAACGCGAGCAGGACCAGCGTGGCCGCTCCGATGCCGATCAGCGCGGTGTCACGGAAGCCGATGCGCCGGTACACGTGCTGGCTGAGCGCCGCCGAGGACGACCAGGTCAGCGTCCACACGCACAGCACCAGACCGGCGGCCGCCGGGCCGAGGCCGAGCACCGACTGGGCGTAGGTGGGCAGGAACACCGACGGCGCCACCATCAGCAGCCCCAGCGCGCCGAACGCCAGATTGACCGCCGCGATCGTCCTGCGCCGCCACACCCAGCCCGGGATGATCGGCTCCGCCGCCCGCCGCTCGACCCACACCACCACACCGGCCAGGGCGAGCCCCGCGCCCAGCAGCGTGAGCGAGGGCGCCGACCCCCACGACCAGGCCACCCCGCCCTGCACCAGCGCGGTCAGCAGCACCCCGCCGCACGCGAACACCGCGAGCGCCCCGGCCCAGTCCACGCGCGCGCGGGGGCTCTTCTCCCGCTCCGGCTCGTGCAGGTGACGGACGATCAGCCACAGGGCGGCGGCGCCGATCGGCAGGTTGACCAGGAAGATCCAGCGCCAGTCGGCGTAGGCGGCCAGCACCCCGCCGAGCCCCGGCCCGGCCACCGCCGACACCGCCCACACGGTGGACAGCCTGGCCTGGATCTTCGGGCGCTCGGCCAGCGGGTACAGATCGGCGGCCAGTGTCTGCACCGTCCCCTGCAACGCCCCGCCGCCCAGACCCTGCACGATCCGGAACGCGATCAGCGCCGCCATGTTCCACGCCCCGGCGCACAGCAGCGAGCCCAGCAGGAACACGGCCGCGCCCGCCACCAGGACCGGCTTGCGGCCGAAGGTGTCGGACAGCTTGCCGTAGACGGGCAGGGTGACGGTGACGGCGAGCAGATAGCCGGAGAACAGCCAGGAGAAGACCGAGAACCCGCCGAGGTCGCCGACGATCTGGGGTACGGCGGTGGAGACGATCGTGGCGTCCAGCGCGGCCAGCGCCATCGCGAGCATCAGCGCCGCGACGACCGCCCCTCTGGTGCGGGTGCCCCTGCCCCGAGCCGCGCCGTCGCGTATCGCGGGTGTCGTCCTCTCCACCGGATCCCCTTCCCGTGCCCCCTGCACCTACTCGGGAGGACAGCTTCCCACGCATGCCGCGACTTGATCCTGACGCGACGGGAGGGTGGACGCTTGCTGGGCCGAAGGGTGGAGCCGACCCCGAAAAGGACTCCACCCGGCGGTGGACCACCCCTAGGGGTATCTCCGTACTACGGCTCGGGGAGTGTTCGTACCGCTGGAGGAGGAGACGGACCCGGTGCTGTCCTTAACCTGGCTTTAGGCCGCTGGGGGGTGGCCGACCGAACCGGCGGGGTGGGGTTATCCCCCCGCACAAGAGGGGGCCGCGCGCCAGTGCGCGGCATACCCGCCGGACGCCAGACTCACCGATGTACCCAGAACCACGTACCGGTCCGCCCGGGCGCATTCATCGATCTGCTGACCGACATAGGAGACATACCGTGACTTCGGCTGTGACCATTCCCAGGCATGGGGGCACTGGAGGGCGTACGGCCGTTGCCGCGCGGGCGCGGCAGGTCGTGAAGGCGTACGGGTCCGGCGAGACCCGTGTCGTCGCCCTGGACCACGTCGACGTGGACATCGCCCGCGGCCAGTTCACCGCGATCATGGGCCCCTCGGGGTCCGGCAAGTCCACGCTCATGCACTGCCTCGCCGGGCTCGACACCGTGACCGGTGGTCAGATCTACCTGGACGAGACCGAGATCACCGGCCTGAAGGACAAGAAGCTCACCCAGCTGCGCCGGGACCGCATCGGCTTCATCTTCCAGGCGTTCAACCTGCTGCCGACCCTGAACGCGATAGAGAACATCACGCTGCCCATGGACATCGCGGGGCGCAAGCCGGACAAGGCGTGGCTGGACCGGGTCGTGGAGACCGTCGGGCTCGCCGGACGGCTCAAGCACCGGCCCACCCAGCTCTCCGGCGGCCAGCAGCAGCGCGTCGCCGTGGCCCGCGCCCTGGCCGCCCGCCCGGAGATCATCTTCGGCGACGAGCCGACCGGAAACCTCGACTCGCGGGCCGGAGCGGAAGTCCTCGGCTTCCTGCGGCGGTCCGTGGACGAGCTGGGCCAGACCATCGTGATGGTCACCCACGACCCGGTGGCCGCCTCCTACGCGGACCGTGTGCTCTACCTCGCCGACGGCAGGATCGTCGACGAGATGTACCAGCCGACGGCCGATCAGGTCCTGGACCGCATGAAGGACTTCGACGCCCGGGGGCGTACGTCATGACCGTCCTGAAGACCTCGATGCGCAACTTCTTCGCGCACAAGGGCCGCATGGCCCTGTCGGCGGTCGCGGTGCTGCTGTCGGTCGCCTTCGTCTGCGGCACCCTGGTGTTCACCGACACGATGAACACCACCTTCGACAAGCTCTTCCAGGCGACGTCGTCGAACGTGACGGTCAGCGCCAAGGGCTCCTCCGACACCGGCGAGACCACCTCCAGCACGGGCAAGCCGCCGGTCATGCCGGCCTCCGTGCTCGGCGAGGTCCGCGGGGCCCAGGGCGTCCGGAAGGCCGAGGGCACGGTGTTCTCGACCTCGGTGACCGTCGTCGACCACCACCTCGACAAGCTCTCGCCCAGCAGCGGCGCCCCGACCATCGTCGGCAGCTGGAACAGCAACGACGCCCGCACCATGAAGATCACCTCGGGTACGGCGCCCAAGGGTCCCGGCCAGGTCATGGTCGACGCCGACACCGCCGACAAGCACCACATCAAACTCGGCGACGACATCGGCATGATCAACGTCCTCGGCACGCACCACGCGCGCGTGTCCGGCATCGCCACCTTCACCGTCACCAACCCCGGCGCGGCGATCTTCTACCTGGACACGAAGACCGCCCAGCAGAACCTGGTCGGCCGGACCGGCGTGTACACCAACGTCAACGTCACCGCCGCCAAGGGCGTCACCGACGCACGGCTGAAGACGAACGTGATCGCCGCACTCGGCCACGGCTACAGGGTGCAGACCGCCAAGGAGGTCGCCGACGCCAACCAGAAGAGCGTCAAGAGCTTCCTGGACGTCATGAAGTACGCGATGCTCGGCTTCGCCGGAATCGCCTTCCTCGTCGGCATCTTCCTGATCATCAACACCTTCTCGATGTTGGTCGCCCAGCGCACCCGCGAGATCGGCCTGATGCGGGCCATCGGCTCCTCCCGCAAGCAGGTGAACCGGTCCGTGCTCATCGAGGCGCTGCTGCTCGGCGTGGTCGGCTCCGTGCTCGGCGTCGGCGCGGGCGTCGGCATCGCGGTCGGCCTGATGAAGCTCATGGGCAACATCGGCATGCACCTGTCCACCGACGACCTGACCGTCGCCTGGACGACCCCCACCGTCGGCCTGCTGCTCGGCGTGATCGTCACCGTCCTCGCCGCCTACCTGCCCGCCCGGCGCGCCGGCAAGGTCTCCCCGATGGCCGCCCTGCGCGACGCGGGCGCCCCGGCCGACGCGAAGTCCGGGATCGTACGGGCCCTGATCGGCCTGCTCCTCACCGGCGCCGGCGCCTGGAGCCTGTACGCGGCGGCCACCGCCGACAAGGCCAAGGACGGCTCGGCCCCGCTGGGCCTCGGTGTGGTGCTGACCCTGATCGGCTTCGTCGTCATCGGCCCGCTGCTCGCGGGCGGCCTGGTCCGCGTCCTCGGCGTGATCATGCTGCGGATCTTCGGCCCGGTCGGCCGGATGGCCGAGCGCAACGCGCTGCGCAACCCGCGCCGCACCGGCGCCACCGGCGCCGCGCTGATGATCGGCCTGGCCCTGGTGGCCTGCCTGTCGGTGGTCGGCTCCTCCATGGTCGCCTCCGCCACGGACCAGCTCGACAAGACCGTCGGCACGGACTTCATCATCCAGGGCGACAACGAGGACACGCTCATCACCCCGCAGGCGGTGCGGGCGATCAAGGACACGCCGGGCCTGTCCAGGGTCACCGAGTACAAGCTCATGGACGCCTCCCTGACCACGCCGGACGGCGAGGTCTCCAAGAAGCGGACGGTCAAGGCCGCCGACCCGACCTACGCGCAGGACGTGCGCACCAAGACCGTCGCCGGCAACCTCGCCGACGCCTACAAGCCCGAGTCGATGTCCGTCTTCGAGGGCTTCGCCAAGAAGCACGGCATCAAGGTCGGCTCCACGGTCGCGGTCGCCTTCAGGGACGGCAGGACGGCCAGGCTGACGGTCCGCGCGATCACCAGCGACGAAGCCGTCATCGACAAGGACTCGATGTACGTCTCCATCGCCACGGCGGCCAGGTACGTCCCCGCCGACCGGATGCCGCTCGACCGGATGGTGTTCGCCGGCGCCAAGGACGGGCAGCAGGCGGCCGCCTACAAGGCGCTGAAGTCGGCCCTGCACGGCAACCCGGAGATCACCGTGCGCGACCAGACCGACTACAAGAAGGAGCTGAAGGACCAGATCGGCCAGCTGCTCAACATGATCTACGGCCTCCTGGCGCTCGCGATCATCGTCGCCGTCCTCGGCGTGGTGAACACACTCGCCCTGTCCGTGGTCGAGCGCACCCGCGAGATCGGCCTCATGCGGGCCATCGGCCTCTCCCGACGCCAGCTGCGCCGCATGATCCGCCTGGAGTCCGTGGTGATCGCCGTCTTCGGCGCCCTGCTGGGCCTCGGCCTGGGCATGGGCTGGGGCGCGACCGCCCAGAAGCTCCTCGCGCTGGAGGGTCTGAAGGTCCTGGACATCCCCTGGCCGACGATCACCGGCGTCTTCATCGGCTCCGCCTTCGTGGGCCTGTTCGCCGCCCTGATCCCGGCGTTCCGGGCAGGCCGCATGAACGTTCTGAACGCCATCGCCACCGACTAGCGCCCACAGGGCCGACAGCCACCGCATACGGGGGTTGCGGGGGAAGACCCGGTGCCGGGGAGTCTCGAAGACTTCCCGGCACCGGGCTTTTTGCCGCTCGGGCCTTTCGGCCGGCCGAGTCGGACGGCGGGCGGGCACAGGCCCCGGGGCCCAGGGGGCGGAGCTCCCTGGGAGGACCACCCGAGTTGTCCACAGCCTCCGACGCCCACAGCGACGGCGTCGTACGCTGGACACCCCCGGCTGCCACCCGCGCCGGGCTGCTTGCGTTGCCCACCTCTGGATGGAAAGCCCCCCATGAGCCTGCACGGTCTGCTGGACGCCGTAGTCAAGGACCCCGCCCTCGCGGAAGCGATCACCGCGGCCACGGACGGCAATCGCATGCACGTCGACCTCGTCGGCCCGCCGGCCGCCCGCCCCTTCGCGGTCGCCGCCCTCGCCCGGGAGTCCGCCCGCCCGGTGCTCGCGGTCACCGCGACCGGCCGGGAGGCCGAGGACCTGGCCGCCGCCCTGCGCTCGCTGCTGCCCGCCGAGGGCGTCGTGGAGTACCCCTCCTGGGAGACCCTTCCGCACGAGCGCCTCAGCCCGCGCAGCGACACCGTCGGCCGCCGCCTCGCCGTGCTGCGCCGCCTCGCCCACCCCCGCCCTGACGACCCCGAGACCGGCCCGGTCTCCGTGGTCGTCGCACCCGTGCGCTCCGTACTCCAGCCGCAGGTCAAGGGCCTCGGCGACCTGGAGCCGGTGTCTCTGAAGACTGGACAGAGCGCCGACCTGAACGAGGTCGTGGAAGCCCTCGCGGCCGCCGCCTACGCGCGCGTGGAGCTCGTGGAGAAGCGCGGCGAGTTCGCCGTACGCGGCGGCATCCTGGACGTGTTCCCGCCCACCGAGGAACACCCCCTGCGCATCGAGTTCTGGGGCGACGACGTCGAGGAGATCCGCTACTTCAAGGTCGCCGACCAGCGCTCCCTCGAAGTCGCCGAACACGGCCTGTGGGCCCCGCCCTGCCGCGAACTGCTGCTCACGGACGACGTGCGCGCACGCGCGCGTGCCCTCGCCGAACAGCATCCGGAGCTGGGCGAACTGCTCGGCAGGATCGCCGAGGGGATCGCGGTCGAGGGCATGGAGTCCCTGGCCCCCGTCCTGGTCGACGACATGGAACTACTGCTCGACGTCCTGCCCAAGGGCGCCATGGCCGTCGTGTGCGACCCGGAGCGGGTCCGCACGCG
The DNA here is from genome assembly GCF_001542625.1 of Streptomyces griseochromogenes. NCBI lineage: Bacteria > Bacillati > Actinomycetota > Actinomycetes > Kitasatosporales > Streptomycetaceae > Streptomyces > Streptomyces griseochromogenes. The sequence continues at coordinate 9,962,642 of NZ_CP016279.1, read as the reverse complement.
TGCCGCCGACCTCGTCGCCACCTCCCAGGAGTTCCTGCAGGCGTCCTGGGCGGCCACCGCGGGCGGCGGCGAGGCGCCCATCGACGTCGGCGCGGCCTCCCTGTGGTCCATCGCCGACGTCCGCGACCGCGCGCGCGAGCTGGACATGATGTGGTGGTCCGTCTCGCCCTTCGCCGCCGACGAAGACCTTGACGCGGACACCCTCAAGCTCGGCATGCACGCCCCCGAGACCTACCGCGGCGACACCGCCAAGGCCCTCGCCGACACCAAGGGCTGGCTCTCCGAGGGCTGGCGCACGGTCTTCGTCACCGAGGCCCACGGCCCCGCCGCCCGCACCGCCGAGGTGCTCGGCGGCGAGGGCATCGCCGCCCGCCTGGACGCCGACCTCGGCGAACTGAGCCCCTCCGTCGTGCACGTCTCCTGCGGCTCGATCGACTACGGCTTCGTGGCCCCGGCGCTGGGGCTCGCCGTCCTCACCGAGACCGACCTGTCCGGCCAGAAGGCCGCCGGCAAGGACGGCGCCCGCATGCCGGCCCGCCGCCGCAAGACCATCGACCCGCTCACCCTGGAGACGGGCGACTACATCGTCCACGAGCAGCACGGCGTCGGCCGCTACATCGAGATGGTGCAGCGTACGGTGCAGGGCGCCACCCGCGAGTACCTGGTCGTGGAGTACGCCCCCGCCAAGCGCGGCCAGCCGGGCGACCGTCTCTACATCCCCACCGACCAGCTGGAACAGATCACCAAGTACGTCGGCGGCGAGGCCCCCACGCTGCACCGCCTCGGCGGCGCCGACTGGACGAAGACCAAGGCGCGCGCGAAGAAGGCCGTCAAGGAGATCGCCGCCGACCTGATCAAGCTCTACAGCGCCCGCATGGCCGCCCCCGGCCACGCCTTCGGCGCCGACTCGCCCTGGCAGCGCGAGCTGGAGGACGCCTTCCCGTACGCGGAGACCCCCGACCAGCTCACCACCATCGCCGAGGTCAAGGACGACATGGAGAAGTCGGTCCCCATGGACCGCCTGATCTGCGGCGACGTCGGCTACGGCAAGACCGAGATCGCGGTCCGCGCCGCCTTCAAGGCCGTACAGGACGGCAAGCAGGTCGCCGTCCTCGTCCCCACGACCCTGCTGGTGCAGCAGCACTTCGGCACGTTCTCCGACCGCTACTCGCAGTTCCCGGTGAACGTGCGCGCGCTCTCCCGCTTCCAGACCGACACCGAGGCGAAGGCGGTCCTGGAGGGCCTCAAGGACGGCGCCGTGGACGTCGTCATCGGCACCCACCGCCTCTTCTCCTCCGAGACGAAGTTCAAGGACCTGGGCCTGGTCATCGTCGACGAGGAACAGCGCTTCGGCGTCGAGCACAAGGAACAGCTGAAGAAGCTCCGCGCCAACGTGGACGTGCTGACCATGTCCGCGACACCGATCCCGCGCACCCTGGAGATGGCGGTCACCGGCATCCGCGAGATGTCCACGATCACCACCCCGCCCGAGGAGCGCCACCCGGTGCTCACCTTCGTCGGGCCGTACGAGGAGAAGCAGATCGGCGCGGCCATCCGCCGCGAACTGCTGCGCGAGGGCCAGGTCTTCTACATCCACAACCGGGTCGAGTCCATCGACCGCGCGGCGGCCCGACTGCGCGACATCGTCCCCGAGGCGCGCATCGCCACCGCCCACGGCCAGATGTCCGAGACCGCCCTGGAGCAGGTGGTCGTCGACTTCTGGGAGAAGAAGTTCGACGTCCTGGTGTCGACCACGATCGTCGAGTCCGGCATCGACATCTCCAACGCCAACACCCTGATCGTGGAGCGCGGCGACACCTTCGGCCTGTCCCAGCTGCACCAGTTGCGCGGGCGCGTCGGCCGGGGCCGCGAGCGCGGGTACGCGTACTTCCTGTACCCGCCGGAGAAGCCGCTGACCGAGACCGCCCACGAGCGGCTCGCCACCATCGCCCAGCACACCGAGATGGGCGCGGGCATGTACGTGGCGATGAAGGACCTGGAGATCCGCGGTGCCGGAAACCTGCTCGGCGGCGAGCAGTCCGGCCATATCGCGGGCGTCGGCTTCGACCTGTACGTCCGCATGGTCGGCGAGGCCGTCGCCGACTACCGGCGACAGCTGGAGACCGGCGAGATCGAGGAGGAGCCGCCGCTCGAGGTCAAGATCGAGCTGCCCGTCGACGCGCACGTCCCGCACGACTACGCGCCCGGCGAGCGGCTGCGCCTGCAGGCCTACCGCGCCATCGCCTCCGCCAACAGCGAGGAGGACATCAAGGCCGTCCGCGAGGAACTCACCGACCGCTACGGCAAGCTGCCCGAGCCGGTGGAGAACCTGCTGCTGGTGGCCGGCCTCAGGATGCTCGCGCGCGCGTGCGGCGTCGGCGAGATCGTCCTGCAGGGCACCAACATCCGCTTCGCACCGGTGGAGTTGCGCGAATCGCAGGAGCTGCGGGTCAAGCGGCTGTACCCGGGCACGGTCATCAAGCCGGCCGTGCACCAGGTGCTGGTGCCGCGCCCCAAGACCGCGAAGGTGGGCGGCAAGCCGCTGGTCGGCCGGGAACTGCTGGGCTGGGTCGGGGAGTTCCTCGCCTCGATCCTCGGGTCGTGAACCGATGACGGGGGGCGCGGGGCGTGCGGATCGGTGAACTGGCGCGGGCGACCGGGACGACACCGCGCGCCCTGCGGCACTACGAACAGGCGGGTCTGATCACCTCCGTACGCACCGCCAACGGCTACCGCGCCTACGAGCCCCGCACGGCCGTCCGCGTCCGCAACATCCGCCACCTGCTGGAGGCGGGCCTCACCCTGGACGACGTACAGGCCTTCCTGCCCTGCCTGGACGGCGACGTCACCGCCACTCCCGTCCCCGAAAAGGGCCTGCGCATCGCCCGGGACCGGCTGGCGGTCCTGGACGCACGGATAGCGGCGCAGACGGCGGTACGGGAGCGGCTGGCGGCGGCGCTGCGGGAGGCGGGCGAGACGGTCTGACGGCGGCGATACGGGAGCCGGGCGAGAGGCGGGCGAGACGATCTGACTGCGGTGCCATGGGGGCGGGTGAGACCGTTTGACCGCGGCGCTGCGGCGCTGCGCGAGGCGGGTGAGCCGGTCTCACGGCCCTCGGCGCCTGTTCCGGCGGCCGCTCACCGCCCGTGCGGGCCCGCGGCCAGGATCAGGAGACGACCGCCCCGCCGTCCACCGGCAGCACCACACCGGTCACGAACGACGCCTGCGGGGAGGCGAGCTGGGTGATGGCCCAGGCGACCTCCTCGGGGCGGCCGACCCGGCCGAGCGGAGTGTGGTCGAGCTGCCACTTGCGGATGGCGGCCCGCTGCTCAGGGGTGTACGCGGAGTGGTCGGCGATCGGCGTCTCGATCGCGCCCGGGGCCACGGCGACCACCCGGATCCCGCGCGGCGCCAGCTCGACCGCCCAGCTGCGGGTGAGCACTTCGAGAGCGGCCTTCCCCGCCGCGTACAGGGAGTTGCCGGTGGGCCAGCCGCGCTGGCCGACGGCCGTCGTCACGTTCACCACGACCCCCCGGCTCTCCTCCAGTGCCGGGAGCGCGGCCTGGGTGAGCAGGACGGGAGCGAGGAGGTTCGTCTCCAGCAGCGGCCCCACGACCGCGCGGGTGTAGGTGCGCAGGGAGTCGGCGGTGACGACCGCCGCGTTGTGCACGAGCACGTCGAGACGGCCGTGGCGCTCCATGGTGGTGCGTACGACGGTGGCGGGCCCGTCCTCGGCGGTGATGTCGGCGGGCAGCGGCATGATCCCCGGGTGTCCGTCGGCGGTCTCGGCCAGCGGCCCCGGCCGGCGGCCGACCGCGACGACCTGCGCGCCCTCGGCGGCGAACGCGCGCGCGGTGGCGCGGCCGATACCGGTGCCGGCGCCGGTGACGATGACGGTACGGGGGCTCTCGGGGCGGATGTTCTCGCTCATGCCGGGATCGTCGGACCCTGACGCCGATGTCAAGGTCAAGTCCCGCCGGGACCGGGGCCGCCCGTCACTTCTGCGCCGAGTGGAACAGCATCGCCGCGATCGTGCGGAACACCTCCTCCGGATCCTGGTCGCCGACCGGGCCGTCGAGGTTGTGGCCGAGCAGCAGCGTGGCGAAGCCGTGGGCCAGGGACCAGGCGGCGACCCCGGCGAGGCGGGAGTCGGATCCGCGGTCCTGCGGGGCCACCGTGGCGACGGCGGTGCGCAGCGCGTCCCCGGCCAGGGCGCGGGCGGTGGTGAGTTCGAGGTCGTCGGCGCGCAGCAGCCCGGGGGTGAACATCACCTGGAAGTGGGCGGGGTGCTCGCGGGCGAAGCGGACGTAGCGCACGCCTGCCTCGCGCAGGTCGCAGGCGTCCCGGACCGTCTCCGCGAGCAGTCCGTACCCCTCGGCCGCGATCGCGGTGAGCAGCCCGGTGCGGTCCTTGAAGTGGTGCGCGGGAGCCGCGTGCGAGACCCCGGCCCGGCGCGCCAGGTCCCGCAGGCTCAGCGCGGAAGGGCCGTCGGCGGCGATGACGTCGAGTGCGGCAGTGAGGACGGCGCGGCGCAGATCGCCGTGGTGGTACGGCCGCTGGGGTGCGGGTGTGGACTTCGCGGGGCTCATGGACAGCAGCGTACGCCGGATCTAGCCAGCGACAAGTTCCCGGGATCTAGGCATTGACAAGTTCGGGCGCCTTCGGCAATCTAGTCAGTGTCAAGTTCTGCTCGATCGCGAGTGGGCCGGATGAGGGGGAGGGCTGCGTCATGTCCGAGCGTGTCGGCAAGGCCGTCGAAGAGGAAGTGGTGCCCGGGGAGCCTGGGGAGCTCGTGGAGCCGGCGCGCGTCCGTCAGCTCTGGCACCTGCTGGAACCCCTCCACGCGGTGCTCTACTACGCGCCCGAGGTGTTCGAGGAGGCGACCGCGCTCGGATACGGCACCAAGGACCGCTGGCCGAGCTACTTCCCGCTGCGCGCCGCTCCGTTGGGCGCGGTCGGTGCGGAACGGGTGGCGTCCGCCTTCTACAGCTTCAACCCGCGCATGGTCGCCGAGCACATCGACTCGCGATGGGGCATCGCGAGCCCGGACGAGGTGCTGGCCGCGCGCCTGCGAGGCATCGACCGGACCTACCGCACACTCTTCGGCGACCGCGTCGAAAGTCCCGAACTGGCCGAAGCCGCAGCCCTCGCCAGGCGCGCGGCCGAGGCGGCCGGCACGGCGGGCCGCCCGCTCGCCGCGGCCAACGCCGAACTGTCCTGGCCCGAGGCCCCGCATCTGCAGCTGTGGCAGGCGGCCACGATCCTGCGCGAACACCGCGGCGACGGCCACATAGCCGCCCTGCTCCTCGCGGACCTCGACCCCGTCGAGTCCCTGGTGTCCTTCGCCGCGATCGGCGCCGCGTCCGTCGAGCGCTTCGAGAGCCGCGGCTGGAGCGGCGAGCAGTGGTCGTCCGCTCGCGCGCGTCTGGCCGCCCGAGGCCTGGTCGAGCCGGACGGTACGGCCACGGAGGCGGGCCGTGCCCTGCGCCGTGACGTGGAGGAGCGCACCGACCGCCTTGCTGCGGCCCCTTGGCGGGCGCTCGGCCGCGAGGCCACCGACCGCCTCGTCGGCCTCCTCGGTGACTACTGGGTCGCGGTCCTGTCCTCCGGGCTGCTGCCCTCGGAATCCACCCTGGGCATAGGCAAGGTGTGAGCGGGCGCGCGAACCCATCTGCCGGGCTCCCCCTCCGGGGCGCCGTCATGCCTCAAGTCGAGCCCTGATTGCCCCACATCATCGCTTTCATGCCCATCTGGTGGAAGCCGTAGGGCCGTTACCGTGGGGACAGGAACGATTCCGCCGGTACGCGCACACCAGGGCGACAAGGGCGGACAAGGGCGAGCAAGGGGGGCGCACTGTGACGCGTCTGAGGAGCGGGGCGGTCACTGCGGTGGTCGTCATGACGGCCGTCGTGGCCGGCTGCAAGAGCGAGCAGACCAAGGGGTCCTCCGGCCCCGAGGAGACGGGAAGCAGGGGAGCGGCCCTGGCCGCCGACTCGCTGACCGTCAAGGGACGCGCTCCGAAAACCGGTTACTCCCGTGCTCGTTTCGGCACCGCCTGGGCCGACACCGACTCCAACTCCTGCGACACCCGTGACGACATACTCAAACGCGACCTGAAGGAGGTGAAGTTCACCGGCGGAGCCTGCAAGGTCTCCTACGGCCTGCTGGAGCCGGACCCCTACTCCGGCCGGGACATCACCTACCGGCGCGGCCGCAGCCAGGTCGACATCGACCACGTCGTCGCCCTCTCGGACGCCTGGCAGACGGGCGCCAAGTACTGGGACCCCAGCAAGCGCATAGCCCTGGCCAACGACCCCCTCAACCTCCTGGCGGTCGACGCGAGCACCAACCGCGGCAAGGGAGACGGCGACACGGCCACCTGGCTCCCGCCCGACAAGGGCTACCGCTGCACCTATGTGGCCGCCCAGGTGGCCGTCAAGAAGAAGTACGGCCTGTGGGTCACCGCTGCGGAGAAGACCGCGATGAAGAAGGTCCTCGCCACCTGCCCGAACCAGCAGCTCCCCACAGGCGGTAACCCGACGAAGGCCCCGGAGCGGTTCCGGGCGCGGTGAGCCGCAACGCACTACTCGCACTACGGCGTGCGCTGGTCGGGTTCGCTGCGAACCGGAGCGCGGGCATGCGGTCCACGTCGCGCCCGACGTAGGGATGCGGAGGGTGCGTCCGTGTGTCCGACCCTAGGGTCAGGCGGACGCACCCGCCGTGCGGATCATGCGGCCGTCTTGCCCTTCAAGGACCCCAGAACCTCGGTGGTCAGCTTCTTCGCGGTCGCGGCGCCGTTGTCGCTGCCCGCCGTGGACAGCACGGTGACCACGGCGTTGCCGGAACGGGCCGCGATGAGCGTGGTGCCGTTCTCCCAGGCGCCGCTCGTCAGCGTCATCGTGTACGCCTCGTCACCGAGCCCGGCCGTGGACCGGCCCGTGACCTTCACCTTGGCGTGTGCGTCCGTGTCCGTGAACGTGGCGCACCCGGTGGCGGCGGACCGCAGCTCGTTCATCACCGTCTTCGCCGTGGTGCCCTGGAACTGGTCGATCTCCTGGGCCAGTTCCTCGGTCTTGTCCTGGTTCACGTAGTCGTCCTGCGCGAAGGACACGCCTCCCTTGAAGCCGCTCACCTGGATCCAGGACGTGCCCTCCAGCCTGGTGCAGTCCGGCTTCGCGGTGTTCCTGCTGGACGGGGCGAGGAACTGGTTCCCGCTGTCCGAGGTGCCATCGGCCTCGTGGGTGAATGCAGCCGGGAGGGCAGACGCGGGCGCCAGCGCCTTCTTGAGCTGTGTACCGGTGAGCAGACCGGCGTTGGGGTTCTTCTCCTTGGCCGGATGGGCGCTCGCGCCGGTGCCGGAGGAGGAACCCGACGAGCAGGCGGACAGGGCCAGGGGGAGTGCCGCGACGGCGAGCAGGGTGACGACACGGGACGGCAGACGCATGACAGTCCTTCAACAAGAGAGAAGAGGGAAGAGGTGAAACCGGAACGTGTGCACGGCATGCCGTACGGCGTCCGGGGTCCGGAGCACCGCCGGACGCCGGGCCGCGGCCGGGAGCCGATGAGGCACGACCGGACGGGTGGGGGATGCAGAGGTTTGCCCTGCCCTGCAGAGAACTTGTGCCTATCGAGGGAAGGGAGCCCTGCGACGACCGCGGGGACAGGATGCGGGGTGGGCGTGGGGCCGGCGGGCGGGCCGGGTCACGCTTCCCTCCGGTCGCCGCAGCCGGTCGTCCCGGAATGCTCGGGCCGTTGTGGCGTCACCGAGCCCTTCGCCGGCGTTCGCGGACACGACACCGATGACGGCGACCGCCGCGCTCTTGTCCTTCATGCCCATGACGGGCCCCCTCCCGATACGGCGACTGCCCCTTTTCCGGCAGTCACTCGTTCGCTGGGTCAATGAGACCAGAGCTTGTGAACCGAGTCAACCTGATTCACATCCTCATCTGTGTACACGAGCGTGAATGCATGGATCTTGTGTGCGCCGTATGCTCGGTGCACGCACGGGACGAGGGGAGCGGGGCCGGTGCAGGACAACGCGACAGAGGTGACCGCGGCGGGTATCGCCCGCCTCGCCGGAGTGGGCCGTGCCGCGGTGAGCAACTGGCGCCGCCGGCATGCCGACTTCCCCAGACCGGTCGGCGGCACCGAGGCCAGCCCGTCCTTCGCTCTCATCGAGGTGGAGGCGTGGCTGCGCAAGCAGGGCAAACTCGCCGAGGTCCCGCTGCGGGAACGCGTCTGGCAGCAGCTCGCCGGTCATCCCCAGGGGCCGGTCACCGCCCTGGTGCACGCGGGCTGCGTCCTGCTGCTCATCCATGAACGCCCCACCGTCTGGCTCGACGTGAGCGCGGGCTCCGACGAACACCTCGCCGCAATGCTGCCGGACGCGCTGCGCCAGGTCCTCATCCCGCGCTTCGGCGCCATGCACAGCAGTAGTGTTCACACCGGGCTGACCGCGGGCGGCTCATCATCTGTGAACGCCCCGGCTTCTGTGAACACGGGGCTTCCGGCACACTCACAGCCCCCCGCGCAAGCTGTGGGCGCTGTGAACACCACGCCCGCCCCGGCCACCCCCCAGACCCCCGTGATCCACACCCCCACCGGCCCCCAGCTCCTCCTCTCCGCTCCTCTCCTGCGCGGCGCGGCCGAGCTGGCCGCCGAGCTGGGGGCGCGGCAGGCCTTCGAGTTCCTGCTGGGGCGGCACCTGGACGCCAACCCGCGCCAGTACACCCTCACCCCGGCAGACCTCGCCCGCCTCATGGCCGATCTGGCCGGCCCCGCCCGTACCGTCCTCGACCCGGCCTGCGGCACCGGCGCTCTGCTGCGCGCCGTCGACGCCCACCCCGGCCAGGAGCTGTACGCCCAGGACAGCGCGCCCGACCTCGCCGCGCTGACCGCGCTGCGGCTCGCGCTGGGCGCCCGCGCCGCCGTGCGCGGCGCCGTGGGCGACACCCTGCGCGGCGACGCCTACCCCGAGCTGCGTGCCGACGCCGTCCTGTGCCACCCGCCGTTCAACGAGCGCAACTGGGGTCACGACGAACTCGCCTACGACCCGCGCTGGGAGTACGGCTTTCCCGCGCGGACCGAGTCCGAGCTGGCCTGGGTGCAGCATGCGCTGGCCCGGCTCGCCGAGGGAGGCACCGCCGTGCTGCTCATGCCGCCGGCCGTGGCCTCCCGCCGCTCCGGGCGCCGGATCCGCGCCGACCTGCTGCGCCGGGGCGCGCTGCGTGCCGTGATCGCGCTGCCGGTCGGGGCGGCGCCGCCGTACAACATCCCGCTGCATGTGTGGGTGCTTCGGCGTCCCGGCCGGACGCCCGCGGCACCCGAAGTGCTGCTCGCCGACACCGGGCGGTTCGCGGGCGAGGCACGCGGCGGTCCGGACTGGCACGCGGTCGGGGACGCCGTTCTCGACGCCTGGCACGCCTTCGCCCGCACCGGACGGCTGGAGGAGCGGCCGGGGCTGGCGCGTTCGGTGCCGGTGATCGAGCTGCTCGACGACGACGTGGACATCGCCCCCGCCCGCCATCTGCCGCCGCCGGCCGTCGCCGACGGCGCGGAGCAGCTCACGGCGGTGCGCGAGCGCCTCCGTGCGACCCTGCGGCTGACCGACGACCTCACCCCGCCGCCCGCCGACCCGGTGGCGCCCGCGCGCTGGCCTCTCACCACCGTCGGCGAACTCGCGCGCGGGGGCGCGCTGGTGCTGCGCACGGGCGGAAACGGCGGCCACGCGCGCGTGCCCGTTCTCACCGACCATGACGTGCTCGCCGGAACGGCACCCTCCGGGACGCTTCCCGAGAGCGACGAGGAGGCCGTGCTGACCGAGCCGGGCGACATCGTCGTACCGGTGCTCGGCGGAGGCTCGGTGGCGCGCGTGATCGACGACGTCACGCAGGGCGCCGCCCTGGGGCGCAGTCTCGTGCTCCTGCGCCCTGATCCCACGGCGCTCGACCCCTGGTTCCTCGCCGGGTTTCTGCGGGGAACCGCCAACAACCGCCAGGCCAGCAGCTATGCGTCCACCGCGACCCGCCTGGACGTGCGCCGCCTCCAGCTGCCCCGGCTCCCGCTGGACGAACAGCGGCGCTACGGCGCGCGTTTTCGCGCACTGGACGAGTTCGAGCGGGCGCTGCGCCAGGCGAGCCGGCTGGGTGAGCAGCTCGTGCGCGGGATGTACGACGGTCTGACCGACGGTACCGTCGCGCCCGATTGACCCGGTATCGACCCTTCGCGCCTGATCGACCGCGAGGCCCGGACAACGGTTCGGTACAACCCGTGCCGCTTGTCCGTGCCGGGCCATATGCTCGAAGCGACCATCGCACGATCGGTGTTGTTCGCCCGGCCGAGCACGCCGGGGCGGGTTCGTACGCCCATGTCAGGCATCAGGAGCAGTCATGCAAGGCCACGGCTACGCACAGCCGGTGAAGCAGCCGCCGCCCCCCTCGTGGCTGGTCTTCCTGCGCGTGCTGTTCGTCGCGGTCGGGATCTTCAGTTGCGGTTTCCTGACCTGGGCGATGCTGCTGCGGCTGGCCGTCGTCACGCGCAAGTCGCTGGACTGGGGCCTGTTCGTGGCCGTGCTGGCGGCCGACATCCTCGGCATCGTGCTGCTGGGCACAGAGTCCGGCGACGACGTCCACACCGCTGGCGGTTACCTGGGTATCGCGCTGGTCTTCGGCGGGCTGGCCGTCACGGTCGTGTACTACCTCGTGGCGGACAGCCGGCACTTCCACCAGCTCCGGCAGGCGTACGAGGGCCGCTCGGCGGTGTCCTCGTCGTCCCCGTACCTCTATCCGCAGCCTCCGGCGCCGTTCACCGCGACGACCCTGGGGCAGACCCCCGTGCCCGTGCAGCCTCCGATACCGCACACGCCCGTGCCGCAGTCCCCGGTGGTCCCCCCGCCGCCCCAGCGCCCGGCGCCCGCCCGCATCGACCAGGTGCGTGCCGAGCTGGACGAGCTGAGCGACTACCTGCGCAAGCACGACGGCAGCCGGGGCGGCGGCCACGAGGGCGGACGGTGACCGTGGCGACGGGGCGTGTCGTCGCCGGCCGCTACGAGCTGTCCACGCTCATCGGACAGGGCGGCATGGGCCAGGTCTGGACGGCGTACGACCAGCGGCTCGACCGGCGTGTGGCGGTGAAGCTGCTGCGCCCCGACAAGGTGGCCGGCCAGGAGGCGGACGAGCTGCGCCGCCGGTTCGTGCGCGAGTGCCGGGTGACGGCGCAGGTCGACCACCCGGGCCTGGTCACCGTGCACGACGCGGGCAGTGAGGGCGAGGAGCTGTTCCTCGTCATGCAGTACGTCGACGGCGCCGATCTCTCCGACCACCTCGCCGAGCACGACCCCTACCCGTGGCAATGGGCGGTCGCCGTGGCCGCGCAACTGTGTGCCGTGCTGAGCGCTGTGCATGCCGTGCCGATCGTGCACCGCGACCTCAAGCCGCGGAACGTGATGGTGAAACAGGACGGTACGGTCACCGTCCTCGACCTGGGTGTGGCGGCCGTGATGGACACCGACACCACCCGTCTCACCCACACCGGATCACCCATCGGCTCGCCCGCCTACATGGCGCCCGAGCAGGCGATGGGTGGCGCGGTCGGCCCGTACACCGACCTGTACGCGCTCGGCGTGCTGCTGCACGAACTCCTCAGCGGTGACGTGCCGTTCGCCGGTTCCACGGCGCTCGGTGTGCTGCACCGGCACCTGTACGAGCCCCCGCTGCCGGTGCGCCGGATCCGCCCCGAGATCCCCGAGGTGCTCGAAGCGCTCGTCCTGCGCCTGCTCGCCAAGGACCCGGAGCACCGGCCGGCCTCCGCGCAGGAGGTGTACGAGCACCTGGAGCCGCTCCTGCCCGCGCGCGGGACACCCACCGAGGCACCTTTGGACCCCACGCGTCCTTTCCTGCGCCCGCACGCCCCCTGGCCGGACCGCGCCCGGACGCCCGCGCCCCGGCCCGCCCCCGTCGCGCCCGCACCGGCGGTGACCGAGAAACCCGACGTCGCCGCCGCGGTCGACGAGGTCAAGCGGCTCCTCGGCGTGGGCCGCATCACCCAGGCCGTGGACATCCTGGGCGCGATCCTGCCCGCCGCGGCCGAACAGCACGGCGAGCACTCCCCCGTCGTGCGCACGCTGCGCAAGCAGTACGCGGCCACCCTCATGGACGACGGCCAGTACCGGCGCGCGTTGCCCGAATTGCGCCGCCTCGCCGACGAACGCGCCGCCGAGGCCGGGCAGGCCGACCCGCAGTCCCTGCGCTTCCGCTACGAGGCCGCCCAGTGCCTGGAGCAGCTCGGCGAACCGGCGGCGGCGCTCGCCGAGTACCGCGCGCTGCTGCCGTACTACGAGAACCAGTACGTGTCCGGCGACCCGCAGCTCGCCCACGACGTGCGCCGCCGTATCGGCCACCTGCTGCTCGCCCTCGGCGATCGCCCCGCCGCCCACGACACGCTCGCGCGGCTGCTGCTGGACGTGGAGCGCTTCCAGGGCCCCGGCCACCCGCTCTCCGGGGAGATCCGCCGCACCCTGCAGTGGCTGGCGCAGGTGCGCGGCTAGGTTTTGCCGTTCCCTGGGAGAATTTTGTGATCTTCCGGGGTTCGGGTTTCCCGTAAGCATGATCGGCGCCGGGTACCTTGCGCTTCGTTTTACCAGGCGGCGCACGAGCAGGGGTGGGGACTTCATGGCCGGCCATCGGCAGTCGAAGAAGCGCAGGTATGTCACGTGGGCGGTGGTCGGGGCGGCCGTCGTCGCCGGTGCCGGCATTGCCGCGCAGACCTCCATGGCCGCCACCGCCTGGCCCGCGCAGCAGACCTTCACCGGTCGCGCCTTCGACACCTGCACGGCGCCCTCCCGGTCCGCGATGAAGGCCTGGCACACCGGCTTCTACGGCGCCGCCGCCGTCTACGTGGGCGGCAAGAACCGCGGCTGCAACCAGCCCAGCCTCACCTCTGCCTGGGTCAAGTCCGTCACCGGCATGGGCTGGAAGCTCATCCCGATCTACGTCGGCGCCCAGCCGCCCTGCCAGTCCGGCTCCAACCCGGAGAAGCTGACCGCCTCCGCCGCCGCCTCCCTCGGCGCGTCCGACGCCTCCGACGCCGTGGCCGAGGCCTCCGCCCTCGGGATGAAGGCGGGCAGCCCGGTCTACCTCGACATGGAGGCGTACGACATCACGAACAAGGCGTGCGACGACGCCGTACTGACGTACGTGCGCGCCTTCGGCAAGGGCCTGCACGCCAAGACGTACCGCACCGGCTACTACGGCTTCAGCAGCTCCAGCGCCAAGGCCATCGCCACCGCCGCCGACAAGACGGACCTGCCGGGCAACCTCTGGTACGCGCTGTGGGACAAGCAGAACACCACCACCGCGGACTGGCCGTGGCGCTCGACCCGGTTCACGAACCACAGCCGGGGCCACCAGTACCTGGTCAACAGCAAGGAGTCGCACGGCGGCGTCACGCTCACCGTCGACCGTGACGCATGGGACGCGCCGGTGGCGATCACCGGCTGACCCGGCGGCCCCTTACGGGGTGGCGCGGCGGTGCCTGAAGCGCGTGCGAATCGTTGGTCGAATGGGTTGGCCGGAGGCTGGCCACTGCCTACCATCGATCACCGCAAGACTTTGTGCACCGTCGCACAATCTCCCCCAGGAGGTCTCCTTGCACCGCCGCCGTCGCACCGCGCTCGTCCTCTCCGCCGCGATCGCCGCCGCGGCTCCCCTCCTCACCGCCTGTGGAAGCGACGCGCACGCGGGCGCGGCGGCCGTCGTCGGAGGGCAGCGGATCACCGTCGCCCAGCTGGAGACCAGGGTCAACGAGGTACGTGAGGCTCAGCGGGCCGCGGTGCCCGACGAGACCCAGTACCAGCAGGTCCTCTCCTCCACCGCCGGACTCACCCGCGACACCCTGCACAACATGGTCCTCGACCGGGTGCTGCACCGCGCCGCGCAGGACGAGGGCATCGCGGTCACCCGCAAGGAGGTCGTGCAGATGCGCACGGACCTGGAGCGGCAAGCCGGCGGCGCCAAGGGTCTGGAGACGGCTTGGCTGCAGAAGTACGGCATCGCGCCCGCACGCCTGGACGAGAACCTGCGCCTCCAGCTGGAGGCGCAGAAGCTCGCCGCGAAGCTCGGTACCGACACCACCCAGCCCCCCTTCTGGAAGGCCCTGTCCCAGGCGTCCGCGGAACTCCACGTCGACCTCAACCCGCGATACGGCGCCTGGGACGTGCAGAAGAGCAGCCGTGTGGACGCGAAGACGCCATGGGTGCGGGACCTCACGACGGGGACGCAACAGCAGCCGGCGTAGCCGCACAGAAGCGGGAGCGAGCGGACGGGGCTTGCCGCCGAGCCGGCCTCGTCGGGGCGGCGGTGAGCAGGGACGGCGCCGGTCTGAGCAGGGATGCCGGTCATACGATCACATGACCCGCTCGACCCTGTGGACAACCGCGCCCGCGCCTTCGCGCCGTGGGTTACGTTCGGAGCGTGAACGAAACCACCCCCGAAGCCGCACCCGGCCGCATCGTCCTGCTCACCACCAGCCACCGGGTGGCGCCCGGCCTGCTGTCCTGGCCGGCATGGCAGGTACTGCGCGCCGCCGACGCCGTGCTGTGCGCGGACGGCGCGCATCCGCAGCTGCCGTATCTGCGCGAGGCCGGGATATCGGTGGCGGAGGCGTCCCCCACCGCCGAGGAGCTGGTCGAAGCCTGCGCGGGCGGGCGGACGGTGGTGGTCGTGGCCATGGGTGAGGGAGAGCCCGCCCTCACCGACGGCCTGGCCCGCCTGGCCGGCACCGGCCGCGTCCGCATGCCCGAGCTGGAGCTGCTCCCCGCCTCCTACGACCTGCCCGGCGCCCGCCTCCTCGACCTCGTCCAGGTCATGGACCGCATCCGCGCCGAATGCCCCTGGTCGTCCCGCCAGACCCACCTGGGTCTCGCGAAGTACGGCATCGAGGAGGCGTACGAACTGGTCGAGGCGATCGAGGCCGGCGACCGCGAGGAGCTGCGGGAAGAGCTGGGCGACGTCCTGCTCCAGGTCGTCTTCCACTCCCGCATCGCCGAGGAGGACCCGGACGCGCCGTTCTCCATCGACGACGTGGCCGGCGGCATCGTCGCCAAGCTCATCCACCGTCACCCGCACGTCTTCGGCGACGAGACGGCCGAGACGCCGGAGGACGTCAAGGAGCACTGGCTGCGCACCAAGGCGGAGGAGAAGCGGCGTACCTCGGTCACCGAGGGCGTCCCGCTCGGTCAGCCCGGCCTCGCCCTCGCCGCCAAGCTCGCCTCCCGCGCCCGCACGGCTGACCTGGACGTGCCCCTGCCCCAGGGCGAGGGCATCGGCTACGAACTGCTGGCACTGGCGGTGCGCGCCGAGGCGGACGGCGTGGATCCGGAGGCGGCACTGCGGGCGGCGGCGCGGGTGTACCGGGACGCGATCAGGAAGACGGAGGGCTGATCGGGCGGAGGACGAATTCCGCAGGGGGACTTGGGGCACACGGGGCGTCAAGTAGTGGCCCTCTCACTACCGTTGAGCCGGGCGCCGAGGAGTACGCGGACACATCACCGTATGTGTGGCTCGCGGTGATGGGCGCCGCGGCCGACGACGGACCCGCCACGGTCGACGCCGTGGCCCGGGCGGCGCACCGGGAGGTCTCTCCCCGTGCGGAGGTGGGCGTCGGCGAGGCCAGGGTGGTGCTCAGTCATCTGCTGCGCCGATGGGCCGGCCACCGGATCCGCCAGGCTGCCGCCGCCGGCCACAGGAGAGCCGTGACGGACCTCGCGTCCGCTCCCGATACCGTCAAGGAGTGACCGAGCAGCTCCACCCCCCGACGGCCCCCGACCTCTTCACCTGGGAGTTCGCCACCGACCCCTACCCCGCCTACGCCTGGCTCCGCGAGTACGCCCCCGTGCACCGGACGCGGCTGCCCAGCGGGGTCGAGGCCTGGCTGGTCACGCGGTACGCCGACGCCAAGCAGGCCCTCGCCGACCAGCGGCTGAGCAAGAACCCCGCGCATCACGACGAGCCCGCGCACGCCAAGGGCAAGACCGGCATCCCGGGCGAGCGCAAGGCCGAGCTGATGACGCACCTGCTGAACATCGACCCGCCGGACCACACTCGGCTGCGCCGGCTGGTCAGCAAGGCGTTCACGCCCCGCAGGGTCGCCGAGTTCGCGCCCCGGGTGCAGGAGCTGACCGACCGCCTCATCGACGGGTTCGCCAAGACCGGCTCCGCCGACCTCATCCACGAGTTCGCCTTCCCGCTGCCCATCTACGCGATCTGCGACCTGCTCGGCGTCCCGCGCGAGGACCAGGACGACTTCCGGGACTGGGCGGGCATGATGATCCGGCACGGGGGAGGGCCGAGAGGCGGGGTCGCGCGGTCCGTCAAGAAGATGCGGGGCTATCTCGCCGAGCTGATCCACCGCAAGCGCGAGGCGCTGCCCGCCGAGCCCACTCCCGGCGAGGACCTGATCTCGGGCCTCATCCGCGCCTCCGACCACGGCGAGCACCTCACCGAGAACGAAGCCGCCGCCATGGCCTTCATCCTCCTGTTCGCCGGCTTCGAGACGACCGTCAACCTCATCGGCAACGGCACCTACGCCCTGCTCACCCACCCCGAGCAGCGCCACCGCCTGCAGACCTCCCTGGCCGCCGGGGAGAAGGACCTCCTGGAGACCGGAGTCGAGGAACTCCTGCGCTACGACGGCCCGGTGGAGCTGGCGACCTGGCGGTTCGCCACCCGGCCGCTCACCATCGGCGGGCAGGACATCGCCGCCGGCGACCCGGTGCTCGTCGTGCTCGCCGCCGCCGACCGGGACCCGGAGCGGTTCGCCGACCCGGACGTGCTGGACCTGTCCCGCCGGGACAACCAGCACCTCGGCTACGGCCACGGCATCCACTACTGCCTGGGCGCCCCCCTCGCCCGGCTGGAGGGCCAGGCCGCTCTCGCCACCCTCCTGACCCGGCTCCCCGATCTGCGGCTCGCGGCCGATCCGGCCGAGCTGCGCTGGCGTGGCGGGCTCATCATGCGCGGCCTGCGCACACTCCCCGTGGAGTTCACGCCCGCCCCCTGAACACACCGGCCGAGGCGAACCGTCCGACGTTCAATACCGTGATCTTCACGTGATCTGCGCGGCATTAACTTGTGACAAGTGATCGTCTGCCTATACGTTCACCCATCAGCGTGGCGCTCCGAGTTCCATCCGCCGCGCGGTCCCCGTTGTCGCACGAAAGGCATCCGCATGCTCTCCGGGAACGGCCGTCACCGTCGCCCCCGTCAGGCCCCGGCCCTCCTCGTCGCGGCCGGAGTGACCGGCTCCGCCATCGCCATCCCGTTGCTCGGTGCCGCGAGCGCCAGTGCGGCGGACGGCACCACATGGGACAAGGTGGCCGAGTGCGAGAGCGGTGGCTCCTGGAGCGCGGACACCGGCAACGGGTACTTCGGCGGCCTGCAGATATCCCAGGACGACTGGGACAAGTACGGCGGCACCGCGTATGCCTCCAGTGCCGACCAGGCGAGCCGTTCGCAGCAGATCGCCGTCGCCGAGAAGATCCTCGACGACCAGGGCACCACCCCCTGGGCCACCTGTGCCCTCCTCTCCGGTCTGACCTCCAACTCCGGCTCCGTGGACGTCGACACGGGCGTCGGCGGTTCCGGCTCGTCGCAGGAAGGCGACTCCCAAGGAGCCGATGGGCCGTCAGAATCTGGAGATAATTCCGACTCGTCCGGACTTCCTGATTCGCCGTCTTCGTCCGACTCGTCCAAGGGTGAGAAGGTCAAGCCGTCCCCGAGTGAGAGCAAGGACACCGGCTCCGAGAAGGGCAAGGAGAAGGGGAAGGAGAGCGGCGAGGGCAAGCGCAAGGGTGCCGATACGCCTAAGTCCGACAAATCCTCTCGTCCTGACCCCGGGAGCGAGCAGGGCAGCGAGTCCCCCACCGCGGACCCCGCAAGGGAAGACTCGGACAATTCCAATCAGACCGGCGGCTCTTGGAGCCTGGTCGACACCGGCGCCCTCAGCAGTGGCGGACGTCACCGTGGTGGCAGTGCGGACGAAACCGCGGCGAACGGTCAGAGTGCCGCTCCGTCCGGCCGTCACGCCTCCCGTGACGCCGGCACCTACACCGTCCGCGAGGGAGACACCCTCTGCTCCATCGCCGACTCCCTTGACGTCGACGGCGGATGGCGCGCGCTCTACGCCGAGAACAAGAAGGCCATCGGCGCCGACGCGAACCAGATCGCTCCCGGTCAGACCCTGGATGTCGGTACGGAAAACGGTGGAAAATAGCGGGAGTTGACGCCCTGCTTCACGGCTAATGTCCGGTTTGGTGAAAGTGTGGGATGAGTCTCAGAAGCCCTGATCGTCTTTGAAATTCCGCCGAGCGCATGTCTACGGTCGAGGCCGCTCGTCACCACGAGCCCCGGCCATCGCAACGCCGAGTCCTGCCAGCGATCGCCCGGGAACAGTCGTCGCGTCATGCGCCGTAGGCAGGAGCGGGGGACCCAAGGTAAGTGCCGGGCCCGGCAGTTGAGGCTGCTGGAACCGGCTGGGGGTGAAGCCGTGCCTCTTCGGGAGGTGCGGCCGGGCAACTCAACCGGCCCGAACCCGACAGCTCACCTCGCAGGCGTCGGTGAGGGGATCGATCCATGCTGTTTTCCGGCAAGGGCAAGCACCGTCGTCCGTCCAAGGCCACCCGGGCCATCGCGCTGGCCGGTGTCACCGGTGCCGTCGTCGCCGCCCCGCTGATGGCGGCCGGCAACGCCTCCGCCGCCACCACCTCGGAGTGGGACGCGGTCGCCCAGTGTGAGTCCGGCGGCAACTGGTCCATCAACACCGGCAACGGCTACTACGGCGGCCTGCAGTTCTCCGCCTCCACCTGGGCCGCGTACGGCGGCACCGCCTACGCCGCGCAGGCCAACCAGGCCACCAAGGCGCAGCAGATCACGGTCGCCGAGAAGGTCCTCGCCGCCCAGGGCAAGGGCGCCTGGCCGGTGTGCGGCACGGGCCTGTCCAGCACCCCGTACAACGGCTCCGCGCCCACCACCACGTCGAAGAGCGCCCCGGCGAAGACCACCGCGCCCAGCACCCGCTCCACCGACACGCAGGCCGCCACCCGCTCCACCGAGCGCACGGCCCCGGCGAAGAGCAAGACCGTCACCACCCCGACCGGCAAGAAGGTCAAGAAGGGCGACGGCGAGTACAAGGTCGTCAAGGGCGACACCCTCAGCTCCATCGCCGAGAAGCACCACGTCAAGGGCGGCTGGCAGAAGCTGTTCGAGCTGAACAAGGACATCGTCGAGGACGCCAACCTCATCTACCCGGGCCAGCAGCTGCACCTGAAGTGACACCTGGTTCCCACCGCAGCCACAGCGCTCTCACAAGGCCGTCCCCCACGCTGAAGGCCTCGTGAGGGTCATCCCCCCCGTCCCCACGGGCTCCCCGTCCCGGCGCGTGTTCCCCCGTACGCGCCGGGACGGGGCTGTTTTCGCTTCCGGCCCCGCCGCTCCCGCCCTGTGTTTCCCCACTGTTCGGCCGGGTCTCATCCGGAAGCCTCTTTGTTTCGCACGAGAACAAAAGGTACCGTCGGCGTGTCCACGGGACGGTCGGTCGGTGGCCGACGCCCCCGGGACGGTTAGGCTCTAGTCGCAAGGCACACCAGCCCCGCACTACCAGCGTCACATCCACGAAGGAGATGCTCGTGCCGTCCATCGACGTCGTCGTAGCCCGGGAAATCCTGGACTCCCGAGGCAACCCCACGGTCGAGGTCGAGGTCGGCCTCGACGACGGCAGCACGGGTCGTGCCGCCGTTCCGTCCGGCGCCTCCACCGGCGCCTTCGAGGCCATCGAGCTGCGCGACGGTGACCCCAACCGCTACCAGGGCAAGGGCGTCGAGAAGGCCGTCCTCGCCGTCATCGAGCAGATCGGCCCGGAGCTGGTCGGCTACGACGCCACCGAGCAGCGCCTGATCGACCAGGCCATGTTCGACCTGGACGCCACCGACAACAAGGGCTCCCTCGGCGCCAACGCCATCCTCGGTGTCTCCCTCGCCGTCGCCCACGCCGCCTCCGAGGCCAGCGACCTCCCGCTCTTCCGCTACCTGGGCGGCCCGAACGCGCACCTGCTGCCGGTGCCGATGATGAACATCCTGAACGGCGGCTCGCACGCCGACTCCAACGTGGACATCCAGGAGTTCATGATCGCCCCGATCGGCGCGGAGTCCTTCTCCGAGGCCCTGCGCTGGGGCACCGAGGTCTACCACACGCTGAAGAAGGTCCTGAAGAACAAGGGCCTGTCCACCGGACTCGGCGACGAGGGCGGCTTCGCCCCGAACCTCGGCTCCAACCGCGAGGCCCTCGACCTCATCCTCGAGGCCGTCAAGGAGGCCGGCTACGCCCCCGGCCAGCAGATCGCCCTCGCGCTCGACGTCGCCGCCTCCGAGTTCTACAAGGACGGCAAGTACCTCTTCGAGGGCAAGGAGCGCTCCGCCGCCGAGATGACGGAGTACTACGAGGAGCTCGTCGCGGCCTACCCGCTCGTCTCCATCGAGGACCCGCTGTTCGAGGACGACTGGGCCGGCTGGAAGGTCATCACCGACAAGCTCGGCGACAAGGTCCAGCTGGTCGGCGACGACCTGTTCGTCACCAACCCGGAGCGCCTGGCCCGCGGCATCGAGGACGGCGCCGCCAACGCGCTGCTCGTGAAGGTGAACCAGATCGGCTCGCTGACCGAGACCCTGGACGCCGTCGAGCTGGCCCAGCGCAGCGGCTTCAAGTGCATGATGTCCCACCGCTCCGGCGAGACCGAGGACGTCACCATCGCCGACCTGGCCGTCGCCACCAACTGCGGCCAGATCAAGACCGGCGCCCCGGCCCGCTCCGAGCGCGTCGCCAAGTACAACCAGCTGCTGCGCATCGAGGAGATCCTCGACGACGCGGCGGTGTACGCCGGCCGCAGCGCGTTTCCCCGCTTCAAGGGCTGACCCAACCTGGCGTAAGGCCTAGCCAGTCGTACGTACGTCCCCGTACTCGGTCCCGTACCGTGTGCGGGGACGTACGCGCGTGGAACGGGAGGCGGGGAACATGGCCGTGAAGGACCGGGACCGGTTCTCCACCGCGACCAGGCTCAGGCTGCTCGGCGAGCAGACGGCGGCCCGGGTCTACCGCTCCCAGACCAAGCGCCAGGCGCGCCGCTCCCGGCTCACCGGCCGCGCCGCCCTGCTCGCCCTGGTGCTGTGCACGCTGATCGTCGCGCTCGCCTACCCGATGCGGCAGTACGTGTCCCAGCGCGCCGAGATCGCCGACCAGCAACGGCAGCAGGAGCGGGCCCGCAAACGCGTCGAGCAACTGCGCGACCTCAAGGCGCGCTGGCAGGACGACGCCTACGCCAAGCAGCAGATCCGGCGTCGGCTGCACTATGTGATGCCAGGTGAGACCGGGTACATCGTGATCGACCCGGGCGCGGCCAAGCAGTCCCGCGCCGACCTCGGGGCCGCCCACCGGCCCTGGTACGCGAACGTCTGGGACGGCGTCGACAAGTCCGACGCTTCCGACCAGTGAACCGACAGAAAGACAGCTGAAGACAGTCATGGAAACGCCTCCGCCGCCCACTCCGCGCACCGAGCCGACCGACGCGGACGTCGAGGCCTTCAAGCAGCAGCTCGGGCGTCCGCCGCGTGGGCTGCGGGCGATCGCGCACCGGTGCCCGTGCGGGCAGCCGGACGTCGTGGAGACGGCCCCGCGGCTGCCGGACGGCACGCCCTTCCCGACGACGTACTACCTGACGTGCCCGCGCGCCGCCTCGGCGATCGGCACGCTGGAGGCGGACGGCGTCATGAAGGAGATGACCGAGCGGCTGGGGAGCGACCCCGAACTGGCCGCCGCCTACCGGGCCGCGCACGAGGACTACATCCGGCGCCGGGACGAGATCGAGGTCCTGGAGGGCTTCCCGAGCGCGGGCGGCATGCCGGACCGCGTGAAGTGCCTGCACGTCCTGGTGGCCCATTCGCTGGCCGCGGGCCCGGGCGTGAACCCGCTCGGCGACGAGGCGATCGCCATGCTGCCCGAGTGGTGGCGCAAGGGGCCGTGCGTGCAGCCGCTCCAGGCGCCCGATCCGGCGGACGAGCACCCGGGCGAGCAGGGCGCGGTCTTCGACCCCGCCGAGGTCCGCAGCGGCTTCTTCGCCCACCGGCCGCTGGTCGCCGAGGGGTTCACCCGTGTCGCCGCCGTCGACTGCGGTACCAACTCGATCCGGCTGCTGGTCGCCGACGTCAACCCGGCCACCGGCGAGCTGCTGGAGCTGGACCGGCGCATGACGATCGTGCGGCTCGGCCAGGGCGTGGACCGCACCGGCCGGCTCGCGCCCGAGGCGCTGGAGCGGACCTTCGCGGCCTGCCGTGAGTACGCGGACGTCATCCGCGAACTGGGCGGCGCGTCGGTGCGGTTCGTCGCCACCTCCGCCTCGCGGGACGCGGAGAACCGGGACGAGTTCGTGCGCGGTGTCGTCGACATCCTCGGTGTCGAACCCGAGGTCATCAGCGGCGGCCAGGAGGCCGAGTTCTCCTTCACGGGAGCGACGAAGGAACTCAAGGGCCGCGAAGACATGGCCAGGCCGTACCTGGTGGTGGACATCGGCGGCGGCTCCACCGAGTTCGTCGTCGGCGACGGCCATGTGTCGGCCGCGCGGTCGGTGGACGTCGGCTGCGTGCGGATGACCGAACGGCACCTGGTGCACGACGGCAAGGTGAGCGACCCGCCCACCGAGGAGCAGATCGCCGCCATGAGGGCGGACATCGAGGCCGCCCTGGACCTCGCCGAGGAGACGGTCCCGCTGCGCGAGGCACGCACCCTGGTCGGCCTCGCCGGCTCGGTGACGACCGTGTCCGCGATCGCCCAGGACCTGCCCGAGTACGACTCCGAGCGCATCCACCACTCGCGCATCTCGCGCGAGCGCGTCCGCGAGATCACCGAACGGCTGCTGCGTTCCACGCACGCCGAGCGCGCGGCGATCCCGTCCATGCACCCGGGCCGTGTCGACGTCATCGGCGCGGGCGCCCTCGTGCTGCTCGCGATCATGGAGCGGACCGGCGCCGAGGAGGTCGTCGTCAGCGAGCACGACATCCTCGACGGCATCGCGTGGTCGGTGGCGTAGCTCTCTTTTGTTACTGGCCAGTAGCCGTCGGCTGAGCAGGTCGGATAACGTCTGAGCGGGGCTGAGGGGTCCTCAGGGGCCCCTCGGTGACGGCCGGTCGGAAAAGTTCGTGAAGTTCTTCACAAGGATTTCCGGGTCGTGGAACCCCGAAGTGGGGCCGGTTGGCCCTTCCAGGGGCCGCTGAGCCGTTTGAACATGTTCAGACGGTGGGTGTAAGGGGGGCCCGGAAGGGGTTGTTCCGGGGGTGTCGCGAGATGCTCACGAGCACCCCGCGTGCCCAGAGAGGCAGCTCACGCGGCCTTGACAACGGGTCAGACCGCCCAGTGGTTCCCCCTCGCCGTCATGACCTGCGTCACGCGGGCCGCGGAGTTTAGCACAGGCCCTGTCGGACCTTGTGAAGGGGCGCACGAGCACCCCTGCCAAGGCGGGTGGATACTCGATGGCATGAGCACCACGGAGCGTCCCAGGATCCTCGTAGTAGGCGGTGGGTACGTAGGCCTGTACGCAGCTCGGCGCATCCTCAAGAAGATGCGCTACGGAGAGGCGACCGTCACGGTCGTCGACCCCCGGTCGTACATGACCTACCAGCCCTTCCTCCCCGAAGCCGCCGCCGGCAGCATCTCCCCTCGCCACGTCGTCGTCCCGCTGCGACGCGTGCTGCCGAAGGCGGAGGTCCTCACCGGCCGGGTCACCACCATCGACCAGGACCGCAAGGTCGCCACGATCGCCCCGCTGGTGGGCGAGGCGTACGAGCTGCCCTTCGACTACCTGGTCATCGCGATGGGCGCGGTCTCCCGCACCTTCCCGATCCCCGGCCTCGCCGAGCAGGGCATCGGCATGAAGGGCATCGAGGAGTCCATCGGCCTGCGCAACCACGTCCTCGAGCAGCTGGACAAGGCCGACTCCACGACCGACGAGGAGCTCCGCCGCAAGGCGCTCACCTTCGTCTTCATCGGCGGTGGCTTCGCGGGTGCGGAGACCATCGGCGAGGTCGAGGACATGGCCCGCGACGCGGCCAAGTACTACAAGAACGTGTCCCGTGAGGACATGCGCTTCATCCTCGTCGACGCCGCCGACAAGATCCTTCCCGAGGTCGGCCCCAAGCTCGGCCAGTACGGCAAGGAGCACCTGGAGAGCCGCGGCGTGGAGATCTACCTCTCCACCTCGATGGACTCCTGCGTCGGCGGCCACGTCGTGCTGAAGAACGGCCTCGAGGTCGACTCCAACACGATCGTCTGGACGGCCGGCGTCAAGCCCAACCCGGCCCTGGCCCGCTTCGGCCTCCCGCTCGGTCCGCGCGGCCACGTCGACTGCGCGCCCACCCTCCAGGTCCAGGGCACGGACTACATCTGGGCCGCGGGCGACAACGCCCAGGTGCCGGACGTCGCCTCCCGCAAGGCCGGCATCGAGAACGCCTGGTGCCCGCCGAACGCCCAGCACGCGCTGCGCCAGGCCAAGGTCCTCGGCGACAACGTGGTCTCCGGCATGCGGGGCTTCCCGCAGAAGGAGTACAGCCACGCCAACAAGGGTGCGGTCGCCGGTCTCGGCCTGCACAAGGGCGTCGCGATGATCGTCATGGGCAAGATGAAGATCAAGCTCAAGGGCCGCCTCGCCTGGTACATGCACCGTGGCTACCACGGTCTGGCGATGCCGACCTGGAACCGCAAGATCCGCATCTTCGCCGACTGGACGCTCGGCATGTTCCTCAAGCGCGAGGTCGTCTCGCTCGGCGCCATGGAGAACCCCCGCGAGGAGTTCTACGAGGCCGCCAAGCCGGCGCCGGTCGCCGCCGCGGCCAAGACCGAGGCGAAGGCCAAGGCCTCCTGACCCCAGGTCATCCACGCACACCCCGAAGGGGCCGCCCGCCATCCGTGGTGCGGGCGGCCCCTTCGGCGTGTCCGGGGCCGCGTTCCCGCTGAGACCGACCGGTGACGCCCGGCGGTGAGGATGTGGGCACGACCGACAGCGGCCTCGTGCCCCGTTGACTCGTGGCCCATGCACGCGTTTTGCTCAGCTGTAACTCCTTTGCGGGACTGCGGCCGGGCCCCGCAGGTGTTTACGTGGTGAACGGACATCCGGGATCGTCGTCTTGGAGGTGTGCGCCATGGCCGACGCCGCGTCGCGGCTGACAAGGGTTGCCGAGCAGCTGCTGGGAGTCCCCCTCCCGGTGCGGATCCGCGCCTGGGACGGTTCCCAAGCCGGCCCGCCGGCTACACCGGTCCTCGTCATCCGCAACCGCCGCGCCCTGCGCCGACTGCTGTTCAAACCGGGCGAGCTGGGCCTGGCCCGCGCCTGGGTCGCCGGAGACCTGGACATCGAGGGCGACCTGTACGCCGCGCTCGACGCCATGGCCGGGCTGATCTGGGAGCGCGGGGACGACGCCCGCAGCCTCGTCCAGGCCATGCGCGATCCGGAGGTACGGGCCGCGGCCCGCGAGCTGCTGAAACTCGCCGGACCGCCGCTCCCGCCGGCCCCGCCGCGCGAGGAGGTCCGCAGGCGCCGTCATCTGCACACCCGGCACAGCGACAAGCGGGCCATCAGCCACCACTACGACGTCGGCAACGACTTCTACGAGATCGTCCTCGGCGCGTCGATGGTGTACTCGTGCGCCTACTGGGGGCCCGCCGAAGAGGACGCCACACTGGTGTCGGCCCAGCGCGACAAGCTCGAACTGGTCTGCCGCAAGCTCGGCCTGACGCCCGGTCGGCGGCTGCTGGACGTCGGCTGCGGCTGGGGCTCGATGGCCATTCACGCGGCCCGTGAGCACGGCGTCGGCGTCGTCGGTATCACCCTCTCCCAGGAACAGGCCGCCTACGCCCGCAAGCGCGTCGCCGACGAGGGCCTGACCGACCGGGTGGAGATCAGGGTCCAGGACTACCGGGACGTCGTGGACGGCCCCTTCGACGCGATCTCCTCCATCGGCATGGCCGAACACGTCGGCACCGAGCGCTACCTCGAGTACACGAGCGCCCTGTACGCCCTGCTGAAGCCCGGCGGACGGCTGCTCAACCACCAGATCGCCCGCCGCCCGCAGCGCGACGAAGGGGCGTACGAGGTCGACCGGTTCATCGACGCGTACGTCTTCCCCGACGGCGAGCTCGCCCCCATCGGCACCACCGTCACCCAGCTGGAGCGGGCCGGCTTCGAGGTCCGTGACGTGGAGTCCATCCGCGAGCACTACGCCCGCACCCTGCGCCACTGGGTCGCCAACCTGGAAACCGGCTGGGACCGCGCCGTCCGCCTGTCCAGCCCCGGCCGGGCCCGTGTCTGGCGCCTGTACATGGCCGCCTGCGCGCTCGCCTTCGAACGCAACCGCATCGGCGTCAACCAGGTCCTGGCCGTCCGCACTCCCGAGTCCGGCGCCTCCGGTCTGCCGCTGCGCACCCGCACCTGGCACGGCTGACACGGCAAGGGCCCCGCTCCGCGTCGGCAGAGCGGGGCCCCTCGGCGCCGTGGTGCTACTCGGCCTTGATCGCCGCCAGCATGTTCAGCCGGGCCGCGCGCCGGGCCGGCCACAGGGCGGCCAGCACGCCGACCGCCGCCGCCAGCAGCAGGAAGACCGTCATCCGGCCCCAGGGCAGCACCAGTTCGTACGTCGGCATCTTCGTCCCCAGCAGCTCACCGGCCGCCCAGCCGAAGAACACGCCCAGGCCGATGCCGAGCACGCCGCCGAACAGGGAGATCACCAAGGACTCCAGGCGGACCATCCGCTTGATCGCCTTGCGGTCCAGGCCGATCGCACGGAGCATCCCGATCTCCTGGGAGCGCTCGAAGACCGACATGGCCAGGGTGTTGATGACGCCGAGGACCGCGACGATCACCGCCATGCCGAGCAGGCCGTAGAGCATGTTCAGCATCGTCGTGAACATCTTCGCGATGCCGTTGGAGATGTCCTGCTTGTCCTGGACCTTGATCGCCGGGTTGGTACCGAGTGCCTTCTCCAGCTTCGTCTTGACCGCGTCGGAGGCGCCGTCCGCCGTCTTGACCATGACCTGCATGTCGGCCGGGTCCTTCAGGTGCGGGGTGACGTCCTTGTTGTCGACGATGATCCCGTTGAGCAGGTCGTTGCCCTCGTAGATCCCGGCGACCGTCAGCTTCTGCGCCTTGCCGTCCGCGTAGTGCGCGGTGAACTGGGAACCGGCCCGCCAGCCGTAGTCCTTGGCGCGGTCCTTGTCCACGACGACGTGCGTGCCGTCGACCTTGAACGTGCCGTCCTGCACCTTGAGGTCCGTCAGCTCGCCGATCACCGAGCCGTTGACGCCGGTCAGGAACTCGGTCCGGCCGTCGATGCGGGACTCCGCGTCGCGTAGCGGGCTGCTGGCGGTGACCCCGTCGGTGGCGGCGATCTGCTGTGCCACCTTGGGGGAGAGCGGCGAGCGGTTGGCCATCGAGACGATGTAGTCCGCGCGGACCGCCGAGCTGGCCATCTTGTCGATCGCCGTCTGCAGGCTGCCCGCCATCACCGTCATCCCGGTGATCAGGGTCAGGCCGATCATCAGCGCGGAGGCCGTGGCCGCCGTACGGCGCGGGTTGCGCACCGAGTTCTGGCGGGCCAGCTTGCCCGAGACACCGAAGAGGCGCAGCACCGGGGAGGCGGCCGCGATCAGCGGGCGGGACAGCAGCGGGGTCAGGATGAACACGCCGATGATGAGCAGGACGGCACCGAGACCCATGGGGCCCTGGGCGGAGTCCGTGTCCATCGTCGTGGCCGAGAGGACCACCGCGATGCCGGCCGCCGAGAACAGTGCGCCGAGCGTGTTGCGCAGCACCAGCGACTTGGTGGTCGCCTTGGCGTGCACGCTGCTCATCGCCGCCACCGGCGGGATCTTCGCGGCCCGGCGGCCCGGCAGCCAGGCGGCCAGCACGGTGATGACGATGCCGACGGCGAGCGCGGACACCACGGTGCCCGGCGTGATCACCAGCGGTCCGTCCGGCATGGCCGCGCCGAAGGAGCCCATCAGGCTCCGCAGCCCCGCGCCGATGCCGATGCCGGCGACCAGACCGGTCACACCGGCGACCGTGCCGACCACGAACGCCTCGATCAGCACCGAGCGGGTGACCTGCCGGCGGGAGGCGCCGACCGCCCGCAGCAGGGCCAGTTCCTTGGTGCGCTGGGCGACCAGCATGGTGAAGGTGTTGGCGATGATGAACGTGCCGACGAACAGGGCGATGCCGGCGAACACCAGCAGGGCCTGCTTCAGACCGCTCATCGAGGCGGAGATCATCTGCGCCTGTTCGTCGGCGAGCCGCTTGCCGGTGGTGGTCTCCACCAGGTGCGAAGGCAAAGCCTTGTCCAGCGTGGACTTGAGCGCGGCCTGGCTGGTTCCCGCCGCCGCCTGGACGTCGATCTCGTCGTACGCGCCCTTCTTGCCGAACAGCTTCTGCGCGGTCGGCGTGTCGAACAGGGCGAGGCTGCCACCGGCGGCCACGTTGCCGTCGTCGGTGGTGAAGATGCCGCTGATGCGCGGGGTGAGGACCGGGCCGTCGACGGACAGGCGCACCGTGTCGCCGACCTTGTAGCCGGCGCGCTCGGCGGTCTTGGAGTCGATCAGCACCTCGTCCTTGCCGCGCGGGGCGTGCCCGCTCGTCAGCGGGTAGCGGGCGTCCTTGGTGCCCGAGTAGTTGCCGCCCTCGGACTGCCAGTCGCCGCCGACCAGCTTGCCGTCCTTGTCGGCGATCGCGGTGAAGCCGGTGACGACACCGGTCGCGGAGGCGGCGCCCGGGACCTTCGCGGCCTTGTCGAGCAGCGCCTGGGTCAGCTCGGGGGTCTTGCCGACCTGGTTGCCCTTGGAGTCCTGGTACTTGGCCCGGACGGCGACGTCGACGTGGTCGAAGCCCTTGGCGGAGCTCTTCTGGTAGGCGTCGGAGATGGTGTTGGTGAAGACCAGGGTCCCGGACACGAACGCCACGCCGAGCATGACGGCGAGCACGGTCATCAGGAGCCGGGCCTTGTGCGCGAGTACGTTGCGCAGGGCTGTGCGGAACATCAGCTGGTCCGGCCCTTCGCGTCGAACTGCTTCATGAGGTCGAGGACGGCGTCGGCCGTCGGAGCGTAGATCTCGTCCACGATCCGCCCGTCCGCGAGGAAGACCACGCGGTCCGCGTACGCCGCCGCCACCGGGTCGTGGGTCACCATGACCACCGTCTGGCCCAGCTCGCGCACGGAGTTGCGCAGGAAGCCGAGCACCTCGGCGCCGGAGCGCGAGTCGAGGTTTCCGGTCGGCTCGTCACCGAAGATGATCTCGGGCTTGGAGGCGAGCGCGCGGGCCACGGCGACGCGCTGCTGCTGACCGCCGGAGAGCTGGGAGGGCCGGTGGCTGAGCCGTCCGGACAGGCCGACCATCTGGATGACCTGGTCCAGCCACGCCTTGTCGGCCTTGCGGCCGGCGATGT
Source organism: Streptomyces griseochromogenes (assembly GCF_001542625.1). NCBI lineage: Bacteria > Bacillati > Actinomycetota > Actinomycetes > Kitasatosporales > Streptomycetaceae > Streptomyces > Streptomyces griseochromogenes. The sequence goes on along the minus strand of NZ_CP016279.1, from coordinate 9,933,122 downwards.
CCATCGGGAGGGTGATGTTCTCCAGCGCGGTCAGCGTCGGCAGCAGGTTGAAGGCCTGGAAGATGAAGCCGATCTTATCCCGGCGCAACTTGGTGAGCTGCTTGTCCTTCAGGGAGCCGAGCTCGGTCTCGCCGATCCGCACGGATCCCGACGAGAAGCTGTCCAGGCCGGCCACGCAGTGCATCAGCGTGGACTTGCCGGAACCGGACGGGCCCATGATCGCGGTGAACTCGGCCTGCCGGAAGTCGACGGAGACCCGGTCCAGGGCGACCACCCGGGTCTCGCCCTGCCCGTAGATCTTCGACAGCTCCGTGGCGCGTGCGGCCACGGCCGTGGTCCGGCCGGCGGTGGGTGTGGTGGTCACGGGAAGGTGCTCCTGTCGGGACGACGTCAGTTCATGGGGACGGATCCATCGTCTCGGCCGAAGACGTCCGTGGAGTCAGCCGCTGTTCCGGTTCCGAGGGGCGACTCCGGTCGGACGGAGCGGGTGCGTGTCATACCTGGGGAGGACGGGCGACCCCGAGACCGACGTTGTCGAGAACAGGTGGAGCGCCCTCGTTCGGTAGGTGAAATTCCGTCATTCCGCGTACGCGCGCGCACACGCCACGCCACGCTATTGGCAAGTGCGTATGGCGTGTTTACTGGGCTGATGCACCCTCAGAAGTCAATAAAATAAGACAACATCGATCCGTCGTTCCGCTGTTCGGGGGACGCGTCCCGATAGGCTCAGAACTTGAGAGCGGAGCCCATGGCCTGCCCGGATGGTGGAATGCAGACACGGCGAGCTTAAACCTCGCTGCCCCTTCGCGGGCGTGCCGGTTCAAGTCCGGCTCCGGGCACTTTCGCCTCCGAACCCACCCTTTGAACACACCCTTCGAACGGCTGCGCGACCGTTGACAGCACGGTCCGCGCGGCGGAGACTCGCGCTCGGAAGTCGGTGAAACAAACTTCACCATGCGAACGCTGGCGGGCTCCAGGGAAGGGAACGACCGATGCGTACCACCGTGGGGATCATCGGAGCCGGACCGGCCGGACTGTTGCTGGCGCGGCTGCTGCACCGCGCGGGCATCGGCTCGGTCGTCCTGGAGGGCCGCGACCGTGTCTACGTCGAACACCGCCAGCGCGCCGGGATCCTGGAGCAGGGCACGGTCGACGTGCTGCGGGCGGCCGGGGCCGGGGAGCGGATGGACCGGGAAGGGCTGCGGCACGACGGGATCGAGCTGCGCTTCGGGCGGCGCCGCCACCGCGTCGACTTCCCCGCGCTCACCGGCGGACGGTCCGTCATGGTCTACGCCCAGACCGAGGTCTGCAAGGACCTGATCGCCCTCCAGCTGGCCGACGGGGGGCCGCTGCTGTTCGAGGCGGAGGCCCTGGCCGTCGAGGACGCCACCGGCGACCGGCCGCGTGTGCGCTTCCGGTACCAAGGGTGCGACGACGTACTCGAGTGCGACTACGTCGTCGGGTGCGACGGCTTCCGGGGTGTGGCCAGAAAGGCCCTCCCGCCCGCCGTCTCCCGGGTGTTCGAGCGGTCGTACCCCTATGCCTGGCTCGGCATCCTCGCCGACGTCGCCCCCTCCAGCGACGAGCTGGTCTACGCCCGCCACGACCGGGGCTTCGCGCTGCTGTCCATGCGCTCCCCGTCCGTCTCCCGCCTCTACCTCCAAGTACCCGCCGAGACCAGGCCCGAGGACTGGACCGACGACGCGATCTGGGCCGAACTGGAACGGCGCCTGGAGACCGACGACGCCTGGGCACTGGAACGCGGACCCCTCACCCAGAAGTCGGTCACGCCCATGCGGTCCTACGTGCACGAGCCGATGCGCCACGGCCGGCTCTTCCTGGCCGGTGATGCCGCTCACATCGTGCCGCCGACGGGGGCCAAAGGGCTGAATCTGGCCGTCGGTGACGTCGTCACCTTCGCCCGCGCGCTCACCCACGCCGAGGAGACCGGTTCCCCCGAACTCCTCGACGCCTACTCCGCGACCTGCCTGCGCCGCATCTGGCAGGCCGAGCGGTTCTCCTACGACATGACGACCCTGCTCCACCCCGCCCCGGACGCCACCGCCTTCGACGCCCGTCTGCAGCTGGCCCGGCTGGAACGGATCGCCTCCTCCCGCGCGGCCGAGACCGACCTCGCCGAGGCCTACACAGGCTTCCCCCTCACCGTGGCCGGGAACAAGCCTTCCGCGTAGCGTGTTGCGCAGCACGGCACGGGAAAGATCCTCCTCAAGTATCAGGCTCGGTCCTTTGCCAATCCATTACTCTTGAGCCAAGGCTGCGCACGGCAGCCATGGAGGAGCGAAATGAGGAGCAGTAACCCGGTCTTCTCGCGACGGGGGTTCAGCCGCGACAACGGCTACGCCGGCTTCAACACCGCACCGCAGGCCGGGTACGCACAAGGCAACCCCTACGCGCAGAATCCGTACGCCCAGAACCCCTACGCCCAGCAGGGCGTGCGGTACGGCGCCCCGCCGCAGGCCCCGGTCACCACCGACCGGATGACGATGGACGACGTCGTCATGCGCTCGGCCCTCACGCTCGGCACGGTCGCCGTCGGCGCCGTCCTCGCCTGGACGCTGCTGCCGGTCTCGGGGACCAGCTACGCGCTGGCCTTCGGCGCCGCGATCGTCGCGATGGTCCTGGCGCTGGTGCAGAGCTTCAAGCGCACCCCGTCGCCCGCGCTGATCCTGGGGTACGCCGCCTTCGAGGGCGTCTTCCTCGGCGTCATCAGCGAGATGTACAACAGCCGCTGGAGCGGCGCCCCCTTCCAGGCGGTGCTCGGCACCATGGCGGTCTCCGCCGCCACCCTGCTGATCTACAAGGCCGGCTGGATCCGCGTCACGGCGCGCTACGCCCGCATCGGCATGGCCATCGCCATGGCCTTCGTCCTCGTCATGGCGGTCAACCTGCTGCTGGTCGCGTTCGGCGTCGCCGAGAACGGCGGCCTGCGCAGCTTCGGCCCGCTCGGCGCGCTCGTCGGCATCATCGCCATCGTGCTCGGCGCGTTCTTCCTGACCCTCGACTTCAAGCAGATCGAGGACGGCATCGCCTACGGCGCACCGCGGAGCGAGTCCTGGCTCGCCGCGTTCGGCCTCACCATGACCCTGGTGTGGATCTACGTGGAGATGCTGCGGCTGGTGGCGATCTTCAGCAACAACGACTAGCCGACACGCCCGTCGCGTGAAGCGGTGAAGCGGTGTGAAAGGGCCCCGGGTTCGACCCGGGGCCCTTTCGGCGTCTTAGAGCAGCTTCCGGGCCGCCCTCCTCAGGTCGTACTCATGAACGATCGCCTTGGCGTGGCCGTACGCGAGGTCGTACTCGTGCCGGAGCCAGCTGACCTTCTCCTCGAAGCGGAAGAGAGCGGGGCCTTCTTCTACGGTGCGCAACCAGTCGGAGACTTCACGACCGGTGCAGTGCGGAATGCGGGCGAGCAGATTGCGGTGGGTCTCCTCGGAGAAGAGTTGGGACATCGGCGCCTCCGAACGCAAAGGGGATGTAAGCCGGTCCTTCACGTCACGGTGCCTGAGCGTTCGCGTATTGGCAACAGTGCGGCGCGTTACGCTCGGCGCGTGGTTGATACGACGCCCTTGACCCGAGCAGTGGATCACTTCGCCGACCGGTTGCGGGCGGCCCCGCAGAGCCGGCTGCAACGCGGCGCCGCCGCGGAGGCGCTGGCGCTGGCCAGGCAGTTGGCCCGGTGGACGCAGAACATCGAGGAGCCGGCCGCCGAGCCGCGGGAGATGCCGGACGCGGGGATGTTCGCGGCGGCTGACCAAATTCTGGTGGCCGCGCATGATTTGGCTCTGCTGCTGGAGAGCGAGGATCAGGTCACCGAGGCGGTGGAGCTGGTGGAGGAGGCGCGGAAGAAGGCGGGGGTCTGAGCGTCGCCGACGGATGCGGGTGCGTTGTGGCTTGTCGCGCCCACGCGGCGGAGCCGTGTGTTCGATACGGCCCCGCGCCCCTTTCGGGGCGCTTGACTACAGGGACGCTATGACGCGATCCGCCAGGATGTAGACGGTGTCCTCGCCGCAGGTGAAGGTCAGGGTGTAGGCGCCGGAGATGCCCGAGCCGCCGAGGAGGTACGGGGTTTCGCCCTCGCGGAGGGCTGCGGCCAGGCGCTCCGCCGTCTCTCGGTGGCCGGGGGTCATGCACAGGGTGGTGCCGTCGGCGAAGACGTAGACGTCGAGGGTGCCGAGCGGGCCCGGGCGGACGTCGGAGAGTTCGATCTGGTCGGCGGCGAGCTGTTCCAGCGTGGTCACCGTGCGCTCGTGGTCGTTCACGACCGGCGACTGCACCGGGACGAAGTCGGGGTGCGAGGGGTGGCGGCGGCGGGCCGCGGCCAGCTCGGGGGACTCACCGGTGGTCTCGTCGGCCTCGGCGGCGGGCTCGGTGACCGGCTCCAGCGGCTCCAGGCCCGCGAAGTCGGCCTGCCGGGGCAGGAACGGATCGGCGTCGGCGAGGCCGAGCAGCGACGGTGCGTCGGAGGCGTCGCGGGCCTCCTGGGCCGCCCAGAACGCACGGGCCTCGGCCAGCTCGCGCTCCCGTTCCTCGGCGAGTGCCTCGGCCACGGCCGCGCGTATCTCGTCCGTGTCGGCGGCCGTACGGGCGGCGGGCAGCAGTGCGCGCATGGCGGCCGCCTGGTTCTCGCCGAGCTGGGCCTGAAGGTTCGCGAGCTGGCGGCGCAGCTTCAGGACGGTGCGCAGGACGGCGACGCCCACGGCGCCCGTGGCGGCCGTGGTGAGCAGCAGGGCGATCGGCATGGCGCTCACTGACGTACTCCCAGGTTCAAAGTCGACCCCCGACTTCCTACATCAGCTTGAAGGGCGGACTAACCAGCTGTCAGTGCGTAACATCACGAAACGGACAGGACTTTGGTTCGGGCGTCTCCCGGGCCCCGGCACTGACCTGCGCAGATGCCTCCCGCGGGGAGATAGGTCACATCCTGAGGGAGATTGGATCACAAAACGGCCCAGAACCCGGGGGTTTTCCGGGTTCTGGGCCGTTCGTCCACCTGCTGTGCCCGGTTCGCTACCGAGCGTGGGTCAGCTGAGGCGCTCGATGACCATCGCCATGCCCTGGCCGCCGCCGACGCACATCGTCTCCAGGCCGAACTGCTTGTCGTGCCACTGCAGCGAGTTGATGAGGGTGCCGGTGATACGGGCGCCGGTCATGCCGAAGGGGTGGCCGACGGCGATGGCGCCGCCGTTGACGTTCAGCTTGTCGATGTCGATGCCGAGGTCCCGGTAGGAGGGGATCACCTGGGCGGCGAAGGCCTCGTTGATCTCGACGAGGTCGATGTCGTCGATGGTCAGGCCGGCGCGGCGCAGGGCCTGCTTGCTGGCCTCCACCGGGCCGAGGCCCATGATCTCCGGGGAGAGGCCGGAGACACCGGTCGACACGATGCGGGCGAGCGGGGTCAGGCCCAGCTCGCGCGCCTTGGTGTCACTCATGATGACGACGGCGGCGGCGCCGTCGTTGAGCGGGCAGCAGTTGCCGGCGGTGACGAGGCCGTCCGGGCGGAAGACCGGCTTGAGGCCCGCCACGCCCTCCATCGTGACGCCGGCACGCGGGCCGTCGTCCTTGCTGACGACCGTGCCGTCGGGGAGGGTCACCGGGGTGATCTCGCGCTCCCAGAAGCCGTTCTTGATGGCTTCCTCGGCGAGGTTCTGCGAGCGGACGCCGAACTCGTCCATGTCCTGGCGGGTGACGCCCTTCCAGCGGGCCAGGTTCTCGGCGGTCTGGCCCATCGCGATGTACGCGTCGGGGACCAGTCCGTCCTCACGCGGGTCGTGCCACGTGGTGCCCTCCTGCTGGGCGACGGCCTCGGTGCGGGCCTCGGCCTCGGCGAAGAGGGGGTTGTGCGTGTCCGGGAGGCCGTCGGAGCTGCCCTTGACGAAGCGGGAGACCGTCTCGACGCCGGCCGAGATGAAGACGTCGCCCTCGCCGGCCTTGATGGCGTGCAGGGCCATGCGGGAGGTCTGCAGCGAGGAGGAGCAGTAACGGGTGACGGTGCAGCCCGGCAGATGGTCCATGCCCATCTGTACGGCGACGATCCGGCCGAGGTTGTGGCCCTGCTCGCCGCCCGGGAGGCCACAGCCGAGCATCAGGTCGTCGATGTCCTTGGGGTCCAGCTCGGGGACCTTGGCGAGGGCCGCCTGGATGATCGTCGCGGTCAGGTCGTCGGGGCGCAGGTCCTTGAGGGAACCCTTGCCGGCGCGGCCGATCGGGGAGCGGGCGGTCGAGACGATGACGGCTTCGGGCATCACGGCTCCAGTGGCATCTACGGGGTGTTTGCAGGACCGGTTGGGAAGTTACCCGTCCGTACCTGCGAGGTCATCGGTGTCGGGGTGTGACACTGACCGCAATTGTCTAAGCGCTTGCTTGGCTCGACTCCCATTCTCCCACCCACCCGCCCGCCTCGGTAGACCGAGAGGTCCCCGCACGCGCCCACGGACGTAAAAAGGCGAGGGACCGATGGCTCGGCCCTCGCCTTTTGTCGAGCGAGTCGGGTGGGTGGAGGGAGAGGTCAGGGGGACGGGGTCGCCGGCTCGGCTTCCGGGACGCGGCGTCGGCGGCGGCGTTTCAGCAACGCCCACGGCCCCCGAGGCCCCGTCGGCATCGCCGCCGTTACCTCCGTGCCTGCCTCGGACGCCGCCTCGGCCGCGGCGCGGGCCACCGGCAGGAAGCCCTCGCGGCGGGAGACGTCCGGCCGCTCCTCCTCCGCCGGCCACAGCCCCAGCGCCGCACACACCGTCGGCAGCACCGCCATCGCCGCGGTCGCGTACCCCTCCACCGAAGGGTGGTAGTTGTCCGGCCCGAACAGCTCCCGCGGATTCGCCTCGAACTCCGGCCCGAGCAGATCCCCCAGCGACACCGTGCGCCCGCCCTGCTCGACCGCCCCGATGGTCTGCGCCGCCGCCAGCTGCCGCGAGGCCCGCCGGGCCAGCCACCGCAGCGGCTGCTGCACCGGCTCGATGGTGCCGAGATCGGGACACGTGCCGACGACCACCTCCGCCCCGGCCGTCCGCAGCCGCCGTACCGCCGCCGACAGATGCCGTACCGAGCGCGTCGGCGGCATCCGGTGCGTCACGTCGTTCGCGCCGATGATGATCACGCAGATGTCGGGGACGGGAAACGAACCCGACAGCACCTGCGCCACCTGCCGGTCCAGGTCGTCCGACTGGGCTCCCGGAAGGGCGACGTTGCGCAGCTCCACCGGCCGTTCCGCCACCGCCGACAGCCCCGACGCCACCAGCGCACCCGGTGTCTGGCCCGCACGGTGCACCCCCTGCCCGGCGGCCGTGGAATCGCCGAGCATGGTCAGTCTGAGGGGCGGTTCACCGGGGACGTCGTAGACATGGCCGTACACCCCGTCGGCCACCGGCACCCGGCCGCTGCTGCCGTTGCCCACATGGCGCCGCGCCATCTGCAGTTCCGCCAGCACCAGGCCGACGGCGGCCGCGCCGGCCAGCCCGACTCCGCCGCCGCCGTACGCCGCGCCGGCCGCGATGCGCCGGGCCACTCGCGCCCTCGACATGCTCGTCATGCGTCGCCGCCACCTCCTCGTAGCCGTACATCCACTCCTTGCCCCGTACCGCCCGTTCGCCAATCTCAACGGGGAGTGAACGCCCGCCCCGTGTCACCCGGGGGCCTTAGGCTGGCGGCACCACTACAAACACTGTTTTTGCAAGCAACCGGAGACAACGGTGCATTTCCACGACTCGATGATCAGCCTCGTCGGCAACACCCCGCTGGTGCGGCTCAACAGCGTGACCGAAGGCATCCAGGCCACCGTCCTGGCCAAGGTGGAGTACTTCAATCCGGGCGGCTCGGTGAAGGACCGCATCGCCCTGCGCATGATCGAGGCCGCCGAGCAGAGCGGCGAGCTGAAGCCGGGCGGCACCATCGTGGAGCCGACCAGCGGCAACACGGGTGTGGGCCTCGCCATCGTGGCCCAGCAGAAGGGCTACAAGTGCATCTTCGTCTGCCCTGACAAGGTGAGCACCGACAAGATCAACGTGCTGCGTGCGTACGGCGCCGAGGTGGTCGTGTGCCCGACGGCGGTCGCTCCCGAGCACCCGGACTCGTACTACAACGTCTCCGACCGGCTCGTCCGCGAGACCCCCGGCGCCTGGAAGCCCGACCAGTACTCCAACCCCAACAACCCGCTCTCGCACTATCACTCGACCGGCCCCGAGCTGTGGGAGCAGACCGAGGGGAAGATCACCCACTTCGTGGCGGGCGTGGGCACGGGCGGCACCATCTCCGGCACCGGCCGCTATCTGAAGGACGCCAGCGACGGCAAGGTGAAGGTCATCGGCGCCGACCCCGAGGGGTCCGTCTACTCCGGCGGCTCCGGCCGGCCGTACCTGGTCGAGGGCGTCGGCGAGGACTTCTGGCCCACCGCCTACGACCGGACCGTCGCCGACGAGATCGTCCCGGTCTCCGACAAGGACTCCTTCCAGATGACCCGCCGCCTCGCCAAGGAGGAGGGTCTGCTGGTGGGCGGCTCCTGCGGCATGGCCGTGGTGGCGGCGCTGCGGGTCGCCGAGCGGCTCGGCCCGGACGACGTCGTGGTCGTCCTGCTGCCCGACAGCGGCCGTGGTTACCTCAGCAAGATCTTCAACGACGAGTGGATGGCCGACTACGGCTTCCTGGAGGACGAGGGCCCCAGCGCCCGCGTCGCCGACGTCCTGAACGACAAGGCGCACGGCGCCATCCCCTCCCTGGTGCACATGCACCCGGAGGAGACCGTCGGCCAGGCCATCGAGGTGCTGCGCGAGTACGGCGTCTCGCAGATGCCGGTGGTCAAGCCGGGCGCCGGTCACCCGGACGTGATGGCCGCCGAGGTCGTCGGTTCGGTCGTGGAACGGGAGCTGCTGGACGCCCTGTTCTCCAAGCGGGCCTCGCTGGAGGACCCGCTGGAGAAGCACATGTCGGCCCCGCTGCCCCAGGTCGGCTCCGGCGAGCCGGTCGGCGACCTGATGTCGGTGCTGGGTTCGGCGGACGCGGCGATCGTGCTGGTCGAGGGCAAGCCGACCGGTGTGGTCAGCCGGCAGGACCTGCTGGCCTTCCTGGCCAAGGGCGGAAAGCAGTAGCGAACGTCCGGTGAACGGCCCGTGTCGGCGGCGAACTTGCGGTGACCGCGGCCGTTCGTACCGTCGCGGAAGTGGTACGCGCGTGTCACGTGCGCGCAGCACCCGCTTAACACGGGTCCGGCACATTAGTGGTGTCGGCAGGGCGGGAGCGGCTCCCCGCCCAGGCCGGCGGCGAACGGCGCCAAGGACCTCCGGAGCGGCTCCCGGACCTCCATGGACGCCACGGACGCGCAAGCCCGGCCTGACCCGGCCCGCGTCCCTCGCGGGGACCGCCGTCGTCCCGCCCCCCGGCAACGGGGGTGCGGCGGTCCCCGCGCAATTCTTCTCAGCGGGCGGCGCTTGTCTCCCAACTGCCCAGCAGGGCAAGGCGTTCCGCCGTCTCCGAACCCGGTTCCGGCGTGTACACCACGATCGTCTGCTCCGGGTCCGCCGGGACCGTCAGGGTCTCGTACGGGAGAGTCAGCAGGCCCGCCACCGGGTGCCGTACCTTCTTCACGCCGTAGGCGCACTCCTTGACCTGGTGGTCCGCCCACAGGCGGCGGAAGTCCTCGCTCTTCAGGGAGAGTTCGCCCACCAGGGCGCACAGCTCGCGGTCGTCGGCGTACAGGCCCGCGTTCAGCCGAAGATGCGCCACCGTCTGTGCGGCCACCGCGGCCCACTCGGGGTACAGCTCACGGCCCGCCGGGTCCAGGAAGACCTGCCGGGGCATGTTCCGCTCACCCGGTGCCAGGCGGCTGAAGCCGCTCACCGCGTCGCCGAGCGCGTTCCACGCCAGCACGTCCATCCGGCGGCCCAGCACGAAGGCCGGGTGGCGTTCCATGCCGTCCAGCAGTATCTGGATGCCGGGGCGCACACGGGGCGCACTCGGTTGCTTCTTGCGCTGTCTGCGGGGCCGGGCCACCGTACGCAGATACGCGTGCTCGGTCTCGTCCAGCCTCAGCACCCGCGCGATCGCGTCCAGGACGGCATCGGAAACGCTGGTGCCCCGGCCCTGTTCGAGGCGGATGTAGTAGTCCACGCTGACCCCCGCGAGCTGGGCCACCTCCTCGCGGCGCAGGCCCGGTACGCGGCGCCGCCCGTACGCGGGCAGCCCCACCTCCTCGGGCCGTATGCGAGCGCGGCGTGAGCGCAGGAAGCCGCCCACTTCTCCTTCGATCCGGTCCCCGTCCATGGGGCGATCGTAGGCGAGGGCATCGCCGCCGAACCTGGTACTGGCAGACCCAGGAAAAGCCGTTCCCTGGGTAGGACCGCCGCGCCCGGCGAAGGTGGTGTCAGCCGCCGGGGAGACGCCCCGGCCACCGCACCAGGGGGACCACCCATGTCGTACGAGAACCTCTCCGGCCGTACCGCCGTCGTCACCGGAGCCGCCAGCGGCATCGGCGAGGCCGTCGCGCTCCGGCTCGCCGCACAGGGCGCCCGGGTGGCGCTGTTCGCCCGGCGCGCGGACCGGCTGGAGGCCGTCGCCGGGAAGATCCGGGCCGAGGGCGGCGAGGCGCTGGTGGTGGCCGCCGACGTCACCGACGACGCGTCGGTCGAGGCCGCCCGCGACCTGGTCCACGAGGCCTTCGGGCCCGTCGACCTGGTCGTCAACAACGCCGGCGTGATGCTGCCGAACCCCGTCGACGACGGGCGCCTCGACGAGTGGCAGCGGATGATCGACACCAATGTGACCGGGGTGCTGCGGGTCATCCGCGCTTTCACCGCCGACCTGCTGGCCGCGGCCGCCGAGGGCCGCACCGCCGACCTGGTGAACATCTCCTCCATCGGTGCCCACATCGCCTTCCCCAACTACGCGGTGTACGGGGCGACCAAGGCGGCCGTCACCTATCTCTCGCAGTCCCTGCGCACCGAGTTCGGGCCGCGTGATGTGCGGGTCACCAACATCGAGCCGGGGCTCACGGACACCGAACTGAAGGCGCACGTCGACAGCGGAGAGCTGTCCGGGCAACTGGACGGCATGTTCGAGGCGATCGGGGGACTCTCGGCGGCGGAGGTCGCGGACGTCGTCGCCTACGCGAGCAGCCGCCCCCGGCATGTCAACCTGCGTCAGATCATGGTGCTGCCGACCCGGCAGGCCTGAGCCGGGCCGCGCCCTCGATCCCGGCGCAGGGGCGCTCAGTCCTGCTCGGCGGACCGGTCGCGCCGGCCGGTGATCAGTTCCGGGTTGAGCCGCACGGCCTGGGCCGCGTTGACACCGACGATGCCGACCCAGGCGGCCACCGTCCCGGACATCCCCGCGAGGGCGCCGCCGATCGCGGACAGCGGGATCGCGAGGACCAGCGAGACGATGGCGAAGCCGAAGCGATCGGCCCAGGTGTCGGCCGACTTCGGCCGCCGGGCGCCGCGCGCGTCCGACATCCGCTGCTCGGCCAGGTGGCGCCGCATCCGGCGCTCCACAGCGTCGTCGATCCGCTGCTCGACCTTCTCCAGGAAGGAGTCCACGAGGGCGGAGTCGTACTCCTCGCCCAGTTCCCTGCGGGCCCGCACAGTGGCGTCCAGGTCCTTCTTGAGGTCGGTGTGCGGTGCGTCCAGTGAGCTCATGCGGTCCACCCTAGGGAGAGCCCACGCCCGCCGCACTGGGGACAACCCCCCTTTTCGCGCTGCTGTCCACGGGCGTGAGGACCCCGCAGGACTCCAGGACCCGGCGGTGACCGGGCTCGACCCCGCTGATGCGGACCTCCACGCCCTGCCCGCGCAGTTCGGCCACGGTCTCCCTCAGCGCGAGCGCCCCGGTCGCGTCCACCGCCGTCAGCCCGGACAGCCTGAGGTCGACCGCCGAGACGCCGTCGTGCAGGTCGGCCAGGCTGCGCCGGAAGCGGTGGGCGGCGGCGAACAGCAGCGGGCCGTCGAACCGGTAGGTCACCGTGCCCGCCTCGCCCGGCAGTTCGTCGGCGGCGGCCGGGGTGAGCCGGGTGCCGCGCACCGCCGCGCGCAGCGCCAGCAGCACCGAGACGCCGAGACCGATCAGCACCGCCCGCACCAGGTCCAGGGCGAGCGTGGCGCCGGCGGTGAGGATCAGCACCAGCGCGTCGCCACGGGTGGCCTTCGCCATCGCCCGGACCGCGTCCCGCTCCACCATCCGCACGGCCGTCGCCAGCAGCACCCCGGCCAGCGCGGCCAGCGGGACGCGGCCCACCAGCGGGGCGGCGAGGGCCGCGATCCCGGCGAGGATCACTGCGTGGGAGAGCGCGGCCAGCCGGGAGACGGCGCCGGTGCGCACGTTGACCGCCGTGCGCGCGATGGCGCCGGTCGCCGGGACACCGCCGAACAGCGGGGCCGCGAGGTTGGCGATGCCCTGCCCGAACAGCTCCTTCGACGGGTCGTGTCGCTCGCCGGGCCGCATCCCGTCGGCGACGGATGCCGACAGCAGGGACTCCAGGGCGGCGAGCGCGGCCACCGCGGCGGCCGGGGCGAGCAGGGAGGGGAGCCGGGAGAGGTCCAGGAAGGAGAGGGAGGGCGCGGGCAGGGACGCCGGGAGCGAGCCGATACGGGTGACGGGCAGGTGCAGCGCCTCGGCGGCGGCGGTCGTGGCGGCGACGGCCACCAGGGAGAAGGGCACGGCCGGTTTCCAGCGGGCACCGCCGAGCACGACGGCCGCCGCGCCGGCCGCGAGCAGCAGGGCCGGCCAGCGCGGGGCGCCACCGAACTCCTCGGCCGCCCGCGCCGCCACGACGGCGACCTGCTCACCCGGCGGCGTGCGCACACCGAGGGCGGCGGGCACCTGCTGCAGGGCGATCACACAGGCGATGCCCAGCGTGAAGCCGGCGATCACGGGCGCGGGCACGTACGCCATCGCCGCCCCGGCACGGGCGAAGGCGAGCACCAGCAGGACGACGCCGGCCATCAGACCGACGGTGAGGACGCCGTCGGCACCGTAGCGGTGGACGATCGGCACGAGGACGACGGTCATGGCGCCGGTCGGGCCGCTGACCTGGCGGGCGCTGCCGCCGCACAGCGCGGCCAGCGCGCCGGCGACGACCGCCGTGGTCAGCCCGGCGGCGGCGCCGAGCCCGGAGGTGACACCGAAGCCGAGGGCCAGCGGCAGCGCGACGACCGCCACGGTCAGCCCGCACAGCAGATCGCGACGCGGGGCACGCGCCATGGAACGGAGATCGGCGGGGGAGGGCAGGACGGAGAGCGCCCGGGTGAGGGCGGGGGTGTGTTTCATGGGGTGCGTTTCGAGCGAAGGGAGGGAGACGGGCCGTCAGGCCTCAGGGCAGCAGAGACACGCGCCCCGTATCGAGATCGAACCGCGCGGCCTCGACATGCGCGGCGCCGAAGGAGGGATCCGCCCGGATCGCGTCCCGTACCCACGCCGCATGGGCCCGCATCGTGTGCTCCGCCCAGTCACCGGGCAGCGCCCGGGTCCGGCGGGCGGCGGGGACGATCTCGTCCACCAGCAGTTCCAGATGACCCGGCACCGGCGCCCCCGTGCGCAGATGCTCCAGCGTGGCGGCGACGGCCCCGCAGCGCTCGTGCCCGAGGACCAGCACGAGCGGGACGCCCAGCTCCTCCACGCCGTACTGGATGGAGCCGAGCACGGCCTCGTCCAGCACCTGGCCGGCGGTCCTTATGCACAGCAGGTCACCGATCCCCTGGTCGAAGACCAGCTCCGGGGGCACACGGGAGTCGACGCAGCCGACGATCACCGCGAAGGGGTGCTGCGCGGCGGCCAGCAGATGGCGCCGGCCGGCGCTGTCGTGCGGGTGCCGCGGGTGGTCGGCGGCGTAGCGCCGGTTGCCGGCGAGCAGTGCGTCGAGGGCGGCGCGTGCGGTGACAGGGGGGCGGGGACGGGGACCGGGCGCGGCCGTCGCCGGGGCGGCGGCCAGCGCGGTGACGGCGGTGGCCGTCAGGAAGGCCCTGCGGTTGGAGGCCATGACGGTTCCTCAGGTGTCGAGCCAGTAGCGCGCTTTCACCGTAAGCACTCGTCCGGTCACCCTCGGTGGCCGTTTAACGACACTTGGCTGATTCGTCGTCAGATCATCGCCACGGCGATACCGCCCCTTGAGCGACAGCCGCCGCGGGGCGGTCGCCCCGCCGGTCCTCGATCGTGAGACGCCCCTTGCTCGTCTGCATAGCGTCATGCAGAGTTCTTGGTGTCTGAATAGGTTGTCGGTGCTCCGGAGGAGTGTGGGCGTGATGGCGACTCGCATCATGGACGCGCCGGAGTCCGTACGGTCCGCGTCGGTGGTCCTCGACGGGGGCGGCCTCGGCGTCGAGGACGTCGTACGCCTCGCCGACGGGGCCGCGCGGCCGGTCCCCGCGGCCGACGCGATGCGGCGGACGGAGGCGTCCTGGAACGCCGCCCGGCGGATCGCGGCCACCGGGCGCGTCTACGGCCGCTCCACCGGCGTGGGCGCCAACCGCAACGAGGACGTGCCGACCGAGGCCGCCGCCGGACACGGCCTGCGCCTGCTGCGCAGCCACGCCGGCGCCGTCGGCGAGGAACTCCCCGCCCGGCAGGTCCGCGCGATGCTCGCCGTCCGCGCCAACCAGCTGCTGGCCGGGGGCGCCGGCCTCAGGCCCGGCGTGGTCACCGCGCTGTGCGAGGCGCTGGAGACAGGCGCCCACCCGGTCGTCAACGAGTTCGGCTCCGTCGGCACCGGCGACATCGCGGCGCTCGCCCAGCTGGGTCTCGCGCTGGCCGGGGAGCATCCGTGGCAAGGCCCGGGCGCCCCGGCGCCGCAGCCCCTGGACAACAACGACGCCCTCGCCCTGATCAGCAGCAACGCCCTCACCCTCGGCCAGTCCGCGCTCGCCCTGCACGAACTGCGGGCTCTGATCGGCGCCACCCAGGTCGTCGCGGCGCTGTCCCTGCTCGCCGTCAACGGCTCCCACGAGCCCTACGCCGCCCCCGTGCACGCCGCCCGCCCGCACCGCGGCAGCGCCGAGGTGGCCCGGCGGATGCGGGTGCTGATCGGCGCCGCGGACCGGCCGGCCCCGCCGCTCGGCCGGATCCAGGACCCGTACGGTTTCCGCTGCCTGCCCCAGATACACGGCCCCGCGCACGACGCGGCGGACGCCCTGGAACAGGTCCTGACGGTGGAGATCAACGCGGCGGCCGAGAACCCGCTGATCGCCCCCGACGACCTGGCCGCCTACCATCACGGCGGCTTCTACCAGGCCCAACTCGCCCTCGCCCTCGACCACTTCCGGCTGGCGGTCACCCAGGTGGCGCGGCTGTCCACGTCCCGCCTGTCCACCCTCAACGAGCCCGCCTACACGCGTCTGCGCCCCTTCCTCGCCGACCATGAGCCGGCCTCCTCCGGCGTGATGATCCTGGAGTACGCGGCCGGAGCGGCCCTCGGTGACCTGCGGGCCTTCTCGGCTCCCGCGTCGCTCGGCCACGCTGTACTCTCCCGGGGCGTCGAGGAACAGGCGAGCTTCGCCTCGCTCGCCGCGCGCCAGACGCTGCGCGCGTGCGGTGCGTACCGTCTGGTGGTCGGCTGTGAGCTCGTCGCCGCCGTCCGGGCGTTGCGCCAGCGCGACCTGAGGCCCGACCCGGGGCTCCCGGCGGGCCGGGCGCTGGCGCTGGCCGAGTCGGCCCTCGACGACGACCCGGCCGACCGGCCGCTCACGCACGACGTGACGACGGCGGCCGCACTGCTCGACCGGTTCACGGACATCTGGAGGGGGAGCACGGCATGAGCGTGGACAGGAGTACCGAGGTGACCTCCGGCGAGACGTCCGAGGCGGCCTTCGGCGAGCCGTCCGGGGTGACCTCCGGCCTGGCGCACGGGATGACGGACAGCCCGGCCACCCGCCTGCAGGTGCTCTTCGAGGGGCACCGGCTCACGCCCACCCAGCGCCGCATCGCGCACAGCATGGTGCGCCGGGCCGCCGACGTGCCCTTCCTGTCCAGCGTGGAGCTGGCCGAACTGGCCGGGGTCAGCCAGCCCTCGGTGACCCGGTTCGCGGTCGCCCTGGGCTTCGACGGCTACCCCGCCCTGCGCAGGCACCTGCGCGAGGTCGTACCCGCCGAACCGGCCGCGGAGACGGGCTCGTACAACGAGTACCAGCAGGCCGTCGAGGCCGAGATCGAGAACCTGAGGCACCTCGCGGAGCTGCTCGCCGACCCGCGGCCGGTGCAGAAGGCCGGCCGGATCCTGGCCGCCTCCCGCCCGCTGCCGGTGCTCGGGCTGCGCGCCGCCGCCTCGCAGGCCTACGGCTTCGCGTACTTCGCCGCCAAGGTCCACCCGGACGTCCGGCTGCTCAACGAGGGCGGCACGATGATCCAGGACCGCATCGACGCCGCCGTCCGCGCGGGCGCCACGGCCCTGCTGTGCTTCGCGCTGCCCCGGCATCCGCGCGAGGTCGTCGACACCCTCGGCTACGCCAAGGACGCGGGCCTGACCGTCGTCACGGTCGCCGACTCCGCCTTCGCCCCGGTCGCCAAGTACTCCGACCTGCTGCTGCCCGCCGCGGTCGGCACCGGGCTCGCCTTCGACACCGCGTGCGCGCCGATGCTGCTCGGGCGGGTGCTGCTGGAGGCGGTCTGCGACGATCTGCCCGACGCCCAGGCGAGGCTGGAGGAGTTCGACACGAACGCGGCGGCCCGCGGCCTGTTCGTCGAGTGACCTGGCGCGCTCTCAGACTCGTCTCACGTTCTGCCACTAGCGTCGTGCGGAAACGCAGGCGCTGGGTGGACACGTGACACGGGAGGCCGACGTGGCGCGCGCAGGACGCGGAGGACAGGGACTGGCCCGGGTGGCCGTCGTCGTACGGGCCGGGGCCGCACCGCTGTGGTGGATCGGGGTGTTCGCCACGGGGCTCGGGGTCCTGGCGCCCGGCGTGACCGGGCGCCGGATCGGGGTGCTTGCCGGCGCCGCGCTGTTCCTGATCAGCGCGGCCGTGGTGGCGCTGGTACGCCGCAAACGGTACGCCGCCCTCGCCCGGGGCGCCGCCCGCGCGGGCAAGTACGACGTGCTGCAGGACCGGGCGGTCACCGTGCGCACCTGGCGCCGCGGACACCGCGGGTGGCTGCTGCTCGCCTTCGCCGTCGCGTTCGGCAGCTCTTTCGCGGTGCCCGCGGCCGGCGGCATGCTGCTCGCCGGGGCCGGCACCGGGCTCCGGCTGAAGGCCGCCTGGCTGGGGCGGCGCGAGCGGGCCGAGGACACGCTGCTGTGGGTGCGCGTCGACTGGCTCGACCGGCGGGGCGGGAGCCCGGCGGGCAAGGACGTGAAGGGCCTGCGCGGCACGGGCATCGCGGCCGGCGACGCGGCCCCGGGCGGGGCCCGCCGCCGCACCGCGGCGCTCGTGTGAGGCGTTCGGCCCCAGGTCCGCTCGGACCTCTTCTCAGACCTCCAGGTCCGCCTCGATCTTCTTGAGCTGGTGCCGGGCCATCGCCAGGTTGGCCCGGCTCGCGTCCAGGACCAGGTAGAGGAACAGGCCATTGCCGCCGCGGCCCTTGAGCAGGCGGATCAGGTGGTACTGGTCCGACAGCGTGATCAGGACGTCCTCGATCTCGCCCTTGAGGCCCAGGTGCTCCATCGTGCGCATCTTGGCGCGGATGACGTCCGTGTTGCCGGCGGCGGCCACGTTCAGATCGAAGCTCTTGCTGCCGCCCATCGTGCCCAGCGCCATCCCGCTGGTGTAGTCGACGAGCGCGACGCCGGTGGCGCCCTCGATGGAGGTGAGCGCCTCTTTCAGTGCGGTTTCGGTGTTGGCCATGATGGTCCTCTCAACTGTCGGTTGCGGTGCGCGCTTCGGCAGCCGTGGTGCGTGGCGTGCGCGTGGTGCGGGTCCGTGCGGGTGTGGTTCTGGTGGCGGGCCGTTCCGCCTGTGCGGCGGCCTCGGCGGCGTCGAGCAGTTCCCCGATGCGGGCGCCGGCCCGGCGGCCCTCCAGGTGCAGCCGGCCGACGTTGACCCGGTCCTGGGCGAGCAGGGTCAGCACGGCGGTGCGGCCGGCCGCGTAGGTGGCGACGTAACCCTTCTCGCCGCGCACCAACAGCTCCCGGAAGCTGCCGTTCCCGGTGGCGTCGGCGACGCGCACGGCGACGCCGAGCGCCGCCGCGGTGAGTGCCGCGAGGCCCTCCGGATCGACGCCCGGGGTGTCGTGGGCGACGACGAGTCCGTCGACGCCGGCCGCGAGCGCGCCGGTGAGCTGCGGGACACGGGTCCGTAGCCGGCGCAGTTCGTCCAGGACGGCCTGCAGGTCCTGTTCGGGCACCATCAGCTCTCTCCTCTCGGCGGGGCGGTGCCGTTCAAAGCGCCTCCAGCGCATCCCTGAGCCTCTTCAGCAGCGCGATGTCGGGGTCGGTGACCGTGAGCGGGGAAGTGGGGAGTGGCGGTGGGGCGGGCGCCGTGAGCAGCGGCCGGATGAGACCGGCGACCGCGAGGCGGCGCACGTCCACCAGCGTGTGGAAGGCCTGTCTGCCCAGGTTGCGGGCGATCTCCGGGGCCGTGCGGACGCCGTCCACCCGGTTCAGGACCGCCCGCCGACGCGGGGGTATGGGTGCCGCCGCGACCGGGTCGGCGCGGATCAGCGGGGCGCGGTCGGCCGCCGGATCCGGCCAGAGGCGGTGCAGGAGCAGGCGGCGGCGCAGCGTCTCGCGCTCCAGGGCGATGACCGGGACCGAGGGCAGCGGGCCGAGGCGCGGCCCGCTGTCGTAGCGGAACCGGCCGGGGGTGCTGCTCGGCGCCAGCGCGAAGTATCCGGCGTCGTACAGCGCGTCCAGATGGCACAGCTCCAGCGCGCCCGCGGGCAGCAGCCCGGCCTCCAGCAGCAGACGGGCGGCGTCCGGGATGCCCGGGGCCCGCTCGGCCGCCCGCTGCCAGGCGGCCGTGGCGAGGGTGCCGTGGGCCGTGAGCAGTACGTCCAGACCGGGCGCGAGCGGGCTCTCGGCGTGCACCACCCGGCCCTGGGCGAGGTAAAGGGTGCCGTGTTCGCGCATGAGCACCCCGGTGGCCTGCTCCTCGGCGAGGCGGCGCAGCATCGGCGACAGCGCGCCCGCCGTGTGGTCCCCCGCGGCCCTCTTGTCCCGCACCGGCAGCTGCGGAGGTGTCTCGACCCTCGTCATCCCAGCACCAGCCGGGCGGCCATCTCGCCGAGCCGGATCCGGGCGAGCGCGAGGTTGCCGTCCTCGCGGCCGAGCCACAGATGCAGAAAGACGCTGCTGTCGAAGGACGTGTCCACGAACCGCAGCAGGTGATAGCTGTCGCGGTTGCTGACGATCACGTCCTCCACGGGCGGGCGTCCGTCAGCGTCGTCCCCGGCCGTGAAGGCGCCGTGTTCGGCGGCCAGGCGGGCCAGTTCGGCGGCCTCGGCGGCGGTGGTCTCGTGGTCACCGCCGGGGGCGTCCCCGACCGTGCCGAGGGCCAGTCCGCTCGTCCAGTCCACCAGCGCTGCTCCCCGGGCACCGGGCAGCCGCATCGCTTCCAATAGGCACTCGTCGATTCCGGGCACCGTGGCTCCCCTCCCGCCTGGGAATCCGGCTGAGTGACGTTGACACTACGCAACGTGTGCACGGGGGATGGAGCCTTTGGCATTTTCCGGTGGAACATGCGTCCGGCGTACTAGTGTGGGTCAACTGACGTGTGTTTCACGGCGGTTGAGCCATTCGTTCGAGTGGTGGGCGGAGCGTGTCAACGGCTCCCGCGCGCGCGGAGGATGGTGAGCGCGGCCGCGTGCGCCCCACCGGACTCGGCCACGACCTCCGCCACGGTCTGCGGCTCCCGCACGGTCGCGAACGTGACCCCGCCGGACCCGTCCGGCGCGAAGCCGTAGATCCCGGGCCGGGTGAGGGAGTTGTAGGCGTAGTGGTGGGCGAAGTAGTACGCGCCCGTGTCCAGTGCCGCCGCGAAGTCGCCCTGCTCCAGCAGGGGCAGCGCGCGCCCCTCGGCGAGCAGGTCGCCCGAGAAGCAGGCCGGGCCCGCGACGTCCTGCACCACCTCGGGACCCGTCTTCGGGCGGCCCTTGGTGTCGTACGCGGCGATCCGCAGCGGCCACGTCCCCGGCGCGTACACGGTCCGCGTGGCCACCTGCACGCCCGCGTGCGTGACCGCGATCCGCCGCCCGCCGGAGCTCTTCGCGTACTCCACCCGTGCCACCACCGTGCCGTGCCTGGCCAGCAGTGACCGCCCGAACTCGGTCACCAGCCCGTACCGCCCGTCGAACAGCCCCGGCACCTGATCGGCCAGCAGCCGCGCGTACTGCGCGTACGTCGGTGCCGTCGACTCCGCGGCGAAGTCGACCGGCAGCCCGCCGCCGATGTCGAGCGTGTCGATCTGCGGCCGCCCGATCCGCGCGTTGATCTCCTCCGCGAGCGCGTGCGTCTCCGCGACGCCCCGCGCCAGCAGCGGCAGCGGGATGCCCTGCGAACCGGTGTGCGCGTGCAGCCGGGTCAGCCACGGCCGGTCCCGGAAGGCCTGGACGACCCACTCCCGGGCCCCCTCGTCGCGCAGCGCCACGCCGAACTTGGAGGTCTCCGTCGCCGTCGAGGTCGCCCCGATGCTGCCGCCGCCGACCTGCGGGTTGACCCGGAGGCCGAGCGGCGAGCGGGTGGGCGCCGACCCTGCCAGTGCGTCGAGCCGGGTCAGCTCCTGCGGGTTGTCCGCGTTGACGGCGATGCCCAGCGCCAGCGCCTCGCGCAGCTCGGCCGGGGTCTTGGCGGGCGAGTCGAGCACCGTCCGCTCCGGCGGCAGCCCCGCCGCCCGGGCCAGCGCCAGCTCGCCCGGGCTCGCCACCTCCGCGCCGATGCCCTCCTCGTGCAGCAGCCGCAGCACCGGCACCAGCGGGGTCGCCTTCACGGCGAAGGCGTGCAGCACCGGTGTCCCCGGTGCCACGACCGCGTCGAACGCCGCCCGCAGCGCCGCCGCCGACTCCCGGATGCCGGTGACGTCCAGCAGCCCCACCACGGCCGCGTCCGGCCCCAGCAGCCCCTGATCCACCGCGCCGCGCACGGCCTCGTCCCGCCGGGCGGCGCGGTCGCGGGCCTCGCCGCCGATGCCGTTCTCGTCGTTCTCGTCGTTCTGCACGGGGTTCCCCACTCTGTCGGCCTTCGTGTCCCTTCGCGTGCTTCCCCGTACCTTCCAGCCAAACATCCGCGGCGCACCGACGCGGGCCCGCCGATGTATTGACTAGTTCTATTCAGAGAGCCAGGATGTGAATAGACACAGCTACAGGAGGAGGAAGACGATGTCGGGACCCCGCCCCGTACGAGCACCGCGCGGCACGGAACTCAGCGCCCTGGGATGGCAGCAGGAAGCCGCCCTGCGGATGCTGCAGAACAACCTCGACCCCGAGGTCGCCGAGCATCCCGACAAGCTCGTCGTCTACGGCGGCACCGGCAAGGCCGCCCGTGACTGGCGCTCCTTCGACGCGATGGTGCGCACGCTCAGGACCCTCAAGCAGGACGAGACCATGCTGGTCCAGTCCGGCCGCCCGGTCGGCGTGATGCAGACCCACGAATGGGCCCCGCGCGTCCTCATCGCCAACTCCAACCTCGTCGGCGACTGGGCCAACTGGGAGGAGTTCCGGCGTCTGGAGGCCCTCGGCCTGACCATGTACGGCCAGATGACCGCCGGCTCCTGGATCTACATCGGCACCCAGGGCATCCTCCAGGGCACCTACGAGACCTTCGCCGCCGTCGCCGCGAAGAAGTTCGCCGGCACCCTCGCCGGGACCATCACCCTGACCGCCGGCCTCGGCGGCATGGGCGGCGCCCAGCCCCTCGCCGTGACCATGAACGACGGCGTCGCCATCTGTATCGACTGCGACCCGCGCGCCATCGAGCGCCGTATCGAGCACCGCTACCTGGACGTGAAGGCGGACTCGCTGGACCACGCGCTCCAGCTGGCGGTGGAGGCCCGCGACGCCCGCCGTCCGCTGTCCATCGGCGTCCTCGGCAACGCGGCCGAGCTGGTCCCGCAGCTGCTCGCGATGAACGCGCCCATCGACATCGTCACCGACCAGACCTCCGCCCACGACCCGCTGTCCTACCTGCCGGTCGGCGTGGCCTTCGAGGACATGGCCGACGCCGCCGCCAAGGACCCGGCCGGGTTCACCACGCGTGCCCGGGAGTCGATGGCGAAGCACGTCGAGGCGATGGTCGGCTTCATGGACGCCGGCGCCGAGGTCTTCGACTACGGCAACTCCATCCGCGGCGAGGCCCAGCTGGCCGGCTATGACCGGGCGTTCGCCTTCCCCGGCTTCGTCCCCGCCTACATCCGGCCCCTCTTCTGCGAGGGCAAGGGCCCCTTCCGCTGGGCCGCCCTGTCCGGTGACCCGGCCGACATCGCCAAGACCGACAAGGCGATCCTGGAGCTCTTCCCCGAGAACGAGTCCCTGGCCCGCTGGATCAAGATGGCCCGTGAGCGCGTCCACTTCCAGGGCCTGCCCGCCCGCATCTGCTGGCTCGGCTACGGCGAGCGCGACAAGGCCGGCGAGCGCTTCAACGACATGGTGGCCTCCGGCGAGCTGGCGGCCCCGCTGGCCATCGGCCGCGACCACCTCGACTGCGGCTCCGTCGCCTCCCCGTACCGGGAGACCGAGGCCATGCTCGACGGCTCCGACGCGATCGCCGACTGGCCGCTGCTGAACGCCATGGTCAACGTGGCCTCCGGTGCGTCGTGGGTGTCCATCCACCATGGCGGCGGTGTGGGCATGGGCCGCTCCATCCACGCCGGTCAGGTCACGGTGGCCGACGGTACGAAGCTGGGCGGCGAGAAGATCCGGCGTGTGCTCACCAACGACCCCGGTATGGGTGTCATCCGGCACGTGGACGCGGGGTACGACATCGCGGAGTCGGTGGCTGCCGAGCGTGGGGTCCGGGTTCCTATGCGCGAGGGTGACGGCGCGTGAGTGAGGTTCAGGGCGGGTACGGCGACTCTTCGGTGGGGGCCGAGGTCTCGTCGCCGGGTGCGGGTTCGGCTGTGCCCGCCCGCCCCCAGTCTCGGCTCCGCTCGACCGGGGGGACCCCCATCACCCTGCAAAACGACTGCCCACAGCCTGGATGGACCGCGCCTTCCTTCCAGGAAATGTGGCGGGAACTGCTTCCCATCGGCCGGCACCCCGACTCCCGCGGCTACCGGCGCTACGCCTGGACCGGTGCCGACGCCGAGTGTCGGAGCTGGTTCCAGGAACAGGCCGAGGCGCGTGGGCTCGCCTACGAGGTGGACCGGAACGGGAACCAGTGGGCCTGGCTCGGGGATCCGGCCGCCGGGGACGCCGTCGTCACCGGGTCGCATCTGGACTCGGTGCCGGACGGCGGCGCCTTCGACGGCCCCCTCGGTGTCGTGTCCTCCTTCGCCGCGCTCGATGAGCTGCGCGCGAGGGGAGCGCGGATCGGCAAGCCGCTGGCCATCGTCAACTTCGGTGACGAGGAGGGCGCCCGGTTCGGGCTGGCCTGTGTCGGCTCACGGCTCACCGCCGGGCAGCTGACCGTCGAGCAGGCCCACCGGCTCACCGACGGGGAGGGGATCAGCCTTCCGCAGGCCATGGAGGCCGCCGGATACGACCCCGAGGCCATCGGAGCGGACCCGGAGCGGCTCGACCGCATCGGCGCCTTCGTCGAGCTGCACGTGGAGCAGGGCCGCGCGCTGGACCTGTCCGGCGACCGGGTGGGCATCGCCAGCGCCATCTGGCCGCACGGCCGCTGGCGCTTCGACTTCCGCGGCGAGGCCAACCACGCCGGCACCACCCGGCTGGCCGACCGGCGCGACCCGATGCTGTCGTACGCCGAGACCGTCCTCGCCGCCCGCCGCGAGGCCGCACTCGCCGGTGCCGTCGCCACCTTCGGCAAGATCTCCGTCGAGCCGAACGGCGTCAACGCCATCCCGTCCCTGGTGCGCGGCTGGCTCGACTCCCGCGCCGCCGACCAGGAGAGCCTGGACACGGTCGTCGGCGGCATCGAGAAGGCCGCGCGGCAGTACGCGGACGCCCACGGCATCGACCTCGACGTCGTCCGGGAGTCCTTCACCCCGGTCGTCGAGTTCGACCATGCCCTGCGTGACGAGCTGGGCCGCATCCTGGGCAAGGACACCGGACTGACGGTGCCCGTCCTGGGAACCGGTGCCGGACACGACGCCGGAATCCTCTCCGGGCGCATTCCGACCGCCATGCTGTTCGTGCGCAACCCCACCGGTGTCTCGCACTCCCCGGCCGAGTTCGCGGCCGAGAACGACTGCGTGGCCGGAGTGCACGCACTCGCCGACGTACTGGAAGGACTGGCCCGCACGTGACGACGCAGACGACGCGGACGTACTGGCTGGAGCACGCCTGGCTCGACACCAACGTCGAGCCGGGTGTGGTGGTCGAGGTCGCGGACGGTCGTATCGCCGCCGTCCGCACCGATGCGCCCACCCCGCCGCCCGGTGCCGAGATCCTGCGCGGTCTGACCCTGCCCGGCCTGGCGAACGCCCACTCCCACGCCTTCCACCGGGCGCTGCGCGGCACGGTCCAGATCGGCTCCGGCACCTTCTGGACCTGGCGCGAGGTGATGTACTCGGTCGCCGACCGGCTGACCCCCCAGACGTACCACGCCCTCGCGCGCGCGGTGTACGCGGAGATGGCCCTGGCCGGCATCACCTGCGTCGGCGAGTTCCATTACGTGCACCACGCCCCCGGCGGCAGCCCCTATGCCGACCCCAACGCGATGGGCGAGGCGCTGATCGCGGCCGCCGCCGAGGCCGGCATCCGCATCACGCTTCTGGACACCGTCTACCTCTCCTCCGGCTTCGGTGCGCAGCCCGATGAGCACCAGCTGCGCTTCTCCGACGGCACCGCCGAGGCCTGGGCCGAACGCTGTGCAGTTCTCAAGGAACGGGATCACGCGCGGATCGGGGCGGCGGTCCACTCCGTGCGGGCCGTGCCCGCGGACCAGCTGGCGACCGTGGCGCACTGGGCCGAGGAGAGGCGGGCCCCGCTGCATGTGCACCTGTCCGAGCAGACGGCGGAGAACGACGCCTGCCGGGCCGCGCACGGCTGCACCCCCACCCGGCTGCTCGCCGACCACGGCGTCCTCGGGCCGCGCACCACCGGTGTGCACAACACGCACCTCACCGACGAGGACATCGCGCTGCTCGGCGACTCGGGCACCGGCACCTGCATGTGCCCGACGACCGAGCGCGACCTGGCGGACGGCATCGGCCCGGCCGTCGCCCTGCAGCGGGCGGGCTCCCCCCTCTCCCTCGGCTCCGACAGCCACGCCGTCATCGACCTGCTCGAAGAGGCGCGCGCGATGGAGCTGGACGAGCGGCTGCGCACCCGCACCCGGGGCCACTGGACCGCCGCGGCGCTGCTGCGGGCCGCCACCGCCGACGGCCACGCCGCCCTCGGCTGGCAGGAGGCCGGCAGCATCGAGACCGGCGCGCTCGCCGATCTGACGACGATCGCGCTCGACTCGGTCAGGACGGCCGGGCCGCTGCCCAGGCTGGGCGCCGAGACGGCCGTATTCGCGGCGAGCGCGGCGGACGTACGGCACACGATCGTGGGCGGCCGTCATATCGTACGCGACGGTGTGCACGCGCTCGTGTCCGACGTGCCGTCGGCACTCGCGGAAGCCATCGACGCCCTGCGCGGCTGACCGCCACCGAACCCGCCGAACCCCACCCGGCCACCCCTGAGGACACCATGAGCAGCAGCACCGTCATCACCAACATCGCCACGCTGGTCACCAACGATCCCTCCCTGGGTGACGGATCCCCCCTCGGTCTGATCCAGGACGCGGCCGTCGTCATCGACGGCGACCGCATCGCGTGGACCGGTGAATCCAGCAAAGCACCCGCCACTGACAACCGGGTCGACGCGGGCGGCCGGGCGGTGCTGCCGGGCTTCGTCGACTCCCACTCGCACCTGGTCTTCGCGGGTGACCGCACCCAGGAGTTCAACGCCCGCATGTCCGGCCGCTCCTACACCGCGGGCGGCATCCGCACCACGGTCGCGGCCACCCGCGCCGCGACCGACGCGGAACTGGAGGCGAACCTCACCCGCTACCTGGCCGAGGCCCTCCGCCAGGGCACCACCACCTTCGAGACGAAGTCGGGCTACGGCCTGACGGTCGAGGACGAGGCCCGCGCCCTGCGGATCGCGGCGCGGCACACCGACGAGGTGACGTACCTCGGCGCCCACATCGTCTCCCCCGACTACGCCGACGACCCGGCGGCCTATGTCGCGCTGGTCACCGGCGAGATGCTGGACGCCTGCGCGCCCCACGCCCGCTGGGTCGACGTCTTCTGCGAGAAGGGCGCCTTCGACGGCGACCAGGCGCGGGCGATCCTCACCGCGGGCAAGGCGAAGGGCCTGCACCCGCGCGTCCACGCCAACCAGCTCTCCTACGGCCCCGGCGTGCAGCTGGCCGTCGAGCTGGACGCGGCCAGTGCCGACCACTGCACCCACCTCACGGACGCGGATGTCGACGCCCTCGCGAACGGCGACACGGTCGCCACCCTCCTGCCCGGCGCCGAGTTCTCCACCCGTGCCGAGTGGCCGGACGCCCGCCGCCTGCTGGACGCGGGCGTGACCGTCGCCCTCTCCACGGACTGCAACCCCGGCTCGTCCTTCACCTCCTCCGTGCCCTTCTGCATCGCCCTCGCCGTCCGCGACATGCGCATGACCCCCGACGAGGCGGTCTGGTCGGCCACGGCGGGCGGTGCGGCGGCCCTCCGACGCACCGACATCGGCCGCCTCGGGCCCGGCGCCCGCGCCGACCTGACACTGCTGGACGCGCCGAGCCACGTCCACCTCGCGTACCGGCCGGGGGTGCCGCTGGTGAGCGGGGTGTGGCGCCGCGGCGAGCGGCTGGTGTGACCCGGCCGGCCGGGGCCGTGTTCAGGAGGCCCCGGCACGCCACCGCTGTTCCGGCCCCCCGCTCAGGGGCTCCAGGCTCACCCCGTCCCCGCCGTCCGGTGTCACCGCCGTCTCGATGGCGATCGACGGGCGGATCGTGCCATCGGGGTCGACGGTGAAGCGGAGGTTCTGCCCGTTGTCGCTGTAGACCGAGTCGCAGTCCCAGATGCCCACGCCCCGGTCGGTCGAGCCGCGGCTGTCCAGGCAGAAGTCGGCGTCGGCGGCCGAGCGCAGGACGCCCAGGTAGGTGTCGACGCGCCAGCGCTGGGTGGGGGAGGAGGAGCAGGGTGCCGTGATGACGTCGTTGCCCTGTGACAGGTCGCCGTCGCGGATGTCGAGGCAGCGGCCCGAGGCGAGGTTCACCACCTGGGCGTAGGCGCGGCCCGGGGGCGAGGGCGTGGGGGACGGGCTCGGTGTTCGGCTCGGGGTCGGGGCCGGGCTGTGCGAAGTCCTCTTCGGGGACGGGGACTTGTGTGTGCGGGTAGGAGAGGGAGTCGGGGTGGGGGACGGGGACGGCGAGAGCGAGACCGTTGCCGTCACCGTCACCGGTGGGGGTGTGGGCGTCGCCGCCGTCGGGTGCTGGTCGGGGCTGTTCCGCGAGGTCAGGAGGAAGACCAGCAGCAGGGCCAGGGCCACTCCCACGGCCAGCGACGCCAGCAGATAGCGGCGCCGGGGCGGCCCACTCGGGCGGGGAGCGGGGGGTTCGGCGGCCGGGTTCGGTCCGCCGGGGCGTATGTAGGGCGTTCCGCTCCAGGGCAGCAGACCCTCCGCCAGCGCCTGCCTCGGGGTGTCCCGCAGCGCGCTCAGGTCCTCGAACGCGGCCGTACAGTACGGGCAGTGCGCCTTGTGGGCGTCCAGGTCGGCGCTGTAGCGGGGACCGTCCGGCCGTACCGCCTCCTCGATCAGACGGCGGAAGTCGGGGCAGCGCGGATCGTCGGAGGCGGCCAGACGGTGTCTCAGGCAGGCCTGGGCCAGGGCCTTGAGGGCCGGCGAGGTGCCGTGGGCCACGTCCGCCCGGCTCAGGCCGAGGAAGGCGGCGGTGCGCTCGACGGGTTCCTCTTCGAGGACGCCGTACCAGATCAGGCCCTGGGTGCGGGACGGGAGCGTCTGGAACGCCGGGAGGAGAGGAGGCGTCGGGCCGTCGGGCAGACCGCTGGAGTTCAGCACCAGCAGGAGGGCCGGGTCCACCCCGGCCGAGCGCTCGTCGGCCGACCAGGTAGCCGCCAACCGTACGGTGAGCAGCAGGAGTTGGTGGCGCAGGGGGACGTTCGGCTCCCGGCCGCGGGCCGTCTCGCGGGCCGCCGTCGTGATGGCCTCCGCGGCCAGCCGGCGTGCAGCGGACTCGCTCGCGGCGCACAGACGGGCGTAGGCGAGGACCGAGGGGTGGTGCCGGCGGCGCAGCTCCTGGAGGGCCGGGTAGGCCGTAGGGGTGGCGGCGCGCAGCAGTTCCGTCAGTCGCGCGTCCGGCGCGTCCGCGTGCTCCGTGCCCGGCTCGGCCCCGTCGCCGCCCTGAGCCATTCCGTGGCCTCCGTCCCCGTGGTTTCCGGCGTACCAGCCGGTTTGGGGGCCCATCGTGGTGGAGGGGTGGGGTTCGGGAAAGAGGTTTCCCGGGGTAACCCCATAACGGTTCGGGTGCTCGAACGCGGCGAAGCGGCCCGGCGAGGTTGCCGAGCCGCCTCATGAGCGTGACGGAGGGTCACTCCTCCACGGTCAGCCCCCTGCGCAGCCGCACCAGCGTCCGCGACAGCAGCCGGGAGACGTGCATCTGGGAGATGCCGAGCTCCTCGCCGATCTCCGACTGGGTCATGCCCGCCACGAAACGCAGGCTCAGGATCTTCCGGTCCCGGGACGGCAGTTCGGCGATCAGCGGCTTCAACGACTCGACGTACTCGATCCCTTCGAGCCCGTGGTCCTCGTAGCCGATCCGGTCCGCGAGCGCGCCCTCGGTGTCGTCCTCCTCGGGCTGGGCGTCCAGGGAGGAGGCGGTGTAGGCGTTCGAGGCGGCCATGCCCTCGACGACCTCGTCGTCGGAGATGCCGAGGCGCTCGGCCAGCTCCGCGACGGTGGGGGCGCGGTCCAGCCGCTGGGCCAGCTCGTCCCCGGCCTTGGCCAGGTCGAGCCGTAGCTCCTGCAGCCGGCGCGGCACCCGCACGGACCACGAGGTGTCACGGAAGAAGCGCTTGATCTCGCCGATGATGGTCGGCATCGCGAACGTGGGGAACTCCACGCCGCGGGAGAGCTCGAAGCGGTCGATCGCCTTGATCAGGCCGATGGTGCCGACCTGGATGATGTCCTCCATCGGCTCGCTGCGCGAGCGGAAACGCGAGGCGGCGAACTTGACGAGCGCGAGGTTCAGTTCGACGAGCGTGTTGCGGACGTACGAGTAGTCGTGCGTCCCTTCCTCCAGCGACTCCAGCCGCCCGAAGAGGGTCTTGGACAGGGCCCGCGCGTCCACCGCGTCGACCTCGTCGAAGGGGGGGATCTCCGGGAGTCCCTCAAGGGGGTCGAGGGCATCCAGGGGGTCGAGGGCATGATCCAGCTGTTCCGGTGGGGGTGTCGACGTCGCTGTTCGGGTATGCGATGCGTCGAGCCGGGGTGACATGGGTGTCCTCCATCGTTCTCGGCATATGGCTGCCGAAGCCATTACGTGCACTGCGGTGTGCGGCGCCTCCAAAGCCGGCGTGTTCGGATGTGTGTCCTTACTAGCCCTACCCGGTCCACCGAGCCGGTCGCAAGTGCGTTCTGTAGTGATATGTCTGATAATGCGAGGTTGTTCGGGTGTCGGAGTGTGCAGGGAAGGCGTAATGTTCGAGGGCGTCAGCAGCAGCCACGACCTCGGGAGAGAGACGGCATGGACCACGGGACGGTCGGCAGTGCACGGTCGGGCCGGCTTCTGGTGGAGGTGCGGGAAGAGGGCTCCAGCGCCGTAGTGACACCGGCGGGTGAGCTCGATCACCACACCGCCGATCTCCTGCGCGAGCCGCTCGACGACCTCCTGGGAAAAGGCTTCTCACGGCTCGTGGTGGACTGCTCACAGCTTCAGTTCTGTGACTCCACGGGACTCAATGTGCTGCTCGGGACCCGGCTGAAGGCGGAGGCCGCCGGAGGCGGGGTGCACCTGGCCGCGATGCAGCCGGTGGTCGCTCGTGTGTTCGAGATCACGGGAGCCGAGGCGGTCTTCACCGTCCATGACTCCGTGGCGGCGGCGCTGTCCGGCGAGGCCGACTGAGACCCGCGCCCCGGTCGTCCCCCTCCGGCAGGTGTCGTACGTCGCACCGGTCCGGCCCGAAGTGGGGGTGTTCCGCCGGATCGGCCGGGCAGGAGATGTCCTGGACCCCGTCCGCCGCCGGTCTCCCGGACCGCCCCGGAAACCGGCGAACGGCCTGGGTGCGACGTTTCTGTGAAGGGCTGACGACGGCGGAGGAGCCACGTGCGGACCGTGGGGCGGACGGCGTACGACCCGGCATCGACCGGTGCCGGACTTTTGAATCGTGAACTGGTGAATCGGTGAGGTGAAGCGCTGATGAGCACCACCCGGCCTTGCTCGCCGGGCGACCGCGGCCCGGAGCCCTGCGGCGCTTCCGGGGCGTCCGAGGAGGGTGCGCCGGAGACCGGCGCACCCGCGGGGGCAGCCGCGCCGTCCGTGCCGACCGAGGGTGCGCAGGAGGCCCCGGGGCGGAAGACCCGCAGGCTGCGCCTGGACGGCGAGAGCGGGGTCGTCCCGCTGGCGCGCGACTACACCCGGCAGGCGCTGTACGCGTGGGGCTGGCTGCCCGCCGCCACCGCCGACCGGCGGGCCGCCGCCGAGGACGTGCTGCTCGTCGTGTCCGAACTGGTCACCAACGCCTGTCTGCACGCCGAGGGCCCGGAAGAGCTGTTCCTCGCCTGCGACGACAAGGTGATCCGGGTGGAGGTCTCCGACCGCGGCACCGGCCAGCCGGCCCCGCGCACCCCGCACCGCGCCGGCCGCCCCGGCGGTCACGGCATGTTCATCGTGCAGCGGCTGTGCCTGGACTGGGGCGTGGTGCGCACCCCGGGCCGGTCGGGAAAGACGGTGTGGGCGGAACTGGGCGCTCCCGCATGACCGTTTCGGCAGCCGCCTGAGCCACGGTCTCCACTCGAATCCCCCTTCCCACACGCCGGATCGACACAACTCCGGCGTGTGCCGCGTCTTCCCTCCTCACGGCCCCCGGCGTACCTTGACGGCCAAATCTGATATGCCGTCAGGAATGAATGGGGTGGACCGACCGTGTCGTACCCGAAACGAACCGCCGCGCTCGCGTCCGCCGCCGCCTTGGCCGGCTCGGTGGTGCTGCTGGCCGCACCGGCGGCCCACGCCGACGTCGTCGACGTCAACTACCACTGCAAGACGCCGATCGGCGACAAGAGCGCCGTCTCGCCCATCGACATCAAGGGCGTCAAGAGCGGCAGCACCTACAAGATCACCATGTCCTGGCAGAAGGGCGTCTCCTCCAGCCCGGTCGAGCTGGGCAAGGGCGCGATGAACCCGAGCGCCACCATCAGGCTCGGCGGCGCCGACAGCGGCACTCTCGCCGTGACGGGTCCGGCCAACTCGGCCGCGATCCCCGCCAACACGCCCATCAAGATCAGCGACCTGAGCGGTACCTACACGCCGCGGAAGACCGGCAAAGTCACCTTCACGGCGGCCACGCTCACCATCAAGGCGCTCGGCACGACGACGACCTGTACGCCGGCCAACAACCCGGGGCCGTCCCTGACGCTGGACGTGACGGCGGCGGGCGGCGGCTCCTCGGGCACCTCCGCCGACGGCTCCTCGACCGCGAACGGCACCGGCTCGTCGGGCGGGCAGCTCCCGCAGACCGGCCCCGCGGACTCCGCCGTCGCCCTCGGCACGCTCGGCGGCACGGTGCTGCTCGCGGGCGCGGCGGGCGCACTGTGGCTGACCCGACGCGGCCAGGCGGTACGCCGCTGAGCCACGGGTGCGCCGTCGAGCCGGCCGTACGGCGCCGAAGGCGCGCGGTACGCCACCGAGCCGCCGGTACACCGCCGAACCGCAGGTCAAGACCGCTGGAGCCGCCCATGCCGTCCGCCGCCCGTGCCCTGCCCCGCGCCCGTCGCCTGCCTCCGGCCCTCGCCCGGACCGCGCCCCTGGGCCTGATCGCGCCGCTGTGCCTCATCGCCCTGCTGGGCGCGGCGCCCTCGCCCTCGGCCGCCGGAGGCTGGTCCGTCGCGCCCTCGGGAGGCGAGCGCCCGTCCTTCTACGCCGAGGGCCCGCCCGGAACGCTCCTGCAGGACACGGTGTCCGTCACCAACCCCGGGCGCGCGCCCGTCGTCGTGCGCCTGTCCGGCACCGGCGTCCGGATCGCCTTCGCCGAGCGGGGCGTACGCGTCCCCGCCCGCACCCGTGCCGACGTGCCCTTCACGGTGAGCGTCCCGGCGGGGGCCGAGCCCGGCGACCGCTCCGGCACGATCGTCGCGCGCGACACCGACGGCCGGACGAGGACCGTGCCGATGCGCCTGCGCGTCGGCGGCCCGGCGCTCGCCGCGCTGACCGTCGAGCAGGTGGCGGTGCGCGGCGACCGCATCACCTACGAGCTGGTCAACCGCGGCACGACCGTCCTCGTGCCGAGGCTCGCGGTCCGCGCGGACGGCGTCTTCGGCCGGGTCCTGGACCGCGCGCCGCGCACCCTGCCGGTCCGCCTGCGGCCGAGCACGCGCCTGAGACTGACCGAGCCCTGGCCGCACCGGCCGGCGCTGGACTCGGTCGACGTACGACTGACGGTCACGGCGCAGGGCGGCGCGCACGACACGGCGATCGCGCGGGCGCGGTTCGTGCCGTGGGGCGCGGTGGCGGGCGGGGCGGGCGTGGCGGCCGCCGGAGCGGGCGCGGTGATCGTCGTACGACGGCGGGGGAGCCGTACGGCGGACCGCGGCTCGGCGGCCGGCGCTCCGGACCGCGCCGGCGCGGGCGAAGTCCCCCTTTCCGACGCCGGGCTGACGGCTGGAGCGGTGAAGTGAGCGGCCGCGTACGGATCCTCCGGCTGCCCGTGCTGGCGGCGGTGCTCGCGCTGCTCCTGCTGCCGCTCGCCGCCCCCGTGGCCAGGGCGGACGGGCCCGCCGTGAAGCTGTCCGCGTCCCAGGCGGGCACGGGCGGCTCGATCACCGTCAGCGGCGGCGGCTGGCGGTCGCACACCCTGCTGATGATGCTGATCTGCGGGCGGTCCACCCCCTCCCGGGGCGTGATCGGCGGCACCAACTCCTGCGCCAACGGCGACGGACGGGCCGTGACCACCGGCTCCGACGGCTCCTTCACCAAGAAGCTGCCGGTCGCCGAACCGCCCGTGCCGTGCCCCTGCGTGGTGCACGTGGCCACGGTGACCGGCCCGATGGCCGAGGCGGACGCGGTCTTCCAGGTCGCCGGGCACCCCGTCGCCCCGTTGCCCGCCGAGACCTCGGGCGGCCGTCTGTCGATCCTGTCCGACACCCGGCTGACCGGTTCCGGTTCCCTGCTGACCTGGTTCGGGGCGCCGCCGAGCCGCACCCTGGTCTTCACCGTCGGCAACAGCGGCTCCGCCGCGATCAAGGACCCGGTCTTCCGGGTCGGCACCGCGCACGGCGTCTTCGCCCCCCAGTGGGACGAGCAGCAGTGGCGCGGCACCCTCGCGCCCGGCAGGAGGGCACAGATCAAGCTGCCCGTCGAGCTGTCGGCCGCGGCGCACGGCGACTACACCGTGTCCCTCCAGTACGACGGCAGGGTCCTCGCCGAGCAGCCGTGGGGCGTCGGCCGCCCCTGGGGCGTCACGCTGTTCTGGATCCTGCTCTGCCTGGTCGTGCCGGCCGCCGTCTTCCGCGCCGGAATGGCCGTCGTGGACCGGGTACGGCCGCGCCGGCCGGGCGGTGTCCGCCACCGCCGGCTCGCCCGGCCGGCACTGCTCCCGCTCCGCTCCCGCACCCCCGGGCCACGGCCCGAACCGACTCCGACCCTGCCGTGGTTCACCCCGGACTCCGCTCCGGGCGACCCGGCCGGCCGGCTCTCCGCACCGCACGACGACAGCCCGACGAGTCCTACGACTCCGACCACGAAGGGACCAACGTGAGCATGCGAAGGAGAGGCACACCGGCCCGCAGGACGGGCGCCACGGGCGCCGCACTGGTGCTCTGCTCGGCGGGTGTGCTGCTGGGCGTGGCCGCCACGCCCGCGCAGGCGGCCCAGGTGTCGTTCGCCACCCACTGCGTGCCGCCCGCGGGCATCGACCCGGTGGACGGCACCACGAAGGTCGAGATCACCGCGCCCGCCACGGCGAAGGTGGGCGACACGGTGGACGTCGTGTGGAAGTTCGTACAGGCCGCCTCGAAGAACCCGAACATCATCGATCTGCCCGCCAACTCGGTGCAGCCGTCCGGGGTGCTCAAGGCGGCCGGCGCGCAGACCGCCGACGTCGCCATGCAGGGACCGCGGCAGAACCCGGCGATCCCCAAGGGCGGCGACATGGTGCTGTCCGACATGAAGGGCAGCCTGAAGCTGACGACGGCCGGCGAGGTGACGCTGACGCCGGACGCGTACACCGTCAACGCGATGTCGACGGACACCAAGTGCACGCCGAAGGAGACCGTGCAGAAGGCGGCCTCGATCCAGGTGACGCCGGGCGGCGGGGGCACGCCGAGCGGGACGCCGACCCCGTCGACGACTCCGACCCGGTCGCCGACGCACAGTCCCACGGCCACGGCGACGTCGACCGGCGGCACCGGTCAGACCGACTTCCCCGGCAAGGAGGTCCAGGTGCCCTACGCCTGCAAGACGCCGATCGGCGACAAGAACGCGACCTCGCCGGTGCAGATCAACGCCAAGAAGAACGGCGGCGGTTACGACCTCACCGTGCAGTTCAAGAAGTCGGTGATGAACAGCCCCGCCGACATCCCCAAGGACTCCGTGAAGCCGTCGATGGAGGTGGCGCTGGGCGGCGCGGACAAGGGCACCGTACATGTGGAGGGGCCGACGAACGCGAACCCCATCAAGTCCGGCCAACCGATCGAGATCCCGGACCTCACCGGCACCTACAAGCCGGGCGCGAACGGCACCTCGACCCTGTCGCCCGGGGTGCTGACCATCAAGGCCCTGGGCACGACGACGGTCTGCACGCCGACCAAGTCGGAGGTCTCGCTGACCCTGGACACCACCCAGCAGCCGGGCGGGGCCTCGGGCGGCACGTCGACCTCCGGGGGCTCCTCGTCCTCGGGGGCCTCGGGTTCCTCGGGCGGCAGCAGCGGCGCGGGCGGCCTCGCCGAGACCGGTTCCAGCAACCACGGTGCCCTCAAGGCCCTCGGCCTGGTCGCGGGCACGGCGATCCTGCTGGGCGGGGCGGTGTTCACGTTCATGCCCCGACGGCGGACGCGCTGACCTCGGGAAACCGACCTCAAATGTTCCTCAGAACATCGTCTGGGACTGGCGCGAAGATCACCCGTGAGACTAAATTCCCATCCCGGAACCAGCCATTCCGCGGCTGCTTCCAGACACGGAAATCCCGGCTGTCCTTTCGGTACCTCCTGACCAGAGGTGCGTCAGCGGGCAGTCCGGCTCGTTCAGGGAGAACCATGCGTAAGAAGTTCACGGGGGCCCTCGCAGCTCTGACTCTGGCGGGCGCCATCGCCCTCGGCAGCGCGGGCTCGGCCAGCGCGGCCGGGTTCGGCGAGCACTCGCCGGGCAAGTGGCAGAGCGGTGAGGGTGGTTACGCGCTCGGCTGCGCCGTCGCCTCGCTGTGGGGCGTGAAGTGCGGCTGACGCGCTGACACAACACGAAGGCTGCCCGGGAACACTTCCCGGGCAGCCTTCGTGTTTGCCGGCTGTGTCAGCGCACTGTGATCAGTGCACGTCGCCCATGAGCTTGATGACCTTCTTGCGGTAGGCGAGGAAGCCCAGGCCGCCGAGGGCGGCGATCACGCCCTGGATCGCGAAGGACGTCGTCGACAGGAACGAGTCCCCGACGACGAGCTGGGTCAGGGCCGCCAGGCAGTCACCGGCGGTGACCGCGAGGAACCACAGGCCCATCATCTGGCTCGCGTACTTCTGCGGCGCCAGCTTGGTGGTGACCGACAGGCCGACCGGGGACAGGCACAGCTCGGCCACGGTCTGGATCAGGTAGACGGCGCACAGCCACAGCGGGGTGACCTTGGCGTCGCCGGAGGCGGCGCCCATGGCCAGCATCATCACGCCGAAGGAGACACCGATGCCGACGAGGCCGAGGGCGAACTTCACCGTCGTGCTCGGGTTGCGGTGACCCAGCTTGATCCACAGCGTCGCGATAACCGGGGCGAGCGCCATGACGAAGAGCGGGTTCAGCGACTGGAACCAGCTGGCCGGGAAGTGGAAGCCCCACAGCTTGTTCGCCGTGTGGTCGTTCGCGAACAGGTTCAGGGTCGAGCCGGACTGGTCGTAGATCATCCAGAAGACCGCGGCGACGACGAAGAACCACACGTAGCCGGTGATCTTGGACTTGTCGTCCGCCGTCAGCTCCTTGTCCCGGCGCATGCGGGTGAAGTAGAAGGCGGGCAGCGCCAGACCCATCAGGGACAGCGGCCACAGGACCCAGTCGATCGTGAACGAGCCGGTGGCGACCACGACGCCGTAGAAGACCGCGGCGGCGGCGGCCCACAGACCCGCCTTCTTCAGCAGCGCGGCGCGCTCGGCGGCGTCCACCGGCTGCGGCACCTGGCTGCTGATCGGGCTCAGGTGGCGGGTGCCGAGCAGGTACTGACCCAGGCCCAGCGCCATGCCCACACCGGCGAGCGCGAAGCCGAAGTGCCAGTTGGTGACGTCGGCGACCCAGCCGATGAGCAGCGGAGCGACGAACGCGCCCAGGTTGATGCCCATGTAGAAGACCGTGAAGGCGCCGTCGCGGCGGGCGTCGTTGCGGTCCGGGTAGAGGTGGCCGACCATCGTGGAGATGTTGGCCTTCAGCAGACCCGAACCGACGGCGATGAAGACGAGGCCGACGAAGAAGCACGCCTGGACCGGCACGGCGAGCAGGAAGTGGCCGATCATGATGATCGTGCCCGCGACCGCCACGGTCTTGCGCGGACCCCACAGCCGGTCGCCGATCCAGCCGCCCGGCATGGCCAGCAGGTACACCGTGGCGTTGTAGACCGAATAGATGGCCGCACCGGTGGCGGCCGCGAATCCGAGCCCGCCCTTGGCCGCCGGGGCGACCAAGTACAGGACGAGCAGAGCCCTCATGCCGTAGAAGCTGAAGCGCTCCCACATCTCGGTCATGAAGAGAGTGGCCAGGCCGCGGGGGTGGCCGAAGAAGGTCTTCTCGGACCCGGGGGTGCCCGGGCGGACCGAGTCCTTCGTCAGGCTGGACGCCATGGTCGTTCCTTGCTGGTCGGGACGCGCGTTGGAGCGCTGCGCGCCCGGTGGGGGTGCGGCCGGCACCGGCAGGGTCGGTCGTCCACCCCCACGCCCAGGGGGAGTCCGCTCCGGATCACGGCGCGGCGGACGGCGACCACCGGGATCCACGCCTCGCACGCGTCACTGCGTCCAGGGCCCGGCCAGAGGTCATTCCTTTCAAAGGCTGGTGTTCGCCAGCCCGCACACAAAAGAGACCTTCAGCAATCATGCTCGCCAAAGGTCCCCGGTGTGCTACAGGCGTTCAGGTCACCATACGGCAGGACAGTGCCGGATATGGAAGGACTTGAGACACGGATCACAGGTGTCGCGGGAACCATGGGAGGGGTTTCCAAGGTCCCCTCTACGATCGCACCTCTGGGGCAATGGTTCGTACCACTGGCCCGGCAAGGTAAGAAGCCGGGAACCGATCACACCCCAGCACTACGCGCGGGCGGTCTACCATCACTGCATGACCCGTGTACTGCTCGCCGAGGACGACGCGTCCATCTCGGAGCCGCTGGCCCGCGCCCTGCGCCGGGAAGGTTACGAGGTCGAGGTGCGCGAGGACGGACCCACCGCGCTCGACGCCGGAATGCAGGGCGGCGTCGATCTGGTCGTGCTGGACCTGGGCCTGCCCGGCATGGACGGCCTGGAGGTCGCCCGCCGACTGCGCGCCGACGGCCAGACCGTGCCGATCCTCATCCTGACCGCGCGGGCCGACGAGGTGGACACCGTCGTCGGCCTGGACGCGGGCGCCGACGACTACGTCACCAAGCCCTTCCGGCTCGCCGAACTGCTCGCCCGGGTGCGGGCCCTGCTGCGGCGCGGCGCGGCCGAGCCGCAGCAGCCGCCGGCCACGCACGGTGTGCGGATCGACGTCGAGTCGCACCGGGCGTGGATGGGCGACGAGGAACTCCAGCTCACCGCGAAGGAGTTCGACCTGCTGCGGGTGCTGGTGCGAGACGCCGGCCGCGTGGTCACCCGGGACCAGTTGATGCGTGAGGTCTGGGACACGACGTGGTGGTCGTCGACCAAGACGCTCGACATGCACATCTCCTGGCTGCGCAAGAAGCTCGGTGATGATGCGGCCAACCCCCGGTACATCGCGACCGTGCGTGGCGTGGGCTTCCGGTTCGAAAAGAGCTGAGCGCCGCAGGGGCTGATGCGGGGTGTGCGGCCGCCGGTCCGTCGTGGCTGGTCGCGCCCGCGCGGCGGAGCCGCGTGTCGACCGGGTCCCGCGCCCCTGGGCTGGCTGCCCCGGGCCGGAGTCGCAAGGCACACTGGTCGTCGTAAGCCACTCCGGAGGGCCCCGTGCGTCGTCGTCTCATCCAGTCCACCCTCGCCGTCGTCCTCGTGGTGATCGCGGTCTTCGGCGTGTCCCTCGTCATCGTCGAGACGCGGACGATCAGCAACAGTGCCCAGGAGCGCGTGGAGTCCGAGGCGGTGCGGCTGGCCAGCATCGTGGACAGCCGGATCCTCGCGGCCGAGAACGTCAACGCCGAGGTCCTGCGCAACCCGGTCAGCAAGGACCAGTACGCCGAGATCCGGGTTCCGGGCCGGGCGCCGATCGCGATCGGCACCAAGCCCGAGGGTGACGTCATCCGCTCCACGCAGATGGGCGAGGAGGGGGAGACGGTCACCGTCGAGGAGCCCCGCTCCGCGGTGACCCGCGAGGTCGGCCGCACCCTGCTGATCATCGGGCTCGTGGCGCTGCTCGCGGTGGTCGCCGCCGTGCTGCTCGCCGTGCGCCAGGCCAACCGACTCGCCTCCCCGCTCACCGACCTCGCCGAGACCGCCGAACGCCTCGGCTCGGGCGACCCCCGCCCGCGGCACAAGCGGTACGGCGTCCCGGAGCTGGACCGGGTCGCCGATGTGCTGGACTCCTCGGCCGAGCGCATCGGCCGGATGCTGACGGCGGAGCGGCGCCTCGCGGCCGATGCCTCGCACCAGCTGCGCACCCCGCTGACCGCTCTGTCGATGCGTCTTGAGGAGATCACCCTCACCGACGATCCGGACACGGTGAAGGACGAGGCGAACGTCGCTCTCACCCAGGTCGAGCGGCTCACGGACGTGGTGGAGCGGCTGCTGACCAACTCGCGCGACCCGCGCACCGGCTCCGCCGTCGCCTTCGACCTGGACGAGGTCATCCAGCAGCAGCTCGCCGAGTGGCGGCCCGCCTACCGCAGCGCCGGCCGGGCCATCGTCAGCTCGGGCAAACGGCATCTGCAGGCCGTCGGCACCCCGGGCGCCGTCGCGCAGGTGCTGGCCGCGCTGATCGAGAACTCGCTGATGCACGGCGGCGGCACGGTCGCCCTGCGCACCCGCGTCACCGGCAACCAGGCCGTGGTCGAGGTCACCGACGAGGGTCCCGGAGTCCCGGCCGACCTGGGTGCGCGGATCTTCGAGCGGACCATCAGCGGGCGCAACTCCACGGGCATCGGCCTGGCCGTCGCCCGGGACCTCGCGGAGGCCGACGGCGGCCGTCTGGAGCTGCTCCAGTCCCAGCCGCCGGTGTTCGGCCTGTTCCTGTCCCGCACGCCCCCGGCCCGCAAGCCGGACGAGGACCGGCCGATGGTCCGCTAGCGGGCAGCGGGCTCCTAGGGGACGCGCTGTGTGGACGAGGGGTTCTTCGACTCCTCCTCCAGGATCGATTCCGCGCTCGCGACCGCCTCGCGGGCCGGCATCGCCTTGAAGACCCAGGTGCGGTACGACCAGAACCGGAAGAGGGTGGCGATGCCGATGCCGAGGAACTTGGAGACGTTGCTCTGCAGCGGGCTGTCCCAGCCGAAGCCGTACGTCGCCAGGTAGAGCACGCCGTTCTCGATCACCAGGCCGATCGCGCTGAAGAACAGGAACAGCGTGAGTTCCTTGGTGCGGCTGCCCTTGTCGCGGTCCCGGTACGTCCAGTAGCGGAAGCCGACGTAGTTGAAGGCGATCGCGACAACGGTCGCGATGATGCTGGCGCGCACGACCGGCAGATCGGAGATGTGCCGGACCAGGTTGAACA
This sequence comes from Streptomyces griseochromogenes, assembly GCF_001542625.1. Classification (NCBI taxonomy): domain Bacteria; kingdom Bacillati; phylum Actinomycetota; class Actinomycetes; order Kitasatosporales; family Streptomycetaceae; genus Streptomyces; species Streptomyces griseochromogenes. The sequence goes on along the minus strand of NZ_CP016279.1, from coordinate 9,892,867 downwards.
CACCGAGATTGACAAGGACGCCGGCGCCGCCGACGGCGCCGAACTTGGCCACCTCGTGTACGAGCCGTTGCAGCCCCGAGGAACGAGGTTCCATGGCTGTGCAGCTCCCGTCGGTAGGTTTCGTCAACCCAGCCATGCTAACCAGGCGGCCAGTGCGACGCTCCCGGACCAGGCCACAGCTTGGGAACGGGTCGGAAAGAGGCGGGAAAGCCCCGGGTAAGAGGGTGTGAGAGGCGCGCGATCCGGCCGCGCCTGCGCGGCCGATACGCTAGAGGTGTGACGTTCCCGGTAGTCGGCATGGTCGGCGGGGGGCAGCTCGCGCGTATGACGCACGAGGCGGGCATCCCGTTGGGCATCAGGTTCAAGCTCCTCAGTGACACCCCTCAGGATTCCGCGGCGCAGGTCGTCAGCGATGTCGTCCTCGGCGACTATCGCGACCTGGACACGCTGCGTGAGTTCGCGCGCGGTTGTGATGTGATCACCTTCGATCACGAACATGTACCCACCGAGCACCTCAGGGCTCTGGAGGCGGACGGTATCCCCGTGCGCCCAGGGCCCGACGCACTGGTGCACGCCCAGGACAAGGGCGTGATGCGCGCGAGGCTCGACGCGATCGGCGTGCCGTGCCCGCGGCACCGGATCGTGAGCGACCCGGAGGACGTGGTCCGGTTCGCGGCCGAAGGGGATGGTTTCCCGGTCGTCCTGAAGACCGTCCGCGGTGGCTACGACGGCAAGGGCGTGTGGGTCGTGGAGACCGCCGAGGAGGCCGCTGAGCCCTTCCGCGCCGGCGTCCCCGTGCTCGCGGAGGAGAAGGTCGACTTCGTCCGGGAGCTGGCCGCCAACGTCGTACGGTCCCCGCACGGCCAGGCCGTCGCCTACCCGGTGGTGGAGTCCCGGCAGGTCGGCGGCGTGTGCGACACGGTCATCGCCCCCGCTCCCGGCCTGGACGAGGAGCAGGCCCTCAGGGCCGAGGAGATGGCGCTGCGGATCGCCAAGGAGCTGGGTGTCGTCGGGCACCTCGCCGTCGAGCTGTTCCAGACCCGCGACGGCCGCATACTCGTCAACGAGCTGGCGATGCGCCCGCACAACTCGGGCCACTGGACCCAGGACGGCGCGATCACCTCCCAGTTCGCCAACCATGTCCGCGCGGTCCTGGACCTCCCGCTCGGTGACCCGCGCCCGCGCGCCCGCTGGACGGTCATGGCCAACGTCCTCGGCGGCGACTACCCGGACATGTACTCCGCCTACTTGCACTGCATGGCCCGCGACCCCAAGCTCAAGATCCACATGTACGGCAAGGACGTGAAGCCCGGCCGCAAGGTCGGACACGTCAACACCTACGGCGACGACCTGGACGACGTGCTGGAGCGCGCCCGTCACGCAGCCGGCTACCTGAGAGGCACGATCACCGAATGAGCCCCGTTGTTGGCATCGTCATGGGGTCGGACTCCGACTGGCCCGTCATGGAGGCCGCCGCCAAGGCCCTGGACGAGTTCGAGATCGCCTACGAGGTCGACGTCGTCTCCGCGCACCGCATGCCGCGCGAGATGATCAGCTACGGCGAGCACGCCGCCGAGCGCGGGCTGAAGGTGATCATCGCCGGGGCCGGCGGCGCCGCCCACCTGCCGGGCATGCTCGCCTCGGTCACCCCGCTGCCGGTCATCGGCGTCCCCGTGCCGCTGAAGTACCTCGACGGCATGGACTCCCTGCTCTCGATCGTGCAGATGCCGGCCGGTGTCCCGGTCGCCACCGTCTCCGTCGGCGGTGCCCGCAACGCCGGTCTGCTCGCGGCCCGCATGCTCGCCGCACACGACGAGGACCTGATGCACAAGATGCGCGACTTCCAGCAGGACCTCAACGACCAGGCCACCGAGAAGGGCAAGCGGCTGCGCTCCAAGGTCGAGGGCACCGGCGGCTTCGGCTTCGGGAAGTGAGGCCCATGACCTCGCTGGACGTAGCCCGCGAACTGCTGCGCGCGTACCCCGTCGTCGACGGCCACAACGACCTGCCGTACGCGCTGCGCAAGCAGGTCCGCTACGACCTCGACGCGCGCGATGTCGCCGAACGCCAGGACGCCCATCTGCACACCGACCTGCCCCGGCTGCGCGAGGGCGGGGTCGGCGCGCAGTACTGGTCGGTGTACGTCCGCTCCGACCTGCCGGACGCGGTGCCGGCCACGCTGGAGCAGATCGACTGCGTACGGCAGCTGATCGAGCGCTACCCGCGGCAGCTGCGCGGCGCCCTGACGGCGGCCGACATGGAGGCCGCCCGCAGTGAGGGCCGCATCGCCTCCCTGATGGGCGCGGAGGGCGGTCACTCGATCGCCAACTCGCTCGGCACCCTGCGCGGCCTGTACGGGCTCGGCGTGCGCTACATGACGCTCACCCACAACGACAACGTGGACTGGGCGGACTCGGCGACCGACGAGCCGAAGGCGGGCGGCCTGACCGCGTTCGGCCGCGAGGTCGTGCGGGAGATGAACCGGCTCGGCATGCTCGTCGACCTCTCCCACGTGGCGGCGACGACCATGCGCGACGCCCTGGACGCCTCCTCGGCGCCGGTGATCTTCTCGCACTCCTCGGCCCGTGCCGTGTGCGACCACCCGCGCAACATCCCGGACGACGTCCTGGAGCGGCTGCCGGGCAACGGCGGCATGGCGATGGTGACGTTCGTGCCGAAGTTCGTGCTCCAGGCGGCCGTGGACTGGACGGCCGCGGCCGACGAGAACCTGCGCGCCCACGGCTTCCACCACCTGGACACCAGCCCGGAGGCGATGAAGCTGCACCGCGCCTTCGAGGAGCGCACCCCGCGCCCTCTCGCCACGGTCTCGACGGTCGCCGACCACCTGGACCACATGCGCGAGACGGCGGGCATCGACCACCTGGGCATCGGCGGCGACTACGACGGCACCGCCTTCACCCCCGACGGCCTGGACGACGTCTCCGGCTACCCGAACCTGATCGCCGAGCTCCTGGACCGCGGCTGGTCGAAGTCCGACCTGGCCAAGCTGACCTGGCAGAACGCGGTACGGGTGCTGGGTGCGGCGGAGGACGTGGCCCGCGAGCTTCAGGCGACCCGGGCGCCGTCCAACGCCACCATCGAGTCGCTCGACGACGGCGCCGCCTGACCGTCCAGGGCGGGGTAGTCGTTGTAGCCGTCGGCCCCGCCCACGTACATGAAGTACCGGTCCCGGACCGGGTTGAGCGGGGCGCCCCGGCGCAGCCGTTCGACCAGGTCCGGGTTGGCGAGGAACGGCCGGCCGAGCGCCACCAGGTCGGCGCCGGCCGCCAGCAGGTCCTGCACGGCCCGGGTGACGGCCTCGGTGGTCAGGTCGGTCAGGTCCGGGTTGCCGATCAGGACGCCGGGCCAGTCGGCGCGGATCCGCCGGTACCAGCCGGTCCCCGGGTCCGAGCGCACCAGGTGCAGATAGGCGAGGTCCAGCTCCTTCAGGCGGGCCAGGAGCGCGGCGTAGAGGCCGTCGGTGCCGTCCTCCAGGACGCCGTTGACGGTGCTCGCGGGGGAGATGCGTATGCCCACCCGGTCGGCGCCGATCGCGTCGGCCACCGCCTCGGTCACCTCGGCCGCGAGGCGCACCCGGCGCCGCACGGAGCCGCCGTAGGCGTCCGTGCGGCGGTTGGTGTTGTCCGCGAGGAACTGGTGCAGCAGCATGCCGTTGGCCGAGTGCACCTCCACGCCCTCGAAGCCCGCCTCGACGGCCCGGCGGGCGGCCGAGGCGAAGTCGGCCACGGTGGCGCGGATGTCGTCGGTGGTCATCTCCCGGGGGACGGCGGCAGGCCGGTGCCCGTGCGGAGTGAAGATCGTCTCCGGCAGCGGGACCGCGGAGGGGGCCACCGGCGTCAGCCCGGTGGTCGCCGGATGGCCGACCCGGCCGCCGTGCTGGAGCTGCAGGAACATCCGCCCGCCGCCCGCCCGCACGGCCTCGGTCACCCGACGCCAGCCGGCCACGTGCCGGTCGGTGTGGATCGCGGTGATGTTCGGATACGTCTGCCCGACCGCGTTCGGCGTCGAGCCCTCGGCGATGATCAGCCCGGCGGAGGCGCGGTGGGCGTAGTGGGTGGCCATGAGCGGGGTCGGGGTGCCGTCCGCCTCCGCGCGATTGCGGGTCAGCGGGGCCATCACCAGATGGTTCGGGAGCGCGAGCCGGCCGAGCCGGGCCGGGGCCAGGAAGTCCGTTGTCTGCGTCATGCCCGTACGCTAGAACCTGACATTGATGTCAGATTCAAGCCCATCCGGCGGAGGCGGACATGCGGATCGGTGAGCTGGCCCGGCGCACGGGCGTGAGCGAGCGGTCGCTGCGCTACTACGAGACCCAGGGGCTGCTCGCCGCCGAGCGGACACCCGGCGGGCACCGGGACTACCCGGAGGTCGCCGTCGACCGGGTCATCCGGATCCAGGAGCTGTACGCGGCCGGGCTGCACAGCGAGAAGATCCGGCAGCTGCTGCCGTGCATGCGGGACCGGGACGGCGGGCCCTCCGTGATCGCCACCCCGCGGCTGGTCGCCGACCTCACCGCCGAGCGCGACCGCATCGACCGGATGATCGCCGACCTGGTGCGCTCCCGGGAGACCCTGGACGAGGTGATCCAGGCGGCCGAGGACAAGCCGCCGACGGCCCGGATCACGGAACCGGACGGCTGACCGAGTCCTTCCGGAGTCAGCAGGCGCAGAGGCAGAACGGGTGCCCCGCGGGGTCCGCGTACACACGCCAGGTGCGTGAGCGGTCGTCGGTGTCCAGGGGCTTCGCCCCGAGCGCCAGCACCTCCTTCTCGGCCGTGTCCAGGTCCTCGACCACCAGGTCCAGATGGAACTGCTGCGAACCCTCCTGCCCGGGCCACGTCGGCGGGACGAACGCGGGCGCCTGCTGGAACGCCAGATCCTGGCCGCCCGGCACCTTCAGATCGACCCAGCCGTCCTGCTCCTCGATCGTGCCGCCCAGCACTCCCGCATAGAAACCGGCGAGCGCATGGGGATCGGGACAGTCCAGGACGACCACGCCCAGCTTGGCGAGTGCCATACCTTCCTCCATGAGGTCGGAGTTACCTTTAGAAGCAAGTAACCAGTAACGCGTTACCTGATGGTCCCGCACCGGAGGTAACGCCGCAACCGGATTCGGAAGGTAACTTGCGGACATGAGCGAGAGATCGGCCGCTCCCGGCGGCCTGGCCCTGATCGAGTCCCTGGTGAACACGCTGGACATCGAAACGGGACACGACTCGCTCGACACGGCGGACGGCCGGGCGCGCTTCGGTCTCGCGGAGGACGAGCTGCCGTACGTCCGCACCCTGCGCGAGTCGCTGCGGGCCGTGCTGCTCGCGCACGCCGGGCACCCGCCGCACCGCGAGGTGACCCCGCTCGGCGAGCTGCTGGCGCACGCTCCGCTGTATGTCGCCGTCGACGGTCACGACGGCTCCGCGACCCTCGCCCCGGCCGACACCGGCCCGCTGCTCTCCCGCGTCGCCGTCGCCGTCGCCGAGGCGGTCGTCGCGGGCACCTGGGCCCGGCTGAAGGCCTGCGAGGCCGGGACCTGCCACTGGGCGTACTACGACCGCAGCCCCGCCGGACGCGGCCGCTGGTGCTCGATGCAGGTGTGCGGGGCGCGCGCGAAGATGCGCCGGTACCGGGCGAAGGAGCCGTGAACCACACCGAGTTCATCGGCCACGCGGGTGCCGCGTGGTGCAGAATGCGGAAAGACGCCGGTTCGGCCGACTGAGCCTCGGCCGAACCGGCGTCACCCGTTCGTCCACGCGCCCGGGTTCGGCTACGCGGTCGGGCGGCCCATCGCCCGGTACGTCCATCCCGCGCGCCGCCACAGCTCCGGGTCGAGGGCGTTGCGGCCGTCCAGGATCACCCGGGCCGTCGCCACCTCGCCCAGCGCCGCCGGGTCCAGCTCGCGGAACTCCCGCCACTCGGTCAGGTGCAGCACGACATCGGCCCCGCGCACGGCCTCGCGGGCCGAGCCGGCATAGCCCAGGGTGGGGAAGACCTTGCGGGCGTTCTGCATGCCCTTCGGGTCGTACACCGTCACCTGGCCGCCCTGGAGATGGATCTGCCCGGCCACGTTCAGCGCGGGCGAGTCCCGGACGTCGTCCGAGTCCGGCTTGAAGGTGGCGCCGAGCACCGCGACCCGCTTGCCGAGGAACGAGCCGCCGCCGAGGGCCTCCCGGGCCATCTCCACCATCTGGCCGCGCCGGCGCATGTTGATGGAGTCGATCTCCCGCAGGAAGGTCAGCGCCTGGTCCGCGCCCAGCTCACCGGCGCGCGCCATGAACGCCCGGATGTCCTTGGGCAGACACCCGCCGCCGAAGCCGATCCCGGCCCGCAGGAACTTCTTGCCGATCCGGTCGTCATGCCCGATGGCCTCCGCCAGCTTCGCCACGTCACCGCCGCCGGCCTCGCACACCTCCGCCATCGCGTTGATGAAGGAGATCTTGGTCGCGAGGAAGGAGTTCGCGGCCGTCTTCACCAGCTCGGCGGTCGGGAAGTCGGTCACCACGAACGGCGTGCCCTCGGCGACCGGAGTGGCGTACACCTCGCGCAGCAGCTTCTCGGCCCGCTCGCCGCGCACGCCCACCACGATCCGGTCCGGGTGCAGCGTGTCCTGCACGGCGAAGCCCTCGCGCAGGAACTCCGGGTTCCAGGCCAGTTCCGCGTCCGCACCGGCGGGAGCGTGCTCGGCGAGGTAGGCGGCCAGCCGCTCGGCCGAGCCGACCGGCACGGTCGACTTGCCGACGACCAGGGCGGGCCCGTGCAGATGCGGGGCGAGGGAGGCGATGGCGGCGTCGACGTACGACATGTCGGCCGCGTACTCGCCGTGCCGCTGCGGGGTGTTCACACACACGAAGTGCACGTCACCGAACGCGGCGACCTCGGCCCAGTCGGTGGTGAACCGCAGCCGCCCCGAGGACCCCTCGAAGCCTGCCACATGCCTGCGCAGCAGCTCTTCGAGCCCCGGCTCGAACATCGGGGTCTCGCCGCGCTCCAGCATCGCGATCTTCTCGGGCACGACATCGAGCCCCAGCACCTCGAAACCGAGCTCGGCCATGGCCGCGGCGTGCGTGGCGCCCAGGTATCCGGTGCCGATCACGGTGATCTTCAGGCTCATGGATGTGCTCCAGATCGGGTACGTCGGTGATGCGGAGCCGAGCATAGTCGGGCTGTCCTGCGGGCAATTTCCCCGCTGTCGCCAAGCTCACGTAGGCGTGCTTGGGGCAGGCCTCTAAAATTTGAGTTACTTAACGGTAATTAGCGTCAGTATCACTGCGTCTTTGGAGCGTGAGAGACCGTGGCCGGATCGGCTGACTTCGACCTGTACCGCCCGTCCGAGGAGCACGACATGCTCCGGGACGCCGTCCGCTCGCTGGTCGAGGCGAAGATCGCGCCCTACGCCGCCGCGGTGGACGAGGAGGCCCGTTTCCCGCAGGAGGCCCTCGACGCCCTGGTCGCCAACGACCTGCACGCGGTGCACGTCCCCGAGGAGTACGGCGGCGCCGGCGCCGACGCGCTCGCCACGGTCATCGTGATCGAGGAGGTGGCCCGCGCCTGCGTGTCCTCCTCCCTCATCCCCGCGGTGAACAAGCTGGGCTCGCTTCCGGTGATCCTCTCCGGCTCCGAGGACCTGAAGAAGAAGTACCTCGCCCCGCTCGCCAAGGGCGACGCGATGTTCTCGTACTGCCTCTCCGAGCCGGAGGCGGGCTCGGACGCCGGCGGCATGACGACCAAGGCCGTCCGCGACGGCGACCACTACGTCCTCAACGGCGTCAAGCGCTGGATCACCAACGCGGGCGTCTCCGAGTACTACACGGTCATGGCCGTGACCGACCCGACCAAGCGCACCAAGGGCATCTCCGCCTTCGTCGTCGAGAAGTCGGACGAGGGCGTCTCCTTCGGCGCCCCGGAGAAGAAGCTCGGCATCAAGGGCTCCCCGACCCGCGAGGTCTACTTCGACAACGTCCGCATCCCCGCCGACCGCATCATCGGCGAGGAGGGCACCGGCTTCGCCACCGCCATGAAGACCCTGGACCACACCCGCATCACCATCGCGGCCCAGGCCCTCGGCGTCGCCCAGGGCGCCCTCGACTACGCCAAGGGCTACGTCCAGGAGCGCAAGCAGTTCGGCAAGCCGATCGCCGACTTCCAGGGCATCCAGTTCATGCTCGCCGACATGGCCATGAAGATCGCCGCCGCCCGCGCCCTGACGTACCAGGCCGCGGCCGCCTCCGAGCGCGGCGACAAGGACCTCACCTTCCAGGGCGCGGCCGCCAAGTGCTTCGCCTCGGACGTCGCCATGGAGGTCACCACGGACGCGGTCCAGCTCCTCGGCGGCTACGGCTACACGCGGGACTACCCGGTGGAGCGCATGATGCGCGACGCCAAGATCACCCAGATCTACGAGGGAACGAACCAGGTCCAGCGGATCGTCATGGCCCGCAACCTGCCGTAAGCGGCCACGGGTTCCGGTTCTTCGGGAAGGCGTCCTGCGGGGCGCCTTCCGTCGTTCCGGGGTACGCCTCCCGACTGGTCGGTCACATGCCGAACGGCGCTCACCGGCGTAGGACGGAAGCACGCGGGGCCCGCTCCGGGCCCCTCTCCCCCCAGGAGGAGCCATGACCCAGCCCGGAACCATGACCGCCATGACCCAGCAGATGCAGGACTGCGTCGACGCCTGCATGAACTGCCACAGCGTCTGCGAGGAGACCATGAGCTCCTGCATGCAGATGGGCGGTCAGGCCCAGATGCAGATCATGCGCGCGCTCATGGACTGCTCCGAGACGACCCGTATGTGCGCCGACATGATGATGCGGCGCTCGCCGATGTCCCCCGACATGTGCGCGATGTGCGCCAAGGCCTGCGACATGTGTGCCGATGCGTGTATGGCCATGCCCGATGATCCCCAGATGATGCGCTGTGCCGAGGCGTGTCGCCGCTGTGCGGAGACGTGCCGCGCGATGGCGGGCGCCAAGATGTGAGCCGGCGGCCGTGAAACGGCCAAGGGCACCCTTGCGGGTGCCCTTGGCCGTGCCGTCGGCGTTCCGGTGTCGCTAGTTGCCGGAGACGGTGACCGGCTGGTCGTTCTTCAACTCGTCCACCAGGGTCTTCATCTTCGCCTTGTCCCAGACGAGGTTGCCGCCGGTGGAGCCGGAGACCGGCATGTTCAGGGACTTGCCGTCACCGCCGCTGACGCCCTTCATCGCCCAGAACATCGAGGCCAGGTCCCACAGGGACATGTCCTTGTCGACGATCAGGGAGTCCAGCCCCGCGCCCATGGTCGGGTAGAACTTGAACGGGTTGAGGACGGTCGAGGGCGTCGCCACCTGGTGGGCCAGGGCCGAGAGGAACTTCTGCTGGTTCTTGGTGCGCTGGAGGTCGGAGGCGGCGAAGGCGTGCCGCGTGCGGACGAAAGCCAGCGCCTGCTCGCCGTTGAGCGTCTGCTTGCCGGCCTTGAAGTCCGCGCCCGAGTACTTGTCCTTGAAAGCCTTGTCGATGGTGATGTCGACGCCGCCCACCGCGTCCACGATGCTGGCGAAGCCCTGGAAGCCGATCTCGCAGTAGTGGTCGATGTGCAGACCGGTGTTGTACTCGATCGTGCGGACCAGCAGCGTCGGACCGTCGAACGCGTACGCCGCGTTCAGCTTGTTCTGGCCCATGGCGGGCCGGATCTTGCCCGACGTCGAACCGCGGAAGGTCGGAATCGTCACGTTCGAGTCGCGGGGCAGCGAGATCAGTGTGTCGCCGTTGTCCCCGACGTGCAGGATCATCATCGAGTCGGTGCGCTTGCCCTCGGCGGACCCGGTGTGCAGCTTCTTCTCGTCCGCCTTGGACATGCCCTCACGGCTGTCCGAGCCCACGATCAGGTAGTTCGTGCCCTGGCCGGACTCGGGCCGGTCGATGACCTTCGACAGGTCGACCTCGCGGCGCAGCTTGGAGTCGGCCCAGAAGTACGTCGCCACCGAGGTGACGATGAGCACAGTGACCAGCGTGAGCACGGCCCACTTGATCCGGCGCCGCCAGTTCGGGCGCGGCCGGTAGCGGTCGACCTCCGGGTCCGAGTCGTTGTCGTTGGGTACGAAGCCGCCGCCGCGGCCGCCGCCGTACACCTGGCCCGTGTTGTAGCCGCTGTCATAGCCGTCGTATCCCTGGCCGTCGCTGTACGACGGCTGCTGCGGGACTCCGGCGCCGTACGGCGGTGCCGACGGGCCGGGGGCGCCGTACGAGCGCTGCCCGGGCGGTACCGCCGGGCCGCGCTGCACATGACGCATCGCGCGGGCGCCTTCCGGCTGCGCGCCGCCACTGCCGCGTCCGTAGCGCGGACCGCGGTTGTCGTCGGACCATCCTTCGGGCCAGTCATTCATGCGCCCCAGTGTGCAGGGCACTGCCGTGGGCCTTACAAGGGGTGTCGGAAAATCAGGGCGCCGCTGTTGCGAAGCTGACACAAATTCCGCGAAAGTCGCTTCGGCATAAGGTGGAGGCCATGACAGACCAGGCTCCGGACGCGGATCCGGACATCCCGGGCAAGGCGACATCTGCTTCCCGTACCACCCTCAGCCACATCATGACCCACAACGACACCAACCTTCTGGGCACGGTGCACGGCGGGGTGATCATGAAGCTGGTCGACGACGCGGCGGGCGCGGTGGCCGGACGGCACTCCGGCGGACCCGCCGTCACCGCCTCCATGGACGAGATGGCGTTCCTGGAGCCGATCCGCGTGGGTGATCTGGTCCATGTGAAGGCCCAGGTCAACTGGACCGGCCGGACCTCGATGGAGGTCGGTGTGCGGGTCCTGGCCGAGCGCTGGAACGAGTCGACCCCCGCCACCCAGGTCGGCTCGGCCTACCTGGTCTTCGCGGCTGTGGACGCCGACGGCAAGCCCCGCCGGGTGCCGCCGGTGCTCCCGGAGACCGACCGCGACCGCCGCCGCTACCAGGAGGCCCAGATCCGCCGCACCCACCGCCTGGCCCGCCGCCGGGAGATCCGCGAGCTGCGCGAGAAGCGGGCGGCGGAGGGCTTCGAGGATTGAGCGCTCCACCGGGAGGCCGGTGCGTCACGTGCGGGTCCGTCGCGGCCGGCCGCGCGCACACGGCTCAGCCGCACCTCGATGCGGCCCCGCGCCCTTTCGGGGCGCGCCCTATGCCCTCTGCGCCTCCGGGCACACCACCTCGTTGCCGCGCACCACGCTCTGCTCCGGCTTGCCGGGGTCCTCGAGTTTCACCTTGTGCACCTTGCGGATGTCCTGGAAGTCCGCCCCTGCGGTGACCTTCATCACCGGACCCAGGCCCGGCACCGCGCGCAGTTCGCTGCCGGGCAGGGCCGCGCCCAGGGATCGGGCGGAGCGGTCCCAGCGGGGGTCGTAGGAGATCACCGTGCGCTCGGCGTCGTGCACGGCCGCGGGCACCGGCTGGTGGTTGGCGGCGAAACCGCCCGCCGCGAGGGCCGCGTCGAGCCGCTTGGCCACCCCGGCCGTGGCGGTGCCGTTCTCCACCTGGACCCGGATCTGCCGCGGGTCGACCTCCACGGGCACCGGCGCGGCGGCGCGGTGCGGGTGGTCCACGATGAGCGGCTCGTCGTCGCGCAGGGCCTGGAACAGCCTGCCGGACGCCGCCTGGTCCCACTTCAGGGTCGAGCCGATGCCCTTGACCTGGTAGTTCATCTGCCCGATGGGCACGGTGGTGAACTCGGAGGAGGACGGGGAGAAGTTCCGCATCGCCCGGCCGAGGTCGAGCAGCTCGTCCGTGCCGAAACCCTCGTCCGCCCGCACCGAGCCGAGCACCGCCCGGGTCACGTCCCTGAACCGCATCGGGTTCAGCAGCACCCTGGAGGAGCTGGCCCGCTCGATCAGCGCGGCCAGGAACCGCTGCTGCCGTTTCATCCGGCTCAGGTCGCTGACCCCGTCGAGGTGCCGCGAGCGTACGTACTGCAGTGCCTGGCCGCCGTTGAGGACGTGGGTACCGGCCGCGAGGTCGAGGCCGGTGTACGAGTCCTTCAGCGGTGTCGATGTGCAGACCTGGACCCCGCCGAGGACGTCCACGGTCCTCATGAAGCTGGTGAAGTCGACCTCCAGATAGTGGTCGATCTTCACATGGGTCATGGCCTCGACCGTGGCTACGGTCAGCTGGGGGCCGCCCTCGGCGTAGGCGGCGTTCAGCTTGACGGGGTGCGGGCCGTGCCGCTGCCCGGTGGTCGTGTCGATGTGCGCGGGCACCTCGGCGTAGGAGTCCCGGGGCAGGCTCACCACGGTCGCGCGTTCCCGGTCGTCCGAGATGTGCACGATCATGATCGTGTCGGTGCAGTGGCAGGGCTGGCCGCCCAGCCGGTAGGCGCGCCGCTGCGCCGCGCTGACCTTGTCGCGGCCGTCGGTGCCGACCAGCAGGACGTTCATGCCGTGCCCCGCGCGGGGCCGGTTCTTCATGTCCTTGAAGGCGTCGACCCGGGTGATGCCGGCGTCCAGACTGGTGACGACCGCATGGCCGATACCGGCGGAGGCGAGCACCACCACGGACAGTGTGGTCACCGCCCGCATGGCCCAGCGCGGCCGCCGGGGCCGCACGGATCGCGTGGCCCGCTCGGGCTGCCTGGGCACGCGGCTGGGCGGCTGCGGTCGGCGCTGCGGCCTGGGGTCACCTCCCGCGCTTTCGGCAGCGGGGGAGGGAGACCGTGGCTGGCTGGGCAAGGGACACCTCCGGACGACGGCCGTACGTGGGATCCGTGAGCACCGTAGGCCGATACGATCCTCAGCCCGCGCCTCAGCCCCGGCGGCGCGCACCGCTGTCCCCCGTTCGCGGTAACGTGGGCGCCCTATGAACGCCAAGCCCGACGTGCGACTCCCCGCCGTTTCTGTGATCATGCCGGTCCTCAACGAGGAGCGGCATCTGCGCGGGGCCGTCCAAGCGATCCTCGCGCAGGAGTACGCCGGCGAGATGGAGGTCGTGATCGCCCTCGGTCCGTCCACGGACCGCACGGACGAGATCGCCGCCGAGCTCGTTCGGGACGATCCGCGCGTGCACACCGTCCCGAACCCGACCGGCCGCACCCCGGCCGCGCTCAACGCGGCGATCAAGGCATCCCGTCACCCGATCGTGGTGCGCGTCGACGGCCACGGCATGCTCTCGCCGAACTACATCGCCACCGCCGTACGGCTCCTGGAGGAGACCGGGGCGCAGAACGTCGGCGGCATCATGCACGCCGAGGGCGAGAACGACTGGGAGCACGCGGTCGCCGCCGCGATGACCTCGAAGGTCGGTGTCGGCAACGCGGCCTTCCACACGGGCGGCGAAGCCGGTCCCGCCGAGACCGTCTACCTCGGGGTGTTCCGCCGCGAGGCCCTCGAACAACAGGGCGGCTACAACGAGGAGTTCATCCGCGCCCAGGACTGGGAGCTGAACTTCCGCATCCGCGAGGCGGGCGGCCTGATCTGGTTCTCGCCCGAGCTGAGGGTGTCGTACCGGCCGCGGCCGAGCGTGAAGGCGCTCGCCAAGCAGTACAAGGACTACGGCCGATGGCGCCATGTCGTCGCCCGCTACCACGAGGGCTCCATCAACCTGCGCTACCTCGCTCCGCCGACGGCGGTGTGCGCGATCGCCGCGGGTGTCGTGGTGGGCGCGGCGCTCACGCCGTGGGGCTTCGTGATCCCCGGCGGCTATCTGGCGGCGATCGCGGCGGGCTCGGTCCCGGCCGGCAAGGGACTGCCCCTCGCGGCCCGGATACGGATACCGGTGGCCCTGGCGACCATGCACATGTCCTGGGGATGGGGCTTCCTGACGAGCCCGAAGACCCTGGCGAAGCGCGTGATCGCCTCGCGTCGGCCGGCGGTGCTGAGCGCCCGCTGAGCACGCCTCGAGCAGTCATCGAGGGCCCCTCCCCGTCCGGGGAGGAGCCCTTCGCCGTTGCGGACCCGCGCGGGCAGGCCCAAGTCGTCGGACCCGCAGGGGACATGGCGATGTGGCACTTCCATGTACCCCGTGTGGAATTTCTGTTGACCTCATACCGTCATCATGGTCGGATGTCGACGCTTTCTTGATCTTTCAGGGGGATCTCATGCGCTCTCGCCTGCGCACCTTCGCTCGTGCCGGTGTCGTGGCCGGCGGACTCGGCCTCGCGATGATCGCGGCCACCGGCGTCTCCCACGCCTACGCCCACGACGGCGGTGACCCCTCCTCCGCGGGCTGCGCCGGCCGCGCCACCACGGTGGAGTCGGCGACCGTCGAGAACGCGCACAGCGCCTTCGGCACCATCGAGCTGCGCTACAGCGCGGCGTGTCACACCGTCTGGGCGAGACTGACCCTCGACCACACCCAGCCGGCGTGCGGCAACGCGTCCGCCGGCTACGCCTGTGCCGGTGCCTCGGTGATCCGCGACGACGACGGCCGCCGCTACGGCTGCACCATTCACCAGGGCCAGTCGCAGTGCTACACGCCGATGGTCTACGACAAGGGCATGACCTCGTTCGCCGAGGGGGCCGTGGACAGGGCGGCCGGCATGGCCGACGTCCGTACCGCGGCGTACTGACCGCGCGTGCGCGCATGAGCCGAGGGGCTCGCCGTCCTCGACGGCGAGCCCCTCGGTCAGGTACCGGGCAGGTCTACCACTGGTAGGGCTTGTACACGGGCATGCACTGCGAGGAGTCCGAGCCGTTGATGGCATCGGAGCCGACGGGCACGTCGCCCGCCTTCGGGGCCTTCTGCTTGGGGAAGGCCGTGCCCGTGCGCCAGTCCGCGCCGACGACGACCGTGACCCCCGACACATCGGTCGACTTCTTCACCGCGCTCACCGGGATACCCAGCGCCTTGGCGACGGCCTGCGCGTCACCCTCCAGTTCGGCGCTCGGATACTGCACCACGGTCGCGTCCGCGGACTTCGCCACCCCCGAGGTGTCGGCCGTCGCCTGGGCGTAGCCCTGCTGCCCGAGCGCCTCGGCGATCGCCCGCGCCCGGTTCGGAACCGGGGCCTCGGTGGTCGTCCCCGTGGCGTTCTGCACCAGCACCCCGAGCCGGCCCGGGGCGACGGACGGCGTCTGGGCCTTCGTCTTGGACTTGCTCGCGACCTGCTTGGTACCCGACTCCTTGCCGTTCTTGTCGAACGACACGTCGTCGCGGAGCATCTGCCACATCTTGTCGGCGTTGACCTTGTCGGGCACGACGTGTTCGGAGTTCTGCGGGTCCTGGAGGTTCGGCATCGTCACCGACGTGATGCGGTCGGACGGTACGGACTTCAGCTCCATGCCCAGGTCGTAGAGCTTCTTGACGGTGCCGATCTCCTCGGACACCTGCAAGGACTTGGTGGCCGCCTCGGCCAGGTCCATCAGCCGGCCGGTGTCCGTGAAGACGTTCTGCGACTTCAGCGTCCGCAACATCGAGTTCAGGTACATGTGCTGGGCGCGGGCGCGCATCACGTCGCTGCCCCAGGCGTGCCGGGTCCGCAGCCACTGCAGGGCCTGCACGCCCTGGACCTTCTTCCGTCCGGCCGTCATCTTCAGCCCGGAGCCCCCGTGCTGTGCGGGCGTGGAGTGGTCCCAGACGTTCTGCTTCACGCAGACCTCGACACCACCGATGGCGTCCGCCATCTTCACCACGCCGGCGAAGTCGATGGTCATCCAGTGGTCGATGTAGACCCCGGTCAGGTTCTCCCAGGTGGCCAGCGTGCAGCCGGCCCCGCCCCGGGCCAGGGAGGTGTTGATGATGCCGTTCGTGGCCGGGTAGACCTTGCCGGACGCGGAGTCCTTGCACTGGGGAATGTCGACCCGGGTGTCGCGCGGGATGCTCACCATGGCGGCGCTCTTGCGGTCCGCGGAGAGGTGGATGAGCATCTGCACGTCGCCGAGCGGTGGGCTGCCGCGGTCGTACTTGGCACCGCCGAGCTTCACGTTCTCGTCGGAGTTACGGCTGTCGGAGCCGATCAGCAGGATGTTCAAAGGCGTCTGCCCGGCCGCGTTCGCCGGCGTCCGGTGCGCCTTGGAGTCGTCGCCGTTGCTGCGCTCGCCCTTGCGGATGTTGCCGTTCAGGTGCTCGTAGTACAGATAGCCGGCCCCCGCCGTGCCGAGTATCACCACCGCCAGCACGGTCGCCGACCAGCGCAGAGCCCGCCGTCGGCGTCGCTGCCGGTCGGTCTTCGAGCGGACCTTGCGCCGCCCGCCGTCGTGACCGCCCGGCCCGTCCGGCGCCTGCGGTGCGAGCGACATCGTGTCGTCGACCGCAGGATCCTTCCCCCGCACATCGCTCTGCGCCAAACTTCCTGCCCTCCCCACCCTTGCGCCATGCAACGGGTCCGTCCCGCCTCCAGTTAGACGCACGACGGACCCGTTGGGTTACCTACGAGGCGCACTTCACCTTGTCCGCCGTGGACTTGTCGACGTCCGGCGCCTTCGACGGAGCAGTGAGGGACACTCCCGCACCCTTGAAATCCTTGCCCAGGGTCAGCGTCATCGCCGGCAGCCCCTGGGAGTTGGTCACGCTCTTGCCGGGCTTCAGCGCCGAGCCGGACAGACCCATGAGATGCGCCAGCTCCCGCGCCTGGGCCGCCTGGTCCGGCGCGTACTCCAGCGTGGTCTTGCTCAGGGGCGCCGGCGCGTTGCCCGTGTTCTCCGACTTGAGCACGCCTTGCTGGGTCTGCAGCCACTGCAGGGTCTGCTGCGCGCTGCCGGGGTCCGCACCGCCGTTGAGGATCCGCACCCGCACCTCGGCGGGCGCGGACCGGCTGCCCTTGAGGCGCGCGGCGGCGGCGTCCTTGGCCGCCTTCTGCTTCTTCTTCACCTCGGTGAAGGAGACGTCGTTCCTGATGGCGTCGAAGACCGGGGGCGCCGCCGCCTGGTCGACGACGACGGTCGCGTGGACCTTCTCGGCAGGGTTGTCGCGCACGGGCACCGTCACGAACGAGATGTTCTTCGGCGGGACCTTCTTCAGCTCCAGCGCGATGTCCTTGAGCGTGCCCACGGAGCCGATGCCCTTGTCGACGGTGAGCGCCTTGGTGGCGGCCTCGGCGAGGTCGATCAGCTTCGACGGGTTGGTCAGCGTGTCGCCGGAGGACATCTTCCGCATCAGCGAGGCCATGAAGGCCTGCTGCGCCTTGATGCGGTCGAGGTCGCCCTGGTTGCCCCAGCTGTGCCGGGTGCGGACGAACGCCAGCGCCTGCTCGCCCTCGACCTTGGACGGGCCCGCGGGCAGCTTGAGGTGAGACTCCTTGTCGTTCACCGCGTGCGCGAGACACACGTCCACGCCGCCGACCGCCGAGGTCAGCGTCTTCACCGCGTTGAAGTCGACCATCATGAAGTGGTCCGGCATGATGCCGGTGACCTGCTGCACCGTGCGCATGGTGCAGCCGGGGTCCCGGTCGTCCTGCCCCAGGCTGGTGTTGAAGCGCACGCTGTCCGTGCCCGGGACGACCTTCTCGCTGCCGTCGGGCTGCTTGGTCGGGCAGTCCGGCACGTTCACGATCAGGTCGCGCGGAATGCTGAGCGCGGTCGCGTTCGTCCGGTCCTTGGCGACGTGCAGCAGGATGTTGGTGTCGGCGTGCCCGACGCTGCCCTTGTCGCCGTAGCCCTCGTTGCCCTTGCCGGTGCGCTTGTCCGTGCCGATGATCAGGATGTTGAAGGCGTCGTCCTTGCTGAAGCCGTTCTTGGCGGCGCTGCCGACGTCCGTCGTGGTGACGTTGCCCTCGAGGTGCTTGAGGTAGAGGTAGCCGGCGGTGCCGATGGCGACCAGCACGAACGCCGTGCCGCCGGCGGTCCACGCCAGCACCTTCTTCGCCTTCGACTTCTTCTTCACCGGCCGTCGGCCGCGCCGCCCCGGCGGCGGCTCGGGCTCGGTGCGGCGCCGGCGCTGGGCCGGCACGTCCGAGCCGCGTGTCTGCCGCGTCTCGCGCGTCTGCTGGGTCTCGCGTGTCTGGCGCGTCTGGTCCGTCGGCGCGTCGCGCCGACGGCGCGTGGCGCCGCCGCCCTCGCCCTTCGGTCTGCGCTGGCCCGGTACCGACGACTGCGGTGAGGAAGGACTCAGTCGCAGTTCGTATTCGCCGGTGTTCGGATTGAGCACCCACTGGTCTGCGGGATCGATGTTGTCCGCCCGCCCACGGCCTTGCGCGTCCACGGTTGTCCGAATCCTCCGTCGGGGCCACGCGGCGCCTTCCCCCTCAAAGGCGCTCGGGTCTCGGTGAAACAGTGCACGACCCCAGGACGGACCTCGCGGCCGGGTGCACCGGATCGCTCACACTATCCGCCCAGTTCAGCGTCAAGCGACGCCGGTGACAAATTCCACCTGCCTACAACTGGGCAATCCCCCTCATATTCCTGAACTGAGGTTCGTCGACTTGGTACGCGTATTACTCACAGGCGTGTTCGGCGGCCGTGTTGCCGCTGAACGTGGGAGCGGGGGAAGGGCCGTTCCCGCGGTCCGCCTCCGGAGCCCGCGCGGGAACTTCCCGGGAACGGCCCTGCGCCACCGCCACCGGCTGGTCGGCCCGCAGCCGCGCGAACAGCTTCTCGGCCTCCGGCTCCACGAGTTGGTCGCGATTCGCGTCGTAGACGTACGACTCGCGCGGCACCGTCAGGAACTGCACATGTTCGGTGGGGATGTCACGCAGCCCGCGGACCAACTGATACAAACCGCGCAGACTCGCCAGTTCGGGGTCCGTGGTGAGCGAGCGGGTCGCCGCGTCCAGCACCGGATACAGCTTCACCGGGTTCAGCAGGACGTCGTTGCTCTGCATCTTGTCGACGAGCGCGCCGAGGAAGCGCTGCTGCCGCTCCATCCGCTCGGTGTCGCTGCCGTCGCCGAGCGACTTGCGGGCCCGTACGTATCCGAGCGCCTGCTCCCCGTCGAGGGTCACCTTGCCCGCGGGCAGCCGCAGCTTCGCCGCCTTGTCGTTGATCGGTTCCTTCAGGCACACCTGTACGCCGTCGACGGCGTCGACCATGTCCTTGAACCCGCTGAAGTCGACCACCACATGATGGTCGACCCGAATGTTCGTCAGCTTCTCGACGGTGCGGATGGTGCAGGCCGAACCGCCCACCTGGAAGGCGTGGTTGAACATCGCGAACACCGGCTCGCCGCGACTGCCGTCCGGCTTGCGGCAGTCCGGGATGTCCACCATAAGGTCCCGGGGCAGCGAGACGGCGGTGGCGCTGCGCCGGTCGGCGGACAGATGCAGCAGGATCGTGGTGTCGGACCGCTCGCTGCCCAGGTCCCGCCCGTACTTCCCGTTGCCGTTCCCGGCCCGCGTGTCGGACCCGATCAGCAGGATGTTCTGCGCGCCCCGCACCAGTGCGGTGGGCCGCTCCCGCTCGTAGCGGGCGAGCTCCGCGGCGGCCGCCTCGTCCGGGGTGATGTTGGCACTGAGCTTGGCGTACACGGCCCAGCCGCCCCCGGCCGCCGCCACGACCAGCACGGCCACCGCCAGCGTCGTACGCCTGGCCCACCGCCGCCGACGCCGCCGCTCGAGCCCGCCCCCGCCGGCCGAGGAGCCGGGTCCGGGCCCGAGGGCCCGCCGAACGATGCCGGTCACGGTGCGGGCCCCCTCATGCCGTACGAGCGTGGCGTCCTGCTCTTACGACGATGGCGGGGAGGGACGGGAAAGGCGCCCCCAGCTACTCCGATCGGGGGACGGTGGCCGACCCGAACGGGCGCGGGGCTGTGCCGATGTGCGGCTCCGCCGCGTGGGCGCGGGCAACCCCCGCCCACCCGCACCCGACGGCGGTCGAACCCTGTCTCAGCGGCGCAAAGCGGTCACTCGCTCGCTCTCGATCCGCTTCGCGAGACTCTCTTCGTCCAGTCGGTCGAGATGACGGCACAACACCACCGACCCCCCGACGGCCAACGGCGCGTACAACCCCGCGCTCAGCCCCTCCCACGTGTCGTACGGCAGAGCGGACAGCAATCTCGATCCCGGCCCCGTCAGATCCAGCGAAGGCGCCTGTGCCGAGGCCCGCTCGACGATCTCGGCCCCACTGAACTCCGCCCCCGCGACGATCAGCGCCGGCTCCTCCGGATCCACCGGCGCGAACGGCGCGAACCGGTCCCCCTGGCTCGGCACTTCCACGGCGTAGTCGACGAATCCGGAAGGCGTCTGCGGAAAACGTCCCCCCAACGGCCGCAGCGCGAGCGCGACCCGCTCCCCGCGGCACGCCCGCGCCGCCTCCAGCGAGTCCGGCCCGCTCACGACGACGTCCGCGGACGCCGGGTCCCCGGCCACGTCCGCCACCGCCCCCACCGACGCGCACGCGAGCAGCCACACGGCCGTCTGCCAGTGCGCGGGCAGCAGCAGTGCGACCCGGTCGCCGGGGCCGGCGGACAGATCGCCCTGAAGGAGGTTCGCGGTCTTGGCCACCCAATTGGCGAAGGTGGCCACGGACAGTTCGACGCGTTCGCCCGTGGCGTCGTCGTAGAAGGTCACCAGGGGGCGGCCGGGCTCCGCGGCGAGCGCGGAACGCAGCAGGTCGGCAGGGGTGCGATCGGTGGCGTTCACCCGCGCAAGAGTACGCCGGGGCCACCGCGCGCACCGCGTGACGGTGCCACCGGTTCGGCGGAACGGTTTCCGACGGTCCGTCAGTTCACCGTTGGACAGATTTGTATGACTATGTCCATGATCATGGGCATGCGTGGATTCCTGAGTTCCTCGATCGGTGCCACCTCGCTCGGCGTCACGTGCGCGGCCGCCCTCGCGCTCTCGCCGGCGCTGCCCGCGGCCGCCGCTTCCGCGCGGGCGGAACGGACGGACGCCACGGGCCGGGTGGATGAGGTCGCGGTCCCGGGCAGCACCCGATCACTGCCCCTCGTCCCCCTCTCCCGCGAGCGCGCCCTCGGCCCGGCCCCGGAGCAGGGCCTGTACCGCGTCGACGTACAGCACTTCTCGCTGGTCGGGGTCGTCTGGGACGACCCGGGCACCGAACTGGAGGGCCGGGTCCAGGTCCGCAACCGGTCCGCGGCGACCGAGCGGTGGTCCGGCTGGCAGGACGTCGAGACGCACGACGAGGACGACGGCGCCGACCCGGGCACGGGCGAGGGGACCTCGGGCCGGGTGCGCGGGGCCACCGCACCGCTGTGGGTGGGCGACTCGGACGGCGTGGACGTACGGGTGCTCGCCGGCTCCGGCACGACCGCCAAGGGGCGTCCGGGCGACCCGGTCCCGCCGCTGCCCTCGGGGCTGCGCCTGGAACTCGTCGACCCCGGGGACGGCGCGCCGCCCCCGGATCCGCCGGCGAACGGGTCCCTCGCGCAGACGGACCCCACGGCCGCCGCCTACGCGGCCGACGCCGACCTCGCGCCCGTCGGCGCCCTGGAGATCCCCGAGCTGAACCGGCGCGACACCGAGCGGGAGATGAGCCGCCTCATGGGGGACAGCGCGGGCAGGAAGTACATCGGACCGCGCCCGCGGATCGTCACGCGCCACGGCTGGGGAGCGGACGAGTCACTGCGCAAGAGCGGGTTCGCCTACACGAAGAAGGTCAAGGCGGTCTTCGTGCACCACACGGCCTCGGGCAACAAGTCCACCTGCGCCCAGGCGCCCTCCGTCATCCGCGGTATCTACCGCTACCACGTCAAGAGCATGCACTGGCGGGACATCGGCTACAACTTCCTCGTCGACAAGTGCGGACACATCTACGAGGGCCGGGCCGGGGGAGCGGCGAAGGCGGTGCGGGGCGCCCACACCCTCGGGTTCAACAACAACAGCATGGGCATCGCCGTGATCGGCAGCTACGCCTCGGCCAAGCCGTCCGGCGCCGCCCTGAAGGCCATCGCCCGGCTCGCCGCGTGGAAGCTCGGGCTCTATGGGGCCAATCCGCGCGGAAAGACATATCTGACATCAGGCGGTGGCAATCTGTACCCCAAGGGGAAGAACGTACGACTGAACGTGATCTCCGGCCATCGGGACGGATTCTCCACCTCATGCCCGGGCAAGCGGCTCTACGCCAAGCTCGGCACGGCCCGTTCCAGCGCGGCGCGGTACCAGGGGCGCCGCTGAGGACACCGCACGGCCGATCGAGGGCACCGTCGCACGGTCTGCATACACTGGCCGGCCGAAACGAGTAGTTCGACCGGTCCCGGCAGGAAGCAGAGACGACAGGTGACAGAAGCGATCCTTCTGGTCGGAGGCAAAGGAACCCGGCTGCGTCCGCTCACGGTGCACACGCCCAAGCCCATGGTCCGGGCGGCGGGAGTGCCGTTCCTCACGCACCAGCTGGCGAGAGCGAGAGCGGCGGGCGTGGAGCACATCGTCCTCGCGACGAGCTATCTGGCCGAGGTCTTCGAGCCCTGCTTCGGCGACGGTGCCTCCCTCGGGCTGCACATCGAGTACGTCACCGAGGAGGAGCCCCTCGGCACGGGCGGCGCGATCCGCAACGTGGCCTCACGCCTCCACTCCGGCCCCGACGACCCGGTCCTGATCTTCAACGGCGACATCCTGACGGGCCTGGACATCAGGCGCCTCGTGCACACCCACGAGTCGACGGGCGCGGACGTGTCCCTGCACCTCACCCAGGTGACCGACCCGCGCGCGTACGGCCTGGTCCCCACCGACGAGACGGGCCGCGTCCTCGCCTTCCTGGAGAAGCCGCAGACGCCGGAGGAGATTGTCACCGACCAGATCAACGCGGGGGCGTACGTCTTCCGCCGCTCGGTCATCGACACGATCCCGGCGGGCCGTCCGGTGTCGGTGGAACGCGAGACCTTCCCGGACCTCCTGTCCGCCGGAGCCCATCTCCAGGGCATGGTCGACTCGACGTACTGGCTCGACCTCGGCACCCCCGCGGCCTTCGTCCGCGGCTCAGCCGACCTGGTGCTCGGCCGCGCGCCCTCCCCGGCCGTCCCTGGCCGCTGCGGCGACCGTCTGATCCTGCCGACGGCCAGCGTCGCGCCGGACGCGAAGCTGGCGGGCGGCACGGTGGTCGGCGAGGGCGCGTTCGTCGCCGAGGGGGCGCGGGTCTTCGGCTCGACGATCCTGCCCGGCGCGGTCATCGAGCCCGGCGCCGTCATCACCGACTCCCTCATCGGCAACCGCGCCCGAGTCGGCGAACGCTCCGTCCTCACCGGCACGGTGATCGGCGACGGCGCGGTGGTCGGCCCCGACAACGAGCTGCGGGACGGCGCACGCGTCTGGTGCGATGCCCGGATTCCGGCGGGCGCGGTGCGCTTCTCCTCGGACCAGTAGCCGTACGGGCGGGCAGGGGCCGCCACCCAGGGGGCTCCGCCCCGGCCCCTGCCCGGAGGGCCGTCCACCGGCGCGCGCCGGTGGGGGTGATCGCGCGGTTCCCCGCGCCCCTTCGGGGCGCGTGACTGCAGGGAGTCGTGCCGCTGGGGCGGCGCCCACCCGGCAGCGGCTGTCCTCCATAGCCGCGGGCAGTCGTGCTGCGAGGTCGTGCCCCCCGCACCGCTCGCCTCACAGCAACCCGATGTCCACCCGAGGCATCTTCGGCGCCCTCCGCGCGGGCACGTTCCCGCTCAGCAGAATCAACCGAGCCGCCCGATGCCGCTGCCCCGCGTACGGCTCCAGCAAGCGCAGCATCTCCGCATCGTCCGCATCACGATCCCCGGCCAGCGCCCACCCCACGATCCCGGGCAGGTGAAGGTCCCCGACCGTCACCGCATCCGCAGCCCCGTGACTGCGCTGCACGACCTCCGCCGACGTCCACGGCCCGATCCCCGGCACGACCTCCAACCGCGCCCGGGCCTCGGCCGCCGGCATCCCCACCGCCTGCTCCAGCCGCGCAGCGACCCGCACGGCCCGCAGGATCGTCGACGCCCGCTTGTCGTCGACCCCGGCCCGATGCCACTCCCAGGAGGGAATCAGCGCCCAGGTCCGCGGCGCGGGCATCACCCACATCGACCGCTCGCCCACCCCCGCGGGCCCCGGCGCCGGCTCCCCGAACCTCCGTACCAGCAACCGCCACGCCCGGTACGCCTCGTCGGTCGTGACCTTCTGCTCCAGCACCGACGGGATCAACGACTCCAGCACCAGCCCGGTCCGGGTCAGCCTGAGCCCCGGCCTGCGGTGCCGCGCCAGCGCCACGACCCGGTGCCGGGGCACGAACGCGTCCGGCTCGTCGGCGGCGCCCAGCAGCTCCGGCATCTGCTCCAGCAACCACTCGGCCCCGGGCCCCCACGCCTCGGCGCGCACCTCACCCCCGTACCCGTGCACCCGCAGCGTCCCGGGCCCGGCGGGCGTCCGGGTGGCCCGCCACACCGAACCGTCGCGGGCCGCCCGGAACGTCGGATCGGCGGGCCCGCGTCTGAGCGGACCCAGCACCAGCCCGAGGTCGAGCGGCCCGTTGGGCACCCACCGCCGGACCCGGGCCGGTGCCGTGGCCGGTCGCGGCACTCCGGCGGGCACGGCGACCTCCCCACCGCGCACGGTGGTGCGCGTGGGCCGGGGAGCGAAACGTCCTGCCACGGGATGAGTTCCTAGGGGTGCCGGTGCCGCGGGTGCTGTCCTGGAGGGGTGTCCTATGAGACGCGGGGTCGTCCTATGAGCCTAGGGGAGACCCCGCGGTCGTACGGGAGATTCGTCGTACGGCCACTCACCGCACCTCGATGAACGCCTCGGCGTCCCGCTCCGGCCGCGGTCTCGGCTCCTGCGCGGGATGCCCGATGGCCACCGCGCCCATCGGGTCCCAGTCGTCGGGCAGTCCGAGCACCTCACGCACCACGTCCCGGCAGAACATCGTCGACGACACCCAGGCCGAGCCCAGCCGCTCCCCGGCCAGCGCGACCAGGAAGTTCTGCACGCCCGCGCCCGCCGCGACCACGAACATCTCCCGCTCGGCGCCGTCCCGCCGCGCGTCCCCGTAGGTGTGCGAGCCGTCCATGACGAGGCAGGGCACGGCCAGAGAGGGCGCGTCGCGCAGGACATCCCCGCGGCGGATCCGCCGGGCGACGGACTCCTCGGTCCTGCCGTCCCGCCGCAGATCCGCGATCCAGGCGTCCCGCATCGCGTCGAGCAGCCGTACCCGCGACTCCTCGGACTCCAGCAGTACGAACCGCCACGGCGTGGTGTGGTGCGGCGCCGGCGCGGTCAGCGCGGCGGCCACCGCGCGCCGCACCGCACCGGGATCGACGGGCTGGTCGGTGAAGGCCCGTACGGTACGCCGCTGGGTCACCGCCTCCCGGACCGCCTCGGAGGTGCCGAGCCGGAACATGTCGTCCCGCGCGGAGCGCACCAGCGCGAGTGCCCCCTCGCCGTCCTCCCGCGCCACCACATGGGGCAGCCCGCGCACCACGGCGACCGGCCGCCCCGCCGCCTTGCCCTTGACCAGGTCACCGGCGGCGGCCAGTTCGTCCGCCGTGGCGACGACGGTGGCGACGAGCGGATTGCCGTACGCGTCGGTGCCCCCGCGCAGATCGTCCAGCACGTGTACGCCGGCGGCGCCGATCGCCACGTCCGTGATCCCCGAGCGCCAGGGCCGCCCGAACGTGTCGGTCACGACGACACCCACGTTGACGCCGAGGGCTTGGCGCAGCCCCTCGCGGATCGCGCGCGCGGACGCGTCCGGGTCCTCGGGCAGCAACAGGACGGTCCCGGCGGGGGTGTTGGAGGCGTCGACGCCGGCGGCGGCCATGACCAGGCCGCGCCGGTTCTCCACGATGCGCAGCGTGCCGCGCCGGGCCACCACCCGCACGGTCTCGGCGTCGATCGAGGCCTCCCGGTCGGCCGCCCGCACGATCCGGCCCTCGGCCTTGGAGACGATCTTGGACGTGACGATCACCACGTCCCCGTCGGCCAGGCCGGGCTCGGTCGCGACGATCAGCTTGGCCAGGTCGTCGCCCGGCCGCACCTCGGGGATGCCCGACAGGGCCCAGACCCTGTACTCCGGGTCCTTCGGACGCTCCTCGCTCACGCCCCCCGCACCTCCTCGGCCAGCGCCAGCGCCTCCCGCGCCATCTGCGCGGTCGCGTCCACGTCGGTCATCATCAGCGGCACGGCCCGGCAGCGGATCCCGTCCGCCTCGATCCGCTCGACCACACCCGCGTCCACGGTGTCGACCAGCCAGCCGTCCAGCAGCCCCGAGCCGTAGTGCCCGGCGACCGCCGCGGCCGTGGACTCCACGCCGACCGCGGCGAGCACCTTGTCGGCCATCCCGCGCACCGGCGCGTCGCCGACGATGGGGGACAGGCCCACCACCGGCACGCCCGCGTCCGCGATGGCCTCCCGGACGCCCGGCACGGCGAGGATCGTGCCGATGGACACGACCGGGTTGGACGGCGGGAAGAGGATCACGTCCGCTTCGGCGATGGCCTCCAGGACCCCCGGCGCGGGCTTGGCCCGCTCGGCGCCGACCGGCACGACCGCCTCGGCCGGGACGGAGGCGCGCAGCCGCACCCAGTACTCCTGGAAGTGGATCGCCCTGCGCTCGCCCTCGATCTCGACGGCCACGTGCGTCTCCACGCGGTCGTCGGTCATCGGGATCAGCTTCACCCCCGGCTTCCAGCGGTCGCACAGCGCCTCGGTGACCGCGCTCAGCGGATAGCCGGCACCCAGCATCTGCGTCCGCACGATGTGTGTGGCGAAGTCCCGGTCGCCCAGCCCGAACCACTCCGGGCCGACGCCGTAGGCCGCCAGTTCCTGCTTGAGGTGGAAAGTCTCCTCGGACCGCCCCCAGCCCTGCTCCTCGTTGATGCCGCCGCCCAGCGTGTACATCACCGTGTCGAGGTCCGGGCAGACCTTCAGCCCGAAGAGGTGGATGTCGTCGCCGGTGTTGCCGATGACCGTGACGTCCGCGTCCGGTGCGGCCTGCTTCAGACCGCGCAGGAAGCGGGCACCGCCGATGCCGCCTGCCAGAACCACAATGCGCATGGCCCCAAGTCTGGCAGGCGGGTACGACAACGTGTCAGGCGGTCGAGCGACCGTCAGGCGGTCAGGTGCCGATCAGACGGTCGACCGCCGATCGGATGGCCAGGTGCCGCTCAGGCGGTCACCGCGCGCGGCTCGGAACGCGCCTCGCAGTGCGGGGAGGCGTGCATCGGCATCTCGGTCAGGCCCGGGTAGTAGACGTGCAGGCTCACGGCCGGTTCCAGCGTGTCGTTGACCACCTCGTGCACGTACCCCGGCGCGAACACCCGCTGGGTGCCGAACGTGAGCGCGCGCGTGCCGCGCTCGGTGCGCTCGGTCAGCGTGCCCTCCAGGACGGTGAGGACACCGGAGGAGCGGCCGTGGTCGTGCGGTCCGCTGCCCTGTCCGGGCACCCAGGACAGCAGCCACACCTCGTAGCCGGGGCCGGTGCGCAGCCGGTGGTACCAGCGGGTGGTGGCGTCGTAGCGGACGAGGTGCGCCCACTGGGAGCGGTCGGCGGCGACGGCGCGGGCGAGGCCCACGAATTCGGCGACGGTGGCCGGGTGCTCGCGCGGCGGCTGGAGCAGATGCGGGACTTCGAGGATGTCGCCGGCGATCTGGAGGTCGTTGTCGCTGTTCATAGGGATGCTGTGGTTCCTCGGCGGAAGAGTGGGGTGCCCTGAACTGAGGGTTCTGCGAAGGAGGGTGCGGCCGGGTCATGAGACCCGACGACAGCCGGAGCGAGTCGGCTCAACAGCTGGAACAGCAACAACAGCTACAGCGGACCTGGGCAGCACCGAGGGACCCGGCGGTGCGGGTCGAGGTGAGTGCCAAGTTCGCGAGCATGCCCCCTAGGACAGCGGTTCACACCGGCACTGTCAACTCGGCGCCCGGAATGTGGGACATGTTTCACCTCATCCGGTTCATCTGTCAGGTGAAAGGTTTGTGCATCTAGATCACAGGACACATGGCGCACAACCGAGCGCCCAAGCCCCGCGGAACGCGATCGAACGCGGGGGCGTCCTTCTCCGTACAGAGATCCGTACGGGGTGCGCCGCCCCTCCGGGTCTCATCTGCGCGTCAAGGTTTATGGCGATTTGAACACTTTCCGCACGGCCTTGGTTCCGCAGAGTGAATAACGGGCCCAATAGCAGATCTCGGCTTGACTCGCCCGGAGCAGCACACTTGTAATTTCACTCGTGTCGTTCAGCCGAAATCGGTAACGGCTACGCACGGGGACGCGAAAGACAGACGAGGGGCGCACATGACCGAGCTGGTGCAGCAACTGCTGGTCGACGACGCGGACGAGGAACTCGGCTGGCAGGAGCGCGCGCTGTGCGCCCAGACCGACCCCGAGTCCTTCTTCCCCGAGAAGGGCGGCTCCACCAGAGAGGCCAAGAAGGTCTGCCTCGCCTGTGAGGTCCGCTCCGAGTGCCTCGAGTACGCCCTCGCCAACGACGAGCGTTTCGGCATCTGGGGCGGTCTGTCCGAACGCGAGCGCCGCAGGCTGAAGAAGGCCGCCATCTGACCGGCTTTTGACCACTTCCTCGCCGCCGTCTTACCGAACGGCGCGATATTCCGCACACGGACCATGCGAACGGCCCGGCGCCGGTGGGTTATCCACAGGCGACGGGCCGTTCGCATGTCCAGCCGATAGTGTGGGCGCTCGTCCGAGACGCCCCGCTGTCCCCTCGGGGCACAGGCGTCCACCGCAGTCCATCGAACCGGGGCCCGTACCTCGATGTCCGTGCACAGCCATACGGCAGCCCAAGACGGAGCTGCCACTCCTGAGTTCCCGCGTCATGTGGTGACCGCGGTCCTCGTCTCCCACGACGGCGCCCGCTGGCTGCCCGACGCGCTCGCCGGGCTGCTCGGCCAGGAGCGCCCCGTCCAGTACGCGGTGGCGGCCGACACCGGCAGCGCGGACGCCTCCGCCCAGCTGGTCACCGAGGCCCTCGGCGACGACCGCGTGCTGCACCTCGCCCGGCGCACCGGCTTCGGCCAGGCCGTCGAGGAGGCGAGCCGCACCGCGCCCGTCCTGACCCCGGACGAACTGCCGTACCTGAAGCGACCCAGCGGCTGGGACCCGGTCACGCGCTCATGGCGCGACGACGCCTACGACATGCCCGAGCTGCCGCACGGTGAGCCCGTCCAGTGGCTGTGGCTGCTGCACGACGACTGCGCCCCCGAGCCGGACGCCCTCGCCCAGCTGCTGCGGGTCGTCGAGAACGAGATCGAACTGGGCCGCGACGACGTGGCGGTCGTCGGTCCCAAGCTGCGCGGCTGGTACGACCGCCGGCAGCTGCTGGAGGTCGGCGTCTCCATCGCCAACTCCGGCCGCCGCTGGACCGGCCTGGACCGCCGTGAACAGGACCAGGGCCAGCACGATCACGTCCGCACCGTGCTGTCCGTCTCCACCGCCGGCATGCTCGTCCGCCGCGACGTCTTCGAGCAGCTCGGCGGATTCGACCGCCGGCTGCCCCTGATGCGCGACGACGCCGACCTGTGCTGGCGCGCCCACGCGGCCGGCCACCGCGTCCTCATCGCCCCCGAGGCCGTCGTGCGGCACGCCGAGGCCGCCTCCCGCGAGCGCCGCACCGTCGACTGCGTGGGCCGCACCGCCGCCTCCCCGCACAAGGTCGACAAGGCCGGCGCCGTCTACACCCTCCTCGTCAACACCCGTGCCGCCGTGCTGCCCTGGGTGCTGCTGCGGCTCGTCCTCGGCACCCTCCTGAGGACCGTCGCCTACCTCGTCGGCAAGGTCCCCGGCCAGGCCGTCGACGAGATCCGCGGCCTGCTGGGCACCCTGCTGCGGCCCGAGCGGATCCTCGCCGGACGGCGCCGCCGCGGCCCCTCGCAGATCGACAAGGGCGAACTGCGCCAGCTCTTCCCGCCGCCCGGCGCGACCGTCCGCGCCACCGTGGAACAGATCGCGGGCAACTTCTCCGGCGGCTCCGACCCCGACACCTCCTCGGCCGGCCGGCACGGCGGCGCCGTGGAGTCCGGGCCCGGCGGCGACGACGCCGAGTTCCTGGAGGTCGAGCAGTTCGCCCGGCTCAAGCGGATCGCCCGCAAGCCCGGCCCCGTACTCTTCCTGGCCCTGCTCCTGGTCGCGCTCACCGCCTGCCGCGCCCTGCTCAGCGGCGGCGCCCTGGCCGGCGGCGCGCTGCTGCCCGCCCCGGCCGGCGCCGGCGAACTCTGGTCGCGCTTCGCGGACGCCTGGCATCCGGTGGGCGCGGGCGGCACCCCGTCCGCCCCTCCCTACCTCGCCGTCGTCGCGACCCTCGCCTCGATCCTGTTCGGCTCCACCGGGCTCGCGGTCACCGTCCTGCTGGTCTGCTCGGTCCCGCTGGCCGGCTTCACCGCCTACTTCGCCTCCCGGCCGCTGATCACCTCCCGACTGCTGCGCGCCTGGGCCGCGATCGCCTACGCCTTCCTGCCCGCCGCCACCGGCGCCCTGGCCGGCGGCCGCGTCGGCACCGCCGTCCTCGCCGTGCTGCTCCCGCTCATCGCGCGCGCGGGCATCGCCGCCGGCGGCCTCGGCAACGCCTCCGGGGCACGCGGCAGTTGGCGCGCCACCTGGGCCTACGCCCTGCTGCTGACCATCACGACCGCCTTCACGCCGATCGTGTGGCCCATCGCCCTGGTCCTCGGCCTCGGCGTGCTGGCGCTGCGCCGCCGCGACCTGGTCGCCCACGCCCTGCGCTTCCTCGTCCAGCTGGGCACCCCGCTACTGGTCCTCGCCCCCTGGTCGCTGACGCTGCTGCCCTTCGGCTTCTTCCAGGAGGCCGGTCTGGACTACGGCTCCTCGACGGCCTCCGCCGTCGACCTGCTCGGCGCCAGCCCCGGCGGCCCCGGCACCATGCACGGCCTGATGCTCATCGGCATCGTCCTCGCCGCGCTGGCCGCACTCCTGCGCTCCGAGCGTCAGCTGGGAATCCGGACCGCATGGGCGGCCGCCCTGGTGGGCCTCGTCTTCGCCGTCCTGTCCAACAGGTCCACCTGGGCCGGACCGGCCACCCTCGTCTACGGCATCGCCCTGCTGGCCGCCGCCGCGCTCGGCGCCGACGGAGCACGCGCGCGCGTGGCCGAGCAGAGCTTCGGCTGGCGCCAGCCCGTCGCGGCCCTGATCGCCTTCGCCTCGGCCGCGGGCCCGCTGCTCGTCGCCGCCGGCTGGATGATCCGCGGCGCCGACGGCCCGCTGGAGCGCCGCGACCCGGCACAGGTCCCCGCGTTCGTCGCGGAGGACGCCACCACCCGCGACCAGGCCCGCACCCTGATCCTGGACAGCGACTCCACCGCACGCGTGCGCTACACCCTCGTCCGCGGCTCCGGCGCCCGCATGGGCGACGCCGAACTGGCCGCCGCCGACGGTGAGAACGCGAAGCTCGACAAGGTCGTCGCCAACCTCGTCGCGGGCTCCGGCGCCGACCAGGCCGGCCAACTCGGCGGCTTCGCCGTGCGCTACGTGCTCGTCCACAAGGGTGCGCCCCGCGCGATCACCCGCGTCCTGGACGCCACGCCCGGCCTGTCCCGGCTCAGCCAGCAGGACGGCAGCGCCCTGTGGCGCGTCGACCAGCAGGTCTCCCGCGCCACCATCGTGCCCGCGGGCGGCGGCTCCGGCACGGTCCAGTCCGTCGCCGCAGGACCGGTGGAGATCCACACCACCGTCCCCTCCGGCTCGGGCGGCCGCGTCCTGCGCCTGGCCGACGCCGCCGCCGGCGGCTGGACGGCCACGCTCGACGGCAAGCCGCTGACCCGCACCACGGTCGACGGCTGGGCCCAGGGCTTCCAGCTGCCCTCGGCCGGCGGCAGGCTCGACGTCACCTACGAGACCCCGGTCGCCCGCACCGGCTGGCTGTGGGCCCAGGGCGCGCTCGCCGTCGTCCTCGTCGTCCTCGCCCTGCCGGGCCGACGCCGCGACATCGACGACGACCTCCCCGAGGAGCAGCCGCAGCCCGCCGAGGCCACCGCGGCGGGCGAGGGCCGCCGCGCCCGCCGCCTGCGCGCCCAGGCCGAGGAACCGGCCGACCAGGAGCAGCCCGCCGTGCCGCCGCTCGCGCAGGAGACCCCGGTCGCCATCCCGCACCAGCAGCAGTACGCCGACTGGGACGCCGCCCCCTACCAGGGCGCCGAATACACCGGGTACGGATCGGACCAGTACCAGGGCACCGGCCAGTACCCGGCCGGCGGCTACGACCAGCAGGCCTACCAGCCGGACCCCTACCAGAACGCCCAGTACGACCCCTACGCCTACGGCGGTACGGCCGACCAGCTGCCGTACGACCCGACGGCCTACCAGCAGGGCTACGACCCGGCGTACGACCCGGCCCAGCACCCCCACGGCACCGGCAGTGAGCGCCCCGACGGGAGCCAGCAGTGAACCGCACCACCCTGTCCCTGATCGCCGGCACCACCGCGCTGGCCGCCGTCACCGCGTTCGCCGCGCTCGACACGCCCTCCGCGTCCGGTGCGGGCCCCGCGAAGGCGGCGGCCGAGCTGCCGGTCGAGCGCACCAGCCTGCTGTGCCCCGCGCCGAGCATCTCCGACATCGCCGACACGTCGTACACATCGTTCACGCCCGTCACCAAGGGCGCGGCGAGCGACGGCAAGGCTCAACTCCAGGCGGCCGCCGAGCAGTCGGCGGACGGTGCCGGTGACACCAAGAAGGGCGGCAAGGGCTCCCAGAAGAAGGCGGACAAGCCGGTCCTCACCCCGAAGGAGCCCGGCACGCCGGTCACCGGCGACACCTCCGGTGCGGACGCGCCCGCGCTCGTCGGCACCGCCGACGGGAAGTTCGCCCCCGGCTGGACCGTCCAGGAGACCACCGAGGTCGCCGCGGGCACCGGCCGCGGCCTCCAGGGTGTCAACTGCTCCGCCGCCGACACCGAGTTCTGGTTCCCGGGCGCCAGCACGGCCGCCGACCGCACCGATTATGTGCACCTGACCAACCCGGACGACTCCGCCGCCGTCGTCGACATCGAGCTGTACGGCAAGGACGGCGCGATCAAGTCCTCGGTGGCGGACGGCTTCACCATCCAGCCGCACGCCAGCGAGCCGATCCTGCTCTCCACGCTCACCGACGAACGGCAGAGCGACCTGACCGTGCACATCAGCGTGCGCAGCGGACGGGTGGGTGCGGCCGTGCAGGCCCTGGACGACAAGGTGGGCGGCGACTGGCTGGCCGCGGCCGCCGACCCGGCCGGCAGCCTGGTCCTGCCCGGCATCCCGAAGGACGCCACCGACGTCCGCCTGATCGCCTTCACGCCCGGCGACGCCGACGCGGACCTGAAGATCCGCCTGGCCTCGCCGGGCGGCCTGATCACCCCGGCCGGCAACGAGACGCTGCACGTCAAGTCCGGTATGACGACCGCGGTCGACCTCCACGACGTCACCCGCGGCGAGGCGGGCTCCCTGGTGCTCACGCCCACCGACCAGTCGGTCCCGGTCGTGGCGGCGCTGCGCGTGATCCGGGGCAGGGGAAGCAAACAGGAGACGGCGTTCATCCCGGCCACGGCCCCGGTCGGCACGCGCGCGACCTCGGCCGACAACAGCGGCAGGTCCACGACCCTCTCCCTGACCGCGCCCACCGGCACCGCCACGGTCAAGGTCACCGCCTCGGCGGGCAGCGAGGGCGGCAGTCCCGTGTCGAAGACCTACACGATCAAGTCGGGCACCACCCAGAACGTCGACGCCCCCGTCCCCGCGGGCGTGAAGGGCACGTACGCCCTCACGGTGGAGCCCGTCTCCGGCGCCCCGGTCTACGCCTCCCGCACCCTCTCGGCCACCGAGTCCGGTGTCCCCGGCTTCACCGTCCAGACCCTCCCCAGCGACCGCGGCCTGGTCGCGGTACCGCGGGCGGACGAGGACTTGTCGATACTCCAGCAGTAGCGAGAGGCGTCCTGGCCACGCGGCTGCGGGCCGCCGTGCCTCTCCCCCAGCGCATCGAGGGCCTGGGGGGGGGGAGGCACCCCGCAAGCGCAGACAAGTGAAGCCCACCCCCGCCAGCCGCAGCACGGGGCAACCACGCAGCCCCGTACCGCCGCCCTATTCCTCCCCGTACCGAGGATCCACGGTCTCCGGAGTCAGCCCCAGCAACTCGGCCACCTGCTCCACCACCACCTCGTGCACCAGCGCGGCCCGCTCGTCCCGCCCCTTGGTCCGGATCTCCACCGGCCGCCGGTACACCACGACCCGCGCCCGCCGCCCCTCACGCGCCGGGACGATCCCACCCAGTGGCACCGCTTCGTCGCTCCACCCCTCCGCACCCCGCCCCTCCAGCCGAGGCACCTCGAGCACCAGGAAGTCGACGTCGGCCAGCTGCGGCCACCGCCGCTCAAGACGCTCCACGGAGTCCTGCACCAGGTCCGCGAACACCTCGGCACGGCTGGCCGCCAGCGGCACCTGCGGCGGTGCGATCGGCCCCCGCATGCCCCGCCCGTGACGATCACGGCGACGGGGCCCGGGGCCGGTGGCACGGGGCGATACACGGTTGTCCATCACTGGTGAAGCGTAGTCCCCGCGCGCTCCGCCCGCCCGGCCCCACACGCCAACCCGGCGCCGAGCGCACGGCAACCGGCCACTGATTGCCCCGTGTCGCAGGTTGACCGTTCCGGCCAAGGTCTGGCTCGTTTCCGTAACCCTCCAAGACCGCCAAACTCAAGGCAATTGACGTTGTTTGTACCGACTCATGACCATACGCAGCCTCGCACCAGACCTGGCGCAAACCCGTCCTCGCAGGTCAGCAAGGCGTGTTCAGGAGGGTGTGTGGGGTGTTTCACAGGGCGACACGGTGGAGTGACCTGGTGGAGAGTCGTCGCGGCCCGCTCAAGAGTGCGGTACCGTCCAACGTCGTGAGCCCTGTACGTCGCTGTTCGCGCACCGCTTGCGGCCGACCCGCCGTCGCGACGCTGACGTACGTCTACGCCGACTCGACCGCGGTCCTCGGCCCGCTCGCCACCTACGCCGAACCCCACTGCTACGACCTGTGCGCCGAGCACTCCGAGCGCCTCACCGCCCCGCGCGGCTGGGAGGTCGTCCGCCTCCTCGACGGCTCCGCTCCCGCCCGGCCCAGCGGAGACGATCTGGAAGCCCTCGCCAACGCCGTGCGCGAGGCGGCCCGCCCCCAGCAGCGCGCGGCCGAGGCGGGCGGCGGCGGAGCGCGCGCCGCGGACCCCATGGAGGTGGCCCGCCGAGGCCACCTGCGGGTCCTGCGCTCTCCGGACAACTGAGCCCCGCCGCACCGGCGTACAGCCCTCGAACGCCACCCGCGCACCACCGGACGCCGGCACACACCACCCACCGTCCCGGGGTACAGCTGAAGGCTCACATGGTGTCCGCACACCTCGCCCTTACCCCTGACGGGTAGTTTGTGGGCACCCATAGGACTTTCAGGAGGGTTGGCCGTGGCTGCTGATCTGTCGCAGATCGTGAAGGCGTACGACGTACGCGGAGTGGTCCCGGACCAGTGGGACGAGTCGCTGGCCGGTCTCTTCGGCGCCGCTTTCGCCGAGGTGACAGGAGCGGCGGCGATCGTCGTCGGCCACGACATGCGCCCCTCGTCGCCCGCCCTGTCCCGCGCCTTCGCGCGCGGCGCGGCCGACCGCGGGGTGGACGTCACCGAGATCGGCCTGTGCTCCACGGACCAGCTGTACTACGCCTCGGGCGCGCTGAACCTGCCCGGCGCGATGTTCACGGCCTCCCACAACCCCGCCCAGTACAACGGCATCAAGATGTGCCGCGCGGGCGCCGCCCCCGTCGGCCAGGACACCGGCCTCACGCAGATCCGCGAACTGGCCGAGCGGTGGCTGGAGTCGGGTGCCCCCGAACCCGCCGCCGAGCCGGGAACCCTCACCACGCGCGAGACGTTGGACGATTACGCGGCGCACCTCCGCTCCCTCGTCGACCTGACCGCCATCCGCCCCCTGAAGGTCGTGGTCGACGCCGGCAACGGCATGGGCGGCCACACGGTCCCCACGGTCTTCGCCGGCCTGCCCCTGACCCTCGTCCCGATGTACTTCGAACTGGACGGCACCTTCCCGAACCACGAGGCCAACCCCCTCGACCCGGCCAACATCGTGGACCTGCAGAAGCGGGTCCCGGCGGAGGGCGCCGACCTGGGTATCGCCTTCGACGGCGACGCGGACCGCTGCTTCGTCGTGGACGAGAACGGCGACCCGGTCTCCCCGTCGGCGATCACCGCGCTGGTCGCCGCGCGCGAGCTGGCACGCCACGGCGGCAAGGGCACCGTCATCCACAACCTGATCACGTCCCGCACCGTCCCGGAGGTGGTGAAGGAGAACGGCGGCACCCCGGTCCGCACCCGCGTCGGCCACTCCTTCATCAAGGCGGAGATGGCCCGCTCCGGCGCGATCTTCGGCGGCGAGCACTCCGCCCACTACTACTTCAAGGACTTCTGGAACGCCGACACGGGCATGCTGGCCGCCCTGCACGTCCTCGCGACCCTCGGCGGCCAGGACGGCCCGCTGTCCGCCCTCGTCGCCCAGTACGACCGCTACGCGGGCTCCGGTGAGATCAACTCCACCGTCGCCGACCAGTCCGCCCGCCTCGCCGCGATCCGGGCCGCCTACGAGGGCCGCGACGGCATCACCCTCGACGACCTCGACGGCCTCACGGTCGCCGCGGCCGACTGGTGGTTCAACGTCCGCCCGTCCAACACGGAGCCGCTCCTGCGCCTGAACGCGGAGGCGAAGGACGAGGCGACGATGACGAGGATCAGGGACGAGGCGCTGGCGATCATCAGGGCCTGAGGAAGAAGCCGCGCCTCCTGGCCGGCTCGGCCGGGCGCGGAGACCTCACGGTTCAGCCCGGCGAGCCGGGACGTGGCCCCCGCGCCGGCGCGGCCGAGCGCGGGGGAGGGCGGGCACGGGCCGGGGAGCCGGAGGGCGGAGCCCCTGGGCGGCATTCGAGCCGACCGAGCCCATCTGCCAACGCCGGCGGTACGCTGACCAGGCACATCCACAATCACAAAAACGCTCTCTGAAGGGACACCCCATGCCGCTCGAAGCCGGTCTCCTGGAGATCCTCGCCTGCCCGGCCTGCCACGCCCCCCTGAAGGAGCAGGACACCGAACTGATCTGCACCGGCCAGGACTGCGGCCTCGCCTACCCGGTCCGCGACGGCATCCCGGTCCTCCTCGTGGACGAGGCCCGCCGCCCCGAGTGACGGGCCTTCCACCCCGTTAGGCCCTCGTAGAACAGGCGTAGGCCCTCGTAGAACAGGCGCCCGGCGCCACACCCCGCACAGGACCCCGGTGATCGGAGGCTGTCGCCCATGCTCGACGAATCGCTGCTCGACACCCCGGAGGGCCTCGCCGACGCCGACCGACGAGGCCTCCTGCGCGGCGCGGCGGAGGCCGGCGCCCGCGTCCGCACCGCCGTCCGGCACGCCACCGAGGCCGGTGTGGCGGACCTCAAGCCCGACGGCCGCCCGCGCGCCGTCCTCATCGCCGGCCCCGGAGCCGCCGCCACCCACACCGCCGACCTCCTCGGCACCCTGGCCGGTCCCGGCAGCCCCGTCACCCGGCTGGCCCCCACCGGCGTGGCCCCGGCCGCGGGCGCCCTGCGCTGGGAACTCCCGGGCTGGGCCGGCTCCGTCGACCTGCTGCTGATCGCCACCCCGGACGGCACCGAACCCAGCCTCTCCCTGCTCGCCGAGCAGGCCTACCGGCGCGGCTGCTCGGTCGTCGCCGTGGCCCCGGCCCGCACCCCGCTCGCCGAGGCGGTGAACGGCGCGCACGGCCTGTTCGTACCGATGGCGACGACACCGTACGACCAGGAAGAGCCCCTCGCCGCGTCCTCGCCCGGCGTCTTCTGGGCCCTGTTCACCCCGCTGCTCGCGCTCCTCGACCGCCTCGGCCTGCTCGGCGCCGCACCGGAAGACCTGGAGAAGGTCGCCGACCGTCTGGACCACATCGCCGAACGCTGCGGCCCGGCCATCGTGACCTACAGCAACCCGGCCAAGACCCTCGCCGCCGAGCTCGCCGACGCACTGCCCGTCGTATGGACGGAAGGCAGCTCGGCCGGGCCCGCAGGCCGCCGTTTCGCCGCCGCCCTCGCCGAACTCGCCGGGCGCCCCGCCCTGGTCGCCGAGCTCCCCGAGGCACTCGCCGCGCACAGCGCCCTGCTGGCCGGGCCGCTCGCGGCCAGCGCCGACCCGGACGACTTCTTCCGGGACCGGGTGGAGGAGACGCCCGCGATGCACGCGCGCGTGGTGCTGTTGCGTGACCGGCCGATCGGCGGCCTGACCGCCGCCCCGTCCGCCCGCGACCTGGCCCTCAGCCACGACACCCCGATCAGCGAGCTCGAACCGGAGGAGGGCGGCGAACTGGAGACCCTCGCGGAACTGATCGCCATCACGGATTTCGCCGCCGTTTACCTGTCGCTCGCTTCCAGGGCCTGACCTTGCTCAGGGTCGACGCTCAGGATCGACCGACGCACGCCCGCCACGGGTGAGGAAACCGGCGACGGCGCCGGCCGCGCAGCGCACGTACGGAGACAGAGAAACCACATGGACCGCCTCGACAACACCGTCCGCCCCTATGCCTGGGGTTCCCCCACCGCCATCCCGCACCTGCTCGGCGTCGAGCCGACCGGCGAACCGCAGGCGGAGATGTGGATGGGCGCGCACCCGGGCGCCCCCTCGCGTACCGAGCGCGGGACGCTCGTCGAGGTCATCGACGCGGATCCGAAGGGCGAACTGGGCGCCGGGACGGTCGCGAAGTTCGGTCCGCGGCTGCCGTTCCTGCTCAAGATCCTCGCCGCCGGCGCCCCCCTCTCCCTCCAGGTGCACCCCAACCTGGAGCAGGCCAAGGAGGGTTACGCCGACGAAGAGCGGCGCCGCATCCCCATCGACGTCCCGCACCGCAACTACAAGGACGCCAACCACAAGCCCGAAATGATCTGCGCGCTCACGGAGTTCGACGGCCTGTGCGGCTTCCGTGACCCCGTCCAGGCGGCCGATCTGCTCGCCGGGCTCGGCGTCGACTCCCTCAAGCCGTACGTCGACCTGCTGCACGCCCACCCCGAGGACGCGGCCCTGCGTGAGGTCCTCACGGCGATCCTCACCGCCGACCCCGAGGAGATGGCGCACACGGTCACCGAGACCGCCGCTGCCTGCAGCCGTCTCGGCGGCGACTACGCCCCCTACGCCGTCCTCGCCCACCACTACCCGGGCGACCGCGGCGTCATCGCGGGCATGCTCCTCAACCACGTCCGCCTGCAGCCCGGCGAGGCCCTGTTCCTCGGCGCCGGCATCCCGCACGCCTACATCAGCGGCCTCGGCGTCGAGATCATGGCCACCTCCGACAACGTCCTGCGCTGCGGCCTGACCCCCAAGCACATCGACGTCCCCGAACTCCTGCGCGTCGTCCGCTTCGAGGCCGGCGACCCGGGCGTGCTGCGCCCCGAGGCCTCCCCGGACGGCGAGGAGGTCTACGAGACGCCGATCGACGAGTTCCGGCTCTCCCGGTACGTCCTCCCCGAGGGCGCCGCCGCCCACGACCTCACCCTGGACACACCGCAGATCCTGCTCTGCACGGCCGGTACCGTCCGGGCGGGCGATCACGAACTCGCCCCCGGCCGGTCGGTCTTCGTCCCGGCGGGCGAGAAAGCCGAAGTGTCCGGTGCGGGAACGGTCTTCCGCGCCACCGTGATCGTATGACCGGGGCTGTGGATACCTGAGGCGCCGCCGCCCGGGCGGGCTGCAAGAATGGCCCACCGGCAAAGCAGGGGCAAAGCCGGGCGCACGCCTGGGCGGCGTAGACGTACGAGGTCGAAGGGACAACGCGGACACATGAGCGCGTCAGGCGGTACCAGGGCGATCGTGGCGGCACTCGGCGCCAACCTCGCGATCGCGGCATCGAAGTTCGTGGCGTTCGCGTTCAGCGGCTCCTCATCGATGCTCGCCGAGGGCGTGCACTCGCTCGCCGACTCCGGCAACCAGTTCCTGCTGCTGATCGGCGGCAAGAAGGCCCAGCGCGAGGCGACCCCGCAGCACCCCTTCGGCTACGGCCGCGAGCGCTACATCTACGCCTTCCTCGTCTCGATCGTCCTGTTCTCGGTCGGCGGCATGTTCGCCATCTACGAGGGCTTCGACAAGATCAGCCACCCCCACGAGCTGGAGCACTGGTACTGGCCGGTGGGCGTCCTCGTCTTCGCGATCATCGCCGAGGGCTTCTCCTTCAAGACGGCCATCAAGGAGTCCAACGAGCTGCGCGGCAAGCTGTCCTGGTCGCAGTTCATCCGCCGCGCCAAGGCGCCCGAACTGCCCGTCGTCCTGCTGGAGGACTTCGGCGCGCTCATCGGCCTGATCCTCGCCCTCGGCGGCGTCGGCCTCACCCTGCTCACCGGCGACGCCGTCTGGGACGGCATCGGCACGGTCTGCATCGGTGTCCTGCTCGTCCTGATCGCGCTCGTCCTGGCCGCGGAGACCAAGTCGCTGCTGCTCGGCGAGGCCGCGGGCATCGAGGAGGTCAAGAAGATCGAGACCGCGATGGTCGACGGCGAGACGGTCACCGGCGTCATCCACATGCGCACGCTCCACCTCGGCCCCGAGGAACTGCTGATCGCCGCCAAGATCGCCGTCCGGCACGACGACACGGCCGCCGAGGTCGCGAACGCCATCAACGCCGCCGAAGCCCGCATCCGTGCCGCCGTCCCCATCGCCCGCGTCATCTACCTGGAACCGGACATCTACAGCGAGGCCGAGGCCGCCAAGGGCCCGGACCCGGAGGCGACCCCGGGCGGCCCGAACCCGCACGCGGCCGGCCACTGAGTTGCGCCAGGGCCTGACCGGCGGTTCAGGCCCCCTGCGGCACCCTCACGGCCGGCGCACCCCGTCGGCGTCGCCCCGCTCGCACCGGGCTCCGAGACCGGTCCTCTATTCACGGTGCCCGGCTCCCGTGAGTCGTCAGGGCGGTGCGGCCGCGCGGGCGGTGCGGGCCTGGGCGGCGGCCCGCACGCCGTCCCGTCGGCTCACCCGACCTCGCCGAGCACGTCGAGCACCGCTCGCTCGTCCGCCGCCGCCAGCAGCCGCTCCCGGAAGCCGGGGTCCATCAGCTTGCGGGACAGCAGGGCGAGGATCCGCAGATGCTCGTCGCCCGCAGCCGCCTCCGGCACGGCGATCATGAAGACCAGCCGGGCCTTCGTACCGTCCAGCGAACCCCACTCCACGCCCCGGGCCGACCGCGCGAAGCCGACGACCGGAGCGGTCACCGCATCCGTCTTCGCATGCGGGATCGCGATCTCCTCGCCGAGCCCGGTCGTCCCCTGCTCCTCGCGCCGCAGTGCGACCGCCACCAGCTCCTCGACATCCGCGACCCGGCCACTGCGGCTCAGCAGCTGCGCCATTTCGCGGATCGCGGCCTCCTTGCCGTCCGCGGCGAGGTCGGTCCTGACGGTCCGCTCCGTGAGGTGTCCGGACAGCACCTCGGGCGCCTCACCCGGAACAGCCGCCTCAGTGGCCAGTGAGGCATCGGCCTCGGCAGCCACCTCTTCGGCAGAACTCCCGTGCTCCACCGCCCCCACGACCGCCGGGGCGACGCCGACCGCAACGGGCTCCCGCCCGGCCTGCCCGGGAACGACCGCACCGGCCCCGGCCGGCACGGGCTCGGCCCCGCCGACCGACCCGGAACGGCTCCTGCGCCCGGCCACGTCCACCAGCGTCACCGTCGTCAGCGCCGTCACCACGGTGCCGATCACCACGGCCACGAAGAACATCGGCACACCGCTCACCGCGCCCAGCACCGCCACGATCGGCCCGCCGTGCGGCACCGCGTCCTTCACCCCGGCCGGGCCCGCGATCGCACCGGCCACCGCCCCACCCAGCATGTTCGCGGGAATCACCTGCGCGGGCCGTGCCGCGGCGAACGGGATCGCGCCTTCGGAGATGCCGAAGCAGCCCATGAACAGCGCCGCGAGCCCCGTCTCCCGCTCCTGCTCGCTGTACAGCCGCCTGCGGATCAGCGTGGCCAGGCCCTGCCCCAGCGGCATCACCGGGATCGCGGCCGCGCACATGCCCATGACCGTCTGGTTGCCGCTCGCGATGAGCCCCGCGCCGAACAGGAACGCCGTCTTGTTCACCGGCCCGCCCATGTCGAACGCGATCATCAGACCCAGGATCGCGCCCAGCAGCACCGCGCTGCTGCCCGTCATCCCGCCGAGCCAGCTGGTCAGGTGCTCGAACACCCAGGAGATCGGTTTGCCGATGACATAGATGAAGAACAGCCCGAGCGCCGTCGTCGCCACGATCGGGATGACGATGATCGGCATGACCGGCTGGACGAACTTCGGTACCCGGACCTTCTTGATCCACAGCACCAGATAGCCGGCGAGGAACCCGGTCACGATCGCCCCGATGAAGCCCGCGCCCGCCTTGGAGTCGTACAGAGCCCCCGTGTTGGCGATCCAGCCGCCGATCATGCCCGGCACCAGAGCGGGCCGGTCGGCTATGGCGTAGGCGATGTATCCGGACAGGACCGGGATCATCAGCTGGAAGCCGATCCCGCCGATGGCGTTCACATGTGCCCAGAAGGTGCCCTCCGGGATCACATATCCCTTGGCCGTCGCATGGCCGCCGAGCGCCAGCGAGACGGCGATCAGCAGACCGCCGACGACCACGAACGGGATCATGTACGAGACACCGTTCATCAGCGCCTTGTAGACCGCGCCCCGCTCCTTGCCGCCACCGTCCGAGGCCACCGGCCCGGCAGCGGCCCCGTCGGGCTGGTGCACGGGCGCCGACCGCACCCGCTCGATCAGCCGCTCGGGGTGGTGGATGCCCTCGGCGACCCCGACCGTCAACACGCGCTTGCCCGCGAAACGGCTCAGGTCGACGTCCTTGTCCGCGGCGACGATGATCCCGTCCGCCGTGCTGACATCGTTGTCATCGAGGGCGTTCTCGACCCCGATGGATCCCTGCGTCTCCACCTTCATCTCGATGTCACGGCTCGCGGCGGCCTGCGCGAGCTTCTCCGCCGCCATGTATGTGTGCGCGATGCCGGTCGGGCACGCGGTCACGGCGAGCAGCTTGATCCGCCGCTCACCGCCGTTGCCCGTGGGGGGAGGGCCGGCCGGACTGGTCACGTCGATCTCCTAACGCCTTTGTCGCGCGAGACACCGTCCCGGTCGCCCCGCGAGATCGATCGGAACTCCCGATCACCCTGCATCCTGCAACACCCTGCCTCTCGCTCAAAGGGGCGAAAATTCCTATCCATCCTGGTCTGTTGGCCCCTGCCCCACGCTTTCCGGTCACCCGCCCCACCTCTGCGACACCCCGCCTCCACCCCACGCCGGTCCCCTCGAACGGCGCGAACTGTCCGGAGGCGCACTGGGGGCGGACGGGCCCTCCGGTGTAGCTTGGGACAGAGCCAGACGTCGCTGCTGATGGCGGTCGGGCGGTCCCGGTGCGGACCGACCGAGGGAGAGAGGGCCTCCGACGGACTGCGCTGCGCGTACGTGGGCATGCCTGTGTCCTCTTCTCGGGCACACCTGTGTCCGCCGCCGCGCAGACCAGCCGTACCCACCTCGACCCAATCCCGAGGAGCAGCTCGCAATGACGACTGTCGACAACCGACAGGACTTCAAGGTCGCCGACCTCTCCCTGGCCGAGTTCGGCCGCAAGGAGATCACCCTCGCCGAGCACGAGATGCCGGGCCTGATGGCGATCCGCAAGGAATACGCCGAGGCTCAGCCCCTCGCCGGCGCCCGCGTCACCGGCTCCCTGCACATGACCGTGCAGACCGCCGTGCTCATCGAGACCCTTGCCGCCCTCGGCGCGCAGGTCCGCTGGGCCTCCTGCAACATCTTCTCCACCCAGGACCACGCGGCGGCCGCCATTGCCGTCGGCCCGAACGGCACGCCCGACAACCCGCAGGGCATCCCGGTCTTCGCCTGGAAGGGCGAGACCCTGGAGGAGTACTGGTGGTGCACCGAGCAGGCGCTGACCTGGCCGGACAGCCCCACCGGCGGCCCGAACATGATCCTGGACGACGGCGGTGACGCCACCCTCCTCGTCCACAAGGGCGTCGAGTACGAGAAGGACGGCAAGGTCCCCGGCCTGGAGACCGCCGAGTCCGACGAGCATCGCGTCATCCTCCAGCTGCTGCATCGCACCCTGGGCGAGAACCCCCAGAAGTGGACCCAGCTGGCCTCTGAGATCCGCGGTGTCACGGAGGAGACCACCACCGGCGTCCACCGCCTGTACGAGATGCAGCGCGACGGCGTCCTCCTCTTCCCGGCGATCAACGTCAACGACGCCGTCACCAAGTCGAAGTTCGACAACAAGTACGGCTGCCGCCACTCCCTGGTCGACGGCATCAACCGCGCCACGGACACCCTGATCGGCGGCAAGACCGCAGTCGTCTGCGGCTACGGCGACGTGGGCAAGGGCTGCGCGGAGTCCCTGCGCGGCCAGGGCGCCCGGGTGATCATCACCGAGATCGACCCGATCTGCGCCCTGCAGGCGGCGATGGACGGCTACCAGGTCACGACCCTCGACGAGGTCATCGACAAGGCCGAC
Source organism: Streptomyces griseochromogenes (assembly GCF_001542625.1). Lineage (NCBI taxonomy): Bacteria > Bacillati > Actinomycetota > Actinomycetes > Kitasatosporales > Streptomycetaceae > Streptomyces > Streptomyces griseochromogenes. The sequence continues at coordinate 9,848,567 of NZ_CP016279.1, read as the reverse complement.
ATCTTCATCACCACGACCGGCAACAAGGACATCATCATGGCCTCGGACATGGCCAAGATGAAGCACCAGGCGATCGTCGGCAACATCGGCCACTTCGACAACGAGATCGACATGGCGGGCCTCGCCAAGATCCCGGGCATCGTCAAGGACGAGGTCAAGCCGCAGGTTCACACCTGGAAGTTCCCGGACGGCAAGGTCATCATCGTGCTGTCCGAGGGCCGCCTGCTGAACCTCGGCAACGCCACCGGTCACCCGTCGTTCGTGATGTCCAACTCCTTCGCGGACCAGACCCTGGCCCAGATCGAGCTGTTCACCAAGCCCGACGAGTACCCGACCGGCGTCTACGTGCTGCCCAAGCACCTCGACGAGAAGGTCGCCCGCCTCCACCTGGACGCGCTCGGCGTGAAGCTCACCGAGCTGCGCCCCGAGCAGGCCGCGTACATCGGCGTTGAAGTCGAGGGCCCGTACAAGTCGGACCACTACCGCTACTGAGTCAGCAGCCCCGCCCGCCGGGCGAGCGCGCCGGTGCACCGCCGCGCTCCCCGGCAGCAGGTCCGCAGATCCTCCGAGGCAGGCCCCCGCACCCCCGTGCCGGGGGCCTGCCCCTTTGGTCTGTGGCCGGACCAGCCCGTCAAGACCCAGGACCCCCATGCCCCGCGGCCGTTATTCGCTCCACGATCCGCACGATCGCACCCCCCTCGCACAAGAGCACTTCCAGTGCGCCCCCGGCCCGTCCGGCTGGCGCTACGTCTCCCAGCTGACCACCCCGGCGGGCGAACACCGCGGCTCGGTCGACCTGGCGCTGGACGACCTCGGCCGCCCCATCCGCCTCGAACTCCACGCGGGAGGCTGGCAGGTGCGCGGCGCCGCCCTCGACGGCGTCACCTGGGTGCGCACCGACCCCACCGGCGTTCATGCCACCGAAGGCAATGTGCGCGCCCACGCCTTCACCGGCACTTCCCCCGCGTTCCTCATCGCCACCGCCCGTCTCCTGCGCCTCACCCCCTCCTCTTCCGCGACCCGCGTACGCCTCGTGGCCTTCACGGAGCCGGTCCTCGCCCCGCGCACCCTCGACCAGTCCTGGGCCTTGGTGAACAGCGAAGCACACGCCACTGACAACGGCCCTCTGGTCGTGGACGAATACCAGGTCACAGCCCTGGACACGGGTGAGCAGCACGCCGTTCACATCGCCGGCGACGTGGTCCTCGCCGCACCCGGAATCGAGCTGGAGGACCTTCGGTCACCGCCGTCGAGGTTCGGCTGATCCGACAGAGGCAGCGGCGGACGGGGCCTACGCCGGCGGCGCGAATCCGGTGGAACCGGATCCACGGCCGGAGCCGGTGTCCGGACCGTGGGCCGACGCCTCGTCCGGCTGCGGTGGCGCGGTCTGCGCGGCCGGAGCCTGCGGCGGCTGCGGCGAGGCCGTGTATTGGGACTGGGACTGGACCTGGGACTGGACAGGTTCAGCAGGGCTCTGGGGCCAGACCGGAGCCTGGGGCTGACGGCCGGAAGGCGTGGCCTCCGGCCCGGCCACCCGCGCGCCCCCGAAAGCCTGCCGAGCATCGCGGGTCTGGCGCTCGTGAACCACGGCCGCCAGGAAAGCGGCGGGGTGCATGCCCTGCGGCGCCGGAGTCCCGGTGCGAGCCATGAGGTCGGCCGCGAGCCGCTGCCCCATGTCCCAGGAGACCTGGGGATCAAGCTGCTGCATCCGCGTCAGGTACTGCCGGACGGCAAGCCACAGCCCATCCGGTACGGCCGACAGATCCAGGTCGGCGAACCGTCCCGCGAGCCAGGGCGGCGGAGGCGGAACGGAGCCGGCCCGTCCGACGGGAATCTGCTCGCGCACGACGAGGGTGCCCGCGAAGACATCCCCGAGCCGTCGCCCGCGCGCCGACACCAGTGAGGCGATGCAGGCCACCACCCCGAACGTCATCAGGATCTCGACGACACCGATCGCACCCCGCACCAGGGCGTGCCGGAACCGGATGGGCCCGCCGTCGTCCCGGACCACGCGCAGTCCGAACGCCAGCTTCCCCAGCGAGCGCCCGTGGCTGAGCGTCTCCACGGCGATCGGCCCGCCGACGAGCACCAGCAGAAAGCTGGCGATCGACAGAGCGATCTGCGCGGCATCGTCCAAGGACGAGGTCGTCGCAGCCAGAGCGATACCCACGCAGATGTACACGACCATGGCCACGATCAGATCCAGCAGCACCGCCAGCGCCCTGCTCGGCAGCTTGGCGGGCCGCAGTTCGAGCGCCACCGCCTCGCCCGTCACCAGCTCACTCACGCACGCCGCCCTTCCCCTGGTCTGCCCTGTCAACCGCAAGTCTGCCAAGCTGAGGGCGCATCGCGCCGCAGTACGACAAGCTGACAGCGCCAAGAGCATCCACGACGACCAGTGGACCACCAGCCGAGGAGCAGGCAGACCGATGGACCTGGACGTCTTCGTCTCCGCACACCGAGCCGAATGGGACCGCCTCGACGCCCTGCTCCGCCGCCAGCGGCGCCTCAACGGTGCCGAGGCCGACGAACTCGTGGCGCTCTACCAGCGCACCGCCACCCACCTCTCGCTCGTCCAGTCCAGTGCCCCCGACCCGCAACTGACCGGCCGGCTCAGCCAACTGGTGGCACGCGCGCGTAGCGCCGTCACCGGCACTCGCCGCGCCTCGTGGCGTGACGTCACCCGGTTCCTGGGAGAGGGCTTCCCCGCCGCGGTCTACCGCGCGCGTCACTGGTGGGTGCCCACAGCGCTCATATCCACGGCCATCGCGATCCTCCTGGGGTGGTGGATCGGCACGCACCCGGAGGTGCAGTCGACCATCGCGGCGCCCAGCCAGCTGCGCGACCTCACTCGCCCCGGTGGCGAGTACGAGACCTACTACTCGAGCCATCCCGCGGCCTCGTTCGCCGCTCAGGTGTGGACGAACAATGCCCGGGCCGCCGCGATGTGCCTGGTACTGGGCGTCTTCCTGGGCCTGCCTGTCCTCTGGATCCTTTTCGAGAACATGCTCAACCTGGGCGTCGGCTTCGGCCTGATGTCCTCCGCCGGCCGCCTCGACACCTTCCTCGGCCTGGTTCTCCCGCACGGCCTGCTGGAACTGACCGCGGTCTTCGTCGCCGCCGGCACAGGACTGCGTCTCGGCTGGACACTGATAGACCCCGGTCCCCGCAGCCGCCGCGCCGCACTCGCCGAGGAGGGCCGGGCCGCCCTGGGCATGGCGATAGGCCTTGCCCTGGTCCTGTTCGTCTCCGGCGCCATCGAAGGCTTCGTCACCCCGTCCGGCCTGCCCACCTGGGCCCGCATAGGCATCGGGATCGTGGCCGAGCTGGCATTCCTGACGTACGTCTACGTTCTCGGCGGCCGCGCGGTCCGAGTAGGCGAGACGGGTGACCTTGAAGCGGCCGATCGCAGCGCGACCGTCCCTACGGCCGCCTGATGTGCGTACGGTGCCTGTGAGCTGCTAGTCTCCTCTTCGCCCCGCAAGACCCGTTGACACGGGTGGAGTGGGGAGGTAGATTCAATGAGTTGCCTAGAACTGGACAGGTTCAGGGCTGATCGTTAGAATCAACCTGCTCCCTCGAGAAGTCGCGAATGCGATTCAGGGGAGCGCCTCCCGATTACTCAGAAATGAGCGGCCGGTCAGACCGGCCAAGAACTTCTGATAAAGTCGGAACCGCCGGAAAGGGAAACGCGAGAGCGGGAACCTGGAAAGCACCGAGGAAATCGGATCGAGAAAAGATCTGATAGAGTCGGAAACACCGAAGGGAAGCCCGGAGGAAAGCCCGAGAGGGTGAGTACAAAGGAAGCGACCGTTCCTTGAGAACTCAACAGCGTGCCAAAAATCAACGCCAGATTAGTTGATACCCCGTCTCCAGCATCTGCTGGGACGAGGTTCCTTTGAAATAACACAGCGAGGACGCTGTGTGCGAGGGGATCATTCCTCCTCTCGCACCGCTCTCGTGGTGTTCATCCCGATTACGGGAAAACATTCACGGAGAGTTTGATCCTGGCTCAGGACGAACGCTGGCGGCGTGCTTAACACATGCAAGTCGAACGATGAAGCCCTTCGGGGTGGATTAGTGGCGAACGGGTGAGTAACACGTGGGCAATCTGCCCTTCACTCTGGGACAAGCCCTGGAAACGGGGTCTAATACCGGATATCACTTTCGCAGGCATCTGTGAGAGTTGAAAGCTCCGGCGGTGAAGGATGAGCCCGCGGCCTATCAGCTTGTTGGTGAGGTAATGGCTCACCAAGGCGACGACGGGTAGCCGGCCTGAGAGGGCGACCGGCCACACTGGGACTGAGACACGGCCCAGACTCCTACGGGAGGCAGCAGTGGGGAATATTGCACAATGGGCGAAAGCCTGATGCAGCGACGCCGCGTGAGGGATGACGGCCTTCGGGTTGTAAACCTCTTTCAGCAGGGAAGAAGCGAAAGTGACGGTACCTGCAGAAGAAGCGCCGGCTAACTACGTGCCAGCAGCCGCGGTAATACGTAGGGCGCAAGCGTTGTCCGGAATTATTGGGCGTAAAGAGCTCGTAGGCGGCTTGTCACGTCGGGTGTGAAAGCCCGGGGCTTAACCCCGGGTCTGCATTCGATACGGGCTAGCTAGAGTGTGGTAGGGGAGATCGGAATTCCTGGTGTAGCGGTGAAATGCGCAGATATCAGGAGGAACACCGGTGGCGAAGGCGGATCTCTGGGCCATTACTGACGCTGAGGAGCGAAAGCGTGGGGAGCGAACAGGATTAGATACCCTGGTAGTCCACGCCGTAAACGGTGGGAACTAGGTGTTGGCGACATTCCACGTCGTCGGTGCCGCAGCTAACGCATTAAGTTCCCCGCCTGGGGAGTACGGCCGCAAGGCTAAAACTCAAAGGAATTGACGGGGGCCCGCACAAGCAGCGGAGCATGTGGCTTAATTCGACGCAACGCGAAGAACCTTACCAAGGCTTGACATACACCGGAAAGCATTAGAGATAGTGCCCCCCTTGTGGTCGGTGTACAGGTGGTGCATGGCTGTCGTCAGCTCGTGTCGTGAGATGTTGGGTTAAGTCCCGCAACGAGCGCAACCCTTGTTCTGTGTTGCCAGCATGCCCTTCGGGGTGATGGGGACTCACAGGAGACCGCCGGGGTCAACTCGGAGGAAGGTGGGGACGACGTCAAGTCATCATGCCCCTTATGTCTTGGGCTGCACACGTGCTACAATGGCCGGTACAATGAGCTGCGATACCGTGAGGTGGAGCGAATCTCAAAAAGCCGGTCTCAGTTCGGATTGGGGTCTGCAACTCGACCCCATGAAGTCGGAGTTGCTAGTAATCGCAGATCAGCATTGCTGCGGTGAATACGTTCCCGGGCCTTGTACACACCGCCCGTCACGTCACGAAAGTTGGTAACACCCGAAGCCGGTGGCCCAACCCCTTGTGGGAGGGAGCTGTCGAAGGTGGGACTAGCGATTGGGACGAAGTCGTAACAAGGTAGCCGTACCGGAAGGTGCGGCTGGATCACCTCCTTTCTAAGGAGCACTTCTTACCGGGTTCGCTCGGTCAGAGGCCAGTACATCGGCGAATGTCCGGTGCTGGTTGCTCATGGGTGGAACGTTGATTATTCGGCGCTTCTCGGATTGCTTCTCCTCCTAGTACTGCTTCGGCGTGGAACGGATGAGGGAAGAGGCGAGGGTGTCGGGCACGCTGTTGGGTGTCTGAGGGAATGGATTTTTCCTCAGTCGCCGGCCCCAGTGAACTCGGACCTGATTGGTTCGGGGTGATGGGTGGCTGGTCGTTGTTTGAGAACTGCACAGTGAACGCGAGCATCTGTGGCCAAGTTTTTAAGGGCGCACGGTGGATGCCTTGGCACCAGGAACCGATGAAGGACGTGGGAGGCCACGATAGTCCCCGGGGAGTCGTCAACCAGGCTTTGATCCGGGGGTTTCCGAATGGGGAAACCCGGCAGTCGTCATGGGCTGTCACCCGCTGCTGAACACATAGGCAGTGTGGAGGGAACGAGGGGAAGTGAAACATCTCAGTACCCTCAGGAAGAGAAAACAACCGTGATTCCGGGAGTAGTGGCGAGCGAAACTGGATGAGGCCAAACCGTATGCGTGTGAGACCCGGCAGGGGTTGCGCATGCGGGGTTGTGGGATCTCTCTTCTGTTGTCTGCCGGCAACAGGACGAGTCAGAAACCGTTGATGTAGGCGAAGGACATGCGAAAGGTCCGGCGTAGAGGGTAAGACCCCCGTAGTCGAAACGTCAGCGGCTCGTTTGAGAGACACCCAAGTAGCACGGGGCCCGAGAAATCCCGTGTGAATCTGGCGGGACCACCCGCTAAGCCTAAATATTCCCTGGTGACCGATAGCGGATAGTACCGTGAGGGAATGGTGAAAAGTACCCCGGGAGGGGAGTGAAATAGTACCTGAAACCGTGTGCCTACAAGCCGTGGGAGCGTCGGATGCAGCTTGCTGCATCTCGTGACTGCGTGCCTTTTGAAGAATGAGCCTGCGAGTTTGCGGTGTGTTGCGAGGTTAACCCGGGTGGGGAAGCCGTAGCGAAAGCGAGTCCGAATAGGGCGTTTTAGTAGCACGCTCAAGACCCGAAGCGGAGTGATCTAGCCATGGGCAGGTTGAAGCGGAGGTAAGACTTCGTGGAGGACCGAACCCACCAGGGTTGAAAACCTGGGGGATGACCTGTGGTTAGGGGTGAAAGGCCAATCAAACTCCGTGATAGCTGGTTCTCCCCGAAATGCATTTAGGTGCAGCGTCGTGTGTTTCTTGCCGGAGGTAGAGCACTGGATAGGCGATGGGCCCTACCGGGTTACTGACCTTAGCCAAACTCCGAATGCCGGTAAGTGAGAGCGCGGCAGTGAGACTGTGGGGGATAAGCTCCATGGTCGAGAGGGAAACAGCCCAGAGCATCGACTAAGGCCCCTAAGCGTACGCTAAGTGGGAAAGGATGTGGAGTCGCACAGACAACCAGGAGGTTGGCTTAGAAGCAGCCACCCTTGAAAGAGTGCGTAATAGCTCACTGGTCTAGTGATTCCGCGCCGACAATGTAGCGGGGCTCAAGCGTACCGCCGAAGTCGTGTCATTGCAGCATATAGCCCCAACGGGTGCTGTGATGGGTAGGGGAGCGTCGTCTGCCGGGTGAAGCGGCACTGGAAGGTAGTCGTGGACGGTTGACGAGTGAGAATGCAGGCATGAGTAGCGATACAAACGTGAGAAACGTTTGCGCCGATTGACTAAGGGTTCCTGGGTCAAGCTGATCTGCCCAGGGTAAGTCGGGACCTAAGGCGAGGCCGACAGGCGTAGTCGATGGATAACCGGTTGATATTCCGGTACCCGCTGTGAAGCGTCAAACATTGAATCAGGCGATGCTAAGTCCGTGAAGCCGTTCCGGACCCTTCGGGGAAAGGAAAGTGGTGGAGCCGACGAACCAGACTTGTAGTAGGTGAGTGATGGGGTGACGCAGGAAGGTAGTCCAGCCCGGGCGGTGGTTGTCCCGGGGTAAGGGTGTAGCCCGAGTGGTAGGCAAATCCGCCACTCATGCAGGGTGAGACCTGATGCCGAGCCGATTGTGGTGAAGTGGATGATCCTATGCTGTCGAGAAAAGCCTCTAGCGAGTTTCATGGCGGCCCGTACCCTAAACCGACTCAGGTGGTCAGGTAGAGAATACCGAGGCGTTCGGGTGAACTATGGTTAAGGAACTCGGCAAAATGCCCCCGTAACTTCGGGAGAAGGGGGGCCATTCCTGGTGAGGGGACTTGCTCCTCGAGCTGGGGGTGGCCGCAGAGACCAGCGAGAAGCGACTGTTTACTAAAAACACAGGTCCGTGCGAAGCCGTAAGGCGATGTATACGGACTGACGCCTGCCCGGTGCTGGAACGTTAAGGGGACCGGTTAGCTCCATTTCGGTGGGGCGAAGCTGAGAACTTAAGCGCCAGTAAACGGCGGTGGTAACTATAACCATCCTAAGGTAGCGAAATTCCTTGTCGGGTAAGTTCCGACCTGCACGAATGGCGTAACGACTTCTCGACTGTCTCAACCATAGGCCCGGTGAAATTGCACTACGAGTAAAGATGCTCGTTTCGCGCAGCAGGACGGAAAGACCCCGGGACCTTTACTACAGTTTGATATTGGTGTTCGGTTCGGCTTGTGTAGGATAGCTGGGAGACTTTGAAGCAGGCACGCCAGTGTTTGTGGAGTCGTCGTTGAAATACCAGTCTGGTCGTGCTGGATGTCTAACCTGGGTCCGTGATCCGGATCAGGGACAGTGTCTGATGGGTAGTTTAACTGGGGCGGTTGCCTCCTAAAGGGTAACGGAGGCGCCCAAAGGTTCCCTCAGCCTGGTTGGCAATCAGGTGTTGAGTGTAAGTGCACAAGGGAGCTTGACTGTGAGACCGACGGGTCGAGCAGGGACGAAAGTCGGGACTAGTGATCCGGCGGTGGCTTGTGGAAGCGCCGTCGCTCAACGGATAAAAGGTACCCCGGGGATAACAGGCTGATCTTCCCCAAGAGTCCATATCGACGGGATGGTTTGGCACCTCGATGTCGGCTCGTCGCATCCTGGGGCTGGAGTCGGTCCCAAGGGTTGGGCTGTTCGCCCATTAAAGCGGTACGCGAGCTGGGTTTAGAACGTCGTGAGACAGTTCGGTCCCTATCCGCTGTGCGCGTAGGAATATTGAGAAGGGCTGTCCCTAGTACGAGAGGACCGGGACGGACGAACCTCTGGTGTGCCAGTTGTTCTGCCAAGGGCATGGCTGGTTGGCTACGTTCGGGAGGGATAACCGCTGAAAGCATCTAAGCGGGAAGCCTGCTTCGAGATGAGTATTCCCACCTCCTTGAGAGGGTAAGGCTCCCAGTAGACGACTGGGTTGATAGGCCAGATATGGAAGCCCGGTAACGGGTGGAGTTGACTGGTACTAATAGGCCGAGGGCTTGTCCATTGATGCTCGCGTTCACTGTGTTGGTTCTGAAACCACGAACAGCCCCGCTGTGACAGGCGGTGCGGCGTTCACAGTTTCATAGTGTTTCGGTGGTCATAGCGTGAGGGAAACGCCCGGTTACATTCCGAACCCGGAAGCTAAGCCTCACAGCGCCGATGGTACTGCAGGGGGGACCCTGTGGGAGAGTAGGACGCCGCCGAACAAATATTGGGAAAACCCCCGCATCGAAAGATGCGGGGGTTTTCTGCGTTCAGGAGTTGTCCCCCCCCCGAAGGGGGCGGCCGAATGGTTCGGCAACGGTGGATCAGAGTCGGCCGGCTGCCTTCAGAGCCAGGTACGCATCCGCCAGCGCAGGGGCCAGATCGTCCGGCGTCGCGTCCACAACCGTCACTCCGTGACGACGGAGTTGTTCCGCCGTACGCTGTCGTTCGCTCTGTGCCTGTGCCGCCGCGGCTGCCTCGTACACCGCCTCCGCGTCCCCTCGGGCCTTTGCCATGTGTGCGATCTGCGGATCTGCCACCGAGGCGACGAGAACTGTGTGTCGCTGGGTGAGCTGCGGTAGTACGGGCAACAGGCCCTCTTCCACCGGCGCTGCGTCGAGCGTCGTCAACAGCACGATCAGGGATCGTCGAGGGGCAGCGCGGAGAGCGATCGCCGTAAGTCCACGCGCGTCGGTTTCGACGAGTTCCGGTTCCAGCGTTGCCATCGCGCTGACCAGGGACGGCAGGACATCGCCGGCCGCGCGCCCCTGGACCCGGGCGCGGACCCGGCGGTCGTAGGCCAGCAGGTCCACGCGGTCGCCGGCGCGCGAGGCGAGCGCCGCGAGGAGCAGGGCGGCGTCCAGAGAGGCGTCCAGCCGCGGGGCGTCGCCGACACGGCCGGCCGAGGTACGGCCTGTGTCGAGAACGAGGAGGATGTGCCGATCGCGCTCCGGACGCCATGTGCGGACGGCCACCGTGGACTGACGGGCGGTGGCGCGCCAGTCGATCGAGCGGGTGTCGTCACCTGGGACGTACTCGCGCAGGCTGTCGAACTCCGTGCCCTCGCCACGGGTCAGCACGCTGGTGCGGCCGTCGAGTTCACGCAATCGGGCGAGTTTCGACGGCAGGTGCTTGCGACTGGTGAACGGGGGCAGAACCCGTACTGACCAGGGCACCTTGTGAGCGCCCTGGCGGGCGAAGAGGCCGAGAGGGCCGTAGGAGCGGATCGTCACGCGGTCGGTCTGGCGGTCGCCGCGGCGGGCGGGGCGCAGCCGTGTCGTCACGCGTCGGCGTTCGCCGGCCGGAATGGTGACCCGGTGCCTGGAGCTCTCGACCTCGGTGCCGGGCTGCCAGCTGCTGGGCGGCCATCCGTCCCGTAGGCGTGCTCGCAGCAGGCGGCGGGACGGATTCATGATCGTGAGCGTGACGTCGGCGGTCTCGCCGAGACGTGCGGAGGTGTCGCCGGAGCGGGAAAGGACCAGGCGTCGTACGGGCGCCGCGAGCGCGAAGTCACAGGCACAGGCCAGGGCCAGCGAGCCGTTGACCGCGAGGATGCCGGTCCAGCCAGGATCCAGGATGCCGACCGGGACCGAGCCGATGGCCGCGAGAAGGGCGGCGCGTCCGGTGAGTGCCATCAGCGCGGGACCGGGACGTGGGCGAGGATGGCGTTGATCACGGAATCCGCGGTCACGCCCTCCATCTCGGCCTCGGGGCGCAACTGGACCCGGTGCCGGAGGGTGGGCAGGGCGAGGGCCTTCACGTCGTCGGGGATGACGTAGTCGCGGCCCGTCAGCCAGGCCCACGCGCGCGATGTGGCGAGCAGGGCGGTGGCGCCGCGCGGAGAGACACCAAGGGTGAGGGAGGGCGACTCGCGGGTGGCGCGGCAGATGTCCACCACGTAGGCCGTGATCTCGGGAGAGACGGTCGTCTTGGCCACCGCGGTGCGCGCCGCCTCGAGATCGGCAAGGCCGGCGACCGGGCGCAGGCCGGCGGCCCGGAGGTCGCGAGGGTTGAAGCCCGAGGCGTGGCGGGTCAGGACGTCGATCTCGTCCTGGCGGGAAGGCAGAGGGATCGTCAGCTTGAGGAGGAAACGGTCGAGTTGAGCTTCGGGGAGGGGATAGGTGCCCTCGTACTCGACGGGGTTCTGGGTCGCGGCGACCAGGAACGGCTCGGGCAGCGGGCGCGGGGTGCCGTCGACCGTGACCTGGCGTTCCTCCATGGCTTCGAGGAGGGAGGACTGCGTCTTCGGCGGGGTGCGGTTGATCTCGTCCGCGAGGAGGAGGTTGGTGAAGACCGGGCCGGGCTGGAAGGAGAACTCGGCGGTGTGCGTGTCGTAGACGAGGGAACCGGTGACGTCGCTCGGCATCAGGTCGGGGGTGAACTGCACACGCTTGGTGTCGAGTTCGAGCGCGGATGCCAGTGCGCGGACGAGCAGCGTCTTGGCGACTCCGGGGACACCTTCAAGCAGAACGTGTCCGCGGCACAGGAGGGCGACGACGAGGCCGGTCACGGCAGGGTCCTGGCCGACCACGGCTTTGGCGATTTCAGCGCGCAGGGCCTCCAGGGAGGCCCTGGCGGTGCCCGAGTCCCCGGTGTTCCCGGCGTTGTCAGTGGTCGGGTCCATCATGGACGGCGTACCTCTCTTTCGAGGGCGTCGAGTTGATCGGTGAGTGCGATGAGGGCCGCGTCGTCGCCGGGCGGCGGTCCGAACAGGAGTGAGTCCAGGGTCTGTCCGCCTCCGTGGAGGTGGGCGGACAGGGCGGGGAGCAGGGCCTCGGGCGAATGCGCCTGAGCCACGGGGACGCCGACGAGGGGGGCCAGGCGCGTGCGAGTGGTGGAGCGAAGAGCGGCGGCCGCGCGGTCTCGGGCGTCGGCTTTGCGGTAGAGGCGGGCGCGGCCTTCGACGGATTCGGAGGCGCGGATCGCGACGGGGAGTTTTTCGGGCACCAGTGGGCCGAACCGGCGTGCCCGCCAGAAGGCGGCGAGGGCCGCGGCGATGAACAGCTGCAGGGTGCCCCAGAGCCAGCCCGACGGGAGCAGGTCGAGGATGCTCTTCCGCTCGCCGTCGGTGGCCATCGTGTCGGACAGCGAGGGGAGGTACCAGACCAAATGGGGTCGGGAGCCGAGGAGTTGGAGGGCGAGCGAGGCGTTGCCCTGCTTGTCGAGGCGCTTGTTGTAGAGGATGTCGGGCGCGCCGAGGATGACGGTGTCGCCGCTTTTGCCGGTGGCCGGGACGCGGAGCAGCGTGGCGAGGCGTTCGCTGGGGTAGCAGGAGTCGGCGTCGAGGCGGGTGGTGGTGTAGCGGATGCCGCCGGTGTCGGCGCTGCCCGCGCGCCGGGCTTCGGGCAGGGTGCAGTCGGGGGCGAGTGTCGTTCCGTTGCTGGTGGCGGGGTCCGCGATGACCCCGGGGGCGAGCCGTTCGACGGACCAACTGCCGGCGGCGACGAGGACGGTGCGTCCGCCGGAGGCCGTCGTGGCGGAGTGCAGTCGGCTCTGTTGACGGTGGGTCAGCAGGTCGGGGACGGCGACGAGGAGCGTGGTGTCCGGGCCGGCGGCGGCTCGTGCCGCGTCGAGCGAGGTCACCACGCGCGTGGACACGCCCCGGTCGGCGAGGAGTTCGGCGACGGCGCGGCTGCCGTAGGGGTCGGCGGAGCGCGGGTCGAGTTCGCCGTGCCGGGTCTGGGAGCGGACGGCGGCCATCGCGACGGCCGCGACGAGAATCAGGACGACGGCGAGGACGATGCCTCGTGTGCGAGTCCATACCTGGCGGGCGGTGGGCGAGGTCGAGGTGGCCGACAGCGTGGCCCCGGTGATCATTCGGGAGCCCCCTGGCGGGTGTTGTGGGCCGTGCTGGTGGCGCTGTTCGCGAGCACCGGGCGGCTGCGTTCCAGGTCGCGGTCGAGTTCTGCGATGCGTTGGTACGACCGCTGGCTCGCTGCGCGCCCGCCGTATGTGACGTCGTCGAACTCCTGGGCGGCGGAGCGCAGTCGGTCCGTGTGCGAGGGGAGCGTACGGCCGGCCTCGGCGGCCGCTTCGTCGGCGGTGCGGCCGGGGCGGACGTCGAGCAGGGCCCGTTCCTCCAAGGAGCGGACGATGGCCCGCATGCGTTCCTGGAGGGCCTGGTTCCAGTGGCCCTGGGCGGCGTGCGCCTCGCTGGCCGCGCGGTGTTCGCCGGCACTGCGAGGACGGTCGTCGAACAGGGCCGGGGTGGAAGTGGGCCGGCGGCGGGGCGTGCCCAGGCGCCACCACAGTGCGGCCAGGACGGCGACGACGAAGAGGATCACGACGACCAGGCCGAGCGTGCCGCCGGGTGTTGCGGAGGCGGCCGAGCTGAGCAGTCGGCCGACCCAGTCCCAGAAGGCGTTCAGGGCGCGCTGGAGCAGGCTGGGGTCGTTCTCGTGGTACATCCCTTTGGACAGTTCACGGCGCGCTGCCTCCCGCGCGGGATCGCGCGGAATGGTCACGGGCGGCTCGTCGCCGGAGCCGCCGAGCGCCAGGACGGCCTTGTCGGCCGCGCCCACCAGGCGACGTACGGCCGATCCGGCGGCGCCCGGCAGGGCCGGTGCCGCCATGAGAACTCCCCCCGCCAGGCTCACCGCATCAGCTCCCCGGGACGGGGCCGGGGGCGCTTGCGTCGTAGCTCTGGACACCGGCGGCGCGGGCCAGTTCGAGGTCGAGGGCCTCGCGGCGGATGCGCTGGTCGATGTACAGGAGCACGATGACGCCCGCGTTGATCGGGAGCGTGATCATGGAACCGATCACGGCGCCGATTCCGCTGATGATCAGGAAGGACCAGCTGGCGTGCTGGCTCTGGGTGCCGAAGAGGCCCGCCACGCCGTCGCCGCTGACCGCGGCCCCGATCAGGGTGAAGGGGATCACGACGAGCGACGAGACGATGTTGGCGATGAGCCCGGCGAGCAGTTGGATGCCGAGGACGCGCCACCAGGAGCCGTGCACCAGCTTCGCGGAGCGGCTCATCGACTTCACGATGCTCTGCCGCTCCAGCATCAGCGCGGGCGACGCGAGCGAGAAGCGGACCATCAGCCAGGCCATGACGACGGCGGCGCCGAGGACGCCGAGCGCGAGCAGTCCTGCGACGACAGCGCCGTTGCCGCCGGCGACCGCCACGACGATGCCGGGCACCGCGCCGCCGAGCAGCACGCCGAACGAGATGAGGCCCAACAGGAAGAGCAGGCCGAACAGTTTCGGGACCTGCGGGCGGGCGTCCCGCCAGGCTTCCTTGGCGCTGACCGGCTTGCCGAGCACCGCGCGGCTGGTGACCGTCGTCAGCAGTGCGGTCGCGATGATGGTGCCGATCACGGAGATCAGTACGACGACGCCCGTGCCGATCAGGGCCTCACCCATGGCACGGAACACGTCGTCCGGGGTGGTGCTCGGATCGTTGAGAGGAGCCTTGGTGGTGACGAGGTCGTTCAGGAAGAAGCCCTGCAGGAGGATCACACTGAGCTCGGTGAGGGCCGCGACCGTCAGCGAGATGCCGAGGACCGTGCGCCAGTGGGTGCGCATGGTGGAGACAGCGCCGTCGAGGATCTCGCCGACGCCGAGCGGGCGCAGCGGGATGACGCCGGGCTTGGCCGCGGGCGGGGGGCCGCCCCAGCCGCCGCCCCAGGCCCCGTAGCCGCCCGGAGGACCGCCGTACGGGCCGCCGCCATAGCCGCCGGGGCCGCCATAGCCACCGGGGCCGCCATGGCCACCGGGGGGCCGGCCGCCCCAACCCGGTCCGGGCGGTGGGGGCGGTGGGGCCTGGACCGGGCTCGGGGGGCCCGTGGGCGCGGACCACTGGCTGGGTGGCGGCTGCTCCTTGGACCATTTCGCGCCTGGGCCCTGCGAGTCCGCGCCAGGCTGTGCAACGGGCTCGGCGGGGCCGGTGGGGCCAGGGCGGTCGGCGGGTTCGGCGGGGCCGGACGCGCCGGGTTCCCGCCCGTCGGACGACGGGGCGGATCCGGGCGAGGCCCAGCCCGGAGTGTCTGTCATCGAAGCTCCTTCACGGTGCCCGTCCGCGGTCGCGGCGGCAGGTTGGCAGACATCGTGCCATGGGGTGGTCATCGCGTGACCGGCCGCGGTAAGGGCTGCACTCCTTCAATTGTCCGCGGAATCCGGGGCAGACTGACCGCATGGCTGATCAGTACGCGCAACTCCGCGAGGACAAGCGGCCGACCGAGATACCTGTGATCCGATGGGAGGAACCACCCGAAGGCCCCGTGCTGGTCCTTCTCGACCAGACGAGGCTCCCGGCCGAAGAGGTCGAACTGGTCTGCACGGATGCGCCTGCGCTGGTGGAGGCGATCCGTTCGCTCGCGGTGCGAGGGGCGCCGCTGCTCGGGATCGCGGGGGCGTACGGCGTCGCGCTCGCCGCCGTACGGGGCTTCGACGTCGAGGAGGCCGCACGGGCCCTCGAAGGCGCCCGGCCCACCGCGGTGAATCTCTCGGTGGGCGTGCACAAGGCTTCGTCCGCCTATCGCACGGCGCTCACCAAGACCGGCGACCCCGCCGCGGCGGCGACGGCCGCGCTGGCGGCGGCACGCACGCTGCACCAGGAGGACGCCGAGGCCAGCGCCCGGATGGCTGCCCATGGCCTGACGCTGCTGGACGAGCTGCTACCGGGCGGTGGGCATCGGATCCTGACCCACTGCAACACCGGATCGCTGGTGTCGGGCGGGGAGGGGACGGCGCTCGCGGTGGCTCTCGCCGCGCACAGGGCAGGGCAGTTGCGCCGGCTGTGGGTCGATGAGACACGTCCGTTGCTGCAAGGTGCTCGCCTGACGGCGTACGAGGCGGCCCGGCACGGCATGGCCTACACCCTGCTCACCGACAACGCGGCCGGTTCGCTGTTCGCGGCGGGTGAGGTGGACGCGGTGCTGATAGGCGCGGACCGGATCGCGGCCGACGGTTCGGTGGCGAACAAGGTGGGGAGCTACCCGCTCGCGGTGCTCGCGCGGTATCACCATGTGCCGTTCATCGTGGTGGCGCCGCTGACGACGGTCGATGCACAGACACCGGACGGCGCGTCCATCGAGGTCGAGCAGCGCCCCGGCTTTGAGGTGACCGAGGTGAGAGCACCCCAGGTGCCGGTGGCGGGAGCGGGAGACGGGATTCCGGTGGCACCTCTGGGGACCCAGGCGTACAACCCGGCGTTCGACGTGACGCCGCCCGAGCTGGTGACGGCGATCGTCACCGAGGAGGGCGCGGTGTCCCCCGTGACGGCCGGGGCTCTCGCGGAGCTGTGCGCCAGGTCAGGCCGGGCGACGATCGGCTGATGCCGCGCCCTCGCCGGAAAGGGCCCCTCTGCCTGCGGTGATGCGCAGGCAGAGGAGCCATGACATCCAGGGCCGCAGCTCGGTCGGTGCGGCCGAGCGACGGGCGCAGGCCAAGGGGTTCCAGGGCCGTCCCCGCCTGGGTACTCGATCTACCGGACCAGGTCCGGGCAGACGTGACCGGGCAGGCGCGGCTTCGCCGATGCCGAGCTGACATCGGTGACCGACATCGACGTGGGCGGACAGGGGCAGACAGTGACGGGCCCGTACGACTATCGTCACCGGCCAGTGACCTCGCTCACCAGCGCCTCTGTCACTGTTACGAGAATGGGATGATGTCGTTTATGAAGGGACGAGTCCTTGTCGTCGACGACGACACCGCACTGGCCGAGATGCTCGGCATTGTGCTGCGTGGTGAAGGTTTTGAGCCGTCTTTCGTAGCCGACGGCGACAAGGCGCTGGCCGCTTTCCGTGAGACCAAGCCCGATCTGGTGCTGCTCGACCTGATGCTGCCCGGCCGGGACGGCATCGAGGTGTGCCGCCTGATCAGGGCGGAGTCCGGGGTGCCGATCGTGATGCTCACGGCCAAGAGCGACACCGTCGACGTCGTCGTGGGCCTGGAGTCGGGCGCCGACGACTACATCGTGAAGCCGTTCAAGCCCAAGGAGCTGGTGGCCCGGATCCGGGCGCGGCTCAGGAGGTCGGAGGAGCCGGCGCCGGAGCAGCTCACCATCGGCGACCTGGTGATCGACGTGGCCGGGCACTCGGTGAAGCGGGACGGGCAGTCGATCGCGCTGACCCCGCTCGAGTTCGACCTGCTGGTCGCGCTCGCACGCAAGCCGTGGCAGGTGTTCACGCGTGAGGTGCTGCTCGAGCAGGTGTGGGGCTATCGCCACGCCGCGGACACGCGGCTCGTCAACGTGCACGTCCAGCGGCTGCGCTCCAAGGTCGAGAAGGACCCGGAGCGGCCGGAGATCGTGGTGACCGTCCGTGGTGTCGGTTACAAGGCCGGACCGAGCTGACATGTCCGGGGACAGCGCCGCTTCGGCTCCCGGCCGGTCCGGGAACCGTCCGGGGCGGTCTGTCGGCCGGACGTCGACGGGTTCGCACTGGGGACGCTTCTTCGAGGGCGGGCTGCTGCAAGGAGGATTCCGGGGCAGCCCGGTCCTTCGGCTGTTCATGCGCTGGGTGCGCCGGCCGCTGCTGCCCGTCATGCGGCTGTGGCGGCGCAACATCCAGCTCCGGGTCGTCGCCACGACCCTGCTGATGTCACTGGGTGTCGTCCTGCTGCTGGGCTTCGTCGTGATCGGCCAGGTGCGCAACGGCCTGCTGGACGCGAAGGTGAGGGCGTCGCAGAGCCAGGCCACCGGCGGGTTCGCCGTGGCCAAGCAGAAGGCCGACGAGGCTGCCAGCGGCGCGGGCACGGCAAGCGGCACCGGCGACGGCAGTACCGACACCGACGGACGGCAGTCGCAGAACGTCATCCCGTGGATGAGCGACCTCGTGGAGTCGCTCTCCAGCGGCGGCGCGGGCGCCTTCGACGTGGTGACGCTGCCCGTGGGCGACGACAGCGGCGGCGGGCGCAGCCCGCGCGGCTCCGGGAACGTCAACCCGTCCGCCAGCGTGCCCGGCGACCTGCGCGACCGGATCAACAGCAGTACGACGGCCGCCCAGAGCTACACCCGGATCACTTACTACAACGGCAAGGAATCCCAGCCTGCGCTGGTCATCGGCAAGCAGGTCAACGACCCCAACGGCCGCCCCTACGAGCTGTACTACCTCTTCCCGCTCACGCAGGAGGAGAAGTCCCTGAGCCTGGTCAAGGGCACGCTCGCCACCGCCGGGCTCTTCGTCGTCGTCCTGCTCGGCGCGATCGCCTGGCTGGTGGTGCGGCAGGTCGTCACGCCGGTCCGGATGGCGGCCGGCATCGCCGAGCGGCTGTCCGCGGGACGGCTCCAGGAGCGGATGAAGGTCACCGGCGAGGACGACATCGCGCGCCTGGGCGAGGCCTTCAACAAGATGGCGCAGAACCTCCAGCTGAAGATCCAGCAGCTGGAGGACCTGTCACGGATGCAGCGCAGGTTCGTCTCCGACGTCTCGCACGAGCTGCGCACGCCGCTGACGACCGTACGGATGGCCGCCGACGTCATCCACGAGGCCCGCGAGGACTTCGACCCGGTCACCGCCAGGTCGGCGGAGCTGCTCGCCGACCAGCTGGACCGGTTCGAGTCGCTGCTCGCGGATCTGCTGGAGATCAGCCGCTTCGACGCGGGCGCGGCGGCCCTGGAGGCCGAGCCGATAGACCTCAGGGACGTCGTGCGGCGAGTGGTGACCGGGGCCGAGCCGCTCGCCGAGCGCAAGGGCACGCACATACGCGTCCTCGGCGATCAGCAGCCCGTCGTCGCCGAGGCCGACGCCCGGCGCGTGGAGCGCGTGCTGCGCAACCTCGTCGTCAACGCCGTCGAACACGGCGAGGGCAAGGACGTCATCGTCAAGCTCGCCGCCGCGGGCGGCGCGGTCGCCGTCGCGGTGCGCGACTACGGCGTCGGACTCAAGCCCGGCGAGGCCACCCGCGTCTTCAGCCGCTTCTGGCGGGCCGACCCGGCACGCGCGCGTACCACCGGCGGTACGGGCCTCGGGCTGTCGATCGCCCTGGAGGACGCCCGGCTGCACGGTGGCTGGCTGCAGGCCTGGGGCGAGCCGGGCGGCGGCTCGCAGTTCCGGCTGACGCTGCCGCGTACAGCGGACGAGCCGCTGCGGGGCTCGCCGATACCGCTGGAGCCCAAGGACTCGCGGCGCAACCGCGGACTCGACGAAGCGGGCCTGCCCGGCGGGACGGAGAAGCGGGCGACCGTTCCGGTGCAGCCCGGCGGCGGTCAGGTGCCGCCGCTGCCGCCGCGCAGCCCGATGACGTCGCGTCTCGCCGCCGTCACGCCCGCCGCGGATCCGACCGCCCTGCCCGGTCATGGCAACGGCGCGCGCGTGGTGCCCAGGCCCCCCGGCGGGGCGCGGCGCCCCGACGACGGCTCCACGGCCGGTCCGGCACCCGACACACACGCGGGCCGTCCGGATCCGGCAGGTCCGGACGACTCGACCGAGCCAGGGGAGGCATTTCGTGGGCGCTGACCGCGAGGGGGGCGTCCGGCACCGGTCCGGGCGCGCGGTGGCCTACGCCGTCTGCGGGGTCGTTCTGCTGGCCGGGTGCGCCTCGATGCCCGACAGCGGGGATCTGCGGGACGTCGAGTCCACGCCGCGGCAGGACACCGGGGTGCGGGTGTTCGCCATGCCGCCCGCCGACGACGCCCAGCCCAGCGAGATCATGCAGGGCTTCCTGGAGGCACTGACCAGCGACGATCCGCAGTACGACACGGCCCGCAAGTACCTGACCACCGACGCGGCCCGCACCTGGCGGCCTGAGGAGTCGGCCACCGTGCTCGCGAACGGGCCTAGCGTCGTGCCCGGCCCGCAGCCGGGCGGCCGGGAGCCGATCGACAGCCTCACCTACGCCCTGACGGGCAGCCGGGTGGCCACCGTCGACACCCAGCAGGCGTACGCGCCCGACACCGGGGCGTACCGCACGAAGGTGCATCTCATCAAGGACGCCAAGAGCGGGCAGTGGCGCATCGACGCGCTGCCCCAGGGCGTCGTCATGGGCAAGTCGGACTTCCAGCGCAACTACACCTCCGTCAACAAGTACTACTTCGCCTCCGGCACGAAGGCCGGTCCGACCGGGCAGCCGGTGGCGGTCGCCGACCCGGTGTTCGTGCGCAGCAAGGTGGACCCGATGACGCAGGTGGTGCGGTCGCTCCTGGCCGGGCCCACCAAGTGGCTCGGGCCGGTGGTCAGGTCCGGCTTCCCGACCGGTACGGCCCTGCAGAAGGGCGAGTCGGGACTGGCGCCGGACGACCAGAACGGACTGACGGTGCCGCTGAGCGGCAAGGTCTCCCGGATCGGGCCGGCCCAGTGCACGGAGATGGCGACCCAGTTGCTGTTCACGCTGCGGAACCTGACGCCGACGCTGGAGTCGGTCGAGCTGCAGGGGCCCGGCAAGCACCGGCTGTGCGACCTGACCGCGGAGCGCGCCGAGTCCGCCGCCTGGCACGCCTCGGCACAGACCCCCGAGTTCCTCTACTTCCTCGACGGCAAGCACCGGCTGGTGCGGTTGCCGACCGGGAGTTCGGGGACCAGTGCCGTTCCGGTGCCGGGTCCCCTGGGCGAGGAGGGCGGCAAGGAGCTGCAGTCGGTGGCCGTCTCCCGGGACGAACACACCGTGGCCGGGGTCGGCGCCGACGGCAAGTCGCTGTACGTGGCCTCGCTGGCGTCGGGCGGTTCGCTCGGGGACGCGGTGGTCAGCAGCCGGGGGGCGACCCCGGACGACCGGCTGACCACGCCGAGTTGGGACGCCAGCGGCGACCTGTGGGTGGCCGACCGCGACCGTCGTGATCCGAAGCTGTACGTCCTGCGGCAGGGCGCCGGCAAGCCGGTGCAGGTCAGCCTCCCGGACCTGCCCGGACGCGTTCAGGAGGTGCGGGTGGCAGCCGACGGCGTGCGGGTCGCGCTGGTCGTGGAGAAGGACGACAAGGAGTCCCTGCTGATCGGACGGATCGAGCGCGGGAGCACGTCGGGGGAAAGCCCCGCCGTCGTCGAACTGCGGTCGGCCGCCCCCGATCTGGAGCAGGTCACCACCATGTCCTGGGCCGGGGACAGCCGACTGGTCGTGGCCGGCCTCGAACAGGGGGGCGTGCACCAGATGCGGTATGTCCAGGTCGACGGCTCCACTCTGGACGGCCCGGCGCCCGCCGCCCTCTCGGGCGTGAAGGGGATCGCCTCGTCCGAGGACGAACGGGTGCCGCTGGTCGCCTACTCGAAGGACGACGGGATCGTACGGCTGCCGTCCGGGGCGCAGTGGCAGAAGGTGGACAAGGACGGGACGGCGCCGGTCTATCCGGGCTGAGGACAGGGCTGCTCCGGCCTGTCCGGGCTGAGAACAGGCTGCCCCGGCCCGTCCGGGCCGAGGGTACGGCTGCCTCGGACCGGGCACCTGGCCGCTGCCGGTGCCGTCTGGGCCGCGCATGCGGCCGCCGGCTGCCTGGGGCTGCTCTGACTGAGGCTGGAGCTGCCTGTCCGGACCGGACTTCCCACGGCCGCCACTCCTCGAAGTGACGAGCGGCGAGCGTCGCTCCCGGTTGTCCACAGGGCGTTTTCCACAGGGGTGGCCGGGGATCCCGGACCTTGGCACAGTGGTGTGCATGCGGGGGTGGTGGCAGGACCTCACCGACCTGGTGCTGTCGGCCGAATGCGCAGGCTGCGGGGCACCTCGTACGGTGCTCTGCCCGCGGTGCCGCGGCGCCCTGGGCGGAGCCGTGCCGCGGCGGGTGCGGCCGGTGCCGGAGCCGCCAGGGCTGCCGGTGGTGCACGCGGCGGCTCCCTACGCGCTGCAGGTACGCGAGCTCCTCCTCGCCCACAAGGAACGAGGCGCCCTGGCGCTCACGGGAGCCCTGGGCGCGGCCCTGGCGGGAGCGGTCCGCGGGGGTCTCGGTCGGGCCGGGCGCGGTGACGGGCAGGCGGGGCCGGGGAGGCTCGGGAGCGTGCTGCTGGTCCCCGTGCCCTCCGCTCGGTGGGCCGTGCGGGCGCGCGGGCACGATCCGGTGCGGCGGATGGCGCTCGCGGCGGCCGGGGAGCTGCGGCGCACCGGGACACCTGCCCGGGTGGCCGCGGTGCTGCGGCAGCGGCGGGCCGTGGCGGACCAGTCGGGGCTCGACGCACGCCGGCGCCTGGCGAACCTGGCGGGCGCACTGGAGGTGACGGCGGGCGGCGCCCGGCTGCTCACCGGGGGCCGGGTCGTCCTGGTCGACGACCTGATCACCACGGGGGCGAGCCTCGCGGAGGCGGCGCGAGCCCTGCGGGAAGCGGCCGTATCGCACTCCGATGGGGGAGTGGCTGTGTACGAAGCCACAACTCGGGAAGGAAGGGGAGAACGACGGACCGGAGCACGGGAGGAGCGCTGGAAGTGGGTGCATCGTGCACCGGAAAACGTGGCACCGAATGCCGCCGGAGAGGCGCTTCATGCAGCCGTGGTCGCCGGTCCCAGGGATTCTTTCGAAATAAACAGGAACTGAGGGCGAACCTGCGTCGTTGCAGGTAGAGAGAGGTTCAATTCACCTGAACGGAGGTACGCCGCAGTAGAGGGTGACGACATCCGTCCGGGCGAGATATGTTCGGTTGTGAGGAAAGGCGCAGGCCACACCTCTCATATCCGAATGCCGTGGCGCGGGTTTTCCGCAATCGCCGGCGCCACCGGGGTGGAGATCTTGCCCATGGGGGAGGAGGAGGTGGAAGTCACCGAGTCCGAGGTTCCGGCGCTCACCGGAGCCTGGTGCAAAAGGGAGATGCTCCGCCGATGGAGCGGAGCGATCCGGGAACGGAGTTCTGCGTGGACATCGTCGTCAAGGGCCGCAAGACCGAGGTGCCCGAGCGGTTCCGCAAGCACGTGGCCGAGAAGCTGAAGCTGGAGAAGATCCAGAAGCTCGACGGCAAGGTGATCAGCCTCGACGTCGAGGTGTCCAAGGAGCCCAACCCTCGTCAGGCCGACCGTTGTGACCGAGTGGAGATCACGCTCCGCTCCCGCGGTCCGGTGATCCGGGCGGAGGCAGCGGCCAGTGATCCGTACGCGGCACTCGACCTGGCGGCGGAGAAGTTGGACGCCCGGCTGCGCAAGCAGCACGACAAGCGTTTCTCGCGCCGCGGCGCACGCCGGATTTCAGCCGCCGAGGTTCCCGACCACGTCCCGGGCGCGGCGACGCTCAACGGCAACGGCCTTCCCGTCCACGATGAGGAGACGGACGGAGTGCCGACCAAGAGGATCGGCTCGCTGGAGGTCAAGGGCGAGGGGCCCCTGATCGTCCGCGAGAAGACGCACGTCGCCTCCCCGATGAGCCTCGACCAGGCGCTCTACGAGATGGAACTGGTCGGCCACGACTTCTACTTGTTCGTCGACTCCGAGACCAAGGAACCGAGCGTCGTCTACCGGCGACACGCCTACGACTACGGCGTCATCCACCTGAGCACGGAAATGATGGTCGCCGAGGCGCAGTCCCCCACGGCGGGGGGCACGCTGGGCGGCTGACCCGTCCGGCCTGATGCCGAGCCGGTGCCCCTGGAGAGCGTGTGCGCCCCCAGGGGCACCGGTGTGCGACCACTTCACGCCCCGCACGTCACCGCAGCGACGTCCGGGCATGAAATCATGGCCGCACCGGCCCAACCGGTGGGCCGCAGCCTTGGGTTGGCGATGGCACAGGACAACAGGCCACAGCCTTCAGGGGGAGGAACGATGGCGGACACCTTCGGACCGATGCGAGACGCGGATGCCGACGACGGTGTCATCGGCATGGGCCCGGATCCGGGCCCCGCACGCAAGGAGCCGATCAGGGTCCTGGTGGTGGACGACCATGCCCTCTTCCGTCGTGGCCTGGAGATCGTGCTCGCGGCCGAGGAGGACATCCAGGTCGTCGGCGAGGCGGGCGACGGCGCCGAGGCCGTCGACAAGGCCGCGGATCTGCTGCCCGACATCGTGCTGATGGACGTGCGGATGCCCAAGCGCGGCGGGATCGAGGCCTGCACCTCCATCAAGGAGGTCGCCCCCAGCGCGAAGATCATCATGCTGACGATCAGCGACGAAGAGGCCGACCTCTACGACGCGATCAAGGCGGGCGCCACCGGATATCTCCTCAAGGAGATCTCGACGGACGAGGTGGCCACCGCCATTCGCGCGGTGGCCGACGGGCAGTCGCAGATCAGCCCGTCCATGGCGTCCAAACTCCTCACCGAGTTCAAGTCGATGATCCAGCGCACCGACGAACGCCGGCTGGTGCCCGCACCGCGGCTGACCGACCGCGAGCTGGAGGTCCTCAAGCTCGTCGCCACGGGGATGAACAACCGCGACATCGCCAAGGAGTTGTTCATCTCCGAGAACACCGTGAAGAACCACGTCCGCAACATCCTGGAGAAGCTGCAGCTGCACTCCAGGATGGAGGCGGTGGTCTACGCGATGCGGGAGAAGATCCTCGAGATCCGCTAGCCGGCTAGACGAGGGCGCGGGCGAGCTCCCTGGTGAGGGGCTCGCGGAGTTCGGGGCTGTCCACGCGCTCCACGCGGACGTCCGAGCAGTTCACCCACGTCGCCGCCTCGACCAGGGCCTGTGCCACCGCCGGGACCGCCTTCGGGCCGTCCAGGGTGACCTGCTTGGCCACCAGCGTGCTGCCCTCGCGTGCCGGGTCGACACGGCCGACCAGCTGCCCGCCCGCCAGCACGGGCATCGCGAAGTAGCCGTGGACCCGCTTGGGCTTGGGGACGTAGGCCTCCAGGCGGTGGGTGAAGCCGAAGATCCGCTCCGTGCGGGCCCGCTCCCAGATCAGTGAGTCGAACGGGGACAGCAGTGTGGTGCGGTGCCGGCCGCGCGGCGAGGACGCGAGAGACGCCGGGTCCGCCCAGGCCGGCTTGCCCCAGCCCTCGACCTCGACCGGCACCAGGCCCGTATCCGCGATGACCGCGTCGACCTGCTCGCCCTTGAGGCGGTGGTAGTCGGCGATGTCCGCGCGCGTGCCGACGCCCAGGGACTCACCGGCCAGCCGGACCAGACGGCGCAGGCACTCGGTGTCGTCCAGCTCGTCGTGCAGCAGCGCGTCCGGGATGGCGCGCTCGGCCAGGTCGTACACCCGCTTCCAGCCGCGCCGCTCGACACACACCACCTCGCCGTACATCAGGGCGCGCTCCACGGCGACCTTGGTGCCGGACCAGTCCCACCACTCGCTGGTCTTCTTCGCGCCGCCCAGTTCCGTGGCCGTCAGCGGGCCTTCCGCGCGCAACTGCTTGACGACCTGGTCGTAGGCCCCGTCGGGCAGCTGGTGGTTCCAGTGTGGGCGGCCGCGGTAGGCACGGCGGCGGAAGGCGAAATGGGGCCACTCCTCGACCGGCAGGATGCAGGCCGCGTGCGACCAGTACTCGAAGGCGTGCGGTTGTGCCGGAGACGCGCCCACGGATGCGGGGTTCCAGTACGCGGCCTCGACGGTCTTGCGTCCGACCGCGCCCAGACGCGCGTACGGGACGAGTTCGTGGGAACGGGCGAGGACCGAGATGGTGTCCAGCTGGACCGCGCCGAGATGGCGGAGCACCCCGCGGACACCGCCCCTCCGGTCGGGTGCGCCGAGGAAGCCCTGGGCCCGCAGGGCGATGCGGCGGGCGTCGTCCGCGGTGAGGGTGACGGTGGGGCGCGGAAGGGTCGTCATGCGTCGGACGATAGAGGGCCGCACTGACAATGCGGGCTGACCTGCGCTTTCGCCCGGCCGGGCTCAAGCGCGCGCGGGCAGGTACGGTGCCGTCGACGGCAGGCCCAGGTCCGAGGGGAGCAGGGAACCCACCCAGCAGTCCCGGCGGACCCCCTTGTTGTTCACGCCCGCGCGCAGGGTGCCCTCGACGGTGAAGCCGACCCGCTCCGCCACCGCGCGCGAGGGGCCGTTGCCGACCTCGGCCCGCCACTCCAGGCGGTCGACGGACAGCGCGGTGAAGGCCCAGCGGGAGGCGGCGAGGGCGGCCTCGGTGATGTAGCCGCGGCCGCGGTGCTCCTTGACGGCCCAGAAACCGACCTCGCCGACACCCAGCGCGCGCATCGTGATGCCGAGCATCCCCACCAGCTCTTCTGTGGGAAGGAACACGCCGAAGGTGTACATCGAGTCGCCCGCCCAGCCGTCGGGCGCGAGCTGCCCGACGAAACTCTCGGCGTGCTCCCATAGGTAGGGAGAGGGGAACGCGGGGATCCAGCGCTGTATGTTCGGGTCCTGGGCGGCCTCGAAGACCGCCTCGGTGTCGTCGGGGCCGACGGTACGCAGCAGGAGTCGGTCGGTGGGGAGTGTGACGGGTTCCATCGGCCGATTCTGTGCGGGCGGCCCCGCCATGCCAGCGTTTTTCGCGGTATGTGAGCGCGTGATCACATTTCGCGCAATTCCTTGTCGCGGGGCGGCACCATCCGCAGGGCCCGTCCGTTGTCCAGGGTGAAGCAGCCGTGGGGCCGCCAGGCCTCCCGGCACGGCAGTGTCCTCGCATACGATGGCCGTTGCTCAGTAAGTCAAAGGAAAACCGACCGTCCCAGGCCCGACCGGCAAGGAGACCAGCCCCCGTGTCCGTCCTCTCGAAGATCATGCGTGCAGGCGAAGGCAAGATCCTGCGCAAGCTGCACCGCATCGCGGACCAGGTCAACTCCATCGAAGAGGACTTCGTCGACCTCTCCGACGCCGAGCTGCGGGCTCTCACCGAGGAGTACAAGCAGCGGTACGCCGACGGTGAGAGCCTGGACGACCTGCTCCCCGAGGCGTTCGCCACCGTCCGCGAGGCCGCCAAGCGCGCCCTCGGCCAGCGTCACTACGACGTGCAGCTGATGGGCGGCGCCGCCCTCCACCTCGGCTATGTCGCCGAGATGAAGACCGGTGAGGGCAAGACCCTCGTCGGCACCCTGCCCGCGTATCTGAACGCCCTTTCCGGCGACGGCGTCCACATCGTCACGGTCAACGACTACCTGGCCGAGCGCGACTCCGAGATGATGGGCCGCGTCCACAAGTTCCTGGGCCTGAGCGTCGGCTGCATCCTGGCCAACATGACGCCGGCCCAGCGCCGCGAGCAGTACGAGTGCGACATCACGTACGGCACGAACAACGAGTTCGGCTTCGACTACCTGCGTGACAACATGGCGTGGTCGCAGGACGAGCTGGTGCAGCGCGGCCACAACTTCGCCATCGTCGACGAGGTCGACTCCATCCTGGTCGACGAGGCCCGTACGCCGCTGATCATCTCCGGCCCGGCCGACCAGGCCACCAAGTGGTACGGCGACTTCGCCAAGCTGGTCACGCGCCTGAAGAAGGGCGAGGCGGGCAACCCCCTCAAGGGCGTCGAGGAGACCGGCGACTACGACGTCGACGAGAAGAAGCGCACGGTCGCCATCCACGAGGGCGGTGTCTCCAAGGTCGAGGACTGGCTGGGCATCGACAACCTCTACGAGTCGGTGAACACCCCGCTCGTGGGCTACCTGAACAACGCCATCAAGGCCAAGGAACTCTTCAAGAAGGACAAGGACTACGTCGTCATCGACGGCGAGGTCATGATCGTCGATGAGCACACCGGCCGTATCCTCGCCGGCCGCCGCTACAACGAGGGCATGCACCAGGCGATCGAGGCGAAGGAAGGGGTGGACATCAAGGACGAGAACCAGACGCTCGCCACGATCACCCTGCAGAACTTCTTCCGCCTCTACGGCAAACTCTCCGGCATGACCGGTACGGCGATGACCGAGGCCGCCGAGTTCCACCAGATCTACAAGCTCGGCGTGGTCCCGATCCCGACGAACAAGCCGATGGTCCGCAAGGATCAGTCGGACCTGATCTACCGCACCGAGGTGGCCAAGTTCGAGGCGGTCGTCGACGACATCGCCGAGAAGCACGAGAAGGGCCAGCCGATCCTCGTCGGTACGACGTCCGTCGAGAAGTCGGAGTACCTGTCCCAGCAGCTCAGCAAGCGCGGCATCCAGCACGAGGTGCTCAACGCCAAGCACCATGAGCGCGAGGCGTCGATCGTCGCCCAGGCCGGCCGCAGGGGCGCCGTGACGGTGGCCACCAACATGGCCGGCCGCGGTACGGACATCAAGCTCGGCGGCAACCCCGAGGACCTCGCCGAGGCGGAGCTGCGCCAGCGTGGCCTCGACCCCGAGGAGCACATCGAGGAGTGGGCGCACGCCCTGCCCGCCGCCCTGCAGAAGGCCGAGCAGGCGGTCAAGGCGGAGTTCGAGGAGGTCAAGGACCTCGGCGGCCTCTACGTCCTGGGCACCGAGCGGCACGAGTCGCGGCGTATCGACAACCAGCTGCGCGGTCGTTCCGGCCGTCAGGGCGACCCGGGCGAGTCCCGTTTCTACCTCTCCCTCGGTGACGACCTGATGCGGCTCTTCAAGGCCCAGATGGTCGAGCGCGTGATGTCGATGGCGAACGTGCCGGACGATGTGCCGATCGAGAACAAGATGGTCACGCGCGCGATCGCGTCCGCGCAGTCGCAGGTCGAGCAGCAGAACTTCGAGACCCGTAAGAATGTTCTGAAGTACGACGAGGTGCTCAACCGGCAGCGCGAGGTCATCTACGGCGAGCGCCGCCGCGTTCTGGAGGGCGAGGACCTGCACGAGCAGGTGCAGCACTTCACGGACGACACGATCGACGCGTACGTCGGTGCGGAGACCGCCGAGGGCTTCCCCGAGGACTGGGACCTGGACCGGCTGTGGGGCGCCTTCAAGCAGCTCTACCCGGTGAAGGTCACCGTCGAGGAGCTTGAGGAGGCGGCAGGTGACCGGGCCGGTCTCACCGCCGAGTTCATCTGCGAGTCCATCAAGGACGACATCCACGAGCAGTACGCCGCCCGTGAGGCGCAGCTCGGCTCCGAGATCATGCGGGAGCTGGAGCGCCGGGTCGTGCTGTCGGTCCTCGACCGCAAGTGGCGTGAGCACCTCTACGAGATGGACTACCTCCAGGAGGGCATCGGCCTGCGCGCGATGGCGCAGAAGGACCCGCTGGTCGAGTACCAGCGCGAGGGCTTCGACATGTTCACCGCGATGATGGAGGGCATCAAGGAGGAGTCCGTCGGCTACCTGTTCAACCTGGAGGTCCAGGTCGAGCAGCAGGTCGAGGAGGTCCCGGTCGAGGAGGCCCAGCCGGTGGCGGAGGGCGCCGTCCAGGACACGGTGCCGGCGCAGGCGGGCGCGCGTCCGGAGATCCGGGCCAAGGGGCTGGATGTTCCGCAGCGGCGGGATCTGCACTTCTCCGCGCCCACCGTGGACGGTGAGGGCGGCATCGTGGAGCGCGACCTCGAGGACGAGGAGCCTGTGCGGTCCGAGTCGGACGGGCTGACGCGGGCCGAGCGTCGTCGGCAGGCGAAGGGCGGGCGGCGCCGCAAGAAGTAGCCGGCGGTGCTTCAGCCTTTGTGAAGGGCCGGGTCTCCTTTGGGGACCCGGCCCTTCGGCTTGGGTACGGCGGTACTGCCTCGGTGCGTACGGCCTGGGTGCGTGGTGCTGGGCGGGGGTTGGCTCGCTTGCCCGCGCCTGAGGGGTGCCTCCAGGTCCTTGAGGCACTGGGGGAGGCACGACTGCCCGCTGCTGAGGCAGCATGGCTGCGCACAGCTGACCAGGGGCTTCGTGTCGGGCTCAGTCGTCCTCGGGTGCGTGGGGTGGCCTCGGGCCGCCCAGTTCCACCGCTGTGCAGCGCCAGCGGTGGTCCTCGCCTCGTTCCAGGCGGAAGGCCATGGCGCGCAGGCGGTCGCCGGCGGAGATGCGGGCGAAGACCTCCAGGGCGCCGACGCGGGGGACGTAGTACCCGATGTCGCGGACGACGGGGCGGGGGCCGTGGGTGCGCAGGGGGCTGCGTTCGGCGAGGCGGGCGAGGTCGTCGTAGGCGCGGCCGACGGTGTGCCGGAGCATCCAGTGGACGGGGCGCTGACCGCTCAGGACGGCCAGCAGGCGGTCGGCGAAGAGGTCGGTGGGGCGCGGGTGTCCCACGGCCGTCTGCGGCGTCGTGGCGGCCCTGCCCCTGACGGGGTTGCGGGGCGGGGCGCCGCCGGGGCGGCGGGAGTCGTGGCGGGTCGGCGGGCGGTGGCGCGGGCGGGCGTGAGGAGTGCGGCTCATGACCTTGTTCATGGGGGTCCCCGTTCGGCGGGCCCGGAACGTACCGGGCGGTAACTCGCTGGTGGGGATCTTGTACGGGGGTGCGGACGGGCCGCGCAAGGAAGGCTGGGCAGGCCGTGAGGGGGCGAAAATGTTCACCTATCCGAGTCATGCGGGACCCCGGAAACCCCATGGGCAAGCGGCGGGACCGGGTGAGGTGAGGGGCGCGGGGTGGACGCGGCCGGGGATGTGGGAGGGGACCCGAAAGGGGACAGCCGCACGTATCCTGAAGACCCGTCGGGAGACGCGTCAGCCGCCCTCCCCGGGGCCTCAGCGGAGCCTTTGACCAGGAAAGAGCGGCCAGCCATGCGCGTCTACGTCCCCCTGACCCTCCCCGGGCTCGCCGAGGCGCACAAGACGGGCGAGCTGGGGACCGGGCCCTTCGTCGCGTACGCCGTCACGCCCGCGCTGCGCGAGTGGTACCTCTCCGACGACATCGAGGAGCTGGAGTACGCGGCGCTCAGCCGGGCCGCGCAGGCCTCGCTGCGGCTGCTGGCGGCCGACCCGGATGCCGTACGGCGCCGGGTCGTGGTCGCCGTCGACGTGCCGGACCGCGCTGCGACGGCCGACCCGGACCGCGGGCTCGACCCGGGCGCGCTCGGCGAGGTGACGGTGGCCGGCACGGTGGCGCTCGCGAAGGCGGCCGCGGTGCATGTCGACGCCGATGACGCGGAGGCGGACGTCGCCGCGGCGGCTCAGGCGCTGGAGTCGGCCGACGGCGGGGACGACGACGCGCAGTTCGTCGTGGACGGGGCCGACGATCACGAGCTGCTGTGGTACGCCACGCAGGAGATTCCCAACCTGGTCTGACCGAGCCCTGGCCGGATCTGCCGTGATTGTCAGTGGCGGCGGGTACGGTTTTCGGCATGGGGATGCACGCAGGAGCGCACATTGTCTGGGACTGGAACGGGACACTGTTCCACGACAATGACGCGATCATCGGGGCGACGAACGCGGCCTTCGCCGAGCTGGGGCTGGCGCCGATCACGCTGGAGGAGTACCGGGCGCTGTACTGCGTGCCGGTGCCGAAGTTCTACGAGCGGCTGCTCGGCCGGCTTCCGACGGATGCCGAGTGGAAGCAGATGGACGAGGTCTTCCACCGGTACTACGCGGAGCACCGGGTCCGCTGCGGGCTGACCGAGGGGGCGGCCGAGCTGCTCGCGGGGTGGCGGTCGGCGGGGCACAGCCAGTCGCTGCTGAGCATGTACGGGCACGAGGAGCTGGTGCCGCTGGTGCGCGGCTTCGGGATCGAGGGTCACTTCGTGCGGGTCGACGGGCGTACGGGGCCGTCCGGCGGCAGCAAGGCCGAGCACATGGTGCGGCATCTGGAGGCGCTGAGCGGGTCGGTGGAGGCCGCGCGGACCGTGGTGATCGGCGACGCCTCGGACGATGCGGTCGCGGCGCGCCACGTGGGGGCGCGGGCCGTGCTGTACACCGGGGGTTCGCACAGCCGGGTCAGCCTGGAGGAGGTCGGGGTGCCGGTGGTGGATTCGTTGGCCGAGGCGGTGGCGGAGGCGCAGCGAATAGCGGCTTAGCCGCGGGCGGAGGTGCCCTGTGCTGCCCGCAGCCGCGGTGGCTGCGGTGGCTGCGAAGCCGACGGGACCGCAGCTCCCCAGGGGCGCCGCGGGGAACTGCGCGACCAGCCCCCGCGCACCCGCAGCCGCCCAACGGCCCGCAGCCCAACGGCGCACGGGCGCCCGCAGCCGCGCAGCTCGGCTCAGCTCACCGGTGCCTTCGCCCGCAGCACCGTCAGGAACTCACGCATCCACGCCGGATGATCCGGCCACGCGCGGGACGAGATCAGGGTGCCGTCGACCACTGCCTCGGCGTCCTCGAAGTGCGCTCCGGCCGCCTGCATGTCGAGTTCCAGGGCGGGGTAGGCGGTCACCCGGCGGCCGCGCAGACTGTCGATCGCGGCGGTGAGCAGGGGACCGTGGCAGATCTGGGCGACGGGCTTGTCCGCGTCGAAGAACGCCTTGAGGATCTTGCGCAGTTCGGGGTCGTTGCGCAGGTACTCGGGTGCCCGGCCGCCGGGGATGACGAGGGCCGCGTACTGGCCGGGGTCGACCTCGGAGAAGGCGAGGTCGGCCGGCCAGGTGTAGCCGGGCTTCTCGGTGTAGGTGTCGTAACCGGGTTCGAAGTCGTGGACGACGAACCGGAGGGTCTTGCGGGTGGGGGCCGCGATATGGACGTCGTAGCCCTCCTCGCGTAGGCGCTGGTAGGGGTAGAGGACTTCCAGGGACTCCGCTGCGTCGCCGGTGATGATGAGGATCTTCGCGGGCATGTCGCTCCTCCTGCACGGGCACGGCCCCTCGGCGGGGGACGGGCACTGTCCTGGCAAAGTGCCTCTTCAGGGCGCGCTTGCCAAGAGGACCCGTCGTTTTCAGGGTGTGGCCCAGGGCCCTCGGCCGCGACCGGATACGCCACCGACCGCCTTCCCGCCGCTGTGCAGAACGTCAAAGTTCTCCCCACTGTTTTGTACACATACGGCTCATGACGGGCCCCGGGTAGGGAGCGATAGCCTTGTGGCGTGATCAGCGCGATATCTCGCGGGGGCGATCCTGCTCCTGCCCTGCGCCCGGGTTGCACGGAGTACCTCCGTGACCGGGCTGCGTTCGCTGGTCTTCGCGGGCGGGACGGGGGCGCGGAAGCCCCCAGGACGCCGAGGACGGCCCGGGGCACATCGGTGCCGAGAGCAGCGTCACACCCCATGGGCGTGCCGAGAATGGCCGAATACCTCCCGCCCATCTCACCCTGCGGCATACCGTCGGAACGGACCGGACACCCTGGGCCGTGGCGTCATGCCGGAGGGGGAGGGACCGTACTTCCTTCTACGTCACGCAACGGCGCGCGACAGGAGCCAGAGGACAATGCAGACCAAGCTGGACGAAGCCAAGGCCGAGCTGCTCGAACGGGCCGCCCGGGTAGCTGAGAACAGCCCGGTCGGGGGCCACCTACCGACCGGGACGACGGGCGAGGGCACGGCCGGCACCCCCGACAGCGAGTCCGTGCTCGCGTTCCTCCAGCGCTACTACCTGCACACCGCCCCGGAAGATCTCACCGACCGCGAACCGGACGACGTCTTCGGCGCCGCTGTCTCGCACTACCGTCTCGCCGAGAACCGCCCCCAGGGGACCGCGAACGTCCGGGTGCACACCCCGACCGTGGAAGAGAACGGCTGGACCTGCAGCCACACCGTCGTGGAAGTCGTCACCGATGACATGCCCTTCCTCGTCGACTCGGTCACCAATGAGCTGACCCGGCAGGGGCGTGGCATCCACGTTGTCATCCACCCGCAGATCGTCGTCCGGCGCGACCTCACCGGCAAGCTCATCGAGGTGCTGCCTGCCGCGCCCATGAGCGACCTGCCGCACGACGCGCACATCGAGTCCTGGATCCACGTCGAGATCGACCGGGAGACCGACCGGGCCGACCTGAAGCAGATCTCCGCCGACCTGCTGCGGGTCCTGTCGGACGTCCGCGAGGCCGTCGAGGACTGGGAGAAGATGCGGGACGCGGCGACCCGGATCGCCGACGGCCTGGAGAGCGAGCCCCGGCCGGCCGATCTGCCCGGGCCCGAGGTCCAGGAGGCCCGCGAGCTGCTGCGCTGGTTGTCCTCCGACCACTTCACCTTCCTCGGCTTCCGCGAGTACCAGCTGCGCGACGACGACACGCTCGCCGCCGTGCCCGGCACCGGCCTCGGCATCCTGCGCGCCGACCCGCACCACTCCGCGGACGACCAGCACCCTGTCAGCCCCTCCTTCGAGCGGCTCCCGGCCGACGCCCGCGCCAAGGCCCGCGAGCACAAGCTGCTCGTGCTGACCAAGGCCAACAGCCGGTCCACCGTGCACCGGCCGTCGTACCTGGACTACATCGGCGTCAAGAGGTTCGACGCGGAGGGCAACGTCGTCGGCGAGCGCCGCTTCCTCGGCCTGTTCTCCTCCGCCGCCTACACCGATTCGGTCCGCCGGGTGCCGGTGGTCCGCCGCAAGTGCGACGAGGTCCTGGAGCGCGCCGGGTTCTCGCCCAACAGCCACGACGGCCGCGACCTGCTCCAGATCATGGAGACCTACCCGCGCGACGAGCTGTTCCAGACCCCGGTCGCCGAGCTGCAGTCCATCGTGACGAGCGTCCTCTACCTGCAGGAACGCCGCCGGCTCCGGCTCTACCTGCGCCAGGACGAGTACGGCCGCTACTACTCGGCCCTCGTCTACCTCCCCCGGGACCGCTACACCACCGGTGTCCGGCTGCGGATCATCGACATCCTGAAGGAGGAGCTCGGCGGGATCAGCGTCGACTTCACCGCGTGGAACACCGAGTCGATCCTGTCCCGGCTGCACTTCGTCGTCCGGGTCCCGCCGGGCACCGAGCTGCCCGAGCTGTCGGACGCCGGCAAGGAGCGCATCGAGGCCCGTCTGGTGGAGGCCGCCCGCTCCTGGGCCGACGCGTTCGCGGAGGCGCTGACCGCCGAGTGTGGCGAGGAGCACGCGGCCGAGGTGCTGCGCCAGTACGGCAGCGCCTTCCCCGAGGGCTACAAGGCCGACCACAGCCCGCGTCTCGCGGTCGCCGACCTGGTCCACCTGGAGCAGCTGGGCGCGGACAAGACGTTCTCGCTGAGTCTGTACGAGCCGGTGGGCGCCGCCCCCGGGGAGCGCCGCTTCAAGATCTACCAGAAGGGCGGCTCGGTCTACCTCTCGCAGGTGCTGCCGGTGCTGAGCAAGCTCGGCGTCGAGGTCACCGATGAGCGGCCGTACGAGCTGCGCTGCGCCGACCGCTCCACGGCGTGGATCTACGACTTCGGCCTGCGCATGCCGAAGGCGCCGGGCGGCAGCGCCGAGTTCCTCGGCGACGACGCCCGTGAGCGGTTCCAGGACGCCTTCGCCGCGACCTGGACCGGCGAGGCCGAGAACGACGGCTTCAACGCCCTCGTGCTCAGCGCCGGGCTCAACTGGCGGGAGGCGATGGTGCTGCGGGCGTACGCCAAGTACCTGCGGCAGGCCGGTTCCACCTTCAGCCAGGACTACATGGAGGACACCCTCCGCAACAACGTCCACACCACCCGGCTCCTCATCAACCTGTTCGAGGCGAGGATGTCCCCGGACCGGCAGCGGGCCGGTCTCGAGATCGTGGACGCGCTGCTGGAGGAGCTGGACGCGGCCCTGGACCAGGTGGCGAGCCTGGACGAGGACCGCATCCTGCGCTCCTTCCTGACCGTCATCAAGGCGACCCTGCGCACGAACTTCTTCCAGGACACGGCCGCCGGCCGGCCGCACGAGTACGTGTCCATGAAGTTCGACCCGCAGGCCATCCCGGACCTGCCCGCGCCGCGCCCGGCGTACGAGATCTGGGTGTACTCGCCGCGCGTCGAGGGCGTGCACCTGCGCTTCGGCAAGGTCGCGCGCGGCGGTCTGCGCTGGTCGGACCGGCGTGAGGACTTCCGCACGGAGATCCTCGGCCTGGTCAAGGCGCAGATGGTGAAGAACACCGTCATCGTGCCGGTGGGCGCCAAGGGCGGCTTCGTCGCCAAGCAGCTGCCGGATCCGAGCGTGGACCGGGACGCGTGGCTGGCCGAGGGCATCGCCAGCTACAAGACGTTCATCTCGGCGCTGCTCGACATCACCGACAACATGGTGGCCGGCGAGGTCGTGCCGCCGCAGGACGTGGTGCGGCACGACGGGGACGACACCTACCTGGTGGTCGCGGCCGACAAGGGCACCGCGACGTTTTCCGACATCGCCAACGAGGTCGCGAACAAGTACAGCTTCTGGCTCGGCGACGCCTTCGCCTCCGGCGGCAGCGCGGGCTACGACCACAAGGGCATGGGTATCACCGCGCGCGGCGCCTGGGAGTCCGTCAAGCGGCACTTCCGTGAGCTGGGCGTGGACACGCAGACCGAGGACTTCACGGTCGTCGGCATCGGTGACATGTCCGGTGACGTGTTCGGCAACGGCATGCTGCTCAGCGAGCACATCCGCCTGGTCGCCGCCTTCGACCACCGGCACATCGTGATCGACCCGACCCCGGACGCGGCCACCTCCTACGCCGAGCGCCGCCGTCTGTTCGAGCTGCCCCGCTCCAGCTGGGCGGACTACAACACCGAGCTGCTGTCGGCGGGCGGCGGGATCTTCCCGCGCACCGCCAAGGCGATCCCGCTCAACGCGCACATCCGCGAGGCGCTGGGCATCGAGGAGAAGATCTCCAAGATGACCCCGGCCGACCTGATGAAGGCGATCCTGCACGCGCCGGTGGACCTGCTGTGGAACGGCGGCATCGGCACGTACGTGAAGTCGTCGGCGGAGTCCAACGCCGATGTCGGCGACAAGGCCAACGACGCCATCCGCGTCGACGGCCGCGACCTGCGCGTCAAGGTCGTCGGCGAGGGCGGCAACCTGGGCCTGACCCAGCTCGGCCGCATCGAGTTCGCGCTGCACGGTGGCGGGATCAACACCGACGCGATCGACAACAGCGCAGGTGTGGACACCTCCGACCACGAGGTGAACATCAAGATCCTGCTGAACGGCCTGGTCGCGGACGGCGACATGACCGTCAAGCAGCGCAACAAGCTGCTCGCCGAGATGACCGACGAGGTCGGCGCGCTGGTGCTGCGCAACAACTACGCACAGAACACGGCGCTGGCCAACGCCCTCTTCCAGTCCAAGGACATGCTGCACGCGCAGCAGCGGTTCATCCGCCACCTGGTGCGCGAGGGCCACCTGGACCGGGCGCTGGAGTTCCTGCCCGCCGACCGCCAGATCCGCGAGCGCCTCGGCCAGGGCCAGGGCCTGACCGGTCCGGAGACGGCGGTGCTGCTGGCGTACACGAAGATCACGGTCGCCGAGGAGCTGCTGCACACCACGCTGCCGGACGACCCGTACCTGCGCAGCCTGCTGCACGCCTACTTCCCGACGGCGCTGCGCGAGCGGTTCGCGGACGCGGTCGACAGCCACCCGCTGCGCCGCGAGATCACCACGACCGTGCTGGTCAACGACACGGTCAACACGGGCGGTACGACGTATCTGCACCGTCTGCGCGAGGAGACCGGCGCCTCCCTGGAGGAGATCGTCCGCGCCCAGACCGCGGCCCGTGCGATCTTCCGCTCGGCGCCGGTGTGGGACGCGGTCGAGGAGCTGGACAACAAGGTCGACGCGGCCGTCCAGACCCGCATCCGGCTGCACTCGCGCCGTCTGGTCGAGCGCGGCACGCGCTGGCTGCTGAACAACCGGCCGCAGCCGCTCGAACTCGCCGAGACCGTCGAGTTCTTCGGCGAGCGGGTCGAGCAGGTCTGGCAGCAGCTGCCCAAGCTGCTGCGCGGCGCGGACCTGGAGTGGTACCAGCACGTGTACGACGAGCTGTCCGCGGCCGGTGTCCCGGACGAGGCGGCCACCCGCGTGGCCGGGTTCTCCTCCGCCTTCCCGGCGCTGGACATCGTCTCGGTGGCCGACCGCATGGGCAAGGAGCCGCTGGACGTCGCCGAGATCTACTACGACCTCGCCGACCGGCTGAACATCACGCAGCTGATGGACCGCATCATCGAGCTGCCCCGCGAGGACCGCTGGCAGTCCATGGCCCGCGCCTCCATCCGCGAGGACCTGTACGCGGCGCACGCGGCGCTCACCGCGGACGTCTTCGCGGCCGGCAACGGCACGTCGACGCCCGAGCAGCGGTTCACGGCCTGGGAGCAGAAGAACGGCGCGATCCTGGGCAGGGCGCGCACCACCCTGGACGAGATCCGCGGTTCGGACTCCTTCGACCTCGCCAACCTGTCGGTGGCGATGCGTACGATGCGGACGCTGCTGCGCACGCACTCGTAACCGTAAGACGCCGAGGGCGCCCCGGGCCGGTCATGGCCCGGGGCGCCCTCTGTCTTGCCCCCGGCTTGCCGACGGCTTGCCGATGTTTAGGGAAAACTGAGCAATGAATTTACCGTTTACTGCTAATCGGGATGTTTCGGCTAGGGTCTGGGCTGTGACAGTGAACCTCACCGAGACCCGCCCGGCGCCTGTCGCGCCGGCTCCGGACCGGCCGGTCACGCGCGTCGTGCTGGAAGTAGTGAAGTTCGGGGTCGTCGGCGGCAGCGGTGTCCTCGTCAATTTCCTCGTCTTCAATCTGCTGCTGCACGGCCTG
Organism: Streptomyces griseochromogenes; assembly: GCF_001542625.1. Classification (NCBI taxonomy): domain Bacteria; kingdom Bacillati; phylum Actinomycetota; class Actinomycetes; order Kitasatosporales; family Streptomycetaceae; genus Streptomyces; species Streptomyces griseochromogenes. Next base: position 9,810,510 of record NZ_CP016279.1, on the reverse strand, counting down.
CGCCGGCAGGCGATGACCGCGACGGTCCTGGCCAGCTGTATCGCGATGGCGACCAATTACCTGGGCTTCCGCTATTTCGCCTATCGCGACCGGGACTCGCGTACGCGCAACCAGATCGTGCTGTTCTTCGTCTTCAGCGGTATCGGTGTGGTGATGGAAATCGGCCTGTTCTGGGCCGGTTATCACGGGCTTGGCCTGAACAGTGTGTTCGAATCGAATGCGGTGAAGGCGCTGTCCATCGTGCTCGCCTCCGCATTCCGTTTCCTTGTCTACCGAACGTGGGTGTTCCAGCAGGATGCGCGCCGCCCCGCCTAGTACCGCGAGCGCCGGCCGGGCGCTGCCCCAGGCGGCCGCCGCGCTCGTCCTGGTCCTTCTGCTCCTGGTGATCGTCCGCCTGCCCTGGGCGGGCGATCTCGGCATGCACGCGGCGACCGTGCAGCGGCTGCGGCACAGCCTGCTCCACCCCGGCAACCCGCTGGTCGACGCCGACACACCGAGCCCGTACTACTCGCCGTGGATGCTGGTGCTCGGCTGCCTCGCCAAGCTCACCGGTCTCTCCGTCTTCGACGTGCTGCGCATCGGCGCGCTCGTCGGGCTCGGGCTGCTGGTCACCGGCGTGTGGCGGTACGTCCGCACGCTGAGCGCCCACCGCGCCGCGCCCGCCCTGGCCCTGCTGAGCCTGGTCTTCCTGTGGGGCCCGGTCCTGTTCAACTGGAGTGGCTTCCTCGGGCTCAACTCCCTCGCGCTGACGGTCGCGTACCCCAGCGTGCTCGCGCTCGGTCTCGCCTTCCACTTCTGGGCGTGGCTCACCCGGGCGCTGCGGGGCGAGACCGGATGGGGGAGGTGGCTCGCGCTCGGTCTGCTGTGGGGGCTGGTCCTGCTGTGCCACCAGTTCACCGGGGTCGTGGCGACGCTCGGCGCTCTGGCCATGGTGATCGCCGCGCGGCCGGCCCCGCGGGTGCTGCCGCGGCTCGGCGCCGCGCTGGCCCTGGGCGTGCTCCTGCTCGGGCTCTGGCCGTACTACGACTTCTTCGCGCTCTTCTCCGCGGGCGCGGATCTCGAAGCGATCCACCGGCCGCTGTACGACGATCTGGCCGCGCGGTTCGGGCTGGTCCTGCTCGGGATCGTGGCGCTGGGCATGCGCTGGCGGCGTGACCGCTGGGATCCCTTGGTGCTCTTCTTCCTGCTCGGCGCGCTGATGTTCGCCGCGGGCGGGCTGAGCGGACACTACTCGTGGGGCCGTGCCCTGCCCGCCGCGCTGATCCCGGCGCAGCTCGCGGCCGCGCTGGAGGCGGTGTCGGCGGGGAAGCGGGCGGTGCGGGTCGGATGGGCGTGTGTGCTGGGCGCCGCGCTGGCCGTGGGGGCGTGGACTCAGGTGGGGATGCTCGGGTATGCGGTCGGGCGGGATGCGCTGCCCGGGCCGGTCGCGGCGAAGTACCGGGAGCCGTGGGTGGGGTACCAGTGGATCACGCCGTGGGTGAAGTACGGGGATGTGGTCATGGCCCGTACGTTTGCGGCGCGGCAGATTCCCGCGTACGGGCCGTACACCGTGGCGCCTGGGTATCCCGATGTGTTCCTGCCGGATGAGGCGAGGCGGGACGCGGCGGTGACGCGGTACTTCGCGGCGGGTACGTCGGCCGAGGTGCGGCGGGGGATAGTGCGTGAATACCGGGTGCGGTGGGTCGTCGGTGCGAAGGGGCTGGCCGAGGCGGGGTTGCGGCAGGTGGCCACGGGCCCGCGGGGGCAGGTGCTGTACGAAGTGGAGCGCTGAGCCGGTGCTGGGCGGGGACGCTCACCGGCACTGGCAGGGCGCCGCTGCGCCTACCCGTGCCGTCCTGGGGGTCCCCCCAGGCCCTTGAGGCACGGGGGGGTGCCCCTATGACTTTGGTCAAGGGGTGATCGGGGTTGGGGGTTGGTAGAAGGTGCCGTCGCGGAGCATGGCGAAGAGCACGTCGGCCCGACGTCTGGCGAGGCAGAGGAGGGCTTGGGTGTGGTGCTTTCCCTGGGCGATCTTCTTGTCGTAGTAGGTGCGGGAGGTCGGGTCGGCCAGGGCAGCGAAGGCGGAGAGGAAGAAAGCCCGCTTGAGCTGCTTGTTTCCCCGGCGGGAGGGCTGTTCGCCGCGGATCGAGGAGCCCGAGCTTCTCGTTGCCGGGGCGAGGCCGGCGTAGGCGGCCAAGTGGGCGGCGGACGGGAAGTTGGTGCCGTCGCCGACGTCGATGAGGATGCGGGCTCCGGTCCTGATGCCGATGCCGGGCATGGACATCAGGACCTGGGAAAGAGGGTGGGCCTCCAGGAGTTCCTCGATCCGGTGAGCGAGGAGTTTGCGCTGGTCGAGGACTGCTTGGAGCGAGTCGGCCAGGCTGGGGACGATCAGCGCGGCTGCGTCCGTGCCCGGGACGATGACCGTCTGTTCGTCGAGTGCGGTGAAGACCTCGTCGATCAGCCGTTCCGTCATCCTGGGAGCCTTGGGGCGGATCAGGGTGATCAGCCTTCGGCGTCCGGCCTTGCGGATCTGGGCTGGGGAGCCGAACTGGCTGAGCAGTTTCAGCACGGCGGGGTGCTGCATGCGCGGGCCCAGGACGCGTTCGAGGTGAGGGTGGACCTGGGTGAACAGGCCGCGGAGCCGGTTGGACAGTCGGGTGGCTTCGGCGGCGAGGTCGTCGTCGAAGCCGACGATCATCTCCAGCTCGGCGACGGTGGCGTCGTCCAGGTCGAGCGAGCGCAAGGTGTGCGGCATGGCGCGGGCTGCGTCCGCGATGATGAATGCGTCGCGGGCGTCGGTCTTGGCCTCGCCGGGGTAGAGGTCGGCTATCCGCCGCATCGTGAGGCCGGGCAGATAGGCGACCTGGCAGCCCATGTCGCGGGCGACGGCCAGCGGCAGGGCCCCGATCGTGGCCGGCTGGTCGACGACCACGAGGACGGTGCCGTGCTTGGCCTGCAGTTTCGCGAAGACCTCACGGAGTTTGGGCTCGCTGTTGGGCAGCCGCTTGTCGAAGGCTTTCTTGCCGGCCGGGGTGACGGCGGTGGCGTGGTGTTCGCCCTTGCCCACGTCCAGGCCGAGGTAGACGTCGATGTCGCGGGTGTCGATCACGTGCAGTGTCCTCCGGTCGTACTCGTCCGGCCCTGCCACGGCACTGATCGCCACATCCACATTACGAAGAGCCTCCCGACCTGGGGAAAGGCCGGTGGTCATGCCCCTAATCAGCGGTCTGTCAGTGCCTCCGGAGCTGGTGACACCACCCCCCAGGCCATGCACTCGACAAGGGGAGGCAGTCATGCCAACTCCGAAGGCCGGTAACCCCGTTGCGGGGCCACGAAGACGGTAATGGGGGGGAGAGACACGACTGCCCGCAGCTGCGCGAGCCGTGCAGCTGCGGGCATTGCAACTCCCCAGGGGCGCGGGGACTGCGCGATCAGCCCCCCACGCGCCCGCAGGTGAAAAGCGGCCGGAAACTACCTCAGCACACTCGCCACAAGCCGCGCCGCATTGCGGACCTTCGGGCGAGCCACCTTCCGGATCACCGGGCGGATGACACGGGCCGTCATGCCCACGGGGCGCCAGCGGATCTGGAGGCGGCCGGGGTTGCGGCCCTCCGGCTCGACGGTGATCTCGTGGGGAGTGGCGCCCGAGCGGTAGTCGACACGGGCCCTGACGGGCGTGAAGTCGAGGGGCGCCAGGAGCAGACCGGAGTGGGCGAGGCCCTGCTGTACCAGGCGGAGCAGCGGGTGGCGCACTCCGTCGAAGCCCTGCACGGAAAGCTGTGCCGCCGCCAGGTCGAGCCGGACACGGCCCTCGAAGACGCCGGGACGGATCGGGTCCAGACGGAAGGGAACCGTCATACGGCGGCGGGAAGGAGCCAGCACCAGACTTGCGCGCTGCGGGCCCACCGGGAGTCGCAGCCCGGGGTCGTAGGTGCGGATCGCGAGGGTGAGGGTGGCCCCGGGGCCCGGGGTCAGCTCGGTGATCTCGTGCCGGAAGTGGGCGTGGGGGAACGGGCGGGTGTCCAGCTCGAGGTCACGCACGTCCAGTTCGCGGCGGGCCCGGTCGTCCGAGGGCACGATCTCGCCCCAGTACGTGGCGCCGGAGTCGTCGCCGGTGACATGCCGCGGCGCCACCGGATGCCCCAGGCCCCGAGCCGCCAGCCGGGCGTCGGACAGTCGGCCGTCGCGCAGGAGCTGGAGAACGACCCGTTCCGTACGGGGCAGACGGGTGAACGCGCCGTCGGCCAGCGTCTCCAGGTACGGGTTCATGATCTCGGCGAAGGCCTCCAGCCATTCGTCGTCCCGGTAGGGAAGATCACCCGCGTACATCCGGAAGTCGTGCTTGAGGAACTTGAAGTCCTTGTCCTCCCGCAGCCCGGCATGCCCGCTGCTGACCAGGAAGTCGTCGATCAGCCGCTGGACATGCACGCGGTCGCGGACGTTCGTGACCTTGTGCCGCTGGTTGGAGATGGACGCCGAGGCCGCGGCCGCGAACGGGTCGATGTACCACACGTACACCGGGTCCGGGATGATCGTGAACGCCTTCGCCAGGCAGTACGCCTGTGCCGAGAACAGCTGGTCCTCGTAGTGGATGCCCTCGGGGAAGCGGAGCTGGTGGCTGTCCAGGAACGCGCGGGCGTACATCTTGCTGGTCGACAGGTGCTCGAACAGCAGCCGGGGGTCGGAATCGATGCCCTCCACGGTGCGGTGCTCGGCGACCAGGTGCGGCATCCAGGTCGAGCGGCGCCCGTTGTCCACCCGTACCCGCCGTACCGCGCCCATGGTGAAGTCCACCTCGCGCTCGCGGTGCGCGGCCAGCAGCAACTCGACCGCGCGGGGCGGGAGTTCGTCGTCGCTGTCGAGGAACATCAGATACGGCGCCCGGGCGATCTCGATGGCCCGGTTGCGCGGCGCGCTGCAGCCGCCGCTGTTCTCCGGCAGGCGCAGGTAGCGGATGCGATGGTCCTGCGCGGCCAGCTGACGTGCCACCGTCGGCGTGTCGTCGGTGGAGTGGTCGTCACTGATGACGATCTCGATGTTGGAGTGGGTCTGGGCGAGCAGGGAGGCGACCGCCCGGGGGAGCCGGGCCGCGTCGTTGTAGACGATGACCGTCACCGTGACGTCGGGGGTCGTCATGCCGTGGCCTCCTCGGGGGTCGGGGCGGGGGTGCGTTCTTCGATCGGGAGTACCGGGGGCAGCGCCTCCTCGGGTTCGCCGAGGAAGACCCGGCGCACGACCCGTTCGGCGGCGCGCCCGTCGTCGTACTCGCAGAACCGGCGCCGGAAGGCGGCGCGCGCCTTGGCCGCGCTCTCGTCGCGCCAGTTGCCCGAGAGGAAGATCTGCGCCAGTTCCTCCTGGGTGCGGGCCACCTGGCCCGGTGCCTCGGTCATCAGATCGAAGTAGACGCCCCGGGTGGTCCGGTACGTCTCCCAGTCGTCGGCGTAGACGACGATCGGGCGGTCGAGGTTGGCGTAGTCGAACATGATCGACGAGTAGTCCGTGACCAGCGCGTCGGCGGCCAGGCACAGCTCCTCGACGGGGTCGTAGGAGGAGACGTCGATGATCCGGCCGGAGCGGCGCAGACCGGTCAGCGGGGATGCGGCGCCGCCGTAGAAGTAGTGGGCGCGGACCAGCAGGACCGTGTCCTCGCCGAGGCGGTCGGCGAGCGCGGCGAGGTCGAGGCGCGGGGTGAAGCCGGCCTCGTAGTCCCGGTGGGTCGGCGCGTAGAGGACGGCCGTCTTGCCGGGGGCGATGCCGAGGCGCTCGCGGGCCGCGCGGACGTCGGCCGCCGTGGCGGAGTAGAAGACGTCGTTGCGCGGATAGCCGTGGTCCAGCGAGGTGTAGCGGGCCGGGTAGGCGCGCTCCCACATACGGGTGGAGTGGCTGTTGGCGCTGACGCTGTAGTCCCACTTGTCGATGCGGGCCAGCAGCGCGGCGAAGTCCAGGCCCTTGGCGGCGGCCGGGTGCTCCATCTGGTCCAGGCCCATGCGCTTGAGCGGGGTGCCGTGGTGGGTCTGCAGATGGATCGCCTCGGGGCGCTTGACCACCGCGTTGGGGAAGTTGACGTTGTTGACGAGGTACTTGGCGGCGGCCAGCGTCTCCCAGTAGCTGCGGGTGCCGGGGATCACGTGGTCGGTGCCGGGCGGCAGCAGGGCCGCGTTCTCCTTGTTCACCACCCACACCCTTCGGATGTGCGGGGCGAGCTCGGCGAGCTTGGCGGCGATCGCGGCCGGGTTGCAGGAGACCCCGCGCTCCCAATAGGCCGCGAACACGGCCAGGTTCGGGTCGACGGGACGGCTGAGCGCCCTGTGGTACTGCTGGTCGCGGAGCTTCGCGCCGAGCTGGCGCTTTCGGGTCCGTACAGCCTTCTTGGCGGCGCGGCGGCTGCGGTTGGCGGCCTGGAAGGCGCGGTACTTGGTGTAGGCGCCCTCTTCGAGCAGGGCGTGCCGGACGCCCTCGATCCCGGCCGGGCGCTCATGGCCCTCGGGGCGCCAGCGGACCGCGGCCACGGAGGCGCGGCGGAAGAACTCGCGGGCCACCGCGTCGGGCAGGTCCTCGCCGGCGAAGGTGCGCACCAGGTCGCGGACCATCAGGTCGTACAGCACCGCGCGGGTGGCGCGGCGGTCCTTGGCGAGCGAGAGCAGCGACTCGTACCGGTCGATCAGCGCGAACCGGACCTCGGGGGCGAGCTGCGGCAGGCTCTCGGGGCGCAGCTTGCGGTGCTCGTACGCCACTTGGTTCAGACAGGCGACGCGGTCGGCGTGCAGCAGGGCCGCGTGGGCGGCGTACGGCTCGTCCTCGGTGGTCAGCTGCTCTTCGTGCGCCCGCCAGAAGGCGGTGCGCAGGGCGCGGGTGCCGAGCAGCGGGGTCAGACGCAGCAGGTCGGCAGCCTCGTTCAGGGCCAGGTCGGCGCGGCCGGCGCCGGCCAGCAGGCGGCCGTCGCGGGAGGTGGCGGCGGCGGTCTGCCAGGTGGTGGTGACGTGGTCGAGGAGGAGCACGTCCACGGGGGCGCCGGTGGCGGTGTCGTCCAGTTCGGCCGTGCGCTCGGCGATCAGCCGGGACGCCCCGGCGGGCAGGCCGTCCTTGGCGTGCACGAAGTGCAGCCAGCGGCCGGACGCCCGCGCGGCTCCCGCCGCCCGGGCCGCCGCGTCACCGGTGCCGTCCGGCAGGGACACCACGACCGTTTCGGGGGAGTGGCCCTCGGCCGTCTCCCGTGCCCAGTCGCCGACCGCGGCGACGATCACCTCGGCGTCCGGAAGCGGTCTGGCCTCCAGCGAGTCGAGTAGTTCGGTCAGATGCCCCTGGGCGTTCGGCCCGTAGACGATGATGCTGAGTTGGGGCATCGCTGGGGACTCCTTCGGCTCGTCGTCTCAGGGAGGCACCTTTCATAACATACTGTCACTAGAAGTATGAAAGGGATAACCGCGTCTGAGGTAAGAGGGGTGCTCAGGAAGGAAGAGGGACTTTCGTCGCCCCTGGTTTCGCTTCCGTCTGCTTCGGCGTCACTTTCTTCGCCGTCTTGTCGCTCTTGTCGCCGGTGAAGGCTTCGTACTCCTTCAGGACGTCCTCGGTCGGCCCGTCCGCGCGCAGCACGCCGCGCTCCAGCCACAGCACCCGCTCGCAGGTGTCGCGGATCGACTTGTTGTTGTGACTGACCAGGAAGACGGTACCCGCGTGCTGCCGCAGCTCGCGAATCCGCTCCTCGGAGCGCACCTGGAACTTGCGGTCGCCGGTGGCGAGCGCCTCGTCGATCAGCAGGACGTCGTGGTCCTTGGCGGCGGCGATGGAGAAGCGCAGCCGGGCGGCCATGCCGGAGGAGTACGTCCGCATCGGAAGGGTGATGAAGTCACCCTTCTCGTTGATCCCGGAGAAGTCGACGATGTCCTGATAGCGCTCCTTGACCTGCTCACGGGACATGCCCATGGCGAGACCGCCGAGGTAGACGTTGCGTTCGCCGGTCAGGTCGTTCATCAGGGCCGCGTTGACGCCGAGCAGTGAGGGCTGGCCGTTGGTGTAGATGTGGCCGCTCTCCACCGGGAGCAGTCCGGCGACCGCCTTGAGCAGCGTCGACTTGCCGGAACCGTTGGTGCCGATGAGCCCGATCGCCTCACCCTTGTAGGCGACGAACGAGACCTTCTTCACCGCGTGCACCTTGCGCACGCCCGCCGCCTTCTCGGCCTTCTCGCGGCGCAGGATGCGGTTGAGGGCGGCGGTGGCCGAGCCGCGGCCCGCGCCGGTGCCGTTGACCCGGTAGACGATGTCGACGGCGTCGGCGACGACGGTGGGGATCATGTCGGTGTTCTGGGGGGTCTGCTCAGCCACGGCCGTACGTCTCCTCAGCCTTCCAGAAGTAGATGAAGCCGCCGATCCCGGCGAGCAGGGCCCAGCCGGTGGCTGCCGCCCACACGTGCGGGGGCAGCTGCTTGCCGTGGAAGCTGTGGATCAGCGCGTACCGCATGAGGTCGATGTAGACGGCGGCCGGGTTGGTCTCCAGCAGGACCGTGACGATGTGCGGCAGGTTGTCCTTCTTGGTGAGCTTGCTGATGCTCCACATCACGCCGGACACGTACATCCAGGTGCGCAGCACGAACGGCATCAGCTGGGCGATGTCCGGGGTCTTGGCGCCCCATCGAGCCATGATCATCGACACGCCCGCGTTGAAGACGGACTGCAGGATCAGCGCGGGGATCGCGAGCAGCCAGCGGGGCGTGATCGGGATGCCGAAGGACAGGATGATCACGACCAGCGCGGTCATCGAGAACAGCAGCTGCTGGAGCTGCTGGAGACAGAAGGAGATCGGCAGCGAGGCGCGCGGGAAGTGCAGCGCGCGGACCAGGCCGAGGTTGCCCGAGATCGCGCGGGTGCCCGCCATGATCGAGCTCTGCGTGAACGTCCAGATGAACACGCCCGTGACCAGGAAGGGGATGTAGTCCGGCACGCCCTTGCTGGTGCCCAGGAGCACGCCGAAGATGAAGTAGTAGACCGCCGCGTTCAGCAGCGGGTTCATGACCTGCCAGACCTGGCCGAGCTTCGCCTGGCTGTACTGGGCGGTGAGCTTGGCGGTGGCGAAGGCGGTGATGAAGTGGCGGCGGGCCCAGAGCTGGTGGACGTACTCCGGCAGGGAGGGGCGGGCGCCGCTGACCGTGAGACCGTGTCGGGCGGCCAGCGCCGCGAGGTCGTCGTCGGCCGGGACCTGGGTCGGGGGCGGTGTGTGGAGGACCTGGCTCACATCCGCTGCTTTCGCTCGGGGGAGGGGGGTGCGTCCGGCTGCCGCCGGGGTCGAGCGGTCCCCCTCCGTCGTCCGGCGTTTCCTTACGCTTCTCTTCACGTTCTCTTACGACGGGACGGGACCGTATCGTCGCAACGTGAGCGTAGAACCATCGACCGTCGGAACGCAACCGTTTCGTCGTAACGCCCTATGCTGGTCCGCATGACGACGAACGCCGACGAGGCCCCGAAGCGTGCGCGCCGCCGGGCCCCCGCCGGGGCCGCCGTGCTCCGGGAGGACGTGACCGAGGCCATCCGCGCGGCCGTCTTCGAGGAGCTGGCGGCCGTCGGCTATGCCCGTATGTCCATCGAGGGCATCGCGCGGCGGGCGGGCGTCGGCAAGACGGCGGTGTACCGACGCTGGCGCTCCAAGCTGCACCTGGTGCTGGACGTGGTGTCGGCGATGGCGGTACTGGGCCTTCCGGTGCCGGACACCGGCTCCCTGGAGGGCGACCTCCGCCTCCTGTACGAGGTCACCTCCCGCGCCCTGCGCCACCCCGTCGCCTCGCAGATCATTCCCGATCTGCAGGCGGAGGCGGCCCGCAATCCCGATATCGCGGAGGCCATGCAGAAGGCGCTGCGGGACGGGCAGGAGGGGGTTGCCAGCAAGATCGTGGCGGCGGCGGAGCGAAGGGGTGAGGTGCGGGCCGGGGTCGACGCCGATCTTGCACTGGATCTGATCTCCGGTCCGCTGTACTGGCGCTCGGTGGTGATCCGCTCCCCGAAGCTGCCGAAGGGATACCTGGAGAAGCTGGCACGCGCTACGGCGGGTGCGCTGAAGGCGCTGTGAGGGTGCCGGCAGGTGTTGCGGCGCGGATGCGGGTACGGCCGCTGTGACTCCCCAGGGGCGCGGGGAACTGCGCGACCGGCCACCGCGCGCCCGCAGCCGGAGGACGGCCCGCATGGCGACGGCGGCTACCCGCACGGCGGCGGTCGCTGTCCGCTACGCCAACCGCTGACCCAGCTCCCGCAGATCCGGCGCCCGCAGTATCCGCCCCCCGAACCCCGGCAACGGCACATGCACCGCCTCCGCCCAGCGCAGCGGCACCGCCGCGCTGCCGTACACCGCTCCCGCCAGCGCCCCGGTGACCGCCGCCACCGTGTCCGTGTCGCCGCCCAGGTCGATCGCCGCGCGGACCGCTTCCTCGTAGGACCTCGTCGTGCGCAGCGCCCAGAGCGCCGAGCCCAGGCAGGGCCAGACCGCTCCGTTGAACTCTGTGGCCAGGTCCGGGTGCCAGCCGGGGGAGAGGACGGTCGTGTAGCGGTCGCGGTGGTCGGGGTGGAGCGCGGTCAGGGTGGCCGGTACGGCGGTGAGCGGGTCCGTTCCGGTCAGGGCGATCCGGATCAGCTCGTGGAGGACGGCCGTGCCCTCCCAGGCCGCGGGGTCGCCGTGGGTGAGGGCGGAGAGACGGCGGGCGGCGTCCATCGTGGCCTCGCGGCCGTGGCGGGCGAAGCGGACCGCCGAGGGGGCCGCCCGCATCAACGCCCCGTTGCCGGCCGCCCGTTGGCTGACCTGGAAGTGCTCGGCCGCCGCCGTGTCCCAGGGAGCGCCACTGCTCAGGACCGCCTCCGTCTGCAGGCCGATGTCCTTCGGATCGGCCGCCGCCCACCGCTGGAAGCGCCGGAACACGTCCGGCAGGTCCAGGCCGCCGCGTTCCAGCAGCGACTCGGCGGTCAGGACCGCCAGTTGGGTGTCGTCGGTCGCCTCACCGGGGTCCCAGCCGCCGCCCCCGCACATCTCGCCGCCGTGCCCGGGATACGGGAAGCGGGCCGAGAAGGCGCCTTCGGGACCGAACTCGAAGGGCGCTCCCAGGGCGTCGCCCACGGCTGAGCCGAGCAGGGCGCCGACGGCGCGTTCGGTGCGCGAGGGGGCGGTCATCCGGGGAGCTTACGACCGCGCCGCCTCCGGATGCAGCCGTACCCAGCCCTCCCAGGCCGAGGCGATCATGTCCTGGACGTCGTACTTCGCCGTCCAGCCCAGCTCCGTGGCGATGCGGTCGGCGGAGGCGACGACCCGGGCGGGGTCGCCGGGGCGGCGCGGGGTGACGGTGGGGGCGCGGTCGTAGCCGGTGACCGCGTTGATCTGGTCGATCATCTCGCGGACCGAGACGCCCTCCCCGCGGCCGATGTTGAGGGTCAGGTCGTGGCCGGGCGTGGAGCCGAGGGCCCGGGCGACCGTCACATGGGCCTCGGCCAGGTCGACCACGTGGATGTAGTCGCGGACACAGGTGCCGTCGGGGGTCGGGTAGTCGTCGCCGAAGACGCGCGGGGGAGCGCCCTCGGTGAGCTTCTCGAAGACCATCGGGACGAGGTTGAAGACCCCCGTGTCCGCCAGGGCGGGGGTGGCCGCGCCCGCCACGTTGAAGTAGCGCAGGGACGCGGTCGCCATGCCGGTCGCCCGGCCCGTCGCGCGGACCAGCCACTCGCCGGTCAGCTTGGTCTCGCCGTAGGGGGACAGGGGCAGACAGGGCGTCTCCTCGGTCACGAGGTCCACGTCCGGCATGCCGTACACCGCCGCCGACGAGGAGAACACGAACGACGGCACGCGCGCGGCCGTCACCGCCTCCAGCAGGACGCGCAGGCCCTCCACGTTCTCCCGGTAGTAGTGCAGCGGCCGGTCCACGGACTCGCCCACCTGCTTCTTCGCCGCGAGGTGGACGACCCCGGTGATCTCGTGCTCGGCCAGGGCGCGGGCCACGCTCTCGCCGTCCAGGACGGAGCCCACCACCAGGGGCACCTCCTGCGGCAGGCGCTCGGCGACGCCCGTGGACAGGTCGTCGAAGACCACCGTCCGCTCGCCCGCCTCGGCCATCGCGCGTACGACGTGCGCCCCGATGTATCCGGCGCCGCCGGTGATCAGCCAGGTCATGTACTGCTGTCCCCTCGTCGACCGGCCGGTGGCGGCCGGTGGCTCTGTCTCGGTCCCGTGTGTGTGCCGTGCGGCCCGGTTCTCAGTGAAGCAGGCGGCGCAGCCGGCCCCCGGCGATCGTCATGACACCGCGGATCCCGGTGGCCACGCGCAGGGCGAGGGCGCCGGAGTGCGTGGCGTACGGCTGGACCAGCAGCACACCGTGCCGGACGTTCGGGACGGCACGGCGGCTCAGCCGGCCGGCGCCCGTGAGGGCGTGCGCCGTGACATCCCGGCAGGTGCCGTCCGCGAAGCGCACGGTCAGGCCGAGATCCCAGGTGCCCGCGCCGAGCGCGGCCAGGTCGACGGACACCTCGGCCGACCAGCCGTCCTCGCCGGAGGGTGTGAAGGCGGCCGTGGCGCGCTGGGCCGTGCGCCCGCTCTCCCTGTGCTGCCACTCCACCTCCACCTCCTGCGGCCCGGCCTCGGCCATCCGCCCGTACAGCTCGTGCAGCCGCAGGCGCAGGCGGGTGCCACGTGCGCGCGGCCGCAGTTCGCCGTCCACGGCGAGCGGGAGCTGGCGGGGCGGGCGGGTCAGGAAGGGGGTGAGGGTGACCTGGGGGAGGTCGGTGGACCAGACGGGCGTGCCGTCGGGGACCCGGGCGTAGGGCGGGAGGAGCCGGGCCGGGCGGGCGGCCAGCTCCTTCAGACGGGGCAGGTCGCTCGGCTCGGGGGATTCCAGGACGACCCGGGCGAGCAGTCGGCCGGGTGCCGTCGGGTTCAGCTCCCAGTCGGCGGCGTCGTAGCGCGCGAGATACTCCCGGGTGTGCGCCCACCACGCGCGCTGGTAGTGCGCGTCGCGCAACCCCAGCTCGCGTGCGTACATGCGCACCTCATGGTCCAGGAACTTGGCCCGCGTGGCCCGCGCCAGCTCCTTCTGGCCGGCGCCCAGCAGAATGTCGTACGCCAGCGCGCAGGCCTCCGTACGCGCCTTCCAGTTGTCGATGCGCCCCCGGTCCAGGGAGAGCGACAGCCGCTCGGCGGACCGGCGCACATGCCACACGTACACGAGGTCCGGTACGAGTGCCATGCGCGGCGTGGCGGCCAGCACGCGCGCCGTGAAGACGATGTCCTCGTAGAGGAAGCGCCCTTCGGGGAAGCGGATGTCGTGCCCGCGCAGGAAGTCGGTCCGGTACAGCTTGTTGACGCACAGTGTGTCGTGGACCAGACGCGGCCGCTGCGCGGGCTGCGCGAGGACGGTGTGTGCCGCGTAGAGGGGCTCCTGCCAGGGCTGTTCGCTCCCCGAGGGCAGCTCACGGCGCACGCACAGACCGCTCGCGACCTCGGCGTCCGCCCGCGTGGCCGCCGCCAGCAGCGCGTCCACCGCACCGGGCGGCAGCACGTCGTCGCTGTCCAGGAACATCACGTACGGTGTCGTGACCGCGTCGATCCCGGTGTTGCGCGGGCTGCCGCAGCCGCCGCTGTTGACCTCCCGGCGCACCACCCGCAGTCTGGGTTCCTCGGCGGCGAGCCGGGCGAGCAGCTCGGCGCTGCCGTCGGTGGAGCAGTCGTCGACGGCGACGACTTCTGCGACGGCCGGTCCCTGGCCGAGCGCCGAGTGCACGGCGTCGGCCACGTGGGCGGCGTCGTTGTAGCCGATGACGACGACGCCGACCTGTGGGGTCGGCTCTGGGGCGGGCGGGTCAGGAAGCATGGATTCCACAGGCTGGGAGCGTAGAAATCTTCGGTAATAAGCTGTTAAGAGACGCTTAGCGCTCGATCCTGAAGACGGTCGGAATCGGGTCGGGGTTCCGTCGCGGCTGCGGAGGTTCCGGCGGGCGGCCGTGCGGAGTGCCACAGGCGGACGAAGGACAGCACCGCCGCGGCCGCCAGCAGTCCGTTACGGGCCAGCATCAGCAGGCAGCCCGTCCAGGTGCCGTCGACCACCTCGCGGTAGTACATCGGGAAGACCACGCTGCTCAGCGCGCTCGATGCGAGGACCAGCAGGGCCACCGGGCGCTGGCTGGTGTACCGCGAGGTCAGGCACACGGCGGCCAGGCCGAGCAGCCAGACCATGTACTGCGGGCTGATGACCCGGCTGGTGGCGGTGAACAGCAGCACCGCGCTCAGCGCGGCGTCGAACGGTGTGGCCTCGCTCCAGTGCCGCGCCCGCACCCGCCACAGCAGCAGCAGCCCGAAGGCGGCCGCCGTGAGCCCGAGGGAGGCGCCGGCGACGGCGGCCACGTGCGGGCCGGTCAGTTCGATCGAGCCGTACTGGTAACGGGACCGGCCGTGCCAGCCGAGGTGCCGCGCCAGGTTGAGCGCCGTACCGCCGAGCGACTCGATCTGTACACCCCGCCCGCCCTGCTCCCGCAGGAAGGCGAGTGAATTGTTGAACGAAATCGCCAGGAGGGTCAGGGTCGCGGCCCCGACCGCCGCCGCCCACGTCCACGCCGTCCGGGACGTACGCCCCCGGGGCGTCCCCAGCAGCACCAGCGCCGGCCACACCTTCACCAGTGCGCCCAGTGCTCCGAACACGCCGCCCGAACGCGGGGAACGCGCCAGCGTCAGCAAGGAGAGGACGGCGAGCGCGGTCACCTGCACGTCGTACCGGGCGAGCGGCAGGTGCAGCAGCAGCGGCAGACCGCCGGTCCACAGGACCGCGCCGAGCAGGCTGCGGCCCGCTCGCTTCCCCACGCGGACCAGTGCCGCCGCGACCAGCGCGTCCGCGGCCAGCGTCAGCACGACGAACGCCTGAAAGTACGTCAACCAGGGCAGCAGGCCCGGAGCCAGCAGCACCACGCCCGCGCCGGGCGGGTACTGCCATGTGGTGTCGTGTGCCGGGAACGCGCCGTGCGACAGGACGTCGTACCAGTGGACGTACAACCGCCACACCTCACGTGTCACCGAACCCCCGCCGAGCAGGCGTGCGCTGCTGTGGGTGAGCAGCCACAGCATGAGCGCGCGGGTGGCGAGCCAGACGACGGTGAGGGCGAGGACCGGGCCGGGGGTGACACGGGGACGGTTCATCACGTGGGAGCCTAATGCGCGCGGATGGTGTATCCATGCCGATACGCCGTCAATGAGCGGAAAAGGTTGGGTAATCGCAAAAGATCGAGCCGTGGTGAACCTCAGGCCTCTTGTGAAACCGCAGTCGCGCAGGGCCGCCGCAGCGGCGGCCGCCGTACCGACCGGCACAACGACCGATGCGGCGAGTGGTGCGCCGAGTGCGCCCGATGCGCCGGGCCGCGTCCCCTCGCGCGACCGGCACGCGGTCGCCGTGTCGGTGCCCGCGCTGGTGATGTTCGCGCTCGGGCTCTGGGGTCTGGACCGCGGCGGGATGTGGCGTGACGAGGCGGTCACCTTCCAGGTCTCGGGCCGTACGGTGCCGCAGATCTGGCGGCTGCTGCACGAGGTGGACGCGGTGCACGGCCTGTACTACCTCCTCATGCACGCCGTCCTCGCCGTCCACCCCGGCGAGGTCGTCCTCAGGCTTCCGTCCGTCTGCGCGGCGGCCCTCACCGCGGGCCTGGTGGCCGCGCTCGGTGCCCGGCTGGTCCGGCCGCGCGTCGGGCTGTGGGCCGGGCTGCTGTACGCGATCTCGCCGATGGCCGGTCACTACGCGCAGGAGGGCCGCTCCTACGCCCTGGTCGCGGCCGGCGCCACGTGGGCGACGCTGCTGTTCGTCCGGGCCGTGCGGCGGGGGTCCTGGTGGGGGTACGGCGCCGTCCTCGGCGTCACCTGCTGGCTGCACGAGTTCGCGGTCCTGCTGCTGCTCGCCCACGCGGTGTCGCTGGCGCTGGCCCGGGCGGGGGTGCGGGTGTGGCGGGGGTGGGGGTGTGCGGCGGGCACGGTGTCGCTGGCGCTGCTGCCGATGGTGCTCGTCTCGCGCGAACAGTCGGCGCAGGTGGCGTGGTTGCGGGTGCCGACGGTGGAGACGGCGCAGGGTCTGCTGCGGACGTTTCTCGGGCCGGCGGACGGGATGTACTGGACGTGTCTCGGGCTGGCCGTGCTGGGGCTGGCGGGGTTGGCGGGGCGGCGCGGGGAGCTGACCTGCGCGGGGGTCTGTCTGCCGTTGGCCGTGGTGCCGCCGGTCGCGTTGATGCTGGTGTCGCAGGTTTCGCCGCTGTACGTCGACCGGTACGTGCTCTATGCCCTGTCGGGGGCGCCGGTGTTGGTGGCGGCGGGGGCTGAGCGGATGGCCGGGGCACTCGGCCGCCTGCCGGCCGCCGGCCGCCGTGTGCCCGCCCTCCCCCACTCTCGGCTCCGCTCGAGTGGCGGGCCCCCCGTCGCCCTGCGGAACGACTGCCCACACGACGACGAACCGCCGAAGAGGTGCCCCGCACCGCGCGACCGTCCGCATGACGGTGGGGCGTTGAACGGGCCGCACTCGTCCCACCCCCCGCCTGCCGTCCCCCGACCCGGACGAGTGCGGCGCCCGCTGATCGTCGGCGTCCGGTGGCTCGGTCGGCCGTCGCAGGTGGCTGGACTGGCCGGTGTTCTCGGGCTCGTGCTCGTCCTTGTCCAGCAGTTCCCGCTTCTTCGCGATGACCGCAGCCCCGAACGCCGGCCCGATGACCTCGCCGCTGTCTCCCGGGTCGCCGCGCGGCGGTTGCGGGCCGGGGACTCCGTGCTCTTTCTGCCGGCGCAGGCGCGGAACGTGGCGCTCGCCTACCCGGGGGCGTTCCGGGGGGCCCGGGACGTGGCCCTGGCGGAGAGCGGGGCCGAGTCCGGGACGCTGTACGGGCGGGAGGTGGACCCGGGCACCCTGCGCCGCCGGATGGCCCGGCTCGACCGGGTGTGGGTCGTCGCCGACCGGGATCTGCTCGCCGGGCGCTGGAAGCCGGGCAGCCACGTCGAGCGGGCCAAACTCGCCGTCCTCGCGCAGGAGTTCGTTCCCGGGCGGGAGTTAGTGCAGGGCGAGGTGGCCGTCCGGCTCTACGTCCGCCCGAGCCGGGTCGGCGGGGCTCCGTGAGCCCTTGCTCCCGAGCCCCTTGCTTCTACGCCTCTTCCAGGGCCGCCGCGTCCAGGGCGGTCGTGAGCCGGTCCAGGCGTTCGCGCAGCTCGCCGATCTCGGCCGGGTCGAAGCCCGTCGCCGCCAGGATGCGGCGCGGCACCTGCAGGGCCCGCTCGCGCAGCGCCGCGCCCTCCTCGGTGAGCCGCACCTGCACCGAACGCTCGTCCTCCAGGCTGCGTTCGCGCCGGACGAGACCGGCTCCCTCCAGCCGCTTGACCAGCGGGGAGAGCGTGCCGGAGTCGAGGCGCAGATGCTCGCCCAGCTTCTTGACCGGCAGGTCGCCCTGCTCCCACAGCACCAGCATCACCAGGTACTGCGGATAGGTGAGCCCGAGGTCCTTGAGGATCACGCGGTAGACGCCGTTGAAGGCGCGGGACGCGGCGTGCAGCGAGAAGCAGATCTGGCGGTCCAGACGGAGCCAGTCCGCCTCGGGGGCAGGGGTCTGGGTGGCGGTCATGGCTCAAGGATAGCTCCGGCAAGTCATTTAGTTGTGCGCAACTGAATCGTGTGCTCTACTTGTGGTCGTGAGGGCGGCCGGACAGGAGCCGCCGGATCGCAGATGACTCCGAGAGGGATGGTCTTCATGGACGCGCTCTACACCGCTGTCGCCACCGCCACCCATGGCCGCGACGGTCGTGCCGTCTCCTCCGACGGCAAGATCGACCTCAAGCTGGCCCCGCCGGTGGAGCTGGGCGGCAACGGCGAGGGCACCAACCCCGAGCAGCTCTTCGCCGCCGGCTACGCCGCCTGCTTCGGCAGCGCCCTCGGCCTCGTCGGCCGCCAGGCGAAGGTGGACGTCAGCGACGCCGCGGTGACCGCAGAGGTCGGCATCGGCAAGCAGGGCGAAGGCTTCGGCCTGAAGGTGACGCTGCGCATCGAGCTGCCCGAGAACGTGGACGAGGCGACCGGCCGCAAGCTGGTCGAGACCGCCCACCAGGTCTGCCCGTACTCCAACGCCACCCGCGGCAACATCGAGGTCGACCTCGTCGTCGAGTAAGCGCTCGGCGCACACACGACGTCATGGGTGACCTGCCGGCCTCACATGGAGGCCAGCAGGTCGTCCGCGACGGTCTGGCCGGGGATCCGCACGGTGCCCGGCTCGGCGGCGGGCATCGGCTCGCCGAGCAGCAGCGTCCGTACGACCCGCTCGGCAGCCCGCCCGTCGTCGTACGTGCAGAACCGCGCCCGGAAGTCCGCCCTCAGCCGCGTGGACTCCTCGTCCCGCCACGAGCCGGACGCGAACAGCCACGCCAGCTCCCGGTAGGACCGTGAGACATGGCCCGGCGCCTCCGCGGTGATGTCGAGGTAGGCGCCCCGGCTCGCCGTGTACGCGGCCCAGTCGTCGGCGTGGACCACGATGGGCCGGTCCAGGTTGGCGTAGTCGAACATCAGCGCCGAGTAGTCGGTGATCAGCGCGTCCGAGGCGAGCATCACCTCCTCGACGTGCGGCTCGTCCGTCGCGTCGACCACGATCCCGCGACGGGCCAGTTCGGTCAGCCCCAGGCCGCGCGCGGGACCGGTCGCCAGTGTCGGGTGCAGCCGGACCACCAGGGTGTGGCCCTCGCCGAGATCGGCCGCGAACCGGACAAGGTCGATCCGGTCCACGTGTCCGCCCCGGCGGTAGTCCCGGCGGGTCGGCGCGTACAGCACCACCGTGTGGTCCTCGGGGATGCCGTGGCGCAGCCGGAAGCCGAGGCCGGCCCGGTCACCGGCGCCGACCAGCACGTCGTTGCGCGGGCTGCCGGTGCGCACCGAGGCGAAGTGGCAGGGGTAGGCCCGCTCCCAGACCAGCTCCGAGTGGTGGTTGGCGACCAGGCTGTAGTCCCAGCGGTCGGCCCGGCGCAGCATCTGCGGCACGTCGAAGCCGAGCCGGGCGCCTGGCTTGTCCAGCAGGTCGGCGCCCATGTACTTCAGCGGGGTGCCCTGGTGGGTGTGCACATGCACGCTGCCGAGCCGTTTGACCAGCGAGCCGGGCCAGTTGACGTCGTTGACGAAGAACGCCGCCCGCGCGGTGACCTCCAGATAGCGCCGGGAGCCCACGATCACGTGCTCGACGCCCGGCGGCAGCCGCTCGGCGGTCTCCTCGTCCCGCACCACCCACACCCCGCGCAGCCGCGGGGCGATCTCGGCCGCCTTGCGGTACACGGCCGCCGGGTCGCCGAGCACGCCCCGGTGCGAGGACGCCGAGTACACCACCAGCTGCGGGTCCAGCGGCAGGCGTGCGTGCAGCCGCGCCCAGCCGCGCCGGGCCCGTGCGGCGGCCGTCTGCCGCGTCCTCAGCGCCCGCCGCCCGGCCTCCCGGCCGGCCGGTGCGGCCTGCCGCTGCAGCCGGTACCTGGCGTAGCCGCCCTCCAGCAGGGCGACCTCACCGTCCACGAGCGCGCCCTCGGGCCTGTGCCGGTGGAACATCTCCGCCGTACGCCGGAAGAACTCGGCCTTGTCCGCGGGCGGCAGCCGGTCCGGCTTGGCGAGGATGTCCAGACAGTGCTCGCCCATCTTGCGGTGCAGATACGGCCGCCAGCTCCACAGCCGCTCGTGCCGGTCCACGAAGGCGAAGACCCGCTCGTACTGGTCGTGGATGTCGAAGTGCTTGCGGCTGGTGGTGGACAGGATGTTGCCCTGCCTGCGCTGCCGGTAGTTCAGGCAGATCCGGTCCAGGGCGGCGATCCGGCGGGCGCTGAGCATGACCGGGAAGGTCCAGGGGGTGTCCTCGTAGTATCCCGGCGGGAACTCGAAGCCGTGCTCCTCGACGAAGTCGCGTCGGTAGACCTTGTTCCACACCACCATCAGCAGGTCCAGGATCTGCGGCCGGTCGGCGACCGTGAAGGTGTCCGCGCCGGCCTCGGCGAGCACATGGGCGAGCACATTGCGCCGGGTGCCGCCCCACCAGTAGGTGCGCGCGTAGTCGAAGACCAGGACGTCCGGGTCACCCGACTCCGTCAGCCGGTCGGCCATGGCGCGCAGCGCGCCCGGGGTGAGCGTGTCGTCGCTGTCCAGGAAGAACAGGTAGTCACCGGTGGCGTGCGGCAGCCCGGCGTTGCGGGCCCGGCCGAGGCCGGCGTTCTGCGGCAGGTGCAGCACCTTCACCCGTGGGTCGCGCCCGGCGTACTCGTCCAGGATCGCGCCGCTGCCGTCCGGCGAGCAGTCGTCCACGGCGATCACTTCGAAGTCGTTGAAGGACTGCAGCAGCACCGAGTCGAGGCACTCGCGCAGGAAGCCCTGCACCTTGAAGCAGGGGACGATGACACTGAAGCGGGGCACGGCGGGTCAGCTCCTTGCGAGGGTCGCGGCGGCGGGGGCGGGGATGCGCTCCGCGAGCGGGATCACCGGCGGGATCGCCTCCGGCGGCTCGCCGAGCAGCACCCGCCGTACGACGCGCTCGGCGGCCCGCCCGTCGTCGAACTGGCAGAACCGCTTGCGGAACGCGGCCCGCAGGGCCTTGGCCTCGGGCCCCGCGTACGAGCCGTCGCGGAAGACGCGGGCCAGTTCCTCGGGGGTGCGCACGACCGGTCCCGGCGGCTCGGTCATCAGGTCGAAGTAGACGCCCCGCGTCTCCTGGTAGACGTCCCAGTCGTCGGCGTACACGACGATGGGCCGGTCCAGGTTCGCATAGTCGAACATGATGGAGGAGTAGTCGGTGACCAGCGCGTCCGCCGCCAGGCACACGTCCTCCGAGGAGCGGTGGGCGGTGACGTCGATGACGCGGCCTCGGCCCCGGGCGGCCCGCCCCCGGTCGTAGAAGTAGTGGGCGCGCAGGAGGACGACCACGTCGTCGCCGGCCGCCGCGCAGAACGCCTCCAGGTCCAGGCCGGCCTCGAAGCCGGTGTGGTGGTCGCGGTGGGTCGGCGCGTACAGCACGGCCGTCGCACCGTCCGGCACGCCCAGTTCGCGCCGGACACGCACGACGTCCTCGGCGCTCGCCGTGTAGTAGACGTCGTTGCGCGGATAGCCGTACTCCAGATGCTCGTACGAGCCGGGGAAGGCGCGCTCCCACATCTGGGTGGAGTGGCGGTTGGAGGAGAGGTTGAAGTCCCAGCGGTCCACCCGGGCCAGCAGCTTGGTGTAGCTGCCGGTCTGCGCGGCCACCACCGGGTACGTCGACTGGTCCACGCCCATCGTCTTCAGCGGGGTGCCGTGCTGGGTCTGCAGATGGACACTGCCCCGGCGCTTGACCACGCCCTCGGCGAAGTTGGCGTTGTTGATCAGATACGTGGCCCGGGCCAGCACCTCCCAGTAGCGGCGGGAGCCGATCACCGCGTACTCCACGTCCTTCGGCATCGCAGGCGCCTGGTCGGCCTCGACCAGGAACACCGGGCGGATGTGCGGGGCGAGTTCGCGGGCCTTGGCGTGGATGGCGGCCGGGTTGCAGGCGTAGCCGCGGCCCCAGTAGGCGCTGAACACAGCCAGGCCCGGATCCAGGGGGCGGCGCAGATCGAGGGCGTAGCGCAGCCGGGTGCGCAGCAGGCGCGGGCGCGGCAGGCCCTCCACGGACTTCGCCGCCCTCTGGTTGGCGCCGCGCAAGGCGCGGAACGCGGTGTACGCGCCGCTCGCCAGCAGCCGGTGCTGCACGCCCAGGCTGCCGCCCGGCGCGCGGTGGCCCACGGGCCGGTGCGCCCGGTACAGCCGGCCGGCCCGGCGGAAGAACGCCCGGTGTCCCGAGGACAGCCGCTCCGGCCGGGACGCCGTCTTCAGCACGTACGCGAACAGCTGGTCGAACAGTGCCCGGGTCCGCTCGGCGGGCAGCTTATCCGCGGCCGCCCGGGCCAGCACCAGCTCCACCTGGTCCAGCAGGGCGTGCTGGTGCGGCCCGGGCAGGTTGAGCCTGCTGCCCTGCCGGCGCAGCCGGTGCCGTACGACGACCTGGCGCAGCACCGCGATCCGCCCGGCGGCGAGCGTGGTCAGCCCGCCCCAGCCGAGGTCGGTGAAGTGGCTGTCCGGGAAGACGAGGCCGTGCTCGGTGAGGAACGCCCGGAGGTAGGCGGCGCCCCACGCCGGGAGCTGCACACCGGTCAGCTCGGGGAACCGGTCCGGGGCGAAGGCGCCCTTCGGCGCCTGTGCCAGCAGCGGGGCGGCCGGGTTGGTCGGCTCGCCCTCCCACCAGGGGGCCCGCTCGTGCTCGGCGTAGAGCACGTCGACGTCGGCGGTCTCGGTCAGCCGCGCGTCCAGCGCCGCCAGCGCGCCCGGCATGAGCAGGTCGTCACCGTCGAGGAACAGCACATACGCACCGGTCGCCGCCCGCATCCCGGCGTTGCGCGCCCCGCTCAGACCGGCGGACGGCGGTGAGTCGACCGGGGTCACCCGGCAGTCCCGCTCGGCGTATGCGGCGGCCACCGCGGCCGCCGGGGCGTCGGGAGCGTCGCAGACCGGGATCAGCTCCAGATCGCCGAAGGACTGGCCGAGGACCGAGTCCAGCGCCTGGGACAGCCGACCAGCGACCCCGTGGGACGGGACGATGATGCTGAAGCGGGGCATTCTGCTCTTTCTGTTGTCTTGCGGACGCGGCTGGGCCGCCCGGCGGGACGCCAGCTGGACGGCCGGACCGGAGTGGGCCGCGTCGTGCTGAGGGGCATGGGAACTCCCGGAAGGACCAACGCTGTTCAGCGGCTCTCGGTGACGGGGAAGGAGCCGGAAGGCTGCCGCACGGTGGCGAGCGGAGAGCGCCCGAGCGTGGAGGCGGCCGACGGCGCCGGCCTGCGCTCGGCGAGCGGGACGAACGCCGGCCGCCCCTGCGTCTCGCCCAGCACGACATGCCGTACGACGCGCTCGGCGGCGCGTCCGTCGTCGTACGGGCAGAACCGCTCCCGGAAGGCCGCGCGCAGCTGGGCGGAGCGCGAGCCGCGCCAGTGGCCGGTGGCGAAGATGTCGATCAGCTCGTCCTCGCTGCGGGCGACCGCGCCCGGCGGGAACTCGCGCACGTCGAAGTAGGTGCCCCGGGCGGCCTCGTACGCCTCCCAGTCCGCGGTGTGCACGACGATCGGGCGGTCCAGGTTGGCGTAGTCGAACATCAGCGACGAGTAGTCGGTGATCAGCGCGTCCGAGGCGAGGCAGAGGGACTCGACGCTCGGATGGGTGCTGACGTCGATGATCCGCTCGGCGCGGGAGCGGGCCAGCGGGCCGTCGTGCCAGTAGTGGGCGCGGGCCAGGATGACGAAGCGCGGGCCGAGGCGGCGCACGACGCGCTCCAGGTCGAGCGCGGAGCGCTGGGTGCGGCTGTAGTCGCGGTGGGTCGGGGCGTACAGGACCGCGACCGTGCCGTCCGGGATGCCGAGCAGGGCGCGCAGCCGGGCCACGTCGTTCGCGGTGGCCGTCTGGAAGACGTCGTTGCGCGGGTAGCCGTACTCCAGCGCGGTGTAGCCGCCGGGGTAGACGCGTTCCCAGGTCAGCGTGGTGTGGCGGTTGGCGGACAGGACGTAGTCCCACTTGTCGACGCCTTTGAGGAGCTCCTCGAAGTCCATGTCCCCGGCGGCCGCCGGGTGTTCCTGGAGATCCAGGCCCATGTGCTTGAGCGGGGTGCCGTGCTGGGTCTGGACGAAGACCTGGCCGGGGCGCTTGCGCAGCCTGCGGTCGAAATTGACGTTGTTGACGAGGTACTTGGAGCGGGCCAGCGCCGTCCAGTAGGCGGCCGTGCCCGGCCGCAGCCGGTCGGGGCCCGGCGGGAGGGTGTGCTGGTGCTCGGGGCGGGCGATCCACGCCGTGTGCACCTGCGGGGCGAACTGGCGGAACGCGGCCTCCAGCGCGCCCGGGTTGCAGCCGTGGCCGCGCCCCCAGTAGGCGGAGAAGACGGCACGGTCGGCGCGCAGCGGGAGGCGGAGCTGGATGCGGTAGTGCAGCTGGAGGGCGGCCGCCTTCAGGGCCCGGGCGAGCTTGACGGCGAGCTTGAGCGTGCGGCGGCGCGCGGTCATGGCCAGCTGCAGGGCCCGGTAGCCGCGGTGCAGGCCCAGGCGGACCAGGGTGTGCCGCAGCCGGGTGCGCAGCGGGACGGGCGCTCCCGGGGTGCGGTAGAGGCGGTAGTGGGCGCGGGCCTTGCGCAGGAACTCGGCGCGGGCGCCGGGCGGCAGGCGGTCCTTCTTGCTGAAGATCGTCGTGAAGTGGTCGACCATGCGGCGGAACAGCAGCGGGCGCCACCGCGCCAGTTCGGGGCGCTGGTCGACGAACGCGAAGACACGGTCGTACTGATCGAAGACGTCGAAGTGCTTGCGGCTGGTGGTGCCGAGGATGTTGCCCTGTCGGCGCTGCCGGTAGTGGACGCACACCCGGTCGAGGGTGGAGATCGAGTCGGCGGCCATCAGTACCGGATAGGTCCAGGGCGTGTCCTCGTAGTAGCCGGTCGGGAACCGGAAGCCCTGCTGCTCGACGAACTCCCGCCGGTGGACCTTGTTCCAGGCGACCATCAGCACCCGCAGCAGCCCCGGGCGGTCCTTCAGGCGGAACGGCGCGGGGCCTTGCTGGGTCAGGTGGCCGGCGAACTGGTTGCGGGCCGTCTCGCCGTTCCAGTAGGTGCGCGCGTAGTCGAAGACCAGGACGTCCGGCTCGCCGGTCTCCTTGATCCGGTCGGCGATCGCGCGCAGGGCGCCCGGCGCGAGGGTGTCGTCGCTGTCCAGGAAGAGCAGGTAGTCGCCCGTCGCCTCGGCCATGCCCGCGTTGCGGGCGCGGCCGAGACCCTGGTTCTCCGGCAGGTGTACGGCCTTCACGCGTACGTCGCGGGCCGCGTACTCGTCGACGATCGCACCGCAGGCATCCGGTGAGCAGTCGTCCACGGCGATCAGTTCGAGATCGGGGTACGACTGCGAGAGCACGGAATCCAGGCACTCGGACAGGTACGCCTGGACCATGTACGCGGGGACAATGACACTGAACCTGGGCAAGGGGACATCCATGGGTCGGTCGGCGCGGGCGTTCTGCCCGGGAACGGCCGATGGAGTGACTTGGTTACGGTTCGTACGGCATGTGGGGGACGTCGGGTGAACGGGAAGGGGCGGGCCCTTGAAGACCCGCCCCTCGAAAAGTGTCCTCTTTGTTACTACTTGACCGCGCCCGCCATCACCCCGGACACGAACTGCCGCTGGAACGCGAAGAACACGACCAGCGGGATCACCATCGAGATGAACGCGCCGGGTGCCAGCACGTCGATGTTGTTCCCGAACTGCCGTACCTGCGTCTGCAGGGCGACCGTGATCGGCTGGGAGTCGGACTTGGTGAACACCAGCGCGACCAGCATGTCGTTCCACACCCACAGGAACTGGAAGATGCCGAGGCTCGCGATCGCGGGCCCGCCGAGCGGCATCACCACCCGTACGAACAGACGCAGTTCACCGGCGCCGTCGAGACGGGCCGCCTCCAGGAGCTCTCTGGGGATCTCCGCGAAGAAGTTCCGCAGCAGGAACACCGCGAACGGCAGACCGAAGCCCACGTGGAAGAGGACCACCCCGAAGATGCTCCCGAACAGACCGATCTTGCCGAACAGTTCGGCGATCGGGATCAGCGCCACCTGCACCGGCACCACCAGCAGACTGACCACGCCGAGGAACCACCAGTCCCGGCCCGGGAACTCCATCCACGCGAACGCGTAGCCGGCCAGCGAGCCGATCACCACGACCAGGAGCGTCGCCGGGACCGTGATCAGCACGGTGTTGACCAGGGAGTTGGTGATGTCACTGTTCTCCAGCAGCTTCTGGTAGCTGTCGAAGGTCAGCTGGGACGGCTGGGAGAACACCTTCCACCAGCCGCTCGCGCTCATGTCCTCCGGTGCGCGCAGTGAGGAGATGAGCAGGCCGATGGTCGGTACCAGCCAGAACAGGCCCACCAGGATGAGGAACACGCGGACCAGGCCGCCGCCGAGCTTCTCGGTGATCCTCGAACCGAGCGACTGCCGGGCCTTCACCGTCATGTCGTCGGGTGCCGGCTTCCCGATGCTTCCGGCAGCGGTCGTCATCGCCGCACCTCCCGCCGCAGCCTGCGAATGTTGAACAGCATCACGGGGATCACGAGCAGCAGCAGGAACACCGCGATGGCGCTCGCGATGCCCGGCCGGCCCTCCGAGAAGCCCTTGCGGTACAGCTCCAGGGCCAGCACGTTCGCGTCGTCCTGGGAGGAGCCCGGCGCGATGATGTAGACGAGGTCGAACACCTTCAGCACATTGATCATCAGCGTGACGGTGACGACCGCGAGGACCGGTGCGAGCAGCGGCACGGTGATCCGGCGGAACACCTGCCACTCGCCGGCGCCGTCGACCCGTGCCGCCTCCAGCAGTTCCCGGGGCACGCCCGCGAGTCCGGCCGCGATCAGCACCATCGCGAAGCCCGCCCACATCCATACGTACGACCCGATGATGGCCGGGGTGACCAGCGCCGGGCCGAGCCAGTCGACGCCGTTGTACGGCTCCTTGAAGTTGCTCGCGGGAAGCCGCAGCCGGGTGCCGTCCGCCTTGGCGGGCAGGGTGAAAGTGCCGTCGGAGGCCGCCTTCGCCGAAGCCACCACCTGGCCGGCCGTGTCGACCGCCTCGATCCGCATCCCGGCGTAGCCCAGCTCGGACGGGTCGGGCGCGCCGAGCCTGCCGACGCCCTTGCCGCGGGTGAAGTCCTGCCAGGTGGTGCCGGTGATCTTCCCCGGCTCCGGCTCGGCGGCCACGGCCTTCTTCGCGCTGTCGGGCATCTGGTCGGGTGCGACGCCCACGAGCGGGAGCGTGACGGCCCGGCCGGTGTGCACCGTGGACGTGGTGATGAAACCGCCCCCGTCCGGCTTCAGGGGGGAGTTCCGGCCCGGGTGCGCCTTCGGGAACGCCGACGACTGCGCGAAGGTGTCGTGCACGCCCACCCACACCGCGTTGGCGACGCCCTTGTTCGGGTCCTGGTCGTACACCAGCCGGAAGATGATCCCGGCGGCCAGCATCGAGATCGCCATCGGCATGAAGACGACCAGCTTGAACGCGGTGCCCCAGCGCACCCGTTCGGTCAGCACCGCGAAGATCAGGCCGAGCGCGGTGGAGACCGTGGGTGCGAACACCACCCAGATGATGTTGTTCTTCAGCGCGGTCCGGATGCCGTCGTCGGTGAACAGCGCCTTGTAGTTGTCGAAGCCGGCGAAGCCGTCGCCGGAGGCGTTGTAGAAGCTGCGGACGACCGAGTACCCGATCGGGTAGACCACGAGCGCGCCGAGCAGCACCAGGGCCGGCAGCAGGAAGAGGACTGCCACGGCCTTGCGGGTGCCGGTCACGCTCTTGCGGCTCTTCGGCGCGGCGGGGCCCGGTGGGGCCCCGGCCGCCGCTGCCGATGCCATGGCCGGATCAGCTCCCGTTCCCGTAGGCCGCCGCCGCGTCCTTCTCCAGCTGTGCCTGGGTGCCCGCCACGTCCTTCGGGTTCTTCAGGAAGTCCTGCAGGTCTTTCCACTCGCCCTTGCCGGGGGTGCCGCCGAAGGCCTGCGGGGCCTGGTCGGACATGTCGAAGCGGAAGGCGTCGCCGGACGCGATCAGCGCCTTGGCGATGGTCTGCTGGACCGCGTTCGGGTAGGCCGAGACCGGCACGTTCTTGTTCGGCGAGAGATAGCCGCCGAGCTTGGCCTGGATGGTCGCCGCGTCCGGGGAGGCCAGGAACGTCGCCAGCGCCTGCGCGGCCTTGGAGTCCTTCAGGATCACGGCCGCGTCACCGCCGGAGACCACCGGCGCGGCCGGACCCACCGCCGGGAACGGGAACACCTTCGCGTCCGTGCCCACCTTCGCCTTGGTGTCGCCGATGTTGACCTGCGCGAAGTCGCCCTCGTAGACCATCGCCGCCTTCGGCTGGGCACCGCCGGTGAAGGTCTGGGTGACCGAGGCCGGGAACTCGGTCTGCAGGGCGCCGTCCGCGCCGCCCGCCACATAGTCCTTCCTGCCCCAGATCTGGGCCAGCGTGGTCAGGGCCTGCTTCACCGACGGATCGGTCCACTTGATCTTGTGCTGGGCGAGCTGGTCGTACTTCTCCGGGCCGGCCTGGGACAGATAGACGTTCTCGAACCAGTCCGTCAGCGTCCAGCCGTCGGCGCCGCCGACCGAGAACGGAGTGACGCCGGAGTCGTACACGTCCTGCGCCGCCTTCAGCAGCTCCTGCCAGCTCTTGGGCGCTTTGGCGTTCGCGTTCTCGAACGCCTTGGCGTTGTACCAGATCAGCGACTTGTTGGCGGCCTTGTAGTAGACGCCGTACTGCTTGCCGCCGACCTTGCCGATGTCCTGCCAGCCCTGCGAGTAGTTCTTCCGCAGCTCCTTGAGCGCGTCCGGGCCGAGCGGCTTGGCCCACTTCTTGTCCACGGCCTGCTTGATCGCCCCGGGCTGCGGCAGCAGCGCGATGTCCGGCGGCTGACCGCCCGCGATCTTCGAGCCGAGGAAGTTGATGATCGGGTCCTGGGCGGGCACGAACGTCACCTTCGCACCGGTGCGCTTCTCGAACTCCGCGAGGACCTTCTTGAAGTTCTTCTGCTCGGTGCCGGTCCAGACGGCGGCGACCTCCAGGCTCGCGCCGTTCAGCTTCGGCAGGCTGAGCGTGGAGCCCGGGGCGGTGGCCCCGCTGCTCGTGCCGCCGTCGTCCTTCTTCTTGTCCTTGGTGTCGCTGCTGGAGCAGGCGGTGAGCGCGAGGGCTCCCGCGAGCAGCGCGGCGAGTGTGGAGACGGCCCTGTTTGTCCGGATCGTGTTGCTGTTGCCACGCATCACTTCCCCGTTCGTCGTTCTCCGTCGAACTCAGAAGACTGTCCGTGCGCTCCGGTGTACGCCGGGCTGTGCAGGGGCGGCAAGAGCACCTGCGCCGTCCGGCGGCCCATCGTGACCGGCTCGTGATCAGGGACGTATGCGTACCGATTCCGGCTGATTCCGGCTAGAGGAGCGAGGGCACCTCCGCCGCGGCGACCTCGCGGGCCGCGCGCTCCACCGCGCTGGCGAGGAGGGCCAGGTCGGTGGGGCCGTTGCCCAGTTCGCGGACGGGACGGCGGGCCGGCGGGTCGCCCATGCGCTGCCACTCCAGCGGGACGACCGTGGGCCGCTGGGTCGCGGTGCGCGGGATACGGCCCGTCACCCGGCCGCTCTGGAAGGCGACGGCCCGCCCGTCCGGGTACGTCAGCCCGCCGCGTCCCGGTGCGGGCTCGTCCGGCCCGGCGGTCGGGGCGTCCAGCACGATGCGCAGTGTGGCTCTCCTGGCCGGCTCCGTCTCGGCCGTACGGCCGCCGGTGCCGGCCGCCGCCACCAGGTGCACGCCGAGCCGTTCGCCCTCCCTGGCCACCGCCTCCAGCGCCCGCATCACCGATCCGGCGGCGGGCCGGCCCGGTGAGCCGAGCGCGGGGGAGACCAGCGCGTCCAGATCGTCCACGACCACGACGAGCCGGGGCAGCGGCGGCGCGGCCTCGGTGCGCTGCCGTGCGCCGGCGCCGGGCCGCAGCCGCAGCGTGGAGCTGGGCGGCGCCTCTATGTCGCCGGTCCCCGATGCGGTCGGCCGGCCGCTCGGGGCGCGCTGGGCGACGATACGGCCCGACACCTCGCGACCGGCGTGCCACTGGGCGAAGTCCGTGCGCCCGACCAGTTCCGTGCGCCGCTTGAGCTCGGCGCTCAGCGACTGTGCGAACTCCCGCATGCGGACCGGGTCGTTGGCGATGAGGTGGGTCGTCACATGGGGTATGTCCGTACAGACCCGAAGCCCCTCACCGTGCCCCGCGCCCGTGCCGACGCCGTCCCGGCCGTCTATCAGCACCATGCCGAGCCGGTCGGGCCGCTCGGCCGCGGCCAGCGAGGCGACCACCGCGCGCAGCAGCTCCGTACGACCGCTGCCGGCCGGCCCCTCGATCAGCAGGTGCGGTCCGTCCGCCACCAGGTCGGCGGTGAGCGGGCCGCGCGGCCCGGCACCGAGCACCGCCCGGGCCCGCCCGCCCAGCGACTCGGTGTCGTCGGCCGCGTCCGCCCAGCGGGCCATCAGCGAGGCAGGGGTGGCCCGGGCCAGTCCCAGCTCGTCCAGCAGACGTGCCGACTGGGGCAGCGGCGTGGCCACGCGTGCCCGCTCGCCGACGGGGCCGTCGGGGCGCAGCGGCGCGAGCGCCCGCGCGAACCGCTCCGCCCAGGCGGGGGAGACGGCGTCGACTGCGGCGAGCGCACCGGGGCCGAGGGGACCGCCGGGCGCGACCCGCATCAGATGCAGGGTGCCGGAGACGTCACCACTGAGCAGCGCGACGGCCCCGCAGTGCCGGAAGGTGGGCGCGACCGCGCAGGCCGCCTCGTAGGTCTGCGCCACCGGGGAGGCCGGGGTGGCGGACGCGGTCTCGGCGAGGCACAGCACATGGATCCCGGCCCGCGGCCCGGCCACGGCCAGCCGTGCCACGGCCTCCCGCAGGGCGGCACCGCCCGGATCCCCGTCCACGACCACCACGGTGTACGGCCCCGGAAACCCGCCCGGGCCGTCCAGCTCGGCGCCCTCCCGGGCCCAGGAGGGACGGCGGGCGCAAGCCCGCTGGGGGGAGCCGGCGGCGGTGTCGGCCCGGGGCGCGGGGACGGCCGGGCCGTCGGGTGCGGGCCAGGGCGCGGTGCCGGACGCCGGGTCCGCGGGCAGGGGAGCCGGTGTGTCCGCCGGAGGCGTCAGGGGCGAGGCCGGCTGGGCCGTGCCGCGGCCCGATGCGGCGTACTCCTCCACGCGGCGCAGGAGTTCTTCCGCGCGGGCCGCCGCCTGTTCGCGGTCGTAGGCCAGCAGGAGGCGGCAGTCCTGGCTGTGGCCCGGCCGGACGTGGGGCAGCCATCCCAGCCAGGACCACTCGGCCGTGCGCTCCTCCTCCGGGCGGGCGCGGTCCGCGCTGATCAGCACGATCTCCAGCAGGTCCGGCGAGTGCAGCGTGGCCAGCTGGGCCAGTACCGCGCGGGCCAGCCCGGACAGCCGGGGGCGTGGGCCGGCCAGGCCGAGCGCGCCCGCCTCGCGCAGCGCGGCGGTCACCGGCACGGCGGGCAGCACGCCCGAGCCGTCCGGCGCGCTCCGGTCGGCCGTGCCGAGCCGCACGGTCAGCGCCTCCGGGTGCCCCGGCCCGCGCTCCCAGAGCCGGGGGCCGGGACCCAGCGCGGTCAGCAGCAGCGCGGCCGGGTCGGGCCAGGCCTCGGGCTGCTGCGGGACACCGGCCACCAGTGTGTCGGCCGGATGCGCGGCCGCACCTCCGTACGCCTCCGGTCCGGCGGCCGGCTGCTCCGCGCGCCCGCCGGTCAGCCGCCGGGCCCACGCGCCGAGCCCGCCGCGCCGACGGGCACCCTGAGGAATGTCGGTGCCCCGCAGGGGCGTGCCCTTGCGGTTGCCGCCGCCGTCCGGGTCCGTACCGGAAGGGGCATGGCCCGGTGCCTGACCATGCGACGTCGTACCGGCGTGGCCGTCTTCGCGCACACCCTCCGGGCCGCCGACGCCGAAGCGCCCCGCATGCGTGTCCCCGCCGCGGGGAGCCGGACCGGGCATCCCGGGTGCGGGCGGCGCACCGCCAGGACCGCGCACCACGCGGCGGCTCGCGCCCTTGGCCCCATGGCCGGAAGCCGGGCCCGGTGCCCCGGTGTCTCCGCCTCGTCTCTCGATCCTCGGCGCTCCGCCCTGGCCCGGTACCGACGGCTGGTCCCCGGGCCGGTGCCGCTGAGTCCCTGTGCCGCCGCCCGAGGAACCCCAGCTCGCCGTGCCGTACGCGTGATGCGTGGGCCCGCAGGGGCCCTGGCCGCTCACGTCCGGGGCGGGCTCCCCGCGCGCCTGCCCGGCGGTGCCCGCCGCACCGGCCCCGGCGTCCGCACCCGCGGCGGCCGCCCCGGCACCGGGCATCGGATCGCCCCCGGGGCCGCCTGCCGCTCCCGGCCCGTCGGCCTCCCCGGCCCCCAGGGAGACGCGCACGCACCCCTCCCCGTCCGGCACCGCCCGCACCCGCGCCCCGGGACCGGCGGACGGCGTCACCCGCAGGGCGGACTCGCCGATCCTCAGCAGCGCGCCCGGAGGGAACCGCACCGGGTGGTCGGCCACGCGCGCGCCGTCCAGCGCCGTGCCGTTCGTGGAGCCGAGGTCCGTCACCGAGACGCGGCCGTCGGCGTCGACCGTGACCGCGCAGTGGAGGCGGGAGACGTCCGGGTCGTCCAGCGGGACGTCGGCGTCGGCGGACCGGCCGACCGTGATCCGGCCACCGTGCAGCAGATGGACCCCGCCGGCGTCCGGACCCGCGACCACATGCAGCTGGGTCGGGGCGTCGTCCAGCTCGGGATGCGGCTCGGGGGCGGCCGGGGCGCCCAGGGACAGCACGGCGCCGTCGACCAGGGGAGGCTCGCCGAGGGTGCGGCGGCGGGCGTCCAGCCGCTCGGCGCCCGCGTACAGCACGACCGCCGCGCCGCTGGACTCCCGGCCGGCGCCGCTCTCTCCGGTGACCGCCGCGGCCAGCGCCGACGCGACCGCGGCCAGGTCCGTGCCCGCGGGAGCCGTCACCAGTACGTCGCGGCTCGCGACACGCCCCCGCTGCACGGACGGGCCCAGCGGGTCTACGACGGTCAGCCGGATCTGCATCGCCGTCAGCGGTCCCTTCTGCCCGGGCGCGGACATCCCCCACCCCGCACGAGCACGTCGGCCAGTACTGCACGCATCCTCGCACCTGTCACTGACAACGCGCCCACGACCCGGTGCCAAGTGATCTTGATTGGTCAGCTCTGCCCCCAAAAGTGCCTGACCGATAACGCATCGATGATCAGTTGAGATCGGTCACGTCCGGCCCGCGGCAACCAGGAGACCGAGGTGAGCGTCTTTCCTTCGAACCTGGCCGTGAACCCGGACATGAGCCCGGACATGAACCCGCACCGACATGGCCGGGGAGGACCGGCGAACATCGTCGGGAACGCATACGTAGTGCCTTGTGGAGCGGCACTACAGTGGGTCGGAACATCGAAATGCAGGCAAGTAAGCAGCAGCGAACAGCAGGGAGCGCGTGACGTGCGGCCAGTCGGCAGCAAGTACCTGCTCGAGGAGCCGCTCGGACGCGGCGCCACGGGCACCGTCTGGCGTGCCCGCCAGCGCGAGACCGCGGGCGCCGAGGCGGCCGTGGCCGGCCAGCCCGGCGAGACGGTCGCGATCAAGGTCCTGAAGGAGGAGCTGGCCGGCGACCCGGACATCGTGATGCGCTTCCTGCGCGAACGGTCCGTCCTGCTCCGGCTCACCCACCCGAACGTCGTCCGGGTGCGCGACCTGGTCGTCGAGGGCGATCTGCTGGCCCTGGTCATGGACCTCGTCGACGGCCCCGACCTGCACCGCTACCTGCGCCAGAACGGCCCCTTCACCCCGGTCGCCGCCGCGCTGCTGACCGCGCAGATCGCCGACGCCCTCGCCGCGAGCCACGCCGACGGCGTCGTCCACCGCGACCTGAAGCCCGCCAACGTCCTGCTGCGGCAGGACGACGGCCAGATGCACCCGATGCTGACCGACTTCGGCATCGCCCGCCTCGCCGACTCCCCGGGCCTGACCCGCACCCACGAGTTCGTCGGCACGCCCGCGTACGTGGCGCCGGAGTCCGCCGAGGGCCGCCCGCAGACCTCCGCCGTCGACATCTACGGCGCCGGCATCCTGCTGTACGAGCTGGTCACCGGCCACCCGCCGTTCTCCGGCGGCACCGCCCTCGAAGTCCTGCACCAGCACCTGAGCGCCGAGCCGCGCCGCCCCTCCACCGTCCCCGACCCGCTGTGGACGGTCATAGAGCGCTGCATGCGCAAGAGCCCCGAGGAGCGGCCCAGCGCCGAGAACCTCGCGCGCGGCCTGCGCGTGGTGGCCGAGGGCATCGGTGTGCACGCCAACGCCGCCCAGATCGCCGCCGCCGAGGGCGTGGGCGCGCTGCTGGCCCCCGACCCGGCCCCGGCCGCCGTCCCGGGTGTGCCCGGCGCCGCCGACCCCACGCAGGTACTGCCGACGAACGCGCCGCAGGGGGCGTACGGCCAGCACGATCCCAATGCGGCGACCAGCTTCCTGCCGCACACCGGCGGCCCCGTCGGCGCCGCCGACCCCACCGCCGTCCTGCCGAACACCGGAGCGGCGGACCCCACGGCGGTCATGCCGCCGATGCCCCAGGGACAGCCGGGCCAGCAGCCCGACCAGCCGCACCCCTGGCAGAACCAGCTGCGCGCCGCACGGGACCGCAACGAGCAGACGCAGATCCAGTACCTCGACCCCGACGAGGACCCGCTGCGCCGCCGCCCCCAGCGGCAGGTCGCCCGGCCCCAGCAGCAGCCGCGCCAGGCCCCGCAGGCGCGCTCGCAGCGTCCGCAGCCGCGCGGACAGCAGCATGCGCCGGCCGGATACGGCTATCCACAGCAGCAGCCGCAGCAGCCCCAGCAGCCCCAGCGGTACGCGCCGCCCGCCCCGGAGCCGCAGCGGCCCGCGCGCGAGCCGAGGGCGCCGCGGCAGCGCAGCGCCAATCCGATGAAGATCCCCGGGCTCGGCTGCCTGAAGGGCTGCCTGTTCACGATCGTCATCCTGATCGTCGTGAGCTGGATGGTGTGGGAGTGGACCCCGCTGCACACCTGGGTCGGCGAGGGCAAGAGCTACTGGCACGAGGTGAAGGACCTGGTGGGTTCGGTGAGCCACTGGGTCAGGAAACTGGACAAGTCCTCCGGTGGCGGCAACTGATCGCCGGTCCGGGTGATCACCGGTTTAGGTATTTGTCGACATCTGACGGGTGATTTCCGTCTCCGCGGTGAAGGTTGGCTCCTCGGACGCGTAGTTTTAGCGACAACACGCGTCAGTAGGAGCAGCCTTGGCACGGAAGATCGGCAGCCGGTACACCGCCAACCAGATCCTGGGGCGGGGCAGCGCCGGCACGGTGTGGCTGGGCGAGGGGCCGGAGGGTCCCGTCGCCGTCAAGCTGCTGCGCGAGGATCTCGCGTCCGACCAGGAGCTCGTCGGACGGTTCGTCCAGGAGCGCACCGCGCTGCTCGGCCTGGAACACCCGAACATCGTCTCGGTGCGCGACCTGGTGGTCGACGGCAACGACCTGGCTCTCGTCATGGACCTGGTGCGCGGGACCGATCTGCGCACCCGGCTGGAGCGTGAGCGCAGGCTCGCACCCGAGGCGGCCGTGGCGATCGTCGCGGACGTCGCCGACGGGCTCGCGGCGGCCCACGCGGCCGGGGTCGTACACCGGGACGTGAAGCCCGAGAACGTCCTGCTGGACATGCAGGGACCGCTCGGCCCGGGCGGCTCGCATCCCGCGCTGCTCACCGACTTCGGCGTCGCCAAGCTGATCGACTCGCCGAAGCGGACACGGGCCACGAAGATCATCGGTACGCCCGACTATCTGGCCCCGGAGATCGTCGAGGGGCTGCCCCCGCGGGCCGCCGTGGACATCTACGCCCTGGCCACGGTCCTGTACGAGCTGCTCGCGGGCTTCACTCCCTTCGGCGGCGGCCACCCCGGTGCGGTGCTGCGGCGGCACGTCACGGAGACGGTCGTGCCGCTGCCCGGCATCCCCGACGAGCTGTGGCAGCTGATCGTGCAGTGCCTGGCCAAGGCGCCGGCGTCGCGGCTGCGCGCCTCGGAGCTCGGGGCGCGGCTGCGGGAACAGCTGCCGATGCTGGCCGGGATGCCGCCGCTGGAGGTGGACGAGCCGGAGGCGGAGTCCACCGAGGAGGGGCCGCAGGAGGCGCCGGCGCCGGCCGCGTCCGGGGAGCCCGTGCGGCGGCGTGGCGCGGTGTCCTTGGTGCCGGGGGCGAAGCCGGACTCCAATCGGGACACGCATACGTCGATGAGGGTGCCGGGGCCCGATGAGCTGGCGGGCGGGGCGCGGGGGACGGCGCGGGCGCCGAGGACGGCGGGTGCGCCGCGGCCCGGGTCGGCGCGGCATCGGGCGGCCGCCCGGCGCCGCAAGATCACGTTGGGGGTCGCCGGGGTGGTGCTGGCCGCGGCGATCGGGGTCGGTGCGTGGGCGGCGACGTCGGGGGACGACGAGCCTCCGCAGGACACCCACAGCACGTCGGGTCCCTGATCCCCCAGGGGGCTCCGCCCCCTGGGTCCCCGTCCCGCTTCGCCCACCCACCCGACTCGGTCGGCCGAGAAGCGCCCCGTCCACGCCCTCGGCCCATGCCCAAGCCCCCCACCCCCGAAGACCCCCTCGCCACCGGCCTCACAGGCCCCGGCCCCGGAAGCCGCTCCCCGCCCGGCCCTCGGCGGTCGGTGGAGCCGTTACGCTGGAGGCGTGGCAGTCGTCGATGTATCCGAAGAGCTGAAGTCCCTCTCCTCGACCATGGAGTCGATCGAGGCCGTTCTCGACCTTGACAAGATGAGGGCAGACATCGCCGTGCTCGAGGAGCAGGCGGCCGCGCCCTCCCTGTGGGACGACCCGGACGAGGCGCAGAAGATCACCAGCAAGCTCTCCCACCTCCAGGCCGAGGTCAGGAAGGCGGAGGCGCTGCGCGGCCGGATCGACGATCTCGGTGTGCTCTTCGAGATGGCCGAGGAGGAGGACGACCCGGACACCCGTGCCGAGGCCGAGTCCGAGCTGGCCGCGGTGAGGAAGTCGCTGGACGAGATGGAGGTCCGCACCCTCCTGTCCGGCGAGTACGACTCCCGTGAGGCGCTGGTCAACATCCGCGCCGAGGCCGGTGGCGTCGACGCCGCCGACTTCGCCGAGAAGCTCCAGCGCATGTACCTGCGCTGGGCCGAGCAGCGCGGCTACAAGACCGAGCTCATCGAGACGTCGTACGCCGAAGAGGCCGGCATCAAGTCGACCACCTTCTCCGTCCAGGCGCCGTACGCCTACGGCACCCTCTCCGTCGAGCAGGGCACCCACCGCCTCGTGCGCATCTCGCCCTTCGACAACCAGGGCCGCCGCCAGACCTCCTTCGCGGGCGTGGAAGTGCTTCCCGTCGTGGAGCAGTCCGACCACGTCGAGATCGACGAGAGCGACCTGCGGATCGATGTCTACCGCTCCTCCGGGCCCGGCGGACAGGGCGTCAACACCACCGACTCCGCCGTGCGCATCACCCACCTCCCCACCGGCATCGTCGTCTCCTGCCAGAACGAGCGGTCGCAGATCCAGAACAAGGCCACGGCGATGAACGTCCTCCAGGCCAAGCTGCTGGAGCGGCGCCGCCAGGAGGAGCAGGCCAAGATGGACGCCCTCAAGGGCGACGGCGGCAACTCCTGGGGCAACCAGATGCGTTCCTACGTGCTGCACCCGTACCAGATGGTCAAGGACCTGCGCACCGAGCACGAGGTCGGCAACCCCGAGTCCGTGTTCAACGGTGAGATCGACGGGTTCCTGGAGGCCGGCATTCGCTGGCGCAAGCAGCAGGAAAAGTAACTTTGTCGACATGACAACTGCCGCCCGAGTGGCGGCAGTTGTCATTTGTCTGGGTTTTACATCACACTCACAGGCTCCAAGTCCCGGCAAACGCCGCCTCATCGGACATTGCGCGCGCAATGGCCTTGACGTTGCTTTGAAAAATGGGAATGGTGAAGCGTGGCATGCGTATCTCTGGGGCGCATGTGAACCGGGGGAATGGGATGACTCGGACGTCGATTCCGGCCTGGTCAGCTACCTCCGTCGATCACGGCAAGCCCCGCACGCAGCCTCATTGACGAACAGCTACTGGGGGTAGCAACCATATGACGAAGAAGACGCGGATCCGGGTCGCGCGGATAGCCGCCGGTGCCGTGATCGCGGCGGGTGCCTCGCTGACCGCCGCCGGCGCGGCTTCCGCCCTGGACCTCGGCGTCCAGGCGGGTCCGATCAACATCGGCGTGAGCACGGACGGAAAGGACGACGGCGGCGACACCGGAGGCTGCGACCCCGTCGGCATCTGCGACACCACCGGCGGCACCTCGACGGGCGGTGACACCACGACCGGCGGCGACACGACCGGCGGTGACACCACCGGTGGTGACACGACCGGCGGCGACACCACCACGGGTGGCGACACGACCGGCGGCGACACGACGGGCGGTGACACCACCACCGGCGGTACCACCACTACCGGGGGCGACACCACGACCGGCGGCGACACCACCACGGGCGGCGACACGACCGGCGGCGACACGACGGGCGGTGACACCACCACCGGCGGTACCACCACCGGCGGCGGCACCACCACGGGTGGCGGCAGCACCACCGGCGGTGACACGACCGGCGGCACCACCACCGGCGGTGACAACGGCGGCTCCGGCAACTCCGGTGGCGGCAACGGCGGCGGTTCCGGCAACTCCGGCGGCGGCAACGGCGGCGGTCACGGTGGCGGCCACCACGGCGGCGGCTCCGGCACGTCCGGTGGCAACGGCAACACCACCCCCAACGGCGGCAACAACAACGTCTCCCAGGAGGAGGGCTCCTCGGCCCTCACCGACACGGGCTCGGACACCTCGGCCAAGGGCAGCGGCAAGCAGCTCGCCGAGACCGGTGCCGGGCAGACCGCGTTCCTGCTGGTCGGCGCCGCGACGATGATCGCCGGTGGCATCGGCTTCCGGATCCTGCCGCGTCTGGTCAACGGCCGGGGCGGCGCG
The DNA here is from genome assembly GCF_001542625.1 of Streptomyces griseochromogenes. Classification (NCBI taxonomy): domain Bacteria; kingdom Bacillati; phylum Actinomycetota; class Actinomycetes; order Kitasatosporales; family Streptomycetaceae; genus Streptomyces; species Streptomyces griseochromogenes. The sequence continues at coordinate 9,771,920 of NZ_CP016279.1, read as the reverse complement.
GCCGCCTGAGCGTAGCCCCGCGGGCACGCTGCGTACGCACGGTCTGACGTCGAAGGGCCCGGAGCCTCGCGCTCCGGGCCCTTCGGGCGTTCTTGCCCGGCCTTTCCCGCTTTCTTACGCGGTACTTCTCATGCGGCGCTTCTCACGCGGTCTGGTGCGCCAGCAGTGCCACCGCGGCGATCAGCATCGCCAGCAGCGCGATCAGCGCCATGGGGTTCAGCCCCGCGAAGAAGCTCTCCTGCTGCAGTCGCTCGCGGTTGGCACGGCACACCGGGCACCGGCCCTCGCTCACGGGCGCCGCGCAGTTCGCGCACACCAACCGGTCGTACGTCATGCGGTCGCCCTCCTTGCACCGGCCATCACCCATACAACGCTTCCGGAAACGAGAACGTTCCCCCTCCACTCTGCCAGGTTCCCGTGGAGCCTGCGCGGGGCGCCGGGAGACGGGTGGTAAGGACAACCGCAGGTACAAAAGTGCACATCCCATCCCCAACCTCGTACGGGCCCTGCGCTTGCGTACTCGGTTCGCGTATGGTCACGCTCATCTACCCCCGGCGACCCGTGGTGCATCCGTGATCCGATTCGACAACGTCTCCAAGGTCTACCCCAAGCAGACCCGCCCAGCCCTCAGGGATGTGTCCCTGGAGGTGGAGAAGGGCGAGTTCGTCTTTCTCGTGGGGTCCTCCGGCTCCGGAAAGTCCACCTTCCTGCGGCTCATCCTCCGCGAGGAGCGGTGCAGCCACGGCCAGGTGCACGTCCTGGGCAAGGACCTCGCACGCCTCTCCAACTGGAAGGTGCCGCAGATGCGCCGCCAGCTGGGGACGGTGTTCCAGGACTTCCGGCTCCTGCCGAACAAGACGGTCGCGGAGAACGTGGCCTTCGCACAGGAGGTGATCGGCAAGTCGCGCGGCGAGATCCGCAAGTCCGTGCCGCAGGTGCTCGATCTGGTCGGGCTCGGCGGCAAGGAGGACCGGATGCCGGGCGAGTTGTCCGGTGGTGAGCAGCAGCGCGTGGCCATCGCGCGCGCCTTCGTGAACCGGCCCAAGCTGCTCATCGCGGACGAGCCCACCGGCAACCTCGACCCGCAGACCTCCGTCGGCATCATGAAGCTGCTCGACCGCATCAACCGGACGGGCACCACCGTCATCATGGCGACGCACGACCAGAACATCGTGGACCAGATGCGCAAGCGCGTCATCGAGCTGGAGAAGGGCCGCCTCGTCCGCGACCAGGCCCGCGGCGTCTACGGCTACCAGCACTGACCCGCCCCCCGAGTCACGTCCACGGAAAGGCTTAACCCGAGGCCATGCGCGCCCAGTTCGTCCTGTCGGAGATCGGTGTCGGTCTCCGCCGCAATCTGACGATGACCTTCGCCGTCATCGTCTCCGTCGCCCTGTCCCTGTCCCTCTTCGGCGGATCGCTGCTGATGAGCGACCAGGTGAGCACCATGAAGGGCTACTGGTACGACAAGGTCAACGTCTCGATCTTCCTGTGCAACAAGAGCGACGCGCAGTCGGACGTGAACTGCGCCAAGGGCGCGGTGACCGAGGACCAGAAGAAGCAGATCCTCAGCGACCTCCACAAGATGCCGATCGTCGAGAGGGTCGCGTACGAGTCGCAGGACCAGGCCTACAAGCACTACAAGGAGCAGTTCGGGAACTCCCCGCTGTCCAGCTCGCTCACGCCGGACCAGATGCAGGAGTCGTACCGGATCAAGCTGAAGGACCCGAAGAAGTACCAGGTGATCGCGTCCGCGTTCAACGGACGTGACGGTGTGCAGTCCGTGCAGGACCAGAAGGGCATCCTGGACAACCTCTTCCAGCTGCTCGGCCTGATGAACCGGGCGGCGCTCCTCGTGATGGCGATGATGCTGATCGTCGCGCTGCTGCTGATCGTCAACACCGTGCGTGTCTCGGCGTTCAGCCGCCGGCGCGAGACGGGGATCATGCGCCTGGTCGGTGCCTCGGGCTTCTACATCCAGGCGCCGTTCATCATGGAGGCGGCGGTCGCCGGCCTGATCGGCGGTGGTCTGGCCTGTGTGTTCCTGGTGATCGGCCGGTACTTCACCATCGACCACGGCATGGCCCTGGCCACCAAGCTCCAGCTCATCAATTTCGTCGGCTGGGACGCGGTGTTGACCAAGCTTCCGCTGATCCTCGCCACCAGTGTGCTGATGCCTGCTCTGGCGGCGTTCTTCGCGCTGCGCAAGTACCTGAAGGTGTGACGCATGCCAAGAGGGCCGTACGGGCATCCGGCCGTACGGCCCTTCGCCTTGTCCTAGACTCACGGCCATGTCAGGCCGAGACCCGTTCTGTCAGCCCCGCCGCAATCGCCGCGGGGCCGCCCTGACATTGGTCTTCGCCGGCGTCCTGGTCGCCGGCGCCGCCACCGGTTCCTTCCCGGACACCGGACCGGCGGACTCCGCCGGCCGCGGGGCCGCCGCCGGTGCGGCGCGCACGGCCCCCCGGCACGAGGACGTGCGCAAGGCCGCCGCCGAGGCCATGGCGGACGGGAAGTCGCCGATGGAGGCCGCCGAGCGGGCCGTCAGCCGCAGCGGGGACCGCTGGGGCGCCGTCTACTCCGAGGGCGAGTACCAGGAGTTCCAGGAGGCCCTCGACGGCCAATACACCGGCGTCGGCCTGTGGGCCCGGCGCGAGCGGGACGGCCGTATCGAGGTGACCCGGGTGCAGCCCGGCTCGCCCGCGGCGGACGCGGGCATCCGCAAGGGCGACCGGCTGCGCAGCGTCGACGGCGCCGACGTCGACGGCCGGCCGGTCACCGAGGTGGTCTCCTTACTACGCGGCGACGCCGACGACGCGCCCGCGGGTACGACGGTCACCCTGGGCCTGCAGCGCGGCACGCGCGCGTGGAACGAGACCCTGCGCCGGGCCCGCCTGTCCACCGACTCCGTGACCGTCCGCAAGCTGCCCGGCGGGGTCACCGTCATCAAGATCGCCGCCTTCACGAAGGGCTCCGGGGACGCCGTCCGCACGGCGGTGCGCGAGGCACCGGCCGACGCCGGAGTCGTGCTCGACCTGCGCGGCAACTCGGGCGGCCTGGTCACCGAGGCCGTGGACACCGCCTCCGCCTTCCTCGACGGCGGCCTGGTCGCGACCTACGACGTCGACGGCGCACAGCGCGCCCTGCACGCCGAGGCCGGCGGCGACACCGCCCGGCCCCTGGTCGCCCTGGTCGACGGCGGCACCATGAGCGCGGCCGAGATGCTCACCGGAGCCCTCCAGGACCGGGGCCGCGCGGTCGTGATCGGCTCCCGCACCTTCGGGAAGGGTTCCATCCAGATGCCGACCAAGCTGCCCGACGGCTCGGTGGCCGAGCTGACCGTGGGTCACTACCGCACCCCCTCCGGCCAGGCCGTGGACGGCCGGGGCATCACCCCGGACCTGGAGCCCGGGCCACAGGCCCTCCAGCGGGCGGAGACGGTCCTCGCCGGCCTCGGTGACCCCTCCCGGCACGATTAATACGCTTCCCACCCACCCCCTCCATGGTGCGAAAATGGTCGGCACTATGAGCAAGGGAATGTACGTACCGAAGGAGTCCCAGCCCAAGCAGGGCGGCGGGGCCGCCAAGGGCAGGGACGGCGAAAAGGGCGGTAAGCGCAAGATCGTCGCCCAGAACAAGAAGGCCCGGCACGACTACGCGATCGTCGACACCTACGAGGCCGGACTCGTGCTCACCGGCACCGAGGTCAAGTCGCTGCGCGAGGGACGGACCTCGCTGACCGACGGCTTCGTCCAGATCGACCGGGGTGAGGCGTGGCTGCACAACGCCCACATCCCCGAGTATCACCAGGGCAGCTGGACCAACCACTCCGCGCGCCGCAAGCGCAAGCTGCTGCTGCACCGCGAGGAGATCGACAAGCTGGAGTCCAAGGCCCAGGAGACGGGTCACACCATCGTGCCGCTCGCCCTGTACTTCAAGGACGGCCGCGCGAAGGCCGAGATCGCGCTCGCACGAGGCAAGAAGGAGTACGACAAGCGCCAGACCTTGCGGGAGAAGCAGGACCGGCGTGAGTCGGACCGTGCGATCGCGGCGGCGAAGCGGAAGCAGCGCGGCGTCTAGCCGGGCCGCCGGGAATAGGCTGGCATCGGCGTGCGTCGGTCACGTACGATGGGATCGCACTCCACAGAGGGTGCGCGCCCCCTCTCCGGAGGGATTGAAAAATCAACATGGGGATGATCGGTTTCGACAGCGGCTGTCGAAGCAGGGGAAGCGTGTCGAGGAAGCGGCAATGATCTCGTAAACCATATGTCGCAAAAAATAATCGCCAACACCAAGCGCGATTCCTTCGCCCTCGCTGCCTAAGTAGCGACTTGCGAAGTGTCAGCCCGGGGCTGTTCCCGACCCGGATCCTGGCATCAGCTAGGGGACTAAACCTTGATCCCGGTCACGGGGTGAAGAGGGAAATCAAACAGTGACTGAGCCCGTCGGCGACTTGTTCGCGTGATCGCCGGGGCTGAGAAAATCACAGCGGACTGCACACGGAGAAGCCCTGATTCCGCACCGTTGGACGCGGGTTCGATTCCCGCCATCTCCACCAGTGGAGTACATCTCCACACCCCATGTGGGCAAAGGCCCCGTCGCTGCGAGCGGCGGGGCCTTTGTCATGGGCGGACGGAACGGAGCATTGACGATGGACGGCGACAAGGACCCGCGGCACCTCCTCATACGGGCGCACGACGGGCCGTCCCCGCTGTTCGGTACGGACGCCCCCGGGCTCCCCGGGCCCGACGACTTCACGACGAGCGTCACGGCAGGCTCCCTCGGCCTCCCCGGCCATCTGGCCCAACGGCTCCAGACCTGGTGCGAGGCCCGCCCGCCCGGCGGATTCACCGCGCGTCCCGCCCTGCGCAAGCACGTCGGGCAGGGCGCGGAGATCAGCCGGGCGGTGGCCGCGCACCTCGGCCCCCGCTGGGCGGTGCGCTACTGGGACGAACGCCACCGCACCGCCAAGTTCGTGTGCTGGGGCTGCGACCGCATGCACTGGACCCTGGAGGCCCACGGCCACCCGCTGCCGCCGCACCCGGTGCACATCACGGTCCGGGGCGAGTACAAGTGGCACCCTCTGCGCGCCGACGGCATCGGCGACTTCGCCCCGGACGACCCCGCCGCCGCCCTCGGCCTGTCCGACGGCCTGGTGGCCGGCTTCTACGCCTGGGCGGCGGCCGTCGACGACGCCCTGGACGCCTGGATCAGGCACCGCGACGACCTCCGCCACGACGCCGAGTGCGCCCGCCTGGAGGCCGAGGGCGCGCGGCTCGCCGCCCGCCTCGCCGACGAACTCGGCCCCGGCCGGACCGTCACCTACCTCGGCTGCTAGCGGAGCCGGGCGAACGCGCGGCCGTGGCCGCCGAGTTGATCAGCACGGCCACGGTCGCCGCGGCGGCCGGGACCGCGAAGGCCGCGACCGGCGAGAGGTGCTCTGCCGCCCAGCCGCCCGCCGCCGAGCCGCCCGCGATGCCGGTGAGCAGGGCGGTGACGACGAGGCTCATGCCCTCGTTGAGGCGGTCGGCCGGGGTGCGCCGCTGCACCAGGGTCATCGCGGTCACCATCGTCGGCGCGGTCGCCATGCCCGCCACCAGCAGTGCGCCCGCCAGGGCCACGAGCGAACCGGCGACGGCAGCGGCGAGCCAGGGCAGGGCCATCAGTACGGCCATCGCCAAAAGGCACTGGGCAAGGCGCAGGCCCGACGGCTTCAGCGCCCCGTACAGCAGGCCCGCCGCGCACGAACCGACCGCCTGCAGCGCGAGGACGGCACCGGCCGCCGCGCGATGCCCCTGCGCGTCGGCGTAGGCGATCGTGACGACCTCCATCGAGCCGAACACCATGCCGGTCGCCACGAAGCAGGCCAGCAGCGGCCGGATGCCCGGGCTCCGCAGCGGCGACGGCGCCTTCGAGCGGGCCCGCGGCGGCGGCTCGGTCGCCCGCTGCGCGGTGAACAGCAGCATCCCGGCCAGCAGCAGCGCGGCCCCGGCGAGCGTGCCCGCCTCCGGGAAGAACGTGCCGGTCAGGAAGGAGGCCAGTACCGGGCCGAGCATGAAGCACAGCTCGTCGGCCGCCTGTTCGAAGGAGTTCGCGGTGTGCAGCGCGCCGGGATCCTCGCGCAGCAGATGGGCCCAGCGGGCGCGGGAGAGGCCGCCGATGTTCGGGGTGGCCGCGGTGGCGGCGTACGCGGCGAACAGGGTCCAGTCCGGGGCGCCGTAACGGACGCACAGCAGCAGCGCGAGGCTGCCCAGCACCGCGGTGAGCGTGGCCGGTACGGCGACGCGGGCCTGCCCGTGCCGGTCGACGAGCCGTGCGATCCAGGGCCCGGCCACCCCGGTCGCCGCGAGCCCCGTGGCGGTCACGGCGCCGGCGAGGGCGTACGAGCCGCGGGATCCGGCGATCATCACGACCGCGCTCACACCGAACATGCCCATGGGGAGACGGGCGATCAGATTGCCGGCGGTGAAGGCGCGGGTGCCGGGGAGGGAGAAGAGGCGGCGGTATCCGGTGGATCGCTCCTGCTCGTCCGGTATGCGGGTGTCCTCGGTGGTCTGTTGCGGCATGGCTCCACGGTCGCCCGGAGCGGATCACCGGGTCCAACACCTTCTCGACGCCGATTCACGCACCCGCGTTGTAAATTCATCGCCATGCCCACCCCGGCCGCCATAGAACCCCGCCTCCTGCGCGCCTTCCTGACCGTCGCCGAGGAACTGCACTTCACCCGGGCCGCGGCCCGCCTGTACGTCGCCCAGCAGGCGCTCAGCCGGGATGTACGGCGTCTGGAGCGGGAGCTGGGCGCCGAGCTGTTCGTACGGACCACCCGGCAGGTGACGCTCACCGCGGACGGCGAGCGTCTGCTGCCGCACGCCCGGCGGGTCCTCGCCGCCCAGGACGGCCTGCTCGCCGCCTTCGGCCAGGCCCGGCCGCTGCTGGTGGACCTCAACTCCGCGGGCCTGGGCACCGGCCGCCGCGTGCTGCACCGGGCCCGGGAACTCGCTCCCGACTGCGAGCTGATGGCCCGCTACGAGAGCGGCCTGACGGGAGCGGCGGCCGATCTGCTCGCCGGACGGCTCGACGCCTCCTTCGGCCGCTTCGCCGGCCTGGACCCGGCCCTGCGCTCCGGCCTGGAGCAGCAGCCCGTGCGCTACGAGCCGATGGCCGTGGTCCTGCCCGAGGACCACCCCCTGGCGGCCCGGCCGGCGGTGCCGCTGGCCGCGCTGGCCGGAGAGACGGTGTACGCGGGCGCCGGGAACCCGCGCACCCGGGAGTGGACCGACCTCGCCCTGCGCCTCTTCGAGGGACGCGGCATCCGGCTCGCCCCGCCCCTTCCGCTCGCGGTCGGGGACGAGGAGTTCGAGCGGATCATGGCCAAGACACGGAACCCGGTGCTGGCCGTGGTGGACTTTCCGGCCCTGACCCGCACGGTGCTGCGGCCGCTCGTCGACCCGGTTCCGCTGTCGCCCGTGTCCCTGGTCTGGCGCAAGGGGCTGACCCATCCCGGACTGGACGCACTGCGCGCGGCCGCCGCCGAGCTCGCGACGGCCGAAGGGTGGCTGCGACGCCCCGTCGGCCCATGGATTCCGGCCGCCGACGACGAGGTGATGAGCGCGCACGGCTGACACGTCCACCGTGCGCGGCCGGCCCGCTCACTCGTCGAACCACACCACCAGACGCACGCCGTCGTCGCCGTGCACGCAGGCCAGGGCGCCCATGATCGCCCATACCGGGCCCCAGGTGCCGTCGGGCGGTACGGCGTCACGGCGGCGGGAGCGTTCGACGCGGAAGACGGAGGCACCCGACTCCCACTGGGTCCCCTCCGGCCACCGGCCGGGAACGCAGGACGGGTCCGTCGTCAGGGTGTTGATTCCGGCCGCGCGGGCGAAGGCCCGGCTCCAGACCCAGGGGCGGCGCAGGCCGAGCGTGCCGTCGGGAGCCCGGTGGTACTGGGCTATGTGGGTGGAGCGGGGGAGCGCCGGTTCGTCCCAGTCGATGGCGCGTGCCTCGGCCCAGGACAGCCAGGTGGTGCCGAAGGCGGCCCCGCCCCAGGAGTCCCGTTCGGCCCGGACCGGGGCCGAGGTGCCGGGCGGCAGGTCTCGGCCGGCGGCCACGGGGCGCCAGTGGGAAGCGAGGTCCCGTACGCCGAAGAGGCAGGCGAAGGCGTCGTAGTCCCTGGCCGGGGCGATCATCGCGAGGTCGACGGCCGGGCACCAGGCCGTCTCGCCGGGGGCCAGGCCCTCCTGCCAGGTGCGGCACTCGATCCAGCCGTGGATGTCCGTTCCCATGACCCCCGATTGTTCCCTCACCGCCTTCCCACGCCGCGAGTGAGAGCAACGTTCCCTTCCGGTCACTCCCGGCCACAGGCAGGAAACGCGCCCTCCCTACCGTCGGGACTCATCACCGCTCATCACTTCGAACGACCCGAGCCCCGGAGCACCGTGGAGGCGTCCATGACAGCCCCTAGTACAGCCCCCGCCCCGAGCAGCAGGGGAGGCCGCTGGATCGAGCACTGGGATCCGGAGAACGAGGCCTTCTGGAACGAGACGGGGGAGAAGACCGCCCGCCGGAACCTGCTGTTCTCCGTCCTCTCCGAGCACATCGGGTTCTCGATCTGGACCATGTGGTCCGTGCTGGTGCTCTTCATGGGCCCGGAGTACGGGCTGACCCCGGCCGACAAGTTCCTGCTGACGTCGATGGTCACGCTGGTCGGCGCCGTCGTCCGCATCCCCTACACCTTCGCCGTCGCGCTCTTCGGCGGGCGGAACTGGACGATCATCTCGGCCGGCCTCCTCCTCGTCCCGACCGCCGCCGCGTTCGCCGTGATGAAACCGGGAACGTCCTTCTCCACATTTCTCCTGGTCGGTCTGCTCGCGGGCATCGGCGGCGGCAACTTCGCCTCCAGCATGACCAACATCAACGCCTTCTTCCCGCTGCGGAAGAAGGGGTGGGCCCTCGGCCTCAACGCGGGCGGCGGGAACATCGGCGTCCCGGTCATCCAGCTGGTCGCCCTCGCGATCATCGGGGCGAGCGGCGGGCCGCGCGTGCTGCTCGGGATCTACATCCCGCTGATCGTCGTCTCCGCCGTCCTCGCCGCGCTGTTCATGGACAACCTCGCCTCCGTGAAGAACGACACCGGCGCCGCCAAGGACGCCGCGAAGGACGCCCACACCTGGATCATGGCCTTCCTGTACGTCGGGACGTTCGGATCCTTCATCGGCTACAGCTTCGCCTTCGGGCAGGTGCTGACCAACCAGTTCGGGCGGACCCCGCTGCAGGCCGCGTACCTCACCTTCATCGGCCCGCTGCTCGGCTCGCTCATCCGGCCGGTCGGCGGCCGGCTCGCCGACCGGTACGGCGGCGCGAAGATCACCCTGTGGAACTACGTCGGCATGGCCGCCGCCACCGCCGTGCTCATCGGCGCCAGCGTGCAGAAGTCGCTGCCGCTGTTCGTGTCGGTCTTCGTCGTCCTGTTCGTGCTGAGCGGGCTCGGCAACGGGTCGACCTACAAGATGATCCCCGGCATCTTCCAGGCGAAGGCGGTCGCCGAGGGGCTGGAGGGGGAAGAGGCCGCCGCCTACGGCCGCCGGCTCTCCGGCGCCTCCATGGGCCTCATCGGAGCCGTCGGAGCACTCGGCGGCGTCGGCATCAACATGGCCTTCCGCCAGTCCTTCCTCTCCTACGGCTCCGGCACCGGCGCCTTCGTCGCCTTCCTCGCCTTCTACGGGGCCTGTTTCGTGGTCACCTGGGCCGTATACCTTCGGCGCCCAGCCGGGCAGGTTCACGCCAACACCGCCCCTTCGGAGACAAAGCCGCAGCTCAGCTACGCCGAGGTGTGACGTAACACCGGCGACATCAAGCCGAACCGAGCCTGTCACGCGCCGTTGACAGGCTCGCTCGGCATGCGGGCCAGGTAGGAGAGCAGCCATGTACGACCGACAGCAGCAACCCGAACAGGGGCCCCTCGCCGGGTTCACCGTGGGGGTGACGGCAGCGCGCCGCGCCGACGAGCTGGGGGCGCTGCTCCAGCGGCGCGGCGCCACCGTGCTGCACGCGCCCGCCCTGCGCATAGTGCCCCTGGCCGATGACGGCGAACTGCTCGCCGCCACCAAGGAGATCATCGATCACGCACCCGACGTGGCGGTGGCCACCACCGCCATCGGATTCCGGGGATGGATCGAGGCCGCCGACGGCTGGGGCCTCGGGGAGCAGCTGCTCGGGCGGCTGCGCGGGGTGGAGCTGCTCGCCCGCGGGCCCAAGGTGAAGGGGGCCGTACGGGCCGCCGGGCTGACCGAGCAGTGGTCGCCGTCGAGCGAGTCCATGGCGGAGGTGCTCGACCGGCTGCTGGAGGAGGGCGTCGACGGTCGCCGGATCGCCGTACAGCTGCACGGGGAACCGCTGCCGGGATTCGTGGAGGCGCTGCGGGCCGGAGGAGCGGAGGTCGTCCTGGTGCCGGTGTACCGGTGGATGCCGCCGGAGGACATAGGCCCCGTGGACCGGCTGCTGGACGCGGTCGTCTCGCGCGGCGTGGACGCGCTCACCTTCACCAGCGCGCCGGCCGCCGCGTCGTTCCTGTCGCGGGCCGAGGAACGGGGCCTGGTCGCCGAGGTGCTGGCCGCGCTCGGCCATGACGTCCTCGCCGTCTGTGTGGGACCCGTCACCGCGCTTCCCCTCCAGGCCCGGGGCGTGGACACCGTACAGCCGGAGCGGTTCCGGCTCGGGCCGCTGGTGCAACTGCTGTGCCAGGAACTTCCGGGCCGGGCCCGGGCGTTGCCGATCGCCGGGCACCGGGTACAGATCCGGGGCCACGCGGTCCTGGTCGACGGCGAGCTGAAGCCGGTACCCCCGGCGGGGATGTCCCTCCTGCGCGCCCTGTCCCGCCGGCCGGGGTGGGTGGTGGCCCGGGCGGAGCTGCTGCGCGCGCTGCCGGGCGCCGGGCGCGACGAGCACGCGGTGGAGACGGCGATGGCCCGCCTTCGTACGGCTCTCGGGGCGCCGAAGCTGATCCAGACCGTGGTCAAGCGGGGGTATCGGCTGGCGCTGGATCCGGCGGCGGACGCCAAGTACGCGGACGCGTGAGAAGGCGCCCGGCGGCGAAGTCGCCGTCTGCCGGGGGTGGGTAGGGGCGCCTGGTGCCGACGGCGAGCAGTCGTCCGAACATGAAGATCACGGTCTGTGACTGCAGTACTATCGACTGACGAAGTGTCACGATGGCGTCCAGCACTGACCGGTGGAGTGCGAGTTGGCAAGACGCGGAAGTAATCGGACGGGAGCGGAAGACGGCGACGCGGCGAACAGCGCCTCCCGCATCGCGGATTGTGCCCGGACGCGATCGACCTCTCTCAGCCTCGCCGAGATCTCGGACTCGGAGATCCCGGAGAGCATCGGCGACCTCACCTGGCTCACCTCGCTGAGGATCACCAGCAAGCAGCTCGCCGGCCTGCCGAAGAGCGTCGCGAAGCTGACCAACCTGACGGCGCTGACGATCATCGGCAGCGGTCTCCAGACCTTTCCCGAAGCGCTCGGCCGATTCACGACCGTCACCGATCTCAGCATCTCCGCCCACGAGTTGATGGAACTCCCCGGGGACCTCTTCAGGCTCACGAACCTCACCTCGCTCACCCTCCTGACCGGCCAGGTCAAGGTGCTGCCGGAGGGCATCGGCGGGCTCACCCGGCTCGTCCAGCTCACCGCATATCTCGACATCACCGAACTTCCCGACAGCTTCGGAAGGCTCACGCGGCTCACCGAACTGAGCCTCGACGCGCCCCATCTCACTTCACTCCCCGACGGTTTCGGCAATCTCGCCGGGCTCACGGTCCTCAAGCTCCGCGCACCACAACTCACCGTTCCTCCCCCGGAGATCGTCTCCAGCGGCGGTCCCGCCGTGCTCGCCTACATGCGGGGGACCTCGGTCGACTCGGTCCGTCAGTGGGCGTCGAAACTGCTGGTGGTCGGGCAGGGCCGGTCGGGGAAGACCTCGCTCCTCAAGGCGCTCCGAGGGGACACCCACGACCCCAATGAGGACAGCACCCATGGCCTGAACGTCGGCCGGCTGAGTATGCCCCACCCGGACCCCCCGACGGGCACCGAGGCGGAAGAGCTCATCATGGAGCTCAGCACCTGGGACTTCGGCGGCCAGGACATCTACCACGCCACCCACCAGTTCTTCCTGTCCGACCGATCGCTCTTCCTGCTGGTCTGGGACGCCCAGGTCGGATGGGAAGAGAGCAAGCTGTACTACTGGCTCGACCTGATCAAAGCCCGCGCACCGCATGCGCCGGTGCTCATCGTGGCCACCCATCTCGGGCCCAGGCCACCGGACCTGCCGCTGCACACGATCTGCGAGGCCTTTCCCGGACTGGTCGTCGAGAGCATGGCCGCGGACAGCGCCACCGGCGAGGGAATCGACGCGGTGCGCCGGCGCATCGCCGCCGAGGCCGCCCAACTCCCGCTGATGGGCGCGGTCTGGCCACGGCACTGGCTCGATGCCGCCGAGGCCGTCCGGGCTCACCCCGAGAAGCACGTCGAACCGCGCGTGCTGTGGGACCTGATGGCGGAGCACGGTGTCACCGAGTCCGCCCAGCAGCACTATCTGGCCAGTGCCCTGCACAGCCTGGGCGACATCCTCTTCTATCCCGAGGACGACGAGCTCTCCGGCCTCGTGATCCTGCACCCGCAGTGGCTGACCTCCTACATCAGCCGGGTGCTCGACGCCAAGGAGGTCCGCGACTCGCACGGCATCTTCACCTCGGCGCATCGCGGCCGGCTCTGGTCCGACCTGGACCGCAGCATGCAGAACTACTTCGTCAGCATGATGGAACGGTTCGACCTCTCCTACCGGACCACCGACGCCAGCAGCAGCCTGGTCGTGGAACTGCTCCCCTGGGATCCGCCCGACTACCAGGAGCGCTGGGACTCCGCACTGGAACCGCACCGCCGGGAGCTGCGGCTGCGGTACCGCCTGCACACCGTCCCGCCCGGCATCCCGACCTGGTTCATCGCCCGGGAACACCGCTTCACCGTCGATCTGAACTGGCGGACCGGCGCGCTGCTACGCCATCAGGACGGCCGTCACTACGGCCTGGTGACGGTCGACCGCTATACCAAGACCGCCGAGATCCAGGCTCGCGGCCCCTACCCCCACCACTTCTTCTCGATCCTCATGGACGGGTTCGAGCAGACACTGCTGCGCTATCCCGGCCTGGAGATCACCCGCTACGTCCCGTGTCCGGGAGTCCTGGAGAGCGACGGGAGCTGCCACCACGAGTTCCTGCACACCAATCTCCTGGACCGGCTGATCCGCACTCCGCCGCTGGAGACGATCGAGTGTCCCGTCCACTACGAGCAGCTCAACGTCAGGAAGCTCCTCCACGGCATCGAACCCCCGGCGCAGAGCCGCTCCGAGGAACTGGCCGTCGCGCTGGGAGCGAAGGTGGACGGCCTGAGCAACGACCTCAGGGACATCAAGAACCAGAGCCGGGACATCCTGGACGAGGTCAAGGAGGCCAGGATCCAGCAGACGGCCATCGCGGCCGAGCAGCAGCGTGCCTTTCTCACCGAGCTGCGCCGGGCCGACTCCCGGCAGGCTGTGCTCTGTCCGAGCGTCGTCTCCGTCCAGCGCGTACGCAGGCATCGGCTCGGGGGCATCTGGCGCGACTCGGTGTTCCGGCTCCATCTCTACTGCGAGGCTCCCGGCGCCTGGCACCGCATCCCGGGCGTGAAACCCTACGAGGTGCGGGCGAGCTCCGAGCTGGAGCAGGCCGTACTGCCGTACGCGCGGCGGGTGCTGGCGGTGCTGAAGTACGCGGTACCGGTCGCCGGCGCGGCGCTCGGCGTGGCGGCCGATGATCTGGACAAGCTGCTCAAATCCGATGTGGCTCTGATGAAGGAACTGGTGAAGGGCCTGCCGGATGAGCTGGTCAGCACGTCCCCGCAGCTGGGAGACATCCGGTCGCTGGTGCGTGCGACGGAACACCACGAGTACCGGCAGATGCAGAACCTGCTCCTCAAGCTCGACCCGGCGGGGTTCTGGGGCGGACTGAACAAGGTCACCACGCCCGAGGGCCCCACCTACTGGCTCTGCGACGCGCACACCCGTGAGTACCGGCGCCAACCCGGCAACCGATCGGCGAACGCGCTCCCGTAGGTCCCTGCGCCCCGTCAAGCCGGCAGCGCCCCTGCGGTCGCAGGGCCGAGGGGCGTGGCGGACGCGTACCCCCCGGGGGCCGGCCGGTCGGCGGCGTCGATTCACGCGGACCGGCTGAAGCGCCCGCACACCAGCAGCGCCCGCGCCAGAAAGGCCACCGCCACCGTCGACCCCACCGCCCGCACCACGTTCCACGCCACCCACGGCCCTTCGAAGTGCCTCCGCAGGGCGGAGGGATCGCCCTGCGCCGCCAGGGCGTTGTTCAGCGGGATGTTGAACGCCACCGTGACGAAGAAGACCAGGGCGTACGCCACCAGCGCCGCCCGGATCCAGCGGGCGGAGGCCGAGCCCCGTAGCTGCCACGCCGACCACCCCGTCAGCACCAGCGCCCCCATGAAGCTCAGGAAGAACACCGGGTTCTGGATCACGGTGTTGATGTGGCGCATGACCTCGACGTACGTCCGGTCGTCGCTGCGGGCCAGCGCCGGCATCACCGCGCAGGCGAAGATGTAGAAGACCCCGGCGATCAGGCCCATGGCGACCGTGGCCGCGCCCAGGACGACCTTGCCGACCGGTGTCTCCCGCGCGTTCCCCGTGTTCTGTGTATGCCTCATGCCTTCCAGCCAAGCGGAGCGGCCGCGCCCCGGACATGGCCGAAGCGCGCACCCCCATACGCGTGCGTCCAGACTGGTCGCAGGCCCGGCCGTCGTACGCCGTTCTGGGTACCGCGGCACGGCAACGGGGCGAGCGGCGCGGGCGGGCGCCCAGGAAGAGACGGCGTCCGGCTCACCACTCTGGTCCGTTCCTCCCCCGCGCGGGCCCGACCGCCCCGTGCGGCCGCGCACGTGCGGCCGCGAGTGCTCCGGGGCGCCGGGGTGCGCTCTGCCGGATGTTTTCGGCCGGGCGTCAGGCTGACGCCGGACTGTGGTGGGGAGGAGCCGCACCCGCGAGGCGGAGCGGCGAGCACACGGGGGGACGGGAATGACACGCTGGCAGCCCCTGCCGGATGCGCTGCCGAGAGAGGCACGGCACCTGGTCGAGCAACTGCGCGTCCTCAAGGGCCGTACCGGACTCAGCCTTGCCGAACTGGCCCGAAGGACCGCCTACAGCAAGTCGTCCTGGCAGCGGTATCTGAGCGGGGCCAGACTGCCGCCGAGGGGAGCGGTCCAGGTGCTCGGCCGACTGGCGGGTGCGGATCAGGCGCGGCTGCTGGTGCTGTGGGAGCTGGCCGAGCAGGCGTGGCCGCGGGTCGGGGCGGAGCCCGTCGGCCCGACGACGGCCGCAGCCGAGGCCGAATCGGAGCGGGAGCCGGGGTCGTGGCCGGAGCCGGGGCCGCGCGCAGTGGTGCACGGCCGGTGGCGGAAGGCGGCGATGGCCGCGTTCGCCGTCGTCCTGCTGCTGGCGGCGGGGCTGCTGTGGGCGCTGCCCCGGGCACGGGCGACCGCACAGCCCGCGGCCCGAGGACGGGCGATCGTACGGCCCTCGGCCCGGGGGCAGGAGGCCGTACCCCCACCCGCCCCCGGCCCGTAGGCGTCCTCAGCCGAGCTTGTCGTAGTAGGCGAGCTTCCAAGGGCCGGTGCCCTTGATCCGTACCCGGTACTTGCCGCTGATCCGCTTGAAGGTGACGTTCCGCGCGTCGCCCTGGTAGGTGACGGTGCCGCCCGAGGCCGGGCCGAGAAGCCAGCGCTGGGCGAACGTCCAGCTCTGGTCGGTGACGACGCCGTCGTTGTCCGACAGGTGGTAGTGCTCCTGCCACCACTGGGTGGCCGATTCCGTCTCCGGGCCGAACGAGCCGTCGATCTGGCTCTTGGTGAAGGAGTGCCAGTCGCCGTCGTCGTCCTGCCACTGGGCGCCGTCCGCGTACAGAACGGTCTCCCACAGGGCCGTGGCATTGCTCTGGGCGTAGTCGTCGACGCTGAGGTTCTCCTCGTCCTGCCAGTCGTCGGTGACCGCGCCGCCGCCGTCGATGCCGTGGTAAGAGGCGGCATTCGCGGCGGGTGCCAGGGCGATGCCGGTGCCGCCGGCGCCCAGCAGTGCGGCCGTCGCCATCGCGACGACCCCGGTGCGCATGCTCATGAACGTTTCCTTTCTGAACCGCCGTCCCCCGTGGGTCCCCCCTGGGGCGGCTCGCTGTGCGTTCGCAGGACAAAGAGTCACGGCCGTGGGCGGGGGCGGCGAGGTCTGACGGGGTATCCGGACCGAACGGGGACGACCCGCGCTTCGGGCACCGGCAACCCCGCCGGGGACGGGCCGGAGCGGGACCTTGTGGGCCGGGCGGCACGGTGTGGTCCGAAAGGGCGTGCTCCAGGCGGTACGAGGGGTTCCGGAGCCGTGTGCGGGCAGGCACTGTGAGAGAGGGAAAGGCTTCTCCCCTCCGTAACGCCTCCCCAACCTGGTGACCCTAGGCGGTGACAGGCACATGGCATTGCGCACGGCCACGCCCCCGTACGAGCTGCGGTTCGACGCGGGACGGATCTGTCTGGACCTTCTCGCGACCACCCACCCGGTCGAACGGCTGGACGCCGTCGGGCCGTTGTGCGCCTGGATCGGCAGGTCCGGGCTCGTGCCGCCCGGCACCGCGCTCGGCCACGCCGACGCCTCCTGGCTGACCGGGTTCCTGGAACTGCGCGGGCATGTCGGGCAGTTGGTGCGCGGTTCCGGCCAGGCCGACGCGGGGTCGTACGATCGTGCGCTCGGCCTGCTCAACGAGGTCGCCCGGGCCGCGCCGCCGGCCCCGCGCGCGGTGCGCGGCGAGGACGGCACACTGGTGCGGGAGTTGGCCCGGGAGCCCGGGTGCGCGGGGCTGCTCGCCGTCGTCGCGCGGGACGCGGTGGAACTGCTCACCGATCCCGTGGCGCGGGCGGCCGTCAGGGAGTGCGAAGGGGACAACTGCACCATCGTGTACCTGGACACCTCACGGGGACGCCGGCGGCGCTGGTGCTCCAGCGAGGTCTGCGGGAACCGCGAACGGGTGGCCCGGCACCGCCGGCGGGCCGCCCTCGCCCGGGCCTGAGTGTCCGGTACGGGCTTTCTGCCGGATTGCGCCCGCGAGACGGCTGGAGTGATTTCCGTAACACGCGGCTGGGCCGCGGGTCCCGTAACAGCAGGTCGGACGCCTGCGGCGATGTGTCGGAAATGTAAAGATCATGCGGTGGGAATGTGTGTGCATGTCCCGCTCGTCACGGCACCTGCAAGAAAACTCTCAGGTCACGTTGAACGCCTCGATGTCCTCGTCCGTACGGGTGGGCGAGCGACCGACTGGGGGAACCCCCGGACACCGGAGGTGGGCGTGCGCAAGGATGCGGCCGTGGCCAATGAACGTGGAACGAGGGCCCGACATCGCATGTCCTCACAGCCCTCGGAACCAGATGAGGAGCTGATGCGTGCCCTGTATCGCGAGCACGCCGGACCTCTGCTTGCGTATGTCCTCAGGCTGGTCGCCGGAGACCGGCAGCGCGCCGAGGACGTCGTGCAGGAAACGCTCATCCGTGCCTGGAAGAACGCCGGTCAGCTCAATCGGGCGACCGGATCGGTACGCCCCTGGCTGGTGACGGTCGCGCGCCGCATCGTCATCGACGGCCACCGCAGCCGGCAGGCCCGGCCGCAGGAGGTCGATCCGTCGCCGCTGGAGGTCATCCCCGCGGAGGACGAGATCGACAAGGCGCTGTGGCTGATGACGCTGTCGGACGCGCTCGACGACCTGACCCCGGCCCACCGGGAGGTGCTCGTCGAGACGTACTTCAAGGGGCGTACCGTCAACGAGGCGGCGGAAACTCTGGGCATACCCAGCGGAACCGTCCGTTCCCGGGTGTTCTACGCCCTGCGGTCGATGAAGCTGGCACTGGAGGAGCGGGGGGTGACGGCGTGATGAGCGGGTACGGGGGTATGCAAGGGTTCGGCACGGGTGGTTCGGGTATGTCTGGGTCCATGCAGGGATCACAGGCCCCGAACGAGCACGAGACCGTCGGCGCCTACGCCCTCGGGATCCTGGACGATGCCGAGGCAACCGCCTTTGAGGCGCATCTCGCCGGCTGCGAATGGTGCGCCCAGCAACTGGACGAACTGGCCGGGATGGAGCCGATGCTGGCCGCCCTCGCGGACCTGCCGGGCACCGGCAGCACGCCCGCGATCGGTGAGTCGCTGTCGGCCAAACCGAGTCCCCGCCTGGTGGAGAAGCTGGTCGACGAGGTCTCCGAGCGCCGCGCGCTGAAGAGACGCAAGGGCTTCTACCTGGTCGCCGCCGCGGCCGCTCTGATCATCGGCGGCCCGCTGACCGTCATGGCGGTGAACGGCGGAGGCGACTCGGGCCAGACGGCCACACCGCTGGCGGCCACCGCCCAGACGACCTTCGACCAGCTGCCGGACAAGATCTCGGGCACGGACAGCACCACGGGTGCCAGCGCGACCGTCGCCATGGGCGAGAAGGACTGGGGCACCTCGGCGGTCCTGCAGCTCAAGGGCGTCAAGGGGCCGCTCAAGTGCTCCCTGATCGCCGTCGGCAAGCACGGCGACCGTCAGACGCTGGGCTCCTGGTCCGTCCCGGACGAGGGCTACGGCATCCCGGACGCCAAGGCCGACAAGGCCAAGAAGCCGCTGTACATCGGTGGTGGCACCGCCCTCAAGCCGAACGAGATCGACCACTTCGAGGTGATGACCTTCGACGGCAAGAAGCTCGTCGAAGTGCACGCGTAGCCTCTGCGGGCCCCCTTCGCGTACGGTTGACGGCTGCCCAGCACGTCAGAAGGGGGCCCGGTGGCCGCTCAGGCTCAGCAGGAAACCGCGGTCGACTCGGTTCGGGACCGGGAGATCAGCGTCGAACAGGAACACCTCGACCGGGTGTACCGACGTCTCGAGGAAAAGATCCACGAGGCGGAGTTCCTCATGAACGACGCGGCCAAGCGCGGCCAGGTCGGCACGCCGGGCGCGCTCGCCGAGCGGGACGCCCAGGTCTTCCGGGCCGGTGTCCACCTCAACCGGCTCAACAACGAGTTCGAGGACTTCCTCTTCGGACGGATCGACCTGCTCCTCGGCAAGGACGGCAAGAAGGGCCCCGACGGGGCGTACACGGCGGTCGAGCCCGCCGAGGGCGTGGTCCGCCCGGACAACACCGCCGACATCGCCGAGACCCTGCACATCGGCCGGATCGGCGTGCTCGACGAGGACTACGCCCCGCTGGTGATCGACTGGCGGGCGCCCGCCGCCGCCCCCTTCTACCGCTCGACCCCCGTCGATCCCGGCCGGGTCGTGCGGCGCCGGGTCATCCGCTCCAAGGGCCGCCGGGTCCTCGGGGTCGAGGACGACCTGATGCGCCCCGAGCTGACCGCCTTCCTCGACGGCCGCAAGCTGCCCGCCATCGGCGACGGCGCCCTGATGGCCGCGCTCGGCCAGGCCCGCACCCACACCATGCGGGACATCGTCTCCTCCATCCAGGCCGAGCAGGACCTGGTCATCCGCGCCCCCGCCGCCTCCGTGACGTATGTCGAGGGCGGTCCCGGTACCGGCAAGACGGCGGTCGCCCTGCACCGCGCCGCCTATCTGCTCTACCAGGACCGCAGACGCTACGCGGGGGGCATCCTGATCGTCTCGCCGACCCCGCTGCTGGTGGCCTACACCGAGGGCGTGCTGCCCTCGCTCGGCGAGGAGGGCCAGGTCGCCATCCGCGCGATCGGATCACTCGCCGTGGACGCCGTCGGTGCGGAGGCCACGCTCTACGACTCCCCGTCCGTGGCCCGCGCCAAGGGCTCCTACCGGATGCTGAAGGTACTGCGGAAGGTCGCCCGGGGCGCGCTGGAGCTGGGGCCGGCCGCTCCGGCGGGGCAGCTCGCCCTGGACGAGGACAGCGAGCGCCGGGCCTTCGACGGTCCCCCGTCCCGCCTGCGCGTCGTCGCCTTCGGCCGCCGCCTCGAGCTGGAGGCCGGTGAGCTGGAACGTATCCGCCGTACCGCCCTCGGCGGCACCGCACCGGTCAATCTGCTCCGCCCGCGCGCCCGCAGGCTGCTCCTGGACGCCCTGTGGGCGAAGTCCGGCTCGGCCTCCCGGCACAGCGACCCCGAACTGGCCGCCGAGCTGCGCTCCTCCTTCGACGACGACGTCACGACCGAGGACGCCTTCATCGCCTTCCTGGACGCCTGGTGGCCCGAGCTCACCCCCAAGGGGGTTCTCGCCGCCATGGCGGACGAGCGGCGGCTCGGCCGCTGGGCCCGCCGGATCCTCAACCCCGGCGAGGTCCGCAAGGTCGCCCGCTCGCTGAAGCGGGACGGGTACTCCGTGCACGACATCGCCATGCTCGACGAGCTCCAGGCGGTCCTCGGCGCCCCGGCCCGGCCGAAGAAGAAGCGCGAGATGGACCCGCTGGACCAGCTCACCGGCCTGGAGGAGCTGATGCCGGTGCGCGAGGAGACCCAGCGCGAGCGGGCCGAACGGCTCGCACAGGAGCGCACCGAGTACGCGCACGTCATCGTGGACGAGGCACAGGACCTCACGCCGATGCAGTGGCGCATGGTCGGCCGGCGCGGCCGGCACGCCACCTGGACGGTCGTCGGCGACCCGGCCCAGTCCTCCTGGTCCGACCCGGACGAGGCGGCCGAGGCCCGCGACGAGGCCCTCGGCACCCGTCCCCGGCGCCGCTTCCAGCTCACCGTGAACTACCGCAACCCGTCCGAGATCGCCGAGCTGGCCGCCAAGGTCCTGGCTCTCGCCATGCCGGGCTCCCAGGCGCCGTCCGCCGTACGGTCCACCGGGGTCGAGCCGCGTTTCGTGGTCGCCGGGGACTCCCTCGAGCAGACCGTGCGCCGGGCGGCCGAGGACCTCCTCGGGCTGGTGGACGGCACGGTCGGCGTGGTCGTCGCGATGAACCGGCGCGAGGAGGCCCGGCGCTGGCTGGCCGGGCTCGGCGACCGGGCGGTGGCACTCGGCAGCCTGGAGGCCAAGGGCCTGGAGTACGACGCGACGATCGTGGTGTCCCCGGCGGAGATCGCGGACGAGTCCCCGGCAGGCCTGCGCGTGCTGTACGTGGCGCTGACCCGCGCCACCCAGCAGCTCACGGTGGTCTCCGGCGTGCGGGACGAGCCGGACGGGGCGGGGGTGCCGGACCTCCTGCGGGACTGAATCCTGTGAACCGCGCCGATGGGAATGGCCGTACGGGATCCGTTTGTTAGCCTTGGTGTGGCACCGGCTCGATCCAAGCCCCCGGGCCCAACCTTTGTCCCTGCGAGGGACCCCTTGCCGCGAGGCGAGCATGGCGGGTCGGTGTCATGAACGTGTGAGAGGCCCACGTCACTGATGTGACGTGGGCCTCTTTCTTTGCCTGGCCGGCCTCTTCCACCACCTGATCGCTTCTCGTATGGTGGAATCAATTTTCCGAAACCATGCGCCTGCCGTGAACAAAACGTCCGCAATCCAGGGCGACTATCAGGTACTCACGGGTAGGTGCGACGATCGGACGGCACAATTCGCGACACGGTGAAAGCAGAGGAAGTCGGCCATGGCAACGGCGCCCAGCGTCTCCTACTCGATGACCATCCGGCTGGAGGTGCCCGCGAGCGGAACCGCCGTCTCGCAGCTCACCACCGCCGTGGAGTCCTCCGGAGGCTCGGTCACGGGCCTCGACGTCACCGCGTCCGGCCATGAGAAGCTCCGCATCGACGTCACCATCGCGGCCACCTCGACCGCGCACGCCGACGAGATCGTCGAGAAACTCCGCGGTATCGAGGGCGTCACGCTCGGCAAGGTCTCCGACCGTACGTTCCTCATGCACCTCGGCGGCAAGATCGAGATGCAGTCCAAGCACCCCATCCGCAACCGTGACGACCTCTCCATGGTCTACACGCCGGGTGTGGCCCGCGTCTGCATGGCGATTGCCGAGAACCCCGAGGACGCCCGCCGCCTCACCATCAAGCGCAACTCCGTTGCGGTCGTGACGGACGGCTCCGCGGTGCTGGGCCTCGGCAACATCGGCCCCAAGGCCGCGCTGCCCGTCATGGAGGGCAAGGCGGCCCTCTTCAAGCGCTTCGCCGGCATCGACGCCTGGCCGCTGTGCCTGGACACCCAGGACACCGACGCCATCGTCGAGATCGTCAAGGCGATCGCCCCCGGCTTCGCCGGCATCAACCTGGAGGACATCTCCGCGCCCCGCTGCTTCGAGATCGAGGCCCGGCTGCGCGAGGCCCTCGACATCCCCGTCTTCCACGACGACCAGCACGGGACCGCGATCGTCGTCCTCGCCGCCCTGACCAACGCACTTCGCGTCGCGGGCAAGGCGATCGAGAACATCCGCGTCGTCATGTCCGGCGCCGGCGCGGCCGGTACGGCCATCCTCAAGCTGCTGCTCGCGGCGGGCCTGAAGAACGCCGTCGTCGCCGACATCCACGGTGTCGTGCACTCCGGCCGCGAGGACCTGGTGGACGCCCCGTCCGACTCCCCGCTGCGCTGGATCGCCGACAACACCAACCCCGAGGGCCTCACCGGCACCCTGAAGGAGGCCGTGCACGGCGCCGACGTGTTCATCGGCGTCTCCGCCCCGAACGTTCTCGACGGCGACGACGTGGCCGCCATGGCGGAGGGCGCGATCGTGTTCGCGCTTGCGAACCCGGATCCCGAGGTCGACCCCGCAATCGCCCGTCAGACGGCCGCTGTTGTGGCCACCGGCCGCTCCGACTTCCCGAACCAGATCAACAACGTGCTGGTCTTCCCGGGTGTCTTCCGCGGCCTGCTGGACGCTCAGTCCCGTACGGTCAACACCGAGATGATGCTCGCCGCCGCAAAGGCTCTGGCCGACGTGGTGACCGAGGACGAGCTGAACCCCAACTACATCATTCCGAGCGTTTTCAACGACAAGGTCGCGGGCGCGGTGGCCGGTGCGGTCCGCGAGGCCGCGAAGGCCGTCGGGACCGCGTCCTAGGCGCTCGTGCCCTACTGTGCAGGGGCTGTGAGGATCGCCACGGCGGCCCCTGCACCGGCGCGTCGCGGAACCCGAGGGCGGCGGGAGACCTCTAGGGTGACGGCCGAGCGGGCGCTTTTCGTGTGACTCCCTAGGGTGTTCTCACGACTCCTACGGGTGCCGGATTGGCTTTCCCGCCGCAGGTAGGGGCAGGATGCGTCCCTGGGCGCGAGCGCATCGGCATCGATTCTCACCTCACGCCTCAACGGCAAGAAGAACACGGGAGTAACAACATGAACCGCAGTGAGCTGGTGGCCGCGCTGGCCGACCGCGCCGAGGTGACCCGCAAGGACGCCGACGCCGTTCTGGCCGCGTTCGCCGAGGTCGTCGGCGACATCGTCTCCAAGGGCGACGAGAAGGTCACCATCCCCGGCTTCCTGACCTTCGAGCGCACCCACCGTGCCGCTCGTACCGCGCGCAACCCGCAGACCGGTGAGCCCATCAACATCCCGGCCGGCTACAGCGTGAAGGTCTCCGCGGGCTCGAAGCTCAAGGAAGCGGCCAAGGGCAAGTAAGCGCTCCGCTCTGGAGCGCCGGCCCACTGAGCGCGGTGGGTGACTGCGGGCCAGTTGCGGCTGGTCGCGCAGTTCCCCGCGCCCCTTTGGGGCGCGCTCCAGCCGAAGACGCCGAAACGGGCGGCTCCCCTGTCACCAGGGGAGCCGCCCGTTCGCCGTTCCTGAGGCCTAGCCGAGTGCCTTGCCGGGCAGCTCGACCTTGGCGCCCAGCTCCATGAGCTTCTCCATGAAGTTCTCGTAGCCGCGGTTGATCAGCTCGATGCCGTGGACGCGGGAGGTGCCCTCGGCGGCCAGGGCCGCGATCAGGTACGAGAAGCCGCCGCGCAGGTCGGGGATGACCAGGTCGGCGCCCTGCAGCCGGGTCGGGCCCGAGACGACCGCGGAGTGCAGGAAGTTGCGCTGGCCGAAGCGGCAGTCGGAACCGCCCAGGCACTCGCGGTAGAGCTGGATGTGAGCGCCCATCTGGTTCAGCGCCGAGGTGAAGCCGAGCCGGGACTCGTACACCGTCTCGTGGATGATGGACAGGCCCGTCGCCTGCGTCAGGGCCACCACCAGCGGCTGCTGCCAGTCGGTCTGGAAGCCGGGGTGCACGTCCGTCTCCAGCGCGATGGACTTCAGCTGGCCGCCCGGGTGCCAGAAGCGGATGCCCTCGTCGTCGATCTCGAAGGCACCGCCCACCTTCCGGTAGGTGTTCAGGAACGTCATCATCGAGCGCTGCTGGGCGCCGTGGACGTAGATGTTGCCGTTGGTCGCGAGGGCCGCGGAAGCCCAGGACGCGGCCTCCAGACGGTCCGGCAGGGCGCGGTGGGTGTAGCCGCCGAGCTTGTCCACACCGGTGATGCGGATCGTGCGGTCGGTGTCCATCGCGATGATCGCGCCCATTTTCTGCAGAACGCAGATCAGGTCCTCGATCTCCGGCTCGACGGCCGCGTTGGACAACTCCGTGACGCCCTCGGCCAGTACGGCCGTCAGCAGCACCTGCTCGGTCGCGCCGACGGACGGGTACGGCAGCCGGATCTTCGTACCGCGCAGCCGCTGCGGAGCCTCCAGGTACTGTCCGTCCGCGCGCTTCTCGATCGTCGCGCCGAACTGCCGCAGCACGTCGAAGTGGAAGTCGATGGGCCGGCCGCCGATGTCGCAGCCGCCGAGGCCGGGAATGAACGCGTGGCCGAGACGGTGCAGCAGGGGACCGCAGAACAGGATGGGGATACGGCTCGAACCCGCGTGGGCATCGATGTCGGCGACGTTCGCGCTCTCGACGTGGGTCGGGTCCATCACCAGTTCACCGGGCTCTTCGCCCGGACGCACCGTCACCCCGTGCAGCTGGAGCAGGCCGCGTACGACACGCACGTCACGGATGTCCGGAACGTTGCGCAGTCGACTCGGCCCGCTGCCCAGCAGGGCGGCGACCATGGCCTTGGGTACGAGGTTCTTCGCACCGCGGACACGGATCTCACCCTCCAGCGGGGTTCCGCCGTGGACAAGCAGGACATCGTCGTTGACGGTCATGTATCTCGCGTTCCGATGAGTCGGGCAGGGGCCGGCCGATCACTTTGCGCGGGGGCCGGAGAGACAGGGTAATCGCCGTTCACCCCCCTCCCGTAAGCCCAAGTACCATCCAGCCGCGTCATAGCTGTGTCACAACACGAACCGTTCCCAATCGGGCACATGGGGTCACCGTCGAAGGTGTGCGCGTCCGGGCCGCCCCGCTGCGCCCGCCCGTCTCCCGCCACCGCCCCGAACGAGGCCCTTTCGGGGCGCACGACCCGATTCAAGCTGCGTTCACCCCCACACCCCGATTGGCTCCCCACTCCGGGGAAAGATGCGGGATCATGTCTGGCATGACCGAGGTGTCCTCGCTCACAGGGCGGCTGCTCGTGGCCACGCCCGCCCTGGCGGACCCGAACTTCGACCGCGCGGTGGTGCTCCTTCTCGACCACGACGAGGAGGGCTCGCTCGGTGTCGTCCTCAACCGTCCCACCCCGGTGGACGTGGGCGACATCCTGGAGGGCTGGGCCGATCTCGCGGGCGAGCCCGGTGTGGTCTTCCAGGGAGGCCCCGTCTCGCTGGACTCGGCGCTCGGCGTCGCGGTCATCCCGGGTGGCGCGAACAGCGACCGTGCCCCGCTCGGCTGGCGGCGCGTGCACGGCGCGATCGGTCTGGTGGATCTCGAAGCCCCGCCGGAGCTGCTCGCCTCGGCCCTCGGCTCCCTGAGAATCTTCGCCGGCTACGCCGGCTGGGGCCCCGGCCAGCTGGAGGACGAGCTGGTGGAAGGCGCCTGGTACGTCGTCGAGTCCGAGCCGGGGGACGTGTCCTCGCCGGCCCCGGAGCGACTGTGGCGCGAGGTCCTGCGCCGCCAGCGGAACGAACTGGCGATGGTCGCCACGTATCCGGACGACCCTTCACTCAACTGATCCCTGTGCGCTTCAGTACCCTGGCTGGTATGAGCACTCTTGAGCCCGAGCGCGGGACTGGTACGGGGACCCTCGTAGAGCCGACGCCACAGGTGTCCCACGGCGACGGCGACCACGAGCGCTTCGCCCACTACGTCCAGAAGGACAAGATCATGGCGAGCGCCCTCGACGGCACCCCCGTCGTGGCGCTGTGCGGCAAGGTGTGGGTCCCGGGCCGCGACCCGAAGAAGTACCCCGTATGTCCCATGTGCAAGGAGATCTACGACTCCATGGGCAGCGGTGGCGACGACAAGGGCGGCGACAAGAAGTAAGGGGTCTGCCGCCCGCCTGAACACCGCAGGGCCCCCGGGACACGCCGAGGCGTGTCCCGGGGGCCTTTGTGTTTTCTGGTCACAAGGTGGTGGAGCCTCTTGTCGGCATGTTCATGTTGTCCATAGCCTCCGTGGTGTTGTGCAGAGTGAAACAGTCATTGCGCATGTTGCAACGCACACTCTCCGGAGGAACGCTCCATGAAGCTGTCCGCCCCACTCGCCGCACTGCTCACCCTCGTCGTCGCCACCGCCTGCGCCCCGCAGTCCTCCTCCAACTCCTCCTCCGACAAGGACGAGAAGACCGGAACCCTGAGGGTCTGGCTCTTCCAGGAGGTCGGCAACGCGCCGAAGAAGAAGATCGTCGACACGGTCGTCGCCGGCTTCGAGAAGGCCCACAAGAACACCGAGATCGACGTCGAGTACATCCCGGTCGAGACCCGCGCCCAGCGCGTCAAGGCCGCCTTCAACGACCCGGCCTCCGCGCCCGACGTCATCGAGTACGGCAACACCGACACGGCCGGCTACGTCCACGACGGCGGACTCCTCGACGTCACCAAGGACTTCTCCGCCTGGAGCGAGGCGAAGAGCACCGACCCGACGGCCCGGCAGTCGGTCACCGTGGACGCAAAAGTCTACGGCGCGCCCTTCTACGTCGGCGTCCGCGCCCTGTACTACCGCACCGACGTCTTCGGGGAACTCGGCCTGAAACCGCCGACGTCCCTGGCCGAGCTGGCCACCACGGCCCGTGCGATCCGCGCCGCGAAACCCGATCTGTACGGCCTGGTCGTCGGCGGCGCCTACACCTACGGGGCCATGCCGTTCCTCTGGGCGAACGGCGGCGAGCTGGCCGACGGCAAGGGCGGCTCGTACGCCTCGGCCCTCGACAGCGCCGCGGCCCGCAAGGGCATCAAGGCCTACACGTCCCTCTTCTCCGCCGACAACTGTCCCGCCGCCAAGTGCGCGGGCATGGGCGGCAACGACACGGTGACCGCGTTCGCCGCGGGCAAGGCCGGGATGGCGATCGGCGGTGACTTCAGCCACGCGGCGGTGGAGGCCGGAAAGGTCAAGGGCAAGTACGCGGTCGTACCGCTGCCGGGCGTGACCTCCGGCTCCGTCGCCCCGGCCTTCGCGGGCGGCAACAACATCGGCGTCCTGAAGAGCACCTCCCACCGCACCCTCGCCGTGGACCTCATGGAGCGGCTGGCCTCCAAGAAGACGCAGTCCGCCCTGTTCGACGCGATGGGTTTCCTGCCGACCTTCACCGACGTCCGCGACCAGGCGGCCGCGCGGCAGCCCTTCGTGAAGCCGTTCGTGCGGACACTCGCGTCCGGCACGAAGTTCGTGCCCGTCTCGCCCGCATGGTCGCAGATCGACTCCTCGCTGGTGCTGCCGACGATGTTCCAGGAGGTGATCAGCGGCAAGAAGAGTGTGGACGCGGCCGCTGAGGGGGCGGCGAAGAAGATGGACGCCGCGTTCGGGTCCGCGGGGTGACGGCGCCCCAGGGGGCGGGAGTCGGGGATCGCCGGCGGGTGCGGGTCGTGCGTGGCGTGCCGCGCCCACGCGGCGGAGCCGCGGACGTCACAGCCCCGCGCCCCTTGGAGCGTGGCGTCGGCTGGACACCCTGGCTGTATCTCGCGCCCGCGCTCGTCGTCCTCGGCGGTCTGCTCGTCTATCCCGTCTACCAGCTCGGCCTGATCTCCCTCTTCCGCTACACCCAGGCACAGGTCAGTGGAGGGGAACCGGCCGCTTTCCGCGGCGCCGGCAACTACGCCGATCTCTTCTCCGACAGTCAGTTCTGGCAGGTGCTGCTGGCCACCGTGGTGTTCGCCGGGGCCTGTGTCGTCTCCACCCTCGTCGTCGGCTGTGCGCTCGCCGTGCTGCTCACGCGGGTGCGTGCCGTACCCCGGCTGGCGCTGATGCTCGCGGCGCTCGGTGCCTGGGCGACCCCGGCCGTCACCGGCTCCACGGTGTGGCTCTTCCTGTTCGACCCGGACTTCGGGCCCGTCAACCGGGTCCTGGGGCTGGGCGACCACTCGTGGACGTACGGGCGCTACAGCGCCTTCTTCCTCGTCCTGCTCGAAGTGGTCTGGTGCTCCTTCCCCTTCGTGATGGTGACGGTCTACGCCGGGATCCGCGCCGTACCGTCCGAGGTGCTGGAGGCCGCGGCCCTGGACGGCGCCTCGCAGTGGCGGATCTGGCGCTCGGTGCTCGCGCCGATGCTCCGGCCGATCCTCACCGTCGTCACGATCCAGTCGGTCATCTGGGACTTCAAGGTCTTCACGCAGATCTACGTCATCACGAACGGCGGCGGCATCGCGGGCCAGAACCTGGTGCTGAACGTGTACGCCTACCAACAGGCGTTCGCCTCCTCCCAGTACGGTCTCGGCTCGGCGATCGGCGTGGTGATGCTGCTGATCCTGCTCGCCGTGACGCTGGTGTACCTGCGGCTGCTGCGCCGGCAGGGGGAGGAGCTGTGAATCTTCTTCGGGTGCGTGTGCAGCGTCCGTGGCGGTTGGCCGCGGAGGTCTCGGCCCTGCTGATCGCCGCCGCCGTCGCCTTCCCGCTGTACTGGATGGTGCTGAGCGCCTTTGAACCGGCCGGCGAGATCGAGTCCGACCGGCCCCGGCCGTGGACGCTCTCGCCGTCCCTGGACGCCTTCCGGCGGGTCTTCGGGCAGCAGGAATTCGGCCGTTACTTCGCCAACAGCCTCATCGTCTCGGGCACCGTCGTGGCCGTCTCCGCGGTGATCGCGTTTCTCGCCGCGACCGCCGTCACACGATTCCGTTTCCGCTTTCGGACCACCTTGCTGATCATGTTTCTGGTGGCCCAGACGGTGCCCGTGGAAGCCCTCACCATCCCCCTGTTCTTCCTCATGCGGGACGCCGGCCAGCTGAACACCCTCGGCTCGCTGATCCTGCCTCACATCGCCTTCTCGCTGCCCTTCGCGATCTGGATGCTGAGGGGGTTCGTGAAAGCGGTGCCGGAGGCGCTGGAGGAGGCCGCGTACCTGGACGGGGCGAGCCGCGGACGATTCCTCTGGCAGATCCTTTTCCCGCTCGTCTTCCCCGGCCTGGTGGCCACGAGCGTGTTTTCCTTCATCTCGGCCTGGAACGACTTCCTGTTCGCCAAGTCCTTCATCATCAGCGACACCTCGCAGTCGACCCTGCCGATGGCCCTGCTGGTGTTCTACAAGCCGGACGAGCCGGACTGGGGCGGGGTCATGGCGGCCTCCACGGTGATGACGATTCCGGTGCTGGTCTTCTTCGTACTCGTACAACGACGCCTGGTCTCTGGACTGGGCGGAGCGGTCAAGGACTGAGGTCATGAGCGACAAGCCCCTTTTCCCGGAACCCGATGTGGCGCTGATCCCGGCGCCGGGCCGCGTCTCGGCCTCGCTGCCCGGCGGCGGCACCGGATACGTCGTCGACGCGGACACCGAGATCGAGGCCACCGAGGGCACCGAACGGGTCGCGCGGTGGCTGCGCTCGACCGTCGGCGCGGCGACCGGACTCCCGCTGCACCCCCACCGCACCAGCGGGAACCGCATTCTGCTGCGGATCATCCCCTCGCTCGCGGCCGGACTCGGCAGCCCCGAGGCCTACCGGCTGTGCGCGGACGGGTATCTCATCGCCATCGACGGCGCGAGCGAGGCCGGCCTGTTCTGGGGCGCGCAGACCTTCCGTCAGCTCCTCGGGCCGGAGGCATTCCGGCGGGCCCCCGTCACCGGCCGGAGGGAGTGGGAGTTTCCCGCGGTCACCGTCCACGACGCTCCCCGTTTCCGCTGGCGCGGCCTCATGCTCGACGTCGCCCGGCACTTCATGCCCAAGGAAGGCGTCCTGCGCTACCTGGACCTGATGGCCGCGCACAAACTCAACGTCTTCCACTTCCATCTGACGGACGACCAGGGCTGGCGGATCGAGATCCGGCGCCACCCCAGACTGACCGAGGTCGCCTCCTGGCGGGCGCGGACGAAATTCGGTCACCGTGCCTCGCCGCTGTGGGACCAGAAGCCGCACGGCGGTTACTACACCCAGGACGACATCCGGGAGATCGTCGCCTACGCCGCCGAGCGGCATATCAGCGTCGTCCCGGAAATCGACGTGCCGGGCCACTCGCAGGCCGCCGTCGCCGCGTATCCGGAACTCGGCAACACCGACGTCATCGACACCACCGCCCTCACCGTCTGGGACACCTGGGGGATCTCTTCGAACGTACTCGCCCCCACTGACACCACCCTGCGCTTCTACGAGGAGGTGTTCGAGGAAGTCCTGGAGCTGTTCCCGGCGGACGCTGCCGAGTTCTCGGCCTTCGTCCACGTCGGCGGCGACGAATGCCGCAAGGACCAGTGGCGCGAGTCGGTGACCGCCAAGACCCGCATCACGGAACTGGGCCTCGCCGGCGAGGACGAGTTGCAGTCCTGGTTCATCGGACACTTCGACCGGTGGCTCGCCGCGCGCGGGCGCCGCCTCATCGGCTGGGACGAGATCCTGGAGGGCGGGCTGGCCCCGGGCGCCGCCGTGTCCTCCTGGCGCGGGTACGGGGGCGGCATCGCCGCCGCACGGGCCGGACACGACGTCGTCATGTGCCCTGAGCAGCACGTCTACCTGGATCACCGGCAGGCCCCGGGCGAGGACGAGCCCGTGCCGATCGGCTTCGTACGCACCCTGGAGGACGTCTACCGGTTCGAGCCCGTGCCGCCCCAACTCACCGAGGAGGACGCCCGGCACGTGCTGGGCACCCAGGCCAACGTCTGGACCGAGGCGATGGAGGACGCCGCGCGCGTGGACTACCAGACCTTCCCCAGGCTCGCCGCCTTCGCCGAGGTCGCCTGGAGCAGGCTGCCCGCCCCGCCGGAGCGGGACTTCGCGGACTTCGAGCGCCGGATGGCCGCCCACTACCGGCGACTTGACGCCCTCGGCGTCGCCTATCGGCCACCGGCCGGGCCCCGGCCCTGGCAGCGGCGCCCCGGTGTGCCGGGCCGCCCGCTGGAGGGGCCGGTCCCGAACCCGTGGACACCCGGGACAGACCTGTAGAACACATAGTGGAAAAACCACAGAATGGTCCCCGAAGAGTGGCAATTCGTGCGCAGTGGTGATGACGTGCGAAAACGGACCATCTCCCCGACGAGGTGGGCGAATGCCTCCTAGCGGACCCCCGCGTTCGGCCCTTGCGAAGATGTGCCAGAGTTGCCACGTCCGCCCTGTGAGCACGTACCGTACGGCCACACAGGTGGGACCAGGTGGGGCAGCGGGAAGGGGCAGCCGGTTTGACCACGCACGCACCGCAGGCGGCGCAGGCCGTCACGCTGCCCACGACGCTGGACGAGGCCGTGGCGGCCCTCACCGCCATGCCCACGGCAGTCCCCGTTGCGGGCGGCACCGACCTGATGGCCGCCGTCAACTCAGGTCAGCTCAGGCCGGCGGCCCTGGTGGGTCTCGGGCGGATCAGCGAGATCCGCGGCTGGCAGTACCAGGACGGCCACGCACTGCTCGGCGCGGGTCTCACGCACGCGCGCATGGGCCGCCCCGACTTCGCGGCCCTGATCCCGGCGCTCGCCGCCGCCGCGCGCGCCGCGGGCCCGCCGCACATCCGCAACGCGGGCACCCTGGGCGGCAACATCGCCTCGGCCGCGCCCACGGGCGACGCACTGCCGGTCCTCGCCGCCCTGGAGGCGACGCTGATCATCGCGGGCCCGGGCGGGGCCGGCCGGGAGATCCCGGTCTCGCACCTGCTGGCCGGCGTGGAGATGCTGCGCGGCGGCGAACTCATCGGCTTCGTGCGCGTGCCCCTGCTGCACGCCCCGCAGGTCTTCCTGAAGGCGACCGGACGCACCGGCCCCGGCCGCGCGGTGGCTTCCGTGGCCCTGGTGCTCGACCCGGCCCGGCGCGGGGTGCGCTGTGCGGTGGGTGCCATAGCGCCGATGCCGCTCAGGCCTCTGGAGGCCGAGCAATGGGTCGCCGGGCTGATCGACTGGGACAACGACCGCGCGCTCGTCCCGGAGGCGTTGAACGCCTTCGGGGAGTACGTCGCCGCGGCGTGCATCCCCGACCCGGCCCCCGAGCCGGACGGCTCCGTGGCGCCGCTTCCGCCCGCCGTACTGCACCTGCGGCGCACCGTCGCCGCGCTGGCCCGACGAGCACTGGGGAGGGCGCTGTCGTGACCGACGACCAGCACGGAGAGAGCGCGCCCCAGGGCGGCGGCCGCTGGAACCCGCTGCCCCAGGGCGACTACGACGACGGCGCCACCGCCTTCGTCAAGCTCCCCGAGGGCGGCATCGACGCCCTGCTGTCCGGTGACAGTCCCCTGGCCGCACCCGGCCACGGCTATGTGCCGCCGCCGATAACGGTGAGCGGCGGGTCGGACGACCCGGCCGCCACCGGCACCTGGACGGTGCCGGCCGACGGCCACCAGTGGCCCGACCCGAACGCCGTGCCCCAGGATCAGGCCGCGGACGACCGGTTCGCGTACCACCCCGGCGCCACCCAGCAGTGGACCTTCGAGGAGCCCGCGGCCCCGTCCGCCCCCGGACACGACGTCACCGGCCAGTGGTCGATCCCGGTCGCCGGAGGCGACCTTCCGGACGAATCGGGCGAGTTCACCACGTCCTCGCTGGTCGAGCAATGGGGCGGCACCCCGCCGGCCACCCTCCCCGGCGGCGCGCCCGCGCCCTGGGCGACGGAGGGCGCGGGACAGCCGTGGGCGCAGCCGGAGGCGGCACCGCGGCAGGGCGATCCCGCCGGGGCGGGCCCGTCGGGCCACCCGCACCCGGCCGACACCTCCGCGGCGCCCGGAGCGCCCGCGTCCGAGGGCTTCGCGCCCCCGACGGCGTACACCGGGCGTCCGGCCGAGCACGGGCCCCGGCCCGCACCCGAGGCCGGCCCCGCTCCCGCGCACCCCGGCCACGCGTCCGGCACGGACGAGCCCCAGGCCGGGTCGGCGGCGCCCGCCCCGAGCGGCGGCCACAGCCCCGCGCAGGCCCCTGAAGGCCCCGCTGACGGCCCGGCAGCCCACGACGGGGCCGCCGAGCCGGAGCACGCGCCACAGGCCGTGGGAACGGCTGTCACGGCCGACGCACCGGACCCGGCCGGCCCGACAGGCCCGGTCGGCACGGCGGCGACGCACGACACGGCCGCGCACGACACCGCGCCCTCGGCAGACACGCCCGGACCCGATGTCCCGCCGGAATCCTCCGAAACCCACGACACGCCGGACGCCCCGGCAGCGCCGGAGCAGCCGGAACAGTCGGAGCAGCCGGAGCAAGACACTTCCGAGGACCCCGCCCCGGCCGCCCTCGCCCCGCACGACGACCACCCCCTGGCCTCCTACGTCCTGAGCGTCAACGGCACCGACCGCCCCGTCACCGACGCCTGGATCGGCGAGTCCCTGCTGTACGTCCTGCGGGAACGGCTCGGCCTCGCCGGGGCCAAGGACGGCTGCTCGCAGGGCGAGTGCGGCGCCTGCAACGTGCAGGTCGACGGGCGCCTGGTGGCCTCCTGCCTGGTCCCGGCGGTCACCGCGGCCGGCAGCGAGGTCCGCACCGTCGAGGGCCTGGCCGCCGACGGACAGCCCTCCGACGTGCAGCGCGCCCTCGCCCGGTGCGGTGCCGTGCAGTGCGGCTTCTGCGTGCCGGGCATGGCGATGACCGTGCACGACCTGCTGGAGGGCAACCCGGCGCCGACCGAGCTGGAGACCCGGCAGGCCCTGTGCGGCAACCTGTGCCGTTGCTCCGGCTACCGGGGAGTCCTGGAAGCCGTCCAGGAGGTCGTCGCCGAACGCGAGACCCACCACACCGCTCCCGACGCCGAGACGGACGGCGAAGAGGCACGTATTCCGCACCAGGCGGGCCCGGGCTCCGGTGGCGTCAACCCGTCGGCGTTCGAGTCGCCCGGAGTCTTCGACAGCCCCGGCACCTTCGGTACACCAGGACCGCACGACCAGCACTACGGCCAGGACGGAGGCCAGGCGTGAGCAACGAAGCGGCCACCGCGACCACCACCGCGGAAGCGGCCCCCGCCACCGACGCGCTCCCGCACGGTCTCGGCGCCTCCCTGCCGCACGCCGACGCCCGCGCCAAGACCGAGGGCACCTTCCCGTACGCGGCCGACCTGTGGGCCGAGGGCCTGCTGTGGGCAGCCGTGCTGCGCTCCCCGCACGCACACGCGCGCATCGTGTCCATCGACACCAGCCACGCGCGCGAGATGCCCGGCGTACGGGCCGTCGTCACCCACGAGGACGTACCCGGCACCCCCCGCCACGGCCGGGGCACGCCCGACCGCCCGGTGTTCGCCTCCGAGGTCGTACGGCACCACGGCGAGCCCATCGCGGCCGTCGCCGCCGACCACCCGGACACCGCGCGGATGGCCGCCGCCGCCGTCATCGTCGAGTACGAGGTACTCGACCCCGTGACCGACCCCGAGCAGGCGTTCGAGGCCGAACCCCTGCACCCCGACGGCAACCTGATCCGGCACATCCCGCTGCGCCACGGCGACCCGGACGCGGCGGGCGAGGTCGTCGTCGAGGGCCTGTACCGCATCGGCCGCCAGGACCCGGCCCCCATCGGCGCCGAGGCCGGTCTCGCGGTGCCGCGCCCCGACGGCGGCGTGGAGCTGTACCTGGCCTCCACCGACCCGCACGCCGACCGCAACACCGCCGCGGCCTGCTACGGCCTGTCCCCCGATCGGGTGAAGATCGTCGTCACCGGGGTGCCCGGTGCCACCGCCGACCGCGAGGACCAGGGCTTCCAGCTCCCGCTCGGCCTGCTCGCGCTCAAGACCGGCTGCCCGGTGAAGCTCACGGCCACCCGCGAGGAATCCTTCCTCGGCCACGTCCACCGCCACCCGACCCTCCTGCGCTACCGCCACCACGCCGACGCCGAGGGCAGGCTGGTGAAGGTCGAGGCGCAGATCCTGCTGGACGCGGGCGCGTACGCCGACACCTCCGCGGAGGCCCTCGCCGCCGCCGTCTCCTTCGCCTGCGGCCCCTACGTCGTCCCGAACGCCTTCATCGAGGGCTGGGCCGTACGCACCAACAACCCGCCCTCCGGCCATGTACGCGGCGAGGGCGCCATGCAGGTCTGCGCCGCCTACGAGGCGCAGATGGACAAGCTCGCGAAGAAACTCGGCGAGGACCCGGCCGAGCTGCGGCTGCGCAACGTGCTCGCGACCGGCGACGTCCTGCCGATCGGCCAGACGGTGACCTGCCCGGCACCGGTGGCCGAACTGCTCCAGGCGGTCCGTGACTTCCCCCTCCCGGCCCTGCCCAAGGACGCCCCGGAGGAGGAGTGGCTGCTGCCCGGCGGCCCCGAGGGCGCGGGCGAGCCGGGCGCGGTGCGCCGGGGCGTCGGCTACGGCCTGGGCATGGTGCACATGCTCGGCACGGAGGGCGCCGACGAGGTGTCCACGGCGACCGTGAAGGTCCACGACGGCGTGGCGACCGTGCTGTGCGCGGCCGTGGAGACCGGGCAGGGGTTCACCACGCTGGCCCGGCAGATCGTCCAGGAGACGCTCGGCATCGACGAGGTGCACGTGGCACCGGTCGACACCGACCAGCCGCCGGCCGGCGGAGGCTGCCGCGGCCGCCACACCTGGGTCTCCGGCGGCGCGGTGGAACGCGCGGCGAAGATGGTCCGCACCCAGCTGCTGCAGCCCCTCGCGCACAAGTTCGGCATGTCGACGGAGCTGCTCCAGATCACCGACGGCAAGATCACCTCGTACGACGGAGTGCTGTCGACGACCGTCACGGAGGCGATGGAGGGCAAGGAGCTGTGGGCCACGGCCCAGTGCCGCCCGCACCCCACCGAGCCGCTGAACGCCGAGGGCCAGGGCGACGCCTTCGTGGGCATGGCCTTCTGCGCGATCCGCGCGGTGGTGGACGTGGACATCGAACTCGGCTCGGTACGGGTGGTGGAGCTGGCGGTCGCCCAGGACGTGGGCCGGGTGCTGAACCCGGTGCAGCTGGCCGCGCGCATCGAGGCGGGCGTCACCCAGGGCGTGGGCATCGCGCTCACCGAGAACCTGCGCACGCCCCGCGGCCTGATCCGCCACCCCGACCTGACCGGATACGCCCTGCCGACCGCCCTGGACGCACCGGACATCCGGATCGTGAAGCTGGTCGAGGAACGGGACGTGGTCGCCCCCTTCGGCGCCAAGTCCGTCAGCGCGGTCCCGGTGGTGACGTCCCCGGCGGCGATCGCCTCGGCCGTACGCGCGGCGACGGGCCGCCCGGTCAACCGCCTCCCGATCCGCCCGCAGGCCGCGGTGGTGACGGACTGGTGACCGCGCCCCCCGAGGAGCCTCGCTACGAACCGCCGCCGAGCGTCGGCAAGTTGTTCCTGTGGGTCCTGCTGTTCATCGTGGCGGCCCTGGCCGTGGTCGCCGGCGGCATCTACTTCACCTGAGGGACCGCCGCCGGGGGACCGTCCTCGTGCGCAACGGGTGCGGACCGCCCGGCGTCTTCTCCCACGGGCGTTGTCAGTGGGGCGGCGTAGTGTTCCGGGCAGTGGGGGACGGCCGCATCCGAAGGGAAGCCGGAAGGCGGCCGGGCAAGCCCTGCCCAGGGACCGACGCATCGAGGAAGATCGCGGGGGAGCGATGAGCACGACCGACACCGGAGCCGCGGCGATCACGCTGACCGAGACGGAGCTGGACCGCTACGTCACGCACGCGCCGACCCGCGGCCTGCTCACGGACCCCGGCCTGCCCGCGGACACCCGCCTGCTGACGTTCTCCCCGCTCCGCACCCACGGCCTGCGCACCCTCGGCGACGCCACGGACGGCCCCTTCCACCTGGCGGAGGAGCTGCGCGGCCGCCTGGTGATAGGCGAACTCCTCAGCCCCGCGGGTATGGAGCGCGAGTCGATCCTGCTCGACGGCGACACGGGCGAGATCACGACGGCCTACCTCGTCGACCCGTCCGAGCCCCGCCCCTTCGCCCCCTCCCTGGACACCCTCCTGCGCTTCGCCGCGGTCACGGAGGAACTGGCAGGCCTGCGCGGCCGCTTCTCCTCCCTGGCCGGCCGGTACGGCACCAAGACGGTGACCGAGGCCTCCCGCCGCCTGCTCGCGCTCTTCGAGGAGGGCACGGACGGCGAGGTCCCGCCCTACTGGAAGGCAGCGGCCCTGATCCGCCCGCTCTCCCTCATCGCCGGTCCCGGCACGGCCCTCGGCCTCACCCTGGACGTCCCCGCCCGCCTCCTGGACCAGGAGTTCGGCCACGGCCGCGTGGCCCGCTTCGAGGAGGTCGACTTCCCGGCCACGCTCACCCACGAGCCGACCCGCCGCTTCCTGCGCGAGACGGGCCTGCCGGAGGAGGCGGTCCTCTTCCACGCCGACACCGACGTCCCGCTGCCCACCCTCACCGAGTACTTCACCACCGAGCGCGCCGACGACTACCCCCTGGAGGACCTCCCCGCCTACTCCGACCACCTGATCCGCCTGGGCTACCTGGTCGAGGACAACAGCCTGGTGGTCGACGGCAGAACGGGCGCGGTGCTCACCTTCAGCGAGCCCGAGGCGACGCTCTACCCGCTCAACACGGACGTCTCCACCCTCGCCTTCACACTCTGGCTCCTGCACCACGAGCGCACCATCGACGAACACCTGGGCAACGAGCTGACGACGAAGGCCTACGACCAACTGGCCGCGACCATGATCCAGACCCTGACGTCCATAGACCCCACGGGCCTGCACCCGGACACCCCCTGGCACTACTGGACGGAGCTGTTCCAGGACGAGGCGGGCGGGGTGCTCTGAGGCACCCCGCCCCGCGAGAGGCCGTGACCGGACTCTCAGCCCGTGGCGCTCTTGATGATGGCGAAGGGGGCACCGGCGGGGTCGAGGAGCATGGCGAAGCGGCCGATGCCCTCCGCGTCGGTGGCCGGGATGATGGCGGTCGCTCCGGCCTCAGTGGCTTTGGCGAGCGTGGCGTCGCAGTCGCTCACCTCGAAGTACGGATGCCATTCCGGCGTCGACCCGGCGTCGAGGTTCTCCTGGGGCAGCTGCATCAGCCCACCGTGGTTCGCCTCCTCACCACCGGCCGCCGGGGCGAGGACCGTGTACGTCAGTTCCGGGCTCATGGGCACATCGTTCGTCTGCCAGGAGAAGACCGACCCGTAGAACGCCTTCGCCGCGGCGGCGTCGGTGGTGTAGAGCTCCACCCAGGCCAGGCTGTCGGGAATGCCGACGGCCTCCAGGCCCGCGGTCTCGCCCGGCTGCCAGACGGCGAAGTCCGCGCCGGTCGGGTCGGTGAAGGCGGCCATCCGCCCGAAGGCGAAGACATCCGCCGGGCCGACCCGCACCCTGCCACCTCCCTGCTCCACGGCCTTGGCGGTGGCATCGGCGTCCGGCGTGTGGAAATACACCGTCCAGGAGGGACTCGCGCCCTCTTCGGTGAGCGGGCCGATACCCGCGACCGTCTTGCCGTTGCGCTTGAAAAAGCCGTATCCGCCCGCCTCCGGTCCCGCCGACTGGTACTCCCAGCCGAAGACGGCGGAGTAGAAGGCGGCGCTCGCGTCGGTGTCCGGGCTCCCCAGATCGAGCCAGTTCGGAGCGCCCGGCACATATGTGGTCGTCAGCATGGTGTGGTCCTCCACCGTGGGTTCGGGACGCCGCCCACCCGCCGAAACGGCACGGGCGAACCGCGTGTCTCGGGTCCGCACTGAGGAACGAGGACGGCCCGTCGGGGTTCCGCACGCCGACGAACCAAAAGGGGCGGCACCCCAGCAGGGGTGCCGCCCCTTCGTCTTGCCTGGTCAAGCCACTGGAGGCCGTGGCGGGATTCGAACCCACGTAACTCGCTTTGCAGGCGAGCCCCTCAACCACTCGGGCACACGGCCGTGCCGAACCTTCTGCGTACGGCCGTGGCGGGATTCGAACCCACGTAACTCCCCGCGAGCGGAGCTCGCTGATGGATGCAGCGCAGGCGAGC
Source organism: Streptomyces griseochromogenes (assembly GCF_001542625.1). NCBI lineage: Bacteria > Bacillati > Actinomycetota > Actinomycetes > Kitasatosporales > Streptomycetaceae > Streptomyces > Streptomyces griseochromogenes. The sequence goes on along the minus strand of NZ_CP016279.1, from coordinate 9,732,672 downwards.
CCCTCAACCACTCGGGCACACGGCCGTGTTCGTGGGAATGACGTTATGGGGCGGTGGAGAACCGGTTCAAGGGACGCGCCCGGGCTGCAACGGGACTGCCATACCCCGTTCATGAAGCGCGGGACGTACGACCGAGGTCGCAGCGGTGGCCGGACCATCGACAGGGGCCAAACCGTGTTGTGGGACTTACTCTGGCGAGCATGGCCGCCCTCGATTCCCCTGGTACCCCGGTGGTGGATGATGCCGTCGCGAGTGACGGCGGTGTGCTGAGCCGGGCCTACCGGGCGCTCAGCGTCGGGATCGTCTCCGTTGTGCTGCTCATCGCCTTCGAGGCGACCGCCGTCGGGACCGCGATGCCGGTCGCGGCGCGGGAGCTGGACGGGGTGGCCCTGTACGCGTTCGCGTTCTCCGGGTACTTCACGACCAGCCTGTCCGGGATGGTGCTCGCCGGACAGTGGTCCGACCGGCGGGGCCCGCTCGGCGCGCTGACCACGGGGATCGCGGCCTTCGCGGCGGGGCTGGTGGTGGCCGGGACCGCACAGGTGATGTGGGTGTTCATCCTGGGCCGGGCCGTGCAGGGGTTCGGCGGCGGGCTGGTCATCGTCGCGCTGTACGTCGTCGTCGGGCGTGCCTATCCCGAGCGGCTGCGGCCCGCGATCATGGCGGCCTTCGCGGCCGGGTGGGTCGTACCGTCCATAGTCGGCCCGCTCGCCTCGGGCGCCGTGACCGAGCACCTCGGCTGGCGGTGGGTCTTCCTCGGCATACCCGTCCTCGTCGTCTTCCCGCTCGCGCTCGCCCTGCCACAGATACGGAGCCGGGCGGCGGGGCCCGTGGCGGGCGGGGAAGGCTCCGTCTCCTTCGACCGGCGCCGTATCCGGCTCGCCCTCGCCGTCTCGCTCGGCGCGGGCCTGCTCCAGTACGCCGCCCAGGACCTGCGGTGGCTCTCGCTGCTGCCCGCTCTCGCCGGTGCCGCCCTGCTCGTGCCCGCCGTCCTCGGGCTGCTGCCGCGCGGTACCTACCGGGCCGCCCGCGGGCTGCCCTCCGTCGTCCTCCTGCGCGGGCTGGCCGCCGGGTCCTTCATCGCCGCCGAGTCCTTCGTGCCGTTGATGCTGGTCACCCAGCGAGGGCTGTCGCCGACGCTGGCCGGGTTCTCGCTCGCCGCGGGCGGCGGAACCTGGGCACTGGGGTCCTGGGTGCAGTCCCGGCCGCGCGTGGAGCCCTACCGGGAGCGGCTGATGACGGTGGGGATGGTGCTGGTCGCCGCCGCGATCACGACCGCGCCCAGCGTGCTCGTGCACTCCGTGCCCGTCTGGATCGTCGCCGTCGCCTGGGGCCTGGGCTGCTTCGGCATGGGGCTGGTGATCTCCTCCGCCAGTGTGCTGCTGCTCCAGCTGTCGGCCCCGCGGGAGGCCGGCGCCAACTCCGCCGCCCTGCAGATCTCCGACGCCCTGTCCAACGTCGTCCTCCTCGCCGCGACCGGCGCCGCCTTCGCCGCGCTGGGCGGCGGCAGCACGACGGCCGGCGCGGCCGACGGCACCCGTCCCGCCGCCTTCGCGGCCGTCTTCCTGCCCATGGCGGCGGTGGCCCTGGCCGGGGCGTGGGTGACGACGCGGCTGCGGGCGCCCGCGGGCGGAACCCGTTGATCCGGACGTCCGCCCGGGAGGCCTGAACGTCCCAAGATCGCGGCCAGTTGGCGCGCTCTGCACGCCGGCTGTGACGTCGATCCCACCCACGGGCGACCCGCGCTCGTCCGGGCGTTGCGGGGGCGGGGCGCCGGTAGGGTGGCCCGGTTGTCATACGTAGCCGAGCCGCCCGCCCGTCACCCACCACCGCCCCGACCGACGCGCTGCGCGCGGCCCCCGATTCGACCCCTGACTCAACGGAGACCGTGACTACCACCGCCGCTTCCTCCGCCCACTCCCACCACCTCTCGCCCGCCTTCCCCGGCCGGGCTCCCTGGGGTACCGCCAGCAAGCTGCGTGCCTGGCAGCAGGGGGCGATGGAGAAGTACATCCAGGAGCAGCCGCGTGACTTCCTCGCCGTCGCCACGCCCGGCGCCGGCAAGACGACCTTCGCCCTGACCCTCGCCTCCTGGCTGCTGCACCACCACGTCGTGCAGCAGGTGACGGTGGTGGCGCCGACCGAGCACCTGAAGAAGCAGTGGGCGGAGGCCGCGGCCCGGGTGGGGATCAAGCTCGACCCCGAGTACAGCGCGGGCCCGCTCGGCAAGGAGTACGACGGGGTCGCGGTCACCTACGCGGGTGTCGGCGTGCGCCCGATGCTGCACCGCAACCGGGTCGAGCAGCGCAAGACCCTCGTCATCCTCGACGAGATCCACCACGCCGGTGACTCCAAGTCCTGGGGCGAGGCGTGCCTGGAGGCGTTCGAGCCCGCGACCCGGCGGCTCGCGCTGACCGGTACGCCGTTCCGGTCCGACACCAACCCCATCCCGTTCGTGACGTACGAGGAGGGGACGGACGGGATCCGGCGGTCCGCCGCCGACTACACGTACGGCTACGGCAACGCCCTCGCCGACCACGTCGTCCGCCCCGTCATCTTCCTCTCCTACAGCGGCAACATGCGCTGGCGCACCAAGGCGGGTGACGAGATCGCCGCCCGGCTCGGCGAGCCGATGACCAAGGACGCGATCAGCCAGGCCTGGCGCACCGCCCTGGATCCGCGCGGCGAATGGATGCCCAGCGTGCTGCGCGCCGCCGATCAGCGGCTGACCGAGGTCAGGAAGGGCATCCCGGATGCGGGTGCGCTGGTCATCGCGTCCGACCAGGACTCGGCGCGTGCGTACGCCAAGCTGATCCGTGAGATCACCGGCACCAAGGCGACTCTGGTGCTGTCCGACGATGCCGGCGCCTCCAACAGGATCGACGAGTTCAGCGGGAACGGCGACCGCTGGATGGTCGCGGTGCGGATGGTGTCCGAGGGTGTCGACGTGCCGCGGCTCGCGGTCGGGGTGTACGCCACCACCATCTCCACCCCGCTGTTCTTCGCGCAGGCCGTCGGGCGTTTCGTACGGTCCCGGCGGCGCGGCGAGACCGCGTCCGTGTTCCTGCCGACCGTGCCCGACCTGCTGACCTTCGCCAACGAGATGGAGAAGGAGCGGGACCACGCCCTCGACAAGCCGAAGAAGGAGGGCGAGGAGGATCCGTACGCCGAGTCCGAGAAGGAGATGGACGAGGCGAACAAGCAGCAGGACGAGGACACCGGCGAGCAGGACATGCTGCCGTTCGAGGCGCTGGAGTCCGACGCCGTCTTCGACCGGGTCCTCTACGACGGCGCCGAGTTCGGCATGCAGGCCCACCCCGGGAGCGAGGAGGAGCAGGACTACCTCGGGATTCCGGGACTGCTGGAGCCGGACCAGGTGCAGATGCTGCTGCAGAAGCGGCAGGCACGGCAGATCGCGCACAGCCGTAAGAAGCCGGACACCGAGGCCGACCTGCTGGAGCTGCCCGCCGAGCGGCGGCCGGTGGTCAGCCACAAGGAGATGATGGAGCTGCGCAAGCAGCTCAACACCATGGTCAGCGCGTACGTCCACCAGAGCGGCAAGCCGCATGGTGTGATCCACACCGAGCTGCGGCGGGTGTGCGGGGGGCCGCCGAGTGCCGAGGCCACGGCGGGGCAGCTGCGGCAGCGGATCGCCAAGGTGCAGGAGTGGGCCACGCGGATGCGGTGACGCTCCGCAGGGGTTCGGCGCTTCCTTCCCGGCCCCCGGCCCCCGGCCCCCTGTCCACCCGCCCGTCCGTCTGGGCCGGCTGTGAGATCGCTGTCGCGGCTCCGCCCCGGACCCCCCCCATGATCCTGGCGCTGCATATTCATGGGGGCGTGCGTAACCGGACGAATGCAGGCAGGCCGGATCTGGTCTTGCCCGGATTCTGGACGGAGACTTCCGCTCAGCGAACCGGCTTCGCTAATGTCCCGCTACGCACACGCCCCGTGGCAGCGCCGCCGCGGAGCGCAGCCGTGAAGCGACAAGGCCCGGAGCCGCCGGGCCGTCCTGCCGATCGGCGGCCTCTGAAGCGCGTCGCCGACGGGACTCGGTGACGCATCCGTCGCTCAGGGGACGCCGACCTCACCGCCGAAGGAGTGGGCGTCGTGACCGCGGAGACCTCTCAGACGCTCGACCGGGGACTGCGCGTCCTCAAGCTGCTGGCCGACACGGACCACGGGCTGACCGTCACCGAACTTTCCAACAAACTGGGCGTGAACCGGACCGTGGTGTACCGGTTGCTCGCCACGCTGGAGCAGCACGCGCTCGTACGGCGTGACCTGGGCGGGCGAGCCAGGGTCGGTCTGGGAGTGCTGCGTCTGGGCCGTCAGGTGCATCCGCTGGTGCGGGAGGCCGCCCTGCCCGCGCTGCGCTCGCTCGCCGAGGACATAGGGGCGACGGCCCATCTGACACTGGTGGACGGGACCGAGGCACTGGCCGTCGCCGTGGTCGAGCCGACGTGGACGGACTATCACGTGGCCTACCGGGCCGGTTTCCGCCATCCGCTGGACCGGGGGGCGGCGGGCAAGGCGATTCTTGCCGCGCGGCTGTCGCCCGCGGCCGATCCCGGGTACACGCTCACGCATGGCGAGCTGGAGGCGGGGGCGAGCGGGGCCGCGGCGCCGCTGGTCGGGGTGACGGGGGTCGAGGGCAGTGTGGGTGTGGTGATGCTCGCGGATTCCGTGCCGGAGAGGGTGGGGCCGCGGGTGGTGGATGCGGCGCGGGAAGTCGCCGAAGCGTTGCGCTGAGGCCCGGCTTCTCGGCCGCGGGTGTGCTGTGGCTTGTCGCGCCCACGCGGCGGAGCCGCATATCGATGACGCCCCGCGCCCCTTGATCGCAGGCAACGCCCGCTGCCTGAGCGCCGTCGGCCAGTGTCCTGGCCATCTTGGCCATCTCGCCAATGAATACCCCCGGTCTTTAGCCGTTCCCCTCACCCCTTGCCGGGTCTCCCTCCGCATCATCAAGAGCCGTACAAGCCCGGATGCGGAGGGAGCGACACCGTGGAGAGAGCCGACAGCCGGCCGGAGGCCGGAGCGCGAGGGGACAGGCCGCGAGGGGACAGGCCGCGAGGAGCCCGTGCGGCCGCCCTCGACCTCACCGCCGACGTCGTCACCCTCACCCGCGCCCTGGTCGACCTCCCTTCCGAGAGCGGGCAGGAGCGCCAGATCGCCGACGCCGTGGAGGCGGCCCTGCGCGAGCTGCCCCACCTGGCCGTCGACCGTGTGGGCAACTCCGTCGTCGCCCGCACTGCCCTCGGCCGGCCCGAACGCGCTCTGCTGGCAGGGCACCTGGACACCGTTCCGGCCGCCGGGAACCTGCCCTCGCGGCTCGCCGACGGCCGTGTCCACGGGCTCGGCGCCTGTGACATGAAGGGCGGGGTGGCGGTGGGCCTCAGGCTCGCGGCCACCGTGCCCGAGCCGGTCCGCGATCTCACCTACGTCTTCTACGAGTGCGAGGAGGTCGAAGGCGAGCGCAACGGGCTGGCCCGGATCGCGGCCGCGCGGCCGGGGCTGCTTGAAGAGACCGCACTGGCGATCCTGATGGAGCCCTCCGGCGCCGGTGTCGAGGCCGGCTGTCAGGGCATCCTCACCGCCGACATCGTCGTCGAGGGCGCCCGCGCCCACACCGCCCGCGCCTGGCAGGGCGTCAACGCCGCGCACAAGGCCGCCCGGGTGCTCCAGCGGCTCGACGGGTACACGCCCGAGCGGGTCGTCGTGGACGGGCTGGAGTACCGGGAGGGGCTGAGCGCGGTCGCCGTACGGGCCGGGGTCGCCGGGAACGTCGTACCGGACGAGTGTGTCGTCACCGTCAACTTCCGCTTTGCGCCCAGCCGTTCAGCCGAGGAGGCGGAGGCGTACGTGCGCGGGCTCTTCCCGGAGTGGGAGGTCCGCGTCACCGAGGTCGTCCCAGGGGCGCCGCCCCGTCTGGACCGGGTGGGCGGGCTCGTCGCAGCGCTGGGCGCCGAGCCCCGGGCCAAGTTCGGCTGGACGGACGTCGCCCGGTTCGCCGCGCTCGGCGTGCCCGCGCTCAACTACGGCCCGGGGGATCCGTCGCTGGCCCACACGGCGGGGGAGTACGTCCCGGTCGAACATCTGGAGCGGTGCGAGGAGCGGCTCAGGCGGTGGCTCCTCCGAGCCCGGCCAGCGTCCTGAGCTGAAGCCACAGCACCAGCCGTTCGTCGGGGTCGTCCAGGTCGACGCCGGCGTGCCGCTGGAGCTGCTTGAGACGGTAGCGGCAGGTGTTGGGGTGCACGGCGAGCAGCTTCGCCGCGCCCGCCATGTCGCAGCCCGCGTCGAGCCAGCAGATGAGCGTGCGGGCGTACTCCGTGCCGTTCTCGGCGTCGTACGCCAGGACCCCGCGCCAGGCGCCCGCGCTCAACTCCCGCCGTTCCCGCATCACTTCGGACAGCCTCAGCAGCGTCACGCGCGGGCGCACCTCGTCCACGGTGGCGACCGGGTGACCGGCGTCCAGGACCCGCAGCACCAGGTCCGCGTCCGCCCGGGAGTCCGCGAGGCCGCCCGGGCCCGGCACCACCTCACCCAGCGCCGCCCGCACCGGCACCCGCAGCGCCTGCCCGGCCCGCCCGACGATGTCCTCGGCCAGCCGCCTGTGGCTGCCTCCGTCCGTTCGCCTCCGGGACGCTTCGGCCGGTGCCGAGCGACCGGCCGTGCTCGCCCCCTCGGGCCTCCGCGTTCCCCATGCTCCCTCCGCACCGGCGTGCCCCTGCGGCTGCGGCTGGGCACCGGGCGCCGGGAGCACGGCGTACACCACCCCGTCCACCAGCAGGCACGCGTGCCGCCCGTACCGCGCCTCGCACTGCAGGCGTACGACGTCCAGCAGGCGCAGCGCGGTGCGCTCGGTGTCCGGCACGCTCGCGGCCGTGTCCAGGACGAAGGCGGCCACCCGGGCCGGGCCCGCGACCCCGAGGCGCTCGGCGGCCGTCGCCGCGTCCGCCGTGCCGTCCAGCAGGCGGCGCAGCAGATCGCTGCCCCGGTGCCGGGCCAGTTCGCGGGCCGCACGGGCCCGCAGCAGGAGCAGGGCGGCCGTCGAGGCGCCCTGGGCGAGGGTGTCCTCGGCGTCCCGGGCGAGCGAGCCGTCGTCGATCACCCAGACGGAGCCGAGCGTCTCCCCGCCGGCCCGCACCGGCATCGCGAGGCGGGGCAGGCCCGAGCCGGTCAGCGCGGGCAGCCGCACCGGCCGGTCGGCCGCGAACAGCCGCCGGTACTGCTCGGTGTTCTCCGCGCTGGCCGGCACCTGCAGCCCGAGGATGCCCTGGCGCCGGTCCTCGTCCACCGGCTGGCCGGGGACGGTCGAGTAGGCGAGGATCCGCTGCCGCGGGTCCTCGATGGCGGTGGCCCCGCCGACCCCCGCCGCGATCGCGTCGGCCAGCGCGAACAGATCGCCGAGGCCGGTGTCGGAGGAGACGGCGGGCCGGGTGTCGATGGCCGAGGCCAGCAGCAGGTGCACATGGTGCCAGGCCGCGTCCTCGGCGACCGACAGCAGCGCCACGCCGTGCGCCTCCGCCTCCGCGACGGGCCCGTCGGCGCCCCGCACCACGACCCCGGCCAGCCCGGCCGACGCGGCCGCCCGCACCAGCGGTCCCGCCTCGGCGGCCGGTACCCCGACCGCGAGCAGCAGCCCGCCCGGCAGCCGGGGCAGCAGGGTGCGGCCGTCGTGCAGCACCGCCTCGGTGACCGGCACACCCGGCCCGGCGGGTGCGGTGTGCAGGCGTAGGGCGGGGCCGCCGACGACGTCCAGGAGATCGCCGAGCGTGCACGCGTCCATGGCGGTCCTTCCGTGGCGGCTTGGCTGATGGCGCAACGAACGTACGCATGTCTTGGCCGTCCGCACAACACACGGCCCCTCGCCGCCGCCGAGACTCGTCCTCATGACAGCAGGAGCCACGACAGCAGGAGTCACCGTCCGCTCGGTGCACGACGTCGCCGGGCTCGCGGCCGTGGCCGACTACTTCAGCGACGTGTGGCACACCCCGCGCACCGCCCCGCCCTATCCGGCCGAGGTGCTGCACAGCCTGGTGCACGCGGGCGGCGCCGTGCACGCCGCGTACGACGGGCAGCGTCTGGCCGGGGCCTCGGTCGCCGTCCTCGGTCCCGAGCGCAGCACCTACTCGCTGGTGGCCGCGGCCGACCGGGGCCTCGGGCACGCGGTGAAGCGGGCCCAGGGCGCGTGGGCGGCCGGTCTCGGCGCCGGCAGCATGCGCTGGACCTTCGACCCGCTGGTGGGCCGCAACGCCCGCTTCAACCTGGTCAAGCTGGGTGCCACGGGCACGGAGTATCTGGTCGACTTCTACGGCCCCATGACCGACGGCGTGAACGACGGCGACGAGAGCGACCGGCTGACAGTGAGCTGGGACCTCACGGCGCCCACCACCTCGTACGGCCCGGAAGGCACGCGAGAGCGTGACCTGGCGCCCGCCGTCCGCACGGCCCCGGACGGCGGCGTCCTCGCCCGCCGCGGCCGCCGGCACGTGTGGTGCCGGGTCCCGGACGACATCGTCGCGCTGCGCGCCGCCGACCCCGCCTCGGCCCTGCGCTGGCGGCATGCCGTGCGCGAGGTGTTCCTCGAGGCCTTCGCGGAGGGCTTTCGGGCGACGGGCATGTCCCGCGACGGCTGGTACACCCTCGCCCGGACGGAGGAGGACGCGTGAAGCTGGAGCGCGTCGAGATCGTGCACGTGGCGATCCCGCTGGTCACCCCGTTCCGTACGTCCTTCGGCACGATGACGGCGAAGGACACCTTCCTGCTGCGCGTGGTCACGGACGCGGCCGAGGGCTGGTCGGAGTTCGCCGCCGACCCCGAGCCGCTGTACTGCCCGGAGTTCGTGGCCGGCGCGGAGATCGTGCTGCGCGACTTCCTGCTGCCCCGGGTGGCCGCGCTGCCGCACCTCACCACGGCCGCGCTGGCGCCCGCCACGGCGAAGATCAAGGGGCACGAGCTGGCCAAGGCGGCCCTGGAGACGGCGGTCCTCGACGCCGAGCTGCGCTCCTACGGCATGCCGCTCGCGACCTATCTCGGCGCCGTACGGGACCGGGTGCCGGCCGGGGTCTCCGTCGGCATCAAGAACTCCGTGCCCGAACTGCTGGACGACGTGGAGCGCTACCTCGCCGAGGGGTACGTCCGCATCAAGCTGAAGATCGAACCCGGCTGGGACCTCGAACCGGTCCGGGCGGTCCGCGAGCGCTTCGGCGCCGACCTGCCCCTCCAGGTCGATGCGAACACCGCTTACGGCCTCGGCGACGCCGAGCATCTGCGGCGCCTCGACGAGTTCGGGCTGCTGCTCATCGAGGAGCCCCTGGAGGAGAACAACCTGCACGCCCACGCCCGGCTCCAGCAGCGCCTGGCGACCCCTGTCTGCCTGGACGAGTCCCTGCACCACGCCCGCGACACCGCGTCCGCGATCGCCATGGACGCCTGCCGGGTGGTGAACGTCAAGCCCGCCCGGGTCGGCGGCTACCTGGAGGCCCGCCGCGTGCACGACGTGGCCCATGCGCACGGGGTCCCGGTGTGGTGCGGCGGCATGCTGGAGACCGGCATCGGCCGGGCCCCCAACCTGGCCCTCGCCGCCCTGCCCGGCTGCACCCTCCCGGGTGACACCTCGGCCTCCTCGCGCTACTTCGCCGAGGACATCACCGAGCCGTTCGTCCTGGAGGACGGCCATCTCCCGGTACCGGCCACGCCCGGCATCGGCATCGAGCCGCTCCCGGACGCGCTGCGGCGCTTCACCCGGGCACGCCGGGACCTGTACGACGGGTGAGGGGCGGGTGGCCGAACCGGGGCACCGCGTTAGATTGACTCCGTGCTCTCACGTCTCACGCGTCCCCAGGCCGTCGCCGTCTGCGCCCTGCCCGTCGTGGCCCTGCTCGCCACGGCGGCGTTCGCGCCGCTGCCGTTCTCGGTGGCGCAGCCCGGGAGCACGGCGAACGTGATCGGTGAGAACCGGGGCACCCCGGTGATCACCGTCTCCGGCGCGCCGACCCGGAAGACCAGTGGACAGCTGCGGATGACGACCATCGTGGCGACCGGCCCGGACGCGCGGATCCACCTCGGGGACCTGATCGACAACTGGTTCCGCGCCGACCGGGCCGTGATGCCCCGCGACGCGGTCTACCCGACGGGCAACAACGTCAAGGAGATCGAGAAGCACAACATGGATCAGATGCGGCAGTCCCAGGGCGCGGCGACCGAGGCGGCGCTGAAGTACCTGGACCTGAGCGCCGACAAGGTGAAGGTCCGGCTGAAGCTCGCCGATGTCGGCGGGCCCAGCGCGGGTCTGCTGTTCACCCTGGGGATCATCGACAAGCTGGACGGCGACGGCAGCGGCGGCGACCTCACGGGCGGGCGCACCATCGCCGGTACGGGCACGATCGACGCCGACGGCAAGGTCGGCGCGGTCGGCGGGGTGGCCCTGAAGACGCAGGCCGCGCGGCGCGACGGGGCGACGGTCTTTCTGGTGCCGAAGGACGAGTGCGCCGATGCCAAGGCCGAGCTGCCCAAGGGGCTGCGGCTGGTCCCGGTGACCACGCTCAAGGGTGCCGTCGACTCCCTGGTGGCGATGGAGCGGGGCAAGGGCTCGGTCCCTAGCTGTTAGACCACCGCCGGGCGGGCCGCGCGTTGAACTTCCTGTCGTCCGCGAGCAGCTGCTGGTGGCGGCTGCTCAGGTACTCCCAGAAGCTCACCCGGGCTCACCTCGGGTCGGCTGGTTCCTTTCCCTGCTGCCCGTGCTCCATGGCGGCCTGCTCCACCAGCGGGATGATCCGCAGCGGAACGGGGTTCTCCATGACGATCGCCGTGGAGGCCCGGACGATGCCATCAAAACCGACGACCCGGTCGATCACCCGCTGAAGATCGGCGTTCGAACGGGCCACCAGCCGGCACAGCATGTCCCCGCTGCCCGTGGTCGTCAGCAGCTCCAGCATCTCCGGCACCGTCGCCAAGTGCGCCCGGACGTCGGCCCCTTGGCCCTGCCGGATCTGCAGCGTGGCGAACGCGGTGACCGGATAGCCGAGGGCCGCCGGGTCCACCTGGGGCCCGAATCCCCGGATGACGCCATTCGACTGAAGCCGGTCCAGCCTGGCCTGGACCGTCCCCCGGGCCACCCCCAGCCGCCGCGACATCTCCAGCACACCGATGCGCGGCTCCCGCGCCAGCAACACGATGATGCGTCCGTCCAGCTGATCGATCGCCACAGCCCCTCCCGGGGTGGTCATCATGTACAGAAAGCTCGCCGATAGCGGCGTATCACTCAACAGAATGCCCAGTGAATACGGAAACTATTGCGCACCTTGCAGACCCGAGCCACGCTTCGCCCATGACGCAGACCACACACCACACTCCCGACACCACCCGGCAGGCCGACCCCTTCCCGGTCAAGGGAATGGACGCGGTCGTCTTCGCCGTGGGCAACGCCAAGCAGGCGGCGCACTACTACTCCACCGCCTTCGGCATGCGGCTGGTCGCCTACTCCGGACCGGAGAACGGCAGCCGCGAGACCGCCAGCTACGTGCTGGAGAACGGCTCCGCCCGTTTCGTCTTCACCTCGGTCATCAAAGCGAGCACCGACTGGGGCCGCTTCCTCGACCGGCACGTGGCCGAGCACGGCGACGGCGTCATCGACCTGGCCATCGAGGTCCCGGACGCGCGCGCCGCCCACGCGTACGCCATCGAGCACGGCGCCCGCTCCGTCGCCGAGCCGTACGAGCTGAAGGACGAGCACGGCACGGTCGTCCTCGCCGCGATCGCCACCTACGGCGAGACCCGCCACACCCTGGTCGACCGCTCCGGCTACGACGGCCCCTACCTGCCGGGCTTCGCCACCGCCGCGCCGATGGTCGAGCCGCCCGCCCAGCGCACCTTCCAGGCCGTCGACCACTGCGTCGGCAACGTCGAGCTCGGCAAGATGAACGAGTGGGTGGCCTTCTACAACAAGGTCATGGGCTTCACGAACATGAAGGAGTTCGTGGGCGACGACATCGCCACCGAGTACAGCGCGCTGATGTCGAAGGTCGTCGCGGACGGCACCCTCAAGGTCAAGTTCCCGATCAACGAGCCCGCGATCGCCAAGAAGAAGTCCCAGATCGACGAGTACCTGGAGTTCTACGGCGGCGCCGGCGTCCAGCACATCGCGCTGAACACCAACGACATCGTGCAGACGGTCCGCACCATGCGCGCGGCCGGCGTTCAGTTCCTCAACACCCCGGACTCGTACTACGACACCCTCGGCGAGTGGGTGGGCGACACCCGCGTCCCGATCGAGACCCTGCGCGAACTGAAGATCCTCGCCGACCGCGACGAGGACGGCTACCTGCTGCAGATCTTCACCAAGCCGGTCCAGGACCGCCCGACCGTGTTCTTCGAACTCATCGAGCGGCACGGCTCGATGGGCTTCGGCAAGGGCAACTTCAAGGCCCTCTTCGAGGCGATCGAACGCGAGCAGGCCAAGCGGGGCAACCTGTAGTCAGGAAGCCGGCAGGGGCTCGTCCGGCACGTCCCCGAGCTCCTGCAACGCGGCCCTGGCCGCCGGCTCCCGCAGCGGCGAGAAGTACGGGCTGATCCGCAGCGCCTCCTGAAGGTGCCGCCGGGCCGGCCCGTGCTCGTCCAGCTCCCGCTCGATCATGCCCCGGTGGAACACGTACAACGCGCTGCGCACCCCACCCCCCTTCGTCCTGTCCGTCGCGATCGACGCGAACTCCAGCGCCTCGTCGTCCTCGCCGACCCGGTGCAGCGCCCAGCCGAGGGCGTCGGCCACCTCGATGCCGGGCTGACGCGCCCACTCCTCCCGCAACCGCTCCACCGCCTCCCGCGGATCCCCGTGGTCCGCCTCGAACTGCCCGATCAGCAGCTCCTCGTCGACCCCGCCGGCCACCGCCTGCCGTGCCCGCGTCCTCACCAGGTCGTACTGCGCCTGGGCGGCCGGGAACATCCCCAGCGACTCGTACAGCTCGCCCAGCTCCAGCGCGTCCTGGGGGTCCGGCCGCCTGGCGACGGCCGTCCGGTACGCGGCGATCGCCTCGTCGGTACGGCCCAGCGCCGCCAGCGCCCGGCCCTTGCCCGCCAGCGCCGCCCGCCGGCCGGGGTCCAGCCGGAGAGCCGCCGTGAAGTGCCGCAGCGCGTCCTCCCGATCGCCCCGCTCCCAGGCCAGCTGCCCGACCCCGGTCAGATAGGAGGCCTGCTCGGCGGGTGTGCGGGCGGTGGCCGCCGCGTCCGTCAGCTGGGCCACCGCGTCCTCGCGCCAGCCCCGGTCCCGGTACACCGCCGACGCCCGCGCCATCACCGCGGGCCGCACGGCCGCCCCCGCACGCAGTCCCGTCAGCTTGTCCAGGGCGCCGCGCGCCGACTTGTAGTCGCCGAGCCCGTTGTAGGCGTCGATCAGCGGCGGATACGCGCTCCAGCGCTTCGGCGCCAGTTTCTGCGCCTGCTCGCCGTACCGCTTGGCCGCCGGAAAGTCCCGCCGCGCGTTCGCCAGCGAGGCCAGTCCCTCCAGCGATACGGCGTCCTCCGCGCTCTCCGCGGCCCTCGTGTTTCCCCCCTTACGCACCTCCAGCGAGGTCCGCAGCGCCCGCTCGGCCTTCGGATAGTTCGCCGCGTCGGCACTCTGCCGCCCCAGCTCCAGATACGCGGCCCCCAGCACCGCCCACGCCCGCGCGTCCCGCGGCCGCGCCCGCACCCTGCTCTCCTGCTGCCCGATGAGCGACGCCAGATCGGGCAGTGCGGCCGGCAGCCCGGCGGTCACCGCAGTCAGCGCCCGCGCCGGTGCCTGCGCCTGCGCCTGCGGGCCCGCCGCCGGCGGCCTCGCCGGACGCCGCGCCCCGTCCGGCCGCAGCATCAGCACGGCACCCGCCGCGACCCCGCCCGCCAGGGCGGTGACCAGCACGCGCCGCGGCCACCGCCGACGGCGGCGAGGCGGGGGCGGCTCGGTGACGGAGTGGCCGTACTGTCGGATCTCCATGGCGCTCACTGTGCGTCAATACGACGAGCGCGCCCGGGTGGCCCAAGGAAGGCACGGACGGGGTTCACACCGATGGCCCCGAGTGCGACGCTGTGATCATGAGCCGCATCGAAGCGCGTCCCGACGAGGACGCCGCAACAACCGGTAACCTCACCGACCGGCTCCTGGCCGGCCTGCCCGCCGAGGCCGTCCTGACCGACCCCGACGTCACCGCGTCCTACGCCAACGACATGGCGAGCTTCTGCCCCGCGGGCGCCCCGGCCGTGGTCGTGCTGCCGCGCACGGTCGAACAGGTCCAGCACGTCATGCGCACCGCCACCGAACTGCGCGTACCGGTCGTCCCGCAGGGCGCCCGCACCGGCCTGTCCGGCGGCGCCAACGCCACCGAGGGCTGCATCGTGCTGTCCCTCACCAAGATGGACCGCATCCTGGAGATCAGCCCCGTCGACCGGATCGCCGTGGTCGAACCGGGCGTGGTCAACGCCGCCCTCTCCCGGGCGGTCGAGGAACACGGCCTGTACTACCCGCCGGACCCCTCCAGCTGGGAGATGTGCACCATCGGCGGCAACATCGGCACGGCGTCGGGCGGCCTGTGCTGTGTGAAGTACGGCGTGACCGCCGAGTACGTGCTGGGCCTGGAGGTCGTCCTCGCCGACGGCCGGGTGATGTCCACCGGGCGTCGCACCGCGAAGGGAGTCGCCGGCTACGACCTCACCCGTCTCTTCGTCGGCTCCGAGGGCTCGCTCGGCATCGTCGTCCGCGCGATCCTGGGCCTCAGGCCCAAACCGCCCGAGCAGCTGGTGCTGGCCGCCGAGTTCGCCTCCGCGGCCGCCGCCTGCGAAGCCGTGTGCCGGATCATGGAGGGCGGGCACGTCCCGTCCCTCCTCGAACTGATGGACCGTACGACCGTCAAGGCGGTCAACGACCTCGCCCACATGGGTCTGCCGGAGACCACCGAGGCGCTGTTGCTGGCCGCCTTCGACACCCCGGACCCCACCGCCGACCTCGCCGCCGTCGGCGCGCTGTGCGAGGCCGCCGGCGCCACCCAGGTCGTCCCGGCCGAGGACGCCGCCGAGTCCGAACTCCTCCTCCAGGCCCGGCGGCTCTCGCTGACCGCGCTGGAGGCGGTCAAGGGCACGACGATGATCGACGACGTGTGCGTGCCCCGCTCCAGGCTCGGCGCGATGCTGGAGGGCATCGAATCCATCGCCGCCGCATATGGGCTCACCATCGGGGTCTGCGCACACGCCGGAGACGGCAACACACACCCCACCGTCTGCTTCGACGCCCAGGACGCCGACGAGTCCCGACGGGCCCGCGAGTCCTTCGACGAGATCATGGCCCTCGGCCTGGAACTGGGCGGCACCATCACCGGCGAACACGGGGTGGGCGTCCTGAAGAAGGAGTGGCTGGCACGGGAGATCGGCCCGGTCGGCGTCGAGATGCAGCGGGCGGTGAAGCAAGTCTTCGACCCCCTCGGGATCCTCAATCCCGGCAAGCTCTTCTGACCCCGCCGTCATCGGGCGAGCAGATGGTCGAGCGCGTCGTCGATGCCCAGCTGCCCGCCCTCGGTCCCCGGAGGCACCACCCGCAGCGTCCGCTCCAGCCATGCGGACACCTGGGCGGCGGGAGCCTCGAGGAGGGCGTCCCCGTCAGGGGAACTCAGCCCCACGAGCACGACGCTGCGCCCCTCGGCCTTCGTCGGCCACACCCGCACATCCCCCTGCCCGCACGGCCGGAACACCCCCTCCACCAGGAGCTCCCGGGCGAAAGTCCAGTTGACAGGGTGCTCGGAGTTGATGTGGAAGGCGATGTGGATCGCGTACGGGTCGTCGCAGCGATAGCTGAGCCGGGCCGGGACCGGGATGCTCCGCTCGGGCGACAGAATCAGTCTCAGCTCCAGCTCCCGCTCCACCACGGTGTGATCCATGACCTGCGTTTCCTCTCCTCCGGGGCCGCTCGGACCGGGCCCATGCACAGGGGAGAGGGGGCGGGGGCGCCGGCATTACGCGGGTTCCGGGAAATTTCTTCTCGGGCTTCGGACGAGCCCTGTCGGCTGAGCCATAAGACTCCGGGTCAAAGGACGCAGGCGGCCGGCATGTCACTCGTGCGGGTGAACGAAGCCGATTCCTGAGACCGAGCGGGCGGATGAACGCATGATCGGCGGTGGTGCTGGACGGGTAGCGGCTAGGAGGCTGAGGCGGTGGCACGCGAGCGCGACAGGCGGCGTGCCCCGGATGCGGCGCCGGAGCGGCCCGACCCGGTCACCGTGCACCGGGCGGTGCGCCGCCGTGTGCTACGACATCGTCCGCGCCCGGAGCCACGGCCGGTCGTGTCCGGACACCGTCCACGTCCCGGCCTTCGTACCCCGTCTTCATACGCGATGCGCAGGGCCGTCCGACCGGCGAACCCCACACCGTCCCGCTCGACCCGAGCGGTCCCCGGCCGCGCGGGGATCGCGGCGGATAATCCGGGCTTTTCCGAGGTCCGCACCACCGGACGGGACACCATGGGAGCCGGCACCGGCCAGGCCGGGCCACCGGACCGCACATCCGGTTCATGGCGAGTTGGCCGACACCGGCCAACAACCCTGGGAGCGGTCTGATAGATGTGGAGGCCCCCAACCCACCCCCGAGCAGATACGGGCAGACGGACATGAGCGCCCCAACCCCGGCCCCCGGTGACGACAGGCCCCGCGAGGGCTACTACCCGGACCCGTCCATCCCCGGCTACGTCCGGTACTGGAACGGCGCCTCCTGGGTGCCGGGCACCAGCCGGCCGGCGCCCAAGGACGGCGAACCGCTCGCTCCGCCGCCCGGCGTCCGCCCGGCGGCCCCGTCCGTCGAGGAGACGGGCCCGCACTTCTTCGACGAGGACCCGCAGCCGGGGCCCTCCGGCCAGGAGCGGAAGGCCGCCTGGGGCACCGACCCGAGGATCCCCGCCGACAACCCGTCCCGGCCGGCCGGCCACGCCGACGGCACGGCACCGGTCCCGCCGGCCGAGGACGACACCCCCGACTCCGGCGGGACGTTCATCTTCCGCCGCCCGGTCCCCGGTCCCGCCGCGGTCACCGACGACGGCACGATGATGTTCCGCCCGGCGCCGGGCCAGGGCCCGCAGCCGGGAGCCGTCGGCCCCGCGTCCTCCGGCACGCCCGGCTTCGGGGCACAGGGACCGGTCGGGGCCGGCGGCCCGGGTGCCGCAGGACCCGGCGTGCAGGGACCGGTCGGGGCACCCCCGGCACAGTCCGCCCCGGCCACGGGCCCCGGCTTCGGCGCCGGGAAGGCCGCCGCCGCCCGGGCCGCGGCAGCGCAGGCACCCCAGACACCGCAGGCATCGATGGCCCCCTCGGTACCGCAGCAGGCAGGGCCCCAGCAGCCCGGCCCACAGCAGTCCGTGCCGCAGCAGTCCGTGCCCCAGCAGGGCGGTCCGCAGCAGGTCGTGGCCCCCGCCACCCCCATGACCGCGGGCCCCGGCGGCGGCCAAGCCTCCTGGGCGCAGCAGGTGCACCAGCTGGCCGGAGGCGGGGACGAGCAGCCCGTGGCGCCGTGGAAGCCGCCGGTGGAGGACCCGTTCCAGGCGGCGGCCCGCCGCCAGGCCGCCGCCCGCCCGGCCGGCCTCGGCAAGCGCCTCGCCGCCCGCCTGATCGACAACCTGGTCCTCGGCGCCGTCACCGCCGCCGCGGCGGTCCCGTTCGGCGCCCAGGTGGCCGACCACATCCAGCACAAGATCGACGAGGCCAAGCTGTCCGGCCGTACCGTCACCGTCTGGCTGCTCGACGGCACGACCGGCACCGCGCTCGGCGTCGTCCTCGCCGCGCTCCTCGTCTTCGGCGTGCTCTACGAGGTGCTGCCCACCGCCAAGTGGGGCCGCACCCTCGGCAAGAAGCTGTGCGGTCTCGAGGTCCGGGACATCGAGGCGCACGAGCCCCCGACGTTCGGCGCGGCCCTGCGCCGCTGGCTCGTCTACAGCGTCCCCGGCCTGCTCGGCATCGGGATCCTCGGCGTGCTGTGGTGTCTGTTCGACCGGCCCTGGCACCAGTGCTGGCACGACAAGGCGGCCCACACCTTCGTCGCGGACTGATCGGGCGGGGCGCCCTACCCCCGTACGGCCGCCCGCCGGATGCGGAGCCGGGGTGTTCGCGGTCCACTCGGGCCATGAGCAGCGAACCGCCCCCCGGCTCCGGAGAGCAGCCCCCCGAGGACGACCCGTTCAAGAAACGGCCCCCGTCGGACCAGGGGGCGGGCTCGCCGTACGACACCCCGTCCGGCGGTGCCCAGCAGCCCCCGCCGCCCAGCGGTCCGCCCCCGCCCCCAGGAGGCGAACAGCCGCTCCCGCCCTGGGGCGGCCAGCAGCCCCCGCCCTACGGCGGCGAACCGTACGGGGGCGGCCCTTACGGCGGCGCCCCCGGCTACCCGGCCGACCCGCTCGCCGGTATGCCCCCGCTCGCCGACAGCGGCAAGCGGACGCTGGCGCGGATCATCGACATCATCCTTGTCACCATCGTCGCCGTGCTGGTCAATCTGCCCTTCGGGCTCACGGTGAACAGCGACGCGATCGAGACCAGCAAGGTGTTCGCGGAGGCGGTGATCGGCATCGTGCTCTATGTCGGCTACGACACCTTCATGACCGCCAAGTGGGGGCAGACCCTGGGCAAGAAGTGGCTGGGCATGAGAGTCGCCGACCTCGCCGACGGTTCCACGCCGTCGACCCAGACCGCTCTGATGCGTGCGTTGGTGCTCTGGCTCCCGGCCCTGTTCTGCTGCTCCTGCTTCTGGATCGCGATCGCGGGCGGCTGGAGCTACTTCGACAAGCCGTACAAACAGGGCCTGCACGACAAGGCCGCCAAGACGGTGGTGGTCGAAGTCGGTTGACCTGCTATGGCTGCCCATACGAAAGCGGCGGGTCCGTGGGAACAGCCACGGGCCCGCCGCTCACGTGCGGGGCCGGTCAGAGCGCGGTGGTCACCGGCTCCTCCTCGGGTTCGGGCGCGGTCGCGGCCGGCGAAGCGACCGTACGCGGCTTCGGCAAGGGCACCGTCATGGCCACGAGCAGCCCCAGGGCCAGCGCGGCCAGCGCGATGACGGTGATCCCGAGGCCCGAACTCGTCTGGGACAGCAGCAGCATGGCGAGCGTCGAGAAGATCACGGTGCAGGAACCGTAGGCGAGCTGTGCGGCAGTCGGACGAGGCATGGCAATCGTGTCCTCGGAAGATGATGGGGGCGCCTTCGACTCTATTCGCGTGCATGCCCGAATGGGACGCCGGGTAAGCGTGACCTAACCCACGGTGCCGGTGCACAGGGGGCGCACGGAGTCATGGCGTCCGGCCAGTGGACGGGGCGACGCGCCGTTGACCGACATGTTCAGCCGTTCGTAAAGCGAACGCCGTCTCCGCATAGTGCACTTGTTCTACTCAAGTCAAGGTCTGTCTTTTCTTCTAAACCTCTAGTCAAATGTCGTCACTTGATTACACGCGTTGATCGTGCGCGCACGGACCCTTCCATGACCAGGACCCCCCTGTCCGTGTGCGCGGCGCGGGGGAGGAACTCAAGTGACCAGCAGACCCTGGACGTTCAGAGCCGCGGCCATCGGCGTGGCGCTCGCCGCGGCCTCCGCCGGCTTCGCGACCTTCGCCGTCGCCGAGGCGAGCACCACGGCCCGGTCCGCCGCCGCGAACCGGCACGACCCGGCCCCGGTGAAGCAGCAGGCGCACGACCTCGACGGCCCCATGAGCAAGACCCAGAAGGCCCAGCGCCAGGAGGCCCTGAACCAGCTCATATCGGGCAAGGTCAAGGCCAAGGAGCGCAACGGCTCGAAGGTCGTCCAGCTCAAGAGCAAGAAGGGCGACAGCAAGTACGTCGAGCTGGGCCGCGAGAAGACCGACAAGATCTTCACCATCCTGGTGGAGTTCGGGGACCAGGCGGACCCCAAGTACGGCGGTACCCCCGGACCGCTGCACAACAAGATCGCCGCGCCGGACCGCACGAAGGACAACTCGACGGCCTGGCAGAAGGACTACAACCAGAAGCACTACCAGGACCTCTACTTCGGCACCGGCAAGAAGACCGAGTCGCTGAAGAAGTACTACGAGAAGCAGTCCTCGGGCCGCTACTCGGTCGACGGCGAGGTCTCGGACTGGGTCAAGGTCCCCTACAACGAGGCCCGTTACGGCAACAACGCCTGCGGTCAGACCAACTGCCCGAGCGTGTGGAACGCCGTCAGCGACGGTGTCAACGCCTGGGTCGCCGACCAGAAGAAGGCCGGCAAGTCCGACGCCGCGATCAAGGCGGACCTGGCCAAGTACGACCAGTGGGACCGCTACGACTACGACGGCGACGGCAACTTCAACGAGCCCGACGGCTACATCGACCACTTCCAGCTCGTGCACGCCGGTGAGGACGAGTCCGCGGGCGGCGGTGTCCAGGGCAAGGACGCGATCTGGGCGCACCGCTGGTACGCCTTCGGCACCGACAAGGGCGTCACCGGCCCCCAGAACAACAAGCTCGGCGGCGCGCAGATCGGCGACACCGGCATCTGGGTCGGCGACTACACCATCCAGCCGGAGAACGGCGGCCTCGGCGTCTTCGCCCACGAGTACGGCCACGACCTGGGCCTGCCGGACGAGTACGACACCAACGGCGGCGACAACTCCACCGGCTTCTGGACGCTGATGTCCTCCGGCTCCTGGCTCGGCACGGGCAAGGAGTCCATCGGCAACCTGCCCGGCGACATGAACGCCTGGGACAAGCTGCAGCTGGGCTGGCTGAACTACGACTCCGCCAAGGCCGGCGTCTCCTCCTGGCACAAGCTGGGCCTCGCCGAGTACAACACCAAGTACCGCCAGGCGCTGGTGGTCTCGCTGCCCGACAAGGCGGTCAAGACGGAGATCGTCACCCCGGCGCAGGGCTCGGCCCAGTGGTGGAGCGGCAGCGGTGACAACCTCAAGAACACCCTGACCCGTTCGGTGGACCTCACCGGCAAGACGTCGGCCGCGCTCACCCTCGACGGCTGGTACGACATCGAGAACGGCTACGACTTCCTCTACACCGAGGTGTCGACCGACGGCGGCGCCAACTGGACCGCCCTGGACGGCACGGTGGACGGTCAGGCCATCCCGCGCGACGGCTCCGGCAAGCCGACCCTGACCGGCACGGTCGACGGTTACAAGAAGCTGTCGTACCCGCTGGACGCCTACGCGGGCAAGAAGATCGAGGTCCGTTTCCGCTACGAGACCGACGGCGGTGTGGCGCAGAAGGGCTTCGCGGCCGACGAGATCGCGGTCACCGCGGACGGCGCGGCGCTGTTCTCCGACAACGCCGAGACGGCGGACGCCGGTTGGAGCGCCACCGGGTTCTCCCGCATCGGCGCGTCCTTCACCAAGGACTACAAGCAGTACTACCTCGCCGAGAACCGCCAGTACGCGTCGTACGACAAGACCTTGAAGGCCGGCCCGTACAACTTCGGCTTCTCGTCGCGTCCCGGCTGGGTGGAGCACTACCCGTACCAGAACGGCCTGCTGATCTGGAAGTGGGACACCTCCCAGGCGGACAACAACACCAAGGACCACCCGGGCACCGGCCTGATCCTTCCGGTGGACGCCCACTGGAAGGCGCTGAAGTACTCCGACGGCACGCTGCTGCGCAACCGGATCCAGGCCTTCGACTCGCCGTTCAGCCTGGACGCCACGGACGCGATCACGCTGCACAAGGCGGACCAGGCGACCACGTTCAAGTCGCAGAAGGGGGTGCCGGTCTTCGACGACCGCGCCAGCTCCTACTACGACACCTCGAACCCGACCGGTGGCGTCAAGATCACTGACACCAACACGAAGATCAAGATCACCAAGCAGGCCAAGGATGGCTCGACGATCGAGCTGGAAGTCGGCCCCGCGGTGAAGTAGCGGACATTTTCGCAGGTCAGAAGCGTATCGGCGGTGACCCCCTGGCGGGTCGCCGCCGATCGTGTTTAGGTGCGTCCTGTGGTCCGCTTATTGACACCGACCGAAACGGGGATGTGACCGCATGGCCGCAGGAGGTTTCTGCAAACTGCCGAACGGCAGAGTGGTGGTGGCTCTGAACCTGCCCAGCCCCGCCGCCGACGGCTCGACCGGGGTACGGGTGCTGGTCCACGCCCAGAACCGCGCCCGGGCCCTCACCCGCCTGCGCAACCTGGGCCTGCGCGCGATCTACCTCCGGGGGAACGCGGCGCCTCCGACCCCGGACGAGATCACGGCGGTCCTGCACCACCCCGACGGCCTCATATGGCGCACGGCACCCGACAACGGTGTCACCGTGATAGAGCTCTGGCACCCGATCCGAGCACTGCTCCGCAGGTCGGCGGTGGTGCAGCAGAGCTGAGGGCACCCTCCTCCGCCGCGACGGCGATCAGCCGCTGCGGCGCGGACCGGTGGTGCCGGACCTGCCCTAAGCCCTGGTGGTGGGTCGGCTAGCCGCTGACCACCGGCTTGCCGGTCAGTTCCACGCCTGCCGCGCGCAGCTCCTCCAGAGCCCGTTCGGTGGACTCCGGGGCGACCCCCGCGGTCAGGTCCAGGAGCACCTGGGTGCGGAAGCCCTCCCGGGCGGCGTCCAGCGCGGTGGCGCGTACGCAGTGGTCCGTGGCTATGCCGACCACGTCGACCTCGTCGATGTGGCGGGAGCGCAGCCACTCGGCCAGGGCCACCCCGTTCTCGTCGGCGCCCTCGAAGCCGCTGTACGCCGCCGAGTAGGCCCCCTTGTCGAACACCGCGTCCACCGCCCCGGAGGCGACGGCGGGCGCGAAGTTCGGGTGGAAGCCCACCCCCTCCGTGCCCGCGACGCAGTGCGCGGGCCAGGAGCGGACGAAGTCGGGGTTGTCCGCGAAGTGGCCGCCGGGCGCGATGTGGTGGTCGCGGGTGGCGACCACGTGGCGGTATCCCGTCCCCGCCGCCTGGCCGATCAGCTCGGTGATCGCGGCGGCGACATCCGCACCCCCGGCCACCGCGAGGCTGCCCCCCTCGCAGAAGTCGTTCTGCACGTCTACGACGATCAAGGCGCGGCGCATGGTGGGTGTCCTTCGGCTGTGGGTTAAGTAACTGAGCCTAGAGAGTTTGGGGCCCGTCCGGGAGGGGGCTCGGAAGGGGGCGGACAGGGGGCGCGCTCTAGCTCTCCGAGCGCCCCTGGAGGTACTCCGTCGGAAGGACGGGTTCCCCCCGCGAGAGCTGTGTCGCGGACAGCGGCAGATCGGCGCGGGCCGCGATGTGCCGCGCGCGGGCCGCGTCGAGCGGCTCGCGCGCGACGACGTCACCGCCCTTGACCAGTTCCACCAGCAGCTGCCGGTCGGCCAGCCCGGCCGGCACCGGCCCCGTGCCGATCACCTCGGCCTCGGCCACCCCCCGCTCGTCCGGCCGCCGCGCCGCCCACTTGCGCCCGCCGATGGAGGTCTTGCCCCCGGTGGACTTCTTCGCGACCGGCACCAGCGGCGCCGCCGGATCGGCGGACTCGGCCCGGGCGACCAGCTTGTAGACCATGGAGCAGGTCGGATGGCCGGACCCGGTCACCAGCTGGGTGCCGACGCCGTACGCGTCCACGGGCGCCGCCGCGAGCGAGGCGATGGCGTACTCGTCCAGGTCGGAGGTGACCACGATCTTCGTGGCCGTGGCGCCCAGCTCGTCCAGTTGCTGACGGACCCGGTGGGCCACCAGGAGCAGATCGCCCGAGTCGATGCGCACCGCGCCCAGCTCGGGCCCGGCCACCTCCACCGCCGTACGGACCGCCTCGGCGACGTCGTACGTGTCCACCAGGAGGGTCGTGTTCCTGCCCAGCGAGGCCACCTGGGCCTCGAAGGCGTCCCGCTCGCGGTCGTGCAGCAGGGTGAAGGCGTGCGCCGAGGTGCCGACGGTCGGGATGCCGTAGCGGAAGCCGGCCGCGAGGTCGGAGGTGCTCGCGAAGCCACCGACGTACGCGGCCCGGGACGCGGCCACGGCGGCCAGCTCGTGGGTGCGGCGGGCGCCCATCTCGATCAGGGGCCGGTCACCGGCGGCGGAGGCCATCCGGGAGGCGGCCGCCGCGATCGCCGAGTCGTGGTTGAGGATGGACAGGATCACCGTCTCCAGGAGCACGCACTCGGCGAAGCTGCCCTCGACCCGCATGATCGGCGAGCCCGGGAAGTAGACCTCGCCCTCGGGGTAGCCCCAGATGTCACCGCTGAAGCGGTAGTCGGCGAGCCACTTCAGGGTCTGCTCGTCCACGATCTTCCGATCGCGCAGGAAGTCGAGGACGCCCTCGTCGAAGCGGAAGTTCTCGACCGCGTCCAGGACACGCCCGGTGCCCCCCACCACGCCGTAGCGCCGCCCGTCGGGCAGCCGCCGGGTGAAGACCTCGAACACGCTGCGCCGATCGGCCGTACCGGCCTTCAGCGCGGCCTGCAGCATCGTCAACTCGTACTGGTCCGTGAAGAGCGCCGTCGAGGGGACGTCCACCGGCAGCCCAAGG
This sequence comes from Streptomyces griseochromogenes, assembly GCF_001542625.1. NCBI lineage: Bacteria > Bacillati > Actinomycetota > Actinomycetes > Kitasatosporales > Streptomycetaceae > Streptomyces > Streptomyces griseochromogenes. Next base: position 9,708,237 of record NZ_CP016279.1, on the reverse strand, counting down.
TCCGCTGTGTTCATGGCAAGCATCGTACCCCCATTTCGTCAGTGTGACGATTTGTCGAGCGCGTGGCAGCATGGGCTGTGTGACGTCACCCGCGCCCGTAGAGATCGAACGCACCGAGTCGGCGGAGGAGGTCTTCGCCGTACCCGAGCCCGACGTCCCCTGGGTCACGATCGTCCACAACGACCCGGTCAACCTCATGAGCTATGTGACCTATGTCTTCCAGGCGTACTTCGGCTACCCCAAGGACAAGGCCACCAAGCTCATGCTCGACGTTCACCACAAGGGCCGGGCGGTCGTCTCCAGCGGTTCTCGCGAGGAGATGGAGCGCGACGTGCAGGCGATGCACGGCTACGGTCTGTGGGCCACCCTTCAGCAGGACCGGAAGTAGCGAACCCATTTCGATGCCCGGACACTTCGAACCGATCCCCGGCGGCGGCGCCGCCGTCGCGCTCGACGAGGTCGAGATCTCCATCATCCGGTCGCTGGCCGTGCAGCTCCTCGAGCTGATCGGCCCCGGCCCCGCCGAGGACGCCTCCGCGGACCCGCTCGCGGAGCTGTTCGCCGAGGGCCCGAGCGAGCCGCCCGCCGACCCGGTGCTCAGAAGGCTCTTCCCGGACGCCTACAGCGATCCGGAGACGGCGCCCTCCTCCCCGGCCGAGGCCGAGGAGTGCAAGGCGCACTCCGCCGAGTTCCGCCGGTACACCGAGAACGACCTCAGGGCCGGCAAGCGGGACAACGCCCTCGCGGTGGTCCGCACGCTGGACGCGCTGTCGCCGCTGGACGAGGGCGGGGCGGTGCTCAAGCTGTCCCCGGAGGAGTCGCGATGCTGGCTCAGTGCCCTCAATGATCTGCGTCTGGCGATCGGTGCCCGGCTGGAGATCGTCGACGAGGACGACACCGATCTGCTCTACCGGCTCCCGGACGAGGACCCGCGCAAGCCGATGGTGATGGCCTATCTGTGGCTCGGTGGCCTCCAGGAGACACTCGTGGCCACACTTATGCCCTGATCTGTCAGGATTCCGTGTTCGCTCAGAGGACGCTCAAATCCGGATAACGATCCCGTCACCGTTGCGGCCTGGTATGTAGCATTCGAGCGCTCTTTGTCCGCTTTTCCCTGTGCTGTGCGTCACAACACACCCCTGTGATCAATATTGCGGCCGTGATAAATCTTCACGACCGCCCGGCCAAACACCACCCATGTTCGGCCGGGTGCGCCACCGAGCCGGCGACCGCCGGCCAGGCACGGGCGGGCACGCGAAACCCGCCCAGCTCCATCAATCCGGGGGGATCGAAACCCGATCCGAGGCCGACGAAAGGCCCGGGTCGGCATGGAGAAAGGCGCACCACAACATGGCCTCTGAGAAGGTCACCGAAGCCCCTGAGGAGGGCTACGAGCGCGGGCTCGGCAGCCGCCAGGTCCAGATGATCGCGATCGGCGGTGCGATCGGCGTCGGTCTGTTCCTGAAGGCCGGGGCCAACATCGAGAAGGCGGGCCCCAGCCTCATCCTGATGTACGCCCTCGCCGGCGTGATCATCTTCTTCATCATGCGGGCCCTGGGCGAGCTGCTGCTCTACCGCCCTGTCTCCGGCTCGTTCGCGGACTACTCCCGCGAGTTCCTCGGCCCGTTCTTCGGCTACTTCACGGCCTGGACGTACTGGCTGATGTGGGTGGTCACCGGCATGGCCGAGCTGACGGCCGCCGCGATCTACATCAACTACTGGTTCCCGGCCATCCCGCAGTGGGTGACGGCGCTCGTCTTCCTGGTGGTCCTCTTCGGGGTCAACCTGATCTCCGTGAAGCTCTTCGGGGAGCTGGAGTTCTGGTTCTCGATGGTCAAGGTCACCGCCCTGATCGGCATGATCGTGATCGGCCTCGGCGTGCTCACCTTCGGCTTCAGCGCCGCCGGTGACACCGCGTCCGTCTCGAACCTGTGGCAGTTCGACGGCTTCTTCCCCAAGGGCATCGGGTCCTCGCTGATGACCCTGCAGGGCGTGATGTTCGCCTACCTCGCCGTCGAGCTGGTCGGCGTCACCGCGGGCGAGTCCGAGAACCCGGAGAAGACCCTCCCGAAGGCCATCAACACGCTGCCCTGGCGCATCGGCCTGTTCTACGTCGGTGCCCTCACCGTCATCCTGTGCGTGGTCAAGTGGACCGAGTTCACCGAGGGTGTCAGCCCCTTCGTGAAGGCCTTCGCGATGATCGGCATCCCGGCCGGCGCCGGCATCGTCAACTTCGTGGTGCTCACCGCGGCCCTGTCGTCCTGCAACTCGGGCATGTACTCCACGGGCCGCATGCTGCGCACCCTCGCGGACAACGGCGAGGCCCCGCGCGTCTTCTCCAAGCTGTCCTCCACCAAGACCCCGGCCTTCGGCATCACCGTCTCGGTGCTGTTCATGGGCATCGGCGTGGTCCTGAACTACGTCGTCCCGGAGAAGGCGTTCGGCTACGTCACCTCCGTCGCCACCGCGGCCGGCATCTGGACCTGGCTGATGATCCTGATCAGCCACGTGTTCTACCGCCGCGCGGTGAACGCCGGCCGGCTGCCCGCCTCGCCCTTCCCGGCACCGGGCGGCGCGCTCAGCAGCTGGGTCGCCATCGTGTTCCTGCTCTTCGTCACCGGTCTGATCGCGTACGATGCCGACTCCCGCATCTGCCTGTACGTGATGGCGGTCTGGGCGGTCGCGCTCGGCATCGGCTGGCTGGTCCTGAAGAACCGCACGCCGCAGATCGCCGACCGCCGCGAGCCCGAGCTGGAGCAGGTGGGCTGATCGCGGGGAGACCTCCCTCGGGACGTCCGGCCGCCGGGAGTACTCGTGGCACCCCCGGCGGCTGCCGCTCAGGACGTCCATCATGTGGGCCGTCCCGTACCACACATCGGTACGGGGCGGCCCCTCTGTCTATCCTGACCCCCATGCTGACCCTCACCCAGGCCCTGTACGACCAGATCGTCGCCCACGCGCGCGAGGACCACCCCGACGAGGCGTGCGGCGTCGTCGCCGGCCCGGTGGGCTCCGGCCGTCCCGAGCGCTTCATCCCGATGCTGAACGCGGCCCGCTCGCCCACGTTCTACGAATTCGACTCGCAGGATCTGCTCAAGCTCTACCGCGAGATGGACGACCGCGACGAGGAGCCGGTGATCATCTACCACTCCCACACGGCGACCGAGGCGTACCCCTCGCGGACCGACATCGGCTACGCCAACGAACCCGGTGCCCACTACGTCCTCGTCTCCACCGCCGACGCCGACGGCCTCGGCGAGTTCCAGTTCCGCTCCTTCCGGATCCTCGACTCGGAGGTCACCGAGGAGGAGGTCAGGGTCGTGGAGACGTACTGATCTCAGTCCTTGGTTGAGATCTGTCCGTCATGTGGGATCACATTCCAGGACCCGGACCGGGAATCGATACGATGAGCCCATGGTTCTGAACGACGTGAGCGAGAAGGCGCCGAGCACGCTGCTCGTGGCGCGGCTGCACGTCGACCTGTGCAGGCTGAACAGCGCCATCTGTTGACGTTCCCCGCCGCCGTACGGCCGTGAGCCGCGGCGTGCCGCCGTACGCCCACACCGATTCGACGAGCCACCCCTTTCCGACAGGAGCCCTGAGCCATGGCCATCGAGGTCCGCATCCCCACGATCCTCCGCCAGTACACCGACGGTCAGAAGGCGGTGGAGGGCAGCGGTGCCACCCTCGCCGACCTGTTCGCCGACCTCGAGACCCGGCACGCGGGCATCAAGGCCCGCATCGTGGACGAGGGCAAGCTGCGCCGCTTCGTCAACGTCTACCTGAACGACGAGGACGTCCGCTTCCTCGACAACATCGACACCAAGCTGACCGACGGCGACACCGTGACGATCCTCCCGGCGGTCGCCGGAGGTTCCGCCGCGGCGGAGCCGCGTCCGACCGGGGTGGCGGTCGGGCGGCGGGCGGGACTGATCGGCCGCTGAGCACCCATGCGCTACGACTCCCCGCTGGCCGCGGTGGGCAACACCCCTCTGGTGCGCCTGCCGCGGTTGTCGCCGTCCGCCGACGTCCGGATCTGGGCCAAGCTGGAGGACCGCAACCCGACCGGCTCGGTCAAGGACCGCCCGGCCCTGCACATGATCGAGCAGGCGGAGAAGGACGGCCGCCTGACTCCCGGCTGCACGATCCTCGAACCCACCTCCGGCAACACCGGCATCTCCCTCGCGATGGCCGCCAAGCTCAAGGGCTACCGCATGGTGTGCGTGATGCCGGAGAACACCTCGCAGGAGCGCCGGGACCTGCTCGGCATGTGGGGCGCCGAGATCATCCCCTCGCCGGCCGCGGGGGGCTCCAACACCGCCGTGCGCGTGGCCAAGGAGCTGGCCGCCGAGCATCCCGACTGGGTGATGCTCTACCAGTACGGCAACCCGGACAACGCCGGCGCCCACTACGCCACGACCGGCCCGGAGATCCTCGCCGACCTCCCGTCGATCACCCACTTCGTCGCGGGCCTCGGCACCACCGGCACCCTCATGGGCGTCGGGCGCTATCTGCGCGAGCACAAGCCGGGCGTGAAGATCGTCGCCGCCGAACCGCGCTACGACGACCTGGTCTACGGCCTGCGCAACCTCGACGAGGGCTTCGTACCGGAGCTGTACGACGCCTCCGTCCTCACGTCCCGCTTCTCGGTCGGCTCCGCCGACGCGGTCACCCGCACCCGTGAACTCCTCCAGCAGGAGGGCATCTTCGCGGGCGTCTCCACCGGCGCCGCCCTGCACGCGGCGATCGGCGTGGGGAAGAAGGCGGTCAAGGCGGGGGAGAGCGCCGACATCGTCTTCATCGTGGCCGACGGCGGCTGGAAGTACCTGTCCACCGGCGTCTACACGGCGGCCACCACCGAGGAGGCCATCGAGACGCTGCAGGGCCAGCTCTGGGCGTAGGCCCGTCGTCAAACTCCTGCCAGCCCCCTCCCATGAGGGGGCTAAACCCATCCTATGGAGAGGCAAAGGATTCCGTCCGGTACTGCCCGTGCTCCGCGGCCCGGGTCTACGTTCCTCGCGCACCCTGACATGTCACGCTCACTCGGCGTCGGGGTGGCAATGAGTGTCATGCTCATGACTGCGCGGCACCGCCGCTACGCGCGTCACGGGCCTGCCCAACCAGTGCGAGAAACCCCACTTCCCCATGGAGGCAGTACCCCATGCGTGAGTCACACCCGAGCGGGCACAGACGGAGCCTGCGAAGACTTCTCTCCATCGCCCTCCCGTCCCTCGCCCTGACCGTCGCCGGACTGGCCACGGCACCGACGGCCGGAGCCCAGGCCGCCGCGGCCCCCGCGCCCCACACCTCCCGGGCCGCGCAGAACGCCAAGGCCCTGACCGCCCCGGAGCGCCAGACCTTCCACTCCACCGGCAAGGCCGGGCAGAAGGTCCCCACGACCCACCTGTGCGCCACGGCCGAGCCGGGCCACGCGTCCTGCTTCGCCCAGCGGCGCACCGACATCAAGCAGCGGCTCGCCTCGGCGCTCGCCGCCGCGGCCCCCTCCGGCCTCTCCCCGGCCAACCTGCACAGCGCCTACAACCTGCCCTCGACGGGCGGCAGCGGCCTGACGGTCGCCATCGTCGACGCCTACAACGACCCCAACGCCGAGTCGGACCTGGCCACTTACCGCTCCACCTACGGCCTGTCCGCCTGCACCAAGGCCAACGGCTGCTTCAAGCAGGTCAGCCAGACCGGCTCCACCACCTCGCTGCCGACCAACGACACCGGCTGGGCCGGTGAAGAGGCGCTCGACCTCGACATGGTCAGCGCGGTCTGCCCGAACTGCAGCATCGACCTGGTCGAGGCGAACTCCGCGAACGACACCGACCTCGGCATCGCCGAGAACGAGGCCGTCACGCTGGGCGCCAAGGTCGTCTCCAACAGCTGGGGCGGCGGAGAGTCCTCCGCGCAGACCAGCGAGGACACCCAGTACTTCAAGCACCCGGGCGTCGCGATCACCGTCTCCTCCGGCGACTCCGCCTACGGCGCCGAGTACCCGGCGACCTCCCAGTACGTGACCGCCGTCGGCGGCACCGCGCTCACCTCCTCCTCCAACTCCCGCGGCTGGAGCGAGTCGGTGTGGCACACCAGCTCCACCGAGGGCACCGGCTCCGGCTGCTCCGCCTACGACCCGAAGCCGAGCTGGCAGACCGACACCGGCTGCTCCAAGCGCATGGAGGCCGACGTCTCCGCGGTCGCCGACCCGGCCACCGGCGTCGCGGTCTACGACACCTACGGCGGCTCCGGCTGGGCGGTCTACGGCGGCACCAGCGCCTCCGCCCCGATCGTCGCCGGCGTCTACGCCCTCGCGGGCACCCCGGGCTCCGGCGACTACCCGTCGAAGTACCCGTACCAGCACACGAGCAACCTGTACGACGTGACCAGCGGCAACAACGGCAGCTGCTCCCCGTCGTACTTCTGCACCGCGACCGCCGGCTACGACGGCCCGACCGGCTGGGGCACCCCGAACGGCACCACCGCCTTCACCGCCGGCACCAGCACCGGCAACACGGTGACCGTCACCAACCCCGGCAGCCAGTCCACCACCACCGGTGGCTCGGCCGCCCTGCAGATCCACGCCACCGACAGCGCGGGCGCGGCCCTCACCTACAGCGCCTCCGGCCTGCCGACCGGCCTGTCCATCGACAGCTCCTCCGGCCTGATCTCCGGCACGGCGTCCACCGCGGGCACCTACCAGGTCACCGTCACGGCCAAGGACTCCACCGGTGCCTCCGGCGCGACCTCCTTCACCTGGACGGTCGGCTCCTCCGGCGGCACCTGCACCGGCGCCCAGCTGCTGGCCAACCCGGGCTTCGAGTCGGGCAGCACCGGCTGGACCGCGAGCAGCGGCGTCATCACCAGCGACAGCGGTGAGGCCGCGCACAGCGGCTCCTACAAGGCCTGGCTCGACGGGTACGGCTCCTCGCACACCGACACGCTGTCCCAGTCGGTGACCGTCCCGGCCGGCTGCAAGGCCAGCTACACCTTCTACCTGCACATCGACTCCGACGAGACCACCAGCAGCAGCGCGTACGACAAGCTGACGGTCAGCGCCGGTTCGACGACCCTGGCGACCTACTCGAACCTCAACGCCGCCTCCGGGTACACGCAGAAGACCTTCGACCTGTCCTCCTTCGCGGGACAGACGGTCACCCTGAAGTTCAGCGGGGTGGAGGACTCCTCCCTCCAGACCAGCTTCGTCGTGGACGACACCGCCCTGACGACCAGCTGAGCCGCGTCACACCGGTCCCGCACACGGACGCCGTCCGTGTGCGGGATCCGTTCGCGCCGGTGGTACGTCACATCTGCACCAAGGGGCCGGTCGGCCGGCCACGGCAGAAAGGCGGACACCCATGCGCCGTACGACACCCATCGTCCTCGCGGCCACAGCGCTGCTCCTGGCAGGCTGCGGCTCCCAGAGCGGCGGGGACACCGGCAGCAAAGGCAAGGTGTCACCGTCGGCCTCCGCACCGTCCTCCGGCAGCGGGTGCGCCGCCCGGCTGGAGCTGAAGGCGGCCGCCAACGGCCGTACCGTCTGCCTGGCCAAGGGCGGCGAGCTGCGGATCAGCCTCGACGGCACCAAGACCCGCCCCTGGAAGCCGGTCGCCGCGAGCGGTACCGCCCTGCGGGCGATCAACGCGGGCTTCGTCATCCAGCCGGGCGATGCCTCGGCGGCCTACAAGGCGGTGGCGGCCGGAACCGTGAAACTGACGTCCTCCCGGCCGCTGTGCCCGGCCCCCGACCCCGGCCAGGTCTCCTGCAAGGGCATCCAGGAGTGGACGGTCACGGTGAACGTGCGGTGAGACGGCGCGCCCCGCAGGGGCGCGGGGCCGTGTCCGGCATGCGGCTGCGCCGCGGGGCGCGATCAGCGACGACGGCGCGGCGGACGACCGCCGGCACCTAGTTCGCGAGATGTCTCACCTGATCCCACAAGACAGGGTCGACCACACCCACCCGTCGCCGGAAGTCGCCGACAGGCACCTCGCGCAGCTCGTCGGTCTGCAGGAAGCTGGGCCGCCCGTGGGCATCACCGACCGCCCCGGGCGGCAGCGGGATCACCCCGGCGCGCTCGTCGTGGTACCTGCTGGTGATCTTCGCGACCGTGGCCCGGTCGCCGCGTACGGCCAGCACCAGACAGGGCCGGTCCTTCCCCCGCCCGTCTCCCGCCACCGCCCTGTGCGACGCGCTGCGCGCGGCCCCATTCGACTCCGTGTGCTCCTCGTAGGGCACGTTCGCCCACCAGATGTCCCCCGGGTGCGGACGTGCCGCGCGGGCCCGGTCCCGGCCGCCGAGGCGCCCCGGCGGCCGCAGCCGGCGCCCGCCGGGGCGGCGGGCCCGGCCCCAGCCGTCGACGAGCGTGGCGACCAGCGCGAGCAGCACCACCGCCGCGAGCGCCAGCCACCAGGACGTGTCCATGAAGACGACGTTACCGGCGTGTGCTCTGTATTGCGCGCCCTCTCGCATTCCCTGTGCGCCCCCGGTCCAGCCGAACCGGTGACACCACAGGTGAGTTCGCCCACAACGGCCCCTGGCGGAGGAGCGACCCGCCCTTTCGCGCCTTACGCTCGACAAACCGCACGACCCCCCTATGCCCCTTTCCCGACCCCTCCCCTCAGCTCCCCGCCCACCGGTTCCCGCCAACGGAGGTTTCTGCTTCATGAAGCTCACCGTCGTCGGCTGCTCGGGGTCGTTCCCATCCGCGGAATCGGCCTGCTCGAGCTACCTCGTCGAGGCCGACGGCTTCCGGCTGCTGCTCGACATGGGCAATGGCGCCCTCGGAGAGTTGCAGCGCCACTGCGGTCTCTACGACCTCGACGCGATCTTCCTGAGCCATCTGCACGCCGATCACTGCATCGACATGCTCGCGTACTTCGTCGCGCGCTACTACCGCCACGAGGGCGGCCGCTGCGCACCGATCCCGGTCTACGGCCCCGAGGGCACCGAACACCGCCTGACCACGGCCTACGCCGACACCCCCTCCGCCTCCTCGATGAGCGAGGTCTTCGACTTCCACACGGTCAAGCCGTCCACGTTCGAGATCGGCCCGTTCACGGTGCACACCGAGCGGATGCGCCACCCCGTGGAGGCGTACGCCATCCGGATCGAGCACGGCGGACGGTCGCTCACGTACTCCGGCGACACGGGCGTCAGCGAGGCGCTGGACGAGCTGGCCCGGGACACGGATCTGTACCTGTGCGAGGCCGCCTTCACGTACGGCCGGGAAGACATCCCCGACCTGCACCTCAACGGCCGTGAGGCGGGCGAGTCGGCGGCCCGCGCGGGCGCCCGCCTCCTGGTCCTCACCCACATCCCGCCGTGGACCGACCCGCAGGTCAACCTGGCCGACGCACGCGAGGTGTTCGACGGACCGGTGGAGCTGGCGGCGCCACGGGCGACGTACGAGATCTGACCTTTCACGTACGGGAAGGCCCCGGAACCTCCTCGGTTCCGGGGCCTTCGTCATGCCGGGCCGGTCTCACGCCTTGGTGAGGTCCTCGATCTCCTCCTCGGGCTCGCGGCCCGGGGTGGGGAGGTTGAACTTGGTGATCGCGAAGCGGAAGAGGAAGTAGTAGACCGCCGCGAAGACCAGGCCCACGGGGAACAGCAGCCAGGGCTTGGTGGAGATGCCCCAGTTGATGAACACGTCGGTCAGGCCGGCCGAGAAGCTGAAGCCCATGTGCATGCCCAGCGCCCAGGTGACGGCCATGGACAGCGCGGTCAGCACCGCGTGGATGGCGTACAGGATCGGCGCGATGAACATGAACGAGAACTCGATCGGCTCGGTCACACCGGTGACGAACGAGGTCAGGGCCAGCGAGGTCATCATGCCCAGCACGGCCTTGCGGCGCTCGGGGCGGGCGGAGTGCGCGATGGCCAGGGCCGCCGCCGGCAGACCGAACATCATGATCGGGAAGAAGCCGGTCATGAACATACCCGCGTGCGGGTCGCCCGCGAAGAAGCGCGGCAGGTCGCCGTGGAAGACCGTGCCGGCGGAGTTCGTGTAGTCACCGATCTGGAACCACGCCACGGAGTTGACGAACTGGTGCATGCCGATCGGGATCAGCGCGCGGTTGATCAGGCCGAACAAGGCCGCGCCGAAGGAGCCGAGACCCGTCATCCACTCGCCGAAGTTGGTGATCACGTCACCGATGGGCTGCCAGCCGAGGATCACCAGGACACCGAGGACCGAGCCGACGGCGGCGGTGATGATCGGCACCAGGCGCCGGCCGTTGAAGAAGCCGAGCCAGTCGACGAGCTTCTTGCGGTGGTAGCGCTGCCACAGCACGGCGGTCAGCAGGCCGAGGATGATGCCGCCGAGCACGCCGGGGTTCTGGAAGGTGGCCGCCTGTGCCGCCTCGTGGCCCTTCTGCCAGAATCCTCCGAAGGGGGCGACCGGGGTGTAGGTGGCGCCCTCGTGCCCGTCCTTGATCGGGAACTGGTGGATCACCGCGTAGTAGGTGAGGAAGGCAACCACGGCGGCCAGCGCCGTCGAGCCGTCGGCCTTCTTCGCGAAGCCGATCGCCACGCCTATGCAGAACAGCAGGGGCAGGCCGAAGGAGCTGTCGAACAGCACACCGCCGGCGCCGGCGAAGACCTTCGCGACGTCCGTGGGAAGGTGCAGCTTGGCCTGTACGTCGGGCTGGCCGAGGCGCATCAGGATGCCCGCCGCCGGGAGCACGGCGATGGGAAGCTGGAGGCTGCGGCCGACCTTCTGCAGGCCCTGAAGCAGCCCGGATCCCCGCTTCTTCGCGGGGGCCGCCGTTGACGCGGTGGCGGTGCTCATACGTCCTCCATCGGGTGGTGGTCTACACCACTCAGTGGTGTAGACCTGTTGTAGCACGATGAAGGCGGGATAAGGAACCCGCGAATCCGCTCACAACTTGGTTACGTCCTCGACCTCCTCCTCCGGCTCCCGGCCCGGCGTCTTCAGGTCGAACTTCGTGATCGCGAAGCGGAAGACCACGTAGTAGACAGCCGCGAAGCACAGGCCGATCGGGATGATCGCCCACGGCTTCGTCGCCAGGTTCCAGTTGATGACGTAGTCGATCAGGCCCGCCGAGAAGCTGAAGCCGTCGTGCACCCCGAGCCCCCACGTCGCCGCCATCGAGGCGCCGGTGAGCAGCGCGTGGACCGCGTACAGCAGGGGAGCGACGAAGAGGAAGGAGTACTCGATCGGTTCGGTGATGCCGGTGACGAACGAGGTCAGCGCCACGGAGAGCATCAGCCCGCCGATCTCCTTGCGGCGGTGCGGCCTCGCGCAGTGGGTCATCGCCAGCGCGGCCGCCGGGAGCGCGAACATCATGATCGGGAAGAAGCCCGAGGTGAACTGGCCGGCGTTCGGGTCGCCCGCCAGGAACATGTTGATGTCGCCGTGCACCACCGTGCCGTCCGGCTTGGTGTAGCTGCCGAACTGGAACCAGATGGGCACGTTGAGGAACTGGTGCAGCCCGACCACCAGCAGCGCCCTGTTCGCCACGCCGAAGACGCCCGCCCCCCAGGCGCCGAGGTCGCTGAGCCAGTGGCTGAAGCTCTCCAGCGCGTCCCCGATGGGCGGCCAGACCCACAGGGACAGCGCGGCGAAGACGATCGCCACGAAGGCCATGATGATCGGCACGAGCCGGCGGCCGTTGAAGAAGCCGAGCCAGTCGACGAGCTTCGTGCGGTGGTAGCGGGCCCAGAAGAAGGCGGCGAGCAGCCCCATGACGATGCCGCCGAACACGCCGGGGTTCTGGTACGCGAACGCGGTGGCCGTCGCGTCCGGGGCGATGCATCCGACGCCGGGCACGGCCTTCGTGCCGCCGGCGCAGTCCTTGGGGAACTGGTGCAGGACGCCGTAGTAGACGAGGAAGCCGGCGAGGGCGGCGAGGGCGGTGGAGCCGTCGGACTTCTTGGCCATGCCGATGGCGACGCCGACACAGAAGAGAAGGGGGAGCCCGAGGGCGCCGTCCAGGAGGGCGCTGCCCGCGCCCGCCATGACCTTGGAGACATCGGTCCAGCCCAGGCCGTTCGCGCCGAAGACGTCCGGCTGTCCGAGCCGGTTGAGGATGCCCGCCGCCGGCAGCACCGCGATCGGCAACTGGAGGCTGCGGCCCATCTTCTGCAGGCCCTGGAAGAACTTGTGCCAGCGGGCGAGCGCGGGGCTGACCGTGCTGTCGGCGCTCATCGGCGTCCTCCCTGACCGCTTCACCCGGCGCGGTTTGGCGACCGTACCCCCGGTGGTGTAGACCAGTCGGCGGACGGTTCCGCTGTCGTGATCGCCATCATTCGGCACGCACGGCATGACCGCTCGCAAAGATGGGCCAACTGTGGGTTACTGCGACAAAGCGGTTCGGATCAGGGAGAAGGAACATGGCCAGCAAGGCTGAGAAGATCGTCGCCGGCCTCGGCGGTATCGACAACATCGAGGAGATCGAGGGCTGCATCACCCGGCTCCGCACCGAGGTGTCCGACGCCTCGCTGGTCGACGAGGCCGCCCTGAAGGCCGCCGGCGCCCACGGCGTCGTCAAGATGGGTACCGCCATCCAGGTCGTCATCGGCACCGACGCCGACCCGATCGCCGCGGAGATCGAAGACATGATGTGAACCCACCGGGTTCACGGCGAAAGGGGCCCTTCCCACCGGTGCTCTTCCCACCGGGGAGGGGCCCCTTCCGTCACTCCGGATAGGCTCAGCGCCATGTCTCGAATCGACGGCCGCACCCCCGAACAGCTCCGCCCGGTCACCATCGAACGCGGCTGGAGCAAGCACGCCGAGGGCTCCGTCCTCGTCTCCTTCGGCGACACCAAGGTCTTCTGCACCGCCTCCGTCACCGAAGGAGTCCCGCGCTGGCGCAAGGGCAGCGGCGAGGGCTGGGTCACCGCGGAGTACTCCATGCTGCCCCGCGCCACGAACACCCGCGGCGACCGAGAGTCCGTCAAGGGCAAGATCGGCGGCCGTACCCACGAGATCTCCCGGCTCATCGGCCGCTCCCTGCGCGCCGTCATCGACTACAAGGCGCTCGGCGAGAACACCATCGTCCTCGACTGCGACGTCCTCCAGGCCGACGGCGGCACCCGCACCGCCGCCATCACCGGCGCCTACGTCGCCCTCGCCGACGCGGTCGCCTGGGCCCAGGGCAAGAAGCTGGTCAAGGCCGGCCGCCAGCCGCTGACCGGAACCGTCAGCGCGGTCTCGGTCGGCATCGTCGGCGGCGTCCCCCTCCTCGACCTCTGCTACGAGGAGGACGTGCGCGCGGAGACCGACATGAACGTGGTCTGCACCGGCGACGGCCGCTTCGTCGAGGTCCAGGGCACCGCCGAGGCCCAGCCCTTCGCCCGCGAGGAACTCAACGCCCTGCTCGACCTCGCCGTCACCGGCTGCACCGAGCTGACCGGGATTCAGCAGGCCGCGCTGGCCCGCACCCTCGAAAAGTAAAGGGAAGGCCAAAGCCCGAGGGTTCGCGCGGGCAACCCCCGCCCCCTCCCCGGCGTCCTTGGATACGGGCGCACGGCCCATCACCGTGCGCCCGGTCAGCCGTATCAAGGGGAGGGAACACATCACCATGGCCGCCACCCGACGCCGAGGCCGCCTCGCCGCCGTCGCCGCCGCCGTCGCGACCGTCGCGCTCACCGCGGGCCTCACCACCGGCTGCGACGCCGTCAACAAGGCCCTGGACTGCGTGCAGACCGCCGACTCCATCGCCGACAGCGTCACCGACCTCCAGCAGGCCGTGGAGAACGCGGCGAAAGACCCCACCCAGGCCGACGCCTCCCTCGACTCCATCGAGAAGGACCTGAAGAAGATCGGCGACAAGACCGACAACGCCGACGTCAACAAGGCGGTCGACAGCCTGGACAAGGCCGTCGGAAACGTCCGCACCGCCCTCAAGAACGGCGACAAGACCCCCGACCTCAGCCCCGTCACCGACGCCGCAGGCCAACTGACCAAGGTCTGCACGCCGTAGCGGCAACGGGGGCCCTGCGGCACCTTCTCACCGAACCGAGCGGAGGACCGACGGGGCCTTCTCGGCCGACCGAGTGGAGGGCCGACAGGGTCTTCTTGGCGGACCGAGTGGGGAGTTGACGGCGTCTTCTAGGGCCGACGGGGTCTTCTCGGCGGACCGAGTGGAGGGTCGACGGGGGCTTCTCGGCCGGCCGGCTGGAGGGCTGCGGTGCGTTCTCGGCTGAGCGAGTGGAGGCCTGGCGGCACCTTTTCGGCCGACCGAGTCGGGCGGTGGGTGGGCACAGGCCGGGGTCTGGGGCGGAGCCCCAGGGACCTCGGCCGCCACCCCCGGACTCACCACCCCTTCAGCCTGCGCCGCTCCTTGCGCTCCAGCTTCTCCTGCCGGCGCTGCTCCTTCAGCCGCTGCTGCTCGGCCCGCGTGATCTTGCGTGCCACACCGACCCCGCCCCAGAACGCGAACCCGCCGATCACCACCCGTGGCGCCCCCGGATCGGGCCGCTCGTCGCCCTTGGGATGCTCGAAGCCGCCCATGATGCCGATCCCGCGCACCACGACCTCGACGCCCGGCGGCACGATCACCTGCACCCCGCCCATGATCGCCACACAGTTGATCTCGACCTCGCGGGCCGCGAAGTCCGCCTCGCGTAGATCCAGCTCACCACCGCCCCAGAAGGCGAGGCAATTGAACCGCTTGTGCACCTTCCAGCGGCCCTTGCGCTCGAACCCGGACATGACCGCGAGCGCGATCTGCGGCGACTCCCCGCCGCCGACGATCCGGTTCGCCCAACCACCGCCGTCCACCGGCTCCTTGGCGAAGGACACGGGAGGGGGCGCCACCGCCCCGGACGCGGGCAGATCACGGGTGATCGGCGCCAGCTCGGCGTACGTACGCGCCTTGTACGCCGCCTCCAGCCGCTCCTCGAACTCCCCCATGTCCAGGCGTCCCTCGGCAAGGGCGTCCCGCAGCACCTCGGCGACCCGTTCGCGGTCGGCGTCGGATGCGCGGAGTTCCGGGACTGCGTCGTCGCTCATGACGGAAAGCCTACGAGACGGCCTTCCCGGCGTACATCTTCGCGATGACGGCCTCGATGTCCGGCTCCCGCACCGACAGATCCACCAGCGGATACTCGGCCGCGATCGACGCCACCAGCGGCGCCGCCGACTGCCCCGCCGCGAACGCCAGCCACTGCCGCGGCCCTTCCACCCGCACCACCCGGCAGGACGGCACCTCGATCGGCGGCAGCTCCCGCTCCAGATCCACCACCAGCGTCCGCTCGCTCTCCCCGGCCTCGTGCAGCCCCGCCAGCGCACCGTCGTACATCAGCCGTCCGTGGTCGATCACCATCACCCGCGAGCACAACTGCTCGATGTCCTGCAGATCGTGCGTCGTCAGCAGCACCGTCGTCCCGCGCGCGGCGTTCAACTCCTTCAGGAAACCCCGCACCTTCGCCTTGGACACCACATCCAGACCGATCGTCGGCTCGTCCAGGTACAGCACCTCCGGATCGTGCAGCAGCGCCGCCGCGATGTCCCCGCGCATCCGCTGCCCCAGCGACAGCTGCCGCACCGGCACGTCCAACAGATCGCCCAGCTCCAGGAGTTCCACACACCGGTCCAGATTCTCCCGGAACCGGGCGTCCGGGATCCGGTACATGCGGTGCGCCAGCCGGTAGGAGTCGATCAGCGGCAGGTCCCACCACAGCGTCGTCCGCTGCCCGAACACCACACCGATGCGATGCGCCAGCCGCGTCCGCTGCCGCGAGGGATCGATCCCCGCCACCCGCAGCCGGCCCGCGCTCGGCGTCAGGATGCCGGTCAGCATCTTGATCGTCGTCGACTTCCCGGCACCGTTCGGCCCGATGTAGCCGACCATCTCACCGCGCGCCACGGTGAACGAGATCGAGTCCACCGCCCGCACCTGCCGCCGCTCCCGTTTGAGGAACCCGGCCTTCTTGCGTACCTCGAAGACCTTCTCGACCTTCTCCAGGGCGATGAAGGCACCGTCCGGTTCCATGACGTCACTGTCCGGCATCCCGCTAGCTCCCTGTGCTCCGATACGAACGAAGTCCCGCCCGCCACGCCAGCCCGGCCAGCGCACAGCACGCCACCGCCACCAGCGGCGACGCGAACGCGACCCAGCCCGGCAGACCCAGCGGATACGGCCGGCCCAGCACGTAGGTCGCCGGCAGCCAGTTCACGAAGGCCAGCGGCAGCACGAACGTCACCCCGCGCACCAGCTCCTTCGCGAACACCGTCGGCGGATACTGCAACAAGGTCGTACCGCCGTACGTGAACGCGTTCTGCACCTCCGAGGCGTCCTGCGCGAGGAACTGGAACGCCGCCCCCGCCACGAACACCGCGCAGAAGATCCCGAACCCGCTCGCCACCATCACCGGCATCAGCAGCAGCCGCGCCGCCGTCCAGTCGATCTCGACACGGGTCAGCGACCAGCCCAGCACCAGCAGCCCCTGCGTCACCCGGCCCAGCCGCCTCAGCGCGAACCGGTCGGCCGCCACCTGCGCCAGCACCGGCGCCGGCCGCACCAGCAGCGTGTCCAGCGTGCCGTCCCGCACCCGCCGCCCCAGCCGCTCCATCGACCCGATCACCAGATCGGCCAGCCCGAAGGACACGCCGGACAGCCCGTACAGGAACGCCACCTCCGGCAGCGAATAGCCACCGAGCGCGTCCACCCGCGAGAACATCAGCATGATCGTGACGAAGTCGAAGAAGGTCGCCGCGAAGTTCCCGAACGTGGTCATCACGAAGGACGCCCGATAAGCCATCGTGGACCGCACCCACATGCCCGCGATCAGCCAATAGGTCCGCGCGCCCGCCACCAGCCTGCTGCCCTCACCCACCTTGGACCACCACCCGCCGCGTCGCCGCCGACTGCACCAGCCGGCCCACGCCCAGCAGCGCCGCCGCCCACGCCGCCTGGAACAGATAGGTACCCAGCGGATCCGCGTGCCCCAGCAGAATGTCCGCCGGCGCCTGCAGCAGCGAGGACCACGGCAGGACCCGTACGATCTCGCCGAGTGCGCCCGGGAAGACGTTCAGCGGCAGCAGCATCCCCGAGCAGAAGAACCCGAGCAGCCACACCATCTGAGACACACCCGTGCCGTCCAGCAGCCAGAACGTGCTCAGCACCACCAGGAAACGGATCCCGAAGCCGACCACCATCGCCAGCAGCACCGCGATGAAGAAGGCCGCCCAGGTGCCCGCGTCCCTGGGCAGGTACACCGGAAAACACAGGGCGCCGAAGGCGAACGGGATCACCCCCCGCCCCAGCAGCTGGAAGAAGGCCCGGCCGAGATCGGCGGCGAGCCACCACAGCTGAAGATCGGCGGGCCGGTACAGGTCGATCGCCACGTCCCCCGTACGGATGCGTTCCATCAACTCGTCCTCGACGCCGCCGCCCCCGATCGCGAGCGTCGACAAGAGCGCCTGACCGAGCCACACATACGTCAGCATCTGCGCCTGGTCGTACCCCCCGAGGTGTGGTTTCTCGTCCCAGAGCGCGCGATACGTGTACACGAGAATCAGCCCGAAGGCCGTGTTGGTGAACACCCCTGCCGCAGTCGCCGCCCGATACGTCGCGTACCGTCTGAATCCGCCCGCTGCGACGGCCACGTACAACCGTCCCGCGCCCACAGCAGTCGACCTCCCTGGACCGCTCGACACCGAAGCGCAGGAGCCTAGTCCGGAGGCCCGGCAGCCGGCCACGCATTTTCCGTGCCGGAAGCGTGACCGGAACCGGGAACGGAACGCCAGGTGCGAGAGTCTTCAAACAGGGGGCGCAGAAGGCGTACGAGGCGTACGGGAAACGTACGACGCGAAACAGGAGTCCGTGCACGACATGAGCGACGAGCCGCAGCCGCAGCAGAACGAAGGCGGAGCGCCGAAAGAACCGCTGCCGGCTGAAGGGCCCGGAGAGCAGGGGGGCCCGAGCAACCGCGAGGACGTGACCGAGGGCCGAGGGGGTTCCCGGGACGACCAGGACGGTCGGGGCGAGGGCCGGGGCCGGGATCAGGACCGGGAGGGTTCCGCTGCCCGGTCGGACCGGACGTCCGGGGACCAGACGCTTCCCGGTGCCGGTGCCGGTGCCGGTGCCGGTAGTGGTACGGGCACCGGTTCGGTGCAGGCGGCGCGGGCACGTCGGGCGGCGCTGGCCGCTCAGGCGAGCCGTGCGGGACGGACCGGCACGGACGGCCACTCGGATGAGAGCCCCCCGGCGGCCGAGGCGTCCCAGCGGCCCAAGCGCCCGGAAACGCCGGCCCAGAAGTCCGGGAAGCCTCAGGGCCCGGCGGCACCTCAGCGGTCCGACGACTCCCCGGTCTCCGGGAAGCCCAAGGGCTCCGTCGGACCTCAGCGGTCCAGGGAGTCCCAGGGGAGCGCCAAGCCTCAGGAGTCCGAGCAGCCCCCGGCGTCCGAGAGCACCCAGATTCTCCGTCGCATCAAGCCGGACGAGGCGCCCGCGACCCCGAAGGCGGACACCGCCAAGGCGGCCGCCACCCCGCAGACGGCCAAGGACGCCCCGGCGCCCGAGAGCACCCAGGTCCTCCGTCGCATCAAGCCGGACGAGGCGCCCGCGACCCCGAAGGCGGACACCGCCAAGGCGGCCGCCACCCCGCAGACGGCCAAGGACGCCCCGGCGCCCGAGAGCACCCAGGTCCTCCGCCGCGTCAAGGCCCCGCAGCAGGCCGGCCCGGCCCAGCCGCCGTCCCGGCCGACCCAGTCCGGCAAGGCGAGCGGAGCGGCCAAGGGCGCCCAGGCCGCCGCGGCCGGCGGCGCCGCCAAGGCAGCCCAGGCCGGTATGGCGGGTGCGGGTGCCGCTGCCGCTGCCGGCCGCGCCACCCCGGGCACGGCCCCCACCGACCGCACCACTTCGGGCACCGGCTCCACCAGCCGCGCCAACCCCGGCACCGGCTCCACCCCTTCGGGCACCGGTTCCACCGGCCGCGCCACCCCGGGCGCCGCCCCCACCAACCGCACCCCCGAAGCCGGCCCCGCCGACGCACCCGCCGCCCTCGCGGCCAGCGGCGGCGACGGAGGCGGAGGCAAGGGCGGCAAGAAGCCCAAGCGGCCCAAGCGGACCGGCTGGCGCCGGCTCATCCCCACCTGGCGCATGGTGCTCGGCACCTTCGTGATCGGCGTCCTGCTGATCGTCGGCCTCTTCTTCCTCGGCTACTCGCTCGTGAAGATCCCGCCGGCCAACGCCCTCGCCACCAAGCAGAGCAACGTCTACCTCTACGCCGACGGCTCCCAGCTCGCCCGCGACGGCAAGATCAACCGCGAGAGCGTCAGCCTCGCCCAGATCTCCAAGGACGCCCAGCACGCCGTCCTGGCCGCCGAGGACCGCGACTTCTACACCGAGTCCGCCGTCGACCCCAAGGCCATGCTCCGCGCCGGCTGGAACACCGCCACCGGCAAGGGCAAGCAGTCCGGCTCCACCATCACCCAGCAGTACGTGAAGAACTACTACCTGGCCCAGGAACAGACGATCACCCGCAAGGCCAAGGAATTCTTCATCTCGATCAAGCTGGACCAGAACAAGTCGAAGGACCAGATCCTCGAGGGCTACCTCAACACCAGCTACTTCGGCCGCAACGCCTACGGCATCCAGGCCGCGGCCCAGGCCTACTACGGCAGGGACGCCACCGACCTCGACCCGGCCCGCGCCGCCTACCTCGCCGCCCTCGTCAACGCCCCGAGCGAGTACGACGTCGTCGCCCACCCCGAGAACAAGTCCGCGGCCCTCGCCCGCTGGAACTACGTCCTGGACGGCATGGTCAAGAAGGGCTGGCTCAGCGAGGCCAAGCGCACCGGCATGAAGTTCCCCATGCCGAAGGAACAGACCGTCTCCACCGGCCTGTCCGGCCAGCGCGGCTACCTCGTCGAGGCGGTCAAGCACTACCTGACCACCAACAACATCATCGACCCCGACAAGCTGGCCCTGGGCGGCTACCGCATCACCACGACCTTCCAGAAGGACAAGCAGAACGCCTTCGTCAAGGCCGTGAACGACCGGCTGATGTCCAAGCTGGACAAGAAGAACAACAAGGTCGACAACAACGTCCGCGCCGGCGGAGCCTCCGTCGACCCCAAGACCGGCAAGGTCGTCGCCATGTACGGCGGCATCGACTACGTGAAGCAGTACACCAACGGTGCCACCCGCGGTGACTTCCAGGTCGGCTCCACCTTCAAGCCGTTCGTCTTCACCTCCGCGGTCCAGAACGGCTCGACCACCCAGGACGGCCAGACCGTCAGCCCCAACACCTACTACGACGGCACCAACAAGCGCCCCGTACAAGGCTGGAGCGGCGGCCCCTACGCCCCCGAGAACGAGGACTCCAAGTCCTACGGCGACATCACCGTCCGCAAGGCCACCGACCTGTCGGTCAACACCGTGTACGCCCAGATGGCCGTCGACGTCGGCCCCGCCAAGGTCAAGCAGACCGCCGTCGACCTCGGCATCCCCTCCGACACCAAGGACCTCCAGCCCTACCCGTCCATCGCCCTCGGCACCGCCACCGCCAGCGTCCTCGACATGGCCGAGGCGTACGCGACCCTCGCCAACCACGGCAGGCACGGCACGTACACGATGATCGAGAAGATCACCAAGGAGGGCACCGAACAGGTCAAGCTGCCCGACGAGCCGGTCAAGCAGGCCGTCAGCCGCGAGGCCGCCGACACCACCACCTCCGTCCTGCAGAGCGTGGTCGACAACGGCACCGCCACCGCGGCACAGGAGGCCGGCCGCCCCGCCGCGGGCAAGACCGGCACCGCCGAGGAGGACACCGCGGCCTGGTTCGCCGGCTACACCCCCGAACTCGCCACCGTCGTCTCCGTCATGGGCCAGGACCCGGTCACCGCCGGCCACAAACCGCTCTACGGCGCACTGGGCCTGCCCCGCATCAACGGCGGCGGCGCACCCACCGAGATCTGGGCCCAGTTCACCCGCAACGCACTCAAGGGCAAGCCGGTCTCCGACTTCGACCTAGAACTCCAGCAGGGCGCCGACGTCCAGGCTCCCCCCTCGCAGGCCCCGTCCACACCCGGCACCACCGGAACCCAGGACAACGGCGGCACCACCGGCACCCCCACGGACGGCGGCAAGCCGACCCACGGCACGACCGGCGGTGACACCACCGGCACCCCCACCAACGGCGGCACGACCGGCGGTACCCCCACGACGAACGGCGGTGCGACCACCGACGGCGGCGGCACCACCACCACGGGCGGCGGCACACCCGGTGGTACCGACGGCGGTGGCACGACCACCGGCGGCGGCGCACCAGGCGGTACCGACGGGGGCGGCACGACCACCGACGGCGGAACCGACGTCGGCACCACGGACGGCGGCGTCACAGCGGGCCAACCACAGTGACCGGCTAGCGACCTTCAGTGACCGCTGGTCGCCTTCAGCCCCACCACGGCGACCAGCAGCAGACAGACGAAGAAAATCCGGGCGGCGGTGACCGGCTCACCCAGCACCACCATGCCGAGCACCGCCGCCCCGGCCGCCCCGATCCCCACCCACACGCCGTACGCCGTACCGATCGGCAGGGACTTCGCGGCGTACGACAGCAACACCATGCTGGCGACGATCCCGGCACCGGTGAGCACACTGGGCACGAGCCGGGTGAATCCGTCGGTGTACTTCATCCCGATCGACCAGCCCACTTCCAGCAGACCGGCGACCACAAGCAGCACCCAGGCCACGACAAACACCTCCGAGACGAGAACGACTCTTCTTCGGTGCGTCGTCTTTGCCTGCATCCCGGTACGGCGCGTCTCGTCGGGCTCCTTCGAACATAGCAAAGGGACGACAAAAGGGGCTGGTGACAACAGTCACCAGCCCCCATCGGCCATCGAATCGACCGAATCAGAGGTACAGGCCGGTGGAGTCCTCGCCGCCCTCGAACCGGTCCGCGGCCACCGCGTGCAGATCGCGCTCCCGCATGAGCACATACGCCACGCCCCGCACCTCGACCTCGGCACGGTCCTCCGGGTCGAACAGAACACGGTCGCCGGGCTCCACCGTCCGCACGTTCTGCCCGACCGCGACGACCTCGGCCCAGGCCAGCCGCCGCCCGACCGCCGCGGTCGCGGGAATCAGGATGCCGCCGCCCGACCGCCGCTCGCCCTCACCCGTGTCCTGCTTGACCAGCACCCGGTCATGCAGCATCCGAATGGGCAGCTTGTCGTGCTGAGGGTTGCTCTGCTGGTTTCTGTTGGCGCTCACGCCTCGAACCTACCTGCCTCGGACCCGCCCGTACGACCCAGGACCACCCGCTCGACTCCGCCTTGTCAGCTCTTGCGCCGCCGTGACCCGAGGGCGAGCAGCCCCACCACACCCACGACGACAAGCGCGACAGGGACGACCCGCTCCAGCCTGGGCGCGCCCTCCTCGTCCACGAACTGCGCCCGCACCTCACTCACCACCCGATTGACCTGGACATAAGCCCGCCCGACCGTGTGATCGACATTGGCGACGACCTTGGCCTTGGCATCCCCGACGATCGTCTTCGGATGCACCCGCACCCCGATCTCGTCGAGCGTCTCGGCCAGCACGTCACGGCGGCGCTTGATGTCCGCCTCGATCTGCGCCGGGGTTCTGGTGTCCGACGTGTCCGCCACCGTACGGCCTCCGAAGTCTCCTGATGCTGTCCTGGACAGTCTGTCAGCTCCACCCCCCGCCGCGCCGCAACGCCCCCCGTTACGCTGGACCGATGAGCGAGCGACTCCAGCCCGGGGACGTGGCCCCCGCCTTCACCCTCCCGGATGCCGACGGCAACGAGGTGTCCCTTTCCTCCCACAAGGGCCGCAAGGTCATCGTCTACTTCTACCCCGCGGCCCTGACCCCCGGCTGCACCAAGCAGGCCTGCGACTTCACGGACAACCTCTCCCTCCTGGCCGGCGCCGGCTACGACGTCATCGGCATCTCTCCCGACAAGCCGGAGAAGCTGGCCAAGTTCCGCGAGCAGGAGTCCCTGAAGGTCACCCTCCTCGCCGACCCCGACAAGAAGGTCCTCGACGCCTACGGCGCCTTCGGCGAGAAGAAGAACTACGGCAAGACGTACATGGGCGTCATCCGCTCCACGGTCGTCGTGGACGAGGAGGGCAAGGTCGAACGGGCCCTGTACAACGTCCGCGCGACGGGCCACGTAGCCAAGATCATCAAGGACCTGGGGATCTGAGTCCCTGAGGGCAATTTCCTCCTGCTGAACAGCCCGCGCCGGGATGCCCCGGCGCGGGCTGTTTCCATTCCGGGCGTGACTGTCCGATAAACGGTTAGTTACTCCGTGCGAGCTGCGAATGCGCAGCCGGAACGGAGGGGGACTCGATGGGGGCCAGTGCGTACACCAAGGAGCGGCTGGAGGAGGCGGCTCGCGGGGCGCGGACGCTGTCGGAGGCGTTGGAGCGGTTAGGGGTGGACCCGAAGAGCTCGACGCGGCGGTACGTGCTCGGGCGGATGAGGAAGCTGGGAGTGGATGTGTCGCACTTCGAGCGGGAGGGGGTGAGGTGGACACGGGAAATCCTTGAGCAGGCGGTGGCCGCCTCCACGAACATGTGCGAGGTACTGCGGCGGCTCGGGCTGGAGGTCGTGGGCGGTCACCACACGCAAATCAGTCGGCGGATCAAGGCGTATGG
The DNA here is from genome assembly GCF_001542625.1 of Streptomyces griseochromogenes. Classification (NCBI taxonomy): domain Bacteria; kingdom Bacillati; phylum Actinomycetota; class Actinomycetes; order Kitasatosporales; family Streptomycetaceae; genus Streptomyces; species Streptomyces griseochromogenes. The sequence goes on along the minus strand of NZ_CP016279.1, from coordinate 9,684,639 downwards.
GATCGATACTTCGCACTTCCAGGTGCCACCGCGAGGTGTCGACGCCAGGCCTCGTCGGACGGCAGAAGCCGTGCTCGTCGAGCTGCGGGACACTCAGGCCCGGCGAGTCCCGAGCGATCGTCTCAAGCAAGCGCTGCTCGCCCAGGGCCTGGAAGAGTGCTGTGCCCTGTGTGGAATCGAGGCGGTGTGGCGGGGGAAGCCGCTGCCGCTGGAGGTCGATCACATCGACGGCAACTGGCGGGACAACCGCATCGACAACCTGCGCTTCCTCTGCCCCAACTGCCATTCTGTAACGGACACTTACCGGGGGCGTGGCAGGGGTGCCCGATGAGCAGCGGTGTGCAGTACACCCGCGAGCGGCTGGAAGAAGCTGCCGCACAGTGCTCCGACGTTGACGAGGCCATCGCCTTTCTGGGTGTGCGGTCGTACGCCAACCTCCGGCGATATCTCATGAAGCGGGCAGGGGCACCGGCGCGGTAAGCGGAGCCACAACGCGAAAGGCCCTGAGGACATCCTGGTCCGTCACGAGGGCAAGCGCCGAACGGACACCGCGCTGCTGCGTCGTGCTCTCCGGGACGTGGGAGTACCGGAACGGTGCGCAGATTGTGGGGTCGAGCCGGAGTGGCTCGGCAAGCCCATGACGCTGGAGGTCGACCACGTCAACGGGGATGGGAGCGATGACCGGCGCGAGAACCTGCGGTTGCTGTGCCCCAACTGCCACGCGATCACTAGCACCTGGTGCAGGGGAGGCAGAAGGCAGCCAGCGACTCCCGGTACGATGGCAGGCGGCTAGCGGCGGTGGCGCAATGGCGACGCAGCAGACTTAGGATCTGTGGCCCCTGACCGGGCTTGAGGGTTCGAATCCCTTCCGCCGCACTTGAACGGCCTGCGAATCGTAAGTGTGATTCGCAGGCCGTTTCTGTGCCTTCAGCCCAACAACTCCCGCACCACCGGCACCAACGCCCGAAACGCCTTCCCCCGATGGCTGATCGCGTTCTTCTCCTCGGGGCTCAGCTCGGCACACGTCCGCGTCTCGCCGTCCGGCTGGAGAATCGGGTCGTACCCGAACCCGTTCGTGCCCACCGGCGCATGCCGCAGGACACCCCGCAGCTGCCCCTCGACCACCCGCTCCCTCCCGTCCGGCAGGGCGAGCGCCGCCGCGCACGCGAAGTGGGCGCCCCGGTGTTCCTCCGCGATGTCGGACAGCTGGGCCAGCAGCAGCTCCAGGTTGGCCCGGTCGTCTCCGTGCTTGCCCGCCCAGCGGGCCGAGAAGATGCCGGGGGCGCCGTTCAGGACGTCCACGCAGAGACCGGAGTCGTCGGCGACGGCGGGCAGGCCGGTGGCCCGGGCCAGGGCGTGGGCCTTCAGCAAGGCGTTCTCCGCGAACGTCACGCCCGTTTCCTTGACGTCGGGGACGTCGGGGTAGGCGTCCGCGCCGACGAGTTCGTGGGGGAGTCCGGCCTCGGCGAGGATGGCCCTCAGCTCGGTGATCTTTCCGGCGTTGCGGGTGGCGAGGATCAAGCGGGTCATGGGGGCCAGTATCCCCGGCGGACCCGCCCCCGCGGCCTCGGCCCTCGCGCCCCGCCGGGTCAGGCCCCGAGCGTCCGTGACACGACGTAGATCAGCAGGCCGGCCAGCGAGCCCACCACCGTGCCGTTGATCCGGATGAACTGCAGGTCGCGGCCGATGTGCGCCTCGATCTTGCGGGTGGTGTGCTCGGCGTCCCAGCCGGCCACGGTGTCGGTGATCAGGGAGGTGATCTCCTTGCGGTAGGTGGTCACGATGTGCACGGCCACGCCCTCGACCCAGCTGTCGACCTTCTCCTGGACCTTCGGCTCGGTCGCCATCCGTGTGCCGAGGGACAGTAGGGCGGCCCGTACCCGCATCCGCAGCTGGCTGTGTTCGTCATCGGCCGCGGCGACGATCATGGAGCGTACTGCCGTCCACGCGGACGCGATCAGGTCCTGCACCTCTCCGCGGTCCAGCACTTCGCCCTTGAGCCGCTCCACCCGCGTGCGGGTGTCGGTGTCGGACTGGAGGTCGGAGGCGAAGTCGGTGAGGAAGCGGTCGAGGGCGCCGCGTGCGGGGTGGGTGGGCATGTCGCGCATCTCGGTGGCGAAGCGCAGCAGCTCCTTGTAGACGCGCTCGCCGACCCTCTTGTCCACGAACCGGGGGGTCCAGCCGGGTGCGCCGCCCTCGACGGCGACCATGACGTCGGCGTGGTGCAGCACGAGCCAGTCGTGGGCGCGGGCCACCACCAGGTCGACCATCCGTTTGTGTCCGCCGTCCGCGACGATCTTCTCCAGCATCTTGCCGATGCCGGGTGCGATCTCCTGGGCGTTGGCCCGCCGGGTGATCGCCTCCGTGACGACCGCCTGGACGTCGGAGTCGCGCAGCACGGTCAGGGCGCCTCTGAGCGCGGTGGCCAGTTCGGCCGTGACGCGGTCGGCGTGCTCGGGTTCGGCCAGCCAGGCGCCCAGCCGGCTGCCGATGCCGACGGCGCGCAGCCGCTGCCGTACGACGTCCTCGGAGAGGAAGTTCTCGCCGACGAACTCGCCGAGGGAGATGCCCAGCTGGTCCTTCTTGGTCGGGATGATGGCGGTGTGGGGGATCGGCAGGCCGAGGGGATGCCGGAACAGCGCGGTGACGGCGAACCAGTCGGCCAGTGCGCCGACCATGCCGGCTTCCGCGGCGGCGGCCACATATCCGGTCCAGGCTCCCGCGCCCTGGTGCGATCCCCACTTGGCCAGTACGTAGACGACAGCCACGAACAGCAGCATTCCGGTCGCCGTGAGCTTCATCCGCCGTACCCCGCGCCGCCGCTCCTCGTCGGCCGGGGTGAAGGCGGTCATGGTCCGGTACGACGTGGTCCGGCTCGGTGTTTCGGTCTCCGTACGTTCCATCAGCTCCACCCGTTCGGTGATCCCGCACACAATTGTCCCTTCCTGACCGACTCCCGGAACGGAACAGGAGTTCCCGGCGTCTGTCCGGAAGGGAGTTTTGGGCAGGGCCCTGTCAGGTCTTCCGAGCCCATGCCGCATCATGAGCTCTGCTGATCGGAGCCTCGGGCTCCCAATTCCCGAGGAGAACAACAGAAGCATGGCCAAGCGTCGTGGCGGGGGTGCGGGGGCGTCCCCCGTAAGGCACAGTGCGGTCCTGAGCGGGCTGGTCGCCCTGGTCGTGGCTCTGTCCGCCGTGATCTACGTCATGGTGGCGGCCGACGACGGCACGCCCCGCACCACCGCCGACAACCGCCCGCACCACGGCTCCTCGGCGGCTCCCGCCTCGACCGGCACCTGGGTCGGTGCCTGGTCCACGGCGCCCGTGGGGGGCGAGCCGGGCACCGAGGCCGGCGGTATGGCCGGCCGTTCCGTGCGCAACATCGTGCACGCGAGCACGGGGGGCACGAGCGCCCGTGTCACGCTGTCCAACCTCTACGGCCAGTCGCCGCTGACCATCACGCACGCCTCGCTCGCTGTCTCGGCCGGCGACGGCACCGCCGCGGCCGATGCGGAAACGATGCGGCGCCTCACCTTCGGCGGCGTCACCAGCGTGGTCATACCGCCCGGCGGCCAGGTGCTCAGCGACGCCGTCCCCGTCACCGTCCCGCACGACTCGGACGTCCTGGTCACCACCTACTCGCCCACCCCGTCCGGCCCGGTCACCTACCACCCGCACGCGCGCCAGGTGTCGTACGTCGCCGAGGGCGACCGCACCGAGGACGCGACCGGCACCCCGTACACCGAACAGACCCCCTACTGGCGCTATCTGACGGCCCTCGACGTGCTGAGCAACGAGGCCACCGGCACCGTCGTCGTCTTCGGGGACTCCATCACCGACGGCATCACCTCCACCGTCGGCGCCAACCACCGCTGGCCCGACGTCCTCGCCGGCCGTCTGCGCTCGGCGGTCGAGAGCGGCGACGACCTGCCCCGCTACGGCATCGTCAACGAGGGCATCAGCGGCAATCAGGTCCTCGCCGACGGCCTGGGCCGCCCGGCCGAGAACCAGAGCGGCCTCGGCCGCTTCGGCCGCGACGTGCTCTCCCGGACCAACGTGAAGGTCGTCGTCATCGACCTCGGCGTCAACGACATCCTGCGCAACCCGAAGCTCGCCGACCCGAACCGGATCACCGACGGTCTGCGCGCCCTGGTCCGCCAGGCCCATGCCCGCGGCCTGAAGGTCGTCGGCGCGACCCTCATGCCCTTCAAGGGCCACCGCGGCTACACCCCGGCCCGGGAGGCGGTACGCCGGCAGGTCAACGCCGAGATCCGGTCCGGCCGGGTGTACGACACCGTCGTCGACTTCGACAGGGCCCTCAAGGACCCGTACGACCCCCGACGGCTGCGCCCCGACTACGACTCCGGTGACCATCTGCACCCCAGCGACCTGGGCTTCGCCAGGATGGGCGAGGTCTTCGACCTGGGTGCGCTGAAGGGCGCGGGGCAGGCGGAGCTGTAAGGGCCGCCGTCACCGCGCCGGGGGCCGGGCCCGTCCGCGCCGCCGGAGCAGCAACAGCCCTCCGGCCACGGCGGTGACGCCCGCCGCGGCCGTCCAGCCGAGGACGTCCGCGCTGCCGGTCGCGGCGAGGTCCGTGGACGTCCCGGAGGCCGGGGACGCCGTCTGCGAGCGTGCCGTCCGCGGGCGCGGGTCGGAGCCGGCGGCCGGGTTCTGGGAGGAGCGGGGGGTCCGGTCGCGGGTGAAGGCAAGGGTGCCGAAGCCGAGCTGGTCGTAGCCGCCGCTGTCGGGGCCGTAGTCACCTCCGCCGCCCTCGGGCGCGGCCTTCGCGGCGATGCGGGTGAGGTAGGAGGCGGACAGGCCGCGCCGCTCGGTGTAGTGGTTGGCGATCATCGCCCAGATCGGCCGGGTCATGGCCGGGTCGACGACGGCGGCCGCCGTGGCGGTCTCGCTGCCGGACCAGCCGCCGACGGCACCCTTCCTCCGGGTGTTCGGGGTGTACGGCACGGACTCCCCGAGGCTCCACCTGGCCACGTACTGGGCGCCTTTGAGGAAGCGGTTGTCGTCGTAGCCGTAGAGGTCGATGCCCTGGTTCCAGGCCATCTCGCAGACTGTGCCCATGAGGCCGACGCCCAGCAGGGCGTGCCCCTGGTCGCGGCCGGCCTCCAGCCACTCGGCGAGCCCGTCGTCGTGCACGACCGGGATGGCGTGCCGGACGGAGCCGAGGCCGGAGCCGTGCTCGAAGTACGCGACGGCCTGGTCGACCCGGCGCCGGTCGTCGCAGAAGATGCCGGTGGCCAGGACGCAGGCGAGGGCGCACAGGTCCCAGTTGGGCCAGTAGTTGGTGACGACGGCGTTGTTGTGCCGGGCGAGGAAGGACTCGCTGAGCGCGGAGAAGACGTTCAGGAGGACCCTTTTTGCGGCGGGCAGGTCGAAGTCCGGGTGGTCGCGGACGAGTTCGGCGGCGTTGGCGAACTGGTAGCCGTACAGGCCCGCCGCGAGGAACCGGTCGGCGGACCCGGCGAGGGAGGTGAGCGTGCGCGACCAGCCGTTGAGGATCGCCACGGCCGTATCGGCGTGGGCGCCCTCCCCGCTGACGTGATGGCGCAGCGCGTTCTGGTAGGCGGCGTGCAGGTCGTTGTAGAGGATCGCGTAGTTCTGCGGGCTGCCCGCGCCCCGGTACACGGTCGTCCGCGGATCGGGCCGCCAGCCGCTCTGCGCGTGCCGGTTGGCGGTGAGCTTCGCGTATCCGGCGCTCCAGGGCGCGGCGCCCGCCCTCACCTTGGCCGCCATGCGGTCGAGGTCGGTACGGGTGTGCAGGAGGCCGGGGTGGGTGAAGGCGGCGTCGGCGGCGGCTGGTGTCGTGGCGAGGGCCGTTGTCGCGCTCGCCACACCCGCGGCCTTGATCAGGCTCCGGCGGCTGAGGGGCTGAGGTGTCACGTGCATGCCCCGGAGACGCACGGATACGGCCGCCGATAACAGAAACTCGGGCTCCGGTGGCGGGCTCAGGCTCCGGTGGTCGACCCCGGCCGCACGATCATCAGGATCGTCACGGCCGCCCACAGCAGGTTGAACACCCCGGTGAACATGGCCAGCCGCACCGTCTTCTCACGCGAGCCCGCGCCCTCCACCAGTGCGGTCTGGGCCGGCAGCACCAGCGCGGCGAGCACGAGGGCGGCCAGGGCCGTGAGCGCGATGGACACGATCAGCCAGGCGCTGCCGAGCACGCCCATGTCGCTCGCGGTGGCGAACCCGAAGACCGGGACGACGACGCCGACGACGGCGTAGATCCGGCAGATCCGGTGCAGCAGCTGGAGCGTCTGCGTGGCACGTGTGTCGTCCGGGGCGGCCAGGGCCCGGCGGGCGGCGGGTGGGAACATGCTGGCGGCGACGGTGACGGGCCCGATGGCGACGATCGCGGCGAGGACGTGGACGGCGAGGAGGAACTTGGTCACGCACGGACGTTAGGCGCGGTGCGGATCTTGGGGAAGTGGCGGGATTGCCAGTGAGTGACGGATTCTCGCCAGCCCGCTTCTCAAAGAGCCTCTCAGGGGGCCGGAGGAGAAGAGCCGCCCTGACCGGCTTGGCGACAATCCGTCGTAGGGCTAGGTTCCTGCCATGCACGCTGTCGCCGTCCTGGCGCTGGACCAGGTGATCCCGTTCGATCTCTCCGTCCCGATCGACACGTTCGGCTGGGCGCGGCTGCCCGACGGCCGTCCCGCCTACCGGGTGCGGGTCTGCTCCCCGGCCGGGGAGGTGAGCGCGGGCGCGGGTGTCTTCGCGGTGCGGGCGCCGCACGGCCTGGCGGCGCTGGCGGAAGCGGACACGATCATCCTCCCGGGCGTCGCCGACCCGGCCGCGCAGCTGCCGCCGGGCGTCGCGGAGGCGGTGCGCGCGGCGGCGGCGAACGGCACGCGCATCGCGTCGATCTGTGTGGGCGCGTTCGTGTTCGCGGCCACGGGTCTGCTGGACGGCCGGCGGGCGACGACGCACTGGCGCGCGGCCGCGGATCTCGCGGCGAAGTTCCCGGCGATCACCGTCGACCCGAACGTCCTCTACGTCGACAACGGCCAGTTCCTCACCTCGGCGGGCGCCGCCGCGGCCATGGACATGTGCCTGCACATGATCCGCAAGGACCACGGCTCGGCGGTCGCCGCGCACGCGGCCCGGATGTCCGTGATGCCGCTGGAACGGGAGGGCGGGCAGGCCCAGTTCATCGTCCACGACCTGCCCCCGGCGCCCGCAGGCGCCACCCTGGAGCCCCTTCTGGCCTGGCTGGAGGACCACTGCGACCGCGAGCTCACCCTGGACGAGATCGCGGCTCAGGCCCGCATGAGCAGCCGCACCCTCAACCGCCGCTTCCGCGAGCAGACCGGCACGACACCGCTGCAGTGGCTGCACCGGGCGCGGGTGCGGCGGGCGCAGTACCTGCTGGAGACGACGCCGTACCCCGTGGAGCGGATCGCCGCACAGGCGGGTTTCGGCTCGCCGACGGCCTTCAGGGAGCGTTTCCGCCGGGTGGTGGGGACGAGCCCGCAGGCGTATCGGAGGTCGTTCCGCTCGACGAACGGCTCGACATCGACGAACGGCTCGGCATCGGCGAACGACTGGTCACCGGCGAACGGCTCGGCATCGGCGAACGACTGGTCACCGGCGAACGGTTCGCCGCCGGCGGTCGGCTGACTCGGCGTCGTTTCTTCGCCGGAGGCCGGCCGCCGCGATCGTCCGGGTCAGCCGCCGCGGTGGCTCGGCTCAGCCCCTGCGGTCGGCGACGGCCCAGGAAGCGAGGGCCACGGCGCCCGCGACGCCGAGGACGGACGGCCAGGCGCCGACCTTCTTTGCCAGCGGGTGGGACCCGGCGAACGCGGCGACGTACGCGGCGCTCAGTGCACCGGCGGCCTTCCCGCCCGCCTGCTTGCGCCACTGCTGCGCGGCGGCGGCCCCCGCGACGGCCAGGACGGCCCCGCCGAGCTGCCGCTTCTTGGTCCAGCGGGCGACGCCGTACCCACCGACGAGCCCGGTCGCGGCGACCACCGCGCTGGGAACCCTGGCCATGAGTGCCTCCTCGTGTATCTGTGCCTGTGTCTGTTCCGCTTGCTGTGCCTTTGTCTGCGCCGAGGCTAACCGGCATGCGGCCGGACACTTCAAACTTGAGTCGAGGTGCCTCAGCTTTCAGGCCCGGAGGGAGTCCGCCCGCATCTCATGAACGCCCGCAGCCCGCGGACACCTGGCCGTGGACACCCGCGGGTGACACCTGGCACCCACCCATACGGCAATCCCCGTGTCCCTCTCCACTCCAAGATCGGCCGAGAGCCCAACTCGCCCCCCATGTGAAGATCGCATCGTGAACGACATACATCTCCGCCTCGCTGAAGATGCCGACGTCGCCTCTCTCGTTCACCTGCGCGACGCGGCCGCCCGCTGGATGCTGGCGCGGGGCATCACCGGCCAGTGGGAGCCGGGCGAGCTGGACGAGGACCACTTCCGCCGGATCATGAAGAGCGGAGAGGTCTGGCTCGCGGAGGCCGGGGGCCGACTCGCCGGAGCCTGGGAGCTGTGGTGGGAGGACGAGGACGCGTGGGGACCGCAGCCGGCGGTGGCCGGTTACATCCACCGCCTGATGGTGAACCACGGCAGTGCCCCGCCCGGTACGGGCCGTCTGCTCCTGCGAGCCGCGGAGCGCCGCGTGGCCGCGGCGGGCCGGACGTCGGCACGCCTGGACTGCCTGGCCGGCAACACCCGCCTGAACACGTACTACCTGAACGCCGGCTATCGGGTCGCCGGTCACAAGGAGGGCAAGCCACAGCCAGGCGGCACACCCAAGTCGTTCACGCTCATGGAGAAGGCTGTACGGGCCGAGGGCGAGTAGCTTCGACCCCTCGGCCCTGAGGACCGTCCCCGATCAGACCGGCGGTAAAGCCCTGTGAACGACCGCGACCCGCATCCCGACCAGGACCTGAACGACGACGACCTGGACCTCGACCGAGCCCTGACGGTCGCGACCGACCTGGCCGCCTGGGCGTCGGAGGCGATCCGCCGCCCGCCTGGCGGCGAGGTACGAGAGAAGGCGAGCCCGGCGGACATCGTCACGCAGACGGACGAGACGATCGAGGCACACGTCCGCTCGGTCCTGCGGACGGCCTTCCCGACCCACGGCATCGAGGGCGAGGAGTACGGCACCCACGAGCCGGCGACTCCGAACGCCCCGTACTGGGTGGTGGACCCGGTGGACGGCACGACGAACTACGCCCACGGCATCGGCTGGTGCTCATTCTCCCTGGGCCTGGCGGCCCCCGACGGCACCCCCTTGCTCGGTCTGGTGGCCGACCCCTGGCGAGGCGAGACCTTCACGGCGATCCGGGGAAGGGGCGCCCACCTGAACGGCACTCCCATCCGCGCAGCCACTCACACCACCCTCACGGGCCACGCCTTCCTCACGGAATGGGCGGCCCACGCCCACTGGCCGGGCCTGGACGCCCTCTTGGCCGCCCTGTCCGCCCGCCACTGCACGGCAAGGGTGATGGGCTCGACGGCCCTCTCCCTGGCCCAGGTAGCCGCAGGCCGGGCCACCGTCGCGGCCATCGGCGAATTCCACGCGGTGGACGGCCTCCCGGCGTACCTGATCGCCACGGAGGCGGGAGCGGTGGCGCTCCCGCGGGTACCTGCTTACGACGAACCGCTGCTGCTGTCGGCTCCCGGGGTGGCGGAGGAGATGGCAGAACTCTGGCGCACGATCACATCCAACTGAACGTGTGGTTTGCCCAGACCGCTCCTGTACCGGCGTTTTTCTACCGAATGCCGGGAGAGCTATCGAGAGCGATTGCCCTCCATAAGAAGGAGAACACCATGCGTGGACGTATCACTCTGGCCGCCGCCGCTCTCGCTGCCACCGCAATCCTCGGATGCGCAGGCGCGGCAGCCGCCGACGCCGGAGCCGAAGGCGTTGCCGCGTACTCTCCGGGAGTCCTGAGCGGCAACGTGGTTCAGGCGCCCGTACACGTGCCGGTCAACGTGTGCGGCAACACCATCAATGTCGTCGGGCTTCTCAACCCCGCGGCCGGCAACCTCTGCGTGAACGAATAGGACTGTCCGCCGGTCCGGCACGCGGCACCCCGCCGCGTGCCGGACCGCGTGAGTACGGCCGGGCGTTTGTTGTCTCAAGCTCCGCGCAGGAATCCGTCCCCATGAGCGGCGATGTGAGCCTCCAAAGCGGTCAGCGCGTCCTGAGTGGCCTGCACCGACCCACTCCCACGCTGCTCGGCGTAGTACGCCGCACCGAGCTGCTTCAGCAGATCATTACCAGCGCGCTGCTGCTGCAGCTCGTCCACCTTCTGCTTGCCCTGGTTCAGGGCACTCTGGGCCTGCTCCTTGGCCCGGTCGAGAAAACCTGCCATGACTGCCTCCGATCGTGTCGCGGCATGACTTCCCAGTTCGTGGCCGCGCATGCTCTGGCGGACGCGCCGATGGACTAGTCGGACGATCCGACGAGCGCGTCTCGGAATGCCGCCACGGCCACGAACCGAAACTCATTCCCGACTGCCCTCGCCTGGTACGTCCTAGCCAACGGCTAGTCCAATGCCGTTTCGGCCGAGTCGACGAACGGAGCGGAGCAGGACAGTCCTCGAGGCGGCTCCTCTCTGACTCACATGCGATAGGCGCGGAATGGAACGGCACTCTCCAGAGCGAGATCCCGCCGCGCGAAATACTTGTCCATGCCCGGGTCCTGGATCCGTTCTCAATTCATCTGCGTGCCATCGGGCCGGTGGTCATCCCCGTCGCCGTGCTATCGCGGAAGGTCAGGTGCCGGCGCATGTTGAAGCCATCCGGCATCGGCTCTTCGGTCACGAAAGCACGGAAGGCCTCAACCTCAGCAAGCAGGGTATACGTCTGGTCCAATTCGAGCCGGGCTTTGGGTACGGTCGATCTCCTTCGGTAACTACCAGATAGAAAGGGTAAGTTCAGACTTCGATCTACTCGGAGAACACGTCACCACCGCGAGTGATAGGCCGAGGGTCGTTCAAGGTAGAACCCGAGCGAGACGTCAGCGCCTGAACTAGCCTCTCGGCAGCGGAGTCGACGACAGCGGCCAGATCAACAATGTCAGGGAGGACTCGGCTTCGGCAGCGACGACGATGCTTGGTCGTAGCCGGTGTACGTCTGAGCGGCGGGAAGCCCAGCGTGGGCTCGGGGCACTTTGGGGGGCAGGAAGTCCGGCATGGCCGATCTGATTGCTGAGTGGGCGACGCAGGTAGCGGAAACCGAGCTCAGCGCTGCGCTTCCACGAAGGTGGGCGCATACGCAAGGCGTGGCCGAGCGTGCAATCGAAGTCAGCGGGCTCTTTGGCGAAGGCGCTGGCCTGCTCATCGCCGCTGCCACGCTGCATGACGTCGGGTACGCGCCTCGGCTGGCCGTGACGGGGTTCCACCCGCTGGACGGGGCAAGGTTTCTTCGTGACGAGCACGGGGCCGACGAGCGGCTCGTGCGGCTGGTCGCGAACCACTCCTTTGCCCTGTTGGAGGCCGAGGAGCGTGGTCTGCGGGACGAGTTGGCGTCGGAGTTCCCCTTGCTGGAGGAGCCTCTGCTGGTGGATGCCCTCGTGTACTGCGACATGACGACGACGCCTGACGGCGGCCGGACCAGTATGCAGGAGCGGATCGCGGAGATCGTCGGCCGCTATAGCGTGGACAGCGTGGTCGGCCGATTCATCCGCCGCGCGGCGCCGGAAATCTTCTCCTCCGTAGAGAGGATCGAGACGGCGCTGGCGGCTCAGCCGAGGTAAGGGTAGGTGCCGGCCAGGTAGTCCCCGATCTGCTGGCGCATGCTCGGGTGGATGTCGTACTGGTCGAGGTCGGTCGGCTGGACGAAGCGGACGCCGTCGGCCTCGTCGTTGATCGTGGGGGCTCCGCCGATGGGGCGGCCGATGTAGGTGTTCTCGTACTGCTGGCGGATCTCGCCATCGGTGTAGGCGACGATGTGGTTCGGGTTGGTGTAGACGCCGAGGAATCCGGTGATCTCGGCCATGATGCCGGTCTCCTCCAGGCACTCGCGTACCGCGCACTCGGCCGCGGTCTCGCCGATGTCCTGGGCGCCGCCGGGAAGCGCCCACTGGCCGGTGTCGCGGCGGCGCTGGAGGAGGATGGCTCCGGTCTCGTCGACGACGAGCAGGTTGCTGGCCGGGATGAGGGTGTTCGCCTTCGGGGCAGCCGGGTCGTTGTAGTACTCAGTCCTGCCCATAGGGGGCGGTCCTCTCCTGATCGGGCGTCCATGGCCGCGCAGCGGCCCAGACGGAGTCGAAGCTCTCAGCGTAGTTGTCGAACCACCCGATACCGCCAGCCCTCTTGAGGTGGAGCAGAGGGTTGGCGCTGGCAGGTTGTCCCCAGATGTGCGGATTGATCAGAAGGTTGTCGTCGTAGCGGAACATGGACGTGTAGAGCGTGGTGTCGTGGAGCCGTACGGCGCATCCGGCCTCACCCAGCAAGGGGTGGTAGTACGTCAGCGAGGCCCGGATCTTGGCGGCCAGGGTGTCGCCGATACCCTCTTCACGGCCTCGGATTGCGACTGCCTGACCGTCTGGGTCACCGAAGCACAGGCGTACCCGGATGCCCTCGGCAGCACGCTCGGAGAGCATCTTGGCAACATGCGGGTTGGACTGCGCGAAGAAGGTGCCGGAGAAGACGAGGACGCTGATCTCGTGCTGAGCCTCTCGCAGCAGCGAGAGCCAGACGTCCCGCGGCACGCTGGCTCGGTTCTGATAGGTGCCGACCAGCTCGGTGCCTAACCCGTCACGCGACCGGCCGGATCGTCGAGGCGATGCTGGCCATAGGAAGGTCTCTTCCACGCGCAGGTGGCGCGCGACACGGAAGCGATGCCGAGCATGCGGAATCCGCCCGCCCAGCCACCGGCTCACCGTCTTGGGATCCACCTCGCACACTTCCGCGAGCGATTCGGGCGAGACACCGCGCTGCGCGAGCACAGAGTGCAGTCGGTCGTTCACAGCAGCCATGGAAGCGGTGCGCTGTCTGATCACGCAAGGACGTTACGGGACGTTGTGACGAAGGCAGAGCAGCGCCAACTGCCTACGCTGGCGCCATGGAGCTCATCATCCTGTGGGACATCGACCATACCCTCATTGAGAACTCGGGGGTGAGCAAGGAGATTTACGCGGCTGCCTTCTCATCACTCGCGGGGTGTGTGCCGACGGGGCCGGCTCGCACCGAGGGGCGCACGGATCGGCTGATCATGCGCGAGATGTTCCTTCGTGACGAGCTGCCCGTGCCAGAGTGGCCCGTGATCGAGGACGCCCTCGCACAGGCCGGGCATGACCGCCTGGGTGATCTGCGCTCGCGCGGGACAGCCTTGCCGGGGGTCCACGAGGTACTGAAGGCCGCCTCACTGCGAAGCGGTTGGGTTTCCTCTGTCCTGACCGGCAACATCGCCGCCAACGCCCATGTGAAGCTGTCCGCTTTCGGCCTCGACTCCCTGTTGGACCTGTCGGTGGGCTCCTACGGAGCGGACGCCGAGCTCCGTCCCGAACTTGTCGCGGTCGCCCGCCAACGCATACAGCGGCTCCGTGGCGTTCCGGCCGATGTGCCCGCCGTACTGGTGGGGGACACTCCCCGTGACGTGGAGGCCGCCCTGTCCACGGATTCGGGGATCGTCGCGGTCGCCTCCGGCGTCCACAGTCCCGAGGAGCTGGCCGCTGCCGGCGCTCACGAAATCCTGCCCGACCTATTGGACACCAAAGAGGTTCTCAGCGTCCTGGAGTCCTTCGCGGGTCACGCAAAACGTCCCAGGACGTCCTTGGATCGTCCCCGAATGCGGTGACGAGGTCCCCGGACGGACGGCCACCATCAGGGTTCCCACCAGGAAGTCAGCCGAAGGAGCCCATGTGATCGGGGAAGTCACGGGGATCAAGAAGATCCGAATGCTGTACCTGCAGTTGCTGTACCGCTGCAACTTCACGTGTCTGCACTGCTTCCACGGCAAGCGCCTTCAGTATGCCGATGCCTTCACCGCTGAGGAAGCCGTCAGCCTTCTCGACCTGATGCGGGATGAATACGGCACGGAGGCCGTCACCCTGCTCGGTGGGGAGCCGTTCGTCCATCGGGAGCTCCCACAGGTCGTCCGGCACGCCAAGCAGGAGCTGGGCCAGCGTGTCGAGATCTGCACCAACGGGTACCGGATCGAGCGCTGCCTGACCGAGATTGCTCCGCACCTGGACTTGCTCCGGGTCTCCCTGGAGGGTGTCGGCTCGACCAACGACGGCATCCGCAAGCGCGGCAGCTACCAGAGCGCTCTCCACTCGCTCGGCCTGGCACGGGACCTCGGTGTTTCAACCGGCGTGACCATGACCGTGACCTCACGGAACATCGGCGAGGTACTCCCCCTCGCCCGTGTCTTGGCCCACCTCGGAGTCCGGCAGCTGAAGCTCCACCATCTGCGGCCCGTCGGCAACGCCGCAAACCATCCCGAGCTGCTGGTAACCGACACGGCCGCCTACGGCCGGCTCCGCGAAGAGCTCGCGGAAACCGAGTTGCCGCTTGAAGTGATCGTCGACGAGGACCTCTCCGAGCACAGCGCTCCTGAGGTCTGCGCACCGTCCGGCGGACCTCGCGAGATCGACCGGATCGAGGCCGACCCACGCGGTGCGCTCACCATGTCCTGCAAGGCGGTGGGCAAGGACTCCCACGCGTTCTGGTACGAGAAGTCCGCGAACCGTATCGTCCACAGGCCCTCCGCCACGGACGAGATCACGCTCCCGGTACCGGACGTGGTGTACGCGCATGCCTGACCACCCGAGGTTCGAGAGCCTGGAAGGCTTACGCGGCACCGGGAAGTCGACCATCGCACCGTTGCTCGCCGCTGCCCGACAAGCCGTTCTAGTCCCCACCGTGCCTGCCTTGTACCAGCCCCTCAGGCGCGAGGTGGACAAGCGGACGAACGTCGAAGCGCGGATGTGTCTCTACCTCTCCGCACTGTTCACAGCAGCCGAAGAGATCCAGCACCAACTCAGAGGTGGCGTCCCGGTCGTCGTGGAGAGCTACTTCGCCCGGTGTCTCTCCAGCCACCGTGCCCTGGGCGCCCGGCTCGGCGTCACTCTGCCGGCCTGGCTGCCAACGCCCGTCACCTACCACCTCGTCTGCGCTGACGACGAACGCCGACGCCGCCTCGCAGCACGGAACAAGCCGACATGGCGATGGGACGCGCTGATGGAAACCGTCACGGACCGAGTGACGGATGCCTACGCCTCGTTCCCGATGCATCGCATCGACACCACGGGGCTCACCCCCGAAGAGGTCCTCCGCGTGATCACCGCCACCGATACGCAAGGAGCGCACTCCCATGCAGACACGGAGCCTGTGGGAGCACACCCTCACCTTCTTCCCTCAGTTCCTCGTCACTCTGCGGGAGCGCGTTGCCTCTAACGCCACCATCGCAGTCGTCGGTGCGAGCGACGGCAAGTTCGTCCTGCCTCTGGCAGCCGCTGGGTACCGCGTAGTAGCGATCGAGCGCGATGCGCTTGCCGTGCACGGAGGTGAGGTCCGCCTCCCGGGTGACAGCGAAGCGCACGCGATGGGCTTGATCGACCGGCTGAAGCAAGAGGAACTCGACGCTCGTGTGCAGGTCGTTGAAGAGGACTTCCTGGCAGGGGATCCCCTGGACATGCAATGTGAGGCGGTCTGGACGAGCTGCTCGTGGCACTACAGTGCCAACCACCACCGCCCGCTCGCCGAGTTCGTCGACCGCATGCAACGCCTGGTCCACCCGGGCGGCGTGTTCGGTGCGGAGTTCATGATGCCCGTCGAAACGCGCCACCACTTGGTGGAGCACTACACCTCTCCCGAGCGCCTGCACCGTCACTTCCTCAGTGACTGGGATGTCCTGCTCACCCTGCGCACGGACGAGTTCACCGAACGGCCCCACGTCGACCAGCTGCACGACCACACCCATCGCATGGGCCTGCTCCTGGCAGCCCGTACGTCCACCCTCACCGACCGTTTCTGAGAGAAGGACACATGAAGCACGAGTACGAGGCGAAGTTCCTGGCCGTCGACGTCGTTGGCCTGCAGGCCAAGCTGGCCGCCCTCGGTGCCGTCAAGGCGCTCCCCCGCACCCTCCTCACCCGTAAGATCTTCGAGAACGATTCCCTCGACGGAGGGGCGTGGCTCCGGCTGAGGGACGAGGGCACCCGCTCGACGCTCACGCTCAAGCAGGTCACCGACGCCACGACGATCGACGGCACCAAGGAGATCGAGACCGAGGTCGCCGACCTGCACGCCATGGCCGAAATCCTGAGCCGGGTGGGCCTCACCGAGGTCCGCTACCAGGAGAACTACCGCGAGGAGTGGCGCCTGGGAGAGGTCGCCTTCGACTTCGACACCTGGCCCGACCTCCCCACGTTCCTGGAGATCGAGGGGCCCGACGAGGCGTCGGTACGGCAGGCCGCCGCTCTTCTGGAACTCGACTACTCCGAAGCCCGGTTCGGCAGCGTCGATGAGATCTACAAGAGCGAGGCCGGCCGCGACATCCTCGCCGAGCCCACCCTGCTGTTCTCCGATGCCGAGAAGCAGGGGAGTGCTCCCTTGGCAGTTCAAGGCGGTTGACCAAGAGGCGGACTATCCATGCTTACGGAAGCCGCCCTACAGCACAGGGTGATCTCGGGGATCGCCGAGATCACCCGTGAGGGGCTGCCAGTAGCAGCTACGGACAACGGCAACGAGTGGCTCGACGGATTCTGCTGGCTCTGCTGCGGCCAGCGGTGGACTCGTGACCTGTGGAGTTCCGCGAGCGTCGCCGGCGCCCAGGCGTCCATGTACGCCTGCGGGCCATACATCCGTGCGCTTCAGGAACGGGTCTGGCAGTCCCTCCTCAGCAGGGACGAAACAGCTCGCGCCAACCGGCCGAACGAGACCACCGCTGCGGGACCACGCTCGGCCCGGCGCACTGGCAGGCACCGCGGCCAAAGCAGGTTCCTCCGCCGCGGCTAGGCTCCCGTCCTTGTCACGGAGAGCCTGCCGTCCCCCGCAGCATGAACTCCGTGACCAGGGCGGGTCTCCACTGGCACACCGACGTGCCAGTGACGGCCGACTGCCTTGGAGCCTGCAACGCCCGCGACGAGGCCGTCGCACGCAAGGCGGAGGGCGACGTTCGCCACGAGCACTGCCAATTGTCCCGCCCGAACTTTCAATGCATTGCACGTTCCAGCCCCGATCGTCAGACCGCAGCATCATCATTGGTCCATGGCGACGCCTAAAGCGCGTCACCCTCAGACATCGCAGGTTCTCCAAACGCCTCTGCCTGCCTGGCGACGGCTCGCTTCTCCCGCTTCTCGTCCAGATCGAACGCAGGCCGGAGCTCTTGGAAGGTCTCGCGGTAGTCACGGCCTGGATCACCGCCCAAACATCGCGCGAAAGCGTGTCTCGGCGCCTGAGGCCAGTTGGCTCAAGTGCCATAGTCTTTGATCCCCGTCTACACGGACTCACCGATGCCGAAGACGACTCCACTAACTATGCATGTCTTCACCTTCGAACTGGTCCTTCCGCAAGGCTCGCGAGAACGCGTGCCAGGCCGGGCCCTGGACGGCGACGACGGGCCCGCTACCAGCCTTCGAGTCACGAACGAGCACGCCAGCCGAGATGAATGCGGCTTCTACACACTCGGTCGCGTTGCCGCCGCTGTAAGACGACTTGAACCAGCTGGGCTTCGAGGAGGGCTGAGAGGCGGCGGACATTTACAGCTCCTTGAGGGCGCAATGAATCATGGCGGAGGAAGCCTCCATGTCCAACGCTTGTGCCTGGAGGTACTCGAACGCAAGTCTGTATCGCTCCAGTTCCTCGTCCTTTTCCAGGAAGAGGGAGCCCGCGTGGAAGTCGACGTACACCACATCGAGAGCGGGTTCGGCGCCGCCGATGATGACGAAGCTTCCCAATGCGGCGGCATGGGCTCCCTTGGAGAACGGCAACACCTGGAGCGTGACGTGAGGGGAGTCGTTCGCTTCGAGCAGCCTTGCGAGTTGTTCCTTCATAGTCTGAGGTGACCCGACGACGCGGCGGATGACCGACTCGTCGAGGATTGCCCACAGACGCGGTGGCTTCGGGCGGGCGAGGATCTCCTGCCGCTTCATACGGATGTCGACCAGTCGCTCGACCTCCACCTCCTCCAGTGGCACTTCGTTCGCCTTCTGCAGTGCAGTGCTGTAGGCGCGCGTCTGCAGGAGGCCTGGGACGTAGACGCAGGAGAAGTGACTCTCGCGTACCGCTTCGTCCTCAAGGGTGAGCAGCAGGTTCATGCTCTCGGGGATGGAGTCGGCGAAGGAGTTCCACCAGCCTTGTTGCTTGGCATCCTTCGCTAGGCCAACAACGACCCTCCGCTCGGACTCCGTTGCCCCGTACCCACGGCACAGAGCATCGATGACGATCCACTTGACCGGCCCGGCTTGGGTCTCGTATCGGCTGATCGTCGCTTTCGAAACGCCGACGAGACCGCCGGCCTCCTCAAGAGTCAACCCCTTGCGTGCGCGCAACTTGCGCATCATGGCGCCGAGTTGGCGGCGACGTGTTGTGGTCCGTACGGACATTCGACTCCTTCGCCGTGCGCCGGGGTGAGGGCCCGGAGACCCCAACAGGCTAGGTAGCGGTGAACCAGGCTCACCACCGGATTCACTCGATAGATTCTCGTGAGAAGTTACATAGTGAGAGTTCTCCATGCCATGCTCGTTCCCAGGTCGCTACGCAGTGCAGTCGTACGGATACGGCAGGCGCAGCACGCGCGTGGCTAGGGAGGGAGGAGTGGCCGTGTCCGGCTACGAAGTCACCGAACCCCGACTCCGCTGTGTCCTGCCGTTCGAGGCGGCGCCGGCGGAAGTGCCCCTGCTCCGGAGAGCCGCCGTCAAGCAGCTGAACCGGTGGGGGATGCCCGTAGCCCCAGATGAGGCAGAGCTGCTCGTCACGGAACTGGCGACGAATGTTGTCAAACATGTCGGGGAGGGCGCGTCGGCTGCCTTGATCCTCGAGTGGAGTGGCCCACGGCTACGGCTTGAAGTCCATGACAAGAACAGCGCCCTGCCGACGCTGAAGAAGCCGACCTGCGATGAGGAATATGGGCGGGGCCTGCATCTCCTGGCGACCCTCGCAGCTGACTGGGGGGCAGTGCTGACTGTGGTCGGCAAGGCAGTCTGGTGTGAAGTGGCCGTGGGTATGGGCCGGGATTGCCTGCGTATCGAGCGAGCGATTGAAGCGCTTGAGAACTACCAGGGGCCGGGCAGTACGGCTGCGCTGCGGGGGAGGGGGCAGGAAGCTGCTCTGGAAGAGACAGCTGTCGAACTGATCGCCGACCTGCTCCACTGGTCAGTGGCCCGAGGCCATGACCCGGATGACATCCTCGACCGCGCCCAAATGCATTACGAGGCTGACACAAGCGCGGCCTGAAGAAGTGGCATGTGCGTCGGCGGTCACCCCAGCGCTGCTCGGAGTAGCGCGCCGGCGTCATCTGGAGCGCCCAGCTTGTGGAGTTCCAACGTCACCTGGAGTACGTCCTGGTCGTGGTGATCGCGACCGTAGATATGGATCACGTTGTCGGCGAGCTTGTTCTGCTGCTGTCGCCGGAGCGCCTGGAGCAGCGTGGCTGTTTCGAGAGGGCTGAGAACGTCCGTGGTGTGGCGCAGCAAGCTCAGTGCGGCCCCTTGCCGGCCGTCGTCGTGCAGCTCTGCAGCCTGCTGGGCGACCCGCCGCGCTGCCGACGCATCGATTCCGCTCTGCTGCCGGTCCCCCCTCCGGCGGGGGACCGGCAGCAGAGTGAGCGATGCCTGAGCGGCGAGACGTGCTTGCAAGCCGGCTCGGGTTGCCCTCAACTCCGTGACCGACTCCCTAAGTTCCAAGAGGGCCTCATTGAATGACCGCACCTGCTGCCGAAGGGCTGCTAGCTCCGCCGCGTCGCGAGCTGCTGTTTTCCGCAGGCCGGTGAGCTCGGCCTGTGCGTCCTTGACTTGCTCGATCAGTGCATCGCGCTCAGCTTGCACTGCGACGAATGACTGCGCGTCCTGTCGAAGGGCTGCTAGCTCCGCCGCGTCGCGAGCTGCTGCCTTCCGCAGGCCGGTGAGCTCGGCCTGTGCGTCTGCGACTTGTTCGACTAGAGCATCGCGCTCAGCTCGTAGGGCGACACAGCTGTGACATCGCTCGGCCCACGCCTGCTCGCGGAGCTTTTCGAGCTCGTCGAAGCTGATGCCGAGCACGTCCCCGCCGCCAGCATCAGCGCAGGCCTTCTTGTAGATGAAGTCAACGGACCGTGGCACGGACTGCCCGCTCAGAAACCTGGACAGGGAAGTCTCGCTGCATTTCAAGTGGTCAGCCACTTCTGCCTGCGTTGGTCCTGACTCTGTCGACTTGTTGCCCGAAACGGCAGGAGCGATGTGATGGCAGAGCCCCTGTAGGGCCAGAGCCAAGGCGCGCTTGCCCGGAGGAACGTCACTGCGGAGCTCCTTGTCTATCCAGCCGCATGTGCGCGTCGTGTCCCTGCCCCGTGTCATGCCGTTCGGCCTCCAAGCTCGCGGCGGGCGGCCCGTTGGGCCTGCCAGATCCCGTAATTGTGCCTGAGTAACAGGGGGCCGGCGCTTGCTATTTCGCGAGCAAGCGTCCTTTCGCTGGACTTCCGTTTGGGTCGTGGTGCGAGACTTTAGGACGCAACCGCTTGAGGAGCGGGGGGCGTAGGTCAGCTATGCGGAGTTCATCCTGCATGCGTGGCTTATTGCGGTATGTCAGCCATACGACTTCACCGGAGGCGCTAGATGACGCTGCCGTCGTGGCAGGACAAGAAGCTGGGGAGCATGGCGCGGGCTGCGCTGTGGCTTCTGCAGGAGGTGGGGGAGGGGAACGTCTTCACGAAGGCGCAGTTGCGTGAAGCCTTCCCGGACGTGGCTCAGATCGACAGGCGCACCCGGGACCTGAGGGATCACGACTGGCGGATCGACACCAGCCGTGATGACGTTTCGCTGCAGCAGCAGGAGCAGCGCTTCGTCGCTCGTGGAGCTGATGTCTGGGTTCCGGGCAAGTCGAAGGCGCCGAAGCACAAGACCAGCCTCACCACGGCGCAGCGTATGAAGATCTTCCAGGCCGACAACCACCTCTGCCGGTCCTGTGGAATCGCGGGCGGTGAGGCGTACGAGGACGGCGTCACGCTGGCGGTGCTGAACGTGGCCCGCCGGAAGGTGCTGCTGCCCAGCGGCGAGACCGAGCACCAGCTGGTGACGGAGTGCAAGCGCTGCGGGGTCGGGGGCGGAGACCGCGAGGTCGACCTCGGGGTGATCCTGGACCTCGCGGAGGCCCTGTCTCCCATGGAGCGGCAGATCTTCCTGGCGTGGATCACGGCCGATCAGCGGCCCCTGAGCCCGATGGAGAAGATGTGGGGCATCTTCCGGACTCTGCCGGAGGAGTCCCGTAAGGCCGTCACCGACGCGCTGAACGACATGGATGACCAGGACGACTAGGGAGAGGACGGGGAAAAGCGATGCTGCGGGAGCTCCCGCAGCCGCCTCGTGCGGCTGAGTTCAGTGAACTGATCAAGAAGAAGGTCGAGGAGGTCAGGGCGGCCGGCGGTACAAGGGAGACGGTCACCGTCGACTGGAATGAACAGCAGGCTCATGTGGAGGTCATCGACTTGCCGCTCAGCGGGCTGTACTTCAACCCCAGCACCCACCGGATCCGGGCGCAGCGCAGCCACGATCCGACCCGTGATGAGTTGCTGGAAAGGGATCCGTGGAACGCTGAAAGCCAGGACTATCTGCGGTTCCTGCTCCAGGCTTCGCCGACCGATCCGAACATTCGCGACACCGACTTCGACAAGCTCAAGGAAAGCCTCGATCAGTTCGGACAGAACGATCCCGGGCTCGTGACCCATCACGGCATCCTCGTGAACGGCAACACGCGTGCCGCCGCACTGCGTGAACTGGGTGCCCAGTCGATGCGTGTCGGCGTGCTGCCTGAGTCGTTCACCTGGGCGGATATCAACGCCGTTGAGCTGTCACTCCAGTTGCGCAAGGACCACCGCCGCGACTACTCGTACATCAACAGGCTTCTGGCCATGGAGGAGCAGGCCTCGCTCGGGCGTACGCCTGAGCAGATCGCTAAGGAATTCCGGATCCAGGTCAAGACGTACCACCAGGAGCGCTGGATTCTGAGCACGATTCAGGAGCTCATCGACCGCAGTAAGACCGGCGGCGGAGTGGCCCTGAGGTTGGTGGACTGGGAAGGGGCCCAGGAGCGTCTCAAGGAGCTCCACCGTCTGTATGTGAAGCTGGAGTCGGTCGACCGTGACCAGGCCGAGGTCCTGAAGGAGTGGCGGCTCGCGGCAATCCTCCTGGACTTCTCGAAGACGGACGTGCGCCACATCGACGAAGAGTTCCTGAAGGAGGGGCACCTCGGGCGGACGCTGCCGGAGACGCTTTCCGCCGGCGACTCCGGGGCGGTGGGACAGGAAGCGGTCTCGATCCCGGGCCTTGGCCTCGCGGTGCCCGCAGCCTCTTCCGCCGTGTCCGAGGCACGGGCCCTGAACGACCGGATCCTGCGGGCCAGCGCTGCCGTTCGTAGCGGAACCCACGAGTTGTCTGACGGCGATAAGGCCCAGGATCAGGCGCTGCTAGATGACGCCAAGAGCGCTTTCGACGAGGCAATCGAAGCCGCCGGCCGCAGCGCACGCCTGCGCAAGCGTAAGCAGCTCGCCCCCGCGCGTCTTGCCGAGGCTTGCGCGAGCATCGATCAGTGCGTGATGGACCTCGTCCAGGCCCGTACTTCCCGGAGCCTGGACGAGGAGGCCTTCGACGAGGCGGTGCTGAAGCTGCGCGGCAGCCTTCGCAAGCTGGCCCAGCAGGCCGGCCGGGGCCTGCCCAACCCCGGTGACGGAGTGGCCTGGCTGCTTGAGGCCGCGGCCGCGGAAGGTGCTCGGTGACCGGTACCCCGGCTGAGACGTCTCTTCACCTGGGATTCGACGAGACGCGTACCCGAGTTGTCCTGAGGACGACTGATCAGTACCAGCAGGACCTCGTCCAGCTGGCCGCCCGTTTCCGCACGGGCGGCCAGTTGGGCCAGCTGGCCGCCTCGGTTGCCCTTGATGAGCTCCTCGCGGATCTGAGCGTTCTCAGCGGATGGCCGCACCACGAAGGCGTGGAGTGGGCTCCTGAACTGCGGAACCTTGTGGCCGGAGTCGTCCAGGACGCCAATACGGTCAAGGAGCGCTTGGCCGGCGCGCAGCCTCAGGGCGATGTCGCGCGGGACGAGGTGCCCGGGCTCCTCGGGGACACCTGGGAGGCGGAGCTGAGCGAGTTCCAGATCCGGGACATCGCGAAATTGCTGTCACTCCAGCACGGGGCCAACTTCAGTGTGCCTGGAGCGGGGAAAACACGCGTGGCTATGGCTGTCTATGCCGCCCAGAAGGCGCAGAGACGCGTGAGCCGGGTTCTGGTGGTGTGCCCCAAGTCGGCATATGAATCATGGCGATACGAGACCGCAGTGTGTTTCAGCTATCCCCTACGGACTCATGTTCTCGATGGGTCGATGGATCAGTGGGCGGAGGTGCTGATCGTCAACTACGAACGGCTGGACCGCTCCTTGCCCACGCTGGCCAGCTGGCTGAAGGCCGGTCCCTCCATGATCATTCTTGATGAAGCGCACAGGATGAAGCTGGGCGCTCGGGGCACCTATGGCGCTGCGTGCATGGCCCTTGGTCCTCTCGCCGAGCGGCGTCTGATCCTCACCGGGACCCCTGCGCCCAATGGCTCAAAGGACCTGGAGAACCTGATGGGCTTCGTCTGGCCTGGGCACGGGCAACGCACGGTCGTCCAAGCGGTAGCAGGAGGGGATCTCGCTTACGCCAGTTCGGTCCTGCGGCCTTTGTTCACCCGAACCACGAAGCAGGAACTGGGCCTTCCGCCAGTTTGGACGAGGGTGCGGTACGTCGACATGCCGCCGCTGCACAACGAGATCTACGGCTCTTTGGTGGGTGGCGTGAACAGCGGCGCCGCCAGAGATGATCTCAGCTCGCTCGGCAAGACGGCCTTGCGTCTGCTGATGGCGGCTACAAGTCCGGCACTGCTCCTTGAGGGGGGGAGCCGGTATGAGCCGTTGGCTTATCAGCTGCCGCCCCTGGAGATTCCGGAAGGCAGCTCGCTGTACTCACTCATGCAGAATCTTCCGGATTACGAGCTGTCGCCTAAGTACCAGGAAGCGGTGACGATCATCGCGGAGAACGCGGCACAGGGGCGCAAGACGCTGGTGTGGACGACCTTTGTCCGGAGTCTGGCGACACTGGAGCAGATGCTGGAGAAGTTCAGCCCCGCGGTCGTCTATGGCGGTACGCCTGACCGTGACGAGCAGCTGAGGCGGTTCCGTGAGGATCCGAGCTGCATGGTGCTGATCTCCAACCCGGCGACCCTGGGTGAAGGCATCAGCCTGCACCATGTGTGTCATGACGCTGTGTACGTGGACCGTGACTTCATGGCAGGCCGCTTCCTGCAGAGTCTCGACCGGATTCACCGTTTGGGGCTGGCTCCGGGAACGGACACCAGGGTGACTGTCCTGGCTGTCCGGAACACGATTGATGAGGTCGTAGCGGCGCGTTTGGAGCAGAAGCTCGAGTTCATGGGCCGGATCCTCGATGATCCGACAGTGCAGCAGCTCGCCGACCTGCAAGAAGAACCATCCGTCGCGGCCGGGCTGGCGCCAGGCGACATCGAGGCCTTGCTGAGGCATATGGGCAGCCGCTAGCATCCCGAGATTCAATTTGGGAGACTCCTGGTGCCGAGAGGCAGGCGTGATCGCTGCCTCTCGGGAACCGACGCATGTTTTGAGCCACACCAGGAGGAGCGCCCATGCGCGCCAGCGGCCGGAAGCGCCCGCAGTTCACCCCGCCACTGACCTCGATTGAGATCTGTGCAGGGGCCGGCGGGCAAGCCGTTGGGCTCCACAACGCCGGCTTTGATCATCTTGCTCTCGTGGAGTGGGACGCGCACGCGGTGCGGACCCTCAGCGCGAACGTGGCCGACTGGCCCGGGTGGAGCAAGGAGCGCGCGGACGCTCTTGAGCCGATGGATGTGAAGAAGTTCCTTGATTCTGACGTGCGCAAGAAACTCGGGCTTAAGGAGGGGGATCTCGATCTCCTTGCGGGAGGAGTTCCGTGCCCTCCGTTCTCCTTGGCTGGGAAGAGGCTTGGGAAAGATGACGAGCGTGATCTATTCCCGGACGCTCTAGACATTGTTGATGCACTCAGGCCTAAGGCCGTCATGATTGAGAATGTCCGAGGGATTCTTGAGCCGCCTGAGGTTTTCATTGAGTATCGCAGCTATATCCTGAGTCGACTGCGTGAGTTCGGTTACGCGGTCCCGGATATCGAAGATCACTGGCTTCCTGAGAAGCAGGATCTGGCGATGCGAAGTGTTTGGCGAAGGATGGATGCTAGCGATTTTGGCGTTCCGCAACTCCGTCCCCGGGCGATTCTCGTAGCTATCCGCAATGACGTAGTCAAGAAAAGCGGAGTCGACTTCCAGTGGCCAGTCCGCCTGAAGGGCGCCAAGGCGTCGGTTGTGGAGAAGCTCGAAGAGAGCATGAAGGAGCGCTGTGATGCGTTCTGGGATAGAAATTTCAGGGGACTGCCGGCGGCTCCGGATGAGCGGACCGGAAAGGATGTTTACGAAAAATGGCATGATGATGCGGAATCTGCCCTTGAAGCAGGTAAGGGAATCGCTCCAACGCTCGTTGGTGGCTCCAAGAAGCATGGCGGTGCGGACCTCGGGCCGACCAGGGCCAAGCGTGCCTGGGCTGACTTGGGGGTTGACGCCATGGGGGTCGCGAATGATCCTCATGAGTGCGACCCGGAGCGGGATCTCTTCCGTCCGGCTGGGCCTATGCTGACTGTGGATCAAGCTGCCATTATCCAGGGCTTTCCGGGAGAATGGAAGTTCCAGGGGCGGAAGACCGCAAAGTACCGTCAGGTTGGAAACGCCTTTCCTCCGCCTGTCGCGGAGGCGGTCGGTCGTGCTATCGCTGCAGTGCTGCGACCGGAGCAGCGAGAAGAGTTGCTCGAAGGGTATGTCGTAGACTCCAGTGACGGTCCCTCCTTCAAGTCTGAGTCCGAGCAGATGCTGTTTTCTGTTTCAGATCTTCCGCGCACTATCTCGGCGGGAAATGACCACCGAAGCGATTTTGTCGGCGCAGGCGCCTGATGGCTCGTGCTCCCAGAAACGGAGCACAAGCCAACCCGCTTCCTTGAGTCGTTGATCGGTGTCGCGGTCACGATTCATGTTCCGCAGGACCTTTTCCGACCAGTATCCCGAGTTGGTCTTCGGTGGGACGTAGTGTTCCGGGCAGCCGTGCCAGTAGCAGCCGTCGATGAATACGGCTACCTTCGCCGGCCGGAAGACTATGTCGGCTGTCCTGCGGAGATCGGGCAATGGTCGGGCAGCCACGCGGTAGCGCAGCCCTTGGGCATGGACAAGGCGTCGGATCAGCCGTTCAGGCTTTGTGTCACGGCTGCGGATCGCTTGCATGTTGCGGCGGCGTGCTGCGGACGAAGCCCAGGAACCTTCTGGTGCTTCCCACGCGGGAACTTCGGACACACAGCAGAGGGTAGCCGCACGTGCGGGTGATGGGCACGGGTCGACGGTTGGGCTGCTGCTCAATGCCTGAGACCGTTGCTGAGCGAACGGCACTGTAGTGGGCTAAGAAGTCATCTCATTTGGTGAGTCTGCGGTAGCAGATGAGGGTGCAGGCGATGCTGGTGAAGGCCAGGAAGTGTTCGGCTTTGCGTTCGTAGCGGCGGTGGAGGCGGCGGCATCCGGCGAGCCAGGCCATGGTGCGTTCGATCGTCCAGCGGTGGCGGCCCAGCCGTGTGGAGGGCTCGATGCCTTTGCGGGCGATGCGATGTCGGATGCCGCGGCTGCGTAACCATCGGCGCAGGTGGTTGTAGTCGTAGCCTTTGTCGCCGTGGAGTTTGGCGGGCCGTCGTCGGCGCGGTCCGCGCCGGGAGCGAATGGGTGGGATGCCTCGCACGAGCGGTTCGAGGGCCTGGCTGTCGTGCAGGTTGGCACCGGATATCCCGACGGACAGGGGCAGCCCGGTACGCTCGGTGATCAAGTGGATCTTTGAACCGTACTTGCCGCGATCCACCGGATTCGGACCTGTCAGGTCCCCTTTTTCAGGGCTCGCATGTTCACCGAGTCGATCGCGCAGCGAGACCAGTCCAGTTCACCGCGAGAGCCGAGTTCGTCGAGGACCAGGCGATGGAGCTTCGCCCACACCCGGGCCTTCGACCACTCGGCGAAGCGCCGGTGAGCCGTGGGCCCTGAAAGCCCGAACGAGGCGGACGGCAGTTGCTGCCACGTGCAGCCCGACGTGGCCACGAACACGATCGCAGCCAACACCTCCCGGTCGCCGTGCCGGCGCCGGCCACCACCCTGAGGCCGACTCGGCGCCTCCGGAACCACTCGCTGGAACAACTCCCACAGCTCATCCGGCACAAGCCGCTCAACGATCCCCACATCTGGAGCCTATCGAACACCCCAAATGAGATGACCTCTAAGGGGGCTGGCTGTCCGAGCCGAGTTTCTCAGGGTTGTTGGGGCCGCCCGCTTCTGCTCATCGTTGTGCTTCCGCAGCCCGCCTCAAGGGCGCTCCCGCGTCGGCCGACGCCGATGGCCCTTCGAGCCACCCTTGACTGACCCGGGCCGCTCCAACACGGCGGAGAAACGAGCGGGTGGCCCGAGGGAAACGGGTCCTGGAGTGGGGTGCCGTTGCATAGGCCTGAGGCTGGCCGGAGCTGGGAGCGCCTCAGCTGAGTGGCAGCGCGCCGACTGAGGCCGGCGGCCTGTGCCTCGCTGCCGGGGGGGCGTCCTTATACTCCGTGGCAGGTGGCGTAGTCCTGGGAGGAACCACACCAGCAGTCGGCCGCCCGCTGCGGCGGCCAAACCACAGCCCTCCCCCGTGCCGCCAACGTAGTCGCATACTGCGGCAACAACGTCACGTCCCCCGGCGACGCCCCCTCCGAAGCCGCGAACGCCTCGTACGACGGCACAGTCCCCGTGACGATGCCCAGGTTCGGGGTGCCGGACGAAGACAGTTCGCGAAGCGCGGACTCTATCGTCGACAGGTGCTGCTGGTGGGAGGGGTACTCGGAGGACAGGCCGGGGTACGCCGACAGCAGCTCCTCCAGCTCGGACGTCGGCCAGTGCAGCACTGCCACCGGGAAGGGGCGGGAGAGGGCCTCCCGGTATGCGCCGAGCTCTGCCCGCAGCCGCGAGATCTCCGCCTCCAGCTCTGCCGGATTGTCGGACCCCAGGGACCACACCCGCTTCGGGTCGTGGAGTTCGTCCAGGGAGACCGGGGAGGTGTGGAGGGAGTCGGCGACGGTGTCCCAGGTGTCGTGGGGCAGGCCCCGCATGCGGCGGACGCGGTGGCGGCCGAACAGCAGGGGGTGGGTCGAGTACGGGGGCTCCGCCCCGTCCGTCAGCAGCAGGTTCGCCGCCTCGGTGAACGTCTCCTCCGCCGCCTCCAGCTCGTCGTGCGCCTCCAGGGACTCGGCCACGATCACCCAGGGGGCCGGGTCGCGGGGTGCCGATGCCCGGATTCCGTCGATGATCGCCCTTGCCTCCGCCTCGTGGTCGTACTCCCAGAGGTTCGAGGCCTTCAGGGCGCGGACGAGGTGGGGGTTCTCCAAGCCGTCGAGAGAAGACAGCAGGCGGTCGTAGAGCGTCGTCGCGGCGGGGCGGTCGCCGGCCAGTTCGAGGTGGGCCGCGGCGCGCAGGAGCAGGGCCTCGGCGTCCTCGGGATACAGGCCTGCGGTTCGCTCCAGGCGTGCCGCTTCGGTGGTGTGGTCGACGTTCTCGGCAGGAGTGTCGGGGCGCATGAGGGACACCGTACTGCCGGGCGGTGACAAACGTGAGGCGCACAGGGGAGGGAACGTGCGGCATAGAGGGGAGGGCAAGAGAGGGGAAAGAGGAGGTGGGGAAGTGGGCGCGGGCCCTTGGCTGGTGGGGGACGGCTGACGGGGACCGTTATCTTCGACGCGGACATCGACAAGCGGAGTCGGCATGGAGAAGACGGTTGCCCTGGTCGCCGGGGAGCAGGAGGCGGCCGGTGCCGTGGCGGGCGCGGAGGGCGGTGACGTGCGGCCGGAGCCGCCTCGGTCCTGGCCGCTGCTCCTTCTCGTGGCCGCCGTGGTGCCCGGGACGGTCGTCATTCTGCTGGGGCGCTGGGGGGACGCGCCCGCCGTGCAGGCGTGGCGGACCGTGTGTCTGGCCGTCACCGTGCAGGCCCTGCCCTTCCTGCTGCTCGGCACGGCCCTGTCCGGTGCGATCAACGCGTTCGTGCCGGAGCGGGTGTTCAGTCGCCTCCTGCCGCCGCGGGCCGTGCTCGCCGTGCCCGTCGCCGGTGTCGCCGGGGTCGTCCTGCCGGGGTGCGAGTGTGCCTCGGTACCGGTGGCCGGCAGTCTGATCGGGCGGGGGGTCGCCCCGGGCGCGGCCTTCGCGTTCCTGTTGTCCGCGCCGGCCATCAACCCGGTCGTGCTCACCGCCACCGCCGTCGCGTTTCCCGGGAATCCCGCCATGGTGCTGGCCCGACTGGTCGCCTCGCTCGTCACGGCCGTCGTGATGGGGTGGCTCTGGCTGCGGTTCGGGCGGGCCGAGTGGCTGGCGCCCGCTGTGCGGCATACCGGTCACCGAGAAGGCCACAACCGGTGGAACGAATTCCGGCTCGGTTTCCAGCACGACTTCCTGCACGCCGGCGGGTTTCTCGTGCTCGGGGCCATGGCGGCCGCCACCTTCAATGTCGCGGTGCCCCGGTCCGTGCTCGACACCTTCACCGGGGTGCCCTGGGTGTCCGTGCTCTTCCTGGCCGGGCTCGCCGTGCTGCTCGCCGTGTGTTCCGAGGCCGACGCGTTTCTCGCCGCCTCGCTGACCGGGTTCCCGGCGGTCGCCCGGCTCACGTTCATGGTGGTGGGGCCCATGGTCGACCTGAAGCTCATCGCCTTGCAGGCGGGGACCTTCGGGCGGGCCTTCGCCGTACGGTTCTCCGCCGCCACCCTTGTCGTCGCTGTCGCGTGCAGCTCGGTCGTCGGAGGGGTGCTGCTGTGAGGCGTTTCGTCCAGGCGCTGCTGCTCGTGCTCTGCGGGCTCGGGCTGCTGCAGGTCTCCCTCTTCACCGAGCTGTACCTGAGGTACGTCAAGGAGGGGATGCGGCCCCTGCTGATCGCCTCCGGGGCGGTGCTGCTCCTGCTGGGCCTGGCGAGCGCCGTGCTCGACAAGCGGCAAGAGAAGGAAGGCGAGGGGCACGGGCATGATCACTCCGGCCTGCCCCGCGTCGCCTGGCTGCTCCTCCTCCCCGCGCTCAGCCTGCTCTGCTACGCCCCGCCCGCCCTCGGCGCCTACACCGCCTCCCGGCAGCCGCCCAAGGCCGTCGCCGAGCAGAGCGACTTCGATCCGCTCCCCGCCACTTCGCCCGTCCCCATGACCCTCTCCGACTTCACCAGCCGCGTGCGGCAGGACCGGAGGCAGGACATCAAGGGGCGCGGCATCCGGATGACCGGGTTCGTCACACCCGGTGGGCCGGCGGGGAGCTGGGACCTGACGCGGGTCATCCTCAACTGCTGCGCGGCGGACGCGCAGTCCGTGAAGGTGCGGATCCACGGCGGTCCCGCGCTGCCCGCCAACACCTGGGTGACGGTCACCGGCACCTGGCACGCCGCCGGGAAGCTGGGCACCGGCTCCGCGGCGGTCGCGCTCGACGCCCGTACCGTCCAGAAGGTCGCCCGGCCGGTGAACGGGTACCAGGACGCCCTTCCGCTGCCCTGAGCGGCCCCGCCGGACGGTGACTCCGTCCACCTGGAGCGCCTGGACCGACCAGCCCTTTCTCAAAACCCGTTGAGGAGGAGGGAGGGGCGGCGGGTTCCGGGGAGGAATCCCCACCGCTCTGGTGAGTTGGCGTGCCTCGCCCTATCGTGCGTGCGGCTCCTGGGAGGCGGGTGTGCGGATACGAGTCGTACGGCACCGGGATCGGCGCAGGCGGGCGACGTGGCGGCGGGGTCTGTGGAGCGGAGGCGAAGTGCTCGTCACCGCCGGTCTCGTGCTCATGCTGCTCGTCGTGCATCAGCTGTGGTGGACCAACCGCGAGGCCCGGCAGGGAGCCGAGCGGAAGGTGGAGGCCCTGGAGAAGGAGTGGGGCAATGGCGGCGGGGGCGGCTCGGCTCCGGGTGCGGCGCCCTCCGCGTCGGCGCCCCGGCCCGCGGCGACGGGTGCGTCCGGCGGGTCGAGGCGGCGGTCGTCCGGCTCGCTCGTCGTCTCCGGCCGCCCCCGCGCCTCGCAGGCGTACGCCATCCTCGTCGTCCCCCGGCTGGGCCTCCGCGTTCCCGTCGCCGAAGGCGTGAGCAAGCCGGACGTGCTCAACATGGGGTACGTCGGTCACTACCCCGGCACCCAGCAGCCGGGCCAGGCCGGGAACTTCGCGCTCGCCGGGCACCGCAACACCCACGGTGAGCCCTTCCGTCACCTCCCCCGGCTGCGGCCCGGGGACACCGTCCAGGTCGAGACGAGGGCGGCGACGTACACGTACACGGTCGACAAGATCCTTCCGCGGACGTCGTCCCGGGACTCGGGTGTCATACGGCCCGTGCCGCGTTCCCTCGACCGGCCTTCGTACGGGTACGACGAGCCCGGCTACTACATCACCCTCACCACCTGCACGCCCGAGTTCACCTCGCGGTACCGGATGGCGGTGTGGGGGAAGCTGGTGTCGATGCGGCCTCGGGGGCAGGGGTCTTCGGGATGAGACCATGCGGTGGTGTCCGGCTCTGTCGAAGGCTTCGAAAGCCTCCTGGTGAACGCGGACGTCCTGCGGGCCCTGTACGGGCACGTTCCCGGTCTGGAGCGGGTACGAGTCCGTTCCGTCCATCTCGACTGGCGTGGCCCGACGGTGACGTTGCGGGTCGACCTGCCCTGCTTTCCCGCGTCACCGCCCCGGGAGTGGGCCGACGCGGGCATGGACTCCGCGCAGTGTCAGCTGGAGTTTCCCGCGGTGGAGCCGCTGGCGTTCGCGCGCTGGGAGCCGCCCGCCGTGGGTGACCTGCGTGCGGTGCCGTTCGGGGGCGAGCGGCGGATGCGGGTGTCGGTCGGCGGGACCGGGATCGACCTGCGGTTCGAGTGCGCCGCGTCCGTGGTCGTACGGCATGTCAGCGCCTTCCGGCGCGGGCCCGCGGGAGAGGACGACGGGCCGCATCTCTTCCTGGGCAGAGTGGACTCCCTGCTGTTCGGCTCGCTTCCCGCCACACATCAGAAGGTGTTCTATGGGCGGTGACTGGCAGCGGCTGCTCGCCTCCCCCGACTGCCTGGGCGTGCTGTACGGCGAGGATCCGCCCCCGCCGGACGCGTGTGATCTCTTCTCCGTGCACATCGACGAACGCGGGAACTCCGTGACCCTGGGGTTCGATACGCGGCGGCTTCCCGTGAACCTGCCCGCGGAGTGGGAGCGGAAAGGCCTCAATGCCTTTGAGTTCCACCTTGTCTTCACGGAGGTGACGGGGCTTCGGGTCACGGGATGGGGTGCCGCCGAGGCGAAGCGCGTCCGGGTGTCCTTCCGGGAGGGCGGAGGCTTCGACGTCGTACTGGGGGCGGAGGAGTCCGGGATCGTGTTCGGGGCGGCCGCGGTGCGGCCCGCCGGACCGCGCGCCTACCTCGCCTCGGACAGCCCCTGAGCCTTGACGGGACGACTCACACCCGCTCGCGCAGCGCCAGCACACTCACCGCTCCCAGCGCGGCCAGGCCCGCCGAAACAACCATCGCCACGTCCGCGCCCCGCGCCAGGCCGCCGCCGCAGGAGGTGACGAGGGCGATGGTCAGGGCCACGCCCGCGCAGGAGCCGATGTAGCGGAACGTCTGCTGGGCGCCGGAGCCCATCGCCGCCCGTTCGGTGGGGACCGACTCCACGGCCACCAGCGGCAGCGCGGCGTTCAGGAGGCCGCCGCCCACGCCGCCGATCACCAGGCCCGGCAGCATCCGCGGCCACGAGCCCGCGTCGATCGCGCCCAGCATCGCCAGCGCGCCCACCGCGTGCAGCAGGAAGCCGGCGGCCAGCTGCCGTCGTGGCCCCACTCGGCCCGCCAGCCGCTTCGCCTGCAGGGCCACCACGAAGGACAGGCCCGACCACAACAGGAGCAGCCAGGCCGTGTTCATCGCGGACAGACGCAGGGTCTGCTGCAGCAGGGCGGGGAGGTAGCTGAAGAGGCCGATCACCGTCAGACCGGTGAACAGGCCGCCGGCCGCGGAGGCCAGGAAGCGGGGGTGGCGCAGGAGGGAGAGGTCGATCATGGGGGTGCGGGTGCGGCGCTCCACGAGTGTGAACAGGCCCATCCCGGCCACCGCCGCCGCCAGCAGCAGGGCCACCGGGGTGCGCAGCCAGCCGTCACGACCCAGGATCAGCGCCGCCACCAGGGCCACCAGCGCCGAGCCGAAGGTGAGCGCGCCGAGGATGTCGGGGCGGCCGCCCCGGGGAGCCTTCGACTCCTTCAGAGGCCGGACGCCCAGGGCCGCCACCAGGAGCGCCGCCGCGCCCAGGGCGCCGTACGCCACCCGCCACGAGGGCATCGCCCCGGACACCAGCGGGCCCGCCGCGATGCCCCCGCTGACGAACGCGCCCCACACGCCGGTCGCGTGCAGCCGGCCGCGCGGGCTCGGGAAGGCCGTCACCAGCAGGCCCAGGCTGCTCGCCAGGATCGCCGCGCTCGCCGCGCCCTGGGCGATGCGGGCCAGGGTGAACAGGAGGGTGGAGGTCGTCAGGCCGCCCAGGGCCGTGGTCAGGCCGAGGACGAGCGTGCCGGTGAGGAAGACGCGGCGGCGGCCGTAGTCGTCGGCCAGGCTGCCGGCCACCAGGAGGAGGGCGGCGAGACCCAGCGGAGTGCCGTTCAGGAGCCAGGCCTGGGCGGAGAGCGGGGTGTGCAGGTCGGCCGCGGTGTCCGGGAGCGTGACCATCGGGGCCGTGTAGGTCATGAGGGCCACGGCGGTCGCGGCGCTGGCCAGGGCCAGGGTGGCGCGGGGGCGGTGCGGCGGCGCCGAAGGGCGGGTGTCCCGTCGTACGGCTGCGGGCTGCCGCGCACTGAGGGTTCTTTCATTGAACCTAAGCATGTCCACACCGTAGCACCGTCGGTTCGGTCACTGAACCTAAGGCGGGGAAACGGTTACAGTGGACCGCATGGCACTGGGCAAGGACTACGCGACGCAGGAATGCTCGATCGCCCGCGCGCTGGAGGTCGTCGGCGAGCGGTGGACGCTCCTCGTCGTGCGCGACGCGCTCTACGGCGTCCGGCGCTACAACGACTTCCTCGTCCACCTCGGCATCCCGCGCGCCGTCCTCTCGGCCCGGCTCAAGACGCTCACCGAGGTCGGGATCCTCGAAAAGCGCCGCTATCAGCAGGCCCCGCCGCGCGACGAGTACGTCGTCACCGAGCGCGGCATCGCGCTGTGGCCGGCGCTGCGGGCCCTCGCGCTGTGGGGCCGTGAGAACTTCCAGGAGACGCAGCTGCGGTCCTTCCGGCACGCGGACTGCGGCACCGAACTCGGGTCGCTGGGCGAATGTCCCGCCTGCGGAACCATCGTGCCCGTCCCGGACGTTGTACTCGTGCCGGGCCCGGGACTCGATCCCGACCCGGCGGATCCGGTCAGCAGGGCGCTGCTCAAGCCGAAGCGCATGTTGGAGCCCCTGGAGACCGATCCTGTATAACGGGGGATGACCCAGGGGAAGAGCGCAGAAGCGCAGGTCAGCGGGAGGGGGAAGTTATGGTTCGCAGTCGCTTCGACGCCGTGCGTCCCGTCGCCCTCATGCTGTTCCTGGTGAATCTGCTGCTGCTCCAGGCCGCGCTCCTCGACACCGGCAGCCTCTCCACCACCGTCGCGCTCGCCGCGACCGCCGCCGCCGGTTCCGCGCTCGCCGTCTGCTCCCTCCTCACCGCACGCTGCGCGCCCGCCGTCCCGCCCACCCGGGTCCGTACGGCGATACGCGACCGGGCCCGCCGTACGGCCTTCCTGCCGCAGCGCGACCCCGACGCCCCGGGGCGCCGCCGTCCCCGAGCACCCGGACACGCCCTCGCGACGACCTGCGCGTAGGGCACCAGCCAACAGCGATACGTGACCCCCGCGCGGGTCGTCATGCCGCCATGTCATGTCCCGTCACATGGCATGTCCCCGCACATGCCATGCCCGTCCGCATGCCATGTCCCGTCACCACCGGCACGACGACGCACCCCGTCACGGAGGGTCCAACCATGTCCGTTTTCGCCCACCTCGTCGAGCAGCTCGCCGATCTGCTCCAGCCGCTCTTCCACGCCGCCGCGGCCGCCGCCACGATCGTCCTGATCACGGCGCTCGTACGACTGCTCGTGCACCCGCTGTCGCGGGCCGCCGCCAGAGGCCGGCGCGCCCAGGCCGCGCTCCAGCCGAGGATCGCCGAGCTGCGCAAGAAGCACGCGAAGGATCCCCAGCGGCTGCAGAAGGCGGTGCTGGAGCTGCACGCCGAGGAAAAGGTCTCCCCGTTCTCCGGCCTTCTGCCCAGCCTGTTCCAGCTGCCCGCCTTCTTCCTCCTCTACCACCTCTTCTCCAGCTCCTCGATCGGCGGCGAGAGCAACGGGCTGCTGGCACACGAACTGTTCGCCGCGCCGCTCGGCGGGCGCTGGGCCGACGCCCTCACCGACGGAGGGGTCTTCGGGGCGGCCGGGCTCGTCTACCTCGGGCTCTTCGTCCTCGTCGCGGCCGTCGCCGCCTTCAACTACCGGCGCACCAAGGTGATGATGGCGAAGAACCCGGTCCAGATCGCGACGGGCGAGCAAGAGCGGGTGCCGGGGCTCGGCGCGGTCAACAAGCTCATGCCGTTCATGTCCTTCTTCACGCTCGTCACCGTGGCGGTGGTGCCGCTCGCGGCCGCGCTGTACGTCGTCACCAGCACCACGTGGAGCGCGGTGGAGCGGGCCGCGCTGTACCGCTGAGCCGGTTCCCGGAGGTCAGGCCCGAACCGGGGTTACGGTCCAGTACGTGAACAGGGTCTTGCGGAGTGGATGGCCGAGTTGGAGGATCGACCAGTCCTCCGATGGCTGCACCCATCGGTCGGGCGCTCGCGATCGAGGGAGATTGTGACCATGAAGCTGCTGCGAGTCGGTACGGCCGGTGCGGAGCGACCCGCGCTGCTCGACGCCGAGGGGACCCTGCGGGATCTGTCGGGCATCGTGGACGACATCGACGGAGCGCTGCTCGCCGACGACGGCGCGCTCGGCCGGGTACGGGCGGCGGCCGAGGCCGGTGAGCTGCCCGCGCTGGACGCGGCGGGGCTCAGGACCGGGCCTCCGCTCGGCCGGATCGGCAAGATCGTGTGCATCGGGCTCAACTACCACGATCACGCCCGCGAGACCGGGGCCGAGCCGCCCGCCGAGCCCGTGATCTTCTTCAAGGCCGCGGACACGGTCGTCGGGCCGAACGACACCGTGCTCGTGCCGCGCGGCTCCGCCAAGACCGACTGGGAGGTGGAGCTGGCCGTCGTCATCGGGCGTACGGCCCGCTACCTGGAGTCGGCCGAGGAGGGGCTGGCGCATGTCGCCGGGTACGCGGTGGCGCACGACGTGTCCGAGCGGGAGTTCCAGATCGAGCGGGGCGGGACCTGGGACAAGGGGAAGAACTGCGAGACGTTCAATCCGCTGGGGCCGTGGCTGGTCACCGCGGACGAGGTGGCCGACCCGCAGCGGCTGCCGCTGCGGCTGTGGGTGAACGGGGAGCTCAAGCAGGACGGGACCACCGCCGAGCAGATCTTTCCCGTCGGGGAAGTCGTGCGGTACGTCAGCCACTTCATGACGCTCTACCCCGGGGATGTCATCAACACCGGGACTCCGGCGGGGGTGGCCATGGGGCAGCCCGAGCCCAAGCCGTATCTGCGGGCCGGGGATGTCGTGGAGCTGGAGATCGAGGGGCTCGGCCGGCAACGGCAGGAGCTGAAGGACGCCTGACGGGCCGTTTCACCGGGGGAGTCCGCGGGCGAGCCGGGTTCAGCTCACCGGCAGACTCTCCCGGGCCCACGTCGCCAGAAGCCGCAGCGCGGTCTGGGACGGTGAGCCTTCCTCCACCGTGTGAGCGACCAGCGCCTGGTCCGGGTCGTCGGGGAGCCGCAGCGTCTCGAAGCCGAGGTCCAGTTCGCCGACCACCGGGTGCCGGTAGAGGTACCGTCCGTGGGTCTTGTCCTTGAGCCGGTGCTCCGCCCACACCTGACGAAAATCCTCACTGGCAGCGGAGAGTTCGTCGAGCAGCGCCGCCATCCGCGGGTCATCCGGATGCCGTCCCGCGTCGAGCCGGAGATAGGCGGCCACGTCGCTCGCCTTGCCGCGCCAGTCGGCGTACAGGCTGCGCGTCCCCTCGTCCAGGAACACCAGGCGGGCCAGGTTGCGCTGCCGAGGCGGCAGCGCGCCGAAGTCCGTGATCAGTGCCGCCGCGAGTCGGTTCCACGCCAGGATGTCGGTGT
Source organism: Streptomyces griseochromogenes (assembly GCF_001542625.1). Lineage (NCBI taxonomy): Bacteria > Bacillati > Actinomycetota > Actinomycetes > Kitasatosporales > Streptomycetaceae > Streptomyces > Streptomyces griseochromogenes. The sequence goes on along the minus strand of NZ_CP016279.1, from coordinate 9,647,165 downwards.
TCCGGCCGACGACGTACGCCGGCACGTCGGCCGCCAGGTCCAGCAGCCGGCGCAGCCCCGGCCGTACCCGCTGCGACGGCGGCGGCCCTTCCGGGCGGTCCGGGTCCGACCACGGCCGCGCCAGCCGGTACAGATGCTCGCGTTCCACCGCGTCCAGGCGCAGGGCCCGGGCCACCGCGTCCAGTACCGCCTCGGAGAAGTGCAGGGTGCGTCCCTGCTCCAGGCGAACGTAGTGGTCCACGCTCACCCCGGCCAGCCGGGCCAGTTCCTCCCTGCGCAGCCCGGGAACACGCCGCTGGCCGCCGTAGTCCGGCAGCCCCAGCTCTTCGGGCCGTAACCGGGCCCGGCGGGAGCGGAGGAACTCGCCCAGTTCTGCGCGTCTGTCCAGAGCCATGCCGCAAGTATCCCTGTCCCGCTCCAACTGCCCCCGGCCAGCCTGGTCATGCCGTGCCCAGGCACCGGCTGCCACTGGGTGGGCCGCCGCCGGGCGGCCAGAGTGAGGGGCACCGGAACGGATCCGGCCCACAGGGCGCCCCCGGCGCCCCGCACCTCGACCCACAGGGAGTACTTCGGTATGACCACCCCTCACCTGACCACCCGTGCCTTGGGCGGCACCGGTATGGACATCACCCGCGTCGGGTTCGGCTCCTGGGCGGTGTCCGGATCCGGCTGGCGCTTCGGCTGGGGTGCCACCGACGACGCCGAGTCGATCGCCGCGATCCGGCACGCGATCGACGCGGGCGTCAACTGGATCGACACCGCCGCCGCCTACGGTCTCGGCCACTCCGAGGAACTGGTCGGCAAGGCCGTCGCCCAGTTGCCCGAGGCCGACCGCCCCTACCTCTTCACGAAGGTGGGTCTGGTCTGGGACCCGGACAACCCGCAGGCCGCGCCCCGCCGGACCATGAAGCCGGCCAGTGTCCGCCGCGAGATCGAGGACTCGCTGCGCCGGCTGGGCGTCGAGCGCATCGACCTGTACCAGGTGCACTGGCCGGACACCGGCGAGTCACTTCAGTACGCGGGTGACGGCAGCGGCGCCGTCTCCCCGAACGCCACCCCGCTGGAGGAGTACTGGCAGGTCATGGCCGATCTGAAGGCCGAGGGCAAGGTCCGGGCGATCGGCCTGTCCAACCACTCGCCCGAGCAGCTGGCCGCCGCCGAGCGGATCGCTCATGTCGACGTCGTCCAGCCGCCGTTCTCGGCGATCAACCGTTCCGCCGCGGACGAGATCGCCTGGGCGCACGCCCACGACACGGGCGTGATCGTCTACTCCCCGCTGCAGTCCGGGCTGCTCACCGGTGCCTTCTCCGCCGAGCGCGTCGCGAACCTGCCCGCGGACGACTGGCGAGCCGCCCACCAGGACTTCACCACGGGCCTGGACGCCAACCTCCAGGTGGCGGACGCGCTGCGCCCCGTCGCCGACCGGCACGGTGCCACCGTCGCCGAGGTGGCCATCGCGTGGGCGCTGGCCTGGCCCGGCATCACCGGGGCCATCGTCGGTGCCCGCAAGCCCGGCCAGGTCGACGGCTGGATCGGGGCGGGCTCGGTGGAACCGACACCGGCCGACCTGGAGGAGATCGCCGCCGCCATCAGCACGTCGGGCGCGGGCACCGGACCCGTCCGCCCGTAGACCGTCCACAGCCGCACAAGGAGATCACGTCAGCATGTCCCTCACCGTTGTCGCCGAGTGCCTGGCCGCACCCGGACAGGAGGACCGGCTCCGCACCGCCCTGGAGGCGATGATCGAGCCGTCCCTGGAAGAACCCGGCTGCCTCGCCTACCGCCCCTATGCCGACCCCAACAACCGCGCCCGCATGGTGATCGTCGAGGAGTGGACGGACCCGCAGGCCCTCGCCGAGCACTTCACCACCGCTCACTTCCACCACGTGAAGCAGGTACTGGAACGTGTCCTCGCCGAGCCGATGACCGTCCGCAAGCTGGTCGCCGCGCCCGCCGACTGACGCACGCCGCCGGGCAGGTGCCGCCCAGCGGGGGCGCTACGCCTCCAGAAGGGCAGCCAGCCTGCGCCAGGCCTCGCGCGGCAAGCCCTCCCGGGAGCCGGCGTCGATCACCTGGACCGCCACGTGGTCGGCGCCCGCCTGGTGGAAGGCCTCGACGCGGGAGCGGATCCTCGTCTCGTCGCCCCAGGCGAAGAACGCGTCGATCAGGCGGTCGCTGCCGCCGTCCTCGAGGTCGTCCTCGGTGAAGCCGAGGCGGAGCCAGGTGTCGGTGTAGTTGGGGAGGGCGAGGTACGGGGCGAGGGTGTCACGGGCCGCGGCGCGGGCCTTGCCCGGGTCGGTCTCCAGGACGACCTTGAACTCCGGGGCCAGCAGCGCGCTGTCGCCGAGGATCTCCCGGGCCCGCGCCGTGTGCTCCGGGGTGACCAGGTACGGGATCGCGCCGGCCGCCCGGGTGCCGGCGAGCGCGAGGGTCTTCGGGCCGAGGGCGGCCAGCACCCGGCGGTTCTCGGGCACCCCGGCCTCGTCCAGCGCGTCGAGATAGCCGACCAGGGCCGAGTACGGGCGGCGGTACCGGTCGTGGAGCTTGGCGTGGCTGATCCCGAGGCCCAGGACGAAGCGGCCGGGGTGGGCCGCCTCCACCTCGGCGAAGGCCGCGGCGCTCTCGGCGGCCTCGTACTGCCAGATGCTCTGGATGCTGGTGCCGACGGCGAGCGTCGACGTGGTCTCCAGGAGGGGGAGGGCGTGCCGTGCGGCGCTGCTGCCGCCCAGCCAGACGGCGCCGTATCCGAGTTGTTCCAGTTCGGCCGCGGCCTCGCCGATCTCGGCACGCAGGGAGGGGTCCTCGGCGCGCAGGCCGTGGCTCCAGATGCCGTACCGGCCGACGGAGTCCTTGAGAAGGCTCGGGGTGTCGCTCATGTGTTGGCTTCCCTCCGGTCGGGGCGCTGCCGTGACGGATGTGACATCAGTGACAACCGGAGGGTGCCGCGCGGTAATCCCCGCTCAGTTCTCCAGGAACTGCTCCAGGGCCTCCACCACGAAGCGGTGGTCCTGCAGCTGGGGGAGGCCCGAGACGGTCACCGAGCCGATGATGCCGGCGTTCTCGACGTTGATCGGGAACGAGCCGCCGTGCGCCGCGTAGGTGTCCGGGTCCAGGCGGGAGGACTCCTCGAACGTCGTGCCCTTGGCGCGGAAGCGGGCGCCGACCAGGTAGGAGGAGGCGCCGTAGCGCTCCACCACCCGGCGCTTGCGGGCGATCCAGGCGTCGTTGTCCGGGGTGGAGCCGGGCAGGGCGGCGTGGAAGAGCTGCTGGCCGGCGCGGTGGATGTCGACGGCGACCGGGGCCTGGCGCTCCCGGGCCAGCTCGACCAGGAGGGAGCCGAGGGCCCAGGCGTCCTCGTAGGTGAACTGCCGGAAGACCAGGCGGCGTTCCTGTGCCTCCAGCTCCTCCACGCTCGGGGTGATCTCCGGGGCGAACTTCGGGGTGATCTGCGGGTGGTGCATCAGAGGGTCACCGTCACCTTGTCGTGGGCGGACCGGTGGGCCGCCTCCAGTACGTCGAGGGCCGCCGCCGCCTCCAGGGCGGTCACCGGGTTGGGTCCGGCGCCGGTCAGGGCCGCCGCCACGGCCGCGTAGTAGGCCGGGTAGTCGCCCGGAACGGTCGGCACGGGGCGGCCGCCGTCGGTCAGCGGGGACTCGCCGGCGCCCAGGCGCCCCCACAGGGGCTCGGGCTCGGCCCCCCACTTGGGGCCGGGCCGCAGGCCCTCGCGCAGGGCGGCCTCCTGCGGGTCGAGGCCGTACTTCACATAGCCCGCCTGCGAGCCGAGCACCCTGAAGCGCGGGCCGAGCTGGGGCGTGGTGGCGGAGACGTAGAGGTGGGAGCGGACGCCGCTTGCGTGGGTGAGCGCGATGAAGGTGTCGTCGTCGGTCTCGGCGCCGGGGCGGCGGACGTCCGCCTCGGCGTACACCTCGGCGGCCGGGCCGAAGAGCACCAGGGCCTGGTCGACGACATGGCTGCCGAGGTCGTAGAGCAGACCTCCGATCTCTGCGGGGTCGCCGGACTCGCGCCAGCCGCCCTTGGGCTGCGGGCGCCAGCGCTCGAAGCGGGACTCGAAGCGCCGGACGTCGCCCAGTTCGCCGTCCTCCACCAGCTTTCGCAGGGTCAGGAAGTCGTTGTCCCAGCGGCGGTTCTGGAAGACGGAGAGCAGCAGACCACGCTCCTCGGCGAGGGCGGCGAGGCCCCGTGCCTCGGCGGCGGTGCCGGAGACCGGCTTGTCGACGACGACCGGCAGACCCGCCTTGAGGGCGGCGGTGGCGAGCGGGACATGGGTCCTGTTCGGGGAGGCGATGACGATCAGGTCCAGCTCGTCGGCGCGGTCGAACAGCGTCTCGGGGGTGGTGGCCAGGCGGATGCCCGGGAACTCCGCCCGGGCCTGCTCCTGCCGCTCGGGGTTCGAGGTGACCACGGTGTCCAGGGTGAGGCCCTCGGTGGCGGCGATCAGCGGGGCGTGGAAGACGGAGCCTGCGAGGCCATAGCCGATCAGGCCGACGCGGAGGGGGGTACCAGTCATGCGCCCTACTTTCGCAACGCTGTTGCCAAAGTGCAAGTGGCGAGGAGAATGGATGGCGTGAACAGGACGAAGAGCGGCGGACCGGCGGGAGCGAACCTCTTCGCGGTGCGCAGTCACAACACCGCGCTGGTACTGGATCTGCTGCGGGCGGCAGGGGTCGACGGCATCAGCCGGCTCGAACTGGCCGAGCGGACCGGGCTCACCCCGCAGGCCGTCAGCAAGATCACCGCCCGGCTGCGGGAGGCGGGGCTCGCCGCGGAGGCTGGGCGCCGGGCGTCCACCGGGGGCAAGCCGCGCACCGTGCTGCGGCTGGTGCCGGAGGCCGGGCACGCGGTGGGAGTGCATCTGGACCGGGACGAGCTGCGGGCCGTGCTGGTGGATCTCGACGGGGCCGTGGTCGGGGAGTGGTGCGGGGCGCTGGACCTCGGGGCCGGGGCGGAGGTGGTGCTGGGAGTGGTGACCGGTGCGGTGGAGGGGCTGGTGCAGGAGGTGCTGGACGCCGAGGGCCGGGGGCTCGGCGAGATCGCCTCGCTGCTCGGGGTGGGGGTGGCCGTCCCCGGGCCGCTCGACCACGTGGACGGGGTGCTGCACCGGGTGACCGGGTTTCCGGAGTGGGACGGGTTCCCGCTGCGGGACGCGCTCGCGCAGCGACTGGGGGTGCCGGTCGTGGTGGACAAGGACACGAACGCGGCGGCGTTCGGGCTGGCGGTCGGGGGCGAGGGCGGGTCCTTCGCGTATCTGCATCTCGGTACGGGGCTGGGGGCCGGGCTGGTGATCGGCGGGAGTGTGCATCGGGGGGCGCGGACCGGGGCGGGGGAGTTCGGGCACCAGGTCCTCCAGCTGGACGGACCCCTGTGCGAGTGCGGGGACCGCGGGTGCGTGGAGGCGCTGTGCCTGGCGGCCGCGGGGCGGGGGGAGACGGCAGAGGCGGCACGGGTGCTGGGGGTGGGGGCCGGGAATCTGGCGGCGCTGCTGGACATCGACGTGGTGCTGCTCGGGGGGCGGACGGTCGCCGCCGCGCCGGAGGCGTTCGTCGACGGCGTCGCGGAGGTGCTCGACGCCCGGGCCCGGCGCGAGGGGGCCCTCGGGGCGCCGGTGCCGGTGCGGCTCGCTCCCGGCGGAGCGCGGGCCGTGGCGGAAGGCGCCGCACAGCTCCTCCTGGCTCCCCTGTTCGGCCGGGCGGACGGCTGAGTACAGCCGCAGATGTCGACGGTGGGCTGCCCCGGGTGACCCGTCTCACCCCTGTAGTTTATTGTTCAACCAGTCCGGAATGCGTAGCTTGAACAGCGCCACAGCAACGGCAAGGAGGAAACACGATGCAGAAGTTCATGCGGCGCCTGATGACCGCGGGTATGTCCGTCGCGCTCGCCGGAGGAGCTCTCCTCCTCGGGGGCGGCTCTGCGAGTGCGGCCGCCCTTCCGGCGGACGGGCATGTCTCTGCCCGGATCACCGCGGCCGGGCACCACTCCGACCCCTGGGTCGCTGGCCAGCTGGAGACGGCCGACCCCTGGATCACCGGCCAGTTGGCGGTGTTCGCACCCTCCGGCAGCGCCGTTCACCGGTAGCGGGCCGCGCGGACCCGCGATGGTCGGCCGATCGAGCGGACTTGCCCCGCGCTCCCGGAGTGGCACCCCGGGCCTCCCGCTTCCACCCGGCAGGGTCATGTGTTCATGCGACTGTGCACGTCCCTGTCCCCCTGCCTCGCCGCAGCCGTCGTGCTCGTACCCGTGTCGTCGAACGCCGCCCGCGCGGACACGGCGACTCCGCCCTGCGCCGCTTCCGCCACCTCCGGCGGCCGGGCCTTTCCGCTGGCCACCCGCATCCGCGGTGGACCCACCTCCTACGAGGCGGGCGGAGGCTACGGCACCTGGTACATCGACCTCACCAACACCACCCGGCGGACCTGCGCCGGCATCCACCCCGTCGTCGTCCTCGTCGACGGCAAGCGCGGCCTGAAGCCGTCCCAGGCCGAGCTGGACTTCTACGACGGCTCCCGCGCCCACGCCGTCACGTTCGAGACCACCGACGAGCAGGAGCTGGTCGGCGTGCTGGACACCAAGGGGTTCGACGGATTCACCGTGGCCCCCGGCAGGACCGTGTCCGTCAAGGTCAGACTCGCGGTCGCCATGGACGCCGCATCCGACCAGGTCACCGCCAACGCGGCCGTCGTCCAGCGCCGGGGCGAGGACGGGGACTGGGTCGGCCAGTCCAACGACTACCGCTTCGGGATCGGGCAGGACGTGGACATTGGCGGGGCGACGGAGGGGACCCCGGCTCCGGACGGGACGGCGCGACCGGAAGGGTCGGCGGCCCCGGAGGCGACCGGGACGACCCCGGCCACCCCGGCCGGCACCCCACGGCCCACCCCCAGCGGCTCGGACCCGGACGACACCTCCCTCCCCTTCGCCGCGGAGGCCGAGGAGGCCGGAGAGCGGGCCAGGGAGCTCGCCCGCACCGGCCTCGGCGTCGCACACGGACTGCTCGCGGCCACCACCGCACTCCTCGCCGTCGGCGCGGCCGCCTTCCTGCTGGCCCGCCGCCGGCGTTGAGCCGTGGACCGCCGTTCGGCGGACGGACTCCCATCTGCGACGATCCCTGCGTGGACTACCCGAACGACCAGGCCCCCGGCGCCCCCGTCCGCTCCGGCATCCCCGAGCACGGACGCATCCCGAAGTACTACGCGGTGAAGGCGCGCATCGCCGGACTGCTGGAGGAGTTGGGGGAGGACAGCGTCATCCCCACCGAGCGCGATCTCGCCGAGCGGTACGACGTCGCCCGCGAAACCGTCCGGCAGGCCGTACGGGAGCTGGTGCTGGAGGGGCGTCTGCGGCGGCGCGGGCGGGGGACCGTCGTCGCCGGACCCAAGCTGGCCCAGCCCCTCTCCCTCGCCAGCTATACCGAGGGAGTGCGCAGGCAGGGCCGTACGCCCGGTCGTACGCTCGTCACCCTCGACCGCTTCCCGTGTCCGGAACCGCTCGCCGCGGAGGCCGGGCTCGTCCGGGGCGAACCCGTCTGGCACCTGGAGCGCGTGCTGCTCGCCGACGACGAGCGGGTCGGCCTGGAGAGCACCTACGTCGCCGTCGGGCGGGTGCCGCGTCTCGACGTCGACTTCGATCCCGACTCCTCCTTCTACGCCTATCTGAAGGCCCAGGGCATCGACTTCGGCGACGCCGACGAGCGCATCGAGACCGTGCTGGCCACCCCCCGCGAGGCCCTGCTCATCGGCACCCCGCCGGCCCTGCCGATGCTGCTGATCCACCGGGTGTCCCGGGACACACAGGGGCGGCCGCTGGAGCGCGTGCGCACGCTGTACCGCGGCGACCGATTCTCCTTCACCGCCCATCTGGGTGGCTGAGAACCGCCCTCTGGCACACCTGTGAAAACCGCCCTTCGTGACACTCCTCGAATGTAACGAGACGATAACGGGTCTAGCCCAAACGTGATGGGTCGTTCACGCTCTCGTTGTCAGCCGGACCCTTCCGGTTCCCCGATCCCGAGGAGCGTTGCAGCCGTGAGAGTGACAGTCGTCGGAGCAGGCGTGGTGGGCACCATGCACGCCTGGCAAGCAGTGGAACGCGGCCACCAGGTCGTCCAGATCGAGCGTGAGGCGGAGGCGCGCGGCGCCTCGCTGCGCAACTTCGGACAGATCTGGGTCAGCGGGCGCGCAGGCGGAGAAGAGCTGGAGACCGCGCTGCGGGCGCGGGAGCTGTGGGAGGAGATCGGCGGGCGCGTGCCCGCGCTCGGGTTCCGCGCCAACGGGTCGCTGACCCCGGTGCGCGGAGATCTCGAACTCGCCGTCGCGGAAGCCGCCGTGGCCCGCCCGGACGCTGCCGACCGTGGCTACAAGCTGGTGACCCCCGGCGAGGCCCGGGCCCTCAACCCCGCCCTGCGCGGCGACTTCACCGCCGCCCTCCACTGCGAGCGCGACGCCGCCGTCGAGCCGCGTACCGCCCAGCTCGCCCTGCGCGAAGAGCTGCTGAAGTCCCCGAACTACACCTTCCTGCCGGGCCGCGAGGTCCGCGAGGTGGTCGGCGCGGGAAGCGTGCGCGACGACCACGGGGACGTGCACCACGCCGACGCCGTCGTCCTGTGCACCGGCGCCTGGCTCAGCGGACTCGTCCGCGAGCTGGCCGGACCCGATCTGCCCGTGCGCCGCGTCCGCCTCCAGATGATGCAGACGGACCCGCTGGGCGAGCCGCTGACCACCTCGGTCGCGGACACCGACAGCTTCCGCTACTACCCCGCCTACGCCTCCCCGGCGCTCGACGCGCTCAACGCCGCGCAGCCGCAGCCGGCGACCGCCGCCGAGCACAAGATGCAGCTGCTCATGGTGCAGCGCGCCGACGGCGGCCTGACCATCGGCGACACCCACGAGTACGAGCACCCCTTCGCCTTCGACACCCTGGAGGATCCCTACGACCACCTCACCGGCGTGGTCGAGTCCTTCCTCGGCCGGCCGCTGCCGAAGATCCGGCGCCGCTGGGCCGGCGTGTACGCGCAGTGCACCGACACCAGCCGGGTCGTGCACCGCCAGCAGGTGAGCGACGGGGTGTGGCTGGTCACCGGGCCCGGCGGGCGCGGCATGACCTGCTCGCCGGCGATCGCCGAAACCACCGCGAACGAACTGGGCTGGTGAGAGAGTTGACCACCGACATCCACGACATCCGTCTCGTCGTCCTCGACATGGCCGGCACCACCGTCGCCGACGGCGGCCTGGTCGAGCGCGCCTTCGAGGCGGCCGCCGCCGAACTGGGCGTCGAGCCCGGCTCCGCCGACCACGCCGAGAAGCTGGACTACGTCCGCGCCACCATGGGCGAGTCCAAGATCTCCGTCTTCCGGCACCTGTTCGGGGACGAGGATCGCGCCCGGCGCGCCAACACCGCCTTCGAGAAGGCCTACGGCGACCTCGTCGACGCGGGGCTCGTCGCCCCGGTCCCCGGCGCCCGCGAGGCCATCGAGGACATCGCCGCCGGCGGCCGCGGCGTCGTCCTGACCACCGGCTTCGCCCGCGTCACCCAGGACGCCATCCTCGCCGCCCTCGGCTGGCAGGACCTCGTACCGCTCACCCTGTGCCCGGCCGACGCCGGCGGGCGCGGGCGGCCCTTCCCGGACATGGTCCTGGAGGCCTTCGTGCGGACCAAGGCCGCGGAGGACGTCCGGCAGGTCGCCGTCGTGGGCGACACGTCCTACGACGTGCTCAGCGGCGTACGCGCGGGTGCGGGACTGGTCGCCGGCGTCCGCACCGGCGCCCACGGCGACGCCGAGTTCCGGGCCGCCGGCGCCACCCACGTCCTCGACTCCGTCGCCGGCCTGCCCGCGCTGCTCACCGGAGCACGGTGAGATGGGCATCCGCTTCGACTCCGTCACGGTCGCCTACGACGGCAACGTCGTGCTCGACTCGCTCGACCTGACCGTCGAGCCCGGCGAGGTCATGGCGCTCCTCGGGCCGTCCGGATCCGGCAAGACCACCGCGCTGCGGGCGGTCGCCGGGTTCGTACGGCCCGCCTCCGGGCGCGTCTTCCTCGGCGACCGGGACGTGACGGACCTGCCGCCCCACCGGCGTGGCATCGGCATGGTCGTCCAGCAGTACGCCCTCTTCCCGCACATGCGGGTGGACGACAACGTGGCCTTCGGACTGAAGGCCCGCAAGGTTCCCAGAGGCGAGATACGGGGGCGGGTCGCCGAGGCGCTGGAGATGACCGGCATGGCCGGCTACGCCCGCCGCTTCCCGCGGGAGCTGTCCGGCGGGCAGCAGCAGCGCGTCGCCATCGCCCGCGCGCTCGCCATCCGGCCGGACGTACTGCTCCTGGACGAACCGCTGTCCGCGCTCGACGCCCAGCTGCGGTCCGGGATGCTGGCCGAACTCGCCCGGCTCCACCGCGAGTTGCCTCAGGTGTCGATGCTGTACGTCACCCACGACCAGGTCGAGGCACTGACCTTGGCCGATCGGATCGCGGTCATGGACAAGGCGAGGCTGCGGGCCTGTGGAACGCCGAGGGAGCTGTACCGGGCCCCGGCCGACGAGTTCACCGCGTCCTTCGTCGGGAACGCCAACCTGCTGCCGGTGACCGTCGGCCACGGCGGCGTCGGCTTCGCGGGCGCCGATTTGAAGGTCGACACGGCGGGCGCGGCCGCGGGCGCACGGGCCACCTTGTGCGTACGGCCGCATCTGATCGGCCTCGGCGACGGCCCCAACCGGATCACCGGGACCGTCACCGAGATCCAGTGGCGGGGCTCGACCCACCGGCTCTATGTCGAGGTGGACGGGCAGCAGGTGATGGCGGACCTGCGCGAGCTGAAGGCACCGCCGACGTACGGGGATGTGGTTGCCCTGCACTTCGCCCCCGAGGACGCGACACTGCTGCCCGCAGGGGTGGGCCGCGATGGCGAGTAACCCGGCGCTGCAGGCTGTGCCCACCCGTTCCGCCCTGCGCAACGACCGCCCGCAGCGGTTGCGGCCGCTCCTGTGGACCCTTCCCCCGACGGCCGCCCTCGCCCTCTTCTTCCTCTACCCCCTCGCCCTCGTCGTCCAGCAGTCCTTCCGGCCCGACAGCGGTGGCACCTCCGTGCGGCCGTACGCCGACGTCTTCGCCTCCGAGGCGTTCCGGAACGCGCTGTGGACCACCGTGTGGCTGGCGGTGGCCTCCACCGTCGGCTGTCTGGTCCTCGGGTTCCTGCTGGCGCTGGTCATCGCGTTCGTGCCGTTCCCCGGGGCGAAGGCGGTGGCGCGGTTCATCGATGTGTTCCTGTCCTTCCCGTCCTTCCTGATCACGCTGGCGCTGCTGTTCATCTACGGCAGCGTCGGCATGGCCAACGGGGTGTGGACGGACGTCACCGGGGCGGCGGAGGGACCCTTCCAGTTCCTGACCACACCCTGGGGCGTGCTGCTGGCGGAGATCACCTACTTCACGCCCTTCGTGATGCGGCCGCTGCTCGCCGCCTTCTCCCAGCTCGACACCGCGCAGCTGGAGGCGGCCAGTTCGCTCGGCGCCCGCGCGCCGCGCATCGTGCGGCAGGTGATCCTGCCGGAGGCGCTGCCCGCGCTCGCGGCCGGCGGGAGCCTCGTCTTGGTGCTGTGTCTCAACGAGTTCGGCATCGTGCTGTTCACCGGAGCGAAGGGGGTCACGACCCTGCCGATGCTCGTCTACAGCAAGGCGATCCTGGAGTCCGACTACCCGGGCGCCTGCGTGGTCGCCGTCGTCAACGTCCTGATCTCCGTGGGGCTGTACGGCCTCTACCGGGTGGTGAGCCGTCGTGCTGGTGCATAGCCGCAAGGCCAAGTGGGCCGTATGGGCCGTGTTCCTCGTCCTGTTCCTGCCGCTGTTCGCCCTGCCCCTTCTCGTCGTCCTCGGCGCCTCCTTCGCCACCCACTGGTCCAGCGTCCTGCCCTCGGGCCTGACGACGGCCAACTACCGCTCCGCCACTCGCGGCGAGGCCCTCCAGGCGCTGACCACCAGCCTGGTCACCGCCGTCACCGCGAGCCTGCTCGCCCTGGCCGTCGGCACCTGGGCCGCGCTGGCCGGGGCAGCCCTGAAGAAGCGTCACCGCCGTATCCTCGACGCCTTGTTCGTGCTGCCGGTCGCCGTGCCGTCCGTGGTGGTCGGACTGTCGGTCCTGGTGGCCTTCTCCAAGCCGCCGATGCTGCTCAACGGCACCCGGTGGATCGTGATCGTCGCCCACACCGTGCTGGTCACCGCCTTCGCCCACCAGTCCGTGTCGGCGGCGATCACCCGCCTCGACCCGGCGTACGAACAGGCCGCCGCCTCCCTCGGCGCCCGGCCCGCGTACGTCCTGTGGCGGGTGCGGCTGCCGCTCCTGCTGCCCTCGCTCACCGCCGCCGCCGGCCTCTGCTTCGCCCTGTCCATGGGCGAGCTGAGCGCCACGATGATGCTCTACCCGCCCGACTGGACCCCGCTTCCCGTCCTGATCTACGCGGCCACCGACCGGGGCGCCCTGTTCGTGGGCTCCGCCGTCGCGGTGGTCCTCATGGCCGCGACCCTGCTCGTCCTGTTCGCCGTCTCCAGGGTCCGCACCAAAGCCTCCTACCGCTGACCGCCCGACCCGCTCACAGCCCCTTCCGCCGCAAGGAGTTCGCCCCGCCATGCCCAGAAACACCCTCAGACTCGCCATCGCCGTCTCCCTCCTCGCCACCCCGCTGCTGTCCGCGTGCGGCGGCTCCTCCGCCGCCTCCGACGAGAAGGCCGTCACCGTCTACAGCGCCGACGGCCTCAAGGGCGAGAACGGCGACGGCTGGTACGACAAGGTCTTCGCCGACTTCACCAAGCAGACCGGGATCAAGGTCAAGTACGTCGAGGGCGGCTCCGGCGAGATGGTGCAGCGCGCCGTCCGCGAGAAGAGCAACCCGCAGGCCGACGTGCTGGTCACCCTCCCGCCGTTCATCCAGCAGGCCGACAGCAAGGGCCTGCTGGAGAAGTACGAGCCGAAGGACGCCGTCCAGGTCAGCGGCGCCGACAAGGCCGTCGACGGCACCTGGACCTCCGTCGTCAACAACTACTTCGGCTTCGTCTACAACAAGAAGGAGCTGAAGAAGGCCCCCACCACCTGGGACGAGCTGCTCGACGGCAAGTACAAGAACAAGCTCCAGTACTCCACCCCCGGTGTCGCCGGCGACGGAACCGCCGTACTGATCAAGGCCATCCACGACTTCGGCGGCAAGGACCAGGCCCTCGCCTACCTGAAGAAGCTCCAGGCCAACAACGTCGGCCCGTCCGCCTCCACCGGCAAGCTCGCCCCCAAGGTCGACAAGGGCGAACTGCTCGTCGCCAACGGCGACGTCCAGATGAACTACGCCCAGTCCAAGACCATGCCGGGCCTCGGCATCTGGTTCCCGGCGAAGCAGGGCGGCAAGCCCACCACGTTCGCCCTGCCCTACGCGGCCGGCCTGGTCACCAAGGCCCCGCACAGCGAGAACGGCAAGAAGCTCCTCGACTTCATGCTCGCGCAGAAGCAGCAGCAGGAGGTCAGCGAGATCGGCGGCGGCTTCAGCGCCCGCTCGGACGTCAAGGCCGTCGACGCCAACGCCATCGCGCTCGCCAAGCTGATGGACGGCGTGGACATCTTCGCGCCGGACTGGAAGGACATCGACACGAACCTCGCGTCCTACGTCGAGGACTGGAAGTCCGCCACCGGCAGCTGAGCCCTCCGGGGGTTCGGCCGCCCCATGGGTTCCGCCCCGCCGTACGTCTTCGCCTCCGCCGTCGTGGCTGGTCGCGCAGTTCCCCGCGCCCCTGGGGGAGTTGCCCGCCCCGTCGGCTGCTCCGCCCCGCCCCTGGTACCACCGGGGGCGGTGTCATGACCACCGTCCTGCACGTCCACCCTCTCCTCCGGAGGACCCCGTGCCCAATCTCTCCCGTCGTACGTTCCTCGTCTCCGCCGCCGTGGTCGCCGCCTCGGCCGGTCCGCTCGGCGCCGCCGCCCGTGCGGCCACCCGCACGCCGAAGGTACTGGTCGTCGGCCTGGACGGCTGCCTGCTCAGCCGTATCAAGGACGCCGACGCCCCGAACCTCGACGCCCTGATGACCGCGGGCCTCACCGCGCCCAGCAGCATCTACGCCAACCCGCTCGCGCCCACCCTGTCCGGCCCCGGCTGGTCGACGATCATCACCGGCGTGTGGCCGGACAAGCACAACGTCAAGGACAACACCTTCACCGGCGCCCGGTTCGCCCGGTACCCGGACTTCCTCACCCGCGTCGAGACGGCCAAGCCGCAGCTGGTGACGTACGCCGTCTCCTCCTGGGCGCCGATCACCGACACCGTCTTCTCCTCGAAGGTCGACACCCGGGTCTCCACGCCGAGCGCCGAGTACGACACCGGCACCGCCTCCCGCGCCGTCGCAGAGCTCAGGGACGGCAACCCGGACGCGGTCTTCGTCCAGCTCGACAACATCGACCACGCGGGACACAGCTACGGCGCCGCCTCCCAGCAGTACCTGGACGCCATCCACGGCGCCGACGCCCAGGTCGGCCAGATGGTGGCCGCCGTCAAGTCCCGGGCCACGTACGCCGACGAGGACTGGCTGATCATGGTCACCGCCGACCACGGCCACACCGACCCCGGCGGCCACGGCGGCTCCACCCTCCAGGAGCGCCAGACCTTCATGATCGCCACCGGGCCGGCCCTCGCGCCCGGTTCGGTCCGCCACGACGTGAAGATGCCCGACATCGCCGCCTCCGCGCTCGCCCACCTCGGCATCGCGCTCGACCCCGCCTGGGACCTGGACGGCCGCCCCGTCCAGCAGCCCGCCCCCGACGACTTCGACGCCCTGCGCGGCCAGTTGCAGGCCCGCGTCGACGAGACCGGCATCCCGGCGAGCATCCTCGGCTTCACCCACACCCCGCCCGCCGGCTGGTCCGTCGACAACTCCGCGATGGGCGGCGGCGGGGTCACCGAGTGGCGCGGCTGGTCCTTCACCACCGACGAGTTCTGGACCCAGACCCAGCGCGACCAGAACCGCGAGTGCAACGTCCGGGCCCGCGACGTCTTCGCGGTCGCCGACGGCGACGAGTGGAGCGACAAGAGCCTGACCGGCTCCTTCGACTCCACCCTGGTCAGCCCGGCCTACCCGGTCACCGGCGGCCGCACCGCCACCCTCGCCTACACCACCTACTACCGGCAGGAGTCCCCGCAGAAGGGCGAGGTCCTCGTCTCCTACGACGGCGCCGCCCCCGTCTCCGTGCGCACCTACACCGCCGACGTCCCCTCGCGCACCGAGACCGTCACGCTCCAGGTCCCGGCCGGGGCGAGCACGGTCCGGGTCCGCTTCCGTTACACCGGGGGGAACAACTGGTACTGGGTGGTCGACGGCGTGCGGATCACCCAGTGATCGCCCCGTCTTGACCGGGGTCAGGAACGGGCCGCCTGATTAGGCTGGGGGCGTCGGTACGCCGTGGTTCCGGCGCCCCCCGCTTCTTGACCGTACGCACGCCAGGAGACGCAAGAACATGGCAGACCGCAAGCCCATCGAATCGTGGCTCACCGACATGGACGGCGTCCTCATCCACGAGGGGGTCCCGATCCCGGGCGCCGACGCCTTCCTGAAGAAGCTCCGCGAGTCCGGGCGCCCCTTCCTGGTGCTCACCAACAATTCCATCTACACCGCCCGTGACCTGCACGCCCGGCTGCGCCGGATGGGCCTGGACGTGCCGGTGGAGAACATCTGGACCTCCGCGCTGGCCACCGCCCAGTTCCTGGACGACCAGCGGCCCGGCGGCAGCGCCTACGTCATCGGCGAGGCGGGCCTGACCACGGCGCTGCACGACATCGGCTACATCCTCACCGACCACGAGCCCGACTTCGTGATCCTCGGCGAGACCCGCACCTACTCCTTCGAGTCCCTGACCAAGGCCGTACGCCTGATCAACGACGGCGCCCGGTTCATCGCCACCAACCCCGACAACGTCGGCCCCTCCACCGAGGGCGACCTGCCCGCCACCGGCTCGGTCGCCGCCCTGATCACCGCCGCCACCCGCAAGAAGCCGTATTTCGTCGGCAAGCCCAACCCGCTCATGATGCGGGCCGGGCTCAACGCGATCGGCGCCCACTCGGAGACCTCCGCGATGATCGGCGACCGCATGGACACCGACGTGCTCGCGGGCCTGGAGGCCGGGATGCGCACCTTCCTGGTGCTGACCGGGGTCACCCAGCCCGACGACATCGACCGCTACCCCTTCCGCCCCTCCCAGGTCGTCGACTCCATCGCGGACCTGGTCGACCTCGTCTGACCAGGGATTTCCAGAACCCGCACCACCCGGATGGAGTAATCCCGCGCCTCCCGAGGATGCGGAGGCGCGCTGTGCGGGGGAGCCTCCCAGTGTCTGGAGGTTCACGATGGGCTCACTTCGCCTCACTGTCTGTACGGGACTCCTGGTCGTCAGCGCCCTCACCCCGGTGGCGCACGCGGCCGACGACGGCCATGGAGTCTCCGTGACCCCGGCCTCCCCGGCCCCGGGTACCGATGTGACCCTCCGGGTGCGCGGCTGCACCGGATCCCAGGGCACCGCCGCCTCGTCCGCCTTCGTCACCGACGCACTGCTGACCGGCACCCAGGGCACCCTGTCCGGCGAGACCCGCGTCCGCTCCTCGGTCACCCCCGGCGCCTACGACGTGAAGGTCACCTGCGCCGGCTCCGCGCTGACCGGCACGGTCACCGTGGTCGCCAAAGGATCCGGGCAGTCCGGCAGGACCGACCTGTTCGGCCGGCTGTTCCAGCCCACCGCGTCCCCCTCTCCGGTCGCCCCGGTCCAGGCGGGCGGCGGCGGCACCGCGCACTTCGCCACGGTGGCCGGCAGCGGCTCAGGGCCCGGCACCGTCCAGGCGGTGACGGGCCTCGCGCTCGCCGGGGCCGCCGCTGCCGCCGTCGGGCTGCTCAGGGCCCGCCGGAGCCGCGGTACGGACTGAGGCACCCACGACATGTCCGACGGGCAGGAGCGCACCACCGGCACCGGGCACCTGGCCACCGCGGCGGCCTGGGCCGTCCTGCTGCTCGGACTGTGGCTGTGGGGGCGCAGCGTGACCGACGTACCGCCGAGCCCCTCCGGACCCGCCACCGGCGACGTGGCCGGACTCGGCCGGCAGGTCCGGCTGCCGCCCGCGGCCGCACCCCTCGCGCCCGCGCTCCCGCAGCGCGTCGACATCCCGGAACTCGGCGTGCAGGCGCCCGTGGTGGCCCGTGGCCTGGACAGCCGGGGAGCTGTCGACCCGCCGCCGTTCGACCAGCCGGGCGTGGTCGGCTGGTACCGCTCCGGAACCACGCCCGGCGCGGCGGGAGCCGCGCTGATGGTGGGACACGTCGACACCGCGACCCGGCCCGCCGTCTTCTACAAGCTCAGCAGCCTGCAGCCCGGCGAGACGGTCCGGGTGGTCCGCGCGGACGGCAAGGTCGCCCACTTCACCATCGACGACATCCGCGTCCTGGCCCGTGACGACTTCGACGCCCAGCAGGCCTACGGCCCCCGCAAGCCCGGCCGCGCCGAGCTCCGCCTGATCACCTGCGGCGGCGCCTTCGACCGCACGACCCACAGCTACACGGCCAACGTGGTGGTCTCCGCCTACCTCTCCGGCACCGGCCCCTGAGCTTCCGCGCGACCTCGTGACCGGCACGGCCGGTGTGCCACGATGGGCATTCGGAACAATGCGCCCAGGGGGGAATCGCATGTACGACAGCACGGGGGCCCGGCCTTCGGCACGGGCACGGGCGTCCGCGGCGGTGCTCGGGGCGGCACTGCTGCTGGCGGGGTGCTCCTCCGGCGACGGGGACAAGCCCGACGACCACGCCGGCCGGATCACCCAGCAACCCAAGTCCGCCGACCCGTTCTGGGTGAACCCGGACACCAACGCGGCCCGCCAGGTCGCCACCTACGAGAAGGCGGGCAAGAAGACCGAGGCCGGGCAGATCCGCAAGATCGCCGAACAGCCGACGGGGGAGTGGATCGGCCCGGAGAACCCCGAGCAGGAGGCCCGCGGCTTCACCGAGGCCGCCGAGAAGTCCGACCGCACCGCCCTGCTCGTCCTCTACGACATCCCGCACCGCGACTGCGGCCAGTACTCACAGGGCGGCGCCGCCGACGGCAACGCCTACCGCGCCTGGATCGACGGCGTCGCCCAGGGCATCGGCGACCGCGCCGCCACCGTCGTCCTCGAACCGGACGCCCTGCTCCACCTCGTCGACGGCTGCACCCCGGGCCAGTTCCAGGAGGAGCGCTACGACCTGCTCAAGGGTGCCGTCGCCAAGCTCAAGTCCCTGAAGAACACCAAGGTCTACCTGGACGCGGGCAACGCGGGCTGGGGCCACCCCGACCAGATCTTCCAGCCCCTGAAGCGGGCCGGCATCGACCAGGCCGACGGCTTCTCCGTCAACGTCTCCAACTTCTACTCCACCCAGGACTCCATCGCCTACGGCAAACAGCTCTCGGCCAAGGTGGGCGGCAAGCACTTCGTCATCGACACCAGCCGCAACGGCAACGGCCCCGACACGGCCGGCAACCCCTCCGAACGCTGGTGCAACCCGCCCGGCCGCTCCCTGGGAGAAGCCCCCACGACGAAGACGACCGACCCCCTGGTCGACGCGTACCTGTGGGTGAAGCGCCCCGGGGAGTCGGACGGCGACTGCAAGGGAGGCCCGAAGGCAGGGGATTGGTGGGCGAGTTACGCACTCGCCCTTGCCAAGAACAGCGAGTGACTAGGGAACCTTGACCCACTGAGCCGTGGACGGCGTCCCCTGGTCGTCGTCCACGAACATCATGTACCACCCCGATTGAACCAGGTTCCGGTCCTTGGGGACGGTCACCGTGATCTTGTCGCCCGAGGTCTTGAAGTCCAGGGCGACCGACCGCTGATCCACATCCGTCACGTGAGTCGAAGCACTCGGCCGGATGAGCCGCACCTTCTTGATGCTGGCCGTGTGCTTCGATGTGAACGTCCCCGAGGCGCCCCGGGCGATGGTCTGCGGACCACCACTGAGCGTCGGCCGAGCCCCCCGGTACAGATACGGCGGCGTGTAGATCTCGATCCGCTGCTCGAACTTCCCCGGCTTGGTGTTCGCCTTGTCCGCGTACAGCGAGTCGGACCCGAAGAACATCACCCGCCCGTCCGGCAGCAGGATCGAGCCGGAGTGGTAGTTCCGTCCGACCAGCGGATCGGCGACCTGGGTGAAGCTGTTGCTGTCGGGGTGGTACAGCCGCGCCTGCAGGATGTTGGAGTCGCCGCGCCCCCGGTAGTCCTCCGAGCCGCCCGACACCAGCACCGTGTCGTCCGGCAGGATCGAGGACTGCGGATACCGGGTCCCCTTCTCCAGCTCGGGCCCGTCGACGAAGCGCGGGTTCTTCGCCTTCAGGTCGATGAGCCGCGTCTTCTTGCTGGACAGCTTCGACTCACCGACCCCGCCCCCGCCGATCACCATGAACTTCTCGTCCTGCGCCGGAGGCAGCAGCACGGTCCCGGACGTCTCCATCATGTTGGGGTCACTGAGCCCGGGCAGCTTGGTGAACTTGTTGGTGTCGACATCCCAGACACCGGGCTCACGGCCGATGTTGTCCGGTCCGTAGCCCGCGTTGGACCCCGAGTAGAAGATCTTCCCGTTCTGCATCAGGAACAGTGCCGGATACGTCGGGAACTGCCGGATCTGCTGCGTGTAGGTCCACTTCTTGGTCTTGGGGTCGAAGATCTCGTTCTTCCCCGGAACCAGCTGACCGATGTCGTCGAGGCCGGAGACGCTGAGGATCTTGCCGTCCGACAGCGTGGTCAGCGTCGGGTACCAGCGGGCCTCGTTCATCGGGTCGACCTTGATGTACCGCTCGGCGACCGGATCGAACTCGTAGGCGTCGCGGATGCCCTGGAAATCCTTCTTGTCGAGGGCGAGCTTCTGCGCGATGCCGTACGTGTTGCGCGCGTCGGTGCCGGCCAGGCCCTGGACGCGGTAGTTGTCCTGCGTACCGGTCTCGTACTGGGTGCCGCTCTGCTGCGCCTCGACGTAGATACGGCCGAGCCCCGGGTCGTTGCGCAGGAACGCTCCGGTCTTCGGGTCGAAGACCTTCTTCGCGCGCGGCACGAGCACCGGGTCCTTCGAGACGAAGGTCTTGCCGTTCTCCTTGCCGGTGAACTTGGTTCCGGCGGGCAGTGTGATCGGCTTGTCCGGGTTCTCGTTGTGCACGACCATCAGGCCGCCGGCCTTGGTCACATCGCCCTTGAGCTTCTCGTACCGTTTGGTCCCGCCCGCGATCAGCAGGTTGCCGTTGGCCAGCTGGGTGTGGCCGGTGCAGAACAGGTCGGCGGGCGTGGGCACCTTCTTGATCGTGCCCTTGACCGGGTCCCAGATCCGGGTGTCGAACTTCTTCTTGTCGAAGTTGTCCTGGTTGTTGCCCGAGCCCGCGACCAGCAGCACCTTGCCGGTGTGCAGGAGCGCGGCGTGGATGGTGTCCTGGCGGTACTCCTCGGGGAAGTCGATGATGTCCCAGTGGCCGTTGGCGGCCTTGTACTCGGGCTTGTTGATCTTGTACTGGTGGTACTGCTCGGTTCCGAAGCGGTAGAGCCACGGCCCGTTCATCCCGGCCAGCGCGAGGACCACCGCAGTGCCTATCGCGAGTCGACGAGCACGGCGGCGGCCGGCCTGGTCCTTCATTCCTTACGTCCCCCAAGTCCACCAAGGGCGATCTGCATGCTCTGGTCGCTGTCTGCCGCCGGGTCCCCGCCCGGCCCCCCGGACGAGGCGGCCCAGGTGGGCCGCTGACGGGCGTGCGGCGCCTGTGCGGCGTGCGGCCCGTAGGCCGCGTACTGCGGGGGCACCGCGTCCTGCGGCTCCGCCACCGCCGGTGCGGGCGCGGGTGCGGCCGCACCGGGCGCCTGCCGGGGCTTCTTCCTCTCCTGCCGCAGCGCGTACCGCCAGGCGAAGATCGGTGAGGCGGTGATCAGCAGGGCGAAGATCGCCCAGGTGATCATCGCCGGGTGGGAGTGCCCGAACACGAAGCCGGCGGCGAGCGAGCCGGCGAAGACCAGGATGAAGAACCAGTGGATCCTGAACGTCCCGAACAGCGTGTCGGGGCTGGCCGATTCACCCTTCGGGGTCACCACGAACTTGCTCTTGCGGCGCAGCACCGCGTCCATCAGCGAGCGGGCGTAGATCGGCGCGGAGAGGGCCGACATCACCATGCCGGCGACACCGCCCGAGCCCTCCGGCTCGTGCGGGGAGACGTTGTGCCTGCGGTTCCAGACGTAGAGGCCGATCTGGAGGGCGGAGGCGTTGCCGTACAGCATCAGCCACACGGTCGGGTCGATGTTCACACCCGAGGCGCCCAGGCCCAGGAACAGTGCGCAGCTCAGTGCCGCGAGGATCCAGTTGAGGGCGGACATCGGGTAGAAGATGATCATCATCGTGTAGTTGAAGAGCTTGCCGGGCGGCAGCGAGAAGAAGCCCTTCCAGTACTGCTTGAGGATCGTCTCGTACGTACCCCGGGACCAGCGCAGCTGCTGGGTGAAGAAGTCGGTCCAGGCGCCCGGGCCCTCGCCGACGGCCAGCACGTCCGGGGTGTAGACGGACCGCCACTTGTGGCCCGTGGCCGGGTTCTTGGCCCGGTGCATCTCGAACCCGGTCGCCATGTCCTCGGTGATCGAGTCGTACAGGCCGCCGATCTGCTTGATGGCGCTGATGCGCACGGCGTTGGACGTGCCGACGAACATCGGGGCGCCGTAGCGGTTGCCGGCGCGCTGGATCAGCGCGTGGAAGAGGAACTGCTGCGACTCGGCCGCCTTGGTGACGAACGTGTCGTAGTTGCCGTAGACCTGCGGGCCGATGACGAAGCCGACGTCCGGGTCACGGAAGTAGCCGAGCATCCGCTCCAGGTAGTTGGGCAGCGGCACATGGTCGGTGTCGACGGAGGCGAAGAAGTCGTAGTCGTCGCCGTGCGCCTCCAGCCAGGCGTTGTAGTTGCCGTGCTTGGTCTTGGCGCGGTGCGGGCCCTTGGGCTGGTTCCACCTGGCGACGCCCTTGCGGGTGAAGTGGTGGACGCCGAGCCGGGCGCAGACCTCCTTGACGGCCGGGTCGTCGCCCTCGTCCAGCAGCCAGACGTGCATCACGCCCCGGTGGCGCAGCCTGACCGCCGCCTCCAGGGTCTTCGTCACCATCTCCAGCGGCTCCTTGCCGGGCACGAAGGAGGTGAGGAAGGCGACGCGGGTGCCGGTCTCCGGCACGACCGGGACCGGATCGCGCGCGACCAGTGTGGCGTGCGCGTTCGACAGCACGTTCATGCACCGGAAGAACTCGATCAGGCCGATCGAGACCAGCATCACGACGTCCAGCGCGGGCAGGAAGTCGTAGGCCGGGTAGTCGCGTTCGGTCCAGTGATCGGGCTGCAGCAGCCAGGCCAGCAGGACCAGCGACAGCAGCGGGGCCGCGCCCAGCATCAGCGCGGCGCGTATGCGGTGCGGTTCCTGCGAGAGCAGTGAGCGGTACTGCACCGTGTAGGGCTTGCCCGGGTCGGGCTGGGTGAGGGGACCCGCAAGCCGGCTGTAGTGCTCGTAGTCGTATCTGGGCAGGCTCTTCTTTATCCTGCGGAACTGGCCCGTGTGGTGCGTAAGCGCCCTGAGGCGCGTGGTCTGTGACGGATCGTCGTGTTGTCCTTGGCTCTGCCGGGCGCCCGTCGGCGTCGACGTCATGAGTCATTCCCCCCACACGCGGGTCATCGCGTGTTCGTCGGTCCTTCCGCCCGGTCAGGGTCCCCTCGGCCGTCACGGGCAGGTCAGTGGCGGTCGCAATCACCACGCCTTGCACACTTTATAGACACGGGAGTGCGACCTTCCGGTTGCATGATGCCCCCCTCGGCACCGGTTCATGAACGGGGCCCCCTCCCCGTCTGCGGGCAACCGGTTTCTTCCCCCAACTGCCGCGAAGGCGCGGCTTCGTGAACAACCAGGGTTCTACGGCGCTTAGCATGATCGCAAGACGCGAAACGCCGTGTTTACCGGTCAAACCCGTTCATTGTGGCGCGGGTGGGACTCCGGAGGCTCGGGTGCGCCGGTGGGAGAGAGGCGGGCACGGATGTTGCCGAAGTGGTCCCTTATGGCCTCCTCCGCCCGTATGGAGTCGCCGGAGCGGACCGCGTCCAGGATCTCCCGGTGCTGCCGGCAGGTGACCCGCGGGTCCTGGGGCACGTCCACCAGATCCCGCTGGACCCGGTGGAAGGCGTCCCAGAACGCCTCCATCACCTCGCTCAGCAGGACGTTGTCCAGCCCCCGGTAGAGGGTGGCGTGAAACGCCCGGTCCGTTTCGGCGAGGCCGCGTCCCTCGGCGGCCTCCCGTTCCATACGGTTCACAAGGGCGTCCAGTTCGACGAGGTCGGCATCCGGCAGCCGGCCGGCCAGCCGCGAGACGAGTCCCGTCTCCACCGCCTCGCGCAGTTCCAGCAGCTGGAGCAGGGAGTCCTCGCCCCGGTAGTGCCCGGCGACCGTGCGGAAGGCGAGGCCCTCGATCATCGGTGCGAGCGACATCGGGCCGACGTAGGTCCCGAACCCGTGCCGGATCTCCACGATGCCCATCGCCTGCAGCGCCTTCAGCGCCTCCCGTACCGAGTTCCGGCTCGCCCCGAGGTACTCCATCAGCTCGGGCTCGGTCGGCAGCGGGGCACCCGAGAGCAGCCGACGGTCGATGATGAGCTTCTTGATCCGCTCCTGGAGGTCCCGGGCTGCCATGGCCAGAGGGTATCCGGCCAAACGACGAACAGGCCCCTCATTCACATGAGAGGCCTGCTCGGTCTGTGCGCCGCCAGGGACTCGAACCCCGGACCCGCTGATTAAGAGTCAGCTGCTCTAACCAACTGAGCTAGCGGCGCCTGCTGACAAGAGAACTCTACCCGACCTGGCGGGGTGCTCCCGACCACCCCTTCGTGTCCGGGAGAGGCGGCCGTGGCGGCTGTACATCATTCGGACCGTCAACATGCGCGTGCGGAGGACAGTTGTGAAACTGATCAACGTGCACACTCGCGGACATTTCCACCCCGAATGTGAGGCAGATCGCATGAGTACTCCGGTGTTCGAGGACGTCGGCCCCGTGAGCGACTGTGACTGCCCCGGCTGCGTCCGCGGGCGGCGGGCGGGCCCCGGCCCGCTGCCCGCCCGCTTCGGCGGCCGCCCGGCGGCCCGGGGGGTCGCGGTCGTGGCCGCCGCCGCCTCCGCCGCCCTGGGCCCGGCCCTTCCGGCCGCCGCCCACGCCTCCCTCCACGCCCCGCACCGGCCCGGCACCCCCGCCGCGGACGGTGAGCCCGCCACCCCGCAGGGCAAGGAGTCCCCGCTGTTCGGCCCGGCCGCCGCACCGGTCAGGCCCCCGGCCGTCCCCATCCCCGCCACCAGCCGGACCGACATCATCAACCGGGCCAAGATCTGGGTCGCCGCGAAGGTGCCGTACAGCATGAGCACCTACTGGACCGACGGGTACCGGCAGGACTGCTCGGGCTTCGTGTCCATGGCCTGGGGCCTGCCGGGCAACGAGTGGACGGGCAGCCTCGGCCAGTTCGGGATGAAGATCGCCAAGGAGGACCTGCAACCCGGTGACATGCTGCTCTTCCACAACCAGGACAACCCCGAGAACGGTTCCCACGTCGTGATCTTCGGCGGCTGGACGGACTACACGCACACCTACTACATGGTCTACGAACAGACACCCCCGCGCACCCGCCGCCAGGCCACCCCTTACCCCTACTGGACCCACGCCGACAAGTACGTCCCCTACCGCTACAAGGGTGTGACCGCTGCCGCGGGCAAGAAGGCGGCGACCGACGACAAGGCACCGGCGCCCTCCTCCCCGGGCGCCCGGCCCGCCTCGCACGGAGTGCCCGGCTATCCCGGCCGGAGGTTCTTCCGCCCGGGCGAGGAGAACGAGTACGTCACCGAGCTGGGGAGGCGATTGGTGGAGAAGGGATTCGGCGGCTTCTATGCCGCCGGGCCCGGTCCGCGCTGGGGCGAAGCGGACCGGCGGGCCGTGGAGGCCTACCAGCGCGGCCAGGGCTGGCGGGGCGGCGCGGCGGACGGCTACCCCGGCCCGGAGACCTGGCGCCGCCTGTTCGCGTAGGCGCTCCCGCGATGCGCGCAGGAGCACCTCTGCCGCGCGGGGGGAGCGCCCCTGACGGGTGGGAGCACCCCTGAACCCGCTCCCACCGCCGGCACCACTGTCATGACGCATCTGGCGCGGAGGCTGGAGGCACGCATGAGTACGACCACGTCACACACGCCCGAGTCCGAGGAGCATCCCGAGGGTCCGGCCGGCCCCGAGGCAACGGCGGGTCCCGGGGGCGCGGCGGGTCCGGCGGCCGCGGGAGGCGGCGGAGCCGGGGCGGGCACGGGCGCCCTGGCGGGCCCAGGGGGTACGGCCACCCGTCCGGCCCGGCTGATCCAGAACGAGGTGACCACCGAGATCCCCGTCCACCTGCTCTTCCGTGACGAACCCGAGCCGGTGTCGGTGCCGCTGAAGCCCGCCGTGGTGGGGCGACGGCAGGGCACCGGCGAACAGCCGCGGCTGACCCGTCCGGCCACGGCCCGCAGCCGGGTGGTGCCACAGGCCGACCCGGAGCTGGTGGAGCGGCCGGCGCGGGTGCTGCCCGGCGCGGCCGGGGTGCTGACCGGGGTGGCCGGCCTCGCGGGATGCCTGGCCACCTCGTGGTGGGCGGGTGTGCTGCCGCCGCTCGCGATGGAGTCGCTGCGCCTGCCGACGTACACGGGCACGGGTCTCGGGCCCGCGCAGTGGGCGGCGTACGCCGGGGCCGGGGCGCTGGGCCTGACCGGCTTCGGCGGTCTGGCCCGGGGGCGCACCGGGCAGGCCTGGCTGCTCGGGCTGTTCGGCCGCTACCGGGGGACGGTCCGGCGCACCGGCCTGCTGTGGGTGAACCCGCTGCTGCGGCGGCGCCGGGTCGACGTACGGCTGCGGCACTGGCGCAGCGAGGCGATGCCGGCGGCGGACGCCAACGGGGTGCCGCTGCGGGTGGTGCTGCTGGTGGTGTGGCGGGTGCGGGACACCGCGCGGGCCGTGCTGGAGATCGACGACCACGAGAGGTATCTGCGTGAGTGCGTGGAGGCGGCGCTGGCCCGGGTGCCGGTGGAGCCGCCGGGCGGGACGCGGGGCGGGGCGGCGGTGGCGGGGGAGACGCTGACCCGGCTGGTCGGGGCGGACGCGGTGCCGATCGGCCTGGAGGTGTTCTCGGTGCAGCCGGTCCGGGTGGAGTACGCCCCCGAGGTCGCGGCCGCGATGCACAAGCGCCGGCTCGCCGCGCTGGACGCCCGGCAGCGGTCCACCATGCTCAACTCGGTCGTGGACTCGGTCGAGGACACGGTGACCCGGCTGACCATGCGCGGTCTGGTCGAACTGGACGACTACGAGCGCAAGGTGCTGGTCCGGGATCTGACGGTGGCGTTCTGCTCGGGGCGCGGGGAGCCCGTGTGATTGGTATGGACATGTTCAACTAACGGCAATAACCTCAGACTTGGTCTAGACCTACTGCACAGCTCAGCTCAGCGAACATCCCCCACGTTCTCCAGGAGCGGCAGCATGCGCACCAAGACCAGATTGTCTGTGTTGTCCGCGGCCGTGCTGGGCGTGGTGACCGCCGGAGCCTTCGTGCTCTCCACCGGCGGCGCCAGCGGGCACGGCTACACCGACCTCCCCATCAGCAGGCAGAAGCTCTGCCAGAACGGCACCGTGGCGAACTGCGGCGACATCCAGTGGGAGCCGCAGAGCGTCGAGGGACCCAAGGGCTTCCCGGCCGCAGGTCCCGCCGACGGCCAGATCTGCAACGGCGGCCTGAGCCGCTTCGCCCAGCTCAGCTCGCCCACCACGCCGTCCGGCGCGGCCTGGCCCGCCACCAAGGTGACCGGCGGTCAGTCGTACACCTTCCGCTGGCAGTTCACCGCCATGCACGCCACGACGGACTTCAAGTACTACGTCACCAAGCCGGGCTGGGACCAGAACCACGCCCTGACGCGCTCCGACCTCAACCTCACTCCGTTCCTGACGGTGCCGTACAACGGCCAGCGTCCGCCGGCCACCCTCAGCCACAGCGGCACCCTGCCGTCCGGCCTGAGCGGTCACCACGTCATCCTCGCGGTGTGGACGATCGCCGACACGGGCAACGCGTTCTACGCCTGCTCGGACGTCACGTTCTGAGGTTCCGCTGAGCCGGCGGCGCGGCCGGCGTGGGTAGGGTCCTCCCACGCCGGCCGATCGGTGGCCGCGCACGGAGTTCGGGGGACCCATGGAAGCACTGTTCTACGTCGTGCCGACGCTCATGATCGCCCTGGCGGTCTTCGCCCTGGTCAGGCTGGTCGGCCGCGCCCAGGAGGTGCGCAGCGCCTGGAACAGCGGGCTGACGGCCGAGGCGCGGTGCCTGCGGACGTACACGACGACCAGCGGTGGCGGTGAGACCTCCGTGAGCACGACGCTGCACCACGTGTACGAGTTCACCACCCGCGAGGGCCGTGCCGTCCGCTTCGAGGAGAGCAACGGGCCGGGGACGACCGTCGAGGGCGACATCGTCACCGTGCACTACGCGGCCGAGCGTCCCGAGCGGGCCACGGCGCACGCCCCGGCGCGTGGGAGGCTCGCGGCCGAGTCGGGCTGCGTACTGGCCTTCCTCGGCGTGTTCATCGCGGGCTGTGTCGCCTTCATGGTCGCCGCCCATCTGATGTTCTCGGCGGTGGACGGGCTGCTGCCGTAAGGGCGCGGTGGCCGTCGCCGTGTCACGCCTGTCGGAGGCCGGCCGCGGAAGACGTCGAAGGGCCCCTCGCCGAGGCGAAGGGCCCTTCATCTGTGCGCCGCCAGGGACTCGAACCCCGGACCCGCTGATTAAGAGTCAGCTGCTCTAACCAACTGAGCTAGCGGCGCATGACTCCCGCCTTTCGCGGTTTTTTCTTCCCGCGGTCGGCGACGAAGAAAATACTACCTGGTTCCGGGGGGTGCTCGTGACCGCCTAGATCGTGAGCGAGAGCAGGACCGGTGCCGCGTTCCGGTTCAGCGCGTCCGCGGCCTGCCGGAGCCGGTGCGCGTGCTCCACGGGGAGCGACAGCGCCAGGCAGCCGACCGACGACCCCGCGGTGATCGGGACGGCCGCGCAGACCGTCCCGATCGCGTATTCCTGGAGGTCCAGCACGGGCACCGTCGGCGGCTGGGACTCCAGACGGGAGAGCAGCAGCTTGTCGCTGGTGATGGTGCGCGAGGTGAGGCGGGCCATCTTGTGCCGGGAGAGATGGTCGCGGCGGGCGTTGTGGTCCAGCTGGGTCAGCAGGCTCTTGCCCACGGCGGTGGCGTGGGCGGAGTAGCGGAAGTCGACCCATTCGTTGACCGCCGGGGTGGTCGGACCGGCGGCGTACTGGGTGACCCTGACCTCGCCGTCCACGTAACGGCTCATGTAGACGGCCGCGCCGACCGAGTCCCGCAGCCGGTCCAGCGTGTGCTGGAGCTTGTCGCGCAGGGCGCGCTCGCGGCCGTGCGCCGAGGTGAGGCGGCGCAGCGTGTCCCCGGTGACGTACGCCCCGTCGGTGATCTGCTCGACGTAGCCCTCACGGCGCAGCATGCGCAGCAGGCCGGTCAGTCGCTCGGGCCCCAGGCCGGTGCGGCGGGCCAGCTCGGTGTCGGTGACGCCGGCGGGGTGACGGGCCACGGTCTCCAGCACGCGCAGCGCGTCCTGGGCCGAGTGGTACGGGGCGGTCGGCTCGTGCATCAGCGCCACGGTTTCCCCCTGCGCTCACCTGTCTGCGCTCGCTTGTCTGCGCTCGCTCGTCTGGCCGTGAAATCCGGTCGGCGGTTCTCTATCACGATAACGGTCAACGGGTCGTTGGGGAGAGGGGGTTGGCGAGATTATGGTCTTCGCCCACCCCTCCCAACTGGGGCGCAGATCCGTTGGCATATGCCAGAGGTATCACCCATCGCTGGGACCTCGGCACTTACCGTCTTCACACCACGTAGTCAGAGCACCGCGCTGAGGAATTCCCGGGTGCGGTCCTGCTCCGGATCGCTGAAGATCTTCTCCGGCGGGCCCGACTCGATGACCCGCCCGGAGTCGAACATCAGCACCTGGTCGGAGATGTCCCGGGCGAAACCCATCTCATGGGTCACGCACAGCATGGTGATGTCGGTGCTGCGCGCGATGTCCCTGAGCAGATCGAGGACTCCCGCGACCAGCTCGGGGTCGAGCGCGGAGGTCACCTCGTCCAGCAGCAGCACGCGCGGCCGCATCGCCAGCGCCCTGGCGATCGCCACCCGCTGCTGCTGGCCGCCCGAGAGCCGGGTGGGCCGGGCGTCGCACTTGTCGGCGAGCCCCACCAGGTCCAGCAGCTCGCGGGCGCGCGCCTCGGCCTCGTCCCTGGACATGCCGAGTACCTGCACCGGCGCCTCGGTGATGTTCCGCAGCACGCTCATGTTCGGGAACAGGTTGAACTGCTGGAACACCATCCCGATCTTCTTGCGGACCTCCCGGATCTGCTTCTCCGGCGCCGGGAAGAGCTGTTGCCCGTCGACCGTGATCGTGCCCTCGTCCGGCTTGGTGAGGGTCATCAGCAGTCTGAGGATCGTGGTCTTGCCGGAGCCGGAGGGGCCGATCAGGGTCACGTGCTTGCCGGCGTCGACGGAGAAGTCCAGCTGGTCGAGGACGGTGTTGGCGCCGAAGCGCTTGGTGACGCCCGCCAGGCGGATCAGCTCGGTCGGCTGGGCGTCGGTGACGGACGACTTCGTACGGGTCTCAACGGACAAGGCGTCGCTCCAGGGCTCGCAGAAGAAGGGAGGCCAGGTAGGAGATGAGGATGAAGGCCACCCCGATCACGGTGAGGGGCTCGGTGAACTGGAAGTGCTGCTGGGAGAAGAGCCGGGCCCGCCCGAGCATCTCCAGCACGGTGATCACCATCAGCATCGGCGTGTCCTTGAGCATCGCGATCACGTAGTTGCCGAGGGCGGGGATCACCCGGCGGATCGCCTGCGGCAGGATCACCGCGGTCCAGGTCCGCCACAGGGGCAGGTTCAGCGCCGTCGCCGCCTCCCACTGGCCCACGGGCACCGCCTCGATACCGGCCCGGTAGACCTGCATCGTGTACGTCGAGTAGTGCAGGCCGATCGCGAAGATCCCGGTGGCCAGGGCCGAGAAGGTCAGGCCCCACTCGGGCAGCACGTAGAAGAGGAAGAACAGCTGGACCAGCAGCGGGGTGTTGCGCACGAACTCCGTGACCACCCCGACGGGCCAGCGCACCCACCGGCTCGGCGCGCGCATCAGCAGCGTCCAGACCAGGCCGAGGGTGAACGACAGCAGCGAACCGAGGGCCAGGATCTGCAGCGTGACCAGCAGCCCGTCCCAGAAGTGCGGCATGAAGTCGCGCACGGCGTTCCAGTCCCACGTCATACGACACCACTCCCCCCGACACCGGTCGTCTGCGCGCGTTTGAGCTCACGGGCCGCCGAGAACGTGCCGGCCTCCTTGCCGATCCCCGCCTTCAGCCGCTTCTCCAGAGCGCGCATCAGCCGCGTGAGCACGAAGGCGATCGCGAAGTAGATCAGCAGCACGTACGTGTAGATCTCCGCGCTCTGCTGGAGCGCCAGCCGCACCAGGCCGGCGCTGAACGTCAGATCGCCCATGCCCATGACCGACACCAGCGCGGTGCCCTTGAGCAGCTCGATGAGCAGGTTGCAGAAGGACGGGATCATCTCCGGCACCGCCTGGGGCAGTACGACCAGCCTGAGCCGCTGCCAGGGCGTGAAGCCGAGAGCGACGCCGCCCTCCTTCTGCGCCGGGTCGACCGCGTTGAGCGCGCCGCGCACGATCTCCGAGCCGTACGCGCCGTACGTCAGCCCGAGCGCCAGCGTGCCCGCCCACATGGGCACCAGCTGCCAGCCGAAGGCGATCGGCAGCACGAAGAACACCCAGAAGATCATCACCAGTGCCGAGGTGCCGCGGAAGACCTCGGTGTAGAAGCCGGCGAGGAAGCGCACGATCCACAGCCGGTGGGTGCGCGCGGCACCGACGACGAAGGAGACGGCGGCGGCCAGCAGCGCGCTGAAGACGAGCAGCTGGACGGTCGTCCAGACCCCCTTGAGTACGAGTTCCCACAGCCCCGAGGTCATCCGCCGCACAGCTCCTTCGCGGTGAGGTCGGTCATCTCGGCCTTGGTGAAGCCGAAGGGCCTGAGGATCCGGAACAGCTCCCCGCTCCTCTTCAGCTTCCGCAGCTCGACGTTGAAGGCGTCACGCAGGTTCGTCTCGCCCGTCCGGAACGCGAAGGCGCCCCCGTCGACATGCGGTTCGCCCTTGACCAGCGGCGCGAACGGCCGGGTGGCCTCCGTCGAGGCGGACTTCTTCACCACCTCGCGGGCGGTGAGCGCCGTACCGGCGAAGACGTCGACGCGCCCGGCCTCGACGGCGTTCAGCCCGGCGACCTGGTCCTGGACGATCAGGATGTCGCCCTCCTTGTACCCTGCCTCGACCGCGTACTGGATCTCGGCGTACCCCGTCCCGGTGGCGAACTTCGCCTTCTTCTCCACTACGTCCCGGTAGGAGTGCAACCCCATCGGGTTGCCCTTGCGCACGATGAACGCATCCAGCATCTGATAGTCCGGATCCGCGAAGATCACCTGCCGGCAGCGCTCGGGATTGACGTACATCCCGGCGGCCACGACATCGAACTGCTGGGATTTCAGCCCCGGAATCAGCGAGCCGAACTCGGTCGGCACCGGCTGCACCCGGTCCACGCCGAGCCGCTTGAAGACCGCCTTCGCCAGCTCGGGCGCCTCCCCCGTGAGATGGCCGTCCTTGTCGATGTACCCGAAGGGGATCTCACCGGCTATCCCGAGCCGCACGACCCCCTGCGCGCGCAGCCGCTGCAGCAGGTCGCCGCCCTGCTTGCCCGAGGCCGAGGCCACCCGCGAACAGCCCGCGGCCCCCAGGACGCCGACCGCCGCGAGGCTTGCGAGCACCGAGCGTCTGCTGTGTCTGTTTTCCGACCGGAATGTGTCTACGTCGTTCCCAGTTGGTGGAGCCATGGCGGCGCGGCTACCCAACCGGACCCGTCGTATGCACCCTTGATTCCATGGCCGATCGATTCGTCACCGTCTCGCTCGACAAGCGGGACGCACACTGCACGGCACGCCTGCTGGACGACCGCGCGCCCCTGACCTGCGCGGCGGTGTGGGAGGCCCTGCCCCTCGCGGGCGACGTCTTTCACGCCAAATACGCGCGCAACGAGATCTACGCCCTCTTCCCGCCCTTCGCCTCCACGGAACCCCCACTGGAAAACCCGACGGTCACCCCGATCCCCGGCGACCTCTGCTACTTCTCCTTCGCCGGCGCCGAACTGGGCACGAAGGCCTATGGCTACGACCGTGAGCTGCGCCCCGGCAGCACGGTCGTCGATCTGGCCCTGTTCTACGAGCGCAACAATCTGCTGCTCAACGGGGACGTGGGGTGGGTGCCCGGGATCGTCTGGGGTCAGGTCGTCGACGGCCTCGAACGCATGGCCGAGGCCTGCAACGACCTGTGGCGCGGCGGGGCGGCGGGGGAGACGCTCAGCTTCCGGCGAGCGTGAGCCCCGCCTCGTAGAGGGCGTGTGAGGCCCGCAGCACCAGGTCGTCCCGGTGCCGGGCCGCGACGATCTGCATTCCCACCGGCAATCCGTCGTCGTCGGTGCCCACGGGGACCGTCGCCGCGGGCTGCTGGGTGAGGTTGAACGGATAGGTGAACGGCGTCCAGCCGGTCCAGCGGCGCAGGCCGGACCCCTTGGGCACCTCCTCGCCCGCCTCGAACGCCGTCAGCGGCAGTGCCGGTGTCACCAGCAGGTCGTACGTCTCGTGGAAGCGGCCCATGCGGCGGCCGAGGTTCATGCGGACGTCCACCGCGGCCAGGTAGTCCAGCGCGCCGAGGCGGGCGCCCTGGGTGCAGATCTCCCGGAGGCCGGGGTCGAGCAGCCGGCGCCGGTGCGGCGAGAAGCGCTGGGTGAGCCGGGCCGCGCCGCTGAACCACAGGGTGTGGAAGGCCTCCACCGGGTCGCTGAAGTCCGGGTCGGTCTCCTCGACGTACGCGCCGAGGCCCGCGAGCGACGCCACCGCCTTCCGTACGGCCGCCGCGACCGCCGGGCGGACCGCGACCTGCCCGCCCAGGGTCGGGGAGTACGCGACCCGCAGCCCGCGCACACCGCCCTCCAGCGCGGCGACGAAGGACCCCGGCGCCGGCGGCAGCGCCGACCAGTCGCGGGCGTCGGGGGCCGCGATGACGTCCATCAGCAGCGCCGCGTCGGCCGCGTCCCGGGTCATCGGGCCCGCGTGCGACAGGGTCCCGAACGGGCTCGACGGATACAGGGGCACCCTGCCGTACGTCGGCTTCAGACCGAAGATCCCGCAGAACGCGGCCGGGATACGGATGCTGCCGCCGCCGTCCGTGCCCAGCGACAGCGGGCCCGCGCCGAGCGCGACGGCCGCCGCGCTGCCGCCACTGGAGCCGCCCGCGGTGCGGGAGGGGGCGTGGGGGTTGCGGGTCACTCCGGACAGCGGGGAGTCGGTGACGCCCTTCCAGCCGAATTCGGGTGTCGTCGTCTTGCCGAGGAAGACCGCGCCGTGCTCACGCAGCCGGGCGACGGACGGTGCGTCCTCGTCCCAGCCGCCCTGGTCGGAGACGGTCTTCGAGCCGCGCAGCGTGGGGTGGCCGCGCAGCAGCAGGATGTCCTTCACGGTGACCGGGACCCCGTCCAGCAGCCCGGCCGGCTCGCCGCGCCGCCACCGCCGCTCCGAGTCCCGCGCCCGCGCCAGCGCGTCCTCCTCGGTGAGGCGCACGAACGCGTTCACCTCCGGCTGGATCCGCCGCGCCCGCTCCAGGGCCTGTTCGGTCGCCTCCACGGGACTGAACTCGCCCTTGCGGTAGCCGTCGAGGAGTTGTACGGCGGTCAGGTCGGTGAGCTGCATGCACCCTCCTGGTGGATCAGTGACCGGGGACGTAGCCGCGTTTCTTGTCGACCACGTTCACCAGTGATCTGCCCGCCGCCCACCGCTCGTACAACTCCACGAACTGAAGGCCGAGTTCATCGCGCCATCCGATCGTGTCGCCGCTCATGTGCGGGGAGACGATCAGCCCCGGCAGTCCCCACAGCGGGCTGTCCTCGGGAAGGGGCTCGGCGGTGAACACGTCCAGGGCCGCGCCCGCGATCCAGCGCCTGCGCAGCGCCTCGGCGAGCGCGTCCTCGTCGACCAGCTGCCCGCGGCCGACGTTCACGAAGACCGACGAGGGCTGCATCACGCCGAACCGGTGGGCGTCGAACATGCCGGTCGTCTGCTCGGTCAGCGGCGCGGCGCAGATCACCCAGTCCGCGCGGGAGATCAGCCGGTCAAGATCGCCCGGGCCGTGGATGCCGGTGCGCGGCTCCCGGCCGACCAGCGCCGTCGTCACGTCCAGGGCCTTCAGCTTGCGCGCGATCGCCCGGCCGATCGGGCCGGAGCCGACCACGCACGCGCGCGTGCCCGCCACCCGCCGGGTCTCCCGGTGCCGCCAGACCCGCTCCCGCTGGTACTCCAGCGTACGCGGCAGGTCCTTGGCCACCGCCAGCACCAGGGCGGCCACGTACTCGGCGATCGGCTGGTCGAAGATCCCGCGCGCGTTGGTCACCACGGTGCCGGACGCGGCGAGCTCGGGGCACATCAGATGGTCCACGCCCGCGCTCGCCGTGTGCACCCAGCGCGGCCGCCGCCCGCCCCCGGGCCAGGCCTCGCGCACGGCGTGCGAGGTGAAGTCCCACAC
The DNA here is from genome assembly GCF_001542625.1 of Streptomyces griseochromogenes. Lineage (NCBI taxonomy): Bacteria > Bacillati > Actinomycetota > Actinomycetes > Kitasatosporales > Streptomycetaceae > Streptomyces > Streptomyces griseochromogenes. The sequence goes on along the minus strand of NZ_CP016279.1, from coordinate 9,612,386 downwards.
CAGCAGCACGTCCGCCTCCGGCAGCCGCGCGGCGAGGCCGGCCGGGTCGGTGTGCACGATCCGGGCCCGGCCGGTGAGGCGGCCGAGCCGGGGCGGGGGGTCGGCGTCGAGGACCAGGAGGGTGGGGAGGGGCGGCGTCATACGGGGCGGCTCCGAGCGTCTGACATGCGCGGATTGACCACGCTCGCACCGGAACCTACCTTCGTCAACACAGGCGCATCCACCATTCGTTGCCGTCCCTTCTTCCCGTGTGAGGCCGGTGCTGCCATGGACGTCTCCTTTCTCGGCGGCCCCCGCCCACAGCGCGGTGTCGCTGTGGTCGCGCCCTTCGACTTCGCCCTCGACCGCGAGCTGTGGCGCTGGGTGCCCGACGAGGTGTCGCTGCACCTGACCCGTACCCCGTTCGTGCCGGTCGAGGTGAGCCTGGACCTGGCCCGGCTGGTCAGCGAGCACGAGACGCTCGTCGACGCGGTGCGCGCGCTGAGCGCCGTCGCCCCCGAGGTCGTGGCCTACGCCTGCACCTCCGGCAGCTTCGTCGGCGGGATCGCCGGGGAGCGGGCGATGTGCGCGGCGATGAGCGGGGACGGCGACGCGCTGCCCTCGGTCACCACCTCGGGGGCGCTGCTGGAGGCACTGGAGGAGCTGCGGATACGCCGGGTCGCCCTCGTCACCCCGTACACGGTGTCCGTCACCCGCGCCCTGGAGCGGTACGTCGCCGAGGCGGGCGTACGGGTCACCGGCTGCTCCTTCATGGGGCTGACCCGGCGCATCTGGCAGGTGCCGTACCGGGACGTGGTCGCGATGGCCCACCGCGCGGTGCGTCCCGGCTCGGCCGACGCGCTGTTCATCTCGTGCACCAACCTGGCGACCTACGACGTGATCCCCCAGCTGGAGGCCGAGCTGCGCATCCCCGTCCTGTCGGCCAACCAGGTCACGATGTGGGCGGCGCTGCGCCGACTGGGTACCCGAGCCGTGGGGCCCTATCAGGCGCTGCTCGACGAGACCGCGCGGGTGTGGCCCGCACTGACGGAAGAGACACCGGACCACCAGGACCACCAGGACCACGGAGAAGGGCTGACATGACCGCACTCGGATTCCTCTACCCCGGCCACTCCGGCGAGGGCGACTATCCGCGCATCGAGCAGCTTCTGGGCAGCGACATCCGGGTGGACCTGGTGCACACGGACATCGGTGTGGACGCGCACCGGGTGGACGCGCTGCGCGAGATGGGTTCGGCCGAGCGGCTCGCCGCCGGCGTGGAGCAGCTGCGGCTGACCGGCGTCGAGACGGTGGTGTGGGCGTGCACCAGCGGCAGCTTCGTGTACGGCTGGGAGGGCGCCCAGGAGCAGGTGCGGGCGCTGGCCCGGCTGGCGGGGATGCCGGCCTCCTCGACGTCCTTCGCGTTCGTGCACGCGGCGCGGGAGATCGGCGTACGACGGGTCGCCGTGGGTGCCACCTACCCGGAGGACGTGGCCGCGCTGTTCGCGGACTTCCTGCGGGCCGGAGGGCTGGAGGTGGCCGGGGTGCGGTCCTCGGGGATCGTCACGGCCGCGGAGGTGGGTACGTGGGGCGAGGAGGAGGTGCTGACGCTGGCGCGGGCGGCGGATGCCTCCGGTGTGGAGGCCGTGCTGCTGCCGGACACGGCGCTGCACACGGCCGCGCACCTCGGGTTGCTGGAGAAGGCGCTGTCCAAGCCGGTGCTCACGGCGAACCAGGTGTCGGTGTGGGAGGGGCTGCGGCTGGCCGATCGGAGGGTGAACGCTCCTGTGCTGGGGACACTGTTCACCCGTGAGCCCATCGTCCAGGCCTGACCGACACCGGCCCCCGGTGCCCCCGGGGCTCCGCCCCAGCCCCCCATCTCCCACCCACCCGACTCGGCACCCCGAGAGGTTTCCCTGCTCCCCGCCCCGACCGCCCAGGAACCGGGAGCCCACCCCAGGCCCGCCTCGATCAGCCAAGAGGAATAACCGGGGACCGCCTCCTGTTATGGCCCGGCAGGACAGTTCACGGTCGGACAACAGGAGGCACACACCGTGTCGGCAGACGAGATCCGGGGCACGACTCACGGGACCGCCCCCGTCCCCCTCTCCGTACTGGATCTGGTGACCGTCGGCGCGGGCAGTACCGCGACCGATGCGCTGCGTACCAGCGTGGAGCTGTCCCGGTTCGCGGAGTCGCGCGGCTTTCACCGGTACTGGGTGGCCGAGCACCACTCCATGCCCGGCGTCGCCTCCTCCTCGCCCGCCGTGATCCTCGCCCACCTCGCCGCCCACACCGACCGCATCCGGCTCGGCTCCGGCGGCGTCATGCTGCCCAACCACGCCCCGCTGGTGATCGCCGAGCAGTTCGGCACGCTGGAGGCGATGGCGCCGGGGCGGATCGATCTGGGCCTGGGCCGCGCCCCGGGCACCGACGGAGCCACCGCCGCCGCGCTGCGCCGCGCCGACACCCTCGACGAGGGCGCCGACGACTTCCCGCAGCAGCTCGCGGAGCTCATCCGCTTCCTGGACGACGACTTCCCCGACGGGCATCCCTACCGGCGGATTCACGCGATTCCGGGGCCTGTGCAGGGCAGCAGCCCGGGCGGCGTCCAGTCCCCGCACCGCCCGCCCGTCTGGCTGCTCGGTTCCTCGGGCTTCAGCGCCCGCCTCGCCGGTCTCCTCGGACTGCCCTTCGCCTTCGCACACCACTTCTCCGCGCAGAACACCATCCCGGCCCTCGACCTGTACCGGCAGACCTTCCGGCCCTCCGCGGTGCTCGACGAGCCGTACGCCCTCATCGGCGTCTCCGCCCTCGCCGCGGACGACGAGCGTGAGGCTCGCCGGCAGGTGAGGGCCACCGCGCTGAACATGATCCGGCTGCGCACCGGGCGGCCGGGCCTCTTCCCGGATCCGGACGATGCCGCGAAGTACGAGTTCAGCCCGGTGGAGGAGGACTTCGTCGCCTCCTGGAGCGCCAATATCGTGCACGGTACGGCGGACGAGGTCCGCTCCGGCCTGGACGACCTGCACAAGCGCACCGGCGCCGACGAGCTGATGCTCACCTCGCACGCCCACCGCGGCGCACTGCGGCTGCGCTCCTACGAACTGATCGCGGACGCCTACGGCTTGCCCACCGCGTAGGCCTGCGCCCCCAGCAGCTCGGAGATACGATCCGGCGGCACCGGACGGGAGTACAGCCACCCCTGCCCGGTGTCGCACCCGATCCGCCGCAGCCGTGTGGCCTGCGCCGAGGTCTCCACGCACTCCGCGGTGACCGTCAGACCGAGACGGTGGGCCAGCTGGATCATCGCCTCCACGATCACCTCGTCGGCCGCGTTGGGCGGCACGGCCACCGTGCTCTTGTCGCCCTCGTACTGGAAGCCGCGCACGAAGGAGCCGTCCAGCTTCAGCACCGACACGGGCAGCCTGCTCAGATACGCCAGGTTCGAGTAGCCGGTGCCGAAGTCGTCGATGGCGATGCGCACGCCCATGTCGCTGAGGGCCTGCAGGGCCTGGAGCGGGCGGCCCCCCGAGCCCATCACGGCGGACTCGGTCAGCTCCAGCTGGAGCAGATGCGGGGCGAGTCCGGTCTCGGCGAGGGTCTGCGCCACGTCCGCCACCAGGTCCGAATCCCACACCTGACGGACCGCCACATTGACGCTCACGAAGATCGGCGGCTCGCCGGGGTTGTCCAGCTGCCAGCGACGGGCCTGCCGGCAGGCGGTCGCCAGCGCCCAACGGCCCAGCTGAACGATCGAACCGTCTTCCTCGGCCAATCCGATGAACCGATTCGGCGTCAGTGTGCCGAACTGAGGATGATTCCAGCGGATCAACGCCTCGACCCCGCTCAGCCGCCCGTCCTCCATGCCCACCAAGGGCTGGTACTCGAGGGCGAATTCTTCGCGCTCGATGGCGGGGCGGAGGGTGGAGGAGAGTGCCTGGCGAGTCATCCGGTGCGCGTTGCGCTCGGGGTCGAACAGTGTCCAGCGGGCCTTGCCGTCGGCCTTCGCCCAGTACAGGGTCGTATCGGCCGCCTGCATCAGCCCCGTGGCCGTCGTACCGGCCGCATGCCGCTCCACGACACCGATGGAGGCCGTCAGCGACAGCCGCTGCCCGGCCAGGTCGAAGGGTGCCTCCAGGGCCTTCAGCGCGGACTCGGCGAGGTCGGCGAGCTGCTCGGTGCCGGTGGAGTCCTCGACCAGCAGGGCGAACTCGTCGCCGCCGAGCCGGGCCACCAGGGGGGTGCCGGCGCGGGCGTACCCGGCCTCGTCGGCGACCCGGGTCAGCCGCTCCGCGACGGCCGCGAGCAGCCGGTCGCCGACCCGGTGGCCGAGGGTGTCGTTGACGGCCTTGAAGCCGTCCAGGTCCAGATAGCACAGGCCGATCCGGCCGGTGCCGCTCAGCTCGTACGACTCCGCTTCCAGGGCGACCGACAGGCGCTCGAAGAAGAGGGTGCGGTTGGGCAGCCTGGTCACCGGGTCGTGCATCTGCAAGTGCCTGAGCCTGGCCTGGAGTTCGCGGCGGGCGCCGATGTCGGCGACCGACACGAGGACGCCGGGCCCGTCACCCGCCAGCGGGGCCACGGTGACCTGGACCCACACCGAGTGCCCGTCGGGATGTTTCAGCCGTCGGGTGCAGCGCAGTCTCGCCTGCCGGCCGCGCAGGACCTCGCGGTAGGCGTGCCAGGTGCGCGCGTCGGAGGCCAGGTCCACCAGGTCGGCGGCGACCCGACCGGGCAGGGACTCCGCGTGGGCGCCGAGCAGCTCGCCGAAGGCGGCGTTGGCGCTGACGACGAGGCCTTCGCGATCGACGACGGCCATGGAGAGCGGGGCGGTCGCGAAGACACGGTGATAGGTGTTGTGATCACTGTCTGTAACGGCTGACCGGTCGAGGTCTGCCGCGGGCGTCGGCCCTTCGGACGTTCCGCTCACCGCTCGCTCCCGCAGTGCACTCGATCTCTGTCCGTGCCGGAAAGTGTGCCGATCATAGAGGCTGGCCCGGAGGCCTTCCAGCCACTCCCCAGTGTCCAGGACGGACCACAGGTTCTGACAGATCGTTTCTGCCCGCACCTGGACGGGTTCATCAGGCCCCCGACCAGTTGTGACGTTCCGTGAGTGGTTCGGGGTGTCGGTCGCGGAAGCGCGAGGGCGCACAAATGGGCGCACTCACCCTTCCGGTTCAGGCAAACAGGGCGAACGTCGCAAAATTCGCACAATCTGGATTCGGTGTCCCGTGAACCGCATCCGGAGGTCCTTTCGTGCCCAAGCTGCGCAGCACCGCCGCCGTGTTCACCACGATGTCGGCGCTCGCCGCGACCTCGATCCTCACCGGCCCGTCGGTCGCCGAGCCCTTCTCCCCGGCGCCCTGCGCCCTGCACCGGACCGACGTCCACCACTCGGAAGGGGTGGACACCTGGAACTCCGACTACGCCCGCCCGGCCGGCGCGCTCGACGCCGTGATGATCTTCCTTTCCTTCCCGGACGCCGACCCGCGGACCACTCCCGCCGAGCTGACCGCCGACCACTTCCCGGCCACCAGCCGCTTCTTCGAGCGGGCCTCCTACGGCAGGTTCACGCTGCGCCCGCATCCGCTGGGGCACTGGCTGCGCATGCCGCAGCCGTCGACCGCGTACGCCATGAAGCGCGACTGGAGCGCCGCCGACCGGGCCGCCTACCTGCGCGACGCGTTCGCCGTGGCCGACAAGGAGGTCGACTTCTCCCGCTACCGCGTCGTCTATTTCGTCGCCGACCCGGACGCGCCCGGGGTGGACTCCGACGCGACGAAGGTCGTCAATCTCGACACCCCCATGCATGTGGACGGAACGGATGTGCGCCGGGTGGTGACGGTCTTCGAGAAGCACCCGCCCGACCATCTGGTCCTCGCCCATGAGACGGGCCATGTCTTCGACCTTCCCGACCTCTACCACCGCCCGGTCGACGGCAAGGGGGACTGGGACACCTACGTCGGCGACTGGGACCTGATGGGCAGCCAGTTCGGGCTGTCCCCGGACCTGTTCGCCTGGCACAAGTGGAAGCTGGGCTGGCTGGATCCGCGCCAGGTGGTGTGTGTGCGGGGCGCGGGACCGACCCGCATCACCCTGGAGCCCCTGGAGGCCGGGCCGGGCGTCCCGGTGCGGGGCGCGGCAGGCGCCCCCGCCTTCGGCCTCGGTCGCGGCGCGAAGCTGGCCGTCGTGCGCACCGGACCGGACAGCGCGCTGGCCTTCGAAGTGCGTACCTCGGCCGGGAACGACCGTGCGGTCTGCCGGCAGGGAATCCTGGTCTACCGGGTGCGCGGCGGTGCGGAGTCCGGCGGTGGCCCGGTCGAGGTGGTGGACGCCCACCCGCAGACCGAGGCGTGCTGGGAGAACTCGGTCTATCCGCCCCTCGCCGACGCCCCGGTCGCCCTCGGGGAGAGTTTCACGGTGCCGGGGGCCGGTGTGAGGGTGGAGGTGGAGGACCGGACGGCGTCCGGGGCGTGGACCGTGAAGATCACACAGGAGGTGGCGGGCTGACTGCTCGGGAGAGCGGAGCCTTCACGCGGAGCCGTTGGCAACGGGCGGCGAAGCCGCGCGGAAACAGAGATGGCGAGGAGCCTCGCGTCTCCGCGAACCTGCCTCGCCATCGTCATGGTGCGCCGCCAGGGACTCGAACCCCGGACCCGCTGATTAAGAGTCAGCTGCTCTAACCAACTGAGCTAGCGGCGCCTGCTGACGTCGTAGACCTTAGCATCCTGGTCGGCGGGAGGAAAAATCGATATCCGCACTGCCGCGCGAGCCGCCCTGACGGCCGCCCAGAGCACCACCTCGGGGCCGGGCAGCCAGGGGTGGCGGGTGTCGGGGGCGACCAGCCACCGGGAGCCGCCGGAGGCGGGGGACTCGCTGCCGGACAGGGCGGGAACGGTCACGGCGTCTCCGGTGCCGTGACACAGCAGCGGTGGCACGTCCGCCGTCCGGCTCGTCCCGCAGCCATGGGCGCCGCCCCACTCCTCCCAGGTCAGCAGCGACGGCAGTCGCTGGGCCGTCCCCGGGGCCGCGAACAGCAGCATGCGGCCCCGGAACATCGCGACCGGTCCGGATCCCGGGCCCTCGTCCCATAACCGGTCCAGCATCCGGCGCCCGAAGATCGCGGGGGCGCTCACCACGTCGAAGACGGTGCCGCAGGGCAGGACCAGCGGGGCGTCCGGGCGCTCCCGCCAGAGGGCGAGGGTGCTTCGCGGATACGTTCCTGCCGAGGCGAGCCAGGCGGTTCCGTCGGGGGTGGCGCAGGTGACATTCGGCGTGCTGCTCATGCCAACCAGATGTACCGGCCGTGAGTGCGCGGTTCTCCTGAGTTGCGGAAACTCGGGACAAGGGGGCGCGAGGGGGAGTATCTTGCCCGCCTGGCATATGCCAGGCGGGCTGGGCGGCGTCCGAGCGAGGCCGGCGGGCCGCATGGGCTGGATGGGCCGAATGGGCCGAATGGGCTCGGCGGGGTCCGCGGGGGCCGCGGGGTCCGCGGATCAGACGGGATCGACGGGCGTACGGCCCTCCGTGTCGGCACCCCGCATCAGATCCTGGCCGAACTCCACCATCCGCTTCGCGTAGTCCTCGGTCCACTCCGCCTGCTCGGCGATCGCCGCCGGGGTCAGCCGGTCGAACCGGCGCGGGTCGGCGAGCTGGGCCGCCGCGACGGCCTGGAACTCCACGGCCCGGTCGGCCGCCGCGCGGAACGCCTGGGCCAGCTCCGTCGCCCGGGCCAGCAGCGCCTGCGGATCCTCGATCGACTCCAGGTCGAAGAAGTGCTCGGGATCGGCGGCCGCCTCCGCCGGCTCGAAGATCAGGGGCGCGGGGCGTAGCCGCGGTTCCTTGCGACGCGGCGTGGGCTCCGCCATGTCTTCTCTCCTCCTCGTACGATCCGGTGGGCTCCGCCTTCCGGTGGGCCATCGTCCATTGTCTCGCGTGGGTGCAAGGGGACCTCAGAGCTGCTGGAAACTCCTTCCGGAACACTCAGGGCCACCAAGCCACCCGGTGTTCCACCAGATGCTCCGGCACCGCGTGGTCCGCTGTGTCTTTCGGCCGCCTCCGGCGGCGTGCCGGACTCCGTCCGGCGGGTGGGCGGGGTGTCGGGCCGGGGCTGTCGGTGATCGGGTCAGGGCTGCCAGGTGACCCGGTGCTCCTCCAGATGCGCCAGCACGGCGTGGTTCGCCTCCCAGCCGTCGGGGAACTTCACCAGCGTGCCCAGCTGGACGGGTTCCGTGGACGGATAGTCGTCCAGGAGGTCGCCCACGCCGGCCCGGCACACCACGATGCAGGCGTGCCGGTGGCGGGAGGCCAGGACGCACAGGCGGCCGGTCTCCAGATGGAAGGCGGTGGCGTCGGGGCGGCCGGAGAGCGGGTGGAGGACGACCGTCACGTCGTACTCACGTCCCTGGAGGCGGTTCGCGGTGTCGACCGTGACATCCGCCACGCCCAGCTCGGCCAGCGCCGAACGGACCGCCGCCGCCTGGTCGCGATGGGCCGTGCCGACGGCGATGCGGTCGGCCGTGAGCGGGGCGGGGTCCGATGAGCGTTCCGAGACGGCGGCGCCTCCCCTGTCCAGCAGGCGCCGTACGACCGTCGCCACCGCCCGTACCGCCTCCGGGTCGGTGCGCGGGGTATGGCGGGCGGGCAGCTCCAGCAGGCCCCAGCCGGATGCCGCCGCCTCGTCGATGACCCGGTCCGGGCCCGAGCCGTCGGAGGGGACGGCGAAGGCCAGGCGCCGGTCGGCGTGGCCGGTGCCGCTGCGGAACGGGGTGTAGGGGTAGAAGGCGTCCGAGACCAGCGGGGCCGCGGAGGCCGGCAGGCGCCAGGAGACCGGCAGGCGGTGCTGCGGGAGCTCCGGGTTGTGCGCCAGCAGGGTCGTCACGGCCGAGGCCGACGGGTCGTACGACAGGCCCGCCCACTGTTCGCTGCCCACGATCGCGAACGGATCCAGCTGGCCCGGGTCGCCGACGAACAGCGCCCGCTCGAACAGACCGGCGACGGCCAGCAGCGAGTCCGAGCGCATCTGGTACGCCTCGTCCACGATCGCGTGCCGCCACGGCTCGTCCACCTTGACGTGCGCCCACTTCGCGGCGGTGGACAGGACGACCGGCAGGCCCTGAAGGTCGGCCGCCTTCGCCGACGTGCGGATGTGGGCCAGGTCGTCCAGTGCCTTGTCGTAGGGGTCCGTGTCGCTGCTGTGCAGGCGGCCCACCGGCAGGTCGGGGTTCTTCTCGGCGAGCCGCAGCACCAGGTCGTCCACCTGGGCGTTGGTCTGGGCGACCACCATCAACGGGCGTCCGGCCTCGGCGAGTTCCAGGGCCGCCCGGACCACCAGGGTGGACTTGCCGGCTCCGGGCGGGGAGTCGACGACCACGCCCCGCTCGGTGCCGTGCAGGGTGTCGTGGAGGATCGAGTCGGTGGCGCGGGCGGCCGCGGCCGCGGGGTCGAAGCCGACGGTCGTCACAGCACGTCCTCCTCGGTCACGGCGTCGGGTGCCTCCGGCGGGGCCTCACCCGGCGGTCCGCCGTGCGTCCACGGGGTTTCCTCCGGGTCGGGCAGCTTCGCGCCGCCGCGCGCCTCGTGCTCGAAGAGGGTGAAGCACACCGCGTCGCCCTTCTCCGGCACCGAACCGGGCTCGGGCTCCTTGCCCCGGCCCATCTTGTCGACGATCCGCAGAACGAGAACGCCCTCGTCCGGGGAGCCCTCGTACCCGGCGAACTCCGCCGCCTGCGGCTTGCCGCCCAGCGAGCGGTACACCTTCGCGCGCTCCGGCAGATGCGGCCGGTCGTCCGTGCGGACGGTCACCAGCGGGCGCGGGCTGGGCCGCTTGCCCTCGCCGTACGCCATGACGACATCGGTCACCTCGCCCGCGAACGCCTCCCCGGCCAGCCGCCGTCCCGCCATCACCAGCGGGTCGTCCAGCGCCTCCTGCGCATCGAGGCGGGCCTGTTCGCGCTCCCGTGCGGCGAGTTTGTTCGCCGCCGTCACCGCGTCGTCGCGGCGCGGCTGCGGAGGCTCGCCGGCCAGCACCCGGTCGCGGTGGGCGGTGAACGACCAGCGGTCGCGGGTCCACCGCTCTTCGACACGCGCCCCCTCCGGCAGCGCCCGCAGCAGGTCCAGGCCTTGCCACACCGCGTCCCAGGTGGGCCGGGTGCGGCTTTCGACCAGGTCGCGGATGTCCCGCTCGGCGGCGGTGAGCGAGGCCAGCCGGTCGTCCGCCTCCAGGGCGTCCTCGGCGGCGGCCAGCGCGCCGCGGGCGCGGTCGTAGCGCTCGATGGCCGGGGCCAGCAGCTTGTTGTCGAACGCCGGGTCGGTGGCCGGGCCGGCCGGCGGGCACAGCAGCTGGCCTCCGGCGTCGCGGGCGAGCTCGGCCTGCCGGGCGGCCTCGGCGCCGGTGGAGCCCGCGGGCGGGTCGATCCAGGCGAGCAGCGAGCCCAGGTGCTGGTCCTCCAGGCTGGACTGACCGGTCGCCCAGTGCCGGGACAGCACGTCGGTGAGCGCCAGGAGGAGCGAGGAGCCGGGTACCCGGGCCCGCTCGCCGTAGTGGGTCAGCCAGCGGCCGAGCAGGGGGATGCGGGGCGGCGCGGGGTGGGGTGTCTCCGGGTCCTGCTCGGCGGTGCGGCGAAAGCGCATGGAGCGGCCGAGCAGCCGTACGTGGTCCAGGCCCGCCCGGCTCGGCACGATCAGCTGCGGCGCGTCCGCGCACAGCTCGACCTCGACCTTGACCCGCTTGCCGGTCTCCGGGTCGGTCTCGGTGCGCTCGGCCGCCTCGACGGCCTCCTGGTAGGAGTCGAGGTACGGCAGGACGACATCGGCCAGCTCGGAGAGGAACGCGAAGCGCAGGTCACGGTCGCGGGGCTGTGGTACGACCAGCAGGCGTGGCGCGTCCCGGTCGGTACCCACCAGCGCGCCGAGCGGGGCGCCGGCCTCACCGGCGGTGGTGAGCGGTACAAGGACCAGCGGGCGGTCGGAAAGACGGCGGTGGCGGACGGTCGCGGTGGGCCGGGCCCGTCCGGTGCTGACGGCCTCCAGCCGGGCCAGGGTGGCGATCAGCGACAAGGGGCCACCTCCCGGCCGGCCGCGGCGAGCGCCTGCGCGCGCAGTGCCGCCGCCCGGCGCAGGGCCGTCACCGCCGGGTCGTCGGGGTCGCCGCTGTCGCCGCGGGCCGCCGCGAGGACGTCCTCGACCGTCGTCAGGCCGCCCAGCTCCGCGCGCAGGGAGCGGCCGAGACGGGTCACGGCATCCGCCGCACGGGAGCGTTCGCGGCAGTGGAAGGCCAGTTCGCAGGCGGACAGGCACTCGGGCGCGTAGGTCGCCGGGACCGCCTCCACGGCCGCCGTCAGCTCCTCGGCCGGCCGGTCCGGGGCGAAGCAGGTGCCCTCGGGCAGGGCGTCGGCGATCTCCTCGACGCGGGTGAGCCGGGCCAGCTGGCGGGCGGTGACCGCGCGCTGTTTGCGCACGTCGACGGCGGAGCCGGTGGGCAGGTTGGAGAAGTCCTTCGGGCACACCAGCAGCACCCGGTGCCGTACCGGGGGCACAGGGTCGAGACGGGCCGCGACCTCCTCCAGGGCCAGCACGTACACCGCCGCCTGGCGGGCGGCCGCGCCCACCTTCGCCGGGTCGGCCGAACCGTCCAGCATCGGGAAGGACTTGATCTCCACGACCGTCCAGCTGCCGTCCGGGTGCACCACCACCGCGTCCGGCTCCAGGAACGCGAGCGAGCCGGCCACCTCCAGGGCCAGCATGGGATGGTCGAGCAGCGTCCAGCCGCCGGCGGCCACGGCCTCGCGCAGCGCCAGCGCCGTACGGGCCGTACGCCCCTCGGGGCCGGGCGCGGACAGGTCGGGGACGGCGGCCCCGGCGGGCGGCTCGGCGCCCGCGTCGAGACGGGAGCGGACCAGCCGCAGCAGCTCCGCGCCGCCGTCGGCCTTCACCCGTGCCTCGAACGCGTTGCCCCGGGTCAGCGCGAACTGCGACTGACCGAAACCGGAGGGCGCGCCCAGCGCGCTCGCCAGCGCCGCCTTGTCCACCCCGGCGCCGTCCAGGATCGCCCGTCTGCGGCACCCGGGGTTCGCGGCCAGCGCCGCGAGGGCGCGCGCGTCCAGCGCCTTGGCCGGTACGTCAGGGCCGCGCAGCTCAGCGAGCCTGTGCCGGAGCCCCTTCGCCCGCGTCGCTGGGGGAGGCGTCGGGTCCGGCCGCGGATGCGTGCTGCGACTCGCGCTGCCGTGGAATTCGCTCACCCGCGGAAGTCTGGCATCCGCCACTGACAATCGGGGAGCCGGAGCCTGCCGGGACCGGTGGTGTACGACGGGTCAGACGGGTCCGGAGCAGATCCGCACCGCGCATCACGCGCGGTGCGAGCAGCAGGCCCACGCCCATCACGGCCACCCCCGCGACCGCGTCCAGGAAGTAGTGGTTGGCGGTGCCCATGACGACGATCGCGGTCAGCAACGGGTAGGCGACGCCGAAGACCTTGGCCAGGCGCGTGCCGCCGCAGCGCCACAGCATGACCCCGCACCACAGCGCCCAGCCCACGTGCAGGCTCGGCATCGCCGCGTACTGGTTGGTCATGGCGCCCATGCCGCGCGGGGCGCTGGCCTCGCCGCCCCACCAGCCGTACGAGCTGTACTGGGCCATCGTGTCGACGAAGCCGTGGTTCCCGGAGAGCAGGCGTGGCGGGCAGGTGGGCAGCAGGGTGAAGCCGATCAGGCCGATGAACGTGGACGTCATCAGCCAGGTGCGGGCCGCGCGGTAGTGCGTGGTGCTGGCCCGGAACAACCAGACCAGGATGGCGGGCGTGATCAGGTAGTGCAGCGAGGCGTACCAGAAGTCGGCCGGTACGCCGAGCCAGGACTCGCGGGTGAACAGCCGGTTGAGCGGGTGCTCCGCGTTCAGGTGCAGGGCCTTCTCGATCCGCAGGATCGACAGGCCGTGGTCGACGGCGGAGGTGACGTCGCCGCGGGCGAGGAGGCGGCCGGCCGAGTAGCAGCCGTAGACCAGCAGGATCAGCGGGAGCTCGGTCCACCACCGCAGCCGGGTCCGCGGGACCGCCTTGGTGCCCGGTGTCTCGGTCTGCGGCATCCGATCGCCCTCCCCCTTCTGCTGTGGTGCGCCCCGGCGGGCGACCGTGCCACTTTACGTCGTGCATATCCCGGCCCTGCGGGCGCTGTCCCGGCCTTGCGGGCGCTTCAGCCCTCAAAGACGCCGACATCGCCCGCCGGGTTGCCCGTGCCCGGGGTGAGCGATGATGGAGGGACTCCGCTTCTCGTCGTTCTTCCGGCGTCTGCTTGGCGTCTCTCTCCCGGAAAGGTCCCTCATGGCACCGCGCATCCTGCTGGCCCGGCACGGACAGACGGCATGGTCGCTGTCCGGCAAGCACACGGGCAGGACCGACGTGCCGCTCCTGGAGGAGGGCCGACGGGGGGCCAAGCTGCTCGGCGAGCGGCTGCACCGGGCCCCGTTCGACGGGCTGCCCGGGGTCGAGGTGCGGACCAGCCCGCTCTCACGCGCGCGTGAGACGTGCGAGCTGGCCGGGTTCGGCGAACGTGCCGAGTCCTGGGACACGCTGATGGAGTGGGACTACGGCGCGTACGAGGGCATGACCCCCGCCGAGATCCAGGCCGTACGGCCCGGCTGGCTGATATGGAGGGACGGTGTCCCGGAGGGGGAGAGCCTCGCGGAGGTCACCGCGCGCGCGGACGAGGTCGTCGCCTGGGCGCGCTCGGCCGACCGTGACGTTCTGGTCTTCGCCCACGGGCACATCCTGCGGTCCATCGGTGCGCGGTGGCTGGGACTGCCGCTGGAGTTCGCGGCGCGGATACGGCTGAATCCGACCTCGCTGTCCGTTCTGGGCTGGGCCTACGGGGAGCCGGCGATCGAGAGCTGGAACGACTTGGGGCACTTGGCGGGGTAGCCGGCTGCCCGGTCCGCTGTCCGGCCGCGGCGAGCGCGGCTCTCCAGAGGAGCGGGGCTGTATCGATTCGCGGCTCCGCCGCGCGGGCGCGGCCGGCTCCCACGCACCCGCGGTCGCGTCGTCACGCCCGCCCGACCCTCGGCATCGCCGCATGCCGGTCCAGGAACTCCGAGACTCCCGACGCCCGCCGGTGCGGCAGCAGTACCCGGGCCGTCCCCGCCAGCATCGTCTGGATGCGGGAGGACTGGACCTGGGTCAGGAGGTCCAGGACGCGGAGCGCTGCCGCCGCCGCCTCGTCGGGGTGGCCTTCACGGGCCAGGTCGTCGGCCAGTTCAGCGGTGTAGAGGGCGATGTTGCGGGAGAAGTGGGGGTCTTGGAGGTGCGCCGCGCGGCGGGCGTGGCGGGACGCACGCCGCCAGTCGCCCAACGTCGACCAGCACTGCGCCTCAAGACCCTCCAGCTCGGCCTCTCCGTAGAAGCTCATCCACTCGGGATCGGCCTCCGAGTGGCCCCGCTCGAAGAGGGCCTGCGCGCGGACCAGGGCCTGTTCGCAGCCGGTGCGGTCGGCGAGGCCCGCCCAGCCGCCCGCCTCGCGCAGGGCGAGCAGGGACATCAGGCGCGGCGAGCTCAGGGAGCGGGCGACGCGCTGGGCGGCCTGCGCGGCGCGCACCGCCTCGCGGGGGCGTCCCGCGTCGCGGGCCAGGAACGCCGTGTTGCAGAAGGCGTGGGCCTCGAGGCCCGGATCGCCGGTCATACGGGCGGTGGCCAGCGCCTCCGCGTAGTGCGAGCGCGCGTCGTCGAAGCGGCCGGAGTCGTGCGCCAGCCAGCCCACGGAGATGGCCAGTTCACCGGTGCCCGAGTGCAGCCTGTCGGCGGTCGTCTGCCGGGTCGCGCCGGCGTCCAGCAGCGCGTAGGCGGCGCGCAGGGGTGCCGCCGCGCGCCGGTACAGGCCGTCCGCGCCGTGCCGGTCGTCGAGCAGCCGGATGCGCCGGACCGCCTCCTCCAGCGCGGCCGCCTCGGGGGTTCCGGCGCGGCGCAGCGGCCGGGCCGCCGCCGCGGCGTCGGTGGCGAGCCCCAGCGGGCCCAGCGTGGCGGCGGCCATCGTGACGCTTCCGCCGGTCATGAATGCGCGACGCAGCACGTCGCTCTCCTCGTGGTTCAGTGGGTCGTTCTCGTACGGCTCGTGCGTGCCGTACGGGTCCTGCGTGTCATACGGCTCGCAGACCCTCCGCGTCTCAGTCGTGCCGAGCGCCGAGGGCGCCTCCACGGCCGTGCGCGCCGCTCGTCCGCGGACGGACGAGCGCGGCGCGAAGCCGAGGTCGGCGAGCGTGCGACCGGGGAACATATGGAGGAACACCCGTTCGTACGCGTAGTTCGGGCAGCGGATCTCACCCGCCTCCACCCTGCCGATGTAACGCGCGTCACAGCTCACCCGCTCGTCGATCTCCCGCGCGGCCCGCCGCACCAGCGCCGCGAACTCGGCCGGTGAGCGCCGCCCGCGCAGCTGCCGGAAGGCGAGGTTCGGCCGTGGCGGCCGTTCGGGCTGTGACGAGGTCTCGGTTGACGACGCCATGGCCGGGTCCTCTCGTGCGAACCGTCGAACCATGCCGGCTCGGGGTGGATTCGGGCTGAGTTGTCCGTGTGACACCCTTGTTCCGGCGAGCAAGAACGTACCTGCTGTGTTGGACCCGCCACGCAGGGTTTAGCTACAAACCGGATATCTCATCCCTGATCTGCCATGAACTGCCATCCTTTGCGGCGCACTTGTGCCGTAGCCGTTGACGCGCTCGCGCGTTGAACCCCGTGGACTGCAACAGGCGTGGTGGAGGCCGGCATGGAGACCAGCCAGAGCAACGACCCTTGTACATCGGATACATCGGACAGACCGGGTGCGTCACCGGCGACCGATGACGCGACCTGCGACCTGGTGACGGTGCCGGCCCGGCAGGGGCTGGAGGCGGTCGACATCCTGCGGCGCGGGCCAGGGGAGGCGGTGGGGTCCGTACTGCACGACGACGGCTGCGACACCCTCGGCTTCCTGGTGCCGGCCGGCACGGCCGCCTGCTGGGACGTGCCGGGCAGCACGTGCACCGAGACGAACGGGCGGGGGCTGTCGCTCGCCCCGGAGCCGCCGGTGGAGGGCTCGGACTGGCTGCTGCCACCCGGCGAGGCCGACCTCGCGACCGACCCCGTGGTGCTGCGCCGGGCTCTCGGGGAGGCGGCCCGGCTGATCGAGGCGGCCGACAGCCGCCGGTGACGCGCATGCCCGCCGCACCTGCGAAAATGGACCGGTGGGCAGGTCCAGGAACAACCGGCGCGGGTCGGCCGCCGTCGATGCCGTGGTCGAAGCGGTCGACGGCGGGCTCGCACAGCTCATCCCCGATCCGGACCGCTCCCGGGCCTGGACGCTGCTGATCGACGGAGCGCCCCAGTCTCACGTCGACCTGGACGACCCGGCGTATCTCTCCTTCGAGTACCAGCGCCGCCTCGGCCATGTCATCGACCTCGTCGCCCCGCCCGGCAAGCCGGTGCAGGCCGTGCACCTCGGCGGCGGCGCCCTCACCCTCGCCCGGTACGTCGCCGCCACCCGCCCCCGCTCCACCCAGCAGGTCGTCGAGCGCGACGCCCGCCTCGTCCAACTGGTCCGCCGCGAGCTGCCGTTGGACCCGAACGCCCGGATCCGGATCAGATCGGCGGACGCCCGTGCGGGTCTTGCCAAGGTGCCGGACGGCTGGGCCGACCTGGTCATCGCCGATGTCTTCAGCGGTGCCAGGACCCCCGCCCACCTCACCTCCACCGAGTTCCTGGACGAGGTCCGCCGGGCCCTGAAGCCCTCCGGTGTCTACGCGGCCAACCTCGCCGACGGCCCGCCGCTCGCCCATCTGCGCGGCCAGATCGCCACCGCCGCCGCCCGTTTCGCGGAACTCGCCCTGATCGCGGATCCGGCCGTGCTGCGCGGCAAGCGCTTCGGCAACGCCATCCTCGTCGCCCGCGACCTCCCGCTGCCGCTCGCCGAACTCACCCGCCGCGCCGCCTGCGACCCGCACCCCGCACGGGTCGAACACGGCAGGCAGCTCACCGACTTCACCGGCGGCGCCGTACCCGTGACGGACGAGGCGGCGGTCGCCTCCCCGGCCCCGCCGCCCTCGGTGTTCCGCTGAGTCCGCCCGCCGCGGCTCAGTACGTGCCCACCTCCACATGCGGCGGCCCGTCATGCCAGGCGCAGAACACCGACACCCGGTCCGCGCCCTTGCCGAACTCCACCCGGATCCATGTCTCCGTCTTCCACACCTGCATCGACCAGCCCGTCCCCGGGGTCGCCGAGACGAGGGTGGCGCTCGCCGGTCCCAGGTCGAAGACCGCCCGGCCGCCGTCGGTGTCGTAGGCCTTGACCCGGCCGGAGCCGGTGGCCGTGGGGGAGGGGCCGGTGCCGGGAGGCCGCGTCGCCGACGGTGCGGGGGCCGGCGGCCTGGCCGACGCGCTCTTCGACGGGGCCGGCCGGGCGGTCGGCGTGTCCAGCGGCTTCGAGCCCTGCGTCGTCGCGTCGGCCGCCGTGATCGGCAGGGCGCGCGGCGGGTCGTACGCCGTCCCGGCCATCACCGTGTGCACACCCCACCACGACAGCGTGACCGCCGCTCCCGTCGCGAGCAGCCACGCCAGTACGTGTACGAGTCCTCTGCGCATCGGGGGCCATCCTGCCTCAGGACTACCGCCGTGCGCACTTGCCCCGAGTTATCCACAGGCGCCGGACCCCTCCGTGCCGCATGGCGTACGGTGCGGCGCATGGCAAGTGTGCTCGTGGTCGAGGACGACCAGTTCGTACGCTCGGCGCTCATCCGGCACCTGACCGACGCCTCGCACACCGTGCGCAGCGTCGGTACGGCACTGGAGGCGCTGCGCGAGGTCGCCCATTTCCGTTTCGACGTGGTCATCCTGGACCTCGGACTGCCCGACCTGGACGGCTCCGAGGCGCTGAAGATGCTGCGCGGCATCACCGACGTGCCCGTCATCATCGCCACCGCCCGGGACGACGAGACGGAGATCGTCCGGCTGCTGAACGCCGGGGCGGACGACTACCTGACCAAGCCGTTCTCGGTCGAGCACCTGTCGGCGCGGATCGCGGCCGTGCTGCGCCGGGCCCGCTCCGGCGGCCCGGAGGCCCCGCCGTCCACGGTCATCCGCGTCGGCGGGCTGACCGTCGACCCGCTGCGCCGCCAGGCCGAACTGGACGGCGCCCGGCTGGACCTCACCCGCCGGGAGTTCGATCTGCTGGCCTTCCTCGCCGGCCGCCCCGGCGTCGTCGTTCCGCGCAAGGAACTCCTCGCCGAAGTCTGGCAGCAGTCCTACGGCGACGATCAGACCATCGATGTGCATCTGTCCTGGCTGCGCAGGAAATTGGGGGAAACGGCCGCCCGGCCCCGCTATCTGCACACCCTGCGGGGCGTCGGCGTGAAGCTCGAACCCCCGGGAGAGAGGGCGCAGCCATGAGATGGGCCCTGGTCAAGGTGTGCCTGGCGGTCACCACGATGGTCGTGGTCGCCTTCGCCGTTCCGCTCGGACTCGTCGTCAAGGAGATGGCCCGCGACCGCGCTTTCTCCAACGCCGAGCGGGAGGCGGCCGCGGTCGCCCCGGCGCTGTCCATCACCACCGACCGGGACAAGCTGGAGCGGGTGGTGGCCTCCGCGGGCGCGGACTCCGGGATGGCCGTGCACCTGCCTGCCGACGGCACCCGCCCCGCGCTCGACCTCGGCCGGCGGCGCGCCGCCGACCGCGACATCGAGGCGGTACGGAAACTGGGCCGCGCCTCCACCACCTCGGTCGGCGGTGGCTCCACCCTGCTGCAGCCGGTCGCGCTCGGCTCCGGTGCGATCGCGGTCGTCGAGGTGTACGTCCCCGAGTCCGAGACGAGCAACGGCGTCGGCACGGCCTGGGCGGTGCTCGCGGCCGTCGGCCTCGGCCTGATCGTCGGCTCGGTCGCGGTCGCCGACCGGCTCGGGGTGCGCATGGTGCGGCCGGCGCAGCGGCTGGTCGAGGGCGCGCACGAGCTGGGCGAGGGCAAGCTGGGCGCCCGGGTGCCGGAGGAAGGGCCGAACGAACTGAGGCTGGCCGCAGTCGCGTTCAACTCCATGGCCGACCAGGTCGTCCAACTCCTGGCCAACGAACGCGAACTGGCGGCCGACCTCTCGCACCGGCTGCGCACCCCGCTGACCGTGCTCCGGCTGAACGCCGCCTCCCTCGGCGCCGGTCCCGTCGCCGAGCAGACCCGCACCGCCGTCGCCCAGCTGGAGCGCGAGGTCGACACCATCATCCGCACCGCGCGCGAAGCCAAGCCGCAGACCGCGGCAGCCGGGCCCGGCGCCGGGTGCGACGCGGCCGAAGTGGTCCGCGAGCGCATGGAGTTCTGGTCCGCGCTCGCCGAGGACGAGGGACGCAAGTGGCGGGTGGCCGGCGTCGAGCGGCCGGTGCGCATACCCGTGGCCCGCGCCGACCTGGCCGCCGCCCTCGACGCGCTGCTCGGCAACGTCTTCCGGCACACCGCCGAGGGCACCGCCTTCGCGGTCGACGTGCACAACGGCGAGGACGCGGTGATCGTGCTGATCTCCGACGCGGGCCCCGGCATACCCGACCCCGAGGCGGCGATGGCCCGCGGCCGCGGCTCCGGCAGCGCCGGCTCGACCGGCCTCGGCCTCGACATCGTGCGCCGCCTCGCCGAGGCCACCGGCGGAGACGTCCGCATCGGCGCGTCGGTACTGGGCGGGACCGAGATCCGGATCTGGTTCCAGCTGGACGGGCGGGGGCCGACGGGAAGAGGGCACCGGGGGGCCGTGCGCAGACGTCGGCGGGCGGCGGGGGTGCGCTGAGGGCCAGGCAGCTCCTGTCCTCCTCGCCCCTCCTCTCCTCCTCGCCCTTCCTCTCTTTCCCGCCCTTCCCCCCTTCCCGCAGGGGTCATTGGGCGCCGGCGGCGGGACGGACGACGATCTCGTTGACGTCGACCTCCGAAGGCTGGGAAACGGCGTAGGCGATGGCATCCGCGATGGCGGAGGCGGGCAGTGCCACCGCGCGGTACGTCTTCATGGCCTTCCGGGCAGCGGGGTCGGAGATGGTGTCGGCGAGTTCGGACTCGGTCACGCCCGGGGAGACGAGAGTGACCCGGATGTCGCCGGCGGACTCCTGGCGCAGTCCTTCGGAGATCGCGCGGACGGCGAACTTGGTGGCGCAGTAGACGGCGGCCGTGGGTGAGACCTCGTACGCGCCGACGGAGGCGATGTTCACGACGTGCCCGCCGCCCTGAGCGCGCATCACGGGCAGGGCGGCGGCGATACCGTGCAGAACCCCCCGCACGTTCACGTCGATCATGCGGTCCCACTCATCGGTCTTGAGCGCTTCCAAGGGCGAGAGCGGCATCACCCCGGCGTTGTTGACCACCACGTCCACTCGGCCGTAGCGCTCGTGGGCGGCGGACACGAAGGCCCGGACGTCGTCGGCATCCGTGACGTCCAGCCGCTGGAACGCCGCGGTGCCGCCCGCGGCGGCGATCTCCCTGGTCAGCGCGTCGAGGCGAGCGGTGCGCCGTGCTCCGAGGAGCAGGTGGTGGCCGTCGGCGGCGAGCCGGCGGGCGGTCGCCTCCCCGATGCCGCTGCTCGCCCCGGTGATCGCCACGACCTTGGCTGCGTCTGTCATGCCTGCTGTTCCTCTCGGTGGAGCACGAGTCCTGCCCGGCCGAGTCTGGGCAGGCCGAAGACCGCCGGCCAGGACGTGTACCGCCTGGGTGCACCACACCCAGGCAGCACGCCGCCCCCGCGGCCTAGCCTGAGGACATGACCGACAACCACCTGGGAGAGTTCCTGCGCGCCCGCAGGGCGGCCCTGCGGCCGCGGGACGTCGGCATGGCGAGCTACGGCGTGCGCAGGGTCGCCGGACTGCGCCGCGAGGAGGTCGCCGTCCTGGCCGGGGTGAACGCGGACTACTACACCCGGCTGGAACAGGGGCGCGAACGGCACCCCTCGGCCCAGGTACTGGACGCGCTCGGCCGCGCCCTGCGGCTGGACCCCGACGCCTACGCGCACCTGCACCACCTGGCAGGGACAGCGCCGGGCCACCAGTACACCCACACCACGGACCGGGTCGGTCCCGCCCTGCGCCAGCTGATGGACGGTCACCCGGGCGCCCCGGCGTTCGTCATCAACCGGACCTTGGACGTCCTGGCGGCCAACGCCCTGGCCGAAGCCCTGCACTCACCCTTCGAGCAGGTGGACAACCTGGCCCGCATGACCTTCCTCGACCCGGCGGGCCGGCAGTTCTACACCCGGTGGAGCCGCACGGCACAGGCCACCGTGGGGCATCTGCGCCAGACGGCCGGTCTCGACCCGGACAGCCCACGGCTGCGGGAGCTCGTCCGGGTCCTCACCGAGCACAGCGCGGACTTCACCCGTCTGTGGAACACCCACACCGTGCGCGGCAAGACGCAGGACGCCAAGCATCTCCTCCACCCGGATGTCGGCCCCCTGACCCTGACCTACCAGGCCTTCGACGTACGCGACGCTCCGGGCCAGCAGCTCGTCGTCTACCAGGCCGAGCCCGGCAGCCCCGGCGCCCAGGCCCTGGGCCTGCTCGGCTCCCTCCACGCCACCTCGCGCCAGGCCGCCGAGTAGCCGAAATCGACGGCCCGGACCTTGTTGAGCGCTCGCCTCGGCCCGTGATGGCACCGCCGCGCGTCCGCCTGCGCCCGCGCGCCCCCGCACGCGAAATTGGTCTCGACCTTTAACCGTCCCCGATCCCATCCTTAAGCGCACCCTAAGGACTTCAAAGCCCGTCCCTATCAAGCCGTTTGTCCGATTCCGGATCGCTAGCGTGCTGCCGCACCACACCCCCGCGATGAACGAAGGCAGGCACGCGCATGAGCACGCACCGGCGCAGGATCAGTGGCAGGAACAAGGCGATCGGCGGCCTGGTGGCCGCTGCCGTGGTCGGTGGCGGCGCGGTCCTGCTGACCGGCACCGCACACGCGGCCGGTGTCGGCGCCGCGTACACGAGGACCAGCGACTGGTCGACGGGCTACACCGCGCAGTACGTCGTCACCAACGACAGCGGCCGGACGGAGAAGACCTGGACGCTGGAGTTCGACCTTCCCGCGGGCGCGAAGCTCAGCTCGCTGTGGAACGGCGAGTCGAGCGTCAGCGGGCAGCACGTCACCGTGAAGCCCGCCAAGTGGGACACGGAGGGCCTGGCCCCGGGCAAGTCGGTCACCGTCGGCTTCGTGGTCAACGGCACCGGCGCCCCGACCGGTTGCCGGATCGACGGCGGGCAGTGTTCCGCGGACGGCGGTGCCACCCCCGAGCCGAGCGGCCGCCCGACCCAGACCCCGTCGCCGGCCCCGACCCCCACCAAGACCACCACCCCGACCCCGACGAAGAGCGCCCCGCCCACGCAGAGCGCGACCCCCACCCCCACCGCGAGCACGGGCAGCGGCACCGCCGCCTCCGCCGGCTTCGCGCCCTACGTCGACACCTCCCTCTACCCGGCCTTCGACCTGTTGGCCGCCGCGGACGCGACCGGCGTCAAGAACTTCAACCTGGCCTTCATCACGGACGGCGGGGGCTGCACCCCCAAGTGGGGCGGGGTCACGGACCTCACCAGCGACGGCGTGGCCGCCCAGATCGGCTCCCTGCGCGCCAAGGGCGGTGACGTCCGGGTCTCCTTCGGCGGCGCCTCCGGTTCGGAGCTCGCCACCACCTGCTCCTCCGCGGACGCGCTGGCGACCGCCTACGGCAAGGCGGTCGACGCCTTCAAGCTGACCAAGGTCGACTTCGACATCGAGGGCGGTGCCCTGCCCAACACGGCCGCCAACACCCGTCGCGCCCAGGCCATCGCCAAGCTCCAGGCCCAGCACCCGAACCTGGACGTCTCCTTCACCCTCCCGGTGATGCCCGAGGGCCTGACCCAGGACGGCGTGAACCTCCTCGCCAACGCCAAGTCCAACGGCGTGAAGACCGACACCGTCAACATCATGGCGATGGACTACGGCGCCTCGTACAACGGCGACATGGGCGACTACGCGCAGCAGGCGGCCACCGCCACCCAGGCGCAGGTCAAGAGCGTGCTCGGCCTGTCCGACTCCGCCGCCTGGAAGACGGTCGCGGTCACCCCGATGATCGGCGTCAACGACGTCTCCTCCGAGGTCTTCAAGGTCGACGACGCCACCCAGCTGGTGAACTTCGCCAAGTCCAAGGGCCTCGGCTGGCTCTCCATGTGGTCCGCGACCCGCGACAAGCAGTGCGACGGCGGTCCCAAGCCCACCGCCGACGCCACGTGCAGCTCGATCGCCCAGGACAAGTTCGCGTTCTCGAAGGCGTTCGGCGCCCTGAACTGACACGCCGGGGGCCGCGCGTCCTCTGCCGACTAGGCATGATCATGCCTATATAGTTCCGGCTCGGGTCGATCTTCGACCGGGGCCGGACGTCGTCCGTCACAGCGACGCACGGTCCCTTTCTCATGTCATCCGCCGGGCCGCCCGTGCCCGGCCGCACCACTTCGGGGGAACCGTGACGTCCATTCGCCATGCCCTTGCCGCGACCGCACTCGCCTGCGCCGCACTCACGCTGACCGCCTGTCAGCCCGAGGACACCGCCGAGGCCACCGGTACCGCGAGCCCCACCGGTACCGCGAGCCCTTCCGCCTCCGCGAGCCCCACCGCCAAGGGCGGCTGCCCGACCCTCGCCAAGGGCCACAAGTACGTCCTGGTCGAGAGCGTCTCCGGCGCGATGAACACGCTCACCACCAAGGACGCCGTACAGCACTGCAGCTCCACCGAGGGCGCCTTCTACCAGGCGGGCGGGAAGGAACACGAGTACACCGTCGAGTCCGGCGACACCCCCATCACGCTCCTCCACGTGAAGAAGAGCGGGCCGGCGAAGACGACCGCCGCCGGCGGCGGCCTCGAGCACATCCGGGTCTGCGTCAACGGCACCGCGCAGGACACCGCCACGGCCAAGGCCGACACCAGCGACTGCTATGGCGAGAACTACTTCGACGTGGCCGTGGGCGGCGACGGCAAGCTCACCGAGATGACCGAGCTCTTCGGCTCCTGAGCGCACCGGCGCGGCACTCCCCGGCGTGCCGCGCCCCGCTCCGCTAGTCGGCCTGCACCGCCGGCAGCGCCCCCGTCCGCGCCGCCTCGCCGTACCACCGCGCACTCGACTTCGGCGTCCGCTCGAGCGTCGCGTAGTCCACGTACACCGCCCCGAACCGCTTGCCGTAGCCGTACGCCCACTCGAAGTTGTCCAGCAGGGACCACAGGTAGTAGCCGCGGACGTCCGCGCCGTCGGTGAGGGCGCGACGGACCGCCGAGAGGTGGCCGTGCAGGTAGGCGATGCGCTCCGGGTCGTGCACCCGGCCGTCGGGGTCGGGCTTGTCGTCGTAGGCCGCGCCGTTCTCGGTCACGTACAGCGGCAGGCCCGGTGCCTCCCGCGTGTACCGCATGATCAGCTCGTGCAGGCCCGTCGGATCGATCGTCCAGCCCATCTCGGTGCGCTCGCCCGGGGTCTGGTGGAACAGCACGGTGCCGGCGCCCGGCCAGGGGGAGTGCTCGCTCGCGCCGTGGCCGTCCTGGCGCGGCCCCTTGATCTCGCCGGGGGCCGCAGAGACGAGTGTCGGGGTGTAGTAGTTCAGGCCGAGGGCGTCCAGCGGCACATGGATGGTGCGGACGTCGCCGTCGAGGATGTACGACCAGTCGGTGACCGAGGCCGTCTCCGGGAAGAGCGACTCGGGGTACGCACCGTGCAGGATCGGGCCGTGGAAGATCCCGTTGGCCAGGTCGTCGATCCGGCGGGCCGCCGCGAGGTCGGCCGGCTCCTGCGAAAGGGGCCGTACCACCGCGGAGTTGAGGCTGATGGCGACCTGGTTGCGGGCCGGCATCACCGAGCGCAGGGCCGTCGCGCCCAGGCCGTGGGCCAGGTTGAGGTGGTGGGCCGCGCGCAGGGCGGCGGCCGGGTCGGTGCGGCCGGGGGCGTGTACACCGGAGCCGTAGCCCAGGAAGGCGCTGCACCAGGGCTCGTTGACGGTGATCCACTGCTCCACGCGGTCGCCGAGCGCCTCGCCGACCAGCTGCGCGTACTCGGCGAACCGGAAGGCGGTGTCCCGCTCCGGCCAGCCGCCCGCGTCCTCCAGCTCCTGCGGCAGGTCCCAGTGGTAGAGGGTGAGCGCCGGCTTGATCCCGGCGGACAGCAGCTCGTCCACCAGACGGCGGTAGAAGTCCAGGCCCATCTGAACCGCCGGGCCCCGGCCCGTGGGCTGCACCCGGGACCAGGAGACGGAGAAGCGGTAGGCGGTCAGGCCCAGCTCCGCCATCAGCGCCACGTCGTCCCGGTAGCGGTGGTAGTGGTCGACGGCGATGTCACCGGTCTCGCCGCCGGCCGTCCTGCCCTGCGTATGGCTGAAGGTGTCCCAGATCGAGGGGGTGCGGCCGCCCTCGCGCACCGCCCCCTCGATCTGGTACGCGGAGGTGGCGGCGCCCCACAGGAAGGCGGGGGGAAAGGTCACGGAGGCAGGGGAAACGGTGTTGGGCATGGAAGCGCTCCCATTGACGTCGTAGGAGACCGGTGCGGTGGTGGGAAGAGGGGGAGAGGGGCCGGGGTGGCGGTCGCCCGGCCCCTCGGGGGAAGGTCAGCCCTTGATCGCGCCCTGCATGATCCCGCCCACGATCTGCTTGCCGAACAGCAGGAAGGCGATCAGCAGCGGCAGCGTGCCGAGCAGGGCGCCGGCCATGATCACCGCCTGGTCCGGGACATAGCCGGTGCCGAGCGAGTTCAGGGCCACCTGGACGGTCGGGTTCTGCTGGTTCAGGGCGATGATCGGCCACAGGAAGTCGTTCCAGGCGAACACGAAGGTCAGCAGGCCGAGCACGGCCATCGCGGGCCGGGCGGCCGGGAAGACCACGTGCCAGACGACCCGGAGGCTGCTCGCCCCGTCCACCCGGGCCGCCTCGATCAGCTCCGACGGCAGCGCCTGCACCAGGTACTGCCGCATGAAGAAGGTGCCGAACGCGGTCACCAGGCTCGGCAGGATCACCGTCTGCAGCTGGTTGGACCAGCCGAGGTCCGACATCCACAGGTACAGCGGTACGACGGCCAGCTGCGGCGGGATCATCATCGTGCCGATGGTCAGCAGCAACAGCAGTCCGGAGAAGCGGAACCGCAGCTTGGCGAAGGCGAAGCCGGCCAGCGTGGAGAACAGCACCGTGCTCACCGTGATCGTGCCCGCCACGATCAGTGAGTTGAACATCGCGGTGCCGAGCCCCGCCTGGTCCCAGGCGCTCTGCAGGTTCTTGAACAGGTTGCCGCCGAACCACAGCGGCGGCGGAGTCTGGTCCAGCCGGTGGGCGGTACGCGAGGCCGCGATCGCCGTCCACACCAGCGGGGCCAGGGAAGCGAGGGCGAAGACGGTCAGCACGACATACGTCACCGGGCCCGCGTGCAACTGCCTGCCCGCGCCCATCGCCCGGCGCCGCTTCACCTTCGCGGCAGGCACAGTGACTTCACTGGTCGTCATTGGCTCTTCCTCAGCCGTCGGGTGAGCAGCAGATTGACCGCGGCGACGAGCAGCAGGATCAGGAACATCGACCAGGCGATCGCGGACGCCTTGCCGAGATTGCCGATGATCCAGCCCTGGTCGTACATGTACAGACCGAGCGTCTGGTACTGGTGCTCCGAGCCGCCCTTGGAGCCGCTGACCCCGCCGAACAGCAGCGGCTCGCCGAAGAGCTGGGTCGCGCCGATGGTGGAGACGACGACCGTGAACAGAATCGTGGGCCTGAGCTGCGGGATCGTCACATGCCGGAACTGCTGCCAGCGGTTGGCACCGTCGATCGCCGCCGACTCGTACAGATCCGTCGGGATCGCCTGCATCGCCGCCAGATAGATCAGCGCGTTGTACCCGGTCCACCGCCAGATCACGATCGAGGACACCGCGAACTGCGAACCCCAGTCCGACTCACGCCAGTTGACCGGGCCCGCCCCGAAGAAGTGGAGGACCCAGTTGACCATGCCGCCGTCCCACGAGTACAGCAGCGTGAACACCAGGGTCGCGGCCGCCACCGAGGTCGCGTACGGAGTCAGCATCACCACCCGCCACACGGTCGAGCCGCGCAGCCTGTAGTTCAGCAGATGGGCCAGCCAGACGGCCGCCATCAGCTGCGGAACGGTGGAGATCAGACCGATGGTGAAGGTGTTCTCCAGGGCGTTCCAGAAGAAGTCCGAGGACAGCAGGTGCTGGTAGTTGTCCAGGCCCGCCCAGGTCTGGTGGTCCAGGGCCGACAGCTGCACGTTGTGCAGCGAGTACCAGGCCGTGTAGAGCAGCGGGACCAGTGTGAAGGCCCCGAACAGGACGAAGAAGGGGGCCACGAACACGTACGGCGACGCCTTCATGTCCCAGCGGTACAGCCGGCTGCGCCAGGAGTCGGCACCCGCCGGCGCACCGCGACCGTGAGCGCCCCGGGCCGCGCCCGGCGGGGTGCCGGGCGCGGCGTCGGCGCTCGACGCGGAGTGCGCGAGGGCCTCGTCGGGGCTGGTCACTGGCCGAGCACGTCCTTGATCTCCTTGGCCGCCGCGTCCCAGCCCTCGGCGGGCGACTTGCCCTTCTGCTCGACCTGGAGGATGCCGATGTCGCTGATCGCGTTGTCGATCGGCTTGTCCTTGGGGCCGAGGGGCTGCGGGGGGATGGTCTTTGCGGAGTCGGAGAAGATCTGGGTGAGCGGCGCGTTCGAGAAGTACGCCGTGGTGTCGGCCTGCGGCTTCAGGGTCGCGTACGCCGACGGGGTCGAGGGGAAGCTGGCCTGCTTGGCGAAGACCTTCGCCTGCTGCTCGGGCGCGGTCAGCCACTTCGCCAGTGCGACGGCCTCCTTCTGGTGTTTGGTCGCCGTCGGCACGCCGAGGAAGGAGCCGCCCCAGTTGGACGCCGCCGGCGCCGCCGCCACGTCCCACTTGCCCTTGCCGGAGTCGCCCGACTTCTGTTCGATGTAGCCGACCATCCAGGCCGGGCAGGCGATGCTGGCGAAGGTGCCGTTGGCGAAGCCCTGGTCCCAGGTCGGGTCGAACTGCTTCAGCTTCGCCGACATGTCGCTGGTGGCGACGGTCATGGCGGCGTCCCAGGCCTTCTTCACGCCCTCGGACTTGTCCCAGACGACGTTGCCGTCCTTGTCGTAGTACCGCTCGCTCGCGCCGCCCACCGCCGCGTTGTAGACCGAGGAGGCCGAGTCCACGAACTTGGTGCCCTTGGGCGCCTTCTTCATGTACTGCTTGCCGAGGTCGACGTACTTGGACCAGTCGCCCTTCCACAGCTGGGCGAGCTTGGCGCGGTCGGTCGGCAGACCCGCCTTCTGGAACATGTCCTTGCGGTAGCAGACGGCCATCGGCCCGACGTCGGTGCCGAGCCCGATGAGCTTGCCGTCCTTCGTGGTCGCCTGGGCGTTCTTCCAGTCCAGCCACTGGGACTTGTCGACGTCCTTGCCGAGGTCGACGAACTTGTCGGCCTGGGTCTGCACGGCCTCGGTGATGTTGCCGATCTCGATGGCCTCGATGTCGTCGGTGCCGGACCCGGCCTGCAGGCGGGTGAGCACCTTCGGCCAGTAGACGTCGGTACGGGTGGTGACGTTCTCCTTGATGCTGATGTCCGGGTGGAGCTTCATGTACTCGTCGTAGAGGCCGGCCTGCTTGTAACCGAAGACACCGAAGGTCCCGATGGTCAGCGTGGTCTTGCCCTTGCCGCCTGAGCCGCCGTCCGAGTCGTCCGACGATCCGTCGTCCGAGTCCTTGGCGCAGCCGGCCAGCAGCCCCGTGGTCAGCGCGGCGACGGCCACGAAGGCCCCCAGCCTGTGGGACCGGCGGATGCTCGTGCGCATTGCGTCCTCCTGTTGCCTGACGTGCCGACCCCCCGGCCGACTGCATGGAAATCGGGCCCGTTGGTGTTCGCTGCGGCTCGGGCGGGGAACGTGCGGGATGTGTAGGTGTCAGGTACCGTGGGAGCGCTCCCACATGTGATGTGTTGAAGAGTCGCCGGTTCCGGGCGGGGTGTCAAGGGAGCGGACGGTGGCAACCGCCGTCAGTTATCGGGCCGTTAGCCGGCCCCGCTCGGGTGGGCGGATGGGGATGGACGGGCCTGTTAGATTCCAGGCCGGCCGAGATGCTGGTGTCGAGAAAGGCGGAGCCCATGGCAGGCCACGGAGCGCGGAGCCGGAGCGGCGGGCGGCCCACGCTCGAGGAGGTCGCCGCCCGGGCCGGGGTCGGCCGGGGCACGGTCTCGCGCGTGATCAACGGCTCGCCCCGGGTCAGCGACGCGACCCGCGCGGCGGTCGAGGCGGCCGTCGCCGAACTCGGCTACGTCCCCAACACCGCGGCCCGTGCCCTCGCGGCCAACCGCACCGACGCCATCGCGCTCGTCGTCCCCGAGCCCGAGACCCGCTTCTTCGCGGAGCCGTACTTCTCGGACATGCTGCGCGGTGTCGGCGGCGAGCTCTCCGACACGGAGATGCAGTTGCTGCTGATCTTCGCGGGCAGCGACCGGGAGCGGCAGCGCCTCGCGCAGTATCTGGCGGCCCACCGGGTGGACGGCGTCCTGCTGGTCTCGGTGCACGCCGACGACCCGCTGCCCGACCTGCTCTCCCAACTGGAGATCCCGGCGGTGATCAGCGGCCCGCGCTCGGCCGCGGAGGCGCTCACCTCGGTGGACTCGGACAACTACGGCGGCGGCCGCTCGGCGGTGGAGCACCTGATGGCCCGGGGCAGCCGTAGGATCGCGCACATCACCGGCCGCCTCGATGTCTACGGTGCCCAGCGCCGTGTCGACGGCTACCGCGACGCCCTGCGGGACGCGGGCCGGGAGGTGGACGAACTCCTCATCGAGCCGGGGGACTTCACCGAGGAGGGCGGCCGGCGGGCGATGACGGCGCTGCTGGAGCGGTCCCCCGATCTGGACGCGGTCTTCGCCGGCTCCGATGTCACGGCGGCCGGTGCACGGCAGGTGCTGCGCGAGGCGGGCCGCCGGATCCCCGACGACGTGGCCCTCGTCGGCTACGACGACTCGGCCATCGCCCGCCATATGGATCCGCCGCTGACCAGTGTCCGCCAGCCCATCGTGGAGATGGGCCGCGCGATGATCGACCTGCTGCTCGCGGAGATCGCCGACCGCCGCCCGGCGGCGTCGCGGGGGCTGGAGCGGCGGCACGCGGTACTGCCCACGGAGCTGGTGGTGCGGGCCTCGTCGTGAGCGGGCCGAGGCCGACGCGGACCGCCCCTCCCGTCAGCTGCCCGGCCGTACCGCCTCCCATCCCTTCTCCAGCAGGTCGAACGCCGCGTTGACGGCGGCCTCCGGGTCGGGCGAGGTGCCGGCCAGGGCGCGAGCCTCCAGGGCCAGATGGGCCAGGGCCGCGCAGGCCGGGTCGTCGGCCGGGGCGCCGAGGTCGGCGGCGACGGCCTCGGCGAGGGCGCGTTCGTGCCGCATCCACATGCGCCGGTGGTACTCGATGAGGGCCGGGGTGCTGTTGATCAGCCGCAGGAACACGGCGATCTGCTCCTGGTGCTGCGCCTTGAAGGTCCGCATCTCCAGCGTGTGCGTGCGCAGCGCCTGGAGGGCCGAGGTGTCCGGTGACCTCTCCCGGACCGCCGCGACCAGGGCGGACTCGACGTCCGCGTCCATGTCGAAGAGCAGCGCCTCCTTGCTCGGGAAGTGCTTGAAGAGGGTCGTGGTGGAGACGTCCGCGGCCTCGGCCACGTCCCTGATGCTCACCTCGTCGAAGCCGCGCTCCAGGAACAGCTCCAGTGCCGCGTCCGCCAGTGCCTGGCGGGTCGCGGCCTTCTTGCGTTCGCGGCGGCCCATGGTCTCGGTCATGCCCGTAGGGTAACCCGCTCGGTTACCCCGATTCAAAAGTTGACTCATTGCACTTATTAAATCGGTATGCTTTTCTGCTGGGCATGACCACACACACCAAAGACGTCCGCTGGACGTTGCTCGGCGTCATGCTCGCCATGCTGCTGGGCATGCTCGACAACAACATCGTCGGTACGGCGATGCCGACGATCGTCCGAGATCTGGGGGGACTTGAGCACCTCTCCTGGGTCGTCACCGTCTACACCCTGGCCACCGCCGTGGCCACCCCGATCTGGGGCAAGTTCGGCGATCTCTACGGCCGTAAGGTCGTCTTCCAGGCCTCGATCGTGGTGTTCCTGCTCGGCTCGCTGCTCGCGGGCGCGGCCCACTCGATGGTCCAGCTGATCGAGTTCCGCGCCCTGCAGGGCATAGGGGCGGGCGGGCTGGCCGCCGGGGCGTTCGCGCTGATCGGCACCCTGGTCTCACCTCGGGAGCGCGGCCGGTACCAGGGCATGACGGCCACCGTGATGGCCGTCGGCGTGGTGGGCGGCCCGCTGGTCGGCGGCTTCGTCACCGGCCACCTCGGCTGGCGCTGGGCGTTCTACGTCAACCTGCCCCTCGGTCTGATCGCGCTGGTCTGGATCCAGTTGCTGCTCCACCTGCCCGCGCGGGACCCCAGGAGCAGGCCGCGGATCGACTGGGCGGGCATCGCCGTCCTGACGGTCACCATCGTCGCGGCGGTCCTCGCGGCGACCTGGGCCAGTACGACGTACGCGTGGACCTCCTGGCAGATCCTGGTCCTGTGGGCGGTGGCCGTCTTCGGTGCGGCCGCCTTCGCCGCCGTGGAGCGGCGCACGCCCGAACCCCTGCTCCCGCCCCGCGTCTTCACCGGCCACCGCAACTTCCCCCTCGCCGTCGGCCTGTTGCTCGCGGTCGGCGTGGTGATGTTCGGCTCGGCGCTCTATCTGCCCCTGTTCCAGCAGACGGTCCAGGGCGCCACGGCCACCAGCTCCGGCCTGCTCCTGCTGCCGCTGATGATCCCGGTGGTGATCGCCTCCAACCTCGCCGGAAAGGTCATGTCCCGCACCGGCCGGTACAAGATCTTCCCGGTGCTGGGCACCCTGCTGCTCACGGCGGGCACGCTGCTGCTGGCCACGATGGACACCGGCACCTCCCGTGTCGCGGCGGGCTGTTTCATGGCTCTGGTCGGCCTCGGGATGGGCTTCACGTTGCAGATGGGGTCGACGATCGCGCAGAACAGCGTGGAACTGCGGGACATGGGAGCGGCCTCCGCGGCGACGAACCTCTTCCGCACGCTGGGCGGCTCGCTCGGCGTGGCCGTCTTCGGCTCCCTGTTCACCCGTGCCGTGCCGGCCTCGGCGACGGGGGAGAGGTACCGGACGGCTGTGGCGAACGGCACACAGCACATCTTCCTGACGGCGGCCGCGGTGTGCGCCCTGGCGTTCGTCGCGGCGGTACTGCTGCGCGAGGTGCCGCTGCGGGGAGGCCCGGGTGCGGGACAGAAGGCGCCGGAGCAGAAGACGCCGGAAACGAATCAGCCGGTGACCCGTCTTTCGACGGAGTCACCGGCTGATCACTCAGGGTGAGTGACGGGACTCGAACCCGCGGCATCCTGGACCACAACCAGGTGCTCTACCAGCTGAGCTACACCCACCATGACCGGCGGTCGAACTTGTCGTTTCCCCGACCGGCCGAGAAGAAGTCTACAGGGTCCGAAGGGGTGCTCGCGCACAGGTTTTTCGACACCCGTGCGCGGGACCTTCGAAGCCCTACTGAGCAGGCAGGACGTGCTTGGCGGCGATCGCCCTGGCGGTGTCGGAGTCCGGGCCGGGCTGCGGGACGAAGATGGCCTCGCGGTAGTACCTCAGTTCGGCGATCGACTCGCGGATGTCGGCGAGGGCGCGGTGGTTGCCGTTCTTCTCCGGGCTGTTGAAGTACGCCCGCGGGTACCAGCGCCGGGCCAGCTCCTTGATGCTGGAGACGTCCACGATCCGGTAGTGGAGGTAGCTCTCCAGGGCCCCCATGTCCCGCTCCAGGAAGCCGCGGTCGGTGCCGACGGAGTTGCCGCACAGCGGGGCCTTGCCGGGCTCCTTGACGTGCTCGCGGACGTAGGCGAGGACCTGCGCCTCGGCGTCGGCCAGCGTGGTGCCGCCGGCCAGCTCGTCCAGCAGCCCGGACGCGGTGTGCATCTGACGCACCACCTCCGGCATCGTCTCCAGCGCCGAGTCCGGCGGGCGGATGACGATGTCCACCCCCTCGCCGAGTACGTTCAGCTCGGAATCGGTGACGAGGGCGGCCACCTCGATGAGAGCGTCGTCGGACAGCGAGAGGCCGGTCATCTCGCAGTCGATCCACACCATGCGATCGTTCATGCGACCTACCCTAAAGCTGACGTCCACTTTTGGGTCCCCCCGTGCTGGTGCGTGACGCGCCGAGCGCGAGGAGCCCGGCATGAGAAAGGGGGGCGGATGGTGATCCGCCCCCCTTTCTTCACGCCTCTCTCACGCCTTGCTCAGCCACCGCTGCGCGGCCCCGGCAGCAGGCCCACCGCGCCTGCGGCCTGCCGGCGGCTCTGCATCGGTACCGCGCTGTCCCGCTCCGGGTGGAGCAGGGCGGGCATGGGCCCCATCGGTCCGTGGCCGGGCAGGCCCGTCGGGACGCCCGGCGAGCCGGGGTGGGACACCGGCGGCTCCGTGTCGCCCGGCCGTTCGCCCTGCGGCCGGCGGGCCCGGTAGGCGGCCCGGTAGGCGGCGGGGGACGAGCCGAGCTGGCGCCGGAAGTGCCCGCGCAGCGCGACCGGTGAGCGGAAGCCGCAGCGGCCCGCCACCTCGTCCACGGAGTAGTCCGACGTCTCCAGCAGCCGCTGCGCCTGGAGCACCCGCTGCGTGATCAGCCACTGCAGCGGCGCGCTGCCGGTGAGCGAGCGGAACCGGCGGTCGAACGTACGGCGGCTCATATAGGCGCGTGCCGCCAGCGTCTCCACGTCGAACTGCTCGTGGAGGTGTTCCAGCGCCCAGGCGACGACCTCGGCGAGCGGGTCGGCGCCGATCTCCTCTGGTAAAGACCTGTCGAGATAGCGCTCCTGACCGCCGCTGCGGCGCGGCGGGACCACCAGACGGCGGGCGAGCGCGCCTGCCGCCTCGTTGCCGTGGTCCGTCCGCACGATGTGCAGACACAGGTCGATCCCCGCGGCCGTGCCGGCCGACGTCAGTACGTCGCCGTCGTCGACGAACAGCTCACGCGGATCCACGTGCACCGACGGATAGCGCTTGGCCAGCGTCGGTGCGTACATCCAGTGGGTGGTCGCCGGGCGGCCGTCCAGCAGTCCGGCCGCCGCGAGCACGAACGCGCCCGTGCACAGCCCGACGATGCGGGCACCCTCCTCATGCGCTCGGCGCAGCGCGTCGAGCGCTTCCTCCGGCGGCGGCGCGGTGATCGAGCGCCAGGCCGGTACGACGACCGTCCCGGCGCGTGAGATCGCCTCCAGCCCATGCGGCGCGGTGAGTTCCAGGCCCCCTGTGGTCCGCAGCGGGCCTTCCTCGCCTGCGCACACCAGCAGTCGGTAGCGCGGCACTCCGGCGTCCTGGCGATCGATCCCGAACACCGAAAGCGGTATGGAACTCTCGAAGATGGGGCCGCCGCTGAACAGCAGTACCGCGACGATCTCCTTGCGACGTCGCCCGGACAGTTTCCGGGCTGCGGCGTCCGGCGCGGCAGTGGAGTCGTGGCTCATGGCTGCTAAGCCCCCCTCGGTGGTCGCGGCTCCTCGGTTGTGTCGCTCCTGCACGTTTCCCCTCGGTCCTGCACGAGTCCCCCGCCATAAGACATCAAGATCGAAATCTACTGGCTCCCGCGGTCTGTCGGTGGCCAGTTCCACACGCCGCGCATTGTCGACATGACAACTTGGCGTGAAGCATTCGATCACGAAGGGTTGCACTAGTGGGGCGTGCAGGGAAGTGCGCCTTGTCGCAGTGGCCAAACCGCGTAGGGTGCGCAGGGTCGCTCAGACCCTTTCCGTGCAGGTGGAACGGGGGTTGGGGGGTGGTCGGGACCCTCTTGGAGCGGTATCCAGAAGTTGGCTGAAAAGCAGCGTTCGAGGGTGCAAAAACCGGTCAGTCGACCGGTGTCTTTTGTCGGGTGTGACGTCCGCCTCTTTGCGCCGCGCAACGTTCCGAGTGACGCAGCAGAACGCGGCAGACCGCCGTGACGGCGGCGAGGCCCAGGAAGGTGCCGGCGGCGCCGGCGAGCGAGGTGCCGTACCAGACGAGGACCACGGGTACGAGGACACAGCTGAAGGCCGCCCAGCGGATCACGTCACTCGTGGTGTCCGGGGCGGGGTGCGGATCGGGGGCGGATCGGCGTCCGGACATCTCGTACTCCCTGTGGCGACGGCTCACCCCGTTCAACGCCTGTTCGATCCGTCGGTCACCGGCCGTGCCTTCGGGAAAACCCCCGCGGCTCCGCGAATCCAGTGCAAACCGCCTGTACGGGGCAGCAACCATTGCGTTACGGGCGATGCTCGTGCATGCTCCGGGGAACCCCTACGGACACCGGGGGGTCGCTTACGGAGCGTGTGCGGGAACTGGGCAGAGGAGGCGTGCCGCCGTACCCTTGAGGGTATGGGGATGGGAAGACGTTTCCCGGACACAGCTCCGTTGCACGATGTCACCCCCCACCCACAAAGGATCACAACGCCGAGACAGCCATGGCCGGTCACGAATTCTTCGAACCCGCGGACCGCAAGCGGCCGGTCGCCGATCCCACGGCGGCCGATCCCCTGGCGGCGGAAGAGTCACACCCCTCCTGCGACCCCGCCTTCAAGCACGGCGTCGTCGTCGGCTTCGACGGCTCGACGTCCAGTGAGCGCGCCCTCGCCTACGCGATCGGCATGGCCCACCGCTCCCGCTCGGGCCTGATCATCGTCCATGTGGCCAACCGGCTGCCCACCACCGTGTGGGCCGGCTGCGAGCCGCCCGTCTTCGTCGACGTGCCGGACCACCGCACCGAAGTGCTCGGCCTGGAGCTCGCCTGTGCCGACTATCTGGCCGAGGTGCCCTGGATCCTGGTCGAGCGGGGCGGCGACATCTGCCACGAACTCGAAGAGGTGGGGCGGGAGTACGAGGCCGACGCGATCGTGGTCGGCTCGACGCACGGCATCGTCGGCCGGATCTTCGGCTCCGTGGCCGGACGGCTGGCCAAGCGGGCGCAGCGGCCCGTGATCGTCATCCCGTGATCGTCTTTTCCTGACCCTCTCAACTCCCTTTGTGCAGCGCGAAACTACTCGCGCGTAGAGGTGGTTTGTGCCCTTGTGAAGGGCATATACCGGTCACCCGCGCAACAACTGCACAGCACGAAGGGAGCCCGCCGTGGACAGCGAAGTCTCTGCGGGAAGCGGAAGCACTACGGTAGTGGGCCGACTCGCCCTGGGAATCACCCTGTTGGCGTTCGGCCTCGGTACGACTGGCGTGATTCACGGCGTGGCCGCGTCCGACGCCGTGTCAGTGGCCCACTATGTGGGCGGAGTCGCTCTGTTCCTCGTCGGCCTGCTGGCCTTCCGGGGCGGCGACAGCGCCTCCGGTACAGGTTTTGTGGCTCTTGGCGCCCTGTGGTTCACCTGGGCGGTCGCGGGTCACTCGTCGGCCGACGCGGCCGGGCTCTTCCTGCTTCTGTTCGCCCTCGTGGCGCTCACCCTCACCCTCGCGGGCGGGGACAGCCTCGGTCAGGTCATGCACGGGCTGCTGTTCCTGGCGATGCTGGTGCTGGCCGTCGCGGCCTTCGCGGACAGCTCCTCGTTGACCAAGGTCGGGGGCTGGGTCGCTGCCGCTTCGGGGGCGGTGGCTTGGTATGCGGCGACTGCGGCTGTCGCGCACTGGCCGACGGCTCTTCCCAGGCGTGCCGCCCGCCGGGGGGTGACGGCCACCGGCTGATTCTCAGCGGCACGGAACGGCCCCCCGCGTGCATGGTGGCACACGTGGGGGGCCGTTCCGTTGTCTTGCCTGTGCGGCGCCGTCGTGGTCTCTCGCGCAGTTCCCCGCGCCCCTGGAGGGAACTACTCCACCGTCACCGACTTGGCGAGGTTCCTCGGCTTGTCGATGTCCCGCCCGAGTGCCTTTGCCGTGTGGTACGCCAGGAGCTGGAGGGGGATGCCCATCAGGATCGGGTCCAGTTCGTCCTCGTTCTTCGGGACCACGATCGTCTGGTCGGCCTTCTCCTGGTGCTGGTGGGCCACCGCGAGGATCTTGCCGCTGCGGGCCTTGATCTCCTCCAGGGCCGCGCGGTTCTTCTCCAGGAGGTCGTCGTCGGGGACGATCGCGACCGTGGGGAGGGCCGGCTCGATGAGGGCCAGCGGGCCGTGCTTGAGCTCGGAGGCCGGGTAGGCCTCGGCGTGGATGTACGAGACCTCCTTCAGCTTCAGGGAGGCCTCGCGGGCCACCGGGTAGCCCCGCACGCGGCCGACGAAGAGCATCGAGCGGGCGTCGGCGTACTGCTCGGCCAGCCTCTTGATCTCCTCCTCCTGCTTCAGGATCTCGGTGATCTGCTCCGGCAGCTTCCGCAGGCCCTCGATGATCCGCTTGCCGTCACGGACCGAGAGGTCCCGGGTGCGGCCCAGGTGGAGGGCGAGCAGTGCGAAGGCCACCGTCGTGTTGGTGAAGCACTTCGTGGAGACCACGCAGACCTCGGGGCCCGCGTGGACGTAGATCCCGGCGTCCGCCTCGCGCGCGATCGCCGAGCCGACGACGTTGACGACGCCGAAGACACGGGCGCCCTTGCGCTTCAGCTCCTGCACGGCGGCCAGCACGTCGTACGTCTCACCGGACTGGGAGACCGCGACATAGAGGGTGTCGGGGTCCACGACCGCGTTGCGGTAGCGGAACTCGGAGGCCGGCTCGGCGTCGGCGGGGATACGGGCCAGCTCCTCGATCATCTGGGCGCCGATCATGCCCGCGTGGTACGAGGTGCCGCAGCCGAGGATCTTCACGCGGCGGATCTGCCGGGCCTCGCGGGCGTCCAGGTTGAGCCCGCCGAGGTGCACCGTGGAGAAGCGGTCGTCGATGCGGCCGCGCAGCACGCGGTCCACGGCGTCGGCCTGCTCGTGGATCTCCTTGTGCATGTAGGTGTCGTGGCCGCCCATGTCGTAGGAGGCGGCCTCCCACTCCACGGTGGTCGGCTCGGCCGCGGTGCGGGTGCCCTCGGTGGTGTAGGTGCGGAAGTCGTCGGCCTTGAGGGTGGCCATCTCGCCGTCGTCCAGCGTCACTATCTGCCGGGTGTGGGCGACCAGGGCGGCGATGTCCGAGGCGACGAACATCTCCTTCTCGCCGATGCCGAGGACCACCGGGGAGCCGTTGCGGGCCACCACGATGCGGTCGGAGAAGTCGGCGTGCATCACCGCGATGCCGTAGGTGCCCTCGACCACGCGCAGCGTCTCGCGGACCTTGTCCTCCAGCTTCTCGGCCCCCGAGCGGGCGATCAGGTGGACCAGGACCTCGGTGTCGGTCTCGGAGAGGAACTCGACGCCGTCCGCCTCCAGCTTGCGGCGCAGGTCGGCCGCGTTGTCGATGATGCCGTTGTGCACGACGGCGACCTTTTGGTCGGCCGACATGTGCGGGTGGGCGTTCACGTCGGAGGGGGCGCCGTGGGTGGCCCAGCGGGTGTGGGCGATGCCGGTGGTGCCCTTGAAGCGCGCCGGGACCTTCGCCTCCAGGTCGCGCACCCGGCCCTTGGCCTTGACCATCTTCAGGCCGGCCGTCTTCGGGGAGGTGACGACGATGCCCGCCGAGTCGTAGCCCCGGTACTCCAGGCGCTGCAGGCCCTCTAGGAGCAGGGGAGCCACATCACGCTTCCCGATGTATCCGACAATTCCGCACATATATGGGTATCCCTCAGCCTGTCGTCCCGACTGGTTCTCAGCCGTAGACCATGCGGCGCAGCTGCCTGAGCGTCAGCTCCGGCGGCGCGACCGCCCGGTATTTCAGGTCCGCCTCGATCCGTTCGAAGATCTCCGTGTTCTGCAGCCCCTGGGTCTGCAGTTCGCGGTGGCGGCGACGGACGTAGTCCTGCGTCGTCTCGTCGAAGTAGGCGAGCACGTCCTGCACCACCCGCAGCGCCTCGCCCCGGCTCAGGGGCGTGGAGCGCGTCAGATGATCGACAAGTTCCTCGTGCACCCGGTAGATCCTGAAGTACGAGCGCCGGTTTCGCAAGAATCCTGCCCGATTCCGGGCAGGTGCCTCTCGCGTCGCTTTTGAGCCTGTGTTTGCAAGCTGTCCATCTTGTGTCTTGCGTCTCGTTGTGGTTGTAGACCACTTTCAGACGTCATGGACATTCCACGTATGGGAGTACCCGAGAAGCTCGCCGAGCGCATGAGCATGGCCGAGCAGCACGAGTACCTGCGGGCGAGGTTCTCGAGGCGCACGATGATCCGGGGCGGAGCGGTCACGCTGGGCGCCGTCGCGGGTGGCGCATTCGTACCGGGTGCCACCGCCCAGGCCGCCGTGCCGACCCAGCGCACCGCCTCCGCCGCCGAGACGGTCGACGGCGCGCACGTCGCCCCCTTCGGTCGCCACCTCGCCTACGGCAGCGACCCGCGCACCGAGATGACCGTCTCCTGGCAGGTCCCGGTCGCGGTGAAGAACCCGTTCATCCGCATCGGCGCCCACCCCTGGGACCTCTCCCGCAGGATCCCCGCCGAGGTCCGCAGCCTCTACACCCCGGCCGGTGTCGGCGCGAGCGGCGACCACACGCAGTACTACATCCATGCCAAGCTCACCCACCTGCGCCCCGGCAAGACCTATTACTACGGCGTGGGCCACCAGGGCTTCGACCCGGCCGAGCCGCACCTGCTGGGCACCCTGGGCACCTTCACCACCGCCCCCGCCCACAAGGCGCCGTTCACCTTCACGGCCTTCGGCGACCAGGGCGTGAGCTACCACGGCCTGGCCAACGACAGCCTGATCCTCGGCCAGGACCCGGCCTTCCACCTGCACGCCGGTGACATCGCCTACGCCGACCCGTCCGGCGCCGGCAAGACCGCCGACACCGGCTTCGACTCGCGCACCTGGGACCAGTTCCTGCACCAGACCGAGTCGGTCGCCAAGCAGATCCCGTGGATGGTCTCGTACGGCAACCACGACATGGAGGCCTGGTACTCGCCCAACGGCTACGGCGGCGAGGAGGCCCGCTGGACCCTGCCCGACAACGGTCCGGACGCCAAGAACCTCCCGGGCGTCTACTCCTTCGTCTACGGCAACACGGCGGTCATCTCGCTGGACCCCAACGACGTGTCCTTCGAGATCCCGGCGAACCTGGGCATCTCCGGAGGAACCCAGACGACCTGGTTCGAGGGTCAGCTGAAGAAGTTCAGGGCCTGCGACGACATCGACTTCATCGTCGTGTTCTTCCACCACTGCGCGTACTGCACCTCCACCGCGCACGCCTCGGAGGGGGGCGTGCGCCAGGAGTGGGTGCCGCTGTTCGACAAGTACCAGGTCGACCTGGTCATCAACGGCCACAACCACCAGTACGAGCGCACCGACGTCATCAAGGGCAACGAGGTCACCAAGAAGCTGCCGATCGGCGGCACGGCGTACCCCGAGACCGAGGGCGTGGTCTACGTCACGGCCGGTGCCGCCGGCCGCAGCCTGTACGCCTTCACCGCCCCGGACTCGTACGAGGGCCACGAGCACGAGGTCGACTCCGTGGCCTCCTTCGTCAACCTCAAGGACGGCAAGCAGAACGAGACCGTCACCTGGTCGCGCGTGCGCTACCTGAACTACTCCTTCCTGCGCGTGGACGTCACCCCCGCGCCGAAGGGCCGCTTCACCACCCTGACGGTCCAGGGCATCGCCGAGACCGGTGACCGGATCGACCACTTCACGGTGGCCCGCCGGGCGAAGTAGTCCCACCGCGCGCCCGGAAGGCGGGGCGCGCGGGGCCGGGAGCGGGCGGTCCTCACATGCGCTTGAGGACCGCCTGCTTGGCCAGGGTGAACTCCTCGTCCGTCAGCACCCCCGAGCCGTGCAGCTCGCCCAGCTCACGCAGGCGCCGCAGCAGCGCGTCGTGGTCGTCCCCGGCGGGCTCCGGCTCCTTGGTGAGCCGCGGCGGCCCGCTCCGGGCGCCCGTGTCCGCCGAGGGATGTGGCAGCCGGGCCCGTACGGCGGCGCCCACCAGGGCCATCAGCGGGTCCTTCTTGAACCCCCACAGCTCGACCGCGTTCGGGTCGTACTTCGCCGTCGCCGTCGCCGGGGCGCCGCGCACCAGGAACCGCAGATGCCCGTTCTCCAGTCCGGCCGCCGGCTGCCACTCCACCCCGAGGAGGTCCGCGAGCGGTATGGTCCGGGTGCCGACGTTGGCCTTGGCGTTCTCGGTCTTCCAGTTCCACTCCAGCCGGACCCGCTCCCCGTCGAAGCTCGCCGTGCCGTCGCCGGCCGAGACGGACACCGGCAGGGACGGCCCCGGCAGCAGGTACTCGGAGACCGGATCCGGTGAAACCCCTCCCAGCAGCAGGGCGTTGCGCACCTCGTCCGCGAAGTACTCCGCGACGCCGTACCGGTCGGACTCCACGGTCAGCTGATAGGGGTCGTGCGGCTCGGTGAGCCGGCCGCCGGTGGCCTGCGTCAGCGGATCGGCGCCGTCGCGCAGCCGCAGCCGCAGCCGCCCGGACTTCTTCCCCTGCTCGAAGGAGACACCGGCCAACGCCTCCAGCGGTACGACGAGTTCACCCAGTTCGCGGCGGAGCAGGCTCACGTTCTTGTCCCGTCCCGGGGTCAGCCGCAGTACATCCCCGTCGAATGCCCATGTGCCGTCCTTCTGGATGATTTCCGCCATGCGGGGATTGTTTCACCAGATCTGCGGGAGAGTGGTCTTTACCATTCCTGAAGGGAGCGCACGTGAGACGCAAGCTCAGCACGACTCCCCGACTGACCCGCATCCTCGGGTCACTGCTGCTTCTGGCGGCGGCAGGCGTGTTCACCGTCGGCGCGGCACCCGCACCCCGGGCCGCGACGGCGACCCCGCTGGACGGGGTGGTCCCCGCGCCCGCCTCGGTCACACCCGGCGGATCCCCGTACCGCATCACCCACGCCACCCTCGTCCACGTCGACGACTCGGCCGAGGTCCGCCGGATCGGCGAGTACCTCGCCGGCATCCTGCGGCCGTCCACCGGCTACCCGCTGCCGGTCACCGAACAGGGCGGCGGCGGTATCCGACTCCGGCTCGCGCAGGGCTCGTTCGGCGCCGAGGGCTACCGGCTGACCAGCACCCCCCTCGGTGTCTCGATCACCGCGAGCGCCCCTGCCGGCCTCTTCCACGGCGTCCAGACCCTGCGCCAGCTCCTGCCCGCGTCCATCGAGAAGAAGACCGTGCAGACCGGCCCCTGGCGGATCGCCGGCGGCACCATCGAGGACAGTCCCCGCTACGGCTACCGGGGCGCCATGCTGGACGTCTCCCGGCACTTCTTCACGGTCGCCCAAGTCAAGCGCTACATCGACCAGTTGGCCCTCTACAAGATCAACACCCTGCATCTGCACCTCAGCGACGACCAGGGCTGGCGCATCGCCGTCGACTCCTGGCCGCGCCTGGCCTCCTACGGCGGCTCCACCCAGGTCGGCGGCGGCCGGGGCGGCTCCTACACCAAGGACGACTACCGGGAGATCGTGCGCTACGCGGCCTCCCGCTATCTGGAGGTCGTCCCCGAGATCGACATGCCCGGCCACACCAACGCGGCCCTCGCCTCCTACGCCCAGCTGAACTGCGACGACAAGGCACCCCCGCTGTACACCGGCACCGACGTCGGCTTCAGCTCGCTGTGCGTGCCCAAGGAGGTCACCTACACCTTCGCGGACGACGTGATCCGGGAGCTGGCCGCCCTCACCCCCGGCCGCTATCTGCACATAGGCGGTGACGAGGCGCACTCCACCAGCCACACCGACTACGTGACGTTCATGGACCGCGTCCAGCCGATCGTCGCCAAGTACGGCAAGACCGTCATCGGCTGGCACCAGCTGACCGGCGCCCACCCCGCCCCGGGCGCCCTCGCCCAGTACTGGGGCCTGGACGGCACCAGCGCGGCGGAGAAGGCCCAGGTGGCCAAGGCCGCCCAGCACGGCACCGGGCTGATCCTGTCCCCGGCCGACCGGATCTACCTCGACATGAAGTACACCCGCGACACCAAGCTGGGCCTGGACTGGGCGGGCCTGGTGGAGGTGAAGCGCTCCTACGACTGGGACCCGGGCACCTACCTCCCCGGGGCGCCCGAGGCGGCCGTCAAGGGCGTCGAGGCGCCGCTGTGGTCCGAGACCCTCGCCACGTCCGCCGACCTCGAGTACATGGCCTTCCCGCGCCTGGCCGGAGCGGCCGAGCTGGGCTGGTCCCTGGCGGCCACGCACGACTGGGAGCGCTACAAGGTGCGCCTGGCGGACCAGGGCCCGCGCTGGGACGCCCTCGGCATCACGTACTACAAGTCGCCCCAGGTCCCCTGGCCGGCGAGCTGACCCAAGCCGACGGGCACCCCGGAGGACCGTACTCCGGGGTGCCCGTCCGTCTTCGGGCCGTCAGAGGCCGGCGAGGGGGTTCTTCAGGTTCCCGACCAGCTGGAGCGCGCCGGACGGGTCGGCGAGGTCCACCATCTGGCGGTTGTCGCGCAGCTGGAGCCGGTTGAGGCAGGACAGCGCGAACTCGGGGGCGAACATGTCGTACTGCCGGAACTTGTCGGCCAGCTCGGGCCTCGCCTCCTGGTACTCGCGGGTGACCTCCGCG
Organism: Streptomyces griseochromogenes; assembly: GCF_001542625.1. Classification (NCBI taxonomy): domain Bacteria; kingdom Bacillati; phylum Actinomycetota; class Actinomycetes; order Kitasatosporales; family Streptomycetaceae; genus Streptomyces; species Streptomyces griseochromogenes. The sequence goes on along the minus strand of NZ_CP016279.1, from coordinate 9,568,864 downwards.
ACCGTGCGCCAGAAGCCGTCCTCCGTCAGGATCCCCTCGGTGGCGAGGTTCGCCGCGAGGAACCGGAAGAAGCAGTCGAAGACGTCCGTGAAGATCGACAGCAGTTTCGTGTCGTCGGGGACCTCGACGCGGATCCGCCGCACCTCGGGCGGCAGCACCGCGTCCGGGTCCATGACGGCGATCTCCTCGGCGATGTCCTTGTAGATCGCCCGCCGCACGGCCCCGTCCTCCAGGACCAGGATCACGTTCTCGCCGTGCGGCATGAACACCAGGTCGTAGGCGTAGAAGCTGTGCAGCAGCGGGGTGAAGTACGCCCGCAGGTACTGCCGCAGCCACTCGGCGGGCGCAAGGCCCGAGCGCTCGATCAGCGCGCCCGCGAAGGAGGCGCCCGTGTGGTCCACGTGCAGCAGGGACGCCATGGTCGCGAGGGACTCGCCCTCCCGCAGCGACGGCACCGGGCTCTCCCGCCACAGCGCGGCCAGCATCTTGCGGTACGGCGAGTAGCGGTCGGTGGCCCGCTCGTACTCCAGGTGCCGGTAGCCGACGGCCGCCCGCTCCCGGATGATCGTGAGACCCGTCGACCTGAGCACCGGGTCGCCCTCGATGAGCTGGGCGAGCCAGTCGTTGATCGCCGGGGTCGCCTCCATGTAGGCGGCCGAGAGCCCGCGCATGAAGCCCATGTTGAGGACGGACAGAGCCGTCTTCACATAGTGCTTGTGCGGGTCGGAGGTGTTGAAGAAGGTCCGGATGGACTGCTGGGCCAGGTACTCGTCGTCGCCCTCGCCGAGGCGGACGAGGTGCTGCCGGGCGATCTCGGCGGCGAAGGTGACGGACAGCTTGTTCCACCACTGCCAGGGGTGGACCGGGATGAACAGATAGTCGGCGGGGTCCAGGCCCTGATCGGTGAGCGTGGCGCGGAAACGGGTCAGCGTCTTCTCGCCCAGCTCCTCCCGCAGGAAGGACTCGTACTCGATCCCGACCCCGGCCGTGAACGCGGCCCGCGAGCGGTGCGCGGCCAGCCACACCAGCCGGACGGGGCTCGCCGTCTCCGGCGCGTACGACAGGTACTCGTGGATGCCGAACCCGAGCCGTCCGTTGTTGGCGACGAAACACGGATGGCCCTCGGTCATCCCCGTCTCGATCGCCTGGAAGCCGCTCCCCGCCAGCTCGGCCACCGGGATCTGCGGCTTGGTGAGCTTGTAGCAGGTGCCGGACAGGGTGGAGGAGATCTCCTCCAGATAGACGGGCAGGACCTCGTCGCTCAGCCCCAGCGCCTGCCGCAGCTCGACGAAGAAGTCCAGTGCGTCCAGCGGGAGTTCGTCGCCGGCGCGGTGTCGTGCGAGGGAGGCGGCGTCGACCTGCCAGTGGTCGAGGCCGCGCAGGGTGGCCGTGAACCGGTAGGAGGTGAGCTCGTCGTCGCTGCGGACGACGTACCCGTCGCCGTCCTTCTCCGGCGTGATCAGCCGCTCGTGGGCGAACTCGGCGAGCGCCTTGCGTATGAGCAGCCGGTTGGCGGTCTCCCAGCGCTCCGGGGACAGATGGGCCACGGAGTCGGCGAGGCTCATGCGGCCACCCCCGTCGCCGCGGCGAACCGCTCGCGCGTGCAGAAGCTCAGCAACGCCTTCTTCTCCGGCTTCCGTATCTCCCGTTCGGGCACGAACCCGACGGCTTCGTTCAGGGCGTGCACGGCCGTGTTGCGCACGTCCGGCTCGACGACGACCCGGGAGGTGGCCGGGTCCTCGAAGAGGTGTGCCATCACGGCGGTGATGACGGCCTTGGTGAACCCGCTGACGGGGGTGTCGGTGGCCGGGGTCAGGAAGTGCATACCGACGTCCCCGGGCTCCGGCTCGTACAGCCCGGCCAGCTCGCGGTGGGCGGGATCGTACTTCTCCATGAGGAAGGCGGGCTCGCCGTCCAGCAGCCCGAGCAGGGCGTGGTGGTGCTCGTCGGCCGCGATCTCCATGTAGGCGCGCTCGACGTCCTCCAGTCTCGCGTCCTGCATCATCCAGAAGGCCGCCTTGGGGTGGGTGACCCAGGAGTGCAGCAGCTCGGCGTCCTTCAGGGGGTCGAGGGGGCGGAAGGTGAAGGTCATGCTCGTGCTGGTCATGCGGCGAACTCCTGGAACGCGATCGTCTTCTCGACCGGGTAGTACTCCGTGCCGAGCAGCTCCCGGATGATGTACGCGTTCCGGTACGCGCCCATGCCCAGGTCGGGGCTGGTGATGCTGTGGGTGTGGACGCCGGCGTTCTGGAGGAAGACGCCACGGCCGGTGATGTCGATGGCGTAGTTGCGGGCCAGGTCGAAGTTGCCCTGGGAGTCGTAGCGCAGGCGGTCGCGGACCGGCCCGAGGAACTCCGGCTCGGTGTACTTGTAGCCGGTGGCCAGGATCAGGCCCTCGCTGGTCAGCTCGTAGTCCTTCTCCTGCTCCTCCTGGCGCAGGCCGAGGGTGTACGTGCCGTTCTCGTACCGGGCGCCGGTGAGCGCGGAGTTGGTGAGCAGGCGGGTCGGGACCGGGCCGCCGAGGTTCTTCTGGTAGAGCAGGTCGAAGATCTCGTTGATCAGGTCGCCGTCGATGCCCTTGAACAGGCCCTTCTGCTGGGCCGTGAGGCGGTAGCGGGTGGCCTCCGGGAGTGCGTGGAAGTAGTCGACGTACTCCGGGCTCGTCATCTCCAGCGTGAGTTTGGTGTACTCCAGCGGGAAGAAGCGCGGGGAGCGGGTGACCCAGTTCAGCCGGTAGCCGTGGACGTCGATCTCGCCGAGCAGGTCGTAGTAGATCTCGGCCGCCGACTGGCCGCTGCCCACCAGGGTGATCGACTTCTTGCGCTGCAGCTCCGCCTTGTGCTGGAGATAGCGGGAGTTGTGGATGAAGTCGCCGTCGAGGTCCCGGCAGGCGTCCGGGATGTGCGGCGGGGTGCCGGTGCCGAGGACGAGGTGCCGGGCGCGGAACGTTTCTCCGGTGTCGGTGCGGACGACATAGCGGTCGTCCTCGTACGTCACCTCGATGACCGTGGTGCCGAAGCGGACGTTGCCGAGCCGGTTCGCCGCCCAGCGGCAGTAGTCGTCGTACTCGACCCGCAGCGGGTAGAAGTTCTCGCGGATGTAGAACGAGTACAGTCTGCCCTTCTCCTTCAGGTAGTTGAGGAAGGAGTACGGCGAGGTCGGGTCGGCCAGGGTGACCAGGTCCGACATGAACGGGGTCTGGAGGTGGGCGCCGTCCAGGAACATACCCGCGTGCCACTCGAATTCGGGCTTGGAGTCCAGGAAGACTCCGTCCAGTTCGGCGATCGGCTCGGTGAGGCAGGCGAGGCCGAGATTGAAGGGGCCGAGCCCGATCCCCACGAAGTCGTAGGTCTTGCTCGGGGCTTCAGGACGCGCGGTCAAGGGACTCTCCCAGGTACTGCTCGGCATGGCCGGCGATCAGATCGAGGACGGCGGCGATGTCGGCCGGCGTCGTCTCGGGGTTGAGCAGGGTGAACTTCAGGTAGTGGCGGCCGCCGACCTTGGTGCCCGCGACCACGGCGTCGCCGGAGGCGAACAGGGCCTTGCGGGCGTACAGGTTGGCGCGGTCGATCTCGGCCGGGTCGGTGACGGCCGCCGGGATGTAGCGGAAGACGAGCGTGGACAGGGACGGCTGCACGACGACGTCGTAGCGCGGGTCGGCGGCGAGCAGCTTCCAGCCCTCCTGGGCCAGCTCGCACACCTGGTCGAAGAGTTCGCCGATGCCGTCGGCGCCCATCACCCGCAGCGTCATCCACAGTTTGAGGGCGTCGAAGCGGCGGGTGGTCTGCAGGGACTTGTCGACCTGGTTGGGGATGCGCTCCTGCACCATGCGGCGCGGGTTCAGGTACTCCGCGTGGTAGGTGGCATGGCGCAGGGTGGCCGCGTCCCGGACCAGCACGGCGGAGGAACTCACCGGCTGGAAGAAGGACTTGTGGTAGTCGACGGTGACCGAGTCGGCGCGCTCGATGCCGTCGATGCGGTCCCGGTGCCTGAGGGAGGCGAGCAGTCCGCAGCCGTAGGCCGCGTCCACGTGCAGCCAGGCGGAGTACTGGGCGCACAGCTCGGCGATCTCGGGCAGCGGGTCGATCGAGCCGAAGTCGGTGGTGCCGGCGGTGGCGACGACGGCCATGGGGACGAGGCCGTCCTTCGCGCAGCGCTGCAGCTCGCGGGCGAGGGCGACGGTCTGCATCCGCTTGTCGTGGTCGACCGGGACGGCGACCACGGAGTCGGGTCCGAGGCCGAGCAGTTTCGCCGACTTCTTCACGCTGAAGTGGCTGACCTCGGAGGCGAAGATCCGCAGTTTCGCGAGGCTGTCGGTCTTGGATTCCTCCCGGGCCAGCAGCAGTGCCTGGAGGTTGGACTGGGTGCCACCGGAGGTGAACACGCCGTCGGCGGCGGGGCCGAGGCCGATCCGTTCGGTGGTCCAGTCGATGAGCTTGCGCTCGATCAGGGTGCCGCCGGCCGACTGGTCCCAGGTGTCCAGGGAGGAGTTGACCGCCGAGAGCACGGCCTCGCCGAGCACCGCCGGGATGACCACCGGGCAGTTGAGGTGGGCCAGGTAGCGCGGGTGGTGGAAGTAGACCGCGTCCCGGAGGTAGAGGTCCTCCAGCTCGTCCAGGACCGCGGCGGTGTCGCCCAGCGGCCGGTCGAGGTCGATCGCGTCGATGCGGGGGGCGAGGGCGTCTACGGTGACGCCGGTGAACGGACGGTCGGTGGTGGCGAGTTTGGCCGCCACCCGCTCGACTCCTTCGGTCACGGAGCGGCGGTAGTGCTCCGCTGTGAGGCCATTGAGCAGGTGCGAGCGCATGTGGGGGTCCTCCGAGGGGACTGTCCGTGCGGGAACGGGGAGCAGATGAAGTTCCGCGGCTTCAACTTAGGTTAGCCTAACCTAAGTTTTCCGTCTCGGGGTACGCCTGTCCGGTGACCGCCGTCACTGCGAGGGGAGTTACTCGCCGGCCGCGCGGAGCTGCTCCTCCGTCATGCCCGTCCGCCAGTACCCGACGAAGGTGACGCGCCGCCGGTCGATCCCGCGCTCCCCGACGAAGTGCCGGCGCAGCTCCTTGACCCGGCCGGACTCACCGGCGATCCAGACGTACGGCCGCTCGGCGGCGGGCAGTCGAGCGGCTCGCACGGCGTCGACGGCCGTGGGGGACCCGTCGTGCCGTACCAGCCACGTGATCTCCGCGTCCGCCTCGGTGGCCACGTCCTGGATGTCACCGGCTCGCGGCACCTCCAGCCAGGCGCGGGCGCGCGTGCCGGCCGGCAGGGACTCCAGGATGGCGGTGGCGGCCGGCACGGCGGTCTCGTCGCCCCACAGGACGACCAGGCCGGTGTCCTCGGGCGGCCGGAAGCGGATGGCACGGTTGTCGGCGACGGCCGGGCCGAGCAGCAGGACGCGGTCACCGGCGGCGGCCCGGGAGGCCCAGGCGGAGGCGGGCCCGGCGGGGGTGTGCAGGGCGAAGTCGATGTCGATCTCGTCGGGGTCGCGCCGCAGGGCCCGGAGCGTGTACGACCGCATCACCGCCCGTATGGCGTCCGGCAGTTCACGCCACCCCTGCCACCAGCCGTCCCCCAGCTCCAGCGGCACGACGGGCTCTTGCTGCCCCGGATGCGGCAGGAAGAGCGACAGGGACTGGTCCCGCCCGTCGGAGTGGAAGGCGTGCAGATCGGCCCCCGCGAAGGTGACCCGGACCAGAGACGGCCCCAGCCGCCTCGTCCGCACGACCTGGAGGGAGAAGAAACGGAACGGGGCGGCTACGGCCGTCGTCATGATGACTCCTGAAGCAACGTCAGGTATTGGGGTGGGGGGAGTGCGGCAGGCCTGCCTAACCGACCTTCTTCGCCTTCTCCAAGGCCTCGGCCAGACTCGTCAGCAAGGGCACGCACTTGTCGTACGACAGGATCGGCTCGGGCGACCGGGCGACAATCTGCCCCGCCTTCACGGCAGGGAGCTTCTTCCACGTCGGCTTGGTGATGTCGGCCGGCTGGATCGCCGAGGACCGGTCGTCCAGCATGATGATGTCGGCCTTGTACTTGTCGATGTTCTCCCAGCTCAGCGACTCGTACCAGCCGCCACCCTGCTTCTTGGCGCTCTCCGGCGGCTCGACGAAGTTCACGCCGAGGGCCTTGAAGTACTCCAGGTCGACGGAGAGGTTGGTGCCGGAGACGTAGAAGAGCTGGTCGCTCGCCGAACCGGCCATCACCTTGAGGTCGGGCTTGGCCTTCGCGGCGGCGCGCAGCCGGGCGGCCGCGGCCTCGAACCGCTTCTTCGCGTCCGTCACCTTCGCGGCCTTCATGTCCGCGCCGAGCGACTCGGCGAGCTCCCACATGCGCTGCAGCGACCGGGTGAGCTGACGGTCGTAGACGGAGATGCCGACGCTGGGGGCCAGCTGGGCGATCTTCTTCTTCGACTCCTCGGGGACGTACCAGAGGGTGCCGGCGTTGTCGAACATCGTCGTGACGAGCACGTCGGGCGCGAGGCCCGCGTACTTCTCGATATTGAACTGGCCCCAGGCGTTGCCGAGGACCGTCAGCTTGCTGACGTCCATGTCGCCGGCCTGGACATCGGCCTTGCCGTCCTTGGCCGTCGTCGGGCCGAAGACGCCCTTGACCTGGACGCCGTAGTCGTAGAGCGCGGCGCCGACACCGGTGAAGGCGACGATGTTCGCGGGGACCTTGTCCAGCTCGACGGTCGTACCGCGGTCGTCCTTGAAGCTCCAGGGGCCGGACTTGCCCGCCTTCGTGTCCTTGCCGGAGCCGCCGTCTTTGCCCTTGTCGTCCCCGCAGGCGGCGAGCGTGGCGCCGAGTGCGAGCGCGCCGCCCGCGGCGAGCAGGCCGCGGCGGTTCGGGTGAGGGACAAGGGCGTTGGGCATGGCTCGGCTGCTTTCGGAACAGGGCGGGGCGACCCACCGGACTGGTTCGAAGGTCAGGTTAGCCTAACCTCACTCGTTGTCCAGGGGGTGGCCTTCGCCTCCGTTCCGTGGCCTCAGGCGCGCCCGTTGCGCCAGGCGCCGAGCCCGGCGTCCGTGAACACAGGGGTGATTCCCACGCCCCAGTCGTCGTCCTCGTGCCGGACGCCGGGGTCGGCCAGGGTGCTGACGAGTGCGTCGGCGGCTATGACCCGGTAGCCCTCCTCCGCGCCGGAGACGTACCGCACTTCGACCCAGCCCCGCTCGACGTACGGGACGAGCGGCGCGATCTGCGGCTCGACCCAGGCGACGCGTTCGGCGTGGCTCCACTCCTGCTTCGGGCCGTCAAGGATGCCGAAGGAGCCGGTCAGCCAGCCGCTCGCCTCGGCTGTGCAGACGAACAGCTCCTCCTCGGCCGGGGTGCGCGCCGCGTGGTCCGGGAACCCGCCCGATTCCGGGGCCGGATGAGCGTCGGCCTGCCAGCGAGCGCGGACGGCTTCGGGCGCCGACAGCCACAGGGTGCGCACGGACCCGGTCGTCCGGATCCAGCGGTCCGGGTCGGTCAGCACCCGTAGCAGTTCCGGGCCGCTCACGACCGGGTCGACGGGCCGGGGGTACCACGCGCTCTCCGCGGCGCGGACTTCGATCAGGCCCCGCCCGGCCAGCTCCAGAGCCACCTGGGCCAGCCGGGGGACCAGCTCCCGCTCCTCCTGCTCGGTATAGCCGCGCGCGCGGGCGGGGCCCCGGCGTCCTCGGCCCAGCGCAGCGCCGCACCGTAGTACTGGACCATGCCCGCCAGGATGTGCTCGGTCATGGCCCGGCGCAGCAGTGCCTGCTCGGCCACGGTCATCTCGCACCAGGTGCTCATGGCCGGAATGGTGTCATGGGGCCGTCAGCCCACCAGCCCCAGTTCCCGCGCGATCAGCATCCGCTGGACCTCGCTGGTGCCCTCGCCGATCTCCAGGATCTTGGAGTCGCGCCACATGCGGGCCACCGGGTACTCGTTCATGAAGCCGTAGCCGCCGTGGATCTGGGTGGCGTCACGGGCGTTGTCCACGGCGACCGTGGAGGAGTACAGCTTGGCCAGGGCCGCCTCCTTCTTGAAGGGCTCGCCCGAGACCAGGCGGCTGGCCGCGTCGCGCCAGGCGAGACGGGCCGTGTGGGCCTTCATCTCCATGTCCGCGATCTTGAACTGGATGGCCTGGTTGGCGCCGATCGGGCGGCCGAAGGCGTGGCGCTCCTTCGCGTACTTCACCGACTCGTCGACACAGCCCTGCGCGAGGCCGGTCGCGAGCGCCGCGATGGCGATGCGGCCCTCGTCGAGGATGCGCAGGAACTGGGCGTAGCCCCGGCCCTCTTCGCCGAGCAGGTTCGCGGCCGGCACACGGACGTCCTGGAAGGACAGCTCGCGAGTGTCGGAGGCGTTCCAGCCGACCTTCGAGTACGGGGCGGCGACCGTGAAGCCGGGGGTTCCGGAAGGAACGATGATCGCCGAGATCCGCGGCTTGCCGTCCGGCTTGCGGCCGGTGACCGCCGTGACCGTGACCAGGCCCGTGATGTCCGTGCCCGAGTTGGTGATGAAGCACTTCGTACCGTTGATCACCCACTCGTCGGTGTCCGGGTCCAGGCGGGCCGTCGTACGGGTCGCGCCCGCGTCGCTGCCGCCGTCCGGCTCCGTCAGGCCGAACGCGCCGAGGATCTCACCCGAGCACAGCCGGGGCAGCCACTCGCGCTTCTGCTCCTCGGTGCCGAACAGGTGCAGGGGCATGGCGCCCAGGGAGACACCCGCCTCCAGGGTGATGGCCACCGAGGAGTCCACCCGGGCCAGTTCCTCCAGCGCGATGCCGAGGGCCAGGTAGTCGCCGCCCATGCCGCCGTACTCCTCCGGGAACGGCAGCCCGAACAGGCCCATGCGGCCCATCTCGCGGACGATCTCGTACGGGAACTCGTGCCGCTCGTAGAAGTCGCCGATCTTCGGCGCCACGACATCGTGCGCGAACTCCTCCACCGTACGGCGGAGTTCCTCCAGCTCGGGGCTGAGGCGGTGGTCCATGCTGATCACTGGTCCTTGTGGGAGAGAGCGCGGACGGTACGGGACGGGCTCGGGCGGCCCAGCTGTTCGGCCATCCACACGCTGGTGGCGGTCAGACGGCCCAGGTCGACCCCGGTCTCGATGCCGAGGCCCTGCAGCATCCACACGAGGTCTTCGGTGGCGAGGTTGCCGGTGGCGGACTTGGCGTACGGGCAGCCGCCGAGGCCTCCGGCGGACGCGTCGACGGTGGTCACGCCGTGTTCCAGGGCCGCGTAGGTGTTCGCGAGCGCCTGGCCGTAGGTGTCGTGGAAGTGCACGCCGATCGTGTTCGTCGGCACGCCCTCCTCGTTCAGCAGGGAGAGCAGCTCCAGGACGTGGCCCGGGGTGGCCACCCCGATGGTGTCGCCGAGACTCAGCTCGTCGCAGCCCATGTCGCGCAGGGCCGTGCAGACGCGGGCCACCTGGTGGAGCGGCACCGCTCCCTCCCAGGGGTCGCCGAAGCACATCGAGACATAGCCGCGCACGTGCGCGCCCGCGTCCTTCGCCTGCCGCACCACCGGGTCGAACACGGCCAGCGACTCGTCGACCGTGCGGTTGAGGTTGGCCTTCGCGAAGGACTCCGTGGCGCTGGCGAAGACCGCGATGCGGCGGGCGCCGAGCGCCAGCGCCCGCTCCAGACCGCGCTGGTTGGGCACCAGCACGGGGAGTTCGACGCCGAGGTCGCCGACCAGCGGGAACAGCTGCTCGGCGTCGGCGAGCTGGGGCACCCACTTGGGGTGCACGAAGCTCGTCGCCTCGATCGTGGTCAGACCCGCGTCGGCCAGGCGGCGGATGAACTCGGCCTTCACCTCCGTGGGCACGGCCGTCTTCTCGTTCTGCAGGCCGTCGCGCGCCCCGACCTCGTGGATCCGCACTCGCGCGGGCAGGTCCTGGGCCGGTACGACCATGGGCAGTTGCTCGGCGCTCACTCCGCCTCCTCCGTGGGTGCGATCACGGCCAGTACCTGGTCCATGGCGACCGTCGTGCCCGGCGCCACGTCCAGCTCGGCGACCGTGCCGGCGTGCGGGGCGGAGATGACGTGCTCCATCTTCATCGCCTCGACCACCAGCAGGCTCTGGCCCGCCGTGACTTCGTCGCCGACGGCCACCTTGACGACGGTCACCGTGCCGGGCATGGGCGCGGTGAGCGAGTCGGCGCCCGCGTGCGCGGAGCGGGTGAGGGACGCGGCCACCGGGTCGTGGTCGCGCACCTGCCAGGCGTCGCCGTCCCGGCCGATCCAGTCACCGGCTCTGCGGAAGGTGTGCCGGACGCCGTCGAGGGTGACGGACACCCGGTCGTCGGTGACGGTGTGCGCGCCGCGCGGGTGGTACGTCACGGGATCGGTGACCCGCAGCGGGAACGCGGGCGGCTTCGGGGTGCCGCCGAGGCGCCAGCCGCTCGGCACCGAGAAGGGGTCGGTCCAGCCCTCGCCCCGAGGCCGCAGTGCCTCGAGCCGTACGGCCGCCGCCGCTTCGTACACCTCCTGCGGCACGTCGGTGGAGACCAGCTCGTCCACCACCCGCTCCACCAGCCCGGTGTCCAGCTCACCCGCCACCACCGCCGGATGCGCCAGCAGCCGCCGCAGGAAGCCCGCGTTGGTCTGCACGCCCAGCGTGACCGTCTCGGCGAGGGCCGACCGGAGCCTGCGCAGCGCCGTCTCGCGGTCGGGGCCGTACGCGATCACCTTGGACAGCATCGGGTCGTACAGGCTGCCCACCTCGGTGCCCTCGCTGAGCCCGGAGTCGGTGCGGACGCCGTCGCCCTGCGGCTCGTTCAGCAGCAGCACCGTGCCGCCGGAGGGCAGGAAGCCGCGCGCGGGGTCCTCGGCGCAGATCCGGGCCTCGACCGCGTGTCCGGTCAGCCGCACGTCCTCCTGCGCGAAGCCCAGCCGCTCCCCGGCCGCCACCCGCAGCTGCCACTCCACCAGGTCGAGCCCGGTGACGAGTTCCGTGACCGGGTGCTCCACCTGGAGACGGGTGTTCATCTCCATGAAGTAGTACGACGACGGGTCGCCGCCCGGCACGATGAACTCCACCGTGCCCGCGCCCCGGTAGCCGCACGAACGCGCCGCCTGGACGGCGGCCTCGCCCATCGCCGCCCGGGTCTTCTCGTCGAGGAGCACGCTCGGCGCCTCCTCGATGATCTTCTGGTGCCGGCGCTGCAGCGAGCATTCGCGCTCGCCGAGGTGCACCACGCCCCCGTGGCCGTCCGCCAGCACCTGGATCTCGATGTGCCGGGGCCGGTCCACCCAGCGCTCCACGAGCAGGGTGTCGTCCCCGAAGGAGGCGCGGGCCTCGCGGCGGGCGGCCGCGATCTCCTCCTCCAGCAGGCTCACGTCCCGCACCAGACGCATGCCCTTGCCGCCGCCGCCCGCCGACGGCTTGAGCAGCACGGGCGTCCCGATCTCCCGGGCGGCGTCGGCCAGCTGGGCGTCGGAGAGCCCGCTGCCGCTGGAACCCGGCACGACCGGCACCCCGGCCGCCTTCACCGTCTCCTTGGCGCGGATCTTGTCGCCCATCAGCGCGATCGCGTCCGCCGGCGGGCCGATGAACACCAGCCCCGCCTCCTCGCACGCGCGCGCGAAGCCCGCGTTCTCGGCGAGGAAGCCGTACCCGGGATGGACGGCCTGGGCGCCGGTGCGGGCGGCGGCATCGAGGAGCCGCTCCACCGACAGATAGCTCTCGGCGGCCGACGCCGGACCGATCCGTACCGCTGTGTCGGCCTCCCGCACATGCCGCGCGTCCGCGTCGGCGTCGGAGAAGACCGCCACCGAGCGCACGCCCAGCGAACGGAGCGTACGGATGACGCGTACGGCGATCTCGCCCCGGTTGGCCACCAGCACTGTGTCGAACACGGTTCCCCTCCTCACATCCGGAAGACGCCGAACTGGGGGTCTCCCAGTGGCGCGTTGGCGCAGGCCGTCAGGGCGAGTCCCAGCACCTGACGGGTGTCCAGCGGGTCGATCACGCCGTCGTCCCAGAGGCGGGCGGTGGCGTAGTAGGCGTTGCCCTGGCGCTCGTACTGCGCGCGGACCGGCGCCTTGAAGGCCTCTTCCTCCTCGGCCGGCCAGTCCTCGCCGCGCGCCTCCAGCTGGTCGCGCTTGACGGTCGCGAGGACGGAGGCGGCCTGCTCACCGCCCATGACCGAGATCTTGGCGTTGGGCCACATCCACAGGAAGCGGGGGGAGTAGGCCCGGCCGCACATCGAGTAGTTGCCCGCGCCGTACGAGCCGCCGACGACGACGGTCAGCTTGGGCACCCGGGTGCATGCCACGGCCGTCACCATCTTGGCGCCGTGCTTGGCGATGCCACCCGCCTCGTAGTCCTTGCCGACCATGAACCCGGAGATGTTCTGCAGGAACACCAGCGGGATGCCGCGCTGGTCGCACAGCTCGATGAAGTGGGCGCCCTTCTGGGCGGACTCGGAGAAGAGGATGCCGTTGTTGGCGACGATCCCGACCGGGTGGCCGTGGATCCGGGCGAAGCCGGTGATCAGCGTCTGCCCGAACTCGGCCTTGAACTCGGCGAAACGCGAGCCGTCCGCCACGCGCGCGATGATCTCGCGGACGTCGTAGGGGGTGCGGGAGTCCACGGGGACGGCGCCGTAGAGCCCGTACGGGTCCACCTTCGGCTCCGCGACCGGCGTGACCTCCCAGGGCGGGGACTGCCGGGCGGGCAGCGTGGCCACGATGTTCCGCACGATCCTCAGGGCGTGCGCGTCGTCCTCGGCGAGGTGGTCGGTGACGCCGGAGATCCGGGAGTGGACCTCGCCGCCGCCCAGCTCCTCGGCGGTGACGACCTCGCCGGTCGCCGCCTTCACCAGGGGCGGGCCGCCCAGGAAGATCGTGCCCTGATTGCGGACGATCACGGCCTCGTCGCTCATCGCCGGGACGTACGCGCCGCCGGCCGTGCACGACCCGAGGACGGCCGCGATCTGTGGAATCCCGGCGCCGGACATCCGGGCCTGATTGTAGAAGATCCGCCCGAAGTGGTCACGGTCGGGGAAGACCTCGTCCTGCATCGGCAGGAAGGCCCCGCCGGAGTCCACGAGGTAGACGCACGGCAGCCGGTTGTCCAGGGCCACCTCCTGCGCGCGCAGGTGCTTCTTCACCGTCATCGGGTAGTACGTGCCGCCCTTGACGGTGGCGTCGTTGGCGACGATCACGCACTCGCGGCCGCTGACCCGCCCGATCCCGGCGATCACGCCGGCGGCCGGGGCCTGCCCGTCGTACATCCCGTCGGCCGCGAGGGGAGCCAGCTCCAGGAACGGCGACCCGGGGTCGAGCAGCGTGTCCACCCTGTCTCTCGGCAGCAGCTTGCCGCGCGCCGTGTGCCGGGCCCGCGCCTTCTCACCGCCGCCGAGGGCGGCCACGGCCAGCTTGGCGCGCAGTTCCTCGTTGAGTGCGAGGTGGGCTCGTTCATTGGCCCGCCAGGCCTCCGACGCGGGATCGGCCGCGCTCGTCAGCTCCGGTGCCTCGTGCATCCTGCGGTCCCCTCACCCAGTGGTCGTACTGTTAATGAGCGTTAACCATTTCCTTCAGGTTAACGACCGCTAACCTCGCTGTCTAGAATTGCTGGCATGGTCACCAGAACCGACGCCCCCACCCGACGCGAGCAGATCCTCAAGGAGGCCGCCCGGCTCTTCGCCGAGCGCGGTTTCCACGGTGTCGGCGTGGACGAGATAGGAGCGGCGGTCGGCATCAGCGGCCCCGGCCTGTACCGGCACTTCCCGGGCAAGGACGCGATGCTCGCGGAGCTGCTGGTCGGCATCAGTGGCCAGCTGCTGACCGGGGCCAAGCGGCGCCTGGCGGAGGCCGACGGGCAGATGAGCGCCTCGGCGCTGCTGGACTCGCTCATCGAGGGGCACATCGACTTCGCCCTGGACGACCGTCCCCTGATCACCCTGCACGACCGCGAGCTGGACCGGCTGCGCGACAGTGACCGCAAGCTGGTGCGCCAGCTGCAGCGGCAGTACGTCGAGCTGTGGGTCGAGGTGGTGCGGGAGGTGTATCCCGAGCTGACCGAGCCGGCCGCCCGCTCGGCCGTCCACTCGGTCTTCGGTCTGCTGAACTCCACCCCGCACCTGGGCCGGGCAGGGACGCTTCCGGGGCGCGGCGTCACGGCGGCCCTGCTGCACCGGATGGCGCGGGGAGCGTTCGCGGCGGCGGGCGCGGCCCAGGGCTGACGCCGCCCGTCGGCGTGACGAGCGTTACGGCCGGCCCCCTCTGGACGGGATTCCGTACTCGCCGGTACGGTTGCATCTGAGCAAGCGCTTAGACATGCCGTAGTCCCTGGAGGTGGCCGGAGTGCGCCGCACGCTGTTCAACGAGGATCACGAGGCGTTCCGGGAGACCATCCGCGCCTTCATCGAGGCCGAGGTCGTGCCCGTCTACGACGAGTGGTTCGCCGCCGGTCAGGCCCCCCGCGAGTTCTACTACAAGCTCGCCGAGCTGGGCGTCTTCGGCATCAAGGTCGACGAGGAGTACGGCGGCGCCGGCATCGACTCCTACAAGTTCGAGGCCGTCCTCTACGAGGAGACGGCCCGCGCGGGCGTCCAGTTCGGCGGCTCCGGCGTGCACGTGCTGCTCGGCCTGCCCTACATCAAGCTGCTCGCCACCGACGAGCAGAAGAAGCGCTACCTGCCGAAGTTCGTCTCCGCCGAGGAGATGTGGGCCATCGCGATGACCGAGCCGGGCACCGGCTCCGACCTCGCGGGCATGAAGACCACCGCCAAGCTCTCCGAGGACGGCACGCACTACGTCCTCAACGGCGCCAAGACCTTCATCACCGGCGGTGTGCACGCCGACCGCATGATCGTCTGCGCCCGCACCGCCGCGCCCACCGCCGAGGACCGCCGCCACGGCATCTCGCTCTTCGTGGTGGACACCAAGGCCGAGGGCTACTCGGTCGGCCGCAAGCTCGACAAGCTCGGCCTGAAGACCTCCGACACCGCCGAGTTGGCGTTCGTCGACGTCAAGGTGCCCGTCGAGGACCTCCTCGGCGAGGAGAACAAGGGCTTCTACTACCTCGGCCACAACCTGGCCTCCGAGCGCTGGGGCATCGCCTTCGGCGCGTACGCGCAG
This sequence comes from Streptomyces griseochromogenes, assembly GCF_001542625.1. Taxonomy (NCBI): domain Bacteria; kingdom Bacillati; phylum Actinomycetota; class Actinomycetes; order Kitasatosporales; family Streptomycetaceae; genus Streptomyces; species Streptomyces griseochromogenes. The sequence goes on along the minus strand of NZ_CP016279.1, from coordinate 9,553,803 downwards.
GCCAAGGCCGCCATCCGGTTCGCCAAGGACTACGTCAAGGAGCGCACCGTCTTCGGCCAGCCCGTCGCCGCGTTCCAGAACACCAAGTTCGAGCTGGCCGCCTGCCAGGCCGAGGTGGACGCGGCCGAGGCCGTCGTCGACCGCGCCACGGAGGCCCTCGACGCCGGTGAGCTGACCCCCGCCGAGGCCGCCAGCGCCAAGCTGTTCGCCACCGAGGTCGCGCACCGCGTGATCGACCGCTGCCTGCAGCTGCACGGCGGCTACGGCTTCATGAACGAGTACCCGATCGCCCGCCTGTACGCGGACAACCGTGTCAACCGCATCTACGGCGGCACCAGCGAGATCATGAAGTCGATCATCGCCAAGGACATGGGCCTGTAAGGTCACGGCAATCACTGGCCGGTACAACTAACGCCATGAGTCAGGCACTTCAGGACCTCCTCGATCTGCTCGACCTCGAGCAGATCGAGGAGGACATCTTCCGCGGCCGGTCCCGCTCCGCCGTCGTCCCGCGCGTCTTCGGCGGGCAGGTCGCGGCGCAGGCGCTGGTCGCCGCCGGGCGGACGGTCCCCGCGGACCGGCCCGCCCACTCCCTGCACGCGTACTTCCTGCGTCCGGGCGACCCCGGCGCGCCGATCGTCTACAGCGTCGACCGCATCCGCGACGGCCGGTCGTTCACCACCCGCCGCGTGGTCGCCGTCCAGCACGGCAAGCCGATCTTCCACCTCTCGGCGTCCTTCCAGACGTACGAGGAGGGCCTGGAGCACCAGGCCCCGATGCCGCCCGCGCCCGACCCGGCGACCCTGCCCACCTCCCACGAGCGGCTGCGCGGCTACGACCACCTCGCCCCCGAGGTCGTCGAGCGGTTCCTGGAGGCCCGCGAGGCGATCGATCTGCGCTACGTGGACGAGCCGCCGTACGGGCAGTTCGGCGAGCCGCGCGAGCCGCACAGCCAGGTGTGGTTCCGCACCAACGGCAAGCTGAACGACGACCCCCTGCTGCACGTCGTCCTCGCCACCTACGTCTCCGACATGACCCTCCTCGACTCCGTGCTGCTCGCGCACGGGCGCGGCGGCTGGGCCGTGGGGGACGTCGTGGGGGCGTCGCTGGACCACGCGATGTGGTTCCACCGGCCCTTCCGTGCCGACGAGTGGCTGCTGTACGACCAGGAGTCGCCCTCCGCGCACGGCGGCCGCGGCCTCGGCCAGGCCCGCATATACACCCAGGACGGCAGACTGGCCATCACGGTCATCCAGGAGGGTGTCGTCCGGGTGCCGCGCTGACCCGCTACGGATTGGTTTCCTGAGGTGCCAAGTTGCGGTTGCGGGATTAGACTTTCCAAGTGAAAGCCGCAGTGCACGGCACGCGCGGCCGACGAGGAGCAGAGAACTTCCTGACCTCAGCCGCGGCACCCGACGGCGCAACAGCGCACGGGCGGGTCGCAGGCGTCGGCCGATGGCACGTGTCGCTCATGAGCCAGCGGTGACATCCGAAAGACCGTGCCGCACCCTCCCTCATCGTGCGGCGGCGGCCATCCACCTCGCGCGCTTCCGTCCCGGGAGCCGTGAGAGACGATGGAACGGAAGGTATCTCCTATGCGAGCACAACGCACGAGGCGTCTTTTCGCCCTGTCCGCAGCAGGTGTGCTGCTGGCCGGTGGAGCCGCACTCGGCGCCGCGGGAACCGCCTCGGCGGGGTCGTACGACAACCACAACGACCACGGTTCCTACAGCAGGGGCTGCGGAGACCATGGCGGGTGGGGTGATGACTGCGGCTACGGCGGAGACCATGGCGGCTACGGCGGAGACCACGGCGGCTACGGCGGAGACCACGGCGGCTACGGCGGAGACCACGGCGGATACGGCGGTGGTGACCACGGTGGCGGCGGTTACGGTGGCGGAGGCCACGGTGGCGGCGGTTACGGTGGCGGAGGCCACGGCGGCGGTGGCGGAGGCCACGGCGGCGGCGGTGGCGGAGGCCACGGCGGCGGCGGAGGTGGCGGAGGCCACTGAGTCGATTCCCGCCTGAACACGATGTGCGGCACCGCGTGCGGGGCCGCACATCCCGTCAGTCCAGTTCCGCCGCGCTCAGCAGATACGCCGTCATGGGGTCGTAGTAACGCGGGCTGATCACATGATCGTCGAGTGGCACCGCCACCTGGAGGGTGCCCTCGGACTCGGCGAGGAACAGCGCCGGGTCGTTGCAGTCGGCGTACCCGACGGAGTCGAGGCCGTGCTGTGCGGCGTATCCGGCCCAGCCGTGGTCGGCGACCACCAGGTCCGGCAGCGCACGCCCCGCGCGCTCAAGTCCGGTCAGAATCGCCCGCATCGGTTCGCCGGAGTGGGTGTGCCAGAGCGTCGCGCCGTGTTCCAGCACGGCCACGTCCGCGAACTGCATGACGTACCCCTCGTCCGTCTGCAGTCCGTCCGGGATGACGACGATCTCGCAGCCGGCGGCGCGCAGCGCCGCGGCCGTGGCCCGGTGCACATCCAGCAGGCCGCCCGGGTGCCCGGTCGCGAACAGCACCCGCTGGCGGCCGTCGGCCGCCTTGCGCAGCCGGCGCGCGAGGCGCTCCAGCGCGTCGACGGTCAGCTCGGGGTCGATGGTGTCCTGCCCGTACCGGTACTCGGGATCGTCGTTGACACCCACCCGTTCGGCCATGACCGCGAGCACGTCCTGCTCGTCCGACCAGCGATCGCCCAGTTCCAGACCGAACCAGTAGTGGCGGTCGCCGTTGGCCAGCTTGCGGTAGTGGGAGAGGTTGTTCTCGCGGGGCGTGGCGACGTCCCCCGCGATACGGGTCCGCACCAGGTGGTCGACGAGCTGGGCGCGGCTGGGTGTCCCGGGTATCGGCATGCCCTCCATTGTGGGGCAGGGAGCGGCGGCGCGTCTTCGGCATATCGACCCTGGGACACGGGTCACTCAGTGATGCCGCAGTGCGAACCACAGCTCCATCCGCACGTCCGGATCGTCCAGGTCGGCGTCCAACAGCGCTCCACAGCGGGCGATCCGCTGCCGCACGGTGTTGCGGTGCACCTCCAGGGCCACCGCCGTACGGTCCCAACTGCCGTGCAGGGACAGCCAGGTCCGCAGAGTGTCGGCGAGCGCGGGCCGGTCCGCGAGCGGTGCGAGCAGCGCCCGGGCGTGCGCTCGGGCGTCCGCCGGGGGCACCAGGTCCTCAAGGCCCGGCCGGGCGCCGTGCCGGGCCAGGGCGGTGCGGGTGGCGCGGGCGCGGGCCAGGGCGCGCGCCGCCTGGGTGTCGGCCGCGGGCCACTCCCGCGGGCCGACGGCCGCGCTGACCCCGAGGGTCCAGCCCGGCTGCGGCGCCGGCTCGCGCCCGGCGGCCACCAGCACCCGTACGACGTCCCGGGCGAGGTCGACCAGCGGCGAGCCCAGCGCCGCCCCGAGCGCCGCGGCGGCCAGGGCGTCCGGCGGCTGGGCCTCCGGCCGCGCGTGCACCACGAGCCAGGGCCCCTTTCCGACGAGCGGTGCCACCTCCTCCGGGGGCGAGCCGAGGAGCAGCCGCACGAGCGCGGAGGACCGTGCGGCACCGGCACCGCTGTGGTGCTCGCCGGTGAGCAGTGACAGCAGGACGGCGGCGACGGAGGCGATGGTGTGATCGCCCGGCTCACGTCCCGTGCTGGCCACCCCGAGCACGAACCCGTCTCCGGATCCCAGTGCGTAGGCGGCCAGGTGGGTGTCGGCGAGCGTGTCGGTGGCGGAGGAGGGGGCGTGGCGGGGGGCGCCGTCCGGATCCTGGTCCGGCGTGGAGCTCGTCCGGCCCGGTGGCCGTACGACTGCCGTCAGCCCCGAAAGCGCCTCCTTGACCTGCTCGGACGGCTCCCGGCCCGCTGCCGCGATCACGGTGCCGTCGGGTCCGTAGAGGGCGGCGTTGCCGCTCAGCCGCTGGGCCAGTCGGCGCAGGACCGAGGGGACCGGGTCCGGACGGGACGCGGCCGCCGCGAGGCTCTGCTGAGCCTCTGTGACGCGGCGCAGCTCGGCCAGGCGGGCCTGTGCCATCAGCTGCCAGACCGCGCGGGCCACTCCCGAGAAGGTCGTCTGGGGCGGGACCTCCAGCAGCGGCAGGCCGTACGCGTCGCACGCGGCGACCAGCGCGCGCGGGACCGTGTCGTGGACGGGGGCGAGGCCGAAACCGAGGGCCGCACCGCCCGCGGCCACGATCCGGGAGACGTAGTCGTCGAAGTAGTCCCCCAGTCTCGAATCCTCCCCATGACCGGGGGCGCCACCGTCCGAGCCCGTCGCCTCCGGGACGTGCACTCCGGCGGTCAGCAGCAGCTCGCCGCCCAGCAGGTACGGGTACGGGTCGGCCATCTCCGAGGTGTGCGCCCAGTGGATCACCGTGTCCGGGTCCGAGGGGCCCGCGATCTGCCGCAGGGCCAGGTCCTCCCGGGCCAGCAGGGCCGACAGCGGGACCGGTGGGGTCGGTGGGACTGCTGGGGCGACCGTCTCCGGCATGGTGTGCGTTCCTTCCACCCCGTACGGCTTCGATTGGATGAAACGTACACTTCGCAGTCGCTGTCCGGCCACCTAGTGTCAAGTCGGCACGGCAGCCGCGGGTACGGGCGGATGTCCCCGCGGTCCGCTGCCGTCGCTCCTCTTCCGGGTAATCCCCACGTCTCTGCACGACACGCCACCGACAGCGCGCGAAGGAGGGCCCCACATGGCCGTCGACTACACGGTGATCGTCGTCTATCTGGCCGGCATGCTGGCCATGGGCTGGTGGGGCATGCGCCGCGCCAGGTCGAAGAGCGAGTTCCTGGTGGCCGGCCGTCGCCTCGGGCCCGCCATGTACTCCGGCACGATGGCGGCGATCGTCCTCGGCGGCGCCTCCACCATCGGCGGCGTGGGGCTCGGATACCGGTACGGCCTCTCCGGCGCCTGGATGGTCTTCACCATCGGCCTCGGCCTGCTGGCCCTGTCGGTCTTCTTCTCGGCCCGCATCGCCCGCCTGAAGGTCTACACGGTCTCCGAGATGCTGGACCTGCGCTACGGAGACACGAGGGCGGCGCGCAGCGCCTCGGTTGAGGGTGGTGGTGGGAGACGGGTGGGCAGGGCCGGCCTGATCTCGGGCGTGGTCATGTGGGCGTACACCCTCATGCTGGCGGTCACCTCGACCATCGCCTACGCAACGATCTTCGACGTCCTCTTCGACATGAACCGCACCGTCGCGATCGTCCTCGGCGGCGCGATCGTCGTCGCCTACTCGACCCTCGGCGGCATGTGGTCCATCACGCTCACCGACATGGTGCAGTTCGTGGTCAAGACGATCGGTGTGCTGCTCCTCCTGCTGCCCATCGCGGTCGTCAAGGCGGGCGGCTTCTCCGAGATGAGGGCCAAGCTGCCGACCTCGTACTTCGACCCGCTGGGCATCGGCGGCGAGACGATCTTCACCTACGTGCTGATCTACACCTTCGGCATGCTGATCGGCCAGGACATCTGGCAGCGCGTGTTCACCGCCCGCAGCGACAGGACCGCCAAGTGGGGCGGCACGGGGGCCGGGACCTACTGTCTGGTCTACGCCCTCGCCGGCGCCGTCATCGGCACCGCGGCCAAGGTCCTCTACCCGAAGCTCGGCAGTCCCGACGACGCCTTCGCCACCATCGTCAAGGACGAACTGCCCGTCGGCGTGCGCGGCCTGGTGCTGGCCGCCGCCCTGGCCGCCGTGATGTCCACCTCCTCCGGCGCCCTGATCGCCTGTGCCACGGTCGCCAACAACGACATCTGGTCCCGGCTGCGGGGCGTGGTGCGCCGGGGCGGCGAGGAGCACGACGAGGTGAAGGGCAACCGCGTCTTCATCCTGATCATGGGCGTCGCGGTGATCGGCACGGCGATCGCGCTGAACAACGTGGTCGAGGCCCTGACCGTCGCCTACAACCTCCTCGTCGGCGGCCTGCTCGTGCCCATCCTCGGCGGGCTGCTGTGGAAGCGCGGCACCGTGCAGGGCGCCCTCGCCTCCGTGCTGGTCGGCGGCCTCGCCGTGATCGGCCTGATGGCGGGCTACGGCATCCTCGCCAACGAGCCGGTCTACTACGGCCTGCTCGCCTCCCTCGCCGCCTATGCGGTCGTCTCCCTGGCGACCAGGCCCACCGACGAGGCCGTCCTCACCGTGTGGCGCGAGCGCCTCGCGGGACGGTCCCCCGAACTCGAGTCCGAACCGGTCCCGGCTCACCAGTAGAGTCGTATGGAAAGCAGTACATGCGCGATGAAGCGCAAGAAAGAAGGCATTTCATCATGAGCAGCAACGAGACGCCCCGCGGCCCCGTCGACTCCTCCCGCATCCCGCGGTACGCCGGACCCGCGACCTTCGCCCGGCTGCCCCGCCTCGACGAGGTCGGCACCGCCGACGTCGCCGTGGTCGGCGTGCCGTTCGACTCCGGTGTCTCGTACCGGCCGGGCGCCCGCTTCGGCGGCAACGCCATCCGCGAGGCGTCCCGGCTCCTGCGCCCCTACAACCCGGCGCAGGACGCGTCGCCGTTCGCGCTGGCGCAGGTCGCCGACGGCGGCGACATCGCCGTGAACCCGTTCAACATCAACGAGGCCGTGGACACCATCGAGGCGGCCGCGGACGAGCTGCTCGGCACCGGCGCCCGCCTGATGACCCTGGGCGGTGACCACACCATCGCCCTGCCCCTTCTGAGGTCCGTGGCGAAGAAGCACGGCCCGGTGGCCCTGCTCCACTTCGACGCCCACCTGGACACCTGGGACACCTACTTCGGCGCCGAGTACACGCACGGCACCCCGTTCCGCCGCGCGGTCGAGGAGGGCATCCTCGACACCTCCGCCCTCTCCCACGTCGGCACCCGAGGCCCGCTGTACGGCAAGCAGGACCTCACGGACGACGAGAAGATGGGCTTCGGCATCGTCACCTCCGCGGACATCTACCGCCGCGGCGCCGACGAGGTCGCCGACCAGCTGCGCCAGCGTATCGGCGACCGCCCGCTGTACATCTCCATCGACATCGACTGCCTCGACCCGGCCCACGCGCCCGGCACCGGCACGCCGGAGGCGGGCGGCATGACCTCCCGCGAGCTGCTGGAGATCCTGCGCGGGCTGGCATCGTGCAACCTGGTGTCGGCGGACGTGGTCGAGGTCGCCCCGGCGTACGACCACGCCGAGATCACCTCGGTCGCCGCCTCGCACACGGCCTACGAACTGACCACCATCATGAGCCGCCAGATCGCGGCGGCCCGGAAGGACGCGTAAGCGACGTGACCCACGACCACGACCTGGTACTCCGTCCGACCGAAGCGCAGATCTCGACCGCGCTGAACCCTCCCCCGGGGCGCATCGGCGGGGACCTGGTCGTGGAAACGCTGGCGGGGCTGGGCGCGACGACGGTCTTCGGCCTGCCCGGCCAGCACGCGCTGGGCATGTTCGACGCCCTGCGCAGGTCCGCTCTTCGCCATGTGGGCCTGCGGGTGGAGAACAACGCGGGTTTCGCGGCGGACGCGTACGGCCGTATGACCGGCGAGGCGGCCCCGCTGCTGCTGTCGACGGGCCCGGGAGCCCTGACCTCGCTGGCGGCCCTCCAGGAAGCGGCCGCCGCGTCCGCCCCGGTCCTGGCGATCAGCAGCCAGGTACCGACGGCGGGACTGGGCGGCGGCCGCCACGGCTACCTCCACGAACTCCCTGACCAGACGGCCTCGTTCAGGGGTGTGGTCAAGTCCGTCCACACGGTCCGCACCCAGTCCCAGATCCCCTCCGCGATCGCGGCGGCCTGGAAGTCGGCGCTGACGGCTCCGCACGGCCCGGTGTGGGTGGAGATCCCGCAGGACGTACTGCTCGCTCCGACCACGCTGCCGGTGGTGACGGCGCCGGACGCGACCCCGGAGGACCTGGTCCCGCGCCCCGAACTGACGGCGGTGGCGGCGCACCTGCTGTCGCGGGCCGAGCGTCCGGCGATCATCGCGGGCGGCGGGGTCGTACGCTCCGACGCCTCGGGGAAGCTGAAGGCGCTGGCCGAGAGGCTCGACGCACCGGTGGTCACGACCTTCGGCGGCAAGGGCGCCTTCCCCTGGAACCACCCCCTGTCCCTCCAGTCGTGGCTGGAGGACCGCCACACCACGGACTTCCTGGAGGACGCGGACGTCCTTCTGGTGGTCGGCTCGGGCCTCGGTGAACTCTCCTCGAACTACCACACGTTCAAGCCCCGGGGCCGCGTGATCCAGATCGAGGCGGACCTGGGCAAGCTGGAGTCCAACCACCCGGCCCTCGGCATCCACGCGGACGCCCGCCTGGCGCTGCAGGCCCTGCTGGAGACGGTGGAGGAACGGACCGACGAGTCGGCGCCGGAGCGGGTACGGGACCTGCTGTCCCGGGTTTCGCAGCGCATCGCCGCCCAGGAACTGACCCTGGAACAGGACGTGCTGGCGGCCGTCCGCCGCGCCCTGCCGGCCGACTCACCGTCCTTCTGGGACATGACGATCCTGGCGTACTGGGCCTGGTCGGCGTTCGACCCCCGCGGCGCGAACACCATGCACTCGGCCCAGGGCGCCGGCGGCCTCGGCTACGGCTTCCCGGCGGCGCTCGGCGCGGCGGCGGCCGACCCGACGTGCCCGGTGCTGGCGGTGTCGGGCGACGGCGGAGCCCTGTACTCGATCGCGGAACTGGCGACGGCTCGCCAGTACGACCTGCCGGTCACCTGGCTGATCGTCGACGACGGCGGCTACGGCATCCTCCGCGAGTACATGACGGACGCCTTCGGCCAGGCGACGGCGACGGAGCTGACGCGTCCGGACTACGTGGCCCTGGCGGAGTCCTTCGGCGTCCCCGGCGTCCGCACGACCGCCGAATCCCTGGAGGCGGACCTGGCGAAGGCCCTGACCTCCCCGGGCCCGTCGGTGGTCGTCCTCCCGGCGGTGCTGAGGATGTTCGCGCCGACGCACCTGGGTTGAGGCTGTTCTCCCGGGCCTCCTATGATCATGGGCATGTCCGCCCTCCGTGAGCGTTCCGCCCACAGTCAACTGGCCCCCGGTGAGCAGCTCCTGGCGTACGGCTCCGTCGTCCCCGCCAAGAGCGCCAAGGGTGTCGGCATCGGCGCGGCTGTCGCGAGCGGGCTGGTCAACTCCGTCGGCGCGCAGGCCGGCGGGGCCGGCAGCATCGCCGCGGGGATGCCGCGCACCTCCGGCGCGCTGCTGCTGAGGGTGACCGACCAGCGCGTCGGCCTGGTCCGGCCCCTGGACGGCACCCCGGTGTGGGAGGTGCCGCGGGCCTGGGTGACCCGGGTCGAACGCCGGCCCCGGACCCAGCTGATGGCCCGTTTCCGGCTGCACTACGCCGACGGCTCCTGGCTCGCCTTCCTCACGATGCGGCGCCGCACGATCGAGCAGTTCCGCTCGCTCATCGGCTGAGTGACGCCTCTTCCCCGCCGGGGCGGGGACGTCCGCGCCCACACGCCTGGACCAGGGCCGGGTGTCCGACGAGTCGGGTGACGGAGCCTAGATTCCGGCTACGACACCGGCGACAACGGCCACCGTCATGGCCGCCTGCATCTCGCGGATCGCGGTACGTACGCTCTCGGCCGCCCACTGGCCGGCCGCGACCTCCGCCATCCGGTCGGCCACCTCCTTGCGCGGGGCATGGGGGAAGGCCAGGCGGTGCAGCTTGGCGGCGTGGATCAGGGCGATGAGGCCCGCCGTGCGGACGTCCGGGACGGCGCCCTCCAGGACGACGGCCCGGAGCCGCTGCCGCAACTCCGTCTCAGGCCCGCTGTCGGCCTCGGGGTAGCGACGGGTCGGGAACAGGCCGAGGGCCTTGTGCTGCTGCTCGACGACGATGCCCCGCGCGCACAGGCTTTCCATGGCCGCTTTCGTGGCCTTGCTCTGGTCCCTTGTCAGCCAGTCCGCCACGCGCCGCTTGTCGTGGCCGTGCAGCCAGGTGTCGAGCAGCGCCAGCCGCTCATCGAGCGGTGGCTCACCGATCGGTGTTCCGTCCGTCACGGTGAGGTACTTGCCTTCGACGGACGCTCTTCCGGCGAGAACCAGTTCCAGCAGGAACCCGCCTGCGACGGCCCAGCCCGCCGCCTGTCGCTGCTCCGCCACCCCGGACTTGTCGTCCAGGGACAGCAGCATGATTTCCTCGGCCAGTGTGACGGCCATCGTCGGTCCCCAGGTGCATGTCGTGATCGTTACAGCCGGCCTTTCAGACGTCCGGGGCCACCAGGAGGTTCCCGCGGTGTCCCCCCGAAGGGCGTCCTAGTCGGAGTTTTCCCAGATCAGCACCCCGGGGCCGTCCGGCGTCAGGACCGGGACCCACGCCTCGTCGACCTCGGCGAGGCGTGACTCGTCCAGGGTCAGGGGAGCAGGGAACAGATCGTTCCGGTTCGTGGAGCCGTGGACGTGGAAGGCGACCGCTGCCCTCAGCCGGCCGAGCAGTTCCTCCGGCCAGTCCATGCCTCTGCTTCCCCGCCCCTTCAGCTCACCGACGAAGATCTCCTTCAGCTCGTCGTCGAGCCCCTGCCCGAACAGGGGGATCAGATAGCCCTCCTGCGCGTACTGGACGCAGCCGAACCCTCCGCCCTGCGCCTGGTAGACCACGCCGGTCTCGGCCGCCACGACGACGAAGGCCCAGCCCTGGTCCGCGCCCGTGCCGTCCGGGCCGAGGAAGATGTACCGCCGGTCGTCGTCCGCGTCGGTCATGAGGGGGAGCGTGGCACAGGGCGGGCTCGTGGCGGCCGGGTCCGGCACCCTGGCATGGGAGATCTGCGCGTGCGGCGTACCCCTCGCCGCGACCGCCCCCACTCGCCCGCCGCGCATCAGCAGCCGCCCGGACCCACCCCGTCGATCCGGCCGCCGAAGTCGCCGCCGTACTGCGAGCGCCAGTCGCCGTTGAAGACGTCCCGCTTCTCGACCGGATCCCAGTTGATCAGGCACGCGCGCGTGGAGGCGACGAAGGAGCCCACGTTGTCATGGAGGTTGGGCGGCATGTCGCGGTAGCCGCTGCGGGCCGTCCACTCCCAGTAGTCCCCGCCGAAGCCCTCCCCGCTCCAGAAGCACACCGAGCCGTCGGGACAGGAGGGCGCGGCCGCCTGGGCCGAGGCGGACTGGGCGGGCAGGACGAGGGCGGTCAGAGCGAGGACAGCGGCCAGGGACCAGGACCGAATCTTCACGAGGCTCTCCAGAAAGGGGAGTTGGGATGCCCCGGCCTGGGCGGCCGGGGCCTCGCCATGCTCGTGCCCGGGAGACGGGACACGCCCGGATGCATGATCGCCTTCACTGGTGTGGGCGAAGTAGTACGACGAACCGTTGCCGACGGCGTGCTCGTGCGACTACCTCGACAGGTCGTCCTCGAAGGGGTCATCGTAGGAACCCCACGCGAAGCCGTAGCCGCCTGTCTCGTCGTCGAAGAAGGCGCGCAGCCCGCGGTCCGGGAGACCGGGCCACTTGCAGAACGAACGCGTCGGCGTTGCCGGGAGAGGCCCACTCGGCCGTCAGGTCTGCGGCGAGGCCGCCGAGCGGGCTACGGAGACGGTAGGCGAAGGTGCTGCTCATGCTCGGCCCGAGGTCATGACGCCGGTGCCGTCCCGCCGAGCATCTCGTCCTCGTCGAAGCCGAGTTCCTCCTCGATGCCGAGTTCCTCGGCCGCGTGCCATTTCAGCGGCCCGGGCCGATCGCCGGTGGCTACGTCCCGCAGGACGGCGTGCGCTTCGGGCGTGCCGATCTCCGCCAGAGACCGGATGATCTTGGTGCACAAGGAGAAGAAGGGCGCATCGGACTCCCACCTGTCGTGGAGCAGGCGGCCGAGCGGGCCGACCGCCTCCGGGGCGCGAAGCTCCCCGAGCATGTCGACGAGGTCTTCGACCTGCACACCGCGCGCGTCCTTCGCGTCCGACCCGAGCGCGGACAGGAGGATCCCGGCGAGCCCGTCCGGGTGCAGATGCACGGCGAGGGCCGCGAATCGTTCGAACCGATGCCAGTCCCCGGAGTCGGCCATGCCCCGCAGCCGGCCGAGGATGCGCGTCCCGGCCTCAGGAACCTCGGCCGCCACGCCCGTGGCCTTCTCCTTGCCGACGTAGCCGGCACCGATGAGTGTGTCGACGCGGTCGATGAGCGGGTCCACGCCCTCCGCGGTACCTGGCATCAGATCTGCGTTCCTTACCTGGCTGTGTGGTCTCTCGGCGCGCGGCCCGTCTCAGTTCACGTCCGTCGGGTCCAGACGGTAGACCGTCGACCGGCTCGCGGAGGAGGCGGACGACGACTTCGAGGCCGAGGACGCCGAAGACGCCTGCGTCTTGCTGTAGGCGCTCTCCTTCACCGCCGTCCCGTGCTTCTGCACCCACGCCGTGACCTGGGAGCTGACGCTGCCGCCGCCGGGGCCGGCGCCCATCATGCCGCCGCCGAGCTGGAGGTAGTGCAGTTCGCCCTTCTTCACCAGTTCCTTCAGCTTGCTCAGGGTCATCGCCTTGTCGGTGCCGGTCCAGCCCCACATGGAGATCACCGGCTCGCCGCTGCTGAGGATGAGCTGGGCCGCGCCCTGTGAACCGGACACCGCCAGCAGCCACTCGGCGCCGTCCTGGTGCTTCTTCAGGTAGGCGATCAGCTCGCTGCTCGCACCGCCGCCCATGCCGCCGGGTCCGCCGCCCGTGCCTCCGCCCACGCGGCCGCTCTGTCCGGGGCCGCCCGGTGCCGTGCCGCCGGATGTCGTACCGCCCGACGCGCCTTCTCCGCCGGGGAGTTCACCGTTCTGGCCGCCGGGGAAGCCACCGCCCTGCTGTGAGCCGCCCTGCTGTGTGCCCCCGGGCATTCCGCCGCCCGCAGCGCCGCTTCCGGTGCCGCCCGGCACACCGCTCGGCGCGCCCCCGCCCGGGAAGCCGCCCCGGTCGCCGCCTCCGCCCGGTCCGCCGCCGAAGCCGTTGCCGGTGGAGGGGCCGGCCGTGGGGTTCGTACCGCCCATCCCGCCGCCGGAACCGGACGGTACCGACCAGGCGTACGCCGCCGGGCCCGCCACCGCCGCGACCACGGCCGTCGCCACGGAAGCCGCCAGCAGCCGTGCCCGGTTGCCGGTGCGCAGGAGGAGCAGGCCCACCACGGCCGCCGCCGTCAGCACGCCGATCACCGGCCACAGCCAGGTGTGCCAGCCGGAGGCCCGGCGCAGCAGGACGATCGCCCACAGAGCGGTGACGGCGAGGCCCGCCGGGAGCGCCCAGGCCCAGCGCCGGTCGGTGCGGAAGGCGCGCCACAGCAGCACACCGCCGCCACCGCACAGCGCCGCGATGCCCGGTGCGAGGGCCGTCGTGTAGTACGGGTGCATCGTGCCCTCGGCCATGCTGAACGTCAGGAAGTGCAGCACGGTCCAGCCGCCCCACAGGAGCAGCGCCGCGCGCGGGAGGTCGGTGCGCGGGGCGCGGCCGCCGAGCACCAGGCCGCAGACGAGGGCGAGCGCCGCGAACGGCAGCAGCCAGGAGATCTGGCCGCCGAGGATGTCGTTGAACATCCGGCCGAGGCCCGCCGAGCCGGCGAAGCCTCCGCCCCCGCCCCCGCCTCCGCCCATGTTGCCTTCGCCGCCGAAGACCCGGCCGAGGCCGTTGTAGCCCATGATCAGGTTCCAGGCGGTGCCGTCCGTCGAGCCACCGATGTACGGGCGCTGCGAGGCCGGGACCAGGGAGACCGCCGCGGCCCACCAGAAGCTCGACACCGCCAGCGCCACCACGGACAGCGCCAGGCCGGCGAGGCGCTTGGCGAGCGGCGGCCGGGCCGCGTACAGGTACACCGCGAAGGCGGCGGGCAGGGCGATCCAGCCCTGCAGCATCTTCGTGTCGAAGGCGAGACCGAAACAGACCGCCGAGCCGAGCAGCGGCAGCAGACGGCCGTTCGTCACCGCGCGCAGGGCGAGGGCCGCACCGCCGACCATCAGCAGGACCAGCAGCGTGTCGGGGTTGTTGTCCCGGTTGATGGCCACGGTGATGGGGGTCAGCGCCAGGACCAGCGCGGCCAGCGCCGCCGCCGTGTGCCCCCACACCCGTTTCACGGACGCGTGCAGGATCCAGATCGTCGCCAGGGCGGCCACGATCATCGGCGCCATCATCTGCCAGGTGCCGAAGCCGAAGAGGCGGCAGGACAGGCCCATGACCATGAGGGCGAGCGGCGGTTTGTCGACGGTGAGGAAGTTGCCCGCGTCCAGCGAGCCGAAGAACCACGCCTTCCAGCTGTGCGTGCCGCTGAGCACGGCCGCGCTGTAGAAGCTGTTGAGGCCGGAGCCCGAGAGGTTCCAGGAGTAGAGCGCCGCCGCCAGGACCATGATCGCGATCAGGGCGGGGAGCGACCAGCGCGGCGCGGTGTCCGGGGGCCCGGCCTCGGGCGGCGGGCCGGGCGCGGTCACGGTCGTCGGGTGGGGCAGGGGATCGGTGGCAGATGTCACCGGTGCACCGTGCAGAGCGGCGATGGGTGCCGACTGTGGCCCGCCTGGGAACAGGCTGTCAGTTCGGCTCACGGCCGCGGAAAGTCCGGTATGCGGCGAAATGGTGACGATGTCGCCGGGCGTCCGTGCCACCCCCTCGTCGCCTCGAACTGCCGCCCTGGGAACATGCGTACAACTCTCGGCCGTCCCGGCGAGTCACTTCTGACGGCGCAGGGGTGCGCCCGACGGCGTCCGGGCGACGCCAACACGACGTTTCAAGGGGGACCTTCGATGACTCACCGGATATCCCGGCGCGCCAAAGTGCTGGCCACGGCCGCTCTCGGCGCCGGGGTACTCATACCCTTCGTGGCCGCTGCGGTCCCGGCCGCCGCGACGGCGCCGGCCGTCAGCTGCACGTCGGGCAAGGCGGGCCTGGCCACCAAGCTGCAGAAGGACATCACCGCGGCGCTCGCGAACCGCAAGGGCACCGTCGCGGTCGGTCTCTACGACCGCTCCACCAACACGACCTGCACCCTGCGTGCGACCAGCGCCTACGACTCGGCCAGCACGGTCAAGGTCGCCGTCCTGGCCACGCTGCTGTGGGACGCCAAGAAGCACAACCGGTACCTGACGAGCACCGAGCAGTCGCTCGCCAAGGCCATGATCACCCAGTCGGACAACGACGCGACCAGCAAGCTGTGGAAGCAGCTGGGCGTGACGAAGATCAAGGGCTTCCTGTCCGCCGCAGGTATGACGAAGACCACGCCGGGCGCGGACGGCTACTGGGGCCTGACCCAGGAGAACGTCACCGACGAGCAGAAGCTGCTCAAGCTCGTCACCGCCAAGAACAGCGTGCTGAGCGACAACTCCCGCGCCTACATCCTGAAGCTGATGGGCCAGGTCGTCTCCGACCAGCGCTGGGGCACGCCCGCCGGGGCGCCGTCCACCGTCTCCGTGCACGTCAAGAACGGCTGGCTGCAACGCGCCACGCACGGCTGGCGCGTGCACAGCCTGGGCACCTTCAACGGCGCCGGCCACGACTACATGATCAGCGTGCTGACGCAGGACAACAGCACCATGGACTACGGCGTCACCACCATCCAGAACGTCGCCAAGGCCATCCACAAGGACCTGGTGCCGACGACGTCCACCACCGCCCGCTACACCCCGACCAGCACGCCGAGCGAGGCGTTCGTGGCGGTGCCGCCGCAGGGCTGACGCTTCACGAGGAGGTCTCCCGCCGGTCACCGGACCGCCCTACGGTGACGCCCATGCGCCTGAGAACCGTACTCGCCACCCTCACCGCCGGCCTGGCGGCGGCCACTTGCCTGACCGCCGCCGGGCCCGCCAGTGCCAACTCCACGGGCGACAACGCCTGT
Source organism: Streptomyces griseochromogenes (assembly GCF_001542625.1). NCBI lineage: Bacteria > Bacillati > Actinomycetota > Actinomycetes > Kitasatosporales > Streptomycetaceae > Streptomyces > Streptomyces griseochromogenes. The sequence continues at coordinate 9,538,069 of NZ_CP016279.1, read as the reverse complement.
TCGCCCGCCGTCTCGATCGACCGCTTCTCCGACGCGCTCGACAAGACGACGTACCAGGGCACCTTCGTCGGCAACTTCTCCGCGCTCGCCGTGGACCGGGACGGCTCGCTCGCCGCCCTGGAGGACCGCTCCTCCCTCTTCGGCCTGGACCCGCGGACCCTGCGGCCGGCCTCGGCCGTCCACCTCGCCGACGAGAAGGGCGCCGACCTCGACTCCGAGGGGCTCGTCATCGACCGGGACGGCACCCGGTTGATCACCTCCGAGACCGAGCCGTCCGTGCGCCGCTACTCCCGCGACGGCAGGATCCTCGACCGCCTCCCGGTCCCGTCCTCCCTCCTGGTCGCCCCGGCCGGCCGTGCCACGAGCAACCAGACCTTCGAGGGCCTGACGCTGCTGCCCGGCGGCCGCACCCTGCTCGCCTCCATGGAGTACGCGATCTCCGGGGACTCCGCGGGCATCGTCCGCTTCCAGACCTGGAGGCGTCACCACGGCCGCTTCGAGCTCGCCGCCCAGTACGCCTACCGCACCGACGCCGGCCTGGGCGTCCCCGAGGTCCAGGCCACGCCCGACGGCCGCCTCCTCGTCCTGGAACGCGGCTTCACCGCGGGCGTCGGCAACACCGTCCGCCTCTACCTGGCCGACCCCCGCCACGTCACGGACACCAGCGGCATCGAGAACCTGACCGGCCAGGCCGACGTCCACCTGATCAAGAAGACCCTGCTCACCGACATAGCCACCTGCCCGTCCCTCGGCGCCACGGCCAAGCAGCCCCAGCCGAACCCCCTGCTCGACAACATCGAGGGCATGACGATCACGGGCCACGACCGGGCGGGTCGCCTGCGGGTGCTCCTGGTGAGCGACGACAACCAGAACCCGGCCCAGACGACCCGGTTCTATTACCTGCGCGTACGAACCTCCTGAGGGCAGCCTGCCCAGGGGCGCGGGGCTGTATCGGCATACGGATCGGCATACGGCTCCGCCCCCTGAGCGTGACCGGCCCTCACGGATCCGCACCAGGAATACGGCCGGACCCGCAGAGCGTTAGTGCCTTCCGGTAGAGCAGGTCCGAACGGAGGGCACCGGCGTGGCAACGCAACGGGGATGGGCACGACGGCTGGCCGCCTACGCCTGGCGGTATCCGAAGGACGTGGTCCTGGCCCTTGGCTCCTCCCTCGCCGGCATGGCGGTCATGGCCGTGGTCCCGCTGATCACCAAGGTGATCATCGACGACGTCATCGGGAACCACACCCGCGCGATGACCCCCTGGGCGGCAGCCCTCGTCGGCGCGGCCCTCCTCGTCTACGGCCTCACCTACATACGCCGCTACTACGGCGGCCGTCTCGCCCTGGACGTCCAGTACGACCTGCGGACCGAGATGTACGGGACGATCACCCGCCTCGACGGCCGCCGCCAGGACGAGCTGTCGACCGGCCAGGTGGTGGGCCGCGCGACCAGTGACCTCCAGCTCATCCAGGGCCTGCTCTTCATGCTCCCGATGACCATCGGGAACGTCCTGCTCTTCCTGATGTCCCTGGGGATCATGGCGTGGCTGTCGCCGCCGCTGACCCTGGTCGCCCTGGCCGTCGCCCCGGCCCTCGGCTGGATAGCCCGGCGCAGCCGCAGCAAGCTGCACCCCGCCACCTGGTACGCGCAGGCCCAGGCCGCCGCCGTCGCGGGTGTGGTCGACGGCGCGGTGAGCGGCGTACGCGTGGTGAAGGGCTTCGGGCAGGAGGAGCAGGAGACCGGGAAGCTCCGGGAGGTCGGCCGCCGGCTCTTCGCGGGACGCCTGCGCACGATACGGCTGAACAGCAGGTTCACCCCGGCCCTCCAGGCCGTCCCCGCGCTCGGTCAGGTCGCCATGCTGGCGCTCGGCGGCTGGCTGGCCGTGCGCGGGCACATCACCCTCGGCACCTTCGTCGCCTTCTCCACCTACCTCGCCCAGCTGGTCGGCCCGGTCCGCATGCTCGCCATGGTGCTCACGGTCGGCCAGCAGGCCCGTGCCGGCACCGAGCGCGTCCTGGAGCTGATCGACACCGAGCCGACGATGAAGGACGGCACCAAGACCCTGCCGGCCGACGCGCCCGCGACCGTCGAGTTCGACGACGTGTCCTTCGGGTACGAGAGCGCCCCCGGCAGGACCAGCCCGGTCCTCCAGGGACTCAGCTTCGAGATCAGGCCGGGCGAGACCCTGGCCGTCGTCGGCTCCTCCGGCTCCGGCAAGTCCACCCTCTCCCTGCTCCTGCCGCGCTTCTACGACGTCACCCGCGGAGCCGTCCTCATCGGCGGTCACGACGTGCGCGAGCTGACCCTGGAGTCTCTGCGGGCCGCGATCGGCCTTGTCCCCGAGGACTCGTTCCTCTTCTCGGACACCGTCCTCGCCAACCTCGCCTACGGGCGCCCGGACGCCACCCGGGAGGAGATCGAGGCCGCCGCCCGCGCCGCTCAGGCGGATCGTTTCATCGTCGAACTGCCCGAGGGCTACGACACCAAGGTCGGCGAACACGGCCTGACCCTCTCCGGCGGCCAGCGTCAGCGCATCGCGCTCGCCCGAGCCCTGCTCACCGACCCGCGCCTGCTGGTCCTGGACGACGCGACCTCGGCCGTGGACGCCCGCGTGGAGCACGAGATCCACGAGGCCCTGAAGCAGGTCATGGAGGGCCGTACGACCCTCCTCATCGCGCACCGCCGCTCCACCCTGGGCCTCGCCGACCGCATCGCCGTCCTCGACGGCGGCCGGCTCGCCGACCTCGGCACCCACGAGGAGCTGCAGGACCGCTCCCCCCTCTACCGTCGGCTGCTCACCGACCCGGACGAGCTGGGCGGGGTCTCCCCGGGCCATGCCCTCCCCCTCCCGCCGCAGGAGGACATGTCGGTCCGTGAGGAGCTGGACGCCGAGTTCGACGCCGAGCGCGGGGTCACTCCGCGGCTGTGGACCGGCGACCGTGAGGCCAAGAACGCCGAGGACACAGCGCTGTCCGGCTCCCCGGCCACCCCGGAACTGCTCGCCCAGGTCGAGGCGCTGCCCCCGGCCACCGACACCCCCGACATCGACGAGGCCCACGCCGTCCGCCCCGAGGAGTCGTACGGCCTGCGCCGTCTGCTGCGCGGTTTCGGCCCGCCCCTTTTCCTCAGCCTGCTGCTGGTCGCCGTGGACGCGGGCGCCGGTCTGCTGCTGCCGGTGCTGATCCGGCACGGCATCGACCAGGGCGTCTCGAGGATGGCCCTCGGCGCGGTGTGGGCCGCCTCTCTGCTGGGGCTGCTCACCGTGCTGGTGCAGTGGGCCGCGCAGATCGGCGAGACCCGGATGACCGGCCGCACCGGCGAACGCGTGCTGTACACGCTGCGGCTGAAGATCTTCTCCCAGCTCCAGCGGCTCGGCCTCGACTACTACGAGCGCGAGCTGACCGGCCGGATCATGACCCGGATGACGACGGACGTCGACGCCCTGTCCACCTTCCTGCAGACCGGCCTGGTCACGGCGTTCGTCTCGGTCGTCACGTTCTTCGGCATCATGGTCGTCCTGCTGGTGATCGACCTCCAGCTCGCCCTCGTCGTCTTCGCCACCCTGCCGCCGCTCGTCGTCGCCACCTTCTTCTTCCGGCGGGCGAGCGTGAAGGCGTACGAGCTCGCCCGCGAGCGAGTGTCCCTGGTGAACGCCGACCTCCAGGAGTCGGTGGCCGGGCTCAGGATCGTGCAGGCGTTCCGGCGCGAGGAGGACGGCGGGCGGCGGTTCGCCGAACGCAGCGACAGCTACCGGCGCGCCCGTATCCGCGGCCAGTGGCTGATATCCGTCTACTTCCCCTTCGTCCAGCTGCTGTCCTCGATCGCCGCGGCCGCCGTGCTCGTCGCCGGCGCCGGCCGGGTGGAGGCGGCCACGCTCACCACGGGCGCGCTGGTCGCCTACCTCCTCTACATCGACCTGTTCTTCGCCCCGGTCCAGCAGCTCTCCCAGGTCTTCGACGGCTACCAGCAGGCCACGGTCTCGCTGGGCCGGATCCAGGAACTGCTGCGCGAGCCGACCTCCACGAAGTCCGCCGACGAGCCGCTCGACGTCCTCTCCCTGCGCGGGGAGATCGCCTTCGAGGACGTGCACTTCGCGTACGGTGCCGCCGACGAGGCCGAGGAGGCCCTGACCGGCATCGACCTGAGGATCCCGGCCGGGCAGACGGTGGCCTTCGTCGGCGAGACGGGCGCCGGAAAGTCGACCCTGGTCAAGCTGGTGGCCCGGTTCTACGACCCCACCTCGGGCCGGGTCACCGTCGACGGCACGGACCTGCGCGCCCTGGACCTGACCTCGTACCGCCACCGCCTCGGGGTCGTCCCGCAGGAGGCGTACCTCTTCCAGGGCACCGTCCGGGACGCCATCGCCTACGGCCGCCCCGACGCCACCGACGCCGAGGTCGAGGCGGCCGCGCGGGCGGTCGGCGCGCACGAGATGATCGCGACGCTCGACGGCGGCTATCTCCACGAGGTCGCCGAGCGCGGCCGCAACCTCTCGGCCGGCCAGCGCCAGCTGATCGCACTCGCCCGCGCCGAACTGGTCGACCCCGACGTCCTCCTCCTCGACGAGGCCACCGCCGCCCTCGACCTGGCCACGGAGGCCCAGGTCAACCAGGCCACCGACCGCCTCGCGGGCCGTCGTACGACGCTCGTGGTCGCCCACCGGCTGACCACGGCCGCCCGCGCCGACCGGGTGGTGCTGATGGACCACGGCCGGGTGACGGAGGACGGCACCCACGAGCAGCTCCTGGCCCGTGACGGCCGCTATGCCGCGCTGTGGCGGACCTTCGTCGGCCAGTCCGAACCGGAGGAGCCGGTCGGTGTGTCCCACTGAGCGGAACGGCCGCCGGCCGGATCCGGCAGCACGTTCCGCTGACGATCGTGCAACCATCCGACATACGTCGTGCGTCCGTACAGCAGTACGGTCATCGGTCGGGATGACGGGTGGTTCGGGGAGGACGACAGTGGACAGTGGTGCGATAGGCCGTCGCCTGGCGCTCGGTGCGGCCGTGCTGGCCGCCTCCGGGGCGCTCGCTCTCGCGGTGCCCGGCAGCGCCCAGGCGGCGAGTGCCGACTCCTGCGCGGGGCGTGAGGTGCGGACCCTGCCCTTCAGTACCGGCACCGTGCACGTCTACAAGCGCGACGGCTATGTCTGCGCGGTCACCGTCGCCCGGAAGTCCGGGACCAGGCGCGTGATGTCGGTCAGCGTGCAGGCGCGCGGCACCCGGCCGGTCGTGGACACGGGCAGTTACAGATATCAGGCGGGCCCGGTGACGGTCCACGCCGGGCACCGCTGCGTATGGCTGAAGGGATCGGTGGACGGCCGCTCGGTCAGTTCCGGCTGGATTATGTGCTGATCGCGCTGATCTTCCAAGCTCCCCTGGTGTGACGGCAGTTGCTCGGATAGCTTCCGGCGCACATCTGTCTCACAGGGGAGAGTGCGCATGCGCAAGGTGCTCAGATGGCTGCTGGCGCTCGCGGTGTTCATAGGCGCGCTGAGCACGGCGGGCGCGGCAACCGCCGCACAGTCCGCGCGGTCAGGGCCCACCGACATCAAGGACCGGCTCCTGGCCGTACCCGGCATGAGCCTGGTCGAGGAGAAGCCGTATCCCGGCTACCGCTACTTCGTCCTGAACTACACCCAGCCGATCGACCACCGCCATCCGGACCGGGGTACCTTCCAGCAGCGGATCACCGTGCTGCACAGGGACACCAGCCGACCGACGGTCTTCTACACCAGCGGCTACAACGTCTCCACGACCCCGTCCCGCCGCGAGCCCACCCAGATCGTGGACGGCAACCAGGTCTCCCTGGAGTACCGCTTCTTCACGCCCTCCCGGCCCGACCCGGCCGACTGGTCCAAGCTGGACATCTGGCAGGCGGCCAGCGACCAGCACCGCCTCTACGAGGCGCTGAAGCCGGTCTACTCCGCCAACTGGCTGGCCACCGGCGGCTCCAAGGGCGGCATGACCGCCACCTACTACGAGCGCTTCTACCCGCACGACATGGACGGCGTCATCGCCTACGTCGCCCCCAACGACGTGGTGAACAACGAGGATTCGGCCTACGACCGCTTCTTCGCCGGCGTCGGCACCGAGGAGTGCCGCGACCGGCTGAACGCCGTCCAGCGGGAGGCGCTGGTGCGCCGTGCGCCGCTGGAGAAGACGTACGCCCGGTACGCCGCCGAGCACGGCTACACCTTCGACACCGTCGGCGGCCTGGACAAGGCCTACGAGGCGGTCGTCCTCGACTACGTCTGGGGCTTTTGGCAGTACAGCCTGCTGAAGGACTGCGCTTCCGTCCCGGCGGACGCGGCGCACGCCACGGACCAGGCGATCTGGGACTCGGTCGACACCATCTCCGGCTTCCAGGCCTACACCGACCAGGGCCTCGCACAGTTCACGCCGTACTACTACCAGGCGGGCACCCAGCTGGGCTCGCCCACCATCCACTTCCCCCGTATCGAACGGAAGTTGATCCGCTACGGCTATCAGCCCCCGCGCAACTTCGTGCCCCGCTCCATCCCGATGCGCTTTCGCCCGGGTGCGATGCGGGACGTGGACAGCTGGGTCCGCCACCACGCCACCCGCATGCTCTTCGTGTACGGCCAGAACGACCCGTGGGGCTCGGAGCGCTTCCGCCTGGGCGCGGGCGCCCATGACTCGTACGTCTTCACGGCCCCCGGCCTGAACCACGGGGCGAACGTGGCGGGCCTGGTGCCCGAGCAGAAGGCACTGGCCACGGCCCGGATCCTGGAGTGGGCGGGAGTCGCCTCACCGGCGGTTCAGGCCGACCCGTCCGCGGCGAAGCCGCTGGCCCGCCACGACGCGCGGCTGGACGTACGGGACGTGGAGCGCGAGCCGGCGCTGCGTCCGTAAGTCCCCGGTGCCGGCCCCTGGTTCAAGGGGCCGGCACCGTCGTCCTCCGATAGTAGCCATGGACATAATATCTATGTACAGTATCCGCATGCCTACGACTCCAGTACTCGACTCGGCCATCCATCACGAGGAGTCCGGAAGCGGCACTCCCTTCGTCTTCCTGCACGGCAACCCCGCCTCCTCGCACACCTGGCGCAAGGTGCTGCCCGGCGTCGGCGCCGGCCGGCTGCTCGCCCCGGACCTGATCGGCATGGGCCGTTCGGGCAAGCCGGACCACGCCCACCGGTTCGAGGACCACGCCCGCTACCTGGATGCCTGGTTCGACGCGCTCGGCCTGGACGGCGTGGTCCTGGTGGGCCACGACTGGGGCGGCGCGCTCGCCTTCGACTGGGCCGCGCGCCATCCGGAGCGGGTGCGCGGCATCGCCTTCTTCGAGACCGTCGTCAAGCCGATGGCGTGGGACGAGCTGAGCCCGCAGGCCCGCAGGCGCTCCGAGACGATCCGCTCGGCGGAGGGCGAGCGGATGCTGGACGAGAACCAGTTCGTGCGGCAGGCCTACACCGGCGGTGTCCTCACCCCCGTACCCGACGCGGACCTCGCGGCCTACCTCGCGCCCTACCCCACCCGGGAGAGCCGCCGTCCCCTGCTCGCCTGGGCGCGGCAGTTGCCGCTGGGCGGCGAGCCCGCAGGCCTCGTGGCGCGCATCGAGGCCAACGACACCTGGCTGGCCGAGAGCCTGGACGTGCCCAAGCTGCTGCTGACCTTCGAGGGCTCGCCCACCCTGCTGATCGGTCCGCGGACGGCCGACTGGTGCGCCGGCCGGGTGGCGGCCCTGGAGACGGTCCACTGCGGCCCGGCCGGCCACCACGCGACGGAGGACCGCCCGACCGAGATCGCGGCGGCCGTCTCCGCCTGGGCGGACCGGCACGGGCTGCGCTGATCCGCCGTCACGGGAACCCGTCGGCGGTCCCGCCCGTCCAACGCTCGAGCCGCCGGAGCAGTCCCGTGGTGCGGTGTCGGCCCTCGCCGCAGGCCGCGAACCGCCGACGCACCCTCTCCGCCGCACCACCCCGGCAGCCCACCGCCACCGGCGCGCCCCCCTCCCAAGCGCCGGTGGCGGCCTCGTCCTGGCTTACTGTGCATTGTCTTGACGGAAAGAAACTTCCCGGATAATGGTGAAATCTCGGAAGTTTCCTTCAGCGGTTCTCCTTTGGAAGGAGCGCACGTGCACGACAGCAGCACGGGAAGCACGGGAAACACCGCACGGCCGTCCAGACGGACCGTCCTCACCGCCACCGCCGGCCTCACCGCCGCGCTGACCGTACCGGCCGCCGCCGCCCACGCCGCCACCCCGAACGACCGCGCACTGACCGCCCTCGTCTCCCGCATGACACTCGAGGAGAAGGTCGGCCAGCTCTTCGTGATGCGGGTCTACGGCCACTCGGCCACCGCCCCCGACCAGGCCGACATCGACGCCAACCTCAAGGAGATCGGGGTCCGCACGGCCGCCGAGCTGATCGCGAAGTACCGGGTCGGCGGCATCATCTACTTCACCTGGGCCCACAACACCCGCGATCCCCACCAGATCGCCGACCTGTCCAACGGCATCCAGAAGGCATCCCTGGAGCAGCCCCGCGGCCTGCCGGTGCTCATCACCACCGATCAGGAACACGGCATAGTGTGCAGGGTGGGCCGGCCCGCCACGCTGTTCCCCGGCGCGATGGCGGTCGGGGCGGGCCGCTCCCGGTCGGACGCCCGCACCCTCGGCCGGATCTCCGGCGCCGAACTGCGCGCGATGGGCATCAACCAGGACTACTCGCCCGACGCCGACGTGAACGTCAACCCGGCCAACCCGGTCATCGGCGTACGGTCCTTCGGGGCCGACCCGCACGCGGTCGCCGGCCTGGTGGAGGCCGAGGTGAAGGGGTATCAGTCCGCCCGGGTCGCGGCCACCGCCAAGCACTTCCCGGGGCACGGGGACACCGCCGTCGACAGCCACACCGGCCTTCCGGTCATCACGCACAGCCGGGAGCTGTGGGAGTCGCTGGACGCGGTGCCCTTCCGGGCGGCGATCGCGGCGGGCATCGACGCGATCATGACCGCGCACATCCAGTTCCCGGCCCTCGACGACTCCGGCGACCCGGCCACCCTCTCCCACCCGATCGTCACCGGCATCCTGCGCGGCGAACTCGGCTACGACGGGGTCGTCGTCACCGACTCCCTCGGCATGGAGGGCGTGCGTACCAAGTACGGCGACAACCGGGTGCCGGTGCTGGCCCTGAAGGCCGGCGTCGACCAGCTGCTCAACCCGCCCTCGCTCGACGTGGCGTGGCACGCGGTCCTCCAGGCCGTGCAGATCGGCGAGCTGACCGAGGCCCGTCTGGATGAATCGATCCTGCGGATTCTGCGGCTGAAGGCCCGGCTCGGACTTCTCGACCGGGCCCACGTCACCCGGGCCGGCGTCGACGGCACCGTGGGCACCAAGTCCCATCTGGCCACCGCCGACCGTATCGCCGAGCGGACCACGACCCTGCTGGTCAACGAGGACGGCATCCTCCCGCTCGACCACCGGAGCGCACCCCGGGTCCTCGTCGTCGGCGCCGACCCGGACTCCCCGTCCGGCACCACCGGCCCGCCCACCCGCGTCCTCGCCGCCGCCCTCTCCGAACTGGACTTCACCGCCACCGCCCTGTCCACGGGCAGCGCACCCTCGCCGGCCACCATCGACAAGGCGGTGACGGCCGCGCGGGACGCGGACGCGGTGGTCGTCGGGACGTACAACATGACGGCCGCCAGCAGCCAGCGGACCCTGGTGGAGCGGCTGCTCGCCACCGGGAAGCCCGTGGTGGCCGTCGCCATCAGGAACCCTTACGACGTCGCCCAACTCCCCGCCGTCAAGGGGTACCTGGCGAGCTACTCCTGGACCGACGTCGAACTGCGTGCCGCCGCACGGGTGATCGCCGGCCGGGTGGACCCGCGCGGACGGCTCCCGGTGCCGGTGCAGCGGGCGGACGATCCGGCCCAGGTGCTGTACCCCCTCGGTCACGGGCTGACGTACTAGGCCTACGTCGCACTCCGGGCGCAATACCCCCAAAGGGCGGAAATCCTCAAAGATGTCTGGCGTGGCTCCGTAGCCGAGGGCCACGCTGGACCGGGGCGTCCAGGGGGAATGCGATGCGCGGGAAAGGTGCCGTGAGGCCGGCGGGCCGACCGCTGCGAGCCGCCTCAGCGCTCACCCTGGCCACGCTGGCCGCCCTGCTCACGGGCTGCCACGGCCCGGCGGACGCCCCGGTGGGCAGTGCCCGGCCGACCTCCGACCGGCCCTCCGGCTACGGCGCCCAGTTCCTCGCGATCGGCGAATGCAGTTCCTTCGGCACCACCAGCTTCACCGAGGTGCCCTGCGCGAGCGAGCGGGCCGCGGCCCGGGTCGTCGCCCGCTACGACGGCACGGCCGCCGACGGCCCCCTGTGCCCGTCGGCCACCGACTTCGTCCTGCACATCAGCGAACAGCGGGCGCAGGGCGACGAGGACGGCGACGGCGCGATTCCCCAGGGCTACGCCTGCATGCGCAACCTGGAACCCCCGCACCCCGGCGCCCCCGGCGCCGGCGGCGGCCCGCGCACGATCCCCGGCGACTGCGTGTACGGCTCGGGCGACGGCCAGGTGCGCGAGACCGCCTGCGACGGCTCCGGCCCCCGAAAGCCCCAGTACAAGGTCATGAAGGCGGCCGCCGACCGCACGGAGTGCCCCGCGTCGACGACCCTCTACGTCCAACTCGGCGGCCGGGACCCGGTGGGCTGCGCCCGGCGGCTGTGAGGACCCCCGAAGGTTCGGCCCCGCCGGACGACCACCTGCGGACCTAGCCCCGGACTCCGCTCACGGCCCGTCCGGCGGCCCGGCGGCGCCCTTGCGCAGCTCGGGTGTCGTCGTCGCGACCGCCGCCACCGCGAGGACACACATCAGGCCGCCCGTGACCAGGGCGGTCGCGCCCGAGGTCCAGCCGGCCACCACACCACCGCGCACGTTGCCGAGATGGGGGCCCGCCTGGCCGACGATCGTCTCGGCCGCCGTGACCCGGCCCAGCAGGGCGTCCGGGGTGCGGGTCTGCACGATCGTGGTGCGGGAGAGGACGGCCACCGCGTCCGCCGCACCGGCCAGCACCAGCATCCCGAGGCCCGTCCAGGCGCTGGTGGTGAGGCCGAACAGGGCGAGGGCCACGCCCCAGGTGCCGGACGCGCACAGCATCACCGGGCCGGGGCGGGCCAGACGGGTGACCGGGCCGGAGAAGGCGGTCGCGGCGACGCCCCCCGAGGCGAGCGCCGACAGGAACAGACCCAGCGTGCGCGGGTCGCCGCCGAAGCGCTCGGCGTTGACCAGCGGGAACAGACTGGCCGGCATGGACAGTACGGTGGCCGCCAGATCCGTCAGCAGCGCGCCGCGCACCACCCGATGGCCGGTCAGAAAGCGCAGGCCGTCCAGCACGCCGTGGACACCCGGCCGGGACTTCTCGCCCTCCGGCGGCAGCGCGGGCAGCCCGTAGGCGCCGTAGAAGGACAGGCCGAAGCTCAGGGCGTCCAGCAGGTAGCAGGCGCCGATGCCCCACCAGCCGAGCACGACGCCGGCGAGCGCCGGGCCGACGAGCATCATGGCCTGGCCGGTGGCCTGGTTCAGGGCGAGAGCGGCGGCCACCTGCTCCTTGGGCAGCAGCCGCGGCACGAACACACCCGCCGCCGGCGCGCCGAGCGCGGCGAACGACGTCTGCACCGCCACCAGCGCGAGCACCACGCCCACCGGCACGTGCCCGGTGAACCCCTGCACGGCCAGCAGGAAGGAGCAGACCGCCGAGCCGACGGTGCCCAGCAGGTACACACGGCGCCGGTCGGCCCGGTCGACCCAGGCGCCAGCGAACAGACTGACACCGACCATCGGCAGCGCCTGCGCCAGACCGACCGCACCGCTCCAGACCGAGCTGTGGGTCATGTCCCAGACCTGGTACATGACGGTGACCATGGTCATGAAGCTGCCGAGCACGGACACCGTCCGCCCGATCAGCAGCCGCCGGAAGACGGGCGAGGTGCGCAGCGGCCGTACGTCGATGAGCGAGCGGGCCAGGCTCATGAGCGAGGAAGGGCGCGGCGCCCCGGTGACTGGATCACCGGGGGAGGCTAGCCGGGCACCGGCACCCCGGCCAGCGAATTCCTACGTGACTAGGCTGCCTCGCCCAGCAACCGCACGAGATGCTCGCGCCCCGCCGCCAGCAGCCCCGGAAGCGGAGCCGCCGACTCGTACCACCGCTTCTCGTACTCCCAGCACAGCCAGCCGTCCCAGCCGTGCCGGGAGAGGACGTCCACGCACTCGGTGAGCGGGAGGACGCCCGCGCCGAGCGGCAGCGGGGTGATGTCCTCGGCCGAGGCGATGTCCTTGACCTGGACATAGCCGAGGTGCGGGGCGAGCGCCGCGTAGCTGTCCGAGGGCTGCTCGCCGCCCAGCCAGGTGTGCATCACGTCCCACAGCGCGCCCACCTGCCGGTGGCCGACCGGGCCGAGGACGCGGATCACGTCGGCACCGGTGCGGTGCGAGTCGTGGGTCTCCAGCAGGATCCGCACACCGAGCGCGGAGGCGTCCTCGGCGGCGGTGCCCAGCCGCCGGGCGGCGACGGCGTCCGACTCCTCACGGGGGCGGTCCGGGTCGGCGCCGGGGAACACCCGCACGAAGGGGGCACCCAGGTCGTGGGCCAGCTGGAGGAGCGCACGGATCTCCTCCAGTACCGGGGTGTCGTCGCCGGGCGCGGCGACCCGCGCGTATCCGGCGAGGCCCAGCACCTCGACCCCGGCCCCCTTGAACAGCGCGGCCGTCTCGGCGCGTGTGGCGGGGGCGAGGCCCGGGTGCACCGGCTCCTCGGGATGGGCGCGCAGTTCCACGCCGTGGTAGCCGTGGGCGGTCGCGAGTGCCAGGACCTCGGGGACGGGCAGGCCGGGGACACCGAGAGTGGAGAACGCCAGCTTCATGGTCCCGGACCCTACTCGTCACGCGCCCCCGATCCGTGCAGATCCAATCGCCAGTCCTGGCCTGTCAGATCCTTGCCGAAGGAGCGGTGCGGCTTCTCGGCGACGAGCGCGAAGCCGTGCCGCTGGTAGAGATGACGCGCGCTGCTGAGCACGTCGTTGGTCCACAGCACCAGGTCGCGGTAGCCCACCCCGCGCGCGAAGTCGATGACGGCCCGCACCAGCCGGTCGCCGATGCCGTGCCCGCGCGCGTCGGGCTCCACGAGCAGCAGGCGCAGCCGCGCGGTGGCCGGAACCTCGTCCCGCACGCACATCACACAGCCCACCACCCGTCCGCCCGCGCCCTCGGCGATCCACACCCGCTCCAGATGCGGATCGTGGTCCTCGGCGAAGTCCGCGACGATCCTCGCGACCAGGCCCTCGTAGTCGGCGTTCCAGCCGTACTCGGCGGCGTACAGCGCCGCGTTGCGCTGCACGATCCAGCCGAGGTCGCCGGGGCGCGGCTCGCGCAGAACGACGTCCCCTCGACCCGGCGCCCGCTCGTCCCCGAGGATGTCCCGGACGGTCCGCATCGCCTCCGCGAGGCGCGGCCGTTGCTCCGGGGCCACGCCGTCCAGCAGCGCCCCGACCGTCTCCCGCGCCCGCTCGTCCAGCAGCCCGGCGGTCTCGCGTCCGCGCGCGGTGAGCGTGACGCTCCTGCGCCGCGGATCCGCCGCGGACGGGCCGCGCTCGATCAGCCCCGCCTCCTCGAACCCGTTCAGGATGCGGCTCAGGTAGCCGGCGTCCAGCGCCAGACGGCCGCGCAGGTCCGCCGCGTCCAGCTGCCGGTCGTGAGCGAGTTCGTAGAGCACACGGGACTCGGTGAGGGTGTACGGCGCGTACAGGTGGCGGCCGTAGTCGAGGGCGCCGATGACGCCGGTGTAGAAGCGGTTGAAGGCGCGGACGTCCTGGACGGTCATGATCGCGCCCGGATACTTGACCCAGTCAGAGATACCGTTCCTCCGAGGCTAGCCCGGCGGGCCGGCAGCGTCCATGCCCGTGCCCGCCGGTGCGCGTCGGCCACCGGTGCCGCCTCGCTCAGGCGCGCGGTGCCCCGGTCGAGCCCCGCACCATCAGCTCGCCCCGCACCGAGGCGATCCTGCCGGGCGGCGGTTCCTCGCGGCCCATGGCGATGCGTCCGGCCCGGGCGCCCGCCTCCGACAGCGGCAGGCGCACCGTGGTGAGGGACGGCACCGCGTCGATGCTGAAGGGCAGGTCGTCGAAGCCCGCCACCGAGACGTCCTCGGGGATGCGCAGGCCCGACTCGCGCAGCGCGGCGCAGGCGCCGAGGGCGACGGAGTCGTTCGCGGCCACGATCGCGGTGAGGGACGCGTCGCGGCGCAGCAGCTCCAGCGTGGCCTCGTAGCCGGACCGGCGGTCGTAGCGGCCGTGCACCGTCCAGCGGGGGTCCTCGTCGATGCCGGCCGCCTGGAGCGAGGCGCGGTGGCCCTCCAGACGGTGCCGGGTCGTCGTGCGTTCCTCGGGGCCCGCGATGTAGCCGAGGCGGCGGTGGCCGAGGCCGATGAGGTGGTCCGTCAGCGCGCGGGCGCCGCCGCGGTTGTCGAAGGTCAGGGCGATGGCGTCGGTGTCCGGCGCCGGCGGGCGCCCGCACAGCACCACCCGGGTGCCGGCGTCCGCCAGCTTGCGCAGCTTCGCCGCCACGGCCGCGGCGTGCGGCGCACTCTCCATGGCCCCGCCGGTCAGCACCACGGCGGCGGCCCGCTGCCGCTGGAGCAGGGTGAGATACGTCAGCTCGCGCTCCGGCGAGCCCCCGGTGTTGCAGACGACCGCGAGGCGCTCGCCGCCCGCCCGGCCGCCCGGGCCCCCGATCTCGCCCTGGATGGCGCTCGCCATGATCCCGAAGAAGGGGTCGGCGATGTCGTTGACGAGGATGCCGACGAGGTCGGAGGTGGCCGCGGCCAGCGCGCTGGCCGGGCCGTTGAGGACGTAGTCCAGCTCGTCCACCGCCCGCAGCACCCGCTCGCGTGTGGAGGCGGCCACGGGGTAGTTGCCGTTCAGCACGCGCGACACCGTCGCGGGGGAGACCTGTGCGCGGGCCGCCACGTCCGCCAGGGTCACCGTCATCTCGTCGTCCTCCGGTCGCGCTTCTGGTCGCGCATTGGTGCTCGTACGTCCTCGTAGACAGGCCGGGCACCGTCGCGGTTCCGTGCGGTGTCGAGCAGACCTTAAAGCCAAGCACTCCGTTTGTTCGCCCCCTCGAACAACTCGAGGTGGACCGGACCTTGTCGCGACCCCTGGTCAGAGGCTAGCTTTTCATCGGATAGAAAGCGCTTGCTGCGGTAGGGGCGGCTGATGCCGGACCGGCTGCCGGGGACGATGACACTGCTGATGCCGATCGGGGCGCACGGCGCCCGCGAAGGGGACTGACGTGACACGCAAGACGGTGCGGATCGCCATGAACGGCGTGACCGGGCGCATGGGTCATCGCCAGCACCTCGTCCGGTCGATCCTCGCCCTGCGCGAGCAGGGTGGCCTCGATCTCGGCGACGGCACCGTGCTGTGGCCGGAGCCGATCCTGCTCGGCCGCCGCGAGCGCGCCCTCAGGGAGATCGCCGAGCGGCACGGCCTGGAGCACGTCTCCACCGACGTGGACGCCGTCCTCGCCGACCCGGACGTCGACCTCTACTTCGACTCCCAGGCCACCTCGGCCCGGGAGGAGTCGGTCAAGAAGGCGATAGCGGCCGGCAAGCACATCTACACCGAGAAGCCCACGGCCACGGGCCTCGCGGGCGCCCTCGGCCTCGCCCGCCTGGCCCACGCGAAGGGCGTCAAGCACGGCGTCGTCCAGGACAAGATCTTCCTGCCGGGGCTGCTGAAGCTGAAGCGGCTCGTCGACGGCGGCTTCTTCGGCCGGATCCTGTCCATCCGGGGCGAGTTCGGCTACTGGGTCTTCGAGGGCGACTGGCAGCCCGCCCAGCGCCCCTCCTGGAACTACCGCGCCGAGGACGGCGGCGGCATCGTCGTCGACATGTTCCCGCACTGGGAATACGTGCTCCACGAGCTGTTCGGCCGGGTGACCTCCGTCCAGGCCCTGGCCACCACCCACATCCCGCGGCGCTGGGACGAGAACGGCAAGCCCTACGACGCCACCGCCGACGACGCGGCCTACGGCGTCTTCGAGCTCGAAGGCGGCGCGATCGCCCAGATCAACTCCTCCTGGGCGGTCCGCGTCAACCGCGACGAACTGGTCGAGTTCCAGGTCGACGGCACCGAGGGCTCGGCGGTGGCCGGTCTCAGGAAGTGCCGTACGCAGCACCGCGGCGCCACCCCGAAGCCCGTATGGAACCCCGACGTCCCGGCCATCGAGGCCTTCCGGGACCAGTGGCAGGAGGTCCCGGACAACCAGGAGTTCGACAACGGCTTCAAGGCCCAGTGGGAGTTGTTCCTCAAGCACGTCTACGCCGACGCGCCGTACCACTGGGACCTGCTGGCCGGTGCCCGCGGCGTGCAACTCGCCGAACTGGGCCTGAAGTCCTCGGCCGAGGGCCGCCGTCTCGACGTACCGGAGATCACGCTGTGACCATCCGACTCCCGGCCGCCGACGGCCGCTTGCGAACGTACGAGCCCCGCGTCGATCCCCTGGTCATTTCTTCTGGCACCCCCTTCACCTCCCGTACGGTCTTCTCGGCGGCCCATGTCGTCGCCGACCCGTACGCCGATGCCTCGCCCGACTCGCCCGCCGCCGTCGACTGGGACGCCACGCTCGCCTTCCGCCGCCATCTGTGGTCCCACGGGCTCGGCGTCGCCGAGGCGATGGACACCGCGCAGCGCGGGATGGGCCTGGACTGGGCGGGCGCGGCGGAGCTGATCCGCCGGAGCGCGGCCGAGGCACGGTCGGTCGGTGGCCGGATCGCCTGCGGGGTCGGCACCGACCAGCTCACGGGCGGATCTCCGGCGGAGATCCGCGCGGCCTACGAGGAGCAGCTGGCGGTGGTCGAGGAGTCGGGCGCCCAGGCGATCCTGATGGCGTCCCGGGCGCTGGCCACTGTCGCTTCCGGGCCCGAGGACTACCTGGAGATCTACGGCCATCTCCTGCGCCAGGCCGCCGAGCCGGTCATCCTGCACTGGCTGGGCCCGATGTTCGACCCGGCGCTGGAAGGCTACTGGGGCGCGGCGGACCTGGACACGGCGACCGAGGTGTTCCTGGAGGTCATCGCCGCCCACCCCGACAAGGTCGACGGCGTCAAGGTGTCGCTGCTGGACGCCCGGCGCGAGATCGACCTGCGGCGCAGGCTGCCCCGAGGGGTCCGCTGCTATACCGGCGACGACTTCGACTACCCCGAACTGATCGCGGGCGACGGCGAGGGCTTCAGCCACGCCCTGCTCGGCATCTTCGATCCGCTGGGCCCGCTGGCGGCGGAGGCGGTACGGGTCCTGGACGCGGGCGACACGGCCGGCTTCCGGGGCCTGCTGGACCCGACGGTCGAGCTGTCCCGCCACCTCTTCCAGCCGCCGACCCGCTTCTACAAGACGGGCGTGGTCTTCCTGGCCTGGCTCGCGGGCCACCAGAGGCACTTCACGATGGTCGGCGGCCTCCAGTCGGCCCGCTCTCTCCCGCACCTCGCCCGCGCCTACGAACTCGCCGACGGCCTGGGGCTGTTCCCGGACCCGAAGCTCGCCGAGGAGCGGATGAAGAACCTGTTGTCGCTGTACGGGGTGAACCGATGACGGATCTCGCGCGCTTCAGCATCAACCAGATGACGGTGAAGCAGCTGTCGCTGCCGGAACTGATGGACGCATGCGGCCGGTCGGGTGTGGGCCAGGTGGGTCTGTGGCGGGAACCGGTCCAGGAGTACGGCCTGACGGAGACGGCGAAACTGATCCGCGAGGCGGGCCTGGCGGTGACGACCCTGTGCCGTGGCGGCTTCTTCACGGCGACCGACCCGGAGGCCCACGCGGCGGCGCTGGCGGACAACAGGCGCGCGATCGAGGAGGCGGCCACGCTCGGCACGGACACCCTGGTTCTGGTCTCGGGCGGCCTTCCGCCCGGCACCAAGGATCTGCGGGCGGCCCGCGAGCGTATCGCCGACGCCCTGACCGAACTCGCGCCCTACGCCGAGGCCCACGGAGTCCGCCTGGCGATCGAGCCCCTGCACCCCATGTACGCCGCCGACCGCTGCGTCGTCTCGACCCTGGCCCAGGCCTTGGACCTCGCCGAACGCTTCCCGGCTCACCAGGTCGGGGTGACGGTGGACACGTACCACCTGTGGTGGGACGACCGGGCCCCGGCGCAGATCGCGCGGGCGGGAGCGGCCGGCCGGATCCACGCCTTCCAACTCGCCGACTGGGTCACCCCGTTGCCCGAGGGTGTCCTCACCGGCCGCGGCCAGATCGGCGACGGCGCGATCGACATGCGCGAATGGCGGGACTACGTGGAGGCGGCCGGCTACACGGGCCCGATCGAGGTCGAACTCTTCAACGAGGAGCTGTGGGCCCGGGACGGCCGGGAGGTACTGGCGGAGACGGTGGAGCGTTTCCACAGCGCTTTCCTATGACGAACAGCGCTGTGCATGTGACCCTGCTTGATGGCGGTGAGGAACGGCGGCCGGCCGTCGGCCGAGAAAAGCAGGGCGGGGCCGTCAAGTGGCCGGTGAGAAAGGCTTCGGCACAGGCCACCGGTGCGGAGTCCTCGAAGCTCATGAGTGTGATCGGTGCGGACGGCAAGCCCTGTCACCTGCTCGGCGATGGCGCGGGGTACGTCTCCCGGCTCGCGGACCAGATCGAGAGCGTGCAGCTCGGCATGGCGGGCGAGCTCAGTCGAGACAGAACTCGTTGCCCTCGATGTCCTGCATCACGATGCACGAATCGTCGCCGCCGTCGTACAGGAGTCGCACGCGCACCGCGCCGAGCGGGATCAGTCGTGCACACTCGGCTTCGAGCGCGGCCAGGCGCTCCTCACCCACGAGCCCGGTGCCGACCCGCACGCAAAGATGCACCCGGTTCTTGACGACCTTGCCTTCGGGAACGCGCTGGAAGAACAGTCGCGGGCCCACGCCCGAGGGATCACTGCAGGCGAACCATGAACCCTGATCCTCAGGGGGCCGGGAGCGGTCGAAATCGTCCCACGTGGCGAACCCCGCCGGCGGCGGCGATACGACGTACCCCAACACCTCGCACCAGAAACGAGCGACGCGCTCAGGTTCTGCGCAGTCAAAGGTGACCTGGAACTGCTTGATCGATGACACAGGCGCACCATAACAGGGGGCTCTTTTGCCCATCTCCCCGTAGGCATCCGCATGTTGAAGGCAGGGGTGGTCCTTGCGACACGGCCCGAGAGGAGGATTCAGTCACGGGACACCCCTCAGAAGAACACCCCGCACCGCAACAGCACATTCGCGTACGGCCGGGCCTCCCCTGTCCGCACCACCAGCCGCGCCCCCGCCGACAGCTCCTTCAGCCGCTCGTGCGGGACCAGGGCCAGTTCCGGGAAGCGGCCCTCCAGCAGGGTGCGGTGGGGGCCGAGCAGTTCCTCCGCCGCCGTCGCCCCCTCCACCACCAGCTCGGCCAGCAGCCCGTCCACGACCTCCGCGAAGGACGGGACGCCGGCACGGAACGCTAGGTCCACCAGCCGCGGCCCGTCCGGTATCGGCATGCCCGCGTCGCACACCAGCACCCCGTCGCCGTGCCCCAACTCCGCGAGCGCGCCGGAGAGATGACGGTTGAGGATGCCCGCCTTCTTCACCGGGCTTCGACCTCCGCCGCCGTCGGGTACGACTCCTGCGCGCCCCGCTTGGTCACCGCCGCCGCGCCGACCCGGGCCGCGTAGGCCGCCGCCTCGGCCAGGGAAGAACCCCCGCCCAGCTTCCAGGCCAGCGCCGCCGTGAACGCGTCGCCCGCGCCCGTGGTGTCCACCGCCTCGGCCTTCACCGACGGCACCCGCGTCACGCCGGAGGCGTCGCACACCAGCGCCCCCTGCGCGCCCAGTGTCACCACCACCGAGCGCGGGCCCTTGGCCAGCAGCAGCCGCGCCCAGTCCGCGGGCTCCTCGCTCACACAGGCGTCGCCGAGGATCACCCGGGCCTCGTGCTCGTTCACGATCAGCGGGTCGCAGGCCGCCAGCACCTCGGTGGGCAGCGGCCGCGGCGGAGACGGGTTCAGCACGAACCGGCTGTCCTCCGCGAGGTTCCGCACGACCTCCACGACCGTCTCCAACGGGATCTCCAGCTGCGCCGACACCACCCGCGAGGCGAGGAAGAGGCTGACGGCGGCGCCGATGTCCGCGGGCATGAGGCGGGCGTTGGCGCCGGGCGACACCACGATGCTGTTGTCCCCGCCGGGGTCGACGGTGATGAGCGCGACGCCCGTCGGCGCCCCGCCCACCAGCACGCCCACCGTGTCCGCCCCGGCCGCGCGCAGCGAGTCGAGGAGCAGGCGGCCGTGGGCATCGTCACCGACCCGGGCCAGCAGCGCCGTACGCGCTCCGAGCCGGGCGGCCGCGACCGCCTGGTTCGCGCCCTTGCCGCCCGGGTGGACGGCCAGGTCGCCGCCGAGCACCGTCTCGCCGGCGGCCGGTCGCCGCTCGACGTCGATCACCAGGTCGGCATTGGCCGAACCCACGACCAGGAGGTCGTAGCCGTACATGGAAATGACTCCCCCAAGACCCAAGAGATGACCCGATGGATGGCCCGATCAGGGCTCGAGCGACGATCCGGTGCGTGACGGCCCGAGGCGGGCGGCCGACACCCATCGTGCCCGACCGCCCGCCTGTTCGCCGCGCCTTCGTCAGCCGCTGAAACCGGCCACGTTGTCCTTCGTGACGACCTTCACCGGCACCTTCACCGTCGGTTCCGCCTTCTTGCCCCGGACCGCCTTCAGCGCGTTGTCCACCGCGATCCTTCCCAACTGGGTCGGCTGCTGCGCCACCGACGCGTACAGCGTCCCGTTCTCGACCGCCGTCAGGCCGTCGGGGGTGCCGTCGAAGCCGACGACCTGGACCGACTTTCCGGCCTTGGATCCCAGTGCCTTGATCGCGCCGAGGGCCATCTCGTCGTTGGCGGCGATGACGCCCTGCACGTCCGGGTGGGCCTGGAGCAGGTTCGACATCACGTCGAGGCCCTTGGTGCGGTCGAAGTCGGCGGGCTGCCGGGCCAGTACCTGGATGCCCGGGTAGGCCTTCAGACCCTGGGCGAAGCCCGCCGCGCGCTCCCGGGCGGCGGACGTGCCCGCCTGGCCCTGCAGGATCACGATCTTGCCGTGGCCGCCCAGCCTCTCGGCGATCGTCTTCGCGGCCAGCTCGCCGCCGGCCACGTTGTCGGACGCCACCAGGGTGTCCACGTCGGCCTTGTTGACGCCCCGGTCGACCGCGACGACCGGGATCCGTGCCTTGTCCGCCGCCTTCACCGAGTTGCTCGCCGCGTCCGAGTCCACCGGGTTGACGATGATCGCGCCGAGGTTGGAACTGGTGAAGTTCTGCAGCTGGTTGGCCTGCTGGGAGGCGTCGTTCTGGGCGTCGGTGACGGTCAGGTCCACGCCCAGCCTCTTCGCCTCGGCCTGGGCGCCGGCCCGGATCTGTACGAAGAAGGGGTTGTTGAGCGTGGACAGCGACAGTCCCATCCGCGGGTTCGCCGAGGGCGAGGAGCCGCTGTGCAGGAAGGAGGTCGCGCCGACGATCGCCACGGTGACCACGGCCGCGAGCGCGTACGTCGTCGCCTGCCTGCCCCTGCCGCCACCCGGGCCACCGGTCACCGCGCTCGCCCCGGCCTTGCGGCGCGCGGTGTCCAGCAGCACCGCCAGCGCGATGACGACACCGATGACGACCTGCTGCCAGAAGGCGGAGACGTCGAGGAGGTTGAGGCCGTTGCGCAGGACCGCGAGGATCAGCGCGCCGATGAGTGTGCCGGACGCCTTGCCGGTGCCGCCCGCCAGCGAGGCGCCGCCGATGACGACCGCGGCGATCGCGTCCAGCTCGTAGCCGTCGGCGGCCTGCGGCTGCGCGGAGGAGAGCCGGGCGGCCAGCACGATGCCCGCGGCGGCCGCGAACAGACCGGACAGGGCGTAGATCGCGAGCTTCTGCTTCTTGACGCGCAGGCCCGACAGACGCGCGGCCTCCTCGTTGCCGCCGATCGCGTACATGGAGCGGCCGATGTAGGTCCGGCCGAGCACGAAGGCCGCGATCAGCCCCATGACGACCATGACCAGCACCGGCACCGGCAGCCAGTCGCCGAGGGTGTCCCCGAGGTGGGAGACCGAGTCGGGGAAGGGGACGGGGATGCCGCCGGAGATCACCAGGGACAGGCCGCGCGCCACCGACAGCATGGCGAGCGTGGCGATGAACGGCGGCAGTTTGCCGTAGGCGATCAGAAAGCCGTTGACCAGGCCCGTGACGACGCCGGTGGCGACGGCGAGGAGGAGGGCGAGCGCGACCGGTACGCCGTGCTGTGTGGCGCTCCAGGCCAGCACCGTCGCGGACAGCGCGGCCACCGAGCCGACCGACAGGTCGATGCCCGCGGAGACGATCACGAAGGTCACACCGAAGGCCAGGATCGCCGTCACGGCGGCCTGGACACCGACGTTGAGCAGGTTGTCCGTCGTCAGGAAGTCGCCGGACAGCGCCGACAGGGCGATGACCAGGACGATCAGCGCGGTCAGCGCGCCGTTGTCCAGCAGGAGGCGGCGCAGGCCGCCCGGGGCGCCACTCGCGCCCGCCGTGCTCTTGAGCGTGTCAGTGGCCACGAACGGCCTCCGTTTCCGTGGTGGGGTTGCTGACGGCGAGGGACATCACCGCGTCCTGGGTGGCCTCGCCGGCCGCGAGTTCGCCCGCGATCCGGCCCTGGGCCATCACCAGCACGCGGTCGCTCATGCCGAGCACCTCGGGCAGGTCACTGGAGATCATCAGGACCGCGGCACCGGCGGCCGTCAGGTCGTTGATCAGCCGGTAGATCTCGACCTTGGCGCCGACGTCGATGCCGCGCGTCGGCTCGTCGAGGATCAGCACCCTGGTGTCGGCGAGCAGCCACTTGCCGATGACGACCTTCTGCTGGTTGCCGCCGGACAGGGTCCGTACGTGCTGGCCGAGTCCGGCCATCCGCACGCCCAGCCGCCCCGCCATCCGTTCGGCCGCCGCGTGCTGGGCCCCGCGGTCCACCAGACCGGCCCGGGTGGCCGAGCGCAGGGTCACCAGACCGAGGTTCTCCTCGACGGAGGCGTCCAGCACCAGGCCCTGGCCCTTGCGGTCCTCGGGCACGAGTCCGAGCCCGGCCGCCAGGGCCGCGCTCACGTCGTGCCGCTTCAGCTCGGTGCCGAGGACCTTGACGGCTCCCTCGTCGTACGGGTCCGCTCCGAACACGGCCCGGACGACCTCGGTACGGCCCGCCCCGACGAGCCCGGCGATGCCGACGACCTCGCCGGCCCGCACCTCGAAGCTCACGTCGTGGAAGACGCCGTCACGGGTGAGCCCCTCGACACAGAGCAACGCGGCGCCCGTCCCGGACCGTTCGCGCGGATACTGCTGCTCGATGGAGCGGCCCACCATGAGGCGTACGAGTTCGTCCTCGGGCGTGGTCGCGGGGACCTGCCCGACGCTCCTGCCGTCCCGGATGACGGTGACCCGGTCGCCCAGGGCGGCGATCTCCTCCAGGTGGTGCGTGATGAACACGATCCCGACGCCGTCCTCGCGCAGTGAGCGCACGATCGCGAAGAGCTTGTCGACCTCCTCCGAGGTGAGCACGGCGGTCGGCTCGTCCATGATGAGCACGCGCGCGTCCAGGCTGAGCGCCTTGGCGATCTCGACCATCTGCAGCCGTGCGATGCCGAGTTCGCGCACACGCGCGCGTGGCGACACGTTCACGCCCACGCGCGCGAGGAGGACCTCGGCGTCGGCCTCCATCCGCCGTCGGTCGATCATCCCGAAGCGGCGCGGCTGGCGGCCCAGGAAGATGTTCTCGGCGACCGTCAGATCGGGAACGAGGTTGAACTCCTGGTAGATGGTGGCGATCCCGAGGCGCCCGGAGTCCTGCGCGCCGTGGATGCGCACCTCCTCGCCGTCGGCCAGGATCCGCCCGGTGTCGGGCGTGCAGGCGCCGGAGAGCATCTTGATGAGCGTGCTCTTGCCCGCGCCGTTCTCACCGAGCAGCACATGCACCTCGCCCCGGCGCAGGTCGAAGTCGACGCCGTCCAGCGCCACCACGCCCGGAAAGGTCTTGCGTATGCCCTCGATGCGCAGCAACTCGTCCGGGTCGCTCACGACGTGCTCCTTCGCACTGGGGAGGGGGACTGCGGGGGAACGGGGGACTCGCCGCACGAGCGGCGTACGACGAGCCGGGCGGCGAAGGTGACGGACGCGGGGGGCCGTCCCTCTATGCGGTCCACCAGCGCCCGTACGGCGGCCCGGCCGAGCTCGCCGGTGGGCTGGGCGATCGCCGTGATCGGCGGATCGGTGTGCACGAACCACGGGATGTCGTCGAACGCGGCCAGCGCGATGTCGTCCGGGACGCGCAGCCCGCGCGCGCGGACGGCGTCCAGGGCACCGAGTGCCATGAGGTTGTCGGCCGCGAAGACGACCTCGGGCGGCTGAGGCAGATCGAGGAAGCCCTCGGTGACCCGGCGTCCGCTCTCGGCCTGGAAGTCGCCCTGGCCTATGTAGACATCGGGAAGGGGGAGCCCGTACTCCGCCATGGCCTCCCGGAAGGCCTCCACGCGCTCGCTGCCGGTCGTGGTGGCCGCCGGTCCCGCGATGATCGCGAGCCGCCGGTGCCCCAGCCCGTACAGATGCGCGACGAGATCCCGTACGGCCTCGCGTCCGTCGGCCCGTACGACCGGCACCTCCACCCCCGGGATCCACCGGTCCACGAAGACCATCGGCGTTCCCGCGCGCGCGGCGTCCAGCATCAGCGGGGAGCCGCCGTCGGTCGGGGAGACGAGGAGGCCGTCGATGCGGCGGTCCAGCAGGGTCCGTACGTGGTGGTCCTGAAGGTCCGGCCGCTCGTCGGCGTTGCCGATGATGACGCTGTAGCCGAGCGAGCGGGCCTCCTCCTCGACGGAGCGGGCCAGCTCGGTGAAGTACGGGTTCAGTACGTCGCTGATGACGAGGCCGAGGGTCCGGGTCTGGTCGGTGCGCAGGGAACGGGCGACGGCGTTCGGGCGGTAGCCCAGCGTCTGGACGGCGGCCAGTACGCGCGTGCGCGCGTCCGCGCTGACCGACGGGTGCTCGTTCAGGACACGTGAGACCGTGGCGACGGAGACGCCCGCCTCGGCGGCGACGTCCTTGATGCTCGCCATCGTCGTTTCCACCTCCTCGTGGAATCGATTACATCGGCTGTGCAAGAAGGATTGGAATCGATTACACGAGGGTGGGGCAAGACTCCGGCGTGGCTGAAACCGGATCGTGATGAACCGCGGGGCGAGGCGATCTAGGCTGCCCCTGTCCGTCGCGGGTGGCATGCCCGCGCCAACCGCACAGGGGAGAAAGAGACATGCACGCAGGTCGGATACTCGGCGCGTCCATGGCGACCGCCGCCCTGGTCGGGACCTCGTTCGTCGTCGCCGGCCCGGCGTCCGCGGCGAGCTGCACGGCCAAGGCCCTCGAAACCGTGGTCATCCGGTCCACGACGAGCACCGGCGGCACGGCCCTCGCCCAGCTCAACAAGGGTGAGAGCGCGTCGGCGTCCTGCACGATGTACTACGGCAGCTCCTCGTACGAGAAGTGCGGCATCGTCAGCAAGCGGTGGGTGAAGGTCACGAGGAGCGGTGTCACCGGCTATGTGGTCGGCACCTGCGTGACGATCGCGGAGTCCTGACCCGGGCTCCCGGTGCCCGACCCGCCGGCACCGCCCGGCACCGGCGGGCAGGTCTGTCGGTGCCGGGCGGTACGGTCGGATCATGTCCGATCAGGCGGGGAGCCCTGGGGGCGGGGAGCGGCGGCTCGCCGTCCTGGAAGGCGTGCTGGAGAGAATCACGTACGCCAACGAGGAGAACGGCTACACGGTCGCCCGCGTCGACACCGGAAGAGGAGCGGGCGATCTCCTCACGGTGGTCGGCGCGCTGCTCGGCGCCCAGGTGGGGGAGTCCCTGCGGATGGAGGGCCGCTGGGGGTCCCACCCCCAGTACGGAAAGCAGTTCACGGTCGAGAACTACACGACCGTCCTGCCGGCCACCGTCCAGGGCATCCGCCGCTACCTCGGCTCCGGTCTGGTCAAGGGCATCGGCCCGGTCTTCGCCGACCGCATCACCCAGCACTTCGGCCTGGACACCCTCACGGTCATCGAGGAGGAGCCCAAGCGGCTCATCGAGGTGCCGGGCCTCGGCCCCAAGCGCACCAAGAAGATCGCCGACGCCTGGGAGGAGCAGAAGGCGATCAAGGAGGTCATGCTCTTCCTCCAGACCGTCGAGGTCTCGACGTCCATCGCGGTGCGGATCTACAAGAAGTACGGCGACGCGTCCATCTCCGTCGTCAAGACCGAGCCGTACCGGCTGGCCGCCGACGTCTGGGGCATCGGCTTCCTCACCGCCGACAAGATCGCCCAGTCCGTCGGCATCCCGCACGACAGCCCCGCGCGCGTGAAGGCGGGCCTGCAGTACGCGCTGTCCCAGTCCGCCGACCAGGGCCACTGCTTCCTGCCGGAGGAGCGGCTGATCGCGGACGCCGTCAAGCTGCTCCAGGTCGACACCGGTCTGGTCATCGAGTGCCTCGCGGAGCTGGCCGAGCCCCCTGAGGACGGCGCGGACCCGGGGGTCGTCCGGGAGAAGGTGCCCGGACCCGACGGCGACGCGGAGCCCGTGACCGCCGTCTACCTGGTGCCCTTCCACCGCGCCGAACTGTCCCTGTCCGCCCAGCTGGTGCGCCTGCTGCGCGCCGACGGGGACCGGATGCCGGCCTTCCGGGACGTGCGGTGGGACAAGGCGCTCGGCTGGCTGAGGTCCCGTACCGGCGCCGACCTCGCGCCCGAGCAGGAGGCCGCCGTGAAGCTCGCGCTGACCGAGAAGGTCGCCGTGCTCACCGGCGGCCCCGGCTGCGGCAAGTCCTTCACGGTCCGCTCGATCGTGGAACTGGCCCGCGCCAGACGCGCCAAGGTGCTGCTCGCCGCTCCCACCGGCCGCGCCGCCAAGCGGCTCGCCGAGCTGACCGGCGCCGAGGCCTCCACGGTCCACCGGCTGCTGGAGCTGAAGCCCGGCGGGGACGCGGCCTATGACCGCGACCGCCCGCTCGATGCCGACCTGGTGGTCGTGGACGAGGCCTCCATGCTGGACCTGTTGCTCGCCAACAAGCTGGTGAAGGCGGTGCCGCCGGGGGCCCATCTGCTCTTCGTGGGCGACGTCGACCAACTGCCCAGCGTCGGCGCGGGGGAGGTACTGCGCGACCTGCTGGCCGACGGGGGCCCGATCCCGGCGGTGCGGCTCACCCGGGTCTTCCGGCAGGCCCAGCAGTCCGGCGTGGTGACCAACGCGCACCGGATCAACGCCGGGCAGCATCCGCTCACGGACGGCATGAAGGACTTCTTCCTCTTCGTCGAGGACGACACCGAGGAGGCCGGCCGGCTCACCGTGGACGTGGCCGCCCGGCGCATTCCGGCGAAGTTCGGCCTCGATCCGCGCCGTGACGTGCAGGTCCTCGCGCCCATGCACCGCGGCCCGGCCGGCGCCGGCACGCTCAACGGCCTGCTCCAGCAGGCCATCACGCCGGGCCGGCCCGACCTCGCGGAGAAGCGGTTCGGCGGCCGGGTCTTCCGCGTCGGCGACAAGGTCACCCAGGTCCGCAACAATTACGAGAAGGGGGAGAATGGTGTCTTCAACGGCACCGTGGGCGTTGTCACCTCGCTCGATCCGGTCGACCAGCGTCTGACGGTGCTGACGGACGAGGACGAGGAGGTTCCGTACGAATTCGACGAACTGGACGAACTGGCGCACGCGTACGCGGTCACCATCCACCGTTCGCAGGGAAGTGAATATCCCGCCGTGGTGATCCCCGTCACCACCGGAGCCTGGATGATGCTGCAGCGGAACCTGCTGTACACCGCGGTGACACGGGCCAAGAAGCTGGTCGTCCTCGTCGGTTCACGCAAGGCGATCGGACAGGCGGTGCGCACGGTGTCCGCGGGACGTCGTTGCACGGCACTGGACTTCAGACTCGGCGGCTGTTGACCGCGCCCTGACCGGGGGCGCCGACCCGCATCACAAAAAATGATCGATCAAATGAGTCGTGAAGGTCACAGAGCACTTCCAGATGCCGGTCAAAGGGGGCAGGATGAGCAGGTTGGCGGCACTGAGTGCCGCCAATAGGCCCAATGGTCGACCCCGAGTGCACTCTCCTGAGCCAAATGGGGGATGGTAGAGACAGTCAGGGCACCTCGAAGATGAGGCACTACGTCGGTGAGGGAAGACGTGAGCGACAACTCTGTAGTACTGCGGTACGGCGACGGCGAGTACACCTACCCGGTGGTCGACAGCACCGTCGGTGACAAGGGCTTCGACATCGGGAAGCTCCGCGCCCAGACCGGTCTGGTGACTCTGGACAGCGGTTACGGCAACACGGCCGCCTACAAATCCGCCATCACCTATCTGGACGGCGAAGGCGGCATCCTTCGCTACCGCGGCTACCCCATCGAGCAGCTCGCCGAGCGCTCCACCTTCCTCGAGGTGGCGTACCTGCTCATCAACGGTGAGCTCCCGACCGTCGACGAGCTGAGCACGTTCAAGAACGACATCACGCGGCACACCCTGCTGCACGAGGACGTCAAGAACTTCTACAAGGGCTTCCCGCGCGACGCCCACCCGATGGCCATGCTGTCCTCGGTCGTCTCGGCGCTGTCCACCTTCTACCAGGACAGCCACAACCCGTTCGACGAGAAGCAGCGCAACCTCTCCACCATTCGGCTGCTCGCCAAGCTCCCGACGATCGCGGCGTACGCGTACAAGAAGTCGATCGGCCACCCGTTCGTCTACCCGCGCAACGACCTCGGCTATGTCGAGAACTTCCTGCGCATGACCTTCTCGGTCCCGGCCCAGGAGTACGACCTCGACCCGGTCGTCGTCTCCGCGCTCGACAAGCTGCTGATCCTGCACGCGGACCACGAGCAGAACTGTTCGACCTCGACGGTCCGCCTGGTCGGCTCGTCGCAGGCCAACATGTTCGCGTCGATCTCGGCCGGCATCTCCGCCCTGTGGGGCCCGCTGCACGGCGGTGCCAACCAGTCCGTCCTGGAGATGCTGGAGGGCATCCAGGAGAGCGGTGGCGACGTCGACGCCTTCATCCGCAAGGTGAAGAACAAGGAGGACGGCGTCCGCCTGATGGGCTTCGGCCACCGGGTCTACAAGAACTTCGACCCGCGCGCCAAGATCATCAAGGCCGCCGCGCACGATGTGCTCTCCGCCCTCGGCAAGTCCGACGAGCTGCTGGACATCGCCCTGAAGCTGGAGGAGCACGCGCTGTCCGACGATTACTTCGTCTCGCGCAGCCTCTACCCGAACGTGGACTTCTACACCGGCCTGATCTACCGCGCCATGGGCTTCCCGACCGAGATGTTCACGGTCCTGTTCGCCCTCGGCCGGCTGCCGGGCTGGATCGCCCAGTGGACCGAGATGATCAAGGAGCCGGGTTCCCGCATCGGCCGCCCGCGCCAGATCTACACCGGTGTGGTGGAGCGCGACTTCGTTCCGGTCGAGGAGCGCTGAGACCCGCTGGTGAGGGGCGCCGTTTCCCTGGCGTCCCGTCGCGGCACCGTGTGTGAGGGCCTGCCTGCCCGGTGGGCCCCGACCCGGTGGTGAAAAACGGAAGTAGAAGGCGCCCTGGAGCGCCGGTCCCCCCACGGGCCGACGACCAGGGCGCCTTCCCATGTCCCGGTGCGGATTCCCCCCACGGGATCCGGCCGGGCGCTCGGAGGACAGCGCCTGACTCGCTGTCTGAGCACAACGAGCAAAACCCGTCGCGCTCCAGTGATGCGGTGCGGTCTGCCGGGACAACGCACGCTGGGAGGGCCGCTCAAAGCTCCCCGGTGTACGTGCCCCGGCAACGCATCTCTGAGGAAGTCCCCCAAGACATCCCCAGATGCCAGTCAGCGCCCCCCAAGACGCTGGTCTGACATCGCCAACTTAGACCTTCGAACCCCTTCGATGGTTACGTTCGCATCACTGTGATCTGCGTCTCTTGCATATGTCCTTTAGGTACGCAAGAGCCCCGATACTGCGATCGGGGCCCAAGCGTAAGGAAGATGCGCGAGCCTTGTGAAGAGCTTATGTGAGGCTCGCGTCCGACTCTAGAGGGACTCTTACTTCAGCTGCGGCTAACCCCCGGTAACCTCGGGGGACTTCAGCGGAAGCGGCGCAGCCGCAGACTGTTGCTCACCACGAAGACCGAGGAGAAGGCCATCGTGGCGCCCGCGATCATCGGGTTCAGCAGGCCCGCGGCGGCCAGCGGCAGCGCGGCCACGTTGTAGCCGAAGGCCCACACCAGGTTGCCCTTGATGGTGGCGAGCGTGCGCCGGGAGAGCCTGATGGCGTCCGCGGCCACCCGGAGGTCCCCGCGCACCAGCGTCAGATCCCCGGCCTCGATCGCCGCGTCCGTGCCGGTCCCCATGGCGAGCCCCAGATCGGCGGTGGCCAGCGCGGCCGCGTCGTTGACGCCGTCGCCGACCATGGCCACGGTCCGTCCCTCGCCCTGCAGCCGCCGTACGACCTCCACCTTGTCCTCGGGCAGCACCTCGGCGATCACCTCGTCGATGCCGACGGTCCGCGCGACCGCCTCGGCGACCGTCCGGTTGTCCCCGGTGAGCAGCACCGGTGCGAGCCCGAGGGCGCGCAGCTCACGCACGGCCTCGGCGCTGGTCTCCTTGACCGCGTCGGCGACGGCGAGGACACCACGGGCCCGCCCGTCCCAGCCGACCACGACGGCCGTACGGCCCTCCTGCTCGGCCTGGCGCCGGGCGTGGGCCAACTCCTCCGGGAGCGTGTCGTACAGCCGCCCCACGGCCACCTCACGGCCTTCCACGCGTCCGCGTACGCCCCGCCCGGGGACGTTCTCGAAATGCTCGGCCCCCGGCAGGTCCCACCCGTCGCCCGCCACCGCCCTTGCCGGAGAGCTCTGCGCGCTCGCCCCCTTCAGGCGCTTCTCGGCGCCCGCGGCGATCGCCCGGGCGACGGGGTGCTCGGAGGCGTGCTCCAGGGCCCCGGCGAGCCGCAGCACCTCCGTCTCGTCCTCGCCGTCGGCGGCGTACACCTCTTGCAGGGTCATCCGGCCGCTGGTGACCGTGCCGGTCTTGTCCAGGACGACGGTGTCGACGCGCCGCGTGGACTCCAGCACCTCGGGACCCTTGATGAGGATGCCGAGCTGGGCGCCCCGGCCGGTGCCGACCATCAGCGCGGTCGGCGTGGCGAGGCCCAACGCGCAGGGGCAGGCGATGATCAGGACGGCGACCGCGGCCGTGAACGCGGCGACGGTGTTCCCCGTGGCGGCCAGCCAGGCGCCGAAGGTGGCGACCGCGACGAGGATGACCACGGGGACGAAGACGGCGGAGATCCGGTCCGCGAGGCGCTGCACCTCGGCCTTGCCGTTCTGCGCGTCCTCCACCAGCTTCGCCATCCGGGCGAGCTGGGTGTCCGCGCCGACCCGGCTCGCCTCCACCACCAGCCGGCCGCCCGCGTTGACCGTGGCGCCGGTGACCTGGTCGCCGGGGCCGACGTCCACCGGCACCGACTCGCCGGTCAGCATGGCCGCGTCGACCGCCGAGACGCCCTCGACGACGGTGCCGTCGGTGGCGATCTTCTCGCCGGGCCGTACGACGAACCGGTCCCCGACGGCGAGGGAGGCCACCGGGACGCGGACCTCGCGTCCGCCCGTCCGTCGCCCGCCACCGCCCTCGGCCGAGAGTCCTTCGGGCTCGCCTTCGTCGTATCGCAGGACCGCCACATCCTTGGCGCCCAGCTCCATCAGGGCCTTCAGGGCGGCCCCCGCGCGCCGCTTGGAGCGGGCCTCCAGATAGCGGCCGAGCAGGATCAGCGCGACGACTCCGGCGGCGACTTCGAGATAGATCGTGGAGGCGCCGTCCATCCGCGAGACGGTGAACCGGAACTCGTCGTGCATGCCCGGCATGCCCGCGTCGCCGAAGAACAGCGCCCACAGCGACCAGCCGAACGCGGCCAGCGTGCCGACCGAGACCAGCGTGTCCATGGTGGCCGCACCGTGCCGGAGGTTGGTCCAGGCGGCCCGGTGGAAGGGCAGGCCGCCCCAGACGACGACCGGCGCGGCGAGGGTGAGCGAGAGCCACTGCCAGCTGTCGAACTGCAGTGAGGGCACCATGGCGAGCAGGACGACGGGGGCGGCGAGCAGCGCGGAGACGAGCAGCCGGTCCCGGAGCGCGGCGAGCTCGGGGTCCTGTCGTGCGCTCTCCTCGGCCGCGGTGTCCGGCTCGGGCTCCGGCGGCGGGGGTTCCTCGGCGGTGTAGCCGGTCTTCACCACGGTCGTGATCAGGTCGGCGACCTGGACGCCTTCCGCGTAGCTGACCTTCGCCTTCTCCGTCGCGAAGTTCACGGTGGCGCTCACGCCGTCCATGCGGTTGAGCTTCTTCTCCACCCGTGCTGCGCAGGAGGCGCAGGTCATCCCGCCGATGAGCAGCTCGACCTCGGACGTGCCGCCTATCGCGCTCGCTGCCTCGGTCTCTGCGGTGGTGCTGGTCATGTCCGGACTCCAGACATCGGACCGGGCGGCACGGATCCAGTATCAGCTGGTCGGTGCGGCCCGGTCGGGGAAAGGTTTCGGTTCCCGCGTGCGAGGGCGGGCCCGGTCACTCGGGTCCTGCCGTCGAGCCTGCTCGCGGGCCCTGCGTCGCGGGCCCCGCTGCTCAGGCCCCGCCGCTCAAGCCTTGTTGCTCAGGCCTTGCTCTTCACGCCTTGCCGGCGAGCTCGAAACCGGCCTCGTCCACGGCGGCGCGCACCGTCTCGTCGTCGAGCGGGGCCTCGGAGACGACGGTCACCTCGCCGGTCGACGCGACGGCCTTCACCGAGCTGACGCCGGGAATCTGGGAGATCTCGCCGGAGACGGAGCCCTCGCAGTGGCCACAGCTCATGCCGGTCACCTTGTAGACGGTGGTGACGGCGGGCGAAGTGTCGGTCTGGGCGGTCATATCGCTACTCCTCGTCGTGGCATGTGGGGGGACGATGGGGCCCACGGGGGCCCACGATTCCCACACTATACCCCTAGGGGGTATTTCTCCAAGAGGGGTTCCGGTGTGCCAGCGACCGGACCCAGGCGATGCCGAACAGGGCGATGAGCGCCAGGCCGCCCACCGAGAACAGCGTGAACAGATGCTCCTGCGCGGCGCTGGGCCGTGGGACGTACCCCTGCGCGAACGGCTCCCGGTCCAGGGCGGTGCCGGACAGGCGGGTCGCCAGCCAGGCCGCGATGCCGTGCGTGGCGTCCCACAGAGCGTGCAGCACGCAGGCGCCGAGGCAGGCGGTGACGATCGGCGTGGCGAGGCGGAAATGCCCGTTCGGACGGCGGTGGGCGAGCAGCACCCCGCCCGCGATCGCGGTGCACAGGCCATGCCCGAAGGGGGTGAGCGGGACGCGCAGCATCTCCGTCTCCAGTAGTGTCCGCAGATCGGCGCCGTCGGCGGAGACGGCCGCGGTGAACGCGTGGCCGCAGCTCTCCAGGGCCGCGAAGCCGAAGCCGACGGCCGCGCCGAGCACCAGGCCCGCCCGCATCCCGCGGATCCACGGCTGCCGGCGCAGCGTGAACACCAGTGCGGCCAGTTTGGCCGCCTCCTCGACCAGGCCGACGCCGCTGAACATTCCGAAGGAGAGGCGGAGCGGGGCGGGGTCCGTCAGTGAGGCGCCGAGCACGCCGAGCGCGCCGCCGGCCAGGAAGCAGCCGAGGATCGCGCTGACGCCCAGGTCCCGGCCGTGACGCTCGTACGCCCACAGCACGAAGACGACGGGAAGGAGGAAGCCGCCGAGCAGGATGAGCGTGGGCATCGGTGTGGTGCTCCGCGTCGCGTACGTCGCCAGCGCGGCCGACGCCCACAGGGCGAGCCCGCCGCCCAGGCAGCGCCTCCACAGGCCGGCACCGATGCGCGGGTACGGCGGCGGAGGCTGCTGCGGGCCGGGAATGCGGGCCCGGGGCATGCCGGGTGGCGGAGAGTGGGTCACGGCGGTCCCCTCGGGCTCCTGCTGGGCGATTTATCCGCACTCTAGGCAGATGCGCCTCGCGTCGCAGTCCGGGGGCCGCCGTGGGGTCACGTCCGGCCGAGCCGGTCGCCCACCATGGGGTCGAGGTAGCGGATCAGTACGTCCTTGACCTCCTGGATGTACGCCGTGCGCTCCGCGCCCTCGTGGGCGAGGACCAGCTCGAGACCGGCCTTGTAGATGCCGAGGCAGACATGGGCCGTGCGCGTGACGTCGGCCGCGGAGGCCTCGGGCAGGAGCGAGGCGAGCAGGTCCTCGACGCGGCCGATCAGGGTGGCGTGCAGCTGGTCGTGCGCCTCGGTGATGCCGCCGGGCATGTCGGGGCCGTGCATCAGCGCGAAGAACACCGGGTGTTCGGTGTTGAAGGCCATGAACCGGTCGACGGCCGTGCCGACGGCATCCTTCAGCGAAGTGGCCGGGTCGACGGGGGCGAGCGCCTCGCCGTAGGTGTCCCGCATCTCGTGCACGAGCCGTTCGCCCAGCTCGATCGCGATCGCTTCCTTGTTCGGGAAGAACTGGTAGAGCGTGCCCGGCGAGACGCCCGCCTCGCGGGCGATGGCGTTGGTGCTGGCGGCGGTGTAGCCGGTGGTGCAGAAGACCTGGGCGGCGGCCTCGAGGAGCTGGGTGATGCGGCGCTCGCCGCGTGCCTGACGGCGGCGCGGCTGCTCCTTCTCCGCCCGCTCCTTCTCCGGCTGCCCTTTTTCTGGCCGCCCCTTCTCCGAGGTGTCGGACACGCGTTATCCCCAGCTCTCCGAAGGCGATTGACAAACGCGAGCGGTCGCTCGCATTCTTGAGAAACGCGAGCGATCTCTCGTGTTTGCCAGTTTATGGCAATGACCGACCCGTGCTGCCTGCCTGAACGGACATGGGTCACGGTGAAGGGGACACCTCACGATGACCGAAGTCAACGAGGCGCCGCACTCGGGGGACGGGCCGCCCCGGCCCGGCGGCTGGACGCGATTCGTCACCGCCCGTCCACGCCTGTCGCTGCTGGTGGCGCTGGTGCTCACCGCGCTCGCAGTGGTGGCCGGCAGCCGGGTCGCGGACCATCTGGGCAGCGGCGGCTGGGAGGACCCGGCCGCCCAGTCGACGTACGCGACCAAGGCGCTGGAGCGGGAGTTCCCCGGCTCCCAGCCCAATCTGCTGCTCCTGGTCGGCTCCGGCCACGCCTCGGTCGACGATCCGGCGGTCGCCGCCCAGGCCCGCGAGCTGACCGAGCGGCTGGCCGGCGAGCAGGGTGTGACCGGCGTCGGCTCCTACTGGCAGACCAAGTCCCCGTCCTTGCGAGCCAAGGACGGTCACGAAGCCCTGATAGCCGCCCGCATCACCGGCGACGAGAACGCGATGGGCAAGACCCTGGACCGCATAGCGCCCCACTACCGGGGCGCACACGGTCCGGTCCAGGTGAAGATCGGCGGCATCGTCGCGGTGCGGCACGAGATGCAGACGATCATCAAGGAGGACCTGACCCGGGCCGAGATGATCGCCCTGCCCATCACGCTGGTCCTGCTGGTGATGGTCTTCGGCAGCGCGATCGCGGCCCTGCTGCCCCTCGGTGTCGGCATCGTCGCCATCCTCGGCACGAACGCGGTGCTGCGCGGGCTGACGGTCTTCACCGACGTCTCGGTCTTCGCGCTGAACCTCACCACGGCCCTCGGCCTCGGCCTCGCCATCGACTACGCGCTGTTCATCGTCCGCCGCTACCGCGAGGAGCTGTCCACCGGCGCCGACCCGCGCACCGCCATCGGCACGACGCTGCGCACGGCCGGCCGTACGGTGCTCTTCTCCGCCCTCACGGTCGCGGTGTCCCTGGCCGCCATGATGGTCTTCCCGCAGTACTTCCTGCGGTCCTTCGCCTACGCCGGCATCGCCGTGGTCCTGCTCGCCGCGGCCGCCGCACTGGTCCTGCTCCCGGCTGCCCTGATCCTCCTCGGCCACCGGGTCAACTCCCTGGATCTGCGCCGCCTCTTCCGCCGCGGCCAGACGCCTTCAGGGGCCGAGGGAACCGGCTGGGCGCGCGCCGCCTCGCTGGTGATGCGCCGCGCCCCGCTCTTCGCGCTCGGCACCACCGCCCTTCTGGTCCTGCTCGGACTGCCCTTCCTGGGCGTGAAGTTCGGCACCGCCGACGACCGCCAGCTGCCCTCCGGCGCCGAGTCGCACGTGGTGCAGCAGCACCTGCGCGACGGCTTCCCGGGCAGCCCCGGCGGCGGCCTGGAGATCCTCGCCGAGGGCAGGGCCACCGGCGCCCAGTACGCCGACTACCAACGGCGGGTGGCCGCCCTGCCCGAGGTGGTCCGGGTCGACGGGCCGCTGGTCAAGGGAGACTCGGCCTACTTCACCGTGCAGCCGAGGGGCGAGGCCGTCGACGACGCCGCCCAGCGCCTCGTCGGTGACCTGCGCTCCCTGAAGGCGCCCTTCGACACCAAGGTGACGGGCACGGCCGCCGTCCTGGTCGACTCCAAGCACGCGATAGGCGAACGCCTGCCATGGGCGGGCGCGTTCATCGCGATCGTCACCCTGCTGCTGGTCTTCCTGCTCACCGGCAGCGTGGTGATACCCCTGCAGGCGGTGGTGCTCAACGCGCTCAGCCTGACGGCGATGTTCGGCGCGGTGGTCTGGGTCTTCCAGGACGGCCATCTGTCCGGCGCGCTCGGCTTCACCAGCCCCGGCTCGATAGAGACCACCCTGCCCGTGCTGATGTTCTGCGTGGCCTTCGGCCTCTCCATGGACTACGGCGTGTTCCTGCTCTCCCGCATCAAGGAGGAGTACGAGCGCACCGGCGACCACAACGAGGCGGTCCGCCACGGACTCCAGCGCACCGGCGGGCTGATCACCGCGGCGGCGGTCATCCTCGCGGTGGTGATGGTCGCCATCGGCACCTCACGGGTGACCAACACCAAGATGCTGGGCCTCGGCATAGCGCTCGCGGTGCTGATGGACGCGATGGTCGTGCGCAGCCTCCTGGTCCCGGCGATCATGCGGCTCACGGGCCGTGTCACCTGGTGGGCCCCGGCCCCGCTGCGCCGCTTCCACCAGCGGTTCGGTCTGAGCGAGGGCGAGCCGGCCGCGCCCGCGGAGGTGAAGGAGACGGCGGGGGTGTGAGGCCGGCCGTGTCCGTGGCAGGGTGAGGCCCCATGAGAGCCGTGGTGTTCGAACAGTTCGGAGAGCCGGCCGAGGTGCGGGAGGTGCCGGATCCGGAGCCCGCCGAGCACGGGGTGGTGGTCCGGGTCGAGGCGACCGGGCTGTGCCGCAGCGACTGGCACGGCTGGATGGGCCACGATGCGGACATCACGCCGCCGCATGTGCCGGGGCACGAACTCGCCGGTGTCGTCGAGGCGGTGGGCGCCCGGGTGACCGGCCGGCGGCCCGGCGACCGGGTCACCGTGCCGTTCGTCTGTGCCTGCGGCAGCTGTCCGTCCTGCGCGGCCGGTGACCACCAGGTGTGCGAGCGCCAGACCCAGCCCGGCTTCCACCGCTGGGGCTCCTTCGCCCAGTACGTGGCCCTCGACCACGCCGATGTGAACCTGGTGGCGATCCCGGACGGGATGACCTACGCCACGGCCGCCGCCCTCGGCTGCCGCTTCGCCACCGCCTTCCGCGCGGTCGTGCGGCAGGGCCGGGTGGCGGCGGGGGAGTGGGTCGCGGTGCACGGCTGCGGCGGGGTCGGGCTGTCGGCGGTGATGATCGCGGCCGCCTCGGGAGCGCGGGTGGTCGCCGTCGACGTCTCGCCCCAGGCCCTGGACCTGGCGCGGAAGTTCGGCGCGGCGCGGTGCCTGGACGCGGCCGCTGTGCCCGACACGGCGGCGGCCGTACGCGAGCTGACCGGCGGCGGCGCCCACCTCTCCCTCGACGCGCTCGGCTCGCCCGGCACCTGCGCGGCCTCCGTCGGCTGCCTGCGCCGCCGCGGCCGGCACGTCCAAGTGGGCCTGCTGCCCTCGGCGGACGGCACCACCCCCGTCCCGCTGGCCCGCGCCATAGCCCTGGAGCTCGAACTCCTGGGCAGCCACGGCATGGCCGCCCACGCCTATCCGGAGATGCTGGAGTTGGTCGGGTCCGGCATGCTGCGCCCGGACCTGCTCGTCACGCGCACGATCGGGCTCGACGCGGTCCCGCAGGCCCTGGCGGCGATGGGCACGGCACCCGGATCGGGCGTGACGGTCATAGAGCCCTGGCGCTGAGCACGCCCGCCCCCGGTCCGGAACCGACATGATCCGCCGTCGACCCGATCCGGTGCGGGTCAGCTCTCTCTGCGGCCGCGGTTGCCGGGGCGGGAGGCCACCCAGGTGCGGACGGTGTCCGCGTACCAGTAGGGCTTGCCGCCCTCCACATGATCGGGCGGAGGCAGCAAGCCGTGCTTGCGATAGGACCGCACGGTGTCGGGCTGCACCCGGATGTGCGCCGCGATCTCCTTGTAGGACCAGAGCACTCGGTCGGTCATGAGTCGCACCTTCCCGCGCGCGCCGCGGCGGCGGCCGGGGGGCGGCCGTCGGGGGAGCCGGGCGCTGCGCTGGCGATCACCAGCCTGTGCCCGGTCAACGACGTGCAGTGACCATGGGGCAGCCCCTGTTGACCGAGTGTGACGAACAACTCGTCGAGGTGTGACACGTGTGACAAGGAGGGGGTGTTTGTGACACGGCCGCAGCAAAGGCGGACGGCGGCACACGGCCGGGGCGCGTCCACCGGGCAGGGGAGGGCGGGCCGGACCCGCTGCGCCGAGCCCGGCCCGCCGGCTTCCCCGCGTCCCTCGGTGATGGACCCGGCTCCCCCTCGGCCGAGCCGCCGAAGGCCCCCGCTTCCCCCGGGAGTCACCTGAGCGGACGGCGCCCAGCCTGCCCGGGCCGCTTGCCACCGGTCTTGGAGGCGGCGGTCGCCGCGAGGCTGCTGCTCGACGCGGTCGGCCGAGGGGAGCCGCCGGTGTCCGTGTGAACGATGCCGGTACGGTCCTCGCGCGGACTCCTGAAGTTCGTCGGGTGATCGCGGGTCGCTACGTGAACGCGGCGCGGTGGCGGGCCGTGTCCGACCAGGCCATGGCGCCTGTCGCGGGCCGGCTCCGGCGGGCGGGGCCTCGCGCCGCCGCCCGTGCGGGCCGGCCGGCCCCGCGGACCGGCATCTGCTGCCCGGACTGGTCCGGGTGGAGTACCAGGGGCACGGGGCTGTGTCGATCTGCGGCTCGGCCGTGTGGGCGCGACAAGCCACGAA
The DNA here is from genome assembly GCF_001542625.1 of Streptomyces griseochromogenes. Lineage (NCBI taxonomy): Bacteria > Bacillati > Actinomycetota > Actinomycetes > Kitasatosporales > Streptomycetaceae > Streptomyces > Streptomyces griseochromogenes. Next base: position 9,498,819 of record NZ_CP016279.1, on the reverse strand, counting down.
CAGCCCGCACTCGCACGGCAACGGATCCCGGCACCTCCAGGGGCGCTCTCACACCCCGCACGACCGAAGAAACGCCCGAGTCCGCCGGGCGATCGGCAGCGGAGCGTCCGGCTCGCAGGGATACATGTCCTGCTCGACGATCGCGAACAGCTCCACCCCAAGCCTCTGCGCCGCCTCCAGGACCGGCTCCAACTCGGGTACCCCGGAGGGGGGTTCGCACATCACGCCCTGGGCGACCGCAGGGCCGAACGGGGTGCCCTTCGCGCGCACGTCGGCCAGGATCCCCGGGTCGACCTGCTTGAGGTGCAGGTAGCCGATGCGCTCGCCGTAGGTCTCGATCAGCTTGACGCTGTCTCCGCCGCAGTAGGCGTAGTGCCCGGTGTCCAGGCAGAGCGACACCAGCTCGGAGTCGGTGCCGTCGAGGAAACGGGTGACGTTCTCCTCGCTGTCGATGTGGGTGTCCGCGTGCGGGTGGACGACGATCGTGAGGCCGTACCGCTCCCGCACCTCGTGCCCGAGGCGCTCGGTCAGCGAGGTGAGATTCCGCCACTGCCCGGGGGTCAGCGTGTCGGGCTCCAGCACCTCACCCGTCTTGTCGTCGCGCCAGAAGGACGGGATGACGACCAGGTGCCGGGCGCCCATCGCCTGGGTCAGGGTGGCGATGTCGGAGACGTGCGCCCAGGTCTTGTCCCACACGGCCGCGCCGTGGTGCAGGCCGGTGAAGACCGTGCCGGCCGACACCTTCAGACCACGCCGGGCGGTCTCCTCGGCGAGCACCGCCGGGTCGGACGGCAGATAGCCGTAGGGGCCCAGCTCGATCCACTCGTAGCCCGAGTCGGCGACCTCGTCGAGGAAGCGCCGCCAGGGGACCTGCCGCGGGTCGTCCGGGAACCACACGCCCCAGGAGTCGGGCGCCGATCCGACCCGGATCCGGGAAAGTGAGGAAGGTGTGGAAGGTGAGGAAAGCGAGGAGGGTGACAAGGACGTCATGGCCGTCAGCGTGCGGGGCCCGGGAAAGCGGTGTCAAGCTCTGGTCCGAATGTCTGGACAAAACATTGACAGGGCTCGGCGGACAGGACTAGAAAGCCGGGGAGAGCCGTGACGAAGGGAAGCCGATGGCGTACGACCTGATCACCATGGGACGGATCGGAGTGGACCTCTATCCGTTGCAAACCGGTGTCCCGCTCGCCCAGGTGTCGTCCTTCGGCAAGTTCCTCGGCGGGTCGGCGACGAACGTGGCGGTCGCCGCGGCCCGGCTCGGCCGGCGGACCGCCGTGATCACCCGCACGGGCGACGACCCGTTCGGCGCCTACCTGCACGAGGCCCTGCGCGGCTTCGGTGTCGACGACCGCTGGGTCACCCCGGTGGCCGGGCTGCCCACGCCGGTCACCTTCTGCGAGGTCTTCCCGCCGGACGACTTCCCGCTGTACTTCTACCGGCGGCCCAAGGCGCCCGATCTGGAGATCGACGCCCACGACCTGGACCTGGACGCCATCCGGGACACCCGCGTCTTCTGGGTCACCGGCACGGGGCTGAGCGAGGAGCCCAGCCGTACGGCGACCCTCGCGGCCCTCGCCCACCGCGCGAAGTCCGGCACGACGGTCTTCGACCTCGACTGGCGCCCGATGTTCTGGGCCGACCCCGCCGAGGCCCGCCCCTTCTACGCCGAGGCCCTGCGCCACACGACGGTCGCCGTCGGCAACCTGGACGAGGTGGAGGTCGCCACCGGCGTGCGCGAGCCGCATGCCGCGGCCCGCGCGCTCCTGGACGCGGGCGTCGAGATCGCCGTGGTCAAGCAGGGACCCAAGGGCGTCCTCGCCGTGAACAGCGAGGGCGAGTCGGCGGAGGTCCCGCCGCTCCCGGTCACCGTCCTGAACGGCCTCGGCGCCGGGGACGCCTTCGGCGGTTCCCTGTGCCACGGCCTGCTGGAGGGCTGGAACCTGGAGACGATCATGCGGCACGCCAACGCGGCCGGCGCCATCGTCGCCTCCCGTCTGGAGTGCTCCTCCGCGATGCCCACCCCCGCCGAGGTGGCCGCCGCGCTCGAGGCCGGAGCGGTCCTGTGAGGGCGGGCAGGGTGGCAGGCGCGCACCCCGAAGGCGCCGCGGGCGGGGACGCCGCCCGGCAGCCGCGCGTCGATGTCGCCGAGCTGGTCCGCACCCGCACCCACCACCCCGAGGCGATCGCCGAGGCCGCGCTGCGCCGGGCCCGCCGCCCGCTGCTCAACGAGAACGGCCGGCTGATGATCGTCGCCGCCGACCACCCGGCCCGCGGCGCGCTCGGCGTCGGCGACCGCAAGCTCGCCATGGCCAACCGCGCCGACCTGCTCGAACGGCTGTGTCTCGCACTGTCCAGGCCCGGCGTCGACGGAGTCCTCGCCACCGCCGACATCCTGGACGACCTGCTTCTGCTCGGCGCCCTCGACCACAAGGTGGTCATGGGCTCGATGAACCGCGGCGGCCTGCAGGGCGCCAGCTTCGAGCTGGACGACCGCTTCACCGGCCACCGCCCCGAGGACATCCACCGCCTCGGCTTCGACGCCGCCAAGCTGCTGCTGCGCATCGACTACGACGACCCGGGCTCCCTGACCACGCTGGAGTCCACCGCCCGCGCCATCGACGCGATGGCCGCGCACCGGCTCCCGGTCTTCGTGGAGCCGTTCATCAGCCGCCGCGGTCCCGACGGACGGCTGCGCAACGACCTGAGCGCGGAGGCGGTCACCAAGTCCATCGCCATCGCCTCGGGCCTCGGCGGCTCCTCCGCCTACACCTGGCTGAAGGTGCCGGTCACCGAGAACCCCGACGACATGGCCCGGGTCATGGAGACCTCGACCCTGCCGGCCGTGCTGCTCGGCGGAGACATCGGCGACTCGCCCGAGGAGCAGGTCGCCGCGTACGAGAAGTGGCGCGGCGCGCTGCAACTGCCCACCGTGCGCGGTCTGGTGGTCGGCCGCTCGCTGCTGTATCCGGCGGACGGCGATGTGGCCGCCGCCGTGGACACCGCCGTAGGACTGCTGTGAGGGCCGCATGACCAGCACCGACCTGCACCTGCCCCGGGGTGCCACCGCGAACGCCCAGTACACCGTCGACATCGACCCGAAGCGGGCCGGCTGGGCACACAGCAGCCTGCGGATCGTGGAGTTGTCACCGGGCGGTACGCATACGTTCACCACGGGGGACAGTGAGTGGATCGTGCTTCCGCTACAAGGCGGATGTACCGTACAAATTGAGGAAAAAGAGTTTCAACTCCTGGGTCGGGAGAGCGTGTTCGCGTCGGTTTCCGACTTCGCGTACGCGCCCCGTGAGACCCGGGTCCAGATCGCCTCCGGCGCGGGAGGCCGCTTCGCCCTGGCAGGAGCGAAGTGCGAGCGACGACTCCCCGCCCGCTACGGCCCCGCGCCGGAGGTCCCCGTCGAACAGCGCGGCAGCGGCACCTGCGCCCGTCAGGTGCGCAACTTCGCCTCCGCTGCCCGCGCCGGAGGCGCTGATGAGCAGGGCTTCGACTGCGACAAGCTGATCGCCGTGGAGGTGATCACCCCCGGCGGCAACTGGTCCTCCTACCCGCCGCACAAGCACGACGAGCACCGGCCGGGCGAGGAGTCCGAGCTGGAGGAGATCTACTACTTCGAGATCGACGGCCCGAACGGTTTCGGCTATCAGCGCGTGTTCCCCTCGCGCGAGGGCGGATCCGACGTTCTCGCCGAGGTCCGCTCCGGCGACGCCGTCCTCGTCCCCGACGGCTGGCACGGCCCGTCGATCGCCCAGCCCGGCCACGCCATGTACTACCTGAACGTCATGGCCGGGCCGGGTGCCACGCGGGAGTGGCGGATCTGCTTCCACCCGGACCACGTAGAAAGCACAGGGGGGTACCGATGACGACCTCGACGACGAGGCTCACGGTCGCTCAGGCACTCGTCCGCTTCCTCGCCGCCCAGTACACCGAGCGCGACGGCGAGCGGCAGCGGCTGATCGGCGCCACCTGGGGCATCTTCGGCCACGGCAACGTGGCCGGGCTCGGCCAGGCGCTGGTCGAGTACGCGGACGTCATGCCGTACCACCAGGGCCGCAACGAGCAGTCCATGGTGCACGCGGCGGTCGGCTACGCCCGCCAGTCGAACCGCCTGTCCACGCACGCGGTGACGACCTCCATCGGCCCGGGCGCGACCAACCTGGTCACCGGCGCCGCTCTGGCCACCGTCAACCACCTCCCGGTCCTGCTGCTGCCCGGCGACGTCTTCGCCACCCGCCCCGCCGACCCGGTCCTGCAGCAGCTGGAGGTGCCGTACGCGGGCGATGTGTCGGTCAACGACAGCCTGCGCCCGGTGTCGCGGTACTTCGACCGGATCACCCGGCCGGAGGCCCTGATCCCGAGCGCGCTGCAGGCCATGCGGATCCTCGCCGACCCCGTGGAGACCGGCGCGGTCACCCTCGCGCTGCCGCAGGACGTGCAGGCCGAGGCGTACGACTGGCCCGAGGAGTTCTTCGCCGAGCGCGTGTGGATCGTACGGCGTCCAGGCGCGGACCCGACCGAGCTGGCCGAGGCGGTCCGGGTGGTCCGGGCGGCGAAGCGGCCGTTCGTGATCGCGGGCGGCGGAGTCCACCACAGCCGCGCCGAGGAGGCGCTCGCCGAGTTCGCCGAGGCCACCCGGATACCGGTCGCCTCCACCCAGGCCGGCAAGGGCTCGCTGCGCCACGATCACCCGCAGGACGTCGGAGGCGTCGGCCACACCGGCACCGCCACGGCCGACGAACTGGCCCGCACCGCCGACCTGGTGATCGGCGTGGGCACCCGCTACACCGACTTCACCACGGCCTCCGGCACCCTCTTCGAGAACCCGGACGTACGTTTCCTCAACCTCAACATCGCGCCCTTCGACGGCCACAAGCTGGCCGGGCTGCCGCTGATCGCGGACGCCCGCAGCGGCCTGGGCGAGCTGACCGAGGCGCTGATGATGCACGAGCACCGGGTGGCCGACTCGTACGTCACCGAGTACACCGAGGACAAGGAGCGCTGGGAGCAGCGCGTCGACGCCTGCTTCGAGGCCGACGAGCCGGATGTACGGCCCACGCAGCCGCAGGTCATCGGGGCGCTGGACGCCCTGGTGGACGAGTCGGACATCATCATCAACGCGGCCGGCTCGCTCCCCGGCGACCTGCACAAGCTCTGGCGCGCCCGGTCCCGGGACCAGTACCACCTGGAGTACGGCTACTCCTGCATGGGCTACGAGATCCCGGCCGCGATCGGTGTGAAGATCGCGGCGCCCGAGCGCCAGGTGTGGGCGCTGGTCGGCGACGGCACGTATCTCATGATGCCGACGGAGATCGTGACCGCCGTCCAGGAGGGCATCGCGATCAAGATGCTGCTCGTGCAGAACCACGGGTACGCCTCGATCGGCGGTCTGTCGGAGTCGGTGGGCGGCGAGCGGTTCGGCACCGCCTACCGCTTCACCTCGCACGACGGCACCTTCACCGGTGCCCCGCTGCCCGTCGACCTCGCCGCCAACGCGGCCAGCCTCGGCATGCGCGTGCTGCGCGCGAAGACCGTACGGGACCTGCGCGCGGCGCTCGCCGAGGCGCGGGCCGCCGACACTGCCACATGTGTCTACGTGGAGACCGAAACGTCCGACACTGTGTCGGGCGCGCCTCCGGCGCAGGCCTGGTGGGATGTTCCTGTGGCCGAGACCGCGACCCGATCGTCCGCGGTCAAGGCACGTGAGCTGTACGAACGGCACGTCTCGACCCGACGCCGCCATCTGTAAAAGGAGTTTCTGGGCATGACGAAGATCGTCAACCACTGGATCGGCGGCAAGACCGCCGAAGGCGCGTCGGGTACGTACGGGCCGGTCACGGACCCGGCGACCGGCGCGGTCACCACCAAGGTCGCGTTCGCGTCGGTCGAGGAGGTGGACGCGGCCGTCGCGGCGGCCAAGGACGCCTTCGCGACCTGGGGCCGGTCCTCGCTGGCCCAGCGCACCTCGATCCTCTTCAGGTTCCGGGCGCTGCTGGACGCCCACCGCGACGAGATCGCGGAGCTGATCACGGCCGAGCACGGCAAGGTGCACTCCGACGCGCTCGGCGAGGTCGCGCGGGGCCTGGAGATCGTCGACCTGGCCTGCGGCATCAACGTCCAGCTCAAGGGCGAGCTGTCCACGCAGGTCGCCAGCAGCGTCGACGTGGCCGCGATCCGCCAGCCGCTCGGTGTCGTCGCGGGCATCACGCCGTTCAACTTCCCGGCGATGGTCCCGATGTGGATGTTCCCGATCGCCATCGCGACCGGCAACACCTTCGTGCTCAAGCCGAGCGAGAAGGACCCGTCGGCCTCCATCAAGATCGCCGAACTGCTGGCCGAGGCCGGTCTGCCCGACGGCGTCTTCAACGTCGTGCACGGCGACAAGGTGGCCGTCGACCGCCTCCTGGAGCACCCGGACGTCAAGGCCGTCTCCTTCGTCGGCTCGACCCCGATCGCCCGCTACATCCACACCACGGCCTCCGCGAACGGCAAGCGCGTGCAGGCGCTGGGCGGCGCCAAGAACCACATGCTGGTCCTGCCGGACGCCGACCTGGACGCGGCCGCCGACGCCGCCGTGAGCGCGGCCTACGGCTCCGCGGGCGAGCGCTGCATGGCCATCTCCGCGGTCGTCGCGGTCGGCTCGATCGGCGACGAGCTGGTCGACAAGATCCGCGAGCGCGCCGAGAAGATCAAGATCGGCCCCGGCAACGACCCGGCCTCCGAGATGGGCCCGCTGATCACGAAGGTCCACCGCGACAAGGTGGCCTCCTACGTCGAGGGCGCGGCCGCCGAGGGCGCGGAGGTCGTGCTCGACGGCACCGGCTACACGGTCGAGGGCTTCGAGGACGGCCACTGGATCGGCATCTCGCTGCTCGACAAGGTGCCCACGTCCGCCAAGGCCTACCAGGACGAGATCTTCGGCCCGGTGCTGTGCGTGCTGCGCGCCGACACCTACGAGGAGGGCCTGGCCCTCATCAACGCCTCGCCGTTCGGCAACGGCACCGCGATCTTCACCCGGGACGGCGGCGCGGCCCGCCGCTTCCAGCTGGAGGTCGAGGCCGGCATGGTCGGCGTGAACGTCCCGATCCCGGTCCCCGTCGGCTACCACTCCTTCGGCGGCTGGAAGGACTCGCTCTTCGGCGACCACCACATCTACGGCAACGACGGCACGCACTTCTACACCCGCGGCAAGGTCGTCACCACCCGCTGGCCCGACCCGGCCGACGCCCCGGCGGGCGTGGACCTGGGCTTCCCGCGCAACCACTGAGGTGACTCGAGGGCCGCTCCAGGCCCCCGTCAGGCCGTCCGGATTCCGGACGGCCTGACATTTTTTTGACGCCCCAGCTGCGATTCCCGTTCACGTGGGATGAAACGGGTGGCGAAGGAGTTACGGCCAGATGACCTTTGAAAACAAGGTCACAACCGACTGAGGCTTGATGGATGCCCTTATTGGGCGTCGCAGCCTGTGAAAGTGATGCCGAACACCTCTCGCCCGAGGTGCGGATTCCGAAGGTAAACGGCCATTGACGCGGCGGTTTTCGTCGGGGTTCTCTATGCAGCGCCGGGAGCGGACGAGACGAACGTATGACGAGCCGCCGGAGGCGATAGCGCTCCCGACCCCACCTCAGTCACACGAGTCGATCGGAACCCGCCGCATGACCGACACGCTCCGCTCTGTCGAGACAGCTGTCCTCGACGCGTCCGTGGCCTCTGAAAGCCCTCAGAAGCTCAAGCGCTCCATCGGGGTGGTCGGCGGCACCCTGCTGACGCTCTCGTGCGTCACGCCCGCCTCCACGCTCTTCGTGGTCGTCCCCGACCTGTTCGGCTCCCTCGGCACCGCCACCGCCCTGACGATCGCCATCGGCTCCCTCCTCTGTATCGCCGTGGCGTTCTGCTACTCCGAGCTGGGCACCCTCATCCCCAGCGCGGGCGGCGAGTACGCCATGGTGTCGACGATGGCCGGACGGCTCGCCGGCTGGCTGGTCTTCGTGCTCTCCCTGCTGGTCGTCATGATCGTGCCGCCGGTGATCGCGATGGGCACGGCGGACTATCTGGCGCCGATCGTGCACCTGGACCCGTCGCTGACCGGTGCCGGCGTGATGCTGCTCGCCACCCTGGCCGGACTGCTCGACCTGCGCGCCAACGCCTGGATCACCGGCATCTTCCTGGTCCTGGAGGTCATCGCCGCCGGTGTCGTCGCGCTCCTCGGCTTCACCCACAGCCACCGCGGGGCCGGCAGCCTGGTCTCCATGCAGGTGGCCGGCGGTGACGGCCACACGGACACCGTGACGGCCATGCTGGTCATCTCCGGGCTCGCCATCGCCCTCTTCGTCACCCAGGGCTTCTCGACCGCCGTCTACCTCTCCGAGGAGCTGGAGCACCCGCGCCGCAACGTCGCCCGCACGGTACTGGCCACCCTCGCGATCTCCACCGTGATCATCCTGGTCCCGGTCGCCGCCATCACCATGGGCGCCTCCGACCTCAAGGAGCTGACCGGCGGCGACATCAGCTCGATGGTCACCGCCTGGTCCAATTCGGCGGTCGGCACCTTCGTGAGCCTCTGCGTCGCCCTCGCGATCATCAACGCGGGCATCGTCATGGTCATCCAGAACTCCCGCGTCCTGTTCGCCTCCGCCCGCGACAAGGCCTGGCCCGAGCCGGTCAACAACGTCTTCTCCAAGCTCGGCCGCTTCGGCTCCCCCTGGGTCGCCACGCTCGCGGTCGGTGTCCCCGGCGCGCTCCTCTGCTTCGTCAACCTGGACACCCTCTACGGCGTCACGGGCGTCTCGGTGACCGGCATGTACCTGCTGGTCGCGGTCGCCGCCCTGCTGGCCCGCCGCGGCTCCCACAAGCACACGCCGGCCTGGCGGATGCCGCTGTGGCCCGCGATGCCCATCGTGCTGATCGTGGTCCTCGCCTACATCCTCAGCCAGCAGGAGGCGAGCTACCTGCTGTGGACCGGCGGCATCACCGCCGTCGCCACCCTCTACTGGGCCTTCTACCTCCGCCCGCGCCGCGAGACCCGCTGGCTGGTGTCGATCCCGGAGGACACAGAGGCCTGATCGCCCCGAAGGGGGGCGTCCCAGGGGCGCGGGGCCCTGTCGATATGCGGCTCCGCCGCGTGGGCGCGACCAGCCGCAACGGACCCGCAGCCGGGTGACCGCGATCGCGACCGAGCTCGTGGCCGTACCGCGAATGCGGTACGAAGCGGCAGGCCCGTACTCCCTGGGGAGGGGCGGCCGTTCGGCCCTCGGGCGGCATCGATTGTCCGTGCCGCCCCGTACCGTTGAGACATGGATCTTCGAGGGCCCGCGCCGCGTGGGCTGCTGAAGGGGCCGCGTCGGCTGATGGCCGCCGCGGCCGCCGTCATGGTGCTCGTCGGCGCCGGCACCTGGACCGCCGTCGCCTCCGACGACGCGTCGCCGGTGCACCGCAGCGACCGGATCATGACCATGGCCGACGGCACGCGCATCGACACCTCCTACTTCACCGGTGCCCAGGCCGGCCGCCGCCCCGCCGTCCTGCTGGGACACGGCTTCGGCGGCACCAAGGACGACGTACGTGACGAGGCCGAGGACCTCGCCCGGTCCGGATACGCGGTGCTGACCTGGTCCGCACGCGGCTTCGGGCACTCCACCGGAAAGATCGGCCTGAACGACCCGCGGCACGAGGTCGCCGACGTCTCCCGGCTCATCGACTGGCTGGCGAAGCAGCCCCAGGTCCGCCTCGACAAGCCGGGCGACCCGCGCGTGGGCATGGCCGGCGGCTCCTACGGCGGCGCGATCTCCCTGCTCGCCGCCGGATACGACCACCGGGTCGACGCCATCGCCCCGGCCATCACCTACTGGAACCTGGCCGACGCCCTGTTCCCGAACGGTGTGTTCAAGAAGCTGTGGGCCGGCGTCTTCTTCAACACCGGGGGCGGCTGCGCCAAGTTCGAGCCGGAACTGTGCCGGATGTACGACCGCGTCGCCGAGTCGGGCACCCCGGACGCGGCCGCCCGCAAGCTGCTGGAGGAGCGCTCGCCGTCCGCGGTCGGCGACCGCATCAAGGTGCCCACCCTGCTGGTGCAGGGCCAGACCGACTCCCTGTTCACCCTCGCCCAGTCCGACGCGGCCGAGCAGGCCGTCCGCGCGAACGGCGCCCCGGTGGACGTCGACTGGATCGCGGGCGGACACGACGGCGGCGACCTGGAGAACACCCGGGTGCAGGGCCGGGTGGAGGCCTGGTTCGACCGCTACCTCAAGGGGGACAGGTCCGCCGGCACCGGCCCGGCCTTCCGGATCACCCGCACCGGCGGCGTCGACTCCACCACCGGCGCCGCCCAGCTGCGCGGCGCGAGCGCCAAGAGCTATCCCGGCCTGCACGACCACCGGCGGAGCATCGCCCTGACCGGCGGCGAGCAGCGCTTCGCCAACCCGGCCGGCGCCAGCCCGCCCGGCGTCTCCGCCCTGCCCGGCCTCGGCGGCTCCGGCGGACTGGCCCAGCTCTCCGCGCTCGGGGTCGGCGTCTCCCTCGACTTCCCCGGCCAGTACGCGAAGTTCGACTCGGCCCCGGTCGCCACCGACCTCACCGTCACCGGCTCGCCGACCGTGACCGCCCATGTCACCTCCACCAGCGAGGACGCCGTCCTCTTCGGCAAGGTCTACGACGTCGGCCCCGACGGCACCCAGCAGGTGCTGCCCTCGCAACTCGTGGCCCCCCTGCGGGTGACCGGCACCAAGGCCGGCAAGGACGTCACGATCACCCTCCCGGCGATCGACCACCAGGTGCAGAAGGGCCACCGGCTCCGCCTGGTCCTCGCCTCCACCGACCTCGGCTACGCCTCACCGGCCGCCCCGGCGACCTACACCGTCTCCGTCGAGGGAGCCCTCAGCGTGCCGACGGCGCCCGCCGTCACCACCGCGGCAGCCCCCCTGCCCGCCTGGGTGTGGTGGCTGCCCCTGGCCGGCGCAGCGGGCGCGCTCGCCCTGCTGCTGGCCGGCCGCCGTCGTACGACCGCCCCCGCGCCCGCCCCGGAGCTCGCCGAAGTCCCACTGCGGATAACGGACCTCAGCAAGCGGTATGCCAGGTCCGCCGACCGGTACGCGGTGCGCGAGCTGTCGTTCCACGTGGAGAAGGGCCAGGTCCTCGGTCTGCTCGGGCCCAACGGCGCGGGCAAGACCACCACCCTGCGCATGCTGATGGGTCTGATCAAGCCGGACGGCGGCGAGATCCGTGTGTTCGGCCACGCCGTCCGGCCGGGCGCGCCCGTGCTGTCGAGGGTCGGCGCCTTCGTGGAGGGCGCGGGCTTCCTGCCGCACCTGTCCGGCCGGGAGAACCTGGAGCTGTACTGGCGGGCCACCGGCCGCCCGCCCGAGGACGCGCATCTGGACGAGGCCCTGGAGATCGCCGGCCTCGGCGAGGCTCTCGCCCGCGCGGTGCGCACCTACTCCCAGGGCATGCGCCAGCGCCTGGCCATCGCCCAGGCCATGCTCGGCCTGCCCGACCTGCTCATCCTGGACGAGCCCACCAACGGCCTCGACCCGCCCCAGATCCGCGAGATGCGCGAGGTGATGATCCGATACGCCGCCGGCGGCCGTACGGTGATCGTCTCCAGCCATCTCCTCGCCGAGGTCGAGCAGTCCTGCACCCACCTCGTGGTGATGGACCGCGGCCGGCTCGTGCAGGCCGGTCCGGTGCGGGAGATCGTGGGCTCCGGTGACACGCTGCTGGTCGGCACGGGCACGCCGGTGGAGGAGCCGGTCGTGGAGAAGGTGGCCGCGCTGCCCGGCATCGCCTCGGCCGTGCGCACCGAGGACGGGCTGCTGGTCCGCCTCGAATCCGCAGGCACGGCCGAGCAACTGATCGTGGAGCTGGTGCGCCTGGAGGTGCCCATCACCTCGGTCGGCCCCCACCGGCGCCTGGAAGACGCCTTCCTCACCCTGATCGGAGGTTCCGCGTGAGCGCGCTCACCGAGCCCGTCGAGGTCGCCTCCGGCTACCGCGCGGGCCGCACCCTGCCGTTGCGCGTCGAGCTGGCCCGGCAGCTGAAGCGGCGCCGTACGCTGATCATGGGCGGGATCCTGGCCGTGCTGCCGTTCGTGCTGCTGATCGCCTTCGCGATCGGCGGCGACCCGGCCGCGCGCAACGGCCGGGTCACACTGATGGACACGGCCACCTCGTCCGGCGCCAACTTCGCCGCGGTGAATCTGTTCGTCTCCGCGGGCTTCCTCCTCGTGATCCCGGTCGCCCTGTTCTGCGGGGACACGGTCGCCTCCGAGGCGAGCTGGTCCTCCTTGCGCTATCTGCTCGCCGCGCCCGTGCCCCGCGCCCGTCTGCTGTGGTCCAAGCTCGTCGTGGCGCTCGGGCTCAGCCTCGCCGCGATGGTGCTGCTGCCCGTGGTGTCCCTCGCGGTCGGCACGGCCGCCTACGGCTGGGGCCCGCTGCAGATCCCCACCGGCGGCGCACTGGATTCGGGTACGGCGCTCCAGCGGCTCGTGGTGGTCGTGGCGTACGTCTTCGTGTCCCAACTGGTCACCGCCGGGCTGGCGTTCTGGCTGTCGACCAGGACGGACGCACCGCTCGGGGCGGTCGGTGGCGCGGTCGGCCTGACCATCGTCGGCAATGTCCTGGACGCCGTCACGGCCCTCGGCCACTGGCGCGACTTCCTGCCCGCGCACTGGCAGTTCGCCTGGGCCGACGCCGTGCAGCCGCACCCCGAGTGGTCGGGCATGATCCAGGGCACGGCGATCTCCCTGACCTACGCACTCGTGCTCATCGCCCTGGCCTTCCGGGGATTCGCCCGCAAGGACGTGGTGTCATAGCGGGCTTTCCGCACCATACGATCAATTGATTCGCCGACCAAATGTGAATACCTCTGAAGAAATCTTAGTAATGCACTTCTTCACTCCTGTGGCATTCATGCGTATGGAGTAGTGCATCGCTTTTTGCTGGCCGCAGGCTGCTATGTTCTCCATCTGTCGGATCAGAGGTGACTTTCACGTGAGGTGAATCATGAAGAAGGCAGTTTTCACAACTGCGGCATTGGCAATCGGCGCGAGTCTTGTGGGTGGCTCCGCCGTCGCTGCCTCGGCCGCCGGCAAGGCGCCCGCCCACCAAACCGGTCCGCTCGGCCTCATGTCCAAGACCGACGTGACTCCGGCGCTCGTGCCCGCGGCCGACACCGTGATGCGGGTGGCTCGCAAGGGCAGTCTCACCAAGGGCAGCGCGTTCGACGAGCAGCAGTCGGCGAGGGTCTCCGGCACCTACAAGCCGGCGAGGATCTCCGGCGTATACCTGGACGGTATGGGCCACAGCAGCAGCACGAAGCCCGCGGTTCCGGTGAAGAATCCGGTCGGAACCGGTTCCGTTCAGCTCCACCCGCTGAATGGGCCGACCAGCGCCGGGCTCGGCGGACTGCTCAACCAGGCGTGACGAAACCGCTCGAAGCTCGGCGTGCGGCGGAAGTCCCACTGCTTCACCATGCTTTCGCTTTCATGTGCTCCCCCTGTTCACGGGACAGAGACCCGGAATTCTGACACTCTGATCCGGTTCTCGTCAGCCGGAGACCGACACCGCGAGGCCGCGGGACGATCGGCCCGGTGGCGGCCCTGGTCCGACCCACATCCGTACCTCGAAGGCGCAGGCCCAGAGGCCGGATCGGGACCAGCGGCCCCGCATCCACTCGGCGCCCGACGGCGTGCCGGGACTCGCCCCTAGCCTTCCGGCCCACTGGACCCCTCCTTGCCAGTGGGCCGGACGCATGTCGGCGTTCATTCCGGCCTTGTACGGCCCGGGCGAAACGCAACGACACCGATTCCATGTCTGCGGCATGTGCGGATTCATTCCGCCATCCGATGGAATCCATCCCGTACGGGCGGTGTCAGCGTGACTTTTCACCGCATATTTCGGTTTCTTGCTATGTAAGCGTGGCCTACCGTGAATTCAGGAAGGAACCGAGTTGCCCAGGAAGTTCGCGGTCCTCACTGCACTCGCCCTTGCCGCTGTCTGTGGCAGCGCCGGCGTTGCCTCCGCCCATTCGAACACGACCAACGCCACTGGCGGTGACGGCTTTTCGTCGTCTCCGGTCGTTGTGAACGCCCCTCAGCAAGGCGTTCTCGTCGTCAACGGCACGCTCGTCGATGGCCGCTGCATCGCGCCGTGGTCCAACGGTGCCGTTCTCGCCGGCACCGTCGCGACGAACCCGCACTACGCCGCGTGCAACACGGCGACGGTCAACCAGCAGCAGCAGGCTTCGTACACCGGCGGCCTGCTCTTCTGACCTCCTGCTCCGAGTAATTCCGAGTAGGTGAACCCCCCGAAACGCAGCCCGGAAAGGCCATCTCATGCGTAACAAGGTTACGGCCATCTCCGCCCTCGCCGCAGGCATCGTGCTGGCGGCCGCCGGCGCCGCCGCGGCCGACAACTGCACCACTGTCACCGGCGGTAACGGCTTTTCTTCGCCTCCGGTCGTTGTGAACGCTCCCCAGCAGGGTGTTCTCGTCGCAAACGGCGACGCGGTCGACCTCCGCTGCGTGGCGCCGTGGTCCAACGGTGCCGTCCTCGGTGGCGTCGCCGCGCCGAACTCGCACTACGCGGCCTGCGACACGGCGGATGTAAACCAGCAGCAGAACGCTCCGTACGCGGCCGGCCTGCTCTTCTGACCTCCACACGCTCCGACCCCTTCGGAGCAGGGCGGACGTCCCCGGACGTCCGTTCGCAACCCGTCCTCCCCATCCGAAAGGCGCATCTCATGCGTAACAAGGTTACGGCCCTCTCCGTCCTGGCGGCGGGCCTCGTCCTCGCGGCCGGCGGTACCGCTGCGGCCGACGACACGAACACCACCGTCACCGGCGGCAACGGCTTCGCGGAGTCCCCCGTCGTCGTGAACTCGCCCCAGCAGGGGATCGCCGTCGTCAACGGCGCCCTCATCGACGGCCGTTGCATCGCGCCGTGGTCGAACGGTGCCGTTCTCGCCGGCACGGTCGCCCCGAACTCGCACTACGCGGCCTGCGACACGGCGACGGTCAACCAGCAGCAGATGGCTCCGTACACCGGCGGCCTGCTGTTCTGACAGCGCCTCTGCCAGGCGGTCCGCCGAATTTCGGCGGACCGCCATCGGTTTTTCTCGGCCCGTCCCTCCGGGGGCGGGCCCGCGCATTGACCGAAACAAGACTCTTTTCGTGGCGCACGGCGAACCCTGAGTACGCCGAAGGCCGGCTCCGAGAACCACGGAGCCGACCTGAATCGCCACAACCGGTATACGTCCGCTACTTGACGGCCGGCAGTTTGGCGGGCGCCTTGCCGTTGAGGGGATTCGGCAAAGTGCCGCCGAAAACGGGGGTTTTCACCACGCCCGACCG
Source organism: Streptomyces griseochromogenes (assembly GCF_001542625.1). Classification (NCBI taxonomy): domain Bacteria; kingdom Bacillati; phylum Actinomycetota; class Actinomycetes; order Kitasatosporales; family Streptomycetaceae; genus Streptomyces; species Streptomyces griseochromogenes. The sequence continues at coordinate 9,483,467 of NZ_CP016279.1, read as the reverse complement.
CTTCACGCCGTCCGCCGTGTGCCTGACGTCGCTGGCCAGGGCGCCGGTCGGCAGGTCGGTCGCGTTGGGGAGGGTGTGGGCGATCGCCTTGCCGTCGTCGAGGATGCCCTGTGCCGGGGCGTCGGCCGCGAGAGCGGGGGCCGCGGTGCCCGCGAGGGCGAGCGCGCCGACAAGGACGGCGGCAGCCTTCAGACTCTTCATTGCGTTCCTTTCTGCGTGACTCGGACCGCCGGAGGTACTCCCTCCTCAAAGCGTCGCGAGCACCTGAGATCTCGGTTCATCCGGGCTAACGAGTAAGGGACGCCACGGGAAACTCCGCCGACGGCAAGTTCCCGGAACTCATACGAAAAGACCTGTTGATCAGGAGGGCGGCGGACAGGCCGCTAATCCCGTCTGACGGGGAATTTCATCGGATTATCTTCAAGGTCCGCCATTGGAGTGTCGTGACTCCAAGCGGGTGATCTCATGCGTGAAATAGCCCCAGGTGAAGGACGTCATTCCGACACCAGTTGACGGCTCCGCAGATACATACCGATAAGCGGTTAGTGTTGTCTCCCGAATCCGACGCATTTTATGTCGAACCTACGAACACACTCCGTGTGCTGGGTTCGGAGACTTTCTTCGGAAGGGAAGCCTCGGTCATGCGCACTCCCCTTGGTCCTGTCCCGCATCGTGCGGTGCCGTCCGTCGCTCGTGGTCCGCACGTCCTGCACATCACTCAGCCGGTAGAGGGCGGTGTCGCCCGGCTTGTGACGGACTTGGCGGCGGCACAGCTCGCCGCAGGGCTGCGCGTCACCGTGGCCTGCCCGGCGGGCGGCACACTGACGAACGCACTGCGCGCGGCGGGCTGCAGCGTGCTCCCCTGGGAGGCGACCCGTGCACCGGGGCCCCGGCTCCCGGGCGAGGTACGCCGACTGGCGCGCCTCGTGCGTGATGTACGGCCCGATGTGGTGCATGCGCACAGCGCGAAGGCGGGGCTCGCGGCGCGGCTCGCCGTGCGCGGCCGCCTCCCGACCGTCTTCCAGCCGCACGCGTGGTCGTTCGAGGCCGTGGACGGGGTCATGGCCGGGGCGGCACTGCGATGGGAGCGCTTCGGGGCGCGCTGGTCGTCGCGTGTCCTGTGCGTGAGCGAGGCGGAACGGCGTACCGGGGAGCAGCACGGCATCACCGCCCGGTGGCAGGTGGTCCCCAACGGCGTCGACACCCGCCGGTTCCGGCCGGAGGGCGACAGCGTGCTGCGGTCCGGAGCGGGTCCGCTCGTCGTGTGCGTGGGACGGCTGTGCCGCCAGAAGGGCCAGGACGTGCTCCTTCAGGCCTGGCCCGCCGTGGTGCGGCAGATGCCCGGCGCCCGGCTGGTGCTGGTGGGTGAGGGCCCGGACGCGGACCGGCTGCGCGCCGGCGCGCCCGCGTCGGTGGAGTTCGCCGGCCCGGCACGCGACGCCGCCCCCTGGTACCGGGCCGCCGACGTCGTGGTCCTGCCGTCCCGCTGGGAGGGCATGGCGCTCGTCCCGCTGGAGGCCATGGCCTGCGCCCGGCCGGTCCTCGTCACGGACGTGGACGGAGCGCGCGAGAGCCTGCCGCCCGGCCATCTGCCGTACTGCCTGGTCCCGCCCGAGCGGCCGGAGGCGCTGGCGTGGGCGCTGACGGCGCTGTTGCGGCGTGCGCCGCTGCGCGCGGCGCTGGGCGCACAGGGCCGCGCCCATGTGCTCGCCGCCCACGACGTACGGCACACCACGGATGCGGTGATCGGCGTGTACCGCGAACTGCTCGGCGTTGCCGTCAGGCCGTTGGTCGTACCCAACCAGAGCAGAGAGTCCATCACCACATGACTGCGGAAAGAACCGTTCCTTCTCCTGCTGGGGAGCCTGGGGCGACGGGTCGCGCGGTCTCCGTCCTCACCCCGCCGGGTTCTGCCGCCGGGCGCCAGATCCCCTCCGGGCGGGGATCCCGGCGCCCGCGGCAGAGTTCCTGGACGCCCCTGCTGATCGTCGACTGCGGCGGCACCCTGGCGGGCGCCCTGGTCGTGCCGGGCGCTCACCGGTACCCCTTGTTCATCGCCTTCCTGGCCCTGTGCGTGATCGGCCTGAACCGACGGGCCCTGCTGTACGACACCTCGGTCGTACCCGGCGTGCTCGACGAACTGCCCGCCGTCTGCGGGCGGGTCACCGTCGGCTGGGCGCTCGTCGCGGCGTTCTCCCCGCTGCGTTCGCTGCCGAGGACCGTGCTGGTCACGGCGTGTGCCGTGCACTGCCTGGTGGCCTGCGTGGGCCGCGGGGCGGTGTACCTGCGTCGCCGCAGGGCGCTGCGGCACCGGCCCCGGCCGGCACTGGTGGTGGGCTCGGTACCGGTGGCCATGCGGGTCGCGGACGCGTTGCAGCGCTGCCCTGGCTGTGAGGTGCGGCCGGTGGGCATCGTCGCCGACGCCCCGGGCTCCGTCCCCGACTCCGGCGACAGGCCCGCGCTGCCGGTGCTGAGCACGGGCGAGGAGGCGCGTCGCGCGTGCGTCCAGAACGGTGTGGAGACGGTGCTCGTCGTGGAGCCCGCGACCCGGGTGCGCAAAGCCTCCCTGCTGCGGGATCTCGCCGAGTCCGGATGCGCACTGTGGGAGCTCGACGCGGAGCCGTCGTCGTACGGCCCGCGCGGGCCGCGTGCGCGGGCGGGACACCTCGCGGGTTTCTCCCGCCGGCTGTTGTCCCCGGGCACCGGGCCGCGGCGCGAGAGTGTGGTCAAGCGGCTGCTCGACGTGGCCCTCTCCGGCTCGCTCCTGCTGCTCGTCAGCCCGGTGCTGCTGGTGTGCGCGGCCGTGCTGAGGGCCGCCGAGGGGCCGGACGTGGTGTTCCGGCAGGAGCGGATCAGCAAGGACGGACGGCCGTTCACCATGCTGAAGTTCCGCACCCACCGCCCCTCCAGCGCGCACGAGGCCGCGACCCGCTGGAGCGTGGCGGACGAGCGGGAGATGAGCCGCTTCTGCCGGTTCCTGCGGCGCACCTCGCTGGACGAACTGCTCCAGCTGTGGAACGTCTTCCGCGGTGACATGAGCCTGGTCGGACCGAGACCCGAACGGCCTTACTTCGTCAACAAGTTCAGCCAGGTCCATTCCGGCTACCCGGCACGCCACCGGATGCGGACCGGGATGACCGGACTCGCCCAGATCCACGGTCTGCGCGGCGACACCTCGATCGAGGACCGCTGCCGCTTCGACAACGCCTACATCGACAACTGGTCGCTGTGGCAGGACATCTGCATCCTGGTGCGCACGGCGGTCCTGTTCGTACGGCCGACGGGGAGCTGACCACCGGTGAGCACTCCCTCGGCGGCCTCGCCCCCGCTGGTGCTCGCGCTGCCGGCGCTGCGCCGGCCCGGCTCCGTCCTTTCGGTCCTGCCCGTCCTGCCCGTGCTGGCGGTCGTCGTCCTGCTCGGGCTTCCGGTCGCACCGGACCGCAGCGTCACACCCGCTGACGCGGCCTCGGGCCTTGTCGTGCTGTGGGCCCTCGTACACACCGTGCGGCAGGCGCGACGGCCGCTGACGCGAACGGCCGCGGTCGTGCTCGGGCTGCCCGTGGTGGGCATCGCGGTCGCCGCGGGCGGGGCCGTGACGCCCGGTGACGCCCTCACCGGACTGGCCCGCTATCTGCAGGTGTTCGTGCTCGTCCCGATCGCGGTGGTGCTGCTGGTGCGGGACCGGCGCGACGCCCGCCTGCTGCTCTGGTCGCTGGTCGGGCTCGGGCTGTGGCAGGGCGCGGTCGGGGTGCGCCAGTACCTCACCGCAACCGGGGCCTCGTACCAGGGCGCCTACATCCGGGCGGTGGGCACCTTCGGGCCGGCCGACGTGATGGGGATGGCGACGGTCGTCGCGTTCGCACTGGTGGTGGCGACGGGTCTGGCCCTCGGGGCGCCCACGCGGCGGCAGCGGGTGGCGGCGGCCGGGTGCGCGCTGGCGCTGTTCATGCCGCTCGCGGTGTCCTTCAGCCGCGGTGCGTGGATCGCCACGGCCGTCACCTGCGGGGCGCAGCTGCTGCTGGCCGGGGTGCGGCGGGCGGCGAAGGTGTTCGCGGCGGCGGCCGCGGCCTCGGTGGTGCTGGTGGGCGGGCTCGGCGTCGGCTCCGCGATGCTGCAGGAGCGGCTGACCAGCATCACCCAGGTCGCGGCCGCACCGGATCAGTCGGTCGTCGACCGCTACAGCCTGTGGGCGGCGGCCACCGACATGTGGCTGGGGCACCCGGTGACCGGCGTCGGACTGAAGGCCTTCCCCGAACACCGGGACGGGCACGCCTCGCTCGCGCTGTCCTCGGGCAGCGACATCGAGGGAGCGGGCCAGGTCTTCCGGCGCGAGGCTCTGCTCTCGCCGCACAACATGTATCTGCTGGTCCTCAGCGAACAGGGGCTGCTGGGCGTGCTCACGGTGGCGGGCAGCTGGCTGGCGCTGCTGGTCTGCGCACTGCGGCGGCTGCGGCCGGAGGGGCGTGCCCGGGACTGCGCCGTCGCGGCCTGCGGGCTGCTGGTGTGGCAGCTCGTGGACTTCCTCTACGCCGACATCGGCGGACCCTCCACCGCCTTGACGGCCGTGTGCTTCGGCCTCGGCGCCTGGTGGGCACTGGCAGGTGACGCGGCGACGGCCACCGCCGCCCGGGCGGACGCCCGATGAGGCTCACATCCGCCACGGCCGGGAACACATCCGATCAGGCGGCCGGCGCGGACGGCCCCCGCCCGGTCGACGGCCGCTCCGGCCCGGCGGAATCCGACCGGACGGCCGCCCCCTCGGGCGGCTTCCTCGCGCGGGCGACGTTTCTCTCCGCCCTGCTGTCCGTGGCCGGATCGCTGCTCGGACTCGGACGGGACCAGGCGCTCGCGCGTCTCTTCGGTGCCGGCGCGGGCACCGACGCGTTCCTCGTGGCCTGGACCCTGCCGGAAATCGCATCGACCCTGCTGATCGAGGACGGGATGGCGTTCGTGCTCGTGCCCGCGTTCAGTGTGGCGCTGGCGCGGCGGGCGGCCGGGAGCGCCGCCCCCGACCCGGTGCGCGCGCTGGTCGCCGCCTCGCTGCCGCGGCTGTGCCTCGTCTTCGCCGCCCTGGCCGCCGTCTTCGCGGCCGGGGCGCCGGTGCTGGTCGGCGTCCTCGCGCCCGGCCTGCCCGACCCGTCCCTCGCCGTGGCCTGCACCCGGCTGACCGCGACCTGCGTGCTGAGCTTCGGTCTTGCCGGGTACTGCAGCGCCGCGCTGCGGGCCCACCGCTCCTATCTCGCCCCGGGGGCGATCTACGTCGCGTACAACACCGCGATCATCGCGGCGATGCTCGTCCTCAGCCGGCACTGGGGCGTGCGGTCCGCGGCCCTCGGTGTCGCCCTCGGCGGGTGCCTCATGGTCGCCATGCAGGCGCCGTCCCTCTGGCGCCGGCTCGCCGAGCGGCCCGTGAGACCCGCCGCCGCGGGCGACGGGGACGCCGAGCGGCGGCTCACGCTCGCCCTCGTCTCCGCGGTCCTGCTCTTCGCCCTGTGCCGCCAGTCGCAGGTGCTCATCGAGCGCCACTTCGCCTCCGAGCTGCCCGCAGGCGCCATCTCGCACCTCAACTACGCGCAGAAGATCGGCCAGTTGCCCATGTCCCTGGCGCTGATGCTGTGCGTCGTCACCTTCCCCGTGCTGGCGCAGGCCATCGCCCGGGGCGACACGCGGCGGGCCCGGGACCGTATCGAGCGGGATCTGGTGATGGTGACCGGCATCGCGCTGCTCGGCGGCGCCGCGATCACCGCGTGCGCCCCGCAGATCGTCCAGCTCCTCTTCCAGCGCGGCGCCTTCACGGCCGAGGACACCGCGGCGACCGCCGCCGTCCTGCGGGTGTACACGCTCGGGCTGCTCGGCCACACGCTGGTGGGCGCGCTGGCGCGGTCGTACTTCTCCGAGGGCCGCACCACCTGGTACCCCACGGGTGTGATGGCCGTGGGCATGGTCACCACCGCCGTGCTCGGTGCCTGGGCCGTGGGGCCCTGGGGCGCGTGCGGCATCGCCGCGGCCAACTCGGTCGGCATCACCCTCAGCGCGCTGCTCCTGCTGCGCGGGCTGGGCCGGGGAGGCGTCGCCGTCCGCGTCCGCCGCATCGTCGCCGAACTGGCCAAGCCGGTGGGCGCGGCCGTGGGCGCCGCCGGAGCCGGCTTCGTCTGCGTCCAGCCGTTCGGCTCGCCGCCGGCCGCCGTCACCGCGGGCTGCCTCGGTGTCACCGTCGCCTACCTGCTGCTGGCCTGGGTCCTCGACGCGGCGGGCGCCCGGTCGCTGGCCCCCTTCGCCTTCCTCACCCTCCGACGCTCCCTCACACGAAGGCATAGCCATGGCCGTTGACACCTCCGAACCTCCCGCTGCGGCCGTCCGGGACCGCGAACCGGTCGTACGGGAAAGACCCCGGCGGGGCCCCGCCGCCTGGGTGGCCATGTACCACTCCGTCTCGGACTGCGCGGAGGATCCGTTCAACATCACCATCTCCGCCGCCCGCCTCGACCGTCAGCTCGCCTGGCTGCGGGGCCGTGGCCTGCGCGGGGTCAGTGTGCGCGAACTGCTCGCCGCCCGGGCCCGGGGGGAGGAGCGCGGGCTGGTCGGGCTCACCTTCGACGACGGGTACGCCGACTTCCTCACCAGCGCGCTGCCGGTGCTGCGCCGCCATCGATGCGGTGCCACCGTGTTCCCGGTGGTCGGGCGGCTCGGCGGGGAGAACGACTGGGAGGTGTCCGGCCCGCGCAAGCGGCTGCTCGGCGTCGACGACATCCGCCGGCTCGCGGCCGCCGGCGTCGAGGTCGGCTCGCACAGCCTGACGCACCTGGACCTCAGCCGGGTCCCGGACGACGTGCTGCACGCCGAGGTCCACGGCAGCCACGCCCTGCTGGCCGAGATCACCGGCCAGGAGATCCAGGGCTTCTGCTACCCGTACGGCACGCTCGACGCGCGGGTCAGAACCGCCGTGCGCGCCGCCGGATACCGCTACGCCTGCGCCATCGCACCCGGCACCGGGAACACCGGCGATCTGGCGCTGCCCCGCATCCACATCGGGCAGGCCGACACCGCGCCGCGCCTGGAGATGAAGCGGCGGCTGGCTCATTTCTGGGGACGCACCGTGGAGGCATCATGAGAGTGCTGCACATCATCACCGGTCTCGGCGTGGGAGGAGCCGAGCAGCAACTGCGCCTGCTGGTACGCCATCTGCCCGCGCAGTGCGACGTGATCACCCTGACCGATCCCGGCCAGGTCGCCGAGGGCCTGGCGGCCGACGGCGTCCGTGTCACCCACGTCCCCATGCGCGGCAACCGGGACGTCGCCGCCCTGTTCCGCCTGACCGGGCAGATCCGCGCCGGCCGCTACGACCTGGTGCACACCCATCTGTACCGGGCCTGCGTGTACGGCCGGATCGCCGCGCGTCTCGCCGGTGTCCGGGCCGTGGTGGCCACCGAGCACTCGCTGTGCGCGACGCGGCTGGAGGGCAGGACCCTCAACGCGGGCATCCGGGCCCTGTACCTGGCCACCGAACGCCTCGGCCGGGTCACGGTCGCCGTCTCCCCGACCGTCGCCGCTCTGCTGCGCCGCTGGGGCGTGCCCGACGGACGTATCCACGTCGTACCGAACGGCCTGGACGCCGACCGCTTCCGGTTCGACGAGGTGAGCCGCAAGGAGGCCCGGGCCTTCTACGGACTGCCCGAGGACGCGTACGTCGTGGGCGGCATCGGCCGTCTCGTCCCGGCCAAGCGCTTCGACGTGGTCGTGCGCGCGGTGGCCCGGATGCCCGGCGACACACGGCTGCTGCTGGCCGGTTCCGGGCCCGAGGAGGAGGCACTGCGGCGCACCGTGCGGGAGCTGGGGATCGCGGACCGGGTGGTCCTGGCGGGCGACCTCCCCTACCTGCCGGATCCGCGCGGCGACGCGCCCGACATGGCCACCCTGCTGTCCGCGATGGACGTGCTCGCCGCGCCCGGCACGGACGAGACGTTCGGCCTGGCCGTGCTGGAGGCGCTCGCGGCCGGGCTCCCCGTGCTGTACACGACCGCCCCCGCCCTCGAGGACCTGCCCCCGCACACGGCTCCGGGCGCCCGGCGTCTGACGGGAGGTGCCGAGGAGTTCGCGCGGGAACTGCTGCGGCTGCGTGCGGCGGGACCCGGCGAACGCGCCGTCCCGGACGTCGTACGGCACTACGGCATCGAGCGCACCTCCCGGCAGCTGATGGACGTGTACACGGCCGTCCTGTCCGGCACGACCTGGAAATGAGTCCCTGATGACCGACACCCCCACCCAGCCCGTGCGGCTGACCCGGCGCCTGCTCGCGACCGCTGCACGGCTGCTCGTGCGATGGCTGATCCCGGTCGGCGTGCTGCTCGGCGCCGCGGCCGGAGGCACATACGGAGAGATGAGGCCACCGCAGTACACGGCCTCCAGCTACGTCATCGCCGTACCGGCCGAGAAATCGAAGACCGACCCCGCGGCGGCCCTGGGCTTCGCGCAGGCGTACGGCCGTGTCGTGAACCAGCTCGCCGTGCTGGGGCAGGCCCAGGTGCGGGCGGGTGTACCGGTCCAGCTGCTGCGCAGGAGCGTGCGGGCCGCGACCTCGCCCGACGCGCCGATGATCGCGATCACGGCGACCTCCGAACGCCCCGCCCGGGCCGCCGACATCGCCAACGCGGTGTCCGGCGCGGTGACCGCGCAGGCCAAGAAGACCAAGAAGGCCACCGGTATCACGCTGGTGCGCCTGTCCGCCGCGCTCACCCCCACCGAGCCGTCGTCCGCGTCCCCGGCGCTGACCACGCTCGTGGGGGCGAGCGCCGGAGGGCTGCTGGGCGGTCTCGCGCTGCTGGTCCGGCCCCGGCGGGCGACGGAGGACGGCGACCCGGGGCGGGCGCAGCTGCCCGGCCCGGCTCCCGCCGCCGAGGCCCAGGGGGTGCGGTGACGGCCGCGTCCGTTCGCGCGCTGTCGGTGGAGGTGTGCACCGACGAGCGCGCGTTCGCCGAGCTGGCCGGGGAGTGGGGGCGCCTGTACGGAGCCTGCCGGTCGGTGACACCGTTCCAGAGCCACGCCTGGCTGCATTCGTGGTGGCTGTCGTACGGGACGGAGGGCGGGCTCCGGCTCGTCCTGGTACGGCGGCACGGTGAACTGGTGGCCGTCGCACCGCTGATGCGGGTGCGCCGCCCGTGGCCCGCGCTGGTGCCGATCGGCGGCGCCATCTCCGACTTCTGCGATGTGCTCCTCGACGAGACGGCGGCCGCCCAGGGCGCCCTGGCGCTCGCGGACGCCCTGGCCGAACTGGCCGGCACCGCTCTGATCGACTTCCGTGAGGTGCGGCCGGGCGGCGCGGTGGAGCGGGTCTACCTCTGCTGGCGCGGTCCGCGGCACCGGGTGTCCGACTCCGCGTGCCTGGAGCTGCCCGCCCTACCCATGGACCAGCTGATCCGCCGGCTGCCGTCGGCGCGCGCCCAGCGGATCCGCAACAAGGTGAACAAGCTGACCCGGCTCGGCGTCGAATGGCGCCTCGTCGGTCACGACGAGACCGAGGACGCGCTGCGCCGTCTGCTGGAGCTGCACCGGCTGCAGTGGGAGGGCCGGAAGGTGTCGCCGGAGCACCTGCGGCCGCGCTTCCTGGAGCACCTGGTCCGTTCGGCGGGCCCGATGGTCCGCTCCGGCGAGGCGGTCGTACGGGAGTTCACGCTCGACGGAGCGGTCGTCGGGGTCGAACTGACGCTGGTGTCACGGAACTTGGCGGGCATCTATCTGTACGGCGTCGACCCGCGGCTGCGCGAGCGCAGGGCGGACGTGGCGACGATGCTGCTGCGCGCCTCCACCGAGCATCTCGTGGCCGAGGGCGCGAGCGACGTCCTGAGCCTGTTGCGCGGCAAGGAGCCGTACAAGTACCGCTGGGATCCGCGGACGGTCGTCAACCAGCGCTTCCTGCTGGCCCGTCGCCGCACCGCGCCGCTGCTCGCGGCCGCCGCCGGCGAGGCCGCGGCGCGCGGCTGGGCCAAGAAGGTCCTGCGCCGCGACGCCACCGCCGGATCCCCGCCAGTCCGCCCGGCGCTGCCGCCGCCCGGGCCGGGAGTGAGCGCCCCGCCGGCCGGGTGCTCCGTCTAGCGGGGGAGTTCGGGCCGATTGCACGGGCAGTGGGACGACGGGGCGGGCGTCGGACGCGGCGTCGGTGTCGGCGCCGGATTCGGTGTCGGACGCGGCGTGGGGGGAGCCGTGGGCGCGGGCGGGGCGGAGCCCGGCGGAACCGATGCCGGGTCCGGCCCACGCCGACCGGACAGCGCCGCGCGGAAGAGGGCGGACGCCCGCGGATTGGTGGAGCACAGCCACACGCCGTGCGGGCAGTAGTCGGTGACCGACTCGTACAACGGCTTGTGTTCGTCCATCCACGCGAGCATCCGCAGCATGTACGGAACGCTGTCGCCGTTGCGGTACAGCCCCCATTCGGGATACGAGATCGGCTTGCGGTGGGCCTTCGCGAAGTCGACGTGGTATTGCAGGCCGTAGGGCTCGGACACCTGCCTGTCGAAGGTGATCCCGCGCGGCTGGTCGTAGGAGTCCATGCCGATGATGTCGACGACGTCGTCACCGGGGTAGCACCGCGGCCATGAGACCGCGTCCGCGCCCCGGTTCGGGGCGAAGTCGAACCTGAACTCCTGTCCCGGCACCGCGCGCATGACGCTGACGATGCGCCGCCAGTACGTCTGCCAGTCCTGTGGATCGGGGCCGCAGCGGTGGGTGTACGTGATGCCGTTCATCTCCCAGCCGAGCACGAGGACCGTGTCCGGCACCCCCAGTTCGACGAGCCGCTGGGCCAGGGCCCGGAAGTGCTCGTCGAACTCGCCGGCCGCGGCGCGGCGCAGCAGCCGGCGGACCTCCGCGTCGGGCAGGCGTCCCTCGTTGCGCTCCATCATCGGCACGTTGAGCACGAGGAGCCGGTCGGCCTTGGCCCGCCGCCAGCCGGCCCAGCTGTCGAGGAAGCCCGGCGCCCCCTCGATGTTGCTCCACCGGTCACCCGGCAGATACGTACGCCCCACGCGTACCTCGGAGCCGTCGAGCCAGTTGCTGAGCCCCTTCATGAGCTCCACCCCGAGGGGCCCGTAGTTGAGGTACGCCCCGAGCGCGGGCGAGTTCGCCGTCGTTCCGGGGGAGGGGGGCGCCCCGTTGCCCGGGCATGCCGAAGGGCCGGGGCCGGCCGGCCCCGGGCAGCGCTGTGCGCCCCGGTTCCCTGTGGCGTCGGCCTTCAGGACCGGGCTTACGACGACGGCCGCCGACACCACCACCCCGGCGGCGGCGAACGCCAGTCGTCCGAGGGCGGACCGACGACACCCAGTCGACATTCCGACTCCTTTGGCGCGGCTATGCCTTACGGCTCAGGCATAGCCATATATACGCTCATTGCACCAAACGAGTCGGGCGGCTCGACGCCGATCGTCCGCAAGGATGATCGGAAAAGAAGCCGACGGGTGCCGGGCGCGAGGCGTCCGGCACCCCATGCGCTACCGGCGGGAGGCGGCCCGGCCCCGCCGGAACAGCAGGGTTCCGGCGGTCAGCAGCACTCCGCTCGCGGCCGTGGCGCCGAGGATGTCCGCGGCGCCGGTGTGGGCCATCTCCGGAGGCGTGGACACCATGGGGGCCGGCTTCTCGGGCGGTGTCTTCGCGGGCGGTGCCTTCGGCGTGACGGGCGTCGGCGTCGAAGAGGCCGGCGGGGTCACCTTCGGAGGATTCGACCAGGTCGGCGGCTTGCTGGGGGTGGGAGTGGGGGTGGGCGGCTCGTCCTCGCCGTAGCACGGGCAGGAGGACTGGGGCGGCTTCTGCGTGGGGGTGGGCGTGGGGGTGGCCGGGGTGTCGGTGTTCGGCGCCGCCCGGTGCGCCTTCTTCGCGACACCTTGTGCGAGCGCGGAGCTGGAGGCCGAGGCGCCGCCCTCTCCGAGCCCGGGCTGAAAGGCGTCCGGCTCGTCCATGGTGTCCCACGGGCCCATGTCGCCCGCCGTCAGGGCAGGTGAGTCCGCCGTCGCGAGCGAACCGGAGTCCGCGGACGCCCATGTGCCGGACAGGGACAGGGCGGTTGTCGCGGCTGCGGCCACGATCAATCCCTTGCTCAGGGTCTGTCGCACTCTCGTTGTCTTTCTCTCAGGGGGGACGGGAAGCCGGCCCCGGAGCCGGATGAAGGGGAAGCCGCTCCAGGGCCATCTCGTCGATCACCGGGTTCCGCGGGGTCGTCGCGGGGACCGTGATGCCGCACGTTCACACGCGCCACGACCAGCAGACTGTGAACGAGATGTGGATGTCCGAAGTAACCAGGAAGCATGAAATACTCGGAAATTCACCCGATCGCCCGCCCTTGCCCGACGGGTCACCCGTCGCCGTACAGCGCCGCGATCCGCTCCGCGTACGCGGTCGTCACCGCGTGCCGCTTGACCTTCAGGGACGGGGTGAGCAGCCCGTTCTCCTCGCTGAACTCGCCCTCGACCAGCGCGAAGGCGCGGATCGACTCGGCGCGGGAGACGGCCTCGTTGGCGTAGTCCACGGCCCGCTGCACCTCGGCGCGGATCCGCGGGTCCCGGACGACCTCCGACATCGGTGTGTCCGGGGGCAGTTCACCGGCCGACAGTCGGTGGGCGACCGCCTCGGGGTCGAGGGTGACGAGGGCGGCGACGAAGGGGCGCCGGTCGCCGACCACGACGCACTGGCCGATCAGCGGGCGGCTGCGCAGCCGGTCCTCCAGGACGGCCGGGGAGACGTTCTTGCCGCCCGAGGTGACGAGGATGTCCTTCTTGCGGCCGGTGATGGTGAGACAGCCGTCCTGGTCCAGCGAGCCCAGGTCGCCGGTGGCGAACCAGCCGTCGGTGAGCACCGCCTCCGTGGCCGCCGGGTTGTTCCAGTACGATCCGAAGACCACCCCGCCCTCGATGAGCACCTCCCCGTCGTCGGCGATGCGTACCGCGGTGCCGGGGACCGGGAGACCGACCGTGCCGGGACGCGGGTTCAGCGGCGGCACGATGGTGGCGGCGGCGGAGGTCTCGGTCAGGCCGTAGCCCTCGAAGACGAGGATGCCGGCCGCCTGGAAGAAGAGGCTGAGATCGCGGTCGAGCGGCGAGCCGCCGCTGATGGCATAGTGCACCCGGCCGCCGAGTTCCTTGCGGATGCGCCGGTAGACCAGCAGGTCGTACAGCGCCCAGGCGGCGTACAGGCCGATACCCGGGCCCTTGCCCGTGCCGAGGAACTTGTCCAGGTACGCCTCCGCGAAGCGCACCCCGACACGGTCGGCGCGGTCGAAGGACGCGCCCCGGCCGATCCGCTCGGCGGTGGCGCGCCCGGCGTCGTGGATCTTCTCGAAGAGGTACGGCACGCCTGCCAGGAAGGTGGGCCGGAACTCCTTGAGCATCGGGCGCAGTTCGTCCGGCCTGATGCTCGGGCAGTGGCCCAGCTCGATCCGCGCCAGCAGACAGGCGATCTGCACCGTGCGGCCCAGGATGTGGGCGAGCGGCAGGAAGAGGAGGGTGGCGGCCGCCTGGCCGGTGGCCGCCTTGAAGATCGGGTGGAGCAGCTCGACCGTGTTGGCCGCCTCGGCGTGGAGATTGGCGTGGGTGAGCACACAGCCCTTGGGCCGTCCGGTGGTGCCGGAGGTGTAGCAGAGGGTGGCCACCGTATCGGGCGCGAGGGCCGTACGGCGCTTGGTTACCTCCTCGTCGGGCACGTCCCGGCCGAGGGCGGCCAGTTCGGGCAGCGCTCCGGCGTCGAGCCGCCACACGCGCGGGGGTTCGGGGTGGCGGGCGGTGCCGGTGGCGACCGTCCCGGCGTTCTCGTCGGTCTCCACCATGACGAAACGGGCGCCGGAGTCGCGGACGATCCACTCCACCTGCTCGGCGGAGGAGGTGGCGTAGACCGGGACACTCTGGCCGCCGGCGGCCCAGATCGCGAAGTCCAGGACCGTCCACTCGTAGCGGGTGCGGGACATCAGGGCGACCCGGCCTCCTGGTTCGAGGCCGGCGGCGATCAGTCCCTTGGCGACGGCGGTGACCTCGCGGGCGAAGTCCGCGGCCGTCACCGGGCGCCAGGCGCCGTTCTCCCTGCGGCGCAGGACCACGGCGCCGGGGGCCTCCCGGGCGTTGGTGAACGGGATGTCGGCAGTGCTGCCGCGGGTGCTCCGGGGTGCCAGGGGAGCCACGCGGACCTCGCGCACCGTGCCGTCGTCGTCCCTGATCCGCTCGATTCGCGTACGCGCCGCCAGGTCGGTGCGCCGCCGCGCCCGTCTCAGATCCCTGCGTACGCCCATGACGGCTCCCGGTCGCGGCTCGGCTGACCTGCTGTGTGTACGCACCCACGTGGAAGTGCCGCGGAGTCAACTTACTCACGCGTAAGAAATGGTCAATGGGTCCGGCAAAGGCGTGAACGGCGCCGTCCCGCCGGCCCGAGGGGCGGCCGGCCGGCGTTGCCCCGAATGGGCGGGCGGATCACCGGGTCCCCCCGGATGGCCGTGACGGCTCGTCTGACCAGGGGTGTTCCGGCGATCCTGACGGGCTGTCGGGCACCTTGTGCGGCGGACCGGTTGCAGACGGTGGTGGGCGATTTCACGGTGGGCACAAGATCCGACGCACCATCGAAAGGAACCCGTCATGGGTGGTTTGTCCGTCCGGCGCATCGCGTCCACCGCGCTTTGCGCCGGCCTCCTGGCCGGAGTCACCGGCCCGGCCGCCGTCGCGGCCGACTCCGGCCAGGAGCGCGTCCAGGCGGCGTCCCACGCGCCCGTCCCCGGCGCGGACGCGCTTCTCAAACAGGTCACGAGCCTCGGCAACCTCGGCACCGTCCTCACCCCGGTCACCAACCTGCTCAACGCGGTGCTCAAGGCCGACAACGGCCAGCTCCCCGCCGACCAGGCCGCCCAGCTCGTCCAGGCCGCCAAGGACGCCATCGCCAAGGTGTCCGGCGCCGCGCCCGCCACGGCGGAGGCCACCCAGACGCCGGGCGTCAAGGTACGGGCCGACCTCACGAGCGACGCGCTCGCCGCGCTCATCAAGGCGCTGGACGCCCTCCTGAAGGCCGTCACCTCCGGTGACGCGAGCCAGGTCGTCCCGGCGGTGAACGGCGTGCTGACCGGCCTCGTCAACTACCTCGCCGCCCTGCTGCTCTCCGGCGGTCTGCCCGCCCCCAACCTGCCCGGGCTGCCGTCCCTGCCGCTACCGCCGCTGCCCGTCCCGGCCTCCTAGCCGCCGCGGCCACGCCGGCACCGCCGCTCCGCCACCGCTGACGCTGTGTTCGAGGGACGTCGCGGGGTTGTCCCTCGATCGTGTGGAGCCTGGGCCGCCCTCGCCCGGACGGGTGAGCGGGCACCGGGCCGTACCGCCGGGCCTCGATAGGGTCGCGCGGTGACCTCAACCCGCGGCGAAACGCTCCCCCTTTGCCCCGCGTGCCCGGGCGACGGCCTGCCCCTCGGCCGCGTCGACGGCACCGCCGAGCCCGGCCAGTGGGCCTGCGGCCCGTGCGCGTGACGTCGGCGGAGCCGGCGCACCGGACCGCGGGCGGCGGCGGCCTCGCACTGCTCCTGGTCCTCACCGGCGCGGCCGGGCTGCTGGCCTCCTGGGTCATCACTCTCGACAAGTTCAAGCTGCTGGAGAACCCGCACTTCACGCCCGGATGCAGCCTGAACCCGGTGGTGTCCTGCGGCAGCGTCATGAAGAGCGCGCAGGCCGCGGTGTTCGGATTCCCCAATCCGATGCTGGGCCTGGTGGCCTACGGCGTCGTGATCTGCGTCGGCATGAGCCTGCTGGCCGGCGCCGCGTTCCCCCGCTGGTACTGGCTCACCTTCGACGCGGGCTGTGTGTTCGGCATCGGGTTCGTGTCGTGGCTGCAGTTCGAGTCGCTGTACCGGATCAACGCGCTGTGCCTGTGGTGCTGCCTCGCCTGGGTCGCCACGATCGTGCTGTTCTGGTACGTGACGTCGTTCGCCGTACAGCACCGGTTCCTGCCCGCGCCGGCCGGGCTGCGGACGTTCTTCGCCGAGTTCACCTGGGTGTTGCCCCTGCTGCACACCGGAGTCGTCGGCATGCTGATCCTGACCCGCTGGTGGGACTTCTGGACCAGATGATCACCCGGCGGTCCCGCGGCAGGCGTCGCTCCGGTGCTCCCGGCGGTCGCGTGCCGTGGCTCTGTCACCGGTCCGGCCGCACGTCGGTGACCGGGAGGGCCGTCGGGTGGTTACCGCTTCGGAGAACCGAACCGGACGAGGAGAAAACGATGGTCCAAGGCATCGGCCGAGTGCCGATGAGCGGGCAGCGCGGGACACCGGGGGCGGGCGGAACACGGCGGGACGCGACGCGGAGGCTGCTCTTCTCGGCCGTCGCCGTGGCGCTCGCCCCCGTGGCCGCGGCCTGTCAGCGGCCCCCGCGTTCCCAGGACGACGGCCGGCAGGCCGCCGCCTTCGACGAGACCTACCGCGGCCGCCACATCCACGGCGTCCAGGTCCCCGCGGCGACGGAGGTCCCCCCGCTCGATCGAAGCCGAGAGCGGGGGAGGGCCGCCGGCCGGTGGGAGGTCACGGTCGACGGCCGCCCGCTGCACCTGATGCGCCGCGCCGACGGCACCTGGCTGAGCATGGTCGACCACTACCGCTCGTACCCGACCCCGCTCGAAGCGGCCCGCGCGGCGGTCGACGAGCTGAGCCCCGGAGAGCAGCTGCGCGACCTGGCACCGGGGCCGATGGGCGGAGGGCCGATGCAGACGGGTGGCGAGCATGGCGTACACGCGTAAGGACGTGAGCACCCTGACCAGCACCGAGCGACGGCGGCTCGTGGGTGCCCTGCTGGAGATCAAACGGCGCGGTGAGTACGACGAGTTCGTACGGATGCACATCGCGTACAACACCCCCGACGGCGAACACGGGCTGCGCGCCGCCCACATGACGCCCTCCTTCCTGCCCTGGCACCGCAAGTTCCTGCTGGAACTGGAGCGCGCGCTGCGCCGGGTGGACCCATCGGTGACGGTGCCGTACTGGGACTGGACCCGCGATCGCACGACCGCCTCCGTGCCGTGGCTGGACGATCTGCTCGGCGGCAACGGACGGCGCTCGGACCGGCAGGTGACGACCGGCCCGTTCGCCTACCGGGCGGGCCACTGGAAGATCAACGAGGGTGTGACCGACGGGCATTACCTCACCCGCGACCTCGGCCGCGCCCGCGCCCCGATCGAGCTGCCGACCGCCCGCGATGTGGAGTCGGCGCTGGCCGACCCGGTCTACGACACGGCGCCCTGGGACTCGACGGTCACCCGGGGGTTCCGCAACAAGCTGGAGGGCTGGGGGGCGGGCCGGGGCAGCGTCTCCTGGCACAACCACAACCGGGTGCACCGCTGGGTCGGCGGCATGATGCTCGGCGGCGGCGCCGCCAACGACCCCGTCTTCTGGCTGCACCACTCCTTCGTCGACCTGCAGTGGACCCGCTGGCAGCAGCGGCACCCCGAACACCGCTACCTCCCGGCCGAGCCGCCCGGAGCCCACGACGCCGAGCACCACAGGATCGTGGCCCGGCACGAGAGGCTGCCGCCGTGGGACGTGACGCCGGACCAGCTGGAGGACCTGAGTGAGATCTACCAGTACGTGTGAGGCCGGGGCGAGGAGCTCCGGCCGGTCACGGCGATGGTGGCCCTATCACCCCTATTGAACGGGGAATTCGGCGACCGCTTCACCGGTGCGCGCGGCGAACTCCCGGCCACGCCGCCCGACTTCGCCACCGCCGCCACACCGCGCGAACCGGTGCCCTGCCGTGCTCGACCACGTGAGTGCCGGTTCCCGGACCCAACGGCGGCGGAGGCACCGGGAAGTTGCCGCCGGCCGATCGCTTCGCCGTTCGAGACATCACGCGTTCCGCTGAAAAGCCGGCGACACGGCGGCGACCGCGCGCTCGCACGGCACCCCTTTGACCGATTCTGTGCCTTCTGCGAACGGAGACGCCCGTGCGAATTTCTGACATCCAGCGCTGCGAGGTCCGGCCCGGACAGCTCGTCGAGTGGACGTTCAGCCCGGCGACCGTCGCGGCGGCGACAGCGCTGCCGACGGACTCGCGCCCGCCGGCGTACATCCAGGAGGGGCACATCAGAACGGCGCGATCGGTGCGCGAGGACGGCCTGTTCGTGCCGACCTGGGTCGGCGCGGCGTTCGATCTGCCGGGCCGCGCGGAACTGGACGCGCTGGAGGAGGCGCTGCGCGGCTGGACACTGCGGCACGAGACGCTGCGCAGCGGCTTCCGGTGGGCCGGGGACGAGATGCACCGGTTCACCCTCGACGAGGACGATGTGTCGCTGCGCCGCGAGGTGATCGGCGACTTCACCGACGAGGGCGCGCTGGTGCGGTACTTGCAGGACCGATTCGACGTGGCCGCGGACGCGCTCGGCTGGCCGAACCTCATCTACACGGCGGTCGTCCGCGACGACTCCACCAGCGTGTACATGGCCTTCGACCACACCAACGTCGACGCCTACTCCATCCAGCGCATCCCGGACGAGATCCACGAGCTGTACACGGAAGGGCTCGCGGGCCGTGCCGTGGCCCAGACGCCGGTCAGCAGTTATGTGGACTTCTGCGAGCAGGAGCGCGCGAACGCGGACGGCATCGACGACACGCACGCGATCGTCGACTGCTGGCGGGAGTTCATCGGCCGCTGCGACGGCAAGCTCCCGGACTTCCCCGTCGACCTGGGACTGCGCCCCGGCGACGCCCTGCCCGCCCAGAAGCTGATCCGCGAGCCGCTCGTGGACGCGGACGCCGCCGCCGCGTTCGAGGCGTACTGCAGGCCTTACGGCGGCAGTCTGGTCGGCATCCTGGCCGCGACCAGCCTGATCGTCCACGAGATCGGCGGGCAGCCGGTCTACCGCACGGTCGTGCCGTTCCACACCCGGCTGAAGTCCACCTGGGCGGACTCCGTGGGCTGGTACGTCGGCGCCGCTCCGATCGAGGTGTCCGCGGCGCGGGACTTCGACGGGGCACTCGTGGCGGTACGCGCCGAGCTGCAGGCCAACCGGTCATTGGCGCGTATCCCGTTGGCCCGGGTCCTGCGCCTGCTCGGCGCGGACTTCCGCCCGACCTCGCCCGACCTGCACTCGATCGTCTCGTACGTCGACGCCCGCGTCGTCCCGGGCGCGGACCGCTGGTCCGAGCGCAAGGCGTACGGGCTGATGCGGGTGTCGTACGGCGACCAGGTGTGCGCATGGGTCAACCGGCTGCACGAGGGCCTGTGGTTCGCCTGCCGCTACCCGGACACCGACATCGCGTACAAGAACGTGCGGCGCTATCTCGAGGGTCTGCGGAACCTGGTCGTGTCCGTGGCCGCGCGTGAGCGTATCCGGGCCAAGCAGCCGACTTTCTCGTAATATTACGGATCACGGATATCGTCGTTCCGAGCCTCTCGCACAACTCCCCTTTTCTTGCAACGGTGTTGGTGTACCTCGCGCGGGTACTGTCCGCGTCCGCGATACGCGATCTCTCATCACTTGGCCGAAGGTTCGAATTTCGCGCCTTCGCCAAGTGGGCCTGCGCCGCGATGTGTTCGGCTGATCTCCAGGATTCCGCGGATGTGCTCATGTTCTTTCTCGGACACGGATATCCGGCAGTGTGGAATACCCTCTATCGCTACTGCTAGTGTTCATTCAGTCACGGTAGGCAATCAGCCTCGATGTGCAGGCAATGAAGAACCGAGGGTTCCATGCGTAAGCTTCAGCAAGTCGTGATCGCAGCAGTGGCGGCCGGCGGCCTGTCCGCCGTCGGTGTCGGTGCCGGTACCGCCTACGCCCACGACGGCGGGCTCAGGGTGACCGACCTCTACCGCCCCTTCCAGGAGTGCAGTCCGCAGACGGTGGCCGAGAACAACCTCCCGATCGGGGTGCTCGGTCTCGGCGAGAACATGGACACCACCTGCGGCCAGTTCAACAACGCCTTCACTGGCTGAGGTCGGCGGAGTAACCGTGCGCGACGCTTTCCGCGAGCCCTTCGGGGGCATCCCCCGAAGGTGCCCGTTCACGCACGGTGGCCCGGAGCGCGAGACCGCTCCTGTGGCCCGCGCGTCGTCGTGACGGATCCGAAGTCCGGTGCGCCGATGAGCGGTTGCCGCCTTTTCCGGATTGGCCCGCGGCAGTCGTGAGGACCGGCCGATCGCAGATCGCATTCGTTCGTTCCAACCGCCCAAGACGATGGGCGCATTCTTCGCGCGGTGAACGTCGCGGCAGTCGCCCTTGGCAGGTCAACTCGGCGCCCGACGCCCGGGTGCCTCTCACAAAGGAAACGCATCACATGCTCAGCAGGAAGAAGATCGCGGCCGTCTCGGGGCTCCTCGGCGGCCTCGCCGTGACCTGCGCCGGTGTCGCCCAGGCGTATGGCGCCTCAGACCCGGGCGTCTGCACGCGCGACACCCACGGCAACGTCACCTGCGTCCAGCGGATCGAAGGCGAGGTGTCCGAAGACGGGTTCATCCCCCGCCAGGAACAGTGCCTGCCGACGCAGCCGCTGACGCTGCCCGCCGCCGTGGGCGGCGGCAAGATGCACATCGGGCCCGAGGTGACGTGCTCCACGTCCATGCCGGTCGACCGGGGCGACCGGGGTGACCGGGGCGACAAGGGCGATATGGAATTGCCCACCCTGCTGGGCTGAGCTCCGCGGCGGAACCCTCCGGCAGCCGCGACGCGAAAAGGCTCTTCGTCACGAGCCGACACGACGGCAGATGTACAGATCCCAAATTGCTACGAATTGTGTGTATATGCTCACACTAAGTAGTCAACCAGGGCTTAATGCCCAGGTACCGAAAGGGTCTGAACATGCGTAAGTTTCAGCGGGCTGCCGTCGTAGCCGCAGCGGTCGCGGGGCTGTCCGTTCTCGGGGTCGGTGTCAGCTTCGCCGGTGGGGAAGAAGGGTACGCTCCCCCCTCGCAGCAGAACGCGGTGGCCAACTCGCAGGCGAACGCCGTGGCCACGTGGGGCGGCGGTTACTACTCGATGCCGCACTACGGTCCGGACAAGGCCGCGGAGGAGCCCACCAAGGAGGCGCCCGAGGAGGGTGGCTACGGCCAGTACTCCGACGGTTCGAAGTAAGGCACGTACCGACGGCATCCATGGTCCGCAGGTCACCGCGGTGGCTTCCTTGCGGGCCAACGCCGTGGCCACGTGGGCCCGTAGGCCGTAGCTCAGGGGGTCGCGCCGCAGTCCGCATCCTGGTCGGCCCGACAGTCGGCCGCCGAACGGACCACCGCGACGCACACGGCCTTGGAGCGCCACGACAGGCGTATCGACATCCTTCAGGACACCCTATGCACATCGCACGATCTGAACATCCATGTCGTGGATCAACTCGGACTGTTCAGCGGTGTGCTGAGTAATACCCATAACGGCAAAGGCAGCCCGGACGCGCAGAAGACCCATCAGGGTGCGCGCCCGGGCTGCAGCAATGCCGTCGCACGACGCGGCCCGCACCGCGTCCGGGCGTCGGGTCCCCCATGCCGAACCACTCCAAGGCTTGGGCGCAGGCCGGTCAGCGGCGCAGACGCCCGGGCCCCGATCGCAAAGGAGCACAGCACATGTTCAATCGGCAGAAGATTGCCACCGTCTCGGGGCTCGTCGGAAGTCTCGCCGTGATCTGCAGCGGCGTCGCACATGCGCATGCCGATGAATTCCCGGGCGACTGCAAGACCTCCCTGGCCGAAACCACCTGCATCAGCAAGAGCGAGAGCATCCGCACCTCCAAGGACGGCAAGTACGTCGTCAAGCAGACGCAGGACTGCAAGACGACCGACCGGCAGCGCGTGGTGTTTCCCGAGAACTACCTGCTGGGCGGCGGGTCCAGGAAGGTCGGGCCGGTTGTGGACTGCTCCAACCGCACACCGCTGCCCAAGGGCGTCAAGGTGCCTCACCCGAAGCTGCCCCGCCCCACACTTTGAGATGCGATCGGAGAATGCCGGACCGGAATTGTTTCCGGTCCGGCATTTTTGCATTCCGAGGTGGAGACAGAGGCTTTT
This sequence comes from Streptomyces griseochromogenes, assembly GCF_001542625.1. Lineage (NCBI taxonomy): Bacteria > Bacillati > Actinomycetota > Actinomycetes > Kitasatosporales > Streptomycetaceae > Streptomyces > Streptomyces griseochromogenes. The sequence continues at coordinate 9,461,493 of NZ_CP016279.1, read as the reverse complement.
TAGTGACATAAACGCACCGGTGCCCCGGCCGCAGGCCGGGGCACCGGTTGAAGGGTTCCTGCTTACTTTCCGACGCTGTTGTTGCAGCCCATGGTCGAGCCCAGCTGGCTCTCCTGCGCGCCCGAGTTGCCCTCGCCGTTCAGCAGGTTGCCGCCCAGGCCGTTGAGGATGCCGACCTCGCCGAGGACGTCCGCGTTGAGGTCGTGCGACCTGCAGGTGGTGCTCTGCGCGATGCTGAAGCGACTGCCGTTGTGGCCGCCCCGGCCGCCGTAGCCCCCATCGGCGTGGGCGGTGCCGGCGCCCACGAGTCCGACGGTGCCGAGGGCGGCGACGAGAACGGCGGCCTTGCGGAGCTTGTGCATGTCATCTCCGGTGGAGTTGAAGAGGATTGCGATCTGTGGCAGATCGACTTCGTACAGTCACGGAGAGTATTAGGAAATATTCGAAGACAAACGGCGACGCGCCGGATTCTGGGGATTCTCACCGTCTTGGACCGACGCTCGCGAATGCCCCGACCGGTCAGTGGAATTGTGATGCCGGCGCGTGACGCAAAAGGGGTCCCGGCATCGGGCCTGGAGCTCGATGCCGGGACCATTTCCCGTCCTGGGTCACCTTGTGACCCTCATGCGCCTTAGAAGGCGGAGTTGTTGCAGCCCATCGTCGAGCCGATGTGGGTGTCCTGCGCGCCCGGGTTGCCCTCGCCGTTGAGGCCGTTGCCCAGCAGGCCGTTGAGGATGCCGACCTCGCCGAGGACGTCGAGGTTCAGGTCGTGCGAACGGCAGTTGGAGCTCTGCAGGATGCTGGTCTTGTTGCCGCCGTCCTTGCCTTCCTTGCCGCCCCAGCCGCCCTCGCCGGCGTGGGCGGTACCGGCGCCCACGAGTCCGACGGTGCCGAGGGCGGCGATCAGAACGGCAGCCTTGCGAAGCTTGTGCATGTCATCTCCGGTGGAGTGAAGTGGATGCGATCTGTGGCAGATCGACTTCTTACAGTCACCGGAGATTAGTTGGAATTATGCTAAAAGGGACAACGACGCGCCGGTTTCATGATCTGTTGCGAAAAGTTTCTGACGGAGCATCACATGCGAACGGGCCCTTCGAGGGCGATCCTCCAAGGGCCCGTCGGGCATCGACGACCGGGTGTTCCGCAGGCCTCAGTGGGCGCTGGAGGCGGCGTTCGCCTGGCTGTTGGCCTGGGTGCAGCTGACGCCCTTGGTCTGGGCGGCGCCGAGCAGACCGACCGGGAGATTCGCGTTGAGCAGGTTCTGCGGGCTGCACTCCTGGGCCGGGCGGAAGAGGTTGCTCTGGCTCAGCCCGGAGCCCTCCGACGGGGCCGCCTGCGGGGTGGCCTGTGGGGAGATCTGCGGGTTGATCTGCGGATTCAGCTGCGGGTTGACCTGCGGGGTGATCTCGGTGGGCCGCTGCGGGGCCGGGGCCGGAGTGCCGTAAGTGCGCGCGGTGGCATGGGAGGAGGCCAACGCGCCGGCCTGGGTGTCCGGCTGCGCAACGGGTGGCGGAACGGCGCCGTTGAACTCGACGGGGGTGGCGACGCTGGGGCCGGTGCCGATGGCGGACAGACCGCCGGCCGCTGCGAAGACGAGCGCGACCTGTTGAAGTTTGCGCATGGAACCCTCGGCCCTTCATTGACCTGTGCATGGAACGTATGGGAAATGCTGATGAGCCAGTGCAGCCATTGCTGTTCCTGCCGCCCTGGGTACGGCTGCGGTGGAGCATCGTCCTGGCCCTGTGCGGAACGAGATGAGTACGGGACCGGACACGGGAACCGGGGTCTGGTCACTCATTTGCCCCAATGCCTCGCGGCACTGGCTCATTTGCGCCGGACGTGATGCTTGACCCTTGCGCGAAGGGGGTGCGGCGGACCCGGGGAGGGTGTAAGGCGAACGCGTCGATCGCTGTTTCACGCCGAGGAGTTGCATCCGCCGGATCGTCTTCGTCGGCAGGAGTGCTATAACGTCCAGCGATCACAGTCGCCGGCGGTTCTCGTGGGCCTCGTCAAGCCGCTCGGCGATCACCATCAAGGCTCTCAAGATCTCGTTCTGTTCGTATCCCTGTTCTTGGCGCAGGGACAAGTCCGCGCGCACCAGGGCCACATCATCCGGGTGGGAGCGGTATTGCGGCCGATGGCAAACGGGTGACGGGCTTTTGGAGCCCGTGACCGGGCCGGGGGAAAAGTCGTTCCTGGCTGGGAGAGGGCAGCGGCCACGGATCAGAGAGGGGTCGAGGGGATTCGCTGTCTGCTCCGGCGTGAAGTCCACGTGACAGCCCAGGATTACCCCTGTGAGGGCGCAGTACGAATATCAGACTGAGCGCACGCAAGACTGCACTGAATACAACGGATTTCCCTGTACAGGTATTGAAGGGCCGAGGGTTCCATGCGCAAGCTTCACAAGGCCGCGCTCGTCGTAGCAGCGGCCGGCGGTCTGTCCGCCATCGGCGCCGGCGTCAGTCACGCCGATGCTCAATTCGGGTACCCAGGCGCCTATCCGGCGCCCGCTCCCGACTACCCCGCTCCGCAGTACCAAGCTCCTCAGTACGCGGCACCGCAGTACTCGGCGCCCCCCCAGTACCCGGCTCCGCAGTACCAGGCTCCTCCCCAGTACGCGGCTCCCCAGTATCCGGCACCCCAGTACCAGGCTCCGCAGTACCAGCCGCCCCAGCAGAACGGTCCGCAGGCCACGGCGACGGCGCGTTCGACGGGCATCGCACAGGCCTCCGGTCCGCAGTCCTACGCCCCGCCGATGATGCAGGCCCCGCCTCCGCCGCCGCCGGCCCCGCCGCAGGGTGGTTACGCCGCCGCCTCGGCGTCATCGAGGGGTTACGCGCAGAGCTCCGACTCGCCGTACGGCCCGCAGCAGGCCGCCCCCCAGCAGGCGCCGCAGGTCATGCCGCAGGTCACCCCGCAGACGGCGCCGGAGGTCATGCCGAAGGTCGCCCCGCAGGTCGAGGTGCCCCAGGCCTTCAACCCGGAGCCCGCGCCGCATGTCGCGCCGCAGGTGAACCCGCAGGTGAACCCCCAGGTGAACCCGCTCATCAACCCGCTGCTCGCGCCGCCCGCGCCGGAGGTGGCCCCGCTCGGCCTCGGATCGGTCGCGGCGCCTCCCGTTGGCCAGTTGGGTCTGCCCCGACTCGGCTGATGTCCTCCCCGTAACCGTCCGCCGTCCCAACTCGATCTGCTGCGGATCGCATCCGCTCGACCAACGGAGAAGAAATGCGCAAGCTTCAGAAGTTCGCCGTCGTGGGCGCTGCCGTCCTCGGTACCGTCGGCTCCCTCGGCGTCGGTACCGCCTTTGCCCACGGTGAGGGCAGCGACGACTTCGACGTCACGCAGGGCATCGAGTGCCGTTCGCACGACATGAACATCTCGGTCCTCGGCGAAATCGGCGCCATCAACGGCGCGCTGGGCAACGCGCTCAACGGCGAGGGCAACCCGGGTGCGCAGGAGAGCCACCTCGGTTCGGACATGGGCTGCAACAGCCGGGCGTTCTGACCGGCCGCGTGGCGCGCTCTTCTCCCCGAGACCGCCATGCCTTGCCGAGCCGTCTGTTGAGGCGTCGGCGACACCGTGGGAGGCGGCCGTTCCGGAAATTCGTGGATCCGGCGGCAGACAGACGTCGTGTTTGAGGTACCGCAGCCGCGTCGGCGGGGGCTCTTGGCTCCCCCGGCGCGGCTGCGGTCGTCGTCCGGCATCGCCGGCGGTCTTCACCGGGCATCGGCGAGCGCCCTTGCGTGTCCGATGCCGCCGGGCACTTGATCGACACCGGACGGGCGTCCGGTGCTCCCGGCCGTGATCAGGCCGCCCCCGTCCATCGCCGGACAGCCGAGCCGCCGGGGAGACGGGTTCCCCGGAAGGCGACGCGAAGCCGACCGGGTGATGACATCTGCCGGCATCTATGTTCACCGCGATACCGCGCCGTACCGTTGCCGAGGCCCGTGCCGCACGGGCGGCGCCCGATGTACGCCGCAGGGAAGGCACGCCGTCTTCCGTGCTCCCAGGTCAGAGGTTCAGTGGCGCCCCCGGCAGGACTCGAACCTGCGGCCAAGCGCTTAGAAGGCGCCTGCTCTATCCACTGAGCTACGGGGGCCTGGTGCGGGACAAGGATAAGGCTCCCCGTTCCTCGACCCGGCTGCTTCGCCTCCGTGGCTCGATGTGGAGGTTCGGTGAAGCGGTCCTGATAATCGCAGGCAGGTGCGAATCGCGCACCGCTTTTGGCGCCCGAGGCACAGGGTGTTGTGCACTCGTTATGCCTGGACTGTGCCCGCGTCCCAGTCGTCCCTTACGCCCGTTGTGTTCCATCGGCGCGCTGAGATGTCCATATGCTTCAGAATTCCCCTAAAATTGGGCATTCTTCGCATGTGGTGACCTTGGACGTACGGCCTCAGCTGCTCGACGCACTCTCCGAACTGCGCGACCGCGTCGCAGCCGCACGCTTTCCGCTGCCCCTGGCCGGGGCCCCACGCGCGCGTGCCAACCGCGACGAGCTGCTCGCCCAGCTCGACGACTATCTGGTGCCCCGGCTGCGGGAGCCCGCTGCGCCCCTGCTCGCCGTCGTCGGCGGGTCCACCGGGGCCGGCAAGTCGACCCTGGTGAATTCCCTCGTGGGACGGCGGGTCAGCGAGGCGGGTGTGCTGCGGCCGACGACCCGCACACCTGTCCTGGTGTGCCATCCGGAGGACCATCACTGGTTCAGCGGTCTGCGCGTGCTGCCCGACCTCACCCGCGTGTGGGCCCCCGACCAGGACGCGGGAGACGATCTCCTGGTCTCCGGCGAGGACTCCCCGCGCGCGCTGCGCGTCGTGACCGCCGACACGCTCCCGCGCGGGCTCGCCCTGCTCGACGCCCCCGACATCGACTCGCTGATCGCCGAGAACCGTGTCCTGGCCGCCCGGCTGATCTGCGCAGCCGACGTCTGGGTCATGGTCACCACGGCGGCCCGCTACGCCGACGCCATCCCCTGGCACCTGTTGCGCACCGCCAAGGAGTACGACGCCACCCTGGTGAGCGTCCTCGACCGCGTGCCGCACCAGGTCGTCTCGGAGGTGTCCCGGCATTACGGCGCCCTGCTCACCAAGGCCGGGCTCGGCGACGTACCCCGCTTCACCGTGCCCGAGCTGCCCGAGTCGGCCTGGGGCGGCGGCCTGCTGCCGGCCAGCGCCGTGGCAGCCCTGCGGACCTGGCTCGTGCATCACGTCCAGGACTCGGGGGACCGCCAGCAGGTCCTGGCCCGTACGGCGCACGGCCTCCTCGACTCGCTGAAATCGCGCCTGCCCGAGCTGGCCGGGGCCGCGGCCGCCCAGTACGCGGCCGCGCTCCGGCTCACCTCGGCCATCGACGGGGCGTACGACAGCGAGGACGAGCGCGTGCGTGGCCGGCTGAAGTCCGGGGCCGTACTCGCCGGGGACGCTCTCAAGCGATGGCGGGCCTTCCCGCTCGACTGCACCGCGGGCGAACTGCTGGACGCGCTCGTGGAGAGCCTCGCCTCGCTGCTGGTGTGCTCCGTCACCGCCGCCGACGAGCGCATCGACGAGGCGTGGCGGCGCGAGCCCGCCGCGGACGCTCCCGCGCTCGCCGGGCGGGATCCCTCCATGGAGAACGCCGAGCACCGCATCGGGCTCGCGGTACGGCGCTGGCGCCGGGAGCTGGAGGAGTACGCCGAGGACGAGGTGCGGGAATTCGACCGCAACGGCGCCCCCGACTCCGAGGCCGTCGCCGCCTTGGTCGCCACCGTGCTGCTGGGCGGGCGTCGGGCACGCAACGCGGGCGAAGGGCTCGCCCAGCGGATCGGCCCCCACGGCGCGCTGCGGCTGCGTGACCGGGCCGGGCGCCTGCTGACCGAACACGTCGACCGCGTCATGCACCGCGAGCGTGAACGGCGCCTCGCCCCGCTCGACGCGCTGGACGTCAATGCCGACCCCCAGGCCGAAATCATTGCCGCGCTGTCCGTACTGCAGAAGGAGAGGTGCCCGTGACCGCCGTCGCCGACCACGACCACACGGACCACACCGATCACATGGATCACCTGAATCATCTGAACCAACTGAATCCCCGGAACCCCATGGGACACAGCGAGCAGGGCGATGGCTCCAAGGCAGCGGAGTCCGGGTCCACGGACCGCGTCAACGGACGGCCCCAAGGGGAGGGAGAGGCCGGTGACCTCCGCCGGCCGGTGGACGGCGGCTCCGGCGACGCCCTTCCCGGAACGGGCTCCTCCCCGGAACGTGCCGCCGAGACCGGTGCCGACACCCGGCCGCAGGACCGGGACACGCAGAGGGACGGCGGGCGGCACGCGCGTGTGCCCGAGGAGCGCGTGGACGGCGCGGGCAGGGAGCGGCACGCGCGTGTGCCCAAGGAGCGGGTGGACAGCCCGGACCGGGAGCGCCACGCGCGCGTGGCGGCCCCCGCCGGTGACGCCGACGCGAGGAACGGTTCGCGCGCACGAACCAAGGACGGCGGGACGGCCGGGAACACCGGGGCCGCCGGGGCCAGGGGAGCGCCGGCCGCGGCCGGCGGAACCGCCGGGGTCAGGGGAACCGGCAGGACCAACGGAAAGGCCGGGGACTCCGGCAACGCCGGGATCCCGAGGAAGACCGGGGACGCGGGGAAGGCCGCGGACGCGGAGAAGGCCGCCGGCGGCGGGCCGGTCGGCCTCGGCCAGGACGACGACGCCGACCTCGTCGAGGTCTGGGACGACGGTCTCATCGCCCGGCGGGTGACCGAGAACACCGCGGCCGCCCTGGCCGAAGGGGGCGCCTCCGCACTCGACAAGCCCGCGCGCGCTCCGGGCAGCAGCCGCATCCCGGCACGGCTGGCCTACGACGGCCCCCTCCGCTCCCGCCTGGACGCCCTGCGCGAACTCGTCGGCCTCTCCCGTAACCGCCTGGACAGCAGCACCCTCGCCGAGGCGGGCCGTGTCCTGGACGAGGCGGCCGCCCGGCGCAAGCTCTCCGGGCAGCACACCGTCGTCGCCATCGCGGGTGCCACCGGCAGCGGAAAGTCGCAGTTGTTCAACTCGCTCGCCGGAACGCCCATTTCGGAGACCGGCGTACGGCGCCCGACCACCGCGGCCCCGATCGCCTGCAGCTGGAGCGACGGCGCGGCGGGCCTCATCGACCGGCTCGGCATCCCCGGCCGACTGCGCCGGCGGCCCGTACAGAGCCCGGAGAGCGAGGCGCAACTGCACGGGCTCGTCCTGATCGACCTGCCCGACCACGACTCGGCGGCGGTCCAGCACCGCGAACACGTCGACCGGATCCTGAAGCTGGTCGACGCGGTCATCTGGGTGGTCGACCCGGAGAAGTACGCCGACGCCGTCCTCCACGAGCGCTATCTGCGGCCCTTGGCAGGCCACGCCGAGGTCATGTTCATCGTCCTCAACCAGATCGACCGGCTGCCCGGAGAGGCCGCCGACCAGGTCCTCGACGATCTGCGCCGGCTGCTGGACGAGGACGGCGTGGCGCTCGGCGAGTACGGCGAACCGGGCGCCACCGTGCTCGCGCTGTCCGCGCTCACCGGCGACGGCGTCGCCGAACTGCGCGAGTCACTGGGCGATTTCGTGGCGGAGCGCGGCGCGGCGGCCCGCCGGGTCGCGGCCGACCTGGACGCCGCGGCGGACCGCCTGCGGCCCTCCTACGCCACCGGCCGGCGCGTCGGCCTCAGCGAGGAGGCACGGGAGGAGTTCGCCGACCGGCTCGCGGACGCCGTGGGCGCCACCGCGGCCGGCGAGGCCGCAGAACGCGCCTGGCTGCGCAACGCCAACCGTGCCTGCGGTACCCCCTGGCTGCGGCTGTGGCGCTGGTACCAGGGCCGCGGCGAACACACGACCGGCCGGCTCCCGGTGCGCGCACAGGCCGACGAGGAGACCACGGCCCGCCAGCGGGTCGAGCAGGCGGTCCGTACGGTGACCGACCGGGCCTCGGCCGGTCTGCCCGCGCCGTGGGCACAGGCGGTGCGCGAGGCGTCCGCACGCGGCTCCCAGGGCCTGTCCGAGGCGCTGGACGAGCTGGCGGCGCGCGCCGGACTGCCACCGGGGCGGCCGCCCAGGCCGGGGTGGTGGCCGGTCGCCGTGCTGGTCCAGGCGGCCATGACCCTGCTGCAGATCGTGGGCGGTGCGTGGCTGGCGGGCCAGATCGCCGGCGTCATGGCGCCCAACCTCGGGGTGCCGGTCCTGCTGATGGTGTGCGGGATCGTCGGCGGGCCGCTGGTCGAGTGGGCCTGCCGGATGGCGGCCAGAGGTCCGGCGCGGCGGTACGGCATGGACGCCGAAAGACGGCTGCGGGAGGCGGCCGCGGGCTGCGGCCGGGCCCGGGTGCTCGATCCACTGGCGGCGGAGCTGCTGCGCTACCGGGAGGTGCGCGAACAGTACGGGCGGGTGGCGCGGTCCGGGGCCAAGGCCGGGGTGGGGTGAGGCAGGCCGGAGGACGGGGTGGGTGAGAGGGAAGCGGAGGGACACGGGTCACTCGATGGGGTGGCGGGGTTTTCCACAGGTGGGTGGCCGTCCACAGCGCTCAGCGGGCCCAGCCCGGCGGAGGCAGTCTGATGACACGGCGATCGCGTCGCACGCCCGGCGAGAAGCGAGGGCGAGCGGCGTCCGCGATCGGCGTGACGTGCGACCGCGCACACGGGATGTGTGCGCCGGGCACGGCAGACGCAGCCGTACGGGAAGGGCCCGTACGCGTGTCCGCACCGCCGTGAGGGGCGGCCGGGCGAGGGAGGGGTTCGCGATGAACGAGACCGTGGTCTGTGTGGTGGGCAACGTGGCGACGCCGCCGGTGTACCGGGAGCTGGCGGCCGGCCCGTCGGCGCGATTCCGGCTGGCGGTGACCTCGCGCTACTGGGACCGGGAGAAGAGCGCCTGGACGGACGGGCACACCAACTTCTTCACGGTGTGGGCCAACCGTCAGCTCGCCGTGAACGTGGCGGCGTCGGTGGAGGTGGGGCAGCCCGTGGTCGTGCAGGGCCGGCTGAAGGTGCGCACGGAGGTGCGCGAGGGGCAGCAGAGCTGGGCGTCGGCCGACATCGACGCGGTGGCCGTCGGCCATGACCTGGCGCGGGGCACGGCGCTCTTCCGCCGGGCGGCCAAGCCGGAGGCTCAGGCGGCGACGGCACGCCCGGAGCCCGTCTGGGAGACACCGCCCGTCGGCACACCGGACGGCGAGCAGGCACAACAGCACCCGGAACCAGCGGCGGTGACATGACGTCACAGGTGCGATGTCACCTGAACCGTCAACACCACCAGCTACGCCGGCACCGCCGGCGCCATCTCTGATCGGCGATCCTCGATCGCCGATCCGTGACCTGCGATCCATGACGTGCGCTCAGCGATCTGCGGCTTATCGACGTATGCGGTCCGAACGCCCCCAACACCCCCAACGCCCCGACCCGATCGGTGGATTTGTCGATAACCGCAGCTCGTGTCCGGTCCCGGCGATAACGATTCCGGATCGGATAGCCCATCAGACGATCTGACCGGCCGGGCGGGGTCCGCGTGATCCATAGGATGCCGGGCGTGGCCCTCGGGGCTGCCGATTCTGCTGGTGGGACCGTCCCCCACGTCCAACGGGTCCTGCTCGAAGGGGAATTCTGTGCTTGCTGCGTTCTCTGGGTTTCCTCGGTCCGTCACGACGGCCCGCTTCGGCGCCGTGACGCTGGTCTCCGGCCTGGTGACGGCCGGCGTGCTGTCCGGCGCCGGCACGGCCGTGGCCGACGAGAGACCACAGTCGCAGGGCGGCGCGACGGCCACCATCAACGGCCTGAAGACCTACGGCGAGGCCGTGATCCACGAGGACGGCGGCGACCAGCGGGTGGCCGCGGGCCTGTTCGAGATGTCCGTGGACGGCGGCGGCACCCTGCAGACGTACTGCGTCGACCTCCACAACCCCACCCAGCGCGACGCCCGCTACCAGGAGACGTCCTGGAGCTCCACCTCGCTGGGCGCCAACAAGGACGCGGGCCGGATCCGCTGGATCCTGCAGAACTCCTACCCCCAGGTCAACGATCTCGCCGCGCTCGCCCGACGGGCCCGGGTGAGCGGGCTGACCGAGCAGGACGCGGCGGCCGGTACCCAGGTGGCCATCTGGCGCTACTCGGACGGTGCCAAGGTCGACGCAGTGGACCCACAGGCCGAGAAGCTCGCCGACTACCTGGAGAAGAGCGCCCGCGTCGGCGTCGAGCCGCAGGCCTCGCTGACCCTGGACCCGCCCGAGGTCTCCGGCCGCCCCGGTGAGCGGCTCGGGCCGGTGACCGTGCACACCAACGCGACCGGCGTCACGGTGGTCCCGCCCGCGGACGCGGCCACCAGCGGCGTGCGGATCATCGACAAGACCGGCAAGGTGATCACCTCGGCGAAGGACGGCAGCCGGCTGTACTTCGCCGTCCCGGAAGACGCCTCCGGTGGCACCTCCCAGGCTTTCGGCACCGGGGGAGGTTCGGCCCAGCTGACCGTGCAGGCGTCGACCACCGTGCCGGTGGGCCGGGCCTTCGCCTCCGAGAGCCGCAGCCAGACCCAGATCCTGGCCGGCTCCAGCGAGTCGACGGTCTCGGCGACCGCGGGCGCCACCTGGGCGGCCAAGGGCGCCATACCGGCCGTGTCGGCCCGTAAGAACTGCGCCGAGGGGGGTGTGGACGTCACCGCGACCAACAAGGGCGACCAGCCCTTCACCTTCCAGCTGATGGGGGCCGAGCACACCATCCCCGCCGGGGCCTCCCGCACGGTGACGGTCCCGCTCCAGGAGGACCAGGCCTACGACTTCACGATCACCGGTCCGAACGGCTTCAGCCGGCGTTTCACGGGCGTCCTCGACTGCAGGACCCAGGGCACGCTCACCACGAAGACCACCCAGACCCTCAGCGGGCCCAGCCCCGCCACGGTGGGCGGAGACACCACCACGACCGACACCGACCTCGCCGCCACGGGCGGCTCCGCGATCACACCCCTGATCGCGGGAGTGGCCATCGGGCTGGTGGTGATCGGCGGTGCGGTGCTGGTGGTACTGCGCCGCAAGGAGACGCAGCCCGGCGAGTGACCTTCGGGAGACGGGTCCGGCCCGGCCGGCAGGGCCTGTGCCGCGCGCACGGGCGAATCACCGCGAGACTCGGGAGTGCGCATGACCAGTGCCGCTGCGATGAGCACGGCCGACATCCATGGCCTGATCGATGACATCGTCCGGTCCAGCGGTCGGCTCACCAGGGCCGTCACCGACCGGACCGACACCGAACTGCGAGCACCCTCACGGCTCGAGCGCTGGACACGTGGCCATGTGCTCGCCCATGTGGCCCACAGCGCCGACGCCTATGTGTGGCTGCTGCGCCTGGCCCGCACGGGCGCCGAGCCGGGGCCGCGCACAGACGCGGCCGCCATGGCTCGGGCGACCGAGGAGACCGCCGCGTTGCCCGCCGCCGAACTCGTCGCCGAGGTACGCGGCTGCCTGGAGCGGTTCGCGGCGGAGGCGCGGGACATGCCCGCGGCGGCGTGGCAGAGCATGGTCGCGGCCCTGGCGGGCTGGCGGCACCCCGCCTGGTTCACCCTCCGGCGGTGTCTGCGGGAACTGGAGACCCATCACCTGGACCTGGGCGTCGGCTACCGCACGGCGGACTGGCCGACCGCGTACGTCTCGTGGGCACTCGACGACACGCTCTCCGCGTTCAAGGCCCAGGGCTTCGCCGCCTCCTCGGTCGAAGCGGTCGATCTCGGCCGGTCCTGGCAGGTCGGCACGGAAGGCCCCGCCATCGCCGGTCCCGGACACACGCTGCTCGGCTGGCTCAGCGGCCGGACCTCCGCCGCCGGGCTGGTGTCCGACCGGCCACCGACAGCCCTGCCGCGCCGGCCCGTCTGGCCGCAGCCGCCCTCCCCGGGCTGGGGCCGGGTCGGCTGAGGCGGCAGCCCGTGAAGCGTCACGGCATGATGATCCGGTGATGGACGAGTACGCCTGGCCCACGAGCGCCGAAGTGCGGGACGCGGACGTGGTCCGCCGGAGCTGGGCGGCCACCGTCGCGGCTCTGCCCGTGGGGGCCCGGATCACCGGGGAGATCATCGGCCGTCAGCCCTTCGGGGTCTTCATACGTATAGAGGGTTTCCCGGACGCCGTGGGGCTGGCGGAGATCACGGCCATGCCGCTGGGGACGGACCTGCCGGCCCTCGGGGCCCGCGTCAGCGGTGAGGTCTTCTGGCACGCCCACAATCACCAGGTGAGGATCCGGCTCGACGAGTGGCGGGAGGCCGACGAGTGATCGTTCCCGGGCGGAGACCGCCCGAGGCCGGCCGACGGCGCCCGCCAGCAACGGACGGGCCACCTGCACCGGCGGCGAAGCCCCAGGTCAGAGCCCCCCAACCAAACGGGTTAACACCCAAGGCTGGCCGTCGGGCAAGATGGGGTGTTACTTACCGCGAGAGGGCACGAAAAGGCCCCTCACCAGCGGTTTCTTCGCCAATGAGGGGCCGTGTCAGGCGGCTTGGGCCGTCTCTGGGCCGTCGCCCGTCTTCGGGCCGTCATGAGCGTGACCGGCGGCCCGGTACATCGCGGAGATGGCCTTCCGGGTCCGCGTCTCGCTGGACGGCATGAGGTGCGTATAGACGCGGAGGGTGAATCCCGGGTCGCTGTGGCCGAGGTAGAGGCTCAGGGCCTTGATGTTCTCTCCGGCGTCCAGGAGGACCGAGGCGTAGAAGTGGCGGAGGGCGTGTATGCCGTGTTCGCGGGCCGCCGCGTAGCGCTGTCCCTTCTCCGGGGTGGGGATGATGCCGGCGGATGCCAGCGCGGGCTTCCACGCCTGGTCGTTGAACCCCTGGCTCCAGATGGCGGCACCGATGCTGCTCGTGAAGACGAGCCGGTGTGTGACCTTGGGGCCGGTCGGGGTCAGCCAGGGCAAGGTCACTTCAATGGGCGGGAAGCGCTCCAGGTGCTCGCGGAGAGCGGCAGACACTTCCGGGTCGAGCGGGATGTCACGGAGCTTGCCGCGCTTGGGCGGGGCGTAGACGAGTGTGCCGCGAACCTTCTTCACCTGCTGGCGGACGTACAGCCAGCCGAGATCCCCGATGTTGTCGACGGCAAGGCCGAAGATCTCGCCCTGTCGCAGCCCGCATCCGGCGCCGAGGTCGACCATGGCCCGGTAGCGCTCGGGGAGACCGGCCCGTACGCCGAAGACATGCTCAGCGGACCACGGATGCACGCGTGTCGGCGTAGGACGGGGAGCCTTGACTGATCGGGCCCGGCAGGGGTTCGAGGCCAGCAGACGGTCATCTACGGCCGCGTTGAGCACGGAGGAGACCGCGTCGAAGATGAGGCGCCGATATTGGGCTGACGCCACGGCGTCTTCCAACTGGCGGTTCCACTCGCGGATGTGCTCAGGCTGGAACGAGCCGATGGGGCGGGTGCCGAGGTAGGGCAGAGCGTGTAAGCGCAGCCGACCCTCGACGGCAGCCCGGCTGGTCAGATCGGTCGTGAGCGAGGCGAGCCAGCGGTCCGTGTACTCCCGGAACGTTGTCCGGGCCGCTCGCGGGTCGATGTACTGCCCGCGCGCCATGTCGGCTTCGATGTTGGACAGCCACTGGTCGGCCAACCTCTTTTGCTTGTCAGGGAAGCTCTTGGCCTTCTCTGTGCCGTCCGGGCCGATGTACCGGGCCCGGTAGCGCATGCCCGTGCCGTGACGTTCGGTTTTGACCCTGTGCGGCTTGCCGTTCGCGCCGACCTCGGTCCTGTACCAGCGGTCTTGGACGTGCCCGGCCATCAGGCGGCCTCCCCGAGCTGGGTGTCCACCCAGGCCCGCACGTCGGTCGGGTCGAAGCGGAGGTGCCGGCCGACACGGAAGCCGCGCGGACCGGTGTGCTTGCGGCGCCACTGGTAGACCGTCTCGACGCTGGGGAGTTCGAACATCTCGACCAGGTCCTCAGGGGTCAGGAACCGGTTCGGAAGTTCTGCGGCCATGGTCAGCACTCCCTTTCAGTGTCGAGCTGGTTACGCAGGGCGTCGCGGGCGGTCTCGCGGTTGGTCTGGAGGCTGCGCGCGATGGTTGTGGCGAGGGCGGCTTCGCCCGGGGTGTGGCCGTGGCCGGCGTACTGCCAGTCCGCCAGGACGAGGACTGTGTCCGGCTCGCGGTCGTCGAGGCCGAGGGCGGAGGCTTCCTGGGCGGCGCGGTAGTCGGCGCGTTCCTGGCGGAGGGCGCCGAGGGTGGTGGAGTAGGTGCGCGACTTGGACGAGAAGTGTCCGCGGAAGCCGAGCATGTGGGCCCAGGCCCAGAGGCGCCGGTCCGGGTACAGGGTGTCCAGGTCGCGGCACGCGGTGATGAGCCGACGGGTGTGGTCGGGGACCTGGTGGCGGTTGAGTTCGGAGAGTTCGCCGATGCGGCGGTCCAGGGTGCCGGTGTTCTCTGCGGCCTTGGTCGCGTACTTGGCCACGTACGAGGCGACGGCTTGTTCGGTGATGTCGGAGCCGTCGCCGAAGGCCTTGACCGGGCGGACGTCGAGCTGTCGGCCCCACCGGAACGTGCGGGTGGGCTCGTCACCGGCAGCCGGGGCCGAGACCGATGTGTACGAGTGCGCCGCAGCGGCGCGTATCGCGTCCGTGAGGAGGCCGGCCGTGGCCCAGGCCGGCGGCGGTGTGCCAGGTCCCTGCTGGCCGTCGAGGCGTATGACGGCATGGAAGTGCAGGGCGCCACGCTTCTGGAACTCGGCGACCTTGCCGTACGAGACGCGGAGGTGTTCGGCGAGTTCCCGGCGGGGCAGGCCGGCGCGGGCGGCGAGTTCGCGACGGAGTCGGGTGGTGAAGCGCTGCCAGAGCTGTCCGGCGTGGTTGTTGAACAGCACGGAGCCCGCGTAGTCGTAGGTGTCCGGGTCGAGGGCAGTGCCCAGTTCCGGAGCGTCGGGCGCGTGCGTGGTTCCGCAGCGGCAGGTGCCGTGGTCGGGGCGGTTGTGGACCGGGCCGAACGAGGGGGCCGTGAGGGTGGCGAAGACGCGCGGGTGATCGCGGACGGTGGCGGGGATGTCGCGGCGGTCGTCACCGGCCAGGCCGGCGCGGATCAGGTGGTAGGTGTCGCCCGCGTAGGTCCAGGCGCAGGAGGGGCAGCGGGAGGCCCGGCGGTTCCCGCAGGCGAGGCGGAGACGTCCGCCCGGCTCCTTCTCGGTGGAGTAGTGGTGCAGGGGCTCGCCGGTGGTCTTGTCCTTGTGGAGGACCCAGCCGGTGAGGTGGATCGGGTCGGAGCAGCCGCCGGTGCGGCGGATCTGGTCTTCCCAGCGGGCGTAGTCGGAGGCCGAGGCCACTCGGAGCACGTCCCCGAGGGTGATCGGGTCGAGCAGCGTGTCTGGCATGGGCGCCCTCGGTGTTGCGGATGAGGCGCGGTGGGCCGTGCTGGGTGTTCCTTCCGGTTGCGAGATCGGACAGGGACGGCGCCCGGGCGGCGGATGCTTGGCGGTATCGAGGCCGCCCGGGGGCCGGTCAGCGGCGCTTGGCGTTGGAGACCAGCAGGGAGCGCAGGACGACCGCGCAGACGGCGACCGAGGCGCCGGTGATGGCGACCGCCAGGAGCAGGGAGACCAGGACGGCGCCGAAGACCAGGACGACGGCCGTGCCGCCGCCGACGAGGGCGAGGGCGGTGCCGGGGGTGAGCTGGACGACCGGCCGGGACGAGGCGGGGGTGACGGGTGCCGGCGGCGGGACCGGGGTGCTCCGGGTCATGGTGGTCGGCTCGACGACGGCGGGCGGGGTGGCCAGGCCAGTGGGCTGCGGCATGGTCGGGAGCTTGGGCCGGAACATGAGCGGATCTCCTTTCGCAGCGGGTTACTTGACGGCGGTGTTGATGACGGGGGCCAGAACGCTGTCGGCGAGGAGGTAGCCGCCGAGAAGCAGGACGGCGATGAGCCACCAGGGCGGGCGGATGAGCTTGACGCCGAGGTAGCCGACGACCAGCAGGGCGAACCAGAGAGGGACGTCCATGGGTTGTGTCTCCTAGCGGACCGTGCAGCGGTGGGTGCGGGCGGCGAGCTGGGCGGCGGTCTGGCTGGAGTAGTCGGCGGACCAGCCGCAGCGGTCGGCGGTGCAGACGGCGGCGTGCATGGTCCGGCCGTTGCGGTCTCGGTGCGTGCCGATCTGCACGGGGCCGATCCGCATCAGGGAGTGGAAGTTGTCGCGGGCGGGCATCGCGGGTGTCTCCTTCCTGGTCAGGTGAGGTGGGCGGCGATGGCGTCGGCGAGGTGGGGTGGTACGCCGAGGCGGGAGCGCAGGGTGTCGGTGTCGATCGGGGATCCGGTACGGGTGCGGTACTCGTCGGCGACCTTGCGGGCGTGGTCGACCAGTACGGCGGGAACCGAAGGAGCCAGGGTTGGGACGGGAGCCGGAGCGGAGGAAACAGGGACTACGCCGGGTTCGGGCACGGTTTCCGTCACCGAAGCGGGTTCGGCGTCCGGTACCGGCTGCTCGGCCGAAGGCTCGTCGTGCGACGTGTCCGCAACGGGTGCTGACGGGGCCGGCCCCAACTCCGCGGCCGACGAGTGCGCGAGGAGCGTGCCGCCGAGGAAGGCGACCGCGGGCCATCCAGCGATGCCGAGGCGGAGCAGAGCGGGCGGGTCGGTCAGGTCGAGGAATCCGGCGGTGGCGACGTTGGCGCCGAGCGAAGCGAACAGCGCGACGAGGAACCAGCACCAGGCGAGCCGGGACGGCCCGTCACTGCGCAATCGCCGCCAGGCGGCGACCAGGAGCAGGTCGACGCTGACCGGGTAGGCCCACGCCTTCCAGCCGTTCTGTCCGGAAGCGGAGGCCAGGTCGTGCAGGTGGGCGAAGGACAGGGCACCGGCGATGACGGCCTGAACCAGGACCGCGTCGACGCGGAGGCCGTGACGGGAACCCATCAGGAGTCGCCGGGGTAGGTGGGGCCGCCGTCAGGGTCGTAGCCGGACGGGAACGTGCTGGGCGGCGGCTCGGGCAGCGAGACGGCCAGGGACGCGCTGACGGCTTCCACGAAGTCGAGGTCGGCGTCGGCCGTGTCGGCGTACAAGGCGAGTTGGCCGAGCAGGAGCACGGTCCGGGCGAAGTCCTCGCAGTTCGGGCACACGGCGGGATCTCCCTTCTCTGGGCATGGCGGGGGTAGGGACCTGGCGCGAAGGCGGTCGCGCCGACCGGTGGGATCCGAGGGCTCAGACGGTGGCCGAGGAAGCCTTGGCCAGCGACACGGGAGCGACGGCGGAGGCGGAGAGGACCGGCCGGAACGGAGCCAGCTCGGGCAGGTGCGGGGTCCGGTCGGCGTGCCGGTTACAGATGTTCACGGCCTGGCGGAGCGAGGTGTGCGGGGCACGGATGCGGTGCCACCCTCCGGAGGAGTCGCCCGAGATGGCGAGCCCCCGCATCTCGGCCGGGATCTGGATGGCGGCGAGGACGGCGTCCGGTGCGATGTCGCCGAAGGCCATGTTGGCGGATGTCTCGTCGTTGACGCGGTGGGCAGTACGGGCGGTGAGCTGGGCGCGGAGCATGGTGATGCCCTTGCCGAGTTCGGAGCCGAAGCGCTGTCCGCAGATTTCGAGGTAGATGCCGGCCGCGCGGCCGAGCTGGGCTAGGCGGACCAGGGCGGTGATGATGCGGTCCCGGCGCTTCTCCTCCTCCTTGTTGGCGTACAGGGCGAGTTCGGCGACCTCGTCGACCAGGACCACGACCGGGACCGGACGCAGGTGATCGGGCAGGTCCCAGATGTCGGCGGCGATCTCCGCGTCCGGCACGTCGGCGGTGATCCGTTGCTGAGCCCGGATGACCTGATAGATGCATTCCATCCGGACCACGAGCGCGTCGAGCACTTCTGCTGCGGTGTCGGGATCGTCGGCCAGCGCGGAGAACCGGCGGGCCAACGGGAACAGTTCAACGCCCTGCTTGCAGTCGATGCCAACGAGGGCGACATCCATCGGGGCGAGTCCGGCGACCAGGTTGCGCTGGTAGACGGATTTGCCGGACTCCGTGGCGCCGAGGGTGAGGGCGTGGGGTATCGCGCGGTAGTCGCGGTAGTGCACCGAGCCGTCCTGCCGCAGGGCGACCGGTACCCGCATCAGCCGGGTTTCGGTCTCAGTCGGCATCTGCACCCGCTTGAGTACGTCGTAGCCGGTCATTCGCACCTCTACGACACCGGAGCGCAGCTCCCGCGAAGTCACGCCGTACATCGAGAACGAGTGCCGGAGCCGGTCCGAGGCGGCGGCGATGTCGAAGGCGTCCTGTCCGGGACGGAGCTTGAGCCGCAGGACCAGGCCGGTGCGAGTGGGCCGCAGCCGCAGGACGCGCGGGGGACGGGGCCCCGGTATCGGCCGGTTGGTGGCACGGGCGAGAGCGAGCCGCCACCGCGCGGGCGGCACGGTTAATCCGCACGCATCCATGACGGAGCCGTACCGGACCAGCACCCGCACCACGGCCAGGGTGACCCCGAAGGTCAGCCAGTACCAGGCGGGGCGCCGCCACCGCAGGAGACCCACGGCGACGGCGACCAGCACTAGGGAGACCGTGAAACCGGTCATGATCAGGCCGCCTTGGGCCCTGCGGCGGCGCCGGCGAGCGAGGTGACCGCAACGGCGCGGAACGCGATGCCGTGCCGCTTCTGGCCGTTGAAGTCGTTCTCCCAGGGCCGGGCGATCAGGCCGGTGAGGGCGACCGGCGTGCCCATAGACAGCTCGCCGGTGATCCCGGGCTCCGGGACGGTGATGGAGAGGATCTCCACCTCCTCGTTCGCCGCGAACATCACGTCGACGGTCATCAGCTTCGCCCCGCTCTCAGTGTCGGTGGCGATCTCGCCGGTACGACGGTCACGGACCTTGACCTGCGGAGACTTGGCGACCATCACAACCGCACTGGAGGTGTCGACGGGGATCTGACGCACAGAGATCACTCCTCTATAGATGCTGAACTTCGCCACTCATGTACATGAGTGACATGAAGAAGAGTGCACCACTCCTGTACATGAGTCAACCCGCCGCGAAGAAGAACTCGCGACGGGTTGCGGGGAGTTGAGCGGGCGTCAGTCGGCGGCAGGGATCCGATACTCGAAAACGAACTGGTCAGCGGCCATGAGCGTGTCGCACACCTCGACCACGAGGCCCGCGGTCGTACGAGCTTCCCGGATCAGGTGAACCACCGGTGCACCGGGGCTGAGCGCCAGTTCCGAAGCCTCTGCCTTCGAGGCCGGCCGTGCCTGCAACGTCTCGACGAACTCCGCGAACTCATGCCCGTGGTCTTCGAGTCGGGCATAGATGCCACCGCCTCCGGGGTTCTCGGAGAACAGCTCCGGGATCTCCTTCACGACGTCCCAGGGCAGGTACGACGTCGCGGTCTCGACCGGTGTGCCGTTACGGAAGTAGAGACGCCGGCGAGCAAGCACCTGTGCGCCGACGGGGACACCCAGTCGCTGGGCGGTATCCTCAGGCGCCTCCATGGGCCCGATGTAGAGAACGCTGACCTTGGCAGCCGCACCGGACTGTGCGGACTCCGCTAGGTAGGCCGCCTGCCCACCCTGCCGGAGCGAGCGCCGGAAGCGATCGGAAGAGCGGTGCCGCACTGGAGGCCGGTTCTTCACGATCGAGCCCTTGCCGTGCCGGGTCTCGACCAGCCCACTCGCCCGTACCTCGACCATGGCCTTCCGGATCGTTCCCCCGGACACGCCATAGCGATCCACCAGCTCAGACTCACTCGGCACCATGTCCCCGGGTTTGAGAACCCCCGCCCGGATCTGCTGCACGATCTCGTCCGCGATCTGCACATACCGAGGCCCGGATCCGACCCCTCCAGCCGCAGTTCCCATAGTCCTTCTCTGCCTCCTATGCTCCTCTACATGAGTCAAGCACAGGAAGCGACGCCGTCTCCCCTCCACTCCGTATCCGTGGCCGGAGTAGTGGTGCGCGAGGACGGCCGCCTCCTGGCGATCCGCCGAGCCGACAACGGCACCTGGGAACTCCCCGGCGGCATCCTCGAACTCAACGAGACCCCCGAAGCCGGCGTGGCCCGCGAGGTTCTGGAGGAGACAGGCATCCAGGTCGAGGTTGACGAACTGACCGGCGTCTACAAGAACGTGACCCGCGGCATCGTGGCTCTGGTCTTCCGCTGCAAGCCCTCCGGCGGCACCGAACGCACCTCAGGCGAGTCCACCGCCGTCTCTTGGCTCACACCCGAGGAAGTCAGCGAGCGCATGTCCGAGGTCTTCGCTGTCAGGCTCCTGGATGCCTTGGACAGCAACGGCCCCCACGTACGCAGCCACGACGGCAAGCGCCTCATCCCAGCGGGATAAAACCTTCTCTCCTTCATCAAGCACCCGGCTGCGCTCCGCTCCGCCGGGCGGGCTTCCCGGCTCCGCTCGGGGCGCCGCTCCTGCCTTCGGCCCGCTCCGCCCCGGCTGCGCCGACGCCCGCCCACTGTGGATAGGCCCGGAGGGCATGAGGCGAGCACCCGACACGTTCGCGGCCCATGGTCACAGACGATGCCTCCGGCGGGGGATCGGCCGGCACCGGGTGGAAGGGGGCGCCGTTCCCGGCCGCGGGCACATCGTAGCGAGCGTGGTGGGCTTCCATCCCGTCCACCGTCGACCCAGGCAGAGCCGAGCAGACGCGGCCCATGGCGTCCAGGTCGTTCGTACAGTGGCGCGCTCCACCTGGACGCCATGAACCACGCCCGCTCCACAGCGGTGTGGGTCGACGGCGGACGGGATGGAAGCTGGGGAGAGTGGTGGGTTGAGGAGGAGGATGCCGCAATGGCAGATGAACCGAGACGCCCCCTCAGCGAGCCTCGACAAGGCGAGACAGTCCAAGCAACGATCACCAGTCACGAGCCATGGGGCCTCATGGCGGAGCTAAACGGATACGAACCTGTGGGAGCTTCGTTGGACACGATTCGTCGCGGAAGCGAGCCGGGAGTGAAGCGACTCGTGCAGGATCTGCCGCCAGTGGGAGCGACCGTCGACCTAGTCATAGGCAAGGTGCGCGACTGGGATCGCAAGCCGTGGATTTGGGTCGACCTCACGGCACCCAGTCCCGCCGAAGACTGACCGTGCCCCCCGCGTGCCCGATGGACCGGGAACTCACGGGGAATCGCGGTCACCCACGGGCCCCGAGCATGACGAAGGCCCCCGACCGATGTTCCTGGTCAGGGGCCTTCAACCTGCGTGGTGGGTGTGGGATTTGAACCCACGGTGACTCGCGCCACGACGGTTTGCGAGACCGCTGAGCATGACCCGGGAACTACCAGGTCGGGCGCCGATGCAACAATCGTCCGGGAGTGCACGGCTCACACATGGCTCATCGACGTGCTGAGCCCGTCGATCTGAGCCCCTTCACGCAGGCGGCCGGCTCTGCGTGTAGCGCCTTCCGGGCACATGGCGGACTGGCAGATCAGCAATGCGAGAACAGGCATCCGCTCTTCCTAAAAGGCCTGCTCAACGACGCACCATGGCTTTCAGCCTCCCGCCGCTGTACTGTTCTCTTTGCTTGGCAATGAGCCTTAACAAGCAAACAGAGGGCCCAGCTCCTGCCAGAGCTAGGCCCTCCGCGCAGTTCACGAGCCCGGTCGCGCTTCACGAGACCGGGCTCGCTGCGCACGCAGCTCCCGATCGCGACGGGTTCGTAGGTGGACGTCCTAATGGACGAACTGCCCCACCGTGGCGATGACCGCCACCAGCAGACCTGCCGCAGCTAGTGCGACTTGCCACCTTTCGAGCCAAGTCCAACTCCTGCGCGGTTTCCGCTCGATCGGGCCTTCCACCACACGCCCCTCCTGTTCTTCCAGTGTTGCTTTGACGGAACTGTCAAAGCAAGCTGCCACCCGCTGCATACAGATCGACAACGGGGTACGCAGCGCTCAAGAGGAAGAACTAGCGAGCGTGACTCATGATACGGACCTTGAGAGCCCCTGGCCTGGCCAACTACACGGCCTGTAGGGAAGGTTGGTCGCCGTTGCACACTGCGACGGGTACCGATTACCCACGGGTCAGTGCCGCCCCCCTACAGCCGGCACTATCAGTCCACGCCAGAAGAAACGGGCTGCTCATTTAGTCATTTCCACGCCGCTGACTCCATCGGCGTCTGCATCTTTCCCCAGCGCGTGAAGAACGGAACTCGTGAGTCCACGCAACAGCGACCAGTCCAAGGGAAAGGAAAGCCTCTTCACCAGAACCCCCCTCAGAGCCTCTTCAATTCGACCCGATACGTCATTGGCAGGGTTCGACACAGAAACCCTCCACGACTCGGGAGGATCACCCCAGAAAGTTCGCGAATTCGAGATACGTCTGAGCTCAACTCGCCCGCGAATGTACATATCTATCTCTGCGCTCGGGATGTTGTATCGCTCGCAGACCTGAAATATCTCTTCAATACCGAGTTCAACGTACTGCCTGGCACCCGCTGGCAGTCTATGCATCCCACCCAAATGACCGTTTCTACTTCTTCTATCACGCTCAGCGCGCTCCCATGCCTCATCCCATGCTTGGACCGAACTCTCCGCCTCACCGCAGGTGCGCGCAAGCTCGCTAGTTGAACTACGGCTGAAATTCTGACGCCCACTGAGAGCATCACCGAGCGTGCTTCTGCGGAGCTTGACGCTCCGCTGCTCAGCCATCTTTTCGATCTGCCGCAAAGTCAACCCTTTCCGCTTCATGAGGCGCCCCAGAGCGCTACGCAACTCGTTGTGAGTGGCAACGTCATCGGGATGAATCGACATTGTCGCGAAGCCAAACAAGGAGTTTACCGATTCGGCCTTCCGCCATTCCTCATCGGCAGTATTGAGGTCCGATCCGCAACCTCGAACGAATGCTTCGAAGACTTGCCGACTAGGCATTTCGAACCCTTGCGTGGCGCGATGCAGCGAAGATTTCGAGATAAATGTCAACGCGGCAAGTTCTCCGAAACTGAGGCCAGCGCGATACTTTTCCCGAATCAGCCAGGACTGTAAAGGGCCGATCCTCGCATTTCGATCTTGCATCCCATATCGCTGCACCGATACCCCCTCGCCAGGCATCTATAAAGTCGTAAACCTGCTTCCGTGGAACAGGAAGAGCGTGACAACGAGGAGGCATCCCTGTCCACCGAACCAGACTTTTTGTCCGGGACGTCCAGCAGTTATCAGGCATAAGGACCTGCGACGATCCAGACGTTCGCACTGGTCGGAGGCACGTGGGAGCCGAGTCGTCCCAGACCTGTCCGATCTCAAGGTAGCGTCGACGGTGTGCTGGCCGTGCTCTATCGCTTCTACGCGAAGCTCCTCAAGGGAAGTTCGGCCCACGCGAACAACCTGGTCCAGAAGGCGCTGGAGGAGGCTGAGGGCGCTGTCTGGGGTTTCGGTCCGTCTCTGGGCCGTCCAAGGCCGCACAACAGTGGCCAACGGTGACCGTCAGTGACAGAGGTCCCAGGCGACGCCCCCAGGCCACGCCCGTTCCTCTGCGGCACTGGTAGAGCCATGCCTAAGCCCGGAGAACCGAACTCACACGCTCCGAAACGGCCAAGCACTGGCCCATCCAGCGCTCAGCTTGGGCCGTGCCACATCCGTGCCAGGTTGGGCGGGGAGTCACGGGGAACGGCGGGCAACGAGCCGCCAGCGTCGAGGGGCGCCAGCCCGCTCCCCCGCAGATCAGAAGCCCAACTGCCCCTAGGGCACCCGAGCTTCCCAAGCTGAGAGCCCCAGCAACGGCGTTCGGCCGACGCTCGCGTTTAGCACACTCCAGCCTAGCGGCGCCGTGGAACCACCAAAGTTCCCTCAAAGGCGGTCGACCGGGGGACGCGACCGACATCTAGCTACTAAGAAGTATTCATCTCGCTTAGCACCTCTTAGGGGGAGGCGTGTCGTTCGCTGACCGAGTGCAGGCACTTCGGCTCCGCAAGCTCAAGATCCTGGACGACCACAACAAGAGGATTCAGAAACTGCAGCGTGCCCTCAACTCTGAGCTCTCGGAGATCGATCGAGAGATCAGTCAGCTGGGAGATGCCAGCGCGAGGCTTCCCTGTCTCGTGCGCATCACGCCCGGCCCTGAACTGACGGTGTATCACTCGGCTGATGTGCCCTGCGGACGAGTACACAACCGGCAAAACTTCAAAGTCATGCCGGAGATCGATGCCATGGACGCGTCTCCGTACGCCTACCTGGAGCGATGCTCGGCGTGTGGCTGGAAGCGAGCCGCCAAGATCCACGGCAATCATTTGATCGGAGAAGTGTAAGTAGTGGTGAGGGAAGCCGACGCCGGTAGTTACCTGTACTGGTCAGAGCGCCGCGTCGACGAGATCGCGTCCGACAACGGCGTCACCTGGGACAGTCAGCTGAGCTGGACCCTTAAGGCTGCCCCGCA
This sequence comes from Streptomyces griseochromogenes, assembly GCF_001542625.1. NCBI lineage: Bacteria > Bacillati > Actinomycetota > Actinomycetes > Kitasatosporales > Streptomycetaceae > Streptomyces > Streptomyces griseochromogenes. The sequence continues at coordinate 9,437,208 of NZ_CP016279.1, read as the reverse complement.
AGGCGTCGGGGCAGAGGTTGGAAACCGAGAGCGGGCGGGTCTCACCCGCCGCGAAAAGGCTCGCAAAATCGAAAGGGCGATCGGGGACCAGGCCGTCTCCGCTTTCAGCTCACCGCCTCCCGCTCGCTTCGCCAAAGGCGTCGGTCAGGTTCACATCGCGCGGTTCATCGGTGGGCCGGAGCGAGACAAGGGCGCAGTACTCCATGTCAGAACAAGTAGTATCCAAGGCCGACAAGTCGATCTAGTCCTCTTCGGTAGCCTGGACAGCTTCCCTGGCCACCCCTTTCGACCTTCAGACGCCCCGGCAGCCGGCTGGTTCTCCTCTGCTTGGTATGCTATTGCGGAGCTGCTGGAGAGCCGTGGCACTCGGAACACGTCTCAGTGGGACGATCCTGAATCGCTTTCCGTTGAGGCGCTGCACATGGCTCTGAATCAAGGTAGTGAGCACCCTGGGACCGATCATGAGGAACCTTGGACCCGCGGGCTCACTCTCGCACACGCTCACGACTGTGAGTGGTTCGCTCAGATCTACACCGATGTCGAGTTGACTCAGAGCCGTTGGGACTTCCGCGACAACAGACGGGGCGCAGACCGCATTTTGATCGGGGCCCCTGTGTGGGTGCGGACTGCGAGTCCAGACTCAGTGACCCGATACGCGGAGCTACGCCGCGCGGCGGGCAGACGACCCCGCAGACTGCTGTCTCTGCGCGGAAGCCGTCGTCGCAGTGCCAGCTGACCGTCTCAGTTTCCGTCTCATCCAGCGCCGTTCACCGGCGTTCAGACGGGACCGAAGCCGGTAGCCGCTTTCACGACCGGCCGCTCGTGAACGCAGGTGAACGGCCCCGTTCGCCGCTCCAGAGCCCACCACCACAGTTGGAAAGCGCGTGGGGCGACGGCGTACGGGATGGGAGCCGGGGAGAGTGGTGGGTTAGGCGAAGCGTGGGCGTGCCAGACTGTGAGCACAGTCACTTTCATGCCTTGCCCGCCACGTCCCCGAGGCGTCTGGGGTGTCAACGCGCTACGGTTCTGGGCTAGTTGCACCACAAGCACGCCAAAAGCCGCGCAGCATTCATCTTTGCCGGATCATGCTGCACGGCTACGGCCTTATGCCCAGAAGGAGTCGACGTGTGTGGCGTCGAGACATCACAGTCGCAAGTCGCCCTCTGTGACGCTACAAAGTCCCCCAACTGTGTAGCTACACCGTACCCATCAAGGCATTGCAATGCAATGTGTTGGCGGGTACGGCGGGTCACAACAGCGAGTGACGCCAAGCCCGATCAAGCTAAATCCCGGACGGAGACCGCAACGCGGGTGCTCGCACTCATCAGGGAGGTCATGACGTTGATCATCCTGATCGCCCCCTGGGTCACGACCAGGCTGTAGGCGTGCCCTACGCATGCCCTACGGGACGGAGTTCGTCGGGGAACAACGGGGAGTCACAGACCTACCGACGTGAAGGCGCAGGTCAGGGGAACTGCAGGTCACGCGCCGCCCACGTACGCGATCTTCCAAACTAGGTCCACGTGAGCAGACGGCCGGGGGCAGGACCTGGTCGGCGCCAAGGGGCTCCGACCAGGTCGCTCCGTCGATCCGTCGACAACGATCTATGCAACCCCTTGCATCTCTGACCTGGGCGAGCGTAACGTCTGTCATCCTCGTGTTACCTGCATGCCTAAAGAGCCTGAACCCAGATAAGGGACGGCTGCATGGTTCTCATCGATCCAGAGGCCGCCGCCTACTGGACTGGCCGGCCCGCCAGCACACTCCGACGCTGGGCTCATGAGGGTCGCATCACTACCTACGGGTCTGGACGAGGGCAGATCCGGTACGACCTGACAGAGCTTCCAAAGGCGCACCGGGACGAATGGACCCGGGAGCTCATCAGCCCTGGCGAGACACCTCCGATGCCCGAGATTCCACGGAGACGCCAACCCGCCCCAGATTCTTGAGAATCCGCCACAGCGTGCGCAGATAGTCCCCAACGCTGGTCGCGTGGTACGCGGTGCAGGCCGTTCCGAAGCGCCGGAGCGGCCTTTTTGCTGCCCAGGCGGATCTGGAGATGACACAGGGACCCCTCCTCTAGGGCCCGAGCGACTCGCTCGGGCCTTTTTCATGCCCGGAATCTCTGATTCGTCGATGCCTGCAGGCGTTCCGGCCAACTACCGCCACGCCCGCTGCGCGAGGCACGAAAGGAAGCAATCATGGCTTCATCCCTCACGTCGCCGTTGATTGGCGCCACTAGCTCAGTCGGCGCAGCAGCGAGCGGAGCCCCATGGTGGGTCATCGTCCTGCTCGCGGCGGTGGGGTTGCTGCCCTTGATGCTCAAGGAGTGCCGGACCTGGTGGGTAGATCACCATGGCAGAGTCAGGGACCGCTGGACTGAAGAGCGCATCCGGCGGACGGAGATCGAGCGGCGGGCACTGCATCACTGCATAACGGAGGAGATAGGGCAGCTCCCGGATGGCCCAGATCGCGTCGAGCTGTACATAAGACTCCTCGACAGAACCCAACTGGATGCCCCAACCGAGAGCCCACCCCCGCCTGGCGAAGGCGCAGCCAACTCCCCATAACGCCCCACCCCGGAGCCGTGGTGGGGGCCGTCGGCACAGCTCCTGACACCTGGGCGAGGTGATCCACTTGTCAGGAGCAGACGGCCCCTCGCGTGCCACTCTCGTGCCAGAACGGACGGGGACTCACGGGGAACCGGGGGACCACAGGGGTGCCCTCGGCCTACTCTGGCCAACGCAGGGAATCCACAGGTCACGTCAGCGATCGCCCAACCTCGCTCCTAAAGCGGTGGTCGGCCAGCAAAGCCGGTGGCTGTACAGCAGCGAAGTACAGCAACCATCGCGACCAGCCGCGACCGCCGCTGGCCCTGAGCGACCGTCTGACGTGCCCGGCAGACCTCAGCGACCACCGTGCCCATAGTTCGCATCGAGAGGCAGACCGGTGGAGCAACTTGACTTGCCAGTGATGGCTCCACCGACCTACTTGTCGCGTTCGGGCCACCACCATCCGGGCCGATGTCTACGCTCGTCGGCGACAAATACACCCTCGTCCAAGAGGTCGGGTAGGCGTGCCTGATAGGACTGGATGGCGGCAGCCAATATGCCCAGGTTGCGGAAGATGTCTGCTTCATTCATGTCTGGGTGCCTCTGTGAAAACTCGACTTCATCGTCGACGGAACTGCTCAACCGCCGATGCAAGGACTGACGTGTCACGCCAGACCGACTGGCAATCACGTCCCACGAGACGCCGCTGTGGCGGAGTGCTGCGACAACAAGGCACTCCAAACTCTCGAAACGTCTCTTGATCTCGCTCATGTAGCGGAGGCCGTGTAAGGGGCCCTCGATGGGGTCGGCCAGCATCACGGCACTCGTGGCCACGTCCAACGCTTGATCAGCCAGGGCAACGAGGAGGTTGCGCAAACGGACTTCAGTGGAAGCGTCCATAGCGGCATGGTTGCAGATCGATGTCAGCATTTTGCTGACAGTTCGCCAACCGGGCTAGATCAGGCTGGAGTTAACCAACGGGGCGGCCCCTGGGTCAACAGGGACCGCCTAGCTCATCACGTCTGCGAGGAACCAGATGAACCGTCTTCAGCCTACCTTTGGACTCTCTCCGTCTGCGCTCTGCCCGGCGGCCGTACTCCTCTGCATTGTGGCCGGCGAGGGGGCGATCACGGCCGCGACCGACTTGGTCACCGTCATCGTGATTCTCGTTCTCGTTTCCGCCGTGGTGCGGCAGCAAAACACTCGGGCACAAGGCCTGTGAGTACAGCCGTGAAGGAGAGCAACGGCACCCACCCGGCAGAGTTCTTTTACGGTCACAGGGTGGCCGATGTGACCCCAACCGACCGACCTGCGTAGGGCGACGCATAGTTCCCCGTGCCACACCCGTGCCAGATCCAGCGGGGAGCCACGGGGAACAGCAGTGGTCGGCGGGTGGCTGATGCCCCGTCCGCCCATGTGGACGTTTCGCAGGTCAGAGCCGTACTCGCCCCACCTCGCTCCTAATGCGGTGGTCGGACGCCGTTCCCGCCGACGGCAGTGACGGCATTGACGGTAACGCTGACGGCAACGACGGGCGAGTCCGAAACTGGGCCCGCTACCGGACGCTGTGGCGGTGTACCGATCAGCATGTCTGGTGGGGTTGGACCGACCAGCCAGGCGAGCCACTGGAGATCTGCCCCGTCCCGGAGCTGTTTCGATGACATCTTGCGAAGCGGTGCTGCCCTGGGCCTTCTCTGGGCCGTCCGAGGTCACCCAACACCGACCAACAACGACAGAAGCCCACGGTATCTGAGCAGTTCAGAGCCGTGGGCTTCGTCAGTCCCGCTGGTGAGCGAGACCCGTGATCAGTAGACCGGCAAGTCAGGCCGCGCATTGAGCAGGCCGACCCTAGAGGAGCCAGGGTTCCTTTCTGTAAAGGGGAACGGAAGATCATTGCCAGCAGCCGCTATACGCAGCCGTCCGCTTCAGCGCCGATGCGGATCGCTCACTGCTAGGAGGAGGCCACGGCTGGTCGCAACGCGGAGCACGTCCCGCAAAGCCCTGGTCAGTTCCTTCGCTAACCCGCGCAGGTCTTCCGGGCCCACGTCCTGGTCGTCGAGGGCGTCTGAGGCTTGCTCCAGCAGCTCGGCCGCCGTTCCCAGCAGCACCGATTCGAAGTTGTCCGCCAGGCGGGACATGTAGCCGCTCTTGTCGTCGGTGTTCAGGTAGCAGGGCTTCCCCTCCGGCCCCGACCACGGAAGGAGTCGTAGTTCGTTCGGTGCCGTCATCCCTGCGTCTGCCTCTCAGCGGTCACGTGGTGGGTGGTGAAGACCGCGTCGACGCGATCCCCTGGGAACGCCAGAAGGGCGGCCTCGACCACTCGCCCGGTGGTGTCGGTTGCGACGCGTGTGATCGCGAGAACTGCCTTGGAGGAGCCGATCCGGAGAGCCGCTACTTCGTCCGGTGTCGGTGGGCGGGAACACACCGTCTCCCGGACGGCTGCCGGCGGCGAGCCCAGAACGGCAAATCGCAGGGCGGTCTCCTGCCACGAGGGTTCGTCGTCCAGCACTCCTGCCGGGACCAGATCGCGCGGGATGTAGATGCGGGCCAGTCCGCGCGGTGACTCTTCCTCGTGGCTGACGCAGAAGAACTCAGCGAGGGGGCTACCCGCCGGCACCCTGAGCAGAGTGGCCAGATGGCTGTCTGCTTGAACCGTGGCGGCGCGAACGGTGACACGCAGGGCCGCTTCAGCAGCGGTCCACGGGTCCAGCGTCCCCCATCCGCCGACGTACACGATCTTGCGTGGTGGGCGACGAACAAAGTTCCCCTTGCCATGGATCTTCTCGACGAGGCCTTCGCCTTGGAGGAGCGCGAGGGCGCTCCGCAGTGTCACCGTGCTGACCTTGTAGCGGCTGGCGAGGTCGGCCTCGGACGGAAGACGTTCGCCGGGCTTGATGGGACCGGTTGTGATCTGCTGTCGGAGATCGTCGGCGATGTCGTGATGGCGTGAGGGCACGGACCGGATCACCGCCTTCTCAACATTCGAACGGCGGAAAGCCGGGTTCGTGCGTGCATGGTCAGCAACTCGCCAGACTCGAAGAGGAGTTGCTTCGCCCCTTGGGGGAGTTGGACGAGGTCCCTCACCCGGCACGCCCTGCCGCCGAGCTGGATGAAGTCGCCGCGCTGCACGGTGGACGCGGTGATCTCGACGTTCGATGCAAGCGCACCGCCGGGTGCACGGGCGATCACCGTGCCACCTCCGCGGGCGTGGACTGGTCGGACGCCGAGTGACACGGGCAGGCGCACGTCTCGTAGACAACCGGCAGGTCGATCGGTGCGGACACCGGGGAGGACTCCGCGCAAGCAAGGTGTGTGCCGATATGGCAGGCGGTCGAACGATAGGGGGCGGCTGGGGCATCGGTGATGTGGCGCTGTTGGCGAGGAGACATCAGCGAACCCCCGCGAGGGGCGACCAGGCTTCGGCGGGCAGGTGGGATGCGACTGCCACTGCACGCGGCCGTACTCGTTTCTCCCAAGCCAGCACGTACGGGCGGACGAGCGCGTTTTCCTCACCCCTGAGTGGGTGTCGGTGATTCACAGTGTCGAAAGCCCTGCCCAGGATCATCGTCGACGCGTCAGCGGACGCAGTGAAGGCGGGGGCAGCCGGCGGCCGGGAGGGCGTTAAGGGGCGGCGGTGCCTGCCCTTGGGGACGGACCGCGCTCTGGTGAGTGTGACGGCACGGCGGATACGGTTGAGCACGCTGCTCAGCTCCTATCGCTGATGGCTCGGTCCCCCGACATCGCCCGTCGCGGGGACCGCTTTGCGTACGACCGCCCAGAGGGTGCGGCCGTTCAGGCTGGTGGCGAAGAGACCGAATCGATCGGCGTTCGCCACCACTTCCAGGACCTCCCGCCAGGACTCGGCGGAGAGGGATTCCGGCACCTCTGCTTCGACCGACGTGTACCGGTCGTGCTCCTCCACCCGCGCGGCGAGCCCGACGGCGGACAGCTGGGCGGCGATGGCCGCCGCGCTTACTCCCGAAGCGGGCACAGGGCAGCCTCCGTCAACCGGCAGTCACTTTCGGTGAAGCTAGTTAACTAGATTAGAGCTAGTGGACTAGATTTTCCATATGCCTGAGCAGCCGCCCTATCTCCGCATCGCCGACGAACTCCGGCAGCGGATCGCGGAGCACGTATGGGAGCCGGGAGACCGTCTGCCCTCCCGCACCCAGATCGGCCAGGAGTGCGGCGTGGGCGAGAACGTGGTCCGTCGGGCGCAGGAGCTGCTGATCTCTCAGGGTGTGCTGGAGGGGCGGGCCGGGTCGGGCACGTACGTCGCGGAGCCCCGGCAGCGGGTGCGGGTAGTCCGGTCGTCCGCGCGGGAGCAGCCCGACGGGTCGCCGTTCCGGGCGGACATGAAGGCGGTAGGCAGGCAAGGGGACTGGGAGAGCCGGACCGACGCCAAGGTGCCTGCTCCAGCGGACATCGCGGCGCGGCTCGGTATCGCAGAGGGTGACCCGTGCGTCCGAACGACGTACGAGTTCCTCGCCGACGGCAGGCCGGTCCAGCTGTCCACGAGCTGGGAGCCGTACGACCTCACCGCCGGCACTCTCGTCGTCCTGCCCGAGGGCGGCCCACACGCCGGGGCGGGCGTCGTGAACCGCATGGCCGCGATCGGCATCACTGTCAGCCACGCCGTGGAGCAGCCCGAGCCGCGGCAGGCGACTGCCGAGGAGGCGTCGATACTCGGCATCCAGAAGGCCGCGCTTGTCACGCACATCCGGCGGACGTACTACAGCGACCAGGGGCGGCCCGTCGAGACGGCGGACATCGTGGTGCCCGCCGCTCACTGCGAGATCGTCTACGAGATCCCGATCAACCGTTAGCCGATCGGCGACCGCGAGTCTTCGCGCCCGATGGGTCTTTCCGTACGGGGTCGGCCGTGTCCCAGGCGTGCCCGTCCAGCGCCCGATCCGAGCCCCGCCCTGGGCCGTCTCTGGGCCGTCTCTGGGCCGTCCGAGGCTCCCCGAGGCCGCCTGACGACGACCGACAGCGACAGACGAGCCACCGCCGCCACCCGCGAAAGCCCAGGTCACAGCCCCCGGATCAAACGGGTTAACACCCAAGCCTGGCGTTCAGGCAAGATGGGGTGTATCTGCCCACTGCCAGATTTCAAGCTGCCGGACGGTTTCTCTTGGCTGAGTTCATTTACACCATGCGCAAGGCGCGCAAAGCGCACGGCGACAAGGTGATCCTCGACGACGTCACCCTGAACTTCCTGCCGGGTGCCAAGATCGGCGTCGTCGGCCCGAACGGTGCCGGTAAGTCGACCGTGCTGAAGATCATGGCGGGGATCGAGCAGCCGTCGAACGGCGACGCGTTCCTCTCGCCGGGCTACAGCGTGGGCATCCTGCTCCAGGAGCCGCCGCTCAACGAGGAGAAGACCGTCCTGGAGAACGTCCAGGAGGGTGTCGCCGAGATCAAGGGCAAGCTCGACCGGTTCAACGAGATCGCCGAGCTGATGGCCACCGACTACTCCGACGCGCTGCTCGACGAGATGGGCAAGCTGCAGGAGGAGCTGGACCACGCCAACGCCTGGGACCTCGACGCCCAGCTGGAGCAGGCCATGGACGCGCTGGGCTGCCCGCCCGGCGACTGGCCGGTCACCAACCTCTCCGGTGGCGAGAAGCGCCGCGTCGCGCTCTGCAAGCTGCTGCTGGAGGCCCCCGACCTGCTGCTCCTCGACGAGCCCACCAACCACCTCGACGCCGAGTCGGTGAACTGGCTGGAGCAGCACCTCGCCAAGTACGCGGGCACCGTCGTGGCCATCACCCACGACCGGTACTTCCTCGACAACGTCGCCGAGTGGATCCTGGAGCTCGACCGCGGCCGCGCCTACCCGTACGAGGGCAACTACTCCACGTACCTGGAGACCAAGCAGACCCGTCTCAAGGTCGAGGGGCAGAAGGACGCCAAGCGGGCGAAGCGGCTCAAGGAAGAGCTGGAGTGGGTGCGGTCGAACGCCAAGGGGCGTCAGGCCAAGTCCAAGGCCCGTCTCGCGCGCTACGAGGAGATGGCCGCCGAGGCCGAGAAGATGCGGAAGCTGGACTTCGAGGAGATCCAGATCCCGCCGGGCCCGCGTCTGGGCAGCATCGTCGTCGAGGTCAACAACCTCAACAAGGCCTTCGGCGATAAGGTCCTCATCGAGGACCTCAGCTTCACGCTGCCGCGCAACGGCATCGTCGGTGTCATCGGCCCCAACGGCGCCGGCAAGACGACCCTCTTCAAGATGATCCAGGGTCTCGAGCAGCCCGACGGCGGCTCCATCAAGGTCGGCGAGACCGTCAAGATCTCGTACGTCGACCAGAGCCGCGAGAACATCGACCCGAAGAAGACGCTGTGGGCGGTCGTCTCCGACGAGCTCGACTACATCAACGTCGGCCAGGTCGAGATGCCCTCGCGCGCCTACGTCTCCGCCTTCGGCTTCAAGGGCCCGGACCAGCAGAAGCCCGCGGGCGTGCTCTCCGGCGGTGAGCGCAACCGGCTCAACCTGGCGCTGACCCTCAAGCAGGGCGGCAACCTGCTGCTCCTCGACGAGCCCACCAACGACCTGGACGTCGAGACGCTCTCCAGCCTGGAGAACGCGCTGCTGGAGTTCCCGGGCTGCGCCGTCGTCGTCTCCCACGACCGGTGGTTCCTGGACCGTGTCGCCACGCACATCCTCGCCTACGAGGGTGACTCCAAGTGGTTCTGGTTCGAGGGCAACTTCGAGTCGTACGAGAAGAACAAGGTCGAGCGGCTCGGCGCGGACGCCGCGCGTCCGCACCGCGCCACCTACAAGAAGCTGACCCGGGGCTGATCGATCTTGCGGCACATCTACCACTGCCCGCTGCGCTGGTCGGACATGGACGCGTACGGCCACGTCAACAACGCGATCTTCCTCCGCTATCTGGAGGAGGCGCGGATCGACTTCTTCTCCCTGCGGGGCAAGGAGTCCAAGCAGGGTTCCGTGGTGGCGCGCCATGAGATCGACTACCGGCGCCAGCTCGCCCACCGGCCCACGCCCGTGACCATCGAGCTGTGGGTCACGGAGGTCAAGGCCGCGTCCTTCACCGTCTCCTACGAGGTGAAGGACGCGGACGTGATCTACGTACAGGCCTCCACCGTGGTCGTCCTGTTCGACTTCGAGACGCAGCGGCCGCGCCGGGTCACCGCCGAGGAGCGGGAGTTCCTCCTGAAGTACCGGGACGACGCCGCCGAGGAGGCCGTCGCCGCATGACGGTGCTGCACCTCGCCGACGAGACGGAGGCGGCCGACCTCGCCGCCTTCCTCTCCCGGCTGCTCCACTACGACCGTGGAGCCGCGGTGCGCCTGCAGGCGGCGGGGACGGCCCTCGCCGTGTTCGGGCGGCCGCCGTCCTTCGAGGTGCTGGCGGTCCGCGCGGTGCGGCTCGCCAAGCCGTACGAGAACGGTCTCGACGTCACGCTCGATGTGACCGTCTCCGCCGGTGAGTTCCTGGAGGCCGTGGACGAGCGGGCGGCCACGGCCGCCGTACCGGCCGCGGTCACCGGACCGCCATGGGTCGGTGTCCTGCCCCCGCGCGCCGGCTGGCGGCCCGAGCCGGGGCTGCCCGCGCCGGACGAACTGCGGCGGACGGTGGCCCGAGCGGTCGCCGAATTCCGCTCCCGTACGGAGGCGTTGGCGCCGGAGCGGCGTACCCGCGCGGAGCTGGACCGGATCGGGCGGGACATCTGGTCCCGGGAGACAGCGGAGACCCCGCTTCCGGTGCGGGCCGTGCACGCCGCCCAGTCCCTGGGCTTCCTGCGGCCGGGAACCCGCGCGGCCGACACCGGGCTGTTCTCGTCCGGGGCATGGCTCAGGCTGCGGACGCCGTACGGGTCCGTCGCCGTGCGGCGGGCGGGTCTCGGCCCCCTCGGCGTCAGCGTGCGCTGACCCGGCCCCGCCCGGCCTACGGCCTCTCCTCGCTGTCGTCCGGCCACACCCCGATGTGGTCCGGTTCCAGTTCCAGGGCGACACGGTCACGCATGTTCAGGGCCCGCGTGTATTCGGCGGGCAGCTGGAGGCGGCCGGCGCGGTCGAGCATGGCGTACTCGCGGGCGACCACCGTCTCGTGCCCCGTCGTGGCGTCCACCTCGCTGCGGCGCAGTACCTCGGTGGACGTGCGGCCGTCGCGGATCGCGACCGTGCGGCGGACCTCGCCGGCCACCGCCTGGTCGTGGGTGACGATGACGATCGTGGTGCCGAGGGTCTCGTTCGCCGTGCGGAACGCGTCGAAGATCTGTGCGGCGGTGTGGGAGTCGAGTTCGCCGGTGGGTTCGTCGGCGAGGAGGACCGCGGGGGAGTTCGCGAGGGCCACCGCGACGGCGACGCGCTGCTGCTGGCCGCCGGACATCTCGTGCGGGTGGCGGTCACGGCAGTCGGCCACCCGCAGCAGCTCCAGCAGTTCCAGGGCGCGTTCGGTGCGGGCGCGGCGACGGGTGCGGGTGCCGGAGAGCTGCAGGGGGAGAGCGACGTTCTGGGCCGCGGTGAGATAGGGCAGGAGATTGCGGGAGGTCTGCTGCCAGACGAAACCGACGACCTCGCGGCGGTAGGACAGACGGTCGCGCACGGTCATGGTGAGCAGGTCGCGGCCGGCTACCCGGGCCGCGCCCGCGGTGGGGGTGTCCAGGCCGGCGAGGATGTTCATCAGCGTCGACTTGCCGCTGCCCGAGGCGCCGACCAGGGCCGTCAACTCGCCCTCGCGGACGAGGAGGTCGAGACCTTGGAGGGCCTGTACCTCGATCCCGTCCGCGGTGAAGACACGGACCAGGCGGTCGCAGGTGATGAGGGCGTCTTGGCCGTAGGTGGTTGTCATGGGGTCTCCTGCACGGGTGGCCTGTGCTGTGGCTGGGCCGGGGTGCGTTTCGCCTGCCCCAGCTGGGTTTCTTCATCGGCCGTCCCCCGCCCTCAGCTCCCTCACCGACCCCCGTCTCCCCGTCCACCACGCCTGTAGGGCCGCCACCCCCACGGCGAGCACCAGGACCAGGACCGCGGGCACTGTCAGGGACCAGGGGTCGGGGCGCAGGCCGCTTTCGGTGGGTGGGGTCGGGGATGTGGCCAGGGCGACGGTGGTCAGGTCGATGCCGGGGGAGAGGAGGCGGATCGCCGCCCAGCCGGTCAGGGTGCCGCCGGCTGCCGCGAGGAGGGCCTGCGGGAGGGACTCCAGAACGAGGAGGCGGCGGCCCTCGGCGCGGGTGAGACCCATGGTGCGCAGGCGGGCGAGGAGTGCGGCGCGTTCGGGGGCCGCCCGCAGCAGCGAGAGGAGCAGGGCGAGGAAGGCGAAGCCGGCGCCCGCCGCCACGGCCGCCGTGTAGACGTGTTCGGCGCCGGTCTGGAGGGGGGAGTCGGCGTAGCGGGATCGCTCCTCGGCCCGTACGCGGACCGCGGTCGAGGCGGTGGCCGCCGCACGGCGCAGCGCCCCCGCGTCCAGGTGGGCGCCGGTCAGCAGCAGCGAGGTCGGACGGGCGGCCGCCGCGGTGAGGCCGGCCCGGTCGACGACCAGGAAGTCGGCGCCGGGCACCGCCGGGGTGCGGTCGCGGACGGCGATGATCCGGACGGTGACCGCGCTGCCGTCCTCCAGCCGTACCGGTAAGGGGCGCCGGATGCCGTACGCCCGGGCGACGGAGGGGGAGGCCACGGCGGGCAGGGAGTCCGCGGCCTTCAACAGCTGTGCGGGGAAGGGGGCCAGGCCCGTGTGTGCCGCCAACTCGGCGTACGGCGCCGGGTCCACGCCCACCAGCGGCACCGTTTCCTGCCCGTCCTGCGGCTTCGCGTCGTAGGTGATGCTCACCGCCGCCACCCCGTGCACCCCGGGCAGCGCGCGCACCCGCCCGTCCAGGCCCGCCGGCAACGGGGCGGCGGCGTCCACGCGGGCATCGGCCCCGACGGTGAGCAGGGCCGCACGGTCCCGGGCGGCGGCCACGCCCGTCAGCACCGAGCCGCCGAAGGCCGCCGTGGTCAGCGCGGTCAGCAGGGCCAGCAGCGGCAGCACCGCGAAGGCCCGTGTCCGCCCCGCGCGGGCCAGGGACAGATGGCCCACGGCGCCGCGCAGCCGCCCGGCCGCGCGGGCCGGCCCGCGCAGCAGGATCGGATGGAGGCGGAGCAGGAGCAGGGCCGCGACGACGCCGGTCGACACGGGGGCGGCCGCGACCAGTTGACCGGCCGATGTGCCGCTGCGACGCAGGGTTGCCACCGCTCCGGCCGCCAGGACCAGCAGCGTCAGCTCGGCGACCGTCCGGCGCCGGGAGGGCCGCGGTGCCGTCACGTCCTCGCGCGGGCCCGTCACCCGGACCGAGCGGTGCGCGAGCGCGGCGTGCAGCGGTAGGGCGGCGCAGGCGGTGACGGTGACGGCCAGGGCGGCGGCGACGGCGTGGCCGGCGCGGCCGCCGGGGACGAGGAGCAGCGCGGCCGTCAGACCGAGTGCCCCCGCGGGTACGGCGATCACGCAGGTCTCGGCCAGCAGCCGGCCGGCCAGGCCGGGCAGGGAGGCGCCCCGGGCACGCAGCAGGGCGAGTTCGGGGCGGCGCCGGTCGGCGGCCAGGACGCCCGCCATGAGCAGGACGACGGCGGCGACCGTGGCGGTGCCGGTCGCGGCCACCGCGACCAGCGGGGAGATACCGGAGCGCAGCCGGGAGAACGAGGCGACGACACCGTCCAGGCCGCTGCCGACGTCGGCGTCGGGGCTGGTCAGGGCGCGGGCGCGGCGCAGCCCCGGGCCGGACTGCAGGGAGGCGATGGCGGACCTCATCCGGCCCAGGTCGTGCGCGCGCAGACCGCCGAGGCCCGGTGCCAGGTACCAGTGGCGGGCGGGTTCTCCGCCGGTGCCCAGCAGGGCGGGGGCCGCCTCCTGCGGGAGCAGGAGCGCGCCGAGCCAGTAGTTCTGCACGGGACCCGGCACGGGCAGCGCGACGAGTGTGGGCGTGCGCAGCAGCGGGACGGTCGACCAGTACGCGCCGGCGGGGTCGCGCGGAGTGAGCACGCCGGTGATCCGGACGGCGAGCGGGCCGCGGCCGACGCCGGGCACGTGGATGACCGAACCGACCTCGATGTGCAGGTTCTTGGCCGTGGCGGCGGTGACGGCGGCCTCCACCCCGGGCGACGTGGCGTCCACCGGGCCCGAGGCGCGCGGCAGCCGTCCCTCGCGGACGCGCGCGTGCTCGGCCAGGCCGCTCCGCGCGGCCAGCGAGACATGGGCGGGATGGCCGGTCGGGCGAGGGATCCACGGGTCGGGCACCGCCGGGCTGGCGTCGGTCGCGACGCCGTACGCGGACTGCCCGCGGTCGACGGAGAGGGGGCTGCCGACCGCGGCGATCAGCTTCTCGTACTGCCGTCTCAGCACCTCGGGACGGAGCGTCGCGGACGGGTCGCCGGAGGTCATGCCGGGGACCGGCAGGGGCGCGCTGACCTGCACGGTGGTGCGCTCGGGGCGGGCCTGGCGCAGGGTGCGCAGCAGACCCGCGTCCTCGTAGCGGTCGACCGCGCGCGGGAAGGCGGCCGCCAGGCAGGCGGTCAGCGCGACCAGCAGCGCGAGCGCGACGGCGGCGCCGGGCGCGGCCCGCAGCCGGGTGCGCACCCAGGGCGCGGCCACGGGAGGCACACGGCTCATCACCGCGGAAGGCACGGAACCCATCTCACTCACCCCCCTGTTCGCGCAGCGCCCGCACCGGATCGGACCGGCGCAGCGCCGCCACCGCCGAGACCACGAGCGGGGCCGCGGCGACGGCCGCGAGCAGCGACGCCACACGGCCGGGCGGGAGCAGCACGAGCAGATCCGGCACGGGCCGGGAGGCCTCGGAGGTCAGCACGATCAACGGCAGTACGCCCCGGGCCAGTACGGTGCCGAGGGTCACGCCGACCGCCAGCGCGAGGCCGACCAGAACGGCCTGCTCGGCGGCGACCGTCCGGGCCAGCCGGCGGCGCGGGGCGCCGAGGGCCCGCAGCACCGCGAACTCCGCCTCCCGCGCGCGCAGCGAACCGGCCGTGCCCACCGCGAAGCCGACCGCGGCGAGTGCCGCCGCCACCACGGCCGCCGCGGCGAACGCGGCCGTCGGGCCCGCGCCGAAGGGGTCGTCGCGCAGCTCGGCGGCGATCTCGTCCCGCACCACGACCTGCCCGGGGTCCACGTCGGGCAGCGCCCGTACGGCGGCGGCCACCTGGGCCGCGTCGCCGGGCGCGGTGCGCAGCCACCACTCGGTGGGCGTGACGCTCTCCCCGTAGCGGGCCTCCAACGCCCGGTCGGCGGCGCGCAGATCGACCAGTACGGCGCCGCCGTCCGGGCTGCCGTCGCCGGTCGTGGGCAGCGCCCGTACCGACCGGACGATCCGCACCGGCAGACTACGGCCGTCGATCGTCACGTCCACGCGCTGCCCGGTGCCGGCGCCCGCCGAGTCCAGGAAGCGGTCGGTGGCCACGGCCCTCACCTCGGGGGGTGCGGGCCGCGCCACCTGGAGCCGGACGGACAAGGTGGCCACCGTCCGGAAGTCCGCGTCGGGGAGGTGCCCGGTGCCGTAGGAGACGGTCAGCGGCCGGGCGGAGACGACCTGGGGCCGGGTGGGGCTGGTGGCCGGGGTCGTGACGGCGGCGCCACCGGTCTGCGCGGCGGTGGTCCAGGAGCCCGGCACCGCGAGCGGGCGTACGGTCCCGTCGGCCGCGACGGCGGTCAGATCCCGGACGGTGAGCCGGTGTCGCTCGGAGCGTCCGGCGGGCTGGGTCATGTCCAGCTGGAGTGCGGTGAGGGTCGCCGGGCCGGGGGAGGAGGTGAGGTCGAGGGCGAGGGTGTGCGCGTGGCCGTCGGCGGGGAGCTGCCCGAACGGCAGCTGGTACGGCACCCCGTACCGGTCCTCCAGCGTGACCGTGACATCGGCGGTCGTGCCGGGGCCCGCGGAGCTGCGCAGGCTCGCCGTCAGCCGCAGCCGCGCGGTGTGCGTCGGCACCCCCGCCCCGGCCGGGGAGTCCTTCGGGGCCAGCGCGGCGAGCAGCGGCTTCACCGGTACGGCCGCCAGGTCCGGGCGCATCAGCATCGCGTCCGCCGCGTGCGCGGTGTCCAGGGCCAGCACGGTCGCCGTGCGGCCGCCGGACAGGGGCTCGTCGGCGCGTACGGCGGGGACGGCCTCGCGCACCCGTGGAAGGGCCGCGTACCGGTCCGTGCGGCCGAGCCCGCCGTCGCCCGCGGACAGCACACGCACCGGCGCTCCGGCGTGGAAATCGGCCTGGTCGTCCTGCGAGCGGTCCCAGGAGGCCGCCTGTCCCACGGCCAGCATGCCGAGCGCGACGGCGAGCACGAGCAGCAGCACCGGGCCCGCCCGGCGTGCGGTACGGCGGCTGAACTGCCAGCCGGCCAGCGCCATCGGCAGCCCCCGCCCGGCCGCCGCCCCCCGCTCCGCGAGCCGGGCCACCGGCGGCAGCAGCCGCAGCGTCAGCACCGTCCCGGCGAGCAGGGCCAGCGCGGGCGCGGCCACCAGCAGCGGATCCACCCCGAGCGCCCCCGACCGGTCGGCCGCGACACCCCCGGAATCCTGCCGCCTCAACTGCCAGTACGCGACCCCCGCCACGACGAGCAGCCCGAGGTCGGCGCCGGTGCGAAGACCGGCCGGACTTCCCTTCCGGGAAAGGAATGTGAGCCGCCCTCGGCGCGGCGCCTCGGCCTCGGTCCCCGTCAGCGCCGGTACCGCCACCGTCAGCGTGCAGCCCAGGGCCGTCGCGGATGCCGTCAGCCACACGGCGGGGCCGCCGGCGGGCGGCAGGTTCAGACGGAGGCCGAGGCCGGCCAGGTGGCCGTGGGCGGCCAGGACGGCGGTGAGGGGGCCGGCGAGCAGAGGAGCGCAGACGGCCGCGGGGAGCGCGAGCAGCAGCGACTCGGCGGCGGCGAGGCCCGCGAGCCGGGCGCGCGAGGCGCCGCGGGCCCTCAGCAGCCGTGTCTCGGCCGCCCGTTCGCTGCCCAGCAGCCGGGCCACCAGCAGCAGCGCGTACCCGGCGAGCAGCACCAGCTGGAGCGCGACGATCAGCATGGTGGAGCGGGAGACGAGCAGCGAGCGGTCGACCCGGTCCAGGACCTCCGGCAGCGCGGTCGTCGCCGTCGTCGCCCCGCGCAGGGCGCCGGCGGCGCGCAGCTCCCCGCTCCCCGCCCGCGCCGCCTTCCGCAGCGCCCCGGTCCGCCCGGTCGTCACCGTGCCGAAGTCGGCCGAGGCCAGCCAGGCCGTCGGACCGGCGCTCACCCGCCCGCCGGCGAGGACCGACGGATCGGTGAGCAGCGGCCCGTACGTCGTGAAGCCGGACTTCTTCACCCCGCGGCCGAGCAGGTCGTCCAGTTGCCAGTACGGCGCGTTGGCGGCGACGGGCCGGTACAGCCCGCTGACGCGTACCCGCACCGCGTGGCCGCCGAGCCGGTCGGCCAGGGTGAGGCGGTCGCCGGGGCGGAGCCCGAGCGGCCGGGCGGCGGCCTGGGGCAGGGCCACCTCGATCTCGCCCGCGCTCCGGCGCGGGAGCCGGCCCGAGGCCGGCCGCACCTGTGTACGGTCCAGCACCGCGAAGTACGTCAGATCCGGGTCGCCCGTCCGCTCGGCGGGCGGCTGCACGGAGCGGGGCAGCGCGTACGGTCCCGAGCGGCGCAGCGTCCGTATGCGCACCGGCAGCCCGTCGAAGGTCGTGCGGGCGCCGTGCCGTACGGCGGTCCCGGCGGCGGCGCGCTGCCCGGCCGGTACCTCGGCCTTGACGACGAGCGCCGTGGCGGCCGCGTTGCGCGGGTCGTTCAGCACATGGCGCAGCGCCGCATCGCCGATCGCGCCCGCGTACGCCGTGAGCGTCGCCAGCACCGCGGTGGTCAGCAGCACCGTGAGCAGAGCGGAGCCGAGCAGCAGGCGGTGCGCCCGCGCGCGTAAGACGACCAACCCCGTCACCCGGCCCCCGTCGTCGCCCGGTACTTCAGGACTTTCGGGCGATGCTGGCAGAGGAGGCCGCGCGCCGGTAAGCGGTTGTCGACCGGTCTATACCGGATCGTGACCGGATTTCGGCGCCAGACGACCGGAATCCGACGTTCAGCGGGGCCGGGTCACTCCGGAGTGTTCACCATCGACTGGGCCGCGTACGTCAGGTAGTTCCACAGCGTCCGCTCGTGCTCCTCGGACAGCCCCAGCTCGTCGACGGCCACCCGCATGTGCCTCAGCCAGGCGTCGTGCGCGGCCCGGTCCACGGTGAACGGGGCGTGCCGCATCCGCAGACGGGGGTGGCCGCGATTGTCGCTGTAGGTCTTGGGGCCGCCCCAGTACTGGATGAGGAACAGCGTCAGCCGCTCCTCGGCCGGGCCCAGGTCCTCCTCCGGGTACATCGCCCTCAGGAACGGGTCCTCGGCGACTCCCTCGTAGAAACGGTGGACGAGTCGGCGGAAGGTCTCCTCCCCGCCGACCTGCTCGTAGAAGGTCTGCTCCTGAAGCGTGCCGCGCCGAATCTCTTTCACGCGTCCATGGTCTCAGACGGGGTGACCCAGGACTCAAGCCTTAGGACCGGACCCCCGACTCGCCCCTACTGTGGGTGTATGGGCGCCTACGACACGGAGATCGAGTCGCTCGCCGCCGCGGCGCGGGCCGCGCTGGTGCGGGAGATCGACGCCGAGGGGGTCTGGGACGAGGACCCGGTGTGGCACGAGGCGTTCGCCGACGTGCCCCGCCATCTGTTCGTGCCCTCCTACTACGTCGGCGTCCAGGGCGGCTACGAGCGCCGCCGGGGCGAGAGCCTGGATCCCCGGGACCGGGAACGCTGGGTCCGTGGTGCCTACGCCGACATCCCGCTGGCCACGCTGCTGCGCGACGGCGAGCTGCTCTCCTCCATCAGCCAGCCCTCGTTGATGGCGCGGATGCTGGTCGCCCTGCGGGTGGGGGACGGCGACCGGGTCCTGGAGGTGGGCACCGGGACCGGCTACAACGCGGCCCTGCTCGCGCACCGGCTCGGCGACGACGACCTCGTCACCACCGTCGACCTGGAACCGGAGATCACCGACGCGGCCCGGCGGCACCTGGCCGCGGCCGGGTACCACCCGCTCGTCGTCACCGGCGACGGGGTGCGCGGGGTGCCCGAACGCGCCCCGTTCGACCGGATCATCGCCACCTGCACGCCGCCCACGGTGCCACGCGCCTGGGTCGGCCAGTGCCGCCCCGGCGCCCGCGTCCTGACCCCGATGGCCACCGGGCTGCTCGTTCTCACGGTCCATGACGCCGGGCACGCCGAGGGCCGATTCCTGCCCTCGCCCGCCTACTTCGTGCCGCTGCGCGGCGCGGGCCGGGCGGAACCCGGGGCGGTGTCCCTGGCCGGGCTGCCCAGCGGGGCCCGCGGGCAGGAGACGTTCCGCTTCCTGCTGGCCCTGACCCGGGGCAGCCTCGACCCGCACGAGGCCTACGCGTTGTGGGACGGCGAGGGCAGGCCACGACGCGAACGGTACGGCGTCACGGTCGGCGGCGAGCACGCGTGGGCCTGGCTGGACGACCCGGAGGGGCCGTACATCTGGCCCCTCCCCTAGCCGTCCCGGTCGGGCCCCGGCCGGTCAGCCCCGGCGGATCGTGATCGTCGTCCAGGCGCCGACGTGCACCCGGTCGCCGTCCTGCAGCGGCACCGGCACGAACGGCTGGATCGGCTCGTCCGAGCCGTTGACCGTGGTGCCGTTCGTCGAGTTCTGGTCGACGACCGCCCAGCTGCCGTCCGGCTGCTGCACCAGCACCGCGTGCTGGTGCGAGACGCCCGGGTCCTCCGGCGGCACCGACAGATCGACGTCGGGGGTGTCACCGGTGGAGTGCCGGCGGCGGCCGATGGTGATCTGGTTGCCGGTGAGCGTGCGCTGCTGCTCCGGCGAGTACGCGGGCAGGTTGAGCCCCGTGGCCTCGGGTCCGGAGCGATGCATCATCGCCATGAAGTACTCGCGGTCCGGCCCGATGGTCGCCGTCCAGGTGGCCGGCTGCTGCGGGGCCGGCGGGAAGCCGGATCCGGGCGGGGCCTGCGTGGCGGCGGGCTGCGGATAGCCGTAGCCACCGCCCTGGCCGCCACCGGGACCGGCGGACGACGGCGGGGAGATCACCCAGTCGTCCTCACCGCCGCCGAAGGACGGGCCGCCGGCCGGGGGCCGGCCGGTCTCCCGCGGGAAGGCGGGCGGCGCGGGCGGGCCGGGCTGCTGGAAGGCCTGCGGGGCACCGCCGGGACCGGCCGACGGCGTCGGACCGGGCGGCGGCGGAACCGGACGGGAGGGGTCGGCGCCGAAGGGGGAGGGGCCGGGCGCGCCGGGACCACCCGGACCTGCGGGACCACCCTGGCCGCCCGGACCGAAGGGCGCCGGACCACCCTGGCCGCCGGGGCCCTGCCCCTGGCCGCCGCCGAAGCCGGACGGGCCGCCGGGACCACCCTGGCCGCCGGGGCCCTGCCCCTGGCCGCCGCCGAAGCCGGACGGGCCGCCGGGACCACCCTGGCCGCCGGGACCCTGCCCCTGGCCGCCACCGAAGCCGGACGGGCCACCGGGACCACCCGGCCCCTGGTCCTGGCCGCCGCCGAAGCCCGACGGGCCGCCGGGACCACCCTGGCCGCCGGGGCCCTGCCCCTGGCCGCCACCGAAGCCGGACGGGCCACCGGGACCACCCTGGCCGCCGCCGAAGGCCGACGGAGGGGCGGGCGGACGCTGCTGGCCGCCGCCGAAGGCGCCGGGACCGCCCGGGCCGCCCGAGGTGGGCGGCGGGCCGGACGGGCCGCGCTCGGGGGCGAACGGGGTCGGGCCCGACGGCTCGCTGCTGAAGGGCGGGATCGGCTCGGCGGGCCGGTTCATCTGCGAGGGACGCGAGCCGTGGTAATCGAACGCGTCACCGTTGCCGTACGTCGCGCTCGGCGGCTCGAAACGGGGCTGCGGCGGGCGCGGGGCGGCCGGGGTGTACGAGGTGGCGGTGTTCGTCAGGAAGTTCCACCGGCACTCCTCGCAGAACGGCGCACCGCCCTCGCGGGGCGTGCGGCACTGCGGGCACAGCTCCGGCTCGGGAGCCCCCGGGCTCTGCGGGCGGCCGCCGGGCTGGGTGCCCTGCGGCGGCGGAAAGCCATAGCCTCCGGCGGCCGGCGGCGGGGGCGGAGGTACGGCACCGGCCATGCGGTGACCGCAGACCTCGCACCAGTCGTCGGAACCCGACTGGTGTCCGTTCGGGCAGGTCGGCATGTCGGCGCTTCCCCTTCTCCTGAGGGTCCTCCGGAGGTCCGGATCTCTTCCTGGATGTCCTGCGGTGTCTTGCAGGGTCACTTCTTTACACGAACAGTCTTTGTGGACCGGGTCTCGAGGGTCATCTCATCGGCCTCCGCGACCTTCGTCTTCAACCGCACAGTACCTGTCGCGGCATCGACCACGTCCACCACCTTCGCAAGCAGTTTCGCAGTATCCGCGTTCCCCGAGGCGCTGGCCAGCTGAACAGCCCGCCCCAGTTTGGCCGTTGCTCCATCGAAATCGCCCGCTTTGCGAAGGTCGATGCCCTGCTGGATGACCTGTGCCAGTTCGGCCTGCCCCGTGTAGTGGGCGACCTGGGGGTTGATCGAGGTCGAGGCCGTCATGTCGTCGGTCCACACGGCTCGCACCAGGCCCTGCGCGCCGAGGTTCTGTACGGTTCCGTCCGGTTGCGGGACGACCAGGGACACCCGGGCGGCGAGCATTTCCTGGCCGATGCCGGCCGCCGGCACCTCGACGCACAGGTGGTAGTCGCGGGACTCGTCGCCCCAGGACCCGGTCGGGTAGTCCCCGGCGCGCGGCCCGGCCTCGGTCCGCCGACCGGTCAACTCACCGACGGTGGGCGCCACTTGCTTGACGAACTTGATGGTCGTGCCGACCGGTGTCCACACCCGCAGGGCGACGTCGGCGACCTCCTTGCCCATCGCCGTCTCCATCATCCGCGTGAAGTCGGCGGCCAGGCCCGCCGGGTCCGCGACGATGTCGGCGGTGCCGAGCAGCGCGGAGGCGATCCCTGTGACTTCTTTCACTTCCCAGTCGGTGCCCACGCCCCGCGCGTCACAGGTGAACCGTCCGGCACACGCGTCCAGCGCGGCCCGCAGGTCCTCCGGCGACTCGTGCTCATTGCGTCCGTCGGTGAGCAGGATGCCGTGCCGGATGGCGACGTCCGCCGAGGACAGCAGCAGGTCGGCGAGCCGCAGCCAGGTGCCGATGGCCGTGCCGCCGCCCGCGCTGAGCCGGCGCAGCGCCTGCTTGGCCTGCTCGCGGGTGGTCGCGTCGGCGACCGCGAGCCTCCCGCCGCCCGGGTAGACCTCCTTGGCGACATGGGTGCCGTCGATCACCGCGAAGTGCACGCCGTCGCGCAGGGTGTCGATCGCGGCGGCCGTGGCGTCGCGCGCGTTGCGCATCTTGGTCGGCGGGTAGTCCATGGAGCCCGAACAGTCGACCATGATCGCCACCGCGGCGGAGGGTCCGTGGCCCGGCGTGTACACGGGCGAGGAGACGCCGCTGCCGATCGTGCCGCCGCCGGTCGCCGTGACCGTGACGATCGCGTTGACCTCGCGGCCGCCCTCCGGCAGGTACTCGTTCTGGTAGACGTCCACCGAGAACTGCGGCACGTTCGGCTTCGAGAAATTGGCCATGCTTGCTCACATCCCCCTGAAATACCCCGGTGAAGCGGGGTGGCGACGATGACGGACCGGTCCCCTCCGGTCCGCCGGAACTTCCCCGTGATGGTGCGGCCTCAGGCCGATCCTGCCCCCTGCGGCGGCGCCGGGAACGGCAGGACGGCCACTGTTACGTTGTCGTGGCCCCCGCCGTCGAGGGCGTGCCCGACCAGAACCCGGGCGCTGTGCAGCGGCCGGTCGGCCGCGTCCGCCGGGACGGCCTCGCACATCTCCTCGGCCGTCTCGGCGTAGTTCCACAGACCGTCGGTGCACACCACCACGACACCGGGCCGGTCCGGCTTGAAGGAAGCGGTGTGCGGCTCCAGTTCGTAGGCGTCCGCGCCGAGCCAGCCGGTGATGGCGTGGGCGCGCTCGTCGGCGTAGGCCTCGGCCTCGCTCATCAGGCCGGCCGCGACCATCTGCGCGGCCCAGGAGTCGTCCTCGGTGAGCCGGGCCGGGGGCGCGCCGCGGTCCACCGGCACCCAGTAGGCGCGGCTGTCGCCGACCCAGCCCACCACCAGCAGCCCCGAGGTGACCACCGCGCCGACGATGGTGCAGGCCGGGGCGTTCTGGTGCGGGGCGTGCTCGCGGGCCGAGGCGGGCTCCTCGGCCAGGGCGTTGACGGCCTGCGAGGCGGCGACGATCGCCTCGTGCATCGCCGTCTGCGGATGCGTGCCGCGCGGCAGGGCGGCCAGCAGGATGTCACCGGCCGTCTGTGAGGCGGCCGCCGAGGCCTCGTCGGGACGGGTCGCCGAGGACACCCCGTCGCACACGATCGCGACGACGGCCGGCGATCCGTCGGGCAGCGCGGTGTGGCCGACGGTGAAGGAGTCCTCGTTGCGGTGGTGGCGCAGCCCGCGGTCGCTGACCGCGGCGACCGGGCCCGACTCCCGCTCCATGTGGTCGCGTTCGCGGGGCTGGGCGTGGCCGCAGTTCTCGCAGTACCCGTCGCTGTCCACCCGGCCCGCCCGGCAGGCCACGCAGACCTTCGGGGGATCGGCCGGATCCTCCTCCGGCCCGGTGGGGGCGGTCGCGCGCGGGTCCGGTGCCTGCAGCGGGTAGTCGTCGTCGGGCTCCGCGGGCCGGTCGAAGCGCACACCGGGCGTGGCCGTCTGCTGCGCGGGCAGGGTCTTGCCGCCGGAGTCGGTGCCCGCCAGGTCCGTCGGCAGATGCGCCGAGGACGGGGTGCCGCCGGAGCCGCCCGGCTCGGGCGCGGGCCAGTCCACGCCGTCCCCTGGGGAGCCGGTCATGGTGAGCGTCGGATGGTCCTGCGGCGGGGCGGGCACCACCGAAAGGTCGTACCCGCACGCGCCGCAGAAGAGGTCACCCGACTCGAGCGGCTCCGCGCAGCTCGGGCACTTCGACAGTGCGGCCTGCTGGGGAATCTGCGACATCGACTACACCCACGTCCGGGGGCGGTAACGGTTGGCCCGTTCCACCAGCTCGATCCTCTCTTCGCCGCCGGGCGCCAGCCGGGCCAGCGTGCGGTACGCGCGCTCCAGGCCGAAGCGGAGGCCCCGCTCGTCCAGACCGCTGCCCAGCAGCACCCGTCCGCCGACGGCGGGCTGTGCGCTGCCCTGGCCTCCGGAGAGTATCCAGTCCAGCGCGCAGCCGAGCACTTCCGCCGACAACTGCTCGCGCCGGGCCGGGTCCAGACCGTACGCCTGGAGCGCCTCGACCTGGCCGGCGGCGGCGATCAGGTCGTCCGGGAACGCCGTGTCACCGGCGCTCGCGGTGCGCTGTCTGAGCCGGGCCCGCACGGCGGCGACCCGGGCGGCCGTGTAGTGGATGGAGGACTCCGGCACCGACTCCAGCGAGCGCACGGCGGCCCGCCGGTCCCCGGCCGCGAGCTGCACCCGGGCAAGGCCGAAGGCGGCACTCACGAAGCTCGGGTCGGTCGCCCAGACCAGGCCGTAGTACTCGGCCGCGTTGTCCAGCTGGCCCAGCACCTCCGCGCACAGGCCGAGCGCCAGCTTGGGCGCGGCCTCGCCCGGGAAGGCGTCGTAGATCGCGTCGAAGGAGAGCGCCGCGCCCTCGAAGTCGCCGGTGACCAGGGCGGCCACGCCCCGGTACCACACCACCCGCCAGTCGTCGGGCCGTTCCTCGTCCAGTTTGGCCAGGGACATCAGCGCGGTCTGGTGGTCGCCGTTCTCCAGCCGGGCGCGGATCTGCCGCAGCCGGGTCTCCACGGTCCGCACGGGCGCCGCGTCCAGCGCGCCGATCAGTTCGGCCGGCGCGGATGCCATCAGGCCCGCGAGGAAGCCCGCATTGGGGTCGTTCGGGTCGACCAGCGGGACCGGCAGGGCGAGGGCGGCGGCCGGGGTGGCGACGTGCTTCACCAGGGCCGCCGGGGGGAGCGCGGGCGCGGCGGGCGCGGCGCTGCGTACCGTCCGCGCTCCCAGCCTCGACACCTCCCCGTCCAGCGTCGGGAACAGCTCCGTGTCGGTGACCTTCATCTCGGGCCCGAACTGTGTCGACAGCGCGGGCCGCGCCTGCCCGGTCTGCAGCGAGACGACTTCCCGCAGCACCCCCGTCAGCTGCTCGGACATCTCCTGCGCGGAGGCGAACCGGCGGGCCGGGTCGGGGTCGGTGGCGCGGACCAGGAGCCGGTAGAAGGACTCGTACCGGCGGAAGACCTCGATGTTGTCCGGGTCGGGCAGGGAGTCCACGAAGACGTTCGTGTAGCCCTGGAAGTCGAAGGTGAGCACCGCGAGGGTACGGCCCACCGTGTACAGGTCGCTCGCCACCGAGGGGCCGGCCTCCGCGACCTCCGGCGCCTGGTAGCCCACCGTGCCGTAGATCGCCGACTCGTCGTCGTCCATGCGGCGCACGGCGCCCATGTCGATCAGCTTGAGCTGGTCCTCGGTCTGGATGGCGTTGTCGACCTTGAAGTCGCAGTACAGCAGGTTGCGGCTGTGCAGGTGGCCGAGCGCCTCCAGGGCCTCGATGCCGTAGGCGCACGCCTGCTCCACCGGCAGCGGATCGCGCCGGCCGTCCGGGGTGCGGCGGGCGTTGGCGATCTCCTTCAGGGACTTGCCGCCGACGTACTCCATGACGATGTAGCCGTCGAGGGAGCCGGTGCGCTGGTCGAGGTGCTCCACGAAGTTGTAGATCCGCACGATGTTGGCGTGCTCGATCTCCGCGAGGAAGCGCCGCTCGGAGATCGCCGCCGCCATCGCGTCCTGGTCACCGGTGTCCAGCAGGCCCTTGAGCACCACCCACCGGTCGGACACGGCCCGGTCCACGGCGAGGTAGATCCAGCCCAGGCCGCCGTGCGCGAGGCAGCCCGCGACCTCGTACTGGCCGTGCACGATGTCCCCGGCCTTCAGCTTCGGCACGAACGAGTACGGGTGCCCGCACTTGGTGCAGAACCCCTCCGTGCGCCCCGGCCGCTCCCCCCGGGCACGCCCGACCGGCGCCCCGCAGTCGGAGCGCGAGCAGAACCGCTTCCGCTCGGGCACCTCCGGGTTCTCCAGCACCATCGCGCGCGGGTCGGGCCGCGGCACCTGCGGCACCGAGACCAGACCGGCGCCCAGCCGCCCCCGGGACGACGCACCGGAGGACGAACCCGAACTGCGCACCGACACCGAGCGGCCGGTGGACCTGCCCGACACGGAGCGCGACAGTCGCCCGGAGACCGAACGCCGCGACCTGGACGACTGGGAGGACGTGCGCGAGCTGGAAGAACTGCCGCTGCTCGCCGAACCCTTGCCGCCCCCGGTGATCCCCGTGGGCGGCGACGAGACCATGCCGCTCGCGGAGACGACGGGCGCGAGACCGCAGGTGTCGCAGTACAGCTCACCGCCGCCGACGTCCTCGTACGCCCCCTCGCAGCCCGGCCGCTGGCACGCCTGCTGTGCCTGACTCATGACGACTCACTCCTACGATCCTGAGGCCCGCCCTGGTGGGGAACCCTCGGCGCGCCGAGCTGTTCGGCAGCCGCCTGCTGGTAGCGCAGCACAGCCTGTTCGGCCACCCGCAGATCGCAGGGCGCGCTCCACAGCATGCGCCGGGCCGCGTCGTACCGCTCGACCAGCAGCGGGTCCTCGGCCAGCCCGTGCCGGGCGACCTTCGCCTTGTACGCGTCGAGCCGGCCGCGCAGCTCGGCGCGGACCGCGAGCGGCGCGGTGACCGCCGTCAACGACTCGCGGGCGCGCAGCAGTTCGTCCTCCGCCTTCTGCTCCAGGGACTCCAGGAGCGGGGAGAGCCGGTGCCACTGCGCCTGCCGCCGGTACTCGGCCGCCGCCGCCAGCTGCTCCTGCAGAGCGGTCGGCGGGCCGCTGACCACCGGTACCTCGGTCGCCGCGATCTTCGCCAGCACCTCCCCGCGCGCGGTGCGCGCCTCGGCGAGGGTGCGGTCGGCGCGGGAGAGCACGTCCCGCAGCCGGATCAGTCGCGCCTCCGCGTCCTGCCGGACCGTCAGCACGGCGTCGATCTCCCGTCGTACGTCCTCCAGGGCGCGCGCCTCACGGTCGTACACGGTGGTGTCCGGCCGGCCGCCGCCGGGCGCCGAACTGCCCACGGCCGGCACCCAGAAGGCGAGCGGGTCCGAGACCACGTCCTCGCGCAGCCTGGTCAGCGTGCGCGTGATGCGCTCCAGGTCGTCGCCCGCCGGGTGCTCGCCGGGGCGTACGCCGACGGAGTGCGCGAGCGTGCGGGTGCGCTGCAGTTCCGCGGCGAGCAGGTCGATCCGCGCGGGCAGCGCCGACCAGACCGCGTCGGCGGTGACGACCATGTCCAGCGAGGACGCGTACAACTGGTTCATCCGGTCGACCAGGGCGCTCAGCGAGAAGTTCTCGCTGAGCTTTCCGGTCGCCGCGGGGACGGCGCCACCGGGCACGGTGACGGACGAGCCGCGCAGCAGCTCGGTCAGCTCCACCAGGTCCTCGCGGCTGGACCAGCGGCGCCGGGCGCGGATCTCCCGGGCGGAGCGCAACGCGGCCGTGTAGGCGTCGAAGTACGCCCACAGCAGGGTGATCGACGCCTCGGCCGCCGTCCAGCGCTCCTCGGTGACGCCGGACAGATCGGCGCCTTCGAGGAGTCTGCGGCCCGCGTGGTCCTGCAGGGCCAGCAGCGAGGTCTCGATCGCCTCGTGCTCCTGGCCGAGCCGCGCCAGCGCACGGTCCACCTCGTCCCGGTCCATCACCGGCCCGGCGGGGTCCGTGACGCCCATCGATCACCTCTCGCTGCTGTGTGGTTGGCCTGGGTCGGGGTCGGGGGTCAGCTCGCGCGCAGGTACTGCGGCGCGGGCGGCTTGGACGGTCCCGAGTCCTTTCCCAGTGTGGCCGACAGCCAGGTGTCGTACGACGCCTGCCAGCCGCTGGCGCGGTAGCCCACCAGGATGCGGTTGACCCGGCGTACCAGATCCGTGGCGTCCTTCTTCATCGCCACGCCGTAGTACTCGGTGGTGAAGGCCTGGCCCTTCAGTTCGACCGTCGGGTCCTGGGCGGCCTGACTCGCGGCGAGCGCGCCGTCGGTGACCACCGCGTCGACCTCGCCGAGCTGCAGCCTGACCAGGCAGTCGAGCTGGTTGGGGACGGTGGTGGATATGTCGGTCGAGGAGGGCAGGCCGCCCGTGTCCCGGTCCGACTTCAGCTTGCCGTAGGCGGTGGAACCGGAAGCCGTGCAGATTTTCTTGTGCGCGAGGGTGGTGTTGTAGCCGGTGATGGACGACGACTTGGGCGCGAGCACCTGCTGCCCGGTCTTGAAGTAGGGAGCGGAGAACGCGACATCGGCGAGTCGCTCGCAGGTGATGGTCATGGTCCGCACGACCATGTCGACCCGGCCGTCCTGGATCGCGGAGATGCGCTGGCTGGTCGGAATGGCCTTGAACTGCACCGCGTCCGCGTCACCGAGGATGTCCTGGGCGATCCGGTGGGCGAGGTCGATGTCGAAGCCCTCCAGCTCCGCGCCTTCGGTGTTCGGGTTGCGGTATCCCCAGTGGTAGCTGTTCTGGTCGACACCGACGACCAGCTTGCGCTTGGCGCCCGTACGGGCCTTGATGGCGTCGATCGTGGGGCCGTCGGCGTCGGACGGCGACAGCGTCTGCTTCTGCGCGTCCGCGTCCTTGCAGGAGTCGGCCCGCGCCTGGTCGGCGCCCGCCACTTCCGGGCCGGAAGCGCTGCCGGCCTGCTGGGCCGCCTGGGTGCGCGGCAGCAGCAGGACGAACGCCAGCGCGAGGGCGCACAGGACCGCCATCGCGCCGACCCCGCCCCAGCCCCGCAGCAAGGCCCGTGCACGTGCTGCGTACATCGTCCTGCCCCCTGTCACCGGTACTCCGAAAGCCTGCGCCCGATGCCGGCGACCGCGCCCGCGGCACCGAGCACCGCCAGCACGGCGGCGCCGACGGGCAGTCCGGTCATCGCGTCCCGTCCGTCGACGGCGGCCTGCTTGAACTCGGCCTGCTCATGGTCGATGGCCCGGCGGAGATTGTCGTCGACGCTGTCGAAGCACTCGCCGGTGGCACCCTCGGCGCCGATCACCTTGTCCAGCGCCTGCTGGTAGTTGCCGTTCTCGTCCTCGGTCCGGGCCGAGGTGTGACGCTTCTTCCACACCGCCATGTTGCCCTCGGCCGCCTTGACGGGCCGGGTGCCGGTCTGGTCGTCGGCGAGCTTCTCCGCCTGGGAGAGGCCCTTGCCGAGCGCGGTCATGTCCTTGTCGAAGTCGTAGTAGTACGCGTCGTACTGCTTTCCGTCGACCGTGACGGTCTCGGCGCCGCGTGCCACCAGGCTGAGGTTCTCGTTGCCGCGGGCCTTCAGGGAGGCGATCCGGGCGTCGTGCAGGTAGTTCAGCGAACGGATGCCGTGCTGGTAGGAGCCGTCGAGGCCGGAGCGCGCGACGGCGTGCCCGACGACCAGCCACAGCAGGACCACCGCGGTGGCGGCGGTGGCGGCCACCAGGCCGTGGTTGAGGACGCGGTTGGTGCGCCGGTAGGTGCGGTGCTGGGCCCAGCCGAGCGCGGCCAGGGCGAGCACACCGAGCGCTATGGCCACCCAGGGATACGGCGTCGCGTCCCCGTAGTCGGCGTCCAGCCGCTGGTTCTCCTTCGTGTAGAGATCCTCCGCCGCCGGGAGCATCTCCTTCTGCATCTTCTCGTTCGCGTAGCGCAGATAGGCGCCGCCGACCGGATATCCCTGCCGGTTGTAGGTCCTGGCCCGCTCGATCAGGCCCTTGTACTCGGGCAGCAGCCCGTTCAGCTTGGCGATCGTCGCCTCGGAGGGCGAGCCGGGAGTGGCGTTGGCGGCGGCCGTGACGAGCCCCGAGGCAGCGTTCTGGATGTCCTTCTCGTACCGGGTGCGGGAGTCCGCGCTCTCCTGCCCGCCGGCCAGGAAGCCGCTGGAGGCGGCCGTGTTGGCGTCCGCCAGCGAACGGTAGATGTCGGCGGCGCCCGAGCTGAGCGGCTGGCTGCGGTGCAGCACGTCGTCGGCGGCGGCCGCCCGCTCGGAGGTCTGCCAGGCGGTCACCGCCCCGAACGCGACGACGAGCAGGGCGAGAAGGGCACCGATGATCCGCAGCCGCCCCGGCTCGGTGGTCGCGGCCGTGCGCAGCCGCTCGGCCCCCTCGGCGAAGGCGGTACGGCGGGCGAGTGGCGCGGGGGCGGCGGCCGGGGGGACCGGCGGCGGGCCGGGCTGAGGGGGGACCGCGGGCATGGCGAGGCCGGCCGGTGGTGCCGCGCTGCTCTTCGGCGGGTGTGTCACTTGACCTCCCCCATGGTCATTCGTTCGCCGCCAAGTATCGCTGCCCGGACCGACATCCGCACCGGCCTTCACTGGATCTTGATCGGATCGCAGCGCAACCTACGGCGCGGGGGGCCTGGCGCACCACCCCCTGGTGATGAACACGCCGGTTGCGGGTGATCGGTTCCCCAGGGGGGCGGCGCACCGCGGGGGCCGCGGCACGTACGGTGCCCTGGCCCCCGCGGACTACTCGGCTCCCCGCACGAGTCTCACTGGCCGGTCTCGCAGTTGGTGAAGGTGGGGTTGGTCTGGGCGACGTAGATGCTGGCGCCGCCCTGGTCGTCGTTCCTGAGCGGGACGGTCAGGGTGTCGTCGGCGGTCCAGGCGAAGCCGTTCGTGTCGAAGGTCCAGGTACCGGTCACCTTCGTCGCCAGCTCCGACAGGGCCACCCAGCCGTACTGCTGCGAGGGCACCGTGACGACGAGGCTGTTGCCGAGATCCTCGACCAGGTTCAGCGAGACGCTGCCGCTGACTTCCTCGCCGACCTTGGCGGCCACCGGTGACGCGCTGCCGGTGCCGATGTCGGTGCCGAACTTGAAGCCGAGCGTGGAGGTCCAGCCGGTGTGCTTGGTCATGGTGAACGTCCACGGCACCGGCGCCGAGGTGCCGTTGAACCAGACCGGCGAGATGCACTTCTTCGGCAGGGGCGCGGCGGGAGCCTGGGACTGGGTGCGCCACGAGCAGGTGGAGGTGTCCTTGACGCAGCGCGCACCGGCGTAGTCGACGGCCGCGGCGAAGGCGGCGGCGCGCGCGGTGTCGGGCAGGCGCCACTGCTGCGGCTTGGTGCCGTTGCAGTCGTAGCTGTCGGTCCACGCGTCGTCGTACTGGGCGTTGTACCAGACGTCCAGACACTTGTTGTCCCGCGTGTTGCGGATCATGAACGCGCCGGTGCCGCCGGTGACGGGCTGGAAGTACCAACGCTCCGAGGCCCGGCCGTCGCAGGACTGCTGTCTGAGCGGCAGTCCCGCGTCCGCGCACTTCCCGGTGGCGCTGTTGACCAGGGTGAAGGAGCCGTCGCTGCCGCTGAGGTTCGCGCTCCACTGCTGGTGGTGGCCGGGGGCGCTGTTGGTGACGAGGAAGACGCCGTCGCCGGTGTTGCCGTTCTGCACGTCCAGGTTGCGGCCGTTGCTTAACGAGGTGAGGGTCAGGTCTTTCAGAGCGGACGGGTCGGCACCCGCCCTGGTCTCGGCGCTCGCGGGGCTTGCTGCGATTCCCGCGAGGACCGCGATGGTGGCCAGGGCGATAGCGGCCGTGCGTCGGAACACGGGTTCCCCTTCCGTGGAGGTTGTTTGGTGCAGACCTGCGTGAAGCTAATGGGCCCGCTGCCAGACCTCCACGGGGTCCGGGCGATCTTCCGAATAAACGTGCTTTTTCAAGACAGCTGCCCGCTCAAGGCGTCTTCTCCCAGTGACCGCGCGCCCGCTCCCGCGCCCCCGCCCCGGACCCCAGCCGGTCCAGGCCGAGCAGCGCGGCCCCCAGCACCGGGTCCGCCGACACCACCCGGACGTCCGCCTTCGGTGCACGGGAGGCCAGCAGGTCACGGATGCCGTCGTCCAGTTGGGGGTGCCCGGCGGTCAGGACGCTGCCGCCCAGCAGGACCGGGGTCTCCTCGTCGAGGAGGTCCAGCCGGGTCAGGGCCACCGTGGCCATCGTCGTCACCTCCTCGGCCAGCCGGTCCACGACCGAGCGCGCCACGGCGTCCCCCCGCGCGGCCGTCTCGAAGAGGACCGGGGTCAGTTCGTGCCGGCGGCCGTTCTCGACCTGCTCCAGGTGCAGTGCCTCGATCAGCGCGTACATCGAGGGAAGGCCGAAGTGGGCGGGCAGGGTGTGGGCCAGGGCGGTCGGCTCGCCGCGGCCGTCCGCCGCGCGCGCCGCGTGCCACAGCGCCTCCTCCGCCAGCGCCCAGCCGCCGCCCCAGTCGCCCGAGATACGGCCGATCGCCGGGAAGCGGGCGGTGCGGCCGTCCGGGCGCATGCCCACGCAGTTGATGCCGGCGCCGCAGACCACGGCCACGCCCCGGGGCTCGGCCACGCCCGCCCGCAGGATCGCGAAGGTGTCGTTGCGGACCTCCACCGACGCGCCCCACGCGCGCGCGTGCAGCGCGGCCGCCAGCTGTTCCTCCTCCACCGGCAGATCGGCGTTGGCCAGACAGGCCGAGACATGCGAGACGGAGCCGACGCCCGCGTCCGCGAACGCCCGCGCCACCGGGGCGGCGAGGGCGTCCACGGCCGCCGTCACGCCCACCGTGGGCGGACGGAATCCGCCGCCGCGGGCCGTGGCCAGGACCTCCCCCGCGGCGGTGACCACGGCCACGTCGGTCTTGCTGTTGCCCGCGTCGATGGCGAGGACACGCGCGGTGTCGGTTGCGGTCAGGCCCACGCGAGGTGCTCCCGGTTGTGCGCGATCAATCGGTCGGTGAGGGTGTCGGCGTACTCGTACTGGCCGATGAGGGGATGGGCGAGCAGGGCGCGGAAGACCCGGTCCCGGCCGCCGCGCAGGGCCGCCTCCAGGGCCAGGTCCTCGTAGGCGGTCACGTTCGCGACCAGGCCCGCGTACAGGGGATCCAGCTCGGGCACCGGCAGCGGCACCGGTCCGGTCGGGCCCACCGCCGCCTGCACCTCGATCACCGCGTCGTCCGGCAGGAAGGGCAGCGTGCCCTTGTTGAGCGTGTTCACCACCTGGTACGGGCTGCCGGCCGCGCGCAGCAGGGCCGCCGCCAGGTCCACCGCGGCCTCCGAGTAGAAGGCGCCGCCCCGCTCGGCGAGCAGCGACGGCTTCTCGTCCAGGGACGGATCGCCGTACATCGCGAGCAGCCGTCGTTCCATGGCCGCGACCTCGGACGCGCGGGAGGGCTTGGTGCGCAGCTCCCGTACGACCTCGTCGTGGGCGTAGTAGTAGCGCAGGTAGTAGGAGGGGATCACACCGAGGCGGTCCAGCAGGGGGCGCGGCAGGCGCAGGTCGTCGGCGATGGCGTCGCCGTGCTCGGCGAGCAGCTTGGGCAGGACGTTCGCGCCCTCGGGCCCGCCGAGGCGTACTCCCGTCTCCCACGTGAGGTGGTTCAGGCCCACGTGGTCGAGGTGCACCTCCCTGGGGTCGGTGCCCAGCAGTGCCGCGAACTTGCGCTGGAGGCCGATCGCCACATTGCACAGGCCGACCGCCCGGTGGCCCGCCTGGAGCAGGGCGCGGGTGACGATGCCGACCGGGTTGGTGAAGTCGATGATCCAGGCACGGGGGTTCGTACGGCGGACCCGTTCGGCGATGTCGAGGACGACGGGGACCGTGCGCAGCGCCTTGGCGAGGCCGCCCGCACCGGTCGTCTCCTGGCCGATGCAGCCGCACTCCAGCGGCCAGGTCTCGTCCCGTTCGCGGGCCGCCTGTCCGCCGACGCGCAGCTGGAGCAGTACGGCGGCGGCGCCGTCGATCCCCGCGTCCAGGTCGGAGGTGGTGACGATCCGTCCGGGGTGAGCCTGCCTGGCGAAGATACGGCGGGCCAGGCCGCCCACCAGCTCCAGGCGTTCGGCCGCCGGATCGACGAGCACCAGTTCCTCGACGGGCAGGGTGTCCCTCAGGCGCGCGAAGCCGTCGATGAGTTCGGGGGTGTAGGTCGAGCCTCCGCCGACCACGGTGAGTTTCACTGGAGTGTGCCTCGCTTCCGGGCGTCGGAGACGACGATCATCGGCCGGGGGTCCGGGGGCTGTCCCCCGGGGAGATGCAGCATGTACGGATCAACCCTTCACTCCGGTGAGCGTGACACCCTCGACGAACGCCTTCTGGGCGAAGAAGAACACGAGGATCACGGGGGCCATGACCAGTACGGTCGCGGCCATGGTGAGGTTCCAGTCGGTGTGGTGGGCGCCCTTGAAGGACTCCAGGCCGTAGGAGAGGGTCCAGGCGCCGGGGTTCTCCGAGGCGTAGATCTGGGGGCCGAAGTAGTCGTTCCAGGCGTAGAAGAACTGGAAGAGGGCCACGGCGGCGATGCCCGGTTTCGCCATGGGCAGGACGACCCGCAGCAGGGTCCGCAGGTCACCGCAGCCGTCCACCTTCGCGGCGTCCACGTATTCGTTCGGGATGGTCATCAGGAACTGGCGCAGCAGAAAGATGGAGAACGCGTCCCCGAACGCCATCGGGATGATCAGCGGCCACAGCGTGCCCGACAGGTCCAGCTGCTTCGCCCAGAACAGGTACATCGGGATGATGATCACCTGCGGGGGCAGCATCATCATCGAGATCACCAGCATGAGTGACAGGTTGCGGCCCCGGAAGCGGAACTTCGCCAGCGCGTACGCCACAGGGATCGAGGACGCCACGGTCAGTACGGTGCCGAGACCGGCGTAGACCAGCGTGTTCTTCCACCAGGTCAGAAACCCGGGCGTGTCGAAGACCTTCCGGTAGTTGCCCCACTCCCAGGTGTGCGGGATCAGATCCCGGCTGAGCGCCTGCGAGTCGCTCATCAGCGAGGTCAGGAACACGAACACGAAGGGGAGCGTGAAGAAGAGGGCGGCGGCGACGCCGAGGGAGTGGATCGCGATCCATTCGAGCAGCGCCCTGCGGCGGGCGGTCCGCTCCGCTCCGGACACCGGCGGCGCCGGCTTCACCGGCTGGTCCAGTACTTGGGTCATGGTCAGTCACCTGCCTGGATGAGACCGCCCCGGCGCCGCATCAGGAACGCGGTGAACACCATCGACAGGGCGAAGAGCACGAGGGCGACGACACACGCGGAGCCGTAGTCGAAGCGCTGGAAGCCGAGGTTGTAGACGAGCTGGGGGAGCGTGAGCGTGGACTTGTCCGGATAGCCGGGCTCGAACTGGGTGCCCGCGCCCTGGATCACACCGGAGGCGACCTTCCCGGCGATCAGCGGCTGCGTGTAGTACTGCATCGTCTGGATCACGCCGGTGACCACCGCGAACATCACGATCGGCGAGATGTTCGGCAGGGTGACATAGCGGAACCGCTGCCAGGCCGACGCCCCGTCCAGCTCCGCCGCCTCGTACTGCTCCGTCGGTACGTCCAGCAGCGCGGCCATGAAGATCACCATCAGGTCGCCGATGCCCCACAGCGCCAGCAGCGTCAGGGCGGGCTTGGACCAGGTGGGGTCGTTGAACCAGCCCGGCGCCGGGATGCCCGCCTTCTCCAGGATCGAGTCGACCGGGCCCGTACCGGGGTTGAGGAGGAAGGCGAAGGCCATCGTCGCCGCGACCGGCGGGGCGAGGTAGGGCAGGTAGAAGAGGGTGCGGAAGACACCCGCACCGGTCCTGATCTTCGTGATGAGCAGGCCCACGCCGAGTCCGAAGACGACCCGGAGGGTCACCATGACGACGACCAGCCACAGGGTGTTGCGCAGGGCGGGCCAGAAGAGCGGGTAGTGCTCGAAGACGTACGTCCAGTTCTTCGTTCCGCTCCACGTCGGCGGCTTGAAGCCGTCGTAGTGCATGAACGAGAAATAGACCGTCGAGATCAGCGGATACGCGAAGAAGACCGCGAAGCCGATGAGCCAGGGCGACATGAAGGCGGCCGTGCGCAGCGCCGCCCTGCGGCGCTTGGAGGCGAGGGTGATCGTGCTCATGGGCTACTTCGCCTGCGCGATGTCCGTGTCGATCTGTGCGGCCGTCTTCTTCAGACCTGCCTTCAGATCGGTGGCCTTGCCGCTCTCGTAGTCGTAGCCGAACTGCTGGATCGTCACCAGGTACACACCGCCGTTGATCGAGGCGGGAGTGGTGGTGGACTCCGGGTTCGCGGCGATGTCCAGGAACGTCTTGAACCGGGGGTCGTACTTCAGCTTCGGGGACTTCAGCGCGGCGAGCGTGGAGGGCACGTTGTGGATGTCGTTGGCGAAGCCGACCACCGCGTCCGTGTCCGTGGTCATGTACTTCACCAGTTCCCAGGCCGCGTTCTGCTTGTGGCTGGTGGCGGCGATGCCCGCGATGGTGCCGGTGATGTAGCCCTTGCCGTACTGGTCCGCCTGGTCGTCCGGGACGGGCAGCGGGGCGACGCCCGTCTCGAAGCCCGGCTTGGCCTGCTCGGCCATGCCGAGCCGCCATTCGCCGTCGAGCTGCATGGCCACCTGGCCGGTGTGGAAGGGGTGCTTCGGGCCCCACTCGTCACCCAGCGTGGCCCGGAACTTCTCCAGCTTCTGGAATCCGCCGAGTTCGTCCACGAGCCGCTTCTGCAGGGTGAAGCCCTTTTCGAACGCCGGGTCCTCGGCGAGGGCGGACTTTCCGTTCTTGTCGAAGTACGTAGGGGAGAACTGGGCGAAGTAGTGCTCGGTGGTGGACTCCCAGCCGTGGTAGTCCGGCATGAAACCGAGCTGCTTGTAGCCGTCCCCTTGAGTGATGGTCAGCTTCTTCGCGTCGGCCTCGAATTCCGACCAGGTCTTCGGCGGAGCGGCGATGCCCGCCTTCTCGAACGCCGTCTTGTTGTAGTAGAGGCCGTACGCGTCGCCCAGCAGTGGCACCGTGCAGCGGTTGCCGTCGAACTGGGTGTACTCGTTCATCGTCTTCGGGAAGGTCGTCTCCGGGTCGATCCCCGACTTCTTGAGGAACGGGTTCAGATCCACCAGCGCGCCCGAGGAACAGAACTTGCCCACGTTGTTGGTGGTGAACGAGGAGATCACGTCGGGGGCCTGGTCGCCGCCGGACCGCAGCGCCTGGTTGATCTTGTCGTCGGTCATGTTGCCGACGATGTTCACGTGGATGTTGGGGTGCGCCTTCTCGAAGCCGGCGACCAGCGACTTGACCGCTTTCACCTCGTTCGGCGCGCTCCAGGCGTGCCAGAAGTTGATCGTCGTGTCCTTGGAGGCGTCGTCGGTGGCGCCGGAGCCGGACTGGCCGGTGCAGGCGGTGGTGAGGAGAGCGAGGGAGGCGGTTACGGCAAAAGCCGCCTTTCGGGCAACGGAGGGTGCGACTTCGGGCATGGCGAGGTCTCCCGGGGGCGGGGTGGGTGTGAGAAGGGGGAGAAGGCGGAGAAGGGGGGACTGCGGGCTAGCGCGAGGTGTCGAAGACCTCGTCGCGGGTGGTGGCGAGCGCGGACTCCAACGCGCCGCGCAGTACGGGGTGTTCTCGGACGTCGCCGACGACGAGCCGGGGGCGGGCCGCCGCCAGCTCCTCCAGCTCGGCCTGGACGAGGGCGCGCAGCACCTCGCCGCCGGCCGTCAGGGCGGAGCCGCTGAGGATGACGAGTTCGGGGTCGAGCACGGAGACGAGCGAGGCGAGACCGGTGGCCAGCCGGGTCGCGTAGGTCTGCAGCAGCTCCCGGTGCGGCCCGCCCGCGTGGTCGGCGGCGCGCGCCACGAGTTCGGCCGCGGCCTCGGCGTGCGGCCCCGTCGGCACGTCCTCGATGCCGAGTTCCCGGGCGAGCCTCGGCACGGCCTGGGAGCCGGCCAGCTCCTGGTAGCCGCCGCTGTTGGCCTTGGTCACCTGGCGCACCAGCGGTGTGCCCGGCACCGGCAGGAAGCCGACCTCGCCGGCGCCGCCGGTCCAGCCCCGGTGCAGCCGGCCGCCGAGGACCAGGGCGGCGCCGAGCCCCTCCTCGTTCCACAGCAGGACGAAGTCCGCGTGGCCGCGGGCCGCGCCGAGCCGCTGTTCGGCGATGGCGACGAGGTTGACGTCGTTCTCGTACTCCACCGGCATCGGCAGCGCGGCGGCGAGTTCGCCGAGCAGGCTGGGGGAGTGCCAGCCGGGCAGGTGGGAGGCGTAGCGCAGCTGCCCGGTGCCCGGGTCGAAGGCGCCCGGAGTGCCGATGACCAGCCGGTGGACGTCGTCCCGGGCCAGCCCCGCCGCCTTCACCGCGCCGTCCAGGGCCTCGGTGACCTGCTGGAGGACGGGCCGGTCCGGGTGGCGGCCCGGGGTGGGCAGTTCGTACTCGCCGACCGTGCGGCCGGTGATGTCGGCGACGGCGGCGCGGATGCGGTTCGGGGTGACGTCGAGTCCGGCGGCGTGGGCGGCCGTGGGGTTGACGGCGTACAGCTGGGCGTTGGGGCCGGGACGGCCCTCGCTGGTGCCGGTGACCCGGACCAGTCCGGCCGCTTCCAGGCGTGCCAGCAGCTGGGAGGCGGTCGGCTTGGACAGGCCGGTGAGCTTGCCGATCCGGGTGCGGGACAGCGGCCCGTGCTCCAGCAGGAGGTCCAGGGCGGCGCGGTCGTTCATGGCGCGCAGGACGCGCGGGGTGCCCGGCGTACCGGCGGTTCCTGCCATGGGGGTCGACACCTGCCTTTCCGACTGCCCAGCTTCCCAGTGACCTGACCATGACGTCCAGCCGTGATCAACGGCCGCCGGAAGATCACTGTTAGGAAACTTTCCTATTCGGGTGGGAGGAACGTAAGCCCAGGACGAAGAGGGCGTCAATAGACAACGCCCCCGAGGAAACGGAGTCGTTACCTCGGAGGCGTGGGAGCGGGCGTGGCGGCCGGGGCGCCCTACTTCGGCGCCGACCGCTGCTGCGGAGTGATCGGTGTCGTGGCCGCCGACTGCGGGGAGTCGGCGTTGGAGTACACCGACGGGGCCGCCACCGCCGCCGCCGGGTCGGGGGTGTCCTGCACGTCCTCCGCGGCCGTCGCCCCGCCCACGATGCGGATGCTCGCCGCGTCGAAGGCCCGCTTGATGCGCCAGCGCAGTTCGCGCTCGACCGTC
The DNA here is from genome assembly GCF_001542625.1 of Streptomyces griseochromogenes. Lineage (NCBI taxonomy): Bacteria > Bacillati > Actinomycetota > Actinomycetes > Kitasatosporales > Streptomycetaceae > Streptomyces > Streptomyces griseochromogenes. The sequence goes on along the minus strand of NZ_CP016279.1, from coordinate 9,398,679 downwards.
ACCGACTTGCCCGGCATGGTCTTGGCCGAGACGCGGACCACCATGGAGTCGATCAGCACGGAGTCCAGGCCGAGCACCTCGATCTGGCTCCACAGCAGCTCGTTCCAGGGCTCTTCCTTGCTCATCTGCGTGGCGACCTCGTCCAGCGTGGCCTTCACCCGGTCCAGGTCCTCGCCCGACCGCACGGTCACATCGACCCCGGCGGTCGCCCAGCCCTGCGAGAGGTTGCCGATCCGCTTGACCTCGCCGTTGCGGACGTACCAGATCTCACCGTTGTCGCCGCGCAGCTTGGTCACCCGCAGCCCGACCTCGATCACCTCGCCGGAGGCCACGCCCGCGTCGATCGTGTCGCCGACGCCGTACTGGTCCTCCAGGATCATGAACACGCCGGAGAGGAAGTCCGTGACCAGGTTCCGCGCGCCGAAACCGATCGCCACACCGGCCACACCGGCCGATGCCAGCAGCGGCGCCAGGTTGATCTTGAAAGTGGACAGCACCATCAGCGCGGCCGTGCCGAGGATCAGGAAGCTCGCCACCGAGCGCAGCACCGAGCCGATCGCCTGCGAGCGCTGCCGGCGCCGCTCGGCGTTGACCAGCAGCCCGCCGAGCGCGGTGCCGTCCACCGACTCCACGGTCCGGTTCATCCGGTCTATCAGCTTGGTGATCGCCCGCCGTACCGCCGCTCTGAGCACGAACGCCACGACCAGGATCAGCAGGATCTGCAGGCCCATCGCGAGCCAGGTCGACCAGTTCTGCTCCACCCAGCTCGCCGCGTTCGTCGCGCTCTCCTGGGCATCCTGCAGGCTCGGCACGGCCGGGGGCGTCGACCCCGAGGGGGACGGGGACGGCGTCGCTCCGGCGGCCAGTAGGACGTCGGGCAGGGACACGGCAGGTACCTCCATGGTGCTGCGGGGTCCGCTCCGGTGGGCGGTCATGGTCACGAAAGGATCACCGGACGGACTCAACCACCACACTAACGGGGCATCGTGTGTGGACCGCGCCGTTCCGCGAAGGAGGGGCGCAGGAGAGACCGGTCTCACCCGGGCTTGAACAGGCCGTGAACTGGGGGATGTATCGGGTGTGGTCGAAAACACTCCCAGCCCGTTACCGGGACATGGTGGCGCGTTCACCAGGCATGAGGGGAGACTGACTGCAGATCGTCCCGGCGCGAGCCACGCGCCGCCGACGCCCAAGGAGGCACCCGTGCCGCATGTCCTGGTTCTCAACGCGTCGTACGAGCCGCTCGGCGTCGTACCGCTCCGCCGCGCGCTCATCCTCGTCCTGGAGAACAAGGCTGTCTCCCTCGAGGAATCCGGCGCCTTTATGCACAGCGCAACCGTCACAGTCCCCGCACCCAGCGTGGTCCGGCTCAAGCGATTCGTCCGGGTCCCCTACCGGGGGCCCGTTCCTCTCACCCGACGCGCGCTCTTCGCCCGCGACGGGGGCCGGTGCATGTACTGCGGTGGCGTCGCAACCAGCGTCGACCACGTCATCCCGCGCAGCCGCGGGGGCAAGCACGTCTGGGACAACGTGGTGGCCTCCTGCCGCCGCTGCAACCACGTGAAGGCCGACAAACACCTCGTCGAGATCGGCTGGCGGCTGCGTCACAAACCAGCTCCGCCCACCGGTCTGGCCTGGCGCATCATCGGGACCGGCCATAGGGACCCGCGCTGGCTGCCCTACTTGCAGCCGTACGGCGCGGACGACGCCCTGGCCCGGATCGACGGCATTTCCGCCTGACGATCCGGGCCTTCGCGTACTCGGGACAGCTCCCGGGCCACGCGTGCGATCCGGCCCCGGGGTCCCCCGTGCCCCGGGGCCGGACATGCCTCGGGGGTCAGGCGTAGCGCAGCTCCGCCGGGCGCGCCGAGCGGCGCAGCAGGGGGAGCGAGGTGGCCGCCGCCAGCAGGCAGCACGCGTACATGCCCAGCGGGACCAGCAGCGCGACGTACGGCACGGCCTGGGTGACACCGCCCGCGGTCAGCGAGGCGTACACGGTGCCGATCGCCATGCCGCCCACTCCTCCCAGCGCGACCGCGGGGGCCAGCGGCAGCGCGGTCTCCAGGAGCAGCGCCCGGCCCAGCACCGCACGCGGCACCCCGGCGGCGACCTGTGCGGCAAGGCCCCGGCGACGGTTCGCCAGCGACTCGGCGGTGCCGACGGCGAGGCCGGAGAGGGTGATCGCGACGGCGAGCAGGACCGCGGCGCCGGTCAGGTCGATGCCGGTCGTGTAGAAGGACACCGGCATGCCGAGCTGGTCGTCGCGGCTCATGTCGTACACGCCGGCGAGGAACACCTGGCGGACGCCGACGAAGCCCGTGCCGACGATCGTGACCAGCAGGACGGCCGCGTGCGTGCGGGCCATGGCCCACGGATCGTCGCGCAGCCGTTCCGCCGCGATCAGTGTCGCCGCCGAACGGGCACGGCCCGCCAGCACCCGCCCGACCAGCCTGGCCGTGCCCCCGGCCAGCCACACCGTGCCCGCTCCGACCACGATGACCAGACCGAACAACGTCAGCTGCAGCCGCCCCGGCCCACTGGCGGAACTGTTCGCGACGGCCCAGAACGCCAGGAGCAGTACGACCGGCACCCCGCCGGCGAACACCAGCCCCGGCCCCCGCCCGCTGCCGGACCGCACCCGGCGCACCCACCCGAGCGGTGAGGCGACCACCCGGCGCAGCGCCAGCGCGCCCGCCGCCGCGCCCAGCACCGGCACCCCGAGGGCGACCAGTGCCATCCCGGCCCAGGCCCCGGTCGGCGGGCCGGCCCACACACCCGGCATCACCGGCACCGCGACGGCGGTGGCGAGGGCCGAGCCCAGCAGACAGGCGGGCCCCGTCTCCAGCGCGGCGATCCGGCGCACCTGGGCCGGGCCGGCGCCGGCCAGCCGCAACCCGGCAAGGCGCCGGTCGCGGTGCACGGCGCCGATCCGGGCGCACTGCCCGAGGAACCCCAGCACCGGCACCAGCAGAAGCAGCAGGCCGGCCACCACCCCCGAACGCTCACCGGGGTTGTTCAGCAGGCCGCTGCCGACGGACACCGAGTAGTACCCCTGGAGCGAGGCCAGGGCGACGGCGGCCTGGGCGATCCCCGTCGCCGCCGCGGCCCCGGCCGCGGTCAGCCCGATCCGCCACCACTCCTGCCGGTCGGAGCCGCGGGTGAGCTGCCAGGCGAGCCGTACATCGGCGGTCCATCCGCCGCCCACACGGGTCGTCACGCCGCCACCTCCGCCGGCACCGCGGCGCCGTCGCTCAGCCGCACCTCGCGGTTCGCGTACGCCGCGACCTGGGCGTCGTGCGTGACCAGCAGCACCGCCGTGCCCGACTCGCGGGCCGTGTGCACCAGGGCCGTCAGCACCTGCTCGGTCGCCAGGGAGTCCAGGGCTCCCGTCGGCTCGTCCGCGAAGACCACCTTGGGACCGGTCACCAGCGCCCGGGCCAGGGCGACGCGCTGTGCCTGGCCCCCGCTCAGCTCGCCCGGCCGCAGCTCCTCCTGCCCGCGCACCCCGAACCGCTCCAGCCACTCGCCGGCCCTCTCCCGGGCCCCGGCGCGGTCGGCGCCGCCCAGCATCAGCGGCAGCGCGACATTGTCCACGGCCGTCAGTTCGGGGATGAGCTGCCCGAACTGGAACACCACACCGAAGTCGGTACGGCGCAGCTCGCTGAGCCGCTTCTCCGGCAGCCGGTCGAGCCGCACCCCGTCGTAGACCACCGCGCCGTCGTCCGGCCGCACGATCCCCGCCAGGCAGTGCAGCAGCGTCGACTTTCCGCTGCCGCTCGCCCCGGTCACCGCGAGGATCTCGCCCGCGCGCAGTTCGACCGAGGCGCCGCGCAGCGCCTCGGTCCTGCCGTGCGCCTTGACCAGGTCCCGGCCCGCCAGAAGCGGCACCGAGGAGTCCCCCCTGTTGCTCATGCTGCGTCGACCTCCGCGGTCAGAGTGGTCAGCCGGGCCGCCGTGGTGTTCAGCCAGCGGAGGTCGGCGTCGAGGTGGTTGAGGGCATAGTCGGCCGAGAGTACGGTCGCCAGATCGGCGCCGGGGGCGGTCTTCACGGCCGTGAGTTCCCGCATCCGTTCCATGTGGGCGGCGCGCTGGGCGCGTACATAGGCGGCCGGATCGCCGCCGGCCAGGATCAGGACCACGATCTTGGTGAAGATCTCGTTCGCCACGAAGGGCACGGGCGCGGCGATCGCGCCGGCCCACCGGGCCAGTTCGCGCACTCCGTCGTCCGTCGACCGGTAGCGCGTGCGTTCCGGCCCGCCGTCGGCGTCGGTCCCGTCGACCTCCGCGAGACCGTCCCGGACCAGGCGTTGCAAGGTCGTGTAGACCTGCCCGTAGGCCAGCGGACGGGCTTGCGGGAAGCGTTCGTCGTGGCGCCGCTTGAGGTCGTAGCCATGGCTCGGCCCCGCCTCGAGCAGCCCCAGGAGGATGTGCCGGGTGCTCATGGAGATCAGTATGCACTAGATACATGTACTGAGTGAATAGTGAAGGGTCACGTCCGGACGTTGTTCTCTCCGAGCACGTCTGGCATCGCGCCCACTGGGTAGGGCTCGGTCATCCGACCCAAGCTGCTTCGAGAAGGAGGCCCCCGTGGCCGCACCGGCTCATCTCGTCATTCCGGCCCAGTGGAAACCCGTGGCGGAGCCGTCCGCCGAGACCCTCGGCGGACAGGAGTGCGCCTTCAGCGCGGAGAGCCCCTGCGCGCAGGCGCCGCTGACCAGCGAGCCGCCGCTGCCCGATGCCGAGCCCCTCACCAGCGAGCCGCCGCTCGCCGACGTCGCCCCGCTGACCAGCGAGTCCGACCCGGTCCCGGACTTCTTCGGCCCGGGGCTGTAGATGGCCGCGGCGCACGACGACGAGGAGCTGTCGCGGCTCGCCGAGCTGCACGGGGTCGCCACTTCCTACAGCCCGTCCCCGGACCGCACCGTCCGGGTCTCCACCGCCGCCGTGGTCGCCGCCCTGACCGCCCTCGGGGTGGACGCGGACACCCCGGACGCCGTCCGCGCCGCGCTCGCCGAACGGGAGCGCGAGCTGCGCGAACGGCTGCTGCCGCCGACCGTGGTCCGGTGGGACGGCACCGAGGGGCTGCCCGACGCCTTCGCCGCACTGCCGCCCGGCACCCGCCTGAGCATCGAGACCGAGCAGGGCGAGACCCGGGACACGGCCGAGGGCCTGCCGGCCGGTGTGCACCGGGTGAGCGCCACCGCACCCGACGGACGCGGCGCACACGCCCACCTCATCGTCGCCCCGAACCGGCTGCCCACCCCCGCCGCCCGCTCCTACGGCCTCCTCGTCCAGCTGTACTCACTGCTCTCCGGGCGCTCCTGGGGCATGGGCGACCTCGCCGACCTCGCCGAGCTGGCCGACTGGTCGGGACGCACCGTCGGTGCCGGGTTCGTGCAGGTCAACCCGCTGCACGCGGCCGTGCCCGGGGCCCCCACCGACCCGTCCCCCTACCGGCCGTCCTCCCGCCGCTTCCCCGACCCCGTCCACCTGCGGATCGAGGAGATCCCCGAGTTCGCGTACGTCGAGGACCCCGAGGACCGCGCCCGGATCCGCGCGCTGCTCAAGCGCGCAGACCGGCTGCGCGCCGCCGTCCTGGACAAGGGCGCCCTCATCGACCGGGACGCGGTGTGGGAGCTGAAGCACGAGGCCCTGGAACTGGTGCTCCGTGTTCCGCTCGGACCGCGGCGGCAGGCCGCTTACGACGCCTTTCGCGCCGCGGAGGGCCAGGCCCTGGAGGACCACGCCACCTGGTGCGCGCTGGCCGAGACCCACGGCGCCGACTGGCACCGCTGGCCCGAGGGGCTGCGCGACCCGCGCTCGGCCGACACCGCCCGCGCCCGCGCCGAGCTGGCCGGCCGCGTCGGCTTCCACACCCGGCTCGCCTGGCTCACCGACGGCCAGCTCCGCGCCGCCCAGCACGCCGCCCGCCAGGCCGGCATGCCCGTCGGGATCGTGCACGACCTCGCCGTCGGCGTGCACCCCGACGGCGCGGACGCCTGGGCGCAGCAGGACCACTTCGCCGCCGGGACGTCCATCGGCGCCCCGCCCGACGCCTTCAACGCGCGCGGCCAGGACTGGGGCCTGCCTCCCTGGCGCCCCGACCGCCTCGCCGCCTCCGGGCACGCCCCCTACCGCCACCTCCTGCGCGCCCTCTTCCGTTACGCCGGCGCCCTGCGCATCGACCACGTGATGGGCCTGTTCCGACTGTGGTGGGTGCCCCGGGGCAGCCCGCCCACCGAGGGCACGTACGTCCGCTACGACGCCGAGGCCATGCTCGCCCTGCTCGCTCTGGAGGCGTCCCGCGCCGGGGCGGTGGTGATCGGCGAGGACCTGGGCACCGTGGAACCGGGGGTGCGCGAGACGCTGCAGCGGCACGGGGTGCTCGGCACCTCCGTGCTGTGGTTCGAACGGGACTGGGACGGCGACGGCCGCCCGCTGCCGCCCGAGCGCTGGCGCGCCGACTGCCTGGCCACCGCGACCACCCACGACCTGCCGCCCACCGCCGCCCGGCTCACCGGCGACCATGTCGACCTGCGCGACCGGCTCGGCCTGCTCACCCGCCCGGCTGTCGAGGAACGCGCGGCGGCGACCGCGGACACCGCGGAGTGGCTCGCCCTGCTGGGCAGCCTCGGCCTGCTGCACACCCCGGCCGCCGGGCCCCCGGGAACCGCCGAGGAGGCGGAGATCCAGGGCGTCCACCGCTTTCTGCTGCGCACCCCGGCCCGCCTGGTCGGCGTCTGGCTCCCGGACGGCGTCGGCGACCGCCGCCCGCAGAACCTGCCGGGTACGTGGGACCAGTACCCGAACTGGCGCCTGCCGATCGCCTCCGCCGCGGGCAGACCGGTGACACTGGAGGAACTGACGGCCTCGCCCCGCCTGAGGGCACTGCTGGAGGTCCTGAGGGAGGGAACGGGGGGTGGGCCGCGGTAGGGCACCCCGAGCGCGCGGCCCGCGCAGCCGTTCGCTAACTTGAGAACGTGGACAAGAAGAACGCCCTGCGCGCCGGCGCCCTGGCCGCCGGTACGACGCTGATGATGCTGCTCATGTCGTCCCCCGCCCTCGCGCTCACCCGCGACGACGGCGACGACCCCGGCAAGGGCCTGAGCGTCGGTGCGACGCTGGGCCTGTACGTGCTGCTCCCGCTGGTGCTGTTCGCGGTCATCGCGGGGCTGGTGATGGCCCTGGACAAGTCCAAGATCCGGGTGACCAAGCCGGGCCAGGCCAAGGCGAAGGCCTGAGCACGACCCGATTTCTTTACCGAGGGCGCCTGTCCTCCCGTCCGTACGCGCACACCGCCGTACGTGGGTGAGGACGGCGCCCTCTGTGCATGCTGCCCGCTCGAAGCGGCCGCAGGTGCGGCAGACGGCCGCACGAAGCCGGCCCTGCCCCCTGCTCCGGCAGTGACGAAGCTGCCTGTACCGCCGCCGTTCATGTGGCGGTGGCCGCACACGTCGGCGGCCAGGAGCCGCGTGGCTAGTGTTCCGCCCGCTCCGTACTCGCCAGCAACTCCCTCAGCAGGCCGGCCAGTTGGCCGGCCTGTTCGTCGTCGAGGAAGGACAGGGCCTCCGTCTGGACGGCGAGGCCCGCGCCGACCGCCCGGTCGATGACGTCGAACCCCTTCTCGGTCAGCGTCACCTGCAGGCCGCGGCGGTCATGGGGGTCGGGGGAGCGGCGCAGCAGGCCCGCCCGCTCCAGCTTGTCGAGACGGCCGGTCATGCCGCCGGTGGTGAGCATCAGCGTCGCCGAGAGCTGGCGCGGTGAGAGGGTGTACGGCTCGCCGGAGCGGCGCAGGGTCGACAGCACGTCGAACTCGCCGCGCGAGATGCCATAGGCGGCGTAGGCCTTCTCCATGCGGTCGCCCATGGCGCGCGAGAGGCGGTAGATCCGCCCGAAGACCTCCATCGCCTTGGTGTCGAGGTCGGGCCGCACGGCCGCCCACTGGCCGATGATCGCGTCGACGGGGTCCTTGTGCTGCTGCCGGCCTTCCTTCATGTGCCGAGTATCGCTTCTGCGGACGGTCACCCGCAAGAAAGTAGCTTGTCGGAAAGTTGCTTAGCGCTAAGCTACTTTCCATCAAGTCACTTCAAGGGGGCGGCATCGTGCAGAGAAAGAGCCGGAAGGACGAGCGCGCACCAGGGGAGTGGGCCCTGCCCGTCGCCGCCGCCGTCAACGGCGTCGGGGCCGGTATGTACGTCCCGTTCACCCTGGTGTTCTTCCACTACGTCACCGGACTGTCCTTCGCCGTCGTGGGCGCCGTGCTCACGGTCACCGGCCTGGTGGGCCTCGGCGCGCTCCCGCTCGCCGGGGCGGCGGTGGACCGGTACGGCGCGAGGCCCGTGCAGTACGCGCTGTACGGCGTCCGGGTCGTCGGCTTCTCCCTCTACCCCTTCGCCCACTCCCTCGCCGCCTTCGCGGCCGTCGCCCTGGTCACCGCGGCCGCCGACCGCGCCTTCCCCGCCGCACAGCAGTCCCTGATCGGCGAGGTGGCGCGCGGCGCCGGGCGGGACCGGCTCCAGGCGTCGACGCGGGCGCTGCAGAACGCCGGCAACGGGGCGGGCTCGCTGCTGGCCACGCTGGTCATCGCGCTCGCGGGCGGCACCGGCTACACGTACGCGGCCTGGGGCAACGCCCTCTCCTTCGCGCTGGCGGCGCTGCTGCTGCGCCCGCTGAAGCCGGTGCGCGCGGCCGACGGGTCCCCGGGTGCGCGTCGGGCGGGCGCGGGCTACCGGCTCGTCCTCGCCGACCGGCCCTTCCTGGTCGTCACCGGTGCCAACTTCCTGAACGCGCTGAGCTATTCGGCCCTCTCGGTCCTCTTCCCGCTGTTCGTCGTGGAGTGGCTGCACGGGCCCGCGGCGCTCAGCGGCGCCGCCTTCACCGTCAACACCGTGCTGTGCGCGGTGGCCGGCGTCGGCGTCGGCGCGTGGGTACGGCGGGCCGGCGCCCGGCGCACCCGGGCGGCGGCGCTGGGCGGGGGCCTGTTCGCGACGGCCTTCGCCGCGCAGATCGTGCTCGGCACCCTGCGGCCGAGCTCGGACACGGTCCTCGGTGCCGCCCTGGCCGTCGTGGTCGTCGTCTACACCCTCGGCGAGCTGATCCACAGCCCCGCCGCCCAGGTGCTCGCCATGGCGGCGGCGCCCGAGGCGGTGCGCGGCCGGTACCTGGCGGCGTACCAGATGTCCTGGTCGCTGGCGAAGGCGGTGGCGCCGTCGCTGTTCACGGCCCTGCTCGCGCTGGACGGCCGGGCGCCGTGGGCCGTCCTCGTCCTCACCTCGGCGCTGGCCGCCGCCCTGCTGGTCCGGGTGGAGCGCCGGCTGCCGGCGGAGGCGGTGCGGCCCCTGCCGGTGACCGTGACCCGCGGTGGCACCGCCGCCCCTCCCGCCCGGACCGGCGCGGCCTCCACCACTGACGAAACCGAAGGGATCCGATCGTGAAACGGTCCGCGACCGTCCTGCTCACCGCCCTCGCCCCCGTCTCCTGGGGCACCACCTACGCGGTCACCACCCAGTTCCTGCCGCCCGACTGCCCCCTGTTCACGGCCCTGATGCGGGCGTTGCCCGCCGGACTGCTGCTGCTCGCCCTCACCCGGGTGCTGCCGCGCGGCGCCTGGTGGGGAAAGGCGGCGGTACTGGGGGCGCTGAACATCGGGGCCTTCTTTCCGCTGCTGTTCGTCTCGGCGTACCGGCTGCCCGGGGGGACGGCCGCCGTCGTCGGCTCGGTCGGGCCCCTGTTCGTGGTGGGCCTCTCGGCGCTGCTGCTCCGGCAGCGGCCCGCCCCGCGCACGCTGGTCACCGGGGTCGTGGCCGCGTTCGGCGTCAGCCTCGTCGTCCTCCGGGGAGCCGGTGCGCTCGACGCGATCGGGATCCTCGCGGCCGTCGCCTCCACCGGCTCGATGGCCGCCGGGACGGTGCTGACCAAGCGGTGGGGCCGGCCGGACGGCGTCGGCCCGCTCGCGCTCACCGGCTGGCAGCTCACGGCGGGCGGTCTGCTCATCGCGCCGGTCGCCTTCCTGGCCGAGGGCGCCCCGCCCGCACTCGACGGCCGGGCGGCCGGCGGTTACCTCTACCTCGCGCTGGCCAACACGGCGGTCGCCTACTGGCTCTGGTTCCGCGGCATCGGCCGGCTCACCGCCACCCAGGTCGGCTTCCTCGGCCCGCTCTCCCCGCTGACCGCGGCCGTCGTCGGCTGGGCGGCCCTCGGGCAGGCGCTGACGCCGGTGCAGATAGGGGGAATGGCGCTGGCCTTCGGGGCGACGCTGGCCGGACAGCTGGGCACGGGCAGGAGCCAATCTTTCAGTTCTGCTGAAAAGACCAGTCGAAAAGATTCGATGGACCTGACAGATCGGCCGCTGGGACGGTAGGCGCACACCGCTCACCGAAAGGATCTCCGTGGCCACAGCCCTGCACCGGACCGCCACTCCCCGCACCCGCTCCCGCACGGCCGCCGCCCCCGCGCTCGGCCTCGCCCTCGCCGCCCTCGCCACGGTCGTCTGGTCCGGCAGCTTCGTCACCTCGCGCGCGCTGCACGACAGCGTCCCGCCCGTGCAGCACGCCTTCTGGCGCTGGGTGATCGCGCTGGCCGTCGTCGCACCGCTGGGCGCCCGCCGGGCCTGGCGGCAACGCGAGCCGATCCGACGCCACTTCCGCTACGTCCTCCTGGCCTCCCTGCTCGGTGTCGCCGTCTACAACACCCTCGTCAACCAGGCAGGTCTCACCACTCCGGCCGCCACCATGGGCATGATCATGGCCGCCTCGCCGGTGCTGATGGCGGTGTTCGAGCGGCTGGGCGGCGTACGGCTCGGAGCGCGGCGGACCACCGGGCTGCTGACGGCCTGCGCGGGAGTGGTGCTGCTCGTCGGCGGCGGGGCGCGCTTCGGCGCCGGCGACCTGTGGATGGTCGCGGCGTGCTGCAGCTTCGCCGGCTACAGCGCCCTGCTGCGCCGCAGGCCCGCCGAACTGGGCGGCACCGCCTTCCTGTTCACCACGTTCCTCGTCGGCACCGTCCTCCTGCTGCCCGTACAGGCGGCGAGCCTCGCCCTCCAGGGCGGCTTCAGCCCGACCCCCGGCACGGTCCTGCCCCTCCTCTACGTCGGCGTGGCCTCCTCGGCGGTCGCCTTCTTCGCCTGGAACAAGGCCATCGCCCTGATCGGCGCCGCCCGCGCCGGCATCGTCTACTACCTCCAGCCCGTCTGCGTGGCCCTGCTCTCCTGGGCGCTGCTCGGCGAGACCACCACCGGGCCCCAGCTCCTGTGCATGGCACTGATCCTGGGCGGGGTCGTGCTGGGTACGGGCTCCCGTCGCTGACCGGAGCGGGAGCACCGGCGGTGCTCAGCCGACGGTGAATCCCGCCGCCTTCGTGTCCAGGGTGGTGGTGCCGTCCCCGGCGGTGGCCAGCACGGCGACGTGCCAGGAACCGCGCGGGGACGACGCGGCGTCGGCGCCGGTCACCCCGGTCCTGTAGGCGCAGCGCACGGTGTCCTTGCCGGCGGGCTTGCAGGTGGCCGCCTCCGCCGCGGTCATGTCCTTGGCGGTCGGCTCCTTCTCGGCGAGCGAGGAGTTCCCCGGCCAGGGCAGCACCTTCAGGCTCTTGACGCCCGAGGACGTCCTGACCTCGGTGGTGAAGGTGAACGAGCCGTCCCGCTTGCCCTCGGGGGCGGTGTAGCGGGCGGTGCTGTGGGCCAGGGCGGGGGGCTGGTTCTCGGCGTAGGCGATGGCGACCGCTCCGGCGCCTCCGAGGACGACGACACCGGCGGCCAGGGACAGGGCGACACGTCGGGACATGGCGGGTTCTCCGTAACTGTCTCAGCTGGATGGATCCGGCGGTCTCGGCTGCGCCGCCGCACCGATGCTCGCCGCGCGGGGACGGCCCGGGCCTGAGCCCGGATACTCAACTCGGCCTGGGTGATCCGCCGCGATCGGCTGCTCCTCGGGGCGGGTAACGTGCCCGTATGGCCGAGTGGGACCTGAGGAAGCTGCGGATCCTGCGCACCCTGCGCGAGCGGGGCACCGTCACCGCGACGGCCGAGGCCCTGCACATGACCCCCTCGGCGGTCTCCCAGCAGCTCACCAACCTCGCCTCCCAGCTCGGCGTGCCCCTGCTGGAGGCCCACGGCCGCCGGGTCCGGCTCACCGACGCCGCCCGGCTGGTCCTGCGGCACACCGAACCGGTCTTCGAGCAACTGGAGCGCGCGGAAGCCGAGTTGACCGCCTATACGCAGGGCGAGGCAGGAGAGGTGCGGGTCGCGGCCTTCTCGACGGCGGTCCCGGCGCTGGTCGTACCGGCCGTACTGGCGCTGCGGGCCAGGCACCCCGCGGTGACCGTACGCGTCCGGGAGGCGGAGGCCGCCGAGGCGTACGAGCTGCTGGCCGCCGGGGAAGCGGACCTCGCCCTGTCCCTCGCGGCGCGGGCACCCGGCACGGCCGACGGGCGCTTCACCAGGGTGCCGCTCCTGGCCGACCCCCTGGACGTCGCTCTCCCGCCCGGCCACCCGCTCGCCTCGGCCCCCGCCCTACGGCTCACCGACCTCGCCGCCGAACCGTGGATCTTCGGCGGCAGCGGCCCCTGGTCCGACATCACCCGCCGCGCCTGCGAGTCCGCCGGCTTCAGCCCCCACCAGGGCCACTCGGCCTCCGGCTGGACCGCGATCCTGGCCATGGTGGCGGCGGGGATGGGGGTCGCCCTGGTCCCGCGGACGGCGGCGGCGCGCCGCGACGGCGTGGTGCTGCGGGAACTGGGCCCGGAGCGGCCGGTACGGCATGTGGTGGCGGCGGTGCGCAGGGGCGCGGAGGCGGGAGCGGCCGTGGACAAGGTGCTGCGCGCCCTGCGGGACGCGGCGACGGGCCTGGGCTCCGCGGCCTAGGGCCGCCGCACCTCGTACAGGAAGCACCCGTACTCCACCGCCCGCACCTGCACGAGTGCCACCTCCGGGTCGGCGAAGGCCTCGGTGAAGGCCGGTACGAAGCCGGTCTCGTCCTCGACCAGGCGGCCGCCGAGGATGCGGCCGTCGGCGGAGTAGCGGCGCACGGTGCGGTGGGCGTTCGTGAAGGGCAGGGTGTCGGTGTCCGGTCCGGAGCAGTCGTCAGCGTGGACGAAGACGGGGCCCTGCTCGTCGTAGGCGCCCGGGTCGGCCCCCGTCTCGGCCGCCCAGCGGCGCAGGGGCGCGTACGCGACCAGGGCGATCCGCTCGCCGGGCATGCTGCGGCGCAGACAGCAGCGCAGCGGGGCGTCGCCCTCCTCGTCGGTGAAGGGAGCCATGGGCCGGCCCGCGTCGTCGCGGCCGCGCAGCTCCTTCAGGACCGTGGGCGTCAGCGGTCGTGCGGTGTATGCGGTCATACGGCCAGCGTCCCGCGCCGCCCGGCCGCCCACCGGCGGGATACGGACATAGATGCGGACATCGATGCGGCCGAGGCCGGCCGGGCCGCCCTCGCCGGGTCCATGGAAAAGGGCGCCCGGTGTCACACCGGGCGCCCTCGTCGTGGTCGGACTGCTACGCCGCCGCGTCCGCCGCCTGGGCCTTCAGCGCGCGCTCGATGCCCGAGCGGGACTCCGAGACCAGCCGGCGCAGGGCCGCGTTCGGCTCGGCCGCCGCCAGCCAGGTGTCCGTCTTGGCCAGGGTCTCCGCGGAGACCTGGACCGCCGGGTACAGACCGATCGCGATCTGCTGGGCGATCTCGTGCGAACGGGCGTCCCAGACGTCCTTGACGACCTCGAAGTACTTGTCCGCGTACGGTGCGATCAGCTCGCGCTGGTCGGTCTGCACGAAGCCGCCGATCACGGCCTCCTGCACGGCGTTCGGCAGCTTGTCGGAGTCGATGACCGACGCCCACGCCTCCGCCTTGGCCTCCGGCGTCGGGCGGGCCGCGCGGGCGGTGGCCGCGTGCCGCTCACCGGCCGCGGTCCTGTCCCGCTCGTACTCGCCGGCGATCTCCGCCTCGTCGAACCGGCCGACCGCCGCGAGCCGCTGCACGAACGCCCAGCGCAGGTCGGTGTCGACGGCCAGGCCCTCGACCGTGTGCGTGCCGTCCAGCAGGGCCTCCAGCAGGTCCAGCTGCTCGGGGGTGCGGGCGGTCGCCGCGAACGCCCGGGCCCAGGACAGCTGGTGGTCGCTGCCCGGCTCGGCCGCGCGCAGATGGGCCAGCGTGGCGTCGGTCCAGCGGGTCAGCAGGGCCTCGCGGGCGGCCGGGTCGGCGTACATGTCGATCGCCAGCTTCGCCTGGCGCTGCAGCGACTGCACCACGCCGATGTCGGACTCCTTGCCGACGCCGGACAGCACCAGCGACAGATAGTCGCGGGTGGCCAGCTCGCCGTCGCGGGTCATGTCCCAGGCCGACGCCCAGCACAGGGCACGCGGCAGCGACTCCGCGAAGTCGCCCAGGTGCTCGGTGACGACCTTCAGCGACTTCTCGTCCAGGCGGACCTTGGCGTAGGAGAGGTCGTCGTCGTTGAGCAGGACCACGGCCGGGCGGCGCTCGCCGGTCAGCTGCGGCACGGCCGTCAGCTCGCCGTCGACGTCCAGCTCGATCCGCTCGGTGCGCACCAGCTTGCCGTCCCCGTCGAGGTCGTACAGGCCGATCGCGATGCGGTGCGGGCGCAGCACCGGCTCGCCCTTGGCTCCGGCGGGCAGCGCCGGGGCCTCCTGGCGGACGGCGAAGGAGGTGATGACCCCGTCGGCGTCCGTCCGCATCTCCGGGCGCAGGACGTTGATGCCCGCCGTCTCCAGCCACTTCTTCGACCAGGTCTTCAGGTCACGCCCGGAGGTCTCCTCCAGGGCGCCCAGCAGGTCGGACAGGCGCGTGTTGCCGAACGCGTGCCGCTTGAAGTAGGCCTGCACGCCCTTGAAGAACTCGTCCTCACCGACGTACGCGACCAGCTGCTTGAGCACGCTCGCGCCCTTGGCGTACGTGATGCCGTCGAAGTTGACCAGCACGTCGTCCAGGTCGCGGATGTCCGCCATGATCGGGTGCGTGGACGGCAGCTGGTCCTGCCGGTACGCCCAGGTCTTCATCGAGTTCGCGAACGTGGTCCACGAGTGCGGCCACTTCGAGCCGGGCGCGGAGGCCTGGCAGGCGATGGAGGTGTAGGTGGCGAACGACTCGTTCAGCCACAGGTCGTTCCACCACTCCATGGTGACCAGGTCGCCGAACCACATGTGGGCCAGCTCGTGCAGGATCGTCTCCGCGCGCACCTCGTAGGCCGCGTCCGTCACCTTGGACCGGAAGACGTACTGGTCGCGGATGGTCACCGCGCCCGCGTTCTCCATCGCGCCCGCGTTGAACTCGGGCACGAACAGCTGGTCGTACTTCGCGAACGGGTAGGCGTAGTCGAACTTCTCCTGGAACCAGTCGAAGCCCTGCCGGGTGACCTCGAAGATGGCGTCCGAGTCCAGGAACTCGGCGAGCGAGGGACGGCAGTAGATGCCGAGCGGCACGCTCTGCCCGTCCTTCTCGTACACGCTGTGCACGGAGTGGTACGGGCCGACGATCAGCGCCGTGATGTACGACGAGATGCGCGGCGTCGGCTCGAAGGACCAGACGTTGTCCTTGGGCTCCGGGGTCGGAGAGTTGGAGATCACGCTCCAGCCCTCGGGGGCCTTCACGGTGAACTGGAAGGTCGCCTTCAGGTCCGGCTGCTCGAAGGAGGCGAAGACCCGGCGGGCGTCCGGGACCTCGAACTGGGTGTACAGGTAGGCCTGCTCGTCGACCGGGTCCACGAAGCGGTGCAGGCCCTCGCCGGTGTTGGTGTAGGCGCAGTCGGCGACGACCCGGAGGACGTTGCGCCCCTCGAGCAGGCCGGCCAGCGCGATCCGGGAGTCCTTGAAGACCTCGGCCGCATCGAGCGCGTCCCCGTTGAGCGTCACCTCGTGGACCGCCGGGGCCACGAGGTCGATGAAGGAATCGGCGCCGTTTTCGGCGACGTCGAAGCGCACCGTGGTCACGGACCGGTAGGTACCGCCCTCCTGCGCCCCGGAGAGGTCGAGATCGATCTCGTACGAGTCAACGGTGAGCAGCTTCGCCCGCTGCCGCGCCTCTTCGCGAGTCAGGTTTGTGCCAGGCACGCGGTCATCTCCTCGTTATGTGTGGGTTGCGCCATCCTTCCATGGGATCTACACGGAAGGCGATGCTTCCGCCGGGGCGCCGGGCCTGCGGGGGCGCCGGGCCGCGACAGGCTGAAGGGGCGGCCACGCGCGCGTGACCGCCCCTTTCCGGAGAACTCGTACTACTTCGCCGACAGCTCGGCCGCCACCAGTTCCGCGATCTGGACCGCGTTCAGCGCGGCGCCCTTGCGGAGGTTGTCGTTGGAGACGAACAGGGCCAGGCCGTTGTCCACCGTCTCGTCGCGGCGGATGCGGCCGACGTACGAGGGGTCCTGGCCCGCCGCCTGGAGGGGCGTGGGGATGTCGGAGAGGACCACACCCGGGGCCTTCGCGAGCAGCTCGGTCGCGCGCTCCGGGGAGACCGGGCGGGCGAAGCGGGCGTTGATCTGGAGGGAGTGACCGGAGAAGACGGGCACGCGCACACAGGTGCCGGAGACCTTCAGGTCCGGGATCTCCAGGATCTTGCGGGACTCGTTGCGCAGCTTCTGCTCCTCGTCGGTCTCGTGGAGACCGTCGTCGACGATCGAGCCCGCGAGCGGCAGCACGTTGAAGGCGATCGGCCGCTTGTAGACCTGCGGCTCGGGGAAGTCGACCGCCCCGCCGTCGTGGGTCAGCCGGTCCGCCTCGGCGACCACCTTCTGGGCCTGGCCGTGCAGCTCGGCCACGCCCGCGAGTCCGGAGCCGGACACCGCCTGGTAGGTGGCGACGACCAGCGCTTCGAGGCCGGCCTCCTCGTGCAGCGGCCGCAGCACCGGCATCGCGGCCATGGTGGTGCAGTTCGGGTTGGCGATGATGCCCTTGGGGCGGTCGGCGATCGCGTGCGGGTTCACCTCGGAGACCACCAGCGGGACCTCGGGGTCCTTGCGCCAGGCGGAGGAGTTGTCGATCACTACGGCACCCTGCGAGGCGACCTTCTCGGCCAGCGCCCGGGAGGTCGCGCCGCCCGCGGAGAAGATCACGATGTCGAGACCGGTGTAGTCGGCGGACGTCGCGTCCTCCACCGTCACACCGTCAAGGACCGTCCCGGCGGAGCGGGCCGAGGCGAACAGGCGCAGCTCGGTGACCGGGAAGTTCCGCTCCACGAGGATCCTGCGCATGACCGTGCCGACCTGACCGGTGGCTCCGACGATTCCGACCCTCACGACGACTCCCTCTGTGTTGCTTGCTCGACCGGGGCTTTTCCATCATGCGGCCGACCCCGGTCCACCTGTCCAATTCTTTGCGAAGCGTGCCCGAGGAGTGGGACACGATCACCCGGCCGACGGTTCCCCGCCTTCGTCCGTCACCCGGCTGAGCTGGAGATATTCCCTTGCCCGGGGCCCCGCGCCGGAAGCTGTGCTGTCCGGCCCCTGCCCGCCCGGACCCCGGGCACACCGGGTGTGACGTACGCCTCTGAACGCGCCCGAACGTTTCCGCCCCCTCGGCCGTCGTAGGGGCAGACGCGTGAGGGGGTGGCTTGTGCTGCGCGGAGGGGGGCGCCGCGACCAGGGGGCGTACGCCGGTGCCGACCGCACCGGTGAGGATCCGCTGGACGCGGCCCAGGAACGCCGGGTGCGGGCGGTGCTCGCGCTCGGCGGGGTGCCGCAGACGGACCTGCTGGACGGGGTGCAGCAGGTCCGCCTGCGGCTGCTGGAACGGGCCGCGAGCGGGCGCGAGGCGCCGCGGGACGTCTCGGCGTGGGTGGCGGTGGTCGCCTCCAACCTGGCCATGGACTGGCACCGGGCCAAGCGGCGCCAGGAGCGGCTGGGTGAGCGGCTGGCGTCGTTGCGCGAGCCGGTGCACCCCTCCGGCGAGGAGACCAGCCTGCTCTCCCTCGCCGTCGCCCGGGGCCTGGACGAACTGCCCGACGCCCAGCGGCAGGTGGTGATCCTGCGCTTCTTCGGCGATCTGCCGGTGCGCGCGATCGCCGAGGAGCTCGGCATTCCCGAGGGCACGGTCAAGAGCAGGCTGCACACGGCGGTCCGCGCCCTGCGCGAGAGGCTGCACGAGGACGAGGTGGTGTGAGATGACCGCCGGACACGAGGGCGCGGCGGACGCCGGGCGCGGCGAGGGTGCCGCGGAGTACGGCGGCATGGACGCGCTGATGGCCGCGATCACGGGCGAACCGTTGCCGGAGGAGGCCGGCGAGGACACCGCCTTCCTGGCCGAACACCGCTCGGCCGAGGCCGACGTGGCGGTGCTGCGGGAGCGGCTGAGCTGGCTCGCGGAGGCGCTGACCGGGGAGGTATTGCCTGAGAACGAAGCAGGAGGACCGGAGGCGGAAGAGCGGGAGGCAGCGGGGCAGCGGGCCGCGGGACGGGACGCGGACGGGGCTTCGGCTGCTCGTGAGGCGTCGGCGGCCGCCGGGAAACCGGCGACCGGGAATTCCGGCGGGACGAGGGAGACGGGGGGAACCGGGGGAGCAGGGGCAGCCAGAGGCACGGGAGGCACCGGGGGAGCCGGGGCAGGCGCGCCCCGGCCGCGCGGTGTGACCCGTCCCGTGGGGCCCGCGCGCCCCGCCCGTCCGCCGCGTCCGGGCCGTCCGTCCGGCCCGCGCCGGGCCCTGCGGATCGCTCTCGGGTCGCTCGCGGCCGGCGCCGCGTTCGCGATGGTCGCGGGGTTCGGCTGGGTCGTCACGCATTCCGCGGGGGGCGGATTGATGAGCGGGGGCTCCGCGGACAGCGCGGACAGCGCGGCCAAGGGCTCGCGCGACGCCCCGGCCGAGGCCTACGGCGACGGTGGCCGGCCCACCGACCCCGCGCGGGTCCTGGCCTGCTACCGGCTGGTCGTGGAGGGCACCGTGGCCGAGGTCGAGCCGCAGCCCGCGCATCCCCGGACCCGGATCGTGCTGAGGGTGAGCCGCTCCTACAAGCCCGCGCACACACCGGCCGAGGTGAGCTTCCTCCTCGACGGCGGCGCGCAGCCTGCCCCGCGCAAGGGACAGCACGTGCTCGTCGGGGTCGGCCAGGGCCGGGACAACGCCGGTCTGTGGGCCGTGGGGGACAGCCGAGTGGCCGCCGACCGGGCCTGGATCACCGAGGCGCTGCCCGAGTCCCGGCGCGCCACGTGCCCGTCCGAGGAGGAGCCGACCGGCACACCATGAGGGGCGGGTGTCCCCCCGGACACCCGCCCCCCACCTCAGGCCGGCCTCGCTACGGCGTGACCTTCTCGATCTTCACGCTGCCGACGCCCGCGACCGTGCCGCGCGCGTTCACCAGCTGGACCTGCCCGAAGAACTCGCGTCCGGCCGGGGCCTCGGCGGCGGCCGTGACCCGGCCGGTCACGGTGGCCGAGTCGCCCGTGCCGAGCTCGACCGGCGTCGAGTCGTCGACCGTGACGGTGCCGAGGGCGGAGGAGAAGAACACGTCCCGGTAGTCGTAGGCGGTCGAGCCGGACGGCACCGAGTAGCCCACCACCTTGATGGTGTACGTACCGGCGGCCGGCGACGGGAGGGAGACCGCCTCCTCCGAGTCGCCGTCCGCGGACTGTGCGACCTGCTTGCCGCTCGCGTCGTACACGGTCAGGTCGAGATCGGCGGACGCGTCGGAGACGGCGCCGATGGCGACGTCCAGGGACTTGGCGCCCGCCGGGACGTCCACCGTGGTGGTCTGCGTCTCGCCCTCCTTGATCGACGGGCGGGAGGTCCTGGAGGAGCCGAGCGGGCCGCCGGTCAGCTTGCCGTCGAGGGCCGCGTACTTATTGGTCACCTTCCAGGAGGCGGTGGCCGGGGTGCCGACCTTGGCCTCGGGCACGGTCACGGTCTGCGGGGCGAAGGCCGCGCCCAGGACGGAGACGTCCAGCGTGTAGGGGTTGTCCAGCAGCGGAGAGGTACGGCGTGCCTCGACCTCGACCTCCCAGACGCCGGGCTGCGGGTCGGCGTAGGACCGCACGCCGGGCTTGCAGCCGTTGCCGTCCAGGTAGTTGTTGTAGCAGTACGGGGTGCCGGTGTTGTCGACCGGAGTGCCGTACGGGTGGACGGCGATGAAGCGGGTCTGGCTCGTGTCCTTCAGCCCGCCGAGCGCGACCTCCAGCGACTTGGCGCCCGCCGGCACGTTCAGGAAGTACGACCGCGTGCTGTCGCGCTGCACCGAACCGGACGCGGAGTAGGTGTAGCCGACGGGGGCGGAGACCACGACCGTGGTGAGGATCTGCTTGTCGATCCCCTCCGTGCGCGGGTCGTCGACCTCCAGGATCGCGCTCTTGATGCCGGCCGACCGCGGGGCCGCCTGGACCTTGACGGTCACCGGCTGGTTCAGCGGCAGCTTCACGACGTCGTCGCCGAGGATCCGGAAGGTGCCACCGGCGTTGTTCTCGAAGTGCAGCTCGTGCCGTACGGCCTTGTCCGGGCCGGAGGTACGGGTGATGGTGACGTCGTACGATTTCTTCTGGCCGGTCTTCAGGCCGCCCTCGCGGTCGTACAGGCCGGTGCCGTGGCCCGGGGTCTTCAGCGCCTGGTCGAGCGCGGTGTCGACGGGAGCCTCGACGGTGTACTCGTGGGCGTCGGCGTCGTCGCGGATCGCGTCCCACGCGTCCACGATGTTGATGCGGCCCGCGCCCTCCTCATAGGCCTGCACGCCCTTGATGTGGTCGGCCGTCGAGGTCAGCGCGGTGCGCAGCTTCGCGGGCGTCAGGTCGATGCCCCTCTGCTTCGCGGCGCTCAGCAGCAGCGCGCTCGCGCCCGCGGCCTGCGGGGAGGCCATCGAGGTGCCCTGGAGCATCGAGTAGCCGGCCGGCAGCGAGTAGCCCGCCTCGGCGACCGGGGAGCCCGGCAGCCAGGTCTGGGTGGTGTTGATCGCGGCGCCGGGCGCGACCAGGGTCGGGGTGAAGCCGCCGTCCTCCCGCGGGCCGCGCGAGGAGAAGGGCATCATCTGGTACTTCTTCTCCACCTGGGAGCCGTAGTTGGCGGCCCAGGTCTCCTTGGAGACGCCCGCGCCGACCGAGATCACCTTGTCCGCGAGGCCCGGGTCGCCGATGGTGTTGGCACCGGGGCCGGAGTTGCCCGCGGAGATGACCAGCTGGACGCCGTAGGTGTCGATGAGCCGGGTGTACAGCTCGGCGCGCGCGTTGTTGCCGTCGTTCAGCGCCGGCAGGCCGCCGATCGACATGTTGACGATGTCGACGCCCCGGTCGGCCACCAAGTCGATCATGCCCTCGGTGAGGGCGACATTGGTGCAGCCGCCGGTCCAGGTGCAGGCACGCGAGGAGACGATCTTCGCGCCCGGGGCGGCGCCGTTCATCTTCCCGCCGAACAGGCCGTTGGCGGAGGTGATGCCGGCGACGTGCGTGCCGTGCTCGGACTCGATGACGCCGATGTTGACGAAGTCGGCCTTCTTGCCGACCCAGTCACCCCCGTACGGGTCCATCGGCACGTCCTTGCGGATCTGCACGACGAACGGCACCCGCTCGGCCACGTCGGTCTTCGGGTCGTCGGTGCCGAAGTAGCCGATCTGGTAGCCGTCCTTGTACGGCTTCATCGGGGTGTCGTCGGTGAAGTCGTGGTCGTTGTCCAGGTCCAGCGTGACCGTGCCGGCCGCGGGGTCGTAGAGCACGCCCCAGCTGTCGGTGGTGTCGCCGTCCCGGTTGAGGTCGCCCTTCTCGTCGCCGCCGGTGGTGGCGGACTCCTTGAAGGTGCTGATCTCGTACGAGCCCGCCGGCGCCGTCCAGGTCTGGCCGCCGTAGCCGAAGCTCGGGCCGGAGACCGCGGTGACCATGGGCCGCCAGGTCGCGTCGCTGTCCACGATCGGGTCTGTGGCCGTCACCCAGTCGACGATCTTGCGCTCGCCGGTGGTGGTCTTCTGCAGCGCCGGGTGGCCGAGGTCGACGCCGGAGTCGAGGATGCCGATGGTGATGCCCCGGCCGTCCGCCTTCGGGTGGTCCTTGACGAAGTCGACGGCGCCGGTCTCGAAGGACGGGTTGTACGGGTTCTCGGCGGGGGTGTTCTTGTCCGGCCCGCTGTGAGCGGCCGTTCCCGAGGAGGACTTGGCGCCGTTCGGCGCCGGGTCGTCCAGCGGGATCTCCTGGCGCAGGTCGATCGCGTGCACCGAGGAGAGCTTCGCGGCGGCGGCGATGGCCGAGTCCGCCTTGCCGGTGGGGACGGTGGCCCGGACGTAGCCGAGCCTGTCGTAGGTCCGGCCCACCGAGCCGCCCCTGACCGCGTCCAGTTCCTCGGCGACCTGCTCGGTCCGGCCCGGCGCGGTCGCGATCATCATCGTGACGTTCTTGTCGCCGTCCGCCTTGGCCTCGGCGAGCAGATCGGCGTCGTCCGCGCCCAGCTTGTACCGGGCGGACTTGACGCCCGGGTCGGCGGCCGCGGCGGGTGGCGTGTCCGCTGCGAGGGCCAGGGGTATCGGCCCGGCCGCGGAGAGAGCGGCCACCACGCCCACGGCCACGGCCATGCGGGCCAGGCGTCTCGGGCCGGGTATCGGATCACGCTCAGGGGTGAGGGTCATCGGCATCCCTTGTCGGTGAAGAGTCCAGTGCCGGACGAGGGCACAGCTTCACCCAAGGGACGGGATTTTGGGGACCGTTGACCAAAACGATATTGATGTATGGGGAAAACCCGCGATGTGTTTTGACCGGGTAACACCGCAATGGGCGCGGATTCGCTCAGTTCTCCTTGGAGCGGGCGTAATGGCGGGACGCCTTCGCGCGGTTGCCGCACGCGGCCATCGAACACCAGCGGCGGGTGCCGTTCCTCGACGTGTCGAAGAAGTGCAGGACGCATGTCTCGTGGGCGCAGCCGCGGATCCGGTCCGGGGCCTCGGCGAGCAGCTCCAGGTAGTTGCGGGCGGCCAGCCAGGCCGGCCCCCAGGACGGGTCGGCGAACTCGGGTTCCTCGGCCGCGCCCTCGGCGGTCAGCCGGGCCCGGATGCGCCCGTGCGCGAGAACGGCGTCGACGAGCGGCGCCCCCTCGGCCGGTGACCCGTCCACCGCGGCCTGGAGTGCCTCGCGTGCCTGCCGCAGATGGCGCAGTACGTCCTCGTCGCCCGCGTGGGCGCCGTCGAGCCCGTTGGAGGCGAGCCACACGGCCAGCCCGTCGGGGTCGGCGAGCAGGTCCTGGGTGACGCCCTCCTGGTTCCAGCGCGTGTTGAGCAGGTCGAGCGCGAGGGGCTCACCGGTGAGCGGGCGGGGATCGCGGGTGGCGGACATCGGGCACTCCTTCTCTGCTAACCGTTAAAGAGTACGTGACCGGTTGACGTTCCCGCCCCTAACCTTCTAACGTGGATGACGACGGTTATATAGTCCGAAGGGGAGAGCCATGACCTTGCGCACCGGCCACACCGGCCTGAACGTCACCGACCTCGACCGTTCGCTCGCCTTCTACCGGGACGTCCTGGGCTTCGCGCTGCTCGCCGAGGGCAAGGAGGACGACCGCAGGTACGCGTTCCTGGGTGACGGGGGCGACGCGCCCGTCCTCACGCTCTGGCAGCAGGCGCGGGAGCCGTACGACGACGGCCGGGCCGGACTGCACCACCTGGCCTTCACGGCCGACTCGATGGACCGGGTCCGGGTGTACGAGACGGCGCTGCGCGGCGCCGGGGTGGAGTTCCATCACGAGGGCGTGGTGGCCCACGGGGAGGGTGCGGCCTCGGGCGGGATCTTCTTCCACGACCCGGACGGCACCCGCCTGGAGATCTCCGCGCCCCTGGGCGCCGAGCAGGCCCCCGCCCCGCACACCTCCGCTCCGACCTGCGGTTTCTTCTAACCATGGGCATCTATCACGCGGGCTCGCTCGCCGTGCAGGAGGAGATGGGCGTACGCGACCGCGCCGACCATGTCGGCCGCTCCCTCGGCCAGGACATCAAGCCGGTCGCGGCGGCCTTCCTGGAGATGCAGCCGCTGCTGGTCGTCGGCGCGGCGGATCCGGAGTCGGGGAGGGTGTGGGCCTCGGCGCTCACGGGCGCACCCGGCTTTGTCCGGGCCACCGGCCCCCGGCAGATGTCGGTCATGACGAACACCGGTCACGACAGCCGGCCCGAAGGGGCGCGGGGCGGTGTTCGGCATGCGGCTGACGCCGCGTGGGCGCGAGCGACCACGGACCACCCGCACCCGAACGACGGCCTTCTCCTGACCGACCCGCTCGCCGCGGCCCTGAAAACCCCCGGTACTCATCTCGGCACCATCGCCCTGGACCCCCGCACCCGCCGCCGCATGCGCCTCAACGGCCGACTGCGGCCCACGGCAAGGGGCTTCGCCGTCGTGGCGGACCAGGTGTTCTCCAACTGCCCGAAGTACATCCAGCGCAGAGAGGCGTACGAGACGGTCGGAGGCCGGACACCGGGCACGGCCCGGCGCACGAACCGGCTGAGCTCCACGGCAGCGGAACTCGTCCAGGCCGCCGACACCTTCTTCCTGGCCACCGTGCACTCCGGCGGAGCCGACGTCAGCCACCGCGGCGGCAATCCCGGCTTCGTCCGGGCCACCTCACCGCACGAGCTGACCTGGCCCGACTATCCCGGCAACGCCATGTTCCTCACCCTCGGCAACCTGCGCACCGACCCGCGCGCCGGAGTGCTCTTCCTGGACTGGGAGAGCGGCACCACCCTCCAGCTCACCGGCGAGGCGTACACCGAGTTCGGCCCCGGTGGCGAGCGCACGGTCCGCTTCGCCGTCACCGAGGTCCTGGAGAGGGCCGAGGCCTTGCCCCTGCGCTGGTCGGCGCCGCGATATTCGCCCGCCAACCCGTAAGGCACCCGCTAACGTCCGTCCATGCGACAGAAGTTGAGGGTGGCGGCCTACGCCGTGTGCGTCCGCGACGGACAGATCCTGCTCGCCCGCTCCCCGAGCCCCGACGGCACCCCTGAGTGGGTCCTGCCGGGCGGCGGCATGGAGCACGGCGAGGATCCGTACGACACCGTCCGCCGCGAGGTGACCGAGGAGACCGGCTACCGCATCCGGGTGACCGGTCTGCTCGGGGTGGACTCCACCAGCCATGTCTTCCGCGGCGGACGCCTGCGCCGCCAGGCCGACCACCAGGGTCTGCGGATCCTCTACGAGGGCGAGATCGCCGGAGGCGAACTCCGCCACGAGGTCGGCGGCTCCACCGACTTCGCCGCCTGGCAGGACCTGGACGTCGTACCCGGCCTCAACCGGGTGCGCCTGATCGACGTCGCGTTGCGGCTGTGGCGGGAGCGCCCGGCGGACGGCCATCTGGCCCCGGGGACCCGTCCCCTACCCCAGGAGATGAACGAGGAGTAACCAGCCCTCGGCCACCCGCGATCCACTCCATGACCGCCTCCCCTGCCCCGAGATCCACGTACGGTGATCGGCGCTGCGCGTTGCCGCCGTGTTCACGTGCAGGTCACCCCCGGTGCCAACCATCCAGAGTGAGCGGGGCGTTCGCGCCTGCGACGGCCCGCGACCAACTGCCGACGCGTTCGCACTCGGGGAGATCGCGCCATGTCGCGCATACGCTCTGTCGCCGCCTCCGCTCTGGGGGTCCACCGCCGTACCGTCCTCGCCGCCGCCGGAGCGGTCTCGCTCTCCGCCGGCGTCGGCTACGCCCTGCGCCCCACCGACAGCGAGGCCGCCACCACCGCCGAGGCACCCGTCTCCCACTCCCGGCAGGCTCCGGCGGCGACCTCGCCCGCCCCCTACACCAAGGGCACCACGCTCGCCTCCGTCGCCGCTCCCCGGAACAGCTCCGGCTACCGGCGCCTGGGCGACGGCCCCGGCTGGAAGCGGGTCGTGCGCAGCGAGCTGGCCGCCGCCAAGTCCGGCCGCGCGGGCCGCCGCACGGCTCTCGCCGCGTTCGTGCAGTTCACCGATCTGCACCTGATGGACGTTCAGCACCCGCTGCGTCTCGAGTTCCTGCGCTCCGCCGACCCGCACGCCTGGCGCCCGCACGAGGCGCTGACCGTGCCGGGCGCCATCTCGCTCGTCGAGCGGGTCAACGCGCTGCGCGGAGCCCCCGTCACCGGCGCCCCGCTGCACTTCGTCATGACCACCGGCGACAACACCGACAACAACGCCCACTCCGAACTGGAGTGGTTCATGAAGGTGATGAGCGGCGGCCGCATCAGCCCCAACACCGGGGACCCGCGGCACTACGAGGGCGTGCAGAACAGCGGCCTCAAGCTGTACTGGCAGCCCGACTCCACCGTCCGCGACGGCGACAAGGCGCTCGGCTTCCCGCATCTGAAGGGTTTCCTGGCCGCCGCGATCCGCGAGGTGAAGAGCCCCGGCCTCAACCTGCCCTGGTACTCCACCGTCGGCAACCACGACGCCCTCCCGCTCGGCTGTTACGGCTCCCACGCCGACCCCTACCTCGCCGAGGCGGCCATCGGCGGCAAGAAGCTGATGAACGTCTCCGCCGCCGAGGCCAAGAAGCTCCAGGACGCCATCAAGAACGCCACCGACCCCAAGGGCGCCGGCTACCGCGACTTCCTCAAGGCGCACGCCCGCTCGACGCACTCGGTCACCCCGGACGAGAAGCGGGCCCCGTACACCTCCGCGGACTATCTGAAGGCCCACCTGGACCCCGCCTACCAGGGCCACGGCCCGGTCGGCCACGGCTACTCCTCGGCGAACCTGGACGCGGCCACCCAGTACTACGCCTTCCGCATCTCCGACGACGTCATCGGCATCAGCCTCGACACCACCGACGCCGGCGGCCACTACGAGGGCTCCATCGGCACCGCCCAGCTGAAGTGGCTGGAGAAGACGCTCAAGGACAACAAGGACTCCTACGCCGTCGTCTTCAGCCACCACACCAGCAAGACGATGACCAACACCCGCCCCGACCCGGCCCGCCCGGGGGAGCGCCGCCACGACGGCGCCGAGGTGATCTCGGTCCTCGCCTCCCACAGCAACGTGCTGGCCTGGGTGAACGGGCACATCCACAAGAACGTCATCACCCCGCACAAGGCCTCCGGCGGCCGGTCCTTCTGGGAGATCTCCACCGCCTCGCACGTCGACTACCCCCAGCTCGCCCGCGTCATCGAGCTGGTGGACAACAAGGACGGCACGCTCTCCGTCTTCACCACCCTGATCGAGTCGGCGGCCCCGCACCGCACCGACTACGCCGACCTCTCCCAGACCGGCCTGGCCGCCCTCTACCGGGAGTTGTCCTACAACGCCCCCGGCGCCAACAAGACCCTCGCGGGCACCGCGGCCGACCGGAACACGGAGCTGGTGCTGAAGAAGGGCTGAAAGTCACCCAACTGGCCTACACCTAGGCAACCTTCGCACACCACCACCAGGTCCCTCCCCCCGACCGAACCGAACGGCACAGTTGGGGGAAGACATGCGTGTACGTACGACTGTGGTGGGCGCCACCGCCCTGCTCCTCTCCGCGGCCCTGGCGGGCCCGGCTGTCGCGGCCGGCCCCGCCAAGGACGGCCATGCGGCCACCCGGCGGGCGATCGAGGCGGTGGTGCGGGCCGGCGTACCCGGGGTGACCGCCACCGTGAAGGACACCCACGGCACCTGGTCCACCACCGCCGGCGTGGGCGACATCCGCACGGGCGAGCGGCGCTCCACGGCGGACCGCTATCGGGTCGGCAGCATCACCAAGACCTTCGTCTCCACCGTCCTGCTCCAGCTGGAGGCGGAGGGCCGGCTGTCCCTGGACGACACGGTGGACAAGTGGCTGCCCGGGGTCGTCCGGGGCCACGGCCACGACGGGAGGCGCATCACCGTCCGCCGGCTCCTGAACCACACCAGCGGCATCTACGACTACACGACCGACGAGGATTTCGGTCGCAGGTACTTCACCAAGGACGGCTTCTTCGAGCACCGCTACGACACGCTCACCCCGGAAGACCTCGTGGCGATCGCGATGAAGCACAAGCCGGACTTCGCGCCCGGCACGTCCTGGAAGTACTCGAACACGAACTTCGTGCTGGCGGGCATGGTGATCGAGAAGGTGACGGGCCATTCCTACGCCACGGAAATCACCCATCGCATCATCACCCCCCTGCACCTCACGGCCACCTCTCTCCCCGGCACGCGGGTCACGGTCCCGCGTCCCAGCAGCCGCGCCTACTCGAAACTCGCGGAGACGGCGACGGGCCCGACGTACGACGTCACGACCCTCAACCCCTCCCTCGCCTCCTCGGCCGGCGAAATGATCTCGAATTCCGCGGATCTTGACCGTTTCTACAGTGCTCTCCTCCGCGGAAAACTCCTTCCGCCCGGGCAGCTGAAGGAAATGAAGACCGCGGTGAAGATCGACGGCGTCCCCAACGGCGGCTACGGCCTCGGACTCCTGGAGACCAAGCTGACCTGCGGAGTCCACGTCTGGGGCCACGACGGCGGCATCCACGGCTCCACGTCCGTGGCGGTGACGACGGCGGACGGCCGCCATTCGCTGGCGATGAATTTCAACGGCGACTGGACGGGGGACGCGGCCGCGGTGGTCGAGGGAGAATTCTGTTAGGCAACGTTTCATACGTGTCGTTTCGTGTTAACGCGTACGCAATGTCCGTACCGCCTCATATCGGCTAACCCGCTGTTGACGGGGATGGCTCGATCTTCTCGATCATTTATGCAAGGCGGGTGGTCGTGTGCGCGCAAGGCACGAACTGCGTGTGCTGTCGGTCTACGAGGGTTTCTTCTCCGGAGGGGCCCGCATCGTGCACAGTGACGTCGTCCTGGGACTGGCCGAGGGTGGCCAGTCCCACCAGGTGCTCAGCATCCATGGAGAGGTCCGTCGCGAGGCCACCCGGCAGCGGATGGAGGACGACGCCTGCTACCGGTCGCTCACGGCAGGCGGCGTGGGGGTCACCTCGCTGGGCCGCAGCGCCGGCCTGGTGGACGGATCGGTCGCGGCGTCGGTTTTCAGCGGACCGGAGCTGGCTGAAACCGCACGGTCCATGGCGGCCGCGGACGTGATCCTCTCCCTCAAGGAACAGCCGCTCGCCCTGCTGAACCAGGCCGGCCTGCCGCGCCGCCCGGTCGTGGTCGGCCTGCACCGCTCCGACCCCGAGAACCAGGGCCCCGCCCTGGACGAGCTGAAGGCCGCGATCGCCGACGGCACGGTGGTGGCGTGTGTGTGCTGCGCCGAGTCGACCCGGGCGGCGTACGAGGCCGCGGGCATCCCCGGCGAGGTGCTGCACGTGATCCCCAACGGGGTGGACCTGATCCGCTTCCGCCCGGACGCCGCGGCACGCCTCGCGTTCCGCGCGTCCGTGGGCATCCCGGCCTCGGCACCGGTGATCGTCTTCGCGGCCCGCTACGCCGCGATGAAGAACGTCCCGCTCTTCCTGCGCGCCGCCCGCGCCTTTCTCGCCCGCGAGCCCGAGGGCCAGGTGCTGATGTGCGGCGCGGGCATGAACGACACGAACCCGGCCCTGTGGGCCGACATCGAGGTCGCGTTCGGCGCGGACCGGCACCTCGCGGAAAGGATTCGCCTCCTCGGCGTGCGCCGTGACATGGAGACCGTCTACGCCGGCTCCGACGTCGTCGCCCTGACCTCCGCCTCCGGGGAGGCGGCGCCGCTGTGCCTGATCGAGGGCATGATGTGCGGCGCCGTGCCCGTGACCACGGACGTGGGCGACAGCGCGCAGATCGTAGGGGACCACGGCTTCGTGACCCCGCAGGACCCGGAGGCCGTCGCGCTCGCCTGGACCGCGGCGGTCGCCGGCCGGGCCGGCTTCGCCCCGGCTCTGGCGGCGAGCCGCGAGCGCTTCAGCCGCACCCGCATGATCGCGGCGTACGCCGCTCTCCTCGACGACGTCCACCTGGAGGCCACACGCCTGCCGACACAGTCCGAGCCGCTGTAGCGGGTACGGGCGAGAGGCTCGGACGGCGCGGTTGGGTACGGTGAACCCCGCGCCCCGCACCGGTCTTGGGGCGACGCCGATGTCACGGGGGAGACCGAGTTGTTCCAGCGACCAGGGAGAAGACGGGGCGCCGCTGCCGCGCTCTGGGCCGTAGCCGTGCTGCTGCTCGGGGCGTGCGGAAAACAGGTGGGCGGCGCGACGGGCGGGGCCTCGCCGGCGTCCTGGACCACGGTGGAGCCTTCGTACGTCACCGGAGCCCGCCTCGGTGCCGACGGCCGCACGCTGAGCCTCGACACGCTGGTGCCCGAAGGCGGGCGCTCCTGCGTGAAGGATCTCAGGGCCGAGTACAGGGAACGGGTGAACGGCGCCGTGTGGGTGCAGGTCACCTATG
Source organism: Streptomyces griseochromogenes (assembly GCF_001542625.1). Lineage (NCBI taxonomy): Bacteria > Bacillati > Actinomycetota > Actinomycetes > Kitasatosporales > Streptomycetaceae > Streptomyces > Streptomyces griseochromogenes. Next base: position 9,368,492 of record NZ_CP016279.1, on the reverse strand, counting down.
CCACGCATTACGGGATCAAGGTCGCCGGGTGCGGTGGCAAGGAGAAGCCGGCCACGGCGCGGGTGCGGCTGCCCGAGCCGCTGGGCAAAGAGGACCTGATCGTCGACCACTACACGCACTTCACCCGCGACCGTGCCAAGCCGCCCGCGCTGCGGCTGTGCGGGAAGCTCGGCTGTGATCCGGCGCCCACCGGCTGCACCCCCGACTCCTACGACCAGGCGCTGATGGCGGTCGACGCGCCCAAGCACGCGTACCGGGACTCCGAGCGGTGCGACGGGAGGTGGCTGGTGCTGGACTTCTCCTGGCGCACGGGACCGGCCTGCGACGACACCTCGAATCCCGCCTGCTCGTCCGCGCTGGGCGACCGCTGGTTCTACCGGGCCGGGAAGTCCGGGTGGGTTCCGGTCTTCGGGGGCGTTCGGGGAGGCTGCAAGGACGTGCAGCGAAAGGAGCCCCGGTTCCCGACCGCGCTGTGCGAGTCGCTGGCTCCGCTGCCCGCCAGGCTGCATCCCGCCTACCCCCCTCCGTCCGCCTCGCCGTCGGGGCATCGCGGTGCTCAGGACGCGCGGTCGAGGACCGGAAGGTAGCCGAGGGACTGGCCCGGAGCCGTCGGGTGGTACGACTCGGTGATCGCCAGCAGGTCGACACTGTGCAGCCAGGGGCTGGAGGAGCAGATCTCGTGGCCGGTGAAGGCGGCCCGGACATCGGCGTAGGTGAACCCGTGGCCGGCGGCGCGTTCGGCGATCACCTCGTCGAGATGGTCCACGGCGTCGTTGACCGCGGCGCGGTCCGAGTCCGTGAGGCCCAGCGCGCAGGAGCCGCTGAGCCGGTACAGATGCGGATAGCCGAGCACCACGACACGGGCGGCGGGAGCCCTGTCCCGGATGGCCGAGTAGAGCCGGTCGAGGTTGCCGGGCAGGGCCCGGTCCATGGCGGAGCGCGCACTGGAGACGGCGGACAGGCACCGGCTGGTGCCGCCCAGCGCACAGGTCGTCATGGCGGTGGAGAAGCCCACGTCGCTGCCGCCGGCGGTGACGGTGACCAGGCCGGTGCCCGCGCCGAGCGGGCCGAGCTGGCCCTCCAGGACGTCGGTCGTGCCGGCGCCGTTGCACGCGGTGAAGCCGAAGGACGGCGGCTTGTGGGCCTCGGCCCACAGGACGGGGAAGGACCGGCCGCTGCGTTTGCAGCGCGTGTCGGAGGGCAGATAGTCGCCGGCTCCGGCACCGGAGGAGTAGGAGTCGCCGAGGGCCACATAGCCGGCGGCCACGGCCTCGGGCACCGGCTGTGCCGTCGCGGGGTCGGCGAAGGCGCAGGCGGCCCCGAGGAGGAGGGAACACGCGCCTGCCGCTATTCGGGACTGTCTCATGAGTCTCCTCTATCGCGGCCCGCTCGCCCCCGCCCGCCCTGCTCGTCCGTTCCGGTGAGCCCTCACCCGGGCGGCGTACGAAAACTTGATTGACGGGGGAACGTGCCGTCCGGGATGGTCCACCCCGATGACACGAACAGACACGCCTCTCGCCTGGGACGAGCGCACCCAGCTGGCCACCTTCCTCGACTACGTCCGGTCCACCGCCCGCGCGAAGTGCGAGGGCGTCTCGCCCGAGGACGCGCGCAGGTCGCTGCTGCCCGGCTCCCCGCTGATGACGATGTGCGGGCTGATCAACCACCTTCGCTGGGTGGAGTACTACTGGTTCGAGGTGGTGTTCCTGGGCCGTGAGGACGAGGGCCCGTGGACCGACGAGGACCCGGACCGGGAGATGCGGATCGCGGTCGACGTGCCCCTGCCCGAGCTGCTGGCCGCGTACGAGGCACAGAGCGCCCGGTACCGCGAACTGGTCGCCTCGACCGGCCTCGACACCCGGGCCGAGCGCGCGCGGGGCGACCTGGGCCACCCCGACCTGCGCTGGATCGTCCTCCATCTGATCGAGGAGACGGCCCGGCACAACGGCCACCTCGACATCATCCGCGAACTGCTGGACGGAACCACCGGCGACTGAGCACCACGGCACGCACGAGGAGGGGCCACCGGCGTCCGGCCCGGTGGCCCCTCCTCTCCCCTCCTGATGCTCCCCCGGTCCGTCACTACCGGGGCAGCACCACGACATACGCGGCCGGATCCCGGTCGCCGGACGCCATCAACGCCGTACGGACCACCGCCGCCTGCTGCTCCAGGGACACCCTGAGCTTCTTGGGGGTGATGTACACGACGGTGATCCCCAGGCGTTCCAAGTGCTCACGCTTGCGCGCGTATTCCGACCACAGCGCGTCCTCGTCCTGGCGGGGTGCGCGGGTGTCCAGCTCCACCGCCACCGCCTGCTCCGGCCAGTAGGCGTCCACACCGCCCAGGTGGGGGCCGCCGGGCAGGCGCAGGTCCACGTTCCAGACCGGGTCGGGCAGGCCGTACTCGCGGACCATCCGGTACAGCCGGTCCTCCGCGATCGCCCGGCCCTCGGCCAGCAGCGAGTCCACCGCGTCCACCACGTGCGGCCGGTTCAGCAGCTTCGCCACCGTCAACTCGCGTACCACCGAGGCGGGTTCGCAGTGCCCGGCGCGTACCGCCTCGGTCAGCAGGCGCCGTACCGCGCCCGCGTCCGTCAGCTCCGCCACCGCGTCCGCCAGGGCGCGCGGCACCGGCGCCACCGGAAGTCCCGTCACCGTCCGGGGAGTCGGCAGGGAGGGAGTGCGCAGGACCCGCACATAGCCCGCCGAGCGCAGCCGGCGCATGCGCGGGACCAGGACGTCGACGTGGTCCAGGGAGAGCAGCGGCGGGGCGGACGCGAACCCGTGCAGGGTCAGGGCCGCCAGACCCGTGATCACCGCCTCCGCGTACGCCGGGCGGTGCGGGTCCTCGGCGGTGGGCTGGGACGGGACGCCCGGCGCCGACTCGCGCGCCGCGTACAGCAGCGCACCGTGCAGCCACTCCTCGCTGGTGGGCGGGCCGGGGTGGAGCAGGATCACGTTCGGCAGGAGCGACTGCCAGGGGCCGCCGGGGCGGCACTGTTCGGTCAGTTCGGCCGACGTCACGCCGTGGGAGCGGAGCTGGGCCGCCGTCAGGACGCGGCGGTGGACCTCGGAGAGGTGGCGCAGGGGGCGGGGGGAGAGCGGGGTGTTGTGGGTCATGGCCTCGAAGTTCCCGCGTCTCGTCCCGCTTTTAACCGCTGTTACACGGCCGTCGATAAATGCGGACAAGGTGGTACTAAAGGACGGGTGTTCGGGTGTCGAGTAGACAGCGAAAACCCCTGGTCCGATCGGGTGCGGACCAGGGGTTACGGTTCCTATTGCCCGAATTCCGTAACGGTCACCGGGGCGGCAATCTCAGGCCAAAGCTCAGGTGCCGGACGCCGCCGCGTCGCACGCCTGTCCGCGCAGCGACCGCGCCAGGTCGTCCCGCGCCTCCAGCACGAGCCGGCGCAGCGCCGGAGCCGCGTCCGCGTGGGAGGCGAGCCACGCGTCCGTCGCGTCCAGCGTCTCCCGCCGGTGCTGGAAGGAGGGGAACAGGCCCCGCACCACATCGATGCCGATCTGGATCGACCGCTCCTGCCACACCCGCTCGATCGCCGCGAAGTACTTCTCGGCGTACGGCGCCGTCAGCTCCCGCTGCGAGGACTGGTCGAAGCCCGCGATCGTCGCCTCCACGAGGGCGTTCGACAGGGCGTCGGACTCCACGACCTGCGCCCAGGCCTGTGCCTTGACCGCCGCGGACGGGCGCGCGGCCAGACAGCGGACCTGGTGCCGCTTGCCGGACGCCGTGTCGTCACGGGCCAGTTCGGCCGCGAGCAGGGACTCGTCGGCCACCCCGTGGGCCGCCAGCGGCTCCAGGAACGCCCAGCGCAGCTCCTGGTCCACCTCCAGGCCCTCGACCGTCCGGGCGTCGTCCAGCAGGTCCTTCAGCAGTGCGAGATCCGCCTCGGCGGAGGCGACCGTCGCGAAGAACCGCGCCCAGGCCAGCTGGTGCTCGCTGCCCGGCTCCGCCGCCCGCAGCTCGCGCAGCGCGCCCTCGGCGAGCAGCTCCTCGCCCGTCGCCCGCCACTCGGGCGCCGCGTAGTGCACCAGCGCCGAGTGCGCCCACGCGTGCAGCATCTGCAGCACCCCGATGTCGGACTCGCGGCCCGAGAACCGCAGCACCAGGTCCACGAAGTCCCGGGCCGGCAGCAGCGCGTCCCGGGTCATGTTCCACAGCGCCGACCAGCACAGCGCGCGGGCCAGCGGGTCGGTCAGCGCGCCCAGGTGCTCGCGCAGGGTGGCCAGCGAGGTCTCGTCGAAGCGGATCTTGCAGTAGGTCAGGTCGTCGTCGTTGACCAGCACCAGCTCCGGGGCCTCGGCCCCGGCCAGGTCCGCGACGACGGTGCGCGGGCCCTCGACGTCGGTCTCCACGCGCGCGTACCGCTCCAGCGCGCCCTCGGGCGTGTGCCGGAACAGGCCCACCGCGATGCGGTGCGGGCGCTCCTGCGGGTGCGACTCCGGCGCCTCCTGCACCACCGCCAGCTCGGCCACCCGGCCCTCGGCGTCCAGCAGTACCTGCGGGGTCAGGGAGTTCACCCCGGCCGTCTGCAGCCAGGAACGCGACCACGCGGTCATGTCCCGGCCGCTGGTCTCCGCCAGCACCGACAGCAGGTCGCCCAGGCGCGTGTTGCCGTACGCGTTCCGCTTGAAGTAGCGGCGGGCACCCTCCAGGAACGCGTCCTCGCCGGCGTACGCCACCAACTGCTTCAGCACGGAGGCGCCCTTGGCGTAGGTGATGCCGTCGAAGTTCAGCTTCGCGTCCTGAAGGTCACGGATGTCCGCCGTGATCGGGTGTGTGGAGGGCAACTGGTCCGCGCGGTAGGCCCAGGCCTTGCGGCGGTTGGCGAAGGTGATCCAGGCGTCGGTGAAGCGGGTCGCGCCGACGTTCGCGAACGTGCCCATGAAGTCCGCGAAGGACTCCTTCAGCCACAGGTCGTCCCACCACTCCATGGTGACCAGGTCGCCGAACCACATGTGTGCCATCTCGTGCAGGACGACGTTGGCCCGCGCCTCGTAGGACGCCCGGGTCACCTTGCCGCGGAAGATGTACTCCTCGCGGAAGGTCACCAGACCGGGGTTCTCCATCGCGCCCAGGTTGTACTCGGGCACGAACGCCTGGTCGTACTTCCCGAACGGGTACGGGTAGTCGAAGTGGTCGTGGAAGAAGTCCAGGCCCTGCTTGGTGACCAGGAAGACGTCGTCGGCGTCGAAGTAGGGCGCGAGACCCTTGCGGCACAGGGCGCCGAGCGGGATCTCCAGCTTCGTCCCGTCCTCGAACGTCCGCTCGTAGGAATCGGTGACGTAGTGGTACGGCCCCGCCACCACGCACGTGATGTACGTCGAGATCGGCTTGGTCTCCGCGAACCGCCACACCCCGTCGACGGCCTCGCCCGCGCCGTTGCCCCACACCGTCCAGCCCTCGGGCGCCTGCACCTCGAAGCGGTAGGGAGCCTTGAGGTCCGGCTGTTCGAAGTTGGCGAAGACACGGCGGGCGTCGGCCGGCTCGTACTGCGTGTAGAGGTAGACCTCGCCGTCCTCGGGGTCCACGAAGCGGTGCATGCCCTCGCCGGTGCGGGAGTAGGCGCACCGGGCGTCGACCGTCAGCTCGTTCTCCGCGGCCAGGTCCTCCAGGAGGATCCGGGAGCCGTCGAAGACCTCGCCGGGGTCCAGGTCCTTCCCGTTGAGCGAGACGGAGGTCACGCTCGGCGCGATCAGATCGGCGAAGCTCGCGGCGCCCGGCTCGTTGCAGCGGAACCTGATCGTGGTCACCGAGCGGAACGTGCGTGGCTCCCCGTCCCCGTCCCCGTCGCCGACGGCGGAGCGCAGGTCCAGCGCCACCTCGTACCCGTCCACGGACAACAGGGCGGCCCGCTCCCGGGCCTCGTCGCGGGTCAGATTCTCACCGGGCACGGGCGGCACTCCTTCGTGGTCGCTTGGAAGCGGTCGAACAGGACCGATCCTGCCACGCGCCCCTGACACGGGGCAGCCGGGAATGGGGATGCGAGAGGCGATGTTCAGCCTTCAAAAGAACGTCATGTTGAGGAGAAGCATGTCCGAGACCGCGACCACCCCGTCCGGCAAGACCCCCGTGGACTTCTGGTTCGACCCGGTGTGCCCCTGGGCCTGGATGACCTCCCGCTGGGTCCTGGAAGTGGAGAAGGTCCGTGACATCGAGGTCCGCTGGCGTGTGATGAGCCTGTCGGTGCTCAACGAGAACCGGCTGGACGAGCTGCCGGAGGAGTACGCCGAGAACATGCGGCCCGGCGGCAGGACCTGGTGGCCGGTCCGGGTGGTGATCGCGGCCCGGCAGCTGCACGGCGACGACGTGGTCGGCAGGCTCTACACCGCGCTCGGCACCCGCTTCCACAACGAGGGCCTCGGGGTGAACCGCGACAGCATCGCCGCCGCCCTCGCCGACGCGGACCTGCCCGCCGACCTGATCGAGTACGGCGAGAAGGACACCTACGACGCCGAGCTGCGCGCCTCCCACAAGGAGGGCATCGACAAGGTCGGCCAGGACGTGGGCACCCCGGTCATCGCGGTGCCGGGCGCCGACGGCGAGCAGATCGCCTTCTTCGGCCCGGTCGTCACCCCCGCCCCGAAGGGCGAGGAGGCCGCCCGCCTGTGGGACGGCACCCTCGCGGTCGCCTCCGTCCCGGGCTTCTACGAGATCAAGCGGACCCGGACCAAGGGCCCGGACTTCAGCAACCTGTAGGTCCTGGTGAACGGGCCCGGTGCCGTTCAGCGCCGGGCCCGCTGCCGTGCCCCGGCCAGCCGCTCCAGGTGCTCCTCGTACCCCTTCGTGTAGTACGCCGCCCGTGCCGCGTCCGGCTCGACGACGAGGGTCGGCTCGGTCCAGGCCGCCGCGTCCAGGGCGAGGCCGTACCGCTCGGCCGCCGCCAGCACCGCGCCCCGCGCACCCACCTCGCCCTCGACCACCCTGAGCGGGCGGCCCAGCACGTCGGCCAGCAGCCGCATCCAGGCGGGGCTGCGGGTGCCGCCCCCGCACACCGCGAGCGAACCCGTCAGGCCCGCCGCGGCCAGGCAGTGCCGGGCCGCGTACCCGATGCCCTCGCAGGTCGCGCGGATCAGATCGGCCGGCGTCGACTCCAGACAGACACCGCTGAGCTCGGCACGCAGCCGGGGCTCCACGAACGGGGCCCGCTCGCCGGAGGGCGCGAAGTACGGCAGGACGCGCACCCCGTGGGCGCCGGGCGGGGTGGCGGCCAGCAGGGCGTCGACCTCCGGGTGCCGCACGCCCGTGGTCTTCAGCACCCAGTCCAGGGCCGCCGTACCGACCATCGCGGGCATCGCGCGCAGCCAGTGGCCGGGCCGGTCGGTGGAGATGTACAGACCGGCCGGTTCACCGCCGAGGTCCGGCTCGGTGGTGGCGACCAGAGCGGCCAGACAGGTGCCGACGATCAAGAGGCCGTCCCCGGGGGCCGTGACGCCCGCGCCGAGCGCACAGGCCGGCAGGTCGTACGGGCCGTTCGCCAGCCGGGTGCCGGACGGCAGGCCCGCACCGCACGCCTCGGCCGTCGCCACCGGGTCGGCCACCGGGGCCAGCAGCCCCCGGCGGTGGGACAGCCCCAGCAGCTCGACCACCCCGTTGTCGTAACGCCGGGTACGCGGATCCAGGAACGGCATCGACGCGTCCGACACGTCCGTCACCGCGCGTGCCCCGCCGGTCAGCCGCTGGAAGACCATGTCCTTGCAGTAGACGGCCGCCGCGGCCGCGTCCAGCGCCTTCGGCTCGTGCCGGTCCAGCCAGGCCAGCAACGGGCCCGGGCAGCCGGGGAACATGGCGCTGCCGGTGCGCCGGAAGACGGTCTCGAAGGTGCCGTCCGCCAGCCACTGGTCCACCAGGTCATGGGCCCGGCCGTCCATCCACGACAGGGCGGGCCGTACCGGGCGGCCCGCCGCGTCCACCAGCCACACCCCGTCGCCCTGCCCGGTCAGTCCGGCCAGCTCCACCGGCTCCGGCACGCGCGCGGTCACCGCCTCGAGGACGCCGACGACGGCCGCGTACACCTCCTCCATGTCCTGCTCCACGGCCCCGGCGCGCAGATCGAGGCCCACCGGCCTTGCCTGGACGGCCAGTTCGCGGCCACCGGCGTCGAAGGCGGCGGCCTTCACCATGGACGTGCCCACATCGATCCCGACGAACACGTGGCTCCCCTTCAGGTCAGACAGTGCGCGAGCGGCTCGCCGCGCACCCAGCGCCCCACCTCGGCGGCGGCGATCCGCGCGGCCTTCTCCGCCACCGCGCGGGACGCCCCGCCCAGGTGCGGGGTCAGTACGAGCCGGTCGGCGAGGGCGTGCAGACGTGAGTCCGCGGGCAGCGGCTCCCGCACATAGGTGTCCAGCGCCGCCGCCGCGAGCCGCCCGCCCTCCAGCGCGTCGCACAGCGCGTCCTCGTCCAGCAGCGGGCCCCGGGCCGCGTTGACCACCACCGCACCGGGCGGCAGCAGGCCCAGCTCGCGGGCGCCGATGAGACCGCGCGTCTCGGCGGTCAGCCGGGCGTGCAGGGTGATCACCCGGGAGCGGCCCAGCAGCTCGTCCAGCGAGGACAGACGCAGCCCGTGCACCTCCCCGCGCACATAGGGGTCGTACACCATCACCCGCGCCCCGAAGGCGCACAGCACCCGTGCCACCCTGCTGCCCACCGCCCCGTACCCGACCAGCCCGACTGGCAGGTCCTCCAGCTCCAGGCCGCTGTGCTCGTACGTGTAGTACGCCGACCCGGCCCAGCTCCCCCGCCGGGCCAGCAGCTCGTGGGCCTGGGGGATGCGACGCAGGGCCGCGAGCAGCAGGCCGACGGTGAACTCGGCGGTGGCGGCGGCGTTGCGGCCCGGCGCGAAACACACCCGGACGTCGTGCCGCTTCGCCGCCGCCAGGTTGACGTTGACCGGTCCGCCCCGGCAGACCACGACCAGCCGCAGCTCCGGGCAGGCGGCCAGGACGCGTTCGGTGACCGGGCCCATCTGGGTGACCAGGACCCGAGCGCCCGCGAGCGCGCCGATCAGCTCGTCCTCGGCGTCGCTGGCCTCGCTCACCTCGGCGACGCTCCCGAAGGGTTCCAGCGGCCAGCCGAGCGTCAACTCCCTTACTTCACAGAGGCATTGGCTCTCGACGGCCGACGCGATCAGCGACGGCAGGACGAAGTGGTCGCCGGCGGCCACGACCAGCGGCCGGTTCATGGAGGTCATCGCGGGGAGTCTCCCGTCTCGGCGTCGAAGACATGGGTGAGCCCGGGCGCCGCCCGGACGTGCTCGTCGTGTGCGAGGCGCAACCCGTCCGACAGGAGGGCGTGGCCGTCGGCGGTCGCGATCCCGGGCAGCAGGTTGATCGCGGGCTCCCCGACGAAGTCGGCGACGAAGCCGGTGGCGGGACTCACATAACTCCGGCGCGGCCATCGCCCTCCCCCGGATCCGTGGCGCACACCTCGTAGCGCACCTGGTGCTCGTCCAGGTCGCCGAGGGCCTCGGGGGACGCCCCGTCGTCCACGAGCAGCAGGTCGAAGCGGGCCAGCGGAGCCACCCGGTGCAGGGCGACCCGGCCCAGCTTGGTGTGGTCGACCAGCAGCACGGTGCGGGCGGCGGCGTCCAGCATCGCCCGCTTCACCGAGACGATGTGCTGCTCCTGGTGGTAGGCGTAGCCGCCGTGCACGCCCGAGGTGGAGGCGAAGCACACGTCCACCCGCAGCTGCTCGACCGCCTCCACGCAGGACACCCCGAGGAAGGAGGAGTGCAGCCGGTCGTAGTCGCCGCCGAGTGCCATCAGACGGATGCCCCGCCGGTCGGCGAGGAGGTTGATCGCCTCCAGGAAGTTGGTGACCACCGTGAGCGGGGTGATGTCACCGAGGCGGAGCCGGCGCGCTATCTCCAGGGCCGAGGTGGAGTCGTCGAGGAGTATCGCCATGCCGGGCTCGATGGACCTCATCGCCCGTGCGGCGAGCGCGGCCTTCTGCGGCCGCATGGTCTTCAGCCGGTACTGCACGTTCGACTCGAACACCCCGGACGGCTGCGCGGTCACCCCGCCCCGGAACTTGCGCACGATGCCCTGCCGTTCGAGCTCGTCCAGGTCCCGGTGGATGGTCATCAGGCTCACCCCGAACCGCTCGGCCAGCTCGGCCGCCGTGGCCGAGCCCTCGGCCAGGACGCGCTCGGCCATGGCGGCCTGCCGGGCCGCGGGCCCCTGCTGGGCGTGCGCGCTGCTGTTGCTCATGGAGCCCCGATCCGTCGTCCTGGGCGCCCGGGTCGGGCAGGCTGTGTGGGCGCTGCGCTGGTCCGCCCCGGCGGCCCTGGCCATTGCCGGCGGAACCTCGCGGCCCCGTCGGCGCTGTGGTGGGGTTCGGAGGTCAACACGGTGAGTCGACTCGACAACACAGGGTGTAACGGCGGTGGATGCTCGTCAATCCCTTGTGCACGGGGAAATCAGGGGGAAATCTCAGAAGGGCGTGGGAACTTCACAGCGTCGGTCGCGATGTGCGGGAGGTCCGGATGGAGTCGGCGTGGCTCGGGATCGATCTCGGCACGCAAGGGGTGCGTGCGCTGCTCGTGACGCCGGACGGCCGTGTGCTCGGCGGCGGCTCGGCGCGGCTCGGGCGCGGTCGGCGGGAGGGGGTGCGGCACGAGCAGGATCCGGGGGAGTGGTGGGAAGCGGTGTGTTCCGCCTGCCGGGCCGCCCTCGCGGGAACCCGGGCCGACGTGGGCGGGCTCGCGGTGTGCGGGACCTCCGGGACCGTGCTGCTCACGGACGACGCCGGGCGCCCGGTGGGCCCCGCGCTCATGTACGACGACGGGCGGGCGGCGGCCGAGGCGGGTCGGCTGCGGTCGGCGGGGCTCGCGGTGCAGGACACCTGGGCGCTGCCGAAGGTGCGCTGGCTCGTCGACCGCCACGGGTCCGGCCGGGTGGCGCACCAGCCCGACCTGATCAACGCGCACCTCGTCGGCGGGCCCGTACCCACCGACTCCAGTCACGCCCTGAAGACGGCGTACGACGTGGAGCGCGAGCGCTGGCCGGACCTCACCGGGCTGCCCGAGGGCACCCTCCCGGAGGTCGTACGTCCCGGCACCCGGCTCGGCGAGGTCTGCCCGGCGGCCGCCGGGGCCACCGGCGTCCCGGCCGGCACCCCGGTCATCGCGGGCATGACCGACGGCTGCGCGGCGCAGATCGCCTCGGGAGCGCTGCGCGAGGGCGCGTGGAACTCCGTGCTGGGGACCACGCTCGTGCTGAAGGGCGCCGCCGCCGAGCCGGTCCGTGATCCGGCGGGTGTGGTCTACAACCACCGTGCGCCGCAGGGGACCTGGCTGCCGGGCGGGGCCTCCAGCGTCGGCGCCGGAGTGCTCACCGCGCGCTTCCCGGGCGCCGATCCGGCCCTCCTGGACGCGCGGGCCGCGTCCTTCGAGCCGTCGAGAGCCGTCGCCTACCCCTTGGTCTCACCGGGCGAACGCTTCCCTTTCCAGGCCCCGGGCGCCACCGCCCTCCTCCTCGGCGACCCGGAGTCGGACGCCGACCTCTGGGCGGCCCTCCTCCAGGGCGTGGCCTTCGCGGAGCGCCTCTGCCTGGACTACCTGCACCACCTCGGCGCACCCCTGGACGGCCCCCTGACCTTCACCGGGGGCGCGGCCCGCAGCGCTTACTGGAACCAGCTGCGCGCGGACATCCTCGGCCGCCGGGCCAGGGTCCCCCGGGAGACGGAACCCGCGCTGGGCATGGCGGCACTGGCCGCGTACGGCACGGGGGCGACGGCCGGCCTCGCGGACGCGGCGGAGGGCATGGTGCGCACGGGCACGACGGTGGACCCCCGTCCCGGCCGCACCGCCCGTTTCGCCGAGCCGTACGTCCGTCTCGTCGACGAGCTGGAGGGCAGGGGGTGGCTGCCGGGTGCGGTGGCGCAGCGGGCACGGTCACGGGCGGGAACGTGAGGCGCCGGAAGGAGGCCATGGAGCCCGCCATACTGCCACCCATGACCTCGCCCGCCGCCGCCACCCTCCTCCTCGCCCGGCACGGACAGACCGTCTGGCACGCCGAGAACCGTTACGCCGGGGTGAGCGACGTCGCCCTCACCGACACCGGACGCGCCCAGGCCGAGGCGCTGGGCCGCTGGGCCGCCGCACACCCGGTGGACGCGATCTGGACCTCGCCCCTGTCCCGGGCCGTCGCCACCGCCGACCCCGCCTGCCGCGCCCTCGGCCTCACCCCGCACCGCGAAGACGACCTGCGCGAATGCGACTTCGGGGTGGTGGAGGGCCGTACGCTCGCCGAGTTCGAGGCGGAGAACCCGAAGGCGGCCGAAGCCTTCCGCGCCGACCCGGTGGCCCATCCCTTGCCGGGCGCCGAGGATCCGCTCGCCGCCGCCGCCCGGGGCACGGCCGCCCTGTGCCGGATCGCCGCCGCCCACTCCGGTGAACGGGTGCTCGTCGTCGCGCACAACACCCTGCTCCGCCTTGTGCTGTGCTCCCTCCTGCACATCCCGCCCGCCGACTACCGCCGTGTGCTGCCCCGGCTGCGCAACGCGGCCGTGAGCGAGGTCCGCGTCACGGAGCACGGCGCCGCGCTGCTGTCGCTCAACCTCCCCTGCGAGTGACCGCTCACGGGTGTGGCAGCAGCCCCCGCTCCATCGCGACGACCACCGCCCGCGTGCGGTCGTTGACGTCCAGCTTGGCGAACAGGCGCAGCAGATGCGTCTTGACGGTGGCCTCGGAGATGACGAGCCGGCGGCCGATCTCGGCGTTGGTGAGCCCGTCGGCCACCGCGGTCAGCACATCGGTCTCGCGGGCGGTGAGCGGATCGTGGACGGGGCGCCGCATCCGGGCGACCAGCTTCTCCGCCACCCGTGGCGCGAGCACCGTCTCGCCGCGCGCGGCCGAGCGGATCGCGTCGACCAGCTGTTCCCGGGTGGTGTCCTTGAGCAGATAGCCGATGGCGCCGGCCTCGACCCCGCGCTCGATGTCGGCGTCGGTGTCGTAGGTGGTGAGGATCAGCACCCGGGTGCGCGGATGACGGGCGACGATCTCGGTGGTCGTCGCGACCCCGTCCAGCACCGGCATGCGCAGATCGACCAGGGCCACGTCCGGATCGTGGCGGGCGACCAGGCCGAGCGCGGCGCGGCCGTCGCTCGCCTCGCCGACGACCTCGATGTCCGCCTCCCCGTCCAGCAGGGCGATCACCCCGGCCCGCATCACCGTGTGATCGTCCACCACGACGATCCGGAGCCTGTGCCCGGTCATGCCGCTCCCTCCACCGGGATCACCGCGAGGATCCTGGTCCCGTCCCCGACCGAACTGGTCACCGTCAGCCGCCCGCCCAGTTCGGCGAGCCGTTTGCGCATCCCGTCGAGACCGAAGCCGGTGGACGCCTCGACCACGAATCCGGTGCCGTCGTCCGTGACCTCCAGCTCCACGCCGTGCGGCCGCCGGGCCAGCACCACCCCGACCGTCGAGGCACGGGCATGCTTGCGCACGTTGGCCAGGGACTCCTGGGTGCAGCGCAGCAGCGCGACCCGGGTCTGCTGGTCGCAGTCCAGATCGGCCAGCTCGGCGGCCACGCTCAGCCCGGTGTCCTCGGCGAACCGGTCCACGACCCGCCGCAGGGTCTGCGTCACCGAGCCGGAGTGCGTGCCGCCCGGCAGCCGGCCCGAGCCGACCAGTTCCCTGGCCTCCGCCAGGTTCTCCCGGGCGGTCGACTCGATCGACACCAGCTGCCGGGCGGTGCGCGCGGCGTCGGTGGCGAGCCCGGCGCGGGCCGCCTCGGCCAGAACGACGATCGACGCGAAGCCCTGCGCGAGCGTGTCGTGGATCTCCCGTGCCATCCGCTCCCGCTCCTCCGCCGCGCCCTGCCGCAGATGCGCCTCGGCCAGCTCCGCCTGGGTGCGCTCCAACTCCCCGATCAGCCGCGCGCGTTCACTGCTCTGCTCGACCACCGCGCGGGCCCACAGCCCGATCAGGACGCCGACCGCGACCACGATCAGTGTGCCCACGACCGTCTCGCCGAAGAACTTGCCGGACCAGCCCTGCCGCACCAAGCCCCCCAGCAGCGTGCCGGCGGTGGCCAGCCCCAGGAAGACGAGGGAGATCCTCGGGGTGCGGCCGAACATCCAGTAGTGCGGCAGCGTGACCATGAACAGGGCCGCGTAACTGGTGTTCAGATAGGCGAGACCGGCGAGGGCGATCACCAGCACCGCGAGGTACCCGTGCGGCCGTACGACGGGATTGGCGGGGCGGCGGTCCAGCACGGCGAAGCACAGGGCCACGCTGCCCAGCAGCGCGAGGGCCGCGTACCGGTCGGCGCCGTGGCTCAGGGCCGTGATCCCGACCGCCATCGCGGCGAACAGGACCCAGCACACCGCGTTCCAGCGGCGCAGCGAGGTCGCCCACAGGGCGTCGGCGGTCGTGGTCATACCGGTCAACCTACGTCCAGCAGCGCGGTGTCCGGGCCGGGGACGGAGGTCTTCGGCGGCCTGACGGGCCACCAGGCACGCTCGCCGAGCAGCAGCAGGGCCGCCGGCAGGATCAGCACGCGCACCACGAAGGCGTCCAGCAGGACGGCCGCGGCGAGCACGAAGCCGATCTGCTTCATCTCGATGAGGTGCAGGAAGACGAAGCTCACGAAGACGGTCGTCATGATCACGGCAGCGCTGGTCACCACGCTCGCCGACCGCCGGATGCCCTCGACGACGGCCTGCCGGGTGGGCGTGCCGGCGAGCACCGCCTCCCGGATCCGGCTGACCACGAAGACCTGGTAGTCCATCGACAGACCGAAGAGGATCACGAAGAGGAAGAGCGGCACCCGGGAGCCGATCGTCCCCGTGGAGTGGAAGTCCAGCAGTCCCTCGGCCCAGGTGTGCTGGAAGACCAGCACGAGCAGGCCGAGCGCGGCAGCCGCCGACAGCAGGTTCAGTACGACACCGAGCAGGCCGAGCACGACCGAGCGGAACGCGTACAGCGTCATCAGGAACGTCACCAGCAGCAACGCGCCGATGACCAGGGGCAGTTTGCCGTCCTGATGGGCCGGATAGTCGGTGTAGCGGGCCACGTCGCCGCTCACGCCGTACCGCGCGCCGGTGACCTTGCCGACGGTGGCGGGCAGGTAGTCGTGGCGCAGATGTTCCAGCGAGTCCTGCGCCTGCGGGGAGTCGCCCAGGTAGGGCACCCGCAGTTCCAGGGTGCTGGTCCGGTGGTCGGCGGCGGTGCGGATGCGGGCGTAGTCCGTGAACAGCGGGTCGGCGGACGCCCGGCGGGCCAGCGCGCGCAGCTCCCCGGTGACCTCGGCGGAGCGCGAGGCGGGGGCCTGTACGACGACCTGGTGGGTGACCCGCCGCTCGGGGAACTCCGCGTTGAGCCGGTCGTACACCCGCATGGCGGGGATCGCGCGGGAGTGGGTGTCCCGGCCCATCTCGGTGATCTTCAGTCCGGACAGCGGGAGGACGAGGGCGAGCAGGGCGAGGAGCGAGCAGCACAGGGTGGCGAGCGGATGCCGGGCGGCGGGGCGCAGCAGCGCGGACCAGAACCGGCCGTCGTCCCGGCCGCCGAGGCGCCGGGAGGGCTTGCCGTGCTCCGCGCGCCTCCGCGCCCTGCGCTCGGCCCGCCGGCCCAGCACGGTCAGGAGCGCGGGCAGCGCGGTCAGGGAGCTGGCCACCGCGACCAGGACGACCACGACGGTGCCGGTGGCGAGCGAGGAGAAGATCACGTCCGAGGCCAGGTACAGCGTGGCCGTGGAGGCGACGACCGCCAGCCCGGAGACCACGACGGCCCGTCCGGACGTGGCGGCGGCCAGTTCCACCAGCGCCTCGGTGCCGAGCCGGCCACCGGAGCGGGCCCGCTCCTCGCGCTCCCGCTTGAGGTAGAAGAGCGTGTAGTCGACGCCGACCGCGAGGCCGATCATGAGGATGACGTTCTTGCCGACCCCGGCGTCGGGGGTGAGGTGCGAGGCGACCATCGCCAGCCCGATGGCCCCCGCGATCGACGACAGCGCGAGCAGCAGCGGTACGGCGGCCATGGTGAGCGAGCCGAACACGATCAGCAGAGTGACGAGGGTGAGGGGCAGGCTGATCTTCTCGGAGAGGGCCAGGTCGTCGTCGCGCTGCTGGTCGGCCCCCTTGCTGACGGAGGGGGATCCGGTCTCCTGCACGAGCAGCTCGGGGTGCGCTCGCTGTACGGCCCGGGTCTGCGCGAGGAGCGCGCCGACCTTGTGGTCGGCGTCCAGTTCCTCGCCCTTGAGGGCCACCTCGACCATGAGGACGTGTCCGTCGGAGGACCGCACCGGGTCGGCCACCTCGGCGACCTCGGGCAGCCGGCGCATGCGTGCGGTCAGCTCGTGTGCGGCGGAGGCGGCGGGCCCCTCGTCCGGGGCGCCGACGGGGGTCCCCCCGCTCGTACGAGGCCGGGAGTGGGAGCGGGCGGAGATCAGGATCTGTTCGGTGGACAGGCGGTCCAGGTGGCCTTCGGCGGCCATGGCCTCGGCCCGGCCGGCCTCGCCCACCCGGTAGTCGGCGGTCTTCGCGTTGTGGGTGCCGACGGCGCTGCCGACGCCCAGGCACAGCGCCACGAAAAGCAGCCAGCCGACGAGCGCCCGCCAGGGGTGCCCGGCGCTCCAGCGTGCCATGCGCACAGTCAGTGAGTTCATACCCAAAAGCCTTGCCGAGCAGGGCATTTGGCGGACACGGGTGCCCGGTGGAACTTCAGGTCAGCCGTTCGGTGGACCCCCGGGGGGGGAAGACCCCCGCAAGTCACGTCCTTGCGGGGGTCTTCTCTCATCCGCCTGCCTGCGTGAAGGGTGAGAAGACGATCACGAGGCAGGACGACTCGGGGTGCCTCAGGGGGCGAGCAGGAGCACGTCCGCGCGGGACTTCGCCGCCGCGAAGCGCCTGGCCACGTCCTGCCAGTCGACGACCTGCCACATCGCCTCGATGAAGTCCACCTTCTGGTTGCGGTACTGGAGGTAGAAGGCGTGCTCCCAGGCGTCGAAGACCAGGACGGGCGTCGCGCCCTGGCCGACGTTGCCCTGGTGGTCGTAGACCTGCTCCACGATCAGCCGCCCGCTCAGCGGCTCGTACGCCAGCACGCCCCAGCCCGAACCCTGGGTGGTGGCCGCCGCCTTGGACAGCTGGGTCTTGAAGGCGGCGAAGGAACCGAAGGACTCCCTGATCGCCTCCGCCAGCTCGCCCACACCGTCCTGCGCCAGCGGCTCGCCGCCGCCGTCCTTCGGGCCGGTCATGTTCTGCCAGTAGATGCTGTGCAGGATGTGCCCGGACAGATGGAAGGCCAGGTTCTTCTCCAGCCCGTTGATCGAGCCCCACGACTCCTTGTCCCGCGCCTCGGCGAGCTGCTCCAGGGTGTCGTTGGCGCCCTTCACATAGGCCGCGTGGTGCTTGTCGTGGTGCAGCTCGATGATCTCGGGGCTGATCACGGGGGCGAGCGCGGAGTAGTCGTAGGGCAGGTCGGGCAGCGTGTAGACGGGCATGGGGGGTCCCTTCCGAACCTCTTATTGCAAAGAGCTTGCAACTACACGCTAGCAACAAAAAGACCCCCGCGGGTGCACCGCGGGGGTCTTTCGGGAGCGGCCCGAAGAGGAAGGGCGAGGTCAGGACCTGGCGCGCACCCGCTGCCAGGCGTAGCCCACGGCCGCGAGGAGCAGCGTCATCCCTCCGGTCGAGTAGAGCTGGACCCGGGTGTCAGGTTCCCTGGCCATGAGGACGAAGATCGCCGCCATGCCGGCCAGGGCGACCCAGGTCAGGAACGGGAACGCCCACATCCGCACGACCAGCTTCTCCGGCTCCTCCCGCTCCATGCGGCGGCGCAGCAGCAGCTGGGAGACCGCGATGAAGATCCAGACGACCAGGATCACCGCGCCGATCATGTTCAGCAGCCACTTGAAGACGTCGTCCGGCCGCCAGTAGTTGAGCAGCACGCAGACGAAGCCCAG
Source organism: Streptomyces griseochromogenes (assembly GCF_001542625.1). NCBI lineage: Bacteria > Bacillati > Actinomycetota > Actinomycetes > Kitasatosporales > Streptomycetaceae > Streptomyces > Streptomyces griseochromogenes. The sequence continues at coordinate 9,350,561 of NZ_CP016279.1, read as the reverse complement.
CACGCAGGAGGTGAGCACGGCGACGCGCGGGACCCCGCCGGACACCTTGGCCAGCGCCTTCGGTCCCTGTCCGCGCTGCACCAGGGAGTAGGCGATGCGCGAGGAGCCGTAGATGTTGGCGTTCATCGCCGACAGCAGGGCCACCAGGACCACGACGTTCATGAGCTGGCCGGCGCCCGGGATACCGATGTGGTCCAGGGCGGCGACGTACGGGCCCTTCTCCACCACGGACTTCGAGTTCCACGGGACCAGGGTCACGATGACCGCCATCGAGCCGATGTAGAACAGCGCGATGCGCCACATCGCCGTGCGCACGGCGCTCGCCACGCCCTTGACCGGGTTCTCCGACTCGGCCGCCGCGATGGTGACCGTCTCCAGGCCGCCGTAGGCGAAGACGGAGGCGAGCAGGCCGATGATCAGGCCGTTGCTTCCGTGCGGGAGGAAGTCGGTGAGGTGGGAGGTGCCGGGGGAGTGCGTGCCCGGCAGGACCCCGGCGATCGCGAGGACGCCGAGGATCAGGAACAGGGAGATCGCGCCCACCTTCAGCGCGGCGAACCAGAACTCGAACTCGCCGAAGTTCTTCACCGCGGCGAGGTTGGTGGCGAGGAAGACCACCATGAACAGGGCCACCCAGCCCCACTCCGGCGTCCCGGGCAGCCAGCCCGTGACGATCTTCGCGGCGCCGATGCCCTCCAGGCCGACCGCCGTGCACAGCAGGACCCAGAAGGACCAGCCCGCCGTGAAGCCCGCCCAGGGGCCCATCGCCCGCTCGGCGTGCGCGGAGAAGGAACCCGAGGAGGGGTAGGCGGCCGACATCTCGCCGAGCATCCGCATCACCAGCATCACCAGGAGGCCGGAGACGGTGTAGGCGATCACGATGGACGGACCCGCCGCCGCGATACCCGCGCCGGAGCCGACGAACAGACCGGCGCCGATCACACCGCCGAGGGCGATCATCGACAGATGGCGCTGCTTGAGACCGTGGGAGAGGGAGGCGTCCTCCTGCTGCGGAGGCGTCTCGACTGTGGTGCTGGGCATGGGCGCGGCTCGTCCAGTGCAATAGGAGGGCAAAAACGCCCACAGTCTGGGCGGCCCGTCCGCTCGCACGGAGAGGCCGCCCAGTATCCGGACACCCGCCGTACGCAGGGTGAAACCGTGGTTACGCCGCCACGGGCGTGTAGTGCGAGGCGTCGCCCTCGATCGAGTAGCTCTCCTTGCCCTCGATGCCGACCGGCACGTCACCCGCCACGGTCACCCGGTGCAGGCGACGGGGCCGCCCGTCGTAGTTGTCGATGGCGTAGTGCTGGGTGATGCGGTTGTCGAAGAGGACCAGCTGGTTCTCCGACCAGCGCCAGCGCAGGACGTTCTCGGGCCGGGTGACGTATGCCTGGAGCAGGTCGAGGATCCGGCGGGACTCGCCCGCCGACAGCCCGACGATCCGCTGCGCGAACCCACCGATGAACAGCCCGCGCTCCCCGGTCAGCGGGTGCACGCGGACCACCGGGTGGGCGGTGCGGTACGTGATCGAGGTGAACTGGGCGCGCTGGGCGGCCTTCTCCTCGTCGATCTCCTCGTCCGGCACCGCGTAGTCGTAGTCGTTGGTGTGTTCCGCCCACAGCGTGTCCGCCAGGCGGCGCAGCGGCTCGGGCAGGTCGCGGTAGGCGCCCGCCGCGTCGGCGATCAGGGTCTCGCCGCCGTACGGCGGAATCGTGATGCTGCGCAGGGTGCTGGCCTGCGGCGGGTTGAGGACGAAGGTGACGTCGGTGTGCCAGTGGTTGGCGCGGCCGCGTTCGCTGTCCACGGGCAGCACGTTCGGGGCGTCCTCGACGGCGCCGACCGTCGGGTGGGCGGTGGTGAGGTCGCCGAAGTGACGGGCGAAGGCCTGCTGGCCCGCGTCGTCCAGGCCCTGGGCGTCGAAGACGAGCGCCTTGTGGACGTTCAGGGCCTCACGGATCCCGGCGACCTCCTCCGGGGCGAGCGGCCGGGTGATGTCGACGCCGGAGACCCGGGCGCCGATGCGCGCGGTGACCTTGGTGATGTCGAGGGACATGGGTCGCTGGTCCTTTCAGACGAGGGCTGCGGTGTGCTGGTTGGCGGGGCGGGGAAGGCCGTAGCGCTCCCTGAGGGTCCGGCGGGGGCCGTACTCGGTGCGGAGCAGACCGCGGGCGCGCAGGAGCGGTACGACGTTCTCGACGAAGGCCGCGAGGCCGGAGGGCAGCACGGCGGGCATGATGTTGAAGCCGTCGGCGGCGCCCTGGGTGAACCAGGTCGCGATCTGGTCGGCGACCTGCTCGGGTGTCCCGGCGAAGGTGAGGTGCCCGCGTCCGCCGCCGAGCCGTCCGATCAGCTGGCGCACGGTCAGCCGCTCGCGCCGGGCCAGCTCCACGACGAGCGTGTAGCGGCTCTTGGCGCCCTCGACGGCCGACTCGGGCGGCAGGTCGTCGGGGAGCCGCTGGTCCAGGTCGAGGGCGCCGGGCGGAAGGCGCAGCAGGTTCTCCAGCCGGGCCCGGGCGTGCTCGGGCACGATGTGGTCCTCCAGCACCTGCTCGTGGGCCCGCGCCTCGGCCTCGGTCGAGCCGAGCACGGGGACGATCCCGGGCAGCACCTTGAGGTGCTCGGGATCGCGTCCGGCCCGCCGCGTACGGGACTTGAGGTCGGTGTAGAAGGCCTGCGCGTCGGCGAGGGTCTGCTGGGCGGTGAACACCGCCTCCGCGTACCGGGCCGCGAAGGCCTTGCCGTCGTCCGAGGAGCCCGCCTGTACCAGCAGCGGGTAGCCTTGCGGGGAGCGCGGCAGGTTGAGCGCGCCTTCGACGCTGAAGTACGTCCCCTGGTGCCGGGGCGGATGGATCTTGGTGTCGTCGCCCCAGATCCCGGCCGCCTTGTCGGCGACGATCGCGTCGTCCTCCCAGCTGTCCCAGAGCTTGAGGGCCACGTCGAGGAACTCGGCGGCGCGGGCGTACCGCTCGGCGTGCGCGGGTTCGGTGGCCAGACCGAAGTTGCGGGCGGCCTCGGCACCGGCGGTGGTCACGATGTTCCAGCCCGCCCGGCCGCCGCTGATGATGTCCAGCGAGGCGAACTTGCGGGCCAGGTTGTAGGGGGAGTTGTACGAGGTGGAGGCGGTGGCGATCAGGCCGATGTGCTCGGTGGCGGTCGCCAGCGCGGTGAGCAGCGTGAGCGGTTCCAGGGCGCCGGCCGGGCGCTGGGCCAGGTTGTTCCACAGCTGGGGGCCGTCGGCGAGGAAGAGGGAGTCGAAGGTGCCGCGTTCGGCGATCCGCGCCAGGCCGACGTAGTGGGCGAGGTCGACGTGCGCGTACGGGTCGCTCTCCGGAAGACGCCACGAGGCCTCGTGGTGTCCGGTGTTCATCAGGAACGCGTTGAGATGGAGTTGCCGGGTCATGGGTGTCCTTTGCTGCGGACAGGTGCGGGGGAGGGTTTACGGGCGCCGGGGCGGCAGACCCCGGCAGGCGGTCACCGCGAGCCGACGGTCATCACAGGTCTTCGGTCACGCCCAGCGCGGCGAGCAGCCGCTCGCGGTCTCGCCCAGCTCCCCCAAGTTCTCGGCTTCGCTCGAACCCGGGGGGACCCCCACGCTCGCGGTAGGAGCGCGGATGGGGACGGTCGACGGTCAGGTCCAGGCCGATACGGCCCCGGTCCAGGACGAGGACCCGGTCGGCGAGCACGATCGCCTCGTCCACGTCGTGGGTGACGAGCAGCACGGAGGGCCGGTGGCGCTCCCACAGCTCGCGCAGCAGGCTGTGCATCCTGATCCGGGTGAGCGCGTCCAGTGCCCCGAACGGCTCGTCGGCCAGGAGCAGTTCCGGCTCGCGGACCAGGGAGCGGGCGAGCGCGGCGCGCTGTGCCTCGCCGCCGGACAGCTGGCCCGGCCAGGCCCGCTCGCGGCCCTTCAGGCCGACCTCCGCGAGCGCGGCCCGGCCGCGTTCCTCGGCGTCCTTGCCGGTGAGGCCCAGCAGGACGTTGTCCAGCACCCGGCGCCAGGGCAGCAGCCGGGAGTCCTGGAACACCACCGACACCCGCTCGGGCGCGGTGAGCTGCCCGCCGCCCGCGACCCCGTGGTCCAGGCCCGCGACGGCTCTGAGCAGCGTGCTCTTGCCGGAGCCGCTGTGCCCGAGCAGGGCCGTGAACTGCCCGGCGGGCAGGTCCAGGTCGATGCCGTCGAGGACGGTACGGCTCTCGAACGACCGGGTCAGGCCCCGCAGCCGTACCGGGGGCCGGGTCAGCTGTTCAGTGTGCGGCGCCACGACAGCACCCTCCGTTCGATCAGACGGACCGCGCTGTCGGAGACCAGGCCGAAGACGCCGTAGATCAGCAGGCCGACCAGGATGACGTCCGACTGGCCGTAGTTCTGCGCCTGGAACATCAGATAGCCGAGACCGCTGGTGGCGTTGATCTGCTCCAGGACCACCAGGCCCAGCCAGGAGCCGGTGACGCCGAGCCGGAGACCCACGAAGAATCCGGGCAGCGCCCCGGGGATCACGATCTGCCGGATGAAGGCGAACCTCGACAGGCCCTGCACCTCGGCGAGTTCGACGTACCGGCTGTCGATGCCGGACAGTGCGGCATGCGTGTTCAGGTAGATCGGGATGTAGACGACGATCGCGATGATGGCGATCTTGAAGGTCTCGCCGATGCCCAGCCACAGGATGAACAGCGGGATCAGACCGAGGGTCGGGATCGCCCGGTTGAGCTGCACAGTCCCGTCGATCAGCGCCTCCCCGGCCCGGCTGAGCCCGGAGGCGAGTGCGAGTACGACACCCGCGGTCAGGCCGATCGCGAAGCCGTAGGCGGCCCGCTCCAGCGAGGTCAGGATGTCGGTCGGCAGCGTGCCGTCGGTCCACAGGCGGACGCCCGTGCGCACCACGGTCCAGGGCGCCGGAATCGCACCCGGGTCGAGCTGTCCGGCCGCCGAGGCGGCGGCCCACAGGGCGGGGAGCACCAGCGGGCCGGCCAGCCGGGCCGCGGGCAGGCGGCGGCCGGGGGACAGACGGCGGCGCCGGCGGACCCGGGGGAGTTCCCCGGCATCCGCCACCGCCACGGCGGTCGTGGTCGTGGTCACGGAGCTCACCTCCGGTACTCCGCCGGTACGGCCTTCGCGGCGATCGGCTCGAAGCGGTGGTCGAAGAGCGAGGAGACATCGAACTTCTTCACGAAGCCGCCCTCGGCGAGCAGATCGGCGGTCTCCTGCTCCCACTTGACCGCCTCGTCCCAGCCGGTCGGGAACAGCGGCTTGTTGGCGAGCCTGGAGATGCCCTGGGCCTGCTCCGGGGTCAGGTTCTGCGTCTTGACGTAGAACTGCTCGTTCCACACGTCCGAGTGCTCGTACTGCCACACCTGGCCCCTGGCCCACTGCGAGATGTACGCGGCGATCGCCGCGGCCTTCGCCGGGTCGTTCAGCACGGACTGCGGCGCCCACAGCAGATTGAGCAGGTCGACGACGTCGGTGGCGATGGTGCGGGCGCCCTTGCCCGTGTACTGCTTGAGGTAGGCCGGTGCCTGGCTGTTGGCGAGCGGGGCGATGTCCACCTGCCCGGACTGCAGGGCGGTCAGGAACTGGTTGCTGGTCAGCGGGACCAGCGTCACGTCGTCGTACTTCAGTCCCGCCTGCTTCAGCGCCCGCAGGAGTACGACTCCCTGCGCCTGGCCCTGGGAGAAGGCGAGCTTCTTGCCCTTGAAGTCCCGGACCGTACGGATGTCGCTGCCGGGCTTGGTCGCGAAGAGGTAGTTGGGTTTGCGGGTGATGTCGATCGCCACGATCTTCGCGGCGAAGCCCTGGTAGTGCGCCTGGATCGGCGGGATGCCCGCGTTGTTGGCGAGGTCCAGGGACTTGGCGCGGAAGGCGTTGATGACATCGGGTCCGGCCCCGATGTTCACCCAGCTCGACACGGTGAAGGGGAGCGCGGGCAGCTTCGCCAGCCTGAACTGGAGCTGCTGCACGTTCTGGTACGAGGCGATCTTCAGGCTGGTGCCGGCCGGAACCTTGTCGGCGAGCGGCCTGGTGGAGGCGCCCTTGGTGTCGGCGGAGGCATCGCCCTTGGCGCAACCGCTGAGACTCACGGCGGCGGACGCGCCGAGCATGGTGGTGAGAAAGGCACGACGGTGCATGGGAGAACTCCCAGGAAAAGGACGGAAAAGGCAGCACGAAATCCGGGAAGGCAGGCCGGACGAAGAGAAACTCACGCAGTGGGAAACACGCGCTTCATGCGCGGCAATGTGTCAGCAACAGAAGGTGCGACAGCTCGTGAGCGGGTCCATGACCAGCATGTTCCCGGCCACGAGCGACCCCTGTCAACATTCCGAGTTTCTGAATTAAATAGCCTCAGGTGACGCGCACAGTGGGTCCCGGTACAGCACGTCAAGGGCCACCGACCCGCCCGCCACCGCCAGTACGGAATCCGGGAAACTCGTCGGCAGTACGGCAGCCGTACGACGATTTCCGGCCGCTTCCCTGAGCGCGTGCAGGCAGTCCTCGAAGTGGATGACCCCCACCTCGGTCACGACGATCGTCTCCGGATTGAGCACGTCCAGCAGCAGTCCGGCCGCCCGTCCGGTCATCCGGGCCCGCTCCACCAGCAGCCGCCGCGCCACCGCGTCACCGGCCGCGGCCGCGGCCACCACGTGCATCGGGTTCACCCCGTCGATCACTCCGGCCGCCCGGGCCCGTCGGCACAGCGTCCGCTCGCTCAGCTCCACCTGGAGGCAGCCGGTGCGCCCGCAGTCGCACGGCCCGGTGCCGCCCGGCACCGGAAGATGGGCGATCGTCCCGGCCTGCGAGCGGGGCCCGTGGTGCACCTCGTCGTTGGTGGCGAAAGCCGCGTCGACCACGTTGCCGACGAACAGGTGCAGCACGCTGCGACTGCCCCGGGCCCGCCCGAACAGCCGCTCGCCGTTGACCAACGCCCGCGCGTGCCCGTCCACGTGGACCGGCAGCCCGGTGAGGGCGCCGAGCGGCTCCCGCACCGGCACCTCGCGCCAGCCCAGCAGCTCGTGCTCGACGACGGTGCCCGCCTCCCGGTCCACCCAGCCGCCCACCGCGACCCCGACCCCGAGCGGCCGGCGGCCCGGATCCCGCGCGAGCAGTGCCGCGAGGCCCTCGGCAGCCCGGGCGAGCACCCGGCCCGGATCGGTCCGCTCGTGCGCCAACCGCCGCTCGGCCACCACCCGGCCGCGCAGATCGAGCAGTGCGACCGTGGTGTACGGCACGGCCACGTGTACCCCGCCGACCACGAAACGCTCGCCGTCGAGGTCGAGCGGCACATGCGGCCGACCGACCCCGTTCGAACGGCGGGGTGACGCCTCCTCACGGATCAGTCCGAGCCCGGCCAGCCGGGCACAGTGCTCCGTCACCGACGCGGGCGAAAGGCCGGTCAGCCGGGCGATGGTGCTGCGCGCCACCGGCCCGTGCTCCAGCACGGACCGCAGCACGACACTGGCGCTGGTACGCCGCCGGTCGCGCTCGGCGGCGCGGGGGACGGGGGAGACGAGGGTGGATGCCGCGGTACGGGGCATGGAGGACCGTCCTCGGAAAACGGGGCCGACACGTCGCGGAAGGCCGAGGCGCGCCGGAGCGCGCCCCTACCTCGGACGGCGACAGGTGGCCGTGCCCTGGCGTCGCAGGTCGACATAGCGACGCGACGTGAAGTACCGGGCCTGGGCAACCATGCGTTCGAAGCTAGCAAAACACCCCCGCGGTGCCCAGACGGCGACCGACGGGCGAGACGGCCCCCCGGCCTTTGGCCGAACCCTACAGACGAGCCGGTCCCGCCCCGCGTACCGCGGACCACCCCACCTCAGTGACCGGTGTCACGCCGTACCGGGTGTAACCAGCATCCTTTGTACGGAGTCCACCAAGGGCCCGTTCCCGCCTTTGTCGAGCGCTGACGGTGATCGCCACGCGGGCCCCGGGATAGCGTCACGGTGTCCCCTCGTGCCCCATCAACCGCGGAGTCCTCATGAGCACCGCCACCGTCGCCGCTCGCCCCGGCGCAGTCCTCGCCGACCTGCTTCCCGCGTCCCGCGTGCGCGACGCCGCCCTCGTGCTCGGCGGTGCCGCGCTCACCGGTCTCGCGGCCCAGCTGGCGGTCCCGGTGCCCGGCTCCCCGGTGCCGGTGACCGGCCAGACCTTCGCCGCGCTGCTCGTCGGCACCGCGCTCGGCGCCCGCCGCGGCTTCCTCTCCCTCGCCCTGTACGCGCTCGCCGGCGTGGCCGGCCTGCCCTGGTTCGCGGACGGCACCTCCGGCGCCGGTGCCGTCTCCTTCGGCTACATCCTCGGCATGCTGCTCGCCTCCGCGGCCGTCGGCGCGCTGGCCCGCCGCGGTGCCGACCGCTCCGTGCCGCGCATGGCGGGCACGATGATCCTCGGCGAGGCCGTCATCTACGCCGTCGGCGTGCCCTACCTGGCCCTGGCCGCCCACATGTCCGCGTCCCAGGCGATCGCGAACGGCCTCACCCCGTTCCTCATCGGCGACGCCCTGAAGGCCGCCCTGGCGATGGGCCTGCTGCCCACCGCCTGGAAGTTCGTCAACAAGCGCTGACGACGTACGTTCTCGCGACAGAGGCCCGCCGGGCGCTCCTTGGGCCCGGCGGGCCTCTGTCGCGTCCTGTCACACCTCCCGGCGCCGCTGCGACCACCACACTCCGGCCGCGCCCACCGCGATCAGGGCGGCGCCCGCGGCCCCCAGGGGCAGTACGTCACGCCCCACGCCGGTCTTCGGCAGCTCGTCGCCGCCCGGCGCGACCGGCTTGTTGTCGGTGCCGAGCAGCAGCGGGGTGGCCGGAGCGTTCGGGGACGGGTTGACCGTGCCGAAGGGCACCGGGCCCTGCTGCCAGTAGGTCTTCTTCCCGTCCGCGGTCTGCACCGGCAGACAGATCTTCCCGGCCTTGCTCAGGTCGTACGTGGCCTGCACCGCGTACGACTTGGACTGCCCGGCCCCGAGCGAACCGACCGGGCAGCCGAAGCCGCTGTTCGAACCTTTCGGCAGGTCCTTTTCGGTGATCGCCGAGCAGCCCTGAACGCTCGTGATCCGCAACGCGTCGAATCCGACCACCAAAAGCCGTATGTCGCCGCTGTCCTTGGTTCCCTCGTTCTTCACGGTGGCGGTGAGCGCCGTTTTCTTCGAACTGTTGTCGACCGAGATCTTCTCCGGCAGCAGAGTGCGCAGCTGTACACCCGCCGGTGCCTGGTCGACCGCCTTTCCCCCCTTGTCGCTTCCCGGTCCCTGGTCATCGGCCACGGCCGGGCAGGAAAGGATCAACACGGCCGAGAAAGATGCCGTGACCAGCGATCCAGCGATGCCCACCCTATGACGAGAACTCATGTTCGCCCCCCTTGCAACCCCCTGGACTGCGCCTGAATCCGCAGTACTTGAAGAGGTACCACAAGATTTCCCCGCACTATGCTGGTACGGCCTGAAGTGTGACCGTTGTGTTTCAGCAGAGGCGGTCGTTGAGGGGGGTGCCACGCATTGCCGGGAAATATGGGGGAAGCGGGAGAAGCGGGGACCGGCGGGATTCCGGGGCTGCTGGTGAACGCGCGCTATCGGCTGGTCGAAAGCATCGGGCAGGGAGGAATGGGACGGGTGTGGCGGGCCGTCGACGAAATACTCGACCGGCTGGTCGCGGTGAAGGAAATCCGCATAGACGGATCGGACGCGGAGGACATCCGCACCCGCCGGGAACGCACCCTGCGCGAGGGCCGGGCGACCGCGAGGATCGACCACCCCAACGTCGTGCGCGTCTACGACGTGGTGGACGAGGGCGAACGCCTCTGGATCGTCATGGAGCTGGTGCCCGGGCGCTCCCTGGAGCGGATGATGACGGAGGAGGGGCCGCTGAGCCCGCGGGAGACCGCGCGCATCGGACTGGGCCTGGCGGCGGCCCTCGGCCAGGTGCACGCCGTGGGTGTGCTGCACCGGGACATCAAACCGGGCAACGTCCTGGTCGAGGATGGGGCGGGCGGCACGGGCCGGGTGGTCCTCACGGACTTCGGCATCGCCGCGATCCAGGACGCCACGGCCCTCACCATGGTCGGCATGCTCGTCGGCTCCCCCGACTACATGGCGCCCGAGCGCGTCTCCGGCCGCCGCCAGGGTCCGCCGTCCGACCTGTGGTCACTCGGCGCCACCCTCTGCGCGGCGCTGGCCGGCCGCTCCCCTTTCACCCGCGACACCACCCTGGCGACCCTGCACGCCGTCCTCTACGAGAACCCCGAACTCCCGCCGACGTCCGGCCCGTTGCATGCCGTCCTCACCGCCCTGCTGACGAAGGACCCGTCGTCCCGCCCCGCCCTGACGGAGGTGGAACGGGCCCTGCGGCAGGTGGCGCATCCGCCGCCCACACCGACGGTCCTGAGCGGGGAGGCGACGAGCGCGGAGCCGAGTGGTGGCGGTGCGGCGGGCCCCGGGACGCCGGAAGCCGAACAGGCGCGCGCCGCTTCGACGGAGGCCGGGCCGGTGGGGTCCGGGTCGGCCGGTCGCGCCGGGCCTGCCCTTGCCGGTGGACGCCCTGCTTCCGGCGGTGACGGTCCTGTCCGTGGCGAGGGCGGCCCCTTCCCCGGCGGTGACCGGCCCGCCCTCGCCCTGAGCGCCGGGGACGGCGTGTGCTTCGGGGGCTCGACGGGGGACGGTGCCGCAGCCGGGGCGGCCGGGGGAGACGCGTCGCATCCGACCGGGGTCTCCCTCGCGCGTGCCGGAGCGGTGACCCGGCGGCATGCGGTCACCTCGACCGGCACGGTCCGTCCCGTGTCCTCCGGCGGCCCCCGCCGCACCGTGCTGCCGGCCGCGCTCGGAGTCGTCGCCGTCGCCGTCGTGGCCGCCGTACTCGTCACCACCTCGGGCGGAGGCGGCGGGCGGGAGGGTGCCCGCACCGGAACCGGCAGCGTCACCGCTTCCTCTCCCGCGGCCGCCTCCCCGACCGTGGACGGCACCGCCCGGCCGCACACCCCGCCGGCGGGCGCGCGGACGGAGGCGGGCGGGTTCGCGTGGACGCCGCCGCAGGGGTGGCGGCGGGACGTGAAGACCGCCGCCGAGGTCCACTACACCTCACCCGACGGCCGCCAGGAACTCGTGGGCAAGTCCTCGCTGGCCCGGGGCGACCTCATGGAGACCTGGCGGCACTCGGAACAGGACGCCCGCCGGGGCCGGGACTACGTCAAGATCCGGCTGGCGCGGACCACCTTCCAGGGGCACCCCGCGGTCGTCTGGGAATACACCTTCGGCCTCAAGGGCACCCCTTGGCACGCCCGCCTGCTCGGCTTCGACGCGGACGGGACGTCGTACCAGATCAACACCTGGTACCAGCCGGACATCGAACCGCGGGCCCTGAAGACGTACAGCACGGTGAAGGAGACCTTCACCGTGCTGTGAGTCGTGCGAGTCGAAGAAGAGGGAAGAGGCGGTCGGGTCAGGCCGTGGGGACCTTGTCGTTCACCTCGACCGCGGGCGCCTCGCTCGCGCGGCCCGCCGTCACCTTCTCCTTCACGAAGGCGATCACCAGCACGACCGCCGCGACCAGCAAGGACAGCAGCACGGTCGTACGACCGCTGCTCTCGCCCTCGGTGTCGGTCAGCATGTAGCCGAGGACGAACACGATCAGACCGGCCGTCGCCCAGGTCAGGTACGGGTACAGCCACATCTTCACGACGAGCTTCTCCGGCGCCTCACGCTGGATGATCTTCCGCATGCGCAGCTGCGAGAAGCAGATGGCCAGCCACACGAACAGGGCGACCGCGCCGGAGGAGTTGACGAGGAAGAGGAAGATCGTCTTCGGGTACTCGTAGTTGAAGAAGACCGCCACGAAGCCGAAGACGACGGACGCGAGGATGGCCGTCATCGGCACGCCCCGGGAGGTGGTGCGGGCGAACGCCTTCGGGGCGTCGCCGCGCTGGCCCAGCGAGAAGGCCATGCGGGAGGCCGTGTACAGACCCGAGTTGAGGCAGGACAGCACCGAGGTGAGCACGATGAAGTTCATGATCTCACCGGCGTGCGCGATGCCGAGGGAGTCCAGGGCGGCGACGTAGGAGCCCTTGTCCTTGATCGCGGGGTCGTTCCACGGCAGCAGGGCGACGACGACCAGGATCGAGCCCAGGTAGAAGACGCCGATACGCCAGATGATGCTGTTGGTCGACTTGGTGACCGCGCGCTGCGGGTCCTCCGACTCGCCGGCCGCGAGGGTCGCGATCTCGCTGCCCATGAAGGAGAAGACGACCAGCAGCACACCGGTGAGGATCGCGCCGGGGCCGTTGGGCAGGAAGCCGCCGTGGGAGGTCAGGTTGGAGAAGGTCGCCTTGTCGGCGTGCACGCCCGGCAGGACGCCGAAGATGGCCAGCAGGCCGACGACGATGAACGCGCCGATCGCCACGACCTTGATGCCGGCGAACCAGAACTCGAACTCGCCGTAGGAGCCGACCGAGACCAGGTTGGTCGCGGTCAGGACGGCCATCACGATCAGGGCCCAGCCCCACTGCGGGACGTCGGGTATCCAGCCTGCCAGGATCTTGGCGCCTGCGGTCGCCTCGACGGCGAGCACGACGACCCAGAAGAACCAGTACAGCCAGCCGATGGAGAACCCGGCCCAGCGGCCGAGGGCACGGTCGGCGTGCGCGGAGAAGGAGCCGGAGGTCGGGTTGGCGGCGGACATCTCGCCGAGCATCCGCATCACGAGGACGACGAGGGTGCCGACGAGGGCATAGGACAGCAGGATGCCGGGGCCCGCGGTGGCGATGCCCGAGCTGGAGCCGACGAAGAGTCCGGCACCGATCACACCACCGATGGCGATCATCGAGAGGTGACGGTTCTTGAGGCCTGCTTGAAGTCCGGAACCAGGGGTCATGGGGCGGAATTCCTTTGCGCCGGTGGAGCGATTCCCGTACGAGCGGGGGTGCCGTTGTGGGGCGGAGTACGGGGCCTCGCACGAGCGGTGTACGAGCCGGTCCAGTGAATCGGAGGTGAATGGATTCGGGAACCTCCGAATCCGGATTGTTACTTGAGGTTTCCTTGAGCTTCAATGGTCTGGCTCACATTTTTCGGCGCCGGCACCCGGGGCTGCCGCCCTGAAAGGGGCGTGTCACACTCGTCCCATGCGCGTGTATCTCGGCTCCGACCATGCGGGCTACGAACTCAAGAACCACCTCGTCGAATGGCTCAAGACGGCGGGGCACGAGCCCGTCGACTGCGGGCCCCACATCTACGACGGCCAGGACGACTACCCGCCCTTCTGCCTGCGTGCCGCGGAGAAGACGGCGGCGGACCCCGAGGCGCTCGGCATCGTGATCGGCGGGTCCGGCAATGGGGAGCAGATCGCCGCGAACAAGGTGAAGGGGGTGCGGGCGGCGCTGGCCTGGAGCGAGGAGACGGCGGGGCTGGGCCGGCAGCACAACAACGCCAACGTGGTGGCCGTGGGCGCGCGGATGCACAGCGAGGAAGAGGCGACCAAGTTCGTCGAGGTGTTCCTCAACACCCCGTTCTCCGGTGACGAGCGTCACATCCGCCGCATCGACATGCTGTCGGCGTACGAGACCACGGGCGAGCTTCCCCCCGTCCCGGCCCACCACCCGCAGCAGTAACAACACCGTGCCCCGCCCACCCGCCCACCCGACTCGGTCGCCCGAGAAGGGCGGGCGGGACGGAAACCCGGCGCGGCGCACACAGAGGGCGCCGTCCCGAGCGGCCCGCACCGGCCCGACTCCGACGCGGTACCCGGAGGGCTTCAGGCCGAAGGGACCTCTGCCTGCCGAGACGGGTGGGCGGGTGGGCGCGGGACGGCAGGAAAGGACAGTTCAGCCTTGCCAGAAGGGCACACCATTCACCGGCTGGCCCAGGACTACGCCGCGTGCTTCCAGGACACCGCCCCACGGGTGACCAGCCCCCAGGGCAAGTTCTCGGACGCCGCCGACCTGCTGGACGGCGCCCTCCTCACCGGCACCGAGGCCCACGGCAAACACCTCTTCCTCCGGTTCCGCGACACCGACTGGATCCACATCCACCTCGGCCTCTTCGGCAAGGTCGGCTTCGGTTCGGCCCCCGCGCCCCCGCCGACCGACACCGTCCGTCTCCGCCTCGCGAACGACACCTCGTACGTCGACCTGCGCGGCCCGACGACCTGCGCACTCATCACGGACGACGAGAAGCGCGCGATACACGACCGCCTCGGCCCCGACCCCCTGCGCGAGGACGCCGACCCGGGGGCGGCGTACGCCCGCGTCCGCCGCAGCCGTACCACCGTCGCCGCCCTGCTGATGGACCAGAAGGTCATCGCGGGCGTCGGCAACGTCTACCGCGCCGAGGTCCTCTTCCGGCACCGCATCGACCCGTACCGCGCCGGCAAGGACATCACCCCCGCCGAGTGGGACGCCGTCTGGGCGGACCTCGTCGCGCTCATGCGCGAAGGCGTCCGCAACAACCGCATCGACACCGTCCGGCCCGAGCACACCCCCGAGGCCATGGGCCGCCCACCCCGCGTGGACGACCACGGCGGCGAGGTGTACGTCTATCGCCGGGCCACCCTGCCCTGCCACATCTGCGACACCGAGATCCGCACCGCCGACCTCGCCGCCCGCAACCTCTTCTGGTGTCCGGCCTGTCAGAAACCCTGATCGGACACTAGAAGCCGTGCGGAAGCCACGGCGCCATCGGTGAGCCGAACGCGACCGACGCCTCCGTCAGCGCGCCGCGCCGGAGCTCCCGTACCCGCCCGGCCGCCGCCAGCGACAGCAGGCTCACACCACCGAGGTAGGCAGCCCCCAACTCCCGTACGGACAGGGAGAGATCCGCCGGATCGGTCGTGCGCCCGCAGGACGCGCCCTTCGTGTCGCCGGTCAGCCGCCAACGCCCCGCGTTCCAGGGGCAGAAGGCGTCCTCGACCTCGAACACGACATCCACCGGCGCCTGGTAGGTGCGCGCCGCCAGTGCCGTACCGACATCGACGAGGCGGACGTAACAGGAGTCCCGCAGCCGCGGCCGGCAGCGCCGGATGTCGGAGACCAGGTACTGCCAGGCGTCGTCGAGCGGCCGTCCCCGCACGGTCAGGGTCGTCATCAGGTCGATGCCGAACAGGAAGCGCCACAGCGCCGCGTCGGTCACCGGATCCAGCGCGCCGAGCTCGTCCAGCGTCACCGTGCCGTCGTGCCCGCCCGGCCCCCAGCCGAGCTTGGTGCGAAAGCGCGCGTACCCGGTGACCTCGCCGTCCCGCTCGGCGACCACGCACTGCAGCGCCGACGCTCCCTCCCGCTCGCTCTCCGGATCGAGCAGCCCCGCCCGCTCCCAGCCGGGCTGCCGGGCCAGCATCCCGGGCCGCAGCGGCACCAGCGCCGCGTACACCGCCTCGCACTCGGCGAGGACGTCGGCCGGCTTCGCGTACCGCAGCCGTACGTCGTCGGTGCCGGCCGGCACCGACGGCTTCACCCGGCTCGTGTCGATCTCGGCGTCCAGCTGGAAGGTCGCCGCTCCGTACCCGAACCGGCCGTAGATCGCGGGCTCGGAGGCGGTCAGCACCGCCAGCGGTTCGCCCAGGGCGCGCACGTCGTCCAACTGGCGCCGCATCATCGAGGTCAGCACCCCGCGCCGCCGGTGCGTGGCGGCCACGCTCACCATGGTGACGCCGGCGGCGGGCACCAGGTCCCCACCGGGCACGGTCATCCGGAAACTGAACGCCCCCGCCGTGCCGACGATGGCGTCCCCGTCCCGGACGGCCAGCGAACGTTCGAACTCGGTGAGCGATTTATCCAGTTCGCGCTCTTCGGCCGACGTCGGACCGTCACCGAAGGCGCGGACCAGCTGGTCCCACCACTCGTCCCATTCCTCCGGGCGCAGCACGCCCGTCTCCATCGCACGATCGGTCCCCATGAGCCATGCCTATCAGCGCATTGCGGGACGAGCCAGCGAATTTCCCCCGGGCGCCGGTGCGCCGGCCCCGCGTGCCGTTCACTGAAGTCGAACCGCGAAGTTGCGCCTCTCACGGGGGACAAGTGGGACCTCCCGTGCCAAGTGGCTGGTCCGATGGATAGGGTCCCGAACTAATGGCAGCAGGACGAGGGCGGCGCGCGAAGGCCGAGACGTTCACGGCACGGTGGAAGATGCAGTGGCACCGGGCCCGGGTCGGCCTGCGCAGAAGCGCCGTGGACTACTTCCGCGGCGACGGCTCGGACTGGATCGCGCTCGCCGGTCTGCTGCTCACCATCCCCGTCCTCGCGACCATGACCCTCGCCGACTCGGTGTGGTGCTCCCCGGCCACCCTGGTGCTGCCGATCGTCGCGGGCGGCCTGCTGCTGCGCCCGGCGAGCCTGCTCGGCCTGTACGCGGCGGGGGCCACCGCGCTGATCGTGGAGTCGGTGCGGCTCGGCCCGTACACCGAGGGGCCCTCGCGGGTGACCCCCGGGGTGGTCCTGGTGGTCGCGGCCTGCGGCTTCTTCGGGCTGCTCACGGCCCAGTTCCGCAGCCGGGTCGGCGTGCCCTGGCGGCGCGGCGGCACCATGCTCTTCGACCTGCGCGAGCGCATCCGGGTGCAGAGCAAGCTGCCGAAGCTGCCGCAGGGCTGGCACCACGAGATGGCGCTGCGCCCGGCGGGCGGCCAGTCCTTCTCCGGCGACTTCGTCGTCGCCGCCCGGACCAACGGCGGCCGCACCCTGGAGGTCGTCCTCACGGACGTGTCCGGCAAGGGGATGGACGCGGGCTCGCGCGCCCTGCTGCTGTCGGGGGCGTTCGGCGGCCTGCTGGGCTCCCTTCCCCCGCACGCCTTCCTCCCGGCCGCGAACGGCTATCTGCTCCGCCAGGACTGGGACGAGGGCTTCGCCACCTCCATCCATCTGGTCCTGGACCTCGACTCCGGGGACTACGAGCTGTACTCCGCGGGCCATCCACCGGGCCTGCAGCTGAGCGCGGGCAGCGGCCGCTGGGAGGAGAGGGCCGCCGAAGGCCCGCTGCTGGGCGTGTACGACGGCGCGCAGTTCGACTCCATGAAGGGCTCGCTGCGGCCCGGGGACGTGCTGATGCTGTTCACGGACGGTCTGGTGGAGACCTCCGACCGGGACATCGTCGAGGGCATCGACCGGCTCACCGGGGAGGCCGACCGCTATGTCGCCGGCGGCTTCCACGGCGCCGCCTGGCACCTCATCGAGGCGGTCGCGAAGGACGTCAACGACGACCGGGCACTGCTCCTGATCTGCCGCGAGGCCTCGGCACCCGCGCGCTGAGCCCCCCCTGCGGGCCGGGCGTACGACGCCGGGGGTGGGGTTTTCCCCCTCCTGGATCCGCCAGCCGCCCGCATGGCCCGGCCACCCTCCGTATCCGTACGTTCGACACACGTCACCGAACGCTCCCGGACCGGAAGGACCCCCATGCCAAGCGACTGGGCCGTAGAACTGCACGGAGTCACGCGCCGCTACGGCCGCGGCGGCTCCGCCGTGCACGCCCTGCGCGGCATCGACCTCACCCTCGCGCCCGGCTCCTTCACGGCCGTGATGGGGCCCTCCGGCTCCGGCAAGTCCACGTTCCTGCAGTGCGCGGCGGGCCTGGACCGCCCCAGTGCCGGCCGGGTCGTGCTGGGCGGCACGGACATCACCGGTTTGAGCGAGAACAAGCTCACCGCGCTGCGCCGCACCCGCCTCGGCTTCGTCTTCCAGGCCTTCAACCTGCTGCCCTCCCTCACGGTCGAGCAGAACGTCCTGCTGCCGATGCGGCTGGCCGGCCACCGCCCCGACCGTCGCCGCGCCGCGGAGGTGCTCGGGCAGGTCGGCCTCGCGGACAAGAGCCGTCGCCGCCCGGGCCAGCTCTCCGGCGGCCAGCAGCAGCGTGTCGCCATCGCCCGGGCGCTGGTCACCCACCCCGACGTCGTCTTCGCGGACGAGCCCACGGGCGCGCTGGACACCACGACCGCGGCCGAGATCCTCGCGCTGCTGCGCGGCGCCGTCGACACCCAGCACGCCACGGTCGTCATGGTCACCCACGACCCGTCGGCCGCCGCCTGGGCGGACCGCGTCCTGTTCCTCTCGGACGGCACGATCATCGACCACCTGGACCGGGCCCCGGCCACCCACATCGCCACCCGCCTGAGTGACCTCACGACCCACCCCACCTACACCCGGACCGCCGCGTGACCCACCCGCCCGCCTCCCCCCGGGGCGGCCGCGAGCCGCCGACGGCGGAGCCGCCCCGCGGAGGCCACCCGCACCCGACGACGAAAGCCGCGCAGGCGGTGCGGGTGGGAAACGAATCACCCGCCGAAAGCGAAGCCGAGGCGGACAAGCCCACGACTCCCGAACGGCACCCCGATGTACCCCAACGGCCTGGCCCGCGCAGCCCTCCGCTTCAAACCCTCCACCTTCACCGGCACCTTCATCGCCCTCGCCCTCGCCGCACTGATCGTCACGGCCTGCGGAATCCTCCTGGAGACCGGCGTCCGCGCCGAGGTCCCACCCCACCGTTACGCCCACGCCCCGGTCGTGGCCGCCGCCGACCAGCGCGCCCGCCTCGGCCACAACGACGACGGCGACGACGAGCCCGTCCCGGACCGAGCCCGCCTCTCCGGCTCCCTCGTCACCGAGGCCGCCTCCGTCCCCGGCGCCCGGACCGCCGTCGCCGACATCACCTTCCCGATACGAGGCCCCCACGACATCGCCCGCACTACCCTCACCTCCACCTCCACCTCCACCCCCACCTCCTGGACCGCCCACAACTGGTCCTCCACCGCCTTCACCGGCGAGCGCCTCACCACCGGCCGCGCCCCCGCCCCCGGCGAGGTCGTCCTCTCCGCCGGCACCGTCGGCGGCCGTGTCACCCTCACCACCCCCGACGGCACCCGCACCGCCTACCGCGTCTCCGGCATCGCCCGAACTCCCGGCGCCACCGCCTGGTTCGCCGACTCCGACGCCCTGCGGCACTCGGGGCACCCCGGCCGCGTCGACGCCATCGCCGTACTTCCCAGGGCGGGCGTCACCCCCGACACCCTCAGGTCCCAGGTGGCCCACGCCCTCGGCCACCGCGCCCTGATCCACACCGGCGACGACCGCGGCGCCGTCGAGGACCCCTCGCTCGCCCTGGCCCGCGAGCTGCTCACCGGACTCGGGGGCTCTTTCGGTGGCATCGCCGCCCTTGTCGCCGTGTTCACCGCCGCCGGCACCGTCGCCCTCGGTGTCGGCCAGCGCGCCCGCGAGTTCGCCCTGCTGCGGGCCATCGGCACCACCCCGCGGCAGATCCGCCGGACCATCGCCACCGAGGCGCTGCTGGTCGCCCCGCTGGCGGGCGCGGCCGGCTGCCTGCCCGGCCTCGCGCTGGCCCACTGGTGGTTCGGGCAGCTCCAGGACAAGGGAGCGGTCCCGGACGCCGTGCACCTCTCCGTCTCGTGGATCCCGCCGGTCACCGCCGTCGGCGCCGTCCTCCTCACCGCCCTGGGCGCCGGATACCTGGCCGCCCACCGCAGCTCCCGCATCAAGCCGGGGCAGGCGCTCGGCGAGGCCTCCGTCGAACCGCTGCGCGTCGGCTGGATCCGGACGCCCCTGGGGCTCGCCGCCGTCGCCGGCGGGTGCGTCTGCGCCGGCCTCGCCTCCACCCTCAAGGGGGAGGACGCGGCCAACGCCGCCCTCGGCATCGTGTTCCTGTTCATGCTCGCCGTCGCCCTGCTCGGCCCGCTCGTCGCCCGTGTCTGCGCCGCCCTGTTCGGGCTGCCCCTGCGCGGCGCCGGCGCCCCGGCCGCGCTCGCCGCCGCCAACTCCCGCACCCATGCCCGCCGGCTGGCCTCCGCGATCACTCCGATCGTGCTCGCCATGGCCTTCGCCTCGGTGCTGGTGTTCCTGCAGACCAGCGAGGACAAGGTCACCGCCGACCAGCAGCGCGCCGGAGTCACCGCCGACCACATCGTCACCGCCGAGCCGGGACTCGCCCCCGACGCCGTACCGCGGGCCCGCCGGGCGCCCGGAGTCACCGCCGCCGTCGGCCTGTTGCGGACCTCGGTCCTCGTCCCGGTCGCCGGTTCGCTGGAGTCGGCCTCCGCCCAGGGCGTCACCGGCTCCACGCGCGACCTGGCCGCCGTGCAGGACCTGGACGTCCGGGCGGGGCGGCTCACCCTTCGGCCCGGCGAGATCGCCGTGGACGCCTCCCTCGCCCGCGACGCCCATGTGCGCGTCGGCCGCCGGCTGCACCTGTATCTGCCCGACGGGACCCGGGCCGCGCCGGTGGTCGTGGCGACGTACGGGCGTGGCCTCGGCCTCTCCCAGCTCACGATGGACCGCGGCGCCCTCGCGGCCCACGTCACCTCCGCCTTCGACACCGAGCTGTGGACCAAGGGCGGTACGGCAGGCGCGCTCGCGCCCCTCGGGACCGTCCTGGACCGCTCCGGCTACTCCGCAGCCCAGTCCCTGGACCGGGAACTCAACGCCTGGGCCAACTCCGTGATGGCGGCCGTCCTCGGCGGCTTCGCGGCCGTCGCCGCCGGCAACACCCTGGTCATGACCGTCCTGGACCGGCGCCGCGAGCTCGGCACCCTGCGGCTGATCGGCTCCACCCGGCGGCAGATCCTGCGCATGCTCCACTGGGAGGCCCTGCTGGTCACCGTCGTCGGCATCGTGCTCGGCACCGCGATCGCGCTGGCCACCCTGGTGCCGATGATGAAGGGCCTGACCGGCCGGGGGCCGTACATCCCTCCGCACGTCTACGGCGCCTTCGCGGGCGGAATCCTGGTCCTCGGCCTGGCCGCGGTGACCCTCCCGGCCCGGGCGGCGCTGCGCCGTAAGACACTGGAGCGGTGACCGAGACCCACCTCACCCTGGCAGAAGTAGAGGACCTCGCCCGTCGTGCCCACGAAGGGCAGACCGACAAGGCGGGACGGCCGTACGCCGAACATCTCGCGGCCGTCGCCGAGGGCGTACGGGCCCGCGGCGGCGACGACGGGCAGATCGCCGCGGCCTGGCTGCACGACGCCGTCGAGGACGACGCGCTGTCCGAGGAGTGGCTGGCGGCGGCCGCCCTGCCCGCGCGCACCAAGGCCGTCGTGCTCGCCCTCACCAAGAGGCCGGGGGAGGAGCCGGAGGCGTACGCGCGCCGGATCCTCGCCACCCCGGGCGCGCTGCTGGTGAAGGAGGCCGACCTGGCGCACAACGCCGACCCGGGCCGCCTCGCCGTCCTCGACGAGCCGACCCGGAAACGGCTGACCGAGAAGTACACGAGGATGCGCGCACTTCTCGGTCTGGGGGAGTCGGGTACTAGGCGCTGACCTTCTCGCGGCCGCGCTCCTTCTGCTGACGCTCGCGGGCCAGTTCGGCCGCGTCCTGGCGGAAGGCCCAGTCCATCCTCGGCTCCATCGCGAAGCGGAACACCCGCTGCACCGGCCGGGTGCACAGCAGGGTGACGGCGGCGGCCGCGACGACGGTCACCGCGATCTCGCCGAGCGGACGGTGCAGCGACGCGTGGTCGAACCAGCCCCGGTAGTCGGCGAACTTCACCAGGAAGCCGTGCAGCAGATAGCCGTACAGGGTGCCCGCGCCCAGCGCCGTGAACCACATCCGGCGGCGCGGCACCCAGGCGAAGAAGCAGGCCGTCAGCAGCAGCGAGCAGCCCAGCATCGCGAGCACCATCACCGGACCGCACCACCACGGGGCGCCCAGCTCCTGCGCGGAGTCGCGGTGGTAGAACCACGCGGTGTTCATGCGCGGCACCGCCCACCAGCCGACCGCGAGGGCGGCGGCGAACACCGGCACCGAGGCGATCCGCACCCAGCGGCGGCGCACCAGCTGGAAGTGCTCGGGCTTCATGCACAGGCCGAGCACGAAGTACGGCAGGAACTGCAGGACCCGCTGGAGGTCGAGGTCGTCACCGATGCTCGGGGTGACGGTGGCCAGCATGGCGATGCCGATGGCGAGCGGGAGCGGCCAGCGGACCAGCTTCCAGATCGGCGTGGTCAGCCGCCAGACGAACAGGGCCACCAGGAACCAGGTCAGGTACCAGGGGTCGAGGAGACTGATCTCCTCGTGCGAACCCACGACGGCGTTCTTGAAGAGCGGGTACGCGGCCTCGAACAGAATGTACGGCACCGCGACACCGGTGATCAGCCGCTTCAGCCGGTCCGGGCGCATGTCGAAACTGCGCGAGAAGAAGCCGGAGATGACGATGAACGCCGGCATGTGGAAGGAGTACACGACGGTGTACACACCCTCCAGGATCCGGCTGTCACCCTTCAGCGGCTCCCAGGCGTGCCCTATCGCGACCAGCACGATCGCCAGGTACTTGGCGTTGTCGAAGAACGAGTCGCGCTGTTTGCCCGGTCTGTCCGGTGTGGGCCGCCCCTTCTGCGCACTCACCGGGGTACGCGGACCGGGCACTCCGTCCACCGGCGACTGTGCCGGAGGAAGAGGGCTGCGGTTCTGGCCGGGGGACGAGGCGGCTTCAAACATCTCAGGCACCCTAGCGTCGACTGTGGGATTTCGTAAAACCCCCGTGGTCATTCCTGGTTATCGCCTTCGAGTACCCGCTGATTTACATAACTTGCCACCACTGTCCACGTGATGGTGGGCACATCGTAGCCCGGCGTTCACCCTTGATGTCCCAATTCATCCCGACTAATTGGGGCATACGGCATCTCTGTGCCATCAATTCGAATTACCTGCGCACATGATGTGTGGGCACAGAAACGAAGTCGCGCAATTACCCGTGTCGCCGCGTACGGGCGCCCTGTCGAATTACTGTGCGGCCCTTCGTCCGCTTCGGGCGCTTGTCCGACGTTGTGTCACGAGACGCATGGGGCGGCCGGGTTGGTGGCACGATGGTTCCGGCGGGGGTGCGCGGGGTACCTCCGGGCCGGGAGTGTGGACCGACCTAGGGTGTGATCAGCTGTGGCGATCTCAGTATCCGTGGTGCTGATGTTGGCGATCATAGTTGTGGTACTCATCCGAGGGGGGAGCCTCAAGACCGGCCCGGCCATAGTCGCCGCGCTCTTCGGTTTCTTCCTCGCCTCCACCGGCATGGCGCCGTCCATCAACCGGTTCATGGACTCACTGGCGCAGACCATCAACCAGATCAACTTCTGACCCGGTGGAGCGGCCCGGCGGAATGGGACGACCGAGACATCGGGGGGATGTACGGGGATGGCGCTGCGGGACTCGGACCCGGCGGAAGTGGGCGGTTACCGGATCGAGGACCGCCTCGGCAGCGGCGGCATGGGCGTGGTCTACCTCGCCCGCTCGGCCTCCGGCCGCCGGCTCGCCCTGAAGGTCGTCCACGGCCAGTATGCCGACGACGACGAGTTCCGCACCCGTTTCAGCCGTGAGGTGGACGCCGCCCGCCAGGTCAGCGGCGCCTTCACCGCGCCCGTGGTGGACGCGGACGCCGATGCGCCGCGCCCCTGGATGGCCACGCTCTACATCCCCGGCGAGGACCTCGGCACCCATGTGCGCCGCCACGGCCCGCTGCCGGCCGACCGCCTGCGCGAACTCGCCGCCGGCCTCGCCGAGGCCCTGCGGGACATCCACCGGGCCGGCGTGGTCCACCGGGACCTGAAACCGGCCAATGTGATGCTCGCCGGGGACGGCCCCCGGGTCATCGACTTCGGCATCTCCCGCGCCGTCGGCTTCGCCCCTGCGGACGCCCTCACCCAGACCGGGCGTGTGATGGGCACCCCGCCCTTCATGTCCCCCGAGCAGTTCACCTCCCCGCACGAGGTCGGCCCCGCCACCGACGTCTTCTCCCTCGGCGCGATCGTCGTCTACGCCGCCACCCGGCGCGGCCCCTTCGACAGCGCGAGTCCCTGGGAGACGGCGACCCAGGTCGTCGAGGGCACCCCCGACCTCGACGCCGTCCCCGACGAACTGCTCCCCTTCGTCCGCCTCTGTCTGGAGAAGCACCCCAAGTCCCGCCCCACCCCCGACGAACTCCTCCACCTGCTCCGCGAGGGCCGCCTGCCCGAACCGGCCCCGGAGCCGGAGCCCGCCGCACCCGCCCCGGCACGGCCGCGCCGGCGCCGCTGGTGGCTGGTGGCCTGCGCCGCCCTCACCGCCCTGGCCGCGGTGGCCGCCACGGCCGTCGCCGTGACCCGCGACGACCACGGCCCGCGGTACGCCCTCCCCGCCGGATGGCACCCGTGGCACCGGCAGGCGAAGGACCCGTACCGCGGCGACGAGGCCGCCCCGAGCCCCAGCGACTCCTTCACCCGCTGCGCCGCCACCGGCACGTCCCTGGTGTGCGCCGGTGACGGCGTCATGGCCGCCCGCTTCGCGCTCTCCGACGGCAGCCAGACCTGGCGCAAGCCCATCGACCCCAAGCCCACCGCGTCGGCCGCCACCGGCGGCGGCAGGGTCTTCGGCACCGGCCCCGGAGGTGTCGTGTACGTCTACGGCGCCGACGACGAGGACGTGCCGAACAGGAACGACACGACAGTGACCCACTTCTCCGTGCGGGCCGTGCGGGCGAACACGGGCGCACTGCTGTGGGCGCGGACCACCGGGTCGTCCGCCATGACCGCCAGCGGGACGAACGGCGGCGTCTTCACCGACTCGTCCGGCCTGGACTCCGGCATGGGCGCCACCGACGGCGACGGCTACGCGGTCCCCGTCCGCCGGGGCGTGATCTCGGTATTCGGCGACCAGGACCAGTGGTACGCCCTGCTCGGCGCCGCCCATGGCGAGGTCCTGTGGAAGCGGGCCGTGCCGCGTGGCCACGACGACGACTGCACGCTGCGCGAGGCCGGCGGACGGCCGTACCTGCGGTGCGCGGCCTACGCCAAGGACGGCGCCGCGACCCACACCCGCATCAGCGCGCTCGACCCGTCCAGCGGAGAGATCCGCTGGACGGCGACGGTCAGGGGCAGCCAGAACCTGCTCGGCCAGGCCCGCGGCCACCTTGTCCTGACCGACGACGAAACCGAGAACACCAAGCGCACGCTGACCCTGGTCGACCTCTCCTCGCACATCGTGACGTCCGTACGCCTGGCACGGTCCGAGAGGGACGCGACCGGCTACGTCGCACGCGACACCGTGTACTTCACGCACTACAGCGGCAGCCTGCACTGCGTCGACCCGTTCACCGGCCGCCTGCGCTGGGAGAGCGACTCCACGGTCGAACAGCCCGGACCACCCCTGGCCACCACCGACCGCGTCCACGTCGCCTCGCCCACCGGCCGCCTGGCCGCCCTGGACACCCGCACCGGAAAGGTCATGGGCACCGCCCCCGGCCGCGACGACGGCGGCACCTCCGACTCCGCCGACGCCGTCCACGCCCCCCTCGTCCTGGTCGGCGACGCCCTCTACGTCCCCTACGGCATCCGCTCGGTCTACACCGTGAACGTCAAGGACCTCTGAACACGCCAGGGGCCCGTCCCCGCCGAAGCGGAACCGGGCCCCTGAGCCGTACAGAGCGGGCGACGGGAATCGAACCCGCGTAGCTAGTTTGGAAGACTAGGGCTCTACCATTGAGCTACGCCCGCAGCAGCGCGCCGCAGGTCGGTGACCGCGGCACTGGAGAGCATCGTAGCGGGTCGCCCGCCACTCAGGCCAACGTGTTGGACTGCGGGGATGCCGCACACGCGGCCGGTGGACAAAGCGGCCGACGGAACCGGCCGGGGCATGTACCCTACGTCTCGCACCAGACGGGGTGTGGCGCAGCTTGGTAGCGCGTCCGCTTTGGGAGCGGAAGGCCGTGGGTTCAAATCCCGCCACCCCGACCACCGGCTCATGGCGCCGTGATGATCGCCTTTTGGGGCGCTGACCGGCTGCGGTTACTATGCAAGCTGCGCGCCCGTGTGTCCCGGCCCACTCGGCCTACGAACTCCTCCGGGCGGCGAAATCCGCCGGACCAGTCTGGCTCCGGCAGAACCCAAGAAGTCAGCCACAAGGAGACCGAACCGTGAAGAGCGCCGTGGAGACCCTGAACCCGACCCGGGTTCGGCTCACTGTCGAGGTGCCCTTCGAGGAGCTCAAGGACAGCCTCGACGCGGCGTACAAGAAGATCAACCAGCAGGTCACGGTGAAGGGCTTCCGCAAGGGCAAGATCCCGGCCCGCGTCATCGACCAGCGGTTCGGCCGCGGTGCGGTGCTGGAGGAGGCCGTCAACGACGCGCTGCCGAAGTTCTACACCGAGGCGGTCAACGAGGCCGAGCTGAGCCCGCTGGGCCAGCCCGACGTCGACATCACCGAGCTGAAGGACGGCGAGACGCTGAACTTCACCGCCGAGGTCGACGTCCGCCCGGCCCTGGAGATCCCGGACTACTCCGGCATCGAGGTCGAGGTCGACGCCGTCGAGGTCTCCGACGAGGACCTCGAGAAGTCGGTCGAGCAGCTCCGTGAGCGCTTCGCCTCCACCGCCCCGGTCGAGCGCGCCGCCGAGGACGGCGACGTGGTCACCATCGACCTGGAGGCCAAGGTCGACGGCGAGGTCCTCGAGGACGGCGTCGCCGACGGCGTCTCCTACACCATCGGCTCCGGCGAGCTGCTCGACGGCATCGACGACGCCGTCAAGGGCAAGTCCGCGGGCGAGGAGGCCACCTTCACCTCCGAGCTCAAGGGCGGCTCCGCCGCGGGCAAGGAGGCCGAGGTCACCGTCAAGGTCACCCAGGTCGCCGCCCGTGAACTGCCCGCGCTGGACGACGAGTTCGCGCAGCTCGCCTCCGAGTTCGACACCCTGGACGAGCTCAAGGCCGACAGCCGCAAGCGCCTGGCCAACATGAAGCAGTACGACCAGGCCACCCAGGCCCAGGAGCGCGTGCTGGAGAAGCTCCTCGAGCTGGTCGAGGTCCCGGTCCCCGAGAAGCTGCTCGAAGACGAGATCAACACCCGCAAGCACAACCTGGAGCACCACCAGCTCGGCCAGATGGGCCTGACCCTCGACAAGTACCTGGAGATCCAGGGCAAGACCGCCGAGGAGTTCGACACCGAGACCCGCGAGGCCGCGGTCAAGGGCATCAAGACCCAGTTCGTCCTCGACGAGCTGGTCAAGAAGGAGAACCTCAACGTCAACCAGGAGGAGCTCACCGAGCACCTCATGCGGCGTGCGGCCTCCTCCGGCATGTCCCCCGACCAGTTCGCCCAGGCCGTCGTCGAGGGCGGCCAGGTTCCGCTCCTGGTCGGCGAGGTCGCCCGCGGCAAGGCCCTGGCCGTCGTGGTCGAGGCCGCCACGGTGAAGGACACCAACGGCGAGGTCGTCGACCTGGACGACGAGGAAGAGACCGAGGCCGCCATCGAGACGGTCGAGGCCGCCGAGGGCTCCGCCGAGGCCGCGGACGAGGAGAACGCCGAGGGCTGAGCCCCACGGCGTCCCCGACGACATACGACGGGCCCTGGGGTGTTCCCCGGGGCCCGTTTGTCGTACCGGCCCGGACAGGCGAACCTGAAGGGGCGCGGGGCCGTATCGACAAGCGGCTCCGCCGCGGGGCGCGACCGGCCCCGCCCGCCCGCGGCCCGACGATTTCCGCACCACCCCCCACGAACCGCACCGGTGCCCCGCCGGGGCCCTCCGCTACGCCCCCGGCGAACACTCCCATCTCCGGGATTCCCCGAAGGGGCCTGAGCGTTAGGGTCCATGAATACGAGGGCAAGCTGGAGTTCCCGCTAAGCCCCGGCAGGACTACGTGAGACGGCCCGGCGCCGTCGTAAGACGAGCAGGTGGATACGTGACGAATCTGATGCCCTCCGCCGCCGGCGAGCCCTCCATCGGTGGTGGTCTCGGCGACCAGGTCTACAACCGGCTGCTCGGCGAGCGGATCATCTTCCTCGGCCAGCAGGTCGACGACGACATCGCCAACAAGATCACCGCGCAGCTGCTGCTTCTGGCCGCCGACCCGAGCAAGGACATCTACCTCTACATCAACAGCCCCGGCGGTTCGGTGACGGCCGGCATGGCGATCTACGACACCATGCAGTACATCCCGAACGACGTGGTCACGATCGGCATGGGCATGGCGGCCTCGATGGGCCAGTTCCTGCTCACCGGCGGCACCGCCGGCAAGCGCTTCGCCCTGCCGCACACGGACATCATGATGCACCAGGGCTCCGCGGGCCTGGGCGGTACGGTCTCGGACATCAAGATCCAGGCCCAGTACCTGCTGCGTACCAAGAAGACCATGTCCGAGCTGACCGCCCTGCACTCCGGCCAGACCGTCGAGACGATCGTCCGCGACGGCGACCGTGACCGCTGGTTCACCCCGGAGGAGGCCAAGGAGTACGGTCTCATTGACGAGATCATCACGCATGCCTCGGGTGTTCCGGGAGGCGGCGGCACCGGTGCCTGACCGGCCCGGCCGCGCCACGCACCGCCACGACCCCAGCCCCCAGAACGCCACCAGGACGGTGAACACCCTCATGAACAACTTCCACGGCGCCGCCAGCGGCATGTACGAAGGGCCCCGGCCCGACAGCCGCTACGTCATTCCGCGTTTCGTCGAGCGCACCTCCCAGGGCATCCGCGAGTACGACCCGTACGCGAAGCTCTTCGAGGAGCGCGTGATCTTCCTGGGCGTCCAGATCGACGACGCCTCCGCCAACGACGTCATGGCGCAGCTGCTGTGCCTGGAGTCGATGGACCCGGACCGGGACATCTCGATCTACATCAACAGCCCCGGCGGCGACATGACCGCCCTCACGGCGATCTACGACACGATGCAGTTCGTGAAGCCCGACATCCAGACGGTGTGCATGGGCCAGGCGGCCTCCGCCGCGGCGATCCTGCTCGCCGCCGGTACGCCGGGCAAGCGCATGGCGCTGCCGAACTCGCGCGTGCTGATCCACCAGCCCGCCGGCTCCACCGGCCGCGGTCAGCTCTCCGACCTGGAGATCATCGCCAACGAGTTCACCCGGATGCGTGAGCAGCTGGAGACCATGCTGGCCAAGCACTCCAACCGGCCGATCGAGAAGGTCCGCGAGGACATCGAGCGCGACAAGATCCTCACGGCGGAGGAAGCGCTCGAGTACGGCATCGTCGACCAGATCATCTCCACCCGGAAGATGAACAACGAATCCGTCCGCTGACCCTGAGCGGCAACTTCCGGGACCCCTTGGCAAGGTCCACGTCAAAGTGAACCCTGCCAAGGGGGACCCGAACACAGGGCCCGGCAAGGTACCGTCGGACATAAGGCAGCACCAGGAGCCGCTGGACTCGAAAGCGTCCGGGCGTCTCCCAGGCGAAGGGGAAGCACACCGTGGCACGCATCGGTGACGGCGGCGATCTGCTCAAGTGCTCGTTCTGCGGCAAGAGCCAGAAGCAGGTCAAGAAGCTCATCGCAGGGCCCGGTGTGTACATCTGCGACGAATGCATCGATCTCTGTAACGAGATCATCGAGGAGGAGCTCGCGGAGACGAGCGAGGTGCGCTGGGAGGAACTGCCCAAGCCCCGGGAGATCTACGAGTTCCTCGAGGGCTACGTGGTCGGCCAGGAAGCGGCCAAGAAAGCCCTCTCCGTCGCGGTGTACAACCACTACAAGCGGGTCCAGGCGGGCGAGAACGGCGGCGCCAACGGCCGTGACGACGCGATCGAGTTGGCCAAGTCCAACATCCTCCTCCTCGGCCCCACGGGCTCCGGCAAGACCCTGCTGGCCCAGACCCTGGCCCGCATGCTGAACGTCCCGTTCGCCATCGCCGACGCGACGGCGCTGACGGAGGCGGGCTATGTGGGCGAGGACGTCGAGAACATCCTCCTGAAGCTGATCCAGGCGGCCGACTACGACGTCAAGAAGGCCGAGACCGGGATCATCTACATCGACGAGATCGACAAGGTCGCGAGGAAGAGTGAAAACCCTTCCATCACCCGGGACGTCTCGGGCGAGGGCGTCCAGCAGGCCCTGCTGAAGATCCTGGAGGGCACCACGGCCTCCGTCCCGCCGCAGGGCGGCCGCAAGCACCCCCACCAGGAGTTCATCCAGATCGACACGACGAACGTCCTGTTCATCGTGGGCGGTGCCTTCGCCGGCCTGGAGAAGATCATCGAGGCCCGGGCGGGTGCGAAGGGCATCGGCTTCGGCGCCACGATCCGCTCCAAGCGCGAGCTGGAGTCCAAGGACGTCTTCGAGGACGTCATGCCGGAGGACCTGGTCAAGTTCGGCATGATCCCCGAGTTCATCGGCCGTCTGCCCGTGATCACCTCGGTCCACAACCTGGACCGCGAGGCGCTCCTCCAGATCCTGGTCGAGCCCCGCAACGCGCTCGTCAAGCAGTACCAGCGCCTCTTCGAACTCGACGGCGTGGAGCTGGACTTCGAGCGCGAGGCCCTGGAGGCCATCGCCGACCAGGCCATCCTCCGCCAGACCGGCGCCCGCGGCCTGCGGGCCATCATGGAGGAAGTCCTCATGTCCGTGATGTACGAGGTCCCGTCCCGCAAGGACGTGGCCCGGGTCGTCATCACGGCGGACGTGGTCCACTCCAACGTCAATCCGACACTGATCCCGCGCGACGCCCGGGGCCGGGGTTCCGGCGAGCAGAAGACGGCGTAGGCGGTCCGACGCGACGAGGAAAAGGGGCGCCCCTTGAGCCCGGGCGCCCCTTTCGGCTGTCACCCGCCCGGTGCGGCAACAGGAGAGCCCCGGTCGTCGATCGACCGGGGCTTCGTCCGAGCGCGGGAGGCACTACGCCTTGACGCGAACGTCCTTGCGGAGCTTGGCGGTGGTCTCCGCGGCGTCGCCGAGGGGCATGCCCTTGCCCGCCATCGCGCTGGCCAGGTCGGCGTTGATGGTCACGCCGATGGTGCTGTGGTCGCCCCAGATGCACACCGGCATGATCATCTGCTTCGGGCCCGAGGCGCTGGCGTCCGATCCGCTCATGTCCAGCTTCACGGACTGGCACTTCATGACGGCGCCGTCGAGGTCCGCCGGCTTCTCGCTCTCGGGGCTGCCGACCAGCGTGCCCTTGGTGTCGTCGCCGCTCTGGTCCTTCTGGGACTCCTCCTTCATGTGGGCGAACATCGCGTCGACGACGGCCTCGGGGTTGTCGATCTGGCCGTAGACGCCGCCGAACTTCAGCATCTTCATGGCGAGCGGGTTGTTCTCGTCGCCGGACTGGTACTCCGCGCCCACCGACTTGGCGTTCTTGACGCCGGCCTTCCGGGCAGCCGACACATCGCTGTCCGTCATGGCGTCGTCGCCGGAGCCGTTCTTCTTCTTGTACTCACCGTTGATCACGGCGGACGGGGTGATCAGCTTGTGCGGGCCGTCGTCCGCGACGTCGCTGCCGTTGCCCTTGAGCATGAAGGCCGCGCCGACCGCGATCGCCGCGACGACCGCCACCGCCCCGATGATCAGCCCCGTCTTCTTCTTGCCGCCGCCCGGCGCCGGCGGCTGCGGCACCCCGTAGGGCTGCTGGCCGTAGGGGGCGGGCTGCCCCGGCTGGCCGTAGGGCGGCTGCTGGCCGTACGGGCCCGGCTGCTGGGGTGCGCCCTGCTGCGGGTAGCCGTAGCCGGGCTGTGGCGGGGCCGGAGGAGCCTGCTGGGGGTAGCCATAGCCGGGCTGGGGCGCCTGCGGCTGCTGGCCGTAGGGACCCGGCTGGCCGTAGGGACCAGGCTGCCCCGGCTGGCCGTAGGGCGGCTGCTGGCCGTACGGGCCCGGCTGGTTGTTGCTCATCTCTGGGTTCCCCTCCAGATGCTTATGTGTTCCTGACATCCTGGACCAGGCCCGGAAACCACACGGCACCGGGGGCCGCACCGTTACAGAACAAACGCGTTTCGGGACCACCCCGTGACACCTCTAAACTGACCCCCGTGACCGAGAACGCTCATCAGCAGCCACCCGCGCCCGACACCGAACTGCCGACCCAGTACGCGCCGGCCGATGTAGAGGGGCCGCTGTACGAGCGCTGGGTGGAGCGTGGTTACTTCGAGGCGGACGCGAAGAGCGACAAGCCGCCGTTCACCGTCGTCATTCCGCCGCCGAACGTCACCGGCAGCCTGCACCTGGGCCACGCCTTCGAGCACACCCTCATCGACGCCCTGACCCGCCGTAAGCGCATGCAGGGCTTCGAGACGCTGTGGCAGCCGGGCATGGACCACGCCGGTATCGCCACCCAGAACGTCGTCGAGCGCGAGCTCGGCAAGGAGGGCAAGTCCCGCCACGACCTCGGCCGCGAGGCCTTCGTCGAGCGCGTCTGGCAGTGGAAGGCCGAGTCCGGCGGGCAGATCTCCGGGCAGATGCGCCGCCTCGGTGACGGTGTCGCCTGGTCGCGTGAGCGGTTCACCATGGACGAGGGCCTCTCCCAGGCCGTCCAGACCATCTTCAAGCGCCTCTACGACGACGAGCTGATCTACCGCGCCGAGCGCATCATCAACTGGTGCCCGCGCTGTCTGACGGCGATCTCCGACATCGAGGTCGAGTACCAGGACGACGACGGCGAGCTCGTCTCCATGAAGTACGGCGACGGGGACGACACCATCGTCGTCGCCACCACCCGTGCCGAGACCATGCTCGGTGACACCGCCGTCGCCGTTCACCCCGAGGACGAGCGCTACAAGCACCTCGTCGGCAAGCTCATCAAGCTGCCGCTGACCGACCGCTCCATCCCGGTCGTCGCCGACGAGCACGTCGACCCCGAGTTCGGCACCGGCGCCGTCAAGGTCACCCCGGCCCACGACCCGAACGACTTCGAGATCGGCCAGCGCCACGAGCTGCCGTCCATCACCGTCATGGACGAGCACGCGGTCATCACCGCGCACGGCCCCTTCCAGGGCCTGGACCGCCTGGAGGCCCGCTCCGCCATCGTCGCCGCCCTGCGCGCCGAGGGCCGGATCGTCGCCGAGAAGCGGCCGTACGTCCACAGCGTCGGCCACTGCTCGCGCTGCAAGACCACCATCGAGCCCCGCCTGTCCATGCAGTGGTGGGTCAAGGTCGGCCCGCTGGCGAAGGCCGCCGGCGACGCCGTCCGCGAGGGCAAGGTCAAGATCCATCCGCAGGAGATGGAGAAGCGGTACTTCGACTGGGTCGACAACCTTCACGACTGGTGCATCTCGCGGCAGTTGTGGTGGGGCCACCGGATTCCCGTCTGGTACGGCCCGGAGGGTGAAGTCGTCTGCGTCGGGCCCGACGAGGAGCCGCCGAGCGGTGAGGGCTGGCGTCAGGACACGGACGTCCTCGACACCTGGTTCTCCTCCGGTCTGTGGCCCTTCTCCACCCTGGGCTGGCCCGAGCAGACCGAGTCGCTCGCGAAGTTCTACCCGAACTCCGTCCTGGTCACCGGCTACGACATCCTCTTCTTCTGGGTCGCCCGGATGATGATGTTCGGCCTGTACGCGATGGACGGCACCCCGCCGTTCCACACCATCGCCCTGCACGGCATGGTCCGAGACCAGTTCGGCAAGAAGATGTCGAAGTCCTTCGGCAACGCGGTCAACCCGCTGGACTGGATGGACAAGTACGGCTCCGACGCGCTCCGGTTCACCCTCGCGCGCGGCGCCAACCCCGGCGTCGACGTCCCGATCGGCGAGGACTGGGTCCAGGGCTCCCGCAACTTCGCCAACAAGATCTGGAACGCGACCCGCTTCGCGCTGATGAACGGCGCGACGGTGGACGGTCCGCTGCCGGACCCGGCGAAGATGTCGTCCACCGACCGCTGGATCCTGTCCCGGCTGGGCTCGGTCGTCGCCGAAGTCGACGCGTTCTACGACGACTTCCAGTTCGCCAAGCTGTCCGACGCCCTCTTCCACTTCGCCTGGGACGAGGTCTTCGACTGGTACGTCGAGCTGTCCAAGACGACGTTCCAGGCGGGCGGCGAGCCGGCCGAGGTCTCCAAGCGAGTCCTGGGCGAGGTCCTCGACGTCACCCTCAAGCTGCTGCACCCGGTGGTCCCGTTCGTCACGGAGACCCTCTGGACCACCCTGACCGGCGGCGAGTCGGTCGTCGTCGCCGAGTGGCCCAAGGACAGTGGCTTCCGTGACGCCGGCGCCGAGCGGGAGATCGAGACCCTCCAGTCCGTCATCACCGAGGTCCGCCGCTTCCGCGCCGACCAGGGCCTGCAGCCGGGCCAGCGCGTCCCGGCCCGCCTGACCCTCGACGGCACGGCGCTCGCCCCGCACGAGGCCGCCATCCGCCAGCTGCTGCGCCTGCAGCCAGAGGGCGAGTCCTTCACGGCCACGGCCACCCTCCCGGTCGCCGGTGCCGAGGTCGCCCTCGACCTCTCCGGCACGATCGACGTGGCCGCCGAGCGCAAGCGCCTCGCGAAGGACCTGGCCGCCGCCGAGAAGGAGAAGGCCCAGGCCACGGCCAAGCTCGGCAACGAGGCGTTCCTGGCGAAGGCCCCGGAGAACGTGGTGGACAAGATCCGCACCCGCCTGGCCAAGGCGGACGAGGACATCACCCGCATCCAGGCCCAGCTGGACAGGCTGCCGCAGGCGTAGCTGTCCGCATGGCGACGAAGGCCCCCGGAGCCGAGAGGTTCCGGGGGCCTTCGCGTGCCCCGGGGGGCGCGGCCACGGTTGCTTCACGGCCGACGGAGCCGCGACGCCCCAGGGCCGCGGGGAACTGCGCGAGCAACCACCGACGGCCCGCACCCGGACGGCATGCCGAGCCCCCCGAACCCGCCAGAAGAGCCACCGCACCCATTGTCACCGCGGCTCCGTAGACTGGCCCCGTGAGCGACCACCCCGGCACCAGCGACACCCCCGACCCCCTCGACGCCTTCGAAGACCTCATCGCCGAAGAGACCGACCGCGACCCCGACCTCGCGGTGATCGAGGCCGGCAGCCGCACCCTGCGCACCCAGGGCGGCTCGCCGCAGGCCGACGTACCCACGCGTCCGGAGGACCCGGAGGTCGACAAGGCCCTGCGCGAGGTCGAGACGGAGCTGGCCACCCGCTGGGGCGAGACCAAGCTGGAGCCCTCCGTCAGCCGCATCGCCGCCCTGATGGACGTACTGGGCGAGCCCCAGCGCTCGTACCCCTCCCTCCACATCACGGGGACGAACGGCAAGACCTCCACCGCCCGCATGATCGAGGCCCTGCTCGGCGCCTTCGAGCTGCGCACCGGCCGGTACACCAGCCCCCACGTGCAGTCGATCACCGAGCGGATCAGTCTGGACGGCGCCCCGATCTCCGCCGAGCGGTTCATCGAGACGTACCAGGACATCAAGCCGTACGTCGAGATGGTCGACGCGCGGCAGGAGCACCGGCTGTCCTTCTTCGAGGTGCTCACCGGCATGGCGTACGCGGCCTTCGCGGACGCGCCGGTGGACGTCGCCGTGGTCGAGGTCGGCATGGGCGGCAGCTGGGACGCGACGAACGTGATCGACGGCGATGTCGCCGTGATCACCCCCATCGCCCTCGATCACACCGACCGGCTGGGGGAGACGCCGGGGGAGATCGCCGGTGAGAAGGGCGGCATCATCAAGCAGGACGCGACCGTGATCCTGGCCCAGCAGCCGGTGGACGCGGCGCAGGTGCTGCTGAAGAAGGCCGTCGAGGTCGACGCGACCGTGGCCCGGGAAGGGCTGGAGTTCGGGGTCGTGGACCGGCAGGTCGCCGTCGGCGGGCAGCTGCTCACCCTGCGCGGCCTGGGCGGCGAGTACACCGAGGTGTATCTGCCGCTGTACGGCGCCCACCAGGCGCACAACGCGGCCGTGGCGCTCGCCGCCGTGGAGGCGTTCTTCGGCGTCGGCGCGCAGCGCGCGGAGCCGCTGGACATCGACACCGTGCGCAAGGCCTTCGCGGCCGTCTCCTCGCCGGGGCGGCTGGAGGTCGTCCGGCGGTCGCCCACGATCGTCCTGGACGCGGCCCACAACCCGGCGGGAGCGGAGGCCACCGCCGAGGCGGTGCGGGAGGCGTTCGACTTCAGCCGGCTGATCGGTGTGGTCGGGGCGAGCGCCGACAAGAACGTGCGGGGGCTGCTGGAGGCATTCGAGCCGATCTTCGCCGAGATCGTCGTCACGCAGAACTCCACGCCGCGTGCGATGGACGCGGACGAGCTGGCCGCGATCGCCGTCGAGGTGTTCGGCGAGGACCGGGTCCAGGTCGAGCCGCGGCTGCCCGAGGCCCTGGAGGCCGCGATCACGCTGGCCGAGGAGGAGGGCGAGTTCGCGGGCGGCGGGGTGCTCGTCACCGGCTCGGTCATCACGGTGGGCGAGGCCCGCCTGCTGCTGAGGAAGGGCTGAGGATTCCCTCGTGCGTACGCTGTGTTCATCGACGCTGATCGGTGAGTTCTGCATCATCGGGTTCGCGGGGCTCGTCGCCATGAAGGACCCGGATCTGTCCACGTCGACGGTGTGGCTGGTCAGCGGTGTCGCCATGGCCCTGTGCGTGCTGCTGTGCGGCATGGTGACCCGGCCGGGCGGTGTCGCCCTCGGCTGGGCCCTGCAGCTCGCCCTGATCGCCTCCGGCGTCTTCGTCCCGACGATGTACTTCATGGGCGCGGTCTTCGCGGCCCTGTGGTGGGCGTCGGTGCACTTCGGAAAAAAGGTGGACGAGGCGAAGGCCAGGTTCGCCGCACAAGCGGAGTCCTCCTCCACTACACCTGACGCTGTGTGACAGCCGTACGGACACGCCCTGTAACCTCGTCCCACCGCACAAGTCAGTCATAAGGAGCCCCCGTGACCCAGCGCACCCTCGTCCTCCTCAAGCCCGACGCCGTCCGTCGAGGCCTGACCGGCGAGATCATCGGCCGTATCGAGCGCAAGGCCGGCTGGCAGATCACCGCGCTGGAGCTGCGCACCCTGGACCGGGGCACGCTGGAGCAGCACTACGCCGAGCACGTCGGCAAGCCGTTCTACGAGCCGCTGGTGGAGTTCATGGCCTCCGGCCCGGTGGTCGTCCTGATCGTCGAGGGTGAGCGGGTCATCGAGGGCGTGCGCGCCCTGGCCGGTCCGACCGACCCGATCGCGGCCGCTCCCGGCTCCATCCGCGGTGACTTCGGCGTGATCGTCCGCGAGAACCTGATCCACGCCTCCGACTCGGAGGAGTCCGCCGAGCGCGAGGTGAAGATCTTCTTCCCGGGCCGCGTCTGAGAAGGCCGCCCGGCAGATTTTTCGCTAATTTTTCTGAGGGAGCGTCAGCTCGCCTCGGAGTCCTGACCAGGGACGGCCGTGCGTTTTCGGCCGTCCTTTGGCATATGCGTTGTCGATCGGGGGAACGTGTGCCTCCGATGGACCGTCTCCACAAGCGAGGCGGCTCGCCATCTGATGACAATGGCGAAGACCCTCGCGCAGTGTTCGTGCAGGCGCGTTTACGATGGAAGCCTTCACGTCACAGCACCCGCCTCGCCGTCCTGACATGCCCTCAAACGTTCGGGAAGGCCAGATGAATCCGGATGGGGAACTCAATGTCGTTCATCGGCCGTGACATGGCTGTCGACCTCGGGACCGCCAACACGCTGGTGTACGTCAGGGGTCGCGGGATCGTACTCAACGAGCCGTCCGTGGTCGCGATCAACACCAACACCGGCGGCATCCTCGCGGTCGGTGCCGAAGCCAAGAAGATGATCGGCAGGACGCCGGGCAACATCGTCGCCGTGCGTCCCCTGAAGGACGGCGTGATCGCCGACTTCGAGATCACCGAGCGGATGCTCCGCTACTTCATCCTGAAGATCCACAAGCGGCGGTACCTCGCCCGGCCTCGGGTCGTCGTCTGTGTGCCCTCGGGCATCACGGGCGTCGAGCGCCGTGCCGTCATCGAGGCGTCCTCCCAGGCCGGTGCCCGCCAGGTGCACATCATCGAGGAGCCCATGGCCGCGGCCATCGGCTCCGGCCTGCCGGTCCACGAGGCCACGGGCAACATGGTGGTGGACATCGGCGGCGGCACCACGGAGGTCGCGGTCATCTCGCTCGGCGGCATCGTCACCGCGCAGTCCATCCGTGTCGCGGGCGACGAACTGGACAACGCGATCATCCAGTACATCAAGAAGGAGTACAGCCTTCTGCTGGGTGAGCGCACGGCCGAGCAGATCAAGATCACGATCGGTTCGGCGTACGACCTCGACTCCGACGAGCACACCGAAGTCCGCGGCCGGGACCTGGTCTCCGGACTGCCGAAGACCGTCGTCATCTCGGCCGCCGAGGTCCGCAAGGCGATCGAGGAGCCGGTCAACGCGATCGTCGACGCGGTCAAGACGACCCTCGACAAGTGCCCGCCGGAGCTGTCCGGCGACATCATGGACAGGGGAATCGTTCTGACCGGCGGCGGAGCCCTGCTGCGCGGCCTGGACGAGCGGCTGCGCCGGGAGACCGGCATGCCGATCCACATCGCGGAGGACCCGCTGGACAGCGTGGCGCTCGGCTCCGGCAAGTGTGTCGAGGAGTTCGAGGCACTGCAGCAGGTGCTGGACGCCCAGCCGCGCAGATGACCCAACTCTTCGGTTCCGCCGTACGAGATGATCTCCTCTCGTACGGCGGATCGTTGATATAGAGGCATAAGCTCCCACAAATGGGCCCCTTGGGCTTGCGCCTCGCGAGTGGCGCCTTGAGGGGCCCGAGGAATTCCTACTGAGGAAGGGCACGGCCGCCGCACGTGAGGGACACGAAAGAGAGCCGGCTGCTCCTGGTCCTGCTGATCGCCATCGCGTTCGCACTGATCACGGTGGACATCCGCGGGGGCCGGAACTCCCCTGTCGACGGCGCCCGGCAGGCCGCGGCCGCGGTGTTCGGCCCGATCGAGAACGGGCTGTCCTCGGCGGTCGACCCGGTCGGCGACGCCGTCTCCGCCATCCGTGACTCCGGCAGCCGCCACGACCGGCTCGCGACGCTGGAGAGGGAGAACGCGGCCCTGAAGGCGAAGCTCGGCAGCGACGACCGCAACCGCAGCCGTCTCAAGCAGCTCGACAAGATGCTGAAGATCGCCGGCGCGGGCCAGTACGGCATCAAGGGCGCCCAGGTCATCGCCATAGGAGCGGCACAGGGCTTCTCCTGGACCATCACCATCGACGTCGGCGCGAACGACGGCATCAAGCGCGACATGACCGTGCTGAACGGCGACGGGCTGGTCGGCCGGGTCACCACGGTCGGCCCGGACACCTCCACCGTGCTCCTCGCCAACGACCCCGACTTCACCGTCGGCACCCGCATGGAGGGAGGCGACGAACTCGGTTTCGCCTCCGGGCAGGGCGACCGCCCGCTGCGCGTGGAACTCCTCAACGGCAAGGCCGAGGTGAAGAAGGGCGACCGGCTCGTCACCTTCGGCTCCCAGGCGGACAAGCCGTTCGTGCCCGGGGTGCCGGTCGGCGTGGTCTCGCGCGTCGACCCCTCCGGCGGCGGCCTCACCCGCACCCTGTACGTCACGCCGTACGTCGGCTTCACCAAGCTCGACATCGTCGGCGTGGTCGTCGAGGCCCCGAAGAAGGACCCGCGCGACGAGGTCCTGCCGGTCAAACCCAAGCCGGTCCCGACGCCGACGGTGACCGTCACGGTCACCCCGTCCGCCGACGCGACCGCCACCGACGAGCAGCAGCAGTAGGAGCTGAATCCCCATGCGTGTCAACCGGATCCTGCTCTCCAGCGCCCTGGTCGTCGTCGCCCTGGTCATCCAGGTGAGCGCCCTCGCCCGGCTGCACCTGCCGGGCGCCGTCCCCGACCTGCTGCTGCTCACCGTCCTCGGCCTCGCCATGGTGTACGGCCATGTGGGCGGCGCCCTCGTCGGCTTCGGCGCGGGCCTGCTCGCCGACCTGGCCCCGCCCGCCGACCACGCGGCCGGCCGCTACGCGCTCGTGCTGTGCGTCATCGGCTACTTCGCCGGCCTCATCAAGCCGGAGAACGGCCGGCTGAAGTCGGCGACCGGCCCGATGGCCGTCGTGGTCGCCGCCGCCATCGGCTCAACTCTGCTGTACGCGGGCGTCGGCGCCCTGGTCGGCGACACCGCCGCGCGCCATGTCGGCCTGACGGGCCTGCTGTTCTCGGCCGCCCTGTACGACCTGCTGCTCGCGCCGTTCGTGGTCCCCGGGATCATGTGGCTGGCCCGCCGCTCCGACAACGACCCGCTCACGGAGGCCGGTTCCGCCGCCAAGGCGGGCGACATCTCCTCCGGGTGGCTCTCCTCGGGCACCGGCCTGCGCATCGGCAGCCAGCGCGGCGGCCTCGGCGCCCTGAAGGCCAAGGCCCGCACCCGCTCGGCCCGGGTCGGCCGCATCAAGGGGGTCAAGCGGCTGTGAGCGGGGGCGCCCGCGCGCGAAGCGCGGTCATGGGGCACGGCACCCGAAGGTTCACCCGATCGGGGAAGTTCCGGCGGAACGAGGCCTCACAGGCCGGTCGTTCATCATTCGTACGCGCACACACGTCCGCGCACTGAGAGGGGGAACAGCCGCAGTGACCAACATTCCCGAGACCGGACGGACCCCACGGGTCCAGACCCGGCTCGTCGTGATCCAGATCCTCGTCCTGTCCCTCCTCGGCACGCTCGGCGGCCGCCTGTGGTATCTCCAGATCCGGCAGGGCGCCGAGTACCAGAAGGAGGCCTCCGGCAACCACGTCCAGCAGGTCGTCGACCCCGCCGTGCGCGGCGACATCCTGGACGCCCGGGGCGTGCCCCTCGCCGACAACGAGACCCGGCTGGTCGTCTCCGCCTCCCGCACCGACCTGCTCAAGCAGAAGGACGACGGCAAGGCCGTCCTCACCAAGCTGGCCGGCGTCCTCGGCATGAAGCCCGACGAGGTCAGGCAGAAGGTCCGGCTGTGCGACGCCAAGACCCCGCAGCCCTGCTGGAACGGCTCGCCGTACCAGCCGATCCCGATCACCGACGAGGCCACCCCCAAGCAGGCCCTGCAGATCCGTGAGCGCGCCGAGGACTTCCCCGGCGTCACCGCCGAGCCGGAGGCCGTGCGCCGCTACGCGGGCCCGGGCAAGTCCAACAGCGCCCAGGTCCTCGGCTACCTCTCACCGGTCACCGACGACGAGATCCAGAAGGCCAAGGACACCGACTCGCCCTATCTGCGCTCCGACATGGTCGGCCGCTCCGGCCTGGAGCGTCAGTACGACAAGGTGCTGCGCGGCAAGGCGGGCGTGACCCGCTACGAGGTGGACAATCTCGGCCGGGTCATCGGCAAGGCCCGGTCGGACGCCGCCGAATCCGGTTCCAACCTGGTCACCAGCATCGACTCCCGGGTGCAGCGCGTCGCCGAGTACGAGCTGGACAACGCCATGAAGAAGGCCCGCGAGCAGTTCGACAAGATCACCGGCGAGAACTACAAGGCCGACTCCGGCGCCGTCGTCGTGATGGAGGCCAAGACCGGCCGGATCGTCGCCATGGCCTCGGCGCCGACCTACGACCCGAATGTGTGGGTCGGCGGCATCTCCGCCAAGGACTACAAGGCCCTCACCGGTAAGAAGTCCGACTACCCGCTGCTCAACAGGGCCATACAGGGTCAGGCGGCGCCCGGTTCGACGTTCAAGGTGGTCTCCACGGCCGCCGCGGTCCAGGCCGGCTACGACTGGGACGGCGGCTACCCGTGCACCAGCTCCTACTCGGTGGGCGGCCAGGTCTTCAAGAACTTCGAGGGGGAGAGCTTCGGCCCGATCTCGCTGGGCAAGGCCCTGGAGGTCTCCTGCGACACCGTGTTCTACGGCCTCGCGGACCGGGAGTGGAAGAAGGACGGCGGCATCAACCCGAAGAAGGGCCGGCCCAAGGACCACTTCTTCAAGACCGCCCACCAGTTCGGCCTCGGCAAGGAGACCGGCATCGACCTGCCCAACGAGGTCACCGGCCGCGTCCCCGACCGCCAGTGGAAGCTGGACTACTGGAAGGCCAACAAGGACGCCTGGTGCAAGTCC
Source organism: Streptomyces griseochromogenes (assembly GCF_001542625.1). Taxonomy (NCBI): domain Bacteria; kingdom Bacillati; phylum Actinomycetota; class Actinomycetes; order Kitasatosporales; family Streptomycetaceae; genus Streptomyces; species Streptomyces griseochromogenes. Next base: position 9,308,929 of record NZ_CP016279.1, on the reverse strand, counting down.
GGCAAGAAGGACGGCTCCTACGTCGAGAAGATCGCGTACGAGAACTGCCTCGAGGGCAACAAGATGCGCGAGGGTGACGAGATCAACTACTCCATCGGCCAGGGCGACACCCTCGTCACCCCGATCCAGGAGGCCGTGATGTACGGCGCCGTCGCCAACGGCGGCACCATGTACCAGCCGACCATCGGCAAGGCGGTCATCAGCGCGGACGGCAAGACCGTGCAGGAGATCAAGCCGAGGAAGCAGGGCAGGCTGCCGGTCAGCCAGGCCACCCTCAAGGGCATGAACGACGCCTTCGCGGGCGTCATCACCCGCGGTACCGCCGCCTGGAAGTTCGGCGGCTGGCCCCAGGACAAGATCACGCTGCACGCCAAGACCGGTACCGCCGAGGTCTACGGCAAGCAGACCACCTCCTGGCTGGCCACGTACTCCAAGGACTACACGGTGATCATGACGATCGCCCAGGCCGGTACGGGTTCCGGAGCCTCCGGTGAGGCCGTGCGCAACATCTACAGCGCGCTCTACGGCGTCCAGGGCGACGGCTCCATCGACAAGAAGAAGGCGCTGCTGCCCGAGCCGCAGAAGAGCCTGCCGAAGGTCCGTACGGACGGCACGATCGCCGCCCCGAAGATCTCCGGCGACCCGGGCAAGGACGCCGAGGCCTCCCAGAAGGACAACCCCACCAACGGGGACGACCAGCAGCCCGCCACCTCACCCTCGCCCACCACGGGCAACAGCAACACCCGCAGGCGGCCGCGCCGAAGGGGAAGCCGGAGGACGCCCGCATGACCGGCAACAGCTTCTCCGTCTCCGGGTACGGCCCCGAGCGGGCCCGCTGGACCAGGATCTTCGCCCGCGACTCCGTGGCCCGACGGCTCGACTGGCCGATGCTGCTCGCGGCGATCGGGCTGTCGTTGATCGGCTCCCTGCTGGTGTACTCGGCGACCCGCAACCGCACGGAGATCAACCAGGGCGACCCGTACTACTTCCTGATCCGGCACATCATGAACACCGGCATCGGGCTCGCCCTGATGATCGGCACCATCTGGCTCGGCCACCGCGCCCTGCGCAACGCCGTGCCGATCCTCTACGGCCTGTCGGTCTTCGGCATCCTCGCCGTGCTCACCCCGCTCGGCTCCACCGTCAACGGCGCCCACTCCTGGATCGTGCTCGGCGGCGGCTTCTCGCTGCAGCCCTCCGAATTCGTGAAGATCACGATCATCCTGGGCATGGCGATGCTGCTCGCGACCCGGGTCGACGCCGGCGACAAGAAGTACCCCGACCACCGCACGGTGATGCAGTCCCTGGGACTGGCCGCCGTGCCGATCCTGATCGTGCTGCTCATGCCCGACCTCGGGTCGGTCATGGTCATGGTGGTCATCATCCTGGGCGTGCTGCTGGCCTCCGGGGCCTCCAACCGCTGGATCTTCGGCCTGATCGCCACGGGCGCCATCGGCGCGATCGCCGTCTGGCAGCTGCACATCCTGGACGCCTACCAGATCAACCGCTTCGCGGCCTTCGCCAACCCGGACCTGGACCCCGCGGGCGTCGGCTACAACACCAACCAGGCCCGCATCGCCATCGGCTCCGGCGGTCTGACCGGCGCGGGCCTGTTCCACGGCTCGCAGACAACCGGCCAGTTCGTCCCCGAGCAGCAGACGGACTTCGTCTTCACGGTCGCGGGGGAGGAGCTGGGCTTCCTCGGCGCGGGCCTGATCATCTTCCTGCTCGGCGTGGTCCTGTGGCGGGCCTGCCGCATCGCCCGCGACTCGACCGAGCTGTACGGCACGATCGTCGCCGCCGGCATCGTCGCCTGGTTCGCCTTCCAGGCGTTCGAGAACGTCGGGATGACCCTCGGCATCATGCCGGTCACCGGCCTGCCCCTGCCGTTCGTGTCGTACGGCGGATCCTCGATGTTCGCGGTGTGGGTGGCGGTGGGGCTGCTGCAGTCGATCAAGGTTCAGCGGCCGATGTCCGCGTGAGGATGTTCACGAGCGGTTGTGAGGGTGTTCACCGGGTGATCGATGGAAGTTTTCCTGCCATTCACCTGAGGCGCCCTCTGCCCTCCGGGCCGGTCTGCTACTAGATTCGGTTCATGGCGGATGCGAAGCGTGAGATCGAGCGCAAGTACGAATCCGACGACAGTGGGCTGCCCGACCTGACCGGCACCGGCGGGGTGGCGGACGTCCTCGACAAGGGCATGGTCGACCTGGACGCCACCTACTACGACACCGCCGACCAGCGCCTGGCCGCCGCTGCCCTCACCCTGCGGCGCCGCACCGGAGGCTCGGACGCCGGCTGGCACCTGAAGCTCCCGGTCGCCCCCGGGGTCCGCGACGAGATCAGGGCACCGCTGTCCGACACCGTCCCCGACGAGATCGCCGCACTGGTCCGCTCCCGGGTCCGCTGCGCCGAGCTGGTCCCGGTCGTCCGGCTGCGCTCCGCCCGCGACGTACGCCACCTCGTGGACATCGACGGCGCGCTGCTGGCCGAGGCGAGCGTGGACACCGTCACCGCCGAGCGCCTCATCGGCAAGGGCGGAAGCACCCAGTGGACCGAGATCGAGGTGGAACTGGCGGACGACGGCGACCCGGCCTTCCTCGACCAGGTCGACAAGCGTCTGCGCAAGGCGGGCGTACGGCCCTCGAAGTCGCCGTCCAAGCTGGCCCGGGCCCTGGAACAGACCGGCGGCCGCAGAGCCGGCCCAGGGCGGCGCGCCAAGCCCGTGACCGCCGGCGACCACGTCCTCGCCTACCTCCGCGAGCACCGCGACGCGATCCTCGCGTACGACCCGGGCGTCCGCCGGGACGTGCCGGACTCCGTCCACCAGATGCGGGTGGCGACCCGCCGCATGCGCAGCACCTTCCGTACCTTCGGCACCGTCCTCGACCTCGGCGTCACCGGCTCGATCGCCGCCGAGCTGAAGTGGCTGGCGGGCGAGCTGGGTCTCGACCGCGACCAGGAGGTCCTCGCCGAGCGGCTGACCGCCGCCCTCGAGGACCTGCCGCCCGCCCTGATCCTCGGACCCGTGCACGAACGCCTCACCACCTGGTCGAACACCCGGCACGGCAGCGCCCGCGACCACATCATCGCGACCCTGGACTCCGACCGTCATCTGGCCCTGCTCGACACCCTGGACGCCGTCCTCGCCGACCCGCCGCTGCTGAAGAAGGCCGCCGGGAAGCCGCAGAAGGTGCTCGCCAAGGCCGTGCACAAGGACCTCGCGAAGGTCTCCCGCCTGGTCACCGAGGCACTCGACCTGCCGCCCGGCCAGGAGCGCGACGTCGCCGTGCACGAGGCCCGCAAGAAGGCCAAGCGCACCCGGTACGCGGCCGAGGCGGCCATCCCCGCCCTCGGCGGCAGCGCCCGCTCGCTGGCCAAGTCCATGAAGTCCCTCACCAGCCTGCTCGGCGACCACCAGGACAGCGTCATGGCCCGGCGGACCCTGTGCGAGCTGTCCGAGACGGCCCACGAGGCGGGGGAGAGCGCCTTCACCTACGGCCTGCTGTACGGGCACGAGGAGCGGCGGGCGGCGGCGGTGGAGGCGGAGCTGCCCGGGCTGTGGGAGGAGATCACGTCCGGGGTGTCCGTCTGAGCGTACGGGCGAGGTCTTCGGCCGGGTTACGCTTGATGGTCACCCCTGTCAGCTCATGAAGGTTCGCGAGATGCCTGTCGAGTCGGTTTTCCCGCAGCTCGAAGCTCTGCTCCCCCACGTGCAGAAGCCGATCCAGTACGTCGGCGGAGAGCTCAACTCCACCGTCAAGAACTGGGACGAGTGCGACGTCCGCTGGGCACTCATGTACCCGGACGCGTACGAGGTCGGTCTGCCCAACCAGGGCGTCATGATCCTCTACGAGGTCCTCAACGAGCGGGAGGGCGTCCTCGCCGAGCGCACCTACAGCGTGTGGCCGGACCTGGAGGCGCTGATGCGGGAGCACGGCGTCCCCCAGTTCACGGTGGACAGCCACCGCCCGGTGAAGGCCTTCGACGTGTTCGGCCTGTCCTTCTCCACGGAGCTGGGCTACACGAACATGCTGACGGCCCTGGACCTCGCGGGCATCCCCCTGGAGTCCAAGGACCGCACCATCGACGACCCGATCGTCCTGGCCGGCGGCCACGCGGCCTTCAACCCGGAGCCGATCGCGGACTTCATCGACGCGGCCGTGATCGGTGACGGCGAGCAGGCCGTGCTCGACATGACGCGGATCATCCGCGAGTGGAAGGCGGAGGGCCGCCCCGGCGGCCGCGAGGAGGTCCTCTTCCGCCTGGCGAAGACGGGCGGGGTGTACATCCCTGCGTTCTACGACGTCGAGTACCTGCCCGACGGCCGTATCGGCCGCGTCGTCCCCAACAAGTCGGGCGTCCCGTGGCGCGTCTCCAAGCACACGGTGATGGACCTGGACGAGTGGCCGTACCCCAAGCAGCCGCTCGTCCCCCTCGCCGAGACGGTCCACGAGCGCATGTCGGTCGAGATCTTCCGGGGCTGCACGCGAGGCTGCCGCTTCTGCCAGGCGGGCATGATCACCCGCCCGGTGCGCGAGCGCTCGATCACGGGCATCGGCGAGATGGTCGAGAAGGGCCTCAAGGCGACCGGCTTCGAGGAGGTCGGCCTGCTCTCCCTGTCCTCCGCGGACCACACGGAGATCGGCGACATCGCCAAGGGCCTGGCGGACCGCTACGAGGACGACAAGATCGGCCTCTCGCTCCCCTCCACCCGCGTGGACGCCTTCAACATCGACCTCGCCAACGAACTGACGCGCAACGGCCGCCGCTCGGGCCTGACCTTCGCCCCTGAAGGTGGCTCGGAACGCATCCGCAAGGTCATCAACAAGATGGTCTCGGAAGAGGACCTGATCAGGACGGTCTCGACGGCCTACGGCAACGGCTGGCGCCAGGTGAAGCTGTACTTCATGTGCGGCCTGCCCACCGAGACCGACGACGACGTCCTCCAGATCGCCGACATGGCGACGCACGTGATCCAGAAGGGCCGCGAGGTGTCGAGGTCGAACGACATCCGCTGCACGGTCTCGATCGGCGGCTTCGTCCCCAAGCCCCACACCCCCTTCCAGTGGGCGCCCCAGCTTTCCGCGGAGGAGACGGACGCCCGCCTCGAAAAGCTCCGCGACAAGATCCGCGGCGACAAGAAGTACGGCCGCTCGATCGGCTTCCGCTACCACGACGGCAAGCCCGGCATCGTCGAGGGCCTCCTGTCCCGCGGCGACCGCCGCATCGGCGCGGTCATCCGCGCGGTCTACGAGGACGGCGGCCGCTTCGACGGCTGGCGCGAGCACTTCTCCTACGACCGCTGGATGGCCTGCGCCGACAAGGCGCTGACCGCCTTCGGCGTGGACGTCGACTGGTACACCACCCGCGAGCGCACGTACGAGGAAGTCCTCCCCTGGGACCACCTGGACTCCGGCCTCGACAAGGACTGGCTCTGGGAGGACTGGCAGGACGCCCTCGACGAGACCGAGGTCGACGACTGCCGCTGGACGCCGTGCTTCGACTGCGGTGTCTGCCCGCAGATGGACACCAGCATCCAGATCGGCCCGACCGGCAAGAAGCTGCTGCCGTTGACGGTCAAGAACGCTGGTCCGACGCCGGCTGCGAGGGGTCACGCGCACTGAGGTGGGCGAGGCACTCGATCGGGTGGTTGAGGCGTTGGCGGGGGTGAGTGAGGACGAGGTGGCTGCGGCGCCGGCTGCGGTCGTCGCTTCGCCCCCTCGCCCGTCGGCACCGCTGGCGTCCTCTCGGGCGCCGTTGCCGGGCCCGGGAAGTACTCCGCACATCGTCTCCGAGGTGGAGTGGGTCTGAGGCCGTTCCGGTGTGTGCACCCCGGTGTGACCTGTCGAGCCCCTTCCCTGGTTGGGAGGGGGCTCGTTGGTGTCTGGTGGCATGTGAGCCCGTGATTCGGCTGAGGTGACGTCCTTCAACCGCGGCTGAGTTACAACCTTCTCTACGACTGCAGAGCCGGCCGGGCCGTCCCCGGCGCGACCTTGCAACTGCCCTCGGCTACCGCGTCAACCGTCACCCTGCTCGATGTCCAGATGGATCGGACCCCGAAGAACGGGGCTGGGCCGGTACGGCGGCGGGTCGGCGACCAGCCTGGGGCGGTCGAGCCGGCGTACCAGCTCGGTCAGCGCGATCTGGGTTTCCAGCCGGGCCAGCGGGCCGCCGAAGCACAGGTGGATGCCGCTGCCGAACCCCAGGTGCTGGTTGTCACGCCGATCCGGGTCGAAGCGGTCGGGATCGTGGAAGCGCTTCGGATCGCGGCTGCCCGAGGCCAACATGAGCATGATCTGCGAACCCTTGGGGATGACGGTGTCGCCGACGGTGATATCGCTGTACGCCGCTCGCCAGGGAATGATCTGCACGGGGGGCTCGTAGCGCAGCAGTTCCTCGACCAGCGGCACGACGAGGTCCGGTTCGTCACGCAGTCGCTGCAGCACCTGTGGGTGGCGCAGCAGCGTCAGCATCCCGTTGGTGACGAGGTTGACGATGGTCTCATGGCCGGCGATGAGCAGCAGTTTGGCGGTGGCGACGATGTCGTCGTCGGCCATCCGACCGTCGGGCCCGTCATCGTTGGCCAGCCGGCCCAACAGACCGTCGCCCGGCCGGCCGTGGCGCTGTTCCACCAAGCGGCCGAGGCACTGGCGCAAGTCCTTGCGGGCCTGTACGCCCTTGTCCAGTTTCTCCTTCGGGTCGGTCTTGGGGTTGTAGTCGATCGAGTTCATGATGTCGTTGACCCAGAGGTGGAACCTCGGCTCGTCCTCGCGTGGCACGCCGAGCAAGTGACAGATCACGGTGACGGGGAGCGGGAAGGCGAAATCGTCGACGACGTCGATCTGCTCCTTGCCCGCGAAACCGTCGATCAGGCTGCCGACGGTGGCGGTCAGGTCGTCTTCCATGCCGGTCACCAGCCCCGGGGTGTGCGGGGGGCCGAAGTGACGCGTCGCCATCCGCCGCAGGCGATCGTGCTCGGGCGGGTCCATGTGGATGAACGACGACGTGGCCCCTCCCTCGACTGAGGGCATCGGACGCGACAGATTGCGCACGTCGGAGCTCAGATGCGGGTCATTCAGTATGTCCGTGATCTCGTGATAGGTACTGATGACGTAGCTGCCGTCCTCCTGCCGAGCCACCGGCGTCTCGCGCAACTCGGCATACAGCGGGTACGGGTCGGCCCGGGCGGAGTAGTCGAAGATCCGTTGCAGCGTGCCGGGCGTCTCGGTCGTGGTCACCCGGCCTTCCTCCTGCCGATGCTGGTGTACGGCCGTGACGCGGCGCTCACCCGGGTCATGGCCTGTGACGACCACGGTGGCGCCCTGAGCGAGCAGGGTGGGGCCGGGGAGGTCGACGGGCACCGGTTTCATGTCGGCCGGCTGGTCCGGCGTGGGGCAGGGGGGCGGGAAGGGTGCGGCCGTCTCGATCAACCGTCGGTAGTGGTACAGCCACTTGGCGTTGTTGAAGCTCACGGCAGCCGTGACGCGGCCCCGATAGCCGTATGCGGTGACGAAACGGCGGTCGTCCAGCGATCCCTGGGTGACGGCCACCTCGTCGGCGAAGGTCGGCACGCCGACGGACTTGATGTTGACGCCGAACTGGATCGACCAGAACAGCGGGATGGACAGGTGGTGCCAGTGGTCCGCCTGGGCGCTGACCATGTTGTGTGCCGCGACCTCGGCCTGCTCCACGGCGTTGGCCCAGTGCTCCAGTGAGATGAGCCGGTATTCGTAGATGGGGTTCGGACAACGGGCCACGTCTCCCGCGGCGAATACGTCGTCGGTGACGCGGCCGTTGAGGTCGAGGGCGCGGCAGCCCGTGTCGCAGGTGATTCCCCACACGCCCGCCGCCAGTCCCGAGTTCCGCAGCCACTCGGTGTTGCGGATGCTCCCGAGTGCCACGACCGCCACGTCGGCGTCGATCGTGCTGCCGTCGTCGAAGTGAGCGCGGCGAAATCGTCCCTGCGCGTCGCCCTCAAGCCGGGTGACATTGACACCGCAACGCAGGTCGACGCCGTGAGCGCGCTGCATGTCGGCCGCAACCTCACCGATCACGGCACCCAGCGCCCCGACCAGCGGGGCCGGCGCGAGTTCGGCGACGGTCACCGGGATGTCCCGCTCGCGGCAGATGGAGGCGATCTCGGAGCCGGTGAATCCGGCACCGATGACCAGTACGCGGGAGGGGCCGGCGGCTAGGGCTCGTTGCAGGCTCTCGGCATGCTCGCGCGTACGTACGACGAACACTCCGTCCAGAGCCGCCTCGGACTCGACGAACCACGGCCGGGCCCGCACCCCGGTGGAGATCAGCACTCGGTCGAAGGGAACCTCGCGTCCGTCGGCGAGTCGCACGTGGTTCGTCGCGAGGTCCAGCCCGGTGGCGGGTACGCCCAGCAGCCACTCCGCATCGATGCCACGACGGCGGGGCAAAGCTGTGCCCCCGGCCGGCACCCACTCGGTCAGTACTTGCTTGGACAGGGGAGGCCGGTCGTAGGGCTCGCCCAACTCGTCGCCGATCATGGTCAGCGATCCCGTGAAGCCCTCGTCGCGCAGCGCCTCCGCGGCCCGCAGTCCCGCCAGTGACGCCCCGACGACCACGATGCGGCCATCGCGCTTGAACGCCTGCCAATCGTCGGCACTGGTCATGACGGCGACGCCTCCGCCGGTGCGTGCCGCACCTCCAGCTGGTCGACCAGGATCGCCTGGACCGGGCAGGCCGCCGCGGCGCGCAGCACCTGGTCGCGCCGGGCGTCGTCGGGGTTCGGGTCGTACATGAGCGCTTCCTCACCGTGCATCCGGAACGCCTCCGGAGCCAGGAACGCACACTGCGCATACCCCGCACATCGGGAAAGATCAACGACAACTTTCACCCAGACCTCCACAGGGAGTGGGAGTTGCAGACCCTCAAGTCGGCGCCACTCCGGCGTGCAACGAAGGGGGATTCGGCCGCTGCCCCTGCGAAGTGCGAGGGGGTGCACGGCGCTCGCCGGGTCTCCATGGAAAGAATTGATCATCGCGGCTAAGGCGATCGACTCCTGACTAGGGACGTATCCCTGGGTGCGGCTACTTTTTGGTTACGTGAGCGGCGCTCTGTTGGATTGCCGTTTCAACGAAAACCGTGTGGCACGGTGCGCCGGAATGCCGTCAGAGAATCAGCGTGACAGCGGCACCGACACCGGCGAGTCCGATGGCCCGGGAGACGAACGCCTGACATCCACCGTCGACATCAACGACGCTGGACAGCGGCGTGCCTTGATAGAGAACCGGCGTACGCGGCACGTCAGCGAGACGCCGAGTCTGCAGAGGAAGCCAAGGACAGCAACTGGGCCGCCCTTGTCCAGCCGACCGCTCCTCACCGAGCAGTCCGCACGTTGGCCATCAGGACCACCATGCCGTCGTCGCCGCAGCAGCGCCCTGTGGCCATCCTCCGGCCAGATTCGCCCACGCGAGCCAGACCGAGGCAGCGAACGCCCTGGTCAGCGCACCGTGGGCCGTGAACCCTTGGGCGGTCTAGAAAGCAGTCGTGGCGCGAGTCACCGTGGGTTCGAATCCCACACCCACCGCCACATCTCATCGAACGTGCTGATCAAAAGGGGCGCCCCTCACCGAGGGCGCCCCTTCGTCATGGGCCCTGTCTTATGTCGGACCGCCCCTGTCACGCTGTTGATCAGCCTGTGTGGACCAGACATGGACCACACGGTGTTCCGCACGGGGCCCGGAACGGGCCAGTAGGTCAGACGCCGGCTGCGGTGACGACGGCGTCGGTGGCGAAGCCGAGGAACACGCCGAGCAGGATCATCCAGGTGGTGAGTTCCTTGAGGCCGGCGCGGCGGGCGACGGCCAGGAGCTCGATGACGACGTAGAGGATGGAGCCGCCCGCGAGCCCCAGGAACGCGATGGAGAGCGTGTCGTTGACCAGGTGCTGGCCCACGAGGGTGCCGACAAAGGTGGGGCCGCCGCCGATGAGCCCGAGCAGCGCGAGGGTGCCCCACGAGGGGCGGGTGCCCTCAGCGGCCAAAGGGGCGACGATCCCGAAGCCTTCGGTGGCGTTGTGCAGGCCGAAGCCGATGACGAGCAGCACCGCGAGTGAGATCTCGCCCTTGGCCGCGGAGTTGCCGATGGCGAGGCCCTCGGCGAAGTTGTGCAGGCCGATGCCGATGGCGATCATCAGCGCGAGACTGCCGGCCTGCGAGTGGGACTTGGGGGCCAGTTCGGTCGCGGCGGCCGCGCCCGGGCCTTCGGACTGGGGCGTGGTGGAGCTCCGGCGGTGCGCGGCCCAGCGGTCGTAGTAGACCAGGCCCGCCAGCCCGGCGGCGAAGGCGGCGGTGAGGGCCAGTCCGCCGGATGCTGCCGTGCCCCAGTCGTGCTCGCTGAGAGCGGCGTCGGTGGGCTCCCATGCCGCGCTGAGCACGTCCCAGAACAGGAAGAGCAGGATTCCGATGGCCACCGCGTTGAGTCCCGCCCTCAGCCGGGGTGCGGCGCTGCGCAGGCGGCCGATGGGCAGGCCGAGATAGATGGTGAGACCGGCGATGGCGCCGAGCAGAGTGATCTGCGAACCGGACACGGTGCGCTCCAGGTAGCTGCGGAATGTGGGGAGGGGCGCGCAGAACATAGAGCAGGTAAGGCATACCTAACAAGTCATGCGGCGTCAGATCTCGGCCACGTCTCGGCAAGGCCACGCTTCGGGAGGCGTGCCAGTCGAGTCTGCACAGATCCGTTGACCACTCAACGGAATTTAGGTAAGCCTTACCTTTCTATCTTGCTGATCCGTCTGGAGCCCCCGTGTCTTCGCCGTCTGCCACCGCCACCTCCGCAGCCCAGCGACGCCCGCTGCGGTTGCATGACTCGTGGTGGACCGTAGGCGCCGCAGCTCTCCTGATCTGCCTCACGCTCGCCTCCTGCCTGTGGGTCTCCTCCCACCTGCGCGCCGACCCGGCCTTGCACACCGCGGCGCTGTTCATCCACCTGGCCTCACTCGTGCTGGGGTTCGGCGCGGTGCTGGTGGTGGACTGGTTGGGTGTGCTGTGGCTGCTCGGCCGGTGCACCCTGCCCGAAACGCTGACCACCGCTCAACGCCTCCACACCCCTGTGTGGGCCGGACTGGCCGGTCTGGTCGTCAGTGGCGCCATGCTCCATCCCGACTTCGGCTCCAACCTCACCCGCATCAAGCTGCTCCTCGTGCTTGTCCTCGCGCTGAACGGCTTGCAGTCCAAGGTCCTCACCCACCGCATGTCCCTGCACGCATTGCCCACACCTCCGCCTTTGGCCCTGCTCTGGGGCGCGGTCACAGCCGGCGTCTCACAGGTGTGCTGGTGGGGAGCGGTGGTCATCGGATTCCTCAACAGCCGGCACTGACCTCCGGAGCGGGACGGGGCCAGGCAACCCGTGGCATGGCAGTCAGCCGGTGAGCCGTCGGCCGAACATCGCGATCATCGAGGGCGACGCGGTGGGCGGCAGGACCGTCGGCGGCGCCGGAGCCACCAGGCCACGGCCCCGGCGGTCAGCAGCGCGGCGGCGGTGACCGCCCACCAGTTGCCGAGCCAGGCGGCGAGCGCGCCCGAGGCCGCGGCGACGATCAAGGCGGGTCCCGCGCAGCAGACGATGGCTGCGACGGCGACGGCGATGGCGGCGAGTAGCGCCGCCGTTCCTTTCCGGGCGGTCGGATCGCGGCGTTGCGGCGGGTTCATCGAGGTCCGGCTTACTGTGCGGGTACGGTCGGCAGGGAGCCAAAGATGTCCGCGCCCAGGCGCTCTGCCTCCGCCTGGTCCAGGACGGCGCCGCTGATGTCGGCGTGCTGCCCGGTCCACTGCTCGGCGGTGGCGTGCCCGGTGAAAAAGCGCAGGTAGCCGCAGCAGACGGCGGCGGCCGGGCCGGTGTCGGGGCGGGCGCCGTAGTAGACCACCGCGGTGTCCGGCTCCCAGGTGGTCTTTCCACCGGTGAACTCCACGCGGACGGGCTCGCCGGTGACCGGGTCGGTGGAGGCGATGACGGCGTCGGCGCCCAGCATGACCGGGATGCCGAGCGCGTCGATCGCGCACATCGACCACACCGTCGGGCCGCCGGCGATCTGCACGACGTGCTCGGTGGCAGTGGCGGAGAACGGGTACGCGGCCTGGATTCGGCCGGTGTCGTCCAGGGTGAGGAAGTCCTCGACGGCCAGGTCGGCGAGCACCCGGGCGGCGGGGACGCCGAAAGGCTCGGCCGTCGACTCCAGCCCAGCGGCCTCGGGCGGGGCGCCGGTGGTGGCGAAGGAGCGCAGGACGGCCTGTTGCACCGCCCGAAGGCCACCCTCGATCGGGGCGAGACGGCCCCGCCCGGCTCGGCCGGCCGCCCGGTCCGCGCCGCCGGTGGCGGGAGTGGCGAGCACCCGCCGCAATTCCTCGACGGAGGGCGCTCCGCCGACCCGGCCGTCCGTGCCACGGTAGAGGCGGCAGGAGACGCTGGCCGCAGTGCCCGGGACGGCGAACGGATCGCGGCCGTCTACCAGCAGCGTCGGGGAGCCGTGCATACCGCGCCGTTCCGCCTCCGTCTGGTCATCGACCACGTGCTCGGTGAGCTCCACATCTGTGCGGCCCGCGAGGGCGTGGGTCAGCCGTTCCCGCAGCATCGGGCCGTTCGGGCAGTCCGGGACGGTCAGCATCTCCACGTACATCAGCGGCACCTCCAGGTCATGCGGCGCACGCTAGACCTTCCACCGCACTGGAAGGTCAAGGGCTACGCTGCAGGTATGCGCATCGGAGCCCTCGCCGCTGCTACCGGCATCACCCCCAAGACCTTGCGCTTCTACGAGCAGGCCGGGCTGCTGGCGGACCCGCCCCGCACCTCGGGTGGCTACCGCGACTACCCAGCCCACGCCCGGGCTCGGGTCGGCTTCATTCGCTCCGCCCAGGCGGCCGGCCTCAGCCTTGCCGAGATCCGCGACGTCCTGGCGATCCGTGACGGCGGCCACCCGCCCTGCGCTCACGTCACCGAGCTCCTCGGCCGGCACCTCGCCGACGTCGAGCACCGGATCGCCGAACTGCAGGCGACCCGCGCCGTGCTGCGCGAGCTGACCCGCACCGCTTCCGCAACCGACCCCGCTACCTGTACCGAGAGCGACATCTGCCGCATCCTCGCTGCTTGCTGTCCGAACGCGTGAATATTTCGAATCCCGGCGCGCCGCCGGCTGCCTCCCAAACTCATGGACAGGTGCTGTCCGTTCTCTCGCCCGTCAGCGCCGCTGGTGTCCTCTCGGACGCCTCTGCCGGGCCCTGGGAGTGCCTCGCAGATCGTCTCTGAGGTGGAGTGGGTCTGAGTCCGGCGCCAGGATTTCGTACCGCTGTGTGACCACTCGAGGCCCCTTCTCTGGACGGGAGGCGACTCGACGATCTAGCGGGTCCGCACTCATTCCATCCCGGGCGGAGACCCCCGGTGCAGACTCGCAATACGCCGTCGACCCGCGGGGCCTGATCGTCTTGCCGACGCCCTGGAGGGCGACACTGGTGGCAACCGGACCTGCCCGCGCTCCTCAACGCCGGACTGACGTACCGGGGACTCGAAGCGCTCCAGGTCCCGCCGGCCGCCCTGAACACCTTCCCTGACGAGTTTCGGCAGGGCATGGCGGCGCGCGCCGAGTTCATCGGTGACACCGGTGAGAGTGCGCCCGCACGCTGGGAGCCGCCCTTCGGCACCGGCCAGGTCCACGTCGTGCTGTCCCTCCTGGCCGCCGACCAGGAGTCATTGGCGGTCGTCGTCGAACGTGCCCGCAAGGCCCACGCGCAGCTTCCCGGTCTTCAGGTCGTCCATCGCCAGGACTTCTACCAGCTGTCCACCGGGCGCACCAGCTTCGGCTACAAGGACGGCATCGGCAACCCCACGATCGAAGGCAGCGGCGCCGAGAGTCCGCCCGGTGACGGTTCCGTGCTCAAGGCAGGCGAATTCGTGCTCGGCTATCCCGACGAGACCGGAAACCTGCCGCCGATGCCGCAGCCGGCCGAGCTGGGCCGCAACGGCACCTTCGTGGCCTGGCGGAAGCTGCACACACGCGTCGCGGCCTTCCGCCGGTATCTCCACGACAACTCCGACAGCCCGGAGGAAGAGTCGCTGCTCGCCGCCAAGATCGTGGGCCGCTGGCAGAGCGGCGCCCCGTTGATCCTGGCACCCGAGCACGACGACCCGGCCCTGGGAGCGGACGACCAGCGCAACAACGGCTTCCGCTACGAGTCCGATCCGCGTGGCGCGATCTGCCCCCACGGCGCCCACGCCAGGCGAGCCAACCCGCGCGACTCAGAGATCATCGGCGACATCCGCCTGCACCGCATGATTCGACGGGGCACCAACTACGGTCCCCCGCTTCCGGCCGGGACCCTGGACGACGACGGCGCCGACCGTGGCATCGTCTTCGTCTTCATCGGCTCGCACCTCGACCGTCAGTTTGAATTCGTGAAGTCGCAATGGTTGAACGACGGCCATTTCACCGGCCTCGACCAGGAGAAGGACCTGCTCACGGGCAACAACGACGGCACGGGCATCTTCACGATCCCGCAGTACCCCATCCGGCGCCGCCTGCACGGCGTAGAGCGTTTTGTCATCACCCGCGGCGGAGAGTACTTCTTCCTGCCGAGCCTCAGCGCGCTGCGTTGGCTGGCGAACCCTGCCGCCTGAGCCGACTCGACGATCGCGTCAATGGACCCGGGGCTGTTGTGGGTGGCTGCCTGTCCGCAGATGGACACCAGCATCCAGATCGGCCCGACCGGCAAGAAGCTGCTGCCGCTGACGGTCAAGAACGCTGGTCCGACGTCGGCTGCGAGTGGTCACACACACTGACGTGAGCGAGGCGCTCGATCGGGTGATGGAGGCGCTGGCGGGGGTGAGCGAGGAGGAGGTGGCTGCCGCGCTGGCTGCGGTGGGTCCTTCGCGTCTTTGCCCGCCGGCGCCGCCGACCTGCTCCCGGACACCGCCGCCAGCTCCCAGAGTCAACTCGCAGATCCTCTCTGAGGGGGAGTGGGTCTGAAGCCGTTCGAGGCTTGTGCGTGCCCGTGCGGCCCTTGAGCCCCCATTCCTGTCTGGGAGGGGGCTCGTTGGCGTCTGGTGGATGTGAGGCTGCGAGATGGGGCTGTGGTGTCCCTCGGGCGCGTGTCGAGTCTCAGTTGATGGTTGACCGGTTGGGAATTGAGTGCCTGACTATTTGCCTCGGCGTGTCCCTCGCCGAGGCAGGCGCCGGCGCTGTTTGAATCGTCATATGACTAAGGGTGACGACGCGGCCCTGTTCGGCAACCGATTCTTGACCGTGCCTGCTCCCTCGGAGACCTTCCCCGAGGAAGGCATGGCTGCGACGGACGCAATGAGGCTGCTGGATGTGGACCTCGCCATGGAGGGTGACCCGCAGCGTAACCTCGCCACGTTTGTCACCACTTGGATGGAGCCGGAGGCGCAACGGATCATCGCCGAGAATCTCCACCGCAATTTCATCGACCATGCGGAGTACCCGATTTCCGCCGAGATCGAGCAGCGTTGCGTGCGCATGCTCGCCGGCCTCTTCAACGCGCCGGGCAAGACAACCGGATGTCGGACCCAGGGCTCGTCCGAGGCGATCATGCTCGGGGCGCTGTCGCTGAAGTGGAAGTGGCGGGAGCGCCGCCGGGCGGCCAATCTGTCGGTCGATCGACCCAACTTGGTCTTCGGCGGGGACGTCCACGTCGTGTGGGAGAAGTTCTGCCGCTACTTCGACGTCGAGCCGCGGATCGTGCCGCTTGCCGAGGGCAAGTACACGATCGGCCCGGAGGACGTGGAGCCTCACCTCGACGGGAACACGATCGGCGTCGTCGCCGTCCTCGGTACCACGTTCACCGGCCACAAGGACGATGTTGTCGGGATCGACAAGCTCCTGCGGGACGTCCGCAAGGAGCGGGACCTCGACATCCCGATCCACGTTGACGGAGCCAGTGGCGCATTTGTGTGGCCCTTCCTCTACCCGGATTCGAAATGGGACTTCCGGCTTGAGCAGGTCCGTTCGATCAACGTCTCGGGACACAAGTACGGCCTGGTCTACCCCGGCATCGGCTGGCTGATCTTCCGCGAGGAGTCCGACCTGCCCAAGGACCTCGTGTTCCACGAGAACTACTTGGGCAAGACCGACGCGACGTTCACGCTGAACTTCTCTACCGGCGCGTCGATGGTGCTCGCGCAGTATTACAACTTCGTCCGGCTCGGTCGCCAGGGCTACACCTACGTCATGAAGATGTTGCAGGAGAACGCCCACGCGTTGGCGGAGAACCTGCGTAGCAGCGGCCGCTTCGAGGTGATCGGGAGAGACCTCGAGCAGCTGCCGCTGGTGGCCTTCCGTCTTGCCGGCAAGCACGCCTACGACGAGTCCGACGTTGCCTGGCAACTCTCGGCCGAGCGCGGCTGGATGGTGCCGGCGTACACGCTCCCGCCCAACGCGGAGCGGGTGAAGATCATGCGTGCCCTGGTCAAGGAGACCCTGAGCCGCGAGCAGATCGATCGCCTGAGCCAGGACATTGAGGACGCGTGTCGCACGTTGGACGACAAGGGTGCGACCCATGAGAACGAGCGGGCCCAGGTCAAGCGCGGCACCGGCTACTGACGCACCTATGCTCCCCGGTTGCGCACCTGCTGCCTCTGAAGGCGTCTCCACCGCGAACCCTGCCTCGGGTGGATCTGCTGTGTGTGCCAGATACGTGCCGGATCGAACGGTCAGCCACGGTCAGTTGAGGGGCACAGCGGCGTCCACACGTTCGTGACCGCCGTCGCAGCGCACAACGCGTGGGTAAACCCGTCAGGAGGTGAGGATGCCGATGCTGTCACCGAGCAGTTTCAGCCCGAGTACGAAGAACAGGGCTGCCATCACGGCGACGTTGTGCCGAGCTGCCCAGTCTTTCCAGTTGCCGAGTGTGGTCTTCGCTCGCTCTCCCCCGAGCAGGTAGACCCCCAGTGGGGCTAGGAGGCCGAGTGTGGCGATCAGGACGAAGATTGCCAGCGATGCGATCTGCTGCCCGAGCGGCAGTCCGGCTGAGCCGATGGAGGCGGCCGCGGCGATGGTCAGCGGGGCGTTCTTGGCGTTGAGTGCGGCCAGGGCCAGTCCGAGTGCGAAGACCTTGACCGGCGTGAGGCTGTCGATCGCGCCCATCCATTTCGGCAGCTGGGCTTGTGAGGGATCCTTTGGGCGTCGGTGCCATTGCCGGGCGCCGAAGAGGACGAGGAACAGGCCCAGGACGAGCTTGAGGGCTCCCACCCAGGTGGCCGGGTGGTTGTGGGTGGAGGCACCTGCGGGGGGAGCGATCGCAAGCATTATCGCGCCCAATGCCGAGAGTCCCAGGATCCAGCCGACGGTGAAGAGGGGGCCGTTGAGACGTCCCCGAGGCGTGGCGAGTAGGAGGATGATGGCGATGATGGGAAGCGGGCTGATCGCGACGGCGGCCGCGAAACCCAGTACGTCACCGAGGACTTTGCCCATGATTGCCTCCAGGTGGGGGGCAGAGCGGCTGTCGAGTTGAGCGACGCTCTACGGGGATGAGTGACCCGACCGCCTGAACGCGTAGCCGTGGGACTGTCGTGGACGCGTTCTGGACGTGTGAAAGAGGGCCCCGGAGCCGGGTCCGCAGCCTCTCCGGAAGCGGCCCATGGGGACGCGATCCTCAGCGGTCGGCACCGTCTGGCAGGTCGGTCGGATGTTCCGCACCGCTGAGCGTCTCGTCGCCCCATCCGGGTCACGGGGCAGACGGAGCGGCGCCGGGGGTACGTGGTCGGCTCTGTAGCCTTCCTCCTCGGCCACGCGGAAAGCCGTTGCCCCGAGAACGTGACGACGACGAACCCGACAGGCCCATGCTCCATGTTCCTGCGCTCTGACGAATCTGTCCTCGGGAGTCTCTCGGAGCTCCGAGGGCCTTGGCCTGCTGGTTGCCCCCGGTGCCCGCATCGCGCTCGGCAGCAAGCCGGCACTCGAGAATGCTCTCTTTCTCGGACGGTGACGGACGGGGCACACCTCGCGACCTGTCGGGTGCGGACCGTAGCCGTCCGGTGTCGGGGAATGCCGAGGAATGGTGAACTGATCAGGCTGGACCTCGTGGCGCCAGAGTCTCCCGATAGTCCGCCCCGGGTAGCCGCATCACCCCAGGCCGGGGATGCGAGGCGGCTCGCATGCGGTCAGGATGAAGGGGTGAGGGCGATGGCGCCTCATATTCGAGCGCTTGGTGACCCTCGGACCGATCCGTGGCAGGAGGGATCACGATGGCCGGAACGCCAGATGCAACCTCGTCGTCACACCTCGAACGCAAGGGCACGAAGGCTGGGGTATGCACAGAGTTCACCGTCTTTGCCAAGATCAAGCCGGGCCATGCGGATGCTCTGCGTGAGCTTCTCGCCAAGACCACCAGCGGGTCGGGTGACACGGCGGGAAACGTTGAGGCGGTGCGCCAGCTCGGCATCCTGCACGACGCACGCCATGTGATATTCGACAATGATACCCGGTACATGTTCGCCAGCGTCTTCGACGGCACCTGGGACAACTACATCGACGACTTCGGCAAGACGGTAGTCGGGAAGCTCTTCGATGAAGCCTTCTCGCACACCGAAGGCTTCCCTGGTGTCACCGATCCGGGGGTGAAGGACTGGTTCATCGCCCACCAGGAGCCCGCGGGGATCTTCGTCAGCGCCTATCCCGATCTGACCGTTCAGCAGATCTACAAGGACCAACGCGTGGACGAAGCATTCCAGGAGGTGCTGGACACCCCCGAGTTCCGGGCGATGCTGGACAACCCGGCGAGCGCCGAGTTGCGGGAGACGCCGGCCTTCCAGAAGCTACTGGAAGAAGCCTCGGCCTAGAACGCGGACACGACCAACCCCCAGGCGACCCGACGTCGCATCGGCATGAGGCGGGCAGCCGCCAACACGCACGGTGCCGCGGCGGTGAATCGGCACGTCACGGATCACGCCGGCGGGCGCGAGCCGACCGCCGCAGTTGTCCACGTAAAGATCGATGTGGAGGCACAAGCGATCATGAACGCGCCGGTGAACACGAGCGGAGCCAGCGTGAGCATCGAGATCGACGACGTCCAGAGCGGGGCACTCCGGCCACGGCCCGTGCCCTACGAGGGGAAGTACATCCTCCTGCGCGTCGACGACCGCCATGCCGGGCGGGCCCTGCTGCGGCGGCTGCTCCCGGTGGTCTCGGGCGGTCTGCCGGACGCGGACCGGCAGCAGGATGCCTGGGTCGCCGTGGCGCTCACCTACCAGGGGCTGAAAGCGCTGGGGGTGCCCCAGGAGTCGCTGGACAGCTTTCCGCAGGCGTTCCGTGAGGGCATGGCCGCGCGCGCGGAGCTGATCGGCGACGTGGGCGAGAGCGCCCCGCCCCACTGGGAGGCACCGTTCGGAACCGGCGACGTCCACATCGCCTTGAGCGCCCTCTCCTCCGATACGGGACAGCTGGACAAAGAGCTGGAGCGGGCCCGTGCCGCCTACGAGGACACCCCCGGGGTCCAGGTGATCTGGCAGCAGGACGTCCACCAGCTCCCGACCGGGCGCACCACCTTCGGCTTCCGCGACGGCATCAGCCATCCGAACATCGAGGGCGTCGGACTGCCCGGCTCCAACCCACAGGAAACCCCCATCAAGGCCGGCGAATTCATCCTCGGCTACCCCGACGAAACCGGCAATCTGCCGCCCATGCCCAGCCCCGACGTGCTGGGGCGCAACGGAACCTACGCGGCCGTTCGCAAGGTCCACACCAACGTGGCGGCATGGCGCCGGTTCCTGCGTGCGAACAGCTCCGGCGCCGAGGAGGAGGCACTCCTGGCGGCGAAGATGATCGGGCGCTGGCCCAGCGGAGCGCCGCTGACGCTGACGCCGGAGCACGACGATCCGGAGCTGGCGGCCGATCCGCACCGCGTCAACAACTTCCTGTACCGGGAGAACGACGACCGCGGCTACCGGTGCCCCGCCGGCGCGCACATCCGGCGCACCAACCCCCGCGATGCCACCATCGTCGGCGACGCACGGATGCACCGGCTCATCCGCCGCGGCACCACCTACGGCCCGCCGCTGCCCGAGGGCGTGCTGGAGGACGACGGCGCCGACCGTGGCCTGGTCGGAGTCTTCCTCGGAGCACACCTGGAGCGGCAGTTCGAATTCATCAAGGCCCAGTGGGTCAACGACGGCAACTTCATCGGCTACCCCGGCGAGCAGGACCCGGTGGCCGGACACCACGGCGGAACCGGCAGCGTCACCATCCCCGAGAAGCCGATCCGGCGCCGCCTGCAGAACCTGCCCAGCTTCGTGGTCACCCGCGGCGGCGAGTACTGCTTCCTGCCGGGTCTGCGCGCCTTGCGCTGGCTCGCCGAACTGGAGGACTGACGGCGATTCCCACACCCTGGGGCCCGATCACGCTCTCCGAGGAGAGGTCGAAGTCATGGCAGCACAGTTCGTCCGCTACACGCCTGACGTCGAAGACGACGCGCCGGACTTCGACCGCGACGTGCAGACAGTGATCGAAAATACCGGGAAGTACATCGCCGAGTCGGTCACGGCCGGCGGCACCGGACGGGCTCTGCGCGACGCCCACGCCAAGGGCTACGGGCTGGTCCGGGGGGAAGTGGAGATCCTGGCCGGGCTGCCCCCCGAGTACGCCCAGGGCATCTACGCGACTCCGGGAACGCACGACGCGCTCATCCGCTTCTCCAACGGCTCGCCCCACGCCGGAGCCGACGCGCGCCTGGGCGCCGCCACCGGACTGGCGCTGAAGATGTTCGACATCCCCGGCCCCACCCTGCTGGAAGACGAACCGGACAGGGGCACCTTCGACTACGCCAACATCAACGCGCCGGTCTTCTTCTGCAACACGGTCGAGCACTACCTGTTCATCCAGGAACTGTTCCTCAACGCACCGGCCTACTTTTCCAAAGGCCGACCCGGCGCACATCGCTTCTACACCGAATTCGTGACTGGAAAGGGAACGCTGGACCAGGACAACTGGGCATGGGACGAGTTCCTGGCCTTCCTGCGCGTGGCGAAGACGCCGCCGGCAAACGTGCTTCTGTCGAGCTACTGGACGATGGGGGCGGTCCGGCACGGGGACTACATCGCCAAGGTGCGCATCACCCCCGACCCGTCCTCCGCCGCCGCGGTGGTCCGGCGCACCCTCGACCCGACCTCGGCGGCGGAGGTCTTCCGGCCGGCTCTGGAAGCCGAGCTGCAGGAGCGGCCCTACGCCTTCGACATCCAGGTCCAGCTCTGCACCGATCTCGAGCGGATGCCGGTGGAGGACACCACCGTGGAGTGGCCCGAGCAGCTCTCGCCGTCCGTCACCGTGGCGAAGCTGCGGCTGCCGCAGCAGGACATCTCCGGCCCGGAGAACCTGGAGAAGATGGACGCGCTGTCCTTCACGCCCTGGCGGGTCACCGCCGAGCACGCACCCCTGGGCAACATCATGCGGGCCCGCAAAGAGGTCTACCGGCGATCCTCCATCGAGCGCCACAAGCTCAACCAACAGCCGCGCACAGAGCCCCGAAGCGCCGACGAAGTACTTGGCCCGGCCCAATGAGGCCGACTGATGCAACGGCAAGCGGCCGCGATCACGATCCACCGGGCGGTTGTGAGTGGCCCACTGCCCGCAGATGGATACGGCCATACAAATCGGCCCGACCGGCAAGAAGTTGCTGCCTGTGACGGTCAAGAAGCCTGCGACCAGCGGAAACGCGAGCCAATCATGAGCGAGGCGTTACGACGCATCGCCGATGCTGTGACGGACGTCACTGAAGGCGGCGTGAATGCAGCGCTGAACGCACTTGGCGTCGTGGGCAGGGAACCGCAACATGCCCACGAGGCGTGCCGGATGCCGCTGCCGTCGCCCGGGAGTGCGCCGGACATCCACTCGGAGGTTGAGTGGGTCTGAGCGCGGGCGTAGTGACGTAACGCGAAGCCTGCGCCAAGTTTCGGCTGTCGCCGTACGCTCGAATCATGAGCGCCAACATCGGCAAGCGGCTCCAGGACGTACGCAAGCGGCGCGGTCTGACGCAGGGTCAGCTTGCGAGCGAGTCCGGTGTGTCGCTGTCCCTGATCCGAAAACTGGAGCAGGGGGAACGGGCTGACACACGCCTGGAGACTGCGCGCCGACTGGCACAGGTCCTGCGGGTACCCACAACCATCCTTATGGCTGAACACGAGGATGAGCCGGAAGTGGCACCTTCGACCGGCGATCGCTGGGAGGCTGTCCGACGTTCGCTCGTGGCTCCGATTCGGGCGGATGGTGTGGCGGAAGAGCCGACCGTGCGCGGTGTGCAGGATGCCTTGGAATCGGCTCTGCCGCTCTTCTCCGGCGATCGTTTCGCGGAGCTGAGCGTGATCCTTCCGCCCTTGCTGCGGGACGCTGACATCATCGCCGAGAGTGGCCCGGAGGGGCGGGCCGTACGCGTCCGGCTCTCGCAACTGACAGGCTGGCTGCTCACCCAGACTCGGCAGTTCGAGGCGGCTGACATCGCGCTGTCCCGGTCGCTGGAGGAGTCGTCGGATCGGCTTCAGGCGGCGGCGACGGTAAGCACTCAGTGTTGGCTCTTGCTGCGGCGTGGTCGTTTGGCTGAGGCGCGGGAGTTGGCAACGCGGTGGGCGGATGAGGTGGAGCCCCGCATCTCGCGTGCGACTCCGACGGAGCTGAGCGCGTGGGGTTGGTTGCTGCTGCGGGCTTCTGCCGCAGCGATCCGTGACAACCGGGCCGGAGAGGCCGAGGAGGCCTTGCGCTATGCCAACTCGGCGGCGGTCGCCCTGGGGCGGGAGTTCGCTCCGCGTGACGACTTCTTGCAGGCGTTCGGGCCGGTCACGGTGGCTCTGAAGCGGGCCGAGAACGCCATGATCATTGACAAGCCGGACCTGGTGCTCAAGCTCTCCGCGCGCATCCCGACCAACGGTATGCGGCCCACCTCCAACAACCGCAACCGTCACCTGCTGGACGTGGCAGAGGCGCATGCTCGGTCACGTGACTACGCGAAGTCGGTTGAGGTCTTGCAGGGGATCCGTGCCGACGCTCCACAGTGGCTGCCTAACCAACGCTACGCGCGGGACATCTTCGGCCGAGTGATCGCGCGTCGGCGCACCCTCACGCCGGAGATGCGGGAGCTGGCTGACGCGATCGGCGTACCGGTGTGACGCGGTGTGTCACTTCAGGCTGACCCCGCATCAAAGTGCCATTGAGGTGTGTTCCTGCCATTACATAACGTCAATTGCATGGCGACCCAAGGTGGAGCAGCAGAGACAGCTGTCCGTGAGCGCATGACCACGGTCGATGCCGACGCGCGTCAGTGGGAGTACACGACCTATGCCCCCAGCGGTGAGACGTGCCCGGCGTGCGGGAAGCCGATCAAGAGTCTTGAGAGCTGTCGCCGGGGGATGCTGTCCCGCCGGGACTCGTCTCCGATCGTGGCCTACTGGCACACGGCTTGCGCACCGAAGGGGGCGACGCAGTGATCCCCATCGAGATCTACAAGAGCAGCAAGAAAGCCGCTGCTGAAGCGCATGAGGCGCTGTTCCAGGCGTTGCTGGCGATCGGGATTCCGAGGCGGGATCTTGGTTGGCTGGCTCCTCGCGTAGCGCCAGACGGCCGTCCGATGGTGGCTATGGGAACGTGGAATGCTGACGTGGTGCAGAAGGTAGCGGGGCATCTGATGGCGTCACCTGCGCACGTACGGACGTCGCCGGACGGCCGTGTCGTGGCCGATCACACCTGCGTGACTCGCGAGGAATAGACCCCGGCGCGCTGAGTGACGGCGAATCGGGACTCAGCGCGTCGGTTGCCCCGTCTGTGCGTCTCACCCAGCGCATGGGCGGGGCTCTCTGCTGTTTGAGCCTGTGGTGCCGTGATGGCGCGCGTGGGGCCCGGACCGATCGCTATCGCGCGTCCGCCTCGTGGGGCAGCGGCTCTTGTCCG
This sequence comes from Streptomyces griseochromogenes, assembly GCF_001542625.1. Classification (NCBI taxonomy): domain Bacteria; kingdom Bacillati; phylum Actinomycetota; class Actinomycetes; order Kitasatosporales; family Streptomycetaceae; genus Streptomyces; species Streptomyces griseochromogenes. The sequence continues at coordinate 9,285,019 of NZ_CP016279.1, read as the reverse complement.
ATGGTGTGCCGGTCGGCGAGGATCATCGCCACATCGTCCGCCAGGTCGTCCTCGGTATGGCGGAGCAGCGCGTCGTGCAGGTGCTCCAGGAACTCTGACGGGGAGGTGTCGGTGCGTATCTCTTCCATGTTCTCCGGCAGGGCGAAGAATTCGCCCTCGGGATCGCGGGCCTCGGTGACGCCGTCGGTGTACAGCAACAGACGGTCACCGGGGACGAACGGATAGCTCTCGGCCTTGGCGGGGAGGTCGGTGGCGAGGTCTTCGAGGCCGAGCGGCGGCAACGGCGAGGGCGGCACCAGTGGCGTCGCGCTGCCCCGGTGCAGCAGCAGTGGCGGCGGGTGCCCGCGATTGACCAGCTGCACCACGGGCTCGTCCGGCACCTGTGCGACGAGCGCCGTGATGAACCCTTCCAGCAGAACCTCCTCCGTATACGCACCCGGCACGGCGACTTCCCGTCGCAGGGCGGCCGCGCAGCGGTTCATGACCTCCACGAGCTCGTCCTCGTAGTGCACGGCTTCCCGGAACGCACCCAGCACCACGGCAACGGCTCGCACCGCGGACAGCCCCTTGCCCCGGACGTCCCCCACGATCATCCGGACGCCGTAGGGCGTCTCCACGGCCTCGTACAGATCGCCGCCCACCCGTGCCCCCGTCCCCGCCGCCAGGCACAGGCTGCCCGCCGACACCGGGCCCATACGCGTGGGCACGGGCCGCAGCACGACCTCCTGGGCCGCCACGGCGATCCGGCGGACCTGGTCGAGCTCTCTCCGTCTGCGTGCCTGGACGGCACCGCTCGTGATGAAACCGGCCACGGAGACCAGGGCCAGAGCAAGGAAATTGGTGTAGACCTGCAAGGTGCCCCAGGCCTCGTTGTAGGTCGCGGTGGTTGCGCTGATCGCCAGTGCGAGGGCCGTGGCCGCGGCGGTGCCCTTGGGGCCCATGGTCACTGCGGCCAGCGCCGGAACCGCGGTGAGAAAGGGGCCGGTGTAGATGAAGTGCGCGGGCGTGAGCTCGATGACCAGAACGGCCAGCGCGATCAAGAAGGGCACACAATGCATCAGCGTGAAGCGGACCCGTCCACTGCCGCCTGCTCCTGGCCGAGAGGGTGAGCGCAAGAGCGACTTCATGCACCCAGCCTGCCTCGCCGAAGCCCACGGCTCCACTCGCCGCCCTTCAGCTCGGCCGGCGAAGCGCGCGAACCCTTTCGGGAGCTGCCGCGGCGCTCAGGCTGTGAGGCCCTCGATCGCCACGGGAAGGTGGCGGGGGCCGCGCAGCACTGCGTTGGCACGGTAGGGCGGCGGGTCTTCGAGCAGCCTGGAGAACGTGACCCTGCGGAACAGTTCGGGCACGGCCAGATGAAGTTCGATACGGGCGAGAGGGGCGCCGAAGCAGTAGTGGATGCCGGTGTAGAAACCCAGGTGCTCGTTGTCCTTGCGGTGGGGATCGAACCGGTCGGGGTCCATGAAGCGTTTGGGGTCGCGGTTGGCCGCGGCCAGCATGAGCCAGACCGGCGAGCCCTTGGGGATGGTGGTGCCGGCGACGTCGATGTCGGCCAGGGCGGTGGTCCACGGGACGAACTGGACCGGGGGCTCGTACCGCAGCACTTCCTCGATGAGCGGGACGGCCAGGTCCGGATCCTTCTGGAACCGATCGAGGACGTCGGGGTGGCGCAGCAGGGTGAGGGTCGTATTGGTGATCGCGTTGACGGTGGTCTCGTGGCCGGCGACCAGGAGCAGCACCGCGGTGGCCTCCAGGTCTGCCGGTGTCATGTCGGGGGCGAGCGTGCTGAGGATCCCGGGGCCGGGCCGGCGGCGTTTGGTCTCGATCAGGTCGGACAGGTAGGCGCCCAGCTCCTGGCGTGCCCGCTGTGCCTTTTCCTGGCCTTCCTCGCCGGCTTGGGGATCGAGTGACGACGCCAGGGCATCGGCCCAGCCGTGGAAGCGCGGTTCGTCCTCGCGCGGCACGCCGAGGACCTTGCAGATGGCGGTGACGGGCAGGGGGTAGGCGAAGTCCTCGACGATGTCCACCTGGTCCTTGCCTTCGAAGGCGTCGAGCAGCTCGGTGACGACCTTGGCCAGCTCGCCGCGCAGTCCGTCGAGGAATCTGGGGCTGTGCGGGGGACCGAACGGCCGGTTGATGGTCTCGCGCAGCCGGTCGTGCACCGGCGGGTCGGTGAAGATGAAGCTCGGCGGCAGACCGGTGTCCTCCGCGTCCGCCGTGCGGGAGTAGCCGGACGGACGGTTGCGGGTGTCGTTGCTCAGCCGGGGGTCGTTGGCCAGGTTCCGCACCTCGTAGTAGGTGCTGACCAGATAGGTGCCGTCGTCCTCCCGCAGGACAGGTGTCTTGCGCAGTTCCGCGTAGAGCGGGTACGGATCGGCCCGATTGGCGTAGTCGGTGATCCGCGCGGAGATGGTGTCGGGCGTCATGGTGTCTCCTGAGGGGCTCCGGGCGGCGCAGGGCCGGTGATCAGGCATGCGAGGGAACGAACTCGACACGCCGCTCGCTCGGTGAGTGACCCGTCAGCGTGACGGTGGGCCCGTGGGTGGGCAGGTGGGGGTCGGGGAAGCCAGGGTCGACCGCCTGCAGCGTCCCGGTTCGGCGGTCGACCGTGCCGTACTCCGGCGGGAACGGCGCGCCGGCCGCGATCTGCTGCTCGTAGAACCCCATCCACTTGGCTCCGTCGAAGGCGGCCGCGGCGATGACGCGGCCGCGGTACCCGTACACCGCTACGAACCGATCCTCGGCCAGCGTCCCCTGGGTGACGACCAGTTGGTCGCCCAGCGAGGGCACGCCCACCGACTTGATGTTGACGCCGAACTGGGAGGACCAGAACATCGGCAGCCACAGGTGCGGACGGCGCTCGGGACTCGAACAGATCATGTTGTGGGCGGCGATCTCGGCCTGTTCGACCGCGTTGCCCCAGTGCTCCAGTGCCAGGAACTGGTAATCGAACAGCGGGTGGGGGCTGCGTGCGACATCCCCGGCGGCGTAGATGTCGTCGGTGACGATGCCGTTGACGTCGAACGCCCGGCACCCGGCGTCGCACGCGATCCCCCGGGCACCCGCGGCCACCCCCGAGCCGGCGAGCCATTCCGTGTTCCGCATGGCGCCGAGCGAGACGATCGCCACCTCCACGTCGACCGCCGAACCGTCGGACAGATGGGCGCGCCTGAGCCGTCCCACATCGTCGCCCTCGAGGGCGGTGACGCTGATGCCGCAGCGCAGGTCGACGCCCTTCTTGCGCTGCAGCCGGTCCGCGACCGCGCCGATCACTCCGCCGAGTGCGCCCACCAGCGGTGCCGGGCCGCGTTCGACGACCGTGACCTCAAGGCCCAGCTCCCGGCAGACGGAGGCGACCTCGGAGCCCGTGAAACCGGCGCCGATCACCAGCACCCGGGACACGCCCCCGGTCAGCTTCCGGTGCAGACGTGCGCAGTCGTCGCGGGTGCGCAGCACGAACACCCCGTCCAGCGCGGCTTCTTCCGGGTGGAACCAGGGCCGGGCTCTGGTCCCGGTGGTGATCAGCAGACGGTCGTAGGGGACGGTGTCGCCGTTCGCCAGGCGTACCTGCCTGGCGTCCCGGTCCAGGCCCTCGGCGGCGACGCCCAGACGCCATTCGGCGTCGATGTCGCGCCGCCGCGGCAGCGCGGTGTCCTCGGGCCGCGCCCGCCCCAGCAGCGCCTGCTTGGACAGCGGCGGCCGGTCGTAGGGTTCGTACGGCTCGTCGCCGATCATGGTCAGCGATCCGGTGAAGCCCTTCTCGCGCAAGGTCTCCGCCGCGCGCAGACCGGCCAGCGAGGCACCGACGACGACGATGCGGCCCTGGCGTCGCAGGGCCTCGACGTCCGTGTCAGCCGACATGGGGCTCGACCCCCTTCGTCGGCTCGTCGGAGTAGTCGACGAGGATGGCCTGGACCGGGCAGGCGGCCGCGGCCTTCTCCACCCGGTCACGGTGTGCCTCGTCGAAGCGAGGGGAGAACAGCAACGCCTCGTCGCCGTGCAGGGCGAAGACGTCCGGGGCGAGGAAGACGCACTGCGCGAATCCCTGGCACCGGTTGAGATCGACGACAAGCCTCATCCGGAACCCGCTCCCTGCTCAGGCCGCGGTCACCCCGGCGCGCCGCGGCCTGCGCCGCAAGCTCCGCAGCCCTTGCATTCGGTCCACACGATCGGTCGGCATGCCTCTCCCTCAGCATCGACCCCTCCGGAACGCCTTGCAAACCGGGAACGGGGGCTTGAGAAGCGGTCTCTCAATCGGCTGGAATCGGTTGGTTCTTGCAGGTCAGGGATGGTTTCGCTCGGGCGTCGGAGAGGTGCGGCGGCTGGTGTCCGCCTCGTGGTCGAGGGGTGTGCGGTGGCGTCGGCGCCGGGCATGCCGGTGGCCCCTTCCCCGATGGGGAAGGGGCCAGGAAGCGGGCGTGTGAATGTGTGCTCAGGCGTGGTGCTCGTCGATGAAGTCGGTGATGAACTTCTGCCATTCCTCGGGGCGTTCCACCATGGGCAGATGGCCGGTGCGGATCTCCACGAGCCGGGCGCCGGGGATGGTGTCGGCGAGCTGGTGGTGCAGACGGGTCGAGGTGAACCAGTCCTGGGTGGTGGAGACGACCAGGGTGGGTGCCTGGATGTGCGCCAGGTCGTCGCGGACGTCGAGCCGGCCGGCGAGTTCGGCGTGCTCGGGGGTGCCGTCGGCGACGTTGGCGGCGGTGAATACGACAGCCTGCCGGAGCTGCTCCTTGGGCATGGCCTCCAACGCGTCGGCGCCGCCGGCCATCATGACCAGGAACTGGGCCAGAAGTTCACGGTCCGTCTCGGCCAGCTTGTGCCAGATCGACGTCGCGAGGGCGAGCCGGTTGTCGTGGTGGGGGAGGGTCGCGGTCAGCACGAGGGCGGTGACGCGCTCGGGGTGGCGGGCGGCCGCGCGGATGGCGACCGGGCCGCCGAGGGAGTATCCGGATACCGCGAAGGTGTCCAGGCCCTCGGCGACAGCGGCGGCGACCAGCTGGTCGGCCAGCTCGTCGAGCGACAGCGGGGTGGTGGAGCGGGGGGTTCTGCCGCTGCCGGGGTAGTCGATGCCGACGACCTTGTGGTGGGCGGCCAGCCCTTCGAGGATCGGGCCGTAGGTGTTGTCGATGCTGCTCCCGGCGCCATGGGCGAGGGCGAGGCCGGGGCCGGAGCCCAGGACGGTGCGGGCGAAGGTGGCTTCGGGCAGGTTGCGTGCCGGCATGGCGGTGGGTCCTCTTTCGGATCGTGAGGTGAGTTTCGGTGCCGGTTCCGGCACGGATGAGCCAGGGCGACGGGACATCGCCGGCCATGGAGGGCGGGCGGTGCCGACGTGGGGTCAGGGCAGCAGTACGGCCTTGCCGTGGTGGTGACGGGCCTCCAGGTCGGTGTGCGCCCGCGCGGCTTCCGCCAGGGGATAGGTGCGCAGGATCGGCAGGGTGAGCCTGCCGGCGGCGGCCAGCCGGACCAGTTCAGGCAGGGACTCCCCGTCCTGGTCGTCGCCACCGGCGCTGAACCGGACGCCGTGCTGCGCGGCGGACATGTCGGCGATGGTGATGACGTGTGCGCTGTCACCGGTCAGAACGACGGAGTCGGCGAGCACACCCGCGCCGGAGGCGTCGAAGACGAAGTCGACTCCCCGGGGTGCCGCGGCCCTCACCCGCTCCGCCCAGCCGTCGCCGTAGCGGACGGCGGTGGCGCCGAGTGCGGTGACGCGCTCGATGTCGTGCTCGCCGGCCGTTCCGATGACGGTGATGCCGCGGGCGACGGCCAGCTGCACCGCGATGGTGCCCACGCTGCCGCCGGCGCCATGGACGAGCAGGGTCTGACCCGCCTGTACACCCAGCTGCCCGAGGACACGGAACGCGGTCCGGCCGACCGTCACCAGTGAGGCGGCGACCTCCCACGACAGAGCCGCGGGCTTGGTCACCGGCCGGTCGAGCAGGGCGTACTCGCTGTAGGCGCCGCCGACGGCGGAACCGAGGACCTCGTCCCCCACGGCGGCGTCGGCGCCCTCGCCGACGGCGTCGACGACACCGGCCGCATCCAGGCCGGGGGTCACGGGAAAGCGGGCAGGGACGGTGCCGGCCATCAGACCGGACCGGATTTTCATGTCGAGAGGGTTCACCGAGGCGGCCCGCACGCGGATCCGGACCTGGCCGGGGCCGGGCTCCGGCGCGGTGACCTCGGACAGCCGCAGCACCTCGGGCGCGCCGTACTCGGAGAATGTGATCGCTTTGGACATCGGGAACTCCTTGGTGGAAGCAGGTGGGGAAGGGAGCCGCACGCGCTCTGACTCACGGTGCGGCCGGGCCGGTCCGGTCGCCGCTCAGCCGGTGAGGGCGGGGTAGTCGGTGTAGCCGCGGTGGTCGCCGCCGTAGAAGGTGGCCTGGTCCGGCGTGTTGAACGGACCGCCGGTGGCCAGACGCCGGGGCAGGTCGGGGTTGGCCAGGAACAGTGCCCCGTAGGCGATCATGTCCGCGCTCCCGTCCTCGATCAGGGCCAGCGCGTCAGGGCCGGTGGTGTCGGGGTAGGTGAACGGGTTGAGGACGAACGTGCCGGACCATGCCTTGCGCAGCCGCGCCGTGAGGTCGCGGTCCGGCCCTTCCAGCAGGTGCAGGTAGGCCAGCTCCAGGCCGGCGAGCCGGTCCAGCAGGGCGGGGTAGACCTCGCCCGGATTGTCCTCGGACATGTCGTTGTACGGGTTTCCGGGCGAGATCCGCAGACCGACCCGGTGGCCGCCGATCGCCTCGGCCACCGCCGTGACGACCTCCACCGCGAAGCGGATCCGGCCCTCGGTGGTGCCGCCCCAGGCGTCGGTGCGCCGGTTGGTGCCGGGCGCGAGGAACTGGTGGACCAGGTAGCCGTTGGCGCCGTGGATCTCCACGCCGTCGAACCCGGCCTCGACGGCGTTGCGGGCCGCGTCCGCGAAGTCGGCGATCGTCTGCCGGATCTCCGCCTCGCTCAGCTCCTTCGGCGTCACGAAGTCCTTCGGTCCCTCGTGGGTGAAGACCTGGCCCTTGGCGGCCACCGCCGACGGGCCCACCGGCACCAGACCGTCGGGCAGCAGGCTGGGGTGGCCGACCCGGCCGGTGTGCATCAGCTGGGCGAAGACCACGCCGCCCTCGCGGTGCACGGCATCGGTCACCGTCCGCCACGCCCGCACCTGCGCGGGCGTGTGCAGGCCGGGGGTGTCGGGGTAGCCCTGGCCGACCGGCGAGGGCTGGACGCCCTCGGTGACGATCAGCCCGGCGCCGGCGCGCTGCGCGTAGTACGTCGCCATCAGCTCGGTCGGTGCGGCGCCGGGCCCGAAGGCGCGGCTGCGGGTCATCGGTGCCATCGCGACGCGGTTGGCCAGGCGCTTGCCGCCCAGGTCGATCGGATCGAATGCAGTGGTCATGGCTTCTTCCTTCGGGATGAGTGCTGCTGCGCGGCCCGGGCGCACGATGCCCGCACCGCGATTGCCTGTCCGAACAAGTAAATCACCTGTCCGAACAGGTAAATCCAGGGCAGTCATTCCCGGTGTCGAATGTGAAGCGCGTCACATAGTCCTGCCTGGCCCTTCCTTTGCGGAAGTCTGGACGGCCCGCGGGCTTGCCTACTGAGAGGTAGGATCAAGTTGCTCGGGCAGGAAAGTGAGGAAGACATGGCGCAGTCCACACCGGAAGCCGGATCGGGTCCCGCGGGGACGGGACAGGAGGCCACCGTCCCGGTGCCCGCCGCGGCCGGCGGCGGCCCGATCAGTCATGCGATCTTCCGCCTGGCCCGTCTGCACCGCATGTTCGCGGGACAGCTGCTGCGCCGCATCGGCCTGCACCCGGGCCAGGAGCTGGTCATGATGCACCTGTGGGAACTCGGCCCCCAGCGGCAGGCCGACCTGGTGCGCCTGATGGACTCCGACGCCGCGACCATGACCCGCACCGTCCGACGCCTGGAACAGGCCGGCTTCGTCCGCCGCCGTCCCTCACCCACCGACAAGCGGGCGTCCCTCATCGAACCCACAGCGGCCAGCCACGCCTTGCGCCGAGAGGTCGAACGGGTCTGGGCCCAGCTCGAAGACCTCGTGGCGGCAGACCTCTCGGCCGACGAGCGGACCGCGGCCCTGCACACCCTGGAACGCCTGGAGCACAACCTCGTACAGGCCGCCGCCGCTCCCGCGGATGCGCACGCCGAACGCTGACCGCCCCAGGTCCGCGCCGAACGCTCGGCCCACCCGTGCCCGCTCGCGGGCACAACGGGTGATCCCCGCAGGGAGTCTCACTCCTGGCCGGGGACGACCGCGCCGGCCTCGTAGGCGAAGACCACCGCGTGCACCCGGTCCCGCAGCCCCAGTTTCGACAGCACATTGCTGACGTGCGTCTTCACCGTGTGCTCGCTGACCACCAGTTCGGCGGCGATCTCGGCGTTGGACAACCCCCGAGCCAGCAGACGCAGCGTCTCCCGCTCCCGCACCGTGAGCTGACCGAGCCGCGCGGAGGGCACCCGCACGCCACCCGACGGTGCTCCACGGCCGGTGAACTCGGCGATCAGCCGCCGCGTCACCGACGGCGCGAGCAGCGCCTCGCCGGCCGCGACCATCCGTACCCCGTGGACCAGGTCGTCCCGTCGCACATCCTTGAGGAGGAACCCGCTGGCGCCCGCGTACAACGCCTCGTACACGTAGTCGTCGACGTCGAACGTCGTGAGCATGATCACCTTGCAGGGGCCGGCGGCGCACACCTGGCGGGCCGCCTCGATGCCGTCCGTCACCGGCATCCGGATGTCGAGCAACAGCACGTCCGGGGCGTGCTCGGCCACCGCCTCGATCGCCTGGGCGCCGTCGGCCGCTTCAGCGACCACCTCGATGTCCGGCTGGGCATCGAGGATCATGGCGAACCCGGCCCGTACCAGTTCCTGGTCGTCGGCGACGACCACCCGGATCGGCTGCATCCCGTGTCCTCATGTCCTTCCGGAGTCCGTCGGCAGACAGGCGGTGACCACGAATCCCCGGCCGCCCGGGCCGGGACCCGCGGTGGCCGAGCCACCGCAGGCGGCGGCGCGTTCCCGGATGCCGATCAGGCCGCGTCCGCCCGACCAGAGGCCGCCGTGGTGGGACGACGGTACCGGTACGCCGCGGCCGTCGTCGCCGACCGTGATCTCCAGAGCGGACTCGGTGCGGTCGACGCGGACCTCGACACTGCTCGCCGAGGCGTGCTTGACCGTGTTGGTGAGCGCCTCCTGGACGATCCGGTACGCGGCGGCGGCCACGTCCTGCGGTGGTTCGGCACCGTCGAGGCCCGAGGTGTGGAACGCGCAGCGGATGCCGGAGGCGCGGACCCGGTCCAGTACGGCGGGCAGGTCGTCCAGGGTGGGCGCCGGGGAGCGCTCCGGGGCGCCCCCGTCCTCCTTGAGCACGTCCAGCATCCGGCGCAGTTGGGCCATGGCGTCGCGTCCTGAGTCGGCGATGGCGTCGAACGCGGCGATCGCCCGGTCGGGATGGGTGCGCACCGCGACCGGTCCGGCCTCCGCCTGCACGACCATCAGGCTGACCGCGTGCGCCAGGATGTCATGCATCTCGCGGGCGATCCTGGCCCGTTCCTCGACGGTGGCACGGGCGGCCCGGACGGCGGCCTCGCGCTCCAGGTGCGCGGCGCGCTCGGCCTGCGTGCGGACGGACCGGCGCAGCTCCCGCACGGTGGACCCGAGGATGTAGCCGCCCGCCAGGGGCAGCCAGCTGAAGATCGCCCCATTGGGGCTGTAGGTGCTCAGGACGGTGATGACCGTGACGGCGGCCAGGGTGAACCAGCGTTGCCAGTCGGCCCCCCGCTCGGCGACGGTGTAGATCAGGACGATCGCGGCCACCGGCACCTGCGGATACGCCCAGTGTGCCCAGAGGCTGATGCCTTCGGAGAAAGGTGCCATCAGCAGCAGGCAGGCGAAGGGCGACCGGCGACGCCACAGGACGGGCACCGCCGTGCCGAGCGCCAGTGCGTAGACCCACCAGGTGCGGATGTACTCGCTCTGCAGCACGGACAGCACGCCGACCACCGCCGCGAGCAGCGTGAGGGAGGTGTCCCGGGCCCACGCGGGAAGGGTGGGCAGCAGCCGCCGCCATGTCCTCCCGTGGAGAAGCGAGCTCACGCCGCCTCGACCGTGACGTCACCGGTCTGGGCCCTCGCCGTGATGGAGCGCGGGCTGTCGTCGGCCCGGTCGACACCGACATCGACCTTGCCGGTCTGAGCACCGGCCTGGACCGCGTACGGCGTGCCGCGCGGGACGGCGATGTCGACACTGCCGGTCTGGGTGGTGGCGTGGACGACGGACGGGGGGCGGCTGAAGGCCGCCCGGACACCGCCGGTCTGCGTGGTCAAGCGGGCCTCTTGGGCCGTGAGCCGCGTGCCGGTGATGGTGCCGGTGCCGGTGTCGGCCTTCACCGGGCCGCCCAGGGCGGTGAGCGACACGTCACCGGTGCCCTCGTCGACGGAGACCGCCGTACCGGTCGGGACCCGTACGTCGTAGTCGACGCCGCAGTCCTGGCAGTCGTAGGTCAGGGTCAGCGTGCCGTCGGCGGCGGTGGAGTGCGTGGTGTGCGGTGGAGCGCTCCTGTAGCTCTGCCTCTCGGTGACCCTGACCGTCGAACCACCGCCGGTCACCCGTACGTCCCCTGTGCCGCCCTTGATGACCAGCTTGTGCACCGGCGCACTCACGCCGTAGCCGACCACGCGGTGCTTGTCAGGGTCCAGCGTGGAGCAGGCGGACAGCAGCACGACGGCGGTGATGGCGGTGGCGGCGCTCAGCCGGCGGATTGCCGAACGGTGGATCATCATTTCCCCCTTGAACGTTTTCGCTGGTCACAGCCTCCCATCCGCCGACCCGGCCGAGATCCCCCGCGCGAGCGGTTTGCCGATGTCCGTCGTAAGAGCGATGTGCGAAAGAGAGCTCGATCGGGCGGTACGCGCGAGGGCGGTGTGCCGCCGGGCGCGCATAGGATCGTTGGTCGTGGCAGACATCCCCGACGAATTGATCAAGCTGGAGCATTCCGCCGAAGAAGAACGTGCCCGCCTCGCAGGTCTCACCGGCGACGAGTACGACGAGCAGTGCCGCCGCTGGCGCGCGGCCGCGGACGCCGTGAAGGCGGCCGTCACCGCCTACGCCGAAGCGACCCAGGCCAGTCCGCACGAGGTGGAGCAGGCGGTCGAGCAGGCTCTGCGGCATGGGCAGGAGGACCCGGCCGTCGAGTAGCGAGTACGGCTCCGTGACCCGTCCGGCCGGGCCGTCGGCCGCCTGCGGCACCGCTCCGGTCCCGCAGGCGTCGGGACCCCGTCGGCCCTGCGCTGTTGCGGAGGGCACTGGCCCGGCGTTGGAATCAAGTGGTGAGGCACTTCGGCGGCGCCATGTCCCCCGGCCGCCCCGCTCCCGGGACGGGGGCCGGCCGGAAAGGGCTCAAGAGCGACGCCCTGGGCATGTTCTCCTCAGTGGCCATGGGCCTGGCCTCCACCGGCCCGGCGTACAGCCTCGCCGCCACGCTGGGCGTCATCGTGGCCGGGGTCGGACTGCAGGCGCCCATCGTCACCATGCTGGCGTTCATCCCGATGCTGCTGGTCGCGTACGCCTTCCGGGAGCTCAACGCGAGCAACGCCGACTGCGGGACCACCTTCACCTGGTCCACCCGTGCCTTCGGGCCGCGCACCGGCTGGATGGGCGGCTGGGGCATCATCGTCGCCGACATCATCGTCATGGTGAGCCTCGCCGAGATCGCCGCCGCCTACGGCTTCCGACTGGTGGGCCTGGACGCCCTGGCGGAGAACCGGCTGTGGACCACAGTGGCGGGCATCGCCTGGATCGCCGTGCTCACCGCGGTCTGCTACGTCGGCATCGAGTTCTCGGCGGCCGTCCAGCGCTGGCTGCTGTGCCTGGAAGTGGTCATGCTGATCCTGTTCGCCGTCACCGCGCTGGTCAGGGTCTACGCCGACCCTCCCGCGACGGCGATCCACGTTTCCGCGTCCTGGTTCAACCCCTTCGAGGTGCCCTCGGCGGCGGCCCTGACCTCGGGCATCCTCGCGGGGGTCTTCATCTACTGGGGCTGGGACACCGCGTTCTCGGTCAACGAGGAAACCGTCGACAGCGCGTGTGTCCCCGGACGCGCGGCGGTCCTGTCCACCGTGCTGCTCCTGGTCATGTACGGGCTGGTGTCCACGTCGGCGCAGGCGTTCGCCGGAGTCGGCACCTCGGGCGTCGGGCTCGGCAACGCGAACAACTCGGACGACGTGTTCTCCGGACTGGGCGAGGCCGTCTTCGGGAGCCACGACACGGGGATGCTCCTGTCGAGACTGCTGATCCTCATGGTGCTGACCTCCTCGCTGGCCTCGGCCCAGACCACCATCCTGCCCCTGGCCAGGACCGTCTTCTCCATGGCGGTCCACAAGGCGGTCCCCGCCCGGTTCGCCCTGATCCACCGCAGGTTTCTCACCCCGATCTGGGGGACCGTCGGCATGGGAGCGGTCTCCATCGCCGTGCTGGTCCTGCTGACGTCGTTCAGCCGGAACATCCTGGCCGACTCGATCGACTCGGTCGGCCTCGCGATCGCCTTCCAGTACGGACTGACCGGGTTCGCCTGCGTCTGGTACCACCGCAAGGTCCTCACCCGCAGCGTCAAAGACCTGGTCTTCAAGGGCGTACTGCCCGGGCTCGGCGGGCTGATGATGGCCCTGCTGTTCCTCTACGCGGCCTTCGTCGTCTACTCGGACCCCCGGTACGGCACGACCAGCGTCGACCTGCCGCTGATCGGAAGGACCGGCGGGGTCACCGTGCTGGGCCTCGGCGCCCTGCTGATCGGTTTCCTGCTGATGCCGTTGGTCACCCGCGGTCACACCGTGGCCCTCAAACTCCAGCGGGGTCTGCTTCCACACCGCCTGCCGCGGCACGCCGCCGTCGACGCGGCGAGCCGCTATCTGCCCGCCGACAGCGGGTCCGGGGTGGGCGGCGACTGGTACGACGTCATCCCGCTGTCGGGCACCCGGGTGGGCCTGGTCGTCGGGGACGTGCTCGGTCACGGCATGCGCGCCGCGGCCACCATGGGACGCCTGAGCACGGGCGTGCGCGTCCTGGCCCGGCTGGACCTGAGCCCGGACGAGCTCCTGTCCCGCCTGGACGACCTGGTCGAGCAGGCCGCGCACGAGGGCGGGACGGGCCGCGGCCCGCGCCGCCTGAGGTCGCGGGCCGACGCGGGCCTGGGTGTGACCTGCCTGTACGCGGTGTACGACCCGGTCTCGGGAAAGTGCAGTCTGGCGCGGGCCGGGGAGCCGGTGCTGGCGGTCGTCGAACCGCGCACGGGCGTCGTCGGCTATCCGGACCTGCCGACCGGACCGCCGCTGGGTATCGGCGGCCCGCCCTACCAGAGCGCGGAGCTGGACTTCGAGCCGGGCAGTCTCGTCGCCCTCTTCACGGGCGGCCTCCTCCAGGCGGCCGACGACCGTGACGCCGGGCTCGAGCGGCTGGCCGAGGTCCTCGCCGGCGACCGGGGGTCCCTGGAGAAGCTGTGCGACCGGGCGGTGGCCAAGCTGCTGCCCGGGCCGGTGGACGTGGACGCGACGCTGCTCGTGGTGCGCACGCGCTTGCTCGACCGGAGCCGGTTCGCCGAGTGGGCGCTGCTTCCGGACCCGGCGGGGGTGGCCACCATCCGCACCGCCGTCAGCAAGCAGCTGCGCGACTGGGGGCTGGACGATCTGTCGTTCACCAGCGAGCTCATCGTCAGCGAGCTGGTCACCAACGCCATCCGTTACGTCGGCGGCTCGATCCAGGTGCGTCTGATCCGCGACCGGACCCTGATCTGCGAGGTGTCCGACACCGGCCACACCACGCCCAATCTGCGGCACGCCGCGAGCGACGACGAGGGAGGCCGGGGCCTGTTCATCATCGCCCAGATGACCCACCACTGGGGCACGCGCTACACCTCCACCGGCAAGACCATCTGGACGGAGCAGGACCTTCCGCCGGTGGACGGCCAGTAGCACCGGGAGATCATTCCGGTGCCGGCACGAGCGTGATCGTGGAGGGCCGGGCCGACGCCGCCCTGTGCGATCTCATGGGCACCGGGCCGGAGGACTGTTCCACCGCGGCCGACTGACCCGCCGGCCCCGTCGAGGCGGGCCGGCCGCTCGGTCGGCGCGTTGGTCCAAGAGCGTCGATGTGATCCTTTCTAGGCTGATGAGGCCGTTTCCGGACGGGGGCGGCCGAAGAAAGGACCGCACTGTGCCGGCTCGACTCTCGGACGACCTCAAGGCTCTCATCGACGACAATCCGATGTTCGTGTGTCTGGCCACCGTCCAGCCCGACGGCAGCCCCCAGCTGTCGATCACCTGGGTCACCCGTGACGGTGACGACCTGCTGGTCTCCACGACCGTCGGCCGCCGCAAGGAAGCGAATCTCCGCCGGGACCCCCGCGTGACCGTCATGATCAACCCGCCGGACGCGCCGTACACCTACGCCGAGATCCGGGGTACGGCCACGATGACCACCGAGGGCGGGCAGCGGCTGATCGACGAGCTCTCCCGTAAGTACACGGGCAAGGACTACGCGGACTTCAACCCGGCGGCGAAGGACGACGCGGAACGCGTGGTGGTCCGCATCACCCCGCGCAAGGTCGTCGGTTCCCTCTGAGGCCGTCCGGCCTCCATGAGCGGCGCGGGGCCCGGCATCCCAGGCCCTGCTCAGCGATCGTGCGGGTGCCCGTGCCGGTGGCGGGACACCTGCCGCCGTACGGAGCGCCAGCGCGACCGGGTCTGCTCGACCAGGCCGTCCCACTGGCGGCGGACCTCGTCGTCCGGGGTGCGCCGCCCCTGGGCGATCCGGGACAGCTCGTCCCGCACCTCGCGCCCCAGCGCGGCCGATCCGACGACGGCGAGCATGAAACCGAAGAGCGCCGAGATCAGTGCGAAGACCGCGCCGACCACGCCGTAGCGCGCGGCGGAGGTGTTGAACAGATGCGGCAGGTAGAGGGTCGTGGCCGCGGAATAGACGGTCGTCACGACGGCCGCCGCGACGCCGAAGGGGACCAGGTCCCGCCAGGCGATCCTTCTGCCGGACAGCACATGGCCGCTCCAGATCAGGAAGACGGCGGTCACCGGCACCTCGCAGACCGCGACCGCAAGGCCGGTCCGGCCGGTGCCGAGGGCGGCGTTCAGCCACGCGGTGACCAGCCCGTAGCCGCCGGCGGACAGCAGCCACCACAGGCCGTTGCGCGTGTTGCGCACGCTGAGCGGCCTCAGTTCCCAGGTCTGTTCGAACAGGCGCTGCAGGGCCCGGGTGAAGCTCAGGGCCGAGATCGCCAGGAACAGCGTGCCGAACACGCCCACGCTCGTGCTGGTGCCCTCGGCGGGAGAGAAGAGCGCGTTCACCGCTTGGGCACCCGCTCCGGTGAGGCCGTACCGCTTGATGATCCGCTGCGCGGCGTCGTAGGAGGTGAGGCTGCCCAGCAGGGTGCCGCCCAGGATCGAGAGCGGGACCAGTGCGGTCAGGGCGCTGGAGGCCAGGGCCATCGAGCGGTCGAAACCCGCGACTCGCTGGAAGCGGTTGAGGACCCCGAGCGCGAAGGCGGGACGCAGCCAGAACGTCAGCGTTCTGACCAGGCGCCGGCGACTGTTCTCCGCCGTTGTGCCCTCCCTGATGGCTGTTCAGGATGGATGTGACGAAGGGGAGATGTGCGAGGAAGGTGGTCGAGCGACCCTAACCGAACCGCGGGCGAAGCGAGGAAAGGCCCGCCGGGGAACTCCGGCGGGCCTTCTCGGTGCGTCGCGGGCTCAGACGGCCGGCGCGTACTTCGGGTTGGGGCCGTGCTGGTTCGGCTCCGCCTTGCCCTCGGTGGCGAGGAAGACGATGAGGATGATCGTGCCGATCAGGGGGATCAGCGCGATGAGGATCCACCAGCCCGAGCGGTCCGTGTCGTGCAGACGGCGGACGGTGACCCCGAGCCCGGGCAGCAGCGTGGCGAGGGCGTAGATGATGCCCAGGACGCTCGACCCCATGGCGGCGTCGATGATCGCCAGCACGATGCTGATGATCACGTTGAACAGGAAGAACATCCAGTATTCCTGCCGCCGTGCGCGGCCGTTGAACACCACGTACTTCTTCAGTACGTCCACGTACCAGTGCATTGTCGCCCCCCAAGGATCGTGACGTGCGTCACTCCATCGAATCAGCCGGAGCGGCCGGATGTCATCACTCTGGCGTGCACAGTTCAAGGCGTTACCGTGCTGCGGCCGTTCGGTGACAAGAGCCGCTCACTACGGACCCGTCGGGCCGGCCTCGTCCGGGCCGTGCGCCGGGCTCATCCCCATCGCCCTGCTGGTGTGGGCCGTGAAGTTCACCCAGCGTTACCCGGAGTCGTACAAGGCGCGCATGGCATAGCCGGATCCGGCCGGACGCACGCCGCGGCGGTCCCGGCACCCTCTTCCGGTGGATCTTCGGAGAGCGGGGCGGGCCGGCCGCGGGGCAGGCGCCGAGAACCGGCGGGAACCCGCGGGCCGTGCGGCACGTACTCTTGGTAGCAGTAGGACCGCTCTCACGAAGGACTAGGACACTGGGCAAGCGACAGCCCGAAGGCCCGCCGCCCGCACCCGCGGTGCAGCGCATCCGACTGCGCTACACCAAGCGCGGCCGCCTCCGGTTCACCAGCCACCGTGACTTCCAGCGCGCCTTCGAGCGTGCGCTGCGCCGCGCCGAGGTGCCCATGGCGTACTCGGCGGGGTTCACACCGCACCCGAAGGTGTCGTACGCCAATGCCGCACCCACCGGCACGGGCAGTGAGGCGGAGTACCTGGAGATCGCGCTGACCGAGCCGCGCGACCCCGAGACCCTGCGCGCGCTGCTCGACGAGTCCCTGCCCGACGGGCTGGACATCGTCGACGCGGTCGAGGCACGGACCTCGGGCCTCGCGGACCGGCTCACGGCCTCCGTCTGGGAGCTGCGGCTGGACGGCGTCGACCCCGTCGACGCCCAGGGTGCGGTAGAGGCCTTCACCAAGGCCGACACCGTCGAGGTGCAGCGCATGACCAAGAGCGGCGTCCGCACCTTCGACGCCCGCCCGGCCGTCGTTCAACTGGAAACGCACAGTTCGCAGGCTGATAGGCCGAGCGACCAGCCCTGTGCGATACTGCGGCTGGTTGTTCGGCACGTGACGCCTGCCGTACGACCCGACGACGTCCTGTCCGGTCTCCGCGCCGTGGCCGACCTGGCGCCGCCGGTCCCCGCAGCGGTGACCAGGCTGGCGCAGGGGCTGTTCGATGAAGAGACCGGCACGGTGACCGACCCGCTCGCGCCCGACCGCGAGGCAGCCGAGGCCCTGACGGCTCAACCGGCTGCCGCCGCGACGGCGCCGACGCCGGAAGGTTCCGCGTAGGGACGGACGTCGAAGCGCAGCCCTCGTACTCGGGAGCCACCTGGGTCGGGCAGCGCACCGACCAGAAGACTTTCGCCAGGCCGTACCGACAAGGCGTACGGAACCGGTGAGACAGGACACAGAGTGCTCCCGTGTGGCGCCCGCGCCCCGGACGGCGGCCATCGCGCATCGCGCGGGCCGCGGACGTCAACGGCGGACGGTCCATCGAGACCGACGCCGGACCAGGCGCGGCGCCCGGGAGCCTGACGGGAGATACGCCCGCATGCTCGAGCCGACCGAACCCCATGAGGGTTCCGAACTGAACACCCCGAGCGACACCCTGCCGCCGCGCAGGCGTCGCCGTGCCGCCTCTCGCCCGGCAGGCCCGCCGGCCGCGACCGAGGCCACCGAAGAGGTCACCGTGCCGGCCATACCGGCCGCGGAGGCCGACGACATCATCGAAGCGGAGGAGAAGGCCGAGGCCGAGACCGTGGCCGAGCAGCCCGCCGCCGTCGAGGAGCCCGCGCCCGCCGGCCGTCCGCGTCGCCGGGCCAGCCGCCGTGCCTCCGCGCCCGTCGGGTCGCCCGCGTCCGCGGAGGCCGTGGAGACGGTCGTACCGGTTGCCACGGCCGAGGCCGCCGAATCCGCTGAGCCCGCCGAGGCCGTCGCGTCCGCTCAGGCCGTCGAGGAGCCCGCGTCTGCCGGCCGTCCCCGTCGCCGGGCCAGCCGCCGTGCCTCCTCGCCCGCCGGATCTCCGGCGCCGGCGGAGACCGCGGTGCCCGCCGCCGTGTCCGAGACCGCCGCCGAGGCCGAGGCCGAGAAGAAGGCCGAGACGGAGACCGTGCCGGCCGAGGCCGCGGCCACCGGCCGTCCGCGCCGCCGCGCCACCCGACGCGCCTCCGCCCCCGCCGGTGCGCCGACGGCAGCCGAGACGCCCGAGCCCGCTCCCGCCGTGGAGGCTCCGGCCGCTCCCGCGGTGGACATCGCCCCCGCTGCCGAGGCGCCCGCCGACGAGGTTCCCGCCGAGGAGGCGGCTCCGCGTCGTGCCCGTCGTCGTGCCACCCGTCGGGTGTCCGCGCCGACCGGCGCTGCCGAGACCGAGACCGAGACCGAGGCCGCCGAGACCGAGCAGGTCCCCGCCGCCGAGGCGCCTGTTGCCGAGGTTCCCGCCGAGGAGGCGGCTCCGCGTCGTGCCCGTCGTCGTGCCACCCGTCGGGTGTCCGCGCCGACCGGTGCCGCCGTGGCCGAGGAGACCGCCGCCGAGGCCGCCCAGTCCGCCGAGGAGACCGAGATCGCCGAGCCCGTTGTGACCGCGCAGGCCGCTGAGACCCCCGCCGCCGAAGCGCCGCAGGCCCCCGTCGCGGAGGCCCCCGCCGAGGGTGCGGCCCCGCGCCGTCGACGTCGTGTCGTGCGGCAGGCCGCGGCCGGATTCTCCGCGCCCGCGCATTCCCCGGCCGCCGCGCCGGCCGAGGCCGCGGAGGCCGAGGCGCCGCGTCGCCCGGCCAGGCCCACCGTGGCCGTCTTCCAGGCGCCGGTGTTCGCCGAGCCGAAGTTCCAGACCCCGGAGCGGGCCGCCGCCGAGGCCGCCGCCGAGGCCGCCGAGGCGGAGGAGCCCGAGGAGTCCGCGGAGGAGCGCGCCGAGGCCGGCGCGCGTGGCCGCCGCCGTCGCCGCCGGGGCGCCGCCGAGGAGACGCAGACCGTGGAGGCCACCGAGGCCGAGGAGCCGGCGGAGGCGGAGGAGCCCGAGGAGTCCGCCGAGGACCTCAGCGAGACCGAGGCCGACGAGGCTGAGGCCGAGGAGGCGGAGGGCACCGAGGGCGCGGAGAGCTACGAGGAGTCCGGTTCGCGCCGCCGTCGCCGCCGGGGCGGTCGTCGCCGTCGCCGCGGTGACGCCGCGGAGGGCGAGGGTGTCGACGCCGAGGCGGACGAACTGGCCGCCGAGCAGGCCGCGCAGGACGCCGAGGACACCGCCGAGCAGGATGAAGAGGACGCCGAGGACGCTCGTGGCGACGAGTCCGGCGGTTCCAGCTCCAGCCGCCGCCGTCGCCGTCGTCGTCGCCGGGCCGGTGACAGCGGCACCGACGCCGAGCCGTCCGCCGACGACCCGGAGCGCACGGTCGTCAAGGTCCGCGAGCCCCGCAAGCCCGCCGAGCCCTCCGACGAGGTGCAGTCCATCAAGGGCTCGACCCGCCTCGAGGCGAAGAAGCAGCGCCGCCGGGAGGGCCGTGAGCAGGGCCGCCGACGTGTCCCGATCATCACCGAGGCCGAGTTCCTGGCCCGCCGCGAGGCCGTCGAGCGTGTGATGGTCGTGCGCCAGCACGGCGACCGCACCCAGATCGGCGTCCTGGAGGACGGCGTGCTCGTCGAGCACTACGTCAACAAGGAGCAGTCGACCTCGTACGTCGGCAACGTCTACCTGGGCAAGGTCCAGAACGTGCTGCCGTCGATGGAGGCCGCCTTCATCGACATCGGCAAGGGCCGCAACGCCGTCCTGTACGCCGGTGAGGTCAACTTCGAGGCGCTGGGCATGGCCAACGGCCCGCGCCGCATCGAATCCGCCCTGAAGTCCGGCCAGTCGGTCCTCGTCCAGGTGACGAAGGACCCGATCGGTCACAAGGGCGCCCGCCTGACCAGCCAGGTCTCCCTCCCGGGCCGCTACCTCGTGTACGTCCCCGAGGGCTCGATGACCGGCATCAGCCGCAAGCTGCCCGACACCGAGCGCGCCCGGCTGAAGACCATCCTCAAGAAGATCGTCCCCGAGGACGCGGGCGTCATCGTGCGCACCGCCGCCGAGGGCGCGAGCGAGGAGGAGCTGCGCCGGGACGTCGAGCGGCTGCAGGCGCAGTGGGAGGACATCCAGAAGAAGGCCAAGAGCGGCAACGCCCCGACGCTGCTGTACGGCGAGCCGGACATGACCGTCCGGGTCGTGCGTGACATCTTCAACGAGGACTTCTCCAAGGTCGTCGTCAGCGGTGACGAGGCCTGGGAGACGATCCACGGGTACGTCTCGCACGTGGCCCCGGACCTGGCCGAGCGGCTGTCGAAGTGGACCTCCGAGGTCGACGCCTTCGCCACCTACCGGATCGACGAGCAGCTCGCCAAGGCGCTGGACCGCAAGGTCTGGCTGCCCAGCGGCGGTTCGCTGGTGATCGACCGGACCGAGGCGATGGTCGTCGTCGACGTCAACACCGGCAAGTTCACCGGCCAGGGCGGCAACCTGGAGGAGACGGTCACCAGGAACAACCTGGAGGCGGCCGAGGAGATCGTGCGCCAGCTGCGGCTGCGCGACCTCGGCGGCATCATCGTGATCGACTTCATCGACATGGTCCTGGAGTCCAACCGCGACCTGGTGCTGCGCCGTCTGCTGGAGTGCCTGGGCCGTGACCGCACGAAGCACCAGGTGGCCGAGGTGACCTCGCTGGGCCTGGTGCAGATGACCCGCAAGCGGGTCGGCCAGGGCCTGCTGGAGTCCTTCTCCGAGACCTGCGTGCACTGCAACGGCCGTGGCGTCATCGTGCACATGGAGCAGCCGACCGCCGCCGGCGGTGGCGGCGGCAAGCGCAAGAAGCGCGGGCGCGGTGGTGACGGCCATGTGCACGAGCACGAGGCCGCCGCCGTGGCCGCGGAGACCGGCGAGGCCGTCGAGCCGGAGGTGGAGACCGTCGCCGAGGTGGTCGCCGAGGTGGCCGAGCCCGTCGCCCTCCCCGCCCCCGACTTCGCGGCGGACGAGGAGCTGTACAGCAGCATCGCCGAGGCGGAGGCGGCGGCCACCCGTGGCCGTACGCGTCGCCGCGCGAGCCGCCGGGCCTCGGCTCCGGCCGGTGCGCCGAAGGCCGAGAGCCGCAAGGCCGCGAGCCAGAAGGCCGCGCAGGTCGCCGAGACCGTCGAGGAGCCGTCGGCGCAGGCCGGCACGGCCGCCGAGGAGGCCGCGCTTCCCGTGCGGCCGGTGACGGCCGCCGAGCCGGTCGCCGTCGAGGAGCCGGCGGCGGCCCCGCAGGCCGCGGCCGAGGAGGCCGTCGCCGAGGAGGCCGCGCCCAAGGGCCGTACGCGCCGTCGTGCGACCCGGAAGGTGTCGGCACCGGCCGGTTCCCCGGCGGTCGCCGAGGCGGCCGTGGTGACGGTCGTCGAGGCCGCCCCGGCGGTCGAGGCACCGGCCGAGCGGCCCGAGCCCGCGGCTACGGCTCCGGCCGAGGAGGCGCCCGCCGAGAGCGCGGCCCCGGCCCGCCCGCGCCGTCGTGCCGTGCGCAAGGCCACCGCGCCGACCGCGTCCGAGGAAGCGGCCGTCGTGGTGGTGCCGGCCACCGCCGCCGAGGCACCCGTGGCCGGGTCCGCCGCCGACGAGGCGGTGGAGGAGGCCGTGCCGGCCAAGAAGACCGCCCGCAAGGCGGCCAAGAAGGCCACGGCGAAGAAGGCGGCCACCAAGAAGACCGCCGCCAAGAAGACGGCAGCCAAGAAGACGACGGCCAAGAAGGCGGCGAAGACCGCCAAGACGGCCGCCGCCAAGACGGTGGCGAAGAAGACCACTACGGTCTCCGCCGCCACCGACGAGGGCTGACATCCAGGAGGTGCGGCCGGTCCACGTGACCGGCCGCACACCCGTGGGGCCCGGTTTGACCCCCTCGGTCGTGGCCCCGTAACCTAGACCGTCGGCGTGTCCACTGAGCACGCCACGTCCCCGTAAACCTCTTCCTCCCGGTCGCAAGGCGGGCCGGGAGAGGTCGCCCGTGGTGTTCCCGGGCGGCTGGCCTGCGGGGGTGCCGTTCATCGAGCGAAAGAGAGATCCGCGTGTACGCCATCGTGCGCAGCGGTGGTCGCCAGCACAAGGTTGCTGTCGGCGACATCGTTGAGGTTGACAAGATTTCCACTGCCCAGGTTGGCGACACGGTCGAGCTCTCGACCCTGCTCGTTGTCGACGGCGACTCCGTGACCAGCGACCCGTGGGTGCTGGCCGGCATCAAGGTCCAGGCCGAGGTCGTGGACCACCACAAGGGCCAGAAGATCGACATTCTGCGCTACAAGAACAAGACCGGCTACCGCCGTCGTCAGGGCCACCGCCAGCAGTACACGGCGATCAAGGTCACGTCGATCCCCGCGGCTGCGAAGTAAGGGACTGAGGAGACATGGCACACAAGAAGGGCGCATCGTCCACTCGGAACGGTCGCGACTCCAATGCCCAGCGGCTCGGCGTGAAGCGCTTCGGCGGTCAGGTCGTGAACGCCGGTGAGATCCTGGTTCGCCAGCGCGGCACCCACTTCCACCCCGGCGCCGGTGTCGGCCGTGGCGGCGACGACACGCTGTTCGCGCTGCAGGCCGGTGCGGTGGAGTTCGGTACCCACCGTGGCCGCAAGGTCGTGAACGTCGTTCCGGTCGCCTGACCGAACGTCTGTCGTGAGGCGGACCTCACTTCCCCAGCGGGAAGGCGGGTCCGCCTTTCGCGTGTTAAGCAAGGACAAAGCCGTACTTCCCTGGAGGCACTGAACCATGACCACCTTCGTGGACCGCGTCGAGCTGCATGTCGCCGCGGGTAACGGAGGTCACGGCTGTGCCTCCGTCCACCGCGAGAAGTTCAAGCCGCTCGGCGGCCCCGACGGCGGCAACGGCGGTCGTGGCGGTGACGTCATCCTGACGGTCGACCAGTCGGTCACCACGCTTCTCGACTACCACCACTCCCCGCACCGCAAGGCCACCAACGGCAAGCCCGGCGAGGGCGGCAACCGCTCCGGCAAGGACGGCGAGGACCTGGTCCTGCCGGTGCCGGACGGCACGGTCGTCCTGGACAGGGCGGGCAACGTGCTCGCCGACCTGGTCGGCCACGGCACCTCGTACATCGCCGCGCAGGGCGGCCGGGGCGGCCTCGGCAACGCGGCGCTGGCGAGCGCCCGACGCAAGGCGCCCGGCTTCGCGCTGCTGGGGGTGCCCGGGGACCTTCAGGACATCGTCCTGGAGCTGAAGACGGTCGCCGACGTGGCCCTGGTGGGTTACCCGAGCGCCGGCAAGTCCTCGCTGATCTCCGTGCTCAGCGCGGCCAAGCCGAAGATCGCCGACTACCCGTTCACCACGCTCGTGCCCAACCTCGGCGTGGTGACCGCCGGCTCGACCGTCTACACCATCGCGGACGTGCCCGGTCTGATCCCCGGCGCCAGCCAGGGCAAGGGCCTCGGCCTGGAGTTCCTGCGGCACGTGGAGCGGTGCAGTGTGCTGGTGCACGTACTGGACACCGCGACCCTGGAGTCCGACCGTGACCCGGTCTCCGACCTCGACATCATCGAGGAGGAGCTGCGGCAGTACGGCGGCCTCGACAACCGCCCCCGGATCGTCGTCCTGAACAAGGTCGACGTGCCGGACGGCAAGGACCTCGCCGAGATGGTCCGCCCCGACCTGGAGGAGCGCGGCTACCGCGTCTTCGAGGTGTCGGCGGTAGCCCACATCGGGCTGAAGGAGCTGTCGTACGGGCTCGGCGAGCTGGTCGCCGGGGCGCGCGCCGCGAAGCCGAAGGAGGAGGCGACGCGGATCGTCATCCGGCCGAAGGCCGTGGACGACGCGGGCTTCACGGTCACCCGCGAGGAGGTCGGTGGCGAGCCGCTGTTCCGGGTGCGCGGCGAGAAGCCGGAGCGCTGGGTGCGGCAGACCGACTTCAACAACGACGAGGCCGTCGGCTACCTCGCCGACCGGCTCAACCGCCTCGGTGTCGAGGTGGAGTTGATGAAGGCGGGCGCCCGGTCGGGCGACGGCGTCGCCATCGGACCCGAGGAGAACGCGGTCGTCTTCGACTGGGAGCCCACGGTCATGGCGGGCGCGGAGATGCTCGGCCGCCGTGGCGAGGACCACCGCTTCGACGCGCCGAGGCCCGCTACGCAGCGCCGACGGGACAAGCAGGCCGAGCGGGACGAGGCCTCGCGGGAGTACGACGAGTTCGACCCGTTCGAGTAGCCGGACCGAGATTTTCCGTAGGGCCCGGGGCCGTAGCCCCCGGGCCCTCGTGCGTTCCCGGGCGCCGTCGCGGACGGTGATGTCGTACACCCGCGTGTACGGAATGGCCGGATAGATTCGGGATTCACCTACTGAACACCCGATATCGTCAACATCCCCTGACACTCTGTAAGACCCGTTGTGGCAAGATCACGTCTTTTCCTGTGGTTCCGGTGCCGCGACGGGTCTTCTGTTGTCTGCCCATTTGTCATGCACGCGAGTGCTCCTGTTCGGCGGACGGATCGGCCGGCCGTGGGAGCTTCCGAAGGTCCGCGAGAGAAGTCCAAGAGGCCCCCGTGGCAAGGGAGTTAGCGAATGACCGGAGCACTGACCCCCGACCGACGCCGCTTTCTGACCGCCGGTGCCGCCGTCCTCGGCGCCGCGGCCTCCGCCCAGCTCTGGCTGCCGGCCACCGCCCGCGCCGCCGAGACGCCGCTGCCCGACGGCGTTTTCACCCTCGGCATCGCGTCCGGCGACCCGCTGCCCGACGGCATCGTCCTGTGGACCCGGCTCGCCCCCGACCCGCTGGGCGGCGGCGGTATGCCCGACGCGGTGTTCTCCGTGGACTGGGAGCTCGCCGAGGACGAGCGGTTCAAGAAGACCGTCCGCAGAGGCACGGCGGAAGCCCGGCCCGAGTACGGGCACAGCGTCCACGTGGATGTACGGGGGCTGCGCCCGGACCGCTCCTACTGGTACCGCTTCCGGGCCGGCGGCCAGCTCTCGCCCACCGGCCGCACCCGCACCGCTCCCCACCCGCACCGCAAGGGCGGTTCGCTGCGCGTAGCCCTCGCCTCCTGCCAGAACTGGCAGCACGGCTACTTCACGCCGTACGCGGACATGCTCGCCCAGGACCCCGACGTCGTGCTCTTCGTCGGCGACTACATCTACGAGTCCTCGCCGTCCTCGACGGCCGTACGGCGGCACGAGGGCAAGGGAGAGCCGATCACCCTGGTCCAGTACCGCAACCGCTACGCCCAGTACCGCACCGACCCCGACCTCGCCGCGATGCACGCGAACACCCCCTGGGTGGTCACCTTCGACGACCACGAGGTCGACAACGACTGGGCCGGCGAGATCCCGCAGGACCCCGACAAGCAGTCGCACGACGCGTTCGTGGCCCGGCTGACCGCGGCTTTTCAGGCGTACTACGAGCACATGCCGGTCCGCGCCACCGCGATCCCGAACGGCCCGCACATCCAGATGTACCGCCGGCTGGAGTTCGGCCGCCTGGCCCGGCTCAACGTGCTCGACACCCGGCAGTTCCGCACCGACCAGGCCACCACCCAGGCCGGCGCCGAGGACCCGTCGATGACCATGCTCGGCGCCGGGCAGAAGCGGTGGCTGCTGGACGGGCTCTACGACTCGCCGGCCCGCTGGAACCTGATCGCCTCGCAGATCATGATGGCCGAGACCGATCTTCTGCTCGGCGAGGGCAAGCTCTGGTTCTACGACGCCTGGGACGGCTACCAGGCCGAACGCAACGCCCTGCTGCAGGAGCTCGCCGGCATCCGCAACCCGGTCGTGCTCAGTGGCGACCGGCACCTGACGATGATCAGCGACCTCAAGGAGGACTTCGCCGACCCGGACTCCGACGTCGTCGGCGCGGAGTTCGTCGGCACCTCCATCTCCAGCAACGGCGACCAGGACCAGGCCGCCTTCCACGCCCAGTGGGACCCGCTGAAGGCGGACAACCCGCACTGGAAGGTGATCGACGCCCACCGCGGCTACCACCTCTTCGACATTCGCCGCGACGGCATCGACGCCCAGGTCCGCGTCGTCGACACGGTCGTCAGGCCGCAGGCCACCGCGAGCACGCTGGCGTGCCTGCGGGTCGAGTCGGACGAGCCGGGCGTCCAGGTCGTGTGACGTCGGCCGGCGGGAGCCCGGGACTCACCCGGGTCCCAGGCTCCTCTCGGCTCCGTCCCAGCCACCGGCGGGCGACCTCGGTGATCAGCAGTGAGTTCTTCGCAGACGCAGACGCAGACGCAGACGCAGGCGCCGACGGGGCGTTCTGGTCCCCCTGTGTCCGCCGGCGAAGATCATGCCCTCGCAGTGGCAGCAGTACGTGCGGAACGGGCTGCTTCTGGCGGCGGCACCGGCACGACCGGCTGATCGAACGCCGGGCCCGGGCGGGTTACCGTCGTCGTGGTCGACGACCGCGACCGAAACGGACTCATGCGCATGTTCGAGTCGCTGCCCGGGCTGCTGGAGAATCTGTTCGACAGGTTCCGGACACCGCGAATCGGTCCCTTACTCTGGCCGAGACCGAAATGCTGCGGAATCTTAATGTGGAATTCCGTGGCAATGGACTGCCCGACGAGCTGTATTCCCGGCTCGTCCGTAACGGCGCCGTGCCGCATATGAAGAACGCGTGCAGCCCCGCATCCCGCGACGTGAAGATCTCCACGCCGCTCTGGGCGGTCGAGGCCGCGGCGCGGATCGGCCGCCTCGGCATCCCTGGCGGAGCCCGTACGGAGTGTGCGTCAGGCGTCGTCGAAGGAGCTCCTCCGGGTGCTCGGCCACCGCTGTCCGAAGCGGCTCGGACGGCACTGAACGGCACCTGTGGACTTACTCACAGCAATTCCACAGGGGTTCACGGCGGCCTCGCCCAATCACCTGGAGTGCTAGGTGAATGACAGGTTGCGTGCACATATGCATGGGACGTCACTCACCTTGCACTGCGGTTACCCGAAGTGGGACCATTTCACGGTTCCCTGTCGCCCCAAGGTAGGTCAGCCTGTGTCACAGCACATAGCCAAGCCCCGAACCACCGCAGTGATCCTGGCCGGTGGCACCGGTCAGCGGGTGGGTCTGTCGATCCCCAAGCAGCTGCTGAAGATCGCCGGCAAGGCAGTCATCGAGCACACCCTGACCACCTTCGAGAACGCCGAGTCGATCGACGACGTCATCGTCCTGATGGCGCCGGGCTATGTGCCGGACATCGAGAAGATCGTCGCCAAGGCCGGGTTCACCAAGGTCAAGAAGATCATCGAGGGCGGCTCGACCCGGAACGAGACCACCGAGCGCGCCATCTCGGCCCTCGGTGAGGGCCTGGCCGAGGGCGAGGACCGCAACGTCCTCTTCCACGACGCCGTACGCCCCCTGCTCTCGCAGCGCGTCATCGACGACTGCGTCACCGCGCTGGAGCGCTACCAGGCCGTCGACGTCGCCATCCCGTCCGCGGACACCATCATCGTGACCCGCACCCACGGCGAGGACGGCGAGTTCATCACCGAGATCCCGGACCGCTCCCGGCTGCGCCGCGGCCAGACCCCGCAGGCCTTCAAGCTGTCCACGATCCGCCGCGCCTACGAGGTCGCCGCCGGCGACCCCAACTTCCAGGCCACGGACGACTGCTCGGTGGTCCTCAAGTACCTGCCCGACGTGCCGATCCACGTGGTCGCGGGCGACGAGTACAACATGAAGGTGACGCAGCCGGTCGACGTCTTCATCGCCGACAAGCTCTTCCAGCTCGCCTCCACCGCCGCGCCGGAGCAGCAGGGCGAGGACGCCTACCGCGCCCTGCTCACCGGCAAGACGATCGTGATCTTCGGCGGTTCGTACGGCATCGGCAAGGACATCGCCGAACTCGCCGAGTCCTACGGCGCCCACGTCTACGCACTCGGCCGCTCCACCACCGGCACCCATGTGGAGAACCCGGAGGAGGTCGACGACGCGCTGTCCAAGGCGTACGCGGAGACCGGCCGGATCGACTACGTCGTCAACACCGCGGGCGTGCTGCGCATCGGCAGGCTCGCCGAGACCGACAACGCCACCATCGAGGAGGCGCTGAAGGTCAACTACCTGGCCCCGGTGCAGATCGCTCGTTCGTCGTACAAGTACCTGGCCGAGACCAAGGGCCAGCTGCTGCTCTACACCTCCAGCAGCTACACCCGCGGGCGCGCCGAGTACAGCCTCTACTCCTCCACCAAGGCCGCCATGGTGAACCTCACCCAGGCCCTGTCCGACGAGTGGGCCGGCGACGGCATCCGCGTCAACTGCATCAACCCCGAGCGCACCGCCACCCCCATGCGCACCAAGGCTTTCGGCCAGGAGCCGGCGGGCACGCTGCTCTCCTCCGAGGCCGTGGCCCGGACCTCGCTGGACGTGCTGCTCTCGGAGCTGACCGGCCATGTGATCGACGTCCGCCAGCAGGACCCGACGGCGCCCGCGGGCAAGGCCTCAGGGTTCGAGCAGGCTTTGGCCAGCGTTCTGGACCGTCAGGACGGCGTGGCATAATCAACCGCAAATAGTTATCTGTAATTCAGGCCTCTGTGGCTGCGCTTTTGCGGAGCATTCACAGAGGCCTGAATCCATAAGTCTCCCAGATCGCCCGCAAGGTCTACATTCCGGCCTCTTTGTCAGCAAAAGGTTATCCGTGATATCCACCGCTATTCGCGTCGCCAGGGTGGGCAGCGCGGCCGAGCTGGCCGCGGCGGCCCTCATGATCCTGGGCTTCCCGGCACTCATGCTGGCCGCGCTCGTCCCGAGCGTTCCCGCCTTCGCGGCCGCGGCCGCCGTGACGTACCTGGCGGACCACTACCTGCACCGCAAGGGCAGCTACCTGATCAACCGCCTCAGCAAGGTCAGGGCCGGACTCTCGATCCGCTTCCTCATCCGGCAGCTGCTGCTGATCCTGCTGCTGGCCCGCCTGTCCCACGCGGACGACCTGATCTTCTACGGCGCGATCGCCTGCTTCATCGCCTTCTACGGTCTCCAGGCCCCGCACGGCGCGCTGGTCACCCTCATCCGCAACCGTCGCCGGATGCCGGTCGCCACCCGCAACATCGACCTGAAGTCCCGCATCCGCATCCCGGACGCCCCGCCGCGCCGCCTGCTGCACCGCTCCGCGGAGAAGATGCTCCACCTCGACCTCTTCGCGGTCATCGGCATCCTGGTCTCCGCCGTCATGGACCCGGACGTCGCGGGCTTCGTGGGCATCGGCCTCACCATCGGCCTCGGCTGCCTGTACGTCGCGGTGCTGCTGCCGTGCGTGCGCGGCAGGAAGACCCCGCCGAAAGCCGATGTCGTCCTCGCCGCCGTCGACGACTGGCTGGCCGTCTACAAGCCCGAGACGGTCCTGTACTTCTCCGGCTCCAAGGACTCCGCCTACCAGGTCAATATGTGGCTGGAGACGATGGAGCGGCTGGAGACCCGGCCGCTGATCATCCTGCGGGAGCGCGCGATCCTGAACAACCTCGCGCCCACCACGGTCCCCGTCATCTGCGTGCCCGGAGGCGTGCACCTGATGAACCTGGATCTGTCGACCGTGCGGGTCGCCCTGTACGCGGCGAACGTCGGCAAGAACATCCACCTGCTGCGCGTGCCCACCATGAAGCACGTGTTCATCGGCCACGGCGACAGCGACAAGCTGGCCAGCGTCAACCCGTACAGCAAGGTGTACGACGAGGTGTGGACCGCGGGCCGCGCGGGCCGCGACCGCTACGCCATCGCCGACGTCGGCGTCCGCGACGCCGACATCGTCGAGGTCGGCCGCCCGCAGCTGGCGCCCATCCAGAGCTGGCAGGGCGTGCCCGAGGGGCGCATCCCCACCGTTCTCTACGCCCCCACCTGGGAGGGCTGGGACGGCAATCCCGGCAACACCTCGATCGTGCTCGCCGGCGAGCACATCGTGAACAAGCTGGTGAAGGCCGACCCGCCGGTCCGCGTCCTGTACAAGCCGCACCCCTTCACCGGCACCGTCAGCAAGGAAGCGGGCGCCGCGCACCAGCGCATCACCGCCCTGATCGAGAAGGCCGCCGCCGAGCGCGCCGCCGAAGCGCGCTTCACCGCCGACGCGGCCGCCGAGACCCGGGCGAAGGCGGACCTGGCTCGCATCGAGGCCCGGATCGCCGAGCTGACCGGCACCGGCGGCGACCGGGGCGACGAGGCCGAGGCCACCCGCGAGGGAGTCGTCGACGTCCACAAGCACCAGGAGATCGCCCGGCTGCGCGGCGAGTGGAACGAGGTCTTCTGGCGCTCCTTCCCGGCGTACGAGCACCGGGTCATCAAGGGTGCCGAGCCGCGCCTGTACGACTGCTTCAACGTCTCCGACGCCATGGTCTCCGACATCTCCTCCGTGGTCTCCGACTTCATCGCGAGTGGCAAGCCGTACGCGGTCACCGACTCCGCCGAAGTCGGCGTGGAGGAGTTCAAGCGGCAGAACACGGCGGTGCGCGCCGCGGTGATCCTGTCCAACAGCGCGGACGAGCTGGGCGGTCTGCTGGACGCCGTACGCGACCCGTCCGCCGACCCGCTGGCCCGGGAGCGCGGGGAGCTCAAGCGCTATCTGCTGGGCCCGGACGAGCCGAAGTCCATCGACCAGTTCAACACCGCCGTGGCCGACCTCGCCCTCAAGGCCGAGGCCCGCAACGTCGGTCAGGAGTCCCGGCTGGGCGCGGCGGGCGCCGACCCCGCCGAGCTGACCAACGCGGTGCCGGGCCAGCGCGGGGCGACCGCCGGTGAGACGGACGGCGTGAGCGCGGGCTGACAGACCCGCGCCACGACGGGGCCGGCCCCCGGGAGCGATCCCGGGGGCCGGCCCTTTTCCGGTCCGTCCGTCTTCCGTCCGTCTTCCGTCCCTCTTTCAGGTTCCTTACCGCGCGCTCTTACCCGTGCCGTCGGCCGAGGGTGAGAGTCTCTTACTCGGCGTGAGTAGCGTCGGTGTCATCCGCCGCGGGCCGGGCCCGCCGCGCCATCATGTGATGTGCACCACTCATTACCCTCTGTTAGGCAACCGCTTGCATGGGCCGCCCGTCTAACACATTGCGATTGAGGCGATACGGGGTAAATGCTCTGTTGACAAGGGGGAAACGTGACCGTCGTGACGCAGCCTGATGTGAGTGTGATCATCGGGGCGTACGAAGCGATGCCGTACCTGGTCGAGTGCCTGGCATCCGTCGAGGCACAGACCATTGACCCGGCAAGGCTGGAGGTCATCGCGGTCGACGACGGCTCCACGGACGGTTCGGGGGAGTACCTGGAGGAGTTCGCGGCCCGCGCCCCCATGCAGGTCACCGTCATCCGTCAGGAGAACTCCGGCGGCCCCAGCGGTCCGCGCAACGTCGGCCTGGCCAAGGCGGCCGGACGCTACGTCTTCTTCCTGGACGCCGACGACCGGCTCGGGCCGGAGGCCCTGGAGCGCATGGTCGCGATGGGCGACAAGAACGGCACCGATGTGGTGCTCGGCAAGGTCGAGGGCATCAACCGCACCCCGCCGAAGTCGATGTGGGGCAAGACGCTGGACCGCACCGACGTCTTCTCCTCGAACATCAAGTTCACCCTGAGCGCACAGAAGCTGTTCCGCCGCGCGCTGCTGGAGAAGCACGGCATGCGGTTCGACGTGTCTCTGTTCACCGGCGAGGATGCGCTGTTCACGATGGAGGCCTATCTGCGGGCCGACGGCGTCTCCGTGGTCGCCGACTATCCCTGCTACTACCTGGTCGGCCGCGACGACGGCAAGCACGTCACCAAGAGCGGTAGCTACACGCTCCGCTTCGACTCCGCGCGCGCCCTGATGAAGCTGATCGCGGACATGGTCCCGGCCGGCACCAAGCGCGACCTCCTCATGATCCGGCCCTTCCTCATCACCCTGCTGCCGCAGTTCGGGCCCAAGTTCCTCACCGACAGCGAAGAGGTCCGCCGGCACAAGCTCGAACTGGCCAAGCCGCTGATGGACGCCTACTGGACGCCCGAGGTGGCCCGCCGGCTCAAGGTGCACGAGCGGCTGCGGCTGCACCTGGTGGCCATGCAGCGGCCCGAGCTGCTGCTGGACGTCGTGAAGTTCGTCAAGGCGAAGAAGCAGGCCGCCGCCATCCTGGAGAAGCGCGGCACCCGTGTGTACCTCGTCTACCCGCACTTCCGGTCCAAGGCGGCAGGCGTCCCCGACCGCGTCTTCCTCGCCGAAGCCCGCGAAGCCCGCGCCTTCCCCGGCTACCGGGAGGCCGCCGCCAACTCCTTCGCGCGCCGGGCCCTGCGCAAGGTGCGGCGGATGCTGTCGGCCAAGAGGGTCAAGGCGGCGGCGGCCTGACGGCTCCGGGCCCTACTGCTTGCCCGACTGCAGCGCCCGCCGCAGTGGCCTGCCCACCACCCGGCGGGCGCGCCGGTAGACGGAGGCGGCGGGCGCCGGGACCGCCTCCCCGGCCGTCCCGGCCCGCGCCAGCTCCCGCCTCATCCGGGCGTTGTCCTGGGTCAGTTCGCCGACCCGCGTGTGCAGCCAGCCGAACCGGCTGGTGAGCGAGGCCAGGTCGGTGTCGTTCCACGGGCGCACACCCGGCGGGAACGGCAGCGAGCGCATCCGCTCCTCGAAGGCCGCGCCGCCGTCGCCGTGCGTGAAGGTGTTCCGCAGTCCGTTCTTGTCCAGGAAGGCCGTGAACCGCGCGAAGCGCTCCGGGTGGCCGTCCGTCAGTCCGGCGAAGTCCGCCTGCTCGTACAGCCGCGCCGGGTCCGCCGCCTCGGGGTCCTTGGCGACCTGGTCCAGCCGCCGGTGCGGGATCTCGAAGTAGCGGCACAGTTCCAGCGTGCGCGAGTCGCCGCACAGCACCGTCGCGGGTGTGCCCGCGAGCAGCGCCGCGATGTTGCCGTGGATGCGGGAACCGAAGGAGAAGTCGAAGGAGCGCAGGTCGTCGATCCAGGTGATCGGGTCGACGTACGCCCGCGCCTTGCCCTCCCGGTACATCGGGTGGTCGGGGTGCGTCGGCATCGCGGTCACCCGGGCGTTGGGGTCCGTGAGATCCCGCCAGTGCAACTGCCGTGCGTCGCTGAGGTTCTGGCCGATGAAGCACAGGTTCGGATAGTGCTCGTGGGTACGGCCGATGATCCTGCCGAGACCCTGCTTCTGCACCGCGCTGTGCGAACCGTTGACCGCGATCCGGGACCCGGCCGTCAGCCCGGGCACCCGCTTGCGCACCTCCAGGTCACGGCCGTACATGAACAGCGACGGGCACCCGATGACCTCCACGTCCCTGAAGCCCATGTCCCGCAGGTACCGCTCGGTGAACTCGCCCCGCACCCCGATCGAGGCGCTGCGGTCCAGCACCGCCGAGCAGAACTCGCGCACGGACTGCTCCATGGGCTTGAGCCGCGCCGGGTTGTAGCCGACGCCGGTCTGCGCGCCGACCCCCAGTACCACCACGGGGATCCGCAGTTTGCCGATCAGCCGGGTCAGCCGGGTCAGCCGCTTCAGGCCGCCCTCGAAGGACGGGCGGAAGGCATTGGCGAGCGGGACGACGAACGCGTCGTACTCCTCGTTGATCCGCGCGGCCGCGGACGCGCCCGCGGTCGTACCGATGCCGTTCGAGACGACTTCGGTGTCCGGTGTCTCAAGGATCTTGTGAGCGGCGTCGCTGAAGATCAGGTTGCCTGAGTTGAGACATAAAATTCAACTTATGTTTGATCTGTCTTTAATTTCCATAAGCAACCAACACAACCTTTTTGCCGTATGCGAACCGTGAGCAAACCACTACGTCACGCCTGTCCGGGGGCTGGACCGGTGCGCGCCGCACGGCCCACTTCGCGTAGATTGCCGGACAGGCAGCCGAATGTGCGCGAGGGGACGGCAGGCAAGGTGGCAAGGGCAAGGCAGGCCGTGGGCGAGGCCCGCAGGATCGTCGTCAAGGTGGGCTCCTCGTCGCTGACCACCGCAGCGGGCGGCCTGGACGCCGACCGTGTCGACGCGCTGGTCGATGTGCTCGCCAAGATCCGCAGCGGGGGAGAGAGGGAGATCGTCCTCGTCTCCTCGGGGGCCATCGCCGCGGGGCTCGCCCCACTGGGCCTGCGCCGCCGCCCCAAGGACCTGGCCCGCCAGCAGGCGGCCGCCAGCGTCGGCCAGGGCCTGCTCGTGGCCCGCTACACCGCCTCCTTCGCCCGCTACGGCGTCCGCGTCGGCCAAGTCCTGCTCACCAGCGACGACATGAGCCGGCGCGCCCACCACCGCAACGCCTCCCGCACCCTCGACAAGCTGCTCGCCATGGGCGCCTTCCCCATCGTCAACGAGAACGACACCGTCGCCACCGACGAGATCCGCTTCGGCGACAACGACCGCCTCGCCTCCCTCGTCGCCCACCTCGTCCACGCCGACCTGCTGGTGCTCCTCTCGGACATCGACGGCGTCTACGACGGCGATCCCGGCAAGCCGGGCACCTCCCGGATAGCGGAGGTGCGCGGGCCCGAGGACCTCGCCGGGGTCGAGATCGGCAGCGCGGGCAAGGCGGGCGTCGGCACCGGCGGCATGGTCACCAAGGTCGAGGCCGCCCGGATCGCGGCCGCCGCAGGCATCCCCGTGGTGCTCACGAGCGCCGTCCACGCGGCGGAGGCGCTCCACGGCGGCGACACCGGCACCTACTTCCATCCCACCGGCAAGCGCTCCGCCGACCGGCTGCTGTGGCTCCAGCACGCCTCCACCCCGCAGGGATCCCTCACCCTGGACGACGGCGCCGTACGCGCGGTCGTCGAGCGGCGTACATCACTGCTGCCCGCCGGAATCGCCGCTGTGGAGGGTGAGTTCAGCGCCGGCGACCCCGTCGAGCTGCGCGACGGCACCGGACGCCCGGTGGCCCGCGGGCTCGTCAACTTCGACGCCAAGGAGATCCCCCAGCTGATCGGACGTTCGACCCGGGAGCTGGCGCGCGAACTCGGCCCGGCGTACGAACGCGAGGTCGTACACAGGGACGATCTGGTGCTCCTGCACTCGTAACTCCCGTCAAACTGCCGGTAAAACGGGGCGTATGGAGCGCCCCGGTGGGGGACGTTCCGTAAAACCGCCACGCGGAACCCTGCGGCCTGCTCAACTTTGACTCAGAGGCAATTGCAGGGACACGTTTCGTCAAGGGGCATTGCGTGAAGGAGGCCGTCGTGAGACGAGTGCGCCCTGGGGCGGCGTCCCGCGGTGCTCTGACGAGCGTCGCGGCCGGGGACACCTACCAGGACTACGAGGAGCCCAAGGACCTGCCCCGGCTGTGGCACGTCACCCTCAGCGTCTCCGGCAAGAAGGTCGCGCTGCCGGACCTGCGGCGCGCCCTGGAACAGCTCGCCCACGACCATCCCTTCCTGCTGACCAGCAGATACGCGAGCGACCACGCGGAGATCCGGTACTGGGAGGAGGCCCGCGACCTGCACGACGCGGCCGCCGTCGCACTGCGCCTGTGGGGCGAGCACCGGCAGAGCGCCGGACTGCCGCCGTGGGAGATCGTCGGCCTGGAGGTCATCGACCGCGAGACCTATCACCAGCGCATCGCCGACGGCTACGGGCCCGCGCCCGCGACACCTGTCGGGGTGCATCCGTTCTGAACCTCCCCGGGGGGTGAGTCCCTGCCGGTGGAGGCGCGCCCTTTCCGATTCCGGCCGGGACGACCGCCGGGGTGCGCAGCGGCAGAGGTCCGTCCCTTTTGACCCGTCTCGCGGTGTGGGACGACGGCTGAACCGCCGCGCGCCGCACACTACCCTTCCCTCATGACCACGCTTTCGCCGTACGACTCCATGTCCCCGGTCACCCAGGCCGCCTACCGGGCCAAGGCCGCCGCCGCCGACCTCGCGCCGCTCCCGCGCGCCGTGAAGGACGACGCGCTGCTCGCCATCGCCGACGCCCTGGAGGTCCGGAACGGCGAAATCGTCGAGGCCAACGCCAAGGACGTGGCCAAGGCCCGGGCCAACGGCACCAGCGAGGCCATCGTCGACCGGCTCACCCTCACCCCCGAGCGGGTTCGCGCCATCGCCTCCGACGTCCGCGACGTCGTGAAGCTGCCCGACCCGGTCGGCGAGGTCGTCCGCGGCTCCACCCTCCCCAACGGCATCGACCTGCGCCAGGTCCGCGTCCCGCTCGGCGTGGTCGGCATCATCTACGAGGCCCGCCCGAACGTGACCGTGGACGCCGCCGCCCTGTGCCTGAAGTCCGGAAACGCGGTGCTGCTGCGCGGCTCGGCCTCCGCGTACGAGTCGAACACCGCCCTCGTCCGAGTGATCCGGGACGCGGTGGGCGGGGCCGGACTGCCCGCCGACGCCGTCCAGCTGGTGCCGGGGGAGAGCCGCGAGTCCGTGCGCGAGCTGATGCGCGCCCGCGGCCTGGTCGACGTGCTCATCCCGCGCGGCGGCGCCTCCCTGATCCAGACCGTGGTCGGCGAGTCCACCGTCCCCGTCATCGAGACCGGCACCGGCAATTGCCACGTCTACGTCGACGCCCAGGCCGACATCGACACGGCGATCGAGATCCTGATCAACTCCAAGGCCCAGCGGGTCAGCGTCTGCAACGCCGCCGAGACCCTTCTGGTCCACCAGGACATCGCCCCCGAGTTCCTGCCGCGCGCCCTCGACGCCCTCGCCGAGGCCGGGGTGACCGTCCACGCCGACGAGCGGGTCCTCGCCTACGCCAAGGACTCCAAGGCCACCGTGGTCGAGGCGACCCCGGAGGACTGGGAGACCGAGTACCTCTCCCACGACATCGCCGCCGCCGTCGTGGACTCCCTGGACAAGGCCGTCGAGCACATCCGGCTGTGGACCTCCGGCCACACCGAGGCCATCGTCACCACGTCCCAGCAGGCCGCCCGCCGCTTCACCCAGCTGGTCGACTCCACCACCGTCGCCGTGAACGCCTCCACCCGTTTCACCGACGGCGGCCAGTTCGGCTTCGGCGCCGAGATCGGCATCTCCACCCAGAAGCTGCACGCCCGCGGCCCGATGGGCCTGCCGGAGCTGACCAGCACGAAGTACATCGTCACCGGCGACGGCCACGTACGCCGCTGAATCACCCGTTCCGGTCGGGCGGTCCTCTCGCGGCCGATACGTCCGAAAAGGCGTCTCACCTGACGGATGAATTTCCATACCGTCTGCCCAAATTGACCCCCCAGGTCTACTCTGGATCCGTGCCGGAGGACGTGGGGGGCACGCCGTTCCCTGACGGCTGGGAGCCCGACGACGACCACGACCACGGGGTGTCGGACGATGAGTTCGCCTCCGTGGTCTTCGACGAGGCCTTCGTACGTGCGGCCGTGGTGCACGAGCCGACCGCGGTCGAACGCCTTCTGGCCGCCGCCCAGGCCAGAGCCGAGGCCTCTGAGGCGGAAGCCCGCCGCGCCCACGCCAGAGGCGAGCACTTCGACGACGGGTACGGCCCCGAAGGGACCGATTTCGGTCAAGATCGGGACGACGACGAACTGGACGAGACCTACGTCCTCGGCGACCACCGAAGCCCCTTCGGGCCCTACGCCAAACAGGTCCGCTGGCACCGGCCCGTCGCCTGGGTTCTCGCCCTCGTGATGGGCATCGGCATGGTCGCTCTGGCCTTCGCCGCGGTCTACCGGGGCACCTCCTCGGGCACCCGCGACCGGATACCCGCCCCCGCCTCGACGGGCCTGGAACAGGGCAGCGCGGCGGCACCCTCCGTTTCCGCCGACACTTCCCAGCCGGCGGCCTCCGCGATCCCGCGAACGCCCTGAGCAGCCTGCCACGCTCCGGGTGAGAACCTGTCAGAAGTTGTCGCGTAGCAGGGCGTTTACCTGAGGCCTGCGAGACCTACCCTGAAAGTATGGGCGGGCCTGGAGACCCACCGGAGGGGACACCCGAGGGCGGCCCCGGCGGTGCAGAGGACGAGTATCGATCCGTCGTGTTCGACGAGTCGTTCGTCCGTGCTGCCCGCCTCCAGGAGTACTCCGCGCAGGAGCGCATGGCCGACCACGCCCCCGCCGTACGCCGCCGCCCGCCCCTGCACCGGGGGCTGACCCGGCAGGCCCTGATCCTCGTCCTGCTGATCGCCCTCGCCTTCGGCACCGCGATCTACATGGGTGTCCGCCAGCCCTACAGCAGCCCCGAGGCCCGGCGCACCGCCGACCCCCTGCGAATGAGCGTCATCCCGCTCGCCCCGCAGGGCAAGGTCCCCGGCGCCGCCGACGCCGAGTTCCTGTACGCGCACAGCCCCGCCGCCCAGTTCGACGTCGGCGCCGCGGGGATTCCGCTGCCGGCCACCCACAGCACCGCGCACTTCTCCGACAGCCAGGTCACGGCCGCCCTGAGCAGCGCCCGCGGCTACCTCGTCCGCTCCTCCCTCGACCCCGACGTGCTCGCCGGCCGCCAGGTCCGCACCGCCCGGGCCCTGCTCGACTCCGACCAGCTCGACCAGTTCGACCAGAGCTTCGACCATCCGGCGGCGGACGGCCGGCACAGCCCCACCGGCTGGGTGGTCCGCCTGGATCCCACTCGCGCACAGCTGGCCGACGACAGGATCCGCGTCCAGGGCACCCTGCAGGCCGCCGAGTCCGACCCGGCCACGCTGGAGGTCATCACCGACACGGTCTTCGTCTACGCACTCCGCCCGACCGGCGCCGCCGCCAACGCCCCCGTGTCCCTGTTCACCGTCCGCCGCGAGCTGACCTTCCGCTTCGACCGCGACAACCTGCGGGTGGGCCAGATCCAGCTGGCCGGCTCCTACGCCCAGGCCGGCCCCCTGTCCTGCGCCGAGGACGCCACCTCCTACCTCCGTCCCCTCCTCGCCGGCCAGACGGCCCGCACCGGCGCCCCTGCCGGCACCAACCCCTTCGCGACGGACAGCGCACCGTCCCTGTGCGGAACGCTGGCCACGAAGGCCCAGCCGAAGGTGTGAGGGGCGTGTCCGGGTTCTGGGGGGGCTCGGGGTGGGTTTCTGGCTCTGGCGCTCGGCTGAGGGCGGGCGGGGTGTGCTGGGGCGCCGACGGGGTTCTGCGTTCCGGAGCCGGGCAAGGTGCGTGCGGTGGCGTAGGGGCGCCGTCAGCGCGTCTTGTGGCTCGGCGGAGGGCGCGAGGGGCGCGTCGGGTTGCCGCCGGGCCGCGCGTTCCGTGGCTCGGGCGAGGACGTGAAGAGCGTGCCGGGGTGCTGTGCGGCTGCGAGTTCTGTGGCTCGGGCCCCTCACGCCGCCGCGGCGGTGCTCAGCCGCGGCGGCGTGGGCCGGCGGTACGGGTCGGCGGTGTGGCCGACGGTGTGGGCCGGCTGCCCGGGCCGGCAGCGTGGCCGATGGTGTGGGCCGGCAGTCTGGCCGATGGTGCGTCGTCCACTCCGGCCCGCTGCCCCGACGGTGAGCGCCTGACGCTCGTCTACTGCTCGTCCCCGGACTGCTCGTCCCGGGGCTCCGTGTCCCTCGGACCGTCCTTCGGGGGAGCGGAGCTGGTGAA
Source organism: Streptomyces griseochromogenes (assembly GCF_001542625.1). Taxonomy (NCBI): domain Bacteria; kingdom Bacillati; phylum Actinomycetota; class Actinomycetes; order Kitasatosporales; family Streptomycetaceae; genus Streptomyces; species Streptomyces griseochromogenes. Next base: position 9,245,566 of record NZ_CP016279.1, on the reverse strand, counting down.
GCCGTTGAAGCCGCGGCGGACCCGCCCACCCAGGTCGCCGGCGCCGCCCGCGAGGTCCGTGACCAGCTTCATCAGCGGGTCCTTGGAGCTCTTCACGTCGCTGGCATAGCTCGCGGCGGACTCGCGGAAGGAGTCGCTGACCGAGGTCTCCTTGTCCTCGGTGCGCCGCGCGTAGTGCCCGTCCATGATCCGCTGGTAGTCCCGGGACTCGGCCCACTTCTTCAGCTCGGCCGCCCGGACCGTGGTGAAGGGGTGCGAGCGGGGCAGCACATTGAGGATCTTCAGCACGGAGTCCCGCAGATCGCCCCCGGAGTCGTACTCCTCGGCTTGCTCCAGGAACGCGTCCACGTTCATCTCGTGCAGATGATTGCCGCCCGCGATCTTCATCAGCCCTCGCATCGAGGCCCGCACGTCCTGCCCCACCAGGAGACCCGCCCGGTCCGCGGACAGCTCCGACTTGCGGAACCACTCCCGCAGCGCCGTCACGAGCGCCATGATCGCGAGGTTGCCCAGCGGAATCCAGGCGACCTTCAGCGCCAGGGTCGTCAGGAACAGCAGGATCGTGCGGTACACCGAGTGCCCGGACAGGGCGTGCCCCGCCTCGTGCCCGACGACCGCCCGCATCTCCTCCTCGTCGAGCAGCTCGACCAGCCCCGTGGTGACCACGATGATCGGCTCGTCCAGACCGATGCACATCGCGTTCGGCTGCGGATCCTGCGTGACGTACATCGGCGGGACCTTCTCCAGGTCCAGGATGTAACAGGCGTCCAGCAGCATGTCGTTCAGGTGCGAGAACTGCCGCTCCGAGACCCGCACCGAGTCGGACAGGAACAGCAGCCTCAGGCTCCGCTCAGGAAGCAGCCCGCTGAGTGTCTTGAAGACGGTGTCGAAACCGCTCAGCTTGCGCAGCGCCACCAGGGCCGACCGGTCGGCCGGGTGCTCGTACGCGCGCGAGGAGATTCCCGGGAAGCGCCTGCGCTGCCTGCTCGGCACGCGCTCGTGCCCGGTCTGCTCGCGGCCGTCGTCGGACATGTCTTCCCCCATGTGCTTGTGAGTACTCACTGTGCCCCCGAGGCAGAGGCCAGCCTAGGCGGAGATACCGTGGACGGGCAGTACAGCCGAAGGAGTCCACGTCATGGAGCAGCATCCCCCAGCCACCTGGCTGACCGAGGCCGCCACGAGCGCCGTCCAGCAGCACGGGGCGGGGAATCTGCTCCGGGTCGTCCTCATCGTGATGATCCTTGGCTGTGCGCTGACCGCATGGTTCCTGCTGCGCGGCTACAAGAAGAAAGACGACTGACGGGCGGCGAAAGTTCCCGCCGACGGCCCGTCCGCGCCCCACGCCCGCCCCAACGGCGGAGTCGGCGTGATCGGCGCCGGGCCGCCCGCTTACGATGAGCCGACGTCTTTATCCCGCCCACACGCGATAGGTCCTGCCGAAGATGAGCTTCCACAGCGCCGCTGCCCAGTTGGTCACTCTCGCCGCCGAGGGCGAGGAACACGGCGGCCACCACAACAGCCTGAACCCGGCCGTCACCGGCGGCGGCGCCCTCGTCGTCCTGCTGCTGCTCCTGTGGATCACCACCCGCTTCAACCGCGACCGCTGACCTCGGACCCCGTCCCCGGCCGGGGCCCTCGGACCGGGCCGGTAGGGTCTGCACGCATGGGAGAGCAGGACATGCCTACCGGCCCGGCGAACGAGACGGCTGCGTACGCCGCCGACGTCGCTCAGCACGCCGACCCGGCGGCCGGCACGGCGAAGACCCCGGTGTACGGGCCGGGCAGTGGCCCCGTCCACACGGGCAAGCGCCGCCTCGGCGTCATGGGCGGGACGTTCGACCCGATCCACCACGGGCACCTCGTGGCGGCCAGCGAGGTCGCCGCGCAGTTCCAGCTGGACGAGGTGGTGTTCGTGCCCACCGGGCAGCCGTGGCAGAAGTCCCACCGCAAGGTCTCCCCGGCCGAGGACCGCTATCTGATGACGGTCATCGCGACCGCCGAGAACCCGCAGTTCTCCGTCAGCCGCATCGACATCGACCGCGGCGGCCCCACCTACACCGTGGACACCCTGCGCGACCTGCGCGCCCTCAACCCCGACACGGACCTCTTCTTCATCACCGGCGCCGACGCCCTGGCCCAGCTGCTGACCTGGCGTGACTCGGAGGAGCTGTTCTCCCTCGCGCACTTCATCGGCGTCACCCGCCCCGGCCACCACCTGACCGACCCCGGCCTGCCGGAGGGCGGTGTCACGCTCGTCGAGGTGCCCGCGCTCGCCATCTCTTCCACCGACTGCCGCGCGAGAGTCGCCAAGGGCGACCCCATCTGGTACATGGTGCCGGACGGAGTCGTGCGCTACATCGACAAGCGCGAGCTGTACCGCGGCGAGTGAGCCGAGAGGGGCTACCGGTGAACGACCGATACGACGCGGGGTACGGGAGCGACCAGTACGAACTCGTCGGCTACGACGAGTACGGCCGGCCCGTGTACCGGCAGGTCGCGGCCCAGCAGCCGCAGCAGCAGACGTACGACCCGTATGCCCAGCAGGGCTACGGCTACGACCCGTACGACACGGGCCGGCAGCAGTCCGCGCCGTCCTACGACTCGTACGACAACGGCCGACAGCCGCCCGCCACGCCCCCCTACGGCTCCCAGGCCCCCTACGACCCGTACGGCACCGGCACGCACGGCGCCGCCGCGCCCTACGACCCCTACGGGCAGGCGGCGACCAGCGGACAGCAGCCACGGGTCGCCGAGCAGACCGCCTACATCCCGCACCAGGCCGGCCCCGCCGAGGAGAACCGGCCCCCGCAGGAGCCCGAGGAACAGGCCGCCTCGGGCGAACAGGACTACCACACCGAGCAGTTCGCCTTCGTGGAGGAGCCGGACGGTGACTCCGAGGACGTCATCGACTGGCTGAAGTTCACCGAGAACCGCACCGAGCGCCGCGAGGAGGCCCGCCGACGCGCCCGCTCCCGGATCATCGCCCTTCTCGTCGTCCTCGCGCTCGTCGCCGTCGGCGGCGTCGGCTACCTCTGGTACGCCGGGAAACTGCCCGGCCTGTCCTCCTCCGGCTCCAAGACGGACACGGCGACACCGGCGGGCGCCCAGAAGCGCGACGTGATCGTCGTCCACCTGCACAACACCGGCAAGGGCGGCACCTCGACGGTGCTGCTGGTCGACAACACCACCACCAAGCAGGGCACGACCGTCCTGCTGCCCAACTCCCTCGCGCTGACGGCCGACGACGGCTCCACCACGACCCTCGCCAAGTCGGTCGACGACGACGGCACCTCCGGCACCCTCGACCAGCTGGACACCGTCCTCGGCACCAACATCCAGGGCACCTGGCGCCTGGACACCCCGTATCTGCAGAACCTCGTCGACCTCGTCGGCAGCGTCGACGTCGACACCAACACCGACGTACCCGACCCGGACGCCAAGAAGAAGGGCACCTCCCCGCTCGTCCACCGGGGCAAGGCCCAGACCCTCAGCGGCAAGATGGCCGTCGCCTACGCCACCTACCGTGCCGCGGGCGAGTCGCAGAACGTCCAGCTGCAGCGGTTCGGGCAGGTCCTGCAGGGCGTGCTGCGCAAGATCTCCTCCGACGCGGCGGACGCCACGGTCACCGTGCAGAGCCTCGCGCAGATCCTCGACCCGCCGCTGACCGACAAAGACCTCGGCACCTTCCTCGCCAAACTCGCCGACCTCGCCAAGGGCGGCGACTACAAGACGGCCCTGCTGCCCGTGGGGGCCGACGGCACGCTGAGCGCCCAGACCAGCGGCAGCGTGGTCAAGGACATCCTCGGCGGCACCGCCAAGAGCCCCGACGCGGGCTCCGCGGTCCGGGTCTCCGTCCAGAACGCCACCGGTGTGAAGGACGACACCGAGAAGGCCCGCGTGGTGCTCCTCAACGGCGGCTTCACCTTCCTCGAGGGCGGCACCGCGTCCGGCACCAGGGCCACGTCCCAGGTGCTCTATTCCGATGCCGCGGACAAGGCGAACGCCGCCGAGGTCGCCAAGACTCTGGGCCTGCCGGCCGGTGCCGTGGCCAAGGGCGGCGTTTCCTCCGGAGCCGACGTCTCGGTCGTCCTCGGCCGGGACTACAAGCCCGCCACCTCCTGACAGCGGCCGGGGCACCCCACGTGCCACAGTAATCACGTGGGGTGCGGCAGGCGGTCCGTGAGACCCTTGGTGTCAAATGACCGCCTGACGGAAAGCCATGTAGTGACCGCCACCGACCGTTCCCTTGAGCTCATCAACACCGCCGCGCAGGCAGCGGCCGACAAGCTCGCCCACGACGTCATCGCCTACGACGTCAGCGACGTGCTGTCGATCACGGACGCATTCCTGCTGGCCTCCGCGCCGAACGACCGCCAGGTCAAGGCGATCGTCGACGAGATCGAGGAGCGCCTGCTGAAGGAACTCGGCGCCAAGCCGGTACGTCGCGAGGGCGACCGCGACTCCCGCTGGATCCTGCTCGACTACGTCGACATCGTCGTCCACGTCCAGCACAGCGAGGAGCGGGTCTTCTACGCCCTGGAGCGGCTGTGGAAGGACTGCCCCGAGATCGAGCTGCCCGCCGACGCCAAGGCCACCCGTGGCAAGGCCGAGGAGCACGCCAAGCTGCAGGCCGCCGAGGGCGCCGACGAGCCGGGCGGACAGTGGTGATGAGCGCCACCGGCGAGGTGAGCGACCGCAAGGGCCGGGGCCGCCGCATCATCCTGTGGCGGCACGGCCAGACCTCGTGGAACGTGGAGCGCCGGTTCCAGGGCACCACGGACGTCGAGCTGACCGAGACCGGTATCGGCCAGGCCCGCCGTGCCGCGCGCCTGCTCGCCTCCCTGAGGCCCGACGCGATCGTCTCCTCGGACCTGCAGCGGGCGGCGCACACGGCCGCCGAGCTGGCCGCCCTCACCGGTCTCGACATCGTCCGCGAGGAGGGCCTGCGCGAGACCTACGCGGGCGTCTGGCAGGGGCTGACCCACGAGGAGATCATCGTCCGCTACGGCGAGCAGTACGCCGCCTGGAAGCGCGGCGAGGCGGTCCGCCGCGGCGGCGGCGAACTGGAGACCGAGGTCGCCGACCGAGCCGCTCCCGTCGTGCTGGGGCACGCCGAGAAGCTGCCCGAGGACGGCACCCTCGTGGTGGTCAGTCACGGCGGCACCATCCGCACCACCATCGGCCGTCTCCTCGGCCTGGAAGCCCACCACTGGGAGAGCCTCGGCGGCCTCTCGAACTGCTGCTGGTCCGTGCTCGGCGAAGGCGCCCGCGGCTGGCGCCTGCTGGAGCACAACGCCGGCACCCTCCCGGAGCCCGTCCTCGGCGACGACGACTGAGCCGCCGAAGGGCCCGTCGTTTCCGGCCAGGGACCCGGATTTCACTTTCCGGCAGGTCACAGGCTAAAGTTCTTCTTGTTCGCCCCGCCGAGCGGGAAGAACACCAGGGGCTATAGCTCAGTTGGTAGAGCGCCTGCATGGCATGCAGGAGGTCAGGAGTTCAATTCTCCTTAGCTCCACTGGTCGACACTCTGTTGAGTTGTCAAAGATCGGTGATGAGGATCCCGTCCCTTTCAGGGGGCGGGATTTTCTGCATTCCACCGCCGGACGATCTCCGCGGCCTCCCCGTCGGCCGGGGGCCGCAGCTGCTGTCTCCGCTCCCTCAGCGACGCGACCTTCGTACGTGCCTCCTCGTCCGCCGGCGTGTAGACCACGATCCGGCACTCGGGCATCCCGTCGATGGACAGCGACTGCGAGGTCATCCGTATCTCGCCCACCGCCTGGTGACGGAACGTCTTCACCCGGGGTCCCGGAGGCGTCACCTCGCCACTCGCCCACACCCGCGCGAAGTGGGGGCTCGCAGCCGAGAGCGCGCGTATGTACTCCTCCCAGGCCGGCTCGCCCACGTGTCTGCCGTACGCCGAGCGCAGCGTCGCCACCATCAGCGGGAGCTCGCTGTCCCGGTGCACCACCGGGCATGTCTCCTCCGGCACCGTGAACAGCGTCCACAGCACGTTCGCCACGCCGATCCGGAGGGTCTCCGGCACCACGAACAGATCGCGGTAGGCCGGGTTGGTGGCCAGGACGTCGTAGCGCGAGTTGTAGACCACCGCGAGCAGCGGTTCGAGGGCGTCGATGATGCCCTGCACCTCGGGGCCGACGCGGTGGGTCAGATCCCCCGGTGTCGGGTCGAAGGGCACCTCCGCCAGCCGGTACAGGTGCTCCCGCTCCGGTGTGTCCAGCCGCAGTGTGCGTGCGATCGCGTCCAGCACCTGCGGCGAAGCGTTGATCGGCCGGCCCTGCTCCAGCCAGGTGTACCAGGTCACTCCCACACCCGAGAGCTGGGCGACCTCCTCCCGGCGCAACCCGGGTGTGCGCCGCCGCAGGCCCGGCGGCATGCCCACATCGGCCGGTGTCACCCGCGCCCGCCTGCCGCGCAGAAAGGCGGCCAGCTCCGGCCTGCGTCGTTGTGTCGTCGTCCCCATCGCCGTCTTCCCCCGTCCCCCGTCGTCCCGTTCCCATCGTCGGCAGTCGGCCCCGGCCCTGCCAGGTGCTGCCGGTACCAGCATCGGCGGGCACTCGGCACCCGTACCGGAGCGTCGTCAGGCTCGGCACCATGACGACGACACCCCGAACCGGGCCGAGTCCCGTACCCGTTCCGAACCCTGCGATCAGTGAAGCACCCGCCACTGACAGTGAAGACTCCGCGGCCAGAAGTGAGACGCCGGTCGTCGATGGCGCTCCTGCTGTGACTCACAGTGAAGCACCCGCCACTGACAACAGGCCCCGGCTGCTGCTCGCGGTCCTGCTCACCGCCCTGTTCATGGCGGCTCTCGACGTTTTCATCGTGAACGTCGCGGCCCCCACCATCGGTTCCGATCTCCACGCCTCGGGCGCCGGCCTGCAACTGGTGATCGCCGGCTACACCATCACCTACTCCGTGCTGCTGATCACCGGCGCCCGGCTCGGCGACCGGCTCGGCCACGGCCGGGTCCACCTCGCCGGACTCGCCCTGTTCACGGCGGCCTCGCTCGCCTGCGGCCTGGCGCGAGGGGTGACCGCACTGATCGTCTTCCGGCTGGTGCAGGGCGCGGGCGCGGCGCTGATGATCCCGCAGGTGCTCAGCCTGATCCAGCGCACCTTCACCGGCGAGGCCCGGGCGCGGGCGCTCGGCGCCTACTCGGCGGTCCTCGCCGTCGGTGCGGCGGCCGGACAGGTCGTGGGCGGCGTCCTGGCCAGCGCCGATCTGTTCGGCACCGGCTGGCGGCCGGTGTTCCTGGTCAACGTGCCGGTGGGCGCGCTCCTGCTGGTGCTGGGCAGGCGGGTCCTGCCGCTGGGCCGCGGCCGGGAGCCCGAGCGGGCGCGCGCCCTCGACCTGCCCGGACTCGTGCTGCTCGGCGCGGCCGTGTCGCTGCTGACCGTGCCGCTGGTGCTGGGGCAGGAAGAGGACTGGCCGCTGTGGTCCTGGCTGTCGCTGGGTACCGCCGCGGTGCTGTTCGCCGCGTTCTGCGGCTATGAGTCCCGGCTCGCCAGGCGCGGCGGTGCGCCGCTGATCGCACCTCGGGTCCTGCGCCACCCCGGCATCGGCCGTGCCGTGTTCCGGATCCTGGCCGTCATGTCGGTCAACGCCGGTTTCCTGTTCGCGCTGACCCTGCACGTCCAGGGCGGACTCGGCTACAGCGCTCTGCGGGCCGGTCTGAGTTTCGCGCCGACCGCGGTCGTCTTCGGCGCGGTCAGTCTGACCTGGCGGAACTGGCCCGCGGCCTGGCAGCGGGCGCTCACCCCGGCCGGGTTCGCGCTCACCGCGGTGTCCGCGGCCGTGGTGGGTCTCGCCTTCCATGACGGCGGTGACGGGGGAGCGCTGCTCTATGCCGGGTACGCCGGCGTCGGCGTCGGGCTCGCGCTCGCCTTCAGCCCGACGCTCACGGGGGCGTTGGCCACCGTGCGGCCCGAGGACGCGGCGGACGCCAGCGGGCTGCTGGCGACGGTCGTCCAGCTCGGTCAGCTGATCGGGGTGGCCGCATTCGGCACACTGTTCCTGAACCGGCTTGAGTCACTCGGGGCCCTGCGGGCGTATACCTCTGCGGAGGCGTTCTCGGTGTGCGCCTGGGCACTGACCGGAACGGCCGCAGCGGGGGCCGTGTCCGGACTGGTACTGAGGCGTCGCTGACCGTATTGGTCCGGCCGTGGCAGAATCAAACGGCCGGAAGGGGGCGCGGCCCGACGGGAGGGAGTAGCGATGCCTGCGAGCATCCTTGAGGAGGGCGGCCACCTCCTCGGTGCGGCGTTGATACGGGATACGGCCACCCGGCTCAGCTGCCCTTCCTGCGGTTCCGCGCATGTGGCCCAGGTTCTCGGTGACAATGGCGGAATTTCCTACGTGTGCACGGCCTGCGGCCACAGCTGGAGCTGATCGATGGGTGCACACAGGCGAAAGTGCGACTGGTGCGGCAGCGGTACGCCGATCGTCCGTGACATGGAGCCGATCAATCCCGACTACCAGTACTGGTGCGAGGAATGCGCGCGGGCGCTGATCATAAAGGGCGACCCGATCGAGACCTACCGTGAGCTGGAGGGCGAGCCGATCTACGGCCGCCTGCTCGAAGAGCACTGCACACTCAAAAGGTTCTATTCCTTCGTCACCGCTTGACCCGGCTCCGACCGCAGCCGGGGCCTCGGCAACGATGTCCAGGCCAGTACGAGGAACAGCGCGGCGGCCCCTCCGTAGAGGGCCGACACGGCCAACTGGCCGCCGCTCTCGTGCAGTTCGGGCCGCCCGGGGCCGTGCGGCACCCACCAAGGGGTGTACGAGCAGAAGACCAGTGCCGTGGCCAGGGCGGCCGCCCGGTGTCCGTGCGTCCACAGCAGGAGCACCAGGGGCACGCACCACACCCAGTGGTGGGTCCACGACACCGGGCTGATCAGCAGCGCGGTGACCGCGCAGGCGCACACCGCCCAGGGCCGCCGCCCCCGCAGCTCCGCCGCCACCGCCACCGAGAGCCCCAGGGCGGCCACCACGGCCACGGACAGGACCCAGAGGGCTCCCGGGTCGGGAGTGTGCAGCAGACGGGCCATGACGCCGCGCAGGGCCTGATTGGCGGTTTCCTCCGCGTGCCCGGCCCGGTCCGGGCGGAACACCATGTCCGTCCAGAACCGCCACGAGTCGTACGGCAGGACGGCCGCCGCCAGCAGCGTCGCCCCGGCGAACGCGGTGGCCGCGCCCTGCGCGTGCCGCAGCCACGGCCTCCCGTCCCCACCCCGCAGGCGTGCCGTGACCCCGGTGGCGAGCAGGAACACCGGGAACAGGGCGGGCGTCAGCTTGACCGCCGCGGCGAGCCCGAGCCCCGCCCCGGCCCAGCGGCCGTAGCCGTCGGCGGGCCGGCGGCACAGGTCCCACAGCACCAGGGCGGCCAGCAACAGGTTGATCTGGCCGTAGCGCAGGGTCGCCCACACCGGCTCGCACCACACGGCCCCCGCCGCGACCCACCAGGCGGTCTCCACGCGCGCGTGGCCGACGAGTTTCAGCGACAGCCGTACGAGCACCACCAGGAGGGCGAGATTCCCCGCGGTGGCCAGTAACCGCAGGGTCACGGCGTCCGGCAGGGTCAGCACGGTGAACAGCAGGGCCGCGAACGGCGGGTAGGTGGTGGGCAGGCCCGCCGCGGTCGCCCGCAGGGCGTACAGGTCGCCTCCGGCCCTGACGGTGGCCCCCTCGGCCCGGTACACCATCACGTCGATCATCGACACGTGCGCGGCCCGCTGTGCCAGGCAGAACGCCGCGAACGACACCAGGCACGCGCCCACGGCCACGGGCGTCCGGCGGTGTGCTCCGGGCAACACGATCATGGTCACGAAACATGACATTAGCGTCCGTATCAGAGCAGAGCGGAAACCGATTTGGTGATGCACCCGGGGGACCGTGTAATGTTGGCGTCGCCGCCGGGGAAACCGGGCGACACGAACGACACGCGGTTCCACCGCGTGGCCGCAAGGGGCTATAGCTCAGTTGGTAGAGCGCCTGCATGGCATGCAGGAGGTCAGGAGTTCAATTCTCCTTAGCTCCACAGAAATCGAAAGCGGATCATCCGAACGGATGGTCCGCCTTCGGTGTATCCCGGGGCGTGTGGTGCCGGGGCGCAAGCCGACGACGGGTCACCCGAGCCCGGATGACCCGCCGTCGTGCGCTCAGCGTCCCAGGGCGCGGCGGCCGCGGCCCTGGGAGAGGACCGGCAGGTTGCGCGACGGCGCCTGCCCGCGCGTGTCCTCCTCGATGCGCAGCGCCAGCGCCGGACAGCGACGCACCGCACGCAGCGCCTTCGCCTCCGCATAGCGCGGCACCTGCGCCTGAGCCACCGTCGGGAAGCCGTCCGCGCCGAGTTCGAAGACCTCCGGGAGGATGTCCGCGCACAAGCCGTGGCCCCGGCACAGCGTCCAGTCGACGTAGATCTTCTGGCGGCTGGCACCGGTCTCCTCCGGCTCTCCGCCCCCCGGGAGGCCCGCAGGGGCCCTGCCTCCCTCGAAGAGCGGCAGAACGCCCTCCACGGGCCGTCCGCAGCCGTTTCCGAGGACATGGGCGGCCAGATCGTCGGTGAACGCCTTGATGGTCGACTCCAGGAACATCGCGGAACCGTCCGGGTGCGAACACGCCCCGCGCCGCTTCACGTTCTTCGCGACCTGCTTCAGCGCCTCCAGGGCGGCTGGCCCGCCGCCGTTCAGGATGTCCTCCATGCCGCGCGCGGCGGCGGGCAGACCGAGGTAGCAGGGGCCGCACTGGCCCGCGCTCTCCTCGGCCAGCCACTGCGCCACCCGCAGCGACTCGCCCAGCGGGCAGGTCTCCTGGCTGATCGGCAGGATCGCGCCGGCGCCCAGCGAACCGCCCACCGCGTCCAGGGAGTTGCGCGAGACGATCGCCTCGTTGACGGTCGCGGCGTCGATCCACTTGCCGTGGTAGCCGCCGGTCAGCACGCCCTGCGGTACGGGTGGGGCACCGGCCAGCTGCAGGACGTAGCGCAGCGGCACACCCGTGGGGACCTCGAGCACCATCGGGCGGGCGACCGCGCCGGAGACCGTCAGCATGACGGTGCCCGGCTCGTCGTACAGACCGGTGTTGCCGTAGCGCTCGGGGCCGATGCGGGCGGCGATGGCCAGCTGGGCGAACGTCTCCGCGTTCGACAGCAGCGTGGGCGCCCCGCCCACCCCGGTCTGCGAGGCGCTGATCTTGCGGCCGGGCGGGATCGCCGGACCGCCGTCGATCGAGCGGATCAGCGACGCGGCGGCGCCGGTGACCATGCGCACGGGGTTGCGCTGCACCCACGCGCGCAGCGCCGACCTGCGGCTGTTGCTCAGGCCGCGTTCGGCGAGCGCGGCCTCCATGGAGCGCTGGGTGGACTCCCGGGTGACCCCGATGACGAGCGTGCGGGCGCCGAGGGCCTCGGCGCACAGCAGGGCGCCGTCCAGGATGAGGTGCGGGGCACGGTTGATGAGCACCGTGTCCTTGCGGCAGGCCGGTTCGTCCTCACTGCCGTTGACGACGACGACCGGCCGTACCCCGCGCTTGATCGCGGACTCGGCGACCGAGCGCAGCTTCTTGTGGAAGGGGAAGCCGGCACCTCCGCGGCCCTTGAGATTGATGGCTTCGGCAAGCTGGGCGAGCTGTTCGCCGCCCAGCGGATCAAGCGGCCCGTGCACCTTCAGGTGCATGGGCAGATCAAGTCGCTCCACAAGGTCGAAACCCGACGTGAGCTGAGGAAGCCCGACCACGCGGACTTCGGGTACGTCGGGCAGGGCCTCGTTCACCTATAGCCTCCGGAAGGCATGTTCCAAGGTTCGCCCGAACCCGGCGCGTCGAACGAGGCGCCGGGGGATGGTTCGGTGGCGGGACCGCTGTTGAACGTGTCACCCGAGTTGTACGTCCCGTAGAGCGTGCCCGTCTCACCGGTGTCGTACATGTCACTTCCGCCGTATCCACCGGCGCCCGAATTGCCGTAGACGGGGATGTTGTATCCGGTGTCCTGGAGCGGGTCGTACGCCGACGGCGGGGCCTCGCCGACCGGCGGCGGGGACGGGATCGGCCAGCTGCCCGAGGTGCTGGAGGGGCCGTCCACGCGCGGCATGGCCTCCGTCGCCTGCAGGTCGAGCGGCAGGTCCATGCGCGTGGTCTGGCCGGTCGCGAACGGCTGCTGGGGGCGGCCCGGAGTGGACACCGCGCGGTAGGCCGCGGCGAAGCCGGTCGCGGGCTCCGCCGCCGCGGGGCTGTCGTACGCGGCCGCCGCGGGGGGCGTCGTCGCGTCCGGGAACGCCGCCCCGGCGGCGCGCCGGTCCTCGAAGCCCGGCAGCGCGGACGAGGCCTCCGCCCTCCGGGCCCGGCTCGCGTCCAGGTCCTCGAAGGCCTGCCGCTCCTCGGTGCCGATGATCGCGACGATCCGGTCGGCGATCTTGCGCTTCAACGGGCGCGGCGCGGCCCGCAGGGCGAGCGCCGCCATGATTCCGAGGAGGCACAGTTCGTACGACACCATGAAGAACGGCTTCGCCGGGCGCCCCGCGAACAGACCGTGGATCAGCGCCGCGCACAGGGCCGGGTAGGCCAGCATGTGCATGGCGCGCCAGCGCGCCGCCACCGGCGCCGGGGAGGCGAACTGGTTGCGCAGCGCGCCGGTGACGCCCACGAAGATCATGAGCAGGCCGGCCAGTGAACCGAGGCCGATCAGCCCCGCACTGCCCTTGACGCCGAGACCGAAGGGGATCAGCGCGGCGATCAGGACGGTGTGGCCCAGCGCCAGCTTGATCGTTACGTGCACCAGGAGGAACGCGATCGAGGCGACGGCGAGCACCCGGTGGATGGCCTGGGCGACGATCCGCTGGCGGGTGTTGAGGATGAGCCGGTCCTGGGTGACCAGGCCCCAGATCACCGAGCTGGTGAGGCTGACGAGCGACAGGACGCCCGCACCGAAGTTCAGGAAGTCCTGGAGCCAGCCGCCCCCGTACACCACCACCACGGGTATGAGCAGCAGGACGACGGTCGTCGCCACTCCATAGGCCGACCGGCCCGGTTTGGGGAGCGAGCTGTTACTACGACGAGGGTTCATGGGGGCAACTCCGAGCAGTTTCGGGAAGGCGGTCCCGCTGCCGAACTCTAAGTGGCGCCATACCGATCAGTACGAGGTTTGAGTTATTGCGTTGTTATCAAAGGACAATGTGACCGAGTCCATGTCCCTTAGTAGGTGTTACGCGAAGTAATCCTTGACCTTCGTTCAGTTCTGGTCGGGTTCGTGGCATGTCAACAAGGCATACGGAAACGCGTCGCCGCTTGCTCAAGGGCTGCGGTACCCTAGCGCCATGCGTGCCGTACGCCTTCTGCTTAGCGGGCCGCGCTGATCAGTACCGACCACCGGTCCCGACCGTGTGGCCGTCATCGGCGCGGCGTCCCCTCCTGTGCGAGGGGATTTTTCATTTCCGCAGGCAGAGACGATCGATGGAGCTTTGAGGATCATGAGCGAGACGAACCCCGCTGCCACCGCTGCCGCGTCGGCGGAGGCCGCGCCGCACCGCTACACGGCCGCCATGGCAGCCGACATCGAGGCACGCTGGCAGGACTTCTGGGACGCCGACGGCACGTACGCGGTACCGAACCCCAAGGGTGACCTGGCCGGCGACCCGGAGCTGGTCGCCAAGCCCAAGAAGTTCATCATGGACATGTTCCCGTACCCCTCGGGTGCGGGCCTGCACGTCGGCCACCCGCTGGGCTACATCGCCACCGACGTCTATGCCCGGTTCCAGCGCATGACCGGCCACAACGTCCTGCACACCCTGGGCTTCGACGCCTTCGGCCTGCCCGCCGAGCAGTACGCGGTGCAGACCGGCACGCACCCGCGCGTGTCCACCGAGGCCAACATCGAGAACATGAAGTCCCAGCTGCGCCGGCTGGGCCTGGGCCACGACAAGCGCCGGTCGTTCGCCACGATCGACCCGGACTACTACAAGTGGACCCAGTGGATCTTCCTGCAGATCTTCAACTCCTGGTACGACGACGAGGCCGGCAAGGCCCGTCCGATCTCCGAGCTGATCGCCCGGTTCGAGTCCGGTGAGCGCCCGGTTCCGGGCACCACGCGCGCGTGGGGCGAGCTGAGCGCCGCCGAGCGTGCGGACGTCCTGGGCGAGTACCGCCTGGCCTACGCCTCCGACGCGCCGGTCAACTGGTGCCCCGGTCTGGGCACCGTGCTGGCCAACGAGGAGGTCACCGCCGACGGCCGCTCCGAGCGCGGAAACTACCCGGTCTTCAAGGCCAAGCTGCGCCAGTGGAACATGCGCATCACCGCCTACGCGGACCGGCTGCTGGAGGACCTGGAGGAGCTGGACTGGCCCGAGGCCATCAAGCTGCAGCAGCGCAACTGGATCGGCCGCAGCGAGGGTGCCCGCGTCGACTTCCCGATCGACGGCGAGCACATCACGGTCTTCACCACCCGCCCGGACACCCTGTTCGGCGCGACCTACATGGTGCTGGCCCCCGAGCATCCGCTGGTCGAGAAGTTCACCCCGGCCGCCTGGCCGGAGGGCACCCACGAGGTGTGGACCGGCGGTCATGCCACCCCGGCCGAGGCCGTCGCCGCCTACCGCGCGCAGGCCGCCTCCAAGTCGGACGTGGAGCGCCAGGCCGAGGCCAAGGACAAGACCGGCGTCTTCACCGGCGCCTTCGCGACCAACCCGGTCAACGGCGAAAAGATCCCGGTCTTCATCGCCGACTACGTCCTGATGGGCTACGGCACCGGCGCGATCATGGCCGTCCCCGCGCACGACGGTCGTGACTTCGCCTTCGCGCGGGCCTTCGAGCTGCCTGTCAACTGTGTGGTCGAGCCGACCGACGGCCGCGGCACCGATGCGTCCACCTGGGACGACGCCTTCGTGTCGTACGACGCGAAGATCGTCAACTCCACGGGCGACGGCGTCACCCTGGACGGCCTGGGCGTCGTCGAGGCCAAGGCCCGCATCACCGAGTGGCTGCAGGACCAGGGCATCGGCGAGGGCACCGTCAACTTCCGCCTGCGCGACTGGCTGTTCAGCCGCCAGCGCTACTGGGGCGAGCCCTTCCCGATCGTCTACGACGAGGACGGCATCGCCCACGCGCTGCCCGAGTCGATGCTGCCGCTGGAGCTGCCGGAGGTCGAGGACTACAGCCCCCGCACCTTCGACCCGGACGACGCGAACACCCAGCCCGAGACCCCCCTGTCGCGCAACGAGGAGTGGGTCAACGTCACCCTGGACCTGGGCGACGGGCCGAAGAAGTACCGCCGCGAGACCAACACCATGCCCAACTGGGCCGGTTCCTGCTGGTACGAGCTGCGCTACCTGGACCCGCACAACAGCGAGAAGCTGGTCGACCCGGAGATCGAGCAGTACTGGATGGGCCCGCGCGAGGGCCAGCCGCACGGTGGCGTCGATCTGTACGTCGGCGGCGCCGAGCACGCCGTGCTGCACCTGCTGTACGCGCGCTTCTGGTCCAAGGTCCTGTACGACCTGGGGCACGTCTCCTCCGCCGAGCCGTTCCACAAGCTGTTCAACCAGGGCATGATCCAGGCCTACGTCTACCGCGACAACCGTGGCATCGCGGTGCCGGCCGCCGAGGTGGAGGAGCGCGACGGCGCCTACTTCTACGAGGGCGAGAAGGTCAGCCGCCTGCTGGGCAAGATGGGCAAGTCGCTGAAGAACGCGGTGACTCCGGACGAGATCGCCGCCGAGTACGGGGCCGACACGCTGCGCCTGTACGAGATGGCGATGGGTCCGCTGGACGTCTCCCGGCCCTGGGACACGCGCGCGGTGGTCGGCCAGTTCCGGCTGCTGCAGCGGCTGTGGCGCAACATCGTCGACGAGAACACCGGCGAGGCCACCGTCACCGACGCCGAGTCCGACGAGGAGACGCTGCGCGCCCTGCACAAGGCGATCGACGGCGTGCGCCAGGACCTGGAGGGCCTGCGCTTCAACACCGCCATCGCCAAGGTCACCGAGCTGAACAACCACCTGACGAAGGCCGGTGTCGCGGTACCTCGTTCGGTCGCCGAGCCGCTGGTGCTGATGGTCGCCCCGCTGGCCCCGCACGTCGCCGAGGAGCTGTGGCGCAAGCTGGGCCGCACCGACTCGGTCGTCCACCAGGACTTCCCGGTCGCCGACGCCCGGTACGTGGTGGACGAGACCGTGACCTGTGTCGTGCAGATCAAGGGCAAGGTCAAGGCCCGCCTGGAAGTGCCGCCGGCCATCTCCGATGAGGAACTGGAGAAGGTGGCGCTGTCCGACGGGAAGGTCGTCGCGGCGCTGGACGGCGCGGGCATCCGCAAGGTGATCGTGCGGGCGCCGAAGCTGGTGAACATCGTTCCCGCGTGACGGCTCCCGTGTGACAGCTCCTGCGTGACAGCACCCGGACGACGGTCCGGACGACGGTATCCGCATGGCGCGGGACGTCGGGTGCGCCCGCGTCGGGGTGATTCCCTACGGGTGGGTTCGGGGTTTTTCTGGAACTCCGGACCTGCCCGTCGCGTTTACTGTGGAGAGCGCGGCGGGCAAGGCCCGCATCGGCCGGAGGAGGAGCGCCATGGCAACTGTGATCACCGTGTTCGCACTGCTCTTCCTGATCTTCATCGGCCTCGGCGCGTACGCCACCGTCAAGGCGGTCGGCGCCGCCAAGCGCGGCGTGGACCGCACGATCGCACAGGCCCGCCGTACGGTCGAGGACCACACCCTGCGTGCCAAGTCCTTTGCCCAGCCCGGCCCGGCCGGTGAGATCGCCCAGCTGCGCCTGACCCTGCGCACCTCGATGCGTGCCACCCAGGACGCCCTCCACGCGGGCACGGCCGAGGACGAGTCACTGAAGGAGTCCGTCGGTCTCTTCGAGCGGCTCAGCACCCACGGGCACGAACTGGATGCCGAGCTCAAACGCCTTGAGTCCGAGCCGGACCGGGCCACGCTGGCCGCGCGACTGCCCGAGCTGCGCCACCGCACCGAGCGCATCACCAAGTCCGCGGACTCGCTGCGCTGGGCCGCCCGCGACCGGGCCCGCCGCTTCGCCGACGACGACCTGGACGCGCTCAGCACCCAGATAGACGTCGAGGCGGGGGCCCTACGGCACTGGACGCAGACCGAACCCGGTCCGGAACCCTCACCGTGGCCCGACGCCACGGCCGCCGCCGACGACCCGGCAGCGCGGCAGACCTGGTCACCGGCACCCGGGGCCCGCCCTGCCGACGAGCCGACGGCGCCGGCGATCACCCAGCCGACGCGGAGCCAGGCCTACCCCTGGCAGAAGAAGCCCCGCCCCGAGAGCACCACATGACCGCTCCGCCCCCGGCCCGGACTGCGGGGGCCGGGCTGCCGCACGCGCACTACGGCAGGTAACCTCCAGCTCATGTCCCGCCATGTCGCGATCGTCACCGATTCAACGGCCTACCTGCCGCCGCTGACGATGGAGCGCCACGGCATCACAGCGGTGCCCCTGACCGTGGTCCTCGGTGACCAGGCGCTCGAAGAGGGTACCGAGATCTCGACCCGTTCCCTGGCCCAGGCACTGCAGAAACGGCGGCCGGTGACCACCTCCCGACCCAGCCCTCAGGTGTTCGCGGAGACCTACCGCAGGGTCGCCGAGTCCGGCGCGAGCGGCATCGTCTCCCTGCACCTGTCCGCGGAGCTGTCGGGCACCTACGACGCCGCGGTCCTCGCGGCGCGCGAGGCACCGGTTCCGGTGCGGGTGGTGGACACCGGGATGGTCGCGATGGCCCTGGGTTTCTGCGCGCTCGCCGCGGCCGAGGCCGCGGAGGCGGGCGGCACGGTGGACGAAGCCGTGACGGCCGCCGAGAAGCGGGCCGCGGGCACGTCAGCCTACTTCTACGTCGACACGCTCGACTATCTGCGCCGCGGCGGCCGCATCGGTGCCGCACAGGCCCTGCTCGGTTCCGCGCTGGCCGTCAAACCGCTGCTCCAGCTGGACGGCGGCCGTATCGAACTCCTCGAAAAGGTCCGCACGGCGTCCAAGGCGATCGCCCGCCTCGAGGAGATCGCCGCCGACCGGGCGGGTGGTGCCGAGGTCGACATCGCCGTGCACCACCTGGCCGCCCCCGACCGGGCCTCCGCCCTCGCCGACCGGCTGCGGGCGCGGGTGCCCGGACTGGCCGACCTGTATGTGAGCGAGGTCGGCGCGGTGATCGGGGCGCACACCGGGCCCGGGCTGCTGGGAGCGGTCGTCTCACCGCGCTGACGCCCGGCTCCCCGGGCCCGCCGGCACTCGTGTGAGTGACGGAGTTTTCCACAACTCGCCGGTAATCCCCGGGAATTGATCAAGATCATCGCGAAGCGGCGAGATGCCCGATGCTCGTCGCATGGCACTTCGATCACGTTCACGCACAGCCAATCCGACCAGCGGACCGGGCCGCGGCCCCGCCTCCGACGGGCGCCTCCGACGGCGCCGCACCGACCGCGGCCCCGCCCGCCACCGGGCGCCCGCCCAGGCGGAGGAGCTGCGTCGCCGCGCGGAACTCCTTTTCGGTGAACGAGCCGTGCAATGGCGCGAGTCGGCGAACGCTCCACCGCACGCGCAGACTCCCGCACCTACGGCGACCGTGACGGGAGCGGCGCCCGGGTTGCGCACAGCGGCGGTGACGGCGGCGCCCGGGGTACGTCCGGCGAGCACGGCGCCGCCCGGATCGCGTGCGGCGGGCACGATGCCGCCCCGAACGGGCAGGGCGCGCGCTCCGTCCACTGAGCCCCGGCCGGCTGTCAGGACCACCGAGGAGGAACTGACCGGTCGGGCGCGACATTCGGAGCCGACGGAGCCTCTCGTACCGAGTCTGCGGGAGCGGGCCGGGCTCGCTCTGCGGGAGCGGTTGCCGGTGTGGTTGCAGCTGCGATGCGGCGTGGAGCGGCGGGGAGTGGTCGCGCTCGCAGTGGTGCTAGTGGCAGCCGTCGTCTTCGCCGTCCAGCACTTCTGGGCCGGCCGGACGCAGCCTGTGAGCGCCCCTCGAGTGGTGCGTGCGGAAGCGCCCTACGCCAAGAAGGACGAAGAGGCGAAGTCCCGCGGCTCCGTGTCCCGCGGCTCCGTGAGCTCGGCGGCGACCGCGGCCGGCGAGATCGTCGTGGACGTCGGCGGCAAGGTCCGCAGGCCGGGGATCCGGCGGTTGCCGGCCGGTTCACGCGTGGCCGACGCGCTGCGCGCGGCGGGCGGGGTCCGGCCGGGCGTGAACACCGACGGGCTCAACCGGGCCCGCTTCCTCGTGGACGGCGAGCAGGTCCTGGTCGGCGGACCTCCAGGGGCGGCGGTCGCTCCGCCCGGACCGGGGAGTGGTGCGGGCTCCGCCCCGGCGGGTACGGGACCCGCGGCCCCGGTCTCTCTCAACACGGCGACCGCGGACCAGCTCGACACCTTGCCCGGAGTCGGCCCCGTGCTCGCCCAGCACATCATCGACTACCGCACCCGGCACGGTGGTTTCCGCTCGGTGGGAGAACTGCGCCAGGTCAACGGCATCGGCGATCGTCGCTTCTCCGACCTGCGCAGTCTGGTGCGGCCATGAGCGGCGCACCGGACCGCGAGCTCTCGCGGCGCGGAGAAGCCTATGCGGCCTGGAGCAGCCCCACCGATCAGCGGCCACCGGCCCCGGCCGACCTGCGTCTGGTGCCGCCCGCACTCGCGGTCTGGGGGACGGCGGCGCTGACCGTGGACGCCGCGCCGGGCTGGAGCGTCGGGATCGCCATCGCCTGCCTGGTCGCCGGAGTCGCCGTGCTGTCGGCATCGAGGCCGGAGCGGTCGAGGCGGTCGTGGGCTCGGCTCGGCCGGCTCCGTGCCCCGATCGCCGCCGTGCTGCTCTGCGTCGCCGCGGCCGCAGCCTCGGCGGGGCTGCACGGAGCGGACGTACGGCGCGGGCCGGTGCCCGAGCTGGCCCGCCGGTTCGCCACCGTGACCGCCGAGGTCGAACTGACCGGTGATCCCTGGCTGAGCAGACCCCGGGTGCGGGGCGATCACGCGGCGCCGATCGCGGTGCTGGCCAGGGCGGAGGTGCTGCGCGTGGAGGAGGGCGACGGGGCGGGTGTGCGCACACGCAGCCCTGTGCTGGTGGTGGTCGACGCCGATGTTCCGGGGCCACGGGCACCTCCAACGGCGGATGCGTCCGCCGCGCCCGCCCCGCCGGGCCCGCGCGGTGCGCGTCCGGCCTGGCTCGGGCTGCTGCCGTCCACGCGGCTGCGGGTGCACGCCCGGCTGGCGCCCGCCCTGACCGGCGGCGACCGGACCGCGGCCGTACTGCGTGTGCGGAGCGAGCCGGCGCCGCAGGTCGTCGCGGGGCCGAGCGGGCCGCAGCGGCTGGCGGGACGGCTCAGGAACGGGCTGCGGAAGGCGACCGACGGGCTGCCGGGCGACGCCCGAGCACTGCTGCCCGGACTGGTCGTCGGGGACACCTCGCGGATCACCCCGGAACTGGACGAGGCCTTCAGGGAGACGGATCTGACACACACGCTGGCCGTCTCCGGCAGCAACCTCACGATCCTGCTCGCCCTGCTCATCGGGCCGCCCGGTCTGGCCCAGCGCGTCGAGCGCCGTGGACTCGCCCCGCGCCTGGGGCTCTCGCTGCGGACGACCGCGCTGCTCGCCGGAGCGCTCACGCTCGGCTTCGTGATCGTGTGCCGGCCCGACCCCAGCGTCCTGCGGGCCGCGGCCTGCGGCACGGTCGCCCTGCTCGCCCTGGCGACAGGACGCCGCAGATCCCTGATCCCGGCACTGGCCACGGCCGTCCTGGTGCTGGTCCTGTACGACCCGTGGCTGGCGCGCAGTTACGGCTTCCTGCTCTCCGTGCTGGCGACCGGCGCGCTGCTCGTGCTGGCGCCCCGCTGGAGCGAGGCGCTGCGGCGGCGCCGGGTGCCTGCCCGGTTCGCCGAGGCGCTGGCCGCGGCCGCCGCCGCGCAGGCCGTGTGCGCGCCGGTGGTGGCGGTGCTGTCGGCCAGGGTGAGCCTGGTGGCGGTGCCCTGCAATCTGTTGGCCGAGGTGGCGGTCGCCCCGGCCACGGTGCTGGGGTTCGGAGCGCTGGCGACGGCTCAGGTGGCGATGCCGGTGGCCAAGATGCTGGCCTGGGGAGCGAGTTGGCCCGCCGCATGGATCGCGAGGGTCGCCCGGACCGGGGCGGCGCTGCCCGGTGGGGGTGTGGACTGGCCGGGGAGCTGGGCCGGGGCGCTGTTGCTCGCGGCGGTCACCGTGGCCGTAGTCCTGGCCGGGCGGCGGCTGCTGCGCCACCCCTGGTTGTCCGGCGTGCTCGGCGTGCTGCTCCTGCTGGCGGTGGTGCGGCCGGTGCCGCTGACCCGGGTCATCACGGGGTGGCCGCCGCCGGGCTGGCGGTTCGCGATGTGCGACGTGGGCCAGGGCGACGCGACGGTGCTGGCGGCGGGCGAGGGAGCGGGCGTGGTCGTGGACGCGGGACCCGATCCCGCGCTGGTGGACCACTGCCTGCGGGAGCTGGGCATCACCCGCATCCCCCTGGTCGTCCTGACCCACTTCCACGCCGACCATGTCGCGGGCCTGCCCGGCGTCCTGCGGGGCCGCTCGGTGGCCGCCATCGAGACCACGGACTTCGAAGAACCGGCGGACCAGGCCGAGTTCGTGAGAAAGGAGGCGGCCGAACGGCACATCCCGCTCACCCGGGCCGCGGCCGGGGAGGAACGGCGCACCGGAGCGCTCGCCTGGCAGGTGCTGTGGCCGCCCGCGGCCCCACCTCCCAGCCAGGGCCCGACGCCGGAGCCGGACGGCCCGAACGACGCCAGTGTCGCCTTGCTCGTACGGTCCGCCGGACTGCGGCTGCTGCTGCTCGGGGATCTCGAACCCCCGGCCCAGCAGGAGCTGTTGAGGTCGCCGCTGGCGGCCGAACTGGCCGGCGTGGACGTCCTGAAAGTGGCCCATCACGGCTCGGCCTATCAGGACCCCGACCTGATACGCCTGGCGGCTCCCCGGGTGGCACTCATCTCTTGCGGCGCCGACAACCCTTATGGCCACCCGGCACCGGCGACCGTGGCCGCGCTGCGGGCCGGCGGCGCGATGGTGCTGCGCACGGACCGCGACGGGGCACTGGCGGTGGGCGGGACCGGAGGGGCGAGAGGGGAGGTGCGGGTGGCCCGGGAGTGAGGGAGGCGAGGCGGGCTGGCGGCTTCGGCCGATCGGACGGAGGCAGCCGGGACCATGGAGGACGAGGCGTCCGGAGCAGGGACGTGAGGAGTCGGAGGACCGGCCGGCACCCACGGCGGCTGACCGGTACCCCCTGGACGCGGCCGAACCCGGCACCATGCGGGAGGCTGGGCACAGACTGGGGGTATGAACTCAAGCCAGATCGACGCCTATCTCCGCCGGCTCGGGGCCGAGCGCCCGCAGCGGCCCACCGCCGAGGCGCTGCGCGAGCTGCACCTGCTCCATCTGCGGACCGTCCCCTTCGAGAACCTGTCGATCCACCTCGGTGAGGAGATCGTGCTGGAGGAGAAGCGGTTGCTGGACAAGGTGGTCGAGGCCCGACGGGGTGGCTTCTGCTACGAACTCAACGGCGCGTTCGGGGCGTTGCTCGCCGCCCTCGGCTACGAGGTCGAGTTGCTCGCGGCGCGGGTGTACGGGGACGAGGGGCGGCTCGGGATCCCGTACGACCACCTCGCGCTGCGGGTACGGACGGAGGACGGCGGTGACTGGCTGGCCGATGTCGGGTTCGGGGCGCACAGCCACTTTCCGCTGGCGTTCGCGGAGCGCGGGGAGCAGGCGGACCCCTGCGGGACGTTCCGGGTGGCGGAGGCCGGCCCGGACGCGGCCGGCGTGCGCGACGGCGGGGGCGGCGCGGCCGGGGCGGTGGACCTGGACGTCGTACGGGACGGCAGGCCGGAGTACCGGCTGGAGCGGCGGCCCCGGGTGCTCGGGGACTTCGTGTCCGGGGCCTGGTGGCACAGCACCTCGCCGCAGTCGCACTTCACCCGGTCCCTGGTGTGTTCACGGGTGACCGAGGACGGAGGACGGATCACGCTCAGCGGGCGGAAGTTGACCACGACGGCGGCCGGCGGAAGGAAGGAGACACGGGAACTGGGCACCGACGAGGAGGTGCTGGCGGTGTACCGAGAGCGATTCGGGATCGGGCTGAGCTCCGTACCGGCCGTGCGAAACCGGGACCGGGACGACCGGCGGCCCGGCGGCTCACCGCCGAACTCCACCGCGACGACTTCACCGTGAGCCGGCGGGGCATGCCGGCGCGGGGCATCGTGATGGTGGCCGGGCCGGGCGTCCGGGGCGGCCTCGACGTACCGCTCGTGCCCCGGGGGCGGCCGCTGGTGCGGGCGGTGCGGAGGCGGGTACGGGCCGTGCGGCGGCCGGTGCCCGAGGGTTGACCTGGAGCTTCGGTACCGGCGGGGTGCCGGAGAATGGGCCCGTGAGTGATGTGAGACATGTGCTGGTGCTGCCCGACCGTGATGCCGCCGAGGAGGCGGCCGAGGCGCTCAGGGAGCGTTTCGGCCTCGACGAGGAGCCCCAGCTCGTCCGGGACGCCCTGGCCGGCGAGGACGACGCCGAGGACGCCCAGTGGCTGGTCGTCCTGCACGACGCGGGTGAACGCCTGGACCCCGCCGAGCTGGACGCGTTCGCGGGGGAGTGGGACGGCTGGCGCGAGGAGCCGTGACCCCGAGACGGACTCCGGGTGCGGTCGGGGACCTGTCGGGGTGCGCGGCCGGTTCGTTGTCAGTGCCGCGTGGGATGCTTTGAGCGATGGCCAGGAAGACTGCGAATGACGACCCTCTCGCCCCGGTGACCGTTGCCGTGGGCCAGGAGGACCTCCTGCTCGACCGTGCCGTGCAGGAGGTGGTGGCCGCCGCCAGGGCCGCCGACGCCGACACGGACGTACGAGACCTCACCCCGGACCAGGTACAGCCCGGCACACTCGCCGAGCTGACCAGTCCCTCGCTCTTCGCCGAGCGCAAGGTCGTGGTCATACGCAATGCGCAGGATCTGTCCGCCGACACGATCAAGGATGTGAAGGCCTACCTGGGGTCTCCCGCCGAGGAGATCACGCTGGTGCTGTTGCATGCGGGCGGTGCCAAGGGCAAGGGGCTGCTGGACGCCGCGCGCAAGGCGGGGGCGCGTGAGGTGGCCTGCCCGAAGATGACCAAGCCGGCGGACCGGCTGGCGTTCGTGAGAGGGGAGTTCCGCTCGTTCGGGCGGTCGGCCACGCCCGAGGCCTGCCAGGCCCTGGTCGACGCGATCGGCAGCGACCTGCGGGAGCTGGCGTCGGCGGTGGCGCAGCTCGTCGCCGACGTCGAGGGGACGATCGACGAGGCCGTCGTCGGGCGGTACTACACCGGGCGGGCCGAGGCATCCAGCTTCACCGTCGCCGACCGGGCCGTGGAGGGGCGTACCGCCGAGGCGCTGGAAGCGCTCAGGTGGTCGCTGGCGACCGGCGTCGCGCCGGTGATGATCACCAGTGCGCTCGCGCAGGGCGTGCGGGCGATCGGCAAGCTGTCGTCGGCGCGCGGCGGCCGGCCCGCCGACCTCGCGCGGGAACTGGGCATGCCGCCCTGGAAGATCGACCGGGTGCGGCAGCAGATGCGGGGCTGGACGCCCGACGGGGTCGCGGTGGCACTCAGAGCCGTCGCCGAGGCCGACGCGGGTGTGAAGGGCGGCGGCGACGACCCCGGGTACGCCCTGGAGAAGGCGGTCGTGACCGTCGCCCGGGCCGCACGCTCCAGGGGACGCGCCTAGGGCGGGCCCGGCCGCGGCGGTCCGGTCGCCCGGCGGTGGCCTGCGAGGAGAATCGTAGGTGTCAGCCGTCCATCGCCGAGGCACTGGAAGGTGGCGGTCGCCATGGCTGAACATCCGCATGCGACGTTGGTCCGTAAGAGTTACGACGCCTTCTTCCATGCCGACCTGGACGCCCTGCGCGAGCTGATGACGGCGGACGCCACCCAGCACGTGCCCGGCAGTCACCCGGTCTCCGGTGACTTCAAGGGCCAGGACGCGGTCATCGGCATGTATCGCCGGCTCTTCCAGGAGACGGGTGGCAGTCTGCGCGCCGACCTGCGCGACGTGTTCGTCGACGGCCGGGGCCATGCCGTCGCCCTGCACCACATCACGGCGGAGCGGGAGGGCAGGCGGTATCACGAGGACGGGTGCCTCGTCTTCCGGATCGTCGGGGACAAGATCACCGACATCGACCAGTGCGTACCGGACATCGACCTGGACAACGCGTTCTGGGGGTGACGCACGAGCCGTGGGCGGCCATGCCGAAGGCCCCGCCGCCCACCCTGGGGAAGGGAGGGCACCGGGGCCTCGGACCAAGCTGGCGAGCCCGTTCCCGCGTGGCGAACGCAGGCCGCGAACAGGCTCTGGGGTGCCGGTCGGGAGCGGATGAGAGAGGGCCCGCTCTGGGTCCTTCCGGCGGTCAGATCAGAAGGAGGTTCAGCCCTAGAGGGACGAGACCTTGGAAGCAAGCGCCGACTTCTTGTTGGCGGCCTGGTTCTTGTGGATGACGCCCTTGGAGACGGCCTTGTCGAGCGCACGAGCGGCAGCGCGCTGCAGCTCGGTGGCCTTCTCGGTGTCACCCGCGGCAGCGGCCTCACGGGCCTTGCGGATCGCGGTCTTCAGAGAGGACTTGACGGCCTTGTTGCGCAGCCGGGCCTTCTCGTTGGTCTTGATCCGCTTGATCTGGGACTTGATGTTCGCCACGAAGGAGCCTTTTCAGGTTCTGGTGCGGGGCCGCTCGGGTCCCGTACCGGTGATCCAAAATTTCCTGTCGCGCCTCGCGCCGAGTGGGCATGAGGCACAGCCATCTACAGTACCAGTGGCCCTCCGGGCGGCCCAAAACGGTCCCCGGTCGCTCCGCGTGGGACCATGGAGACTACGTATCGATCCGACCCGAGGCATAAGGCGCCTCAAGAGACAGGACCCTGCGTGCCCGCGACCCCTAACCATGTGCCCGAGCCGAGCCGTACCGCCCCGGCTCTGATCCGCAATTTCTGCATCATCGCGCACATCGACCACGGCAAGTCCACGCTCGCCGACCGGATGCTCCAGCTGACCGGTGTGGTCGAGCAGCGGCAGATGCGTGCTCAGTACCTCGACCGGATGGACATCGAGCGCGAGCGCGGCATCACGATCAAGTCCCAGGCGGTGCGTCTGCCCTGGGCCCCGACCGAGGGCCCCGACCAGGGCACGACGCACATCCTCAACATGATCGACACCCCGGGGCACGTCGACTTCACCTACGAGGTCTCGCGGTCGCTGGCCGCCTGTGAGGGGACCATCCTCCTCGTCGACGCCGCCCAGGGAATCGAGGCGCAGACCCTCGCCAACCTCTACCTGGCGATGGAGAACGACCTCACGATCATCCCCGTACTGAACAAGATCGACCTGCCCGCGGCCCAGCCGGAGAAGTTCGCCGAGGAGCTGGCCAACCTCGTCGGCTGCGACCCGGAGGACGTTCTCAAGGTCTCCGCCAAGACCGGCCTCGGCGTGGACGCGCTGCTCAACAAGGTCGTCAAGGAGATCCCGGCGCCGGTCGGGGTCGCCGACGCGCCGGCCCGCGCGATGATCTTCGACTCGGTCTACGACTCCTACCGCGGTGTCGTGACGTACGTCCGTGTCATCGACGGCCAGCTCAACAAGCGCGAGCGCATCAGGATGATGTCGACCGGCGCGACCCACGAGCTGCTGGAGATCGGCGTCAGCTCACCGGAGATGCTTCCGGCGGACGGCCTCGGCGTCGGTGAGGTGGGTTACCTCATCACCGGTGTGAAGGACGTGCGCCAGTCCAAGGTCGGTGACACCGTCACCAGCCAGGCCAAGGGCGCCACCGAGGCGCTCGGCGGCTACAAGGACCCGAAGCCCATGGTCTTCTCGGGCCTGTATCCGCTGGACGGCTCCGACTACCCCGAGCTGCGCGAGGCCCTCGACAAGCTGCAGCTCAACGATGCCGCGCTGGTCTACGAGCCGGAGACCTCCGCCGCGCTCGGCTTCGGCTTCCGTGTCGGCTTCCTCGGTCTGCTGCACCTGGACGTGATCCGGGAGCGGCTGGAGCGCGAGTTCGGCCTCGACCTGATCGCCACCGCCCCCAACGTGGTCTACCGCGTGGTCATGGAGGACGGCACCGAGTACACGGTCACCAACCCGAGCGAGTTCCCCGAAGGCAAGATCAACGAGGTCTTCGAACCGGTCGTACGGGCCACCATTCTCGCGCCCACCGAGTTCATCGGCTCGATCATGGAGCTGTGCCAGACCCGGCGCGGCACCCTGCTCGGCATGGACTACCTCTCCGAGGACCGCGTCGAGATCCGCTACACGCTGCCCCTCGCGGAGATCGTCTTCGACTTCTTCGACCAGCTGAAGTCCAAGACCCGCGGCTACGCGTCCCTGGACTACGAGCCCACGGGCGAGCAGACCAGCTCCCTGGTCAAGGTCGACATCCTGCTGCACGGCGACAAGGTGGACGCCTTCTCGGCGATCACCCACAAGGACGCCGCGTACGCGTACGGGGTGCGGCTCGTCGCCAAGCTGCGCGAGCTCATCCCGCGGCAGGCCTTCGAGGTGCCGATCCAGGCCGCCATCGGCTCCCGGGTCATCGCCCGCGAGACCATCCGCGCCATCCGCAAGGACGTCCTCGCCAAGTGCTACGGCGGTGACATCTCCCGTAAGCGGAAGCTGCTGGAGAAGCAGAAGGAAGGCAAGAAGCGGATGAAGATGGTGGGTTCCGTGGAGGTTCCGCAGGAGGCCTTCATCGCGGTCCTGTCCAGCGATGACAGCGCGGGGTCGGCCAAGAGCAAGAAGTAACCGCGAGTAACAACGGCTTGCGTGTGCAAACCGGGTACAACGGGGGCTCGTCATGCGAAAGCGCGGCGGGCCCCTACGCGTGGGTAGCGTCGCTCTGCGTGGAACATGCGGGGAAACAGACAGGCCGATGCCCCTTACGCAGCGGCCGGTCGCGGCTTACTCTGATCCCTGCTCGATAGTTACTCGCGAGTTAAACAACAAGCGCGAACCCCACCGTGAGTTAACCCAGCCGCACCTGAGCCAGCCGCACTGTCGCGGGCCCCGGAGGATGTCGTGAGCGACACACAGACCTTGATCGAGAACCGTCCGCCGTCCGTGGCGGCCCTCTTCCTGGAGCGCGTGGCGGCCACACCGGACGCCGAGGCCTATCGCTACCCCGTCCCGCCCGCCTCCGGGCAGGGCCCGGACGACTGGAAGTCGCTGAGCTGGGGCGAGGCGGCGCAGCGGGTCTACGCGATCGCGGCCGGGCTCATCGAACTGGGCGTACGGCCGGAAGAGCGGGTGGCGCTCGCCTCCTCGACCCGCGTCGAGTGGATCCTCGCCGACCTCGGCATCATGTGCGCGGGCGGCGCCACCACGACGGTCTACCCGCAGACCAACGCCGACGAGTCGGCGTTCATCCTCTCCGACTCCGAGAGCCGGGTGCTGATCGCCGAGGACGCGGCCCAGCTCGCCAAGGCGGTCGAGAAGCGCGGCGAGCTGCCCGCGCTGATCAAGGTCGTGGTGATCGACCCGGCCGGCGTCGAGACGAACGACTGGGTCATGACCCTCGCCGAGCTCGAGCAGCGCGGTGCCGCCTACCTGGACGAGCACCCCGAGCTGATCAAGGAGCGGGTCGGCGCGATCACCAGCGACCAGCTCGCCACCCTCATCTACACCTCCGGCACCACCGGCCGTCCCAAGGGCGTGCGCCTGCCGCACGACAACTGGGCGTACATGGCCAAGGCCATCGCCGCGACCGGTCTGATCAGCGGCGAGGACGTGCAGTACCTGTGGCTGCCGCTCGCCCATGTCTTCGGCAAGGTGCTCACCTCCGGCCAGATCGAGGTCGGTCATGTCACCGCCGTCGACGGCCGCGTCGACAAGATCATCGACAACCTTCCGGTGGTGCAGCCGACGTACATGGCGGCCGTGCCGCGCATCTTCGAGAAGGTCTACAACGGCGTCGCGGCCAAGGCCCGCGAGGGCGGCCCGGCCAAGTACAAGATCTTCCAGTGGGCCGCCGAAGTGGCCCGCGAGTACGCCAAGGCCAGTCAGGACAACTTCCGGCGCACCGGCACCGCCGCCGTGCCCTTCGGCCTGGCCGCCAAGCACAAGGTGGCCGACGCCCTCGTCTACTCCAAGCTGCGTGAGGCATTCGGCGGCAGGCTGCGCGCCTGTGTCTCGGGCGCCTCCGCGCTGGCCCCCGAGATCGGCTACTTCTTCGCCGGCGCAGGCATCCACATCCTGGAGGGCTACGGCCTCACCGAGACCTCCGCGGCCTCCTTCGTCAACCCCGGCGAGGCCTACCGCACCGGCACCGTCGGCAAGCCGCTGCCCGGCACGGAGGTGCGCATCGCCGAGGACGGCGAGATCCTGCTGCGCGGCCCCGGCGTCATGCAGGGCTACCACCAGCAGCCCGAGAAGACGACCGAGGTGCTGGAGAGCGACGGCTGGTTCCACACCGGGGACATCGGCGAGCTGTCGCCCGACGGCTATCTGCGCATCACCGACCGCAAGAAGGACCTCATCAAGACCTCCGGCGGCAAGTACGTCGCCCCCGCCGAGGTCGAGGGCCAGTTCAAGGCGGTGTGCCCGTACGTCTCCAACATCCTGGTGCACGGAGCCGACCGGAACTACTGCACCGCCCTCATCGCCCTGGACGAGATCGCGATCGTCCAGTGGGCGAAGGAGAACGGTCTGGAGGGCAAGTCGTACGCCGAGATCGTGGCCGCGCCGCAGACGGTCGAGATGGTCGACGGGTACGTCAGGCAGCTCAACGAGGGGCTGCAGCGCTGGCAGACCATCAAGAAGTTCCGGCTGCTGCCGCGCGACCTGGATGTGGAGCACGGCGAGATCACGCCGAGCCTGAAGCTGAAGCGGCCGGTTGTGGAGCGGGAGTACCGGCATCTCATCGACGAGATGTACGCGGGGTCGCGCGAGGCCTAGGGCCGCCGGGGGGACTGCGCGCCGTCGTTCGGCCGCGGACGGTACGCGGCCGGTCGCGCAGTCCCCGCGCCCCCTGGGGGCTTGCGTTCAGCCCCGCTCGAAAGTGGCCGTCTTCTGACGCTCCTTTAGCACAGTTCTCGTACGCCGCTGTCCACTTCGGTAACTCTGCGCTTATCCGTGGGGCCTGTCTGTCACCCTTGCCGCATGGACATGGCTGCCATACCGGCGCAGCGGGAGAACGAGCCCCAGGCCTTCGCGGCACAGGGGCGTACCACCCTGCCCGGCAGCCCCCTCGCGCCCGGCTCCGCCCGTGTCCTGGTGCGCGCCGCGCTGGCCGAGGTCCCCGGGGTTTCCGTGCGCCTGCTCGACGACGCGATGGCCGTCGTCAGCGAACTCGTCACCAACGCCGTGGTCCACGCCGGTACGGACGTGGAGGTCGAATGGCGCATGGAGGACACCGGCGCCTTCGTCGTCGAGGTCTGCGACCGCCACCCCTCCCGCGCCCCGCGCGACGGCGCGAGCGGCGAGGCGCCGTACGAGGTCTCCGACCACGGGCGCGGGCTGCGTCTGGTCGCCACGCTCGCCGAGTCCTGGGGCGTCACCTATCGCACCGGCGCCAAGACGGTGTGGGCGCGCCTGCCGCCCGGCGGCCGCGACGAGCCGGACGGGCCCGCCCCGGTCCCCGCCCTGGAGGCCGCCGAGGCCCTCGCCCCGCAGCCGCAGCGCCCCGGAGCCGACCGGGACTGGCTGGGCCGGGGCGCGCTGTCCTTTCTCGCCGAAGCCTCCGACCTGCTCGCCGGACAGCTCGACGAGAACCTGGTCGCGGCCCTCACCGGACAGCTGATCGTGCCCAGGCTCGCCGACTGGTGCGCGGTGTGGCTGGAGGACGAGGCGAGCGTGCGCGGCAGAGACGGCGGCCCGCCCGCACGCGTGTGGCACGCCAGCGAGAACCGGATCGAGGAACTGACCCGCGCCCTGGAGAAGGACCCACCGCCCCCGCGCGACGCACTGCACTCCGGCCCGGAGCCCTACCCCTGGCCCGGCGAGGCGCTGGGCCCGCGGGGCGCCGACCGCACGGCACTCGCCTACCGGCTCATAGCGGGCGGCCGGCCGCTCGGCACGCTGGTCATCGGGCGCTGCGGCCCGCACAGGTTCCCCGACGAGGTCACCGGCCTCGTCGAGGACCTCAGCCGCCGGGTGGCCCTCGCCATCGGCGCGGCCCGCCAGTACGCCCGGCAGGCCACCATCAGCGCCGTCCTGCAGCGTGGCCTGCTGCCCGGCGCGGTCGCCGAGATCCCCGGGATGCGCAGCGCGCTCGTCTACGAGCCCTGTGACAAGGGCGGCCCGAGCGGCGACTTCTACGACCTCTTCCCGGCGGGCGACGGCCGCTGGTGCTTCGCGGTCGGCGACGTCCAGGGCAAGGGCCCCGAGGCGGCGGTCGTGATCGGGCTCGCCCGCCCCTGGCTGCGCCTGCTCGCCCGCGAGGGCTACCGGGTCGCCGACGTCCTCGACCGCCTCAACCAGCTCCTCCTGGACGACGCCACCGAGGCCGCCGACGCGGCCGCCCGCGCCCTGGTCGCCGCCGGCGGCCGGCCCGTCGCCCCCGGGGACGGCCCGCAGACCCGCTTCCTGTCCCTCCTCTACGGCGAGCTGACCCCGCACGACGACGGCGTCCGCTGCACCCTCGCCTCCGCCGGGCACCCGCTGCCGCTGATCCTGCACCCCGACGGCGAGGTGCGCACCGCCGCCCGGCCGCAGACCCTGCTCGGGGTGGTCGAGGACGAGACGTACACCAGCGAGACCATCGACCTGCGACCCGGTGACAGCCTGCTGTGCGTCACCGACGGGGTGACCGAGCGGCGCTCGGGCTCGCGTCAGTTCGACGACGGCGACGGACTCGCGCGGGCCCTGTCCGGCTGTGCGGGCCTGAACGCCGAGCTGATCGCGGAAAGGATCCGCCGCCTGGTGCACGACTTCGGCGGCGGCCAGCCGGAGGACGACCTGGCCCTCCTGGTGCTCCAGGCGGAGTGAGTGCCGTCGTACGGGACAATGGGGGACATGCCTTCCGCACTCCCCGACGGCGAGCCCGTACCCGACGACGGCGCGCTGCCCGCATCCGCGCTCGCCGGCGCCGCCGAGCGACCCCTCGGGTTCTACCTGCACGTCCCGTACTGCGCGACCCGCTGCGGCTACTGCGACTTCAACACCTACACCGCGACCGAGCTGCGCGGCACCGGCGGAGTGCTCGCCTCCAGGGACAACTACGCGGACACCCTGACCGACGAGATCCGCCTGGCCCGCAAGGTGCTCGGCGACGACCCGCGCGCCGTCCGTACGGTCTTCGTCGGCGGCGGTACGCCGACGCTGCTGGCCGCGGACGACCTGGTACGGATGCTGGGCGCGATCCGCGACGAGTTCGGTCTCGCCCCGGACGCGGAGATCACGACGGAGGCCAACCCGGAGTCGGTCGACCCGGCCTACCTCGCCACGCTGCGCGAGGGCGGCTTCAACCGGATCTCCTTCGGCATGCAGAGCGCCAGGCAGCATGTGCTGCGCGTGCTCGACCGCACGCACACCCCGGGGCGCCCCGAGGCATGCGTGGAGGAGGCACGGGCGGCGGGCTTCGAGCACGTGAACCTGGACCTGATCTACGGCACGCCGGGGGAGTCGGACGACGACTGGCGGGCATCGCTGGACGCGGCGATCGGCGCGGGCCCGGACCACGTCAGCGCCTACGCCCTGATCGTCGAGGAGGGCACCCAGCTGGCGCGTCGCATCCGCCGGGGCGAGGTCCCGATGACGGACGACGACGTCCACGCCGACCGCTACCTGATCGCCGAGGAGACCCTGTCGGCGGCGGGCTTCGACTGGTACGAGGTCTCCAACTGGGCCACCTCGGAGGCGGGGCGCTGCCTGCACAACGAGCTGTACTGGCGGGGCGCGGACTGGTGGGGCGCGGGTCCCGGGGCGCACTCGCACGTGGGCGGGGTGCGGTGGTGGAACGTGAAGCACCCGGGCGCGTACGCGGCGGCCCTCGCCTCCGGCCACTCACCGGGCGCGGGCCGTGAACTGCTGTCCGACGAGGACCGGCGGGTGGAGCGGATCCTGCTGGAGCTGCGGCTGCGGGAGGGGGTGCCGCTGGCGCTGCTGAAGGAGGCGGGGCTCGCGGCGTCGCGGCGGGCGCTGGCGGAGGGGCTCCTCCAGGAGGGGCGGTACGACGAGGGGCGGGCCGTGCTGACGCTGCGGGGGCGGTTGCTGGCGGATGCGGTGGTGCGGGACCTGGTGGACTGATCACTCTGGCGAGTGAATCGCCACGTAACGCCGGTTCGGTCCCTGACCTGGTTCGCAGGCTGCCGCCAAAAGGACGCGGCGGATGTGGAGGCCACGGAGATGACCGCTGTGGACGAGCGTGGGATGACCAAGTTCTGCGTGGACATTCTGGACGAGGCCAGTGAGCCGGTACCGGACTTGGCGGTCGTGGAGCGTGACCTGCTTCCCGGCTCAGGCCGCCTGCTGCCGTCCTCGCTGATCACGATGGTCGTCGAGGTTGTCTCCAAGTCAAGCGTCCACCAGGACTACGTGGTGAAACGCTCGATCTACGCGGCGGGAAAGACCCCGCCTACCTCATCCTCGACCCGATCATGGCGCACTGCGTCCTGCTGACGAAGCCCGCAGGCCAGGGCGAGAACGCCGACTATCTCAGTCAGGAGATCATCAAGTACGACGATTCAGTCCCGTTGGAGGTTCTGGGACTCGAACTGGGCACTACCGAGTTCGGAACGTTCCCCAACGTCAGGCCCCACCGCTACCCGTGACGAAGTCGATCAGCTCCTCCACCCGCCCCAGCAACTCCGGCTCCAGGTCCTTGTAGGACCCCACCCGCTTCAGGATCGCCTGCCACACCGCCCCGGTGTTCTCCGACGGCCAGCCCAGGGCACGGCACACCCCCGTCTTCCAGTCCTGGCCGTGCGGCACCCTCGGCCACGCCTCGATGCCCAGCGCGGCCGGCTTCACGGCCTCCCAGATGTCGATGTACGGGTGGCCGACCACCAGCGCGTGTTCGCTGGTCACCGACTCCGCGATGCGCCACTCCTTCGTGCCCGGCACCAGGTGGTCCACGAGCACGCCCAGCCGTGCGTCCGGCCCCGGTGCGAAGGACGACACGATCGACGGCAGGTCGTCGACGCCCTCCAGGTACTCCACGACCACACCCTCGATGCGCAGGTCGTCGCCCCACACCTTCTCGACCAGCTCGGCGTCGTGCCGGCCCTCGACGTAGATACGGCCGGCCCGGGCCACGCGGGCGCGGGCGCCGGGGACGGCGACCGAGCCGGACGCCGTACGCGTGGGGCGGGCAGGGCCCGAAGAGGGGCGTACGAGCGTCACGGCCCGCCCCTCCAGCAGGAAGCCGCGCGGTTCCAGCGGGAACACCCGGTGCTTGCCGAAGCGGTCCTCCAGCGTCACCGTGCCGGCCTCGCAGCGGATCACCGCCCCGCAGAACCCGGTACCGGGCTCCTCCACCACCAGCCCCGGCTCGGCAGGGACCTCCGGCACCGGTTCGGGCTTCTTCCACGGCGGGGTCAGGTCGGGGGAGTACTGGCGCATTTGGATGACGATAGGAGAAGCGCGGGGCCCGCACTCACGACACGCCGAAACGTGCTGCCAGCTCGTCGCGTTGCCGTCGTACGAACGACGCGTCCACCACCGCTCCGTGACCGGGGACGTACAGCGCGTCCTCGCCGCCGAGGGAGAGCAGCCGG
This sequence comes from Streptomyces griseochromogenes, assembly GCF_001542625.1. Taxonomy (NCBI): domain Bacteria; kingdom Bacillati; phylum Actinomycetota; class Actinomycetes; order Kitasatosporales; family Streptomycetaceae; genus Streptomyces; species Streptomyces griseochromogenes. The sequence continues at coordinate 9,210,869 of NZ_CP016279.1, read as the reverse complement.
TCCAGTGCGTCCGGCCAACGGGACGGTACGGCGTCCGGGCCCGCCTGTGGCTCGCCGGACTCCTCCACCAGGTCGCCGCAGAAGACGGTCTCCGGCCCGCCGGAGACCGAGCCGGGGACGAGCACCGCGAGATCGTGGGCCGTGTGACCGGGGCCGACGTTGGCCAGCAGCACCTGGCGGCCGTCGCCGAGGTCCAGCGTCCACTCGCCGGACACCAGGTGACGAGGCGGGGTGAGGTGGTCCGCCGCCTCCTCCGCGTCCGCCTCGGGCAGGCCGTTCCCGATCGCGTCCAGGCGCATCTCCTCGCGCTCGTACGCGAACACCGCGTCGATGCCCACCGCCCCGTACACCTCCGCCCCGGCGAACGACGCCGCGCCGAAGACATGGTCGAAATGGGGGTGGGTGAGCGCGAGATGAGTCACACGGCGGCCCGCGATCCGCTGCGCGTGCTCTCGCACCCGCGCGCCCTCGGCCAGGCTCGACCCGGCGTCCACCACCAGGGCCGTACCCTCGCCGAGGACCAGGCCCACGGTGCAGTCCCAGCCCGGCAGCCGGCACCGCCCGACCCCCGGGGCCAGCCGTTCCCACCCCAGCTCTTCCCAAGTCACCGTCATACCGCGACGCTAGCCGTTCAACCAGGTAAGGCGGCACCGACCTTGCCCTGTCAGTACCCCACGGCCGTACACTGGGCCGGGGAACTCTGGCACTCGGACACGCAGAGTGCCAGGCGGACGACCGAAGGGCCGAGGGACGACATGCTGGAGGTGCGCGCGAATGCTGAGTGAACGCAGGCTTCAGGTGCTGCGCGCCATCGTCCAGGACTACGTGGGCACCGAGGAGCCGGTGGGGTCGAAGGCGCTCACCGAGCGGCACAACCTCGGCGTCTCCCCGGCGACCGTGCGCAACGACATGGCGGCCCTGGAGGACGAGGGATTCATCGCCCAGCCGCACACCAGTGCCGGGCGCATCCCCACCGACAAGGGCTACCGGCTCTTCGTGGACAAGCTCGCGGGCGTCAAGCCGATGACGGCGCCCGAACGGCGGGCGATCCAGAACTTCCTCGACGGCGCCGTCGATCTCGACGACGTGGTGGCGCGGACCGTGCGGCTGCTCGCGCAGCTGACCCGGCAGGTCGCCGTCGTCCAGTACCCGTCGCTGACCCGGTCCACCGTGCGGCATGTGGAGCTGCTCTCGCTCGCGCCCGCGCGCGTGATGCTCGTGCTGATCACGGACACCGGCCGGGTCGAGCAGCGGATGGTCGACTGCCCGGCCCCGTTCGGCGAGTCGTCCCTGGCGGATCTGCGGGCCCGGCTGAACAGCCGGGTCGCGGGCCGCCGGTTCACCGATGTGCCGAACCTGGTCGAGGACCTGCCGGAGGCCTTCGAGGCCGAGGACCGAGGTACGGTTTCCTCGGTGCTCTCCACTCTGCTGGAGACACTGGTCGAGGAGAACGAGGAGCGGCTGATGATCGGCGGTACCGCCAATCTCACCCGCTTCGGACATGACTTCCCTCTCACGATCCGGCCCGTCCTGGAGGCTCTTGAGGAGCAGGTCGTGCTCCTCAAGCTCCTCGGCGAGGCGAAGGATCCGGGCATGACCGTGCGCATCGGGCACGAGATCGCCCATGAAGGACTCAACTCAACCTCCGTCGTGTCGGTCGGCTACGGTTCGGGCGGCGAGGCGGTTGCCAAGCTCGGCGTGGTCGGACCGACCCGCATGGACTACCCGGGAACGATGGGAGCGGTACGCGCAGTGGCACGGTACGTCGGACAGATCCTGGCGGAGTCGTAAGTGGCCACGGACTACTACGCCGTTCTCGGCGTGCGCCGCGACGCGTCGCAGGATGAGATCAAGAAGGCGTTCCGTCGGCTCGCGCGCGAGCTGCACCCGGACGTCAACCCCGACCCGAAGACCCAGGAGCGGTTCAAGGAGATCAACGCCGCTTACGAGGTGCTGTCGGACCCGCAGAAGAAGCAGGTCTACGACCTCGGCGGCGACCCGCTCTCCCAGGCGGGCGGCGCCGGTGCGGGCGGCTTCGGCGCCGGTGGCTTCGGCAACTTCTCCGACATCATGGACGCGTTCTTCGGTACGGCGTCGCAGCGCGGCCCGCGCTCGCGCACCCGGCGCGGCCAGGACGCGATGATCCGGATCGAGGTCGAGCTGGACGAGGCGGCCTTCGGGACGACCAAGGACATCCAGGTCGACACGGCCGTCGTGTGCAACACCTGCAACGGTGAGGGCGCGGCTCCGGGGACGTCGGCCCAGACGTGTGACATGTGCCGGGGCCGTGGTGAGGTCTCGCAGGTCACCCGGTCCTTCCTGGGCCAGGTCATGACCTCACGGCCGTGTCCGCAGTGCCAGGGCTTCGGGACCGTCGTGCCGACGCCGTGCCCGGAGTGCGCCGGTGACGGGCGGGTGCGGTCGCGGCGGACGCTGACCGTGAAGATCCCGGCCGGTGTCGACAACGGCACCCGGATCCAGCTCGCCGGTGAGGGCGAGGTCGGGCCCGGTGGCGGTCCGGCCGGTGATCTGTACGTCGAGATCCACGAGCTGCCGCACCCCACCTTCCAGCGGCGCGGTGACGATCTGCACTGCACGGTCACCATCCCGATGACCGCGGCGGCCCTCGGCACCAAGGTGCCGCTGGAGACGCTGGACGGGATGGAGGAGGTCGACATCCGCCCCGGTACGCAGTCCGGGCAGTCGATTCCGCTGCACAACCGGGGTGTCACGCATCTGCGGGGCGGTGGCCGCGGTGACCTGATCGTGCACGTCGAGGTCATGACGCCGACCAAGCTGGATCCCGAGCAGGAGCGACTGCTGCGCGAGCTGGCGAAGCTGCGGGGTGAGGAGCGGCCGACGGGGCAGTTCCAGCCGGGGCAGCAGGGGCTGTTCTCGCGGCTGAAGGACGCGTTCAACGGGCGCTGACGGCAAGGGGCTCCGCCCCTTGAACCCCACCAGGGGGCCCCGCCCCCTGGACTCCCGTCCTCCGCCCACTCACCACCCGACTCGGTCGGCCGGGAAGCGGGCGAGGAGTGGGCCTCGCCACTCCGCTCGGTCGGGTGGGAGGTGGCATGTGCCAGCGGGAAGGGCCGATTCGGACTTGATCGGAGGACGTGACAACATGCCGTCATGTCCTCCGCGCTGACCGATCTCTTTCCCCACCCGATCGTGCAGGCCCCCATGGCGGGCGGTGTCTCCGTCCCGCAGCTCGCCGCCGCCGTCTCCGAGGCGGGCGGTCTCGGGTTCCTCGCCGCCGGATACAAGACCGCCGACGGCATGTACCAGGAGATCAAGCAGCTGCGGGGGCTCACGAACCGCCCCTTCGGCGTGAACGTGTTCATGCCCCAGCCCGAGCATCCCGGTGCGAGCACCGGCTCCACCGGAGCGGCCACCGCCGCGCCCCCTTCCGGCGCCGTGGAGATCTACGCCCACCAGCTGGCCGGCGAGGCCGCCTGGTACGAGACCGAGCTGGGCGACCCGGACAGCGGCCGGGACGACGGCTACGACGCGAAGCTCGCCGTGCTCCTCGACAACCCGGTGCCGGTGGTCTCCTTCCACTTCGGCGTCCCGAGCCGCGACGTCATCGACTCCCTCCGCCGTGCCGGAACCTTCACCCTGGTCACCGCCACCACCGCCGAGGAGGCCCTCGCGGTCGAGCGGGCCGGGGCCGACGCGGTGATCGCGCAGGGCGTGGAGGCCGGCGGCCACCAGGGCACCCACCGGGACATCCCGGAGAACGACCGCTCCGGCATCGGGCTGCTCTCGCTGGTCGCGCAGATCCGGGAGACCGTGGGCATCCCGGTCGTCGCCGCCGGCGGCATCATGCGCGGCGGCCAGATCGCCGCCGTCCTCGCCGCGGGCGCGAGCGCGGCCCAGCTCGGCACCGCGTTCCTCGCCACCCACGAGTCCGGCGCGAACGCCCTGCACAAGCAGGCGCTGACCAACCCCCTGTTCGCGCGCACCGAGCTGACCCGCGCCTTCTCCGGCCGCCCGGCCCGCGGCCTGGTCAACCGCTTCCTGCGCGAACACGGCCCGTACGCCCCTGCCGCCTACCCCGAGATCCACCACCTGACCTCGCCGCTGCGCAAGGCCGCCGCCAAGGCCGGGGACGCGCAGGGCATGGCGCTATGGGCGGGCCAGGGGCACCGCATGGCCCGAGAGCTCCCGGCCGGGCGGCTGGTGGAGGTGCTGGCGGGCGAACTCGCCGCCGCCCGGACAGCGTTGTCGGCCGGAGGTGACGCGCGATGACGGCCCCGGTCTTCGTCGTCGAGCACTTCGACCCGGACGGTTCCCGCTACGTCCTGGACGGGCCCGAGGGGCGGCACGCCGTCTCCGTGAAGCGGCTGCAGCCCGGTGAGGAGGTCGTCCTCACCGACGGCGCCGGGCGCTACGCGGTGTGCGAGGTGACCGGCACCGAGGGCAAGGACCGGCTGATCGTCCGCATGACCTCCGTGACCGAGGAACCGGAACCCGCCCCGCGCATCACCGTCGTCCAGGCTCTGCCCAAGGGCGACCGGGGCGAGGTCGCCGTCGAGACCATGACCGAGGTCGGCGTCGACGCCATCGTGCCCTGGCAGGCGGCCCGCTGCATCACCCAGTGGAAGGGCGAGCGCGGGCTGAAGGCCCTCGGCAAGTGGCGGGCCACGGCCCGCGAGGCCGGCAAGCAGTCCCGCCGGGTCCGCTTCCCGGAGGTCGCGGACGCAGCGACGACCAAGCAGGTTGCCGCACTTCTCGCCAAAGCCGACTTCGCCGCCGTCCTCCACTCCGACTTCGAGCACGGCAGCACCCCGCTCGCCACCGCCGAACTCCCCGCCGAGGGCGAGATCGTGCTGGTCGTCGGGCCCGAAGGCGGCGTCTCCCGCGATGAGCTGGCGCTCTTCGAGGAGGCGGGCGCGCGGGCCTATGTGCTCGGTCCCACCGTGTTGCGCACATCCACCGCCGGCACCGCCGCCGCGGCCCTCCTCCTGGGCCGCACCGGCCGCTGGTCCTGACCGCAGAGGGCATCACCATGGAACTCGCCCAAGTCCGGCTGCTCGTCACCGACTTCGCCGCCTGCTACCGCTTCTACGGCGAAGTCCTCGGCCTCAAGCCGCAGTCCGGAGCGACCGAGGGACCGTACGAGAAGTTCAGCCCGCACACGGGCTCCGCCGGGATCGCGCTGCAGGACCGCGCGATGATGGCCGAAGTCCTGGGCGAACTGGGCGAAGAGGCATGCGGCCACCGCTCCCTGGTCGTCCTGCGGGTGGACGACCTCGACGCCTACTGCGCGGAGATCACCTCCCGGGGCGCCACCCTCCTGCACGGCCCGGCCCCCATGACCGACCGCATGCGGGTGGCCCACCTCAAGGACCCGGAGGGCAACCTGGTGGAACTTCAGGAGTGGCTGCTGCTGCGCGCCTGACGACGACGGCCGGCAGCAGCTCCCATCCGTCCACGTCACCGGCACCCAGGCCCCGTCGCCGCACCTCGTCCACGAAGGCCCGTACGACGCCGGGCTCGTGCAGATTGGCCGAGCGTCCCCGCTCGTCGACCACGAGCCCGGAGTGGGAGTAGGCAGCGGTGCCGACCACGCGGCCGGGTCCGTCCCGGAAGACCACCCGCACCACCGTCCCCTCCCGGGACAGCGTCAGTACCTCCTGGCAGGGCTCACCTTCCGTGTGCCGGTGCCGGACGGTCCACCGCCACTCCTCCTCGCCCAGGACCAACCGCCTGAGCCTGCGTTCGCTGCGCATCGGGCCACAGTACGGGGTGACACGGACGGGGCCGACGTCAAGTGGAGTGGCCGTATCCGGTCTACCGACCGCTCCGGCGCCGGTGGCACGCTGCTGTTCATGGGGCCTTTGAAGCGCATAGGGCAGCGAACGCGGCGGGCGCGAGGGACTCGGGTGGCGGCCGGGGCAGGGCTTGCGGCGGTGGCCCTGGGGACGGTGGTGGGCTGTGAGCCGGGCGGACTCAGCTCGGCCATGGTGGCGTACACCCTCGACAAGACCGCGACACACGAACTCAAACAGCAGCACGTGGGCGTGAGTTGGCTCACCTGCACCGGGAGTTTCACCACCGGCTTCGGAAACGACGGAGCCCAGTCGAAGGCGAAGAACGTCGTCTCCGTCAACTGCCAGGGCCAGACCACGGACAGGCGCAGGATAACCGTCACCGGCAGGGTGACCCGGGCCGTCGACGGGGTCTGTGTGCGCGGGGATCTGACGGCCAAGGTCGGGGGCAAGCAGGTGTTCCGCGTCGACGGGCTCGGCAACTGCAATGCCACGCCCCATGTGACGTACAAGCCGCCCGCCGCCTACCACCCCTCCTACTCCTACCGGCAGCCGGGCCCCACGGTCACCGTCACCCGCACCGTCTGGTGCAAGGGCGATCCCACCTGCTGGCCCGCGCAGGGCAAGTGATCGGAACCAGGAGCGCGCAAAGGCGGCCGCTGCGTAAGGTGACGGGGTGACTCAGGGCGCTTCGACGGGTTCCACTGCATCTTCGGCATCTTCGGCCTCGTCCGGATATCTCCGATTCCCCCATCTGCACGGCGACTTGGTGGCCTTCGTCGCCGAGGACGACGTCTGGCTGGCCCCCCTCGACGGCGGCCGGGCCTGGCGGGTCAGCGCCGACAACATGCCGGTGACACGGCCCCGGATCTCGCCCGACGGGACCGCCCTCGCCTGGACCTCCACCCGGGACGGCGCGCCCGAGGTGCATGTCGCCCCGGTGGCCGGAGGCCCCGCGGAGCGGCTGACGTACTGGGGCAACCGGCGCACCGAGGTGAGCGGCTGGACCCCGGAGGGACAGGTGCTCGCGCTCAGCGCGCGGGGCCGCCCCAGCCTGCGCCAGACCTGGGCGCACGCCGTCCCGCTCGACGGCGGCCCGGCGGCCACCCTGCCCTACGGTCCCGTCGGCGACGTGGCGTTCGGGCCCGCCACCGTGCTGCTGTCCGCGCCGATGGGCCGGGAGGCTGCGTACTGGAAGCGCTACCGCGGCGGTACGGCGGGCAAGCTGTGGATCGACCGCGCGGGCGACGGCGGGTTCGTACGCCTCCACGAGGAGTTGGACGGGAACATCGAGTGCCCGGTGTGGGCGGGGGAGCGGATCGCGTTCCTGTCCGACCACGAGGGCACCGGTGCGCTGTACTCCTCGCTCGCCGACGGCTCCGACCTGCGAAGGCACTCCCCGCTCGACGGTTTCTACGCCCGGCACGCGGCCGGGGACGGCACGCGGGTCGTCTACGGCTCGGCCGGTGAACTGTGGCTCCTGGACGACCTGGAGGGCGCCGAGCCGAGGCGGCTGGAGGTGCGGCTGGGCGGGCCACGCCTCGACCTGCGGCCGTATCCGGTGAACGCGACGCGCTGGTTCGGGGCCGCGTCGCCCGACCACACCGCACGCGGAAGCGCCGTCAGCGTGCGCGGCGGCGTCCACTGGGTCACCCATCGCTCCGGGCCCGCCCGCGCCCTCGCCGCCACCCCCGGCGTCCGGGCCCGGCAGCCGCGCACCTTCCGGACCGAGGGCGAGGAGTGGGTGGTGTGGGTGACGGACGCCGAGGGCGACGACGCCCTGGAGTTCGCCCCCGCGACCGGGCTCGCCCCGGGGACGACCGCCCGGCGCCTGGCCGCCGGCCGGCTCGGCCGGGTCCTGGAGCTGGCCGTGGCGCCCGACGGCGGCCGCGTCGCCGTCGCCTCGCACGACGGGCGGCTGCTGCTCGTCGAGCGCGAGTCCGGCGAGGTGCGCGAGGTGGACCGCTGCGACGACGGCGAGGTCTCCGGCCTCGCGTTCTCCCCCGACTCGGGCTGGCTCGCCTGGGCCCACCCCGGCCCTCGCCCGCTGTCCCAGCTGCGCCTCGCCCACACCACCGACCTCTCGGTCACCGAGGCGACCCCGCTGCGCTTCCAGGACTACGCGCCCGCCTTCACCCTGGACGGCAAACACCTCGCCTTCCTCTCCAACCGCGCCTTCGACCCGGTCTACGACGAGCACGTCTTCGACCTCGCGTTCGTGGTCGGCGCCCGCCCGCATCTGATCACCCTGGCCGCCACCACACCCTCGCCCTTCGGCCCGCAGCGGCACGGCCGCCCCTTCGAGACCCCCGACAAGGACGAGACCCCCGACAGCGAGGGCGCCCCGGTCACCCGCATCGACCTGGAAGGCCTCGCCGACCGCATCGTGCCGTTCCCCGTCGAGGCCGGCCGCTACTCCGTCCTGCGCGCCGCCAAGGACGGCGTGCTCTGGCTGCGGCACCCCGTGCACGGCGTGCTCGGCGCCTCCCGCGCCCACCCCGAGGACCCCGGCCCGCACACCGAGCTGGAGCGCTACGACCTCGCCCAGCGCCGCCTGGAACAGCTCGCCGCCGACGCCGACCACTTCGAGGTCAGCGGGGACGGCAAACGGGTCCTGCTGTGGAGCGACGGCCGGCTCCGGGTCGTGCCCAGCGACCGCCGCACCGGCTCCGACGACGACGGCGACAGCAGCGTCTCGGTCGACCTCGCCCGCGTCCGGCAGAGAGTGGACCCGGCCGCCGAGTGGCGGCAGATGTACGACGAGACCGGCCGCCTCATGCGCGACCACTACTGGCGGCCCGACCTCGACGGCGTCGACTGGGACGGCGTCCTCGACCGCTACCGCCCGCTGCTGGACCGCCTCGCCACCCACAGCGATCTCGTCGACCTGCTGTGGGAGGTGCACGGCGAACTCGGCACCTCGCACGCCTACGTCACCCCGCCCGGGGGCCCCGGCGGCGGCCCCCGGCAGGGCCTGCTCGGCGCCGACATCTCCCGTCACGAGGACGGCGGCTGGCGCATCGACCGCATCCTCCCGGCGGAGACCTCCGACCCGGACGCCCACTCCCCGCTCGCCGCACCCGGCGTCGCCGTACGCCCCGGGGACACGATCCTCGCCGTCGCCGGCCACCCGGTCGACCCGGTCACCGGACCCGGACCGCTGCTCGTGGGCACGGCCGGACAGCCCGTCGAGCTGACCGTCGCACCGGCCGACGGGGGAGAGCCCCGGCACACGGTCGTCGTCCCGGTCCCCGACGAGGAGCCGCTGCGCTACCACGCCTGGGTCGCCGACCGACGCGCCCACGTCCACCGGGCCTCCGGCGGCCGGCTCGGCTACCTCCACGTCCCGGACATGCAGGCCCCCGGCTGGGCGCAGATCCACCGCGACCTGCGCGTCGAGGTGGCCCGGGAGGGACTCGTGGTCGACGTCCGGGAGAACCGGGGCGGTCACACCTCCCAGCTGGTGGTGGAGAAGCTCGCCCGGCGCATCATCGGCTGGGACGTGCCGCGCGGCATGCGGCCCACCAGCTACCCGCTGGACGCGCCCAGGGGCCCGGTCGTCGCCGTCGCCAACGAGTTCTCCGGTTCCGACGGCGACATCGTCAACGCGGCCATCAAGGCCCTCGGCATCGGCCCGGTCGTGGGCACCCGCACCTGGGGCGGAGTGATCGGCATCGACAGCCGCTACCACCTGGTCGACGGCACACTGATCACCCAGCCGAAGTACGCGATCTGGCTGGAGGGTTACGGCTGGGACGTGGAGAACCACGGCGTCGACCCCGACGTGGAGGTGGTCCAGCGCCCCCAGGACTGGGCGGAGGCAAGGGACGCCCAGTTGGACGAGGCGATCCGCCTCGCACTGGAGGCACTGGAGTCGGTACCTGCCAAGTCACCGCCGGGCTTGCCCGCCTAAGGGGCGCGGGGCCGCGTCGATATGCGGCTCCGCCGCGTGGGCGCGAGCACCCCCACCGACCCGCACCCGACCGACTACGATGCCACCCGTACTGATCACCGGCGAAAGCGAGCGCACGCGTTATGGCGGGAGAACCGCAGGACGACTGCCTGTTCTGCAAGATCGTCGCGGGCCATATCCCGGCGACGATCGTCCGAGAGACGGAAACCACCGTCGCCTTCCGGGACATAAACCCCCAGGCGCCCACGCACGTCCTGGTGATTCCCAAGGCGCACTACAAGGACGCGGCCGCGCTCGCCGCACAAGCCCCTCAGCTGGCGGCCGATGTACTCGCTGAGACGCAGGCCGTGGCCGACGAGGACAAGTTGGAAAGCTACCGCATCGTCTTCAACACCGGCGCCGGCGCCGGCCAGACCGTCTGGCACGCGCACGCGCACGTCCTGGGCGGCCGCGGCATGGAATGGCCTCCGGGATAAGCCGCCATGTCCGTCCGTGAATTGGTGGTCCTCGGCACCGCCAGCCAGGTCCCGACCCGGCACCGCAACCACAACGGCTATCTGCTGCGCTGGGACGGCGAGGGCGTCCTGTTCGACCCCGGCGAGGGCACACAGCGGCAGATGCAGCGCGCCGGGGTCGCCGCCCACGACCTGAACCGGATCTGCGTCACGCACTTCCACGGCGACCACTCCCTCGGCCTCGCCGGAGTGATCCAGCGGATCAACCTCGACCAGGTGCCGCACGAGGTCACCGCGCACTACCCGCGCTCCGGGCAGCGCTTCTTCGACCGGCTGCGCTACGCGACCGCCTACCGGGAGACGGTCCCCCTCACCGAGGCGCCGGTCGACGCGGACGGCATCCTCGCGGTGACACCGTCGTACACGCTGGAGGCCCGCAAGCTGTCGCACCCCGTCGAGTCCTACGGCTACCGGCTGACCGAACCCGACGGGCGCCGCATGCTGCCCGGACGGCTCGCCGCGCACGGGATCAAGGGGCCGGACGTCGGCCGGATCCAGCGCGAGGGGCGGCTCGGGAACGTGACGCTGGACGAGGTCAGCGAGGTGCGGCGCGGGCAGCGGTTCGCGTTCGTCATGGACACCCGGCTGTGCGACGGCGTGCACGCGCTCGCCGAGGGCTGCGACCTGCTTGTCATCGAGTCCACCTTCCTCGACGAGGACGCCGGACTCGCCGAGGACCACGGCCATCTGACGGCCGGACAGGCGGCGGCCGCGGCACGGGACGCCGGGGTGCGGCATCTCGTCCTCACCCACTTCAGCCAGCGCTACGCGGAACCGGAGGAGTTCGAGCGGCAGGCGCGTGCCGCCGGGTTCGAGGGAGAGCTGACCGTGGCGTACGACCTGCAGCGGGTACAGGTCCCCAAGCGTCGCTGAAAGGGCAGGTGGGAAGGGGGCCGTACGATGCTTTGATGCCCCTCCCGAAAGCAGAACTGCACCTCCACGTCGAAGGCACCCTGGAACCCGAGCTGGCGTTCGAGCTGGCCGCCCGCAACGGCGTCCGGCTGCCCTACGCCGACACCGACGAGCTGCGCAAGGCGTACCAGTTCGAGGACCTGCAGTCCTTCCTGAACCTGTACTACGAGCTGATGGCCGTCCTGCGCACCGAGCAGGACTTCGCGGACCTGGCCGACGCCTACCTCGCCCGCGCCGCCGCGCAGGGCGTGCGGCACGCGGAGATCTTCTTCGACCCGCAGGCGCACATCGCGAGGGGCGTGCCCATGGGCACGGTCGTGGAGGGGCTGTGGCGGGCGCTCGGCCGCAGCGAGGAGAACCACGGCGTCTCCACGAGGCTCATCATGTGCTTCCTGCGTGACGAGTCCGCCGACTCCGCGCTGGAGACCCTGGAGGCGGCCCGGCCCTACCTGGACCGGATCACCGGTATCGGCCTGGACTCGGCCGAGGTCGGGCATCCGCCGGTGAAGTTCCGTGAGGTGTACGAGGCCGCGGCCGCGCTCGGGCTGCGGCGCGTGGCGCATGCCGGTGAGGAGGGCCCGCCGGAGTACATCACCGAGGCCCTGGACGTGCTCGGCGTGGAACGCGTCGACCACGGTCTGCGCTGCATGGAGGACCCGGCGCTGGTCGAGCGGCTGGTCCGGGACCGCGTGCCGCTGACCCTGTGCCCGCTGTCCAACGTCCGGCTGCGCGCGGTGGACGTCCTCGCGGACCATCCCCTCGCGGCCATGCTCGACGCCGGCCTGCTGTGCACGGTGAACTCCGACGACCCGGCCTACTTCGGCGGGTACGTCGCCGACAACTACCACGCCGTGCGCGACGCCCTCGGGCTGGCCAAGGAGCAGATGCGCGAGCTGGCCCGCAACTCCTTCCGCGCCTCCTTCCTGGAGGACGACGAGGAGCGGCGGGCCCGCTACCTCGCCGAGGTGGACGCGTACGAGTTCGGACAGGCGGTGCCGTAGGTCCGCTGGGCGGGCACGACGGGGGTGTCCAGTTGGATCTCCACCACGGACGACAGGTGCCTGCTCGCGCGGAGGGCCACCATCGTCAGGGGCACCGCCACCCCCAGCAGCCCGACGGCCAGCACCTCGCCCATGACCGGGAAGCCCGCCCACGCCGCCAGCGCGCTCCCGGTCAGCGGCCCGGCCGCCGTGCCCAGCGAGGACGCCGAGCCGACCAGCACCGCCCAGCGGCCGCGCGGGTCGAGGGAGGCGGCGAGGCCGATGACGTACGACAGCACGACCGGATAGAGCAGGTTCCAGGCGATCTCGCCCCCGGCGAAGGACGGCAGGTCCGTCGCCGACGCGCTGAGCGCGATGCAGGCCGCGATCAGCGCCGTACCGCCGCCGATCGGCAGCGCCCGGCCGAGCCTCGGCCCGAGTGTCCCGGCGCCCACGACCCCGACCAGGCCGGCCCCGAGCGCGACCGCGAACACCGCTCCGACGGTGACCTCGGTCAGATGTGCCTGGCCGAGGCCGATGCGGCCGCTGACGCCCCACAGGGAGTTCTGCGCCAGGGACCAGCAGAGCATGGCGGCGGCCAGCAGCAGGCCGGACCGGAGGTGGGGGAGCCTGCCGTGCCCGGTGCGGGTGCGGGCCGGGGCCGTGCGGCCGGGCAGGCGGCCGGTGAGCGGCCATACCGCGAGGGCGGTCAGCGCGAGCGCGGCGAGCGGCTGCCCGTGGCCGGCGCCGAGGTGGGGGATCGTCAGGTAGAGGGCGCCGGCGAGGGCGGAGACGCCGAGCAGTCCGAGCGTGGTGACCCGGTGCGGATCGCTCCCCCAGGCTCTCGACTCCGTTCGGGCCGGAGGCACCCCCATGGCGGCGATGCCGGTGGCGGCGACGGCCGTGACCGTTCCGGACCCGAGCCCGCCGACGAGCGCGCCCACGACGACGGCCGGGACGACGCCGGTGAGGGCGGCCCCGCCGTAGCCGACGACGGCGAGCGCGAGCCCGAGCCGGGCGAGGGGGCGGGCACCGATCCGCTCGACCCGGGAGGCCAGCAGGAAGCCCGCCGTGGCCGAACTCAGCAACAGCGCACTGCCGATGGCTCCGGCTTGGGTGGCGGAGAGAGCGAGCCCGGTGCCGAGCCGGCCGACGATGGTCGGCAGCAGGTACGGGGCGAGATACCCGGCCGTGAAAAGGGCGACGAGGGGCCAGGGCAGGGAGCGGGGGGCGGACACGGGCGTTCCAGGGCGGACGAGAGCAGTGGCTCAGAAAAGAGGGGGGATGGGCGACGACCGTCGACGGACAGGAACGCGCGAGCAAGTTGTATCAATTACGTGGTTCGGGAAGAAGTTCACTGGACGTGATACGGGTCACTTCTGTGTTTGTGATCAGCATGCCTGGGTAAAAGGGCGCCTTCTGTTGGCGAGTTGGCTCGTGACCCGCCGGATGCGCTATGGTTGATCACGTCGCGGTCGCCGGAACTTCCGGTGCCGGACTGTGCGTTGGTGGTCCAAGGAAAGACGCCCCGCTTCCTGCGGGGAAATGCAGGTGCAAGGCCTGCCCGGCGCTCCAGTAGAGCCCCATTCCGCTATGTGCGGGATGGGGCTCTTTTGTTGTTCCCTCATTGACTCTCGCGCGTCCATGTATCTAGCCTCTGTTTTCATACATAGACAACATTCATAAGGGGAGATGATCAGGTGGGCGGCGACCCGACTCCGCAGGGCGTGGCGCGGTGGCTGCGGGAGGGCATGGCGCGCGGTGTGCTGTCCTTCCCGCTCACCGCCTTCCACGACGACGGCTCCCTCGACCCCGAGGGCTTCCGCGCCCATGTCGCCGCGCGGCTCGCCGCCGCGCCCGGGGCCGTCTTCCCTGCCTGCGGCACCGGCGAGTTCTTCTCGCTGGACGAGGAGGAGTACCGGCGGGTCGTCGCCATCGCCGTCGAGGAGGCGGGCGGGCACGTGCCCGTGGTTGCCGGTGCGGGATACGGGTGGGCGCAGGCCGCCCGGTTCGCGCGGATCGCCGAGGAGGAGGGGGCCGACGCCCTGCTCGTGCTGCCGCACTACCTCGTCGCCGCCCCGCAGGACGGCCTCGCCGCCCAGCTGGAGCACCTCGCCGCCCGCACCCGGCTGCCGCTCGTCGCCTACCAGCGCGGTCAGGTCGCCTATACGGTGGCCTCGGTGCGGCGCATCGCGCGCATCCCGAACGTCATCGGCCTCAAGGACGGCCACAGTGACCTCGACCGCCTCCAGCGCCTCACCCTCGCCGCGCCCGAGGACTTCCTCTTCTTCAACGGCGCCGCCACCGCCGAGATCCAGGCCCGCGCCTACGCCGCCGTCGGCGTCCCCGCCTACTCCTCCGCCGTGCACGCCTTCGCCCCCGAGATCGCGGACGCCTTCTTCACCGCCCTGCGCGGCGGCGACCACAGCACGACCGAGAAGCTGCTGCGCGACTTCTACGTCCCCTTCGTCGAACTCCGCGACCGCGTACCCGGATACGCGGTGTCCCTGGTGAAGGCGGCGGCCCGGCTGCGCGGTGAGCGCGTCGGCCCCGTCCGTGCCCCGCTCGCCGACCCCTCGCCCGCCGACCTCGCCGCCCTGAAGGCCCTCCTCGCCGCCGGACTCGACCTCGTAGGAGCCTCCCTGTGACCCGTGACCTGACCACCACCGAGGTACGGCTGACCCCGATCCTGGTCGCCGACGCGCCGCTGCTCAACACCCAGGGCGTGCACCAGCCGTACACCCCCCGCCTGATCGTGGAGGTGGTGACGGCCGACGGGATCACCGGCTTCGGCGAGACCTACGGAGACACCAAGTACCTGGAGCCGGCCCGCGTCCTCGCCGAGCGCCTCCCCGGACGCTCGGTCATGGATGTGAACGGACTCTTCTCCCTGGACCTCGCCGTGGACGAGAGCCGGGTCACGGGCGCCGTGGACGCCGGCGGGCTGCGCGGGGTGCAGAGCGCCGACAAACTGCGGCTGTCCGTGCTGTCCGCCTTCGAGGTGGCCTGCCTGGACGCCCAGGGCAAGGCGCTCGGGCTGCCCGTGCACGCGCTGCTCGGCGGCAAGGTGCGCGACACGGTCGAGTACAGCGCCTACCTCTTCTACAAGTGGGCCGGCCACCCGGAGGGCGTCGCGGCCGAGCCGGACGACTGGGGTGCCGCCCTCGACCCGGCCGGAGTCGTCGCCCAGGCACGCCGGTTCAAGGAGCGGTACGGGTTCACCTCCTTCAAGCTCAAGGGCGGCGTCTTCCCGCCCGAGGAGGAGATCGCGGCCGTACGCGCCCTCGCCGAGGCCTTCCCCGGGCACCCGCTGCGGCTCGACCCCAACGGGGCCTGGTCCGTCGAGACCTCGCTGAAGGTGGCCGAGGAACTCGGGGAGGTCCTGGAGTACCTGGAGGACCCGACACTGGGCACGCCCGCGATGGCCGAGGTGGCCGCCGGATTGAGAGGGGCGGCGCGAAGCGCCTCGGGCAAGGGCGGTGGTGGGCGACGGGCGGGCATCCCGCTCGCCACCAACATGTGCGTGACCACCTTCGGGGAGATCAAGGAGGCGTTCACCAGGGACGCCGTTCAGGTGGTCCTCTCCGACCACCACTACTGGGGCGGGCTGCGCAACACCCAGCGGCTCGCCGCGATCTGCGCCGCCTTCGGCGTCGGGGTGTCCATGCACTCCAACACCCACCTCGGCGTCAGCCTCGCCGCGATGACCCAGGTGGCGTCCACCGTGCCGGACCTCCACCACGCCTGCGACTCCCACTACCCCTGGCAGTCGGAGGACGTCCTCACCGAGCGGCTCACCTTCACCGGCGGCCGGGTCGCCGTCACCGACGCACCCGGCCTCGGCGTCGACCTGGACCGGGACGAACTGGCCCGGCTGCACCGGCGATGGGCCGACGACGACGGCACCCTGCGCGAGCGGGACGACGCGGCGGCGATGCGGGTGGGCGAACCGGGATGGCGGGCGCCGGTGATGCCCCGCTGGTAGCGGTCCTCCGGGTACGACCGGCCTTGTGCCCGGGGAGATCTGGTGCACACTGGCCAGATCCGCACACCAGGGAGCGCACCGTGACCCCGTCCCGCACGATCGCCGGAGAGGAACCCGAGCACCTCACGCAGGCAGCGCGCTGTCAGACCCAGGTCGACCCGCTCGCCGTCCTGCGCACTCCGGACGATCCGCCCTGGGACGTCTACCTCACGGGCACGGTCTTCCTCGACATCATCTTCACCGGTCTGGACTCGGCGCCCGTGCGCGGCACCGAGTCCTGGGCCCGGGGGATGGGCTCCAGTCCCGGCGGGGTCGCCAACATGGCCACCGCGCTCGCCCGTCTCGGCCTGAGGACGTCCCTCGCCGCGGCCTTCGGGGACGACCACTACGGCGAGTACTGCTGGGACGCGCTCGAACAGGGCGAGGGCATCGATCTCACCTCCTCGCGCACGGTGCCCGGCTGGCACTCGCCGGTGACCGTCTCCATGGCCTACGAGGGCGAGCGGACCATGGTGTCCCACGGCCACGAGCCGCCCCCGGAGGAGCCGGCGCCGGACTTCCCGCCCTCCGCGCGCGCGGCCGTCGCCTCCCTCACGCCCGGCCGGCGGGCCCCCTGGATCGCCCAGGCCGCCCGCGAGGGCACCCGGATCTTCGCCGACGTCGGATGGGACGACACCGGCACGTGGGACCTCGCGGGCCTCACCGACCTCGAACACTGCGAGGCGTTCCTGCCCAACGCCGAGGAGGCGATGCGGTACACGGGCGCGACCTGTCCGCGGGCGGCCGCGCGTGCGCTCACCGAGCATGTGCCGGTGGCCGTCGTCACGCTCGGGTCGGAGGGCGCGTACGCGGTGGACCGGCGTACGGGGGAGACGGCCGAGGTCCCCGCCATCGCGGTGGAGGCGATGGATCCGACCGGGGCGGGGGACGTCTTCGTGGCCGGGTTCGTCACCGGCACGCTGGCGGGCTGGCCGCTCGCCGATCGTCTCGCCTTCGCGGGGCTCACGGCGGCTCTGTCCGTGCAGGAGTTCGGGGGGTCGCTGTCGGCGCCCGGGTGGTCGGAGATCGGGGCGTGGTGGAAGAGGGTGCAGTCCCTGCCGGGGCAGGAACAGTCGCCTGCGGCGCTGCGGCGGTACGCGTTCCTGGACCGGCTCGTTCCGGAGGAGCTGGACCGGGCGTGGCCGTTGCGGCGGGCCGTGCCGACCATCGGGTTCCGTCGGTCCGGTTGACGTACCAGGGGGCTCCGCCCCTGGCCCCCCCGCCACCCGACTCGGTCGGCCGGGAAGCGGCCCCTTTAAAAGCCCTACAAGCTTGTCAGTCCACCGTCGTACCCTGGAATCGCGAGGCCGCC
Organism: Streptomyces griseochromogenes; assembly: GCF_001542625.1. NCBI lineage: Bacteria > Bacillati > Actinomycetota > Actinomycetes > Kitasatosporales > Streptomycetaceae > Streptomyces > Streptomyces griseochromogenes. The sequence goes on along the minus strand of NZ_CP016279.1, from coordinate 9,193,439 downwards.
CTCAGCTACGCGGCCGTGAAGAGGAGGAACCGCAGGCCTACAGCGCCGGCCCATGACTCAGACATCCACAGCTCACACCCCCGCGCAGGAGCAGGCGAGAGCGCAGCTCACCGTCCCCGCCCAGCACCCCATGGTGACCGTGCTGGGTTCAGGCGACTCCCTCCTGCGCGTGATCGAGAAGGCCTTCCCGGCAGCCGACATCCATGTCCGGGGAAATGAGATCAGCGCGGTCGGCGACCCTGCGGACGTCGCCCTCATATCGCGCGTGTTCGACGAGATGATGCTGGTGCTCCGCACCGGGCAGCCGATGACGGAGGACGCAGTGGAACGCTCGATCGCCATGCTCAAGGCGAGCGAGAACGGGACGAGTGACGGCCCGGAGACCCCGGCCCAGGTACTGACGCAGAACATCCTGTCCTCGCGCGGCCGCACGATCCGCCCCAAGACGCTCAACCAGAAGCGGTACGTCGACGCCATCGACAAGCACACCATCGTGTTCGGCATCGGGCCCGCCGGTACCGGAAAGACCTACCTGGCCATGGCCAAGGCCGTGCAGGCCCTGCAGTCCAAGCAGGTCAACCGGATCATCCTGACCCGGCCCGCGGTCGAGGCCGGCGAGCGCCTCGGCTTCCTGCCGGGCACCCTCTACGAGAAGATCGACCCCTACCTGCGCCCGCTCTACGACGCGCTGCACGACATGCTCGACCCGGACTCGATCCCGCGCCTGATGGCCGCGGGGACGATCGAGGTCGCGCCGCTCGCGTACATGCGCGGACGCACGCTGAACGACGCCTTCATCATCCTGGACGAGGCCCAGAACACCAGCCCCGAGCAGATGAAGATGTTCCTCACCCGCCTCGGCTTCGACTCGAAGATCGTGATCACCGGTGACGTGACCCAGGTCGACCTGCCGAACGGCACCAAGAGCGGTCTGCGGCAGGTGCAGGAGATCCTGGAGGGCGTCGAGGACGTCCACTTCTCCCGGCTGTCGTCGCACGATGTCGTACGGCACAAGCTGGTGGGCCGTATCGTCGACGCGTACGAGCAGTACGACAGCCAGCACGGCACCGAGAACGGCACCCACAAGGGCGGCCGGGGCCGGTCCGGGCACAAGGGGAAGTAGAGACACGGCACCACCATGTCGATCGACGTCAACAACGAGTCCGGCACCGAGGTCGACGAGCAGGCGATCCTCGACATCGCCCGCTACGCACTCGCGCGGATGCGCATCCACCCGCTCTCCGAGCTCTCGGTGATCGTCGTGGACGCCGACGCCATGGAGCAGCTCCACATCCAGTGGATGGACCTGCCGGGTCCGACCGATGTCATGTCGTTCCCGATGGACGAGCTGCGGCCGCCCGGCAAGGACGACGACGAGCCGCCGCAGGGGCTGCTCGGTGACATCGTGCTGTGCCCGGAGGTCGCCGCCAAGCAGGGGACCGAGGCGCCCACGCAGCACTCCATGGACGAGGAGCTTCAGCTGCTCACCGTCCACGGCGTGCTGCACCTGCTCGGGTACGACCACGAGGAGCCCGACGAGAAGGCCGAGATGTTCGGGCTCCAGGCCGCCATCGTCGACGGGTGGCGGGCCGAGCGCGGGCTGACCGGCCCGTCACCGGCGCCGACCGTCTCGTAGGCGGGCCGGTCCTTCCATGAGTCCGCAGATCGTGGTCGGGGCGATCGCGCTGGTCGTTGTCGCCTGGCTCGCCGCCTGCGCGGAGGCGGGCCTCGCGCGCGTCTCCAGCTTCCGTGCCGAGGAGGCCGTCAAGTCCGGCCGGCGCGGCAGCGCCAAGCTCGCCCAGGTCGCCGCCGACCCCACTCGCTATCTGAACGTGGCCCTGCTGGTCCGCGTCGCCTGCGAGATGGCGGCGGCGGCCCTGGTGACGTACGCCTGCCTGCAGGAGTTCGCGGCCACCTGGCAGGCCCTGCTGGTCGCCATCGGCGTCATGGTCCTGGTGTCGTACGTCGCCGTCGGCGTCTCCCCGCGCACCATCGGCCGCCAGCACCCGCTCAACACCGCGACCGTGGCCGCTTACGTGCTGCTGCCGCTGGCCCGGATCATGGGCCCGATCCCGTCGCTGCTGATCCTCATCGGCAACGCGCTCACGCCCGGCAAGGGATTTCGCCGCGGCCCCTTCGCCTCCGAGGCGGAGCTGCGCGCGCTGGTCGACCTCGCCGAGAAGGAATCGCTGATCGAGGACGAGGAGCGCCGCATGGTGCACTCGGTCTTCGAGCTGGGCGACACCCTCGTACGGGAGGTCATGGTGCCGAGGACCGACCTGGTCGTCATCGAGCGCTACAAGACCATCCGCCAGGCGCTCACCCTCGCCCTGCGCTCCGGGTTCTCCCGTATCCCGGTCACCGGCGAGAGCGAGGACGACATCGTCGGGATCGTCTATCTGAAGGACCTGGTCCGCAAGACGCACATCAGCCGCGACGCGGAGAACGACCTGGTCTCCACGGCCATGCGCCCGGCCGTCTTCGTCCCCGACACCAAGAACGCCGGCGATCTGCTGCGCGAGATGCAGAAGGAACGCAACCACGTCGCGGTCGTCATCGACGAGTACGGCGGCACCGCCGGGATCGTCACCATCGAGGACATCCTGGAGGAGATCGTCGGCGAGATCACCGACGAGTACGACCGGGAACTCCCGCCGGTCGAGGACCTCGGTGACGACCGCTTCCGGGTGACGGCCCGCCTGGACATCACCGACCTCGGCGAGTTGTACGGCCTGGAGGAGTACGACGACGAGGACGTGGAGACCGTCGGCGGACTGCTCGCCAAGGCGCTCGGCCGGGTGCCCATCGCGGGTGCGTCCGCCGAGGTCGAACTGCCGGACGCGCGCAGACTGCGGCTGACGGCGGAGGCGGCCTCCGGCCGCCGGAACAAGATCGTGACGGTGCTGGTGGAGCCCGTGTCCGCGCCCTGCGCGGAGGAGGAGCCCGAGTGACCCCGCAAGAGCTGCGCGCCTTCTGCCTGTCCTTCAACGCGGTCGTGGAGGACTTCCCGTTCAACCCGGACACATCCGTCTTCAAGGTCCAGGGCAAGCTGTTCGCCCTGACGCGGCTGGACGCGCGGCCCCTGACGGTCAACCTCAAGTGCGACCCGGAGGACGCGGTCCGGCTGCGCGGCGAGCACGAGGGGCTGATCGTCCCCGGATACCACATGAACAAGCGCCACTGGAACACCGTGACGGTGGACGGCGGCCTCCCGGACCGCATGGTCGAGGAGCTGATCGAGGACTCGTACGACCTCGTCGTCGCGGGCCTGCCGAAGGCGGAGCGGCTGCGCCTCGACCGGCCGTAAATGCCTTGCGGGGCCTGGCTGACCTCCTGAAACAATCCGGCGCATGACTGTTCGATATCCGCGCCCCCTGCGCCCCGGTGACCGTGTCGGTGTGACCTCTCCCTCCAGCGGAGTGGCCGAGGAACTCCGGGGACGACTCGATGTCGCGATCCGGGAGATCGAGTCACGGGGGTACGAGGTGGTCGTCGGCCGGTGCATGGACGGCTCCACGCATCTCAGCGCCCCGGCCGCCGAGCGCGCCGCCGAACTGACCGACATGCTGACCGACCCCAGCATCCGGGCCGTGGTGCCCCCGTGGGGCGGGGAGACCGCGATCGACCTGCTGCCGCTGCTCGACTTCGAACGGATCGGGCGGGCCGAGCCGACCTGGGTCGTCGGCTACTCGGACATGTCGACCCTGATCACCCCGCTGACCCTGCTCACCGGCACGGCGACCGTGCACGGCAACAACCTCATGGACACCCCGTACCGGACGCCGGAGGGCCTCAAGTCCTGGCTGGACATCGTGGCCTCGCCGCAGGGGGAGCCGTTCGCCCAGACCCCGCCCGGCCGGTACCGGTCCGGCGGCTGGGACGACTGGGCTAAGGAGCCCGGGATCCGCGAGCTCACCCTGGACGCCGAGGGCACCTGGACCCGTCTCGACGGGGACGGCGACGTGGACGTCGAGGGCCGGCTCATCGGCGGCTGCGTCGAGACCCTCGTCAACCTCTCGGGCACGCCGTACCTCGACACCTCGCGCTTCGCCGGCGACGAGCCGCTGCTCGTCTACGTCGAGGCCGACGAGGACAACGCGTTCACCATCTGCCGCGGTCTGCACGGCATGCGGCTGGGCGGCTTCTTCGACCGCGCGGCCGCCGTCCTCGTGGGCCGCACCCGTGCCCCCGCCGGCCGCACCCTCACCCAGCACGAGGCAGTCCTCGACGCTCTCGGCCCGCTCGGCGTACCGATCGTCGCCGACGTCGAGTGCGGCCACGTGGCGCCCTACCTTCCGCTGGTGAACGGCGCGCGCGGCCGTGTGGTGCACACGGCCGCGCGGAGCGAGATCGTTCAGACCCTGGACTGACCTCCGCGCAGGCCCAGTCCGACCAGGACGGCGGCGGCCAGCACGATCGCCGCGTCCAGGGCGAGGACCGTGTGGACGCCCGACAGCAGATCGGAGGACGTGGTGGCCAGGACACCCAGCAGCGGGATGCCGACCGTGAGGCCGACCTGCTGGGTGGAGGTCACCAGACCGGTGGCCAGGCCCTGTTCCTCGTCCGGGACGCCGGAGGTGACGGTCAGGCCGTACGAGATGATCGCTCCCAGGTGGAACATGCTCGCCAGGGACACGGCCGCCGCGGCGAGCCATACCGACCAGCTGTGGGCGTTCAGCAGCATCAGCGCGGCCACCAGCGCGCCCTGGCCGGTCAGCGAGCCGACCAGGGTGCGGCGGGCGCCGAAGCGGCCGATGAACTTCGGGGCCAGCGTGCCGGCGACGGCCGACAGCGCGCCCTGGAGGCCGAAGACCAGGCCCGTCTCGAAGGCCGACAGGTGCAGGATCTCCTGAAGGTAGAGGGTCAGCACGAAGATCACCGTCGACATCATCGAGAAGGTGACCAGACCGCCCAGGTTGCCCCACGCCACCGTGCGGCGGCGCAGCATCGGCAGCGAGACCAGCGGGGCCGCCGTACGGGACTCGACGACCGTGAACAGGGCCAGCAGGAGCAGGCCGGCGACCAGGGTGGCGAGGGCGTCGGCGCGGCCGAAGCCGTGGTCGGCGGCCGTGGACAGGGCGTAGATCAGGGACAGCAGACCGGCGGTGACGGTGACCGCGCCGGGCACGTCCAGGCGCGGGCGCTCCGGGGTGCGGGACTCGGGCAGCAGGCGCGGGGCGAGCGGTAGCACGATCAGCGCGGTCACGGTGAGCAGGGCCATCGTGGAGCGCCAGCCGAGTGTGTCGGTCAGCATTCCGCCCGCGACCATGCCGACCGTGTAGCCCAGCGACATCACCGTGCCGGCGATACCGAGGGCACGATCGCGGGCCGGGCCCTCCGGGAAGGTGGTGGTCAGCAGGGACATGGCGGTCGGGACGATCGCCGCGGCACCGAGGCCCTGCAGGGCACGCCCGGCGAGGAAGGACGCCGGGTCCCAGGCCAAGGTCGCCAGCAGGGAGGCCGCGCCGAACAGGGCCAGGCCGGTCAGGAACAGCTTGCGGCGGCCGTACAGGTCGCCGATGCGGCCGAACAGGAGCAGGAACCCGCCGGACGGCAGCGCGAACGCGGTGACCGCCCACTGCAGGGCCGAGCGGCTCATGCCGAGGTCGGTGCCGAGATCGGGCAGGGCCACGTTCAGGACGGAGAAGTCCAGGGCGACCATGAACTGGGCCGCGCACAGGACGAAGAGGACGAGCTTGTCGCGCCTGGACAGCCGGGGGTTGTCGAGCGGTACGCGGGTGGGTGTGGTCGGGGTCGTGGTGTCGATCGCCATGGCAAGAGCTTCGGGCGCGCGGAACAAGGGTGGGGAGTCGGAACTTATGGTGGTGGCGGCACCACCAGACACGACGGGGGAGGGGCGGTACGTGCCTGCTGCGGAGGCGACGACGAATCACCGGCGGAACGAGCTGCGCGAGTTCCTGATGAGCCGGCGGGCCCGGGTCAGTCCCGAGGAGGCCGGTCTGCCGGCCGGCGGCGGCCGGCGCCGCACCCCCGGACTGCGCCGGGAGGAGGTCGCCGTGCTCGCCGGGGTGGGCGCCTCCTGGTACCAGTGGCTGGAGCAGGGGCGGGACATCTCCGTCTCCCCGCAGGTCCTCGACGCCGTCGCCCGGGTGCTGCGGCTGAGCAACGCCGAGCGGCGGCACCTGTACGGGCTGGCCGGGCTGAACCCGCCCGCGCCCGAAGTGGCGCCCGAGAAGCGGGACATGTGCGACGGGCTGCGGCGGCTGATCGACACCTGGATGCCGTACCCGGCGCACATCATGGACCGGTACTACAACTACGTGATGCACAACGAGGCCGCCGCGGTGGTGCTCGGCATGCGGTCGGACATCCGGCAGAACTGCCTCGTGGACTTCTTCACCGACCCGATGTACCGGTCCCGGAGCAGGAGCTGGGAGCGCAACGCGCGCACGGTCGTCGCCCAGTTCCGGGCCGCGTGTGCGGCCAACCCCGACGACGAGGGGTTCCGCGAGGTGCTGGCCGAGGTGTCGGCCGCGAGCCCGGAGTTCGTGGGGCTGTGGGCCGAGCAGGACATCGAGGACGGGGGACAGGTCCGCAAGGAGCTGGCCCATCCGGTGGCCGGGCTGCTGGTGGTGGAGTCGACCGTGATGAAGGTCCCGGCCCGGCCCGATCTGTTCATCGTGCTGCACACCCCGCTGGCCGAGGCGAACACCGCCGAGAAGCTGGAGTGGCTGGCCTCTCCCGAGGGCAGACGGGGCACGATGTACCCCGTGGCGGGGTGAGCGGGCGGTGACTTCGTATGCTCAGGGTATGACCGACAGCAACGCGCTCGACCCCGAGGACCGCAAGATCGTCACCCTGGCCCGTTCCGCCCGGGCCCGCAACGGTGTGCCCGAGGGGGCGGCCGTACGGGACGAGACCGGGCGTACGTATGTCGCCGGTTCGGTGGAGCTGGCTTCGCTGAAGCTCAGCGCGCTGCGGACCGCCGTCGCCATGGCCGTGGCCTCCGGCGCGACGTCGCTGGAGGCGGCCGCGGTGGTGAGCGCGGCGGAGAGCGTCGCTCCCGAGGACCGGGCGGCCGTGGCCGACCTGGGCGGGGCCGAGACGCCGGTGCTGCTCGCCGGACCCGACGGAGCCGTGAAGCAGACGGTCCCGGCAGGCACCGCGGAGTAGTCCGGAATTCATCCTTGCCGTCGCCTGTCTCTCGCGCATCAATGGAGCCGTAAGTTCCGACGATCCGTCAGATCCGCACCGCCGCCGCAGTGTGCCCGCACCCACCTGCTCGGGCCTGCCGTTCGTCGACGCACCTTCCGACCATCCCCACATGGCATCCCCACAGGGAAGGGAAGCGGATCCCCATGACAGGCAAGCGAACAGCTACAGCCGCGGCGCTGGCCGCCGGCGCCCTCGCGGTCGCCGGACTCGCCTTCGCGCCCACGGCGGCCGCCGTCACTCCCCAGACGGCGACCATCAACGCGAGCTGCGGCATCTTCGGCGGTGGCGCGGCCACGCTCACCGCGACGCAGAGCGGCACCTCGGCCACCATCACCCTCACCTCCGCCGCGGTCAAGACGCCGGTCGCGGTGGCGAAGGACTCGGTCACCTCCAAGCTCACCCTGGTCAAGGCGAGCGGCGGCACCACCGTCTTCACCGGGACGAAGAACCCGGCCATGGCCGCCGGCGACCCGGTCAGCGCCGGCCCGCTCAGCGGCACGGTGGCTCCGGGCGACAGCCTGGAGGCCTACGGCGGCTCGCTGCAGATGACGGTCCTCGGGGTCAACATCACCTGCACGGCCACCGGCAAGCAGTCGCCCGGCCCGTTCGTGTTCGACTGAGCGGACCGAGCGGACCGAGTGAACTGAGCGATCTGTTCCGGATAGTGCCGGATCTCCCGGGGATGCCGCAGAAACTGATGATCCGTCAGGTTTCTGCGGCATCTCCATTGACTTCTCACGCGGGCTCCACATCAATGCCCCCTGTCGGCGCAGATGAGCCGCTGCGCCCGCAACCCTCAGGAGGGGGCCCATGGGTTCGACACCCCGAAGATCCCGACGGTGGCGCTGGGCGTCACTGTTCGGGGCGACCGCCCTCGCGGTCACCGCGGGCGGCGCGCTGGCCTGTCCGGCCGGCGCCGCCGGTACGAACGTGGATTTCGCCACGCACTGCATCCCGCCCGCCGTCGCGGGCATCCCGCCGATCGACGGCACCACCACCGCGAACGTGTCGGTGGACAACACCAGCCCGAAGGTCGGCGACACGGTCACCGTGACCTACACCGTGGTCACGGCCGCCGCCAGCAACCCCACCGACCTGGCCCTGCCGGCCGACATCATGACCCCGACCGGCAAGGTCACCCTCGGCGGTGCCCAGGCCGGTGACGTCACCGTCGCCGGACCGAAGAAGAACCCGCCGGTGCCGGGGAAGGCCGCCTTCCCGTCCTTCTCCATGACCGGCACCTTCACCGTCACCAAGGCCGGCCAGATCACCCTCTCGCCGGGCGACTACAACATCCACACCAGCTACATCCTGGAGCTGGACACCCCCTGCACGGTCACCAACCCGCCCGCTCCGGCGTCGCAGACCATCACGGCGACCGACGGGACCCCGGCCAACACCCGTGCCATCTCGCTGGGTTCGGCCTCCGGTGACCCGGGCGCCAGTGTCACCGTGAGCGGCAGCAACTTCACGCCGGGCGCCACCGTCACGCTGGCCGGGCGGGCCGGGGGCAATCAGACCGCGGACACCGCCACCGCCACCGCGAACGCCCAGGGCTCCTTCAGCGGTTCGCTGGTCGTCAACGACAGGACGACGACCGGGATCGTGGCCTACGAGGGCGGCTCCTGGAGCGCGGACAAGGGCACGGGCCCCGCGGCCTACGTCGTCAACGACAACACGCCCGTCCCGGCCGGCAGCCAGAAGCTGACCACCACCGTCAAGGCGGGCACCCTGTCCATGTCCCAGGCCGGGGACGCCGTCGCACTCTCGGCGGTCGACTTCGGCAAGGGCGGGGCCTCGACCGGGTCCCTGAACACGGTGACCGTCAAGGACTTCCGTGGCGGGCCCGCGGGCTGGTCCCTGACCGGCAAGGTCACCGACTTCACCGGCCCCGGCGCCAAGATCGACGCGAGCAGACTGAGCTGGACCCCGGCCTGCGCGACCAAGGCGGGCAGCCCCAGCACCTGCAAGGCCGGTTCGACCGGCACGGTGGGCACCTCGGGAGCGACCCTCGCGTCGACGTCCGACTCCACGCTCACCGGCGGCGAGTTCACCGTCGACTCCGGACTCTCCCTGGACGTACCGGCGTTCACGCCTCCGGGCTCGTACTCCGGCGTCCTGACCCTCACCCTCACCTGACCCGAACACCGACAGCGGTGGCCGGGCGCCCCGGCGCACCACGGGGCCGCACCCGCCCGACCGCCCGACCCGAGCCCATGGGGGGTCCGCACCCATGCGCAAGCCCTACGTCCTCCTCCTGAGCCTGACAGGCCTGTTCCTCGGGCTGACGACCACGCCCGCGCACGCCGCCGACAACGGCAGCTGGTCCGTGTACCCGGTCGCCTCGAAGATCGCCGCGCGCCCGTACTTCTACCTCTCCGCCGACCCGGGCCAGACCCTCACCGACAAGGTCGCCGTCGCCAACAAGACCGGCAAGCCGCTCACCTTCCGGCTCTACGCGGCCGACGCCTACAACACCGCGCGCGACGGCGGATTCGCCGTGCGCACCCTGAAGGAACGCATGCGCGCGGTCGGCGCCTGGGCGAAACCGGCCAGGTCCCGCATCACCGTGCCCGGCCACAAGACCGTCTCCGTGCCCTTCACACTGCGGGTGCCCGAGGGCGCCGAACCGGGCGACCATCCGGGCGCGATCGTCGCGCTCGACGAAAGGGTCGCCCCCGGCAGCGGGACGTTCGCGCTCGGCGTGCGGCAGGCCGTCGGCGCCCGCGTCTATCTCCGCGTCAGCGGGCCCACCCTGCCCGCGCTCTCCGTCGAGCAGGTGCACATCGGCCACCACCAGCCGCTCGTCCCCGGCATCGGCGACAGCACGGCCACGATCTCCTACACCCTGCACAACACCGGCAACGTCACCCTCGACCCCAAGGTCGAGCTGAAGGCGCGGGGACTGTTCGGCCGTACGCTGCTCGACCGCGACCTGACCCGGATCCCCTCCGAGCTGCTGCCCGGGCAGCGGGTACGGCTCAGCGAGACCTGGCACGGCGCACCCCAGCTCGACTGGGGCGACATCACGCTGACCGCGAGCGCGCAGGGCACCCGTCAGTCGGCGAGCGCCTCCTTCTTCGCGCTGCCCTGGCTGCTCGCCGGGCTGGTGTTCGTGGCCGGGGTGGTGACAGGGGTTGTGCTGGTCAGAGCGCGTCGGGGCCGCGCTCGCCGGTCCGCACCCGTACGACGGTCTCCACGGGCAGCGCCCACACCTTCCCGTCCCCGATCTTCCCCGTCCGCGCGGCGCTGACGACCGCGTCGATCACGTCGTCGGCGACCGCGTCCTCGACCACGACCTCGATGCGGACCTTCGGCACCAGGTCGACGCGGTACTCGGCTCCCCGGTACACCTCGGTGTGGCCGCGCTGACGGCCGTAGCCGCTCGCCTCGGTCACGGTCAGACCGTGCACGCCCAGCTCCCGCAGGGCGGTCTTGACCGCGTCGAGGCGGTACGGCTTCACGATCGCGGTGATGAGCTTCATGCCTGGGGCCTGACCTTCTGGGCGGTGGGGACGACGGCGGAGGAGACCGGGGCGCCATGGCCGAGGACCCGGCGATCGTAAGCCGTCCCGGCGTGCACCGTAAGGTCCGGGCCGGTGTGCTCCCGCTCCCGCGCCGGCCGCCGCCGCGGAGGGCTGGATCACTCCGAGACCAGGGCACCGCCACGAAGGCCGGCCCCGGTTTGTATTCTCGGCAGACGCTGTCAGTGAAACGGCACGTCAGCGACACGGCCCCATCGACGCGAGATCCATGAGAGGAATCACATGACCATCGAGCTGAGCCCCGACGCCCTGGCCGGGCTCCTTGAGCAAGCCCGCAAGGAGTACCAGAACTTGGCGGGGTGCGGCCTCTCGCTCGATCTCACCCGCGGCAAGCCGGCGCCGGAGCAGCTCGACCTCTCCAACGCGCTGTTCAGCCTGCCCGGCGAGCGGTACACCTCCGCCGACGGCACCGACCTGCGCAACTACGGCGGGCTCCAGGGGCTGCCCGAGCTCCGGGAGATCTTCGCCGAGGCACTCCAGGTGCCGGTCGGGCAGCTGCTCGCGGCCGGGAACTCCAGCCTCGAGCTGATGCACGACTGCGTGGTGCACGCCCTGCTGAGCGGGGTGCCGGGCGTCGAGTCGCGCTGGGTCGACCAGGACCGGATCGCGTTCCTGTGTCCGGTGCCCGGTTACGACAGGCACTTCGGGATCTGCGAGCGGTTCGGGATCGAGATGATCCAGGTGCCGATGACCGCCGAGGGCCCGGACATGGATGTCGTGGAGCGGCTCGTCGCCGAGGATCCGGCGATCAAGGGCATCTGGTGCGTGCCGAAGTACAGCAACCCGACGGGGATCACCTACAGCGACGCGACCGTGGCACGGCTCGCCTCGATGAGCACCGCCGCGCCCGACTTCCGTATCTTCTGGGACAACGCCTACGCCGTCCACCACCTCACCGACACGTCTGTCGAGATCGCCGATCTGCTCGCCGCGTGCGCCGAGGCCGGTCACCCGGACCGGACGTTCGTGTTCGGCTCCACCTCGAAGATCACCCTGGCGGGCGCGGGCGTCGCGTTCTTCGGTTCCTCGCCCGCGAACGTCGAGTGGCTGCTGTCCAAGAGCGCCAAGCGGTCGATCGGCCCGGACAAGATCAACCAGCTGCGGCACGCGATCCTGCTGCAGGACACGGACGGGCTGCGGACCCACATGGAACGCCATCGTGCCCTGCTGCAGCCCAAGTTCGACGCGGTGGCGCGGATTCTCGAGGCCGAGCTCGGCGGGAGCGGGCTTGCCGGCTGGACGTCTCCCGAGGGCGGATACTTCGTGACGCTGGAGGTGCCCGAAGGCTGCGCCAAGGAGGTGGTGCGCCGTGCCGCCGAGGCGGGCATCGTGCTGACCCCGGCCGGTGCCACTCACCCGTACGGTGACGACCCGCGGGACGCGGTCATCCGGATCGCGCCCAGCTACCCGGGACTCGACGAGCTGGAGCAGGCGATCAAGGGTCTCGCCGTGTGCGTGCGGCTCGTGGGGTACGAGCGGCAGTCCCGCTGACCGATCGGGTGTCCCGGGGTTCCCACATGGGCGGCGCCAGTGCGCGGATCGCCGCCCGCCCGGGGCACCACATCGTGACCGCCGCGGCGGCGACGCCCATGCCGCCGCCGAGGTGGAACAGCCGTGCGGCGCCCGTCTGTCGGCGCCGTGACGCGTGTCCTCACGTGCCCGTCGGGCGACCACGTGCTGCGGGAAGCGCTGCCCGGCACGGCCGCGGCTCACCGGCGCCACTCGCCCGAGGCCCTGGCTCCGGAGCCGGCATTCCCTCATGGCAAACGGATTCATGGGGAGAGGGCGACGTGTCGTTCACGTCGCACGGAGGCGGCGCGAGGTGGTCGCGGCCGAGTCCCCGTCGATCTTCACCTCTTCATGAGCGTATGACAAGGGTGCGCGCGAAAGTCGGACGATTTCGTTCACTACCAGGGAGACATCCCCTGTGAGCAGGTGTTACTTCCGGTAAGTTACTGTGAAGTACCTCTCCCTGGATGGCTGTTGCCACCCGTGGAGCTCGGTGTGCAAGATCGTCTGCGTCGAGACGCGGCAGGTTGATCATGTGTGACCTCGCCGCCCGTGTGGCGCAGTGTCGGGTCGCACGCGTATATCCGTGACCATGATATTCGCATAAGCAAATACCAACTGAGTTGCCCGGGGGGAAGCGGCTCAGCGCTGTCGCGCAGTCCTTCCCTCTGTATCACCCTGCTCCGTCATGCCGTGTGCCAGAACGAGCGAGCGGCATCAACAGCCAACAGAGGTCCCACGTGCGTGAATTGCGCTTCCACTGGCGCTCGCCGCTGGAGAGCGGTCGTCGGCAGCTACGAAGACGTTGCGGATCGCATCATGGAGCACAAGGCCGCAGGTGAAATGAGGAACGTCGATCCGCCCGGGACTTGGCCCCCGAAAGGCATTCGGGTAAATTGCTGAGCGGGCCGCACGGGTTTCCCGAATCCTTCGATGATGTCCGGCCCTTCCTCTCGGTCCCTTCCTTGCGGGGCCTTTGTCAAATGGCGAGTTGAGTTCCCTCCGATCTCGCGAGAGTGCCCGTTGGCGGTGCTTTGGCGGAATGTTCCGGAGAAGCACCTCTCCTTCCTCATGCCGTCCCTCGTGCCCAGCCGCCCTTCAGGAATCCGATGCCCCGGATCCGGGAAAGGGTCGGTCGGCGACGCCGGCGAGAGGAGGAGCGGTGCGCAGCCCGAACGAAGCAAGACACTCACAACAGCAGGAGAAGTCGATGACCGTCACTGCCGATGCGATGCGCACGGAATCCGGCGATCCCCAGGTCGTCACCGGCTGGAGCGGCAGCCCGGAGTACTTCCAGATCCGGGAGTACCAGGAGTTCGTCCCCGAGGCCGTGGTGGACGTGCTGCACGGCCGGGTCGCGGGCGTCATGTTCCGCGGCATGGTCAAGCCGGAGGTGTGCACCGAGCTGGCCGGCCGGTTCTGGGACAGCCCGCACCGCATGACCCGTGGTGTCGAGGCGCCCGGCTACTACATGGGCGCGTACACCTGGGAGAAGCCGACCGCGCAGTACCTGGACGACTCGGAGAAGTTCGACGAACCGCTCCTTGACGTGCTCGATGTCAAGGACAATCCGCTCCAGGCCTTCTACCAGGGCCTTTCCGAGGCTCTCGGCAAGGAGGGCGCCATCGTACGCCGCTCCCGGCACGAGGGCCGCAAGGGCTGCCGCGCGCTGCTGCGCTCCTGGCACGGCGCGGGCAAGTACGCTCTCGCGCCGCACGACGACAACTCTCAGCTGACCCAGCCGGGCCAGACGGACTTCGAGATCCAGCGCGTGGGCGACCGCCCCGTCGCGGCGCTCAACATCTGCCTGGAGAACAGCGACGGCGGCCGTCTCGTCTACTGGAACATGCAGGCCGACCTCGAGAGCAAGCGCCGCCTCGGCGTCCAGTACACCGGCTCCGCCTACCCGATGGAGACGCTCGAGGGGATCGAGCAGAAGTGGGTCACCGTCAACACCGGTGATGTGTACGTCTTCAACGGCTCGCACATCCACGCCGTCGAGCCGAACACCGACCCGGAGCTGCGCCGCACCTCCCTCGCCGGAATGCTGGGATTCATCGACGACGAGACCGTCGTCTCCTGGACCTGAGTCCGCAGGGTATTCGAGTCCGCAGGACATTCAGCTTTCTCCACGCCTTTCTCGGCGTCTCCTGGAATTCCGGACAGGCCCTTCCGTGGCCTGCCCGGAGTTCCGGGGGTTGTCCATGTGTTCGTCCGTCGATTTCTTCCACCGAGGTGCAGAGTTTCGTGAGGGAAGCAGAACAGCGCGACCGGCAGAAGGTTGTCGATCCCCGTACCGGAATCGTATTCACCGAAGTGGAACTGCTGCCGGAGTCCGCGGTTCCCGGTATTGCCGGCAGAGCGGCGAGGGCCTTTCAGGACTGGCAGGAGACGCCCCTGGAGGAGCGCTGCGCGCTGGTCGCCGCCATGGCGCGGCTGCTGGGCGAGCGCATTCCACGTCTCGCACCCGAGTTCAGCCGCGAGCACGGCAAGACGCGGGCCGAGGCCGAGGCCGAACTGGCCCGTGCCGTCGAAACCCTGCACTGGTCCGCGGAGCGGGCCAAGAGCCTCGTCGGCCCCGCCGAACTGCCCGAGAGAGGCGGTATGGAACGGCGGTTGGAGACGGAGGCCGCCGGCCCGGTGCTCGCCATCGTGCCGTGGAACTTCCCCGCCGTCACGCTCGCGCGCAAGCTGGGGCCGGCCCTCTCCATGGGCTGCTCCGTCGTCGTGAAGGCGCCGGAGACCACACCGCGGGTCATGGCGGCCTTCGCCGAGGCGGCCGCGGACGCCGGGCTGCCCGTGGACGCGGTACAGGTCGTGCACGCCACGCCCACCACCGCCGAGGCGCTGGTGCGCCGCCGGGAGTTCCGCGTCGTCAGCTTCACCGGCTCCACCCGGGTCGGACGGCATGTGGCGGCCGCGGCGGCCGAGGGACTGAGCCAGTGCGTCCTCGAACTGGGCGGTCACGCCCCGGCCGTGGTCACCGCGGAGGCGGACCTCGACGCGGCGGCGCGCACCCTGGCCGCCGCCAAGTTCGCCTCCACGGGCCAGAGCTGTGCCGCGCCGAGCCGGTTCCTGATCCACCGGGACGTGCACGACGCCTTCGTGGACCGATTCCTTCGGTACCTTCCCCGCCTCGACCACGAGGCGCGCGGCGGCGGCCTGCTGGGAGACATGGGGCCGCTGCACACCGCCGCCCACCGGGACGTGATGCATGAGCTCGTCACCGACGCGGTCGCCAAGGGCGCGACGGTTCGCGCGGGCGGCGAGCTGCCCGGCGCCCCCGGCTTCTACTACCCCGCGACGGTTCTCACCGGCACGCCTCGGGACGCCCGGATCCTGCGGGAGGAGCCCTTCGGGCCGATCGCTCCCTTCGTCGCGTACACGGACGACGAAGAGTGCGTCACCCTCGCAGGCGGCACGGACTACGCCCTGTCGGCCTACGTCTTCGGGGACTTGGAGCACGCCCGTGAACTGGCCCGCCGGATCGACGCCGGCAGCGTGTCCATCAACTGCGCCGCCGGCGCGGCCCCGGACGCTCCGCTCGGCGGGCGACTGGACAGCGGCTACGGATACGAGGGCGGGGACCAGGGGCTGCTCGCCTTCGGACGCCTGAAGATCCTGCAGCACGCGCCGGCCGCGCGCTGAGGGCCCCACCCCGCCCCGGCCGGCGCCCTTCCCGGTTCCGCACCGCACCCGCACGGTCCGTGCGCCACCGCGCAGGTCTTCCCTCCGAGCCAGGAAACACCATGACCTCCCAGACATCACAACCCTCCCAACCACCCCTGACATCACCGCATTTCGCCGCCCCGCCCGAGGGCGAGGCGGCACAGGACGCTCCCGCGGCCACGGTGGAGCAGCGCATCGCCGAGCGACGGCGCAACAGCGAGTGGCGCAAGGAGCCCCGCCGGATCGAACAGGCCGAGTGCATCGGCTGCGACTCCTGCATGCGGGCCTGCCCGCCGCAGTTCAGCGCGGTCTACAACCGTGGACTGGACGTGGTGATCGTTCCGGAGCTGTGCAACGGCTGCGCCAAGTGCGTCCAGGCCTGCCCGGTCGACTGCATCTACCCCGATCCAGCCTGGCAGCCCACCGACGAGTCGCTGTGGGCCTACGTCGAAGGTCAGGAGAACTTCCGTGCACCGAAGTGAATGGCCCCAGCGTACGGACACGGTGGCGCAGCGGGCGGCGTCGGCCGGCGAACCGGCACAGCGGACACCGCCGTCGGAGCGGGCCGATCGCCCTGGAGGCCCCGTCAAGAGCGCCCGCCGTCTCGCCATGGAGGAGGCCCGGCGCAGCAAGCGGCCCAGCCGCAGCGACCGGCCGGCCGGCACCACCCCCGAGCCGGACCGGGTCCTGGACGGCGCGGGCTTCGAGGAGCTGCTGCGCCGCACCCTGAGCCGGGCGCGCGGCGCCACCGACACGGCCTCCCAGATCGAGACGCTGCTCACCCTCGACGGGCGCCTGGAGGCGGACCACGCCCGGCGCGCGCTCACCCGCGCCGAGGCCGCCGCCCTGGAGACCCTGACCCGGCCCGGCCGCGAGCCGGGACCCGGCGAGCCCGGCGGCCCCCGGCCCACGAGCGACGCCGCCTCGGCCTCGGTCTTCACCAGCGCACTGGTTCTGACCCGGCACGGCCGCCTCCTGGTGACGCTCCCCGGCGCCCGCAGCCTGCCGGAGGACTTCGTCGGCGTCGCCGCGCGCATCGGCTGGAGCGAAGCGGACCTCGCCCACTACCGGCTGCTCCTGGCCGATGCCGACCAGCGCGTCGCACACGAGATCCACGAGAGCCGTACCTGGCTGGAGCGCATCGGCGCCGAGGGCCGCACCCGGGCGGTCGCGGCGCTGCGCAACGCCGTGTTCATGGTCCCCCCGGTACAGCTCTACCGCGACCGGACCGTCTACTCGAACCTGCGCGACGACGGCAACCTCACCGGCAAGACGCTGCTGCCGACGCACCCCGACTGCTTCTTCCACCACCTCGACCGGCTGCCCCCGCAGATGTGGACCGACGAAGAGGCGGTCGTCGTCGCCTGTCTGTGGCTGCTCCACCTGTCGGGCGGGCCCAACCGCATCGAGAGCTTCAACGGCTACCAGCTCACCCTCGACCACGTCGCCGACAACTTCCGTGCCATGCGCGCCCTCTACCTCCAGGTCGACCCCGACGCGGACATCGACGTCGTGCCGGACCGGCCCGGGGAGTACACCGTCGAGGGACTCGAGACGGTCGCCGCGCGGTTGGCCGTCGTACGCGCGGAACTGGTGAGCGGCCGGCGCCTCTACTACGAGATCAACGCCACCACGCGGCGCAAGTCGGAGTTTCTGCTGCCCGGTCCGAGCGGTCCGAGCCGCCAGGAGAAGGGGATCTGCGAGCGTCTTTCCGGGCTGCTGCCGGGAGAGGCGGCGGACCTGGATGCCGCCGTCGCCCTGCTGCGGTCCGAGCGGGACTGGCTCGCCGAACCGATGCCGGAGCATCCCAGCGGCTTCGAGGCGCTCATCCACACCGTCGTCGCCGCGGCCACCGAACACTTCGCCGCGGACTTCGCCCTGAGCCGCGGCATCCGGTCGCTGCCCAAGCTGATCGACGCACTGGGCCGGCGCGACTGGGCGGAGATCGTCTCCTGGGAACTGCCCGACTTCTACTGCTGTGTCGTGCCGGGAGCCACCGCCCTGGCCCAGCACGGCGGCGACCGGGCCAGTGTGGCCGACTCGGCGTGGGCCATGTCCGCGCGGATGCAGTACAACACCTGGCACGTCATGCCCGGCAACCTGCCGAAGGACCCGGCGGTGCAGGCCCGTGACTTCCTCGCGCCGCACGCGCTGCCGGACCTCGCCGTCCACTCGGATCTGCACCACCGCGGCCACGTCGCCAACAACATCCGCTACTCGGCCCGCAGCCCCGAGCGGGTCATGGTCGCGGGCCACCCGTTCCAGAGCCTCACCGACCTGCGGATCCTGCGCTGCGAGGGCCCGCCCTTCGAACGGTCCGACCTGGTCGCCGTCACGCGTGTCGCCCGGTTCCTCGCCCAGGCCGCGGACCTCGTGGCCGAGTCCGCCCAGCACGGGAAGCCGATCACCGTCACCGCGTTCGACCACCACTGGCACCGCCGAACGATCATCGACAGCACACAGGAGCGCCATGTCTGAGTCCGCCCGCACCGCCGAGCCCGCCGGGTGTGCTGTCGCACGCGAGGGCCAGAAGGACGTGATCGTCTTTCTCAACGTCCGCCGTACGCCGCTCGAGCAGCGCGCCGCGTTCTTCGCCGCACACCGTCTCGGCCACGAGGTCGTCCTGATCGCCGACAAGGCGCCCGCCGATCTGCCCGAGCGCCTTGTCCGCGAGGTCCACCAGCTCGACACCTTCGACGCGGCGGCCCTGGACGCCACGATGGCGGACATCGCCGCCCGCAACACCGTCGCGGGCGTCGTCACCTGGTCCGACCCCGGGGTGGAGGCCGTCAGCCGCCTCGCCGCGCGCCACGGCCTGAGGGCCCCGTCGCCCGCGGCCGCCACGGTGGCCCGGGACAAGTTCCGCATGCGCGAGTCCCTGAAGGATCGGCCCGACCTCATCCCGCGCTACGCCCGCGTACGCACCTGGGACGAGGCGGCGAAGGCGGCCGCGGAGATCGGCTACCCGCTGATCCTCAAGCCGGTCACCGGCAATGGCAGCAAGGGCATCTACACGGTGCACGGCGAGGACGGCCTGCGCCCCGCGTTCGAGGAGCTGCACCGCTACGTCCAGCCCTCTGTCGACCGCCTCTTCACCGGGCACGACGGCGAGATCCTCGTCGAGGAGTTCCTGACCGGCACCGAGCACAGCGTGGAGGGCTGGGTACAGGGCGGCGAGGTGTACTTCGCCGGCGTCACCGACAAGACGACCACCCCGGACTTCCACCTGGAGACCGGCCACGTCTTCCCGAGCGCCCTGCCCGCCGAAGCCCTGGAGTCCGTGCACGCCCTGACCCGTGCGGTCGTGGCCGCCTTCGGCATCGACGACTGCGCCTTCCACCTGGAGTGCATGGTCGGCCCCGACGGGCGGGCCCGGCTCGTGGAGTGCGCGGCGCGCGGCGGCGGCGACTTCATCACCTCGCACCTGACGGGCCTCGCCACCGGGGTGCCGTTCTGCGAGAACACGTTGCGCGTCGCGACCGGCCGGGCGCCGCTGCCCGCCGAGGGACCGGCGCGGTACGCGGGCCTGATCCGGGTCATGGCGGACCGCGCCGGAATCCTGGAGGGCATCGACGGGCTCGGTGACGCGCTGCGCGTCGCCGGGGTCGAGCACATCGCCGTCGAGCGCGAGCCGGGCCAGAAGGTGGCGGTCCCGCCCGCCGACTTCGTCTCCAGCGCCGTGCTCGCCGTCATCGCCACCGGCGACTCGTACGACGCGGTGCGTGCCTCGCTCGCCGCCGCCCAGCAGGCCATCACCATCAGGATCGGCGATGAACGCTGACACCGTACTCGTGGTCGGCTGCACCTCGGCCTCCGCGCACGGGCAGGACCAGATGCGCCGGCTCACCGCGCAGGCGGCGGCCCGGGGCCTGCGCCTGCTCGGCGTGGACACCCCGGCCGCCCTCGACGGGGGCGGCTGGCGCATGGCCGCCGACGAGATCCTGCCGCTCGCGTACGACGACGAGGACGCCTGTCGCGAGTTCGCCGCCGCGCACCCCGAGGTGACGGCCGTCCTGACACTCAAGGAGGGCGCGGTCCTGGCCACGGCGCTGCTCGCCCGCGCACTCGGCCTGCCGGGCAACGCCCCGGAGGCCGTGCGCACCATCCGGACCAAGGACCTGTGCCGTGAGGCCCTGCGCGTCGCCGGGTTCACCCAGCCGCGCTCCGCCGTGGCGGCGGACCTGCCGGCGGCGGAGCGGTTCCTGGCGGAGAACGGCGGGAGCGGGCCGTGGATCGTGAAGCCGCGTGACGGCATGGGCAGCGCGGGGGTGTCCTTGGTGACGTCGGCGCGCGACCTGCCCACGGCCCTGGACGCGCTCGACGGTGTGCGGCCCTTCCTGATCGAGGAGTTCGTGCGGGGCGAGGAGTTCTCCGCCGAGGGCGTGATGCTCGGCGGTGAGTGCCGGATCCTGGGCCTGACACGCAAGCACACCGGGGCCGGCTTCGTCGAGACGGGGCACCGGATGCCCGCGGGCCTGGACGCCGCCGTCGACGAGTCGGCCCGTGCGGAGACCGCCCGTGCCGTGGCAGTGGCCGGCATCACCCACGGGATCGTGCACGTGGAGTTCTGGGTGTCCCCCGAAGGCGACGTCGTGCTCGGTGAGATCCATGCCAGGCCCGGCGGTGACTTCCTGCACGCTCTGGTCGAGCACACCCGGCCGGGCCTTGAGCTGTTCGGCACCCTCCTGGACGACCTGCTCGGCCGCCCGGCCGCCGCGATTCCCCCCGCGGCCGGGGCAGCGGGCTGCGACTTCCTCGTCCTGGACCCCGGCCGGGTCAGGTCCGTCGAGGGCTGGGGCATGCTCTCGCGCTCCTCCGGCCTGCTCGCCGCGCATCTCGGCGTGTGGCCCGGGGACGTCATCGGCCCCGTCACCAGCTCCGCCGACCGCCACGGGGTGCTCGTCGCGGGCGCGGACGGGCCGGAGGGCGTCGAGGAGATCCTGGCGGAGGCCCGCGGCCGGCTGGACATCGTTCTGGAAGCGGCACGATGAGCACGGAGAGGGCGGCGACCAGGGACAGCGCGCCTTCCGGAGCCGAGGCCGCCCCCGCCACCGTCCGTACCGTGGGCGCCACTCTGGTCCTCGACTACCTGTTCTCGCACCTCGGCTACTTCACCCTGCTCCCCGTCCTGCCGGTGCTGCTGCCCCGGCTGCACCCGGGGGTGAACGCCTGGTGGATCGGGACCGCGCTGCTCGCGTCGACGTTCGCGCTGCGGGCCGGAGCCCTGTTCATCGGCGGGTATCTGCACCGTGCCCCGGTCCGGCGGACGATGGTGGGGGGCCTGTTGCTCGCCGGTGCCGGGTTCGGCGCGCTGCCGTGGGCACCCGGGATCCCGGGCATCCTGTGCTGCCTCGTCACGGCGGGATTCGGCATCAGCGTCAACGGTCTGACCGCCCGCGCCTACGTGGTGCGGGCGCTGCCCTCGGCCGGGGACCGCACGGCGGTCTTCTCCGCGATCCAGGTCGCCGTGAACGTCTCGGCGGCGCTCGGTCCGGTCATCGCCAACTTCCTGTTCGGCGGCGGCCACTACGGTTCGCTGCTGTCCCTCGTCGCCGTCCTGTACGTCGTCGCCGCCGGGTCCGCCCTGGTCACCGTTCCCGCGGGGTTGCGGCTCTCGACACAGGAAGAGCGGCGGCCCCTGCGACTCGGCATCCTCAAGGTGGTCTTCACCGCGCCCGACGTACGCCGTGTCGCCTGGGTGACCGCCGTGGGGTCGCTGCTGTACGCCCAGCTGTTCTCGGCCCTGGCCCTGCACATCGCCCGGCTCACCGAGGACAGCGCCCTGCGGGCCGCGTTCTTCTCGCTCAACGCGGTGCTCGTCGTCGGCCTGCAGATCCCGGTGACCGCGTTCATGAGACGCGGGATGGAGCGCGGAGGGCACCCGCTGCGGTATCTGCTGCTCGGCCTGCTCGCCTTCTCCTGCGCCTACGCGGTGCTCGGGCTCGGCGCGCACAGCCTTGTCGCCGCGTTCGCCGCGGTCGTGGTCTTCACCTTTGCCGAGACCCTTTTCACGCCCACGGTGAGCACCGCCTTCGCGGAACTGGGCGGCGACCGGCCCGTGGTGGAGCTGCTCAGCCTGCGTCAAGTGGCCACGGCCGCAGGGGAGTCGGCCGGCTCCTTCGCCGGCGGGACCTTCTTCCTGCTCGCCTCGTCCCACGGCGGTCCGGGCGTCTTCTGGTTCCCGCTGGCCGCCGCCGGAGTGTTCACCGCCGTACTCGCCCGCAAAGGAGAGCGCTGACCATGCGCCTGCTGCTCATCGGCTACAACGACACCGCGCTGGCCGCCCTCGACGGCTGCCGCCCCGCGGGCAGCGTCACCCTCATCGAGGAGGAGGACCTGTGGCACGCCAAGAAGCTGGAGCCCAGGGCCGCCGCGCACCCCTGCCTCGGCACGGTACGGTTCGCCCGCTACCAGCAGGACGAGCAGTTCCTCGAAGTGGCCGCCGAGCTGGGTCCGTTCGACGCGGTGGTGGCAGGCCTCGAGTACGCGGTCCTCGCGGCCGCGCAGGCCGCCGAGGCGCTCGGCGTGGCCGGGGCGGGCCCGGAGGCGGCGGCGATCCTCCGGGACAAGCTGCTGCTGCGCGAGGCCACGGCCGCGGCCGGCATGCCGGGGCCCGCCTTCCGGGAGATACGCTCCGCTGCCGATATCGCCGCGTTCGCCGACGGCGGCCCCTGTGTGGTCAAACCGGCCGGGCGGCAGGCGAGCCTGGGTGTCGTCCTGCTCGACCGAGGGGACGACGTGGAGCGGGCCTGGCGGTACTGCACCGAGGCGGACGAGGGCCGGCAGCTGGCCCGCCGCCCCATGCGATGGCGCTATCTGGTCGAAGAGCGCCTGACGGGCCAGGAGTTCAGCACCGAAGCCCTGGTGCACGACGGCGCGGTGGTGTTCTGCAACGTGACCCGCAAGTACACCTTGCCCGGCCCCAGCCCCGTCGAGACCGGGCACACCGTGGGACCGCAGGACGAACAGTGGCGCCGCGCCGTGGAACGGCTGGTGGCCGCGGTCGGGTACGGCAGCGGCATCCTGCACGCCGAGTGGATGCTCACGGACGCGGGCCCGCAGCTCATCGAGTGCGCCGCGCGGCCGCCCGGCGATCGCATCATGGATCTGATCGACCTGGCGTACGGGATCAACGTCCACGACCGGTGGATCGGCATGCTCCTCGGCGAGGAACAACCCCCCTTCCCCGAGCCTGTCCGCGCGGCCGCCGTGCGCTTCCTGTCCGCCCCCGGCGCAGGTGTCATCGACCAGGTCCACGGTGCCGAAGCCGCCCGCGCACTGCCCGGCGTGCACCGCCTCGACCTGAGCCGTGGCCCCGGGGACGCCGTGGGCGACGTACGTTCGTCGTGGGACCGGCTCGGCCTGGTCCTCACCACGGGCGCCACCCCGGACGAGGCCGAGCAGCGGGCCGACGCCGCCCTCGCCTCCGTCGCCGTGACCCTGCGCGGCGAGGAGCTCACCCCGTGAACCGCGCCACCACGTCGCTCTGTCTCATCGGGGCCGGCCCGCGCGGCTTGTCCGTACTCGAACGGCTCTGCGCCCGGCTGCGCACGGACCGGCCCGCGGCAGACGTCATCGTGCATGTCGTCGACCCGTACCCGCCAGGTGCCGGACAGGTATGGCGCACGGACCAGCCGCTCGACCTCCTGATGAACACCGTCGCCTCCCAGGTCACCCTCTTCACCGACGACAGCGTGCGCGTCGACGGCCCTCTCGAACCCGGGCCCAGCCTCTACGAGTGGGCGCGCTTCGTGACCTTGATGGGACCGTTCGAGGACGGCGTCTTCGCCGAGGCCGTGCTCGCCGAGGCCGCCCGGCTCGGCCCCGACGACTACCCGACGCGCGCCCTGTACGGGCACTACCTCGCCTGGGTGTTCCGGCGAGTGGCGGGCCGGGCGCCGGAAGGTGTCGGCGTCCGCGTGCACCGCAGTCGCGCGGTCGCCCTCGACGACACGGACGGCGGTACCCACCAGCGCGTGCGCCTGGAGGACGGTACGGTGCTCGACGGTCTCGACGCCGTGGTGCTCAGCCAGGGACACGTGGCCGCCCGGCCGACGTCGCAGGACCGTGAACTGGCCGCCTTTTCCGCCCGGTTCGGGCTCGTGCACCACGCTCCGGCCAACCCGGCCGACGTCGACCACAGCGCCGCACGCCCTGGCGAGCCCGTACTGCTGCGCGGGCTCGGCCTGAACTTCTTCGACCACATGGCGCTGCTCACCAGCGGCCGCGGCGGACGCTTCGAGCGGCGCGGCGGGACGCTCGTCTACCTGCCCTCCGGCCGTGAGCCACTGCTGTGCGCGGGGTCTCGACGGGGCGTGCCGCACCACGCGCGCGGAGAGAACGAGAAGGGCGCGCACGGCCGCTATTACCCGCGCCTGCTCACCCCCGACACCATCGCCCGGCTGCGGCGGCACGGAGCCGAGCACGGCGGCCTGGACTTCCGGCGCGACCTGTGGCCGCTGATCTCCCGGGAGGTCGAGGCGGTCTATTACGAGGCGCTGGTCACCGCCGCCGGGCAGCCCGCGCGAGCCCGCGCGCTCGCCGCGCGTCTGCTCGCGGCCCCGCCCGCGGAGCACCCCGAGCTGCTCACCGAGGCCGGCGTGGAACCGGACGAACGATGGGACTGGGCGCGCGTCCACCACCCCTACGGGGCAAGGGAGTTCAGCGACGAGGACGCCTGGCGGACCTGGCTGGAGGAGTACCTGGAACGGGACGTGGCCGCGGCGCGCGCGGGAAATGTCAGCGGTCCGCTCAAGGCGGCGCTGGACGTGTTCCGGGACCTGCGCAACGAGGTCCGGCTGCTCGTCGACCACCAGGGACTGCGAGGCCGTTCGCATCACGACGACCTGGACCGCTGGTACACCCCGCTGAACGCGTTCCTGTCGATCGGACCGCCCGCCGTTCGCATCGAGCAGATGCTCGCCCTGATCCGCGCCGGCATCCTCCGGATCGCGGGCCCCGGGGCGCGGGTGCACGCCGACGCGCGGACGGGTGCCTTCGTCATGGAGTCCGACGTCCCCGGCGCCCGCTTCTCCGGTTCGGTCCTCGTCGAGGCCCGGCTGCCGGAGCCGGACCTGCGCACGGCCGACGACCCGTTGCTGCGCCACCTGCTGGACACCGGGCAATGCACCTCGCACCGCGTACCCGACCCCGACGACGCCGATCACGTCACCGGCGGGCTCGCCGTGACCGAGCGGCCCTACCGCGTACGGGACGCTCAGGGCCGTCCCCACCCACGCCGCTTCGCCCACGGCGTGCCCACGGAGGGCGTGCACTGGGTCACCGCCGCCGGTATCCGGCCCGGCGTGGACTCGGTGACCCTCGGCGACTCCGATGCCATCGCGGCCGCCCTGGTGTCCGTGATCGGCTCGCCCGCTGCGATCCGAGCGAAAGAGGCAATGGCATGACGAGTGGCATCACATCGGTGGCGGAACCCGCCGCCACCGGCGCGGCCTCGGCACTCCCCGTCCTCGACGAGGCCGACGTCGGCCTCCTGTCCCCCGTACGGGCCGCCACTCCCGTCGCCCGGGCGGTCGGTGACACGGCCTGGCTGCAGGCCATGCTCGACGCCGAGGCGGCCCTCGCCCGTGCCCAGGCGGCCCTGGGCACCGTCCCGGCCGAGGCGGCGAAAGCGATCACGCAGGCCGCCCGGGCCGAGTACTTCGACGTACCGGCGCTCGCCCATGCGGCCCGGGAGACGGCCAACCCGGTCGTGGGCCTGGTGCAGGCGCTCACCGCGGTGGTGGCGCGCATCGACCCCGAAGCCGCCGAATACGTTCATCGGGGCTCCACCAGCCAGGACATCCTGGACACCGGTGCCATGCTGGTCGCCGCCCGCGCGCTGCGGCTCGTACACGGGGACCTGCTGCGCATGGCCACGGCTCTGGGCGACCTCGCCCGCACCCACCGCGGCACCCCCATGGCCGGCCGCACCCTGGCGCTGCACGCGGTCCCCACCACCTTCGGTCTCAAGGCCGCGGGCTGGTACCGCCTGGTGCGGGACGCCGCGGAGAGAGTGGAACGCGTCCTCGATCACGGCCTCCCGGTGTCCCTCGGCGGAGCAGCGGGAACGCTCGCCGGCTACCTCGCGTACGGACCCGGCTCAGCGGACCCGGCGGGTTGGGAGACGGGCACGAGCGGCGGGGGCGACCGTGCCGAGGGGAACGGTGGCGCTCGCCCGGCGGACGGGACACCCGCCGCCGAGGCGCGGGACGCGGACTACGTGCTCCACCTCACCCGTGCCTTCGCCCACGAACTGGGCCTGTCGTACTCCGGGCTGCCCTGGCACTGCCTGCGCACCCCGATGGCCGACCTCGCGGCAGCGCTGGCTCACACCACGGGGGCACTCGGGAAGATCGCCCTGGACGTCCAGTCCCTGGCCCGTACGGAGGTCGGCGAGGTCGCCGAGCCGACCGCCGCCGGGCGCGGGGCCTCCTCGGCGATGCCGCACAAGCGCAACCCTGTGCTGGCGACGCTGATGCGCTCCGCCGCACTTCAAGTGCCGGCCCTGTCCGGGGCGTTGACCCAGTGCATGCTCGCCGAGGACGAGCGCTCCGCGGGCGCGTGGCACGCGGAGTGGCAACTACTGCGCGAGTGCCTGCGGCTCGCCGGAGGCGCCGCGTACACCGGGGTGGAACTGGCCCGGGGGCTGACGGTGCATCCGGACCGGATGCGCGAGAACCTCGATCTGACGGGCAGTCAGATCGTCACCGAGCGCTTGGCCGCCGCGCTCGCTCCGCGCCTGGGCAAGGCCGCGGCCAAGGCCCTCCTGACCGAGGCGTCGGCGGCGGCGGAGCGCAGCGGCCGCCCCCTCGGCGCGGTGCTTGCCGCGCGCCCGCAGGTCACGGACCACCTGACCGCCGCCGAACTCGCCGTGCTCCTCGACCCCGCTGCCTATACGGGGGCGGCGGGGGCGCTGGTGGACCGGGCACTGGGGCCGGGCATCGCGCACAGCTGACGTCGAAGCGTCCCCGGCGTCCCCGCCCTGCCCGCACTCGAACGGCGGACCCACGCACACCTACGGGAGAAAGGCTCCATGCCCTCCACACCCACCGCTTCCGTCCTGCTGGACCGGACGGATGCCACAGATCCGCGGGAGTCGATGCGGGCGCTGCCCCGTTTCCTGCAGTACCCGCTGACCGTCTTCACCGGGAAACCACTCGTCGGCCAGCGGGCATTCCGCTGGTGGACGCCCGGCTACCACCTGTTCCAGGCCGTCCTCGCCCCCGTGCTCGGAGTGGCGCTCGGCATGGCCGCGTGGACGCTGTCGGGCCCCTGGCTTCTGCTGCTCCTGCCCGGCTGGGCGATCACCCTGCACGGCATGCGCAACCTGCGGATGCTGATCTTCCACCAGTGCTCGCACCGCAATATGTTCCGTCGGCGCAGGCTGGACACGGTGATCGGCGGGGCCATCGCGTCGCTGCTGATCGTGCAGCACTTCCAGCGCTACAGCCAGGAGCACGTCAGCGACCACCATGCCGTGCACCACATGACGCTGCGCGACCCCACGGTGCAGGCCTTCCTCCTCACCCTCGACGTGCACCCGGGGATGACCCGCGCCCAGATGTACCGCAGGGTCGTTCGCAAGCTGTGCTCACCGCTGTTCCACGCGGAGTTCGCCTGGGGCCGTATGCGCTCCTTCTGGCACGGATCGATGCCCGGAGAGAAGATCACGGCACTCGCGCTCTACGGTGGCACGCTCACCTTGACCGTCGCGACCGGTACCTGGCCCGCGTTCCTGGTGATCTGGTGCGTACCGCTCTTTCCGTTGTTCCAGGTGAGCAACGTCCTCCGCCTGTGCTGCAAGCACACGTTCCCCGCTCCTGACGTGAAGGTGCGGCGCGGCAAGGAGTATTTCGGCTCCCTGACCAACGCCGTCTTCCTCGGCGAGGCGGCGCCCTCGGCTGACCTGCGGGGCCCGGTGCGTGCGAAGGCGTGGACCAGGTGGCTGCTGCGCATGACGTTCGTGCACGCGCCGATCCGCTTCTGCGTCATCACCGCCGACACACCGACGCACGACTACCATCACCGCTATCCGTCGAAGAAGGAGTGGGCGAACTATCTCTTCACCCGCCAGCACGACCTGGAGGACGGCAGCCCCGGCGGCTGGCCCCCGTACACCAGCTGCTGGGGCCTGGGCAACGCCATCGGCGCGGTCTTCGACTCCCTGTCGGCCGCGGACCCGGAGGAGTTCGACGTGCGCCGCATCCGAGAGGTGAGCAAGCGGGAACTCTTCGCGGCCTTCGACGACTGAGCGGACCTGGATCCGGCCCTCGACGCCGACCTGCCGCGGCACGGCTGCGGCAGGTCGGGTGCACGCCGGCCCTGCGGCGGCAGACCGTCCGCGACCCCGGCGATGGCGAACGTATGTTCGAAAACCCGTCGGCGCCTGTCCCACCACCGTGACCAGGGCTGTCGACACGGTACGGCGCGGCTTCGTGGATCAGGGAGAATGGTCGGCATGAGCGTTCGTACCCAGTCATCCGAGAAGCCGGCCGAGACCGTCCACCGCGCCGGCTTCGCCTGCTTCGTGGGCCGGCCCAACGCGGGCAAGTCCACCCTCACGAACGCTCTGGTCGGGCAGAAGGTGGCGATCACCGCGAACCAGCCGCAGACGACGCGGCACACGGTGCGCGGCATCGTGCACCGGCCGGACGCCCAGCTGATCCTGGTGGACACCCCGGGGCTCCACAAGCCGCGCACCCTGCTCGGCGAGAGGCTCAACGACGTCGTACGCACGACGTGGGCCGAGGTCGACGTGATCGGCTTCTGCCTTCCGGCGAACGAGAAGATCGGCCCGGGCGACCGCTTCATCGCCAAGGAACTGGCCGGGATCAAGAAGACCCCGAAGGTCGCCATCGTCACCAAGACCGACCTGGTGGACTCCAAGACCCTTGCCGAGCAGCTGATCGCGATCGACCAGCTGGGCAAGGAGCTGGGCTTCGAGTGGGCGGAGATCGTCCCGGTGTCGGCGGTCGGTGACAAGCAGGTGGGTCTGCTGGCCGACCTGATCGTTCCGCTGCTGCCCGAGGGCCCGGCCCTCTACCCCGAGGGCGACCTCACGGACGAACCCGAGCAGGTCATGATCGCGGAACTCATCCGCGAGGCCGCTCTGGAGGGCGTCCGGGACGAGCTGCCCCACTCCATCGCGGTGGTCGTGGAGGAGATGCTCCCGCGCGAGGACCGCCCCGCGGACCGCCCCCTCCTCGACATCCACGCCAACCTCTACATCGAGCGCCCGAGCCAGAAGGGGATCATCATCGGCCCCAAGGGCAAGCGCCTGAAGGAGGTCGGCATCAAGTCCCGCAAGCACATCGAGGCGCTCCTGGGCACCCCCGTCTTCCTGGACCTCCACGTGAAGGTCGCGAAGGACTGGCAGCGCGACCCGAAGCAGCTGCGCAAGCTCGGTTTCTAGCCGGCGGCTCCCTGGGGGGTCATGTCCTGCGTCCCCACCACCCTCAGCAGCTGAAGCCGTTCGTACGACTCCGTTCCCGGGCGGGCCGTGTGGAGGACGAGCTGGTGGCGGTGGTCGTCGGTGAGCAGGACCTCGCAGTCCAGTTCCAGCAGGCCCACCACCGGATGCCGGAAGCGTTTCGTCGCGAAGCGGCGTACCGCCACCTCGTGCTCGTCCCAGAGACGGGCGAACTCCTCGCTGGCGGAACGAAGTTCGGCCACCAGCGCGGCCGGCTCCGGGTCGTCGGGGCGGGCGGCGGCCACCGCGCGCAGGTTCGCCACGTGCACCCGTGCGTGTTCCGGCACGTCCTGAGGCGGAAACAGCTCGCGTCCCGCCGGGTCGAGGAAGAAGCGGCGGACCAGATTGCGCTGCCGGGGCGGCCGGGCCAGCACGTCTCCCGACAGCGCCCGTGACAGCGCGTTCTGCGCCAGCACCTCACCGCAGTCCGTCACCACCAGCGCCGGCGCGTCGTGCAGCCGGTCCAGGACCAGCAGCAGCCCGGGACGCACATGCGCACAGGCCGCCTCCCGGCGGGGCGGATCCTCGCCGGCCAGATGGAAGAGGTGGTCCCGTTCGTCGTCCGTCAGGCGCAGGGCCCGGGCGAGAGCCGTGAGCATCTGGCGGGAGGGGCGCGGGCCCCGGGACTGTTCCAGGCGGGTGTAGTAGTCCGCCGACATGCCCGCGAGCGACGCGACCTCCTCCCGGCGCAGGCCGGGTGTCCGACGGCGGGCGCCGGGGGCGAGGCCCACGTCGGAGGGGTCCAGGCGGGCACGGCCGCGGCGCAGGAAGTCGGCGAGTTCGGTCCGGTTCACCCCCTCAGCGTGCGGCAGCCCGCCCGGCTTATCCAGGGACTGCCGATCCCCTGATCGGAAGGTCTCTCCCGGTGGCGCCGGACGCGTCCGAGGCTGGAGGCATCGGACAGCCACGAGAGGAGCAGACGATGCTGACACTGGTGACCGGTACGACGGGGCAGGTCGGCCGGCGGTTCGTGCCGAGGCTGCTGGCACAGGCACGAGCGGGGGAGCGCGTGCGGGTGCTGGTGCGCGACGCGGCCCGCGGGGAGCGGTTCGCGGAGCTGGGCGCCGAGGTCGTGCTCGGGGACCTGCGGGACGAGGAGGCGCTCGGCAGGGCGGTGGCCGGAGCGGACGCCGTCGTGAACGTCGCGGCGTCCTTCCGCGGGGTACCGGACGAGGAGGCGTGGGCCGTCAACCGGGACGCCGCGGTGGCACTCGGCCGCGCCGCGCTGGCCTCCGGCGTGCGGCGCTTCGTACAGGTCAGCACGGGGCTCGTGTACGGCGTCGGGCGGGGCCGCCCGATGACCGAGGACGACGGGATCCGGCCCGGCGGCGAGATGTGGGGCGCCTACCCCGAGTCCAAGGCCGAGGCCGAGCGGGAACTCCTCGCGCTGGACGGCATGGAGGTGCGGATCGGCCGGCTGCCCTTCGTGTACGGCGAGGGCGACCCGCACCTCGCCCAGTCCCTGCGCTGGGCCGCGCACTGGGCGGCGGCCCAGCGGCTGCAGATGGGCCACCACGCGGACGTCGCCCAGGGGCTGCTGCGCCTCCTGCACGCGCCCGCGGTGAGCGGACCGGTCTACAACATCGCCGACGACGCCCCGGTGACGGCGGTCGACCTGCACCGGCTCAACGGCGCCGAGGTGCCCGCCGAGCTGTACTCCCGGACCGATCCCGATCCCTGGTCCGGCGTCATGTCCACCGAGCGGATCCGCAGGGACCTCGGCTTCCGACCCCTCTTCCCCACCGTCTGGGCGGCCCGGGACGCCGGTGCCCTGTAGTTCACTCCACGCCCCGGATGCGGCCCACCAGCACCGCCCCCGCCAGCCCGACCGCCGCCGCCACCAGGTACAGCACCCGGTAGCCGCCGAGGTACGTGACGATCGGTGCGGCGAGGGCGGGGGCCGCCACCTGGGGCAGGGCGTTGGCCACGTTGATCACACCCAGGTCCTTGCCCCGGTCCAGTGCCTTCGGCAGCACGTCCGTCATCAGGGCGAAGTCGACCGAGGTGAACACGCCGAAACCGATCCCCAGGACCGCCGACGCCACGATCGCGCCGGGCCAGGTCTGCCAGCCGGACAGCGCCGCCGTCGCCAGCGCCATCAGCACGCCGGACCAGACGACGAACGGCTTGCGCCGCCCCACCCGGTCCGACCAGACGCCGCCGGTCACCACCGTCGCCATCAGGGTCAGGCCGTTGACCGCCGTCAGGATCAGCACGCCCCGGTCGGGATCGGCGTAGTGCAGACGGTCCCGCAGGTAGTAGAGGAGGTACAGCAGCACCAGCGAGTTGCTGAGGTTCATCAGGAACCGGGTCAGCCACGCCCAGCCCAGGTCGGGATGGCGGCGCGGACTCAGCCAGAAGCCCGCCAGGAAGCCCCGCCACGACCAGGGCGGCCGGTCCGCGGGGGCCAGGCGCAGGTCCTCGTGGCGCAGCACGTACGGCGCAACGCCCACCAGCGTGAACACCGCGCAGGCCGCATAGCCGGGCCCGATCCCGCCTGCCGCCGTCGCCAGACCCGTGCCGCCGACCACGCCCAGGATCTGCGCCGCCCCCAGCCAGCCGCCCACCGCGCCGCGTTGCAGCCGGGGCACCCGGTCGGGCACGGCCGCGGTCACCGCCGCGAAGGCCGCGTTCAGCGTGAGCTGCACCAGGCACCAGCCGAGCGTCATCGTCCACGGCCCGCCCGCGCCCGCGAGCAGCAGCAACGAGAGCGCGCCGCCCGCCGTGCCGGCCACGATCCACGGCGTACGGCGGCCCCGGCGGGCGGTCGTGCGGTCCGACAGGGCGCCGAAGAAGGGGTTGGCGAGCAGGGAGACCACCGCGCCCGCGCCGGTCACCCACGCCAGCATCGTCTCCTTCGACATCCCGGAGCCGGGCGCGAAATCCCCCGCCTGGGAGGCCAGCAGGATCTGCAGCGGGCCGAACCAGCCCACCCAGATCGCCCCGTTGGCCAGCGCCAGCGCCGCGGTCCAGCCCCGGCCGACCCGTTCGACGGGCTCGGCGAGCGCGGCCGCGGCCCGGGCGGTGGTCATCTCTGCGCCCGCAGCACGTCCCGGAACCAGTGGTAGGAGGCCTTCGGGGTGCGCTTCTGGGTCGTGTAGTCGACGTGCACGAGACCGAAGCGGCGCGCGTAGCCCTCCGCCCACTCGAAGTTGTCCAGCAGGGACCACACGAAGTAGCCGCGCACGTCCACACCGGCCTCCAGCGCCGCGTGCAGCGCGCGGACATGGCCGTCCAGGTAGGCGATCCGGTCCTGGTCGTCGATGCCCTCGTAGGAGCAGCCGTTCTCGGTGATGACGATCGGCGGGAGCCGGTCGCCGTAGCGGTCGCGGAATCCGGTGAGCAGCTCCGTCAGTCCCTCGGGGACGACCGGCCAGCCGAAGTCCGTCACCGGGCGGTCCTCGATCTCCCGTACCGAGAAGGGGAGTCCGGCAGGCAGGGTGAGGCCGCCGAACTCGATCTCGGTGCCCTGCGGGGCGCCCACCCGGGTCGGCGCGTAGTAGTTGATGCCGTACCAGTCGACCGGCTCGCCGATGATCTTCAGGTCCGCCTGGACGTCGCCCGGCATCAGCTCGCCCAGGCCCTCGGGGTAGGCGCCGAGGATGACCGGGTCGGCGAACAGACGGTTGAGGAGGACGTCGTAGAAGGCCGCCGCCTCCAGGTCGGCCGGATCCTTCGAGGCGGGCCAGGTCGGGCCGTGGGAGTTGGCGATCCCGATGTCGCCCGCCCCGGCCGCGCGCAGGGCCCGCACCGCGAGCCCGTGGGCGAGGAGCTGGTGGTGGGCGACCGGGAGGGCGTCGAAGAGGAGCTGCTTGCCGGGGGCGTGGGCGCCCAGGGCATGGCCCAGCAGGGTGTGCTCGGCGGGCTCGTTGAGGGTGATCCACTTGGTGACGCGGTCGCCGAGGCGTTCGGCCACCACGGACACGTGGTCGGCGAACCGGGCCGCCGTGTCCCGCTCCAGCCAGTCCAGCGAGGCCGGCAGGTCCCAGTGGAAGAGGGTGGGGACGGGCCGTACACCCGCCGCGCACAGCTCGTCCACCAGCCGGTCGTAGAAGTCCAGGCCGCCGGGGGAGTTCACCCGGGGCCAGGAGACGGAGAAGCGGTACGCGTCCACGCCGAGACCGGCCAGGAGTGCCACGTCCTCCCGGTAGCGGTGGTAGTGGTCGCAGGCCACCGCCGCCGTCGAGCCGTCCTTCACCCGCCCCGGCCCGGCCGTGAACGCGTCCCACACGGACGCCTCGCGCTCGTCGGCCGCGCCCTCGATCTGGTGGGCGGAGGTCGAGACACCCCACAGGAAGCCGGCCGGGAAGCGGGGGATCGGGTTGCCTGCATCAGTCGCCATGGCCGGGATCATCCTTACCCCCGGTAACGTAAGTCAACGCCCCGGAGCGAACCGCCGGCTAGGCGCCCTCCTTCAGCACCCGTGACACCAACTCCCGTTGCTCCTCGGTCAGTCGGGGATCGGCCGCGTACACCGTGCGGCCGTCCACCGTGATCTCGTAGCTGAAGCCGTCCGGGACCCCGGCCGGCGGCGTGCCCCGGCCGGACGCGAGCACACGCTCGGCCAGGGCCTGCCACTCGGCGGCGTCGGGCCGGCCCGAGGTGTCCACCTCGGCCCGGCGCTCGATGCCCGCGAAACCGCCCGTGCGTCGTACCTGAATATGCATGGGTCAGTGTCTAGTACGGAACTAGAGCGTTTGCACCCCGACCTGCTCCCAGGCCTTCTGCACGGCCTGGATCTCGTCACCGGCTCCGTACCGCTCCCGGGCCGCCTTCACGGTCAGCGTGGCGAAGTCGGCGAACTGGGCGTCCGTCCCCAGTTCGCCGCCGGTCAGCACGTCGTACCAGATCTGCCCGGCCCGCTCCCAGGCGTTCCCGCCGAGCGCGGAGGCGACCAGGTAGAAGGCGTGGTTCGGGATGCCGGAGTTGGTGTGCACCCCGCCGTTGTCACGGCTCGTCCTGACGTAGCCGTCCATCGTCGCGGGCTGCGGGTCCTTGCCCAGGTTCGGGTCGTCGTACGCCGAGCCCGGAGCCTTCATCGAGCGCAGCGCCTCGCCGTGGACGTTCGGCCCGAGCAGGCCCGCGCCGATCAGCCAGTCGGCCTGCTGTGCGGTCTGGCCCAGCGCGTGCTGCTTGATCAGCGAGCCGAAGACGTCCGACACGGACTCGTTGAGCGCTCCGGACTGGCCGTAGTACTCAAGGTTCGCCGTGTACTGGGTGACGCCGTGGGTCAGCTCGTGGCCGATCACGTCGATGGGGAGGGTGAAGTCGAGGAACAGCTCGCCGTCACCGTCGCCGAACACCATCTGCTCGCCGTTCCAGAAGGCGTTGTCGTACTTCTCGCCGTAGTGGACGGTCGCGATCAGCGGCAGTCCGGCGTCGTCGATCGAGTGCCGGTCGTAGACCTTGAGGTACAGGTCGAACGTGGCGCCCAGGCCCGCGTGCGCGCGGTTGACGGTCGCGTCCTTGGAGGGCGGGTCCTGCTCGGAGTGGACCTTCTCGCCCGGCAGGGTCTCGGTGTGATGGGCGTCGTAGATGGTGCGGTCCGGCTTGCCGGACGGGGTGCCGGCGGGTGCGGCCGCGCCCCGCGCTGCGGTGATCCTGCGCCGGGTGCGGTGCAGGGCGTCGTGCTCCAGGGTGCGTTGTGCGGCGTCGGCGACGGCTGGGTCCTCGTGCTGGGCGAGCCGGTCGAGGACGTGCGGCGGCACGATCGGGCAGAAGACGGGCTCAAAGCCCCCGTTGGTCGTCATGCCCGGCACCCTTGCACTGAGTCACTTCGGTGTCACTACCTGCGACCATGATTGGTGAAATAGGGTGACAATCCGGTGACTCGACGCTCGCGTTCCGTAGCGTGCGTGATATGGCGCACCATTTGTCCATTTTGTTCGTGCGGTTCCGCATACTGATACGGGCCCGCGCATCCGGGGCGCCTCGGCTACGCTGCGGAGCATCATGCGTTTCGGGCTGCTTCTCCTTAGTTGCCGCGGCGAGGGCCTGTAGACAAGGCCGACTCCCTCCCCGCGGAGCTTTGGCGTTGCGTCGTCGGCCGTCCTTCCGGACACCGGACTCAACCGGACATCTTCGAGGAGCCCACGCCATCATGGCCAACCGCCAGCAGCCCAGTTCTCTGCCGATCCACAAGTACGGCCGCTACGAGCAGGTCGACATCCCGGACCGCACCTGGCCGGAGCAGCGCGTCACCGTCGCCCCCCGCTGGCTCTCCACCGATCTGCGCGACGGCAACCAGGCCCTGATCGACCCGATGTCCCCCGAGCGCAAGCGCCGGATGTTCGACCAACTGGTCAAGATGGGCTACAAGGAGATCGAGGTCGGCTTCCCCGCCTCCGGCCAGACCGACTTCGACTTCGTGCGCTCGATCATCGAGGAAGAGGGCGCGATCCCGGACGACGTCACCATCTCCGTGCTGACCCAGGCCCGCGAGGACCTGATCGAGCGGACGGTGGAGTCGCTGAAGGGCGCCAGGCGCGCCACGGTCCATCTGTACAACGCCACCGCCCCGGTCTTCCGCCGGGTCGTCTTCCGCGGCTCCAAGGACGACATCAAGCAGATCGCCGTCGACGGCACCCGCCTGGTGATGGAGTACGCCGAGAAGCTGCTGGGCCCCGAGACCGAGTTCGGCTACCAGTACAGCCCCGAGATCTTCACCGACACCGAGCTGGACTTCGCGCTGGAGGTCTGCGAGGCGGTCATGGACGTCTACCAGCCGGGCCCGGGCCGCGAGATCATCCTCAACCTGCCCGCCACGGTGGAGCGTTCGACCCCCTCCACGCACGCGGACCGCTTCGAGTGGATGCACCGCAACCTGTCCCGCCGCGAGTACGTCTGCCTGTCCGTCCACCCGCACAACGACCGCGGCACGGCCGTGGCGGCAGCCGAGCTGGCGCTGATGGCCGGCGCCGACCGCGTCGAGGGCTGTCTGTTCGGGCAGGGCGAGCGCACCGGCAACGTCGACCTGGTCACCCTGGGCATGAACCTGTTCTCCCAGGGCGTCGACCCGCAGATCGACTTCTCCGACATCGACGAGATCCGTCGTACGTGGGAGTACTGCAACCAGATGGAGGTCCACCCCCGCCACCCGTACGTGGGCGACCTGGTCTACACGTCCTTCTCCGGCTCCCACCAGGACGCCATCAAGAAGGGCTTCGACGCCATGGAGGCCGAGGCGAAGGCCAAGGGCGTCACCGTCGACGACATCGAGTGGGCGGTGCCGTACCTGCCGATCGACCCGAAGGACGTCGGCCGCTCCTACGAGGCCGTCATCCGCGTCAACTCGCAGTCCGGCAAGGGCGGTATCTCCTACGTCCTGAAGAACGACCACAAGCTGGACCTGCCGCGCCGGATGCAGATCGAGTTCTCGAAGAACATCCAGGCCAAGACGGACGCCGAGGGCGGCGAGATCACCCCGAAGGAGATCTGGGCCGTCTTCCAGGACGAGTACCTGCCGAACCCGGACAACCCGTGGGGCCGCATCCAGGTCCGCACCGGCCAGTCGACGACGGACACCGACGGCGTGGACACGCTGACCGTCGAGGCCACCGTCGACGGCCGGGACACCGTCCTGACCGGCTCCGGCAACGGCCCGATCTCCGCCTTCTTCGACGCCCTGCAGTCCATCGGCATCGACGTACGCCTGCTCGACTACCAGGAGCACACGATGAGCGAGGGCGCCTCCGCGCAGGCCGCCTCCTACATCGAATGCGCGATCGACGACAAGGTCCTGTGGGGGATCGGCATCGACGCGAACACGACGCGTGCGTCGCTGAAGGCGGTCGTCTCCGCGGTGAACCGCGCGACCCGCTGACCGCTCTGACCGGCACTTTCGGGGCCCTGGCCGTCGTATACGACGGCCAGGGCCCCGTCACTTATCGGCCATCGCGCCCCGGAGGTCACAGAAAGGTCTCGTACGAGGTACTGACTCAGCCTCCGTGATGTGGCTAACATCACGCCAGCGCGGCGATGTTGCCGTGCGGTTACGGAGGTGCGACGTGCTGCCAGTACGGGGACGAGACGGCCGTGCCACCAGGGCTGTGCGCATCCTGGGCACCCGCACCGCATGGACACCCGTGGGCGACGGCGAGTTCTTCTGCCCCGGCTGCGGAGGCGACCGCAACTACCAGCGGCTCACCGGGCGCCGCCGCTTCACCCTCCTCGGCGTGCCCGTGCTGCCGCGCGGGGCGACCGGACCCGTCGTGGAGTGCGCGTCCTGCCGCCACCACTACGGCACCGACGTCCTCGACCATCCCACCACCCGCCGCTTCTCCGCGATGCTCCGCGACGCCGTGCACACCGTCGCCCTCGCCGTGCTCGCCGCCGGCGGCTCAGGCTCCCGTACGGCCCTGGAGACGGCCGCCGCCGCCGTCCGCACGGCCGGTTTCGAGGACTGCACCGAGGACCAGCTGGCCGCCCTGGTCGAGGCACTCGCCGCCGACACCGGCCGGGTGCTCGGCGGACCGTGCGGGGCGAGCCTCGCCATAGAGCTGCACGAGGCCCTCGACCCGCTCGCCCCCCACCTCGCCCCGGGCGGCCGCGAGGGGCTCCTCCTCCAGGCGGCCCGTATCGCGCTGGCCGACGGCCTCTACACCCCCGCCGAACGCGACGCCCTCGCCACGATCGGCGCGGCCCTGACCATCTGCACCGACGACGTGAACCGGCTGCTCGCCGCCGCGCGCACACCGTCCTGACACCCGTCCGGCCCGGCGCACACGCCCTCCCGGTACTCCCCGGGGAGTAAGGGCGCCCCTCGGACACCCGTGGCAGTACCCCCGAACTCGCCCCCACGCCCGACGATCGCGGCCCGCCGCGACGGAAGTCTGGAAGCCGTATCCAGACATCCGTCACAGAGGGAGGGCCGGTTTCCATGGGGGCCGCGAGAACACGTGCGACAGGCGGGCGAAGGGGACTGCCCTGGCTGGTGCTGGGCCTGTGGGTGGTCCTGCTGGCCGTGGCGGGGCCGTTCGCCGCCAGGCTCGCCGACGTCCAGCACGACCGGGCGACCGACTACCTGCCCGCGTCCGCCGACTCCACCCGGGCCGCCAGGCTCCAGGACCGGCTGCCCGGCGGCGAGAGCACCGACCTGGTCCTCGTCTACCACCGTGCGGGCGGCCTCACCGCCGCCGACCGGACGACGGCCGGACGCCAGGTGGCGACGATCGCCCACCGCCACACCCTGACCACCGCCCCGCGCGGCGTCCCGTCCGCCGACGGCACCACCCTGATGTACCCGGTCACCAGCAACGAGCCCGGCACCGACGAGAAGAAGCGCGACGGCTTCGTCGACGACGTCCGCCAGGTCGCCCACGGCCAGGGCGCATTGACGGTCGAGGTGGGCGGCCCGGCAGCCCTCGCCACCGACGCCTCCGGGGTGTACGCCTCCCTCGGCGGGCCCCTGCTCTACACCACGGTCGCCGTCGTCGCGATCCTGCTGATCCTCATCTACCGCAGCCCCCTGCTGTGGCTGGTCCCGCTCGTCGTCGCCGGCATCGCCGACTTCCTCGCCCGAGCCGCCGCCTACGGCCTCAACCAGGTCTTCGGCACCGCCGTCTCCGGCCAGAGCGCGGGCATCATGACGATCCTCGTCTTCGGCGCCGGCACCGACTACGCCCTGCTCCTCGTCTCCCGCTACCGCGAGGAGCTACGGCGCCACGAGCGGCCGTACGACGCGATGCGGGCCGCGCTGCGCGGCTGCGGGCCCGCCGTCCTCGCCTCCTCCGGCACGGTCGCCGCCGGGCTGCTGTGCCTGCTCGCCGCCGACCTCAACTCCAGCAGGGGCATGGGCCCGCTCGGCACCGTCGGCGTGCTGTGCGCGCTGGCCGCGATGCTGACGCTGCTCCCCGCCGTCCTGGTCCTGCTGGGCCGCCGCGTGTTCTGGCCGCTCGTGCCCGCCCACGGCAGCACCCCGAAGGAGCGCCGGTCGCTGTTCGCCGCGATGGGCTCCTCGGCCGGGCGCCGCCCGCTGACCGTCCTCGCCTCCGGAGCCGTCCTGCTCGGCGCCCTCGCCCTGGGCACGCTGAACCTGCCCGGCCCGCTCAAGCAGTTGGACACCTTCGTCGACCGGCCCGGCTCCGTCACCGCGATGGACACCCTCGCGAAGGCCTTCCCCGAACGGTCGGCGCAGCCCGTCGAGATCCTCACCCCGGCGGACCGCGCCGACGCCACGCTGGCGGCGGCCGAGGGCACCCGGGGCGTGGCGAGCGCGCGGAAGGGCCGTACCGGCGGGGGCTGGACCGAGATCTCGGTGACCGCGTCCGCCCCGCCCCAGTCCGCCGCCGAGACCGCCACCATCCAGGCGCTCAGGGACCGGCTCGGCGGCTCCTACGTGGGCGGGCCCAGCGCCCAGCAGCTCGACCTGAAGGACACCGACGCCCGCGACCGGCTGGTCGTCGTACCGATCGTCCTGCTCTCCGTGCTGCTGATACTGATCGTCCTGCTCCGCTCCCTGGTCGCGCCGCTGATCCTGGTGGCCGCCGTGGTGGCGGTGTGGGGCGCGGCGCTCGGCGTCGGCGGGCTGGTGTTCGGACCGCTGTCCGGCTTCCACGGCACCGACCCCGGTCTCGGCCTGCTGTCCTTCGTGTTCCTGGTCGCCCTCGGCGTCGACTACGGCATCTTCCTGATGCACCGCATGCGCGAGGAGTCGCTGCGGGGCATGGAGCCGGCCGAGGCCGCGCTGACCGCCCTGCGCACGACCGGCGGGGTCATCGCCTCCGCCGGGCTCGTCCTCGCCGCCACCTTCGCCGTGCTGACCGACATGGGGCTGGTCCCGCTGGCCGAGCTGGGCCTCGTCATCGCGGTCGGCGTCCTGCTGGACACCTTCCTCGTCCGCACCTACCTGGTGACCAGCGCGAGCGTGGCGCTGGGGCGGCGGGTGTGGTGGCCGGGGCGGCTGTCCGGGACACCGTCCGCGGGCCGGGAGCGCGTCCCGGAACCCGTGGGCTGACGTGGCCTGACCTCCGGGTGCCCCCGCTCTCGGCAGGGGCACCCGCCTACCGGAAGATGAACCCCGTGCAGGCAACCATCACCGCCGTCCGGCCCCGACGGGCCTTCGCGTCCCTCGGCCAGCTGCGGCAGGACGCGTGCCTCGCCGTCGCCCTCGCCGCCCTGGCCTCCGTGATCGCGGTGACCGTCGGCAGCGGACGGCACCCGGACGCGCTCGGCTGGGTCCTGCTGCTCGGCCTCCACGTGCCGCTGGCCCGGCGCCGCACGGCACCGCTGACGGTGCTGGCGCTCACGATCCCGCTGATCGCGCTCTACCACCAGCAGAACTACAACCACTCCGCGCCGACCGCCGCCTCCATGGTCGTCCTCTACACGGTGGCGGTCATGAGCGGCCCCGTGCGCACGGCGGTCATCGGCTGCGCCGTCATCGGGCTCATGCTGGTCCTGAAGATCGGCCACGGCATGGCCGGGCTCGCGGTGTCGTTCCAGATCACCGGCTGGATCGTCTCCATGCTCGTGCTGGGCGGCTACATCCGCGTCCACCGGGAGAACGCGGCCGCCGCCCTCGAACGCGCCGAACGCGCCGAACGCACCCGCGAGGAGGAGGCCCGCCGCAGGGTCGCCGAGGAACGCCTGCGCATCGCCCGCGACCTGCACGACCTGCTCGCCCACAGCATCACCCTCATCGGCGTGCGGACCTCGGTCGCCGCCCACGTCCTGGCCGCCGACCCCGGCCGCCTGGACCGGGCCGCCGTCGCCGAGGCCCTGGACGACATCGCCGAGACCTGCCGCACGGCCCGCGGTGAACTCCGCACGACCCTGGAGGTCCTGCGCGACCCCGGTTCCCCGGACTCCCGCGGCCCGCTGCCCGGCCTGCACGGGCTGCCCGACCTGGCGAAGACGGCACGGGCCGAGGTGGACCTGGAGGCCCGGGCCGACGGCGTCCCGCCCGCCGTGGGCGCCGCCGCCTACCGGATCGTGCAGGAGGCGCTCACCAACGCCGTACGGCACGGCGGCCGGGACGATCTCACCGTGCGTGTGCACGTGTACGAGCACGACGGCGCCCTGTACGTCCGGGTCACCGACGACGGCGTGGGCGGCGGCGACGGCCCGCCCGGCTACGGCCTCGTCGGCATGCGGGAGCGGGCCCGCAGCGTCGGCGGCACCGTGGACGCCGGAGCGCGCAAGGACGGGAAGGGCTTCGAAGTGACGGCCGTACTGCCCCTGGGAGGGCCGAGATGATCCGGGTGCTGCTCGCCGACGACCAGACCCTCGTCCGGGCCGCGTTCACGATGCTGGTCGAGTCCGCGCCGGACATGGAGGTCGTCGGCCAGGCGGCCACCGGCCGCGAGGCCGTCGGCCTCGCCCGCGCCGAGCGCGCCGACGTGGTGCTGATGGACATCCGCATGCCCGGCCTCGACGGCATCGAGGCCACCCGGCTGATCGCCGCCGACGAGGACCTGGCCGGGGTGAGGGTGCTCGTCCTGACCACCTACGACACCGACGAGCACATCGTGGACGCGCTGCGCGCCGGCGCCTCCGGGTTCCTGGTGAAGGACACCCGTCCGGCCGACCTGCTCGACGCGATCCGCACCATCGCCGCGGGCGAGGCGCTGCTCTCCCCGGGGCCGACGGCACGCCTGATCGAGCGGTTTCTGCGCAGCCCCTCCGCGCCCCCGACGGGCGGTCCCGATTGCCTCTCGGACCGTGAACGAGAGGTGCTGACACTGGTCGCCCATGGCCTCAACAACACTGAAATAGCTGAGGTGTTGGGGCTGAGCCCGCTCACCGCGAAGACCCATGTGAGCCGGATCATGGGCAAGCTCGGGGCGCGCGACCGGGCCCAGCTGGTCGTCGTGGGCTACGAGTCGGGGCTGGTCATTCCGGGCAGCATGGGTGCGTGACGCCGCTCCACCGCACGCTCCTCACCACGCTCGCGCTCCTCACCTCGCTCACCGCACGCCTGCCCGCCCACGCGACCCCCGCCCACGCGAGCTCCGGCTGCACCACCTCGGTGCCGTACGTGTCCGGCGCGGGCGGCTATCACACG
The DNA here is from genome assembly GCF_001542625.1 of Streptomyces griseochromogenes. NCBI lineage: Bacteria > Bacillati > Actinomycetota > Actinomycetes > Kitasatosporales > Streptomycetaceae > Streptomyces > Streptomyces griseochromogenes. Next base: position 9,151,066 of record NZ_CP016279.1, on the reverse strand, counting down.
TACCGGATCCCCGCGATGGTCAGGACCGGGCACGGCACCGTCCTGGCCTTCGCCGAGGGCCGGCACGACGGCGCCGGCGACAGCGGCGACATCGACGTCGTCCTGCGCCGCTCCGCCGACGGCGGCTGCACCTGGGGCCCGCTGACCGTGGTGGCCGCGGGGGAGGGGAACACCCGGGGCAACCCGGCGCCCGTGGTCGACCCGCGCTCCGGCGCCGTCGTCCTCGTCACCTCGTACAACAGCGGAGCCGTGACGGAGGCGCAGATCATGCGTGGCGAGACCGGCGAGGAGCGCGGCCGCCGGGTGTTCGTGCAGCGCAGCTGGGACGACGGCCGCCACTTCACCTCCCCGAAGGAGATCACGGCCGAGGTGAAGCGGCGCGGCTGGCGCTGGTACGCGACCGGCCCCGGACACGGGGTCGCCCTGACCCGGGGCCCGCACACCGGCCGCCTGCTGATCCCCGCCAACCACTCGGCCGCCCCGCCCGCCGGCTCCCACGACACCGGCGTGGAGTCCAAGTACTACGGCGGCCACGCCCTCTACAGCGACGACGAGGGGCGCACCTGGCACCTCGGCTTCGTCGACGACACCTACGACGGCGTGACCAACGCCAACGAGACCAGCGCCGCCCAACTCCCGGACGGCCGCGTGTACTTCAACTCCCGCCAGCAGAACGGCAAGGCCGTTGGCCACCGCATCGACGCCTACTCCCGCGACGGCGGCCAGACCCTGGAACGCCCCTACGCCGTCCAGCCCACCCTGAACGACGTGCCGGTCGTCCAGGGCAGCGTCCTGCAACTACACGGCCACGAGGCACCGCTCCTGTTCTCCGCCCCCTCCGTGCCCACGGCCCGCCGCGCCATGGCCCTGTGGTCCAGCACGGACGACGGCCACACCTTCACCAAGCTGCAGACCCTCTCGGCCGAGCGGGCCGCCTACTCCGACCTCGTCCAGCTCGGCTCGGACACGGTCGGCGTCCTCTACGAGACGGGCGCGAAGGGGACTTACGACACGATCGAGTTCCGGCGCTTGAGCGTGCCGTAGCCGGCCGCGTGCACGGATACATTCGGCCAAGGCCGTCCAACGGGCCGGGAGCCGCGTTGCGATCGTCAATGTGCTGGTGTGATGATCCCGGGCGTGGCTGAACTCGGGGGCGGAGCCGACTCGGCGGGGCGGATACGCAGGTCAAAGCTGGTGGAGTACGCGGAGCTGGCCAGGTCGGACGTACGGACCGAGGCATCTCCATTGGTGCACGCGACCCCTGCTCCCCCTGAGGTGGACGAGGTCGCTCGCGGGCGGCGTGAGTTCGCGGCTGTGCTGGGCGAATTCCGCCGCCGGGTCCTCGTCCCCTACGGGGAGAACGGCGACGCCCTGACGGTGGAGACGCACGGGGCGCGGTGGCTGCTCGCGTTCACCGACGAGGCCGCGCTTGCGCGGTTTGCGCGGGCGCGCGGTGAGGCCGACCGGACGTGGCGGTACCGCACGGTGTGGGGCGCGGCGGTGCTGGACGCCGGAGTACCGGCGGTGGCCGAGGCCGGGCTGCCGTGCGGGGTGCTGGTGGACGCGGGTGACGGCGAGCGGGGGCTGGTGCTGCCACCGGTCGCCGGAATAGTGCCGGAGGCGGTCGCCGTGGCAGGGCCGGAGAGCGGTATGCGTGGCGTGGTGGACATGGACTCGGGTACCGAGGCCGGACGACCGACCGGGGAGGGAAGGTAATGGAGGCGACACCGAACGGAGGCGGGGGCGCGGGTTCCGCATCCTCCGGCGGCAGTGGGAGCGGCGGGCAACCGGACCTGCGGGTAGAGGGCCTGAACTCGATCGCGGAGGGGATCAACAAGGCGCTGAGCGAGATGGATTCGCTGGGTGGGATGAAGGGCTGGGCGGGCGCGGGGCGGGGTTTCACCAGCCTGGAGATGACCGGCATGGACGTCGGTGATGACCATCTGGGCGCGGTGCTGCACACCTTCTGTGAGCGCTGGCAGTGGGGTGTGCGGGATCTGATGCGGGAAGGCAACGCGTTCGCGGAGGCGATGGGCCTGGCGGCGGGCACCTTCCACCAGACGGACGAGTATGTGAAGGGCTCGATGAAGATCGCCTACAACTCGGCGGTCGGGGATCCCTTCGCCTCCAACGACAAGGTGGAGAAGGAGAGCGTGGACCAGATCAACCACGCCTCGATGACCACGGGTTACGGGGACAAGGACCGCGAGAACCTGGTGAACTCGGTGCGGCGGACGGGCAAGGGCATGCTCTGGGACGTGGCGACGGCCGAGGTGCCGGGCGATCCGATCAGCCCGTCGATGATGCGTGATGCGGCCGGGATGAGTGACGAGTCGTACGACGCCGAGGTGGAGAAGGTGCTGGGGCCGCGCCCCAAGGGCGGGGACGGTAACTGATGTCCTTCTCCAGCGGGTTGAACGGTGCCCTGGGGTCGCTGAAGTCCGGGTACGACCACGTCAAGCGGGCCACGGGTCATGTCATCGACGAGGGCGCCCATGGCGTGGGCGACGCGCTCGACTGGGCCGGTGCGCACGGTGTGGCCGACAAGGTCGACGACTGGGGCGATGGCGTCGCGAACAAGCTCGGCGCGCATGTGGACGAGCAGCAGCTGGACGAGACCGAGGACCCGAAGGAGCTCATCCACGGGGATCCGGCGAAGCTGCGGGAGACGGCCGGGCATCTGCGGAATTTCGGGTCCTCGTTCGGCGCGGTCGCGTCCGGTATGTCGAAGCTGGATTCCTCGCAGTGGACGGGGGAGGCAGCCGACACCTTCCGGGAGAAGTTCTCCACGCATCAGGTCAAGTGGCGTCAGGCTGCGGAGGCGTGCGGGGAGGCGGCCTCGGCTTTGGAGAACTTCGCGCACACGGTGGAGTGGGCGCAGGGGCAGGCTCGGGAGGCGGTGGCGAAGTACCGGCAGGGCAAGACGGCCTCCAAGGCGCACCAGGAGCAGGTGCGGACGTACAACGACGCGGTCGATGCGGGCAAGAAGGATCCGGGGCCGAAGCCCTCGGAGCAGGATCCGGGTGATGAGGCCAAGCACGCGGCCGAGCAGATGCTGGCCGCCGCCCGCCGCCAGCGCACCCACCTCGCCTCCGAGGCCGCCGACAAGGTCAAGGCTGCCTTGCAGCACGCCCCGCATGAGCCGTCGGCCGTCGACCAGCTCAAGTTGGACGGTGCCGATGGCCTGGATGCCGCCAAGACGGAGGACATGCGTTTCTTCGGCGGTTTCGTACGCGGAGTCGGCGACCTGAACAACATGCTCCGCAACGCCAACCCGCTCGATCCCTATGCGGTCACGCATCCTTACGAGGCGCTGCAGGCCAAGGTGGAACTGCTGGGCAGCGCCGTCCACATGGTCACGCACTCCAATGAGACCGGCAACCAGCTGTGGAATTCCTTCCTGCAGGACCCGGGTGGGTTCGGCGGCGAACTCCTGCCCCAGTTCCTCATCCCGGAGGCGGGGGCGGAAGGAGTCGCAGCGGACGGGGTCCGGGTCGCGGAAGACGGGGTGAAGGGGGCCGAGGAGGCGGCGGCCGGGGAAGGCGGTGCTGCGGAGGCTGGCGCCGAGGGTGGGGGCGGGGACTCCGCGGCAGACGCTGCCAGGAGCCACCCCGACGAGCACGACACGGCCAACCCCGGCAAGAAGGTCGAGAAAGATCCCACGGATCCGGTCGATCTCACCACCGGCAAGATGTACCTGCCGCAGACGGACGTGACCCTGCCCGGCGTGCTCCCTCTGATCTTCAAGCGGCGCGTGGAGTCGGGCTACCGCTACGGCCGCTGGTTCGGCCCGTCCTGGTCATCGACGATCGACCAGCGCCTGGAGATCGATTCCGAGGGCGTCGTGTTCATCACCGAGGACGGCATGCTCCTCGCCTACCCACATCCTGCACCCAGCCTGCCCACGCTCCCCAGCCACGGCCCCCGCTGGCCCCTGGACCGCGTGGCCGACGGCTACACGATCACCGACCCGAGCACCCGCCGCACCTGGCACTTCGCCGACCGGGGCGAGAACCTGGCGGTCCTGGAACAGATCGACGACCGCAACGGCAACTGGATCACCTTCGAGTACGACGCCGAGGGCAGCCCCCTTCAGATCATGTCCAGTGCAGGCCACGGCGTGCGCATATCGACGGAGGCGGATCGGGTCACGGCGCTCCACCTGGTGACCACCGGCCAGGAACTGAAGCGCTATGGCTACACCGAAGGGAACTTGACGGAGGTCATCAACTCCTCCGGCCTGCCCCTGCGCTTCACCTATGACGAGGCGGGCCGCGTCACCTCCTGGACGGACACGAACGACCGCGGCTACTCCTACGCGTACGACGACCAGGACCGCTGCATAGCCGAGGGCGGCTCGCACGGCCACATGACCCTGCGCCTGTCCTACGACGAGACCGACCCCGAGACCGGCCTGCGCGTCACCACTGCGACCACCGCCGAGGGCCACAGCCGCCGCTATGTGGTCAACGACGACTTCCAGGTGGTCGCCGAGATCGACCCGCTCGGCGCGGTGACCCGCTTCGAACACGACCGCTACCGCCGCCTCCTCGCCCACACCGACCCACTCGGCCACCGGACCACGTTCCGCTACGACGAGACCGGCAACCCCACATCGGTGATACGCCCGGACGGCCGCGAGGCGAGAGCGGAATACAACGAACTCGGCCTGCCCGTGAAGGTGGTCAATCCCGACGGCACAGTGGTCCGCCAAACCTACGACGCGCGAGGCAACCGCACCTCGGTGACGGACGTGGCGGGCCAGACCACCTGCTTCACCTACACGGATGCCGGCCACCTGACCTCTGTAACTGATCATCTGGGCAACACGACGACGGTTGCGTGCGACCGCGCGGGTCTCCCGTTGGAGATCACGGACCCGCTGGGCGCGACCACCCGCTACGAGCGGGACGCCCTTGGGCACCCGATCGCGATCACGGACCCCACCGGCGCGAGGACGCTGCTGGAATGGTCGACCGAAGGCCACCTGACCCACCGTACGGCCCCTGACGGCACAACCGAGTCCTGGGCGTACGACGGTGAGGGCAACTGCACCAGCCACACCGATCCGATCGGCGGCGTCTCCCGCTTCGAGTACACCCACTTCGACCTGCTGACGGCGCGCACAGGCCCGGACGGGGTCCGCTACGAGTTCGACCACGACATGGAACTGCGGCTGACGAAGGTCACGAACCCGCAGGGCCTGACGTGGACGTACGAGTACGACGCGGCGAGCCGTCTGGTGACGGAGACAGACTTCGACGACCGCACGCTGACCTACGCCTACGACCCCGCAGGACGTCTCGCTTCGCGCAGGAGCGTTCTCGGCGAGGTGGTGTCCTTCAAGCGGAATGAGCTGGGCCAGGTGACCCGCAAGGACGCGGCCGGCCAGGTCACGACGTACGCCTACGACCTGACCGACCAGCTGGCACAGGCAACCGGCCCCGACGGCACCACCCTCACCCTCCTCCGCGACTGCCACGGCCACCTGCACTCGGAGACGGTCAACGGCCGCACACTGCGCTACACGTACGACGAACTGGGCCGCCGCACCGGCCGCACGACCCCCACAGGCGCCACGACAACCTGGTCATTCGACGCCACCGGCCGCCGTACCGGCATGGTGGCCTCGGGCCGCGCTATCGACTTCACTTACGACGAGGCAGGCCGCGAACTGTCCCGCCGTATCGGCGGAACGATCACTCTGGAACACGCCTTCGACACGCTGGGCCGTCTGACGACCCAGTCGGTGACCGGGGCGGAGGGCCGCACGGTGCAGCACCGGGCGTACACCTACCGCGCCGACGGCAACCTCATCGGTATCGATGACCACCTCTCCGGCTCCCGCCACTTTGACCTGGACTCAACGGGCCGCGTGACGGCGGTGTACGCGGCGGGCTGGACGGAACGGTACGCATACGACGAGGCGGGCAATCAGACACAGGCGAGCTGGCCGTCCGCCCACCCGGGCCAGGAGGCAATCGGCATCCGCGAGTACTCCGGTACGCGCATCACGCGCGCCGGAAACGTTCGCTACGAACACGATGCCCTCGGCCGCATCACCCTGCGCCAGAAGACCCGCCTGTCCCGCAAGCCGGACACCTGGCGCTACGAATGGGACGCCGAGGACCGCCTGACCTCGGTGACGACCCCGGACGGCACGCGCTGGCGCTACACCTACGACCCACTAGGCCGTCGCACGGCGAAATTCCGCCTCACTGAGGACGGCGAATCGGTCATAGAGCGAGTCGACTTCACCTGGGACGGCACCACCCTCTGCGAACAAACCACGACATCCCCCGACCTCCCCAACCCGGTCACCCTCACCTGGGACCACCAGGGCCTGCGCCCCCTGACCCAAACGGAACGCATTACCGAGGCCGACTCACCCCAGGACGAGATCGACTCCCGTTTCTTCGCCATCGTCACCGACCTGGTCGGCACCCCGAGTGAACTCATCGACGAACAGGGCGACATCGCCTGGCGCACCCGCAGCACCCTGTGGGGAACGACGGCGTGGGCGGCCAACAGCACCGCCTACACACCCCTACGCTTCCCCGGTCAGTACTACGACCCCGAAACCGGTCTCCACTACAACTACTTCCGCCACTACGACCCCGAAACCGCCCGCTATTTCGCGCCAGACCCTCTCGGCCTTACTGCCGCTCCCAACGCCACTACGTATGTCCAAAACCCGCACACATGGGCCGATCCACTTGGGTTGTCCCCATGCGTCGAGCCACCTACTGACCTCGCTGATCCGCGTGCTGGAGTCGCTCAGCCCATTGCAGGACTGCGACAAGATGGAACTAAGGTGATTCATGGGCACGGTGGATATTATGGAGACGGCACTTTTCAGGTGCCCGAGGGGACTACACTCTACATGTACGTAGAAGATGGGAAAAGGCTTGACGCCATGCGAGGCTTGAGAATAGCTGGCCCCGGAGGTCCATCCGTCGAGCCGGTGCAAGTATTCCATGCGGGTGACATAGTTCCCAACTATACTTTGTCCCCGCTAGGCCGTAATCCGCATACAGGCCTCCCGATGAAATATCGCGAAGGGTCAATAATTGTCGACGAGCCAACGCTGCTGAGTGACATACTCGAACCGAATATGGGGGTGTGTCACTGGGTGGCATGCCGGAGACCAGGGTTTGGACATGGCTGATTTTGCAGATCTAACAGTTTATTCTTATGGAGACTCCCCCATTCCTATGAAGAACATTGGATGGCTGGGGCGGTCTTTCGGAGTTCCGACAGGTGAAGGGGGGGTCAACTCGCAAGCGCTGGCGCGCCTTGAATTTGAGATCCGAAAGCCCAGGAGCTTGGCTCTCGGTGTACATGAATGCGAGTTCTGCAGATCAAACCCGCCCGTGACCGGGAACGGGGAAATTCACATTTTCGGAACCGATGGGACTACGTACAGCACCCCAACCATGATCGTGCACTACATTCGTGACCATGCATACTCGCCGCCTAGCGAGTTTGTTTCCGCGCTGTTGCGCGAAGTTCCGCTGGAATGGGACGAGCGAGCGGTAGCTTTTTCACACATGCTACAGGAGCCGGAGAGTGACCCCGCCTGGAAAGTCAACGCACTACTCGATCTGCCCAACTGGAGTGACCCGCGAGCCTATCAGGCGGCATTGAATGCAACGAGAGACCAAGAGCTTCGGGAAATTGCAGACTATGAACTCGGGGTAACGCTCGGAGAGTTTTGGGCTCAGGTTAATAAAGTTGACGATCAAGTCTACCAGGGGTTGGACTCGCTTACGCAGCAATACGCCATTGAGGCATTTTGTAAAATGATTCAAGTGGCGAGGAAATCTGGAAATCCTGAAGCACCCTGATGCCGTGTGCCAGTCATCGGGCCAGGCAGGAAACTTCATCTTCCGGAAGGGCAATGTGCAGGGCAGGATTCCTGCTGAGGAGGGCTACTTGGGCCCAGCAAAGCAGATCAGATGAGGCAGGAATAACCACGAAACTTTCGTTCGACGGCGACTGGCGCGCAACGGTGACGGACGACCCGCTGCACATCACCCCCCGCTTCACAGGCGACTCCGTGGATGTAATGCAGCACGTGGACGTGCAGGAGCGTGAGCGGTTCCTCGCGCGTACCTTCGGCAGCCAGGACCGGCTGTGGGACACTCCTGACCTCTTCCGGTTCGACCCGGACAGCCGGAAGCTGGTCGGTGCCGAACTCCAGATGCCGTACGTGTCCGCCGACGCTGAGACCTCCACCCGCCTTCCCTTCATGCCCCCCGTACGCCAGGGCGGGCTCCGCGCGGACGAGGTCCAGGACTTCCGGCATGAGACGTGCACGGTGCTGTGCCGCGCCCCCGGGGACGCCGTACTGATCTGTCTGCGCGACCTCGACGTCCTCGACGAGCCGCTGGAAGCGTGTATCGGCGTAGCCCCCGACGTGGCGCTCCTCGTCCAGCACGGCACCGTCGTCGGCTGGAGCCTCACCGATCCCGCGCGGTACCTGACCACCGCGTACACCGAACCCGACCCCAACCCGACGTCGCCCGCGACCCGTCGGATGCTCACCGAGTGCCTGGACCTGCTCACTGCACCGGTGGTCGACGACATGGTGGACGGCGAACCGCCCGCCCTGGCCCGGCTCCGGGCCGCCGACGAGTCCCTGCGCAACCAGCGCGAGGACCGGCACCGGGCCGACGCTCTGCTCACACTGATCGCCACACTGGTCGAGAACTACGGGAACTGGTGACGATCAGTTCTTCCGCTCCGCTGATACCCCTCGCTCAGAGCGCTGGGCGCCAGGCTCGCCGAGAGCGCAGGTTGGAGGACACGTCGACGGAGTGACGGTGTCCTACCGCGGCTCCCGTCCTCACCCCCCCGGCGAACAGCTCCGCTGAATCTGTCGCGTGCACGGCCCGCTGGGCCCAGACTTCCAGCTGGTCCAGTTCCGTGCACGCCTCCACCCGCTCGCGGACGGCGTCTGTCACCTGAATGCCGCGCCACTGAAGGATGTGGAGGACCATCTCGGCCTTGGCCTCGACCCGGCCCTGTTCCAGACCCTGCTCCAGGCCCTCTTCCAGTCCCTGCTCTCGGCCCTCCTCGCGCACTTGCTCTGCGAGCGGGTGTCGCCAGAAGTACTGGATCGCCGTCATCAGGTCCCTCCACATCTGCTTCGCCTGGGGCTCGGTCAGGCATGAGTCGACGAACTGCACGAAGACCGCGGCGCTGTCGGGGTCGATGGTCCCCAGGGCGGATGCCAGGGATTCCAGTATGGCGGCGGCCCCCGGGCCGCGCCCGTGTGTCATCGCCGAGAGCACCGCAAGGGGGATGTCCCGTTCTGCCTGTCGCTCGTCCGCGATCACCGGCACGTTGTCGGGACCGAGTACGAGTGGCCGTACCGTCAGGGAGTACCAGCCGGGGAAGCCGATTCGCAGCGGTACTTCTCGTAGAGTCGGGTAGCCGGGACCCATTGCTGGGCCCCGGCTCCCTCAGAACCGGACGTGCGGCTTTCACCGCATCCGGCTCAAGCAAGCCACGAGGGCTACGCGGAAGTGCAGTTCATGCGGTCCTTCTCCCATCTCCAGCGTGGTGCTGGCGATGGCATTCGGAGTGCACGAGACGGAGGTTCTTCCTTTCATTCGAGCCACCGTCTCGCCGGTAGGCGAAGTGGTGCTTGTGCAGCGCCTTCTTCGATGCCGCGAACCAGTTGATCCACTCTCGTGGACTGTCCGGTTCGTATTCGGCGCCGGCGATGAGCGGTTGCCGACAGAGCGGGCAGAGCCCTCTCTGCCTCACAGCCAGGACAAGACTCGTCTTGTCCATAGGGGGTGCCGCCTTCTTCCGACGGCGCTCCCGCCAGTAGTCCTGAAGGGAGGGGTCATCAGGCGATGCCGCACCCTGGACTACGTAGTGACGGATGATTTTCGTCCAGGAGAACTTCGGGAGGAAGGCGCCGCTGTCACGGTCCCCGAACACCCATCTGTCCTCTCTGACCGAGTGGAATCTGCCGGAGTACCGGGCCGCAACCCAGTGCCTTGACTTTCCGGGGTGACGACGTCTGGCCCATGTCCAGGTCAGCCGCCACATGTAGTTGTCCAGCGAGTTGAAGGTCTTGCTGGACGCCACCCCCCGGTAGTAGGCAGCCCAACCCCGAACAATGGGGACGAGCTTTTGCATGACGGCCTCCGCGTTGGCCCCTTTCAGGGCCTTCACTTCATGCCGCAGCCTCTCCCGGAGTCTCGCGCGGGCCGTAGCGCTTGGCTTGATGATCAGGCTTCCACATGTTCGCCGAATGGTGAATCCGAGAAAGTCAAAGCCCTTCGCGAGGTGGACGATCTGCGTCTTTTCCTCATTGAAGTGCAGTCCTCTCGGCTCCAGCCATTCTTCCAACCGTTGCTTGACCTGGCGCACTTCGGCTTCGCTGTGCCCGAGCACGACGAAGTCATCGGCGTATCTACCAGCACCGGGGTGCCCTCCACGGAGCGGGGCGCGCCGTTCGCGCGCTGTCTGTAGTGGCACCCTGCGGCCTGTTCCATCCCATGCAGAGCGATGTTCAGCAGTACGGGGCTGATCACTCCACCTTGAGGTGTCCCCTCGTCGGTCGGAGCGAACCGGCCCCTGTCGATCACGCCTGCCCTCAGCCAACCCTCGATGAGATCCCTGGCCGGGAACTGACCGAGCGAGGACATCAGATGGCCGTGGTCGATACGGTCGAACGCTGCTGACAGATCGGCATCCAGGACCCACAACCGCTTGGGAGACGTTCCCCGCGCGGTTACGTAGACCGCTCCAATGGCGTCCTGACAGCTTCGACCGGGCCGGAACCCGTACGACCTCGGTTCGAACCGTGCCTCCCACTCCGGCTCAAGCGCATTCTTCACGCGGGCCTGCGAGACCCGGTCACGGATGACCGGAATTCCCAGTGGGCGCTGCTTTCCATTGCTCTTCGGGATGAACACCCGCTTGACCGGCTTGGCCTTCCAGGGCTTGGACGACTGATGGATTTCAGCCGCCAATGTCCCTCGCGCTCGCGGCGTGAGGGCTCGTTCCCCGTCAATGCCTGCCGTCCTGCGGCCGTTACTCTGCTGCGTCACCCGCTTCACGCTCACCAGCGTGTTGCTGAGACTCCGCGGCATGAGTTTCTGCAGGTTCCGGACCTTCTTCCAGTCCTCTTCCCGCGTCGCCTTGAAGATCCTCTGCCGTAGACGCCGTACGTTTTCCTCGCACGAAGCCCAGTCGATGCTGTGCCAGTCGAAAGAGGTAGAAACGCCCTCCGGTCCGTTCACCAATGACACACAAGGACCGACCGGGGTCGGTTCCATCATTTCTGCCATTGGTGTCGAACTTGCCCTTCGGTTCCATTGCCATGTACAGGTCTCTTCAAAGGCTCACCTGATCCACGTGGGCGCCCTTTCGGGCCGGGCCACCCGGACCCGTATCCGACGAGTTATATCGGGAAGGCGAAGAATCTTCCCGGCTTTCCTCCGGCCTTTCGGCCTGTCGGCCTTCGCTTCTTGGATCATCCTGTTCCCGCCAGGGAGTTGAGCCTTCCTTACGGTCGACCTACCGGGTGTTCACCCGGACCCCGACGGGGTTTCCACGTTCCGCTCCATTGAGATGCGGCTGGGGAGGATGCTCCCTTTACCCCGGGATCGGCGGTACTCGCACTCTGGACATACCACCCCAGAGCTCGCCCGGTGCGTTTCAGCACCCGATCCATCTGACCGTCGCACGCATGCCACCGCAAGGCCTTACCTTTACGAGGCGTCAACGGGAGTTCACTTGCGTTCATCCGTCCAGCCTTCCCCTCGCCTGTGGCTCCCAGATGGCCAGGGCGCCCTTGGGCTTGAACGCTCAGCTTCACACCCCGCCGTTACCAGCGACGCATGTGAGCGCGGGGACCGGTCCGAGTACAGACCCAAAGTTCGCCCGTTTCAACTTCCCTTCACACAGGCTCACTTACTCAAACAGAGCGACATCGTGTCGCACGGTGGGAGAGGTAGTAGGGCCAGCTGCCCCGCTTGCGGTCGTCCACCTTTCCCTGCGACTCGACCACCAGCAGGTACGTGCCCTCGTCCGTCTCTGCCCGCAGCAGCGTGTCCACCCGCCGTTCGACCGGCTCGATCTTCGTGAGGTCCACGTTCAGCGCGGCGATCTCCCGTGGCTCGGGAAACGGCACCTGCAGGACACTCTGTAACGCGCGGGTCAACAGCGCCGGATCCTTCTGGAAGATCCGGTGCAGCGCCTCGTGCGACGAGCCGACCATCAGCTCTCCTTTCCGTACGACGTAATCAACGAGCTACGCGGCCGCAAGTTCGCACCACACATATTTCCCCCGGTTCCCGAACCGCGCCGACGGCTGCCAGCCCCACTGCTCCGCGCAGGCCACCACCAGCCCCAGACCCCGGCCCGCCTCCTCCAGCTCCCCTGCCCGCCCCAACGGTCGCGGTGGTTCCGGCGGTCCGGGATCCGTGTCCCACGCCCCGATCCACACCACCCCCTCCGCCGTCCGCCGCACCCTGAGCGCAGCCGGCCCTTTCGTATGCCGTACCGCGTTCGACACCAGCTCCGCCGCCAACAACTCCGCCGTATCCACCAACCCGGTCAACCCGTGCAGGGTCAGGATCAGACGCAGGGTGCGGCGACAGACCGTGACCGCTCTGAGGTCGTTGGGGATGTAGAGGGTGTAGTCCCAGGTTTCAGGCATGTGTCATCAACTCCGGTGGGATGAAGGGGGTTTCGTGCTCGGTGGCATTGCCGCAGCCGTCATGGCACGACGGAGCAGTGCGCTTCCGCTGCGTGTGCGTTGCGCCACCGACGGTAGGGCCACAATTTGGGACCGTGCAAGTAGCTGCCGTAATCTGCCCCTCGAACGAGGTGCCATTCCAGGAAAGTTGGCGGCGAGGAGGAAGATATGGCGCGGCGGAAACAGCCCACGGCACGCCAGACGCGCCTGGGTTCTGAGCTGCGGAAACTGCGCGAGGCCGCAGGGCTCAAAGGGCTCGATGCCGCCGCACTGCTCGGGACGGACTCGGCTCAGATCAGTCAGATCGAGTTCGGTACGGCGGGCGTGAGCGAGGAGCGTGTACGGCGACTCGCCGCCCAGTACTCCTGTACGGACGCCGAGTTGATCGAGGCGTTGGTGGCGATGGCGACTGACCGGACCCACGGCTGGTGGGAGGAGTATCGGGGTCTGCTGCCAACTTCGTTCCTGGATCTCGCCGAGTTGGAATACCACGCCTCGTACCGCCTCGACGTGGAGTTCCTGCACGTCCCGGGCCTGTTCCAGACGGATGACTACGCGCGCGCCATCTTTTCGTACCGGGTCCCCGAACTCCCCCAGAACGACCTTGAGATGCGCGTCCGCCATCGCATGGAACGCAAGGTCATCATCGAGGAGCCGACCTGTGTCCCGTACGAGGCGGTGATCCACGAGGCAGCCCTGCGTATCAGGGTCGGAGACCGGACCACCACACGCGCTCAGCTCAACCGCATTCTGGAGTTCTCTGAAGCGCCCCACATCAGCGTGCGAGTAATCCCGTTCGACCTGGACGGCTTCGCCGGAGCCACGAACGCCATGATGTACGTAGGTGGTGCCGTACCGAGGTTGGACACGGCGGTGCGCGACGCGCCTCAGGGCGCAGGGTTCATCGACTCCGAGGCCCAACTCGATGCGTTTCGAACGCTCTTCCGTAAAGTGGAGGCTGTGTCACTCGACCCCGAGCGGTCGCGTGACCTCATCCACAAGCTGGCGAAAGAGTTGTGAGGCACACCGTGGCCCGTGGCAACTGGCGGAGGTCGTCCTTCTCGGGAAGCGGCGACGGCAACAACTGTGTGGAAATCGCGGCCCGCCCCGCCCACATATCCATCCGAGACTCCAAGGCCCCGGCCAGAGCAACCCTCACCTTCCCGCCCGGAGCCTTTACCCCCTTCATAGAAGCCCTGAAGGAGACTCGCTCCACCCCCACCCGCCCCTAGAGCAACCCCGCCCCCGCCAGAAACTTCCCCACCTTCTCCACCTCGCCCCCCGACAACGGCACCTGCGGCTCCGCCGTCACCGGGCAGTCGATGATCCCCCGCAGATGCAGCGCCGCCTTGAACGCGCCGATCGCCGACGAGCTGCCGCCCATCCGCGCCGGATCCCCCACGCCGACCATGCCGAACAGCGCGCACAGCCGGTCCTGTTCGTCGCGTGCGCTCTGCCAATCGCCCGCCCGGGCGGCGCGGTAGAGGCGGACGTACCCGTGCGGATCGACGTTGCCGAGGCCCGGCACCACGCCGTCGGCGCCCAGTGCCAGCGCCGAGTCGACGAGCAGTTCGGAGCCGGTCAGTGCGCTGAAGCCGGCGTGGGCGCGGGCGCCGGTGACGACCTCCCGGAAGGCGGCCAGGTCCCCGCTGGAGTCCTTCAGCCCGGCGAGTACACCGTCGGCGGCGAGCCCCAGCACCACCTCGGTGGGGAGCTTGCTGTGCACGGCGGACGGGATGTCGTAGGCGATCACCGGGACCGGGCTCGCCGCCGCGATCCGGCGGAAGTGGTGGACGATCTCCGAGGGGTGGGTGCGGGCGTAGAAGGGGGCGGTGACGACGACGGCCTGGGCGCCCGCCGCGGTGACGGCGCGGACGTGGTCCAGGACGCGCGGGGTGGTCATGTCGATGGCCCCGGCGAGGACGGGCAGCTGACGGCCGATGTGGCCGACGACCGCCTCCACCACCTCGCGGCGCTGCCGGTCGGTCAGAAAGGCCGCCTCGGAGGTCGAGCCGAGCAGGAACAGCCCGTGCACCCCGCCCTCCACCAGGTGCTCGACCAGCCGGAGGAGCGAGGGCACGTCCACCTCGCGGTCCGGTGTCAGGGGCGTGCAGACGGGCGGGACGACACCGGTGAGCGGGGCGGGAAAGGTCATTCGGTGCTCCGGGGCAGGCTCTGGCGGACCAGATCGCGGGTCGACTGGTCCTCCTGCACAGGATGGTGGCAGCGGTAGCGGTGTCCGGGCTGCGACGCGGCCGAGAAGTCCGGCATCGAGCCCGCGCAGACCTCGTCGGCCTTCCAGCAACGGGTGCGGAAGGGGCAGCCGCTCGGCGGACGGGTCGCCGAGGGCACCGGGCCGGTCAGCGGGATCGGGTCGATGGGGTCCAGCAGGCCGGGGGTCGCGGAGAACAGGGCGCGGGTGTAGGGGTGGCGGGCCTGGTCGGTGACCCGGGCGGCCGGGGTCTCCTCAACGATCCGGCCCAAGTACATGGTGATCACCCGGTCGCTCATCCGCCGTACCGTCTGGATGTCGTGCGAGACGAACACCAGGGCCAGGCCGAGGCGTTCCTTCAGGTCCAGGAGGAGGTTGAGGATCTGGGCGCGGACCGAGACGTCCAGGGCGCTGGTCGGCTCGTCGGCGACGACGAGGCCCGGGTCCAGGGCCAGCGCGCGGGCGATGGCTACGCGCTGGCGCTGGCCGCCGGAGAGCTGACCGGGGAGTGCGTCGGTGAGGGCGCGGGGGAGACCGACCAGGCTCATCAACTCCCGTACGCGGTCATCCCGTTCGGCCCTGGTGCCGCGTCCGTGGACGTCCAGCGGGTCGCGCAGGATGCGGCGTACCGTCAGTCTGCGGTTCAGGGCGGTCGACGGGTCCTGGAAGATCATGCCGGTGCCCGCGCCGACCGTGGTCCGGCGTTCGGCCGGCGGCATCGACCACAGGTCACGGCCCCGGAACGACACCGTCCCGGAGGTCGGCCGCTGGATGCCCACCAGCACCCGTGCCAGCGTCGACTTCCCGCACCCGGACTCGCCGACCACTCCGACCGTCTCGCCCGGCGCGACGGCGAGACCGGCGCCGGTGAGGGCGTACACCCGGTCACGCGTGAACACACCGCCGCCGCGGGCCTTGTGGACGACATGGGCGTCCCGTACTTCCACGACAGCGGTCACGGAAGGGCCTCGCTTTCTGCCGACGTCAGCGATACCGCCGGGTGGTGACAGGCGGCCGTGTGCGTGGGGGTGCCCGCGAGGACGGGAGCCGTCGTGTGGCACACCTCGGTCGCCAGCGGGCAGCGGTCGGCGAAGCGGCAGCCCGCCGGGAAGTCGGCGGGGGACGGTACGACCCCCCTGATCTGCGTCATCCGTTCGTCGGCCGACTCCAGCGAGAGCACGCTGCCGAGCAGTCCGCGTGTGTAGTGGTGGGCCGGTGCCTCCGCCAGGTCGGCGGTCACGCCCGTCTCCACGATCTGGCCGCCGTACATCACCACCACCCGGTCGGTGACGTCGGCGATCAGTGCCAGGTCGTGCGAGACCAGGATCAGCGCGAAGCCCAGTTCCTCGCGCAGCCGCAGCAGCAGCTCCATCACCTGGGCCTGCACGGTGACGTCCAGGGCGGTGGTCGGCTCGTCGGCGACGATCAGCGCGGGGTCGCGGGAGAGGGCCATGGCGATCAGGACGCGCTGGCGCTGGCCGCCGGAGAGTTCGTGCGGGTAGCTGCGCAGGGTGCGCTCGGGGTCGAGGCCGACCAGCGAGAGGAGTTCGTGCGGGGTGCGGCGGCCGCCGCGGCGCACGAGCTGCTTGAGCTGGGCGCGGATGGTCATCGCCGGGTTCAGCGAGGACAGGGCGTCCTGGTAGACCATCGCCATCTCGTGGCCGAGCAGCCGGCGCCGTACCCGCATCGGCTCGGCGAGCAGGTCCCGCTGGTGGAAGCGGATCTGGCCGCGCACCCGGGCGCCCTGGGGCTGCAGGCCCATGACGGCGAGCGCGGTCAGCGACTTGCCGCAGCCCGACTCGCCCACCAGGCCCAGCACCTCGCCGGGGTGCACCTCGAAGCTGACGCCGGCCACGATGTCCACGCCCCGGTGCCGGTCCGGGAAGCCGATGGCGAGGTTCTCCACCGCGAGCACCGGCTGCCCGCCACGGTCATGAGGGGGGCGGGCCCGTGCGCGCAGCCGCCGGGCGGCGTCGGCCAGGCCGGGCAGCGGGAGCACCTCGCCGGTGCGGGGCTCCGGCGCCTGCAGACGGTCCTCGGGCACCTCCACCTCGCGGGCGGCCGGGACGGCCCAGGCGTCCGAGACGCCCTCGGAGAGGATGTTCAGGGACAGGACGGTCAGCAGCATCAGCAGTCCGGGGAACACGGTCGCCCACCAGCCGCCGGTCAGCACCATGTTCTTGCCGTCGGCGATGACACTGCCCCAGGAGGGGTCCGGGGGCCGCACGCCCGCGCCGATGAAGGACAGCGACGCCTCGAAGACGATGGCCTCGGCGACCTGGACCGTGCAGAACACCAGCACCGGGGCGGCGCAGTTGACGGCCACGTGCCGCAGCACGATGTGCGGGGTGCGGGCGCCGATCACGCGTTCCGCGGTGACGTAGTCCTCGCCGTACTGGTCGAGGACGTTGGCCCGCACCACCCGGGCGACCGGCGGGGTGAACAGGAAGGCGATCGCACAGATCAGTACGGTGATCCCGCCGCCGAAGACGGCGACCAGCACGGCCGCCAGCGCGATGCCCGGGAACGCCATGACCACGTCCAGGCAGCGCATCAGCGTCTCGTCCACACCCTTGCGGGAGGTGGCCGCCAGTGCCCCGATCAGCGCGCCCACGACCAGTGCCAGCGCGGTCGCGCCGAGCCCGATCGCCAGCGACCAGCGGGCGCCGTACATCAGCCGGCTCAGGATGTCCCGGCCGAGGCTGTCCTGGCCCATCCAGTGACCGGCCGACGGGCGCCCGGTGCCGTCGACCGGGTCCTGCTGGTCGAGCGGGTCGTGCGGGGCGAGCACCGGCGCGAGTACGGCGACCAGGACGACCAGGGCCAGGAAGCAGACGGCGGCCTTCGACAGCGGCGGCAGTCGGCGCCAGCCGCGCAGCCGGACGCCGGGCCGGGAGAGCCGCTCGGTGAGGCTCGCGCGCGTGACCATCAGGCCGCCCTCAGACGTGGGTTGACGAGCAGATAGAGGATGTCGATGACGAGGTTGACGACGACGAACCCGGTGGCCGTGGTGAGGACCACCCCCTGCACCACCGCCGGGTCACCGTTCTGCACGGCGTCGATCATCAGCTTGCCCATGCCGGGCAGCGAGAAGATCGTCTCGATGACGACCGCGCCGCCGAGGAGATAGCCGACGCGCAGGCCGAGCACGGTCAGCGGGTTGACGAGCGCGTTGCGCAGCACGTTCCGGCCGACGACCACCCAGGGCGGCAGCCCGCTGCCGATCGCGGTGCGCACATAGTCCTTGTCCAGCTCCTCCACCACGGACGTGCGCACGATCCGGGTCAGCTGGGCGGCCACCGGCAGGGACAGTGCGAACGCGGGCAGGGCCATGGTCTTCAGCCAGCCGGTGAAGGAGTCGGCCGGGTTGATGTAGCCGCCGGTCGGGAACCAGCCCCGGTCCACCGCCAGGTACTGGATCATCAGCAGCGCCAGCCAGAACCCGGGTGCGGCGACTCCGACGAGGGAGACGACCCTGATGACCTGGTCCGGCAGCCGGTCCCGGTGGACGGCGGCGGTGACGCCACCCGCCAGCGCCAGCACCACCGCGATGCCGAGGCCGAGGAAGGTCAGCTGGAGGGTGAGTGGCAGCGCGGTGGTGACCTGGTCGACGACCGGCGCCCGGGTCAGGGCGCTGGTGCCCAGGTCGCCGTGGAGCAGGTCGCCCACGAAATGGACGTAGCGCACCGGGAGCGGGTCCAGCAGGCCGTTGCGCTCCCGGAAGTCGTGCAGCTGCCGCGGGGTCGGGTTCGCGCCCTGGAAGAACGCGGACGCTGGGTCGACGTCGGAGAACCGCATCACCAGGAACACGAACAGCACGATCCCGAGCAGCAGCGGCACGAGCAGGGCGATACGGCGCAGCAGGATCCGTACGACGGCCGTCATACCGCTAGGCCCAGGCGGCCTGGAGCAGGTTGATGCCCGGGTAGGGCTGCGGCCTTATCCCGTCGAGCTCGCGCGGGTCCCAGGCCGTCATCAGCTCGTTGTGCACGACCGGATAGAGCACGGCCTGCTCGGCGACGACGTCGATGTAATCCTGGATCATCGCCTTCTTCTTCCGCGGGTCCGGCTCCCGGGTCGCCCGGTCCATGTCCCGGAAGAGCTGCCCCGCGACCGGGTCGCCGGCCCACCGGGTGTAACCCATCCACAGATTGTCGGGCCCGTAGTTGTAATGCATGATCAGGTCGGCGTCGAGGCCGAACTGATTGGGGTTGGAGGCCGCGGCCACCACCTGGTAGTCCTGCTTCTGGTCCATCTTGGTGAACACGGCCGTGGTCTCCTGCGGAGCCAGGGTCGTCTCCACGCCGATCGCGTCCCAGGAGGACTTGACGGTCGGCAGGCAGTCCACGATCCAGCTGACGTTCACGGCGAGGATCTCGATCTTCAGCCCCTTGACCCCGGCGGCCTTCAGCAGGGCCCTCGCCTTCGCGGGGTCGTGGTCGTAGACCGTCTTGGCCCGTCGGTAGCTGGGGTTGCCCTCGTTCAGGAACGAGGACGCCGGCTTCCCGTGCCCCTTCAGCGCGACCTGCACCATCTTCTCGGTGTCGATCGCGTAGTGCAGCGCCTGCCGCACCCGCACGTCGTCGAAGGGCTTGTGCTTCGTGTTGAACATCAGGAACAGGTTGTTCATCCCGGCGCCGCCCGCGACCTTCAGACCGCCCTGCTCCAGGCGGGCGATGTTGGCGTAGGGGATGTTGTCGGCGATCTGCGCGCCCGCGCCGCTCCCGGAGATCTTCGCCACGCGGGGCGCCGCGTCCACGATCGTCAGCCAGTTCATCCGCTTGAAGGCGGGCCTGCGCGGGCCGTTGTAGGCGGCGAACGCCTCGAAGGTGGTGTTCGACTTCGGGTGGTGCGCGGTCTGCCGGTACGGCCCCGAGCCCACCGCGAACCCCTTGATCGCGTCGTCCCAGGCGCCGGGCCGGGAGAACACGTGCTTCGGCATGATCTTCGCCAGCGTGAGCCGGGCGAGCCCGTCCGGGAACGGGAACCTCAGCACCAGCTCGACGGTCCGCGCGTCGACCTTCCGCGCCTCCTTCAGCCAGCTGACGAAGAAGCCCTTGGCGAGGGTCTGGGTCTTCGGGTCGAGGATCCGGTCGAAGACGAAGACGACGTCGTCGGCGGTGACGGGCTTGCCGTCGTGGAAGGTCGCACCGGAGCGCAGGGTGAACCGCCAGGTCGTGGCGCCCGGGTCCTTGGGTACCTCGGTGGCGAGCGCCGGGTACGGCACCCGGGAGATGGGGTCGGTGTCGAGCAGCCCCTCGTAGATGTGGTTGTTGGCGGCCATGGCGAACGCGGACGCCGTCTGCGTCGGGTCCCAGCTGCCGTCGTTGCCGTAACCGATCACCGCGGTCAGCGTGCGGTCCTTGCCGCTGCCCCCGCTCCCGGTGTCGTTCGTGGACTCCGGACCGGCGGAGCAGCCCGCCAGCGCCGGCGGAAGGACGGCGGCCGCGCCCAGCGCTCCCGTGTACATCAGGAACGAGCGGCGGCGCGGTGCCGGCACGTCGTGGGTCACGTCGTCGCGCACGGTTCCTCCAGCGAGGTCGGGGGGAGGGGGAGGTACGACGTCCTACGTCCGGTCGGTAGCGCGACCATAGGAAAGCCCGTGGGGGCGGTCAAGAGATCACACACGAATGGCGTAGCCGCCACAGGTCGCACCAATGGCGGCATGAAATGCGCGGCGAGCAGGGCAAGTTGACGCAGGTGGACCGGACCGGAGCGGGCCTCTGCGCTCTCCGGTCACCTTCCCTGATCTAGTCGCCGCCTGCGCTGACGACGTCCTCGATGCGGCCCTCGACCACCAGGTTGCCGTCGGGGGTGAGCCGGGCGAGGTCGCCGGTGCGGTGGAAGCCGTCGGGTGTGAACGCCCGGGCGTTGCGCTCGGGGGACCGGTAGTAGCCGCGCGGGGTGTACGGACCGCGGACGAGGAGCGCGCCGGCCTGCCCCGCCGGCGCGTCGATGCGGATCTCGTCGGCCGGCGAGACCGGGCGCCCCTGGGTCGTCAGGACCACGTCGTCCGGGTCGTCCAGCCGGGTGACGGTGAGCAGCCCTTCGGCCGTGCCGAACACCTGCTGCAGCCGGCAGCCGAAGCCGGGTTCGACGCGTGCGGCCAGGCCGGGGTCGAGACGGGCGCCGCCGGTCTGCATCACCCGCAGGCTGCCCAGGCCGGCCTCGGAGCCGTCGAAGGCGTCCAGCCACAGGGCAGCGACGGCGGGCACCACCGACGTGACGGTCACCTTCTCTTCCTCGATCGTCCGCAAGACGGTGTCCGGCGTCGGATCGTCGATCAGGACCACGGTGCCGCCCACGGCGAGCGTGCCGAGGATGCCGGGGCAGCCCAAGGTGAGGTTGAACTCCGCGGGCAGGGCTGCCAGATAGACGTCCTCGGACCCGAGGGCGAGCGGCTCGGCGGTGGCGCGGAGCTGGTAGGCGTAGTCGTCGTGGGTGCGGCCGATCAGCTCCGGCAGTGCCGTGGTGCCGCCGGACAGCAGGAAGAACGCCACGTCGGAGGCGTCGGTGTGCGGGTCCCGTACGGGTGCCTCGTCGACGGTGTGTAGCGGGAAGGCCAGGCAGCCGCCCGGCAGCACGGAGAAGCCGCCGGCCTGCGTGCCGGGTGCGACGAGGGTGAAGATCCGCCGCAGCGACGTCGACTCGGCGGCGATCCGGGCGGCCATGGCGGCGTGGTCGAAGCCGCGGTGCACGGCCGGGCCGATGTAGCCGACAGACTCGGTCGCGGCGACCAGGTGGGCGATCTCCGTGTCGCGATGGGCGGTCGGGGAGAGCACCGGGATCGCCCCGGCCCGCATCAGCGCGAACACCGCGATGACGAACTCGGGGGTGTTGGGCAGCTGCACCACCACCCGTCTGCCGGGCTCGACGCCCCGCAGCCGCAGGCCCGCGGCCATGCGGCTGACCCGGCGGTTCAGCAGGGCGTACGTCAGCCGGGTGCCGCCGTGCACGAGCGCAGTGCGGGGGCCGTGCGCGGCAGCCCAGTCGTGCAGGAGGCCGGGCAGCGTACGGCCCCGCCAGTAGCCGGCCCGGCGGTACGCGGCGGCGGTGTCCTCGGGCCAGGGGGTGAAGCCGTCGAGCGGCACGGGCCGTACCTTCTTCCAGCGCGGTGGCGGGGCGGAGGATCTCGTCGCGCTTCAACATATTGTTGACGGGGTGATTCCGTAAAGTGATTTCATGTTTCCGCTATACGGAAGCCCATCATGCATGCGCTCCACCGAAGAACGGTGAGCAGGCAGGGGGCGGCGAGCCCGATGGGAACAGAGAGCCCGTCGGGAACGCAGACTCCGGCCGAGTGTAGGCACGCTGGGCCACCAGTGGCATGCGAAGCGTGAAATTGCCGGGGGCAGGGGAGCCACGGGAGGTGGACGCGATGAAACTCCCGGTCGGCTCCTGCGCCGTCGACACCCGCACCGGACGCCTCGGCATCGTCATGGGGTACGAAGGTCCGTATGTGCAGCTGCGGCCGTACGGTGGCGGCCGGGAGTGGGACGCGAGACCGGAAGCCGTCCGCCGGGCCACCCCTGCCGAGAAGCTGAGCGCGGCGACGGCCCACGCCAACGCCCGCAGCCGGGGCGAGGTGCCCTGAAAACGGGCCCGCGCCCCTGGGAAGCGGCCCGGGCGGGCAGAATGGAGCCATGAGTCTGTTCCGCGACGACGGCATCGTGCCGCGCACCCGCGAGGGTCGGCTGTGAGTCTTTTCCGGGATGACGGTGTCGTCCTGCGGACCCAGAAACTGGGCGAGGCGGACCGGATCATGCTGTGTTGTCCCGGGGGCCAACCCCCGGACCCCCGGCCCATGGGAAGCGGGGGTCGGCTGTGAGTCTTTTCCGGGACGATGGTGTCGTCCTGCGGACCCAGAAACTGGGCGAGGCGGACCGGATCATGCTGTGTTGTCCCGGGGGCCAACCCCCGGACCCCCGGCCCATGGGAAGCGGGGGTCGGCTGTGAGTCTTTTCCGGGACGATGGTGTCGTCCTGCGGACCCAGAAACTGGGCGAGGCGGACCGGATCATGCTGTGTTGTCCCGGGGGCCAACCCCCGGACCCCCGGCCCATGGGAAGCGGGGGTCGGCTGTGAGCCTCTTCCGGGACGATGGTGTCGTCCTGCGGACCCAGAAACTGGGCGAGGCGGACCGGATCATCACGCTGCTCACTCGTGGGCACGGGCGGGTGCGGGCCGTGGCTCGTGGGGTGCGGCGGACCAAGTCGAAGTTCGGGGCCCGGCTGGAGCCGTTCTCCCACGTCGACGTGCAGTTCTTCGCGCGGGGCAGCGAGCTGGTCGGGCGCGGGCTGCCGCTGTGCACACAGAGTGAGACCATCGCCGCGTACGGCGGCGGGATCGTGACCGACTACGCCCGGTACACCGCCGGCACGGCCATGCTGGAGACCGCCGAGCGGTTCACCGACCACGAGGGCGAGCCGGCCGTACAGCAGTACCTGCTGCTGGTCGGCGCCCTGCGCACCCTCGCCCGCGGTGAGCACGCCCCGCACCTCGTCCTGGACGCCTTCCTGCTGCGCTCCCTCGCCGTCAACGGCTACGCCCCCAGCTTCGGCGACTGCGCCCGGTGCGGGATGCCCGGACCCAACCGCTTCTTCTCGGTCGCCTCCGGCGGCTCCGTCTGCGTCGACTGCCGGGTGCCGGGCAGTGTCGTACCCTCCCCGCAGACCCTGGTACTGCTCGGCGCGCTGCTTACGGGAGACTGGGAGACGGCGGACGCGTGCGAGGCGCGCTACGTCCGCGAGGGCAGCGGGCTGGTGTCCGCCTACCTGCACTGGCATCTGGAGCGCGGGCTGCGCTCGCTCCGGTACGTGGAAAAGTGATCAAGGGAGACGAGAAGCACATGGTCGTACGCGGGATCCTGGGACGCCAGCGGCGCGAGCACAAGGCGCCGGAGCCGCACCCGTCCGGTGCCCGCGCGCCGAAGCTCCCGGGCGAGCTGGTACCGAACCACGTGGCGATCGTCATGGACGGCAACGGCCGCTGGGCCAAGGAGCGCGGGCTGCCGCGCACCGAGGGCCACAAGGTCGGCGCCGAGCGCGTGCTCGACGTGCTCCAGGGCTCCATCGAGATCGGCGTGCGCAACATCTCCCTGTACGCCTTCTCCACCGAGAACTGGAAGCGCTCGCCCGACGAGGTCCGCTTCCTGATGAACTTCAACCGCGACTTCATCCGCAAGACCCGCGACCAGCTCGACGAACTCGGCATCCGGGTGCGCTGGGTGGGCCGCATGCCCAAGCTGTGGAAGTCGGTCGCCAAGGAACTCCAGATCGCCCAGGAGCAGACCAAGGGCAACGACCTGCTCACCCTCTACTTCTGCATGAACTACGGCGGCCGCGCCGAGATCGCCGACGCCGCCAAGGCCCTGGCCGAGGACGTGAAGGCGGGCCGCCTCGACCCGTCGAAGGTCAACGAGAAGACCCTCGCGAAGTACCTGTACTACCCGGACATGCCGGACGTCGACCTGTTCCTGCGCCCCAGCGGCGAGCAGCGCACCTCCAACTACCTGCTCTGGCAGAGCGCGTACGCCGAGATGGTCTTCCAGGACGTGCTGTGGCCCGACTTCGACCGCCGCGACCTGTGGCGGGCGTGCGTCGAGTTCGCCTCCCGCGACCGCCGCTTCGGCGGGGCGGTGCCGAACGAGGAACTCCTCGCCATGGAGGCCGCGATGAAGGGTGACGCCACCTCGTAGCCACCGGCGGTTCACGCGGGCCGCCGAGGATGCGGGACTCATGAGACGTCTCACACCTGTCCTCGCCCTCGGCGCCCTGCTGCTCACCGCGCTGCCGGCGCACGCCGCCGACGCTCTCGCCCACCGGGACTCCTACGGCACCAAGGCGCCCTACGCGCCCGGGCAGAACCCGCGCACCTACCAGCGGCCCCCGGCCGGCTTCACCCCCGTCTTCACCGAGAACGTCTCCCGGCACGGCTCCCGCGCCGCCACCGGCAGCGAGGACGGCGATCTGATCCTCGCCCTGTGGGACAAGGCCGAGGCGGAAGGCCAACTCACCGCGAGGGGCGAGGAGTTCGGGCCGCAAGTCCGTGCCCTGCTGGACGCCATGGCCAAGGTCGGGTACGGCAACCTCAGCGGGCGCGGCAAGGAGGAGCTCCGGGACACGGCCGTGCGTCTGCAGCGGCGGCTGCCGTCCCTGTTCGAGCGGATCGCCTCCGACGGCGAGAAGATCGACGTCGTCAGCTCCGGCCAGGGCCGGGCCGTGGACAGCGGCACCGCGTTCGCGGGGGCGCTCGCCGACGCCGACCCGGCGCTGAAGCCGCTGATCGGTCCGGCCCGCACCGACAAGGACCTGCTGTACTTCCACAAGGCGGCGGGCGGTGCCGCGTACCGCGACTACATAGCGCACGACCAGCGTCTCGCGGACACGCTGAAGTCGGTCACCGACCGGCCCAGGACGCACCAGGCCGCCGCCGGCGTCCTGCGCGGGATCTTCAAGGACGCCTTCGTCGAGCAGATCACCGACCAGGTCCCCGCCGCCCAGGCCGTCTACAACCTGTACGCCATCGCACCCGCCATGAGCGAGGAGAGCCCCGACGGGCAGGGGTGGGGCATGGAGCGGTACATATCCCGCTCCGACGCGGCCTGGTTCGGGTACCTGAGTGACGCCGAGGACTTCTACGAGAAGGGCCCCGGCTTCTCCGACAGCGACATCACCTACAAGATGGCCGGCGTCCTCCTGGACGACTTCTTCGAGCAGGCCGAGGCCAAACGGG
This sequence comes from Streptomyces griseochromogenes, assembly GCF_001542625.1. Lineage (NCBI taxonomy): Bacteria > Bacillati > Actinomycetota > Actinomycetes > Kitasatosporales > Streptomycetaceae > Streptomyces > Streptomyces griseochromogenes. The sequence continues at coordinate 9,125,397 of NZ_CP016279.1, read as the reverse complement.
ACGGGACCAGCGACCTGGGCGCCGAGCTCCGCTTCACCCACGCCGAGGAGATCATCCCGCTGGCGGCGCTGATGGGCCTGCCGGGAAGCACCGAACCGGCGACGCCGGGGGAGCCGTACACGTACGCGGACAACTCCTGGCGGGGCGCCTCGGTGGCCCCCCTGGGCGTGAACATCCAGTGGGACGTCTTCCAGAAGGGCGACCGCTACCTGGTCCGGATGCTCTACAACGAGAAGGAGACGGCCTTCAGGGCCGGCTGCCGTCCGATCGCGAAGGGCAGCACGTTCTACGACCTGGACGAACTGGAGCGCTGCTTCGGGCGTGGCTGAAAACTGCCGGTACGATCCCGCCTCATGGTCATGGACATGGGGCGGGACGCCGAGCGGGGCACGGTCGAGCTGGCATTTCAGCCGGTCGCGGGGGATTTCGCGGGGGCACTGCGGGAGCGCAAGCGGTTCAACCGGACGGGGCGGATCCGGAGGGCGGCCCTGATCCTGCTGGCCGTCGCCTGGGTGCTGAGCGCGGGGGTCGCGCTGTCCGGGGGAGACCGCGACTGGTTCCTGCTGATCTACCTGCCGCTGCTCACGGGACTGCTGTTCCTGGTGCCCCGGTTGCAGGCCCGCCAGCTCATGAAGGTCGCCGTACGCAACGGGGTGCACCACGTGACCGTCACGGATGCCGGGATATCGATGACCACCGACAACAGCACGGCGTCGGTCAACTGGACCGCCCAGCCGTGCTACCGGGAGACCAAGGACGCCTTCTTCACCTTCAGCGACGACAAGAACGCCACCTGCTTCAGCGTGCTGCCCAAGCGTGGCCTGCGGAACCCCGCCGACGCGGACAGGCTGCGGGAGATCCTCCAGCGCAACCTGACCCGGGCCTGAGCGTCAGTTCCCGGCGGAGGCGCACTCCGCGCACGTACCGAAGATCTCCACGGTGTGCGCCACGTTGACATACCCGTGCTCCGCGGCGATCGCCTCGGCCCACTTCTCCACGGCCGGACCCTCCACCTCCACGGCCTTGCCGCAGCCGCGGCAGACCAGGTGGTGGTGGTGTTCGCCGGACGAGCAGCGGCGGTAGACCGACTCGCCCTCGGAGGTGCGCAGGACGTCGACCTCGCCGGCGTCGGCGAGGGACTGCAGGGTGCGGTACACGGTGGTGAGACCGACCGAGTCGCCCTTGTGCTTGAGCATGTCGTGCAGTTCCTGCGCGCTGCGGAACTCGTCGACCTCGTCGAGGGCCGCCGCCACGGCGGCACGCTGCCGGGTGGAGCGGCCCTTCACGGGCGGTCCAGCGGTCGTCACCGTTGCCTCCTCACGTCTGGCGTCTGCCCGGGCCATTGTGCCAGCCCCGGCTGTCGGCGGTCAGACGCCGATCTCGTCCCCGGCTCTCCGCGTGGCCGGAATCGCGCACTCCGCCGGGTCCCCGGCCGGGTGCGCGACGGCCGCGGCACGGGCGCGTCGACGCGCCACCGGCGTGGCCAGCGCCGTCAGCGCGACGAACGCGGCGATGGTCAGCAGGACGATCGTCGCACCGGGCGGAACGTCCTGGTAGTAGGAGGTGATCGTGCCGCTGACGGTCACCGCGACGCCGATTGCGACGGCGATCACGAAGGTCGCCGTGAAGCTGCGGGTGAGCTGCTGCGCGGCCGCCACCGGCACCACCATCAGCGCGGACACCAGCAGCAGACCGACCACGCGCATGGCGACGGTCACGGTCAGCGCCGCCGTCACCGCCGTCAGGAGGTTGAGCGCGCGCACCGGCAGGCCCGTGACCCGGGCGAACTCCTCGTCCTGGCTGACCGCGAACAGCTGGCGGCGCAGGCCGAGGGTGACCAGCACCACGAACGCGGCCAGCAGACAGATCGAGACGACGTCCGACTGCGAGACCGTCGACAGCGAGCCGAACAGGTACGTCGTCAGGTTCGCGTTGGAGCCCGTCGGCGCCAGGTTGATGAACATCACGCCGCCGGCCATACCGCCGTAGAAGAGCATGGCGAGGGCGATGTCGCCGCGGGTCTTGCCGTACCAGCGGATCAGCTCCATCAGGACCGCGCCGAGCACGGAGACGGCGGTCGCCATCCACACCGGGGAGGTGGAGAGCAGGAAGCCCAGGCCGACACCCGTCATCGCCACGTGTCCGATGCCGTCGCCCATCAGGGCCTGGCGGCGCTGGACCAGGTAGATGCCGACGGCGGGGGCGGTGATGCCGACCAGGACGGCGGCGAGCAGCGCCCGCTGCATGAAGGCGTAGTTCAGGAAGTCCATCAGCTCAGCAGTCCCGTGCGGATCGGTTCGGCGCCCGCGGGTGCGTGCGGGTGTACGTGGTCGTGGCCGGGCAGGGCGTGCTGGCCGACGGCGCGCGGGGGCGGGCCGTCGTGCAGGACACAGCCGTCCCGGAGGACGACCGCCCGGTCGATCAGGGGCTCCAGGGGGCCCAGTTCGTGCAGCACGAGCAGGACCGTCGTGCCCCGCTCGACCTGTTCGCGCAGCGTCTGCGCGAGGATCTCCTGGCTGGCCAGGTCGACGCCCGCCATCGGCTCGTCCATGATCAGCAGTTCGGGCTCGGCGACCAGGGCGCGGGCGATCAGCACCCGCTGGTGCTGGCCGCCGGAAAGGGCGTCCACCGAGTCCTTGGCCCGTTCGGCCATGCCGACCAGCTCCAGGGCCCGCCGCACGGCCTCACGGTCGGCCTTGCGGAAGACGCCGAAGCGGGTGCGGGAGAGCCGGCCCGAGGAGACGATCTCGGTGACCGTCGCCGGGACGCCGCCCGCGGCCGTGGTCCGCTGCGGTACGTAGCCCACGCGCGACCAGTCGCCGAAGGCGCGGCGCGGGGTGCCGAACAGCTCGATCGTGCCGCCGCTCGCCGGGACCTGGCCGATGATCGTGCGGATCGCCGTGGACTTGCCGGAGCCGTTGGCGCCGAGCAGCGCGACGACCTCGCCGCGCCCCACGGTCAGGTCGATGCCGCGCAGCACGGGACGCGCGCCGAGCTCGGCGGTGACGCCGCGCAGGGCTATGACGGGCGGCTCGCTGCTCATCTGGTCTCCTTTGCCGGTCACTTGGCGCCCAGCGCCTGCTGGAGCGCCTTGAGGTTGGCCTCTTGGACGGAGAAGTAGTCCTTGCCGCGGGACTTGGCCGTGATGCCCTCGATCGGGTCCAGTACGTCCGTCTTCAGATCCGCGTCGCGCGCGATGGTCTTCGCGGTCTTGTCGCTGACGAGCGTCTCGTAGAAGACGGTGGAGACGCCGTCGGCCTTGGCCATCTTCTCCAGGTCCTTGACCCGGGCCGCGCTCGGCTCGGAGTCGGGGTCGAGGCCGTTGATGGCCTCCTCGGTGAGGCCGTAGCGCTCGGCGAGGTAGCCGAAGGCGGCGTGCGTGGTGACGAAGACCTTGGTCCTCGTGTGCGCCAGGCCTTCCTCGAACCGGGTGTTCAGCTCGTTCAGCTGCCTGACCAGGGCCGCGGTGTTCTTCTTGTAGTCGGCCGCGTGCTCGGGGTCGGCCTTCTCGAAGGCCTTGCCGACGCCCTCGGCGACCTGGGCGTAGCGCACCGGGTCGAGCCAGATGTGCGGGTCCTTGCCGGCGGACTCCTCGCCCGTGTGCGTGTCGTGCGCGGCCGCGTGGCCGCCGACCTCGTTGCCGTGCTGCTCCAGCGTGGTCAGGGCGGCCGCGTCGATCTTCGTCCTGACCGGGGACTGGGCCACCGCGTCGTCGACGGAGGGCTGGAGGTTCTTCAGGTACAGGACCGCGTCGGAGTCCTGGATCATGGCGATCTGCTTCGGGCTGATCTCCAGGTCGTGCGGCTCCTGGCCGGGGGAGGTCAGGGGGGTGACGTGAACGTGGGCGCCGCCGATCCGCTCGGCGAGGAAGGCCATCGGGTAGAACGACGCGACGACGTCGAACTTACCGGTGTTGGCCGCGGCGGTGTCACTGGAGCAGGCGGTGAGGGAGCCGAGCCCGAGGGCAGTGACCGCGGTCGCCGCGGCCGCGGGTATGAGCTGTCGTCGTACGTTCATGACAGTCATTTTCAACAAATATGGAAACCGTTGTCAACAAGGCCTTGGGGGAGGCCGTGAACAGGGGGCCGATTTGGCCGTGGGGGAGCCTGCGCCGGTAACCTGAATCATTCGCTGGAAGCATCTCGCTTCAACGCCCGTCGTCGTAATGAAGAGAGCACCGTGGCCGCCGACAAGATCGACACCATCGTCAGCCTGAGCAAGCGCCGTGGCTTCGTTTTCCCGTGCAGTGAGATCTACGGCGGACAGCGTGCCGCCTGGGACTACGGACCGCTGGGTGTCGAGCTCAAGGAGAACATCAAGCGTCAGTGGTGGCGCTACATGGTGACGTCGCGCGAGGACGTCGTCGGTATCGACTCCTCCGTCATCCTGGCCTCCGAGGTCTGGGTCGCATCCGGCCACGTCGCCACCTTCACGGACCCGCTGACCGAGTGCACCGCGTGTCACAAGCGGTTCCGCGCCGACCACCTGGAAGAGGCGTACGAGGAGAAGAAGGGCAAGGCCCCGGAGAACGGCCTGGCCGACATCAACTGCCCGAACTGCGGCAACAAGGGTCAGTTCACCGAGCCCAAGCAGTTCTCGGGTCTGCTCTCCACCCACCTCGGCCCGACCCAGGACTCCGGCTCCGTCGCCTACCTGCGCCCCGAGACCGCCCAGGGCATCTTCACCAACTTCGCCCAGGTCCAGACCACCTCGCGCCGCAAGCCGCCGTTCGGCATCGCGCAGATGGGCAAGTCCTTCCGCAACGAGATCACGCCCGGCAACTTCATCTTCCGCACCCGCGAGTTCGAGCAGATGGAGATGGAGTTCTTCGTCAAGCCGGGCGAGGACGAGAAGTGGCAGGAGTACTGGATGGAGCAGCGCTGGAACTGGTACACCGGCCTCGGCCTGCGTACTGAGAACATGCGCTGGTACGAGCACCCGAAGGAGAAGCTCTCCCACTACTCCAAGCGCACCGCCGACATCGAGTACCGCTTCCAGTTCGGCGGCAGCGAGTGGGGCGAGCTGGAGGGTGTCGCGAACCGGACGGACTACGACCTGGGTGCGCACTCGAAGGCCTCGGGCCAGGACCTGTCGTACTTCGACCAGGAGGCCGGCGAGCGCTGGACGCCGTACGTCATCGAGCCCGCGGCCGGTGTCGGCCGCACCATGCTGGCCTTCCTCCTCGACGCCTACGTCGAGGACGAGGCGCCGAACGCCAAGGGCAAGATGGAGAAGCGGACGGTGCTGCGCCTCGACCACCGTCTGGCTCCGGTGAAGGTGGCGGTTCTGCCGCTGTCCCGCAACCCCGAGCTGTCCCCGAAGGCCAAGGGCCTCGCCCAGGCGCTGCGCCAGCACTGGAACATCGAGTTCGACGACGCCGGCGCCATCGGCCGCCGCTACCGCCGCCAGGACGAGATCGGTACGCCGTACTGCGTGACCGTCGACTTCGACACGCTCGAGGACAACGCCGTCACCGTCCGCGAGCGTGACTCGATGAAGCAGGAGCGCGTGTCGCTGGACCAGATCGAGGGGTACCTCGCCAGCCGCCTGCTGGGCTGCTGAGGTCCGAAGTCCCGGTTCTCCGTCCACCCCCACCCGACCAGGTCGGGTGGGGGTGGACGTGCTTTCACAGGTCCAGGTCCACGTACAGCGCCGCGTGGTCGGATGCCTCGTTGAGTTTGGACGTCACCGTGTCGAAGGACTTGATGCCGTCCGCGTGGATCCCGCGGGTCTCCAGGCCCACGTGCTGAACCTCGTGCCAAAGCGGCGGAGGGAGCAGCAGGTAGTCGAGCTTGTCCTCGGACGAGGCGCATGTCCCGTGGGTGCCGGGCTCGCCGTGGTAGACGCGGTGACTCATCACATCGCGCAGACCGGCGTCCACCAGCTCCGCGACCGCTTCGCTCCCCGGGTCGTCGTTGAGGTCCCCGGCGACCATGACGTGCGGGGTGCGCTCCGCCGCCGCCCGGTAGATCTCCGCGACCCGCTTGGCCTGGGCCAGCCTGAGGTCCGGGTCGTCCTGGAACTTGCTCTTGAGGTGGTTGCCGAGGATCACCAGCGGCGATCCGTCGAGCTGGATCTCGAACTCGGGGCAGTCACGGCTGAACAGCCGGTCGGCGGGTTGGTCCGGGTCGGTGTCGAAGATGTGGGACCGGACGGACGTGATCGGGTGCCGGCTGAGGATCCCGATGTCGATGCCCCGGGCATCGTTGCCGTCGACCAGCAGGTTGTACGGGTACGGCCGTCTGCCCAGCGCCCCGGCCAGGACGTGTGTGTTGAAGCGTTCCAGAGTGAGCCGGTCCTCGACCTCCACGGTCAGCAGGATGTCGGCGTCGACCTCCGCGACCACCCGGCCGGTGTTCCGCACCACGCTCATGTCGAGGTCGTCCTGCCCGAGTTCGGCCCAGCCGGTCCATGAGGCGCGGCCGCCCGCCTTGATCTCGATGTGGGGGTTGTCCGCGGGGCCGGACGTCTCGAAGAGTCCCGAGTGCCTGCCCGGGCGGGACTGGTTGACGAAGATCGGCGGCGGGTTCTCCGGGTCGATGGCGTACGCCCGGTACCTCTTGATCAGCCGGACGATCTCCTTCTTGTCATCGTCCGTGTACGTCGCAAGGTCGAGGAGGGCGACCAACTTGTCGAAGTCGTCGAGGATTTCCCGCCGCTTCGCCGGCTCCGTGACGCGGAAGGCCGTGGGCCGGCGGAAGAGGTTCTCCATGTTGAAGGTGGCGATCCGGATGCTCATGGCGACTCCTTGGCGGCGCGGGAGCACCGCACGGCCGACGGCGGGCGCCGCCTCGGTGACCGCTCGCCGACAGTCCCATTCTCCGAGCACCGCCGAACCGTGTCCAACGGAGCGAAGCGACGGCGCCGGTTGTCGGCGTGGGTCTGCGGGGCCGGTCACCTCGCCGGTTCCCGCCGGAAATTGGCCCGGAAATTGGCTCGGAAATTGGTCCGGAAATTGGTCTCCCATGACGGCCCGGGATTGGCCCTGTCCGGTCGGTGTCCGGGGCGCCAGGGTGGCCTCATGAGCCTCGCCTTCCTCCTGACCACCCTCGTCATGGTCGTCACCCCGGGCACCGGCGTCGTCTACACCCTCGCCGCCGCCCTCTCCCACGGGCGCCGCGCCGGTGTCGTCGCCGCCTTCGCCTGCACGCTCGGGATCGTCCCGCACGTCCTCGCCACCGTCACCGGACTCGCCGCGCTCCTGAACGCGAGCGCCACCGCGTTCCAGGTCCTCAAGTACGCCGGTGTGGCCTATCTGCTGCACATGGCGTGGGCCACGCTGCGGGACAAGAAGGCGATCGCCGTGGAGCAGGACGGCGGACCGGACCCGGCGGCGCGGGTGATCGCCCGAGGCGTGCTGATCAACCTGCTCAACCCCAAGCTGACCATCTTCTTCTTCGCCTTCCTGCCCCAGTTCGTGAACCCCGGCGAGCCGCACGCGCTCCCGCGCATGCTGGGGCTGAGCGGCGTCTTCATGCTGCTGACCTTCGTCGTCTTCGCCCTGTACGGCGTCCTCGCCGCCTCCGTGCGCAGCCATGTCACCTCCCGGCCGAGGGTCATGGCCTGGCTGCGGCGGACCTTCGCGGGATCCTTCCTCGCGCTCGGCGCCAAGCTCGCCCTCACGGCCAGGTAGCGGCTGCCGGAGCCGGTGGGGGCGGAGTGCTCAGCGGCCCTGAAGCGCCTTCACGTTGTCGCCGAAGGTCCAGTTCTTCGAGCCGTCCCAGTTGATCGACCAGGTCATCAGGCCCTTGACCGCGCCGCCGTAGTGCTGCCAGGCCTGGGAGACCAGGGACGGGGACATGTAGCCGCCGCCCGCGCCCGGCTGCGCCGGCAGGCCGGGCACCTGCTTGTCGTAGGGCACCTTGACCGTCGTGCCCTGCACCACCAGGCCCTTGTTCAGACAGTCGGTCTGTGCGGTGAAGCCGGCCACGGTGCCCGCGGAGTAGGAGTCGCCGGAGCAGCCGTACATGCTGCCGTTGTAGTACTGCATGTTCAGCCACCACAGCCGGCCGTTGTCCGCGTACTTCTTGACGACGGGCAGATACGCGCCCCAGATCGAGCCGTAGGTGATGCTGCCGCCGGTGACGTACGCGGTCTCGGGGGCCATCGTCAGGCCGAAGCCCGACGGCATCCGCGCGAGGATGCCGTCGATGATGCGGATCAAGTTGGCCTGGGACGTGGACAGTTGGCTGATGTCGCCGCTGCCCGTCAGACCGGTCTCGATGTCGATGTCGATGCCGTCGAAGTTGTACTTCTTCAGGATCGGGACGATGGTCGCGACGAACCGGTCGGCCACGGCGGAGGAGTTCAGGTCGATACCGGCCGCCGCGCCTCCGATGGAGAGCAGGATCGTCCGGCCGGCCGCCTTGGCCGCGCACATCTCGGCGGGCGTGGCCACCTTCACGCCGCTGTCCATGCCGTCCTCCCACAGTGCCGTGCCGTCCGAGCGGATGACCGGGAAGGCCGCGTCGATCACGTTGTAGCCGTGTGCGGGGATGCGGGAGTCGGTGATCGGGGTCCAGCCGAAGGGCGGGTGGACGCCGTTCGCGGAGCCGTCCCAGTTCTCCCAGTAGCCCTGGAGCACCTTGCCGGCCGGGCGCGACTTCACGGCGCAGGTGTCGGCGGCGGAGGCGGTGGGGGCGGTGGCGATCGCCAGGGGGGCGAGGACGGCCGCCGTGAGCGCGGCGGTGAGCAGACGTCTGACCATGCGAGGCCTCCCGGTGGGGGTGCGGTGAGGTGTCGTAGGCATGACAGTGCTCGTGGTCCAGACCTCTCGTCAATAGGTCTGGACCAATTGGCATCGCGAATGACAGAGTTGAAATGACAGATATTGAAATCTGTCAGCTGTCATGGCAGGGTGGACGGCATGACGATGCGAACCCGAAAGCTCGGAACCACCGGACCCCAGGTCTCCGCCCTCGGCCTCGGCTGCATGGGCATGTCCTCGATGTACGGCGACGCCGACCGCGCCGAGTCCATAGCGACCGTCCACGCCGCCCTGGAAGCGGGCGTGACCCTGCTGGACACCGGCGACTTCTACGCCATGGGCCACAACGAGATGCTGATCGGCGAGGCCCTGCGCACCGCGCCCGCCGCCCGCCGCGAACAGGCGCTGGTCAGCGTGAAGTTCGGCGCCCTGCGCGGCCCGGACGGCGACTGGAACGGCTTCGACGGCCGTCCCACCGCCGTGAAGAACTTCGCCGCCTACTCCCTCCAGCGCCTCGGCGTCGACCACATCGACGTCTACCGGATCGCCCGCCTCGACCCGGCCGTACCGATCGAGGAGACCGTCGGCGCGATCGCCGAGCTGATCGAGAAGGGGTACGTCCGGCACGTCGGCCTGAGCGAGGTCGGCGCCGAGACCATCCGCCGGGCCGCGGCCACGGCGCCCGTCGCGGACGTCCAGATCGAGTACGCGCTCATCTCCCGCGGTATCGAGCGGGAGATCCTGCCGACCACCCGCGAGCTGGGCATCTCCATCACCGCCTACGGCGTGCTCGCCCGCGGCCTGATCTCCGGCCACTTCTCCCGCGACCGGCGGCTGGCCGCGGACGACTGGCGCGCCCACACGCCCCGCTTCCAGGGCGACAACCTCCGGCACAACCTGAACCTGGTCGACGCGCTGCGGAAGATCGCCGAGCAGAAGGGCGTCTCCGTCGCCCAGATCGCCATCGCCTGGGTGCTCTCCCGCGGCGAGGACATCGTGCCGCTGATCGGCGCCCGCACCCGCGACCGGCTCACCGAGTCGCTCGGCGCCCTGGACGTGACCCTGGACGAGGCCGACCTGGCGGCCGTCGAGGAGGCCGTCCCGGCGGACGCGGCGGCGGGCGACCGCTACCCGGCCGCGCAGATGGCACACCTGGACAGCGAACGCTGATCCCGGCTGCCGGTACGGTCTAGAGCATGGCACCGACCAGCGAGACCCTGACCGCCGAGCGCATCCTCGAAGCGACCGAGGAGGTGCTGCGCCGCCACGGCCCGGCCAAGGCCACCGTGGTCGACGTGGCCCGCGCGCTGGGTGTCAGTCATGGCAGCGTCTACCGGCACTTCCGCACCAAGGCCGCCCTGCGCGAGGCCGTCACCAAGCGCTGGCTGGACCGGACGTCGCACATGCTCGCCGGCATCGTCGCCGCCGAGGAGGGCGCCCCGGAGACCCGGCTGCGGGACTGGCTCGCCGCGCTGTTCGAGGCCAAGCGGCACAAGGCGGGCGACGATCCCGAACTGTTCGCGACCTACACGGTGCTGGCCGACGAGATGGGCACGGTGGTCGGCGAGCACCTTGCCGATCTGACCGGACAGCTGACCCGGATCATCGCGGACGGGGCCGGGTCGGGCACCTTCGCGGTGCCCGACCCGGCCGCCGCGGCCCGGGCCGTCTTCCAGGCCACCGGCCGTTTCCACGACCCCGGCTACGCCCGGGAGTGGACCCGCCCCGGCGTCGAGGAGGAGTTCACGGCCGTCGTGGACCTGCTGCTACGGGGACTCAGCTCACCTTCACGGTGACGGTGGGCGAGTAGACCTTTCCGGACATGGTCGCGCTCGCGACCCTCAGCTTCTCGGTGCCCTTCGTGTTGAGCTGTGCGGAGAGGGCGTACAGGCTGCCGTTCTTGACCTTGGCGGTGGCCTTCATGGGGATCCACGTGCCGGACTTCTCGTGCTGGAGCACCAGCGGGGAGCCGACTTTCAGGCCCTTGGTGAGCCCGGTGAACGTCACCGTGTCACCGGCCGTCACCGAGGTCTTGGAGGCCATGACGCTGATCGAGGCCGTGGTGCTCGCGGGGCCGGCCGCGTGGCCGGCGGCGAAGGCTCCGGCCGTCCCGCCGGAGAGCAGGGCCACGGACAGGGCAGCGGCGCCGAGCGCACGGCCGCAGCGGAGTACGGAGGTCATGTGTGTCTCCCGTCCTGTCGCTCGATGGACCCTCCCAGGGTGGTGCCGACTCCCGGAAGCGGCCACTCGAACGAGGCCGCAACAGCCTCCTGTTCCGGTAGAAGCCGCAGGTCGGCACGGGTGAGCGAGTCTCGGCCCGCGCACCCGTTCCTGGCCGCCCCTACGCCGTGACCCGCCAGAAGTCCCGCATCAGGGGCGTCGGCGTCGGATCGGCCATGGCCACCTGGGTGAGCAGCAGCGCGACCGTGCCGGTGGCCGGGACGAGATGCGCGGTGGTGCCGGTGCCGCCGACCCAGCCGTAGCGGCCGGGCACGTTCCAGGGCTCGGCCGGGGTGACATCGACCTGGGCGCCGTAGCCCCAGCCCTGGCCCCCCAGGAAGAGTCGGCCGATCTCCCGCTGGCGGGCGCTGAGATGGTTGCTGGTCATCCGGCTCACCGAGGTGGGCGACAGCAGGCGGCGGCCGTTCGCCTCGCCGGCGCCCAGCAGCATGCGGGCGAACGCCAGCCAGTCGTCCGCCGTCGAGACGAGACCCCCGCCGCCCGACGGGAAGGCGGGCAGCCGGCTCCACTCGCCGTCGGGGGTGTCCGCGACCTCCAACGTGCCGTCGGGGCCCGGCCGGTAGCTGGTCGTGAACCGGTCCCGGCGGTCGGCCGGCACCTCGAACGCCGTGTCCTTCATGCCGAGCGGTTCGAAGACCCGCTCGGCCAGGAACTCCGGGAGGGTACGGCCCGAGGCCCGCGCGACCAGCACACCCTGGAGGTCGGAGGAGGTGCCGTAGAGCCAGGCCTCGCCCGGCTGGTACAGCAGCGGCACTTGGGCCAGCCCGGCCAGCCAGACGTCCGGCGCCGGGTAGGCCTGCGGATACCGGCCGTCCTTCTGCACCGCGAACAGGGCCTGTACCGCCGGCAGTGAGAAGTCCGAGGGGAAGCCCCAGCCGGTCCGGGAGGAGAGCAGGTCCTCGACCGTGATCGGGCGGGCCGCCGGCACCAGATCGTCCAGCGGGCCGGACGGCGTCCGTACGGCCATCGGCTTCGCCAGCTCCGGCAGCCACGTGTCCACCGGATCGTCGAGGCCGGCCAGGCCCTCCTCCACCAGCATCAGCACCGCCGCCGCGGTCACCGGCTTGGTGATCGAGGCGATCCGGAACAGTGAGTCGCGGGCCATCGGGGCCGAGCCGTCGGCGTCCACGTGGCCGACGGTCACCACCTCGACGTCGTCCCCGCGGGCGAGAAGGGCCACCGCGCCCGGCACGGCTCGGTCCGCCACGTACCGGCGCAGGGTCTCATGCAGAGCGGTCATCGTCCTCGGCACCTTCCGGTCGACCGTCGTCGTGCTCCCTACGACCCCTGTTGCCGCCGGAAGTCATCGGCCGGGCCGCACTCAGCGGGACGGCTGCCGGGCACCGGCCGGATCCACCGTCGCCTGGTGGGCCTCGGCCAGATGCTCCTCCGCCTTGAGCCAGGGCAGGAACTGGGCCCCCTTGCGCCAGCCGCAGGTGTCGCATCTGATCGTGCGCTGTACACCCGTGCGCTGCACCCGGACCACATGCTCGCGGCCGTGCTGGTCCCAGCGGCTGACCTTGCTCGTGCTGTTGTCCTGCGGCATGACGCCTCACTCCTCCTGAAGTCCCGCACACGCCGACCGCAAGGAGTGTGCAGCAGGACCAATATCAACAGGGAGTGGTTCACTGCGTGTTGGCCAAGCCGTGCCCTTGGCTCCTCGGGTCAGCCGACCGTGCGGGGCAGCCGCAGGCTGAGCAGCCCGGTCAGCACGATCCCCGCCAGCTGCGCCAGCAGCGTGATGACCAGGGCGTCGCGCATGCCCTGGTGCGGGACGAGGGAGAGGAAGAGGGTGCCGAGGGTGGCCACGCCCAGGGCGAGCGCGGACTGCTGGGTGGTGACCATCACACCGCTGCCGACGCCTGCCCGGGCCGGCGGCACCTCGGACATCACGATCCGCATCAGATTGGGGAGTTGGAGCGCCTGCCCGGCCCCGGCGACGGCGGCGCCCGGCAGCAGCGAGCCGAAGCCCAGGTGCGGCCACTCGCGCCAGACGGCCAGGACGATCAGCAGGATGCCCACGCCCTGCAGGACGGACCCGACGGCGATCACCCGGGTGCCGTAGCGGGCGATCAGCCGCGGTCCGGCGAGGGACGTGAAGAGAAACGCCACGGCCATCGGCGCGAGGGCGAGCCCCGCGGGCACCGGCCCGAGTCCGGCGCCCCGCTGCAGCACCAGCGCGATGACGAACATGAATCCGCTGAAGCCGATCGAGAACGGCAGTATCAGCACCAGCCCCCGCCGCAGCGAGGCCACCGCGAACAGGCTCGGCGGCACCAGCGGAGTCCGGCCCTGCCGGTCCGCCCGCCGCTCCACCGCGTAGAACGCGCCCGCCACGAAGGGGAACGCGGCCAGCGACAGCCAGGTCCACAGCGGCCAGCCCGCCGCGCGGCCCTCGGTGAGCGGGACGAGCAGCGTCAGCAGGGACGCCGCGAGCAGGACCGTGCCGGGCCCGTCGACGGGTTCCGGGTGCTGCGAGCGGGTCTCCGGCACGTACCGCACGGCCAGCACCAGCCCCAGCAGGACGACCGGCACATTGACGAGGAAGATCGCCCGCCATCCGCTGCCGGCCACATCGGCGGCGACGAGCACGCCGCCCAGGATCTGCCCCGCCACCATGGACAGCCCGGCCGTCGCGCCGTACAGGCTCATGGCCCGGGCCCGGCGGGTGCCGCTCGTGGCGGCCTGGATGGTGGCGAGCACCTGCGGCAGCATGGCCGCGGCCGACGCCCCCTGCGCGATCCGGGCCGCGACCAGGCTCCAGGCACCCGGGGCCAGCCCGCAGGCCAGCGAGGTCAGCCCGAAGGCGGCCATGCCGCCGAGGAACAGCCGTCGCCGCCCGAACAGGTCCCCGAGCCGCCCGCCGAGCACGAGCAGTACGGCGTAGGCGACGCCGTACCCGGCCACCACCAGCTCCAGCACGGCCTCGCCCGCGGCGAGATCGGTGCCGATGGCCGGCAGGGCGACATTGACGATGAAGAAGTCGACCAGCGGCAGCGCCGCGGCCAGCAGAACGGTGAACAGCCCCGGCCCGCTCAGCGCGGGCGCCGCCACCGGGGCACGCACGGCGGGAGTCGAAACGATCTGTGTCATGCCCCCGAGCCTGCGCCCGCCCTCAGACTGGTACCAGAGTGTTCTGATCCTGGTAGGAGAACTACCCGGAAACAGGCTCCCGTTGGGCCGCGCGGGAGCCGGGCACCCGCGTCGGGGCGGGCCGTGTCGACGTCCGGACCCGTGTCCCGCTCGATCCCCGGTTTCCCGATCCGCAAGGCGCGGCCGCCCTTGCCGTCGTGGATCCGCCCGGCCTCCCACCCCCGGCCTTCCCGGAAGCCTTCCGCACGGGAACGTCCGATTCCGCAGGCCGTCGCTTCGAGCCCGCCCGCCGTCGGGGAGCATCGGGCCCTGACCAGCCGCCCCGTATGCTGGGCCCGTGACACCGAAGGGCGAGCAGGGGCCGGCGCTGCGAGCGGACGCCGCACGCAATCGTGCCCGGGTGTTGCAGGTCGCCCGCGAGCAACTGGCCGCCGGTGACGACTCACTTCAGCTGAACACCATCGCCCGGCTCGCCGGCGTGGGCGTGGGAACCGTGTACCGGCACTTCCCCAGCCGCCACGCGCTGTGGGAAGCGCTGTCGGCCGAGCGCTTCCGGGAGCTGGTCGACGAGGCCCAGGTCGCGGCCGACGACGAGGACGCCCTCGCGGGATTGCACCGCCTGCTGCGGTTCACCCTCACGCACGCGCTGGAGGACACCGGGTTCGCCGCCGTGCTCGAATCGGCCAGCGACACCGATGCGCGGACCTCGGCGCTGAAGGCCGAGCTCGACCGGGCCGTCGCGCACCTGCTCGACCGCGCCCGCCGGGTCCGCGCCATCCGGCGCGACATCGAGGCCGGCGACCTGCGCCGCCTGCTGTGCGGCATCGAGCACGCCGTGCGCTCCGGCGGCAGCGGCCCGACGCGCACCGACATCTACCTCGACGTCCTCATCGAAGGCCTGCGCCCGCCGCGCTGACGGCGGTTCGGCGACCGGCACGAGCGACACCGGAACACCGGGCAGCGCCCCTACCCCCGCCACCTCCCCGAACCGGATAGTAATCCGGTTGTGCTAGCGTGCCCGCATCGAAACGGATTGCTATCCGATTAGCTGTCCGATCTCATCGACGAGGCATGCCGACGGAGGGCAGACCCATGGAGCAGCGGGCGGTAGTGACGGCGGGGACCGGGGGCATCGGACTGGAGACCGCGAGGGGACTGGCGGCGCGTGGGCTCGCCGTCACCGTGGTCGGCCGAGACGCCGGACGCGGCGCCCGCGCGGTCGAGCGGATCGGCGAGGTCGCGACCGGGGGCGAGCCGCGGTTCATGGCGGCCGACCTCGCCTCGCTCGACGAGGTCCGGGCGCTCGCCGCCCGGCTGGCGGCCGAGGGGCCGCTGAAGATTCTGGTCAACAACGTGGGTGCGATGTTCGCGGACCGGCAGCGGACCGTCGACGGGATCGAGGCCACGTTCGCCGTCAACCACCTCTCGCCGTACCTGCTGACCGAGCTGCTGCTCGACCGGCTCGTGGCCGGCGGGCCGAGCCGGATCGTGAACGTCACCTCCGGTGCGGTCCGGCTCGCCAAGCGCACCTTCGACACCGTCGAACCGCCCGGCGGCTACTACGGCTTCCACTGGTACGGCCGGGCCAAGCTCGCCAACCTCGCCTACACCCTGGACCTGGCCGAGCGTCTGCGCGGCAGCGGCATCACGGTCTTCGCGGCCGACCCCGGCGGCGCGGCGACCGACATGACCAACGGCACCATGACCTCGCCCAGGATCGTCTCCCCGGTGCTGCGCCTGATGTGGCCGCTGGTCCGGCGGAAGTTCGAACGCTCGACCGCCGGCCCGGCGTCCGTGGCCGCCCGCTCGTCCGTCGCCGCCGCCACCGACGCCTCACTCGACGGGCGGACCGGCCTGTTCATCGGCCCCGAGGCCGTCCCCGTCCCCGTCTTCCCCGCAAGCACCGACCGCCGGACGGTGGACGACGTGCTCCGGCTCAGCCGGCAGCTGGCTCCTGTCGGGGACGGCCGGTGAGTGAGGTTTGAGCCGATAGAGTCCACGGTCGGCCGTCCCGAACAAGGAGATCGACGTCATGGAACTCGTCTTTTCCGGTCAGGTGATCGAATGGCGCGGCCCGTCACCGTACTTCTTCGTTCCCGTGCCGGAGGAGGAGTCCGCGGACATCCGTGAGGTGGCCACGATGGCCAGCTACGGCTGGGGCGTGATCCCGGTCCAGGCCCGGATCGGCGAGGTGAGCTTCCGGACGTCGCTCTTCCCCAAGGAGGGCGGTTACCTGCTGCCGCTCAAGACCGCTGTGCGGGGGCCGCAGGGGCTGTCGGCCGGCGACGATGTGACGGTGGAGATGACCGTCCGTCTCCAGACGTGACGGGCACGCGTCGCTCGCGGCCCCGCGGGGCTTCTTGACCCTCACACCGTGTCAGGCGGTCAGCTCGGAGACATCATGTTCACCATCGGAGACTTCGCCCGGCTCGGCCGCGTCTCGGTCCGGATGCTGCGTCACTACGACGCGACCGGCCTGCTGCGGCCCGCCCATGTCGACCCCGTCAGCGGCTACCGCCACTACACCGCCGCCCAGCTCGCCCGCCTCAACCGGATCATCGCGCTCAAGGACCTCGGATTCACCCTCCGGCAGGTCCGGGACATCGTGGACGAGATGGTCGGCGCCGAGGAACTGCGCGGCATGCTGCGGCTGCGGCGGGCCGAACTGGAGACCGCCATGGCGGCCGCGGGGGCACGGCTGGTCCAGGTCGAGGCGAGGCTCCGAGCGATCGAGAGCGAGGGGCACATGCCCACGAACGACGTCGTCATCAAGAACGTCCCCGCCGTGCGGGTGGCCGAGCTGACCGCGACCGCCGCGAGTTTCGGGCCCGAGGACATCGGCCCGGTCATCGGGCCGCTCTACGACGAGCTGTTCCGGCGCCTGGACTCGGCGGGCATCACCCCCACCGGCCCCGGCGTCGCCTACTACGAGGACGCCCCGGAGGGCGGCGGCAGGATCAGCGTCCACGCCGCCGTCCAGGTGTCCGCCCCTCTGCGGGAGGGCACCCTCCGGATTCTCGACCTGCCGTCCCTCGACGAGGCGGCGACCATCGTGCACCACGGTTCGATGGACACCGTGCTTCCCACCGCCCAGACCCTGGACCGCTGGATCGACGCCAACGGCTACCGGTCGGCCGGATACCCCCGCGAGATCAATCTGGAGTGCCCCCAGAACCGCGACGACTGGGTGACGGAACTGCAGGCACCGGTGACCCGGGGCTGATCGATCGCGCCGCTGCCCGGCCTCGTCCCGAGAGCCGGTAAACGGGTAGTCGAGTCCCCGCATCCTGGTACCAGAACCACCTGGAAACAGTCTGCGCCCGGCCTCACCCTGGAGACATGACGACGACGGCCCAGACGACGACCCAGGAGGCCGCCGCGCCGGCGATGCGGGGCTCGGAGATCCGCCGGCACGAGCTGGCCGCCTTTCTGCGCAGCCGGCGCGAGCGGATCACCCCCGAGCAGGTGGGGCTGCCGCGCGGCGTACGGCGCCGCACGCCCGGCCTGCGCAGGGAGGAGGTCGCCCAGCTGTCCGCGGTGGGCGTCACCTGGTACACCTGGCTCGAACAGGCCCGCAACATCCAGGTCTCGGTGCAGGTCCTCGACGCCCTCGCCCGCACCCTGATGCTGGACGGCACCGAGCGCGCCCATCTCTTCCAGCTGGCCGGGGCCACCGACCCGACGCCGGCCACGAGGTGCCCGTCGATCACGCCCGCCCTGCGGGCCTTGCTGGAGCAGGTAGAGCCGTTCCCGGCCTGTGTGCAGAACAGCAAGTACGACATCCTCGCCTACAACCGCACCTACGCGCTGCTCCTGTGCGACCTGGACGAGGTGCCCGCGGAGGACCGCAACTGCCTGATCCTCTCGTACACGCACGAGCAGTGGCGCTCCTCGATCGTGCACCTGGAGGAGACCCACCGCCTCATGGCCGCACGCTTCCGCGCCTCGATGGCCGGTCATCTCGCCGAGCCCGGCTGGAAGATGCTCCTCAAGCGGCTGCGCACGCAGTCCCCGGAGTTCCGCGACATCTGGGACCGCCACGAGGTCGTGGGCGCCAGCACCCGGCGCAAGGAGTTCCGCAACCGCTACGTCGGCCGCGTCACCGTGGACCACACCGACCTGTGGCTGACCCCGGACCCGGGCCCGCGCATGGTGACGTACACACCGGCGGACGAGGAGTCGAGGGAGCGTCTGGAGAAGCTGCACGACATCGCCCTGAGGGGCGCGGGGAACTGCGCGACCAGCCACGAATGACCCGCGGTCAACGACGAGCCCCGGCCTCCACGGCGGCCTCCTTGACCTCGGCCGACTCCAACTGCTCAGCCGTCCGCTCGGCAGTCCCGCGCGCCCACCGCCCGCTGCTCACCAGCCCGAGGACGAGCACGGCCACCCCGCACGCCGTGAGGATCCACCATCCGGGCCGGGCGGCCGAGACGAACGCGTCCTTGTACGGTGACGAGCCGATCCCGGACGCGAGTACGGATCCCACGATCGCCACGCCCAGCGTCTGCCCCAGCTGTCTGCTCGTGGAGGCGACGGCGGCCGCGACCCCGGCCTGAGCCCTCGGCATGCCCGAGACCGCCGTATTGGTGATCGGCGCGTTCACGAACCCGAAGCCGACACCGAACAGCACGTAACCGAGGAACAGCGTGACGTCGGACGTCTCGGCCCCGAACGCCGCGAACAGCACCGCGCTCGCCGTCATCGCGCACCCGGCGACCAGCAACGGCACGCGCGGCCCCCGGCTTCCCACCAGCCGCCCGGACAGCGGCGCGCACAGGAACGTGGGCGCGGCCAGCGGCAGCATCCACAGGCCCGCGTGCCGGGCGTCGAGACCGCGCACGTTCTGCAGGTACAGCGTGGACAGGAACAGGAACCCGCCCAGCGCCGCGAACGCGCTGACCGCTATCACGGTCGCCCCGCTGAACGGTGCGGACCGGAAGAAGCGCAGGTCGATGAGGGGTTCGTCGCGCCGGGGCTCGTACCAGAGCAACCCCAGCAGAGCGGCGCACGCCACCACGCCGAAGGGGAGGACCGCCTGGAACCCCGAGTCCGGCGCCTCGATGATCGCGTACGTCAGCGAGCCGAACAGGGCGATCACCAGCAGCTGGCCGACCGGGTCGGGGCGGCGCGCCCGGGGAGCGCGGGACTCGGGGACGAACCGCAGGGTGAGCAGCAGGGCCGCCGCGCCGACCGGGAGGTTGAGCCAGAAGATCGAACGCCAGCCGACCGACTCCACCAGCAGGCCGCCGACCAGCGGGCCGGCCGCCATGGAGATGCCGACCACCGCACCCCAGGCGCCGATCGCGCGGGCGCGCTCGCGCGCGTCGGTGAAGGTGTTGGTGATGATCGACATGGCGACCGGGTTGAGCATCGAGCCGCCGACCGCCTGGACCATGCGGAACACGATCAGCAGATCGAGGCTGGGCGCGAGCGAGCACAGCAGCGAGCCGATCGAGAAGACGATCAGACCCGCCATGAAGACCCGCTTGCGGCCGACGCGGTCGGCCGTGGAGCCCGCCAGCATCAGCAGCGAGGCCAGCACCAGCGTGTATGCGTCGATGGTCCATTGCAGGCCGGAGGTGGTGGCGTGCAGGTCGCGCTGCATCGAGGGCAGCGCGACGTTCAGCACGGTGTTGTCGAGGCTCACGATCAGCAGGCTCATGCAGCAGATCGCGAGCACGAGCAGGCGTCGGCGGTGGCTCAGCTCGGGCATGTCAGCAGCGTACGCCGACTTCAATAGTGTGTCTAACTAATGACCGCTACATGGTCACGGCATTCGAAAACCGAGCACCCCGAGCCCCGCCAGCCCCGCCGCCTGCAACGCCAGCACCACCGCGAGGGCCTCCCGCATGCCGAGGCCGGGAATCAGGGACAGGAACAGCGAGCCGAGTGTGGCCACGCCGACGGCCAGGCAGGACTGCTGGAGCGTGGCCGCGAGACCGCTGCCCGTGCCCGCCAGCCGCGCCGGGACCGCGGCCAGCAGGTTCCGGAAGTACAGGGGCAGCTCCAGGCCCTGGCCCACACCGCACAGGGCGAGACCCGGAGCCAGGGCGAGCGGGCTCAGATGCGGCCACGGGCCGAGCAGTACGGTCGCCGTCACCGTCGCCAGGCCCGCGATGTGCACCACCGCGGCCGGCACCACCGCCCGCCCGCCGAGCCGTCGTACGGCATACGGCGCCAGCATCGACGCGGCGAACTGCGCCACCCCCATCGGCACCAGCGTCAGCCCTGCCGTCAACGCGCCGTAGCCCAGGCCCTGTTGCAGGGTGACCGCGCTCACGAACATCCAGCCCGCGAAACCGATGAACACCGGCAGGCCGAGGAGCAGGCCGCGCCGGACACCGGGGTCGGCCAGCAGGGACGGCGGCAGGAGCGGGCCGCCGCCGGTCCGCTCGCCGTGCCGTTCCACCGCGTGGAAGGCGTACGCGAGCAGCGGGGCCGCGCACAGCAGCAGCACCGACCACAGCGGCCAGCCCGCCGCCCGGCCCTCGGTCAGCGGCAGCAGCAGGGCCGTCAGCGTCGCCGCCAGCAGGGCCGTACCGGCCAGGTCGCCGCGGGCGGGCCGCTCGGCCCGGCTGTCCGGCACCGACCGCATCGCGAGGCCGAAGGCCGCCACCGCGACCGGCACGTTCACCAGGAACACCGCGCGCCAGCCGGTGCCCGCGGGATCGGCGGCGACCAGGACGCCGCCCAGCACCTGCCCGAGCACCACGGACACCCCGCCGACCGAGCCGTACAGGGCCACCGCACGGGAGCGCCGTTCGCCGTTCGTCGTGGCGTGGATGGTGGCCAGCACCTGGGGCAGCAGCGCCGCCGACGCGGCACCCTGCGCCACCCGCGCGCCCACCAGCCACCAGGCGTCGGGCGCGAGCCCGCAGGCCAGCGAGGTCAGCCCGAAACCGGTCACGCCCCACAGGAACAGCCGCCGCCGGCCGTAGGTGTCGCCGAGCCGCCCGCCGAGCACGAGGAGCACGGCGTACGCGACCGCGTAACCGGCCACGACCATCTCCAGGGTCGCCGCGGGAGCGTGCAGATCGCGCTCGATCGTCGGCAGGGCCACGTTGACGATGAAGAAGTCGATCATCGGCAGTGCCGTGCCGAGCATGAGGGTGAGCAGGCCCAGGGGAGTGAGGGAGCGGGGTGGGGCAGCGGTCGGGACACAAGTCGTTGTCGTGGTCACGCTGTCGACCCTGCGGGAGCCCCCAGCCGGGTACCAGTCGGTGCTCATCCAGGTATCGGCACCAACTGGAACCGGGCTACGGGCGGACGGCACCCTTGGTGTCATGACCATCGCAGCGCCGGAACAGCCGAGGGAGCAGGACGAGGAGCGGCACGGGGGCCGGCCGGGGGAGCGGCACATCCGCCGGCGCGAGCTGGCCGCGTTTCTGCGCAGCCGCCGCGAGCGCGTCACCCCCGAGCAGGTCGGCCTGCCGCGCGGCCCCCGCCGCCGTACGCCCGGCCTGCGCCGGGAGGAGGTCGCGCACCTCTCCGCGGTCGGCGTCACCTGGTACACCTGGATCGAGCAGGCCCGCGCCACCCATGTCTCCGCCCAGGTGCTGGACGCGGTCGCCCGTACCCTGCTGATGGACCCGACCGAGCGCGCCCATCTCTTCGCGCTCGCCGGGACCGCCGACCCGCGCACCGAGGCCGAGTGCACCCTCGCCCCGAAGTCCGCGCTGAAGATCGTCGAGCGTCTTGCGCCCTACCCGGCCACCCTGCAGAACGCCCGCTACGACATCCTCGCCGCCAACCGTCCCTTCGCCCAGGTCTTCGGCGACCCCGCCGAGCTGCACCCGGCCGAGCGCAACTGTCTGTGGCTGCTGACCACCAGCGAGCGCTGGATGCGGGACTGCCTCGACCGGGACGAGATGCTGCGGGACCTGATCGCCAAGTACCGGGCGGGCATGGCCGAGCACATGGCCGAGCCCGCCTGGAAGGAGCGGCTGAACGGGCTGCTGGAGGTCTCCGAGGAGTTCCGCGGGCTGTGGGAGCGGCACGAGGTCGCGCCGACGACCCCGCACGTCAAGCGCTACCTCCACCCCGTGGTCGGCCTGATCCGTCTGGAGCACCGCAACATGTGGCTGGCCCCGCAGGCACCGGCCCACCGGGTGGTCGCCTACGTCCCCGCCGACGAGGACAGCGAGGAGCGCCTGGAGCGGCTGGCGGAGCTGTCCCACGGGTGAGGGACAATGGATCCTTGTCTGCTGTCGTACATCCGTCCCGGAGCCCTCTGATGACCCACCCGCTCTCCATCGGCCCGCACGCCGTCGCTCCGCCCGTCGTGCTCGCACCCATGGCGGGGATCACCAACGCGCCCTTCCGCACCCTGTGCCGGGAGTTCAGCGGCGGCAAGGGGCTGTTCGTCAGCGAGATGATCACGACCCGGGCGCTGGTCGAGCGCAACGAGAAGACCATGCAGCTGATCCACTTCGACGCGACCGAGAAGCCGCGCTCGATCCAGCTGTACGGCGTCGACCCGGCGACCGTCGGCAAGGCCGTCCGCATGATCGCGGAGGAGGACCTCGCCGACCACATCGACCTGAACTTCGGCTGCCCGGTCCCCAAGGTCACACGCAAGGGCGGCGGCTCGGCCCTCCCCTACAAGCGCAACCTGCTGCGCGCGATCCTGCGCGAGGCGGTCTCCGGCGCCGGCGACCTCCCGGTGACGATGAAGATGCGCAAGGGCATCGACGACGACCACATCACCTACCTGGATGCCGGCCGCATCGCCGTCGAGGAGGGGGTCACGGCGATCGCGCTGCACGGCCGCACGGCCGCACAGCACTACGGTGGCACGGCCGACTGGGACGCCATCGCCCGCCTCAAGGAGCACGTGCCGGAGATCCCCGTGCTCGGCAACGGCGACATCTGGTCGGCCGAGGACGCGCTGCGGATGGTGCGGGAGACCGGCTGCGACGGGGTCGTCGTGGGCCGCGGCTGCCTGGGGCGGCCGTGGCTGTTCGCGGATCTGGTGGCGGCTTTCGAGGGGCGTACGCAGGACATCGCGCGGCCGGCTCTTCGTGAGGTGGCCGACGTCATGGTCCGGCACGCGACGCTGCTCGGCGAATGGATCGGCGACGAGTCGCGGGGCGTCATCGACTTCCGCAAGCACGTGGCCTGGTACCTGAAGGGCTTCGCGGTCGGCTCCGAGATGCGGGGGCGGCTCGCGATCACCTCCTCGCTGGAGGAGCTGCGGGCCGGCCTGGACGAGCTGGACCTCGACCAGCCCTGGCCCACCGGCGCCGACGGGCCGCGCGGCCGTACGTCCGGCAACAACCGGGTGGTGCTGCCGGACGGCTGGCTGAAGGACCCGTACGACTGCGCGGGCCTCGGCGAGGACGCGGAGCTCGACACGTCGGGCGGCTGACCGCCCCCGGGGCTCCGCCCCGGGCCCCGGGGCGGGTCAGCCCTTCTTCGGGTGTGGGGTCGAGCCGTACGCCGTCAGGAAGCGGTCGCGGAAGGCGCTCATCTTCCAGACCGGGGCGTTGTGGGCAGGACGCAGACCGTCCGTCCACCCCCACCCGTCGATCTTGTCGAGGACCTTCGGGTCCTTCGCGACGATCGAGATCGGCACGTCACGGCTGGCGTGGTTGCCGCTGACCCGGGCGATCGGCTGGTGGTCGCCGAGGAAGACGAGCACGGTGTCCTTGCTGCCGTAGCGCTCCAGCCACTGGGTCAGCGCGGTCACCGAGTACTGGATCGACTTGCCGTACTCCTGGCGGGACTTGGTGGTGTCGGCGATGACGTCGGCCGGCTGGTTGCCCGCCGCCTGGATGCCCTTGAAGACCGAGCCGTCACCGAGCTGGTCCCAGCCGACCATCTTCGGGATCGGTGCCCACGGCTGGTGGCTGGAGGTCAGGATGAGCAGCGACATCCGCGCCTTGCCGTCGGCGGGCTTCTTGCTGTGCACCCGGTCCTGGTACTGCTGCAGCGCGTACTGGTCCGGCATGGTCGACCAGCTGAACTTCGGGCCCTTGTAGCCGAGCTGGAAGGCGTTGTAGACCTTGTCGAGGCCGTACCACTTCTGCTCCGGCCACCCCTTCTGCACGCCCGGCATCACGCCGACCGTGTCGAACGCGCCGGTCTTCTTGAACGCGTCCGTCAGGCTCATGTGGTCGCTGGCCATGACGGTGCGGTAACGCTGCTGGTTGCTGATCCACAGGCCCGACATGGTGGTGGAGTGGCCGAGCCAGCTGCTGCCGCCGTAGGTCGCCGAGGTCAGCCAGCCGCTCTTGGCGTGGAAACCCGCCTTCGCCAGTGCCTGGGTGCGCTCGTCCAGGGTCTTGTCGACGCCGGGCGCCATGATCGGGTCCTCGACGGCACTGCGGCCGTAGCTCTCGATGAACGTGAAGACCATGTCCTTGCCGCGCAGAGCGGGGACCAGCTGACTGCCCGGGGTGTTCCCGAACGCGTCCACCTTGGCCACCTTCTGGAACTCCGCCTCGTCCCGCAGGGTGTTGCGCGCCTGCCGCACCTGCCACCTCAGCGCGGTGGCGGCCCGGTCGGAGGCGATCGGCACGCCGGATATCTGCAGGCCGAGGGAGGAGCAGGTGATCCAGACGACCCCGGCGATCAGGGTGCCCCGGGTCGCGGTGGCGGTGTGCCGGGCGAGCACATTGCTCAGCCGGACCGTCGACAGGGCCAGCAGCACGAACACCAGCAGGACGAGGGCGATGACAGCGGCCGTGACGGCGAGGGTGGTCGTACGGCCCAGTGAGTCCTCCAGATACGACTGCGCGTCGCCGAGCAGGCTCCAGTCGAGGACGGGGTTGAAGCCTCGGCCGAGGTACTGGTTGAAGCCCATGTCGAGCAGGTTCAGCACGGTCAGCGCGGCCAGCGCGACCCCGGACACGGCGGCCAGCACGATCCGCGGCCGGCGCGGCAGCGCGAGAATCACCGCGGCCCCGATGACCGCCTCCCCCGGTATCCGCACGAACTTCGCGGGCCCGAGCCCGACCACGGAGTTCGGCAGCACGAGCGCGGCGACGACAAGAACGGCGGCGAGCACGGTCAGGGTCACGGAGAAGGCCTGCGAGAGCTCCGGGTGCGCTTCCCGCCAACGCCGGCTCCACGCGGACCAGCCGGTCCAAGTGCGCCGGGCGGGGCGGGGAGTGGCGGGAGCCGGGGCTTCTTGGGGGGTGGCTTCTTCGGCGGGTTCCGCGGGGGCTTCGGCCGTCGCGGCGGCGGGTTCCTCGGGGGCGGCGCTCTTCTCGGCGGCGGGCTCCTCGCCGGTGGATTCCCCGCGGACGGCCTTCTCGGTGGTCTCCTTCTCGGTGGTCTCCTCCTCGGCCTCCGGGGTCGCCGTCTCCTCCTCGTCCCGTTCGTCGAGGACAGCCTCGGCGCCCCCGGCCGTACCCGGTGACTGGCTCGTGCTCGTGTGCTGAGGCAACCCGGAGGTCCTTCCGTGCGAGACCCGTGACAGAGGCGGCGGGCCATGCTGGGGAGGCAAGGACGGACCCGCACCCGGACCCGCCCGGCCCGCCATCATCTCCTACGGCCGCACCGTCACCCCTGTTCACAGCACTGGGCAAACACCCGGCAAATGCCTCGCCAACCCTTCTTTTGAACATGCGGCGCGCTACGGCCCGCACAGAGCGCTACGCCCCGCCGACTGCCGTCAGCAACGCGAGCGGCGCCGCCGCCGAGCGGGACTCGCGCACGCACGCGTGCGGATAGGGCACCGGCTCCGGATGCGTGCCGCGGCCGTACCCCGCCAGCACCTCCGGCAGCCGATGGCCCGCCGCCGTCGCCGCGTCGACCAGGGCGTGCGCCACCGTACGAGCCTCGTCGTGCAGGCCGTAGCGGGCCAGGCCGAGCGTGATCAGCGCGTTGTCATGGGGCCAGACCGAGCCCCGGTGGTACGACAACGGGTGATACGCCGACTGACCGGAGGCAAGCGTGCGTACTCCCCAGCCGGAGAAGAAGTCCGGTTCAAGGAGGCGCCGGCCGACAACTTCCCCGTACTCCTTGTCCAGCAGCCCCGACCACAGCAGATGCCCGGCATCGGAGGCCAGCGCGTCGACCTGGCGGCCCTCCCCGTCCAGGGCGAGCGCCGGGAAGGAGCGCCCCTCCATCCAGAAGTCCCGCTGGAAGCGGTCCCGCAGGTCGGCCGCCGCCTGTTCCAGCAGGGCGGCGTACGTCTCGTCGGCCCACGCCGTGCGCGCCAGCCACGCCGTGCGGCGCAGCGCGTCGTACGCGTAGCCCTGGGCGCCCGCCGCCATCACCGCGCCGGTGGGCCGGGTGCCGTCGGACCAGCAGATGGCGCCGGGGGAGTCCTTCCAGTTCTGGTTGGCGAGGCCGCCCTCGTCGGCGCGGTAGACCAGATAGCCGCGCGAGGTCAGCCCGCCGTGGTCCAGCATCCAGCCGATTGCCGCGCGGGCGTGCGGTTCCAGACGGCGGGCGAGGCCGGCGTCGGCGCTCTGCTCGACGTACGCGCCGAGCAGGATCAGGAACAGCGGGGTCGCGTCGACCGAGCCGTAGTACCGCCGGAACGGCACCTGGCCGAAGTGCGCCAGCTCGCCGTGGCGCACCTCGTGCACGATCTTGCCGGGCTGGGCGACGGAGGACACCCCGGCCCGCGTCGCCTGGGTCGCGGCCAGCGCGGGGAGCGTGGCCGCGGCCAGCTGAGGCCGGTACGGCAGCGCGAACAGGGCGGTGAGCAGGGCGTCCCGGCCCAGCAGGGTGAGGAACCAGGGGGCGCCGGCGGCCGGTACGCGCAGTTCCTCGCCGTCCGGTCCGGTCGCCGCCACCTGCAGCGCGGCCAGGTCGGCCAGGCCCCGGGCGCAGGCCGCCGCCAGCTCGGGCCAGCCGGTCGGGAAGGCCACGCCCTCCACGAAACCGCCCTCCAGCGCGAGGAGCTGCTCGTTCACCGAGGCGGGCGAGCGCGGTACGCGCAGGGCGCGTTTGTCGCCGTGCGGGCGGGCCATCACGCGCAGCACAAGCTCGGTCGTGCCGTGGGGTTCCAGGTCCAGGGTCCACACCAGGCGGCGGGCGCCGGTGCCGGTCTCCTCGACGGCCTCCGGGGCGGGGTCGGCCGTGATGGTCGTGCAGGAGCGCCACTCCGCGCGCCGGTAGGCGAACTCGATGCCGTCGTCCATGACCTGGCGAGAGCGCACGGCGCCCGCCTTGACGTAGGTGCGGTGGTCGGAGCGGAGTTCGAACTGGTCGGTGAAGTCGGCGTCGGCGGTGATGGCGAGGCGGAGGGTGGTGGGCACCGGGCGGTTGCTG
The DNA here is from genome assembly GCF_001542625.1 of Streptomyces griseochromogenes. Lineage (NCBI taxonomy): Bacteria > Bacillati > Actinomycetota > Actinomycetes > Kitasatosporales > Streptomycetaceae > Streptomyces > Streptomyces griseochromogenes. The sequence continues at coordinate 9,098,126 of NZ_CP016279.1, read as the reverse complement.
GTCACCCGCACGGACTCGACGAACGAGCTGTCGCCGACGGCCTGTTCCCTGAAGAGGGTGTGGGCGGGCGGCTCCTGCCGGCCGCCGCGCGGCACCAGCACACAGCGGGCCGCGTCGCCGTCCGCGACCGGGGTGAGCACCTCGGGCACCGCGCCGTCGACGGTGAGCTGCCAGCGGCTGAGATGCCGGGCGTCGCGGACGAATAACCCGTCCGGGGAGCTGCCCCGCCGCACCCCGCTGATGTCGCCCCGGTCGCCCACGGCGGCGAAGGTCGCCCCGTGCACGAGCAGATGATGCCGGTCTGTCATCCCCGGTCCCCTCCCTTGTCACTCGTGTCGAACGCGCCCGCGGTCGTGGGGGACACGGTGTCTCCGGGGCGCTCATGAAGCAGATCCAGCGCGAGCGCGGCCGTCCAGCCGAAGCCGGTCGCGCCGCACGCCTCGCCGGTGTACGGGTCGACGTACTCGGCGAAATCGGTGGCCGCGGCGAGGCTCAGCACCGCCTCGCGCAGCGCGTCGGCCCGCTCTCGCTCACCGTGCGCGCGCAGCCCCCGCTCCACCAGCCAGCTCGTGTTGAACCAGGCGGGGCCCCGCCAGTACCGGTGCGGGTCGAAGGCCTCGCCGAGGAGGTCGTAGCTCGGGACCAGCGCCGTGGTGTCGCCCAGCCCGAAGTGCGGGCCGCACAGCGTGCCGACGAGGGCGGCGGCGATCTCCCGGGGCAGCCCCGGCAGCAGCAACGGGACCAGGCCGGAGACACTCCGCTCGGGGACGAGGGCGCCGCCGCGCAGATCCCGGCACAGGAACATCCCGCTCGCCGCGTCCCACAGCCGCTCCACCAGGGCCGCCGTCAGCCGCTCGGCGCGCGCGTGGCGGGCGGTACCGGGCGCGCCCAGCTCCGTGGCGATCCGCGCCAGCGCGTGCTCGGACGCGATCAGCAGCGCGTTGAACGCCGGGTCCTCGACGGCGAACTCCCCCTCCCCGTCGGCATACCCACGGTCGCGATAGTCCGTGGCCAGCCGCACGTACCGCCCGTAGTCCAGGTCCGTCGGCCGGTCCTCGGGGGCGCCGTGGTCGAGGTCGGCGCGGCGGAAGGAGCGGGCCGGGGCCGGGGTGACACGGGAGAGCGGGGCGTCCCAGCAGGGGCTGTTGTCCATACCCTGTTCCCAGGGGTGCACGACGGACACCAGACCGCCGCCGCCCAGGTCCCGGCGGTGCAGCAGATACCGGTGCCAGGCGGCGAGCCGCGGGTACACCCCGGAGAGGAAGCCGCGGGCCCGCGACAGCCCGGGGTCGGCGCGGTGCACCAGCCAGGTGGCCAGCGCGTGCACCGGTGGCTGCACGATGCCGGACGTCTGCACGGTGCGCGGGGCGCCCGCGGCGCGCCCCGCGGTCGAGGAGCGCCAGAAGTCGGGGCTCGGGAAGTACGCGTCGAGCGGTACGGAAGGGCTGAAGACGATGTGCGGGACGCGCCCGTCGCCCCACTGGGCCGCCAGCAGCGTCTCCAGCTCCGTCTGCGCGCGCAGCGGCGAGAGGTGCCTGAGGCCGATCGCGACGAACGCCGAGTCCCAGGACCACTGGTGCGGATACAGACTCCGGGAGGGGACCGTCGAGTTGCCCGTCCAGTTGGCGTCGAGCACCTGTGCGGCCCTGACGTGCAGCGACGACGCCGATGCCGGCGGATCGTATGCGATCTCCCGTTCCGGGAGGGAGGCGGTGAGCTGGGCAGTGCGATCCACTCGGGGCTCCCCGAAGACGTTCGGCCGGCCGGGTTTGGCTGTGGCTACCGTAGGGTTACGTCTATTTAACACGCAAAACCCAATATGTAATGCAAGCTTGAGAAACACAAGGGGGTGCGCATGACGGGACGGCGCGGCAGGGCCGGACGGAGCGGAAGCCAGACGAGCGCGGGCGATCTGCTCGAACTCGTGCGCAGCGGGCGAGCCGTCACGCGCGGCGCGCTCCAGCAGGCCACCGGGCTGTCCCGGGCCACCGTCGGACAGCGCCTGGACCGGCTGTTCCGGGCGGGCTGGCTGCGCGAGGGCGCCGGCGGCCCGGTCGACTCCCCGCTCGGCGGCCGCCCCTCCATCACCCTGGAGTTCGACGACTCCCACGCCGTGGTCCTCGCCGCCGACCTGGAGACCCGGCACGCCCGGGCGGCCGTCCTGACCCTGACCGGCGAGCTCCTCGCCGAGCACTCGGGGACCCTCGCCATCCAGGACGGACCGGAGGCGGTCCTTGGGGAACTCGGCCACTGGTTCGCCGAGTTGCTGGAGAAGGCCGGGCATCGGGCGCAGGAGGTCTGCGGGATCGGGCTCGCGGTGCCGGGCCCGGTCGACAGCGCGACGGGCCGGGTGGTCCAGCCGCCGATCATGCCGGGCTGGGACGGCTACGACATACGAGGCCGCCTCGCCCGCGCCTTCACCGAGCACACGGGCGCCCCCGCGGTCCCGGTCCTGGTGGACAACGACGCCAACCTCATGGCCTACGGCGAACAGCGCACCGCATTCCCGGACTGCTCGGCCTTCGTGCTGGTCAAGGTGTCCACGGGCATCGGCGCCGGGGTCGTGGTCGACGGCTCGATCTACCGGGGCGTCGACGGCGGCGCGGGCGACATCGGGCACATCCGGGTGGGCGCCAAGGCGCTGTGCCGGTGCGGGTCGTACGGCTGTCTCGCCGCCGTCGCCAGCGGTGGCGCCGTGGCCCGGCGGCTGGTGGAGGCCGGGGTGCCTGCCGCCTCCGGCTCGGACGTACGGGACCTGCTCGCCGCCGGGCACCCGGAGGCGGCCGCGCTGGCCCGGGAGGCCGGGCGCACGGTCGGCGACGTGCTGGCGACGGTCGTGACCCTGCTCAACCCCGGCGTGCTGATGATCGCGGGCGATCTGGCCGGAACGCCCTTCCTCACCGGCGTCCGGGAACTGCTCTACCAACGGGCGCTGCCCCGCTCGACGGCCCACCTGGAGGTCGTGACCTCGCGGCTGGGGGAGCGGGCGGGGCTGATCGGTGCGGGCGCGCTGGTCGTGGAGCACCTGTACGCACCGGAGCGGGTGGAGGAACGGCTCCTCGCGCTGGGCGTGTGACGTAGGTGTTTCTCCGTCCCGGAGCGGGTCCGCATGGTGAAACCAAGCGCTCTGTGGCAGCGTGATTCTCGCCACCCTTGATAAGGGTTGCGCTCAGATGAGCGGATCTTGCGCGGCTGCACTTCTCCAAGGGGTGGCACTCAGTGCCACCCCTTGATCGTTCATCGATCGAAATCAGACGTGCTGATAGCCGCTCATCTGAGCGGAAAACCGCGCCTATGGACCTAGTTGCGTTCAAGAAGTGAACACATAACTGTTTCGCTGCTTGCCAAGCCTTGACTTTCGATCCGCTGGCGGACGACTGGTTACAGGCGCATGACGCACAAGTGGACGTACCCAGGAACCTTCGATCTGGGTATGTTCCTCGCCGTCAGGGCAGCCACCGCGGCCTCAAGGAGTCGAGACCCGTGTCGGAAAACAAAGAACCCCACGTAGCGAAGTTCGTTTACGACTTCACCGAGGGCAACAAGGACCTCAAGGACCTCCTCGGCGGCAAGGGTGCCAACCTCGCCGAGATGACCAACCTCGGTCTGCCGGTCCCTCCCGGCTTCACCATCACCACGGAGGCCTGCAAGGTCTACCTGGAGAGCGGCGAGGAGCCCCTGGCACTGCGTGACGAGGTGAGTGCGCACCTCGACGCCCTCGAGCAGAAGATGGGCAAGAAGCTCGGCCAGGCCGACGACCCGCTGCTGGTCTCCGTCCGCTCCGGCGCGAAGTTCTCCATGCCCGGCATGATGGACACCGTCCTGAACATCGGCCTCTCCGACAAGTCGGTGCAGGGCCTGGCCAAGCAGGCCGGCGACGACCGGTTCGCCTGGGACTCCTACCGCCGCCTCATCCAGATGTTCGGCAAGACCGTCCTCGGCGTGGACGGCGAGCTGTTCGAGGAGGCTCTCGACGCGGCCAAGGCGGCCAAGAAGGTCACCGTCGACACGGACCTCGAAGCGGCCGACCTGAAGAAGCTGGTCACCAAGTTCAAGAAGATCGTCAAGGCCGAGGCCGGCCGGGACTTCCCGCAGGACCCGCGCGAGCAGATGGACCTCGCCATCAAGGCGGTCTTCGACTCCTGGAACGGCGACCGCGCAAAGCTCTACCGCCGCCAGGAGCGCATCCCGCACGACCTGGGCACGGCCGTCAACGTCTGCTCGATGGTCTTCGGCAACCTCGGCCCCGACTCCGGCACCGGCGTCGCCTTCACCCGCGACCCCGCCTCCGGCCACCAGGGCGTCTACGGCGACTACCTGCAGAACGCCCAGGGCGAGGACGTGGTGGCGGGCATCCGCAACACGGTCCCGCTCGCGGAGCTGGAGTCGATCGACAAGAAGTCGTACGACCAGCTGATGCAGATCATGGAGACCCTGGAGAACCACTACAAGGATCTCTGCGACATCGAGTTCACCATCGAGCGCGGCCAGCTGTGGATGCTGCAGACCCGCGTCGGCAAGCGCACCGCCGGTGCCGCCTTCCGCATCGCCACCCAGCTCGTCGACCAGGGCCTGATCGACGAGACGGAGGCCCTCCAGCGCGTCACCGGCGCCCAGCTGGCGCAGCTCATGTTCCCGCGCTTCGACGAGGACGCGAAGGTCGAGCGGGTCGGCCGGGGCATCGCCGCCTCGCCGGGCGCGGCGGTCGGCAAGGCCGTCTTCGACTCCTACACCGCCGTGAAGTGGTCCCGCTCGGGCGAGAAGGTCATCCTGGTGCGCCGGGAGACCAACCCCGACGACCTGGACGGCATGATCGCGGCCGAGGGCATCCTGACCTCGCGCGGCGGCAAGACCTCCCACGCGGCCGTCGTCGCGCGCGGCATGGGCAAGACCTGTGTCTGCGGCGCCGAGGAGCTCGAGGTCGACACCAAGCGCCGTCGTATGACGGTCCCCGGCGGCCACGTGGTGGAGGAAGGCGACCTGATCTCCATCGACGGCTCCTCCGGCAAGGTCTACCTGGGCGAGGTCCCGGTGGTCCCCTCCCCGGTCGTGGAGTACTTCGAGGGCCGCATGCACCCGGGCGCCGACGACGCGGACGAACTGGTCGAGGCCGTGCACCGCATGATGGCCTTCGCCGACCGCAAGCGCCGCCTCAGGGTGCGTGCCAACGCGGACAACGCCGAGGACGCGCTGCGCGCCCGCCGCTTCGGCGCCCAGGGCATCGGTCTGTGCCGCACCGAGCACATGTTCCTCGGCGACCGCCGTGAGCTGGTCGAGCGCCTGATCCTCGCCGACACCGAGGCGGAGCGCGAGGAGTCCCTCAAGCAGCTTCTTCCGCTGCAGAAGAAGGACTTCGTCGAACTCTTCGAGGCGATGGACGGCCTCCCGGTCACCGTCCGCCTCCTGGACCCGCCGCTGCACGAGTTCCTGCCCGACATCACGGAACTCTCCGTCCGCGTGGCGCTCGCCGAGTCCCGCCAGGAGCCGCACGAGAACGACCTGCGCCTGCTGCAGGCCGTGCACCGGCTGCACGAGCAGAACCCGATGCTGGGCCTGCGCGGCGTGCGCCTCGGCCTGGCCATCCCCGGTCTGTTCACCATGCAGGTCCGCGCCATCGCCGAGGCCGCGGCCGAACGCAAGAACGCCAAGGGCGACCCGCGCGCCGAGATCATGATCCCGCTCGTCGGCACCGTCCAGGAGCTGGAGATCGTCCGCGAGGAGGCCGACCAGGTCATCGCCGAGGTCCAGGCGGCCACCGGCACACAGCTGAAGCTGGCGATCGGCACGATGATCGAGCTGCCGCGCGCCGCGCTGACGGCGGACCAGATCGCCGAGGCGGCGGAGTTCTTCTCCTTCGGCACGAACGACCTGACGCAGACGGTCTGGGGCTTCTCCCGCGACGACGTCGAGGCTTCGTTCTTCACGGCGTACTTGGAGAAGGGCATCTTCGGAGTGTCGCCCTTCGAGACGATCGACAAGGACGGCGTCGGCTCCCTGGTGAAGGCGGCGGTCAAGGCGGGCCGCGAGACCCGTCCCGACCTCAAGCTCGGCGTCTGCGGCGAGCACGGCGGCGACCCCGAGTCGGTCCACTTCTTCCACGAGGTGGGTCTGGACTACGTCTCCTGCTCCCCGTTCCGCATCCCGGTCGCCCGCCTGGAGGCGGGCCGCGCGGCCACCCAGTCGGCGGGCAGCGACCACCGCTGAGCCGAGGGCGGCACCGCCGCCCGCCCGGACCCCGGAGCCGTCGTCGGTCCCCGACCCTCAAGACCGATCGGCGGCGGCTCCGGCGCACGAAAGAGGAGGGGCGCCACCCTGTGCGGGGGTGGCGCCCCTTCGCGCATGACCTGCTCCGCATGATCTGCGGCACTTCTATGCCTCAGCGCTCATCAGGAGTGGGCCCGGCTGGAGCCGCGCTTGCCGAAGAACATGGCTGCGGCCCGCGTTGGGCCGCGTGCATGGCCCGCGGTTTCGATCGGTTCAGCCGATTCCGGGTTCGATCTTGCCGTGCGCGAGCGCGGGCATGTACTTCTTGTTGCCCTGGAACTGCACCTCGTAGCCAGAGCCGATCGCCTGGGCCCACAGCAGGGGGTCGAGGAGGTTGGAGCCACTGTCGAGGTGCGCGACGCCAGTGGCGTCCGTTACCCCGATACCGATCTGCCGGCCCGCACCGACGGTGAAGGTGATCGGCACGCCCTTGATGGGCTCGCCGTCGCTGTCGATCAGCTTCGCGCTGATCTGAGCCTGCGCCTGGCCCATCACAGTGCCCTTCACCGTCGCCGCGGTGAGCTGCGGGTATTCCTTCTCGGTCGACCCGTTGGTCTGCGGCGGGTACGGGTACGGCTGGAACTGCGGCGGGTACGGGTACGCCTGCTGCGGGGGGTACGGGTACGGCTGGGACTGCGGCGGGTACGGGTACCACGCCGGCTGGGACTGCGGCGGGTACTGGTACGGCTGGGGCGGCGCGTAGGGCTGCTGCGTCACTGATACTCCTCATGGGACGGGTTCGGGGCGGGCACTCCTGCCCGCCTCTCCACGGTTACACGCAGAGCGACAGTCCGCCCCCGGGATGGTGACTGTGCGTTACATTTCCGGAGTTGCGATTGGCATATGACCCGAATAGTCCATCGGTCGAGGGTGTGCCGGATCGACGGTCGCGCCGCACGCCTAACCGCGCCGCTCTCGACCTCCAGGGCACCGATGGACGCGACTTCGCAGGTCAGGGAGTCGGCCATACATCCTGTGCGGGGTGCCGCCCCTTCGCGTGCGCGGGGGCGTGGACGTATGTCCCCGTCATGCCTTCACTGAGCAGACGAACCCGAGAGAAGCGAGTCCCTCGGCTGCACACAGGCGGTCGGATGCTCCTCCGACTTCTGTCTGGAGAAGCTGGTAGGCGGCGCCATGCCGGTGTCCCCAATGCATCGCTGCACGCCACAAAGCACGCCCGTAGCCGTGTCCTCGGAACTCGGGGAGCACGCCGAAGTACTGCGGCAGGAGCTGAGTCTGGCCGATGGCGTCCACCATGGTCTCCATGGGGCCGATCGCTCCCGCCACCTTGCCTTCGTGTGAGACGGTGAGGATGGAACCGACGTGGCCGAGCTTCATTCGCTGGTACAGGAACGCGAACCCGTCGTCGGCCATGCGCTCCGCGAATTCCGCGAACCCTGCCCGTGCCTCGCCAGGCAACTCTTCGTACTCCTGGACGCCTGCGCCTGGGTCGGCACCGGCTCCCGCAGCGAAGTCCTTGAGTTGGACGCGTGTCCCCCGGACGTAGTGCTCCGGCTGCTCAGGACCAAGGAACCATACGACGCGGGCCACTTTCGCGTCGTGGGCAGCGCACAGCTTCTTCGCATGGACCGCTGCGGTGGTGAGAGCGTCGGGTTCGCAGCTGTAGACATGGACTTTGACGGTGTCGTGGCCGTGTCGGGTCAGGGTCGGGACCAGGGTCTTACCGGGAGTCTGCTCGATGTCCTCGACGAGGACGCGCTCTTGTTTCATCGGCGACCAGCGACGGTCCTTGTCGTAAGGCAGGAATCGTCCACTGCCAGCGGCGGTGAGGATGTCCTCGAAGCGCTCCTGGGCGAGTACGGAGGGATGGACGGGGCCGATGGTAGGGATGTACGGCACGGTGAGATAGGGGCGTAGAGCGTCCCAGTCGAATCCCATGCATGCACGGTACCGGTGTGCCACGCCGGGCTCAGGCCCCGACGCAGATCGTGCCAGGGCCTGAGCGTCGCTGATCACATGTGATCAGTGGGGGTTGTCATCGCCCGCGTTGCACGAGCACTTGATGCTGTCCATGATCTCGTCGAGGTCGGCGACAGCCGTCATCACGGTGACTGGTGCCGGGCCGGGCTCGACGGGCCGCGTGAAGTACGGCAGCCCACCGCCTGGCAGCGGACGCTTCGGGGAGATTTCGACAGCGACAGCGGTCATGCTGTTCACCCTGCCTTCCTGATTCCGTGCTGGCAGTAACTTTCCAGTGGTGCCTTCGCTTCCTGATAGTGCTTGGCCAGCGGCCGGCACACCGTGCACGTGCCGGACAGCTTGCAACCGGAGCAGCCACCAGTGCGAAGCATGAGCCGGTCGGCGATGGCGCCGAGCCGGGAGAGGCCGTCGATGCCCTCCAACGGAAGGCTGATCTGCTCGTCACGGCCGATCTTGCAGATGGACACCAGGCCGTGAGGGTCGGTGTGGAAGAACGTGTGTCCCGCGTTGCAGCCGGTGAACTGCTTGCGCATGCGCAAGTGTTCCTTGGACTGCGCGGTCAGTACTTCGCCTCCGCCATAGATCGTCGGGGTCACGTTGGTGAAGACGTTGTACTCGACGCCCCACCTCTCGCACAGGTCGAGCATTGCCTGTTCCTCGTGGGCGGTGTCCTCGGTGACGATGATGCTCATCCGCAGCGGCAACCTGGCGGCGCGAGCAGCGTTCATGCCCTGTACGAACAGGTCCCAGGCGCCTTCCCGTTGCGTGAGTTCGTCGTAGGTGGCTTTCGTCGCCCCGTACATGGACACGGTCACGCGGTACGGCGGACACGCACGGAACAGTGTCAGCAGATTCTCCCGCCACAGCAGTGATCCGTTCGTCGAGACACTGATCATCATGCCCAGCTCGAACGCGGCCCGGTAGGTGGCAGGGAAGTCCTTGTCGATGGTCGGTTCGCCGCCGGTGATCTGGAGCCACAGCACCCCGGCCTCGGTCATGATCCGAAGGCAGCGCAGCTTGTCGGCGAGCGGCATGCCCGAGTTCACCTTGAGTCCGAGGTAGCAGTGCTTGCACCTGAGGTTGCAGCCGAGGTTGATTTCAAAGCTCGCCCGTGCGTAGCCCCACTTCGACAGGTGCCTGACCAGGAGGAATTCAGCCGTCGACCGTCCGGTCACTTCCAGGCCGGGCCACTGCTCCTGTACGACGTCCGCGAGCCATGAAGGTGCTGCCTGAGTGGAGCCGCATGGGCTCGCAGTTCCTCGTAATGGCTGCGAGGCAGGAGAACTCCGCCCCGGCTGCCTGGGCGTACGAGCAAGTACTGATCAAGGAACGGGCTCGCGATCAGCTTGTGCACCGTCCCCTCCCTTCGTCACGTGTGCGGCTCCTGAGGGGCCGGATTCGGCGTACCGCAGCATGGAGAGGACCAGGACCACGAGGACGGTGACGTAGAGGACAACGACCGTGATCCGCTGCCTCACCGGCTGGCCCCCGTGCGGAGTTCGGCCCACACGACCTTCCAGGTCCGGTGCCGGTCGTAGCCCCATTGGTCGGAGAGAGCGTCGACCAGGACCAGGCCACGGCCATCCTCCGAGTCCTGACGGGGGTTACTCATGTCGGGGACATCGCGGGACGTGTCGGCGACGCTGATCCGTACGCGGTCGTCGGCGATGCGCCGGATGGCGATCCGCGCCGTGCGACAGCGGGTGTGGTCGATCGCGTTCGTCAGCAGTTCGTCGACGACCAGCTTCGCCGCGTCCACCAGCTCCTCTATGCCCCAAGTGCTCAGGGCGGCGGTGACGAGCAACCGGGCTCGCCGCGCGGACTCGGGCTTGCACGGCATCGTTTCCGAGTAGCTGGGAATGCCGGTTGTGGTAGGTCTGCCAACGGCCTTGAGCACGGACTTGATCCCTCCAAGCGTGGCCGCCCGCAATGGGGTGCGGACGGCCCTCTCCTCCACTGCCGCCGACGGGGAACCACGCGTTCTCGACGGCTGTGATCAGGGAACTGCATTGCGTTACCGTGTCCCAGAGCAGGGCCAAGGCATTGTCCAGGCGTTTCCCGTGCGTTGGGGCTGTGACCTGGGGTGATGCTAGACATGCGGAGGCGTCGATGACGGCCAAACGCCGAGGGCTCGCGGAGCAACGCGCGGCACGTGGCTACTCCCAAGAGGAGTTCGCCGCCCTTCTCGGAGTCGCCACATCCACGGTCGTACGCTGGGAGGGCGGGCATTCCACACCCCGGCCGTACCAGCGTCCCAAGATCGCGAAGCTCTTGGGTGTGACAGCGGCGGATCTGGACGGATTCCTCGTCGCCGTGACGACGGTCACCCCGCAGGACATCCCGATTCCCGCTTCGCTCGGCGATCCTGACGACATGAGACGCCGCGACCTTCTCGGACTGCTCGCCGCCACGGGTGCGCTCATCACCCTGCCCGAACCCTTGGCCTCCGCTTCCGCGAGGCAGGAGTCCGCCACGGTGTTCGAGACGGGAGAGGCGATGATCGAGCACTTGTGGCAGGTCTACGGCCTCACCGACGACAAGAGCACGGTTTACCCGGTTATCCGTCATCAACTCGCGCTGCTGGCAAAGAGCCTGGTGGAAGTCCGTAGTGAGATCGACCGCAAGCGCCTCCTCATGCAGGTTGGCAATCTCTACCAGTTGGCCGGTGAGCTGTTTTTCGACGCGCGCGACGACGCCCTGTCCGCCCACTGCTACACCCTCGCTGCGAACGCGGCGAAGGAGGCACGGATGTACGACCTCTGGGCTTGCGCGATGACACGGCACGCCTACGTCGAGTTGTACGCGGACCGGGCCGCGTCGGCGGCCCCGCTGCTGTCGGCCGCGTCGAACATCGCTCGGCGGGGCGACAGCGCTCTTTCCACCCGCTACTGGGTGTCAGCCGTACAGGCCGAGGTCCATGCCGCTCTGGGTGACGTCGACGCTTGTTCCCGCGCCCTCGACACCGCAGAGGAGGTACACACCCTCGATGGCCAGCTCCACCACGGAGGATGGCTCCGCTTCGACGGATCCCGCCTCTGCGAGGAACGCGGAGCCTGCTACGTGACACTCGGCCGCCCCGATCTTGCCGAGGAGGCGCTGGCGTCCGCACTCGCACAGGAATTGAGTCCTCGTCGACGGGGTGCTGTTCTCGCTGATCTCGCCACGCTGGGTGCCCACCGAGGTGACATCGACCAGCTCGTCCACTACGCCGACCAGGCTCTGACCGTGGCCGGACAGACGCACTCGGGATACGTGGGCGCCAAACTCCACGGCCTTCGCTCCCGTCTTGCCGGGCTGCCTGCCGATACCCGAATCTCTGAGCTGCACGAGAAGATCGCGGCACTGCCGAGTGCCGCCTGAAGAAGGGGACTTCATGAGTGAGGACGGCCGGATCTTCCGCGAGGCATGGATCGCCGGCGTGCACAAGCACTTCCCCGGCGAGCCGAAGCCCAGCTACGTCACCCCTTGGGAGGAGACGCCCGCGTGGGAGCGCGCAGCCGCCGCTGCCGTCTGCGGTCAGGTCCGGGACTTCATCCGCGTCAGCGCAGGGTGCTCCGCACGCCTGAGCCGCGAACAGAAGGGGCAGTTCGTCGCGGTGTGCTGGACGGCCCAGATGTACCAGCACTTCGAGGACCCGAAGCCGGGGTACGTCGCCGGTTGGGGAGACCTCCCCGAATGGCAGCGTGAAACCGACGCCGACATTTTCGAGGCCATCGAGCAGAGTGCGTGATGCTGCGGCCTCGTTTCTATGATCAAGTGCGCCAGGACTGAGGAGGCGGCGTACGCACGCCGCTGGCGCGGCACCACGCCCGGGGCGCCGCCCTTCCGGCGTACGTTGTGCGGTCAGCGGCTCAGAAGGTGCCCTCCGTGTTGATCGGGCCGACCTGGAAGCTATTCGAACACGTCGTCCAGCGTGCGGGGACGAGGACGGCGGTGTGCGAGGCCGGCGGGTAGATCCTCAGGTAGGAGCCGGTGCGCAGGCAGGGGCCGCCGATCGGGCCGTTGGTGGTGCGCGCGACCGCGGACGCGGAGTGCCCGGGGCCGAGGGCGACGGTGGAGTACGACGTGCCGCTGTGGGCGGCGGCCGGTCCTATCTGCCGGTGCGCGGTGTCCAGGACGCTGACGCCCGGGTAGCCGCGCAGGGCGCACGGGGTGGTGCTGGTGTTGGTGAACTGGACGGACCAGTACAGCGATCCGGCCGCGCCCTCCTTGTGGCCCATGGAAACGTACAGGTCGTTCAAGGCGCAGGTGCGCGGAGCGGCGGACGCCCGAACCGTCGTGCCGGTCGTCGTCGTCGCTGTCGCCGCCGACGTCGTCGTGGCGCTCCATGCGACGCCCGCCGTCGCGAGTGCCGCGGCGGCGGTCAGGGCGGCGGCCAGGCCGTGCCGGGAGAGGAGCCGAGTGTTCAGAGACATGGCGCTTCCGCCTTCATCGAGCCGGTGGATTGATGAGGTCGCTATGTTGGATGCGCCGCCGTCGGAAAAAGTTGTGTGCGCGTTCACCCCGTACCGTGAGGAGATGCCGTGCAGGTAGCCGTGGTCACCTTTGACGGATTCAACGAGCTCGACAGCTTCGTCGCGTCCGCGCTGATCAACCGGTGCCGGAAGGACGGCCTGGAGGCCTTCATCACGACGCCGACGCCGGTGGTCACGTCGATGAACGGCGTCGAGGTGTCCGGGCAGCGCCCGATGGAGTTCGTGACCGAAGCCGACGTCGTGCTGATCGGCAGCGGGGTGAAGACGCGCGACGTGGTCGCCGACGACCGGCTGATCTCCCGGCTGCCGCTCGACCCTTCGCGACAGCTGATCGGCGCGCAGTGTTCGGGCGCGCTGGTGCTCGCTCGGCTCGGGCTGCTGGAGTCCATGCCCGCCTGCACGGACATGAAGAGCCGGCCCTTTGTCGAGGCCTGCGGCGTCACCGTGCTGGACGCGCCGTTCCACGCCGAGGGGGACATCGCCACGGCGGGCGGCTGCCTGGCCTCCCAGTACCTCGCCACGTGGGTGATCACCCGCACGCTCGGCGAGGACGCCGCGCGTGACGTCCTCGGTTACGTGGCTCCGGTCGGCGAGAGCCAGGAGACGGTCGAGCGCGCCCTGCGTGCCGTCCACACGGGCGAGGCCGCACTGCGCTGACGCTCCCGCCGCCTACGCTGGGCCCATGGGCTGGACAGCGCGGAACATCCCCGACCAGAGCGGCCGCCTCGCCGTCGTCACCGGTGCCAACAGCGGGCTCGGGTACGTCACCGCGCGGGAGCTCGCCCGTAAGGGGGCCCGGGTGGTGCTCGCCTGCCGGAGCGAGGCGCGCGGGCGGGATGCGGGGGACCGGATCACGGCGGAGGTGCCGGGGGCCGAGGTGGAGGTCACACGGCTGGATCTCGGGGACCTGGGGTCCGTGCGCGACTTCGCGGACCGGTTGCCGTACGACCGGCTCGACCTGCTCGTCAACAACGCGGGCGTGATGGCGCCGCCGTACGGGACGACGGCGGACGGGTTCGAGACGCAGTTCGGGGTCAACCACCTCGGCCACTTCGCCCTCACCGGGCTGCTGCTGCCCGCCCTGCTGGCCACCCCGGGCGCCCGCGTCGTGACCGTCTCCAGCTTTCTGCACGTCCTCGCCAACGTCGACCTGAACGACCTCAACGGCGAGCGGCGCTACCGGCGTTGGATCGCCTACGCCCGGTCCAAGACCGCCAATCTCCTCTTCACCCATGAGCTGGCCCGCAGGCTCGCCGCCCACGGCGCCGATGTCGTCGCGGCCGCCGCGCACCCGGGGTACGCCGCCACCAACCTCCAGACCGCCGGGCCGCGCGCAGAGGGGCGGCGGGGTGCCGAGCGGCTGATGGAGCTGGGCAACCGGGTCCTCGCCCAGTCCGCGGAGGCGGGCGCCCTGCCCACGCTGTACGCGGCGACCGCGCCCGGGGTACGGCCGGACTCCTTCCACGGGCCGTCCTTCGCGATGTGGCGGGGTGCGCCCGCGCCGTCCTGGCGGGCGCCGTGGACGCTCGACGACCGGGCGGCGAACCGGCTCTGGGACGCCTCCGTGCGGCTGACCGGCGTGGACCACACGGATCTCAAGGTGTGACACACGGCCGCAACTCCCCTTTCGTAATCGCGGTGCAGGGTTGATCGTTGGGCCGTGCATCGATGACCGACGTCAGGGGGCACATGATGACGAGCATCAACCGTAGGACGCTGCTGGCAGCGGGCGTGGGCGCCGGACTGCTCACCGCGTGCGGATCGAACACCGGACGGGGCGACGGCGGGGGCTCCGGGCCTCGGCTGTCGCAGTGGTACCACCAGTACGGAGAGACGGGGGCCGAGCAGGCCGTCGAGCGGTACGCCGGCGCCTACAAGAAGGCGCACATCAGCGTTCAGTGGCGGCCCGGCAACTACGACCAGCAGACCGCCGCCGCCCTGCTCACCGGCTCCGGACCCGATGTCTTCGAGGTCAACGGGCCCACGCTCGACCAGATCCAGGCCGGTCAGGTCGTCGACCTCACCGAGCTGCTCGACGGGGTCAAGGACGACTTCAACCCGGCCGTGCTCACCCCGAAGACGTACGACGGGAAGATCTGGGCCATCCCCCAGGTCATCGACACGCAGCTCCTCTACTACCGCAAGAGCCTGCTGAAGGACGCGGGAGTCGAGCCGCCCGCCACCCTGGACGCCCTCGTCGACGCCGCCCGGAAGCTCACCGACAGCAAGACCAAGGGGCTCTTCCTCGGCAACGACGGGGGCGCCGGCGTGCTCGGCGGAACTCCCCTCTACGCCGCCGGACTCCAGCTCGTCACCGACGACGGCAAGGTCGGCTTCGACGACCCCGCCGCCGCCCGCACCCTCGGCAAGCTGCACCAGCTGTACGCCGACAAGTCCCTCCTCCTCGGCGCCCCCGCCGACTGGTCCGACCCCTCCGCCTTCCTCCAGGGCCTGACCGCGATGCAGTGGTCCGGACTGTGGGCGCTGCCCCAGGTGCGGAAGGAACTCGGCGACGACTTCGGGGTGCTTCCCTTCCCCCGGGACGGCGCGCACGGCCGGCCCTCGGTTCCCGTCGGCGCGTACGGCGCGGCCGTCAGCGCGCGCGGCGGGCACAGGCAGGCCGCCAAGGAGTACGTGAAGTGGCTGTGGGTCGAACGCACCGACTACCAGGAGGACTTCGCGCTCTCCTACGGCTTCCACATCCCGGCCCGGATCTCCCTCGCGAAGAGGGCCGCCAAGCTGAGGTCGGGCGCGGCCGCCGACGCCGTCCGCTTCACCACCGAGTACGGCTACGCCCAGCCGCTGCTGTGGACCCCGGCCGCCCAGACCGCCTACCAGGACGCGCTCAGCCGGATCATCAAGAGCGGTGCCGGTCCCGAGAGCGAGCTGCGGGCCGTCGTACGGAAGGTGTCGGACGAGCTCGACCGCGTAAAGAAGAAGCCGTGAGCAGGCGGAACGCCTTCTGGTTCTGGGTCTTCGTCGGGCCCTTCGCCCTCGGGCTCGCCCTGTTCACCTACGTCCCGTTGCTGTGGAGCGTGGCGCTCAGCTTCTTCGACGCCCACAACACCGTCACGCCCACGCACTTCGTCGGGCTGCACAACTACACGGCGATGCTGAGGGACGACGCGTTCCTCGACAGCCTGAGGACCTTCCTCGTCTTCACCGCGTTCATCGTGCCCGCCACCTACGTCTTCTCGCTCTCCCTCGCCCTGATGGTGAACCGCCTCCGGCGGGCGCGGGCCTTCTTCCGGTCCGTGTTCTTCCTGCCCGCCGCGTGCAGTTACGTCGTCGCGGCGCTCGTGTGGAAGATGTCGCTGTTCAACGGGGTGCGGTTCGGGCTCGCGAACACCGTGCTGGGGTGGTTCGGCGGCGATCCCGTCGCCTGGCTGTCCACCACCGATCCGCCCTGGTACTGGCTGGTCATCGTCACCGTACGGCTGTGGCTGCAGGCCGGGTTCTACATGATCCTCTTCCTCGCCGGGCTCCAGCGGATCGACCCGGTGCTCTACGAGGCGGCCGCCGTGGACGGGGCCCGGCCCGGCTGGACCGTGCTGCGGCACATCACCCTGCCCCAGCTGCGGGCCACCTCGGTCGCGGTGGTGCTGCTGCTCGTCATCAACGCCTTCCAGGCCTTCGACGAGTTCTACAACCTGCTGTCCGACGCGCGGGGTTATCCGCCCTACGCCCGGCCGCCGCTCGTCTACCTCTACTACACCGCCCTGGGACAGGGGCAGAACCTGGGGCTCGGCAGCGCGGGGGCGGTGATCCTCGCGCTGGTCATCGCCGTCGTGACGGTCGGGCAGGCGCGGTGGCTGAGGCTGGGAAGGACGGACACCGATGGATGACGCCCTGGTGCGGGCCGGGCGGGCGCTCAGGCTGGTGCTGCTGATCGCGCTCGCCCTGCTGTTCCTGATCCCCTTCTATCTGCTGGTCCGCAACGGTCTGTCGAGCGAGCGGGACATCACCTCGCCCGAATGGACCTTCTTTCCGGGCGAGTTGAGGTGGGGGAACGTCCGGGAACTGTTCGACGACCCCTCCGTCCCCTTCGCCCGCTCCCTCCTCAACAGCGCGCTGATCGCCGTCGCGACCACGCTCGGCACCCTCCTGCTCGCCTCCCTCGCGGGCTACGGCCTCGCCCGCATCCCCTACCGGCACGCGAACAAGGTCTTCTACGGCATCCTCGGCACCCTCCTGGTCCCGGCCGCCGTGACGTTCGTGCCCAGCTTTGTGCTGGTGTCGTCGCTGGGCTGGATCTCCACGCTGCGGGGACTGATCGTCCCGACGCTGTTCTCGGCCTTCGCCTGCTTCGTCTTCCGGCAGTACTTCCTGGGCTTTCCCCGGGAGCTGGAGGACGCGGCGCAGGTCGACGGGCTCGGGTACTGGCGCACGTACTGGCTGGTCGTCGTGCCGAACGCGCGGCCGGTGTTCGCGGCCGTCGGGACCATCGTGTTCCTCGGCGCGTGGAACTCCTTCCTGTGGCCCCTGGTCATCGGGCAGGACCAGAACGCCTGGACGGTGCAGGTGGCGCTGTCGTCCTTCACCACGTCCCAGGTGATCCGGCTGCACGAGCTGTTCGTCGCCGCCGCCGTGTCGATCCTGCCGCTGCTGCTCGTCTTCCTGTGCTTCCAGCGGTGGATCGTGGCGGGGGTGGAGCGGTCGGGGATCGACTAGGGACCGGTAGGGTCTTCCGCATGCGCTGCTGGATATGCGGCTCCGGCCGGCTCAGTCCGGTCGGGGAGCTCACGTCGGGCGAGAGGGCCTACGAACGCTTGCGGCTGAGGTTCCGCCGCCCGGGAATCCTGAAGCCCCGGCCGACGTTCGACGCCGACCTCGCGCGGGCCTGTCGCGACTGCGGAGCCCTGTTTCCGTTCCTCAACGAGTACGAACGACAGCAGCTCGACGCGGTGGGCGACGACCTGACCGATGTCGAAGGGGTCCAGCCGCACCACTACGGCGGGTCCGACAGCCCCGGCCCGTGAACCCGCGTGCTCACAGGGAGGCGCCGCTGTCCACCACCAGATCGGTGCCGACCAGCGAGGCCGCGGCGTCGGAGGCCAGGTAGAGGACGGCGGCGGCGACCTCCTCGGTGGTGGAGATCCGGCCGAGCGGGAGGGTGGCCTTGGCACGGTCGGCCCGGCCCTCCTCGGTCTCTCCGGGGCGCAGCGACATGGAGGTGGCGGTGGCGCCGGGGCTGACCACGTTGATACGGACGCCGTCGCCGATGTGGTCCAGGGCGGCGCCCCGGCTGAGGGCGGTCACGGCGGCCTTGGTCGCCGCGTAGGCGGCGGCTCCGGCCAAGGCGGCGTGCCGGCCGAGGTTGGAGGACACGTTGACGATCGCGCCGCCCGAGGGCTGGGTGCGCATCCGGCGGACCTGGGCCTTCAGGGCCAGGTAGACGCCGGTGAGGTTGGTGGCGAGCTGGGCGTGCCAGTCGTCCTCGGGCAGGTCGGCGAGGGGCTGCCCGCCGCGCAGGACGCCGGCGTTGTTGACGGCCACGTCGAGCGAGCCGAAGTGCTCCACGGCGGCCTGGACCAGCGCCTCGGCGTCGGCGGCGCGGGAGACGTCGGCGATCACCGCGAGGGCCTCGCCGCCCTGCTCCTCGATCAGCCGGACCGTCTCGTCCAGCGGCTCCGGACGGCGCCCGGCCACGACCACGCGGGCCCCCTCGGCCGCGAGGGCGAGCGCCACGGCGCGTCCGATGCCGGAGCCCGCGCCGGTGACGAGGGCGGTCCTGCCGGTGAAACGGGTGAGGGTCATGATCTCCCCTTATGTAGAACGATCGGTTCAGTATGAGGGTGTGGAAAACGCCCCTCGGGAGAGGGGCGTGTCAGTCGAGCAGTGCCAGTGCCTGGTCCGCCGCGTCCCGGACCCGGGCCGGGTCCGAGGACGCCTTGCCGACCACCCGCAGGCCCTGCATCAGCACCAGCAGCATGCGGGCGAGGGCGAGCGGATCGCGGATCTCGGCCAGCTCGCCCTGGGCCTGGGCGCGCACGAGCGCCGAGTGCAGCAGGGTTTCCACGTGGTCCCAGTTGCGCTCGACCTGCCGTGCGGCGGCCGGGTCGTGCGGGGCCAGCTCGGTCGCCGCGTTCGTGATCAGGCAGCCGTTGTGGCGCAGTTCCTCGTGGGCCGCCTCCGCCGCGTACCGGCGCACGACCGCTCGTACGGCGGGCAGGGCGGGGCCTGGCCCGGACAGCTCGCGCACGATCCGTGTCAGGCCCGATCGCTCGTAGCGCTCCAGTGCCTTCAGATACAGCTCGTGCTTGCTCCCGAAGGTCGCGTACAGGCTCGCTCTGCCGATGCCGAGGTGCTCCACCAGGTCGGCCATCGAGGTGGCCTCGTAGCCGCGCCGCCAGAACAGCTCCAGGGCTGACTGCAGCGCGGCGTCCGGGTCGAATTCCTTGGTCCTGGCCACGGGGTGCAGCCTAGGTCTTTCTGAAACGATCGGTCAAGATCGCTGGTTACGCCACCCGCACCTCGTAGGTGGCGACACGCACCGACTCGTCGTCCAGGCACTGCCCGGTCTCCAGGTCGAAGCACTGCTTGAGCAGCGGGGACGCCACGAACGGGCGGCCCTGCCGGGTGCCGGTCAGGCCCCGGGAGAGAACGGCCGCGCCGCAGAAGGGGTCGCGGTTGTCGATCGCGTACAGGGTGCCGTTGCGGTCGCGGAACAGGGCGGCCTGGCGGCCGTCGGGCAGCAGCGCCGCCATCCCCCGGCCGGGCAGCAGCCGGCTCAGGTCGCAGACCGTGAACCAGCCGTCCTCCAGCTGGAGCTGGACCGACAGATCGGTCGTCTCGGGTGCCAGGGTCATCGCTGGGCGCTTCCTTCCAGTGCGTCTTCCAGGGGACGGCGGCCGATGGCGAGCAGCGGCAGGTCGGGCTTCATCTGGTCCCGCTCGGGGACGAAGGCGACCACCGGGTCCGGGGTGTCCGGCGCGTTCACGAAGGACACGAACCGGGCCAGCTTCTCGGGGTCGTTGATGGTCTCGGCCCACTCGTCGCGGTAGTGCGCGACGTGCGCGGCCATCAGGGACTCCAGCTCCTCGCAGATGCCGAGGGAGTCCGCCACGACCACCTCGCGCACATGGTCGAGACCGCCCGGGATCCGCTCCAGCCAGGTGGAGGTGCGCTCCAGCCGGTCGGCGGTGCGGATGTAGAACATCAGGAACCGGTCGATCAGGCGGACCAGTTCGGCATCGGAGAGGTCCTGGGCCAGCAGGTCCGCGTGTCGCGGGGTGGCGCCGCCGTTGCCGCCGACGTACAGGTTCCAGCCGCTCGCGGTGGCGATGACGCCGAAGTCCTTCGACTGGGCCTCCGCGCACTCGCGGGCGCAGCCGGAGACGGCGGACTTGAGCTTGTGGGGCGACCTGAGCCCCCGGTAGCGCAGCTCCAGGTCGATCGCCATGCGCACCGAGTCCTGGACGCCGTAGCGGCACCAGGTCTGCCCGACGCAGGACTTCACCGTGCGCAGCGACTTGCCGTAGGCGTGCCCGGACTCGAAGCCGGCGTCCACCAGACGCGTCCAGATCAGCGGGAGCTGTTCCACGCGCGCGCCGAACATGTCGATCCGCTGGCCGCCGGTGATCTTCGTGTAGAGGCCGAAGTCCCGGGCGATCTCGCCGATCACGATCAGCTTCTCGGGCGCGATCTCCCCGCCGGGAATGCGCGGCACCACCGAGTACGAGCCGTTCTTCTGCAGGTTGGCGAGGAAGTGGTCGTTGGTGTCCTGGAGGGCCGCCTGCTCGCCGTCGAGGACATAGCCGCTCGCGCCGATCGCCGGGGCGAGCGAGGCGAGGACGGAGGCCACGGCCGGCTTGCAGACCTCGCAGCCGTCGCCGCCCCGGGCATCCTCGCGGCCGTGGCGGTCCAGCAGGTCCTGGTACGAGGTGATGCGCAGGGCCAGGACGATCTCGTACAGCTCCTCGCGGGTCTGCGCGAAGCATCCGCACAGGCCCTTGTCGACCTCGACGCCGGAGGCCTCCAGCTCGGCGGTGACCAGCTGGCCGAGCACCTTCACACAACTTCCGCAGCCGGTACCGGCCTTGGTGCACTTCTTCACCTCGGGCACGGTGGTGCACCGGTGCTCGCTGACCGCGCCGCGGATCGTGCCCTTGCTGACGTTGTGGCAGGAGCAGATGATCGCCTCGTCCGGGAGGGCGGACGGGCCGAGCCGGTCCCCCGAGCCGGCTCCGGCGGGCAGGACGAGCGACTCGGGGGAGACGGGGGGCACCGAACCGGTCAGCGCGCGCAGGGTGCCGTAGGCCTCCGCGTCACCGACCAGGATGCCGCCGAGCAGCGTGCCGTCCCGGCCGATGACCAGCTTCTTGTACAGGCCGGCGCGGGAGTCGGAGTAGACGACGTCCAGGCAGTCCTCGGCCGTGCCGTGCGCGTCGCCGAAGGAGGCCACGTCCACGCCGAGCAGCTTCAGCTTGGTGGACAGGTCGGCACCCGTGAAGGAGGCCTCGTCGGCGGCGATGGTGGCCGCGGCGGTCTCCGCCTGCTCGTAGCCCGGGGCCACCAGGCCGTACACCCGGCCGTCCGCCGCCAGCGCGCACTCGCCGATCGCGAACACATGCGGGTCGGTGACCGTACGGCACTGCTCGTCGACGCTGATGCCGCCGCGCTCGCCGACCGCCAGGCCCGCGTCGCGGGCCAGCTGGTCGCGGGGGCGGACACCGGCGCTGAACACCACCATGTCGGCGGCGAGTTCGGAGCCGTCGGACAGCTTCATGCCGGTGACGGCACCGTCCGGGCCGACCACGATCTCCTGCGTGCCCACGCCCGTGTGGACGCTCAGGCCCATCTCCTCGATGGTGCGCAGGAGGGCCGCGCCGCCGCCCTCGTCGACCTGCACCGGCATCAGGCGCGGCGCGAACTCCACGATGTGGGAGGTGAGTCCGAGGCCCTTGAGGGCACCGGCCGCCTCAAGTCCCAGCAGTCCACCGCCGACGACGGCGCCCACCTGGGCCTTCGTCTTCGCGTACGCCTCGATGGCGAGGAGGTCCTCGATCGTGCGGTAGACGAAGCAGCCCTCGGCGTCCTTGCCCGGGACCGGCGGTACGAAGGGGTACGAGCCGGTGGCGAGGACGAGGGTGTCGTACGCGAAGATCTGGCCCGACCTCGCCGTGACCCGCTTCGCCTCGCGGTCGATCGTCTGCGCCGGGTCGCCGACGTACAGCTCGATGCCGTGCGTGCCGATGAACTCCATGTCGGTCATGGAGAGGTCCTCGGCGGTCTTGCCCGAGAAGTACGAGGTGAGGGCGACGCGGTCGTAGGCCGGACGCGGCTCCTCGCACAGGACGACCACGCGGTGCGTGGCGGTCAGGCCGCGCTCGGCCAGCGCTTCGAGGAAGCGCTGGCCGACCATGCCGTGGCCGACGAGCACGATGGTGGGGGTGGCCCCCGGGGTGGCGGTCATCAGGAGCCTCCGTCGTTGGTGAGCAGGTGGAGCAGGGGGCCGTCGTCGGGGAGCGGCTCCGCTCCCTCCCAGGCGCGGGCGAGCGCGCCCACGGTGCCGAGTTCGCCGACCAGGACCCCGCCGACCAGGCGGTCGTCGCGGACGACGACCTTGCGGTACGTGCCCCGGGTGGCGTCGGCGAGCTGCACGACGTCGTCGCCGGGGCGGGCCTCGGTCTCGCCGAACGCGGCGAGGTCGAAGGGGGATCCGGGACCGGTGAGGGTCAGCCGGGTCAGCGAACGGGTGCCGGTGTAGCGAGCCGCCGGGCTTTCGGCGTCGCCCGCGAGGAGTCCGGCGAGGGCGTCGGCCTGTTCGAGAGCCGGGGCGGCGAGGCCGTACACCGTGCCGTCGTGCTCGGCGCAGTCGCCGACGGCGTGGATGTGCGGGTCCGAGGTGCGCAGCTCGTCGTCGACGAGGACGCCCCTACGGACGGCGAGTCCCGCCTGTTCGGCCAGACCGGAGCGCGGTCGCACCCCGCAGGCGAGCACCACGAGATCGGCGTCGAGGGCGTACCCGTCGGCCAGCTCCACCGAGCGGACCGCGCCGCCGACCGAGCGCACGTCCCGCACCCGGCACTCGGTGTGCACCTCGACACCGAGGTCCCTCAGGTGCCGCAGCACCAGCCGGGAGGCGCTCGGGTCGAGCTGGCGCTCCATGAGCCGCTCGGCCTGCTGGGCGAGCACCACCTGCGCGCCGCGCACCGCGAGCGCGCGGGCGGAGGAGACCCCGAGCAGCCCGCCGCCGATGACGACCGCCCGCACACCGGGCCGTACCGCCTTGGACAGGCCCAGGCAGTCGTCCATCGTGCGGAACGCGTGGACGCCCTCCGGGAGCAGGTGGTCCGGGGTGAACAGGCCGCGCAGCGGCGGCAGCACGGGGTTGGAGCCGGTGGCCAGCACCAGCGTGTCGTATGCGATCGACGAGCCGTCGGCGCAGTCGAGGCGCCGTGCCGCGCGGTCGATGCCGGTGACCCGGGTGCGCACCAGGCCGCCGGGCGCGGGCAGGGCGATCACCTCCGGGGCGTACCGGCCGGCCAGCACCTCGGCGAGCAGGACCCGGTTGTAGGGCCGGTGCTCCTCCTCGCCGACGAGCAGCGCGGGCGTGCCCAGCTCGCCGAGCCGCCGGGCGAGTCGTACGCCCGCGAGGCCGGCGCCGATCACCACCACACGCGTTTTCGAGGTCATGCATCGCAGCGTGCGGCCCCGAGGTTACCCGGCCGCATCACTCCTGTTTCCCACGAGGAACGCTGCCCTCAGCGGGGGCGGGGCGGGGGTGTGAGGGGTCCGGGCGCCCGCCGGGCAGGGCTGTGAGGTGCGAGGAGTCAGGGCCGTGCGCGCAGCAGGCCGACCAGACCCGTGGTGTCCTCGTCCCCGTGCCCGTCGGCCAGACGGCGGCGCATCAGGTCCAGGAACGGGGTCAGCAGTTCGCTGCTCACGCCCTGCTCCTCGGCCGCGCGCAGCAGCGTCCCGGCGCCCGCGACCTGCATGGCCAGGCTGGAAACCACCCCGGTCGTCAGATCGCCGCTCGCCAGCCGCCCGGCCGTCCCGTGGGCCATGGCCGCCATCGCGTTCAGCCACGGCACGAGCAGCGCGGCGAACTCCTTCGGCGCCACGTCCTCGTCGCGCACCAGCGCGAAGGCGTGCGTGATCCCGGCGAACATGCCGTACATCCCGCTCAGCAGCGCCACGTCGTGCAGTGCGGCGAGTCCCGGGTCGGCGCCGACGTACTCGGTGCCGGCCGGCGCGGCCAGCACGTCCCCGTGCTCCTCGAACAGGTCGCTGTCGCCGCTGTAGAGGACAAAGGCGCCGGGCGCGCCGATCATCGGCGGTACGGCCATGATCCCGCCGTCCAGGAAGCGGGCGCCGCGCTCCTTCGCCCAGGCGGCGCGTGTCCGGGCCTCGCCGGGGGTGCCGGTCGTGAGGTTCACCAGGTCCCGGCCGGTGAGCTCGGCCCGCGCCAGTGCCTCGCCCACCGACGCGTCGTCCAGCAGGCACACCACGACGAGCCGGCCGGCCGCGACCGCCTCCGCCGCGCTCCGGGCGACCGTGGCGCCCTCGGCGGCCAGGGCCGTGGTCCGCCCGGGCGTGCGGTTCCAGACGGTCAGCGGATGTCCGGCGGCGAGCCAGGCGCGGCCGAGCGCGGTGCCCATGGCGCCGGTGCCGAGCAGGGAGACGGGCGTACGGGGGCTTGGGGAAAGGGAGTTGTCGGTCATGACGACTAGGCTCGTCCCGAGGAGCGCCCGGCGTAAGTACCTACTTCGAAGTGGGTGGTTACCTGTGGGGAAGGGCGCGGGTGGGGAAGAGCCAACGAAGGGCTCGGTGAAGGGCTCGGTGAAGGGTTCGGCGAAGGGGGAGCGGATGCCGATCGGGCGGCGGCCGGGGGCGTACGTCTGCGGGATCGACGCGGCGATGGACGTCATCGGCGGCAAGTGGAAGGTGCTGATCCTGTGGGCGCTGTACGAGCGCCCGCACCGCTTCGGGGAGCTGCGCCGGCAGCTGCCCGGCGTGACGGAGAAGGTGCTCGCCGCGCAGCTGCGGGAACTGGAGGCCGACGGGATCGTGCACCGCGAGGTGTACGACGAGGTGCCGCCCCGCGTCGAGTACTCGCTGACCGGGAAGGGCGCGCTGCTGAACGAGGCGCTGGCGCCGCTCGGCGCGTGGGGGAGGGAACACGTCCTCGGCGGGGAGGTGCCCGCACACTGAGGTCAGCGGCGGCCGCCGGTGAGATGCGCGAAGACCACCACGTTGCCCTGGTAGCCGGTGGCCTTCGAGTAACCGCCGCCGCAGGTGATGACCCGCAGCTCGGGACGGGTCGCCGCCCCGTACACCTTCTCGTCGGGGAAGTCCCGGGCCGCGTACACCTCCACCGCGTCCACGGTGAACACGGCCACGGAGCCGTCCTGGCGGCCGATCTCGATGACGGCGCCCCGCTTCAGGGCGCCGAGGTCGTAGAAGACGGCCGGGCCCTCGGTGTTGTCGACATGGCCCGCGATGATCGCGGTGCCCGTCTCGCCGGGCATGGTGCCGGCCTCGTACCAGCCGGCGAGGTTCTTCTCCTTGGCGGGCGGCACGTCCAGGCTCCCGCTGCGGGTGAGGGCGAGGCCCATCAGAGGGGCGTTCACACGGATCGCGGGGATCCGGATGCGGGTGGGCGCCGACGGCTCCAGAGCGGGGGCCGCGAGCCGCTCCTCGCCCGGCTCGGGCCGGCCCTCGGCGGCCGACGGCTGCGGTGGCGCATGCGTCCCGGAGCCGAGCAGCCACACCCCCGAGCCGAGGGCGACGACGGTCACTGCGGCTATGGCGGTGTCCCCGATCCTGCGCATACGAACCCCTCTCCCGGAGACGGACTCCTGCGAGGCGGGACCTGGGGCGGGTCCCTGAGGCGGAACTCGGTGGATCCTCGGGGCGGATTCCGGCGGGTCACCGGGGCGGACGGGCCGCCCCGGGTCCCCGACGGGCCGACCCTCTGCCCCCTCCGGGCCGCGAGGGGCGTCGGACCCGGAGGGGGCGGGGCAATGCGGTACCGGCGGACGGACAGCGGAGGGTGTCCGTCAGATCCCGTCGCCTCTCGCCCGGCGATGCAGGAGCCAGGTACCGCCCGCGGCGGCGACGGCCAGCGCCGTCACACCCGCCGCGGTCTGGACGGGGCCGGGGCCGAGTGCGCCGCCGACCCCCGTCTTCACGCTTCCCCGCGGCTGCACCTGCTCGTGCGCCGCGCTCAACGCCACCACCAGGTCCCCCGTGACCTGCTTGGTGCCCTCCGCGCACTTGGCGACGATCTCGTACGTCCCCGGCTGCGCGCTCGCCGGCACCCGGAACTGGCCGATCGCCTCGCCCTGGTGGGTGCTGGGCGCCAGCGTGAAGGTCCCGGCGCCGACCGCGCCCGCGTCCCCCGTCGCCGTGCCCTTGTCCCCGCACGCGGCCGTGTTCACCGTGACCTGGCCGCCCGGCACCACGCTGGACGGGTACACCTGCAGGACGCCGGTGCCGCCGCCGTAGGCCGGTGCCGCGGCGAGACCCGCCGCGGCCACGGCGAGTGCGGTACCGGTCAGCAGGCGGGCGGTGCGTCGCATGGTGCTCCCCAGAGCTTGTCCGACTCGTTCATCCGACTCGTTCAGGGGGCGCGTCCCCTGCCCTACCGAGGTAAGTGGCACTCGGCCCGGACCGCTTCCTGAAAGTCCGTCAGAAACGTGCTGAACGGGTGGCGCCCACGGCACCCGCACGGCCTAGCGGCGCCGAGTTCGGGCAGGTCATGGGCGTGCCTGGGGGCGCCCGCGAAAAGAACACGAATGGAGCGCCGGCCGGCGGTGAACGGGTGACCCCCGCGCGCGCCGTACTCGCCCCGCCCGAGGGGCCGTCAGCCCTGGGCGGCGAGAGTCCCGTTCCTACCGCGGCAGCCGCAGGGCCAGTCCGTCCAGGACGACGTCCAGACCGTGGGCGAACTTGGCGTCCCGGTCCCGCGCGGGGTCCCGGCGTTCGGACGCGGCGTAGGCGGCGGCGAGGTTGGTGTGGTCGGCCGCGGCCTCCTGGGCGGCGGGCATCAGCCGGGCGATGAACTCGGCCTCCGTCTGGCCGGACCGGGCGACCGTGGTGAGCCAGGCGGCCTCGGTGGTGCTCATGCCGAGCGTGTACGCCAGCAGGGTGCTGATCGCCTGATCGGGCTCGGGGAAACCGGCCGCGATGAACAGCGAGGCGAGCCGCTCGGAGAACGACATCAGGTTGGGGCCCAGGTAGACGAGGCCCGCCTGGCCCATCACGGACGACACCCAGGGGTGCCGGAGGGCGGTCGCGCGGAAGGATCCCGCCGCCTCGGTGACGGCGGCCCGCCAGTCGGGGCTGTCCGCGGGCGGCACGCGGATCTCGGCGGCGGCCTCGTCCACGGCCAGCTCCATCAGCTCGTCCTTGGTGGCGACGTGCCGGTACAGAGAGGTCGCGCCGGCGTTCAGACGGGCGGCGAGCTTGCGCATGCTCAGCGCCTCGACGCCGTCCGCGTCCAGCATGGCGATCGCCTCGCGGACGATCGCGGCCCGGCTGAGCGCCGGCTGCTCCGGTTCCTGCTTCTGCCGCGCCCATACGGAGGGGATCGGGTTCGGCTTCGCCTTGGCGGCCATGGCGCTCCTCGGGGTGCTCGGAGTGATCGGGGTTCTCCGGTGCCTGCGTGCGTACATCGTGCGCAGTCAGCGTACAGCGCTTTGGGTTGCGCACACTGTTCCGCCGTGCGTACAGTGTGCGCAACGGACGGAACGGTGTACGCATCACGGGAGCAGTGTTCGCATCGTTCGCGTCCAGCGTGCTCAGCCCGGTGAAGCCGAAAGGAAAACCCTGATGGAAACCCGCAACCCACGTCGCTGGTGGATCCTCGTCGTGCTCTGCCTGAGCTCGCTGGTCCTGACGATCGACACCATGGCGCTCACCGTGGCCGTGCCCTCGATGACCGAGGACCTCGGCGCGAGCGCCCAGGACGTCCAGTGGATCCTCGACTCCTACATCCTGGTCTTCGCCGGCCTGTTGCTCACCTCCGGCAGCCTCGGCGACCGCTTCGGCCGCCGGAAGGTGATGCTGACCGGCCTGCTGCTGTTCGGTGCGGCCTCACTGGTCGGCACATTCGCCGCCGACCCGGGCCAAGTGATCGCCATACGGGTGGCGATGGGCGTCGGCGGCGCGCTGATCATGCCGTCCACCCTGTCCATCCTCATCACCGTCTTCGACGAGAAGGAGCGCGGCAGGGCGATGGCGGCCTGGGGCTCGGTGTCGATGCTCGGCCTGGTGGGCAGCCCGGTGCTGGGCGGTGTGCTGATCGACCACTTCTCCTGGCACTCGATCTTCTTCCTCAACGTCCCCGTGGTCGCGCTGGCCGTCGTCGCGGGCCTGACCCTGATGCCGGAGTCGAAGGCGCCGTGGCAGAAGGCCGACCCGCTGGGCGCGGTGCTGTCCGCGGCCGGGATGACCGCCCTGGTCTGGTGGATCACCGAGATCCCGCAGCACGGTGCCTTCGGCGGCCGGGCCGTGATCGGCCTCGCGGTCGCGGTCGTCTCGCTCGCCGCCTTCGTGATCTGGGAGAACGTCACCGACTCCCCGATGGTCCCGCTGGTCCTGTTCAAGCACCGCAACTTCAGCGGCGGTTCGCTCTCCCTGGCCCTGGTCCAGATCGGCAACGGCGGCCTGCTGCTGGTCCTCACCCAGTACCTGCAGTTCGTCCTCGGCTACTCGCCGATCAAGGCGGGCCTGGCCTTCCTGCCGCTGGCCGTGACCGCGATCATCGGGAACGCGGGCGGCGCGCAGCTGGCCGCGAAGATCGGCAACCGCTTCGTGGTCCTGACCGGCATGCTGATCATGGTGGCCTGCTTCGCCCTGCTCACCACGGTCGACGCCGGCTCCGGCTTCACCGTCCCGGCGATCGCCCTGGGGCTCCTCGGTCTCGGTGCCGGCGCGGCCATGCCGGCGGCGGTCGGCGCCCTCATGAGCACGATCCCGCCCGAGAAGGCGGGCGTCGGCTCGGCCCTGAACGACACCATCCAGCAGTCGGGCACCGCCCTCGGCATCGCCATCCTCGGCTCGCTGCTCACCAGCGGCTACACGCACCGGATGCCCGCCGACGCCCCCGCCGAGGCCCGCCGGTCCATCGCCCAGGCGGTCGCCACGGCTCACCCGGGCCTCGCCGGCGCGGCCCGCGAGGCCTTCGCCTCGTCGATGTCCACCACCTTCGCCGTCAGCGCCGCCGGCGTCCTCGCGGCGGCGGTCCTGGCGACCCTGGTGATGCGGGACACCAGGCCGGAGCAGCCCGCCGAGTC
Source organism: Streptomyces griseochromogenes (assembly GCF_001542625.1). Classification (NCBI taxonomy): domain Bacteria; kingdom Bacillati; phylum Actinomycetota; class Actinomycetes; order Kitasatosporales; family Streptomycetaceae; genus Streptomyces; species Streptomyces griseochromogenes. The sequence continues at coordinate 9,069,202 of NZ_CP016279.1, read as the reverse complement.
CCCGGCCCCGGAGCCGGAGCCGGTCGGCTGACCGGAGCGCACACCGAAGGCCGGTGCCCGAACGGGCGCCGGCCTTCGGGCGTTTCAGGGGCTCAGTTCACGTTGACCGCGCTCCAGGCCGCGGCCACCGCGTTGTACTCCGTGCTCCCCGCGCCGTAGAGGTCCTTGGCCGCGCTGAGGGTGGCGGTGCGGGCGCCCTTGTAGTTCGTGGAGGACGTCATGTAGACCGTCAGCGCCCGGTACCAGATCCTGCCGACCTTGTCCCGGCCGATGCCGGTGACCGTCGAGCCGTTGGAGGTCGGCGAGTCGTAGCTGACCCCGTTGATGGTCTTCGCGCCGCTGCCCTCCGCGAGCAGGTACGCGAAGTGGTTGGCGACGCCCGAGGAGTAGTGGACGTCGAGGTTGCCGACCGAACTGCTCCAGTAGTCCGCCGAGTTGCCGTCCTTGGAGGGCTTGTCCATGAAGCGCAGGGCGGGCTTGCCGAAGCCGGGCTTCACGATCTTCTCGCCGATGAGGTAGTCACCGGGGTCGGAGGGGTTGTTCGCGTACCACTCGACCATCGTGCCGAGGATGTCCGAGGTGGCCTCGTTGAGCCCGCCGGACTCGCCCGAGTAGGTCAGCGCGGCCGTCTTCGAGGTCACCCCGTGCGTCATCTCGTGCCCGGCCACGTCCAGCGCGACCAGCGGACCGAAGGTGGTCCCGTCGCCGTCGCCGTACGTCATGCAGAAGCAACTGTCGTCCCAGAACGCGTTGTTGTAGTTGCTGCCGTAGTGGACCCGGTTGTACGAGCCTTTGCCGTCGCCGGCGATGCCGCTGCGGCCCTGGACGTTCTTGTAGTAGTCCCAGGTCTCGTTGGTGCCGTACTGGGCGTCGACGGCGGCCGAGGAGCGGTCGGAGTTGCTGCCCGAGCCCCAGTGGTTGTCGGCGTCCGTGAACAGGGTCGCGGGGGCCCGGACGAAGCAGATGCCGAAGAAGCACAGGTCGGTCTTGTTCTCCGCGTCACCGGTGTAGGTGTTGCCGCGCGTCGGGTCCTTCAGCTGGTACGACGAACCGGACTGGGTCGTCTCCAGCGGCACGGTCCCGCTGTAGAGCGACTTGCCGTCGCCGGTGGCGGTCTCGATGCTGTCCCAGGCGTCGATCTGGGCGCCGGTGCGGGCGTCGGTCAGCACGGTGCGGGCGACCGGGTTGCCGAGCGAGTCCTGGCCGGCGACGTTGGTGCGCCAGGCCAGCTTCGGGGTGCCGTGCAGGGCGTCGACGACCAGCTCCGGCTTGGCCTTGACGTTCTTCAGCCGCTCGCCGAGGTTGGCGGCGCGCAGGGCGTTGACCGCGAGGCCGGCGGCCTTCGGGCCGGTCACCTCGGGGATGACCGAGGACAGGGACAGGGGACTCCTGGTCGCCCGGTCGGCGCTGCGGTAGGCGCCGTTCGGGGCCAGGTGGACCACGAAGTCGCCGCCGAGTACCGGCAGTCGGTGGTAGGTGCGGTCGTAGCGGACGTGCTGGGTGCCGTCCTTGTCGACGATCACGTCCCGGACGCTGGTGCCCTCGGCGGCGGTCAGGCCCAGACTCGTGGCGTGCGCCACGAGGGCCGACGCGGCGTTCTCGACGGCGGTGGCCCGGGTGGGTCTGCCGTCGGCGTGGGCGGCGGGGGAGAGTCCGGCGGCGAGCAGGGCGGCGGTGGTGGCGGTGACGCCGGCGGCGGCGAGACGACGGGATCCTCGGACGTGCGGACGTATCCGGCTCATCTGTCTCCTTGGGGGGAGGCGCCTGTGAGGTATGGGGGTGGCGCGGGTACCGACCGCGATTTAAGGGCAGCCGTCATGTCATGTCCATAGCATTCGCATGGAGATGTGCATGGGGATGTGTGAGAGGCCGGCGGGGGTGAAGAATCGTTTCTGTGATCACTCCGGAGCCCCGAGACCCGCTGCCCTTCTTCGTCTACGGCACGCTCCGCCCCGGCGGGGCGAACCATGACCTGTTCCTGCGGGGCCGCATCCGGACCGAGGAGCCCGGCCGCCTTCCGGGCGCGCTGCTCTACGACGGACCCGGCTATCCGTACGCCGTCGAGGAACCCGGGGCGGGGGCGGTCAGCGGCGAACTGGTCACCGCACGCCCGGAGTCGTACGGCTCCTTGCTCACGGAACTCGACCGGCTGGAGGAGTACGCGCCGGGCGACCCGCGCAACCTGTACGAGCGCGTCGCCCGGGACGTCGTACGCGGCGACGGCACCGCCGTACGGGCCTGGGTGTACCTCGCCGCCCCGGCGGTCGCCGCCCGGCTCCGGGCCCGGGGACGGCCGATCGAGGGCGGCGACTGGCCGGCTCGGCGCTGAATCAGCCGAGCAGCCTGAGCCCCTCGGGCACGACGATCCCGAACTCCTCCTCCACCACGCGCCGTGCCTCGGCCTCCTCGGTCAGCTTCCGCTCGGTCACCGTGCCGTCGGCGCGGGTCTCGACCAGCCGGGCGCCGTCGAGGGCGAGGTGCCGTTCGGGGGTGGTGCGCTGGAGATAGGGGCGCTGGGTGAAGGGGGAACGGGGGTTGGTGCCGATGTGCCAGTTGAACACCTCGTAGTCGGGCGCGGCGAACGGCTCCAGCGTGAACGCGTACTGGCTCACGAACCCCCGCGCTTCCCGGACGTACGCCTGCAGCGCCCACAGCTCCAGCGGCCCGCCGTGCGGCAGATGCACGAGCCGGTGCCGGCGTCCGCCGCCCTCGAACTCCGTGCCGACGGTCAGCGGTACCGGTGCCAGCAGCGCACCGGCCGCCCCGAACCCGACGTCCGCGAGATACGGCTGTGGATCGCCCGGCACCTGGACCCGCAGCATCATGTGCGTACGCGGCCGGCTCTCCACCGTCTCCGCGCCCAGCACCACGCGGCCGGCCAGCCCGCTCACCCGGAGGCCGAGCGCCTCAAGGGCCAGCCTGAGCAGGGTGTTGTGCTCGTAGCAGTAGCCCCCGCGACGGCCGCGGACCATCTTGGCCATCAGATCGGCAGGAGCCAGCGACGGAGCCCTGCCGGACACAGGGTCCAGATTCTCGAAGGGGATGGACAGCGCATGGGCCAGATGCACACCCCGCAGGGTCGCCGGGTCGGCCCGCCTGCCGCCCGCCCACCCGATGCGCTCCAGATAGGCGTCGAGGTCGAACTGCTCGGTGTCGGACATACCCCGACGCTACGCGACCCCCGCCCGCCCCGGCCGCGGCCCACGGGCGGAACACCGCTACTCCTGTGGTCCTAGGGCCTCCACCCGCACCGCGCACGTCTTGAACTCCGGCATCCGCGAGGTCGGGTCCAGGGCCGGATTGGTGAGGGTGTTGACGCGGCCCTCGCCCGGCCAGTGGAAGGGCATGAAGACGGTGTCGGGGCGGATGGCGGCGGTGACGCGGGCGGGGGCCACGGCCCGGCCCCGCCGGGAGATCACCGCCAGCGGATCCCCGTCGGCCGCCCCGAGACGGGCCGCCAGGCGCGGGTGCAGCTCCACGAACGGGCCGGGTGCGGCCGCGTTCAGCTCCGCCACCCGCCGCGTCTGCGCCCCCGACTGGTACTGCGACACCACACGGCCGGTGGTCAGCAGCAGCGGGTACTCGGCGTCCGGTTCCTCGGCACTGGCCCGATGCGTCACGGCCGCGAACCGCGCTCGCCCGTCCTCGGTGGCGAACCGGTCGAGGAAGAGACGGGGGGTTCCGGGGTGTACGTCGGTCTCGGCGTCGTGGACGGGATCGTCGGGCAGGGCGTCGCACACCGAGTCCTCGCCGTCCTCGTCCGTCACAGGGGGTGCCGGACACGGCCAGAACACCCCGTTCTCCTCCGCCAGCCGCCGGTAGGTGATCCCCGAGTAGTCCGCCGGGCCGCCCGCGCTCGCCCGGCGCAGTTCCTCGAAGACCTCCTCGGGGTCGGCCGGGAAACCCTTCTCCACGCCCAGCCGGGCGGCCAGTTCGCCCAGCACGTACAGATCGCTGCGGACGCCCGGCGGCGCGGTGACGGCCTGCCGGCGCAGCAGCACCCTGCCCTCCAGGCTGGTCGTCGTCCCCGACTCCTCGGCCCACTGCGTGACCGGCAGCACCACGTCCGCCAGCTCCGCCGTCTCCGAGAGGACGACATCGCACACGGCCAGGAAGTCCAGCGAGCGCAGCCGCTCCTCGACGTGGGCCGCGCGGGGCGCCGACACCACCGGGTTGGATCCCATCAGCAGCAGCGAGCGGACGTCCGTGCCGAGCGCGTCGAGCAGCTCGTAGGCGCTGCGGCCCGGACCGGGCAGGCTGTCCGGGTCCACCCCCCACACCTGAGCCACGTGCCGCCGCGCCGCCGGGTCGTCCAGCTTGCGGTAGCCGGGCAACTGGTCGGCCTTCTGGCCGTGTTCACGCCCGCCCTGGCCGTTGCCCTGCCCGGTCAGACAGCCGTACCCGGACAGCGGACGGCCCGCGCGGCCGGTCGCCAGGCACAGGTCGATCCACGCGCCCACCGTGTCCGTCCCCTTGGACTGCTGTTCCGGCCCGCGCGCCGTCAGCACCATCGCCGCCTCGGGCGCGCAGAACATCCGTACCGCCTCGCGCAGCTGCGGCACGGACACCCCCGTGATCCGCTCCACGTACTCCGGCCAGTGCCCCATCGCCGCCGCCCGGGCCTCCTCCCACCCGCTCGTGCGCTCAGCGATGAAGTCCTCGTCGGTGCGGCCCTCGGCCACCACCAGGTGCAACAGACCCAGCGCCAGGGCGAGATCGGTGCCCGGGCGGGGCGCCAGGTGCAGGTCGGCCTGCTCGGCGGTCTTCGTGCGGCGCGGGTCGACGACGATCAGCGTGCCGCCGTTCTCCCGCAGCTCGCCGAAGAAGCGCAGCGACGGCGGCATGGTCTCGGCGAGGTTCGAGCCGACGAGGATCACGCACCCGGTCCTCGGTATGTCCTCCAGCGGGAACGGCAGCCCCCGGTCCAGACCGAACGCCTTGGTGCCGGCGGCCGCCGCCGACGACATGCAGAAGCGGCCGTTGTAGTCGATCTGCGAGGTGCCCAGCACCACCCGCGCGAACTTCCCGAGCGCGTACGCCTTCTCGTTCGTCAGGCCGCCCCCGCCGAACACCCCGAGCGCGTCGGGGCCGTAGCGCTCCCGTGTCGTTTCGAGCCGCTCGGCGACCCGGTCCAGCGCCTCCTGCCAGGAGGCGGGCACCAGCCGGCCGCCCGACCGCACCAGCGGCGAGGTCAGCCGCACCGCGGGCGAGAGCACCGCGGACGCCGTCCGTCCCTTGCCGCACAGGGCACCCCGGTTCACCGGGAAGTCCGCGCGCTCGGTCACCTCGACGCCCCCCTGCGGCAGGGGCGTGATGTTCATCCCGCACTGCAGGGCGCAGTACGGGCAGTGGGTGGGCGTCGAGGTGGTCTCCATGCGACCAGCGTGCTTCGGGCGTGTTACGGCCCCGGGCCGCCTCCGGTTACACGCCCGGCACGGCGACCTCCCCGCCGGGCCGCGGGCGGCGTGAGGTCCCGGGGCCGTTCCTCGGAGTCACTCAGTCCCGCGCCCCCGCCAGCGCCTTGGTGACCCCGCGTTCCCGCGGGCCCAGGAAGGTCGGATCGGGATGGAACACCGCGTCCAGCGCGGCCTTGCCCGCCGCGAACACCTCCCGCGTGCCGCCGTAGTACCAGGTCGCGTCGTGCTTCGCCTCGACCCCGACCCCGTACGACTCGACGCCCGCGGCCTCGCACAGCGCCACCGCCCGCCGGATGTGGAAGCCCTGGCTGATCAGCACCGCCCGGTCCACCCCGAAGATCTTCTTGGCCCGCACACAGGAGTCCCAGGTGTCGAAACCGGCGTAGTCGCTGACGATCCGCGCGTCCGGCACGCCGTGCCTGGTCAGATAGGTGCGCATGGCGTCCGGCTCGTCGTAGTCCTTGCGGCTGTTGTCCCCGGTGACCAGCACCACCTTGATCCGGCCCGCCCGGTACAGCTTCGCCGCCGCGTCCAGCCGGTGCGCGAGGTACGGCGACGGCTCCCCGTCCCACAGCCCGGCCCCGAAGACGACGGCGACATCGGTGTGCGGCGCGTCCGCCGTCGTCCGCAGCCGGTCCGCCGTCGACACGAACAGCCAGGTGGCCGGCAGCAGAGCCAGCACACACCCGGCCATCAGGGCCTGCACCAGCCGCCGCTGTCCGGTTCGGGTGCGCGGCAGCCGTGGTCGACGGATCCTCATCCGGTCCCCCATGTGTTCGGTTCCGACCATGGAGGACGCGAGGGACCGCGGTCCGGTTCGCCTCACATCGCGCATCAGTGCGACGTGAACCCACGGAAAATACCCGTGACGGCCCCGCAACGGCGACGCAACCTCCCGGGGCCAGGATCCTTCCATGACGGCGTCGCATCCTCCGCACGACGAGTCCCTCATCCACCTCGACAGCACGGCGCAGATCATGAACGACATCGGCAGCCGGCTCGCCGGCCGGCTCCGGCTGGTCACGCTCCGCGGACACCGCAGCCCGGCCGCGCCCGCCCTCGTCCTGGTCGCCCACGGCAGCCGCGACCCGCGCGCACTGCACACCGTCCGGGCCCTGATGGACCGGGTACGGCACCTGCGCCCCGCCGTCCCTCTCCACCTGGGCCACATCGAGCTGAACGAGCCCCTGCTCCCCGACGCCCTCGCCGCGCTCGGGCAGACCCCCGCCGTCCTCGTCCCGCTGCTCCTCGGCCGCGGGTACCACGTCAAGCAGGACATCCCCGAGATGGCCGCCGCCGCGTCCGCCGACACCCGCTCGGCCGCACCGCTCGGCCCGCACCCGCTGCTCGCGCAGGCCCTGCACACCCGGCTGACCGAGGCCGGCTGGCCGGCCACCATGGACGACACCGCCCGCCGCTCGACCGCGGTCGTCCTCGCGGCAGCGGGCTCCCGCGACCCCGACTCGGCCACCGACACCCGCCGCACGGCCCGCCTCCTGGCCGCCCGCCTGGGCGTCCCGGTCGTCCCCGCGTACGCCTCGGCGGCGACTCCGACGGTCGAGACGGCGCTGCACGCCCTGGCGGCGAGGGGCCGGCACAGAGTGGCAGTGGCCTCTTACTTCGCGGCCCCGGGACGTTTCGCGACACAGTGCGCACAGCAGGCCCCCTGGATCGCCTCCGCTCCCCTGGGGGCCCACGAGGCGATGGCCCGCCTGATCCTGCACCGCTACGACCAGAGCTCGTCAGCAAGGTCCACTGAGGCCGCCTGAGGGGCGCGGGGCTGTTGTCGATGTGCGGCTCCGCCGCGTGGGCGCGACCAGCCACACACCACCCGCACTCGCCCGAACACAGCACCCGGCGGATGAGCAGGCGCCCGGCGCCACCCAATTGTCACTGCCGACGCTTACTGTCGACTCATGGAAGGCACCGCACCCGAGATCGCCTACGACCCGACGTCAGTCGAACGCTGGGCCCCCGAACCCGACAAACGAGCAGGTCGCACAGCCTTCCAACGCGACCGCGCCCGCATCCTCCACTCAGCCGCCCTACGACGCCTCGCCGGCAAGACCCAGGTCGTCACGCCGGGCGAGCGCAGCGCCCACGCATGGGACGCCAGCCCCCGCACCCGCCTCACCCACTCCCTGGAGTGCGCCCAGGTGGGCCGAGAGCTGGGCGCGGCCCTCGGCTGTGACCCCGACCTGGTCGAGGCCGCCTGTCTCTCCCACGACCTCGGCCACCCGCCCTTCGGGCACAACGGCGAACACGCCCTGAACGAGTTCGCCGACGACTGCGGCGGCTTCGAGGGCAACGCCCAGTCCCTCAGACTCCTCACCCGCATCGAGCCCAAGCGGTTCACCCCCGAGGGCTCCGTCGGCCTCAACCTCACCCGCGCCGCCCTCGACGCCGCCACCAAGTACCCCTGGCCGCGCGGCGCCCACCCCACCGACCCGGCGTCCCGGAAGTTCGGTGTGTACGAGGACGACCGCCCGGTGTTCGACTGGGTCCGCAAGGCCGCCCCCGGCACCCGCACCTGCTTCGAGGCCCAGGTCATGGACTGGTCGGACGACGTGGCCTATTCGGTGCACGATGTGGAGGACGGTCTGCACGCCGGCCACATCGACCCCAACTGCCTGCACGCGGACCCCGAACGGCAGGCGGTGTTCGAGGTGGCCATCGGCCGGTACGTCCCCGCGGACACCGACCCGGCCGAACTCGCCGCCGCCCTGGACCGCCTCCTGGACGAGGAGTGGTGGCCGCACGGCTACGACGGCACGGCGGTCGCCCAGGCCCGCCTCAAGGACGCCACCAGCCAGCTCATCGGCCGGTTCTGCCTGGCCGCCGAGGTCGCCACCCGCGCCGCCCACGGCGACGGCCGGCTCACCCGCTACGGCGCCGAACTCGTCGTACCCCACGAGACCCGCCTGGAGTGCGCGGTGCTCAAGGCGGTCGCCGACCGGTATGTGATGCAGCGCGCCGAGCAGGAGCGGCTCCGTGCCGACCAGCGGGTGGTCGTCGCCGAACTGGCCGAGGCGCTCACCGCCCGCGCGCCCGACGGACTGGACCCGCAGTTCCGGGCGCTGTTCGACCAGGCGCCCGACGACAGCGCACGCAAGCGGGTGATCGTCGATCAGATCGCTTCCCTCACGGATGCTTCCGCGCGCTCGCTGCACGAGAGACTGACCGGGCATATGTGAAAGGAAAGTGACCCGGGTGGCCTGATCGGGTCACTCCCTCTTCCCGCAGCACGCCGCGTGCGGGACGCTCGCATATGGCGGCACCCTTAAGAGGAGGCATCAAGTGGTCGACGCGGATCAGACATTCGTCATCGTCGGAGGCGGTCTCGCCGGCGCGAAGGCGGCCGAGACGCTCCGTGCGGAGGGCTTCAGCGGCCGGGTGATACTGATCTGCGACGAACGCGACCACCCGTACGAGCGCCCGCCGTTGTCCAAGGGCTATCTGCTCGGCAAGGAGGAGCGCGACAGCGTCTTCGTGCACGAGCCCGCCTGGTACGCGCAGAACGACGTCGAGCTGCACCTCGGCCAGACCGTCGACCGGATCGACCGCACCGCGAAGACCGTGCGCTTCGGCGACGACGGCACCCTCGTCCACTACGACAAACTTCTTCTGGCCACCGGCGCGGAGCCCCGCCGCCTGGACATCCCCGGCACCGACCTGGCGGGCGTCCACCACCTGCGCCGCCTCGCCCACGCCGAGCGCCTCAAGGGCGTTCTCGGCGCTCTCGGCCGGGACAACGGGCACATCGTGATCGCGGGCGCCGGCTGGATCGGCCTGGAGGTCGCGGCGGCGGCCCGTACGTACGGCGCCGAGGTCACGGTCATCGGGACGCGGCCGACCCCGCTGCACAGCGTTCTCGGCCCGGAGCTGGGCAACGTCTTCGGTGAGCTGCACCGCGAGCATGGCGTCCGCTTCAGCTTCGGCACCCGGCTCACCGAGATCGTCGGCCAGGACGGCATGGTCCTCGCGGTGCGCACCGACGACGGCGAGGAGCACCCCGCGCACGCCGTCCTCGCGGCGATCGGCGCGGCGCCCCGCACCGGCCTCGCGGAGGCGTCGGGACTGGAGATCGCCGACCGGGCGTACGGCGGAGGCATCGTGGTCGACGAGCGGCTGCGCACCTCCGACCCCGACATCCACGCGGCCGGTGACGTCGCCTCCTTCCCGTTCGCCCTCTTCGGCACGCGCATCAGGGTCGACCACTGGGCCAACGCCCTGAACAGCGGCCCGGCCGCCGCCCGCGCGATGCTCGGCAAGGAGGTGACCTACGACCGGGTGCCGTACTTCTTCACGGACCAGTACGACCTCGGGATGGAGTACAGCGGGTGGGCACCTCCGGGGTCGTACGACGAGGTGGTCATCCGGGGGGACGCGGGCAAGCGGGAGTTCATCGCGTTCTGGGTGAAGGAGGGGAGGGTGCTGGCCGGGATGAACGTGAACGTGTGGGATGTCACAGAGCCGATCCAGAACCTGATCCGTTCCGCGGCGCCGGTGGACCTCGAGGCGTTGGCCGATCCCCATGTGCCGTTGGAGTCGCTGGTCGCCTAGGCGTCTGCGCTCGTCCGCCGTTTCGCGGGTGCGGGGCGTCTGCGGCCGGTCGCGCAGTTCCCCGCGCCCCCTCCGGGACGCCGCACGTGCCCCGTCTCTGTCAGTCCGCCCCCGTAGAATCACCTCGTGGCAGGACGGATCAACGACGAGGACGTGAAGGCGGTTCGGGACGCGGTTCCGATCGACGCCGTGGTCTCCGAGTACCTCCAGCTGCGTAACGCCGGTGGCGGAAATCTCAAGGGGCTGTGCCCCTTCCACGACGAGAAGTCGCCGTCCTTCCAGGTCAGCCCGAGCAAGGGACTCTTCCACTGCTTCGGCTGCCAGGAGGGCGGCGACACGATCACCTTCGTCATGAAGGTGGACCACCTCTCCTTCTCGGAGGCGGTCGAGCGGCTGGCCGCCCAGGCCGGCATCACCCTGCGGTACGAGGAGGGCGGGTACAACCCGGCCCACCAGCGCGGCGAGCGCATCCGCCTGGTCGAGGCGCACAAGATCGCCGCTCAGTGGTACGCCGAGCAGCTCGCCACCGGCCCCGAGGCCGAGACCGGCCGGATCTTCCTCGCCGAGCGCGGCTTCGACCAGGCCGCCGCCGTCCACTTCGGCGTCGGCTACAGCCCCCAGGGCTGGGACCACCTCACCCGTTACCTGCGCGGCAAGGGCTTCAGCGACAAGGAGCTGATCGTCTCCGGGCTGTCCCAGGAGGGCCGCCGCGGCCCCATCGACCGGTTCCGGGGCCGGCTGATGTGGCCCATCCGGGACATCGGCGGCGAGGTCGTCGGCTTCGGCGCCCGCAAGCTCTACGAGGCGGACAACGGCCCGAAGTACCTGAACACCCCCGAGACGGCGATCTACAAGAAGAGCCAGGTCCTCTACGGCATCGACCTCGCCAAGCAGCACATCGCCAAGAGCAGCCGGGCGGTCGTCGTCGAGGGCTACACGGACGTCATGGCCTGCCACCTCGCCGGTGTCACCACGGCCATCGCGACCTGCGGTACGGCCTTCGGCGGCGAGCACATCAGGATCCTGCGCCGGCTCCTCATGGACAACGGCTCCGCCCGTGTGATCTTCACCTTCGACGGCGACGCGGCCGGCCAGAAGGCGGCCCTGCGCGCTTTCGAGGACGACCAGAAGTTCGCCGCCGAGACGTACATCGCCATCGCCCCGGACGGCATGGACCCGTGCGAGCTGCGCCTGGCCAAGGGCGACGAGGCGGTCGCCGACCTGGCCGAACCCCGCACCCCGCTCTTCGAGTTCGCGCTGCGCCAGATCGTCGCCCGCTACGACCTGGACACCCCCGCGGGCCGCGCGGCCGCCCTGGACGAGGCCGCCCCGATCGTCGCCCGCATCAAGAACAGCGGCGCCCAGCACGAGGTCGCCGTCGAGCTGGCCGGCATGCTCGGCATCCTCGACACCCAGTTCGTGGTCAAGCGGGTGGCCCAGCTGGCCCGCTGGGCCCGCGAGCGCGGCGGCAAGGGCGGCGGCCCGCAGCAGCAGCCCGGCGCCCCCCAGCCGCAGTGGGAGACCGGCCCGCGCCCCACGGCCTCTGGCCCGGCCCTCACCCTGCGCAACCCCGTCTACGCCGCCGAACGCGAGCTCCTCAAACTCGGCCTCCAGCGGCCCGAACTGGTCTCCCCGGCCTTCGACGCGTACGGCGTCGACGAGTTCACCGCCCCTCCCTACGCCGCCGTACGCCAGACGATCGCGGAGGCGGGCGGCGCCGAGTACGGCGTCCAGGACGCGCAGGAGTACCTGGTCCGCGTCCGCGAGGCGGCGCCCGACGACACCGTCCGCGCGATGGTCACCGAGCTGGCCGTCGAGCCGATCCTGCGCCGCACCGTCGACGAGACGTATGCCGGCACGGTCCTGGTGCAGATCCGGCGCCGCGCGGTGGAGCGCCGTATCCACGACATCCAGTCACAGCTGACCCGCCTGTCCACCGGCGGCGACCCCGCCCAGCTGGCCGCCGTGCAGAACGAGATGTGGGTCCTGCAGCAGTACGACCAGGCGCTGCGCGTGCGGGGCGCGGAAGCGCTCTAGGCGTCCCGGGGCCCCCGCGGGGCGTCTTTTCCGGTCCCGGTCACCAGTCGGTCACGGACCGGATGCAAAAAGTCACCGCACGCCCCTCGTGGCGGGGATGTGTCTTACCCCACACTGGGGGCGGTGCCCGAGTCCGCGGAGCGCAGGCCGTCGACTCTCCGCTCCCGAAGTACCGCTGCCGTACGCCTGGAGCAGCGATCATCCTGGAGGTCGCCCCCCGTGCAGACCCAGACCCTCACCCAGACCGACAGCAGTACCGGCGCCACGGCCGACGAGGCGGACGCCGAGAGCGACGTCCTCGTGGCCGTGCCCCCGCAGAGCCGTGCCCTCCGCCATCCGGAGACGACACCGGAAGCGCCGGCGGAGGGGACCACGGAGGCGCGCCCCGAGGCGGCCGGTGAACCGGCGGAGCCGCCCGCCGAGGCACTCACGGAGGAACCGGACGAGCCCGACGCGCCCGAGGAGGCCGCCGAGCCCGCCGAGGTCCCGGCCGCCGCCCGGGCCGAAACCGGCAGCCCCTCCTCGGACCTGTTCCGCCAGTACCTGCGCGAGATCGGCCGCATCCCGCTGCTCACCGCGGCCGAGGAGGTGGAACTGGCCCGCCGGGTGGAGGCCGGGCTGTTCGCCGAGGAGAAGCTGAGCGGCGCCCCGGACCTGGACAGCCGGCTGGCGCTCGACCTGGACCGGCTCGTCGTCCTGGGCCGGATGGCCAAGCGCCGGCTCATCGAGGCCAACCTGCGCCTCGTCGTGTCCGTCGCCAAGCGGTACGTCGGCCGCGGGCTGACCATGCTCGACCTGGTCCAGGAAGGAAACCTCGGGCTCATCCGGGCGGTGGAGAAGTTCGACTACGCCCGCGGCTACAAGTTCTCCACCTACGCCACCTGGTGGATCCGCCAGGCCATGTCCCGCGCCCTGGCCGACCAGGCCCGCACCATCCGCGTCCCCGTGCACGTCGTGGAACTCATCAACCGGGTCGTGCGCGTCCAGCGGCGCATGCTGCAGGAACGCGGGTACGAGCCGACGCACGACGAGGTCGCCGCCCACCTCGATCTGCCGCCCGAGCGGGTCTCGGAGGTGCTGCGACTGGCCCAGGAGCCGGTGTCCCTGCACGCTCCGGTCGGCGAGGAGGACGATGTGGCCCTCGGCGACCTCATCGAGGACGGCGACGCCGCGAGCCCCGTCGAGTCGGCCGCCTTCCTGCTGCTGCGGGAGCACCTGGAGGCCGTGCTCTCCACCCTCGGCGAACGCGAGCGCAAGGTGGTCCAGCTCCGGTACGGCCTGGCCGACGGCCGCCCCCGCACCCTGGAGGAGATAGGCCGCCTGTTCGGCGTGACCCGGGAGCGGATACGGCAGATCGAGTCCAAGACTCTCAACAAGCTCCGGGATCATGCCTTCGCCGACCAGTTGCGGGGTTATCTGGACTGACCGGGCTTGGGGCGGTCTGCGTCGTTGGACCGCGGGCCGTCCCCGCGTTCGGGGCGTTTGCGGCCCGTCGGCGCGGGCGAGCGAACCCCCCCGCCCGCGCCGGACTCCGGCGACGGACTCAGTCCACCTCGGCCACCGCCTCCGCGAACTGTGCCTTGTACAGCCGGGCGTACGCCCCGTCGGCCGCCAGCAGCTCCGTGTGCGCGCCCTGTTCGACGATCGAGCCGTTCTCCATGACGAGGATCGTGTCGGCGTCCCGGATCGTCGACAGCCGGTGCGCGATGACGAACGACGTCCGCCCGTCGGCGAGTTTGGCCATCGCCTTCTGGATCAGCACCTCGGTGCGGGTGTCGACGGAGCTGGTCGCCTCGTCGAGCACCAGGATCGTCGGATCGGACAGGAACGCCCGCGCGATGGTGATGAGCTGCTTCTCACCGGCGCTGACCCCCGTGCCCTCGTCGTCGATCACCGTGTCGTAGCCCTCGGGCAGGGTGCGGATGAACCGGTCCGCGTGGGCCGCCCGCGCCGCCTCCTCGATCTCGCCCCGGGTGACCTCACGCGCGGCGCCGTACGCGATGTTCTCCGCGATGGTGCCGCCGAACAGCCAGGTGTCCTGGAGCACCATGCCGATTCCGGCCCGCAGTTCGTCCCGGGACATCTTGCGGATGTCCACGCCGTCGAGGGCGATGTGCCCGCCGGACACGTCGTAGAACCGCATCAGCAGGTTGACCAGGGTGGTCTTGCCCGCGCCGGTCGGGCCGACGATGGCCACCGTCTGCCCGGGCTCCACCGTCAGCGACAGATCCTCGATCAGCGGCTTCTCCGGGTCGTACCGGAACGAGACGTGTTCGAGGCGCACCCGCCCGCGCAGCTCGGCCGGCCGCTCGCCCGGCACCGGATCCGCCTCCTGCTCCTCCGCGTCCAGGAGTTCGAAGATCCGCTCGGCCGAGGCGACGCCCGACTGCACCAGGTTCGCCATCGACGCGACCTGCGTCAGCGGCATCGAGAACTGCCGCGAGTACTGGATGAAGGCCTGTACGTCACCGATGGAGAGCGCGCCGGAGGCGACCCGCAGACCGCCGACCACGGCCACCAGCACATAGTTCAGGTTCGATATGAACATCATCAGCGGCTGCATCACACCGCTGTTGAACTGCGCCTTGAACCCGGCCTCGTACAGCGCCTGGTTCTGCTCGGCGAACTGCCGCGCCGACTCCTCCTGCCGACCGAACACCTTCACCAGGGTGTGCCCGGTGTACATCTCCTCGACGTGCGCGTTCAGCGTGCCGGTGGAGCGCCACTGCTGCACGAAGTGCGGCTGCGACCGCTTGCCGACCCGGGTGGCGACGAGGAACGACAGCGGCACGGTCACCAGCGCGACCAGCGCGAGCAGCCAGGAGACGTAGAACATCATCACGAGCACGCCGATGATGGTCAGTACCGAGTTGATCAGCTGGCCCATCGACTGCTGCAGCGTCTGCCCGATGTTGTCGATGTCGTTGGTGGCACGGGAGAGCACCTCGCCGCGCTGGGCCTTGTCGAAGTACGACAGCGGAAGACGGGACAGCTTCGCCTGCACGTCCTCGCGCATCCGGTACATCGTGCGGTTCACGGCCCGGTTGACCAGCCGGGTGGCGACCGCCATCAGCAGACCGGCGACCAGGAAGGTGCCGAGCGCGAGCAGCAGCACGTTCCCGACGGCATCGAAGTCGATGCCCTTGCCGGGGGTGAAGTCGGTGCTCTTCAGCATGTCCGCGATCTGGCCCTGGCCGCGGTCGTGCATCGACCGGAGCACCTGCTCCTTGGTGGCCCCGGCCGGCATCCGCTTGCCGATGATGCCGGCGAAGACCAGGTCGGTGGCGCGGCCGAGGACCTTCGGGCCGACCACGCTCAGGGTCACGCTGACGACCACGCACAGCAGCAGGCCGTAGATGGTGAGCCGTTCGGGTTTGAACCGGGCGACGAGCCGTTTGCCCGACGCCTTGAAGTCCATCGAGCGCTGGTCGGGTCCGCCCCCGGCCATCATGCGTCCCATGGGCCCGGCCATCAGGCAGCCTCCGCTTCCGTCAGCTGGGAGAGCACGATCTCCCGGTAGGTTTCATTGGCCGCCATCAGCTCGTGGTGCCGGCCGGAGCCGACCACCCGGCCCTCGTCCAGGACGACGATCCGGTCGGCGTCCCGGATGGTCGCCACCCGCTGGGCGACGATCACCACGGTGGCCTCGGCGGTCTCCTCGGCGAGCGCGGAGCGCAGCGCCGCGTCGGTGGCGTAGTCGAGCGCGGAGAAGGAGTCGTCGAAGAGGTAGATCTCGGGACGCTGGACGAGGGTGCGGGCGATGGCCAGGCGCTGGCGCTGGCCGCCGGAAACGTTGGTGCCGCCCTGCGAGATCGGCGCGTTCAGCCCGCCCTCCAGCTTCTGCACGAAGCCCTTGGCCTGTGCCACCTCCAGCGCGTGCCACAACTCCTCGTCGGTGGCGTCCGGATTGCCGTAGCGCAGATTGGTCGCGACGGTGCCCGCGAACAGATACGGCTTCTGCGGTACGAGTCCGACGGTCTTGGCGAGCAGCAGCGGCTCGACCTCCTGGACGTCCACGCCGTCGACGAGCACCTCGCCCTCGGTGGCGTCGAAGAGCCGCGGGACCAGCCCGAGCAGTGTCGACTTGCCGCTGCCGGTCGAGCCGATCACGGCGGTCGTCTCGCCCGGCCGGGCCGTCAGGTCGATGGACTTCAGCACCGGCTCCTCGGCACCCGGATAGCGGAAGCCCACGCCCCGGATCTCCAGATGCCCGTGCCGGCGCAGCTCGATGACCGGCGAAAGCGGCGGCACCACGCTGGAGTCGGTCCCCAGGACCTCCTGGATGCGCTCGGCGCACACCTCCGCGCGCGGCACCATCATGAACATGAAGGTGGCCATCATCACGGACATGACGATCTGCATCAGATAGGCGAGGAACGCGGTCAGGTCACCGATCTGCATCTCGCCGCTGTCGATGCGGTGTGCGCCGAACCACACCACCGCGATCGACGACACGTTCACCACGGTCATGACGATCGGGAACATCAGCGCGAGCATCCGGCCGGTGGCAAGCTGCATCTCGGTCAGATCGGCGTTCGCCTTGCCGAACCGGCCCATCTCGTACTCGTCCCGGACGAAGGCGCGGATCACCCGGTTGCCGGTGATCTGCTCGCGCAGCACCCGGTTCACCGTGTCGAGGCGGACCTGCATGGACCGGAACAGCGGCCGCAGCCGGCGCACGATCAGCGTCACGGAGATGCCGAGCACCGGCACCACCGCGACCAGCACCCCGGACAGCGGCACATCCAGGCCGAGCGCCAGCACGATCCCGCCGACGCACATGATGGGCGCCGACACCATCAGGGTGAAGGTCATCAGGGCCAGCATCTGGACCTGCTGTACGTCGTTCGTCGTACGGGTGATGAGCGAGGGCGCCCCGAAGTGGCCCACCTCACGGGAGGAGAAGGACTGCACCCGGTCGAAGACGGCGGCGCGCACGTCCCGGCCGAGTGCCGAGGCGGTCCGGGCGCCGTAGTACACGGCGCCGATGTTGCACACGACCTGTACCAGCGAGATGGCGATCATCAGGCCGCCGAAGGACAGGATGTAACCCGTGTCGCCCTTCACGACACCCTTGTCGATGATGTGCGCGTTCAGAGTGGGCAGATAGAGGGTGGCGCAGGTCTGCAGGAACTGCAGCAGCACCAGGACGGCTATGGGTTTCTTGTAGGGCCTGAGATAGGTCCGCAGAAGTCGTATGAGCACGCTGTGTCTCTCGGAGTCGGCGGTGGGGGGCCGGTCGGTTGCCCTTGGCCCCTATCGTCGGACACTTCACCCGTGTTACCTCAACCGATTAAGCCAACAGCGGTCAAAGGACCGGCCGGGCCTCGGTCCACGGCCCTACGTCTCAGACCCGGAACGCCCCCGGATGAGTCTGCTCCCGCACCGCCACGAACTGCTGCCGTACGGCCTGCCCCACGGCCAGGTCGTCGCCCGGCTCCAGAACCTGCGCCGCCGCACCCTGCCAGGCCGGCGGGTTGCGCGGGTCGAGTGTGCCCTGCGACACACCGAGCGCCCAGGCGGCCTGCCGGGCCGCGCCGATCGCCGCGTAGTCGGCGGGCTGCGGCACGACGACCTGCACGCCGAACAGCGAGGGCGCCGCGGCCTGCACGGCGGTCAGTTCGGCGGCCGGGCCGAGCAGGAAGATCCGTCGCACATCCACGCCCCGCCCGCGCAGCACGTCCAGCGCGTCGGCCAGTCCGCACAGCATGCCCTCGAACGCGGCCCGCGCCAGATGCTCCGGCTTCATCGACTCGCGCCGCAGCCCGGCGAGCGTGCCCGCGGTGTGCGGCAGATGCGGCGTCCGCTCGCCTTCCAGGTAGGGGAGCAGGACCAGCCCATGGGACCCCGGCGTCGACTTCATCGCCAGGTCGGACAGGCTCTCCAGATCCGGCAGGCCGAGGAGTTCGGCGGCGCCGCGCAGGGTGCGTACGGCGTTGAGGGTGGTGACGACCGGCAGGTGCATACCGGTCGCGTCGGCGAGCGAGGTGATCATCCCGGACTGGTCGGCGAGCGCCTCCGGGTGCACGGCCATCACGGACCCGGAGGCCCCGAGCGACACGACGGCGTCACCCAGCCCGATCCCCAGCCCGAACGCGGCGGCCATGGTCTCCCCGGTCCCGGCGGAGATCAGCAGCCCCTCCGGCGTCGTACCGGCCGCGTCGGACGGGCCGATCACCTCGGGCAGCATCGCCTGGTGGCCGAGCGCCAGCTCGACCAGGTCGGGCCGGTAGCCGCCGGTGGCGGCGGACCAGTACCCGGTGCCGGAGGCCCCGCCGCGGTCGGTGGTCCTGCGCACGGGCCGTCCGAGCAACTGCCACACCAGCCAGTCGTGGGCCTGGAGCAGGGTGGCCGTGCGCAGCGCGTTCTCCGGTTCGCTCTTGGCGAGCCAGCGCAGCTTGGTGACCGGCTGCGCGGCCTGCGGCACACACCCCACCGCCTGCGCCCAGGCCTCCCGGCCGCCGAGCGCGTCGACCAGATCGGCCGCCGCGACCTGCGCCCGCTTGTCGCCGCCGACCATGGCCGGACGCACGGTGTTGCCCTGTGCGTCCAGTGGGATCAGCGCGTTCTGCTGCGCGGAGACGCCGATGGCCTGCACGCCCTCCAGCAGACCGCCCCCCGCGGCCTCGCCCAGGGACAGCAGCCAGGCCTGCGGGTCCACGTCGCTGGGGCGCGCGCCACCGCCGTCCGGCGCCTCGACCGGGTGCGGGGCGTACCCCTGGCGGAGCACGGCCCCCGTGTCTGCGTCACAGACGACGATGCGCGTGAAATCGGGCGAGCTGTCCAACCCGGCGACTATCCCCATGACCAAAATTCTGCCGTATCGCGGCGCTTGCTGTGGCCGCCGGCGGTTCAGCGCCGTAGCGGAGCGGATCTTGCACGGGGTGCGGGTCCCTTGTGGCCGGTCGCGCCCACGCGGCGGAGCCGCCTATCGACACAGCCCCGTGCCCCTTGGGCTGGGGCAGTGTCCCCGTACTGAGAAGTCCTCTATGTGTTGCTCGTGCCCCAGTCGTCCTCGTCCGCGCCGTTGATGGTGCGCTCACGCAGGGAGCGGACGCGGTCGGCGACGGATGCCGGGACGCGGTCGCCGACCTTGTGGCTGACCGTGTGGAAGGCCTTGCCGGCGTAGACGCGGCCCTGCTGGGCGGCCGTCTCGGCGGTGTTGCGGACGGCGGGGTTCTGCGCGATCTGGCGAGCGGACTTCTTCAGCTGCTCGTAGCGCTCGCGTCCGGCCCGCGTCCCGAGCACGTAACCGAGGGCCAGTCCGGCGACGAATGTGAGCCGGTAGCGCATGGCTGCCACCCTTCCCTTGCGTAGGTCTCCGGTGCCGCGGCGGGGCCGTCGAGTACCGATTGGCGGAGCACCCCCCTGCTTGCGCTAATGTATGTGTCGCAGCGAGCGCCCGCCCCCTGGCGAATACCCAGGTAGGTACGTTCGATGCAACGAGGCGATCCTCCGTAGCTCAATTGGCAGAGCAGCCGGCTGTTAACCGGCAGGTTACTGGTTCGAGTCCAGTCGGGGGAGCTTCGGTCCTCCGTAGCTCAATTGGCAGAGCAGCCGGCTGTTAACCGGCAGGTTACTGGTTCGAGTCCAGTCGGGGGAGCACGCTGAACGAGGACCCCGCAGGGGTCCTTTTTCATGTTCGGGGGAACCGGCGCGGGCGCTGCGAAGTCCTCAAGGTCAGGAAGCAGCGCAGAAGCCGACCATCCGAAGCAGGAGATCGTATGAGCGGCTATGCTGCGGCAGACGGCGCGCACACATGTACGCGACACGCCGCTATGGGGCGGTAGCTCAGCCGGTTAGAGCAGCGGACTCATAATCCGTCGGCCGTGGGTTCGAGTCCCACCCGCCCCACCAGCGCAGGTCAATGCAGAATCGATCTGGCCTGCGAGAACGAAAAGTCGGTGGCTGCCACGCCGGAGCGGCGGCCACTGCTCACCCGCTCGGATCAAGATCCGGCGGACGCGATACGGGCGGAAGGCGACGCGCCGACCGACGTTCGGTGAGCGTGACCCTCGGTGTCGGTCATGGAACGCACGGGTCTTCCTTCCGCCGTACCCTCCGCGGCGCCGGACGGGGCCGCGGACGGACACCCGTCGACCGTCGGCGTCCGGACATGGTGGTCATGGTGACGACGGCACGGGTGCCTGTGCCGGGTTGTTGCCGGCCTCGGCCGTGCCCCGCCGCGCACGGAGCGCGACAAGGGTGCCGATCAGGGAGACGACGACGACGGCCGCACCGATCCAGGCCAGGGCCCGCAACGGCGTCCCCGCGTTGGCGCCGGCGCTGATGCTGTCCCTTCCTCACCGTCGCCCTGCCGGTCTGACACGCGGCGGTGATCGCCGGCGCCCACAGCACCTGCTTGCGCGTGACCGTCGCCAGTTCCGCTCGGATCGCGAGCTTCTGGCCGCCTCCGAGGTGGGAGGGGACCAGGAGGGTGATGGCGGCGACGCCGAGGACCGCGCAGCAGGCGACGACCCGGAAGGTGGCGCGCCACCCCCACTGCTCGCCGATCACCGTCACGATCGGCCCGCCGATGGTGACCTCGATGGCGTAGGGGCTCAGCAGCTGCCCAGCGGTGGCGACGGAGACATGCAGATCGTGGGAGACGTCGAGCAGAGGGCCGATCAAGGCGTAAGCCGCCGAGCAGAGCGCGAAGACGGACAGGGAGAGGGCCGGCAAAGGCACTGAGGAAAAGCGTGTCGTCGTTGCCGGGGCAGACGAACCGTCGCCGACGTCCGACGGCACGGGGGCACCAGGCGATCAGCCATGGCACGCTGTGCCCGGCGATCAAGCGCATGGAGAAGGCGGGCCTGCCGCGGCGCGAGGCGCAGCCAGGGATCGCCGCCGCTCCGCGTCATGTACTGAGCCTGACCGACGAAGGCCTCGACGAGCCGAGCAGCTTCTTCTACCGGGGCGACAAGCCTCTCGCGGCGGCCGAGGTCGACGACCCCTTCCGGCAGGGTGTGCCGCTGATCGCGCGTGCGACGTCCAAGGCCGAGAAGGCCTGGCTGGATCGGACGATCGCCGAACTGGAGTGCGGCGCCTGATCGGTGGCGCGTTCGGGTCCCCCGGCCCGTCCGGTCCGGTGTGCCTGGGGGATCCGTCCGGTGAGGGTGGCCGGGTCGTCCGCGCCGCCTGTCGTTTGCCGCCGTCCCCAACCCTCCGTCAGTTGAAGGATGTAACGCCGCACGGGTCCCCATACGTTGACTCCGCCGCCGCGGGCCACAGCCAGGGCGGGGGGTGCTTTCTCTCCCGTCCCAAGGACGTTCTGCGGCGGAGGGCCGGTCATCGAGCCGTCCCACAGGCAAGAACTGCCGAAGGAGAACAGAAAAGCCATGACCACCAAGCCGACCCCCCACGGGCCGGGGCGGCGGACGATGGGCGCGTTCGTCGCCGTCGCCCTCGCCGCCCTCGCCACCTCGGTGTCTCCGCTGACGGCCGGAACGGCCCACGCGGACACCTCCGCCCTGGCGGGCCTGTCCCTGTCGCCGCGCCTGACCCAGGGCGACGGCCTTGCGCCGTCGTTGGACCTGGCGAAGGACTCGCCGGACTACCGGACCGGAATCGTCATCAACAAGACGCCGATAGCGAACTGGAGTTTCCTGCCCAACGGTGACGGGAGTTTCCTGATCCGCAACGACAAGACGCAGAAGTGCATCGATTTCGACACCGACAACAACCACCTCGTCGAGCCGGTGTACTGCGACCAGAACAACAGCAAGCAGAACTGGTACCTGCAGCCCTCGGGCAGTGGTGACGGCTACTACCTCATCCGGAACGTCAACACCAACAAGTGCATGGACGTGTTCGGGGGAAGCGGCAACGACGGCACGACGGTCGGCATCTACGACTGCCGTGGCGGCGGCAACCAGGAGTGGATCATCGGCCCCACGCCCAGCCCGGGGGCCACCGGCCCCACCCTCACGGACCTGGCCACCGAGTACGCCCTGAAGCAGTGCAGCAACGCTTCCAGCGTCATCAAGTCGTGCGACTACACGGTCACCGGCGACAGCGTGGCAACGGTGGGGAACCTGCAGCGGGTCAGCTCCAACGTGTGGAACAACAGCACCGACGTCGGGGACCGGACCATCACCTGGACGCAGACCTCGTCCCAGACCAACACGGTGGGCAGCTCCATCACCGTCACCAGCGAGGTCGGGATCAACGTCGAATTCGTCACCGTCAAGGTCAGCAGCGCGATCAGCGCACGCTACGAGCACTCCTGGACGCAGACCGACACCGTGAGCGACGCGAACAAGATATCCGTGAAGCCGAACAACTACAGCTGGGCCATGCGGGGCCAGCTGATGAAGACGGTGACGGGTCACTGGACGTTCACCAACGACCTTGGTGACAAGTGGTCGGGCGATGGCACCGCCACCGTCCCCGCCAAGGACGGCACCGACAATCACAGCAGCAACCTGGTGCTGTGCACGAGTGACAGCACCGCTCAGGTGTGCGTCGACAACCGGTGACCGGCCGGAGTGGCTCCCTCGTGATCCGAGAGCACTCCACCCCGTGATCTGACGGCATCCCGTCGGACGGTTCTCCGGCTCCGTGAACGGAGCCGGAGAACAACGCGTCGCCCCACCGGTCCCGACGCGCGCCGAGTACGGAGGGGTCAGTCCTGCGAAGGCGGCCGCCCGGACCTCTGCCGGCGGGTCACCTCCGCGGCGATTTCGACCCGCGAGGTCATCGCCAGCTTTCTGAGGATGCTGGACACATGGGTGCTGACGGTACTTCGGGCGATGGACAGCCGTGCCGCGATCTCGGGATTGGAGCATCCTTCGGCCACGTGCTCCGCAACCAGGCGTTCGGTGTGGGTGAGGGCCTCCCAGCCGTCGCGAACGCCGGTCCGGGGCCGCTGTGAGCCCCGCCGGACGGCGACGGCTCGCAGACGGGACGTCGCCCGTGCCGCGTCCCAGACCGCGCCCAGCTGCGCAAAGGTGTCCAGCGCCTGGTCGAGCAGGACGCGGGCATCGTCCAGTTGCCCTCTGCGTGCCAGTATTTCCGCGGCGTCGGTACAGGCAAGTGCCGCATTGAGCGGCCGCGGAGCGTTGCGGTAGCAGCGGACCGCTTCCAGGAGCAGATCGGGCTCCTCGCTCAGCAGACCTTGACACCGGTAGGCATCACCGAGGTGATAGAGGCCGCCGCTGTGTTCGGCCCGCTGCTGCGCGGCGGCGGTGTACAGCTGTGCCTTCGCGCGGTTCCCCTGGGCCAGGGCGAGGCGGACCAGATCAGGCGTCAGGAAGCTCAGGATCAGCTGACCCGGCAGATGGCCGACGCCGTTGTCGAACGCCTCGGCGAGCCGGGAGCAGGCGCGCCCGGCATCGCCCTGGGCTTCGTCCAGAAGGACGCCCGCGCACAACGGCAGGTACTCGTAGAAGGCGGCGACCGTCGCATGGTCGGGCTCGGGCACCGCGGCGGTCAGGTGCGCTTCGGCGAGCGGGCGCCGTCCTCTGTGCACGGCGATCACCGCTGCAAGTGCCCGCAGCGCCCGGCTCATCGCGCTCCGGCCTCCGCGGTTGAGGCCTGCTTCGATCTCCGCCAGGGCATCGTCCCAGTGACCCGTATGGAACGTGAGGAGCGCGCAGGACAGGTGGTACCAGGGCAGGTACATCCCTCCGATGTGCTCCGCCGGTCTTCGTACGGCGGCGAGGGCTCGCCGGGCGTCGTGACCGAGATCGAGATCGGCGTAGCAGTTGGCCAGGGCGAGTTGCAGCCCCGCCCACTGCGACGGGTGCATCGTGTCGGGTGTGAGACGGGACGCCTGCCGCGCCAGTTCGACCGCTTCGGCGTCAGGCGTCTCGATGAACCGCTTGGCCGCCAACACGTACAGGGCGTTGGCCAGGGCGGAGCTGTCACCGGCCCGGTCGGCGGCACGCCGCGCACGTGCGGCGACCACGCCGGCTTCGCGGAGGTCGCCCAGCGCGAAGAGGCATACCGCGCCGAACGCCTGGAGCCGCACTTTCTCGATCGCCGGTACGTCCGTGCTCCGGTATCCGGCCCGCGCCTCGGCCAGCGCCAGATCGGGCCGGCCGCGGGCGAACGCGGCCTGAACGACGACCCAGCGCATCAGGCATGCCAACCCGGGCTCAGCCGCCTTGGCCAGGGCGCGACGGGCACTCTCCTCCGCCTCGGCGAGGTGACCGCAGGAGAGCTGCGCGATGGCGTGGTACAGGCGGAGATTGCCATACCCCGCGTCCGTGGGGTCGCCGAGTTCCAGCGCCGTGGCCAGCAGCCGCAGAGCCATCGACGGCGCACGCGTGGTGAGCCGTGCCGCGGATCCTTCCAGCCAGGTGATCAGGAAGTCCGGGCTCGGTATCCCGTTGAGCAGGTGCTCGGCAACGCGTTCAGGTGCCGCCCCGGCCTCGGCAAGACACCGTGCCGCTCTTCCATGCAGCATGGCCCGGACCGACTCCGGCACGGTGTCGTACAGGGCGTGACGGATCAGCTCATGGCGGAAGCGCAGGCATGGGCCGGTGTCCCTCAGCACCCCGGATGCCTCGGCCTCCGCCATGACGGTCAGCAAGTCACGCACCGGTATGTCCATGACCGCGGCGAGTTCGGCGGTGGTGCAGCCGGTGCCCAGTACGGAGGCGACGCGCAGCGCCTGCAGCACGTCAGCACGCAGACGACGGAACCGGTGCGTCACCAGCGCGGTCAGCGGCGGCAGCGAGCAGCCGGGGGCGGTCTCCGCCTGCGCCCCGCCGGTCTCGATGGCATCCTCGCGCCTCAGCGCGGCGATCAACTCGGTGAGGTACAGCGGATTGCCGGCGGCTCCCTCGGCCATGCGCCGCAGGCGCGGGCCGGCCTCCTGGCCGCACAGATCCGCCAGCAGCGCCGCCACGGCCCGCGTGTCGAGTGGTGTCAGCTCCAGCAGGGTGCGGTTGCCGGCGATCGGGCTCCGTGACAGATGGTCGACTTCCCCGGCTCCGGGAGCAGGCCGGTAGGCGCCCACCACCAGGAGCGGCAGTTGATGCACCGAACGCACCAGCTCACGCAGCGCCGCCACGCTTGCCTCGTCCGCCCATTGAAGGTCGTCGAGGAACAGTGCCAGCGGCCCGTGCGTACACATGTCCTCGACCAGCCCGAGCACTGCCTCGATGGTCGCGGCATATGCCCCCGCCGCCTCGCTCGTGGCGCCCGGAAGCCCATAGCGGGCCTCGCCCCGCAGGACCTCGGCGGCCCGGGCCCGCGGGGCATCCGAGGGGGACTCCTCCAGCCTCAAGCAGCTTGAGACGACCGCGAACGGGCGTGGCAGTTCCAGGTTCTGGGCGCTTGCGCGCAGCACCCGTATGCCCATGCGCTCGGCGTTCGCGGCGGCCTGCTCAAGCACCGAGGTCTTCCCGAGACCGGCCTCACCGACGACGAACACGGCCTGTCCCTCGCCCGCGAGCGTGGACTCCGCCAACCTGGACAGTTCTGCCAGCTCAGTCGCACGGCCGATAAGACGACCTTCGAAAGCAGTCATAACCACGCCCCAATGCCATGCAATGCCAGACGCTTCTTAGCACATGTCTTGGATATGTGTAGTGAGTGACCGTCAGCCGGACAAGATCCGCCATGCGGCCGGATTACGGGTGCCGCGAGCCGCAAAGTCGCAATCCGGACATTCGTGCCGGCGTCCGGCCGACGAGGGCCGGTTGATCCGCCACTCGTCACGTTCGGATGAACGCAGATGCTCGTGTGTTCGGGATCTAGCCCGCCTTGATGAATATGCCGGAGGAGCGGGTGTCTGTGGGCGGGACAGGAAAAGCGTTTCCCCCTGGAGCGGACCACGCCGGGACGTTTCGCCGAATTGATCACGCGTTGTCCGCACCCATTGTCGGGCGATTGCCGGACGCGCAGAATCCTTCGTCAAGCGGTCCACCTCCGCTGGTGAGGGATTCGCCCGGGCGTGACGGGAATTCCGCTGACGCGCTCCGGGCCGTCGTCCGTCGCCGTCATACGGGCGAACGGTTCGCGGCTCGGCCACCGTGAATTCCGCCCCGTTCCGGTGCTGATCAGATCGCTGAGAAGGGATGAACGTGCTCACCGACGACACCGTTCCGACCGACCCCGAACTGCGCCGGTTCGTCGACCTGTCGATGCCCCTCACCGGCTTCGCCGGCTACGACCTGCACGGCACCGGCATGGCCCGGCTGTACCTCGACACCGCACGCCGGCAGATCGGCGCAGACCGTCTGACGGCCTTCCTGGACGCCTGGCAGCAGGCCCTCCAGACCCCCGAGGGACCGAAGAGGCTCTCGCCGCTCGACCGGGAGATCGCCCGCGCGCTGGCCTACCTCTGGTACACCGGCGGCTGGCCCCGGCTCGCCCCGGCCGCCCACGCGGCACTGCGCCGCGAGGTGCCGAACACCGAGTCCGTTGCCTCGCCCAGCAGTTACCCCGAGGGACTCGTCTGGCGCACCTTCGCCGGGCACCCGGCAGGAGCCAAACCACCGGGCTTCGGGACCTGGGCGCTGGAGCCACCACCACTGCCGACCGAGGAGGAGATCCGCGAGGTGCTGCGGGCCGCGGCCGAGGACCCGGCCGTCCAGGCCGTGTCCGCCCCTGTGGCGTTCCAGACCCAGTTGCCGGCCGGCAGTGTTCCCGCACACCTGCTGCCCGGACCGCGGCTCTCCCGCGCCGTTCCCCCGTCCGCCGTTCCGGCCGCCGCCGCGCCGCCGGACCCGGAACCCGAGGAAGCGAGTGAGTGAAGCGATGACCGTGACCACAACGGGCTGCGCCGTCGACGGCCGCCGCTACGACGTCATCGTCGTCGGCAGCGGCTGGGCCGGCAGTCTCGTCGCCCGGCACCTCGGCAGGCAGGGCTGGCAGGTCCTGGTGCTGGAAGCCGGCAACGGCGGCACCGAGACCTGGGCCGGCTACCAGGACTCCGTCGACACCTTCTCCTCGGCGGTGATCAAGGTGCCCAACGCCGCCTATCGGCCCAACGCGGCAGCGCCCTTCCCGGACGTCCTCGACCTGCACCCCACCGCCGAGCCGCCCGGCTACACCGCCACCGGACACTTCGTGCAGACCGGCCCGCTGCCTTACGGCACCGACTACGTCCGCGCGCTCGGCGGCGCGGCGATGCACTGGCTGGGCGCGATCCCGCGGATGCACCCGGAGGACTACGCGACCCGCGACCGCTACCGCTACGGGCGCAACTGGCCCGTGACGGCGGGCGAGATGGAGCGCCACGTGCGCGAGGCGGAGCTGCTCATCGGCTCCGCGGGCGACGCGACCGCGCAGTGGCGCCTCGGGGTCGTACCGGACCCCGACTACGAGTACCCGATGGAGGAGATCCCCTGGAGCCACCAGGACTGGATGTTCCAGGACAGACTCGACGGCAGGGCCGTACGGGACGTCGTGGCCGGCGAGGACTACACGCTGCGGGTGTACGGGCTGCCGCAGGGCCGCAACAGCACCCCCAACCCGCTCTTCGCGGGCGGCCGCGGCTACCGCCCGCGCGGTGCCGTCGGACTGCCCAACTTCGGCGAGCGGTGCGTGGGCAACTCCAGCTGCACCCCGATCTGTCCGGTGCAGGCCAAGTCCTCACCGCTCAGGCTCCAGCAGGACTTCACCGACTCGGTCCACCTCGCCACCCGCTGCGTGGTCAGCCGGGTGCTGCCGGGCCGCGGAGACTCCGTGCGCGGCGTGGAGTTCCGCGAGTACGGCGATCCGGCCACCCCCGTGAGCACCCCGTACACCGCCGAGGCCGACATCGTCGTCCTGGCCGCGCACGCCATCGAGAACGCCGTGCTGCTGCTCGCCTCCGAGATGGCCAACAGCAGCGGTTACGTGGGATGCCACCTCATGGACCACCCCACCATGCTGGCCTGGGCGAGGATGCCGCAGGGCGAGCCCGTCGGACCGTTCCGCGGTCCCGGACACACCACGGGCCTGGAGTGCTTCCGGTTCGGCGCAGGACGCGGCAGGCGTGCCCCGTTCCGCATCGAGATCGGCAACTGGGGCTGGGGCTGGGCGACCGGCGCCCCCTTCAGCAACGTCGGCGCCATGCTGGGACTCGGCGGCGACGCCAAGGGGGAGATCAAGGAAGAGGGGATCTTCGGCCCCGAACTGCGCCACCGGCTGGGCGACGAGATCAACCGCCAGGTACAGCTCCAGATCGCCGTCGAGCAGCACGCCGACCCCGCCAACCGGGTCACCATCGACCCGCGCGGACACCGCGACGGCGTGGGCAATCCCCGGCCCATCCTCCACTACGACCTCGACAAACAGGTCCGGGACGGTGTCTTCGCCGCCCGCAAGGTCTCCCAGCAGATCTTCGCCGCGCTCGGCGTGGAGAAGGACTTCACCGACCACGGCCCGCAGGGCGGCGTCGCCCCCCTCGGCCACTTCCGGCATCAGGTCGAACCGGGCGGCGAGGTGCTGGACCTGGCCTACCACGGTGCCGGGCACGGCGCGGGCACGCACATCATGGGATCCCGGCCGGGCTCGTCCGTGGTCGACTCCTACCAGCGCACCCACGACCACCCCAACCTGTTCGCCGTGGGCTGCGGCAGCATGCCCTCCATCGGCACCAGCAATCCCACGCTCACCATGGCCGCGCTCGCCCTGCGCAGCGCCGAGAAGATCCACCGCGACCTGGCCGAGCTGCACCAGCCGGTCACCCATGCGACGGAGGGCACCCGATGATCAACGCCTACGCCCTCACCCGCAGCGGCCCCGAACCGCCGGCGACCGTCGAGGACCTCCGCACGTTCCTCCAGGCGGCACTGGAGGTCGAGCACCTGACGATCCCCGTCTACATGACCGGGATGTACACCATCAAGCCCGGCACCAACCGCCAGGCACACGGCACCATCCGCAGCGTCGTCCTGGAGGAGATGCTGCACCTGACCCTCGCCGCGAACCTGCTCAACGCGGTCGGCGGCACCCCGGACGTCGCCCACCCCCGGTTCGTCGCCGGATACCCCGCACAGCTGCCGTTCAGCGACCCGAGCCTGCCGAAGATCCCCCTCCAGCACTTCTCGCCCGAGGCGCTGGAGACCTTCATGCTCATCGAGCGCCCCCGCTCGTTCGTGCCCTCCAAGCCGGGTCGGACCGGCTGGACGTCCATCGGGCAGTTCTACGACCTCATCCGGCAGGCCCTGATCCAGCTGGAAGGGCAACAGCGGCGCGACCACGAGGAGGGCCGGGCGGCCGGCCCCACCATCTTCACCGGCCCCCCGGAACGGCAGGTGGGCCCCGAGGACTTCTACAACTCGGGCGGAGAGGTGTTCGCCGTCACCGACCTGAAGAGCGCGCTCCTGGCCGTCGAGGTGATCAGCGACCAGGGTGAGGGCGCCGACGGCACGATCTGGGACAGCGACGACACCATCTTCGGCGAGGAACGCCAGGTCGCCCACTACTTCCGCTTCAAGGAGATCCGGGTGGGCCGCCGCTACGGCAGGTACGACCTGCCGCGCAGCAAGCCCAGCGGCCCGCTCATCGACGTCGTCTGGGAGGACGCGTACGCCATCCACTCGGCCGCGAAGGTACGGGACTATCCGGAGGGCTCCCAGGTCCGAGCGCACGCGGAGTCCTTCAACCGGCGCTACGCCTATCTGCTCACCCTGCTGGAACTGGCCTTCACCGGCTCCCCGCCGGCCATGCGGTACGCGGTGCCGGTGATGCTGGAGCTGCGCGACCTCTCCGAGCGGCTGTACCGCAACCCGTACCCCGATCCGGTCCTCGCGGAGACGGGCCTGCACGCCTGCCCCACCTTCGAACTCGTGGGGGAGTACTTCGAGGCCGCGCACACCGAGGCCACCGAAACCATCAGGGCGCACCGCGCCTCCGCCACCGAGGAGTACACACGATGAGCGGCCGGCCGGCCGGGCGCGACCTCCCGTCTCTCCCCGCGTGCCTCACCCTGCCCTTCTTCTACGGCGCTTTCACCAACATCGGCTTCGACTACCTGCTGGACGACCCCGGCGACAAGCAGGCGGTGGCGGACCTGCTCGCGCACGACCCGGCAGGCAGGCACCTGTCACCCGCCGTGTTCGACGACAGCGTCTGCCTGTCCCTCAACTACCAGCTCTACTTCGCCCAGTTCGGCAGCGGCGCGGCCGTCACACAGGAGATCGAGCTCAATGTGGTCGCCCATCCCACAGCCGAGGCCGGGCGGGTGCCGAAGCTCACCTACGCGCAGTACGCGCACGGCGAGGACCAGACCCGCACCCTCGGGTTCTGCCGCATCCACGTGGCGTGCGACAACGACATCGCCATCAAGGCGGGCGTCGAACTGTTCAACGAGCCCAAGCACAAGGCCGGCTTCCAGCACACCCTCCCGGTGCCCAACGCCACCACCGCCGACCCGAAGGCGGCCGACCGGTGGAAGGTGGTGTGCGGCACGTACGGCACGGCGGCCGCCGACGGCTCCTTCACACCGGCCGACACCTACTTCTCCTTCGAGGCGGACCTCGGCGGCCTGTCCGCCAAGGCGGTCAGCGCGGCGCCGTTCACCGAGTACGGCAGCAGGTGGACCGGCAAGGACGCCGCGAGCCCGTACCACCGCCCGCTAGCGGCACCGCTCAACGTCTTCTCGCCGTACGCCTGGTACGACCTGGGCTACGGAGTGGACCCGGTCGCGCTGGCCCCGGGCCAGGCCCCGCAGCAGGGCCGGAGCAAGCCCTTCCTCGACCTGATCGAGGACAGGAGCCCGGCGGGCGCGTGGGTCTACCAGTCGCCGCCCGTCGCGGCGCAGAACCGGCCCTACTGGGTCGGGACGGCCTGAGCCCGGCAACATCGTCATGGCCGAGGGCGGGCCCCGGGTCCTCGACCTCGGCATCGCCCGGGCCGTCGAGTCCACCCGCCTCACCGCCACCGGCACCGCCTTCGGCACGCCGGGATTCCCCGCGTCGTACGCACCCCTTCGCGCGCGGCAGCCGGCTCACCGAGTGGACCGCCCGACTCGACCACGCCCTCGGGCAGTACCTCGCGGGCCGGTGACCGGTCGGGCCCCGGGGGCGTGCAAAACACTTCACTCCTTTCATCAAGCACCGGATATGACACATGACTTGGCCCCGACATGGCTTGGACATGGCGTGTCCGGGGCACGCACCTCCTACGAGGAGCCGCCACCGGGCGGTGCCTGCAGGAGGAGGGCGTCATGGACCGTCGGATCCGGGTACGTGTCAGTCGTCGGCCCGCCGCCCCGCGCGGGCAGGAGATCGACCGCAGGACGCCCTCGGGGCGCATCCTGCCGTACTGATCACCTGCGGCGTTCGAGCGGAAGCAGGGCGCCGGACCGCTTCACCGTGCGGATCACGGGAGCTGTCTCCATCGTGTGGATCGCGTCCAGGGAGGCGACCCGCTCGGTCAGGTACCGCGCGAGGTCGAGGGAGTCCCGGCAGTTGACGGCCGCGAGGAGATTGGTCTGCCCGGTGGTCTGTGCCACGAGCGAGACCTCGGGATGAGCGGCCAGCGCCGCCGCCACGGCGGTGAGCCGGGAGGGCCGTACGGACATCCACAGACGGGCCTCGGTGCGGAAACCGAGCGCGGCCGGCGGGATGTCGACCAGGAAGACGAGTGCGCCCGCCCGGCGCAGTGCGATGAGCCGGCGTCGCACGGTCGCCTCGGACCAGCCCGTCGCGGCGGCGAGTTCGGTGTGGCTCGCCCGTCCGTCCCGTGACAGCAGGTCGAAGAGCGGGCGGTCCGCCGGCCCGAGGGACACGTCGCCGTCCTCGGCGGGCGGCGGGGCGAGCAGCGCGGCCTGTTCGGGTGCGAGGCGGGCGGGACCGGCCCAGTTGTTGGGCAGCGCGTGGTTGCCGAGCAGCAGATGGGCGGAGACGGACGTGATGCGGCTGGTTCGGGGCAGCTTGTTCAGCAGCAGGGCCTCGCTCTCGTCGCTGGTGGGCGTCTGGGTGCTGCAGGAGATCTCGGTGCCGCCGGAGAGCAGATGTACGTACGAGGTGTCGGGGCGGGCGGCGAGAGCCTTGCTGATGGCGTCGGCGGAGTCCGGGGTGCACCGCAGCCGGATGGTCCAGGCGTTGTAGCCGAGGCGGGCGCCGTTGAGCGTGCCGACCACGCGCAGGACGTCGGCGCCGCGCAGGCGGCGGTAGCGCCGGGCGACCGTGTTCTCGGAGACGCCGAGGGCTTCGCCGATGAGGCGGAACGGGGCCCGGCCGTCGATCTGCAGAGCATGCACCAGACCCCGATCGATGTCGTCCAGGGTGACGGTATCCGTCTTCATGAGGTATCAGTGTGCCGGTATTCGCCGCGCGTGAGGCGCCGGGTGGTGGCGGTGGGGCGCCGCTCCGGATCGTGAGAGGCGTCCGGCAAGCCTCTCGGAGGAAACCTCATGCGCTCATGGTGGCCCTTGGTGGCCGTCTGCCTCGGCTCGTTCGTGTTCCTGCTCGACACCACCGTGCTGTCCGTCGCCCTGCCCGCCATCGGGGCGGGGCTGTCCGCCCCGCTGTCCGCGCTGCAGTGGGTGGTCAATGTCTACACGCTGGTCCTGGCCGTACTGATGCTCACGATGGGGGCGTTGGCGGACCGGCTCGGTGCGCGCACGGTGTACGTCGCCGGACTGGCCGTCTTCGGCGTCGCGTCGCTGCTGTGCGGCCTGGCCCCGGACGCGGGTGCCCTGATCGCGGCCCGCGGGGTGCAGGGCGTCGGCGGCGCGGCGATGGCGGTGACCGCGTTCGCCCTGATCGGCTCCGTCTACCGGGGCCCCGACCTGGGCCGGGCCATGGGCGTCTTCGGCGCGGTGACCGGCCTGGCCGCCGCCGCGGGCCCGATGCTCGGCGGCGTCCTCACCCAGTACCTCGACTGGCGTGCGGTCTTCTTCCTCAACCTCCCCCTCGTCGCCGTGACCGTCGCCCTGTCCCTTCGGGTGCTGGCCCCGGGGCGGCAGGGCACCGGCACGCGCGTCGATCTGCCGGGCGTGATCGCCTTCGCCGTGTGTGCGGGGTCGCTCACCCACGCCCTGACACGGGTTGGCGAAGCGGGCTGGTCCTCGCCCGGAGTGCTGGCGCCCGGGGCACTCGCCGCCCTCGGCCTCGCCGTCTTCGTCCGCGTCGAACTGCGCAGCCCCGCACCGCTGTTGGACGTGCGGCTGTTCTCCCGGGCGTCGTTCTCGGCCGTGCTGATGTGCGTGGTCGCCTCCACCGCCGCCTTCGCCGCGCTCGTCTACACCTCGGTGTGGCTGCAGTCCGGGCTGGGCCTGGGGCCGGTGCGCGCCGGGCTCGCGCTCATGCCGCTCGCCCTGGCCTCCTTCGCCACCTCACTGATCAGCGGACGCAGGCTGCACGGAAAGTCCCCGCGGGCCATCCTCGCCACCGGCCTGCTGCTGAGCGGCATCGGCTGCGCACTGCAGGCCGGGCCGGCCGCGCACTCGTCCGCCGGCGCTCTCACGGCGGGACTGGCCGTCACGGGCATCGGGCTGGGGCTGCTGGGCCCGGCCATGGGGGCCGCGGTGTTCGCGGCGCTGCCACCGGAGCGGGGAGGTATGGCCGCCGGCGCCATGACCACCTTCCGGCAGCTGGGCCAGACCCTCGGGGTCGCGGTCTTCGGCGTGCTGTTCCAGCACGGTGGTGCCGTGGGCCTGAACCGGGTCCTGATCGCCGCGGCCGCTGCCGCGATCACCGGCTCCGTACTCGCCTGCGTCTTCGTGCCGAAACCGGCGGCGCGGAAGACGTCGTCCCCCTCCCGCGGGAACCTCACCGGCTCCCGGTGAACCTCCGGCCCGCGCCGGGCTGCCTCAGGTGGCCAGCGGGCCGAGGAGCATCGGCTCGATCCGGCCTTCCAGCATGGCACCGAGGCCTTCTATGGCGCACACGTCGGGCCGTTCCGCGATGTACACCGGGACGCCCGTCGCCCGGCGCAGCATCTGGTCCAGGCCGGGCATCCGCGCGGAACCGCCGACCATCACGATCCCGCGCTCGGGGAGATCGGCCACCAGGTCGGGCGGGCACTCCCGCAGCACCTTGCCGATGCCGTCCATGACGGCCGTCAGCGGGGTCTGGATGGCGTCGCGCATGGCGGCTGTGTCGACCCGCACGCTGCGGGCAAGGCCGGTCACCACGTCCCGCCCCTGGATCTCCGTCGAGGCCGGCCCGTGCGGGGCGGTCCCGTTGCCGGACAGGGCGAGCTGCAGCGGCCGCACGGCCTGGCTGGGCAGCAGCAGCGCGTGCTGGTGCCGCAGATGCTGCATGATCGCGTGCTCGACGGCCTCCCCGCCGACCGGGATCCGCTCCGCGGTGACGACGGACCCGAGAGAGAGCACGGCCACCTGCGTGGCCGCCGCCCCGCACACCATGATCATGGTGGCCTCGGGCCGGTCCACGGGCAGCCCGCACCCCACGGCGGCCGCGATGAGCGTGTCCACCAGCTCCACACGCCGCGCGCCCAGCCCGACCAGCGTCTCGATCGTCGCCCGCTGGGCCAGCGGATCGGCGGCGTGCGGGGTGCATGCCGCCGCCCGCAGCCGGGCTCTGCGGCGCAGGCTGCGGCGCGTCTTGTCACCGATCAGATGGCGCAGCATGCGCTGGGCCATCTCGATGTCGACGATCGTGCCACCGTGGA
Organism: Streptomyces griseochromogenes; assembly: GCF_001542625.1. NCBI lineage: Bacteria > Bacillati > Actinomycetota > Actinomycetes > Kitasatosporales > Streptomycetaceae > Streptomyces > Streptomyces griseochromogenes. The sequence continues at coordinate 9,034,661 of NZ_CP016279.1, read as the reverse complement.
TGGGCCGTACGACCGTGATGTAACCCGGCGTCCTCCCCGTCATCTGCTGCGCCAGCTCACCCACCGCGATGAGCGCCCCCGTACGGGTGTTCACGGCCGCGACCGAGGGCTGGTCGACGACGAGACCGGCACCCTTCACGTAGACCCGGGTGCGGGCCGCGCCCACGTCGACGGCGAAGTGGCAGCGGCGCAATCGCTCCAGACTGACGGTCACGGCATTACCTCCCGAGTGTTCGGGCCTTGGGGGCCGGACGGCGGCTTCCTTCGCATCCTCTGGGGGATCGCGACGGCGCGCCTGCGGGAGGGGGCCGGGCGGGGTGCGGCTGAATGGGGGGTTTCAGAAGGAGCGGGACTACGAGAAGCGGGTCGGTGTGAGCGTGAGGTCCCAGCGCACGCTCACACCGGGCACGGCGTCCGGTCCCGGTCCGTCGCCGAGTGCGCCCCGGGCGTCCGGCTGGTACGGCAACTGGTCGAGCCGTGCTCGCAGGGCGCCGACGACGGCCTCGGGCACGGACTCGGCGCTTCCAAGGGCCACCGCCCGGCACGGATCCGTGACACGCCAGGTCGCCGGTCCCACGGCGCGGAAGGCCGGCCTGGTCACGTCCAGCTCCAGCCGGCGCTCGGTGAGGTCCACCTCGTAGTAGGCCGTGGCCCGATCGGTTCGGGTGAGGCTGAAGCCGCCGCCCGGGAGCGTGTGGACGACAGCCCTGGTCACCCCCGACGCCCTGGGGAAAAGGCCTTCGCCGGGCAGCGGGTAGGGACCGTGCACGGGCGGCGGCGCGACGCTGCCGTCGAAGACGACGCGGGGCAACATAGCGAGGCGGTACCAGCCCGACGCGGGGCCGGGGCGCAGGGGCCGCAGCCGGGGTGCCTCATCCGTGTCTTCGTCCCACTCGTCCCGCAGTGTCTGCGGAACGGCGATGATGCCCCGCCGGTCGTCGGCGGTGTCCAGAGCCTCGCGGACCGCGACCGGGTCAGGGATCTCCGGATCGCGGCCGTCCTCGTGGAAGCACGAGAACGTCACCAGCCATCGGTGGCCGCCCAGCAACACCAGTTCGTCCTGGAACCGCAGCGACATCATGGAGAGCAGCGGCAGCACCGACACCTCCGGCGCGAACACCACCGAGTAGCCGTCGTCCTGCGGGGACAGCTCGTATGCGTCCGGGCTCAGCCCGCTCCCCGTCAGCAGCCGGGTGACCGCGCGGCCGAGCGCCGCCACGGTGTCCGCGTCCTCGGGGGCGTCCGCCAGTTGGAAGGTGACGGTGGTGAGGTAGGTGGGCGGCGGCTCGTCGTCAGGGGGCTCGAAGCGCTCCGGGTCGTAGTCGAACTGGTCGTCGTAGTCGTCCTCCCTGTCCCAGGGGGGCACCTCGCCGAGCGGATCCTCCACGGCGAACAGGCTCTCCGGCACCTCGTTCTGCGGCAGCGGGGTCTCCACGGAGGACGCGTCCTGTTCCTGCGTGGCGAAGATCGACGGCAGTGATTCCTCGGTGGGGAAGGAGCCCGGCGGCAGATCGTGCGGATCCTCCACGGACAGGGGGTGGTGGTCCGGTTCGGCAGCCGGGGCGTCGTCGACGGGTTCGTCGTACTCGTCGCGCAACTCGCGGCCCAACACGCGGAGTTCGGGGTCCGTTCCGCCCGCGAGTTCGTACTCCTCGTAGACCTCCAGCGCTTCTTCCGTACGCCCCTGGCGGCGGAGCGCGATCAGCAGCAGCCGGCGGAAGTCCTCCCGGGAGGGGTATGCCCGCAGGAGGTCGGTGAGTTGTGTGGCCGCGCGCTCGGGCTCGCCGAGGTCCAGGTCGAGTTCGGCGAGCTTGCGGTGCAGGGCGAGGCGGAGCTGTTGGAGGCGGGTGCGGGCGGTGCGGGCGGCGGGGCCGGGGACGTCCGCGAGGGCGCCGGTGCCGTGCCAGAGGCCCAGTGCCTTGGTGAGGCGCTCGCGTGCTTCGGGGAGGCGGCCCTCGGAGGTCAGGATCGTGGCCGTCCGTTCCAGGTCCTCGCAGCGGACCAGGTCCACGTAGTCGGCGCTGGCGTGCAGGGCGTAGCCGCCGGGGAGCGTCGCCAGCGCGCCGGGGCCCAGGGCCTTGCGGAGCCTGTTCATGATCGCGCCCAGCACCGGCATGACGTCCTTCGGTGCGTCGGCCCGGTTCCACAGGCCGGTCCTGAACTCCTCGTGGGTCACCTCCCGCCCGTGCCGGAGCAGCAGCATGGCGAGGGCCGCGAGCTCGGTCGGGCCGAAGACCGCTGCGCGGTGGTCGAGTTCGACCTTCAGGGGGCCGAGGACGGAGTAGGAGCGTCGGCTGTCGTATGCGGCGAGGGCTTGGACCAGCAGATCCTCGTCCGTGAGCAGGTGCAGTCCCTGAGCCTGGTCCCGGAGCGAAACCGACGCGAGCCGGTTGAGAATGTTCGCGTACCCCTGCCTCAATCCGGCGGGCAGGTGCACGAGTTGAGGGCCGGTGAAAGGCTCGCTCGGCCTGGCGCCCCCCGAGCCCAGGAGCAGCATCACCTCGCACAGTCGATGCAGGTCGCGGTCTCGCCCCGCTTCGCCCGAGAACCTGCCTGGTACGAAGACGCTGAGCTTGACGGTTCCGTCGGGCAGCAGCATGACTCGGGACATGCCGAAGTCGCCGTGCGTGAGACCCGCCTCGTGGACGGCCTTGACGGCGTGCGCGAGCTGGATCCCGATCGACACGGTCAGGGGTGGCGGCAGGCGGTAGCCGTTGGGTGCGGCCAGGGTGTTGAGCGCGATTCCGTCCAGGTGTTCCATGACGACGTACGGAACGTCGTCCTCGATCCCGAAGTCGTGGACGGTGACCACATTCCGGTGCGCGAGCGCCTTCAGTCGTGCCGCGTCCCGCAGGAACGCCTCGCTCTCCGCCGGTTCGAAGAACGGCCGACGCGTCCACACCGCCACGGCCCGCGGCTCTTCCCTGTCCTCGGCCAGCCACACGGACCCCGCCGGCCCGAGCCGCCGCAGCAGTCGATAGCGCCCCCCGAGCACACGCGGCACGGGCGCCTCCCGGCCGTCCGTCAACCGGCGCACGCTCTCGGGCCGTACCGTCGCGAACGCCTCCCCGTCCGCCTCCGTCGACCCGGCAGCGTCCGGCATCACCGCCCGGAACTCGCCGGGCGCCGCACCCGCCCGTTCCTCGATCAACCCGCCCACCCGGCGGAGCAGTTCGGTCGTACCGGTGCGGGCGGCGCGGGGCAGGCCGCGCAGCAGCAGCTCGCGCGCCCCCGGGCGGAACCTGTACGACCCCGGCGGTCCCGGAACCGCCGTCAGTACGCCGCTGAGGATCACCTCGGCCAGATGCTGCGGGCGCGGATCCGGCTCGACCGCCCGCTGGACCAGCCGCATGACCGGCAGGTCCGGCCGGCCGACGGCCAGATGCCCGGCCAGCCGGAACGCCTCCGGAGAGGCGGTCGCGCGAAAGCGCAGGACCAGTTCCTCGGCCGGGAGCAGGGCCACGTCGGTACGGCCCTCCAGGTCCAGGGGCTGCCCCAGCAGGGCCGCCGAACCGGGGAACGGGGAGCCGCCCATCGACGCCACCAGTCCGGCCCAGTTCGCCAGCCACCGCGGACCGGGTTCGAGGACGGGCAGCGGTATCGCCCCCTGCGGTGGTTCCTCCTCGTACGGCGTGAACGTGAGCGTCGCGGTCGGCGCCGCCGGGAACGGGGCCGAGAGCAGGCCCGGTTCGGCGGGCAGCGCCGTGTCGCGCCACAGGTGTTCGGGCAGCGGCTGGACGACCGCCAGCGGCATCTGGTGGGCCCAGCGGCGCAGGGTGTCGTACCACAGCGTGCCCGCCTCGCCCGGCCGCCACTGCGGGCCCATGCAGTCGCTGATCAGGAGGGTGACCGTGCGGCCGTCGCCGGGCGGGTACGCGCCGTCGCCGCGCACCGAGCCGTCGGGGCCCGCGCGGTACACGGCCACCGTACGGAACACGCCCGACTGGGCCAGCGCCGTGTGCAGTTCGCGGATCAGGGGCCGCCAGACAGGCATCGTGGGACCGGTGTCGTACACCAGGTTCAGGCGCAGCCAGCGCTCCCGGGCGGGGCGGAGCACGGGCAGCCACCACTCGGGGGCCGCGCCCAGGCGGGCGATGCGGTCGGCGGTGGCGTGCTCGTCGAAGCGGAGGCCGACCGGGGCGTCCGTACGGCGCTTGAGCGGGCGCAGGGAGCGCTGCAGGCCCAGGGGGTGGCGCAGCATCGGGGGCGCGGGCGCCAGGAGGGAGGCGTACGGGCCCGGTGCCGCGGTGGGGGAGGGGAGGTGGAGAGGTGCGCGCGGGGGCTCCGGTTCGGGGGAGGCGGGTGACGGCTCGTCCGGGGCCGGTGCCGGTGGGTCGGGAGCGGGGGGCTCCGGGAGGGGGTGCTCGCGCGCGGGGGCCGGCTCCGCCGGTGCCGGAACAGCACCGCCCCCCTCGCCCTCCGCCGGCTCCATCTGCCGGGCCAGCCACAGCAGTTCCGCCAGTTCCAGCGGTGTCGGGCGCACCCCGCCGGTCGCCTTGGCCAGTACGTCGGCCAGGCGGGCCAGGGGCGCCGCGGCGGCGGGCCGGTCAGAAAGCATCTGCCTGCGGTGCCTCGCCGAGGTACGGCATCAGCTGCTCCGCCAGCTCGTCCAGGGACTCCTGGGCCAGGTCGGAGGAGCGGGCCAGGTAGATCGCGTTGAGGAGCTGGTCGGTGGCCAGGTCGCCGCCGCCGACCCGGGTGAGGAAGCGGGTGATGAGCTTCTCTGCGTAGGCGTCGGGTTCGCCCAGGTGGGCGCGGACGATCTCGGCGAGGTGGTGGTCGTCGGGCTGGCGCAGGCGCAGGGTGACGCAGCGGCGCAGGAAGGCGGGCGGGAACTCGCGCTCGCCGTTGCTGGTCAGCACGACGAAGGGGAAGGCGCGGCAGCGGACCCGGCCGTGCTCCACCGGGACGCGCTCGTGGGTGCCGTCGACCATGACCTCGGCCGTGCGGGCGTGGCGGGAGGCGCGCACCAGCTCGGGGATCTCGTACTGGCCCTCCTCCAGGACGTTGAGGAGGTCGTTCGGCAGGTCCAGGTCGCTCTTGTCGATCTCGTCGATGAGGAGGGCGCGGGGGCGGGCGTAGGGGAGGAGGGCGGTGCCCAGGGGGCCCAGGCGCAGGTGGTCCTCGATGCCCGACTCGGCGGCGGGGACGCCCGGTCGCAGGGCCGCCGCCTGGCGGGCCGCGTAGAGGCGGGAGAGCGGGTCGTACTGGTAGAGGCCGTCGTGGAGGGTGCTGCGGCTGGTGATGTTCCAGCGCAGCACCGGACCCAGCTTCAGCTCCCGGGCCACCGCGTACACGAGCGACGACTTCCCGGTGCCGGGCGGGCCCGTCACCAACAGCGGACGGCGCAGGTAGAGGGCCGCGTTGACCAGCTGGACCGTCTGCGGGGTGGCCTGGTACGTCTCGGCCCGGTGCGTGCGGTCGGGGCAGGTCGCCGCGGCATCGGCGGTGTCGGCGGGCGTGCTCAGCTCGGGGCCGCCGTCGAAGGCCCGCCAGGGCGGGGGCGCGGGCAGCTCACGGACGCCGTCGTGCGGCTCCTTCGTACCGGTGTAGACGGGCCACAGGGGCATGGGGTCCTTCTTCTCCGTTGGGTGCTCGGTGCGGTGGTTCAGGCGACGGGGGTGTGCAGGCTCGCGGCGGGCTCGGGGAAACAGCGGGGGTCGTCCCACAGCAGCTGCACGTCCTTGGCCCAGTGCCGGTCGGGGTCCTCGTCCGCTGCTGCCTCCTCCCGCAACGCCTGGACGTGCCGGGGGAGTTCCGTCGGCGGAACACCGTCGAGGCAGGGGGCGAGGCCGTCGAGGAAGACGGTTCCCGCGCAGGCGGACGTGTCGTGCTCGGTGCCGGGGCAGCCCGTGCGCGGCCACAGCAGCACCGGGACCGGGATGTTCAGGCCGACCTCGAAGTGACCCGGCACGGCGGCCGGCGGGGCGGCGAAGCCCGCCAGGTCCGCGTCCTCCTCCCGCAGGCGTTTGCGCAGGCTGGGCGGCCGCTCCCGGCCACCGCAGTCCACGCGGTGCAGGCCGTCCGCGGAACCGGCTTCCAGCTTCAGCCACTTCTTGGCGAGGTGGTGGCGCAGACGGGGATTGCGGTGCCGGGAGCGGTCGGTCACGACCAGGGGGTGCGCACAGCCGAGCGGGGTGGAGTCCTCCGGGCCGCACTCCCACTGCGCGACCGGTTCGTTCAGCCACTCGCGCGGCAGGACGAAGGCGAGCAGCTGCTCGGCGTCCGGGGCGAGGTGGCTGAACGCCTGGTCGATGTGCTCCTGGACGTACGCCCGTACCCCGCCGCGGGGCAGCCGGACCGCGCCCACGGGGCGGCGCTGTCCGTGGCGGTACACGGACACCCGCACGCTGACCCGGTCGCGGCCCTCGCCGCTGCGGTCCAGCTCGACGAGGATGGGGGACCAGGCGGGAGCGGGGGCCGCGGGCGTGGGCGGGGTGTCCAGCAGTTCGGCCAGGCGCTCGGCGAACCGTGTCACCGCGTCCGGGTCCTCGACCTGCCACTGCACGTAGGCGGCCGCCGACCGCAGGGACGCGAAGCCGTCCGGGGGCAGGTCCGGGCCGAACAGACCCACGGCGTGCCGGTACAGCCGGTCCGGTGCGCAGTCCAGTCGGGCCGTCTCCGCGCGCCGCACCAGGTCGTACAGCCGCCGCGTCGGGTCCTGGCCGCCGTCGCAGGCCGGCACCAGCTCGCCGAGTCCGGGCCAGTAGCGGGCCATCACCTCGGTGGGGAGCATCCGGGCGACGCGGACGTCCCGCTCACCCGCCACCTGCGCGACCATGCCGACCACCCGGCCGTCCTTCAGGGTCACCGCGGCCCCGCTGAAACCGTGCGCCAGCGGCTGCCCATGGCCGGTCACCGCCTCCAGCTGCACCCATTCGCCGGCGATGAGCGTGGACGACACGGCACGGTACTCGGCGAGCTGGCCCTCGTCGTAGCCGTCCGGGAAGCCGTAGGCCTCCAACGCGGGCGGGGGCCACCCCTGTTCGGCCCCCGGAGGCGCGAAACCGGCCGGGGCGAGCGGCACCTCACAGGCCAGCTGCAGGACCGCCAGATCCCCGGGGTCGGTCTCACCCCCCGCCCAGCCCCCGTCCACGCTGACGACCGCGGACAGCACGCCGAGGTCGGGCCGGTTCGGGAACGACACGGTCAGCAGCCCCGGTTCGCTGTCCCGCACGACATGCGCGCAGGTCAGCACGGTGCGTGGGGCCACCAGGAAGCCCGCCCCGGCGACCGCGCCGCCGTACTCGATCCGGGCGTGCCAGGCGGCGCCGCTCATGAGCGGGCGGTGGGCTCCAGAACCGAGCCGTCCGCGCCGGCCGGCCCTGTGTCCTTCGACGACCAGCTCAACTTGACGACCAGTTGCCCCTCCGCGGCCCCCTTGGCGATCACCGCACCGGCCTCCGCGCTCAGCTTCACCCCGAACTCCAGCTCCACGGAGTCGGGCCGCAGGCTGCCGTCGCGGAAGACGCGCAGCGCGGAGTGCGCCGCCGCGCGCACGCCGTCCAGGGCGCCCTCGAAGGTGCGGGCGGTCTGGGCCGCCGGGCCGCCCTCGCCCCGGGAGACCAGCCGGGTTCCGCTCGCGCCCTCGGTGGCCTCCACCATGACGACGGCGCCGTCCTCCGTGGTGAACTCCATCAGCCTGTTCATGGCGTCGTCCCCCCGTGTTCTTGATCCACTGGCCGACTCCATTGTTGCGGACGGGGAGTGGGGCTGTCTCCGGTTCGGTCCCCGCCCAGCGCGGCCTTGGGGCGGCGCTGCTCGCGACGGGGCTTGTGATCGCCCTGTCGCCGACGCCCCCGGCTCTCGCGCGCCAGGCCGTCACCGCGACCCGGGGCACCCCGGAAGGAGCAACCGGGGGCGCCGCCCGAACCGTCACCCTCGTCACCGGCGACCAGGTGACCGTCACCGGCCTCGGGCACGGGAGGAAGACGGTCACCGTGCGGCGGCCCCTGGGCGCCGCCGGCGCGGTACGTACGCAGACGAGCCGCGGCGACATCACCGTCGTACCGGACGAGGCACTGCCGTATCTGCGGGCCGGGACCCTGGACCATCGGCACCGACCTCGCGGGCGAAGTGCGCGGCGGGCAGCGGATTCCGGTCGGGCTCGGTGCCGAGTACGTGGCGAAGGCGTCCGGCACCGGCACCCTCGGCGGCGGCCGCCTGGAGGTGTCGTACGACGACGGCACGACCTGGCGGGCCGTCCCCCTGACCGGTCGGGGCGCCTCTTGGCGCGGCACGCTGACCGTGCCGCGCGACGCCGGGCACATCTCCCTGCGGGCCTCCGCCCACGACGACAGGGGCGGAGCGGTGACCCAGGAGATCATCCGGGCGGTGAGGGTGCGCCGGATCAGGACCCGGGGTGGTCCACGGCCTCGACGATGCCCCGGACCACCCCCAGCTCCACCAGGTCCTGCGGCCGGACGCGCAGCTGCTCGGCGGTCGCCTCCACCTCGTCCTCCGGGCGCTTGAGGATCGCCGCCGCGAGTTCCGGGGCGATCACCGAGAAGTAACTGTCCGGCGTGGCCCAGGTGTTGCCGGGCGCGGCCAGCGCGAGCGCCCCGCCGGATCCGCCCTCGCCGATGACGAGCGTGGTGACCGGGACCCGGGCGCCGGCCACCGCCCCGAACACCTCCGCGATCGCGGCCCCGGCGCCCTGCCGTTCCGCCTCGGCGTCGTTGGCCGCACCGGGCGTGTCCACCAGCGTCAGCACCGGTATGTCCAGCCGGTCCGCGAGCCGGATCAGCCGGGCCGCGGTGCGGTACCCCGCGGGCCGGGTCGCCGTCCCGGTCTGCGCCGCGTACGCCACGGTACGGCCGTCCCGCTCGCCGAACCCGCACAGCATGCCCGCGGGGTCGCTGCCGCCGCAGCGGTCGCCGACGATCGCGACCCGGTGGGTGAAGTAGGCGTCCAAGTAGGCGTGCGCGCGGGGGCGTTCGGACGAACGGGCGCGGACGACGGCCTCCCAGCCGGTGGCGGGGAGGGCGGCCGCGCCGAGGGCGTGCGGTACGGGAGCCTCCGGCGCCGGGTCGGTGAGCAGCCGCAGCCATGACCCCAGCGTCTCCCGCAGCTCTGCCACGGGCACCACCGCGTCGGCCGAACCCGCGGCCACCTGCGCCTCGGTCGTGTAGGCCGCCGGGTCCGCGTCGGGTGGCCGCACCCGGGAACCCGCGAAGCCCACCTGGGCCCCTGGGAGCGCCAGGATCACATCGGCTCCGGCGCCGAGGGTGGCCCAGCCGCCGCCGGTCGTCGGGTCCCGCAGGACGGCGATCTGCGGCAGACCCGCCTCCCGGGTGAGCGCCGACTGACGGGCCACCCGCTGGAGTTGGGTCAGCGCGAGCATCCCCTCCTGCATCCGGCTGCCGCCGGTGGCGACGAGCGGCACGACCGGCAGCCGGTGCGCCCGGGCGTGCGCGTACGCCGCCTCCAGACGGTCGCCGGTGCGCTCACCCAGGGAGCCGCCGAGGAAGCCGAACTCGAACGCGATCAGCATGGCCCGGGTGCCCGCGACGGTCGCGGTGCCGCACACGACGGACTCCTCCTCGCCGGTGCGCTCGGCGGCACGCGCGCGCGAGGCGTCGTAACCCCGCCAGCCCAGGGGGCCGTCGGTCTTCGGGGCCCTGGTCCTGCCGGGGAGTTCGTCGAAGGTCGCCTCGTCCGCGACCAGCGCCAGTATGTCCCGCGCGGAGTGCCGCTCAGGCATCGGCCACCAGCGCCCGCTTCATGATCTTCCCCATGTCGTTGCGGGGCAGGGCGTCCAGATAGCGGACCACGCGCGGGCGCTTGTGCGGGGCCAGCCGCGCGGCCACATGACCGGCCAGCTCCTCGGCGGCGGGCGGCGACTGCGGGTCCACCGGGACGATCCAGGCCACGATCCGCTCGCCCAGGTCCGCGTCCGGCTCCCCGGTGACCGCCGCCTCCCGTACCCCCGGGTGCTCCAGCAGCGCGTTCTCGATCTCCCCGGCCCCGATCTTGTACCCGCCGCTCTTGATCAGATCGGTGGCCTTGCGCCCGACGATCCGCACGTACCCGTCGGGCTCCCGCACGGCCACGTCACCGGTGCGGAACCAGCCGTCGGCGGTGAACGCGGCGGCGGTGGCGTCGGGCCGGTTCAGGTACTCGGTGAACAGGTTCGGGCCGCGCACCTGGATCTCGCCGACGGTCTCCCCGTCGTACCCGGCCACCTCCGAGCCGTCCTCCTCCACGAGCCGCAGCCCGACCCCCGGCAGCGGCACACCGACGGTTCCCGCACGGGCCTCACCGTCGGCCCGCACGCTGGTGTTCATGAGCGTCTCGGTCATCCCGTACCGCTCGATCACCCGCCGCCCGGTCGCGGCCGCGATCCGCTCATGGTCGTGCACCGGCAGCGCGGCCGACCCGGACACCAGCAGCCGGGCCCCGGCCAGGCCCTTGACCAGCTCCGGGTCGCCGGGAAGCGTCTCGGCGATCCTGTGGTACATCGTCGGCACCCCGAACAGCATGGTCGCGCCGTCGTTCAGCTCCCGTGCCACGCCCTCGGTGCTGAACCGCCCCAGGTGCCGCACCGACCCGCCGCGCCGCAGCGGGCCGAGGATGCCCAGGACGAGCCCGTGCACATGGAACAGCGGCAGCCCGTGCACCAGCACGTCCTGTGCCGTCCACTGCCAGGCGTCGGCCAGCGCGTCCAGGGTGGTGGCCAGAGCCCGGCGCGGGATGACGGCGCCCTTGGGCGGGCCGGTGGTGCCGGAGGTGTAGACGACCAGCGCCGCGTCGTCGTCGGAGAACTCCTCGGCCGGGACGCCGCCGACGGCGGACGCGTCGACGTCGAGCCGCTCCAAGTCTCCGAAGGCGGCGGGCAGTTCGGTGCCGGGCGCGGCGAGCACGAGGGAGGGCGCGCTGTCGGAGAGGATGTGCGCCAGCTCCTTCTCGCCCGACTTCGGGTTCAGCGGCACCGCGGCCACCCCGGCGAGCAGCGCACCCGTCACCGCGACGGCGGTCTCCAGCTCCGGCGTCGCCCACACGGCCACCCGGCCGGCGCCGCGGATCCGCTCGGCGAGCGCGCCCGCGGCGCCCGCGAGCCCGTCGTACGTCAAGGAACGTTCGCCGAACCGCAGGGCGACCCGCTCGCCCGGACCGTCCGTCAGGGCGGGAAGGAGGGAAGTCACGCGGCGCACTCCTTAGCTGTCGGAGAAAGCTGTCGGAAGTCTCGGAGGACTCCCGGAACTCGGGGGACGACAGCACAATTCCTACACCAGGACCCTCGTCCCCACGACCGTGCTCAGGTCGGGCGCGAGGCGCAGTTCGGTCGCGCGGAGGGCGGGATGCGCCAGCCAGTGCAGTCGGGGGAGGTCCGGGGCACCCTCGTGCAGCGGCGGCCGGCCGGTCGCCGGGGTGAAGTCGTCGACGACGACCGTCCCGCCGGGCACGAGCAGCCGCTCGACGTCGGCGGGCGGGTCCGCGGCCGCCTTCCCCTGCCCGCCGCCGTCGAGCACGAGCAGATCGAAGGGCCCGTACGCCTCGATCCGCCGCCAGTCGCCGCACAGCACCGTGACCTCGGGACGACCGGCGAAGACCCCGGCCGCCGCCCGCGCCCGCTCCGGATCCCGCTCCACGCTGTACAGCCGCACCCCCCGCCCCGCCCCCGAGGCCAGCCAGGCCAGCCCCACCCCCAGCCCGGTCCCGGTCTCACCGATCCGCGCCGGGGCGCCGCCCGCCAAGGCGTGCAGCAGGCGGCCCTGTTCGGGACGGCAGGAGTGGGCGAAGCCGGAGGCGCGGGCGGCGGTCAGGGCATCCCGTACGAGGGGCGGGAGTCCGTCGATGCCGGTGTACGAATCGGTGCCGAGAATCGCCATACAGCCACTTCTACCCGGCAGCCACTGCTACCCGGCAGTCACGGGCGGACGGGTGGGTGAAACGACGTCGGCGACCACACAGCTCACATTGTCAGGACCGCCCGCCGCATTCGCCTCGTCGACCAGCGCATGAACGGCATCCTCCCCACCGAGCAGCTCTTTGATCCGTGAGTCCGGGACAACCCTGGTCAGCCCGTCGGAGCACAGCAGATACCGGTCACCGGCGAGAGCCTCGTGCAGCCGAAGATCCGGAGCCGGTGGCGTACCCCCGCCCAGAGCCTTCAGCAGCAGAGCCCGCTGCGGATGGCTCTCGGCCTCCTCCGGCGTCAACCGCCCCTCGTCGAGCAGGGACTGCACGACACTGTGGTCGTGGGTGATCCGGAAAAGTTCACCGTCCCGCAGCAGATACGCCCGCGAGTCCCCGATGTGCACGAGCGCCAGCTTCGATCCCGTCCACAGCAGAGCGGTCAGCGTGCTGCCGACGGCCTCCTCCCCGTCGCCCGCCAGATCCCCTATCGCCTCGTTCGCGCCCCGCACGGCCTCCTCCAGGAGGTTCAGCACACTGCCCGCCGCCAGTTCCTCGCCCTCGTCCAGGAACTTCAGGGCCTCCACGGCGGTGCTGCTCGCGAGCGCCCCCGCCGGCCCGCAGCCGTCGGCGACGGCGAGCAGCCTGCGGCCCGCGTACACGGTGTCCTGGTTGGCCGGACGGACGTGCCCACGGTCGGAATGGGCGGAATATCGCAGTTCCAGCATGGTGGTGTGGTCCCTTCTCGACTCTCCGGTCAGCTGGTCGACGAGGAACGCGGCAAGATCCCGCCGTACGGCGGTCTCGGCCTCGACACGCGCCCAGTACGCCCGGATCTCCGCCGCGGCACCCGCCGCGTCGAGGGCGCACACCCCGCGGATCTCCGCCAGGGGCATGCCCAGCCGCCGCAGCCAGGCGACGAGCCGGGCCCGCTCCAACTGCTCCACGGCGTAGTACCGGTAGCCGGTGTCCGGGTCGACCCGGGCGGGCCGCAGCAGCTCCAGCTCGTCGTAGAGCCGCAGGGCCTTCGGTGACAGCCTGCTCGCCTTGGCGAAGGCCCCGATCGTCAGCAGCTCCATGAGTACCTCGGCGTCCTGGGAATCTCGCGTTCCTCGCTTCCGCCACCGATGCTGGGGCTTCCCCGAAGGGGAAGGTCAAATGGGCTGTTCCGGTTCCCCGGGCGCTTGTTAGCCTCGCCGCTGATCGAACCGTCGTACGACAGGGAGACCGGCGTGCCCCGCATAGCACTCGCCACCTACGACCCCGGAGCCGAGCCGAGCAAGGACAGCGACCTGCCGGTACTGGTGCGGGCCCTGCGGGAGGCGGGGGCCGAGGCGGACAGCCGGTACTGGGACGACCCGGACGCCGACTGGGGTGACCATGATCTCGTCGTCATACGCTCGACCTGGGACTACAGCTGGCGCGCCGAGGAGTTCGCGGCGTGGGTGGAGCGAGTCGGCGCGGTGACGCGCCTCGCCAATCCGGCCGCCGTGGTGCGCTGGAACAGCGACAAGCGCTACCTCGGGGAACTGGCCGCGGCCGGCGTGCCCACCGTCCCCACGCGGTACATCGCCCCGGGCGAGCCGGCCGGCCTGCCCGCCGACCACGAGTACGTGATCAAGCCGACCTCCGGCGCGGGCGCCCGGTTCGCCGCCCGCTACACACCCGCCGAGCACGAGTCGGCCGTACGGCAGCTGGCGCGGATGCACGCGGAGGGCTTCACCGCGATGGTGCAGCCGTATGTGCGGGACATCGACGTCAGCGGGGAGCGGGCGCTGCAGTTCTTCGGCGGCGGCCTCCTGCACGCCAGCCGCAAGGGCGCCGTCCTCTCCTCCGGCACCCCGTACGACGCCGACAAGGTCGCCCACCCCGACCTGGAGCCCTGGAAGGCCACGGACGCGGAACTCGCCGTGGCCGAGAAGGCGTTGGCGGCCGTACCCGGCGGCGCGCCGGGGCTGCTGTACGCGCGCGTGGACCTCGTGGACGGGGAGGACGGACAACCGCGAGTGATGGAGCTGGAGCTGGTCGAGCCCAATCTGTTCCTGTTCCTGCACCCGGCCTCGCTGCCGCGCGTCACACAGGCGATCCTGGCGGCCGCCGCACAGGACTGAGGCCGGTGGAGGGGCGGGGACGGGGGCGGCGTGCCCCCGTCCCCGGACCCGGCCGACCGGTCAGGCGGCCGGAGCCTGCTTCCACTGCTCGGCGGGCGACCTGCCGGGCAGCGGCTTGCCGATGAGGGCCAGCGGCAGGTAGAAGGTGACCTGGCCGATCGCCATCGCCAGCGTGGCCAGCGCCTTGTCGTCGTAGTGTTCGGCCGCCTCCGCGTACAGCGCGTCCGGGACCCTCTCGCCGTGCGCCGAGGGCTGGAGCACGGCCTCCACCAGCGCCAGCGCCGCGCGCTCGGCCTCGGTGAAGTACGGCGCGTCCTGCCAGGAGGCCACCGCGGTGATCCGCTCCTCCGACTCCCCGGCTCTGCGCAGGCCGCCGGTGTGCAGGACGGTCAGATAGGTGTTGCCGACGATCTGGCCGGCCCGGAGTTGCATCAGGCCGATCGTGGTCTGCGGCACGGAGCCGTTGGCGGTGGTCTGGAACAACGCCTTCGTCAGGTCGCGCAGTTCGGGAACCAGGTCCAGCGGGTTGGGCAGGCGGGAATGCATCGTGTTTCCTCCGTCGTCATCATCTGCGTCTCGGTGGTGGCCCACTGCCATGACGGATCGGGGCGGACGGATGTGACCGGCCGGCCCGATCCGTTTCGGGCGGCGGTGGGGTTCCGGGGTGAACGACGCCAACCCTCCCTCGCGCACAGGCCGGGATCAACGCACTCTTTGCACACCAATTCGATAATGAGGGGGTTATGAACAGGACATGGCTGACCGGCCCCGCCCGGGAGTGTCCTGACCTTCGACCGTGGCCCGGCAGGCCTCGGCGTACGCCCGGACCAGGGGCCGCCCCGCGTCCTCGCGGCGCCAGGCCAGGGCGTAGCGGCTGGGGCCGATGCCGCGGACGGGGCGGGTGGTGACGCCGCCCAGGGTGATCAGCGGGGCGTTGCCCTCGGCGACCAGACAGACGCCCAGGCCGGCGACCAGCGCCTCGTACGTCTCCTCCGCCCCGGCGATCTCCGCGCCGATGCGCGGCGGCCGGCCGGCGCGGGTGTCCAGGGCGAGCCAGTGGCCGCGCAGCGGGCCCGCGCTGTGCGGCAGCGCGAGGAACGGCTCGTCGAGCAGGTCCGCGAAGTCGATCTCGGCGTGGACGGCGAGCGGATGCGTGTCCGGGAGGGCGACCAGGCGGGGCTCCTCGGCGAGCACCGTCCAGGCGTAGCGCTCCTCGTCGGGCAGCGGCAGCCACACGAAGGCCACGTCCGCGCTGCCGTCCGCCAGACCCGCCGTCGGGTCCTCCCAGCCCACTTGGCGCAGCCGGGCGGTGACCTCGGGGTGCGCGGCGGTGAAGCGGGAGCGGATGGCCGGCAGCAGCCCGCCCCGGCCCGGGCTGGTGCTCATGCCCACCACGAGCGTGCTGCGCTGCGCCGCCTTGGCCGCCTCCACCGCGGCCGCGCCCGCCTCCCACGCCGCCAGCACCTCACGGGCGTGCGGCAGCAGCGCCTCACCGGCGGCCGTCAGCGCCACCCCGTGCCGGTCGCGGCGCAGAAGCTCGGCCCCCAACTGGCGCTCCAGCACCCGGATCTGCTTGCTGAGCGCGGGCTGGGACACGTACAGCTTCTCGGCGGCGCGTGTGAAGTGCAGTTCCTCGGCGACCGCCACGAAGTAGCGCAGGTCCCGGGCGTGCACGTCGATCGTCATAACCGTTGGTTATCACCATGGGTCTTGGACGGGCAACGGTCCGCGGCGGCAGGCTCGTTCGTGTCAGGACGAGAACCCGAAGGACTTACGGGGAGTTGCCGTGAACAAGGTATGGCTGGTGACCGGGGCGAGCAGCGGCTTCGGGCGGGAGATCACACGGGCGGCCGTCGCCGCGGGTGACGTGGTGGTCGGCGCGGCCCGGCGCCCCGAGGCGCTGGACGACCTGGTGGCCGCGCATCCCGACCAGGTGGAGGCGTTGCGCCTGGACGTCACCGGCACGGCCGCGGTCGAGGAGGCCGTACGGGACGTGGTGGCGCGGCACGGGCGGATCGACGTGCTGGTCAACAACGCGGGGCGTACGCACGTCGGTGCCGTCGAGGAGACCACGGACCAGGAGCTGCGGGACCTGTTCGACCTGCATGTCTTCGGTCCGGCGGCCCTGGTGCGGGCGGTGCTGCCGCACATGCGGGAGCGGCGCTCGGGCGCGATCGTGCAGATGAGCAGCGTGGGCGGGCAGATGTCCTTCGCGGGCTTCGGGGCGTACAGCGCCACGAAGTTCGCGCTGGAGGGCATGTCCGAGGCGCTCGCGGACGAGGCGCGGGAGTTCGGCGTCAAGGTGCTGATCGTGGAGCCGGGCGCGTTCCGGACCTCGCTGTTCGGCGGCGGGGCGGGCTTCAGCGCGGACAGCGGGGTGTACGCCGGAGTGAGCGGGACCCGCGGGTTCGTCGAAGGCGGCGACGGTACGCAGCCCGGTGACCCGGCCAGGGCGGCCGCCGTGATCCTGGCCGCGCTGGAGGCGGAGCGCACCCCGCTCAGGCTGCCGCTCGGCGACGACGCGGTGAACGCGGTCCTGACCCACCTCGACCAGGTCCGCGAGGACGTCACCGCGTGGGAGAAGCCGGCCAGGGCGACCGGGTTCGCGGACTGACGCCTCAGTCCGCGAGGCCGACGAGCGCCGTCCGCTGCAGCAGCCCCCACGTGAACTCGGCGACCACATCCAGCCGTACGCCCTCCCGGTCGGGCGCGGTGAAGGCCAGCCCCCAGCGTGTGGGGGCCGTGCCCTCCAGCGGGCGGGCCGGGGCGAAGGCGCGGGCGGCCTCGTCCACGGTGCAGGACCAGGGGGCGAGGTCCTCCAGGGTCTCCAGTCGCGGAGCCGGGGCGCCCGGGGCGCGCACCAGCCACTCGTTCCAGACCCCGCCGTCCGGCCCGACCAGCACCTCGAAGCGCAGGCCGGGCCAGAGGGGCAGGGCCCAGTAGCGGGCCTCGCAGTCGACATCGCCCAGGCGGCGCGGGGCGACGGACTCGGGCTCGCCGAGGACCGAGCGGTACCGGGTGGCGGCGGAGCGGGCGCGGGGCGAGCGGACCATCGCCTGCCAACGCTTGTTGGCCTCCCGCATGTCGGCGATCGAGGCGCCCAGGGTCCGCCGGGCGTCCTCGACCAGGCCGGGATTGTGGTCGGCCATGCGGCGCAGCAGCACCAGCTGGAAGTCGACGTACATGCCCTTCATGGTGCCCGGCCCGCTCCGGGCCATTGCCCGCGCACCTCCCCGTGACTAGCCTGTGTTCGTCATGCCGATCGCCTGTTGAAATCTCGAACATAGGCGCTTAGACCCAAGGGAGGGGGCCGGACGTGGGACGCCTCGTGCCTGCCGTGACCCGGGCTCTCGACATTCTGGAGCTGTTCCTCGACGGGGACGGGACGCTCTCCGCCCCCGACATCGTGCGCAAGCTGCAGCTGCCGCGCACCACCGTGCACGAGCTGGTCACCACGCTCGCCGCACGCTCGTACATCGTGCCGTTGCCGGGACAGCCCGGACGGTACAGGCTCGGCGTACGCCCGTACCAGCTCGGCAGCCGCTACGCCGAGCAGCTCGACCTCGCGGCCGAGGGACAGCAGGTGGCCCGCTCGGTGGCCGAGACCTGCGACGAGACGGTACATGTGGCGATCCTGGAGGACACCGACGTCATCTACATCGCCAAGGTCGACTCCACGCACGCGGTGCGCATGGTCTCCGCCGCGGGGCGCCGGCTGCCCGCCCACTGCACCTCGGTCGGCAAGATGCTGCTGGCCTCGCTGCCGGAGCAGGAGCTGGCGGCGCGGATCCCGGACGGCGCCGAGCTGACCGCGATGACCCCCAACAGCATCACCGATCCGGCCGCCCTGCGCGAGGCCCTGGCCGGGATCCGGCAGCTCGGCATCGCGGTGGAGAGCCGCGAGTCCAACCCGGACGTGTCCTGCGTGGCGGCACCGGTACGCGACCGCGCCGGCCAGGTGGTCGCCGCCCTGTCCATCTCGGTCCCCATGATCCGCTGGAGCGACGAGCGCCGGGCGGAGCTGGCGGAACTGGCCGTGAAGGGCGCGACGGAGCTGTCGGAGCGGCTCGGGCACCGGAGCATGGGGTGAGCCGGTACGAGGCCGCCGTCCGGGCCGAGGCGGCCCTCGGCGAGGGCCCGGCCTGGGACCCGGCGACACGGCGCCTCCTCTGGCTGGACATCCTGGGCATGCGCGTACACACCTACGACCCCTCGTCCGGCCGCCGTACGGTGCGTACGACGGAGCAGCACGTCGGCGCGGCGAAGCCCCGCGCGGGCGGCGGGCTGGTGCTGAACCTGCGCGACGGCGTCGGCCTCCTGGACCCCGACGGCACCTTCCGCTGGCTGCACCACGAGCCGGTGCCCGGCCGCCGCGCGAACGACGCGGCCGTCGCTCCCGACGGGTCCCTGTGGGCGGGCACGATGCGCTACGACGAGGCGCGGGGCGGCGGCACGCTGTCCCGGCTGAGCGGCGACGGCGAGGTACGTGTCGTCCTCCCCGACGTCACGGTCAGCAACGGCACCGGCTGGAGCCCGGACGGCCGACTGATGTACTACGCCGACACGCCGACCCGGCGCGTGGACGTCTTCGACCACGACGACGAGGGCGTCCGCAACCGACGCACGCTCGTGGAGATCGAGCGGGGCGCCGGCTTCCCCGACGGTCTGACGGTCGACGCGCAGGGGTGTGTGTGGGTGGCCCTGTGGGACGGGGGAGCGGTGCGCCGCTACACGCCGTCCGGCGAGCTGGACCGTGTCATCGACCTGCCGACCCCGCGGACGACTGCCTGTGCGTTCGGCGGCCCGGACCTGACCGACCTGTACATCACCACGGCCCGCACGGGGCTGTCCCGGCCGCATCCCCTGTCCGGCTCGGTGCTGGTGGTGCCGGGTGCGGGGGAGGGACTGCCGCAGCCGGCGTTCGAGGGGTGAGCGGCATGTGCGCGGGCCGGGGCGGGTCTCGCTCGCCCGCGAGACCAGCCCCGACCGGCCCGCACCCGCCCTTACAGACCCCCCGCAGCCTTACGCTCCTCCACGGTCAACGGCGGAGCGCTCAGCGCAGGCTTCAACGGCCCCACCGCGGCAGCGATCAGCATGCTCGGAGCCAGCAGCACCTCCGGCCCCCGCTCCAGCGACGTCACGTCGGTGACCCTGCGGGCGATACGGCCGTTGCCCGTCGCGGTGTACAGCAGGCGGCCGACGTAGGCGGACAGCACCCGGTCGCGCAGGGTGGGGCCGGACTCCGTGGCGCCGGGGTAGAACACGTCCGCCCCGATCGCCAGGTCCCAGGCCGTCCGGACCGTCCGTCCCACCGCCTTCTGGAGGTGCCGGGACAGGCCGGGGGTGCCGAGGCCGCCCTGACGGCGGATCACCTCCCGCAGCGCCAGCGCCGACTGCGCCGAGACCGACATCCCGTGGCCGTACACCGGGTTCAGCGCGCACACCGCGTCTCCGAGGGCCACGAAGTTCTCCGGCCACGCCGGCATGCGCTCGTAGAAGTGGCGCCGGTTCGCGGTGGTCCGGGTGACCGTCACCTCGCTGAGCGGTTCCGCCTCGGCGAGCAGCTCGGCGATGACCGGGTGCCGGAGTTCCTCCCGGGCGTAGCGCGCGAAGTCATCGGCGTCGGCGGTGGGTTCGGCACCCCGGGAGCCGTAGAGCGTCACGATCCAGCGGCCGTTCTCCACCGGCAGGAGCACTCCGCCGCGGCCCGGTTCTCCCGTCCGCGGATCCGGCTGGAGGCTCACCACGGGGAAGCCGTCGCGTGCCCGCTCGGGCGCCCGGTACAGCCGGCTCGCGTACGCGATGCCGGAGTCGACCTCCCGGCGCTGCGGCGCGGGCAGCCCCAGACCGGCCAGCCAGCGGGGCGTGCGCGAGCCTCGCCCGGTCGCGTCGACGACCAGATCGGCCGTGAGCACGTCCTCGGCGCCCTCGTGCGTGCGGATCCGGACGCCGGCGACCGCCGCGGCCGTGCCGGTGAGCCCGAGCGCCTCGGCGCGCTCGACGACCTCGATCCGTTCGTCGGCGAGGACCTGGGCGCGCACGGTCGCGTCCAGCAGGTCGCGGCTGCACAGGATCATGTGGTGCGACTCGGCCCACCGCCGGAACCAGCCGTAGGGCGACAGGCCCACCATGTCCGTGGTGACCGGCAGCCGGTGTGCCCCCGCCGCCCGCAGCCGTCGCGTCACCCCCGGCAGCAGTTCTTCCAGGGCCCGTGCCCCGCCCGACCACAGCTGGTGGACGTGCCGGGCCTGCGGCAGGCCCCGGCGCGGCTCGGGCCCCTCGGGCAGCGCGTCCCGCTCGACGACGGTGACCCGGTCGGCGAAGGAGGTCAGGGCCTGGGCCGTGAGCATGCCGGCGAGGGAACCGCCGAGGACGACAGCGGTGGTGGGGCGGTCACTCATGAACGGGCACGCTCTCTGCTGGGGCGGCCGCACGGGTGCGTACCGCCTCGATCTCTTCAAGGTGGCGCAGGGCCCGGGACACCGCACCGATCTCCTGGAGCAGGCTCGTGGTGTCGGGCCCGTCGGCGGGCTCGGCCGGCTCGGGGCTGCGGCGCCGGGCCTCGATCGCGTCGAGGATGCTCACGGCGGCCGCCAGCGCCCTGGCCCGCTCCGGCGGGTGGCCGAGGTCGAGCGCGGCGTCGTACGAGCGCCTGCCCAGGCCGGAATCGATGTGCCGGGCCAGCGGCAGCAGTACGTCCCGGATGAACGTCTCGCGCCGGGTCAGCCGCAGCTCGGGCGTGGCCCGCAGCACGAACGGCACGCCCTCACCGCTCGTGGACCGCATCAGCTGGTACAGCGGCCCCAGTTCGCGGTGCGCGCGCCGGACCCGCCAGCGGTCGTGCAGATACTGGCCGGCGTGCGGCAGGATGAAGCCGACCGCGATCAGGATGGCGGACAGCGCGGCCACCGGCGGGGCGAGATCGGTGCTGAGCCAGTCCAGGTTCCGCCCGCACCAGCGCGCGGTGACGGCGGTCAGCTTGGACGCGTCGAAGATCAGGTTCAGTACGTAGCCGGCGCCGAGCAGCTTCAGTCCCCAGCGCAGCCAGGCGTCCAGCCCCTCGGTGCGCACCCAGTTCCAGATCAGCCTGGAGGTGATCAGGACGGCCACGGCGTGCGCGACGAGGTAGAGCAGGATCTCCTCGCTCATGAACGGGGTGGTGGCGTAGTAGGTGTCCAGGTCCCGCAGCCGCTCCTCGGGCGCGTCGGCGAGCAGGAACAGTGCCCACAGGGCGGCGATCACCCCGGAGTAGACCGAGACGACCCAGCGCAGCGCGCGGCGGGTGACGGCCGAGCGGTCGGACAGGCCGTTGCGCCAGGTGATGATCAGCAGCAGACAGGACCCGCAGAACGCGGTGATCAGCGAATAGCACCAGGGTGCCGAGATGTTGGGCACGCCGGTCAGCCGGTTGACGGCGGCGATCGTGGAGGGCGTGCAGAACACGAACACACCGCAGGCGAGCAGCAGCAGTCCGCCGACCGCGCGCAGCAGCGGGTCCCGCCACAGCCGGATGATCGTGGGCAGCTTGATCACCAGGGCGGCGGTGAGCACGGCGGTCGGGATCCAGAAGGAGATGTAGAACTCGCTGAGGATGCCCGCGGGGTCGAGGGCGAGGGTCACCGCGCGGCTCCTCCGCGTCCGCGATAGCCGAGGGAGCGCTGGACCGGGTCGAGCGGGGTACCGGGCCCGGGGCCGGTGAGCCGGTCCCGCAGCAGCGTGGCCAGGCGGTGGCCGAAGTCGTCGGCCTCGGCCTCATCGGCCTCCCGGGAGCCGTTGCGGGCGACCACCGTCAGCGCCATGTCGCGCAGCGCGGGCTCGTCCGCGAGCGCGCGGGCCGCGGCGGCCCCGGCCGGGTCGTGGTGCCGGTGACCGGCATGCAGATGCCACAACTCGTGCCCGAGGATGACCAGTTGCTGCATGGCCGCGGCCCGCTCCTCCACGATGACCAGGTCGAAGTCCTGGAACTCCACGCACAGACCGGTGACCTCGATCTCGTCCGGGAAGCGCTCGAAGCGCAGCTTCACCGGCCGCCCGGCGCGCCGGGCGCTCATCTCCTCGCACAGCGCCTGGCACAAGCCCCGTACGTCGCTCGCCGCCTGCCCCCGGGCGTGGACGCCGGCTGCGAGGTCGGCGGCCAGGGAGCGCATCGCCGAGCCGGGACGGGAGCGACACAGCTGTGCGGCCAGCCGCGCCGCCCGCTGCCGCGCACCCGCGATGGTCATCGGTCCCCCTTCTCACCGCCGGTGTGCGGCTCGTCCGAAGGGTACGCGCCCGGCTGTGTTCACGTCATGCAATCCGGCGACCGTTGTTCAACATGGAATGACCGACTCCGTGGGCAGGTGAACGGAAGCCCGCGTGCGGCCCATTGACGCGCGCACGCTCCGAATCCACGGCCCCGTTCGAGGTCCCGATGGTCATCCGTGATCCGGCTCGCCCGAGCGGACTCAGTGGCCGGGGGAGGGCACCGGGGCCACCGGTGTTCCCCCGGACGCCCGGCCCAGCAGGGTCAGCTGGACCTCGCCCGGCCCGGACAGCGTGGTGAACTCCGAGAGGACCGCCAGGGCGAGGGTGTTGGTGCCTCGGGTGCGCAGGATGCCGTTCGGCAGGACGAAGGTGTGCTGCGGGCCGACGTTGTTGATGTACTGGCCCATGTTCCAGCCGTTGAGGAAGATCTGCGCCCGGTAGGCCCGGTACGGGTCGTCCTGAAGGGTCAGACCGACCGAGGCGTCGATGTCGGCAGGCACCGACAGCCGGAACGTCGTCCGGTACCAGGTCACACCCTGCCGCCGCTCGGCGCGCGGGAAGCTCACCGCCTTCCAGTCCCGGTCACGGAAGCCGGGCAGATGCCAGCCCTTCCGCTCCCCGTACAGACCGCCGTTGTTCAGCGGCCCGCGCACCGGATCCGGCGCCGCCTCGCCCTGGATGCGCCACCTCACCTCGGGCGTGTCCCCCTTGAAGAGGGCCGCGGTCAGACCGCGGGCCACCTTGTGGGTGTCCAGCGACTTGCCGTCCATGTCGCGCTGCATGCGCCGGACGAGGACCGACAGCACGTGCCGGCCGGGCGAGCGCAGCCGTTCCCCGACCGGGAAGACGGCGGCGGCGTCCCAACTGCCCTTGCGGGCCGTGGTGTCCTTGTCCGGCACCGGCGTCCGGTGGGTGCCCAGCGGTTCTCCGTCCAGCCACGCCATCAACAGGCCCTGGGTGCCGGTGCTGTAGGCGAGCGAGACCTCCTCGATGCCGGAGGAGTCCGTGAACGTCCCCCGGTACCAGACGTCCCCGTAGTGGAAGCCGTAGTCGTCGGCGAACAGCACCGGCTGGTCCTCGGGGACCGGAGTGACGCTGTACGACGACGTCTTGTCGGCGGCCTTCCAGGACGAGTCGTCGAAGTTCGGCCCGGCCTCGGGGTTCTCCGTCCGCATCCGCCAGCCGCCCAGCCGGGGCAGCCGCACCTCGGGCACGGAGGGCACCATCCCGGTGGTCATCAGGCTGCCGGACAGGGTGACCCGGGTCGGCACCTTCCGGCCGTTCCACACCAGGCTCTCGATCCCGCGCGGCCCCCACACCTCCACGCTGGTCGTCCCGGTGATGTCACCGGTCAGATGCACCTCGGAACCGCGCAGCTCGGCGTGGCGCAGCAGGGCCGGGCCGTACACCACCAGGGTTCCGGAGGGGGTGTCGTACGGGAAGATCCGCACGGCGGTGGCGTCGTCGGCGAAGAGCAGCAGCAGTGGGGTGTCGCTCTCGCCCTTGTCGACCAGCACACGGGTGAGACCGCCCGGTCCGAGGGGCGCGTTGACGTGCAGCTCGTTGCTGTCGTACGCCCAGGCGGCCTCCGGGTCGAGGCGGATGACGGTGGGCTCCTGCGGGCACTTGAGGACCAGCTCCGCCATCTCGCCCCAGCGCCCCGTGAACACGGCGACGTCCTGCCGCCCGGCCGTCAGGCAGAGCATGGGCTGCGCGGTGGAGTGCTTCAGCGTCCGCTTGCCGAGCCTGAGCCCGGTGGTCAGCATGCGGGCGTCGTGCGCGGGCACGGTGATCCGCAGGTCCCCGGCGTCCGTCGGCAGGTCGGTGGTGACCGGGGCCGTGCCGTCGTTGCGGGCGACGTACACATGGGTGCCGGTGTCCGGGTTGGTCAGGTGGTAGACCTTCAGGCCCTCCGCCCTCACCTCCGCCGCCCGGTCGAGGCGGGCGAAGTCGGGCACGCGCTGCAGCAGATGCCCGAGCTGGTGCATCGGCGCGATCTTCGCCGTGACGTTCCGGCCCTCGTCGATGGCGGCACCGTAGTCGTACGACGTGTAGACCACGGGAGCGGGCAGCCACCCCCACGACGTCCCGCCGAAGGTCATGTACACGTTGTGCAGGGTGAGCCCGTTGGCGAGGTTGGTCAGGTAGAAGCGGCGCTCGTAGGCCGCGTCCCGGGTGCGCCGGGACTCGGCGTACCCCTTGCCGTCGAACCAGGCCCCGCCCCACGGGTCGAACCAGCCGCCCCCGAACTCGGGCACGAACCCGGGCGTGCGCGGCGAGGCGGTGGCCCCGCCGGTGGGCCCGCCGTGCCCGAAGAGCCCCCAGTCCGGCGGTGTCTGGGACGGCGACGGATACCCGTCGAAGCCGTACAGCCAGCCGCCCTTCTCCCCGCCGGTGTCGAACGACCCCGGGACCCAGTGGCCGTTCCTGCCCTTGTCGTTGTGGAACAGGGGTACGTCGATCCCGTCCGCCCTGACCTTCTTGTACAGGTGGGACATGTAGTCCCTGCCGGTCGCCTCGTGGACGTGGGCGTCGTACTCGTTCTCGATCTGGTAGAGCAGGATCGTGCCCTTGCCCTGGGTGAACAGATGCCGCCGGGCGATCCGGTTCACCTGTGTCAGCCACTCGTCGACGTGCGACAGATACGTCGGATCGGCGGTGCGGGCCGTCCCCCTCGTCGCCGTCAGCCAGCCCGGGAAGCCGCCGCCGTCGATCTCGGCGTTGATGTACGGACCGGGCCGCAGGATGACGTACAGCCCGGTCTCGGCGGCCATGCGCAGAAACAGATCGAGGTCCCGGACGCCGGAGAAGTCGTAGTGGCCGGGCGCGGGGGAGTGGTAGTTCCACGACACGTAGATGCTCACGGCGTTGTACCCGTGCGCCCGCATCTTCTGCAGCACGTCCCGCCACAGGGACGGGCTCGGCAGCCGGAAGGGATGCATCTCGCCGGACCACACGACCAGCCGTCGGTCGTCGACCAGCAGCGAGTACTGGTCGTACCCGATGGTGTGCCGCTTCCCGTCGACGCGCGGCGGGGCGGGTGCCGGGCCCGTCGGCACACTGTGCGCGGCGTACGCCGAAGACGCGCCGGGGCCGCCGCTGCCGCCCAGGGCGAAGCCGAGCGCGGCCGAGCCGGCCAGGGCACTGAAGGTACGTCTGCTGAGCGCCAAGGTGGATCCTCCCGGGCGATCTTACGGGGGCGCGGTCCGGCCATTCTCCATGGAGGTACGCCCCACAATGGACCCATGAGGATCTCGGCACGGGCGGATTACGCGGTACGGGCGGTACTGGAGCTGGCCGTACGGCAGGGTGGCGGCCCGGTGAAGGCCGAGGAAATCGCTGCCGTACAGGACATTCCGCACAAGTTCCTGGAGGGCATCCTGGGCGACCTCCGACGTGCCGGAATCGTCGACAGCCGGCGCGGCGGGGGCGGCGGCTACCGGCTGGCCCGGCCCGCGGCCGGGATCACGGTGGCCGACGTCATCCGGGGCGTGGACGGCCCGATCGTGTCGGTACGCGGAGAGCGCCCGACGGACCTCTCCTACACCGGAACCGCGCAACCCCTCCTCCCCCTCTGGATCGCCCTGCGTGCCAATGTGCGCCGCGTCCTGGAGGGCGTGACCGTCGCCGACCTGGCGGCGGACGCACTGCCGGAGCCGGTCCGGGCGCTGGCGGCGGAGCCGGCGGCGTGGGAGAACCCCTAGACCCCCGGGATGTGTGAACAGCCCGATGTGAATGGCCGGAGTTCACCCTCGCGGGTCGGGACGGGGCTTCCTACGATTCCCTCGCCTCCCCCTCCTTCACAGTTTCCGCACAGCTTCTGCCGAGTTGAACGGATGGCCCGGAGGCCGAACCCCCCACTCGACAATCGGGAGAGACCCATGGCTGGTGGACTCTTGCTGAGCGGCGCCTTGGCCGCTC
Source organism: Streptomyces griseochromogenes (assembly GCF_001542625.1). Taxonomy (NCBI): domain Bacteria; kingdom Bacillati; phylum Actinomycetota; class Actinomycetes; order Kitasatosporales; family Streptomycetaceae; genus Streptomyces; species Streptomyces griseochromogenes. Next base: position 9,008,529 of record NZ_CP016279.1, on the reverse strand, counting down.
TGCTCACCACCGCGATACCCGCTTCGACCTCCTCGTCCCCCGTCTTCGACAACCCGCCCCCGGACAAGATCGTCATCGACGTCGCCACCGTGAACGGCTCGGGCTGCCCCGCGGGTACGGCCGCTGTCGCCGTCTCCCCGGACAACACGGCCTTCACGGTCACCTACAGCAACTACCTCGCCCAGGCGGGCGGCAACTCCGACCCCACCGCCTTCCGTAGAAACTGCCAGCTCAACCTGGTCGTGCACGTCCCGCAGGGCTTCACCTACGCGGTCGCCAGCGCGGACTACCGGGGCTTCCTCTCGCTCCAGCCGGGCGCGACCAGCACGCAGAAGGCCTCGTACTACTTCCAGGGCTCCTCGAACACGGCGGCCAGGACCCACCCGTTCAACGGCCCCTACAACGACGACTGGCAGGCCACCGACAGCACCGACTGGGCCCAGCTGGTGTGGGCCCCCTGCGGAGTCCTCCGCAACTTCAACATCAACACCGAGCTGCGGGTGGCCGCGGGCAGTACGTCGCCGGGCAAGGTCAGCTTCATGACGATGGACTCGACCGACGGGGACATCAGCACGGTGTACCACCTGGCGTGGAAGGAGTGCCCGGCCAAGTAGCCGGCCGAGAGGTGTGACCGCGTCGTCCGGCCGGTGGTGCTCGGTGCCGGGCGGCGTGGTCGTCGTTCGAATCGTCGCGGTATGTACGTCCTCAGAGTCGATTACTGTGAGTGTTTGGCGCTCGAAAGATGGTCGGCGGCTCGCTGATTGACTCGCGACCGAGCTGATCAGCAATCTTTGCTGAACGGGGCGCACGGGAGCGCAGGTCATGGGCCGGACTCCCTTCGCGCGCTGCCTGTCGTGATCACTCAAAGTGACGGTGGCTCTGATAGTCCTGTGCACGCAGCGTGACGGCGGCCGGTCGTCGCGACTTCTTGTGCCACGGGAGACGAGGGAGAGTCATGCCACTCGACACGGCGACAGCACCGGCGGCGGGCCCGGACGCGGGTGCGGCCCAGCCGCACCAGCAGAGCCTCAGCACCGCGGCGGCGCGCAATCTCGCCACCACCACCAAGTCCGAACCCCAGATGCAGGGGATCAGCTCCCGCTGGGCCACCCGCATGCTGCCCTGGGTGAACGTGCCGGGTGCCACCTACCGCGTCAACCGTCGCCTGTCGTACACCGTGGGCGACGGCCGGGTGACCTTTGTGAAGACCGGCTCGAAGGTCCAGGTCGTCCCCGCCGAACTGGGCGAACTGCCGCTGCTGCGCGGTTTCTCGGACGCGGACGTGCTCGGCGCGCTGGCCGACAAGTTCGTACAGAAGGAGTTCGCGCCGGGCCAGGTCATCGTGCAGGAGGGCCGCAAGGCCGACCATGTGTACCTGATCGCGCACGGCAAGGTCGAGAAGATCGGCGAGGGTCCCTACGGCGACGAGGCCGTGATCGGACTGCTCGCCGACGGGGACACCTTCGGCGGCCGGGTGCTGGCCGGGCAGGCCAAGAAGTGGGACTTCACGGCCCGCGCGGCGACCGCCACCACGGTTCTCGCGCTGCCGCTGACCGCGTACAGGACGGTCGCCGACCGCCACGAGGCGCTGCGCGCGCATGTGCAGCAGATCAGCGCCAACGGGCACCGCAAGCTGAACCGGTCGGGCGAGGCCGCCATCGTGCTCAGCTCGGGGCACATGGGCGAGGAGACCCTGCCGCAGACCTTCGCCGACTACGAACTCGCCCCGCGCGAATACGAGTTGAGCGTGGCGCAGACGGTACTGCGGGTGCACAGCCGGGTCGCCGACCTCTTCAACGAGCCGATGAACCAGACACAGCAGCAGCTGCGGCTGACCATCGAGGCGCTGCGCGAGCGGCAGGAGCACGAGCTGATCAACAACGAGGAGTTCGGACTGCTCCACAACGCCGACTTCGACCAGCGGATCTCCACCTACTCGGGCCCGCCGACCCCGGACGACCTGGACGAGCTCTTGAGCATGCGGCGCAAGACCCGCTGTTTCCTCGCCCACCCCAAGGCGATCGCCGCGTTCGGACGCCAGTGCAACAAGCGGGGCATCTACTTCGGCGGCATCGAACTGCACGGCAACCACCTGCCCGCCTGGCGCGGGGTGCCGCTGCTGCCGTGCAGCAAGATCCCGATCAGCGAGCAGGGCACGTCGTCGATCATCGCCATGCGCACCGGCGAGGAGGACCAGGGCGTCATCGGCCTGTACCAGACCGGGATCCCGGACGAGGTGGAGCCGGGCCTGAACGTGCGGTTCATGAGCATCGACGAGAAGGCGATCATCTCGTACCTGGTCAGCACCTACTACTCGGCCGCCGTGCTGGTGCCCGACGCCCTCGGCGTCCTGGAGAACGTCGAGATCGCCCGCACGAACGGGAGCTGACGGCGGTGTCGTTGATCTCCCGGGTCACGGCACCCGCCGCGGCTCATGAGGTGGCGGGGCTGGTGCGATCCCTGCTGTCGGCGCGTCCGTCGACCCCGGCCCGAGTGCCGTCCGGGGGGCCGGCGGCACGCGGACCGGTGCCGGTCCTCGGTCCGACCGGGCTCGGCACCTCCGGGGCGCGGATCCCCGTCGGCGCGGCGGCCGCGCCGCAGCGCTCCCCGAACGGCCGCGCCGCACCGGCTCGCACCACCGCACCACCCCTCCCGCGGCGCCTGCCGCTGCCGCCTCTCGCGACCCCCCGGCCCTCCGCGCCCGCGCAGTCCTTCGGCCCCACCGGCCTCGGTACGTCGGCGGCGGTCCTGCGTACCACTCCCGAACCCCGTGGGCACGCGGCACCGGCGCCCGATCCCGCCCCCGGGCTGCACTGTCCGCCCGCCGTGCGGGACGACCGCGCCCTGGGCGAGACCGTCACCGAGCGCCTGGTCGGCTGGGCCGAGGAGATGGGCATCTACCCGGGCCGGCTCGACAAGATCCGCACGGCCGACTTCGGCCGGCTGATCATGCTGGCGCACCCGGAGTCCGACGACCCCGACCGGCTGCTCGTGGCAGCCCAGTGCGCGCTGTCGGAATGGGCCGTGGACGACCACTGGGTGGACGGCGAGGTGGAGGAGGCCCGGCACGACCTGCTCGGTCAACGGCTGGCGATCGCCCACTCGGTGATCGACCAGGCGCACCTGCCGCTCGCCTACGCCCCTCAGCTCGAAGAGGTCGTGGGGGCGGACCCGGTGATGCGGGCGCTGCGCGACAGCCTGCGCAACCTCCACACGTACGCGACGACGTCACAGGTGCGCAGGCTCCGCCACGAGCTGGGCATCATGTTCGTCGCCTACAACCAGGAGGGCTACTGGCACACCGCGGGCCATCGCCCGCCGGTGTGGGAGTTCCTGATGCACCGTCACGAGAACAGCTTCGTGCCGTGCATGGTGCTCGTCGACGCGGTCGCCGGTTACGAGATCCCCTACGGCGAGTTCGCCGACCCCCGGGTCCGGCGCGCGTTCACGATGGCGGGCACCGCCAGCGTGATCGTCAACGACCTCTACTCCATGGGCAAGGAGGACCCGACGGACTACAGCCTGCCCGGGCTGATCGCCACCGAGGACGGCTGCTCGCTCGAGGAGGCCGTCGACCGCACCGTCGGGATCCACAACGAGCTGATGCACACCTTCGAGGCGGAAGCGGCCGCGCTCTGTCTGACCGGCTCCCCCGAGCTGCGCCGCTTCCTGGCAAGCACCTGGGCCTGGCTCGGCGGCAACCGCGAGTGGCACGCGGGCAGCGCCCGCTACCACGGCGACGCGAACGCCGCCTGACCGCGCCCCGCCTCCCCCACCCGAGTAAGGAACCACCTGCCATGTCCAAGATCTCCACCCAGATGGAAAGCATCGCCATGCGCGACGTCCTGCGCACCGATTACCAGAGGTCGGTCGCGGAGTACTGGAACAAGGAGAAGGACCCGGTCAACATCAAACTCGGCGAGGTCGACGGCCTGTACCACCACCACTACGGCCTCGGCGACTGGGACCCCTCGGTCCTGGCCGGACCGCCGCACACCCGTGACCAGCGCATCATCGAGGAACTGCACCGCCTGGAGACCGCCCAGGCCGAAGTGCTCCTCGACCACCTGGGAGACATCACCCCGGACGACCGCCTCCTCGACGCCGGTTCCGGACGTGGCGGCAGCAGCTTCATGGCCAACGCCCGCTTCGGCTGCCACGTCGACGGCGTGAGCATCTCCGAGCAGCAGGTCGCCTTCGCCGGCGACCAGGCGAAGCAGCGCGGCGTCACCGACCGGGTCCGCTTCCACTTCCGCAACATGCTCGACACCCGCCTGGACACCGGCTCGTGCCGCGCGATCTGGACCAACGAGACGACCATGTACGTCGATCTCTTCGAACTCTTCACGGAGTTCTCGCGCCTGCTGGAGTACGGCGGCCGCTACGTCTGCGTCACCGGCTGCTCCAACGACGTCACCGGCATGCGCTCCAAGGCGGTCAGCAGGATCGACGAGCACTACACCTGCAACATCCACCCGCGCAGCGAGTACTTCAAGGCGCTCGCCGCCAACGACCTGGTCCCGATCCAGGTCGTCGACCTGACCCCCGACACGATCCCGTACTGGGAACTGCGCGCCAAGTCCTCCGTGGCCACGGGCATCGAGGACCCGTTCCTGACCGCCTACAAGGAGGGCAGCTTCCACTACCTCCTCATCGCGGCCGACCGGATCTGAGACCAGGGCGCATTCGTGGGGTCGTACGCGCGGGACGTGCGACACCACGCCCGGCACGGGAGCCGGACGGCAGGCCTGCCGCGCGCTTGCGTGGGTACCGAGTCACAAGTGGGAGACGACATGAGAGCAGATCGCCCTTGGGGCAAGGCCGTTGTCATCGGCGGCAGCTATGCGGGACTCGTGACCGCACGCGTACTGGCCGACTTCTTCAGCGAGGTCGTCCTCGTGGAACGGGACGCGGTCGACGAGGACACCGGCGCTCATCCGGGCGCCCCGCAGGGCTACCACGCACACGCGATGCTGGCCAGGGGCGGGGAGATCCTGGAGCGGCTCTTCCCGGGACTGCGCGAGGAGCTGAGAGAAGAAGGTGCGCCGGTATACGACTACGGAGAGGGGATCGACTTCCTGCTGCCCGTCGGACTCGCGCCACGGCAGCGTACGGGCGTCCGGATCCAGAGCTTCACCCGCGACGAACTGGAACGCCGCCTGCGCCGCAAGGTGCTCGCACTGCCCCAGATCACACTGGTGCCGTCCACCCGGTGCACGGGACTGACCCGGGACTCCTCGGGCCGCGTGAACGGTGTGACGTGCCGGTCGCAGAGCGAGGAGCCCTTCGAGCTGGCCGCCGATCTGGTCATCGACGCCTCCGGACGGTCCAGTTCCCTGGCGGACTGGCTGGACGGGATGGGGATCGGCGTGCCGCCCAAGCGAACCGTGAAGGCGAAGGTCACCTACACGTCGATGAACTTCGACCGGCCGGCGGAGAGCCGGCCCGGCCACCCCGACTACTACGTCGCCTACCAGATGCCGTTCGCTCCCAGCGTGCCCCGGGCCGGGGTCCTGCTGGCCGTGGAACGCGACCGGTGGACCTGCTCGCTGTTCGGCTTCGAGGACCAGCCTCCGACCGACGACAAGGGCTACCTGGCGTTCGCGGAGAGCCTGGACAACCCGCGCCTGGCCGAGCACATCGCCCGGCGCACCGTCCAGGAGCCCACCCGTCGCTACACCAACGCAGAGAACCAGTGGCGGCTCTACCACACCGTCAAGGACTGGCCGGACGGCCTGATCGCCGTCGGCGACGCCGTCTGCGTCTTCAACCCCGTCTACGGCCAGGGCATGACGGTGGCCGCGATGGAGGCGGAGCTGCTGCAGGGCATGCTGAAGCGGCACACCACGACCGGGCGACTGGACGGCCTCGGCCGTGGATTCCAGAAGAAGGTGGGCCGTCTGCTGCTGGGCCCGTGGACGCTGTCCACCAACTCGGACCTGATGTGGAACCCGAAGGGCCAGCCCCTCGCCGCGCGCTTCGCCCACTGGTACAACACACGTCTCTTCCATGTGGCGGTGAAGGACGCGGCCGTGTGGGCGAGGTTCGTACGAGTGGTGAACATGGTGGGCTCTCCGGCCCTGCTGTTCCATCCCCTGGTGGCGCTGAAGGTCCTGACGGTCACGTCCCGGCGTAGGTGACCGCTACCCCGTCTGCCCCATCCCCGCCGCGTTCGGCCAGCTCTGGGCGTTGGGCCAGCCGGTCGCCGGGGCCGGGGTCAGGCCGGGGACCGGGGCTCCCGGTGCCGTCATGCCGCGTACCTGGGCGGCGGTGAGGCCCCCTCGGGCGGGCACGCCCGGCGGGGTGAGGCCGACCCCGGCGGCCGGAGCGGGAACGGGAGCCGGAGCAGGGGCCGGGGCGGGGGCGGGGAAAGAGGCGGGGACAGGGACTGGGACTGGGACTGGGACGGGGGCCGGTGCGGGTGCGGGGGCTGCTGGAACCGGGGCGGGCATGGGCGCGGGTACCGGTACGGGAGCCGCCGGTACCGGGGCCTGTACCGGGGCCGGCGGCGGAGCCGGTACCGGGGGCATCGGCTGTTGTACCGGTATCGCTTGGGCTGCCGCCGGCATCGGCATCCCGCCGCCGGGTGGGGGTACGGCGGCGGGGAGCGGCATGCCGGTGCCGGCGGCCGGGGCGGGAGCGGCCGCGGTGAGGCTCAGGCCGGACCCGTTGGTCTCGCTCATCAGCCGGTCCACGGCCGCCGTACCCGAGCTGTAGCTGGTCCCGGTACTCAGCTCGGGTACGGCGGCTCCCCTCCTGGACCCGTAGAGCACTTGCTCCAGGCCGGACACCAGGCGACGCACGTCGACCTGGGGGCGCACCACGAGTCTCAGGAAGCGGCTGGATGAACCGATCTTGTTGCCGCACTCGCGGACCAGGATCCGGTGCTCGGTGAGCATCCGGTCACGGACCACGGTGCCTTCCGCGCCTACGGGAAGGCGCACGAAGAGGAAGTTGCCCTGCGAGGGGTAGACCGTCAGGCCGGGCAGGGCGGAGAGATGGCTGGCCATCTCCAGGCGGTCGCGGCGCACCTGCATCAGGCTCTGCGCGTACTCCGCGCCGTGCTCCTTCAGCATGAACACCACGTGCTCGGCGAAGGAGTTGAGGTTCCACTTCGGCAGCATCGAGCGGACCCGGCCGGCCAGGGCCGGGTTCGCCACCAGGTAGCCGAAGCGTATGCCGTGCAGACCGAAGTTCTTGCCGAGGCTGCGCAGCACGACGACATTGGGCCTCAGCATCGCCTCCTGGACGACGCTGGGATCGGCCTCCGCGTCGGCGAACTCCAGGAACGACTCGTCCACGACCACCAGGTCCAGGTCCGCCATGGCGTCCATGAACTGCACCACCGACTGCTTGCGCACATAGCCGCCGTCGGGGTTGTTCGGGTTGCAGATGACCGCCACGCGGGTGCGCCGGGCCCGGATGAACTCCGCGTACTGGGCGAGATCCAGCGCGAAGCCGTTCGCCTCCTGGAGCGGGAACATGTCGACCCGCTTGCCGGTCTCCATCGGCTGGTCGGTCCAGCGGCCGAAGGTGGGGACGGGGACGGCCAGGGATTCGCGGACCAGCAGGTGGTCGATCCAGGTGATCAGTTCCGTCGAGCCGTTGCCCATCGCCACGCACTGCGGCGGCAGCTGGAGCAGGCTGCACAGCTCGGCCGTGACGGTGTCGGCGCCGCTGGGGTAGTAGGTGACGATCTCGCGCAACCGGGCCGCCATCTCCTCGAACATGGCGGGGGTGGGGAAGTAGGGGTTGCACGGGATGCAGAAGTCCACCGGGCCCGACCCGTCGCTCTCCCGCGTCAGCGCCGCCATCGAAGGGCTGTGCGCGGCGGTGTTGCGGAACAACGAGGTGACGTTGTCAGGCAAGGGAACCTCCGTCGAAGGGTGGCCCGTGCGGGGGAGCACGGGCCGCCCTTGGATACGGAGGCGGACGGGGTGGCGTTCAACTCGCGGGGTACGTGAGCCACTTCACGTCCATGGCGTCCCTCAGGCGCCGAACGTGTGGATCGTCGTCGTACGGTACGTCTGCCCGGGCCGCAGCACGGTCGACGGGAAGTCCGCGTGGTTCGGCGAGTCCGGGAAGTGCTGGGTCTCCAGGCACAGGGCGTCGCCCTGGCGGTAGGTGCGGCCGCCGGTGCCGGTGAGGGTGCCGTCGAGGAAGTTGCCGGAGTAGAACTGCAGGCCCGGCTGGTCGGTGGCGATCTTCAGGGTGCGGCCGGAGCGCGGGTCGCGCAGGGTCGCCATGTGCTCGGGCCTCGCGGTGATGCCCTTGTCCAGGACCCAGTTGTGGTCGTACCCCTTGGCCTGCACCTGCTGCTCGTGGCCGGCCCGGATGTCCCGGCCGATCGGCTTGGCGCGGCGGAAGTCGAAGGGGGTCCCGGCCACCTTCGCCAGCTCGCCCGTCGGGATCAGGCCCGAGTCGGTCGGGGTGTAGCGGGACGCGGCGATCCGCAGCTCGTGGTCCTCGATCGTGCCGCTGCTCTCACCGGCCAGGTTCCAGTAGACGTGGCTGGTGAGATTGACGACGGTCGCCTTGTCGGTGGTGGCCTCGTAGTCGATGCGCCATTCGCCGTGCCGGGTGAGGGTGTACGTCACCTTCGCCCGGAGCGTGCCCGGATAGCCCATCTCGCCGTCGGCGCTGGTGTAGTACAGGTGGAGTCCGACCTCGGAGCCCCGGGTGAACGGCTCGACGTCCCACACGTGCTTGTCGAAGCCCTTGGTACCGCCGTGCAGGCTGTTCACGCCGTCGTTGACGGACAGCTGGTAGCTCGTGCCGTCGAGGGTGAACCTCCCCTTGCCGATGCGGTTGCCGTAGCGGCCGATCAGGGCGCCGAAATAGGGGCTCTTGGCCACGTAGTCGGCGATGTCGTCGAAGCCCGCGACGACGTTGGCGTGGTGGCCGTGCCGGTCGGGGACCTCCAGGGTCTGGACGATGCCGCCGTAGGACAGCACCTTCATGCGGGTGCCGCCGTTCTCCAGCGACCAGCGGTAGATCTTCGTGCCGTCGGCGAGTGTGCCGAAGGGTTCCTTCACCGGCACCCGGCCTCCCGGACCGGTGGCGGCCTGGGCGCCGCCCGTGCCGAGGGCGGTGGCGGCGATGCCCGCCGCCGCGGCACCTGCGATGACCGTACGTCTGTTCAGTTCCATGTGCGGCTCCTGCGCAAAGGAGGGGCCCCACCGGTTCTCCGGTGGGGCCCGAGCTGACTTACGAACCGGACTTGCGCTTGTTCCATACATCGAAGCCGACCGCCACCAGCAGGGCGATCCCCTTGATGACCTGCTGCCAGTCGGTGCCGACACTGAGGAGGTTCATGCCGTTGTTCAGCACGCCGAGGACGAGACCGCCGATGATCGCGCCGAGGACGGTGCCGACACCGCCGCTCATGGACGCGCCACCGATGAACGAGGAGGCGATCGCCTCCAGTTCGAAGTTGACGCCCGCCTTGGGGGAGGCCGCGTTCAGACGGGCGGCGACCACCAGACCCGCCAGGGCCGCGAGCACGCCCATGTTCAGGAAGACGTAGAAGGTGACCTTCTTGTCCTTCACACCGGACAGCTTGGCCGCCGGCAGGTTGCCGCCGATCGCGTAGATGTGGCGGCCGAACACCGCGTTGCGCATCACGTAGCCGTAGCCGACGACCAGCGCGCCGAGGATGATCAGCACGATCGGGGCGCCCTTGTAGCTGGCGAGCAGCAGGGTCAGTACGAGGATCGCGGAGATGAGCGCGGTCAGCTTGAGCAGGAAGAGGCGGGCGGGCAGGACGTCCAGGGCGAACTCCTGCTGGCGGCGGCGGTCGCGGACCTCCTGCCACACCACGGCCGCGATCAGCACCAGCCCGAGCAGCAGGGTGAGGTTGTGGTAGTTGGTGTCCGGGCCGGCCTCGGGCAGGAAGCCGTTGCCCATCTTCTGCAGGCCGTCCGGGAACGGGCCGAGGGTCTGGCCCTTGAGCAGGATCTCCGTCAGACCGCGGAAGAGAAGCATTCCGGCGAGGGTGACGATGAAGGACGGAATGCCCAGATAGGCGATCAGGAAGCCCTGCACGGCGCCGGCCACGGCGCCCACCAGCAGGCACAGCACCAGCGCGATCGGCCAGGCCAGGTGGTGCTGCACGGTCAGTACGGCCGCGAACGCGCCGACGAACGCGGTGAGCGAGCCGACCGAGAGGTCGATGTGCCCGGCGATGATGACCAGCATCATGCCGATCGCGAGGATCAGGATGTAGCTGTTCTGCAGCACCAGGTTGGAGACGTTGCGCGGCAGCAGCAGGTCCCCGTCGGTCCAGACCGCGAAGAGGACCACGATCAGGCCGAGCGCGATCAGCATGCCGTACTGGCGCATGTTGCGGCGCAGGCCGTCCAGCATCAGCTGGAGGAGACCGGAGCCGGCTCCCGCGCCGCTCCTGCCCGGCGGCGCGGGGGCCGGGCTCTTGGCGGTCACATCCGTGCTCATCGCGTTACCTCTTCGTCCTTCGCCTTGTCTTTCGTCATATGGCGCATCAGCACTTCCTGCGTGGCCTCGGCCCGTGACACCTCACCGGTCAGCCGTCCCGCGGCCATGGTGTAGATGCGGTCGCACATGCCGAGCAGTTCGGGCAGCTCGGAGGAGATGAAGACGACCGCCTTGCCCTGGGCGGCGAGCTGGTCGACGACCGTGTAGATCTCGTACTTGGCGCCCACGTCGATGCCGCGCGTGGGCTCGTCCAGGATCAGTACGTCGGGGCCCGCGAAGATCCACTTGCTGAGGACGACCTTCTGCTGGTTGCCGCCCGACAGCCTGCCCACCGGCTCGAAGACGGTCGGCGCCTTGATGTTCATGGACCTGCGGAAGCCCTCGGCGACCTGCCGCTCCTCGTGCTCGTCCACCACGCCCCGCCGGGCCACCTTGGTCAGCGCGGTCAGCGAGATGTTGCGGTTGATGGTGTCGATGAGGTTGAGGCCGTAGTGCTTGCGATCCTCGGTGACGTAGGCGATGCCGTGCCGGACCGCCTCGGCGACGGTCTTCGTGCGGATCTCCTTGCCGTCCTTGAGGACCGTGCCGCCCGCGTACCGGCCGTAGGAGCGGCCGAAGACGCTCATCGCCAGTTCGGTGCGGCCGGCGCCCATCAGGCCCGCGATGCCGACGATCTCCCCGCGCCGCACCTGGAGCGACACATCGTCGACGACCTTGCGCTGCTGGTCGATCGGGTGGTGCACGGTCCAGCCCCGGATCTCCAGCGCCGGCGCCGTGCCCTCCTCGGGCTCGTGCGGGGTGCGTTCGGGGAAGCGGTTCTCGAGGTCGCGGCCGACCATCCCGGCGATGATCCGCTCCTCGGTCGTCCCCGGCGCCTTCACATCGAGGGTCTCGATCGACCGGCCGTCCCGGATGATCGTCACCGAGTCGGCGACCTTGCGGATCTCGTTCAGCTTGTGGGAGATGATGATCGAGGTGATGCCCTGGTTCTTCAGCTCCAGGATCAGGTCGAGCAGTTTGCCGCTGTCCTCGTCGTTCAGGGCCGCCGTCGGCTCGTCCAGGATCAGCAGCCGCACCTGCTTGGACAGCGCCTTGGCGATCTCCACGAGCTGCTGCTTGCCCACGCCGATGTCGGCGACGCGGGTCTCCGGATGCTCGTCCAGACCGACCCGGCGCAGCAGTTCGGTGGCGTGCCTGAGGGCGTCGTTCCAGTTGATGAGCCCGCGCCGGGCGTGCTCGTTGCCGAGGAAGATGTTCTCCGCGACGGAGAGATACGGCACCAGCGCCAGCTCCTGGTGGATGATGACGATGCCGTGCTGCTCGCTCGCCCGGATGTCCTTGAACCGGCAGACCTCCCCTTCGAAGAGGACGTCTCCCTCGTAGCCGCCGTACGGGTGGACGCCGGAGAGCACCTTCATCAAGGTGGACTTGCCGGCGCCGTTCTCCCCGCAGATGGCGTGGACCTCGCCCTGCCGGACGGTCAGAGTGACGTCCGACAGCGCCTTGACACCGGGAAAGGTCTTGACGATCGAGCGCATTTCCAGGACGGGTCCCGCCATGGTCGTGCCTTCCAGTCAGTGGATCCGAACAGTGGGTCGGTCGGCGGGGGCTACTTGAGCTGGGATTCGGTGTAGTAGCCCGTCTTGACCAGCGCGTCCTCGTAGTTGGACTTGTCGACGCTCACCGGCTGGAGCAGGTACGCGGGCACGACCTTGGCCTTGTTGTCGTACGACCTGGTGTCGTTGACCTGCGGCTTCTTGCCCTTGAGTACGTCGTCGACCATGGTCGCGGCGACCTTGGCCAGCTTGCGGATGTCCTTGAAGACGGTCTGCGTCTGCTCACCGGCGATGATCGACTTCACCGAGGCCAGCTCGGCGTCCTGGCCGGTGACGACCGGCAGCGGCTTGCTGCCCGAGCCGTAGCCGTCCGACTTGAGGGAGGACAGGATGCCGATGGAGATGCCGTCGTAGGGGGACAGGACCGCGTCGACCCGCTGCGACTTGTAGGACGAGGTGAGGACGTCGTCCATGCGCTTCTGCGCGGTCGCGCCGTCCCAGCGCAGGGTGGTGACCTGGTTCAGCGCGGTCTGGCCGGAGCGGACCACCAGCTGCTTCTTGTCCATGTACGGCTTCAGGACGCTCATCGCGCCGTTGAAGAAGTACCGGGTGTTGTTGTCGTCGTTGGAGCCGGCGAACAGCTCGATGTTGAACGGGCCTTTCTTGCCGCTGTCCAGGCCCAGCTTGTGGACGATGTACGTGCCCTGCAGCCTGCCGACCTTCTCGTTGTCGAAGGAGGCGTAGTAGTCGACGTTCTTGGTGCCGAGGATCAGGCGGTCGTAGGAGATGACCGGGATGTCGGCGTCCGCGGCCTCCTGCAGCACGCTGTTCAGGGACTTGTTGTCGATGGCCGCGATGACCAGGCCCTTGACGCCCTGCGTGATCAGGTTCTCGATCTGCGAGACCTGGGTCTCCGGGTCGTCCTCGCCGTAGACCAGCTTGGTCTTGTAGCCCTTGGCCCGAAGCTCGTCGACGACGTTCTTGCCGTCCGCGATCCACCGCTCGGAGGACTTGGTCGGCATCGCGATGCCGATGGTGCCGCCCTTGGCGTCGCCCGTCTTCTCCTTGCTGCCGCCCTCGCCGCTCTGGCCGCAGGCGGTCAGCGTGAGGGCGAGCGAGGCGGCCGCGGCTATCGCGGCGAGTGCGGCTCTGCGGTTGCGCATGGTGATCAGTCCTTGTCGGTCTCGTCGTGGAGAAGGGATCGGCTAGTCCGTGGGAAATCGGTTGAGCGGGCCGGGCAGCCGGGAGCCGAGCGGTGCCATGTCGCCGTCCGCGCCGTGCCGGGCCAGCAGGTCCAGGGCGAGCCGGCCGCGCCGCACCCGCTCCCGGGCGGTGTCCAGGGTCACGTCCCGCAGATGGGTGCCCCACGGGTAGATGCCGGGAGCCTTGGACAGGCCGAACTTCAGATAGAGCGGTGCGCCGCGCCGGATCAGCTCGGAGACCTCGTACATCCGCACATAGCCGCCGAGGTCGTCGGGGGCCTCGATGTACATGTCCATGGGGGCGCCGGACACCCGGCGGATCTCGGTGAGGTGATCGAGCGTCAGATCGCTGGGCACATTGACGGAGTCGGCGCCCAGGTGCTCGTACACCGCGTACGAGGCGGGGTTGACCGGCCCTATCAGCGCCGAGACCTTCAGGGTGGTGTCGGCCGGGACGATCCCCCGCTGCCGAGCCCGGTGCAGGGTCCACAGCACGCCCTCGTCGGCCACCAGCAGGCACTTGACGCCCAGCTCGGTGGCCCGGACGGCGTCCTCGACACAGCCGGCGACGGCGTCGTGGCCCCGCGCGCGCAGTCCGGCCCCCCGCGAGTCGGAGCGCACCGAGCCGCCGATGTCCCAGGTGCCGCGCGGGCCGGTGAACAGGCACAGCTCGATGTCCCGTGCCGCGGTCGCCTCGACCATCTCGGTGATCTCGGCGTCGGTGAGCATCCACACGCCGCTGCCCTGGCTGACGCGGTGGATCGGCACGTCGAGGCGCGAGGCTTCCTTCAGTACGACCGCCAGCGCCTCGGGACCCTCGCACGAGGGGATCTCGGTGCGCCAGCGGCCGCCGCCCGGGAAGCGGTGGGCGGAGGCGTCGGCGGGGTCGAGAGCGGGCGCGCCCAGGCCGAGTGCGGCGAGCACCTGCTCGCCGGGCCTGCGGGCTGCCGAGGCGGAAGCGTCGGTCACAAGCTGTCCTTCGTGTTCGGTATTTCGTACAAGGTTCGGGGCTCTGGGTACGGGAAAGGCCCGGCTCCGGGTGCGAAAGAGGCCCGGGTGGTACGCCGGCCGGGGCGCCGTCAGGTCACGCCCCGGCCGGCGTACGGCTAGGGACGGAGCAGCACCTTGCCCACCCTCGGATCGCCCGCCCCCACCAGCTCGATGGCGCGCGGGAACTCGGTCAGCGGCAGCTCGTGTGTGACCAGGGGCAGCGGGTCCAGCAGCCCGGCGCCGAACACCCGCACGGTGTGCGCCCAGGCGTCCGGCGGTGCCCCGAAGACCGTGTGCACCTCCAGCTGCCGTACGACCAGACCGGTCGGGTCGAGCCCGTCCGCGCCCGGCGCCGGGATTCCGGTGAGGACCAGGCGTCCGCCGCGCCTGAGCAGGGCGGCGGCGGTGCGCGCGGCGGACGCGGACCCGGCGGTCTCGATCACGACGTCGACATCGTCCGGGAGGTCCTGGTCCCTCAGCCGGAAGTCGGTGGCCCCGAAGCGCCGGGAGAGCGCCTCCCGGTCGTCGCGGGTGCCCACCACCAGCAGCTCCGCCGGTGAGACGGCCTTCAGGAACTGCACGGCGAACATGCCGAGCGTGCCCGTGCCGACCACCGCGACCCGCTCGCCCGGCTGTGCCTTCGCCTTCAGGGCGGCGGCCGCGACACAGGCGGCCGGCTCCAGCAGGGCGGCGGCGGTGAGGTCGGCGTCGTCCGGCAGCGGGTGCAGCAGCCGGGCGGGCAGGGTGAGGGTGGCGGCCATGGCGCCCGGCTGGGTGAATCCTGTTTCCTCGTACCCGGCCGTGCACAGCGTGGTCTCGCCCGCGTGGCAGCGGTCGCACACCTGGCAGTTGCGGAAGCCCTCGCCGACCACCTTGCGGCCGACGAGCCTCGAAGGCACTCCGGCACCCACGGCCCGCACGGTCCCCGACCACTCGTGGCCGGGCGTGAGCGGGTAACGGACGTACCCCTCGGGCCGGTTGCCCCGGTACACCTCGCGGTCGCTGCCGCAGATGCCCACCGCGTGCACGGCGACCAGCGCCTCGCCGGGGCCGGGTTCCCGGGGCGTGTGGTCCTCGACCCGGTGCACGCCCGGCGCTTCGACGAGAACCTGGGAACTCACTTCGTGTCCTTCGGCTTGCGCTGCTCCCAGCCCTCGGCCCACAGGTCGAACCGGGCCTGCTGCTGCGGGAATTCGGCGGCCGCGTCGGTGTCCAGCTCGACGCCGAGGCCGGGTGCGTCGGAGAGGTGGAAGTACCCGTCGACGACCTCGGGGGCGCCCTTGACCACCTTCTTGATCTCCGCGTCCGCGAAATCGTTGAAGTGCTCAAGGATCTTGAAGTTCGGGGAGGTGAAGCCGACCTGGAGCGAGGCCGCGGTGAGCACGGACCCGCCCACGTTGTGCGGGGCGAGAAGCATGTAGTGGGTCTCGGCGGTGGCGGCGAGCTTCCGGGTCTCCCAGATGCCGCCGAGGTGGCCCACGTCGGGCTGCAGGATGTCGGCGGCCTGGCTCTCGAACAGCTCGCGGAACTCGATCCGGTCGTGGATCCGCTCGCCCGTGGCGACCGGGATGTTCACCTTGGCGGCGACCTTCTCCAGTGCCTTCAGGTTCTCCGGTGGCACCGGCTCCTCCAGCCAGGCGGGCTCGAAGGGAGCCATCTCCTTGGCCAGCCGGACGGCGGTGGCGGGGGAGAAGCGGCCGTGCATCTCCAGCATCAGCTCGGCCTCGGGGCCGATGGCGTCGCGCACGGCCTCGATGAGGGAGACGGCGTACAGCGTCCGCTCGTGGTCCAGCTCGAAGTGCCCGGTGCCGAAGGGATCGATCTTCAGGGCCCGGTAGCCGCGCGCGACGACCGCCTGCGCGGCCTTGTGGTAGGCCTCGGGCGTTCGCTCGGTCGTGTACCACCCGTTGGCGTACGCCTTGACCCTGTCCGTCACCTTTCCGCCCAGCAACTGCCAGACGGGCACGCCGAGGGCCTTGCCCTTGATGTCCCAGCAGGCCATCTCGACGACCGCGATGCCGGACATGACGATCTCGCCGGCCCGCCCGTAGTCGCCGTACTTCATACGGCGTACGAGATCCTCGACGGCGAACGGGTCGGATCCCAGAATGTGATTGGCCTCGGCCTCTCGCAGATAGCCGATCAGCGCGTCGGTGTGACCGAGCATCCGGGTCTCGCCGACTCCCGTGATCCCCTCGTCGGTGTGCACCTGGACGTAGGTCAGGTTGCGCCACGGCGTCCCGACCACGTGGGTGCTGATTCCGGTGATGCGCACGGCAGTTGCCCCTCAGCTGTTCGAAATTTCGTCACACGTTCGAAATGCTGGCGTGACAGTAAGGAGGGGGCGGTGGGGGTGTCAATGGGTCGAACGGGTAACGGTTTCGGCAAGACTTTCGAGAACCTTTTCGCTCCCGCACGAAACCTTCACAGGGGCGCCTAGGAACGTGACCGGAGGGGAATCTAGTCTTCCGGCGTCATGGACTTCTGCCACCCGTGCCAACGGCACCTCAACGGCGCCCTGGCCTGCCCGGGGTGCGGCGCGCCGGCCCAGTCTGTCGCCGCGCGCGCCGACGCGCCCGCCGCGCACGGATACGCGGGCGCGATGGCGGGTCCGTACGTACAGGAAGCCTTCACCGGTCCGTCCGGCGACCCGTACGCCGGCCTCGCGGGCCTGCCCGCCCAGCCCGCCCAGCCCGCCTACTACGCGGCCCCCGAGCACTCGGGCGAGTTCACGGGCCTCGGCACGGACCCGCAGCCTCACCCCGACCCGGACGGCTACGACGACCACCCCGATCGCGACGAGTACGACGCGTACGCGGGCGAGGGTGAGGACGAGGGCGAGGGCGAGGGCGAGGTCGCCGACCGGCACGACCGCGCGGCCGCGGCCGAGCCCGGCGGCCGGGCCTCCCGGCGCCAGTCGCGCGGCCGCGGCGGCGCATCCGGCAGGGGCGAGACGGCCGAAGGGCCCGAGACGGCCGACGCCAGCCGTCGTGACCGCAAGGCGGCCGCGCACCGGCGCCGCCGGCGCCGTACCGTGCTGATCGCCGCGGGCTTCGTCCTGGCGGCCGGCGGGCTCAGTTTCGCCGAACTCGGCATGGATGCCCCCTTCTCCGGCGGCAAGCCGGCCGCGTCCGGCGGCGAGTCGGTGGACGGCGGCACCTCGTCCGCCTCCCCGGACCCGGCGGCGGCCCCCCTCGACGACACCTCGGGCACCGGGGCCGGACCGGCGGCCTCCGCCTCCCCGGACGCGTCGGCCTCCGCCTCCGAGTCCCCGAAGGACAAGGCGTCCGAGTCCCCGTCCGCCAAGGCCACCGACAAGGCCGGGCAGTCCGCCACGACGGGCTCGGGCGCGGGCACCTCGGCCCCCACCGCCCCGGCGACCTCCCGGCCGACGCCCACCCCGACCTCGAAGCCGACGACCTCGAACCCGGCGCCGCAGCCGTCGCCGACGAAGACGTGCAAGCAGTTCCTGTGGTGGTGCACGTAAGGGCGCTGCCGGGTCGCCGTGGAGCGTTCCGGGCCGGTTGAGCGGCCCGAGGGCGCCGCTCGCTCGCGCCTGAGCCCCCCGCATGCCCCCGTACCACCCCATGCCCTCCGCCATCCGGGGTATCGCTGACACCGACCGGCCGGAGAGACGGTTGAGTCGAACGGGCACACCTCGCCGTACCGATCTCGGGAACGCCCGGCGGCGGAAAGGGCGTTGTGTACAGAGGGAGCGGCGAACAGCGGCTCGGTTGAGGAGTACGGATGACGCAGGGGATCACCGTCCACGGCACGGTCGGCGAGGGTTTCGAAGCGGTGCGCGAGGAGTTCGCCGCGTTCCTCGCGGAGGAACGGGACGACTACGAGGGACAGTTGTGCGCCTACGTCCACGGCCGCCGGGTCGTGGACCTGTGGGCGGGCGAGGGTGTCGACGGGGAGTCGCTGTACGGCGTGTTCTCGTCCACGAAGGGCGCCGCCCACCTCGTCGTGGCCCTGCTGGTGCAGGACGGCACGCTGGAGCTGGACCGCAAAGTCACCTACTACTGGCCGGAGTTCGGCGCCGAGGGCAAGGGTTCGCTGACCCTGCGCGACCTGCTCGCGCACCGCGCGGGCCTGGTCGGCACCGACACCGGGTTCAGCCCGGCGGAGATGGCCGACGACCGGGCCCTCGCCGAACGCCTCGCCGACCAGCGGCCGTTCTGGCGCCCCGGTATCGCCTTCGGCTACCACGCCCTGGTGATCGGCGCGCTCACCGGTGAGATCGTCCGGCGCGCGACGGGCCGTACGATCCAGGAGCTGTACGAGGAGCGGGTCCGCGCCCCGTACGGCCTGGAGTTCTACCTGGGCCTGCCGGCCTCCCGGGAGCCGCGCTTTCGCACTACGCAGCCGATGCTGCCGACGCCCGAGCAGTCCGAGCTGCTGGCCGCGCAGCCGTCCGGACCGCACACGCTCGCGTCCATCGCCTTCAACCGGCACGCGGCCGAGCCGACACTGCTGGATTCGCTGCCGAACGAGCGCGCGGTCCGCGCCAAGGGCCCGGCCTCGGTGGGCGGCGTCGCCTCGGCGCGCGGGCTGGCCGGGATGTACGCGGCGGTGATCAGCGAGGTCGACGGCAAGGCCCCGCTGCTGAAGGAGGACACGGTCGCCGAGTTCGGCCAGCTGCACTCCGTCGGGTACGACCTGGTGGCCCGTGCCCACAGAGCCTACGGCCTCGGCTTCCAGGCCACGTCCGACGCCTGGCATCCCTTCCTGGGCGCCACCGCCATCGGCCACAGCGGCGCAGCCGGCTCCCAGGCCTTCGCGGACCCCCACAGCGGCCTCGCGTACGGCTACACCCGCCGCCGCTTCGCGTTCCCGGGAGGAGCGGCACCGGAGAACAACCGGCTGGCGAGAGCGGTACACAGGGCAGCCCTGTCGACGCCCTGAGCGCCAACGCCCCAAGGGGCGCGGGGCTGTGCCGACATGCGGCTCCGCCGCGTGGGCGCGAGCGACCCGCGACCACCCGCACCACGAACCGAACCGCACCCGGCGGACGCGACCGATCCGGAAAGACGACAGCCGCACCCCACGTCCAAGGATGCGGCTGCCGCCCTGCGCAACGACGGTCCTCAGACCAGCGTCACGGTGATGTTGCCCCGAGTCGCCTTCGAGTAGGGGCACACCTGGTGCGCCTTCTCGACAAGGTCCCGCGCGGCGGCCTCATCGACGTTCGGGATCCGCGCGGAGATCTCCACGATGATCCCGAACCCCTCCTCGTTCTTACCGATCCCGACCTTCGCGGTGACGGTCGAGCCGGAGACATCGGCGCCCTCCTGGCGGGCGACGACGCCGAGCGCGCCCTGGAAGCAGGCGCTGTACCCGGCGGCGAACAGCTGCTCGGGGTTGGTGCCGGCGCCGCTGCCGCCCATCTCCTTGGGCGGGTTCACGACGACGTCGAGCTTCCCGTCATCGGTGGCGACGCGCCCGTCGCGGCCGTTCTCGGCGGTGGCGACGGCGGTGTAGAGGACCTCGGACTGCTGGATCGGCATGCGGTTGTCTTCCTCCTAGGTCCGCCGTGACTCGCGCCCACGATCGACGGCGGATTTCGGAAAGAAGTTACCGCATACCGGAAAGCCGGCAGAAGTCCCGGGCCGGTCAGAGCTTGACGATCATCTTCCCGGTGTTGTCGCCCCGCAGGACCCCGAGGAACGCGTCCAGGGTGTTCTCGACGCCCTCGACGACCGTCTCGCGGTACTTCAGCGCGCCCGAGGCGACCCAGGGGCCGACCTCCTGGACGAACTGGGGCTGCAGGTCGTAGTGGTCGCCGACCAGGAAGCCCTCCATGCGGCCGCGGGTCTGGATCAGGCGGGCGAGGTTCTTCGGGCCGGGGGCGGGCTCGGTGTTGTTGTAGACCGAGATCATGCCGCAGATCGCGATCCGGCCGTTCAGGTTGAGCGAGCCGATGGCCGCCTCCAGGTGGTCGCCGCCGACGTTGTCGAAGTACACGTCGATGCCGTCGGGAGCGGCCTCCCGCAGCTGCTCGTCCACCGGGCCGCTCTTGTAGTTGAACGCGGCGTCGAAGCCGTACTCCTCCACGAGCAGCTTGACCTTCTCGTCCGACCCGGCCGAGCCGATGACCCGCGAGGCGCCCTTGAGCTTGGCGATCTGCCCGACCTGGCTGCCCACGGCGCCAGCGGCGCCGGAGACGAACACCACGTCGCCCTCCTTGAAGGAGGCGGTGCGCAGCAGGCCGGCGTAGGCGGTCAGGCCGGTCATGCCGAGGACGCCGAGGTATGTCGAGAGTGGCACGGCCTCCGGGTCGACCTTCACGGACGGTACGGCCGTCGGGCCCACCTTGACGGCGTTCTTCGCGTCCAGGGCCGCGTACTCGCGCCAGCCGAGGAAGTGCAGGACGTGGTCGCCCACCGCGAAGCCCTCGGCGCGGGACTCGATGACCTCGCCGACCGCCCCGCCCTGCATGACCTTGCCCAGCTCGAACGGGGCGGCGTACGACTTCGCGGCACTCATTCGGCCGCGCATGTACGGGTCCACGGAGAGGTACTTGTTCCGCACCAGCACCTGGCCCTCGCCGACGGCCGGGACGGGCGCCTCGACCAGGGCGAAGTCCTCGGGCTTGGGCCAGCCGACCGGGCGGCTGAGCAGGTGCCATTCGCGGTTGATCATGACGGTGCCTTTCCGAGATTTACTTCAGTACCTGAAACAACCATGCCCCTGAATATTTCAGAATGTCAAGTAACGCGTTATCCTGGAGCGCATGTCCACCCCAGAGAAGTCCCGCCGCCCGGACCCCGTGACCATGGAGGTCCTCGAACTGATCGGTGACGTCGTGGCCCGCTTCTACGCGGACTACGAGCTCGCGGCGGGCGAGCACGCGCTGACCGGCCCGCAGGCGCGCCTGCTCAGCATGCTGTCGCTGGAACCGCTGCCGATGCGCAAGCTGGCGCAGAAGCTGAAGTGCGAGCCGTCGAACGTGACCGGGATCGTGGACCGCCTGGAGACCCGCGGCCTGGTCGAGCGCCGTCCCGACCCCGCCGACCGCCGGGTGAAGCTGGCCGTCGCCACCGACGAGGGCCTCGGGGTCGCCCGCGATCTCCGCGAGGGTCTGCGCTTCGCCCGCGAACCCCTCGCCGGTCTCACCGCCGAGGAGCGCGGCTCCCTGCGGGACCTGCTGCGCCGGATGGTCGAATCCTGAGGTCCGGTCGCCGGGTAAAGTTTTCGCCATGCGCGATCTCGGGGTGGGCTTCGGTTATCTCCTGAAGGGCCAGCGGTGGGTGGGCCGCCACGGCCGTGTGTACGGCTTCGGCCTGCTGCCCGGCCTGATCGCGCTGGTCCTGTACGCGGCGGCGCTGGTCGCGCTCGCGGTGTGGGGCGAGGACGCCGTCTCCTGGGCGACTCCGTTCGCGGACCACTGGACGAGCCCCTGGCGGGGCCTGTTCCGCGGCTTCCTCACGGCCGTCCTCTTCGCACTCGGCCTGCTGCTGGCCGTGCTCACCTTCACGGCCGTCACCCTGCTGATCGGCCAGCCCTTCTACGAGAACCTGTCGGAGAAGGTCGACGAGGACGTCTCACCCGACGACACGGCGCCCCGGTCGGGCCTGCCGCTCTGGCGCGAGCTGTGGATCTCCGCCCGCGACAGCCTGCGCGTCCTGGTCCGGGCCGCCCTGTGGGGTGTGCTGCTCTTCGCCCTCGGGTTCCTGCCCTTCGTCGGCCAGACGGCCGTCCCGGTGATCGGCTTCTTCGTCACCGGGTTCTTCCTCACCGAGGAGCTGACCGCCGTCGCCCTCCAGCGCCGCGGCGTCGACCTCCGTGCCCGCCTCGCGCTGCTCCGCTCCCGCAAGAGTCTGGTCTGGGGGTTCGGCA
This sequence comes from Streptomyces griseochromogenes, assembly GCF_001542625.1. NCBI lineage: Bacteria > Bacillati > Actinomycetota > Actinomycetes > Kitasatosporales > Streptomycetaceae > Streptomyces > Streptomyces griseochromogenes. The sequence goes on along the minus strand of NZ_CP016279.1, from coordinate 8,986,487 downwards.
CACCCCTCGGGCTGGCCTTCCTGGTCCCGTTCGTCGCCGTGTTCCTGATGCCGGGCGCGGTCGCGGGCGCCACGCTCCTCGCCCGTGACCTGCTGGGCGAGGAGAGCGCGGCGGAGGAGGACGCCGAGGACGAGCAGCGGGTCACTTCCTGAAGGCGGCCTCGGCCGCCACCCTCACGATCGCCCGCACCTGGTCGATGATGTCCAGCCGGTTGCGGACGAACTCGGGGTCGCTCACCGTCCCCGTGGCCGGGTCGGTGTTGCCCGCGCCGAACTGCAGGACGGGTGTGTGCACATGGCCGCCCGGCAGGGTGTCGTGCAGACCGAGCCGGTCCCGCAGCAGGGTCGCGCGGTAGGCGATCTCGTTGGAGAGGTAGTCCCCGCCGCCCCCGGCCCGGGCCGTCGAGCCGGGGGTCGGGCCGTCCGGCCGTACGACAGGGTCGGTGCCGCCCGCGGGGATCTCGGTCACCTCCGTGTGGTCGTACACGGGGAAGCGGCCCGTGTCCGCGGCCGTGATGGCGGCGTACGGCAGGGTCGTCGTCGTCCACTGGGGCTGTGTGGCCGGATCCGTGACGGGGACGGTCTCGGTGCGGGAGACGTTGTCGTTGTCGGGGAAGCCGCCCCGCCAGGCCCCGTTGGTGCGCTCGACGTCGAAGCGCCCGATCCGGCCCTGGCTCACGGTGGTGAACAGATCGACCTGGGGCAGATACGGCCGCAGCGTCCGCTCGACGGTGCCTTCGGCGAAGTCCTGCCAGCGCACGGGGAACACCACCGTCTCCACGCGGGCAGGACCCCCGGCCGTCTCGATCACCGTGCCGTCGAGCGCGAGCGCGCTCGCCCCGGACGGGTTGGAGATACGGATGTCCCGGTCCAGGGTGAAGGGGTCGAACCCGGTGAGCAGGACGCGCCTGAGGTGCCCCTTGCGGGGGTAGCGGATGTCGGTCTGGCCGCGCGAGGCGCGCTCCAGCTGGTCCAGCAGGGCCGAGCGCTGGGTGTCGGTGAGGGCGAACTCCGGCTCCCAGACGCGCACTTCCCGGGTCATCCCGAGCCGCGCCCAGTACAGGGGCCGGTCGTCGTCCCGGCTGAGGTCCGCCCGTCGCTCACCACCACCCTTCCGAGGAAGCGCTCCGCGCGGTCTTGATTCCGCCGGACCCCGCCCCTGTGCCCGGTCCACGGCCCGTCGCCACAGCGCGGACCCCTCGCGTACGACGATGCGGCGGGCCTGCGCGTACGAGCGGGCGCCCGCCAGCTCGCGGGTGAACTCCGGTGCCACATCGGCGAATCCGGATCGGGCGAGGATCTCCTGCGGTACGGCCCGGTCGAGCCGTTGTTCCTCGGCGGTGGGGGAGAGGGCCGCCGGAGCGGCGGAGGCCGGCGTCGCCGGTGCCGACAGGCCGGTCAGCAGGGCCATGCCGAGCAGGGCGGTCCGTAAACGGAGACAGGTCAAGGCGGTTCGGGTCCTTTCGTCGCGTTGGGGCGCGTGGTGCGGGGGCGCCGGAAGTATCGCGTGAGGAGTGTGGTCTACGCCATGGTGCGAATGAGCCGTACCGCCTCCTCGCGCAGCACCGCGAGGAACGCCCCGGTCGCCGCCGACGGCGACCGCCCCGCACGGTCGCCGCGTACACCGCCCGCGCCGGGGCCTCCTCGTCGTGCAGCCGAAGCAGGACGACGTCCGGGCGTACCGACGCGGCGGCCAGCCCCGGCACCTGGGTCACGCCGAGCCCCGCGGCCACATAGCCCTGCTTGGCGGTCCATTCGGCGACCACATGCGCCACACGCGGCCGGAACCCCTCCCGCAGGGCGGCGTCCAGCAGGGTGCCCTCGGGCCGTGAGTCGCCGGAGATCCAGTCGGCGTCGGCGAACTGGGAGAGCCGTACCCCGCGCGCGCCGGCCAGCGGGTGGGCGGCGGCGACGACGTACAGCGGCTCGTCCAGCAGGTGGTGCAGGTCGTGGGCCTCCAGTGGGGCGCGGCCCGTCGTGGAGACCACCGCCAGGTCCAGATGTCCGGCGGCCGGCCGGTCCAGCAGGCCGGGCGTGAGCCCCTCCTCGCGCTCGACCCGGACGGCGGGGTGCCGGGTGCGGAACGCGGCCAGGGCGTGCGGGACGAGGGCCGCGTCGGCCGTGGCGAACGCCCCGAACCGCAGCCGCCCGCCCGCCACTTCCCGCAGCGCCGCGAGGTCGCGGGACGGCACCGTGCAGCGACTCCGCGACGGCCTCCGCGTACGGCACCAGTGCCCGGCCTGCCTCCGTCAGCCGCACCCCGCGCGGCAGCCGGTCGAACAGCGGCCCGCCGCCGAGTGCCGACTCCAGCGAGGCGACCTGCCGGGACACCGCCGACTGGGTCCAGCCCAGTGCCCGCGCGGCCACCGTGAACGAGCCGGCGCGGGCGACCTCCGACATCACCCGGCTCGGGGAATACGGCTCCGTCGGACGGCAGTTCCTGACCGGCACCCCGCCGACGAGCATGACCTTCGAGGTGCCGCGGCTGTTTCGTCCGGAGGCTCTGGTGGAGGTGGAAATCGTGGCGGCGGTGGCGGCGGGCAGGTGATACTGCCGCGCGTGAAGACAGCGAAGGCCGTGAACCTCGGCGTCGTGTTCCTGCTGGAACTCGGCGTGCTCGGATCCGTCTGCTACCTGGGGTTCGCCCGGGGCGGCACGGTCGGCCTCCTGATCGGCTTCCTCGGGGCGGGCGCCCTCGGCCGGCTGTGGGGGCTGTTCGGGTCCCCGCGAGCCAGGTTCAAGGTGCGGGGCGCGGCCCGTTTCGCCTTCGAAGCGCTCTGGTTCGGCGCGGGCGCCCTGGCGCTGTACGCGGCCGGGGCACACGCCTGCGCGGCCGTCTTCGCCACCGTCGGCGTGATCAGCAAGGCCCTCGCCCACGCCTGGGACCAGTGACCCTCAGTCCACCGGCTCGCCCAGCAGCCGCAGGAAGTCGCGGAACGCGCCCGGCATGTCGACCGACGCCGGGTCGAGGAGCCACTGGTACTGCAGTCCGTCCATCACGGCGATCAGCAGCGGTGCGGTGCGCTCGGGCGTGAGCCCGCCCGGCAGCACGTCGCCGTACTCCGCGCGCAGGGCGTCCGTCATCGTCTCGCGGACCTGGGCATAACGCTCGGTGAAGTAGGCGCGGGCCGGGTGCCCCTCCGTCACGCTCTCGCCGAGCAGCGCCGAGAAGGTCTGGATGATGGCCGGGCGCATCGCGTTGTACTCGACCAGCGAGGCCAGCAGATCGACCCGCCACCGCGTGTCCGGCACCGCGTCCCACCGGTCCCGCTCCCGCAGCACCGCCACCAGCAGGGCCTCCTTGGTGGGGAAGTGGTGCAGCAGCCCCTGCTGGGTCAGCCCGACCCGCTCGGCCACGGCGGCCAGGCTCGCCCCCCGGTAGCCCCGCTCGGCGATCACCTCCAGGGCCGCCCCGACGATCTCCGCGCGCCGCTCCTCGCTCCTGACCCTCGCGTTCATGACGTCACCGTACGACATCCCTCTCGGCCGAATATAACGGCAGGATAACAAAACCTACCGATCTACAGGTAGTGGATGCAGGATGAGGAGGCACCCAAGGGACTTCGACGAGGAGGTACCGCCGTGGCGGTGACGGACAAGGCGCGTGCGGACGAGGCCCGCGAGGCGGTCGTGGAAGCGGCCCTCGGGCGGCTCGGTCTCGACGCCAAGGCGCGGCTGCTGGCCGGACAGGACATGTGGACCCTGCCCGCCCTGCCCGAGATCGGCCTGAAGTCCCTCGTCATGTCGGACGGCCCGATCGGCGTGCGGGGCGTGCGCTGGACCGCCGACGATCCGTCCGTCGCCCTGCCCTCGCCGACCGCGCTCGCCGCCGCCTGGGACCCGGAACTCGCCCGCCGCGCAGGCGGACTGCTCGCCCAGGAGGCCCGCCGCAAGGGCGTGCACGTCCTGCTCGCCCCCACCGTCAACCTGCACCGCTCCCCGCTGGGCGGCCGCCACTTCGAGGCCTACAGCGAGGACCCGTGTCTGACGGGCGCGATCGGCGCCGGTTATGTCATCGGCGTCCAGTCCGGCGGCGTCGGCACCACCGTCAAGCACTTCGTCGCCAACGACGCCGAGACCGACCGCTTCACCGTGGACAACCTGGTCTGCGAACGCGCCCTGCGCGAGCTGTACCTGGCCCCGTTCGAGGCGATCGTCGAAAAGGCCCGCCCCTGGGGCATCATGACCGCCTACAACAAGGTCAACGGCACGACGATGACCGAGCACCACCATCTGGTCGACGAAGTCCTGCGGGGCGAGTGGGGCTTCGACGGCATCAACGTCTCCGACTGGATGGCCGCCCGGGACACGGTCGGTGCCATCGGCGGCGGTCTGGACGTGGCCATGCCCGGGCCGAGGACCGTCTACGGCGCGGCCCTCGCCCAGGCCGTCCGGGACGGCGAGGTCGCCGAGACCGCCGTCGACGCGGCCGTACGGCGCGTGCTGCGGCTCGCCGCCCGCGTCGGGATCCTCGACGGTGCCGAACCCGTCGTGGCCGAACCACCCGCGCCCGTAGACGGCGAGGCCCTCGCCCGCGAGATCGCCCGCCGCTCCCTCGTCCTCGTCCGCAACGAGAACGCCGCCCTGCCCCTGAAACCGAACGGCACCGTGGCCCTGATCGGCGCCGCGGCCCGCGACGCCCGCGTCCTCGGCGGCGGCTCGGCCACCGTCTTCCCGGCCCGGATCGTCTCCCCGCTGGACGGCCTCACCGCCGCGCTCCCCGAGGGCACCCTCACCTACACCGTCGGCGCCGACCCGGCCACCGAACTCGCCGTCGCCGCCCGGGGATTCGCACTCGAAGCGGTCTGCCGCGACGCCGAGGGAACCGTCATCGGCACCCGGTCCGCCCCGGGCGGCCTGATCCAGTGGATGGGTTCGGACCTCCCCGACGGCGTCACCCACGACACGCTCCACACCGTCGAACTGACCGGCACCTTCACTCCCCGTGAGTCCGGCCCGCACACCTTCGGCATCAAGGGCATGGGTGCCTTCACGCTGACCGTCGACGGCACCCCGTACTTCGACGAGGCCCAGCGCCCCGGCAAGGAGGATCCCTTCGAGGCCTTCTTCGGTGCCCCCGTCCCCCGCGCAGAGGTCGAACTCACCGCCGGCCGGCCGGTCGACGTCTCCCTCACCCATGTCGTCCAGCTCCCGGACGACATCCCCATGAAGGTCATCGCCTTCGCCCTCGCCCACTCCGCCCCGCGGCGCGACCCCGACGAGCTGATCTCCGAGGCCGTCGAGGCGGCCCGGAACGCCGACACGGCCGTCGTCGTGGTCGCCACCACCGACCGCGTCGAGTCCGAGGGCTTCGACCGCACGGACCTGCGCCTGCCCGGCCGCCAGGACGACCTGGTCCGGGCCGTCGCCGCCGCCAACCCGAACACCGTCGTGGTCGTCAACTCCGGCTCCCCGGTCGAACTGCCCTGGCGGGACCAGGTCGCCGCCGTTCTGCTCAGCTGGTTCCCCGGCCAGGAGGGCGGGGCCGCCCTCGCCGACGTCCTGACCGGCGCCCACGAGCCCGGCGGCCGGCTCCCCACCACCTGGGGCTCCCTCGCCGATGCCCCGGTCTCCCAGGTCACGCCCGCCGAGGGCGAACTGTCCTACACCGAGGGCGTCTTCATCGGCTACCGCGCCTGGGATCGGGCCGGCCGCACCCCGTCGTACCCCTTCGGACACGGCCTCGGCTACACCGACTGGACCTATGAGTCCCTGCAACTGGACGGCACCACCGCGCGCGTCCGCCTCCGCAACACCGGCGAGCGGGCCGGCCGCGAGGTCGTCCAGGTCTACGTCGCTCCGGCCGAGCCCGGCACCCACCGACCGGCCCGCTGGCTGGCCGGCTTCGCGGGCGCGCAGGCCGGGCCGGGCGAGAGCGTCGAGGTGACCGTCGAACTGCCCCGGCGCACCTTCGAGGTCTGGGACGAGACGGCGAAGTCGTGGGCGTTTGTGAAGGGTTCGTACGAGATCACGGCGGGACGCTCGATCGCCGACCGCAGGCTGGCCGTGCCGATTAACGTCTGATCCGGGACAAGTCCCCCACGAACAGCCCCGGTCCGGGACCTGACCCCTGGGCCGGGGCTCATCGCGTCCCGCCGGATGTGGCAGACTCCCGGGCCGCGAACACCGGAAATTTCGGGCACGGGGGAGAGACACCATGTATCCAGGGCAGCAGCCACAGCAGCAAGGACCGTACGGGCAGCAGCCGGGTCCCTACGGGCAGCAGCCGCCGTACCAGCAGGCCCCGTACCAGCAGCCGTACCCGCCGCAGCAGGGCTACCAGCCGTACCCGCCCCACCAGGCCCAGCAGCCGTACCCGCCCCACCCGTACAACCCCCATCAGCAGCCGGCCCCCCACCAGCCCCCGCCTCCCGCCCAACACCTCGGCGAGGGCCGGATGCGGCTGGACCCGAACCTCACCCCGGACCAGCGCGACCTGGTGCTGAAGATCCAGCAGAGGTCCAAGCCCATGGCGTACGGCCTCGTGCTCGGCATCCCGCTCACCTTCGGCGGCGTCCACTACGGCATCACCCACAGCCCCGTCGGCTTCGCCGGCGCGCTCGCCGGACTGGCCCTGCTCGCCTTCGGCGTCTTCTCCCTGCTGCGGATGCAGGCCCTCAAGCGGCAGCTGCGGCTGATCACCGCGGACGCCTGGCGCTCTCCGGCCGCGCATCTGCCCGGCGCCCGCAAGGCGGCCACACAGGCCGCCTACCTGAACGGCCTGCTCGTCCTGCTGTCCCTCGCCGCGACCGGCTATCTGCTCTACAAGGGCGCCGGCTGGGGCGCGTACGGCAACTCCCTGGGCTTCGGCGCCCTGACGCTCGCCGCGGCCCTGCCCTTCGGCATGGCTCTGGCCGCCGCGACCACCATCCCCCAGCTGCTCCAGGTGATCCCGGCCGGCGCGAAGGTGGGCCGCAGCCTGTACTCGATCATCTTCGCGCTGGCCACCACGGTGACCGGCGAGGGTATCAAGGGCGGCGATCTGACCGGGATCGCGGCGGGCGGCGGCACGCTGCTGATCTGCGGCGGTGCGATGGCCATGCTGGGAAAGGCGGCGAAGCGGATGAGGGGGGAGGCGTGAGGGGGCGTCGGCCGTCCGCCGGATCGTGGTGGCTGGTCGCGCCCACGCGGCGGTAGCCGCACATCAGACACAGCCCCGCGCCCCTTCAGGGGGTTGCGGCTCAGCGTGTCGAGAAGGCGTACAGGGTCTCCGAGCCGAAGACCTCGCCCGGCCGTAGCACCGTGCTCGGGAACTCCGGACGGTTCGGGGAGTCAGGGAAGTGCTGGGTCTCCAGGGCGATGCCGTCGCCCGGGGCGAAGGGGGCGCTGAGGTGGTCGGCGGTGTAGAGCTGGAGGCCCGGCTCGGTCGTCGACACCGTCAGCGTACGCCCGGAGGCCGGGTCGTGGAGTTCGGCGACCTCCTGCGGAGCGGCGGTCACGCCCTTGTCCAGGACGAAGTTGTGGTCGTAGCCGGAGCCGACCTCGTCGGCCGTACGGAAGTCGAAGCGGGAGCCGGTCACGTCCGCCAGGGCTCCGGTGGGGATCAGGTCCGCGTCCACCGGGGTGTACCGGGAGGCGGCGAGTCGCAGCTCGTGCCCGTCGGCGTGACCGGCACCGCGCAGATTCCAGTACGCGTGGTGGGTGAGGTTGACCACGGTCGGCGCGTCCGTGACCGCCTCGTAGGAGATCCGCAGCGCGCCGGACTCCTCCAGCGTGTAGACGGCCGTCACCTCCAGCCGGCCCGGGAAGCCCTCCTCGCCGTGCGGGCTGACCCGGGTCAGGCGTACGCCGTGCTCGACCGGCTCGACCTCCCACACCCGCTTGTCGAAGCCCCGCTCACCGCCGTGCAGCGAGTTGGGCTCGCTGTTGCGCGTCAGCGCGTACGTCCGGCCGTCCAGCGGGAAGCGGCCGCCCGCGATGCGGTTGGCGTACCGGCCGACCAGAGCGCCCAGATACGGCTCCGGATGCTCCAGATAGCCGTCGAGCCCGGGAAACCCCAGCACCACGTCCGCCGTGCGCCCCTCCCGGTCCGGGACCTCGACCGACTGCACGATCCCGCCGTACGACAGCACGCGCACCCGCACTCCGGCCCGCTTCAGGGTCCAGCGGTGCACCGGGGTGCCGTCGGGAAGCGTCCCGAAAAGTTCGCTCATGTGGGAAACCCTAGGTCACGGCTTCTGCGCGGTGACCGTACGGTAGGCGATCTCGGCGAGCCTGGCCTGGCCCTTCCGGCTCGGGTGGAACCAGTCCCAGTGGCTGAGCTGCTCCGTGTCGAAGCTGTAGTCGAAGACGGCGTTCCCGTCGAAGCGGCAGCGGCGGTCCTTGGCGCACACCTCCTTCAGTACCGCGTTGTAGGCCTCCACCCGCTGCTGCACCTTGTCCCGGCGCTGGGTGGCCGCACGGGTGAGGTCGTCCGCGTCACGCAGCATCGACGGGCAGATCCCCAGCTTCCACACCTGCTTGCCCAGCGGATTCTCCCGGCCCGCGGACCACAGCCGTCTCAGATTCGGCACGCTCGCCACGTACACCTGCGTCTTCGGCAGCGCCGAGCGCAGCGTGCTCATCGCCTCCTCGAAGTCCGAGCGGAAGGAGGCCACCGAGGTCATCGCCCGCGCCGACGAACGGCACGCGTCGTTCGCCCCGGCCATCACCGTGACCAACTCCGGGCTGCGCGTGGTCGCCTGCGCCATCTGCTCCGGCAGGTCGGACATCCGGGCCCCGGTCACCGCGTAGTTCCAGCTGCGCTGCGCCGCCCCCGTCACCCCGAGCAGCCGCACCGCCAGGCTGTCCACCTTGGCGTCGCTGCCCGTGGCCCACGACACCTCGGGACAGTCGGAGAGCACCGTGCAGGCGTCGAAGCCGCGCGTGATGGAGTCACCGACCGCGGCGATCGAGTCCGGGCTGCGGTTCCACACCGGCGCGGGCTTCGCCGCGGAACGCGACGCGTTCGCCCCGGAGTCCGGCCCGTCGCCGCCACCCCCGCCGAAGGCGTCACAGCCCGCGGTCGCCAGCACGGCCGTCACCACCACGGCAAGGGCTGCTCGCGCACGGTGCCTTCGCTTCCGCATCCCTGCTGATCCCCTCGCTCGACGGTGCACTGCTCCCTCCCATAACAACGCGCGAGAGTTCCCGGCCCGGCTCGATGGAACGGCTCACACCCGTACAAGCGTCCCCCTGGGTGAATGGCGGGGGTTTCCTGGCACTGGGACAGACGGTACGTCACACTCCTTGCGCCGCCGCAGGGTAGCCTCGCCATCAACGCGGCCGTCGTGCCACTGCCGCCCAGCCAGTCCGCAAGGTGTCCCGCTCTGCCCGGAGGTTCCGGTGACGACACGTGGAGTTCTGTACGTGCACTCCGCGCCGCGCGCGCTGTGCCCGCACGTCGAGTGGGCCGTCGCCGGGGTGCTCGGCACGCGCGTCAGCCTGGACTGGATCCGGCAGCCCGCGGCCCCCGGCACCTGGCGCTCGGAGTTCTCCTGGCAGGGCGAGGTCGGCACGGCCTCCAAGCTCGCCTCCGCCCTGCGCGGCTGGCACCTGCTCCGCTTCGAAGTCACCGCGGAGCCCGTCCCCACCGCCGAGGGCGAGCGCTACAGCTGCACCCCCGACCTGGGCATCTTCCACGCCGTCACCGGCATCCACGGCGACATCCTCATCCCCGAGGACCGCCTGCGCGCCGCCCTGCAGCGCAGCCAGCGCGGCGAGACCGACCTGGAAGCCGAACTGTCCAAGCTCCTCGGCAAGCCGTGGGACGACGAACTGGAGCCTTTCCGCTACGCGGGCGAGGGCGCCCCGGTGCGCTGGCTCCACCAGGTGGTCTGAGGCACGCTCAAGGGCAGCCGACCTCAAGGGGCGCGAGGCTCCATCGATATGCGGCTCCGCCGCGTGGGCGCGACCAGCCCGAACGGACGCATTCCCGGCAACGAAGCGGAACCCCCGACGGCGAACGGCCCCCTCTCCACCACAGGAGAGGGGGCCGTTCAGAGTCTCAGGACTCAGATCGTCCGGAACGCCAGCACCACGTTGTGCCCACCGAACCCGAACGAATCGTTCAGCACGGCGATGCGCCCCTCGGGCAGCTGACGGGCCTCACCGACGACCACGTCCGCGTTGACCTCAGGATCGAGGTCGGACACGTTGATCGTCGGCGGCGCCGTACGGTTCACGAGCGCCAGGATCGACGCGACGGTCTCGATACCACCGGCACCACCGAGCAGGTGACCGGTCATCGACTTCGTCGCGGAGATCGCCATGTGATCGACATCATCGCCGAACACCTTGCGCAGCGCCTTGATCTCAGCGACGTCACCCTGCGGCGTCGACGTGGCGTGAGCGTTCACGTGCACGATCTCGGCCGGCTTCAGATCGGTGTTGTCCAGCAGGTTCTGCAGCGCGTGCGCGATGCCGTTGCCCGACGGCTCCGGCTGCGTGATGTGGTGGCTGTCGGCGGAGATGCCCTGGCCGACCGCCTCCACGTAGATCCGGGCACCGCGAGCCTTCGCGTGCTCCTCGGACTCCAGGACGATCACACCGGCGCCCTCGCCGAGCACGAAGCCGTCACGGCCGGCGTCATAGGGACGCGAGGCGCCCTGGGGATCGTCGTTGTTCTTGGACATCGCCATCATGTTGCCGAACGCGGCGATCGGCAGCGGGTGGATGGCGGCCTCGGTACCACCGGCCACGACCACGTCCGCACGCCCGGTGCGGATCATCTCGATCGCGTACCCGATGGCCTCCGCGCCCGAGGCGCAGGCCGAGACCGGGGTGTGCACACCGGCGCGGGCACCCAGCTCGATACCGACGTTGGCCGCCGGGGAGTTGGGCATCAGCATCGGCACGGTGTGCGGGGAGACGCGGCGTACGCCCTTCTCCTTGAGGATGTCGTACTGGTCCAGGAGCGTGGTCACGCCACCGATGCCGGAGGCGATGACCGCACCCAGACGGTCGGGGTTCACGGACGCGTCCTCACCGGCCTTGGCGGTGAAACCGGCGTCCTTCCAGGCTTCCTGAGCGGCGAGCAGCGCGAACTGCGCGGACCGGTCCAGCTTGCGGGCCTGCGGCCGGGGGATGATCTCGCCCGGCTCGACGGCGATCTGTGCGGCGATGCGGACCGGCAGGTCCGCCGCCCATTCCTGCTCGAGAAGGCTGACACCGGACTTGCCGGCGACGAGGGCCTCCCAGAACGAAGCTGCGTCGCCACCCAGCGGTGTGGTTGCGCCGATACCGGTGACGACCACGGTGCGATTGGTCGGGCTCACGGGAATTCTTTCTCCAACGGATGCGGGAATCTACGGCGCCACCGCCGGGTGGCGGGGCCTTGCAGCCTGAAGGCCTAAGGGGTGGCTCAGGCCTGGTGCTTGAGGATGTAGTCGGTGGCGTCGCCGACGGACTTCAGGTTCTTGACGTCCTCGTCCGGGATCTTCACGTCGAAGCGCTCCTCGGCGGCGACGACGACCTCGACCATGGACAGCGAGTCGACGTCCAGGTCGTCGGTGAAGGACTTGTCCAGCTGGACGTCCTCAACGGGGATCCCGGCGATCTCGTTCACGATCTCGGCGAGACCGGCGACAATCTCTTCCTGAGTGGCGGCCATGTCAGGCGCTCCTTCTTAGATTCCAGACGGTTTAACGGCGCCCACCGCGAGCGCGGCAGGCGGTGCGGCGTCCGCACCGGATCACATGACCCGGCACGGAGTGCCTAGGGGAGGGTAACGACCGTGGCGGCGTAGACGAGACCCGCCCCGAATCCGATGACGAGTGCGGTGTCGCCGCTCTTCGCCTCACCGGTCGCCAGAAGCCGCTCCATCGCGAGCGGAATCGAGGCGGCCGAGGTGTTGCCGGTGGTGCGGATGTCCCGGGCGACCGTGACATGCTCCGGCAGCTTCAGCGTCTTCACCATCGAGTCGATGATCCGCACATTGGCCTGGTGCGGAATGAAGACGTCCAGGTCGTCCGGGGTGATCCCGGCCGCGTCCAGCGCCTGCTGTGCGACCTTCGCCATCTCGAACACGGCCCAGCGGAAGACCGCCTGGCCCTCCTGCGTGATCGCGGGGAACTTGACGTTGCCCTCGCTGTCGACGGGCAGCCCGGACAGGTCACCGATCCGGAACCGGTCCCACGACACGGTCTGCTTGATGGTCTCGGACTTGTCGCCCTCGGAGCCCCACACGGTCGGGCCGATCGCGGGCTCCTTCGAGGGGCCGACCACGACCGCGCCGGCGCCGTCGCCGAACAGGAAGGCCGTCGCCCGGTCCTCCAGGTCGGTCAGGTCGCTCAGCCGCTCCACGCCGATCACGAGCACGTACTCGGCGGAACCTTCCACCACCATGCCCTTGGCGAGGGTCAGGCCGTAGCCGAAGCCCGCGCAGCCCGCCGAGATGTCGAAGGCGGCGGCCTTGTTCGTGCCGAGCTTGTCGGCGATCTCGGTGGCGACGGCCGGGGTCTGGCTGAAGTGCGAGACGGTCGAGACGACCACGGCGCCGATCTGCTCGGCGTCGATGCCCGCGTCGGCGATCGCCTTGCCGGAGGCCTCGATGGCCATCGCGGCGACCGTCTCCTCGGGGCCCGCCCAGTGCCGGGTCTCGATGCCGGAACGCGAACGGATCCACTCGTCGGACGAGTCGATCTTCTCGAGGATCACCTCGTTGGGCACGACGCGGGTCGGCCGGTAGCCGCCGACGCCGAGGATGCGCGCGTACGGCGCGCCCTTGCCGGGCCTGATCTTCGACATGCTCTGGGGCTCCTTCGTCAGGCGCCCGCCGCGTCAGCGGCAGGAGTCGACGCCTCGGCGATGAGCTCGCGGGCAGCGTCGAGGTCGTCAGGGGTCTTCAGCGCCAGCCACTTGACGCCGGGCATGGCGCGCTTGGCCAGGCCGGTCAGCGTGCCGCCCGGGCACACCTCGATGAGCGTGGTGACACCCAGCTCCTGGAAGGTCTCCATGCACAGGTCCCAGCGCACGGGGTTGGCGACCTGGCCGACCAGCCGGTCGAGGACCTCGGCGCCGGTGGCGACGGTCCTGCCGTCCTTGTTGGAGACGTAGGTGAACCGCGGGTCGGCCGGCGTGAGCTCCACGGCGGCCTTGGCCAGGGCCTCGACGGCGGGGGCCATGTGCTGGGTGTGGAAGGCCCCGGCGACCTTCAGCGGGACGACCTTGCGGACGCCCTCGGGCTTGTCCTCGGCCAGCGCGGCGAGCTGCTCCAGCGTTCCCGCGGCGACGATCTGGCCGGCGCCGTTGATGTTCGCCGGGGTCAGGCCCAGCTTCTCCAGGTGCGCGACGGAGACCTCGGGGTCGCCGCCGAGCAGCGCCGCCATACCGGTCTCGGTGATCGCGGCGGCGTCGGCCATGGCCAGTCCCCGCTTGCGGACCAGACCGAGCGCGGCGGTGTCGTCCAGCACGCCCGAGACCGCGGCGGCGGTGAACTCGCCGACGCTGTGACCGGCGACGGCGCCCGGAGTGATCTCGGTGCCCGTCGCGTCAGCGGCAAATGAGTAGGCACCGAGTGCCGCGGTGGACAGAATCCCGGCGGCGACCAGCAGCGGCTGGGCCACCGCGGTGTCCCGGATGGCGTCCGCGTCGGCCTGGGTGCCGTAGTGGATCAGGTCCAGTCCGATGGCGTCCGACCACGCGGCGACGCGGTCGGCGGCACCGGGGAGGTCGAGCCAGGGGGTCAGGAAGCCGGGCGTCTGGGCGCCCTGGCCGGGAGCGACGAGTACGAGCACTCTCACACTCTCTCTTGGGGACGGCCACGGCCGCCCGTGAGGACAGGGACGAAGAACGCGGGGGCCTTTTGTGGGCACCCAACAAAAGCCTAGAGTTGGGGGTCTCCATCGGCCAGACGCCCCAGGATCAGCGCGATTCGCAGTGTGAACGCGGATCGTACATCCGACGGCGACCAGCCGGTGACGTCTGTCACACGTCGGAGCCGGTAGCGCACGGTGTTCGGGTGAACGAAGAGCATCCGGGCCGCGCCTTCGAGGCTGCTCGCCTGCTCCAGGTACACACTCAGGGTCTCCAGGAGCGCCGAGCCCGCCTCCTCCAGCGGTCTGTAGATCTCCTCCACCAACTGCTCGCGGGCGCTCGGATCGCCCGCGATGGCCCGCTCCGGCAGCAGATCGTCCGCCAGCACCGGCCGCGGCGCGTCCTGCCAGGCGGAACACGCCTTGAGCCCCGCGGCGGCGGCCTGCGCGGACCGGGTCGCGGCCAGCAGATCGGGTACGACGGGACCGGCGACGACCGGTCCGGCCGCGAACGGCCCGATCAGCGACTTGGCGACGGCGAGCGGATTCGCGCTGCCGCCGGCGATGACGACGAGCCGGTCCCCGAGCACCCCCGTGAGCACCTGGAGCTTGGCGTGCCGGGAGGCCCGCCGGATGGCCTCGACGGTCAGCTCGCTGTCCCCGTCGGGCGCGGTCCCGAGCACGACGCACACATGCTCCGGCGAGTTCCACCCGAGCGCGGCGGCCCGGCTCACCGCCCCCTCGTCCGCCTCCCCGCTGAGCACGGCGTTGACGACCAGCGACTCCAGCCGCGCGTCCCAGGCACCGCGTGCCTCGGCGGCCTGGGCGTAGACCTGGGCGGTGGCGAAGGCGATCTCCCGCGCGTACACGAGCAGGGCCTCGCGCAGCACGCTCTCGTCCCCGGGAGCCGCGACCTCGTCGATCGCGCTCTCCATGACCTCGATGGTGGTCCGCACCATCTCCACTGTCTGCCGCAGTGTGATGGCCCGGGTCAGCTCGCGGGGCGCCGTCCCGAAGACGTCCGTGGAGATCGCCTGGGGCGCGTCCGGGTGCCGGAACCATTCGGTGAAGGCGGCGATGCCCGCCTGGGCCACGAGCCCGATCCAGGAACGGTTCTCCGGGGGCATGGCCCGGTACCACGACAGGGTCTCGTCCATGCGCGCGATGGCCTGCGCGGCGAGGCTCCCGGACGACTTCTCGAGCCGCTTGAGGGTCGCGGAGTGCGGGTGGACGCGCTGTCCTGCGGGTTCGCTGGGGTGGGATTCGGGTTCGGGCACGGGACAAGACTGCCTTATACGGACGGGAGCGCGCGTCGCCGGGTCGGGGGGTGAGGTCTACGGTGGTGCCCGTGATGGACGTACGGCGCGCCGGCGAGCGCTACCGCGGAGGGGACCCGGAGGCCGGGATCGACACCCGCCACGCCTTCTCCTTCGGCCCGCACTACGACCCCGAGAACCTGCGTTTCGGCGCGGTGATCGCCTGCAACGAGGAGCGGCTGGCGCCCGGCGCCGGCTTCGACGAGCATCCGCACAGCCACACCGAGATCGTCACCTGGGTCGTCGAGGGCGAGCTGACCCACCGCGACTCCACGGGCCACGAGACCCGGGTCCGCCCCGGAGACGTCCAGCATCTGAGCGCGGCGGCGGGCGTCCGGCATGTGGAACGCAACGACGCGCCGGTGCCGCTGACCTTCGTCCAGATGTGGCTGGCGCCCCTGGAACCGGGCGGCGACCCGTCCTACGAGATCGTCCACGGCATCGCCGACTCCACCCCGTACGCCGTCCCCGGCGCGGGCGCGATGCTCCACGTACGCCGCCTGGCCGCGGGGGAACGCACGGCGATCCCGGACGCGGCGTACGTGTACGCACACGTGGTCCACGGGGAGATCAGTGTGGCGGGGGAGACGCTGGGTCCCGGGGATGCGGCACGGATCACGGGGGCGGAGGGTGTGGAGGGGGTGGGGGTCACGGCGGCTGAGGTGCTGCTGTGGGAGATGGTCCGGTAGCCACGACCGTCTTCCGGCTGCGGGCCCCTTCGGGGCGCGGCCGAGCTCAGCCCCGCAGCTCCGCGAGCACCGCATCCGTGAACACCGGCCACGCCTCGACCGCCCACGGCCCGAACGCCCGGTCCGTCAGCGCCACGCCCGCGACCCCCGTATCCGGATCGATCCACACGAACGTACCGGACTGCCCGAAGTGCCCGAACGTCCGCGGTGACGAAGAACTCCCTGTCCAGTGCGGCGACTTGGAGTCCCGGATCTCGAACCCCAGCCCCCAGTCGTTCGGATTCTGGTGACCGTACCCGGGCAGCACACCCTTCGTCCCCGGATACTGCACCGTCATCGCCTCGGCCACCGTCCGCGGATCCAGCAGCCGCGGCGCCTGCACCTCCGCCGCGAACCGCAGCAGATCCTCCACCGTCGACACACCGTCCTTCGCCGGCGAGCCCTCCAGCGACGTCGACGTCATCCCCAGCGGCTCCAGCACGGCCTGCCGCAGATACTCGGCGAACTCGATGTCCGTCGCCTTGGCGATGTGATCGCCGAGCTGCTCGAACCCGGCGTTGGAGTACAGCCGCCGCTCCCCGGGGGGCGCCGTCACCCGGTGCTCGTCGAAGGCCAGCCCGGAGGTGTGCGCGAGCAGATGCCGCACGGTAGACCCGGGCGGCCCGGCCGGTTCGTCCAGCTCGACGGCACCCTCCTCGTAGGCGACCAGCGCCGCGTACGCCGCCAGCGGCTTGGTCACCGAGGCCAGCGGAAAACGGTGCCCGACGGGGCCACGGGTCCCGAGGACGGTCCCGTCGGCCCGGACGACACCCGCCGCGGCGGTGGGGACGGGCCAGTTCTCGATCGACGCCAAGCTGTTCAACGACATGGTGCCGAGCCTATGCGGCTCACAGCAGCAGCCGCATCGACGGGTCGGGGTCGCGCGTGAACCCGAGGGCGGCGTACAGCGGCTCGGCCTCCGGCGAGGCGTTCAGCAGCACGTGTCCCGTGCCCCGCTCCCGGAACCAGCCCAGCAGCTCCTCCATGCACGCGCGCGCGTACCCCCGCCGCCGGGCGTCCGGGTCGGTCGCGACGCTGAAGACGTGCCCGACCCGCCCGTGCGGATTGCCGGCCTTCCCGATGCGGTACTCCGCCGTCCCCGCCGCGAGCGCGGCGAGCGTCCCCGGCCGCCCGGGATCGTCGACGACGAAGGCCGCGAAGTCCCCGTCGGCCTCGGAGAGCCGCTCCCGCAGCGTCGGCAGGGACTCGGCGTGCCAGTCGGTCGAGCCCGCACCCCCCGCACTCCACAGAGAATCGATCATGACCTGGCGCAGCCGCAGCACTTCGGCGGCATCCTCGGGCACGGCCCGGCGTGCAAGACTCATGCGCCGCACGCTAACCACCCGCTCCGCGTCCCGTCGCGCGGATTTCTTACCGGGTTCCGCTTGCTTCGAGTGCACTCGAAGGCCATAGCGTGGGGGCATGACGGTCATGCAGACCACGCCATCGGACACCGCGCACGCGACCCGCGTCGACATCTGCTCCGCCCCGCCCCGACGCCATCCCCGCCCCGACGGTCAGGACCGATACACGATCAGCGAGGTCGTCGCCTTCACCGGCCTGACCGCGCACACGCTGCGCTGGTACGAACGGATCGGCCTGATGCCGCACGTCGACCGCTCCCACACCGGCCAGCGCCGCTACAGCAACCGCGACTTGGACTGGCTGGACTTCGTGACCAAGCTCCGACTGACCGGCATGCCGGTGGCGGACATGGTCCGGTACGCGGAACTGGTGAGGGAGGGCGAGAGCACGTACGCGGAGCGCCAGGAACTCCTGGAGTCGACTCGCCGGGATGTTCTGGCCAGGATCGCGGAACTGCACGACACCCTGTCCGTCCTGGACAGAAAGATCAGCTTCTACGCCAAGGAGCGGTGACACCCCCGCCCAGCCGTCAAAGCTCGGCCAGCAACTCCGCCTTCTTGGAAGAGAATTCCTCATCGGTCACCAACCCGGCCTGATGAAGCTCCCCGAGATGCCGGATCCGCTCGGCGATGTCCGCGGGATCCCGCCGCGCCGGGGCCGGTACCACCGGTACCGGCCCCCTGGTCCGCACCGCGGCCAGCACGGCCGCGGCGAACGGCAACGACTCGTGCACCGGTCCGTACCCCCGCCCGAAGACCACCGCCGCCGGATCCTGGTCGGGCTGCGCGGACTCTGCCGAGTCGGCGGAGCGCCGCAGCAGACGCAGATGTCCTTGCGGGCTCTCCGGCGCGCGCCATTCCACCCCGCTGAGGTCGGCGACCGCGAAACTCTGGTCCCCGGCCTTCCACTTCGTCGTGGACGCCCCCGTCCAGGACCACCGGAACTGCACCGACGTGCCGTCGAAGGAAGCCTTCCCGTCGTACGCCTTGAACTGGAGGGGCGCCTCGGGCGCGGCCACCAGGTACCGGTCGGCGGGCCCGGACTCGGACTCGGCCAGCAGTCCCTTCAGCTCGTCGGCGAGGCGCTCGGCGAGCGTCGACCGCTCGGCCGGCAGCACCAGCCGGTACGGGTCGAAGCCCTCGCGCAGCTGACCGGCCGCCGCCTCCATCAGCGGATCGGCGCCTGGACGCGGCAGCAGCCGCAGGGCGACCGTCCCGCGCTTGCCCGTGGTGAGGGTCACCTCCTCCAGCGCGGACAGCGGGATCCGCCGTTCGCCCAGCGCCTGGAACAGCTTCGGTGTCCGAATCCCCCGTTCGTAACGGATGAGCACGGAGTCGGACTCGAACTCCCAGACGGCATGAAAACCCGCCAGTACGTCACCCATGCGGCTCATCGTATGCGGCACGTGCTCCTCCGTCGCCACCCGCGCAGACCGCACTTCCTGCTGTTTCTACGCGCGTCCGGCCGTCGTCATGCCGGGCAGACCCGCCAGGCAGGCGTCGTTGTCATGGGCGCATGTCACCTCGTCGTACGCGCCCACCCCGACGTCGGCGAGGTTGCGCAGGCTGTCCGTGCCCGGCTGGAAATAGCCGGCGTGGCCCTGAGCGTCCCGCGCCGACAGCACCCGTGCGCCGAACGCCGGGGACACCGGGTCGGCGCCGTGTCCGAGCCCGCCGACCTCCAGGTACGGCACGTCCTGCACCCAGTCGGTGGCGTCCCGCATCGCCCACACCCGGGCCGACGTGCCCAGATGGGAGGCCTTGGGGACGCGCATGCCAGGGCTCGCGGCCACCGCTATGTCGGCCACCCGGCGGGGCATGTCGTGCGCGGCGACCCCGCAGACCACCGAGCCGTAGCTGTGGCAGAACATCGACACCGGTGCCCGCCCGGGCAGGGCGTCGAGCAGCGCGTTCAGGCGTACGGCGCCCTCGGCGGCGCGCAGCCCCGTGGCCGCGTCCACGCCGAGCCCGTCGGGCGCGGTGTAGTCGGCCCAGGCGATCACGGCCGTACGCGTCGAGGGGCTCTGCGCCCGCTCGGCCGCGTACAGGGCCTCGGCCATGCCGACCGTGGCGCTGTACTTGCGGTTCGTCTTCTGGAAGGTGAGCAGATCGGTGTCGACGCCGGGGACGACGACGGAGATCCGTTCGGCCGTGCCGAGGTTCCCGAACACCTCGGCGATCCGGCCCGAGCCCTCGGGGTCGAAGGCGAGGATCTGCCTGCCGGGCTGCATCAGCGCCTCGTAGCGGTGCATCCGGCGGCCCGCGTCCTGCTGGCCGGCCGCGCTGAGCCGGCTGTCGTGCATCCGCTTCTTCTCGACCTTGCGCGCCTGGTCCATCGCGACGCGGTTGGCGCGGTAGCGCAGGGAGACGGGGGCGCCGTTCATGTTGCCGACCGCGAGGGGATAGCGGTGGGTGAGACGGTCGCGCTCGTGCGGGGTGAGCGAGGCGAAGAAGCCGGCGAGCCGGGCCGGCGAGCTGTGGGGGGCCGGCAGGTGGTGGCCGTGGATGCTGCCGTGGTCCCACTCGGCCAGCGAGGCCTGCAGGGCGGTCGACTCCCGGTGGGTGCGCAGGGCGGTCCAGCCGGTGGTCGCGAGCATCACGAACACCACGCCCAGCGCGAGCAGCGCGCGCCAGACGTTGAGTTGCGGGGAGGTGTCGAAGGAAGTCACTGGGAGGACACACTAGGAGAACGAGAGGGTCTCGCGGTAACTGAGTGACAGGTATCACGTTTCGTGAGGCACCGAACAGCGCGTGAACCATCTCACTCCGCGCGCCAGTTGCCCATGAGCGCCGAACCCACCTGATCGAGGCGCGACGCCGTGAGCGCGCGGATCGCCTCCAGGCCGAAGCCGTCGCCGGCGGTCCACCGCCGCTCGCGGACCCTCATCACCCCGCCGAGGACGACCACGGCCGGTCGCGGCCGCGGATCGGCGTCCTTGCGGTCACGCAGTGTTTCCATCATATGTCAGTCACTGACGTATGAATTCGTCTGTCAATTGCCAGTGACTGTCACTAGCCTCGCACGAGCTGGTCAGGCCACCGTCGACACGACGGGGCCACATCTGAGGGCCCGTCCGTGCGGAGTTCGCCTATCAGGGTGACTCCGCTAAAGATTCCTCGCCCTCGACGAGCGCCGCGAGTCACAGTGGGTCAAGTCCTCCGCAGGACATGGGAGGACCGCGAGATGACGGCCCGCGCTGCTGGAGGGGGGCAGCGTGGCCGCGTCCGCGGGGGCGCCGAAGAAACGAGGGGCCGCTTTCGGCTGCGGGCACTCGTGCTTCCGCCGGTGCCCCTCAACTCCGCTGCTCCTCCCGCTCCCTGGCCAGCCGGGCCACCTCGGCCCGCAGCAACCGAACCTCCTCGGTCAGAGAAGCGATCGCCTCCGTCTGCCGCCGCTCCTCCACATCGTCCTTCTCGAACCGGGAGATGAACCAGGCCGCGATGTTCGCCGTCACCACACCCAGCAGGGCGATCCCGGCGAGCATCAGCCCCACCGCGATCATCCGCCCCAGCCCGGTCGTCGGCGCATGATCCCCGTACCCCACGGTCGTCATCGTCGTGAACGACCACCACAAGGCATCACCCAGCGTCCGGATGTTCCCGTTCGGCGACTGCCGTTCCACCGACAGCACCGCGAGCGATCCGAACATCAGCAGCCCGATCACCGCCCCCACGACATACGTCGTCAGCCGGATCTGCGGAGCCATCCGGGCCCGCCGCCCCACCAGCAGCAGCGTGGACACCATCCGCAGCAACCGCAGCGGCTGGAGCACCGGCAGCACCACCGCGCACAGATCGGGCCAGTGCGTGCGCACGAACTCCCTGCGCCGGGGCGCGAGAGCCAGTCGTACGAGGTAGTCGGCCGCGAACGCCCCCCACACCACCCATTCCACGATCGTGCACGCGGACGTCAGGGAATACCCCGCCGAACCGTCCACGATCGGCACCGCGTAGGCGACGGCGAAGGCCACGGCGAGCGCCAACAGGGGCCGCTGGCTGAGCCGTTCCCAGCGTTCCTGTGTGAACCGATCCCGCATGCCCTTCATGACGACATCGTAAAGAAACCGTAAGGGCGACGGAGGCCTGAGCCCCGTCGCCCTTACGCCGACTGCGCCGGCTCCTAGGCGTCGCCGCCGGCCGCCCCCGGATCCGCCGCCGAGACGTCCAGCAGCTGGTACCGGTCGATGGCCTGCTTCAGCACGGACCGGTCGAGCTTGCCCTCACGGGCCAGCTCGGTCAGCACCGCCACCACGATCGACTGGGCGTCGATGTGGAAGAAGCGGCGGGCCGCACCCCGGGTGTCGGCGAAGCCGAAGCCGTCCGCGCCGAGCGACTGGTACGTGCCCGGCACCCACCGCGCGATCTGGTCCGGGACCGACCGCATCCAGTCGGACACGGCGACGAACGGACCCTCGGCGCCGCTCAGTTTCTGCGTCACGTACGGCACCCGCTGCTCCTCCTCCGGATGCAGCAGATTGTGCTCCTCCACGGCCACGGCCTCGCGCCGCAGCTCGTTCCAGGAGGTCGCCGACCACACGTCGGCCTTCACGTTCCACTCCTCGGCGAGCAGCCGCTGGGCCTGAAGTGCCCACGGCACCGCGACACCGGACGCCATGATCTGCGCCGGGACCGCGCCGCCCGTGCCCGCGCTGATGCGGTGGATGCCCTTGAGGATGCCCTCGACGTCCACGCCGGCCGGCTCGGCCGGGTGCTGGATGGGCTCGTTGTAGACGGTCAGGTAGTAGAAGACGTCCTCGCCGTGCGGGTGCTCGGCGTCGCCGCCGTACATCCGGCGCAGGCCGTCCTGCACGATGTGCGCGATCTCGTAGGCGTACGCCGGGTCGTAGGCCACGCACGCCGGGTTGGTCGAGGCGAGCAGCTGCGAGTGGCCGTCCGCGTGCTGCAGTCCCTCACCGGTCAGGGTGGTACGGCCCGCGGTCGCGCCCAGGACGAAGCCGCGCGACAGCTGGTCGGCCATCTGCCAGAACTGGTCACCCGTGCGCTGGAAACCGAACATCGAGTAGAAGACGTAGACCGGGATCAGCGGCTCGCCGTGCGTGGCGTAGGCGGATCCGGCCGCGATCAGCGAGGCCGTGCAGCCCGCCTCCGAGATGCCGTCGTGCAGCATCTGGCCGGTCGGCGACTCCTTGTACGCGAGCAGCAGATCGCGGTCGACCGCCTCGTACTGCTGGCCGAGCGGGTTGTAGATCTTCGCGCTCGGGAAGAAGGAGTCCATGCCGAACGTGCGGTACTCGTCCGGCGCGATCAGCACGAACCGCCTGCCGATCTCCTTGTCCCGCATGAGGTCCTTGAGGAGGCGCACAAAGGCCATCGTCGTGGCGATGGACTGCTGGCCCGTGCCCTTCTTCACGGTCGCGTAGGTCTTGTCGTCCGGCAGCGCGAGCGGCTGGGAGCGCACGACGCGGGTCGGGACGTACCCGCCGCACGCCTTGCGCATGTCGTGCATGTACTGGATCTCCTCCGTGTCGCGGCCCGGGTGGTAGTACGGCGGCAGGCCGGACTCCAGGTCCTTGTCGGAGATCGGCAGGTGCAGACGGTCCCGGAAGCGCTTGAGGTCGTCGACCGTCAGCTTCTTCATCTGGTGCGTGGCGTTGCGGCCCTCGAAGTTCGGGCCCAGGGTCCAGCCCTTGATGGTCTTGGCCAGGATGACCGTCGGCTGGCCCCTGTGCTCCTTGGCCGCCTTGAACGCCGCGTAGATCTTGCGGTGGTCATGGCCGCCGCGGCCCAGGTGCAGGATCTGGTCGTCGGTCATGTTCTCGACCATCGCGCGCAGCCTGAGGTCGTCGCCGAAGAAGTGGTCGCGGATGTAGGCGCCGGACTCGGTGGCGTACGTCTGGAACTGGCCGTCCGGGGTCGTGTTCATCTTGTTGACCAGGACGCCGTCGCGGTCCTGGGCGAGCAGCGGGTCCCAGGTGCGGTCCCAGATCAGCTTGATCACGTTCCAGCCGGCGCCCCGGAAGACCGACTCCAGCTCCTGGATGATCTTGCCGTTGCCGCGCACCGGGCCGTCGAGCCGCTGGAGGTTGCAGTTGACGACGAAGGTCAGGTTGTCCAGACCCTCGCGGGCGGCGATGGACAACTGGCCGAGCGACTCCGGCTCGTCCATCTCGCCGTCGCCGAGGAACGCCCACACATGCGATTTCGAGGTGTCGGCGATGCCGCGCGCCTGCATGTAGCGGTTCATCCGCGCCTGGTAGATCGCGCCGAGCGGGCCGAGACCCATGGAGACCGTCGGGAACTCCCAGAAGTCCGGCATCGAGCGCGGGTGCGGGTAGCTGGACAGCCCGTTCGGGTACTTCGACTTCTCCTGGCGGAAGCCGTCGAGCTGCTGCTCGGTGAGCCGGTCGAGCAGGTACGCGCGGGCGTAGATGCCCGGGGAGGCGTGGCCCTGGAAGAAGACCTGGTCGCCGCCGTCGCCCTCGTCCTTGCCGCGGAAGAAGTGGTTGAAGCCCACGTCGTAGAGGGAGGCGGAGGAGGCGAAGGTGGCGATGTGGCCGCCGACTCCGATGCCGGGGCGCTGGGCGCGCGAGACCATCACGGCCGCGTTCCAGCGGGTCGCGTTGAGGATCCTGCGCTCGATCTCCTCGTTGCCGGGGAAGAACGGCTCGCTCTTGGTGGGGATCGTGTTGACGTAGTCCGTGCTACGCATCTCGGGCACGGCCACACGCTTCTCGCGGGCCCGCTCGATCAGGCGCAGCATGAGATAGCGGGCCCGCTCCCGGCCGCGCTCGTCCACGGCGGCGTCGAGGGAGTCGAGCCACTCCTGGGTTTCTTCGGGATCGAAGTCAGGAACCTGACTCGGAAGGCCGCCAATGATGATCGGATTGCGATCGGATCCGGAAGCCACGCTGTTCCTTACCTGTCAGAGGGGCGCTTTTTTGACTTTTCGCTCGTGCCTACACCGTTCCCCATCGTGTACCTAGGGAGGGCCCACGTCATCTCTACCGTGGGGTAACCGAAAGCCGGGTCCGGTCAAAACGCAACGATACGCCCGGGGTGTGACGGGCATGGCAAAGTTGTTCGACGGCCGTATTCGCTGATGATTCCAAATCACGCAAAGCGGGCACATCGGTGTGATGTGGGTCACGATGAATCGGGATACGGTGCCAGGAGTTGCGACGACACGGCCGGGATCGTCACCGTTTCGGCGGTCTGGACGGCCGGGTACTTGCGCGATCCGTCCCGCCCGTGTGGACTACGGCCAATGCTTCGCGCACGCGCGTGGCTGAGATACTCATCAAGACATGATCAGGAGGCAACCCGTGAGCGCGACCGCGGACCACGCGGAGGAGCGGACGAACCCTGCCGCCAGGCTGGGGTTCCAGCCCGGGCAGGTGGTCCAGGAGATCGGCTACGACGACGACGTCGATCAGGAGCTTCGCGAGGCCATCGAGGAAGCCATCGAGAGCGACCTCATGGACGAGGACTACGACGATGTGGCCGACGCCGTCGTGCTGTGGTTCCGTGACGAGGACGGCGACCTGACCGATGTACTGGTGGATGCCACCACCTACATCGAAGAGGGCGGCGCCATCCTGCTCCTCACGCCGAAGACCGGCCGTACGGGGTACGTGGAGCCGAGCGACATCTCGGAAGCCGCGACGACCGCCGGCCTCACCGCGTCCAAGAGCGTCAGCGTCGGCAAGGACTGGAGTGGCTCGCGTCTGGCGACGCCGAAGGCCGCGAAGTCCGGCAAGAAGTAACGAGCGGCAAACCGCCTCGTCCCAGGGGCGGCGGGCGGGCCGGGAGTACCCGGCCCGTCCGGAAGCCTGCGGTGGACCCGCGGTGATCGCTGCGTAGGGTGGTTCCGAGCGTTTGTGTGCTCTCACCCGATCAGCCCACCGAAGGGATGCACGACGATGGCGATCCAGGTCGGCGACAAGGCGCCCGACTTCGAGCTCAAGGACAACCACGGCCGCACCGTGAAGCTCGCCGACTTCCGCGGCGAGAAGAACGTGGTGCTGCTCTTCTACCCCTTCGCCTTCACCGGCGTGTGCACCGGCGAGCTGTGCGAGCTGCGCGACAACCTGCCGAAGTTCTCGGACCGCGACACCCAGCTGCTCGCCGTCTCCAACGACTCCATCCACACCCTGCGCGTCTTCGCCGAGCAGGAGGGTCTCGAGTACCCGCTGCTGAGCGACTTCTGGCCGCACGGCAACGTCTCGCGCGCCTACGGCGTCTTCGACGAGGACAAGGGCTGCGCCGTCCGGGGCACCTTCATCATCGACAAGGAGGGCGTCGTGCGGTGGACCGTGATCAACGGCCTGCCGGACGCCCGTGACCTGAACGACTACGTGAAGGCGCTCGACACCCTGTGACCGGGCCCGCCGGCCGACACCTGTGATTCACCGGGTCCAGGGTCTGCGGGTGCGGGAACCCGTCACTAGGATCGGCACGTTGATCCCATATCCGAAGCACGACGGGGCTCCCCGCCCCTGGACACCACATGGAGGACCCGTGGGAGTCAGCCTCAGCAAGGGCGGCAACGTATCGCTGACGAAGGAGGCCCCGGGCCTGACCGCGGTCATCGTCGGTCTGGGGTGGGACGTGCGTACCACGACCGGCACCGACTTCGACCTCGACGCCAGCGCGCTGCTGCTGAACAACTCCGGCAAGGTCGCGAGCGACCAGCACTTCGTCTTCTTCAACAACCTCAAGAGCCCCGACGGCTCGGTCGAGCACACCGGCGACAACATCACCGGTGAGGGCGAGGGCGACGACGAGCAGATCAAGGTCAACCTGGCCGCTGTCCCGGCCGACGTCGACAAGATCGTGTTCCCGGTGTCGATCTACGACGCCGAGAACCGCCAGCAGTCCTTCGGTCAGGTCCGCAACGCGTTCATCCGCGTCGTCAACCAGGCGGGCGAGCAGGAGATCGCCCGCTACGACCTGAGCGAGGACGCCTCCACCGAGACCGCGATGGTCTTCGGCGAGCTGTACCGGAACGGCGCGGAGTGGAAGTTCCGTGCCATCGGGCAGGGCTATGCCTCGGGCCTGCGCGGCATCGCGCAGGACTTCGGCGTCAATGTCTGACACCTGACAGCTCCACCCGACGTCCGGCGCCGCACCGTTTACGGGCGGCGCCGGACGTGCAGGAAACCAGGGAAGCACCACTAGGGGAGGACCATCGATATGGGCGTCACGCTCGCCAAGGGAGGCAATGTCTCCCTCTCCAAAGCCGCACCGAACCTCACCAACGTCACGATCGGGCTCGGCTGGGACGCGCGCTCGACCACCGGCGCCCCCTTCGACCTGGACGCCAGCGCCCTGCTGTGCGGCGCGGGGAACCGGGTCATGGGTGATGAGTGGTTCGTGTTCTACAACCAGCTCAAGAGCCCGGACGGCTCGGTGGAGCACACCGGTGACAACCTCACCGGTGAGGGCGAGGGCGACGACGAGTCGATCCTGGTGGACCTGCTGAAGGTGCCGGCCACCTGCGAGAAGATCATCTTCCCCGTCTCCATCCATATGGCCGACGAGCGCGGCCAGACTTTCGGCCAGGTCTCCAACGCGTTCATCCGTGTGGTCAACCAGGCCGACGGCCAGGAGCTCGCCCGCTACGACCTCAGCGAGGATGCCAGCACCGAAACGGCCATGATCTTCGGCGAGCTCTACCGCTACCAGGGTGAATGGAAGTTCCGGGCGGTGGGCCAGGGCTACGCCTCCGGGCTGCGGGGCATCGCCCTGGACTTCGGGGTCAACGTTTCCTGAAACCGGGGTCAAGGGACGCTGACCAGCGCGATCTGTGGCTTTTCCCCGCAGGTCGCCCTGGCTGCAGTCCCTTACGGGGTGCCCCTCTACACTCGTGGTCAACGTTTCGCAAAGCTGAGTACGGCACGGGGGAGACCCGTACCAACACGATGGGGTAGCCAGTGCTTCTCAAAACCTTCGGCTGGTCGTTCGCGGTTACCGCGGTCGGTCTGGTCGCTGCGGTCTTCTACGGGGGGTGGGAGGCCTTCGGCATCGTGGCGATCCTCTCCGTCCTCGAGATCTCGCTGTCGTTCGACAACGCGGTGGTCAACGCCGGAGTCCTGAAGAAGATGAATGCCTTCTGGCAGAAGATCTTCCTCACGGTCGGCGTGCTCATCGCGGTGTTCGGCATGCGGCTGGTCTTCCCCGTCGTCATCGTCGCGATCACCGCCAAGATGGGCCCGATCGAGGCCGTCGACCTCGCTCTCAACAACAAGGACCGCTACCAGCAGCTGGTCACCGACGCCCACCCGGCGATCGCCGCCTTCGGTGGCATGTTCCTGCTGATGATCTTCCTCGACTTCATTTTCGAGGACCGGGACATCCAGTGGCTGCGCTGGATCGAGCGGCCCCTGGCCAAGCTCGGCAAGGTCGACATGCTGTCGGTCTGCATCTCCCTGGTCGTCCTGCTGATCACCTCCTTCACCTTCGCCACCCACGCCCACCAGCACGGCGGCGCCCATGTGGACAAGGGCCAGACGGTCCTGATCGCCGGCATCGCCGGCCTGATCACATACATGATCGTCGGCGGTCTCTCCGGCTACTTCGAGGACCGGCTGGAGGAAGAGGAGGAACGCGAGCACGAGGAGGAGGAAGAGGCCGCCCGCAGCGGCAAGCAGCGCTCCGCGGTGCTCCTGGCCGGTCAGGCCGCGTTCTTCATGTTCCTCTACCTGGAGGTCCTGGACGCGTCCTTCTCCTTCGACGGCGTGATCGGCGCCTTCGCCATCACCAACGACATCGTCCTGATGGCGCTGGGCCTGGGCATCGGCGCGATGTACGTCCGTTCGCTCACCGTCTACCTGGTCCGCCAGGGCACCCTCGACGACTACGTCTACCTGGAGCACGGCGCCCACTACGCGATCGGCGCCCTGGCCGTGATCCTCATGGTCACCATCCAGTACGAGATCCACGAGGTCATCACCGGTCTCGTCGGCGTCGTCCTGATCGCCTGGTCCTTCTGGTCCTCCGTCCGCCGCAACCGCGTCCTCGCGGCCGCGGAAGGAGAGGCGGGCTCGGACGAGAAGGCCGAGATCTCGTCCGGAGTCTGACCTCCGGCCTCCCCTGCGGCCCCCTACGGGCAAGATCAGGGACGCGGCGGGGTGTGGTACCCCGTTCGGTGAGGAACGCTCTGTTCGGGGCGGCCGACGTGGTCGGCCGCCCCGAGGCGTTGATATGAGTACCTGGGGGCGGGAATGGGATTCTTCGACGGGCTGCTGGGCGCTCGGGCCGACTTCGACTCGGGCAGCGCCGCGACCAACGCGATCGAGCTGACCAGGCGGCACCAGCAGGTGTCACTCACCAAGCAGGACGCGGCCACCGGCCATCTGCGCATCAACCTGACCTGGCGGATGCGCACCTCCGACTTCGACACCAACGAGCGCACGAGTCTCTTCCGGCACCCCTTCAAGGCGCTCAAGCCGCCGGAAGTGCTGGGGCACGGGCAGAGCATGGTCAACGTCGACCTCGACCTGGGCTGCCTGTACGAGCTGTCCGACGGCACGAAGGGGGTCGTCCAGCCGCTCGGCGGCTATCTGGGCGACGTCAACGCACCGCCGTACATCAAGCTCAGCGGGGACGACCGGTTCGGATCGGCGTCCGGCGAGACGATGTACGTCAACCTGGACCACCGGGACGCGATCAAGCGCCTGCTGGTCTTCGTGTACATCTACGACCAGACGCCGGCCTTCGACCGCACGCACGCGATCGTGACGCTCTACCCCAGCAACGGCCCCCGTATCGCGATAGGCCTGGACGAGCGGCATCCGCAGGCGCGCTCGTGCGCGGTCGTGATGATCGAGAACGTCAGGGGCGAGCTGGTGGTCCGGCGCGAGGTGAAGTTCGTGTACGGCTTCCAGGGCGAGCTGGACCGGCTGTACGGGTGGGGGCTGTCCTGGGGACGCGGTTACAAGTCGAAGGCGGAGAAGTAGGCGCTCTCTGGCTCGGAGCTTGCGTGTGCGTGTGCGGGTGCCGGTCCGCCGTGGCTCGTCGCGCCCGCGCGGCGGAACCGCATGATGTATCGCCCCGCGCCCCCGGGTCGGCTTTCCCTAGCGCCCGATGAATTGTGGCCCTTGGGGCGGCAGGCGGAAGCCGGGGTCCAGGGGCGCCGCCAGGGCCGGCTGGGGCTGGGGATAGCCGTAGGCGGGCTGGCTCGTCGGCTGCGGGTAGCCGTAGGTCGGCTGCTGGGGCGAGGCCGGCTGGGGATAGCCGTACGCCGCCTGGGGCGGGACGGTCGTCGGCTGCTCGGGAGGCAGGGGCTGGGACGTGGTCTCGGGCAGGGGCTGGTGCGGCTCCTCCTGCTCCGGCTCCGACTCCGACTCGTCGACCGAGATGCCGAAGTCCGTGGCGAGACCCTTCAGACCGTTGGAGTAGCCCTCGCCGAGCGCGCGGAACTTCCAGCCCTCCCCGCGCCGGTACAGCTCGCCGCAGATCAGCGCGGTCTCCGCACCCGTCTCCGGCTTGATCTCGAAGTGGGCCAGCGGTTCGGAGTCGGCGACGGCCGCGTCGTACAGGAAGATGCACAGCGCCGGGACGCGGTCGAAGGAGACACCGTCGGCGGAGGCCACCAGCAGGATGCGGCCCACCTCCGGCTCGACCCCCGCGAGATCTGACTGGATCGTGTCGGTGAGCCCCTCGGTGATCCGCTTCTTGCCGAGGCGCCAGACCTTGCCGGACGGATGCCGGGGCTGGTTGTAGAAGACGAAGTCCTCGTCGGAGCGTACCCGGCCGTCAGGACCCAGCAGCAGCGCCGAGGCGTCCACGTCCGGGACTCCCTGCCCGGGTGTCCAGCGCAGCACGGCGCGCACCGTGGTGGCTTCCAGCGGGACGTTGGACCCCTTCAGCATCGCGTGCGTCATGCCGTCATCCTGCCTTCTCCGTCCTGGCCACGACAATGCGGGGGGTGTTGGTGCCTACACGGGCGAGTTACCGGAAATTCACGCCCGGGGGGAACCCCCGACATGGGCCCCTACGTACTATTACCGGCCACCCTTTACCGAATCCCCAGCTCGGCTTGCGCACTGAGGAGTCCTATGCGTCATTTCGGGCATATCGCCCCCGAGGTGCGGCAGCGCCTTTTCCATCAGGAGCCGTGCGCCTTCACCGCCGACTCCCCGGCCCGGCTGCTCTCCGCGGCCCTGGGCGCCACGCTCTACAGCCCGGCGACCCGGCCGAGGCTCGCCGACGACATCGTCAAGCAGGCCGGCAACGGCGTGGTCTCGATGGTGCTGTGCCTGGAGGACTCGATCGACGACGCCGACGTCGTGGAGGGCGAGGAGAACCTGGTCCGGCAGTTCGCCGACCTCGACTCCCGAGCGGGGGCGGAGCTGCCGCTGCTCTTCATCCGGGTGCGCGCCCCCGAGCAGATCCCCGACCTCGTACGGCGCCTCGGCGCCTCCGTACGGCTGCTGTCCGGCTTCGTCATGCCCAAGTTCACCGAGGAGCGGGGGATCTTCTTCCTGGAGGCCCTGACCGCGGCGGAGAACCAGAGCGGGCGCAGGCTCTTCGCCATGCCGGTCCTGGAGTCGCCCGAGCTGCTGTACCGCGAGTCCCGGGTGGACACGCTGGAAGGCATTTTCCGCGCGGTCGACAAGTACCGCGACCGGGTCCTCGCGCTGCGCCTGGGCGTCACCGACTTCTGCTCCTCCTACGGCCTGCGCCGGGCCCCCGACATGACCGCGTACGACGTGCAGATAGTCGCTTCCGTGATCGCCGACGTGGTCAACATGCTGGGCCGGGCCGACGGCACCGGGTTCACCGTGACCGGGCCGGTGTGGGAGTACTTCCGGGTCCCGGAGCGCATGTTCAAACCGCAGCTGCGGCAGAGCCCGTTCCTCGAGGTACAGGCCGTGGCGCTGCGCGAGAAGCTCATCGAGCACGCGATGGACGGGCTGCTGCGGGAGATCTCCCTTGACCAGGCCAACGGCCTGCTCGGCAAGACCTGCATCCACCCCTCCCATGTCCTGCCCGTGCACGCGCTGTCCGTGGTCAGCCACGAGGAGTTCAGCGACGCCCAGGACATCCTGAGACCGGAACGCGGCGGCGGGGGTGTACTCCGGTCGGCCTACACGAACAAGATGAACGAAGTGAAGCCGCACCGAGCGTGGGCCGAGCGGACCCTGCTGCGCGCCGAGGTGTTCGGCGTGGCGCGCGAGGACGTCGGCTTCGTGGAGCTGCTCGCCGCCGGAATACCCGGCTGACCCTTCCCAACCCAAGGAACGCATGAATCACGCAGTGAACGACGGGGTCTGGTCCGGCAGCTGGGTCGCCGAGCGACTCGGGGTCGAACTGGAGGGCGACGACGGGCTCAGGGCCCTGCTGGGGCTCGCGCTGCGCCGCAACCCCAAGCGGGCCCATCTGCTGGTCTCGAACGTGCTCGGCAAGCACGTGCCGCAGTCGCCGTCCGTGGTCTACGGCCATGGAATCCGCCTGGGCCGCCGGGTCGCCGCGCTGCTCGGCGAGGCGGAGGCCGCCCGGGCCGTCGTCCTCGGCTATGCGGAGACCGCCACGGGGCTGGGCCATTCGGTGGCCGACGGCCTGGGCCCCGCCCCGTACCTGCACTCCACGCGCCGTCCGGTGGCCGGGGTCGCCCGGGCGGGCGGCTTCGAGGAGTCGCACTCCCACGCCACGTCGCACCTCTTGCTGCCGGAAGACCCGGCTCTGCTGGCCGGTGACGGTCCGCTGGTCCTGGTCGACGACGAGTTCTCCACGGGCAGCACGGTCCTCAACACCATCCGTGACCTGCACGAACGGTATCCGCGGCGGCGGTATGTGGTGGTGGCCCTGGTCGATATGCGTTCCGCCGATGACGTCGCGCGGATGGAGCGGTTCGCGGATGAGATCGGGGCGCGGGTGGATCTCATCGCCGCCGCGTCCGGGACTGTGCGGTTGCCGGAAGGCGTCTTGGAGAAGGGGCAGGAGCTGGTCGCGCGGTACGCGTCCGCCGACGATACGCCGGTGGCCGGTTGCGGGTCCGTGGTGGCTGGTCCCGGCCGCGCGGCGGAGCCGCATGACGTCTCGCCCCGCGCCCCTGAGGGGGCGCACCGGTCGGGCAGAGTCGTGAAGGTCGACCTCCACTGGCCCCCAGGCCTCCCCGACGGCGGCCGGCACGGCTTCACGCCCGCCCACCGAGCCCGCCTGGAGGCCGCGCTGCCCCAGATGGCCGCTCGAACAGCGGACGCGCTGCCCACCGGCGCCCGCCGCGTCCTCGTCCTCGGCTTCGAGGAGCTGATGTACGCCCCGCTGCGCCTGGCCCGCGAGCTGGAGCAGCTCATACCCGCCGAGGTGCGCTACTCCACCACCACGCGCTCGCCCGTCCTCGCGGTCGACGACCCGGGCTATGCGATACGCACCCGCCTGGCCTTCCCCGCCCACGACGACCCGGCCGACGGCCCCGGCGAGCGCTACGCCTACAACGTCGCGGGCGCCGGCTTCGACGCCGTCGTCGCCGTGGTCGACTCGGTCGCCGACACCCCCCTGCTGCACGCCCCGGACGGGCTGGCGGCCCGTCTCGCGGCCCACACCCCGCACGTCCTGCTCGTGGTCGTCCCCTCGTACGTCCCCGAGCCCCGCTCCTTCTCCGAAAGGCCGGCCATGCTGCCCGAGCCCCTCCGCGGCCCCGCCTTCTCCTCGTACGCGCCCGAGGAGGTCGGCTGGCTGCTGCAGGACCTCTCGGACGTGACCCTGGAGGCGCCGACCGAGGAACGGGAGGAGGCCATCCAGAGCGGCGGGGCGCACTACGCCGAGTCGCTGCCGGTGGAGTACCAGCCGAGCGAGCAGTACCAGGATCTGTTCCACACGGCCCTGGACGCTTCGGCCGCCCGGCTCGCGCAGGCGGTCGGCGTGGTGACGGAGACGGTGATCGCCGAGCGGTCGCCGCGCCCGGTGCTGGTCTCCCTGGCCCGCGCGGGCACCCCGGTCGGTGTGCTCATGCGCCGCTGGGCCCAGTTCCGGCACGGCCTCGACCTCCCGCACTACGCCGTCTCGATCGTCCGCGGCCGCGGCATCGACGCCAACGCGCTGCGCTGGCTCGCCGCCCACCACGACCCGAGGGACGTCGTCTTCGTCGACGGCTGGACCGGAAAGGGCGCGATATCCCGCGAACTCGCCCAGGCCGTCGAGGAGTTCGAGGCGAAGGAGGGCATCACGGGCTTCGACCCGGAGATCGCCGTACTCGCCGACCCGGGCTCCTGCGTGCGCACCTACGGCACCCGCGAGGACTTCCTCATCCCGTCCGCCTGCCTCAACTCGACGGTTTCCGGCCTGATTTCGCGTACGGTCCTGCGCGCGGACCTGGTCGGCCCGCATGACTTCCACGGCGCCAAGTTCTACCGCGAACTCGCCGGCGCCGATGTCTCCGTGGCCTTCCTCGACGCCGTCTCCGCCCGTTTCCCGGAGGTGGCCGGTACGGTCGGCACGGCGGTCAAGGAGCTGATGGCCGAGGACCGATCCCCGACCTGGGCGGGCTGGCGGGCGGTCGAGCGGATCAGCGAGGAGTACGGCATCCACGACGTGAACCTCGTCAAGCCCGGCGTCGGCGAGACCACCCGGGTGCTGCTGCGCCGGGTGCCGTGGAAGATCTTGGCCAAGGCCGGCGCGGGCGCCGACCTCGACCACGTACGGCTGCTGGCCGAGCAGAGAGGGGTTCCGGTGGAGGAGGTCGGCGAGTTGCCGTACACCTGCGTGGGGCTGATCCACCCCAAGTACACCCGGGGCGCCACGGGCGCCGACGGCAAGGCGGTGAACGTCTGATGCCGGTGCTGGTGGCGAGCGACCTCGACCGCACGCTGATCTACTCCTCGGCGGCCCTGGCGCTGACCATGCCGGACGCGCGGGCGCCCCGGCTGCTCTGTGTCGAGGTCCACGAGAGCAAGCCGCTGTCCTACCTGACGGAGACCGCGGCCCAGCTGCTGACCGACGTCGGCGACGCGGCCGTCTTCGCGCCGACCACGACCCGCACCCGCAAGCAGTACCAGCGCATCAACCTGCCAGGACCCCAGCCGGCGTACGCGATCTGCGCCAACGGCGGGCATCTGCTGGTCGACGGCGTCACGGACCAGGACTGGCACGCCTCGGTGCTGGCGCGGCTCGCCGACGAGTGCGCGCCGCTGGAGGAGATCCGCGAGCACCTGTCGAGCTCCGCCGACCCCGCCTGGGTGCGCAAGCACCGGGTCGCCGAGGACCTGTTCGCCTATCTGGTCGTCGAACGCGAGCTGCTGCCCGAGGACTGGGTGAAGGAGCTGGCGGTCTGGGCGGAGAACCGGGGCTGGACGGTCTCGCTCCAGGGCCGCAAGATCTACGCCGTCCCGAAGCCGCTCACCAAGAGCGCGGCCGTGCGCGAGGTCGCCCGCCGCACCGGCGCCGAGCTCATCCTGGCCGCCGGGGACTCCCTGCTCGACGCCGACCTGCTGCTCGCCGCCGACCAGGGCTGGCGCCCGGGACACGGCGAGCTGGCCGACGCCGGCTGGAGCGCACCGCAGATCAGCGCGCTGCCGGAGCGTGGGGTCCTGGCGGGGGAGCGGATCCTACGGGAGTTTCTACGAGCGGCACGGCAGCCCGCCTGAACGCACCGCTCTGATCAGCCGCAGCACCCTCCACCACAGCACCCGCCCCCACCGGCGGGGGCCGGGGCCGTGGACGAGCCCCCCACGGCCACCGTCGACAACAGCTTCACCGTGTCGTCATGCCCCGCGGGGCAGCTCGCGGGGGCGGCGGACTCCGCCATGGGACGGCTGAGTTCGAATGTGTCGCCGCAGGTGCGGCAGCGGTACTCGTAGCGAGGCATAGGCACAGGTTAACCGGAGTGGCGCTGCTCACAGCGGTTCAAAGTTTCATGAGTGTTCGGATCTGCCCGATACTTGTGCGGAGATTTTGAAAAGATCGCTGATAGCTTGGCTGAACCGCGAGGAGCCGTAAGACCGGGGGATGAGGGGGGTCCATCGCGCCGCGCCCACCAGCGCGGCCGTGTCCTTCTGCTGAGTCTGACCGCGCGCGCAAGCACCACTGCGAGGGGAGACGCAGCCTTGGCCGAGTCAGGGCAGCGGTCAGACGGCCGCGAGGACGACGACAGCGCCCGGTCCGAGGAGCGGCAGCCACCGAAGGCGGACGAGACCCTGCATCTGAGGGTCGACGCCCTCCGTGCGGATGCCACCATGCAATTGCGTGTGCCCCCGTCACCGGAGCCACCCGCCGCCGGCGGACGTGCCGAGCGGCGGCGCAGCGCCCGCCTGCCGGTGCACAGCCGTGCCACCGGCGCCGCCACGGCGGCACTCGACCGCCTGCGGGCCACCGCGGGTCCGCGGCTGGCTCCGCTCGCCCCGTACGCCCGGCGGCTCAAGCCGCTGTACCCGCGCCCCGGCCGCACCGGCTGGCGCCGCTGGATACCCTCCTGGCGCCAGTGGCTCGGCTCCACGCTGTCGGGCTTCGTCCTGCTCGGTCTGTTCCTCGTCGTCGCCTACGAGATGACGGACATACCGAAGAACCTCAACACCTTCGCCACCCAGCAGGACAACGTCTACTTCTGGTCGGACGGGACGCCGATGGCCCGTACCGGCTGGGTGCGGCGCCAGGACATGCCCCTCAAGGACATACCCGAGCAGGTCCGCTGGGCGGTGCTCGCGGCGGAGAACGCGAGCTTCTACTCCGATCCCGGCATTTCCGTCAAAGGCATCAGCCGCGCCGTGTGGCGGACCATCGGGGAGGGGGACACCGAGGGCGGTTCCACCATCACCCAGCAGTACGTCAAGAACGTCTACCTGAACCAGAACCAGACCCTCGGCCGCAAGTTCACCGAGGCGATGATCTCCCTCAAGCTCGACAACAAGATGAGCAAGGACGACATCCTGGAGGGCTACCTCAACACCAGCTGGTTCGGCCGCGGCACCTACGGCATCCAGCGCGCCTCCCAGGCCTACTACGGCAAGGACGTCAGTCAGCTCAACGCCGGCGAGGCGGCAGTGCTCGCCTCCATGCTCAAGGGCGCCGCGCTCTACGACCCCACCCTCAGTGCGGCCAATCACAAGCGGGCCGTCGCGCGCTGGTCCTGGATCCTGGACCGGATGGTCGACATCGGCAAACTGACTCCGGCCCAGCGCGCCCGGTACAAGACGTTCCCCGAGCCGCTCAGGGCGGGGCGCGTCTACGACACCGGTAAGCAGAGCGACTACCTGGTGGAGCTGGCCCAGCAGTACGCCAAGAAGGCCGGCCACATCTCCGACCGGGACTTCGACCTCGGCGGCTACCAGATCTACACGACCTTCGACCGCAAGCGGGAGACGGCGCTGACCGACGCCGTGACCAAGGCCCGCAAGCAGGCGGAGCGGGGCCACGCCGGCGCGGCGAAGACCGCCCACTACGGTGCCGCCTCGGTCGCCGCCGACGGCCGGATCCTCGCCGTCTACGGTGGCCCCGACCACCGCAAGCAGGGCTACAACGAGTCCAACGCGGCCACCGTCCAGGCCGGCTCGGCGTTCCTGCCGTTCGACTACGCCGCCGGACTGGAACACGGAGTCCGCAAGACCCGCGGCGGACCTCCGACGCCCGTCACGCCCGAGACGGTGTACGACGGCGACGACGGCGTCGCCGTCACCACGCCCGAGGGCCCCTACTGGGACCGCAGCGGCCGGAAGGTGACCGCCCACAACGACGGCAACAAGTCCTACGGGCAGATCACGCTGGGCAAGGCCCTCGCACAGTCGGTGAACACGCCGTTCATGCAGCTCGGCATGGACACGGGCCTGGACAAGGTGCGCGAGACCGCGGTGGCGGCGGGCCTGCTCGACTCCAGCATGGGTCCGCAGGTTCCCGCCCTGACCCTGGGCAACTCCACGCCCAGCGCGATCCGGATGGCGAGTGGGTACGCCACGTTCGCCGCCGCCGGCATGCACACCGAGCCGTACTCGGTGCGCCGCATCACCCGCAACGGCGCGGCGGTCCATCTGAGCACCCCCGCCCCGCGGCGGGCGGTCGGCGCCCAGGTGGCCGAGGACGTCTCCCAGGCACTCGCGGACTCCCTGCGCACCACCCACCCGGCGGCCGCGTCCGGCCCGGCCGCGGCCGGCAAGGCGGGCACCACCGAGGACGACACCGCCGCCTGGTACGCCGGCACGTCCGCCTCGGTGTCGACCGCCGTCGTCGTCTACCGCATGGACCTGGCCAAGAGCCTCGAACCGCTGCCGCTCAAGGGCCTCGCCGGCACGTCCGCCGACGACGTCCCGTACGGCATCTGGGCTCATGCCATGGGCCTCGGCTGACCCCCGAGGCCCATGCCCCGCACCGACTTCCCGCCCCCCTCGCAGAATGAGCCCCGCATGAACAACAAGCCGAGTACCGGCCGTCGACGCCGGGTCAAAGACCGCCGTCGGCCCG
This sequence comes from Streptomyces griseochromogenes, assembly GCF_001542625.1. Taxonomy (NCBI): domain Bacteria; kingdom Bacillati; phylum Actinomycetota; class Actinomycetes; order Kitasatosporales; family Streptomycetaceae; genus Streptomyces; species Streptomyces griseochromogenes. The sequence goes on along the minus strand of NZ_CP016279.1, from coordinate 8,948,995 downwards.
GCCGCCTCGGGCTGCAGACCCTGGCCGCTCTGCTCGCCGTCGCCTCGGCGGTCGCGGGCTTCCTGGTGCTGAACCACCAGGACGACACCACACCCGCCGCGTCCGCCAAGGACAGCCCCAAGACCTCTGCGACGAAGCCCGCCAAGGAACCCAAGTGGGACGGCAAGACGAAGATCCTCGGTGACGGCTCCACCTCCTACACCGGGCCCCAGAAGGGGGAGCTGAAGCCCGAGCCGCTCAAACCCGGTGAGAAGCCGCCCCAGTTCGTCGTCTTCTCCTGGGACGGCGGGCTGGAGGGCAGTGACCATCTCTTCTCGCACTACCGGGAGATGGCCAAGGAGTACAAGGCCCACATGACCTTCTTCCTCACCGGCATCTATCTGCTGCCCAAGAGCAAGAAGGCCCAGTACCACGGCCCGATGCACTCCCCGGGCGACGCCGCGATCGACTACGCCACCGACGACCACATACGCACCACGCTGGGGCAGCTGCGCGAGGCCTACAACGACGGCAACGAGATCGGCACCCACTTCAACGGCCACTTCTGCGGCAAGAAGGGCGGCGGCGACTGGAGCGTCGAGGAGTGGAAGAGCGAGATCGACCAGTTCTACGACTTCGTGGAGCACTGGAAGACCAACACCGGATTCAAGGACATTCCGGCGCTGCCCTTCGACTTCAAGAAAGAGGTCACCGGCGGCCGCGCGCCCTGCCTGGAGGGCCAGCCGAACCTGCTGAAGGCCATCAAGGGCTACGGCTGGCGCTACGACGCCAGTTCACCGGGCGACTTCCAGATATGGCCGGCGAAGAAGAACGGCATCTGGGACTTTCCGCTGCAGATGCTGCCGTACGAGAACGGCAAGTACCAGGGCCTGTCCATGGACTTCAACTTCCTCTACAACCAGTCCGACGGCGAGACCAAGGGCGATCCGGCCAAGTACCCCGAGTGGGAGCAGCAGACCGTCGACTCGTACATGGCCGGCTTCAACCGGGTGTACTACGGCAGCCGGGCGCCGCTGTTCATCGGCAACCACTTCGAGGACTGGAACGGCGGCATCTACATGAAGTCCATCGACCAGGTCGTCAAGAACGTGTGCACGAAGAAGGGCGTCAAGTGCGTCTCCTTCAAGGAACTGACCGACTGGCTCGATGTACAGAAGCCCGCGACCCTGGAGCGGCTGCGCGCCCTCGATCCGGCCCAGTCGCCCGATTGGTCCGCAGTCGTCAAGTGACGTCGGCGGGGCGTCGGTTCCACTTGTGCAACCCCCTTCACAACAGCCACACATGTCATGCGAAGATGCCCTCCCCCGGTAGGTGTACCGGTGTAGAGGGGAACATCATTGAAATCTAGAAAACTGAGCCGTAAGAGGCGTCGCGCCGGCATAGTCACGGTGGCCGCCGCCTCTGTCGTCGCCGGAGTCGCCCTGGTGCCCAACTGGAGCGCGGGCGCGGCGGTCGTCGACGACCCGACGGTGGACGCCGCGACCAAGGCGACCTTCCAGAAGCTGGCCGACGCGGTCTTCACCGACCGCACCGACGCCCTGGTGGACGGGGGCGGCGGGAAGCGGGCCACGTCCGGTTTCTCCGGCGACGTCAAGCTGTCCGCGTCGCAGTCCCGCCAGGAGAGCTCGGCGCTGACCGAACTGCACGGCCGTAAGTCCCGCCTCGCCAAGCTGGGCGAGAAGTACAGCGCCGGCAGCACCAAGGTCACGCTGGACGCGACGCGGGTGACCGGCCGCACCGCCAAGGCGGACGTCACCGAGACCACGACGCTGACCTACAAGAAGGTCAGGGGCAAGGAGCCGAAGACCACCGGCTTCCAGGCCCACCACGAGCTGACCTTCAGGGCCGACCAGCAGGGCAACTGGCAGCTGACCGACGTCCGGGACACCGACAACGGCTACATCGCGGTGAACCAGGTGGCCAAGCAGCCGCCCGTCTCCGTGAAGGCCAGCCCCGCCGACGACGCCCCGCCCGAGGCGCTCCGCGCCGCCACCAGGTGGCCCGCGCCGGCGAGCCCGAAGAACACCACCACCGGCGCCTACGACTACAAGGCCATGGTGGCGTACGCGACCAGGTACTGGAACAACTACAACCCCGACTACCCCGACTACAACGGGCAGGGAGCCGGCGGCGACTGCACCAACTTCGTCAGCCAGACCCTGAAGGCGGGCGGCTGGAAGCACGTACCCGGCTACACGAACGACTTCCACAAGTGGTTCGGCAACGCCGACATCCAGTCGGACTCGTTCGTCGGCGTCAACGAGTTCTCCTGGTTCGCCCTGTCCTCCAAGCGCGTCACCGGCCTCGCCAACGTCTACCAGCTGGACATCGGTGACGTGCTCCAGATGGACTTCAACAGGGACGGGTCCAAGGACCACTCCATGATCGTCACCTACCGCAGCCCGCAGGGCGTGCCGTACGTGACGTACCACTCCACCAACACCTACAACCGGTCGGTGGCGAGCCTCGTCGCGTCGTACCCCGGCGCGGCCTTCTACGCCTACCGCACCTGATGCCGCCGGTCCCGCCGCCCCTATGACGCGTCGGGGTGGCGGGCCCGCCAGTACGGGTTGTCGTGCGGGAGGGTCGAGCCGACCCTTCCGTACATCCCGAAGACCATCAGCAGCAGGCCGACCACGAAGCTGAACAGAACGTTCTGGATCTTGAAGGCCAGGAAGTTGTACTTCGAGTCGAGCAGCGACAGGTTCAGGAATCCGCTGAGCAGGAACAGGATCCCCAGGGTCATGTTCAGCGTCGAGGCGAAGTTCCCGCCGATCACCATGCCGACGAGCAGCAGCAGCCCCACGCAGATCGACAGGACGCTGAGCGTTCCGTTCGTGTTCAGGCCGACGACGGTGTTCCCACCGGTGTCGAAGAAGCCGATGTGGTCGACGACGCCGAAGATGCCGAAGACGACCAGGAACGCGCCCATCACGCCCGCCCCGATCCGGTAGACCGTGTTCAGGCGGTGGTCGACGGGCAGATGATCGTCGAGCCGGATCCGCCGCCGCGTCTCCTGGTGCACTGAATGTGTGGCCATATCCGCCTCCTTACGTGTGCCAGCGGAGGCCATACGTATGTCCCAATATCCGCCCGGGACGCACCGGCGGCAAACGGCTCAGTGGACGCCGCCGCGCTCCTCGCGGATCTGTGCCACCACCCGGGCCGCCGTCCGCCGCACGGCCTCGGTCTCGGTCAGAAAGTGCCAGTAGTCGGGGTGCCGGCCCTCCAGCGTGCCGGCCGCCCGCTCCAGCCGGGCCACCGCGTCGTCCAGCGGCCGCGCATGCCGCGGATCCGGGGCCGTACGCCCGGTCATGGCCAGCCGCTGGGCGTCCCGGATCGCGAACCGGGTCCGCTCGATCTCCTGCTGCGGGTCCTTCTGCACCGTGTTCAGCCGGTTCAGCCGGTCACCGGCGGCCGACACCGCCTCGTCGGTGCTGTTCAGCAGGGCCCGCACGGTCGACAGCAGTGAAGTGGCGTCCGCCCAGCGCTGGGCGTCCCGGGCGGTCCGGGCCTCGCGCAGCTTCAGCTCGGCCTGCCGTACGTTCTCCGTGGCCTGCGCGGGCACCTGCTGCAGATCCTGCCAGCAGGCGGCCGCGAACCGCCGCCGCAGCTCGCTCAGCACCGGGTCGACCTGGCCCGCCCGGGTCGTCAGCGCCTGCGCGCGGGTACGCAGGCTCACCAGCCGGTGATCGATCTCGGCCGCCTTCTGAGGCAGCCGCTCGGCCTCCGCCCGGATCGCCGCGGCCTCCCGCTGCACCCGCTCGGCCCGCTCCAGCGTCTGCGCCACGCCGTGCCGGCCGGCGCCCTGGTTCAGCTTCGTCAGCTCGGGGGAGAGGGCGGCGAGGCGCGCGGCGAGATCCTCGGCCGCGAGGCCCGTCTGCCGCGCCGCGTCCAGGGCGTTGCTCGCGCCCAGCAGCGCCTGCCGGGCCCGCTCCACGGCGGGGGCGACCCGGGCGAGCTGCGTCTCGGCCTTGCCGAGCAGCGGCGCCAGCGAGCTGCCGAAACGGTCCAGCTCCTGCCTGACCCGGACCAGTTCGTCCTTGGCCGCGGTCAACTCGCCGCGCGCGCGGGCGGCAGCCCCGGCCTCCAGATCGTCCCGGTCGAGGTCATGGGCGTCGACGGCCTGGATGTACTGCCGGCTGACCTCGTCGATCCGCCGGCCCAGCGCCTCGAAGTCGGCGACCGCGCGCCGGGCGGCGGGGGAGTCGTCGACCGCCGTGATGGTCTCGACGGAGATCCTGAGGTCGCGCTGAGCGGTGTCGAGTTCGTAGAACGCGGCGGCCGCCGCGTCCTTCGCGGCCTGCGCCTCGGCCCGCAGGCCCTCCGACCGTCCGCCGAACCAGCGCCGGGTGCCACCGCCGGCGAACGCGGCGGGCAGCGCCAGCGCGGCCAGCACCGGCAGGATCATCAGGGTGAGGGTGTCACGGACCGGACCGGAGGCCCCTCGGGGTGTCGCCGTCACATCCCTCTCCCGTGCTGTGGTTCGCCCTGCGTGCAGTCATTCTCCCACCTGTACAGGACGAACACACGAGCCGGTCAGTTCGCCGTGCGCACCGTCACATTCCCTTCCGAGGAGTGGGCGGACACGGCGTGCGCGCTCCTGCCGTCGCGGGGCACCGACACGGACACCGCCCCGTCGTCGGCCCCCGTCCTGAGGTGATAGGCGGCCCGGGGCAGCGCGACGGTCACGTCCCCGTCGTCACTGTCGGCGTCCACCCGGTCGGGCACGGCGCTCAGTTCGAGGTGCACCGACCCTTCGCTGCTGGTGGTCCGCACCCGTCGCGAGGAGGCCTCGGCGCGCACCGACCCGTCGTCGGAGTCCAGGTTCAGCGGCCCGTCGGAGTCGGTGACGTGCACATCTCCTTCGCTCGTGGTGACGGCCAGCGGATCCGTGAAGCCGTGCGCCCGTACGTCGCCGTTCGCGTTGTCGACCTTGACGGAGATCCCGCGCGGCACCTCGATCCGGTGCCGGGCCGAGCAGTCGGCGACGAACCCCGAGCAGTGCACCCGCAGCACCAGCCGGTCGTCGTTGAAGGACCAGCTCACCTTGGGACCGCTGCCGACCATCACGGACCCCTGGAACCACCGGGTCACCTCGACGGTGCCGGCCTTGTTCCCCTTGGCGGCGACCACCTCCAGCTCCGAGTTGTCCGAGTCGACCGTGAGGGTACGGCCGTGCAGCGCGAAGGACCGGTGGTCCGGGTGCTTGTCGTCGCCCGCGGAGGCGCCACAGCCACTGACGCCGGCGACGAGTGCGCCGACGAGCAGCCCGGCGGCGACCGGGCGGACGGGAACGGGAAGGGTCATGCGGGAAATCCCCCTGAGATCGGTCTGTGGAGACCGTAAATGATCTACGCCCGCGGACGTGATCCGGCCTGCTCCCGGACCGGGGGTGGGGATAACCCCCGCATGGGGGCGGGGCCGCCTGTTCGGGTTTGCGGTGCAGTGCCCCCGGCAAGGTAGGCTGTCGACTCGTCCTGGGTGCATGGTCCGGGCAACGGGTGCGTAGCTCAGGGGTAGAGCGCCTGCCTTACAAGCAGGATGTCGGCGGTTCGAAACCGTCCGCGCCCACCAGGAGAAGCGAAGCCCCCGACCGGTGCCGGTCGGGGGCTTTCGTGTCACGTCTTCTTCTCGGCCGTCTCCTCGTGGGCCTGCTTCAGCTTCATGCGGGCCCCGACCCGCTCCGCCGACGCGACCTCGGCCCAGAAGCGGTGGCCGCTGACGAACACCGCCAGCTCGTGTTCCCGCCGCCGCAGCTTCTCCACCTCGGCCTGCTCGTCCGCCGTCCAGCCGGGGGAGGCGGGCCGCTCCACCTTGCGCCAGCCGTTGTCGTCGTGGAAACCGTCCATCGGCTCGACCGACCAGGGCAGTCGCTTGAGCAGGGCCGACAGCTCGGCCCGGACCTGATGCAGCTCCTCCTGACCGGCGAGGAGGTCACTGGGGAATTCATAGGTCGTAGCCACGCGGCAATGCTACGCCTGTTCGATTTTGAGTGGCGAGTTCGGCTGTGGGGTTCACGCGAACGGGTGGGCCGGGCTTCGGTGCTGACGGGAAGGCCTGCTCCGCCGGTCCGGCCCCTCAGTCGGTCGGCAGGCCCGCCCGGGCCGCCAGGCCGCCCAGGGTCGTGAACAGCGCCTGTCGTTCGGGCTCGCCGAGGTGGGCGGTCAGTTCGGCGTCCAGGGCCCTGGCCTCGGTCGTGCAGGTGGCCAGAAGTTCGTGACCCCGGTCGGTGAGGGTGAGCACCTGGCGGCGGCGGTCCCGTGGGTCGCGCACCCGCCGCACCGCGTCGAGGGACTCCAGGTGGTCGGCGAGGGACACCACCAGGCTGGGGGCCACCCCGAGGCGGCCCGCGAGGTCCTGCTGCGAGGCGAACGCCCCCTGGCCGAGGGCGGTCAGCAGGCCCACGTGCTTGGGCTTGAGGCCGTGGCGCTCGATGCGCTCGGCGAAGCGGTCGCCGACGGCCGAGCCCAGTGTGCCGAGTCGGAACGTCAGCGTGCCCGGCAGTCCCGCGGAGCCCTTGACTTCATTCATGCCGGGGATGGTACCTTCCGAGTAATCATTCAGCATCAGAATGATTCTGGAAGTGACTGAATGTTCCGGAAGGGCTGGTGGTGGACATGTCCGTCTCGACCGCGCACATCGTGATCGGCCTGCTCAACGCGCTCGTCGCGCTCGTCTCGGGGGTTTCCGGCGTCGTCGGACTCGCCCGGCCCGCCTTGGGGCTCGCGGCGGGCGAGTCCGTCAACTCGGGGGTCGTCTTCTTCGCCCGCGCCTACGCCGTCCGGGCCGTCCCGCTCAGCCTGGTCGTGCTGGTGCTGCTCGCCGCGGGTTCCTGGGGCTCCCTCGGTCCCGTACTGATCGTCGCGGGCCTGGCGCAGCTGGGCGACGCCGCGATCGGCGCCGCCCGCCGCAACACCGGCACGCTGATCACCGCGGGCGCTCTCGCCGCGGTGCACCTGGTGTCGGCCCAGTGGCTGCTGGCCCACTGAGCCGACGGGGGGCTCAGTGGCCGGCGGCCCGCAGTTCGCCCACCAGGCGGGCCGTCACCGGCACCGGCACGCCGTGCCGGTCCGCCGCGCGCAGCAACGCGCCGCCGATGGCGTCGAGTTCGAGCGGACGGCCCGCCTCGGCGTCGCGCTGCATGGAGGACTTGGCGGAGGGCGGGAAGGCGTCGTACCGGGACAGGGCCTGGGCCGGGTCCGCGGGGGCGCCGCAGGCACGGCTGACCGCGGCGGTCTCGGCGACCAGGGATTCCAGTTCCTCGCGGTGCCGGGTGCGGGCTTCGCCGAGGGGGAGGCCGTAGCGGGTGGTGAGCAGGGCGAAGGGAGCGAGGAAGGCCATCTTCGCCCACAGGGCCGCCGTCTCGTCGCCGAGGACCCGGGTGGTCACGCCGGCGCCGGAGAGGACGGCGGCCAGGTCTTCGAGGCGGGTGCGGGGGACCGGGTCGCCCGTCAGGTCCATCTCCGTGAAGGGGCTGCCGTGTTCGATCACGCCCGGGGCGAGACGGGTGGACTCCACGCGGATCACGGCGGGGGCCACGCGGTCGCGGCCGTAGCGGGCGCGCAGGGCCGCGGGGTGTTCGACGCCGTTCAGGAGCGGTACGACGAGGGCGTCGCCGAGGGCGGCGGGCGGAACGCGGGTGAGGGCGGCGTCCAGGGCGGTGTGCTTGACGGCGATCAGGCAGGCGTCCACGGGCTCGCGCAGCTCGGTGTCCGCCTCGACGGGGGCCGTGAACTCGCCGAACTGACCGCTGCGGACCTGGATGCCGGTGCCGCGCAGGGTGTCGGCCGTGGCTTCCCGGGCCAGGCAGATGACGCGGTGGCCGGAGCGGGACAGGAGGGCGGCGAGGAGGCCGCCGGTGCCGCCGGGGCCCAGAACGGCGACGGTGTGCCGGGTGGTCATGAGGATGTTCCTCTCGTCGGTCGGCCCCGGGAATCGGTGGCCGCCTTCGGCGCGATCATCGCAGGGGCGGGCGGTGTGCGTGAGACTGGGGGCATGTGCCGGAGTATCAAGACGCTGCGTCCGCCCGTGCTGCCCGGTGAGGCCACCGACGACGACATCCGTGCCGCCGCGCTGCAGTACGTGCGGAAGGTCTCGGGGTTCCGGGCGCCCGCCGCCCACAACCGCGAGGTGTTCGACCGGGCCGTGGAGGCCGTCGCCCAGGCCACGGCCGAGCTGCTCGCGGACCTGGAGGTACGGGGCCGCTCCGGGCGCGCGGCGGAGCTGGACGCGTGAACGTCCCCTGAACGCACCCGAGACCGGCATGGCGGACAACTCGGGCCTGCCGGGCCGGGGTTGGTCCGGGCCGGGTTCGGGGTGTCGCCTCCCGGTCACTGCCCGGCGGGCATGATGAGGCGGACCGTCCGCTTCCTGTGCGCGGCCCGCTGAAGGCGGCCCTGGACGTGCTGCGCGACCTGCGCAACGGGAGGTGCTCGGCCCGCGCCTCGATGTGCGCGCCGAGCGCGGGGCGTGGGCGGCGCGCTCGCCGGACGCGCTGGGCTCGGCGGTCCGTGTGACGACTCTCATAGAGGCATGCCCTCCGGAACCCGATCTGCGGCGGACCGCGGACGACCTGCTCGCGGGACTGACGACCTGCTCGCCGGACTGCTGAGCGGCGGCGGCTGCCGGCCGCACACCGTGGGCGGTTACGAGACCGGAGGGCTGGATGTGACGCCGCGCCCCTATCGCCTGATCGACCGTCAAGACAGGCCGCACACACGGCGGTTCGCGTTCGGCGTGCCGACGGAAGGTGTGCGATGGGTGACCGCCGCGGGCGCCCGTCCAGGCGGGGATTCGGTCACGCTTTCGGACGTCGACGCGGTGGCGCGAGCCGTTCTACGTGCGGCCGCGGCCGAAGCGGAATCGCACGCGCAGGCGGAAGCATGGCCAGATGTTGAACTTGCAAGCACTGATTAGGTGCGCCTAACCTGGGTCTCTCATTCGGTACCGCCGCCCCCACGACCGGCCCGGCACCGCTGTGTCCGGCCCTGCCGGACGGCCCGGCCGGGCCGACACCGAAGAGGAGAAATCCCCCCATGACCGCTCGTCTCAACTCCGCTCAGCCGTACGCCATCGGACTCTTCCGCATCGTCATCGGCCTGCTCTTCGCCGTGCACGGCGCCGCCTCGCTCTTCGGTGTCCTCGGCGGCGCCATGGGCACCAACGGCGGCACGATCCCGTCCGGCACCTGGCCCGGCTGGTACGCGGCCGTGATCCAGCTGGTCGCCGGCGGCCTCGTCCTGCTCGGCCTCGGCACCCGCGCTGCCGCGCTGGTCGCCTCGGGCTCGATGGCCTACGCGTACTTCGACGTCCACCAGAAGGCCGCCCTGTGGCCCATCCAGAACGGTGGCGAGCTGTCGGCGCTCTTCAGCTGGGCGTTCCTGCTGCTGGTCTTCACCGGTTCCGGCGCCTTCGGCGTGGACCGCCTCTTCGCCCGGCGCACGGCGGCGACGCCGCAGTCGGCCGCGGACCGGGCCCCGATAGCGGCCTGACCGATCCGCCACGCGACGGCGCCCCTCCCCTGCTGTGCGGGGAGGGGCGCCGTCGTGCAGGGCCCCTCGCGCCAAGGTCACGGACACCGCCCGGACAGGCAACGATGTGATCACTCTCGGTGGAACACAGGTGCCCCCCACGAACCTTCTGTCACACCCCCGGCGTACGCTGTATGGCTGTCATCGGGGGAACAACGGGGGAATCACGGGGGAGATGTCGTGTTGGAGAGCGTGGGGTCACTGGCGGGTGGTCCATGGATCTACGCCGTGGTGGCCCTGTCGGTGCTGCTCGATGTGTTCGTGCCGGTGCTGCCGAGCGGAGTGCTCGTCATCACGGCGGCCACGGCCGCGGCGGCGGGTTCCGGTGCGGCGAGCGGGCGGTTCCCGCACGGTGTGCCGGACATCCTCGTCCTGACCCTCTCGGCCGCGACCGCCTCGGTCCTCGGTGACCTGGTGGCCTATCGCCTGGCCTGGCGGGGCGGGGAGCGACTGGACCGCGCGATCGCCCGGTCCCGCCGCCTGACCACCGCGCAGGAACGTCTCAGCGAGGCGCTGTCCCGAGGCGGCGGCGCCCTGGTCGTCCTGGCGCGCTTCGCCCCGGCCGGCCGCTCGGTCGTCTCCCTGTGCGCGGGCGCCGCACACCGCCGCGCCCGCGACTTCGTGCCCTGGTCCGCCCTGGCGGGCCTGGCCTGGGCCGCCTACAGCGTCGCCCTCGGCTACTTCGGCGCCCGCTGGCTGGGCGCCACCTGGCTGGCCACGGCCGTGTCGGTGGCGGCACTGTTCGGGGCGGGTGCCGCGGCGGGCTTCCTGATGCGCCGCAGGCCGGCGTAGCGGCCGCGCGGCGGGGCCGACCGGGCCGGGGTGTGCGCTCGGCCGGAAGTTGTCCAAGCTGCCTCCGGGGCCCCGTCGTGCATTTCAGGCGGCGGGTGGTGTGGGGGCACTGTCTGGTCGGGGCGTCCGGAGGGGTCGTGCTCGCGGTGGGGTTTCTGATGCGGTGCGGGCTGGTGTAGTCGCTGCGCGGCGGAGCCGGGTGGGCCGTGGCTCGGACGCGAACCGGCGTGCGTGTTCGGCCGGAAGCGGTTCAAGTTGCCTCCGGGGCCCCGTCGTGCATTTCAGGCGGCGGGTGGTGCCGGGTCGCTGTCTGGTCGGGGCGTCCGGGGACGGTCGTCGGGCTCGCGGTGGGTTCCTGATGCGGGGCGGGCCGGGGTGTGTGCTCGGCCGGGTGTTCTTCGAGTCGCCTGGGCGGTCCCGCCGCGCATCTCACGCGGCGGGCCGCGCCTGGCGGCCGTCATGCCCGCGGCGCGAAGGTCGCGGCGGACGCGGTGCTGCCGGCGGCCCGGCGGCAGCCCGCTCCCGGGGGTGAACGGCCGGTCCCGCCACGCCGAGGAGGCCGCCGCGGCCGGGTCCGGCCGGCGCCGTGCCCCGGGGGCACCGACGGCGGGCCGCTCAGGGACGGCCCGGCGGCGTCGTCAGCAGTGCGCCAGGTCGTTCGTCAGCGCGGTCTTCTCCGCGGAGTCGACCGAGAGGTTGTAGTAGTACTTCACCTGGACCCAGGCGCGGACGTACGTGCAGAGGTACGCGGAGCGGGACGGGACCCAGGTGGCCGGGTCCTGGTCGCCCTTGGCCTGGTTCACGTTGTCGGTGACCGCGAGGAGCTGGGGGCGGGTGACGTCGTTGGCGAAGGCCTGGCGCTGGGCGGTGGTCCACTTGCTCGCCCCGGAGTCCCAGGCCTCGGCGAGCGGCACGAGGTGGTCGATGTCGACGTCGGAGGGCGAGGTCCAGGTGGCGCCGTCGTACGGGGAGTACCAGCTGCCGCTGGTGGCGGTGCAGGCGGAGTTGGTGACGACGTTCGAGCCGTCCCGCTTGAGGATCCACTCGCGGGTGTTGCAGGTGCCCGAGATGGTGATCCAGGTCGGGAACTTGTCGCGGCTGTAGCCGGTGCGGTTCTCGGTGGCCACGGTGAGCTGGGCGAGGTAGCCGCGGGCGGTGGCGCCGCTGACCGGGGTGGGCAGGGCGGCGGAGGCGCTCGGGGAGTTGAACAGGGCGGCGGAGGCTATCAGGGCAGTGGCGCCGGCGAGTACGCTCAGGTGTCGACGCGCGTAGAACTTCGGCATGCTAACTCCCTTGTGGGGTGGGGGTGTTGGGCGCGAGCCAGGGAATGCTCGCGGCGCGGTATTGCGGTGAAGTGAGCGTTCGGTAAGAACTTAGTGACGTGCTCATGACACGACAAGCTCCGCAGCGGAACCTTCACGTCCCGTACACTGGAGCGCGCAGAAGGGGAGTAGCTCTTCGCCGGACCGTCGACATACTGCTCAGCCAGCCTGAGCCGGCGCCCGGAGGCGGATTCCGCGAGGACCGCCCAGCGAGACCTTCGGCAAGCAGTGCACGCCCGTGCCCCAAGGCGCGGGTGACGAGTGTGCTGCCGTGCCGAGGTGTCTCATGTGAGGTGCAGCACTCTCGGCGGGGCAGCCCGACCGATTGAGGACCCTTGATCAGCATCACCGTGACGGCGCTCGTCTTCGGCGTCGTCTTCCTCGCCGAAGTGCCGGACAAGACCGCGCTCGCCGGCCTCGTCCTCGGCACCCGCTACCGCGCCTCGTACGTCTTCGCGGGCGTCGCCGCCGCCTTCCTGCTGCATGTCGTGCTCGCCGTCGCGGCCGGCAGCGTGCTGACCCTGCTGCCGCAGCGGATCGTGCACGCGATCACCGGTGTCCTCTTCCTCGGCGGCGCCGCCGTGCTGCTGATGAAGAGGGACGACGGCGAAGAGGAGATCAGGAAGCCCGCCGACCAGTCCTTCTGGAAGGTCGCGGGTACGGGCTTCATGCTCATCCTCGTCGCCGAGTTCGGTGACCTCACCCAGATCATGACCGCCAACCTCGCCGCCCGTTACGACGACCCGGTCTCCGTCGGTCTCGGCGCGGTCCTCGCTCTGTGGGCGGTGGCCGGACTCGGCATCGTCGGCGGAAAGGCGCTGATGAAGCGGGTGCCGCTGCGGCTGATCACGCAGATCGCGGCCCTGCTGATGCTGGGGCTCGGGGTGTGGAGCCTGTATGAGGCGGCGGCGGCCTGAGCTGAACGGACGGTGAATCCTCGCGACGGGTGGTGGCGGGATCGGGACAGGTTTTGTACCGTGGAGGAACAAAGTGGCTCCCGCCCGTTTTCCCTGACCGGCGGGCGGGGCCGCCTTGTCCCGTTCCTCGCTTACTGGAGCTGCCGATGCCGGCCACCGTCCTCACCGCCCGCGCCCTCCTGCTCGACATGGACGGCACCCTCGTCAACTCGGATGCCGTGGTCGAGCGCGTCTGGCGGCGCTGGGCCGGACGGCACGCGCTGGACGGCGACGAGGTGATGAAGGTCGTCCACGGGCGGCAGGGACACGCCTCGATGGCGGTGCTGCTGCCCGACCGGCCCCTGGAGCAGAACCTCGCCGACAACGCCCGCATGCTCGCCGATGAGACCGCCGACATGGACGGCGTGGTCGAGGTGCCCGGCGCCGCGGCCTTCCTCGACTCTCTGAAGGGCGTTCCGCACGCCCTGGTGACCTCCGCGGACGTCGCACTGTCCACCGCGCGGATGACCGCCGCCGGGCTGGCGCTCCCCGAGGTGCGGATCACGGCCGAGTCGGTCGGCGCGAGCAAGCCCGACCCCGAGGGGTTTCTGAAGGGTGCCGCCGAGCTGGGGGTCGATCCGGCGGACTGTGTCGTCCTCGAGGACTCCGGCGTGGGCATCGCGGCCGGCCGCGCCGCGGGGATGACGGTCGTGGGCGTCGGGCCGCGGGCCGGGGCGCACGGGCCGGACGCCGTAGTGCGAGACCTCACGCAGGTGAGGGTCGAGGCCCTGGCGGACGGGTCGGTACGGCTGCACCTGGGCTGAGGCCGGTTCCCGCGCCGGGCGGCTTCACACGGCCGCACCCGCCGCTCACGGATCCGACGTCTCCGACTCCAGGCTCGCCCGGGTGGCCGGGCCGTACACACCCGGGTCGTCCTCGGTGATGTCACGGGACCACTGGTAGCTGCGGACCGCGTCCTCCACGGAGCCGGTGTAGACGCCGTTGGCCGAGTCGTCGTAGAGGTCCACCTGCTGCAGACGGAGCTGGAGTTCGGCGACCTGCGGGCCGTGGTCGCCGCGCCGCAGCACGGGAGGCGCGGTGGGGACCGCGTTCGGGGTGCGGGTGACGGGCGCCGTCGGGGTCGCTGAGGCCGGGGCGGAGGCGCTGCGGGACGCCGTGGGGGCCGGGGGTGAGGCCGGGGCGGTGCGGGACGGGCTCGGGCGCGACGACGGGGACAGGGACGGAGTGGCCGGGCGCGGTGAGGCGGCCGCCGGGGGCGGTGCGGGCGCCGACGAGGTGCCCGGTGACGTCACCTCCGGGACGCTCTCCCGTACCTCCTGGGACGCCGCGGCCCGGTCCCGCGAGGGCGTCCGGTACGAGAACAGACCGCTCGCCAGCCCGGCCGCCGCCACGACGGCGACCCCCGCGCCGGCGACGGACAGCAGGACCGTACGGCGCGAGCGGCGCCGGGGCCCCCGCGGCGGTGCCCCGCCGGGCCCGGGCTCGTGCGGTGGCTCCTCGTCGAAGAGGCGCAGGTCGGTGGTGTTCGGGCCGGGCAGCGGGCGCAGCGGCAGGGTGGCCTCGACGGCCGGAATCGGACGGGTCTCCTGCGCGGCGGGTCCGTCCGGGGCTCCGACGGGTTCGTCCGGGGCTCCGGCGACCTCGACGTACGGCCGTATGCGCAGCGGGTCGAAGTCCTCCGCGGCGGCCGCCTGAGTCGTACGCGCCTCGCGCAGGGCATCCGCCGCGCGCCGGGTGCAGTCGCAGGACGGGGTGTTGTCCGCCGCCCTCGGCGCCCCGCACTCCGGGCAGGTGTGGCCCCTCGGTTCCGTCACGCGTTCGCCCCTCCCCTCGGGAACTCCCGAGTTTATGCAGACTCCCTCCACATCCACCGAACCGGAACACGCCGCAAACCGGCCACACAGGGGCCTCAACAGGCCATAAACGGCAACACCACCCAGGATGGAAGGGCGCATCTGAGCCCCGGGAGGTCTTCATGGCCCTGGACACGCACGGCACGGCGAGCGGTCGGAAGGTCGACGAGCAGGTCTCCGGCAATGTGCTCGTCTCGATCGGCGCCCTGCTGCTGGGTCTGCTGCTGGCGGCGCTCGACCAGACCATCGTGTCGACCGCGCTGCCGACCATCGTCAGCGACCTCGGCGGCCTGGAGCACCTGTCCTGGGTCGTCACCGCCTATCTGCTGGCCTCCACCGCCGCGACCCCGCTGTGGGGCAAGCTCGGCGACCAGTACGGACGCAAGAAGCTGTTCCAGACCGCGATCGTCATCTTCCTGATCGGCTCCGCGCTGTGCGGGATGGCGCAGAACATGCCGCAGCTCATCGGCTACCGGGCGCTGCAGGGCCTGGGCGGCGGCGGGCTGATGGTGCTGTCGATGGCGATCGTCGGCGACATCGTGCCGCCGCGCGAACGCGGCCGCTACCAGGGGCTGTTCGGTGCCGTGTTCGGCGCGACCAGTGTGCTCGGGCCGCTGCTCGGCGGGCTGCTCACCGAGCATCTGAGCTGGCGCTGGGTGTTCTACGTCAATCTGCCCGTCGGTGTCGTCGCGCTCGCCGTGATCGCCACCGCCCTGCGCATTCCGCGCCGGGCCGCCCACCATGTCATCGACTACCTCGGCACCTTCCTGATCGCCGCGGTCGCCACCTGCCTGGTGCTTCTCGCCTCGCTCGGCGGGACGACCTGGGCGTGGGGCTCGCCGCAGATCATCGGGCTCGCCGTACTGGGCGTCGTCCTCGCCGTCCTGTTCGTCGCCGTGGAGCGCCGGGCCGCCGAACCGGTCCTGCCGCTCAAGCTGTTCGGCATCCGCACCTTCAGCCTCGCCGCCGTCATCAGCTTCATCGTCGGCTTCGCCATGTTCGGCGCGATGACCTATCTGCCGACCTTCCTCCAGGTCGTGCACGGCATCTCGCCGACCCTGTCCGGGGTGCACATGCTGCCGATGGTGATCGGCCTGCTGCTGTCCTCGACCGTCTCCGGGCAGATCGTCAGCCGCACCGGCCGCTGGAAGGTCTTCCCGGTCACGGGCACCGCCGTCACCGCCGTCGGACTTCTCCTGCTGCACCGGCTGGACGAGCACAGCTCCACAGCCGTGATGAGCGTCTACTTCTTCGTCTTCGGCCTGGGCCTCGGCCTGGTCATGCAGGTCCTCGTCCTCATCGTGCAGAACGCGGTGTCCTACGAGGATCTGGGCGTCGCCACCTCCGGCGCCACCTTCTTCCGCTCCATCGGCGCGTCCTTCGGCGTCGCCATCTTCGGCACCGTCTTCGCGAGTCGCCTCGGCGACAAGCTCGCCGATGCCTTCCGCGGAGGGCGTCTGCCGCCCGGCGTCACGGCCGACGCCCTCAAGTCGGACCCGCGCGGCATCGCCGCCCTGCCGGCCGCCCTGCGCCCGGCGGCCCTGCACGCGTACGCCTCCGCCATCACCGACGTGTTCCTGTACGCCGCCCCGGTCGCCGCCCTCGGCTTCGTCCTCGCCTGGTTCCTGAAGGAGGACCGGCTGCGCGGCTCGGTCACCGCACCCGACGTGTCCGAGACGATCCCGCCGAACCCGGTGCAACGCTCCTCCTACGACGAGGTGTGCCGCGCGCTGTCCGTGCTCGGCACCCGCGAGGGGCGCCGCGAGGTCTACCGGGACCTCACCCGACGGGCCGGGTACGACCTGCTGCCCGCCGCCGGCTGGATGCTGCTGCGCATCCGCAAGTACGGCTCGGTGGAACCGGGGCAGCTCGCCGAGCGCACCGACGTCCCGTTGCAGAACATCCTCGCCGCCGAACGCCAGATCGAGGAGCGGCACCTGGTCGAGCGCTGCGGCCTGGACCTGACGCTCACCGAGTCCGGCCGTGAGGCCGCCGAACGGCTCGCCAGGGCCCGCGAGGACTCCCTCTCCGAGCTGCTCGGCGACTGGTGGCAGCCGCGCCGCAGCACCGACCTGGTCAAGCTGGTGCGGGAACTCACGGGCGAGCTGTGCGGTTCGGAGAGCGAGCGGCCGGACGGCGGGACGGTCACGAAGGTCGGGTGACGGCCGCCGACAGCTCCTTGCGGAACCAGTGTTCGGCGTACCTGTCGTCGTTGTGGGGCCCCGTCTCCAGGTAGCCCAGGCGGGCGTACAGGGCGCGGGCCTCCACCAGGTCGCCGCGGGTGTCGAGGATCAGCCACCGGGCTCCCAGAGCGAGGGCGGCCTCCTCGGCGGCGGCGACCAGGAACGCCGCCCCGCCCCGGCCGCGCATCGACTCGTGCACGAACACCCGGGTGAGCTCGGCCGTGTCCGGGCCGAGCAGCCGTACACCCGCCGAGCCGGCCGGCTCGCCGTCGTACCGGGCGATCAGCAACTGTCCCGCAGGCGGCGCGAGTTCCGCACCGGTCTGGGCCGCGATCTCCCGCTCCAGCTCGTCCGGATCGGTGCGGTGTCCCTCGTGCAGCAGGTACCAGCGGTCGCTGACCTCCGTGTAGTACGCCCGCCAGAGCGTGGCGGCGGCCGGGGAGTCGTACGCTTCCGGGGCGATCGTCCAGGTCATGCCGGCCATTCTCGGGCGCGGCCGCGGGCTCTCCGCAAGCGAATTCGGGCGACCTCCGGGGAGCCCGGCACCGGTGTCCGCACGAGACTGTCTGCCGTGAACCGAACCGACCGTCTCTACGCCCTGGTCGAGGAGCTGCGCGCCGCCGCGCCCCGGCCCCGCAGCGCCCGCGCGCTGGCCCGGCGCTTCGAGGTCAGCGTCCGTACCGTCGAGCGGGACCTGGCGGCGTTGCAGCAGTCCGGGGTGCCGATCCACGCCGAGCCGGGCCGCAGCGGCGGGTACGTCCTGGACAAGGAGCGCACCCTGCCGCCGCTGGCCATCACCCCGGCCGAGGCGACCGCCCTGGCCGTCGGGCTGCACGCGCTCGCCGGGACGCCGTTCGCGGCCGACGCGCGCAGCGCCCTGCACAAGGTGCTGGCCGTGATGCCCGGCCGGGAGCGGCGGGCGGCTTTGGAGCTGGCCGGGCGGGTCGGGCTGCTCGTACCGGCCGCGCGCCCCGCGCGGCCGGCCGGGCCGGTGGTGCCCGCCGCGCTGCGCGAGGCGCTGTCGGCGGGGAGGGTGCTGCGCCTGGAGTACGTCGACGCGGCGGGCGCCGTCACCGCCCGGGAGGTCGAGCCGCTCGCGTTCCTGGGCGGTGCGGAGCACTGGTACCTGGCCGCCTGGTGCCGGCTGCGCCAGGCACCCCGCGGCTTCCGCCTCGACCGCGTCCGCGCCGTCACGGCCCTGGACGAGCGGGCCCCGCACCGCCCCGTCGACCTGGCCGCGCTCGACACGCTGGGCTCGGACGTGGTGCCCCTCGCCGAGCTGGGGATGTGACGGCAATCACCGACAGAGGGGTGTCGCGGACGGGGCGGAGGCTGGTGCCCGTTCCGATCGGTGACGACTTCGGACGACCTTCAGACGATCTCCAACGGAGGCACCAGCCATGACCACGACACCCCTGACGACCGGCGCCCTCATCCCCGCCACCGGCAGCGCCCTCTTCGACCGCTGGACCGCCCTGTGGAACGGCGACTTCCATGATCCGGAGGCCTTCCTCGCTCCCGGTTTCCGTATCCGCTTCGGCAACGACCCCGAGGGTGCGGCCACCGACGAGATCCACGGCCCGGCCGGCATCGTCGCCTACATCTCCGACTTCCGTGTGCGAAAGCCCGGGTACCGGTTCGTCGTCGACGGGACCCCGCTGGTGGACGGCGGGCTGGGGCAGGCCGCGTGCCGCTGGTACGTGACGCGGCCGGACGGCGGCGAACTGAGTGGCATCGACCTGATCGAGGTGGCGGACGGACGCATCGCGACCGTCTGGTCGGTGACCGGACTGCGCCGTTTCACCCACTGACATCCGTTTTGCGGCTCGCCTTCCGGGTCACCCTGAGCGAAGGGAGAACCGGTGCCCGAAGGAGGCCTGAGCATGCCACAGGACAGGGACGTCGAGGCGGACGACTCGATGCCGGAGGACGGGCTCGGGGTGCCCTCCCCGGGCGAGGTCTCCGGGCGGGAGGCGCGGACGACGGAAGGCCCGGCGGCGGACGCCTGGCCTTCCGCGCCCGGCTGGGCCCCGCCCGGGCCCACCGGAGAGGCCGGCGGCATTCCGCGTGCCCCGCTGCTCCCGCCCGAGGAGGCTCGGCGGTGGGAGGCGCGGCTGGGACGGACGGCCGCCGGGTTCCAGGACGCGCCGCGGGCCGCCGTCGAGGAGGCCGACCGGGCCCTGGAGGAGATCGCCGCGCGCTTCGGCGAGGCCGTGACACGGCGCCGCCGCACCCTGCGCATGTCCTGGCAGAAGGGTGACGACACCGACACCGAACACCTGCGTCTGGCCCTGCGCGACTACCGGGAACTGGCCGGACGCCTGCTACACCTCTGACTCGGGCGCATCCCCGGCGGCAGCCCTGCGCTCCCGCCACTCCCGTACGACCTCCTCGACGTCGTACGGCTTCTTGCCCAGCGGCGGGCCGGGCGGCGGCTTGAACATCATGTCGCGGATCTTCACGTTGATCTCGGTGATGATCTTCCGGACGATCCGCTCCGAGGGCGCCGTACGAGCCGCCGCGAGCGCGTCCTCGGCCTCCTTGCGCAGCGCCAGTGCCGGCGGCAGCACCGACAGTCCCTCGCGGGCCATCTTCCGCTTGATCCACCACAGTTCGTCATAGGTGGAGTCGATCCCCTCGGGCAGCGGCTCGCCCGCGCCCGGCAGCCGGTCGAACTCACCTCGCCGCTGCGCGTCACGGATCTGATGGTCGACCCAGGACTCGAACGGGAGGCCCGGTGGCTTTCGCTCGGTCATGAACCCATTGTGCCGGACGCGGCCCGGCCGGGCGTTTTATCATTCGGCGGCGGTGCGGCAAACCGGCGTGCCGCACAAGGACGTTCCGCTCGAGGACGTCCCGGACGTCGTAGACGCTGCAGGGGGAAACGTACGTGCTCGAACTGACCATGGCCACCGTCTCCGGGGCCGACGCGGGCGCCACGGCCGGCATGACGATGGCCGACGCGCCCAGCGAGCCGGGCGCCGTGCTGCGCGTGGGCCGGGACGCGGCCGTGTGCCGGCTGGTCACACCCGAGGACTGGCTGTTCGTCTCCCGGGTGCACCTGGAGTTCCTGTGCGGCCCCGAGGGCGGCTGGCAGCTGACCTGGCTGCGCGGCTCGCAGGCCGAGCCGTCCGCCGAAGTGCGGCTGATCGTCGGCGAGTACGCGCAGACCGTGACCTACGGCGGCTCGGTGGCGCTGCCGCGCGGCGGCTCGGGCGAGGTCGTCGTCCAGGACCGCAGCGCCCCGCGCAGCGTCAACGTGGGCTTCTTCCACGAGGTTTGAGCCCCCCGGGCAGGGCGCTCAGCCCAGCACGCGGGCCAGCGCGAGGCCGTCGTACCCCTTGCTGCCCACCGTCTGGAGTGCCGTGCCGCTCAGCCTCGGATGAGCGGCGATCAGTTCGATGGCGGAGCGGATGCCGACGATGTCGGGGTCGGCGCTTTCGGCGTCGACGACCCGGCCGCCGCGCACCACGTTGTCCAGGACGATGAGGCTGCCCGCCCGGGTGAGCCTGAGCGCCCACTCCACATAGTGCGGGTTGTTGGCCTTGTCGGCGTCGATGAAGACCAGGTCGAAGGGGGCCGGGTTCTCGTCGGCGAGCTTGGGCAGCGACTCCAGGGCCGGGCCCACCCGCACCTCCACGATCGTCTCCAGGCCCGCCCGGGCGATGTTGCGGGTGGCCACGTCGGCGTGCTTGGCGTCGTACTCCAGCGAGATCAGTCT
Source organism: Streptomyces griseochromogenes (assembly GCF_001542625.1). Taxonomy (NCBI): domain Bacteria; kingdom Bacillati; phylum Actinomycetota; class Actinomycetes; order Kitasatosporales; family Streptomycetaceae; genus Streptomyces; species Streptomyces griseochromogenes. The sequence continues at coordinate 8,928,674 of NZ_CP016279.1, read as the reverse complement.
GCCGTCGGCGGGCAGGGCGCGGCCCAGCCAGATCGTGCTGTACCCGCCGAGTGTGCCGATCTCCAGGATGTGCCTGGCCCCCTGGATCTCGGCGAGCATCTGCAGGAACTTGCCCTGGGTGGCCGTGACGGCGATGTGCGGCAGCCCGGCGGCCTCACTGTCGCGCAGGGCCGCCTGAAGCACTTCGTCGTCCGGAGTGAGGTGGCTGCTGAAGTAGAAGTCGACGTCGTCCCAGACCTGCGACCCGCTCATGCGCCTGCTGCCTTTCCCGAGTGTCCGCTCAAGTCTCTTCCCGAGGCTCTTTGAGGCTGCCCCTTGAATGGTCTCAGCCGATCGGCGTGGACGGGGGCAGCGGCGGCGGGGCCTGTACGGGCGGCGGCGGGATCACCGGCCGCCGGGAGTGTCGTACGGCGACCAGCGCCCCGGCCGTGACGACCAGCAGCAGGCCGCCACCGACGGTCAGCAGCCAGGCCGGGATCCCGGCCACCTCGCGCAGCAGGTCGTCGTAGATCACGTGCTGGACCGGTGTGTCGGCGGCGGCGCGCAGCAGCTCGTGGTCGCCGGAGATCCGGGCCGGTTCCGGGAACTGCTGGGTCAGGGCCGTGAGATACGGCGTGCCCGTGGCGAGCCTGCCGAGCGCGCCGGCCTGCTTGCCGAGCCGCCCGGCGAACACCACCTGGGGATCCGTTCCGCCGATCGTCGTGCGCGTCCGCATACGGTGCGCGGCGAGCACGTACAGACCGAGGGACTGGGGTGTGCGGGCCAGACGGGACAGCCGCATCGGGTAGACCGGCCGGTCATTGGCGAAGGTGAGGTGGATCGGGTCGAGGGCGCCGTGCAGTGTGGTCTGCGCGTTCTCGGGAGCCAGCCGGACGGCCACGTACTCCCAGCGGCGGTCGACGTACGGCTGCAGGGCGGTCTTCAGCCTGGCCGGGAGGGCGAAGCCGTGGCCGTGCAGCCAGGTGTCCAGTGCGCCCGGATCGGTCGCGGTCAGCCGGGCCACGTCGAACGGGCCGAGCCGCTGCCGGCCGACCACGCCGACGCCGCCGGCCGCCGGGGGTGCGGCGTCGCCGACCTCGTCGTGCCTTTCGAAGGGCCAGTCCCCGTTCTGCGGCCAGAAGTGGTACCGGGTGCGGAACACCGGGGCGATGGCCTTACCGAGCTGGTCGAACAGGGCCGGGTCGCCGAGGCGGACGGTGGCCCGGTGCGGCACCGGCATGATCCAGGCCGCGTGCCGGGCGTCTCCGTCGACCGTCAGCCGCATCACGATCTGTTCCTGGCGGCCGTCCCAGCGCAGCACGGACTGCTCGCTCGCCACGGAGATCTGCTGCGCGGCGTCCGGGATCATGGCGCCGCAGCCGCAGGCGTAGGCCGGCGCGATCAGCCAGCCGAGCTGAATGCCGAACAGGGCGAGGACGACTGCGAGTATGCGGGCGCGTTTCACGGGGCTACAGACGGCACGGATGCGGGAACGGTTCCGGTGGGGCCAAGCGCCCCGAAGGGGCGCGGGGAACTGCGCGACCGGCCACGGCGCAGGCGGTCCGGGGACGGCCCGCAGACCCACGGCGCCGTACCGCTACCGCTTCTCCACCGCCGGCGCCGAACCCGGCAACGGCCGTCCCGCCGACTCACTCATCCGCCACACCGCGAACCCACCCACGACAGCCGCGGCCATCATGTAATAGGCGGGCATCATCATGTTCCCGGTCACCCCGATCAGCGCCGTCACCACCAGCGGAGTCGTCCCGCCGAACAGCGACACCGACACGTTGAACCCGATCGACAGGGAGCCGTAGCGGACCCGGGTCGGGAAGAGAGCGGGCAGCGCGGCCGGCATGGCCGCCGTGAAGCAGACCAGGAGCAGCCCCAGCGCCCCCATGCCGAGCGCCACCGCCACCAGACTGCCGTTCCGGATCAGCAGCAGCGCCGGTACGGACAGGAACAGGAACCCCGCGCAGCCCGCGGCGATCACCGGACGGCGCCCGACCCGGTCGGTCAGCGCACCCGCGAACGGCTGCACGATCATCATCAGCGCCATCACACCGAGCACGACCAGCAGCCCGTGCGTCTCGTCGTACTTCAGCTCACTCGTCAGATAGCTCGGCATGTACGACAGCAGCATGTAGTCGGTGACGTTGAAGACCAGCACCAGGCCCATGCAGAGGAGCAGGGCCTTCCACTGCCCCGCCACCATCTCGCGCAGCGGCACCTTCGCCCGGGCCGCCTCCGCCTTTTCCGCCTCGGCCGCGAACGCCGGGGTCTCCTCCAGACGCATCCGCAGGTAGAGGCCGATGATGCCCATCGGGCCGGCGATCAGGAACGGGATCCGCCAGCCCCAGGAGAGCAGGTCGTCGGACGACAGCACGGCCGTCATCACCGTCACGAGGCCCGCGCCGCCGATGTAGCCGGCCAGCGTGCCGAACTCCAGCCAGCTTCCGAAGAAGCCGCGCCGCTTGTCCGGCGCGTACTCGGCGATGAACGTCGAGGCGCCCGCGTACTCGCCGCCGGTGGAGAAGCCCTGCACCAGGCGGGCGGCCAGGAGCAGCAGCGGCGCTCCGACGCCGATCGACGCGTAGGACGGGATCAGACCGATCGCGAAGGTGCCCGCCGCCATCATGATCATGGTGAGGGCGAGGATCTTCTGCCGGCCCACGCGGTCGCCCAGCGGGCCGAAGACCGTGCCGCCGAGGGGGCGCACCAGGAAGGCCGCGGCGAAGGCGCCGAACGTGGACAGCAGCTGCGCGGTCGGGTTGCCGGAGGGGAAGAAGACCTTGCCCAGGGTGACGGCGATGTAGCTGTAGACACCGAAGTCGAACCACTCCATGGCGTTGCCCAGCGCGGCCGCCTTCACGGCGCGCCGGACGAGCGCGGGATCGGTGACGGTGACACCGGCCGGGGCCTCGGCGGCCCGCGGGGTCTTCGGAAGCGGGGTGACGGCTGTGGCGGTCGCCAAAACGGGGCTCGCCTACCTTTCGACGGGGACGGGGAAACGGCCCGGACGGCGGCGGTGACGTGCGACGGGCAGAAAAACGACCATAGGGGTACTTCGCCCCACTACGCCGCGTACGCGTATCGATGCATGCTGCAGCTAAATGCGCTGTACGCAGGCACATGCCTCCGCTCCCGACTCCGCGGGCGGAGAGCGCATTGTGATCCTTGTCGCCCCCGGCCGGCGCAACCGGACCCCCCACGCACTATCGTCTTCCGGACAAAAGACGGACGGACGTCAGGTGAAGAGGGGGTTGCCTGCGTCTCTGTCCGGAGGGGGTGGGAGCCTCTTAGGGTTCTCAGCACGAACGAACGGGGCGGGAGGCCGACGAGGCGTGGCGAACGTGGAACACGGCGGGGGACCGACGGAAGCCTTCGGGGCGGCCGCGGCCGGAGCCCGTCTGAGAGCGGCCCGGCTCGCGCTGTGGGCGGTGGCCGCGATCCTCGCGGTACGGCAGATGACCGTCGTCCTCACCACCCCGAGCGGCGAACGCCTCACCGCCCTGGAGACCTGGGTCGGCCCCCACGGAGTCCTGCACGTCAAGGGCTCCCTGTACGACTCCACGAAGTTCACCGGCACGCCGTTCGGCGGGCTCGTGCTCAAGCCGCTCACCAGGTCCGCCGAGCAGGCGCTCGGCTGGGGCTGGACCTTCGGCACCCTGCTCCTGGTCGTCGCCCTCGGCCTGGTCGTCGCCCGCGCGCTGCCCCAGCCGGTCAGCCGCCGCACCTCGCTGCTGGCCGCTCCGGTCGCCATCAGCCTGCTCATGCTCTCGCTGCCGGTCCGCAACACCCTGTGGCTCGGCCAGACCAGCATCATCCCGGTCCTGCTGGTGCTGCTCGGCTGCTTCGCCGTACGGGGCGAGCGGACCAGCGGCCTGTGCGTGGGCCTGGCCGCCGCGCTCCAGCCGACCGTGCTGCTCTTCGTCCCGCTCCTGTGGTTCACCGGCCGCCGCCGGGCCGCCCTCAGCACGGCCGCCGCCTTCGCCGGGTGCACCGCCCTCGCCTGGGCCGCGATGCCGCACGACTCGTACACCTACTGGGTGCACCACATGGCCGGCGCCGGTCTCGGCGGCAAGGCCGACGACCTCGCCAACCAGTCCCTGCACGGCGCCCTGCTCCGCCTCGGCGTGTCCGGTCCGGTGGAGATAGCCCTCTTCCTGCTGCTGGGCGCGGCCGTCGCGGCCCTCGCCCTGCGCCGCGCCGTCCGCTACGCCCACGACGGCCAGCTGCTGCTCGCCGTCGCCCTCACCGGCTGTGCCGCCGTCGCCGTCTCCCCGACCACCTGGCAGCACCAGCTGCTGTGGGTGCTGCTCGCGGTGGTCGGCCGGGTCGGCAAGCGGGCCTCGGACCGCTACGTCTGGCCGGTCGCGGTGGTCCTCGTCACCACCCTCCCGGCGAAGATGATGCTGCCGAACATGGCGGCGCTGTACCCCCTGCGGGACAACATCGTGCTGCTCGCGGCCATCGTCGCCGCCACGGCCGTACCGTTCCTGTCCCGCACCTCGCCGTACTACCAGAAGCCCATCCCCACCGAGTACGCGCCGCCGGTCCCGGCCCGCTTCCGGAACATTCCGCTGCTGCCGTTCCTGCGCCGGGTGCTCACCCGCCCGAACCTGCTGCTGGAACTGCTGCTCATACGCGTCGTGTACGCCGCCTACCAGCAGGTGCGGCTGGCGGCGACCGGAGGCAGCAACTCCAAGGGCCGCGCCACCGCCGAACACCACGGCCACCTCGTCCTCGACCTCGAACGCTTCCTGCACATCGACATCGAGCACGCGGTCAACCACGCCGTGGTGAAGATCGACTGGCTGCGGAACTTCTTCGACTTCTACTACGAGTCCTTCCACTTCGTGGTCCCGCTGACGATCATGGGCGTCCTCTACTGGCGCCGCCCGGTCGACTACCGCTGGGCCCGCGCCTCCCTCGGCTTCGCCACCTTCCTCGCCCTGATCGGCTTCTGGCTCTTCCCGCTGGCCCCGCCGCGCCTGATGCCGACCCTCGGCATGATCGACACCGTCCACGGCGTCCAGGACTTCTCCAAGCCGGACTACGGCACCCTGACCGCGCTCACCAACCAGTACGCGGCGATGCCGTCCCTGCACTTCGGCTGGGCGCTGTGGTGCGGCATCGTGATCGCGGTCATCGCCCCGAAGTGGTGGATGAAGGCCCTCGGCCTGCTGCACCCCTTCTTCACCGTCTCGGCCATCGTCGCGACCGGCAACCACTGGGTGCTGGACGCGGTCGGCGGCGCGGTGGTGGTGGGCGCGGGCTTCGGGCTGTCGTATCTGCTGCAGGGGCCGCGGGCGCGGGTGGTCAGGGCGGCGGCCGTGAGCGGCGCCCCGGTGCCGGTGAAGGACGCGGCCCCCAGCTGATCACTCCGGCTGCCGGGCCAGCCGCTCTTGCAGTCGGGCGTGCCGGAATTGGTAGACCGGGCCGATGACACGCAGCAGGTTGCGGCGCCGGGCGTCCTCCAGGAAGGGGAGGAGCCGGACGGGAGTGCCCTCTGTTACGTGCAGGTGCAGCGCGGTGAGGGCCGTGGCCACGGCGACGTTGCTCACCGGTCCGGACAACAGGCCAGTCCACAGAGTGGCGACGAGAGCGATGCGGGCGGCCAAGCCGAATCCCACGTCCCAGGCCGCGACGGGTGCCAGAAGCAGGGCCATGGCCAACCCGACCCCGAGCCCGAGGGGCATGCGGAACCACAGGTGGTGCCGCCATGTCTCACGCGGGCCGATCGGCTTGCTGTCCGCCACCGGACGCGCGGCCTGGCGCATTCGGACGAACCGGGGACCGTGGCCGAAGTGGAAAGGGGTGCCCGCGGTGAGCCGGTGCCCGCGCCCGGCAGCCATGGCCCAGCCGAACCCGACCGGGAGCGCACTCGCGAAGCACAGCCACAGAGGCACGGGCGGCCCCACGAGCCACATGGCAAGCCAGAACATCGGCCCGGTCACCAGCCAGCCCGCCACACCCGCCGCGAGCGATGCCCGGGAAAGGATGTCCCGGCGGCCGGTACTGCCGAACCCACCCCTGGGCTCTGGCACGGTGACCGTCTGCTGGGCCATCTCGTCGAAGGGCTTACCCCCCCGGCATGGCTTCTTCGACCTCAACGTGCACACCTTATGGACGCTGCTCGCCGCGCGTCCGAGCCTGCTGCGTGCATCGTCCGCGGCCGGGCGGGCTCTACGCGAACGGCTGCCGGTGATGTTGGATGATGCCCAGTTGTCGCCGCAGGCTCGGCGGGAGCTGGAGGGCATCCGGTACGCAATCCACCTCGCTGAGGCGTGAAAGGGGACACCAGTGGGTGACCAGGACCTGGCGGACGTGGCCCACTTCCTGTGGGAGGCGGGCACGCTGAAGTCGGCACGCAGGACGGGCTGGTGGATGGCAGGCGTGCGGGATCCCGAGAGCGTCGCCGAGCATGCGTGGCGTACGTCGGTCATCGCCTCGGTCATCGCAACCCTTGAGGGTGCCGATGCCGCACGGGCCGCGCACTTGGCGGTATGGCATGACTCGCAGGAGACCCGCACCGGCGACGTGAACCATCTGGGGAAGAAGTACGCCGCCCCCGGCGACCCCGAAGCCGTGACCGAAGACCAGACGGCCGGGATGCCCGAGGTGCTACGCACCGCCGTGCGCGCCGTCGTTGCCGAGTACGAGGCCAAGGAGACGCCCGAGGCCATCTGCGCGCGCGACGCGGACAAGCTGCAGTGCATGTTGCAGGGCCTTGAGTACAAGGCGCAGGGGTACAGCTCGGCTCAGCGATGGATCGACAACAGCCGGGCCCGAATCGTCACCGAGTCCGGGCGCAGGCTGGCTGATGAGCTGCTGGCCCAAGAGCCCCTCGACTGGCTGCACGCGGTCATGCATGAGAAGAGCTGACCCAGTCACCATGCGAGCGGCGCCGTTCTCTCGAAGGAGAGGCGGGGCCGCGATCACGGGTGGGCGTGTCGTCCAAGCTCTTCCGGATGCCGTCCAGGCCGGCCAGGGGCTCGCAGGCGTGCGTCGGCCCTCAGGGCTGGATAACCGCCCACTCGATCGGGTCAGCGCCGTCGGGCGCGTACACGATGCGCTCGGGCTTCTTGCCACTCGGTACCGGGTAGGCGATCATCCCGGCTGCGCATCGGCCGGCCTTGACGGGTTTGTCCATGGGGAACTCCGGCTTCGGCATATCGCCGCCGGACAGGCCGGTCGACTCGATGCTCGTACCATCCGGATACGCCAGGGACCACGGCGTGGGGCTGACGCTGATGCTGGCGCCCCTGATGTTGCACACCTTGACGCTGGCTGTGGCCCAGATGTCGCCGCCCTGGAAGTCCTCTGGCTTCTGTGGCTGCGGGCCTTTGTACGGCTGCTGGTACTCGACGGCCCGGACGGTGATGTGCACGTCGTTCGCGTCGTCGTTGACGGACTTCTTCATGCCCATCTTCAGGACGCCGCTGCTGGTCTTCGCATCCTCGGTGCCCGGGGCGGCGGTCACGGTCTTCGTGACGGTGACGGTGGGCGATGGCTTGGCGCTGCCGCCGCTGCATGCGGTGGCAGTGGCGACGACGAGCAGGGCGCCGGTGAGCGCGGCTGTCCGGGTGTGCATGGTTCCCCCTGACGAACTGGTACTGAAGGGGCATCATGCACGTCGTGAGGGCGGTGTGTGGGCGCTGTGCTCGGGTCGTGATGTGAGTGGAGTGATCGGCGGCGGCAGCGGACTCCAACCGTCAACCGTGCCGCCATTACGAAGACTTCACTCCGTACCCTCGCCATCCGCGACTCCAAGACCCCGGCGGGACCGATCCTCACCATCGACCCCGCCACCTTCACCACCTTCGTGAACTGGGCGTCTACAGCCGCTGGATGATCGTCCCGGTAGCCAGCCCGCCGCCCGCGCACATGGTGATCAACGCGAACTCCTTGTCCGCGCGCTCCAGTTCGTGCAGAGCGGTGGTGATCAGGCGGGCGCCTGTCGCTCCCACCGGATGCCCCAGGGCAATCGCACCGCCGTTCACGTTGACCTTGTCCAGGTCCTGTTCGAAGACCCGGGCCCAGCTCAACACCACCGAAGCGAAAGCCTCGTTGATCTCGACCAGGTCGATGTCCTTCAGGGACATTCCGGCCTTGCCCAGCACCGCCTTGGTCGCGTCGATCGGTCCGTCGAGATGGAAGTGCGGGTCGGCGCCCACCAGCGCCTGGGCGACGATACGTGCCCGAGGCTTCAGCTTCAGGGCGCGAGCCATCCGTTTCGAGGCCCACATGATGGCCGCAGCGCCGTCCGAGATCTGCGACGAGTTGCCCGCCGTGTGAACCGCCGTCGGCATCACCGGCTTCAGCCTCGCCAGTGCCTCCATCGACGTGTCCCGCAGCCCCTCGTCCTTGTCGACAAGGCGCCACATGCCCTGCCCGGCGTGCTGCTCCTCCTCCGTGGTCGGGACCTGTACGGCGAAGGTCTCCCGCTTGAATCGTTCCTCCGCCCACGCGTGGGCCGCCCGCTCCTGCGAGATCAGTCCCAGCGAGTCCACGTTCTCCCTCGTCAGGCCCCGGTGCCGGGCGATCCGCTCGGCCGCCTCGAACTGATTGGGAAGGTCGACGTTCCACTCGTCGGGGAACGGCTTGCCGGGCCCGTGCTTCGAACCGGACCCCAGCGGCACCCGCGACATCGCCTCGACCCCGCAGCTTATGCCCACGTCGATGACACCGGCCGCGACCATGTTGGCCACCATGTGCGAAGCCTGCTGCGAGGAGCCGCACTGGCAGTCGACGGTCGTGGCGGCCGTCTCGTAGGGCAGACCCATGGTCAGCCAGGCCGTGCGCGCCGGGTTCATGGACTGCTCGCCGGCGTGGGTCACCGTGCCGCCGACGATCTGCTCTACCGCGTCGGCGGGGATGCCTGTGCGGCCGAGGAGTTCACGGTAGGTCTCGCCCAGCAGGTAGGCGGGGTGCAGATTGGCGAGCGCGCCGCCGCGCTTGCCGATGGGGGTGCGTACGGCTTCGACGATCACGGGTTCGGCGGCCATGGGTGCGGGTCCTCTCCGAGAGGGCTCTCCTCCAGAACTGGTACGCGTTCTAGTTCTTAGTGCAGTCTGCTGACGTGATGTCCATCACCGCAAGGGTCTTGCAGGTGCCGAACCCGTGATCTGTACAAACTCCGCACGGATCGGCGGTGCCGTACCTCTTGCCAGTTTTAGAACCCGTTACTACGTTCACGGGACTTGCTGATAGACCGTCAGATGGCTGGGAGTCGCCGATGCACTGCCCCGCGCTGCCCGACGGGTTCGACTTCACCGACCCCGACCTGCTGCACCACCGTGTGCCCCTCCCGGAGTTCGCCGAGCTGCGCCGCGCCGAGCCGGTCCGCTGGATCGCGCAGCCGCACGGGCTCGCGGGCTTCGCCGACGACGGCTACTGGGCCCTGACCCGGCACGCGGACGTCAAGTACGCCTCCACACACCCGGAACTCTTCTCCTCGTACCTCAACACCGCGATCATCCGCTTCAACGAGCACGTCCAGCGGGACGCGATCGACGCCCAGCGGTTCATCCTGCTGAACATGGATCCGCCGGAACACACGCGGGTGCGCCAGATCGTGCAGCGGGGCTTCACGCCACGGTCGATACGCGCCCTGGAGGAGCGGCTCCGGGCCCGCGCGGAGGCGATCGTCACCGCCGCCCGCGCCCGCTCGGGCCCCTTCGACTTCGTCACCGAGGTCGCCTGCGAACTGCCCCTGCAGGCCATCGCCGAGCTGATCGGCGTACCGCAGGAGGACCGGTCCAAGATCTTCGACTGGTCCAACAGGATGATCGCCTACGACGATCCCGAGTACGCGATCACCGAGGAGGTCGGCGCGCAGTCGGCCGCCGAGATCATCGCCTACGCCATGAACATGGCCGCCGAGCGGAAGCGGTGCCCGGCCCGTGACATCGTGACGACCCTGGTGGCGGCCGAGGACGAAGGCAACCTGAACTCCGACGAGTTCGGCTTCTTCGTGCTGATGCTGGCGGTGGCCGGGAACGAGACGACGCGCAATGCCATCACGCACGGGATGCACGCGTTCCTCACCCACCCCGAGCAGTGGGAGCTGTTCAAACGGGAGCGGCCACAGACGACCGCCGAGGAGATCGTGCGCTGGGCGACCCCGGTCAACGCCTTCCAGCGCACGGCCACCCAGGACACGGAACTGGGCGGCGCGCGGATCAGGAAGGGCGACCGCGTTGGCCTCTTCTACGCCTCCGCCAACCACGACCCCGAGGTCTTCGCGTCCCCCGACGCCTTCGACATCACCCGCGACCCCAACCCCCACCTGGGCTTCGGCGGCGGGGGACCGCACTACTGCCTGGGCAAGTCCCTCGCGATCCTGGAGATCGACCTGATCTTCAACGCGATCGCCGACGCCATGCCGTCCCTGCGTCTGGTCGGCGACCCGCGTCGGCTGCGCTCGGCCTGGATCAACGGCGTCAAGGAACTCCAGGTCACCACGGCCTGACCCACGATCGGGGGCCGACGATGCCCGGCACCGCCGGCCCACCCCGAGGGAGGCAGGAACACCCCTGTCCCTATGCCCGGTTCCTGCCTCCCCCGAGGTCCCCGCCCCTCACTCCCGCCCCGAGGCCACCATCGCCAGTACCCCCGACGCCGCCGCGGCGAGCAGCAGGGGGAGGGCCAGGCCGTGGTGGAGGACCAGCCAGGCGCCGAGGACGGCGCCCGTGAACATGGAGATCACCGCTGCCGTGCGGCGCGGGGAGCGGTGGCCTGTCCCGTCGCCGAGACGGGATTCGGAGGCGAGGGCCGTCAGGGTCATCGTCAGGACCGTGGTGGTCAGGTCGGCGATGCGCAGCTTGCGGACCGTCGCGTTGCGCAGGCCCAGCGCGATGGCGGTGAGGGCGATGAGGGCGTACCGGGTGCCGTTCGTCTCCGGCCAGACGAAGGCGACCGCGGCCGCGACGCCGACGAGGAGCGCCTCCGCCACCAGGGTCAGCCGGGTCCAGTCGCGGTGGGATCCGTCGCCGAAGCGGGTCGCCACGCGGCCGCCGGCCACCGCGCCCAGCAGGAAGCAGCCCAGTGAGGTCGCCGTGTGCGGGACCGAGAAGCCGGGGGCGCCGGCGGCGGCGAAGCCGAGGATCACCACGTTGCCGGTCATGTTGGCCGTGAAGACCCGGCCGAGGCCCAGATAGCTCACCGCGTCGATCAGTCCGCTGACCACCGTCAGCGCCAGGAGCACGACCACCAGCCGCACTCCGCGTGCCTCCGGGTCCGCCGTCGGTGTCGTCATCGTTCCTCCGGTCGGCCGGACGGACAGGGTGGTGCCAGGTCCACCGCGGGGACGGGGGACTCTCGGATGTCCCGGCGCATCCTGCGTCCGTAGCGTTCGGGACATGGCAGAAGACATGCGCACATCAGGTGAAATCACGCGCACACCCGAGGACATGCAGCCCGGTCGGCGTATCCGGAAGGCGGGTGTCGTGGCGGCCGTCGCACTGCTCGCCGCCGTCGCCGCCGTCGCCGCGGCACCGGCCGCCGTCGCCGGGGGCGGACAGCGGGGCGGGCACAGGGGAGAGGTGGTGTCCGTCGTTCCGGTCGCCCGGCACAGCCGCGCCGAGGTCGCCCGGGGACTGGAGAAGCTGGGCGTGGGCACCGGCTCGCTGCGCTACGGCGTCCGGGCCTACCGGGTGACGTACCGGACGGTGGACCCGCAGGGGCGGCCCACCACCGCGACCGGCCTGCTCACCCTGCCCGCCGGCGGCGGCCGCACCCTCGGCCTCGTCTCCGACAGCCACGGGACCATGGCCACCCGCGCCTACGCACCCTCGGTCTCGGAGGACGCGCGGGCGCAGTCGTATCTCTTCGCCTCGGCCGGACACGCCGTCGCCGCGCCCGACTATCTGGGGCTGGGGCAGGGGCCGGGCAGGCACCCCTACATGGACACGCGGTCGTCCGTGACCGCCTCCGTCGACATGCTGCGCGCGGCCCGGTCGGCGGCGCACCGGCTCGGCCGGACGCTCGACGGGAACCTCTACGCGACCGGCTTCTCACAGGGCGGGCAGGTCGCCATGGCCCTGGGGCGGGCGGTGCAGGAGGGTGACGCGCCCGGCTTCCGGCTGAAGGCGCTGGCACCGGTGGCCGGACCGTACGACCTGGAGGGCACGGAGGTGCCCGCACTCACCGACGGCCGGGTCAACGACACCAGCGGTGTGCTGTACATCTCGTACTTCCTCACCGCGCAGAACCGGCTGCACCCCATCTACAAAGACCCGGCGGAGGTGTTCCGGGCGCCCTACGCGGACCGTGTCGAGGGCCTCTTCGACGGGCTGCACGAGGAGGAGGACATCAGCAGGCAGCTCGCGCCCACTGTGCGGAAGCTGCTGACGGACGATTTCTACCGGAAGCTCACCCACCCGACGGGCGCCTTCCTTCAGGCGCTGCGCCAGGGCGACCACACCTGCGACTGGAAGCCGGATGTGCCGGTGCGGCTGTACGCGGGCGACAAGGACACGGACGTGCCGATCGGCAATGCCCGGACATGCGCGCGCACCCTCGCCCGTCAGGGTGCGAGGGTGCGCGTGCTCGATCAGGGGGACGTCGACCACGTGGGGTCGTACATCGCGGCCCTGCCGAAGATCGCTCGGTGGTTCGGCGGCGAAGCGGCTTAGTACCAGCCGTTGGCCTGCCAGAAGCTCCAGGCCTTCACCGGGCTGCCGTAGCGGGAGTTCATGTAGTCCAGACCCCACTTGATCTGGGTGGCCGGGTTGGTCTTCCAGTCGGAGCCGGCCGTGGCCATCTTCGAGCCGGGCAGGGCCTGGACCAGGCCGTAGGCGCCGGAGGAGCTGTTGGTGGCGCTGGCGTTCCAGCCGCTCTCATGCTCGACGATCTTGCTGAACGCGTTGAACTGCGCGGCGTCCGGAATCATCTTGTGCGCGACCGCCTGAGCGGAGGAGGCCTGGGTCGTGGCGGCCTGGGCGGGCGCCGCGGCCATTGCCATACCGGCGGTGGCGGCGGCCACGGCGACGGCGGTGAGGGCCTTCTTCGGGGAAGCGATGCGGCGGATGAAAGAGACGGACACGGAGTACCTCTTGCGTCGGGGACAGGGGATCGCCCGTATGTCCGGGCCGCGCTCGATGCGTGGCCCCATACGTCGGCGCCGCGACCCGTTCGGGCTCGTGGCGCCTGGCGACGTCCTCAACAGAACCAGGCTCGGGGCGGGTCCGCAATGACCCCTTTTACTAGTTGTGACCGGATCAGCCGCAAAGGCCGTTTGTGTGGCGTGCGTCTCAATGTGCAGGTCAGGCGGGGTGCATGAAGGGGCATATCGGGCATTCAGTGCAACGATCCCGGATCGTAGGTGAGCTGGGTCATGTGGGGTGCTTCACCGCTTCCCTCACGACACGCTTACGGCCCCTCACGCAGCGGGTGCGTCGAATGTGACCGCGGTCTCGAAAGCGGCGCGCCGGGTGGCCCGGCGGAGCGCGCGGAGCAGCGCCGGGCCGAGGGCCAGGGTCAGCACGACCGTGCAGACCGCCCGGCCCAGGTCCCAGCCCATGGAGGTGGCCAGGCAGTAGGTGGCGAAGCGGCCCAGGTTCGCGGGGACCGTCGCGTGCGGGTCGAAGGCGATGTTCGAGGTCAGGGCGCCCATGAAGGGCCAGCCGGCCAGGTTCATGACCGTGCCGTAGGCGAAGGCCGCGAGAAAGCCGTAGACGGCGAGCAGCAGAAGCTCGCCCCGGCCGCGCAGCCGGGCCTGGCCAGGGAGCAGCCCGGCGCCCATCGTGAACCAGCCCATCGCCAGCATCTGGAACGGCATCCAGGGGCCGACCCCGCCCGTGAGCAGCGCGGACGCGAACATCGTCACCGAGCCGAGGACGAAGCCGAAGCCGGGGCCGAGCACCCGTCCGCTGAGCACCAGCAGGAAGAACATCGGCTCGATCCCGGCCGTGCCCGCGCCGATCGGGCGCAGGGCCGCCCCGGTCGCGGCCAGCACGCCCAGCATGGCGACGGCCTTCGGGCCCAGACCGGACTCGGAGATCGTCGCCGCCACGACCGCGACCAGCAGCACCAGCAGGGCCGCGAACAGCCACGGCGCGTCCTCGGCGTGCGCGCTGATCTCGGAGGCGGGCGGGGCGAGGAAGGGCCAGCAGAAGGCGACCACACCCACCGCGCTGACCAGCACCAGCGCGGCAATGGAACGGGGACCGAGGCGGATGGCCCGGACCCGGGCCTGCGCGGCGGTCATGCCAGGGCCTCCCGGACCGCGCTCACCGTCAGCCACTGCTGCGGGGCCAGGATCTTGGTGACCTGCGGGGCGAAGGACGGCGAGGAGACCACGATCTCGGCCGTCGGACCGTCGGCGATCACCTCGCCGTCGGCGAGCAGCACCACCCGGTGCGCGATCTCGGCGGCCAGCTCCACGTCATGCGTGGCCAGCACGATCGCATGGCCCTCGGCGGCCAGCGCGCGCAGCACCGTGACCAGACGGGCCTTGGCCGCGTAGTCCAGGCCGCGGGTCGGCTCGTCGAGCAGGAGCAGCGGCGGGCGGGCGGTCAGGACGACCGCCAGGGCGAGCGTCAGACGCTGGCCCTCGGAGAGGTCACGCGGGTGTGTGTCGTCCGTGATGCCCGGCAGCAGCTCGGACACCAGGGCCCGGCAGGTGCCGGGCTCGGCTCCCGCGTCCCGGTCGGCGGCCGCGCACTCGGCGGCCACCGTGTCCGCGTACAGCAGGTCGCGCGGCTCCTGCGGGACGAGACCGACCCGGCGCACGAGGTCCCGGGGCGGGGTGCGGTGCGGGACGGCGCCGCCGACGCGGACCGTGCCGGCGGTCGGCTCCACCAGCCCGACCAGCGACCCGAGCAGTGTGGACTTTCCGGCGCCGTTGCGGCCCATCAGTGCGATGGTCTCGCCGGGGGTCACGGTCAGGTCGACGTGGCGGAGGGCGGTGATCCGGCTTCGGCGGACGGCCAGGGCGTGGATCTCGGCGATGTGCGGGGGTGCGGTGGGGGTGGGGGCGGAGGGTGCGGAACGCCGGAACAGGCGGCGCCGGGGTGAAGGTATCGGGGTGCTGGTGCTGGGCGCGGGTGGGGTCGCTTGCCCGCGCCGGCCACGATTGCCCGCAGCCGCGTCGGCCAGGCGTTCGCGTAGTTCGGTTGCGCGGCGGCGGGCGTCGCGGACGGTCAGGGGCAGTGGGGACCAGCCCGCCAGGCGGCCCAGGTCCACCACCGGTGGGTACACCGGCGAGACGGCCATCACCTCGGCCGGGTCGCCGAACAGCGGAGCGGCGCCGGGAGCGGGCAGCAGGACGACCCGGTCGGCGTACTGGATCACGCGTTCCAGGCGGTGCTCGGCCAGCAGCACCGTCGTGCCGAGGTCGTGGACCAGGCGCTGCAGCACGGCCAGGACCTCCTCCGCCGCGGCCGGGTCGAGCGCCGAGGTCGGCTCGTCCAGCACCAGCACCCGAGGGTGCGGGGTGAGGACCGAACCGATCGCGACCCGCTGCCGCTGCCCGCCGGAGAGCGTGGCGATGGGGCGGTCCCTCAGGTCGGCGAGGCCCAACAGGTCCAGGGTCTCCTCCACCCGGCGCCGCATCACCTCCGGGGCGAGCCCCAACGACTCCATGCCGTAGGCGAGTTCGTCCTCCACCGTGTCCGTCACGAAGTGCGCGAGCGGGTCCTGGCCCACCGTGCCGACCACGTCGGCGAGTTCGCGCGGCTTGTGGGTACGGGTGTCCCGGCCGGCCACCGTGACCCGGCCGCGCAAGGTGCCGCCGGTGAAGTGCGGGACCAGCCCGCTGACCGCGCCCAGCACGGTCGACTTGCCGACCCCGGACGGGCCCACGAGCAGCACGAGTTCGCCCTCGGGGACCTCGAAGTCCACGCCCTGGACGGCCGGTTCGGCCGCGCCCTCATAGGTGACGCCGACCTCCTCGAAGCGGATCACGACGGCTCCTTGGGGTCTCGGGGGGCCTTGGGGTCTTTGGGTACGACGAAGGAGGGCAGCAGCGCGAGCAGCACGGCCGCGGCCGGCCAGAGGGGCAGGGAAGGGGCCACCAGGGGGACCACTCCCGGGTTCAGCGCGCCCGGATCGCGCACGGAGGCGAGCGTGAGCAGCGCGGCGACGGCGGCGCCCGAGCCCGCGACGAGCCAGGCGCGCACGCCCCAGGGCTCCGGGCGGTACCGGGTGCGCGAGGCGCGGCGGCCGCCCAGGCGCAGGCCCGCGAGCGCGGCGGCTACCCCGGCGCACAGCACCGGCAGCCCGTAGGTGCCGCCCTCCGCGGTGAGCAGCCCGTACGTCCCCGCGCACACGCCGAGCAGACCGCCCAGCGTGAGCGCGCTCGTCGTACGGCGCACGGAGGCGGGGACCTCGGCGGTCCGGCCGTACCCCCGTGCGTCCATCGCGGCGGCGAGGGCGACCGAACGCTCCAGCGCGCCCTCCAGCACCGGCAGTCCCACCTGCAGCAGGCCCCGCACCCCCCGGTCCGGGCGGCCGCGCAGCCGGCGGGCGGCGCGCAACCGCTGGACGTCGGCGATGAGATGGGGCGCGAAGGTGAGCGCGACGACGACGGCCACGCCCGCCTCGTACAGGGCGCCGGGCAGGGACTTCAGGAGTCGGGCCGGGCTGGCGAGGGCGTTCGCGGCGCCGACGCAGATGAGCAGGGCGGCCAGCCGCAGGCCGTTGTACCCGGAGAAGAGGAGCGCTTCCGCGGTGACCTCGCCGCCCAGGCGGATGCCCTGTGCCCAGTGGGGGAGGGGGACTTCGGGGAGGGTGAACAGGGTGTGGGTGCCGGGGATGGGGGAGCCGAGGACGACCGTGAAGGCGAGGCGGATGAGGAGGACGGCGGCGGCGAGTCTGGCGAAGGCGGTGTAGGAGCGGGACCAGGGGGCGGCGGAGCGGTGGGTGGCCACGACGTAGCCGGCGGCGGCTATGAGGAGGGTGAGGAGGAGGGGGTTGGTGGTCCGGGTGGCCGCTGTGCCGAGGCCGAGGGACCAGAGCCACCAGGCACCGGGGTGGAGCGGCTCGCGGCGTTGGCGCCGGCCGGGGGTCGGCATCGCTCGCCCGCGCCGGCGGGGTGCCTCCCCCATGGGGTGCGCTGTACGGCCGCGGCGACTGCGACTCCCCAGGAGCGCGGGGAACTGCGCGACCAGCCACCGCGGACCCGCAGTCGGACGACGGTCCGAGGGCCAACGGCGCTCCGGCTCACCACCGCTACGCATTCCCGCGCCGCCGCGACTGCCACACCGCCGCGACCGCCAGGAGTACGACCACGCCCACACCGATCGGCAGCCCCAGCGAAGGACCACCGTCAGACTCCTTCTTCTGCGCCCCCTTCTTCGCCGTGCCGTCGGCAGACTCTCCGCACCCCTTGCGCGGATACCCGGAGATCGCACACAGCAGGGCGTTCGTGTCGTAGCGCAGGGGATCCGCCACCTTCGCCAGCGCCTCGGCCGTCGTCGCGTCGGGGGCGACGCGGGCACAGGCCGTGCGGCGGGTGGGCGGTGTCTCGCCGGACGGCGCGTCCGCTTCCGTGCCGGGGTCGATGACGAGAGCCACCCGCTTCGTACCCGGCTTCGCGGGCGTCCCCGCACAGATCGTGGCGAAGTCCGCCGTGCCGCGCGGCCGGCTCGCGTCCGCGGAGTCCTCGCTCACCGCGAAGCGGAAGCCCTGGACGGCACCGTCGTCGGGCCGGGCGGTCGAGGGGCCCTCGGTGGCGTACGTCCAGCGGCCGCCGTCCCGCTCCCAGAACGACCAGTAGCGGTAAGCGGCGGCCTGCGCCTGCGCGGCACCGGCCACGAGGACGAACGCGGCGACGAGCAGGGCAGCGGCACGGCGGACGGCGCTCACGGCTGCTGCCGCTTCCGGCGGCCGCTGAGCAGGAAGCCGATGCCGATGCCGGCGACCAGGCCCACGCCGACGATCCACCAGACCTTCGTCCCCGAGTCGTGCTTGCCCTGCTTCGCCTCGGAATGCGTCGCCTTCGCCGTCTGCGTCGCCGGTCCCGTCGCGTCGAGCGCCCGGACCAGGTCCGTACCGCCGAAGTCGTGCGGGTCCGCGCCGATCGCGTGCGCGGCGAAGATCAGCTCGGCGTAGGCGGCCGGACCGCTCTGCTCGGCCCAGTTCCCCGCGTTCTTCTCCAGCCATGCGTACGACTTCTTCGCCTGCGCAGTCGAACCGGTCGCGGCGAGTGCGACGACCGCGTCCGCGGTGTTGCCGTAGTCGGGCTGGTCCTTGGCGCCCGCCAGGGAGGACGTGAGGTGGCCGGTCTTGGCGAGGGTGCGGGCGAGGTACGCGGAGGCGTTGTCCGCCAGCTGCGCCGGGGTGGGCTTGCCGGAGGCCGTACAGGCGGGCGCCTTGTCGCGGGCCTTGCCGGGCTCGATCACGAAACCCTTGCCGAGCGCGCCCAGCACCCCGGCCGCCGTCGCGTCCGCGTTGGCGGCCAACTTGCCCTTCTTGTCCGGCTGGTAGGCGAACGCGCCGCCGCCGTCCGCCGAGCAGGGGATGGACAACTCGGACAGCGCTTCGAGCGGGGTCTTGCCCTCGGAACGCAGCGCGGTGACGTTCTCACCGGCTACGGAGAGCGCGCCGATGACGTCGGCGGTGTGGTTGGTGTCGCTGGGCTGTTCGATGGAGAAGCCGAAGCCGCCGTCCTTGTTCTGCATCCCCTTCAGCCAGCCCACCGCCCTGTGGACCTCGCCGTCGTGCTCGCCGAGCGCCTGCAGTGCCTGGATGGCGGCGGCCGTGGCGTCGATGTCGGCCTGGGCGCCGTCCTTGCCCAGGCAGGGCTTGGACGGGTCCGCGCGGAAGGCCGGGAAGAATCCGTCGTCGCACTGCTGCCCGACCAGCCAGTTGATGGCCGAGGCGGAGGGACGCTCGCCGAGCGTGTGCTGCGCGAGCAGGGCGAACGACTGGCGCCACACCCCGTCGTACGTCGGGTCGCCCTTGCCGAACAGTCCGGACGGGACGGCCACCTTCGGGGAGGGGGACGGGCCTGCGGCCGTGGCGGGTGCGGCGGCGGCCAGCACGCCTATGGCGGCGAGAGCCGCGGCACTGCGGCGGACGTTCATGGTCGGCGACTGCCTCTCCCTGTGGGGAACCGGCAGCGCACGGGAACCCCCGGGCGGCTCGGCTCCGTAAACCTCGACGGTGCCGTGCGCGACGGGCCGCCGCGCACGCGAGCCGGTCAACGTCCGTACGGGGCGGTCCGGCTCACCGCCCGGGGGACGGTTCACGGCTGCGGGTCAGCGCCGGAATTGCACCGGCTTCCCCCTGTACGGGTGTGATGACGACCCGCTCACTTTACCGGCAGCCGTGCGCGGGCCGAGGGGTGGCTGTGGGCACACGGGAGCGGTGACTAGGGTCACGGTCATGACGGTGACGGGGAGACTGCTGGGATCGGGCCGTTCGGCCGATGTGTACGAGATCGACGAAGGCTGGGTGCTGCGCCGGGACCGCGACGGCTGGGGGGACGCGGCCGCCGAGGGGGCCGTGATGGAGCACGTACGGCGGCACGGGTATCCGGTGCCCCGGGTGCGGCCCTCAGGCTCGCGCACCGACCTGGTGATGGAGCGGCTGGAGGGGCCGACGATGCTGGGCGCGCTGGCCGAGGGCCGGATCGGCGCGGCGGAAGGGGGCACGCTGCTGGCCGGGCTGCTGCGGCGGCTGCATGCCGTACCGGGCCGGGACGCGGCCGCGCCGGACGCGCGAGTGCTCCACCTCGACCTGCATCCGGACAACGTGATGCTGACCTCGGACGGGCCCCGGGTCATCGACTGGTCGAACACCGAGGACGGGGAACCGGCCCTCGACTGGGGCATGTCCGCGGTGATCCTCGCCCAGGTGGCCGTCGTCGGCGAACCGCTCGCCGACGGGGCCCTCGCCATGCTGACGGCCCTGCTCGCCGACTCCTGCGGCCTCACCGACGACGGACTGACCGAGGCCCTGCGCCGCCGGGCGGCCAATCCGACGATGAGCCGCCGCGAGATCGACGCCCTGGGCGACGCGGAGCGGCTGATCCGGACGGTGGGCCGGCTTTCTTGAGTCAGGCGGCCCGGGTTTCCTGTGAGGTGACGGTGACGTCCAGGTAGTCCGCCATCCGGTGCAGTGCGCGGGCGCACTCGGGTGGGTCCTCGCCCTCGGTCACCCAGTGCGCGAGCCGGTCTGCGGGGCCCGCGTGCCAGGCCGCGGTGACCTGGTCGCCGGTCTGCCGGGTGAGGACCATGCGCTCGGCGGACGGTTCGTACGCGACGGCGGGGTCGAGGTCCAGCCGGGTCAGACGGCCGGTCGTGGCCGGGTAGGCGAACTGGATCGCGGCCGCCCGCTGCCGGGTCGGGGCCACGTCCGGAAGCCGGCCGGTGGCCAGGGCCGCGGCGGCCCGCGCCAGATCGACACCGGTGGCCCGCTCGACCAGCAGCGGGATCAGATCGCCGGGCAGGTGCGGGACGACGTCGGTGACGCGGGGGCCGCGGGCGGTGAGCCGCAGGCCGATGTGCGCGACGGTGTGCGCGAGACCCAGCGCCGTGACGGTCCGCTCCACCGTCTGCCGCAGGAACGGGTTGTGCAGCAGCCCGTCGTGGGCGTGCACGGCATGCCGCAGCGGCTGCCGGGCGGGCGGCGGACCCGGGGTCGTACGGGTGAGCGCGGCGATGCGGACCTCGTCGTCGAGGACGACGGCCTCGGCGGAGACGAGCGGTCCCTCGGTGTCGTCCCGGCCCGCAGGCGCGACCCCGTGCCGCGCCAGCAGCGACTGTGACGCCGCCGGATCGGCGCAGGCGGCGGCCGTCTCCCGAGGGATGCCGGGCAGCCCCAGCCGTGCGGCGATCCGTGCGGCGGCGGGCAGTCGCGCCCTGGTCCAGGTCAGCACGCCGACCACCCCGAGCCGGGCCGCCTGCCGCGCCACCGCCTCCGCCGCGTCCGGCTCCTGCCCGGGGTCGGCCGCGATATGGCCCGCCAGGTAGGGAAGCGCCCAGCCGGGCGGGGCGGTGCCCGCCAGTACCACCGGGTGGGCCGCCGCGATCCGCGCCAGTGCGAACTCGCCGTACGCGGCGCACCGGCCGACCCCGAGAAGAAGAACGGGATGCGGCATGGTCGCCTCACCTCCGTGGGGATAAGGCGGACAGAGGAACGCCCCGGATGCTGCTCCCCCATAGGCAGCACCCGAGGCGGGTCGATCTTGCTCTCTGTGCCTAGATCCTCACCCACCGCGCCCTCAACTGTCAACGATTACTGCCTAATTCAGCAGGCGTCCTTGTCACATCTGGTCGGGGCACGAGTGACCGGGTAGCCTCGCGTCAGCTCAGCACCGAACGGACGACACGCCCAGGGGGGGGACCGCGGTGAGTGACGTCTATGCCCCGCTGGCCGCTGCGCTGGAGCGGTTGGGGGAGTTGACCGGCCGACCCGGCCGGCTGCCGGAGGTCCTGGATGTGGCGGACCTCTCCCATCGCACCGGCATTCCCGTAGGTGTCGTCGTCGAGCTGCTCTCGGGCGGCCGGGCACCTGAGGCGTGCCTCGCCGAACGGGTGCGGC
Source organism: Streptomyces griseochromogenes (assembly GCF_001542625.1). NCBI lineage: Bacteria > Bacillati > Actinomycetota > Actinomycetes > Kitasatosporales > Streptomycetaceae > Streptomyces > Streptomyces griseochromogenes. Next base: position 8,907,200 of record NZ_CP016279.1, on the reverse strand, counting down.
AGCGGCTGGACTTCATCAGGGAGACCCGGCGCCGCCCCGACGGCAAGCGGTACTCGCTGGACGAGCTGGCCAGGATCGCCGGAACCAGCCGGCAGTGGCTGAGCGAGTGGCGCAAGAGCGGCATGCCGAGCCTCGAACACGCCGACCGGCTGCGCAGGTTCTTCGGTCTGTCGGCGGGCTTCTTCGCCGCGGACGAACCGGAGGCGCTCCACGAGGCGTTGCAGCCCGTCCTGCAGGGCCTGGAGGCGGAGGCGGACCCGCTGCTGCGGCTGCGCGAGTGCGGACTGGTCCGGCTGGCCGCGCGCGCCCCGCAGATGAACGCCCGTCAGCTGGCCACCCTCGCCGACCTGGTGGAGATGATCATCACGTCGGAGCAGGTCGACAGCCACGCGGGGCGGCAGAGCGTCCGGCGCGCCTGACCCGGTACCCGTGGGCGCGCCCGGTGTGGAGCCGCTGAGTCGTCCAGCCGTTCAGTCGGCGAAGGTGTAGGGGTCCAGGGCGTCGACCGGGAGGTGCTCCATGAGCATGCGTTCGCCGACGCCCGTCTCCGCCGCCAGCTGGATCAGGACGTCCAGGGCCACATGGTCCTCCAGCGCGTAACCGGTGGAGTCGAAGACCGTCATCCGGTGCCGGTACGGCGCCCAGCGTTCGGGGTGCGAGCACACGGCCGACAGCCGGGGCCCGATCTCGGGCTCGGACAGCTGCTGGCACTCGCCTTCGTGCCGTGCCTGGTCCAGATGGTCGGGTACGACGAGTGCCTCGCGCAGCAGTGGGAGGGGCAGCTCGGTCTTGCCGACGAAGTCGGCCCCGATCGCGTTGATGTGCACATGGGGCTGGATTCCGTCGGCGGACAGCACGGGGCCCGCCCCGACCGCGACGGTGGTAGCGGTGCAGATGATGTCGGCCGAGGCGACCAGCTCCGCGGGATCGGCCGGGCGCACCTCCAGGTCCAGGAAGCGCACGCGGTCCGCGAAGGAGGCCGCGTGGCCCGGCTCGATGTCGTGGACGAGGATCTTCTCCAGAGGGAAGACCCTGCTCAGGGCGTGGGCCTGGGTCACCGCCTGGGCGCCCGCCCCCACCAGCCCCAGCACCCGGCTCTCCGGCAGCGCCAGCATCCGGCTGGCCACGGCGGAGGCCGCGCCCGTGCGCACCGCGGTGAGCAGCCGCGCGTCGCAGACCGCGGTCAGCCGCCCCGTCTCGTCGTCGAAGCGGGTGAGTGTTCCGTTGATGACGGGTAAGTACTGACGCTTCGTCGTGCGGGTGGGCGTGTAGGAGACCGTCTTGAGGGTCATGCAGTCGCCGGGTATGTGGTACGGCATCCACTCGATCGCTCCGGTGTCCCCGGGGCAGCGGCTGAAGCCGGCCCGGGCGGGTGCGGCGCCCTTGCCCTTTTCGGCCAGGGCCCGGTGCAGTCGGTCGATGACCAGATCGGCGAAGAGGTCACGGCCGCAGAGCTCGACTATCTTCCCGACGTGACGTTGCGTCAGAACCAGGGCGTCCATGTTCTTCCTTCCGGAGCTCGGGCGCGCAGCCCACAGCCCTGAGTGGGGCGAGCGGGGAATCGGTCAGCCTTGCAGAGCACCTGTACGCCGGCTGATCCGAGACCGTGGGGAAGGCGGAGGCGGAGGGCGGCAGGCGATGGGCACGGGCCGTAAGCGGCGTTGAGGGCCTGAAGTCCCATCGGCACGGGCGAACCGCCATCGCAGGTGTTCGGTGATCCTGCTACCGCCGCTCTTCGATTGTCAAGATCTTCTGCATTGGTATGCAGATAGAGCCCACGCTCTGGTTGTCTGGAAGATGACCGGATACCCTCACGTCTGCTTCAGCATCACAACGGACGACGCCCCCCGGAGAACACTCGGTGGCTCACGACGACGCATATGCCAGACTGGCCGAAACCCTGAGGGCCCTGGCCTTCGTGGCCGGGCAGCCGGAACGACTCACGGCGGTCGAGGCCGTGGATGTCGCCGCGTTGTCCCAGCAGACGGGCATCGAACCGCAGGTCGTCACCGCCCTCCTGGAGGGCGGCCGCGCGGAGGAGACCTCGGTGCCCGAGCGGGTGCGCGGGCGGCTGGATTTCCTCCGTGCGCACTATCTGCGCAAGGACGGCAAGCCGTACTCCCAGCAGGAGCTCGCCGCCATCGCGGGCGTCACCCGGCAAACGCTCAGCGAGTGGTACAAGAGGGGCCTGCCCGGACTGGAGGCGGCCGAACGGCTGCGTCAGTTCTTCAATCTCACCCCGGGGTTCTTCACCACGGACGAGCCGACCGCCCTCAACCTCGCTCTCGCCCCGGTGCTGCTGGAGCTGGAGCGCAAGTCGGACCCGCTCGGACCACTGCGGACCCAGGCGATGTACCGCCTGGCGCGGCGGGCCCCGAGCATGCCGGACGGGGCGCTGGAGGGTCTCCTGTACTGGGCGGAGAGAATCACCCGCCCACAGGACGAAGCCAATGAAGTGGCGTAGCGGCGCAATCTGAGAGCGCTCTACGGGAGGTCGGGCCCAAGTGGCGTGCGAGTGTGCCGTTTTGGCCATTCGTCAAGCCTTGGATCACCCTGTTTCCGTGTTACATCCCATTCCTCCCGTGCTCGGTTAAACACTGAGGGTGGCTGAAGCGTCAGGGGCTTGGCATATTTGCGACGACACGTGACCGCCACGCCACGTTGAGCTGCGGACCGGCCCGACCGCGGCTCCTTCCACTTCAGTCGAGGGCCAACGGGGAGAATGGTGCGTACGACCAGGAAGATGCGTCGGCTTGCCGACGCGCTCATCGAACCTCTCAGGGTTCCGATTCCCGCGGATCCGGGTGAGCTGCTCCAAGCTCTGGTCGAATCGGCATCGCAGTGGCGAGGGCGTCCGATCGTGGTGCACATGGCCAATTTCCCGGCGCCGCACACCGCCACCACGGGGCTGTGGATCGAACGCGACACGCGCGACGACATCATCATCGAGGCGGGCGCCCCGCCCTGGATGAAACTGGTGATCCTGGGCCACGAGTTGTGGCACATGGCCGACAACGACTCGTCGTCGCTCGTCGCGCACTCCGAGAATCCCTTTCCCCTGGCGGACGGCGAAGGATCCCAGCCGACCGCCGCACGCACCCGGTTCCTGGAAATCGCCGAGCAGCGGGCCGACCTGTTCGGAATGCTGATCGGCGACAGACTGCGGCCCTGGCTGAAAGCCTCTCCCGATTCCGTCTACGCGGCGCAGACCGCCACCACGAATGACCTCGCCGGACGCATCGGGGCGGCTCTCAATTACCGCGGGACCAACAGATGAGCGACTTGATCAACTATATGAGTTGCGGAATTCTGTGGCTGGGCCTGCTCGCCAAAATACCCGACCTCGTACGGCAACGACGCGATCCGTTTCTGCTCGCCATCAGCAGCGTTCTGGCCTTTGCCTCGCTGTGTTTCCTGTTCGGCGCACCCAGCACGGTCGGATTCATCAACTCCGTCAGCGGCGTGCCGAACCTGGCGGCCCCCCTGACCTACGCGGCCATCACGGCCTACAGCGCCGCCTCCCTGGTCCTCATCGTGTACTGGCGCGGCGGCCCGGAAACGGCCCGGACCGCCCGGCGCTGGATCCTCGGGTACGCGGGTGTCCTCGGCGCCATCGGCGTCATGTTCGCCCTGGGGCACGCGTCGGTGGAACGCCGGACGGACTTCGACACCTACTACGCCACCACGCCGTACACCGCCGAGATGATCGTCCTGTATCTCGTCGCCCACCTCACGGCCGTCGTGGTCGCCGCGTACCGGTCCCTGGGCTGGGCCCGGCACGTGAAGGGCCACCTGCGCGCCGGGCTGCTGATGATGGGGATGGGCACCGTCCTCGGCGCCGGTTACAGCGCGTCCAAGATCGTGGCCGTGGTCGCCCGCTGGTACGGACACGACTGGTCCCGGCTCGGTACGACGATCTCGCCGGCCTGCGCCGGCCTCGGCGCGACGCTGACCGTCGCGGGCACCGTGATCCCGCTGGCCGGCCCCTATCTGGCGGACCGTGCCGGGTGCTGGCGCGCCTACGCGCGGCTCGGCCCGCTGGACCGGGAACTGACGGAAGTGCTGACCCGTGAGAGCCTGCGTGCTCCGCGGCCCTTCTGGCCCTCGGGCACCCGATGGCTGACCTGGCGTCAGACCGCCATCTACAACGGCCTGTACTACCTGGAGCGCTATTTCGACCAAGGGCTCTACCGGGAAACGTATTTCGACCAGCTGCACACGGCGGGCGACGCGCAGCGGGCGGAGGCCGTCGCGTGGGCAGCCGCCATCACCGCCGCGACACAGGCGGCGAGCGAAAGGGAAAACGGGTTCACGGCCGCCGGTGAAACCGGTCCGCTGCCGGATCGACCCGACCTTCCGGTGCTCCTTTGCATCGCCGACGCGCTGGCCGACTGCGAGGGCATGGTGGCCCTGAGTCTCCACGAGGGCGCCGCCCCGGCCGAATCGGTATGAGACCGACGCTCACCCCCGGTACACCTTCGCCCATGCTGAACGGAGCTCTCGACCCATGAGCCTTGTCGTGTACGCAGCGTCGTGTTTGTTCGGCATGGCCGCCCTGCTGCTCTGCCAGAAGCCGCATGTCGCGCTGAGAGATCCGCTGACCGCCTCCACCTGTGCCGCGATCGTTCTCGGCGGACTGTGCTTCTTCTGTTCGGCGCCCGTCACCCTGGAAGCGGTCAACGACTTCACCGGGATTCCGAATTTCGGCGCCCCCATGACCTACAGCGTCATTTCGGCGTACAGCGCCTCGCTGCTGATTCTTCTCCTCAACTGGCGCGGCGGTCCCGCCGACGGGATCAGGCTCTGGAGCGTGCGGATCGCGGCCGTGTACAGCCTGCTGATCGCCGCCATCATCACGCTGTTCTCGCTCGCGGACGCGCCCGTCGAGCGGCTTCGGGACCTCGACACGTACTACGCGAACACCCCGTACATGCGGGAGATGATCGTTCTCTACCTTGTCGGACATGGCGCCTGCATGATCACCATGTGCTACGTGTGTCTGCGCTGGTCGCGCGAAGTGACCGGAATTCTACGGACGGGTCTGCAGCTGATCATGGTGGGGCTGGCGGCCGACGTGGTCGGCTTCGAGTGCGCGAAGTTCACGGCGGTCGTCGCCCGTTGGACGGGACACGACCTGGACGTGCTGTCCACCGACGTAGCACCGCAGGTGACCTCGCTGGGCGCCCTGATCTGCAGTGCGGGCTTCGTCCTGCCCCGGCTGCTGCCCGCGGCCCAGGTCCAGTGGAGCAGCCTGTCCGACTACCGGGCGCTGGCCCCGCTCTGGGCCGAACTCCAGAACGTCCCGACCGCCCCCAAGCCCGCGCCACCGCGCTGGCAACTGCCCCGGGGCAGGCTGTACTACCGTGAGCTGAGGATTCTCGATGCCCTGCTCGCCCTGCAGTCCCGCTGCGACGGCCGGATCCGGGAGTCGGCGTACCGGCAGGCGAAGGCCCAGGGAAGTACGCCCGGCGAGGCGGACTTCGTCGCGGCCGCCGCCATGGTGGTCGACGCCGCACACCAGGCCGGGCAGTTGCCGCCACCCGACTTTCCCGACTCGGGCGGCGCGTCCCGCCTGCACACGGCAGTCTTCTCGGAGACAAGCGAACTGGTCCGGCTGTCAGAGGCGCTGGCGAACTCACCCGTCGTCAGAGCCGCGCGCGAAGGCGCGAAGCGGGCCACTCGAAGCTGAAGGACATAGGAGTGTGATGTCGCGTAGAGCTGTCGTCATCGGTGCCGGCGCAGCCGGCATGCTCGCCGCCGCGGCGCTGTCGCCGGTCGTGGACCACGTGGTGGTGCTGGACCGCGACGAGCTGCCCGACGGGCCCGAGCACCGCACCGGTGTGCCCCAGGGGCGCCATGCCCATCTGCTGATGCACGGTGGCCTGGAGGCGATGGAGAAGCTGCTTCCCCGGGCGGGCATGCGCGAGGCCCTGCTGGCGGCCGGGGCCAGGCAGATCCCGCTGAGCTCCGGCATGCTCGCCCTCACCCCGGCGGGCTGGTTCAGGCGCTGGCGGCACCACGACGCCTACCTCACGATCACCTGCAGCAGGGCCCTGCTGGACTGGGTCGTGCGCACCGCCGTGCTGCGCGACGCCAACGTCACCGTTCACCGGGCCCAGGCGACCGGGCTGCTCGGCAGCGCCCGAAAGGTCCTCGGGGTCCGCCTGGCGCCCGTGGCGGACGGCGCGTTCGACCCCGGCCTGCTCGCCGGCCACGGGCTGCGCCTGTCCGGCGACGGACGGGAAGGTGAACTGGACGCCGACTTCGTCGTGGACGCCAGCGGCCGCGGGACCCGCATCGTGCGCTGGCTCGAAGCGCTCGGCATCCATGACGTCCGCGAGGAGAACCTCGACTCCGGACTGGTCAACGCCACCCGCGTCCACCGCGTTCCCGAGGGCGCGCGGAACTGGCCGCTGACCCTGATCCAGGCCGACCCCTACAGCGGCAGGCCCGGGCGCAGCGGCATGATCGTCCCCATCGAGAACGACCAGTGGATGGTCAGTCTGGGCGGCACCCGCGGCAGCGAACCCCCGAAGGACCCCGACGCGTTCCTGGCGTACGCCCTCGACCTGCCGAGCCCCCTGGTGGGCCGGCTGATCGCCGAAGCCACCCCGCTCACACCGGTCTTCACCAGTCACAGCACCAGCAACTCCCGCCGGTATCTGGAGAAGACCCGTCTCTGGCCCGACCGCTTCGTCGCGCTCGGCGACGCCGCGGCCACCTTCAACCCCCTCTACGGCCAGGGCATATCGGTTGCCGCGCTGGGCGCCCAGTCGCTGGCCGAGGCCGTGCGGCAGACGGACGTCGGCGTACCCGGGCTGGCCCGCCGCGTTCAGCGGGAGGCGGCCCGGTACGTCGAGGCGGCGTGGTCCGTGGCCGTCAGCACGGACGTCCTGTATCCCGGCGTGGAAGGCGGCAGGCCGACCCTCGCACACCGTCTCACCGCCGGGTACTCGAAGCGGCTGACGACGGCCGCGACCGGCTCCTACCGGGCCGCGTCCGCCGTGTGGGACATCACCTGCATGCGCACGGGCCCGACCCGGCTGATGCGACCGGACGCCCTCCTGTCCGCGCTGATCGGCCCGCCGCTGCCCGCGCTGTCGGGACCGCCCCTGACGGCGGACGAGCGGGCCTTCCTCGCGACCCTGACGCACGCCCACGGCCGGGGCACCCCGTCCCCGGCCCGATGACGGGCGCCCGCGCCGGCGGGCAGCGCGGTCGGCAGCCCGGAGGTGATCGCCGCCGGCACGTGCGCCGGTGCCTGCGGGCCCGCTGCCGGCGGCATCACCGGGCGCCGCGCCCCTCCGGCCGCAGTGTCAGCACGGCGCCCGCCGCGCCCCCGCCCGCCGGCACGGTGCCCGACGGACCGGCGCCGGCACCCCGGCACGCGGCTGCGCGGCGCCCCGCTCGCGGCCGGTTCGCGGTCCGACGGCGGTCGTCGGCATGCCGGCCCCGCCGGCCGGTCACAGCGCCACGTAGGCCACCGGGTCGCTCCCCGGCACCGGTTCCGCCCGGCCCAGCTTCACCAGACGGCGCAGATGGGCCTCGGCCTCCGAGACCGCGATGGTCCTCGATCCGTAGGGGATCTCGGGCCAGGGCCGGTTCCACTCCATGCGCTCGGCCAGCTGCCAGGGGGTGAGCGGTTCGCTCAGGAGGGTCAGCAGGCCGGTGAGGCGCTGTTCGTGATGGGCGAGCAACTCCCTCACCCGGCCGGGCGCGTCGGTGAAGGAATGCTGGTGGGCGGGGAGCACCTCGGCCGCGGCGAGGCGCCCCACCCGCTCCAGGGAGTCCAGGTAGTCACCGAGGGGGTCGCTCACCGTGGCGTCGTCGGGGTCCTCGTACAGGCCGATGTGCGGGGTGATCTCCGGGAGGAGGTGGTCACCGCTGAACAGCCGCCCGTGCCCCGGAAGTCCGGCGGGGTGCTTCTCCTCCAGGTGCAGGCAGACGTGCCCCGGCGTGTGCCCCGGGGTCCAGATCGCCCGCAGCCGGCGGCCGGGCAGACCGAGGAGCTCGCCGGGGACGATCTCACGGTCGGGCAGCGCGGAGGAGAGACCGGGGAGGGTACGGCGGCGGCTACGCGCGGCGCGCAGCGGAGCGACGTGCTCCTCGGGCGCCCCGGCGGCCGTCAGCTTGTCGGCCATGTACGCGTACCAGCGCTCCGGACGCGTCCGCTGTGCCCGGCGCACGATCGCCGCGTCCGCCGCGTGCATCGCCACCCAGGCACCGGAGGCCTCGCGCACCCGCCCCGACAGCCCGTGGTGGTCCGGGTGGTGATGTGTGACGACGACCCCGTACACGTCCGCCACCGAGGTACCGCAGTCCGCCAGCCCCGCCGCCAGCGTGTCCCAGGACGCCGGATCGTCCCAGCCGGTGTCGACCAGCACCGGCCCCCGGTCGGTGTCCACGACGTACACCAGCGTGTAGCCCAGGGGATTGTCCGGAATGGGCACCTGAACGGACAGTGTGCCCCCGCCGTGATCGAACGTCTTCACCATCTGATGCCCTCCACCCCACCGCCGGTGCCACGTGCGACCTTTGCCCACTATAACCAGAACTGATGAAGCGTCAGATCCCTGCCGGGGAAGCCGATTCGAGGCTCCGCCGGCCCGGGCTGCCGGCGTCACCCGGGCGTGAGTGCCGAGAGGCCGGCGCGGACGGCGCCGGCGCTCTCGTCGAGCTCGCCCCGCTCTCGCGCCCGCCACTCCGCGTGGATCCGGAAGCCGTCTCCGGCGAAGCGGGGGAAGACATGCAGGTGCACATGGAAGACCTCCTGGAAGGCGGCCTCGCCGTCGGCCAGGAACAGGTTGACGCCCTCGCACCGCAGGTTCGAGCGGCGGAGCGCGCGTGCGAGCCGGTGAGCCACCGTTCGCTTCCCGGTCTCCGGTATCCGTCTCGCAGTCTGGCTTACTGCAACTAGAACTGGTATCAGTCCTGAAACAGCGTCAGAAATGTGCGGTGCGGCGGGAGGCAGTCGGCCATGACCGAGCTCGTGGAACACGGACAGCTGTTCATCGGCGGGGAGTTGAGCGATCCCCGGGGCGAGGACGTCATCGAGGTGATCTCCCCGCACACCGAGGAGGTCATCGGCCGGGTGCCGCACGCCTGTCGCGAGGACGTCGACCGGGCGGTGGCCGCCGCGCGCCGCGCGTTCGACGAGGGTCCCTGGCCGCGCGCCTCGCCGGCCGAGCGGATCGAGGTCGTCACCCGGATCAAGGACGGCATCGCCGCGCGGCACGAGGAGATCGCCCGGGTGATCTCCGCCGAGAACGGCTCCCCGTACTCCTGGAGCGTGCTGGCCCAGGCCCTCGGCGCGATGATGGTGTGGGACGCGGCGATCAGGGTCGCCCGGGACTTCACCCACGAGGAGCGCAGGGACGGGGTCCTCGGCCCGATCCTCGTGCGGCGCGAGCCGGTCGGCGTGGTCGCGGCCGTCGTCCCCTGGAACGTCCCGCAGTTCGTCGCCGCCGCCAAGCTCGCCCCCGCGCTGCTCACCGGCTGCGCGGTCGTACTCAAACCGTCCCCCGAGTCGCCGCTGGACGCGTACCTGCTCGGTGAGATCGCGCGCGAGGCAGGCCTGCCCGAGGGTGTGCTCTCCATCCTCCCCGCCGACCGCGAGGTCAGCGAGTACCTGGTCGGGCACCCCGGCATCGACAAGGTCTCCTTCACCGGCTCGGTCGCGGCCGGCAAGCGGGTCATGGAGGTGGCCGCCCGCAATCTCACCCGGGTCACGCTGGAGCTGGGCGGCAAGTCCGCGGCGGTCGTGCTGCCCGATGCGGACGTGGCGACGGCGGTCGCGGGCATCGTCCCGGCGGCCTGGATGAACAACGGACAGGCCTGTGTCGCCCAGACCCGCATCCTCGTCCCGCGCGCCCGCTACGACGACTACGCGGACGCCTTCGCCCGGGCGGCGAGCGCCCTGAAGGTCGGCGACCCGCTCGACCCGGCCACCCAGGTCGGCCCGCTGGTCGCCCAGCGGCAGCAGCGGCGCAATCTCGACTACATCCGCATCGGCCAGGAGGAGGGCGCCAAGATCCTCACCGGCGGCGGCCGCCCGGCGGGCCTGGAGAAGGGCTGGTACGTCGAACCGACCCTCTTCGGCGACGTGGACAACTCCATGCGGATCGCCCGCGAGGAGATCTTCGGCCCCGTGATCTGTCTCCTGCCCTACGGCGACGAACAGGAGGCTGTGAAGATCGCCAACGACTCGGACTACGGCCTGTCCGGCAGCGTGTGGACGGCCGACGTCGAACGCGGCATCGAGGTCGCCCGGCAGGTCCGTACCGGCACCTACTCCGTCAACACCTTCAGCCTGGACATGCTGGGCCCGTTCGGCGGCTACAAGAACTCCGGTCTGGGGCGGGAGTTCGGCCCCGAGGGCTACGGCGAGTACCTCGAACACAAGATGATCCACCTGCCGGCGGGGGCGTAGGGATGGGCGACCGCTGGCACGTCGAGGTCGACCGGTCCGTGTGCATCGGCTCGGCCCAGTGCGTCCACCACGCCCCGGACGGCTTCCGCCTCGACTCCGCCCGCCAGTCCCACCCCGCCGATCCGGACACCGACGCGAGCGAGCAGATCCTGGAGGCGGCCGAGAGCTGCCCGGTGGAGGCGATCGTCATCACGCTGGTGGGGAGCGGGGAGCCGGTGTTCCCGCCCGAGGACTAGGAGTGCCGCGACCGCGGGGCAGGCCCCGCGGTCGCGGCGAGGAGCTCCACGGCATCGTCCCTGGAGAGCTCCAGCAGCGCTTCCCCGGAGTAGTCCTCGATCCGGTCGACATACGGCAGGACGTCCGGGCGGCGCGTGCAGAAGGTGACGTGCGAAGTCGGAGTGTCGTCCGACAGCCCGCCCTCCGAGAGGGAGACGTACCCGAGGACGGCATGCCCGCCTTCCGCGGGGGCGGCCCGCAGGGCCAGACAGGCGTAAGCGACGGAGCGCCGAAGGAGTCGGTGCCGTCTTTCCGGGCCGTCGGCGGGCAGGTCGTGGTCCATCATGGCGCGCCCGTTCACCGTGGCCTCGAAGTGAACGACGTCCCCGAATTCGCCGGCCGCGGACCCGCTCCAGCCGGCTCGCAGGGCCGAGAGCAGACAGGCGCCGTCCGCGTCCACGGTCCAGCCCTCTTCCGCGAGCGCGCGGTATGCGGGGGGAACGTCGTCCGGCCGGACCGAAGGCAGCCCGGCGTCGGCAAGGGCGAGCATCCTGGCGTTCATCCGCATCTTCGGTCAGCGCGAGGCGCCCGGCTCCGTCAGGTCGATCAGGCGGCAGACGGTTTCGATGTCGATCTTCACCTGCGCGATCGAGGCGCGGCCCGACAGCCAGGTGATCAGGGCCGAGTGCCAGGTGTGCTCGATGACCCGGACGGCGGAGAGCTGCTCGGGGGTCGGGTGCTCCAGGCCCATCGCGTCCAGGATGATCACCGTGGTCTGCCGGGAGACCTGGTCGACCTCGGGGGAGACGCTGCGGTCGGCGAAGGTCAGGGCGCGGACCATGGCGTCGGCCAGATGCGGCTCGCGCTGCAGGGCGCGGAAGGCCCGCATCAGAGTCTCCGCGACCCGCTCGGCCGCCGTGTCGCCCGCCGGCGGCTTCTTGCGCAGCGTGCCGTGCATGTGCTCCAGCTGGTCCTGCATGGTGGCGACCAGCAGATGCACCTTGGACGGGAAGTAGCGGTACAGCGTGCCGAGGGCCACCTGCGAGGACTCGGCGACCTCGCGCATCTGCACGGCGTCGAAACCGCCCCGGCTGGCCAGCTGTGCGCTCGCGTGCAGGATCCGGCGGCGGCGGGCCTCCTGCCGCTCGGTCAGCGGCGGCGAGGAGGGCCGGGCGCTGTGCGCTTCCACCTTGGATTCCGCAGGCATGGGTCCCGTTCCGTGACAGTCGGTGAGGGCGTCTGTAGGGCTTGTGATCATCCTGCACGGAGGGGGTCCGCGTCGTGGCGTGAATCACCTGATCCACTGCTCCCAGTGCCCCTACCTGCCGGTAGATTCAGAGCCTCTTGAACGATCAAGTCTGAAACTTGTTCTAGATTAGCGTCCCGTCGTAGTCTCGCGGGACAAGTGCAGGCAGAAGGGGGCCCAGAGTGACCGCTGAGGCCAGTCAGGCGGGTCCCCGACCGGACCTCGCCGCCGACGGCGAGCGACCCCTGAGCATCGCGCTTCTCACCTATAAAGGGAACCCGTTCTGCGGCGGCCAGGGCGTCTACGTACGGCACCTCTCGCGTGAGCTGGCCCACCTCGGCCACCGGGTCGAGGTCATCGGCTCACAGCCGTATCCCGTGCTGGACGAGGGCCACGAGGGTCTGAGCCTGACCGAGCTGCCGAGCCTCGACCTCTACCGCCAGCCCGACCCCTTCCGCACCCCGAAGCGGGACGAGTACCGGGACTGGGTCGACGCCCTCGAAGTCGCCACCATGTGGACCGGCGGCTTCCCCGAGCCGCTGACGTTCTCCCTGCGTGCCCGCCGCCATCTGCGTGCCCGCCGCGGCGAGTTCGACGTCGTCCACGACAACCAGACGCTCGGGTACGGGCTGCTGGGCGACATCGGCGCGCCCCTGGTCACCACCATCCACCACCCCATCACCGTCGACCGGCAGCTGGAGCTGGACGCGGCCGAGGGCTGGCAGCGCCGCTACTCCGTGCGCCGCTGGTACGCCTTCACCCGGATGCAGAAGCGCGTCGCCCGCCGCCTGCCCTCCGTGCTCACCGTCTCCGGCACCTCCCGCCAGGAGATCGTCGACCACCTCGGCGTCCGCGACGACCGTATCCACGTCGTTCACATCGGCGCCGACACCGACCTGTTCGCGCCGAATCCGGGCGTGGCCGAGGTGCCCGGCCGGATCATCACCACCTCCAGCGCGGACGTGCCGCTCAAGGGCCTGGTCTTCCTCGTGGAGGCGCTCGCGAAGGTGCGCACCGAGCACCCGGCCGCCCACCTCGTCGTCGTCGGCAAGCGCCCCGAGGAGGGCCCGGTCGCCCAGGCCATCGAGCGCTACGGCCTCGACGGCGCCGTCGACTTCGTCAAGGGCATCTCCGACGCGGAGCTGGTCGACCTGATCCGCTCGGCCGAGGTCGCCTGCGTCCCCTCGCTCTACGAGGGCTTCTCACTGCCCGCCGCCGAGGCCATGGCCACCGGCACCCCGCTGGTCGCCACCACCGGCGGCGCCATCCCCGAGGTCGCGGGCCGCGACGGCGAGACCTGCCTGGCCGTGCCCCCGGGCGACGCGGGCGCGCTGGCCGCCGGCCTCAGCCGGCTGCTCGGCGACCCGGAACTGCGCACCAGACTCGGCCGCGCGGGCCGGGAGCGGGTGCTGGAGCGGTTCACCTGGGCCCGCGCCGCCGAGGGGACGGTCTCCCGCTACCGCGAGGCCATCGCCCGCTCCGCGGTCGCGGAACCCGGCCGCCCCGCGATCGCGGCGAGCGCTGCCCAGACAGCCTCCACGACCGACACCGGCATCTCTTCCGAAAGCAGGGCCACGTGCTGACCGTCGACTTCTCCCGGTTCCCGCTCGCCCCCGGCGACCGTGTCCTGGACCTCGGCTGCGGGGCCGGCCGGCACGCCTTCGAGTGCTACCGGCGCGGCGCGCAGGTCGTGGCGCTCGACCAGAACGCCGAGGAGATCCGCGAGGTCGCCAAGTGGTTCGCGGCGATGAAGGAGGCCGGCGAGGCACCGGAGGGCGCGACCGCGACCGCGATGGAGGGCGACGCCCTCGCGCTGCCCTTCCCGGACGAGTCCTTCGACGTCGTCATCATCTCCGAGGTGATGGAGCACATCCCCGACGACAAGGGCGTGCTCGCCGAGATGGTGCGCGTGCTCAGGCCCGGCGGCCGGATCGCCGTCACCGTGCCGCGCTACGGCCCCGAGAAGGTCTGCTGGGCGCTGTCCGACGCCTACCACGAGGTCGAGGGCGGCCACATCCGCATCTACAAGGCCGACGAACTGCTGGCCAAGGTCCGCGAGGCGGGCCTGAAGCCGTACGGCACCCACCACGCGCACGCCCTGCACTCGCCGTACTGGTGGCTCAAGTGCGCCTTCGGCGTGGACAACGACAAGGCGCTGCCGGTCAAGGCGTACCACAAGCTGCTGGTCTGGGACATCATGAAGAAGCCGCTGGCCACCCGGATCGCCGAGCAGGCGCTGAACCCGGTCATCGGCAAGAGCTTCGTCCTCTACGCGACCAAGCCCCACCTGCCCCGGCTCGCCGAGACCGAGGCCGAGACCGAGATCTCCGAGGCGGCCGCCAAGTGACCACCCCCCGGACAGAACACCTCGTCCTGCCCGGGGTCCTCACCGCCGAGCAGGCCGCCGCGACCGTACGCGGCATCCTCGCCGTGCAGCGGGAGGACGGCGCGATCCCGTGGTTCCGAGGGCACCACCTCGACCCGTGGGACCACACCGAGGCCGCGATGGCGCTGGACGCGGCGGGCGAGCACGAGGCCGCCGAGCGTGCCTACCTCTGGCTCGCCGCCCACCAGAACGAGGACGGCTCCTGGTACGCGGCCTACGCCGACGGGGCCCATGACGACGTCACCGACCGTGCCCGCGAGTCGAACTTCGTCGCCTACATAGCCGTAGGCGTCTGGCACCACTACCTGTCCACCGGCGACGACACGTTCCTGGACCGCATGTGGCCGTGCGTCTACGCGGCCGTGGAGTGGGTGCTGCGGCTGCAGCGGCCCGGAGGCCAGATCGGCTGGCGGCGCGAGGACGACGGCACGCCCACCGCGGACGCGCTGCTCACCGGCAGCTCCTCGATCCACCAGGCCCTGCGGTGTGCGCTCGCCATCGCCGACCAGCGCGAAGAGCCGCAGCCGGACTGGGAACTGGCGGTGGGCGCGCTGCGCCATGCGATCCGCCGCCACCCCGAGCGCTTCCTGGACAAGGACCGCTATTCGATGGACTGGTACTACCCGGTCCTCGGCGGTGCGCTGACCGGCGCGGAGGCCAAGTCCCGCATCGAGGCGGACTGGGACCGCTTCGTCGTGCCCGGTCTGGGCGTGCGCTGTGTGGTGCCCAACCCCTGGGTGACCGGCGGCGAGTCCAGCGAACTGGCCCTCGCCCTGTGGGCGATGGGCGAGTCGGACCGCGCCCTGGAGATCCTCCAGTCCATCCAGCACCTGCGCGACACGGACAGCGGCCTGTACTGGACGGGCTACGTCTTCGACGACGACGCGATCTGGCCCCGCGAACTCACCACCTGGACGGCCGGCTCACTCCTGCTGGCCGTCGCCGCGCTCGGCGGTCACGACGCCACCTGCGCGGTCTTCGGCGGCGAACACCTGCCGTCCGGGCTCGCCCCCGACTGCTGCCGCTGACCGTTCCGGACCCGGGGTCCGGCAACGGCGCAGGTGGGGCCCGGGCCGGGTCGCCCGAGTGGCGCGGGGCGGCCGTTCGGGTGAACCTGCCGGAGGTAACACCCGCTCGGGGAGTCACGTCCGGAGGACCCCGTGGCCATACCGATACGGCGCCTCACTGTGGCGCTGATCCTGTGCTGCGCGCTGCTGGCCGGTTCCACCGCCTACGGCAGCAGCGAGAAGACCGGTACGAAGGGCACCGTACAGATGGTCGCCGTCGGCGCGGCCACGCCCAGCCCGACCACGTCCGCCGAACGCCAGAAGTTCGCCAAGGCACGCTTCGTCGCGAACGCGGCGCTGGCGGCCGGTGCCACCTACCAGTGGATCGTGAAGCCCTGGAAGGAGGGCAAGTTCAAGAAGGGCGCCCACGGCCGCAAGCTGGCCCTGGTGAAGGCCGGTCTCGCCGGCACCTTCGCCTACAACCGTCTCAAGGCGGCCGTGCGCAACGCCCAGGGCGATCCCCAGCTCTCCAAGGCCCTCGCCCCGCTGACCGCCGGCATCGACGCGCTCAAGAGTCTGCCGGCCAAGCTGCGCGGCGGTGACGTGGCCGCGGCCGGCACCTTCGAGGACCTCATCAACAAGGTCAAGGACGCCGGGCAGAGCGCCGGCGCCCCGGTGAAGGACCAGGTGCCGTCGGCCTCCCAGCTCAGCGGCGGCTAGCCGTTCAGCTCCGCCAGCACCCGGAGTGTGTGCGGGTCCGGTGACAGGGCCAGCAGGTCCGTCACCGGGCCCTTCCGCCACAACTCCAGCCGCTCCGCGATGCGTTCGCGTGGGCCGACCAGGGAGATCTCGTCGGCGAACGCGTCCGGCACCGCCAGCACCGCCTCCTCGCGCCGCCCGGCCAGGAACAAGTCCTGGATGCGCCGCGCCGCTTCCCCGTAGCCCATGCGGGCCATCAGATCGGCGTGGAAGTTGCGTGCCGCGTGCCCCATCCCGCCGATGTAGAAGCCGAGCATCGCCTTCACGGGCAGCAGCCCCTCGGCGACGTCGTCGCACACCTTCACCCGCGCCATCGGCGCGACCACGAACCCCTCGGGCAGCTCCCGCACCGCCTCCCCGTACACCTCGGGCCGGGTCGGCGCCCAGTACAACGGCAGCCAGCCGTCGGCGATCCGGGCGGTCTGGGCGACGTTCTTGGGGCCCTCCGCACCCAGCAGGACGGGCAGATCGCGCCGCAGGGGATGGGTGATCGACTTCAGCGCCTTGCCCAGACCCGTGCCGTCCGCCCCCCGGTACGGCAGCGGATGGAAGCGCCCGTCCGACTCCACCGGCGCCTGGCGCCGCAACACTTGCCGCACGATGTCCACGTACTCCCTCGTCGCGGTCAGCGGCGACTTCGGGAACGGGCGGCCGTACCAGCCCTCCACCACCTGTGGGCCCGACAGACCCAGCCCCAGCGTCATCCGCCCCCCGGAGAGATGGTCCAGGGTGAGCGCGTGCATCGCGGTGGTGGTCGGGGAACGCGCCGCCATCTGGGCAACGCCCGTACCCAGCCCGATCGTCGACGTCCGCGCGGCGATCCAGGTCAGCGGCGTGAAGGCGTCCGAGCCCCAGGACTCGGCCGTCCACACCGAGCCGTACCCGAGCCGCTCCGCCTCCTGGGCCAGCGCCACATGACCGGCGTCCGGACCGCGCCCCCAGTAGCCGAGTGCCAGACCGAGCCGCATGCCTGCCTCCTGACGCTCCGTCAGTTCGAGTCGGGGAGGCGACTGTACGGCAACGGCCCCCCGCCCGGAAGGGCGAGGGGCCGTGCGTGACGGTACGGACGCGTCAGCCGTGCTGGATCCCGGAGGTGTCCTGCAGCACGCCGCGGCGACCGTCCTGGGTCTGCGCGATCAGCTGCGCACCGCGCTGCTCGACCGCCAGGTACCAGGTGCCCGGCGCCAGTTCGGCGATCGGCGTCGGCGACCCGTCCTCCGCGAACAGCGGACGCGTCACCGGCACCGCGAACCAGAACGGGGAGAAGTCCGCGGGGGCGGGCTGCGCCGCGGGGGCGGCCGAGGCGGCCGGGGTGGCCGGCGCACCCGGCGCACCCGGTGCGCCCGGCTGCCCGAACGGCTGGCCCGGCTGCGGCTGCGCACCGTACGGCTGCTGCGGCTGAGGGGCTCCCGGGTAGCCGTAACCACCGGGCGGCTGGGCGCCGTAGGGCTGCGGGGCGGCCGGCTTGGCGGCCGGGACCAGCGAGGCCTGCAGGGCCGGGGCGATCGGGGTGGCGATCGCCGCGGCGGCCATGACCACGGTGGCGATGAGCGCGAGGACCAGGCCGGTGCCGGCGCTGGGACCGTTGCCGGTGAAGCCGCTGATGTTGTTCGCGCCGCCGGCCGGGTCGATGACGTTGCCGAGGGCGCTCCACGCGGCGAAGACGGTGAGCGCCACGCCCAACTGGCCGAGATCCAGGCCCGCCACCTTGAGCGGCTGCGGCGCGATCCGGGTGAAGACGACGAGCGCCGCACCGATGATCCCCGCCAAGACGACGCTGAGCAGGATCGGTCCGCTGACCCACAGGTTCGGGAGGTCGAGGCCGTCTGCCCCGTCGTACGAGTAGTTGTCGAGGAACGAGGCGATGAACAGCAACACCGCTGCTCCGATCACCACGCCGTCGCCTCGAGTGAGGGAGCGGATATTCACTTCAGGTCCTTCGTAGGTCGTCTCGTCGTCGGTAGACACTATCGTCCGCAAGATCCCGCTGTCCGGCCGGTTCCGGCCGCCGGTCAGGACTCGCGCAGGAAACTCACGATTCCCTCAGAGATCCCTTGCGCGGCCTTCTGCCGCCAGGCGTCGCTGGTCAGCCGTGCCGAGTCCTTGCTATCCCGCATGTTGCCGCACTCGATGAAGACCTTGGGGACTGTTGACAGATTGAGACCGCCCAGGTCCTGACGTGTGACGAGACCGGTACCGTCGCCCTCGTAGTTGGAGGGGGGTTCGCCCGTCACGCGCAGGAAGTTGCCCGCGACGCGCTCGCCCAGATCGCGGGAGGGCCCGACGATGGGGCGGGTGTCGGCGGCGCCGGCGTGCACGGATGCCGGAAGGATGACGTGGAAGCCCCGGTTGCCCTCGGCCGAGCCGTCGGCGTGGATGGAGATGGCGGCGTCCGCGTGCGCCGCGTTGCCGATGTGGGCCCGCTCGTCGACGCAGGGGCCCCAGGGCGGGCTGTCCCCGTCGTGCGTCAGTTTCACGGTGGCGCCCTGCTCCTCCAGGATCGCGCGCAGCCGGTGGGCCACGTCCAGTGTGAACCGGGCTTCCGTGTAGCCCGAGTTGGTGGACGTGCCGGTGGTGTCGCACTCCTTCTTGTTCGTGCCGATGTCCACCGGGCGGTTGATCTCCGCCGTGTGCTGGAAGTTGCCGGGGTTGTGGCCCGGGTCGATGACGACGACCTTGCCCTTCAGGGACCCGTCGGGCGCCGGGGACGACGGAGAGCGGCTCGCCTGCTTGCCGTCGTCGGCGGCGGGCGCGGACCAGGGCCTGGCCGTGCTCGGCGAGGCCGCGGAGGCCGAGGCCCCCGCCTTGTCCGAGCCGCCCGAACCCCCGGACCCGCCCACCGCCTCGTACACCAGCCAGCCCAGCAGGGCACCGGGCACCAGCGCGGCGAGCGCGACGGTCAGCGGCCCGCGCCGAGGCCGGCGGGGCTGTGGGGGATCGAAGTCCGGGCCTACGTACGACACGCTTGCCACCCTAGCGGCCACACAGATCCTTCACATGGCGCACGGGGCCCAACGGGTGGCCGGGCCGGGGTGTCCGCTGCCCGCGAGCGTCAGATCCCCGTCCGGGTCCGCCGCAGCACGCGCAGCGATCCCGTCACGGAGGTCTCCGTGAACGCGCCCGACTCCAGCGCGCGCAGGTAGACCCGGTAGGGCGCCTGGCCGGTGAACTCGTCCTCGGGGTGCGGGAAGACGTCGTGAATGACGAGGTACCCGCCCTCCGCGACATGCGGCGCCCAGCCTTCGTAGTCGGCGGTGGCGTGCTCGTCGGTGTGACCGCCGTCGACGAAGACGAAACCGAGCGGGGAGTTCCAGATCTTCGCGATCTGCGGCGAGCGGCCGACCAGCGCGACCACGTGCTCCTCCAGGCCCGCCCTGTGCAGGGTCCGGCGGAACGTCGGCAGCGTGTCCATCAGGCCGATCTCGGGGTCCACCGTCTCCGGGTCGTGGTAGTCCCAGCCCGGCTGCTGCTCCTCGCTGCCCCGGTGGTGGTCGACGGTGAGCGCGGTGACACCGGCCGCGCGGGCCGCGTCGGCGAGCAGGACGGTCGAGCGTCCGCAGTACGTGCCGACCTCCAGGAGAGGGAGACCCAGCCCGCCCGCCTCCACAGCGGCCGCATACAGGGCCAGCCCCTCGTCCACGGGCATGAATCCCTTGGCGGCCTCGAACGCGGCCAGGATCTCGGGCTTGGGTGCGGGGGTGGACATGGGCGCCCTTCCGGTCGTACGGCGATCAGGGCGCCCATGCTGCCGCACCCCCGGCCGCTGATCGACAGGGGGTGCGTATCCGAAGGGGCGCGGGGCTGTGTTCGACATGCGGCCACCGCCGCGTGGGCGCGACCGGCCACGACGCCGGCCGCAGACGTCGGACGGCCTGTCGCGGCACCCCGCGGAGCGCTACGCGCTCACAACCTCCCCGGGCAACGAAAGATCCAGATCGACAGCCCGCTCCTCCCCGGAGTGCGTGGCGGAAGAGGCCAGCGGACCGTGCCCGGCAGCCCGTGCGGCCAGCACATACGCACCCTGGGCCGGAACGGCGACCGCATAGCTGCCGTCCTCGCCGGAGACGGTCGCACCGGCCTGCCGCCCCCGCCGGTCGATCAGCGTGACCTTGGCCCGGGCGACCGGCACACCCGCGGCATCCAGAACCCGGCCCCGGAAGCCCCGCAGCACCTCTTCGGCCCGCTCCAGCACCGCGTCCTCCTCGCTGCTCGCCCGCAGCTGAGTGTGCTGCTCGGCCGGGCGGGAGGCCTTCGGCAGGAACACCGCGAGCAGCAGGCCGACCGCGACGGCGGCGGTGGCGATCAGGAAGGAGACGTGGAAGCCGCGCATGGTCGGGATCGCGATCCCGCCGACGTTGTTCGCCGTGTTGGCCAGCACCATGCCGATGACGGCGCTGGAGACGGACGTACCGATGGACCGCATCAGGGTGTTCAGGCCGTTGGCCGCGCCGGTCTCCGAGGCCGGGACGGCGCCGACGATCAGGGCGGGCAGCGAGGAGTAGGCGAGGCCGATGCCGGCGCCGAGGACGACCGAGGTGACGATGGTCTGCCAGGCCGCGTCCATCAGGCCGAGGCCGCCGCCGTAGCCGATGGCGATGATCAGCAGGCCGATGATCAGGGTGGTCTTCGGGCCGTAGCGGGCGGACAGGCGGGCGTACACCGGTGCCGTGAACATCATCGTCAGGCCCAGCGGGGCCACGCACAGGCCCGCGACGACCATGGACTGGCCGAGGCCGTAGCCGGTGGCCTTGGGCAGCTGGAGCAGCTGGGGCAGGACGAGCGAGACGACGTAGAAGCTGACGCCGACCATGATCGAGGCCAGGTTGGTGAGCAGCACCTCACGGCGGGCGGTGGTGCGCAGGTCGACCAGCGGTGCCTTCGTGCGCAGCTCGTACAGGCCCCACAGGAGGAGTACGGCGACGGACGCCGCGAACAGACCGAGCGTGGTGCCGGAGGACCAGCCCCAGTCGCTGCCCTTGGTGATGGGCAGCAGGAGCAGCACCAGGCCGGTCGACAGGCCGAGCGCGCCGAGCAGGTCGAAGGAGCCCTCGGCGCGCATCGGGGACTCCGGTACGACGAGGAGGGTCAGGACGATGGAGAGCGCGCCGAGCCCCGCGGCGCCGTAGAACAGGGCGTGCCAGTTCGTGTGCTGCGCGACCAGGGCGGCGGCGGGCAGCGCGAGGCCGCCGCCCACGCCTATGGAGGAGCTCATCAGGGCCATGGCCGAGCCGAGCTTCTCGCGCGGCAGCATGTCCCGCATCAGGCCGATGCCGAGCGGGATCGCGCCCATGGCGAAGCCCTGGAGGGTGCGGCCCACGATCATCGTGAGCAGCTGGCTGGTGAGCGCGCTGACCAGGGCGCCGACCACCATCACGGCGAGGCTGAGGATCAGCATGCGCCGCTTGCCGTAGAGGTCGCCGAGCCGGCCCATGATCGGGGTGGCCACGGCGCCGGACAGGAGGGTCGAGGTGAGGACCCAGGTGGCGTTGCTGGGGGCGGTGTCCAGCAGCTGCGGCAGGTCCTTGATGACCGGCACGAGCAGGGTCTGCATCACCGCGACCACGATGCCCGCGAAGGCGAGCACCGGGACCACGGCCCCGCTTGTCCTCCGGCCGGGCTGGTCGGTCGTCGTGTGGGTCATTGAGCAATGGCCTTCCGCGCGAGATAAGTGCTGGCTAAACCTCGTATGCACAGGCAACTATTCCGTTGCTTCGGGCCCCTAATGAATCCTTGACCGATCCATGGGTTTCTGATCTGCCGTCAGACTCTGGTGTGTTTATGGAACGCGTTCTAGTCTGGCGCGCCATGAAGGCCTATGTCGCCGGGGTCGGAATGACCCGCTTCGAGAAGCCCGAGACGCGAGACTGGCAGTACTGGGACATGGTGCGGGAGGCGGGGGGCGCGGCGCTCGCGGACGCCGGCATCACCTACTCCGATGTGGAACAGGTTCCCGTCGGTTACTGCTTCCAGCCCTCGACCGCCGGCCAGCGCGCCGCCTATGAGCTGGGTCTCACCGGTGTCCCCGTCTACAACGTCAACAACAACTGCGCGACCGGCGCGACCGCGCTGATGCTGGCCCGGCAACTGGTCGAGGGTGGGGCCTGCGACTGCGTGCTGGCCCTCGGCTTCGAGAAGATGAAGAAGGGCGCGCTCGGGGGAGGGGCCGACGGAGGAGCCCGCGGCGGAGCCGCTGATGACTGGAGCTCGACCTCCCCGGTCGCCCGGCACTACGGGATCATGGCCGCCCGGCACGGCTTCGAGATGACCCCGCCCACCGCGCAGATCTTCGGTGACGCGGCCCGCGAGCACATGGAGAAGTACGGCACGACCGAGGCCCAGCTCGCGGCGGTCGCCGCGAAGAACCACCGGCACTCGGCGCACAACCCCTACGCCCAGTTCCGGGACGTGTACGAGGTGGCCGACGTCCTCGCCGCGCGCACGGTGCACCGGCCGCTGACCAAGCTGCAGTGCTCACCGACGTCGGACGGCGCGGCGGCGGCCGTGGTGGTCTCCGGGCGGTTCGCCGAGGAGCGCTCCCTGACCGGGGTGGTCGAGATCGCCGGGCAGGCCATGACCACGGACACCGAGGAGTCCTTCGCGTCCGGCTCCTGCATCGACGTCGTCGGGCAGCCGATGTCCCGCGAGGCGGCCCGGCGGGCGTACGAGCGGGCCGGGCTCGGCATCGAGGACGTGCACGTCGTGGAGCTGCACGACTGCTTCTCCGTCAATGAACTGCTGACCTACGAAGCGCTCGGCATGTGCCCGGCGGGGGAGTCCGGCAAGCTCGTGGAGTCCGGGGCGACGACGTACGGCGGCCGCTGGGTGGTGAACCCGTCCGGCGGGCTGATCTCCAAGGGACATCCACTGGGCGCGACGGGCCTCGCCCAGGCCGCCGAGCTGGTCTGGCAGCTGCGCGGCGAGGCGGGGGAACGGCAGGTGCCCGGAGCCCGGGTGGGCCTCGCCCACAACATCGGTCTCGGCGGGGCGGCGGTGGTGACCCTGCTGCGGGCGGTGTAGTCCGGGTGTAGGTCGTACGGCCCAGGCGGCGGTGGTCCGAAATGCCGATGCAAGGACCGTAACCGGGTTGAGAGCATGACACTCATGCTCGAAGCCGCCGGCATTCCGCCCCTCATATCCCGCCGTGTCACGCCCCCCACCTGGCTGGTGGTGGCGCTGGCCTGCGCCGGACAGTTCCTGGTCGTACTCGATGTGTCCGTGGTGAACGTCGCCCTGCCGTCGATGCGCACGGACCTCGGGCTGAGCGCCTCCGGTCTGCAGTGGGTGGTGAACGCGTACGCCATCGCCTTCGCCGGGTTCATGCTGCTCGGCGGGCGGGCCGGTGATCTGTACGGCCGTAAGCGGATGTTCCTGGTCGGGCTCTGCCTGTTCACGCTGGCCTCGCTGGGCGGCGGGCTCGCCCAGGAGGGCTGGCAGCTGCTGCTGGCGCGGGCCGTGCAGGGGCTGGGCGCGGCGGTGCTGGCGCCCTCGACACTGACGCTGCTGACGGCGGCGGTGCCCGAGGGGCCGGCCCGGGCGCGGGCGATCGCCACCTGGACCGCGGTGGGCGCGGGCGGCGGGGCCGCGGGCGGACTGGTCGGCGGGGTGCTGGTGGACACGCTGTCCTGGCGCTGGGTGCTGCTGATCAACGTGCCCGTCGGCGCGGTGGTCCTGGCCGGCTCGCTGAGGTGGCTGACGGAGAGCCGGACGGGGGACGGGCGCCGGCTCGACCTGCCGGGCGCGCTGCTGGTGACGGCGGGGCTGGCGACGCTGGCCTACGGCATCTCGCAGACCGAGGCCGAGGGGTGGACGGCCGCGGCCACGCTGGTGCCGCTGGCCGTGGGACTCGCGCTGGTCGGAGCGTTCCTCGCCGTCGAGGCCCGCACGGCGGCCCCGCTGATGCCGCTCGGACTGTTCCGGCTGCGCTCGGTGGCCTCGGCCAACACGGCGATGTTCCTGAGCGGTTCGGCGATGTTCTGCATGTGGTTCTTCATGACGCTGTACGCGCAGAACGTGCTCGGCTACTCCCCGCTCGGCGCCGGACTCGCGCTGGTGCCCAGCTCCCTGGCGGTGGTGCTCGGCTCCAAGCTGGCGCCCCGCTATCTGCCGACGCTGGGTGCCCGCAACGTGGCCGTGCTGGGGGCGTTGGTGGCGGCCGCCGGGTTCGCGTGGCAGTCGACGATGACCGCCGACGGCGGCTACCTGACCTCGATCATGATCCCGGGGATCCTGATGATGCTGGGCGCCGGGCTCTCGGCGACGCCGCTGGCCGCGCTGGCCACCTCGGGGGCCGCGCCCTCGGACGCCGGGCTGGTGTCCGGTCTGGTCAACACCTCGCGCACGATGGGCGGTTCGCTCGGGCTCGCGGTCATGTCGACGATCGCCGCGGCGCGCACCGCCCGCACCGGCGACGGCGTCGGGGCCGAGGCGCTGACCGAGGGGTACGCGCTGGCGTTCCGGGCCGGGACCGGAGTGCTGCTGGGCGGGGCGGTGCTCATGCTGCTGTGGCTGCCGCGGAGGATTTCTCCGAGTCCCGCGAAATGAGGCAACGGTCCGAGGGGCCCGTGGACTCCTTTTGACGTCTAGGAGGTGCCCATGGGGGATCGGAAGCAGGCTCGGGACGAGGAGTTCCAGAACTTCATGATCGGCCGCTGGCCGCGGTTGATGCGCACGGCGTTTCTCCTCACGGGGGAGCAGCACGCCGCGGAGGACCTGGTCCAGTCGACGCTGGAACAGGTCTATGTGCACTGGCGCAAGGTCAACTCCGCCGACGACCCGGAGGCGTACGTACGGCGCGTGATGATCAACGCGCATGCGCGCAGGCACAGACGGAGACTCAAGGAGTTCCTGGCACCGAAGGACGACTCGGGCCTGGTGCGCGAGGTGCCCGAGACGGGCGACCGGATCGCACAGGCCGACGACCGCGGCGCTCTGCTCAAGGCGCTCGCCCAGCTGCCCGCGCGGCAGCGGGAGGCGGTGGTCCTGCGCTACTGGGAGGACCTGACGGAGACCCAGACGGCGGAGGCGATGGGCTGCTCGGTCGGCACGGTCAAGAGCAACGCCGCCAAGGGCATCGCGAAACTCCGCGTCCTGCCCGGACTGGCGGAGATGGTGACGCAGGGAGGGCGGAAGTGATGAACGCGGACCGGGAGA
The DNA here is from genome assembly GCF_001542625.1 of Streptomyces griseochromogenes. Lineage (NCBI taxonomy): Bacteria > Bacillati > Actinomycetota > Actinomycetes > Kitasatosporales > Streptomycetaceae > Streptomyces > Streptomyces griseochromogenes. The sequence goes on along the minus strand of NZ_CP016279.1, from coordinate 8,882,007 downwards.
TGAACGACATGACGACGCAGACGGACATCGCCCTCCTCCTCGCGGACGCCGCGGACGGGGTCGAGATCGGTACGGCCCCGGTGCAGGCGGTGCTGCGCGGCGGACGGCGGCGCAGGGCGCGGCGGTGGGCGGTGGCATCGGCCACGGCGCTGGTGGTGACCGGGACGACGGGCGCGCTGGCGGTGACGGGGCTGCCGGACGGCGGCCATGCGGACCGGCAGGCGAACGTGGCGAAGCCACCGGCCTCGGCCGAGGCGCGGCATGTGTACGAGCCGCAGCGGACCGAGCTGGCGCGGGGCGTGTACAAGGGCAAGGAGTGGCACGTCGCCGTCCAGGTGTGGGGAGCGCCGCGCAACGAGGACGAGGCGGCCCGGCAGTTCGACGCCATGGGCGAGCTGGGCCTCAGGCCGGCGGATGCGCACAGGGCCGCCGACCTGGTCGGCAAGATCTCGTACTTCGCGACCCGGGGCTGGGGCGAGAACCAGCCACAGCAGGTCATGTTCAACTCGTTCAAGAAGTTCGAGCGGTTCTCGGGCGCGGACATGCAGTCCGTCGCGACCCGCCTGGGATACGGCGGCGAGAGCTCCGGACGACTGGTGGTCGGCATCGTCGCCAAGACCGCCCGGCAGGTCACCTGCCACTGGAAGGACGGCACGACGTCCGTGGCCGAGCCGGCCGAGGGCTTCTCCGCCCACGACACGGGGTCGGCGATCCGCGTGGTGGACGGCTTCCAGGGAGCCAACTGGTTCACGTGCGTGGCACCGGAAGGGACGTCCTACGCCTCGGCGGAGGTGACCAAGCCGGACGGGACGGCCTACGCATCGGTGGAGGTGACGAAGTAGTACCTCCGGGAGGTCACAGCCACCCCTGCTGCCTGGCCTCCCGCACCGCCTCCGCCCGGTTGCGCGTCCCGGTCTTGCCGATCGCGGACGACAGGTAGTTGCGGACCGTGGACTCGGACAGGCGGAGCTTCGCGGCGACGTCCGCGACCGTCGCCCCGTCCGCCGACGCCTTCAGCACATCGCACTCCCGGGCCGTCAGCGGATTCGGCCCGGCGCTGAGCGCGGCCGCGGCGAGCGCCGGATCGACCACGGTCTCCCCGGTGAGCACCCGCCGGATCGCCGCGGCGAGCTCCTCCACCGGTCCGTCCTTGACGAGGAACCCGGCCGCCCCGGCCTCCATGGCCCGGCGCAGATAGCCGGGCCGCCCGAAAGTCGTCAGGATCAGCACCCGGCAGCCGGGCGCCTGCTCGCGCAGCTCGGCCGCCGCGTCCAGACCGCTGATGCCCGGCAGCTCGATGTCCAGCAGGGCCACGTCCGGCCGGTGCAGCAGCGCCGCCGGAACGATCGCGTCGCCGGTCGAGACCTGCGCGACCACCTCGATGTCGTCCTCCATGCCGAGCAGCAGGGCGAGGGCGCCGCGCATCATGCCCTGGTCCTCGGCGAGCAGGACTCGGATGTTCTTCACGGCGCAAGCGTAGCCAAGGGCGGCCAAAGGGCCGTCAGTCAAAGACTCTTCATCGATCGGTGTCCCGGGGGTTGACGCCTCTCGACGGTGCGCAAACAATCGCCTCTGCATTTCCGGTAATTGTTCGGTATTTCGACGTCGATTAGGTTCGGCATTTCGATCGAACGACGTTCGGTATATCGACCAACCCGGCCGACCCCCGCACCCCCTACGAGGAACCGAAGAGGTGCACGTGTTCCCAGGACTTCCGCGCTCCTGTCCACGGCGGCTGCGCAGCGCCGCCCTCTCCGTGCTCGCGGTCTTCGCGACCATCGCCGCGCTCGTCGTCGGCGTCGGCGCCCCGCAGGCCGCCGCCGCGAGCCCGCTGCCCTGTGACGTCTACGCCGCCGCGGGCACGCCCTGCGTCGCCGCGCACAGCCTGGTCCGCGCGCTGTACGCGTCGTACAGCGGCTCGCTCTACCAGGTGAAGCGGGCCTCCGACGGCGCCACCGCGAACATCGGCCTGCTGTCGGCCGGCGGGTACGCCGACGCGGCCGCCCAGGACTCCTTCTGCTCCCGCACGACCTGCATCATCACCGAGATCTACGACCAGTCCCCGCGCCACAACAACCTCACCGTGGAGGGCGCGGGCGGGGCCGGCGCGGCCGATGTGGGGGCGCCCGCGGACGCCCTGCCGGTGACCGTCGGCGGGCACCAGGTCTACGGCCTGGAGATCTCCGCCGGCATGGGCTACCGGGACAACTCCACCTCGGGCGTGGCCGTGAACGGGCAGGCCGAGGGGATGTACATGGTGACCTCCGGCACCCATGTCAACAACCGCTGCTGCTTCGACTACGGCAACGCCGAGACGAACAACAAGGACACCGGCAACGGCCACATGGACGCCATCAACTTCGGCACCGAGTGCTGGTTCTCCCCGTGCTACGGGCAGGGGCCCTGGGTGCAGGCCGACCTGGAGAACGGGCTGTTCCAGTCGGATGCCGGATACAGCGAGAACACGTCCGATACGGGCACCGGACCGCTGCCGTTCGTGACCGCGCTGCTGAAGAACAACGGGCAGAATCATTTCGCGCTGAAATACGGCAATGCGCAATCGGGCGGACTGACCACCACCTATTCCGGGGGCGAGCCGACCACGAGCGGCTACTCGCCGATGCACCAGGAGGGCGCGATCGTCCTCGGCACCGGCGGTGACAACAGCAACGGCTCCATCGGGTCCTTCTTCGAAGGCGTGATGACCTCCGGCATCCCGACCGACGCCGCCGACAACGCCGTACAGAGCAACATCGTCTCCGTCGGTTACGGCGGCGCGACCGGCAGCACCGGCACCCTGAACCCCGGCTCGGAGATCTCGCTGCGCGCGACGACGTCCTGCTGCACCGGCGACTATGTCCGCCATCAGGACAACGCGGCCGTCCTCTCCCCGGTGACGTCCGGAAGTTCGTCCCTCGACAAGAACGACGCCACCTGGATCGTGCGCCGGGGGCTCGCCGACAGTTCCTGTGTCTCCTTCGAGTCACGGAACTATCCCGGTGACTTCCTGCGCCACTACGACTACCGGCTCCACCGGCAGCCCATGGACGGCACCAGCCGGTTCCGGGCCGACGCCACCTTCTGTCCGCACACCGGCAAGAGCGGCACCGGCACCTCGTTCGCCTCGTACAACTACCCGACGAGATACCTGCGCCACTACGACTACAACGTCTACATAGCGAGCGACGGCGGGTCGAACGACTTCGACAGCGGCACCTCGTGGAGCGCCGATGTGAGCTGGGCCGTCAGCTCGCCCTGGGCGCCGTAGCCGTTCCCGCGGCGGTCAGTTGCGCCGGATCCACCGGGAGCTCGGCGGTGACCGTGAAGCCGCCGCGCGGCGACGGGCCGGCCGTGAGGGAGCCGCCCGCCGCCGCGAGGCGCTCGGTCAGTCCCTTCAGGCCGGTGCCGCCGATGCCCTCGCGAGGACGCGAGACGGCCTTGCCGCTGCCGTTGTCCGTGACGGTGAGCCTCGCCTGTTCGGCGGTGCTCTCGACGGTGATCTCGCAGCGGGTGGCATCGCTGTGCCGGACCACGTTGGTGACCGCCTCGCGCACCACCCAGCCGAGCAGCGCCTCCGTCTGCGGGGCCAGCGGGATTCCGGACTGGCTCACCACCGGCTGCATGCTCCCCGCGGACAGCGCCGAGCGGGCCCGGGCCAGCTCGGTGGCCAGGCTGCCCTCGCGGTAGCCGGTCACCGCCTCGCGGATCTCGGTGAGGGCCTGCCGGCCCACCGACTCGATGTCACCGATCTGCGTCAGCGCCGCGTCCATGTCGCGCGGCGCCAGCCGCCGGGCCGCCTCCGACTTCACCACGATCACCGACAGGGTGTGGCCGAGCAGGTCGTGCAGATCGCGGGAGAACCGCAGCCGCTCCTTCTCCACCGCCCGCCGGGCCAGCTCCTCCCGGGCGGCGCGCAGCTCGCGCACGGCCTCGGACAGGCCGAGGATCGCGGCGGTCACCATGCTCGACAGAAAGGTCGCGTAGCCGATGTTCGACGCGTCTCCCCAGCCGTCGCGGACGCCGGAGACGGCTCCCGCGTAGATCGCGAGCAGCACGCCGGTACGGCCCAGCCAGGGGCCGCGCAACGTAGCGCCGGTCGCGAGGCCCAGCAGCGGGAAGAACATCAGCCAGTTGCCGCCGTACCCGACGGCCAGGCCCGTGGTGATCAGGCCCATCAGCCCCAGCGCCACCCGCGTGGAGACCGCCTCGCGCTTGTCACGGTCGAAGGCGCGGAAGGTGACGTAGACGTACAGGGAGTTGAAGGCCAGCAGGCCCAGGCCGCCGACCCACGGGTTGGGGGTCTTGCCCTGCAGCAGGTTGGAGAAGGCCCCCATGCCCATCAGCAGCCAGGGGAGCAGGGCGAAGCCGGTGGGCGGCGGGCCCGGGTGATCGGTCTCCGGGACGCCCCCGTTCTTCCGGGCGGCCTTCTGCTCGGCCCTGAAGCGCTCCATGTCCGCCTGCCAGCGGGCCCGCGCCTCGCGCAGGTCCTGGATGCGGCGTCTCGTCTCCGCCCACCACGACATTTCCCTGTTCCCCCGATCAGCCAGATGGTCAGCACGATGATCGCACCGAGAACCGGTGAGCCGGGCCGCAGCGACAGCGGCAGCGCTTCGCGTCTGTGCCATGCCTACGACGTTAGGCATCCGGGCGCCCGCCCGGCAGATGCGGATGTCCGCACTCGGGCAGTACAAATGTCACGGCCCCACCATCTGACGCGACGTCAGGAGTCTTCACAACTGCGGAGTGCTGGGCTATACAGGGGGCGCCGGACTGGAACGCGTTCTAGATCCGCCCCGTGGACGACCTCGGTGCGGCCGACGGTGCGGACGTCCGCACCGAGGTCTTGAGACCCGTCAGGAGCCCCATGCCCATCGACGCAGCCAAGGCCCTCGCCGCCGAGCCCCGGACCGGCGAGATCCGCTGGAGTGCCAAGGACGTCCAGCTCTACCACCTCGGCATCGGCGCCGGCGCCAACCCGGACAAGGACAGCCCCGCCACCGATCCCGACGAGCTGCGCTACACCCTGGAATCCCGGCTGCACGTCCTGCCCAGCTTCGCCACCGTCGCCGGCGCCGGCTCGCCCGGGGTGATCAGCGGCCTGTCCATGCCCGGCATCGACGTCGACCTGGCCAAGGTCCTGCACGGCGGCCAGACGCTCCGGATCCACCGCCCCATCCCGGCCGAGGGCACCGCCACCGCCACCGGCCGCATCGCCGCGGTGTACGACAAGGGCAAGGCCGCCGTCCTCGTCATGCGCACCGAGGTCGCCGACGCCGAGGGCCCGCTGTGGACCAACGACGCCCAGATCTTCGTCCGCGGCGAGGGCGGCTGGGGCGGCGACCGCGGGCCCTCCGCCCGGCTCGACCCGCCCGCCGGCGAGCCCGACCGGGCCGTCGAGCGGCCCCTGCGCGCCGACCAGGCCCTGCTCTACCGCCTCTCCGGCGACCACAACCCACTGCACGCCGACCCCGAGTTCGCCAAGCTCGCCGGGTTCGACAAGCCCATCCTGCACGGGCTGTGCACCTACGGCATCACGCTGAAGGCGGTCGTGGACACGCTGCTCGGCGGCGATGTGACCCGGGTCCGCTCCTACGCCACCCGCTTCGCCGGAGTCGTGTACCCGGGCGAGACCCTGCGCATCCGCATGTGGCGCGAGGACGGCCGGGTGCGGGTCGAGGTGGGCGCGGTGGACCGGGCCGGCGCACCGGTCCTCACCGACACCGTCGTCGAACACTCCTAGCCAGCCCACTGTCGAGGGGAGCCGCACCATGCGCGCAGCCGTACTGCACGAGATCGGCCAGGACAAGCTGGAGGTCCTTGAGGACATCGAGGCGGTGGGCTTTGGCCCCGGCAAGGTCCGGGTCCGGGTGCGGGCCACCGGGCTGTGCCACTCGGACCTGTCCGCGATGAACGGGGTGCTGCCGCAGCCGGCCCCGTTCGTGCCCGGCCACGAGGGCGCGGGCGAGATCCTCGAGGTCGGCGAGAACGTCAGGCACCTGAAGCCCGGCGACCGGGTCGTCATCTGCTGGCTGCCCGCCTGCGGCGCCTGTCCCGCCTGCAAACGCGGCCAGACCGAACTGTGCCTGGCCGGGTTCATGAACGCGGGCACCCCCAACTTCAAGCGCACCGGCGGCAGCGCTACCGACGTATTCGGCTTCGCGGGCACCGGCACCTTCGCCGAGGAGGTCGTCGTGGACGCGGGCTGCGCGGTGCCGATCCCCGAGGACGTGCCCTTCGACATCGCGGCCCTCATCGGCTGCGGTGTGACGACCGGGCTCGGCGCCGCCCTCAACACCGCGGCTCTGGAGGCCGGTTCGTCGGTCGCCGTCATCGGCTGCGGGGGCGTCGGCATCTCGGCCGTGCAGGGGGCCCGGCTGAAGGGCGCCGCCGAGATCGTCGCCGTCGACCCGGTCGCCGCCCGGCGCGAGGCCGCGCTCAGGTTCGGCGCCACCAGAGCCGTCGCGCCCGAGGAGCTGGCCGACGCTAAGCAGCAGGTCACCGGCGGCGAGGGCTTCGACTACGTCTTCGAGGTCGTCGGCAGGTCGGCCACCGCCCGCACCGCGTACGAGAACACCCGGCGCGGCGGCACGCTCGTCGTGGTCGGCGCGGGCGCCATGGACGACTTCCTGCAACTCAACATGTTCGAGCTGTTCTTCGACGAGAAGCGGATCCTGCCGTCCATGTACGGCGGCGGGGACGTCCTGCGCTCCTACGAGCGCACCATCGCCCTGTGGCGGGCGGGCCGCATCGACCTGGAGGGCCTGATCACCCACCGGGTGCCGCTGGCGGAGATCAACGAGGCACTGGACCAGATGCGTACCGGGACGGCCCTGCGTACCTGCATCGAGATCTGAGGACGGACTCCGTAGATGTCACTGCCACTGGAAGGCCTCTGCGCCGTCGTCACCGGCGCGGGCCGTGGTCTCGGCCGGGCCGAGGCCCTCGAACTCGCCCGGCTCGGTGCGGCCGTCGTCGTCAACGACTACGGGCGGCCGGGCCGCGACGGCAGCGGCGCGGCCTCGGCCGGGCCCGCCGAGGAGGTCGCCGCCGAGATCCGCGACGCGGGCGGCCGGGCGATCGCCCACACCGGGGACGTCGCCGACTTCGCCGAGGCCCGTGACCTGGTCGAGCTGGCGGCCCGCGAGTTCGGCAAGCTCGACATCCTGGTCAACAACGCGGGCATCCTGCGCGACCGCATGGTCTTCTCCATGACCGAGGACGAGTGGGACTCGGTGATCCGCGTCCACCTGAAAGGGCACTTCAACACCACCCACTTCGCGGCCGCGCACTGGCGGGAGCGGTCCAAGGCGGCCGGGGCAGCGGTGTACGGGCGGATCGTGAACACCTCTTCCGAGGCGTTTCTCGCCGGTTCCGCCGGGCAGCCCAACTACGCGGCGGCCAAGGGCGGAATCGTCGGCCTGACCACCTCCACGGCTCTCGCCCTCGCCAAGTACGGCGTGACAGCCAACGCGATCTGCCCGCGCGCCCGCACCCGTATGACCGAGGACGTCTTCGCGGGCCTCGCCCGGCCGGAGCGGGGCCTGGATCCGCTGGCCCCCGAGCATGTCGCCCCGCTCGTCGGCTATCTGGCCTCGCCCGCCGCCGCACGCGTCAACGGGCAGCTGCTCGTCGTGCACGGCGGCATGGTCGCCGTCGTGGAACGGCCGCGTGTGCGGGCGCAGTTCGACAGCAAGCAGGAGACGTTCACGTACGACGAACTGGACGCCCTGCTCGGCCCGCACTACGCGGAACGGCCGCCGGGGGAGACGTTCGCGGCGGCGGAGGTGCTGGGGCTCAAGCGGGAGTGAAACGCCAGAGGGGCTCTCCGCCGGGCGGCGGAAAGCCCCTCTCCCGTACAACCGTCAGGCAGCCGTCTCGGCCGTCTCTTCGGCCGGCCTGCGGTGCCGGCCGTGCGGAGCCGTCTCGCTCTCCTGGGCCGCGACCGGCCCCCGGTGACGACCGTGGCCGACCGCCTCCTGAGAGTCGGCAGACAGCTGCTGCGTCGTGCTGGTCTCGCTCATCGGAAGAACTCACCCCGTCAACATGATCTCTTACAGCCGGGCGAGTTTAACCGGCACACCTCGGGTCGAATCCAGGCGGGCACGCCGACCGGTGCTACTTCGTTACAAGTCGTCCGAGCGGTGCCTGCTGCAGCGGCACGGGGCGGGCCGCCGCAGGCTCCTGGGGGTCCTGACCGGCCGTTTTCCCGGACACCTCGGGCGCCCCGGCAGCCGTATCGCTGCCGACCGGACCCTCCGGACCCGCGCCCCCGGACACCCTCGCCCCGGCGGCACCGTCCGCGACCCACAAGTCCTCCGGCTCCCCCCTGTGCGCCGACAGCTCCGCCACGCCGCACGGGACCTCTCTCGTGGCGTACGGCAGCCGCAGCACCCCGTCCCGTGTCCACATGCCGGACCCGGTCAACCACCCCTCGGGCGCGGGCAGATGACATACCTGCCGCTCGGCGGGCCGCCAGATGCCGACCCAGCTGGCGAAGGGTCCGTCGATGCGCAGCGCCACCGCGCAGCTCTCCGGCGTCAGCACCTGCCCCGGCTGAATGGCGAACGGCGTCACCGCGCAGTCGGGTACCCGCAGGCACTCCAGGAAGCGCACCGGCAGCGTGCTTCCCAAGACCCCCCAGCCCAATCGTTCCTGCCCCGGGGAGGGTGCGTCGGAGGAGATCAGCAGCAGTCCGCTGTCCGGGTCGGCGAGCAGCAGCCGGTCGTCGCTGCGGTCCGCGATCTGCAGCAGCGGCGAGACCTCACCCCCGCGCTCCAGGTTCACCACGACCGTCTTGGTGTGCCCGCCCAGCTTCCGGTCCAGGGCGAGCATCAGCCCGGCGCGGTCCAGCCAGACCCCGCCGGAGCAGTGTCCGGGGACCTCGGCCAGCTGCTCGGGCCCGAAGGGACCGCCCGCCACCAGCCACACCGCCGTGGAGCGCGCACCGGCCGCGAGGGCATAGGCGCGCCTGCCGCACGGCGCCGGCGGCAGCAGCCGGAGCCGGGTGCCGGGCTCCGGGCACTCCACCGCGCCCACCGGCAGCTCGCCGGTGCCGGGGCCGGTCGGGTACAGCAGCGAGAAGACGTGCCGCCGTTCGACGAGCCGGTGGATCAGCACCCGCCCGTCCGCCATCGGCTGCACCCGGGTGCCGGGCTCCTCCGGCTGGTTGCCGGGCAGCGGCACCGCGTACGGCTCCGGGCCGTCCAGGGTCCAGCGCTCCGGGAACCAGGAGTCACCGTCCAGCGCGAGGCGGGCCGCGTACGCGCCGTCCGCCGTGATGGCGCACCCCGCCCCCGGCGCACCGTCGTCCGTACCGGGCGCGCCGGCGGGGGGCGGTTCGATCGCACAGGCCGTCATCGTTCGGTCACCTCCGGCGACGAAGCTAGTTTTCGCACGCACAGACGTGGGACCGGCGGACCCGGGCTTCACACATACGTGTGGCGCAGAAGCGATTCGCCTGAGGGAAGGGAGACCCATGTGCTGCGCGGGGCCCCGGGTGACCTGAGCGGTACAGCCCCGCAGAACAGCCAGGTAGCCTTTTCTCCGTGCCCCGTCTGTCTGAAGTCATCGCCGCGCTGGAGAACCTGTGGCCCGCCGAGCGGGCCGAGTCCTGGGACGCGGTCGGCACGGTCGTGGGCGACCCCGGCCAGGAGATCACCCGGGTCCTGTTCGCCGTCGACCCCGTCCAGGAGATCGTCGACGAGGCGGTGAAGCTCGGCGCCGACCTGCTGGTCACCCACCACCCGCTCTATCTGCGCGGTACGACGACGGTCGCGGCCACGCACTTCAAGGGCCGGGTCGTACACACGCTGATCAAGAACGACATCGCGCTGCACGTCGCCCACACCAACGCCGACACCGCCGACCCGGGCGTCTCCGACGCGCTCGCCGGGGCGCTGGACCTGCGGGTCGTAGGCCCCCTCGTGCCGGACCCGAGCGACCCCGAGGGCCGCCGTGGCCTCGGCCGCGTGTGCGAACTCGACCACCCGCTGACCGTGCGCGAGCTGGCCGCCCGGGCGGCCGAGCGGCTGCCCGCCACCGCGCAGGGCATCCGGGTGGCCGGCGACCCCGAGGCCCTCGTCCGCACGGTCGCCGTCAGCGGAGGCTCCGGCGACAGCCTCTTCGACCAGGTCCGCGCGGCCGGCGTCGACGCCTTCCTCACCGCGGACCTGCGCCACCACCCGGCCTCCGAAGCCGTACTCCACAGCCCCCTCGCGCTGCTCGACGCGGCGCACTGGGCCACCGAGTGGCCCTGGTGCGAGCTGGCCGCAGCCCAGCTCGACGAGATCTCCGACCGTCACGGCTGGGACCTCAGGGTCCATGTCTCCAAGACGGTCACCGACCCCTGGACCGCCCACGCGGCCTCCACGGCCCACCCGACGCCCGCCACCACCCTTCCAGCGAGCGCTTCGCGCGCCCCCTCTGATTCCGCAGGAGCCCCCAACTGAACGCCGCGCCCGCCGACCAGATCCGACTCCTCGACGTCCAGGCCCTCGACGTCCGCCTGCAGCAGCTGGCGCACAAGCGGAAGTCGCTGCCCGAGCACGCCGAGATCGAGTCGCTGACCAAGGACCTGACGCAGCTGCGCGATCTGCTGGTCGCCGCGCAGACCGAGGAGAGCGACTGCGCCCGCGAGCAGACCAAGGCCGAGCAGGACGTGGACCAGGTGCGCCAGCGCGCCGCCCGCGACCAGCAGCGCCTGGACTCCGGCGCGGTCACCTCGCCGAAGGACCTGTCCAACCTCCAGCACGAGATCGCCTCGCTCGCCAAGCGGCAGGGCGACCTGGAGGACGTCGTCCTGGAGGTCATGGAGCGCCGCGAGGCCGCCCAGGAGCGGGTGAACGAACTGACCGGGCGCGTCGCCTCCGCGCAGTCGAAGATCGACGACGCCGGCGGCCGCCGGGACTCGGCCTTCGAGGAGATCGACGGTGAGGCCGCCACGGTCACCAAGGAGCGCCAGATCGTCGCCGGCTCCGTCCCCGCCGACCTGCTCAAGCTGTACGACAAGCTGCGCGAGCAGCAGGGCGGCATCGGCGCGGCCAAGCTGTACGCCCGCACCTGCCAGGGCTGCCGCCAGGAGCTGGCGATCACCGAGCTGAACGAGATCCGCTCGGCGGCGCCGGACACGGTGGTCCGCTGCGAGAACTGCCGTCGCATCCTGGTGCGTACGGCCGAGTCGGGTCTGTAAGGAGCTGAGGCGGTGCGGGAGTTCATCGTCGAGGCGGACGGCGGGTCACGGGGCAACCCGGGGCCCGCGGGTTACGGCGCTGTGGTGATCGACGCGGCGACGGGGGAGACGCTGGCCGAGGCGGCCGAGTACATCGGCGTCGCGACGAACAACGTCGCCGAGTACCGGGGCCTGCTGGCCGGCCTGCGCGCGGCGCACGCCCTGGACCCGACCGCCCGGATCCACGTCCGCATGGACTCCAAGCTCGTCATCGAGCAGATGTCGGGCCGCTGGAAGATCAAGCACCCCGCCATGAAGCCGCTCGCGGCGGAGGCGGGCCGGGTCCTCCCCGCGGAACAGATCACCTACGAGTGGATCCCCCGCGAACAGAACAAACACGCCGACCGCCTGGCCAACGAGGCGATGGACGCGGGGGCGAGGGGCGAGCAGTGGTCGCCGTCGCAGTCCAGGGCGGCCCTGGACACCCCGCGCGCCGCACCGGAGCCGTCGGGCCCACCCGGCGACGCGGCGGCGGGCGCGGCGAAGGCCCGAGCGGCCCTGGCGAGCGCCGGAGCGGGTGCCGACGCCGCTGCGGGCAGTCGTCCCTCCCCCAGTGCCTCAAGGGCCTGGGGGGACCCCCAGGCGGCACGGGTGGACGCAGCGGCACCTCCCGGCGAGCAGCGCCCCGGCTGGAGCGCCGCCCCAGATCTAGGCGCCCCCGCCACCTTCGTCCTCCTCCGCCACGGCGAAACCCCCCTCACCCCCCAAAAGCGCTTCTCCGGCAGCGGTGGCACCGACCCCTCCCTCTCGGACGCCGGCCGCGAGCAGGCCCGGCGCGTCGCGGAGGCACTGGCCAGACGCGGCACCATCCAGGCCGTCGTCGCCTCCCCGCTCGCCCGCACCCAGGAGACCGCCGGCTTCGTCGCCACCCGCCTCGGCCTCGACGTCACCATCGACGACGGGCTGCGCGAAACGGACTTCGGCGCCTGGGAGGGCCTCACCTTCGGCGAGGTCCGCGAGCGCCACCCGGACGACCTGAACGCCTGGCTCGCCGATCCGGAGGCCCATCCCACCGGCGGTGGCGAGAGCTTCGCCGAGACCGCCACCCGGATGGAGGCCACCCGGCAGAAGCTGGTCGCGGCCTACGCCGGCCGCACCGTCCTGCTGGTCACGCACGTCACCCCGATCAAGACCCTCGTCCGGCTCGCCCTCGGCGCTCCGCCCGAGTCGCTGTTCCGCATGGAGCTGTCCGCCGCCTCCCTGTCGGCGGTGGCGTACTACGCGGACGGCAACGCGAGCGTGCGGCTGTTCAACGACACGTCCCACCTGCGCCCCTGAGTCCGGCGGCGGCCCGCGCCAGTTCCTGGACGCGGCCCCAGTCCCCGGCGGCCACCGCGTCCGCCGGGGCCATCCAGCTGCCGCCCACACAGCGGACGTTGGGCAGGGAGAGATACTCCGGCGCGGTCGCCGGTCCGATGCCGCCGGTCGGGCAGAAGCGGGCCTGTGGCAGCGGACCGGCCAGCGACCTCAGATAGGCCGTACCGCCGGCCGCCTGCGCCGGGAAGAACTTCATCTCCCGCACCCCGAACTCCAGCAGCGCGACGACCTCCGAGGTGGTCGACACCCCGGGCAGGAACGGCACCCCGGATCCGCGCATCTCGCCCAGCAGGGCGTCCGTCCACCCCGGACTGACCAGGAACCGTGCCCCTGCCGCCACGCACCGCGTCACCTGCTCCGCAGCGATGACCGTGCCCGCCCCGACCACGGCGTCCGGCACCTCTTCGGCGATCGCCCGGATCGCGTCCAGCGCGGCCGGGGTCCTCAGGGTCACCTCGATGGCGGGCAGCCCGCCGGCCACCAGGGCCCGCGCCAGCGGTACGGCGGCACGGGCGTCCGGCACGACCACCACGGGCACGACGGGCGCGAGATCCAGCACGGAGGCAGCCGAAGAGGAGGGCGGCGGTGAGGTCATGCCCTCATCGTGCCCAGGGGCAGCATCATGCGCAAAGGGTGTTGCACATGATGCAATACGATGGGCGGCTGCTCACAGGCCGCTCAGTGGATCTCCTCCACCAGCACGTCCAGCGCCCACGGCTTCCCCGCCTTCTCCGGCGCCTGCGCCTCCACCTCGTACCCGAGGTCCCGCAGCGCCTCCACCAGCGCGACCGGGTCCTTCGGCGCGGCCCCGGCCGACAGCAGGCTGCGTACGATCCGGCCCTTCGTCGCCTTGTTGAAGTGGCTGACGACCTTCCGCGTCGGCGCGTGCAGCACCCGTACCGTCGCCGTCCGCCCGGCGACCTCGCCCTTCGGCTTCCACGCGGCCGCGTACGCCGCGGACCGGAGGTCCAGGACGAGCCCGTCGCCGGCGGCCTCGGGCAGCACCGACGCCATCGGCGTGCGCCAGTGGGAGCCCAGCGCCCCGAGCCCCGGCAGCTTCACGCCCATCGAGCACCGGTAGGAGGGGATGCGGTCATTGACACGCACCGCGCCCCACAGCCCCGAGAACACGAGCAGAGACCGTGCGGCCCGCTTCTTCGCCGCCGCGTCGAGGGAGGCAAGACCGAGGGCGTCGTACAGCACACCCGTGTAGATCTCCCCCGCGGGCCGCGCCCCGGCCGTGCGCAGCCCCGCGTTCTTCGCGATTTCGCCGCGCAGCCCCTCGCTCAGCCCGAGCACCTCGCGCGCCTTCTCGTTCTGCCCGGGGTCCCCGGCGCACAGCTCGACCAGCTCCGTGAGTACGGCCTCCCGCGCGTCCGTCAGCCCCGGCAGGGACAGTGACTCCGGCTTCAGCGGGGCGCCACGGCCCGAGGACGCCTTGCCTTCCGACGGCGGCAGCAGGACAAGCACGGGTACTCCTTATGTAGACCTCCGCGCAAGGGTACGGCGTGCCGCTCCCGTGACCTCGCCCTACGCTCGCTGTATGCCCCGCCGCCCCATCCGCGTGACCGGCGCCCCCGAGGCCCCCCTCAGGGCCGCGCTCGCCGCGCTCCGCGCCGGCCTCGGCATCCCGGAGAGCTTCCCGGCCGAGGTCCAGGAGGAGGCGGAGCGTGCGGCGAAGACGCCCGCCCCGTCCCCGTACGACGCCACGGACCTTCCCTTCTTCACCCTCGACCCACCCGCCTCCACCGACCTGGACCAGGCGATGCACCTGTCCCGGCGGGGCACCGGCTACCGAGTCCGGTACGCCGTCGCCGACGTCGCCGCCTTCGTCGCACCCGGCGGCGCCCTGGACGCGGAGACGCACCGTCGGGCGAACACGCTCTACTTCCCGGACGAGAGGGTCCCGCTGCACCCCGTCGTGCTCGACGAGGGCGCCGCCAGCCTGCTGCCCGACCGGCCGCGCCCGGCCGTGCTGTGGACCCTCGACCTGGACACGGAGGGCCGTACCGCTGCCGTCGACGTGCGCCGGGCCCTGGTCCGCAGCCGGGCGAAGCTCGACTACGCGGGCGTACAGCGGCAGATCGACACCGGGACGGCCGAGGAGCCGGTGGCGCTGCTCAGGGAGATCGGGCAGGCCCGCGAGCGCCTGGAGGTGGAGCGCGGCGGCATCTCCCTCAACGTCCCCGAGCAGGAGATCACCGAACGGGACCACACCTACGAGCTGACCTTCCGCGCCCCGCTGCCCGCGGACGGCTGGAACGCCCAGATCTCCCTGCTCACCGGCATGGCCGCCGCCGATCTGATGCTGGCCACCGGCACCGGAGTCCTGCGCACCCTCCCGGCCGCCCCCGACGGCGCAGTGGCCCGGCTGCGCCGTACCGCGACCGCCCTGCACATCGACTGGCCGCACCATGTCTCGTACGCGGCGCTGATCCGCACCCTCGACCCGCACCGCCCCGAGCACGCGGCCTTCCTCCAGGAGTGCACGACCCTGCTGCGCGGCGCGGGCTACACGGTCTTCCGGGACGGGAAGCTGCCCGCGATCGCCACGCACGCCGCCGTCGCCGCCCCCTACGCCCACTGCACGGCCCCGCTGCGCCGGCTGGCCGACCGCTACACCGCCGAACTGTGCCTCGCGGCCGCCGCCGGTCACCCCCCGGCCGACTGGGTGCTCGCCGCGCTCGACACCCTGCCCCGGCAGATGGCCGAGGGCAGCCGCCGCGCGGCCACGGTCGAGCGGGAGTGCGTCGACCTGGTCGAGGCCGCGCTCCTCAGGGGCCGTGTCGGGGACGTCTTCGACGCCTGTGTGGTGGAGCTCTCGGACCGTCAACCGGGAGTCGGCACCGTGCAGTTGGCCTCCCCGGCGGTCATCGGCCGGATCGAGGGCGAGCACCTCTCGCTCGGGCAGCGGCTGCGGGTCCGGCTCACCCGGGCGGATCCGGGTCCGGCGAAGGTTCTGTTCGTGCCCGCGTGAGAGCGCCCACGAACGCCTTGGCGTCGTCGGCGTGCAGCCGGACCACGCTCACCTCGCGGGGGAGGCCGAAGAGGGGCACATGGGCGACGGGCGCGGAGAGTTCGAGCGTGACGGAGGTCTGCGAGCTGACGGCCAGGTCCAGTTCGCCGTCGGCGTGCCGGTGCGTGATCCGGGTCTCCCGGCGCACCGCCGAGAGCGCCGTCAGGGGTATGCGCAGGTCCACATGGACCCCGTAGCGCACCCGCAGGGCGTCCGGGGTCAGGACGTGCGGGCGGACCACGGTGGCCGCGTGCAGACCGAGGACGAACACCACGGTGTAGATGTCCAGGGCCAGCACCACCCGGTGCGCGGTGGGCCACTCGCGCAGCAGCACGGCCATGCCGAACGTCTCGACCACGCAGACGACGACCAGCCCGGCCGTCGTCGCCCCCTGGCCGCGCGCGTACCCGAACGCCCGCCCGCCGTCCGCCCCATGGGTGCGCCGGGTCAGCCAGAGGGCGAGGCTCGCGAACAGCCGTGCCTCGTGCCGGACCAGGCTGCGGAGGGTCTTCACGGCCGCTCCTCGGTGAGCATGGACAGGGCGCGTCGGACGGCCGCCGCCTGCGCGGGCGCGAAGTCGGCGTAGAACGCGCGCAGGAACGCGTCGCTCTCGTCCACGCCCTCCGACGGCAGCATCTCCGCCGGGATGCAGTCTGCCAGCGCCCTCGCGGCCCGCTCCACGCGCGGGTCGTCGGCAGCGGCGTCCGCGAGCGCGTCGAGCAGCGCGTACGCCTCCTGAGCCCGCGTCAGGGCGTCCGGGGCGCCGAAGGCGCCGCGCAGCGCGGCCAGCAGTCGCGCCCGGGCCTCGGGGTCTGCCGCGGTCTCGAACAGGGCGAGCATCTCGCGGTCCTTGGCGGCCATGGGGGAGGGGCCGGGGTCGGGCAGCCCCGCAAGGAGTCCGGCCAGCTCGGGGGAGAGCGGTCCGTCGGCGGGCAGTTCCCCGGCGGCCCCGGCCTCCAGGAGCGCCCGCAGCCGCTGCCGGCGCCCCCGGATCTCCGCCTCCTGCCGGGCCAGGTCCTCGTCCAGTTCGGTGAGCACCTCCACCAGGTCCTTGCCGGCGTCGTCGGCGAGCACGTCCCGTACCTCGGCCAGGCCCACCCCCAGCTCGGTCAGCCGCCGGATCCGGGCGAGGACGACGGCGTGCCGCAGGGTGTAGTCCCGATACCCGTTGGGGAGGCGCTCGGGTTCGGGCAGCAGGCCCAGGTGGTGGTAGTGCCGCACCGTGCGCGTCGTGACGCCGACGGCGGCGGCGAGTTCTCCGATCCGCATGAGATCAGTACAGACGTTGACGTCGCGGCAGGGTCAAGCGCGGGACACAGGTGTCCCGAGCCAATGTTCCAGCGACTCGGTCAGCCCGTCCTGATTTCCTCATGGTGGATGGCGAAGATGCGGAACTCTCCCTGAGGGAGCGCAAGAAGCGGCAGACGCGGCAGCGGATCTCCGACGTGGCGACGGTGCGGTTCGTGGAGCGCGGCTTCGACAAGGTGACCGTCACGGAGGTGGCCCGGGCGGCCGGTGTCTCCGCCATGACGGTCTTCAACTACTTCCCCCGCAAGCAGGACCTGTTCCTCGACCGCATCCCGGAGGCCGTCGAGACCTTCGGCGAGGCGGTGTGACGGCGCGCCCCCGGCGAGACCCCGCTCGCCGCGCTGCGCCGCCTCGCGCTCGAACTCCTAGACCTGCGCCACCCGTTGAGCGGGGTCGCCGACCGCTTCCCGGCCTTCTGGCGGATCGTCATCGACTCGCCCGGTCTGCGCGCCCGCGCCCGGGAGGGGATCGAGGAGGTGGAGACGGCGCTCGCCGGGGCCTTCGCGGAGGCGGGGGTCCCGGAGCCGGACCTCCTCGCGGCGCTGACGGTCGGCGCCTATCGCTCGGTCTATGTCGCCACCGCGCGCCGGCTGCTGGCGGGGGAGCGGGCGGAGGAGATCGCCGAGGACCACCGGGCGCGGATCGCGGCCGCCTTCGACGCGCTGGACCGGGCGCTGCCGTAGAGGGCCTTGACGGCTAACGCTGTTAGCCATACTGTCGCGGCTAACGGCGTTAGCCTGGCGTCGTGCGACCCGACCCCCATCGGAGGCAGTCATGACCGGTACGGCGACCGTCACCCCGACCCGCTCGGCCCTCCCCGTCGTCCGCCGCGCGGCATGGCTGGCGAGCGCCCTGTTCTGGTCGGCCTTCGCGGTCCTCGAGGGCGTCAACCACGGCTGGCTCGCGGGCGGGGCGGCCCTCCTCTTCCTCGTCCTGCCGGACCTCACCTTCCTGGTCGCCCTGGACGAGGCGCCCCGCATGGCCAAAGGGCAGCTCGCGCCGCGCGCGGTGCCGTACTACAACGCGATGCACCGCGCCCTGATCCCGCTCGCACTCCTGCTCCTCTGCACGGCGGCCCCCGTCACCTGGGCCCCCGCCTTCGCGGCCCTGTGCGGCTGGCTCGCCCACATCTCGTACGATCGCGCCTTCGGATACGGGCTGCGCACGAAGGAGGGCCACCAGCGTGGCTGAGCGTCTGACGCCGAGGGCACGGGAGATCGCCGCGGCCGCCCGGGCCCTCCTGGAGGAGTCCGGGCCCGCCGCCCTCACCATGCGGACCCTCGCCGACCGCCTGGGCATCAAGGCCCCCTCCCTCTACAAGCACTTCCCCGACAAGCACGCCGTCGAGGCCGAGCTGACCGCGCAGTTGCTCGCCGAGACGGCCGAGACCCTGGAGGCGGCCGAGGCCCGCGCCCCCGGCTCGCTGGAGGCGCTCGCCGAGGCCTACCGCACCTACGCCCTCGCCCACCCCCACCTGTACCGCCTGGCCACCGAACGCCCTCTGCCGCGCGCCGGACTCCCGGCCGGCCTGGAGGACCGGGCCGCCCTGCCGCTGCTGCGGACGTGCGCGGGCGACCAGGACCTCGCCCGCGCCGTCTGGGCCTTCGCCCACGGCATGGTCATCCTGGAGATCCACGGCCGGTTTTCCGCGGACGCCGACCTGGACGCGGCATGGAAGCGGGGCCTGAACGCGTTGCACCCTTAGCGGGCGGTACGACGAGGGGGTGTGCGATGGCGGAAGAGGCGCTGTGGACGCGGGCGCGGCTGGGCCGCTGCGGCCCTCCGCTCGACCTTCTGACCGCGAGCTTCCGCCGCCACGTCTATGCCCCGCACGCCCACGACGAGTACACCATCGGCGTCTGCGTGGGCGGCTCCGAGGTCATCGACTACCGGGGCGGCCACATCCGCACCGGCCCCGGCACGATCGTCGTCCTCGAACCCGGCGAGATGCACACCGGCGGACCCGGCACCACCACCGACGGCTACGCCTACCGCGCCCTGTACGCCGAGCCGTCCCTGCTGGCCGACGGCACCCTCGGCGGCCTCCCGCACTTTCGCGAACCCCTCCTGGACGACCCCGAACTGGCCACCACGCTGCGCGTGACCCACACCGAACTCAGCGCCTGCCCCGACCCGCTGGAGACCGAGTCCCGCCTCCCCTGGCTGCTGACGGCCCTGGCCTGCCGCCACTCCACGGCACGCGTGCCGACCGACCCGGTCCCGGGCGGGGATCACATCGCGCACGTCGTACGGGACCGCCTCGCCGACGAACTCACCGCCCCGCCCTCCCTCGCCCTGCTCGCGGCCGACCTGGGCCTCTCCCGCTACCAGCTGCTACGGGCCTTCCGCACGACGATGGGGATACCGCCGTACGCCTGGCTCGCCCAGCACCGGGTGAGCAAGGCGCGCGGACTCCTGGAAGCCGGCCTGCGCCCCGCCGAGGTGGCGGGGCTGGTGGGCTTCGCCGACCAGGCGCACCTGACGCGCTGGTTCCGGCGGGTGCTCGGGGTGACCCCGGCGGCCTACCGCAACAGCGTTCAAGACAGCTGAGGAGAAGGCGGCCGAAACTCGCCGTATGACTGCACGCGGCTGGTTTCTCTTCTCCCTGATGGGAGTGGTCTGGGGCATCCCCTATCTGATGATCAAGGTGGCGGTGGACGCGGTGTCGCCGCCGGTGGTGGTGTTCACGCGCTGTGCGCTCGGCGCGGTCCTCCTGCTCCCCTTCGCCCTGCGCCAGGGCGGCCTCGCCCGGACCGTCCGCGCCCACTGGCGCCCCGTGCTGGCCTTCGCGGTCCTGGAGATCATGGGGCCCTGGTTCACCCTCACCGACGCCGAACGGCACCTGTCCAGCTCGACGGCGGGTCTGCTGATAGCGGGCGTGCCGATAGTCGGAGTGGTCGTCTCCCGCTTCTTCGTCTCGCCGGACGCGGAACACCTGGGAGCCCGCCGCGTCACGGGCCTGATGCTGGGCCTGGCGGGCGTGACGGTCCTGACCCTCCCGCACCTGACCGGCGGCGACGCCCGCTCCCTGGCCGAGGTGCTGCTGACGGTCCTGGGCTACGCGACGGCGCCCCTGATAGCCGCACGCCGCCTGAAGGAGGTCCCGTCCCTCCATCTGACGGCGGCCTGCCTGACCCTGGCGGCCCTGGTCTACGCCCCCGCGGCGGCTCTGACCCGCCCGTCCTCCCTCCCTTCCCCGTCCGTCCTGGCGGCCCTGGCCGGCCTGGGCGTGATCTGCACGGCGGTCGCCTTCGTGGCCTTCCTGGAGCTGATCAAGGAGGCGGGCCCGACACGGGCGACGGTGATCACATACGTCAACCCGGCGGTGGCCGTGGCGGCTGGCGCGCTGCTCCTGAACGAGCCGCTGAGCATGTCCGTGCTGGCCTCTTTCGCCCTCATCCTGACGGGCTCGGTCCTGGCGACGGCCGCCTCCGGTCCGCGCCGGTCCACCCGCCCGGTACCATGGTCGACACGGCAGACGAGCCGGGCGGACGGCCGCGTGGAGTCCCCTTAGGGGGCTTCCCGAGGAACGTCCGGGCTCCACAGGGCAGGGTGGTGGCTAACGGCCACCCGGGGTGACCCGCGGGACAGTGCCACAGAAAGCAAACCGCCCGGCGCTCAGGCGCCGGGTAAGGGTGAAACGGTGGTGTAAGAGACCACCAGTGCCCAGGGTGACCTGGGCAGCTAGGTAAACCCCACCCGGAGCAAGGTCAAGAGGAGCGCCGTGAAAAGCGCTCTGCGCGGACGTTCGAGGGCTGCCCGCCCGAGTCCGCGGGTAGACCGCACGAGGTCGGCGGCAACGTCGGCCCTAGATGGATGGCCGTCGCCGAGGGGCCCGCGAGGACCCCTCGGAACAGAACCCGGCGTACAGCCCGACTCGTCTGCCGGCTCAGGCCATGTGCCCGCCCCGCCGTATCGTCCGGGGTCCTGTCCACGAGACCGCCGGACAGCTCCGTCCGGATCGTCGGGACCCGGCGGCTGACCGGAGTCGGTACCGGTCAGGCCTCCGGGACGACCGTCCTGGAGGCCTTCGCGTACCTGGCTCGGGACCAGATCGCCTCTGCGACCCGGCCCGGCAGGTCACCGTCGATTGGGCTCGCAGAAGAGCAGGTCAGACGCGTGCGTCCGATGCGATGTGCCCGGCGTACCGTTCGACTCGTCCGCCACCTCTCAAGGCGCCGGAGTCGCCGGGCAGGTGCTGTCGGTGGCCGGGAGTCGGCCGGTGAGCAGGTAGCGGCTGCCGTGGCGGTCCATGCAGGTGTTGCCGTCGAACAGGTACTGGCCGTGGTTGCCGCCGCCCGCGACGACGAGCCGGGAACCGGACAGCGCCTGGTGCATGCGCCGCGCCCCCTCGACCGGCGTCGCCGGGTCGTCCTTCGACTGGAGCAGCAGGACCGGCGGCACCTTCACCGAGCCGATCTTCACGGGCCGGGCCGTCGGCGCCTTCCAGAAAGCGCACGGCGCGCTGTACCAGCTGTTCAGCCAGGCGAACAGCGGGGCCTTTTGGGCGGCCGCCGTCGTGTCCTTGTGCCAGGTCGCCCAGTCCCGGGGCCACGCGTCGTCCACGCAGTTGTAGGCGAGCTGGGCCGGGCTCACGGCGCCGGGGCCGAGCTGGTCGGTCGCGCCGAGCAGCGTGCTCGCGTCCCCGCGCCGGTAGTCCGAGACGGCCTGGGCCGCGTCGCTCCAGAACAGATCGGTGTACATGGAGGAGGCGAGCAGATCGTCGAGCTCGGCGCTGCCCGCCCTGCCTCCGGCGGGGTGGGCGTCCAGCTTCTTGCGGACGGCGTCCCACGTGGCCGACACCTTCGCCGCGGTGGTGCCCAGGTGATAGGTGCCGTCCTTCTTGGCCGCCCAGGCGAAGAACTGGCCGGCCCGGTGCTGGAGCGCCGGATCCTGCTCGTACTGCGAGGCGTAGGTGGTGACGGTCGGATCGACGACGCTGTCCAGGATCATGCGCCCGGTGCGGGACGGGAACAGCGTCGCGTACGTGGCGCCGAGCCTCGTCCCGTACGAATACCCGAGATAGTCCAGCTTGCCGCGGTGCAACGCGGTACGGATCCGGTCCATGTCGCGGGCCGCGTTCTCCGTGGTGATGTACGGCAGCAGGTCCTTGGCGTTCGCCGCGCACTGCTCGGCGACCTTGCGGGCCACGGTGCGCCGCGCCTCCTCCTGCGCGGCGCTCCCGGGCGTGTACGGCGCGGCCGGATGCTTGATCAGCTTCTTGGTGTCCCCACAGGAGACCGGGGTGCTGGCACCGACGCCGCGCGGATCGAAGCTGACCACGTTGTACTTCGCGCTGACGTCCTGGGGCAGCGAGCTCCACACCAGCTTCGCCGTTCCGATACCCGGTTCGCCCGGCCCGCCGGGGTTGACCACGAGGGTGTGCGGGGCGTTCACATCGCCGGCCACCGAGAGCGTGAGCTTGATCTGCCGGCCGTCGGGCTTGGCGTAGTCGAGGGGGACCTCGAGGGTGGAGCAGTACGTGCCGCGGGGCGCCTCGGAGCCCGCGGGACAGGTGGACCAGTGGAGGGCCGCGGGCCCGGTGCCGGCGGCCGGTGCCGCATCGGCCGCCTGAAGCCCGGCCAGGGTGACCAGCCCGAAAGCGGCGGCTACGGCCGTACCGCGCCGGACGAGGGGAGAGGGCGTACTGGGCAAGTGATCCTGCTTTCAGGTCAGTTCGGCTGCTGCCGGAAGGCAAGATGAGGCGGAGGGGCGAAGGGTTGTGCGGTGGCCAGGAGTTGTACTGCGGCGAGGGGCGCTCTGCAGCGGATCTCGCCGAGCGACGGCCCGCCGGGCGGCGGGCGCCCCCGGCGCGTGAGAGCGTGCGCGGGCGCCGTCGGTCCGTATCGGACCTCGGGAGAGGACGCCGATCACGACGGGGCCTTCGACTGCCGGGACGCCCTGATCGACCCCGGAATCGCCACGCCTGGCCTGGATCCGCGACTTCTACCGGGATATGTACGCTACGAGCGGCTGCAGCGGGTCAAGGCGCACTGGGATCCGTGGAATGTCTTCCGGCACGCGCAATCCGTCCGTCTTCCGGGGGAGAATTCGCCGGCGGACGGTCGAGGGGCCCGGTTCCGCCCGGACAGCGGCGCTCTCTTTCGGCCAACCACCGCCCGGTCCGGGTGATTTCCGCTCGTCGGGCAGTGTGTGAAGAAGCTTTGGGGGGCGCCTTTTCGGTCATCTGAGGCTCGTACTGTTGTGCGGGGATCTTCGAGGGTGCGACTCTCTTGATCGAAGAAAAACGGGTGGGGAGTGCGCGGGAATTCGGCACTCCGGTTTTGAACGGGGATGTGGGGGACCAGCGCAATCAGGCCTGTCTCCCAAGTGGCGGCCTTGCGGTGTACGCATGCGCGGTGAAGCAGCTTCTCGCCGAATTCCGGCTTCGGCATTCCATGTGTTTCTTCCTGCCCGCAGCTTTCTTCCTGCCCGCAGTCCAAAAAGACCGTATGGAAGGAGAACCATGGAGATCCAGGAGCAGCACCGCGAGGAGCCGGCGGTTCGGCAGGGTTATGAGCCGCCCGCGCTGACGGCCGTCGGGGAGTTCTCGGAGGACACCCTCGGCTTCGGCCACGACCACAGCGACTTCCTCGCCAGGCAGGGCTTCTGAGGAAGCGGCCGGCTCGGACGGAGTGACATGAGCACCGGGTTCGTCGTCCTGTCCGACGATTGCACCACCGACCCCACGTGGCTCTTCGAGTCACCGCAGGTCATCGCCCACCCGTCGGGCAAGCCCTGGATCGTGGGCCGGTGGGACGCGGACGAAGTCGTACTGGCCCGGGCGGGCTCGGTGCGCGTGGTGGTGATCGGGCACTGCCCGGTCACCACCGTGTCGCTCACCCGGCTGGCCGGACGCGTGCGTGCGCTGTCCGACGCGGACACGCTGGCCCGGCAGCTGTCCGGCAGCTGTCATGTGATCGTCGCCGCCCCGGAGGGCGTCGGCGTGTGCGGCACCGTCACCGGTCTGCGCCAGGTCTTCCACGCCCGGATCGACGGGCGGCCGGTCGCCTCGGACCGCCCCGACGTCCTGGCGCGGCTGACCGGCGCGGGCGTGGACGAAGGCCTGCTGGCCGCGCGGCTCGCGACCGTCGGCCTGCTGCCCGCTCCGCTCGGAACCGCCGCCGTGTGGTCCGGGGTCTCCACGGTCCCCGACGGCCACCGTCTGGTCATGGCCGGCGGCCGCGCGGAAGTACTCCCCTGGTGGTCACCTCCTGAGCCGGAACTCCCGCTCGATCAGGGCGCGTCGGCCGTACGCGCCGCACTGGAGGAGGCCGTGCGATCCCGTACGTCGCACGAGGTGCCGCTCAGCTCGGACCTGTCCGGCGGCATGGACTCCACCGCCCTGTGCTTCCTCGGCGCGCGCGGCAGACCCGGGCTGCTCACCTTCCGCTGGGCCGAGGCGGACCCGGGCAACGACGACGCGGCCTTCGCCGCACACTCGGCGGACCTGCTGGAGCACGCCTCGCACACGGTCGTGCGGCAGGAGGAACTGCCCGCCCTGTTCGCGCGTCCCGCGGACCTCGCCGACACCGAACAGCCGTATCTCTTCACCCGGACCCTGGCCCGTATGAGACACACGGCCGGCCTCCTGGCCGAACGCGGCTCGCGAGCGCACCTGGCCGGGCACGGCGCGGACGAGCTGTTCGGCAGGCTCCCCGGCTATCTGCACCGGCTGCTGCGCCGCCGCCCCTTGCTCGCGGTACGTCATCTGCGCGGCTACCAGGCCCTGCACCGCTGGCCCCGGCGCGCGGCGCTCACGGAGCTCGCGCGCACGGATTCCGTGGCGGACTGGTGGCGCGAGCAGGCCGATTCCCTCACCGGCCCCGCCGCGGCCCGGCGGCACCCGCCCCTCGGCTGGGGGCTGCTGCCGCTGCGCGCTCCCGCCTGGGTGACGGACGCCGCGGTCGACGCGGCCCGATCGCAGCTGCGGCAGGCCGCCCGCCTCGCCCGCCCCTTGGCCGCCGATCGCGGCCAGCACCAGTTCCTGGTGGCCCTGCGGGCGACGGCACCGGCGTACCGGCAGACCGCCCGTCTCTTCGGCCGGGCGGGGATCCGGCTGCACCTGCCCTACCTCGACGACCGGGTCGTGGAGGCCGCCCTGGCCGTACGCCTGCACGAGCGGTGCACCCCCTGGGAGTACAAGCCGTTGCTGGCCGAGGCGATGCGGGACGTCCTGCCCGAACGCGTCCGCACCAGAACCACCAAGGGCGCCTTCGACGAGGACCTGCGCACGGGGCTCAGCCGCAGCCGGGACGCACTCCTCGAACTCTTCGCGGACTCGGAACTCGCCCGAGCGGGCCTGATCTCCGCGGACGCGGTCCGAACGCAGTTGCTCACCCCGCAGGCCGACCTGAGCCGGAACTTCGCGGTCGAGCAACTCCTCGGCTGCGAAACCTGGTTCCGCGCCGCTCGCCACCTGGCCCGAGCCCGATCCTGAAAGGCGGCACCACCGCACATGAGCCACACCTTCGCCCTCATGCCGCACGTGTCCCTCGCCGAGACGGACGACGGAGCCGTACTCCTCCACGAACGCACCGGCCGGTACTGGCAGTTGAACGCCACAGGCCTGTCGGTCCTGCGCCGCCTCACCGGCGGGGACACTCCCGAGCAGGCGGCTTCGGCCCTGGCCTCCCAGCACGCCCTGCCCGAAACGCGCGCCCGCGACGACGTCGCCGCGCTGCTGGCTTCGCTGCGCTCGGCCGACCTGCTGCGGGAGAGCCGATGAGCATCCCGGCCGCGCTGGCCCGCCGTGACCGGCTTCCCCCGCACCGCCGCGTGCTTCCCCTGCTGGCCGTGGCCGTCGCCCGGATCCTCAGCGGGCTCACGCCGGCCCGGCTGCGCGCCGTGCTGGAGTTCGCCCGCCGCGGCGCCGCCCCGGCCACCGCGGAACAGGCCGGGGCGGCTCGCGCTGCCGTGGTCGCGGTCAGCCTGCGCTGCGCGGGACAGGCGTGTCTGCAGCGCTCGGTGGCCACCGCTCTCCTGTGCCGGGCGCGCGGCACCTGGCCCACCTGGTGCACCGGCGTCCGCACCAATCCCTTCTCGGCCCACGCCTGGGTCGAAGTCGGCGGAGTGCCCATCGGGGAACCGCATCCCCCCGGTCACTACCGCCCCCTTCTGACCGTCGCCGCCGGTCGGTAGGCGCGGCGGGTGATCCGCGCCGGATGCCGCGCGAACGCGATCCGGTGAGGCGAGCGAATCGCGGGTGAGCGGCCGCGGCCGGATCCTGGCCGTCCACGGCTCGGCCTGCGGGTCGGCCTGCGGGCCAGCCGGTGGCTCGGCCTGCGGCTCTGCCTGCGGGTCAGCCGGCGGCTTTGCGGCGGGCGCGGTGGGCGGCGACGGTGGTCCGGCTGGCGCAGGCGTTGGAGCAGAAGCGCCGGGTGCGGTTGCGGGAGTCGTCGACGTAGAAGCGTGCGCAGGCGGCGGCATGGCAGCGGCCGATCGTCACGGCCGGGTCGCCGCAGACGACGTGCGCGAGTGCGGCGCCGCAACTGCGGCCGAGCCAGACCACGGCGTCCTCGCCGTTCGGGGCGAAGTGCAGATGCGGTGAGCCCTCGCCGTCGTGGTCGTCGACCCGGATCAGCGGTGGGTGCTGTTCCAGCAGGGCGTTGACGGGGCCGGTCGGTCCGCCCTCGGCGGCGGCCCGCACCGCATCGCGCAGCAGGGGCAGGAAGGCGGCGAGCCGCCCGGCGTCCGGCTCCGGGATCCGGTGCTGGCGGAACATCTCCCGGCGCAGCTCGCCGGGGCCGTCGCCGTTGACGATTTCGACCGCGAGTCGGGTCAGATTCCCGATGTAGTCGACGTAATGCACTTGACCACCTACATTCCACGCCTGAAGAGTAGGCACCATGATGACTGATGCCACCTACACGCCGGGCAGTGGAACCACGGTCGCGCGCATGCTGCACCGCGCGGGCCGCTGGGACGAGGCGCTCGCCCTGCTGTCGGCGGACGCGCTCGCGGAGCGGGCCGAGATCCTGGTGGACCGCCACTGGTGGCGGCTGGACGGTGAGGCCGCGGCCGAGGAGGCGGTCGGCGCGCTGGTGCCGTCCGACCCGGTGCTCGCCGGATTCCTCCGCGCACAGGTGCGCTACACGCGGCTGCTGTTCGGCCTGGACCCCCGCGCCGACGACCTGCGACGGGCCCGCGAGGACTTCACCGCCGCCACGGCCGACGCACGGCTGTCCGGTTGGGCCGTGTTCTGGCTCGGGGTGCTCGCCGACAACGTCGACGGGGATCCCGGCACGGCGGGAACCGCCTACCAGCAGGCCATGGAGCAGGCCCGGAAGCAGGGCGACACGCTGCTGGAGTCGTACGGCGCCCGCCACATCGGCGCCCGCCTCCTGGAGCGGGACCGGGAAGAGGGCATCACCAGGCTGCGCAGGTCCTACCACCTGCGGGCAGCCCTCGGAGCCCGTCCGCAGACGGCGGCCGCGGCCCTCACCCTCGCCGGCGAACTGCCTCCCGGAGCCGAGGCCGACCAGCTCCGCGAGGCAGCCGCGCTGACCGCGCGTGAGCTGGAACTGACCTGGCTGCTGCGCGCCCTCTGAGGCCGGTCGCACGGCCCGGCAGGGCGGCCCGGCTCAGGCCGAAGGACCGAGCGGCCGGTCCCGGACCCTCCTCAGATGGCGCTCGAACACCTCCTGTGCGTCCGGTGTCAGCGTGCGCAGTGCCACCAGCGCCGTGATCACCACATCGCTCAGTTCGCTCTGGACGTCCTCCCACGTGTGGCTGACCCCCTTGCGCGGGTTCTGGCCGGTCGCCCCGATCACCGCCTCGGCGACCTCCCCGACCTCCTCGGAGAGTTTGAGGACGCGCAGCAGCACGCCCTCCTGCCCGGCGTGCCTGCGGGTCTCCTCCAGGCGGCTCCAGAGTTCGTCGATCGTCGTCCAGAGGCCCGCGGAGGTGTTCTGATCGCCCATGTCCCGCAGCCTGCCATGCCTCGGACGGTCTAATCCTCGAACAACACCTCCTGCTCCCCCTCCACCTTCTGCCGCATCCGGGCGTTCCGCGCGCCCACCACGACCGCCGTGGCCACCGCCGTCACCCCCAGAGCCACCGGGACCATCCAGCCGCGATCAAACACATGGCCGAGCGCGTGGTCGAGGGAGAGGCGGCCGGGTCCCGCGACGGCGAGGCCGGCCGCGGCCAGGCCCAGGGTCGCCGCATACTCGTAACCACCCTCCTGGGCGAAGAAGCCGTTCGGCTTGTGGACCGCCGCCGCCCCGGTCATCGCGCCGGCCGCCGCCGCTCCCGCCGCCGGGGTCGCCAGACCGAGCGCCAGCAGAGTGCCGCCGCCCGTCTCCGCGAGGCCCGCCGCCGTCGCACTGGCCCTGCCGGGCACATAGCCGACGGACTCCATGAACTGACCGGTTCCCTCCAGGCCGTGCCCGCCGAACCAGCCGAACAGCTTCTGCGCGCCGTGCGCGGCCAGCACCCCGCCCGTCCCCAGCCGGAGCAGCAACAGGCCCAGATCACGTCGGTCGTAACAGGTCACGGTGGCTCCCCATCAGCAGGTACGAGGTCCCCTCCCGGGTTTCCACCGTCGCATCCCGTACGCGGGCGGGCCCGTCCTGGACGGCGTTCGGGTGGCGGGGCCAGGGGAGCGGTGTGAGTCTGGCTGGCATGGCGATTCAGACCTCCAAGCTCAGCGACCCGGCCGTCCGTGCCTTCGTCGCCGCCGTGAACGCGCACGACCGCGACGCGTTCCTCGACCTGCTGACGCCCGACGCGACCATGTCGGACGACGGCTCGGACCGTGACCTCGACGACTGGATCGACCGGGAGATCTTCACCTCCAACGGCCACATGGACGTCGACACCGAGTCCGACGGCGGCCGTGCGCTCGTCGCCCAGTACCGCAACGACACCTGGGGCGAGATGCGCACCGCCTGGCGCTTCACCATCACACCCGACGGCCACATCTCCCGCTTCGAGACCGGGCAGGCGTAGGCCCGGAACGACGCACCGCCCGAGGGCTTGTCCTCGCGTGCGCTTCAACTCCTAGTGTCCACAGGCATGGACGTAGGCATGGACGTAGGCATGGACACGGGCATGGACGCAGGCGTGAAGACCACGACCAGGACTCTGGGGCGATGGGGGTCCCCCCGCTCGGGCGAAGCCGAGAGCGGGGGAGGGATCGAAGTGAGTGCCCTCGGGTTCGGATGCTGGGCCATCGGCGGCGAGTGGCAGTCCGCCGACGGGCAGCCCCTCGGCTGGGGCAGGGTCGACGACGAGGAGTCCGTACGGGCGATCCACCGTGCCCTCGATCTCGGTGTCACCTTCTTCGACACCGCCGACACCTATGGCGCCGGCCACAGCGAACGCGTCCTGGGCCGAGCCCTCGGCAAGCGCCGCGCCGATGTCGTCGTCGCCACCAAGTGGGGCAACGTCTTCGACGAGCCGACCCGCACCCACATCGGCGCCGACGACTCCCCGGCCTACGCCCGCCGTGCCCTGACCGCGTCCCTGCGTCGCCTCGGCACCGACTACGTCGACCTCTACCAACTGCACCTCTCCGACGCTGAGCCGGAGCGGGCGGCTCAACTCCGCGAGCTGTGCGAGGAGTTCGTCGAGAAGGGGCTCATCCGTGCCTACGCCTGGAGCACGGACGACCCCGCCCGCGCAGCCGTCTTCGCCGAAGGCAAGCACTGCGCCGCCGTACAGCACACGCTCAACGTGTTGCAGGACGCGCCCGAAATGCTGGCACTGTGTGAGGAGTCGGAGCTCGCCAGCATCAACCGCAGCCCGCTCGCCATGGGGTTGCTGACCGGGAAGCGTGGCGGAGCGATGGAGGCCGGGGACATCCGGAGCAGGCCGCCCGCGTGGCTGCAGGGGTTCGGGGACGGGTCCGGGGCCGATCCCGCGTGGCTCGCCCGGGTCGACGCGCTGCGGGAGGTGCTGACCAGCGACGGCCGTACGCTCGCGCAGGGGGCCCTGTCCTGGCTGTGGGCGCGCAGCCGGCGCACCATTCCGATCCCCGGGTTCCGCTCCGTCGCACAGGCCGAGCAGAACGCGGGCGCGATCGCCAAGGGGCCGCTCACCGCGGCGCAGTCGGCCGAGATCGACCGCCTGCTCGGGCGTTGAGCGGTCCCAGGACTTCGTACGACGACGTCAGGCCGTAGAGCGACTTGGCACTCGAAATTCTCGGCGTCCGCTGTGGCACGGCCACAAGCCGGCGAGGAACCTTTGAGGCGCACTGGGTAAAAGATGTGCCAGAGCTGAGAAAGCGGGGCGTATGAAAGGATTTTCATAAGACAGCAAATTCCTGGGCCACGGAGGGTCCTACCCGGAAACCGCTGCTGGGCGCGGTGTACGGTCCCGGAGTGCGCGATTGTTCCCGGCCCAGCCGGCGTGCCGTCCTCGGACTGACGGCCGCCGCCCTCCCCCTGTCCGCGGCAGCTCCCGCCTCGGCGGCCGATGCCACCGTCATCGGCGGTGAGCGACTGGCTCGCGACGGGATCCAGGTGAGTGGTGCCACCGGACTGCCCAAGATCCTCACCGCCCGCTCCTGGCTCGTCGCCGACTGCGAGAGCGGTCAGGTGCTCGCCTCGTACAACGCGCACCAGCGCCTGGCGCCCGCGTCCACGCTGAAGATGCTGTTCGCGGACACCGTGCTGAAGAAGTTCGACCGCACCGAGCGGTACAAGGTCACCGACGCCGACCTCGCCGACGTCCCGGCCGGTTCCAGCCTCGTCGGCATCAAGCCCGGCCTCACCTACACCGTCGAGCAGCTGTGGCAGGGCGTGTTCCTGCGCTCCGGCAACGACGCGGTGCACGTGCTCGCGCACATGAACGGCGGCGTCGCGAAGACGGTCGCCGAGATGCAGGCCAGGGCCGAGGATCTGCAGGCCCTGGACACCCATGTGGTCAGCCCCGACGGCTTCGACCACAACGGGCAGATCTCCTCGGCGTACGACCTCACGCTGTTCGCCCGGCACGGTCTGAAGGACACCGACTTCCGCGGCTACTGCGGCACGCGCACCGCGAACTTCCCGGCCGGCGGCAAGAAGACCTTCCAGATCCAGAACACCGACCGTCTGCTGACCGGGGCGTGGGGCCTGACGACGTACCAGGGCCTCATCGGGGTGAAGAACGGCTACACCAGCCATGCCGGCAACACCTTCACCGGCGCGGCCACCCGGGGCGGCCGGACCCTGCTGGTCACCGTGATGCATCCGGCCACCGGCAGCAACGCCGTCTACGAGCAGACCGCCGCGCTGCTCGACTGGGGCTTCGGGCGCGGGAGTTCCGCGCAGCCGGTGGGCGCGCTGGTCGAACCGATCAGCGAGGGCGGGGCGAGGGCGGGCCACGCGTCGCGGAAGTCGGGGGCCGCGGGCGCGGCCGGTGCCTCCGGTTCGGCGTCCAAGGGTCCCTCGGCACTGCGGCTGCTGGAGGGCGCCGCGGGGACGGCGGCCCTGCTGGGAGCGGGCGCGTGGGCGCTGCGGCGCAAGGTCAGGACGGCGCGTGCGGCGGAGGCGGCGAAGCCGGACCCGGACAAGGGGATCGAGGCCGAGACGGAGACGGAGCCGAAGGCCGAGTCCGGCGGCCGACACCGCCGCTGAGCCGCCGGGCGGAGTGGGGACGCACCGGCTCCGCGGCGCAACCGACAGGGCAGGGGCACGATGCCCGCGAGCCGCCGGAGGTTTGCGCGGCAGCCGTTCCACCCACCGGTGCGTACCCCGCGGTCCCACGCGAGGTCCACCCCCAACTTCCGGTCCGGTGGAACGGCTGCCGTCTCCCCCCTCGGTATGGCTACGGAACCCCCATGCTCCAAGTGTGAAGCTCTGGTGGAGGAAAGTTGAGCATAGGCGCCAGAGCGGCCGCAATACTGCGGATGTTCAAATTCCGCTTGTGTAACTTGAGGCGTCGGGCTCAGCCCCGCCCGATGTAGGGCATCGCCGTCGCCAGCACCGTCGCGAACTGCACGTTCGCCTCCAGCGGCAGCTCGGCCATGTGTCGCACGGTGCGCGCCACGTCGGCCACGTCCATCACCGGCTCCGGGACGACTTCCCCGTTCGCCTGGAGCGCCCCCGCCTCCATCCGGGCCGTCATGTCGGTGGCCGCGTTGCCGATGTCGATCTGGCCGACCGCGATGCGGTACGGCCGCCCGTCGAGGGACAGCGACTTGGTGAGGCCGGTCAGGGCGTGCTTGGTCGCGGTGTAGGCGACCGAGAGGGGGCGGGGCGTGTGCGCCGAGATGGAACCGTTGTTGATGATCCGGCCGCCCTGCGGGTCCTGCTCCTTCATCCGCCGGTAGGCCGCCTGTGCGCACAGGAACGCCCCGTTGAGGTTGGTGTCCACCACGTGCCGCCAGGCGTCGTACGGCAGGTCCTCGACGGGCACCCCGCCGGGGCCGAACGTCCCCGCGTTGTTGAACAGCAGGTCGATACGCCCGAACAGCTCCGCGGCCGCCGCGAACAGCGCCTCCACGTCCTCGGGCCGGGAGACGTCGGTGCGCACGGCGAGCGAGGGCGCACCGGGCACCAGTGCCACCGTCTTCTCCAGCGTCTCCATGCGCCGGCCTGCCAGCGCCACCGACCAGCCGGCGCGCAGCAGCTCGACGGCGACGGCCCGGCCGATGCCGGAACCGGCGCCGGTCACCACAGCGATCTTCGATTGCCTGTCAGTCATGGCTCCGCAGCGTAGGCGGGAAGTCCGCCATACGGAATCGAGTGTCCGCCATACGGCTACCCGTGCCCCTCCGGATCCGGACCGCGCACGCTCCGTCCCCGTCGCGTCCCGCCCGCGTTCATGTGCGTCTCGGCAGTGTGTGCGAACTGAGAACATGGGTGCCGACTGTTTCGCAGAGGGAGGGACACATGGCCGAGCACGCGGCGGCGCCGACGCCGGAGAGGGGACACGAGCCCACCACCGCGCAGCCGTCGGCCCCCGCCACCCGCCGCACCGGCCCGCTCGTCACCCTCGTTCTCGGCGGACTCACCGCCACGCCCCCGCTGGCGATGGACATGTACCTCCCGTCCCTGCCGGAGGTCACCCGCTCCCTGCACGCCCCCGCCGCCACCGTCCAGCTCACCCTCACCGCCTGCCTGGCCGGCATGGCGCTCGGGCAGCTGGTCGTCGGCCCGATGAGCGACCGCTGGGGACGCCGCCGCCCGCTGCTGTCCGGCCTCGCCGTCTACCTCCTCGCCACCGCCCTGTGCGCGGTGGCGCCGAACGTCGAGACCCTGGTGGCCTTCCGGCTGGCGCAGGGCCTTTCGGGCGCGGCCGGCATCGTCATCGCACGGGCCGTCGTACGCGACCTCTACGACGGCGTCGCCATGGCCCGCTTCTTCTCCACCCTGATGCTGATCTCCGGGCTCGCGCCGATCGTGGCACCGCTGATCGGCGGGCAGATCCTGAGGGTGACGGACTGGCGGGGCGTGTTCGTCGTCCTCACCGTGGTCGGGGCCGCGCTCGCCGCCCTCGTCTGGCTGCGGCTGCCCGAGACGCTGCCGCCCGCCGAACGCCCCCACTCCCGGCTTCGCCCGAGCGGGGTGACCCCCATCGGCGGGGGAGTGGGGGAGGCCCTGCGCGCGATGCGCGGCCTGCTCGCCGACCTGCCGTTCACGGGCTACATGCTCACCGGCGGGTTCGCCTTCGCCGCGCTGTTCGCCTACATAAGCGCCTCGCCGTTCGTGATCCAGGAGATCTACGGGGCCTCCCCGCAGACCTTCAGCCTGCTCTTCGGCCTCAACTCCGTCGGACTGATGATCGCCGGGCAGGTCAACGGCAAGGTGCTGGTGGGCCGGGTCAGCCTGGACAAGGTGCTCGCCACCGGCCTCGCGCTGATCGTGCTCGCCACGACCGCCCTGCTGCTGATGACCGCGGGCGCCTTCGGCGAGGTCGGCCTGGCCCCGGTCGCCGCCGCCCTGTTCGTCCTCATGTCCGCGATGGGCCTGACCCTGCCCAACGCCCAGTCCCTCGCCCTGCTGCGCACCCGGCACGCCGCCGGCTCCGCCTCCGCACTGCTCGGCGCCTCCTCCTTCCTCGTCGGAGCGGTGGCCTCCCCGCTCGTCGGGGTCGCCGGAGAGCGCACGGCCGTGCCCATGGCGCTCGTCCAACTGGCGGGAGCGCTGGTCGCGGCGGCCTGTTTCATGGGAATGTGCCGTCCCTGGAACACATGTGCGGGGTCGGAGGGAGACCAGAACTGAGCGCACCGAGACTGCGCGTCGGCACACCCGAACGAGCCGGGCTCGACCCCACCGAACTCGGGCACCTGGCCGGCGAGGTGCACGCCCTGACCACCGGAGCCCACCCCTGGGCGGCCGGTGCCGTCGTGCTGGCCGGCCGCGGCCCCGTGATCGCCGTGGCCGAGGCCGCGGGCTGGGCGGTGCGCTACGCCTCCTACGACCCCGAGACCGGCACCGGTGTCGAACTGCCGCCCGCCGCCCGGGTCCCGGCCACCGTCGACACCCCCTTCGACCTGGCCTCCCTCACCAAGCTGTTCACGTCCGTCGCCGCCGTGCAGCAGATCGAGCGCGGCACCCTCGGCATGGACGCCCGGGTCGGTGCCTATCTGCCCGAGTTCACCGCGGCCGCCCACCACGACATCACCGTGCGGCAGCTGCTCACCCACACCTCCGGGCTGCGCCCCGAACTCCCGCTGTACGACTGCCCCGACGACCGGGCCCGCCTCGCCCTGCTCCGTGCCGAGGCCCCCACGTTCGATCCCGGCCGGTACCTCTACTCGGACCTGAACATGCTCCTGCTCCAGTTCGTCCTGGAGCGGATCACCGGCCGCAGCCTCGACGTCCTGATCGAGGACGGCATCACCCGTCCGCTCGGGATGACGGCCACCGTCTACGGGCCCTGCCCCGGCGCGGCCGCCACCGAGGACCAGCGGCGGCCCTGGGCCAAGGCGGACCGTGGGATGCTGCGGGGCGTCGTCCACGACGAGAACGCCTGGGCGCTCGGCGGGGTGGCGGGCCACGCGGGCCTGTTCTCCACCGCCCGTGACCTCGCGGTCTTCTGCCGGGCCCTGCTCGCGGGCGGCTCGTACGGCCCCGCGCGCATCCTCGGCCCCGACTTCGTGGAACTCCTGTTCACCCCGCCGGGCCTCGGGTTCGCCCTGGACCAGCCGTGGTTCATGGGCGAGCTGGCGGGCAGGGGCGCGGCCGGCCACACCGGCTTCACCGGAACCTCCCTGGTCCTGGACCCGGCGACGGACACGTTCCTGATCCTGCTGGCCAACACCGTCCACCCGCGCAGACGGCCCCCGGACAGCGGACCGCGGGCGGCCGCGGCCACGCGGCTGGCGCGAGCGGTACGCGGTGCCTGAGCCGCGTGCGGCCCGGACCCTGCCGGGCACCTGAGAGAATCACCGGGTGAACGCTCCCGCCGACCCGGCCGACACCCTGCGCGCATCCCTGGCCGCGCTGCTGGACGGACTCCCGCCGAAGTCCGCCGCCGGAGCCGTGGAACGGCTGATCGCCAACTACCGCGGGGCCACCCCGACCGACGCCCCGATCCTGCGCGACCGCGCCGACGTGGCCGCCTACGCCGCCTACCGGATGCCGGCCACCTTCGAGGCGGTCCGCTCGGCGCTGGAGGCGTTCGCGGACGCCGTGCCCGGGTGGACACCCGGCAGCCACGTGGACGTCGGCGGCGGCACGGGCGCGGCGACCTGGGCGGTGACCGCGACCTGGGAGGGCACGCGGCCGGTGACCGTGCTGGACTGGGCCGAGCCCGCGCTCGCCCTCGGCCGGGAGATCGCGGCGGCCAACCCGGCGCTGCGGGACGCCCGCTGGCAGCGCGCCCGCATCGGAGCGGCGCTCACCCTGGACAGCACCGACCTCGTCACCGTGTCGTACGTCCTGAACGAACTCGCCGAGGCCGACCGCGCCGCCCTCGTCGACGCGGCCGCGGCCGCCGCGCAGAGCGTCGTGATCGTGGAGGCCGGCACGCCCGCGGGCTACGACCGTGTCATCGAGGCCCGCGACCGCCTGATCCGGGCCGGATTCCGGGTCGCCGCCCCCTGCCCGCACAGCGCCGCCTGCCCCATCGTCCCCGGCACGGACTGGTGCCACTTCTCGGCCCGGGTCAGCCGCTCCTCCCTGCACCGCCAGGTCAAGGGCGGGTCCCTGGCGTACGAGGACGAGAAGTTCAGCTACGTCGCCGCGACCCGGCTGCCGGCCGAACCGGCCCCCGCGCGGGTGGTGCGGCGGCCGCAGATCCGCAAGGGCCAGGTGCTGCTCGACCTGTGCGAGGCGGACGAGCGGCTGCGCCGTACGACGGTCACCAAGCGGCACGGAGACCTGTACAAGGCGGCCCGGGACGCCGACTGGGGGGACGCGTGGCCGCCGGGTACCGCGGAGTCCGGGGACCCGGTGTCATAGGGGCTTGTTAGCTTCGACCCATGGTCAAGAAGCCTGCCCCCGACGCCACCCGCCGCAGCGAGAAGTCCCGCCGGGCGATCTACGCCGCGGCCCTCGCCCTGGTCGGCGAGGTCGGATACCCGAAGACCACCGTCGAGGGGATCGCCGCCCGGGCCGGGGTCGGCAAGCAGACGATCTACCGGTGGTGGGGGTCGAAGGCGGACGTGCTG
Source organism: Streptomyces griseochromogenes (assembly GCF_001542625.1). Taxonomy (NCBI): domain Bacteria; kingdom Bacillati; phylum Actinomycetota; class Actinomycetes; order Kitasatosporales; family Streptomycetaceae; genus Streptomyces; species Streptomyces griseochromogenes. Next base: position 8,845,593 of record NZ_CP016279.1, on the reverse strand, counting down.
CTGGAGGCGTTCCTGGACCTCGGCGAGCAGACGGCCCGGGAGGCGGGGCAGGAGCCGTACGCGATCCCGGACACCGGTGACCTCGCCGCCGACCTCAAGGCGGTGCTGCGGGCCACGGTGGACGAACTCCTCGATCCCCGTTTCGACGTACCTGCCCGCGCGCTGACCGCCGAGGGCGTGGTCAACGAGCAACTGGGCCGCGAGTTCGTCGCCAAGCTGCTCGAACCCCAGCTCCAGCTGTACGTCGACAGGCTGCGCTCGGCCCAGGACAGCGGAGCGGTACGCCCCGGCATCGACCCGCGCATCGCCCTGGAACTCTTCGTCTCCCCCCTCGCCCAACGCTGGCTCCAGCGCACGGCCCCGATCTCGCACGCCTACACGGACACGCTGATCGACTACGCCCTGCACGGTCTGGCACCCCGCTGATCCTTCGCCCACCCACCCGACTCGCTGAGCTCCCTGCCTCCGGCGGCGGGACCCGCGCCGGGCAGCCTTCCCACCTCGCCCGGCTACCGGTCTCGTCCGCTTTCGCACCTCGCCCGGCTGCCCGCCGCGGCCGAGCGGCAATGGGCCCCGCGCCCCCGGTCGTGCGTGCCGCTTCCCCTCCGGCGCTTGTGTGAGTCGCGTCTCGTCCGGTTTCTCCAGGTCCGGGGTGTGGGCCCCCGGGAGGCAGGAAGATGGGACGATGAGGCATGCTGTCCGCACCACAGCGAGGCGACCACGGCGACGGAGGCGATAGATGAGCGCGACGTTCGGCGGCCGGTCGGGCCGGCGGGGCAAACTCTCCCAGTGGCTGCTCGGACGCCGCCCGAAGGAAACCGCCGACGACGGGGGCCGTGAGGCCCTGCTGCTCGCCGCCGCCGCGGCGGGACTGCCGCTCGCGCCCGCCGCACACCCCGCCCCCGGCTACCGCTGCTCCTGCGACCGCGTGGGCTGTCCCACCCCGGCCCGGCACCCGGTGTCGTTCGCCTGGCAGACGCAGTCCACGACCGACCGAGGGCAGATCGAGCGCTGGGCCCGGCACCAGCCGGAGGCGAACTTCATCACCGCGACCGGCATGGTGCACGACGTCCTGGACGTGCCCGTGGAGGCCGGCCGGGAGGCGCTGGAGCGGCTACTCGACAGCGGTGTGGAGGTCGGCCCGGTCGCCGAGAGCGACGACGGCCGCATGCTGTTCTTCACCCTCACCCGGGGCACCCCCGAGGACGAGGACGAGTGGTGGCCCTGCGAGCTGGACTGCCGCCCCGAGACCATGGACGAGCACCCGGGGCTGCGCTGGCACTGCCGCGGCTCCTACGTCCTCGTACCGCCCGCCCGGCTGCCCGGCGACGACGGCCAGCAGGTGCGCTGGGTACGCGGCCCGGAGCATGCGCTGCCCGACCCGCTGAGCCTGCTCGAGATGCTCACGGACGCCTGCGCCCGCCACGTCGGCTCCGAGGCCGAGCACGCGGGCACCGCCTGGCCCCCGCGGCACTAGACCGGCCGACGGGCCTACGCGCCCTGCGCGGCGGTCAGTCCCCGGACCTGCCCCAGGACCGACACCTGAGCGCTGCCCGCCGGGTCCAAGGCGACCTCGTTGGAGATGTACTCCAGCGTCAGCGACTGCTCGACCTCACCCTTGATCAGGGCCTTCACGTCCTTGTTCGGGATCGGCACCGTGGTGCCCGGGGCCGAGGTCCGCTTCTCGTAGTGGTGCGTCGTGAAGAAGACCACCGCCCCTCCGTCCGCCGTGCGCAGCGCGAGCGGCGCGTAGTCGCCGCGGGTCAGCGGCTGGTCGACGTACTGCCGCACCAGCCCCGGCTTCTTGGCCTGCGCGTTGCGGTACGTGCGCCAGCCGCTGGTGCTGGGCCCGTCCGCGAACGTCTTCCCGCCGCTCTTCAGATAGGCCGCGTAGTCCTTGCTCAGCTCGCGCGGCGGGACGGCCAGTTGGGCGGCGCCGCCGGGCACGGCCTCGGCGAACCCGTCCGCGTCCGTCTTGAACCGCGGTACGTCACCGGGCTTGACCAGCGTCAGATACGCCACCTGCCACGGGCCGCCGAGGTCGCTGCGGGTGAACACCAGCAGCCAGCGGAAGTTGCCGGCCTGGTTGGCCTTGGCGTCGGCGACGAACCAGCGGGGCCAGCCAGCCTTCTTGACGATGGTGAACTTCGTGTCCGTCAGCTTCAGCGGGGTGTGGTTCGGGTTGCCGCCGGGGTTGTTCGCGTGCCCGGCCTTCAGCCGGGCGGCGTTGATGTCGGCGAGGGCGCCGGTGACGTAGTCCTCGTCCAGGGAGCTGTCGTAGGCCTTGTCGGCCTTGTTGTACGCGTCCGTGAACCGTGTGAGGGCCTTGGCGGCCTCGGCGCGGGTGGCGGCGGGGAGCACCTCGCGCTCCCCGTGCACCACCACACATCCGCTCGCGGACAACGACAAAGCGGTGAGCGAGGCCGCTATCAGCGCGCTCCGGTCACGCCTGCGGAGCCTTCGACGGCTGCGTTCCCTGGTCATGAGGTGCCTTCACCTTCCCCTTCCCGGAGGCGAACCCTACCGGGGCGAGGAAGATCGCGAGTGTCGGGACCAGGTACAGCAGCCACACCGTGACCTGGACCACGGTCGGGTCGGGCTGGAAGTTGAACACGCCCTTGAGAAGCGTGCCGTACCAGCTGTCCGGCTCGATGGTGCCGCTGATGTCGAAGGCCAGGTCGGCGATGCCCGGGATCCAGTTGGCCTCCTGCAGGTCGTGGAAGCCGTACGCCAGCACGCCCGCCGCGACCACGACCAGCATGCCGCCGGTCCAGGTGAAGAACTTGGCCAGGTTGATCTTCAGGGCGCCCCGGTAGAACAGCCAGCCGAGGAGGACCGCCGTGGCGAGGCCGAGGGCCACGCCGATCAGCGGGCGCGGAGTGCCGTCGCTCGCCGCGTGCACCGAGGCCCATACGAACAGGGCGGTCTCCAGGCCCTCACGGCCGACGGCCAGGAACGCGGTGGCGACCAGCGCGCCCGTGCCCATCGCGAGGGCCGCGTCCAGCTTGCCGTGCAGCTCGGACTTCAGGTGCCGGGCGGTGCGCCGCATCCAGAACACCATCCAGGTCACCAGGCCGACCGCGACGACCGACAGCGAACCGCCGAGCGCCTCCTGTGCCTCGAACGTCATCTCCTGCGAGCCGAATTCGAGCGCGCAGCCGAAGCCCATCGCGATGGCGATCGCGATGCCGACGCCGATCCAGATCGGCCTCAGGGCGTCCCTGCGGCCGGTCTTGACCAGGTAGGCGATCAGGATGCAGACGACGAGCGACGCCTCAAGACCCTCACGCAGGCCGATCAGGTAGTTGGAGAACACGGGCTACGCCTCCTTCGAGAACAGCGTCCGGCCCCACCAGTCGTCCTTGTCCCGGACGCCGGGAGGTACCGCGAACACCGCCGAACCCACGTGCTGGATGTACTCGTTGAGAGCGTCCTGCGCCGACAGCCTGCGCTGCAGCGGGATGAACCCCTTGCGGACGTCCCGCTGGTAGGCCAGGAAGAACAGGCCGGCGTCCAGGCGGCCGAGGCCGTCGCTGCCGTCGGTGAAGGAGTAGCCCCGGCGCAGGATCGTGATCCCGCCGTTGGAGTCGGGGTGGGCGAGCCGGACGTGCGCGTCGGGCTTCATCGCCTTCAGGAACGGCTTGTCGCGCTCCTTCGCCTTGCCGACCGGGGCGCCCTCACCCTTGTCCCGGCCGAAGACGTCCTCCTGCTCCTGCAACGAGGTCCGGTCCCAGGTCTCGATGTTCATCCGGATGCGCCGGGCGACCAGATACGACCCGCCCTCCATCCAGCCGGGACCGTCGCCGTCGCCGACCCACACGAACTTCTTCAGCCGGTCCGTCTCGGTGCCCGCGATGTTGCGGGTGCCGTCCTTGAACCCCATGAGGTTGCGGGGCGTCTGGGCGTCCGGAGTCGTGGACGAGGTCTTGCCGAAGCCGAGCTGCGACCAGCGGATGGCGACCTTGCCGAAGCCGATGCGAGCCAGGTTGCGGATCGCGTGCACAGCCACCTGCGGGTCGTCCGCGCAGGCCTGGATGCACAGGTCGCCGCCGGTACGCGTCCGGTCCAGGTTGTCGCCCGGGAACTGGGGCAGGTCGACCAGGGCCTCGGGGCGCCGGTGCGCGAGGCCGAACCTCTCGAAGAGGGACGGGCCGAAGCCGATCGTCAGCGTCAGCCGCGACGGCTTGAGCCCGAGGGCCTCGCCGGTGTCGTCCGGCGGCGCCTCGGCCAGCCCGCCGTACGCGCCCTCGCCGACCGCCTTCCCGGCGGTCATCCGGCGCGCGGCCTCGGTCCAGTCCTTCAGCATCCGCACGAACTCGGCGCGGTCGTCGGTCTTCACGTCGAACGCGGCGAAGTGCAGCCTGTCCTGCACGGGGGTGGCTATGCCGGCCTGGTGGGCGCCGTGGAACTCCACCGCGCCGCCCGCCTCGGCGGCCGTCGGATCCACGTCGTTGCCCGCCTTGGCCGCCGCCACCGCACCGCCGGCCGCGGCGGCACCGAGCGCGAGCCCGGCACCGCCCCAGCCGATCAGCGCGCGGCGGGAGGGGGAGGAGCTGTTCTGGGTCTCGGTCATGACCGTCTGCTCCTTCTTACTTCGCGACCGTGGCGGCGAGCTTGGACAGCGGTTCCGCGAGGGCGTTGACCGCGTCCGACAGCTCCTTGCGCTGGTCCTTGGTGACCTTGTCGTACGAGACGAAGTCGTACGCCTTCTTGTCGGAGCGGTACTTGTCGAGCAGCGTGTTCAGCCCGGTGAACTGCTTGTCGAGCTCGGTGGTCAGGGCCTTGTCGTTCTGCTCGGCGACCGGCTTCAGCAGCTCGTACGCCTTCTGCGCGCCCTCCACGTTGGCCTTGAAGTCGACCAGGTCGGTGTGCGCGTAGCGGTCCTCCTCGCCGGTGACCTTGCCGGTGGCGACCTCGTCGAGCAGCTCCTTGGCGCCGTTGGCCATGGAGGTCGGGGTGATCTCGGCCTTGCCGACCCGCTCCTGCCAGTCCTTCAGGTCCGTCACCAGCTGGTCGGCGAGGGTCTTCTCCTCGGCGCCGATCTTCTTGTCCGCCCAGAGGGCCTTCTCCAGGCGGTGCCAGCCGGTCCACTTCTGGCCGGCCTCCAGGCCGTCGGCGCGGGTGTCGGTCTTGGGGTCGATGTCACCGAAGGACTCGGCGATCGGCTCGGTGCGCTCCCAGCCGAGGCGCGAGGGGGCGTACGCCTTCTTGGCGGCCTCCATGTCGCCGGCCTTGATCGCCTTCGCGAAGGTCTCGGCGAGCGGCACGGTGGCGTCGGCCTGCTCCTGGGCGTACTCGCGGTAGTCGGCAACGGCCTTGTCCAGCTTCGGGTTGCGCTGGGCGGTCCTGCCGGAGCCGGTGACGGTGAGCTTCTGCCGGACGCCGTGGCCCTTCATGCCCGGGCGGCAGGCGATCTCGTACGCGCCGGCCTTCACCTCGGCGGTCAGGGTGTACTTGGTGCCCGGGCCGATGTTCTCCTTCTCGGAGACGATCCGGTCGTCCGGGAAGAGGATCTCGACCTCGGTGGCCTTCGAGCCCTTGTTCTCGATCTTCAGCGTGACCTGGCCGGCCGGAACCGACGTGGCGGAGGTGTCGCACTTGGAATCGGCTGCGGTCACCTGGATCGCGTCGCCGTCCTTGGCGTCGCTCTTCGCCGTGCAGGCCGTGATGGCGGTCAGAGCGGCCACGGTGGCGGCTGCGGTGACGGTGAGTCGGACGGCTCGCATGCAGGCTCCAAGCGGGGATGGTGTGGTGAGGCTGGCCTAACTTACATGAGGCTTACCTCACCTCTACCCGGCCGGGTCGCGATTCAGCTCTCACGGAAATCTCACAGGCACGGCTTGATCTCGGCGGCTCAAAACAGACCCCAAGAAAGAGTAAAGAGAAGGTCAAGCAGCGCGGTGCGGGGGTTACCAGAACCGCCCCCGTGCGGGGATGCGGGAACACCTCAACCGGCTGGTCGCAGACGTCCGAAAGCAGTCGCTCGGTGAAAACCTCGGCAGGCGGACCGTCGGCCGTGACACGACCGGCGCACAGGATCGCGACCCGGTGCGCGTAGGCCGCTCCAGCGCCGGATCGTGCACCACCACGACCACCGCGTCACCGGCGCGCGCCCTTTCCCGGCACAGACGCGGCGCCGACTCCTGGTGTTTCAGGTCCGGTGCGCTTCAAGGGCCGCGAGAGCAAGGCGTAATCCGCTGTCGGACACTCCGTGCCGTGCCCGAGACTGGCCGGCATGGACAGGTCGCACAGGGAACTGCTGGGGCCGGGTGGCCTGGTACTGGACGTACGAGGCCGGACCGGGCTGCCGCCGTTGCGTTTCGAGTGCGCGCCCGGCGGCAGGGTGCTGCTGCGGCAGGGGGACCGGCCGGTGATCCTGGGCCGCGAGGAAGAGGGCGGCTGTTCGCGGGAGGGTCTCTTCGTGCACCGGCTGGCGGGCTACCGCTCACCGTTGCCGCGGATCCGCTCCGCATGGCAGCGCCGGCCGGGCAACTGGGTCCACCGGTACGCGCGTTGGCTGGAGGAGGCGCCACAGGACGGACCGCTGCACGAGGGGCGCTGGCACCTCGGGGTGCGCGACCGGTTTCCGGCGTATGTCTGGTCGGGCGACTTCCTGCGGGACTGGCCCGGCGGTCATCTGGACTGGTGCGAGGGCGGCTGGGAGGGCGTCGTACCGCTGCGGGAGCTGTCGCCGGAGGACGATCCGCGCGTGAAGGCCTACCGGAAGCACGCGCGCGAGGGCACTCTCGCGCCGGTTCTCCTGTGGCAGGTCACGCTCCTCGACGGCTGGGTGATCCTCGACGGCCACGACCGGGCCGTCGCCGCACTCGCGGAGGGACGGACCCCGCCCTGCGTGGTGCTGATCCGGGCGCCGGGCGAGGAGGACTGGCGCCGGACCGCCGACGAGGTGAGCCAGTGGTACGAGGATCGGCTGGCGCGACTGGCCGCCCGCCCCGGCGCGGAGCCGGAACGGCAGACCATGCTGCGGTCGTACGGCGACACCGTCTCCGGCCTGCCGTACGAGGTGGCCTGCACGCGCACCTGGGCGCTCCCCGGCGGCGCCCCCGCCTGGGACGCGCTCGCCACCGCCGCGATGTTTCAATTTCCAAGTGACTGACTACGACGTACTCCGCGTCTTCTGCGGACCGAACGGCGGCTACGGCAACGAACTCGGCGTCGTCCGTGACGGCTCGGTGCTGCCCGAGCGCGCCGACCGGCAGGAACTGGCCGCGAAGCTCGGCTTCAGCGAGACCGTGTTCGTGGACGACCCCGAGCGCGGGGTCATCGACATCTACACCCCCACCCTGCGCCTGCCCTTCGCCGGTCATCCCTGCGTCGGCGCGGCCTGGTTGCTGGACGTGCCCGAACTGGTCACGCCCGCAGGGGTGGTCGGGGCTCGCCTGGACGGTGAGTTCAGCTGGATCGAGGCCCGCGCGGAGTGGGCTCCGCCGCGCACCCTGCGCCAGTACCCCACCGCCGCCGAGGTCGACGCCCTCGACGTGCCGCCGGCCGGGGAGTGGATCTACGCCTGGGCCTGGGAGGACGAGGCGGCCGGGCGGATCCGCGCCCGCGCCTTCCCCGGCCGGGGCGACGGCATCGACGAGGACGAGGCGACGGGCGCGGCGGCGCTGCTGCTCACCGACCGGCTGGGCCGCGCACTGAACATCACGCAGGGCAGGGGCTCCCAGATCCTGACCGCGCCGCAGCCGAACGGCTGGGTGGAGGTCGGCGGCCGGGTCTTCCTGGAACGCTGACCGCGACAGCCCTTCCCTCGCGGCCCCTTACGGCCGCAGCGCGTCCCCGAAGCCCGCGTCTCGCAGCACGCCGACGCCGCTCTCGGCGAGGCCCGGCGTGCGCGGCCCCGTGGAATACGCCCGGCCGTCGCCGGCCGACTGGGCCGGGTGACCCGCGCCCGGCCCGGCGGGGATCAGGCGGACAGCGGGAACTCCTCGCCCAGCGCCCGGAAGACCCCGGTGTTCAGGGCGAACGCCGTCTTGCACTCCGTCACGATCCGCTGCTTCTCCAGATCGTCGGCGGCGACCCCGTCCAGCAGTTCCCGGTAACCCCGCTTGAACGCGGCGGGGTTGGGGATCTGCTCGAACACATAGAAACGGACCCCGTCACCCTTCTTGGCGAAGCCCCAGGTCTTCTCCGCGCGGTCCCGGATGATCTGTCCGCCGGAGAGATCGCCGAGGTAGCGGGTGTAGTGGTGGGCGACGTAACCGCCCGGCCAGCGCTCGGCGCACTGCCGGATCCGGTCCGCGTACGCCCGGGTCGCGGGCAGCGCGGACAGGCCCGACCGCCAGTCGGCGCCCCGCAGATGCGCCAGGTCCCGCTCCAGCGCGGGCAGACGCAGCAGCTCCGGCCGGATGAACGGCCCCGCCACCGGATGCGTGGCCAGGTGCTCGGCCGTGCTCTCCAGTGCCGCGTAGACGAACCACAGTTGCTCGGTGTACCGCGCGTACGCCGCCATGCCCAGCCGGCCGCCGAGCAGGTCGCTCATGAACGTCGAGGTCTCCGCCTCCACGTGCTGCTCGTGGGACGCGGTACGGATCAGGGCCGAGAAGGAGTCCATGAACAGATCCTCTAAGGTAAGGCTTACCTAAGTCAATGCCTTTGCCGACGGTCTGTCGGGAAAGTTGCCGACAAGTTGTCGGCAAAAGCGTACAAGAGAAAGCCCGCCCCCGTCAGGGGGCGGGCTCGGCGGCGATCGGGCGGGAAGGGACGGTGGCCGGGCGGCGGCGATCAGGGGAGTGTCAGGATCTCCGCACCCGTCTCCGTCACCACCAGAGTGTGCTCGAACTGGGCCGTCCGCTTGCGGTCCTTGGTCACCACGGTCCAGCCGTCGTCCCACATGTCGTACTCGTAGCTGCCCAGCGTCAGCATCGGCTCGATCGTGAAGGTCATGCCCGGCCGCATGACCGTCGTCGCGTGCGGGCTGTCGTAGTGCGGGACGATCAGGCCGGAGTGGAACGACGAGCTGATCCCGTGCCCGGTGAAGTCGCGTACGACCCCGTAGCCGAAGCGCTTGGCGTACGACTCGATGACCCGGCCGATGATGTTGATCTGCCGGCCCGGCTTGACCGCCTTGATCGCCCGGTTCAAGGACTCGCGGGTGCGCTCGACCAGCAGCCGGCTCTCCTCGTCCACGTCCCCGACCAGGTAGGTCGCGTTGTTGTCGCCGTGCACCCCGCCGATGTACGCCGTCACGTCCAGGTTGACGATGTCGCCGTCGTTGAGGACCGTCGAGTCCGGGATGCCATGGCAGATGACCTCGTTGACCGAGGTGCACAGCGACTTGGGGAAGCCGCGGTAGCCGAGCGTGGACGGGTAGGCGCCGTGGTCGCACATGTACGCGTGGGCGACCTTGTCCAGCTGGTCGGTGGTCACACCCGGCGCGATGATCTTCGCGGCCTCCTCCATCGCCTGCGCGGCGATACGGCCGGCGACACGCATCGCCTCGATGGTCTCCGGGGTCTGCACCTCGGGCCCGGTGTACGGCGTCGGCGCGGGCTTGCCGACGTACTCGGGGCGGCGGATGTTTCCGGGTACCGAACGGGTGGGAGAGAGCTCCCCTGGTACGAGCAGCGACTGGCCAGACATGCCAGCGAGTCTAACCAGCGCGCATGGGGGAACATGGCGGTGGCGAGAGGAGCTGTCCATGGCCCTGTTCAAGAAGCGCACCGTCGGCAAGCCGGGCGAGTGGTACTACTGCCTGGAGCACAAGAAGGTCGAGGAGGGCCCGGACTGCCCGGGCAAGGACCGCTTCGGGCCGTACGCCTCCCCGCAGGAGGCGCAGCACGCGCTGGAGACGGCGGCCGAGCGCAACCTCCAGTGGGAGAACGACCCCCGTTGGCACGACGCCTCCGCGCGCGGTGACCGGGACGGCGACCAGGACTGATCACACCTGCGCGGGCAGGGTGGCGGTGCGCTGCTCGCGCAGTCGCACCGCGTGCTCGTCGGTCCGGGCGTGTTCGGTGCGGTGCCTTTTCGGTCGGCCGAGGCGGGTGGGCGGGGTCACCAAGGGGCAGCAGGCGGTGCTGTCAGGATTTCGGCCAGGCGGGACAGTCGGTCACGGAAACTCCGCCGCGTCCTCGGAGGGCCTCCGTTCTCGCCGGCCGCCGCGCTCACCAGGTGCTGCACGCTGTCCAGGTCCAGTTCCGCCCCTTCCGGCACGGCCAGCGTGTCATGGGCCATCGCGGAAAGCTCACCCCCGCCCGCCCCCAGCGCCAGCACCGTCACCCCGGCCCGGCGTGCCGCATGCACCCTCTCCAGCAGCTGTGCCGGCTCCTCGGGCGCGACCACCAGCAGCGTCTCACCCCGTCGCGCCTCTTCGATCCGGCCCGGCCCGACGGACAGGTGCGCGGGATCGGAAGGGCGCGCGTGATGTCGTACGAGCGTGGGAGCCAGCTCCGGCGTGCCCGACCACGCGGCCTCGTCCACCAGGTGCGCGGCCAGATGCCAGGGCTCGTACTCGGGCGTGCCCACCAGCAGCAGCCCGCCCCCGTGTGCCACCACCGATCCCCGCAGCACCCCGGCGAACCGCCGCGTGGCCCCCAACCACTCGGTCCCGGCGAGCACTTCGCGCAACAAGGCGACCCGTACGGCGTCCATGCGACCGCATCCTGCCGCAACCGGTCACTCGTGACGTGGAGTTCACTCCGAATTCGCCCGGCCCGGGGATGTGACGGACCATTACCCTCCGCGCTTCGATCACTGCTGTCCGTGTCGCATATCTCTATCCCTGTCGCCTGTCCCGTGTCCCGTGCGAGGAGCCCTCTGATGACCGACGTGTCCGTTCCCTTTCGCGCGGGCCACGAGGGATACGCGAGCTTCCGTATCCCGGCCGTCGTGGCGACGCACCCCCAGGCCCGGCTCCGCTCGGCCGGCGGCACTCCCGTCCGCACGCTGCTCGCGTTCTGCGAGGGCAGGGCCGGCTCCGCCGCCGACCACGGGCACATCGACATCGTGCTGAAGCGGTCCACCGACGGCGGCCGCACCTGGGGCCCGCTGCGGATCGCCGCGAGCAACGGGAAGAACCTCGCCGGCAACCCCGCCCCCGTCGTCCTCGACACCGGCCGCATCCTGCTCGTCCACGTCCGTGCCGCGGCCACCGCCACCGAGGACGCCATCCTTCGCGGCCGGGTCAAGGACGCCGACGGCCGGCGGGTGTGGACGCAGTACAGCGACGACGACGGCGTGACGTGGTCGAAGCCGAGGGAGATCACCGCGCAGGTGAAGAAGCCCGGATGGCGCTGGTACGCCACCACCCCCGGCCACGCCCTCCAGCTCGCCTCGGGGCGGGTGCTCGTCCCCGGCAACCACACCCTGCCGCCCACCGGCACCGACACCGGCGCCGAGGCCAAGTACAACGGCGGCCACTGCCTGCTCAGCGACGACCGCGGCGAGACCTGGTACCTCGGCTACCTCGACGACAACACCGACGGGTACATCAACGCCAACGAGACCACCGCCGCCGAACTCCCCGACGGCCGCGTCTACTTCAACACCCGCAACGACTCTCCCTCACCCGGCAACCGCGCCGACGCCCACTCCGCGGACGGCGGGAGGACGCTGGTCAAGCCCTTCCGCCCGCAGGCCGGCCTCACCACCCCGGTCTGCGAGGCCAGCGTCCTGCAGCTCCGCGACCCCGACCTGCTCCTCCTCTCCGCCCCGGCCGACCCCTCCTTCCGCGCCCTGATGACCATCCGTGCCTCCGGTGACGGCGGCACCACCTGGCGCACCGCCTTCACGGTCGACGGACTGCCCGCCGCCTACTCCGACCTGGTCCGCATCGACCGGAGCACCGTCGGACTCCTCTACGAGACCGGGGACTTCAGCGCCTACGAGACGATCACCTTCCGCCGGGTGCCCGTGACGCGGCTCACCTGACCCGGTGCCGTACACGCCACGGACGTAGAGTCGGCCCATGACCTCTACCGACAGCGCACAGACTCCCGCGAAGGCCCCCGCCAAGGACCCCTGGGACCTGCCCGACGTCTCAGGGCTGGTCGTCGGCGTGCTCGGCGGCACCGGCCCGCAGGGCAAGGGCCTCGCCTACCGGCTCGCCCGGTCCGGCCAGAAGGTGATCATCGGCTCGCGGGCCGCCGAGCGCGCGCAGACCGCCGCCGAGGAGCTGGGGTACGGCGTGGAGGGCGCCGACAACGCCGAGACCGCGCGTCGCAGCGACATCGTGATCGTCGCCGTGCCGTGGGAGGGCCACGGCAAGACGCTGGAGTCCCTGCGCACGGAACTGGCCGGCAAGCTCGTCGTCGACTGTGTGAACCCGCTCGGCTTCGACAAGCAGGGCGCCTACGCGCTCAAGCCGGACGAGGGCAGCGCCGCCCAGCAGGCCGCCGCCCTGCTGCCCGACTCCCGGGTCACCGCCGCCTTCCACCACCTGTCGGCCGTGCTGCTCCAGGACCCGGAGATCGAGCAGATCGACACGGATGTGATGGTCCTGGGCGAGGTGCGCGCCGACGTGGAGATCGTCCAGTCACTGGCCGGGCGCATCCCCGGCATGCGCGGTGTCTTCGCCGGCCGGCTGCGCAACGCCCACCAGGTCGAGTCCCTGGTCGCGAACCTGATCTCCGTCAACCGCCGCTACAAGGCACACGCCGGGCTCCGCGTCACCGACGTGTGAGCCGACGTACGAGGTGCGGGGATCGATGGGGGACACTGGTCGTCGTAGCAGTGTCCCCCGCAAGGAGCCGACCCCCGATGCCCCGCATTGCCCTCTACACGCTCGTCGTCTGTGTCCTCGCCGTCGCCGCCGCGGTCGTCTCGTTCGTCCAGGGCAGCTGGCTGGGGATCGTCTGGGTACTGCTGGCGGGCCTGTCATCCAACATGACCTGGTACTACATCAAGCGTGACCGGGCCGGCGCCGGGCGGGGCAAGTCCGTCACGGGCTGAACGTGCAGATCTCCGGGGTGCCGCGCCAGAAGCGGTAGAGCTCGTAGCCGCAGGCCCGGGAGAAGTTGTCGACGCCCAGGCCGCGCAGGATCGCGTCGATCGCGTCGAAGAACACGTTGTTGATCGACGGCACCCACAGCAGCGCGAACACGAACAGCAGCCCGAACGGCGCGAACGGCTCCACCTGGCGCTTGACGTTGTACGACAGCCAGGGCTCGATCACTCCGTAACCGTCCAGGCCCGGCACCGGCAGGAAGTTCAGGATCGCCGCCGTCACCTGGAGCAGCACGAGGAACGCCAGCGCGTACTGGAAGACGTGGGGCACGCCGTCCAGGGCGTGCAGCCAGAAGGGCGCCGCGCACACCGCCGCGAACAGCACGTTCGTCAGCGGGCCCGCCGCCGAGATCAGGCTGTGCCGCCAGCGGCCCCGGATGCGGCTGCGCTCGATGAACACGGCGCCGCCCGGCAGACCGATCCCGCCCATGATCAGGAACACCACGGGCAGCACGATGCTCAGCAGCGCGTGCGTGTACTTCAGCGGGTTCAGCGTGAGGTAGCCCTTCGCGCCGACCGTGATGTCACCGCTGTGCAGGGCGGTGCGTGCGTGCGCGTACTCGTGCAGGCACAGGGAGACGATCCAGGCCGCCGTCACGAACAGGAACACCGCGATGCCCGGCTGTGCGGCGAAGCCCGTCCAGGTGGCCCAGCCGGTCACCGCTGTCACGGCGAGGATCCCGGCGAAGACGGGACTGACTCTCCGGTCGCCGCGGCGGGTGGTGGCGGTGGTCATCGTTCCGGCTCCTGGGGACGTGGACGGTCGGGAGCCCGACCGTACCCGGCGGGGGCTCGCCGGGAAAACGTCTCGCGATCGCCCGCCGGTTCCCGGAAGCTGGGGGGATGCCGATGATGAAGGTGTTCTACGAGGACTGGCAGATGGAATGCTGCGGCAGGCCCTTCTCGGTGGGCGACGAGGTGGGCTGGCGGCTGGCCGGACTCGACGAGGAGCATCTGGACGAAGGCCGGTACCACGGCGCCCGGGCGTGGGTGGAGAACCACGGCGGCGCGGAGCACGAGACCACCGGCCGCGTCCGCTCCATCGACCTGGTGCACCAGGAGTACGCCGAGGAACGCCTTGGCTCGCGCACCCTCGAACCCGTGCCCGGCACCGTGTCCCTGGAACGCGTCGACACCTGCCCGAAGTGGTTCCGGCACGAGGAGTCCGGCACGAAGACGGGCCCGCGCCGCGCCCGCCGTACCGACGGGGCCCTCGTCACCCTGGAGGTCGCGGACGGCCCTGAGGATCCCGGACACCGCGTCGCCGCGCCCGGTGACCGGTCCTGAGCGCTCCAGAGACAATGGACCCCGTGCGCTATCGCCTTCTCGGCCCCACCCAGGCACTCCGCCCCGACGGCACGCCCGTCCCGGTAGGCGGGGCGCGGCTGCGTGCCCTGCTCACGGTGCTCGCCCTGCGGTCCGCCCGTACCGTACCGGCGGGCGTGCTGGTCGAGGAGGTGTGGGGCGCCGATCCGCCCGCCGACGCCGCCGGTGCCCTGCAGGCGCTGGTGGGCCGGCTGCGCCGGGCCCTCGGCGCGGACGCCGTCGCCTCGGCCGAGGGCGGCTACCGGCTCGCCGCCGCCCCCGACGACATCGACCTGGGCCGGTTCGACCGGCTGACCGGTGAGGGGATGCGCGCGCTGAGCGACGGCGACCCGGCCAAGGCCGCCGTCGTCCTCGACGACGCCCTCGCCCTGTGGCGTGGCCCGGCCCTCGCCGACCTGCCCGACCGCACCGCCGAGGCCGCCCGCTGGGAGACCCGCCGCCTGGACGCGCAGCGCGCCCGGCACTCCGCCGCCCTCGCCCTCGGCCACGCCGAGCAGTCGCTGCCCGAGCTGACCGCCCTGTGCGACGGCCACCCCCTGGACGAGCCGCTCCAGGCGCTGCGGCTGCGAGCCCTGCGCGACACCGGCCGCCCGGCCGAGGCGCTCGCCGCCTACGAGGACGTACGACAGCTTCTCGCGGACCGGCTCGGCTCCGACCCGGGCCCCGAACTGCGCTCCCTGCACGCCGAGTTGCTGGCGGGACCCCCGCGGGAGGCCGAGTCGGCCCCGGCGCTCGGCAACCTGCCCGCCCGGCTCACCTCCTTCGTCGGCCGGGAAGCCGACATCGCGGCCATCGGCGCCGACCTCGCGGCCGCCCGCCTCGTCACCCTGCTCGGTCCCGGCGGAGCCGGGAAGACCCGCCTGTCCCAGCAGGCCGCCGAGGCGGTGCGGCACACCGCCCGGGACGGGGTGTGGCTGGCCGAACTGGCGCCCGTGGACGACCCGGACGCCGTACCGCAGGCCGTGCTGACCGCGATCGGCGCCCGCGAGACCGTGCTGCACGGCGCCGGAGTCGAGGCCATCCGCGCGGCCGCCGAGCGGCACGGCGACCCCGTCGAGCGGCTCGTGGAACACTGCGTCCGGCGCCGGATGCTGATCATTCTCGACAACTGCGAGCACGTCGTGGAGGCCGCCGCCCGGCTGACGCAGAGCCTGCTGGCCCGCTGCCCGGAGCTCACCGTGCTGGCCACCAGCCGCGAACCCCTCGGTGTGCCCGGCGAGCTGGTGCGCCCGGTGGAGCCGCTGCCCGAGCCGGTCGCGCTGCGGCTGCTCGCCGACCGGGGCCTGGCTGCCCGGCCCGGATTCCGGGTCGCGGACGACCCCGGGGCATGCGCCGAGATCTGCCGCCGGCTCGACGGGCTGCCCCTCGCGATCGAGCTGGCGGCCGCCCGGCTGCGCGTGCTCACGCCCCGCCAGATAGCCGACCGGCTGGACGACCGCTTTCGGCTGCTGCGCAGCGGCAGCCGCACCGTGCTGCCCCGCCAGCAGACCCTGCGCGCCGTGGTGGACTGGTCCTGGGACCTGCTGGACGAGGAGGAACGGGACGTCCTGTGCCGCCTGTCGGTCTTCGCGGGCGGCTGCGACCTCGCCGCCGCCGAGGCCGTGTGCGGCCCGGCCGCCCTGGACGCGCTCGGCTCCCTGGTCGACAAATCCCTGGTCGTGGCCGCCCCGGCGAGCGACGGCGCGATGCGCTACCGGCTGCTTGAGACCGTCGCCGAGTACGCGGCCGAGCAGCTGGCCGAGACCGGCCGCCGGGCCGACGCCGAGCGCGCCCACCTGACGTACTACCGCGAACTCGCCCGCACCACCGACCCGTTGCTGCGCGGCCCCGCACAGCGCACCGCCTTCGACCGGCTCCAGCTGGAGTACGAGAACCTGCGCACCGCCTTCAGACACGCCGTCGCCGTCGGCGACGAGCAGGAGGGGCTCAGCCTGGTGCTGTCCCTGGTCTGGTTCTGGCAGATGCGCGACCAGCGCATCGAGGCCCGCGCCTGGTGCGAGGAGGTCATGGCGCTCGGCCCCGACCCGTTCACCGAGCCGGCGCGCCGTGCCCGGCCGGTGTATCAGCGCTGCACGGAAACCCCGCCCCCGTTCACCGGCGAACTCCTCATCGAGGCCCGGCGCGGCGTGCATCTCTCCCACCTCGCCTACACGGACGCCTTGACGGAGGTCTGGGGGACCCCCGAGGCGCAGACCAAGCTGCGCGTCATCACCCAGGTCTACGAGCCCGGCATGCCGCAGACCTGCCGGGCCCCGGGCATGATGTGGTTCTTTGCCGAGATGCTGACCGGCGGCGCCCACCGGCTGCGCGGGATCGTCGACGCCGTCGTGCGGACCTGCCGGGACACCCCCGGCTACGAGTGGGAGCTGGCCGGCGCCCTGCAGATACGCGCCAGCCTCCTTGCCAACAGCACCGCCTGGGCCAACGACGCCGTCCCCGACGCCGACGAGTCGCTGGAGATCTACCGCCGGCTCGGCGACGAATGGGGCACCGCCGAGGCGCTGTCCGCGCGCGGCGAGTCCCTCGAACGCAAGGGCGTCTACGGACAGGCCGCCGCGGACTACGCGGCGGCCATCGAACACGCCGAACGCCTGGGGGCCCGTGCCCAGACGGACGTGCTCAAAGCCCGGCTGGGCAGTGTGCTCATGGAGATGGAGGGGGCCCACGCCGAGCGCGGCGAGCGGCTGCTGCGCGACGTCATCGCCCGTCACGACGGCTCCCACAACGAGGCGATGCCCACCGCCCGGCTCTTCCTCGCCGGCTGGCTCAGCCTGACCGGTCGCATCCCCGAGGCGCGCGAGCAGTTCCGGCTGCTGCACGAGGAGTTCAGGGGCGGCCACTTCGTCGTCTTCGACGCCTTGATCCTCAACCAGGAGGCCTGGCTGGACGCCCTCGAGCGCCGGGGCGAGGAGGCCTTGGCCCGGATCCGCCAGGCCCTGCGGCTCGCCACCGGCGACCCGATGTGCCAGATCATCACCCCGCATCTGCCCTCCGTCTGCCTCACCGTCGCCGCGATGGCCCTGGCCGCCCGCGACGGCGGCACCGGGGCCGTGGACGCGGCCCGGTGCCTGGCCGCCGCGGACGCCCTGCTGCCGGCCGGGCACGTCGCCTCCACCGCGGAGCGCCGGGTGCACGAGCTGACCGAGGCCCGGATCCGGGAGACGCTCGACGGGCCCGCGTACGAGGCCGCGTACGCCGAGGGCGGTGGCCTCTCCCTCGTGGAGGCCACCGCCCTGGTCTGAGCCGCAGGTTCTCAGGTCTTGGTACGGAACTTGTGGATCGCGACCGGCGCCATCACGGCGGTGATCGCCACCGACCAGCCCACCGTCACCCACAGGTCGTGGGCGACCGGGCCGCCGTTCATCAGGCCGCGTGCCGCGTCCGCGAGCGTGGACAGCGGGTTGTAGTCGGTGAAGTGCTGCAGCCACGTCGGCATCGACTTGGTCGGGGCGAAGATCGACGAGCCGAACTGGAGCGGGAACAGCACCAGGAAGCCGAGCCCCTGCACCGACTGGGCGCTCTTCAGGACGACGCCCAGGGTGAGGAACACCCACATGATCGACGAGGCGAACAGCGCGGACAGGCCCACGGCCGCGAACAGGCCGGCCCAGTGGGTGATGTGGAAGCCGACCAGGAGGGCGACGACCATCAGGAGGACGGTGGCGAGCAGCATCCGGCCCAGCTCCACCGCGATCTTCGCGAACAGCACCGAGCCGCGCCCGATCGGCATGGACCGGAAACGGTCCATGACACCGCTGTTGAAGTCCTGGCTGAAGCCGGTGCCGACGCCCTGCGACATCGTCATGCTCATCATCGCCAGCATGCCGGGGATGACGTACTGCACGTACCTGTCCTGACCGCCGCCCAGGGCCTGCCCGATCGAGCCGCCGAAGACGTACACGAACAGCAGCGTGAAGACGACCGGCATCAGCAGGGCGTCGAACATCGACTCGGGATCCTGGCGGATCCACAGCAGGTTGCGGCGGATGAGCGCGCCGGTGTGCCGCAGGTGCCCGCGCAGCGGGATGCGGACGTCGACGACGCCGGTGGCGGTGGTCGTGGCGCTCATACGGCGACCTCTTCGCGGGAGTCGGCGGGCGTGGCGTCCTGCGGGGCACCGGCACGGTGGCCGGTGAGGGACAGGAACACCTCGTCCAGGCTGGGCAGTTCGGTGGTGATGGAGGAGATCGTGATGCCGCGCGCGGTGACCGCGCCGACCACGGCGGTCAGCTGCTCGTCGCTGAGGATCGGCACCAGCAGCGTGCCGGTCTCGCGGTCGACCGTGGTGGTCGCGAGCCCGGTGATGCCCAGCTCGTCGAGCATCTGGGCGAGCGGTGAGAGCTGCAGCGCGTCCACCGGGCGGACCCGCAGCGTGCGACCGCCGACCTTGGCCTTCAGCTCCTCGATCGCACCGTTCGCGATGACCTTGCCGCGGTCGACGACGGTCAGCTCGGAGGCGAGCTGCTCGGCCTCCTCCATGTACTGCGTGGTGAGCAGGACGGTGACGCCCTCCCCGACCATCGCCTTGACCTCGTCCCACACCTCGTTGCGGGTACGGGGGTCGAGCCCCGTGGTCGGCTCGTCGAGGTAGAGCACGGCCGGGCGTCCGATCATGGAAGCGGCCAGGTCCAGCCGGCGCCGCATACCGCCCGAGTACGTGCTCGCCGGGCGCCTGGCGGCCTCCGTCAGCGAGAACCGCTCCAGCAGCTCGTCGGCGCGGGCGCGGGCATCCCTGCGGGACAGGTCCAACAGCCGGCCGATCATGTACAGGTTCTCGAAGCCGGACAGTTTCTCGTCCACCGAGGCGTACTGACCGGTGAGCCCTATCACCCGGCGCAGCTGCCGGGGCTGGCGCACCACGTCGTACCCGGCCACGGTGGCCTGCCCGGCGTCCGGGGTGATCAGGGTGGACAGGATCCGTACCAGGGTGGTCTTCCCGGCGCCGTTCGGCCCGAGCACCCCCATCACGGTGCCCTCCCGCACATCCAGGTCGACACCGTCCAGTGCCTTGGTCTCGCCGTAGTGCTTGACCAGTCCCCGTACCGTCACCGCTTGGCCTGCGCCGACGGGGGCGTCATCGATTCGCGTCATGCCCGAGACGTTGTCAGACCCCACCGACAAACGACCGACAAGCCCCCTACATCCCGCCGACATCCCGGGGTTCCGCCCCTCTCCGCCCACCTTGGCGCGTCACGGTCGGTCGACCGGGCGTTCCCGAGAGCGAGTTCGCAATGCGGCAGCCCGCCGACGGGGGACGGTCGGCGGGCTGCCAGGGTGTTTCCGCAATGGCCTAGTGGACGGAGTGCTCCTCCAGCGGGAACGCCCCGCCGACGACATCCTCCGCGAACTCCTTCACCGCGTTGCCCATGACCTCACGCAGGTTCGCGTATTTCTTGACGAACTTCGGCACCCGACCGGAGGTCAGCCCCAGCATGTCCGTCCAGACCAGGACCTGCGCGTCGGTCTGGGGACCCGCGCCGATCCCGACCGTGGGGATGTGCAGCACCCGCGTCACCTCGGCCGCCAGCTCCGCGGGAACCAGTTCCAGCACCACCGCGAACGCCCCCGCGTCCTGCACCGCCTTCGCGTCCCGCAGCAGCTGCTGCGCCGCCTCCTCGCCCCGCCCCTGCACGCGGTAGCCCATCGCGTTGACGGACTGCGGGGTCAGCCCGATGTGGGCCATCACCGGGATGCCGGACTCCACCAGCAGCCGGATCTGCTCGTGCGACCGCTCGCCGCCCTCCAGCTTGACCGCGCCGACCCCGGCCTCCTTCACCAGCCGGGTCGCCGAGCGCAGCGCCTGCACCGGACCCTCCTGGTAGGAGCCGAAGGGCAGGTCGCCGACGATCAGGGACCGCTGGGTGCCGCGTACGACGGCCGCGGACAGCATGGTCATCTCGTCGAGGGTGACGGGCACGGTCGACTCGTACCCGAGGTGGCAGTTGCCCGCCGAGTCGCCGACCAGGATCACCGGGATCCCGGCCTCGTCGAAGACGGACGCGGTCATCGCGTCGTAGGCGGTGAGCATGGGCCACTTCTCGCCCCGCTCCTTGGCGAGGGCGATGTCGCGGACGGTGATGCGGCGGGTGCCCTTCCCCCCGTACAGCGCATTGCTGCCGTCGGAAGGCTTGTTCTGGGCAGCCGAAAGCTGCGTCATGGCAACGGCTCCTTCAGTCATCTCGAGGCGCCCTGACGGCGTCCCCGGATCGTGTCCATGGTGGCACCTCGTGCCAGTCAGGGCCAGGGGGGACCCCCTGTGATCCCCGCAGCGCCGTCCGCCCGCTGTGTAAGGCCTCGGTAAAGGAATTCAGATACGAGACGGTCCCGTATTGGAAAGGCTCTAGGCTCGAACGCATGACAAGTCCTGTCCCTGCCTCCCGGATACCGGAAGCGGTGCACCGGCGCCGCTGGGCGATCCTCGGCGTGCTGATGCTGAGCCTGCTCATCGTGGTGCTCGACAACTCGATCCTGAACGTCGCCATCAAGACCATCTCCACCCCGGCGCCCACCGGCCTCGGTGCCACCCAGAGCCAGATCGAGTGGGCGATCAACGCCTACACCCTGGTCTTCGCCGGTCTGCTGTTCACCGCCGGCCTCGTCGGCGACCGCCTCGGCCGCAAGAAGGTCCTGCTCGGCGGCCTGCTCGTGTTCGGTGTCGGCTCGGCCCTGGCCGCCGAGTCCGGCTCCCCGGGCCAGCTGATCGCCTTCCGCGCCCTGATGGCCCTCGGTGCCGCCTTCGTGATGCCCGCCACCCTCGCCGTGCTGATGAACGTCTTCGAGCGCGAGGAGCAGCCCAAGGCCATCGGTATCTGGGCCGGCGGCGTCGGCCTCGCCATCGCCATCGGCCC
Source organism: Streptomyces griseochromogenes (assembly GCF_001542625.1). Taxonomy (NCBI): domain Bacteria; kingdom Bacillati; phylum Actinomycetota; class Actinomycetes; order Kitasatosporales; family Streptomycetaceae; genus Streptomyces; species Streptomyces griseochromogenes. The sequence goes on along the minus strand of NZ_CP016279.1, from coordinate 8,824,453 downwards.
GATCACCGGCGGCGCGCTGCTGGACCACTTCTGGTGGGGCTCGGTCTTCCTCATCAACGTGCCGATCGTGATCATCGCGCTCGCCCTGATGGTGTGGCTGGTGCCCGACTCGCGCGACCCCAGGCCCGGCCGTCTCGACCCCGTCGGCGTGGTGCTGTCCGTCGTCGGCCTGGTCCTGCTGGTCTACGGCATCATCAAGGGCGGCGAGCTGGCCGACTTCACCGACGCCAAGGTGCTGGCGACCATCGTCGCCGGTCTCGTCGTCCTCACCGGCTTCGTCGTCTTCGAGAAGCGCAGCAGCCACCCGTCCCTGGACGTCACCTACTTCAAGAACACGGTCTTCTCGGCCGCCATGGCCGCCATCGCGCTGGTCTTCTTCGCGCTGATGGGTGTCACGTTCTTCTCGGTCTTCTACACCCAGAGCGTGCGCGGGTACTCCCCGCTGCAGTCCGGTCTGCTGATGCTGCCGCTGGCCGCCGCACAGATGATCTTCGCGCCGCGTGCCCGGCTGGTGGTGGAGCGGTTCGGCAACAAGGCCACGACCACCGCGGGCCTGGTGGTGATCGCGGCGACGCTGGCCGCCTTCGCCACCTTCGAGGCGGCCACGCCGATCTGGCTGCTGGAGATCGTCTTCTTCCTGATGGGTGCCGGAATGGCGCACATCATGACGCCGACCTCCGTCGTCATCATGCAGGCCCTGCCGCGCGAGAAGGCCGGCTCCGCCTCCGCGCTCAGCAACACCTTCCGCCAGGTCGGCGGAGCGCTCGGCATCGCCGTCCTCGGCTCGGTGCTCTCCGCCTCGTACCGCAACGGCATCGAGGGCAAGCTCGACCTGCTGCCGTCCGGCCTCAGGAGCACGGCCGGCGAGTCCATCGAGGCCACCCTCGGCGTGGCCGAGAAGCTCGGCCCGCAGGGCCGGGCGCTCGTCACCCCCGCCAACGACGCGTTCCTGCACGCCATGCACCTCACCGCCCTGTGCGGTACGGGTGTCGCGCTCATCGGCGCACTGGTGACGGTCCTGTTCCTGCCGGGCAAGCCGCCGGCCGGTCAGGAGGACAGGAAGGAACAGGAATTGGTCGTGGCCGCCGACTGAGACCGCGCGGCGTACCGACGGGGGAAGGAGGCCGCTGCGGGACAATACGCGCAGCACAGTGAAAGGACGGACGAGTGAGCCTTGCCGAGAGCCGGCCGCGGCCGGACGGTCCCGTCAGGGGCCGCCCGCGCAGCGAGGCCGTGGAACGCGCCATCCTGGAGGGCGTGATGAAGCTCCTGGAGGACGGCGTACCCCTTGCCGAACTCTCCATCGAGCGCGTCGCGCGCACCGCCGGGGTCGGCAAGGCCACCATCTACCGCCGCTGGAGCGGCAAGGAGGAGCTCTTCGTCGACGTCATCCGCGCCGCGGAGCCCCCCGACCCCGAACTCCCCGGCACCTCCATGCGCGACGACCTCGTCGTCCTGCTCGAATCCCTGCGCCAGCGCGGTCTGCTCAGCCGCGCCTCGGTGATCATGCACAACGCGTACGCCCAGATGAAGAGCAGCCCCAAGATCTGGACGGCGTACCACGCGAACGTCATACGGCCCCGGCGTGAACTCGGCCGCGAAGTGCTGCGCCGAGGGCAGTTGAACGGCGAACTGCGGGCCGACGTCGACCTGGACCTGGCCAACGACATGTTCGTCGGCCCCATGCTGGTCCGCTCCGTCATGCGCCCCGACGCCGATCTGCCCGAGGGCCTCGCCGAGGAGATCGTGGACACGGTCCTGCAGGGTCTACGACCCGTCAGCTCAACATTCTCGTAGCACTAATGTGCGCGTTTCGTCACAGACCACGCCCATCCGGCGGGTAACCGGAACCCCCCGCCCCACCTCCCTCGTCCTCGTCTTCCGTACGGCCGTCATGGGACGGCGGGAACGGGGCCGATCATCCCCTAGGGTCGGTAGAGCACGGGGGGACGACGGTGTGTGCACGGCAGGCAGTGAGGCAGACGGTATGGCGCAGCAGGCGTACATGACGGAGACGGACAACGGCGGCTCGGGGCCCGAGCGACCGGGAACCCGGCTTCGGCGCCTGATGCGTCGCCTGCTCGTCGGCTGGCGCGGCGATCCGCGCATCTGGCGCCGGGGCATCGTCCTCGCCGTCCTCGCGCTGCTGCTGGCCCTGGTGATGCTCGTGCACTCGCACGTCCCCAACGCGATCGGCAACCTCGGCAGCCTCACAGAGACGTTCCTGCCCTGGCTGGGCCTGCTCATCCCGGTGCTGCTGGTCCTCGGCCTGATCCGCAGGTCGGCCACGGCTCTCATCGCCGTCGTGCTGCCGGCCGTCGTGTGGCTGAACCTCTTCGGCGGGCTGCTCACCGACAAGACGGGCGGCGGCGGCGACCTCATGGTGGCCACCCACAACGTCAACGCCGACAACCCCGACCCGTCCGCGACCGCCCGCGACGTCGCCTCCTCCGGCGCGGACCTGCTGGCCCTGGAGGAACTGCCCGCGTCCGCCGTGCCGGTGTACGAGAAGGCGCTCGCGTCGACGTACCGGTACCACGCGGTCGTCGGCACGGTCGGCCTGTGGAGCAAGTACCCGATGAGCGGCGTCAAGGCCGTCGACATCAGGCTCGGCTGGGAGCGCGCGATGCGGGCGACCGTGACGACCCCCAAGGGCCCGCTCGCGGTCTACGTGGCCCACATGCCCTCGGTCCGGGTGAAGATGGAGGCCGGGTTCACCGCCCGGCAGCGGGACAAGAGCGCGGACGCGCTCGGCGAGGCGATCGCCGACGAGACGCTGAAGCGGGTCGTGCTGCTCGGCGATCTGAACGGCACGATGAACGACCGCGCGCTCAACGCCGTCACCTCGCAGCTGCGCTCCACGCAGGGCGCGGCGGGCAGCGGCTTCGGGTTCAGCTGGCCGGCGGCGTTCCCGATGGCGCGGATCGACCAGATCATGGTGAAGGGCGTCGAGCCGACGAGTTCCTGGACCTTGCCGCGCACCAACAGCGACCACCTTCCGGTGGCTGCCCGTGTGAAGCTGGACACGTCCTCGTAACCGGCCGGAATACCGGGCCCGGGAGACTTTGTTCCGCAGCTGAACATAGACTGCACGGAACTCCCCTCTCCCCTGAAAGGCACAGGCCCTTCATGCCCCTGGCCCTGCTCGCTCTGGCCGTCGGCGCTTTCGGTATCGGTACCACCGAGTTCGTGATGATGGGCCTGCTGCCCGACGTCGCGGACGACCTGTACATCTCCGTCCCCACCGCCGGGCACCTGGTCTCGGCGTACGCGCTGGGCGTCGTCGTCGGCGCCCCGCTGCTGGCCGCCGTGACCGCGCGGATGTCCCGCCGCAAGGTCCTGATGGCCCTCATGGCCCTGTTCGTCGCGGGCAACGCGCTCTCCGCGCTCGCCCCCGGCTACGACTCGCTCCTGGCCGCCCGTTTCCTCAGCGGACTGCCGCACGGCGCCTTCTTCGGCGTGGGCGCGGTCGTCGCCACGAACCTGGTCGCGCCGGAGCGCAAGGCCCGCTCCGTGTCCCTGATGTTCCTCGGCCTGACCGTCGCCAACATCGCGGGCGTCCCCGCCGCCACGCTGATGGGCCAGCACCTCGGCTGGCGGGCCACCTTCCTCGGTGTGAGCGCGATCGGCCTGGCCGCGATCGCCTCGCTCGCCCTCCTGATCCCGCACGACCACACCCATGCCCCGTCGACGGGTCTGCGCGGCGAACTGGCGGCCCTTCGCTCCCTCCCGGTCTGGCTGGCCCTCGGGACGACGGTGGCGGGCTTCGGCGCCCTCTTCGCCGCCTACAGCTACGTCACCCCGATGCTGACGGACTCCGCCGGTTTCGCCGAGTCCGGCGTGACGGTGCTGCTCGCCCTGTTCGGCGTCGGCGCGACGGCGGGCAACCTGCTGGGCGGACGACTGGCGGACCACTCGATGCGCGGCACCCTTTTCGGCGGTCTGGCCTCGCTGGTGGCGGTGCTGCTGCTGTTCCCGCTCCTGATGCGAGCGGAGTGGAGCGCGGCGCTGGCCGTGGCCCTGCTCGGCATGGCGGCGTTCGTCACCGGCTCCCCGCTCCAGCTGATGGTCATGGAGAAGGCCGCCGCGGCCCCCTCCCTGGCCTCCTCTGCCAACCAGGCGGCCTTCAACCTGGCGAATGCCGGCGGCGCCTGGATCGGGGGGCTGGCGCTCGCGGCGGGCTTCGGGGTCACGTCTCCGGCGGTTGCCGGGGCGGCGCTTGCGGTGCTGGGGCTGGGCGTCGCGGCCGTGGCGTATGCGGTGGACCGGCGTCGGGAGGTTGCGCACGCCGGACGGGTGGTCGCCACACACGTACCCGAGCCGTCGGGTGCACTGCACCACTGACCGAAGCGGAGGAACCGTGGCCGGCCGTCCGGTCGCACGCCGGCCACGAGTTCCCACGTCAGCCGGAAAGGGTGTCCTGCCATTTCTCGAACACCCAGCCCGGGTGCGAGGTGCCGAGGTACGGCAGGTGCGCGTCCCAGTCCACAGGTGCGAGTGTCTCAACCTCCCGCAATGTGATGCGACCGGCCGAGTCGATGCCGAACCCCCAGGAGAAGCCGGCCAGCGGCAGGACTCGCCGTTCGGTGTCGTCCATCGGTGTCCATGCCAGGAAGCTGTGGGCCGTCCAGTCGAGTGGATCCCGACTGGCCCGGGACGGCGCGTCGAACAGGGTGGGATTGATGCCGAAGAACGCGTACGGCGACGGCGCGTCCTCGAAGAGGTAGAACGGGTCCATGTCGAAGGCCGCCCCGGCGGAGGGGTTGTCCGTCGAACGCACCAACTGGACCCAGCCGAAGAGGGCCCGATACCCCTTTCCCGGATAGTCCACCGCGGCGGTGCAACTCGGGAAGTCATGGGCCGAGGGATGCTTGCCGATCACGGTGGGGTCGTCCACGCGCTCCAGTGTCACCGTCACCGAGCCCTGCGTGTCGTCACGTAAGAAGGGAATGATCACGAATTCACCCTGCCGCTCGGGCACTCCGGTGGCAAGGGTGCGGACGGGCCTGCCTCGGGTTCCCCGGCGTCGCTCCCGTTCCTCAATTCGCACCAGACCGTCTTGCGGTCCGGTGCCTGGTCCACGCCCCACCGATCGGCAAGAGCGTCGAGGAGGGCCATGCCCCGCCCGGACACCTCCGCCTCCGTGGCGGACAGCAGGACGGGCAGGGTGCGCGGGTCGGGGTCGGTCACCTCGATGCGGGTACGGCCGTGACGTGCCGTGCCGATGACCCGGACGGTCACTGGTGTGCCCTCGCCGACGTGGTCGATCACGTTCGTCAGTAACTCCGTCGCACACAGTCGGACGTCGTAGCCGTGCTCGCGGAGATGGTGACGGAGTTCCGGCGCGGCCTTCGGCGTGGCGAGCATACGGAGTTCGAGCGCGGTCCTCATCGGTCCGCCGTCTTCCTGAGTGCGGCGGCGAGGGCGCGTGCCGTGGCCGTGTTGCAGTTTCCGAGCGTGACGAGCCCGGCGGGCGGGGCGTACGTCCCGGCGAAGCCCGGCAGGTCGACGCGGAGCGACGGCAGTGTGATGCCGTGCAGGGCGAGGGCGGTGCGGAGGTCCTCGACGCAGAGGGTGACGTCGTAGGCGGTGGGGGAGCGGTCGGGCATCGGGGTCGGCAACCTTCTGTGCGGAGTGTGATGAATCCCGCACAGGCTGTCGCGGCGCTCGCTAGCGTGGAAGACGTTTCACGTACGCGACGCCAACAGCGGAAAAAGCACGGCGAGTGACGGGGGTGAGCGTGGCGCGGCGTAAGGACATCGACGGCTCGATCAGCGTCCTGGACTTCCATGGCAAGGAGCTGCGGTGGCAACGGGAGAAAGCCGGGCTGTCCTTGGAGAAGCTGGTCGAAGGCAGTTTCTACGGCAAGTCGCTCCTGAGTGACATCGAGCGCGGGCAGCGGCGTATTCCGTTGGATCTCGCTCGGCATGTGGATCGTGTGCTGAGCACGGACGGGTTCTTCGAGCGGCATTGCGAGGACGTCCGGAAGGCGAGGAAGGGTGGCTACGCCGAGTACTTCGCCGACGTACTGGAACTGGAGGAGCAGGCGCGGGAGATCGAGGAGTGGGACCCGAGACTGATTCCGGGGCCGCTTCAACTGGAGCCGTACATCAGGGCCATCGTCCTGGCGGCCTACCCTACGGAGTCCGAGGAAGACCTGGCGGCGAAGGTCGCTGGTCGGCGGAGCCGCGCGTGGCTCTTCGAGGACAAGGACTCACCCGAAAGCTGGGTTGTTCTGCACGAGTCCATCTTGTGGGAGCCGATCCTTCCGCCGAACGAGATGGCAGAACAGCTCGCCCACATCGTGGAGGTGCTGCGCAAGCGCCGGACATTTACACAGTTGGTACTGCGGAATTCGGGCGCGCACCCTTTCATGATGGGCCCGGCGAAGTTCATGACCTTTGCCGACGCTCCGTCGGTCATGTACACGGAGAGCATGGACAGCGGCCAGTTGATCGATGACCCGGTGCTGGTGAGGCAGTACTCGAAGGCATACGGCCGGCTCAAGGCTGCCGCCCTGGATACCGAGACGTCCCTGAGGATCATCGAGCGAGCGGCCGAGGACTACAGAAATGGCAAGCATCATGCCCGACTTGCGTAACACCCGCCGGTACAAGTCGACCTACAGCAGCGACTTCGAGGACGCCTGCGTCGAAGCAGCCCCCACCGCCTGGACCCCCTTCATCACCTCTCACAAGTCGCAGTAACGCAAAGGGGGCGCGAGGCCACCAGGACCCCACGCCCCCCGCCGCTCAGCGGAGCGTCAGTGCTTCGTGCCGTACGACTGGACGTAGCCGTCCGCGGGCGAACCCACGCCCGTCACGTCGTCGTAGCCCTTCACCGCGGACAGCGAGCTGTCCTTGCCGAGGGTGCGGACCGAGGTCGCGAGGCCGCCGGTGGCGTCCAGGCCGTTCACGAAGTCGATACGGGCCACCGCCAGGCCGGAGCCGGTCGGGTTGTCCGTGACGTCGTGGAACATGCCCTTCTTGCCGTACTTGGCGTAGATCGCCGGGTTGGCGAAGCCGAGCGCCTTGCCGCCGCCGGCCTCCTGGGCCAGCGCCTGGACCGCCGCGATCACCGGGGCGGCCAGCGAGGTGCCGCCGATGCGGTACTCGCTGTACTGCTCGGTGCCGTCAGGGAAGGTCTGGGTCTGGCCGACCAGGAAGCCGGTGTTCGGGTCGGCGATGGCCGCGATGTCCGGGACGACGCGGTTGCCGGCGGCGTTGTTGGCCGTGGCCAGCGCCTTCGGGACGATGCCCTTCTGGTAGTACGGCTGCGGCACGTTCTTGCTGGTGCCGCCGCCCGCGCCCGAGGTGAAGGCGCCGGGGAAGTTCGTCCAGCTCTTGCCGTCGGCCGACAGGGTCGCCTTTTCGGTGCCCCAGCCGGTCTCCCACTGGTACGAGTCGCCCTTGCCGACGGCCAGCGAGGTACCGCCGACCGCCGTCACCCACGCCGAGTTGGCCGGGGTGTCGACCTGCTTCGTACCGGACTTGGCGGCCTGGTCGCCGTCGTCGCCGGAGGAGAAGTAGAAGCCGATGCCCTGGACCGCGCCCAGCTGGAAGACCTGGTCGTAGGCGGCCGCGAGGTCCGGCGTCTGGTTGGCCTCGATGTCGCCCCAGGAGTTGGAGACGATGTCGGCCAGGTGGTTGTCGACGACCTTGCTGAGCGAGTCGAGCAGATCGGCGTCGTAGCAGGACGCGGCGCCCACGTAGGTGACGTCGGCGTCCGGCGCGACCGCGTGCACGGCCTCGACGTCGAGGGTCTCCTCGCCGTACCAGCCGGCCGCGCCGCACTCCTTGGTCTTGGTGTAGTTGTTCGGCAGCACCTGGTGCAGCTGGCCGGTCTTCCAGGCCGCGTCACCGTTCTTCAGCGCGTAGTTGCCGGCGTCGAAGGCGATGGTCGGCGAGGCGTACGCGTCCGTGATGGCGACGCGGACGTGCTTGCCGGTGTAGTCGCCGGCGCCGTAGACGGAGCGCAGCTGCTTGCCGGTGTAACCCTTGATCGCGTACGGGATCTTCTGGCCGTAGGCGTCCGGGAGGGTGGTGGCGATCTTCGAGCCGTAGTACGAGGAGAACGGCCCGGAGTTCTTGAACACGGCGTCCGGCGGCGGCAGCTGGTCGTCGTGGGTCGACTTGTGCGGCGCGGTGTCCAGACCGGTGACGGTGAGGACGGCGCCCTTCAGGCCGGCCGGCGCGGACGCGGACTTCGCGGGGGCGCGGTAGGTCTTGCCGCCCTTGGTGAAGTTGTGCAGCTGGGTGCCGAACGCCTTCTCGGCGGCGGACACGTCACCGGAGACGGCGACGTAGTGCGCGGTGACCTCGGTGACCTGCAGTCCGGCCGACTTCAGCCAGGACTTGACGGCGGCCACCTGGGCCTTGGTGGCACCGAAGCGGGCCTGCGCCTTCTTGGCGTTCAGGTACTTGCCGTAGAGCGGCGAGCTGGGGTCGGACACGGCCTTGGCGTAGGCGGCGAGTCCGGCCCGGTCCTTGCCGGCCAGGTACACCCGGGCGTTGACCTGGGCGTTGTCGGCGGTCGCACCCTTGTCCGCCTTGGCCGTGGCCCAGGCGGGCTTGGTGCCCGCCAGCGCGTCACGGGCCGGGGTGTCCGCGGCGTGCGCCGCGGGTATGCCGAGCGCCAGAGCACCGGCGATCATGGGCAGTGTCGCTGCCATGCTCACACCGGCGCGCGCCTTGGCACGGTTGGATCTCATAGAACCCCCTGCGATGCGGTTCGCATGCATGTAGTGGTCGGTACGTCGTGGATCCGGGCGCGGGCCCGCGGCGGCGTCGACCCGCGGTTCGATCACACGATGGGGGTCACTCTTTCGATGAACCGTTCATGCCAGGGGAACGTGAAGGTCAAGAGAAGCCCAAGGAATGTTCATGTGGGGGGATTTGGCCCTTTCGTTCCTGCGGCGATGTGACGAAAGGGCTTGCGCGCCGGTCACGAACGCGCTTGCGCTCTACGCTCCTTGAGCATCCCGGCCATCAGCTGGATCTCCGACTGCTGCGCGTCGACCATGCCTTGCGCGAGCCTCTTCTCCACGCCGACGTCGCACTTGGCGACACAGCCCTCGGCCATGTGGATACCACCCTTGTGATGGTCCGTCATCAGCTGCAGATAGAAGATCTCCGCCTGCTTGCCGCTGAGCGTGCCGAGCTTCTTCATCTCGGTGTTGGTCGCCATGCCCGGCATCAGCGCGCCGTCCTTGCCCGAGGCCATGTCGCCCATGCCCATCCAGGTCATCGGCGGATCGGCGGACACCTTCGGCAACTCCCAAAGATCCAGCCAGCCGAGCAGCATCCCGCGCTGGTTGGCCTGCGTCTGCGCGATGTCGTACGCGAGCCGCCGCACCTCCTCGTTCCGGGTGCGGTCGCGCACGATGTACGACATCTCTACGGCCTGCTGGTGATGGACGGCCATGTCCCGCGCGAACCCGGCGTCGGCGGACCCGGCGGTGGGCGTCTTCGGGTCCGATCCGCCGTCCTCGGCGACCGCGTAGGTGATCGCGCCGGCCGCGACGAGCACCGCCGCGGCCGCGCCCGCCGCCCAGCCGATGTGCAGGCGCCTCACTTCATGACCCCGCCGGTGCACGAGGCGCCCGGCTCGGGCGTCTGCTGGCCCTGCACATAGGTGGCGAAGAACTTGTTCACCTCGGGGTCGTTCGCGCTCTTCACGGCCACCTGGTGGCCCCACGCCGACAGGATCAGCGGGGCGGCCTGGTTCTCGTACGGGCTCATCAGCGAGTACGGCGTCTTCTTCACCTTGGCCGCGAGCGCGTCGACGTCCGCCTTGGCCGCCTTGCCGGTGTACGTCACCCAGACCGCGCCGTGCTCCAGCGCGTGCACGGCGTTCTCGTCCTGCACCGGCTTGGTGTAGACGTCGCCGTTGCAGTTCAGCCAGACCGGGTTGTGGTTGCCGCCGACCGGCGGGTGCATCGGGTACGTCACATGGGTCGTCACATGCGTCCGCGCCAGCTTGCCGGACCAGGTCTTCACCCCGTCCTTGCCGTCGGTGAAGTGCCCGGAGTCCCCGGAGCTCTTCGCGTCGCCGCTCACCGTGGAGTCGTTCTTGTCCGACTGGGAGTTCACGAGCACCACGCCGCCGACCACGAGGCCTGCGACGACCACCACGCTGGCCGCGATGGTGAGCACCCGGCTGCGGCGCTCGCGGGCACGCTCGGTACGCCGCATCTCTTCTATGCGCGCCTTGCGCGCCGCGCTGCTGCTGTTCTTGGCGGAACCCATGAGGCCAGTCCTTCTGGGGGAAAGGGACGAGAAGGGTGGGGCTCGCCGATCGTAATGGGCGCGGCCGGCACTTCCGTAGGGAGGGCGGGACAACGGGATAATTTGAACCCGGGATGCACATTACCTACCCTCGCGGTATGCGGCTGCTGCGCTCCACCGACCTGGCCCTCAGGGTCCTCATGCGGCTCGCCGTCTCCGGCACCGTCAGCCCGACGACCCGCCAGGTCGCGGCGGACATGGACGTGCCCTACACGCACGCCGCGAAGGTCGTGGCGGAACTCCAGCACCTCGGCCTGGTCGACGCCCGCCGCGGCCGGGGCGGCGGACTCGCCCTCACCGAACAGGGCCGCGACGCGTCCGTGGGCGCGATCGTCCGCACCTTCGAGGGCGAGGGCGACGTGGTCGACTGCGAGGGCACGACCCCCTGTCCCCTGAACTCCGCCTGCCGCCTCAGGGGCGCCCTGCGCCGGGCCCAGGAGGCGTTCTTCGCGGCGCTGGACCCGGTGACCGTGCGGGAGATCGTGGCGGATCCGACCGGCCCCCTGCTCCTGGGCATCTCCAGAGGGCCGCGGGGCGACTGAGGGCCTGTCCCGGCGCTTGGCCGGAAAAGCTCCTTGATCGATTCCACCGGCCTCGTGAACGCTGAGACCTCCATGTGGATCGACTACGGGGGTACGTATGAGGATCCTGATCTCCGGCGCCAGCGTCGCCGGACCCGCCCTGGCCTGGTTCCTGCACCGCGACGGCCACGAGGTGACCGTCGTCGAGCGCGCTCCGGCCCTGCGCGACAGCGGCTACGCCGTCGACTTCCGGGGCGCGGCCTTCGAGGTGCTCGAGGAGCTGGGCATCCTTGAGGAGGTCCGCGCACATGCGACCGGGATGACCGGCACCGACCTCCTGGACCCCGACGGCAACCGCGTCGGCGAGCTGCCGGCCGAGGTCTTCGCCGGCGAGCTGGAGGTCCCCAAGCGCGAGGTGACCCGCATCCTCCACGAGCACACGGCGCAGTCGGTGCGCTATGTCTTCGACGACTCGATCAACCGCGTCGAACAGGACGCGCACGGCGTCCGGGTCGGCTTCGAGCGGTCCGAGCCGGACACCTACGACCTGCTGGTCGGCGCCGACGGCATCTACTCCGTGGTACGCCGCCTGGTCTTCGCCCCGCACTCCGAGGTGATCCGGCACCTCGGCCTCTCGGGCGCGGGCTTCAGCGCGGTGAACCACCTCGGCCTGGACCACCGGGGAGCGCTGTGGCAGGCCCCCGGCCGGGCGGTCTACATGTTCAGCGCGGCCGACCCGGACCGGGCGGCCGTCAGTCTGTCCTTCGGGAGCGACTCCCCGGCGCTGGACCTGCTGGACCGCGCGGAACAGGAGCGCGTCACCCGTGAGCGGCTGGCCGACGCCGGCTGGCTCGTCCCCCGGCTGCTGGAGGACATGTCCGCCGCGAGCGACTTCTACTTCTCCTCGGCCGGCCAGGTGCACCTGGACCGCTGGTCCGAGGGCCGCGTGGTGCTGGTGGGCGACGCCGGCTACTGCGCCGCCCCGACCTCCGGCATGGGCACCTCCCAGGCCCTGATCGGCGCCCACGCCCTCGCCCGCCACCTGGCCGCCTGCGACGACCACGGCAAGGCCTTCGCCTCCTACGAGCAGGAGCTGCGCCCGTACGTGACCGAGAACCAGCGGATCGGCCGCGAGGGGGCCCGCAGCTTCGGGGCGTGAGGGGCCTGCGGCCGGCGCCACGCGGAGGGACCACGGCCACCGCATTCCGGTCGTACGCCCACCCATGCCCTCACGGGCCACGGCGCATGTGCGCGGCGGATCCGCGGGCGTGCGGACCCGGCTCAGGTGGCCGGACGCGCGCCGTGCCCCGGAGCCGGGCGCCGGATCCGGAGCCGTGCCCGGCGCCGGCGGGTGATCAGCGGCTTCACGCCCGTATCGCGGACCGGCCGGCCGGGGCTTCTCAGCCCTTGGCCAGCCAGAGATCGGGCCCGAACACCTCGTAGTGGATGTCGGCCGCGGCCACGCCCTTCCGCATGAGCTGGGTGCGCACCGCGCGCATGAAGGGCAGCGGGCCGCACAGGTACGCGCGCGTGCCGGGGTGTACGGCGATGCCGGAGAGGTCGACCAGGCCGGTGCGGGTGCCGGGCTCCGCCGCGCGCTCGTAGAAGAAGTGCGCGGACGCGTCCGGGAGCTTGGCGGTGTACGCCTCGTGGTCGGTGCGCAGGGCGTGGTCGGCGGGGGAGCGGTCGCCGTGGACCACCGTGACCGGGGCGCGGTGGCCGTCGGCGGCGAGCGAGGCGAGCATCGCGACCATCGGGGTCACGCCGATGCCGGCCGAGGCGAGCAGCAGGGGCCCGTCCTCGGCGTCGCCGAGCACCAGGTCGCCGTACGGCTCGGAGAGGTCCAGGACGTCGCCCGCCGCCACGCGCGCGTGGAGGTGGTTCGAGACCTCGCCGTCGGGTGCCGTACCGCCGTGCACGCGCTTGACGCTGATCTGGCGCAGCGCCGTGCCCGGGGCGCCGGAGAGGCTGTACTGCCGTATCTGCCGGGCGCCGTCGGCCAGGGCGACGCCGACGGAGACGTACTGCCCGGCGCGGAAGGCGGCCACCGGGCCCCCGTCGAGCGGCCGCAGCCGGAACGTGACCACGTCCGCGGTCTCGGGGACGCGCTCGACGACCTCCCACCGCCTGAGGCCACGGCTGCCGCTCTCCTCGTACAGCCGCCTCTCGACGGCGATCAGCGCGTTCGCCATCAGCCAGTACACCTCGTCCCAGGCGGCCGCGACCTCGGGTGTGACGGCCTCGCCCAGGACCTCGGCGATCGCGGCGAAGAGGTGCTCGTGGACCACCGCGTACTGCTCGGGCGCCACACCGAGGGAGGCGTGCTTGTGCGCGATGCGGCCGAGCATGGCGTCCGGCCGCCGGTCCGGGTGCTCCAGCAGCTGCGTGGCGAAGGCGGCGATGGAACCGGCGAGGGCCTGCCGCTGGGCGCCGGAGGCCTGGTTGCCGCGGTTGAAGAGGTCCCGCAGCAGTTCGGGGTGGGCGGCGAAGAGCCGGGCGTAGAAGCGCTCGGTGATCTCGCCGATGGCCGCGCCGACGGCGGGAAGCGTGGCACGGACGGTGACTGCGGACTGCTCGGACAGCATCGGGGCTCCTCACGGCTCGACTGATCGGCACCGTATTTAAACTTGCATCTGAGATGCAAATTAAACGGGCGTGGCCTCGCTCACGTGGGGGCGCGGACCGGCGCGCAAGGAAGCGGACTGGCCATTACGGATGTCGGTCCGAGCAGGCAAGATGGGCAGCAGAGCAGTACCTCTGCCGGACGCGAGGCGTTCAGGCCGGGGTCGGACGGGCGATCAAGGGCCGCAACGCGCGTGAAACGCTGTTGTGGTGTGATGCTCAGGTGCCCGACCGCCTCCGGCGACACCCGGGGCAAGGCGGCCTGACCAGCAAGGATGGGGAAGCTGAAGATGGACAAGCAGCAGGAGTTCGTGCTCCGGACCCTGGAGGAGCGTGACATCCGGTTCGTACGCCTGTGGTTCACGGACGTGCTGGGCTTCCTCAAGTCCGTGGCCGTGGCCCCCGCCGAGCTGGAACAGGCCTTCGACGAGGGCATCGGCTTCGACGGCTCCGCCATCGAGGGCTTCGCCCGGGTCTACGAGTCCGACATGATCGCCAAGCCGGACCCCTCGACCTTCCAGGTCCTGCCGTGGCGCGCGGAGACCCCCGGCACGGCCCGCATGTTCTGCGACATCCTCATGCCGGACGGCTCCCCGTCCTTCGCGGACCCGCGCTATGTGCTCAAGCGTGCCCTGGCCCGCACCTCCGACCTGGGTTTCACCTTCTACACCCACCCCGAGATCGAGTTCTTCCTGCTGAAGGACCGCCCGCTGGACGGCTCCCGCCCCACCCCGGCCGACAACTCGGGCTACTTCGACCACACCCCGACCAACGTCGGCATGGACTTCCGCCGCCAGGCGATCACCATGCTGGAGTCGATGGGCATCTCGGTCGAGTTCTCCCACCACGAGGGCGCCCCCGGCCAGCAGGAGATCGACCTGCGCTACGCCGACGCGCTCTCCACGGCGGACAACATCATGACGTTCCGCCTGGTCATGAAGCAGGTGGCGCTGGAGCAGGGCGTCCAGGCGACCTTCATGCCGAAGCCCTTCTCCGAGCACCCGGGCTCCGGCATGCACACCCACCTCTCCCTCTTCGAGGGCGACCGCAACGCGTTCTACGAGTCCGGCGCCGAGTACCAGCTCTCCAAGGTCGGCCGCTCCTTCATCGCGGGTCTGCTCAAGCACGCGGCGGAGATCTCCGCGGTCACCAACCAGTGGGTGAACTCCTACAAGCGCATCTGGGGCGGCTCCGAGCGCACGGCCGGCGCCGGCGGCGAGGCCCCCTCGTACATCTGCTGGGGCCACAACAACCGCTCGGCCCTCGTCCGGGTCCCCATGTACAAGCCCGGCAAGACCGGCTCCGCACGCGTGGAGGTCCGCTCCCTGGACTCCGGCGCGAATCCGTACCTGGCGTACGCCCTCCTGCTCGCCTCGGGCCTCAAGGGCATCGAGGAGGGCTACGAACTCCCGCCGGGCGCCGAGGACGACGTCTGGGCCCTCTCGGACGCCGAGCGCCGCGCGATGGGCATCGAGCCCCTGCCCCAGAACCTCGGCGAGGCCCTGACCCTCATGGAGCGCAGCGACCTGGTCGCCGAGACGCTCGGCGAGCACGTATTCGACTTCTTCCTGCGCAATAAGCGGGCCGAATGGCACGAGTACCGCTCGGAGGTCACGGCGTTCGAGCTGCGGAAGAACCTGCCGGTGCTTTAGGCGCAGGCCAGAGCGGTTTTCCGGCGAAACGATCCCGTGGGGCCGTCGGTCGTGGACCGGCGGCCTCACGGCTTTTGTCCGCGCCAGGGCCGTCGTAAGTGCGCAGTGATGGACCACCGAACGGGGCCGCGACCCCTGAAACGGTTGCCCTATCATGCGACGTTGTGGCGATACAGACTCCCTGGGGGGCACCGTACGGCGGCCCGCCGCACATGCCGCCGAACATTCCGGCGAAGGACGTGCGGCCTCGGCGTATCTGGTACGTGGTGGCGGCACTGCTGGCGCTCGTACTGGCCGGTGCCGGTGTCGCCTTCATCGCGGTGACGCTGAAGGACGCGGTGCACGCGGTCGACACCGCCCGGAGCTTTTCCAGCGGTGACTCGCGGACGTTCGGCTTTGTCCAGGGGGAGACCAAGGCGATCTACGTTTCCCAGTCCGGACAGGGCCGGGTCGACTGCCGGATCCCACAGCTGCCGCCCGGGTCGATGACCCAGCCGGACAGCAGCTACCACGTCACCCTCGGGTCCCGCACCTGGGAGCGCGTCTTCGAGGTGAGGCCCGGCAGCAGCGGCGAGTACACGCTCACCTGCACCTCGGAGCGGCCGGCCGAGTTCGCGCTGGGAGACAAACCCCGGGTGGGGTCCATGGTCGGCGGCATCCTCGCGGGGATCGGCTGCTTCCTCGCCGCGGTCGCCGCGGCCGCGACCATCACCATCGTCACCGCCGTCCGACGCAGCCGCCACCGCCGTCGGCTCGTCGCCATGTCGGCCCCCGCACCCCAGTGGGGCCCGCCGCCCTCCGGCCCCGGCCCGGGGTATCCGCCCGGCCCGCTGTCCTAGCGCCTCGCGAGGGACGGAACCTCAGGGCATCGGCTGGCCGATGCCCAGCAGGTTGCCCTCGCTGTCGCGGAACCAGGCGCCGCGTTCGCCGCGCGCGCCCTTGCTCGGATAGTTCCCGTCGACCTCGGCGATCCCGTCCCGGGTGCGGAAGCCGGGCACGTCGACCTCCTCGAAGACCACCCCGCGCCGCCGCAGTTCCGCCACCACCGCCTCGATGTCCTCGACCTCCCAGGCCATCTGGGTGAACGTGCCGGGCGAGGACCCCGTCGACGCGAACACGACGAAGTCCGTTCCCCCGCACCGGTACAGCAGCCCGCCGGGTCGTTCGTCGACGGGCCGAAGACCGAGGACCTCGGCGTAGAAGCGGCGGGCCCGGCCGAGGTCCTGGGCGGGCAGCCGGGTGGCCACCCTGCCCCGGCCCAGAAGGTTCCTGTCGTCCTCGTTCATGGCCCCTACTGTGCCCCGCCCGCCGCCTCGATCAGGGCAGGTACGCGGGCGACACGGCCGCCGTGCTGATCCGCCGTGCCCGGCCCGACCCGTCCGCCGGGACCTGGTAGAGATCCGCGCCGTAGTCCCCGGGCAGGGCGTAGACGATCGTACGGGCGTCCTTCCACACCGCCTGGTCGTCCACGCTTCTCGGCTCGGCCAGCGCGGTCTCGCGCATCGTGCGCAGGTCGAGGACGTACAGATGCCAAGGAGCGTCCTTGGACAGACCCTTGACCCGCTTCTTGTAGGCGACGCGGGTGCCGTCGGGGGAGAGGGACGGGCACTCGACGTTCGCGTGCACGGCGGTCACGGTGCGCGTGCGCAGGTCGCCCCGGACCAGATACGTACGGCCCTCGGTCGCCAGTGTCGCGTAGAACGTGCGGTCGTCCGCCGCGAACGTCACGCCCCAGAAGTTGACGTCCGTCGCCCGGTACGGATGCCCGTCCTTGACGATCCGGAATGCCTCCAGGGACGGGATCAGCTCACCCGTGCGGGTGTCCGCGATCGCCGTGCGCGTGGAGAAGTTCGTGCCGGCGTACGAGTCACCGCCCACGAACGCCGTCCAGGCGGCGAAGTGCCCGGTGGGGGAGACCCGGGCGCGGGAGGGGATGCCCGGGACGTCGTAGCGGTCCCGGGTGTGCAGGCGGGCGTCGAGGATCAGGGCGCGGTAGGTGTCGGAGACCGGCCCGTGCACGGCCTGCAGACAGACGCCGGTGCCCGAAGCGGCGTAGAAGCGCAGGCACTTGACGCCCGAGGCGGTGCGCGCCCCGGCCGGGTCGGACTCCGGGACCCGTGTCAGCTCGTCCCGGTGCGGTCCCCACGCCATGTTGCGGAACACCATCCGCCCGTGCCCGGTCAGCGTCACCGTGCCGGACGTGACCTTCGGCCCGCCCGCCTGCACATGGTCGCGCCGCTCGGCCCGCGCCGAGGCGTGCAGCACGGACGCCACCCCGACCGCCACCAGTACGGCGACGGCCGAGACCAGGATCAGGATGCGACTGCGTACGGTCATACGGCGACGGCACCTTTCGGACGGACCACGACGGAGAAGACCGCGCAGACGAGCAGCGCCCCCGCCGCCCCCGCCAGCGCCGCCCGGTCGCCCCACAGGGTCCAGGCCGTGCCGAACAGCAGCGAGCAGGCGAAGCGGGCCAGCGCCTGCCCGGTCTGCACGACGGCAAGCCCGGACGAGCGCAGCGCCTCGGGCACCCCCTCCGAGGCAGCCGCCATCAGCACCCCGTCGGTGGCCGCGTAGAAGCCGCCGTGCAGGGCCAGGACGACATACGGCAGGGCCGTGCCGTGCCAGGAGGTGAGCAGCAGCGCGTACGCGACCAGAAGGGCCCCGTGACCGGCCAGGAAGACGGCCCACCGGCCCACCCGGTCCGCCAGCCGGCCGAGCGGCATGGCCAGCAGCAGGAAGGCGGCCGCCGTACCGAGCGGCAGCAGCGCGAACCAGCGGTCGGGCACGCCCAGACGGCGTTGCAGCAGCAGATAGACGAAGGAATCGCTGACCGTGGCGAGGCCCAGCAGCAGGGCACAGACCGCGATACGGCGCAGGTCGCGTCCCCGCAGCAGCCCCACCGCGGCACGCAGGGTGGGCCGCGCGCCGTCCCCGCCGCCGGCCTCCTGACGACCCCCCGGCACGAAGAGCACCAGCACCAGCACGCCGAGCACCGCGACACAGAAGCTGACCGTGAACACCGCGTCGTAGCCGTCCACGGTGGCCCGCAGGATCAGGAAGGCCACCAGCGGCCCGAGCAGGGCGCCCGCGGTGTCCATCGCCCGGTGCACCCCGAAGGCGCGCCCCCGGTTCTCCGGCGTACTGGCCAGCGAGATCAGCGCGTCCCTGGGAGCCGTACGCAGCCCCTTGCCGGTGCGGTCGGCCGCCAGGATCAGCCCGATCGGCGTCAGCGTCTGCGCCACGAGCAGCAGCGGTTTGCACAGTGCGGAGATGCCGTACCCCAGCCCCGCCACCCACTTGTGCCGCCCGCCGCCCCGGTCGGCGAGATGCCCGCCCACCAGCCGTACGAGGGCCGAGAAGCCGTTGTAGATCCCGTCGAGGAGCCCGAACCCCAGCGGCGACAGACCGAGTCCCGTCACCAGGTACAGCGGCAGCACCGCCGTCACCATCTCCGACGACACGTCGGTGACGAGGCTGACCGCGCCGAGAGCGAGCACGGTGGGGGCGACCGCGGCACGGCGCCGCCCGGCAACTGCGTACCGGGCGGCGCCTTCCGCGGACACCGGCGCCTTGCTCGCGCGGCTGTCCGCTACGTACACCTCAGGACGCCCAGATGCCGGTGATGTCCGAGGCGGACGCCGCGTTGCCCGCGTGCGTGCTCAGACCCTGGCTGTCCTCCAGGGTGCGCAGCAGGTCGTAGTGGTCGTAGGTGGTGGAGGACGACGACCCCGCGGTGACCGGCTGCCCGTACAGGACGGTCGGGATCCGGTTGCCGCTGAGCCGGTTGTCCTCGTCGAAGGTGACGACGAGCAGGCTGTTGTGGGTCTTGGCCCAGGTGGCGTAGGCGCCGAGGTTGTTCTTCAGCCAGGTGTCACCGGTCGACACCGAGCAGTCGTGCATGTCGCTGCACAGGTTCGGGACCACGAACGACAGCTGGGGCAGCGTCGAGTAGTCCGTCGGGAACTGGGAGAAGGTCTTGGCACTTGAGGTCGGCACATTGCCGAAGCCGAACCACGGGTTGTGCTTGCGCGCGTAGTTGCCACTGCTGCACGTGGTCGAACCCTGGCTCGGCAGGGTCTCGTTGTAGCTGGCCCAGCTGCGCCCGGCGGCGATCATCTCGGAGGCCAGGTTCGGCGCGGACGAGAAGCCCGGGGTGTAGCAACTGTCGTCCGTGATGCCCTGGGTGGAGCCGGAGAACAGGGCGAAGTAGTTCGGCTGGCTCGGGTGGGTCTCGGCGTAGGACTGGCTGAGGCTGGCGCCGCCGGACTTCAGCGAGTTGATGTACGGGGCGCTGGAAGAGCCGATGACCTGGCTGTAGGCGTGATTCTCGAAGACCACGACGATCACGTGGTCCGGGCTGGGAACGGCGCTCGCGGCGTGCGCGGACTCGCCACCGAGCCCGGTCCACAGTCCGATCGCGGCAGCGGCGAGGGCGGTGGCCGAGGCCACGAGCGTACGGGCACGGCGGTACACGGAACTGCCGGACACATCAACCTCCGGGTGGGGGGAACGACGGGGCTGGCGGTGCGGACAGAGCATGCACACACGAACATTCCCGCGCCCCACATGGCCCAACCGGGAGGATGAAGACCGGATGAACTACGCCTGCCGCCGGGTCAGTTCACCCGCCCCCGACACGGCGATCCGGTGACCCGCTTTTCTTCCAGCGGGCCTCGCGCCCGACGGGCCCGGTGCCGAAGCGCAGGGCACCGTCCCGCCACACCGCGGGCGTCGGGGTGACGTGCGGCCGCCCGTCGGGCCGTACCGTCGAGATCCAGAACAGCTCAGCCCCCTCCGACTGCGCCCCGGCGTCGGACCAGGGATGCGCCGAGGTCCCTTCGCCGCCGTGGCGGACGTCGAGCTCGCCCACGGGGCCCGGCATGGTCTCTCCCCGGCCGCTTCCGGAGGGGATGTGGCCGCGGCCCCGGCTCCCGGCATCGGGCGCGACCCGAGCCGCGATCCACCCGTTCAGGCCGCCGCGGGCATGCGGACCACGCACCCGCTCGGCCACGGCACGAGAACCGCCCCAGAGCCTGAGACGCCCGCTCCGGATAGGCTCTGGCCAGGACGACCGAGACTCCAGGGGAGGCCGCGGATGACGCCGGGGCGCAGGAGCAGTACCTTCACGCGACTGCTGCGGCACGGCTTCACCGCCCCCTCCGCGGCCGAGCGCCTCCTGGACAGCGCCGAGCTGTCCCCGCTGCGCGACGACCCGGTCCTCCTGGAGGCCCTGGGCGCCACCGCCGACCCCGACCTGGCCCTGCACGGCCTGGCCCGCCTCCTGGAGGCCCAGCCCGACCCCACCGCCCACCGCGAACTGCTGGACACCCTGACGGCCGCCAAGCCCCTGCGCGACCGCCTCCTCGGTGTCCTCGGCGCCTCCGCCGCCCTCGCCGACCACCTCGCCCGCCACCCCAGCGACTGGCAGGTCCTGGTCACCTATGAGCCCCGTGACCTCCACCCCGGCGTGGAGGAGTTCGAGCGCGGACTGGAAGCGGCCACCGACCCCATCTCCCTCCGCGTGGCCTACCGCCGCTGCCTGCTGTCGATAGCGGCACGCGACGTGTGCGGCACCACGGACCTCGCCGAGACCGCCGCCGAACTGGCCGACCTCGCCACCGCCACCCTGCGCGCCGCCCTGGCCCTGGCAGGCGCCGCCGCCCCCGAGGACGCCGCCGCCTGCCGCCTCGCGGTGATCGCGATGGGCAAGTGCGGCGGACACGAGCTGAACTACGTCTCCGACGTGGACGTGATCTTCGTGGCGGAGGCGGCCGAGGGCGCCGACGAGGGCAAAGCGCTCAAATCCGCCACCAGACTGGCCTCGCACATGATGCGGATCTGCTCCGAGACGACCATCGAGGGCTCGATCTGGCCGGTGGACGCCAACCTCCGCCCCGAGGGCCGCAACGGCCCCCTCGTCCGCACCCTCAGCAGCCATCTCGCCTACTACCAACGCTGGGCCAAGACCTGGGAGTTCCAGGCGCTGCTCAAGGCCCGCCCGGTGGCCGGGGACGCCACCTTGGGGCAGGCCTACGTCGACGCGCTGGAACCCCTCGTCTGGAAGGCGGCCGAGCGCGAGAACTTCGTCGCCGACGTACAGAAAATGCGCCGCAGGGTCGTGGAGAACATCCCCGCGGCCGAGGTGGACCGCGAACTCAAACTGGGCCCGGGCGGCCTCAGGGACGTCGAGTTCGCGGTCCAGCTGCTCCAGTTGGTGCACGGCCGCACCGACCTGACCCTGCGCAGCGGCACCACCCTCGACGCCCTCCAGGCCCTCGCCGCCGGCGGCTATGTGGGCCGCGAGGACACCGCCCGCCTCGACGAGGCCTACCGCTTCCTGCGCTCGATGGAGCACCGCATCCAGCTCTACCGCCTGCGCCGCACCCACCTCGTCCCCGAAGCCGAACCGGACCTGCGCCGTCTCGGCCGCTCCCTGGGCCTGCGCACCGACCCGGTGACCGAGCTGCACCGCGAGTGGAAGCGGCACACCGGCGTCGTACGACGGCTGCACGAGAAGCTCTTCTACCGCCCGCTGCTCGACGCGGTCGCCCAGCTCGCCCCCGGCGAGGCGAGGCTGAGCGCCGCGGCGGCCCGCGAACGCCTGGTCGCCCTCGGCTACGCCGACCCGGCCGCCGCCCTGCGCCACCTGGAGGCCCTCGCCTCCGGCGTGACCCGCAAGGCCGCCATCCAGCGCACCCTGCTGCCCGTCCTCCTCGGCTGGTTCGCCGACTCCGCCGACCCGGACGCCGGCCTGCTGAACTTCCGCAAGGTCT
This sequence comes from Streptomyces griseochromogenes, assembly GCF_001542625.1. Lineage (NCBI taxonomy): Bacteria > Bacillati > Actinomycetota > Actinomycetes > Kitasatosporales > Streptomycetaceae > Streptomyces > Streptomyces griseochromogenes. The sequence continues at coordinate 8,802,593 of NZ_CP016279.1, read as the reverse complement.
CCGACGCGCTCGGCAAGACCCCCTGGTACCTCAGGCTCCTCAGGGACGAGGGCGCGGCGGCCGAGAACCTGGCCCGGGTCCTGTCGGCGGGCCGGCTCGCCCCGGACCTGCTGATGCGCGCCCCTGAAGCGGTGGCCCTGCTCGGCGACGGCGACGGCGGCAGCGGCGGTCTCGGGCCGCGCGACCGCGCCCAGCTGGAGCAGGAGATCCTGGCCGCGGTGGGCCGCGCCGAGAACGCCGAGCAGGGCGTCCCCGCGGCCCGCGGCGTCCGTCGCCGCGAGCTGTTCCGGACGGCCGCCGGGGACATCGTCTCCTCGTACGGCACCGAGACCAGCCCGGCCGAGGCCGACCAGGGCGCCCTCGTGGACCGGGTCGGCGCCGCCGTCTCCGACCTGACCGCGGCCACCCTCGCGGGCACCCTGCGCGCGGTGGTCCGCGACGGCTGGGGCGACACCCTGCCCACCCGGTTCGCGATCATCGGGATGGGCCGCTTCGGCGGCCACGAACTCAGCTACGGCTCCGATGCCGACGTGCTCTTCGTGCACGAGCCCCAGGACGGCGTGGACGAGCAGGAGGCGGCGGCCGCCGCCAACAAGGTCGTCGCCGAGATGCGCCGCCTGCTGCAGCTGCCCAGCGCCGACCCGCCGCTGCTCATCGACGCCGGCCTGCGCCCCGAGGGCAAGTCCGGGCCGCTGGTGCGCACCCTGAAGTCGTACGAGGCCTACTACCGCCGCTGGTCACTCGTCTGGGAGTCGCAGGCGCTGCTGCGGGCCGAGCCGGTCGCCGGGGACGAGGACCTGGCCCGCCGCTTCACCGAGCTGATCGACCCACTGCGCTACCCGGAGCACGGCCTGGACGACGAGGCGGTCCGGGAGATCCGCCGGCTGAAGGCCCGGATGGAGTCCGAGCGCCTGCCGCGCGGCGCCGACCCGAGGCTGCACACCAAGCTCGGCCCCGGCGGTCTCTCCGACGTCGAGTGGACCGTCCAGCTGCTCCAGCTGCGCCACGGCTGGCGCGAGCCCGGCCTGCGCACCACCCGCACCCGCGCGGCCCTGGCCGCCGCCCGTGAGGCCGGGCTGCTGTCCGCCACGGACACCGCCGTGCTGGACGAGGCCTGGGTGCTGGCGAGCAGGGTGCGCAACGCGGTCATGCTGGTCCGCGGCCGGGCGGGTGACACCTTCCCCACCGAGCCCCGCGAGCTGGCCGCCGTCGGCCGCTACCTGGGTTACGGCGCCGGGCACGCCGGAGACATGCTGGACGCCTACCGCCGTACGACCCGCAGGGCGCGCACGGTCGTGCAGGAGCTGTTCTACGCGGCCGGGACCTGAGCCGGCGCGGCGGCGGCCGGGGCCGGTACCAGTCTCGGCAGGGCGTGGGGCAGGCTGCCGTACCAGAGCCTGGCCACCGTGAAGCCGAAGGCCAGGCACAGCGCCCCGCCGACCGCGTCCAGCCAGAAGTGGTTGGCCGTGGCGACGATCACCAGGAGGGTCCCCGTCGGGTAGAGCAGCCCCAGCACCCGCACCCAGGGCACGGACGCCAGCGCGAAGACCGTCAGCCCGCACCACAGCGACCAGCCGATGTGCATCGACGGCATCGCCGCGTACTGGTTGGACATGTGCTTCAGATCGCCCGAGGCCATCGAGCCCCAGGTGTGGTGCACCATGACCGTGTCCACGAAGAGCCCGCCGTGCATCAGCCGGGGCGGAGCGAGCGGGAACAGGTAGTAGCCGACCAGGGCCACGCCCGTGGTCGCGAACAGCACCAGCCGGGTCGCCGCGTAGCGGCCGGGATGCCAGTGATACAGCCACACCAGGACACCCAGAGTGATGACGAAGTGCAGGGTGGCGTAGTAGTAGTTCATGCCGATGATCAGCCAAGTCGCCGAGTTCACGGCATGGTTGACCGACTCCTCGACGGCGATGCCCAGACCGTGCTCGGCCCGCCAGACCCAGTCGGCGTTGCGCAGCGCCTCGGCCTTCTGCTCCGGGACGGCGTTGCGGATCAGCGAGTAGGTCCAGTAACTCACCCCGATCAGCAGGATCTCGAACCACAACCGGGGCCGACGCGGATGCCGCGGCCGGCCCGGAAAAAGCCGGAAACCCTGTCTGTCCTCGCCCGTGTCGGTCCGCGGAACGGCCACCTCCTCGCGACCTTCCGGTTCCGTAACGGCCGAGTCACTCATAGGCACCAAGTCTGCCAGAAAAGGCTTCCTCGCCAGATCATCCCAAGGTTGGGTCCGCCCCGCACGTTCTACCGCACAGGGAGGACGTCCGCCCCCAAGGCTCCCCGGTCAGCCGCACATACGGTCACTACGGCCGTCCGGCGTCACCGCGGTCACCTGCCGCCACCGCGCTCACCCCGGTCGGCCGGTGCCGAAGCGGTCGAACCGCGCACCACCAGTTCCGGCATGAACACGAACTCGCTGTGCGGCGCGGGCGTCCCGCCGATCTCCTCCAGCAGCGTGCGCACCGCCGCCTGTCCCATCGCCGGGACCGGCTTGCGGACCGTGGTCAGCGGCGGGTCGGTGAAGGCGATCAGCGGGGAGTCGTCGAAGCCCACCACCGACACGTCCCGGGGCACCTCCAGGCCCAGCTGCCGGGCCGCCCGTATGGCACCGAGCGCCATCATGTCGCTCGCGCACACCACCGCCGTGCAGTTCCGCTCGATCAGCGCGGCCGCGGCCGCCTGACCGCCCTCCAGGGTGTACAGCGAGTGCTGGACCAGCTCCGTCTCGACCGTCTCGGCGCTCAGCCCCAGCTGGTCCTGCACCGCGCGCACGAAGCCCTCGATCTTGCGCTGCACCGGCACGAAACGCTTCGGGCCGAGCGCAAGACCGATCCGGGTGTGCCCCAGCGACGCCAGGTGCGTGACCGCCAGCGTCATCGCCGCCCGGTCGTCCGGGGAGATGAACGGCGCCTGCACCTTCGGCGAGAACCCGTCCACCAGCACGAACGGCACACCCTGCGCCCGCAGCCGCTCATAGCGCTGCATGTCGGCGGTGGTGTCGGCGTGCAGCCCGGAGACATAGATGATCCCCGCCACCCCGCGGTCCACCAGCATCTCGGTCAGCTCGTCCTCCGTCGACCCGCCCGGGGTCTGGGTGGCGAGCACCGGGGTGTAGCCCTGCCGGGTCAGCGCCTGGCCGATGACCTGCGCGAGCGCGGGGAATATCGGGTTCTCCAGCTCCGGGGTGATCAGGCCCACCAAGCCCTCGCTGCGCTGCCGCAGCCGTACCGGACGCTCGTAGCCGAGCACGTCCAGCGCGGCGAGAACGGACTGGCGGGTGGTGGCGGCGACGCCCGGCTTCCCGTTGAGGACGCGGCTGACGGTCGCTTCGCTCACCCCCGCCTGCGCAGCGATGTCCGCAAGCCGTGTGGTCACGCCACCGGACTGTACCGGCCGCGCCTCGCCTTGCACACCGACGGGACGCCGTGCGCGAGCGACCGAACGGCCTGCCGTGGATTGCTGCGTCATCGCGCTCCCTCGAGTTTGTGGCGGCAAGAACTTGCAGAGTCTTGCACAAGTGTCCCCCAGTCCGCCCAACGGCTTCAATACCGCGTTACACCCCGGTCGACCACAGGTCACGGGGCGGTAACCGTTGTGGCTCCTTGCACTTTTTTTCTGCAAGGTCTTTCGCAGCGCTTACATCGCTGTTACGTTCCAGTCGCCCGGCCGCCGCAACGGCGCAGTCGGCAAGACCGCAGGGACATCGGACGGGACTGCTCCCTGCATCCCACGGGCTTAACCCTCAAGGAGAACTCATGCGGCGTGGCATAGCGGCCTCCGCGCTGGTGGCGTCCTTCGCCCTGGCGGCGACGGCGTGCGGCGGGAGCGACAGCGACAGCAAGTCGGACGGCCCGGTCACCATCACCTGGTGGGACACCTCCAACGCCACCAATGAGGCACCGACGTACAAGGCCCTGGTCTCCCAGTTCGAGGCCGCCAACAAGAACATCAAGGTCAAGTACGTCAACGTCCCCTTCGACCAGGCGCAGAACAAGTTCGACACCGCCGCCGGCTCCAAGGGCGCCCCCGACATCCTGCGCTCCGAGGTCGGCTGGACCCCCGCCTTCGCGAAGAAGAGCTACTTGCTGCCGCTGGACGGCACGGACGCCCTCGCCGACCAGGCCAAGTTCCAGCCGAACCTGATCAAGCAGGCCCAGTACGAGGGCAAGACCTACGGCGTGCCGCTGGTCACCGACACCCTTGCCCTGGTCTACAACAAGGCCCTGTTCAAGAAGGCCGGCATCACCGAGGCCCCCAAGACCTGGGACGAGCTGAAGTCCGACGCCGCCAAGGTCAAGGGCAAGACCGGTGTCGACGGCTACTGGGGCTCCACCCAGGCCTACTACGCCCAGTCCTTCCTCTACGGCGAGGGCACCGACACCGTCGACGCCGCCGCCAAGAAGATCACCGTGAACTCGGCCGCCGCCAAGAAGGCCTACGGCACCTGGCTGAGCACCTTCTCCGGCAAGGGCCTGCACAAGGCCGACACCACCGCCGACGCCTACGCCCACATCCAGGACGCGTTCGTCAACGGCAAGGTCGCCGCGATCATCCAGGGACCCTGGGAGATCACCAACTTCTACAAGGGCTCGGCCTTCAAGGACAAGGGCAACCTCGGCATCGCCACCGTCCCGGCCGGCTCCGCCGGCAAGGCGGGCGCCCCGACCGGCGGCCACAACCTCTCGGTCTACGCCGGCTCCGACAAGGCCCACCAGGCCGCGGCGCTGAAGTTCGTGCAGTTCATGACCTCGGCGAAGTCCCAGGAGACCATCGCCCTGAAGAACTCCACGCTGCCCACCCGCTCCGACGCCTTCACCGCACAGGTCAAGGCCGACCCCGGCATCGCCGGCTACCAGGGTGTCCTGGCCGCCGCGCAGCCCCGTCCGGCCCTGCCCGAGTACAGCTCCCTGTGGGGTCCGCTGGACATCGAGCTGCCCAAGGTCGCCGGCGGCAAGGAGTCCCTGGACAAGGGTCTGAGCAACGCCGAGGTCGCCATCACCAAGCTGGTGCCCGACTTCAGCAAGTGACGCCCGCGTGGCCGTCGGATCCTCCTGAGGGGGGAAGGATCCGACGGCCACCGGCCTGTGCCCAGGCCCGCCCCCTGATCTCCCGAAGGTGTCGAACATGACAGTCGCCATCGACCGCGCCACCGGCAACCGCCCCGGTGACCGCGCGCCGCGGCCCGGCCTGGGCCAGCGCATCAGATACGGATTCCAGAAGCACTGGTACGCCTACGCGATGATCGCGCCGGTCGTCGTCGTGCTCGGCGTCATCGTGGGCTATCCGCTGCTACGCGGTCTCTACCTGACCCTCACCGACGCCAACAGCCTCAACTCGGCGCGCACGATCGGCGTCAACCACATCGACGCCACGTACAAGTTCATCGGGATCGACAACTACAAGGACATCCTGTTCGGCCCGCTGTCCTACGACCGGTTCTGGTCGCACTTCCTGTGGACCGTCTTCTGGACGGTCGCCTGCGTGGCCCTGCACTACACCATCGGCCTGGGCCTCGCGCTCATGCTCAACCAGAAGCTGCGCGGCCGCACCTTCTACCGCCTGATGCTGGTCGTGCCCTGGGCCGTGCCGACCTTCGTCACCGTCTTCTCCTGGCGGATCATGCTCGCCGACTCCGGCGCGCTCAACCAGTTCCTCGGCTCGCTCCACCTGCCCCAGCCGCAGTGGCTGGAGGACACCTTCTGGCAGCGATTCGCCGCGATCATGGTCAACACCTGGTGCGGTGTGCCGTTCATGATGCTCTCCCTGCTCGGCGGCCTGCAGTCCATCGACTCCACGCTCTACGAGGCCGCGGAGATGGACGGCGCCAGCGCCTGGCAGCAGTTCCGGCACGTCACCCTGCCCGGCCTGCGCTCGGTCAGCTCCACCGTCGTACTGCTCGGCATCATCTGGACCTTCAACCAGTTCGCCATCATCTTCCTGCTGTTCGGCCCCACCGGTGCGCCCGACGCCCAGATCCTCGTCACCTGGGCCTACTACCTGGGCTTCGGACAGCAGCCGCGCGACTTCGCCCAGTCCGCCGCGTACGGCGTCCTGCTGCTGTCGATCCTGACCGTCTTCACCTCCTTCTACTTCCGCTGGCTGAAGCGCAATGACCAGCTCGCCGCCTGACGCCGCAGGAGCCGCCGCCATGAGCACCACGACCCTTGAGAAGACCGAGGCCGGGCCCGCCCCCACCGCCGAGCCCCGGCGCCGCACCCGCCGGCGCGGCGAACGCGGCCCGCTCGGCGCCGTCCTGCTGCACGGCGGCCTCGTCCTCGCGAGCCTGATCGCGCTGGCCCCGGTGGCCTGGCTGATCTTCCTGTCCCTCGGTCCGGACAAGGACGACTACCTGCACCCGGGCAAGATCCTCGGCAAGCTCACCTTCTCCAACTACAGCTTCGTGCTGCAGCACACCGCCTTCTTCGACTGGTTCAAGTCGACGATGATCGTGGCTCTCGGCACCACCTTCATCGGTGTCTTCGTCGCGGCCACCACCGGCTACGCCGTCTCGCGCATGCGCTTCCCCGGCTACAAGTCGCTGATGTGGGTCCTCCTGCTCACCCAGGCCTTCCCGATCGCCATCCTGATCGTGCCGATGTACGAGATCTTCAGCGAGCTCGACCTCATCGACACGTACTGGTCGCTGATCATCATCAACTGCACCACGGCCGTGCCGTACAGCGCCTGGCTGCTCAAGGGATATTTCGACACCATCCCCTTCGAGATCGACGAGGCCGGACGCGTGGACGGGCTCACCCCCTTCGGCACCTTCTTCCGGCTGATCCTGCCGCTGGCCCGTCCCGGGCTCGCCGTCGCCGCCTTCTACAACTTCATCACCGCCGTGGGCGAGGTCGCCTTCGCGACCACCTTCATGCTCGACGACTCCAAGTACACCTTCGCCGTCGGTCTGCAGACCTTCGTCAGCGAGCACGACGCGCAGTGGAACTACATGGCCGCGACCGCGGTACTGATCGCGATACCCGTGTCCGTGTTCTTCTACCTGGTGCAGAAGAACCTCGTCACCGGCCTGACCGCAGGCGGCACCAAGGGCTGAGTCCCCTGTCGCACAACGGCTCCCGCGCGTTTTCGCGCGCGGGTAGGCGGCCGCGGTGCCCATCCGACCCCGCTGACACCGCGGCCGCCTCGCACACCCAGCCCCGGCCCACGGCCCGCGCCACCGTACCCACGCCCATGACCCGAATTCCCTTACGCATCAAGGAAGCCATGAGCCAGCAGCACTCTGCAGCCCCGGCCGACGACTCCGCCGTCGCCACCGTCGCCCAGCGCCGCGACTGGTGGCGGGACGCGGTCATCTACCAGGTCTATCCGCGCAGCTTCGCCGACAGCAACGGCGACGGCATGGGGGACCTGGAAGGCGTACGCTCCAGACTCCCTTACCTGCGCGACCTCGGCGTGGACGCCGTATGGCTCAGCCCCTTCTACGCCTCCCCGCAGGCCGACGCCGGCTACGACGTCGCCGACTACCGCGCCGTCGACCCGATGTTCGGCAACCTGCTCGACGCCGACGCGCTGATCCGCGACGCCCACGCACAGGGCCTGCGCGTCATCGTCGACCTCGTCCCCAACCACTCCTCCGACCAGCACGAGTGGTTCAAGCGCGCTCTGGCCGAGGGCCCCGGCTCCTCGTTGCGCGACCGCTACCACTTCCGCCCGGGCAAGGGAGAGAACGGCGAACTCCCGCCCAACGACTGGGAGTCCATCTTCGGCGGCCCGGCGTGGACCCGGGTCACCGAACCGGACGGCTCGGCCGGTGAGTGGTACCTGCACCTCTTCGCCCCCGAGCAGCCCGACTTCAACTGGGAACACCCGGCGGTCGGCGACGAGTTCCGCTCGATCCTGCGCTTCTGGCTGGACATGGGCGTCGACGGCTTCCGGATCGACGTCGCCCACGGACTGGTGAAGGCCGACGGCCTCCCGGACCTCGGCTCCCACGACCAGCTGAAACTGCTGGGCAACGATGTCATGCCGTTCTTCGACCAGGACGGCGTGCACGCCATCTACCGCCAGTGGCGCACGATCCTCGACGAGTACGCGGGCGAGCAGATCTTCGTGGCGGAAGCCTGGACCCCGACCGTCGAGCGCACCGCCAACTACGTCCGCCCGGACGAGCTCCACCAGGCCTTCAACTTCCAGTACCTGTCGACGGAATGGGACGCGAAGGAACTCCGTACGGTCATCGACCGCACCCTGGAGGTGATGCGCCCGGTCGGCGCCCCCGCCACCTGGGTCCTGTCCAACCACGACGTCACCCGGCACGCCACCCGCTTCGCCAACCCGCCGGGCCTCGGCACCCAGATCCGCACGGCCGGCGACCGCGGACTGGGCCTGCGCCGGGCGAGGGCGGCCACCCTCCTCATGCTCGCGCTCCCCGGCTCGGCGTACATCTACCAGGGCGAGGAACTGGGCCTGCCGGACGTCGTGGACCTCCCCGACGAGGTGCGCCAGGACCCGGCGTACTTCCGCGGCGCCGGCCAGGACGGCTTCCGCGACGGCTGCCGGGTGCCGATCCCGTGGACCCGCGAGGGCTCGTCGTACGGCTTCGGCAGCGGCGGCAGCTGGCTGCCCCAGCCGTCGACCTGGGCCGAACTGAGCGTGGAGGCACAGACGGGAGTACCCGGCTCGACCCTGGAGCTGTACCGTTCGGCGCTGAGCGTCCGCCGGTCCCAGCCCGATCTGGGCGCGGGCGAGGCAGTGGAGTGGCTGCGGGCCCCCGAGGGCGTCCTGTCCTTCCGCCGGGGCGAGTTCGTGTGCGTCGCGAACACGACCGGCGAGTCGGTGACGACCCCGTCCTACGGCCGTGTCCTGCTCACCAGCGGCGAGCTGACCGAGGCGGACGGCGAGACGAAGGTGCCGGCCGACACGACGGTGTGGTGGACGACCGTGGCCTGACGGCCCGTCTGTAAGTTTTTGCATCAACTTCACAACGGCCCGCTGTCTTTCAGACAGCGGGCCTTTAACATCTGCGTCACCGCAAGTTTGCTGAAACATTGCAGCAAGCGCCTTCAAGGACGAAGGACCCCCACATGGCACGCAGAACCCTCCCCGCGGCACTCGCCCTCGCGACCGCAGCAGCGATTGGCATGTACCCGACTGCGGCGCAGGCCTCCCCGCCCGGCACCAAGGACGTCACCGCCGTCCTCTTCGAGTGGAAGTACGCCTCGGTGGCCCGCGAGTGCACCAACGCCCTCGGTCCGGCCGGCTACGGATACGTCCAGGTCTCCCCGCCCGCCGAGCACATACAGGGCTCGCAGTGGTGGACGTCGTACCAGCCGGTGTCGTACAAGATCGCGGGCCGCCTCGGTGACCGCACGGCGTTCCAGGACATGGTGAACACCTGCCACTCGGCCGGTGTGAAGGTCGTCGTCGACACCGTCATCAACCACATGGCGGCCGGATCCGGCACCGGCACCGGCGGCTCGTCGTATACGAAGTACGACTACCCGGGCCTGTACTCCTCCGCCGACCTCGACGACTGCACGGCCCAGGTCACCAACTACCAGGACCGCTGGAACGTCCAGCACTGCGAACTGGTCGGCCTGGCCGACCTGGACACCGGCGAGGAGTACGTCCGCAAGACGATCGCCGGCTACATGAACGACCTTCTCTCCCTGGGCGTGGACGGCTTCCGCATCGACGCGGCCAAGCACATCCCCGCCGACGACCTGGCCAACATCAAGAGCCGCCTGACCAACCCCTCCGTCTACTGGAAGCAGGAGGTCATCTACGGCGCCAACGAGGCCGTCCAGCCCTCCGAATACACCGGCAACGGTGACGTCCAGGAGTTCCGCTACGCCTATGACCTCAAGCGCGTCTTCAACAACGAGAAGCTGGCGTATCTGACCAACTACGGAGAGGGCTGGGGCTATCTGAAGAGCTCGGTGGCGGGCGTCTTCGTGGACAACCACGACACGGAGCGCAACGGCTCGACCCTGAACTACAAGGACGGCGCGAACTACACCCTGGCGAACGTCTTCATGCTCGCCTACCCCTACGGCGCCCCGGACATCAACTCCGGCTACGAGTGGTCGGACGCGGACGCCGGCCCGCCCAACGGCGGCACGGTGAACGCCTGCTGGCAGGACGGCTGGAAGTGCCAGCACGCCTGGCCGGAGATCAAGTCCATGGTCGCCTTCCGCAACGCGACCGGGGGCCAGGCCGTCTCCAACTGGTGGGACAACGGCAACAACGCGATCGCCTTCGGGCGGGGAAACAAGGGATACGTGGCGATCAACCACGAGTCCTCGCCGCTGAGCCGGACGTACCAGACGTCGCTGCCCGCGGGCACGTACTGCAACGTCCAGAACAACACGACGGTGACGGTGAACTCCAGTGGGCAGTTCACCGCCACCCTGGGCTCGAACACGGCGCTCGCGATCTACGCCGGAAAGTCGAGCTGCTGAGCCGGGGAGACTACTTCCAGGTGTTGCTCGTCGTGCAGCCGGACGAACCGCCCGTCGTGTACGAGCGGTTCGTCCCGGACTCCCAGGTCACGACGGTCCGACGCGCGGAAGCGTCCTCGTGTCATGGCGAGGGCTTGCGGTGGCGTCCGGGGCCGGGGCCGAGTCCGGGATGTGCGGCCCAGACCTCCACCGGCTAAGCACTGGTGAGAGTGGACCTGTTGAGAGGGCACGCCAAAGAACGTGGTGAAAGTTCTTGCCGTGAGTTTCAAGACCCTTGCTGTAAACCTTTCGTTAGGGATACGGTCGCGCCGGGGTCGGACCCAAGAGAGCCGTAATCGCAAGGAGTTACCGCCTGTGATACCGAGATGGCCGGCGCCCCGCACGCGCCGTACCCCGCGAGCGAGACGGGCCGCGGCCGTGACCGCCGTAGCCCTCGCCGCCGCCCTGATCCAGCCACTGGCGGCCCACGCCGCACCCACTCCGCCCGCACCCCCCTCGGACGCGGCCCTCGCCGCCCAGCCCGCCCGGCACGACGACACCCGCGAGCAGTTCTACTTCGTCATGCCGGACCGTTTCGCCAATGGGGACAGGTCCAATGACCGGGGTGGGCTGACCGGTTCCCGGCTCAGCACCGGCTACGACCCCACCGACAAGGGCTTCTACCAGGGCGGCGACCTCAAGGGCCTGGCCAAGCGGCTCGACTACATCAAGGGCCTCGGTACCACCGCCATCTGGATGGCGCCGATCTTCAAGAACCGGCCGGTGCAGGGCACGGGCCCCAACGCCTCGGCCGGCTACCACGGCTACTGGATCACCGACTTCACCCAGGTCGACCCGCACTTCGGGACGAACAAGGACCTCCGGACCCTGATCGCCAAGGCGCACGGCAAGGGCATGAAGGTCTTCTTCGACGTCATCACCAACCACACCGCCGACGTCGTCGGCCATGAGGAGAAGTCCTCCGACTACCTGTCCAAGGGCGCCTTTCCCTACCTGACCAAGGACGGCAGGCCCTTCGACGACAGCGACCACGCGGACGGCACCAGGAAGTTCCCGGCCGTCTCCCGCGCCTCTTTCCCGTACACCCCGAAGGTCACCGGCGACAGCAAGGTCCCGGCCTGGCTCAACGACCCGACGATGTACCACAACCGGGGCGACTCGACGTTCGCCGGGGAGTCCACGACCTACGGCGACTTCTCCGGCCTGGACGACCTGTGGACCGAGCGTCCCGAGGTCGTCCACGGCATGGAGAGGATCTACGAGCGGTGGGTCGAGGACTTCGGTGTCGACGGCTTCCGGATCGACACCGTCAAACACGTGAACATGGAGTTCTGGACCCAGTGGGCCACCGCGCTCGACGCGTACGCGGCCGCGCACGGGCGGAAGAACTTCTTCATGTTCGGCGAGGTGTACTCGGCGGACACCTCCATCACGTCCCCGTACGTCACCCAGGGCCGCCTGGACGCCACCCTCGACTTCCCCTTCCAGGACGCGGCCCGCGCCTATGCCTCCCAGGGCGGCAGCGCGCGGCGGCTCGCGGGCGTCTTCGGTGACGACTACACGTACACGACCGACAAGGCCAACGCGTACGAGCAGGTCACCTTCCTCGGTAACCACGACATGGGCCGCATCGGGTTCTTCCTGAAGCAGGACAACCCGAAGGCGACGGATGCCGAGATCCTGAAGAAGGACGAGCTCGCCAACGAGCTGATGTTCCTCAGCCGGGGCAACCCCGTCGTCTACTACGGCGACGAGCAGGGCTTCACCGGCTCCGGCGGCGACAAGGACGCCCGCCAGACGATGTTCGCCTCCAAGGTCGCCGACTACCTGGACGACGACGAGATCGGCACCGGACGCACCCACGCGAGCGACTCCTACGACACGAGCGCACCGCTGTACAAGGAGATCGCCGCCCTCGCCCGGCTCCGCAGGACCGACCCGGCCCTGACGGACGGCGTCCAGACCGAGCGGTACGCGGCCGACGGCGCCGGGATCTACGCCTTCACCCGAACGGACGCGAGGACGGGCGCCGAGTACGTGGTCGCCCTCAACAACGCCGACAGCGAGAAGTCCGCGGCCTTCGCCACCGGCTCGGCCGGCATGTCGTACCAGGGCGTCTACGGCACGGACGCGACGGTCAGGAGCGACGCCGACCGCAAGGTCACCGTCACCGTTCCGGCCGGCTCCGCCGTCGTCCTCAAGGCCACCGGCCCCCTCGCCGCACCGTCCGCGAAGCCGACGATCACCCTGAAGGCCCCGGCCGCCGGGGCCACCGGGACCGTGGACGTCACGGCCGGTGTGGACGGCGGTCAGCTGAACCGGGTCGTGTTCGCCGCCCAGGTCGGCGGCGGCCCGTGGCGGACGCTCGGCTCCGCCGACCACGCCCCCTACAAGGTCACCCAGGTCATCGGCAAGGACGTACCCGCCGGTACCGCCCTGCGCTACAAGGCCGTCGTGATCGACTCGGCCGGGCACACCGCGAGCGCCCTGGCGAGCGGCACCACCGGCACCCCGCCCGCGCCCGAGGTCCCCACGGCCTCCTCGCGGGACTACGCGATCGTCCACTACAAGCGCACCGACGGCGACTACACCGGCTGGGGCCTCTACGCCTGGGGCGACCTGGCCGACGGCGAGGCGACCAGCTGGCCGAACAGCCACCCCTTCGTCGGCCGTGACGCCTACGGCGCCTTCGCCTACGTCAAGCTCAAGCCGGGCGCCTCGAACGTCGGCTTCCTGGTCATCGACAAGGACGGCAACAAGGACGTCTCCGCCGACCGGTCCATCGACGTCACCAGGACCGGTGAGGTCTGGGTCGAGCAGGGCAAGGCGGACGTACTCACGAAAAGGCCGGACTATCCCGCCCAGGACAAGACCAAGGCCGTCATCCACTACCACCGCGCCGACGGGAACTACGACGGCTGGGGCCTGCACGTCTGGACGGGTGCCGCGAACCCCACCGACTGGTCGAACCCCCTGAAGCCGGTGAAGACTGATGCCTATGGCGCGGTCTTCGAGGTGCCGCTCACCGAGGGTGCCACCAGCCTCAGCTACATCATCCACAAGGGCGACGACAAGGATCTCTCCGCCGACCAGTCGCTGGACCTCAAGTCCGACGGCCATGAGGTGTGGCTGTTGAACGGCCAGGAGAAGTACCTGCTGCCGCAGCCCGCGGGCAGCGCGGCCGCCCTCGACCTGACCACGTCCAAGGCGATCTGGATCGACCGGAACACCGTCGCCTGGAACGGCGTCGACGGTGCCGCCTCCACCCAGCTGCTGTACTCCCACGACGGCTCGATCACCGTGAAGGACGGGGCGCTGAGCAGCGACGACGAGCGCTGGCTGCGTCTGACCAGGACCACGCTCACCGACGCCCAGAAGGCCAGGTTCCCGCATCTGAAGGACTACGCCGCCTGGTCCGTCGACCCGCGCGACCGGGACCGGGTGCGCGCGGCGCTCGGCGGGCAGCTGGTGGCCTCGCAGCGCGCCGCGAACGGTGCCGTGCTGGCCGCGACCGGTGTGCAGATCGCCGGGGTGCTGGACGACCTGTACTCCGGCGCCACGGCGAGCACGCTCGGGCCGGTCTTCCACGACGGCAGGCCGACCCTGTCCGTGTGGGCGCCGACGGCCCAGTCGGTCCACCTCGACCTCGACGGTACGGCCGTGAAGATGCACCGGAACGCCACCACCGGCGTCTGGTCCGTCACCGGCCCCGCCTCCTGGAAGGGCAAGCCCTACCGGTACGTCGTGCGGGTCTGGGCGCCCAGCGTCCGCAAGGTGGTCACCAACAAGGTCACCGACCCCTATTCGGTCGCCCTGACCGCGAACTCCGAGCGCAGCCTGGTCGCCGACCTGAACGACCGGTCCCTCGCCCCGGGCGGCTGGTCGGATCTGCGCAAGCCCAAGGCCGTACCGCTGAAGGACGCGCAGATCCAGGAGCTGCACATCCGGGACTTCTCGGTCGCCGACAAGACCGTCCCGGCGCGGGACCAGGGCACCTACCTGGCCTTCACGGACCGGAACAGCGACGGCTCCAGGCACCTCAGGCGGCTCGCCGAGTCGGGCACCTCGTACGTCCACCTGCTGCCCGCCTTCGACATCGCCGGCATCCCGGAGAAGAAGGCCGACCAGGCGAGCACCGACTGCGACCTGGCCTCCTACCCGGCCGACTCCGACAAGCAGCAGGAGTGCGTGGCGAAGACCGCCGCGAAGGACGCCTACAACTGGGGCTACGACCCGTACCACTACACGGTCCCCGAGGGCTCGTACGCCACCGACCCGAACGGCACCGCCCGCACCGTCCAGTTCCGCAGGATGGTCCAGGCGCTCAACGAGGACGGCCTCAGGGTCGTCATGGACGTCGTCTACAACCACACCGCGGCCAGCGGCCAGGCGGACACCTCCGTCCTGGACCGGATCGTGCCCGGCTACTACCAGCGGCTCCTCGCCGACGGCAGCGTGGCCGACAGCACCTGCTGCTCCAACACCGCGCCCGAGAACGCGATGATGGGCAAGCTGGTCGTGGACTCGATCGTCACCTGGGCCAAGGAGTACAAGGTCGACGGGTTCCGCTTCGACCTCATGGGCCACCACCCGAAGGCCAACATCCTCGCCGTCCGCAAGGCCCTCGACGCGCTGACCCCCGAGAAGGACGGCGTCGACGGCAAGAAGATCATCCTGTACGGCGAGGGCTGGAACTTCGGGGAGGTCGCGAACGACGCCCGGTTCGTGCAGGCCACGCAGGCGAACATGGCCGGCACCGGCATCGCCACCTTCTCCGACCGCGCCCGTGACGCGGTGCGCGGCGGCGGCCCCTTCGACTCGGACCCCGGCGTCCAGGGCTTCGCGTCCGGGCTGTACACCGACCCCAACGGATCGGCGGCGAACGGTACTTCGGCCGAGCAGAAGGCCCGGCTGCTGCACTACCAGGACCTGATCAAGGTCGGTCTGACCGGCAATCTGAAGTCCTTCGCCTTCACCGGCACCGACGGCAAGCGGGTCAAGGGCTCCGAGGTCGACTACAACGGCTCGCCCGCCGGTTACGCGGACGCGCCGGGCGACGCGCTCGCCTACGTGGACGCGCACGACAACGAGTCGCTGTTCGACGCCCTGGCCTACAAACTGCCGAAGGACACCTCCGCGTCCGACCGGGCCCGGATGCAGGTCCTGGCGATGGCCACGGCCGCCCTCTCGCAGGGGCCGTCGCTCTCCCAGGCGGGCACCGACCTGCTGCGCTCGAAGTCCCTGGACCGCAACTCCTTCGACAGCGGCGACTGGTTCAACGCCATCCACTGGAACTGTGCCGACGGCAACGGCTTCGGGCGAGGGCTGCCCATGGCGGCCGACAACCAGTCCAAGTGGAGCTACGCCAAGCCGCTGCTCGCCGCGGTGAAGGTGGGCTGCCCGCAGATCACCGGGGCCTCGGCGGCCTACCAGGACCTGCTGCGGATCCGTACGAGCGAGAAGGCCTTCTCCTTCGGTACGGCCGCACAGGTGCAGGACCAGCTGTCCTTCCCGCTGTCGGGGAAGGACGAGACGCCCGGCGTGATCACCATGCGCCTCGGTGGCCTGATCGTGGTCTTCAACGCCACCCCGCAGCGGCAGGAGCAGCGGATCGACGCGCTCGCCGGTACCGCCTACCGGCTGCACCCGGTGCAGGCGGCCGGCGCCGATCCGGTGGTGAAGACCTCCTCCTACGCGGCCGGCTCGGGCACGTTCACCGTTCCGGCGCGGACCGTGGCGGTGTTCACCCGGGCGGCGAAGTAGGGTCGGGCCGTCGCCGTAGAACAGGAGTGCTCATGCCGCAGATCACCGTCGACTACACCGCCGGTGCGGATTCCTTCGACGAGGAGGGCCTTGCGCGGGCCTTGCACGAAGCGGTGGTCGAGATCGCGGGGGCCAAGCCGGAGGCCTGCAAGACGATCTTCCGGGAGGGGTACGCCGCGTACGGATACGAGGACATGGACGAGCGGCACGCCATCGTGCGCGTGACCATCGGTCTTCTCGCCGGACGCGGCGAGGATACGAAGGCGAGGCTCACGGAGACCGTGCTGGAACTGCTCCGCAAGCATGTAGAGCCGCAGGACGGGGTCACCCTGCACGGCTCCGCCGAGGTCCGCGAGCTGGATCCGTCGTACCGGAAGTTCGACCGGTAGGCGGCCCTCAGGGCGCCAGGGACAGCAGCCGGCCGACGAGCTCCGCGAAGGGCCCGTCGGCCGGCTCGTCCTTGACCATCGTGCTCAGCAGGGCGGCCATGTCCGCGTCGTAGGCGGCGCTCACCGCCGCCAGCGCGGCGAAGTCGTGCACGAGCTGCAGCTCCAGCTCGCCGCGCGGGATGCGCCGGCCGTCCAGCCAGATCAGCGCCGTCGACTCGGCGAGCGAGATCCAGGAGCGGACGACCAGTTCGAGGCGCGCGGGTGCCTCGGTCACGCCGAGGTGCGCGACGATGTGCTCGTAGGCGGCCTGGCGTACCGAGTCGATGAGCGCGTTGGTCGTGGACGAGCCGACCGCCGGGCCGCCGCGCATCAGCGCCGAGAAACCGGGGCCGTGTTCGTCCACGAAGTCGAAGTAGCGGCGCATGACGCGCAGCAGCCGGGCCCCCAGCGGACCTTCGTGCGGCTCCGCGAACCGGCCCGCGAGATCCTCCGAGGCACGCTTCAGCGCGGCCTCGTACAGGCTGAGCTTGCCGGGGAAGTAGTGGTAGACCAGCGGACGTGAGATGCCCGCCGCCGAGGCTATCTCGTCGATGGAGACCTCGTCGGGCGAGCGTCGGCTGAACAGGTCGAGCGCGACACCGATCAGCTGCTGCCGTCGCTCCTCGACACCCATCCTGCGGCGAACCCCGGTACTCATGCGAACACCTTACCGATCGGATCCGGCCGTCAACGGTCCGGACCCGCACCGGCATTCACATCATTCCGTCACAGGTCGAGCACGAGGCGCTCACTCCTCGCCCGCGATACACAGATCAGCATCGAGTCGGCACGCTCCGCATCCGTCAGCAGCTCGTCCCGGTGGTCCACCTCGCCCTCCAGCACCCGCTGTTGGCAGGTTCCGCAGAAGCCCTGCTCACAGGAGTAGGCGGTGTCCGGGAGTGCACGGCGTACGGCGGCCAGCACGGTGGAGTCGGCGGGGACCGTCAACGTCCGCCCGCTACACCGGAGTTCGAGCTCGAAGCCGGTGTTGCCGTCGGCCGAGGCGCGGGGCGCGAACCGCTCCAGGTGCAGCGTGGCGCCCTCGGGCAGATGTGCCTCCGCCGCCGCCATGAGTCCTTCCGGGCCGCAGCAGTACACGGCCGTCCCCTCGGGGACCCGGGCGAACAGCGCGCCCAGGTCCGGGCGGCCGTCCTCGTCCTCGGCGACGAGCGTCAGCCTCTTTCCGGCGAGTGTGCGGACCTCCTCCAGGAACGGCATCGAGGCCCGCGTCCGCCCGCCGTACAGCAGCCGCCAGTCGGTGCCGTCGGGCAGGGCCCGCAGCATCGGCAGGATCGGTGTGATGCCGATGCCGCCGGCGACGAAGACGTACGAGGGCGCGTCCACAAGAGGGAAGCGGTTCCTCGGTCCGCGCACCTCCAGCTCCATGCCCTCGGCGAGCTGCTCGTGCACCTCGCGCGAGCCGCCACGCCCGTCCTCGACCAGCCGGGTGGCGACCGTGTACGAGGAGGCGTCCCCGGGGTCGCCGCACAGCGAGTACTGCCGTACGAGCCCCGACGGCAGCACCAGGTCGAGGTGCGCACCGGGCTCCCAGCGCGGCAACCCGCGTCCTTCCAGCCGTAGTTGTACGACCCCCTCGGCGACGCTCTCGTGGGCGGTGAGCAGCAGCCGCAGGGCTCGTGAGCGGGGGCGGCCGGAGAGGGGCGGGTCCAGGGCGGGCAGCGGCCACAGCGGCGAGGCCTTCACGCGGCGGCGCAGGGCCCGCCGGGCCAGCAGGGCGGCGCCGGCGACGAGGGCGACGGTGCGCGGCTTCGGCATCACGACACGGCCCTCTCGGCGGCGAGCGCGACGGGGGAGGAGGCCAGGTAGGCGACGGCCTGCGCGGTGGAGCCCTCCTGGGAGGGGTGGTAGGAGCGGCTGAGGTAGCGCGGGATGGACTTGAGCATGTCGCCGGTGGCGGGCAGGGTGCCCTGCCGGCCCCGGACGTAGAAGTCCTTCAGGGATGCCTTGGGATCCACCAGGGTCGGATCGTTCTCCAGGAAGAAGCGGATCCCGCGCTGCCACAGGAACACCAGGGCGGTGAAGGCCGTCGCCCAGGTGCGCGCCCTCCGCCGGTAGCTGCCGTCGACGTGCGTGAACAGGTCGAAGGCGACGGAGCGGTGCTCGACCTCCTCGGCGCCGTGCCAGCGCAGCAGGTCCAGCATGGTCGGGTCGGCGCCGCGCCGGTCCAGCTCGGCGGCGTTGAGCACCCAGTCGCCGAGGAAGGCGGTGTAGTGCTCGATCGCCGCGATCAGCGCGACCCGCTCCAGCAGCCACCAGCGGCGCGCCCGGCCCGGCGGCAGTGTGCGGTCGCCGAGCAGCTTCTCGAAGAACCAGTCGACCTGCGCGGTGTACGGCGTCGGGTCGAGCCCCTGCTCGCGCAGGTGCGGCAGGACCTCGTCGTGGGCCTGGGAGTGCATCGCCTCCTGCCCGATGAAGCCGACGACGTCCTCGCGGAGCCGGTCGTCCCGGATGAGCGGCAGCACCTGCTTGTACACATGCACGAACCACCGCTCACCGGCGGGCAGCAACAGGTGCAGCACGTTGATGGTGTGCGTGGAGAACGGGTCGCCGGGCACCCAGTGCAGCGGTGTGTCCTCCCAGGAGAAGGACACATTGCGGGCCTTGAGCGGTATGCGCTCGGACTCCACCGGCCGGGCCTGCGTGTTAGACATGGCGTCAATGTACTGACGGGTAGGTCGTCTGAGAACCCCCGTGCGGAACCTTGTTGACGCCAGTGTCAACTAGTGGAGTCCGTCGATCGGCCTGCCGCCCTTCAGCGTGCCCTTCAGCTGCGCCTGCGCCCCCTGCTTGGCCCGGACGGCGAGCAACGGCCCCGGTCCCGAAGCGGTGACCCCTCCGCTGGTGCGGATCGATGTGGTGTCCGGGCCGCCCGCGGCCAGCAGGTACCAGTTCCCGGCCTTGGCCTTCCACAGCACCCCGGCCAGCACATTCGGGTCGCGCGGACCGCAGGCCGGCACGTCCGCGCCCCTGGCCACGAGCGCTCCGACCGGCCCGCCCGGCGTCTGGAACTGGGCCCACGCGGCCGTGCCGTCGCCGCGCCAGGTCTCGGCACGGGCGCACATCCACACACCCGTACCGCTCCCCTCGGGCAGGGGCTGGTTCGCGAACTGCCACGCGTTGACGCTGCGCACCCCCGCGGAGCGCTCCATGGACAGCGAGCAGGCGAACGGCGCCCAGGCGCGCAGTCCCTCCGGGCTGGACGCCTCACCGATGGCGCCGGGGTGTCCGGCGGTGAGGCGGGCCGGGACCAGCTCGCCCAGATCGGTGGCGAGCCGGGTGCCGGCCGCGTCGGTCAGCTGCAGCACGTTCCACGAGGTGCAGCTGCCGGGCTGCAGCGCGGGGCTGGCCAGCGGCGCGGTGACCCCGTCGGTCATGGCGAGGGGCGTCGCGGCCGCGCCCGGCTTCATCAGGTCGCGCTCGGCGGCCTTCTTCACCCATGGGGCGGTCAGATACCGGACGTTGCCGTCGGAGCGGCCCAGCACCAGCGCGCTCGCCTCGGCGCTGGTCGCGCCGTCGGCGCGCGCGAAGTCGAGTGCGGCCCCCGAGGAGCCGTCCTTGGGCTCGGCGTAGCGGGCGATGCGCAGGCCGTCGTAGAGCACCACCACGCGCGCGGCGTCCACCAGGCCCGCGTACAGCAGCTGAGGCGGGCCGGCCGGGCCGCCGGTCGGGGTGCCGGGGGTGGCCGAGACGCGGACCGTCTCCCCGGGGCGGGCCCAGACGGCCAGGGCGCGGCGCAGCAGGTCCTTGTCGCCGGTGAGCGGGCCGCGCGCGGGCCATACGGAGAAGTCGGTGCGGGCCGCGGACTGCCACGCCGCCGGGGGTACCCGGGTCAGCTTGCCCGGGTTCAGAGCCGCCTCGGCCGCCGGGTTCTGGGCGTACAGGGGCGCGGCGGCGCCGTCGGGGCCCCAGCCGGTGCCCGGCATGGCCACCAGCGCCCCGCACACCGCGAGCGCGGCCGCGGCGGCGAGCGCGGCCTTGGCGTGCTGGCGCCGGCGCATCAGGTCGGTGGGCCGGGCCTGCAGCGAGCAGGGGTCGTACTCGGGGGAGGAGAGCAGCGCGTCCTGTCCGGGTACCTCGTTGGCCTCTGCCAGGGCGGAGTCGGGCTGCTCGATCCCGGCCGCCTCCAGGATCCTGCGGATGTCGGCGTCGGGCAGCTTCTCCAGGCCGCGCAGCACATACGCGGCGCGCGCCGGGCCGGACAGCGCGGACAGCCGCTGGTCCAGGGCGAGTTCGTCGGAGCCGCCGGAGCGCGGGAACAGGCGCAGGCCCCACACCTGGGGGAGCAGCGGCGGCAGCTGCGAGAGCCTCGGCACGCCCTTGCGGGGGCGGGCCACCTCCAGCGCCGCACGCAGCACACGCAGGCGCAGGAACGCGTACCCGGGGTCGCCGTCCCGGCCCGAGGACTGGGCCGGGATCACCGATGTCTGCTTGCGGCCCCGGGGCAGGGCGCGCTGGGTGAGGGCGTGTGCCGTCAGCACCCGGCGGCTGCGGCCGAGGCGGGGCGGCAGTACGAGGTAGGCGAGCCGGACCAGCCGGGGATAGTGCTCGACGAGCGCGGCCTCGGCCTGCTCGACGTCGACTACCGGGCCTGCGGTCCCGGCGGAGGCGGGTGCGTTGCGCTGGGCTACATCCTGTGACTGCACGTCCGGGAAAACGAGCGAACCGTAGGTTGGTCACCGGCCCGCTCCGCCGCCTCCGCCGCCTCCCGCCCGTGGTCGTCGAAGGCGGCCCGGGCGGCGGTCGCGTTGAGCGCATCGCGCGCGGCGGCCGTATCCAGGGGCGGGGCTCCTCGCCGGGGCTCTCTGCGGCATGCTTCTGCGCACCAGACCGGAGGAACAGATGAGGTTGACGCGACCGATGCTCGCCGTCGCGGGCGCCGCGGCCGTACTGGCGCTGACGGGCTGCGGCAGCGGCGGGGACACGCGGAAGGTGCCGCCCACCGCCACCGGCAGCCTGGAGAGCCTGGCCGCCGAGGTGAAGTGCAAGCCGAACATGCAGACCGACGCCGACGAGATCCGCCAGGCCATCTGCAAGAACACCGACGGCAGGTTCATCCTCGCGACCTTCGCCACCGACCGCGGCCAGCGCGAGTGGATCAACGACGCCAAGGACTACGGCGGTTACTACCTGGTCGGCCGCAAGTGGGTCGCCGTCGGTGACAACGGGGTCGTCAAGGCGCTGCGCGGCACGCTCGGCGGTGACGTGGAGATCGGCACCGACCACCACGCGCACAGCGGCTGACCCGGCGCCGGGGCACACACGCGAAAACGGGCGGTGGGAGGATCCCACCGCCCGTTTCCACTAGGGGGTTACGCGCACCGCTGACCGTTGTTGATGCAGTTGGCGATCTTGTTCGCCAGGCCGCCGGTCGTGACGCTGATGAAGTCGTCGTGGTCGGTGGCCGGCTTGTGGAGCTGTTCCGGGAAGCCGTCGACCGCGAAGGCGTTCTTCACCTGGCCGTTCTGGAGGGTCGGCGGGGTGATGTTGTACACCAGGCGCATCGTGAGCTGCGGGATCGCCTTGAAGCCGTTCCCGCACACGCCGCTCGCCGGATCGGGGAAGGCCACGTGCGTACGGTGGTTGGCGCTGTCGATGTTCTGCCCGTCCCAGCAGCTCTGGAAGGCGAACGTACGCACCACCTGGCTGCCCTGCGGGCAGATCGGGTACTGCGTCGTCAGCTGGACCTTGTTCTCGAAGCCGGTGCAGCTCCAGTGCGCGTTGGCGTTGGCCAGACCGTTGGTGGTGGTCTTGGCGTCACCGGTGATGATGCGCAGGAACTGCGGCATCGCGACGACCTTGCTGACCGGGCTGCCGACGTACTTGATCTGCGCCTTCACCGGCGTCAGGATCTTGCCGACGTTGCCTTCCTTGCCACCGCCGTCCGCGTTCTGGTCGAAGTCCTGCGAGCCGTCCTGGACGCGGACCACCGGCCAGTAGTACGACGACAGGTCGTTGCTGTTCTGGCAGCTGGTGCCGCCCTGCAGGAACGTCTGGTTGCTGGCGAACGCGTTGACCTTCTGGTTGCCGACGTAGTCGTGCAGGTGGTGCGCGCCGTTGGTCACGCCGGGCGCCACGATCACGTTGTCGGTGTTGTGGTTCTTGTTCGCGTTCACACCGCAGCGCGTGATGAACACACCGTTCGAGCCGTTGCCGGTCTGGCGCGGCTTGCCCTGGACGTTCGGCGCGACCTTCGTGATGTCCACGAAGTCGGCCGCGACCGGGCCGTTGCCGGCCTGCCCGCCGATGTTCTGCTGCTGGCCGGCGTTGCCCTGCTGCTGGCCGCCGTTCTGCTGCTGCCCACCGGTGTTCTGCTGCTGCCCGCCGTTCTGCTGCTGGCCGCCGTTCTGCTGCTGGCCACCGGCGGTGGTCTGGTTGGCGGACTGCGTCGTACAGGCGGCGAGCTGGTTCAGCGCGCTGTTGAAGGAACCGCCGACCCGCTGGATGTCCATCCTGATCCGGTCGATCGTCGCGGCCCGCTTGTCCTTGAGGGGGCCGACGATCGCGTTCTGCACGAAGCTCGGATCGTTCGTCTGCGACTGGCGGGTGGAAGCGAGCCGGTTGTAGGCCTCGGTGATCTGCTTGTCGAGGTTCGCCAGCTCCGTCGCCACGCCCTGGCGTGCGCGCCAGGGCACGTTCGTCAGCTTCTGGCCGACGTCCGGGCAGGAGATCGTCGCGACCTGGGCCGTGGCGGCCTTGGTCGAGTTGCCTCCCCACGTCTGGTTGTTCGGCTCGTGCGCCGAAGCGTAGAAGTTCGCCCAGATCAGCCCGCCCCCACCGAGCGCTAGGGCCGCCGATGCGGCAATGGCCTTGGTGGCCAGCGGCGTACGGCGTTTTCGTGTGTTGCGTCCCATGGAACTCCTCTGACTTCCTTGCGGGGCAGCATCGAGGCGCCCGACAGGAGTGAAGCGGCGCCCTTCCATACGGACGCCGCCTCAGAGGTGTTCAGCCGTCTCACAAATTTATCCGAGGAATACCCCGCCCACGGGCCTCAAATGCCCTCTGAGCAGCGGAAGTTGAACAGAGCATCAGTGGTCGCGGTCCAGGTAGGCGAGCACGGCCAGAACGCGGCGATTGTCGTCGTCCGACACCTCCAGGCCCAGTTTGGTGAAGATGTTGGAGGTGTGCTTCGCGATGGCCCGTTCCGTCACCACCAGCTGCCCGGCGATCGCCGTGTTCGACCGGCCCTGTGCCATCAGTTCGAGGACCTCCCGCTCCCTGGGGGTCAGGTGGGCGAGCGGCCGGTCGTCGGCCGCCCGGCGCGACAGCAGCTGCTGGATCACCTGCGGGTCCATCGCCGTACCGCCCCCGGCCACCCGCTGCACCGCGTCCACGAACTGCTCGGCGTCGAAGACCCGGTCCTTGAGCAGATAGCCCACCCCGCCGCTGCCGTCGGCCAGCAACTCCCGTGCGTACAGCTGCTCCACGTGCTGGGAGAGGACCAGCACCGGCAGCCCGGGCCGCTCCCGCCGGGCCTGGAGCGCGCACTGCAGACCCTCGTCGGTGTGCGTGGGCGGCAGCCGTACGTCGACCACGGCGACGTCCGGTTGCAACTCGGCCAGCGCACGGGTGAGTTCGGGTCCGGACTCGACGGCCGCCGCGATCTCGAAGTCGTAGGCCTCCAGCAGCCGGACCAGTCCGTCCCGCAGCAGGAAGAGGTCTTCGGCTAGGACAACGCGCACGGGATCTCCATGGTCACCAGAGTGGGACCGCCCGCGGGGCTGCTGACGGCCAGAACGCCGTCGAATGTACCCAGTCGCCTCTCGACCCCGACGAGCCCCGAGCCCGCGCCGATCACGGCGCCGCCCTTGCCGTTGTCGGTGATGGTGATCCGCAGCATCCCATCGGTGTGATGCAGGTCCACCCAGGCGCGCTCGGCACCGGAGTGCTTGACGGCGTTGGTGAGGACCTCGCTGACCGCGAAGTAGGCGGCCGACTCGACCGGTGCCTCCGCGCGGCCGGGCAGCTCCACGTTCACCTCGCTCGGCAGGGGCAGCCGCAGTGCCAGCGCCCGCACCGCGTCCCCGAGTCCGCGCTCGGCCAGCACCGGCGGATGGATGCCGCGGACCAGGTCGCGCAGTTCCTCCAGGGCCTCGGCGGAGTTCTGGCGGGCCTGGGCGAGCAGCTTGCGCGCCTTGGCCGGGTTCTTCTCCAGCAGCGCCTCGACGGTGCCGAGGTCCATACCCATGGCGACCAGCCGGGCCTGCGCCCCGTCGTGCAGATCCCGTTCGATGCGGCGCAGCTCGGCGGCGGAGGTGTCCACGGCGTCCCGCCGGGTCTCGGTCAGCACCCGCACCCGCTCGGTGAGCTCGGCCTGGCTCGGGGCGAGGACGGCGCGGGTGAGCCGGAAGTGGGCGGTCAGCAGGGCAGGGGTGAACCGGTAGGCGACCACGAGGAGTACGGCGGCCAGGGCGGCGGCCGCGAACGCGGTCGCCTGGCTGTCGACGGGTACGAAGCCGTACCAGTAGGGGCCGCCCTCCGCATCCGAGATCACCCGCCACAGCCCGGCCGCCAGCACGAAGCCCTCCAGCGGGTAGAACACCAATACGGCGGGCAGCAGTGCCGTGACGAACCCGGCCGTCATGTCCACCAGCAGCCACCGCAGATCACGCCAGGTCGCGGTGTCCCCCAGCATCATCACCGTGCGCTGCCAGGGGTCGGCGCCCTCGGGTATCGGCCGGTACTTCACCGGGATGCGCACTCCGCTCCACTCGGCGGCCAGGACCCGCCGCCAGTTGGCGAAGGTGCGTACGCCGGTCAGGACCGGCGGTGTGGTGAAGATGCCGAGGCCGGCCGGGACGAGCGCGATCGACACGGCCGCCAGGGTGAAGCAGAGGACGGCCAGGGGCAGCGAGACCACGGCCAGCACGAACCCCCGTCCGGCGGCCAGCAGCATGTCCCCCACGCGGGTACGCAGGCCGTCGTTTTTCGTGTTGCTGTTCATGCTGTCAGTCTCGCCGACCCCGGCGGGCGCCGGCACTGGGCCGGTCCCCCCTTTCAGGGGGTGGTGTCAGCAACACCCCCCGCACCGGCCAGCACCTTCGCCTCCACCTCCGGATCGAGGCCCACCGGCGGCCGGTCCGGGCGCTGCGGGGCGACGCCGCCGATGGACCGCAGCCAGGTCCAGGTGTCGGCGACCGTCTCGGCGACAGGACGGCACCTCAGGCCCGTCGCCACGGCGCGGGAGACGTCCGCGCCGTGCAGGGCGTCGTGCATGTCGGTGCCCGGCGGTACCCACACCGGCAGCTGGGTCCACGGCTCGATGCCCGCGTCGAGCACGGCCTTCGGATCGGTCCAGCGCAGCTCCGCGTCCGCGCCGGTGACCGCCACGCACGCGTCGAGCAGCTCGCCCATCGTGGCGTGCCCCTGCGGGCTGATCAGGTTGTACGGTCCGCTCAGTTCCTGTTCGGCGGCGCCCAGAATCCATTCGGCGAGGTCGCGGACGTCTACGTACTGGAGGGGCAGGTCGCGCGGGCCCGGCGCCAGCACGGGGCCGCCGCGCGCGATCCGGGTCAGCCACCACGGCAGCCGCCCGATGTTCTCGTACGGCCCGAGGATCAGCCCGGCCCGTACGAACAGCGAGCGGTCCGCGCCGAAGGCGTCCAGCGCGGCCAGCTCGCCGCCCCGCTTGTCCCGCGGGTAGTCGGTCTGTCCTGCGCCGGCCTCGGCGCCCTCGACCAGCGGCGCGTCCTCGGCGTATCCGGCGGGCGGGGCCCACGCGTACACCGAGCAGCTCGACACGTACACATACCGCCGGGCGCGGTCCCGCAGCAGCCGCGCTGCGTCCCGCACCGCGCGCGGCGCCTTCGACCAGGTGTCGACGACGACGTCCCACTCGCCCTCGGCCAGGGCGGCCGGTCCGCCGGGCGCGGTGCGGTCCCCGCTCAAGACCCTCACCCCCGGGAGGGGAGCGTGCCGCCCCCGGTTGAAGACGGTCACCTCCCAGCCGCGCCCGAGCGCCGCCTCCACCACGGCCCGTCCCGCGAACTCCGAACCACCGAGCATCAGAAGTCTCATACCGGTGACTGTGCCCGCGAAAGCCGCGGGAGGGAACCGCGCTCTGCTCTCAGCAGACGGTCAGCGCCCGGCCGGCGGCGCGTACTTGTAGCCGACCCGGCGCACCGTCTGGATCGCCTGGCGGTGCCGGTCGCCCAGCTTGCGGCGCAGCCGGGCGACGTGGACGTCGACGGTGCGGCCGTCACCGATGTGGCCGTACCCCCACACCGTGGTGACCAGCTGGTCGCGGGTGTGCACCCGGTGCGGGTGGGCCACCAGGTGGGCGAGGAGCTCGAACTCCAGGTAGGTGAGGTCGAGTTCGCGGCCGTCGACGCTCGCGGTGCGCCGGCCCGGGTCGATCCGCACCAGCGGCTCGGCGTCCGTCTCGACGTCCGCCCCGGCGGCCGTCTCCGGTGCGTCCGGCACCGCGACCGGCAGGAAGGGGGGCCGCTGGTCCGCCGGGACCAGCACCAGGTACCCGACCATGGGCGGCTGTCCGGGGAGGGTGGGCAGGGTGTGCTGCGGCGCGGGCAGCCAGGTGGCGCCCGGGGGCAGGAGGTCCACGACGTCCACGACCTCGTCCCGGTCGACGGCCCGCAGCCGGT
Organism: Streptomyces griseochromogenes; assembly: GCF_001542625.1. Classification (NCBI taxonomy): domain Bacteria; kingdom Bacillati; phylum Actinomycetota; class Actinomycetes; order Kitasatosporales; family Streptomycetaceae; genus Streptomyces; species Streptomyces griseochromogenes. The sequence goes on along the minus strand of NZ_CP016279.1, from coordinate 8,775,356 downwards.
GCCGGGCGGGGGCGGACAGGGGGGAGGCGGTGGAGAGAGAACGAGTGGTCGCCATGAGAGGTCTGCTCTTTCGCGCGAGGGGTCCGTCGGGCGGGACGGCGGCCGCGATGTGTGGTCGGGGGCGCCGGGGGACGTACGTCGTTTCGCGCTGGCCGAAGGCCGGGTGTACGGCTTTAGAGGGCCCGCGCGTTCATCGCGCGGCAACACACCCGGTCGAAGTCGTGGTGCTGACGGGAGGGCCAGAACGGCTCGAGGTCATGGCGACCCGTCGCGGTGGTGTTCCGGTAGCTGGCCATGGGTCCATTGAAGCAGACAGGGGTCCGGGGCAGCAGGCTTCTCTCACTGCTTGGACGCTTCCTTGGTACGGAGTTGACGTCGCCCACCTCCCTTCGGGGCACATGATCCGCCTGATCAGCGGCTTCCCGCCGGTTGCCCGGCCCGGCACGCCGTCTCGGCATCCGGACGAGAACGCGGCAGGGGCGCCCACCGTGACGGCGGGCGCCCCTTCGCGAAGCGGGACGGATCAGACCTGGCCGGCCTTCTCCAGCGCGGCGCAGCAGGTGTCCACCAGCAGGCGGGTCACCACGTACGGGTCGACGTTGGCGTTCGGGCGGCGGTCCTCGATGTAGCCCTTGCCGTCCTTCTCGACCTGCCACGGGATGCGGACCGAGGCACCGCGGTCGGAGACGCCGTAGGAGAACTTGTCCCACGGGGCGGTCTCGTGCAGGCCCGTCAGACGGTCGTCGATGCCGGCGCCGTAGTTCTTGACGTGGTCGAGCGGCTTGGAGCCCTCGCCGAGCGATTCGCAGGCGGTGATGATCGCCTCGTAGCCCTCGCGCATCGCCTTGGTCGAGAAGTTGGTGTGCGCGCCCGCGCCGTTCCAGTCGCCCTTGACGGGCTTCGGGTCCAGGGTCGCGGAGACGCCGAAGTCCTCGGCGGTGCGGTAGAGCAGCCAACGGGCCACCCACAGCTGGTCGGAGACCTCCAGCGGGGAGACCGGGCCGACCTGGAACTCCCACTGGCCGGGCATGACCTCGGCGTTGATGCCGGAGATGGCGAGACCGGCCTTCAGGCAGTTCTCCAGGTGGGCCTCGACGATCTCGCGGCCGAAGATCTCGTCGGCGCCGACACCGCAGTAGTAGCCGCCCTGCGGGGCCGGGAAGCCGCCCTCGGGGAAGCCCAGCGGACGGGCGCCGTCGAAGAAGGTGTACTCCTGCTCGATGCCGAAGATCGGCTCCTGCGCGCCGAACCGCTCGGCGACCTCGGCCAGCGCGGCACGCGTGTTGGAGCGGTGCGGGGTCATGTCGATGTCGAGGACCTCGCACAGCACCAGGACGTCGTCGCCGCCGCGGATCGGGTCCGGGCAGGTGAAGACCGGCTTGAGCACGCGGTCCGAGGAGTGGCCCTCGGCCTGGTTGGTGGAGGACCCGTCGAAGCCCCAGATCGGCAGCGCGTCGAGACCGGCCGGGGCACCCGTGATGATCTTCGTCTTCGAACGGAGCTTGGCCGTCGGCGCGGTGCCGTCGATCCAGATGTACTCGGCCTTGAAGGTCACGGGGACACATCCTTCGGGGGTGGGTCGGGCGCACTCGGTGCGGGTGCTGCGGCGCTGCGGCACCGGGGCGCCGCGTCGAACTGCCCGGCAGCCTGTCAACAGGCGATTTCCCGGTCATTGCTCGTGTGTGAACCCCGTGTTACCTGGTGTTTCCGTGCTGCGGCTCACGTTGTGAGGTGTCGGTGGGCGGGGTATGGGTGCCCTCCGCCGCGGCCGTCCGCACCCCGTCGAGGAAGTCCCGGATCGCGGCCCGCTGATGGTCGTCGTAGCCGCGCAGCAGTTCCACCGACCGCTCGATCAGCGGCCCGAAGAAGGCCCACCCGAGGTCCACGGCGCCGTCCGTCACCTCCACGACGACCCTGCGCCGGTCGGTCTCCCCGCGCACCCGCCGCACATGGCCCGCCCGCTCCAGCCGGTCGAGCAGCGCCGTGGTTCCCGCCGAGTTGAGCCCGAGCGCGGCCCCGAGCCGCCCCGCGGTCGTCTCCGCGCCCGCCCGCCGCGCGTCCATCAGCGCGATCAGGGCGCGTACGTCCGTGGGGTGCATGCCGTTGTGCTGCGCGAACCGGGCGCTGTGCAGGCCGAGTTCGACGGCCGCGGCACGCAGCAGGTGGACGATCTCCATATCGGGCTGCACGCGGGGCCTCCGAGGTTATTATCTCGCCGAGCGAATATCTTGCTGAACGAGATAATAGGGGGCGGTCCCATGACCGGATACGACAGCGAGGTCTTCCGGGGCGCGTACGACGACGTCCTGGCGAAATGGCCCGCCCGGCACGAGGCGCTGACGGTCGCCACGCCCTTCGGCGACACCCGGGTCAACGCCTGCGGCCCGCGCGAAGCGCCCGCGCTGTTCCTGCTGCCCGGCGGCGGCCCGGCGACCTCGGTGTCCTGGTACGCCCAGACCGCGGAACTGGCCCGGACCCGCCGCATCTACGCCCCCGACCTGATCGGCGCCCCGGGCCTGAGCGCCCCGGCCGCCGACCGTCACCCCCGCACGGTCGCCGACCTGGCCGCCTGGCTGGACGCTCTCCTGGACGGCCTCGGCGTGGCCGGCACCGACCTGGGCGGACACTCCTACGGCGCCTGGATCGCCCTGCACTACGCGCTGCGCGCACCGTCCCGGGTACGCCGCCTGTTCCTCCTGGACCCGACCCAGTGCTTCGCCGGATACCGGGCGGCGTACCTGCTCCATGCCCTGCCGATGCTGCTGCGGCCCTCGCCCCGCCGGGTCCGCGCCTTCCTGGAGTGGGAGACCGGGGGAGGGGCCGCCCTGGACCCCGACTGGCTCACCCTCCAGGAGGCGGCCGCGGGATTTCCGTCCGCAAAGCCGGTGACGGGACCGCGGCCGTCGCCCGAGGCGCTGCGCGCCCTGGACGTGCCGGTCCTGCTGCTCGTGGCCGCGAACAGCAGGACCCATGACTCCCGTGAGGTGGCCGCCCGGGCCGCCGCGATGCTGCCGCACGTGGAGACCGCCGTACTGCCGGATGTCTCACACCACGCGCTGCCGCAGGCAGCACCCGCCGCCCTGGCCCGCCGCCTCACCGACTTCCTGTCGGTCCGCTGAGCCTCACCCCACCTTCTCGATCACCGCGTGGCGGATGAGGAACTTGCCCGGCTCCCGGACCTGTTCGAAGGCCGCGTTGTTGAGCAGGACGCAACTGCCGGAGGGGGAAGTGACCTTCACCGTGGTGGACTTGTTGTTGTCCAGGTTGGTGACCTTCAGGGTCGTCCCCGCCGGGAACGTGCCGCTGGATGCGGCCGGGGCGCCGCCCTCGCCGGAGAGCGTGACGGTCGAGCCCTTGCACACCTGCTGACCGGAGGCCGCGGCGGCGCCTGCGCCGTTGTCCCCCGCGGCACCGCCCTGCGCGCCCTGCTGACCCGCCTGCTGCCCGTTGCCCTGCTGCCCGTTACCCTGCTGGCCCTTGCCCTGGTGGCCCATCTGCTGACCGTTGCCCTGCTGGGCGTTGCCGTTCTGCGCCGCCTGGGAGCCCTGAGCCGACTCCCCAACCGTGCAGCCGGCCGCCTTCTGCTGGACCTCGATCTGCTTGAGGACCGCCTCGCGGTTGGCGATCCGGGCCGCCGACTGCGCGTCCGGATGTGCCTTCTGGTCCGCGATGAACTTGTCGTTGTTGCCATGGGCCGTGGCCAGCCCCTGGCAGACGTTCGAGTCCCCGGCGGACAGCGTCTTGGCGTTCTGCGGGCTCTGCGCGGCGTTCGAGGTGGACGCCAGCGCGAAGGCCCCGCCGCCCGCCACCGCCGCGGCACTGACGAGCAGCGCGATCTTCTTCTTCGTGCTGAGAGTTCTCCTGCGCGACATAACGCGCCTCCTGAAGAGGTAGGGGTGCGTACGCCGCTATGTACGAGATACCGAACGGGGTTACTCAGCGGTTGCAGGAGTAACTGAAGTAACCTGCGTCACAGTGAAGTTGAGCCTGCTTCAGCTCTCGCTCCGGGAGAGCGCCTCCTGCACGGCCTCGTCGGTGCGCGCCACCAGGGCGGTTCCGTCGTCGGCGGTGATGATCGGGCGCTGGATGAGCTTGGGGTGCTCGGCGAGGGCCGTGATCCACCGGTCCCGCGAAGTCTCGTCCCGGGCCCACTCCTTGAGCCCCAGCTCCTTGGCCGCGGCCTCCTGGGTGCGGGTGATGTCCCACGGCTCGAGACCGAGCCGTTCGAGCACGGCCTTGATCTCGTCCGCGCTCGGCACGTCCTCCAGATAGCGGCGGACGGTGTAGTCGGCTCCCTCGGCATCGAGCAGGCTGATCGCGCTGCGGCACTTGGAGCAGGCGGGATTGATCCAGATTTCCATGGGACCACGGTAGGGGAGAAGCGTCTCTCGCCTCGGTCGCCGTCCGGTGTCATGGTAAATGGCCTCATGTTGCCTCATGGCTCTCCTGGGCTTTCCATGGGAGCGTGGCGGCGGCATACGTGACCCGGCTCGTCGAGGGGCTGGAGGGTCACGTCGGACGCCCGGCGCTCGGGGGCTTCGGCCTCGGCGGTCGTGTGCTCGACCATGGCGCACTGCTCGCGGAGGTCTACCGGATCGCCGGTGTGCTGGGCGACGCGGGGGTGTGCCGCGGATCCGGCCTGGCGTGTGTGCTGGGCGAGAACCGGGCCCAGGCCCTGCTCCTGCGGACCGCCGCCCATGTCCTCGGCGCGCGGTTGACCCTGGTGGTGCGGGACGCGTCCACGTACGGAGTGGAGCATCTGCTCCGGGACTGCCGCCCGCGACTGGTGGTGCACGGCGTTCCGGTGCCGGACACGGGCGCACCGCGGCTGGCTCTGGCCGAGCTGCTCGGGCGGGCCGCGCGTCGTGAGGCGGTCGCGGTGCCCCTCGCGGCCCGCGAGGACGACATCGCCCGCGTGACGTACACGGGAGGCACCACCGGCAGGCCCAAGGGCGTCGCCACCACCTTCCGCGCGCTGGCGGCGCGTTCCGGTGCGTACGGCACCGAAGGGGATCGCGATCCAGGGACCTTCGTGTCGGTGACCTCCCTGGCCGCACGCTCCGGCGGCCGCTGTCTGGAACAGTGGCGGGCCGGCGGGCGGGTGGAAGTGCTGTCCGCCTTCGACGCGGGGCGGCTCGCGGCCGCGTGCCGGAGGCTGGGGCCCGCGTCGACCTATCTGATGCCGCCCATGATCTACCGGCTCCTCGAGGACCCCCGCACCGCCGAAGGGATCGAGGGCCTCGAAGCGATCAGCTACGGCGCTGCGCCGATCCTGCCGCAGCGGCTGCGGCAGGCGGTCGCCGCCTGGGGCTGTCGCTGGCAGCAGGGCTACGGAACGACCGAGGCCGCGGTCGTCACCCGGCTGGACCCCGCCGATCACACGGCGGCCGTCGCGGACCGGCCCTGGCTGCTCGGCTCGGCGGGCCGCCCGGCGGCCGGCGTGGAGATCGAGATACGGGAGGCAGGGGAGGCCGGGCGGCCCCTGCCCGCCGGACGGACCGGCGACGTATGGGTGCGCTCGGCCGCCCTGATGTCGGGCTACTGGATGCGGCCCGACCTCACGGCCGAGGTGCTGCGGGACGGGTGGCTGCGCACCGGCGACCTCGGACACCTCGACGGCGAGGGCTATCTCTACCTCGACGACCGGGCCAAGGACATGGTGGTGGTCGACGGGGACAACGTCTACAGCCTGCCCGTCGAAGCGGCCCTCGCCCGGCACCCCGCCGTCACCCAGGCCGCCGTGGTCGGCAGACCCAGTGCCGGGACGGGCGAGGAGGTCTGCGCCTTCCTCGTGCCGGCACCCGGCCGCGCGGCGAGCCGGAAGGCCGCCGCCGAGGCATGCGCACTGGTGGCGGAGAGGCTCGCCCCGGCACACCGGCCGACCGCCGTCTGGTGGACGCGGCGCCTGCCCCTCACCGCGAACGGCAAGGTGGACAAACGTGCCTTGCGTGCCCGGGCCATGGCCGGCCCCGGCCCGGGCTGACGCCCCTTCACCGATGGCTCTGTTCGAATTATCCGGCGCCTCGCGCGCCTCACCCGAACCTGCTGTGACGGGGCCTCAATTCATTTTCTCACCTGGACGTTTGCCGCACCCTGCGGACTGTCTGGATGTCAGTGCCGGCCAGTAGAATAGAGGCAGTGTTCGAGGGCGTCGCCGGGAGTTCCGGCGGGTGCCCTGACCACGACAGGAGGATGCCCGTGCCCGCTGCCGCCCTGAAGTCCAAGCCGCTGCCGACCCAGTCCACCGCCAAGCGTTCCGTGCTGTTCGACTCGCCCTACACACCGACGGAGAAGCGTCCGCTCCCGGCCGGGCGGCCGCGCGAGTGGTACGTCACGCACAACCGGCGCCTGAAGGCCATGCGCCTCGCCATAGCCCTGCTCGACTCCGGGGTCTACCTGCCGAACCAGGCCCGCAACGAGACCATCCGCAGCACGGCGGAGGAGATCGGCGTGCACCCGCCGTCGGACACGACGTGCCACATGGTGCGGGCGTTCATGCGCTACAGCCGGTGAGGCCGGCGCCGGGTGCCCCGCGCTGCCGGGGCACCCGACGCCGTCGCCACCGCAGGCCGAAGACCCACCTCACGCCGTCAACTCCCGCTCCAGCGGCGTACGGAACCGAGGAGTCACCCGCGTCGCCCCCAGCCACCCCCGCAACCGCCCGGCCTCCGCCGCGACCGCCGCCTCGGCCTCCCGGCGCGCGCCCTCCTCGGTGACGCGCCAGACGATCTCGCCGTCGGCGCGCTGGGCCCAGCCGCCCACCACCCGGCCGTTCCACCACACCGTCGGACCCACGTTGCCGCTGCGGTCGAAGAGGTCCCCGCGCAGTTCCGGCGCGAGGTACCAGTCGCGCCGCTGCCAGGCCATGGCCGTCGGGTCCAGGGCGGGGAGCAGGGCCGCCCAGGGCTCCTCGGGCGCCCGAACCGGGTCCGCGTCACCGTCGGCGACGTAGCCCGTGCCCTCGTCCAGGGTCACCTCCCGCGCGCCGACGGCGGACAGGGCCCTGCGGACCTCCGTCACCCGCCAGCCCGTCCACCACTTCAGGTCCGCCTCCGTCGCCGGGCCGCAGACTCTCAGCCACCTGTCCAGCAGGTCCGCCTGCGCCCGGGCCGCGTCCAGCTCCGGGTGCTCCGGTGCCGGTGCCCAGCGGAACTGGCTGGACGTCCACGAGCCCAGCGGTCGGCCGCGGACCACCTTGCCCTCGACGCCGAGGACGCGCAGCAGGCGCGAGGAGACCGTGTGCACGCCCTCGTAGCTCTTCCCGGCCGCGTACACGAACTGCTCGCGCAGACGCGGCTCGTCCGCCGCCAGCTCCGCCGCCGTCGCCTGGCCGCGCCGGGCCAGCGCGGCCAGCGTGGCCGTCTCGACCTCCGCCAGCCAGGCCGCGTCGGGGGCGCCCGCCTTGGCCATGTCCTTGAGGAGCGAGGCGCGTTCACGGGCCGCCACCGTGAGGCCCGTCGAGGCGTGCACGACCGCCGTCAGCTCCGTCGGGAACACGAACACCGTGTGGCGCATACCGTGCATGCGGACGAGCGCGCGGTCCTCGTACAGCGCCCGCTCCGTCTCCGGGACCGCCTTGGCCGGGTCGGCCAGCCGCGCCGCCACCGCCAGGAACACCGTCGCCGGGTCCGTGCCGTGCAGCGCCACCAGGGAGGCGGCGACCTCCTCGGGGTCCGTCGCCCGGGCGGTGGGCGCGAGGCGGTGCCGCAGGGCCAGCCGGGCCCGCCGCTCAGCCGTACCGATGTGCCGCCGTCGTACGTCGCTCATGCCGGCCTTCCCGTCCCGTCCGTCCCGTCCGCGCTGTCCTGCCCTCATGGTCGCCGATGCCACTGACAACCGGCCCCTTCACCCGTTCGCCCCGCTCCGCATGCGCGGGCCCGCCCGTCCGGCCTTCACTTCCAGCAGGAGGTGACGGCAAACGCGGGGAACCGCAGAAGGAGGCCGCCGTATGAGCATGACCGAGGTCCGCCCCCGGCGTGCCACTCCCGAGGCCCGTCCTCCGCGCGGCACCCCCGAGGCCCGCGCCCAGTGCGGCAGACAGGCCCGCAAGAAGGTCCCCCGCTCCGTACACGCCTTGTGGATCCCGTCCGCCGACCGGCCCGACCCCGTGGCCGTACTGGAGCGACAGGGCCGCGACCGGCTTCCCGAGCTGCTGCCGATACGTTACGGACGGATGTCCGCCTCGCCGCTGGCCTTCCTGCGCGGTGCCACCGCGGTGATGGCCGCCGACCTGGCCGTCCAGCCCCACACCGGGCTCACGGTGCAGCTGTGCGGCGACGCCCACCTGCTGAACTTCGGGCTCTACGCCTCCCCGGGACGCACCCCGCTCTTCGACCTGAACGACTTCGACGAGACCTTTCCCGGGCCCTTCGAATGGGACGTCAAGCGGCTCGCGGCCAGTGTGGCGGTGGCCGCGAGGGAGAACGGCCACAGCGGTGCCAAGATGCGAGCCGCGGCCCAGGCGGCCGTCACCGGGTACCGCACCGCGATGCGCCGGCTGGCCGGACTCGGAGAGCTGGCCGTCTGGTACGAACAGGTCGACGGCGACCGTCTGCTGCCCCTCGTCCACTCCGCCCGCCACAGGCGCCGCCTGGAATCCAGCCTCACCCGGACCCGCCGCCGCACCAGCCTCCAGGCCTACGGCAAGCTGACGGAGCTGGTCGACGGGCGGCGCCGGATCATCCACGACCCGCCGCTCCTGGAACCCGCCGGCGCCCCGGACATGGCCTCCCTGCGCAAGACCTTCAGCGACTACCGCTCCACCCTCCCCGAGGAGCGCCGCCATCTCCTGGACCGCTACCGGTTCACCGACGCCGCCCGCAAGATCGTCGGTATCGGCAGCGTCGGCCTGCGCTGCTTCATCGTGCTGCTCACCGGGCGGGACACCGACGACCTGCTGTTCCTGCAGATCAAGGAGGCACGGACGTCGGTGCTGGAGGAACATCTGCCGAGCGGGCCGTACGTCCATCCCGGGCACCGGGTGGTCGCCGGGCAGCGGCTGCTGCAGTCCGCCACCGACATCTTCCTCGGCTGGATGAGCGGACCCCAGGGCCGCGCCTTCTACTGGCGCAGGCTGCGCGACACGAAGGGCTCCGCCGAGGTCGCCGGCATGGACCCGGCCGACCTGCTCGCCTACGCCCGGCTGTGCGGCACCACCCTGGCCCGCGCCCACGCCCGCTCCGGCGACCGCATCGCCATCGCCGCCTACCTCGGCGGCGCCGACACCTTCGACCGCGCCGTCGCCGACTTCGCCCTCGCCTACGCCGCCCAGACCGCCGCCGACCACGCGGCCCTCGGCGCGGCCATCGGGGCGGGCGTGGTGACGGCGGAGCCGGGGGTGTGAGCCGGGACCGGCCGGGTCAGGCGTACCGCTCCAGCAGCCCGCCCACGTACGCCTCCAGCCGCTCGCGCATCACCCGCGGTGTCAGATCCGTACGGCCCAGCTCGCGCCACGGCCGGGCCAGTTTCCCGGCGTCGGGAAAGTAGGCCAGGGCGTCCAGCAGCCGCCAGTAGAGGTGGTCCGGCCCGTCCGCCAGGCCCTGGCCGCCCCGCGCCTCGTACCGGTCCCGGAAGGCGAGCCCCCGCGCCGGGCCGTGCAACAGGGCGAGCGCCGTCGAGCAGTGGGCGACGTCGAGGTCGGCCGGCCCCCACGAGGTCTCCACCCAGTCGACGACCCCGCTCACCCGCAGCCCGTCCCCGGCACCCGTGAACAGCACGTTCCCGGGGTGGTAGTCCCGGTGCAGGAAGCGGCCCCGGTACGGCGGCGGGTCGCGGCGGATCACGTCCACCGCCCGTGCCCACATCCCGCCGTCCGGGGTGCGCAGCCGTTCCGCCGACGTCCACGCCTGATAGGTGCGCGGACGGTCCTCGGGCTCGACCGCGTGGATCCGGACCAGCTGGGCGGCGAGCAGGTCCAGACGCCGGTCCAGCGCCTCCCGGTCCTCCTCGTCCACCCGCACCAGGCCCGGCAGCCGGGTCATCAGCAGCGAGGGGTGGTCGCAGTGGTCGCCGGTGGCGTCCACGGCGACCAGAGCCGGTGCCGGGATGCCCTCCTGCCCCGCGAGCAGACCGAGGACGGCTGCCTCCCGGGACAGCAGGCCCAGGGCGTGCCGGCGGAAGAACGGCTTCACGAAGGTGCGCAGCACCAGCTCCTCGCCGTCGTCGAGGGTGAGCCCGCGCATCTGGGAGGACCAGCCCCCGGCAAGCCGCTGGGAGCCGGCGACCGTACGGCCCCGCGGAAGCCGCTCGGCCACCCAGCGCCGTGTCGCCGCCCAGCCCGCTTCCTCCAGCCCGCCGAGCAGGGCTGCGGCGAACTCCCGCCGGTCCCCGGCGTGGTCGCGGAACCAGAGCCCCAACCGGTGCTCGGCGTCCGGGAGTTCGAAGCGCGTGTACTGGGCGCGGGCCGCCAGTGCCTCCTGTACGGCCTCGGTCACCTCCGGCGGGATGACCTCGTCCGTGCCCGGCACCGCCAGCACCGCCCGGCCCTCGTACGCCCGCAGCACCTCCAGGGCCGGGGAGTCGCGCCAGCTGCCGGGGGTGCGGATGATCTCGCTGAACCGGCCCCGGCCGTCACCGAAGGGCACGTCCCAGGCCTGGGGTGCGTAGACGGCGGGTGCGCACAGGCCCACGGCCGCCACCCGCTGTCCGTAGTGGCGGGCGAGGTCCGCCACCGTCTGTCCGCTCATGCTGAACCCCACCAGGACCAGCGGGTCGCGGGCCGGAGCCTGCGCGTCGATCACCGCCGCCGCCTGCTCGAACCGGCGCCGCAGGCTCAACTCCGAGAGCTCTCCGGTGCTTTCCCCGTGTCCGGAGAAGTCGAGAGCCAGGGCGTGGCAGCCGTGCGCGGCGAACTCGGCGAGCAGCGGCAGCAGCCGTTCCTTGCTGCCGTTGCCGGCCCCGTGCAGGAGGACGGCGGTCGCCCGTCCGCGCGGGCCGGCCCTCACCGCGCTGAGCCGCTCACCGTCGTACATGTGCGTGATCGCGTCGTACTCGCAAGGGAGACCCGGGAGTTCGCTCATACGTGCCATTCACTCACATCCGCCGGACGGCACGGAAAACGAGGTGCACCCGTGGTAGCGGTCTCCCTACGCTGAACAAACGTCGCGAAGCCGACACGTTCCCCTTCCCGCACGCACGCCGCACTCACCCCACGGAGGTCCGTCATGACTGGCATCGTCGTCGCCGGGACCGTCGTCCTGGTGATTCTCGGATTCGGAAACCACATCTGGTGGCTCGCCGCCGCCGCGCTGCTCTATCTGTACGTGAAGCACGGTCGGGGCTCGCCCGGCGCGGCCCCGCCGGCCGGTTCGGGCACGCCGCCCGACTCCTACCGGGCCTACCGCGAGCGCCGGGACCGCCAGGCCAAGTGGGAGCGCCGCTACCGCCGCGAGCGCCCCTTCGAGGCCCGGCGCCAGGAGCGGGAGAAGAGCAGGTGAGCCCCGGGGGCGCCGCCGGTCACAGGCCGGGGGCGCCCCACACCGGGAACCAGCGGCTCAGGTCCTGCTCGATCCTGAGGTCGCTCGCGAGAGCCGCCTTCATCTGCAGCTCCAGCGCGCTGTCCCGTCGATCGGCGGTGCCGGGCAGCGGCGCGAAAGGATAGAAGGTGCCGCGCTTGTAGAGGTAGACGAGGGCCAGCATGCGGCCGGTGTCGTCCGCGAACGCGGCCAGGGAGCACAGCAGCTGCGGTCCGAAGCCGTTGGCCTCCATCGAGCTGTTCACCGCGTGCAGGTCGTTGACCAGCTGGGGCAGCTGGTCGGGGGACCGCCGGGAGAGCAGCCAGGAGTAGCCGTAGCCGTCCTGGCTCATTTCCACCGGAGGACCGGCGCGCTCGGCGTCCGCGTCGAGCAGCGCCTGGACCTCCCGGTGGGTCTGCTCGAAGGCCGCGCCCTCGACCGTGGCGAAGCACACCGCGCCGTTGCCGGTCGGGGTGAACCCGGCCGCCGCCTGGAGCGTCACGGCCGCCGACGGCAGCGCGAACAGCTGGTCCAGATCGGGTGCGACCGGTTTCGTACGGCCCAGCAGGATGTCCAGCAGCCCCAAGGTTCAGCCCGCCTTGCCCGGCGCGGCCGCCTCGCCCAGCTCCGTGGAGATACGGCCCAGCTGCTCCAGGCGCTGTTCCAGCGTCGGGTGGGTGGAGAAGAACCGCTCGATGCCGGGCTCCTTGCCGGTCGCGGGGGTGAAGTAGAAGGCGTTGAAGGCCTGGGCCGTGCGCAGGTCCTTGGTCGGGATCCGGGCGATCTCCCCGGAGACCTTGGTGAGCGCCGACGCCAGCGCCGAGGGCCGGCCGGTCAGGTGCGCGGCGGCCCGGTCGGCCGCCAGCTCCCGGTACCGGGACAGGGCCCGGATCAGCAGGAAGCTGATCGCGTACACGGCCGCCGATACCCCCATCACCCCGGCGAACACGATCGCGGTGTTCTGGTCCCTGCGGCCCCCGCCGAAGACCTGCGAGTAGAAGGCGAACCGCACGATCAGCCCGGCGATCACGCCGAGGAACGACGCGACCGTGATCACGGCGACGTCCTTGTGCGCGACGTGCGACAGCTCGTGCGCCAGCACGCCTTCCAGCTCGGCGGGCTCCAGCCGCCGCAGCAGCCCCGTGGTCACACAGACCACGGCGTGATCGGGATTGCGGCCGGTCGCGAACGCGTTCGGCATGTCCATATCGGACACGGCGACCACCGGCTTCGGCATGTCCGCGATCGCGCACAGCCGGTCGACCACCGCGTGCAGCTCGGGATACTCCTCCCGCTCCACGACCCGCCCGCGCATGGCGAACATCGCGATCCGGTCGGAGAACCAGAACTGCGCCACGAACATCGCGCCGACCAGGACGACGACCAGCAGCCAGGACTTCAGCAACACGATCAACGCGGCGACGAACGCCACGTACAGCAGCCCGAGCAGGAACAGCGTGACCGTCATGCGCACGGTCAGCCGCCGATCGCTCTGGAAGCGGCTCTGCATCTGCATCACCCCGCAGTCACGCACTCGTCCCGCTGTCCAGTGTGCACCTGCGGACCGCCATGAGGAGGTCGCGCGCAGATCTAGGGGCAGCAAAGGCTTCCTGTGCGCCGGGGCGCTCGGCCGAGGCGGGAGCGGGCCTCGGCGAGCAGCTCCGCGACCTCGGGCCCGGACCGGCTCCGCGCACCCCACCGCAGGGCCCGCCGCACGGTCAGCTCGGCCCGCGTCCGCAGCCGCTCGTCCGCGTCGCCGAGCAGGGTCACCGCCGCCCGCAGCCGTGCGACCTCGCCGTGCGCGTGCAGCAGCCGCTGCGCCGACACGCGCACGCACCGGGGCCGCTCCGGCGCCAGCCGGGCGGCCAGCCACGCCTGCGGCAGCAGCGCGGCGGAGGGGAGCAGGGCGAGGGTGGCCTCGCCGACGACCCCCGGTGCCGGATCGTCCAGCATCCGCCGCATCCGCGGTACGTCCGTCACGTCCAGCAGGCGCAGCCCGGCCACCGCCCTCGCCCGGACGCCGGGCGCCGGGTGGTCCAGCAGCGGCCACAGCAGGGCGGCGTCCGCGCGGGTCCCGCACTCCGCGAGCCCGACGGCGGCACCCGGCGGCAGTGCCGGGTCACCGGGGCCGGCGCACCGCTCGCGGTACCAGGGCAGCGGATCGGTCCCGTACTGCCGCACGACATACCGGGCACAGGCCCGCACCAGCGCCGACCGGTCCGCGAGAAACCCGACGGCCTGCTCCGGCCGCCGGAGTCTGCGCAGCGCGGTCACTCCGGCGGACCGGGCCCGCGGGCCCGGGGCACCGAGCAGCGCCCCCAGCACGTCTTCCGCGTCCTCGTCCGTCACGGCGGCGAGGGCGGCCTCGGCGCACAGGCTCTGGACGACGGCGTCGTCGTCCCGGGCCGCCGCGCGGGCCAGCGCGGCCGGGGAGAGGAACCCCTCCTCGACGGCGAGTCCGTACGCGAAACGGCGTACGGGGCGGTCGGGGGAGGCCAGGAGCGGGGTCAGCCCTTCGCCGGGCGCCCGCCGCAGCACCTCGCCGAGCAGACCGAGGGCGAAGTCGCCCCGGTGGCGGTCGCCGAGGCGCCGGACCAGCGGGGCGAGCCATGCGGCCGTCCGCGCGTCCAGGGCCTCGGCGAGCCGTTTCCTGGCCCGTTCCCGCACCGGCTGCGCCCAGTCCGTGCACCGCACCGCCACCAGCGGCAGCAGCGTCGGAAGCCCGGCGACCCGCCCGAGCGCCTTGTGCCGGATCCGGCCGTCACGGTGACACAGGGCGAGCGCGAGCTGCCCCTCGGTGAGCGGGCCGTCGCCGCGCAGGACGGCGGTCAGCGAGCGCCCGCCGTCCGTCTCCTCCCAGGAGGGCACGACGTACGGGGGGAAGGACCACTCGTCGGCCCGCGCGCCCTCGTCCAGCGCCAGCCAGGCCGCCGGATCGCCGGTGTCGAGGACGTCCCGCAGCCCGGCACCCGCGACCAGCCGCCGTGCGGCCGCCGCCCCGTCCCTGATCTCCTCCTGCACCCGCCGTCCCCTTAATAGGGGGAGCGCATCTGCGCGTACCCCAGCAGGACTATCACCGCGGCCACACAGCCGAGCACCACCACCGTCGACACCCACGACGAGCGCCGCGGCGCGGCCGACTCCGGGTCGGCGCGGAAGGGCGCCGGGTCGGGCGGGTTCTCCTTCCAGCGGGCGGCGAGCATCCGGGCCCGCGCCGAGGGCTCCTTGTGCTCGGCGGAATTCGCCCACCTGTGATCGAACTCGCGCTCCCAGTCGTCCTGTTCGGTCATCCCCGTTCAACCTCTCTCGTCGGACAGAACCAGGAGGATGATCCCCCAAGAGTAGGAAACATGGGAAGCGCCGAAGGTTGCGCGCTCGGCCGTCACCTCCCGCCGATCTCCCGGGATGCTGGGTGGTCGCCGGGCGGCTAGCATCTACAGATGAGAGCCGCGCCACAGGGTGCGCCAGACAGCGCAATCCCCCGAATCGCAGGGGACTGAGAGCCCTGATTCCACTACACGGGCGGCAATACCAACGACCACGCCGGGCATCGTGCTCCGGGTCCGTGGCCATCCGTCTCGTGCCTCGATGACGACCGCACGAGGGGGTGGAAGGAGGGCAGATCGATGAATGCACACCGCGTGAGGCGTTTTGCCGCCGCGTCCGCCATCGGTGTTCTGATGGCGAGCGGAATCGCGATCGGCACCGCCGGTACCGCGTCGGCAGCCACCCCGACCCAGGTCTCCACCAACCGTGGCTGCTTCTACGGCGGGTTCGGCAACTGCTTCTACGGCAACGGCTTCGGCTTCCGCAACAACGGTTTCTACGGCAACGGCTTCGGCTACGGCAACGGGTTCGGCTACGGCAACGGCTACGGCTTCAACAGCAACCCGGTCGTAGTGGTGGTCGTCGGCTGACGGCGGAGGTAACGGACCACACACGGCCGAGGGCCGCCACCCGGAGCGATTCCGGATGGCGGCCCTCATGGCCGAAGCGCGCGACGCGGGCCGCGCGGCCCGGTCACACGTCGAAGTACAGCTCGAACTCGTGCGGGTGCGGACGCAGCTGCAGCGGCGCGATCTCGGTGGTGCGCTTGAGGTCGATCCACGTCTCGATCAGGTCCGGCGTGAACACGTCGCCCTGGAGGAGGAACTCGTGGTCGGCCTCGAGCGAGTCGAGGACGGCCGGCAGCGACGTCGGGACCTGGGCCACGTTCGCGTGCTCCTCGGGAGCCAGCTCGTAGAGGTCCTTGTCGATCGGCTCGGCCGGCTCGATCTTGTTCTTGATGCCGTCCAGGCCCGCGAGGAGCAGGGCGGAGAAGGCCAGGTACGGGTTGCCGGAGGAGTCCGGGGCGCGGAACTCGACGCGCTTGGCCTTCGGGTTCGAGCCGGTGATCGGGATACGCATGGCCGCCGAGCGGTTGCGCTGCGAGTACACCAGGTTGATCGGCGCCTCGAAGCCCGGCACCAGACGGTGGTACGAGTTCACCGTCGGGTTGGTGAAGGCCAGCAGCGACGGAGCGTGCTTGAGGATGCCGCCGATGTAGTAGCGGGCGGTGTCCGACAGGCCCGCGTAACCGGCCTCGTCGTAGAACAGCGGGTCGCCGTTGCTCCACAGCGACTGGTGCACGTGCATGCCCGAGCCGTTGTCGCCGAAGATCGGCTTCGGCATGAAGGTCGCGGTCTTGCCGTTGCGCCAGGCCACGTTCTTCACGATGTACTTGAAGAGCTGGAGGTCGTCGGCGGCGGAGAGCAGCGTGTTGAACTTGTAGTTGATCTCCGCCTGGCCGGCGGTGCCCACCTCGTGGTGCTGGCGCTCGACCTTCAGGCCGGCCTTGTCCAGCTCCAGGGAGATCTCGGCGCGCAGGTCGGCGAAGTGGTCGACCGGCGGGACCGGGAAGTAGCCGCCCTTGTAGCGGACCTTGTACCCACGGTTGTCCTCCAGGGCGCCGGTGTTCCAGGCGCCCGCCTCGGAGTCGATGTGGTAGAAGGACTCGTTCGCGCTGGTCGCGAAGCGGACGGAGTCGAAGACGTAGAACTCGGCCTCGGGACCGAAGTACGCGGTGTCCGCGATACCGGTCGAGGCGAGGTAGGCCTCGGCCTTCTTCGCCACGTTGCGCGGGTCACGGGAGTACTGCTCGCCCGTGATCGGGTCGTGGATGAAGAAGTTGATGTTCAGCGTCTTGTCACGGCGGAAGGGGTCGACCCGGGCGGTCGACAGGTCCGCGCGCAGCGCCATGTCGGACTCGTGGATGGCCTGGAAACCACGGATCGACGATCCGTCGAAGGCGAGCTCCTCGTCCGGGTCGAACGCCTCGACGGGCACCGTGAAGTGCTGCATGACGCCCGGCAGGTCGCAGAAGCGGACGTCGACGAACTTGACGTCCTCGTCCGCGATGAACTTCTTGGCCTCGTCGGCGTTCTGGAACATCCAGCTCCTCCTACTCCCGACCGTCCTCGCCGGGGTGGTAGATCGTTCGTGCGGCCAGTGCGGTGGCACACGCTGGTCTCGACCCTAGGGACGGGTGATTTCTCGGGCGTGACCCATTTGTTTCGCAGAAGTTAACCGGCCACGGTTCCACCGTAGCGCCGACACACCCCTCGGCGCCGTGCCCGAAACCGGGCGCAGTACCGTGTTCGGGTGGACAACAGGCAAGCAATCGGATCGTGGCTGTCCGGGCCGCGCGCGGCGATGGAAGAAGCCGGTGCCGACTTCGGATACCGGGGCGAGCAGCTCGGCCTCCCCGAGGAGGGACCGAACTCGATCGCCCGGCCCGGCAGGCGGCTCGGGGCACTGGCCGTCGACTGGGGCCTGTGCGTGTTGATCGCATACGGCCTGATCACGCACGGCTACAGCCCCGCCACCAGCAACTGGGCGCTGCTCGTCTTCTTCGTGATGAGCGCCCTGACGGTCGGCACGATCGGCTTCACCCCGGGCAAGCGCCTGTTCGGCATCCGGGTCGTGGCCCTTCGGACCGGCACGGTCAACCCGCTGCGCTCCCTGCTGCGCACCGTGCTGCTGTGCCTCGCGATCCCCGCGCTGATCTGGGACCGGGACGGCCGCGGCCTGCACGACCGCATCGCGCAGACCGTCGAGGTCCGCGCCTAGCGCCCGTACGACGAAGGGGGGCGCCCGGTGTCACACCGGGCGCCCCCCTTCGTCGTACGAGAAGGCTCAGCGGGCCTTCGGGCCGCCCTTCGGCATCCGCATGCCCTTCGGCATCGGACCCTTCGGCAGCGGCATGTTGCTCATCAGGTCGCCCATCGCGCGCAGCCGGTCGTTGGTGGTGGTCACCTGGGGGCCGGTGAGCACGCGCGGGAGCTTCAGCATGGTCGTGCGCAGTTTCTTCAGCTCGACCTGGCCGTCGCCGGTGCCGACGATCAGGTCGTGCACGGGCACGTCCGCCACGATGCGGTTCATCTTCTTCTTCTCGGCGGCCAGCAGGCTCTTCACCCGGTTCGGGTTGCCCTCGGCGACCAGCACGATGCCGGCCTTGCCGACGGCCCGGTGCACCACGTCCTGGCTGCGGTTCATCGCCACCGCGGGGGTCGTCGTCCAGCCCCGGCCGACGTTGTCCAGTACCGCCGCCGCGGCGCCCGGCTGGCCCTCCATCTGCCCGAAGGCGGCCCGCTCGGCCCGGCGGCCGAACACGATCGCCGTCGCGAGCAGGCCGAGGAGCAGGCCCAGGATGCCCAGATAGACCGGGTGGCCGATCAGGAAGCCGATCGCGAGGAACACACCGAGGGTGCCGATGCCGACGGCCCCGAGGACAAGACCGATCTTCTTGTCGGCCTTGCGGGTCATCTTGTACGTGAGGGCGATCTGCTTCAGCCGCCCTGCGTTCGCGGCGTCCGCCGCGGTTTCCTTCCTCGCCATGCCACGAAGTCTACGTGGCCCCGGGAGTGCCCACGACGGCAGTGCCCGGTGGGGCGGGGGGTCAGGGGCGGGTGGCGGCCTGCTCCAGGACGCGCTCCGCCTCGACCCGGTCCTTCGCGCGGCGGCGGTCCTCCAGCACGGAGGTCCAGGCGTTGCGGCGGGCGGTGCGCTGCCCGCCGCTCATCAGCAAAGACTCGACGGCGCGCAGCGCGTCGGTGAAGGACGGGATGGCGGTGGCGCGTACGGGCGCGGCCTGCATGGTCGAGGTCCCCCCTCGGTCCGGGTGTACGAGGTGTGATACCAGAGTCACTGATTGGTGTTACCAGGGCGTGTCCGACCGGTCAAACACCAATGAAGCCTTGATACAGAGCACCGAAACGCTGACGCGGCCCTGATGGTCGCCCTCATCAGCGAGGACGGTCAGGACCGCGTCGACTCGGCCATTACTGGCCGGTAATTACTTGTGCGTGAATTCACACACCCTGCTCAGACCGCCTGGGCGGCGATGTGCGAACCGCCCGGCTGCGGAGCGGCCGACTGACGCTGTTCGATCGCCATCCGGTACAGGCGCCCGGCGCGGTAGGAGGACCGCACGAGCGGGCCGGACATCACACCGGAGAAGCCGATCTGCTCGGCCTCCTCCTTCAGCTCCACGAACTCCTGCGGCTTGACCCAGCGCTCCACCGGGTGGTGGCGCACGGAGGGGCGCAGGTACTGGGTGATCGTGACCAGCTCGCAGCCGGCGTCGTGCAGCTGCTGGAGCGCCTCGCTGACCTCCTCGCGGGTCTCGCCCATGCCGAGGATCAGGTTGGACTTGGTGACCAGGCCGAAGTCGCGGGCCTCGGTGATGACCTTCAGGGAGCGCTCGTAGCGGAAGCCGGGCCGGATCCGCTTGAAGATCCGGGGCACGGTCTCGACGTTGTGCGCGAAGACCTCGGGGCGGGAGGAGAAGACCTCGGCGAGCTGCTCCGGAACCGCGTTGAAGTCGGGAGCCAGCAGCTCCACCTTCGTGCGGCCGCCCTCGCGGTCCGCCGTCTGCCGGTGGATCTGGCGCACGGTCTCGGCGTACAGCCAGGCGCCGCCGTCCTCCAGGTCGTCGCGGGCGACGCCGGTGATGGTGGCGTAGTTCAGGTCCATCGTGACCACGGACTCGCCGACGCGGCGCGGCTCGTCGCGGTCCAGGGCCTCGGGCTTGCCGGTGTCGATCTGGCAGAAGTCGCAGCGCCGGGTGCACTGGTCGCCGCCGATGAGGAAGGTCGCCTCGCGGTCCTCCCAGCACTCGTAGATGTTCGGGCAGCCGGCTTCCTGGCAGACCGTGTGCAGGCCCTCGCTCTTCACGAGGTTCTGCATCTTGGTGTACTCGGGACCCATTTTCGCCCGGGTCTTGATCCACTCGGGCTTGCGCTCGATGGGGGTCTGGCTGTTGCGGACCTCCAGGCGCAGCATCTTGCGTCCGTCGGGTGCGACTGCGGACACGTCGGCTCCCTGCTGATTGCTTTGAGTAATCTTCGATTCGTCGGCGTACACCAGCGTACGCCCGTGTTAACTGAGCCCTACCGGTGAGGCCAACCTCATGGCCGCAGGGCGCATTCCCTCGGTCAGGCAGATGCCTTCTCGATCACCCGCGGCTTGGGGTCCGCGTTCTCCAGTACGTCCCGCAGATGCCGCTCGGCCACCGGCAGGACCTCCTCGATCGTGATGTCCCTGCCGAGCTCGTTCGCGAGGGATGCCACCCCCGCGTCCCGGATCCCGCACGGGATGATCCGGTCGAACCAGCGGTTGTCCGGGTTCACGTTGAAGGAGAAGCCGTGCATCGTGACGCCCTTGGCGACCCGGATGCCGATCGCGGCGATCTTGCGGTCCTCGCGGCGCTGGCCGGCGTTGGAGGGCGCGTACTCCGGGCCGTTGAGGCGGGGGTCGAACTCCTCGTCGTTCAGCCGCGGGTCGAAGTCCAGGGAGAGTCCGCCGAGCGCGGGCCGCTGCTCGACCGGATCGCCGAGCACCCACACGCCGCTGCGGCCCTCGACCCGGGTGGTCTCCAGGCCGAACTCGGCGCAGGTGCGGATGATCGCCTCCTCGAGGCGCCGCACATGGGCGACGACGTCCACCGGGCGGGGCAGCTTCTGGATCGGGTAGCCCACCAGCTGGCCCGGGCCGTGCCAGGTGATCTTGCCGCCGCGGTCCACGTCGATGACCGGGGTGCCGTCCAGCGGGCGCTCGCTGTCCTCGGTGCGCCGGCCCGCGGTGTACACCGGGGGGTGTTCCAGGAGGATCACGGTGTCGGGGACCTCGTCGGCGAACCGGGCGGCGTGCACCTGGCGCTGCTCGTCCCAGGCCTCCTGGTAATCGACGGCATCCGCACCGAACCCCATGCGGACGAACCGCAACTCACTCACGGCAAGCGCCTCCCTCAGCGAACCGGTGTCAGGCCTGTAACGCGCCCACGCCACTGTACGTCCGACCGGCGTACGTCAGCCCTGCGGGCAATCCTCACACGATCGGATGAATGTGTGGCGAGCTGTGCGATCACCTGCTCACTCTCCGCTACATTCGCGCCGTCCAATAGGCCATATGGGCTGCTCACAGGCAATCCCGGCACTTCAGAAGCCCGGAAGGCAGGAGACCGCACCGCAGATGACGGATCGACCCGCGCAGCGCACCCCCAACCGCCAGCTCGCCGCGCTCATCGCAGAGGCGGGGTTCTCCAACGCGGGTCTGGCTCGTCGCGTCGACCAGCTCGGTCTGGAGCATGGGCTGGATCTCAGATACGACAAGACGTCGGTCACCCGGTGGCTGCGCGGCCAGCAGCCCCGCGGTACCACGCCCGCCCTGATCGCCGAGGTCTTCACGCGCCGGCTCGGGCGTCGCCTCACGGCCCAGGATCTCGGCCTGGACGCCTGTGCGCCGGTGTACGCCGGCCTGGAGTTCGCGGCCACCCCGGAGGAGGCCGTCGACATCGTCGGCGGGCTCTGGCGCAAGGACTCCGGCAGCCACGCCGAGCTGCGCAAGATCGCCTTCACTCCGGCGGGGCTGGTCGTGCCCAGCCGGGACTGGCTGATCGGCAAGCCCGACGACAGGGTCTCCCGCGAGCCGCTGGCCCGGGTGCCGGCGCAGCTGCGCCCCGGCGCGGCCAAGGACCGCCCGGATGCCGTACCGGCCCTGTCCCGGCCCCGCGGGCACGCCACCCGCGCCCCCGGCCACAAGGTGACCGGCGGCGACATCGCCGCGCTGCGCTCGGTCGGCGAGCTGTTCCGCACCCTCGACGACGCGTACGGCGGCGGCCACGCGCGCCAGGCCCTGGTGCGCTATCTGGAGCACGAGTGCGAGCCGATGCTGCGCGGCACCTATGACGAGCAGACCGGCCGCCGGCTGTTCGCGGCGGCCTCCGACCTCACCCGGCTCGCGGGCTGGACCTCGTACGACATCGCCGCGCACGGGCTCGCCCAGCGCTATTTCGTCCAGGCCCTGCGCCTCGCCCAGGCGGCCGGGGACCGGGCCTACGGCTCCTACGTGCTCGTCACCATGAGCCGCCAGGCCGTCTACCTCGGACACGGCAGGGAGGCGGTGCAGCTGGCGCGGGTGGCGCAGCAGGGAGTCGGCACCGGCGCGCCGCCGGTGGTGCAGGCGCTGCTGCACGCCTCCGAGGCCCGCGCGCACGGGGTGCTCGGGGAGGTGAGGGCGTGTACCGGGGCGCTGGTGCGGGCCGAGCGCGCCCTGGAGGCGGCCCGGCCCGGGGACGAGGTGCCGTACTGGGCCCGGTTCTTCGACGAGGCGCAGCTGGCCGACGAGTTCGGGCACTGCCACCGTGATCTGCAGCAGTTCCGGGCGGCCGCGCAGCACGCGGAGCGCTCCCTCCAGCTGCGCGCCCCCTCCTACGCCCGCAGCCGCCTCTTCTGCCGGGTCGTCCTCGCCACCGCCCGGCTCGGCCTCGGCGAACTCGACCAGGCCTGCACGCTGGCCGCGGAGGCGGCCGGCCAGGCGGCGGAGATGCGGAGCGCTCGCGCGATCGAGTACGTGCGGGACTTCGAACGCCGACTGGAGCCGTATCGGGACGCGGCGCCGGCGAGGGGGTATCGGGAGAAGGTGGCGGCATTGGGCTGACCCGCCTTGCTCCGCCGCGACGGCGGTGCCGAACCGGGCTTCGCCACCCGCCGTCGCGGGTTGCGGCTCTTCGCCCGGTGCTCGCCGTCGCGGCCGGTCGCGCGGTTCCCCGCGCCCCCTCAGGGGGTCACGCCGCCCTGGGCATGGTCGGTGCCGGATCCCCATGGTGCATCGACCCTGCCGCCCCCAGATCCGCCAGGATCGCCGACGCGGCCCGGTGGGCGGAGTGCAGCGCGCCCTGGACCGTACTGGTGTCGCGGTGGTCGCCGCAGACGTACAGGCCCGCCAGCAGGCGCACGGGGCGGCGCAGGTCGTGCGGCGGGCGCATCGCCGGTACCGCTTCCGGCGTGTGATGCACCGCCAGCGTCTCCCACCGGCGCGTCGACGTGCCGTAGAGCCGGGCGAGGTGGATACGGACGGCGGTGTCGATGCCCTCGGGCGGGGTGCCCAGGACCGTCGACGAGATCAGGACCCGGCCGGCCGGCGCCCGGCTCGGGTCCACGGCGCTGAGTACCGCAGTGTGCGCCACCGGGCCGCCCCGGTCGGCGTCCAGCAGCAGCGACGTGCCCGTCGCGAAGACCGCCGACGGATCGTCCGTGGTGTGGTGAAGGATCGTCACCGGATGGAAGCCCGGCACCCTGAGGCCCGGCAGCAGCTCGGCCGCGGCCCGCGCGTCGGTCGCCAGCAGCACCGCGCGGCAGCGGATCTCACCGTGCTCGGCCGTGGTCACCGAGGTCGTGGACACGGAGGTGACCCGCACCCCGGTGTGCACGATGCCGGCCGGCAGCGCGCGGGCCAGCTGCTCCGGCAGCGCCTCGGCGCCGCCCTCCGGTACGCACAGCCGCCCCCCGGCGAAGGAGTGCAGCGCCAGGTCGGCGCACCGGCTGGACGTGGTCAGCTCCGGGTCGCACAGCAGCGCGGCGAGCAGCGGACGCAGGAAGCCCTCGATCGTCCGGGCGGGCACCCCGCGCGCCGCGAGGGCCTGCGCGGCGGGCAGTTCGGGCCGGGACAGCAGTCGTTCTACGGGGGTGGCGGCGATCCGGCCCAGGGCGGTGCCGAGCCGGGCCTGGTCGACCGCGCCGCCCAACGGCGCACCGGCCCGGCCCGGCGAGGCCGCAGAACCCCGGGGGGCGCTTGCCAGGGCGCGCACCACATGGAGTGCGCCCCTTGCGCTCCCTCCGGCCGCCGGTGCGCCCGCCCGGTGCGTGCGTCCGTCGCGGTGCAGCAGGACGCCCGGCGCGAAGCGGCGCAGGGTGAGCGAGCCGAGCCCCGGGGTGCGGCGGAGCTCGGGGTAGGACGTGGACAGAAGCTGTCCGATGCGGTCGAGCCGGAAGCCGTCGACCTTCTCGGTCGACATACGGCCGCCCGGGTAAGGGGCGGCCTCCAGGACTGCGGTCGTTACTCCTGCGCTGGTGAGCCGATGGGCCGCCGAGAGTCCGGCGATTCCGGCTCCCACGATGACGACGTCCACCTGGTTCGCGGGCTCAAGCACGAGGCCCCTCCTGTGGTTGCGCGGCCGGTGGAGACGTCATGCCCCCAACAGGCCCCGGGGATACCCGAGTTCGGGTCGAGGTTAGGGCCGTGATCGGTCAAGGACAGTCGCGCATCGACAGGGCACGGTCGCACGCCGGTCGCATGCGGTCACAAGAGGTCGCAGGAGGTCTCAGAAGGATCCTGATGTGATGTCAGGCGGCGCGGATCGCGTCCTCGATGCCGGGGAACGCGAAGGTGAACCCCGACTCCAGCAACCGACTCGGCACCACCCGCAGGCTGCCCAGCACCTCCCCGGCCATCTCGCCGAGGACCGTCCGCAGCACCGGAGCCGGCACGGCGAACGGCGTCGGCCGGCGCAGCACCCGCCCCATCGCCTCGGTGACCTCACGGTTCGTCAGCGGCCGCGGCGCGGTCAGATTGAACGGCCCGGACAGCGTCCCGTGGTCGACGAGATGCCGGATCGCGGCGACCTCGTCGTGCAGCGCGATGTACGACCAGTACTGCCGCCCGTCGCCCATGCGCCCTCCCAGACCGGCCTTGAACAGCGGGAACAGCCGCCCCCAGGCCCCGCCGCCGCGCGCGACCACGAGCCCCGTGCGCACGAACACCGTCCGCACGCCCGCCTCCTGCACGGGCGCCGCAGCCTCCTCCCACTCCACGCACAGGGACGGCAGGAAACCGTCCCCGGGCGGTGTGTCCTCGTCCGCGGCCCGGTCACCGGTGTCGCCGTAGATGCCGATCGCGCTGCCGTTCACGAACACGCGCGGCGGGACGTCCAGCGAGGCCACCGCCTCGGCCAGCGCCGCCGTGCCCAGCACCCGGCTGTCCCGGATCAGCCGCTTGTACTCGGGCGTCCAGCGCCGGTCGCCGATCCCCGCCCCCGCGAGGTTGACCACCGCGTCGCAGCCGGCCAGCCCGCCCGCGTCCACCCGCTGCCGCTCCGGGTCCCAGCGGACCTCGCTCCCGTCCCGGGGCGCGCGGCGGACCAGGCGCACCACCTCGTGCCCGTCGGCGGCCAGGGACCGTACCAGGGCGCTGCCGATCAGACCGGACGCGCCGGCCACCGCGATTCGCGAACGTTCCATGCCCCCATCCTTCACCTTCGCGTCTAAGGTGGCCGTCATGCCGGAGCCGTACATACGCATCGCCCTGCCCGGGGACGACCGGGAGCTGGCCCTCCTCGACAGGGTCACCTGGTCGACGCTGCACGCGGTCGTCCCCGAGCCGAGGCCGCCCTACGCCCCCTTCTTCGGCGAGCGGCACACCCCCGAGGACACGCTGGTGGCCGAGCTCGACGGGTGCCTCGTCGGCTATGTCCTCCTCGGTTTCCCGACCCCGCTCGCCGCGAACGCGCACGTACGCCAGATCCAGGGACTCGCCGTCCGCGACGAGGCCCGGGGCAAGGGCGTCGGCCGTGCGCTGATCCGGGCCGCGATCGAGGAGGCGCGGGTGCGCGGCGCGCGCCGCATCACCCTGCGCGTGCTCGGGCACAACACCCCGGCCCGCCGGCTCTACGCGTCCGAGGGGTTCGTGGTCGAGGGCGTGCTGCCCGAGGAGTTCCTGCTCCAGGGGGAGTACGTCGACGACGTGATCATGGGCCGCTCCCTGTGAGCGCCGCGTGAGCGCTACGAGGTGATCAGCCGGCCCGTGTCCACCGGCGTCGTCGCCGTGGCCGCGCGCCCGGCGTCGCCGGACACCTCGTCCGCCGTCAGGACGTACCCCGTCTCGGCGTCCGAGGTGGAGCGGGCGAAGACCACGCCGAACACCCGGCCGCCGGTGGTCAGCAGCGGGCCGCCGGAGTTGCCCGGCCGGACCGTCGAGCGGATCGAGTAGATCTCCCGGGTGACCGTGCGGTCGTTGTAGATGTTCTGGCCGGTCGCCCGCACCCGGTTCGCCACCGTGGCCGCCTGCAGGTTCAGGCTGCCGTCCTGCGGATAGCCCGCGACCACGGCCGCGTCGCCGCGCACCGCGCTCCCGTCGAACCGCAGCACCGGGGCGCGCAGCCCGGGCACGTACAGCACCGCCACGTCCCGGTCCGGGTCGAAGAGCACCACCCGGGCCTCGTACGACCGCCCGACCCCGCCCACCCGCACGCTCGGGTGCTCTATGCCCGCCACCACGTGCGCGTTCGTCATCACATGCCGCGAGGAGTACACGAAGCCGCTGCCCTCCCGGCCCTCCGTGCCGGACGCGCCCTCGATCTTCACCGTGCTCCGTCTGGCCGCGTCCGTCGCCGAGGGCGTGACGCTGTCGCCGGTGGGCCGGGCCACCTGGGCCGTCGACTCGTTCTCGAACGGGTTGAAGACCTGCGGAAAGCCCGCCTCGGCCAGCGCGGACGTGGCCCGGGAGAACCACACGGGGGTCGTGTCCGGCATCGTCTGCTGCACCGCGCCCAGCAGTGCCGAGTTCCGTATGGCCGTCGACAGGGTCTGCGACGAGGACGCGGCCAGCACGCTCGCCGCGACCCAGGCCACGATCAGTACCGCGACCGAGTTGGCCGCCGCACCCCCTATGCCGTCCACCACCCGCAGCGGACCCCGCCCCTCCCGGTCCAGCTCCCGGCGCAGCCGCAGGGCCAGCCGGCCCGCCAGCTCGTGTCCCACCATTCCCGGCACCAGCACGGTCAGCACCGCCAGCACGGTCGCCTCGGCCGATCCCCGCGCCACCAGACCGGTCACCCACGGCAGCACCCACACACCGACGACCGCACCGCCCACGAACCCGGCCAGCGACACACAGCCGGTCACCAGCCCACGCCGGTATCCGGACGCCGCGTAGACGAGGATCACCAGCACAAGCACCAGGTCGAGCAGGTCCACGGAGCCGCCTTTCTCTCGGACCCCTTTTCATACGGGCGGGACGGGCCCGATGATCAGTCACGCGCGCGTGAAAGGCCACCGGACAGCGAACCGGCCACGTGTGCGTATACCCCCAGAAACGTCCTGGACCAGGACGATGGTTCCACCGGGTGGCACAGCACACATCGCGGGCCGCGAAGATCGGCCCGACAGTGGGTCCATGCGTGTCTTCCGACGAACACCGCGGGCACCGAGGCGGCGGGCCGCTCACGGGTCCGGCAGCCTGCTGGTGCTGCTCGGATGTCTGCCCGGTCTGACCGCCCCGCTCGCGCTGACCCTGTGTGCCGGCGGCGTCGAGCGCCCCACGACGCTCAAGCCGGCCGGCCCGGCGGCGGGCCGGCCCGCCGCCGCCCACCGCGCCGCCCGGCCACGCATCGTGCCCCGCTCCCTCTGGCTGGACCGCACCACCGCCGGGCACGGCCAGCCGCCCCCGCGCTACGACGACAAGGTGGTCGCCGTCTTCGTCCACCACACCGACTCGCCCAACACCTACGACTGCGCCGACGCACCCCGCATCATCCGGTCCCTGTACGCCGGCCAGACCGGCATCCGCAACTGGGACGACATCGGTTACAACTTCCTCGTCGACCGCTGCGGCACCATCTACGAGGGCCGCGCCGGAGGCGTCGACCGGCCCGTCACCGGCGCCCACGCCCAGGGCTTCAACCACCGCACCGCCGGTGTCGCCGCCCTCGGCACCTTCACCGACGGCGTTCCGGTCCCGCGCGCCATGACCGACGCGATCGCCGCCCTCGCCGCCTGGAAACTCGGCCTCGCCGACATCGACCCGCGCACCCGCACCCGTCTGGTCTCCAGCAACGGCCAGAGCCGCTACAAGGCCGGGGCCACCGCCTCGCTGCCCGTCGTGGCCGGCCACAACGACGGTTTCCGGACCAGCTGCCCCGGCGCCGCCCTGGCCGCCCGGCTCCCGGAGATCAGGCGGACCGCGGCCCGGCTGCAGGGCCGTACGACGACGCGCCACGCGCGCACAGGAGTGTCACAGCCGGCTCACCGGGCCCGCTGAGCCCGCCGCCCTACCGTCGAGGCACGCGCTCACCCAGGGGCGCACCGACTGGAGGTGGGGCAACGATGGGCGGTCGTACCCGGCGGCAGGACGCACGGGCGCGGGGGAATGCGGGGGCGGGCTCCCCGTGGGCCCGGATGGTGCGCGGACCCTGGACCGTGGTCCGTGCCGCCGCGGCCGTCGTGGTCGGTCCGGCCACGGCCACCGCCTCGGCCCTCGACCGGGCCAACGCCGCGCCGCCGCTGCACGCGCCGGCCCGGGAGGGCGTCAAGTCCCTTGTGTGACAAGGAAATCGGGCTTGATTGCAACTTGGCGCACGGCTTCGGACAGCCTAGCCTTTTCAGGGCAAAAGTGAGGCAGGAGTGAGTGACCGGCGGTCGGGTCGAGCCGCGCACTGGCCACTCCCGCCGTCATCCTGCGGGGCTCCGCGCGTGTGCGGTACGGTGCGTGCGGATCGGCGCAAGCGGGAAATACGGGGGTTTCCAGGCACGTAGCGGCCTCCAACCGTCCGGTCGCCGACCGTGGGGTGAGGGGGAGTCAGGGGTGGGTGACGGTGACCTGCTCGCGCTCGGCTGGCGCAAAAGCAGTGCGTGCGATCCGTACGAGTGCGTGGAAGTCGCCCTGACGGACGGGGGAGTTCGGGTGCGTGCGTCGCATCGTCCGGACGGGCATCTCATCGCCTTCGAGGCTCCGGCCTGGGAGGAGTTCCTGCGCGCGTTATGCGGTAGAACCCTGGAAGGGCCGGCGTGAGGGGCGTTTCCCGGCCATGGGACCGGGGTGAGGACAGGGACGGGGGGTGGCTGTGCTTCGATTGGGCCCAGCAGTGACAAGACATCCGCATCACCACCAGAGTCCAATTCAGTCGCCTGGGGGCGAGATGGGGGATTCCGCCAAGACGTCGCTTCCCGTCGGGAACGCGGACCGGCCGCGGGGCAGAGCGCTCTTGCCCCTGGTCGTCCTGCTCGTCATCGGCTTCGTGGTCTCGGGGGGCACGGCGACGCTGGTGGGCGTTCTGCTCTCGCTGGCGGTGGCACCGGAACTGCGGCCGTGGGTCTGGGGGGTCTCGGGCGCGGTGACGGCGGCCCTCGCGGGGGTGCTGCTCGACCGGGGGGCTACGGCTGCCGCTCGCCGGCTTCCTCAGCGGTTCCGGGCGGAGGAATAGCGGGGCGCTGCCCACGGCTCTTGCGCCACCTGCGTATTCGCAGGCCGCCGAAGACGAGCGCGGTGCCGCTGCCCAGTCCGGTGACGCTCCATTTCAGGCTGCCCAGGGACGGGGCGGATCCCGGCGCGATCTTCTGGAACAGGACGTGGATGACGAGGGAGACGACCCATACGGCGGCGTAGCCCACCACGCCTATGACGGCGAGGCGGGTGAGGACCTTGAGGAACCTCTTCAGGGCGAGGTCGGAGCCGAAGACCGAGTGCATGAAGTAGAGCACCAGGTCGTTGACGGTGGGCGGCCGTTCCGGCAGCACGTCCCGGGGCGAGGCGATGTCGTTGCCGCCCCGGGGCCCGCCGCCCGGCTCGGGCAGCGGAGGGTCCGGGTCCTGTGTGTCGCCCGGTATCTCCTCGCCGGCCCGCTCCGTCGGCTCGCCCGCGGGCCCGGGCACAGGTGCGCCGGGGCCGGCGCCGTCGCCCGCCCGCCACTGCCGTATCCAGGTGAAGACACCCGCCACGGGCCCTCTCCGATCTCTGCCCGACTGTCTCCAGTGCGGTGGAAGTGCTAGGACGGGTACTGGGCCAGTACCTCGTCGATGAAGCCGATCGCCGCGTCGCCGGACACGGCCTCGTGGCGCGACTCCTCGAACCTCGCCAGGTACTCGTCGACGGCGTCCTGGTCGTCGCGGGTCGTCAGCGCGCCGCTCGGGCCCTCCACGAAGAGCACGTCGTCGCCGCCCCGGAACGTCAGCGCGATCGAGCCGTTGCGCAGTACCGGGTGCGCGCCCAGGGTGAAGGGCACGACACTCAGCTCCACGTGCGGGACGCGGGCCGCGGACTTCAGCCGCTCCAGCTGCTCGCGCATGGTCTGCGGCCCGCCGATCAAGCGGCGCAGCGCCGCCTCGTCCACCAGGAACCTGAGCCGCGGCTCGGCCGACTCCTGGAGCAGCCGCCGCTGCCGCTCGGCCCGCAGCCGGACGATCGCGTCGGTCCGGTCGGCCGGGCGCCGGCCGTCCGCCAGCAGGGCGCGGGCGTAGCCCTCGGTCTGCAGCAGGCCGGGAACGAGCGTCGGGTCGTAGGAGGACAGTTCGCAGGCCGCGCCCTCCAGGCCGAGGTAGGTGGCGAACTGCGGGCTCACCACCTCCCGGAACGCGCTCCACCAGGGCGGCCGCCGGCTGTCCCGGGTGGCCTGCTCCAGGTCGCGGCGGATCGCGTCGTCCGTCACGCCGTAGAGATCGAGGAGGGCGCGCAGGTCGGTCACGGACACCCCTACGGAGCCGCCCTCGATGCGGATGACCTTGGACGGTGACCAGGACAGGCGCTCGGCCACCTCGGGCTGGCTGATGTGCGCGTCATTGCGGTAGTTGCGCAGGGCCAGACGCACCCTGCGCCGTTCCAGAGCCGGATCTTTCGATGTCATCTCCTCGCGGTCCCGATTCTTGTCGAGGATGACTTCGAGCCGCCACCGGCAGGTTGCCACCTGGCAGACTGCCGGTGGCAACCTGCTCGGGGCGTCCTGCTACCTGGCTGCCCTGCGGAATGTGGCTCAGCCTACCCCCGGCGCACGGAAAACGTGGAACACGCCCCTGGCGCACGGTTTCTGACGGTGTGTCCTGTGGGGCGGGAGATACCGCGGAAGTGGTTGAATCCGCAGCTCAGACCGGTAAGAGGGTCGTTCGGCGGGCCTGATGGAACGTTTTCGGTCGAGTTTGGTGGCGGAATCAGCCCTTGAAACGCTCCCAAAGTTTGGGATAGAGCCCGGCGAGGACCGCCTCGTTCTCGAAGTCGACCGGCGTTCCCTCCGGTTCGGCGGGCGCCGGCGCGATACCCAGGTCCGGGGCGACGGTACCGGTGAGCTGCTCGTACGCCTCGTCCGCCGCGTAGCCCAGCTCCTCGCCGTCGCCGTCGATCTCCTCGTCGAAGTCGCCCAGCAGTCCGGCCAGCGAGTCCGGGGTGTGCACGGCGCCCTCGAAGACCTCCCGCCCCTGGCCGATCAGCCAGCACCGGAAGAAGTCGAACGCGTCGTCGCTGGCCCCGTCCAGCAGCACCCAGGCGGCGCCCCACAGGTCCCAGCGGTAGGCCCGGTTGTAGCGGGCCTCGAAGTGGCGGGCGAAGTCCAGGACCATGTCCGGGTCCAGCTGGAGCAGCCGGTCCACGAGCAGGTCGGCCTGCTCCTCGGGGTCGCCCTCGGCGGCCTCGCGGGTGGTGTCGATCAGCTCCCAGAACTCCGTCTCGTCCATCACGGCACCAGCATCGTGCCTCGGCCGGTGGGACGCACGCGGAGTGCGGCGGATCGTTATCAGGCGTCCGCATGCCCGTACAGCGCGGCGAGCGCGGCCGCGTCCCGCGCGAACCGCTCCCGCAGGCTCGCCGGCGCCAGCACCTGGGCCTCGGGCCCGAGCGCCGACAGCTGGGAGTGCGCCACCTCCTCCGACTCCACCGGCGCGGTCACCGTCACCCACCCCTCGGCGTCCGGCTCGCCCGCGCCCGCCAGCGCCTCCCGCACGGAGAGCGGTTCGAGGGCGTACGGCAGCCTGCGCACGCCCTCGGGGGAGAGCCGTACGACGACCTCGGCGCGCAGGATCGACCGGGCGAACCGCTCGGCCTGCTCGGCCCAGCAGCCGGGCAGGTCGAAGTCCGGGTCCCGGGGGAATCGCCCGGCGAGGGCGTCGACGGCGGTGAACCGGTCGATGCGGTAGGTCCGGACGGAGCCGTCGTCGGCCACCCGCGCGCACAGGTACCAGACGCCGGCCTTCAGCACGAGCCCGTACGGCTCCAGCGTCCGCTCCACCTCACCGTCGCGCCGCCGGTACCGGGCGCTGACGCACCGGTCGTCCCACACCGCCTCGGCGATCACGGGCAGCAGCGCGGGCGTCCGCGGCTCCCGGAACCAGGCGGGCGCGTCCAGATGGAACCGCTGGGCGGCGCTCTCCGGGGCGTCCCGCACGGAGGGCAGCAGCGCGGCGGAGACCTTCAGCCGGGCGGCGGAGGCGGCGTCCTCGAGCCCCATCTCCCTGAGCGCCCCCGGCACCCCGCTCAGGAACAGGGCCTCCGCCTCGCCGCGTGCCAGCCCCGTCAGCCGCGTCCGGTATCCGCCCACCAGCCGGTACCCGCCGGCCCGTCCCCGGTCCGCGTACACCGGCACCCCCGCCTCCGACAGCGCCTGCGCGTCCCGCGTCACGGTCCGCTCCGACACCTCCAGCTCCCGGGCCAGCTCGGCGGCGGTCATGGAGACCCGTGACTGGAGGAGAAGCACCATCTTGATGAGGCGGGCGGCACGCATGACCTCATGATGCCGGGGGCCACCGACAGCGAAGGCGGCGAAGCCGAGGAGAGAACGAGAAGGGGTACGGCAGCAGCCGTACCCCTTCACAGCACCTCGTCGGTGACTACAGCCCGTACTTCTCCCGGGCTTCCTTCACCGCTGTCGCCTTGACCTCGCCGCGCTTGGCGAGCTGGGCCAGGGCCGCGACGACGATCGACTCGGCGTCGACGCCGAAGTGGCGGCGGGCGGCCTCACGCGTGTCCGACAGACCGAAGCCGTCGGCGCCCAGCGAGGACCAGTCCTGCTCGACCCACTGCGCGATCTGGTCCGGGACCTGGCGCATGTAGTCGGAGACCGCGAGGACCGGGCCGTCGGCGCCCTGCAGCGCCTGACGGACGTACGGCACGCGCTCCTCGCCGCGCAGCAGGGCCGCGTCGGCCTCCATCGCGTCGCGGCGCAGCTCCGACCAGGAGGTCGCGGACCACACGTCGGCGGCCACGCCCCACTCCTCGGCGAGCAGCTGCTGCGCCCGCAGGGCCCAGTGGATCGCCGTACCCGAGCCGAGCAGCTGGATGCGCGGCGCGTTGGCCGGGGCGGTCACGCCCGCGGACTCCGCCGTGTTGAAGCGGTACAGGCCCTTGACGATGCCCTCGTCGATGCCGAGCCCGGCCGGCTTGGCCGGCTGCGGCAGCGGCTCGTTGTAGACCGTCAGGTAGTAGAAGACGTTCTGGTCCTCGCCCGGCTTGGCCTCGCCGTACATCCGGCGCAGACCTTCACGTACGACGACCGCGACCTCGTAGGCGAAGGCGGGGTCGTACGTCAGCGCCGCCGGGTTGGTGGCCGCGATCACCGGGGAGTGGCCGTCGGCGTGCTGCAGGCCCTCGCCCGTCAGGGTCGTACGGCCCGCCGTCGCGCCGACCAGGAAGCCGCGGCCGAGCTGGTCGCCGAGCTGCCACATCTGGTCGGCCGTGCGCTGCCAGCCGAACATCGAGTAGAAGATGTAGAACGGGATCATCGCCTCGCCGTGTGTGGCGTACGCGGTGGACGCGGCGATGAAGTCGGCCATCGAGCCGGCCTCGGTGATCCCCTCGTTGAGGATCTGGCCGTTCTTGGCCTCCTTGTAGTACATCAGCTGGTCGCGGTCGACCGGCTCGTACGTCTGGCCCTTGGGGGAGTAGATCCCGAGCGACGGGAACAGCGACTCCATGCCGAAGGTGCGCGCCTCGTCGGGGACGATCGGCACCCAGCGCTTGCCCGTCTCCTTGTCGCGGACCAGGTCCTTGACCAGGCGGACGAAGGCCATGGTGGTGGCCACGTTCTGGGAGCCGGAGCCCTTGTCGAAGGAGGCGAAGGCCTTCTCCGCGGGGGCGGGCAGCGGGGCGAGCGGGTGGACGCGGCGGGCCGGGGCGGGGCCGCCGAGGGCCGCGCGGCGCTCCTGGAGGTAGCGGACCTCGGCGGAGTCGGCGCCCGGGTGGCCGTAGGGAACCTGGCCGTCGGTGAAGTCGCTGTCCTTGATCGGCAGGTCCAGCAGGTCCCGCATCGTCTTGAACTCGTCCACCGTCAGCTTCTTCATCTGGTGGTTGGCGTTCTTCGACGCGAAGCCCTCGCCGAGGGTGTGGCCCTTGACCGTCTGGGCCAGGATCACGGTCGGCGCGCCCTTGTGCTCGACCGCGGCCTTGTACGCGGCGTAGACCTTGCGGGCCTCGTGGCCGCCGCGGGAGAGGTGGAAGATCTCGAGGATCTTGTCGTCGCTCAGCAGCCGCGCCATCTCGGCGAGCGCCGGGTCCTTGCCGAAGAAGTCGGCGCGGATGTAGGCGGCGTCGCGGGTCTGGTACGTCTGGATCTGCGCGTCCGGTACCTCGCGCAGGCGGCGTACGAGCGCGCCGGTGGTGTCGAGCTGGAACAGCTCGTCCCAGGCCGAGCCCCACAGCGTCTTGACGACGTTCCAGCCGGCGCCGCGGAACTGGGCCTCCAGCTCCTGCACGATCTTGAAGTTGGCGCGGACCGGGCCGTCCAGGCGCTGCAGGTTGCAGTTGATGACGAAGGTGAGGTTGTCCAGCTCCTCACGGGCGGCGAGCGCGAGGGCCGCCGTCGACTCCGGCTCGTCCATCTCGCCGTCGCCGAGGAACGCCCACACGTGCGAGGCGGAGACGTCCTTGATGCCGCGGTTGGTCAGGTAGCGGTTGAAGCGCGCCTGGTAGATCGCGGAGAGCGGGCCGAGGCCCATCGACACCGTCGGGAACTCCCACAGCCAGGGCAGGCGGCGCGGGTGCGGGTAGGAGGGCAGGCCGTTGCCGCCGGACTCCTGGCGGAAGTTGTCGAGGTGGCCCTCGTTCAGCCGGCCGTCCAGGAAGGCGCGGGCGTAGATGCCGGGGGAGGCGTGGCCCTGGATGTACAGCTGGTCGCCGGAGCCGGCGGCCTCCTGGGACTCCTTGCCCTTGAAGAAGTGGTTGAAGCCGGTCTCGTAGAGCCAGGCCGCGGAGGCGAAGGTGGCGATGTGGCCGCCGACGCCGTACTTCGAGCCGCGGGTCACCATGGCGGCCGCGTTCCAGCGGTTCCAGGCCGTGATCCGGGCCTCCATCGCCTCGTCACCGGGGACGTCCGGCTCGGCGGCGGTGGGGATGGTGTTGACGTAGTCGGTCTCGAGGAGCTTCGGCAGCGCGATGCCGCCCGCCTCGGCGCGCTCCAGCGTGCGTCGCATCAGGTACGCGGCGCGGTGCGGCCCGGCCTCCCTGGCGACGGCGTCCAGGGAGGCCCGCCACTCGGCGGTCTCCTCGGGATCGCGGTCGGGGAGCTGGTCGAGCGCGCTCGGCTGGATGGCGTTGGGGTCGGTCATGTCGCCGCCTTCCTCAGTCGAAGGGGGTTCCCTCATCGGTAAGGGTTCGGGGGTGCCCTTGGTCTTTGGCAGGACAGGGCAGCGGACTTCGGTGGAAGTCCGTCGGCGACTGTAACTCCCTGATCGATGATCGATCAAAGGGTTGAGGGTGAAAACCTCTTGATTCCGAGAAAATAGGCACCGGGTGCCTTTGAAGTGGGCACCGGGTGCCGTGTCACGGCAGTGTTTTCGCAGGTGAGCGCGGGGATGCTCGGCTGCTTCAGGCGCGCGGAGCGCAGCCCAGCACGTGGGCCTTCACCAGCTCCGCGATCCGCGGATCCCGCCGCTTGAAGGCCTGCACCAGCTCCTCGTGCTCCTCGGCGTACGACTGCTGCACCGTGCCCAGCCAGCGGATCGACAGCGCCGTGAAGACCTCGATGCCCAGGCCCTCCCAGGTGTGCAGCAGCACCGAGTTGTCCGCCGCGCGGACCAGCTCGCGGTGGAAGCCGACCGTGTGGCGCACCTGGGCCGTGCCGTCGGCCTCGCGGTCGGCCTCGTACAGGGCCAGCACGTGCGGCTCCAGGGCCGAGCAGTCCTCCGCGAGGCGGTCGGCCGCCAGCTCCGCCGCGATGGCCTCCAGGCCGGCCCGGACGGGGTAGCTCTCCTCCAGGTCGGCCGCGGTCAGGTTCCGCACCCGGACGCCCTTGTTCGGCGCGGACTCGATCAGGCGCAGCGACTCCAGCTCGCGCAGGGCCTCGCGGACCGGGGTCTGGCTGACCTCCAGCTCGGTGGCGATCCGCCGTTCGACGATCCGCTCGCCCGGCTGCCAGCGCCCGCTGACGATCCCCTCCACGATGTGCTCGCGGATCTGCTCGCGCAGCGAGTGGACGACGGGCGCGGTCATGGGGGGCTCCTTGGCAGTGCGGACCCGGCGGGTCGGCGGGACCCTTAGACAATACGGCCGTGGGCCCCGGACGGGCGGGGCACGGTAGCTCTCGCCACAGGTGATACCTGTTACAGAGAGGTGCCCGCCCCTGTGGGGAAGCATTCCGCGCACGGACGGGTTCGACGAGAGCGAGTACGCCGTCGGCGCCGCCGAGCTGGGCATGGAGGTCGAGAGGACGGCACGAGCGACCGTCGGTACGCGCAGAGCCCCCGCCCGGAGAAGGACTCCGGACGGGGGCTCTGCCGTACCGCTGTGCGGCTCCCGAGCCTTACAGACCCAGCTCGGCGCTGAACTCGCCGGTCTCGAGGATCTGCTTGACCGTCGTCAGGTAACGGGCCGCGTCGGCGCCGTCGACCAGGCGGTGGTCGTAGGAGAGCGTCAGGTAGGTCATGTCGCGGACGCCGATGACCGTGCCCTCCTCGGTCTCGATGACGGCCGGACGCTTGACCGTGGCACCGATGCCGAGGATCGCGACCTGGTTCGGCGGCACGATGATCGTGTCGAACAGCGCGCCGCGCGAGCCGGTGTTGGAGATGGTGAAGGTCGCGCCGGACAGCTCGTCCGGGGTGATCTTGTTGGCGCGGACCTTGCCGGCCAGGTCGGCCGTGGCCTTGGCGATACCGGCGATGTTGAGGTCACCGGCGCCCTTGATGACCGGGGTCATCAGGCCCTTCTCCGAGTCCACCGCGATACCGACGTTCTCGGTGTCGAAGTAGGTGATCGTGCCCTCGGCCTCGTTGATCCGGGCGTTGATGACCGGGTGGGCCTTCAGCGCCTGGGCGGCGGCCTTGACGAAGAACGGCATCGGGGAGAGCTTGACGCCCTCGCGGGCCGCGAAGGAGTCCTTCGCCTGGCCGCGCAGCTTCATCAGGCGGGTGACGTCGACCTCGACGACCGACGACAGCTGGGCCTGCTCGTGCAGCGCCTTGACCATGTTGTCGCCGATGACCTTGCGGATGCGGGTCATCTTGACGGTCTGGCCGCGCAGCGGGGAGACCTCCAGCGCCGGAGCCTTCTTGGCGGCGGCCGGGGCGGCGGCAGCGGCCGGGGCCGGAGCGGCCGCGGCGGCCTTCGCGGCCTCGGCGGCGGCGATGACGTCCTGCTTGCGGATACGGCCGCCGACGCCGGTGCCCTTGACAGCGGCCAGGTCGACGCCGTTCTCGGCGGCGAGCTTGCGCACCAGCGGGGTGACGTAGGCGCCCTCGTCCGTCGCCTGGGCGGCGGGGGCGGGAGCGGCCGGAGCCGGGGTGACCGGGGCCGGAGCCACCGGCGCGGGGGCCGGGGCGGCCGGAGCCGGGGCGGCGGCGACCGGGGCGGGCGCGGGCGCCGGAGCGGCCGGGGCCGGGGCGGCCGGAGCCACCGGGGCCGGGGCAGCGGGGGCCGGGGCCGGAGCGGCGGGGGCCGGGGCGGCGGCCGGAGCCGCACCCGCGGCGCCGATGACGGCGAGCTTGGCGCCGACTTCGGCGGTCTCGTCCTCGCCGACCACGATCTCCAGCAGCACGCCGGAGGCGGGCGCCGGGATCTCGGTGTCGACCTTGTCCGTGGAGACCTCGAGCAGCGGCTCGTCGGCCTCGACGCTCTCGCCGACCGCCTTCAGCCAGCGGGTGACGGTGCCCTCGGTGACGGACTCACCGAGCGCGGGCAGGACCACGTCGGTGCCCTGGGCGCCACCGGCCGGGGCAGCGGGGGCGGCCGGGGCCGGGGCGGCGGGGGCCTCGGCGACGGGGGCCGGGGCGGGCTCTGCGGCCGGGGCCGGAGCCTCGGCGGCCGCGGGGGCCGGAGCGGCAGCGGGCGCGCCCGTGCCGTCGTCGATGACGGCCAGCTCGGCGCCGACCTCGACCGTCTCGTCCTCGGCGACCTTGATGGAGGCCAGCACACCGGCGGCGGGCGAGGGAATCTCGGTGTCGACCTTGTCGGTCGAGACCTCGAGCAGCGGCTCGTCGGCCTCGACGCGCTCGCCCTCTGCCTTCAGCCAGCGGGTGACAGTGCCCTCGGTGACGCTCTCACCGAGCGCCGGAAGGGTTACGGAAACCGCCATGGTTTCGGTTGCTCCTAACGAATTGCGGAAGTCTGTGTCGTCGCGCCCGTTGACCGAAGGCTCAGTCGTGGGAGTGCAGCGGCTTGCCGGCGAGCGCCAGGTGCGCCTCGCCCATCGCCTCGTTCTGCGTCGGGTGGGCGTGGATGAGCTGGGCGACCTCGGCCGGCAGCGCCTCCCAGTTGTAGATCAGCTGGGCCTCGCCGACCTGCTCACCCATGCGGTCGCCGACCATGTGGACGCCGACCACGGCACCGTCCTTCACCTGGACGAGCTTGATCTCGCCCGCGGTGTTCAGGATCTTGCTCTTGCCGTTGCCCGCCAGGTTGTACTTCAGAGCGACGACCTTGTCCGCGCCGTAGATCTCCTTGGCCTTGGCCTCGGTGATACCGACGGAGGCGACCTCCGGGTGGCAGTACGTCACCCGCGGCACACCGTCGTAGTCGATCGGAACGACCTTCAGACCGGCCAGACGCTCCGCCACCAGGATGCCCTCGGCGAAGCCGACGTGCGCGAGCTGGAGCGTCGGGACGAGGTCGCCGACGGCGGAGATGGTCGGAACGTTGGTCCGCATGTACTCGTCGGCCAGGACGTAGCCGCGGTCCATGGCGACACCCTGCTCCTCGTAGCCGAGGCCCTGGGAGACGGGGCCGCGGCCGACGGCGACGAGCAGGACCTCGGCCTCGAACTCCTTGCCGTCGGCGAGGGTGACCTTCACACCGTCCTGGGTGTACTCGGCCTTCTGGAAGAAGGTGCCGAGGTTGAACTTGATGCCGCGCTTGCGGAACGCGCGCTCAAGAAGCTTCGAGCTGTTCTCGTCCTCGACCGGGACGAGGTGCTTCAGGCCCTCGATGACGGTGACGTCCGAGCCGAAGGACTTCCACGCCGAGGCGAACTCGACGCCGATGACACCGCCGCCCAGGATGATCGCGGACTTCGGCACGCGGTCCAGGACGAGGGCGTGGTCGGAGGAGATGATCCGGTTGCCGTCGATCTCCAGGCCCGGCAGCGACTTCGGCACGGAGCCGGTCGCCAGCAGGACGTGGCGGCCCTGGACGCGCTGGCCGTTCACGTCGACGGAGGTCGGGGAGGACAGCCGGCCCTCACCCTCGATGTAGGTCACCTTGCGGGAGGCGATCAGGCCCTGCAGACCCTTGTACAGGCCGGCGATGACGCCGTCCTTGTACTTGTGGACGGCCGGGACGTCGATGCCCTCGAAGGTGGCCTTGACGCCGAACTGCTCGCTCTCGCGGGCCTGGTCGGCGATCTCGCCCGCGTGCAGCAGGGCCTTGGTGGGGATGCAACCCCGGTGCAGGCAGGTGCCGCCGACCTTGTCCTTCTCGATCAGGGCGACGTCCAGGCCCAGCTGCGCCCCGCGCAGGGCCGCGGCGTAACCACCGCTGCCACCGCCGAGGATCACTAGGTCGAAAACGGTGCTGGCGTCGTTCGCCACGTCACGTCCTCCATGCATGTGCGCCGTAGGCCGGTCGACGATGACCGGCGGGCGGCTGGTGTCCGGCCGCTTGATGCTTCGGCCCTTCGGTGGGGGCCCTGTCCTGCCGGGCTCCATCTTTGCACTTGTTCGAGGCGGACGAGACGCCGGGCCGGGGTGTGAGACACCCCACGTCCCCTTGAAATGAAGGCCGGGGGCATCCGACCGCAGGGGCGCGGGGCCGTGTTCGACGCGCGGCTCCGCCGCGCGGGCGCAACCCGCCCTCCCGGGGGTTCACCTGCGAGGAGGCAGGCGGTGGCAGACCCGAAGGGGCGCGGGGAACTGCGCGAACAACCCCCACGCCCCTGCGGTCGCCGTACTACGGAGCGGACCGAGCCCTCAGGCGAGTCAGCCCAGGTCACCCGCGGCTGTCAGCTCGGCGAGACGCACCAGCGTCCGTACGGCCGAACCCGTGCCCCCCTTCGGTGTGTAACCGAACGGCCCGCCCTCGTTGAACGCGGGGCCCGCGATGTCCAGGTGCGCCCAGGTGATCCCCTCGCCCACGAACTCGCGCAGGAACAGACCGGCGACCAGCCCGCCGCCCATGCGCTCGCCCATGTTCGCGAGGTCGGCGACGGGCGAGTCCATGCCCTTGCGCAGGTGCTCGGGCAGCGGCATCGGCCAGGCCGGCTCGCCGACCTCCTCCGCCGCCTCGTGCACCGCGGCGCGGAATGCCTCGTCGTTGGCCATGATCCCGAACGTCCGGCTGCCCAGCGCCAGGACCATCGCGCCGGTCAGCGTGGCCACGTCCACGATCGCGTCCGGCTTCTCCAGCGAGGCCGCCCACAGCGCGTCCGCCAGGACCAGGCGGCCCTCGGCGTCGGTGTTGAGGACCTCGACGGTCTTGCCGCTGAACATGCGCAGCACGTCACCGGGGCGGGTGGCGGTGCCCGACGGCATGTTCTCGGCCAGCGCGAGCCAGCCGGTGACATTGACCTCCAGGCCGAGGCGCGCGGCGGCGACGACCGCGGCGAACACGGCGGCGGCACCGCTCATGTCGCACTTCATCGTCTCGTTGTGACCGGCCGGCTTCAGCGAGATGCCGCCCGAGTCGTAGGTGATGCCCTTGCCGACGAACGCGAGGTGCTTGTCGGCCTTCGGGTGCGTGTACGACAGCTTGACCAGGCGCGGGGTCGCGGCCGAGCCGCCGCCGACGCCGAGGAGGCCGCCGTAGCCGCCCTTGGCCAGGGCCTTGTCGTCGAGCACCTGCACCTTGAGGCCGTGCTCCTTGGCCGCGGTCTGCGCCTCGGCGGCGAACGTCGCCGGGGTGAGGTCGTTCGGCGGCATGTTGATCAGGTCGCGGGAGCGGTTCAGCTCCTCGGCGACCGCGACGGCGCGGGCGACGGCGCCCTTGTGGGCGGCGTCCCGCGGCTTGCCGCCCAGCAGCGCGGCCTCGGCCAGCGGCGTCTTGCCGTTCTTGGCCTTGGCGTCCTTGGCGCCGTCCTTGTAGGCGTCGAAGGAGTAGGCGCCGAGCAGGACGCCCTCGCCGATCGCGCCGACGGCGCCGGGGCCGTCGACGGGCAGGGCGAACGCGGCCTTCTTGGAGCCGGCGAGAGCCCGGGCGGCCACGCCGGCCGCCTTGCGCAGGGCCTCGGCGTCGTATCCGGCGTCCTTCTCGGGCTCCGCGCCCAGGCCCACCGCCACCACGATCGGTGCCTTGAAGCCGGCCGGGGAGGGCAGTTTCGTCAGCTCGCCCTCGGCACCCGAGGCACCGAGGGTCTCCAGAACGCCGGCGAGCTTGCCGTCGTACGCCTTGTCCACGGCCTCGGCGCCCGGCGCGACAACGGGGCCCTTGGCGCCCTTGGCGACACCGACGACGATCGCGTCGGCCCGCAGGCCGGGCGCCGCGGCGGTGCTGAGAGTCAGAGCAGTCACGGTGGTGAAATCTCGCTTCCGATGTGAAGTTGCTGTGGCCGAAGGGGGGTGGGTCGACCGGGCCCGAGAGCCGACCCTAGGTCCAGGCCTGGGGGCATGTGGCAACCGGGGCCTTCACCCTGTCGGCGAACACCCGGAACGAGACTACGCGCGTGTGCCCGCTCGCTCATTCCTGCGGGTGTTCACCCGCGCGTGGCGCCGCGGTCACTTTCGGCCTTTCCGCGTCGGCGGGCGCCCCCCGCTCACCCCCGGGGTACGCCGCCCCACGCTGTGTGCTCCGCCCGTCGGAGGATCCCCTCGACCGAGGTGCCGGCCAGCAGGTCGGCGAGGGAGCGGCCGCCGGGGGAGAGCACGGGCAGCGCGTTGACCAGGAACAGCACCACCGCGACCCCCCACACCACCACCGACAGCACGAAGTGACCCTCGATCAGCAGCACACAGGCCAGGGCGTACACGGCGACGTCGGCGGCGGTGGTGACGGCGGCCCGGCGCACGCAGTGCCGGGAGCGGCGCGGGGTGACCCGCAGGCCCAGCAGGCCCTTGCCGAGGGTGCGGCCGAGCAGCGTGAGACAGGCCCACTGGTAGAGGAACGTGACGACGACGAGCGCGCCGAAGGCCTCCTCCACGTCGAGCACCACCGTGTCCCACAGCGAGAGACCGAACGCCTTGGAGGCGTCGACGACGTCCCCGCGCGAGGTCAGCAGGTCG
The DNA here is from genome assembly GCF_001542625.1 of Streptomyces griseochromogenes. Lineage (NCBI taxonomy): Bacteria > Bacillati > Actinomycetota > Actinomycetes > Kitasatosporales > Streptomycetaceae > Streptomyces > Streptomyces griseochromogenes. The sequence continues at coordinate 8,733,256 of NZ_CP016279.1, read as the reverse complement.
AAGCCGCCCCGGGTGGCCAGTTCGGGTACGTCGGTCACGAGCCCGGTGATCCGGTGGAAGGTGAACACGGCGAGCAGCCAGGCCGCCGTCACCACCAGAGCGAAGTCGATGAACCAGGCCGCGGCACGGCGCAGCTTCAACACGGATGTCCCCCGATCACACACTTCTTGTCCGTGTACCGGCTAAGAGCCTAGCGACCCAGGGACAGCACCACGAGCGCGGTCGTCGCCGCCGTCTCCGCGAGAGCGCCGAACACGTCACCGGTGACCCCGCCGAACCGGCGCGTGCAGTGGCGCAGCAGGAGTTCGGCGGCGGCGAGGGACAGCGGCACCGCGGCCGCGGCGCGCAGTGCGCCGTGCGGGCCGAAGGCCGTCCCCCAGGCGGCCGCGGCGAGCGTGCAGACGGCCGCGACGGCCAGCGCGCCCGGCACCGGCACCACCCCGGCGACCGCTGCCCCGAGCCCCTCCGGGCGGGCCGCGGGCACCCCGGTGCGGGCGGCCCAGGTGAGTGCGAGCCGGGCCGCGACCGCCGAGGTCACCGCCGCCGCGGCGCCGCGCGCCCAGGAGTCGCCGTAGAGCTGCGCCAGTACGGCGGCCTGGGCCGTCAGCACCAGGACGAGGGTGATCACTCCGAACGGCCCGATGTCCGACCGCTTCATGATCCGCAGTGCGTCCTCGGCGGGCTTGCCGCTGCCCAGCCCGTCCGCCGTGTCCGCGAGCCCGTCCAGGTGCAGCCCTCGGGTCAGCGCCGCCGGTACGGCGACCGAGGCGACGGCGGCGAGCGGTTCACCGGCGCCCAGGAAGAGCAGCAGCAGCCCGAGCCCCGCCGCACAGCCGCCGACGACCAGTCCGGCCACCGGGGCGCTCAGCATGCCCCCGCGGGCGGCCTGCCGGTCCCAGCGGTGCACCCGGACGGGCAGCACGGTGAGCGTGCCGAAGGCGAAGCGAAGGCCGTCGAGAGGGGAGGTCTTGAGCACCGGCGCAGGGTACCGGGCCGTCGGAGAACCCCCTGTCGCACCCGGGGATAAAGTGCGCACATGGGGCAGTGGTGGGAGCGGAACATTCTTGAGCCGGGCAAGCTTCCACTGCTGCTGGCCCTGACCGCCTTCGTCGTCACCTTCCTCGTCACCCGGGTCATCACCCGGATGATCCGGGCCGGCAAGGGGCCCTTCGGCAACGTCGAGGCGGGCGGGCTGCACATCCACCACGTGGTCCCCGGGGTCGTCCTGACGATCGTCGGCGGCTTCGGCGCCGTCGCCAGCGACCGGCACGCCGTCGGCGGGGCCGTCGCCGCGGTCCTGTTCGGCATGGGCGCGGGCCTCGTCCTGGACGAGTTCGCGCTGATCCTGCACCTGGCCGACGTCTACTGGAGCGAGGAGGGCCGCCAGAGCGTCGAGGCCGTCGTGCTCACCGCCGCCCTGGTCGGCCTGCTGCTGGCCGGATTCTCACCGTTCGGCGTGAACGACCTGTCCGCGGACGAACTCCAGGACCGGGGCACCGTCATCGCCAACATCGGCGCGAACTTCCTCTGCTCCCTGGTCGCGCTGGGCAAGGGCAAGACCCGCGTCGCGATCTTCGGCGTGATCGTGCCCCTGATCGCGTTCGTCGGCGCCGTCCGCCTGGCCCGCCCCGGCTCCCTCTGGGCCCGCCGCTTCTACGGCCGCAGGCCCCGCGCCCGCGCCAAGGCCGCCCTGCGCGCCTACCGCCACGACCGCCGCTGGGCCCGGCCCCGGCGCATCCTTCAGGACTGGATCGGCGGCAAGCCCGACCCGCGCCCGGTACGGCTGCCCGGCCACCGGTGACGCGGCCGCAGCCGGCGCCCGTACCGGTGCCGCGCCGCGGCCAGCAGGCACAGCGTCCCCACGGCCATCAGCGCGGCCAGGTGCTCCTTGCCCGCCAGGTTCTCCTTGATCAGCACCTCGGCGACCATCGCCACGGTCACCGCGCCCGCCGTCACGTAGGCGCCGTACCGCCACGCCACGAACACGGCGAGCCCCACCACGGCCGCCGACGGACCGGTGTCCACGACCTGCGCGTCCGTCCAGGGAAGGCCGAAGGGGGCGTGCGGGCCGAGCGCGATGCCGAGGCGCGCGTACAGCGTCCCGGCGAGCGTGGCGACGTAGGCGATGGTCAGCGTCCGCCACCAGCCCAGGCAGATCTCGGCGATCCCGAACACCAGCAGGATCTGCGCCAGCGCACCCCACACCGGAAGGTCGAGCGCCGGGACGAACAGCGACAGGGGCGTGCGCAGCAGGGCCAGCCCCAGCGGGTCCTCGGCCCGTACCGCACCCACGTTCTGCACGAACTGATAGCCCCACGGCCGGTTCTGCACGTACTGCAGGAGCGCGGTCAGGCACACCGCCCAGAACGTCATCGGAGCCGCCCGCAGGCTCCGTTTGAGCAGGGGCTCGCGCACGGTGACGTACAGCAGCCCCCACTCGGCATGGGCCCAGCGGGCGAGCGTCCTCATCAAGGGTTCCTCATCGGTGCGTTTCCAGGTGCCTGCGGTGCAGCCATTTCGGCAGTCCCGGCGCCTCCAGGAAGCCCTCCGCGCGGGCCGCGGCGAGGCCGATGCGCAGCAGGTCCGCGCTCTTCTCGAAGAGCAGGAACCGCGGCTCCCAGATGGGCCGGTACTTGGCGTTGGCGCGGTACAGCGACTCGATCTGCCACCAGCGGGAGAAGAAGCTGAGCAGCGACCGCCACAGCCTCAGCACCGGACCGGCACCGAGGCGCGCGCCACGTTCGAAGACCGACCGGAACACCGCGAAGTTGAGTGAGACTTGGGTGATCTTGATCTCGCCGGCCCGGCGCAACAGCTCGATGACCATGAACTCCATCAGCCCGTTCTCGGAGTCCCGGTCGCGCCGCATGAGGTCCAGGGACAGGCCCTGCGGTCCCCAGGGCACGAAGGAGAGCAGCGCGCGCAGCGTCCCCTCGGCGTCCGTGCACTCCAGCATCACGCACTGCCCGTCCCCGGGGTCCCCGAGCCGGCCGAGCGCCATGCTGAAGCCGCGTTCGGTCGCCCCGTCCCGCCAGTCGTCCGCGCGCTCGATCAGGTACGCCATCTCGTGTGCCGGGATGTCCGCGTGCCGCCGGATGCGCACCTCGTACCCGGCCCGTCCGACCCGGTTGTAGGCCTGCCGGACGGTCCGCATCGCCCGTCCCTCAAGGGTGAACTCGGCCACTTCCACGATCGCCTCGTCGCCGAGTTCCAGCGCGTCGAGCCCGTGCCGGGCGTAGACCGTCCCCGCTTCCTCGCCCGCCCCCATCACCGCCGGGATCCACCCGTGCGCCCGCGCCTCGGCCAGCCACGGCGCGATCGCCCCCGGCCACGCCTCCGGGTCACCCAGCGGATCCCCGGAGGCGAGGCTCACCCCGCCGAGCACCCGGTAGGCGACGGCCGCCTTGCCCGTCGGCGACCACACCACGCTCTTCTCCCGGCGCAGCGCGAAGTAGCCGAGCGAGTCCCGCTCGCCGTGCCGCTCCAGCAGGGCCCGTAGCCGTGTCTCGTCGTCCTCGGTGAGCGGGTCGACGGCCCGCCGGGAGCGGAAGGCGGCGTAGAAGACGGCGAGGACGAGGATCGTGCTGAGCACGTTGATCGCCACATTGACCCAGTTGGGCGGCTCGATCCCCGGGAAGTGGTTCTCGTCCGCGGCCACCGACACCAGCCGCAGGGTGCCGTAGTGCCAGCGCTCCAGGAACGTCGAACGGGCCGCGTCCGGCGCCTGGTTGGTGATCGTCACCAGGACCCCGGCCAGCAGCGAGGCGAGCAGCCCGCCGCCGACGGCGACCGTCGCGGCGAGCCGTGGATTGGACCGGTCGCCCTTGGCGTAGAACTCCCGCCGCCCGGTCAGCAGGGCCGCGACGAAGGCCGCCGTCAGGACCAGGGAGATCCAGTTCTGTGCGTACTGTCTGATCTCGGGGAACGCCATCGCGAAGGCGAACAGGGCCAGGAAGGACCCGCTGAGCACCAGGTTCAGGATCCATGCGGCCCGTTTGCGCCGCCGCATGGTGATCGCGAGGAACGCGGTGAAGACGCCCGAGGCGAACCCGGCGGTCAGCAGGTACGGCGTGAAGAAGTTCTCCTGGTTGTGCCGGCGCACGTCCTGGCCCAGTGACACCCACACCGCGCTGAGGAAGTTGACGAAGGCGACGGCTCTCAAGTACCAGACGGCGAAGGCGGCGGCCCGCTGTGAAGCCCCGGTGGACCGCCGCCCCTGCTCACCGGCCCGTTCCGGCTCGGCCTGCTGCTCCACGGCAATTCGGGCATCTCCCATGGGGGAGGATCATATGGGGCTGCCCCGGCGAACCACACTTTTCCCACCGGTCCGGCTGACGCCCTCACCGTCGCCGCGCGGCTTCGCCCGCACGAGAACGCCCGGTTCGGCCGGTTGCGGTCCGGCGGCGCCGGCTCGGGCGTGGGGCCCGCTACTCGTCCGCCTGTTCGTCCGCCTGCTCCGCCGCCTTCTCCTTGTCCTCCCCGGCCTCCTCCGGAGCCTTCTCGGGCAGTTCGGCGGCCAGCGCGGCGGCGGCCCGCACCAGGGGCAGCGCCAGCAGCGCCCCCACCCCTTCGCCGACCTTCACGCCCTGCTCCAGCAACGGCTCCAGCGCCATCCGGTCCAGCGCCTTCGCCTGCCCGGGCTCCCCGCTGTCGTGCCCGGCCAGCCACCAGTCCGGCGCCCGGAACGCCACCCGCTGGGCGACCAGCGCACACGCGGCGGCGACCACACCGTCCAGGATCACCGGCAGCTTCCGCACCGCCGCCTGCAGCAGGAACCCGGTCATCGCGGCCAGATCGGCCCCGCCCACGGTCGCGAGCAGCTGCAGCTGATCCCCGAGCACCGGCCGCGCCCGGCGCAGCGCGTCCCGGATCGCCGCGCACTTGCGCATCCACGCCAGGTCGTCGATGGCCTGCCCGCCCCGCCCGGTCACCACCGACGCGTCGGTCCCGCACAGCGCGGCGATCAGCACGGCGGCCGCCGTGGTCCCGCCCACGCTCACATCACCGAGCACCACCAGGTCCGTCCCCGAGTCGGCCTCCTCGTCGGCGACGGCGACACCCGCCCGGAAGGCCGCCTCGGCCTCGTCCGGGGTGAGCGCGTCCTCGATGTCGATGCGACCGCTGCCACGCCGTACCCGGTGGCGTACGACGTCCTCCGGGAAGGCGTCCGGCGGGCAGTCCAGAGCCATGTCCACGACCCGCACCGGCACGTCGAGGCGGCGCGCGAGCACCGACACCGCGCTGCCCCCCTCCAGCACCGCCCGCACCAGCTCCGCGGCGCTGCCCGCGGGCCGCGCCGAGACACCGAGTCCGGCGATCCCGTGGTCACCGGCGAACAGAACCACCCGCGGCCGCTCGACCGTCCGCACCGGTACGGCACTCTGCGCGGCGGCCAGCCACTCGCCCAGCTCGTCCAGGCGCCCGAGCGCCCCGGGCGGCACGATCTGGCGCTCCCGCCGGGCCTCGGCGTCACGGCGCACGCCACCGTCCGGGCGCTCGATCAGATCGGTGAAGTCGTCCAGATTAAGGCTGCTCATTCGCCGAACAGTACCGGCAGCGATCGACGCCTTCCGCGCCACACCGCCACCACACCCTCGCGACGTCTTTGCACCCAAGATCGGGATCCCATACGTTCCGGTTTGCAGCGGAATGTCGCAAAGGGAGCCGCCCATGCCGCCCTCGCCCCTCGCCCCGCGGGCCACCGGCCCGAACGACCCCTTCCAGGAGCCGCACCGCGAGGACTGCCCGTGGTGCGGATCCCCGCGCCTGCGCACCCGGATGCGCGCCACCGACCCGCTGCGGCACCGGCCGGGCACCTTCGCCGTCGACGAGTGCCGCGACTGCCGCCACGCCTTCCAGAACCCCCGGCTCACGGCGGAGGGCCTCGCCTTCTACCACCGGGACTTCTACGAACGGCACCTGGAGGAGTTCGCCGCCCGCATCCTCTCCGCCGGTGCGGTCCGCCGCCGCCACCGCGCCACGGCCCACGCGCTGTCGGCGCTGCACGAGCCGGAGAGCTGGCTGGACGTGGGCACGGGCCACGCCCGCTTCCCGGAGGCGGCGAAGGAGTTCTTCCCCTACACCAGCTTCGACGGTCTGGACCCGACCGCCCGTGTGGAACAGGCGCTGCTGGAGGGCCGGGTCGAGGAGGCCCACCGCGGCTATCTGACCACCCCGGGGATGGCGGCCCGGCTGCGCGCCCGCTACGACGTGCTCAGCATGTTCCACCACCTGGAACACGCCCCCGACCCCCGCGCCGAACTGCGCGCCGCCCTCACCGCGCTGCGTCCCGGCGGCCACCTCGTGGTCGAAGTCCCCGACCCGCGCTGCGCGTTCGCCACACTGCTCGGCAGATGGTGGCTGCCCTACGGCCAGCCCCGCCACCTCCACCTGATGCCCCTGGCCAACCTGCGCGCGGAACTGGAGGCCCAGGGCTGCACGGTCCTCGTCACGGACCGCAGAGCCCCCCACATCCCCTACGACCTCTCAGCGGCGCTCTCCCTGGTGCTGGCCCACTTCCACCCGATCCTGAGAGCCCCCGCAGCGCCCGCGCTGGCGCTGGCCTCGGCCGTGGACCACCTTCTCGCCCCCCTGTCCGGCCTCACCCGCGTCTCCAACGCGTACCGGGTCGTGGCCCGGAAGGGGACGGACGCCGTCGGCTGACCGCGGCCCGGCGGGGGCTGGTCGCTCCCCCGAGTTCTCGGCTTCGCTCGAACCCGGGGGGACCCCCATCGCGGCGGAGCCGCACATCGATACAGCCCCGCGCCCCTTCGGGGCTCTTGGCCTTCTCAGCCCCGCAGCACCACAGCCTGCCCCGCCACCACCAGCAGCACCTGCTCGCACTCACTCGCGAACGCCGCGTTCAGCCGTCCGAGTTCATCCCGGTACCGCCGCCCGGACGCCGTCGCCGGCACGATCCCGGAACCCACCTCGTTGGACACGGCCACCACGGTCCGCCGAGTGGCCCGCACCGCCGACATCAGCTCCCGCACCCGCTCGCGCAGTGCCTTCTCGCCGCCGTCCGCCCACTCCGCGTCGTCCCACGCCCCGACCTCGTCCATCGCGTCCGTCAGCCACAGCGACAGACAGTCGATCAGCAGCGGCGGCCCCTCCACGGCCAGCAGCGGCACCAGATCGGTCGTCTCCGTCGTACGCCAGGACCCCGGCCGCCGCTCCCGGTGCGCGGCCACCCGCTCCGCCCACTCGGTGTCGCCGCCGCGCGTGCCGCCCGTCGCCACGTACAGCACCTCGGGGAACGCCTCCAGCCGCCGCTCGGCCTCCACCGACTTCCCCGAGCGCGCCCCGCCCAGCACCAGCGTCCGCCGCGGCACGTCCGGCACCTCCTCGTACGCCCCGACCACCAGCGTCGTACCGTCCGGCACGGCCCGCGCCCCCGCCGCCGCGAGCCGCCGCCGTACCTCGGCGCCCTGCGGCACGTCGTGGTCCAGATGAACGGCGATCACATCCGTCGTAGGCGTGAGGGAACCGACCGCCCGCAGCCGGGCCAGCGCGTCCGGGCGGCCCACGACGTCGGCCAGCACCATGTGGTACGTCTCCGCCGTGGCCTCCTCCAGACCGGCCGGCGCCCCGCCCGGCGGCAGGTACAGCAGCCGCTGACCGTCCGGCCCGGTCACCGCGTACCCGGTGCCGCCCGCGTCCATCGCCACGGCCCGCACCCGATGCCCCGTCAGCAGCGCCAACTCCCGCCCGTCCGGCACCCGCCCGGGCTGCGGCAGCCCGGCCGGCACCTCCATCGCGGGCCCGTCGTGCGGATGCGACAGCAGCACCTGCCGTACCCCGCCCAGCGAATGCCCGGACCGCGCGGCCGCGAACGCCGCCCCCGGCGTCAGATCGAGCAGCAGCGTCCCGTCCACCAGCAACGCGGTGGCCGCCCGCGCGTCCGCCCCCAACGCGCTCGCACACACCGCACAGGGACAGTCGGGGCGGGGCAGCCCCGCAGGAGCACCGGTACCGAGCAAAGTCACTTCCACGAGATCGATTTTCACCCGTCCTCGCAGGCGCCGCTCATCCGCAGCGCCCTAAGGGGCGCGGGGCCGTATCGATGTGCGGCTCCGCCGCGATGGGGTCCCCCCCGGGTTCGAGCGAAGCCGAGAACTCGGGGGAGCGACCAGCCCCCACCGGCCCGCAGTTCTCGGCACGACCTGAGGTGATCTAACGGCCGACCCCGCGGAGCGAATACGCTCGGACGGCGACGTGGATCAAAGGAGGCTCACATGACGGCATGGACGTGGCGGTTCGAGAAGGCCGACGGGACGGAGGTCCAGCCCGCGGTGCAGCCGGAGGACTTCACCACCCAGGGCGACGCCGAGTCCTGGATCGGCGAGTACTGGAAGGCGCTGCTGGAGGGCGGCGCGGACCAGGTACGGCTGTTCGAGGAGAACACCGAGATCTACGGCCCGATGAACCTGCACGCCGACGCGTCGTAGCCCGACGGGAGGGGTGAGGAGGGGCGGTGTCCCCTCCTCACTGCTCGCCCAGCGTCACCTCCGCACTCTTCTCGTCGCCTTCGCGCTGGAAGGCCACCTTCAACCGCTGCCCCGGTCTGTCCGCCGCCAGCGCCTCGGAGAGCTCCGTGGTCGTGGTGACCGCTGTGCCGTCCAGCTTGGTGATCACATCGCCCGGCCGCAGCCCCGCCTTGTCGGCCGCCCCGCCGCTCCTGATGCTGACCAGCGCGACCCCGGCCGGCTGGTAGCTGTCGTCCACGACCGTCCGCACGGTCACGCCGAGCGCGGCCCGCCCCGAGTCGACGACCTTGCCGCTCTTGACGATCTGGCCGGCGACCGTCTTCACCATCGACGCCGGGATGGCGAACCCGATGCCCGGCGCCGCGCTGCCGCCCAGATCGGGATCGGTGGCGGCGAGCGTGGGGATGCCGACGACCCGCCCGTCGAGGTTGACCAGGGCGCCCCCGCTGTTGCCCGGGTTGATCGCGGCCGACGTCTGGACCATGTTCGCGATGGTGGCGCCCGTGCCCCCGCCCGAGCTGCCCTCGCTGACGGTCCGTCCGGTCGCCGAGACGATGCCCTGGGTCACGCTGGACGACAGCCCGAGCGGTGAACCCATGGCCAGCACGATCTGGCCGACCTCCACCCTCTCGGAGCTCCCGAGCACCGCCGGCTTCAGCCCGGCGGGCGCCTTGTCCAGCTTGATCACCGCAAGGTCCTGGTCCGGGTACGAGTACACCAGGCGGGCGGTGAACGGCTCCTCGCTGTTGGCGGTGGTCACCTCGAAGCTCTTCTCGGAGCCGACCACATGCGCGTTGGTGACGATGTGCCCCTGCGCGTCGTACACCACACCGGAGCCCAGATCATGGCTCGCCTGGATCTGCACGACCGACGGCAGGACCTCCCTGATGACCTTCAGGTACTGGTTCTGCAGGTCGACCGCGGACAGGGGGAGCGCGGCCGGGGTGGTCGAGTCGCCCTTCTCGGCGGGCGGCTTCGGGGCCGTGCAGCCGGAGGCCGTCGGCGCGGCACACAGGAGGACGGCGGCGCAGGCGACCCTCCACAGGGCACGGGTACGGGATGCGTCCATGCCCCGAGTCTCACGTCGGGATGATCACCGAGCCTGTCGGGTACGTCCGAACGGGCTCAGCCCCGCACCCCGCACAGGTGCAGCAGCGCCGCGACACCCCGGTAGGGATCCGTCCGCCCGGCACGCTCCTCGACCGCCAGCAAGGTCTCCAGGTCCCCGGGGATCTCCGCGTCGTCCTCCGCCGTGTCGGTGAAGACCCGTACGCCGTACCAGGCGTGCAGCGGGGCGGCGATGCCGGCGAGCGTGGCGGTGAGCGCCGAGAGCCGGTCGGCGCGTACATCGAGGCCGAGGCGGTTGCGGTAGGCGGTGGTGCCGAAGGCGGACAGTGCTCCCGCCCAGTCCCCGGACAGGCCCGGCCGCATGGCGAGCGCGTCGCCGTTGCGCACCAGCAGCGACAGCAGCCCGCCCGGTGCGAGCATCCGGGCCAGACCGGCCACCAGCGGGTCGGGTTCCTCGACGTACATCAGGACGCCGTGGCAGAGCACCACGTCGAAGCTGCCCGGCAGGAAGTGCACACCGGTGTCCCGCCCGTCGCCCTGCACCAGCCGGACCCGCTCGCGGATACCTTCCGGCTCACCGGCGAGGGCCTCGCGCGCGGCCGCGATCATCGTGGCCTCCTGCTCGACGCCGGTCACCTGGTGACCGAGCCGGGCCAGCCTGAGCGCCTGTGTGCCCTGGCCCATCCCCACGTCGAGCACCCGCAGCCGCTGCCCGACCGGGAACCGCCCGGCTATCTGCTCGTCGAGCTGCCGGGCCACCAGCTCCTGCCGTACGACATCACGCAGCCCGCCCAGCTTGTGCAGCCAGGATTCGGCCGCACCCCCGGTGAAGGCGTCTGCGCTCAGGGCCGCTCTCCGCGCTTGACCTGCGGCTTGGGCAGCCGGAGCCGGCGCATCTGGAGGGAGCGCATCAGGGCGTAGGGGACGGCGCCCCGGCGGTTCTGGTCGGGGAACCGCTCCGCCAGCCGCTTCCTGAGCCGGATTCCGCTGACGGCCGCGTCGAGCACGATCAGCACGATCACGACGAGCCACAGCCACAGCGCCACGGCCTGGATCGCGGGCACCCGCACCACGCTCAGCACCAGGATCACCACGGCCAGCGGCAGGAAGAACTCCGCCACGTTGAACCGTGAGTCCACCCAGTCCCGGGCGAACTTGCGGACCGGACCCTTGTCGCGGGCCGGCAGGTACCGCTCGTCGCCGCCGGCCAGCGCCTGACGCTGCCGGTCCAGCGCCTGACGGCGCTCCTCGCGCTGACGCTTGGCGGCGTCCTTGCGCGTCGTCGGCGTGTTGGCGACACTGCGGCGCTGGGACTGGGCCTCGCTGCGCTTGGGCGTGGGCCTGCCCTTGGGGGCCTGCGGGTCTCGGGGCTGCTTGGAGTCGGTCACCGCCGCCTTGTCGGCGGGGGCCTTCTCTTCCTTGGCACGGCTACGGAACACAAAACCCAAGCGTAAGGGCTACCCGCGCATGGACCCCAGTCGACCGGGGAACGATCCGGCAACACCGGACGTCTGTAGGGGGACAGAGGGGACGTTGCAGACGCTTCACCCGGCGGTCACCGAGGATGCCGGAGGACCTCACCCCGAGGCTCACCTACTCCTCACGCCGGAGCGATATCGTCCGCAGTCGTTCTTGGGGATGAGCGCATCACCCCCGGAACAGTGCGGTAATGGAGTCAGGGCCCGTACTGTGGGTTCTGTCGCAGCATCGGTGAGCTGGAGTCCGTCAGAAGGGGGCGCGCGAAGCCCATGAGCGGTGTCATGAAGCGTATGGGGATGATCTTCCGCGCGAAGGCGAACAAGGCCCTTGACCGGGCCGAGGACCCGCGCGAGACCCTCGATTACTCGTACCAGAAGCAGCTGGAGCTGCTGCAGAAGGTGCGCCGCGGAGTCGCCGACGTGGCGACCTCCCGCAAGCGCCTCGAACTCCAGCTCAACCAGCTGCAGCAGCAGTCGTCCAAGCTGGAGGACCAGGGCCGCAAGGCGCTCGCGCTCGGCCGCGAGGATCTGGCCCGTGAGGCGCTCTCCCGCCGTTCCGCCCTGCAGCAGCAGGTGACGGACCTGGAGACGCAGCACACGACCCTCCAGGGCGAGGAGGAGAAGCTCACCCTGGCGGCCCAGCGGCTGCAGGCCAAGGTCGACGCCTTCCGTACGAAGAAGGAGACCATCAAGGCCACCTACACCGCCGCCCAGGCCCAGACCCGGATCGGTGAGGCCTTCTCCGGCATCTCCGAGGAGATGGGCGACGTCGGCCTCGCCATCCAGCGCGCCGAGGACAAGACCGCCCAGCTCCAGGCCCGGGCCGGCGCCATCGACGAGCTGCTCGCCTCCGGCGCCCTGGACGACCCGACCGGCATGGCCAAGGACGACCTGACGGCCGAGCTGGACCGCATCTCCGGTGGTACGGATGTAGAGCTGGAGCTGCAGCGCATGAAGGCGGAGCTGGCCGGAGGATCGCCGCAGCAGGCGATCGAGGGCGGCACCGGCCAGGCGCAGTCCCAGCAGCACCCGCAGGACACCCCGCGCTTCGACAAGCAGTAGCCCGGCGCCGGGGCCCGGAGCCGAGGAGGCGACGTGATCGTACGGATCATGGGGGAGGGCCAGGTGAAGCTGGCCGACTCCCACTTCAGCGAGCTCAACAAGCTGGACGACGAGCTGCTGGCGGAGATGGAGAGCGGTGACGAGGAGGGTTTCCGCCGCACGCTCGCCGCTCTCCTGGACGCCGTCCGGCAGCTCGGTACTCCGCTGCCGGACGACGCGCTGGAGCCCTCGGAGCTGATCCTGCCGGCGGCGGACGCCTCCCTGGACGAGGTCCGGCAGATGCTCAGCGACGACGGGCTGATCCCGGGCTGAGCCCGGCCCGGGTCAGCTCAGGGTGAACCAGGTGCTGCGGGACTTCTGCCACTCCGGGTGGCTGAGGTCCTTCGCCTCGACGCCGTCGCCGTAGAGGTCGGCGGACCCGTCGTCGGTGATCAGCTGCACCCGGGCCCCGGAGACCTCCAGGTCGGGCACGGACACGACGGACTCCCAGCCGCCCACGTCCGTGGTCGGCAGGTCCAGCTTCTTCACGGGCTGGTGTCCGGCGACCCCGTCCCACTCGTACAGGGCGTACGGGTCGCTGTTGTCGTCGGCCGCCCAGGATCCGGCGAGGATCAGGAACTGCCCCTTGTCGTTCCGGCGCAGATCACGGATGGACAGACCGCCGAGGTCCAGCTCGATCGGCGTACCGAACGTGGCCTCGGCACCGTGGACCACCCGGTCCATGTCGGTCACCGGCACGATCAGCGCCTTCCCGCCCGACTGCGGCGGCACCAGCGGAGCCCGGAAGCCGACGTAGGCGGTGGTGGCCGAGCCCGGCGCGAACTCCAGCCCCTCCACGTTGAAGCCGTCCACCTGCTTCGGGGTCTGTCCGTCGGCCGTCGCGGCGGCGAAGCCGTACCGGTCGCCGTTCGCCTCGTCCCAGGCCACCAGGTCGTCGCGCAGGCGGTGCCCGGCCGTGCCGAAGGAGAGCGAGGTGGCCGCGCCCGAGCCGGAGACCGTGGTGGTGAACACCGTGTTGCGGTCGGGCTTGTACACGCCGTCCTTGTTGTTGCCGAGCGAACCCGTCCAGTAGATGGTGTTCCCGACACGGGTGGCGCCCTCGATGTCGACCTCCTTGTCGGCACCCAGCGCACTGTCCAGGTCCCAGGTCTTCACCGGGGCGCCGGAGGCCGAGCCGTCGTACAGCCGCAGGGTGTTGTCCTCGTCGTTGCCGACGACGATGTAGCCGCCCCCGACGTCGACCGCGGCGGAGGCGTCCGAGGCGCCGGTGAGATAGCGGGCGTCCGCGGAGTACCGGACGCTCGGGGAAGCCGCGTAGTGCAGCGTCGTGGTGGCCGTCCTGCCGCCGAGGCCCGTCACCTTCAGCGTGAGGTCCGCATAGCCCTGGCCGTGTGCGGTGACCGAGACGGTACGGCTGCTTCCGGTGCCCGTGATCTTGACGTCGGACGTGGCCGCCACGGAGGTGCGGCTGCTCCTGGTGGCCGTCACGGTCAGCGTGGAGGCGTCCGCGCCGCTCTGCGCGAGCGTGAGGGTGACCGTCGGGTCGCCGGTGCTGCCGACGGCGCCCGACAGACAGGCCGCCGACAGCTTGATCGTCGGCGTGCCGTAGGTGATGGCCTGGGCGGGGCCGGCCAGGCCGGTGGCCGAGGCGAGGGAGAGGGCGGCCGCGGACCAGAGCACGCGGAGCGAAAGAGGGCGCACGGGGGCTGCCTTTCGTCGACGGGGGTGCGATTGCCGACGAGAAGGCTGAGCAGGCTCGGCCAACAGCGCTTGACAGCTGATGGTCAGTCAGCCGACCGAACGCCTAATAGCTCGGGGCCGTGCCGTACGGCGGCTGCGGGCCGCATGCGGCTGATCGCGCGGTTCCCCGCGCCCCTTCAGGGCGCGGCGGCACCCGGTGCACGCCGGCAGACCTTCGCCGCAGCGCCCCGTACTGTTCACAAGGTGAGCACTCTCGAACGCGCCCGGTGCGGCCTCAAGGCACACCCCCTCGCGCTGGACGCGGCCATCGCCGCCGGCGTGCTGGTGTGCATGGTCGCCGGATCCTTCGTGGTGCCCCGCGGGGAGAACGGCGTCACCTGGGGCGTCCGCACCCCGGACCCGCTCAGCCTGGTCCTGATGGCCCTCGGCGCCGCCGCACTCGTCTTCCGCCGCCGCGCGCCCAAGACGGTCCTCGCCCTCACCGGCACTCTGTCCGTGGTCGAGTCCGTCACCGGCGACCCGCGCGCCCCGGTCGCCATGTCCGCGGTCGTCGCCCTCTACACCGTCGCCTCGACCACCGACCGCACCACCACCTGGCGCGTCGGCCTGCTCACCATGACCGTCCTGACGGCCGCCGCCATGCTCGGCGGCACCCTGCCCTGGTACGCCCAGGAGAACCTCGGCGTGCTCGCCTGGACCGGTATCGGCGCCACCGCCGGGGACGCCGTACGCAGCCGCCGCGCGGTCGTCCAGGCCATCCGGGAGCGCGCCGAGCGCGCCGAGCGCACCCGCGAGGAGGAGGCCCGCCGCCGCGTCGCCGAGGAGCGGCTGCGCATCGCCCGCGATCTGCACGACGTGGTCGCCCACCACATCGCGCTGGTCAATGTGCAGGCCGGAGTCGCCGCGCACGTCATGGACAAACGGCCCGACCAGGCCAAGGAGGCCCTCGCCCACGTCCGCGAGGCCAGCCGTTCCGCGCTGGGCGAGCTGCGCGCCACGGTCGGCCTGCTGCGCCAGTCCGGCGACCCCGAGGCGCCCACCGAACCCGCTCCCGGCCTCAGCCGTCTCGAAGAACTGGCCGGCACCTTCCGCAGTGCCGGGCTCCCGGTCGAGGTGGCCCGCGCCGACCAGGGCGTCGAACTCCCGGCCGCCGTCGACCTGGCCGCCTACCGGATCGTCCAGGAGGCCCTGACCAACGCGCAGAAGCACGCGGGCCCGGACGCCAGCGCCGAGGTCAGCGTCGTACGCGTCGGACCGCGGATCGAGGTCACGGTGCTGGACGACGGCGCGGGCGCGGCCGGTGAGCCCGGGGCCGGCGGCGGGCACGGACTGCTCGGCATGCGGGAGCGGGTCACCGCCCTGGGCGGCACCCTGACCACCGGACCCCGCTACGGCGGCGGCTTCCGCGTCCATGCGATCCTGCCGGTCCAGACCCGCACCACGGCCCCGGGGGAGCCCGTATGACGATCCGTGTCCTGCTCGCCGACGACCAGGCACTGCTGCGCAGCGCGTTCCGGGTCCTGGTCGACTCCGAGCCCGACATGGAGGTGGTCGGTGAGGCCTCCGACGGCGCCGAGGCGGTCCGGCTGGCCAAGGAGCGGGGCGCCGACGTCGTCCTCATGGACATCCGGATGCCCGGCACCGACGGCCTCGCCGCCACCCGTCTGATCAGCGCCGACCCGTCGCTCGCCCAGGTCCGCGTGGTCATCCTGACCACCTTCGAGGTCGACGACTACGTGGTCCAGTCGCTGCGCGCGGGCGCCTCCGGCTTCCTCGGCAAGGGCAGCGAGCCCGAGGAACTGCTGAACGCCATCCGGGTCGCCGCCGGTGGCGAGGCGTTGCTGTCCCCCGCCGCCACCAAGGGCCTGATCGCCCGCTTCCTCGCCCAGGGCGACGGCGACGACGGCCGCGATCCCGCCCGCTCCGAGCGGCTCGGCGCGCTCACCGGCCGGGAGCGGGAGGTGCTCGTCCAGGTCGCCGGCGGCCACTCCAACGACGAGATCGCCGAACGCCTGGAGGTCAGCCCGCTGACGGTCAAGACGCACGTCAACCGGGCCATGGCCAAGCTCGGCGCCCGGGACCGGGCCCAGCTCGTCGTCATCGCGTACGAGTCGGGGCTGGTACGCCCGAGGATGGACTGATCTCCACCCGCGCGTACTGCGCGCGGAGTAGGGGCCGGATAAGGAAATGGACCCGGGGCCTACGAAAACCCGGTCCGGCATGGCCCAGGGTGGTGGGGTGGGCGCCCGGCTGCGCCTGCCGCTTCTGCCGCTCACGGAAACGAGACCCTGAACCATGTCCTGGCTGTCCAGATTCAGCCTCGCGCAGCGGGCCCTGATAGGCCTCATGTCCATCGTCGCGCTCGTCTTCGGGCTGATCGCGATACCCCAGATCAAGCAGCAGCTGCTGCCCACCATCAACCTGCCCATGGTGTCGGTCGTCGCGCCGTACCAGGGCGCCTCGCCCGACGTCGTCGAGAAGCAGGTCGTCGAGCCCATCGAGGACAACCTCCAGGGCGTCGACGGCATCACCGGCGTCACCTCCACCGCCAGCGAGGGCAACGCCGTGATCATGGCGTCCTTCGACTACGGCAACGACACCAAGCGGATCGTCTCCGACGTCCAGCAGGCCGTGAACCGGGCCCGCAACCAGTTCCCGGACGAGGTCGACCCGCAGGTCGTCTCCGGGTCCACGGACGACATGCCGACCGTGGTCCTCGCCGTCACCTCCGACAAGGACCAGCAGGCCCTCGCCGACCAGCTGGAGACGACGGTCGTCCCGACCCTGAAGGACATCGACGGCGTCGGCCGTGTCCAGATCACCGGCAAGCGTGACCTCCAGGTCGCCGTCACCCCGAACGACGCGAAGCTGGCGCAGGCCGGCCTCACCTCCGCCGCCCTCGGCCAGGCCCTGCAGGCGGGCGGCGCGACCGTCCCGGCCGGCTCCTTCGACGAGAAGGGCGCCAACCGCACCGTCCAGGTCGGCGGCGGCTTCACCTCGCTGAAGCAGATCCAGGACCTGATGGTCACCGGCGAGGCCGGCAAGAAGCCCGTACGCCTCGGCGACGTGGCCACGGTGAAGGAGCAGCCTGCCCCGGCCGACTCCATCACCCGCACCGACGGCCGGCCCAGCCTCGCCGTCAACGTCACCATGGACCACGACGGCAGCGCGGTCTCCATCTCGAACGCGGTCAAGGACCAGCTGCCCGATCTGCGGCGGGACCTCGGCGCGGGTGCGAAGCTCACGGTCGTCAGCGACCAGGGCCCGGCGGTGTCCAAGTCCATCAAGGGCCTGACCACGGAGGGTGCGCTCGGCCTGCTCTTCGCGGTCCTGATCATCCTGGTCTTCCTGGCCTCGGTCCGCTCGACGCTGGTCACGGCGGTCTCCATCCCGCTGTCCGTGGTCCTCGCGCTGATCGTGCTGTGGACCCGCGGCCTGTCCCTGAACATGCTCACCCTCGGCGCGCTGACCATCGCCATCGGCCGCGTCGTCGACGACTCGATCGTGGTCCTGGAGAACATCAAGCGGCACCTCGGCTACGGCGAGGAGCGCAAGGACGCGATCCTGAACGCCGTGCGCGAGGTGGCGGGCGCGGTCACCTCCTCCACCCTCACCACGGTCGCCGTCTTCCTGCCGATCGGCCTGGTCGGCGGCATGGTGGGTGCCCTGTTCGGCTCGTTCAGCATCACGGTCACGGCGGCCCTGCTGGCCTCCCTGCTCGTCTCGCTGACGGTCGTACCCGTCCTGTCGTACTGGTTCCTGCGCGCCCCGAAGGGCACCCCCGAGGACGCCGAGGAGGCCCGCCGCCGGGCCGAGGAGAAGGAGGCGAAGAGCCGCCTCCAGCGCTTCTACGTCCCCGTCCTGCGCTTCGCGACCCGTCGCCGCCTCACCAGCGTGCTGATCGCGATCGTGGTCCTGGTCGTCACGTTCGGCATGTCCGGGCTGCTGAAGACCAACTTCTTCGACCAGGGCGAGCAGGAAGTCCTCACCGTCAAGCAGGAGCTGAAGCCCGGCACCAGCCTCGCGGCCACCGATGCGCAGGCCAAGCGGGTGGAGAAGCTGCTCGCCTCCACCGAGGGCGTCAAGGACTACCAGGTCACCGTCGGCTCCTCCGGCTTCATGGCGGCCTTCGGCGGCGGCACGGACACCAACCAGGCGTCGTACCAGGTCATGCTGAAGGACTCGAAGTCCTACAACGACGTGCAGAAGCACCTCGAGGCCGAGCTGAACAAGCTCAAGGGCATCGGTACGACGACCGTGTCGGCCGGTGACGGCTTCGGTAACCAGGACCTCAGCGTCGTGGTGAAGGCGTCCGACCCGAAGGTGCTGAGCGAGGCCGCCGACCGGGTGCGCTCCACCGTGGCCGGGCTCGACCACGTCACGGACGTCACCAGCGACCTCGCCCAGAGCGTGCCGCGGATCTCGGTCAAGGCCAACGCCAAGGCGGCCGCCGCCGGTTTCGACGACCAGAAGCTGGGCGCCGCTGTCGCCCAGGCCGTGCGTGGTACGACGACGGCGAAGGCGATCCTCGACGACACCGAGCGCGACGTCGTCGTGAAGTCGGCGAAGCCCGCCACCACCCTGGCCCAGCTGAAGGCGCTGCGCCTCGGCCCGGTGAAGCTCGGTGACATCGCGAACGTCGAGCTGGTGGACGGCCCCGTGTCGATGACCCGCATCGACGGCCGGCGCGCCGCGACCATCACGGCCCGCCCGACCGGGGACAACACGGGCGCGGTCAGCACCCAGCTCCAGTCGAAGATCAAGGCCCTGAAGCTCCCTGCGGGTGCCGAGGCGCAGATCGGCGGTGTCTCCTCCGACCAGGACGACGCGTTCAAGAACCTGGGCCTGGCCATGCTGGCGGCGATCGCGATCGTCTTCATGCTGCTGGTGGCGACGTTCCGCTCGCTGGCCCAGCCGCTGATCCTGCTGGTCTCGATCCCGTTCGCGGCGACGGGCGCGATCGGTCTCCTCGTGGCCACCGGCACCCCGATGGGTGTCCCGGCGATGATCGGCATGCTGATGCTGATCGGCATCGTGGTGACCAACGCGATCGTGCTGATCGACCTGATCAACCAGTACCGCAAGCAGGGCTACGGCGTCGTCGAGGCCGTGGTGGAGGGCGGCCGCC
Organism: Streptomyces griseochromogenes; assembly: GCF_001542625.1. NCBI lineage: Bacteria > Bacillati > Actinomycetota > Actinomycetes > Kitasatosporales > Streptomycetaceae > Streptomyces > Streptomyces griseochromogenes. The sequence continues at coordinate 8,714,333 of NZ_CP016279.1, read as the reverse complement.
ACCGGCTCCGCCCGATCCTCATGACGGCCCTGGCGACGATCTTCGCCCTGCTCCCGATGGCCCTGGGCGTCACCGGCGAGGGCGGCTTCATCGCCCAGCCGCTGGCCGTGGTCGTGATCGGCGGTCTGATCTCGTCCACGCTGCTCACCCTGCTCCTCGTCCCGACCCTCTACGCGATGCTGGAGCTCCGCAAGGAGCGGCGGGCGAAGAAGCGGGCCGCGAAGAAGGGCACGCCGGCCCGGACCGAGTCCGTCTCGGACGAGCCGGAGCCCGCGGGAGTGTAGGCAACCGGTTGTCCCGGCGGCCGGGCGCGCACATGGTGCGGGCCCGGCCGTTCGCCGTTTCCGTGGCCGAATCCCTTGATTCCGTGGACGGTTCGGCGGTGGCTGTGCATGCTGATCATTCATGGGCGAAGATCCGGCAACCGCATCTCGGCCGTCGTCCGACGCGCGCTCTCGAAAGCGCTTCGGCCGCACCACCTCTGCGGTGGTGATGATGACGTCCGCCGTCGCAGGCGTCGCATCCGCGGCGGGGATCAGCTACGCGGTCGGTGCGCACGCGGGGCTGGGGGTGTTCTTCGCCGTCCTGATGGTGGTGCTGGGCCTTGGCCTGCTCACCTACGAGCTGTGGAAGCCGTCCCGGGCCGAGCTGCGCCGCGTCATCGAGGGGCGGGAACGGGTGCGGGAGGCGGAAGAGGGCCTGGAGCGAGCCTTGCGCCCGGCGCCGGGCGGTTCGCACATGTCCGCCGAGCCCGGGCCGTATGCGGACGGGCTGCGGAGCGGGAGTGCCCGGGACGGCGCGGACCTCGCAGGCACGCGGCTCACGCTCCCCGAGCTGTGGGCCGTCACGCACCGGCGCCTCGACCTCTACCACGAGATCGCCCTGGGCCAGGCGGCGCGCTCGTTCCGCAACGCCCAGTTCGCCATGGTGCTCGGCTTCGTGCTGCTCGCCGCGTTCGTGGCCGTGGCGCTGAGGGCCGGTACGACGGCGGGGAGCGTGGTGGCAGGCGGCCTCGGAGCGGTGGCCGCCGGCCTCGCGGGCTATGTGAGTCGCACCTTCATCCGCTCCCAGGAAGCGGCGGCCGGCCATCTGCGCGCCTACTTCCACCAGCCGCTGGAGTTCTCGCGCTACCTGGCGGCGGAACGCCTCGTCGCCGACGCCCCGCTCAGCGAGGAACGGCGCGCCGAGGTGCTGGGCGCCCTGGTCGCTGCGATGGTCTCGGGGCCGGGGAGGGACACGGCGGAGAACGCGGGGGATTCGCAGGACCCGGGCGGGACGTGAGCGGTCGCCGGGCTCAGAGAGAGTCCGTGGTGTCCGGCCCGGACGAGAGATCGGGATCCGTTCCCCGGAACGTGGCACGAAAGGGGCGCCCCCCGACACCGGGAAGCGCCCCTGACCCGCGTACGGGCCATACCCCTACGGCAGCGCCAGCATCCGCTCCAGGGCCAGCTTGGCGAACGCCTCCGTCTCCTTGTCGACCTCGATGCGGTTGACCAGGTTGCCCTCGGCCAGGGACTCCAGGGCCCAGACCAGGTGGGGCAGGTCGATGCGGTTCATGGTCGAGCAGAAGCAGACCGTCTTGTCGAGGAAGGCGATCTCCTTGCCCTCGGGCGCGAAGCGGTTCGCCAGGCGGCGGACCAGGTTCAGCTCCGTGCCGATGGCCCACTTGGAGCCGGCCGGGGCCGCTTCCAGGGCCTTGATGATGTACTCGGTCGAGCCGACGTAGTCCGCCGCGGCCACGACCTCGTGCTTGCACTCGGGGTGGACGAGGACGTTCACACCGGGGATGCGCTCGCGCACGTCGTTCACGGAGTCCAGGTTGAAGCGGCCGTGGACCGAGCAGTGGCCGCGCCACAGGATCATCTTCGCGGCACGCAGCTCGTCCGCGGTCAGCCCGCCGTTCGGCTTGTGCGGGTTGTAGACCACGCAGTCGTCCAGGGACATGCCCATGTCCCGCACCGCGGTGTTGCGGCCCAGGTGCTGGTCGGGCAGGAACAGGACCTTCTCGCCCTGCTCAAAGGCCCAGTCGAGGGCGCGCTTGGCGTTCGACGAGGTGCAGATGGTGCCACCGTGCTTGCCGGTGAACGCCTTGATGTCCGCCGAGGAGTTCATGTACGAGACCGGTACGACCTGCTCGGCGATGCCCGCCTCGGTCAGCACGTCCCAGCACTCGGCGACCTGCTCGGCCGTGGCCATGTCAGCCATGGAACAGCCGGCCGCGAGGTCCGGCAGGACCACCTTCTGGTCGTCGGACGTCAGGATGTCCGCCGACTCGGCCATGAAGTGCACACCGCAGAAGACGATGTACTCGGCCTCCGGGCGCGCCGCCGCGTCCCGGGCCAGCTTGAAGGAGTCACCCGTCACGTCGGCGAACTGGATGACCTCGTCGCGCTGGTAGTGGTGGCCGAGCACGAAGACCTTGTCGCCGAGCTTCTCCTTGGCCGCGCGGGCGCGCTCGACCAGGTCGGGGTCGGACGGCGAGGGCAGGTCGCCGGGACACTCGACGCCCCGCTCGCTCTTCGGGTCGGCCTCACGGCCGAGCAGCAGCAGTGCGAGCGGAGTCGGCTGTACGTCGAGATCCGGGGTCTGGGCGGTGGTCACGACACACACCCTTTCTACTTTTCGTCTAACTGACGCTATCTATCATAACTGCTTCACGTCACTTTGACGACGGCCATAGCGTCGATGTGACGTGAATCCCGCCAGGGTTCCTCGGGTCCCCCTTCGGGCCGCTGTCCGCGCTCTCGGGCATGTGCGAGCATGAGGGAAGAAGCAAAAACGCGACCACGCGAACGCCCGGCCCGGAATGAATCCGCGGAAACGCCGGTTGCACTGGTCGGCAAGCAGTCTCCGTACAACCCGGGAGAGATGTAGATGTCCGTATCGGACGAGACCACCACCGTCACCGACGGCATCATCCTGACCGACGCCGCCGCGTCCAAGGTCAAGGCGCTGCTCGACCAGGAAGGCCGCGACGACCTCGCGCTGCGCGTCGCCGTCCAGCCCGGCGGCTGCTCCGGCCTGCGCTACCAGCTCTTCTTCGACGAGCGCTCGCTTGACGGTGACGTGGAGAAGGACTTCGGTGGGGTCAAGGTCGTCACCGACCGCATGAGCGCCCCGTACCTGGGCGGCGCCACCGTCGACTTCGTGGACACGATCGAGAAGCAGGGCTTCACCATCGACAACCCGAACGCGACGGGCTCCTGCGCCTGCGGCGACTCCTTCAGCTGAGCCGGCCACAGCCTGACGGCGAAGGCGGCGGCCCCCTCCGAGGGGGCCGCCGCCTTCGCGTTGCGCGGGTTGGCTAGCGGGCCGCCTGCGGCCGCAGTGCTCCCGGCTTCGCCTTCGGGATCTGCTTGCCGTCGACGCCGACCACGGTCCGGCCGTCGAGCGGAGCGTCCAGCCGTACGGTCTTCACGTACTGCTTGGCGATCAGGATGCACACCTTGTCCGGCCAGGGCTTCTCGGTCACGGTGACCGTGACCCGGCCGCCGCTCTCCTTCGCCGAGGCCGTGTAGTCCGCGCACACCCCGCCCATGAAGCTCACGGTCAGCTCGCGGTCGTCGGCGGTGTAGCCGTCCACCTTCACCTCACGCGTCTTGGGCGCGGCGGACCCTGAGGAAGGGGCGGAAGGGGCGGAAGGGGCGGAAGGGGCGGAAGGGGCGGCCGGGGCCGACGGTGCCGCGAGGTACTTCGGATCGACCGCCGGATACGTCACCGTGAACGCGCCTCCCGCAGCCGACTCCCGCACCTGGAACAGCCATGACGGCACCAGCAGCTGCCGCCCGCCGGCCGAGCGCGCGGCCAGCCCGAACACCGCCTTGTCGACCGTGGCCCGGTCGGCCGGCTGCGCCGGCGCCGACCCGCCGCACGGCTGCTCCAGCCGGTCCTTCAGCGGCATCGGAGTGGCACAGCCGCCGATGCCCATGCGGTGGTCGCTCTTCGGCGCCTTGTTCATCAGCTCCAGCGTCTTCGTCGCGTCCAGGACGGGGTACGTGTCCCCCTTCACCGGCGCCGCCAGCTGACCGTGTCCGCCGATCAGCTCGCCCTGCTTGTCCACGGTCAGGCCGGTCGTCAGGCCGTACGTGGGCAGCCCGCCCACCACCGGGTCCGCGTTGACCACCCGCTGGGCGCCCATGATCTGGCTCGCGTCGATCTTCGCGTCGTCCTGCCCGAGCGCCTTCAGCACGGGCGCCGCCGCCTTCTCCGCGGCCGCCACGCTCACCGGGGTACCGGCCGGGGTCATCGGGTCGTGCACGCAGACGGTGATCTTCTTGCAGTTGTCGGTCCCGGGCGCGTACCGGCTGAAGGTCCAGCTGCCCGGCGCGTCCCGGTTCACCTGCAGGGTCGGCCCGGAACCGTCCTTCCCGGCGCCGACCTGCCAGATCCGCCCCTCGGCCACCGGCGTGCCGTCCACACCGAGCGCCTCGGCCAGCCGCGCCACCTGGTCCTTGCCGACCTCCGCCCCGGGCACGTACACCGGTGCCGAGCCGGGACCGCTCGGCAGCTCGCCCGCGGCCACATAGGTCGCGCCGTACGGATTCGGCTCCCCGGGCGCGATCCCGCCCGTGCCGCCCTGCGCCCACCCGTCCAGGGTGAGCGGCGCGGGGTTCTGGCCGTCGCCGGACGCGCCCGCGTTCGTACGGCCGCCCGAGGCATGGTTCGCGGCGAGGTACGCGCTTCCGCCCCCGACCAGCAGGACGGCCGCCGCGACCGAGGCGACGACCGCGGGGGAGCGGCGCCGCCCGGCCCGCTCTCCGGCGCCTCCGCCCCCGACCTCGCCGACCTCTTCGACCTGGCCGGCTCCACCGTCGTCCGCCCCGGCGGCCGCGCTCTCACCGGAGACCCCGGCTGCCCCGGAGTCCCCGGCCGCCTCGGCTGCTCCGGAGTCCGCACAGGCCCCGGCTGCCCCGGAGTCCCCGGCCGCCCCGGCGTCGTCGGAAACCTCGGCGTCCGGGGAAGCGGAGGCGTCCTCGGGCACCTTGGCCTCGTCAGAGTTCCTGGCTTCCTCGGAAACCTCGGAGGCCTCGGGCTCCTCGGGGTGCTCCGGTCGCTCGGTGTTCACCGCATCGCTCCTCGCTGCATCGTGTCCCACGTCCCCGGCACGGGGGACGGCGATGGGACGCGCGAGGGGAGCGCACGGTTCCCGGCTGTGCGCCCCTGGTGTCAGTCGCCGTAGTCGGACATGGCGTCAAGGAGCCGGGCGGAGCGCGCCGGCACGCGGACCCCGTGGATCTTGGACGGAGGCACCGGACGGGAGTCGGCGTGCTCGGGAGCCGTCCAGCGCGGGGCCATCCGGGCGCAGTCCCCGCGCAGCGAGGCGAGGTCGCCCTCGAGGTCGGCCGGGGCGCTGGAGTTGACCTTGAGGTTTGTCATGACGGCACCGTAGCCACGCCCGAGCTCGCGAAGAAAGACCTACTATCGGGTAGTTTTGCCAGCTGTCAGTGACAGCCCGTGAGCGGGTAGCGTGAACTGTCAATCCAGCCTCCCGCAGGAGAATGCCTGTCGTGCGCATCGCAGTCACCGGCTCCATCGCCACCGACCACCTCATGACCTTTCCCGGCCGCTTCGCCGACCAGTTCGTCGCGGACCAGCTGCACACGGTCTCGCTCTCCTTCCTGGTCGACAACCTGGACGTACGCCGGGGCGGCGTAGGCGCGAACATCGCCTTCGGCATGGGTCAGCTCGGAACCAAGCCGATCCTGGTCGGAGCCGCGGGCTTCGACTTCGACGACTACCGTGCCTGGCTCGACCGGCACGGTGTGGACACCGACTCGGTCCGTATCTCCGAGACCCTGCACACCGCCCGCTTCGTGTGCACCACCGACGCCGACCACAACCAGATCGGCTCCTTCTACACCGGCGCGATGAGCGAGGCCCGCCTCATCGAGCTCAAGACGGTCGCCGACCGGGCCGGCAGCCTCGACCTGGTCCTCATCGGCGCCGACGACCCGGAGGCGATGCTCCGCCACACGGAGGAGTGCCGCTCCCGTTCGATCCCCTTCGCCGCCGACTTCTCCCAGCAGATCGCCCGTATGGAGGGCGAGGAGATCCGGATACTGCTGGACGGGGCGACCTACCTGTTCTCCAACGAGTACGAGAAGGGCCTCATCGAGTCCAAGACCGGCTGGAGCGACGCCCAGATCCTGGCCAAGGTCGGCCACCGCGTCACCACGCTCGGCTCGCGCGGCGTGCGCATCGAGCGGGTCGGCGAGGACCCGATCGAGGTCGGCTGCGCGGAGGAGGAGCGCAAGGCCGACCCCACGGGCGTCGGCGACGCCTTCCGGGCCGGTTTCCTCTCCGGCCTGGCCTGGGGCGTCTCCCTGGAGCGCGCGGCCCAGGTCGGCTGCATGCTGGCGACCCTCGTCATCGAGACGGTGGGCACGCAGGAGTACCAGCTGCGCCGGGCGCACTTCATGGACCGGTTCACCAAGGCGTACGGCGTCGAGGCGGCCGAGGAAGTCCAGGCTCACCTGGGCTGACACCGTGCCGGTGCCCTTCGGGGCGCCTCAGCTCAGCCGGCGGACCAGGTACGCCGTACCCCGCTCCGCCGGCTCCTCGCCCACGTACTCCTGCCCCCGCATCTCGCACCACGCGGGAATGTCCAGCCGGGCCGCCTCGTCGTCCGACAGCACCCGCACCGTGCCCCCCACCGGCACGTCCCCGATCACCTTGGCCAGCTCGATGACCGGAATCGGGCACCGCTTGCCGAGAGAGTCGACGACCAGTTCCTCGGCCCGTACGGCCGTCTCGGGCGCAGGCGCCCCCAGCTTCTCCCTGACCCCGGCCACGACGCCCGGCAGCACGCCCAGGAACCGCTCCACATCCTCCTCGGCCGTCCCCGGGGGCAACGACACCCGTACGTTCCCCTCGCTCAGCACCCCCATCGCCTTCAGCACATGGCTGGGCGTCAGGGTGCTGCTCGTGCAGGACGATCCGGACGAGACGGAAAAGCCCTCCCGGTCCAACTCGTGCAGCAGGGCCTCTCCGTCGACATAGAGACAGGAGAAGGTGACGATTCCCGGCAGGCGCCGCTCGGGAGCCCCCACCACCTCCACATCCGGTACGACCTCGGGCACCCGTGCGCGGATCCGCTCCGTCAGTTCCCGCAGCCGTACCGCCTCCTGGGCCGCCTCGGCCCGCACCGCGCGCAGGGAGGCCACGGCCGCCACGATCGCCGGGAGGTTCTCGAAACCGGGCGCACGCCCCGACTCCCGCTCGTCCACGGGCCCTTGTGCCACGAACCGCACGCCCTTGCGCACCACCAGCAGCCCCACACCCGAGGGCCCGCCCCATTTGTGCGCACTGGCGGCCAGCAGCGACCAGTCACCCTCGACCGGCCCCCACCCCAGCGACTGCGCCGCGTCCACGAACAGCGGCACCCCGGCCGCCCGGCACACCTCACCCACCTCGGCGACCGGCTGCACGGTCCCCACCTCATGATTGGCCGACTGCAGACAGACCAGCGCGGTGTCCTGCCGCAGCGCGGCCGCACAGGCCGACGGATCCACCGCTCCGGCCCGGTCGACGGCCACCGTGCTCACCGTTCCGCCCCCGGCCTCGAACGCTTCCGCCGAATGGAGTACCGAGGAGTGTTCGACCGCTGACACGATCAGGTGGCGCCCCACCCGCCGCCGCCCCGCCAACGCCCCCGCGATGCCGGTGTGTACGGCCCGGGTCCCGGAGGAGGTGAACGCCACCTCGTCGGCCCGGCACCCCACCGCCTCGGCGACCGCCTCCCGAGCGGCGTCGAGCAGCATCCGCGCCTTCCGCCCTTCCCGGTAGAGACGGGCGGGATCGGCCCATCCGTCATCCAAAGAGGCCAACAGGGCCTGACGGGCCACTGGATGGAGCGGGGCACTGGATGCAGCGTCGAAGTAGGACACACGGCAACGGTAAATCTTCGGAGCGGCGGCCGGCCTCAAGGGGCGCGGGGAACCGCGCGACCAGCCACAATGCCACCCTCGGCCGCACGCCAAACCGCGACAACCCGAGCTATTAGGAGCTCAATCCCACCCTTAAGGAGTGACCGGCGGCGCGTATGCCCCCCTCCCCGCGAACCCCCGGAAGCCGTCGGCTAGGGTTTGGTCCGCATAAACATCCAAACCCCTGCCCGACGCAGGGCGGCGACCGACCAGCGAGAAGGCCGCAGCCGACCGCGCGGGCGAGACTCTCGGGAAGGCGCTACGTGAGTCCCAACGGCTCCGACCGCTCGCCGCGGCGCCCGATGCGGCGGAAGCTGCTGCAGGCACTGACCGCGGGCCTGGTCCTGGCGACCGCTACCGGTTGCACATACAAGGACTTCCCCCGCCTTGGCATGCCCACCCCGACCACGGAAGAGGCTCCGCGGATCCTCTCCCTGTGGCAGGGCTCCTGGGCTGCCGCACTGGCCACCGGCGTGCTGGTGTGGGGCCTGATCCTGTGGAGTGCTTTCTTCCACCGGCGCAGCCGCACCAAGGTCGAGGTACCTCCGCAGACCCGGTACAACATGCCGATCGAGGCCCTGTACACGGTGGTCCCGATCATCATCATCTCGGTGTTGTTCTACTTCACCGCCCGGGACGAGTCGAAGCTCCTGGACCTCTCCAAGAAGCCCGACGTCACGGTCAACGTGGTCGGCTACCAGTGGAGCTGGGGCTTCAACTACGTCGAGAACGTTCCCGGTGTCCCCGGCAACGCGAAGACCGACAAGAACCTGGACGCCATTCCGGACCGGTTCAAGAAGGACTTCCCGGCGAACGCCGGCGGTGTCTACGACGCCGGTACGCCCGCCTCGCGGAACCCGCAGACCGGCAACCCCGGTCCGACGCTCTGGCTCCCCGAAGGCAAGACGGTCCGCTTCGTCCTCACCTCGCGTGACGTCATCCACTCCTTCTGGGTGGTGCCGTTCCTCATGAAGCAGGACGTCATCCCGGGCCACACCAATGCCTTCCAGGTGGTTCCCAACCATCAGGGCACCTTCCTGGGCAAGTGCGCCGAGCTCTGCGGCGTCGACCACTCCCGGATGCTGTTCAACGTGAAGGTCGTCTCCCCCGAGCGTTACGAGCAGCACCTCAAGGACCTCGCCAAGAAGGGGCAGACCGGTTACATTCCCGCCGGCATCGCGCAGACGCCGCACGAGAAGAACCGGGAGACGAACAACCTGTGAGCATCGTCAACGAACCCCAGGGTGCCGCGGCAGCTGAGGACTCGTACGAGAACGAGCTGCCGGTCAGGCGCAAGCAGCCCGGCAATGTCGTGGTGAAGTGGCTGACGACCACCGACCACAAGACGATCGGAACGCTGTACCTCGTCACGTCGTTCGCGTTCTTCCTGATCGGCGGCGTGATGGCGCTGCTCATGCGCGCCGAGCTGGCCCGTCCGGGCCTGCAGATCATGTCGAACGAGCAGTTCAACCAGGCGTTCACGATGCACGGCACGATCATGCTGCTGATGTTCGCGACGCCGCTGTTCGCCGGCTTCACGAACTGGATCATGCCGCTCCAGATCGGCGCGCCGGACGTCGCCTTCCCGCGACTGAACATGTTCGCCTACTGGCTCTACCTGTTCGGCTCGACCATCGCGGTCGGCGGCTTCCTCACCCCGCAGGGCGCGGCCGACTTCGGCTGGTTCGCCTACTCCCCGCTGTCGGACGCGGTCCGCTCGCCGGGTATCGGCGCCGACATGTGGATCATGGGTCTGGCCTTCTCCGGCTTCGGCACCATCCTCGGCGCGGTCAACTTCATCACCACGATCATCTGCATGCGTGCCCCGGGCATGACCATGTTCCGCATGCCGATCTTCGTGTGGAACGTGCTGCTGACCGCCGTGCTGGTCCTGCTCGCCTTCCCGGTCCTCGCGGCCGCGCTGTTCGCCCTGGAGGCGGACCGTAAATTCGGAGCGCATGTCTTCGATGCCGCGAATGGCGGAGCCTTGCTGTGGCAACACCTCTTCTGGTTCTTCGGCCATCCAGAGGTGTACATCATCGCGCTGCCGTTCTTCGGCATCATCTCCGAGGTCATCCCGGTCTTCTCCCGCAAGCCGATGTTCGGCTACATGGGTCTGATCGCGGCCACCATCGCGATCGCCGGTCTGTCCGTGACGGTGTGGGCGCACCACATGTACGTCACCGGCGGTGTGCTGCTGCCGTTCTTCTCCTTCATGACCTTCCTGATCGCCGTCCCGACCGGTGTGAAGTTCTTCAACTGGATCGGCACGATGTGGAAGGGCTCGCTGTCCTTCGAGACACCGATGCTCTGGGCCACCGGCTTCCTGATCACCTTCACCTTCGGTGGTCTGACCGGTGTCATCCTCGCCTCGCCCCCGATGGACTTCCACGTCTCCGACTCGTACTTCGTGGTGGCCCACTTCCACTACGTGGTCTTCGGCACGGTCGTCTTCGCGATGTTCTCCGGCTTCCACTTCTGGTGGCCGAAGATGACGGGCAAGATGCTCGACGAGCGCCTCGGCAAGATCACCTTCTGGACGCTGTTCGTCGGCTTCCACGGCACCTTCCTGGTCCAGCACTGGCTGGGTGCCGAGGGCATGCCGCGTCGTTACGCCGACTACCTGGCGGCCGACGGCTTCACCACGCTGAACACGATCTCGTCCATCAGCTCGTTCCTGCTCGGCCTGTCGATCCTGCCGTTCCTCTACAACGTGTGGAAGACGGCCAAGTACGGCAAGCCGGTCGGCGTCGACGACCCGTGGGGCTACGGCCGTTCGCTGGAGTGGGCGACCTCCTGCCCGCCCCCGCGGCACAACTTCCTCACCCTGCCGCGGATTCGCAGCGAATCCCCGGCGTTCGACCTGCACCACCCCGAGATCGCCGCCCTCGAGCAGCTTGAGCACGCCGGTCACGGCGGCGCCATCGCGGGCAGCAAGGAGGCCGGCAAGTGAAGATCCAGGGCCGGATGTTCATCTGGCTGAGCTTCTTCGTCCTGATCATGGCCGTCGTGTACGGCGTGTGGTCGAAGGAGCCGGCCGGTACCACTGCGCTCTTCCTGGCCTTCGGCCTGTGCATCATGGTCGGCTTCTACCTGGGCTTCACCGCCCGGCGGGTCGACGCGGGTGCCCAGGACGACAAGGAGGCCGACGTCGCGGACGACGCGGGCGAGCTGGGCTTCTTCAGCCCGCACAGCTGGCAGCCGCTCGCCCTGGGGTTCGGCGGCGCGCTGGCCTTCCTCGGTGTCGCGGTCGGCTGGTGGCTGCTGTACTTCTCGGCACCGATCATCCTGATCGGTCTCTTCGGCTGGGTGTTCGAGTACTACCACGGTGAGAACCGCACCCAGTAGCACGCGCCCAGCGCATCGGGAGCCCGGACACTCCGCCAGGAGGTCCGGGCTCCTCCCTTTGCCGGGGTGTCCGTCCCTCGTACGAGTTACGTGCCGCGCCAGTACGCTCTCCACCTCATAGCGTGATCGTATGAACAGCACTCCGCGGACCCGCACCGTCGTCAGCTGCGCCTTGCTGGTGACCGCCCTCGGCGCGGGCGTCATCGGCTGCGGCTCGGACGGCAACCCCCTGTCGGCCAAGCCGTACGACGCCGCGGACGAGGTTTCCTTCAACAGCCCCACCGGTGAGGGGAAGCGGGCCGACCCGGACAAGCCGCTGGAGGTCACCGCCAACAGCGATGACGACCGGATCACCGACGTCACCGCCCAGGACTCCACAGGGCGCTATGTGGCGGGCGAACTGGCCGCCGACGGGAGCCGCTGGCACAGCACCTCCCCGCTGGCCGCCAACGCCCACTACACGGTCACCGTGAGCATCGAGGACGACGACGGCGCGCCCGGCCGCAAGGTCCTCGCCTTCGACACCAGCAGGCCGACCGCCCAAAAGCGCCTGAACGTCACCTTCGGCCCGGACGCGGGCCAGTACGGCGTCGGGCAGCCCGTCACCGCGCAGCTGGACCAGCCGGTCAAGGACAAGGCACAGCGGGCCGTCGTGGAGCGCGCCCTCAGGGTGGACTCCACCCCGGCCGTGCAGGGCTCCTGGTACTGGGTGAGCGACAAGGAACTCCACTACCGCCCCAAGGAGTACTGGCCCGTGCACGCCACGATCCAGGTGCACAGCAACCTGGACGGCGTCAAGATCAGCGACCGTCTGTGGGGCGGCAAGTCCAAGGCCCTGAAGATCACCACCGGCGACCGGATCGAGGCCGTCACGGACGCCGCGGCCCACCAGCTGACGTTCTTCCAGAACGGCCAGCAGATCAACCAGGTCCCCGTCACCACGGGCAAAGCCGGCTACGAGACGCGCAACGGCGTCAAAGTCGTCCTGGCCAAGCAGTACTTCGTACGGATGCGCGGCACCACGGTCGGCATCGCCGAGGGCAGCGCCGACTCCTACGACCTGCCGGTCTACTACGCCACCCGGGTGACCTGGTCCGGCGAATACGTCCACGCCGCGCCCTGGTCCGTGGGCTCCCAGGGCTACGAGAACGTCAGCCACGGCTGCACCGGCATGAGCACCGGCAACGCCGAATGGTTCTTCGACCACATCCACGAGGGCGACATCGTCAGGGTCGTCAACTCCAACGGCGACCCGATGGAGCCCTTCGGCAACGGCTTCGGCGACTGGAACGTCGACTGGAAGAAATGGCGCACCGGCAGCGCCCTCGTCAACGACGCCCCCGACGGCCCTTCACCACAGGATGCGCTGCGCCTCCAGCCAACGGCCCTGTAGGCGCCCCAAGGGGCGCGGGGAACTGCGCATCAGCCCCCACCGGGCCGCAGCCGCACAGCCGCCTCGCGCCCCGCGCGGCTAGGCGCTCAGCAACCTCTTCCGACGGAGCAGACCGGCCAGCGCCGCCGCGAACTCCACCGGATCCACCGGCAGGGTGACCGCCGCGTCGGCCCTGCTCCACGTGGCCAGCCAGGCGTCCTGAGGCCGCCCCATCAGCAGGAGCACAGGCGGACAGTTGAAGACCTCGTCCTTGATCTGCCGGCACACCCCCATGCCCCCCATGGGCACGGCCTCACCGTCGAGCACGCACACATCGATGCCGCCCTTGCCCAACTCCCGCACGACCGCCTCAGGAGTCGCGCACTCCACGAACTCGACCAGGGGAACATCGGGAGCCGGCCTCCGGCCGGTCGCCAACCGCACCTGTTCCCGCGTATTGGAGTCGTCGCTGTACACCAGCACCGTAGCGGTCGGCTGCATGCTTCCTCCGAGACGTCAGCGTCCTACGGACAGGGCCGTTCGGTGCGGATGTTACTCCCATGAACACCACGTCAACACCGGTTCGGAGGGCAGCAACACTCCGAACGGCACCCCCCGGAGTGAGGGCGGGATAAGCGACCGACATAATGTCGGTCGTGGCGACAGCAACGACAGTAGAAACCGGGCACGCGCACCCGTCGGTCAACCGGCCGAACCTCACCAGCGTCGGAACCATCATCTGGCTGAGTTCCGAGCTGATGTTCTTCGCGGCCCTCTTCGCGATGTACTTCACCCTGCGATCGGTGACGGGTCCGGCGCACTGGAAGCACATGGCCGAGGCGCTCAATGTGCCCTTCTCCGCGACGAACACCACGATCCTGGTGCTCTCCTCGCTCACCTGCCAGCTCGGCGTGTTCGCCGCCGAGCGCGGGGACGTGAAGAAGCTCCGTGGCTGGTTCATCCTCACCTTCATCATGGGTGCGATCTTCATCGGCGGTCAGATCTACGAGTACACGGAGCTGGTGAAGAAGGACGGCATCTCGCTGTCCTCCGACCCGTACGGCTCGGTGTTCTACCTGACCACCGGCTTCCACGGCATGCACGTGACGGGCGGCCTCATCGCCTTCCTGTTCGTCCTCGGCCGCACCTACGCGGCCAAGAGGTTCACGCACGAGCAGGCGACCGCAGCCATCGTCGTGTCCTACTACTGGCACTTCGTCGACGTGGTCTGGATCGGCCTTTTCGCCACGATCTACCTGATCAAGTAGCCGGGACCGCTCCCGCACATCCAGAAGCATCGACGCAGAAGATCCTGACACCGGGGTAATCCGTGAAAAAGCTCTCCGCACGACGACGCCATCCGCTGGCGGCGGTCGTCGTCCTACTCTTCGCGCTGGCGGCCACTGGGGGGCTGTACGCCGCGTTCGCACCCGCGAGCAAGGCACAGGCCGATGAAACCTCCCAGTCCCTGACCATCAAGGAGGGCAAGAAGCTCTACGAGGTCGGCTGCGCCAGCTGCCACGGCACCGGTGGCCAGGGCTCCTCCGACGGCCCGAGCCTGATCGGCGTGGGCGCCGCGGCGGTCGACTTCCAGGTCGCCACCGGCCGTATGCCGGCGGCCACCTCGCAGGGCCCGCAGGTCGTAAAGAAGAAGAACATCTACACGCAGGACCAGATCGACCAGCTCGCCGCGTACATCGCGTCGCTGGGCGCCGGTCCCGAGGTGCCGACGAAGGAGCAGTACGGCCCGGACGGGGCGGACATCGCCAAGGGCGGCGAGCTGTTCCGCACCAACTGCGCGCAGTGCCACAACTTCACCGGCAAGGGTGGTGCCCTCACCAAGGGCAAGTTCGCGCCGGACCTGACGGGTGTCGACGCGAAGCACATCTACGAGGCCATGCAGACGGGCCCGCAGAACATGCCGTCCTTCCCCGACACCACCCTGTCGTCGAAGAACAAGAAGGACGTCATCGCGTACCTGCACGCGATCAACAGCAGCGAGACGGAGCAGCCGGGCGGCATGGAGCTGGGTGGCCTCGGTCCGGTCACCGAGGGTCTGTTCGCCTGGATCTTCGGCCTCGGCGCGCTGGTCGCGGTAGCCGTCTGGGTCGCCGCTCGGACCGCAAAGGCCAAGAAGTCATGAGTAGCCAAGACATTCCAGAAGAGAACCTGCCCGCTGAGCAGGACGAAGAGCGCCGCGCCGTAGCGGTCGCGGACGAGCGGAACCCGTTCGCCGACCCGGGGCTGCCGCCTCACGAGCACCGGATCCAGGACATCGACGAGCGGGCCGCCAAGCGGTCCGAGCGTGTGGTGGCCCTGCTGTTCACGGTGTCGATGCTGGCCACCATCGGCTTCATCGTCTCGTACGTGACGATCCCGCACGACAAGTCGATCTTCGTCTTCCCGCTCGGGCACATCAGCGCGCTGAACTTCGCGCTCGGTCTGACCCTCGGTACGGCGTTGTTCTGCATCGGCGCGGGCGCGGTCCACTGGGCCCGCACCCTGATGTCCGACGTGGAGGTCGCCGACGAGCGCCACGCGATCGCGGCCTCTCCCGAGGTCCGTGCGAAGGTCCACGCGGACTTCAAGCAGGGCGCCAACGAGTCGGCGATCGGCCGCCGCGGGCTGATCCGCACCACGATGTTCGGCGCGCTGGCCCTCGTGCCGCTCTCCGGCGTCATGCTGCTGCGCGACCTCGGTCCGCTGCCCGGCACCTCGCTGCGCCACACGTTGTGGGCCAAGGGCAAGCTGCTCGTCAACATGAACACGAACCAGCCGCTGCGTCCCGAGGACGTCGCCGTCGGTTCGCTGACCTTCGCCAAGCCCGAGGGCCTGGAGGAGACCGACGAGGAGTTCCAGAACGAGATCGCCAAGGCCGCCCTGATGATCATCAGGCTGCAGCCGGACAACATCAAGGACAAGCGCGAGCTCGACTGGTCGCACCAGGGCATCGTCGCGTTCTCGAAGATCTGCACCCACGTCGGCTGCCCGATCTCCCTGTACGAGCAGCAGACGCACCACGTGCTGTGCCCGTGCCACCAGTCCACCTTCGACCTCTCCGACGGTGCCCGAGTGATCTTCGGCCCGGCCGGTCACGCCCTGCCGCAGCTGCGCATCGGCGTGAACGACGAGGGTTACCTCCAGGCGCTCGGCGACTTCGAGGAGCCCGTCGGTCCTGCATTCTGGGAGCGCGGATGAGCACCAACGAGAACAACGAGCGCCGCGGCAAGGCCCCGGCAGGCGAGCGGATCGCGGACTGGGCCGACGGCCGGCTCGGGATCTACTCCCTGGCCAAGTCCAACATGCGCAAGATCTTCCCCGACCACTGGTCGTTCATGTTGGGCGAAGTCTGCATGTACAGCTTCCTCATCATCATTCTGACCGGTGTCTATCTGACGCTGTTCTTCCACCCGTCGATGAACGAGGTGGAGTACCACGGCAGCTACGTCCCGCTCCAGGGACAGCTGATGTCCGAGGCGTTCAACTCGACCCTGCACATCTCCTTCGACGTGCGCGGTGGTCTGCTCATCCGGCAGATCCACCACTGGGCCGCGCTGATCTTCCTCGCCGGCATGTTCGTGCACATGATGCGCGTGTTCTTCACCGGCGCGTTCCGCAAGCCGCGTGAGATCAACTGGCTGTTCGGCTTCCTGCTGTTCGTCCTCGGCATGTTCACCGGTTTCACCGGTTACTCGCTCCCGGACGACCTGCTCTCCGGCACCGGTGTCCGCTTCACCGAGGGTGCGATCCTGTCGATGCCGATCGTCGGCTCGTACATCTCGTTCTTCCTCTTCGGCGGTCAGTTCCCCGGTCACGACTTCGTCGCCCGGTTCTACTCGATCCACATCCTGCTGCTGCCGGGCATCATGCTCGGCCTGATGGTGGGCCACCTGATCCTGGTCTTCTACCACAAGCACACGCAGTTCGCGGGTCCCGGAAAGAGCGAGAAGAACGTCGTCGGCATGCCGCTGCTGCCGGTGTACATGGCCAAGGCGGGCGGCTTCTTCTTCCTGGTCTTCGGTGTGATCGCGGCCATCGCCGCGGTGACCCAGATCAACCCGATCTGGGCCATGGGTCCCTACCGCCCCGACCAGGTGTCCACCGGCGCCCAGCCCGACTGGTACATGGGCTTCGCCGAGGGTCTGGTCCGCTACATGCCGGGCTGGGAGATCAACTTCTGGGGTCACACGCTGGTCCTCGGCGTGTTCATCCCGCTGGTCCTCTTCGGTCTGGTCCTGGGCGTGATCGCGGTCTACCCGTTCATCGAGTCCTGGGTCACCGGCGACAAGAGCGAGCACCACATCCTGGACCGCCCGCGCAACGCCCCGACCCGTACGGCCTTCGGTGCCGCCTGGGTCACGGTGTACATGGTCGGCCTGGTCGGTGGTGGCAACGACCTCATCGCCACCCACTTCCACCTGTCGATCAACGACGTGACCTGGTTCGTCCGGATCTTCTTCTTTGCCGGACCGGTCATCGCGTTCATCGCCACCAAGCGGATCTGCCTCGGCCTGCAGCGCCGCGACCGCGAGAAGGTGCTGCACGGTCGCGAGACCGGCATCATCAAGCGTCTGCCGCACGGTGAGTTCATCGAGGTCCACGAGCCGCTCAGCCAGGAGCAGCTGCACACCCTCACGGCCCACCACCAGTACGAGCCGGCCGAGATCGGCCCGACGGTCGACGAGAACGGTGTCGAGCGGAAGGTGAAGACGTCCGAGAAGCTGCGCGCCAAGCTCAGCAACGCCTACTACGGCGAGGACAACCAGATCCCGAAGCCGTCCGTCGAGGAGTACAAGGAGATCACGAGCGGCCACGGCCACCACTGATCCCCGCGTCGCCACGCCACGCAGAAGGGCCCCGTCCGGCTTCCGGACGGGGCCCTTCGCCGTGCCCCGGGCTGGATAGGGTGGGATCACACTGTTCTGCTAGACACACAGGAGCGGCTATGAGCGCTGTGACCCCCGCTGGAGGCGACACCGCGGCGGGCCGTTCCTGGCCCGCCCTGCTGAACGGGCTGCTGGACGGCCGGGACCTCACCGCCGACGACACGGCCTGGGCGATGGACCTGATCATGCGCGGGGAGGCGACCGACGCGCAGATCGCCGGATTCATGGTGGCGCTGCGGGCCAAGGGCGAGACGGTGCAGGAGATCACCGGCCTCGTGCGGACCATGTACGAGCACGCCAACGTGATCGAGGTGCCGGGGCCGGCCGTCGACATCGTCGGCACCGGCGGCGACGGCGCCAAGACGGTGAACATCTCCACGATGTCCTCGATCGTGGTCGCCGGCACGGGAGCGAAGGTCGTCAAGCACGGCAACCGCGCCGCGTCCTCCGCCTCCGGGTCCTCCGACGTCCTGGAGAAGCTCGGCATCAATCTGAACCTGACCCCGCAGCGGGTCGCCGAGGTCGCCGAAGAGGCCGGCATCACCATCTGCTTCGCGGTGAAGTTCCACCCGTCGCTGCGGTACGTCGCCCCCGCGCGCGGCCAGCTGGGGATCCGTACGACCTTCAACGTCCTCGGTCCGCTGACCAATCCGGCCAAGGTGCGGGCCCAGGCCGTCGGTGTCGCCGATCCGCGCATGGCGCCGATCGTGGCCGGGGTCCTCGCCGAGCGCGGCAACTCCGCGCTGGTCTTCCGCGGGGACGACGGCCTGGACGAGCTGACCACCACCTCCACCTCCCGGGTGTGGGTGGTCAGGGACGGCAAGGTCACCGAGGAGAGCTTCGACCCGCGGGACGTCGGCATCGAACTCGTCCCCGTGGAAGCCCTGCGCGGCGCCGACGCGTCCTACAACGCGGAAGTGGCCCGGCGCGTGCTGGACGGCGAGAAGGGCCCCGTCCGGGACGCGGTACTGCTGAACTCGGCGGCCGCGCTCGTCGCTCTGCGGCCGACCGGGGCGCCGCTGGCCGATCAGCTGCGGGCCGGTATGGCCGAGGCGGCCGAGTCGATCGACTCGGCCGCGGCGAAGCGGACGCTGGAGCGCTGGGTGGCGGCGAGCAACAGGTAACGGATCCGAGGCGCGGTCCCGCGATCCGGACAGGAGTTGCGGGACCGCGATCACTTCACGTACGTTCCTGTCCAGGTCATGAGTGACAGCCACAAGGCCCCGGCCGGCTGTCCGGCAACCCTCCGTCCGTGGCGGGGTGCCCCGGGTGAAGACCAGGCCGTAGGCAGCGAGGTCTACGGCAAGCGCGGACCCCTCGCACACCAGGGGTCCTGGTCGTCGAGGAGCCTCCCGTGAGCAAGCGAATGCGATAGGGCGTAGAGCCCCGCCTCCGCATCCCCCTTTTCACTTCCTCCGTGCTTGAGCCACACCCGCTCGCACGGCGGTTCCGCCTTGCCATTCACGGGAGTTCCCCATGTCCGTCTCCACCGCTGCCTCCGCCCAGTCCATTTGCGCCCACCTGCCCGTTCTGGGCCGTGATGTCACTGTCCCGCTCGTGACCGGCGGCGAAGTCGCCTACGCCGCCCTCGACTACGCGGCCAGCGCCCCCGCCCTGCAGCGCGTCTGGGACGACGTGGCGGCCTACGCGCCGTACTACGGCAGCGTCCACCGTGGCGCCGGCTACCTCTCCCAGCTCTCCACCGACCTGTTCGAGAACGCCCGCGGGACGGTCGCCGAGTTCCTCGACTGCCGCGAGGCCGACCAGGTCATCTTCACCCGCTCGACCACGGACTCCCTCAACCTCCTCGCCCGCGCGCTCCCGGCCGACTGCCAGGTCTTCGTCTTCGAGACCGAGCACCACGCCTCCCTGCTGCCCTGGCAGGACGCCCGCGTCACCTACCTCAACGCCCCGCGCACCCCGCGGCAGGCCGTGGAGACCCTGGAGCGGGCCCTGGCCGACCGGGACCCCCACGGCCCGGCCCTGGTCTGTGTCACCGGCGCCTCCAACGTCACCGGCGAGCTGTGGCCGGTGCGCGAGCTGGCCGCCGCCGCCCACGCCCACGGCGCCCGGATCGTCCTGGACGCCGCTCAGCTGGCCCCGCACCACCCGGTCTCGGTCCAGGAGCTGGACGTCGACTGGGTCGCCTTCTCCGGCCACAAGCTGTACGCCCCCTTCGGCTCCGGCGTCCTGGCCGGCCGCGCCGACTGGCTGGTCGCCGCCGAGCCGTACCTCGCGGGCGGCGGCGCGAGCCGCAAGGTCACCCGGCGCGAGGACGGGGGAGTGGCCGTTCAGTGGCACGAGAACGCCGCCCGCCACGAGGCGGGCTCCCCGAACGTCATCGGCGCCTACTCCATCGCCTCCGCCTGCAAGGCGCTGACCGAGGCCGGCTTCGACAGCCTCGTCGCCCGTGAACGGCACCTGATCGCCGAGGTCCGCGAGGGCCTCGCCGAGGTCCCCGAGGTCAGGATCCTCTCCCTCTTCGGCGACGACGCCCCGCGCGTCGGTGTGATCAGCTTCGTCGTGGACGGCTGGAACAGCTCCCACTTCGCCGCCGCCCTCTCCGCCGAGTACGGCATCGGCGTCCGCGACGGCCTGTTCTGCGCCCACCCCCTGGTCCGCACCCTGCTGGGCTCCGCCCCCCAGACGCAGGGCGAATGCGGCGCCCCCGAGGCGGCCCCCGGCGAGAAGTCCCTGAACGCGATCCGGGTGAGCTTCGGCGCGGGCACGCCCGACGAACACGTGGACCGCTTCGTCAAGGCGGTGAAGGAACTGGTCCGCGACGGCGCCAAGTGGCAGTACCGCACCGAGGAAGGCCGCTGCGTCCCCGCGGTCTGAAGCCGGCCTGAAGGGCAGCCCCAGGGGCGCGGGGAACTGCGCGAGAAACCACAACGCACCCGCACCCGCAAGACGACCGCGCCTCGCAGACGCCCAGGCGGCGTTGAACCGATCAGTTGTCCAACCCGATCGAAAACGCCGCCTCAAGATCATGCTGCGAGTACGTCCGGAAAGCGACATGCGTATCCGTGCCCTCGACCCCCGGAATCTTGCTGATCCGCCCCGGAATCACCTCGGCCAGATCCTCGTGCTGCCGCACCCGGACCATGGCGATCAGGTCATAGGTACCGGTGACGGAGAAGACCTCACTCACCGAGTCCAGCGAAGCGATCTGCTCCGCGATCTCGGGGATCCGGTCCACGCTGGTCTTGATCAGGACGATCGCGGTGATCACGACTGGTTCTCTCCCTCGGGTACCGGAGCTGCGGCGGCCTTCACTCTAGTCGTACGGAATCGCGCCCACGCATAGACGAAGCCCACCCCGAACCCCACCAGATGCGCCAGGTACGCCACCCCCGGCCCTTGCGCGGAACGCCCCGCCGCGAGCCACTGCAGAGCCGCCCAGAAGGGCAGCACGACCCAGGCCGGGAATCGCATCGGCAGGAAGAGCAGGAAGGGGAGGAGACTGGTGACACGGGCGCGGGGGAACAGGTAGAGGAACGCTCCGAGGACCGCCGAGATCGCCCCGGAGGCGCCCACCAGCGACTGCTCGGAGGCGGCGTTGGCGGCCGCGTACCCCAGCAGGGCCAGGTAGCCGCAGCCGACGTAGAAGAGGGTGAACTCCAGCCGGCCCATCCGCTCCTCGGTCATCGTCCCGAAGACGAAGAGGAAGAGCATGTTGCCGAGCAGATGTACCCAGCTGCCGTGCACGAACAGCGCGGTGGCCGGCGTGAGGACGTCTCGGGCGGGCCCGTCGAACAGCTGCTCCGGGACCACTCCCCAGCGCCGGAAGTACGTGCGCTGCGCCGCCGTCAGCGCGTCCCCGGAGCCGTACGCCGGAGTCAGCCCCGAGGCCGGGCCCAGCACGAAGATCAGGCAGCACAGGGCCATGAGGCCGTATGTCATCGGGGCGGAGGCACCCCGGACCGCCCGGACCGCCCTGAGGGCTCTGCCCGCCGCTGTGCTCCTGGCGTTGATCATGACTACAGAGCATGACGTAACGGGACGCATGCCGACAGACCGCCTCGCCGCCGTGAACAGATGGGCGGCGAGGACCCGCCAGGCCGTAGGGTTACGAGCCACACGCGTCGGGGAGCGGCGCGGACGGACCCGAGTAAGGAAGCGAACAGCCACGATGACGGTTCCCCTGCCGACCGCCACGACGCGATGGCGCTGCACCCTCTGCGGAAACCTCACCCGCTTCGACGTGACCCGCTCGTCGAAGGTCGTCGAGTACGTCCACCTCGACCTGGCCGGTGAGCCGACGGTCGAGGAGCGCGAGGTGGTCAGTGAGACCATCGAGTCGGTGCGTTGCCGCTGGTGCAACGCGGTGGACCAGGTGGAGCTCGTGGACAGGCCGGGCGCCGGCTCCTGAGCGGAGCGGGCCCCGTACAGGTATTGGGGTGTGACGGATGGTGGAGACCGCAGGCGGGGGGCCGGGCGACGGCACCGCTGAGGTGCTTGACCGTCCGCTGCCCGACGGCGTGCGCCGGCGGGTCGTGCAGATCGTGTCGGACGGCTTCGGCGGGCTGACGGTCGGCGAACTGCCCGCCCAGCTGAGGCAGTACGCCCGGTTCACCCCGAGTCGGCGGGCCAAGTTCGCCGGGAACGCGATGGCGGCCGCGGTGGAGACCGATGCGCTGTTCCGGCAGCGGATCGGGGAGAAGTTCAGAGAGGCGCAGCCGGAACTCTCCGGCGCCCTCGACTCCGGCTCGCCGCCCCCGGCCGCGGACCCGCTCGACGTGGCGGCCGCGGCCTACGTACTGCGCCCCGCGGGCTGGGTGAAGCTGGTCGCCGCGGCCGGCGAGGAGGCCCAGCGCGCGGACGCCGAGCGGGCCGACGAGGAGAGCCGGGCCGAACTGGAGCGGCTGCGCGCCGAACTCGCCCAGGCCCGGGAGCAGACCCGGGCCGAAGCCGAACGGCTGCGCACCGAGCTGGAGTCGGCGAAGAAGGAAGCGGAATCGCTTCACCGAAAACTGCGTGCCGCGCTCAGCGACGTCAAGCGCGGGGAGGCCGCGCTGCGCAAGGTCCGGGGCGAGATCGAGGCCGTGCGCACCGAGGGGCAGGCGCAGGTGTCGGCCGCCGAGAGCGAGTCCCGGCGGCTCAAGACCCGTCTGGGCGAGGCCGAGGCCGCGCTGGAGGCCACCCGCAGGGCGGCCCGGGAGAGCCGCAGCGTCGAGGACATGCGGGTACGGCTGCTGCTCGACACCCTGCTGGACGCCACCCAGGGGCTGCGCCGGGAACTCGCGCTGCCGCCGGTCTCGGTGCGCCCGGCCGAGACCGTGGACGCGGTCGAACCGGGACGGATGACCCCGAAGGACATCGCGGCCCGGGCGCTGTCCGAGAACGACCCCGCGATCCTGGACCAGCTGCTCGCGCTGCCGCAGGCGCATCTGGTGGTCGACGGCTACAACGTCACCAAGACCGGCTATCCGCAGATGCCGCTGGAGAAGCAGCGGCTCAGGCTCCTCGGCCAGCTCTCGGCGCTCGCCGCGCAGACCGGCGCCGAGGTGACGTGTGTCTTCGACGGGGCCGAGCTGGCGGCGCCGGTGCTGCTCGCGCCGCCGCGCGGGGTGCGGGTGCTGTTCTCCAAGCCGGGGGTCACGGCGGACGAGCTGATCCGCCAGCTCGTGCGCGCGGAGCCGCCGGGCCGTCCGGTCATCGTCGCCTCGACCGACCGGGAGGTGGCCGACGGCGTCGCCAGGGCGGGTGCCCGACCGGTCGCCTCTGCGGTACTTCTCAAGCGACTGTCCTGAAGATTCAACGCGTGCGCACAATGCCCGAATTGACCTGACCTGCACGCCACATAGGGTCAATCGAGCATCACTGGATGTGAGTTGTGTGCAAAGAATGCATTGCGTCACGGTGTTTTTTGGTGCGAGGATTTGAACTGATCACAAGTGGGTCACTAGGGTCTGGGCTCGAACCTCCGAACGGGTGAACACTCACAAGAAGGAGTTCGTCCTCCGTGGCGTCCCACCGTCGACTGAAGCAGCCGAGCCGCACGCGCGTGACCGTGCTGACCACCGCGGCAGCCGCCGCCGTCGCGCTCAGCGCGAACGCCGCCAATGCCGCACCGAGCGAGAAGCTCGGCAAGGACGAGGTCAAGGCGAAGGTCGACAAGCTCTACGAGCAGGCGGAGCAGGCCACCGAGAAGTACAACGGGGCCAAGGAGAAGCAGCAGAAGCTGCAAAAGGAAATATCCACCATTCAGGACAATGTGGCCCGCGGTCAGCAGGAGCTCAACAAGCTCCGCGACGGCCTCGGTTCGCTGGCGACGGCCCAGTACCGCTCCGGTGGCATAGATTCCTCGGTCCAGCTCTTCCTGTCCTCCAACCCGGACGACTTCCTCGACAAGGCCTCCACGCTCGACCAGTTGAGCAGCCAGCAGGTCGAGGCCCTGAAGAAGATTCAGGACAAACAGCGCGAACTCGCCCAGGAGCGCGCCGAGGCCGCCGAGAAGCTCAAGGACCTCGCCGCCACCCGCACGGAACTGGGCAACAAGAAGAAGGAAGTCCAGGGCAAGCTCGCCGACGCGCAGAAGCTGCTCAACTCCCTGACCGCCAAGGAGAAGGCGGAGCTGGCCGCCCAGCAGCAGCGCGCCGACCGCTCCTCCAGCGAGCGAGTGAACCTCGGCGACGCCCCGCCCGCCTCCGGCCGCGCAGAGGCTGCCTTCCAGGCCGCCCAGAGCCAGATAGGCAAGCCCTACGTCTACGGCGCCACCGGCCCCTCCTCCTACGACTGCTCCGGCCTGACCTCCTGGGCCTACGCCCAGGCCGGCGTCTCGATACCGCGCACCTCCGAGGCGCAGGCCAATGCGGGGACACGTATCTACGACCAGAGCCAGCTGAAGGTCGGCGACCTCGTCATCTTCTTCGGCGACTACCACCACGTCGGTCTGTACGCGGGCAACGGCCAGGTGTTGCACGCTCCGCACACCGGCGCCGTGGTGCGCTACGAGGCGATGAGCAACATGACGTTCGAGTTCGGCGTCCGCATCTGATCCCTCCTGAAGTCAGGACCGGGTGACGTCCGAACGGGCGAATCCCGGGAACCGGAACTGACTCCACGCCCCGCCCATGACCTGCGTCAGTGGCGGGGCGTCCCGTTTTGTGCGGTCACCGAGGTGTACCGGGGTGTTTCGCCGCCGCCCTGTCGCACGGCTACTGTCTGGCGCGTTTCCCCGGCGCAGGGGCCTCCCCGTCCCCGGCGCCGGGGACGCCGTCTCTGTCCGCCAGCAGAAGGACTGCCGTGGGGTCCCATCGCCGCCTTGTACCGTCCGGCTTCGACCGGGGCGCCGGTGCCGCCCTGTGCGCGCTCGCGGCCGCGGCCACCGCACTCGGTGCCGTACCCGCCCAAGCGGCCCCGCACGGAAGCACCCGGGCCGAGGTGGACCGCCTCTACGCCGAGGCCGAGAAGGCGACCCAGGCCTACGACAAGGCCGACGAGCGGGCCGACACGCTGCGCCGGGAGGTCAAGGAAGCCCAGGACCACATCGCCCGGCAGCAGCAGCGCATCAACACCTTGCGCGAGCGGCTCGGTTCGCTGGCCGGCGCCCAGTACCGCTCCGGCGGCATCGACCCGGCCGTCGCCCTGCTCTTCTCCGACGACCCGGCCGACTACCTCGACAAGGCCACCACGCTCGACCGCATCGGTGCCGAGCAGTCCGAGCGGCTGAGCGAGTTGCGGTCGGCGATGCGTGACCTCACCCAGGAGCGCTCCGAGGCCGCCGGGAAGCTCGCCGCCCTGGAGCAGAGCCGCAGGGCCGTCGCCGCGCACAAGCGGACCGTCGAGCAGAAACTCGCCAAGGCCCGGCAGCTGCTCAACTCCCTGCCCGCCGCCGAACGCGTCGCCTACGACCGGGCCTCCCGCTCCGTCCGCGCCGACCTGCCCGGCGTGCCCGGCCTGACCGACGCGGGCGTGGGCGCCGTCGCCACCGACTCCCGCGCCTCGGCCGCCGTCGCCGCCGCCCTCTCCGCCCTCGGCCGCCCCTACGTCTGGGGTGCCAACGGGCCCTCCGGCTTCGACTGCTCGGGCCTGATGCAGTGGTCGTACGCACGGGCCGGGGTCCATCTGCCGCGCACCTCGCAGGAGCAGCGCTACGCCGGCCGGCATATCCCGCTCTCCCAGGCGCGCCCCGGCGACCTGGTCGTCTACCGCGGCGACGCCAGCCATGTGGGGATGTACGTCGGCAACGGCCAGGTCGTCCACGCGCCCTACCCGGGGGCGCCGGTGCGCTACGACCCGGTCGGGATGATGCCCATCACCTCGGTCACCCGGCCCTGACCTCCCACCGCGCACCGTACGATCGGAAAATGGCTGATCGCGGGCGAGCCCGGCGGGTGTGGCGTTCCACGGCGGTGGGACTCTGTCTGCTGCTCACGGCGCCCCTGTCCGGATGCGGCGGGCGAACGGCGGCCGACTCCGCGCGCGCCCAGGTCCAGCGGGTGCTCGACGCGCGTTCGGCGGCCCTGCTCGGCCATGACGAGAGGGCCTACGGCGTGACGGGCACCCGTGGCGAGTACACCCGCCTGCGCGCGCTCCCGCTGGCCTCCTGGACCTACCGGGTGACCGGCCTGCGCCGCGGCGGCTCCGGCGCCACCGCCGACGCCGATCTGCGCTACCGGGTCGCCGGCTACGACCGGGCCCCGGTGAGTGTCCGCCGCACCCTCGCCCTCGGCCGCACCGCCGACGGCAGGTGGTACGTGACCGCCGACCGGCCCGCGCGGGGGGCCGGTCGGCAGCTGTGGGACGAGGGCACGGTGACCGCCGTCGAGGGCGCGCACAGCCTGGTGCTCGGGACCGGCCAGAGCGCCGGCGTGCTGCGCGGGTACGCCGGCCTCGCCGACCGCGCCGTCCCGGCCGTCTCCGGTGCCTGGGGCACCGACTGGGCGCGCCGGGTCGTCGTCCTCGTCCCGCACACGCTGGAGGGGATGGCGGCCCTGCTCGGTTCTCCCGCCGCCAACTACCGGGGCATCGCCGCGGTCACCACCGGGGAGGTGGGCGGGTCCGGTGCCGCGCCCGCGGACCGGGTGGTCGTCAACCCGGACGCGTACGCCCTGCTCGGCGGCGTCGGCAAGCAGGTCGTGCTCACCCACGAGACCACCCATGTGGCCACCCGCGCGCACACCACCACCGCCACCCCGCTGTGGCTCTCCGAGGGCTACGCCGACTGGATCGGTTACCTCGGCACCGGCCGTACGCCCCCCGAGGCCGCGCCGGAACTCGCCCGTGCCGTCCAGGACGGCACTGTGCCCTCGGCGCTCCCCGTCGACCGGGACTTCCGCTTCAGCAGCGACCCGGTCCACCTCGCCGAAGCCTACGAGGGCGGCTGGCTGGCCTGCCGGATGATCGCCGATCACTGGGGTCCGGCCCGGCTCGGCGCCTTCTACCGGTCCGTCGGCGCCCACCCGAAGCGCGAGGGCGCTCTCGACGAGGCGTTGACGAAGGTGCTCGGGACGACGCCCGAGGCGTTCACCGCGCGGTGGCGGGAGTACGTGCGCGATCAGCTCGGCTGACCGAGGACCTCGATGGCCTCGCGCAGCCACGCCCGCTCCGCCGTGCCGGTGGCCCGGGCGACCCGCAGCATGCCCTGCCGGAAGAGGTCACCGGCCTCCTCCGCGCGCACCGGTTCGCCATCCCGGTAGAAGAAGCTCGCCGGGGTCTGCAGGAAGTCCAGCCGGCGGCGCAGCACCGCGGCCTGCTCGGCCGGGTCGGGCAGCCGGCCGAGGAAGGCCAGCACCGTGTTGAAGCGGACGTGGTCGGTGATCTCCACCTGCTTGGGGTGCCGCAGCCGCTCCAGCAGATCCGCGCGGCCCCGCTCGGTGAGGGACAGCATCCGGCGCGGGGCGGCGCCGGCGCCCTCCTCGGCGCGCTGATCGAGTTTGTCCGCGGCGACGAGCCGGTTGATGGCCGGATAGAGGGCGCCGTCGCTGACCGGGCGGACATGGCCGCTCAGCGCCGTGATGCGCTCCTTCAGTTCGTAGCCGTGCAGGGGTCCCTCGGCGAGGAACCCCAGGATCGACAGCTCCAGCACGCGAATTCCTCCTTGCAGCGGACCTGACGGCCATGCTACCTCTTATCGAGCTACCTCGTTTAGAGGTAACACGATAAGAGGTGGCTCGATGCAGGGGGACATGATGAACGCTCATCGCTCACGGCTCGTCTCGCTCGCCCGGCCCGTCTACTTCTCGCTCCTCGCCTCCGTCGCCTCCGGGATCATCAACACCGTCTGGGTCTCCCGGCTCGGCGGTGCCGCCGTGGCCGCCGTGGCCGTCGCGACCAACACCGAGAACCTGCTGCTCGGAGTCGCGATGGTCTTCGCCTCCGGGACGACCGTGCTGATCGCGCACGCCAGGGGCGCCCGCGATCCCGACGCCGTGCGGGCCGCGGTGCGCGGCGGCTGGGCGCTGTGCGGGCTGGTCACACCGCTGGTCGCGGTGGGCGGGCTGCTGCTGCGCGAGCCGCTGGCCCGCCTGGTCCTCGGCGGCGGCGGGTCGGCGGCCCTGCACCTCGCGACCGCCTACTTCGCGATCTCCCTGCCGGGCATGACCGTCTTCTTCGCCCAGCAGCTCGTCGACGGCATCCTCAAGGGCGCGGGCGACACCCGCACCCCGATGCGGCTCGCCCTGCTGGCCAACGGGCTGATCCTGCTCTGCGACCCCGTGCTGATCCACTTCTACGGCGTCCGGGGCGCCGCCGCCTCCACGGTGCTGTGCCGCTGTGCGGCCCTGGCGGCCGGCCTGCGCGCCCTCGGCCGCAACGCCCTGCTGCGCACGGCCGCGCGGTCCCGCCCGACGGGGCCTTCCTCCTGCTCGAACGATCTCATCCGGGGGCACCCCCGTCTCGCCGCCCTGCGCCGCACCCTCACCACCGGCCTGCCCATGTCCGCCGACTTCACGGTGCGGCAGGGCGGGGCGCTGATGCTGGTGGCGATCGTGGCGCGGCTCGGTGTGCCGGCGGTGGCCGCGTACGCGATCGCGTACAAGGTCATGTACGTCGCCACGATGGCCTTCTACTCGGTACGGCAGGCCGCCGCGATCCACACCGCGCACACCCGGGGCGCGGGCAAGGACGCACGCCGGGCCATCGGCCGGCAGGCGATGCTCGTGTCCGCGGCCCTCGGGCTGGGCGCCGCCGTGCTGTTCGCCGCCACCGCCCCCTGGATCATGGCCGCGTTCGGCGCCGGACCCGAAGCCGCCCGTCAGGGCGTCCTGTTCCTGCGCTGCGTCGGCCCCTACCTCCTGCTGATGTCCTGCTTCATCGCGCTCGGCGGGGTCTTCGAGGGCAGCGGCGGAGCACCGGCTCTGCTCAGGGTCACCCTGCTCGGCACCGCCGTCCAGCTGCCCCTGGCCCATGTCCTCGCCGGCCTCGGCCTGCCCGGCGTCTGCCTGGCGCTCGCCCTCGCGATGGCCGTGCAGTGCGGGGCCGTGACGGTGCTGCTGCGACGGGCGGGCCGTCAGGAGGCGGAGGTCTCCTTCGCGCGGGTCGTCTGACGGGGCAGCGGAGTCCCGGCGGCCGCGGGCACCGCGCGCCGCCACAGCTCCCGGGCCGCGATCAGCGTGGCAGCGACCAGCAGCCCGTCGCGGAGCAGCAGCAGCGTGACGCCGTACGGGTCGCTCACGACCACGTGCGCGAAACCGATCGGGAACTCCATGACCGTGAGCAGGGCCGCGGCCAGGAGCAGCGAGGCGGGTGCGCCCATCCGGCTCGCCCTGAAGCACAGGCACACGGCGGCCAGGCCGATCAGCCACACCAGGTACTGCGGGCTGATCACCCGGCTGGTGACGGTGAACAGCAGCACCGCCGTGAAGGCCGCGTCCGCGAGCGTGTGCGGCGCGAACCGGGCCGCCCGCAGCCGCCACAGCACCAGCCAGCCGAAGGCCGCCCCGGTCAGTGCCATCGCGGCGCTGCTGACCAGGCCGACGTACGGGCCGAGGAACTCGATCGAGCCGTAGTTCAGCAGCACCTCGCCCGGCCAGCCGAACCGCCGGGCGACATGGAAGACCAGGCCGCCCAGCGACTCCACCTCGGTGCCCCGGTCCCGCTGGAAGGCGAGGAAGCCGAACGCGCCGGGCATGGCCGCGGCGAACAGCGCGCCGAGGCCGCCCGCGGTCACCGCGGCCCACGTCCACGCCCGCGGCCGCGTGGCACCCGCCAGGAGCAGCGCCGGCCACACCTTCAGCAGCGCCCCGAGGCCGGCCAGCGCGCCCAGCACACGGGGGCGCCGCGTCCCGGCGAGCAGGGCCGCCACGGCCACCGCGGTCACCATCAGGTCGTAGCGGGCGTAGACCGTCGGGCCGAGCAGCGGCACGCCCGCGACCCAGGTCCAGGCCCCGCGCGGCGACCGGCCGGGGCGCAGGCCCGTGTACAGCAACAGGGACAGCACGGTCAGATCGGCGAGGCACACCAGTGCGAAGAAGGCGTGCGGGTAGGCCAGGAAGGGCAGGGCGGCCGGGGAGAGGATCGGGAGGGCGGCGGCGGGCGGATACTGCCAGGCCACGTCGCCCACCGGGAACGTGCCCTGGCGCAGCACCCCGTACCAGCCCTGGTAGATCACCGACACATCGGTCGTGACGTCCACGCCGGGGAAGGGGAGCATCCGGAGCACGAGGAGCAGCAGCACCAGCCGACTGACACACCAGGCCCCGAGCAGCGCCGCGGCCTGCCCGCCCGTCCTCTTCACCCGCGCCCCTGTCCGTCGCATGCCGTGGCCCTGGGAAACCATGATTCCCCGGCCGACCGCGCACGAGCCATGAAGCGGGGCCGAGAACCCCCCGATCCCATGCCCACCCGCTCTCGGATCTTGCGTCCCTGGGCCTTTCCGTGTTCCGGCTCTTGCGTCGTCCGGCCTTCCGCCCCCCGGCCCTCCGTCCCCTGCCCTTCCCGCCTCCGCCCCCGACGGCCGGTCGCGAGTCCCGGCTGCGGTCTGTGGCCGGGGTTTTCGAGTGAGCGCGAGTCGGGTGGGCGGGTGGGGGGACACCTCGGCCCGGTAGAGTCCGCGGCGATGCACAACACGCTCATCGTGACCAACGACTTTCCGCCCCGCCCGGGCGGCATCCAGGCCTTCCTGCACAACATGGCCCTCCGTCTGGACCCGGGACGGCTCGTCGTGTACGCCTCCACCTGGAAGCGTGGCCGGGAGGGCATCGCGGCCACGGAAGCCTTCGACGCGGAGCAGCCCTTCACCGTCGTACGCGACCGTACGACCATGCTGCTGCCCACACCGGCCGCGACCCGGCGGGCGGTCGGGCTGCTGCGCGAACACGGCTGCACCTCGGTGTGGTTCGGGGCGGCCGCGCCGCTCGGCCTGATGGCGCCCGCGCTGCGCGAGGCGGGTGCCCGGCGCCTGGTGGCCACCACCCACGGGCACGAGGCCGGCTGGGCCCAGCTGCCCGCCGCCCGGCAGCTGCTGCGCCGGATCGGCGAGTCCACGGACACGATCACGTACCTGGGCGAGTACACCCGCTCCCGGATCGCGACCGCGCTCACACCCGACGCGGCCGGGCGCATGGTGCAGCTGCCGCCGGGAGTCGACGAGAAGACCTTCCACCCCGGCTCGGGCGGCGACGAGGTGCGAGCGCGGCTCGGGCTCACCGAGCGGCCGGTGGTCGTGTGCGTCTCGCGCCTGGTGCCGCGCAAGGGCCAGGACACGCTCATCAGGGCCATGCCCCGCATCCTGGCCGCCGAGCCGGACGCCGTACTGCTCGTCGTCGGCGGCGGACCCTACGAGCGGGATCTGCGCCGACTGGCCCGGGAGACCGGCGTCGAGGCATCGGTCCGCTTCACGGGCTCCGTGCCCTGGTCCGAGCTGCCCGCGCACTACGGCGCCGGGGACGTCTTCGCCATGCCGTGCCGCACCCGGCGCGGCGGCCTGGACGTCGAGGGCCTCGGCATCGTCTACCTGGAGGCCTCCGCCACCGGGCTGCCGGTCGTCGCGGGTGACTCCGGCGGTGCGCCGGACGCGGTCCTCGACGGGGAGACCGGCTGGGTCGTGCGGGGCGGCGAGCCGGCCGAGGCCGCCGAACGCATCGTCGCCCTCCTCGCCGACGCCGAGCTGCGCCGCCGCATGGGCGAGCGGGGCCGCCAGTGGGTCGAGGAGAAGTGGCGCTGGGACCTGCTGGCCGAGAAGCTCAGGGACTTGCTCTAGCGGACGGCCCGCCGCGCCGGCCTCCGAGGACGTCGCCCTGCCCAGCCGCAGCGGCACACGAACCATGTCGAAAGGTCCTCATGAACATCGTCTCGGTCGTGACTCCTGTGCACGGCGACGCCGCGCGCTTCCTTCCCGACGCGTACGCCTCCCTGCTCTCCCAGGACCTTCCCGACGGATGGTCATGGGAATGGTGCGTGCAGGAGGACGGGAGCGACGTCCGCGCGCGGTCGCATCTTCCGGCGGACGATCCGCGCATCCGCGTCTCGGCGTCGCGAGCCGGCGGCCCGCACGTGGCACGAACGATGGCGTTCGCCCGGTCGACCGGCCGCTACGTGAAGACCCTGGACTCCGACGATCAGCTCACCCCCGGGGCACTCGCGCGTGACGTCGCCGTGCTGGAGGAACACGCTTCGGTGGGCTGGACGACGTCCCGGGTCGTCGATCTCCTCGAGGACGGCAGCACCGTGTCGTTCGAGCTCAGCGATCCGCGGCCGGGCAGGCTTCTGCGGGGGAGCGCATTCGATTTCTGGGCCGAGCACCGTCGCCCTCACGTCCACCCCGCCACGCTCTGCGTCCGGCGCCCTTTGATGGCGCTGCTGGGTGGCTGGATGGCCCTGCCCGCCTCGGGCGACACCGGTCTTCTCCTCGGTCTGGACGCTCTGGCGGACGGATGGTTCATCGGTGACACCGGGCTGATGTACCGCAAGCACGGCGGTCAGATCACGGCCCACCCCGATCACCGC
Organism: Streptomyces griseochromogenes; assembly: GCF_001542625.1. Classification (NCBI taxonomy): domain Bacteria; kingdom Bacillati; phylum Actinomycetota; class Actinomycetes; order Kitasatosporales; family Streptomycetaceae; genus Streptomyces; species Streptomyces griseochromogenes. The sequence goes on along the minus strand of NZ_CP016279.1, from coordinate 8,681,910 downwards.
AACGGTGCGGAGTGGGAAGCCCGGATGTCGCTGATCCGGGAGCACGCGGAGGCTCTCCGGGCCTGGGCCGCCGGCAAGGACGCCGTGGGGGGCGAGCAGCGCTGACACGGCGCCGGCCTTCCAGGTGCGTCCGGCCCGGCGGAGCCCCTTGGCGGAACCGGAAAATCCGCACATGCTGCGCGCATGACAGGAAAACTGATTCAGCGTCAGCTGACGAGACGTCAAATCCTCGGTATGGCGGCCCTGCAGACGGCCGCAGCCCTCGGCTTCACCCGTATCGGCCTGCAGTCGGCCCGCGCGGCCGAGCCCGACGCCGCCGAATCCGCCCCCGCCATCGTCGTCGGTTCGGGCTACGGCGGCGCCGTAGCCGCTCTCCGCCTCGGCCAGGCCGGCATCCGCACCCTCGTCCTGGAGATGGGCCGCCTGTGGAACACCGCCGGGAGCGACGGCAAGGTGTTCTGCTCCACCAGCGCCCCCGACCAGCGCTCCATGTGGTTCCGCACCCGCACGGAGGCCCCGCTCGCCACTTTCCTGTGGCTGGACCTCGTCAACAAGGACATCAGCCCCTACCCCGGGGCCCTCGACCGCGTGCACTACGACAACATGTCGGTCTACGTCGGCCGTGGCGTCGGCGGCGGCTCCCTGGTCAACGGCGGCATGGCGGTCACCCCGCTGAAGTCCTACTTCGCCGAGCAGTTCCCGACCGTCGACGCCGACGACATGTACGGCACCTACTTCCCGCGCGCCCGCTCCATGCTCGGCGTCAACACCGTCGACCCGGCCTGGTTCGAGTCCACGGAGTGGTACAAGTTCACCCGCACCTCCCGTAAGGCCGCCGCCAACGCCGGCCTGAAGACCACCTTCGTGCCGAACGTCTACGACTTCGGCTACATGCAGCGCGAGGCCGCCGGCACCGCCACCAGGTCCGCGCTCGCCGGCGAGGTCATCTACGGCAACAACTACGGCAAGCGCAGCCTCGACAAGACCTACCTGGCCGCCGCCCTCGGTACCGGCAACGTCACCATCCACACCCTGGAGAAGGTCAAGGCGGTCACCAGGGCGAGCGACGGATCGTACGTCCTGACCGCCGACCGCATCGACACCACCGGCAAGGTCGTGGAGACCAAGCAGTACGGCTGCACGTACCTCTTCCTCGGCGGCGGCAGCCTCGGCACCACCGAACTCCTCGTCCGCGCCCGGGACACCGGCACCCTGCCGAACCTGAACTCCGGCGTGGGCGCGGGCTGGGGCACCAACGGCAACACCATGCTCGGCCGCGCCAACCACGTCTGGGACACGGTCGGCGCCAACGAGGCGACCATGCCGGTGATGGGCATCGACGACTGGGCCAACGCCGACAACCCGGTCTTCGCCGAGATCGCCCCGCTGCCCATGGGGTTCGAGCACTGGATCAGCCTGTACCTGGCGATCACCAAGAACCCCGAGCGGGCGTCGTTCTCGTACGACTCCTCGTCCGGCGCGGTGAAGCTGGGCTGGACCCCGGCCCAGAGCGCCGTGTCGGTCGCCATGGCCAAGAAGCTCTTCGACCGGATCAACGCGGCCAACCTGACCATCTACCGGTACGACCTCTTCGGCTCGACCAGCAAGATCTTCGCGGACGACTTCACCTACCACCCGCTGGGCGGCTGCGTCCTCGGGAAGGCGACCGACGACTACGGCCGGGTCAAGGGGTACTCGAAGCTCTACATCACCGACGGCTCGCTCGTGCCCGGCAACCTCGGCGTGAACCCCTTCGTCACCATCACCGCCCTCGCCGAACGCACGATGGCGCGGGTCCTCGCCGAGGACACCGCGCCATGACGCTCTTCCGGACGGGCGACTACTTCGCGTAGATCGCCTCGATCTCGTTCGCGTAGTCCTTCGCCACCACGTTCCGCTTGAGCTTCAGCGACGGGGTGAGGTGGCCCGACTCCTCCGAGAACTGGGAGGACAGAATGCGGAACTTCCGCACCGATTCCGCCTTCGACACCGCGGCGTTGCCGTCGTCGACCGCGTCCTGGATCGCGGCGATCAGGTCCGCGTCCTCGCGCAGCGACGCCGCGGTGGAGCCCGCCGGCTTGCCGTGCTCCTCGGCCCAACGGCCCAGGAACTCCTCGTCGATGGTGACCAGCGCGCCCACGAACGGCCGCCCGTCGCCCACCACCATGCACTCCGCGACCAGCGCGTGCGCCCGGATGCGGTCCTCGATCACGGCCGGGGCCACGTTCTTGCCGCCCGCGGTGACGATGATCTCCTTCTTGCGACCGGTGATCCTGAGGTAGCCGTCCTCGTCGAGGGTGCCGATGTCACCCGTGTGGAACCAGCCGTCGGCGAGCGCCTCCGCGGTCGCGCCCGGGTTGTTCCAGTACTCCTTGAACAGGTGCTCGCCGTGCAGCAGCACCTCGCCGTCGTCCGCTATCCGGATCACCGAGCCCGGCAGCGGCTGGCCGACCGTGCCGATCTTCTGCCGGTCCCAGGGGTTGAACGCGGTCGCCGCGCAGGATTCGGTCAGGCCGTAGCCCTCCAGCACCGTGAAGCCGATGCCGCGGAAGAAGTGGCCGAGCCGCTCGCCCAGCGGGGCACCGCCGGAGATGGCGTACTCGCCCCGGCCGCCGAGGACCGCGCGCAGCTTGCTGTAGACCAGCTTGTCGAAGACCTTGTGCTTGATCTTCAGGCCCAGGGGCGCGCCCGACGGGGTGTCCAGCGCCTTGCTGTAGGCGATCGCGGTGTCCGCGGCCTTGTCGAAGATCGCGCCCTTGCCGTCCGCCTGCGCCTTGGCGCGCGCGGAGTTGTAGACCTTCTCGAACACGCGCGGTACGCCGAGGATCAGCGTCGGCCGGAAGGCGGCCAGCTCGTCGGTGAGGTGCTTGATGTCCGGCACGCAGCCCAGCTTGATCGGCGCCATCATCGGCGCGATCTGCACGAGCCGTCCGAAGACATGCGCGAGCGGGAGGAAGAGCAGCACCGAGCACTCACCGGTGCGGAACAGCGGCCGCAGCCGCTCCACGATGTTCCCGCACTCGGCGAAGAAGCTGCGGTGGGTCAGCACGCACCCCTTGGGGCGGCCCGTCGTACCGCTCGTGTAGACGATGGTCGCCGGGTCGTCGGCGCGGGCGAGCGAGGAGCGCTCCTCCACGGTCGCGTCCGCGACGTCCTGCCCGAGCCGGCCCAGCTCCTCCAGGCCGCCGGCCTCGATCTGCCAGACGTGCTTGAGGGCGGGCAGCGTGTCGCGCACCGCGTCCACCGCGGCCGCGTGGCCGTCCAGTTCCACGACACAGGCGGTCGCGCCCGAGTCGGACAGGATCCACTGCACCTGCTCCGGCGAGCTGGTCTCGTACACCGGCACGGTGACCGCGCCGGCGCACCAGATCGCGAAGTCGAGGAGCGTCCACTCGTAGCGCGTCCTCGACATCAGGCCGACCCGGTCCCCGGGCTGCACGCCGGCGGCGATGAGGCCCTTGGCGGCGGCGTGCACCTCGGCCAGGAACTGCGTGGCCGTCACGTCCTGCCAGGCGCCGCCGACCTTGCGGGCGATGACGGCGACGTCGGGATGCTGCGCGGCGTTTCTGCGGACGATGTCGGTCAGGTTGCCGTCCGCGGGGACCTCGTACAAAGCCGGAAGGCTGAACTCGCGCAAGACTGCTGCTCCTCATAGGGCGCCGGCGCCACGACACTGTGTGATGCGACGGTGCGGTCCAAGGCTCGGGCTAGTGCTCCGGAGCTTCACGCTTGGCTGAAACCCAGAGCACGACTGGACTGCCCGGACGTTACCCGCCGGTATGGCTTCTACGACAGGGGGTCCCGACGAGATGTTCGCTGCGTCACACGGGATGGCGTTCCTTCGCGCACAGTAGTCCACGGCCTAAGCGACCGGCGAGTAACCGGGTGACGGACCGGCACTGTTCACGCACACCCCACACACTTACGCTTGATCACCATGGCACCCACACGCTCCGGAAACCGGAGGACCCGCGTCCATGTGGTCAGCGACGTGCACGGCAACGCCCGTGACCTGGCCCGGGCCGGTGACGGAGCGGACGCCCTGATCTGCCTCGGTGACCTCGTCCTCTTCCTCGACTACGCCGACCACTCGCGCGGGATCTTCCCCGACCTGTTCGGCAAGGAGAACGCCGACCGCATCGTCGAGCTGCGCACCGCCCGCCGCTTCGAGGAGGCGCGCGCCTTCGGTGCCCGGCTGTGGGCCGGTATCGGTTCCGACCGGGCCACCGCGATCGAGAAGGCGGTGCGCAAGCAGTACGCCGAGATGTTCGCCGCGTTTCCGACGCCTACGTACGCGACATACGGAAATGTCGACATGCCGCCCCTGTGGCGTGAGTACGCGGAACCCGGCACCACGGTGCTGGACGGGGAGCGGGTGGAGATCGGCGGCTGGACGTTCGGCTTCGTGGGCGGCGGCCTGCGCACCCCGATGCGGACGCCGTACGAGATCGACGACGAGGAGTACGCGGCGAAGATCGAGGCGGTCGGCGAGGTGGACGTGCTGTGCACACACATCCCGCCGGAGGTGCCCGAGCTGGTCTACGACACCGTCGCGCGCCGCTTCGAGCGGGGGAGCAGGGCCCTGCTGGACTCGATCCGCCGTACCAGGCCGCGCTATTCCCTCTTCGGCCACGTCCACCAGCCGCTGGTGCGCCGGATGCGGATCGGGGCGACCGAGTGCGTGAACGTGGGGCATTTCGCCGGTACGGGCAGGCCCTGGGCGCTCGAATGGTGAGGACCGGGAGATGCGGTGAAGGCGGTGAAGGCGGCTGGTCGGCGGCGCGGTAGCCTTCACGCTGCACACTCTTAGGTCCGTATCTGGAGGAGCCACGGCGATGGCGGAACACACCAGTTCGAGCATCACGATCGAGGCGGCTCCGGCCGATGTCATGGCGGTGATCGCCGACTTCGCCCGCTACCCGGACTGGACCGGGGAGGTCAAGGAGGCGGAGGTCCTCAAGACCGACGACCGGGGCCGCGCCGAGCAGGTCCGGCTCGTCATGGACGCCGGCGCCATCAAGGACGACCAGACCCTGGGCTACACCTGGACCGGAGAGAACGAGGTCTCCTGGACCCTGGTGAAGTCCCAGATGCTCCGTTCCCTGGACGGCTCCTACATCCTCAAGTCGGCCGGCGCCGACGCCACCGAGGTCACCTACCAGCTCACGGTCGACGTCAAGATCCCCATGCTCGGCATGATCAAGCGGAAGGCGGAGAAGGTGATCATCGACCGCGCTCTCGCGGGCCTGAAGAAGAGGGTGGAGTCGGGAAGCTGACCGCCGAGCGGCGCTGAACCGCTGCCCTCGCGGGCGCGCGGTCGTGCCTCTCCCCCCTGCCGTGGGCAGTCGTTCCGCAGAGCGATGGGGAGGGTGGGCACGGCCTTGCGGTGCCGGGTGCCAGGTGAGCGCCGCCCAGGCGCGACACCCGGCGCCCCCGCTCCACTACCGTTCACCCTCATGCGCACCATCCTGATCATGGGCCCGGGCGGCAGCGGCCGTACGACCATCGCTGCCGCCACCGCACAGCGCGCCGCGGGCGAAGGCGCCCGCACCCTCCTGCTCAGCGCCGATCACACCGACACCCTCGGCGTGGCACTGGGCACCGGGACGGGACCGGCTCCGGTCGAAGCCGCCCCGCTCCTCACCGTGTGGAGGCCCGATGCGGTCGACCGCTTCCGGCAGGACCTCACCGCCTTCCAGACCCGCGCCGCGAACGTCCTGGACCTCCTCGGCGCCGCCCGCCTGGACGCCGAGGAAGTCACCCCGCTGCCCGGCGCCGAGGAACTGTCCTTCCTGCGTGCCCTGCGCGACGCCGCCCTCTCCGAGCGCTACGACCTCCTCGTCGCCGACCTCCCGCCCCTCCCGCAGGCCCTCGCCCTCCTCGCCCTCCCCGAGGAGATGCGCCGCTATCTGCGCCGCCTGCTCCCGCCCGAGCGGCAGGCGGCCCGCGCCCTGCGCCCGGTCCTCGGCCGCCTGGCCGGCATCCCCATGCCCGCCGAGTGGCTCTACGAGACGGCTGCCCGCTGGGACGTCGAACTGGGCGCCGTGGAGGCGGTGCTCACCGACCCGCACACGGCCGTACGCCTGGTCGCCGAACCCGGCCCCGCCGGCGCCGACGCCGTCCGCACCGCGACCCTCGGCCTCGCCCTGCGCGGCCTGCGCACCGAGGCCCTGATCGCCAACCGTGTCCTGCCCGAGAGCGCGCCCGACACCTCGTCCGCCCACCCGTCGCCAGAGCACCACCCCCCAGCGGGCTTCGCGCCCTTCTTGACGCTCCTCGCCCAGCAGCGCAAGGCCCTGGCCGACTGGGAGGAGCACCACGACGCCCGCACCGTCCTCCACCTCGGCCGCGATCCGCGCGGCGCCGACGACCTCGCCGCCCTCGCCGTGCCCGCCGTCAACCCCGCGCCCGCCCCGGTCGAGTGGCCCGTGGCCGACCGGCTCGCCGACGACGGCGTGCTGGTCTGGCACATCCCGCTGCCCGGCGCGATACGGGAGGACCTCGACCTGATCCGGCGCGGCGACGAACTCGTGATCACCGCGGGCCCCTTCCGGCGGATCGTTCCGCTCCCGTCCGCCCTGCGCCGCTGCACCGTCGCCGGCGCGGGACTGCGGGAGGGCGAGCTGCGCATCCGGTTCGCCCCGGACCCCGACCTGTGGCCCTCCTTCGGACGATGAACGCCGTACGCCTATTCGGGTAACGTCGTAGGGGCGAACCGTAGTCAGGAGTCCGCCATGAGCGAAGAGCGCCCCGCACCCGACACCTACGAAGAGGCCGAACGGACGGGGAAGGCGACCGACGCCGACGCCTGGGCCACGGCCTGTGCCGAGGACCTCGCCGCCGAGCAGGCCCGCCGCCGCGCCGAGCACGGCCAGACCCCGGGCTCGGCCGCGGAGGAGCTGCGCAGGTTCGTGGACACGGTGGCCGACAAGCTGTCCGGCCTCCAGTCACCGCTCCTCGGAGCCGTCGCCGGACCCGCCGCCCAGCAGGTGGTGCGGCAGGTCGTCCAGCAGGCGAAGGCCGCCGTCGAACCCGTCATCGAGCGCAACCCGGAGGTCTTCGACCACCTCGCCGCGGCCGGTTCCGAGCTGCTGGCCGCCTACCGCTCCGCCGTCCAGACCCAGGAGCGCCGCTGGACCACCGGCGCGGCCGGTCCGAAGGACGACTGGCCCGACGGTCCCGACCGGGGCGAGGGCACCGGTCCGGGCGAGCGCATCGACCTGGACTGAAGCCCTCCCGCGGCAGGGCCTCGGGTACGGTTGGCCGTAGCGGGGCTCGACCGAAACTGAGGGATTCATGGGACTCACCATCGGCGTCGACATCGGCGGCACGAAGATCGCGGCCGGCGTGGTCGATGAGGAAGGCAACATCCTCTCGACCCACAAGGTGCCGACCCCGGGCACGCCCGAGGCGATCGTGGACGCCATCGCCTCCGCCGTCGAGGGCGCGCGCGCCGGGCACGAGATCGTCGGCGTGGGTATCGGTGCCGCCGGCTATGTGAACCGGCAGCGCTCCACGGTGTACTTCGCGCCCAACATCGACTGGCGTCAGGAGCCGCTGAAGGAGCAGGTCGAGGCCCGCGTCGGCCTCCCCGTCGTGGTCGAGAACGACGCCAACGCCGCCGCCTGGGGCGAGTACAAGTTCGGCGCGGGCAAGGGCCACCGCAACGTCATCTGCATCACCCTCGGCACCGGCCTCGGCGGCGGCATCATCATCGGCAACAAGCTGCGCCGCGGCCACTTCGGCGTGGCCGCCGAGTTCGGCCACATCCGGATGGTCCCGGACGGCCTGCTGTGCGGCTGTGGCTCGCAGGGCTGCTGGGAGCAGTACGCCTCCGGCCGCGCCCTGGTCCGCTACGCCAAGCAGCGCGCCAACGCCACCCCCGAGCACGCCGAGATCCTGCTCGGCCTCGGCGACGGCACCCCCGAGGGCATCGAGGGCAAGCACATCTCCATGGCCGCCCGCCAGGGCGACCCGGTCGCCGTCGACTCCTACCGCGAGCTGGCCCGCTGGGCCGGTGCCGGCCTCGCCGACCTCGCCTCCCTCTTCGACCCCTCCGCCTTCATCGTCGGCGGCGGCCTCTCCGACGAGGGCGAACTGGTCCTCGACCCGATCCGCAAGTCCTACAAGCGCTGGCTGGTGGGCGGCAACTGGCGCCCGGTCGCCGACGTCATCGCGGCCCGGCTGGGCAACAAGGCGGGCCTGGTGGGCGCGGCGGACCTGGCCCGCGAACCCGACCCGATCATGTAAGAAACCTCGGCCGCACAGGGGCGCGGGGAACTGCGCGACAAGCCACGAACGGTCGGCAGTCGCCCACGAACCTCGCGCCCCGATCCATCGGGCGCCCCAACTCCATGCAGCGTAAATTGACGGCATGGCAACCCCGCAGCTCCCCAACTCCCGTACAGAGCCCGACGGTTCAGCCCTCATCCGCGTCCTGAGCTACAACATCCGCTCCCTGCGCGACGACACCGACGCCCTGGCCAGAGTGATCACCGCCTGCGCCCCCGACCTGGTCCTCATCCAGGAAGCCCCCCGTTTCTTCCGGTGGCGCAAGAAACTCGCCCGGCTCGCGGCGGCCTCGGGCCAGGTCGTCCTCACCGGTGGAGCCACGGCCGCGGGCCCCGCGATCCTGTGCTCACTGCGGGCCACCGTCGAGCGGACGGACGACATACTCCTCCCGCTCACCCCCGGACTCCACCGGCGTGGCCTCGCCACCGCCGTGGTCCGTTTCGGCTCGGCCCGCGTGGGCGTCATCAGCTGCCATCTCAGCCTGCGGACGGACGAGCGCTACGAGCAGGGCCGGATGCTCCTCGACCGGCTCGCCCACATGGGCGTGGAGCACGTCGTCGCGGGCGGTGATCTCAACGAGCGCCCCGACGGCCCCACCTTCCGGCACCTCGCCGCCGCTCTCCAGGACTGCCGGACCACCGCCCCCTGGGGCGGCGAGTTCACCTGGACCCGCTCCGCCCCCCACCGGCGCATCGACGCCGTCTTCGCCACCAAGGGCATCGAGGTGCTCGGCTGCGGTGTGCCGCAGGCAGTGCCGGGGATCACGGAGCGGGACCTGAGGGCGGCCACGGACCACCTCCCGGTCCTGGCCGCCCTCAAGATCCCGGCGTCGTAGCGCGCGTCAGACCACGGCACCGCTTCCCGGGTCGACGTCATCGTCGTCGTCCGTCCGCATCCGGGCCACCAGCGTCACGAAACCGCCGAGGAACCCGCCGATGCCGAGGGTGGTCAGCCACCACGTCATCTCCCAGCCCAGCAGCACGGCGAGCAGCAGCAGGAGGGGGCCGCCGACGACCCCGAGCCAGGCGAACCTGGCGGTGGTGTCGGCGGTCGGCAGCGGCGGTGGTTCGGGCGGCACGAAGTGGCCCTCGTCGTCCTCGTCGAAGTCGTCCTCGGACGGCTCCGGCGTGGTGTAGTCGCGCGGGCCGATGCCCGGCGCGAACGAGACCGAGCTGCCGAGCGGCCGCGGTTCCCCGGAACCGTCGGCGCCCTCGCCCGGTGGGTCCTGTTCGGGCAGCGCGAGGTCTTCCACCGGCTTGAAGGGCTTGGCGCCCGGCGGGTCCGCGGGCTCCTCGCCGTACCCCGCGACGATGGCCTGCCAGGCGGCCTCCTCGTCGAAGGGCACTTTCTTCTCGTCCGGCTCGCGATCCTCGCGGTCGGAGTCGTGCTCAGCCAACTGCGGCCGTCCCTTCCTTGCCGACACTGGGTGCGAGCCGGCCGATGAAGGCGAGGCTCTCCTCGAAGATCCGGTCCGCATCGTGGTCCAACGTCGCCACGTGGTAGCTCTGTTCCAGCACGATCTCCGTTACGTCCGTCGACGACACCCGGCTCAGCACGCGGGCCGAGTCGGCCGCCGGGACCACATGGTCCTGGACGCTGCGCAGCAGCAGCAACGGCTGGGTGACCTGGGGCAGCCTGCCGTCCAGCCGGCGCAGGAACACCCGCAGGGAGTGCGCCGTGTGCAGCGGCACCCGGTCGTAACCCAGCTCGGCCGGGCCGCCCTTGGCGATGTCGCTGGCGATGCCCTTCGTCGTCCGCACGAGGTGCCGGGCCACCGGAAGGGCGTACGCCGACAGGCCGTGCACCCGGTTCGCCGGGTTGACGAGGACCACCCCGGCGATCCGCTCGCCCTCCTCGGCCGCCAGCCGCAGGGCCAGTGCTCCGCCCATCGACAGGCCCCCGACGAAGACCCGGGAGCAGCGGTCGCCCAGCAGCCGCAGCTCGCGGTCCACCTGCGCGTACCAGTCCTGCCAGCCCGTGACCTGCAAGTCCTCCCAGCGCGTGCCGTGCCCGGGCAGCAGGGGCAGGGACACGGTCAGACCGTGTGCCGCGTGGTGCTGCGCCCAGGGGCGCAGCGACTGGGGCGAGCCGGTGAAGCCGTGACAGAGGAGGATTCCCACCTCCCCGCCCTCGTGGCGGTACGGCTCGGCTCCGGGAAGAACCGGCACCTTCTGGGCTCCTGTTCCTGAGATGCGTGCAGAACGGGCGGATGTGCTTCACCGTACGCGACCGCACTGACACCGACCAGGGTCGTCGGGGTCATTGACGGCGGTCCGGGTTAAGGTCTGATCGACGGAAACAGGAGGCACGCGGGTGTTGTACGGCACGATGAAGGTCGCGATCGGAGGGCCGCTCAAGGTCGCGTTCAGACCCTGGGTGGAGGGCCTGGAGAACATTCCGGCCGAAGGCGCCGCGATCCTGGCGAGCAATCACCTGTCCTTCTCGGACTCGTTCTTCCTGCCCGCGGTCCTCGACCGCAAGGTCACCTTCATCGCGAAGGCCGAGTACTTCACCACCCCCGGCGTCAAGGGCCGCCTCACCGCGGCCTTCTTCAAGGGTGTCGGACAGCTCCCGGTGGACCGCTCCGGGGCGCGCGGCGCGGGCGAGGCGGCGATCAAGAGCGGCATAGAGGTGCTGGAGCGCGGCGAGCTGTTCGGGATCTACCCCGAGGGCACCCGCTCGCCCGACGGCCGCCTGTACCGGGGCAAGCCGGGCGGCCTCGCACGTGTGGCGCTCGCCACCGGCGCTCCGGTCATCCCCGTGGCGATGATCGACACCGAGAAGATCCAGCCGCCCGGCAAGGTCGTGCCGAAACTGATGCGCCCGGGCATCCGGATCGGCAAGCCGCTGGACTTCAGCCGCTACCACGGCATGGAGCACGACCGGTTCGTGCTGCGCGCGGTGACCGACGAGGTCATGTACGAGATCATGAAGCTCTCCGGCCAGGAGTACGTCGACGTGTACGCGACCGCCGCCAAGCGGCAGATCGCGGAGGCGGCGAAGGCGGCGAAGGAAGCCGAGAAGGCCGAGAAGGCGGACAAGGCGGAATAGGCGGAGAAGAAGCAGGCCGAGGGCTAGCGGGGGAACCGGGGGATCGGGGGGCCATGCCCAAGCGTGAGCGGGTCATGAGGATGTCGGTCGAGCTGCCCCTGTGGCGTGCGCTCGCCGGGTACCGCGTGCTGACGATGCTGTACGCGATCGGCCTGTTCGTCTCCGCGTACGACATGTTCGTACGCCCCTGGGTCGCCATCGGCTACTACGCGGTCCTCTTCGTCTGGACCCTGGCCACCCTGCCCAAGGTCATGAGCGCCGCACACTGCACCCGGCGCTTCCTCGCCGTCGACCTGACCCTCGCGCTCACCGGCATCCTCCTCACGCCGGTCGCCGCCTCCCACGCGCGCATCGTGGCGGGCGGTCCGACGCTGCCGTCGATATGGACGGCCGGCGCGGTCCTCGCCTTCGCGATCAAGGGCGGCTGGCGCTGGGCGGCGTTCGCCTCGACGCCGGTCGCCGTCGCCAACATCGTCCAGCGGGGCGCGCCGAGCCGGGACACGGTGCACGCCGTCCTGCTGGTCTGGATCGCCTCCGTGGCCATCGGCTATGTCGTGGAGGTCGCCCGCGCCTCGGAACGCACCCTCGCCCGCGCCCTGGAGATCGAGGCGGCGACCCGGGAGCGGGAGCGGCTGGCCCGGGACATCCACGACAGCGTGCTCCAGGTGCTGGCGATGGTGCAGCGGCGCGGCGCGGTCATCGGCGGCGAGGCGGCCGAGCTGGGGCGCATGGCGGGCGAGCAGGAGGTGGCGCTGCGCACGCTGGTCTCCGGCGGTCTGCTGCCCGTCTCCCGGGTCTCGGAGGACACGGCCGCCGGCGCCGTCGTCCGCACGGTCGAGGAACCTGACGACGACGGCCCCGTGGACCTGCGCTCCCTGCTGGCCCCCTACGCGGGCGCCCGGGTCAGCCTCGCCGAGCCCGGCGCCCCGGTGCCGCTGCCGCCCGAGGCGGCCCGGGAGCTGGCCGCGGCGGTCGGGGCCGCCCTGGACAATGTGCGCCGGCACGCGGGCCCGGAGGCCCGGGCCTGGATCCTGGTCGAGGACGAGCCCGAGGAGATCGTGGTCACCGTCCGGGACGACGGCCCCGGCATCGCCGAGGGCAGGCTCGCCCAGGCGGAGGGCGAGGGCCGGCTCGGCGTGGCCCTCTCGATCCGGGGACGCCTGCGCGACCTGGGCGGCAGCGCCGAGCTGATCTCCGTCCCCGGGCAGGGCACGGAGGTCGAACTGAAGGTACCGAAGGTCTCGTGGGACAAGGCGGAGAAGCGATGAGCGAGCGACAGGACGCGATCAAGGTCATGGTGGTCGACGACCACCCCATGTGGCGCGACGCGGTCGCCCGGGACCTGGCCGAGTCCGGCTTCGAGGTGGTCGCCACCGCCGGCGACGGCGAGCAGGCGGTCCGCCGCGCCAAGGCCGCCGCCCCCGACGTCCTCGTCCTGGACCTCAACCTGCCCGCCAAGCCCGGCGTCCAGGTGTGCAAGGAACTGGTCGCCCACAACGCCGCCCTGCGCGTCCTGGTCCTGTCCGCGAGCGGTGAGCACGCCGACGTCCTGGAGGCGGTGAAGTCCGGCGCCACCGGCTATCTGCTGAAGTCGGCGTCGACCGAGGAACTGCTGGACGCGGTGCGCCGCACCGCCGTCGGCGACCCTGTGTTCACACCGGGCCTGGCCGGCCTGGTCCTCGGCGAGTACCGGCGCCTGGCCTCCGAGCCCGCGCCCGCCTCCGACGCGGACGAGCCGGGGGCGCCCCGGCTGACCGAGCGGGAGACGGAGGTGCTGCGGCTCGTCGCCAAGGGCCTGAGCTACAAGCAGATCGCCGAACGCCTCGTCATCTCCCACCGCACCGTCCAGAACCACGTCCAGAACACCCTCGGCAAGCTCCAGCTGCACAACAGGGTGGAGCTGGTGCGGTACGCGATCGAGCGCGGGCTCGACGAGGCGTGAAACCGCCTGGTCAAGCCGCCTCCTGACAATTCACCGGAATCACCCTTCCCGCCTCTCGCTGTGTGACGCGAGTCACCATTACCGTGACTGAGCGTCAGGCAACCGCGGCGAAGGGACATTTCCATGCGGGTCGGAGTACTGACCGGAGGCGGCGACTGCCCCGGGCTCAACGCCGTCATCCGGGGCATCGTCCGCAAGGGCGTGCAGGAGTACGGATATGACTTCGTAGGCTTCCGGGACGGCTGGCGCGGACCTCTCGAAGGCGACACCGTCCGCCTCGACATCCCCGCCGTGCGCGGCATCCTGCCCCGCGGCGGCACCATCCTCGGTTCCTCGCGCACCAACCCCCTCAAGCAGGAGAACGGCATCCGCCGTATCAAGGACAACCTGGCCAAGCTGGAGATCGAGGCCCTCGTCGCGATCGGCGGCGAGGACACCCTGGGCGTGGCCGCGCGGCTGTCCGACGAGTACGGCGTCCCCTGCGTCGGCGTGCCCAAGACCATCGACAACGACCTGTCCGCCACCGACTACACCTTCGGCTTCGACACCGCCGTGGGCATCGCCACCGAGGCCATCGACCGGCTGCACACCACCGCCGAGTCCCATATGCGGGTCCTCGTCTGCGAGGTGATGGGCCGCCACGCCGGCTGGATCGCCCTCCACTCCGGCCTCGCCGGCGGCGCCAACGTCATCCTCATCCCCGAACAGCGCTTCGACCTCGACCAGGTGTGCGCCTGGATCACCTCCCGCTTCAAGGCGTCGTACGCCCCGATCGTCGTCATCGCCGAGGGCGCCATGCCGAAGGACGGCGACATGGTCCTCAAGGACGGGTCGCTCGACTCCTTCGGGCACGTCAGGCTGTCCGGGGTCGGCGAGTGGCTGGCCAAGGAGATCGAGAGGCGCACCGGCAAGGAGGCCCGTACCACCGTCCTCGGGCACATCCAGCGCGGCGGTACCCCGAGCGCCTTCGACCGCTGGCTCGCCACCCGCTTCGGCCTGCACGCCATCGACTGCGTCCGGGACCGGGACTTCGGCAAGATGGTCGCCCTGCGCGGCACCGACATCGTCCGCGTCCCGATCGCCGACGCCACGGCCAGGCTGAAGACCGTGGACCCGAAGCTGTACGAAGAGGTCGGGGTGTTCTTCGGCTGACGGCGGCCCCCGGACGGCTACACGGTCGTGCGGCGCAGCTGACCGAGCAGCTCCCGCACGACCGCGGCCCCGTTCAGGCTCAGCACCGACTCCGGGTGGAACTGCACCCCGCAGAACCCGGGGCCCCGGATCGCGTGCACCTCGCCGTTCGCGGCCCGGCTCACCTCGACCCCGTGCGCGGCCAGCTCCCGCGCCGCCTCCTCGTCGCACCGCGCCACGAAGCTGTTGTAGAAGCCGACGGTCTCCGCCCGGCCGAACAGGTCGATCTTCGTCTGCGCGCCCTGGTACGGCACTTCCTTCCGTACGATCTCCAGGCCCAGCTCCGCCGCGATCAGCTCGTGCCCGAGGCAGACCCCGAGGACACCGTGGCGGTGCTCCCGGATCACCTCCGCGGTCAGGGCACGCAGGAAGCGCATCTTGGGATCGTCCAGGTCACCGGGGTCACCCGGGCCGGGACCGAGGACGACCGGCCCCTCGTGCGCGAGCACGGCCTCCCGCAGCCCGGGCTCGTCGTACCGCCGGACGGTGACGTCCAGCCCGCTCGACCGCAGCACATACGCGAGCATCGCCGTGAAGGTGTCCTCGCCGTCGACCACCAGGGCATGCCCTTCCAGGTCCGCCGACCGCTCCTGCATCCGCAGCCAGAACGGCGCCAGCGACGCGCGGCGCCCGTCCAGCGCGGCCCGCACCCGGGGGTCGTCGGCCAGCCGGGGCCGCGCCCGCTCCTCGCGCGGCCGGGACGGCGCCACCCCGAGGGCCGAGAGGATCCCCGCCGCCTTCGCGTGGGTCTCCGCCACCTCGCCCGCCGCATCCGAGCCGCGTACCAGCGTCGCGCCGACCGGGACGCGCAGCCGGCCGTCGGCCGAGATGTCGGCGGTACGGATCAGGATGGGGGAGTCGAGGGTCTGGGCGCCCCCGGAATCCCGCCCGAGCAGGGCCAGGGCGCCCGCGTAGTAGCCCCGGCCGCCGGCTTCGTGCCGCTCGATCACCCGGCAGGCGTTCTGCACCGGCGACCCGGTGACCGTCGCCGCGAACATGGTCTCCTTCAGCACCTCCCGCACGTCCAGGGAGGACTTCCCGCGCAGCTCGTACTCGGTGTGCGCGAGGTGGGCCATCTCCTTCAGACGCGGGCCGACGACCACCCCGCCCATGTCGCCGACGGTGCACATCATCTTCAGTTCCTCGTCGACGACCATGGAGAGCTCCTCGATCTCCTTGCCGTCGGCGAGGAAGTCCAGCAGGTGCTCCGGGGTCGGCCCCCCGGCCGGATAGCGGTACGTCCCGCTGATCGGGTTCATGACGACGGTCCCGCCGGACATGCGGACGTGCACCTCGGGACTGGCACCCACCAGCGTCCGGTCCCCGGTGTGCACGACGAACGTCCAGTACGCGCCCCGCTCGCCCTCCAGCAGCCGCCGGAACAGCGCCAGCGCGTCGGCGCGGCCGAAGCCCGGGATCTCGCCCTCGTAGGTCCGCCGGATCACGAAGTTCGCCCCCTCGCCCCGGCCGATCTCCTCGCGCAGCACCCGCCCGACGATCTCGCCGTACTCCTCGTCGCCGACGTCGAAGCCCCCGCCCTCGACCCGCACCTCGTGCCCGGGAAGCGAGCGCAGTGCCTCGGCGAGCGGGATCTCGCAGGACTCCTCGGGCGTCAGCACGAGCAGCGGGGTGCCGTCGTCGCGGACGTCGAAGCCGCGCTCGCGGATCTGCCGGAAGGGGACCAGGACGAGGCCCTCCTCAGGCAGCTCGGCGAGCCGCTCGTACGCGGCGACCGGCCCGAGGAACACCTCCACGGTGTTCTCGTCGCGGCCGGGGGTGCGACGGCGGAGCAGGGCGAAGGGGCGGGGGTCGTGCAGCAGGTCCGGCAGGTTCATGGGTCGTGATCCATCTCGATGAAGAGGAACGACCCCGGATACGCCGAAGGCCGCCCCTCGGGCGGCCTTCGCGAAGTCTTGCGTACGCGCAGTCAGTGGGCCGCCGGATGAGCGGTCCACCACCAGTTCTGGGTCGAAAGCGCGAACATGCGACGCACCCTACCGCACGTCCGCGACCGCATGTCCGCACTGTGTATGCGGTGTCTCATTTGCTGGGCACGGGCGGGAAGGCACGACATCACCCCGTAATGTTGAGGTCGTGACCGTGAACGCTAAGACCAGCCCGAGCGCTGGCAACACCTGGCGAGACCTGCCCGCGGCGCAGCAGCCCGAGTACCCCGACGTCGAGGCTCTGCGCGCAGTGATCGCGGACCTCGAGTCGTATCCGCCGCTCGTCTTCGCGGGCGAGTGCGACCAGCTGCGCGCCCGGATGGCAGCCGTCGCCAAGGGAGAGGCGTTCCTCCTCCAGGGCGGCGACTGCGCCGAGGCCTTCGACGCCGTGTCCGCCGACCACATCCGCAACAAGCTCAAGACGCTGCTCCAGATGGGTGCCGTCCTGACCTACGCGGCCTCCGTGCCCGTGGTGAAGGTGGGCCGTATCGCCGGGCAGTACTCCAAGCCGCGCTCCAAGCCGATGGAGACCCGCGACGGGGTCACGCTCCCGGTGTACCGGGGCGACTCCGTCAACGGCTTCGACTTCACCGAGGCCAGCCGTATCCCGGACCCGGAGCGGCTCAAGCGGATGTACCACGCCTCGGCGTCCACGCTGAACCTGGTGCGCGCCTTCACCACCGGCGGCTACGCCGACCTGCGCCAGGTGCACGCCTGGAACCAGGACTTCGTGAAGTCGTCCCCGTCCGGGCAGCGCTACGAGCAGCTCGCGCGGGAGATCGACAACGCGCTGAACTTCATGCGGGCCTGCGGCACCGACCCGGAGGAGTTCAAGACCGTCGAGTTCTTCTCCTCGCACGAGGCGCTGCTGCTGGACTACGAGTCCGCCCTGACCCGGGTCGACTCCCGCACCGGCAAGCTGTACGACGTCTCCGGGCACATGGTGTGGATCGGTGAGCGCACCCGGCAGCTGGACGGGGCGCACATCGAGTTCGCGTCCAGGATCAGCAACCCGATCGGCATCAAGCTCGGCCCGACCACCACGGCCGAGGAGGCGCTGCGGTACATCGACCGCCTGGACCCCGAGCGGGAGCCGGGCCGGCTGACCTTCATCGTCCGCATGGGCGCCGACAAGATCCGCGACAAGCTCCCGGAGCTGGTCGAGAAGGTCACGGCGTCCGGGGCGACGGTGGCCTGGGTGACCGACCCGATGCACGGCAACACCTTCGAGGCGGCCTCCGGGCACAAGACCCGCCGCTTCGACGACGTGCTCGACGAGGTCAAGGGCTTCTTCGAGGTCCACAAGGGCCTGGGCACCCACCCGGGCGGCATCCATGTCGAGCTCACCGGTGACGACGTCACCGAGTGCGTGGGCGGCGGCGACGAGATCTTCGTCGACGACCTGCACCAGCGCTACGAGACGGCCTGTGACCCTCGGCTGAACCGCAGCCAGTCGCTGGACCTGGCATTCCTGGTCGCGGAGATGTACCGGGATCAGTGACCGAGATCGGCAGGTGCGATGGGGCGCGGATCACATGCGATCCACGCCCCACCGCACTTTTGCGGTTTCTGCGCGGCGGGTAAGGTTAGGTTAGCCTCACCGATCAAGCGGGATGGCCATACGAATCGTCCCGTCGGGAGGTGGATCCCCGTGTACGTCTGCAGCTGCTTCGGCATCACCGAGGCTCAGGTCAAGCAGCACGCGGAGGACGGTGCCTGCACCCCCCGCCAGATCGCCTCCGCCTGCAAGGCGGGCACCGACTGCGGTTCGTGTGTACGCCGTATCCAGGCGATCCTCGGCCGTGGCGCCTGCCCGCGCCGTGAACTGGCCGACCAGGGCCGCCCCGTCCTCACGGGTCTGGAGGACCTCTCCGGCCTGGACGAGGCCGCCTAGCTCTCCGGCTGCTCGATCAGCTGGGCGAGGTAGAGCGCCTCGCCGAGCTTCTCCAGCAGCTCCAGCTGGGTGTCGAGGTAGTCGATGTGGTGCTCCTCGTCGGCGAGGATGTCCTCGAAGATGTTCGCCGACGTGATGTCGCCCTTCTCGCGCATCACCTTGATGCCCCGCTTGAGCCGGTCGATCGCCTCCACCTCGATCTGCCGGTCGGCCTCGAACATCTCCTTGACGGTCTGCCCCACCCGCACATGGAACAGCCGCTGGTAGTTGGGCAGCCCCTCCAGGAACAGGATCCGGTCGGTGAGCACCTCGGCGTGCTTCATCTCGTCGAACGACTCGTGCCGCGTGTACTTGGCGAGCTTGTACCAGCCGAAGTTCTCCTGCATCTTCGCGTGCAGGAAGTACTGGTTGATCGCGGTCAGCTCGCCGGTGAGCTGTTCGTTGAGGAACTCGATGACCTCGGGGTCGCCCTGCATCGCAGCGGCTCCTTCCACACGGAGGGACGGGTGAGGGGTGCGGCGGCATGATGACACCGGTGGGGAAGATCGTCCAGTAAGTGCGCACTTAGTAAGTACGCACTGACTTGATAGGAGTTGTCCGATTCATGGACGGTGGTCAAGGGCACTGCCCCAGGTCTGTCAGGATGGATACATGGGTCATCCGGTGGAGCGAGAATCTGGGGCAGCGGCAGGGTCCGAGCTTCCGCCGGGGCAGCGACTGCAGCGTGGCTGGCCGGTCACGCACTACGGACCCGTGCCGAAGTTCCGGCCCGAACGCTGGGAGTTCCGGGTCTTCGGCGCCACCGCCGACGGTGACAAGCACACCTGGAACCACGAGGAGTTCACGGCCCTGCCGTACACCACCGTGGTGGCCGATCTGCACTGTGTGACCAAGTTCAGCATGGTCGGTGCCGAGTGGGGCGGCGTCCCCGCCCGGACGATCCTCGACCTGGCCCCGCCGGCCCCCGACGTCACTCATGTGATGGTGTGGGCGGAGTACGGATTCAGCTCGAATCTGCGCCTCGCGGACTTCGACTCCGACCGCACCGTCTTCGCCACCCACAAGGACGGCGAACTCCTCACCGCCGAGCACGGCTTCCCGGTGCGCCTGATCGTCCCCCACCTGTACGCCTGGAAGGGCCCCAAGTGGGTGCGGGGCGTGGAGTACATGACCGCCGACCGCCGCGGCTTCTGGGAGGAGCGCGGCTATCACAACATCGGCGACCCCTGGAAGGAACAGCGCTACTCCTACCAGGAGGGGCCGGGGGACGGCCCCGAGCTCTGACCGCCTCAGTGGTGGAACCGGTGCACCACCGCGTGCCCCTTGCCCCGGCCGGTCGTCCACTTGTCGACCGGGGTGGTCACCGCGAAGGCGATCATGAGCGAGATCCGGAGCAGCAGGTCGCACAGCTGCGAGAATCCGGCGACAGAGTGACCGTGCCGGTAAGCTCGTTGCCGGTTACTCCGACAACCGTGCAGGGAGCGCCGATGGCCGTCTTCAACGTGATCTTCTCGGAGGCTGCGGCGCGCGTTCGCGACAGCCTTCCGGACGACCGCCTTGAGGTACTCCAGCGCGGACTCGCCATACTGGCCAAGGACCCCCGCACCAAGATCTCCTCGGCGATCTCCAACGACGAGAACACCCGCTCGCTCGCGCTGACCCACACCATGGCAGTGGAGTACGTCATCAGTGACGGTCTGCTGATCGTGCTCGTGGTGCACCTCGTCGACACGACGCACGTGCTGTTCGAGACGGAGGACTGATCAGGCGCCCTCAGGCGTCACGCAGTTTCTTCAGCCGCTCCACATCCGCCGCGTGCCCCTCCTTGCCGCCCGGCGTCTCGATGATCAGCGGTACGCCCTCGGTCGCCGGGTGGTTCATCAGCGCCCGGAACGGGTCCTCGCCGATGTGCCCGGCGCCGATGTTCTCGTGCCGGTCCTTGTGCGCGCCGACCACGTCCTTGGAGTCGTTGGCGTGGATCAGCTTCAGCCGGCCCTCGCCGACGGTGTCCACCAGCAGATCGAGGGTCTGGTGCATGCCGTCCGGCCCGGTCAGATCGTGCCCGGCGGCGAAGATGTGACAGGTGTCCAGGCACACCCCCAGCTTCGGATGGGCGTCCAGCGCCTCGAAGTACGGTCCGAAGTCCCAGGTGCGCGAGCACAACGAGGCGCCCTGCCCGGCGGTCGACTCCAGCAGCAGGAACGGGTCGTCGTCGTGGGTCAGCTCGTCCAGCAGCGGCAGCAGATGTTCCCGCACCTGCTTCAGCGCCACGGCCCGCTCCCGCCCGCCCGTCGCGCTGCCCGTGTGGACGACCACACCCAGCGCGCCGATCTCCCGCCCGCGCCGCAGCGAGTGCCGCAGCGACTCCACCGACCTCTCCACGGTCGCCTCGGTGTGCGAGCCGAAGTTGATCAAGTAGGGGGCGTGCACATACGCCGGGATCGACTCCGCCGCACAGGCCGCCCGGAACTCCTCGTCCTGCCGCGGATTGCCGGCCGGGGTCGCCCAGCCGCGCGGATTGGCCACGAAGACCTGCACGGTCTCGGCCTTGAGGTCACGGGCGTAGGACAGGCCCACGGAGTTCAGACCGCCGGCCACGGGAACGTGACCGCCGACGGGGTTGCGGGAAGGACCGGCTCCGGGGCCGCCGGCAGGGGCGGGGGACTGCTTGATGCTCACCCGTTCAGGGTGTCACGCGGCGCGCCGTCCCCTTTCACCGGATGGTGATCGTGATCGTCGCCCCCTTGGGGGCCGTCTCGCCGCCCTCCACCGACTGCTTCTTCACGGTGTCTCCGAAGAGCCCGAGCAGACCCCGGTCCTTCTCGACCTTGAAGCCGGCGTCCTCCAGCGCCTTCTGCGCGTCGTCCACACTGTCCCCGACCACGTCCGGCACCTCGACCATCTCCGGGCCCTTGGACAGGGTCAGCGTCACCGTGTCGCCCTCGGCGGCCTGGCTGTCGCCCGCCGGGGACTGCCGGGCCACCTTGCCCTTGTCGTACTCGGAGTTGACCTGCTCCGTGGAGATGGTCACCTTCAGGCCGGCGTCCTCCAGCTCCTGCTTGGCGTCGTCCAGGTCGTCGCCGGTGACATCGGGAACGTCGATCGGGTCGCCCTTGCTGACCAGGAGCGTGATCGCCGAGCCGGCATGCCGCTTGACGCCCGCCTCCGGGTTGGTACTGATCACCGAGCCCTTGGCGACGCTGCCGCTGAACGCCCGGTTGACCATGCCCGGCTCCAGCCCGGCCGCCTTCAGCTTCGCCTGTGCCTTCCCCAGCGGGACCCCCGCCAGGTCCGGCACCTTCACTATCTCGGGGCCCCGGGAGACGATCAGGGTCACGGAGTCGTTGCTGCGGATCCGGGCCCCGGCCGCCGGGTCGGTGCGGATGACCGTGCCGCGCTCGACCGTGTCGTTGTATTCGAGCCTGACCCGCCCGACGTCGAGCCCGGCCGCCTTCAGCCGCGATCTGGCCTGGTCCTCGGTCTTGGCCAGCAGCTGCGGGACCTTGGTGAACTGCCCGGAGCTGATGTACCAGACCCCGGCACCCACGCCGAAGACCACCAGGATCGCGGCGATGATCGTGACGAGCCCGCGCCGGGGGCGCGACGGCCGCCGCCGCGGAGGAGCCGGAGGGCCGTCCAGCCGGCTGGTGTGCTGGACGCCCGCCGCGGGAGCCTCCTCGTCCTCGTTGACGGGCAGCGGTCGGGGCACGGTCAGCGAGCGCGGGATCACGCTCGTTCGGTCCGCGGCATTGTCGTGCTCCGCCGACAGCGCCTGCGGCGGCAGGGCGTCCAGCTGCTCGGTGCTGAGCTCGGCACGCGCGCGCAGCACCTGGCCGAGCAGTGCCGCCGCGTCGTGCGGCCGCACGTCCGGGGTGCGCGCGGTGGCCGAGGCGACCAGCTCGTCCAGCTCGTACGGCATCCCCGGCACGAGCGCCGAGGGCGGGGGCACGTCCTCGTGGATGTGCTTGTACAGCACCTGGGCGGGGGACTCCCCGGAGTGCGGCTTGCCGCCGGTCAGCATCTCGTAGAGCACGACACCGCAGGCGTACACGTCGACGCGCGGGTCGGCGGTGCCCTGCTCGATCTGCTCGGGCGCGAGATACGACACGGTCCCGAGCACGGCACCCGTCGTGCTGGTCACGGTGTCCACGGACCGCACCAGGCCGAAGTCGGCGACCTTGACCCGCCCGTCGTCCCCTATCAGCACGTTCTCGGGCTTCATGTCCCGGTGCACGAACCCGGCCCGGTGCGCGGCGCCGAGGGCGGCCAGCACGGGCTCCAGGATGTCCAGCGCGGCCCGGGGCTGCAGCGCGCCGCGCTCGCGCAGCACGTCCCGCAGGGTGCACCCGGCGACGTACTCCATCGCCAGGTACACGTACGACCCGTCGGTGCCCTGGTCGAAGACCTGCACCACGTTGGGGTGGGCCAGCCGGGCGACCGACTTGGCCTCCCGGATGAACCGCTCCACGAACGACCCGTCGGCCGCCAGCGTCGGGTGCATCACCTTGAGCGCGAGAATCCGGTCCAGGCGGGTGTCCAGGGCCCGGTAGACCGTGGCCATCCCACCGACCGCGATCCGCGCGTCGACGCGATACCGGCCGTCGAGCACCTGCCCGACGAGGGGGTCCTGAAGGGTCGTATCCACGCAGGCGAGTGTACGAGGGGCGACCGACACTCCCGCCCGCTCGCCCGTTCCGGTGACGGAATGCAGCAGAGCTGTGACCCTGCCGCCGTCCGCTCAGAAGGCAGGGCGCTCCGGATCCAGCTGCGCGCGGCCCTCCACCGGGGAGGACGCCTCCGCGAAATGGCGGCGCGGGATCCGCCCGGCCAGCCGGGCCAGCCGCCCCGCCTCCACCGCGTGCCTCATGGCGGCCGCCATCGTCTCGGGCTCCTGCGCCCGGGTGACGGCGGAGGCGAGCATGACGCCCGCGCACCCCAGCTCCATCGCGAGGGCCACGTCCGACGCCGTACCCGCGCCCGCGTCCAGGATCACCGGCACGCGCGCGTGCTCCACGATCAGCTGGAAGTTGTGCGGATTGCGGATGCCGAGCCCGGAGCCGATCGGCGAGCCCAGCGGCATCACCGCCGCACAGCCCACGTCCTCCAGCTTCCGGGCGAGCACGGGATCGTCGTTGGTGTACGGCAGCACCGTGAAACCGTCGTCGACCAGCGTCTCCGCCGCGTCCAGCAGCTCCACCGGATCCGGCAGCAGCGTCCGCTCGTCGGCGATGACCTCCAGCTTGATCAGGTCGGTGCCGAGGGCCTCCCGGGCCAGCCGGGCGGTCAGCACGGCCTCCCCGGCGGTGAAACAGCCCGCCGTGTTCGGCAGCACCCGGATGCCCAGCTTCTCCAGCACCGACAGCACCGAGCCGTGCACCTCGGGATTGACCCGCCGCATCGCCACCGTGGTCAGCCCGGTACCGGAGGCGACCAGCGCCCGCTCCAGGACGTCCAGGCTCGGCGCACCGCCCGTACCCATGATCAGCCGGGAGCCGAGGGGCACACCGCCGAGGACGAAGGGATCGTCGGCCATGGGTCAGCCTCCTTGGACGGCGGTGAGGATCTCCACGCGGTCTCCCTCGAAGAGGGACGTGAGCGGCCACTGCGCGCGCGGGACGACGGTTTCGTTGACGGCGGCCGCCACTCCGGAGGGCGCCACCGTGAGGGTCCTGACGAGGACGTCCAGCGCGGTGCCGGAAGCGATCTCCCGGTGCTCCCCGTTGACGGAGATCGTGACGGAGGGGTTCATACGGGCTGCTCCATGCGGGCGGGCTGTTCCATGAGCGCGGGTCGATCCATGGGCCGGGCGCCGAAGCGCCCCGGCGTGAACGGACGGGCCTCCTCCGGCAGCTCGCCGCCGGCCAGCAGCTCGGCCATGACGTCCCCGGTGACCGGCGTGAGCAGCACGCCGTTGCGATAGTGCCCGGTGGCCAGCAGCAGCCCGTCCAGGCCGGAGGGGCCGAGCAGCGGCGCGTTGTCGGGGGAGCCCGGGCGCAGTCCCGCCCGGGTCTCGGTCAGGGGCAGCTCGGTGATCCCCGGCACCAGCTCGTGCGCGTCGCGCAGCAGCTCGTACACGCCCCCCGCGGTCACCGTCGTGTCCCAGCCCAGCTCCTCGCTGGTCGCGCCGACGACCAGCTCGCCGTTCTCCCGGGGCACCAGGTAGACATGGCTGCCGCGCACCACCGCCCGTACGGTGCGGCTCAGGAACGGCGCGTACCGCCGGGGCACGGCCAGCCGCAGCACCTGCCCCTTCACCGGCCGCACCGGAGGCAGCACGGCGTCCGGGACACCCGCGAGGCGCCCGCTCAGGCTCCCGCCCGCGAGCACGACCTGCCCCGCGCCGAGCCCGGTGCCGTCCGCCGTGGTGACGCCGGCGGCGCGGTCCCCCGCCACATCGAGCCGCTCGGCCCACGACCGGTGGAACTCCACCCCGGCCCGCTCGCACGCGGCCACCAGGGCCGACGCCAGCCGCCGCGGATCGATCTGGTGGTCCCCGTCGACCCGCAGCCCGCCGCGCACCCCGGGCGCGAGCATCGGCTCCAGGCGCCGGCACTCCCGCCCCGACAGCCACTCCGACTCCAGGCCCGAGCGCCGCTGCAGATCGTGCAGCTCGCGCAGATGGGCGCGGTCGTCGGCGTCCAGTGCGACGGCGAGCGTGCCGCAGCGGCGGTAGCCGAGGTCGTGACCGGTCAGTTCGGTCAGCTCGGCCGCGAAGTCCGGATAGCGGCGGGCCGATTCCAGGTTGAGGGCGAGCAGTCTCTCCTCGCCGTAGTGCAGTTCGGTGACCGCGGCCAGCATCCCCGCCGCGACCCGCGCGGCTCCGCCGCCGGGCTCGGGGTCCACCACGGTGGTGGCGAGCCCGCGCTGCGCGGCACGCCAGGCCGTGACCAGGCCGATGATTCCGCCCCCGATGACGAGGACGTCGGACGTACGTGACGACATGGGCGTCCAGCCCCTCCCTTCGCCGGCATGACCCGGATCAGGTTCGTACGGTCGGAGGCCGCCAGCCTCCCTCTCAGCCCGGTGCGTCCGGGCTCCCGCGAGTGCTTGTACGGTGGCCACCCTAGCCCGCGGTACTCGTCACTCGTAAGGGAGCCCCTGCCCATGGCCCGCTCGCTCGACGGACTGATCATGGCCCCCGTGGCGGACCAAGCCGCAGGTCAGGTGGGTACGCACACCCGGTTCGCGTATCACGAGAAGGACGGCGAGATCTGGGCCGAGTACGCGGGCGGCGACATCGTGCGCGGCCATCTGGTCGGGACCCGTAAGGGCGACCGGCTGGACTTCCGGTACGTGCAGCTGGGGCGCGACGGGACCACCTCCTCGGGGCACTGTGTGTCGACGGTCGTGGAGCTGCCCGACGGGCGGGTGCGGCTGGCGGAGACCTGGGAGTGGGAGTCGCGGCCCGGCAGCGGTACGAGTGTTGTGGAACAGGTCACGGAGCACGCCCGCTGACTGACGATTCGTCAGTTGTCTATGGTGATCGGGTGAGCGAGCAGACATCCCGACAGGGCACTTCACAGAGGCGGCGCGTGGTCGTCGTCGGCGCGGGCATGGCCGGCGTACAGACCGCGGTGGCTCTGCGGGAACAGGGCTGCACGGGCACCGTGACCCTGATCGGCGCCGAGCCGCACCAGCCCTACGACCGGCCGCCGCTGTCCAAGGCCGTGCTGCTCGGCACGTCCGAGGGCTCCGCCTTCGAGGTCGACTTCGAGTCGCTCGGCATCGAACTGCGCCTCGGCTGCGAGGTGCTGGGCGTGCGCCCCGGCGACCACGAGCTGGACACCGAGGCCGGTCCCGTGCCCTACGACGTCCTGGTCCTCGCCACCGGCGCCGAACCGATCCGGCTGCCGGGCACCGAGGGAGTGCCCGGCGTGCACCTGCTGCGCACCCTGGACGACGCCGAACGACTGCGGCCGGTACTCGCCCGGCAGCACGACATCGTGGTCGTCGGCGCCGGCTGGATCGGCGCCGAGTTCGCCACGGCGGCCCGGGAGGCGGGCTGCGCGGTGACCGTGGTCGAGGCCGCGGACCGGCCGCTGGCCGGTGCGCTGCCCGCCGAGGTGGCCGCGCCGATGACCGCCTGGTACGCCGACAGCGGCGCCGAGCTGCGCACCCACGCGCGCGTGGAGCGCGTCGAGCCCGGCACCGTGGTGCTCGCCGACGGCACCCGGCTGCCCGCGGGCGCCGTCGTGGTCGGCATCGGCGCGCGCCCCGCCACCGCCTGGCTGGCCGGCTCCGGCATCGAGCTGGGCGCGCACGGCGAGGTCGTGGCCGACGCCCACCTGCGCACCTCCGCGAAGGACGTGTACGCGGTCGGCGACTGCGCCTCCTTCCCCTCGGCCCGGTACGGCACCCGGCTGCTGGTCCACCACTGGGACAACGCCCTCCAGGGGCCGCGGACGGTCGCCGCGAACATCCTGGGGGCGACGCCCGTGGTCTACGACCCGGTGCCGTACTTCTGGTCGGAGCAGTTCGGCCGGTTCGTCCAGTACGCAGGCCACCACCCCGCGGCCGACCGCCTGGTGTGGCGCGGCGACCCGGCGGGCCCGGCCTGGAGCGTGTGCTGGCTGCGCGAGGACCGGCTGGTGGCCCTGCTGGCCGTGGGCCGGCCACGCGATCTGGCCCAGGGCCGACGGCTGATCGAGGCGGGCCGCCGAATGGACGCAGAGGCCCTGACCGACCCGGCACGTCCCCTGAAGGAGGCCACCGCCGAGTAATCGGCGCCCTGAGGGTCAGCGCCCCTGAGGGGGCGCGGGGCTGTGTCTGATGTGCGGCTACCGCCGCGTGGGCGCGACCAGCCACAACGGCGCCGCGGACGCCCGACGACACATCCCGGCACCGCCCATCGCGGCCGATCCGGCGGAGCGCCTACGCTAGGTCCCGTGACCGAGATTGACGCAAAGATGGATGCTCTCGTCCCCGCCTGGCTCACCCTCCCCGACATCGCCGAACAGCTCGGCGTCGACGTGACGCGTGTACGGCAGCTGGTCAAGGAGGGCCAGCTCATCGCCGTACGCCGAGGCGAGAACAAGGCACTGCACGTCCCCGCCGCCTTCATCGACGGGGACAAGGTCGTCAAGGGCCTGTCAGGGACCCTGACGCTCCTGAGGGACGACGGTTTCACGGTGGAAGAGATGATCGAGTGGCTCTTCACCCCCGACCCCACCCTGCCCGGCACCCCCGCGCAGGCCCTGAGCGAGAATCGCGGCACGGAGGTGAAGCGCCGCGCCCAGGCGCTCGCCGTCTGAACCGACCCGTACCACGGGTGGCGTACCGGCCACGGCCCGTACGCCACCCCCTGGCACCCATGGACACCGACCACGGGGGGATCCACCCATGTCCGACACCACCCGCGGCAGGCTCGCCGATGCCCGCCTCTACCTCTGCACGGACGCCCGCAGGCGGCAGGGCGACCTCGCCGAGTTCCTGGACGCGGTCCTGGCCGGCGGTGTCGACATCGTCCAGCTGCGCGACAAGGGCATGGAGGCCGCCGAGGAGCTGGAGCATCTGAAGGTCTTCGCCGACGCCTGCGCCCGGCACGGCAAGCTGCTCGCGGTCAACGACCGGGCCGACGTCGCCCACGCCGCCTCCGCCGGTGTCCTCCATCTGGGCCAGGGCGACCTGCCGGTCCCCGCGGCCCGCGCGATCCTCGGCGACGACGTCCTGATCGGCCGCTCCACGCACGCCGAGTCCGAGGCGGCCGCGGCCGCCGTCCAGGAGGGCGTGGACTACTTCTGCACCGGCCCCTGCTGGCCCACCCCCACCAAGCCCGGCCGCCACGCGCCCGGCCTCGACCTGGTGCGCCACACCGCCGCCCTGGGCACCGAACGCCCCTGGTTCGCCATCGGCGGCATCGACCTCGGCAACCTGGACGAGGTGCTGGACGCCGGTGCCCGACGGGTGGTCGTGGTGCGGGCGATCACCGAGGCGGGCGACCCCGGGGCCGCCGCGGCGGAGTTCGCCAAGCGCCTGCGACAGGTATAAGGGCCGGCCGGGGCGGGTCCCCGTGCGGGCCGCCGTCCGGCTCCCTGGCCTGCTTCTGTCCGGCGGCTGTCCGGATTTTGTCCAAGGGGTGGACGGAAGGTCGACAATTCGGGCAAATTTCCGGCTCCCGGTTGGGGGACCGCCCACCCCTGGCTAACCTGCGGGTATGGCCCTCGGAACCGCATCCACCAGGACTGATCGCGCACGCACCGTGCGCGACATCCTCGGTGCCGGCAAGACGACGTACTCGTTCGAGTTCTACGCGCCGAAGACCCCCAAGGGCGAGCGGAACCTGTGGAACGCGCTGCGGAGGGTCGAGGCGGTCTCCCCCGACTTCGTCTCCGTGACCTACGGTGCCGGCGGCACCACGCGCACGACGACGGTCAAGGAGACCCAGCAGATCGTCGTCGACACGACGCTCACACCGGTCGCCCACCTCACCGCGGTCGACCACTCCATCGCCGAGCTGCGCAACATCATCGGCCAGTACGCCGACGCGGGCATCCGCAACATGCTCGCCGTGCGCGGAGACCCGCCCGGCGACCCGATGGGCGACTGGGTGGCGCACCCGAGCGGCCTCACGTACGCGGCCGAACTCGTCCGGCTCATCAAGGAGTCGGGCGACTTCTGCGTGGGCGTGGCCGCGTTCCCGGAGATGCACCCGCGCTCCAGCGACTGGGACACCGATGTCGCGCACTTCGTCGCCAAGTGCCGCGCGGGCGCCGACTACGCCATCACCCAGATGTTCTTCCAGCCGGAGTCGTACCTGCGGCTGCGCGACCGCGTCGAGGCCGCGGGCTGCGACACCCCGGTCATCCCCGAGATCCTGCCGGTCACCAGCGTGAAGATGCTGGAGCGGCTGCCCAAGCTCAGCACCGCGCAGTTCCCGGACGACCTGAAAGAGCGGATCCTCACAGCGAAGGACGATCCGGCGGCGGTACGCTCCATTGGCATCGAGTTCGCCACGGAGTTCTGCGCACGGTTGCTGGCCGAGGGAGTGCCAGGGCTGCACTTCATCACGCTCAACAACTCCACGGCGACCCTGGAAATCTACGAGAACCTGGGCCTGCACCACCCACCGCAGACCTAGACCGGCCGCACGGCCGTACGACACACTGCGTAGCGGCCACTGGGAGAGGGGCGTACATGGGCTGGACGGTCCTCTACATCGCGTTCGGCATCGTCGCACTGTGGTTGCTCAGCGAGGTGCTGCTGCAGTACAAGGCGAGGCTGCGCTGGCGGCTGCTCGCGTTCGCGGGCTTCCTCGGCGTCGTGCTGGGCGTGCTGATGCACTCCGTCGTCGTCATCGGCGTGGGCGCGATCGCGTTCGCGCTCGGCCAGACCTACGTCACGCTGTCCTTCCGCCGCGGCTTCGCCGCCGGCTGGGCGGTCAAGCGGCCCGACCCCGAGGCCGAGGGCGGCGGCAGCAAGCGACGCCGCGGCAAGGCGGACCGCCACGACCCGAGCCTCGAGGTCTCCGGCCTGGAGGCCGCCGAGGGCGACGACCAGGACGTCGACTACCGCCGTGACCAGCTCGCGCACGGCGACGACGACTACGACCGCGACGACGTCTTCACCCCGCGCCCGCCCGAGCCCACCGCCGCCGAGATGACCGCCGTCTACGAGCCCCAGCCCATGCCCGAGGACACCGGCTCCTACGGCGTCTACGGCGACACCGCCTACCCGGGCGCCGCCCAGCCCCAGAACCCGAGCTACGCGTCCGCCGCCCAGGGCGGCGAGCAGGGCTACGCCTACGACTACTCGTCGGCCTACGCCCAGCAGGGGTACGGCTACGGCGCCGGCGACCAGCAGCAGTACGCCAACTACTCCGACCCGTACATCGGCTCCCAGCCCTACGGCGGCGACTCGTACGGCACCGGCTACGAGCAGCAGTACGGCCAGCAGGGCTACGGCCAGGACCCGTACGCCACCGGCGGCTACGGCCAGACGCCGGCCGACGGGGTGTGGGTCCCGCAGCAGCGCACCGACGAGACCTACGGCGGCCAGCTCCCGCAGGAGCAGCCCCACCCGTACCAGGGCAACGGGCAGCAACCGCAACCGGGCCCCGGATACGACGAGCAGTACCGTTTCTGAGGCGCGGCCGCGCTCACTGGGAGCCGCGGAAGTCCGGGCCCTCCACGATCAGCCCGGCCACCAGCGCACCCGACATGCCGGCATGCGGGAGGCCGCCGCCGGGGTGTGACCAGCCGCCGACGGTGAACAGGCCGGGCAGCCCGGTGGTGTTGCCGGGGTGCAGCAGGCGTCCGGCACCGGCCGCGAGCGCCGGGGCCGGTATCGCGCCGCCCATCGCGCCCGTGGCCTCCTCGACGGCGACGGGGGTGCGCACCTCCTTCCAGAGGATGCGATCCCGCAGCCCGGGTACGGCACGCTCGGCCGCTTCGATCATGTCCTCGGCGTGGCGGTCGAAGAGCTCCCGCTCGGCCCGGCCCGTCTCCCCCGACTGAGCGGGGACCGTCGCGACCAGGACGATCGACTCGTGAGCCGCGTCCGGGACCAGCGCCGGGTCGTCGGGGCGCAGCACGGTGACGGTGGGGCGCGCCACCCACCCGCCCGGGCTGCCGAAGAGCAGCTCCCGCTCGGACTCACGGTCCTGCGCGTGCACCACGGTCCGGTGGGCCACCCCCTGCGGCCGCCCGCCACGCAGGGCCAGCAGCACCGTCAGCCGGCTCGGCATCCCGCGCTGCGGCGCGATCCCGCCGGCACCGTGAACGGCCGCGCCCGGGAGGAACCGGCCGAGGACGTCCGGAGCGACGCCGGCCACCACGAAGTCCGCCTCGGCCACCGTCCCTGCCCCGGTGCCGAGAGCCTGGGAGGTGCCTCCGGCCAGCTCCACCCCCGCGGCCCGGCCGTCCTTCTCCACGATCCCGGTGACCTCGGCGCCGAAGAAGAACTCGACCTTCCGCTTCAGGCACCGCTCGTACACCGCCCGCGCCAACTCCCGGATGCCGCCGCGCACATACCAGGTGCCGAAGGCGTGCTCCATGTACGGCAGCACGGCCGCGCTCGCCGGAGCGGTCCGGGGATCCAGCCCGTACGCGAGCACATGACTCTCCAGCAGGGCCGCCAGGCGCTCGTCACGCAGCTCCCAGGCGCCGATCTCGGCCAGGGTGCCCGCCCGCCGTGTGCGCAGCAGACGCTTGTGCGGGACGGCCGGATACGGCTCCTGCTCGGCCAGCACCTGCCAGTTCGGCCACAGGGGTTCCTCCAGCAGGGGCCGCCGGGAGCGGTCCCAGGCCTCGCGGGCCCGCACCAGGAAGTCGCCCCAGCGCTGCCCCGCCCCCGCGCCCAGCGCCTCGTCCAGGGCCGCGACGACACCCGCGCGCGAGGCGTTCGGCAGAGAGAACTCGGTGCCGTCCGCGAAGACGTGCCGGGAGCTCGGGTCGACCTGGACCAGCTCGACACGGTCCTCCAGCGGCTCCTTGCCGGTCTTGACGAACAGATCGCGGTAGACCGCGGGCAGCGTCAGCAGCCCCGGGCCGGTGTCGAAGCCGAACCCGTCCCGCTCGAAGCGGCGCACCGCACCGCCGTACGTCTCCGTACGCTCGTACACCGCCACCCGGTGGCCCGCGACGGCCAGCCGGGCAGCGGCCGCCATCGCGCCCATCCCGGCGCCGATCACCGCAATCCGTGCCATGCCTGCGACTTTATCGACCGCCACCGACAATCCGGTCCACGGGCTGTGCGCGGGCGGTCAGCCCGGTGGCCCGGACACCCGCGAGGCCGGCCGCCGCTCCTCCCGGCGCCGGGCCCGGCGCCGCAGAAAGCGCCG
The DNA here is from genome assembly GCF_001542625.1 of Streptomyces griseochromogenes. Lineage (NCBI taxonomy): Bacteria > Bacillati > Actinomycetota > Actinomycetes > Kitasatosporales > Streptomycetaceae > Streptomyces > Streptomyces griseochromogenes. The sequence goes on along the minus strand of NZ_CP016279.1, from coordinate 8,649,817 downwards.
GATGCGTGAGACGAGGAACACCAGCACCACGAGCCCGGAGAAGAGCAGCACCGCCGCGATGACCGCCGCCGCTTCCGGATGGAACATCGCGAACGCGACGACGCCGCCCACCCCGAGATCCTCGGCGAAGCTCAGGACGATGTTGCTGAACGGCTCGGGCGAGGCGTTGACCGCCATCCGCGTACCGGCCTTCACGGTGTGACTGGCCAGCGCGGTCGAACCGCCGATCAGCCCGGCGGCCACGTCCGGCAGCGAGCCGCCGTGCCCGGCCAGCAGCGCCCCGACCCAGGCGCCCGCGAGCGGCCGGACCACCGTGTGCACGGAGTCCCACACCGAGTCGACGTACGGGATCTTGTCGGCGACCGCCTCGCACAGGAACAGCACGCCCGCCACGATCAGCACCTCGGGGCGCTGCAACGTCTGCGGGACATCGTCGCTCACCCCCGTCACGCCGAAAAGGCCGAGCAGCAGCACCACCGCGTAGGCGTTGATGCCGCTGGCCCAGCCGCTCGTGAACACCAGGGGGAGTACCGACACGGACGCGATCGTACCCAGGCGGCGGGGCGGCGTCCCGGGCCTGAGAACGCACGGCTGAGTATCCGTACTCAGACGGCGAGATGAGTACGGGCGCGGATGGGCCGCGCCCCCTGTCGACGGGAGAGTGGAGGCACGGCAAGGGGCGCGGCCCGGCACCGCCGACACGGGGCGGCGGAACGGGGCCCGCCCCGGCCGCTCCTTCCGCCGATCCGTCGGCGGAAGCGAGGCACGGGGGACTCGGGGCAGACCACCACGGGGGACCATCGGGGGAAAACCGTACGGGGGAGTACGGGAAGTACGGGGGAAAGGGGAAGGCGCCGGTCCGGCAACGGACCGGCGCCTTCCGCGTGCTCCCCGCCCGCTCAGCCCTTGCCGCTCACACGCCCCTGGAGCAGCCGGGACAGGGCCGCGTGCACATCGTCCAGGGAGCGCTCCGGCTGGAAGGACTTCCAGTCCAGCGCGGCCACCAGGACCATGCCGACCAGCGCGGCCGCGGTCAGCTGGACGTCGATCTCCTCGCTGAACTCGCCGGCCGCCACGCCCTCGCGCAGCACCCCCTCGACCACGGCCACGGCCTCCTGGCGCACCACCATCAAGGTGGACTGCCAGGCGCGGTTGGTGCGCCACAGCTCGGCCACGTACAGCTGGGTGAAGGCCGGGTAGCGGTCGATGAAGACCAGGCCCGCGCGGACCATCGCGTCCAGGGCGTCCACCTTGCTGCCGCCTTCGGCCGCGGTCCGCTCGGCCGCCTCCCGCAGGGAGGCGGTGAGCAGGCCCACGCCGTGCCGCAGCAACTCCTCGAAGAGGACCGACTTGCTCGCGAAGTTGTAGTAGACCGTGCCCTTCGCGACCCCGGCCCGCTCGGCGATCTCGTCCACCGTGGTGGCCGAGAAGCCCTGCTCGGCGATGAGCGTGACGGCCGCTTCGTAGAGCTTCTGCCGGGTTGCCTCGCGGCGCGTGCTGCCGCCGGACGTGGCGCTGCTGCTTTCCATGGCCCTGATTCTCACAGGTACGCGCGCGTGCGGGGCACGCTTGGAGATCACAGGCTCAGCTCCGGGTGCAGCCGGTCCAGCGTCCACACCTGGCGGCGCCGGGCGGCGAGCGCGGTGAGCGCGAGGGCGCCCGCGGTGAAGGCGACCAGCACACCGCACGCCTGCCACACCGGGCCGAGTCCGCCGCCCGTGATCAGCCGGCGCAGGGCCGCCACGATGTAGCTCATCGGCAGGAACGGGTGGATGGCGTTGAAGAAGCCCGGGCTGGTCTGCACGGGATACGTGCCGCCCGCCGAGGTCAGCTGGAGCATCAGCAGCGCCAGGACGAGAATCCGGCCGGCCGCGCCGAAGCGGGCGTTCAGCCACTGCACGATCGAGGCGAAGCACGCCGCCACGAGGAACAGGAAGCCGACCGTGCCGGCCGCCCGCGCCATCTGCAGGCCGATCGCCCAGTGCAGCACGGACATCAGGGCGGCCGTCTGCAGCACGCCCACCGCGGCCACCGGGAGCCAGCCGGCCAGCGCGATCCGCCAGGCCGGCGAACCGGCCGCGAGAGCACGCCGGTTGAGCGGCGGGATCAGCATGTACGCCACCATCGCGCCCACCCACAGGGACAGCGGGATGAAGTACGGGGCGAACCCGGTGCCGTAGTTGGGCGCCTTGTGCAGATCGTGGGAGGCGAGCTGGACCGGGTCGGCCATCACGCCGGTGCGCTGGTCGCGGTCCCGCCTGTCGTAGTCCGGGATCTTCTTCGCGCCCTCGTGCAGCCCGCCGGCGAGCTTCCCGGAACCGCCGACCAGCTTGTACATGCCGCCGTTGAGGGTCTCGGCGCCCGACGCGGCCGTGCCGATGCCCTTGTCCAGCGTGGCCGAGCCGGTCTGGGCGGTGCCGAGGCCCGAGTGCAGCTTCTTCGCGCCCGCGGCGACCTCGGCCGCGCCGTCGTTCAGCTTGTTGATCTTCTTGACGGCGTCGTTCACGTCCTCGTAGAGGTGCGGCGCGCGGTCGGAGAGGGCCTGGGCCTGCTTCTGCAGCGTGCCGAGGTTGTCCTTCAGCGTCTTGAGGTCGCCGTCCTGGTCGGCGATCAGGGTGTTGAGGTCGTCGGCGACGGTGGCCACGTCGGCGGCCGCCTGCTTGGCCTTCTTCAGGTCCGGGCAGACGGGGTCCGGGATGGCCGCGCTCTCGCAGCGTGTCCGGTAGACCTCGTCCAGGACGGCGGAGGAGGCGTGCGCGGCCTTCGCGGCGCCCGGCGCGAGCTTCACCAGCACGTCGAGGTTGTGCCGGACCGCCTTGGCCGAGTCGGCGACCAGCTGGGCCGTGTCCCCGATGGTCTTCTCGTTGTCCTTCAGGAACGGACCGGCCTTCTCGTAGACGCCGTTGACGTTGTCGGCGAGCGTCTGGGTGCCGTCCGCGACCCGTCGCGAGCCGTTCTCCAGGTCGCCCGCGCCTTTGTTGAGCTTCTTCAGTCCCTTGGCCAGGTCGCCGCTGCCGCTCTTGGCGTCCTTCAGCCCGTCCGCGAGGTCCTTGGAGCCCTTCTCCGCCTTCCCGATGCCGCCCTTGAGCCGGTCGGCGCCCTTGGCGGCCGTCACGGTCTTGTCATGGATGCCGGAGAACGAGATGAAGATCTTGTCCAGGAAGGTCCGGGACGCCTTGGTGGACGCGGCCGAGCGGACCTCGTTGAAGACCGTGCGGGAGATCTGGCCGACGATGTAGTTGTTCGCGTCGTTCGTGCGCACCCTCAGCGCGCTCGTCTCCGGGGAGGTGCCCGAGCTGGAGGCGATCCGCTCGCTGAAGTCGGACGGCATGGTCAGCGACAGGTAGTAGGTGCCGTCCTCGACGCCCCGGCGGGCCTCGGCGTCGCTCACCTCGTGCCACGCGAAGGTCCGGCTGTCGCGCAGCCCGTCGACGATGTCGTCGCCGGCCGTGATCTTCTTCCCGCCCGCGGTGGCGCCCTTGTCGTCGTTCACCAGGGCCACCGGGATGCGGTCCAGACGGCCGTACGGGTCCCAGAACGACCACAGGTACAGGGCGCCGTACAGCAGGGGCAGTACGAGCAGCGCGACGAGGGCGGCGCGCGGCAGCCTGCCCCGCCCGAAGCGCCTCAGCTCAAGCGCGGCCAGCCTCGGCGAGCGCATCGGCCTCCTCCTTCTCGTCGCTGTCGTCGTCGCTCCGGTCGTTCTTCGTGTCGCTCCGGCCGGAGCTCTCCGCGCGCCGTCCGGTGGGTACGCGGACGCAGTCCTCGGGGGCGGTGCGGCACACGGCCACGACCGTGGTTCCCGCGCGCGTGAGGGACCGCAGCAGGTCCCAGACTTCGGCGCGTTCGGCGTCGGAGAGCTTCAGATCGATGTCGTCGACCCCGAGCAGCCGGGGCCGGCCGAGGAGGGCCAGCGCGACGGACAGGCGCAGCTCCTCGGGCCGCTCCAGGTCGCGTACGGCAGTCCGGGATCCCTTGGGCAGCTTCTCCGGGTCGAGCCCGGCGGCGGCCAGGGCCGCGTCGACGCGCAGCCGTGCCTCGTGGGCGCGCTGTGCGCGGGGCCGCAGCAGCTCGCTCAGCGAGCCGCCGAACCTGCGCTGCAGCAGCGCCCGTTCGCGCAGATGTTCCCCGACGGTCAGGGCCGGTTCCAGGTCGGTGACACCGGCCACGTTGGCCACGGCGCCGACGCGGCGCACCGCCGCCATGTGCCGGGGCAGCGCGAACCCGCCCACCGTCGCCGCTCCCGCGGTGGCCTTCATCCGTCCCGTGAGCGCGAGCAGCAGACTCGTACGGCCGGAGCCGGACGGTCCCTCGATCGCGATCAGCGAGCCGGGCTCGGCCTCGAGGGTGATGTCGCGGAAGGCCCACCCCTGCGGCCCCTTGAGCCCGAGGCCCTTGGCTGTGACGTCCACGCCGTCCACAAGCCCCCCTGCCTGCTTGCCATTCTTTGAACTGACTGGTCAGTGCAAAAATACGCCCGAACCTACGAGCGAGGCAAAGGCGCAGGTCAGAACGGATTGTCAGTGCCATACCGCACGATGGGCACATACGGCATCCGTGCTGTCACCCAGACGACAGGAGGTTCGTCATGGCCAGCTCGTCCGCAGCCGCCGCCCACCGGCGCCGCGCCACCGGCCCTGCCCCCTCACTGACCGGCCCGGCGAGCGACGTGCACCCCGTGCTCCGCCGGGCCACGGCCCCGCCCGCCGCCCTCGAACTGCTCGCCCAGGCCCGGGCCGGCCTCGAAGAGGCCACCGTCCTGGAAACACCCAACGAGCGCTACGCGACCGCTCACCTCGCCGCCCTGCGCACCGCCGCCGCCGTCCTCGCCGCCCGGGGCCGGCCCGAGACCTCCCCGCGCCGCCGCGCCCGCATCCGCAGCGCCTGGGAGGTGCTCCCCGAGATCGCCCCCGAACTGACCGAGTGGAGCGCGCTCTTCGCCTCCGGCGCCGCCCGCCGCGCCCGCGCCGAGGCCGGCATCCACGGTGCGGCCGGCCGGCGGGACGCCGACGACCTGATACGCGACGTGGCGATGTTCCTGCGGATCGTCGAGCGCATGCTGGTGCTCCAGCCCGTGCTGCCCCAGCCCCGCCAGGACACCGGCGAGCACACCGCCCCGGGTGCCCGCGGCGACCTCCCGGACGCGGGCTGACCACGAACGGTCCGCCGTGCGAGACGGCCGGGGCCGTAGCCCGGCGGGTGGCCGGGCACGGCCCCGGAGGCAATAGGGTGGAGGGCGCTGAAGCCTTCCTCCCTCCCGCACCCGGGCCGGGGAGGCACCCCGTTCGCGCCGCCGGGCAACAGGCGGTGCCGCGCCGAGGAGTCAACTGCAGTGCCGGACCCGATGCGACCCCGCGCCTCCCTCCGTACCGCCGTGGTCTGGGAGGTCCTCCAGGACGCCCTCGACCGCCGGGTCAAGGCCACGGGACGGGACTCGCTGGACGTGCTCGACACCGGGGGCGGCAGCGGCAACTTCGCCGTGCCCGTCGCCCGCCTCGGCCACCGCGTCACCGTCGTCGACCCCAGCCCGAACGCGCTGTTCGCGCTGGAGCGCCGCGCCGCCGAGGCCGGCGTCGCCGACCGGGTCAAGGGCGTCCAGGGCGACGCCCACGGCCTGTTCGACGTGGTCGAGCGCGGTGGCTACGACGCCGTGCTGTGCCACGGCGTCCTGGAGTACGTCGACGACCCCGCCGAGAGTGTCCGCAACGCGGTGGCCGCCCTGCGTTCCGAGGGCGTCCTCAGCCTGCTCGCCGCGGGTCTCGGCGGCGCCGTCCTCGCCCGGGCGCTCGCCGGTCACTTCAAGGAGGCCAAGCAGGCCCTGGAGGACCCGCAGGGCCGTTGGGGCGCCGGGGACCCGATGCCGCGCCGCTTCACCGCCGAGCAGCTCACCGCGCTGGTCGAGGGCGCGGGCCTGAAGATCGGTGCCGTGCACGGCGTACGCGTCTTCGCCGACCTCGTGCCCGGCGTCCTGGTGGACACCGAGCCCGGCGCCTTCGACGCCCTGCTGAAGCTGGAGGCCGCCGCGGCCGAGTTGGCGGCGTTCCACTCCGTCGCCACCCAGCTCCATGTGCTCGGTGAGACGCCGGGTGCCGCGGGGGCCTGAGTGCCTCGGCGGCGCCCGCCGCTGATCAGGCGCTCGGCAGCAGATGGAGTACGCCACAAGACGCCCGATCGAGCGGTTTGCGCCGTATGATCGAGGTATACCGTCCGGCATGACGGGTCGGCCGCCGGGGAATGGAAGCCTCAGCGAGCCGGGCCGGTCATGGCGGAATCCGGTTGGCCAATTGGCGTAGAGGGGCGGGTTTCACGGGGGCGATTCCCTGCCTATCCTGAAGGGACCCCCGGGTCGCCCCGGCGACTGCACGATGAGGAGGACTCCGTGCCGCTCTCGGAGCACGAGCAGCGCATGCTCGAGCAAATGGAGCGAGCGCTGTACGCCGAAGATCCCAAGTTCGCGTCGGCGCTTGAGGGAAGTGGGCTGCGGACGTACACCCGGCGGCGGGTCTACCAGGCGGCTGCGGGCTTCCTCGTGGGTATCGCGCTCCTCATGGCCGGAATGGTCGCACAGCAGATCTGGGTGAGCGTGGTGGGCTTCCTCGTCATGCTGGGCTGTGCCGTGCTCGCCGTCACGGGCTGGCGGAAGGCCCCGAAGCCGGGTGAGCAGCCTGCCGGTGCGCCGCGCCGCCAGGTTCGGCAGAAGCGCTCCATGATGGACCGGATCGAGCAGCGCTGGCAGCGCCGTCGGGACGAGCAGCAGGGACACTAGCCCAAGCGGCAGACATCAGTGAGGGGTGACCACCAGCCGGTGGTCACCCCTCACGCGTACCCGCCTCTCAGCCCTGCTGCCCCGAAGTCCTGCGCAGCGTCGGCCGGGCCGCCGACGCGCGTGTCCTGAGCGCCGCCCACCAGGCCGACACCGCCCACAGCACCCGCGCGGCCGAGCGCGGCGCGATCCGTGCCCGCAGCCGGGTGCGCCCGCTCACCGTGCCGTTCAACGCGGCGATCACCCGGCGCACGTCCTCGGCCAGGCCCGCCACCGGGCGCGGCCGGGGCGCGTAGAGCACCTGCTCCACCGCGTCGGCCACCCGGTGCACCGCGGCGGCGGCCGTCGCGTCGAGGTGGCTCAGCAGGACGATCCGGGCCGCCGCCCTGCGCGGGGTCTGTGACTCGTCCGGCAGGATGCCGACGTCCCAGGCGCTGTCGGTCAGCTCCTGCCAGGCCGCCAGCGTGTGTGCCGCCGCGCCCTCATCGGTCCGCGCGTGCGCGCCGAGCCGCAGGGCCCGCAGGCGCGCCCGCCACAGCAGGGGCGACAGCGGAACCGCCAGGACGGCCAGGGCACCGAGCCCGACCAGCGCGTACCACAGCCAGCTCCGGTCGTCGCCACCACCGCTGTGCGTGGCCGCCGCCGCGGAGGGGCTGTCGCACGCGTCGAGCTTGTGCAGCCGGGCCGTGCAGCTGTCGCTCGGCGAGGGGGCCGCCGAGGGCGCCGTGGACGAGTTGTGGGACGGCAGGGACTCGTTCGGCAACGAACTGCCGGGCGTGTCCGACTGGGTGTACGACGGTGTGGTGCCCCGGGTCGGGGTCGGCTCGAAGCGGGTCCAGCCAACGCCCTCGAAGTACAGCTCGGGCCAGGCGTGCGCGTCCTTCAGGGTCACCGAGACCGTGCCGTCCGCCTGCGGGGTGCCGGGCGCGAAGCCCACCGCCACCCGGGCCGGGATGCCGAGCGTGCGGGCCATCGCCGCCATCGCGAAGGAGAAGTGGACGCAGAAACCCTGCTTCTTCTTCAGGAAGTTCGCGATGGCGTCCGGGCCGTGGCCGATCTCCACCTGGGTGTCGTACTGGAATCCACCGGTCACGGCGAAGTAGTCCTGGAGCTTGACCGCCTCGTCGTAGTGGCTGGCCGCACCCGCGGTGATCTCCTTGGCGGTCCGGGCCACCACCTTCGGCAGCCCGGACGGCACCTTGGTGTACTCACGCTTCAGGGCCGCCGGCGGCTGCGGCGCGTCGGACAGTTGCCCGGCCGTCGGCTGCACGTCCAGGCTGGTCACCTGGTAGGTCTCGCCGCGTGTGTTCTGGCCGTGGTCGCCGACGAGCGTCATGCCGACCGGTTCGTAACGCCAGTTGCCGTCGATCCGCACCTTGGACGGCGGGTACGGCATCGGCAGCCAGTCCTGCGCGTACCAGTCCGCGGCCGTGATCGTCGACCTCACGGCGGTGCGCCTGACGTCCGCGCCCAGGCCGGCCGGAGTCGGGAAGAGGCCGGGCACGCCGATGATGTGACGCTGGGACGGCTTCCAGGTCGTGCCGTCGAAGTCGTCGAGGGACACGATCCGCAGGTACATGTCCGAGAGATCGTTGGCGCTGGTCCTCACGGACAGCACCTGTCGGTCGTTGTCCACGTTCAGGCTGTCGCGCAGCGACACCAGCGGGTTGACCGCGGAGATCGTGCCGCCGCTCCCGTGGCCCGGCCCGGCACCCGCCCCGGCGGCGTCCAGCAGGCCGCCCTGCATCGCCGGCAGGGCGAGCGGCACCACCAGGGCGACGCCGAGGGCGACCGCGCCGATCCGGCGCCCGGAGCGCACCGGGGCCACCGCGCCGCCTTCCGGATCGCCCGGGGTGCGGGGCCCGCCGCCGAAGACGCGGCCCCACTGCGCGAGCCGGTCCCGGCTCTCGGCGAGCAGGAGCATCAGATAGCCGGCCGCCGCGACCAGGAACCACAGCCAGTCGGCGGCGCCGTGGGACAGCCCGGCGGCCACCGAGTAGAGCGCGAGCAGCGGCAGACCGGCCGGGGCCGCGCTGCGGAAGGTCACCGCGAGGGCGTCCACCAGCAGGCCGATGCCCAGGACCCCGCCGATCAGCATCAGTTTGATGCCGTCGGTGAGCGGTGCCGGTATCGCGTACTGGCTGACGTCGTTCGAACCCTGCTGGAACAGGTCGTCGAAGTGCCGGAAGGCGTCCGGGCCGGGGACGAGTCCGATGATCGCCTGCTGATGGGCGAAGACCAGGGTCAGCAGCATCAGCGTCACCAAGGCCTGTGCCGCCACGGTCAGCGGCCGTGCCAGCGGCACCCGCCGGGCCGCCGCGCCCACCCCGGTCTGCACGGCGACCAGCAGGACCGCCTGCAGCAGCCACGTGGGCCGGTCGACGAGGGGCAGCAGCGCGCACGAGGCCATCAGCGTGGCCGCGGCGGCGCACAGCGCCAATCGTGCCCGCCCGCTCATCACAGTGCCTCCCCGCTCACGGCGGCCAGGCCCGAGCGTTCCCGGTCCGCCTGCCGCCACAGATCGTTCAGCGAGGCGCCGCGCGGCACGCTCAGCACGGTCCAGCCCGCCTCGCGCAGCATGCGCAGCCGTTCCTCGTGTCTGTCGCCCGGGCCCGGCACGTCGGTCGCCTCGCGCACCCAGGTGTCGGGGTCCAGTACGAAGGCGACCGCGCCGCCGCTGCGCTGGCGCATCTTGGCCACCACCGCGGCCTGCTCCTCGTCGAGATCGCCCAGGAAGGCGACCAGCAGCCCCTCGCTCCCGCCGCGCAGCACGTCGTACGCCCGGGACAGGCCCGTGCCGTCGGAGTGGTCGATCACCGCGAGGGTGTCCATCATCAGCCCGGCCGCGTCCGCCGTCTCCTGCCCGGCGCCCGCGAACCCGTCGGCGCCCTCGCCGGGCACCGAGCTGCCGTTGTCCGTGAGCAGGCGCACCGAGAAGCCCCGTTCGAGCATGTGCACGAGGGCCGAGGCGGTGCCGGAGACGGCCCATTCGAAGGCCGAGTCGGGTCCCGCGCCCTCGTAGGCGATGCCCCGGGTGTCCAGGAGCACCGTGCAGCGCGAGCGCCGCGGCTGCTCCTCACGGCGCACCATCAGCTCGCCGTAGCGCGCCGTGGAGCGCCAGTGGACCCGGCGCAGATCGTCGCCGTAGCGGTACCCGCGCGGGATCACGTCGTCCTCGCCCGCCAGGGCCAGCGAGCGCTGCCGCCCGTCGCCGTACCCCTTGGCCTCGCCGCTGAAGCGGACCGGTGCCAGCGGGTCCACGCGCGGGATGACCGTCAGCGTGTCGAACGTCGAGAAGGACCGGGTCAGTTCGCACATGCCGAACGGGTCGGTCAGCCGCAGCTGCAGCGGCCCCAGCGGATAGCGGCCCCGCAGGTCCGAGCGGACCCGGTAGGACACCTCGCGGCGGCCGCCCGGCTCCATCCGGTCCAGTACGAAGCGGGGCCGGGGCCCGAGGACGTAGGGCACCCGGTCCTGGAGCATCAGCAGGCCCGTGGGCAGCCGGGAGACGTTGTCCATCCGCAGGTGCACCCGGGCCTCGCTGCCGGCGGGTACGCGCGCGGGGGAGAGCCGGCGGCTGCCGGACACCCGGTAGCGGGTGCGGTACAGCACGGTCGCGCAGAGCAGGGGCAGCACGGCCAGCAGCAGGCCGACCCGCAGCAGCTCGCCCTGGCCCAGGACATACGCGCAGATCGCGGCCGCGATGCCGGCCGCCAGGAAGGAACGGCCGCGGGTGGTCAGCCCCGCCAGGGCCGTACGGACACCGCCCGCCTCCCCGCCGTCGGCGCCCTCCCGCCCCGTCCCCCCGATGCTCATCACAGACTCCGCGGGGGCTGCTGCGGATAGGCCGGGATCGACCGCCCCAGACCACCGAAGCCGCTCTGCTGCTGCGGAGCCGCGGGAACCGGCGTGCGCTGCAGGATGTCCAGCACCACCTGCTCGGCCGTACGCCGGTTGAGCTGGGCCTGGGCGGTGGGCAGCAGCCGGTGGGCGAGGATGGCGACGGCGAGGGCCTGGATGTCGTCCGGCAGCGCGTACTCCCGGCCGGCCAGGGCGGCGGCCGCCCTGGCCGCGCGCAGCAGATGCAGCGTCGCGCGCGGGGAGGCGCCGAGTCTGAGGTCGGGGTGGGTGCGGGTGGCCGCGACCAGCTCGACCGCGTAGCGCCGCACCGCCTCCGAGACGTGCACGCCGCGCACCGCCTCGATCAGCTTCACGATCTCGTGCGCGTGCGCCACCGGCTGCAGGTCCTCCAGCGGGGAGACACCGCCGTGTACGTCCAGCATCTGCAGCTCGGCCTCGACGCTCGGGTAGCCGACGGAGACGCGGGCCATGAAGCGGTCGCGCTGGGCCTCGGGCAGCGGATAGGTGCCCTCCATCTCGACCGGGTTCTGGGTGGCCACCACCATGAAGGGACTGGGCAGTTCGTAGGTCTGCCCGTCGATGGTGACCTGGCGCTCCTCCATGGACTCCAGCAGCGCCGACTGGGTCTTGGGCGAGGCGCGGTTGATCTCGTCGCCGATCACGATCTGCGCGAAGATGGCGCCCGGCTTGAACTCGAAGTCCCGGCGCTGCTGGTCCCAGATGGACACACCGGTGATGTCCGAGGGCAGCAGGTCGGGCGTGAACTGGATGCGCCGCACCGAGCAGTCGATGGACCGCGCCAGCGTCTTGGCGAGCATCGTCTTGCCCACCCCGGGGACGTCCTCGATCAAGAGGTGTCCCTCGGCGAGCAGTACGGTCAGCGAAAGCCGTACGACCTCGGGCTTGCCCTCGATCACACCCTCCACCGAACTGCGGACGCGCTCCACAGTGGCGGTCAGATCAGTGAGGCTCGCTCGATCGTCATAGGTCGTCACCCGGCCCTCCTCGGCCCGTTCTTACTCGGGCCGCCGCTCTGCGATGCGAAACCGGCCCACCCCGAAACACGGACACCGCGCGGAAATAGTTCCGTGCGACGCCACACCCGCATTCTTGCTGCCGTTACCGATTCGTGTCACTCGACTGTGGACAACTGCCCGCACGATGTCGGTCTTACGGCCATTTCGACCACCGTTTTCGATGCCGAGCGGCCGAATGCGTGCGTACGGCGGGGTGTTCTGGGCAGGCCGGTGCGCCCGGTCGGGCCGGGCTCAGGCCGGGTCGACCTCGCGCAGCAGGCCGGTGCGCACGTCGAAGACGAAGCCGCGCACGTCGTCGGCGTGGAGCAGGAACGGCGAGGTACGCACCCGCTGCATGGACTGGCGCACGTCCTGGTCGACGTCCCGGAAGGACTCCACCGCCCACGCGGGACGCTGGCCGACCTCCATCTCCAGCTCGGTGCGGAAGTCCTCGGTGAGGGACTCCAGACCACAGCCGGTGTGGTGGATCAGGACGATGCTGCGGGTGCCGAGCTTGCGCTGGCTGATGGTGAGCGAGCGGATGACGTCGTCGGTGACCACGCCGCCCGCGTTGCGGATGGTGTGGCAGTCGCCGAGCTCCAGGCCGAGCGCGGCGTGCAGGTCGAGTCGGGCGTCCATGCAGGCGACCACGGCCACGTGCAGGACGGGACGGGCGTCCATTCCGGGGTCGGTGAAGGCGGTGGCGTACCGCTGATTGGCCTCCACCAGGCGGTCCGTCACGGTGCCGTCGCTGGTTATGGCGCCTTCGGATCCAGTGGGAACTGCTGCGGAAGTCGTCATACTCATGACGTTACTGGTCACCTCCGGCCCTGGCCCGCTGTGAGAGTGGACAAAGAACGTCATCGTGGCTTGTTGTGAGCTAACCCACACGGAGGGCAAACAGGGTCCGCGCAGGTGATTCCGCTCGAATTGCGGCACCCACCGGGATGCGGTACGCGACGCGCAGGCCGGTTGATTGACCGCGCGACACGGTGGACTAAAGTGACGCGAAGCGGGAGGCGTGGCCCTCCCTGCTGGTGAAACCCCCGGAGATCCCGGCACCCGCCCGGACCGTCTCCCCACGTGCGCGGCGCGTACGTACGGCTCGGCCTCCTCCCGCTCCCGGTCGGCTGACGCTTCCGGCGCCGGCAGGCCTCCCCTTCATCGAGCGGGCGGGGACCCGGCGGTGCGTATGGCCCGCCGGAACTGAGAGGCACCTTTGAGCCAGAGTCGACACGTCCCGGTGATGCTCCAGCGGTGCCTGGATCTGCTGGCACCCGCCCTGGAGCGGCCGGGAGCGGTGGTCGTCGACTGCACCCTCGGCCTCGGCGGCCACAGCGAGGCGCTGCTGACCCGGTTCCCCGAGGCGCGGCTGATCGCCCTCGACCGGGACAAGGAGGCGCTGCGGCTGTCCGGCGAGCGGCTCGCCCCCTTCGGCGAGCGCGCCACCCTCGTGCACGCCGTGTACGACGAGCTGCCCGACGTGCTGCGCAGGCTCGGCCTCCCGCGTGTGCAGGGCGTCCTGTTCGACCTCGGCGTCTCCTCCATGCAGCTGGACGAGGCCGACCGCGGCTTCGCCTACGCCCAGGACGCCCCCCTCGACATGCGCATGGACCAGACGACCGGGATCAGCGCGGCCGAGGTCCTCAACACCTATCCGGCGGGCGAGCTGGTACGGATCCTGCGCGCGTACGGCGAGGAGAAGCAGGCCAAGCGGATCGTCTCCGCGATCGTCCGCGAGCGCGAGAAGGAGCCGTTCAGCACCAGCGCGCGGCTCGTCGAGCTGATCAGGGACGCGCTGCCGCAGGCCGCCAAGCGCACCGGCGGCAACCCGGCCAAGCGCACCTTCCAGGCGCTGCGCATCGAGGTCAACGGCGAGCTGTCCGTCCTGGAGCGGGCGATCCCGGCCGCCGTGAAGTCCCTCGCCGTCGGCGGACGCGTCGCCGTGCTGTCGTACCACTCTCTTGAGGACCGGCTGGTCAAGCACGTGTTCGCGGCCGGCGCCGCGTCCACCGCCCCGCCCGGCCTGCCGGTCGTGCCCGAGCGCTACCAGCCACGGCTCAAGCTGCTCACGCGCGGTGCCGAACTTCCCACCGAGGAAGAGGTCGCCGAGAACCGCCGGGCCGCTCCGGCCCGGCTGCGTGGCGCCGAGCGCATCAGAGAGGACGCCGAGTGAGCGAATCGGGTCGGTTGGGTTTCCGAACCCACCGGAGGGCCGGTGGCACCGGATCGACTGTGCTGGCGGAGGGCCAGTGAGCAGGAAACCCAGACTGAGGGGGAGGGCCGCCCGGCTGGCCCGGCTCTTTCCGGCGGGCCGGGCCCGCGCGGCCCGCACCCCGTTCGTCCTCCTCGTCGTCCTGCTGCTCGGCGGTGGCCTGATCGGACTGCTGGTACTGAACTCCGCGCTCAGCGAAGGCTCGTTCAAACTCGACGCCCTGCAGAAGCGGACCAAGAACCTCACCGACGAGGAGCAGGCCCTCCAGCGGGACATCGACGCCTACTCGTCCCCCGACGCCCTCCAGCGCCGTGCCCGCCAGCTCGGCATGGTGCCCGGCGGCGACCCGGCCTTCCTCGGCCCCGACGGCACCGTGAAGGGCGTACCGGGTGTCGCGAGCCCCCAGCCCGCCACCTTCAGCGTCCCGGTCGCACCCGAGGTGATCCAGCCCGCCACCGGCCCCTCCCCGGCCCCGTCGGCCGCGCCGTCCCAGCCCCTCGTGACGCCCACCCCCTCGGCCCCGGCCCCGGTGACCACCCCGACGGCAGAGGCGGTGGCGCCGCTCTCCACCCTCCAGCCCGCGCCCACCCCGACCCCCGGCAGGTGACGCAAGTGTCCGACAGGGAACCGCCCCGGCGCCGTGTGCCCGGCCCCGCGAAGCCTCCCCGGCCGCGGGGCGCGGTCCGGCGGCAGCCCGGGCCCGGTGCCCGTCCGGTCCGCAGGCCGAGCGGTGCCCGGCCCATGCCCCCGCCGCCCATCCGGCTGGGCAGGCCCCGCCCCCGGCTGCGCCTGGTCGGCCTCGCGCTCACGCTGGTGATGCTCGCCTTCGTCGTACGGCTGCTCCAGGTCCAGGCCGTCGACGCCAGCGCGTACGCCGCCAAGGCCGAACAGAACCGGTACGTCGTGCACACCATCGCCGCCGACCGCGGCGGGATCACCGACCGCAACGGCGTGGCCCTCGCGATCAGCGAGAACGCGTACGACATCACGGCCGACCCGACGATGTTCGCCGTCAAGCAGCTCAAGATCGACGACGGCCCCGAGCAGGCGGCCGCACTGCTCGCACCGATCCTCAACCAGGACCAGGCCACGATCGTCAAGAAGCTCAGGCCCGAGAACAAGCTGTCGCGCTACACCCGGCTCGCCACCCGCCAGACCCCGCAGGTCTGGAAGCAGATCAGGGACCTGAAGGCCGCGCTCGCCAAGAAGGCCGGGACCGACAAGAACACGGCCAACGTGCTCGCCGGCGTCTTCGCCGATCCGAGCAGCCAGCGTGTGTACCCCAACGGCGACCTCGCCGCCGGGGTGCTGGGCTGGGTCAACGCCGACGGCCGGGGCGGCGGCGGCATCGAGCAGGAGCTGAACAAGCAGCTGTCCGGCAAGGACGGCAAGATCCGCTACGCCCAGTCCGGCGGCCGCGAGGTGCCCACCGTGGGATCGACGGAGACCCCCGCCGTGCCGGGCTCCGACGCGGAACTCACCATCGACCGCGACATCCAGTGGGCCGCCCAGAACGCCATCACCCAGCAGGTGAGGAAGTCCAGGGCGGACCGCGGCTACGTCATCGTCCAGGACACCCGCACCGGCGAGATCCTGGCCATGGCCAACTCGCCCGGCTTCGACCCGAACGACCTCGCGAAGGCCGACGGCGAGGCCATGGGCAACGCGGCCGTCCAGGACGCCTACGAGCCCGGCTCGACCGCCAAGGTGATGTCCATGGCGGCGGTGCTGGAGGAGAACGCGGCCACCCCGCTCACCCACGTCGTCGTGCCGAACCGGCTGCACCGCGGCGACCGGCTCTTCCAGGACGACGTCGACCACGACACCTGGTACCTCACGCTCAACGGCGTGCTCGCCAAGTCCAGCAACATCGGCACCATCCTCGCCACCGGCCAGCTGGGCAGGACCCAGCAGGAGGCCAACAAGGCCCTGTACTCGTATCTGCGCAAGTTCGGCATCGGCACGTCCACCGGGCTCGGCTTCCCCGGCGAGACCCGGGGCATCCTCGCGCCCTCCGGCAAGTGGTCGACGTCGCAGCAGTACACGATTCCTTTCGGCCAGGGCTTCTCCCTCAGTGCCATGCAGGCCGCCTCCGTGTACTCCACGATCGCCAACGGCGGGGTCCGTATCGAGCCGACCCTGGTGCGTGGCACCGAGGGCGCCGACGGGCGCTTCACCCCCGCCCCGCAGCCCAAGAAGACCCGTGTGGTCAGCGAGAAGACCGCCGCGACGCTCGCCCAGATGCTGGAGTCCGTCGTGGACGACGAGCAGGGCACCGGCATCAGGGCCCGCATTCCCGGGTACCGGGTCGCGGGCAAGACCGGCACCGCCAACCGCGTGGATCCGGCCACCGGCAGGTATCGCGGCTACACCTCGTCGTTCGCCGGATTCGCACCCGCGGACAACCCGCGGATCACGGTCTACTGCGCGATCCAGAACGCCACCTCCGGCAGCTACTACGGCGGCCAGATCTGTGGCCCCATCTACAAGCAGGTGATGGAGTTCGCCCTGAAGACCCTCCAGGTACCGCCGACCGGGGCGAAGGCCGCGAACCTGCCCGTCACCTACAAGCCCTGATCAGCACCCCGAAGGATCCAGGAACGAACTCGTGACAACGATCACCCCCGACCCCGGGAACCAGGGCACCCCGCGCCCCTCACTTCGCTCCGGAGCGGGTGCGCCCGGTACGCTCACCGCCGTGCCACACGCTGATCAGTCCCAAACCACCCAGAAGGGCGCTTCCGTGACATATCCGGGACCGCCGCGACCGGTCCACGTCTCTGCCACACCCCTCGCGGAACTGGCCGGTCAGCTGGGTACCGCCGCTCCGGTCGGCGCCGCCGGGATCACCGGGATCACCCACGACTCGCGCGCCGTCCGCCCCGGCGACCTGTACGCCGCCCTCCCGGGTGCCCGCCTGCACGGCGCCGACTTCGTCACCCAGGCCGCCGGCCTTGGCGCGGCCGCCGTGCTGACCGACCCGTCGGGCGCCGAGCGCGCCGCCGCGACCGGACTGCCGGTCCTGGTCGTGGACGACCCGCGCGCGCGGATGGGCGAACTGGCGGCGACGATCTACGGCCGCCCCGGCGACGACCTGCTCCAGATCGGCATCACCGGCACCTCCGGCAAGACCACCACGGCGTACCTGATCGAGGGCGGACTGAAGACCGCCCGCGCCACCGGACTCATCGGCACCGTCGAGATGCGCATCGGCGAGGAGCGCATCAAGTCCGAGCGCACCACCCCCGAGGCCACCGATCTGCAGGCCCTGTTCGCCGTCATGCGTGAACGCGGCGTCGAGGCGGTCGCCATGGAGGTCTCCAGCCACGCCCTGGTGCTCGGCCGGGTCGACGGCTGCGTCTTCGACATCGCCGTGTTCACCAACCTCAGCCCGGAACACATGGAGTTCCACTCCGACATGGAGGACTACTACCGGGCCAAGGCGCAGCTGTTCACGCCGGAACGCAGCAGGCTCGGTGTGATCAACGCCGACGACGAGTACGGCCGCCGGCTCGCCGAGGAGGCCACCGTCCCGGTCGTCACCTTCTCCGCCGAGGGCCACCCGGACGCCGACTGGCGCGCCGAGGACGTCCAGGTCGGCCCCATGGACTCGACGTTCACCGTCGTCGGCCCCGAGGGCGAGCGCGTCCACGCCAGGTCGCCGCTGCCGGGCCCCTTCAACGTGGCGAACACCCTCGCCGCCGTCGTCGCCCTCGCCGCGGCCGGCCTCGACCCGCAGGCCGCCGCCGACGGCGTGGCCGCCGTACCCGGTGTCCCCGGCCGTCTGGAGCGCGTGGACGCCGGGCAGCCCTACCTCGCGGTCGTCGACTACGCCCACAAGACCGACGCCGTCGAGTCGGTGCTCAAGGCGCTGCGCAAGGTCACCAAGGGCCGGCTGCACGTCGTCCTCGGCTGCGGCGGCGACCGCGACCAGACCAAGCGCGCCCCGATGGGCGCCGCCGCGGCCCGGCTCTCCGACACGGCCGTACTGACCTCCGACAACCCCCGCTCCGAGGACCCCCTGGCGATCCTCGCGACGATGCTCCAGGGCGCGGCCTCCGTGCCCGCGCACGAGCGCGGCGAGGTGCTCCTCTTCGAGGAGCGGGCCGCCGCGATCGCCGCCGCCGTGGGCCGCGCCGCCCCCGGCGACACGGTGCTGGTCGCGGGCAAGGGCCACGAACAGGGCCAGGACATCGCCGGCGTGGTCCGTCCCTTCGACGACCGCCAGGTGCTTCGCGAAGCTATCCAGAAGACCCAGGGATGAACTTGTGATCGCCCTCTCCCTCGCCGAGATCGCAGCAGTCGTCGGCGGGCAGACGCACGACATACCGGATCCGTCCGTCCAGGTCACGGGGCCGGTGGTCCGGGACTCCCGAGAGGTGGTGCCCGGCACCCTGTTCGCCGCGTTCGTCGGTGAGCGCGTGGACGGCCACGACTTCGCGCAGGCTGTCGTCCAGGCGGGCGCGGTCGCCCTGCTGGCGTCGCGTCCCGTCGGCCTGCCCGCGATCGTCGTGGACGACGTCACCAAGGCGCTGGGCGCCCTCGCGCGCCACGTCGTGGCGAAGGCGGGCGCGACCCTCGTCGCGCTCACCGGATCCGCCGGCAAGACGAGCACCAAGGACCTCATCGCCCAGGTGCTGAACAGCAAGGCGCCCACGATCTGGCCGGAGGGGAATCTCAACAACGAGATCGGCCTTCCGCTGACCGCGCTCCGGGTCGCGCACGACACGCGGTACCTCGTGCTGGAGATGGGCGCGCGCTACATCGGCGACATCCGCTACCTCACCAGCCTCACGCCGCCGAAGATCGGCCTCGTCCTCAACGTCGGCACCGCCCACATCGGCGAGTTCGGCGGGCGCGAGCAGATCGCCCAGGCGAAGGGCGAGATCATCGAAGGGCTGCCCGAGGACGGATCCGCGATCCTCAACGCCGACGACCCGCTGGTCCGGGCCATGGCTCCCCGTACCAAGGCGAAGGTGGTCCTTTTCGGAGAGTCGGCCGAAGCGGACGTTCGCGCCGAGAACGTGCGACTCACGGACAGTGGACAGCCCGCCTTCAGACTTCGCACACCCTCCGGTGCAAGCGATGTGACCATGCGCCTGTACGGTGAGCACCACGTGTCGAACGCGCTCGCCGCGGCCGCCGTCGCCCATGAGCTGGGCATGTCCGCAGACGAGATCGCCCTCGCGCTCTCCGAGGCGGGCTCCCTCTCCCGCTGGCGCATGGAGGTCACCGAGCGACCGGACGGCGTGACCATCGTCAACGACGCCTACAACGCCAACCCCGAGTCCATGCGGGCCGCCCTCAGGGCGCTCGCGGCCATGGGCCAGGGGCGCCGCACGTGGGCGGTGCTCGGCAAGATGGCCGAGCTGGGGGACGAGGCGCTCGCCGAGCACGACGCCGTCGGACGGCTCGCCGTCCGGCTCAACGTCAGCAAGCTCGTCGCGGTCGGGGGGACTGAGGCCTCCTGGCTGCAACTGGGCGCATATAACGAGGGTTCGTGGGGTGAGGAGTCGGTGCACGTGTCCGACGCACAGGCGGCGGTCGACCTGTTGCGCAGCGAGCTGCGCCCAGGGGACGTCGTACTCGTGAAGGCGTCCCGTTCGGTGGGGCTCGAGAGCGTCGCGCAGGCGCTGACCGAGACCGGCGCCGAGGGTGAGGTTGCCGCCCGATGATGAACCAGATCCTGTTCTCGGGAGTCATCGGCCTCTTTCTGACGCTGGTCGGCACCCCGCTGCTGATCAAGCTGCTCGCCCGCAAGGGCTACGGCCAGTACATCCGTGACGACGGCCCGCGCGAGCACGCCAGCAAGCGCGGTACGCCGACCATGGGTGGTATCGCCTTCATCCTGGCGACGGTCGCCGCCTACTTCCTCAGCAAGGTGATCACCGGCAAGCCGCCGACCTTCTCCGGGCTGCTGGTGCTCGGGCTGATGGTCGGCATGGGCCTGGTCGGCTTCCTGGACGACTACATCAAGATCGTCAAGCGGCGTTCGCTGGGTCTGCGGGCCAAGGCGAAGATGGCCGGCCAGCTGATCGTCGGCATCTCCTTCGCCGTGCTGTCGCTGATGTTCTCCGACGCGCGCGGCAACACCCCGGCCTCCACCAAGCTGTCGTTCATCACGGACTTCGGCTGGTCGATCGGCCCGGTGCTGTTCGTGATCTGGGCGCTGTTCATGATCCTCGCGATGTCGAACGGCGTGAACCTCACCGACGGTCTGGACGGCCTGGCCACCGGCGCCTCCGTGCTCGTCTTCGGCGCCTACACGTTCATCGGCGTCTGGCAGTTCCAGGAGTCCTGCGCCAACGCGGGCACCCTGACCAACCCCCACGCCTGCTACGAGGTGCGCGACCCGCTCGACCTCGCCGTGGTCGCCTCCGCGCTGATGGGCGCCTGCCTGGGCTTCCTGTGGTGGAACACCTCGCCGGCGAAGATCTTCATGGGCGACACCGGCTCGCTCGCCCTCGGCGGCGTCCTCACCGGCCTGGCCATCCTCTCCCGCACGGAGCTGCTGGTGGCCATCATGGGCGGCCTGTTCGTCCTCATCACCATGTCGGTCGTCATCCAGGTCGGCTCCTTCCGGCTCACCGGAAAGCGCGTCTTCCGCATGGCGCCACTGCAGCATCACTTCGAACTCAAGGGCTGGTCCGAGGTCCTGGTGGTGGTCCGGTTCTGGATCATCCAGGGCATCTGTGTAATTGTCGGACTGGGCCTCTTCTATGCAGGATGGGCAGCGGAAAAGTGACCTCCTCGGTGCCTTCGGGATCTTCTGAGTTCCAGGGCAAGCACGTCACCGTCGCCGGGCTCGGTGTCTCGGGCGTCCCGGCGGCCAAGGTGCTGCACGCGCGCGGGGCGATCGTCACGGTCGTCAACGACGGCGACGACGCACGCGCGCGTGAGCAGGCCGCGGAGCTGGAGGCGCTCGGCATCACCGTGCGCCTCGGCGACGGGGCGACCCTGCCGGAAGGCACCGAGCTGATCGTCACCGCGCCCGGCTGGAAGCCCGACAAGCCGCTGTTCCTCGCGGCTGCCGAGGCGGGCGTACCCGTCTGGGGCGACGTGGAGCTGGCCTGGCGCCTGCGGGGTCCGGACGCGGCCCCCTGGCTGGCCGTGACGGGCACCAACGGCAAGACCACCACCGTGCAGATGCTGGCGTCGATCCTGAAGGCCGCGGGCCTCAGGACGGCCGCCGTCGGCAACATCGGCGTCTCCCTGCTGGATGCGGTCCTCGGCGAGGAGACGTACGACGTCCTCGCCGTGGAGCTGTCCAGCTACCAACTGCACTGGGCGCCCTCGCTGCGCGCCCAGTCCGCGGCCGTGCTCAACCTCGCCCCGGACCACCTGGACTGGCACGGCTCGATGGAGGCCTACGCCGCCGACAAGGGCCGGATCTACGAGGGCAACCGGGTCGCCTGCGTCTACAACGTGGCCGACAAGCTCACCGAGGACCTGGTGCGCGAGGCCGACGTCGAAGAGGGCTGCCGGGCCATCGGGTTCACCCTCGGCACCCCGGGCCCCTCCCAACTCGGTGTCGTGGACGGCATCCTGGTCGACCGGGCCTTCGTCGAGAACCGGCAGAAGAACGCGCAGGAGCTGGCCGAGGTCTCCGACGTCAACCCGCCGGTCCCGCACAACATCGCCAACGCCCTTGCCGCCGCGGCCCTCGCGCGCGCCTTCGGGGTGCCCGCCACGGCCGTACGTGACGGCCTGCGGGCCTTCAGGCCCGACGCCCACCGCATCGCGCACGTCGCCGATCTGGACGGGGTGGCGTACGTGGACGACTCGAAGGCGACCAACACGCACGCCGCGGAAGCCTCGTTGGTGTCATATGAGTCGATTGTATGGATTGCGGGCGGTCTGGCGAAGGGTGCGAGCTTCGACGAGCTGGTCGCCAAGTCGGCAAAACGACTTCGCGGCGTCGTCCTGCTCGGCGCCGATCGCGCCCTGATCCGCGACGCCCTTGCGCGACACGCCCCGGAGGTACCCGTCGTCGACCTCGACCGGACCGACACTGGGGCGATGCTCCAGGCGGTGACGGAGGCGAAGCGGCTAGCGTCTGAGGGTGACACGGTGCTCCTCGCCCCCGCCTGCGCCTCCATGGACATGTTCACCAACTACAACCAGCGCGGTGACGCGTTCGCGGCGGCGGTCCGCGAACTCGACGCCTGACCCCGGCCGCCCGCCGGGGCGGATCTTGGGAGGGACGCGTGGGACGGCCGACGTTCAGTGGAGGCGTTGATGCCCGGTAGCCGCACCGGCGGGCCGCCCGTGCAGCGGGCGTCCGGACGTACCGCCGCACCCCGGCCGTCGCGCGAGAGCGCCCTGCTGCGGCTCTATCTGCGCGCGCGCAAGGCCTGGGACCGCCCGCTGACCGCCTACTACCTGATCCTCGGCGGCAGCGTGCTGATCACCGTGCTGGGCCTGGTGATGGTCTACTCGGCCTCCCAGATCACCGCGCTGCAGCTCTCGCTGCCGGGGTCGTACTTCTTCCGCAAGCAGTTCCTGGCGGCGGCCATCGGCGGCGCCCTGCTGCTCGTCGCCTCCCGTATGCCGGTGAAGCTGCACCGGGCGCTCGCCTACCCGATCCTCGCCGGCGCCGTCTTCCTGATGGCCCTGGTGCAGGTGCCCGGGATAGGGATGGCGGTCAACGGCAACCAGAACTGGATCTCCCTCGGCGGCTCCTTCCAGATCCAGCCCAGTGAGTTCGGCAAGCTCGCCCTGGTGCTGTGGGGCGCCGACCTGATCGCCCGCAAGCAGGAGAAGAAGCTGCTGACCCAGTGGAAGCACATGCTGGTGCCGCTGGTCCCGGTGGCCTTCCTGCTGCTCGGGCTGATCATGCTGGGCGGCGACATGGGCACCGCGATCATCCTGACCGCGATCCTGTTCGGCCTGCTCTGGCTCGCGGGGGCGCCCACCCGGCTGTTCGCCGGGGTGCTGTCGATCGCCGGCGGGATCGGGGTGATCCTCATCAAGACCAGCCCCAACCGGATGGCCCGCCTCGCCTGCATCGGCGCCACCGAGCCCAGGTCCGGGGTGGCCGACTGCTGGCAGGCCGTGCACGGCATCTACGCCCTCGCCTCCGGCGGACTCTTCGGTTCGGGCCTCGGCGCAAGTGTGGAAAAATGGGGGCAACTCCCCGAAGCCCACACCGACTTCATCTTCGCCGTCACCGGTGAGGAACTGGGCCTGGCGGGGACGCTGTCGGTGCTCGCCCTCTTCGCGGCTCTAGGCTATGCGGGTATCCGCGTGGCCGGACGCACGGAGGACCCCTTCGTCAGGTATGCCGCGGGAGGTGTGACCACCTGGATCATCGCTCAGGCCGTGATCAACATCGGTGCGGTGCTCGGCCTGCTGCCGATCGCCGGAGTCCCCCTCCCGCTGTTCTCCTACGGAGGATCCGCCCTGCTGCCGACCATGTTCGCCATCGGGCTGCTGATCGCCTTTGCACGCGACGACCCCGCTGCGCGGGCGGCGCTTGCGATGCGGCAACCTCGCTTTGGTAGAAAGCGGGCGGGAGGCCCCGGTGTCGAGCGGGGGCCTCGGAGATGGAACACGATGCGACGGCGTGCCTCCGCGGCGCGCTCGTCCGGAGAGCGGTGAATTTCGGTGCATGTCGTACTCGCTGGTGGGGGGACCGCCGGCCACATCGAGCCCGCGCTCGCCCTCGCGGACGCCCTGCGCAGGCAGGACCCGACCGTGGGGATCACGGCCCTGGGCACGGAGCGGGGTCTTGAGACCCGGCTCGTTCCGGAGCGCGGCTATGAGCTGGCGCTGATTCCCGCGGTGCCGCTGCCCCGCAAGCCCACGCCCGAGCTGATCACCGTCCCGGGCCGGCTGCGCGGCACGATCAAGGCCGCCGAGCAGATCCTGGAGCGGACCAAGGCCGACGCCGTGGTCGGCTTCGGCGGCTACGTCGCGCTGCCCGGCTACCTGGCCGCCAAGCGCCTCGGTGTGCCCATCGTGATCCACGAAGCCAACGCGCGGCCCGGCCTGGCCAACAAGATCGGCTCGCGGTACGCGGCCCGGGTCGCCGTCTCCACCCCGGACAGCAAGCTGCGCGACGCCCGCTACATCGGCATCCCGCTGCGCCGCTCCATCGCCACCCTGGACCGCGCCGCAGTCCGCCCCGAGGCCCGCGCCCGCTTCGGCCTCGACCCGAACCTGCCCACGCTGCTCGTCTCCGGCGGTTCCCAGGGCGCCCGGCGCCTGAACGAGGTCGTCCAGCAGGTCGCTCCGTGGCTCCAGCAGGCCGGCATCCAGATCCTGCACGCGGTCGGCCCGAAGAACGAACTGCCGCAGGTGCACCAGATGCCGGGAATGCCCCCCTATATCCCGGTAAGTTATCTGGACCGGATGGATCTCGCGTACGCCGCGGCCGACATGATGCTCTGCCGCGCGGGCGCGATGACCGTCGCCGAACTCTCCGCCGTCGGACTCCCGGCCGCCTATGTCCCGCTGCCCATCGGCAACGGCGAACAGCGGCTGAACGCCCAGCCGGTGGTCAAGGCCGGCGGCGGGCTCCTCGTCGACGACGCGGAACTCACGCCCGAGTGGGTGCAGCAGAACGTCCTGCCCGTGCTCGCCGACCCGCACCGGCTGTACGAGATGTCCCGCTCCGCCGGTGAGTTCGGCCGCCGGGACGCCGACGAGCTGCTCGTCGGCATGGTGTACGAGGCCATCGCCTCGCGCCGATAGGACCATATGACGAAAGGGCTGTGAGCGTGGCCGGACCGACGACCGCCGAGCGCGGTGACCGCCAGCAGGAGTCGTCCGGCCCGCCGCCCGCACGAAGGTCGAGGAAGGCTCGCCTTCGTGTGATCGTCATCCTGGCGGTCGCCCTCGTGGTCCTCGGCGGTGGCTCCGTCTGGGTGTTGTACGGCTCCCAGTGGCTGCGCGTGGACCGTGTCTCGGTCTCCGGGACCCTCGTCCTGACGCCCGCCGAGGTCCGCGAGGTCGCCTCCGTACCGCTCGGAGAGCCGCTGATTTCCGTCAACACGGGCGCCATCGAAGCCCGGCTTCGCCGGAAATTGCCCCGAATTGACACGGTGGATGTCGTCCGTGTCTGGCCTGATGGAATCGGCCTGAAAGTGACCGAGCGGACCCCGGTGCTACTTGTCCGGAAAGCCGGGAATTTCGTTGAAGTCGACCATGAAGGTGTCCGTTTCGCCACGGTTTCACAGGCGCCGAAAGGCGTTCCGCTGCTGGAATTGACCGCCTCCCGGAAGGGCTCCGGTGCCGCCAGCTTCCGGCGTTTCGGCACCGACCGGCTGGTGCGCGAGGCGGTCCGGGTCGGCGGCGACCTGCCGTCCGCGGTCGCCCGGGGGACCCGGACCGTCCAAGTCCGTTCCTTTGACGACATCTCGCTGGAGTTGGGCGACGGCCGGACGGTGGCCTGGGGCAGCAGCGAGAGCGGCCGCGCCAAGGCGCGGGCCCTCACGGCTCTCATGAAAGCGGCCCCCCGCGCGCGGCACTTCGACATCAGTGTCCCCACCGCCCCTGCGTCATCCGGGAGTTGACGCACATCAGCGCAGGCCAGCACCCTGGTTGGGCACTGCTACGGCTGATCACATAGGGTGAAAAGAAAAACGGGAGGTTCGGCGTGTTCGTTGAACGGGCGCCACTTGTCGACTTAGTGTCCTGTTCAGAAGACTCCAGGGAACAGACACACTGGTAACCCTAAACTTCAGGGTTAGGGTTCGGGTCGGCGTTCGGACCGTCCCATTCGGCATCCGTCGTCCCGGCGCGGGGCACCGCCCGGCGGCGACAACGTAATTCGAGGCGAGAGGCCTTCGACGTGGCAGCACCGCAGAACTACCTCGCAGTCATCAAGGTCATCGGTGTCGGCGGCGGTGGTGTCAATGCCATCAACCGGATGATCGAGGTCGGTCTCAAGGGTGTCGAGTTCATCGCCATCAACACCGACGCACAGGCGCTGTTGATGAGCGACGCCGATGTCAAACTCGACGTCGGCCGTGAACTCACCCGCGGACTCGGCGCCGGAGCCAACCCGGCCGTCGGCCGCAAGGCCGCCGAGGACCACCGCGAGGAGATCGAGGAGGTCCTCAAGGGGGCCGACATGGTCTTCGTGACGGCCGGTGAAGGCGGCGGCACCGGCACCGGCGGGGCACCCGTCGTGGCCAACATCGCGCGCTCGCTGGGCGCCCTCACCATCGGCGTGGTCACGCGCCCGTTCACCTTCGAGGGACGGCGCCGCGCGAACCAGGCCGAGGACGGCATCGCCGAGCTGCGCGAAGAGGTCGACACCCTCATCGTCATCCCGAACGACCGGCTGCTGTCCATCTCGGACCGCCAGGTCTCGGTCCTCGACGCCTTCAAGTCGGCCGACCAGGTCCTGCTCTCCGGTGTCCAGGGCATCACCGACCTCATCACCACCCCCGGCCTGATCAACCTCGACTTCGCCGACGTCAAGTCGGTCATGTCCGAGGCCGGTTCCGCCCTCATGGGCATCGGCTCGGCCCGCGGCGACGACCGCGCGGTGGCCGCGGCCGAGATGGCGATCTCCTCGCCGCTCCTGGAGGCCTCCATCGACGGCGCCCGGGGCGTGCTGCTCTCCATCTCCGGCGGCTCCGACCTCGGTCTGTTCGAGATCAACGAGGCCGCTCAGCTGGTCAGCGAGGCCGCCCACCCCGAGGCCAACATCATCTTCGGTGCGGTCATCGACGACGCCCTCGGCGACGAGGTCCGGGTCACCGTGATCGCGGCCGGCTTCGACGGTGGTCAGCCGCCGGCCCGCCGGGACAACGTCCTCGGCTCGTCCTCCACTTCGGCCCCGGCCCGGCGTGAAGAGCCCGCTCCGGTCAGGCAGCCGGAGAGCCGCCCGTCCTTCGGCTCGCTCGGCAGCGTGACCCCGAAGGAGGAGCCGGAGCCGGCGCCCGAGCCGGTGCCCGACATCCCGGTCGCCCCGCCGGTCACACCGGCGCCGCGGACCTACACGGACAGCGCGGCCGAGGAGCTGGACGTGCCGGACTTCCTGAAGTGATAGGACAGCGCGAGAGCGCGGGCGGCGCGCACTTCGCCTTCACCGACCGGTGGGGCGGGGTGAGCGCCGCTCCGTATGAGGAGCTCAACCTCGGCGGAGCGGTCGGGGACGATGCCGGCTCGGTACGGGCCAATCGCGAGCTGGTGGCGACGTCACTCGGTCTGGGCGCCGGTTCGGTCGTCTGGATGAATCAGGTGCACGGCGCCGATGTGACCGTCGTGGACGCCCCTTGGGGTATGGGGAGGCCCGTCCCGGAGGTCGACGCGATCGTCACCGCCCGCCGCGGACTCGCACTCGCCGTGCTCACCGCCGACTGTGTGCCCGTCCTGCTGGCCGACCCCGTCGCCGGGGTGGTGGCCGCGGCCCACGCCGGGCGGCCCGGCATGGTGAAGGGGGTCGTCCCCGCCGCCGTACGGGCCATGGTCGAACTCGGTGCCGAGCCGGGCCGGATCGTCGCCCGCACCGGACCGGCGGTCTGCGGCCGGTGCTACGAGGTACCGGAGGACATGCGCGCCGAGGTGGCCGCCGTCGAGCCGACGGCGCACGCCGAGACGAGCTGGGGCACGCCCGCGGTCGATGTGAGCGCGGGCGTGGACGCGCAGCTCGACCGGCTCGGGGTGCGCGACCGGGCGCACTCGCCGGTGTGCACGCTGGAATCGGGCGACCACTTCTCGTACCGCAGGGACCGCACCACGGGGCGGCTCGCGGGTTACGTCTGGCTGGACTGATGGGGCATGACGGACCGTAAGACCGAACTCGCCGGAAATCTGGCGAAAGTGGAACAGCGCATCACCGCCGCGTGTGCGGCGGCCGGGCGGGGGCGGGAGGAGGTGACCCTGATCGTGGTCACCAAGACCTACCCGGCGAGCGATGTGCGGATTCTGTCGGAACTCGGTGTGCGTCACGTCGCCGAGAACCGCGACCAGGACGCCGCCCCGAAGGCCGCCGCCTGTGCGGATCTGCCCCTTGAATGGCACTTTGTCGGTCAATTGCAGACCAATAAGGTGCGTTCCGTGGTCGGTTACGCGGATGTCGTGCAGTCGGTGGACCGCGCCCGGCTCGTCACGGCCCTGTCGAAGGAGGCCCTGGGGGTGGAGCGCGAGGTGGGATGCCTCATCCAGGTCGCGCTCGACGCCGGTGAACGCGAGCGGGGCGAGCGTGGCGGCGTCGCGCCCGGCGGAATCGAAGAGTTGGCCGACCTGGTGGCCCGGGCTCCGGGTCTGCGGCTGGACGGTCTGATGACCGTCGCTCCGCTCACCGGGGAGTACGCGGGGCGCGAACAGGCGGCTTTCGGGCGCCTCATGGATTTGTCGACTGACCTGCGCCGGGCCCATCCGACTGCAACCATGGTGTCGGCAGGGATGAGTGCGGACCTCGAACAGGCCGTGGCCGCCGGAGCGACACATGTGCGCGTCGGCACTGCGGTACTCGGAGTCCGCCCCAGGCTCGGGTAACGTCGCCAAGAAGTCGGACCACAGCAGAAAATATGGTCAGTGCCTGCGAAGGCGGGCACAACGACCGCGTGGATCGCGGGCAATTGGCAGTCGTCAGTCGATCCACCACAGAGCGGAGGACTCAGAGCATGGCCGGCGCGATGCGCAAGATGGCGGTCTACCTCGGCCTCGTGGAGGACGATGGGTACGACGGCCGCGGATTCGACCCCGACGACGATTTCGAACCCGAGCTGGACCCGGAGCCCGAGCGGGACCACCGACGGCATGAATCGTCACACCAGTCGCACAGCGCACATCAGTCCCAAAGGGACGAAGAGGTGCGAATCGTGCAACCGCCGGCGCCGCGCGAACCGGTGGCCCGTTCGACTTCGCTCGCTGCGGAATCCGGGCGTCCGGCGCGCATCGCGCCCGTGGCATCCATCACACAAGAACGACAGTCCCTCGAGAAGAACGCACCGGTGATCATGCCCAAGGTTGTGTCCGAACGAGAGCCGTACCGGATCACCACGCTTCACCCGCGGACCTACAACGAGGCCCGTACCATCGGGGAACACTTCCGTGAGGGCACCCCGGTGATCATGAATCTGACTGAGATGGATGACACAGATGCGAAGCGACTTGTCGACTTTGCGGCCGGTTTGGTGTTTGGTCTTCACGGCAGCATCGAGCGGGTGACGCAGAAGGTGTTTCTGTTGTCTCCTGCTAACGTCGATGTCACGGCGGAGGACAAGGCCCGCATCGCAGAGGGCGGGTTCTTCAACCAGAGCTGAGACGTACCACCGGTAGGAAGCACGGAAACAGGGGAGAGGGAAGCCCAGACCATGAGCGTGTTCGCGCAGGTGATCTACATCGCGCTGATGGTGTTCCTCGTCGTGCTCATCTTCCGGCTGGTCATGGACTACGTCTTTCAGTTCGCCCGCTCGTGGCAACCCGGCAAGGCGATGGTGGTCGTCCTGGAGGCCACCTACACTGTCACCGATCCACCGCTGAAGCTTCTGCGGCGGTTCATCCCGCCGCTGCGTCTCGGGGGCGTGGCGCTCGACCTGTCCTTCTTCGTACTGATGATCATCGTCTACATTCTCATCTCTGTTGCGCGGAGCTTTCTGTGATGAGGGTTGACGATACGGTCTTGCCGACTGCCGATGACTACGTTGAGGTGAAGAGATGCCGTTGACCCCCGAGGACGTGCGGAACAAGCAGTTCACGACCGTCCGCCTCCGAGAAGGCTATGACGAGGACGAGGTCGATGCCTTCCTCGACGAGGTCGAAGCCGAACTGACCCGTCTGCTTCGTGAGAACGAGGACCTGCGCGCCAAACTGGCCGCGGCCACGCGCGCTGCTGCCCAGAACCAGCAGAACATGCGCAAGCCTCCGGAGCAGGACCAGCAGCAGGGCATTCCCCAGCAGGGGATGCGAGGTCCCGGCGCGCCGGTGCCCGCCGGGATATCGGGCCCGCCGCAGCAGCAGATGGGTGGCCCCATGGGTGGCCCGCCCCAGCTGCCGAGCGGTGCCCCGCAGCTGCCCGCTGGTCCCGGCGGTCAGGGCGGCCCGCAGGGTCCCGGTCCGATGGGCCAGGGTCCGATGGGTCAGGGGCCGATGGGACAGGGTCCGATGGGTCAGGGCCCCATGGGCGGTCAGCCGCCCATGCAGCAGCAGATGGGCGGCCCGATGGGCGGCCCCATGGGCGGCCCGATGGGCGGCCCCGGTCAGGGCCCTGGTGGCGACAGCGCCGCCCGAGTCCTCTCGCTGGCCCAGCAGACCGCCGACCAGGCGATCGCCGAGGCTCGCTCCGAGGCCAACAAGATCGTCGGCGAGGCCCGCAGCCGCGCCGAGGGTCTGGAGCGTGACGCCCGTGCCAAGGCCGACGCCCTGGAGCGGGACGCGCAGGAGAAGCACCGCGTAGCCATGGGCTCCCTGGAGTCCGCGCGCGCCACGCTGGAGCGCAAGGTCGAGGACCTGCGCGGCTTCGAGCGCGAGTACCGCACGCGTCTGAAGTCGTACCTGGAGTCGCAGCTGCGCCAGCTGGAGACGCAGGCCGACGACTCGCTGGCCCCGCCGCGGACCCCGGCCACCGCCTCGCTCCCGCCGTCCCCGGCGCCCTCCATGGCCCCGGCCGGTGCGAGCACCCCGTCGTACGGCGGCAACCAGACGATGGGTGGGGCCCCTGCGCCGTCCGCTCCGTCCTACGGCGGTCAGCAGCAGATGACCCCGGCGATGACCCAGCCGATGGCCCCGGTCCGTCCGCAGGGTCCGTCCCCGATGGGTCAGGCTCCCTCGCCGATGCGCGGGTTCCTGATCGACGAGGACGACAACTGAGCACCGGGCACTAGTACGACAACGGCGTCGGCAGCGTTCAAAGGGCGGGGCCCCGGACTTCGGTCCGGGGCCCCGCCCTTTTTACGCGTGTTGACGGGGGTGTCGACCGGATGTCGTAGCGTGACCGCGATGAACGAGCACACGGTTCCCCGGGGCGGGCAGGCGTCAGCCGGGATCCGGCCCCCGCGCTGCGGTCGGCCGCCTCGCGGTGCCGGGCCGAGCGGCGCTGCCTCGACCCCGTGTGCGGGTTCGAGGCGGTGGTGCGCGACGCGACGACCGAGGCGATCCGTGCCGTCCTCACGGCGGGCGGCTTCGTCCTCGGCGGGCACCCGAACGATTCCGGGATCGGCATGCTGTACGCGGGCCGGCCACCGGAGCACCGGCTGTCGCTCTCGCCGGCCGTGGGCGCATCGGGCTTCTCGCGCACGGGGAAGGGCCCGGCCCCCACGGGGAGCCGGGCCCTTCCCAGGCCCCTGCTATGCCTTGCGCAGCCGGAACGTCAGCGACAGGCCCTCGTCGGTGAAGGCATCGCCGTACGTCTCGTCGGCCTCGCCCTGACCGAAGTCGGTCGCCAGGACCTCCTCGGCGATCAGTCCGGCATGCTCGGTCAGCGCCGCGAGGACCGCGGGGTCGGTCGAGGTCCAGCGCAGCGCGATCCGGTCGGCCACGTCCAGTCCGCTGTTCTTGCGGGCCTCCTGGATCAGCCGGATCGCGTCACGGGCGAGGCCCGCCTGCCGCAGCTCCTCCGTGATCTCCAGGTCCAGCGCGACCGTGGCGCCGGAGTCGGAGGCGACCGACCAGCCCTCGCGCGGTGTCTCGGTGATGATCACCTCGTCCGGGGCGAGGGCGACCGTCTCGCCGTCGACCTCCACCGACGCCGTGCCCTCGCGCAGGGCGAGGGACAGCGCGGCCGCGTCGGCGTTCGCGACGGCCTTGGCCACGTCCTGCACCCGCTTGCCGAACCGCTTGCCCAGGGCGCGGAAGTTCGCCTTGGCGGTCGTGTCCACCAGCGAGCCGCCGACCTCGGAGAGGGACGCCAGCGCGGAGACGTTCAGCTCCTCCGTGATCTGGGTGTGCAGCTCGCGGTCGAGCGCCTCGAAGCCGGTGGCGGCGATCAGGGCCCGGGACAGCGGCTGGCGCGTCTTGACGCCCGACTCCGCGCGCGTGGCACGGCCCAGCTCCACCAGCCGGCGGACCAGGACCATCTGCTTCGACAGATCCGGGTCGATCGCGCCGAGGTCCGCCGCCGGCCACGACGCCAGGTGGACCGAGTCCGGGGCGCCCGGGGTCACCGGCACGACCAGGTCCTGCCACACCCGCTCGGTGATGAACGGGGTGATCGGGGCCATCAGCTTGGTGACCGTCTCCAGCACCTCGTGCAGTGTGCGCAGCGCGGCCTTGTCGCCCTGCCAGAAGCGGCGACGCGAGCGGCGGACGTACCAGTTGGACAGGTCGTCGACGAACGCGGACAGCAGCTTGCCGGCGCGCTGGGTGTCGTACGCCTCCAGCGCCTGCGTCACCTGGTCGGTGAGCGCGTGCAGTTCGGAGAGCAGCCAGCGGTCGAGGAGCGGTCGGTCGCTCGGGGCCGGGTCCGCCGCGCTGGGAGCCCAGTTGGACGTACGGGCGTAGAGCGCCTGGAAGGCGACCGTGTTCCAATACGTCAGCAGCGTCTTGCGCACGACCTCCTGGATGGTGCCGTGGCCCACCCGGCGGGCCGCCCACGGGGAGCCGCCGGCCGCCATGAACCAGCGCACCGCGTCCGCGCCGTGCCGGTCCATGAGCGGGATCGGGTCCAGGGTGTTGCCCAGGTGCTTGGACATCTTGCGGCCGTCCTCGGCGAGGATGTGGCCGAGGCACACGACGTTCTCGTACGACGACTTCTCGAAGACGAGGGTGCCGACGGCCATGAGGGTGTAGAACCACCCGCGCGTCTGGTCGATCGCCTCGGAGATGAACTGCGCCGGGTACCGGCTCTCGAACAGCTCCTTGTTCTTGTGCGGGTAGCCCCACTGCGCGAACGGCATCGAACCCGAGTCGTACCAGGCGTCGATGACCTCGGGCACGCGCGTGGCCGTCTTCCCGCAGCCGTCGTGACGGCAGGCGAAGGTGACCTCGTCGATGTACGGGCGGTGCGGGTCCAGGCCCGACTGGTCGGTGCCGGTCAGCTCGGTCAGTTCCGCGCGGGAGCTGACGACCGTGAGGTGGTCGTCCTCGCAGCGCCAGATCGGCAGCGGGGTGCCCCAGTAGCGGTTGCGGGACAGCGCCCAGTCGATGTTGTTGTTCAGCCAGTCGCCGAAGCGGCCGTGCTTGACCGTCTCCGGGAACCAGTTGGTCTTCTCGTTCTCCTGGATCAGCCTGTCCTTGACGGCCGTGGTGCGGATGTACCAGGAGGGCTGCGCGTAGTAGAGCAGCGCGGTGTGGCAGCGCCAGCAGTGCGGGTAGCTGTGCTCGTACGGGGTGTGCCGGAAGAGCAGGCCGCGCTGCTGGAGGTCCTCGGTGAGCTTTTCGTCCGCCTTCTTGAAGAAGACGCCTCCGACCAGCGGGACATCCTCCTCGAAGGTGCCATCGGGGCGGACCGGGTTGACCACGGGCAGGCCGTAGGAGCGGCAGACCTTGAGGTCGTCCTCACCGAAGGCGGGGGACTGGTGGACCAGACCCGTACCGTCCTCGGTGGTGACGTACTCGGCGTTCACCACGTAGTGCGCGGGCTCCGGGAACTCCACCAGCTCGAACGGACGTTGATACGTCCAGCGCTCCATCTCGGCGCCCGTGAAGGTCTGGCCGGTGACCTCCCAGCCCTCGCCGAGCGCCTTGGCGACGAGCGGCTCGGCCACGACGAGCTTCTCCGCGCCGTCGGTCGCGACGACGTAGGTGACCTCGGGGTGCGCCGCGACGGCCGTGTTGGACACCAGGGTCCACGGGGTCGTCGTCCACACCAGGAGCGCGGCTTCGCCGGCGAGCGGACCGGAGGTGAGCGGGAAACGGACGTACACGGACGGGTCGACGACCGTCTCGTAGCCCTGCGCCAGCTCGTGGTCGGACAGGCCGGTGCCGCAGCGCGGGCACCAGGGGGCGACGCGGTGGTCCTGGACCAGCAGGCCCTTGGTGAAGATCTCCTTGAGCGACCACCAGACCGATTCGATGTACTCGGGGTCCATCGTCACGTACGCGTCGTTGAGGTCGACCCAGTAGCCCATGCGGGCCGTGAGCTCTTCGAAGGCGTCGGTGTGGCGGAGCACGGACTCGCGGCACTTGGTGTTGAAGGCGGCGATGCCGTACGCCTCGATGTCCTGCTTGCCGCTGAAGCCGAGCTCCTTCTCGACCGTCAGCTCCACCGGCAGCCCGTGACAGTCCCAGCCGGCCTTGCGGGCCACGTGGTAGCCGCGCATGGTGCGGAAGCGGGGGAAGACGTCCTTGAAGACGCGTGCCTCGATGTGGTGGGCGCCGGGCATGCCGTTCGCGGTGGGCGGGCCCTCGTAGAACACCCACTCCGGGCGGCCCTCGGACTGCTCCAGGCTCTTGGCGAAGATCTTCTGGTCGCGCCAGAAGTCGAGCACGGCGTGCTCAAGAGCGGGCAGGTCGACCTGTGCGGGCACCTGGCGGTACGTCGGCGCTGTCATCTGCGAGCATCCTCCAACGGACTTGCTGCCTTCCGTCGGAGGGACGAGAGCCTTCGATCCTGTCTACGCCGTGTGCGGCGCGCTCCCGCGGTACCACCCTCCTTGGCCCTCCGCCGCGCCGTACGCGCCGGTGAGCCCCCTCATTGGGGTCGCGATGCCGGTTCTACTCGCCGCGGTGGGTACTCCACGGCGTTCTTCCGGCGGCTCCGGGGTGATCTTCACGTCGCGCTCGCCCCCGGGCTCACACCGTCCCCGGGTCGCTCTGGGCTGCGTACGCCGCTACTCGTCCCCATCCACGCTTTTCGCTCCGCCCAGTGTACGGCTCCGCGCGGACACCGGCCGACCGCTTTTCTCCGGCGGGCGGGCGGCCGGCGGGGCCAGGAGACGTGTGACCCGAATGGCGAGGTCGCGGCCGCTCACCTTGGGCGACGCCCGGCCCGGCGGATTACCCGGCGGGGAGCTGGGCACAACGCATGCAGGTCCGCCGCGCGGGGGGCGCGGGGCAGGCGAATCGGGCGGCGTGCCCCGTTGCCGGAGGACTCAAGTCGATTTATCGTCCCAGCACGATTCGCGAGCAAGATCACAATATGTGAAGGGGCCGCGGCCATGGTGGCGAAAAAGACCGTCGTACAGCAGCCGGCGACCGGTCGCACCCGGGGCGCGGCCGTCTCCGGCGGTACGGCTGCCTCCGGTGGCGAGGCCGGGAAGGCCGGCGGCAAGAAGAACGCGCACGCTGCCGTGAAGAAGGTGACGGCTGTGGACAAGGTGGTCGTGGACGAGGAGGGCGGGCGGAAACCGGGTACCGCGGCGGAGGCCGGGAAGAAGGACTCGGGCAACAAGCACACCGCCGAGAAGGCGCCGGTCGAAAAGGCATCGGCCGAGCAGGCGCCGGTCACGAAGGCGGCCGTGGCGAAGAAGGCGACGGCCAAGAAGGCAGCCGCCGCGAAGACGACCGCTTCGAGGACGGCCGGACAGAAGGCCGGCGCGAAGGGGACGGCTGCCGCGGCGGCCACGAAGGCGAGCACGAAGAAGGCGAGCACGAAGAAGGCGGGTGCGGGGAAGACGGCCGTGAAGGCGGCGGCCGCGAAGAAGACCACCGCCGAGGGGACGGCCGTGAAGGCGACGGAGGGCGGCAAGAAGACCGGCGCGAGGAGCACGGCCGCCGGGGACGTCTCCACGGGGGCGGCCGAGAAGAGCACGGCCAAGAAAGCGGGCGCGGCGCGGGCCGCGAAGCAGACGGGAGCCACGACAGTGGTTGCGAAGAAGACTCCTGGCACGGCCACGGCGGAGCAGACCGCCGTACCCAAGGCGCGGATCGCCGCGGCGGAGCCCGGCGAGCTGGCGGTGCGCCCCGGTGAGGACCCCTGGACCCCGGAAGAGGTCGCCGAAGCCCGTGCGGAGCTGACGGCCGAGGCGCTGCGGCTGAAGACCGAGATCAGCTCCTCCGAGGAGTCCCTGGTGGGACTGATGCGGGACTCCGGGGACGGCGCCGGCGACGACCAGGCCGACACCGGGACCAAGAACATCACGCGCGAGCACGAGATGGCACTGGCCGCCAACGCGCGCGAGATGCTGATCCAGACCGAGCGCGCCCTGGAGCGGCTCGACGCGGGCACCTACGGTCTGTGCGAGAACTGCGGCAACCCCATCGGCAAGGCCCGCATGCAGGCGTTCCCGAGGGCCACCCTGTGCGTGGAGTGCAAGCAGAAGCAGGAACGCCGCTCCTGAGCACGGGGGGCCGCCGGAGCGTGCCGTAGTCTCGTGCCGAGGCAGGCACCTAGGTTGAGGGACTCACGTGGCAGAGGCGGAGCGCATCATCGGTATGCCGGACACCCCGGACGACGGCGGCGAGCGGACGGCGGCGGCCGGAGCGCCCGCCGGGTCCGGCGCGGGCGCGCAGGAGGCGCCGGCGCGGCAGCGGACCGGCCGCGGGCGACGGATCGCCGTGCTGTTCGTGGTGGCCGCGTTCGCCTACGCCCTCGACCTGATCAGCAAGATGCTCGTGGTCGCGAAGCTGGAGCACCACGCGCCGATCGAGGTGGTCGGGGACCTGCTGGAGCTGCACGCCATCCGCAACCCGGGCGCGGCCTTCGGTTTCGGCGCGGCCTTCACGATCATCTTCACGCTGATCGCGGCCGCCGTGATCGTGGTGATCATCCGGCTGGCCCGCAAGCTCTACAGCTTTCCCTGGGCGGTCGCGCTCGGCCTGCTGCTCGGCGGCGCGCTCGGCAACCTCACCGACCGGATCTTCCGTGCGCCCGGGATCTTCGAGGGCGAGGTCGTGGACTTCATCGCGCCCAAGGGCTTCGCGGTGTTCAACCTGGCCGACTCGGCGATCGTGTGCGGCGGCATCCTGATCGTGCTGCTGTCCTTCCGCGGTCTGGACCCCGACGGCACCGTCCACAAGGACTGAGGCCGCGGGACTCTCGTACGAGGTTGTCGGACCCGTCCGGCATACTCGACGGGTGAGCACGATTCCCGAGATCCGTACCCTGCCCGTGCCCGACGGCCTGGAGGGCGAGCGCGTCGACGCCGCCATCTCCCGCATGTTCGGCTTCTCCCGTACGAAGGCGGCCGAGCTGGCCGCGGCAGGCAAGGTGCAGGTCGACGGCACGGTGGTCGGCAAGTCCGAGCGGGTGCGCGGCGGTGCCTGGCTCGAGGTCGAGATGCCGGGGGCGCCCGCCCCCGTGCAGGTCGTGGCCGAGCCGGTCGAGGGCATGGAGATCGTGCACGACGACGAGGACGTGGTCGTCATCGTCAAGCCGGTCGGTGTGGCCGCGCACCCCTCGCCGGGCTGGTCCGGCACGACCGTCATCGGCGGTCTCGCGGCCGCCGGGTACCGGATCTCCACCTCCGGCGCCGCCGAGCGCCAGGGCATCGTGCACCGCCTCGACGTCGGCACCTCGGGCCTGATGGTGGTCGCCAAGTCCGAGTACGCGTACACGTCGCTCAAGCGCCAGTTCAAGGAGCGCACGGTCGACAAGCGCTACCACACCCTTGTCCAGGGCCACCCGGACCCGACGAGCGGCACCATCGACGCGCCCATCGGCCGCCACCCGAACCACGACTACAAGTGGGCGGTCACGGCCGACGGCAAGCCCTCGGTGACCCACTACGACCTCATCGAGGCCTTCCGCGCCGCCTCCCTGCTGGACGTGAAGCTGGAGACCGGCCGCACCCACCAGATCCGCGTCCACATGTCCGCCCACCGCCACCCCTGCGTCGGCGACCTGACCTACGGCGCCGACCCCACCCTCGCCAAGCGGCTGCGCCTGACCCGGCAGTGGCTGCACGCCGTACGGCTCGGCTTCGAGCACCCCGGGGACGGCCGGTGGGTGGAGTTCGCGTGCGACTACCCGGAGGACCTGCAGACGGCCCTCGACCAGGTGCGCGAAGAGACATACGCGTGAGCACGCCGTACACCGTCCGGACCGCCGAGGACCCCGCCGACCGTGAGGCCTGCTTCGCGGTGCGCAAGGACGTCTTCGTAGTCGAGCAGGGCGTCCCGCAGGACATCGAGTACGACGCGTACGACGCCGTCGCCGTGCACCTGCTGGCGGTCCGCGAGGACGGTGTGCCGCTCGGCACCGGGCGTCTGCTGCACGGCGAGGCGGCCATGAAGAAGACCGGCCAGGACGCCTCCGTGGGTTCCCTGGGGCGGCTCGCCGTGACCCGTCGGGCGCGTGGGCTGGGCGTCGGCGTGGCCCTGGTACGGGCCATCGAGGACGCGGCACGCGCGCGTGGCCTGGCCGCGGTGGACCTGCACGCGCAGACCCGGGCCCTGGGTTTCTACGAGCGCCTGGGCTACGAGGCGTACGGCCCGGAGTTCCCGGACGCCGGCATTCCACACCGGGCGATGCGGCGCGCTCTGTAGCAGTCTTGAGGCCTGCCATGTGAATCGTCGAGTTCCGGAGCGCTCGCCGTGGATCAGCCGGTCCTGTTGTTCGTGCTGCTGCTCGGGGCGCTGGTGAGCGTGCCGGTGGGGGACCGGCTGGGGCTGCCGGCACCGGTGCTGATGACCCTCTTCGGCGGGATCCTGGCGGTCGCCGACTTCGTTCCCGACGTGGACATCCCGCCCGAGCTGATCCTGCCCGCGCTGCTGCCGCCGCTGCTCTACGCCGCCGTACGGCGGACCTCGTGGCGGCAGTTCGCGGCCAACAAGCGCCCGATCTTCCTGCTGGCCGTCGCCCTCGTGTTCGTCACGACGGTGTGCGTGGCGTACGTCGCCAACGCGATCGTGCCGGGGCTGCCGCTCGCCGCCGCCGTGGCGCTCGGCGCCCTGATCGCCCCGCCGGACCCGGTCGCCGCGACCGCCGTCGCCGGGCAGCTCGGACTGCCCCGCCGGCTGGTGTCGATCCTGGAGGGCGAGGGGCTCTTCAACGACGTCACGGCCATCGTGCTGTACCACGTCGCGATCGCCGCGGTCGTCAGCGGTCGGTTCTCGGTCTGGCGGGCCGGCCTGGACCTGGTGCTGTCCGCCGTGGTCGCGGTCGTCGTCGGGCTGGCGCTCGGCTGGGGCGCGAACAGACTGATGGACCTGCTCGGCGACGCGACCCTGCAGATCGGGCTGACCCTGCTGGTGCCGTACGCCTCCTATGTGCTCGCGGAGCAGCTGCACGGGTCGGGGGTGCTCGCCGTGCTCACCACGGCCCTGTTCCTCGCCGAGTACGCCCTGGACGCCGACGCCGTGATGACCCGGCTGGCCGGGTACGCCTTCTGGGACATCATCGACACACTCGTCACCGGTGTCGCCTTCGGGCTGATCGGCCTCGAACTGCACAACGCGATCCGGACGGCGACCGGGCGCTGGGGCGAGCTGATCGGCTGGGCGGCGGCCGTCACGGGGGTCGTGGTCGTCGTCCGGCTGGTGTGGCTGATGCCGGCGACCTGGCTGACCAAACGGCTGCACGCCTGGCGGGACTACGACGAGGAGATCCCGATGAGCTGGCGGGAGACCGTCGTGATGTGGTGGTCCGGGATGCGCGGGGTGGCCTCGGTGGCGCTGGCGCTCGCCATCCCCCTCAGGACCCGCGACGGGTCCCCCTTTCCCGACCGGGACGAGCTGGTCTTCATCGCCTTCGGAGTGATTGTCGCCACGCTGGTGCTGCAGGGGCTGACGCTGCCCTGGCTGGTGAAGCGGCTCGGGGTGCGGGCCGACTCCGAGCGGGAGAAGGACTTCGAGAAGGAACTGGCCGTACGGGCGGCGAGGGCGGCCAAGCGCAGGCTGCGGGAGATCGAGCAGGTGGAGGAGCTCCCGGAGGAGCTGTCCGAGCAGATGCTGCGGCGGGCCTTCGACATCGGGATCCGGATCAGCCCGGACATGGGGGAGGAGGAGCGGCGCGAAGCGCAGCACCAGCGGGCCAAGCGGCTGAAGAGGGTGCGGCGGATCCAGGGGGAGATGCTGAGCGCGGCGCGGCACGAGGTGCTGGCGGCGCGGAGCGAGCCGGGGGCGGATCCGGAGATCGTGGACCGGGTGCTGAGGCATCTCGACGCGCGCAGCCTGCTCTGACCCGTGGCCTTCCCGCCCGCGCCCGCCCGCTTCCAGGGGGCTGAGAGGCCGGCGTCTGCCGTGGGGATCCTTTCGCCGCCGGCGGCTTTCCGTGGTGCCGACGCGAGCCCCGGGCCCCGTTCGCCGGCCTTGCCGGGACGTTCGCGGTACGGCGTTGTCGTACCCGGCTGGCACCATGGCCTCATGAACATCATGCTCTTTCACTCGACCTACGGGCTCAGGCCCGCGGTCCGCGACGCCGCGGAACGGCTGGGCGCGGCGGGCCACGAGGTGTGGACCCCGGACCTCTTCGAGGGGCGCACCTTCGACACGGTCGAGGAGGGCATGGGGTTCAAGGAGGAGATCGGCAAGGAGGAGTTGCTGAAGCGGGCCGTGCTGGCGGCGGCTCCGTACTCGGAGCGGGGGCTCGTGTACGCGGGGTTCTCGCTCGGCGCCTCCATCGCGCAGACCCTCGCCCTCGGCGA
The DNA here is from genome assembly GCF_001542625.1 of Streptomyces griseochromogenes. Taxonomy (NCBI): domain Bacteria; kingdom Bacillati; phylum Actinomycetota; class Actinomycetes; order Kitasatosporales; family Streptomycetaceae; genus Streptomyces; species Streptomyces griseochromogenes. The sequence goes on along the minus strand of NZ_CP016279.1, from coordinate 8,609,599 downwards.
CGACAGGGCGCGCGGGCTGCTGCTTCTGCACGGCACGTCGGACATCGCGCCGGGCGCGTACGCGGACGAGCTGCCGGTGCAGCTGCACGTGGCCGAGCCCGACCCGTTCGAGACGGACGACTGGCTGAGCGCCTGGTATCTCCAGATGGGCCGGGCCGGCGCCGATGTGGAGGTCTACCGGTACGCGGGAGCCGGCCACCTCTACACCGACCCCGGGCTGCCTGACTACGACCGGGAGGCCGCCGAGGCCACCTGGCGGGTGGCGCTCGGCTTCCTCGACGACCTGCGGGCCGCGTAGGGACGGCCCGGTCGGCTTCGCGCGGTTACACCGGGTCGTAGGTGCGCTCGATCTTCTGCGTGCCGCTGCGGGTGCGGTACGAACGCTCCCAGCTGGAGGTCGCGTTCGGGTCCGTGCGGTCGGACAGGACGTAGTAGTCCATCTGCGTGCGGTCGGCGGTGATGTCCAGGACGCCGTAGCCGTGGCGGTCGGTGTCCACCCAGTGGACGTGCCGGTTGGCGGCTCTGATGACCGGCGAGGCGACCGCGGAGACGGTGCCCTCGGGGACCTTCACGATGTCGTCGAGGTTGTCGGAGGTCACCGAGGTCACCACGAACTCGGTCGCCGCCGAGGCCGACAGCGGGTAGGTTCCCGCGTCCACCGGCACGTCGTTGGCCCACGCCATGTGGATGTCACCGGTCAGGAAGACGGTGTTGCCGATGGCGTTGGAGCGCAGGTGGTCCAGCAGCTCGCGGCGGTCGTCGGTGTAGCCGTCCCACTGGTCGGTGTTGACGCCGATGCCGTCCTGGGGCAGGCCGAGGAGCTTGGCGAGCGGCTTGAACAGGTCGGCGGTGAGGGAGCCGACCACGAACGGCGAGATCATCACCGAGTTGCCGACCAGCCGCCACTTGGTGTCGGAGGCCTTCAGCCCCGCCTTCAGCCAGTCGAGCTGGGCGCGTCCGGTGATCGTACGGTTCGGGTCGTCCACCGAGCCGCTGGCCGCGGAGGCCTGCTGCGAGCGGAAGGAGCGCAGGTCCAGCAGGGACAGGTCGGCGAGCTTGCCGAAGCGCAGCCGCCGGTAGGTGGTGCCGGCGATCGCGGGGCGGACCGGCATCCACTCGAAGTAGGCCTGCTTGGCGGCGGCCTGGCGGGCCGTCCAGGTGCCCTCGGCGCCCTCGGTGTGGTTGACCGCGCCGCCCGACCAGGAGTTGTCGGCGAACTCGTGGTCGTCCCAGATCGCGATGACCGGCGCCTTCAGGTGCAGCGCCTGAAGGTCGGGGTCGGTCTTGGTCTTCGCGTGCCGGATCCGGTAGTCGGTGAGGGTGATGATCTCGTTCGCCGGGGCGTGCGGGCGCACGACCTTGCCCCGGGTCCCGTACTCACCGGACTTGTACTCGTAGATGTAGTCGCCGAGGTGCAGCCAGGCGTCCAGGTCGCTGCGGGCCGCGAGGTGGCGGTAGGCGGAGAAGTAGCCCGCCTCCCAGTTGGCGCAGGAGACCACGCCGAAGCGCAGGCCGGACACGGAAGCGTCCGCCGCCGGCGCGGTGCGGGTGCGCGCCACCGGGGAGTCGGTGCCGCCGGCCGAGAAGCGGAACCAGTAGTCGGTGGCCGGCTCCAGGCCGCGTATGTCGGCCTTCACGGTGTGGTCGGAGGCGGCCCTCGCGGTGGTGGACCCCTTGGCGACGATGCTGCTGAACGCCTTGTCCTTGGCGACGACCCAGCTCACCTCGGTGTCCGGGCCGACTCCGGAGCCCGGTGTCGCCTCCGGGGTGGGGGTCACGCGGGTCCACAGCAGGATGCCGTCGGGCAGGGGATCGCCGGAGGCGACACCGTGCAGGAAGGCGGGCGCCTGGTCGGCGGCACGCGCGGGAAGGGCGGCGGCGGCGAGCGGGCCGGCCAGAACAGCGGTCGCCGCCGCGGCCTTGACGACCGTACGGCGGCGGGGCGAGAGGGAGTTGATGCCCTCGGAGGCCGAAAATGATCTGTATCGACTGGTCACGGCCGATCAGGTTACTGAGCAGTTTTACTGATTGGTATGCGTAAGAGCGGGCGAACTTCGAAAGTTCGCCCGCTCTTCACGCGGTGGCCAGTTTTTGACGGGTGATCAGCCCTTGAGGGCCGCGTCCACCACCTTGTCGAAGTCCTCCGGGGACATGGGCGGGCCGCCCTGGGTGCCGACGGTGAGCTTCTTGCCGTCCATGACGAAGCTCGGGGTGCCCCTCACACCGTCCTTGGCGGCGTCGTCGAAGGTCTTCGACATGGCCATCGCCCAGGCGTCGTAGGTGCCCTTCTTGACCGCGTCCTGGAACTTCGTGTTGTTCTTCAGCGCGGGCACGGTGTCGGCGGCCTTGATGAGGTAGGAGTCGTCCTTGAACGCGTCGGTGTTCTCATCGGGGTGGAACTTCGCCGAGTAGAGCGCGCGCTTGTACTCCAGGAAGGCCTCGGGGCTGACGTTGAGCGCGGCGCCCAGGGCGCTCAGCGCGTTCTTGGATCCCACGCCGTTGTCGTGGTTGTCGATGAACGTGGCACCGATGAACTGGATCTTGAACTTGCCGTCGTCGATGTCCTTCTTCACGGTCGTGCCCACGCTCTGCTCGAACTGGGAGCAGACCGGGCAGCGCGGGTCCTCGTAGACCTTGAGGGTCTTCTTGGCCGTGTCCTTGCCGATGACGACCGTGGTGCCCTTGTCGCCCGTGGTGTTGGCCGGGGCGACGACCTTGGCGTCCTTCAGACCCTCCCAGTAGCCGGGCTTGTTCATCTGGACGACGGCGTAGCCGATGCCGCCCGCCGCGGCCAGCACGCCCACGACCGAGGCGGCCACGACGACCTGTCGCCTGACCTTGTCACGCTTGGCCTGCCGCTCGCGCTCCGCGCGCAGCCGCTCCCGGGCCGCCGTCTTCGCCGACTGTGTGTTCCGCTTGCTCATATTGGTGATCTCCATGTGGGACGCGCACATGCCGTACGCGAGATACGTGTGGGGAACCGGTCGTGCTCAGTTGCCTTCGTCGCCCGTGCTCAGGCGAGGGCGAAAGCGGTCGAGCACGGCGGTCCCCGCCGTCCCAGGGAGTGCACGAGAAGCAGATCGCGGACGGCGGCCGGCCGAGGGGCCGGACGCGGCAGCCGCCGCGCGGGAGACAACCGCACGCCGCCGGCGGCCACCGCCATCAGCAGCGGCCGGAAGGTGGTCGCGGCGACCGCGCGCACCAGCTGGGTCAGGGCTCGCTCGCCCCGGCGCAGCCAGGCGGCGGCCAGCAGGCCCACGCCGACGTGCGCGGCGAGCAGCAGCCAGGCGGCGGCCGGACTGGCGTGCGCGAGCAGTGCGCCCGGGCGGTCGTGGGCGCCGGTCACCTGGGCCAGCGGGGTGCCCACGGCACCGCCCTGGCACAGCATGTCCAGGCCGACCGCGCGCAGGGGGCCGGCGATCGGGCCGCCCGCCCTGCCGTAACAGGTGTGCTGGCCGGTGGTGAACACCGTGTCCGCGGCCAGCTCCAGCGGGATCAGCAGGGCCGCGATCCGGCCGAAGCCGCGCTCGCGGCCCGCCAGCGCGTACGCGCCGGCGAAGACACCGGCGGCGACCGCGGCCACGGTCGCGGCCGGCAGCGGGGCCCGGGACAGCAGCACGTGCGACGCGGTGCTGAGCGTCACGACCACGGCCGTGAACAGCGCCGTGCGCACGGCTCTGAGCTGGGTCCCGGATATGTCCATAGCGAGAGAAGAGTCTGTCACGTACGCGGGTAAGGGACCCCTAAAGAGTGCCTGTGAGTCCGCGAAGGTTACAGCCCCGGAATCCGGCCGTTGCGAAACAGGTCGACGAAGATCTGGTGGTCGGCACGCGCGCGTGCGCCGTAACGGTGCGCGAAGTCCACCAGCAGGGGAGCGAAGCCCTCCTCGTCGGCCGCGAGCGCCGCGTCGATGGCCCGCTCGGTGGAGAACGGCACCAGGGACTCGCCGGAGGTGTCGTCCGCCGCCGCGTGCATCGTGGCCGTGGCCCGGCCCAGGTCCGCGACGACGGCCGCGATCTCCTCCGGGTCGTCGATGTCGCCCCAGCCCAGGTCCACCGCGTACGGCGAGACCTCGGCGACCAGCTGGCCCGCGCCGTCCAGCTCGGTCCAGCCCAGCCACGGGTCGGCGTGCGCCTGCAGGGCGCGCTGGGAGATCACGGTGCGGTGGCCCTCGTGCTGGAAGTACTCCGCGATCGCCGGGTCCGTGATGTGCCGGGAGACGGCCGGGGTCTGGGCCTGCTTGATGTAGATCACGACGTCGTTCTCCAGGGCGTCGCTGTGGCCCTCCAGGAGGATGTTGTACGACGGCAGGCCGGCCGAGCCGATGCCGATGCCCCGGCGGCCCACGACGTCCTTCACCCGGTACGAGTCCGGGCGGGCCAGCGAGGAGTCCGGCAGTGTCTCCAGGTAGCCGTCGAAGGCGGCCAGCACCTTGTAGCGGGTGGCCGCGTCCAGCTCGATGGAGCCGCCGCCCGGCGCGAAGCGGCGCTCGAACTCACGGATCTCGGTCATCGAGTCCAGCAGCTCGAAGCGGGTCAGGGAGCGGGCGTCACGCAGCGCGTCCAGGAGGGGACCCTGCGCGGTGTCCAGCGTGAACGGCGGCACCTCGTCGCTCTTGGCGCCCGTGGCCAGGGCGTGGATGCGCTCGCGGTAGGCGGCGGCGTAGATCGTCACCAGCTCGGTGATCTGCTCGTCGCTGAGCGCCTTGGCGTACCCGATGAGCGCGATGGAGGCGGAGAAGCGCTTGAGGTCCCAGGTGAACGGGCCTACGTAGGCCTCGTCGAAGTCGTTGACGTTGAAGACCAGGCGGCCGTTGGAGTCCATGTAGGTGCCGAAGTTCTCGGCGTGCAGGTCGCCGTGGATCCACACGCGTGAGGTGCGGTCGTCCAGGTACGGGCCGCCGCGCTTCTCCGCGTCGAGGTCGTGGTAGAAGAGGCACGCCGTGCCCCGGTAGAACGCGAAGGCCGAGGCCGCCATCTTCCGGAACTTGACCCGGAACGCGGCCGGGTCGGCGGCCAGGAGCCTGCCGAAGGCGGTGTCGAAGACGGCGAGGATCTCCTCGCCGCGCGGCTCGTCGTTGAGCTGGGGGACCGACATCGCGGGGTGCCTCCTGGTGCATTGCCTGTACGACAGCGTTTCTGCCGTACCCAACGGGCGACGCCACGCGGGAGTGCCCGGTTCCCGCATGAAGGTACGCAGGGATAGCCCGCGAGTGTCAGTCCCGGGGCATAGACTTCGACGCTGACCCCAGAACTGTCCGCCCGCCCGTCCCCCAGTGTTTTCCGTTGGAGGCCATACCGTGTCAAAGCCGCCCTTCACGCACCTGCACGTCCACACCCAGTACTCGCTGCTGGACGGTGCCGCGCGGCTCAAGGACATGTTCAACGCCTGCAATGAGATGGGCATGACGCACATCGCCATGTCCGACCACGGCAACCTCCACGGGGCGTACGACTTCTTCCATTCCGCGCAGAAGGCCGGAATCACCCCGATCATCGGGATCGAGGCGTATGTCGCACCGGAGTCCCGGCGCAACAAGCGCAAGATCCAGTGGGGCCAGCCGCACCAGAAGCGGGACGACGTCTCCGGTTCCGGTGGTTACACCCACAAGACGATGTGGGCCACCAACAAGACGGGTCTGCACAACATCTTCCGGCTCTCCTCCGACGCCTACGCCGAGGGCTGGCTGCAGAAGTGGCCCCGGATGGACAAGGAGACGATCTCCCAGTGGTCCGAGGGGATCGTCGCCTCCACCGGCTGTCCCTCCGGAGAGGTCCAGACGCGGCTGCGCCTGGGTCAGTTCGACGAGGCCCTCAAGGCCGCCGCCGACTACCAGGACATCTTCGGCAAGGACCGCTACTTCATGGAGCTGATGGACCACGGGATCGAGATCGAGCACCGGGTCCGCGACGGTCTCCTGGAGATCGGCAAGAAGCTCGGCATCCCGCCGCTGGTCACCAACGACTCGCACTACACCTACGCGCACGAGGCCGGCGCCCATGACGCCCTGCTGTGCATCCAGACCGGCAAGAACCTCTCCGACCCCGACCGCTTCAAGTTCGACGGCACCGGCTACTACCTGAAGTCCACGGACGAGATGTACGCCATCGACTCCTCGGACGCCTGGCAGGAGGGGTGCGCCAACACGCTCCTGGTCGCGGAGATGGTGGACACCTCCGGCATGTTCGAGGCGAAGAACCTCATGCCGAAGTTCGACATCCCCGAGGGCTACACCGAGGTCACCTGGTTCAAGGAGGAGGTCCGCCGCGGCATGGAGCGCCGCTTCCCCGGCGGCATCCCCGACGACCGCCAGAAGCAGGCCGAGTACGAGATGGACGTCATCATCCAGATGGGGTTCCCCGGCTACTTCCTCGTGGTCGCCGACTTCATCATGTGGGCCAAGAACAACGGCATCGCGGTCGGCCCCGGCCGAGGCTCCGCGGCCGGCTCGATCGTCGCCTACGCCATGGGCATCACCGACCTCGACCCGATCCCGCACGGCCTGATCTTCGAGCGCTTCCTGAACCCCGAGCGCGTCTCCATGCCCGACGTCGACATCGACTTCGACGAGCGTCGGCGCGTCGAGGTCATCCGGTACGTGACGGAGAAGTACGGCGCCGACAAGGTCGCCATGATCGGCACGTACGGCAAGATCAAGGCCAAGAACGCGATCAAGGACTCCGCGCGCGTGCTGGGCTATCCGTACGCCATGGGCGACCGGCTCACCAAGGCGATGCCCGCCGACGTCCTCGGCAAGGGCATCGACCTGAACGGCATCACCGACCCCTCGCACCCGCGCTACAGCGAGGCGGGCGAGATCCGCGGGATGTACGAGAACGAGCCGGACGTGAAGAAGGTCATCGACACCGCCAAGGGCGTCGAGGGCCTGGTCCGGCAGATGGGCGTGCACGCGGCCGGCGTGATCATGTCCAGCGAGACCATCACCGAGCATGTCCCGGTCTGGGTGAGGCACACCGACAACGTCACCATCACGCAGTGGGACTACCCGAGCTGCGAGTCGCTCGGCCTGCTGAAGATGGACTTCCTGGGCCTGCGCAACCTCACGATCATGGACGACGCCGTCAAGATGGTGAAGGTCAACAAGGGGGTCGACATCGACCTCCTGGGCCTCCCGCTCGACGACCCGACGACCTTCGAACTGCTCCAGCGCGGCGACACCCTCGGCGTCTTCCAGTTCGACGGTGGCCCCATGCGCTCGCTGCTGCGCCTGATGAAGCCCGACAACTTCGAAGACATCTCCGCCGTGTCGGCGCTGTACCGCCCGGGTCCCATGGGCATGGACTCGCACACCAACTACGCGCTGCGCAAGAACAAGCTCCAGGAGATCACCCCGATCCACAAGGAGCTGGAGAAGCCCCTCGAAGAGGTCCTGGCGGTCACCTACGGCCTGATCGTCTACCAGGAGCAGGTGCAGAAGGCCGCCCAGATCATCGCGGGCTACTCGCTCGGCGAGGCCGACATCCTCCGCCGGGTGATGGGCAAGAAGAAGCCTGAGGAACTGGCGAAGAACTTCACCATCTTCCAGGCCGGCGCCCGCAAGAACGACTACAGCGACGAGGCGATCCAGGCCCTGTGGGACGTGCTGGTCCCGTTCGCCGGCTACGCCTTCAACAAGGCCCACTCGGCCGCGTACGGCCTGGTGTCGTACTGGACCGCCTATCTGAAGGCGAACTACCCCGCCGAGTACATGGCCGCGCTCCTGACCTCCGTCAAGGACGACAAGGACAAGTCGGCGATCTATCTCAACGAGTGCCGCCGCATGGGCATCAAGGTGCTCCCGCCGAACGTCAACGAGTCGGTGCACAACTTCGCCGCCCAGGGCGACGACGTGATCCTCTTCGGCCTCGAAGCCGTGCGCAACGTCGGCACCAACGTGGTGGAGTCGATCATCAAGAGCCGCAAGGCGAAGGGCAAGTACGCCTCCTTCCCCGACTACCTCGACAAGGTCGAGGCGGTCGCGTGCAACAAGCGCACCACGGAGTCGCTGATCAAGGCGGGAGCGTTCGACACCCTCGGGCACACCCGCAAGGGGCTGACGGCCCAGTACGAACCGATGATCGACAACGTGGTCGCGGTCAAGCGCAAGGAGGCCGAGGGGCAGTTCGACCTCTTCGGCGGCATGGGTGAGGAGGAGAGCAGCGAGCCCGGCTTCGGACTCGACGTGCAGTTCGCCGAGGACGAGTGGGACAAGACCTACCTGCTCGCCCAGGAGCGGGAGATGCTCGGTCTGTACGTCTCCGACCACCCGCTCTTCGGCCTGGAGCACGTCCTGTCCGACAAGGCGGACGCGGGCATCGCCCAGCTCACCGGCGGCGAGCACGCCGACGGCGCGGTCGTCACCATCGGCGGCATCATCTCCGGCCTGCAGCGCAAGATGACCAAGCAGGGCAACGCCTGGGCCATCGCCACCGTCGAGGACCTCGCCGGCTCCATCGAGTGCATGTTCTTCCCGGCCACCTATCAGCTGGTGTCCACGCAGCTGGTCGAGGACGCCGTGGTGTTCGTCAAGGGCCGCCTCGACAAGCGCGAGGACGTGCCGCGGCTCGTCGCCATGGAGCTGATGGTCCCGGACCTCTCCAACGCGGGCACCAACGCCCCGGTGATCCTCACCATCCCCGCCACCAGGGTCACCCCGCCCATGGTCAGCCGCCTCGGCGAGATCCTCAGCCATCACAAGGGCGACAGCGAGGTCCGGATCAGGCTCCAGGGCCCGCGCAAGACCACCGTGCTGCGCCTGGACCGGCACCGGGTCAAGCCCGACCCGGCCCTCTTCGGCGATCTGAAGGTGCTGCTCGGCCCCTCCTGCCTGGCGGGCTGAGCGAATGCGACGGGAAGGGGCGCACCCTCTGCGGGTGCGCCCCTTCCGTGTGCCTGGGCTTCAAGTGCCCTTTAGTTGTGGCCGAAGCGCTTCTGCTGCTTACGAGCAACGTCCGACGGGCTGCCCGGGACGTGCATCGGGGACTCGTGCGCCTCCGTGGACGACCGCTGTGCGCGCTCCTGAGCCTGCTCGGCCTGCGAGGCGCGGCTCTGCGGGCCACCCTGCTTGCGGTTCTTGTTCTTGGCCATGGTGATCTGCCTCCTGCGGGGGATCTAGGGGCCAGGGCCGGGATCAGATTCACATAAGCTGACATCAGGCGCATGTCGGATAATTACCGTGTGTAACAGCGTGGACGGGCCAGGGAATGCTGTAACGCCACGCCGAAGATCGAGTTCGGGCCGTTAACCCTCGCGCAGTCGGGCAGACTCGAAGGAAGTCCGAAGCAAAGCCTCCTGGGAAGAGGGTGAGTCGCGTGGACCGCTGCATCGTCCTGGTGGACGCCGGGTATCTGCTGGGTGCCGCCGCCAGCCTCCTCGCCGGCGAGCCCTCGCGGTCCCGGATCACCGTCGACCACACCGCGCTGATCCAGGCCCTGCGCGAACGCGCCGAGTCGGAGACCGAGCGCCCGCTGCTGCGCATCTACTGGTTCGACGGCGCCCCCGACCGCGTTCCCCAGCCGGAGCACCGGCGGCTGCGCGTGATGCCCAGGGTCACCGTCCGGCTCGGCGCCCTCACTCGCAGTGACGGACGGTGGGCGCAGAAGGGCGTGGACGCCGCCATGCACGCCGAGCTGACCGAACTGGCCCGCAACCGCGCCTGCTCCGACGTCGTCCTGGTCACCGGCGACGGCGATCTGCTGCCCGGCATGATGGCCGCCAAGGAGCACGGCGTCGCCGTCCACCTGTGGGCGGTGCAGGCCGCCGACGGGGACTACAACCAGTCCGAGGACCTGGTCGCCGAGGCCGACGAGCGGCGCGTCCTGGACCGGGCCTGGATCACCCAGGCGGTCCGCGCCAAGGAACTGACCGGCGTCTGCGCGCCGCCGCCCGCGCCCCGCCCCGAGATCGCGGCCATCCTCTCCGCGCCGTTGCCCGAGTCCGCGCTCGCCGCGGCCGCCGAGCGGTCCGCCGAGGAGGGCGCCCGCCCGCCGGCCGCCGCGTCGGAGAACGGCGCCCAGGAGCGGGTGCCCGCCCCCAAGGGCGTACCCACCCCGAAGGACCTCGCCGCCCTGCGCGCACCCGGTGCGCAGGGCGTGCAGCATCCGACGACCGCGACCCTGAGGTGGTCCTCCGACAAGGGCTGGGTGGACCGTCCGGGAGCGGTCTCCGAGCCGCCCGAGGTCGCCTCCATGCCGACTCTGGCCCAGCTGACCACCGCCGAGCAGCGGTGGGCCGACCGGGAGGAGGACATCACCACCGTCGGCGGCGACCCGTACGAGGTGGGGCAGGTCTTCGCCCGCCGGTGGATGTCCCGGCTCGGCGACCAGGGCCATCTGCAGAGGCTGTCCTCGATGTATCCGCGCATCCCGCACCGCATCGACGGCGAGCTGCTGCGGTACGCCGCCCGCTTCGGCCTGCTCGCGCACAAGGACGACCAGATCGACGATCACGACCGTTACGCCATCCGAGCGGGCTTCTGGCGCGAGTTCGATGTGCCGGCGGCGGCGGAGCACGCCCCTGCCGGGGAGTGAGCGGGCCGTCGCGGGCAGGTGCGGTGGCTTCGGCACCGCCGGTCTCCGCCGTCGTGGCTGATCGCCGTCGCGGCGGGGTTCCGCTCCGCGGCGGAGCGGGACGAGCCCCCAAAGACGAGTAAAGGGTTCGGACCCCGTAGTCTCGTCCCTTGTGAGTACGCGCGCGGGACAGGCACTTCGGCATGACGAGGCCGTACGCGTGCGCGGACTCGGCAAGACCTATCCGCCCGTCAAGGGACGGCGCGGGACGCCCGCCACTCCCGAGGTGCGGGCCACCGACGGCGTGACCCTGGACGTGCGCCGCGGAGAGATCTTCGGGCTGCTCGGGCCGAACGGCGCCGGCAAGTCCACCCTCGTACGGCAGCTCACCGGACTGCTGCGCCCCGACGCCGGAAGCGTCGAGATCCTCGGCCATGACATCGTGCGCCACCCCGAGCGGGCCGCGCGCATCCTCGCCTATCTCGGCCAGGAGTCCTCCGCGCTCGACGAGCTGACCGTCTCCCTGGCCGCGGAGACCACCGGACGGCTGCGCGGACTCGACGTACGCGGGGCGCGCGCCGAGCGGGACGCGGTGATCGAGGAACTCGGGCTCACGCCGATCGCCGGGCGGGCGCTGAAGAAACTGTCCGGGGGCCAGCGGCGGCTCGCCTGCTTCGCCGCCGCCCTCGTCGGCCGGCGCCCGCTACTCGTGCTGGACGAGCCGACCACCGGCATGGACCCGGTGGCCCGGCGCGCGGTGTGGGCGGCCGTGGACCGGCGGCGGGCCGAGCACGGTACGACCGTGGTGCTGGTCACCCACAACGTCATCGAGGCCGAGACCGTCCTGGACCGGGTCGCCGTCCTGGACCAGGGCCGGGTCATCGCCTGCGACACCCCGGCCGGACTCAAGGAACAGGTCTCCGGCGAGGTGCGGGTCGAGCTGGTGTGGCGGGAGTCCGCGCCACTGGACGTGCCCGAGGTCGCCGTGCTGCGCGAGCGGGCCGTGGAGTCCGGCCGGCGCTGGACGCTGCGGCTGGCGCCCGAGGAGGCACGGGCCGCCGTCGCCACGGTGACCGGCGGGGCCGCCTTCGCCGCCCTGGACGACTTCACCCTCGCCACGCCCAGCCTGGAGGACGTCTATCTGGCGCTGGGCGGCGCGGCACGGCAGGGGCTGGTGAAGGCATGAGCGCGCGGCTTGTCGTATCCGTATGGTCCCTGTGGGACGGTGGCATGGCCGCCGTAGGGAAGAGGAGCAGGTCGTCGTGAGTGTCGTACCCGCCGAGGTGCTGCCGGGCGATGCCCGGGCCGTGCCACAGGCGGCCCGGGGCGCGGCCGAACTCGGGCCGCCCGCACGGCTGTGGCCCTCGCTGGTGGCCGTCTACCGGGCGCAGCTGTCCCGGGCCCGGGTGGCCCGCATCCCGTTGCTGTTCGTGGCGACCTTCCAGTCCGTCGGCATCACCGTGATGATGCGCGGCGTCGTCGACAGCGCCGGCGAGGCGCGGTCCGTGGTGGCCGGGTCGTCGGTGCTGGTCGTCGCCTATGTCGCGCTGAATCTGCTGTCGCAGTACTTCGGGCAGCTGCGGGCCAGCGGCGGGCTCGATCACTACGCCACGCTGCCGGTGCCGCCGGCCGCGGTCGTGCTGGGCGCGGCGGGGGCGTACGCCTCCTTCACCGTGCCGGGGACCTTGGTGACCGCCGTCTTCGGGTGTGTGCTGTTCGGTCTGCCGCTGTCCAACCTGTGGATCCTGGTGGCCGTGATCCCGCTCGCCGGGGCAGCGCTGGCCGGGCTGGGCGCCGCCTGCGGGCTGCTCGCGCCGCGGCCCGAGCTGGCCACACTGCTCGGACAGCTGGGCATGTCCGCGGCGCTGCTGCTGGGCGTGCTGCCGGCCGACCGGATGCCGGAGATCGTGCGGCTGGCGCGGGATCTGCTGCCGTCGACCTACGGCGTGGAGGCCTACGCGCGGACCTTCGGGGCGCACCCCGACTGGGCCGTCGTCCTCGCTGACCTGGGGGTGTGCGCGGGCGTCGGGGTCGTCTCGCTGGCCGTGGCGGCCTGGGCGTACCGCAGGGCGGCCGTCCGGTGACGCGGCGCACAGCGCGACCTGGCACGATGGCGGGGTGACCGCACCGCTGACGCCGCCTCCGCCGCCGCACGACGACTCCCCGCACCAGGTCCGGCAGGCTCCGCCTGCCGGGGCGCCGGTGGCGGGCTGGTACGAAGAGGACGGCCCTGGAATGAAGACAGAAGTGCGGGAGGCCGTCGTGATCACGGTGGCCGTGGCACTCGGCGGAGTGCTGCTCGGGCTGCTGTGGTCGTGGCTGGCGCCGCATGTGCCGCTCGTGGGCGAGGAGCTCGACCGCAGCTGGGTCGTCTACCTCAAGGACACCGAGGGGGAGCAGGCCATCGGGGTGGACGGGACGTTCACGCTGCTGGGGCTGGCCTTCGGGCTGGTCAGCGGGGTGGTGGTGTTCCTGCTGCGGCGGCGTGGGGGCGTGCCGGCCGTGGTGGCACTCGGCCTCGGCGGATTGCTCGGGTCGCTGCTCGCCTGGCGGCTGGGGGTGTGGCTGGGCCCCGAGTCCGATGTGATCGCGCACGCGAAGGCGGTGGGGAAGGGGGTCACCTTCTCGGCGCCGTTGAAGCTGGGGGCGAAGGGCGCGCTGCTGGCCTGGCCGCTGGCCGGGCTGCTGGTGCATCTCGGGCTCACGGCGCTGTTCGGGCCGCGGGATCCCGAGCCGATGTACCCGGAGCAGCCGTAGCCGGGGTTCCGCCCCGGACCCGGCCTCCCACCCGCCCACCAGGCTCGGTCGGTTTGAAGGGCCGGGCGCGTGGTCACTCCGGGCTTGCTCGGCCTGAAGGTCTCGTCACGTGGTCGTTCCGGGCCCGGTGGGTCGTTCCGGGATCGGTCGGCTCAGTGGCCCGGCTATCAGCCTCTGCCGATCGGTGCCAGTACCGCTGCCGTCAGGTCGGCCAGGTCGCCGGGGGACAGTTCGACCTCCAGGCCTCTGCGACCCGCCGAGACACAGATCGTGGGGTGGGTGTCGGCCGAGTCGTCCAGCACCGTCGGCAGCTTCTTGCGCTGGCCCAGCGGGGAGATGCCGCCGCGGACATAGCCGGTGGTGCGCTCGGCGAGGGCGGGGTCGGCCATGGTGGCCCGCTTGCCGCCCACCGCCGCCGCCAGGGCCTTGAGATCCAGCGTGCCGGACACCGGGACCACCGCCACCGTCAGGGCGCCGTCCACGTCGGCCACCAGGGTCTTGAAGACCCGGTCGGGCGGGACGCCCATCGCCTCCGCGGCCTCCTCGCCGTAGGAGGCGTGGGAGGGGTCGTGGTCGTAGGCGTGGACCGTGTAGTCCACGCCCGCCGTCGTCAGGGCCACGGTCGCCGGGGTGCCACCGGACTGCTGCTTCTTCGACTTCTTCGCCATCGGGGTGTCGGCCTCGGTTCCCTCAGTTCAGACTGGTCGGCGTCCGCGTCAGCTCGAACGCGGGCAACGAGGGCAGGCTACGGATGATCGCCGTCTCCGCGCGAAGCAGTTTCAGCTCGTCCCGGAGCCGGGAGGCGATGTCCGGTGCCTGGAGCAGCCGCTGCTTCGTCGGTGTGTCGAGGACCATCGCCGCGGCGACGAGGTAGGAGACCACCGACGGGTCGTCCGGAAGGTCGGCGCCCGTCGAGAGCGAGCGTTCGCGGGCGCCCGCCAGCCGCTTCTGGTACTGGCGGAAGGCGCGCAACACCCCGTCCGCCAGTGCGCCCGCCTCGTCGCCGGGCTGGTCCGGCAGCTCCTCCAGCTCCGCCGTCAGGAACGGGCCCGACGCGTCCACGGACAGCAGCCGCACCCGGGTCGTCCCGGTCGACAGCACCTCGAAGGTGCCGTCGGCACGCTCCCGGATGGTCGCCGCGTCCGCCACGCAGCCCACCTGCTGGAAGGCCATGAGCGGGTCGGGGCCGAACCCGGCCGCCGGGCCGCGCTCGGGCTGTGTGGTCGGGTCCGGCATGCCCGGAGCGCTGGGCGCCACCTCGTAGCCGTCGCGGATGGCCACGACGACGAACCGGCGCGGCTCGTCCTCGGGGGTCTTCAACAGTTCGCGCATCAGGGCGCGATAGCGCTCCTCGAACACGTTCAGCGGAAGCACGAGCCCCGGGAACAGCACCGAGTTCAGCGGAAAGAGCGGGAGACGGACGGTGGTCACGGCGCCCCAGCCTAATGGTCACCGGAGCGGGCGTGTCCGCCCCGCCCGCTCCGTGGTCTCGGCGGAGCGGGCAGCAGGCCCTCAAGACCCGGCCCGCCGGTCCCGTTCAGGAGTTCCTCGCGCAGCCGCAGGAAGAGGCCCAGCGGGTCGTCCGAGATCCGGTCCCAGGGGAAGGAGGTGGCGTACGGTCCGATCAGCCGCAGCTGGGCGCGGGCGTCGTCCCAGCGCTCCAGCCGCAGCAGGACGTAGAGCAGCTTGTTGCGGGTCTCGGCCGGCCAGGGGTCGGCCGCCGGGAACCGGGCGGAGAGCGCGACCGCGCGGTCGGCCGCGGCGTCCAGCCGCTCGCGCGGCAGCGCGGGACCGCGGTCGTCGGTCAGGTAGGCGAAGGCCGCCCGGGCCGGCAGAGCCTGCACGAGCGAGTCGGTCGGGGCGTCCTGCGCGGCCAGGTCGGCGAAGTCGAAGCACTCGCGGTGCGAATCACGGGGAGTGTGGGGGGCGTCGCCCCATACGGAGCAGCAGAAGGTGCCGAGATAGCGCAGGGCGGCCACATGGCAGCCGTAGTGGTGCGGGGCGCGCCGGACCGCCGCCTCCCACAGCTCCTCGAAATAGCGGTGGCCGGCCCGGGAGCCGCGTGCGTGGTCGAGCGCGATCCGCCACGGCACCGGGTCGCGGTCGTCGGCGCGGGCCGCGGCCGTGATCAGCGGGCTGGTCTCGCGCAGCAGCTCGGCGCGGGCCGGGGAGGGCCAGACGCGGTCCACCGCCAGCTGGGCACCGACCAGCAGCGTGTCGGGGTCCTCGGGGGCGGCCGCGCGCCATTCCTCGAACCACTCGGGGCGTGAGCGGGCGAAGGCGGCGAGGCGTTTGGTCCAGCGGTCGCGGTCCTCCCACTCGGCGGCCGCGCGGGTGGCGGCGAGCAGCGCGGCGGCGGCGCCGTACTCGCCCCGGCCGGCCGCGACCAGCGCGGGGGAGAGACGCTCGTCAGGCGCGTCGAGGACGGCCTCGTCACCGGCCGACGGGGGCGCGGCAGGGCGCGAGGCACGTCGTGTCATCCGTGTGGGGCGGAGGAACGCCGGCAGCAGAGCCATGGTGTCGACCATTGAAAGTCCGCTGGTCGTGGCTGCGCCAGAGGCTCCGGACAAGTCATGGAAGGTTGTACGGCCGACGGTCAAAGACAGGTAAAAGGTGTCTGTTCGTCCCTTGTGGGCGACCTGTCGGCGAATCGGGCGTCAGCTCCGCCGCAGCAGCCGGGTCGCACCCGCCGCCACCGTCGTCGCCAGGATCCAGCCCAGCATGATCATCGCCGCGGACAGCCACTGCCAGCCGCCACGCAGCTGCCACTGGCCGACCTGGCCCAGGTCGATCACGGGTAACAGGAGATCCAGCGTGAACAGGGCGGGGCTCCAGGACGGATGCCCGCCGGAGTTCACCGGCGGGTGGGCGGCGTGCGAGAACGCGAGCGTGCCCGCCGCCCACAGCACCGCCATCCACACCGCGGCCCGGCCGGGGCGGTAGCCGTAGGCCACCGTCCAGTCCTGGACGTAACCCCAGAACTTGGTGGCCAGCGGCAGCGTCTCGCGGCGCCGGCGCTGCTTGGCGAGCAGCACCTCGCGGGCATCCTCGTCCTCCCCGGCCGCGCGCAGCACGGCGGCCAGCCGCTCGTACGGCTCCGGGTTGTACTCGGCGGTGGCCGCGGTCACCCAGTCCAGCCGCCGGGTCAGCGGGAAGGGGCCCCGCGGGACCAGGTTCTCGTACGTGAAACCGCCCATGTGCAGACTGCCCGGGCCCGGCCAGCTGTCGGCGCGGTCCACCAGGTTGACGATCCGCGCGCCGGACAGCAGCACCTGGCCGCGCTGCGGGCCGTCCCCGAGGAAGCGCAGCTCCGGCGTCTGCACCCGGCGCAGCGACAGCACCTGGTCGTCGGTGAGGACGAACCGGGCCCGCTCCAGGTCGATGGCGTCCCCGAACCGGCCGTCGTCCAGCCGTACCCCGCCCTGGGCCTCGAAGCGCTGGATCCGCGTCCCGCGCGCGGGAGTCGTCCCGCTCAGCAGCGGGCTGCCCACACCGGCCGGGGTCAGATACAGGGTGCGCCCGACGGTCAGCTGCGGCGCGTTCAGGGCGAGCCGCGCGTACGGATTGGCCAGTTTCGCTCCGCGCAGGCTCAGCGAGACCCCGACCTTGGCACTGCGCAGGCTGAACTCGCCGTGCGACTCCAGGAGCTCCGCCTGCAGGTCCTGGCCGACGGTCATGCCGTCCGCGGCGATCGAGCGGCCGCTGCGGTCCCGGTACACGACCGCCTGGTTGAGCAGCAGATCGGTGCCGATGTGCGCGTCGGTCAGCCGCACCCCGTTCTGGAAGCGGCAGCGCGGCAGGTGCAGATCGCCCTCGGTGTGCACCCGGGCCGCCTCCAGGCGCGGCACCGCGCAGTCCACCAGGCGCACGGTCGTGAAGCGGGCCTCGGGCAGCAGGATCTCGTGGTCGAAGCGGCAGCCGCGCATCTCCATGTACGGCATGACCGTGCCGCCCGCCAGGTCCAGCGTGCCGGTGATCCGCACACCGGCCAGCTTCAGCGAGGACACCCGGCCCGCGAGCGCGGGCGGCCCGTCCAGCAGCAGCCAGCAGACGATACGCGCCCGCACGCTCCGCTCGGGCCCCCAGGGGTGCGCTCCGTGCGGATCGTCGACAGCGGCGTCCCCGCTGCTCAGGTCGTACACGCTGCCGTTGCGGAAGGCCTGCCACATGCCCGCCTCGGCAGCGGTCAGGTCGTCCGGCAGGTCCCCGGCGCGCAGGCCGGCCCCCTCGGTCACCGCTCTTCCTTCTTCCCTGCCTACTTGTGGGTCACCTGTGTCGTACACCCGTTCATGCCCGCTGAGTGACGCCCGGAACACTAGACGTGAGGGTGATCTTCCGGCTTCCGGCCAGGTTCTGTATCAGCCATTGATACGCACGGACGGCCGCCGACCCCGGTCTGAGAGAATTGGAACCGTGATCTCCCGAATCGATCTGCGCGGCGACGCCCTTCCCGAGGGCCCCGCCCTGCGCGACCTGCTGCCCCGAGCCGACTTCGACGTTCAGGCCGCCCTGGAGAAGGTGCGCCCGATCTGCGAGGCCGTGCATCATCGGGGCGACGCGGCGCTGATCGACTTCGCCGAGAGGTTCGACGGAGTACGGCTGGAATCCGTCCGTGTCCCGGTCCAGGCGCTCGCAGAAGCGCTCGAGGCCCTCGACCCGGCCGTGCGCGCGGCCCTGGAGGAGTCGATCCGCCGCGCCCGCCTGGTCCACCGCGAGCAGCGCCGCAGCACGCACACCACCCAGGTCGTGCCCGGCGGGTCCGTGACCGAGAAGTGGGTGCCGGTCGAGCGGGTCGGGCTCTACGCGCCCGGCGGCCGCTCGGTCTACCCGTCCTCCGTGATCATGAACGTGGTGCCGGCGCAGGAGGCAGGCGTCGAGTCGATCGCGCTCGCCTCCCCGGCCCAGGCGGAGTTCGCGGGCCTGCCGCACCCGACGATCCTCGCCGCGTGCGCCCTGCTCGGCGTGGACGAGGTCTATGCGGCAGGCGGCGCCACCGCCGTCGCGATGTTCGCCTACGGCACCGAGTCCTGCCCGCCCGCGAACATGGTCACGGGCCCGGGCAACATCTGGGTCGCCGCCGCCAAGCGCTACTTCACCGGCAAGATCGGCATCGACGCCGAGGCCGGCCCCACCGAGATCGCGGTCCTCGCGGACGACACCGCCGACCCGGTGCACGTGGCCTCGGACCTGATCAGCCAGGCCGAGCACGACCCGCTCGCGGCGGCCGTGCTGGTCACCGACTCCGTCGAGCTGGCCGACGCGGTGGCGAAGGAGCTGGAGCCGCAGGTCGCGGCCACCAAGCACGTCGAGGACCGCATCCGCCCGGCCCTCGCGGGCAAGCAGTCCGCGATCGTGCTGGTGGACGGCATCGAGGAAGGTCTCAGGGTGGTCGACGCGTACGGCGCCGAGCACCTGGAGATCCAGACCGCCGACGCCGCCCGGGTCGCCGACCGGGTCAGGAACGCCGGCGCGATCTTCATCGGCCCCTGGGCCCCGGTCTCGCTCGGCGACTACGCGGCCGGGTCCAACCACGTCCTGCCCACGGGCGGCTGTGCCTGCCACTCCTCGGGCCTGTCCGTCCAGTCCTTCCTGCGCGGCATCCACATCGTCGACTACACGAAGGACGCGCTGGCCGAGGTCGCGCACCACGTGGTGACGCTGGCCGAGGCGGAGGACCTGCCCGCGCACGGCGCGGCTGTCAAGGCGAGGTTCGGCTGGAAGGTACCGACGAGCAAGTGAGCTTCGGAATCGACGATCTCCCCGTACGGGACGAGCTGCGCGGCAAGTCCCCCTACGGCGCGCCCCAACTGGACGTCCCCGTACGGCTGAACACGAACGAGAACCCCTACCCGCTGCCCGAGCCGCTCGTCGAGCGCATCGCGGAGCGGGTACGGGAGGCGGCCCGCGACCTGAACCGCTACCCCGACCGGGACGCGGTCCAGCTGCGCGCCGAGCTGGCCAAGTACCTGACGAGGACGGGCAAGTACCCGCTCGGCATCGAGAACGTGTGGGCGGCCAACGGCTCCAACGAGGTCATCCAGCAGCTGCTGCAGACCTTCGGCGGACCGGGCCGCACCGCCATCGGCTTCGAGCCGTCGTACTCGATGCACGCGCTCATCGCGCGCGGCACCGGTACGGCCTGGCTCTCCGGCCCGCGCTCCGAGGACTTCACGATCGACCTCGCCGCGGCCGAGCGGGTCATCGCCGAGCACCGGCCCGACGTCGTCTTCATCACCACCCCCAACAACCCCACCGGCAACGCGGTCCCGCCCGAGACGGTCCTCGCGCTGTACGACGCGGCCCAGGCGGCCGGGCCGTCGATGGTGGTCGTGGACGAGGCCTACATCGAGTTCAGCCACGGCGACTCGCTGCTGCCGCTGCTGGAGGGCCGGCCGTACCTGGTCGTCTCCCGCACCATGTCGAAGGCGTTCGGCGCCGCGGGCCTGCGCCTCGGCTACCTCGCCGCGCACCCGGCGGTCGTGGACGCCGTCCAGCTCGTCCGGCTGCCGTACCACCTCTCGGCCATCACCCAGGCGACCGCCCTGGCCGCCCTGGAGCACACGGACACGCTGCTGAAGTACGTCGAGCAGCTCAAGGCGGAGCGGGACCGGCTGGTCGCCGAGCTGCGCGCGGCGGGCTACGCCGTCGTGGAGTCCGACGCGAACTTCGTACAGTTCGGCCGGTTCGAGAACGCCCACGAGGTCTGGCGGAAGATCCTCGACCGAGGGGTCCTGGTGCGGGACAACGGCGTACCGGGATGGCTGCGGGTGTCCGCCGGAACCCCCGAAGAGAACGACGCGTTCCTCGACGCGGTCCGTGAAGTGAAGAAGGAGCTTGAGGCATGACCCGCGAAGCGCGCGTCGGAAGAGTCGAACGGACCACCAAGGAGACCTCGGTGCTGGTCGAGATCGATCTCGACGGCACCGGGCGGACCGACATCGCCACCGGCGTCGGCTTCTACGACCACATGCTCGACCAGCTCGGCCGGCACGGCCTGTTCGACCTGACCGTGAAGACGGACGGCGATCTGCACATCGACTCCCACCACACCATCGAGGACACCGCCCTCGCGCTCGGCGCCGCCTTCAAGCAGGCGCTCGGCGACAAGGTGGGGATCTACCGCTTCGGCAACTGCACCGTCCCCCTGGACGAGTCCCTCGCCCAGGTCACCGTCGACCTGTCCGGCCGCCCTTACCTCGTGCACACCGAGCCCGAGAACATGGCGCCGATGATCGGCGAGTACGACACGACGATGACCCGGCACATACTCGAGTCCTTCGTCGCCCAGGCGCAGATCGCGCTGCACGTGCACGTGCCCTACGGGCGCAACGCGCACCACATCGTGGAGTGCCAGTTCAAGGCGCTCGCCCGGGCCCTGCGTTACGCCAGCGAGCGCGACCCGCGCGCGGCCGGCATCCTCCCCTCCACGAAGGGCGCGCTGTAAACCCATGAACGGTCTGTCCACGATCCTGATCGTCGTCGGCCTCTTCCTCGTCGGCGGCATCGTCTCCTTCGTCAAGCAGAAGATGCCCACGAGCCTCATCGTGCTGCTCTCCATCGGCGCGGCCATGTGCCTCGTCGCGGGCGTCATGCGGCTGGAGGTGTGGAATTGAGCGCCAAGCGAGTCGTCGTCTTCGACTACGGCTTCGGCAACGTCCGCTCCGCCGAGCGCGCCCTCGCGCGCGTGGGGGCCGACGTCGAGATAACGCGTGACTTCGACAAGGCGATGAACGCCGACGGCCTGCTGGTACCGGGCGTCGGCGCCTTCGCCGCCTGTATGCAGGGGCTGCGCGCGGCCCGCGGTGACTGGGTCGTCGACCGCCGGCTGTCCGGCGGACGCCCGGTGATGGGCATCTGCGTCGGCATGCAGATCCTGTTCGCGCGCGGCATCGAGCACGGAGTGGAGGCCGAGGGCCTGGACGAGTGGCCCGGCACGGTCGAGCCGCTCCAGGCCGACGTCGTGCCCCACATGGGCTGGAACACCGTCGACGCCCCGGCGGACTCGGAGCTGTTCGCGGGCCTCGACGCGGACGCCCGCTTCTACTTCGTGCACTCCTACGCGGTCCACGACTGGACCCTGGAGACCCACAACCCGGTCATGCACCCGCCCAAGGTGACCTGGTCGACGCACGGCAAGCCGTTCGTGGCGGCCGTGGAGAACGACGCCCTGTGGGCCACCCAGTTCCACCCCGAGAAGTCCGGCGACGCCGGCGCCCAGCTCCTCACCAACTGGATCGGAACCCTGTAGACCATGGCCAAGCTCGAACTGCTCCCCGCCGTCGACGTCCGCGACGGCCAGGCCGTCCGCCTCGTGCACGGCGAGTCCGGCACCGAGACGTCCTACGGCTCCCCGCTGGAGGCGGCCCTCGCCTGGCAGCGCTCCGGCGCCGAGTGGCTGCACCTGGTCGACCTGGACGCCGCCTTCGGTACGGGCGACAACCGGGAGCTGATCGCCGAGGTCGCGAAGGCGATGGACATCAAGGTGGAGCTGTCCGGCGGCATCCGCGACGACGACACCCTCGCCGCCGCCCTCGCCACCGGCTGCACCCGGGTGAACCTCGGCACCGCCGCCCTGGAGACCCCCGAGTGGGTCGCCAAGGTCATCGCCGAGCACGGCGACAAGATCGCGGTCGGCCTGGACGTGCGCGGCACCACCCTGCGCGGCCGCGGCTGGACCCGCGACGGCGGCGACCTGTACGAGACGCTGGAGCGCCTCGACAAGGAGGGCTGCGCCCGCTACGTCGTCACCGACATCGCCAAGGACGGCACCCTGCAGGGCCCGAACCTGGAGCTGCTGAAGAACGTCTGCGCGGCGACGGACCGCCCGGTCGTGGCCTCCGGCGGCGTGTCGTCCCTGGATGACCTCCGTGCCATCGCCGAGCTGGTACCCCTCGGTGTCGAGGGCTCCATCGTCGGGAAGGCCCTGTACGCCAAGGCGTTCACCTTGGAAGAGGCCTTGGAGGCTGTGTCGTCATGAGCGATGCCGTGCGGCGCGTGCAGAGCGGGAGTCCCTGGGAGGAGAGCTTCGGGTTCGCCCGCGCCGTAGTGGCGGGTGATCGGGTGCTGGTGGCCGGTACGACGTCCTTCAAGGGCCGAGTGCTGTACGGGGAGGGCGATCCCTACGAACAGGCCAAGGTGGCCTTCACCGGCGCGCTGGAGGCGATCGCCGAGTTCGGGCTCGGCATCGAGTCCGTGATCCGTACGCGGATGTACCTGACCCATGTGCGGGACGTGGATGCCGTGGGCCGGGCCCACAAGGAGATCTTCGACTCCGTGCGCCCGGTGTCGACCCTGCTGGTCGTGGAGGGCTTCGTCGACCCGCGCATCCTGGTCGAAGTAGAGCTAGAGGCATACAGAGGAGCCGTGGATTCATGACCCTGGCGGTCCGAGTCATTCCCTGCCTGGACGTGGACGACGGCCGGGTCGTCAAGGGCGTCAACTTCCAGAACCTGCGCGACGCGGGCGACCCCGTCGAGATGGCCAAGGTGTACGACGCCGAGGGCGCCGACGAGCTGACGTTCCTGGACATCACCGCGTCCTCCGGCAACCGGGAGACGACGTACGACGTGGTGCGCCGCACCGCGGAGCAGGTGTTCATCCCGCTGACGGTCGGCGGCGGCGTCCGCACGGCCGAGGACGTGGACAAGCTGCTGCGGGCCGGCGCCGACAAGGTGGGCGTGAACACCGCCGCGATCGCCCGCCCCGACCTCATCCGCGAGATCGCCGAGCGTTTCGGCCGACAGGTGCTGGTGCTGTCGGTGGACGCGCGCCGGACCGCATCGGGCTCGTTCGAGGTGACGACCCACGGTGGCCGCCGCGGCACCGGCATCGACGCCGTCGAGTGGGCGCACCGGGCCGCCGAGCTCGGCGCGGGCGAGATCCTGCTCAACTCCATGGACGCCGACGGCACCAAGGACGGCTACGACCTGGAGATGATCGCGGCCGTCCGCAAGCACGTCACCGTCCCGGTGATCGCGTCCGGCGGCGCGGGCAGGCTGGCACACTTCCCGCCGGCCGTCGAGGCGGGCGCGGACGCGGTACTGGCGGCCTCCGTGTTCCACTTCGGGGACCTGCGGATCGGCGAGGTGAAGGAGACCCTGCGGGCGGCGGGACACCCTGTGCGGTGACGCTGCGCCGAGCTTCGGCAGACAGGAAAGGCGGCGACGGCCTCGCAACTCGCCGAGCAGGTGGACGAGGCGGTGTCTCTGGTCAGCTATCACCTGCGCAAGCTGGCCGAGCACGGACTGGTGGAGGAGGCCGAGCCGCGCAGCGCGGACGGGCGTGAGCGCTGGTGGCAGCCCTCCTCCGACGGCGTCTCCATCCGCGACGAGGATTTCCAGGACGCTCCGGAAAAGGCGGCGGCGCACCTGGCGGCCTCCCGGATGTTCCTGGAGCAGCGCGCCGAGATGTACCTGGGCTACCTCGGCGAGCGGTCCGACTGGGGACCGGAGTGGAGCGAGGCCGCCCATGACTCCGAGTCGCTGCTCAGGCTGACCGCAGATGAACTGGCCGAGCTGAAGAAGGACTTGCACGACCTGCTCAAGCGCTACGACGAGCAGGGGCGAGCCCGTGAGGCCGCCGGTGAAAAGGAAGGGCGCGAGCACGTCGCGCTGCACGTGTACGGATTCCCGTTCCGCGTCTGAAAGGACCCCCTTCCGTGAGCGCCACGCTCTTACCCCCGGCCACCGCACACGCCCACCGCGACCCCGACATCCTGCGCTGGCTCGCCGCCTACACCTCCTCGATGCTGGGCGACAGCGTCTACTACCTCGCCCTGTCCTGGGCCGCCGTCCAGGCCGGAACGCCCGCTCAGGCCGGTCTGGTGATGTCCGCCGGCGCGCTGCCCAGGGCCGTGCTGATGCTCGGCGGGGGAGTGATCGCCGACCGGTTCGGGCCGCGCCGGGTCGTCATCGGCAGCGATGCCGTGCGCTGTGCGGCCGTCCTCGCCGTGGCCGCCCTGCTGTTCCTCGCCGGCCCCGGGCTGTGGCCGCTCGCCCTGCTGGCGCTGGTCTTCGGCACGGTCGACGCCGTGTTCATGCCGGCCGTGGGCGCCCTCCCGGCCCGCCTCGCCGAGAAGGGCCAGCTCGCTCGGGTCCAGGGCATGCGGGGCTTGGCCATCCGATTCGCCGGCGTGGTCGGCGCCCCGCTCGGCGGACTCGGTGTGGCGGTGGGCGGAGCGTCCGCCGCCTTCGCGCTCGCCGGGCTGCTCATCGCCGTATCGGTGCCGCTGCTGCTCTCCGTGCGCGTACGGGACCTGCCGAAGGACGACACGCCCGGGTCGGCAGGGACCGCCTGGAGCGATCTCGGAGCCGGCCTGCACCACATCCGCCGCCACCACGTCCTCGCCCCGCTGATGCTGGCCATCGCCCTCGGCGACCTCGGCTTCGTCGGCCCCCTCAACGTCGGCCTGACCCTGCTCGCCGACCGGCGCGGCTGGGGCGCCTCCGGCATGGGCTGGGTGCTGGCCGGCTTCGGCGCCGGCGCGGCGGCCGCCTCGCTGCTGCTGGCGGTCCGGGGACGGGTGCCGCGCGCCGGACTGGTCACCGGGTGCGCGTGCACCACGGGCGCCGTGGCCATAGGCGCCCTCGCCTACGTCCCGAGCCTCGTCGGGGCCGTCGCAGTGGCCCTGCTCATCGGGCTGCTCGCGGGGCTCAGCGGCGCGCTGTGCGGGGCACTGCTGCAGACCCAGTCCGACCCCGCCTTCCTGGGCCGCGTCACCGCCGTCTCCAGCCTGGTCAGCCTCGGCCTCGCCCCGCTGAGCATGCCCGTGGCCGCCGCCGCGACCGGGGCCTTCGGCCTCGGCCCGGTGTACGTGGTCAGCGCGGTCGTCTGCGGCCTCGGCGGGCTCGTTGCCCTCGCTGTCCCGGGCCTGCGCCGGGCCGAGCTGCCCCGCTGAACTCAGCCGTGGGACGGCTGGGCCAGCTGGATCAGATTGCCGACCGTGTCGTCGAGCACGGCGGCGATCACCGGCCCCTGGTCCTGCGGCTCGTGCGCGAAGCGCACACCGAGGCCGCGCAGCCGCTCGTACTCCGCCTGGATGTCGTCCACCGAGAAGACGATGCACGGGATCCCCGCCTCGTACAGGGCCCGGCGGTACGGCTCCGCGATGGGCCCGTCACCCGGCTCCAGCAGCAGCTGCAGGTCCGGCTGGGCCCCGCCGGGCGCGCCGACCGTGATGAACAGTGTGCCGCCGCCCAGGTCCAGATGGGTGCGGGTCTCGAAGCCGAGGACGTCCGTGTAGAAGGCGTGTGCCTTCGCCACGTCGTCGACGTACACACCGGTCATCCCGACCTTGATCATGGCCGGCCTCTCAGATGCCCAGCTGCCTGGACTCGTGCAGCTTGGCGATCGCGTTCTCGTCGCCGTCCAGCTCGACCTTCGCCGCGCTCTGCCGGCCGAAGGCGAACATCAGCAGCTCCGACGGCTCGCCCGTCGCCGTCACCACCGGCGCGCCCCGGTGGGCGACGGCCGTCTGGCCGTCCGGGCGCCTGAGGACCAGGCCCGTCGGCACGCCCCGGCCCAGCAGGCGGGCGGTGCGCTCCAGACGGGACCACAGGGCCTCCTGGAAGACGGGGTCGAGCTCCCGGGGCGTCCAGTCCTGCTGGGCGCGGCGGACGTCCTCCGCGTGGACGTAGAACTCCACGGTGTTGGCCGCCTCGTCGATCTGCTTGAGCTGGAAGGGCGAGAAGCGCGGCGGGCCGGTACGGATCAGCTGGATCAGCTCCTCGTACGGCTTCGCGGCGTACTCGCTCATCACCTTCTCCAGACGCGGCGCGAGCGGCTTGATCAGCGTGCCCCCGGCGGCGTCCGGACGGCGCTCGCGCACCACCACATGCGCGGCGAGGTCCCGCGTCCGCCAACCCTCGCAGAGGGTCGGGGCGTCCGGACCGGCGGTCTCCAAGAGGTCGGCGAACAGAAGCCGTTCACGCTGGGCGAAGGTCGACATGAGATCAGCGTACGACCACACGGTGCGTCCGCGAAGTGGACACGGACCGTCACCGTCAGTGGGTCGCGGCACAATGGCACTCATGACCAGCTCGCCCCCGCCCGCCCGTCACCCGACCACCGCCCCGCGTCGAGGCGCTTCGCGTGACGGTTCTGCCTCCGGCCGCCTCGACCCGGAGATCGCCGCGCGCCTCAGGCGCAGTGCCGACGGCCTCCTGCCCGCCATCGCCCAGCAGTACGACACCGGTGAGGTGCTGATGCTCGGCTGGATGGACGACGAGGCGCTGCACCGCACGCTCACCACGGGCCGCTGCACGTACTGGTCGCGCAGCCGCCAGGAGTACTGGGTCAAGGGCGACACGTCGGGCCACTTCCAGTGGGTGAAGTCGGTCGCCCTGGACTGCGACGCCGACACCGTGCTGGTCAAGGTCGACCAGGTCGGCGCCGCCTGCCACACCGGTGACCGCACCTGCTTCGACGCCGACGTGCTCCTCAAGGACGCCGATTCCGGCCGGCCCGCATCCGGTCAGTAAGGTCAGCCGCCATGGACCTCGAGACCTTCCGCAAGCTCGCCACCGACCGGCGTGTCATCCCGGTCACGCGCAAGCTCCTCGCCGACGGCGACACCCCGGTCGCGCTCTATCGCAAGCTCGCCGCCGAGCGCACCGGCACCTTCCTGCTGGAGTCCGCGGAGAACGGCCGCTCCTGGTCCCGCTACTCCTTCGTGGGCGTGCGCTCGGCGGCCACGCTGACCACCCGCGACGGCGAGGCCCACTGGCTCGGCACCCCACCCGTCGGCGTCCCCGTGGACGGGGACCCGCTCGCGGCCCTGCGCGCCACCCTCCTGACCCTGCACACCCCGCATCAGGAGGGCATGCCGCCCTTCACCGGCGGCATGGTCGGCTACCTCGGCTACGACATCGTCCGGCGCCTGGAGAAGATCGGCCCCGGCGATCGCGACGACCTGAAGCTGCCCGAGCTGACCATGCTCCTCACCAGCGACCTCGCCGTCATGGACCACTGGGAGGGCTCGGTCCTGCTGATCGCCAACGCGATCAACCACAACGACCTCGACACCGGCGTGGACGAGGCCTACGCGGACGCCGTGGCCCGCCTGGACGCCATGGAGGCCGACCTCTCCCGCCCGGTCGCCCAGCCCCCGGCCGTCCTGCCGCCCTCCGAGCTGCCCGAGTACACCGCCCTGTGGGGCGGCCCCGACTTCCAGGCGGCCGTCGAGGACGTCAAGGAGCGCATCCGCGCGGGCGAGGCCTTCCAGGTCGTGCCGTCCCAGCGCTTCGAGACCCCGTGCACGGCGAGCGCGCTGGACGTGTACCGGGTCCTCAGGGCGACCAACCCGTCGCCGTACATGTACCTGTTCCGGTTCCCCCACGGGGAAGGAGACGCGTTCGACGTCGTCGGCTCGTCCCCCGAGGCCCTGGTGAAGGTCGAGGACGGGCAGGCGATGGTCCACCCCATCGCCGGCACCCGGCACCGCGGCGCCACCCCGCAGGAGGACCAGGCCCTCGCCGAGGAGCTGCTCGCCGACCCCAAGGAGCGCGCCGAGCACCTGATGCTGGTCGACCTCGGCCGCAACGACCTCGGACGGGTGTGCGAGCCCGGCTCGGTGGAGGTCGTGGACTTCATGTCCGTCGAGCGCTACTCGCACGTCATGCACATCGTCTCGACCGTCACCGGCACGGTCGCGGACGGCCGTACCGCCTTCGACGTGCTGACCGCGTGCTTCCCGGCGGGCACTCTCTCCGGCGCCCCCAAGCCCCGCGCGATGCAGATCATCGACGAGCTCGAACCCTCCCGGCGAGGCCTGTACGGCGGCTGCGTCGGCTACCTCGACTTCGCCGGCGACTCCGACACCGCCATCGCCATCCGCACGGCCCTGCTCCGGGGCGGCACGGCCTACGTCCAGGCCGGCGCGGGCATCGTCGCCGACTCCGACCCGGTCGCCGAGGACCAGGAGTGCCGCAACAAGGCCGCGGCGGTGCTGCGCGCGGTGCACACGGCCAACCGCCTTACGAAGGCCTGAGCGGCCCGAGTTGAACCCCGGGTGACGGTTCGCCCGGGGTTCAGGCGATAGTGGAGTACGTGACTGCCGTACCTCACCCCCCATCCGAAGCCGCCGCACCCGTCCGGTCCGGCCGGCGGAGCCTCGCCGTGGCCCTGCTGTGCGGTGCGCTCGGCGCGGCCGTGACGCTGCTCGCGACCCGGCAGCGCTGGGCGGACGGCACCGCCACGGTGGCCGGCGGCGCGCTCCCGCTGACCGCCAAGGGAAGCGACGTCACGGGTGTCCCCGCGGCCCTCGCCATAGTGGGTCTCGCCGCGCTCGTCGCCGTCTTCGCCGTCCGCAGGGCCGGCCGCCTCGTCGTCGCGGGCCTGCTCGCGCTCTCCGGCGCGGGCATCGTCGTCGCCGCGCTCGCCGGGGCCCGCGACGGCTCCGCGCTGGACGAGAAGGCGGCGCAGGCCACCGGCGACACCTCGGCGACCGTCACCGCCCTCACCCATACCGGCTGGCCCTACGTCGCGGCCGCCGGCGGCGCCCTGATCCTGCTCGCCGGGCTGCTCGCCCTGCGCTACGGCCGCCTGTGGCCCGCCATGTCCGGCCGCTACGAGCGCGGGGCCGACCGCCCCCGGCGCAAGGCCCGCCCGGTGGACCCCGAGCGCCCCGAGGAGATCTGGAAGGCCCTGGACCGGGGCGAGGATCCGACCGGCGTCTGAGCCGCACCGCGGACGCCGCCGCGGGCCGCCGGATGTGGCGAACCAGACTCCACCCCCGCGTCCGGCACGCGTAGGCGTACGGGACAATGGGCGGTGAGCGTCGGCTCGGACAGTGACGGGCGGGCTCGCAACCGTACGAAACGTACGACTCGAAACGTACGGCTCGAACTACGACACGTACACAGCAACGAGGAGCAAGTCATGGCGGGCAGCAGCCACGGTCACACCCCGGCCGCCTGGACCGGCGTCACCATCGCCTTCATCGGTTTCTGCGTCGCGGGCGCCTTCATGGTGATGGCCCAGCCGGTCGGCTTCTGGGCCGGCATGGCGATCGTGGTCCTCGGTGGCGTCGTGGGCGCCGCCATGCGCGCCATGGGCCTCGGCCAGCCGAAGCAGCAGCCGCTCGTCGTCGCGCACGCGGCCCCCGCCGCGACCCGCGAGCCGGCCGCCGCCGAGGGCTGAGCCCCACCGCTTCCCACGAGGGGCGACCCGCGGCCGAAGAGGCCGCGGGTCGCCCCTCGCGCGCGTTCGCGCGAGCCCCGAGGCACAATGCCAGCGTGAACGCCGACAGCCGCACGGCCCCGATCCCGGCCCCGCAGACCGTCCCGCACCCGGTCCCGCCCGCCTCCGCGTGGCGGCGGCTGGCTGTCCCGGGCGGACTGCTCGCCGCCGTCGCCGGGGCCTTCGCGTACGTCGGCACCGTCGATCCCAACCAGCCCGGCCACTACCCGGTGTGCCCGCTGTACCGGCTCACCGGCCTGTACTGCCCCGGCTGCGGCGGACTGCGCAGCGCGCACGCCTTCATCCACGGAGACTTCCTCGCCGCCCTGCGGGACAACGCGGCGGGCGTGGCCGCCTACCTGGGCTTCGCCGTGCTGTGGACCGTCTGGGTGGTCCGCGCGGTGCGTGGCCTGCCGGTGCGCTTCGAGCTGTCTTCGGCGCAGGTGCGGGTCGTCGTCGCGCTGCTCCTGGTCTTCACCGTGGTCCGGAACCTGCCGGTCGGCGGCTGGCTGCATCCATGATCGTCCGGCGGACGGTCCAGGTTGTGGGACCGAAATGGATCGGATGCAGGGCCTTCGTGCACCTGCGGATACCATCGCAGTGACCAAGGGTTTTCAAAACCCGAAGGAACAACCGTCTGAAAGGGGGCCGCTCGCGTGAGTGTGCTCGACGAGATCATCGACGGAGTCCGTGCCGACCTCGCGGAGCGGCAGGCACGCGTCAGCCTCGACGAGCTCAAGGAGCGTGCGGCGAAGGCTCCTGCCGCCAAGGACGGGGTGGCCGCACTCAAGGGCGACGGCGTCAAGGTGATCTGCGAGGTCAAGCGCTCCAGCCCCTCCAAGGGCGCGCTGGCCGCGATCGCCGACCCTGCCGGGCTCGCCGCGGACTACGAGGCGGGCGGCGCTGCCGTCATCTCCGTGCTCACCGAACAGCGCCGCTTCGGCGGCTCGCTGGCGGACCTGGAGGCCGTCCGTGCGCGCGTGGACATCCCGGTGCTGCGCAAGGACTTCATTGTCACGTCGTACCAGCTCTGGGAGGCCCGGGCCTACGGCGCGGACCTCGCCCTGCTGATCGTCGCCGCCCTGGAGCAGCCGGCCCTGGAGTCGCTGATCGAGCGTGCGGTGTCCATCGGACTCACCCCGCTCGTCGAGGTGCACGACGAGGACGAGGTCGAGCGGGCCGTGGACGCGGGTGCCCGGATCATCGGCGTCAACGCGCGCAACCTGAAGACGCTGGAGGTCGACCGGGGGACGTTCGAGCGGATCGCACCGGAGATTCCCGAGGGCATCGTGAAGGTCGCGGAGTCCGGCGTACGCGGACCGCACGACCTCATCGCCTACGCGAACGCCGGCGCGGACGCGGTCCTGGTCGGCGAGTCCCTCGTCACCGGGCGTGACCCGAAGGCCGCCGTCTCCGACCTGGTCGCGGCGGGCGAGCATCCCGCGCTGCGGCACGGGCGGGGCTGATCTCCCGCTAGGCTGGCCCCGATGATGCTTCCGATCACCCCGGCGACACGGGACCCGTATGCCCGCCTCGCCCGTGGCTGCCGGCCCCGTGGCTGCCGTGCCCCCGCGCGACGGGTGCACGGGCGGCGGGTCCGCTATGTGATCGGCGACGAGCCCGGCCAAGTGAACGGCATGCGATGGCGCGGTGTCGCGTGCGCGAGCTGAGCCGACGTTCCACCGCGAACGCCGCTTGACCCGTGCCCCTGCTGCCCGGACCACTCGGGGGCTCCGCCCCCCGAACCCCGAGGACCTTTGCCCACCCACCACCCGCCTCGGCCGACCGGAAAGCGACCCAACGGGCTCCCGCCTCGACCGGCTGACGAACGGCCCGATGGGCTTGCGCCCCGCTCGACTGAGGAGCGGCCCGACAGGTTCGTGATTCGGCTGGTCGAGGGCCGGTCCGCCGGGCTCCCGCCTCGGCCGGTCGAGGAGCAGCCGACGGACTGTGGCCCGGCTGGTCGAGGAGCGGCCTGACGGGCTCCTGACCCGGTTGGCTGGAGAGCGGCCCGACAGGTTCGTGATTCGGTCGTTTGAGGGGCAGGCCGATGGGCTGTGGCCCGGCCGGTCGAGGAGCGGCCTGACGGGCTTCCGACTCGGTCGGCTGATGAATGGCCCGATGGGCTTGTGATTCGGTCGGCTGGAGAGCGGCCCGATGGGGTTGTGATTCGGTCGGTCGAGGGGCGGTCCAGTTCGATGGGCTGTGACTCGGCCGGTTGAGGAGTGGCCCGCCGGGCTCCTGGCCCGGTCGGTCGAATGCGGCCCCCAGGGCTCGTGATTCGGTCGGCTGGGGAGTGGCCCACCAGGGCCGCGGCTCGGTCGGGTGAGGAGCGGTTCGGTCGGTCCGTCGTTCGGTCGGTTTGCGGGGCAGTCCTCAGGGTCTTGCTCGCCCCTGCCGACAGTGAGGGCGGGCGGGTGGGAAAGCGCCCTCGGAGCAGCGCACGCGTACCCGTACCCCAAGTCCAGCTACCCGGGGCCGACGCCCCTGCGAGGTATCCGCATGCCCAGCCAGTTCTTCATCCCTGACCCCACCGGCCAGGTGCCCAGCGCCGAGGGCTACTTCGGCGCGTTCGGCGGAAAGTTCATCCCGGAGGCCCTCGTCGCCGCCGTGGACGAGGTCGCCGTCGAGTACGACAAGGCGAAGGCCGACCCCGAGTTCGCCCGTGAACTCGACGACCTGCTCATGAACTACACCGGCCGCCCCAGCGCCCTCACCGAGGTGCCGAGGTTCGCCGAACACGCCGGCGGCGCCCGCGTCTTCCTCAAGCGGGAGGACCTCAACCACACCGGCTCCCACAAGATCAACAACGTCCTCGGCCAGGCCCTGCTCACCAAGCGCATGGGCAAGACCCGGGTCATCGCGGAGACCGGCGCCGGCCAGCACGGCGTAGCGACCGCCACCGCCTGTGCCCTGTTCGGCCTCGACTGCACCATCTACATGGGCGAGATCGACACCCGGCGCCAGGCCCTCAACGTGGCTCGCATGCGCATGCTCGGCGCCGAGGTCGTCGCCGTGAAGTCCGGCAGCCGTACGCTCAAGGACGCCATCAACGAGGCGTTCCGGGACTGGGTGGCGAACGTCGACCACACCCACTACCTGTTCGGTACGGTCGCCGGCCCGCACCCCTTCCCGGCCATGGTCCGCGACTTCCACCGCGTCATCGGCGTCGAGGCGCGTCGGCAGCTCCTGGAGCGCGCCGGGCGGCTTCCCGACGCCGCCGTCGCCTGCGTGGGCGGCGGCTCCAACGCCATCGGCCTCTTCCACGCCTTCATCCCCGACGAGGGCGTCCGGCTCATCGGATGCGAGCCCGCCGGGCACGGCATCGAGACCGGCGAGCACGCGGCGACCCTGACCGCGGGCGAGCCCGGCATCCTGCACGGCTCCCGCTCCTACGTCCTGCAGGACGAGGAGGGCCAGATCACCGAGCCGTACTCCATCTCGGCCGGTCTGGACTACCCGGGCATCGGGCCCGAGCACTCTTACCTCAAGGACACCGGCCGCGGCGAGTACCGCGCGGTCACCGACGACGCCGCCATGCAGGCCCTGCGCCTGCTGTCGCGCACCGAGGGCATCATCCCGGCCATCGAGAGCGCCCACGCCCTCGCCGGTGCCCTGGAGGTCGGCAAGGAGCTGGGCAAGGACGGGCTGATCGTGATCAACCTGTCCGGCCGCGGCGACAAGGACATGGACACCGCGGCGCGCTACTTCGGCCTCTACGACACCGACGCCGAGGTGGCCGCCAACGAAGCCGACACCGCCGAGATCGAGGGGGACGCCAAGTGAGCGGCGCTGCATTTGTCGGCGGAAAGAGCCGGCTGTTGACCGACACCCTCGCCGGTGCGAAGGCCGAGGGCCGCGCCGCCCTCATCGCCTACCTCCCGGCCGGGTTCCCGACCGTGGACGGCGGCATCGAGGCGATCAAGGCCGCCCTGGACGGCGGCGCCGACGTCGTCGAGGTCGGGCTGCCGCACAGCGACCCCGTCCTCGACGGTCCGGTCATCCAGACCGCCGACGACATCGCCCTGCGGGGCGGTGTGAAGATCGCCGACGTCATGCGCACGGTCCGCGAGGCCCACGCGGCCACCGGCAAGCCGGTGCTCGTCATGACGTACTGGAACCCCATCGACCGCTACGGCGTCGAGCGCTTCACCACCGAGCTGGCCGAGGCGGGCGGCGCGGGCTGCATCCTGCCCGACCTGCCGGTCCAGGAGTCGGCGCTGTGGCGGGAGCACGCCGACAAGCACGGTCTGGCGACCGTCTTCGTCGTCGCGCCCAGCAGCAAGGACGAGCGGCTCGGCCAGATCACCGCGGCGGGCAGCGGCTTCGTCTACGCGGCCTCGCTGATGGGTGTCACCGGCACCCGCGAGTCCGTCGGTACGCAGGCCCAGGACCTGGTCGAGCGCACCCGCGCCACCGGCACACCGCTGCCCGTGTGCGTCGGGCTCGGCGTCTCCAACGCGGCCCAGGCCGCCGAGGTCGCCGGATTCGCCGACGGCGTCATCGTCGGTTCGGCGTTCGTGAAGCGGATGCTGGACGCCCCGGACCACGCCGCGGGCCTCGAAGCGGTCCGTACGCTCGCCGGTGAGCTGGCGCAGGGTGTGCGCGGACAGGCGTGACCGTCCGTAATTATCCGTTCGTCATGCGCATCAGTCCGTAACGGAATGTGTCGGTCACTCGAACGGGTGGACCTCAGGCCGGGGAGGCGCGCTGCGCCTCCCCGGTTCGTTCTGGGGGTGTGAGCGAGAAGAACCGTGACGGAAAGCGCGCCGCCCGGGAGCGGCTGGCGGTCGAGCGCGAGAAGCAGAAGGCCGCGGACAAGCGACGGCGCACGCTGATCGTGGGCGCGAGCATCGTCTGCGTCCTCGGCCTCGCAGCGG
Source organism: Streptomyces griseochromogenes (assembly GCF_001542625.1). Taxonomy (NCBI): domain Bacteria; kingdom Bacillati; phylum Actinomycetota; class Actinomycetes; order Kitasatosporales; family Streptomycetaceae; genus Streptomyces; species Streptomyces griseochromogenes. The sequence continues at coordinate 8,575,278 of NZ_CP016279.1, read as the reverse complement.
TGGTCGGCGTGATCGCCGCGAACGCGGGCAAGGAGAAGGGGAGCAGCGCGGGGCCCGTCGTGGCGCCCTCCGGCGCCCAGGGCAAGGACAGCCTCGCGATCCCGGTCGGCAAGGACGGCGCCAAGTCGACGCTCACGGTCTGGGAGGACTTCCGCTGCCCGGCCTGCCAGGCCTTCGAGACGAGGTACCGGCCGACGCTCCACGAGTTGGTGGACTCGGGCAAGGTCAGAATCGAGTACCACCTGGTCCGGCTGATCGACGGCAACCTCGGCGGCACCGGTTCCCTGCGCGCGGCCAACGCCGCGGCCTGCGCCCAGGACGCCGGAAAGTTCCGTGACTTCCACGACGTGCTGTACGCGAACCAGCCTGAGGAGACCGACGACGCCTTCGCGGGCAACGACAAGCTGATCCAGCTGGCCGGCAAGGTGAAGGGCCTGGACACCCCCGCGTTCCGCAAGTGCGTCGAGGACGGCACCCACGACAGCTGGGTGAACAAGTCCCACAAGGCCATGCAGGCCGCCAAGCTCTCCAGCACGCCGACCGTCCTGCTGGACGGGAAGAACATCTACCAGGACCCGACGCTGACGCCGGACAAGCTGAAGCAGATGGTGGAGCAGGCGCACCAGGGGTAAGTGATTCTCATGTCCCCGTTATGGACCCGTTGCCGGGCTGCTTGCCGCCCTCCCGGCCCGGCACGGTAGCGTCGACCTTGCCATGAACCTTGCCTACATTCCCAGCCCGTCGCACGGGGTGCTCTACCTCGGGCCCATTCCGTTGCGCGGTTACGCCTTCTGCATCATCATCGGCGTCTTCGTCGCCGTCTGGCTCGGCAACAAGCGCTGGATCGCCCGGGGCGGGCGGACCGGCACGGTCGCCGACATCGCGGTCTGGGCCGTCCCCTTCGGTCTCGTCGGCGGCCGGCTCTACCACGTGATCACGGACTACGAGCTGTACTTCAGCGAGGGCCGTGACTGGGTGGACGCCTTCAAGGTGTGGGAGGGCGGCCTGGGCATCTGGGGCGCGATCGCCCTGGGCGCGCTCGGCGCGTGGATCGGCGCGCGGCGCCGGGGCATCCCGATGCCCGCGTACGCCGACGCCGTGGCTCCCGGCATCGCCTTCGCGCAGGCCATCGGCCGCTGGGGCAACTGGTTCAACCAGGAGCTGTACGGGCGCGAGACGCATGTGCCCTGGGCGCTGCACATCACCTCCTCCGAGGGCGGCCGGGTGCCGGGCTACTACCACCCGACCTTCCTGTACGAGTCGCTGTGGTGCCTCGGCGTCGGATTCCTCGTCCTCTGGGCCGACCGCCGCTTCAAGCTGGGTCACGGCCGGGCGTTCGCCCTGTACGTCGCCGCGTACTGCGTGGGCCGCGGCTGGATCGAGTACATGCGCGTCGACGACGCCCACCACATCCTGGGCCTCCGCCTCAACGACTGGACCGCGCTGATCGTGTTCCTGCTGGCGGTGACGTACATCGTGGTGTCGTCGAAGAAGCGGCCGGGCCGGGAAGCGGTCGTCGAACCGCTCGGGGCCGCCGAGGCGCCCGCCGCGGAGAGCGAGCCCGAGTCGCAGGACTCCGGCACCTCGGAGGTCGAGTCGGGCGAGTCGGAAGAGGCGCCGAAGGAGTCGGACGCGTCACCGAAGGACGAGGCGGAGTCCGCGCCGAAGAAGAGCTGAGCCGCGCGGCCGTACGACGCCGAGGGCGCCCGGGGAATTCCCCGGGCGCCCTCGGCGTGTGCGGGCGGACGGAGCGGACGTCATCCCCGGCGCGCCGAGGACAGGGTCCGCTGGGCCATCGCCACCACCGCCGCGTCGATGAAGCGGCCGTCGGGGAGGGCCTGGGCACCCTCGTTCGACGCCGCTGCCTTGACGATCGTCTCCGCCTCCTCGATCTCCGCGGGCGTGGGGAGGTAGGCCCGCTGGATCACCGGCAGCTGGCGCGGGTGGATCGCCGCGCGGCCCAGGAAGCCGAGGGCGCGGCCGTGGGCGCAGGAGGCGGCGAGGCCGTCCAGGTCGCGGATGTCGGGATGGACGGACTGGGGCGGCGGGGCCAGCCCTGCCGCGCGGGCGGCGACGACCACCCGGGAGCGCGGCCAGTCGAGGCCGGCCTCGGCCCGTACGCCCAGGTCGGCCCGTAGATCGGCCTCGCCGAGGGAGACGCCCCGCAGGGACGGGTGGGCGGTGGCGATCGCGTAGGCGTGCTCGATGCCGAGGGCCGACTCCAGGAGGGCGTACAGAGGGAGCGGGGTGGTCACGGCGACCTGCCTGATCTCGTCCGGGGAGGTCACCTTCGGCAGCCGTAGTCCGGACACTCCCGGCAGTGCGGTCAGAGACCCGAGGTCCGCGGACGCCCAGGGTCCGTCCAGGGCGTTGACGCGGACGTGGACCGGGACCGGCTGCGGCTCACGGAGGCGTTCGGCGGTGGCCGCGCGGGCGTACTCCTTGCGGTCGGGGGCGACCGCGTCCTCCAGGTCGATCACCACCACGTCGGCGCCCGCGGCCAGCGCCTTGGTCACCACGTGCGGGCGGTCGCCGGGGACGTAGAGCCAGGTGAGCGGCAGCGGCGTCATACGGCGCCCTCCTCGCGCAGGGCTCGCAGGCGGGCCGGGGTGAGGCCGAGCTCGGTGAGCACCGCGTCGGTGTCGGCGCCGTGCGGGCGCCCGGCCCAGCGGATCGCGCCGGGTGTGGCGGACAGCCGGAAGAGGACGTTCTGCATGCGCAGCGGGCCCAGCTCCGGGTCGGCGACGGTGGTGACCGTGTCCAGGGCCCGGTACTGGGGGTCCGCCATCACGTCCCGTACGTCCTGGACCGGGGCGACGGCCGCCTCCGCCCGCTCGAAGGCCGCGAGCACCTCGGCGCGGGTGCGGGCCGCGATCCAGGAGCCCACCGCCTCGTCCAGCACATCGGCGTGCGCGGCACGCTCCGCGCCCGTGGCGAACCACGGCTCCTCGATCAGCTCCGGCCGGCCCACCAGCCGTATCACCCGCTCCGCCACCGACTGCGCGGAGGTGGAGACGGCGACCCAGGTGCCGTCGGCGGTGCGGTAGGTGTTGCGCGGGGCGTTGTTCGCGGACCGGTTGCCGGTGCGTTCCTGGACGTGGCCGAGCTGGTCGTACCAGGTGGGCTGGGGGCCGAGGACGGCGAGGATCGGCTCGATGATCGCCATGTCCACGACCTGCCCGGCGCCGGTCCGGTCACGGGCGGCCAGGGCCGTCAGCACGGCGTACGCCGTCGTCAGGGCCGCGACCGAGTCCGCGAGACCGAAGGGAGGGAGCGTCGGTGGCGCGTCCGGTTCGCCGGTGAGGGCCGCGAAACCGCTCAGCGCCTCGGCGAGCGTGCCGAAGCCGGGCCGGTGCGCGTACGGGCCGAACTGGCCGAAGGCCGTGACCCTGGCCAAGATCAGCCGCGGGTTGGCGGCGGACAGCTCCGCCCAGCCCAGGCCCCACTTCTCCAGGGTGCCGGGGCGGAAGTTCTCGATCACCACGTCGGCGGTCGCGGCGAGCCGGAGCAGGGTGGCGCGGCCGCCGGGCTTGGACAGGTCGAGGGTGATGGCGCGCTTGTTGCGGCCGAGCACCTTCCACCACAGCCCGACGCCGTGCTTGGCCGGGCCGTGGCCCCGGGACGGGTCGGGCCGGACCGGATGCTCGACCTTGATCACCTCGGCGCCGAAGTCACCGAGCAGGGTGGCCGCCATGGGTCCGGCGAAGAGGGTCGCCAGGTCGAGGACCCGCAGGCCGTCCAGAGGCTGGTGGTGCGGGCGCGTACGCGCGGTCGTCTGCGTGGTCGTGCTCATGCGGTGTACTGGGCCTCGATCTCCGGGCGGTACGGCATCGACGCCGACGCTCCCTCCCGCTGCACGGACAGGGCCGCCGCGGCCGCCGCCCAGGACAGGGCCTCGCGTACCGGCTTCTCCTCGGCGAGGGCCACCGCGAGCGCGCCGACGAAGGTGTCGCCCGCGCCGGTGGAGTCCACGGCCTTCACCCGGGGCGCGGGCACCACCAGCCGTTCGGCGCCCCGGGCCAGATACAGGCTGCCGGTCGGGCCGAGCGTGACGAGGACCTCCGGGACCAGGTCCAGCAGGGCGGCGGCCGCCTCGCCCGGGTCGGTGCGGCCGGTGAGGGTGACCGCCTCGTACTCGTTCGGGATCAACAGGTCGGTCGCGGCGAGGAGTTCGGGGGGGAGCGGCTGGGCGGGGGCCGGGGTGAGGATTGTACGGACACCGTGCCGGTGGGCCGCCTGCGCGCCCGCGACGACCGCGGCCAGCGGGATCTCCAGCTGGAGCAGCAGGGCGTCGGCGGAGGCGATCACTTCCTCGTCGCCCGGGGCGAGGTGGTCGACGGTGCCGTTGGCGCCCGGGATGACGACGATGGAGTTGCCGCCCTCGTCGTCCACCACGATGTGCGCGGTGCCGGACGGGCCCTCGATCGTGCGCAGGAAGTCGGTGTCCACGCCCGAGTGTTCGAGGGTGTCGCGCAGGCGCAGGCCGAAGGCGTCGTTGCCGACCGCGCCGATCATCGAGACCGTGGCGCCGGCGCGGGCGGCGGCGATCGCCTGGTTGGCGCCCTTGCCGCCGGGGGTCGTACGGAAGTCCCGGCCCGTCACGGTCTCGCCGCGCTGCGGTGCCTTGGTGACGTAGGTGACGAGGTCCATGTTCGAGCTGCCGAGGACGGCGATGTGGGTCATGGGCGGATCGCCTCCAGGTGGGTGAGGTGGGCGAGGGTGTCGAAGCCGGTGCCGTCGAAGCCGGCGACGGTGGTGGCGAGCCGGTTCTTCAGCGGGGCCCGCCAGTGCTCGGGGAGCGCGCTCGGGGAACCGGCGAGGAGGCCGCAGACGCTGCCCGCGGTCGCGCCGTTGGAATCGGTGTCCCAGCCGCCCGACACGGCACGGCAGATCGAGCCGGTGAAGTCGCCGTCCGCGTGGGTGAGCGCGGCGACGATCAGCGCGGTGTTGGGCAGGGCGTGGACCCAGTGGTGGGTGGGGCCGTAGGCGGCGTGGAGTTCGTCCACGACGTCGTCGAAGTCCCGGTGGCGCGCGGCCAGCCGGAGGGCGTGGTCGATCGCCCTCGCCAGGCGGGAGCGGGGCGGGACCACACCGCGGCCGGTGCGCAGGCAGGCGTGGACGTCGTCGGTGCCGGTGGCCGCCGAGGCCAGGGTGGCGGCCGTGAACATCGCCGCGTAGACGCCGTTGGCGGTGTGGGTGAGGACCGCGTCGCGGTACGCCTGCGCGGCGGCGGCCGCGGGGTCGCCCGGGTTGGTCCAGCCATGGACGTCGGCGCGGATCAGGGCGCCGATCCATTCGCGGAACGGGTTGCGGTGGCGGGCGGTGTGCGGGGGCTCGATACCGGAGAGGAGGTTGCGGAAGGCGACGCGCTCGGCGGTGAAGGCGCGGCCGGGCGGGAGTTCTTCGAGCCAGAGCCTCGCCACGTCGGTGGTGGTGAAGGCCTTCCCGTGGCGCTTGAGCAGGAGCAGGTTGAGGAGGGGGTAGTCGAGGTCGTCGTCCTCGGGCATGCCGTCGATGTTCTCGGCGAGGGAGGTCCGGGCCGAGCGGCGGTTCCAGGGGTGGCGGGCCAGCAGGTACTCGGGGACGCCCCGCGCCGTGAACCAGGTGGACAGCGGCCAGTTGTCGGCCGATCGGGCGAGGGCGCGGATGCCGTCCAGCGGGAGCTTCTCCACGGGCTTGCCGAGCAGACAGCCGATGGCCCGGCCCAGCCAGGCCGCTTCGAGGGCGAGCGGGGCGGGGGCCGGGCGGGGGCCCGCGGGCGGCTTCGGCCAGTCCGGGCACAGTGCCCTGATCCTCGCCAGGTCCGTCGGCTCGTCCTCGGTCAACGTGCTGGGCAGATCGGCGAGTTCGTCGAGCAGGTCCTCTGCCAGCAGGCGCAGATAGCGGGAGACCCGTGCGGGTGAGGCGCCCGCCCGGTCGGGGGCGTCCAGGCCTCCGGCCGCGCGCCATCGTGCCTCGATCCTCGACGGCTCGCGGCCGTCCAGGCGGGCCTGGTGGAGTTCGTGGCCCAGGAGGTCCTCCGGCTGGACCCAGGTCAGTCGGAGCATGGCGTGCCTCCGAGCGCCGTGAAGGCCCGCTCGTGTGCGCGCCGGCGGTTCACGTCCCGTTCGAAGATCTCGCGGGTGACCTCGGTCAGTGTGCGGGCCGGTTCCCACAGGTCGAGGCGGCTCGCCTCCGCCACCGCCTTCGCCCAGTCCTCGGGTACGGGGGAGCCGAGGGCGCCCGCGAGGGCACCGGCCATCGTCGCGATCGAGTCGCAGTCACGGCCGTAGTTGACCGAGCCCAGGACCGCCTGCCGGAAGTCGCCGTCCGCGACCAGCACCATGCCCAGGGCGATCGGGAGTTCCTCGACGGAGTGCAGTCGGGAGGGGCGCCGCGCACCGAGGGAGGGGGCGCGGTAGTCGGGGCCGACCGTGTCGTACGGGGCGATCGCCGCGCGGAGCGGGACCAGTGCCGACTCGAAGTCGCCGTGTCCGCCCGCCACTTCGCAGACCTTCTCGATCGCCGTGCGCGTGCCGTCCCTCGCCAGGGACAGACAGGCGGCCACGACCGAGTCCGGGCTCGCGTCCGGTGCGCAGGCGGCGGCGACGGCCGCGGCGAAGACCCCGGCCGCCTCCCTGCCGTACGACGACTGGTGCGCGCCCGCGATGTCGAGCGCCTCGGCGTACGCGGCGGCCGGGTCGGCCGCGTTGACCAGGCCGACGGGGGCCATGTACATCGCCGCGCCGCAGTTGACGATGTTGCCGACGCCCGCTTCCCGGGGGTCCACGTGACCGTAGGCCAGCCGCGCGACGAGCCACTTCTCCGCGAGGAACAGGCGCTGCAGCGGCAGCGCCTCGGCCTCGAGCTCCGGGATCCAGCGCGGGTTGGTCATCAGGTCCGGCACCAGGTGGTCGGCGACGGCGTACGCGTCGAGGTGGTCGCGTACGCGGGCGTAGACCCGGACCAGCGCGTGGGTCATCAAGGTGTCGTCGGTGACGTGTCCGTCGCCCTTGTGGTACGGGGCGAGGGGGCGGGCGGTGCGCCAGGCGTCGCCGTGCCAGGGTCCGACGATGCCGTGGACGCGGCCGCCGTGGCGGTCGGTGATCTGCTCGGGGGAGTAGCCCTCCACGGGACCGCCGAGCGCGTCGCCGACGGCGGCTCCGACCAGGGCCGCGGTGACCCGTTCGGCCAGACCGGTCTCGCGCGATTCATCTCCTATGGGCGTCATGCCCCGAATCATCCTCCTGGTCGGGCCCGTTGTGCGGCTTCCAGGAGTCCGGCGAGTTCCACCAGATCGGTGCCGGTGAGGCGGGGCAGGGCGCAGCCGGACAGGGTGCGGCAGGCGTCCCGCCAGGAGGCCGGGACGGCCGCGCCGCCGCCCAGGGCGCCGGTGAGCGCGCCCGCGAGGGCCGGGGCGGAGTCGGCGACCCGGGACAGGCAGGCGGCGGCGGGGACGGCCTCGGCGATACGGCCCCGCGCGGCCGTGGCCAGGGCGAGGGCGACGGGTACGGTCTCGGCGGCGGCGATGCCGTAGCTGTAGACGTGGTCGACGATCTGGTGTTCCAGGAGCGGGACGAGGGCGAAGGCCGACTCGCTCTCCTGGGCCAGGACGAGGGCGTGGCGGGTGTTGCGGCCGATCTCCGTCTCGGCGGGGAGTTCGGCGAGCGCGGCCGCGACGCAGGTGCCCGGGTCGGTCCCGGTGAGGGCGAGCGCGAGGGCCGCCGCCATCGCCCGGGCGCCGTGCACGCCGTCGCCGTCCTGGGTGTAGCGGGCGTCGAACTCGGCGAGGTCGGCGGCGCGTCCGGGGTCGCCGGGGTGGGCGACGGCGAGGACGCAGGCGCGGACACAGGCCGCGTCGTCGAAGTAGTGCGGGTTGTCGTGGCCGGTGGCAGGCGGGCGCAGGCCGGCGGCAAGGTTGCCGAGGCCGGCGCGGACGGAGATGCGGGCGCGCAGGGGGAGGACGGCGGACTCGACCTCGGGGGCGCGGTCCGCCGCCGCGGCGACCTCCGCGGCCACGGCGGTCCAGGTGAGGTCGATGGCGGTGCGCATACGGCGGTCCCGGCTCAGGTCGCCGAGTACGTCGTCGTCGCCGGCCCGCAGGACCGCCTCCGCGGCGAACGCCGCCCACTCGGCGTCGTCGGAGGGGCCGAGACGCAGGGGCTCGGGGGGCTGGTTGAGGGCGATCGGTACGGGGAGGGTGGTGGTGGCGTTGTGCTCGGCGAAGGTGTCCAGCTCGCGGGTGAGTCTGCGGGTCCACTCGGGCATGCGGGCGGCTCGGTGCCGGGCGGCGGGCCAGCCGGCGGCGTCTCCCGCGGCGAGGCCGAGGAGCAGCCCCTCGATACGGCGCGTCACGACAGTGCCTCGTTCTCCGGCTGCCCGGAGTTCCCCGCACCCACCAGGGGGCTCCGCCCCCCGGCCCCCCGGACCTCCGCCCACCCTCCCCCACGCTCGGCTGCGCTCGCGCGGGGGACCCCCATCCCGACTCGGCCGGCTGAGAAGCGGGAGGGAGGGGCGGGGCGGATTCGGTCGAACGGGTGGTGGGCTCTGTCGACTTGCAGGCGGTCGGGAGGGGTGGGGCGGGCTCGGTCGCCTGAGAGGACGGACAGAGGGGTGTGGTCGGCGCGGTTGGCGAGGTGATGGGACAGAGGGGTGTGGTGGGTTCGATTGGTTGGGTGGTGGGTTCGGCTGGTCGGGAGGTCGGTCGGAGGGGTGCGGTGGGTTCGGTTGGCTGAGGGGAGGGGCTGAGGGGTGTGGTCGGTTCGGGTGGCTGGGGCATGGTGCGGAGCAGCGTGGCCGGCCTGGAGGTGGGCGGGCCGGGCTCCGGTGGCTCGCCGGTGGGTGGGGTTCCCTCCGTTGCCGCCGGTCGCAGACCCTCCGGCAGACATCCCGGTACCACCACCCCCGCCCCCCACTTCCCGCCCTCCTCCGGAACCAGTAGTTCCGCCACGTCGAGGATGTGGTGGCCGGCCATGGACGGCAGGCAGCGGCCCCGGGCCGGGCCGATGGCCGCGGCCCATTCCGGGGGGATGGCCGAGAGCCCCTGCGTCGCGCCGGACAGCGCGCCCGCCACCGCCGCCGTCGTGTCCGCGTCGCGCCCCATGTTGACCGCCGTGAGCACCGCCTCCCGGAAGTCCCCGTCGGCCGCCGCGTACGCGCCGAAGGCGAGGGCGACCGCCTCGGGCGCCAGGTCGGTCCAGGGATAGCCACCGATCACCACCGCTGAGCGCACCGCGCGTTCGCCCCGGTGGGCCACGGTCACCGCGCGGCGCAGGGAGCGGGCCGTCCAGGAGTCGTCGGGGACGACGGCGAGGGCCGAGGCGATCACCACCGCGGGCGAGGCGCCCGCCATCGCCGCCGCCACTCCCGCCGCGACCGCCTGACCGCCGTAGATGCCCTCGCCGTCATGACTGACCGAGCCGTCGATCGCGACCAGCCGCGCGGCTTCGGCGGGGCGGCCCGACGCGAAGACGCCGAAGGGGGCCGCCCGCATCGCCAGACCGTCGCTCCAGGCATGGCGGTGCTGGGCGGAGATGGGGGCCGCGAGACCCCGGCGCAGGTTCTCCAGCGTGCCGCGCTCGCTGAAGCCCGCACCGCGGAAGGGGCCCTCGGCCCGGTCGGCGATCCACTCGTGCCAGGCGCCCTCGACATGGGCGGGGGTGAGTGCCGAGCCGTGCCGGGCCAGCAGCAGGCCCGAGAAGATCGCGTACTCGGTGTCGTCGGTGCCGGCCGGCCGCTCGGTGACGTACCCCGTGATACGGCCCCAGCGGGCGCGGATCTCGGAGGGCCTGAGGTTCTCCGCGGGCGCCCCGAGCGCATCACCCACGGCCAGGCCCAGCAGCGCGCCACGGGCCCGTTCGCGGAGTCCGGCGGCGTCCCCCGGCGCCGCGAGCGGGGGAGTGCAGGCAATCGATGCCATGGGCGGCCTCTCCTTCGAGCAGGGGCCTGGGAGCCCCTTTGCGGATGTGTCCCACGGACACGGCCCGCGCGTGCCTCTACGGGGCCCGCATCACCCACTCGACATCTGAGCCAAGACCATCACGGATGAGCATTCGACGGTAAAACCGCAGGTTAGCTCAGCCTTTCCTTGCTGGCGCCAGGGAAATGATCGGCGTATGTTCGGTGTTGTCGAAAAGTAGAACTCGTCCAAAGTTAGCTTTGGCTAAGCTTCCTGGGGGACCCCGCATGGCCATCATCGAAACCGAGGCGCCGCTGCACGAGGCGCACCGCGACAACCACACGCACCGCGACGTGAACGGCGGCTGGCTGCGCCCCGCCGTCTTCGGCGCGATGGACGGCCTGGTCTCCAACCTCGCCCTGATGACCGGTGTGGCGGGTGGCTCCGTCAGTCACCAGACGATCGTCATCACCGGGCTCGCGGGGCTCGCCGCGGGCGCCTTCTCCATGGCGGCCGGCGAGTACACCTCCGTCGCCTCCCAGCGTGAGCTCGTCGAGGCCGAGCTCGACGTCGAGCGGCGCGAGCTGCGCAAGCACCCGCAGGACGAGGAGGCCGAGCTCGCCGCACTGTACGTGGCCCGCGGTGTCGAGCCCGCACTGGCCCGTGAAGTTGCCCGGCAGCTGTCCGAGGATCCCGAGCAGGCCCTGGAGATCCATGCCCGCGAAGAGCTGGGCATCGACCCCGGTGATCTGCCGTCGCCGCTGGTGGCCGCCGTGTCGTCCTTCGGGTCGTTCGCGCTCGGCGCCCTGCTGCCCGTCCTGCCGTATCTGCTGGGGGCGGCCGCCCTCTGGCCGGCCGTGCTCCTCGCGCTCGCCGGGCTCTTCGGCTGTGGTGCGGTCGTGGCCAAGGTGACCGCGCGGACCTGGTGGTACAGCGGGCTCAGGCAGCTCGCGCTCGGCGGTGCGGCGGCCGGTGTGACGTACGCCCTGGGCACCCTGATCGGAACGGCCGTAGGATAGCTCGGCCGGTACTTATACATTGAGCCGCATAAGTAGCCGTTACTCGCTGGTTTCAGATGCGTGACCACCGGGCATGAGCCGTAAGCGCTGTGGGCAATGACGCCTGCGGCGCACTCGCGGGAGAGGTGAAGACACTTCCTCCGCCCTTCGGGCCGATAGGCGCGGATCTGATCGATCTTGTCCTGCTCGGCTCCCCCATACTTTCCGCCGCCTGTGTGCGGCGCCCGCCGTGACCCCGCGGCACCTGCCGTAACTCGTGCGGCGTCCGCATGCTGGAACGCTGTATCCGGTTCCCGAGAACCGCCCCATCATGTAACCTGCACGAAATTTCGCACTCCACGCAGAGGGCCAACGTCGTCCCTCGGCACTTGCCACATGCCACATGACGACGACGGGAGAGCCGATGCGTACGCCGCGCCAGCCGTCCCAGCATTCCGTGAATGGCCAGAACTGGTCGTTCATGGATGCTCGCCCTGCTGCGCAGGGTATGTACGACCCCCGCAACGAGCGCGACGCCTGTGGCGTCGGCTTCGTGGCCACCCTCACCGGCGAGGCGAGCCATGCGCTGGTCGAACAGGCGCTCACGGTTCTGCGTAACCTCGAGCACCGCGGCGCCACCGGCTCCGAACCCGACTCCGGTGACGGCGCGGGCATCCTCTCCCAGGTGCCGGACGCCTTCTTCCGTGAGGTGGCCGGATTCGACCTCCCCGCGGCGGGCTCGTACGCCGTCGGCATCGCCTTCCTGCCCGAGGACGGGACCGAGGACGCCGTCTCGCGGATCGAGACGATCGCGGCCGAGGAGGACCTGACCGTCCTCGGCTGGCGCGAGGTCCCCGCCGCGCCCGAGCTGCTGGGTGCGACCGCCCGGTCCACCATGCCGGCCTTCCGCCAGATCTTCGTGGCCGACGGAGCCAGCGAGGGCATCGCGCTGGACCGCAAGGCCTTCGTGCTGCGCAAGCGCGCCGAGCGCGAGGCGGGTGTCTACTTCCCGTCGCTCTCCGCCCGCACGATCGTCTACAAGGGCATGCTGACCACCGGCCAGCTCGAGCCCTTCTTCCCGGACCTGTCCGACCGCCGCTTCGGCTCCGCGGTCGCGCTCGTCCACTCGCGCTTCTCCACGAACACCTTCCCGTCGTGGCCGCTCGCGCACCCCTACCGCTTCGTCGCCCACAACGGTGAGATCAACACCGTCAAGGGCAACCGCAACTGGATGCGCGCCCGCGAGTCGCAGCTGGTCTCCGACCTGTTCGGCGACGGCGACCTGCAGCGCGTCTTCCCGGTCTGCACCCCGGACGCCTCCGACTCCGCCTCCTTCGACGAGGTGCTGGAGCTGCTCCACCTGGGCGGCCGTTCGCTGCCGCACTCCGTGCTGATGATGATCCCGGAGGCGTGGGAGAACCACGACTCCATGGACCCGGTCCGGCGCGCCTTCTACGGCTACCACTCCACGATGATGGAGCCCTGGGACGGCCCCGCCTGCGTCACCTTCACCGACGGCACCCAGGTCGGCGCCGTGCTCGACCGCAACGGCCTGCGCCCCGGCCGCTACTGGGTCACCGACGACGGCCTGGTCGTCCTCGGCTCCGAGGTCGGCGTCCTCGACATCGACCCCGCCAAGGTCGTCCGCAAGGGCCGTCTGCAGCCCGGCAAGATGTTCCTGGTCGACACCGCCGAGCACCGCATCATCGAGGACGACGAGGTCAAGGCCTCCCTCGCCGCCGAGCAGCCCTACGGCGAGTGGCTGGAGGCCGGCGAGATCGAGCTGGGCGACCTGCCCGAGCGCGAGCACATCGTCCACACCCACGCCTCGGTCACCCGCCGCCAGCAGACCTTCGGCTACACCGAGGAGGAGCTGCGCGTCATCCTCGCGCCGATGGCCAAGGCCGCCGCCGAGCCGATCGGCTCCATGGGCACCGACTCGCCGATCGCGGCCCTCTCCGAGCGCCCGCGTCTGCTGTTCGACTACTTCACCCAGCTCTTCGCGCAGGTCACCAACCCCCCGCTGGACGCGATCCGCGAGGAACTCGTCACCTCGCTGCGCTCCTCGCTCGGCCCGCAGGGCAACCTGCTCGACCCGACCGCCGCCTCCTGCCGGTCCGTCGTGCTGCCCTTCCCGGTCATCGACAACGACGAGCTGGCCAAGCTCATCCACATCAACGCCGACGGCGACATGCCCGGCTTCAAGGCCGCGACCCTGTCGGGCCTGTTCCGGGTCTCCGGCGGCGGTGACACGCTCGCCGCGCGCATCGAGGAGATCTGCGCCGAGGCCGACGCGGCCATCGAGAACGGCGCCCGTCTGATCGTCCTCTCGGACCGCCACTCCGACGCCGAGCACGCCCCGATCCCGTCGCTGCTGCTCACCGCGGCCGTCCACCACCACCTCATCCGTACCAAGCAGCGCACCCACGTGGGCCTGCTGGTCGAGGCCGGAGACGTCCGCGAGGTCCACCACGTCGCCCTGCTGATCGGCTTCGGCGCCGCCGCCGTCAACCCGTACCTGGCGATGGAGTCCGTCGAGGACCTGGTCCGCGCGGGCACCTTCCTGTCGGACATCGAGGCCGAGAAGGCCATCCGCAACCTGATCTACGCCCTCGGCAAGGGCGTCCTGAAGGTCATGTCCAAGATGGGCATCTCCACCGTCGCCTCCTACCGAGGCGCCCAGGTCTTCGAGGCCGTCGGCCTGGACGAGGCCTTCGTGGAGAAGTACTTCAACGGCACGGCCACCAAGATCGGCGGCGTCGGCATCGACGTCATCGCCCAGGAGGTCGCCGCCCGCCACGCCAAGGCCTACCCGGCTTCGGGTATCGCTCCCGCGCACCGCGCCCTCGAGATCGGCGGCGAGTACCAGTGGCGCCGCGAGGGTGAGCCGCACCTGTTCGACCCGGAGACGGTCTTCCGCCTCCAGCACTCCACGCGCACCGGCCGCTTCGACATCTTCAAGAAGTACACCGAGCGAGTGAACGAGCAGTCCGAGCGTCTGATGACGCTGCGCGGCCTGTTCGGCTTCAAGTCCGGCGCCGCCGGCCGCCAGCCGATCTCCGTCGACGAGGTCGAGCCGGTGAGCGAGATCGTCAAGCGCTTCTCCACCGGCGCCATGTCGTACGGCTCCATCTCCAAGGAGGCGCACGAGACCCTCGCCATCGCCATGAACCAGCTGGGCGGCAAGTCCAACACCGGTGAGGGCGGCGAGGACCCGGAGCGCCTGTACGACCCGGCGCGGCGCAGCGCCATCAAGCAGGTCGCCTCCGGCCGCTTCGGCGTGACGAGCGAGTACCTCGTCAACGCCGACGACATCCAGATCAAGATGGCCCAGGGCGCCAAGCCCGGCGAGGGCGGCCAGCTGCCCGGCCACAAGGTCTACCCGTGGGTCGCCAAGACGCGTCACTCGACGCCGGGCGTGGGCCTCATCTCCCCGCCGCCGCACCACGACATCTACTCCATCGAGGACCTGGCCCAGCTGATCCACGACCTCAAGAACGCGAACCCGCAGGCGCGGATTCACGTCAAGCTGGTCTCCGAGGTCGGCGTCGGCACGGTCGCGGCGGGTGTGTCGAAGGCACACGCGGACGTCGTGCTCATCTCGGGTCACGACGGCGGTACGGGTGCCTCCCCGCTGACGTCGCTCAAGCACGCCGGTGGTCCTTGGGAGTTGGGCCTCGCCGAGACCCAGCAGACCCTGCTGCTCAACGGCCTGCGCGACCGGATCGTGGTCCAGACGGACGGTCAGCTGAAGACCGGCCGTGACGTGGTCATCGCCGCGCTGCTCGGCGCCGAGGAGTTCGGTTTCGCGACCGCGCCGCTCGTCGTCTCCGGCTGCGTGATGATGCGCGTGTGCCACCTGGACACCTGCCCGGTCGGCATCGCCACCCAGAACCCGACCCTGCGCGACCGCTTCGCCGGCAAGGCCGAATACGTGGTGAACTTCTTCCAGTTCATCGCGGAGGAGGTCCGCGAGATCCTCGCCGAGCTGGGCTTCCGCTCCATCGAGGAGGCCGTCGGCCACGCCGAGGTCCTCGACGTGGCGCGCGCCGTGGACCACTGGAAGGCGCAGGGCCTGGACCTGGAGCCGCTCTTCCACGTGCCCGAGCTGCCCGAGGGCGCGGTCCGTCACCGGCTGATCGCCCAGGACCACGGCCTGGAGAAGGCCCTGGACAACGAGCTGATCAAGCTGGCCGCCGACGCTCTGGCCGCGAACGACGCGACCGAGGCCCAGCCGGTGCGCGCCCAGGTCGCCATCCGCAACATCAACCGCACGGTCGGCACCATGCTCGGCCACGAGGTGACGAAGAAGTTCGGCGGCGCGGGCCTGCCCGAGGACACCGTCGACATCACCTTCACCGGCTCGGCCGGCCAGTCCTTCGGCGCGTTCCTGCCGCGCGGTGTCACGCTGCGCCTCGAAGGCGACGCCAACGACTACGTCGGCAAGGGCCTCTCGGGCGGCCGGATCGTCGTCCGCCCGGACCGCGCGGCCGACCACCTCGCCGAGTACTCGACCATCGCGGGCAACACCATCGCCTACGGCGCCACCGGCGGCGAGCTGTTCCTGCGCGGCCGGACCGGTGAGCGGTTCTGCGTCCGCAACTCCGGCGCACTGGTCGTCTCCGAGGGCGTGGGCGACCACGGCTGCGAGTACATGACCGGCGGTCGCGCGGTGGTCCTCGGCGAGACGGGCCGCAACTTCGCGGCCGGCATGTCCGGCGGTATCGCCTACGTCATCGACCTCGACCGCGACAACGTCAACGTCGGCAACGCGGACGCCGTCGAGGCGCTGGACGAGACGGACCGGCAGTGGCTGCACGACGTGGTGCGCCGCCACGCCGAGGAGACCGGCTCGACGGTCGCCGAGAAGCTGCTCGCCGACTGGGACACGGCCGTGGCGCGGTTCAGCAAGATCATCCCCAGCACGTACAAGGCAGTGCTCGCCGCCAAGGACGCCGCCGAGCGAGCGGGTCTCACCGAGACCGAGATCACCGAGAAGATGATGGAGGCGGCGATCAATGGCTGACCCGAAGGGCTTCCTGAACCACGGCCGTGAGGTCGCCCGGACCCGCCCCGTCGCCGAGCGCGTCAAGGACTGGAGCGAGGTCTACGTCCCCGGTTCCCTGCTGCCGATCATCAGCAAGCAGGCCAGCCGGTGCATGGACTGCGGCATCCCGTTCTGCCACAACGGCTGTCCGCTCGGGAACCTCATCCCCGAGTGGAACGACTACGCCTACCGCGAGGACTGGGCGGCCGCCTCCGAGCGCCTGCACGCGACGAACAACTTCCCGGAGTTCACCGGTCGCCTCTGCCCGGCCCCTTGCGAGTCGGCCTGTGTGCTCGGCATCAACCAGCCGGCCGTCACCATCAAGAACGTCGAGGTCTCGATCATCGACAAGGCGTGGGAGACCGGTGACGTCGCCCCGCAGGCGCCCGAGCGCCTGTCCGGCAAGACGGTCGCGGTCATCGGCTCGGGCCCGGCGGGCCTGGCCGCCGCCCAGCAGCTGACCCGGGCCGGCCACACCGTCGCCGTCTACGAGCGCGCGGACCGCGTCGGCGGCCTCCTCCGGTACGGCATCCCCGAGTTCAAGATGGAGAAGCGGCACATCAACCGCCGTATCGAGCAGATGCGCGCGGAGGGCACCCGCTTCCGCACCGGCATCGAGATCGGCCGTGACCTGAAGGCGACGGACCTGAAGAAGCGGTACGACGCCGTGGTCCTGGCCGTCGGCGCGACGACCGCCCGCGACCTGCCGGTGCCCGGCCGTGACCTCAAGGGCATCTACCAGGCGATGGAGTACCTGCCGCTGGCCAACAAGGTCCAGGAGGGCGACTACGTCACCGCTCCGATCTCGGCCGAGGGCAAGCATGTCGTCGTCATCGGCGGCGGTGACACCGGCGCCGACTGCGTGGGCACCGCCCACCGCCAGGGCGCGGCCTCCGTCACCCAGCTGGAGATCATGCCCCGCCCGGGCGACGAGCGGAACGCGGTCGCCCAGCCCTGGCCGACCTTCCCGATGCTCTACAAGGTGACGAGCGCCCACGAGGAGGGCGGCGAGCGGGTCTACTCCGTCTCCACCACCCACTTCGAGGGCGACGAGGACGGCAACGTCCAGTGGCTGCACCTGAGCGAGGTCGAGTTCGTCGACGGCAGGCTGACCCCGAAGCCGGGCACCGAGCGCAGGATCCCGGCCCAGCTGGTCACCCTCGCCATGGGCTTCACCGGCACCGACCGGGACAACGGCCTGGTCGAGCAGTTCGGTCTCGAACTCGACGAGCGGGGTAACATCGCCCGGGACGCCGACTTCCAGACCAACGTGCCGGGCGTGTTCGTCGCCGGTGACGCCGGTCGCGGCCAGTCCCTGATCGTGTGGGCGATCGCGGAGGGCCGCTCGGCCGCCCGCGGCGTCGACCGCCACCTGACCGGAGCCAGCGACCTGCCGGCGCCGATCCGCCCGACGGACCGTGCCCTGATGGTCTGACGGTTCATCAGAACGTCCCGTACAAAGGCGTACGGAACACTGACGGCGCCTGCCCGCAGTCCCCGACCGGACTGGGCAGGTGCCGTCGCCTTTTCGGCGTCAACGCGCCACCAGGCCCTGGAACCTCACCGTCGCGTCCTCGGTGTACGCCCCCACTCTGCCGTGTTGGTACGGGCGCTCGGTGTCCGTGAACGTCACCAGCGGCTTCCCGCCGACGGACACCGCGAGCACCGCGCCGCGCTGCCCGACCCGCACCTCGTACCAGTCGCCCACGGGGTACCGGGTCTTCCCGGTGGCCAGGAAGCGCTGGCCCCCCGGATACGCGGGATCCCGCTTGCCCAGCTCCCAGCCGTTGGGCTTGAGGGTGATGTAGTAGAAGTGCTCCGGGTCGGTGTACGCCCACACCAGCCAGGGGACCTCCCACGGGTTCGGGTCGGGATCGCGCAGCTGTCGCACGGTCCGCATCCGCGCCTCGTACCGCACGTCCCTGTACGAGGCGGTGCTCACCACGAGGCTCGCGTGCGTGGTGCCGGGGTCCTCGGCGGCCCTGGGGGACAGCGACAGGGAGTCGTCGTCGCCCAGGTTGGTGCCGTGGCCGTTGAACACCGAGAGCCAGCGGCCGTGCGTCGTGCCGTCGATCCACGGCTCGGGCGGCGGTGAGCCGTTGCCCCGGCACTGGCTCAGGGTGACCGACAGCAGTGCGGTCAGGGCGAGCGCGAGTGCCAGGGTCGTGAGAAGACGGCCCCTGCGCCCCTGCGGAATCGGCGGGATCCGGCGGCGGGGACGCAGGGGTGACGATGTCATGCCGCCGAGTATGGCCCGGACGCGGTGAGGCCGACCGGCACTTCGGCGGCGAAGTCCTCGGCGAGCTGGGCGAGTACGCGG
The DNA here is from genome assembly GCF_001542625.1 of Streptomyces griseochromogenes. NCBI lineage: Bacteria > Bacillati > Actinomycetota > Actinomycetes > Kitasatosporales > Streptomycetaceae > Streptomyces > Streptomyces griseochromogenes. Next base: position 8,557,036 of record NZ_CP016279.1, on the reverse strand, counting down.
GTGGCGGCCAGCCCGTCGCCGAACGGATTGCCCGCGGCCGCCATCCTGCGGTACTGCGCCGGATCGTCGAGGAGCCGCTCGGCCCAGCTCACGATGGCGTCCGGGTCCGTGCCGATCAGCAGGGCCGCACCCGCCTCGACCGCCTCCGGACGCTCGGTGGTGGTGCGCAGCACCAGCGCGGGCTTGCTCAGACTGGGGGCCTCCTCCTGGATACCGCCGGAGTCGGTGAGGACCAGGTCGCACTCGGCCAGCGTCGCCGCGAAGTCCAGGTAGCCGAGCGGCTCGACGAGCGAGATGCCGGTGTGGCCGTCGAGTTCGGGCAGCAGCGCGTCCCGTACCGCGGGGCTCTTGTGCAGCGGCAGCACGATCTCCACGTCACCGCGCCCGGCGAGCCGGGCCAGCGCCCGGCCCATGCCGCGCATCCGCTCGCCCTGGTTCTCCCGCCGGTGCAGGGTGACCAGGATCCGCTTGGCGCCGGTGCGGAACGCGGAGGTCCCGGTCCCCTCGGCCAGCACCCACAGCAGGTTGTCGATCACCGTGTTGCCGGTGGTGAAGACCTGCTCGGCGGAGACGCCCTCGTCGGTCAGGTGCCGGGCCGCGCGCGGGGTCGGGGCGAAGTGCCAGCGGGCGATGCGGCCGATCAGGCTGCGGTTGAGCTCCTCCGGGAAGGGGTTGTCGATGACTCCGGTGCGCAGTCCCGCCTCGACATGGGCGACCGGGATCTTCTCGTAGAAGGCGGCCAGGGCGCCGGCCAGCGCGGTCGTGGTGTCCCCCTGCACCACGACCAGGTCCGGCCGTTGGTCGCGCATGACCTCGCCGAGCTCGCCGACCAGCCGGGCGGTCAGCTCGGACAGCTCCTGGCGGCTGCGCATCACATCGAGGGCGATCCGTACGTCGACGCACAGCAGGCCGAGCATCTGCTGGAGCATCTCGCGGTGCTGGCCGGTGGTGACGACGATCGGTTCGAACTGTGTGTCGTCGGCCATCGCCCGCGCCACCGGCGCCAGTTTGATCGCCTCCGGCCGGGTCCCGAGCACGAGCATGGCGCGTACGGGCACGACTGACGGATGTGTGGACATGACAGGCCCCCCTAGGGCATGCGCGGTCGTCACAGGACCGCGTCAGGGTGTGAGCGGTGCGGAGATGAGAGATGAGAGATGAGAGACGCGCGGCGGGAAGGCCGCGGGCGAGGTACGGGCGTCCTCAGGTGCGCGCGGTCTTCAGCCAGGTCTGCTTGCCGGTGAGCATCCGCCAGAACCCCCACCAGCCGGCGGCGAACCAGATGTAGCCGTAGAAGACGAAGACGTGGGCGAGCAGGACGCTGCGCACCAGCCCGAGTTCGCGCTCCCGCTTGGCGTAGATGAACCCGTACGCGTAGGCGGTCGTGAACGAGAGCAGATACGGGCCGAGCAGCCACATGGGCGAGACGAGCGGATGTCCCACCTGGACCGAGGCCGTGACGGTGGCGCCCAGGGCGACCAGGAACGAGACCGGCAGCAGCGAGGTGAGCAGGATCAGGACCGGACTGGACAGGTGGTAGAGCATGTCCAGCGCGGGCCGGGTCGGTACCTCCCGCAGGATGAGCGGGACGAGACCGGCGGACTGCAGATGGCCCTGGAACCAGCGGGATCGCTGCCGGATCAGGCGCCGCAGGCTGAGCACGGCCTGCTGGGAGACCGCGGCCGTGGTGCAGTGCATGTTGGTCCAGCCTTTGGCGATCAGCCGCACGCCGAGGTCGAGGTCCTCGGTGAGGCTGTCGCTCCACGGGCCGGCACCATCCACGGCGTTCAGCGTGTTGAGCGCGGACAGCCGCATGAACTGCCCGTTGCCGCCCATGCCCACGCTGCCGATGAAGCGGCGCGCGCTCTGGAACACGTCGCCGTACACGACGAACTCCATGTCCTGCATGCGGGCCAGCAGCCCCTGCCCCCGGTTGTACATACGGACGCAGATCTGGACCGCGCCCGTGGCGGGATCGTCGAAGCACGGATCCACGGACTGCACGACGTGCGGGTCCAGCCGTCCGTCGGCGTCGACCACGCACAGGACGACGTCCGCCGGGTCATGCCCGGCCAGCAGGCCGGACTCCCTGAGGTGCCGTACGCCGTCGTTGAGCGCGGCGCCCTTGCCCCGGCGGGCGTTCGGCGGGGTACGCCGGTGCAGCCGGACCAGGGCCGGATCCGCGGCCAGCGCGATCTCGCCGGTGCGGTCGTCCGAACCGTCGTCGATGACCAGTGCCATGAAATTCCCGGCGGGCAGAGAAGTGATGCGCGCCAGGCTTTCGGAAAGTACTTTCTCCTCGTTCAGACAGGCGAGCAGAAATACGTAGAAGCGCGGTCTCCGGTCGGTCCGGGAGCGGCGAATTCTGCGCCGTGAGAGAAGGAAAAGGCTGGTGTTGTAACAGCCGGCCATCACGATCAGTGTGATGCTCGACCACAGGAGCAACTCAATGATCACGGTTGCCCCCGGCATGCGCCTGCCGCAGCGCTTGGCGGCGCAATCGTATCCGGGCCAGCAGTATCAGGAAGGCGGTCAGGCAGTAGAACAGAAATCCGGCTCCGGCTATCTCCTGTAGCGCTCTGGCCAAAGGTAAGCCTGGTATTGCTTCCGGTGCGGCCATCGCCCCGGCAAGGGGCAGCAGTGCCCCCAGGGCGGGTCGTCCGTACATTTTCCCCCCACATTTCGATGCGCGTCCCCAACGCGCGAAGGTGAACGTAGCAGACGTCGGGGGCGCATCAGAAGGGAAACCTGAAAAAGGGCATGTCGGATCTTCCGACGATGTCTGATGGGCCACCCGAATTCACCATGTGACCCATTGACGCCCTTCTTGGCCGCCAGAATAATCGGTGGCTTCCATCCGGAAAAATCCTTTGCCAATGATTGGCAAAGTGGGGGGAAGATTCGTGAGACCTCTGATCTCGTCCCGGAGGCGGGGAACCTCCAGGATTTCCATCGTCCTGCTGCTCGTCGCGGCCCTGCTCAGCGGCACATTCCTGGCCGCCGACGCCCAGGCGGCCGGGGGGAGCCGCCGCCCGGGCGAGCAGCGCGGCACCACGTCCGGACTCAACCGCGTCAACCTCAAGGGCTGGGCGCAGGCCCAGCTCAAGGCGGACACCGCCCGCCACGCCCGGCGGTACCGGAAGACCACCAGGACCGCGCACGCGACCGCGGCCCCGGCGCGCACCGCGAGCGCCAAGAGTGCCCTGGCCCGGCAGGCTGCCGCCCCGCTCGCCACGGCGGACGCCGCCGCCGACCCGAGCGCCCTCGTGCTCTACGACACCACCGGCCCCTACGGGCAACTGGGCGAGCTGTACGCGATGGCCACCGCCAACCTCGCCGGACACTTCGGCACGGTGACGGCCAAGCCGGTCCAGCAGTACACCGCCGGGATGATCGACTCGTACTCCGCCGTGATCTACATCGGCTCGACCTACTACGGCGGCGACGTCCCGGACGCCATCCCCGCCGCCTTCTACCAGGACGCCTTCGCCGGCACGAAGCCGGTGATCTGGATGGGCGCCAACATCTGGGGCATGGCCGGCTCGGTGGGCGTCACCCGGTTCACCCAGCAGTACGGCTGGGACCCCACGACGTCGTACTACCAGGACGGCGGCTCGGTCGGCGACGTCACGCAGGTGACGTACCGCGGCCAGACCCTGACCCGCACCATCCCCGCCGGCCAGGACGGCGGAGTGCTGCGCCCCGACATCCTGACGGGCCCCGGGTATCCGGCCGTCACCCGGCTCGCGGAGGGCCTGGACAGTTCCAGCGGGCACACCTTCGGCTGGGCGGTCCGCTCCGCCAACCTCACCTACATCGGTGAGATCCCCTTCGTCTACGTCTCCGAGAGCGATCGCGTCATCGCCTTCGAGGACCTGCTCTTCGACGCCCTCGCCCCGGCCACCGCCGAGCGGCACCGGGCGATGGTGCGCCTGGAGGACATCAGCCCGGACTCGGATCCCACCGAGCTGCGCACGATGGCCGACTACCTCTTCGCGGAGCACATCCCCTACGGCATCAACGTGATCCCCGTCTACACCGACCCCAACGGCACCTACAACAACGGCGTACCGCAGACGGTCACCCTCGCGCAACGGCCGCAGGTGGTCAGCGCCCTGACGTACATGCTGGCGCGCGGAGCGGTCCTGATGGACCACGGCTACACGCACCAGTACAAGAACATCGCCAATCCCTACAACGGGGTGACCGGTGACGACTTCGAGTTCTACCGGGCGCACATCGACGCCGCGAACAACGTCGTCTACGACGGCCCGGTCGCCGAGGACTCCGCACTCTGGGCGCAGAGCAGGGTCACCAGCGCACTGCTGCAGTTCACCGCGGCGGGTCTGCCCAAGCCGACCCTGTGGACCACCCCGCACTACGCGGGCTCCGCGGCCGACTACAAGGTCTTCGGCGCCGACTTCTCGGCACGCCTGGAGCGTTCCCTCTACTTCGCGGGAACGCTCAGCGGGTCCTCGGCCGACCCGAACCGGTTCATCGGCCAGTTCTTCCCGTACGAGGTGAAGGACGTGTACGGCACCAAGGTGCTGCCCGAGAACATCGGCAACTACGAGCCGGAGGCCTACAACAACCACCCGGCGCGGCTGCCCGCCGACCTCATCGCGTCGGCGAAGGCGAACCTGGCCGTACGGGACGGAGTGGCGAGCTTCTTCTACCACCCCTACTACCCGCTGCAGCCGCTGAAGGACACCGTCGACGGCATCAAGGCACTCGGCTACACCTTCGTCAGCCCGGCGGCGCTGTGACGGCGCCCGCCACGAGGAGGAGGGCCGTCGCCGTCATGGCGGCGGTCCTCCTCGCCGTCCCCGGCTGCTCGCCCGCGGACATGGACGCGTCCGGCCACGGCGGCTCCCGTGCCGCCCGGCCCGGCTCCGGCACGCCGACGATGCGCGGCTTCGCGCTGCCCTCCTGGTACCGCACCGACTACGACAGCCCCGCAGCCCCCCGCTATCTGCGCGACATCCGGGCCACCGGGGCCCGCTGGGTCACCTTCACCCCGACCTGGTACCAGAACCGCGTCACCGACACGGCCCTGCACACCACCGAGGAGACGGCGAGCGACGCGAGCCTGCGCCGGATCGTCGGGCGCGCGCACGCGGCCGGCCTCAAGGTGATGATCAAGCCGCACGTGGACCTGCCCGGCGACGCGGACCGCGCCGGGATCCGCCCGCGCGACCGGGCCGCCTGGTTCGCCGCGTACCGCCGCTTCATCACCCACTACGCTCGCCTCGCCGCCGACACCCGCACCGAGCAGTTCTCGGTCGGCACCGAACTCGCCGGGGTCTCCGGCGACACCGGCGCCTGGCGGAAGGTGATCGAGGCGGTCCGCGACCACTACGACGGGCCGCTGACCTACGCCGCCAACTACGACGAGTACCAGCACATCCACTTCTGGAAGGACCTCGACCTCATCGGCATCGACGCCTACTGGCCGCTGTCCGACAGGCCCACCAGCGACAGTGCCCGGCTGAGCCGGGCCTGGGTGCCCATCGGGAAGCGGCTCGCCGCGTACTCCGCACGCCAGAGCCGGCGGATCCTGTTCACCGAGGCCGGCTACGTCAGCCAGCGCGGCACGACCACCGCCCCGTACTCCTGGACCGTCAGCACCCACCCCGCGAACGCCGAACAGGCCGCCGCCTACCGTGCGCTCCTCGACTCCTTCGAGGGCCGCGCCTGGTGGGCCGGCGTGTGCTGGTGGATGTGGGACGACTGGCCCGGCAGCGGCGAGACCCCGGCCCGCCTGGCCTACACCCCGCACGGCAAACCGGCCGAGGAGGTGCTGCGCCGCGAGTGGGCCCACTGAGCCCCCGCGGCTGGGCCGCCGCGCCACCCGTGAGACCCGGCAGCGAACCCTGGTGACGGGGGCGACGACAGGGGCGGGTGATCACATAGGCTCGCCTTCCAGGAACGCCGAGGGGGGACCATGGCCGCGATCAGTCTGCGCAAGGTGGAGGAGGCCGCCCCCGCGCTCGTCGGGCCGTACCGGTCGGCCGGGGTCTGTCTGCGCAAGCACGGCCTCGACGGGCTGCGGGCCGCCGTGTACCTGGTGGTCGACTACTCCGGTTCCATGAAGCCGTACTACAAGGACGGCAGTGTGCAGGCGCTCGCCGACCGGGTGCTCGGCCTGTCGGCGCATCTGGACGACGACGGCCGGGTGCCGGTGGTGTTCTTCTCCACGGACATCGACGCGGTCACCGACATCGCCCTCGACGGCCACGAGGGCCGCATCGAGCGGATCGTGTCCGGGCTCGGGCACATGGGCAAGACCAGCTACCACCTGGCGATGGACGCCGTCATCGACCACTACCTGGACAGCGGGGCCACCGAGCCCGCGCTGGTCGTCTTCCAGACCGACGGCGGCCCGGTCAACAAGCTCGCCGCGGAGCGTTACCTGTGCAAGGCGGCGGGTCTCCCGCTGTTCTGGCAGTTCGTCGGCTTCGGCGACCCGGGCAGCCGCCAGTTCGAGTTCCTGCGGAAACTGGACGAGCTGGCGGTGCCCGGCAAACGGATCGTGGACAACGCCGGCTTCTTCCACGCGGGCCAGGATCCCCGGCGGGTCTCCGACGCCGAGCTGTACGACCGTCTCGTCGGCGAGTTCCCCCACTGGCTGGCGGCCGCTCGCGCCGCCGGCGTCGTACGGCCGGCCTGAGTCATACGCCGACGCCGTCCCCGGTCCGCCTGAACCGATCCTCGGTGAGGGCGAGTTCCAGGGCGCCGAAGTCTCCGCCGAGGGCGGGTGAGGAGGTGCCCGGCACCGGGATCACGTCCACTGGAGCGGTTGCGGGGCATCGAGGAGCGCATCGCCCGGCGGGGCGCGCCCCGGCCTCGCTCACCCGCCTCATGCCCCGACGGCTCGACCGGCGTCTTCGAGCACCGCGTCCGTGCACTCCTCGGGCGTGCCCCACGCCGTGCGCAGGGCGCGCGCCTTGGTCAGCCACAGCGACAGGTCGTACTCCGCCGTGTACCCGATCGCGCCGTGCAGCTGGAGCGCGGTGCGGGCGGTCGTGTACGCCGCCTCGCACGCCTTCAGCTTGGCGGCGGCAACGTCCGCCGGGCGCAGGGACAGGGCCGCCCCGAAGAGCAGGGGCCGGGCGAACTCCAGGGCTATCTTCGCGTCGGCCAGGCGGTGTTTGACGGCCTGGAAGGAGCCGATGGGGACGCGGAACTGGGTGCGCCGCCCGACGTACGCGACCGTCCGGTCGAGCAGGGCGAGGCCGACACCGAGGGCCTGCGCGGCGGTCGCGAGGCGGGCCCAGACGAGGGCGTGGCCGTTCGGCGGGCCGGGGGTGAGGAGTTCGCCGCCGGGGGCCAGCGGGGTCAGGCGGCGGGCGGGGTCGAGACCGGGGCGGACCGGACCGGGGCCCGGGGACAGATACAGGCCCGCGCCGGTCGGGGCGAGGTGCAGCGTGGCCGCGTCGCCGTCCAGGGCGTACCCGGTCGGTGCCGCCACGGTCGCGACGGTCTCACCCGCCGCGAGAGGGGGCAGGAACCGCTTGGCCGGCCGGTCCTCGCCGAGCAGCACGGCCGCCGCGACCGTCTCGACCAGCGGTCCGGGCACCGCGTGTCGTCCCAGCTCCACGAAGGCGACGGCCAGTTCCACCGGGCGCCGCCCCAGCCCTTCGTACTCCTCCGGCACCGCGAGGGCGAACACCCCCGCCGCGGCGACACGGCGCCACAGCGCGCGTCCGCTCGCATGGTCGCCACGGCTCCAGTCCCGGACCACCGACGGGGTGTTCGCCGCAGTCAGCATCGCGTGCAGCGAGTCGGCGAAGGCGCGCTGCTCGGCGTCGAGGAGAAAGCGCATCAGCGGCGTCCCTTCGGCAGGCCGAGCAGACGCTCGGCGACGATGTCGCGCTGGATCTCGTTGGTGCCCGCGTAGATGGGCCCGGCGAGGGAGAAGACGTACCCCTCCGCCCAGGCCGAGTCCGCCGACTCGCCCTCCTCGCCCAGCAGATCGAGCGCCGTCTCGTGCAGCGCCAGGTCGTACTCGGACCAGAACACCTTGTTCATGCTGGACTCCGGGCCGAGCGGGGCGCCGGCCAGGAAGCGGGAGGCGGCCGCGTAGGTGAACAGCTGGTAGGCGCGGGCGCCGATCACCGCGTCCGCCACCCGGACGCGGGCGGACTCCGGGCGGCCCCGTGCCCGCCACAGCTCCAGCAACCGGGCGGCCGGGGCGAGGAAGCGGCCGGGGGAGCGCAGGGTGAGGCCGCGTTCGTTGCCCGCCGTCGCCATCGCGATCCGCCAGCCCCGGCCGGGCTCGCCGATCACGTCCTCGTCCGGCACGAACACCTCGTCCAGGAACAGCTCCGCGAAGGCCGGTTTCCCGTCCAGGCGGCCGATCGGGCGGACGGTGACGCCGGGGGCCCGCAGATCGAACATGAGATAGGTGAGCCCCTGGTGCGGCTCGGGCGCGCCCGGGTCGCTGCGGAACAGGCCGAAGGCCCGGTCGGCGAAGGCCGCCCGCGAGGACCACGTCTTCTGGCCGCTCAGCAGCCAGCCGCCGTCCGTCCGCACCGCCCTGGAGGTGAGCGAAGCCAGATCGGAGCCCGCCTCCGGTTCGGACCAGGCCTGTGCCCAGACCACCTCGCCGCGGCCCATCGGCGGCAGCACCCGCGCCCGCTGCTCCTCGGTGCCGTGGTCGAAGAGGGTCGGGGCGAGCAGGCTGATGCCGTTCTGGCCGACGCGGCCCGGCGCGCCCGCCGCCCAGTACTCCTCCTCGAAGACCAGCCACCCGATGAGGGAGGCCGCACGCCCGCCGTACTCCTCGGGCCAGGACACCACCGACCAGCGGTCCGCGGCCAGCTCGGCCTCCCAGGCGCGGTGTGCCGCGAAGCCCTCCGCGGTCTCCAGGGAGGGCAGCGGGGCGCGGGGCACATGTGCCCGCAGCCAGGCGCGGGCCTCGACGCGGAACTTTTCGTCGGCCGGGGTGTGGGTCAGGTCCACGGTCGCGTCACCGTCCTTCCCTAACAAGTGTTTGGTAGGTTAGCGTGGCCCTATGACAGGCGTCGAGAGTCCGGCGTACGAGCCCGGGCACGGGCTGCTGAAAGGGCGCACCGCCGTCATCACCGCGGCGGCCGGCGCGGGGATCGGCGGGGCGACCGCGCGCCGCTTCCTGGAGGAGGGCGCCCGGGTGCTGATCAGCGACGCGCACACGCGCCGTCTCAAGGAGCACGAGGGCCTGCTGGGCCGGGAGTTCCGGGGCGCGGTCGCCGCGGTTCCCTGTGACGTCACCGATGAGGCCCAGGTCCGGGCGCTGTTCGAGGCGGCCGTACGGGAGCACGGAAGCCTCGACATCGTCGTCAACAACGCGGGCCTCGGCGGGACTTCGGACCTCGTCGACATGACCGACGAGCAGTGGTCCCGCGTCCTCGACGTCACACTGAACGGCACCTTCCGCTGCACCCGCGCGGCCCTGCGCGCCATGCGGGACACGGGCGGCGGGGTGATCGTCAACAACGCCTCCGTGGCCGGCTGGCGCGCCCAGGCCGGGCAGGCCCACTACGCCGCCGCCAAGGCCGGCGTGATGGCGCTGACCCGGTGCGCCGCGATCGAGGCGGCCGCCTACGGGGTGCGGGTGAACGCGGTGGCGCCCAGCCTCGCCATGCATCCGCACCTGGCGAAGGTCACCTCCGCCGAACTGCTGGAGCGGCTGACCGAGCGGGAGGCCTTCGGGCGGTACGCGGAGCCCTGGGAAGTGGCCAACGTGATCGTGTTCCTGGCCTCCGGCTACTCCTCGTACCTGACCGGCGAGGTCGTCGCCGTCAGCAGTCAGCACCCCTGATGGCGGGCAGACCACAATGGGTTCGTGCCGACCAAGAAGAAGCCCCAGGTGACCGCCCCGAAGAAGCCCGCGGCAGCCGCCGCCCAGGCGCGCCGCAGCGAACTCCTCGACACCGCCGCCGAGGTCTTCGCCGAACAGGGCTACAACGCCACCACCGTCCGGACCATCGCCGACCACGCCGGGATGCTCGCGGGCAGCCTCTACTACCACTTCGACTCGAAGGAGTCGATGCTGGAAGAGATCCTGCGAACCTTCCTCGACGAGCTGTGGGACGGCTACGACACCGTCCTGGCCTCCGGACTCGGGCCCCGCGAGACCCTTCAGGCCCTGGTCACCGAGTCCTTCCGGGAGATCGACCGGCACCGCGCCGCGGTCGCGATCTACCAGAAGGAGAGCAAGCAGCTCGTGGCGCAGGACCGCTTCGCCTTTCTCGCCGACTCGCAGCGCCGGTTCGAGAAGGCGTGGCTGTCCACGCTGGAACGCGGAGTCGCCGAGCAGGTCTTCCGCGCCGACCTGGACGTGCGGCTCACCTACCGGTTTGTCCGGGACACCGTGTGGGTCGCCGCGTCCTGGTACCGGCCAGGCGGACAGCACAGCCCGGAGGAGATCGCCCGCCAGTACCTGTCGATGGTGCTGGACGGGATCGCCGTACGCGAATGACATCACGCTCAACACCCCTTTCCTGTGAGGGAGTCGCCATGGCCGAGGCCTATGTCGTCGAAGCGGTCCGCACGCCCGTCGGGCGGCGCGGGGGAGGGCTCGCCCGGGTCCATCCGGCCGACCTGGGCGCGCATGTGCTGGGGGCGCTCGTCGAGCGGTCCGGGATCGATCCGGCCGCCGTGGAGGACGTCGTCTTCGGCTGCCTGGACGCGGTCGGGCCGCAGGCCGGGGACATCGCCCGCACCTGCTGGCTGGCCGCCGGCCTGCCCGAGGAGGTGCCCGGCGTGACCGTCGACCGCCAGTGCGGCTCATCCCAGCAGGCCGTGCACTTCGCCGCGCAGGCCGTGCTCTCCGGCACCCAGGACCTGGTGGTCGCCGGCGGGGTGCAGAACATGTCGCAGATCCCCATCGCCTTCGCCTCCCGGCAGGCCGCCGAACCCCTCGGCCTGACCGACGGCCCCTTCCTCGGCAGCACCGGCTGGCGCGCCCGCTACGGCGGCCGGCCCGTCAACCAGTTCACCGGCGCCGAGATGATCGCCGCCCAGTGGGGCATCAGCCGCGAGGACCAGGAGGAGTTCGCCCTGCGCTCGCACCGGCGCGCGGTGTGGGCCATCGACACGGGCCGCTTCGAGCGCGAGACCGTCACCTACGGCGAGGTCACCGTCGACGAGGGCCCGCGCCGGGACACCTCACCGGAGAAGATGGCCGCGCTGAAGCCCGTCCTCGACGGCGGCACCATCACCGCGGCCTGCTCCTCCCAGGTCTCCGACGGAGCCGCGGCTCTGCTGCTCGCCTCCGAGCGGGCGGTACGGGACCACGGCCTGCGCCCGCGCGCCCGCGTCCACCACCTCTCCGTGCGTGGCGAGGACCCCATCCGCATGCTCTCCGCGCCCATCCCGGCCACCGCGCACGCCCTGAGGAAGACCGGGCTGACCGTCGACGCCATCGACCTCGTGGAGATCAACGAGGCCTTCGCCCCGGTCGTCCTGGCCTGGCTGAAGGAGACCGGCGCGGACCCGGAGAAGGTGAACGTCAACGGCGGCGCCATCGCCCTCGGCCACCCGCTCGGCGCGACCGGCGTCCGGCTGATGACGACCCTGCTGCACGAACTGGAGCGCACCGGCGGCCGCTTCGGCCTCCAGACCATGTGCGAGGGCGGCGGCCAGGCGAACGTGACGATCATCGAACGCCTCTGAGTGCCTCCAGTTCCGCCAGCACCTCCTCCGCCTCCTTCACGATCCGTTCCACCAGTTCGGCGCACGACGGCAGGTCGTCGATCAGTCCGGCGACCTGTCCGGACGCCATCACCCCCAGATCCGTACGGCCGTCCACCATCGCCGACCTCAGCAGCATCGGCGTGTTCGCCGCCAGCAGCACCTGGCTCCAGGACAGCTCCTTGCCGTGCCGCAGGGCCAGCCCGTCGCGGACCATCTGCCGCCAGGTGAGCCCCGACAGCCGACGGAAACCCGCCGCCCGCCGCACCGCGTGGACCAGGGCCGGTATCCGCCCGGACCGCTCCAGCGTGTCCACCAGCTCCGTGCGCAGCATCCGGTGCGGCAGCCCGTCCACCGCCCGGGTGACGGTCACGTCCCGGACCGACGCCGCCAGATACCGTGCCTTCACCGCGTCCGGAACCGTCGAGTCCGAGGTGAGCAGGAACCGCGTGCCCATCGCCACCCCGGCCGCCCCGTACGCCAGCGCCGCGACCAGACCGCGCCCGTCGAAGAAGCCGCCCGCCGCCACGACCGGTATCCGCACCGCGTCCACCACCTGCGGCAGCAGCACGGACGTCGCCACCTCACCGGTGTGCCCGCCGCCCTCGCCGCCCTGCACGATCACCGCGTCCGCACCCCACGCGGTCACCTTCTCGGCATGCCGCCGCGCCCCGACGGACGGGATGACCACCACACCGGCCTCCTTGAGCCGGGCGATGAGCTCGGCGGAGGGTGCGAGGGCGAAGGAGGCCACCCGGACGCCCTCGTCCAGCATGATCTGCACACGCTCGGGCGCATCGGCCGCGTCGGCCCGCAGATTCACCCCGAACGGTGCGTCCGTACGCGCCCGCACCTCCCGTACAGCGCCCCGCAGCCGGTCGGGGGACATCGTCGCGGAGGCCAGGATGCCGAGCGCCCCCGCGTTCGCCGCCGCCGAGACCAGCCGCGGGCCGGCCACCCAGCCCATCCCGGTCTGCACGACCGGATGGCGCACCCCGGTCAGCCGGGTCAGCGCGGTCTCCATCACCCCCTCGCCCCCTCGGGCACCTCACGCGCCCGTGCCCCGTCCGGATCCAGCTCCTCACGGATCAGCCGCAGCTCCTCGGCGGTGGGCTCCCGGGTGTACGGCACCTCGTCCGGCACCGTGAGCTCGAAGCCCGTCGCCTCGCGCACCTGCTCCACACCGACCCCCGGATGCACAGAAGCCAGCCGCATCGAGTGGTCCGGGGTGGCGAAGTCGAAGACACCGAGGTCGGAGACGACCCGGGGGATGCGGTGGAAGCGTGCCGTGCCGCCCAGCTCCGCCGCCCGGTCGTACCCCACCCCGCACACCATGTCGACCCGCTCCACGAACACCCGCCGCGAGTGCCTCGGGATCCAGTAACTCGTCGGATTGTTGAGCGTGTTGAGCGGCGCTCCGCGCACTCCGAGCAGCTGTCGCCGGGGCCGTCCGAAGTCGCCGATGCAGGAGATGTTCTGGTTGCCGTGGCGGTCGATCTGGCTCGCCCCCATCATCACGTGCCGCCGGCCTCCCGCCACCAGGGCCAGATGCTGCCGGTAGGGCAGCCAGCCCTCGGGCGTGCCGTCCGGGCGGACCAGCAGCGCCTCGCCGTCGGTCAGCAGCAGGTCCGGGGCGAAGGTGAGCCGGGCCAGCCGGGCGCCCAGCGAAGGGATCAGGCCCATCGGGCTCGCCAGGATCTCCCCGGCACCGCGCCAGGCGTCGGCACAGGCGATCACGCAGTACTCGGATCGGCTCACGGCGTTCACGGCCGCTCCTTCCGCCAGGCCCGCACCGACGACCGGTACGCCTCCTCGTCCCCGGACAGGAACCGCTCGGCGAACTCCGGCCAGGGCGTGGACACGTACTCCCGCTGGAACTCCTCGTCCCGGCCGTAGTCCGGCGCGCAGGACGTGAAGTGCGCCCCGTTCGGGGCCTCCACCACACCGCTCACCGACAGCCGCTTGAGGAGCAGGGACTGCGGGGCCGCCTCCTTCGTCAGCTCCGCCGTGTCGACGAGCCGTTCGCAGGAGACGTAGGCCTCCTCCGCCGCCTCGCAGAACAGGTCGTCGAAGTACGGGTCGGGGCCCAGATACTGGCCGTTGCCCAGCCGGTCGGCCCGGTTGACGTGCACCAGGGCCGCGTCCGTCCGCAGGGCCGGCACGGCCACGAACGTCTCCCCGTCCTCGTACGGCGAAGTGACCGTCCTCAGGCCCGGGTTGACCCGCATGACGTCCGAGCCGAGTCCCGCCCGCACCGGCAGGAACGGCAGCCGGTTCGCCGCCGCCCGCAGCCCCCACAGGAACATCCCCTCGTCCACCTCCGCCAGCTCGAAGTCCCCGCTTTCGCGCGCCGCCCGGTAGTGCGGCTCCAGCGGGACGGAGTCGAGGGTGACGAAGGCCGTGACCAGCTTGCGGATCCGCCCGGCCGCGGCCAGCATGCCGACCTCCGGGCCGCCGTACGAGACGACCGTGAGGTCACCGATCCCGGACCGGAGCAGAGCCCTGACCAGGGCCATCGGCTTGCGCCTTGAACCCCAGCCGCCGATGCCGAGGGTCATGCCGCTGCGCAGCCGGGAGACCACCTCGTCGGCGGTCATCGTCTTGTCGCTCACCTATGCGCCCTCCTTCCCGAACCTGTCCCGGACCTCGTCGGCCACACCGCTGAGCGCGGCCTCGAAGGTGAAGCCCTGCTCGAAGCGGTAGCTGCGGCGCACGTCCACCGGGTCGATCCCGTTGATGGCAGCCTTGGCCAGACGCAGCAGCCTGCCGTCCTTGGCGGCGATCTCGCGGGCCAGCTCCAGGGCCGCCGTGCGCAGCTCCGCGCGCGGCACCACCCGCCACACCGAGCCGTGGGCGTGCAGTTCGGCCGCGGTCGCCGTGCGCGAGGTGTAGTACAGGGCGCGCATCAGGTGCCGCGGGACCAGCCGGGCCAGGTGGGTCGCCGCGCCCAGGGCGCCCCGGTCCAGCTCGGGCAGCCCGAAGCGGGCGTCCTCGCTCGCCACGATCGCGTCCGCGTTGCCCACCAGGCCTATGCCGCCGCCCAGACAGAACCCCTGCACCGCCGCCACCACGGGTGTCTCGCACTCGTACACCGCGGCGAAGGCCTCGGCGCAGCCCCGGTTGACGCCGAGCAGGGCCCGGTCGCCGTGCGCCTGTATCTCCTTGATGTCCACGCCCGCATTGAACCCGCGCCCCTCCGCCGCCAGCACCACACAGCGCACGCCGGGGTCCCGGCCGGCCGCCCGGACCGCGTCGGCCAGCGCGAACCAGCCGCTCACCGGCAGCGCGTTCACCGGCGGGAAGTCGGCCGTGACGAGCGAAATCCCCTTTTCCGGGGACGAGGTGGAGACACCCATGGACGCATCAGCTACCTTCGCACTCAACGCCTTTCCACCAAACATTTGTTAGGTGTGAGGCTTCGAAGCTAGCAGTCACCGAAGACGAGCGGGAGGCCCTGTGGAAAACTCCGCGAACCCGTCGGCAGGGCCTGTGGACGACGCGCCGCGCGGCAGAACCGTCGTGGTCACCGGCGGCACCCGAGGGGTCGGGGCGGGCATCGCGCGAGCCTTCGCCGCAGCCGGCGCCCAGGTGGTGGTCTGCGCCCGCCGTCCCCCCGAACAGCCCCTCGACGGCGTGACGTTCACCCCCCTCGACCTGCGCGACGCCCCCGCGGTCCGCGCCTTCTTCGACGCACTGCCCCGGCTCGACGTGCTCGTGAACAACGCGGGCGGCACCCCGTACCGGCGGCTGGCCGACGCGGACGCCGAGCGGCACGCCCGGGTCATCGAACTGAACCTGGTCACCCCGCTGACCGCCTCCCTGGCCGCCTACGAGCAGCTGAGGCGCACCCGGGGCTCGGTCGTGATGGTCGGCAGTGTGAGCGGCGCGAGGCCCTCGCCCGGCTCGGCCGCCTACGGAGCGGCCAAGGCGGGCCTGGAGAACCTGGCCGCCTCCATGGCCGTGGAGTGGGCACCGGAGGTCCGTGTCAACACGCTGGTCGTCGGCATGGTCCGCACCGAGCGGTCCCACCTGCACTACGGCGGCCCCGACGGCCTCACCGCCGTCTCCGGCACCGTCCCGCTGGGACGGCTCGCCACCCCCGCGGACGTCGGCGCGGCCGCCGTCTTCCTCGCCTCCGGCGCGGCCGCCTACATCAGCGGCGCCAGCCTGCTCGTGCACGGGGGTGGGGAGCGGCCCGCGTTCCTGGACGCCGCGAGCGCCAACAGAGAAGACCGCCGGCAAGGAGACCTGGGATGAGCGGAATCTGCGCAGGACGAGTGGTCGTCGTCACCGGGGCCGGACGGGGGCTGGGCCGCGCCCACGCCCTCGCCTTCGCCGCCGAGGGCGCCCGGGTCGTGGTCAACGACCTGGGCGTCGGGCTGGACGGGGTACCGGGGGCCGACAGCCCGGCGGCGGCCGTCGTCAGGGAGATCAGGGCGGCGGGCGGGGACGCGGTGGCGCACGGCGGCGACATCGCGACGACCCAGGGCGCCGCCTCGCTCGTCCGGACGGCCGTCGAGACGTACGGCCGGCTGGACACCCTGGTGAACAACGCCGGCTTCCTGCGCGACCGCATGCTGGTCAACCTCGACGAGGACGACTGGGACGCCGTGCTCCGCGTCCACCTCAAGGGCCACTTCCTGCCCCTCAAGCACGCCGCCGCGCACTGGCGGGCCGAGGCCAAGGCCGGGCGCACCCGGGCGGCCCGGATCGTCAACACCAGCAGCGGAGCGGGCCTGCTGGGGTCGGTCGGGCAGGGGAACTACAGCGCCGCCAAGGCCGGGATCATCGGGCTGACACTCGTCGCGGCGGCCGAACTGGCCCGCTACGGCGTCCAGGTCAACGCCGTCGCCCCGGCCGCCCGCACCCGTATGACGGAACGCACCTTCGCCGAGACCATGGCGGCTCCGGCCGCGGGCTTCGACGCCATGGCTCCCGAGAACGTCTCCCCGCTGGTCGTCTGGCTCGGCTCCGCCGCGAGCGCCGGTGTGACCGGCCGGGTCTTCGAGGCGGAGGGCGGACGCATCACGGTCATGGAGGGCTGGCGCCCGGGTCCCGGCGCCGACAAGAGGGCGCGCCGGACCCCGGCCGAGGCGGGGGAGGCTGCACGGAAACTGCTGGCGGAGGCGGAGCCGCCGGGGGTGGCGTACGGAGCCGAGGAGCGGGGGAGCGGGGGAGCCGGGGGGCACGGGAGCTAGGTGTCGCACTCCAGTACCGTCCGGCACAGTCCGCACCGGGCGCGGACCCGCCCCCGCACCGGCACCCTGATCCGCTGGTGGCAGGTGGGGCACGGGAAGGACACCCGCAGGTGGCCGCCGGGGCCGGGCTCGGCGGTGAAGGCGTAGGCCGCGGACGGCTGCACTCCGGGCGCATGGCGGCGGTCGTGGGCGTAGCGGCGGCGCCCCACCCAGCCGGCCGCGGTCAGCGGCGGCTGCTGCTCGTCCCGCCGGGCCTGGGCCATGCCCGCGACGTAGGCCGTGTACGCCTGCGGGCTGGTGAACCACACGGAGGGATCCTCGCCGAAGAGCAGGGCCCGTTTGGCGAGGACGTAGCCGAACTCCTCCGGAGTGAGATAACCGAGCTTCTGGGAGGAGTCCCGGTCCTCGCGGAAGGCGTCCAGCAGCAGCCAGCCCGCCCCCAGGTAGGTCGTCGCCGTGTCCGTGAGGATCTCGTTCTCCGCCGTGGTGGGGAACGAGAGATCGAGGCGGTGGAGATAGACGTGCATCACCTCGTGGGCGAGGGCCGCGCCGATGTCCCTGCGGTGGGTGCGGAAGCGGTCGTTCAGCTCGACGAAGTACTCGGGGCCCGCCGCCAGTTCGACGTTCGCCGCATGGGTCATCTCCCGGAAGCCGACGACCAGCCGGGCGTCCGGCAGCCGGAAGTGCCGCACGATCTCCCGGGCCACCCGCTGCGCCCCCAGATGGAGATCATCCGTGTCGCAGAAGGTCACGTCGGCGGGGACCACGCTGGTCGAGAAGGTCTGGACGGTGTCGTACGACAGCCGTCTGTACAGCGCGGTGATGGCGGCCCGCACCGTCTCCAGATGCGGGTACCCGTGCTCGACCGGTCCACCGTTCGCCACGTCCGACCCCCAAAAGACGCTCGGAACTCCCTTCCACTCTATTCGGGGGTGACCGGATTTTCGCCGCTCGGGTTGCCCGGCGTGGCCGTGACATCCACTCCCTGCGTCCGCCCGCCGCGCACCGCTCGGACCGGCAGCAGACCCGGCGCGGACGGTCGCCCCCGGCCCCGCCCCGCCTCCTGGAGTTCCAGCACCCACACCTCGTTCTCGCCCTCCCGCAGCACCGGACCGGGGACGTACAGGGACCGCTGCGGTCCCACGGACCAGTAGCGGCCCAGGCCGAAACCGTTCACCCAGACGAAGCCCCGCGTCCAGCCCGGCAGTTCGAGCCGTGCGTCCCCGGCGCCGCCGACCGTGACGGTGCCCCGGTACAGCCCCGGTGCGCCGTCCCCGGGCGGCGTACCGAAGGGCACCACCTCCACACCGTCGTCGAAGGCGTCCAGATCCAGTCCACGCGCGCGTACCCCGTGCAGATACTGCCGCTCGTGCAGGACGCCCCCGGTGATGCCCTTCGCCTCACCGGAGCGCGGACCGTAGGTGACCCTCCCCAGGGACTCCACCCACAGCTCCACGCGCGCGGGACCCGCGACGGGCTCCTTCAACCGGGGCTCGTCCTCGGTGAGCACCCCGGCCCGCTCGCCGTCGACGTACACCACCGCGAGATCCCTGAGCCCGCGGACCGTCAGCGGGTACGGCCGCCGCGGCCCGGGCACGCCGACCTCGTAGCGCACGAGGCCCCGGGCGACGCCCAGCTCCTCGAACGTCGGTGGCACGGGCGTGACGGTCTCCTCTCCGCCGAGCGCCTCCAGTACGTCGCCCAAAGGCGCCCACGCGGTGAGCACCACGTCCGCCGGAGCGCCCAACGGGGCCGGTGGTGAGGGCGGTTCGGGGAGAGGACCGGGGTGGTACGCCGCGAGCACCTCGCGCAAGCGCCGGAACTTCTCCGTGGGGCGCCCGTACTCGTCGACGGGGGCGTCGTAGTCGTAGGAGGTCACGTCCGGCTCCAGCGGACCTGCGTGCAGCTCGCCGCCGCCCCGGTTGGCGCCCGCCCAGCCCCCGAAGCTCGTGCCGCCGTGCGCCATGTACAGGTTCACCGAGGCCCCGCACTCCAGGATCTCCCGCAGGGCCCCGGCCGCCTCGTCCGGATCCCGTACGACGTGTTCACCGCCCCAGTGGTCGAACCAGCCGCACCAGAACTCCATGCACATCAGCGGGCCCTCCGGACGGTGCCGGCGCAGGGTCTCGAAGGCCGCGCGCGCGTGGGAGCCGAAGTTCACCGTGGCGAGCACTCCCGGCAGCGAGCCGCCGGTCAGCATGTGGTCCTCGGGGCCGTCCGAGGTGAACAGCGGCACGGTGACCCCCTTGACCCGCAGCAGGCCGGCCAGTTGCTCCAGATAGTCCGCGTCCGAGCCGTAGCTGCCGTACTCGTTCTCGACCTGCACCATGATCACCGGCCCGCCGCGGTCGATCTGCCGGGGCACGATCTCGTGCAGCAGCCGGTGGAACCAGTTCCGTACGTGGAACAGGAAGCGCTCGTCACGGGTACGCGCGCGCGTACCCGGCTCGCCCGTCACCCAGTGCGGCAGCCCGCCGTTCTCCCATTCGGCGCAGATGTACGGTCCCGGCCGCACGATGGCCCACAGGCCGGCCGCACGGGCCGCGTCCAGGAACCGCCCGACCGCCCGCACGTCCCGGTACCGGCCCGGGCCCGGCTGGTGCAGGTTCCACGGGACGTACGTCTCCACGCAGTTGAGGCCCATGGCCCGCAGCATCTCCAGCCGGTGCCGCCAGTGCCCCTCGTGCACCCGGAAGTAGTGCAGCGCGCCGGACAGCAGCCGTACGGGGCGCCCGTCGAGCAGGAAGTCGGATTCCCCCACCGTGAACTCGCTCATGCGCGAAAGCCTCGGCCCTGGCGGCGCTCGGCACCATGGACGAAGATCGGCGCTGCTTGGACAAAAGTCCGCCGACGCCGGGAGGAGCGCCGATGTACCACACCTGGATGCGGTTCCTCAGTCCCGGCCCCGCCCACCACCGCCTCGGCCTGGTCTGCCTCGGCGTCGGTCTCCAGTACGGCGCGCTGCCCACGGTCGGCCCCCGCACCCTCGACCACCATGTGGCCGTCGTGATCAGCACGGGCGGCGGTTGGTACCGGGGCGCCGACGGCCGCCGTACGACCGTCACCGCGCCCGCGCTGCTGTGGCTCACCCCCGGCGTGCCGCACCACTACGGGCCCGACCCGGACACGGGCTGGGACGAGGGTTTCGTCGACTTCGCCGGGCCCGCCGCCGCGACCTACACCGAGCTCGGCTACATCGAGCCCGAGCGGCCCGTCGTCGCGCTCTCGGACGCGGCCGGACCCCGCGCGGTCGTCGCCCGCATCGCCCGCGCCGCCCGCCGCGGCAACCCGCTGCTGGAGGTGGAGACCGCCGCCGCCGTCCACGAGCTCCTGGTCGCTCTGCGCCGCGCCCGCGCCGACCTCGCCCCCGACGGCGACGAGGTGCTCCAGGCGCTCGCCCGGGACGCCTGCAGGCCGATGAGCGTCGCCGAACACGCCGCCCGGCACGGGATGACCGCCGCCGAGCTGCGCGGCGCCGTCCGCCGCGCCGCCGGATGCAGCCCCAAGGACTACCTCCTCGGCATCCGCCTCGGCCGCGCCAAGGAACTCCTCGCCGCCACCGAACTGCCCGTCGCCGCCGTCGCCCGCCGCGTCGGCTACGACGACCCCGCCTACTTCTCCCGCCTCTTCACCCGCCGGGTGGGCCTCGCCCCCGTACGCTTCCGCGCCCAGCAGGGGCGCAGCGTCCCCGGCGGCTGGAGCGACCGGATCCCGGATCCGGACGATCCTCCGATGCTGCACGGCTGACCGTATGCTGATCGTTCGATGAACGGGACGCGCCGGGCCCTTTAGGGTTGACGCCCATGACCATCAGGAACACCGGTACCGGTGACGTCGGCCCCGAGGTCCGCCAGGAGCTGGAGCGGCTGCGCGAGAGCATCGACAACATCGACGCGGCCGTCGTCCACATGCTCGCCGAGCGCTTCAAGTGCACCCAGCAGGTCGGCCGGCTCAAGGCGGTGCACCAGCTGCCGCCCGCCGACCCGGCCCGCGAGGCCCGCCAGATCGAGCGGCTGCGCAGCCTCGCCGAGAGCGCCAAGCTCGATCCGGCCTTCGCCGAGAAATTCCTGAACTTCATCATCGCCGAGGTGATCCGGCACCACGAGTCCATCGCCGAGGACACCGCGAACGAGCAGCCCGCCTCGGCCGGCTGAGCCACGGCACCGGCAGACGGGGCAGGAGGGGCACGGGAACGGACATATGCCGTGTACCGATCCGCCCCTGTGCGCTGTCGGTGCCATCAGGCAGCATGGCCTGCATGTCCGTCATCACGCGCGACGAAGCGCAGCTCCGAGCACAGCTCCTCGACGTCCACCGCTACACGATCGAGCTCGACCTCACCACGGGGGACGAGACTTTCGGCTCCCGTACCGTGATCAGGTTCGGCGCCCGGTCCGACGGGGACACGTTCGTCGAGCTGAAGCCCGCCGAGCTGCGCTCCGCCACGCTCGACGGACAACCCCTGGACCCGGAGTCCTTCCATGACGACAGACTGCCGCTGAGGAACCTCACCGCCGGCGAGCACGAGCTGCGCGTCGAGGCGGTCATGCGCTACTCCCGCACCGGCGAGGGCATGCACCGCTTCACCGACCCCACAGACGGCGAGACCTACGTCTACACACAGCACTTCCTGGACGACGTCCAGCGGGTCTTCGCCGCCTTCGACCAGCCCGATCTGAAGGCCGTCTTCGACCTCACGGTCACCGCGCCGCAGGGCTGGAGCGTCCTCGCCAACGGCATCACCGAGCACCTCGGCGAGGGCCGCTGGAAGGCGGCCCCGACCCCGCTGATCTCCACCTACCTCGTCGCCGTCGCCGCGGGCCCCTGGCACTCGGTGCGCACCGAGCACCGCGGCCTGCCCTTCGGCATCCACTGCCGCCGCTCCCTCGCCCCGCACCTCGACGCCGACACCGAGGAGATCTTCGAGATCACGCGCGCGTGCTTCGACCGCTACCACGAGAAGTTCGAGGAGCCCTACCCCTTCGACTCCTACGACCAGGCGTTCGTGCCCGAGTTCAACGCCGGGGCCATGGAGAACCCGGGCCTGGTCACCTTCCGCGACGACTTCATTTACCGCTCGGCCGTCACCGACACCGAGCGGCAGATCCGCGCCATGGTCATCGCCCACGAGATGGCCCACATGTGGTTCGGCGACCTCGTCACCCTCAGGTGGTGGGACGACATCTGGCTGAACGAGTCCTTCGCCGAGTACATGGGCTACCAGACCACGCTGGAGGCGACCCGCTTCACCGAACCGTGGGTCGAGTTCGGCGTCACCCGCAAGGCCTGGGGCTACGACGCCGACCAGCGCCCCTCCACCCACCCGGTGGCCCCCGAGGCCGTCGACGACACCGCCGCCGCCCTGCTCAACTTCGACGGCATCTCCTACGCCAAGGGCGCCTCCGCGCTGCGCCAGCTGGTGGCCTGGCTCGGCGAGAAGGACTTCCTCGCCGGCATCAACATCCACTTCCAGCGGCACAAGTTCGCCAACGCCGCCCTCGCCGACTTCATCGACTCCCTCGCCGCCGCCACCGAACGCGACGTGCACGCCTGGGCCGATGCCTGGCTGCGCACCACCGGCGTCGACACCCTCACCCCGGGCGTGGAGTCCGCCGACGGTGCCTGCACCCTGAGCGTCGACCGCGCGGGCAGCCGCCCGCACCGCGTCAGCGTCGGCCTGTACGACCGCGACCTCACCGACAAGGGCCGCCTCATGCTGCGCGAACGCGTCGGCATCGACCTCCCGCAGACCGACCCGCAGCCCATCGGCAAGCGCCCCGCGCTGCTCCTGCTCAACGACGGCGACCTGACCTACGCCAAGATCCGCTTCGACGACGAGTCCTTCGAGGCGGTCCGCACCGGCCTGTCCGGGCTGCCCGACCCGCTCACCCGCGCTGTCGTGTGGAACGCCCTCAGGGACGCCGTCCGGGACGGGGAACTCGCGCCCGCGGTCTACCTGGAGGCGGCCCGCGCTCACCTCCCGCTGGAGACCGACCTGGCCCTCGTCCAGGGTGTCCTCGCCTTCGCCTGCGCCCACATCGCCGACCGCTATCTGCGCCCCGAGGACCGCCCGGCCGCCCTCGCCGCCCTCACCTCGCTCTGCCGCGACCTGATGCGCCGCACTGAGGACGGCGACAACCCCGGCCTGCGCCTGATCGCCGTACGGCACCTCATCGACGTGGCGGCCCACCCCGACACCATCGCCGCCTGGCTCGCCGACGGCACGGTGCCCGGCGGGCCCGAGCTCGACCCCGAGCTGCGCTGGCGCATCCTCGGCCGGCTCGCCGTGCTCGGTGCCACCGACGAGGCCGCCATCGCCGCCGAGCTGGAGCGCGACCCCTCGGCCAGCGGCCAGGAGGGCGCCGCCACCTGCCGCGCCGCGCTGCCCGACCCCGAGGCCAAGCGCGCGGCCTGGGAGGCGATGTTCACCGGCGAGGACCTGTCCAACTACCTGTTCACGGCGACCGCGCGGGGCTTCTGGCAGCCCGAACAGGCCGACCTGGTCCGGGAGTACGTGCCGCGCTACTACGAGGACGTGGTCGCGCTCGCCGCCCGCCGCGGCCCGGCCATCGCCGTCGCCGCCGGCCGCTGGGGCTTCCCGCAGTACGCCGTGGACGCCGAGCACCTGGCGCTCGGACAGGCCTGCCTGCGGGAGGCCGACCCGGTTCCCGCCCTGCGCCGGAGACTGGCGGACGAACTGGACGACCTGGCACGGGCGTTGCGGGTGCGGGGGGAGTAGGACCCGCGACGTAGGGCACGGCTGGTCCTTGCCGACGATGCGGCGGGCCGATCGTCCTTCCTAGGCTCGGTGGGTCAAGGACGATCGACCCGAACCCTGGAGGCACAACCGTGATCGTAGTGACCGGTGCGACCGGCAACGTCGGCCGTTCCCTTGCCGCCCGTCTCCTCGCCGCCGGAGCGCCCGTGCGGGCGCTGGCCCGAGACCCGCGGCGGGTCTTACTGCCCGAGCGGGCCGAGGTGGTGCGGTTCGATCCGGCCGAGCCCGCCGCCCTGTTCGCCGGAGCGACGAAGCTCTTCCTGTACGCCCAGGCCGGCGCGGCCGACCTGCTCGAGGCGGCCCGTGAGCACGGGGTGCGGCACGTGGTGCTGCTCTCCAGCGGCATCATCCAGGAGGGCGCCGACGAGACCCACCCCATTCACGTCATGCACGCCGACGTCGAGCGGCGGATCCGCGAGAGCGGGCTCGCCTGGACGTTCCTGCGGCCCAACGCGTTCGCCACGAACGCCCTCCAGTGGGCGCCGCAGATCCGCGCCGGGGAGAGCGCCGTCCGCGGTGTCTTCGCGGACGCGCTCAGCGCGCCCATCCACGAGGACGACATCGCCGCCGTCGCCGAGCGAGCTCTGCTCGACGACGGCCACGAGGGCGCCGCGCACCGGCTGACCGGCCCCGAGGCGACCACCAACACCGACCAGGTCGCGGCGATCGGGCGGGCCGTCGGCCGGGAACTGACGTTCGTCGAGGTGCCGCCGCGGGAGGCGGGACGGGAACTGTTCCCGCACGTTCCGCCGCCCATGCTCGACCGGCTGCTGGGGAACTTCGAGGAGAGCATCGGCGTCCCGCCGGAGATCACCGGCACGGTCGAGAAGATCACCGGCACCCCCGCCCGTACCTTCGCCCGGTGGGCCGAGGACCACAGCGAGGACTTCCGCCCGCAGCCCTGACGGCGGGGCCTAGCGGCCAGGACGCAACTCGGCCCGCCGCAGGCCCCCTTCGCGCGGGCCCGCCCGCCGGTTGCCCACCTCGGTGGGTGCCGGCGCGGCGGCGTCCAGGGTGAAACCGAGCCGTTCCAGGAAGCGCGCACCGGAGTGCCAGCCGTCCGGAACCGACGCCGTGACCAGGGACACCTCCCCGGCCCGGGCCAGCAGGGTCTCGGCCAGCGCGCGGCCGAGGCCCCTGCCCCGCGCCCAGGGCGCCAGCAGGAACTGGCCCACCGCCACCGCACCGGGCTCGGGATGGTCCCGTACGGCGTCCACCAGACCCGCGACCACGCCGTCCCGCTCCAGCACCAGGAGCACCTTGTCGTCGGGGTGCGCGCCCTCGGGCAGCGAGTAGAACAGGCTCTGCACGTCACCCGGCCCCGACGGCAGCCCCGTCGCCGCCACGAACCAGTCCTCGCACTCCTCGAAGAGCGCGAGCAGCGGGGCCTCGTCCGCCGGACCCGGCTCACGCACCACCACCCGCTCACCGGGCACGTCGATCATCCAGGCGTCAACCACCCGACCGACGTTAGCGGCGAGCGACCACCGCCCCAACGCGTTTTCCCCGTACGTGAAGTACCCACTTTCGGGTTGTGATCGTTGGGCTTTCCGGACGCGCGGCCATCTTCCCGTACAAGATGGAAGTCACCGTACAGAAGCGCCCGTACACGACCCCTCGTACGCAAGCTCCCGCCCCCGCAGTCGAACGTTCGCGCAACAGCCGTCGTACAGGCCGGAAACCGCATGGACGTCCCCTTGCCCCCGCGCCCCGGAGGAGAGCCCGTGAGTACGCCGCCCCTGGCCTCAGGACCCGATGGCCCCGAAGCCCTCCGTCAGCTTCTGGACACCGTCCTCGACGCGCTCACGGCCGGGGGCCGGGCGCGCGGCGGACCGCTGCCCGCCGGAGGGCCCCGGAGCGTCGCGGCACGCGTCGCCGACGTCCTCGGGGACGTACTGCCGGACGACGGCGACCCCGGCGCCCTGCGCGCCCTCGTCCACGCGCTCGCCGAGGGTGCCGCCGACCCCGCCGAACCGCTGTGCGTGGCCCATCTGCACTGTCCGCCGCTCGCCGTCGCCACCGCCGCCGACCTGGCCGCGAGCGCCCTCAACCCGTCCCTGGACTCCTGGGACCAGGCCCCGGCCGCCTCCGTGCTGGAGGCCGAGGTCACCCGCGCCCTGGCGCACGAGATCGGCCTCGCCGACGCCCTGGTCACCACCGGCGGCACCGAATCCAACCACCTCGCCCTGCTGCTCGCCCGCGAGACCCACGGCGGCGGCGTCCAACTGGTCTGCGGGGCGGGCGCCCACCACTCCCTGCCGCGCGCCGCCTGGCTGCTCGGCCTGCCCGACCCGATCGTCGTCCCCACCCCGAACGGCGTCCTCGACCCCGCTGCCGTGCACGAGGCCCTCACCGCGCTCTCCGGTCCGCTGCTGGTCGCCGCCACCGCCGGCACCACCGACGCCGGCCTCATCGACCCGCTGCCCGAGATCGCCGGCCTGTGCACCGCACACGGCGCCCGCCTGCACATCGACGCCTCCTACGGCGGGGGCCTCGTCTTCAGCGACCGGCACCGCGAGAAGCTCGCCGGACTCGAAGCCGCCCACACCGTCACCGTCGACCTGCACAAGCTCGGCTGGCAGCCGGTCGCCGCAGGCCTGCTCGCCGTCGCCCGGCCCCGCGAGCTCGCCGTACTCCACCAGCACGCCGACTACCTCAACGCCGACGACGACACCGAGGCCGGGCTCCCTGACCTGCTCGACCGCTCGCTGCGCACCACCCGCCGCCCGGACATCCTCAAGATCGCCGTCACCCTGAAGACGCTGGGCCGCAGCGGCCTCGGCGACCTGGTCGACCAGGTCTGCGCCCGCGCCCGCGCGTTCGCCGCCCTCGTCCAGGACCACCCCGGCTTCGAGCTGTACGACCGGCCCGTCATCAGCACCGTCCTCTTCAGGCCCGTCGACGCCGACGACGCCGCCGTGGCCGCGATACGCCGCAGGCTGCTGCACGAGGGCCGGGCCGTCCTCGGCAGGGCCCGCCCCGACGGCCGCCTCTGGCTCAAGGCCACCCTCCTCAACCCCCACACCCGGCCGGACGAACTGGCCCAGCTGCTCAAGCTCGTAGAAGGAACGACCCCCGAAGGACCGACCTCCGAAGGAACGACCCTCTGATGACCATCCCTTCGCCACGCCAAGAGCCGGACTCCCCCCGCGACCTGGTCGGCATCGGCATCGGACCGTGCAACCTCTCGCTCGCCGCGCTCGCCCACCCGCTGGCCGACCTCGACGCGGTCTTCTACGAACAGCGCCCCGGTTTCGCCTGGCACCCGGGCCTGCTCATCGAGGGCGCCACCGTCCAAGTGCCCTTCCTCGCCGATCTGGTGACCTTCGCCGACCCCACCAGCCCCTGGAGCTTCCTCAACTACCTGCGGACCCGGGAGCGGCTCTTCCCCTTCTACTTCGCCGAACGCCTCCACATCCATCGCGCCGAGTACGACGCCTACTGCCGCTGGGTCTCCCAGAACCTCCCCGGACTGCGCTTCCGCCATCAGGTCGACGCCGTCCGCTGGAACCCCGAACGCGACGTGTTCGAGGTCGACTTCGCCCAGCTCGGCGCCGACGGCGAGGCCGAGTCCCTGGGCCGCACCTACACCCGCAACATCGTCCTCGGCGTCGGCACCGCCCCGTACGTGCCCGACCCCCTCAAGCCCCTCGTGGAGGCGTCCGGCGTCCCGGTCGTCCACGCCGCCGACTACCTCGAACACCGCGCCGCCGTCCTCGCCGCCGACCACGTCACCGTCGTCGGCTCCGGGCAGTCCGGCGCCGAGGTCTTCCTCGACCTGCTGCGCCACCGCCCGGCCGGCCGGGAGAAACTGCACTGGATCGGCCGCAGCGAGGCGTTCGCGCCGATGGAGTACTCCAAGCTCGGCCTGGAGCACTTCACCCCCGACTACACCCGCTACTTCCACGCCCTCGCCGAACCCGTCCGCGACCGGCTCGTCGCCGCCCAGGGGCAGTTGCACAAGGGCATCGACGCCGGCACCCTCGCCGCCATCCACGACGAGCTGTACCGGCGCACCCTGCACGGCGGCTGGCCCGACGCCGTCCTCACCCCGGGCGTCCGCGTCCGCACCGCCGGGCGCATCGCCACCACCAAGGTCGAACTCCATCTGGAGCACCTCCAGCAGGGCAGCCGCTCCCGGCTCACCACCGGCGCCGTCGTCCTCGCCACCGGATACCGCGAACGCCCCCTCGGCCGCATCCTCGCCGGACTCGACCCCTACCTGCGCCGCGACAGCGGCGAACGCCCGCGTGTCGAGGAGGACTTCCGGCTGGTCACGGACCCCTCGGTGACCGGATCGGTGTACGTCCAGAACGCCGAGCTGCACACCCACGGCGTCGGCGCCCCCGACCTCGGCCTCGCCGCCTGGCGCAGCGCCACCATCCTCAACTCCCTCACGGGCAGGGAGGCGTACCCGCTGCCGACCCGAACGGCCTTCACCACGTTCGGACTTCAGGAGCCGCTGGGCAGGGTTCCGCACCCCAGGAAGGCGAAGCAGCTGATTCCGCTCGTCGAGGGGAGGTGACAGGGCAGGCGATACGCGGGCGGAGCCGGGTCTCTAGAAGACCGGAGTGCCGTTCCGCGTCAGCTGCCAGTCCACGGACGCGAAGTCCTTCGGGTCCAGGACGCTCTTGGCGGTGACCCACTCCGCGATCCGGGTGCGGATCTCCGTCGACTCCGACCACAGCTCCTTGGCCGACGCGACATGAGGGAAGGCCCCGCCGCCGTTGGCACGGTAGTTGTTCACCGCCAGCACGAACTGCTGGGCGTCGTCCAGCGCGGCACCCTTGAAGGTCGGGTTCTTGATCCGGGACCCGGCCGGCTGGGCGATGTCGATGTCGTACGACAGACCCGAGACATAGTCGTAGTTGTAGTCCGGACGGCCGCCCGCGTTCGTCAGCTTCTCCACGTCGACGGCGGCGTCGGCGGCCGTACGGACGTAGTACTCCGCCGAGTACTCCAGGTACGCCCGCAGCTGCGCGCCCGTCAGCAGCTTGGCGACGAGCGTGTTGTCGTACACGTACAGGCTCGACAGATCCCGGATGGTCACGTCGCCGGCCGGGATCTCGGACGTCCGGGAGAACGGCGAGGCCTGTGCGATCACCGGCAGCGAGGCGTACGGGGTGCCCGAGAGCGCGGTCTTGACCACGTCCTCCTGGACCTTGGTGATCAGGTCGATGATCGGGGCGTCCTTGTAGCGGGCCTCGACGGTCGTCAGGGTCTCGGTCGCCCGGCCCACCACCTGGTTGACATAGGCGACGACCTTCGCGTGCTCGTCCTTCAGCAACTTGGTGATCTTCGGGTCGTCGGCGACCGTGTTGGAGTCGCGCAGCGAGGCGGAGACCGACTCGACCTCCCACTTCCCCTTGCTGAAGACCAGCTCGATGTCGAAGAGGGTCAGCCGTTCGGCGTAGCACAGCGGCTCCGACAGGACGACCGTCCTGCCCGTCCGCTCGTTGGTGACCTTCAGCTCCGGGATCTCCACGTGCGCGTGGCCGACCAGGATCGCGTCGATGCCGGGCACCTGCCTGGCCACATTGGCGGCCGCGTTCTCCACGTAGGGCACCTGGTCGCCGTACGACGACGTGCCCGACGTACCCGAGTGGGCCGAGACGACGACCACGTCCGCGCCCAGTGACTTGAGCCTCGGAACCCACTTCGCGGCCTGCTCCTCCAGGCCCTCGAACGCCAGTTTGCCCTGCACATGGGCCTTGTCCCAGATCGCGATGCCCGGGTTGGTGAGGCCGAGGACGGCGACCTTGACCGGAGGGGCGCCCGGCACATGGAACTTCTTCATGAAGTACGGCGGGAAGGCCGGCCTCAGCGTCTTCGCGTCGACCGCGTTGGCGCCGAGCAGCGGGAAGTCCAGCTGGTCCTCGAACTTCCGCAGCGTCTCGATGCCGTAGTTGAACTCGTGGTTGCCGAGGGCCGCCGCGTCGTACCCGATCGCGTTCATCGCCCGGGCCATCGGGTGCACCGGGCCGCCCTTGGCGGTGATCGGGTCGACCTTGGCGTAGTAGTACGTCAGCGGGGTGCCCTGGATCGTGTCGCC
Source organism: Streptomyces griseochromogenes (assembly GCF_001542625.1). Lineage (NCBI taxonomy): Bacteria > Bacillati > Actinomycetota > Actinomycetes > Kitasatosporales > Streptomycetaceae > Streptomyces > Streptomyces griseochromogenes. The sequence continues at coordinate 8,527,332 of NZ_CP016279.1, read as the reverse complement.
GGCGTCCAGCAGCAGCGTGTTGCAGTGGCCCTTCTCCTCGCGGACCCGGTCGACCAGGGTGGAGATCCGGGCCAGGCCCATCGCGTTGCCCGCCTTGTCGGCGTACTCCGCGTCCTTGAAGTAGTCCCAGTTGAAGACGTGGCCGTGCAGGTCCGTGGTGCCCATGACGGTGAGGGAGTACCGCTTCATGTGCCGGGCGGGCCGCGCGACCGGTGCCGCCTCGGCCGCCGGAGCCGCCGTCGCACCGGCGATCGCCGCTCCCGCCCCGGTCGCGGCGGACTTCTTCAGGAACTTCCGGCGGTTCAACGGCATCTCTTGATCTCCTTGGGAAACGGTCAACGACGCGCGTAGATTCTGACCTGAGCATGACGTGCCGCAACAGGTCCACGAGGTTGCGATCAGGTGACCTGTCGGGTGAACTGCGGCCGCCGAAGCGGGAGGTGCGTGACAGAGTGGGGCGTATGACCTCTCAGGCCGCCGCCCCGTACGGCACCCCCGACGCTCCCCTCCTCGTCGTCCGCGGCGAGGCCGAGTTCGAGGTCGAACCCGAGGTCGCCCGTATCGGCGTGACGGTGAGCGCCCGCGGCCGCGACCGGCGTTCCACCCTCGACGACCTCACCCGTCGCAACGCCGCCGTGCTCGACCTCGTGAAGTCCTGCGGGGACGCGGTGGAGGAGCTGTCCACCGGCGCCTTCTCCATCACCCCCGAACTGACCGAGCACGGCCGGGGCGAGCGGGTGCGCAGCTATCAGGGCCGGGTCCACCTCGGTGCCGAGTTCGCCGACTTCACCGTCCTCGGTGAACTGACCACCCGACTCGCCGACTTGGAGCTGACCCGGGTCGACGGCCCCTGGTGGTCCCTGCGTCCCGGCTCGCCGGTGCATGCCGAGGCCCGGCGGCGGGCGGTCGCCGACGCGGTCCAGCGGGCCCGGGAGTACGCCGAGGCGCTGGGCACCTCGATCGCCGCCCTGGTCGAACTGGCCGACACCGGCGCCGAGCGCCCACGGCCCGCCGGCGCGGCCTTCGGGCGGAGTGTCCGCCGCATGAGCATGGCCGATACGGCCGAAGTGGCCGAGCCTCTCGATCTGGAACCCTCACGTCTGCGCGTGACCGCTCAGATCAGCGCGCAATTCACTCTGGTGCCGCCACGGCTGTGAATTGCGCGGGCCGAGATGTGACGCCCGAAAAAAATCGCTCATAGGAGCGGGTCGCCGCACAATTCAACACTTGTCAATAACCCTTTACGCAAAGGTTGTTGAGTGGTCATGTAGCCCGGATTCTCTACCGACGGGTAAGGCCTAGGGTCGAATCATGCGCCGAGCAAAGATCGTATGTACTCTGGGGCCCGCCACCGACTCGTACGACCAGATCAAGGCACTGGTCCAGGCCGGAATGGACGTCGCCCGGTTCAACCTCAGCCACGGCACTCACGCCGAACACGAGGAGCGTTACCAGCGCGTACGAAAGGCGGCCGACGAAACCGGCCGCAGCGTCGGAATCCTCGCCGACCTTCAAGGTCCGAAGATCCGGCTCGGCCGCTTCAGCGAAGGCCCCGTACTCCTTGAACGCGGCGACTCCTTCACGGTCACCGTGGAGGAGGGCGTGGAGGGCGACCGCCACCGGTGCGGCACCACCTACGCCGGCCTCGCCGCCGATGTCACTCCCGGCGAGCGCGTCCTCGTGGACGACGGCAAGGTCTGCCTGGAGGTCACCGCCGTCGACGGGCCCCGGGTGCACACCCGGGTGGTCGAGGGCGGCATGGTCTCCGACCACAAGGGCCTGAACCTCCCCGGCGTCGCCGTCTCCGTGCCCGCCCTCTCCGAGAAGGACGAGGACGACCTGCGCTGGGCGCTGCGCACCGGCTTCGACGTGATCGCCCTGTCCTTCGTCCGCTCCGGCAAGGACGCCGAGGACGTCCACCGGATCATGGACGAGGAGGGCCGCCGCCTCCCGGTGATCGCCAAGGTGGAGAAGCCGCAGGCCGTCGACGCGATCGACGACATCGTGGCCTGCTTCGACGGCATCATGGTCGCGCGCGGCGACCTCGGCGTGGAGATGCCGCTGGAGCAGGTGCCGATCGTGCAGAAGCGCGCCGTCAAGCTGGCCCGGCGCAACGCCAAGCCGGTCATCGTGGCCACCCAGATGCTGGACTCGATGATCGACAACTCCCGCCCGACCCGGGCCGAGGCCTCGGACGTGGCCAACGCGGTCATCGACGGCACGGACGCGGTGATGCTCTCCGGCGAGACCAGCGTCGGCAAGTACCCGATCGAGACCGTGCGGACCATGGCGAAGATCGTCGAGGCGGCCGAGGAGGACCTGCTCGCCAAGGGCCTTCCGCCGCTGACCGAGCGGAACAAGCCGCGCACCCAGGGCGGCGCGGTCGCCCGGGCCGCCGCCGAGATGGGCGACTTCCTCGGCGCGAAGTTCCTGGTGGCCTTCACCCAGTCGGGAGACACGGCCCGCCGGCTGTCCCGCTACCGCTCGCCCATCCCGCTGCTGGCCTTCACCCCGGAGCCGGCCACCCGCTCCCAGCTCAGCCTGACCTGGGGTGCGGAGACCTTCCTCGGCCCGCCCGTCGACTCCACGGACGCCATGGTCGACCAGGTGGACGAACTGCTGCTCAAGTACGGCCGCTGCCGCAAGGGCGACGTCGTGGTCATCACGGCGGGCTCCCCGCCCGGCGTCTCCGGCTCGACCAACATGGTCCGGGTGCACCACATCGCCGAGGACGACAGCCCCAAGTAGCGCCCCGAGGAACGGCAACGGGCCCCTCATGAGGAGGGGCCCGTTCAAAACGCTGACCTTGGAATCCAAGGAAAAGTGCCCCGAGTCGGACTCGAACCGACACTGTACGGGTTTTGAATCCGTTGCCTGCTGCCAATTGGGCTACCGGGGCTCGCAGAATCAAAGGTTTCCCCCGACCCTCCGCGCGTCCACCATACCGTAGCTAGGTAGGCTCTTGTAAGCAGCACCCGTGCCCTGAACGAGGAGCCCCCGTGACCGCCGAGTCGCCCCAGCCCGTAGACGCGCCCGACGAGGACAAGTCGCACGTGCCTCCGCTGACGACCCGTGTCGTCATCGCCGAGGACGAGGCCCTGATCCGCCTCGACCTGAAGGAGATGCTGGAGGAGGAGGGCTACACCGTCGTCGGCGAGGCGGGCGACGGAGAACAGGCCGTGGAGCTGGCCCGGGAGCACAAGCCGGACCTGGTGATCCTCGATGTGAAGATGCCTAAGCTGGACGGCATCTCCGCCGCCGAGAAGATCGCCGAGGAGTCCATCGCCCCGGTCCTGATGCTCACCGCCTTCTCCCAGCGTGACCTGGTGGAACGGGCCCGGGACGCGGGCGCCATGGCCTACTTGGTGAAGCCGTTCAGCAAGAGCGATGTGGTACCGGCCATCGAGATGGCCGTCTCCCGGTTCACCGAACTGAAGCAGCTGGAGCAGGAGGTCGCCGACCTCACCCAGCGGCTGGAGACCCGCAAGCTGGTCGACCGCGCGAAGTCCATCCTGCAGACCGAGTACGGCCTGACCGAGCCCGCCGCCTTCCGCTGGATCCAGAAGACCTCCATGGATCGCCGCATGTCGATGCAGCAGGTCGCCGAGGCGGTCATCGCGGACAACGAGGAGAAGAAGGCGGCCAAGAAGGGCTGACCCCGCAGTTGAACGAAGAGGCCCGCGCCCCGGAGAAGGGGGCGCGGGCCTCCGCGCCCCTCAAGGGGCGCGGGACTGCGTCGATCAGCGGCTTCGCCGCGGGGCGCGACCAGCTACGACGGACCCGTGGCTGTGCACGCCGCTGCCGGCGGAGCGTCTAGTCCTCGCCGAGATAGGCCTTGCGCACGGACTCGTCGTGCAGCAGATCCTGGCCGGTCCCCGACAGCACGATGCTGCCGACCTCCATGACATGCCCTTGATCGGCGAGCGAGAGCGCCGCCTGCGCGTTCTGCTCGACCAGCAGGATCGTCGTGCCCTGGGACTTCAGCTCGGTGATCGTCGCCATGATCTTCTGCATCATGATCGGCGACAGACCCATGGACGGCTCGTCCAGCATCAGCAGCTTGGGCCGGGACATCAGCGCCCTGCCCATCGCCAGCATCTGCTGCTCACCGCCCGAGAGGGTGCCGGCGGCCTGCTTCCTGCGCTCCCCGAGGATGGGGAAGAGGTCGTAGGCGCGCTGGATGTCCTTCTCGATGCCCTCCTTGTCCTTGCGGAGGAAGGCGCCGAGCTGGAGGTTCTCGGCGATGGTCAGGCGAGGGAAGATGTGCCGGCCCTCGGGGGAGTGGGCGAGCCCGAGCGCGACGATCTTGTGCGCGGGGACGCCCGTGAGGGGCTTGCCGTCGAAGACGACCTTTCCCGAGATGGGCTTGAGCAGACCGGACAGAGTGCGCAGGGTCGTCGTCTTGCCGGCGCCGTTGGTGCCGATGAGGGTGACGACCTGGCCGGCCTCGACGCTGAACGAGATGCCCTTGACGGCCTCGATCTTGCCGTAGGCGACCCTGAGGTCCTCGACCTCCAGCAGTGCGGTCACTGGGTCTCTCCCTTGGTGGTGCTGGTGGTGCTGTCCGCCTCCGCGCTCTCCGCGTCGGCCGACTGGGCCTCGGCGGCGGCTTCCGCGGCCTCGACCTCGGCGGCCTCCGCCTCCCCGGGGTCGCCCTCGAAGGGCTCACCCAGATAGGCGGCGACGACGCGCTCGTCGGCCTGGACGACGTCCGAGGTGCCCTCGACGAGCTTCTCGCCCTGGACGAGCACGGCGACGCGGTCGCACAGGTTGAAGATGAAGCGCATGTCGTGCTCGATGACGAGGACGGCGATGCCCTTGTCCCGGATGGCGAAGACCAGTTCCTCGGTGGCCCGGGTCTCCTGCGGGTTCATGCCGGCCGTCGGCTCGTCGAGCAGCAGCAGGCCCGGCTCGCTCGCCAGCGCCCGCGCGATCTCCAGCTTGCGCTGCTCGCCGTAGGGCAGGTTGCGCGCGAGGTGGTCGCGCTTGGCGGCGAGGCCGACGAACTCCAGGAGTTCCATGGCCTTCGCCTCGGACTCCTTCTCGGCCTTGCGGAAACCGGGGCCGCGCAGCAGCGCGGACCACAGGCCCTCCTTGGTCCGCGTGTGGCGGCCCACGAGGACGTTCTCCAGGACGGTCATGTTGGCGAAGAGCCGGATGTTCTGGAACGTACGGGCGATGCCCGCCTGGGTCACCAGGTGCGGCTTGGGCGGCAGCACCTTGCCCTGGTAGGCGACCGTGCCCTCGGTGGGGATGTACAGGCCGGTGAGGCAGTTGAAGAAGGTGGTCTTGCCGGCGCCGTTCGGGCCGATCAGACCGACGATCTCGCCGCTGTTGACCGTGAAGTCGACCGACCGGACGGCGGTCAGACCGCCGAAGCGCATCGTGACGTCACGGGCTTCGAGTACAGGTGTCGTCATGGTTCTTCACGCCCCTGCCTTGGTGACGGCCGGATCGTCGCTCAGCGTCGCTTGCGCCGGGACGTCGAGCTGGCCGGTCTCGTGGAACTCCAGCTGGCGGCGGCGGTTGGCGATGATGCCCTCCGGCCGGAAGCGCATCAGCAGGATCAGCGCGATACCGAAGGCGAACAGCTCGTAGTTCTGCAGGAACTGGAGCTTCTCCGGGACCAGGTAGAGCACGCTCGCGCCGAGCAGCGGGCCGCTGACGGTGCCCATGCCGCCGAGGACGACGGCGGCCAGCAGGAAGGCCGAGTTGGGCGGGGCGGCGCCCGCGAACTGGTACGGCTGCGGGTTCACGCTGTAGTTGACGTGCGCCATCACCGTGCCGGCGAGGCCCGCGAGGGAGGCGCCGAGGGCGAAGGCGACCAGCTTGACGCGGAAGCCGTTGATGCCCATGGCGGTGGCGGCGGTCTCGTCCTCGCGGATGGCGATCCAGGAGCGGCCGATGCGGGAGTCGGAGGCGCGGGTGAAGACGAGCACGACGATCGCCGTGACGATGAGCATCAGGAACAGGTAGTTGGCGAACCGGCCCAGGGTGAACCCGCCGATGTCGTGTGCCTCGCCCAGGTTGAACCCGAAGATGTTCAGGTCCGGGATCTGGGTGATGCCGTTGGGGCCGCGGGTGATGTTCGGTCCGGAGTCACCGTCGAGGTTGTTGACGGTGATACGGAAGATCTCACCGAAGCCGAGCGTGACGATGGCCAGGTAGTCGCCGCGCAGCCGCAGGGTCGGCGCACCGATCAGCACACCGAAGACCAGCGAGGCGGCCATGCCGGTGAGGGCGGCGGCCCAGAACGGGAAGTGCACACCGGAGAACCGGGAGTACTCCGAACCGGAGACCAGGGCGGCCGCGTAGGCGCCCACGCCGAGGAACGCGACGTAACCGAGGTCGAGCAGACCGGTGAGGCCGACGACGATGTTCAGACCGAGGGCGACGGTGGCGAAGATCAGGATGTTCACGCCGACGTTGGCGTTGTGGTCGTCGCTCTGGGTGAAGGGGAAGACCACCGCGGCGACGAAGGCGAGCGTCGAGGCGAACGCCTTGTGCTGGGCCGAGATCGTCGCGAAGCGGTCGACGAGACCGGTGTGCATCAGGCCCCAGGCGGCGAAGACGAGGAGCAGCAGGAAGCCGATGAAGGTCTCGCTGGCGTCGTTGTCGATGCCGATGCCGTAGGTGAAGGCCACCAGGGCGATCGCGGTGCCGGCGGTGATGATGCCGCGCTCGGCGAGCGGGGACAGCTTGCCGGGGCGGGGCTGCTGGGGCTTGGTGAGGTAGCCGCGGACGCCGGTGCCCGGAGCCGGGTGGGGCAGGGCCAGGGCGCCGACGACGGGCAGCGCGGAGGCCGCCATCGCCACGAAGCCACCGGGGTCGAGGTTGACCAGGCCGCCGAGGTCGACGGCGATGGCGATGCCGGTGAACCAGCAGACGGCGAAGGCCGACAGGGCCGTCAGCAGGACGGGGGAGGTGGCGTTCGCCGGGTTCAGCCAGCGCAGCCCCTTCACGTTCCACAGGGTGAGCCCGAACAGCAGGGTGAGGGCTCCGCCCACGAGGGCGAGGATCTGCAGGCCGGCCGGGTAGCCGTAGAAGGTCAGGTCGCCCGGGAAGTCGGGCGTCCAGGTCCAGCTGAGGAAGGTGCTGGCGATGGTGCCCACGGCGCCGACGGCGATGAGCAGCCGGGCGACTGCCGCGGGCAGCGGGACGGGCCCGCGCCCGGCCGCGGCCGGAGCCTTGGTGGTGGTGTCGGTCATGCTGCTCACGCCCTGTCCGCGACGCGTTCGCCGAGCAGGCCTTGTGGCCTGAAGAGGAGTACGAGGATGAGGAGGACGAAGGCCCACACGGCGGCCCAGCCGCCTCCGCCGAGCTGCTGCATGCCGGGGATGTTGGAGATGTACGCGGTGGCCATGGCCTCGGCCACGCCGAGGACGAGACCGCCGAGCATGGCACCGTAGATGTTGCCGATACCGCCGAGGACGGCCGCGGTGAACGCCTTCAGACCGGCGATGAAGCCCATGTCGTAGGAGACGGAACCGTACTTGAGCCCGTACGACACACCGGCGACGGCGGCGAAGAAGCCGCCGATGGCGAAGGCGATGACGATGATGCGGTTGGTGTCGATGCCCATCAGCTGGGCGGTGTCCGGGTCCTGGGCGGTGGCCTGCATGGCGCGGCCGGTGCGGGAGAGCCGGACGAAGAAGGCGAGGACCGCCATGCACAGCGGGGCGGCGATGATCAGGAAGACGTCACCGCTCTGCACGGTCACGGAGCCGATGTGCAGCGGGCCGAACGGCAACTGCGGGAAGACCCGGGCGGACTTGGCGTCGCCGTCGACGTGGTACCAGTTGAAGACCGCCTGCTGCAGAGCGAGCGACAGGCCGATCGCGGTGATCAGGGGGGCGAGGCGTGGTGCGCCGCGCAGTGGACGGTAGGCGAAGCGCTCCGCGCCGACGGCGATGAGCACGGCGACCAGTGCGCCGCCGATGAGCATCGCCGGCAGGGCTATCCACATGGATATGCCGTCCGGCAGGACGAGGTAGACCGTGAGGGCGCCGAAACCTCCGGTCATGAAGATCTCGCCGTGGGCGAAGTTGATGAGCTGGACGATGCCGTACACCATCGTGTAGCCGATGGCGATCAGCCCGTACATCGAGCCGAGGAACAGCCCGTTGGCCAGCTGCTGCGGCAGGGTGTTCACCGCATGGCCTCCATGTGGTGGGGAGAGTCAAGGGGGGCGTAGAAGGCGGGCCGCGCGGTGACGGTGGTCTGCGCCGCGCGGCCCTGGTGGTGCGGAGAGTTCGGTTTGGTTACTTCGGGTTGGCGACGCCGCTCTTGACGGACTTCCACGCGCCCTTGGTGACCTGGTAGACGGTCAGCTGCTTGTTCGTGGTGTCGCCGTACTCGTCGAACGCGATCTTGCCGGAGATGCCGTCGAAGGAGCTCTTCTGGACACCGTCGACGACCTGGGCGCGGGCGTCGTCCGGAATCTTGCCGTCCTTCACGACCGAGGCGACCGCCTTGATGATCGCCGTGGTGGCGTCGTAGGCGTAGGAGCCGTAGGTGCCGTAGTCACCGGGGTACTTCTTGGCCTTGTAGGTGGCCACGAAGTCCTTGGCGGCGGGCAGGGTGTCGACCGGGACACCGATCGAGGTCACCAGGTCGCCCTCGGCCGCCTTGCCCGCGGTCTTGATGTAGGTCGGGGTGAACATGCCGTCACCGCCGAACAGCGGGATCTTGGCGCCGGCGTCCTTGAGCTGCTTGGTCAGCACCTGGGACTCGTCGTACTGGCCGCCGTAGTACAGCAGGTCGGCGCCCGAGTTCTTGATCTTGGTGGCCAGCGTGGAGAAGTCGCGGTCGCCCACGTTGATGTGGTCGGTGCCGATGACCTTGCCGCCCTGCTTGGTGAACTGCTCCTTGAAGATCTTGGAGAGGCCCGCGCCGTAGGTCTGCTTGTCGTCGACGACGAACGCCTTCTTCTTGTGGATGCCGTTGTAGGCGTAGTCCGCCGCGTAGGCACCCTGCAGCGCGTCGGTGGTCGCGGTGCGGAAGTAGGTCTTGAACGCACGGGACTTGCTGGTCTGCCAGTTCTTGCCCTGGGTCAGCTCGGGCGCGGTGTTGGACGGCGAGATCTGCACCAGGTTGGCCGTGGCGAAGACCTGCTGCATCTGCGTGGCCACACCGGAGTTGAGCGGGCCGACGACGCCGAGCACGTTCTTGTCCGAGACGAGCTGGGTGGCGTTCTGCTGGCCGGTGGCCGGAATCGCCTTGTCGTCCAGGGCCTTGATCTTGAAGGTGACGCCCGGGACGGTCTTGTTCTTGTTGGCGTCGTCGACGGCGATCTGGGCGCCGTACTGGATACCGAGTCCCGTCGCGGAGTTCTGGCCGGTCAGCGGGGCGTCGACGCCGATCGTGACCGTCACGTTGCCACCGTCACCGCCACCCTTGTTGTCTTTGTCGCGGGAGCCACAAGCGGTGAGGGTCAGAGCTCCGGTGGTCAGCACGGAGGTAAGAATCACCAGAGAACGCTGTCGCACAATCGATCCTTTCCGCAGGCACGTTCGCCCCCTCTGTCGAGGAACGACGGGTGCCGCGCCGGTACCGCACTCGCGGTGGAGCGGTGACTGGCCGTGACTCTAAGCGTGTGTGGGGAACGTGGAGGAGAGCTTGACCAAGGCTGTGACGCTCTTGTTATGACACGAGGTAATGCAGAGCGGTGCAGCGCGGGGGGAAAGCTGGAATTCAGGCCGATTCGCCCCGTCCGCATTCTGAGAACCTGCAGGATTCACCATGATCTGTTCAGGTGTCTCAGTGGTTTTGGTGATTACGCGTCACCGTTGCTGCAGGCGACTTCCGGGGTTGCGGAGGAGCGCCGTGTACAAGGGGAACCAGGGGGGAAAGCGCAAATGTGTATTGCACGCGTATTACGTAGAGTTACGTCGGCGAAGGGAAGTCGAGGCTTCGGAACTTCTTCGCGATTCCGGGCGCGGGGTGCGGAACGCGGCTGGCGGCGTTGCCGGTTGGGGTGGCGCGGCCGGCCGTCGGCCGCCGGGCCGGCCTCCGCGGGCCACTGAGGACCTGGCGGGCCGTCAACTGGCCAGCGGTGCCGCTCTCTTGACGCCACTTCGAGGCGCGTGCCCCATGCCGGTCACTCCAAGGGGCGGTTCTTCGGCCCGGTGGTCCTGCCGACCGGGCGGGGGTGACGGTTCGGCGGGGCCCGACGGCCCCGCCGGGACGCTGTCAGGCGCCCTTGCCCTGTACGTGCACCTCGTCGCCCTTGCGGACGTCCCTCAGCAGACAGGTCAGCCGGGCGCTGCACACCCGGCGGCCCTCCTCGTCGCTGATCACGATCTCGTACGTCGCCGTCGACCGGCCCAGGTGCACGGGCGTGGCCACGCCGGTCACCAGACCCGAGCGGACGCCGCGGTGGTGCGTGCAGTTCAGGTCCACGCCGACCGCGATCTTCGAGGTGCCGCCGTGCAGCATGGAGCCGATCGAGCCCAAGGTCTCCGCCAGCACCGCGGAGGCACCCCCGTGCAGCAGGCCGTAGGGCTGGGTGTTGCCCTCCACGGGCATCGTCCCGACGACCCGCTCCGCCGAGGCCTCCAGGATCTGCACGCTCATCCGCGCCCCGAGGTGGCCCGCCGAGAACAGCGCGGGAAGGTCGACGCCGAGTGCGGCGTACTCGTCGATGACCTCCTGCGGGAATTTCACCTGCTGCTGCTCACCCATGGGCCCGGCTCCGTTCGTCGTACGCCTGTCTCTTGGCTGAGCAAACGCTCAGTCGGTCACCAATTGTTCCAGACGGCGTGTCGCGAGGCTCTCGCCCTCCTGGCTCCCGCCTTCCTGGCGCTCGCCCTCCTGGCTCTCGAGGCGGACCACGACGGACTTGCTGGCCGGGGTGTTGCTGGTGTCGGCGGTGGCGTCCAGCGGCACGAGCACATTGGTCTCCGGGTAGTAGGCCGCCGCGCAGCCCCGGGTCGTCGGATAGTGCACGACCCGGAAGCCCGGCGCCCGCCGCTCCACGCCGTCCTTCCACTCGCTCACCAGGTCGACGTACGACCCGTCGGCGATCCCCAGGGCCCGCGCGTCCTGCGGGTTCACCAGCACCACCCGGCGGCCGTTGGTGATGCCCCGGTAACGGTCGTCCAGGCCGTAGATCGTGGTGTTGTACTGGTCGTGCGAACGCAGCGTCTGCAGCAGCAGCCGGCCCTCGGGCAGCTCCGGGTACTCCACCGGCGCCGCCGTGAAGTTGGCCTTGCCGGTCGCCGTCGGGAAGCGGCGCTCGTCGCGCGGGGCGTGCGGCAGCGCGAAGCCGCCAGGGCGGGCCACGCGGGCGTTGAAGTCCTCGAAGCCGGGGATCACGCGCGCGATGCGGTCGCGGATCGTCGCGTAGTCCTTCTCGAACTCCTCCCACGGCACGACGCTGTTCTCGCCCAGGACCCGGCGCGCCATCCGGCACACGATCGCCGGCTCGGACAGCAGCTGCCCGCTCGCGGGCGCGAGCCGCCCGCGCGAGGCGTGCACCATGCCCATGGAGTCCTCGACGGTGACGAACTGCTCGCCACTGCCCTGCAGATCCCGTTCCGTACGGCCGAGCGTCGGCAGGATCAGGGCACGCGCGCCCGTGACCACGTGCGAACGGTTGAGCTTGGTCGACACGTGCACGGTCAGCCGGGCGCGCCGCATGGCCGCCTCCGTGACCTCCGTGTCGGGAGAGGCGGAGACGAAGTTGCCGCCCATGGCGAAGAACACCTTCGCCTCGCCGTCGCGCAGCGCGCGAATGGCCCGTACGACGTCGAAGCCGTGCTCACGCGGCGGCGCGAACCCGAACTCCCTCTCCAGCGCGTCCAGGAAGGCCGGGGCGGGCCGCTCGAAGATGCCCATCGTGCGGTCGCCCTGCACGTTCGAGTGGCCGCGCACCGGGCACACGCCCGCGCCCGGACGCCCGATGTTGCCGCGCAGCAGCAGGAAGTTGACCACCTCGCGGATGGTCGGGACCGCGTGCTTGTGCTGGGTGAGACCCATCGCCCAGCAGACGATGGTGCGCTGCGAGGCGAGCACCATCCGCAGGGCTTCCTCGATCTGCCCGCGCGTGAGGCCGGTCGCGGTGAGCGTCTCGTCCCAGTCGGCGGCCTGCGCTGCGGCGGCGAACTCCTCGTACCCGTGGGTGTGTTCGCGCACGAACTCCTCGTCGACCGCGCCTTCCGTCTGCAGGATCAGCTTGTTGAGGAGACGGAAGAGCGCCTGGTCGCCGCCGATGCGGATCTGCAGGAACAGATCGGTGAGCGCGGCGCCCTTGAGCATGCCCTGCGGGGTCTGCGGGTTCTTGAACCGCTCCAGGCCGGCCTCGGGCAGCGGGTTGACGCTGATGATCTTCGCGCCGTTCGCCTTGGCCGTCTCCAGGGCGGAGAGCATGCGCGGGTGGTTCGTCCCCGGATTCTGCCCCGCGACGATGATCAGATCGGCCCTGTAGAGGTCCTCCAGCAGGACGCTGCCCTTGCCGATGCCGATGGTCTCGCTGAGTGCCGAGCCGGACGACTCGTGGCACATGTTCGAGCAGTCGGGGAGGTTGTTGGTGCCCAGCTCGCGCGCGAAGAGCTGGTACAGGAACGCGGCCTCGTTGCTGGTCCGCCCCGAGGTGTAGAAGACGGCCTCGCCGGGGGAGGAGAGCCGCGCGATCTCCTCGCCGATGATGTCGAAGGCCCGCTCCCAGCTCACCGGCTCGTAGCGCTCGCCGCCCTCGGGGAGATACATGGGGTGCGTGAGCCGCCCCTGCTGGCCCAGCCAGTAGCCGCTCCTGGTGGCCAGGTCGGCGACGGAGTGCGCGGCGAAGAACTCGGGCGTGACCCGGCGCAGGGTGGCCTCCTCGGCCACCGCCTTGGCGCCGTTCTCACAGAACTCCGCCTTGTGCCGGTGCTCCGGCTCCGGCCAGGCGCAGCCCGGGCAGTCGAAGCCGTCCTTCTGGTTCACCCGCAGCAGCGTCAGCGCGGTGCGCTTCACGCCCATCTGCCGCTGGGCGATGCGCAAGGTGTGCCCGATGGCGGGCAGCCCCGCCGCCGCGTGCTTCGGCTCCGCTACCTGCGGCGCGTCCTGAACCGGATCACCCGTGGGAGGCTTCGTCGCCATCGCACGCTCCTCTTCGCACTGCGTGTGAGTAATAAGGTCCCGATCCTCCCACGGGCCGCCGACAATCGAGAGAGCCGGGTTTGCCGGACCGCGAGGCCTCGGGCGCCCGGTGCCGCTCATCTTCTTCCCGCCGCAACGGCGATGCGCCCCGACGGCGCTGTCCGGCGGTGCCGAACCCCCCTCATGGTGACGACCGTCACACCCGCCCGCTCTCCACCGCCGTGGCGTGCCCCTCCTCTTGTCCCTCTTCCTCTCGCCGTTTCCCCGCACGGTTTCCTCTCGCGACGAGCGGCCGCCGGCGGACGTCCCCGGCACCCCGGCGGAGCCGACCGCACCGGAGTGTCAGTGGGCCGTGGCAGGATCGGGGGCGTGGCAGAGACAGCATCGAAGAAGACCGACAAGAACCCCGGCGGCACCCGTCCCCGGCTGATGCTCATGGACGGGCACTCGCTGGCCTATCGCGCGTTCTTCGCGCTGCCCGCGGAGAACTTCACGACCGCGACCGGCCAGCCGACGAACGCGATCTACGGCTTCGCGTCGATGCTGGCCAACACCCTGCGCGACGAGGCGCCCACGCACTTCGCGGTGGCGTTCGACGTCTCCCGCAAGACCTGGCGCTCCGAGCAGTTCACCGAGTACAAGGCGAACCGCTCCAAGACCCCGGACGAGTTCAAGGGCCAGGTCGAGCTGATCGGCGAGCTGCTCGACGCGATGCACGCACCGCGCTTCGCCGTCGAGGGCTTCGAGGCGGACGACGTCATCGCCACCCTCGCCACCCAGGCCGAGGCCGAGGGCTTCGAGGTGCTGATCGTCACCGGCGACCGCGACTCTTTCCAGCTGGTCACCGAGAACACGACCGTGCTGTACCCGACGAAGGGCGTCTCGGAGTTGACCCGCTTCACCCCGGAGAAGGTTGTCGAGAAGTACGGGTTGACGCCCGCCCAGTACCCCGACTTCGCGGCCCTGCGCGGCGACCCGTCCGACAACCTCCCCGGCATCCCCGGCGTCGGCGAGAAGACCGCGGCGAAGTGGATCAACCAGTTCGGCTCGTTCGCGGAGCTGGTCGAGCGTGTCGACGAGGTCAAGGGCAAGGCCGGGCAGAACCTCCGCGACCACCTGGAGTCGGTCAAGCTCAACCGCCGCCTCACCGAGCTGGAGCGGCAGGTCGAGCTGCCGAAGACGGTCACCGACCTGGAGCGGGCTCCGTACGACCGCAAGACCGTCGCGCTGGTCCTGGACACCCTGGAGATCCGCAACCCCTCCCTGCGCGAGCGGCTCTTCGCGGTCGACCCGGGCTCCGAGGAGGCCGAGGTCACCCCGGTTGCCGCGGAGGGCGTGGAACTGGACGGCACGGTCCTCGGCACCGGCGAGCTGGCCCCCTGGCTCGCCGAGCACGGCACGGGGACCCTCGGCGTCGCCACCGTCGACACCTGGGCGCTGGGCACCGGCTCGGTCGCCGAGGTCGCGCTCGCCGCGGCCCAGGGCGCCGCCGCCTGGTTCGACCCCGCCGAGCTGGACGAGGCCGACGAGAACGCGTTCGCGGCCTGGCTCGCCGACGCCGCCCGGCCCAAGGTGTTCCACAGCGCCAAGGGCGCCATGCGCGTCTTCGCCGAGCACGGCTGGAGCGTCGAGGGCGTCGGCATGGACACCGCGCTCGCCGCCTACCTGGTCAAGCCGGGCCGCCGCTCCTTCGACCTGGACGCGCTGTCCCTGGAGTACCTGCACCGCGAGCTGGCCCCCGCCGCCGCGGCCGACGGCCAGCTGGCCTTCGGCGCGGACGACGGCGCCGAGGCCGAGGCGCTGATGATCCAGGCCCGTGCCGTCCTCGACCTGGGCGAGGCCTTCGAGGCGCGCCTGGAGGAGGTCGGCGCCGCCGACCTCCTGGGGGACATGGAGCTGCCCACCTCCGCTCTGCTGGCCCGCATGGAGCGCCACGGCATCGCGGCCGACCGCGCGCACCTCGAAGCGATGGAGCAGACGTTCGCGGGTGCCGTCCAGCAGGCCGTGAAGGAGGCACACGCGGCCGCGGGCCACGAGTTCAACCTGGGCTCGCCCAAGCAGCTCCAGGAGGTCCTCTTCGGCGAGCTGGCCCTGCCCAAGACCAAGAAGACCAAGACCGGCTACACCACCGACGCCGACGCCCTGGCCTGGCTCGCCACCCAGACCGACAACGAACTGCCGGTGATCATGCTCCGGCACCGCGAGCAGGCGAAGCTGCGCGTCACGGTCGAGGGCCTGATCAAGACCATCGCGGGCGACCGCCGTATCCACACCACCTTCAACCAGACGGTGGCCGCGACCGGCCGCCTGTCCTCCACGGACCCGAACCTGCAGAACATCCCGGTCCGCACCGACGAGGGCCGGGCGATCCGCCGTGGCTTCGTGGTCGGCGAGGGCTTCGAGTCCCTGATGACCGCCGACTACAGCCAGATCGAGCTGCGGGTGATGGCCCACCTCTCCGAGGACGAGGGCCTCATCGAGGCGTTCACCTCCGGCGAGGACCTGCACACCACGGTCGCCTCGCAGGTCTTCTCGGTCGGGCGGGACGCGGTGGACGCGGAGATGCGCCGCAAGATCAAGGCGATGTCGTACGGCCTGGCCTACGGCCTCTCCGCCTTCGGCCTCTCCCAGCAGCTGAACATCGACGCGGCCGAGGCGCGCGCCCTGATGGACACCTACTTCGAGCGGTTCGGCGGGGTCCGGGACTACCTCCGCCGCGCGGTCGACGAGGCCCGGGCGACGGGCTACACGGCGACCCTCTTCGGTCGCCGCCGCTACCTCCCCGACCTCAACAGCGACAACCGCCAGCGCCGCGAGGCGGCCGAGCGCATGGCCCTGAACGCGCCGATCCAGGGCACGGCGGCGGACATCGTCAAGATCGCCATGCTCAAGGTCGACCGGGCCCTGCGCGAGGCGGACCTCAAGTCCCGCATGCTGCTCCAGGTCCACGACGAAATCGTCCTGGAGATCGCCCCCGGCGAGCGCGAGGCCACCGAGGAGATCGTCCGCCGCGAGATGGCCGAAGCGGTCCACCTGAGGGCGCCCCTCGACGTCTCCGTGGGCGTGGGCCCGGACTGGGAGTCGGCAGCGCACTAGCCTCCACGGCCCCGGCGGAGGCCGCTGCCGCCACCCTGCGGCAACGGCCTCCGCCACCGCGAGTCCGGCCGGATGCCCGGCGCGGGGCCTTCTCCCGCAGCTGCGCCGGCGATCGTCTGCCAGGGGCCCACGTTTCCCGTCCGCCGCGGTGCGGGCGGGCGACGAAGGGAACGACTTCTTCCCTCCGCCCTGCCGCGGCGACTGGCAGGTACCGAGGCAGACGGCTTCTGCTCCCCTACCGTGACGGCAGGCGAGGCCCGTGCCTGCTGCCCCGCTGTCGTGACGTCCGGCGAGCGCCAAGGCCGACGTCATCCCCCTGCCGCGACCCCGAGGCCTGCTTCTCTCGCATCGCGGCGGTGGCAATTTCTTCTCCGCCGCAACGGTGATCAACCCCCACGACGCGTTCCGGCGGTGCACGGCCCCACCGCGACCCGCCCACAGGCCCCTCGGCCCGCACAGCACCCACGGCTCTCCTGGCCCCCGCCCGCACCCGAACCGGCCGAACCCTCGCAGGGCGCTTCACTCACGTGGCCCCCGCCAAAACGCCCCCCGCCCCCCGCAGCCGCAACACTGCGGGCATGGGTATACGCATGCTCCACCGCCGGACGCCCGAGGCACGCCACGGCACCCCGGCCCGGGCGGACACCGCCTCGGCCCAGGCCACGCCTGCCTCGTCGGTCCCGCCCCTCGCGGCCGACGCGAGCACCGCCCGCATCCCCGCCGACCTGCCCGCGACGGTCCGCAGGGCCGCGGCGAACCTCCGGCGCCGGCTCGCCGCCCGGGTCGCCAGGACGGACGGTGCCGCCCCCGACTGGCGGGCCCGGGCGGACCTGGCCCGCGGCTACCTCGCGCTTCTGCTCACCCTGATCCCGAGGGTCCGCCCCCGGCGCACCCTCACCGTCTTCGTGGCGCCGGTCCTCGTGGCCCGCGTCACCGAGCCACCGGGCGGCCCCGGTCCGCACCGACCGCCGCACCGGGACCGTCCGGAGCCGGGGCCGGGCGCCACACCCTGACCCCGGCCGCGTACACCAGCACCCCGAGGACCAGCCCGGCGCCGACCCCGAAACACAACGTGGGCACCAGGTCCCAGGGACTGGCGGCGGCGCCCTGGTACTTCCACCACCGCGAGGCCCGCTGCACCGCGCCCGCCAGCGCACAGCCGCCGATCACGGCAAAGGCCCGCCACCGGTCCCGTACGGACAGCACGGGCACTCCCACCGGCTCACCGCCCGGCGCCCCGCGCAGCGCACGTGCCAGGAACACGGCGATCACCACGGCGGCCACCGCGGACGTGCCGTACTGCAGCCATGAGTACATCGGCATGCCCGCCGCACTCCGCCCAAGAGCCGGAATCAGCCGTGACCCCCACCGGTCGTGATGCGTGAACGCGTCCCACACGACATGCGTCAGCGCGCCGAGCACGGCGGAGACGTACCACCACAGCACGGAAGAGCCCCGCACGCGCGTGCGGGGCGCACCGCAGCGCAGCAGTGCCGCCGGGCGCCCTTGGCCGCGCCGGGGCAGCAGCGCCACCAGCGGCTCCCGGACGAGCAGCCACAGCCCCACCGACGCCCAGGTGATGAGCACGTCCACGCCCACCACACCCGCGAAGGAGTGCGTGACCGTCCCGAACTCCATCCCGCCCGACAGGACACTCGCCGCGTAGTAGGTCATGTCGGGCGCGAACGAGCCCGCGACGAGCACCGCGGGCACCAACCGGCCCCGGCCGCCGCCGTCCTGCCGGATACCGGGCAGCACGGCCGCCGCATGGCTGAGCGTGAACGGCAACAGGGCCCCCTGGAACGGTTGTCGGCCCCGGCGCCGGAACCGTTGATCACGTCCGTCCAGTATGCGTGAGCCTCACTCGAGGGCACCCAGGGCAACGTGAGTTGGCCAAACGGTAAAAACCGGGCGCGAACGGGTCCCTGCGTACAGCAAGTTGTCGTAGGGTCACCTGGGTTGTCTGCCCCGCCGCATGGTCGAACACGCGTCGCACGAATGGAAGGGCGGCACAGGGAAACCAGAACGCCGGGTCAACCGTCACACCAGGGCGAGGCAGTCAGACGGAGACGGACGCAACACGTCCACGGGAGGGTTCACTCTATGGCGGCGCATTTTGGCAGGCGGCTGCGCAAAGGGGCGGCGACCACCGCCGTGGCCGCGGCAGCGGTCGCGGCTCTGTCCGCGTCCCAGGCTCCGGGAGTGGTGACCGGCGAGGGCAGCGGCAGACAGGCCGCGGCCGGGGCCAGCACCCCCGTGCCGGACGCGGCTTCCGACGACAACGCCACCGGCAACTCGCCGTACTACACGGACCTGCCGCCTCTCAACAGCCCCAACCCCAGCCCGTCGCCCACCGTCGGCACGCCCGTCTCCCGGGGTGAGGCCGAGGCCGGTATCCCCGCCACGGTCCTCGACGCCTACAAGAAGGCCGAGGCCGAACTGCGCTCCTCCAAGCCGGAGTGCAATCTGCCCTGGCAACTGCTCGCCGCCATCGGCAAGGTCGAGTCCGGCCAGGCCCGCGGCGGCCTCGTCGACGCGAACGGCACGACGCTGAGCCGGATCCTCGGCCCGCAGCTCGACGGCAACGGCTTCGCGCTCATCAAGGACACCGACCACGGCGAGTACGACGGCAACAGCGCCTACGACCAGGCCGTCGGCCCGATGCAGTTCATCCCGTCCACCTGGGCCTGGGCCGGCCGCGACGGCAACGGCGACGGCAAGAAGGACCCCAACAACGTCTACGACGCCGCACTCGCCGCCGGCCACTACCTGTGCCGCGACGGCCGGGACATGTCCACCGAGGCCGGCCTGCACAGCGCGATCCTCGGCTACAACAACTCGCAGGACTACCTGAACCTGGTCCTGAGGTGGCTGGAGTACTACCGCAAGGGCATCCACTCCGTGCCCGACGGCACCGGCGGCGTGCCCCGGCACCGCAGCGACGACAGCACCCCGAAGCCCTCCGGTACGCCGAAGTCCAAGCCGGGCCACGGCCCGTCGCACCCCGGCAAGCCCGACCCGGGCAAACCTGACCCGGGCAAGCCCGACCCCGGCAAGCCGGGCGGCGGCAACGGGAACCCGGACCCGAAGCCGCCGGCCCCGAAGCCGCCCACCCCCTCCGAGACCGTGGACCACCTGGAGGACGCGGACACCGGCAAGCTCACCGCGATGGCCGGTGACGCGTTCGGCCTACGGATCGGCACCCGCGCGGAGACCAAGGCGGGCAAGGCTGTCGGCAAGGTCCGGATCCGGTTCACCATCACCGGCGACACCGACGCCACCTTCGTCGGCGGCGAGACCGTGGCCACGATCGCCACCGACGCCAAGGGCGTGGCGGTCGCGCCCGCGCTCCAGGCGGGCGAGAAGACCGGCAACTTCAAGATCACCACCGCCGTCGTCGGCCACAAGACCAAGGGCGTCGACTACACGGCCACCGTCACCGACCGCGCCGCCGACACTCTCGCCCGCACCAGCGACACCCCGCTGACCTGCACTCCGGGCGGCGAGTTCGCCGACCAGGTCCAGGTGAAGGCGACGTACAAGGGCGCCGTCGCGGACAAGGTCGCGGCCACCGCCACCCTGATCAAGTCGGCCGACGACGCCACCGAGAACGACAAGGGCCCCTACTTCAAGGACGCCGACGGCAAGACCGTACGCACCCTCACCGACCTCCGGACGGACGACAAGGGCCTGCTCACCCTGCCGAAGCTCTACGCGGACGACACCACCGGCACCTTCCTGCTCCGCATCACCACCACCGGCGGCGCGACGCTCACCGTCGAGCTGAAGGTCGCCGCGACCGACACCTCGGCCGGCCCCTCGCCGAGCCCGTCCCCGTCCGCGACCTCCTGACGGTACGGACGGCACACAGGGCCACAGGGCGCCCCCTCCGCCACGGAGAGGGCGCCCTTGTCCGTGTGTGCAACCTGTTCTCATCTCGGCCGCCCGTTGCTACGGTGCCTGCCGCACCTGCATCTGACGATTCATCAGGAACCGTCCGCCGGGAGGCCCCGCATGCGCGCCCTGATCGCCGCCGCGTCCGGTCTCGCCCTCGCGCTCGCCCTGGTCCTGGCGATCACCGCCATGGGTGCGCCGACGGGCCGGACGTCCCCCAAGCCGCTGCTGACGACGGTGCCCTCGCACCCGTAGCAGCGCCCGTCCGGGAGGGAGGCCGGAATGCGCCGCAAGGCAAGCCTGGTCCTGCTCGCCTGCGCCGTGTTCTTCGCGGCGCTGTCCCCGCTGATGCGCTGGTACGCCTTCCCGCGTCTGGCCCGGATCCCGGCGAACCAGTACCAGGACATGGTCGTGGAGGCCAAGGGCGCCACCCTCCTCGACTACGGCACGATGCGCGCGAAGAAGGTCTCCAAGGTGACCATCGTGCAGACCCTCAGGGGCGATGTGGAGGCCGCCAAGAAGATCGAGAGGACGGCGGGGCGGCCGGTCGTCGTCTGGGACAGCCTGTCCTACGTCCAGGGCCCCGACGGCAAGATGGTCTCCAAGGTCCCCGAGCGCTACATCTTCGACGCCCACAGCCAGGATCCCGTCCACGCCACCGGCGAGGCGGTCGACGGCGACCCGGTCAAACGGGACGGCATCGAGTTCAAGTGGCCCTTCCTCACCCAGAAGCGCGACTACGAGTACTTCGACGCCCAGACCCGCACCACCAGCCCCATCCACTACAAGGGCACGCAGACCTTCCGCGGCGTGAAGGTCTACTACTTCGAACAGACCGTCCCCTGGACCAAGGTGCCCTTCCCGAAGGCCATGCCCGTGCAGGGCATCACCCCCCAGTCGGTGGCCAAGACCGGTACCACCCGCTGGTACAGCACGGTCCGCAAGTTCTGGGTCGAACCGGTCACCGGAGCACCCGTGTACGCCGAGGAGCTCCACAAGGAGGAACTGCGCGGCGGAACCCTGCTCGGGGGCCGGGCCAAGGTGACGGCGTTCGCGGGGGACGTGAAGATGCGCGAGGACTACATCGAGCACACGGTCGCCCTGGTCAAGCACAACCGCACCCTGATCCTGACGCTCACCTCCTACGTCCCCTGGGGCTCGCTGGCCTTCGGCCTGCTGCTCCTCTCCCTCGCCCTGTACCTGGAGGCACGCGGCCGCCGCCCCCAGGACCCGGCCCCCGCGCAGACGACGGAACCCGAACCGGTCAGCGCCTGAGCCGCGCGTTGGTGTGCCGGGTGGGCTCGGCCGTCGCCGGGTCCTCCGGCCACGGATGTTTCGGATAGCGCCCCCGCAACTCCGCGCGCACGCCCTTGTAGCCGTCCTTCCAGAAGGAGGCGAGGTCGGCGGTGACGGCGGCGGGCCGTCCGGCGGGGGAGAGGAGGTGCACGAGCAGCGGCACCCCCGCGACGGCCGGTGTCTCCCGCAGCCCGAACATCTCCTGCAGCTTCACCGCGAGCACGGGCCGCTCGGGGTCCCGATAGTCGATCCGGATCCTGGACCCGCTCGGTACGGCGATCCGCTCGGGCGCCAGCTCGTCAAGGCGGGCGGCCTCCCCGCTCGCCCAGGGCAGCAGCCGCGCCAGCGCCTGCCCGGCGTCGATCCGCCCGAGATCGGCCCGCCGCCGGGCCCGGCTCAGCTCAGGTTCCAGCCATTCGTCCACGCGCGCGTGCAGCGCCTCGTCCGACACGTCCGGCCACGGCTCCCCGAGGTGCGCGCGCAGGAACGCCAGCCGCTGCCGCAGCGTCTGCGCCTCCGGTGACCAGCGCAACAGCCCGAGCCCGTCCTGCCGTAGCCCGTCGAGGAGCGCCGCGCGTACGAGGGCCGGTCCGGCGTCCCTCAGAGGCCGCACGGCCAGCTCGACGGCTCCCAGCCGCTCGACGCGCCGGGCCACGACGTCCCCGTCGGCCCAGTGCACCTCGTCCCGCTCCGTCAGCAGCGCTCCGGCCGCGGCCCGGGCCACCTCCTCGGACACGGCTGCCCCGAGCCGCACGCGCGCGTGCCCCTTCCCGGCGGGCCGGTCGGCGACGGCGACGACGATCCAGGGCGCTCCGCGCAGAGCCGACCCCTCGGCCACCTCGGCCCGCGTCCCCGAGGCCATGAGATACGACCCCCCGTCCGACTTGGCGACCCGCTCGGGAAAACCAAGAGCGGCGACGAGCCCGACGAGCCCGTCCTCCCCGGCCCCGCCCCACCCGCCGGCCCCGGCGCCCCCTCGCGGCCGACGGTCTCCTGCTCCCGCCGGGGTGTCCGGTCCGGCCTGGGCGGTGCCTTCTGGGCGGCGGTCACGGGTGAGCGGGTGGGCGAACTCCCCCGAGACGGCCCGCAGCCGCCGCACCTCCGCGACCCATCGCCCCGCATAGGCGTCGCCACCACGCCGAGCCCTCCGCAACGCACCGGCGAGATCGTCCCCGTACTCCCGCGGCACCTCCTCCGAGAGCAGAGCGACAACCTCGGCCCCCTCGCCCGACGTGTCCAGCAGCGCCCGCCCCAGCCGCGGATGCACCCCCAGCCGAGCCAGCCGCACTCCTCGCTCGGTGGCCCGCCCGTCGGAGTCCACCGCCCCCACGGCCGACAGGACATCCCGCGCCGCCGCCATCGCCCCGCCCGGTGGCGGATCCAGCAGCGCCAGCCCCGAGGCGTCGGGATCGCCCCAGCAGGCCGCCTGAAGGGCGAACGCGGTCAGATCGGCCACCTTGATCTCCGGCGCGGGAAAGGCCGTCAGACGGCCGTCCTCGGCCTCCGTCCAGCACCGGTACACCGCGCCCGGCGCCTCACGCCCGGCCCGCCCCGCCCGCTGCCGCCCGGCCGCGCGGGACGCCCGTACCGTGGTCAGCCCGCTCAGGCCGCGCGCATGATCCACCCGCGGCTCCCGCGCCAGCCCCGAGTCGACCACCACCCGCACCCCGGGCACCGTCAGCGAAGACTCCGCCACGGACGTGGCCAGCACCACCCGGCGCCGCTCCCCGGGCGCCAGCACCGCGTCCTGCACGGCGGCCGGCGCCTGCCCGTGCACCTGGAGCACGTCCACCGCCCCCAGACCGCCGAGCTGCCCGGCCACGCGCGCGATCTCGCCCGTGCCGGGCAGGAAGCACAGTACGTCGCCCTCCCGCTCGGCCAGCGCCCGCCGCACCACCGACGCCACGTGTGCCAGCAGCGCCGGATCCACCCACATGCCGTGCGGCGGCCGTACCGGACGCGCGGGCGGCGCCCACAGCACGTCCACGGGGTGCGAGACCCCCTCGGCCTCGACCACCGGAGCATCGCCGAGCAGCCGCGCCCAGCCCCCCGCGTCCGTGGTCGCCGACGCGGCCACCAGCCGCAGCTCCGGCCTCAGCGCCTGCCGTACGTCCCACAGGAACGCGGCCACCGTGTCGGCGTCCAGATGCCGCTCGTGACACTCGTCGAGCACCACGACGTCGACGCCCGCGAGCTCCTGGTCCCGCTGCAGCCGCTGCAGCAGCACACCGGTGGTCACGACCTCCACGCGCGTGTGCCGCCCCGCGACCCGTTCGCCGCGCACCGTGTAGCCGACGCTCCCGCCGGTCTTCTCGCCCAGCAGCCACGCCATCCGCCGGGCGGCCGCGCGCGCCGCGATCCGCCGCGGCTCGGCCACCACGACCCGCCGCGCGGGACCGCCGCCGACCAGGCCCGCGAGCACCAGTGGGACCAGCGTCGTCTTGCCGGTGCCGGGCGGCGCCACCAGGACGGCGGTGCCGTGCGCGTCCAGGGCGTCGGTGAGGGCGGGCAGGGCGGCGCGCACGGGCAGCGCGTCCAGGGCGTCGTAACGGATCACGCCCCTAGTGTCGTACGGCCGGAAAACGCGGCCCACGCGTGCGTGCGAGGACGCGAAGGGGACGCCAGGAGCACGCGAAGGGGGTCAGTCCCGCTCGCACACGAAGATCGCCGTCCCGGGAATCAGGTTCCCGCGCAGCGGGGACCAGCCGCCCCACTCCGAGGTGTTCCAGGCCGGCCACTCCGGCTCCACGAGGTCCACCAGCCTGAAGCCCGAGACCGCGATGTCCCGGACGCGGTCGCCGAGCGTCCTGTGGTGCTCGACGTAGACCGCGCGGCCCTCCTCGTCCTGCTCCACGTACGGCGTGCGGTCGAAGTAGGACGAGGCCACCGAGAGGCCCTCGGGGCCGGGCTCGTCGGGGAACGCCCAGCGGATCGGGTGCGTCACGGAGAAGACGAACCGGCCGCCCGGCCGCAGCACCCGGCCCACCTCGCGCAGGACCAGCCGCGGGTCGGCCACGAACGGCAGCGCCCCGTACGCGGAGCACGCCAGGTCGAAGGAGCCGTCCGCGAAGGGCAGCGCGCCGGCGTCGGCGCAGACGAGGGGAAACGATCCGCCGATGCGCAGGGCGTGCTGGAGCTGGCGGTGCGAGACATCCAGCGCCACCGGGCGGGCGCCCTGGGCGGCCAGCCAGCGCGAGCACTGCGCCGCACCCGCGCCGATCTCCAGGACGTCCTTGCCCTTCAGCTCCTCCGGCGGGCCGAGCAGCTCGGCCTCCACCTCGTCCAGGCCCTCCGGGCCCCACACGAAGCGGTCGTCCCCGAGGAACGTGCCGTGCTCGACCTGGTACTCGTCCGCGTTGCGGTCCCACCAGCCCCGATTGGCGCTGGCGCTCTCCGCGACTCCCGCGTCGCGTCGGGTGGCTTCCGGCTCGAACCCCTCAGGGTCGAGCGCTTCGGGCTCTTGGATGATCGGCTCCCTCGTCGTACTCTTCCGTGCAACCCGCCGGGCGCGCGTCACGGAAGGGGTCCCGCAGCCCTGCGTGGCCTCCTGGGACGATTCTTGTGCCGGGTATGCGGCGATCCGCCCCGGGTGGGCGCCTTCGCGCATTGACCCTGTCCGGCTGCCCCCGTATGCTACAAGTTGCGCTGCGAGCCTGCGCTCCTCAGACGTAGCAGGCTGCGCTCGCATCTGTTGTATGTCCCCTCGGTTGTCGAGGCGCCATCACCAGTCTCTGGTGGGGCGCTTCCTTGGCTGTCCGGCTTCGGCAGAGCGAAACGGGCTCCTGGCGCAAGCAGTACCTACGACTTCAATGTCCGTACCGGAGCCCTTTCCCACATGACGAGCAGCACCGAGACCACCGCCACCACCCCGCAGGTTGCGGTCAACGACATCGGTAACGAGGAAGCCTTCCTCGCCGCGATCGACGAGACGATCAAGTACTTCAACGACGGCGACATCGTCGACGGCGTCATCGTGAAGGTCGACCGGGACGAGGTCCTGCTCGACATCGGTTACAAGACCGAAGGTGTCATCCCGAGCCGCGAGCTCTCGATCAAGCACGACGTCGACCCGAACGAGGTCGTCGCCGTCGGTGACGAGATCGAGGCCCTGGTCCTCCAGAAGGAGGACAAGGAAGGCCGCCTGATCCTCTCGAAGAAGCGCGCCCAGTACGAGCGTGCCTGGGGCACCATCGAGAAGATCAAGGAAGAGGACGGCATCGTCACCGGTACCGTCATCGAGGTCGTCAAGGGTGGTCTCATCCTCGACATCGGCCTCCGTGGCTTCCTCCCGGCCTCCCTGGTCGAGATGCGCCGCGTCCGCGACCTCCAGCCCTATGTGGGCAAGGAGCTCGAGGCCAAGATCATCGAGCTGGACAAGAACCGCAACAACGTGGTCCTGTCCCGCCGTGCCTGGCTGGAGCAGACCCAGTCCGAGGTCCGCCAGACGTTCCTCACGACCCTCCAGAAGGGTCAGGTCCGTTCCGGTGTGGTTTCCTCGATCGTCAACTTCGGTGCCTTCGTGGACCTGGGTGGCGTCGACGGTCTGGTCCACGTCTCCGAGCTCTCCTGGAAGCACATCGACCACCCGTCCGAGGTTGTCGAGGTCGGCCAGGAGGTCACCGTCGAGGTCCTCGACGTCGACATGGACCGTGAGCGCGTCTCCCTGTCGCTGAAGGCGACCCAGGAAGACCCGTGGCAGCAGTTCGCCCGCACCCACCAGATCGGCCAGGTCGTCCCGGGTAAGGTCACGAAGCTGGTTCCGTTCGGTGCGTTCGTCCGCGTGGACGAGGGCATCGAGGGTCTGGTCCACATCTCCGAGCTGGCCGAGCGCCACGTGGAGATCCCGGAGCAGGTCGTCCAGGTCAACGACGAGATCTTCGTCAAGGTCATCGACATCGACCTCGAGCGTCGTCGCATCAGCCTCTCGCTGAAGCAGGCCAACGAGTCCTTCGGTGCCGACCCGGCCTCGGTCGAGTTCGACCCGACCCTGTACGGCATGGCCGCGTCCTACGACGACCAGGGCAACTACATCTACCCCGAGGGCTTCGACCCCGAGACCAACGACTGGCTCGAGGGCTACGAGAAGCAGCGCGAGGAGTGGGAGCGCCAGTACGCCGAGGCGCAGACCCGCTTCGAGCAGCACCAGCAGCAGGTCATCAAGTCCCGCGAGGCCGACGCTGCCGCTGCCGCCGAGGGTGGCGAGGCCGCCGCTCCGGCCGCGTCCGGTGGCGGTTCGTACTCCTCCGAGGGTGCGGACACCTCTGGTGCCCTGGCCTCGGACGAGGCGCTGGCCGCGCTGCGCGAGAAGCTGGCCGGCGGCCAGAGCTGATCGCCAGCCGCCGGGCTTAGCCGATAGCGCTGAGGGGCCGTACCTTTCGAGGTGCGGCCCCTCGGGCGTTTCCGGGTGCCAGAGGTCGTTCTTCGGCTGCCGGTCCGTCTGTGGCCGGTCGCGCACTTCCCCGCGCCCCCAGGGGGTTGCGGGTACCCTTCGTTCCCTCCACTCCGAGAGATTGCTGATCAACGGCGTGTTGTGGGAATGACCCTGTTCCAGGGCGTGTTGTCGATGACGAACACGAGGAGGAGCGGTCACAGTGCTTGATCCGCAGGGTTTGTACGCATGGGAGCCGAAGGGCCTGGCAGTCGTCGACATGGCGCTCGCCCAGGAGTCGGCCGGCCTTGTCATGCTCTACCACTTCGACGGATACATCGACGCGGGTGAGACGGGCGACCAGATCGTCGACCGGCTCCTCGACTCACTGCCCCACCAGGTCGTGGCCCGCTTCGACCACGACCGGCTCGTGGACTACCGGGCCCGCCGTCCGCTGCTGACCTTCAAGCGGGACCGCTGGACCGAGTACGAGGAGCCCGGCATCGAGGTCCGGCTCGTCCAGGACGCCACGGGGGCGC
The DNA here is from genome assembly GCF_001542625.1 of Streptomyces griseochromogenes. Taxonomy (NCBI): domain Bacteria; kingdom Bacillati; phylum Actinomycetota; class Actinomycetes; order Kitasatosporales; family Streptomycetaceae; genus Streptomyces; species Streptomyces griseochromogenes. Next base: position 8,500,059 of record NZ_CP016279.1, on the reverse strand, counting down.
CCTTCCTGCTGCTGTCCGGCCCCGAGCCGGACGTGGAGTGGGAGCGCTTCGCCGCGGCCGTACGACAGATCGTGGAGCGGCTCGGGGTCCGCCTGTCCGTGAACTTCCACGGCATCCCCATGGGCGTCCCGCACACCCGCCCCGTGGGCCTCACCCCGCACGGCAGCCGCACCGATCTCGTCCCGGGCCACCGCAGCCCCTTCGACGAGGCGCAGGTGCCCGGCAGCGCCGAGTCGCTGCTGGAGTACCGCCTCATGGAGGCCGGGCACGACGTCCTGGGCGTCGCCGCGCACGTTCCGCACTACATCGCCCGCTCCGCCTACCCGGACGCGGCGCTCACCGTCCTGGAGGCCATCACGGCCGCCACCGGCCTGGTGCTGCCCGGTGTCGCGCACTCCCTGCGCACCGACGCACACCGCACGCAGACGGAGATCGACCGGCAGATCCAGGAGGGCGACGAGGAGCTGACCGCGCTCATCCAGGGCCTGGAGCACCAGTACGACGCCGCCGCGGGCGCCGAGACCCGGGGCAACATGCTCGCCGAACCGGTGGACATCCCCTCGGCCGACGAGATCGGGCGCGAGTTCGAGCGGTTCCTGGCGGAGCGGGAGGGCGAGAACTAGGGCGCCCGCCACGGCCGTTCGCTGCGGGCAGGTGCCGGTGGTGGCCCTGTCCGTGCCAGGGCCTAAGCTTCCGCTCATGCTGAAAGTGGGCCTGACCGGCGGGATCGGTGCCGGCAAGAGCGAGGTGTCACGGCTGCTCGTGGAGCACGGGGCCGTGCTGATCGACGCCGACCGCATCGCGCGTGAGGTCGTCGAGCCCGGAACACCCGGTCTCGCGGCCGTGGTGAAGGCCTTCGGCGAGGACGTTCTCGCCACGGACGGCAGCCTGGACCGGCCCAGGCTCGGCTCCATCGTGTTCGCCGACCCCGACCAGCTGGCCGTCCTCAACTCGATCGTGCATCCCCTGGTGGGCGCCCGCTCCCAGGAGTTGGAGAGCGCCGCGGCCGGCGACGCCGTCGTGATCCACGACGTCCCGCTGCTCACCGAGAACGGCCTGGCACCGCTGTACGACGTCGTGGTCGTCGTCGACGCGAGCCCCGAGACCCAGCTCGACCGGCTGGTGCGGCTGCGCGGGATGACCGAGGAGGACGCACGCGCGCGTATGGCCGCGCAGGCGACCCGCGCACAGCGCCGGGAGATCGCCGACATCGTGATCGACAACGACGTACCCCTGGACGTGCTGAGGGGGCGCGTGGCGGAGGTCTGGGACGAGCTCGTGCGACGGTCGCGCGCGTCCCGGACGGCGTCGCAGGACAGCCGTCCGGGCGGCGGCGCGGAATAGCGGGCCGCGACCGGGCGTTGAACGGCCGCAGCGAGGGAAGGACTGTGCCGTGCACGAGACCAGCGGTTCGACCGGACGTACCCCGGAGACGCATGTCATCGACTTCCGTGCCGCCGAGCATCTGCTCAACGCACGGGACCCGCGCGGCGCGGTGAAGCTGCTCGACGGAGTCATCGCCGCCCATCCCGAGAACACCGCGGCCCGACTGCTGCGTGCGCGCGCCTTCTTCGCCGCCGCTCAACTACGGCCCGCCGAACTGGAGTTCACGATCGTGCTGGAGCGCGAGCCGGACAACGCGTTCGCGCACTTCGCGCTCGCCCGTACCTATGAACGCCAGGGCCGATCCGACCAGGCCAAACGCCATTTCCGGCTGGCGGCCGCGCTCGACCCCAATCCGCAGTACCTGAAGGCGGCCCGCTTCGAGCACTGACCTGCGGGCGAGGGACGCGAGACCCGGTCAGGGATGGCGGTGCCGCGGCGGCCCCGGGCTGGGCGGACCGCCGTCCGGCGGCCGATACGGCGGTATGTCCGGGCCCGGCTGGTAGTGCGGACCCTGCCGGATGTGCCGGAGGATCATGGCCATGTCGATGGTGGCCACCAGCCACAGCACCCCGCAGGCGGCCGCCCAGCCGGGGCGTCCGGCCAGCGCGAACGCCGCCGTGCCGAAGATCGCCCAGACCAGCCCCCACACGCTCAGCCAGAACCGCGCCCGCAGCGCACTGCGCGCGGTCGCCGGTTCACTGCCCGTACGCATCGGATCACCACTCCTCCCTGCAACGTACTCTTCGTCGAAGGCGTGCACCAACGACGTTCGTGACAGAGGGGACGCACCGTGCCGCCGGATGCCGACGACCTGCCCGAGACACTCCTCGACCTGGCCGTCCCGCACGAGGGCAGCAACGAACTGGTCGCGCAGCGGCGCACGGTGACGGGTGACCCGGGCACGCCGGGACTCCTCGACGACCGCGTCGAGGAACTGCTCCGGGACCCGGACGAGACGGGCCGCACGTCCGACCGCTGCCAGCTGCCAGTTGTCGGCGTCCGCCCCGGCCGCGCTGCGGGACGCCTTCGCCGTGTACGTCTTCCTCGCCGCGCTTCCGCACAGGCTCGCCCACCACCGGGAGCGGGGCATCCCGCCCGAGATCTCCCGGCGCACCCTGGCCGACCTGGGCCGTCACCTGGCGGTGCACCGCAGACGGCACGGTCTGGCCGGGGTGCAGCCGCCGTCGGCTCGCCCACCACTTCCGCGGGGAGCTGTATTAGCTGGGCCGGATGCGGTTCGAGCGGGCGCGACTCGGGCGGCGCACCGCGCCGGTGCTCGCGGCGGCCGGCCTGGACGCGGCACCGGGGACGGCCTGCCTGAACCTCCACACCCCCGGCTTCCACGGTCCGCTCACGCCGTCCGCCCGCGACCGTTCCCCGGCGCGGCCCGGGAGTTCCTCACGGACGGTTTCCGCCGTGGCGGTGACGACCCCGACGCCGACCGGGACGGGGAAGAGGGCGGAACCGGTGGGGTGAAAGGCGATGAGTTCTCGGGGCGCGGCCGGTCTACCTCGGTGACAGCAACCGGGACCGCTTCCCCCAGGAGACCCCCATGTCCGAGACCACCGCTCCCGTCACTTCCACCTCCGCCGTTTCCGGGACCGCCCGTGGTCGGTTCGCCCGGATCGCCCTGCGTGCGGTGCAGGTGCTGCTCGCGCTCTTCTACGGGATCGCGAGCGCGCTGCCCAAGCTGATCGCGCACCCGTCGGCCGTCGAGTCCTTCGACAAGATCGGCTGGGGCGGTGTGGGCATGTACACCATCGGCGCGCTCGAACTGGCGGGCGCGGTCGCCCTGTTGGTGCCGGTGCTGCAGTCGGTGGCGGCGGTGGCGCTGAGCGCGCTCATGGTCGGCGCGTTCATCGTCCAGCTCACCGTCTTCGACGGTCAGTACGCGGCGACCCCGCTGATCCTGATCGTGCCGCTCGTCCTGATCGCCTGGGCCCGGCGCGGGAGCAACGCGGAACTGCTGCGGCTGCTGGGGGCGGGCCGACGGGCGTGACCCGTAAGGGACTTCGCCGATGACGTCGGCAGGGGCGCGGGGGCCCGGCCGACGTCACCGGTGTGCGGGACAGGGGGATGCGCGGGCGTGGAGAGGACGTGCGCGCGGGGCGGCTGTGGCCTATCGGCCCCGCGGCCGCCCGCCCGGCCCGCCGGGTCCTTGCGGCCCGCCGCCAGGCCCGCCAGGTCCGCCCATCAGCGGTCCGCCCGATCCGCGCAGTGCGCGCAGTCGCTCCAGCTCGCGGCGGTCCCGCTTGGTGGGGCGGCCGGTGCCGCGGTCGCGCAGGCCGGCGGGGGCGATGGCCTCGCGGGGCGGGGGAGGCGGGGAGTTGTCGACATAGCACTGGACGGCCACCGGAGCGCCGACCCGCTTGCGGATCAGGCGCTTGACGATCACGACCCGTTCCCGGCCCTCGTGCCGCAGCCGCACCTCGTCGCCGACGTGCACGGAGTAGGCGGGCTTCACACGCTCGCCGTTGACGTGGACGTGCCCGCCACGGCAGGCGGCCGCGCCCAGAGAACGGGTCTTGATCAGGCGGACGGCCCAGATCCAGCTGTCGATCCGTACGGTCTCGCCCCGGGCCGCTCCGGCGGCCTCGGCGGCGGCCACCGCGGCGGCGATCTCGGGATCGAGCGGCTGGGCGCCGGCGGTTCCGGAACCCCCGGCGTCCTGGGCGGGAGCCGTCCCGCCAGGCCCGCCGCTGTCACCGTGCACGTTCTCGTCCGCGTCCTCGGAAGCCATGTTCCCGACCTTAGCCCGCCGGGGCGGGAGACCCGGATCCGTTTTCCGGCGAGCGGACGGCGGCGGGCCCCTGGCCGACGGGGATCCGACCGGTCGGCCGGGCCGTCCGGGCCGCGGTGCGGGGCGGAGCCGGGTGGTGCGCGGCCGCCCGGGAGTCCCTCGTCCTCCTCGAGAACGACAAGGAGCTGCTGCCACTGTCCCGCGACCGGGTGCGCACGCTCGCTCTGATCGGCCCCCTCGCGGACGACGGGCTGAACCTGCTGGGCGAGTACAACGCCTTCCCCACCCTGCATCCGGTTCCCTCGATCCGCGAAGCGCTCCAGGAACTGGTGGGCGACGACGTACGGATCGTGCACGTCCGTGGCTGCGACATCACCGGGGACGACGCCTCCGGCCTGGCGGCGGCCCGTGCGGCGGCGCGGCAGGCGGACGCGGCGGTCGTGGTGGTCGGCGAACGGACCAGGGGCGGCTACTTCTCTCCCGACCGTACCGACGGCGAACTGAAGGACAGCGCCACGCTGGAGCTGACCGGCCTCCAGGAGAGGCTCCTGAAAGAGGTCCGCGCGACCGGTACGCCGACCGCCGCCGTGGTGGTCACCGGCAGAGCGCTGGCCCCGCGCTGGGCCGCCGCACACCTGCCCGCACTCCTGATCGCCTGGCTGCCCGGCGAGGCGGGGGGGTGCCCCTATGACTTTGGTCAAGGGGTGATCGGGGTTGGGGGTTGGTAGAAGGTGCCGTCGCGGAGCATGGCGAAGAGCACGTCGGCCCGACGTCTGGCGAGGCAGAGGAGGGCTTGGGTGTGGTGCTTTCCCTGGGCGATCTTCTTGTCGTAGTAGGTGCGGGAGGTCGGGTCGGCCAGGGCAGCGAAGGCGGAGAGGAAGAAAGCCCGCTTGAGCTGCTTGTTTCCCCGGCGGGAGGGCTGTTCGCCGCGGATCGAGGAGCCCGAGCTTCTCGTTGCCGGGGCGAGGCCGGCGTAGGCGGCCAAGTGGGCGGCGGACGGGAAGTTGGTGCCGTCGCCGACGTCGATGAGGATGCGGGCTCCGGTCCTGATGCCGATGCCGGGCATGGACATCAGGACCTGGGAAAGAGGGTGGGCCTCCAGGAGTTCCTCGATCCGGTGAGCGAGGAGTTTGCGCTGGTCGAGGACTGCTTGGAGCGAGTCGGCCAGGCTGGGGACGATCAGCGCGGCTGCGTCCGTGCCCGGGACGATGACCGTCTGTTCGTCGAGTGCGGTGAAGACCTCGTCGATCAGCCGTTCCGTCATCCTGGGAGCCTTGGGGCGGATCAGGGTGATCAGCCTTCGGCGTCCGGCCTTGCGGATCTGGGCTGGGGAGCCGAACTGGCTGAGCAGTTTCAGCACGGCGGGGTGCTGCATGCGCGGGCCCAGGACGCGTTCGAGGTGAGGGTGGACCTGGGTGAACAGGCCGCGGAGCCGGTTGGACAGTCGGGTGGCTTCGGCGGCGAGGTCGTCGTCGAAGCCGACGATCATCTCCAGCTCGGCGACGGTGGCGTCGTCCAGGTCGAGCGAGCGCAAGGTGTGCGGCATGGCGCGGGCTGCGTCCGCGATGATGAATGCGTCGCGGGCGTCGGTCTTGGCCTCGCCGGGGTAGAGGTCGGCTATCCGCCGCATCGTGAGGCCGGGCAGATAGGCGACCTGGCAGCCCATGTCGCGGGCGACGGCCAGCGGCAGGGCCCCGATCGTGGCCGGCTGGTCGACGACCACGAGGACGGTGCCGTGCTTGGCCTGCAGTTTCGCGAAGACCTCACGGAGTTTGGGCTCGCTGTTGGGCAGCCGCTTGTCGAAGGCTTTCTTGCCGGCCGGGGTGACGGCGGTGGCGTGGTGTTCGCCCTTGCCCACGTCCAGGCCGAGGTAGACGTCGATGTCGCGGGTGTCGATCACGTGCAGTGTCCTCCGGTCGTACTCGTCCGGCCCTGCCACGGCACTGATCGCCACATCCACATTACGAAGAGCCTCCCGACCTGGGGAAAGGCCGGTGGTCATGCCCCTAATCAGCGGTCTGTCAGTGCCTCCGGAGCTGGTGACACCACCCCCCAGGCCATGCACTCGACAAGGGGAGGCAGTCATGCCAACTCCGAAGGCCGGTAACCCCGTTGCGGGGCCACGAAGACGGTAATGGGGGGGCCGGGCGGTCGCCGAGGCGCTGTTCGGCGAGACCGAGCCGACCGGCCGCCTGCCCGTCACGTTCCCCCGCCACGTGGGTCAACTGCCGATGTCCTACGACCGCAAGCGTGCCAGGGCGGACGCGGACGACTACATCGACATGCCCTCCACGCCCTTGTACGAGTTCGGCGCGGGACGCGGCTACACGACCTTCCGCTACGACCGCGTCCGGCTGACCCGCGACTCCATCGGGATCGACGGCACCACCCGGGTCCTCGTCGACATCACCAACACAGGACGGCGGGCCGGGACCGAGGTGGTCCAGCTGTATGTCACCGACAACCAGGCGTCGGTGTCGCTGCCGTACATCCGGCTGCGCGGGGTACGAAAGGTTCGTGCGGAGCCCGGTGAACGGGTCACGGTCGGCTTCGGCATCACGGCGGGCCGGGATCTCACCCTGGTGGACGAACGACTGCGCACCGTCGTGGAGCCGGGAACCTTCGAGATCAAGATCGGGAGCTCCTCGGCGCGCATCCATCTCGGAGCGACCCTCACCGTCACCTGACGCGGGGACGCCGCGCCTGTGCGAAGGCCGCCGTCCCCGGGTCGCCGTGCCCCGGGCCGCCCGACCGCGCCGGGCATACCGTGGCGGTATGGACGACAGCAGCGCCCTCGCCCGGCTCGACCGGCGCGTCGCGGACTGCCGGGCCTGTCCCCGGCTGGTCGAATGGCGCGAGGAGGTGGCCCGGACCAAGCGGGCCGCGTTCGCCGACTGGACGTACTGGGGGCGGCCGGTGCCCGGCTTCGGGCCGGCCGACGCCCGCCTGGTGATCATCGGGCTGGCGCCCGCCGCGCACGGGGGCAACCGCACGGGCCGCATGTTCACCGGTGACCGCTCCGGAGACGTGCTCTACCAGGCGCTGTACGACGTGGGCCTGGCCTCGCAGCCCACCTCCGTCCGCGCCGACGACGGCCTGGAGCTGTACGGCGTCCGGGTCACCGCGCCCGTGCACTGCGCCCCGCCCGCCAACAGGCCCACCCCCGGCGAACGCGACACCTGCCGCCCCTGGCTGGTCCAGGAACTGAGGCTGCTGTGCCCGGCCCTCAGGGCCGCCGTCGTGCTCGGCGCCTTCGGCTGGCAGGCCGCACTGCCCGCGTTCGCGGAGGCGGGCTGGCCCGTGCCCCGGCCCCGCCCCGCCTTCGCCCACGGCACCCGCGTCACCCTGGGGGACCTGGACGTCTTCGGCTGCTTCCATGTCAGCCAGCGCAACACCTTCACCGGCCGGCTCACCCCCGGGATGCTGCGCGAGGTGCTGTGCGCGGCGGCCGACGCGGCCGGACTGCCCTAGCCGCCGTGACCCGGGACGTCGGCGGCCCGCGACCGCCACTCGTACCGCACGTCCGGCTCCCGCTCCTCGTTGGCGCTGCCGTCCGTGTACTCGACGGCGACGAACCCGTGCCGTTCGTAGAAGCGATGCGCGGGCGTGATGACCTGGAAGGTCCACAGGCCGAGCCCGTCCGGACAGCGCTCCTTGGCCAGGGCGACGAAGCGGTCGCCGATGCCGCGGCCGCGCCAGTCGGGGTCGAGGTACAGCTGGGACAGCATGTCCCCGTCGAGCACCATCATGCCCACGACGGCGCCGTCCGCCTCCGCGACCCAGGTCTCCTGCGACGGCACCACGACCTCCCGGAAGTAGTGGCGCACCTCGTCGTCGGAGTGCGCCCGGACCACCGTGGGCAACGCGGCGGTGTAGGAGCGCAGCCACACATCGGCGACGGCGGCGGAGTCCGGGTCGGCCGCCCGGCGCAGCACGGCCTCCGGCCGGGCACCCCCGCTCACGGGGCGTGCCTCCTCGGGCACGACGGCCGTGGCCGTGATCTCCACCAACTGCCCCGGGTACCCGAGACAGGCCACGCCGAGGAGGGTCGACGAGTGCGGCCCGGCACTGAGCCCCGACGCCTCGACCACCTCCCAGACGGCGGACAGCACCGAGGGCTCACCGCTCACGACGTACACGTCGGTCGACACGACATGCGCCAAGTCGCTGCCCACCGCGTGCAGTTGCTCCCGCAGATTGCCGATGACCCGCTCGGCCTGCCGCACGGGATCCCCGGCCCCGACCAACCGTCCCTTCTCGTCGAGCGGCACGCTCCCCGCGAGGAAGGCGAGCCTGGTACCCGCTTCGACGACGGAGGCGTGCGAGTAGGCGGGTGGGGGGAAGAGGGCGGGGGCGGTGACGCGCTGGATCACGGAAGCGGCTCCTACGACGCTCAGGGGCAACTTCCCGATGATCGGTTCCGGCGGCGACGACCGCATCCGAATTTCCACGACACCGTGACGTGCCCTCCGGCACCGGGCCGGTCCTGCGGGCCGATAATCCTTGGGATCGCGCCCGATGTCGCTGCTAACGTCCACCGCGTGGCGAAACTCAACCAGATCATCGCAGTCGAGAAGGGCGTCAAGTCCAAGGCGCAGCAGGACCTGACGGCCGCTCACCAGGGCCTGCAGAAGCCCGCTCTGCTGGCCGGTATCGCGCGGACGTACCAGCCGAAGGACGAGGAGGGCGAGCAGTTGCCGCCCGAGTCCACCCGGGTGCAGGTGAAGGCCGAGGACGCGCTGCGCGAGACCGCCGCGATCCTGACCCGGCTCTTCGACGTGACCGCCACCAAGGACTGGGCCAACTGTGCGGCCCGCGCCGATGTGCGGGTCGAGGGCCGGGTGCTCGTCGCCGACGTGCCGGTGTCGTACCTGCTGTTCCTGGAGAAGCAGCTCGCCGACCTCAACGGCCTGGTCCGCAGGCTGCCGGTCCTCGACGCCTCGGAGTCCTGGGTGCAGGACCCCTCCACCGACGCGTGGAAGACCGAGCCCGTGCGGACACTGCGCACCAAGAAGGTGCCGCGCAACCACGTCAAGGCCGAGGCCACGGAGAAGCATCCCGCGCAGGTCGAGGTCTACTACGAGGACGTGCCGGTCGGTTACTGGACCACCGTGAAGTTCTCCGGCGCCCTCCCGGCCCGCCGTGTCAACGAACTCCTCGACCGCGTGGAGAAGTTGCAGCACGCCGTGAAGTTCGCCCGTGAGGAGGCGAACGGCGTCGACGTCGTCGACCAGCGGGTCGGTGACGCCGTGTTCGGCTACCTCTTCGGCTGAGGCCGACTCCGATAAACTGAAGACTCCCCGGTCCTTCGCGGCCGGGGTGCGCGAGGAGCGCAAGCTGAAGCTGAGGCTTGTCGTGATGAGCGGTCCCCCGCCTGAAGGGCGGACCGCGTTCAATCTCAGACTCTCGCTCCAGACTCAGCATTCGCCGCCGATCGCCGGAACCACCGGGCCCGGACCCCGGTGCGCCGAGATGCTGGTTCAAGTCCAGTCCGCGCAGCTCGATGCGTGGTGGTCCAAAGGCAGGACGCGGCGCCGTGAGACTGATCCGGGCTCTTCAGCGGGCCGGCGTGCGCACATGGGCGGCATCACAGGGCCCGAGGGCAGGCTACGCCCTCGGGTCCGCTCCTTTTCCGGGCTCTTCCGCTGCCTTCCGGTCCCTTCTGGTCTCTCCCTCTGGTCGCCGAGGGAATTGCGTTCATAAAGAAACCGCCCTCCCCGGCACCTTTCACCTCCCCGAAACGTGATTGTCCCGTTTGCTCGGTGAACGCGATCTACCGTGGGCAGCACACCCCACCGCCCGGCCGCCGTCGTCCGAAGGCCCACCCCCGCCCTCGTATGAACAGGAGCCCCGTGTCGCGCCCCGCCGCCCCGTCACTGCCGCCCTGGCTCGCCCACGCCTTCCGCTCCCAGCGCGGGCCCGTCCCCTGGAGCGCGGTCACCCGGGGCGCGCTCGCCGCCGGGCCGCTGCTGCTCGCCGGTGTGCTCGGCGGCCGGGTCGCCGACGGCGTCCTCGCCGCCATCGCCGCGATGCTCGCCGGCATCAACGACCGGCCCGGCAGCCGTCGGGCCTCGGTCAGGCGGCTCGGCGTGCCCGCGCTGTCCGGAGCCCTCGGGCTGCTGGTGGGGACGTACGCCGGGCAGCAGCTGACCGCCGTGCCGCTGACCCTGCTGCTGACCGTGCTCGGGCTGATCGCCGGAGGCATCAGCGCCGTCGGGCCCGTCGCCTCCGCCGCAGGCACGCAACTGCTCGTCACCGCCGCCGTCGGTGCCGGGATGCCCGCGGCCGAGAGCGGCTGGCAGCGGGCTCTCGCCTTCCTCGCCGGGGCCGGCTGGCTGCTCGTGCTGCGGCTGGCGCTGCCCACGCCGGGTGCGATCGGCGGGGACTTCCGGTTCGACGGGGAGCGGGATGCGGTCGCCGACGTGTACGACGCCGTCGCCGCGCTGCTCGACGCCGTGGGCGGTGCGCACGCCACCGCCCGGCGGGCCGCGCTGACCGCCGCCCTCGACCACGCCCAGGACGCCCTCGCCGGACCGCGGCTGCGCCGCCACGCCAGCTCCGCCGCCGAGCGCAGGCTGCACGCCCAGTACGCCGCCGCGCTGCCCCTCGCCGAGGCCGCCACCGCCCTCGCCTGGGCGGGCGAGCCCGTCTCCGCGCGGGCGGCGGAAGGGCCCCGGCGGCTCGCGGCCGCGGTCCGGGGCAACACCGGCACCGGTCCGCTGCCCGCCCCCAGCAGGTCCGCGCCCGCCCTGCGCGCCCTGGACGACGCCCTGCTGCGTGCCGCGGAGACCTTCGACCGTGCCGAGGGCGGTGCCCGCCGGGTGTTCGCCCGGCGGCGGGATGCCCAGGACGTCGTGCGGGCCGAGGGTGGCGAACGCCGGGTGTTCTCCGGATGGCGGGATGCCGGGGGTGCCGTGCGGGCTGAGGGTGGCGAACGCCGACTGTTCGCCCGGCGGCGCGGTGCGAAGGGCGCCGTCCGGGCCGCGCTCGGCGCCGGCGGGCGCGAGTACGGGCTGCGTGTCGCCCTCTGCTTCGGGGCCAGCGCCGCCATCGCCCAGGCCCTGCACCACGCCCGCTGGTACGGGCAGCACCAGCACTGGTACTGGCTGCCCGCCACCGCCGTCTTCCTCGTCAAGCCCGACCTCGGGCCGCTCGCCTCCCGCGTGCTCGGCCGGGCCGCCGGGACCGTGCTCGGCGCCCTCGTGTTCGCGGGGTTCGCCGCGCTGCTGCCGCGCCCCGCGGGCCTGATCGTGCTGGTGGCGGTGTGCGGGGCCCTCGTCCCGGTCGCCACCCGGAACTTCGCCGCGCTGACCGCCGTCGTCACCGTCCTCGTCCTCGCCCTGGTCATGGTCGGCGGTGAGCCGCAGGCCTCCGCCGGCCGGATCGCGGAGACGCTGCTGGCCTGTGCGCTCGTGCTGATCGTCGGGCATCTGCCGATGCCGGGGGAGCGCGGCGGCGGGGTGCGGGCCCGGCTCGCCGCCGCCGGGAGCGCCGCGCACGCCTATCTCGTGCACGTCCTGAGCGAGTCCGGCGACCGCGCCGAACGGTGGGCGCTGCGCCGCGAGGCGTATCGCACCCTCGCCGAGGCCCGTACCACGATCGCGCTGGCCGCCGCCGAACTGCCCGCCCTCGCCCGGCACACCGAGGGCACGGACGCCGTCGCCGCCGTCCTCGAACGGCTCGTCGACACCACCACGGCCTGCGCCGTGCACCTCGACGACACCGGCCGCCTCACGCCACGGCACACCCGGCAACTGCGGCAGCTGCTCGACGAGTTGGAGCAGCGTCCGGAGTGGTCCGGACTGCCCGCCGCCGCATAGCGCCCGGATGCGCGGTTCGGCTCACCTCGCGGCACGGCACCGTCGTACGTTGGGCCCATGAGCGCCTCTCCCGCCGACCTCGTCATCACCGGCTGCACCGTCCTCGTGCACGACGAGGAGGAGCGGATCGCCTTCCGCGAGGACGCCGCGATCGTCGTACGCGACGGGGTGATCGAGGCCGTGACCGACGCGGCCGGCGCGGCGGACCTGGCGGCGGCGGAGCGGATCGAGGCGCGCGGGCAGGTCGCGCTGCCCGGACTCGTCAACTGCCACACGCACGCGCCGATGGTCGCCCTGCGCGGACTCGCCGAGGACCTGCCGATCGAGGAGTGGTTCAACGACGTCGTCTGGCCAGCCGAGTCCAACCTCACCGAGAAGGACGTGGAGCTCGGGGCCAGGCTCGCCTGCGCCGAGATGATCCGCGGCGGGATCACCTGCTTCGCCGACCACTACTTCCACATGGACGCGGTCGCCGACGTCGTCACCGAGTGCGGGATGCGCGCTCACCTCGGCGAAGCCTACTTCTCCTCCCAGGGCCCGCAAGGGCGGGAGAGGTCCCTGGAGTTCGCGCTGAACCACCGGGGCGCGGCCGGCGGGCGCATCACCACCGCCCTCGCCCCGCACGCCCCCTACACCGTCACCGACGCCGACCTCGCCGCCACCGCCGACCTCGCCCGCACCCACGGCCTGCCCGTCCACCTCCACGCCGCCGAGAACCGCGACCAGACCGACACCAGCCTCGCCCGGCACGGCGTCACGCCCGTCGAGGTCCTCGACCGCAGCGGACTCCTCGACACCGACCTGCTCATCGCCCACGGCACCGGCATCATCGAGCGCGACCTGCCGCTGCTCGCCCGCACGGGCGGCCGTACGGCGGTGGCGACCGCACCCCGCGTCTACCTCAAGTTCGCCTGGCCCGACACCACTCCGGTACGGTCCCTGCGCGCGATCGGCGTCCCCGTCGGACTCGCCACGGACGGCGCAGCCTCCACCAACACCCTCGACGTGTGGGAGTCGATGGCCCTGACCGCCCTGATCCAGAAGTCCGCCGAGGGCGACCCGCGTTGGCTGACCTCCCGTCAGGCCCTGCATCACGCCACGCTGCAGAGCGCCCGCGCGGTCGGCCTCGGCGAGAGCATCGGCAGCCTCGCCCCCGGCCGGCGCGCCGACATCGTCCTGGTCGACCTCAGCGGCCCGCACACCCAGCCGGTCCACGACCTCGCCGCCACCCTCGTGCACAGCGCCCGCTCCGCCGACGTCCGCACCACCGTCGTCGACGGCCGTGTCCTGATGCGCGACCGTGAACTGCTCACCCTCGATGTGCGGTCGACCGTAAGGGAGTTGGAACAGCGGCTGCCCGCCCTGGTGGACCGGAGCCACGGGCACCGCGTCCAGGATTACGACACCTGAGTCCACGTAGGCTGACCGCCATGGATCTCGCGGACGGCCTGCTCGACCACCCCTACGACGTCTACCGGCGCCTGCGCGACACCGCGCCCGTGCACCGCATCACCGGACCGGACGGCACCCCCGCCTGGCTCGTCACCCGGTACGAGGACGTCAAGGCAGCGCTCGCCGACCCACGGCTCTCGCTCGACAAACGGCACGCCACTCCGGGCACGTACAAGGGCTTCTCGCTGCCGCCCGCCCTCGACGTCAACCTGCTCAACATGGACCCGCCCGATCACACCCGCATCCGGCGCCTGGTCGGCCGGGCCTTCACCCCGCGCCGTGTCCAGCAGCTCCGCGCGCCGGTCCGGCGCACCGCCGACCAGCTCCTCGACGCCCTCGGCCCGCACGGCACCACCGACCTCGTCGCCTCGTACGCCGCCCCGCTGCCGATCACCGTCATCTGCGACCTGCTCGGCATCCCGGAGGGGGACCGGCTGGACTTCCGGCAGTGGACCGACGGCCTCACGGCTCCCGACCTGGCCCGCCCCCAGGCCGCCAAGGAGGCGATGGCGGCCATGCTCGGCTTCCTCACCCGGCTGCTGGAGACCAAGCGCCAGGCGCCCGCCGACGACCTCCTCTCCGACCTGATCGCCGTACGCGACGAGGGCGACCGGCTCGGCGAGGACGAGCTGATGTCCCTGGCCTTCCTCATCCTCTTCGCCGGGTACGAGAACACGGTCCAGCTCATCGGCAACGCCGTGCTCGCCCTCCTCCAGCACCCGGACCAGCTCGCTGCCCTGCGCGAGGACCCGGACCGACTCCCCGGCGCCGTCGAGGAGTTCGCCCGGTACGAGGGCCCCATGCTGCTCGCCATGCGCCGGTTCCCGGTCGAGGACGTGACGATCGCCGGGGTGACCGTCCCGGCGGGCGAGACGGTCTGGGTCTCGCTGTCCGCCGCCGACCGCGACCCCGCCCGCTTCCCCGACCCCGACCGCCTCGACCTCTCCCGTGACGCCTCGGGTCATCTCGCCCTCGGCCACGGCATCCACTACTGCCTGGGCGCACCCCTGGCCCGTATGGAGACCGAGATCGCCCTCGCGGCCCTGCTGGAGCGGTTCCCCGAACTGGCCCTCGCCGAGGACGAGGTGAACTGGCGCCCCTCGCTGCGCGCACGAGGGCTGAGGAAACTGCCCGTGCGGTACCGGTCGGCACAGGACGGCGACCGGCTCCGGAATCACGACGCCCACGACGACTGACACGCACGGTCCCGACCGCGTCGCCGAACGTGTCATTCGTGTCGCAAAGTGCACGGATCCTCACGGTCCGACGTGAACGAGTGTCAACAATGTCTCAGTCCCGTCACCGACCGAGCCGATTCCCTTCCCCGGGGCGTTAACTCCCACAGGTACGACGCTTTCCGGAGGTGCGAGATGGTGAACGGGCGGACCGTGCTCGAACGCTTTCCCGCCGGCGGCCCGCGAGGATCGTGGCCCGCCGAGGAGTTCGCGCACGCGCGGCGTCTCGAAGGCCTGCCCGCCGAGGTGGTCATGGACCTCGCGACGGACACGTTCCTGGTGATCGTGCGGGGCGGCGCCGGCGCGGAGTGAGACGGCTCAGGCCGGCTTCGGGGCAGGCACCTTCGCCGTGAACTGCTCGGCCTGGAGCGTGTACAGCTCCGCGTAGACACCGCCCCGGGCCAGGAGCTCGTCCGGAGTGCCGGACTCCACCAGCCGCCCGTGCTCCAGCACGTGCACCAGATCGGCGTGGCGGACCGAGGCCAGCCGATGGGTGATCAGGACGACCGTCTGACCGCTGCCCGCCAGCGCCCGGATCTTGTCGAACACCTCCAGCTCGGCCCGCGCATCCAGAGCCGCCGTCGGTTCGTCCACGATCAGGATGCGCCCGCGCCGGTAGGCGGCCCGGGCGATGCCCAGGCGCTGCCACTGACCGCCGGACAGCTCGTGCCCGCCGCTGAAGTTGCGGGCCAGCAGGGTGTCCAGGCCGCGCGGCAGATCCGCGACCACCTCCTCGGCCCCCGCCTCGGCGACCGACGCGGCCAGCCGCTCCTCGGTCAGGGGCGCCGACGAGCGGCCGACGGCCACGTTCACCCGGGCGGTGAACGGCCAGCGCTTGAAGTCCTGGGCCACCATCGCGATGCGCTCGGCGAGCAGCCGCCGGTCGGCACCGGCCGCGTCGACGCCGTCCCACAGGATCCGGCCCCGGTCCGGGGTATACAGGCCCGCGAGCAGCTTGACCAGGGTGGTCTTGCCCGAGCCGTTCTCCCCGACGAGCGCGATGATCCGGCCGAGGGGGAGCGTGAGGGTCACGTCGTCGAGGGCGGGCCGGGCCGCCTCACCCGGATAGCCGAACGTGACGTTCTCGAACCGGATCTCCGTTGGGTTCTCGGGCAGCGGCAGGCCGCCGGACGGGATCGCCCGCTCGGCCGCCTCGGTGTACAGCCGCTGCAGATCGCCCACGAAGAGGGCCTCCTCGTGCAGTTCGTTGATCTCCAGCACCAGCGTGTCCAGGCTCGCCGACCCGGTACGGATCGCGATCACCGCCGTACCGGCCACGGACAGGGCCATCGCGCCGCCCAGCAGCAGCGCGCCCAGCGTGGCGTACGTCGCGACGGTCGCGAGCCCGGTCCAGGCGGCCGCGATCAGCCCGGTCCGGGCGGCCAGCCGGGACAGCCGGGCCTGCTCCGCCTCGGCGGTCTCCGACATGGAGCGGAAGTGCCGCAGCAGGAACGGGCCGACTCCGTGCACCCGGATCTCCGGGGCGGCGGCGGGCTCGGTGAGCAGGTTGCCGATCAGATGGCCGGCCCGGGCGTGCTGCACCCAGGTGTGGAACGACTCGTAGCGGCGGCGGGCGTTGGTCAGGGCGCCCCAGGCGCTGGGCAGGGTCATGGTGACCAGCAGCGGCAGAAGCGCCGGATGCAGCACGGTGAGCACACCGGCCGCCGCGATCAGGGAGATCACCGCGTTGATCACCCGGGCGCCGTACGTGATCATGCTGCGGGCGGAGCGGGCGCCGTACTGGGCGGTGTCCAGCAGCTTGTGGAAGGCATGGTCCTCGATCGCGGCCAGCTCCACGTCCGCCGCCCGCTCCAGGTACAGCTCGGTCGCCACCCGCTCCACCTTCGGCTCCAGCCGTCCGGTGGCATAGGTCGACGCGGCCCGCAGCAGCGCCGCGACCAGCATCACGGCGGCCATGACGGCCAGGGCGGGAGCCGCCGCGCGCAGCCGCTCGCCGATGTCGGGTCCGGCGAGCAGCTTCCCGAGCGCGTTGTTCACGGCCAGCAGGCTCACCGCCTGGGCGACGCCCCGGCCCGCCTCGGCGGCCAGCACGAGGCCCGCGGCCCGCGGGTCCGCCGTCCGGGCGAGCCGCAGGCTGGAGGCCAGCATGCCGGGGAGTCTGACCAGCATCGCCCGGAAGCTCAGCTCCAGGAACGCGTCCGCGTGCTCGTTCCAGCCCATGTCGTACCGCAGCGGCCCCCCGAACAACAGCCGCTCCGACGCCGAGGGCTCAGGCTTGCCCGCCCCATGTCGCTTCCCCACCGAACGTCCTCCCCCGGGCCATGACCGGACGGCCACTATCCCGGGCGGCACGGCGCGGGGGCAGGGCGCAAGAGGGAGTACCGGGGGCGTGAAGGGGGTGCTGAGCGGGGCAGGGCGCGGCCGGCGGGCACGAGCCGGGGCGTACGTCGGGTGTACGGCGTCAGGCGGGCACTGCGGCGGCTCACCGCCCTACCGGCCGCCGAGGCCGGCCGGGCGTCCTGCGCGACGGTGCGGGACGCGGTGCGGTGTCACGCCGAGACGGCGCGGGACCAGTCGGGTGCCATGCCCATGACCCGGCACAGGGCGAGGTACAGGGGGATCGGCGGGGTGTAGGGGACCGTGCCCTCGGGGCGGTGGATCAGGCGGGCGGAGGCCGGGACCAGGGCGCCGGGGGCGTAGTGGGCGGGGGACGGCCAGGGGAGGGCGTAGTCGGAGTCCGACGGAACGATCCACCACCAGTGCGCGCCGTCGGTGTACACACATCCCACCCGTGGCAGCCGCGGCACGATCAGCGGTCCCAGGCGGTCGGGTACGGCCACCGCGTCACAGCCGAGCGGTGCCGTCATGCCCTCGGGGACCGGCAGGCGGTGGACCGGGTCCTGCGTGTGCCTGCGGCGTCCGAGGTGGATCAAGGTGTCCAGGCCCAGCGGCCGGCCGGTTTCGCCGGTGCCGCTCACGGCTGCCCCCAGGCCCGGTGCCGCCCCGGCGGTGTCCCGCGCGGTGCCTGCCCGTGGCGCCGCGCCGCCGGTATCGCCCCGTGCCCGGCCGCCGCTTCCTCCTCATCGCCCGGAGCGGGCGTGGGGCCCGGCTTGGAGCGGGGACCCCAGCCCAGGTCGTTGGACGGCTCGGCGGCGTCCTGGGCGGCGTCGGCCCGGCGGGCCAGCTCGGCCCAGACCAGCAGCCCCGGGCCGTGCTCCTGGGCGCCCCAGGCCCGGCACAGCGCGTCGACGAGAAGCAACCCCCTCCCGTGCTCCTCATCGGGTCGCTGCGGGGACGGGTGGGGTTCGCCAGGAGCACGGCCCTCGTCGAGCACGGCGATGCGTACCGTGTCGTCGTGATCGTGCAGTTCGCAGACCACGCGACTGCTCACGGTGTGCATGATCGCGTTGGTCACCAGCTCGGACATGACCAGAGCCGCCGTGTCGCAGGTGTCCGCGCAGACCGACCAGCCGGTCAGCCGGGAACGCGTCAGGCGCCGCGCCTGGCCGGGGGAACCCGGATGCGCGGCCAGCTCGAAGCGGAACCGGCGCCCGGCGGCGCCCCCACCAGGGACTGCTCCCTCCACCGCTCTCGAACGTGTTCGAGTGGGGGAACCCCCATCGGCGCCGAGACCGGGGCGGTCTGTGGCGGCGTCTGTTCCTAAGGGCGCGGACGGAATCACGCTTGCCACTATCTCCCCGCCGTGAACACTTGGCAAGTGTCACTCTGAAAAATGCAGAGTGCGCTGTGACTCGGTCAAGGAGCGTGGCACACTGCTCGCAACAGCACCTCGAGCGGCGCCAATTGGGACCGTCGGTGATCCGGCCGGATCTTCGAATGAGTCTTCGAACGGCGCCGCAGGGCTGTACGGGATTCTTTGGCCGGAGCGGACTCTTCAGGTGGAGGTGGGAGCGTGAGCGAACCGCGGTCCGCGCCGACCGTGGGCCAGGTGGTCCTCGGCCGGCGCCTGCTGGACCTGCGGGAACGCGCCGGGCTGAAGCGCGAGGAGGCCGCGCAGGTGCTCCGCGTCGCCCCCGCCACCGTCCGCCGTATGGAAATGGCCGAGGTCGCCCTCAAGATCCCGTACGTGCAACTGCTGCTGAAGGCCTACGGAGTTCCCGACGACGAGGCCGAGGTCTTCGTCCAACTGGCCGAGGAGGCCAACAGGCCCGGCTGGTGGCAGCGGTTCCACGACATCCTGCCGGGCTGGTTCTCGATGTACGTCAGCCTGGAGGGCGCGGCCAGTCTCATCCGTTCCTACGAGCCGCACTTCGTCCCCGGCCTGCTGCAGACCGAGGACTACGCGCGCGGTGTGCTGAAGTCGGGCGCCATCGGCCAGACGAGCCCCGACGACATCGAGCGCCATGTCGCGCTGCGCATGAGACGTCAGGAACTCCTCACCCGTCCCGATGCTCCCCGTTTCTGGGCGGTGATGGACGAGGCCGCCCTGCGCCGCCCGGTCGGCGGCCCGGAGGTGATGCGCGCGCAGATCGACAGGTTGCTCGAGGCCACGAAGCTGCCCCATGTGACGCTCCAGGTCGCCCCGTTCGCCAACGGGCCGCACCCGGGCACGTACGGGCCCTTCGTGCTCTTCCGATTCGCCATGGCGGAACTGCCGGACATGGTCTACAGCGAGTACCTGACCGGCGCCGTCTACCTGGACGCGCGCTCCGAGGTGGCGACCCACCTGGAGGTCATGGACCGCATGGCGGCGCAGGCCGCCACGGCACAACGCACGAAGGAGATCCTCCGGGATCTCCGCAAGGAGCTGTGAATGGATCGCATCACGCCGCGCGGTCGTGTCTACAACGGCATGCCCGCACGGGAGTTGGGCAGCGAAGGGTGGCACAAGCCCTGGAGCGGTGGCAACGGCGGCAACTGCCTGGAGGCGATGAAGCTCGCCGACGGCCGGGTCGCCGTACGCCAGTCGACCGACCCCGACGGACCGGCGCTGATCTACACCACGGACGAGATCACCGCCTTCATCGAAGGTGCCAAGGCGGGGGAGGCCGACTTCCTGCTCTCCTGAACGGCCGATGATTGTTGTTTTTTCACTCAACACCCTTATGACGATGCTGACTTGATGACGAGGGTCGCGGGCGGGCGGCGGGTCCGGCCGCGCGTCGACCCCGTTCGCTGAACCCTCACCCCGGCGGGAGCACCCCGCACAGCGCCTCCAGCGCCGCGCCGTAGGCGTGTTCGGGCGGCGTGGCGTATCCGACGACCAGACCGTCGGGCGCCGGCATGTCCGTGTCCGGGTGCCGGAAGGCGGCGAGTCCGTCCAGGGCGACCCCCTGCCAGGCGGCCGCCTTCACCGCGGACCGTTCGGTGCCGGACGGCAGCCTCAGCACCGCGTGCAGCCCCGCCGCGATACCCGTCACCTCGATGTGCGGCGCACGCGCGGCGAGCATCGCGACCAGCCGGTCACGCCGGCGCCGGTAGTGCTGCCGCATGCGCCGCACATGACGGTCGTAGGACCCGGAAGCCACGAAGTCCGCGAGGGCGAGCTGATCCGGCACGCTCGCCCAGCCCTCGCGCTCGCCCTTGGCCGCGAGCACCGGCCCGACATACCGCTCCGGCAGCACCATCCAGCCCAGTCGCAGCGCCGGGGACAGGCTCTTGCTGACCGAACCGATGTGCATCACCCGCTCCGGGTCGAGGCCCTGGAGCGCGCCCACGGGTCTGCGGTCGTACCGGAACTCGCCGTCGTAGTCGTCCTCCAGAACCACCGTTCCACGCGCGCGTGCCCAGTCGATCACCGCCGCGCGGCGCTCCGGGTGCAGCGGACCTCCGGTCGGGAACTGGTGCGCGGGCGTGAGCAGCACGGCCCGCTCCCGGCCCAGCCCGTCCACCCGCGCCCCGTGCTCGTCCAGCGAAAGCGGTACGGTCCGCACGCCCGCCGCGGCGAGCAGCCCCCGGTGGAAGTCCAGCCCGTACGCCTCCACGGCCAGCGGACCGCGCAGCACGCCGCCCGAGCCCTGGCCCGCGGTCTGCCCTGCGCCCTGCCCGAACAGCAGCCGCAGCGCGTGCGCGAAGCCGGAGCAGATCACGATCCGGTCCGGGTCGGTGCGCACCCCGCGCGCGCGTGCCAGGTACTCCGTGAGTGCCTCCCGCAGCTCCCGGCGCCCGGCGGGATCCCCCGGCCCGAACGCCTCGTTGGGCGCCGCCTGCAACGCCCTGCGGTACGCGGCCGACCAGGCCGCGCGCGGGAAGGCCGACGCGTCCGGCGTGCCCTGCCTCAGGTCGTGCCGCGTCCCACGCGCGCGTGCAGGTGCCTTCACGGGCACTCGCTCGGCAGGCCGCAGCGGTACGGCCCGGTCGGCGACCCGGGTCCCGGAACCCTGCCGGGCGGTCAGCCAGCCCTCCGCGATCAGTTCCGCGTACGCGTCCGCGACGGTGTTGCGGGCCACGCCCAGATCGGCGGCGAGCGAACGGTACGGCGGCAGCCGGGTGCCTGGCGCCAGCCGCCCGCCCCGCACGGCCTCGCGCAGCGCCCGGATCAGCGCCGCCCGCCGCCCGCCCGGCCCCGGCAGCTCCAGATGCAGGTCGACACCGATCCGCTCCGCCGAATTGACCCACGATTCCGCCATGGAAATGCACCCTACAGCCGGTCTTTCGGGCCCGTAGGTTGAATCACATGACGACGAACACGATCGACACCGCGCACACCACGACCACCACCCCCGCCGCCGGCACCGGCGCGGCGATCACCGCCGCCGAGGCCGGCCGCACCCGCCTGGACTTCGCGAAGGCGGCCCCGAAGGCGTTCCGCGCCCTCATCGGCTTCGACGCCGCCGCGCGCGAAGGCCTCGACCCGGCGCTCGTCGAACTGATCCAGATCCGTGCCTCGCACCTCAACCACTGCGCCTACTGCCTCCACATGCACACCAACGACGCCCGCAAGGCCGGTGAGAGCGAGGACCGGCTGCACATGGTCGCGGTCTGGCGCGAGGCCCGGCACTTCTTCACCTCGAAGGAACAGGCGGCTCTCGCCCTGACCGAGGCGGTCACCCTGGTCGCCGACGCAGGCGTCCCCGACGCGGCCTACGAGGAGGCGGCCGCCCACTTCGACGAGGCCGAACTGGCCCGCGTACTCGCCCTGATCCTCGCGATCAACACGTGGAACCGCATGGCACTGGCGACGGGCAAGGTCGCGGGCACGGACGAACGCCGCCGCTGAGCTCGCGACCCGGTGGCCGAAGGCACCACGGCCCGCCCCCCGTGCCGCCGGCTCCGTCGGCTACACGGCCATCGGGCGGTCGTACGGCGATATCGGCGCCGGCAGCCGTGAACTCCCCGTCAGATAGCGGTCCACGGCTGCCGCCACCGCCCGCCCCTCCGCGATCGCCCACACGATGAGCGACTGACCGCGCGCCGCGTCCCCGGCGGCGAACACGCCGGCGACGTTGGTCGCGAAGCCGCCGTCGCGGGCGATCGTGCCCCGCGGCTCCATCATCAGCCCCAGCTGATCGACGAGCCCGTCCTCCCGGTCGGGCCCGGAGAAGCCGAGCGCGAGCAGCACCAGGTCGGCGGGCAGCGACCTCCCGGTGCCGGCCACCGGCTGCCGACGCTCGTCCACCTCGATCAGGTGCAGTGAGCGCACATGCCCGCTGTCGTCCCCGTCGAAGCGCAGCGTGGACGCCGCGAACAGCCGCGCGTCCGCGTCCGCCGCCGGAGCCGTCCGCAGATCCCGAGCCTCCTCGTGCGCGGCCGAGAGCCGGTAGACCTTCGGGTACGTCGGCCACGGCTCGATGTCCTCGTCGCGCCCCGCACCCGGCTGTGCGTAGATGTCCAGCTGGGTCACGGACGCGGCCCCCTCGCGCACCGCGGTCCCCAGACAGTCGGCACCGGTGTCCCCGCCGCCCACGATCACCACATGTTTGCCGGCCGCGGACAGCGGCGAGACCTCCAGATCCCCCTCGCACACCCGGTTGGCCAGCGGCAGGTACACCATCGCCTGGTGTATCCCGGTCAACTCCCGGCCCGGAACCGGAAGTTCCCGCCACGCCGTGGCGCCCGTGGCCAGCACCACCGCGTCGTATCTCGTGCGCAGATCGTCCGCCGGAACATCCCGGCCGACCGCCGTCGACGTACGGAACCTCGTCCCCTCGGCCCGCATCTGCTCAAGACGCCGCTCCAGATGCCGCTTCTCCATCTTGAACTCGGGGATGCCGTACCGCATCAGCCCCCCGATCCGGTCGTCCTTCTCGTACACGGCGACGGTGTGCCCCGCCCGGGTCAGCTGCTGCGCCGCGGCCAGCCCGGTCGGCCCGGAGCCGATCACCGCGACGGTCTTGCCCGAGAGCCGATCCGGAGGCCGCGGCGGGGTGAAACCTTCCTCCCAGGCCCGGTCGGCGATCGCGCACTCGACGTTCTTGATGGTGACGGCCGGCTGGTTGATCGCGAGCACACACCCCGCCTCACAGGGCGCCGGACACAGCCTGCCGGTGAACTCGGGGAAGTTGTTCGTCGCGTGCAACCGGTCGCTCGCCGCCCGCCAGTCCTCGCGGGAGACCAGGTCGTTCCACTCCGGGATCAGATTGCCCAGCGGGCAGGCGTCGTGGCAGAAGGGGATGCCGCAGTCCATGCAGCGGTCCGCCTGCTTGCTGATGATGGGCAGCAGCGCCCCCGGGACGTAGACCTCGTCCCAGTCCCGGACCCGTTCCTCGACCGGCCGCCGCGGCCACTCCTGGCGCGGCGTGGTCATGAACCCCTTGGGATCGGCCATGGTCGTCTTCCTCGCGTACGTGTACCGGGAGGTACTGGGTGTACGACGGGCCGTGCCTCGGTGGGCGGCACTCTTTCGGCCACGATACGTCGCCGCCGACACCCGCGCAGAGTGGCGGAGAGCGGTTTCCGAAGACCTCCCTCGGCGCGGGGACGGCCCGCACCCCGATCCCGCGCAGCGGACGCTCAGGCAAGGGCCAGCACGTACACGACGGCGGCCGCGGCGGAGGCGACCGTGCGGACGTGGTTCCACAACGTCCACTCGCGCACATAGACCGGCCAGTACGCCGCGGCCTCGGGGCTGCCCGGGGCAAGCCCCGCCAGCCTGTCGTTACGGGGCACGTTCGCGGTCATGGTCAGCCCGAAGGAGCCGAACAGATACAGCGCGCTGCCCAGCAGCAGCTCCGCCTTCCCGTCGTCCGGCCACACCACGAACGTCACCACCGCGATCATCGCGCACAGCACCGCCGAACCGGTGAACACCAGCATGAAGGCGGGCCGCACGGCGGCCACGTTGATCGCCTTCATCGCGGCGACACCCTGCGCGGGCGGCAGCGCGGACAGGCCCCGCATCACAAAGGTCGAGAATCCGCAGAAGGCACCGGCCACCAGCCCGGTGCCCAGCACACCCAGCACGATCAACACGAAGAACGGCCCGTCGATCACGATCACGACCACACCGTCCCGGGCCGAGACTCGGCGCCGGCCCTTCTTCCAGTGAATGCGTGGGACCACCGCCCCACCATGGCCGAGCACCGCACGAGCATGCGCGAACGTCCAGGTCGCGATCTCGGTCGGGGGGAGCAGCACGTGGGCTGAGGGGTTCTGCACTCTGTGGGGTGGGTGTTGTGTTCGGCTTCGTGGGTTGTGTGTTTGGTGGGGTGGGTGCTGTGTTCGGCTCCGTGGGTTGTGTGCTTGGTGGGGCAGCTCCAGTGCTCGGCTCCGCACGTTCTGTACTCGGCCCGGCCTGAAAACCCGCCGTGACCGTGCGCGGCCACGACGGCGCGGCCCGGCGGTGCCGAACGTGCTCAGCCTGGCGGAGTCGTACCTAATCCGCTCCCTGTCTGGTGGAGCCTCCCCATTACCGTCTTCGTGGCCCCGCAACGGGGTTACCGGCCTTCGGAGTTGGCATGACTGCCTCCCCTTGTCGAGTGCATGGCCTGGGGGGTGGTGTCACCAGCTCCGGAGGCACTGACAGACCGCTGATTAGGGGCATGACCACCGGCCTTTCCCCAGGTCGGGAGGCTCTTCGTAATGTGGATGTGGCGATCAGTGCCGTGGCAGGGCCGGACGAGTACGACCGGAGGACACTGCACGTGATCGACACCCGCGACATCGACGTCTACCTCGGCCTGGACGTGGGCAAGGGCGAACACCACGCCACCGCCGTCACCCCGGCCGGCAAGAAAGCCTTCGACAAGCGGCTGCCCAACAGCGAGCCCAAACTCCGTGAGGTCTTCGCGAAACTGCAGGCCAAGCACGGCACCGTCCTCGTGGTCGTCGACCAGCCGGCCACGATCGGGGCCCTGCCGCTGGCCGTCGCCCGCGACATGGGCTGCCAGGTCGCCTATCTGCCCGGCCTCACGATGCGGCGGATAGCCGACCTCTACCCCGGCGAGGCCAAGACCGACGCCCGCGACGCATTCATCATCGCGGACGCAGCCCGCGCCATGCCGCACACCTTGCGCTCGCTCGACCTGGACGACGCCACCGTCGCCGAGCTGGAGATGATCGTCGGCTTCGACGACGACCTCGCCGCCGAAGCCACCCGACTGTCCAACCGGCTCCGCGGCCTGTTCACCCAGGTCCACCCTCACCTCGAACGCGTCCTGGGCCCGCGCATGCAGCACCCCGCCGTGCTGAAACTGCTCAGCCAGTTCGGCTCCCCAGCCCAGATCCGCAAGGCCGGACGCCGAAGGCTGATCACCCTGATCCGCCCCAAGGCTCCCAGGATGACGGAACGGCTGATCGACGAGGTCTTCACCGCACTCGACGAACAGACGGTCATCGTCCCGGGCACGGACGCAGCCGCGCTGATCGTCCCCAGCCTGGCCGACTCGCTCCAAGCAGTCCTCGACCAGCGCAAACTCCTCGCTCACCGGATCGAGGAACTCCTGGAGGCCCACCCTCTTTCCCAGGTCCTGATGTCCATGCCCGGCATCGGCATCAGGACCGGAGCCCGCATCCTCATCGACGTCGGCGACGGCACCAACTTCCCGTCCGCCGCCCACTTGGCCGCCTACGCCGGCCTCGCCCCGGCAACGAGAAGCTCGGGCTCCTCGATCCGCGGCGAACAGCCCTCCCGCCGGGGAAACAAGCAGCTCAAGCGGGCTTTCTTCCTCTCCGCCTTCGCTGCCCTGGCCGACCCGACCTCCCGCACCTACTACGACAAGAAGATCGCCCAGGGAAAGCACCACACCCAAGCCCTCCTCTGCCTCGCCAGACGTCGGGCCGACGTGCTCTTCGCCATGCTCCGCGACGGCACCTTCTACCAACCCCCAACCCCGATCACCCCTTGACCAAAGTCATAGGGGCACCCCCCCGCCCACCCCCTGTCGGCTGGGGTTCTCAGCCGACGTCGGCCGCCTCGCTCCACCCCCGCAGCACGTTCTCCACGGTCGGCGCGATCCGCCGCCGCGCCTCGTACCTCGGTACCCCCCTCATCAGCAGTTGGTCGTACGGCGTGTCGACATGCCGTACCGCCGCTACCACCGCCGAGATCACCGCTCCCTCGGACAGCGCCCGCCCGGCCGCGCTGCGTCCGACCCGTCCGCTGCCTCGTACGGACGCGTGCGCCGCCATGGCACGAGCCCGCTTGTCCGGACACCCGGGGAAGAGCCTGCGGATCTCCGCCGCGAACGCCGCCGCGAACCGCTCGTCCTCCGCCGCCCTGCGCCGCGCGTCCCGCGCCCGTCGCCGGCGCCTGGCCTCGGCGTCCGCCAGACACCGCGCCTCGGCCCGGGCCAGCGCAGTCTCCTCCACGAGCACGCCCTGCCGTTCGTACCGGCTCTGGCGCCGGTTGAACCGCACCACGACCACCGACAGCGTGCTCTCCTCCCGCGCCCTGCGGGTGAGTGCCGTGTCGCCCCGCGGCAGGAACACCAGATGCCCCAGGTCCGCGCAGACGAGGCAGCGCGGCGCCCCGTCCTCCAGCACGAGGAGCGAGAGCGGCCCACGCCGGCACCCGGCACAGCGCTTGCTCCGCAAGGGCTGGATGACGACAAGTCCACTGGGAAGGAGGGGAGTTGCGTAACGCGCCATACGCGGTTCTTTCCCCGTCACAGCCCCCGGCTCCCACGCCGGCCCACCCGGTCTTCTTCGCCGCCTTTCCACGTTCCTTTCCACGTCCTCCTTCCACGTCCTCCTTCCACGTCCTCCTTCCTTCTCTCCTGCTCGCTCTTCTGCTCGTCCTTCTGTCCGTTGGTGGTTGAACACCGACACCCGTGCGCGGTGCAGTACCCGCGTGGCGATCCCGCCCACCATCGTCACCGCGAGGTCCGCCGGGGGCAGCCGGGCCTCGCCGTCAGGAATGCCACCGGCCACCGGCCGTCGGTTGACCGGGCACCGGCCGACTGGCCATCCGTAACCGGCCGACTGGTCACCGGCCACCGGCCGACCGCCCGCCGGTCCCGTGACCGCGGCAGGGCCCTCCCGCCGTCGCCCACCGACCCCACCCGGCATCATGGGCGTTGTGCGACTGGAAGCGATCACCTGGGACCGGCTCGCCGAGCTGCTTGCCGACCGGCTGCTCGAGGTGAAGCCGGCCGACGGAAGTGCCTGGCCGCGTGTCGGCTTCGACGGGGCGTCGGCCGCCGGCCCGGGCGACCTTGCCGAGCGAGTTGCCCAGGCACTGCGTGTGCGGGGCAGGCCCTCGCTGGTCGTCGGTGCCGAGGGCTTCCTGCGTCCCGCTTCACTCCGCCTGGAGCATGGGCGAAGGGACGCGGAGTCGTACTACAGCGGCTGGTTCGACACGAGTGCCCTGTGGCGCGAGGTCTTCGGCCCCCTCGATCCCGGAGGGAACGGCCGTATCCTGCCCGACCTGTGGGACCCGGCCACCGACCGTGCCACCCGCAGCCCTTATGTCCAACTCCCGCCCCGTGGAGTGCTGTTGCTCCATGGCCCCCTCCTCCTGCGTCACTGGTTCCCCTTCGACCTGACCGTCCATCTCCTCCTCTCTCCGAGCGCTCTGCGCCGTCGTACCCCGGAGGCCGACCACTGGACGCTCCCCGCCTTCGAGCGCTACGAGGCCGAGAGCGATCCTGCCGGCGTGGCCGACATCCTCGTGCGTGCCGACGACCCGAGGCATCCCGCGTGGAGCGGCTGACCCGCGGGAATCAGAAACCCCCTTTTGCATGCGTGTGCATGTAACTAGAGTGGCGGCATGACGACCTCATCGCACAGTGCCGTCGCCTTCGGTGACTCCGTCCGCGCCCTCCTCGACGGCAAGAACTTCGCAAGCGTCGCCACGCTCGGCCCCGACGGCGCCCCGCAGAACTCGGTGGTCTGGATCAAGCGCGAGGGCGACGCCGTGCTCTTCTCGTCCGTCGACGGCCGCCAGAAGGTGCGCAACCTCCGCCGTGACCCCCGCATCAGCCTGACGGTCTTCGATCTGGCCAACCCCTACAGCTCGGCCGAGATCCGGGGTGTCGCCGAGATCCTCCCGGACGAGGGCAAACGGCTCCCGTACGAGCTGTCGCACAAGTACCTCGGCATCGACCCGCCGGCGGAGAACGACGACGAGGCCCGCGTGATCATCAGGATCGTCCCGCGGAAGGTGGTGTCCTTCTCGGTGTGAGCGGTCAGAGCCAGCCGTTGCGCCTGAAGCCCCGGTACAGCGCGAGACAGGCCGCCGCCATCACGCCCATGACGAGCGGATAGCCGAACCGCCAGTGCAGCTCCGGCATGTGGTCGAAGTTCATGCCGTAGACCCCGCACACCATCGTCGGCACGGCGATCACCGCAGCCCAGGCCGTGATCTTCCGCATGTCCTCGTTCTGCGCGACCGTCACCTGCGCGAGATGTGCCTGCAGGATGGAGTTGAGCAGTTCGTCGAACGCGGCTATCTGCTCCTTGGCCCGCATCAGATGGTCGAGCACGTCCCTGAAGTAGGCCTGAATCTCCGGGTCGATCACGCGTATCGGCTGAGTGGCCAGATCCTCCACCGGGCGGGCCAGCGGCACCACCGCCCGCTTCAGTTCCAGGAGTTCACGCTTCATCTGGTAGATCCGCCCGGGATCGGCCCGCGCGCCGTTCTCCGAGAACACGTCCGTCTCGACCTGGTCGATGTCGGCCTGCACCGCGTCCGTGACGCTCAGATAGTCGTCCACGACATGGTCGGCGATCGCGTGCAGCACCGCCGCCGGCCCCTTGGCGAGTTGCTGCGGATCGGCCTCCAGCTCCTCGCGCAGCGGGCCCAGTGAGCCGTGCCGCCCGTGCCGTACCGTGATGACGAAATCCTCGCCGATGAACACCATGATCTCGCCGGTGTCGACCACCTCGCTCGTCGCCGTGAGCTTTTCGTGCTCCACGTAACAGACGGTCTTGAACACCGCGAAGAGCGTATGCCCGTACCGCTCCACCTTCGGGCGCTGATGGGCCTCCACCGCGTCCTCCACCGCCAGCGGGTGCAGGTCGAACAGCTCGGCGATCCCCGCGAACTCACGGTCCGTCGGCTCGTGCAGTCCCAGCCAGACGAACCCCTCACCGCTCTTGCGTACCTTCTCCACGGCATCCACCAGGTCGGTGCACCCCGGCACTCGGGCACCTTCCTGGTACGTCACGCAGTTAACCACCGAGGAGCCCAGCGGTGACCGGGCGGGATGGCTCAGGTCCACGCGGGGCCGCAGCCGGGTCAGCCGCGCCATATTGCGCAGGCCGCCGACCCTGCCCAGCCCCGTGACCTTCCGCAGATTCCCTGCCATGGGCATCTGGATCTCCTTGCCTGGATCTCCTCGCACAATGCTTCCGCGCCTTGCCCGGCAAGTCTGCCAGTCCGGTGCAAAGTGCGGGTCAGCCTGTGGGAATGGCGGCCTCCGCTTTGTTCCCGCCTGTGGACAACGAGCTGACCGCTCCGGATACACCGGGACGAGTGGGATGATCGCGGCATGACGCGATCCGACGGGTACCTCCTGGACAACCGGCAGGCGGAGGCGGGAGAGCGGTTCGACGCCTTCGCCTCTCTCTTCGATCCGACGACCTTCCGGCATGTCGAGGCCCTCGGGATCGGACCGGGCATGCGCTGTTGGGAGGTCGGGGCCGGCGGTACCTCGGTCGTGTCCTGGCTGGCCGAGAAGGTCGGCTCTGACGGCAGGATCGTCGCGACCGACCTCGACACCTCGCTCCTCACCGCCGCGGTCCGTCCCCCGGTCGAGGCGCGCGTCCACGACGTGGGTACGGAGGAGCCGCCGGGCGAGGGCTTCGACCTGGTGCACGCCCGGCTGGTCCTCGTCCATGTCCCGGACCGGGCCAGGGCCCTGCAATCCATGATCAAGGCACTGCGGCCCGGCGGATGGCTGCTGATCGAGGATGCCGATCCGGCCCTCCAGCCCCTGATCTGCCCCGACGAGCACGGCCCCGAGCAGCAGCTCGCCAACCGGCTGCGCCACGGCTTCCGCAAGCTGCTCGCCGATCGTGGCGCCGACCTGTCGTACGGCCGCAAGCTTCCGCGTCTGCTCCGCGAGGCCGGGTTGCGCGATGTGGAGGCCGACGCCTACTTCCCCATGACCTCGCCCGCCTGCGCCGCCCTGGAGGCCGCCACGGTCCGGCAGATCCGCGACCGGCTCGTCGACGCGGGTCTCGCCACCGACGAGGACGTCGACCGGCACCTGGCCAACGTGGAAGCGGGCGGCATGGACCTCGCCACCGCGCCGATGATCTCGGCCTGGGGCCGCAAGGCCTAGAGACTGCGCCCGGCAGCGATTCCGCAAGGCCTGGCCGCATACGTCTGTGGGTGGGCGAGGCAAGGGCGTGGTGGCCCTCGAGCCGGGGGTGCGGCGCGTGAGCCAGGACACGGCAGCCGTTCGGTGTGCGGGAGTTGGCTCGTGGAGCGAGGCTTGGCTGTTCGTGGCGCGGGAGTCTGGTGATGGTGTGAGGCTGAGCCGTTCGGTGTGGGGGAGTTGGGTCGTGGAGCGAGGCTTGGCTGTCCGACGCGCGGGCGCCCGCTGGTGGCGTGAGGCTCAGCCGAGCGCCCCGCGAATCCGGTCGTTGCGTGTCGCCTGTCCGCCGGTGTCCGGGTGTGGCGGTCTGCCGCCCAGCCGTTCCACCGCCCGCGCTCCCGCCCCGCACCCCTGCGCCGCCGCCTCCTTCGGATCCGCGCCCGCGAGCAGCGCGGCGAGGAACGCGCCGGTGAACGCGTCGCCGGCGCCCGTGGTGTCCACAGGCGCCGCCGGTGCGGCCGGAACCCGCGCGACCACGGTCCCGGCACGGGCCACCAGCGCCCCGTCCGCACCCGACTTGGCCACCACCAGCGGAACCAGCCGGCTCAACTTGGCCGCCGCGTCGGCCCAGTCGGGCAGACCCGTCAGCAGGAACGCCTCGTCCCGGCTGGGCAGCAGCACGTCCAGCCCTTCCGCGAAGGTCAGGAAACGGTCCACGCCGAGCGTCACCAGGAAGCCCGCCGATGCCGGATCCAGGCTGACCGGCACGCCCCGCGCGCGTGCCGCCGCGAGGGCCGTCTCGGCGAGTGCCCGGCTCGGCTCCGAGAACAGCAGATAGCCCGACAGGTGCAGCCGGGCGACGCCGTCGAGCAACGCGTCCGACCAGTCGGCGGGTTCGAGCCGGAGGGACGCCCCACTGTCCGTGAGGAACGTCCGCTCGGCCGACGCCCCCGCGTCGACGAGGCAGATCACCGTCCCGGTCGCCGCGTCCGGGTCGACCACCAGCCTGGGCCGCACCCCGGCCGCCAGCAGTTCACGCTCGTGCCATTGCACCGCGTCCGCGCCCACCCGGCCCAGCAGCCGTACCTGCGCACAGCCCGCGTGGGCAGCCCAGCAGGCCACGTTGGCGCCCGCACCGCCCGGCAGCGTCCGGATCGAGGCGGCCGTGTCGGTGCCGGCCGCCAGCGGCCCCCGGTGCCGGGCGACGACGTCCGTGACGACGTCCCCGACGACCAGCAGCGCCCCGTCCCGGCCCGTGGTCACGCCCTGGTCCACGCTGTGGCGATCCGCGCCGCCAGCCGCACATTGCCGCGTACGGCGGCCAGATTGGCGTCCAGCGAGGCGCCGTCCGTGTGCCGGACCAGATGGTCGAGCAGGAACGGTGTGACCGCCTGGCCGGTGATCCCCCGCTCCTCCAGGGCGCGCAGCGCGTCGGCCAGCACACGCGCGTGCAGCCCGGGATCGAGCTGCTGCTCCTGCGGCACGGGGTTGGCGACGATCAGCGCCGAATCCGCCGCGTCGAGCGCGTCCTGTGCCCGCATGACGTCCGCGACCTGAACCGGACTCCGCAGCGTCCAGTCGACCGGATGCCCGGAGTCCGACAGATAGAAGCCGGGGAACCGGTCGGTGCCGTATCCGGCGACCGCCACGCCCAGCGTCTCCAGGCGCTGCAGCGTCGCCGGCACGTCCAGGATCGACTTCACGCCCGCGCACACCACCGTGATCCGCGTCCGTGCCAGCAGGCCCAGATCGGCCGACTCGTCCTGCGTCACCGTCCACTCCCGGTGCACGCCGCCCAGCCCGCCGGTGGCGAACACCCGCACGCCGGCCAGCGCCGCCAGCTGTGCCGTCGCCGACACCGTGGTCGCCCCGCTCACCCCCGCCGCCACGGCCAGCGGGAGGTCGCGATGGCCCAGCTTGCGAATGCCCTCCTCGTTCGCCACCCGCTCCAGCTGCTCCTTGTCCAGGCCGACCCTGGGGCGCCCGTCCAGTACGGCGATGGTCGCGGGTACGGCGCCCTCCTGCCGGACCGCGTCCTCCAGCTCCAGCGCCACCTGCAGATTGCGCGGACGCGGCAGCCCATGCGCGATGATCGTGGACTCCAGGGCCACCACCGGCCGCCGCGCGTCGATCGCCGCCCGGACTTCCTCCGACACCAAAAGCATCACGCGCCCGCCTCCTGTCCGTCGGTCCTCCCTCATCTCTGGCGGGCGGCACGCTCGGCTAAACGCTTGCGGTCTGTGGGGGATACCACCAGCCTGGGCCGCATGGCGAACCACACCACGCGTCTCGATCACGTCGTCCTGTGGGTGTCCGACCCCGTCGCGGCGGCCGGTTTCTACGAGAAAGCCGTCGGGTTGGAGCCCATGAGGGTCGCCGAGTTCAGTGAGGGAAAGGTGTCGTTCCCCTCCGTCCGCGTCAACGAGGAGACCATCCTCGACCTCGCGCCGCGCGGCATCGCGGAGCGCATGAACATGCTCCCCGGCTCCGCCGACAGCGCGGGCCACCCCGTCAATCACGTCTGTCTGTCCCTGTCGTCCGCCGACTTCGACGCCCTGCGCGCCCGCCTGGACGCACACGGCGTCCCCATGAGCGACATCGGCCACGACTCCTTCGGCGCCCGCGGGAAGGCCACGCGCAACTTCTACTTCCGCGACCCGGACGGCAACGTCTTCGAGGCCCGGCACTACGCCTAGCGCCGGTGTCGGACCCGAGGCCCGGCACCTCGGCCGGCGCCGGCGTCAGAACAGCGGCTCGGGCAGCACACCCTCCAGGGCGAGCAGCTTCCGCTTGGCCTCCAGGCCACCCCCGAAGCCGCCGATGCCGCCGTCGCTCTCCACCACCCGGTGGCACGGCACGACGACCGGCAGCGGATTGGCACCCATCGCCGCGCCCACGGCCTGGGCCCCGCCCGGCTGCCCCACCCGTCCGGCCAGATCGCCGTACCCGACCACGGTCCCGTACGGCACGCCGGAGGCCAGCTCGCGCAGCACCTGCCGGTTGAAACCCGAGATCAGCGACCAGTCCAAGGGCAGGTCGAAGTCGTGGCGCTCGCCCGCGAAGTACGCCTCGACCTGCCGTATCGCCTCGGCCAGCAGCGGTGAGTCCGGGTCCTCGGCGGGCTCGGTGCCCAGCCGGGCCGCCAGCCGCTCCAGAGCCCGCTCGCGCACCGCGTCCGTGGCGTGGAAGACGACGTTGACCAGTCCGTCGCGGGTCGCCGCCAGCATCAACGGGCCGATGCCGGTGCCCACGACGGCCCACACGACCCGCTGCTCGTCCTGCCCATGGCTGTCCATGCGCCCACGGTACGACCCGCCACTGACAACGCCCGCCGCGCCGGAGTACTCAGTCCGCCTCCAGCGCCGCCCGGACCACGTCGGGCTTGTTGGTGATGAGCCCGTCGACGCCGTAGTCCGTGACCTTCCGGGCCGTGGCAGCGTCGTTCACCGTCCAGGCGAACACACCGAGCGGCTTGCCGTGCGGCCCCTCGAAGCTGTGCACGGCGGAGACGTAGGCCGGGGAGAGCGAGCCGTACGACGGGTTGATCAGGTCGGTGAAGGGCGTGTACCGGGACAGCTGCGCCACGGTCGGACTGCCGAGGTAGGCGGTGGTGAGCGCCGGCTTGAGATCGTGGACGGTGCGCACGCTGTCGGCGCTGAAGCTCTGCACGATCAGCCGTCCGAGGTGCTGCCGGTCCAGCCAGCCCGCGTTGCCGAGAAGCTTCAGGGTCTGCTGCTCGATCCCGGGGTACAGCTCCGGGTTCTTGATCTCCAGGAGCAGCTTCTCGTGGTTGTGCTCGACCCGGCACATGTACTGCCGCAGGGTCGGCACGCGCGTGCCCGCGTAGGCGGGGGAGAACCAGCTGCCCGCGTCCAGGCGCGCGATCTCGGCGGCGGTGAAGTCCTTCACCTTCCAGGGCGCCCGGCCCGGGAAGACCTTCTTCACGTTCGTGGTGCGCTCCAGGCTGTCGTCGTGGATGACGACCAGTTCGCCGTCCTTGGTGCGCTGGACGTCGTTCTCGACCCAGGAGAACCCCAGCTTCGCCGCCTTGTCGATGGAGGCCAGGGTGTTCTCCGGAGCGTAGGCCGAGGCTCCGCGGTGGGCGATCACCGTGGGCTTGCCGGACTCGCCCGCCCGGGCGACGGGCATGGGACTCAGCAGGGCGGCCATCCCCAGGACCGCCGTGGTGATGGCGGCGACTACGCGCGCGTGCATGCGTACTCCTCGCGTCGAGCGAATACCGACAGCACCAGCTTGACAGCAGAGGGTCAAGGACACCCGGGTGCAGGACGGCCACACATTGAATGGAGATGTCCAAGTCCGCACACCGGTGCCGCACAAGTGAGTCAGAGACGTGTTTCTTTGCCGGAAAATCGTTCGACCATTCCGGTGGGGGTCATACTCTCTGCGTCAACCTTGACCGCCGCCGCGGTCCTGGGACGGGGGCGCATTCGAGATATTCCGGGACGCAAGAGGGCGGAAGGGCAGCCGCGCATGCAAGGCACGGTCGACGGATTCAGCTACGGGGTCGTCACCCCGTTGGTGGCCTATGCGATGGCCTGCCTCGGTGGCGCCCTCGGCCTGCGCTGCACCACCCGGTCCCTACTGGTCACGCACTCCCGCAGGCCCGCCTGGCTGGCCCTCGGCTCGGCCGCCATCGGCTCCGGCATCTGGACCATGCACTTCGTCGCCATGATGGGCTTCACCATCAAGGAGACACCGATCCACTACGACGTGCCGATCACCTATGCGAGCCTCGGTCTCGCCATCGTCATGGTGGGCATCGGGATCTTCATCGTCGGGTACCGGGGCGCCACCGGTACCTCCCTGTACACCGGTGGCACGATCACCGGCCTGGGTGTCGCCTCCATGCACTACCTCGGCATGGCCGGCATGCACTTCGACGGGCGGTTCACCTACAACACGGTCACGGTCGCGGTCTCCGTCGTCATAGCGGTCGTGGCCGCTACCGCCGCGCTGTGGGCCGCCGGGCGCGTCCGGGGCTTCATGTGGAGCGTCGGTGCGAGCCTCGTGATGGGTCTCGCCGTGAGCGGCATGCACTACACCGGCATGGCGGCCCTCGAAGTCCACCTCCACGGCACCTCGGGCGCCGGCGGCTCGCCGGCCTCGGTGCTCGCACCGATGCTGATCGGTCCGCTCGCCTTCCTGCTCCTCGCCGGCGTCGTCGTGATGTTCGACCCGCTGATGGTCATGGGCAGGCCGACCGGGGTCGTGGTGGAGGACAAACCGGGTGTTCCGGCCGCCGCCGTCGCCTCCCACCACGTCCGTCATCCGTCACTCCATTCCGGTGGACACCCGGTCCGTGATCCGGGGCACCACGAGTCCCGAACCCCTCAGAACCGCTGATCGGGACCCGTTGTCAGTGGGGGGTCGTACGGTGGATGACATGCGGCCCGTTTCCCACATCGAACGCACGGTGGCGCCCTTCGAGGTCGTCAGCCCCTACCAGCCCAGCGGAGACCAGCCGGCGGCCATCGCCGAGCTGGCCAGGCGCATCGAGGCAGGTGAGAAGGACGTCGTCCTGCTCGGCGCGACCGGCACCGGCAAGTCCGCCACCACGGCGTGGATGATCGAGAAGCTCCAGCGCCCCACCCTCGTGATGGCGCCGAACAAGACGCTGGCCGCCCAGCTGGCCAACGAGTTCCGCGAGCTCCTGCCGAACAACGCGGTCGAGTACTTCGTCTCGTACTACGACTACTACCAGCCCGAGGCCTACGTCCCGCAGTCGGACACCTACATCGAGAAGGACTCCTCGATCAACGAGGAGGTGGAGCGCCTGCGCCACTCGGCGACGAACTCGCTGCTCACCCGCCGTGACGTCATCGTGGTCGCCTCGGTGTCCTGCATCTACGGCCTCGGTACCCCGCAGGAGTACGTGGACCGCATGGTCCCGCTCAGGGTCGGCGACGAGCTCGACCGCGACGAGCTGCTGCGCCGCTTCGTCGACATCCAGTACACGCGCAACGACATGGCTTTCACCCGAGGCACCTTCCGGGTCCGCGGCGACACCATCGAGATCTTCCCGGTCTACGAGGAGCTGGCCGTCCGCATCGAGATGTTCGGCGACGAGATCGAGGCGCTGTCCACGCTGCACCCGGTCACCGGCGAGATCATCAGCGACGACCGGCAGCTGTACGTCTTTCCAGCCTCCCACTACGTCGCGGGGCCCGAGCGCATGGAGCGGGCCGTCAACGACATCGAGAAGGAGCTGGGCGAGCGCCTGCCCGAGCTGGAGAAGCAGGGCAAGCTGCTGGAGGCCCAGCGCCTGCGGATGCGCACCACGTACGACATCGAGATGCTCCGCCAGATCGGCACCTGCTCCGGTGTCGAGAACTACTCGATGCACTTCGACGGCCGCCTGCCCGGCTCCCCGCCCAACACGTTGCTGGACTACTTCCCGGACGACTTCCTGCTCGTCATCGACGAGTCGCATGTCACCGTCCCCCAGATCGGAGCCATGTACGAGGGTGACGCCTCCCGCAAGCGCACCCTCGTCGAGCACGGCTTCCGGCTGCCCTCCGCCCTGGACAACCGGCCGCTGAAGTGGGAGGAGTTCCAGGAGCGCATCGGCCAGTCGGTCTATCTGTCGGCCACTCCGGGCACCTACGAGCTGTCCCGCGGCGACGGTGTCGTGGAGCAGATCATCCGCCCCACCGGCCTCATCGACCCGGAGGTCGTGGTCAAGCCCACCGAGGGGCAGATCGACGACCTGGTGCACGAGATCCGCAAGCGCACCGAGAAGGACGAGCGCGTCCTGGTCACCACGCTCACCAAGAAGATGGCCGAGGACCTCACCGACTACTTCCTGGAACTCGGCATCCAGGTGCGCTATCTCCACAGCGACGTCGACACCCTGCGCCGCGTCGAGCTGCTGCGCGAGCTGCGCTCCGGCGAGTTCGACGTCCTGGTCGGCATCAACCTGCTGCGTGAGGGCCTCGACCTGCCCGAGGTGTCCTTGGTGGCGATCCTCGACGCCGACAAGGAAGGCTTCCTGCGCTCCGGTACCTCGCTGATCCAGACCATCGGCCGTGCGGCGCGCAACGTCTCCGGTCAGGTCCACATGTACGCCGACAAGATCACTCCGGCGATGGAGAAGGCCATCGAGGAGACCAACCGGCGCCGGGAGAAGCAGGTCGAATACAACAAGGCCAACGGCATCGACCCGCAGCCGCTGCGCAAGAAGATCAACGACATCGTCGCTCAGATCGCCCGCGAGGAGATCGACACCGAGCAGCTGCTCGGCTCCGGCTACCGCAAGCTGAAGGACGGCAAGGGCGCCAAGGCCCCGGTCCCGTCGCTCGGCGACAGGGCGGCCAAGGGCGCGAAGGCGGGCAAGGGCGCCAAGTCCGCCAAGGGCAAGGCACAGGCCGCGGTGCCCACGGACCGCCCGGCGGCCGAACTCGCCGAGCAGATCGAGGAGATGACGGAGCGCATGCGCGCCGCCGCCGCCGAGCTGCAGTTCGAGATCGCCGCCCGGCTGCGCGACGAGGTCTCCGAGATGAAGAAGGAACTGCGCCAGATGCGGGAAGCGGGCCTCGCCTGAGCTCTCGCAAGGGGGTCGGACCTCGGCATATGCGGCCTGTGTTGCAACACCGACACAAAGCGCGGGCCGGGGTTCGGCACTGTCAGTGCACCTGCGTAGGGTTCTTGAACACCGCGCAGTGCGTGGCAACAGGGGAACACCGAGAGGGGAACCAGCCGTGTCCGTCAACTTGACCAAGGGTCAGGCCATCAGCCTGGAGAAGCAGGACGGGGCCAGCCTGACCGCGGTGCGCATGGGTCTCGGCTGGCAGGCGGCGAAGCGGCGCGGCCTGTTCGGCTCGCGCACCCGTGAGATCGACCTGGATGCCTCGGCGGTCCTTTTCGCCGAGAAGCAGCCGGTCGACGTCGTCTTCTTCCGGCACCTGGTGAGCGACGACGGTTCCGTGCGCCACACCGGCGACAACCTCGTCGGCGGTGTCGGCCAGGGCGGCGACGACGAGTCCATCCTCGTGGACCTGCAGCGCGTCCCGGTCCACATCGACCAGATCATCTTCACCGTGAACTCCTTCACGGGCCAGACCTTCCAAGAGGTGGAGAACGCGTTCTGCCGCCTCGTCGACGAGACCAACGGCCAAGAGCTCGCCCGCTACACGCTCAACGGCGGCGGCGAGTACACCGCCCAGATCATGGCCAAGGTGCACCGGGTGGGCTCGGGCTGGACGATGACCGCGCTGGGCACCCCGGCCAACGGCCGCACCTTCCAGGACCTGATGCCGGCGATCCTGCCGCACCTGTAGAAGGCCGGCTCGACCGGGCAGGCGCGTACGACAACACGACACAGGGGGCGACGGCGATGACGGCCGAGCTGGTGCGGGGACAGAACCATCCGCTGTCCCAGGTCCGGTTGGAGATCCGGGTCTCGGCCGCGGTGCCGATCCTGGCGGGGGCCACGCTCGGCGACGAGCACGGCGCCGTGCCGGGTGCCTCGTGGGTGGTTCACCCCGGCGCCCCCGCCCTGCCCGGCATCGAGGTCTCGGGGCAGGCCGCCACCGAGCACCGTCTGGCCGTCGACCTGGCCGCCCTGCCCGAGGCGGTCCACCGCGTCTCGGTGCTCCTCGCCCTGCCGGAACGGCCGGGAGGCACGCTGCGGTTCGGCGCGGTCGCCGCTCCGACGACGGTCGTCACGGGCCTCGACGGCACCGGGATCGCCCGCTTCACCCTTTCCGGCCTGGACGCCGAGTCGGCGGTCGTCGCTCTGGAGCTGTACCGCAGGCAGGGCGCCTGGAAGGTACGCGCGGTGGGCCAGGGCTATGCCGGGGGCCTCACCGCACTCCTCTCCGACCAGGGCCTGCCTCAGGCCGGAGAACTCGCGGCGCACATCCAGGAGGCGGTGACGCGGAGCCTGGCCCGAGCGATACCGGCACCACCACCGCAGCACGTCCCGGATGCCACGGCATCCGCGCCCACGCCGTCCTACGACACTCCTGACACGCACGGTGTACCGGCTTCCGGTGGCCCGGTCGACTACACCCACCCCGGCCGCCGTGGGCACACCGCTCCGCCCCCGCCCGCGCCCACTCCGGGTCCGGCCCAGGACGGGCAGCCCGCCCGGCCCGTGGCCGGTGACGCGGTGGGCTGGTCGATGGAGGAGCGTCTGTACAACCAGATCTGGGGCATGTTCGAGGACCTGGCCCGCACCACGGCCGCGTACCGCAGCGCCGTCGACTTCGCCGACTCCCGCCTGGAGAAGGAACTCGACCAGGTCCTCACCGACCCGCGCAGCCGGCTCGGCGCGGCGGGAGAGGCCGCTCGCGAGGCGGCCCATGCCCGGCACTCCCAGCTGGTCGACCAGGCCCGGGCGGCGTTCGACCGCGACCTCGCCCAGCTCACCGCCGAGTCCGAGGTCGTCGAGCCCGCGCTCCCGCCGGCCTACGCCCGCTGGGACAACCCCGTCTGGCACGGCTACCGCGTGCCGGCCGAGCCGCCGCTGGCCCTGCGGCTCGGCGATCTCCATCTCCCCGAGAGCATCCCGCTGCGTATCCCGATGCTGGTCAGGCTGCCGCTGGAGCGGGGCCTGTGGATCGACGGCGGCCCGGTGGCAGGTCCCGACGACACCGTCCCGGACACCGCTGAGCTGCGCCGGCTAGCCATGGAGACCGCGGTGGCCCTCGCGGCCCGGCTGCTCGCCGTCCACCCGGCGGGGGAGTTCGCCGTACAGGTCATCGATCCGGCCGGTGCCGGGGCCCAGGCGCTCCAGCCTCTGACCCGGGCCGGGGCCCTGGCCGCGCCGCCCGCGACCGGTGCCGTCGGCGTGGCGGACGTCCTGGGCCGGCTCACCAGACATGTCGATCTGATGCAGATGGCGGTCCGGGGCGACGCGGCCGAGTCGCTGCCACCCGATGTCGACACCGCGCAGCAGCTCCTGATCGTCAATGACTTCCCGCACGGCTTCGACGACCGGGCCGTGACCCAGCTTCGCTATCTCGCCGACGAGGGTCCCGCCGTCGGCGTCCACCTGGTGATGGTCGCGGATCGCGAGGACGCCGCGGCCTACGGCCCGTTGCTCGACCCACTGTGGCGTTCGCTCATGCGGCTCACCCCCATGCCCGACGATCACCTCGCCGACCCTTGGGTGGGCCATGCCTGGACGTACGAGCCCTCGCTGGTGCCGTCCGGCAGCGGCATCCTCCAGCAGGTGCTCGCCGAGGCGACAGCGGCTCGCACCAAGCACAGGTAAAGCGGCTCCGACCAGCCAATTTGGATGTTTCTTTACCTGATACTTTACCTTTTCTTGGTCATTGGGTATGGTCTTCCGTACGGAGGGGAGTACTCCCTGACTGCGACGCACCCGTCAGTACGGATCGACGAGGATCCCGGGACGTCGGCCCCATCGCGGGTGGAAGAGACCTCCGGCAGCGACAGCCCTGATGTTTGCCGTTACGCAATGCCGGAGGTGCAGTGGAAGTCTCGATGACCCTGTGGGTCCTGACCATCGTGGGGCTCGCCGCCCTGATCGCGATCGACTTCTTCATCGGTCGCAAGCCCCATGACGTGTCGATCAAGGAAGCCGGAATCTGGACCGTCGTCTGGATCGCCCTGGCCGGGCTCTTCGGACTCGGCCTGCTCGTCTTCGGCGGCGGTCAGCCGGCCGGCGAGTTCTTCGCGGGCTTCATCACCGAGAAGTCCCTGAGTGTCGACAACCTCTTCGTCTTCGTCCTGATCATGGCGAAGTTCGCGGTGCCCTCGCAGTACCAGCAGCGGGTCCTGCTCGTCGGTGTCCTCATAGCCCTGGTCCTGCGGGCCGTCTTCATCGCGGCCGGAGCCGCGATCATCGCCAGCTTCTCCTGGGTGTTCTACCTCTTCGGCGCCTTCCTGATATGGACCGCCTGGAAGCTCATCCAGGAGGCCCGTACCGACGAGGAGGACGAGGAGTACGAGGAGAACAAGCTGCTCAAGGCCGCGGAGCGCAGGTTCGGCGTCGCCGACCGGTACCACGACACCAAGCTGTGGATCCAGCAGAACGGCAAGCGGGTCATGACCCCGATGCTGGTCGTGATGCTCGCCATCGGCACCACGGACGTGCTGTTCGCGCTGGACTCCATCCCCGCGATCTTCGGCCTGACCCAGGACCCGTACATCGTCTTCACCGCCAACGCCTTCGCCCTGATGGGCCTGCGACAGCTGTACTTCCTCATCGGCGGACTGCTGAAGAAGCTGGTCCATCTGTCGTACGGCCTGTCGATCATCCTCGGTTTCATCGGCGTCAAGCTGGTGCTGCACGCGCTGCACGAGTCCGGTGTCCATGTCCCCGAGATCAGCATCCCGGTCTCGCTCGGCGTGATCTGCGTGGTCCTGGTGGTCACCACGATCACCAGCCTGATGGCCACCAGGAAGCAGGCGGCCACCGAGGCCGCGCGCAGTGGGAGCGACAGCGCCGCGAAGGACAGCGTCGACCTCCGACCGTAGGGGCGCGCCAACAGTCGCCCGACCCTGCGAGGCCCCGGGCGCACCCGCGCCGGGGTCTCGCGCCGAAAGGATGAGAAGGGATCCGAAAAGAACGGAATGCGAACCCTGAAGCGGTCTGTAACCATCGCTGCATGATCACTCGGCTCAGGTCGCTCACCACGCAGTGGACGTTCCTCGTGCCGGTGCTCGCGGTCGTCCTGCTGGTCTTCACCTGGGGCCGGGATCTGCCCGGCGCGGTCGTCGCGCTGGTGACCCTGATCCTCGCCGGGTCCGTTCTGGCCGCGGTGCACCATGCCGAAGTGGTCGCCCACCGCGTCGGCGAGCCCTTCGGCTCGCTGGTGCTCGCCATCGCCGTCACGATCATCGAGGTGGCCCTGATCGTCACCCTCATGGCGGACGGCGGCGACAAGAGTTCCACCCTGGCCCGCGACACGGTCTTCGCCGCTGTGATGATCACTTGCAACGGCATCGTCGGGCTCTGCCTCCTCGTCGCCTCCCTGCGTCACGGCACCGCGGTCTTCAATCCCGAGGGCACCGGCGCCGCCCTGGCGACCGTGGCGACTCTGGCCACGCTCAGCCTGGTGCTGCCGACCTTCACCACCAGCAAGCCCGGGCCCGAGTTCTCCACCGTGCAGCTGACGTTCGCGGCACTGTCCTCGCTCATCCTCTACGGCCTGTTCGTGGCCACCCAGACCGTGCGGCACCGCGACTACTTCCTGCCGATCACCCGGCAGGGGGAGGTCATCACCGCGGACACCCATGCCGAGCCCCCGTCGGCGCGAACCGCCTGGATCAGCCTCGGACTGCTCGGCCTCGCCCTGATCGGTGTGGTCGGCCTGGCCAAGGGGGTGTCGCCCACCATCGAGTCCGGAGTGGAGGCGGCCGGTCTTCACCAGGCGGTCGTCGGCGTGATCATCGCCCTGCTCGTGCTGCTGCCCGAGACGATCGCCGCCCTGCGCTCCGCCCGCCGCGACCGGGTGCAGACGAGTCTCAACCTCGCACTCGGCTCGGCGATGGCCAGCATCGGCCTGACCATCCCCGCCGTCGCGCTCGCCTCGGTCTGGCTGTCCGGTCCACTCGTCCTCGGTCTCGGTGCGACCCACATGCTGCTGCTGGCGCTGACAGTGGTGGTCAGCTCCCTGACGGTGGTCCCGGGCCGGGCCACACCTCTGCAGGGCGGTGTGCATCTGGTGCTGTTCGCGGCCTACCTGGAGCTGGCGATCAACCCGTAGCGCGGCTTGCCCGGTCAGCCCGTGGCCGGCTCCACCGCCGGTACGGGCATCGGCCGCGTCTCCGGAAGCAGCGCGAAGCAGCCGAGGCTGAGCAGCGCCATGCCCGTCAGATACGCGCCCACGCCCCACGGAACGCGGCCGCCGTGTTCCGCGAGGGTGGTCGCCACGATCGGGGTGAGCGCGCCGCCGAAAACCCCGCCGAGGTTGTAGCCGACCGCGGCACCCGTGCAGCGGACCCGGGCCTCGTACAGCTCCGGCAGATATGCGGCGATCACCGCGAACATGGTGATGAAGGCGATCAGCGCGCCCAGGATGCCGAGGAACATCAGCAGCGGCTCGCCCGTCGCCAGCAGCGCGACCATCGGCAGCATCCACAGGGCGCACATCGTGCACCCCGCCAGGCACATCGGACGGCGCCCCCAGCGATCGCCGAGCAGCGCCATGAGGGGTGTCAGCGCACCCTTCACGACCACGGCGGCCATGACACAGGTCAGCATGACGGTGCGGCTCACTCCGAGATGTCCGGTCGCATACGCCAGCGACCACGTCGTCACCGCGTAGAACACCGCGTATCCGACGGTCAGTGCTCCCGCCGTCAGCAGCACCAGCCGCCAGTCGTGCCGTACGACCTCGAAGAGCGGCACGCGCGCGTGGTCGTCGATCTCCAGGAACCGGGGGCTCTCGGCGAGCGACGAGCGCAGCCAGAGCCCGGCCAGCGCCAGCACACCGGCCGCCCAGAACGGCACCCGCCAGCCCCACTGCGCGAACTGCGCGTCGGTCAGGGCGGCCGACAGCACGAGCATCACCCCGTTGGCGAGCACGAAGCCGAACGCGGGCCCCACTTGGGGGAAGCTGGACCACAGGGCACGCCGTGCAGGGGGCGCGTGCTCGGCGGTCAGCAGCACCGCCCCGCCCCACTCCCCGCCGAGCCCCAGCCCCTGCAGGAAGCGCAGCACGAGCAACAGAACGGGGGCCGTCGCGCCGATGGACTCGTACGTCGGTACGCACCCGACCGCGACCGTCGAGGCGCCGGTCAGCAGCAGCGAGCCGACCAGCACAGGCCGCCGCCCGTGCCGGTCGCCGAGGTGCCCGAACAGCACCGAACCCAGCGGCCGGGCCACGAACCCCACCCCGAACGTCCCGAACGCCGCCAGCGTCCCCGCCACCGGCGAGAACGTCGGGAAGAACAGCGGCCCCAGGACCAGGGCCGCGGCGGTCCCGTAGACGAAGAAGTCGTAGAACTCGATCGCGGTCCCGGCGAGCGAGGCCGCGGCGAGCCGCGGCATGGAGGGAGCCCTTACGGCGCGTACTTCGTGCATGTGGCGTCAACTACCCACAGTGACCGAGGGTTACGGGGGCGCGTGGAGGTGATCAACGGGACCGCGGTGTGCGCCGAGGCGGACGGCGCGCGCGGCCCGTCGCCCGCCGGGGACACCGTGATAGACCGGGTCCGAGCGGCGGTCATCGACGCACCGCCCCGAACGGACCGGAGGAACCGTGCCCCGCACCCTGGCCAACGCCCCGATCATGATCCTCAACGGGCCCAACCTGAACCTCCTCGGCCAGCGCCAGCCCGAGATCTACGGCAAGGACACACTGGCCGACGTCGAGGGGATGTGTGCCAAGGCGGCGGCCGCGCA
Organism: Streptomyces griseochromogenes; assembly: GCF_001542625.1. Lineage (NCBI taxonomy): Bacteria > Bacillati > Actinomycetota > Actinomycetes > Kitasatosporales > Streptomycetaceae > Streptomyces > Streptomyces griseochromogenes. The sequence goes on along the minus strand of NZ_CP016279.1, from coordinate 8,455,522 downwards.
CGGCGGCACGGTGGACTTCCGGCAGTCCAACCACGAGGGCGAGCTCGTCGACTGGATCCACGAGGCCCGGCTCCACCACTGCGGGATCGTCATCAACCCCGGCGCCTACTCCCACACGTCGGTCGCGATTCTGGACGCACTCAACACCTGCGACGGCATGCCCGTGCTGGAGGTGCACATCTCCAACATCCACCAGCGCGAGTCGTTCCGACACCACTCGTACGTCTCGCTGCGCGCCGACGGTGTGATCGCGGGCTGCGGGGTGCAGGGCTACGTGTTCGGCGTGGAACGGGTCGCCGCCCTGGCCGGGGCGGCGCGGGCCGGCGCGTAGCCCGCGCGGGACTACAGGCGGCCGGCTTCCACGATCCGCCGCAGGAAGCGACGCGTGCGCTGTTGCCGCGGGTCGCCGAACACCTCGTCCGCGGTGCCGCGTTCCAACACGACCCCTCCGTCCAGAAAACAAACCTGGTCGGCGACGTCCCGGGCGAAGCCCATCTCGTGCGTCGCCAGCACCATGGTCATGCCCTCGTCCTTCAGACCACGGACCACGTCCAGTACCTCGCCCACGAGTTCGGGGTCGAGCGCGGCGGTGATCTCGTCGAGCAGCAGCAGCCGGGGCCGTACGGCGAGGGCCCGTACGATCGCCACACGCTGCTGCTGGCCGCCGCTCAGCCGGTCCGGGTAGGCGTCCGCCTTGCCGCCGAGCCCGAGGCGCTCCAACAGCTCCCTGGCCCGTTCCTCGGCCTCCGCGCGAGAGACGCGGTGTACCCGGCGCGGGGCGAGCGTGATGTTGTCCAGCACGGTCATGTGCGGGAAGAGGTTGTAGGCCTGGAAGACTACGCCGATACGGCGTCGTACCGCGTCCTGGTCCGCGCGCGGGTCGGTGATCTCCTCGCCGTCCAGCCAGATCGCGCCGTCGTCGATCTCCTCCAGGAGGTTGGCGCAGCGCAACAGCGTGGACTTGCCCGAACCGGAGGCGCCGATCAGCGCGGTCACCGTGTGCGGAGCGACCTCCAGGTCGACGTCCCGCAGCACGACCGACCCCCCGAAGGTCTTGCGGACCGACTCCATCCGCAGCACAGGGGAGCCGTCCGGGGGTGCCGTGCTCATATCGATCCTCCCTGAGCCCGCTGCCGGTCCATCCTGGCCGTCACCCAGTCCGTGAAGCGGGTCATCGGGATGGTCAGCGCCACGAAGACCAGGCCCGCGACGATGTACGGCGTGTAGTTGAGGCTGCGGCCCACGATGATGTCGGCCGCCCGAACGGCGTCCACCGCGCCGCCGATCGACACCAGGCCGGTGTCCTTCTGCAGCGACACCAGGTCGTTCAGCAGCGGCGGCACCTGACGGCGCACCGCCTGGGGCAGCACGACATGGCGCAGGGCCTGCCGGTTGGTGAGGCCCAGGGAGCGGGCCGCGGCACGCTGCGAGGGGTGGATGGACTCGATGCCGGCGCGGAACACCTCGGCCACGTACGCCGAGTACGTCAGCGTCAGCGCCGTACCGCCCAGGAGCACCGGATCGACCGTCACGCCCTGCAGCCGCAGCGCGGGTACGCCCAGCACCACGATCATCAAGTTGATGATGAGCGGAAGACCGCGGAAGAAGTCCGTGTACGCCGCCGCCAGCACGCGCAGCGGGAAGAACACCGGGCCGCGCAGAGTACGGGCGACGGCGATCAGCATGCCGAGGATCAGCACGGCGGCGCCGCAGACGAGCAGGAGTCGGACGTTCAGCCACAGCCCTTCGAGGACCTTCGGGAACGCCTCGCGCGCGTACTGAGCGCTGAAGAACGTCTCCTTGGTGCGTGGCCAGCCCGGCGCGTCGACGACGACCAGGTAGAGCACGGCGGCCGTGACCAGGGTGGAGAGCGCGGCGATCGCCGTGGCGCGGCGTGCGCGTGCCCTCTTGTAGCGCTCGCGCTCCAGCCGCCGCTCCGAGGGCACGTAGCCGTCGTCGGCGACGGGTGCCCCGCCCCGGGCGCCACCGGTCATGTCACCCTCGTCGTCCGCCCCTTGAGGGGTGGACTCGCCCTTGGTGACGGTCACTTGAGCACCGGGGCGTCGACGGCGTCGGAGAGCCACTGCTTCTCGATCTTCGCGAGCGTCCCGTCCTTGCGCAGGGCGTCCACGGCGCCGGTCACGCACGAGGTCAGTGCGCTGCCCTTGTCGAGCACGAGCCCGAACTGCTCGGGCGTGCCGCCCTGGTTCTCGAACTGGCCGACGATCTTCGCGTTCGTCACCTCGGCCGCGGTGATGTAGAACGCGGTCGGCAGGTCGGTGACGACGGCGTCGACCTGACCGTTCTTCAGCGCGGACTTGGCCTGGTCGTTCTTGGCGTACACGGCGGCCTCCTGCTTCGGCTTCACCACATCGGTGATGTAGTCGAGGCTCGTGGTGCCCACCTGGGCGCCCAGCTTGAGGTTCTTCAGGTCCGCGATGCTCTTCGCCGCGGCGGCCTTGCCGCCCTTCAGCGCGATGACGGCCTGGCGCACGTCGTAGTAACCGGAGGAGAAGTCCACGGCCTTCTTGCGTTCGGTGCTGATCGACACCTGGTTGATGTCGAAGTCGAACGTCTTCACGCCGGGCGCGAAGGCCTTGTTGAACGGCACGCTCTGCCAGAGCACCGCGCTCGTGTCGTAGCCGAGCCGCTTCGCCACCGCGTAGGCGACCGCGGACTCGAAGCCCTTGCCGTTCGCGGGCTTGTCGTCCTTGAACCACGGCTCGTACGCGGGCTCGTCCGTCGCGATCGTCAGCTTCCCGGACGTCCTGGTGGCCAACTCGCCCTTGGCACAGCTCTTCGCGGCCGACCCGGACGGGGTGGCCGACGCCTTGTCCTCGGGCTGCGGAGCACAGCCGACAGCGGTGGCGAGCAGGGCTACGGTGGCGGCGGCTACCGCGCGGCGCAGTGCGCGAGAGGCAGGGTGCATGGCGGGAGATTGGCAGCGAACCCCCCGTTTGTCCAGGTCACGGGGTTCATTGTCCGCATAGTGGGAACCGGTGTTGCACTCGTGTGAACACCGCTCCTGAAGCGGCCTGGGCCGCCGGTCGAGGGCGGGGTTGGAAGACCGGCGGCCCCTACCGCGCAGGAGCCGTCATCCTGTGCGGGGCTGCCACCAGTTGACTGTGTGCCGGCGGCCCCAGGGAGCGCGCACGCGCGCCCGGCGCGTGCGAAGCGTTCACACGGGGCGCGTGCGGTGAGGTATGCGCGGGGCGCATGGGTGAGTGAGGTGTGCGCGGGCGCGCGAAAACGCCCTCAACTCGAGCTGCGTGCGCAGGGCATAGGGGCGCGGGGCTGCATCCCTGTGTGGCTTGCCGCGTGGGCGCGACGAGCCACGGCGAAGCCGCAGTCGCACCCGAGCCAAGCGCTCCGGACTATTGGGCGCCCGGCGCTCACCACCCGCGCGCGTGCCACTCCGGCAGATGCGGCCGCTCCGCTCCCAGAGTGGTGTCGTTGCCGTGCCCGGGGTAGACCCAGGTCTCGTCCGGCAGCGTGCCGAAGATCTTCGTCTCCACGTCGTGGATCAGACTGGCGAAGGCCTTCGGGTTTTTGCGCGTGTTGCCGACTCCGCCCGGGAAGAGGCAGTCCCCGGTGAAGACGTGCGGGTGGCCGTGCGGGTCGTCGTAGACCAGCGCGATGGAGCCCGGGGTGTGCCCGACGAGATGGCGCGCGGTGAGTTCCACGCGCCCCACCGTGATGACGTCACCGTCATCGACCAGGACGTCGGTGGGCACCGGGATGCCCGTGGCGTCGTCCCGTCCGGCGTACGTACGGGCGCCGGTGGCGGAGACGACCTCGGCGAGCGCCTGCCAGTGGTCGCCGTGCTGATGGGTGGTGACGACGGACGCGATGCCGTCGTCACCGATCATGGCGAGCAGTGTGTGTGCCTCGTTGGCGGCATCGATGAGGAGCTGCTCGTCGGTGGCCCGGCAGCGCAGCAGATAGGCGTTGTTGTCCATCGGGCCGACCGCGATCTTGGTGATCATCAGGTCTTTCAGCTCGTGCACCTCTGCCGGTCCGCCGACCTTGACCTCTCCGGTGTACATCATGTCGATCAGCCTATCGCCGGGGGGTGCTCGAAGGACCGTCGTCGGCCTACAACGGAGGCAGTCGCGGCAGCGCGCCGCCCACCGCCTTCAGGGCGGCCCCCTCGCGGCGCCCGGCGAGCCAGCCCAGCAGGTCCGCCGGAGCGCCGCTGACCGTGACCTCGGGCTCGGACGCCTCGCGTCCCGTGCTCCACGCGCGCGTGCCGTCCGTGACGCGGGTCGCCGGGACGCCGGGGTGCCCGGAGAACCGCCGCGTCAGGAAGTCGATCTCCCGCTCCGTGAACTCGGCCGGAAGATCCTCCAGCTCGTACCCGGCGCCGAGGTCGACGTGGTGCAGTTCCACCTCGACCCAGCGCCGGAACGGCACCCGGGACGCGGAGTCGGTGACCCCGTTGCGCAGCTCCACCGTGCGCGTCCAGTCGGCCGGTGCGGCCCCCGTCTCCCGGAAGCGGCCGGAGCTCTCGCGCACGTCGGCGAGCTGGATGTCCAGAGGGCGCGGGGCGTCCCGCTCGATGTCGGCGTCGCGCACCTCGGCGCTCGCGTACATGGGACGCCCTTCGAGGACGTTCACGAGCGCGTCCGCGTTGCGGGCGAGGTGAGCGAGGACGTGCCCGCGGGTCCAGCCGGGAAGCCGTGACGGCTCGGCGAGCGACGCGTTGTCCAGTGCGGCGACAGCGGTGAGGAGCCGCTCCGTCGCGTCACGTACACAGGCCAGGTCATGAGCGTGATCAATCATGGGCCTGACCCTAGCCCCGCCACACCTTTGGGTGAAGGTGGTGAACCCCGCCCGCAAATCGAAAGCACGTGCTATATCGTCGGAGGCGGCGTCGGGCATGCTGGATGTCCGGAGGTTGTTATGCAACCGGGAAATCCGACCGGCGTTGTCAGTGGCTCCCCCTAGTCTCGAAGAAGCACGGGGGCCCCGCCCCTGTCACTTCTCTCAAGAAAGGTGCGGACCGGCGTGGCCGACCGTCTCATCGTCCGTGGCGCGCGCGAGCACAACCTGAAGAATGTCTCGCTCGACCTGCCTCGCGACTCGCTCATCGTCTTCACGGGCCTGTCCGGGTCGGGCAAGTCCTCTCTGGCCTTCGACACGATCTTCGCCGAGGGGCAGCGCCGGTACGTGGAGTCGCTCTCCTCGTACGCCCGGCAGTTCCTCGGCCAGATGGACAAGCCCGACGTCGACTTCATCGAGGGTCTGTCCCCGGCGGTCTCCATCGACCAGAAGTCGACCTCGCGCAACCCGCGCTCGACAGTCGGCACCATCACCGAGGTCTACGACTACCTGCGTCTGCTTTTCGCGCGTATCGGCAAGCCGCACTGTCCCGAGTGCGGCCGCCCCATCTCGCGCCAGTCGCCGCAGGCCATCGTCGACAAGGTCCTGGAGCTGCCGGAGGGGAGCCGCTTCCAGGTGCTGTCGCCGCTCGTGCGCGAGCGCAAGGGCGAGTTCGTCGATCTCTTCGCGGACCTCCAGACCAAGGGCTACTCGCGCGCGCGTGTGGACGGCGAGACCATCCAGCTGTCCGACCCGCCCGCCCTGAAGAAGCAGGAGAAGCACACCATCGAGGTGGTCGTCGACCGCCTCACGGTGAAGGACTCCGCCAAGCGCCGTCTCACCGACTCCGTGGAGACTGCCCTCGGCCTGTCCGGCGGCATGATCGTGCTCGACTTCGTGGACCTCCCGGAGGACGACCCCGAGCGCGAGCGCATGTACTCGGAGCACCTGTACTGCCCGTACGACGACCTGTCCTTCGAGGAGCTGGAGCCCCGCTCCTTCTCCTTCAACTCGCCCTTCGGCGCCTGCCCCGAGTGCACCGGCATCGGCACGCGCATGGAGGTCGACCCGGAGCTGATCGTCCCGGACGAGGACAAGTCCCTGGACGAGGGCGCCATCCATCCCTGGTCGCACGGGCACACCAAGGACTACTTCGGCCGCCTGATCGGCGCCCTCGCGGACGCCCTGGGCTTCCGGACGGACATCCCCTTCGCCGGTCTGCCGCAGCGCGCCAAGAAGGCCCTGCTCCACGGCCACAAGACCCAGATCGAGGTCCGGTACCGCAACCGGTACGGCCGCGAGCGCGTCTACACCACGCCCTTCGAGGGCGCGGTGCCGTTCGTCAAGCGCCGGCACAGCGAGGCCGAGAGCGACGCCAGCCGCGAGCGCTTCGAGGGCTACATGCGGGAGGTCCCCTGCCCCTCCTGCGAGGGCAGCCGCCTGAAGCCGATCGTCCTCGCCGTCACGATCATGGAGAAGTCGATCGCCGAGGTCTCCGCGATGTCGATCAGCGACTGCGCGGACTTCCTGGGCGAGCTGAAGCTCAACGCCCGCGACAAGAAGATCGCCGAGCGGGTCCTCAAGGAGGTCAACGAGCGGCTGCGGTTCCTGGTCGACGTCGGCCTCGACTACCTCTCCCTCAACCGCGCGGCCGGCACCCTCTCCGGCGGCGAGGCGCAGCGCATCCGCCTGGCCACCCAGATCGGCTCCGGCCTCGTCGGCGTCCTGTACGTCCTGGACGAGCCCTCCATCGGTCTGCACCAGCGGGACAACCACCGGCTGATCGAGACCCTGGTCCGGCTGCGCGACATGGGCAACACGCTCATCGTGGTGGAGCACGACGAGGACACCATCAAGGTCGCCGACTGGATCGTCGACATCGGCCCCGGCGCCGGTGAGCACGGCGGCAAGGTCGTGCACAGCGGCTCCCTGAAGGAGCTGCTCGGCAACGACGAGTCGCAGACCGGTCAGTACCTGTCCGGCAAGAAGTCCATCCCGTTGCCGGACATCCGCCGCCCGCAGGACCCGTCCCGCCGGCTCACCGTGCACGGCGCCCGTGAGAACAACCTCCAGGACATCGATGTGTCCTTCCCTCTGGGTGTGTTCACAGCCGTCACGGGCGTGTCCGGCTCCGGCAAGTCGACGCTGGTCAACGACATCCTCTACACGCACCTGGCCCGCGAGCTGAACGGTGCGCGCAACGTCCCCGGACGGCACACGCGCGTGGACGGCGACGACCTCGTCGACAAGGTCGTCCACGTCGACCAGTCGCCCATCGGCCGCACCCCGCGGTCCAACCCGGCCACCTACACCGGCGTCTTCGACCACATCCGCAAGCTGTTCGCCGAGACCACCGAGGCGAAGGTCCGCGGCTACCTGCCCGGCCGCTTCTCCTTCAACGTCAAGGGCGGCCGCTGCGAGAACTGCGCGGGCGACGGCACGATCAAGATCGAGATGAACTTCCTCCCGGACGTCTACGTCCCGTGCGAGGTCTGCCACGGCGCCCGGTACAACCGGGAGACCCTGGAGGTCCACTACAAGGGCAAGTCCATCGCCGACGTGCTGAACATGCCGATCGAGGAGGCGACCGACTTCTTCGAGGCCGTCCCGGCCATCTCCCGGCACCTGAGGACGCTGAAGGACGTCGGCCTCGGCTACGTCCGGCTCGGCCAGTCCGCGACCACCCTGTCCGGCGGTGAGGCGCAGCGCGTGAAGCTCGCCAGCGAACTGCAGAAGCGCTCCACCGGACGCACCGTCTACGTCCTGGACGAGCCCACCACCGGTCTGCACTTCGAGGACATCAGCAAGCTGCTCAAGGTCCTGTCCGGTCTGGTCGACAAGGGCAACACGGTCATCGTCATCGAGCACAACCTCGATGTGATCAAGACCGCCGACTGGATTGTCGACATGGGCCCGGAGGGCGGCGCCGGCGGTGGCCTCGTGGTCGCCGAGGGCACGCCCGAGCAGGTCGCCGGGGTCCCGGCCAGTCACACGGGCAAGTTCCTGCGCGACGTCCTCGGTGCCGACCGCATCAGCGACGCGGAACCGGTGAAGGCGCCGCGCGGCACGGCGGTCAGGAAGACGGCGGCCGCCAAGTCGACGGCGAAGAGGACGGTGACGGCCAAGGCCAACAACACGGCGACCAAGAAGGCCGCCACGGCCACGAAGAAGGCGGCACCCGCGAAGAAGACGACGCGGGCCCGCAAGGCCTGAGACAGGTTCCGGCGCGATACGGACCTCGCTCTGACACATCATCAAATAAGCGGTGCCCCGCGGGAACTCCCCGCGGGGCACCGCTCGTTCCACCATCAGACACCCCGGCCCTGCGGTTCGACAGGCTCAACCCGTTCCGCGCACCGCATGTCCGGCCGCACCTTGACCACTACATCGAGATCACAGTTCGCCCAGCTCGGCCGCGTACGGCGGTTCCGCCCCCGCCCGCGAGCAGGTGATCGCCGCCGCACGTGCCGCGAACCGCAGCAGCCGCCGCCAGCCGTCCGCGCCCAGGCCGGCGAGCCCCTGCGGCGACAGCGCGTTCTGGGCGGACAGACCGTGCAGCAGGGCCGCGTTCACCGTGTCACCGGCGCCGATGGTGTCCACGACCTCGACCTTCTCGCCCGGTACGGAGTACTCCGCGGCCTCCCGGGTGTGGACGGTGAGACCGTCGCCGCCCCGGGTGACCACGACGGCCGACGGTCCCGCGGCCAGCCACTCGCGCGGCGTGCCGCCCAGCCACTCCGCGTCCTCCTCCGACAGCTTCAGCAGCGTCACCGAGGGCAGCCAGCTCTTGAAACGCGCCCGATAGGCGTCCGCGTCCGGGATCAGACCGGCCCGGACGTTGGGGTCCAGCGCGGTGAACAGGCCCCGTCCGGCGGCGGACCGCATCAGCTCCTCGTAGGCGCTCGCCCCCGGTTCCAGGACGAGCGAGCAGGTGCCGAAGGACACCGCGCGCGTGCCGGAGGGCAGGCCGGCCGGCGCGGTGAACAGGCGGTCGGCGGTGCCGTCGACATAGAAGGAGTACGCGGCCGAGCCACCGGCGTCGACGGTGGCGACCGCGAGGGTGGTCGGCTCGGGACCGCGCTGCACACCCGACACGTCCACCCCCGCCCGCCGCAGCCCGTCGAGCAGGGCCTCACCGAAGGCGTCGTGCGACGTGCGGGAGCAGAAGGCGGTCGGGGAGCCCAGACGACCGAGGGCCACGGCGGTGTTGTACGGGCCGCCGCCGAGCGCCGGCTTCAGGTCCGCCAGGGCCCCCGGGCCGTGCGGTACCAGGTCGATCAGTGCCTCACCGGCGACGACGATCACGAGATGGTTCCCTTCTCGGGCAGCGCGGATGGTTCGGTTCGGCCGCCGGGCTCGTCCGGCCCGGGGCCCTCGGCCTGGTCCCGGCCCTCCGGGCATCCGCAGGAGGTGCGGTGGACGAAGGCGCAGGGCAGCCGTACGGTCCGGGCGGGTCGGTCCGGTGCGGCCAGCCGGTCCAGCAGCACCTGGACGGCCTGGGCGCCGATCTCCCTGCTGGGCTGGGCGATGGCGGTGAGCCGGGGTGAGAACAGATCGGCCCAGGCGAAGTCGTCGAAGCAGCACAGGGCCATGTCGTCCGGCACGACCAGACCCTGACGGCGCAGGGCGCGCAGGGCACCGATGGTCATGGCGTTGTTGGCGGTGACCAGGGCCGTGGGCGGCGCGGGGAGGGAGAGCAGGGTGGCCGTGGCCCGCTCGGCGCCGGCCGACTCGGAGTTGCCGGACACCACGAGATCCTCGTCGAGGGCGAGGCCGGCGTCGGCGACGGCCTGCCGGTAGCCGGTGATCCGCTCGCTCGTGGTGCTGAGTCCGGGCAGCCCGGTGACCAGGCCGATCCGGCGATGGCCGAGCCCGGCGAGGTGAGTGACGAGGCGGGCCGTCGGACCGGTGCTCTCGGCACAGACCTGATCGAAACAGGGTCGGCCGGGGGAGGGTGAGCCGTCGCCGTGGTGGTCCCCCGAGGGCTGATCGAGGTGTGGCGCGCTTGTGGGACGGTCACCCGTCGTGAGCACCCGGTCCAGGAACACCGTCGGCACGGCGTGGCGGCTCAGGTAGGCGACGAGATCCCGGGGGCTCGCGGAAGGGGCGACGATCATGCCGTCCACTCGGCGCTCGTGCAGAAGCTGGACGACCTTGCGTTCGTGCACGGGGTCGTCGTGCGGGTCGGCGATGAGCAGACTGTAGCCCGCGTCCAGGGCGGCGGCCTCGACGCCCTGGAGGATCTCCGTGAAGTACGGGTTGCTGATCGCCGACACCGCGAGGCCGATCGAGCGGGTGCGGGAGGTCACCAGGGAGCGGGCGAGGGTGTTGGGCGTGTAGCCGAGGGCGTCGACGGCCTCCAGCACGGCCTGGCGGGTGTGGGGCAGTACCGGACGCGTGCCGTTGAGCACGTGGGAGACGGTGGCCACGGAGACTCCCGCGCTCCGGGCGACGTCCGCCATGGTGGGCATCGCGTTCCCCTCACTGGACCGGTGGACCGTACGACCGCACGGTCACGCGACATGACCGCGTGACCGCATCGCCTCGCGCCCACGTGACGGCGGGGCCGCAGCCACTGCGCCACGGTGCCGCGAGCGGGCCTCAGGCCGGGAAGGTACCCCATCCAACGGCCCCGCGTAAACGCTTACGCAAACGTTTACGCGCCCCATTTCGCGCTCATTCATGGCCCCGCTCGCGCTCACCTCCCCTGATACCCCTGACTCGCCCCCGCCCTCGGCCCGCTCCCGCCCTCGGCGGGGCCCCGCCCCCCACCCGGCCGTTCTGTCCGGGTATCGTCGGCCTGCACACCCCCTGACCAGTGGAGACGGAGTCCCTGATGCCCGCCCGACCGTCGCATCCGCCCACGAGTCGTCGTACCGTCCTTCGAGGAGCCGCCGTGGCCCCCGTCGCCGGGCTCGGGCTGGCCGCCTGCGCGGCCCCCGGCGGTGCCTCGGCCGACGCGACTCCGACGGCGCCGGTCGACCTCGGCGCCGAGAGCGAGGTTTCCAAGGGCGGCGCCAAGCTCTACCGGGAACACAATGTGGTGGTGAGCCGGGACGGGAGCGGGGCCCTCAAGGCGTACAGCACGATCTGCACGCACGCGGGGTGCCCCATCAACAAGCTCCAGGGAACGACCCTGATCTGCCCCTGCCACGGCAGCCAGTTCGACGCCGTGACCGGCAAGGTGGTCCAGGCCCCGGCCACCGAGCCGTTGAACGAGCTGCCGGTCAGGACCACGAACGGCAGGATCGTCGCCGGCCCGGGTGCCTGATCGGCCCGTACGGCCAGGGCAAGAGCCGGGCACTCACTCCCAGTCCCAGGCGATGCCCAGCAGCCCCGGCCGGATCCGAGGCTCGACCACGTGGACGCTGTGGTGCGGTCCGCTGATGGGCAGCTCGTGCCGGCCGCTGCGCGGGGCCGCGGGCGAGTGCTGGGTGAACCGGTGACAGCGCATCGGCAGCGCGGCCCCGTCGAAGCGCACCTGGAGCGCGTACTGACCGCCGGGAAACCCGAAACCGTGCACGTACTCGCGTGAGACCCCGGCCGTGCCGTCCTCGACGGCGTACCGGAAGAGGAAGGTGTCGCCGGAGCGCAGCCGGGTGCCGAAGAGGAGCTCGGCCACCAGCACACCCGTGTCCTGGTCCAGGCGGACGCGTCCCGTGCGGCAGTTCTCCAGGGCGTGCACCGTCATCGTGCGCGGGCTGCAGCCCGGGTCGCCGTGGTGGACGGCGACGAAGCGGTCGACGCCGTCGCGGTGGGCCCGCACGATGTGGTGGGACTCGCGGGCCGCGAGTTGGCGGTGGGCGCCGATCCGGACGCGTTCGTGGTGGCCCAGGGTGTGCAGTCCGCCGTCCAGGGACCAGCCCAGCTCGGCCTGGAGCCGGTTCAGGACGTCGGCGGCCTCGATCAGGGAGCGGTACGAGCGGCCCGAGGTGCGGCCGGTGGCGTTGCGTATGCCGGACTCCGTGAGGAGCCGGATCAAGGACTCGTCCGGCAGCTGGAGGATCTCCTCCAGGGCCCGTACGGCGCGCAGCGACTCCGGGCGCTGCGGGCGGCGGGCACCCTGCTGCCAGTAACTCAGGCTGGTCACCCCTACCTTGACCCCGTGGCGTGACAGATGGTGCTGGACGCGCTGGAGCGGCAGCCCGCGGGCGGCGATCGCGGCCCGGAGCGCCACGTGGAAGGGGCCGCCCCGCAGGGCCGTGTCCAGTTCCGCGGTGGGGACGTCCGCGTGCTCTGTGGCGTGCCGCATGCACAGGGGCCTTTCTCTGAGTTGTCACGGCGGCTGGTCAGACCGCTGGAGCGGATGTGCGGGGCCACCCCCGTGGGCGCGGTTGGCGCCCGTGCATGCGTCGCCGGGTGTGTACTCCGGCGTGCACGGCCCCGAGTTCCCCCGCATTGAAGCGTGTTGACCAGGCCCCGACAACACCTCGGACCGGTCACTGCGCGCTCCTGGCCGAGCCGCGACCCCCGAGCGGGTGCCGGGGCCGCCCCTGGCCCCGGGCGCGCGTGCCCGGGTGCGCCGGGGGACGGGTCCGCAGGGGTGCGGCATGGCCTGAATGCCGCCTCAGGGGTCCGGGAGGCGAGGCGACCGCACCGGTGGGCGCCGCCCGGACGGCCGTCCGTGGGCGTTGTCCACAGGCCCGACGCGGTGTCGGTGCTCGCCAGTAGGGTGTGAGACATGGCCGACCCCTCCAGCTACCGCCCCAGGCCGGGTGAGATCCCGGACTCCCCGGGGGTGTACAGGTTCCGTGACGAGCACCGCCGGGTGATCTACGTCGGAAAGGCGAAAAGCCTGCGCCAGCGCCTGGCGAACTACTTCCAGGACCTGGCGAACCTGCACCCGCGTACCCGGACGATGGTGACCACCGCCGCGTCCGTGGAGTGGACCGTGGTGTCCACGGAGGTCGAGGCACTGCAGCTGGAGTACTCCTGGATCAAGGAGTACGACCCCCGCTTCAACGTCAAATACCGCGACGACAAGAGCTACCCGTACCTCGCGGTGACGATGAACGAGGAGTTCCCGCGCGTGCAGGTGATGCGCGGTCACAAGAAGAAGGGCGTCAGGTACTTCGGACCGTACGGCCACGCATGGGCCATCCGGGACACCGTGGACCTGCTGCTGCGGGTCTTCCCGGTGCGCACCTGCTCGGCCGGCGTCTTCAAGAACGCCACCCGCACCGGCCGCCCGTGCCTGCTCGGTTACATCGGCAAGTGCTCGGCCCCCTGTGTCGGCCGGATCGCCCCCGAGGACCACCGTGAGCTGGCCGAGGAGTTCTGCGACTTCATGGCGGGCCGCACCGGCACCTACCTCCGCCGTCTGGAGAAGCAGATGATGGAGGCGGCCGAGGAGATGGAGTACGAGCGGGCGGCCCGCCTGCGCGACGACATCGAGGCCCTGAAGAAGGCCATGGAGAAGAACGCGGTCGTGCTCGCGGACGCGACCGACGCCGACCTCATCGCCGTCGCGGAGGACGAGCTGGAGGCGGCCGTCCAGATCTTCCACGTGCGCGGCGGCCGGGTGCGCGGCCAGCGCGGCTGGGTGACCGACAAGGTCGAGGAGGTCACGACCTCCGCCCTCGTCGAGCACGCGCTGCAGCAGCTGTACGGCGAGGAGACGGGCGATGCCGTCCCCAAGGAGGTCCTGGTCCCGGCGCTGCCCGAGCCGGTCGGACCGGTCCAGGAGTGGCTGACCGGCCGCCGCGGGTCGAACGTGTCGCTGCGCATCCCGCAGCGCGGCGACAAGAAGGCGCTCATGGAGACCGTGCAGCGCAACGCCCAGCAGGCGCTCGCCCTGCACAAGACCAAGCGCGCCTCCGACCTGACGACGCGCTCGCGGGCCCTGGAGGAGATCGCCGAGGCCCTCGACCTGGACAGCGCCCCGCTGCGGATCGAGTGCTACGACATCTCCCATCTGCAGGGCGACGACGTGGTGGCCTCCATGGTCGTCTTCGAGGACGGCCTGCAGCGCAAGAGCGAGTACCGCCGCTTCCAGATCAAGGGCTTCGTCGGCCAGGACGACGTCCGCTCCATGCACGAGGTGATCACCCGCCGCTTCAGGCGCTATCTCGCCGAGAAGGAGAAGACGGGGGAGTGGACCGAAGGCGAGAACGCGCTCACCGACGGAGACCCCCTCACCGGCGCCCTCAAGGACGACGAGGGCCGCCCCAGGAAGTTCGCCTATCCGCCTCAGCTCGTCGTGGTCGACGGCGGTCAGCCGCAGGTCGCGGCGGCCCGGGGGGCGCTGGACGAGCTCGGCATCGACGACATCGCCGTCTGTGGTCTCGCCAAGCGCCTGGAGGAGGTCTGGGTGCCCGGCGAGGACGACCCGGTGGTTCTGCCCCGCACCAGCGAGGGCCTCTATCTGCTCCAGCGCGTCCGCGACGAAGCCCACCGCTTCGCGATCACCTATCAGCGCACCAAACGCGCCAAGCGCTTCCGTTCCGGCCCCCTGGACGAGGTGCCCGGCCTCGGCGAGACACGCAAACAGGCGCTCATCAAGCATTTCGGCTCGGTGAAGAAGCTGCGGTCCGCCACAATCGAACAGATCCAGCAGGTGCCCGGCATAGGCCGAAAGACGGCCGAGACGATCGCCGCGGCGCTCGCCCGGGCGGCCCCGGCCGCACCCGCCGTGAACACGGCGACCGGAGAGATCATTGATGACGAGGAACCCGATACGACGGGGGGTTCCTCGGGGGAGCCCGTAACCGCGGGCCTCCCGGACGAACGACGGGGGCAGGAGACATGACCGAGCACGACGCACAGCCCACAGCGGACCGAGATCAGACGGCCGCCGAGCCGCCAGAGGCGGTCCAGGACAACGGAGCACAGGTGAGTACGGACGTCACACCGGCCGGGGCCCCCGAAGCGGCCATCCCCGAGCTGGTGATCATCTCCGGCATGTCGGGAGCGGGCCGGTCGACGGCCGCGAAGTGTCTGGAGGACCTCGGCTGGTTCGTCGTGGACAACCTCCCGCCCGCCCTGATCCCCACCATGGTGGAGCTCGGTGCCCGCTCCCAGGGCAACGTGGCGCGGATCGCGGTCGTCGTCGACGTACGCGGCCGGCGTTTCTTCGACAATCTGCGTGAATCCCTCGCCGACCTCGCCACCCGGAACGTGACCCGGCGGATCGTCTTCCTGGAGTCCTCCGACGAGGCCCTGGTGCGCCGCTTCGAGTCGGTGCGCCGTCCGCACCCCCTCCAGGGCGACGGCCGGATCGTCGACGGCATCGCCGCCGAGCGTGAGCTGCTGCGCGAGCTGCGCGGCGACGCCGACCTGGTGATCGACACCTCCAGCCTCAACGTGCACGAGCTGCGCGCCAAGATGGACGCGCAGTTCGCCGGCGAGGAAGAGCCCGAGCTGCGGGCCACCGTGATGTCCTTCGGCTTCAAGTACGGCCTCCCGGTCGACGCCGACCTGGTCGCGGACATGCGGTTCCTGCCCAATCCGCACTGGGTCCCGGAGCTGCGCCCGTTCACCGGCCTCAACGAGGAGGTGTCCGCCTATGTCTTCAACCAGCCCGGCGCCAAGGAGTTCCTCGACCGGTACGCCGAGCTGCTGCGGCTGATCGCGACCGGGTACCGGCGCGAGGGCAAGCGCTATGTGACGATCGCCATCGGCTGCACCGGCGGCAAGCACCGCTCGGTGGCCGTGTCGGAGAAGCTCGCCGCGCGTCTCGCGGCCGAGGGCGTGGAGACGGTGGTCGTACACCGGGACATGGGACGGGAATGACGGAACGTACACCGCGGCTGAGCAGGCTGCGCCGGGTGGTGCCCGAGGGCCGTTCGGGCCGCACCGCGGCGGAGGTCCGGGCGGGCCGGATCGCCGAGGCGCGGGGCGGCCGGGCCCGCCGGCGCGGCGCCCAGCCCAAGGTCGTCGCCCTCGGCGGCGGCATGGGCCTGTCCGCCTCGCTCGCCGCGCTGCGCCGGATCACCGGCGACCTGACCGCCGTCGTCACGGTGGCCGACGACGGCGGATCCAGCGGGCGCCTGCGCGACGAGCTGGGCGTGCTGCCGCCAGGTGATCTGCGCAAGGCCCTCGCTGCGCTGTGCGGCGACGACGACTGGGGCCAGACCTGGGCCCGGGTCATCCAGCACCGCTTCCAGTCCCAGGGCGACCTGCACGAGCACGCGGTCGGCAATCTGCTGATCGTCGCTCTCTGGGAGCAGCTCGGCGATCATGTGCAGGCCCTGGACCTGGTCGGCAAGCTGCTCGGCGCGCACGGGCGCGTGCTGCCCATGTCCGCCGTGCCGCTGGAGCTGCAGGCCCTGGTCAAGGGGCACGACCCGGCCCGGCCCGACGAGGTGGACACCGTGTGCGGGCAGGCGACCGTCGCCCTCACGCCCGGCGAGGTGCAGTCCGTGCACCTGGTGCCGCACGACCCGCCCGCCGTCCCGGAGGCCGTCGCGGCGGTGCTGGACGCGGACTGGGTGGTGCTCGGCCCGGGCTCCTGGTTCTCCTCGGTCATCCCGCACCTGCTGGTGCCCGAGCTGCTGGACGCTCTCACGGAGACCAAGGCGCGCCGCGTGCTGTCCTTGAACCTCGCCCCGCAGCCCGGAGAAACCGAGGGCTTCTCCCCGCAGCGTCATTTGGAGGTTTTGGGGCGACACGCCCCTAAACTCGCCCTGGACGTGGTGCTGGCCGACGAGGCCGCGGTGCCCGACCGCGACTCGCTCACCGAGGCCGCCAAGCGGCTGGGAGCCGCGGTCGAGCTGGCGCAGGTGGCCCGGACCGACGGGAGCCCCCGGCACGACCCGGAGCTCCTGGCCGCCGCGTACGACCGTATTTTTCGGATGCATGGAAGGATCGGCCCATGGCGATGACGGCAGCGGTGAAGGACGAGATCTCCCGGCTCCCCGTCACCCGGACCTGCTGCAGGAAGGCGGAGGTTTCCGCCATTCTGCGGTTCGCCGGCGGCCTTCACCTGGTGAGCGGGCGCATCGTGATCGAGGCGGAGCTGGACACGGCCATGGCGGCCCGCCGGCTCAAGCGGGACATCCTGGAGATCTTCGGCCACAGTTCGGAGCTGATCGTGATGGCGCCCGGCGGGCTGCGCCGTGGCTCGCGGTACGTGGTGCGGGTGGTCGCGGGCGGCGACCAGCTGGCCCGCCAGACGGGTCTGGTGGACGGCCGGGGCCGTCCGATCCGCGGGCTGCCCCCGCAGGTGGTCTCCGGGGCCACCTGTGACGCGGAGGCGGCCTGGCGCGGGGCCTTCCTGGCGCACGGCTCGCTGACCGAGCCCGGCCGCTCCTCCTCCCTGGAGGTCACCTGCCCGGGGCCGGAGGCCGCGCTCGCCCTGGTCGGCGCCGCCCGCAGGCTGTCCATCGCCGCGAAGGCCCGCGAGGTGCGCGGGGTGGACCGGGTGGTCGTCCGCGACGGTGACGCGATCGGCGCCCTGCTCACCCGCCTCGGTGCGCACGAGTCCGTGCTGGCCTGGGAAGAGCGCCGGATGCGCCGCGAGGTGCGGGCCACCGCCAACCGGCTGGCCAACTTCGACGACGCCAACCTGCGCCGCTCGGCCCGCGCCGCCGTGGCCGCCGGTGCCCGGGTCCAGCGGGCCCTGGAGATCCTCGGCGAGGAGGTGCCCGATCACCTCGCGGCCGCCGGGCGCCTGCGTATGGAGCACAAACAGGCCTCCCTGGAGGAGCTGGGCGCGCTCGCCGACCCGCCGCTCACCAAGGACGCGGTCGCGGGCCGGATCCGCCGGCTGCTGGCGATGGCCGACAAGCGCGCCTCCGACCTCGGCATCCCGGGCACGGAGGCCAACCTCAGCGAGGAGCTGGCGGACAACCTGGCGGGCTGACCCGGTTGCCGTACCCGATGTGCCGGTGCCGACGCCCATCCGGGTGGTCGGCACCGGCGTTTGCGTGTCCATGAGGCGCCCTTGACTCGATCATCGAGTGACATGAGCCTGGCAACCTGTTCGCCGTTGTGGCGGACCACCGCTAGGGGGGTTCATGAGACACAGAGCGAGATCGATCCTCGCTGTCGGCGCGCTCCTGCTCGGCGGGGCGAGCCTTGCACCCATCGCCCAGGCACAGAACGGGAGTTCCCCGGGGCCCGGCCCCGACGAGGTCAAGGTCTTCCGCGCCGAAGTCACCCGGCAGCAGGTTCCCCTGCTCCTCAAGGCCGGACAGGACGGCAACGAACTCGGTGAGCAGGTGGCCGGGAAGGGGAAGGCCACCGTCGAGGTCTACCTCACCGACCAGCAGGCCCGAAAGCTGAGGAAACAGGGCGTCGCCCTCACCGAGCACACCCTCTCGGCCAAGGCGGCGGCGCACGTGCAGGGCGCCTCCCAGGGGGTGTTCCGGCCCTACAGCGGAAGCGGCGGCCTCAAGGAGGAGATCCTCCGGACCGCTGAGGCCCATCCCGGCCTCGCCAAGGTCGAGTCCATCGGCAGGACCGTCAACGGCCAGGACATCCTCGCGCTCAAACTGACCGGGAACGCGAAGAAGTCGAAGGACGGCTCCAAGCCCGCCGTGCTGTACATGTCCAACCAGCACGCGCGCGAGTGGATCACGCCGGAGATGACCCGGCGTCTGATGCACTACTACCTGGACCGTTACCGGACGGACCGGCGCATCAAGAAGATCGTCGACTCCACCGAGCTGTGGTTCGTCCTGTCGGCCAACCCCGACGGCTACGACTACACCTTCAAGAACTCCGCCGCCCGCCTGTGGCGCAAGAATCTCCGCGACGTCAACGGCGACGGCGTCATCAGTACGGGTGACGGCGTCGACCTCAACCGCAACTTCGCCTACAAGTGGGGCTACGACGACGAGGGGTCGTCCCCCAACCCGACCAGCGAGACCTACCGCGGCGCGAGTCCCGAGTCCGAGCCCGAGACCAGGGCCCTCGACGCCTTCGAGAAGCGCGTCGGGTTCGCGTACGGCGTCAACTACCACTCCGCCGCCGAACTCCTCCTCTACGGCGTCGGCTGGCAGGTCGCCACCCCCACCCCGGACGACGTCCTCTACAAGGCGCTCGCCGGCACCCCCGACCGTCCGGCCATCCCCGGATACCGGTCGCAGGTCTCCTCGGAGCTGTACACGACCAACGGCGAGGCGGACGGACACGCCTCGAACGTCGACGGCATGGCGATGTTCACCCCCGAGATGTCGACCTGCGAGACCGCGTCCGACGTCGACCCGAACGACGCCTGGAACCCCGACGACTGCCAGTCGGTCTTCAACTTCCCCGACGACGAGAAGCTGATCCAGCGGGAGTTCGAGAAGAACGTCCCGTTCGCGCTCTCCGTCGCCGAGACCGCCGCCCACCCCGACCGGCCGGTCTCCTCGGTCGGTCTGAGCGCCGCCGACTTCACGCCGGCCGCGTTCCCCACGTCGTACTCCCGCGGCGCCGGCCAGCAGGTGTCCGTGGTCGTCCGCAAGGCGGTGCGCGACAAGGAACTCAAGTACCGCGTGAACGGCGGCCGTACGCTCGACCAGGCCCTGCGGCCCTGGAAGGGCGGCGAGACCTACGGCGGAGGGGACAACCTCTACTTCGACGAGTACCGGGCCAAGGTGCGCGACGGCGGACCGGGCGACAAGGTCGAGGTGTGGTTCACCGGCAAGACGAGGAGCGGCAGGAAGGTCGCCAGCTCCCACTTCACCTACACCGTCGCGAAGCGGCCGAAGGCCGACACCCTCGTCGTCGCCGAGGAAGGCGCGTCCGCCAAGCAGGCGCGGACGTACGCGGACGCGCTGAGGGAGGCCGGGCACAGGGCGATCGTGTGGGACGTCGCCACCCAGGGCGCCCCGGACGCGCTCGGGGTGCTGGGGCACTTCAGGACGGTCGTGCACTACTCGGGCGCGAAGGGCCCGGGCAACGCCACCCAGCTCCAGCTGCGCGCCTACCTCAACGAGGGCGGGCGGCTGATCGAGGCGGGTGAGCTGGCCGGCGGCAGCGTCGACCTCGGCGACGGCACCCCCTCCGACGACTTCAGCCAGTACTACCTCGGCGCGTACTCGCGTACGTCGACCAAGGGGGCCACCGGCTTCACGGGCTCGGGCTCGCTCGGCGGCTACAGCGGCCCCCTCGGCGACGCGTCGGGCAACCCGCTCGACAAGGCCGGCACCTACGGTGTCACCTCGGACGAGCTGCCCGCGGCCAGGTACCCGCAGTTCAAGAGCGCGGGCGCGGGCCGCTTCGCCGGGACCGTCAGCCCGTACGGCCCGTACGCCGGCTCCTCCATGGCCGCTGCCGTGCACACCGACGACGCCTACAAGCGCCTCACCCGCACCATCGACCTCACCGGTGTCAGCGCCGCCGACAAGCCCGCCCTGCGCACCCAGTTGATGTGGGACACCGAGCCCGGCTACGACCACGCGGTCGTCGAGATCCACACCGTGGGCGCCGACGACTGGACGACCCTGCCGGAGGCCGGCGGCGCCACGAAGAACGCCGTGCCGTCCGAATGCGGGTCCGGGTTCCTGATCGGCGAGCACCCCTGGCTGAAGCACTACCTCACGCTCTCCGGCAACGCCTGCACCGCGACCGGCACCACCGGCTCCTGGAACAGCCTCACCGGCAGCTCGGGCGGCTGGCGGCAGGTGAGCTTCGATCTGAGCGCGTACGCGGGCAAGTCCGTCGAGGTCTCGATCAGCTACATCACCGACCCGGGCACCGGCGGACACGGTGTCCTGGCCGACGACACCTCGCTCGCCGCCGGGGGCGCGGTGAAGGAGGCCGAGGGCTTCGAGACGTCCCTGGGTGCCTGGAGGGTGGCCGGACCGCCCGCGGGCAGCCCGGCGGTGCTGAAGGACTGGAAGCGCACCGGAACGCTCTTCCAGACCTACGGAGCGGTGACCACCGAGGACACCGTGCTGCTCGGCTTCGGCCTGGAACAGGTGCCGTCGGCGGCCGACCGGGCGGCCCTGCTGAAGAAGGCGTTCGCCTCGTTCGACAGATGAGACAGCCGTATTCGACATGTGAGCGGGACCCTCACTCATCGGTGCGTGAAAGGGGACCTCATCAGGTGAGCCGACCCGCTCACGAACGAGTGAAAAGAGCGTCAACGGGCACCGGCATTACGTAACAAAGGGCGGCGAAACGACTCCCGATCCGGGGTGGTCCGTACCCTACTGGCCGGTACGGACCGCCTGCCCGTGTATGCGGCATCTCGATGCCGCTCCGGGGGCCTCAGAGAGGTAGGGTCGGGGGTGGTCGGGGACATCCCAAATACAGCTCGCCGGCACCGCATGGCCGGCGTACCAACGAGGAGATCGGTTCGTGACGATCCGCGTAGGCATCAACGGCTTCGGCCGTATCGGGCGTAACTACTTCCGCGCACTGCTGGAGCAGGGTGCCGACATCGAGATCGTGGCTGTCAACGACCTGGGTGACACCGCGACCACCGCTCACCTGCTGAAGTACGACACCATCCTGGGCCGCCTCAAGCAGGAGGTCACCCACACCGCCGACACGATCACGGTCGACGGCCACACCATCAAGGTGCTCTCCGAGCGCAACCCGGCCGACATCCCCTGGGGTGAGCTGGGCGTCGACATCGTCATCGAGTCGACCGGCATCTTCACGAAGAAGGAAGACGCCGCGAAGCACATCGCCGGCGGCGCGAAGAAGGTCCTCATCTCGGCCCCGGCCAAGGACGAGGACATCACCATCGTGATGGGCGTCAACCAGGACAAGTACGACGCGGCCAACCACCACGTCATCTCCAACGCCTCCTGCACCACCAACTGTGTGGCGCCGATGGCGAAGGTCCTCGACGAGAACTTCGGCATCGTCAAGGGTCTGATGACCACGGTGCACGCGTACACGAACGACCAGCGCATCCTGGACTTCCCGCACAAGGACCTGCGCCGCGCCCGTGCCGCCGCCGAGAACATCATCCCGACCACCACGGGTGCCGCGAAGGCCACCGCGCTGGTCCTGCCGCAGCTCAAGGGCAAGCTGGACGGCATCGCCATGCGCGTCCCGGTCCCGACCGGCTCGGTCACCGACCTGGTCGTCGAGCTCGGCCGCGAGGTCACCAAGGAAGAGGTCAACGCCGCCTTCCAGAAGGCCGCCGAGGGCGAGCTGAAGGGTCTCCTCGACTACACCGAGGACCCGATCGTCTCCTCCGACATCGTCAACGCCCCGGCGTCCTGCACCTTCGACTCCTCCCTGACCATGGTCCAGGAGGGCAAGAACGTGAAGGTCATCGGTTGGTACGACAACGAGTGGGGCTACTCCAACCGCCTCGTGGACCTCACGGTCTTCGTCGGCGGCCAGCTCTGATCGCCGTATCAGGCACCTCAGCGTGAGTGCAGGGCCCGGGCAGCGCAGGGACGCGCGGCCCGGGCCCTGACGCACGTACAGAACAGCCATGACTACGATCACGGAGCACCATCAGCCCTCGGGAGCCTCACTCATGAAGACGATCGACGAACTCCTCGCCGCAGGCGTAGCCGGCCAGCGGGTCTTCGTCCGCGCCGACCTCAACGTCCCCTTGGACGGCGCCACCATCACCGACGACGGCCGGATCCGCGCCGTCGCCCCGACCATCGCCAAGCTCGCCGAGGCGGGCGCCAAGGTGGTCGTCGCCTCCCACCTGGGCCGTCCCAAGGGCGCCCCGGACCCGCAGTTCTCCCTCGCCCCCGTCGCCGAGCGACTCGGTGAAATCCTGGGCAAGAACGTCTCGTTCGCCGCCGACACGGTCGGCGACAGCGCGAAGGCCACCGTCGCCGCACTGGGGGACGGGGAGGTCGCGCTGCTGGAGAACCTGCGTTTCAACGCGGGTGAGACCAGCAAGGACGACGCGGAGCGCGGCGCGTTCGCCGACGCCCTCGCCGGCCTCGCGGACGTCTACGTGGGCGACGGCTTCGGCGCCGTGCACCGGGGGCACGCCTCCGTGTACGACCTCCCGGCCCGGCTGCCGCACTTCGCCGGCTACCTGATCGCCACCGAGGTCGGCGTCCTGAAGAAGCTCACCGAGGACGTCAAGCGCCCCTACGTCGTCGCGCTCGGCGGCGCCAAGGTCTCCGACAAGCTCGCCGTCATCGACGAGCTGCTGGGGAAGGCCGACCGTCTGCTCATCGGCGGCGGCATGGCCTACACCTTCCTGAAGGCCAAGGGCTACGAGGTCGGCATCTCCCTCCTCCAGGAGGACCAGGTCCCGGCCGTCACCGAGTACATGGAGCGCGCCGAGAAGAACGGCGTGGAGCTGGTGCTCCCGGTCGACGTCCTGGTGTCGCCCGAGTTCCCGGACCTGAAGACGAAGGCTCCGGCGAACCCCACCACCGTCGCCGCGGACGCGATCCCCGCCGACCAGGAGGGCCTGGACATCGGTCCGGAGACCCGCAAGCTGTACGCCTCGAAGCTCGCCGACGCGGCCACCGTCTTCTGGAACGGTCCGATGGGCGTCTTCGAGCACCCCGACTACGCCGAGGGCACCAAGGCGGTCGCCCAGGCCCTCGTCGAATCGCCGGGCTTCACGGTCGTCGGCGGCGGTGACTCCGCCGCCGCCGTGCGCACGCTCGGTTTCGACGAGAACGCATTCGGCCACATCTCGACCGGTGGCGGCGCCTCCCTCGAATACCTCGAGGGCAAGACGCTCCCCGGCCTCGCCGCACTGGAGGACTGACCTCAATGAGCACGCGCACGCCGCTGGTGGCGGGCAACTGGAAGATGAACCTCAACCACCTCGAGGCCATCGCACACGTCCAGAAGCTCGCCTTCGCCCTGGCCGACAAGGACTACGAGGCCGTCGAGGTCGCCGTCCTGCCGCCCTTCACCGACCTGCGCTCCGTGCAGACCCTGGTCGACGGCGACAAGCTCAAGATCAAGTACGGCGCCCAGGACATCTCGCAGCACGACTCCGGCGCCTACACCGGCGACATCTCCGGCCCGATGCTGGCCAAGCTGAAGTGCACCTACGTGGTGATCGGCCACTCCGAGCGCCGCCAGCACCACAGCGAGACCGACGAGCTGGTGAACGCCAAGGTCAAGGCCGCCTACAAGCACGGCCTGACCCCGATCCTGTGCGTCGGCGAGGAGCTGGACGTCCGCGAGGCGGGCAACCACGTCACCCACACCCTCGCCCAGGTCGAGGTCGGTCTGAAGGGTCTGCCGGCCGAGCAGGCCGAGACCGTCGTGATCGCCTACGAGCCCGTGTGGGCCATCGGAACGGGCAAGGTCTGCGGCGCCGAGGACGCGCAGGAGGTCTGCGCCGCCATCCGCGCCAAGATCGCCGAGCTGTACTCGCAGGAGCTGGCCGACCAGGTCCGTATCCAGTACGGCGGCTCCGTGAAGTCGGGCAACGTCGCCGAGATCATGGCGCAGGCCGACATCGACGGCGCCCTGGTCGGCGGTGCCTCGCTGGACGCCGACGAGTTCGTCAAGATCGTGCGGTTCCGCGATCAGTAGGACGAGCTGTGAGTAGGCGGTAGCGACGATCCGTCGTACCCTTGCGGGGGCATGGCCCAGGGCCGTGCCCCCGCACTCCATCCGAATCCGAGGAAGTTGGTCCAGCCGTGGTTTTGGGGTTCTCGATCGCCCTGATCGTCTTCAGCCTGCTGCTGATGCTGCTGGTGCTGATGCACAAGGGGAAGGGCGGCGGCCTCTCCGACATGTTCGGCGGCGGCATGCAGTCCTCCGTCGGCGGCTCCTCGGTCGCCGAGCGCAACCTCGACCGCATCACCATCGTGATCGGTGTGCTGTGGTTCGCGTGCATCATCGTGCTCGGTCTTCTGATGAAGTCGAACGGCTGACACCCGACGACTCGCTGACAGCGCGCACACAGCCGATCAGCGGCTCACAAACATATACATTCCGCACGTAAGGCCCCATGTTCGGTACGCGCTTGTGAGCGCGGCCTATCATGGGGCTTGCGTCTGGATGTGGGGGTTGTAACTCCAATCACTGGACGCGCGTTGGGCCTTACGTAGACTGAGGCGCTCGCGGCGAAGCGAAACGTCGACTCGCTTCGCGGCACCATCACGCAGGGAGTTATGACCGTGGCAAGTGGCAACGCGATCCGGGGAAGCCGGGTCGGGGCGGGGCCGATGGGCGAGGCCGAGCGCGGCGAGTCCGCGCCGCGTCTGCGCATCTCCTTCTGGTGCTCCAACGGGCATGAGACCCAGCCGAGCTTCGCCAGCGACGCACAGGTGCCCGAGACCTGGGACTGCCCGCGCTGCGGCTTCCCGGCCGGTCAGGACCGGGACAACCCGCCGGACCCGCCGCGCACCGAGCCGTACAAGACGCACCTCGCGTATGTACGGGAGCGGCGCAGCGACGCGGACGGCGAGGCGATCCTCGCCGAGGCGCTCGCCAAACTGCGCGGCGAGATCTAGAAGTTACGGTCCGGCCGGGCACCCGCGGGTGGCTGGCCGGAGCCGTCTTCCTCCGTCCGCGCCCGGCCGATTGTCAGTGGTGCCCCCTACGGTTTTCGTGAAGGCGAGAACCATGAGGGGGAGTTGTGACGGCGGTCGAGCGAACGGGCGGACGTGCGCCCGTATGGCACGGCGGGTTCGGGCGGCTGTGGAGCGCCGCCGTGCTCTCCAGTTTCGGTGACGCGCTGCGTACGGCCGCGCTGCCCCTGCTCGCCGCCTCGCTGACCGACCGGCCCCTGCTCATCGCCTCGGTCACCGCCTGTGGCTATCTGCCCTGGATCGTCTTCGGGCTGCTCGGCGGGGCCGTCGCCGACCGCGTGGACCAGCGGCGCGCGATGTGGACCGTGGATGCGGTACGGGGACTGCTGGTGGCGGGTTTCGCCGTGGTCGTAGCCCTGGGGCACGCCTCGATCGCCCTGCTGATCGCGCTGGCGTTCGCACTGACCACCCTGCAGACCCTCTTCGACAATGCGGCCACGGCCCTGCTGCCCTCCCTGGTGGAGCGGCAGGCCCTCGGCAGTGCCAATGCCCGGCTGATGACCGGACAGAAGATCGCCGGCGGACTGGTGGGGGCGCCCGCCGTGCCGGTGCTGATCGCGGCCGGAGCGGCTGTCCCGTTCCTGGCCGACGCCGCCACGTTCCTCCTGGCCGCCGCCCTGGTCGCCGCCCTGCGGACCGCCGCCCCCGAGCGCGCTGCGAGAGCGGCGGGCAGCACCCTGCGCCGGGAGATCGCCGCCGGGCTGCGCACCCTGTGGCACGACCGGGCCCTTCGCGGGCTGTGCGCGGCCACGGCCCTGTGCAACATCGGCATGGGTGCCCTGATCGCCACCCTGGTGATCCTGGTGACCGGCTGGCTGCACGCGGGCAGCGCGGGATACGCGGCCGTGGCGACCGCCTACACGGTCGGCGGCCTGGCCGGGGGCGTGCTGAACCGGTGGATCACGGCCGGGCTCGGCCCGCTGCGGACCGTGCTGCTCGCGGGCACCGTGCAGATCGGCGCGCTCCTCGTCATGGGCACCGTGCGCAGCCTGACCGCCCTGGTGGCCGCCCTCGCCGTCTTCGGCAGCATGGGCATGCTGTGGAACGTCAACACGACCACACTGATGCAGCAACGCGCCCCCGCCGACATGGTCGGCCGGGTCAGCTCCGCGTTCCGCACGCTGGCCGTCGCCGGAGCCCCGCTGGGCGCCCTGCTCGGCGGCGCCGTCGCCACCGCCGGGGGCCGCAACACCCCGCCTCTGCTCACGGCCGCCTTCTTCGTCCTGTCCGTCACCGCCCTGATACCGGCGCGCAAGCCGGACGTACCTGTTGTTGCGCCGGACGACGACGTCACGACGGCTCGCGCCCCGGGGTGATCAATTAGGTTGGAACAGCTGGGACAGGGACGAAAGAAGGCTGAAGTCGGAAATGAACGCAGACGGCCGTACCAGGCTCAACCAGACGCCCGAGTGGACCGCTCTCGCCAAGCACCGGGAGGAGCTGGCCGACACCCATCTGCGGGATCTGTTCGCCGCCGATCCCCGGCGCGGCGCCGGGTACACCCTGCAGGTCGGTGATCTGTACATCGACTACTCGAAGCACCTGGTCACGGACGAGACGCTGCGGATGCTGCGCGAGCTGGCCGCCGCGACCGGCGTCTTCGGCCTGCGGGACGCCATGTTCCGCGGAGAGAAGATCAACGTCACCGAGGACCGGGCGGTGCTGCACACCGCGCTGCGCGCGCCGCGGGACGCCGTCATCGAGGTCGACGGGGAGAACGTCGTCCCGGCGGTGCACGCCGTGCTGGACAAGATGAGCGCCTTCGCCGAGCGGGTCCGCTCCGGCGCCTGGACCGGGCACACCGGCAAGCGGATCAAGAACGTGATCAACGTCGGCATCGGCGGCTCCGACCTGGGCCCGGCGATGGCCTACGAGGTGCTGCGCAGCTTCACCGACCGCGACCTCACGGTCCGCTTCGTCTCCAACGTGGACGGCGCCGACCTGCACGAGGCCACCCGCGACCTGGACCCGGCCGAGACGCTGTTCATCGTCGCGTCCAAGACCTTCACCACCATCGAGACGATCACCAACGCGACCTCCGCGCGGAAGTGGCTGCTGGCCGCGCTCGGTGACGAGTCCGCGGTGGCCAAGCACTTCGTGGCCCTCTCGACCAACGGCGAGAAGGTCGCCGAGTTCGGCATCGACCCGGACAACATGTTCGAGTTCTGGGACTGGGTCGGCGGCCGGTACTCGTACGACTCCGCGATCGGCCTGTCCCTGATGATCGCCATCGGCCCGGACCGCTTCCGGGAGATGCTCGACGGCTTCCGCCTGGTCGACGATCACTTCCGCACCGCGCCCGCCGAGGCCAACGTCCCGCTGCTCCTCGGCCTGTTGGGCATCTGGTACGACAACTTCCACGACGCCCAGTCGCACGCGGTGCTGCCGTACAGCCACTACCTCTCCAAGTTCACCGCCTATCTCCAGCAGCTGGACATGGAGTCCAACGGCAAGTACGTGGCGCGGGACGGCAAGCGGGTCGAGTGGCAGACCGGCCCGGTCGTGTGGGGCACGCCCGGCACCAATGGGCAGCACGCCTACTACCAGCTGATCCACCAGGGCACGAAGCTGATCCCGGCGGACTTCATCGGCTTCGCGGAGCCGGTCGCCGAGCTCAGCGCCGAACTCAGGGCGCAGCACGATCTGTTGATGGCCAACTTCTTCGCCCAGACCCAGGCCCTCGCCTTCGGCAAGACCGCCGAGGAGGTCCGTGCGGAGGGCGTCGCCGAGGAGCTGGTGGCGCACAAGACCTTCCAGGGCAACCGGCCGACGACGACGATCCTCGCGCGTGAGCTGACCCCGTCCGTCCTCGGCCAGCTCGTCGCCCTCTACGAGCACAAGGTGTTCGTCCAGGGCGCCGTCTGGAACATCGACTCCTTCGACCAGTGGGGCGTGGAGCTGGGCAAGGTCCTCGCCAAGCGGGTGGAACCGGCCCTGACCGAGGGCGCGGAGGTCCCCGGCCTGGATGCGTCGACCAAGGCGCTCGTCGCCAGGTACCGGGAGCTCCGCGGTCGGAGCTGACTCTCGCTTATGGCCGCCGCGGCGACTGTTTTGTGCGTTTTCGCTGGTCATCCCCTAGGGTTTCCATTGAATCCAAGGGGAGGATGTGCGCATGAGGCGTCGGGAGTTCGCCGCGGTGGCCGCGGTGGCCGTGCTGGGGATGTCGGCCGTGGGCTGCGGGAGCGGACATGAGCAGGCGGAGTCCGAGGACAAGGGTCCCGCGGCCACGACGGTGGCCGAGCCGGCCTACTCCGGTCTGAAGGACGTGCCGGCGCGGCTGGAGAAGGACGGGACGACCATCACGGTGGGCGACCCGCACGCCAAGGTCACGGTGCACCTGTACGAGGACCCGCGATGCCCGGTGTGCGAGGAGTTCGAGACCAAGGGCGGCGGGCCGAAGCTGCGCGCGGCCACCCTCCGGCGGGAGACGAGGACCCAGTACACCCTCGCCTCCTTCCTGGACGACCGGCTCCGCGGCAGCGGCTCGAAGAAGGCGGTGAACGCCCTGCGGGCCGCGCTGGAGGCGGGCAAGTTCGCCGAGTACCACGACATGCTCTACGCCCACCAGCCCGAGGAGAGCGTGGACGGATTCACCGACGCCTATCTGCTCGAGCTGGCCGGGCGGATCGACGGGCTGCGGGGGCCCGCCTTCGACTCGGCCGTCAAGACCATGAAGTACCGCTCGTTCGTGACCGCCGCCGAGAAGGCGTACGAGCGTGCGGGCGGGGCCGCCGAGCCCAATGGTCCGGGCACCCCCACCGCGGAGATCAACGGCGTACGCATCCCGCCGCAGAGCAACGGCGTGCTCTTCGACGGGCAGATCTTCGACACGCTGCTGGCCAAGATCCGGGCGCGGCCCGAGGAATGGCGGAAGGCTTCCTCCTGAGCCGGACTCCCGGGCCAGACCTCTTTTCGTGCCACGTCCCCGTCTGAGTCACGCCTCCTTCCGAGCCGCCCGCACCGGCCGTCAGGCCACGGCACTCAGCGTATCCGCCAGCCGTCGGCGGGCCGCCCGGGCCGCGGGCAGGGCGGCGAGAGCGGCGGCCCCCAGCACGGCGCTCGCGCCCAGCAGGAGCAGCAGGCCGGGCGAGGGCGAGCGGGCGATGCCGGCGCCGATGCCGCTGGAGCTTCCCTGGGCGTCGATCAGCCGGCGGCCCAGCGGCAGCCCCAGTGCCGTACCGGCGACCGCCGCGGCCAGCGCCGTACAGCTCGTCGCCGTGACCGTGATCGCGGTGATCTGCCGGGGGGACATGCCGATCGCCCTGAGGGCCAGCATGTCCCGCTCGCCCTCCCGGACGCTCCCGCCGATGGTGGTGAGCAGCTCGACGAGCCCGATGAGGGCGAGGACGGCGATCAGCCCGGTGACCACCGCGCGCAGCGGGGACAGCCCGTCGGCCGGGTTCGGCACGGCGTGCACGTCCAGGTGCCCGCGGCCGGCCGTGGTGAGGGCGGCCGCGACCCGCTGGGGGTCGGCGCCCGGCCGCAGACGGAGCTGGTAGAAGACCGGTGAGACCCGGGGGTCGTTCTCGCGCAGGGTGTCGAGGGAGGTCGTCACGACCCGGCCGGCGTTCTGCGGCTCGATGCTCCGGCCGACGATGTGCAGGATCTGCGGCTGCTCGCCGACCGTCATCCGCACCCAGTCGCCGACCCGCACATGCAGCAGGTCCAGCAGGCCCTGACCGGCCACCGCCTCGTCCGGTCCGCGCGCGGCCCGGCCCTCGGCGAGGGTGTACGGATAGGGCCGGGTGCGGGTACCGAGGCCGCGCAGGGCGATCGTCCCGGTCTGGCCGGGGACGAGGGCGGCCACCTCGACGCCCGGATAGGCGTCGGCGACCCTGGAGTCCGCCGCCAGCAGGGCCCGTACGTCCGGATCGCTCACGCCTGCGTCCGAGCGGACGGTGAGCGCAGTCGGCAGGCCCATCCGCTCCGGGCTGGTGTGGAACCGGTCGATGGTGGTCCACGCGCTGAGCGCCACCACGATCAGCAGCAGCGGCAGCGCGAGCCGGGCCACTCCGGCCAGCGACCGGCCACGGCCCGCGAACGCCTTGTGGCAGCCCAGCACCAGCGCGGCCGGCAGGCGCAGTCCCAGAGCCCGCCGGGCCAGGCCGGTCAGCCGCCCGCCCCCCGCGGCCGAGGGGCGTGGCACCGGCACCGGCGGCACCCGGCCCGCCCGCCAGGCCGCGAGTCCCGTCGTCAGACCGATGAACAGCACCGCGCCCACGGACACGGCGACCAGGGCCGCGGTGTGCCCGGGCAGCCCCGCCCACACCGCCACCGCGTCACCGATCCGCCCCGGGACCCGGCCGCCCAGGGTCTCGGTGAGCGCGGCCGCGGCCACCGCGCCGAGAGCGGCGTAGGCGAGGTGCTGGAGCAGGAAGATCCGTACCACCTGCCCGGGGGTGAAGCCGATCGCCTTCAGGACCGAGATGTCCCGCAGATGGCCGCGGATGCGGGTGCCGATCGCCCCGTGCACGGCGAAGCCCGCGGCGACCAGTGCACCGAGGCCGAACAGTCCGAGCACCTGCCCGAGGAGCCGGTTCTCGCCCTGCGCCTCGGCCCGCGCCTGCTGCCAGGTGGAGACCTCGCCGACCGCGCCCGCGCCCAGCACGGTGACGGCACGCTGCACCGCGTAGTCCGTGTCGCCCGGATCGGCGAGGCGCAGCCCCGTCACCTGGCCGCCGGGGGCACGGACGGCGGGCGGCAGAGCCCAGACGAGTCCCGGCTGTTCGCCGGGGCTGTAGCGGGGCTCGGCGCTGTCGGCGATGCCCTCGACGGTGAGGCTGCGGGCCGTGCCGGTGAGGGTCAGGGTGTCGCCGGGCTCGGCCAGCAGGGCGCGGGCCAGGCTGCTCTCCAGGACCACACCGTCCGGCTCGGCCGGATCCAGCCAGTGGCCCGCGGTGAGCAGCGGGCGGTCGACGGAGGGCAGCCGGGGCGTGCCGCGCAGCTCCACGGAGGCGCGGGTGCCGCGGACGGCCACGGTGGCGGACTCGGTGCGGTAGGGGCCGGCCACGGACTGGACGCCGTCCAGCCGGGCGAGTTTGCCGGCGTCGGCGGAGGCGGCCGTGTGGATCCACACATGTGCCCCGTGGGCCTGGGTGAAGACCCGCTGCCAGGGGTTGGTGGCGTAGCCGAAGAGGGCGGCGGCCAGCAGCAGCGAGGCGACGATGCCCGCGGTGGCGAGCGTGATGAACAGCGCCTCGCCGCGGTGCGTGCGCAGATCGGAGTGGGCCCAGCGCAGGGTGGCTCGCACGGCTCAGTCCCCGCTGCCGGGTGGTCGGTGCGCCATCAGTCCCTCAGCTCCAGCACACCGGAGGTACCGCCGCGGCGGGACGGAGTGCCGTCCAGCGCGGCGTCGTCGGCTATCCGGCCGTCGAAGAAGCTGATCACGCGGTCGGCGGCGCTCGCCAGCCGGGCGTCATGGGTGACGAGGACGATGCTCTGCCCGCGCCCGTGGAAGCGGGTCAGCAGCCGCATCACCTCGCGGGTGCCCTTGCTGTCGAGGCTGCCGGCGGGCTCGTCCGCCAGCAGCAGCGGCGGATGGTTGACCAGGGCCCGGGCGAGCGCGACCCGCTGCTGTTCGCCGCCGGACAGCTCGCCCGGCATGCTGCGCTCCTTGCCGGTGAGGCCCAGTTCGGAAAGGAGCGCCTCGCGCTCGGCGCGAGCCCGCTTCGGCGGGACGCCGGCGAGCAGGGCGGGCAGCTCGACGTTGTCGGCGACCGACAGGTTCGACACCAGGTTGAAGAACTGGAAGACGATCCCGATCGCCTTCCGCCGCTCCACCGCCCAGCGCGCCTCGCTGTAGGAGTCGGTGCGCTCGCCGTCCAGCCAGATGCTGCCCTCGTCCGGTCGCTGCAGCCCGCCGAGCAGGTGCAGCAGCGTCGACTTCCCGGCCCCGGACGGGCCGGTGATCGCCACGAACTCGCCCCGCGCGACGCTCAGGTCGACCCCGCGCACGGCACGCGCGGGCGCGCCCTCGCCGTGGTGGGTCTTCACCAGGGCCTCGGCACGCAGCACGGGAGCGTGCCCGTGCACAGGAGAGGAGACGTCACTCACTCCGGCTCCTCCAGTTCCTCCTGGCACCGCTCCAGCCAGTCGAGGTCGGCCTGCAGGTGCAGCATCGCGCCCTCTATGAGCAGATGGGCGATTCGGTTGTCCCGGTTCTCGGCCGCGGCCAGTTTCGACAGATTGCGCATGGTGTTGAGGTACTGGCGCCGCTGTTTGTTGATGAGGGCGATCTGGTCGGCGAGACCGGTCTGCGGGGCGAGTGCCAGTTTCATGAAGAACTCGTCCCGTACCCGCGGCTCGTCCTCGGTCTCCTCGAACCAGGCGTGCAGCGCCTCGCGCCCGGCGTCGGTGAGGTGGTAGACCTTTTTGTTGGGTCGGCTGGACTGCTCGACGTCCTCGCCCTCGATCAGTCCCGACTTCTCGAGGCGGCCGAGGGTCACGTAGATCTGGCCGACGTTCGGCTGAGGGTACGCGGAGCCCAGCAGGAGCTCAAGGTCCTGCTTCAGCTCATAGCCGTGGGCCGGGCCGCGCGCGAGGAGTGCCAGGAGGGGCAGGCGCACTCGTGCTGTCCTCCTGTCTGCTCAATGTGCTCCAGGCCCTAGTATCGCCCATACCTAACAGGTATACATGGCCTCTGACCCCGGGCAAGGGTGCCCGCGGCCGGGTGTACGTGTTCAGGGAGGAACCTATGCGGTGGATGCGCGCCGCCGGTAGGGGGCTCCTCGTTCTGGCCGTGGTCCTGACCGGGTACGTGGCCTCGGGTGCGCACGCCGACGAGAGCGCCCCCGGCGGTCGCGGCCCGCTCACCCTGGCCACCGCCGGCGATCTCACCGGCTATCTCGGCCCGCTCCTCCAGGGCTGGAACCGCACCCATCCCGCCGAGAAGGTCACCCTCGTCGAGCTGCCGGACTCCGCCGACGAGACCCACGCGCAGATGACCACCGACCTGCGCGGCGGTGACCGGGGCCGGTTCGACGTCCTCAACATCGACGTGAACTGGACCTCGGAGTTCGCGGCGGCCGGCTGGATCCGCCCGCTGCCCCCGGACCGCTTCCCGCTGAAGAGCTTCCTGCCGCCGGTGGTGGACACGGCCACGTACCAGGGGCGGCTGTACGCCGTGCCGTACGTCACCAACGCCGGACTGCTGCTGTACCGCAAGGACGTCCTCGCCAAGGAGGGCGTGCCCCCGCCGCGTACCTGGGCCGAGCTGGAGCACGACGCGAGGACCATCGCGCCCAAGTACGGCCTCGACGGCTACGCGGGCCAGTTCCTGCCCTACGAGGGACTGACCGTCAACGCGGCCGAGGCCGTGTACTCGGCGGGCGGCACGATCCTCGGCGACGAGGGCACCCGTGTCACCGTCGACTCGGACGCCGCCCGCGAGGGCATCGGCTTCCTCGCCCGCGGGATCCGCGAGGGATGGATCCCCGAAAAGGCGCTGACGTACAAGGAAGAAGAGTCCAAGCAGGCCTTCCAGGACGGCCGTCTGCTCTTCCTGCGCAACTGGCCCTACGCCTACGCCGTCGCCTCGGCCAGGGGCTCCAGGGTCGCCGGCCGGATCGGCGCCGTGCCGCTGCCCGGGCCGCACGGACCGGGGACGAGCGTCCTCGGCGGCTCCGATCTGGCCGTCAACACGCACGCCCGGCACCCCGACTCCGCGGCGCGGCTGATCGCGTACCTGACCAGCGAGCCCGTTCAGCGGCAGGTGCTCACCCGGGGCGCGCTGCCCCCCGTCCGCGCCGCGCTGTACGAAGACCCCGCGCTGGTACGGCGGTTCCCCTATTTGCCCACCCTGCGCTCGGCCGTCCTCACGGCCGCTCCGCGTCCCAAGAGCCCGCACTACGACCAGGTCAGCCTGGTGGTGCAGGCGGTCGTGCAGGACGCGCTCACCGGGCACGAGACGCCTGCGGCGGCGGTGCGGCGACTGGCCCGCGAGCTGGCCGCCATCTCCCGTCGATAGTTACTTGTTAGGTAACGCGGATATCTCATCTGCCGGTCGGATGCCCAGGTAAGTCCGTATTTGTCGCCCCAACTCGGCAGTAGCATCTGTTCTTTTCATTGACACCTCCGCGCCACGCCTACCTAACATGCATACATGTTGAGTAAGTGCCGCTGGTGGCGTGACGCGGTGATCTACCAGGTGTACGTCCGCAGCTTCCTGGACAGCACCGGTGACGGCATCGGTGATCTCGCCGGGGTCCGCGCCGGACTGCCGTACCTGAAGAAGCTCGGTGTCGACGGGATCTGGCTGAGCCCGTTCTATCCCTCGCCGCAGCACGACCACGGCTACGACGTGGCCTGCTACTGCGACGTCGATCCGCTCTTCGGCGACCTCGCCGAGTTCGACCTGCTGGTGGCGGCCGCCCGGCGGATCGGCATCAAGGTGCTCCTGGACATCGTCCCCAACCACTGCTCCAGCGAGCACCCGTGGTTCCGCGAGGCACTGAACAGCGCACCCGGCAGCGCGGCCCGCGCCCGCTTCCACTTCGCCGACGGCCGCGGCCCGGACGGCGGCGAGCCGCCCAACAACTGGCACGCCATGTTCGGCGGCCCGGCCTGGACCCGCGTCGTCGAGGCGGACGGCCGCCCCGGCCAGTGGTACCTGCACATGTTCACGCCCGAACAGCCCGATTGGAACTGGCGCACCCCCGAGGTCCCCGCCGAGTTCGACCGCGTCCTGCGCTTCTGGCTCGACCGCGGCGTGGACGGCTTCCGCATCGATGTCGCCGCCGGCCTCTACAAGCACCCCGAACTGCCCGACTCCGACGACCCGGAGGCCGACGCCCGCACCCGCGACTCGGTCAACCCGCTCGCCTGGAACCAGCCCGAGGTGCACGACGTGTGGCGACAGTGGCGCGCCACCTGCGAGGAGTACACCGCCCGCGACGGCCGCGAACGCCTCCTGGTCGGCGAGGTCTCCGTCCCCACCGCCCGCGAACACGCCCAGTACGTCCGCCCGGACGAACTCCACCAGGCCTTCTTCTTCGACCTGCTCGGCGCCCCCTGGGACGCCGACTCCTTCCGCAAGGTCATCTCCGAGGCCATGGAGGACATCGCGGGCACGGGCTCCACGGTCACCTGGGTCCTCAACAACCACGACCAGGTCCGCACCGTCACCCGCTACGGCGAACCGACCCCCGAGGGCAGCGGCCTCGGCCCCGCCCGCGCCCGCGCCGCCGCGCTGCTGATGCTGGCGCTGCCCGGAGCCGCGTACATCTACCAGGGCGAGGAACTGGGCCTGCCCGAGGTCGTCGACCTGCCCGACGACGTGCTCACCGACCCGATCTTCCGCCGCACCGGAAGCCGCGCCCGCATACGCGACGGCTGCCGGGTGCCCCTGCCGTGGTCCGGACAGGCCTCCCCGTTCGGCTTCACCTCCGGAGTCGAGGGTGCCAAGCCCTGGCTGCCGCAGCCGGACTGGTTCGCCGAGCACGCCACCGACCGGGCCCTCGCCGACACCCGCTCCTTCTGGCACCTGTACCGCGACGGCCTCCAACTGCGCTCCTCGCTCCCCCAGTTGGGCGAGGGAACGCTGCGCTGGCTGGACACCCCGCCCGGCGTCCTCGGCTTCGTCCGCGGCGACGGCCTGGTCTGCGCCGTCAACTTCGGTACGTCCCCCACACCCGCGCCGGCCTCCGGCACCCCCCTGCTGTCCAGCGGTCCGTGTCCGGCCGGCGTACTGCCCGGCTCGACGGCCGCCTGGTGGCTGAGCGACCAGCTCTGATCCCCGTCAGTTCCCACTCCTTCGAAGGGACATCAACGATGATGCGACGACGTACGACCCTGCTCACGAGCTGCACCGCCCTCGCCCTGGCCCTCGGCGCGACCGCCTGCGGCGGCGGCAACGTCTCCGCGGGCGGCGGCGACAAGGCGCTCAGCGGCCAGACCGTCACCGTGGCCGGTGTCTGGTCCGGCAGCGAGCAGAAGAACTTCCAGAAGGTGCTCGACGCGTTCTCCGCGAAGACCGGCGCCAAGACGCAGTTCGTCTCCACCGGCGACAACGTCTCCACCGTCGTCGGCAGCAAGATCGAGGGCGGCAACGCACCCGACGTCGTGATGGTCCCGCAGGTCGGCGTGCTCCAGCAGTTCGCGAAGAAGGGCTGGCTCAAGCCGCTCTCGCCGGCCGCCCAGCAGACGGTCACCGCCGACTACGCGCCCGTGTGGAAGAAGTACGGCAGCGTCGACGGCACCCTCTACGGCCTCTACTTCAAGGCCGCCCACAAGTCGACCGTCTGGTACAGCCCCGACGCCCTCGCCCAGGCCGGGGTCAAGCCGCCGAAGACGTACGACCAGATGCTCAAGGCCGGGCACACCGTCTCCGACTCCGGGCTCGCCGCCTTCGCCGTCGCGGGCCAGGACGGCTGGACCCTCACCGACTGGTTCGAGAACATCTACCTCTCCCAGGCCGGACCCCAGAAGTACGACGCCCTCGCCGCCCACAAGCTGAAGTGGACCGACCCGAGCGTGGTCCAGGCGCTCACCACGCTCGGCAAGCTCTTCAAGGACAAGCAGCTGGTCGCGGGCGGCCAGAAGGGGGCCCTGAACACCGACTTCCCGAGCTCCGTGGAGAAGGTCTTCGGCCCCAAGCCGGAGGCCGGCATGGTCTACGAGGGCGACTTCGTCGCCGGGGTCGCCCACGACCAGTTCCAGAAGAGCATCGGCAAGGACGCGAACTTCTTCCCGTTCCCCGCGGTCGGCGGCGGCACCGCACCCGTGGTCAGCGGCGGCGACGCGGCCGTGGTCCTGAAGGACGGCAAGAACGCCAAG
Source organism: Streptomyces griseochromogenes (assembly GCF_001542625.1). Lineage (NCBI taxonomy): Bacteria > Bacillati > Actinomycetota > Actinomycetes > Kitasatosporales > Streptomycetaceae > Streptomyces > Streptomyces griseochromogenes. The sequence continues at coordinate 8,418,560 of NZ_CP016279.1, read as the reverse complement.
GCCGGCATGAAGCTCCTGGAGTACCTGGCCACCCCCGAGGCCGCGGCCGTGTGGGCGAAGGCGGGCGGCTTCCTGTCCCCGAACAAGAAGCTCGACCTCGCGTCCTACGCCGACGACGTCGCCCGGGCCACCGCCAAGTCCCTGGTCGGCGCGGGCGACTCGGTCCGCTTCGACATGTCCGACCAGGCACCGGCGGCCTTCGGCGGCACCAAGGGCGCCGGCGAGTGGAAGCTGCTCCAGGACTTCCTGCGCGACCCCTCCGACCCGAAGGGGACCGCGGCGAAGCTGGAGTCCGCCGCGGCCAAGGCCTACCAGGACTGAGCTGAAGAATGACCGCCACCACGCTCGTATCCGAGAAGGCGAGCCCGCGGGCCGCCGGCGCGGCCCCCGGGCGCCGCGGCCGGCGGCGCGCCCGGATCGTCGCCCTGCTCTTCGTCTTCCCCGCCCTGCTCCTGCTCGGCGCGCTGGTCGTCTACCCGGTGCTGTTCTCCGTCGGCCGCAGTTTCTTCGACGCCTCCGGCACCCGCTTCGTCGGCGGCGACAACTACACCGAGATGTTCCGCGACCCGGCCACCCTGAAGGCCATCCGGAACACCACGATCTGGGTGGTCGTCGCCCCGGCCCTGCTCACCGGCCTCGGCCTGATCCTGGCCGTCCTGGTGGAGAAGGTCCGCTGGGCGACGGCGTTCAAGCTGCTGCTGTTCATGCCGATGGCGGTGTCCTTCCTCGCCGCCGGCATCATCTTCCGCCTCGCCTACGACGAGGACCCGGGCAAGGGTGTCCTCAACGCCGCCGTGGTCTCCGTCCACGACGCCTTCGAGGGGACCTCGTCGTATCCGACGGCGCGGGGGCGTGCGGGGCTGCTCACCCAGGACCGGGACGGCTCGTACCGTACGACCGCCTCGCCGGGCGACCCGGTGACGCTTCCGATCGTCGGCGTGCTGCCCAAGGACCTGCCCAGGGGCGCGTCGCCCGCGTACCCGGCCGCGACGGAGAAGGCCGCCGCCGGCGAGGTGCGCGGTGTCGTCTACCTGGACTTCACACCCGGCGGGGGAGGAAGGCAGGGCAAGGTCGACCCGAAGGAGAGCGGCCTGCCCGGACTGAAGGTCGAGGCGCTGCGCGACGGGAAGACCGTCGGGAGCACGACCTCCGCGTCCGACGGCTCCTTCCGCTTCCCCGGGCTCCGGGAGGGCTCGTACACGGTGAAGCTGCCCGCGTCGAACTTCGCGCCGCCCTACCAGGGCGTCTCCTGGCTCGGCCCGACCCTGGTCACCCCGGCGATCATCGGCGCGTACCTGTGGATCTGGACGGGCTTCGCGATGGTGCTGATCGGCGCCGGTCTGTCGACCCTTCCCCGGGACGCTCTGGAGGCCGCGAGGATGGACGGCGCCAACGAGTGGCAGATCTTCCGCCGCATCACCGTCCCGCTGCTCGCCCCCGTCCTCACCGTGGTCTTCGTGACCCTCGTGATCAACGTGATGAAGGTCTTCGACCTCGTCTACATCATCGCGCCCGGACCCGTGCAGGAGGACGCCACCGTGCTGGCGACCCAGATGTGGCTGGTGTCCTTCGGCGGCGGCAACAACCAGGGCCTCGGCAGCGCGCTCGGTGTGCTGCTCCTGCTCCTGGTGATCCCCGCGATGGTGTTCAACGTCCGCCGTTTCCGAAGGAGTCAGCGATGAGCTCGGCCATGAACACGGTCAGGCGCGGCCTGGGCAACGGTCTGGTGCAGGCCTTCCTCGTGGTGATCGGCCTGGTCTGGCTGACTCCGCTGGCGGGACTGTTCGTGTCGTCCCTCCGGTCGGCCCAGGACACGGCGAAGGGCGGCTGGTGGACCGCCCTGGCGAGCCCCGGCCAGCTGTCCTTCGACAACTACTCGGCACTGCTGAAGAACTCCGGCATGACCCAGGCGTTCTGGAACACCGTGCTGATCTCGGTGCCGGCGACCACCCTGGTCGTCGTCATCGCGGCACTGGCCGGATACGCCTTCGCCTGGCTGGACTTCCCCGGCCGCGAGCCGCTCTTCCTGCTGGTGGTGGCCCTGCTGGTGGTACCCGTGCAGATCGGCCTGCTGCCGGTGGCCAAACTCTTCGGACAGCTGGGCCTGTTCGGCACGATTCCCGGGGTCGTCCTCTTCCACGTCGCCTACGGCCTGCCCTTCGCGGTGTTCCTGCTGCGGAACTACTTCGCGGAGATGCCCAAGGAGATGCTGGAGGCGGCGCGGATGGACGGCGGCAGCGAGTGGCGCATCTTCACCCGGCTCGTCCTGCCGGTAGGGCGTCCGGCCATCGCTTCGCTCGCCATCTTCCAGTTCCTGTGGGTCTGGAACGACATGCTGGTCGCCCTGCTCTTCGCCGACAGCTCGTCCCAGCCCCTGACCGTGGAACTCCAGTCCCAGATCCGCCAGTTCGGCAGCAACATCGACGTACTGGCCCCGGGCGCGTTCCTGTCCCTGATCGTGCCGGTGGTGGTGTTCTTCGCGTTCCAGCGGCACTTTGTGCAGGGCGTGATGGCCGGGTCGGTGAAGTAGCCGTCTCGACCTGCCTGGGGGCCCCGCCCCACCCACCGAGTCAGCCGGTGGGTGGGCATAGGCCGGGGTCCAGGGGGCTCCGCCCCCTGGACCGTGCACGAAACCTACGGCGACGCGGGCGGATACAGCGACCGGGGCAACTGCGAAGCCGCCGCCGCGTCCAGCAGCCACAGCGTTCGCGAGCGCCCGTACGCGCCCGCCGCCGGAGCCTGGATCTCACCCGCGCCCGACAGGGCGATGGCCGCGGCCTCCGCCTTGTCCTCGCCGGCCGCGAGCAGCCATACCTCGCGGGCCGACCGGATCGCCGGGAGGGTCAGGCTGATCCGGGTCGGCGGCGGCTTGGGCGCGCCGTGCACGCCGACCACCGTGCGCTCCGTCTCCCGCACGGCCGGCAGCTCCGGGAAGAGCGAGGCCACATGGGTGTCCGGGCCGACGCCCAGCATGAGCACGTCGAAGGTGGGCACCGAGCCGTGGTTCTCCGGCCCGGCGGCCTTCGCCAGTTCCGCGGCGTAGGCCTCGGCCGCCGCCTCCACGTCCGCACCGTACGGGCCGTCGGAGGCGGGCATTGCGTGTACGCGCTCCGGGTCCAGGGGGACGGCGTCCAGCAGGGCCTCGCGGGCCTGCGTGACATTGCGCTCCGGGTCGCCCTCGGGAAGGTAGCGCTCGTCGCCCCACCACAGGTCGAGCCGGCTCCAGTCGATGGCGTCCCGGGCCGGCGCCGCCGCCAGCGCGGCCAGCAGGCCGTTGCCGTTGCGGCCGCCCGTGAGGACCACGGACGCCTGGCCCCGGGAGGCCTGCGCGTCCACGATCTTCGTGATCAGACGGGCCGCCGCGGCCTGCGCCATCAGTTCCTTGTCGCGGTGCACGACCAGCTGTGGAGTGCTCACTTCGCCGCCGCCTTCTTCGCCGGGGCCTTCTTGGCGGCCGCCTTCTTGGCAGGAGCCTCGGCGGCCTGAGCCTCGGGCTCCGCCACCGGCTCCGGCGCGGCGGGCTCGGCGCCCGAGGCCAGCCGGTCCACGCCGTAGCGCAGCGCCGAGGCGTAGGTGTCGTCCGGGTCGAGCCGGCGCAGTTCCTCGGCGATCAGCTCGGCGGTGTCCCGCCGCTTGAGCGCCACCGCGCGGGCCGGCTGGCCCTCGATGGCCAGGTTGGCCAGCGAGCCGTCGGCACGGTCCAGGACGATCGCTCCGCAGCTGGTGTCCATGCGGACGGCGGTCAGACCCGGTCCCGAGGACAGCGAGCGCTTGACGGGGACGTCCAGACGGTCCGCGAGCCACATCGCGAGCAGCTCGCAGCTCGGGTTGAACTCCTCGCCCTCCACCTCGACGGCCTTCACGTCACAGACCACCTGGTCCAGGGCGGCCGCCAGCATCGAGCGCCAGGGCGTGATCCGGGTCCAGGACAGATCCGTGTCGCCGGGCGTGTACGCATCGGCGCGGGCCGACAGCTCCCGCACCGGCTGCTCGGCGGCGTAGGTGTCGGTGACCCGGCGCTGGGCGAGCGCGCCCAGCGGGTCCTTCGCCGGGTCCAGCGGGGCGTTCACCGGCCACCACACGACGACCGGGGCGTCCGGCAGCAGCAGCGGCAGGACGACCGAGTCGGAGTGGTCGGCCACCTCGCCGTACAGCCGCAGCACCACCGTCTCACCGGTGCCCGCCTCCGCGCCCACCCGGACCTCGGCGTCCAGACGGGACGTCGTACGGTCGCGCGGGGAACGGGAGACCCGCTTGATGACCACCAGCGTGCGCGAGGGGTGCTCGCGCGAGGCGTCGTTGGCCGCCTTCAGGGCGTCGTAGGCGTTCTCCTCGTCGGTGACGATGACGAGGGTGAGGACCATGCCGACGGCGGGGGTGCCGATGGCGCGGCGGCCCTGCACGAGCGCCTTGTTGATCGCGCCGGCGGTGGTGCCGGTCAGGTCTATCTTCATGGCCGGCGCCAGCTCCGTCCGTCTCGTGCGAGCATCTCGTCCGCCTCGGCGGGGCCCCAGGTGCCCGACTTGTACTGCGCGGGCCTGCCGTGCTTGTCCCAGTACGTCTCGATCGGGTCGAGGATCTTCCAGGACAGCTCGACCTCCTCCGTGCGCGGGAAGAGGTTGGCGTCGCCCAGCAGCACGTCCAGGATCAGCCGCTCGTAGGCCTCCGGGCTGGACTCCGTGAAGGACTCGCCGTAGGCGAAGTCCATGGACACGTCCCGGATCTCCATCGAGGTGCCCGGCACCTTGGAGCCGAAGCGGACCGTGATGCCCTCGTCCGGCTGGACACGGATCACGATCGCGTTCTGGCCCAGCTCCTCCGTCGCCGTGTGGTCGAAGGGGGAGTGCGGGGCCCGCTGGAAGACGACGGCGATCTCGGTGACGCGGCGGCCGAGACGCTTACCGGTGCGCAGGTAGAAGGGGACGCCCGCCCACCGGCGGTTGTCGATCTCGACCTTGATCGCCGCGTAGGTGTCGGTCTTCGACTTCGGGTCGATGCCCTCTTCCTCGAGGTAGCCGATGACCTTCTCGCCGCCCTGCCAGCCTGCCGCGTACTGCCCGCGGACGGTGCTGCGGCCCAGGTCCTTCGGCAGCCGGACCGCGCCGAGCACCTTCTCCTTCTCCGCGGCCAGCGCGTCCGCGCCGAAGGAGGCGGGCTCCTCCATGGCCGTCAGGGCCATGAGCTGGAGCAGGTGGTTCTGGATGACGTCCCGGGCGGCGCCGATGCCGTCGTAGTAGCCGGCGCGGCCGCCGACGCCGATGTCCTCGGCCATGGTGATCTGCACGTGGTCCACGAAGGACCGGTTCCAGATCGGCTCGAACATCGTGTTGGCGAAACGCAGCGCCAGTATGTTCTGGACCGTCTCCTTGCCGAGGTAGTGGTCGATCCGGAACACCTGGTCCGGCTCGAACACCTCGTGCACGACCTTGTTCAGCTCCTCGGCCGACTTCAGGTCGTGGCCGAACGGCTTCTCGATGACCGCCCGGCGCCAGGAGCCGCCGCTCTGGTCGGTCAGGCCGTGCTTCTTCAGCTGCTGGATGACCACCGGGAAGGAGCGCGGCGGCACGGACAGGTAGAAGGCGAAGTTGCCGCCCGTGCCCTGCGCCTTGTCCAGCTCCTCGATGGTGGCGCGCAGCCGCTCGAAGGCGTCGTCGTCGTCGAAGGTGCCCTGGACGAAGCGCATCCCCTGGATGAGCTGCTGCCAGACCTCCTCACGGAAGGGCGTGCGCGCGTGCTCCTTGACCGCGTCGTGCACGACCTCGGCGAAGTCCTCGTGTTCCCAGTCGCGGCGGGCGAAGCCCACCAGGGAGAAGCCCGGCGGCAGCAGACCCCGGTTCGCGAGGTCGTACACCGCGGGCATCAGCTTCTTGCGGGACAGGTCGCCCGTGACGCCGAAGATCACCAGGCCCGACGGCCCCGCGATACGCGGGAGCCGTCGGTCGGCGGGGTCACGAAGCGGGTTCGCTCCGGAACCAGCAAGGGGTGACAACTCAGCCCTCCGAGGGGGCGAGGCGCTTGAGCTCCGCCTCGGTCGACTTCAGCAGGTCGTTCCAGGACGCCTCGAACTTGTCGACGCCCTCGTCCTCCAGCACCTGTACGACGTCGTCGTAGGAGATGCCGAGCTTCTCCAGCGCGTCGATGTCGGCGCGGGCCTCTGCGTAGGTGCCGGAGACGGTGTCGCCGGTGATCTCGCCGTGGTCCTCGGTGGCCTCCAGCGTGGCCTCCGGCATGGTGTTGACCGTGTTCGGCGCGACCAGCTCGGTGACGTACAGCGTGTCCGGGTAGGCCGGGTCCTTCACACCCGTCGACGCCCACAGCGGACGCTGCTTGTTGGCGCCCGCGTTCTCCAGGGCCTTCCAGCGGTCGGAGGAGAAGACCTCCTCGTACGCCTCGTAGGCGAGGCGCGCGTTGGCGACGGCGGCCTTGCCGCGCAGCGCCTTCGCCTCGTCGGTGCCCAGGGCGTTCAGCCGCTTGTCGATCTCGGTGTCCACGCGGGACACGAAGAAGGACGCCACGGAGTGGATCAGCGAGAGGTCCAGGCCCTTCTCGCGCGCCTTCTCCAGGCCCGTGAGGTAGGCGTCCATGACCGCGCGGTAGCGCTCCAGGGAGAAGATCAGCGTGACGTTGACGCTGATGCCGTGCCCGATCGTCTCGGCGATCGCGGGCAGACCCGCCTTGGTGGCCGGGATCTTGATCAGGGTGTTCGGGCGGTCGACCAGCCAGGCCAGCTGCTTGGCCTCGGCGACGGTCGCCCGGGTGTTGTGGGCCAGGCGCGGGTCGACCTCGATGGAGACCCGGCCGTCCTGGCCGTCGGTGGCGTCGAAGACCGGGCGCAGGATGTCGGCGGCGTCGCGGACGTCCGCCGTCGTGATCATGCGGATGGCCTCTTCGACGGTGACCTTGCGGGCGGCGAGGTCGGACAGCTGCTGCTCGTAGCCGTCGCCGCCGCTGATCGCCTTCTGGAAGATCGTCGGGTTGGTGGTGACGCCCACGACGTGCTGCTGGTCGATCAGCTCGGCGAGATTGCCGGACGTGATCCGCTTGCGCGACAGGTCGTCCAGCCAGATCGCGACGCCTTCCTCGGAGAGGCGCTTGAGTGCGTCTGTCATGGAATTACATCTCCTACGTGTCGTATATGAGCGTCAGCGCTGGGCGGCGGCGAGGGATTCCCGGGCCTTGTCGGCCACGTTCTCGGCAGTGAAGCCGAACTCGCGGAAGAGCACCTTGCCGTCGGCGGAAGCACCGAAGTGCTCCAGGGAAACGATGCGACCGGCGTCCCCCACGTACTTGTGCCAGGTGAGACCGATCCCTGCCTCGACCGAGACCCGCGCCTTCACGTGCGGCGGCAGGACGCTGTCCCGGTACCCCTGGTCCTGCTCCTCGAACCACTCCACGGACGGCATCGACACGACCCGCGTCGGTACCCCGTCGGCCTGCAACTGCTCGCGCGCCTCGACGGCGACGTGCACCTCGGAACCGGTGGCGATCAGGATGACCTGGGCCTCGCCGCCGTCGGCCTCGAACAGGACGTAGCCGCCCTTGGCCGCGTCGTCGTCGGGCTCGTAGACCGGCACGCCCTGGCGGGTCAGCGCGAGGGCGTGCGGGGCGCCCTTGCCGAACTCCTTGGTGTAGCGCGCGAGGATCTCGCGCCAGGCGATCGCGGTCTCGTTGGCGTCGGCCGGGCGGACGACGTTCAGGCCCGGGATGGCGCGCAGCGAGGCCAGGTGCTCGACCGGCTGGTGGGTCGGGCCGTCCTCGCCGAGGCCGATCGAGTCGTGCGTCCACACGTACGTCACCGGCAGGTGCATCAGGGCCGACAGGCGCACCGCGTTGCGCATGTAGTCGGAGAAGACGAGGAACGTGCCGCCGTAGATCCGGGTGTTGCCGTGCAGGGCGATGCCGTTCATCTCCGCGCCCATGGAGTGCTCGCGGATGCCGAAGTGGATGGTCCGGCCGTACGGGTCGGCCTCCGGCAGCGGGTTGTCCGCCGGCAGGAAGGAGCTGTTCTTGTCGATGGTCGTGTTGTTCGACCCGGCGAGGTCGGCGGAGCCGCCCCACAGCTCGGGGACGACCGCGCCGAGCGCCTGCAGCACCTTGCCGGAGGCGGCACGCGTCGCGATGCCCTTGCCCGCCTCGAAGACCGGGAGCTTCTCCTCCCAGCCGGTGGGCAGCTCGCCCTGGCTGATGCGGTCGAACTCGGCGGCCCGCTCGGCGTTGTTGTCGCGCCACTCCTGGAAGGACTTCTCCCACTCGGTCTTGGCCTGGCGGCCGCGGTCGAGGGCCTCGCGGGTGTGGCCGAGCACCTCGGCGGAGACGTCGAAGGTCTTCTCCGGGTCGAAGCCGAGGACGCGCTTGGTGGCCGCGACCTCGTCGTCGCCGAGCGCAGAGCCGTGCGCGGCCTCGGTGTTCTGCGCGTTCGGGGCCGGCCAGGCGATGATCGAGCGCATCGCGATGAAGGACGGCCTGTCCGTCACCTTCTTCGCGGCCTCGATCGCGTTGTAGATGGCGTGCGGGTCGAGGTCGCCGTCCGGCTTCGGGGCGATCCGCTGCACGTGCCAGCCGTAGGCCTCGTAGCGCTTGACGGTGTCCTCGGAGACGGCGGTCTCGGTGTCGCCCTCGATCGAGATGTGGTTGTCGTCCCACAGCAGGACCAGGTTGCCGAGCCGCTGGTGGCCCGCGAGCGAGGAGGCCTCGGCGGAGATGCCCTCCTGGAGGCAGCCGTCACCGGCGATGCAGTAGACGAAGTGGTCGAAGGGGGACTCGCCCTGCGCGGCGTCCGGGTCGAACAGACCGCGCTCGTAGCGGGCGGCCATGGCCATGCCCACCGCGTTGGCGACACCCTGACCGAGCGGGCCGGTCGTCGTCTCGACGCCCTTGGTGTGCCCGTACTCCGGGTGGCCCGGGGTCTTCGACCCCCACGTCCGGAACGCCTTCAGATCGTCCAGCTCCAGACCGAAACCGGCCAGGAACAGCTGCGTGTAGAGGGTCAGGGACGAGTGGCCGGCGGACAGCACGAAGCGGTCGCGCCCGACCCACTCCGGGTCGGCGGGGTCGTGCCGCATCACCTTCTGGAAGAGGGTGTAGGCGGCCGGCGCCAGGCTCATCGCCGTACCGGGATGGCCGTTGCCGACCTTCTGTACGGCGTCGGCGGCCAGGACGCGGGCGGTGTCCACGGCCCGCTGGTCCAGCTCGTTCCACTCAAGGTCTGTGGTGGTCGGCTTGGTGCTCACCCTGGGTCAGGGCTCCTCTCCACATGTCAGGTCGCCGGTCCTCGGGGCATGCGCCCACCCCGGCTGCCGGTGCGCTTCTGCCCCACCGGCCGTGCTGAGCCTACCCCCGTGAGGACGTGCATTTTTTCGAGTGATTCCAGACTGCCGGGACTCTGTGCGATCCGCCTCCCGACTGGCCGAGAACGCATTCGGCACATGAATACGGAGCCGCTCATCTGACCGCTCAATCGAGCCCTATGACCCCTCTGATGGGACGCCCGCCAACACGACCCCACCCCCGCGAAGGCCGGGGTATGGGCAACGTCTAAAGTGGCGTGGTACGCGCGAGCCTTTACCGGGACTTCACACGGGGAGGCTTGCTGGGATGTCTCTGTCAGGGGTGTGCGTGACGGCCGTCGAATCCCGTCCTGGGGGCACCTCCCAGGCCCTTAAGGCTCTGGGGGAGGGCGAGCTCGGTGGTGCGAGCCGGGGCCCGGTTCACCGGCCGTTCGGGGCCCGTGTCAAGGCGTTCGTGGCGCTGACCAAGCCGCGGATCATCGAGCTGCTGCTCATCACCACCGTTCCGGTGATGTTCCTGGCGCAGCGGGGTGTTCCCGATCTGAAGCTGGTGCTGCTGACCTGCGTCGGCGGCTACCTCTCGGCGGGCGGCGCCAACGCGCTGAACATGTACATCGACCGGGACATCGACGCCCTGATGGACCGTACGTCGCAGCGCCCGCTGGTGACCGGCATGGTCAGCCCGCCCGAGTGCCTGGCCTTCGGCATCACCCTCGCGGTCGTCTCGACGCTGCTGTTCGGGTTGACCGTCAACTGGCTGAGCGCCTGGCTGTCCCTCGGAGCGCTCCTTTTCTACGTCGTCGTCTACACGATGATCCTCAAGCGGCGTACGTCCCAGAACATCGTGTGGGGCGGCATCGCCGGCTGTCTCCCGGTGCTGATCGGCTGGTCCTCCGTCACGAACTCCATGTCGTGGGCGCCGATCATCCTCTTCCTCGTCATGTTCTTCTGGACACCGCCGCACTACTGGCCGCTGTCCATGAAGGTCAAGGAGGACTACGCGCGCGTGGGCGTGCCGATGCTCCCGGTGATCGCCTCCAACAAGGTGGTCGCCCGGCAGATCGTCATCTACAGCTGGGTGATGGTCGTCGTCTCCCTGCTGCTGACCCCGCTCGGCTACACCGGCTGGTTCTACACGGTGGTCGCGCTCGCTGCCGGCGGCTTCTGGCTGTGGGAGGCGCACGGCCTGCAGAACCGGGCGAGGGCCGAGGTGACGGGCGTGAAGCTCAAGGAGATGCGGCTGTTCCACTGGTCGATCACCTATGTGTCGATCCTGTTCGTCGCCGTCGCGGTGGACCCCTTCCTGCGCTGACACACGTCACAGGGGCCTGCTCTCGCCAGCCGATCTACTCGTGAGTAGCATCCAGGTCATGGCAGACACGCAGCAGGTTGACCCGAAGGCCGAGCGCACGGCGACCCGGCTCGCCCACCAGATCAGCGCCTTCGCCAAGGCGCACGGCGGCGCCGAGGGCCAGGTGGCCCACATCGGCGAGCGCGGCGCCCGCATCGTCCTGGTCGGCGAGGACGGCGGCTGGGGCGACCTGGTGGCACCCAGCACCGAGATCGCCCAGCAGGCGGTGGAGAAGTCCGGCATCACGGTCCACGAGTCCTTCGACGGCGAGTTCGCGGCGAAGGTGAAGACGGGCCCGTACGAGTGGAAGCGGATGGCGGGCATTCAGCTCGGCGGCTGACCAGCGCGCCCCTCGGGGGCGTGGGGCTGTATCGGTGTGCGGCTCCGCCGCGTGGGCGCGACCGGCCGGATCCGGCCCGAAGCCGCGCAGCCACGCGCACTCCCGAGCCCGAACCGCGACCTCAATCCCGTTCACCCGTTAGGACGTGTAAGACCACGACCCACGGGGAGCCGGAATGATCGAGACGCCGTCCCTGGTGGACCAGTACTGCCACGGCGTACTGCGAACGGAGCTGGGCCTCGGCACCTTCGAGGCCCAGTTGGCCCGCACCGAGGGTCCGCCCGCCGCCGGCACCACCCTCTTCGACACCCAGACGGGTTTCGCCGTACGGCGCTGGTGCCCGCCCCTCCTCGGCCTGGAACCGCACTGTGCGCCCGCCCACTACCTGGCCAGGCGCCGTGAACTGGGCGTCCTGGAGGCGGGCCGCAGGCTGCTGCGCGGCAGCGGCATCACCACGTATCTGGTCGACACGGGCCTGCCCGGCGACCTGACCGGCCCCACCGAGATGGCGTCGGCCGGTGCCGCCCAGGCTCATGAGATCGTCCGCCTCGAACTGCTCGCGGAGCAGGTCGCCGACACCTCCGGCACCGTCGAGTCCTTCCTCGCCAATCTCGCCGAATCGGTGCACGGAGCCGCCGGGCAGGCCGTCGCCTTCACCTCCGTCGCGGGTCTCAGACACGGCCTCGCCCTCGCGCCCGAACCGCCCGGGCCGGGGGAGGTGCGAGGTGCGGCGGCCCGCTGGCTGGCCGGGCGGCGGGTGGGCGGCGAGCTGACCGACCCGGTGCTGCTGCGGCACCTGCTGTGGATCGCCGTCGCCTCGGGGCTGCCCCTTCAACTGCACGCCGGCCTCGGCGAACCGGGCTCGCGCATCGACCGCACGGACCCGGTGCTGCTCACCGACTTCGTCCGGGCCACCGCGGGCCTCGGCACCGACCTGATCCTGCTGCACGGCTACCCGTACCACCGCCACGCCGCCCACCTGGCCGGTGTCTTCCCGCATGTGTACGCCGACTCGGGCGCCGCCCTCGTGCGCACCGGCGCCCGCGCGGCCACGGTGCTCGCCGAGATCCTGGAGCTGGCCCCCTTCGGCAAGATCCTCTTCTCCAGCGGCGCCCACGGCCTGCCCGAGCTGCACGTCGTCGGCGCCCGTCTGTTCCGCGAGGCCCTCGCCCGGGTGCTGGGCACCTGGGTCGCCGACGGCGCGTGGAGCCTCGGGGACGCGCAGCGGGTGGCCCGGATGGTCGCGGCGGACACCGCGCGGCGGGTGTACGGGCTGAGGGGTGAGGGCTGAGCGCTGTACGGAAGTGCGGGTGCCGTACAGAATGGTGCGATGCCGACCGACGCGCTCCTCGCCCGCTTCTTACACGCGCTTTCGGACCTGAGCCCGGTCGCCGTCTGGGCGCACGGCTCACTGGCCGGCGGGGACTACCAGGAGGGCCGCAGCGACCTGGATCTGATCGCGGTCCTGCCGGGCCCGCGGAGCCTGAGCACCGTACGGCGGGTGGTGACGCTGCACCGGAGGCTGCGTTCCGAGCCGCTCGCCGGACGGCTGCACTGCAGCTACCTCACGCCGGCCACGCTTCAGGACCCGGGCCGCTCGCACCTGACCTGGGCCCACGGACATGTCATGCGCCGGCCGGTCACCCCCGTCACCCGGCGCGAGCTGCACGACTTCGGCCGGGTGCTGCACGGCAGGGCACCGGCGGGACTGCTCCCCGCGGTACCGGACCGGCAGCTCAACGACTTCGTCGTGGACGACCAGCGCGGCTTCTGGCGGCCCGCGGTCGACAAGGCACGGCTGTGGCGCCAGGACATCTGGGTCGACCTGGGGCTGCTGACCTTCGCTCGGGCCACCGTGACCCTGCGGGACGGGCGGCTGATCTCCAAGCGGGAGGCGCTCGCCGAACTGCCCGCTCTCGGCGCGCCCGAGGAGGTCGTCGAGGACATCACGCGCCGGCGCTACGAGGAGCCGGCCCCGGCGGACGCCGGCTGGCCCGACCGCCGCGCCGAGCTGACCCGCGCCTACCTCGGTCCCGCGATCGACGCGCTGGTGAACACGTACGGGTGACTCACGCGCGCGTGCCCACCGTCACCCCGGCCGAGGGACCGGGCACGTCCAGGGCGTCCTGAGGGCGTTCCCGCAGCGACAGCAGAACGCGCAGCACGAAGATCCACACCAGGCACGAGCCGAACATGTGGAGGCCGACGAGGACCTCGGGCAGGTGCGTGAAGTACTGGACGTAGCCGATGACGCCCTGCCCGAGCAGGATCAGGAACAGGTCGCGGGTGCGGTCGAGGGGCCCCTTGGGGGCGTCGACGGCCTTGAGGACGAACCACAGGGCGAAGGTGAGGGTCACCACGATCCAGGCGAGCACGGCGTGCAGCTTGGCGATGGTCTCCCAGTCGATCGGGATGCGCTTGACGTCACTGGTGTCGCCCGCGTGCGGGCCCGCGCCGGTGACGAACGTGCCGACCGCGATCAGCAGGACGGAGGCGACGACGAGGAACCAGACCAGCTGTTGCACGGCCTTGCCGACCAGCGGCCGGGGCGCGCCGTCGCCCTCGCGGGCGCGCTGCCACATCAGCACGGCGACCGCGATGAGGGCCGTCGCCAGCAGGAAGTGCGCCGCGACGGTGTACGGGTTGAGGCCGACGAGCACCACGATGCCGCCCAGGACCGCATTGCCCATCACGAGCCAGAACTGCGCCCAGCCCAGCCGGGTCAGGCCGCGCCGGTACGGCTTTCCGGCGCGCGCGGCGATGATCGCCCAGCCGACCGCGGCGCACAGCACGTAGGTCAGCATGCGATTGCCGAACTCGATGGCGCTGTGATAGCTCAGCGCGCTCGTCGGCGTCAGTGAGCCGTCGGTGCACTCGGGCCAGGTCGGGCAGCCCAGGCCCGAGCCGGTCAGGCGGACGGCACCGCCGGTGACGACGATGACCACCGACATGACGAGCGCGGCGAGCGCCGCCCTGCGGACCGTGCGGGGGGCAGGGGTCCAGCGGTCGGCGATGAAGGCGAGCGGGTTGCGCAGGGCCGCTACGGCGTCGGCGCGGGTCAGCTTTGGCACGCGCACCATCGTAGGCCGCCGCTTGTGCACGCTTTCACGAGGGTCACTCCCAGCGGAAGAATTTTCCCGCGGCCGCGAGCCCCAGCACGGCCCACACGGTGAGGATCCCCAGATCGCCCCACGGCGTTCCGGCGCCGTGCTGGAGCACGTCCCGCAGGCCGTCCGAGAGCGCCGAGACCGGCAGCAGCCCGAGGACGTGCTGCCCGGCCGGGCCGAACTTCTCCAGCGGCACGATCACGCCGCCGCCGACGAGCAGCAGCAGGAAGACCAGGTTGGCGGCGGCCAGGGTCGCCTCCGCCTTCAGCGTGCCCGCCATCAGCAGGCCGAGCCCGGAGAAGGCGGCGGTGCCGAGGACCAGCAGGAGCAGGACGGCGAGCACGCTGGTGAATGTCCCAGCGCCCTGCGGGGACCAGCCCAGCGCGAAGGCGATCGCCGTCAGCAGGATCACCTGGAGGACCTCCGTGACCAGGACGGACGCCGTCTTCGCGGCCATCAGGCCCCAGCGGGGCAGCGGGGAGGAGGCGAGCCGCTTCAGCACGCCGTAGCGGCGCTCGAAGCCGGTCGCGATGGCCTGCCCGGTGAACGCCGTCGACATCACGGCGAGGGCCAGGACGCCCGGGGCGAGGAAGTCGACCGCCTTGCCCTTGCCGGTGTCGACGATGTCCACGGAGCTGAACAGGACCAGCAGCAGGGTCGGGATCACGACCGTCAGCAGCAGTTGCTCGCCGTTGCGCAGCAGCATCCTGGTCTCCAGCGCCGCCTGGGCCGCGATCATGCGGGGGAGCGGGGCGGCGCCCGGCTTGGGGGCGTAGGTACCCGTCGCGGTCGTCATGAGCGCAATTCCTTGCCCGTGAGCTCGAGAAAGACGTCTTCCAAAGTGTGCCGCTCCACGGAGATCCGGTCCGGCATCACCCCGTGCTGGGCGCACCACGAGGTCACCGTGGCCAGCAGCTGCGGGTCCACCTTGCCGACGACCCGGTAGCCGCCAGGGGTCAGCTCGGCGGCCGTGCAGTCGGCCGGGAGCGCCTTGAGCAGCGAGCCCACGTCGAGGCCGGGGCGGCCGGTGAAGCGCAGGGTGTTCTCGGCGCCGCCCTTGCACAGCTCCTCGGGGGAGCCCTGGGCGATGACCCGGCCGCCGTCGATGATCGCCACGTCGTCGGCGAGCTGCTCGGCCTCTTCCATGTGGTGCGTGGTCAGGATCACCGAGACGCCGTCGGCGCGCAGGTCCCGGACCAGGTCCCAGGTGGCCCGGCGGGCCTGCGGGTCGAGGCCGGCGGTCGGCTCGTCCAGGAACACCAGCTCCGGGCGCCCGACGACGGCCATGGCGAGCGCGAGCCGCTGCTGCTGGCCGCCGGACAGCCGGCGGTAGCCGGTGCGCCCGCAGGAGCCGAGTCCCAGGCGTTCGATCAGCGCGTCCACGTCCAGCGGGTGCGCGTGCAGCCGGGCGACGTGCCGCAGCATCTCGTCCGCCCGGGCACCGGAGTACACGCCGCCGGACTGCAGCATCACGCCGATCCGTGGACGCAGCTCGGCGGACTGCCGTACCGGGTCGAGGCCCAGGACGCGCACCGTGCCCGAATCCGGCTTCCGGTACCCCTCGCAGGTCTCGACCGTGGTCGTCTTCCCCGCCCCGTTGGGGCCGAGTACGGCGGTCACCCCCGCCTGGGCCACCAGGTCGAGGCCGTCCACCGCGGTCTTCGTGCCGTACCGCTTCACCAGGGCCTGGACCTCGATGAGCGGGTGCGGCGCGAAGCGTCTCGTCGAGGGGTGGGGGTCGGGAGACGGGCGGGCGGGCTCACTTCGCATGGATCCGGAGTCTAAGGCGATGCCGCGGTGTTCAGACGGCCGGGTGCGGGAACTCCTCCGCACGGGGCCGGTGCACGGGCAGCCACCGCTCGGCGTAGGCCACCGCGTCCGCCACCGGGAACAGCCGTACGTCGGCCGCGCCGACCCTTCCCCGCACGACGGGCCGGTCCCGTTCGAAGTCGTGGCCCAGCTCGTCGAAGCGGTCCGAGGTGATCGACACCTCGGTCACCGTCTCCCAGCCGCCGCCCGGCGCAGGCCGGCCCACCCGTACCAGCGGGGACGGTATGCGGTACTCGGCGAGGTGGAAGCTGGTGCAGGCGTCGTAGCCCGCGCCCAGCAGCAGGACCCGGGCGGCCAGCTTCTCCAGCCGGGCGAGCGGGCTGCGCTCGCCCAGTCGGCAGTCGGGGGCGTGGCCCTCGGTGATCTCCGCGGCGCGCGGCCCGAGTGCCGCGAACGAGGTCTGCGGGTGCGCGCTGCGCCGGGCGCCGGGCCAGGTGCGCACGGTCTCCGGGAGTACGCCGACCCCGCGTGTGGGGGTGATCAGCGGGTCGTAGTCGGGCATCGTGGCGCGGATCCTGTCCCACCACTCCTCGGGCACCGGAGGGCTGCTCCACACGGCCGGGTCGGACAGGTCCGCGGTCTGGGTCGGGACGACGAGCGTGCCGGACGGACCGAGGGCGTCCAGGAGCCCCCGCACCACGGCGACGGCCCCTCCGTTGACCCAGCCGAGGGAACGGAGCGAGGTGTGCACCAGGAGGATCTCGCCCGTCTCCACACCCAGCAGGCGCAGCTGTGCGGCGACGGTGTCGCGAGTGACAAGAGGGCCGGTCGGAGGGGGTATGGGCATGATTCGGGAGTCTCCCCGACGGGCCCGTCCCGCGCCACCGAAATAGCCTGGTGGCCCGTGCCGGATGATCGATCAGAAGATCGTTTCCGCAGGTCAGATTAGGTATGCCTAAGTGATGCAGGGCACCGTCCGGTGATCGGGACGCGGCTTGTCAGCCTCCGAGGAATTACGCAACAATGGCGTTGTGAAAAACGTCGGCGAGGCTCGGGAGACCCCGGTGGGTACCCCGCACGAGGAGCTGGCGACCGGAGAGCGCTCGACGCGCAACCGAGTCGCGCGGTCCATCCTGGACCACGGCCCGTCGACCGTCGCCGAGCTGGCCGGCCGGCTGGGCCTGACCCAGGCCGCCGTGCGGCGCCATCTGGACGCCCTGGTCGCCGACGACGTCGTGGAGGCGCGCGAGCAGCGCGTGTACGGCGCCCGGACCCGTGGCCGCCCCGCCAAGGTCTTCGCGCTGACGGACTGCGGCCGCGACGCCTTCGACCAGTCGTACGACAAGCTCGCCGTGGACGCCCTGCGCTGGATCGCCGAGCGTGAGGGCGGCGCCGAGGCGGTCGCCGCCTTCGCGCGCGCGAGGATCGCCGCCCAGGCCGGCGCGTACCGCAAGGCCGTCGAGGGCGTCGGCCCCGACAAGCGCGCCGAAGCGCTGGCCAAGGCCCTGAGTGCGGACGGGTACGCTGCTACGGCGCGTAGCGCACCGGTCGGCGAGCAGCTGTGCCAGCACCACTGCCCGGTCGCCCACGTGGCGGAACAGTTCCCGCAGCTGTGCGAGGCGGAGACGGAGATCTTCGCCGAACTGCTGGGGACCCACGTCCAGCGACTGGCGACCATCGCCCATGGCGACGGCGTCTGTACGACGTTCATCCCCAAGATTTCGAAGACCGATCACCAGAGCCAACAAGCATCTGCAAGCACGGCCGGGAGGAACCCCGCATGACTCTCCCCACGGAGACTGCCCACCCCGAACTCGAGGGCCTGGGCAAGTACGAATACGGCTGGGCCGACTCCGACGAGGCCGGCGCCTCTGCGAAGCGTGGTCTGAACGAGGACGTGGTCCGGGACATCTCGGCGAAGAAGTCCGAGCCGGAGTGGATGACCAAGCTCCGCCTCAAGGGCCTGCGCCTCTTCGAGAAGAAGCCCATGCCGAACTGGGGCTCGGACCTGTCGGGCATCGACTTCGACAACATCAAGTACTTCGTGCGCTCCACGGAGAAGCAGGCGGAGTCCTGGGAGGACCTGCCCGAGGACATCAAGAACACCTACGACAAGCTGGGCATCCCGGAGGCCGAGAAGCAGCGCCTCGTCGCCGGTGTCGCGGCCCAGTACGAGTCGGAGGTCGTCTACCACCAGATCCGCGAGGACCTGGAGGAGCAGGGCGTCATCTTCCTCGACACCGACACCGCGCTGAAGGAGCACCCGGAGCTCTTCAAGGAGTACTTCGGCACCGTCATCCCGGTCGGTGACAACAAGTTCGCCTCCCTGAACACCGCCGTGTGGTCCGGTGGCTCCTTCATCTACGTCCCGCCGGGCGTCCACGTGGAGATCCCGCTCCAGGCCTACTTCCGCATCAACACGGAGAACATGGGTCAGTTCGAGCGGACCCTGATCATCGTCGACGAGGGTGCCTACGTGCACTACGTCGAGGGCTGTACCGCCCCGATCTACAAGTCGGACTCGCTGCACAGCGCCGTGGTCGAGATCATCGTCAAGAAGAACGCCCGCTGCCGCTACACGACCATCCAGAACTGGTCGAACAACGTCTACAACCTGGTCACCAAGCGCGCCGTGGCCTACGAGGGCGCGACCATGGAGTGGATCGACGGCAACATCGGCTCCAAGGTGACGATGAAGTACCCGGCCGTCTACCTGATGGGCGAGCACGCCAAGGGCGAGACCCTCTCCATCGCCTTCGCGGGCGAGGGCCAGCACCAGGACGCCGGCTCCAAGATGGTCCACATGGCGCCGAACACCTCCTCCAACATCGTCTCCAAGTCGGTGGCGCGCGGTGGCGGCCGTACCTCGTACCGCGGCCTGGTCGAGATCGGCGAGGGCGCCCACGGCTCGAAGTCGAACGTGCTGTGCGACGCGCTGCTCGTCGACACCATCTCCCGCTCCGACACGTACCCGTACGTCGACGTCCGCGAGGACGACGTGTCCATGGGGCACGAGGCGACCGTCTCCAAGGTCTCCGAGGACCAGCTCTTCTACCTGATGAGCCGTGGTCTGTCCGAGTTCGAGGCGATGGCGATGATCGTGCGCGGCTTCGTCGAGCCGATCGCCAAGGAGCTGCCGATGGAGTACGCCCTTGAGCTCAACCGGCTGATCGAGCTGCAGATGGAAGGCGCGGTCGGCTAAGGCCCGCCCCACGGTCAGCACACGTCTTACTGAGAAAGCGAGCACTACGACAGCCATGGCTGAGGCTCAGAACATCCCCGTGGGCTCCACCACCGCGGGCCAGATCGCGGTGGCCGCCGAGTCGACCGTCGCCACGCGCATGAGCGCGCCCCCGTCCTTCGACGTGGCGGACTTCCCGGTCCCGCACGGCCGCGAGGAGGAGTGGCGGTTCACCCCGCTGGAGCGGCTGCGCGGTCTGCACGACGGCACCGCCGTCGCGAACGGCGCGGGCGTGAAGGTCGCCGTCGAGGCCCCCGAGGGCGTCACCGTCGAGACCGTCGGCCGCGACGACGCGCGGCTCGGCAGGGCGGGCACCCCGGTGGACCGCGTCGCCGCCCAGGCGTACTCCGCCTTCGAGCAGGCCGGCGTGGTCACCGTCCCCAAGGAGACGGTGCTCACCGAGCCGATCCGCATCGCCGTGCAGGGCCAGGGCGGGGTCGCCTACGGCCACCAGGTGATCGAGCTGGGCGCCTTCGCCGAGGCCGTCGTCGTCATCGACCACGCCGGTGACGCGGTGCTCGCCGCCAACGTCGACTACATCCTGGGCGACGGCGCCAAGCTGACCGTCGTCTCCGTCCAGGACTGGGACGACAAGGCCGTGCACGTCGGCCAGCACAACGCGCTGATCGGCCGGGACGCCACCTTCAAGTCGTTCGTGGTCACCTTCGGCGGCGACGTCGTCCGCCTGCACCCGCGCGTCGAGTACGCCGGCACCGGCGGCGAGGCCGAGCTCTTCGGCCTGTACTTCACCGACGCGGGCCAGCACCAGGAGCACCGCCTCCTGGTCACCCACAACACCCCGCACTGCAAGTCGAACGTCGTCTACAAGGGCGCGCTCCAGGGCGAGGACGCGCACGCCGTGTGGATCGGTGACGTGCTGATCGAGGCCAGCGCCGAGGGCACGGACACCTACGAGATGAACCGCAACCTGGTGCTGACCGACGGCGCGCGGGTCGACTCGGTGCCGAACCTGGAGATCGAGACCGGCGAGATCGTCGGCGCCGGACACGCCTCCGCCACCGGCCGCTTCGACGACGAGCAGCTCTTCTACCTGATGGCGCGCGGCATCCCGGAGCACGATGCCCGCCGCCTCGTCGTCCGCGGCTTCTTCGCCGAGCTGGTCCAGCAGATCGGCGTGGCGGACATCGAGGAGCGCCTCATCGCCAAGATCGAAGAGGAGCTGGAGGCGTCGGTCGCATGACTGCCCCGTCGACGTTCCTGCGCGCCTGCGGGCTGAGCGAGCTGGAGGAGGACACCCCCAAGCGGGTGGAACTCGACGGCACGCCGGTCTCGGTCGTGAAGACCGAGGGGGAGGTGTTCGCGATCTACGACATCTGTTCGCACGCGAACGTCTCGCTCTCCGAGGGCGAGGTGGAGGACTGCCAGATCGAGTGCTGGCTGCACGGCTCCGCCTTCGACCTGCGCACCGGTAAGCCGTCCGGCCTCCCCGCGACGCGCCCCGTCCCCGTTTACCCCGTAAAGATCGAAGGGGACGACGTTCTCGTCTCCCTCACCCAGGAGTCCTGAGGCACCCATGGCAACGCTTGAAATCCGAGACCTGCACGTCACCGTCGAGGCCGACAACGCCACGAAGGAGATCCTCAAGGGCGTCGACCTCACCGTGAAGCAGGGCGAGACGCACGCCATCATGGGCCCCAACGGCTCCGGCAAGTCGACCCTCGCCTACTCGCTCGCGGGTCACCCGAAGTACACGATCACCAGCGGCACCGTCACCCTCGACGGCGAGGACGTCCTGGAGATGTCCGTCGACGAGCGCGCCCGCGCGGGCCTGTTCCTGGCGATGCAGTACCCGGTCGAGGTCCCCGGCGTCTCGGTCTCCAACTTCCTGCGCACCTCCGCCACCGCGATCCGCGGCGAAGCCCCCAAGCTGCGCACCTGGGTGAAGGAGGTCAAGGGGGCCATGGAGCGCCTCAACATGGACCCGGCCTTCGCCGAGCGCAACGTCAACGAGGGCTTCTCCGGCGGTGAGAAGAAGCGCCACGAGATCCTGCAGCTGGAGCTGCTCAAGCCGAAGGTCGCGATCCTCGACGAGACCGACTCCGGCCTGGACGTCGACGCGCTCCGCATCGTCTCCGAGGGCGTCAACCGCGTCCGCGAGACCGGCGAGGTCGGCACCCTGCTGATCACGCACTACACGCGCATCCTGCGCTACATCAAGCCCGACTACGTCCACGTCTTCTCCGGCGGCCGCATCGTCGAGTCCGGCGGTGCCGAGCTCGCCGACAAGCTGGAGGACGAGGGCTACGAGGCCTACACGAAGGGTGGCGCATCCGCGTGACACAGCTGCCGGGCCTCCTCGACACCGAGGCGATCCGCAAGGACTTCCCCGTCCTGGACCGTCTGGTCCACGACGGCAAGAAGCTCGTGTACCTGGACAACGCGGCGACCTCGCAGAAGCCGCGCCAGGTGCTGGACGCCCTGAGCGAGTACTACGAGCGCTACAACGCCAATGTCCACCGCGGTGTGCATGTGCTCGCCGAGGAGGCCACGGCGCTGTACGAGGGCGCGCGTGACAAGGTCGCCGAGTTCATCAACGCGCCCAGCCGCGACGAGGTGATCTTCACCAAGAACGCCTCCGAGTCGCTGAACCTCGTGGCGAACATGCTGGGCTGGGCCGAAGAGCCCTACCGGGTGGACCACGAGACCGAGATCGTCATCACGGAGATGGAGCACCACTCCAACATCGTGCCGTGGCAGCTGCTCGCGCAGCGCACGGGCGCGAAGCTGAAGTGGTTCGGCCTCACCGACGACGGCCGCCTGGACCTGTCCAACATCGACGAGGTCATCACGGAGAAGACGAAGATCGTCTCCTTCGTCCTGGTCTCCAACATCCTGGGCACGGTCAACCCGGTCGAGGCGATAGTCCGCCGCGCCCAGGAGGTCGGTGCGCTGGTCTGCATCGACGCCTCCCAGGCGGCGCCTCACATGCCGCTGGACGTCCAGGCCCTCCAGGCCGACTTCGTGGCCTTCACCGGCCACAAGATGTGCGGCCCGACCGGCATCGGCGTGCTCTGGGGCCGCCAGGAGCTGCTGGAGGACCTGCCTCCGTTCCTGGGCGGCGGCGAGATGATCGAGACCGTGTCGATGCACTCCTCGACGTACGCCCCGGCGCCGCACAAGTTCGAGGCGGGCACGCCCCCGATCGCCCAGGCGGTCGGTCTCGGCGCCGCGATCGACTACCTCAACTCGATCGGCATGGACAAGATCCTCGCCCACGAGCACGCGCTCACCGAGTACGCGGTCAAGCGCCTGGCGGAGGTCCCGGACCTGAGGATCATCGGCCCCACCACGGCCGAGGACCGCGGCGCGGCGATCTCCTTCACCCTCGGCGACATCCACCCGCACGACGTGGGCCAGGTCCTCGACGAGCAGGGCATCGCGGTCCGGGTCGGCCACCACTGCGCCCGCCCCGTCTGCCTGCGCTACGGAATTCCTGCGACCACGCGAGCGTCGTTCTATCTGTACTCCACGCCGGCCGAGATCGACGCACTGGTCGAGGGGCTGGAGCACGTACGGAACTTCTTCGGCTGAGAGGCGTGAGCTGAGACCGTGAAGCTGGATTCGATGTACCAGGAAGTCATCCTGGACCACTACAAGAACCCGCACGGGCGTGGTCTGAGGGATGGCGACGCCGAGGTGCACCACGTGAACCCGACGTGCGGCGACGAGATCACCCTTCGTGTGAGGTACGACGGAACGACGATCAAGGACGTCTCGTACGAGGGCCAGGGCTGCTCCATCAGCCAGGCCTCGGCGTCCGTCCTGAACGAGCTCCTCGTCGGTAAGGAACTGGCCGAGGCGCAGAAGATCCAGGAGACCTTCCTGGAGCTGATGCAGTCCAAGGGCCGGATCGAGCCGGACGACGCGATGGAGGAGGTGCTGGAGGACGCGGTCGCGTTCGCCGGTGTCTCCAAGTACCCCGCCCGGGTCAAGTGCGCCCTCCTCAGCTGGATGGCGTGGAAGGACGCGACGGCCCAGGCGCTGGGTGGCGCCGACGCCGAAAGGAAGACGGCATGACCGACACCGCTGAGATGAAGCCGGCCTCGGAGGAAGAACTCCGTGAGGCGCTGTACGACGTCGTCGACCCCGAGCTGGGCATCGACGTCGTCAACCTCGGCCTGATCTACGGCATCCACATCGACGACGCGAACATCGCGACGATCGACATGACCCTGACGTCGGCGGCCTGCCCGCTGACGGACGTCATCGAGGACCAGGCCAAGTCCGCCACGGACGGCCTCGTCAACGAGCTGCGCATCAACTGGGTCTGGATGCCGCCGTGGGGCCCCGACAAGATCACGGACGACGGTCGCGAGCAGCTGAGGGCGCTCGGGTTCAACGTCTGAGACATCCGCGTGTGTGAAGCGGCGGCACCGAAGGGTGCCGCCGCTTTCGTGTGCTCAGGCCAGTGCGTCCACGAGCAGGAACGCCGAGTCCGCCCGGTACAGGTCGGTGTTCTGGGCAGACAGCCGCCGTCGGCCGTGGCGAAAGTGAGACTTGTTATGTGTACGTCCGTACGCAACGTTGTGTACGCTTGTACACATGGGATACCTGCTGCTCGCCGGCGCCATAGCCGCCGAGGTCGTCGCGACGACGGCGATGAAGTACAGCGAGGGGTTCAGCCGGCTCTGGCCCTCCCTCGTGACGGCCCTGGGCTACCTCGTCGCCTTCGCGCTGCTCGCCCGGACACTGAAGACCGTGTCGATCGGCACCGCGTACGCGATCTGGTCCGGGGTGGGCACCGCGAGCATCGCCGTCCTGGGTCTGCTGCTGTTCGGAGAGGGGCTGAGCGCGACCAAGGTCGCGGGGATCCTGCTGATCGTCGGGGGAGTGGTGGTGCTGAACATGGGAGGCGCTCACTGATGCCCCGCCGCCACGACCCCGAGCGGCGGCAGCGGATCATCGACGCGGCGATCCGGGTGGTCGCCAGCAAGGGCATCGCGGGGCTGAGCCACCGCACGGTCGCGGCCGAGGCGGATGTGCCGCTGGGCTCCACGACGTACCACTTCGCCACCTTGGAAGAGCTGATGGTGGCCGCGCTGCGGCAGGCGAACGAGGGGTTCGCCAAGGTGCTGGCCGAGCGGCTGCCCGAGGGCGGCCGGGGCGACCTCGCGACGGACCTCGCCCGGGCGCTGGGGGAGTGGCTCGGCGGCGACCGCACGGGCGTGGAGCTGGAGTACGAGCTGTATCTGGCCGCGCTGCGGCGGCCCGCGCTGCGCCCCGTCGCGGCCGAGTGGACCGAGGAGGCGGCGGCCGGGCTCGCCCGGCGCACGGACGCGGTCACGGCCCGGGCCCTGCTCGCGCTGATGGACGGCATCTGTCTTCAGGTGCTGCTGACCGGCGGTTCGTACGACGAGGAGTACGCGCGTGCCGTGCTGGCTCGGGTGATCCCCTGAACCGGCGCCCGGCACCTGAGACGCCCCCCGCACGGGTTCGCCCCGACGGCCTTCCCCACGTTAGGTTTCCTGCATGACCGACACTGCTTCCCGTACCACCGGCGCCGTCGCCGCCGGCCTCGCCACCCTCGCCTCCGACGGCACCGTTCTCGACACCTGGTTCCCGGCCCCCGAGCTGGTCGCGGAGCCCGGCCCCGCCGGCACCGAGCGGCTGTCCGCCGAGCGGGCCGCGGAGCTGCTCGGCGCCGGCGCCACCGCGGCCATCGGCCCGGACGCCCGCCGGGGCGTCGAGGTGGTCGCGGTCCGTACGGTCATCGCCTCGCTCGACGAGAAGCCGATCGACGCGCACGACGTCTACCTGCGCCTGCACCTGCTCTCCCACCGCCTGGTCAAGCCGCACGGCCAGAGCCTGGACGGCATCTTCGGGCACCTCGCCAACGTCGCCTGGACCTCGCTCGGCCCGGTCGCCGTCGACGACGTCGAGAAGGTGCGGCTGAACGCCCGCGCCGAGGGCCTGCACCTCCAGGTCACCTCGATCGACAAGTTCCCGCGCATGACCGACTACGTCGCCCCGAAGGGCGTGCGGATCGCGGACGCCGACCGGGTCCGGCTGGGCGCGCACCTCGCCGAGGGCACCACGGTCATGCACGAGGGCTTCGTCAACTTCAACGCCGGCACGCTCGGCACCTCCATGGTCGAGGGCCGGATCTCCGCGGGTGTCGTGGTCGGCGACGGCTCGGACATCGGCGGCGGCGCGTCCACCATGGGCACGCTGTCCGGCGGCGGCAACGTGATCATCTCCATCGGCGAGCGCTGCCTGATCGGCGCCGAGGCGGGCGTCGGCATCGCGCTCGGCGACGAGTGCGTGGTCGAGGCCGGCCTGTACGTCACCGCGGGCACCCGGGTGACGATGCCCGACGGCCAGATCGTCAAGGCCCGTGAGCTCAACGGCGCGTCCAACATCCTCTTCCGCCGCAACTCGGTCACCGGTGCCGTCGAGGCCCGTCCGAACAACGCGGTGTGGGGCGGCCTGAACGACATCCTGCACAGCCACAACTGACCATCGGCGGCCATGACCCGCGGCCGCCTCGTCGATCAACGCTCCGACCGCTGCCGAGCTGTCGGCAGTGGTCGGCATTGGTCATCGTCGAGCGCCCTTCCACGGCCTGGGAGGGCGCTCGTGCGTTTGGACCCGTGGTCGCCACGGACCCAGCCGTACTTGTTGGTTCGGTGGCAAGATCACGTCCTTGCGGAAGAACGCGACCAGCCTCCTTCGCCCGATGGGTCGTCACCGACGTGTCCCGAGCCCGGCCGTGGCCTTCGCCAGCGTCGTGAAGTCCTGTGTGCGCAGGCCGACTCTCGGGTCGACGTGGTGCAGCAGAGCCGGTCCGGGATGGTGCGTCGCCACATAGGCGGTGTCCGCCGGGCCCTGTTCGTCGTCCACCCACGCGAACGGCCGGCCCGCGGCATGCCTGACGATCGCCTCCGTCTTCCAGTGCACCCCGTCCGGCCGCTCGGCGAAGAGATCGGCGCCGAAGTCGACGTACGGCAGCACCCCCAGGCCGAGGACCGGCGCGATCCAGCGGT
Source organism: Streptomyces griseochromogenes (assembly GCF_001542625.1). Classification (NCBI taxonomy): domain Bacteria; kingdom Bacillati; phylum Actinomycetota; class Actinomycetes; order Kitasatosporales; family Streptomycetaceae; genus Streptomyces; species Streptomyces griseochromogenes. The sequence goes on along the minus strand of NZ_CP016279.1, from coordinate 8,392,460 downwards.
TGGCCTCGGCCATCCAGGTCGTCGCCCAGCACAGCTCGTAGTCGAGCGACAGCAACGCCGGGCCGTGGGACGGATTCAGCCACACCCGCAGGGGGCGGCGCGCATGCAGGTCCGCCCTGATCGTCGTGTAGCCCTCGGGGCGGCGCTCCGGCCGGGCCGCGTACGGGTTGAGGGGGCCGTCGACGTCCAGGAACAACAAGGGATGGCTCACGAGCTCACCGTAGGGTGCGCGGGGCGGGCGGGGCGCGGAGATTTTTTTCCGCCGGGCAGGCATAGCGGCGCACTCGCCCACGCGTCAGCGGGGATGCGGGGCTCCGACAGCGGGTCGGCCCGGGGGAAGAGAAGGTGACGATGGATGCCCAGGCGCAGGAGAGTTTCCGGGAGTTCGTGGCCGGCCGGTCGTCGGCGCTGCTGAAGACGGCCGTCCTGCTGACCGGCGGAGACCGGCACGCCGCCGAGGACCTGCTGCAGAACGCACTGGTCAAGGCGGCCGGGCGCTGGCAGCGGATCGACCAACCGGAGGCCTACGTCCGGCGGATCCTCTATCGGCAGCAGGTCGGCCGCTGGCGGCTGAAGTGGCCGCGGCGCGAGGTCACGGTCGCCGAGCTGCCGGAGGCCCCCACGGCGCCGGACGCGTCCGGCGCCGCCGAGCTGCGGCTCGTGCTGCGCACGGCCCTGTCCCGGCTCACCGCCCGCCAGCGCACCGTGCTGGTGCTGCGGTACTTCGAGGACCTGCCCGAGGCCGACGTGGCCCGGCTGCTGGGCTGCTCGGTGGGCACCGTACGGTCCACCACCCATCGTTCCCTGGCCCGGCTGCGCACGCTCGCGCCGGAGCTGGCCGTGTTCGGCCGGGACAGCGGCGCCGAGCGGCGGCCGTCCCGTGACTTCTCGCCCGTGGAGGTGCGTTCGTGAAGATCGAGGAACTGCTGAGCGACGCCCTGTGGGAGCAGGCCTGCGAGCAGCCGCCGCCCGGCCCGGGGTTCGTCGAGCGGGTACTGGCCGCCCGGCGGCGCCGACGCGCCCGCCGGTTCGCGGCCGCCGCGGGGGTCACCGCCGCCGCGGCCGCCGTCGCGCTGGTCGCCGTGACGGCCGGGGCGCCCCTGCCGCACTCGGGCAAGGGCGACGAACGGCCCTCGAGCGTGCTCCACTCCGGTGCGGTGTCCGCCCGGCCGGACCAGTCGCCGCCGCGCGACCTGATCGCGGCCGGACGGTCGGCGCTGGCCGCGTACTACACGACCCGGACCGTGCGGCAGTCCGCCGACCTCGCGGTCGGCGAGCGCACGTACTGGCTGCTGAACCCCGGGACCGGCCGGTACGAGAAGGACGCCCGCTGGTCGGTCGTGGCCGTCGCCCCGGGTCTGAGGACCGCCGCCGTGCTGGAGCGCGAGCTGCCCGCCGCCCGCATCGGCCTGCTCGACCTCGCGACGGGGGAGGTCGAGCGGTGGATCCCGGTGTCCCACGCCGTCGGGGGGCTCGCCTTCTCGGCTGACGGCCGCAGGCTGGTCGCCACGACGTACAGCGGGAATCCCGACATCTTCGTAAAGATCACCGACGCGCACACGGGCCGCTTTACGTGGGGTCCGCGGTTCGGGTCCACACCCCGGACCGGCTTCGAGGTGCTGGACGTGGCCTCCGGCAGGGGGACCTGGGCCCGTGTCGCGCCCGACCGGGCCGTCCAGGGCCGGGAGGACTTCGCCTTCGGCCGCGCCGGCGACCTGCTGTACGGGCGCGTCGTGGGCCCCCGGGACGGAATGGAGCAGTTCTACGACGTCACGGGCCGCAAAGTCGCCGCGCCCGGGAACGAGCGCCGTCTGAGGTGGGACGTGAGTGCCCGGCTGTCCCCGGACGGGCGGCTCGCGGCCTGGGGGCTGGTGGCGGAGCCGCACGGCACCTCCTACTCCTCGATCCGCGATCCGCTGACCGGCAAGGAGATCACCCGGGTGCGCGGGGCGGAGCTGCTCGCCTGGGCGGACGACAAGCGGCTCATCGCCTGGGAGCGGGACCCGCACGAGGAGCGGTACCGGCCCCGGCTCGTGCTGGTCACGATCGGCAGCGCGAAGGTGGTCCCGCTCAGCGGTTACCAGAAGCGGGACATGGACGACGCCTCCGGGTACTGGCAGCCGGTCTTCGCGGACCGCTGATCACACCGCCGTCAGCTCCTCGTGCAGCGCCAGCAGCCCGTCGGCCGTCTCCCGGCCGGCGGGCAGCAGCGGGGCGCGCACCGGGCCGGCGGGCAGGCCGAGTGCGGGCAGCAGGGCCTTGACGGTGACCGTGCCGGGCAGGCCCGCGCCCATCATCGCCTCGATGAACGGCATGGCCCGCAGCTGCAGTTCGGCCGCGCGGGCCGTCTCGCCCGCGTCGAACGCGTCGAGGATCGCGGCGACATGGCCCGGCACGGCGTTGGCGACCGTGCTCACGCACCCGGCCGCGCCCACCGCGTACAGCGCGAGGATGTGCTCGTCACAGCCCGCGTAGTACGCCAGGTCCGTGCGTGCCAGCACCTTCTGGGTACCGAGGAAATCGTAGGAGCAGTCCTTGACCGCCACGATCCGCGGGTGTTCCGCGAGGCGGATCATCGTCTCGGGCTCGATCCGGGTGCCGGTGCGGCCCGGGATGTCGTAGAGCATCACCGGCAGACCGGCGGCGTCGGCGACCTGACGGAAGTGCGCCTCCACCGCCTCCTGCGGCGGCCTGCTGTAGTACGGCGTCACCACCAGCACACCGTCGGCGCCCGCCTTCTCGGCCGCGAGGGCGGCCTCGACGGTGTGCCGCGTGTCGGCGGTGCCCACGCCCGCCACCAGCGCGACGCCCTCGCCGACCGCCTCCCGGACGGCCGCGATCAGCTCCGCCTTCTCCGCGTCGGAGGTGGTCGGCGATTCGCCCGTGGTGCCGTTCAGGACCAGCCCGTCGCAGCCCCGCGCCACCAAGTGGCCGGCCAGCTGCCGAGCACCTTCCAGGTCGAGCGTGCCCGTCTCGGTGAACGGGGTGATCATCGCGCACAGGGTGCGTCCGAAGGGCTTGCGTCGGTTCGTCATGAGAGTAGTCTCGGCAGCACAACACTGAAGCACTACTTAATTCTTCTACGAGATATTGCTAAGTATTGCTGATGGGTTGGGCGAGGCGGCCGAAGTCCCTGTGTCCAACTCGGCCCTTCATGGGTCACTATGGGCCGGGACGGTCATCGTCGTCGGTCATGGGAGGCACCATGAAGCTCGGCAAGGCACTGGCCATCGGAGTCGCCGAGGAGCGGCCGCTCGCCCACGAGGAGGAGCCGCGACTCCCCGAGGAGATCACCCTCACCGCCCCGGCCGAGCCGGCCCGCGAAGAGGTACCGGCGGCCCGATGAGGCTGCGGCTCCCGGTGGAACGCCCGACGGAGCCGCCGACCGGTTACAAGATCGCCCACCCGGTGCTGTCCCAGGACGGCACCCGGGCCGGGTTCACCGGTGTGTCACTGGGCGGCGCGCTGCCGTACGGCGTGCTCGACGACGCCTCCTGCGTCTACGGGCGCAGGCACCGCCCGCCCGCGCGCCTGTGCGACTGCGGCTTCCACTGCGTGCACGACCGCACGGCCGCCGAGGCTCTGCTGTGCACCGCGGAGCACCGGGCCGCGGCCTTGCTGGAAGTCTCCGTACTCGGTGCCTACATCCGCTTCGAGCGCGGTTTCCGCTACGCCCGGCAGCGCGTGCGCACGGCGGCCCCCGGTCCGTGCGACTGCGGCGCCACCGCGGGCGCGCTCGCCGACGCGGGCTGGGGCAGGCCCGGCTGGCGGGCCCTCGCGCCCGCCTGCGCGCCCTGTGTGCGCGGTCGTGCCTCCGTCTCGCTCGCCGGATTCGCCCGGCTGGCCGGTGAGGGGCTGCGGGTGGTCGCGGGCGGCGGCCCCGCGGCGGTCCCGCCCGCCGACTTGCCGGCCGAAGGGGAGCCCGGCGTACCAGAACTCGTCGCCGAGGCCGCCCTGTTGCAGGCGCGCCTCGACTGGTTCCAGACCCAACTCGCCCGCCTCGGCGAACGCGGCGCCGGGGGAGCGGAGCGGGACTGACGGTCCCGGCCGGGGTACCCGGATTCCATGCCGAGAGGAGGCTCCACACCGCGATCGGACGCGTCCGGCCGGACGCGATCAGGGAAAGGGCACAGCGATGACGCACAGGAACCCGCACGGCTCGGGCGCCAAGGGCCCCGACGAGCTGCGGCACCAGATCGAGCAGGCCAGGAGCCGGCTCGGCAGGGCCGATGTGAAGGGCCGGGCGCTGACCCGCGCCGCCGACCTCAGGGACAAGGCCGGCGCGGCGACCGTACAGCTGCGCTCGAGCGCCACCCAGGCCGTACTCCGGCACCCGCGCCCCCTGATGGTCGCGGGCGCGGCGGGCGCCGCCCTCGCCACGGTGGGCGTGCTGCGCCGCCGGCACCACTGACCTCACCCGGTCCCCCCGGAGGCCAGGGGCTTCACGCCACCCTCCCACCGACAACTTGATCCGCCTGGACAAAAAAAGTTTTCGGTGGGAGGGTGGGCGCATGCTGGACGTGACCGTGATCGAGGACCCCGAGGCCGCAGCCGTGTCGCTCGACCCGATACGAGCCCGGCTGCTCGCAGAGCTGGCCGCCGGGCCGGCCTCCGCCGCCATGCTGGCCGGCCAGGTCGGACTGCCCCGGCAGAAGGTGAACTACCACCTCAAGGCGCTGGAGCGGCACGGCCTGGTGGAGCTGGCCGGGGAGCGCCGCAAGGGCAACGTCACCGAGCGGCTGATGCGCGCGACCGCCGCGTCGTACGTCATCTCGCCGGCCGCGCTCGCCCCCGTGCAGCCGGATCCGGACCGCTTCCGTGACCAGCTCTCCGCGCGCTGGCTGCTCGCGCTCGGCGCCCGTCTGGTGCGGGACGTCGGCGCGCTGATCACCGGCGCCGACAGGGCCCGCAAACGGCTGGCGACCTACGCCCTGGACGGCGAGCTCCGCTTCGCCTCCGCCGCCGACCGCGCGGCCTTCGTGCAGGAGCTGACGGCGGGCGTGAGCGCCCTGATCCGCAAGTACGACGCCCCCGACGCCGAGGGCGGCCGCGACCACCGGATCGTCGTGGCCCTCCATCCCACGGTCAAGGACCAGCCCGAACTCGACCCCCAGTAAGCCTTTTCGAGCAGGAGAGCCCCGCCATGTCCAAGGAATTCGAGATCGTCCGCGAGTTCGAGGTCGACGTCCCGCCCGAGAAGGTCTGGGAGGCCGTCACCACCGGAACCGGTGGATACCTGTGGCCGATGGACCCGCCCGAGCCCCGGGTGGGTGGCAGCGGACCCTTCGGATCCACCGTCACCGCCTGGGACCCGCCCCACCGCTACACCAACCGCAGCGAGGACGTCGGCTTCCCGGTCCAGTCCGTCAACCAGCTCGACTACACCATCGAGCCGCGCGACGAGGGCCGCCGCGCCTGGGTGCGCTATGTGCACAGCGGCATCTTCACCGACGACTGGAACAACCAGTACGACGGCGCGAGCAAGCACACCAACTTCTATCTGCACACCCTGTGCGAGTACCTCACGCACTTCGCGCCCCGCCCGGTCACCTTCGCCCAGCTGCAGGGGCCCGTGGCCTCGCAGACCCCGCGGGCCCTCGCCGCCGTCGGTCACGCCCTCGGCCTCGCGGACGACGCGGCCGCGGGTACGAAGGTCATCGTCCAGGGCCCCGGCGGGCGGACCCTGGACGCCGTGCTCGACTACCGCAACCCGTACTTCATCGGGCTGCGCACCGACAACGCCCTCATCCGCTTCTTCGGACGCGGCCACTGGGGCGTCCCGGTCGGCATCAGCGTCCACGACTTCGCGCCGGACGCCGACGCCGAGGCGAACGAGAGCGCCTGGCAGGACTGGCTGAACGGCGTGTTCAGCCAGTCCTGAGCGGGAGTTACGGACGGAACCGCAGCACCTGCGGGTCGTGGTCGCTGATCTGGTCGTTGAACTCCGAGTTGACGTGCACGCTGTCGTACTCGAAGTCGCAGCCGCGCCGGATCGCCGGGCTGATCAGGATCTGGTCCAGAACCTGCTCGTTGCCCTGGTAGTCGTAGGTGTAGCGCTCGCTCTTCGGCAGCGACTTGATCGCCGACCACAGCTCGCCGTCGCCTTCGAGGATCTTCGCGGTCCCGGAGAACTCGAAGTCGTTCATGTCGCCGAGCGCGATGACGTCCGCGTTCTTCTGCACGGACAGGATGTCCTTGACGAACGCGTTCACCTCGGTCGCCTGCGCGTGGCGCTGGACCTCCGAGCCGCGCACCGGCGGCTGGTACTGCGAGGTCAGACCCTGGTCGCCGCCCTTGGAGTTGAGGTGATTGGCGATCACGAAGACGGTCCGGCCGCGGAAGACGAACTCGCCGGCCAGCGGCTTGCGGCTGTTCTTCCAGGCCTCGTTCGCCGGGTCGATCCGGCCCGGCGAGACGGTCAGCTGCGCCTTGCCGTTCACCTTGGTGACACCGACGGCGGTGGTGGAGTCGCCGCCCGGACGGTCCACGAAGGACACCCGCTCGGGGTTGAACAGGAACACCTGGCGGATGTTGCCGCCCGGCTCGCCGCCGTCCTGGTCGTTGACCGGGTTGATCGAGCGCCAGTCGTACTTCGGGCCGCCCGCCGCGACGATCGCGTCGATCAGCTTGTTCACGGTCTGGCTCGCGTCGACCGTGCCGTCGTCCTTCGCACCGTTGTTGTCCTGGATCTCCTCCAGGGACACGATGTCCGGCGACTGCAGGTTGTTCACGATCGCGGCGGCGTGCTGGTCGAAGGTGGCGTCCGACGGGTCGAGGTTCTCGACGTTGTACGTCGCCACCGCCAGCTCGCCGCGCGCCTGCTTCTGCGTGGTCTCCCGCTGCAGACCGCCGCTCTTCAGCGTGCCGAGCTTGCTCGCGACCAGGGCGTAGCCGCCGAACTGGTTGAAGTCCAGCGGGCCCGTCGTGGCGCCCTCCAGGGTGTCGCCGACGTTCGCCTTCGGGAAGTCGGCGGTCGCGCCCAGCGACTGGACCTGCAGCCGGCCGGTGTTCTGGGAGTCGTAGGAGCCGTAGAGCGTGCCGCCCCGGTGGGTGCGGTGCTCGCGCGGCTTCACCGTGACCCACAGCTCGCTGTACGGGTCGGTGCCGGTGACCACGCGGGCGTCGGCGACCTGGACGTTCATGCCCTCCAGGGACTCGTAGTAGTCCAGGGCGTACCTCGACGGGTCCAGGGACAGGCCGTTGATCGAGCCGTTCGCGGCCGTGTCGCCGCTGGGGGCGTACTCGTCCGGCACGGAGTCCTTGCCGATCACGACCGGCGCCGGGAGCGCGTTGCCGGTGGAGACGGTGGTGACCGTCGGCTTGGTGATCTCCGTCACCGACTGGTTGCCGGAGGAGGTACCGCCCGGGACGTACTCGGAGACCGTGCCGGTCACCGTGACCGAGTCGCCGACCGCGACCTTCGGCGTGGAGCTGGTGAAGACGAACACGCCCTCACTGGTGGCCGGGTCGTCGTCCGGCGTCGGGTCCTGGATCCAGAAACCCCTGGAGGACCCGTAGGTGCGCGTGGCCGTGACGACGCCGGGGACGTCCGTGACCTTCTGGCCCGCGTACGGCGATATTCGGGTCGTTCCCTGGACGTCGTGGATGCGCACCGAGTCGGCGTGGGCCGGCGAGGTGAGGACGACTGCGGACGTCGCGCTGCAGACGGCGGCGACGGTGAGCGCGGCGAGGCGCGCGGAAGACCTGCTCGGCAAGGGTTCCCTCCGGGGACATGCGTGAGCGCCGGGACGAGGATGGAACGGGAGCGTGCAGGGGACGTAGCCCTCTGTGACACGCGTAGAGCAGAGTGAACAGTTGTCCCCCCAACTTCTACGCGCGTCAATCTCCTGCCTGCTGACGGGAGTTGTCAAGGTTTCGGCCATGTACGGCCACCGACGGAGAGATGAACCGGGCGGCATGGGTGGAAATCCGTCTAGGCTGAGCGGCTGAGTCCGTTCACGGTCCGAGGAGAACCAGCCGATGTCAGACAGCTCCCCCCTGCCGCCCGTACGGCTGCACCCCGAAGCGGAGCTGGCGCGCGCCGCGCTGTCCACGCCGTTGCTCTCCCGGGCCGCCCGCCTCGCCCGCTGGGCCGGGCCCGACACCCGCGTGGACGCCGGCGGCGGCCTGGTCGAGGAGCAGCTGCCGGCCGCCGCCGAACTGCTCGGCCTCGGCGGGGACGACGCCGCCGCCTACGCGAGCGAGGCCTGGCGGGTGGCCGTGGACGCCGGGCTGGTGGAGATCACCGACGAGGAGGCCGGGACCGTGGCCGCCGGCGAGGAGCTCGCGCTGCTCACCGGCGGCTCGCCGCACGACGTGCTCGCCGTCTGGCTCGCCGCCCTGGAGACCGTCATCGCGGACGCGAGCGTGCCCGACCTCGACGATCTGATCGACACCATGGACGAGGGCGGCACGGTCGATTTCTCGTCACTCGACTGGGACCCGGAGGCCGAGGCGGAGTTCCTCGACGGCGTCCTCGGCAACCTCTATCTGCTGACCGTCGGTGAGGACGGCCCCGGCGAGGCTCCGGTGCCGCTGCCCGCCCTCGCCGCCTCGATGATCGTGCCCAGCGACATGGGGCAGCCCACCAACGACGTCCTGGAGCAGGTCTCCGACGCGATGATGCGCCTGGACGACCAGTTCCGGATGCTGGAGCCGGCCGGGCTCGTGGCGTACCAGCCCGTCGACGAGGCGCTGATGGCGGACATGGAGGACGCCGGCGAGGAGCCCGCCGCCCCCGTGGACGACACCGACGTCTCCCGCTACGGCATGGTCCGGCTCACCCCGCTCGGCGCGTACGGGCTGCGGGCCCGGCTGCTGGAGGCCGGGTTCCAGGCGCCCGCGGTCGGTGAACTCTCCGACAAGGGCGCGGACGCGCTGCTCGACGGCACCGCGCACTTCGGGCAGTCCGCCGCGCGCGCCGAGACCGAGCAGTGGCTGACCCGCCGTGAACCGCTCGCCGCGGCCCGGGAGTTGTTGGCGGCGGCGCGCGGCGGCGACGCCGGTGCACCGCTGCGCAGGCTGCGCTGCCAGCAGGCGCTGTCCCTCGTGGGCGCGGAGGCCGAGCCCGCGCTGCGGGACGTTCTCGACGATCCCGAGCTGGGGGGGCTCGCCCGGGTATGGCTGAGCGAGCGGGGTGCCTCCGACGTGCCCGCACCCTCCCAGGAACTGGTGTTCTGGCTGACCATCGACACGGTCGCCGCGCAGCTGGCCGCCGAGGGCAACTCGGAGGAGCTGCGGGCGCTGGTGGAGGGCCTGGCCGAGCAGCACCGCGGGTTCTTCGCGGCCGCCTGGCGGGTGGAGCATCCCGCCACCGCGGATGTGCTGGAGGCGATGGGGCGGTTGCACCCGGACAAGAAGGTGGCGAAGGAAGCGCGGAAGGCGGCGTTCAAGGCGCGTTCCCAGCAAGGCGGTTGAGGGCCCCGCCGGACCGCGCCGGCTGGGCTGAGCGCCGTTACGGCGGGGACGAAGGAGTAGGTGACGGCGGGTAAGACATGGCCGGCGCTTTGGGCGGCCATGGGGCTGTGCATACGGATTCATGGAACAGGGGTCTCTGAAGCAGCCGGGTGTTCAACTCCCGTTCAGAAGGTGGCGGGAGCGTGAGCGCCGCAACGAGGTCCGCCACCCTCCACGGCACGCCCACCGTCACAGGAGACACCATGTCGCTCACCCGCAGGGACTTCGCCAGGAAATCCGCGATCACCGGTGCCGGGGTCGCACTGGCGGGCAGCGTCGGCGCCCTCGCCACCGCCCCGAACGCCCTCGCCGCCACGGACGACATCGAGACCGTGGACGGCGAGTCGGCGCACGGCCACCGCGGCGTCGGCTACGGCCCGCTGATCCCCGACCCGGACGGCATCCTCGCGCTCCCCGCCGGCTTCAAGTACCGGATCATCACCTACAGCGGCAGGACCAAGCTGGAGTCGGGCGAGTTCACCCCCTCCAACCACGACGGCACCTCCACCTTCGACGGCCCTCGCGGCGCCACCCTCCTAGTCAACAACCACGAGCTCAAGGGCCCGCGCGCCAACTGGAAGTACCCGGTGCCGCTCACCGAGGGCCTCGTGTACGACCCGGCCGCCTCCGGCGGCTGCACGGTCGTCGAGGTGCGCCGCGACCACGTCGCCGAGTGGGTGGGCATCGCCGGCACCTCCACCAACTGCGCGGGCGGCAACACCCCGTGGGGCACCTGGCTGACCTGCGAGGAGACCGAGGACAAGGCCGGCCAGAACGGCATGACCACGGACCACGGCTACGTCTTCGAGGTCGACCCCGCCGACCGCCGTGCCAACCACGACCCCAAGCCCCTCAAGGCGCTCGGCCGCTACGCCCACGAGGCCGTCGTGGTGGACACCAAGCGCGGCCACCTCTACCTCACCGAGGACGCGGCCGGCCCCAACGGCCTCCTCTACCGTTGGACCCCGCCGGAGGACTTCCGCCACGGCCGCGGCAAGCTGCGCGCCCTCGCCGACGACGCGGGCGTCCTGCAGGCCTTCAAGTGCTTCGACTCCGGCGGCAAGTTCGTGGACGACCTGTCCCGGGCCACGAAGATCGGCACGGTCTACGGCGTCGACTGGGTCGACGTCCCCGACCGTGACGCCAGGACGACCTCCGTCCGCAAGCAGTTCACCGACGGCCAGGTCACCCGCGCCCGCAAGCTGGAGGGCATGTGGTGGGGCGACGGCGGTGTCTACATCGTCTCCTCCTTCGCCCGCGCGGAGAGCCCCGTCCAGCACGACGGCCAGGTCTGGTTCTACGACCCCAAGCGCCGCACCCTGACGCTCAAGGTCCTCCTCGGCGTCAACCCGGACCCGTCCAAGGACGGCGCCTTCGACGGCCCCGACAACATCACCGTCTCCCCGTACGGCGGCCTGGTCATCGCCGAGGACGGCGAGGGCGTCCAGCACCTGTTCGGCGCCACCGACAGCGGCCGCACCTACCCGATCGCCCGCAACGAGCTGAACATCGGCACCGTGGAGAAGCCCGAGTACAGCGAGTTCACCGGCGTCACCTTCTCCCCGGACGGCCGGACCCTGTTCGCCAACATCCAGGAGCCGGGCATCATGCTCGCCATCACCGGGCCCTGGAAGCGCCAGAAGTGCGACTGACCTCCGCGCGGTAATTTATTCGCTCGCTCGCCCCGCGGTTCCCCTCCTAGAGTGATCCTCGTCCAGGTGCGACAGGCAGGACCTACTTCCGCTCATAACGGGGAGGCCGCGGGTTCGAGTCCCGCCACCGGCTCAACGGGCCGGTGTAGCTCAGGGGTCAGAGCACCAACACGTCGGTTCCGCCGGCCTCGATCTCTGGACACCGAAAACTTCACGCACCTCCCGGTGCGCAGGCTGCGGTTCCTTCTTTTGCAAAGAGAATCCACGACCGCCGCCGAATTGATCTCGGGAGGCGCAGCACATGGTGGGTGTCCGGTGCGCAGGCAGCGGTTACTTCATCGGACCGGAAGCGTGCGGGTTCGATTCCCGTCATCCGACCCCGGGTCGGTGTAGCTCAATGGAAGAGCGTCCGGACAAGTCCGTCGCCGACTCCCGATCTCGGGCACCCTCCATTTGCTGTGCCTCCCTCCGAAACACGAACGAATTCGGGGGAATTCACCATGGCGCGATTCAACACGCGTGCCGCCAAGGCGCAGCTGAAGTCGGCGGTGACATCGACGGGCCGGATCCTGCGGACCTATGAGGGCGGCCGGGGCCAGGAGCGCGAGCCGCGCTCCGAACTCTTCCTTCTCGCGGTCTCCAACTTCGTCTCGCAGGACACCTTCTACGAGAGCGGCGCCGACCGTGACGACCGGTTCACCCGTCTCGTCCGCGAGCTCGCCGTCAGCGACCCGGAATGGACGGCAGGTCTGCTCGGCTGGCTGCGTGGCGAGGGCAACATGCGGACGGCCTCCCTCGTGGGAGCCGCCGAGTACGTGCACGCCCGGCTGACGGCGGGCGCCACCGACGGCCCGTCCAACCGGCAGGTCGTGGACTCCGTGCTCCAGCGCCCGGACGAGCCCGGCGAGCTGCTCGCCTACTGGACGGCGACCTACGGCCGCGCCGTCCCCAAGCCCGTCAAGCGCGGCGTCGCCGACGCCGTACGACGGCTCTACCACGCCAAGTCGCTGCTCAAGTACGACACGGCGTCCAAGGGCTACCGCTTCGGCGACATCCTCAACCTGGTGCACGCGGCGCCGGACGCGGACAAGCCGTGGCAGGGCGAGCTGTTCCGGTACGCGCTCGACCGGCGGCACAACCCGGACAGCGCCGTGCCGCCCGCGTCGCTGCCGGTGCTCACGGCCCATCGCGAGCTGATGGCGCTGCCCGTCGAGCAGCGGCGGGCGGTCGTCACCGCGCCCGGTGGCGCCGAGCGGCTGGCGGCGGCCGGGATCACCTGGGAGGCGCTGGCCGGCTGGCTGCAGGGCCCGATGGACAAGGCGGCCTGGGAGGCCCTGATCCCGTCCATGGGCGCGATGGCGCTGGTCCGCAACCTGCGGAACTTCGACGAGGCAGGGGTCTCGGACGAGGTCGCCGCCCAGGTCGCGGCGAAGATCAGCGACCCGGAGCAGGTGGCACGCTCGCGGCAGTTCCCGTTCCGCTACCTCGCCGCGTACCGGCACGCACCCTCGCTGCGCTGGGCGTACCCGCTGGAGCGGGCGCTCGGTCACTCGCTGGCCAACGTGCCCGCGCTGCCGGGCCGCACCCTGGTGCTGGTCGACCGCTCGGGCTCGATGTTCTGGTCGCAGGTGTCCGAGCGCGCTCAGCTCACCCGGGCCGACGCGGCGGCGATCTTCGGCTCCGCGCTCGCGCTGCGGGCGGCCGACGCCGACCTCGTCGAGTTCGGCTCGTCCAGCGCGAAGGTGGATTTCCGCAAGGGCGAGTCGGTGCTGAAGATCCTGGAGCGCTTCGGCAACCTGGGCGGCACCGACACCACCGAGGCGGTGCGCCGGCACTACAGGAAGCACGACCGGGTGCTGATCGTCACCGACGAGCAGTACACCGCGCACCAGCACGGCGACCCGACCGCCCAGATCCCGGCCCATGTCCCGGTCTACACCTGGAACCTGGAGGGTTACCGGGCGGGCCACGGACCGTCGGGCACCGGAAACCGGCACGTGTTCGCGGGTCTTTCGGATGCCGCCTTCCGCATGGTTTCACTGATCGAGGGTGGCTGCGACGGGCGTTGGCCGTGGCTTGCCTGAGCCCTGTTCTGGTTCCGGGCGGGCTTGGCCCATGCGAGGGGTTGACGCGGCGCCCGCTCTAAGATCACAAGTTGCTACGATCGGTGCGTATATTCTCACGCTGAGTAGTCAATACTGACAAGGATTCAGGCTCAGGTGAGAAAGGTCAAAGCATGCGCAAGTTCCAGCGCGCCGCACTCGTAGCCGCGGTGGTGGCGGGGCTGTCCACCTTCGGCGTCGGCGTCGGCCACGCCGACGACTCCGATGGTCCGCAGGAGGTCTCCGCGGTGGCCTCCGCGGAAGCCACCGCCGTGGTCACATGGGATGCCCCGTACATCGAGCAGGACACCGACTCGAACGTGACTCCGCATCCGGCGAAGAAACACGAGCACAAGCGTCCGGCGCCGAAGAAACATGAGCAGAAGCCCGCGGCGGTGAAGAAGCAGGACCAGAAGCCCGCGGTGAAGAAGCAGGACCAGAAGCCCGCGGCGAAGAAGCAGGAGAAGAAGCCCGCGGCGAAGAAGCATGACCAGAAGCCCGCGGCGGTGAACAAGCACGAGCACAAGCCCGCTGCGGCCAAGAAGCACGAGCACAAGCGTCCGGCGGCGAAGAAGCACGAGGACAAGCGCCCGGAGTGGAAGAAGCACGAGCACAAGCGTCCGGCGTGGAAGAAGCACGAGCACAAGCGTCCGGCGTGGAAGAAGCACGAGCACGAGCGTGGGGCTGAAGTCGAGCGCTTCTCCAGCGCTTGGGCCTCCGTGCAGACATCGGTTGCGTGAGCCACCCGCCTCGGTCCAGGGGCGGCGGCCGTCGGCGGGCGGGGCCATGATGGCGGTGTGCCCCGCCCCCCGACGCCCGGCCCGCCCGGCCCGGCCGGACCCCTCGGCCGCATCGAGTCGGTACCCACGCCCCGGACAGCCGTGGCCTGGCTTCCCCCGGCCGGACTCTGGCCCGCCATCCAGCACATCCGCGCCGAGCACGACCCGCAGATCCGCCGCTGGCCGCCCCATGTGAACCTGCTCTTCGGCTTCGTACCGGAGGAGGACTTCCCGGCGGCGCTCCCGCTGCTGGCCGCCGCGGCCGCCGGGTGCGAGCCCTTCGACATCCGGCTGAGCGGGGTCCGTGCCTTCCGCCACCGGTCCCACGCCACCGTGTGGCTCGACCCCGCGGCGGCCGGTGCCGCGCCCTGGACGGAGCTCCGGAGCGCGCTGGGGGAACCCTTCCCGTGCTGCACGGACCGTTTCCCGCGCTTCACCCCGCACCTCTCGCTCGGGCGCACCCGCGTCCCGCGCGTCCTCGCGGCCGAATGCGCCGCCCGGCTCGGCGTACTGCACGCGCGCGTGGCCGAGATCGTGCTCCTCTCCCGCCGCGGCGACGGCCCCATGCGCACGCGCGCCACGGTCGGCCTGGGCACCGGAACGGTACGCCGAGACCTCGGACCGGACCCGGTCACCGGCGGCTACGAGCCGCCGGAGCGGCACTGACGGCACTGACGGCGGTTGCCGCGCCCGAACAGCGCGCAGTGCCCGCGAAGATGAGCCGGAGCTGTCTTCGGTGGATGCTCGGTAGGCTGCGAAGAGGATCCCCGGTTCGCAAGGAGTATCTGGATGCCGCAGGTCAGGCCCATGCGCGCGGACGCTCGGCGCAACTACGAGCGGTTGCTGAAGGTGGCGGCGGAGGCCTTCGCCGAGCATGGGGAGAACGCGTCGCTCGACGACATCGCCAAGCGTGCGGGCGTCGGCTCGGGCACGCTCTACCGGCACTTTCCGACGCGGCAGGCGCTGCTGGAGGCCGCGTACGTGGACCGGATCGAGGCGCTGGGGACGCGGGCCGACGAGCTGGCCGAGGAGCTGCCGCCGTACGAGGCGCTCATGGAGTGGCTGAACGAGCTGTGCGTGGCCACGATCCAGGTGCGCGGGCTGAAGTCCCTGCTGGGCTCGGCGGTCACGGACGGCGGCTCGGTCGCGATGACGGCCTGTGGCACGTCGGTGAAGGGCGCGGCGACGCGGCTGGTGGGGGCGGCCCAGGCACAGGGGGCGCTGCGGGCCGACCTGGAGCCGATCGAGGTGCTGCGGCTGGCGCACGGCGTGGCCACGGCCTCGGAGCTGGCGAACGGGCAGGGGCGCGAGATCCGCCGCTATCTGACGTTGTTGACGGAGGGGCTGCGGCCGGAGCGGTGAGCGCGGCGCGAGGCGGGTCGGCCACCGTGGCGTCGGCCAACGTGTGCCTTGACCGTCTCCGGACCGACCGTCAGCAGGGTGTCGCCCGTGGCCACCGACCGGATCACCTGGGCGATCTCCGACGAGGGGCGCGCTTGCGGATGAAGCCCGCGCGGTGGCCGGACCGGGGCGGGGGACCGGGCCGCCGTTCCCCCGCCCCGGTCCGGCACGGTGTCACAGCGCCCGTGCCCCCGGCTCGACCATGTTGCGTACCGTGCGCGCCTTCACGAACTCGCCCATCGCCGTCATGTCCCACTCGCCGGAGAACTGCCGGATGAGCTTGGCCATCATCACGCCCGTCTGGGGCTCGGCGTGGGTGAGGTCGAAGCGCACCAGTTCCTCGCCGGTCGCCGCGTCCACCAGGCGGCAGTAGGCCTTGGCGACCTCGGTGAACTTCTGGCCGGAGAAGGAGTTGACCGTGAAGACCAGGCCGGTGACCTCCTGCGGGATACGGCCGAGGTCGACCGTGATCACCTCGTCGTCGCCCCCGCCCTCGCCGGTGAGGTTGTCACCGGAGTGCCGCACCGCGCCGCCCAGGATCGTCAGCTTGCCGAAATAGCAGCTGTCGACGGCGTTGCGCTGCGGGCCGTAGGCGATGACCGAGGCGTCCAGATCGATGTCCCGGCCGCGGAACGCGGGCTCCCAGCCCAGGCCCATCTGCACGAGGGAGAGCAGCGGACGCCCGCCCTTGACCAGGGACACGGTCTGGTTCTTCTGGAGACTGACCCGGCCCTTGTCCAGGTTGATCTTCCCGGCGCCGGGAGCGGGCGGGGCCGGCGGGGCGGCCGGCGCCGGGGGCGTGACCGGGGCCTGTGCGGCGGGTGCCGGTGGGGCGGCGGCCGGCTGCGGCGGAGCCGCCGGGGCCGCGGTGGGCTCCTCCACCGTCACACCGAAGTCCGTCGCGATGCCCGCCAGCCCGTCGGCGTACCCCTGGCCGACGGCGCGGGCCTTCCACGCGCCGCCCCGGCGGTAGATCTCCACGATCACCAGCGCCGTCTCCGCGCCGAGCTGCGGCGGTGTGAACGTGGCCAGGACCGAGCCGCCGTCCGCGTCCCGGACCGTGGCCGTCGGCTCGATGCCCTGGAAGGTCTGGCCGGCCGCGTCCGGGCTGGCCGTGACCACGATCTTCTCGATGTCCGGCGGCACGGCACCGGTGTCGACCGTGATCGCGTCGGGCGCCGCGCCGCCGCCGGAGGTGTAGGTCACGCCCGGTCCGGCGGGCTGGTTGTAGAAGATGAAGTCGTCGTCGGAGCGCACCTTGCCGTCGGTGGTGAGCAGCAGGCCCGACACGTCGAGCCGCACCGGCGCGGCGACGTCCACCGTCACGCGGGCGGCCGACAGAGGGATGTTCGAGCCAGGGGTCATAGCTGTCATGCCGGGTGAACGAACGACACCGCTTTACCGTTCCCTTACCGCCCACCCGTCACCCGACCACCACCCCTCAACGACAGCGCTTCGCGCCGACGCCTTCCTATGGGACCCCCGATCGGCTCAGGGCACCACCACGATCTTCCGCCCCACCCCGGCCGCGAACTGCTCCAGCGCCTCGGGGTACCGCTCCAGCGGGATGCGGTCGCTGATGAACACCTCCGGGTCCAGTACCCCGTTCGCGAACAGCTCGGCCGCCCGCTCGAAGCTGTGCAGCACCGCCATGGAACCGGTGATGGTGATCTCCTGGTTGTAGATGCGGTACGGATCGATCGTCACCCGCGTCGCGTAGTCGGCCACCCCGAACTGCAGGAAGGTCCCCGCCTTCGCCACCCGGCCCAGGCCGTCCTGGATCGCCCCCGCGTTGCCGGTCGCGTCCACGACCACGTCCCAGCCCTGCGGGCGGTCCAGTTCGTCCGCGCCGCTCGCCGCGCGCGAGACGCCGAGACGGCGAGCCGTCTGCAGCCGGTCGGGGTTGAGGTCGACCACGTCCACGCTCGCCGCGCCCGTGCGCTTGGCCAGCTCCAGCATCATCAGGCCCATGGTCCCGGAGCCGTAGATCAGGATGTGGGCGCCGAGCCGGGAGTTCAGGACGTCGTAGCCGCGTACCGCGCAGGACAGCGGCTCCACCAGGGCGGCGTCCTGGGTGCGCACATGCTCGGGCAGTTTCACGCAGTTCGCCACGGGCGCCGCCGCGTACCGGGCCGCCCCGCCCGCCGTCGTGACGCCGATCGCAGCCCACCGCTCGCACAGGTTGTTGTGGCCGGTGCGGCAGTAGCGGCACTCGTAGCAGTACAGGGAGGGGTCCACGGCCACCCGGTCGCCGATGGCGAGCTCCGTGACCTGGGTGCCGACCCCGACCACCTCGCCCGCGAACTCGTGCCCGGGCACGAGCGGCAGCTTGGGCGCGAACTCGCCCTGGAGGATGTGCAGATCGGTGCCGCACAGTCCGCAGGCGGCCACCTCGACGACCACCTCGCGGGGCCCTGGCGTCGGGTCCGGGACCTCGGCGACGACGGCACGGCCCACGGACTCGATGACGGCGGCCTTCATTTCACAGCTCCCAACGACAGGCCCTGGACCAGTTTGTCCTGGGCGGCGAACCCCGCGGCGAGCACCGGCAGGGAGACGACGAGCGACGCGGCGCACACCTTCGCCAGGAACAGGCCCTGGCTGGTGATGAAGCCGGTCAGGAAGACGGGGGCGGTCTCGGCCACCACGCCCGTCAGGACTCGGGCGAAGAGCAGCTCGTTCCAGCTGAAGATGAAGCAGATCAGGGCGGTTGCGGCGATGCCGGGCAGGGCGATCGGGGCCACCACGCGCGCGAGGATCGTCGGCAGCCGGGCGCCGTCGATCTGCGCCGCCTCGATCACCGCCACCGGGACCTCGGCGAGGAAGGACTGCATCATCCACACCGCGATCGGCAGGTTCATGGAGGTGTAGAGGATGACGAGGAACCAGATGTTGTCCAGCATCCCGGTGTTCTTCGCGAACAGGTAGATCGGCAGCAGACCGGCCACGACCGGCAGCATCTTCGTGGACAGGAAGAAGAACAGGACGTCCGTCCACTTCCGCACCCGCCGGATCGACAGCGCGTACGCCGCCGGCAGGGCGAGGAGCAGTACGCAGACCGTCGATGCCACCGAGGCGACCGTGGAGTTGATCAGCGCGGGCCACGGGCTCGCCCCGCCGCCCGTGCCGAAGAACTCGCGGTAGCCGTCCAGGGTGAGGGAGGCGGCGAAGGAGGGCGGGTTGGTCGCCGCGTCCGCCTCGGAGTGGAAGGACGTCAGCGCCATCCAGGCGATGGGCAGGAAGAAGACGATGCCGGCCAGCCAGGCCACCAGTCCGAGGCTCAGACCCCGGTGCTTTCCGATGCGTACGGCGAGATCGCTCATGCGCGGGACACCTCCTGGCGGAACAGGGACGAGACCACGCGCAGGGCGAAGGTCGCGATGATGATCGAGCCGATGACCACCAGGACGCCGGCGGCCGAGGCGAGGCCGTTCTCGTGGGCCTGGTAGAAGCTCTGGTAGACGGTGTAGGGCAGGTTGGCGGTGCCGAGGCCGCCGGAGGTGATCGTGAACACCGCGTCGAAGTTCTGCACGATGTAGATCGAGCCCAGCAGGGCGCCGAGTTCCAGGTAGCGGCGCAGGTGCGGGAGCGTCAGATGGCGGAAGACCTGCCAGTCGTTGGCGCCGTCCACCCGCGCGGCCTCGATCTGCTCGTGGTCCCGGCTCTGCAGCCCGGCGAGCAGGATCAGCATCATGAACGGCGTCCACTGCCACACCAGGGAGGCCTCGACCGCGAGCAGCGGGGTCTTGGAGATCCAGTCCGGCTGTGGGCCGCCCACATAGTGCAACAACCCGTTGAACAGGCCGTATTCGGGGTTGTAGAGCACATGCTTCCAGAGCAGGGCCGCGGCCACGGGCACCACCAGGAACGGTGCGATGAGCAGGGTGCGTACGACGCCCCGGCCGCGGAACTTCCGGTCCAGGAGCAGGGCCAGCGCCAGGCCGAGGACCAGGCTGGCCAGCACCACCGCCACCGTGAGCAGCACGGTCGTCCACACCGAGTGGCGCAGGTCCGCGTCGGTCAGCACCTGGTGGTAGTTGTCGAGGCCGGTGAAGTGGCGGGCCTTGGGATAGAGGGCGTTCCAGTCGAAGAAGGAGATCACCAGCGTGGCCACGAACGGCAGCTGGGTCACCACGATCATGAAGACGAGGGCCGGCAGGAGCGGTCCCCGCGTCGCCCAGGCACGCAGCCGGGCCGAGGGTTGTTTCATAGTTCTTACGGGGGCGGTCGCCAGGGGGGCCGTTGTCGTCGCTGTCATCGTCCCTCGTACTCCTTGGAGATCTTCTCGGCGAGCTGCTGGGACTTCTTCAGGGCCGATTCGGTGGACTGGCGTCCGGCGATGGCCGCGCTGATCTCCTGGGAGACCTTGGTGCCGAGGTCGGTGAACTCGGGGATGCCGACGAACTGGATGCCGGGCGCGGGGCGCGGCTGCACGCCGGGGTCGCTGGGGCGGGCGCTCTCGATGGCCTCCTTCGTCATCTCCTGGAAGGCGGCGGCCGACTTGCGGTAGTCGGCGTTCGTGTAGGTCGAGGCCCGCTTGCCCGCCGGGACGTCGGACCAGCCGCTGGTCCGGCCGACCAGCTGCTCGTAGCCCTTGCTGGACGCCCAGGAGACGAACTTCCAGGCCTTGTCGGGGTTGCGGGAGGCCTTCTGGATGCCCCAGGCCCAGGTGTAGAGCCAGCCGGAGGAGTCCGTCTTCTCCACGGGGGCGGGGGCGTAGCCGAGCTTGCCCTTGACGGGGGAGTCGGCCGCCTCCAGCAGGCCGGCCGCGGAGGTGGCGTCGTACCACATGGCGACCTTGCCCTGGGTCATGTCGTTGAGGCACTCGGCGAAGCCGGACTGGGCCGCGCCCGACTCGCCGTGGCCGCGGACGAGATCGACATAGAACTTTGTCGCCTTCTCGAACTCGGGGGAGTCCAGGCGAGCCTTCCAGTTCTTGTCGAACCAGGTGCCGCCGAAGGTGTTCACGACGGTGGTCAGCGGCGCCATCAGCTCGCCCCAGCCGGGCAGTCCGCGCAGACAGATGCCCTTCATCCCGGGCCGCGCGCCGTCCGCCTCGGCGGCGAGGTCGGCGACCTGCTGCCAGGTGGGGTGCGCCGGCATCGTCAGGCCCTTCGCGGCGAACACGTCCTTGCGGTACATCAGGAAGGACGACTCGCCGTAGAAGGGCTGGCCGTAGAGCTTGCCGTCGGCCGCGGTGAGGGACTGGCGCATGGGCTTGAGGACGTCCTGCTCGTCGTAGCCCGGGTCCTTCGCGGTGTACGAGTCCATCTCGTGCAGCCAGCCGTTGCGGGCGTAGATCGGGATCTCGTAGTTGGACAGCGTGGCGACGTCGTACTGGCCCGCCTGGTTGGCGAAGTCCTGGCTGATCTTGTCGCGGACGTCGTTCTCGGGCAGGACGGTGAAGTTGACCTTGATACCGGTGTCCTTCGTGAAGTGCGCGGCGGTCAGCTTCTGCAGCTCGGTCATCTGGGGGTTGTTGACCATCAGGACATTGATGGAATCGCCGCCGGAACCGGTCCCGCCCGCACCGACCCAGCAGCCGGAGAGCAGCGGGGCGAGCAGCGTCCCTGCGGCGGCCATGGCGAGCGTGGCTCGCGGCCTCCGTCGGCTCGGGGTGCGCATGGATCGCTCCTGAATGTATCTGGATTTAACGGTATATATGGGGCACTACAGGGTGTGAAGGTGTATCAGGGGAGTGGGTTTGTTTTTCAGACCCGGATGACCTGCGGGCCCAGCAGGGAGTAGCGATGGGCCTCGGCCGCCGGAAGCTGCGCGCTCGTGACGATCGCCTCCAGTGCGCCGATCTCGGCGAACCGGCAGAAGCTGACCGCTCCGAACTTGGTGTGCACGCCCGCGAACACGGTGCGCCGTGCGGCGCGGATGGCCTGGGACTTCACCTCGCTGACCGCGGGGTCGGGGGTGGTGAGGCCGTGCTCGCGGGAGATGCCGTTGGCCCCGATGTAGGCGAGGTCGACGACGAAGCCGGCCAGCATCTTCGTCGTCCAGTGGTCGACGGTGGCCAGCGTGCCGGCCCGGACCCGCCCGCCGAGGAGCAGGACCGACATGTTCCCGGTCTCGGCGAGGGCGCCCGCGACCGGCAGGGAGGCGGTGACCACGGTCAGTGGCCGGTCCGTGGGCAGGGCCTCGGCGATGAGCTGCGGGGTGAAGCCCTCGTCGACGAAGACCGTCTCCGCGTCCCCGAGCAGCTCGGCCGCGGCGGCCGCGATCCTGCGCTTCTCGGGCACGTGGCTGGTGGCGCGGAAGGCGAGTGTCGTCTCGAAACCGGCGCTCTCGACCGGGTAGGCGCCGCCGTGAGTACGGCGGACCAGTCCGTGGTCCTCCAGGGCGCGCAGATCGCGCCGGATGGTCTCCTTGGCCACGCCCAGCTCGGCGGCGAGCGCGGTGACGTCGACGGAGCCGGTGGCCCGTGCGGCCAGTACGATCTCGCGCTGGCGCTCTTCCGCCGTCCTCGTGCTCATCTCGTCACCCACTTCCCTGTGGAGCTGCCCGTTCGGGCCCATGGGGGAAGTTCTACAGTGGGTGCGCGGCACTGACCAGGTCTGCTGGCCGCCCGATACTGCCCGTGTGCGCCCGTTTGCGAAGCGCCGTGCCCGCCTCGGACCTGCACGGCTCCGCGGCGAGGGGTGAGAGCGGGCGGCCCGGGTGCCCGAATGCGGCGGCGGGCGGGCCCGTTCGGTGCCCGCCCGCCCTCGTGAGCGATCGTTTTCCGCCTCGCCGGTGCTCAGTACGGCCAAATAGGGGGGTCGCTGACGAAGTGGCCGCCCAGGTGGCTGTGCGCCGGGTTGTCCGGGTCCAGCTCGCCCTGCTCGGCGATCAGCTTCTCTGCGTACGGCTCGGAGTCGTCCTGCGGCTCGTAGCCGAGCGCCCGCGCCGACGTGAGGTCCCACCACAGGCGGGTGTTGGCCGAGGAGCCGTAGACCACCGTGTGGCCGACCTCCTCGGCGGTCAGGGCCGCGTGGAAGAGCCGGGCGCCGTCGGCCGGGCTCATCCACACCGACAGCATGCGCACGCTGTTCGGCTCCGGGAAGCAGGAGCCGATGCGCACCGAGACGGTCTCCAGGCCGTGCTTGTCCCAGTAGAGCTGGGCCAGGTCCTCGCCGAAGGACTTCGACAGGCCGTAGAAGGTGTCCGGGCGGCGCGGGGTGTCGACGGGGATCGGCGGGTCGCCCTCGCGCGGGGCCGGGGTGAAGCCGACGGCGTGGTTGGAGGAGGCGAAGACGATCCGGGGCACGCCTTCGAGGCGCGCGGCCTCGTAGAGGTTGTAGGTGCCCTCGATGTTCGACCTCAGGATCTTCTCGAAGGGCGCTTCCAGGGAGATGCCCGCGAGATGGAGGACGGCGTCCACGCCTCGCACCGCCTCGCGCAGCGCCTCCTTGTCGGTGAGGTCCGCGGTGATGGCTCCGGGCGCGTCCTCGACGGGGCGCACGTCGAACAGGCGCAGCGTGTAGCCGTACTCCGGCAGCAGGGACCGCATCAGGGTGCCGAGCCCGCCGGCGGCGCCGGTGAGCAGAACGGTGCGGGGAGCGGGCATCCTCGATCTCCTTGACGAACGTCGGTCGCATGTGTGGACGCGATTCACATTCATGGACACGCTAGAGAGCGGTGACAGGCCCAGTCAAGTGTGCCGTGGAGTGGGGAAATCCGGTGCCGTGTAGCGGGTTTGCCCGCTTGACCCGCCCCGAGACGGGCCCGTAGCGTGAAGCCGTTCAGAAATATAGACGCCGATCAGAAACATGCACCGACAGGGAGCGCCCGTGACGCCAGCCCCTCTCGCCGCCCGGCTCCGCGACCCGAAGGGGCCGCTCTTCTTCCCCGTCACGGCCTACGGCCAGGGCGGCTCCCTCGACCTCGACGTCTACCGCACCCATGTGCGCAGGGGTGTCGCGGCCGGCGCCGCCGCCGTGTTCGCCTGCTGCGGCACCGGGGAGTTCCACGCGCTGCTGCCGGAGGAGTTCGAGGTCTGCGTCCGGGCGGCCGTCGAGGCGGCCGGGGGACGTGTCCCGGTGATCGCGGGCGTCGGCTACGGCACCGCGCTCGCCGTCCGCTACGCGCGGCTCGCCGAGGCCGCGGGCGCCGACGGGCTCCTCGCCATGCCGCCGTACCTCGTCCTCGCGGGCCAGGAGGGCCTGCTGCGGCACTACCGGGAGATCGCCGCCGCCACCGCCCTTCCGGTGATCGTCTACCAGCGCGACAACGCCGTCTTCACCCCGCGGACGGTGGCCGGGTTCGCCCGCACCGACGGCGTCATCGGCCTCAAGGACGGCCTCGGCGACCTGGACCTGATGCAGCGGATCGTCAGCACCGTGCGCACCGAGGTCCCCGGCGACTTCCTGTACTTCAACGGCCTGCCCACCGCCGAGCTGACCCAGCTCTCCTACCGCGCCCTCGGCGTCACCCTCTACTCCTCGGCCGTCTTCTGCTTCGCCCCCGAGATCGCCCTCGCCTTCCACCGGGCCCTTCGGGCCGGCGACCAGGACACCGTGCGCCGCCTCCTGGACGGCTTCTACCGCCCGTTCGCGGAACTGCGCGCCCAGGGCCGCGGCTACGCCGTCTCCCTCGTCAAGGCGGGCGTACGGCTGCGCGGCCTGGAGGTGGGCGAGGTCCGACCCCCGCTGCACGAGCCGGGCGAGGACCACGTCAAGCAGCTCGCCCAGCTGATCGAGCGGGGATACGCGCTGCTGGGGGAGGCGTGAAGGCGTCGGCGTTCGTCTACCCCTGGGACGTCAACGGTGACCCCGAGGCCCCCGCCCGGACCGCCGCACTCGGCGTACGGCAAGCGACCCTCGCGTCCGTCTACCACTCCACCCGCACCCTGACCCCCCGCCACCCCCGCCACCGCGTCGTCACCGCCGAGTACGCGGCCGCCCTCTATCCCCCCGGCGACCGCTGGGCGGGCCGCGGTCTGCGGCCCTACCCCGCCGGGCGCTGGGCCCCGGGTGATGCCTACGGCGAGGCGGCCGAGGCCCTCGCAGCGGCCGGACTGGAGGTGCACACCTGGGTCGTCCTCGCGCACAACTCCCGCCTGGGCGCCGAACATCCGGACACCTCGGTCGTCAACGCCTACGGCGACCGTTACCCGTGGGCGCCCTGCATCGCGCAGCCCGCCACGCGCGCGTACCTGGTCGACCTGGCCGCCGAGGCCGCCGTGCGCCCCGGCGCGCACGGCACCGAGCTGGAGTCCCTCGGCTGGTACGGCCTCCAGCATCTGCACGCGCACGACAAGACGTCCGGGGTCGGCCTCGGGGAGGCCGGGCAGTACCTGATGTCCCTGTGCTTCTGCCTTTCCTGCCGCACCGGCTACGGGGCACAGGGCCTGGACGCGGACGAGCTGGCGGCCGCCGTACGCACGGCACTGGAGCCGCTGTGGCGGGAGGCCGCGGACGACGGCGGCTGGCCGGCGGTCGAGAAGCTCCTCGGCGAGGACACGGCGGCCGCCACGCGCGCGTGGCGCGACACCACCGCCCGCACCCTCCAGGAGGAGGCCGTCACCGCCGTACGCACCGCCGCACCGGCCGGCTTCCGGATCCTGCTGCACGCCGATCCGGTCTCCTACCACTGCGGCGCCAACGCCGGCGTCGACCCCGCCCATATCCTCTCCGTCGCCGACGGCGTGGTGGTGCCGTGCACGGGCGGTACGTCCCTGCTGGCGCCCTTCGCCGAGCACGCGCGCGAACGGACGGTCCTGGCCGCCAACTTCACGGTGGTCTCGGGGATGGGCGGCAGCCCCGGCACGCTCGCGACGGACGCGGCACGCGCGCGTGCCGAGGGCGCGACGGAACTGCGGCTCTACCACGCCGGATTGGCGTCGGACGGGGACCTCGCGGCGGTACGCGTGGCGCTCGCCGCGGGCCAGGGGATGGTTTCCGGATCGCGTCGGCGGGAAGTGGGTTCCCTCCGCGAGCGAAGCCGAGCGCCGGGGGAGAGAGAAGACACCCCCTAGGCGAGCGCGGCGGCCGTAAGGAGCAGCCCCAGAGCGTACAGGGGCAGCAGCAGTCCGGGGCCGGCCAGTTCGACCAGACCGGCCCCGGCGGCCAGCCCGATCACGTTCGGCGTGAAGATCAGCGTGTTGGCGGTGGCCGTCGCCCGGCCCAGCAGCGGCCCCGGGGTCTCGCGCTGCACGGCGGTCAGCGCGGCGATCAGCACACAGGGCAGACCGAGGCCGCTCGCCGCACCCGCCAGCAGGGCCACCGGGGCCGACGGCACGGCGCGCGCGGCCACCCCCGCCGCCGTCAGCGCGATCCCCGCCGCCGCGAACCGGCGCGCGCCCAGCAGCCGCAGCGCAGGCCCGGAGACCAGCCCGACCGCCACCGAGCCCGCGCCCTGGACGGCGTACAGCACGCCCACGTAGGCGGGGGAGTGCCCGAGACGGTCCACCACGGCGTACAGCGTCGTACTGCTCAGCGAGGCGAGCAGCATCGTCGTACCGCCCGCCCGCACCAGCGGACGCAGCCCGGGGTGCCCCCACAGGTGACGGACGCCCTCCGCCGTCTCCCGCCACCAGCCGTCGCCGGAGCGCACCGGCCGCTCCTCGCGCACACGCAGCAGGGCGAACAGCCCGGCGGCGAGCACGAAGGTGACCGCGTCGAGACAGGCGACGGCCGGTCCGCCGTAGACCGCGTAGAGGCCCGCGCCGGTCAGCGGGGCGACGAGCTTCATGCCCTCCCTGACGGTCAGCTGCAGGCCGTTGAAGTCGCCCAGGAGGTCCGGGGAGACCACGGCGGTGACCAGCGCCGACGCGGCGGCATCGACGACGACGTCGGCGGCGCCGTACAGGAACAGCACGGCGAACAGCAGCCACAGGCCGCCGGGCGAGTCGACGGTGAAGAGGGTGAGGAGGAGGGCTGCCAGGCCCAGGTTCAGGGTGATGAGGAGGGACCCTGGGCGATGGGGGCACCGCCCGGTCGAGCGAAGCCGAGACCGGTGGAGGTCGGCGAGGGTGCCGAGCGCGGGGCCCGCCAGGGTGGGTGCCCACAGGGCGAGCATGCACAGGGCGGCCAGGCCGTCGGAACCGGTGAGGTCCTTGACCCACACACCCGACGCCAGCCACAGCGAGGAGCTGCCGAAGGCGGACACCAGCAAACCCGTGAGATACAGCCGGCCGTTGCGGTCGCGCAGCACGCGGACCACGGTCCAAGAAGTCGTCATGCCTGGTCATCGTGGGTCTAAGGGGGGTGTGCGCGGATCGGTCACCTGCCTGGTCCGCGTACCGCGCGCGGCGGCGACAATCCGTCGGAACCCGTCAGTAATGCCCCTGGGACACCCATGGCCCCGTCCCTACCGTCGACCCCATGCGCTACATCGCCCCGATCCTCGTCGGCCTCCTCTGCATCCTGCTCATGTCACTCCTCCCGGAACGCCACCGGCGCCGGTTCAACGCGGTCATGGTGGCCGGCGCCGGTGCCGCCTACCTCAGCGGCGGAGGTCTCGGCGGCTGGGAGTTCGCGTTCACCGCGGTGGCCACCTACGTCGCCTACCGGGGGCTGGACTCCTGGACGTTCATCGGCGTCGGCTGGCTGCTGCACACCGCGTGGGACGTGGTCCACCACCTCAAGGGCCACCCGATCATCCCGTTCGCCCACGACTCGTCCTTCGGCTGCGCGCTGTGCGATCCGGTGATCGCGGTGTGGTGCTTCGGGGGCGGCCGGTCACCGTGGGAACGGCTGCGCGGCCGCAGGGCACCGATGAGTTCCGGCGAACCGACCGGTCTGCCCTCCGTACAGTCACCGCTACCTCCCAGGAGCAAGGCATGACCACCGACACCCTTCTCGACCTAGGCCCTCAGACCCGGATCGTGGCGCGGCTCGCCGAGGCGGTGACCGACGACCAGCTGTCGGCCCTCACACCGTGCCCCGGCCTGGCGGTACGCAATCTGCTGGGCCACCTGCTGGGACTGTCCGTCGCCTTCCGGGACGCGGCCCGCAAGGACCTGGGCACGACCACCGACACCAGCCCGGACGTGGCCGGGTCGGACATCGGGCCCGGCTGGCGCGAGGAGCTGGCCAAGGCGCTGGACGACCTCGCCGACGCCTGGCGCGACCCGGCCGCCTGGACCGGCATGACCCGCGCGGGCGGGGTGGACCTGCCGGGCGCGATCGCGGGCGCGATCGTCGCCGACGAGCTGGTGATCCACGGCTGGGACCTGGCCCGCGCGACCGGCCGGTCCTACGCCCCCGATCCCGCCGCCCTGGACTCCGCCCTCGTCTTCCTGTTCGCCGCGGCCGACGACCCGGACCGCGGCGACAGCCCCTTCGGCCCGGTCGTCCCGGTTCCGGGCGAGGCGCCCCCGCTGGACCGGGCGGTGGGGCTGAGCGGGCGGGATCCGCAGTGGCGTCCGTGACACCGGGCCCTGCGGGACACCGCGGCCCTCAGGGCGTCGTACTCTCCCTCCCATGCCCCTCACGCTCACCGTCCTCGGCACCGCCTCCCCGCACCCGGGTCCGGACCGGCCCTGCTCCGGCTACCTGGTGTCCGGCGGCGGCGCCGAGGTGTGGGTGGACGCGGGGCCAGGTACGTTCGCCGCGTTGCAGCGGCACACGGATCCCGCCCGGCTCACCGCGATCTGGATCTCGCATCTGCACGCCGACCACAGTGCCGACCTGCTCGCCGCCGCCTACGCCTTCGCCTTCGGCGGGATGACCCCGCACGCGCCGATCCCCGTGTACGCGCCCCAGGACTGCGCGCGGCGGCTGGCCGGCTTCTTCGGCCGTGCGGACGTCGAGTTCCTGAAGGGTGTCTTCGACTTCCGGGACCTGCACGACGGCCACGACGTGCGGCACTGGAACCTCCGTCTGACCGCCCGCGCCGTCGCCCACGACACCGAGGCGTACGGGCTGCGCGCGGAGAGCCAGGGCAGCGTGCTGGCGTACTCGGGGGACAGCGGGCCCTGCCCCGCGCTCACCGAACTCGCCACCCGTGCCGACCTGTTCCTGTGCGAGGCGGACCTGGACGCACATCGCGACGGCGAACACGTCCAACAGGTCCATCTGACGCCGGAGGACGCCGGTCGCGCTGCCCGGGACGCGCACGTGCGCGAACTCCTCGTCACCCACGTCGGCCCCACGCTCACCCGCGAGGCGGCCACCGCCCGCGCGGCCGGGGTCGCCGGCCGGCCGACATACCCGGCCGTCGAGGGCGACATCCGCACCGTCTGAACCGCCGCCCGGCATCCCCGACTTCCTTTGTCACAGGCATTGACGCAGCACGCGCCCCCTCCTACCTTCAACGCGTCGTCCTTCGTACGTCATATATGAGACGCGATATGTGAGATCCGAGAGGGCCGCATGACCTCTGTGCCCACCCCGATCCCCTCCCGCACGCAATATGTGCTGGACGCGATCAGACACCGCATCCTCACCGGACGGTTGACGCCAGGTCAGGCCCTGGTCGAGACGGAGCTCGCCGCGCAGTTCGGGGTGTCCAAGACCCCGGTCCGGGAGGCGCTGAAGACCCTCGCCGGGACCGGTCTCGTCGTGATGAGCCAGTACAAGGGCGTCACGGTGCGCATGGTGGACGCGGACATGGCACGCGAGGTCTACGACGTGCGGCTGTTGCTGGAGCCCGAGGCGCTGCGGCGGGCCGTGCGGCGCGGTGCCCCCCTCGACGCCGCCCGTGACGCGCTCACCCGGGCCGACGCCGCCGCCGACACCGCCGAACGCTCCCTGGCCAACCGGGAGTTCCACCGCGCCCTCTACCTGGCCTGCGGCAACCCGCTGCTCGGCCGGATGCTGGACGAGGTCCGCGACCAGGCCGCCCTCGTCTCGGCCGTGGCCTGGGCGGCCGAACCCTCCTGGGACCGGGAGGCCGCCGAGCACCGGGAGATCCTGCGGCTCGCCCTGGACCGCGACGCGGACGGCGCCGCGAGCGCCCTGCACGCCCACATCGAGTCGTTCGTCCAGCGGGCTTTTCCCGAGCCCCGGCCGGAGGAAGGCCAGGAATGAGCGGCGTGACGTTCGAGACCCAACGGGCGGCCCTGGCCGACGTGGTGGCCATCCCGGTGACCCCCTTCGCCGAGGACGGCTCCGTCGCGCGGGACACCCACCGGGCCCTGCTGCGCCGCCTGCTCGACGCCGGGATCACCACCCTCACCCCGAACGGCAACACCGGTGAGTTCTACGCCCTCACCCCCGAAGAGCGCCGCCTGGTCGCCGAGTTGACCGTGGCGGAGGCCGGCGACCGCGCCGTGATCCTGGCCGGCGTCGGCCACGACCTGCCCACCGCGATCGCCTCCGCCCGCCATGCCCGCGACCTCGGCGCCCGGATGGTGATGGTCCACCAGCCGGTGCACCCGTATATCTCGGCCGCCGGCTGGGTCGACTACCACCGCGCCATCGCCGAGTCCGTGCCCGGCCTGGGCGTGGTCCCCTACATCCGCGACGACCGGCTGCCCGGCGCCCGCCTCGCCGAACTCGCCGACCACTGCCCGAACGTCGTCGGAGTGAAGTACGCCGTCCCGGACGCCGCACGGTTCGCGGCCTTCGCGCGGGACGCGGGCCTGGACCGCTTCGTATGGGTCGCGGGCCTCGCCGAACCCTACGCCCCCTCCTACTTCTCCGCGGGCGCCACCGGCTTCACCTCGGGACTCGTGAACGTCGCCCCGGCCGTTTCGCTGACCATGAGGGAAGCGCTTCGAACGGGCGACTATCCGGCCGCCATGAAGGTCTGGGAACAGATCCGCCGCTTCGAGGAACTGCGCGCCGCCCACGGCTCCGCCCACAACGTCACCGTCGTCAAGGAGGCCCTCGCCGCGCTCGGCCTGTGCCGCGGGGAGGTCCGTCCGCCGAGCGGACAGCTGCCCGAGGACGAGCGTGCCGAGGTCGCCGCCATCGTCGCCGGATGGTCCCTGTGAAGCGGCCGGAGGAACTCAGAAGTCATCGGTGGTACGGCACCGACGGGCTCCGCTCCTTCAGCCACCGCGCCCGCACCCGCCAGCTCGGCTACCTGCCCGAAGAACACCTCGGCAAGCCGGTCGTCGCGATCCTCAACACCTGGTCCGACATCAACCCCTGCCATGTGCATCTGCGGGAGCGGGCCCAGGCCGTCAAGCGCGGGGTGTGGCAGGCGGGCGGCTTCCCGCTGGAGTTCCCGGTCTCCACCCTCAGCGAGACCTTCCAGAAGCCGACCCCGATGCTCTACCGCAACCTGCTCGCGATGGAGACCGAGGAGCTGCTGCGGTCCTATCCCGTGGACGGCGCCGTCCTGATGGGCGGCTGCGACAAGTCCACCCCGGCGCTGCTGATGGGCGCGGCCTCCGTGGACCTGCCCACCGTCTTCGTACCGGCGGGGCCCATGCTCCCGGGGCACTGGCGGGGCGAGGTCCTCGGCTCCGGCACCGACATGTGGAAGTACTGGGACGACAAGCGGGCCGGCCTCGTCGGCGACTGCGAGATGGCCGAGCTGGAGAGCGGCCTCGCCCGCTCGCCCGGCCACTGCATGACCATGGGAACGGCATCCACGCTGACCGCGGCCGCCGAGGCGCTCGGCGTGACCGTGCCGGGCGCGTCCAGCATCCCGGCCGTCGACTCCGGGCACGACCGGATGGCGGCGAGGGCGGGCCTGACCGTCGTCGAACTGGTCCGCAAGGACCGCGGACTCTCCACGATCCTGACCCGTGAGGCCTTCGAGGACGCGGTCACCACCGTGCTCGGTCTCGGCGGCTCCACCAACGCCGTGATCCATCTGATCGCCATGGCGGGCCGGGCCGGGGTGAGGCTGACCCTGGACGACTTCGACCGCATCGCCCGCACGGTCCCGGTCCTCGCCGATGTCCGCCCCGGCGGACAGCGCCACCTCATGGAGGACTTCCACTTCGCGGGCGGCCTGCCCGGCTTCCTCTCCCGGATCCCGGACCTGCTCCACCTCGACCGGCCGACGGTGTCGTACGACACCCTGCGCGAGCAGCTGCGGGGCGCGCGGGTGCACGACGACGACGTCATCCGCCCCCGCGACAACCCGGTCGCGAGCGAGGGCGGGGTCGCCGTGCTGCGCGGCAACCTCTGCCCGGACGGCGCCGTCATCAAGCACATCGCCGCCGAGCCCCGTCTGCTCAGGCACACCGGACCCGCGGTCGTCTTCGACGACTACAGGACCATGCAGCGCACCATCGACGACCCGTCGCTCGGCATCACCGCGGACAGTGTGCTGGTGCTGCGGGGCGCCGGACCCAAGGGCGGTCCCGGCATGCCCGAGTACGGCATGCTCCCCCTGCCGGCCCATCTGCTGAAGCAGGGCGTACGGGACATGGTGCGGATCTCCGACGCCCGTATGAGCGGGACGAGTTACGGCGCCTGTGTGCTGCACGTGGCACCGGAGTCGCACATCGGCGGACCGCTGGCGCTGGTGCGCGACGGAGACCTCATCACCCTGGACGTCGACGCCCGCACCCTCCGGCTCCATGTGGACGACGCGGAGCTGGAGCGCAGGCGGACGCGGTGGACACCACCGCCCGTCCGTCACGAGCGCGGCTACGGCCTGCTCTACAACGCGCAGATCACCCAGGCCGACACCGGCTGCGACTTCGAGTTCCTGGCCCGCCCCGGCACGGTGCCGGACCCGTACGCGGGCTGAGCCACCCTCGACCGCGGCTCCGACGATCGGATGGTGATGACCGAGAACGGAGAACAGTCATCGCCCAAGCCGTAGCCGTGGCGGAGGACGGGGCGTACAAGCCGGCACGGCCGGGATCGCTCGACTGCCTTGAGAGCGGGGGGACTTCCGTCGAAACCGCCGAATCCGATATCGATCGGGTAACGAGGCTCGCGGAGCGGTGCGTGATGCGCGTAGACAGTGCGTGACCTGGTGCAACACTCACCAAACACATTCCGGAGAATCCATGCGGAAGTCCCTCAGAGCGGGCGCGATCGCTGCTGCCTGTGCTCTCGCCGGCGGTGCGCTGTACGGTGCCGGCGCGGCCACGGCCGGTCAGTCGACGGCGAACTCGACCCACGAGCCCTACAACATCGGGCTCCTGGCGAAGGACATCGACACGTACTACGGCACCACCGCCGACAGCAACGGCGTCTACCAGGCGTCCCCGGACAGCCCGTACGCCAAGGACCTGGCGCGCATGGACCGCGACGCCAAGCGCTACATAGACAGGGCGGCCCGCAAGGCGGTCCGTCACGGGGAGAAGCCGGCCGTCGTCTTCGACATCGACGACACGCTGCTGCTCAGCCTCGACTACGAGAAGCGCTACAACTACACGTTCAACCCCACCACGTGGAACGACTACGTGAACAAGGCCGACCGGCCGGCGGTGTTCGGCAGCCCCGAGCTGGTGCGGTACGCCGAGTCCCAGGGCGTCGAGGTCTTCTACAACTCCGGTCTCAGCGAGGCGCAGCGCACCGCCGCCGTCGCGAACCTGAAGAAGATCGGCGCCGATGTGAACCTCGACGCCGACCACATGTTCCTCAAGGACAAGGCCAACCCGCCGGCCTACCTGGGCGACTGCGCCACCCCGGGCGCCTGGAACTGCACGACGGTGCAGTACAAGTCCGGCACCCGCAAGCACATCGAGGACGACCTCGGGTACGAGGTCATCGCCAACTTCGGCGACCAGTACTCGGACCTGGACGGCGGCTACGCCGACCGCACCTACAAGCTGCCCAACCCGACGTACTTCGTCTCCTGACGCTCAGCCGTACGTCCTGAGCAGCCGCTCGTACCCGGCCCCCGTCACCGGCAGCACCGTGCCGTGGCGGGGGTTCACGGTGAGGGACGTGAGTTGCCTGCGCAGCGCCTCCTGGACGTCGACCGCGCCCGCGATGTCGGGATTCTCGGTCTTCTCCCGCATTGCGTGATCAACCGCTTGGTTTGTACAGGGTCTCGAACATGGTCTGGCGGGCCGACTCTGATTCCGTAACACGGTGAAAACCTGAAACGCGTTCAACGCGGGAACAATCCAGCCAGGTTCCGCGCACGATCGGCCAGGCAACAAGGAGCGCCCGCATGTCCGACACCAAGAAGGCGGCCGACCGGCCAAGGGCCGCGTTCCCCGCGGCGAACAGCCTCGACCGGTTCTTCGAGATCTCCGCACGGGGATCCACCTTCGGCCGGGAGATACGCGGCGGCTTCGCCACGTTCTTCACCATGGCCTACATCCTTGTCCTGAATCCGATCATCCTCGGCAGCGCCGAGGACAAGTTCCACCACCACCTCGACACCGGCCAACTCGTCACCGCCACCGCTCTGGTGGCCTGTGTGATGACGATCGTGATGGGCGTCGGCGGCAACCTGCCCCTCGCGATCGCCGCAGGCCTCGGCCTCAACGCCGTCGTCGCCTTCCAGCTGGCCCCGCTGATGAGCTGGCCCGACGCGATGGGGCTGGTCGTCCTCGAAGGCCTGCTCATCTGCCTCCTGGTCCTCACCGGACTCCGGGAAGCGATCATGAACGCGATCCCGCAGCAGCTGAAGCAGGCCATCGGCGTCGGCATCGGACTGTTCATCGCCTTCATCGGCTTCGTCGACGCCGGGTTCGTCAGCCGCGTCCCGGACGCCGCGAACACCACGGTGCCCGTGCAGCTCGGCGCCGTCGGCCGCCTCACCGGCTGGCCCGTGCTGGTGTTCTGTCTCGGTGTCCTGCTGACCATCGCTCTGCTGGCCCGCAAGGTGAAGGGCGCGATCCTCATCAGCATCGTGACGATGACCGTCGTCGCGATCGTCATCGACGCCGTCGCCGGTATCAAGAGCTGGGGCCTGACCACCCCCAAGGTCCCGGACAGGATCGTCGACACCCCGGACTTCGGACTCGTGGGTCACTTCAGCCTGTTCGGCGGCTTCGCCAAGGCCGGTGTCCTCACCGCCGTCCTGCTGGTCTTCACCCTGATCCTGTCGGACTTCTTCGACGCCATGGGCACCATCGTCGGCATCAGCGCCGAGGCCGGACTGCTCGACGAGAAGGGGCAGGTGCCGGGGATCGGGCGCGTGCTGTTCATCGACGGCGCCGCGGCGGTCGCCGGCGGTGCCGGCTCCGCCTCCTCCAACACCGCCTACATCGAGTCCGCGGCCGGAGTCGGCGAGGGCGCCCGCACCGGCTTCGCCAACCTGATCACCGGCGGCCTCTTCGGACTGGCCCTCTTCCTCACCCCGCTGCTGACCATCGTCCCGCTCCAGGCGGCCGCGCCCGCGCTGATCGCGGTGGGCTTCCTGATGATGACCCATGTCAAGCACATCGACTGGGACACGCACGAGATCGCCATCCCGTCGTTCCTCACCATCGCCGCGATGCCGTTCACCTACTCGATAACCGATGGCATCGGCGCGGGCTTCGTGTCGTACGTCCTCATCAAGGCGGTGCTGGGCAAGGCGAAGGAGGTCAACTGGTTGCTGTGGGGGGTGTCGGCACTGTTCCTGGTGTACTTCGCGATCGATCCGGTGGAGCAGATTCTGGGGGTCAGGTAGGCGCCCCGGAGGGGCGCGGGGCTGTGTCGATATGCGGCTCCGCCGCGTGGGCGCGATCAGCCACAGTGGACCCGCGGCTGATCGCGCGGCCTCCTCACTTCAACGCCGCCTGCATCATCGCCTTCGCCACC
This sequence comes from Streptomyces griseochromogenes, assembly GCF_001542625.1. NCBI lineage: Bacteria > Bacillati > Actinomycetota > Actinomycetes > Kitasatosporales > Streptomycetaceae > Streptomyces > Streptomyces griseochromogenes. The sequence goes on along the minus strand of NZ_CP016279.1, from coordinate 8,357,520 downwards.
GGCGCGGCCAGCCCGTTACCGCTGACCTCCGACCGCGCCGCATCCGACTGCTCCACCATCACCGCGACGGCGACCTCCTTGCCGCTGCCGTCCGACTTGCCGTACGAGGTGAACCAGGCGTACGGCGTCTTGCTGTTGTTCTCGCCGTGCTGGGCCGTACCGGTCTTGCCGCCGACGGTCGCCCCGTCGATCAGCGCGTTCGTACCGGTGCCGTCCTTCACCACCGTCTCCATCGCCGACCGCAACTGCTCGGCCGTGCCGGAGCTGACGATCTGCTTCGTGTCCGCGCTGTCGTCGTAGTCCTTCAGCACGTCGCCGTCGCTGTCGGTGATCTGCGAGACCATATGCGGCGAGACCAGCTTGCCGCCGTTGGCTATGGCGGCCGACACCATGGCCATCTGCAGCGGCGTCGCGGTGACGTCGAACTGGCCGATGCCGGAGAGCGCGGTCTGCGCCTTGTCCATGTCCGAGGGGTACACGCTGGCGTAGGCCCGCACGGGCACATCCCGCTCGTCGTCGTTGAAGCCGAACTTCTCGGCCATCGCCTTCACCTTGTCCTGGCCGAGGTCGACGGCCATCTTGCCGAAGACGTTGTTGCAGGAGTAGCGCAGGGCGACCCGGATCGAGGCGTTCTCGCACGGGGCCGACCTGTTCTCGTTCTCCAGCGGGCGCGTCGTGCCCGGCATGGTGTACGGGTCGGGGCTGCGGGTGGGGTCGTCCACCTTCTCGTACAGCCCGCTCTCCAGCGCGGCCGCCGCCACGACCAGCTTGAACGTCGAGCCCGGCGGCAGTGGCTGGCGCAGCGCCCGGTTGGTGAGCGGCTTGTCCTTGTCCGCGTTGAGCAGCTTCCAGGCCGACCCGGCCGTGTTCGCGTCGGTGAGCTGCGCGGGGTCGTAGGACGGGGTCGACGCCACCGCGAGGATCTTGCCGGTCTTCGGGTCGATCGCGACGGCCGCGCCCTTGTTGCCGCCGAGCGCATCGTACGCCGCCTTCTGCACCGCCGGGTCGATCGTCGTGAGCACGTTGCCCGGGTCGGCGCGCTTGCCGGTGACCGTGTCCAGCACGGTCTTCAGCCGGTTGTCCGTGCCGTTGAGCAGGTCCTTGTAGATGCCCTCCAGCTGTGTCGGGGCGTAGGCCTGCGAGGCGTAGCCCGTCACCGCCGCATACAGCTTGCCGTTCTTGTACGTGCGCTTGTAAGCGAGATCGCCCCCCTTGGTCCGTGCCGAGCCGGTGATCGAGTCGCCGGCCACGATGATGTTCCCGAGCGGGCGTGAGTACGTCCCGATCGCGTTCCGCCGGTTGTCGTTGTCTTCCGCGAGGGCCTTGCCGTCGTAGTACTGCACCCAGGTCGCCCTGACCAGCAGGGCGAGCACGAGCAGCAGCGCGAAGACGGACGCTCGCCTGATCGTCTTGTTCATCCCGCTCGACTAGACGATCGAGAAGGGGGCAATCGTTCCCCTGCGCCCGCTTTTCTCATCCCACGTTCAGGAAACCGGCCTCGTACGCGGCGATCACCGCCTGCGTCCGGTCCCGGGTGCCCGTCTTCGCCAGCACCGCCGCGACGTGCGACTTCACGGTGGCGGGGCCGACCTCCATGCGCCGGGCGATCTCCGCGTTGGTCAGCCCGCCCGCCATGTGCCGCAGCACCTCGCTCTCCCGCCCCGTGAGCCTGCTCACCCACGCCGGAGGCCGCGCCGCCCTGCGCGCGTGCTCGGCCGCGAGGGACCGTACGGCCGACGGGAACAGCAGGCTGTCGGTGCGCGCGACCAGCCGCACCGCCTGGACCAGCGCGTCGGCGTCCGCCCGCTTGAGCAGGAACCCGGCGGCCCCGGCGCGCAGCGCGTCGTACACGTACGAGTCGTTCTCGAAGGTGGTCACGACCACGACCCGGGGCGGCTCGTCGAGCGTGGCGAGGATCTGCTCGGTGGCCCGGATGCCGTCGATCTCGGGCATGCGGACGTCCATCAGGACGACGTCGGGGCGCAGCTCCCGTACGACGGACACGGCCTCGGCGCCGGTCGCCGCCTCGCCGACCACCTCCAGGCCGGGCTCGGCGGAGAGGATGGCGCGCAGGGCCGTACGGACCATGCGCTCGTCGTCTGCGAGGACGACCCGGATCGCGGGCCGGCTCATGCCGGTCCCTTCGTCGGTCACGTGGGTCCCTTCGTCGGTCACATGGGTTCCTTCCTCGGTCACGCGGCTCCCTTCAGCGGCAGCCGGACGTGCAGACGCCAGGCACCGTCGGACGCGCCCGCGTGCGAGGTACCGCCCAGCAACCGGACCCGGTCGGCGATGCCGCGCAGGCCGTGGCCGCCGCCGGGGCGCGGAGCGCGGCGGGCGCCGAGGGGGTTCTCGACGGTGATCTCCAGGTGGCCGTCGGAGGTGGAGATACGCAGGCCGACCGGTTCGTCCGCGTGCTTGAGGGCGTTGCTCAGGCCCTCCTGGACGATCCGGTACGCCTCCCGGGAGACCAGCGGGGGCAGGGCGGCGGGGTCGGCGTCGACGGTGGCCGTGACGCGCTGTCCGCCCGCCCTGGTCCGGCGCAGCAGCCCGGCCAGATCGGCCGCGAGGGTCGGCGCCGGCGCGGTGCCCGGGGCGTCGCCGTCCCGCAACACGCCGAGCACCGCGTCGAGTTCGCCGACCGTGCGCCGGGTGGTGTCCTCGATCGCGGCGAGCGCCTCGCGGACGAAGTCCGGATCGCTGTCCAGGACCCGGCGGGCGGCGCTCGCCTGGAGGGTGACGGCGCTCAGCGCGTGGCCCACGGAGTCGTGCAGCTCGCGGGCGAGCCGGTTGCGCACGGCGAGGTCGGCGGCGCGTGCCTCGGCCGCCGCGAGCCGGTCCTCGGGGGTCGGCCCCAGCAGGACGGGTGCCCAGCGGGCGAGCAGAGCCCCGCAGGCGGCGGCGCACGCGGCCAGGGCGACCAGCGTGGCCAGGCCCGCGACGGGGCAGAGCGCCAGGGCCCAGGGATGGTCGAGGGCGTCCGGCAGCCCGAGCGGGGAGTCGCGGAGCTGCGCGAACAGGGGCAGCACGATCAGCACCACCGCGAACGGCGGAACGGCCAGCGACATCCCCGCGATGATCCCGCCGAGCCCCAGATGCAGCGTGAACCAGGCGGCCGTACGGCCTCGTTCGGCCCGGGTGCGGGCCGGGCCGTGGGCGAGGGCGTCCGCGTCGACGCCGCACAGGGCGCGGGCGGCGCCGACCTCCAGCGGCCGGGTCAGCGGGAAGAACGAGGTGACGGTGGCGATCGGCAACCCGACGGCGAACGAGGCGAGTTGCAGGGGCAGCGAGCCGAAGACGTCGTTCACGCCGGTGAAGGGCCCCACGATCACCGAGCCGACGAGGACGTACGGCATGGCGAGCGCGCCGCCCAGGATCAGATGGATCCAGCGACGCCGCGCCCGCCCGCCGAACAGGAGCCTCAACGCCTCGGTCACTGTGGGGTCCTGGCGGACCGGTCCGCGAAGTAGTGCGCGGCGACGGTCGCCACGAGCAGGCCGACGATCATCTGGACAGCGTAGGTCAGGCTCGACGCCGGTGCCGGGCGGTCGGCGAGGTCGTGGGAGTTCACCAGGGAGGCGAGCACCATCCAGCCGCCCCAGCAGGCCACGGCCCCGGAGCCGGTCCAGGCCAGGGCGAGCGGCACGGCGACCGGGAGCCGGCGGCCGCGGCGGAAGGCGAGTTGGCAGGCGCCGGTGGCGGCGGCGGCCAGGAAGCCGACGTACATCAGCTCCAGGAGCCGGCCGTCGCTCATGCTCCGCCCGGCCGTCATCCCGCAGGCCCACAGCAGCCGGAGCGCGGCCGGGATCAGTGCGAGTACGGCCGCCGCCACCGCGGTCAGCCGCTGCGCGGCCGCCGTGCTCTGCGCGGGCAGTTCCCGCATCCGCCCCTGCCACAGGTACCCCCACCGCTCGCGGGCGTACCCGACGAACAGTGTGCCCAGGGCGAGCCCTTGGACGATGAATCCTCCGTACACGACCCCGAACACCCACCCGTCGAGGAACGGCCGGTCGTCACCGCTGCTCTGCGAACCCCCGTGGGTGATCAACTGCAGCGGGAACCCCACCATGATCGGCGCGAGCAGCCCGGTGGCGGCCCACATCGGCACCGCGAGCAGCCAGGCGGGCACCCGGCGTCCCCACGGCTGGGTCAGCAACAGCGCCAGCACGATGACGGCCGCGTCCATCAGCACGGTGAGCCCGTTGGCCAGGGCCATGGTCGCCCGGTTCTTCAGCAGCGGACTGCCGGCCGGGATGCCGAGATGACTTCCGGCGATCCAGGCGACCTTGAGGCAGAGATACGGCAGACAGGCGGCGATGGCGACGAGCCGCAGGACGGGGGCGCGCCGCGAGCCGATGACGGCGGTGACGGTGGAGGAAGTCATGCCTCAACGCTCCCGCGTCCCCATTCCGTCGCACTTCCTGCGCGACGATGATCCGGCTCCGCCGCTCGGGGGAGACACCAACGGCCCGAGTCGGACACGACACCGCCGGCCACCGCAGTGGCGGCCGGCGGTGCTCGGATTCGGGCAGCCGGGGTTGCCGGGCGGAGTCCTGCTGATCACAGCCTTCGCGTCGCCAGCGTCAGCCGGTCCCTCGCGTCGAAGAGGGCGTCCTTGATCATCTGTTCGTGGGCCGGGGTCAGACGGGCCACCGGTACCGAGCAGCTGATCGCGTCCCGGGCCGGGGTGCGGTACGGGATCGCGACGCCGAAGCAGCGCAGGCCCAGCGTGTTCTCCTCCCGGTCGACGGCGAAGCCCTGCTCGCGGACCTGGTGCAGTTCCTCGATGAGCTTCTCGCGGTCGGTGATCGTGTGCTCGGTCAGCGCGGGGAGGGTCTCCGGGAGGAGCTTGCGGACCTGTTCGTCGGTGTGGGTCGCCAGCAGCGCCTTGCCGAGCGATGTGGAGTGGGCGGGCAGGCGCCGGCCGACGCGGGTGAAAGGGCGCAGGTAGTGCTGCGACTGGCGGGTGGCCAGGTAGACCACGTTCGTGCCGTCGAGACGGGCCAGGTGGATCGTCTCGGTCGTGTCGTCCGAGAGGCGGTCGAGGGTCGGCCGGGCCGCCGCCACCACCTCGTCGCCGTCGATGTAGGACGTGCCGACCAGCAGCGCCCGCACCCCGATGCCGTACCGTGTGCCCGTCGCGTCCGTCTCCACCCAGCCCAGCTCCACGAGTGTGCGCAGCAGCATGTACAGACTGGACTTGGGATAGCCCACGGCCTCCTGGACGGCCGCGAGGGAGTGCATGCCGGGTTTGCCGGCGAAGTACTCGAGCAATTCAACGGTCCGCACCGCGGACTTGACCTGCGCCCCGCCGCCTGTCTCGCCTGCCGACATCGACCTTGACCCCTTCGTTCGACGAGGACCTGGATATATAGTCTCCGAGCAGCTTATTCATCATCGGAGACGGCGTTCAGTATATCGAACGCGGCTGATGGTTGACCTCGAAAGTGCGGCCTTACTTGGAGGGATCCGCGGTGGCAGCAGCACCAGTCTGGAGCGTCGACCCGCGCACCGGGAAGCAGCGTGAACAGGTTGCGGTGGAGGCCACAGCCCAGGAGGTGGACGCGGCCGTCGAGGCGGCACACGCCGCGCGAGCCGCCCTCGCCGACCGCTCGGTCCGCTCCGCCTTCCTGCGCTCGGCCGCGGCCGGCCTGGACGCCGCCCGGGACGGCCTGATCGAGACGGCCGACGCCGAGACCGCCCTCGGCCCCGTCCGGCTGACCGGCGAACTCGCCCGTACGACCTACCAGTTGCAGTCCTTCGCCGACATCGTCGACGAGGGCGCGTTCCTGGACGTCGTCATCAACCACCCCGACGACACCGCCACCCCGCCCGTCCCGGACCTGCGCCGCCACAAGGTCCCGCTGGGCGTCGTGGCCGTCTACTCCGCCTCCAACTTCCCCTTCGCCTTCTCCGTCGCCGGAGGCGACACCGCGAGCGCGCTGGCCGCGGGCTGCCCGGTGGTGGTCAAGGCCCACCCCGACCACCCGGCCCTGTCCGAGCTGGTCGCCAAGGTGCTGCGCCGGGCCGCGGCCGAACACGACATCCCCGAGGGCGTCGTAGGCCTCGTGCACGGCTTCGACGCGGGCGTCGATCTGATCAGGCACCCGCTGGTCGCCGCCGCGGGCTTCACCGGCTCGGTGCGCGGCGGGCGGGCGCTGTTCGACGCGGCCGCCGCGCGTGAGGTGCCGATCCCGTTCCACGGTGAACTGGGCTCGCTGAACCCGGTCGTGGTGACCGAGGCGGCCGCGGCCGAGCGGGCGGAGGTCATCGGGTCCGGGCTCGCCGGATCCATGACCCTGGGTGTCGGCCAGTTCTGCGTGAAGCCGGGTCTGGTGCTGGTGCCGTCCGGCGCGGCGGGCGACGGCCTCGTCAAGGCCCTCACCGCCGCCGTCGCCGACACCGACGCGGGTGTCCTCCTCGACCACCGCATGCGGGACAACTTCATCGCGGGCGTCGCCGAGCGCGCACAGCTGCCCGAGGTGGAGACGCCGGTCACGCCGGGCGCGGGGGGCGAGCACTCGGTGAGCGCGGGCTTCCTCACGGTTCCGGCGCGCAAGCTGGCCGAGGAGGGGGCGTACGACCTGCTGCTGGAGGAGTGCTTCGGGCCGGTGACCGTGGTGGTCCGGTACGAGGACGCGGACGAGGCCACGGCGGTGCTGTCGCGGCTGCCGGGCAACCTGACGGCGACGGTTCACCTGTCCGGTGCGGAGGCCGCGGGCGAGGGGCGTGGTGCCGAGATCCTCGCGGAGCTGACGGCGCTGGCCGGGCGGGTGCTGGTGAACGGGTGGCCGACGGGTGTCGCCGTGGCTCCGGCCCAGCATCACGGAGGGCCGTACCCCGCGACCACCTCCACGTCCACGTCCGTGGGCGGTACGGCCATCGAGCGGTGGTTGCGGCCGGTCGTCTATCAGGGGACGCCCGAGGCTCTGCTGCCCAAGGAGCTCCATGACGAGAATCCGCTGGGGCTTCCTCGGCGGTTCAACGGGGTTCTGGAGCGGTAGCGCCGGTAGAGGTACCGGGATGTGCGCACGGCCTCGGCCAGGGCCGCGGTGGTGTTCGGGCGGCACACGGCTCGGGCTGCCGGTCCGCACCCGGCTGTGGCCGGCGGTGGCGCCCGCGGACCTGGCCACCACCGGCCGGGCGCCGGCCCGGCATGCCGAGGTGGCCTTCGCCGCCGGCACCGGCACCGGCACCCGCGATCTCCGCGTCTCCCTGCCTGCGACACTTTGGCGATGGACATAGAGCTTCCCGAACTTCCCTTCCCCCTGCGGACCTACGGGCCCGACGGAGACTGGTCCTACGAGGGCGGTGTGCTCACGGGGTGGGCCGAGCCCCGGCAGGACCGGTTCGTGCCCCCCATCGGTGAAGCCCTGGACCCCGCCTCCGACGCGCCCCGGCTGCTCGGGGCGCCCGAGGGGGACTTCCAGCTGATCGCGCGGGTCACCGTCGGGTTCGGTGCCTCCTTCGACGCCGGAGTGCTCTACGTCCATGTCGGCGACCGCGCCTGGGCCAAGCTCTGTCTGGAGTACTCCCCGGACGTGCCCACCGTCTGTACGGTGGTCACCCGGGGCCACTCCGACGACGCGAACTCCTTCACCGTCCAGGGGAGTTCAGTGTGGCTGCGGGTCAGCCGCACCGGACGTGCCTTCGCCTTCCACGCCTCCCGGGACGGCGAGCGCTGGACCTTCGTCCGGCTGTTCACGCTGGGCGAGGAGAAGGAGACCGGCGCGGCGCTGGTCGGCTTCATGACGCAGTCGCCGATGGGGGAGGGGTGTGTCGTGACGTACGACCACCTCCGGTTCAGGCCCGCCTGGCCGAGCGATCTGCGAGACGGAAGCTGAGGACGAGGGTCAGCGCGAACAGGGCCGCGCCCAGCGCCAGGCTCGCCCGCATCCCGGCGACGAAGCCGCCCGCCACCAGTGAACCGAACACCGCGATGCCCAGCCCTCCGGCCACCTGCCGCGCCGCGTTGAGCACCCCGGCCGCGAGACCGGCGCGCTCGGCCGGTACGGCGTCCAGCATCACGGCCGTCAGCGGCGGGATGGTCAGCGCGCAGCCGAGGGCCATGGGGACGAGGAGCGCGGCCACCACGCCGGCGGACGTGCCGGCGTCGACGCTGAGCAGACCGAGCAGGCCCGCCAGGGCGAGCGCCTGCCCGAGCAGCATCGGCAGACGCGGGCCGTACCGCCCGGCCAGCTTCCCGGACACCACGTTCGTCACCGCGATCAGCCCGGACATCGGCAGGAACACCAGCCCGGTGTAGAGCGGCGAACGGCCCTGCACCTGCTGGAAGAAGAGCGAGAAGACGAACACCACGCCGTAGAACGCCACACTGCACGCCGCCCCCGCCGCGACCGCCACCCGCACCGCCCGGTCGCGGAACAGCCCGAGCGGGACGACCGGGTGCGGCTGCCGTGCCTCGGTGCGGACGAACAGGACGCCGGCGGCGACCGCCACGGCGAAGGCCGCGATGCCCGTCGTACCGCCCTCGATCACCGCGAAGGTGACGGCCGTCAGGGCGACCACGGCCGACAGCTGGCCCGGCAGGTCGAGCGGTGCGGGCCGGCGCTCCGAGCGCGGCGCCCGCAGCAGCAGGGCCAGGGCGACCGCGCCGAGGGGCAGATTGATGAAGAAGATCCCCCGCCAGTCCCAGGCCGTGGTCAGTGCGCCGCCCGCCACCGGGCCCAGCGCCACCGCGACCGAACCCCCGGCCGCCCAGGCGGCCACCGCCCGGGCCCGCCGGGCCGGATCGGTGTACGCCTGCCGCACCAGGGACAGCGAAGCCGGCAGCACCACGGCCGCCGCCACACCCTGCACCACCCGCGCGCCGATCAGCGCCGGCAGGCCCGGCGCCAGGCCGCAGGCCGCCGAGGCCAGCGTGAACACCGCGATGCCGAGGGCGTAGGCCCTGCTCGCCCCCACCCGGTCCGCGAAGGCGCCCGTGGAGAGCATCAGGGCGGCGAAGGCCAGGGTGTAGGCGTCCACCACCCACTGCAGTCCGGCAAGGCCGCCGCCGAGCGCGGAGCCGATCGCCGGGAGGGCCACGTTCACCACGGACGCGTCTAGGGTGATCAGCGCGAAGCCGAGCAGGGCGGCGGTGAGGGCGAGTGCGGGTGACTGTTGACCCCTCAACTCGCCCTGTATTTCGGAGAGTCCGGGTTTCCTGACGGTCTCGTTCGTTGGCATGGCTCCATGCTGCGGATCTTTCCCGGCGTACAGTAGTGGCCTGAATGCCACGCATCCGGAGGTTCTGGCCATGCTTCGTGTCGCCGTCGTCGCCTCGCCGCCCGTGTCGATGTTCAACCTCGCCATTCCCGAGCTGCTGTTCGAGAAGGTCCAGGTGGCCGGGCGGCCCGGGTACGAGGTGGTCATCTGCGCCCCCGACCCCGGGGCCGTACCCACCACCGGCTCGCTCACCCTGCAGGTGCCGCACGGCCTGGAGGCGCTGCGGGACGCGGACACGGTGATCGTGGCGGGCACCGGGGAGCCCTTCGCGCCCGACCCGCGCGTGGTGGCGGCGCTGCGCGAGGCCGCCGGGACGGACCGGCGGATCGCCTCCATCTGCTCCGGCGCCTTCTCGCTCGCCGAAGCCGGCCTGCTCAAGGGCCGCACGGCCACCACCTACTGGGCCCACGCCGAGGAGATGCGCCGGCGCCACCCCGACATCGACGTCCGGGGAGACGTCCTCTACGCCCAGGACGGGCCGTTCCTGACCTCCTCCGGCTACGCCGCCGGCATCGACCTGTGCCTGCACATCATCCGCACCGACTACGGCGCCGCCGTCGCCAACGAGGTCGCCCGGCTCGCCCTGGTCGCGCCGGTCCGCCCCGGCGGCCAGACCCAGTTCACCCACACCCCGCTGCCGCCCGAGCGGGGCACCGCCTGCGCCGACACCCGGGGCTGGGCCATGCGCAACCTCGACAAGCCGCTCACCCTCACCGACCTGGCCCGGCACGCCGGCGTCAGCGTGCGCACCCTCACCCGCCGCTTCCACGCCGAGAGCGGGGTCAGCCCCCTGCAGTGGCTGCTCCACCAGCGCATCGAGCGGGCCAAGGAACTCCTGGAGACCACCACCCTGCCGATGGACCAGGTGGCCACCGCCTGCGGTCTCGGCACCGCCGACTCGCTGCGCGCCCATCTGGTCCGCCGGACCGGTCTCACGCCGAGCGCCTACCGCGCCCAGTTCAGCCGCCATGGAACCGGGCCCGGTGCCGTCACGTCCTCCGTTGCATGATCAGTGAACGTGTGACCGGCGCCCGGGTGATCCGCACCGCCCTGCCCGCCGAAGCCGAGACCATCGCCGATCTGCACTTCCGCGCCCGTTCGACGTACTACCCGGACGGCGTCCCGCAGGCCGACGTCGACTGGGCCGAGGCCTGGCGCGGTTCCATCGAGCGGTCCGACGGGCACGTGCTCTGCGCCGTCGCGCAGAGCCGGATCGTCGGCGTCGCCTCCTTCCGCACCCCGGACGGCGCACCCGCGGACACGGTCAAGCTCTTCCAGTTCCATGTCGACCCCGACCACTGGCGCTGCGGCATCGGCATGGCCCTGCACGCGGCCTGCGTGGAGGAGTGGCAGGCCGACGGCAAGCGCACGGCCGTCCTCGACGTGCATACGGACAACGCCCGCGCCCAGGCCTTCTACGCCCGCCAGGGCTGGCTCCCCGACCCGGAGAACCCGCCCGCCGAGGGCGACCACCACCTCTTCCTGCGCTTCGCCGTGCCCGGGAAATGAGCCGTGCCCGGGGAATGAACGCCGCTGTTTGAACGTTCACGTACTGGGCGGAGAGAGCCTCCACGCCCGTACGACCTGGAGAGAGCCGAAGACATGCGCGTCGAGATCTGGAGCGACATCGCCTGCCCCTGGTGCTACGTGGGCAAGGCCCGCTTCGAGAAGGCGCTCGCCGCCTTCCCGCACCACGACGAGGTCGAGGTGGTGCACCGCTCCTTCGAGCTGGACCCGGGCCGCGCCAAGGGCGATGTGCAGCCGGTGATCACCATGCTCACCAGGAAGTACGGCATGAGCGAGACGCAGGCCCAGGCCGGCGAGGACAATCTGGGCGCCCAGGCCGCCGCCGAGGGCCTGGACTACCGCACCCGGGGCCGTGACCACGGCAACACGTTCGACATGCACCGCCTGCTGCACTTCGCCAAGGAGCGGGGCCGCCAGGACGAGCTGATCCAGATCCTGTACCGCGCCAACTTCGCCGAGGAACGGTCCGTCTTCACCGAGGGCGACGTGCGCCTGGTGGAGCTGGCCGTCGAGGCCGGGCTGGACGCCGACGCCGTCCGCGAGGTGCTCGCCGATCCGGCGGCCTACGCCGACGAGGTCCGCGCCGACGAGCGCGAGGCCGCCCAGCTCGGGGCGAACGGCGTGCCCTTCTTCGTCCTGGACCGGAAGTACGGCGTCTCCGGCGCCCAGCCCGCCGAGGTCTTCACCCAGGCGCTGAGCCAGGCCTGGGGTGAGCGTTCCCCGCTGGAGCCGGTCGGCCAGGATGATGCCGAGGCATGCGGCCCGGACGGGTGCGCGGTGCCGCAGCACTGAGAAACCGCAGGTCGCGCCGATGTATAAGCACTCCTAAGCCACTCCACGTAAAAATCCGCAATGGACTACGACTTCATGGGGCCGCAGAGTGGACCCATGGAGACCACGGAGACGTTCGAGAACCTCGTCCGCGCCGAGTTCACCCCGCAGAACACCTACCTCAACACCGCGAGCAGCGGCCTGCTGCCCGCCCGTACCGTCGCCGCACTGCGCGAGGCGGTGGCCATCCGGGCGGAGGGCAGGCCGCTCGATCCGCTGTTCGAGGACGTCGAGCTGGCCCGGGCCGCGTTCGCCCGGCTCGCCGGAGTGCCGGTGACCCGGGTGGCGGCGGGACCCTCGGTGGCCACCCAGACCGCTCTGGTCGCCACCTCCCTGCCCGCCGGCGCCGAAGTCCTGACCGCCGAGGACGACTTCACCTCGGTCGTGAACCCCTTCTACACCCGGGGAGACCTCAAGGTCCGCGCGGTCCCGCTGGAGCGGCTCGCCGAGTCCGTGCGGCCCGGCACCGCACTCGTCGCGGTCAGCGCCGCCCAGTCCGCCGACGGCCGGATCGCCGATCTGTCCGCCCTGCGCGAGGCCGCCCGGACCCACGGGGCACGCACCTACGTCGACTTCTCGCAGTCCGCCGGCTGGCTGCCCATGCGGGCCGATGCCCACGACTTCACCGTCTCCACGACCTTCAAGTGGCTGCTCGGCCCGCACGGGGCGGCCTTCCTCGTCGTCCCCGAGGACCTCGGCGGGCTTTCCCCGCTGCTGGCGGGCTGGGTCGCGGCCGAGGAGCCGTGGAACAGCTGCTACGGCCCGGTGGCCGAACTCGCCCACTCCGCACGGCGGTTCGACGTCAGCCCCGCCCTGTTCACCTACACCGGAGTGCGCCATTCCCTGGCCCTGATCGAGGAACTCGGCGTGGCCGCCGTACAGGCCCACGACCTGGCCCTGGCCGACCGGTTCCGGGACGGACTCGCGGCCCTCGGCCACGAACCCCTGCCCGCCCCCGGCTCGGCGATCGTCTCGGTGCCCGGACTCGGCGACCGCCAGCCCGGGTTGAGCCGCGCCGGCATCGAGGTCTCCGACCGCGCGGGCAACCTGCGCGCGTCCTTCCACCTCTACAACACGCCCGCCGACGTGGATCGTCTGCTGAGCGCGCTGTCCGGCTGACCCGGGTACCTCGCGCGGTGGAACGCGCCAGGGGCCTCCGGCTGTCGCACGGAGGCCCCTGGAACGACGCGCGTCACGTCACCGCACGGGAGTGAAGTCCCGTGCGCCGATGAACTCCGGCCGCCGTACCGGCGCCGCGAACGGCTCCACCGCCGCGTTCTCCACGCTGTTGAAGACGATGAAGACGTTGCTGCGCGGGAACGGCGTGATGTTGTCGCCGGACCCGTGCATGCAGTTGCAGTCGAACCAGGTCGCCGAGCCCGCCCGGCCGGTGAACAGCCGGATGCCGTACTCGCTCGCCAGCGTGGTCAGCGCCGCGTCGGACGGTGTGCCCGCGTCCTGCATCTGCAGCGACCTCTTGTAGTTGTCCTCGGGCGTGGCCCCGGCACAGCCCAGGAACGTGCGGTGCGAGCCCGGCATGATCATGAGCCCGCCGTTGGTGTCGTAGTTCTCGGTCAGCGCGATCGAGACGGACACCGTGCGCATGTTCGGCAGGCCGTCCTCGGCGTGCCAGGTCTCGAAGTCCGAGTGCCAGTAGAAGCCGCTCGCGCCGAAGCCCGGCTTGACGTTGATCCGGGACTGGTGGACGTACACGTCCGAGCCGAGGATCTGCCGGGCCCGGCCGACCACCCGCGGATCGCGCACCAGGCGCGCGAACACCTCGCTGATCCGGTGCACTTCGAAGACCGAACGGATCTCCTTGGACTTCGGCTCGACGATCGAGCGCTCGTCGGCGCGGATCGCCGGGTCGGCGACGAGCCGGTCCAGCTCGCTCCGGTAGACCCCGACCTCGTCCGGGGTGATCAGCTGGTCGACGGCGAGGAAGCCGTCACGCTCGTACGACTGCAGGTCGGCCGTCGTGATCGGGCCGGGCGTGTCCGGGGAGCTCCAGACGACCGGGTCCTGGCGCGGGACGGTCACCTCGCTCGTGCCGCGGCTGGGGTACAGGTCGGTGACGGTGGTCATGGGTCACACCTCCTCGGGCTCGGTGAGCAGCGGGTAGACGCCGTTCTCGTCGTGGTCCTCCCGGCCGGTGACGGGCGGGTTGAACACGCAGAGGCAGCGGAAGTCCTCCTTGACGCGCAGCGTGTGCCGCTCGTGCCCGTCCAGGAGGTACATGGTGCCGGGAGTGATCGTGTGCGTCCTCCCGGTCTCGTGGTCGGTGAGCTCGGCCTCGCCCTCGACGCAGACGACGGCCTCGATGTGGTTGGCGTACCACATCGACGTCTCGGTCCCGGCGTACAGGACCGTCTCGTGCAGGGAGAAGCCGACCCGCTCCTTGGCGAGGACGATCCGCTTGCTCTCCCAGGTGCCGGACTTGGCCTTCACATGCCGGTCGGTGCCTTCGATGTCCTTGAACGATCGGACGATCACGGTGCTGTGCTTCCTCCTCGGTGGATGGCGCTAGACGGTCTCGCGGATGGCGCGGGCGACGATGCTGAGGCCCTCGTCCAGCTCTTCGGGGGTGACGGTGAGCGCGGGCAGCAGCTTGACGACCTCGCCCTCCGGGCCGGACGTCTCGATGAGCAGGCCGAGTTCGAAGGCCCGCCGGGCGACCCGGGTGGCCCGCGCCTTCTCGTGGAACTCCAGACCCCACACCAGACCGCGGCCGCGGTACTCCTTCACATCGGCGAGGTTCTCCTCGGTGATCGAGATCAGTGCCTGCTCGATCTGCTCGCCGCGGGCGCGGGTCTGCTTCTCCATCGCGGAGCCGTCGGCCCAGTACGTCTCGAGGGCCGCGGTGGCGGTCACGAACGCGGGGTTGTTGCCGCGGAAGGTGCCGTTGTGCTCGCCCGGCTCCCAGACGTCGAGCTCGGGCTTGAACAGGCACAGCGCCATCGGCAGGCCGTAGCCGCTGATCGACTTGGACACGGTGACGATGTCGGGCACGATCCCGGCCTCCTCGAAGGAGAAGAACGCCCCCGTCCGGCCGCAGCCCATCTGGATGTCGTCGACGATCAGCAGCATGTCCTGCCGCTCGCACAGGTCCTTGAGGGCGCGCAGCCATTCGGGCCGGGCCACGTTGATGCCGCCCTCGCCCTGCACGGTCTCCACGATCACCGCGGCCGGCTTGTTGAGACCGGAGCCCTGGTCCTCCAGGAGCCGCTCGAACCACAGGAAGTCCGGCACCGTGCCGTCGAAGTAGTTGTCGAAGGGCATCGGCGTGCCGTGGACCAGCGGGATGCCCGCGCCGGCCCGCTTGAAGGCGTTGCCGGTGACGGCCAGGGAGCCCAGCGACATCCCGTGGAAGGCGTTCGTGAACGACACGATCGCCTCCCGGCCCTTCACCTTCCGGGCCAGCTTCAGCGCCGACTCGACGGCGTTGGTGCCGGTCGGGCCCGGGAACATGACCTTGTAGGGCAGGTCGCGCGGGCGCAGCACCAGGTCCTGGAAGGTCTGCAGGAAGGACCGTTTGGCCTTGGTCGACATGTCCAGGCCGTGGGTCACCCCGTCCCGGGACAGATAGTCGATCAGCGCCCGTTTCAGTACCGGGTTGTTGTGGCCGTAGTTGAGTGAGCCGGCACCGGCGAAGAAGTCGAGGTAGGCGTGTCCGTCCTCGTCGTAGATCCGGCTGCCCTGCGCCCGGTCGAACACGGTGGGCCAGCCGCGGCAGTAACTGCGCACCTCGGACTCGATGGTCTCGAAGACGCTGAGGTCGGGCTGGGTGATGGTCACGGTGAATCGCTCCTCAGAGGGCGGTGGACGGGGTCAACGGACCGATGCGGTACAGGACTTCGGCATCGTGCTGGCCGTCGGGGAACAGGTCGGCGGGGAACAGCACCTCGCGGTCGAGGTCCGCTCCGTGCCGGGCGGCGAACGAGGTGAACAGACGCTCGGAGGCCGTGTTTCCGGGGGCGATGGTGGTCTCGATGCCGGTGATCAGGCGCTCGCCGGTGAGCCGGGCGGTCAGCCCGTCCAGCAGCGCGGCGGCGATGCCGCGCCCCCGGTGGGCGGCGTCGACGGCCACCTGCCAGACGAGCAGGACGCGGGGACGGTCGGGCCGCACGTACCCGGTCACGAAACCGACGGGCTCGCCGTCCGCGCCACGCGCCACCGCCGAGGTGGCGGCGAAGTCCCGGCACCACAGCAAATAGCTGTACGAGGAGTTCAGGTCGAGGGTTTCCGAGTTCTTGGCGATACGCCACAGCGCGGGTCCGTCGGACACCGCCGGTCGGTCGATGAACAGGTCTGCTTGTGCGGCAGTCATGCGGCACGAATTTAGCGAGGCAAATTCAGGAATGCACGGGCGCATTGACGGCAGCGGGGGGAGGGATGAGGGCAGGGGCGGTGAAATGCCAGAATTGCACCACCATAAATCTGTACAAAAGATACCCGCTGTGGAGTGTGTCACAATGCGGAAACCTGTTAGAAGCCCGTATGAAAAACTCTCTGTTTAACCTCGAAAAAAGCGGGCAGAAGAATACGGGGAGCTATCGTCCGGGGAATAAGCGGGAATTGTGAAGGTAAATTGAATTCAGAAGCCCGTGGTTCCGTCGATGCGTTCACGCAGTATGTCGGCGTGCCCGTTGTGCCGGGCGTACTCCTCGATGAGGTGAATGAGCACCCACCGCACACTGACCTCGGCCCCGGTCATCGGCCCGTCGGTGATCCGCCCGGTGTCCTCCAGTGACCGCGCGGCACGCAGCCGACGCCCCCGCGTGACCTCCCCGCGCCACGCCGTGAACGCCTCGTCGAGCCCGCGCCCCGGATCGAGGGCGTACCCCGTCGCCTCCTCGAACACCGGTGGCACATCGAGCCCCGCCACCACGCGCTGCCACCAGTTCCGCTCGACCTCGGCGAGATGCTGCACCAGCCCGAGCGGCGTCAGCGCGGACGGCTCGGCCGGGGCGAGCCGCGCCTGTATGTCGTCCAGTCCCCGGAACTTCAGCTCCAGAGTGGCCCGGTGGAAGTCCAGCCAGCTCTCCAGCATGGGGCGCTCGGGGCCGGTCATCAGGGGGACGGGGCGGCCGTCGGGAAGGGTGCCGGGAGTCCTCGTGGTCATGAAGACAGCCTGGCACGCGGCACTGACAACGGTCCGCGCGTCTTCGCGCGGACCGTCCCGTTCCGGCCTGCAGCGGTTGCGGTCGGGCCGCGGCAGGGCCGGGCCTCGTCCTTCAGCCGGACGCCGCTACCGCCATGCCTCGTCCGCCGCGCGGCGGGCACCCTCCAGATCCACCGTCGGTCCCCGCTCGGCGAGGGCCGCGCCCAGCGCCGACAGGCAGCTGTGCACGGCGCCCGGCGTCGCGTCCGGGCCGTAGTGGTTGACGCGGATCATCTCCTCGGCGAGCGCGCCGCCGCCGGCGGCCAGCGGAAGCGCGGGGTCGCTCGCCAGGGCCCGGGCCACCAGCTCCGAGGCCACCACCCCGGACGGGACCCGCAGCGTCGTCGCGACCGGCGCCGCGTCCCTCGCCTCGTGGACGTAGGGCTCGATGCCCCCGCCCAGGGCCGCCGCGCCCGCCCGCGTCGCCGCGGCGGCGGACGCGTGCCGGGCCATCACCGTCCGCGCGCCCGCCGTCTCGATCCGCTCCAGGCACGCCTCCAGGGCCAGCATCTCGAGCTGGGCCGGAGCGTGCAGCAGGGCCTTGCGGCCGCCGTCGATCCAGCGCTCCTTCCAGTCGAGGAGGGAGAGGTAGGAGCGGCGCGGGGCGTTCGGGTTGGCCGCCATCCGGGACCACGCCCGCTCGCTCACCGAGATCGCCGAGACACCCGCCGGGCCGCCCATCGCCTTCTGGGCCCCGATCACGCACAGGTCCACGCCCCACGCGTCCGGCAGCACCGGCTCCGCCCCGACGGAGGCGACCGCGTCCAGGTAGAACAGCGCGCCGTGCTCCCGCACCACCTCGCCGATCTCCGCGACCGGATTGGTGTTGCCGGTCGCCGCCTCCGCGTGGACGAGTGAGACGAAGTCGATCTCCGGGTGCTCGGCGAGGGCCTCCCGGATCTGGGACGCGGTGACCGCCGTGTGGAACGGGACGGACAGGTCGTGCACGGTCGCGCCGCAGTCCCGGAGCCAGTTCCCGAAGGTCTGCCCGTACGGGCCCGTGATCACGTTCAGCGCGGTCGTGCCCGGACGGGCCGCCGCGCGGATCGCGCCCTCCAGGGGCAGCAGCGCCTCGCCCTGTGTGATCACCACGTCCTGCCGGGTCTCCAGCAACCGGGCCACCCGGTCCTCGATGGCGGCGAAGCGCTCGGCACTGAGCGGGGGCAGGTCGAGGAAGGGGTGGGTCACGGCGCTTCTCTCTCCGTTCACGGGCTTCGGTCACAGCGATCGACTCCACCGATCTTAAGGCGAACGGCTTCGTAACCATGGGTTTGGTTTGAGAGGCTCAAACTCTTCCTTATAATCGGAACCCATACTTCCCCCCTACGGAGATCACCCCATGAAAACGCTCGGACGCCGGACCCGCCTTCTGGCAGCCACCACCGCGACGGCCGGGCTCGTGCTCGTGGCCGGCTGCTCCTCCAGCGACTCGGGCAGCGGCCCGACGACCGTCAAGGGAGTCCACCTCGTCAAGGGCGGTCAGCTGACCACCTGCACCCACCTGCCGTACCCGCCGTTCCAGTCGGAGATCGACGGCAAGGTGCAGGGCTTCGACGTCTCCCTCATCGACCTCGTCGCCAAGAACCTCGGCGTCAAGCAGCAGATCCTCGACACGCCGTTCGAGAACTTCAAGACCGGGGCCTTCCTGAACTCCGGCGAGTGCGACCTGGCCGCCGCCGGCATGACGATCACGCCGGAGCGGAAGAAGAACGTCGACTTCTCCGACCCGTACTTCGACGCGACCCAGGCCGTCCTCGTCGACAAGAAGAGCGGCATCAACTCCCTCGCCGACGTCAAGGCCAAGGGCAAGAAGCTCGGCGCCCAGGCGCAGACCACCGGCGAGGACTACGTCAAGGGCAAGGGCTACGACCCGATCTCCTTCGAGTCCTCCGACGCGGTCCTCAACGGCCTGCGCACCGGACAGGTCCAGGCGGTCGTCATCGACTTCCCGGTCGTCCAGGGCTGGCTGAAGGACAAGGCCAACGCGGACAAGTTCAAGGTCGTCGACAACCTCAAGACCGGCGAGCAGTACGGCTTCACGGTGAAGAAGGGCAACACCGCCCTGCGCGAGGCCATCGACAAGGCCATCAAGAACGCCAAGGCCGACGGTACCTACAAGAAGCTCTACGAGCAGTGGATCGGCCCGTACAACGCCTCCGTCGCCTCTCCCGCCGCCTCATGACCGATACCGACGTAAGACTCCAGCCGAAGAAGAAGGGACTCACCCGGCGCCAGAGGCGCCGGCTGTCCCGGGGCGCGCAGTACGCCGTCTTCGTCGCCGCCGTGATCGCCTTCGCGGCCACGGCGGACTGGGGACGGCTGCAGAACCAGTTCGCGCAGGCCGACATCGCGAAGCAGATGTTCCCGGACGTCATCACGCTGGCGCTGAAGAACACCGTGCTCTACACGCTGTCCGGCTTCGTCGTCGGGCTCGTCCTCGGCATGGTCATCGCGCTGATGCGGCTGTCCTCGGTCGGGCCCTACCGCTGGGTCGCGAGCGTCTACATCGAGATCTTCCGCGGCCTGCCAGCCCTGCTGATCTTCATCTTCGTCGGTGTCGCCGTGCCCCTGGCATTCCCGGGCACGGAGATCCCCGGCGGCACCTACGGCAAGGTCGCCCTCGCGCTCGGCCTGGTCTCGGCCGCGTACATGGCGGAGACGATCCGCGCGGGCATCCAGGCCGTGCCCAAGGGGCAGATGGAGGCGGCCCGTTCGCTGGGCTTCTCGCCCGCCCGGGCCATGGTCTCGATCATCCTCCCGCAGGCCTTCCGCATCATCCTCCCGCCGCTCACCAACGAACTGGTGCTCCTCTTCAAGGACTCCTCGCTGGTGCTGTTCCTCGGCGTCACCCTGGAGGAGCGCGAACTGTCCAAGTACGGCCGCGACCTGGCCAGTACGACCGCCAACTCCACGCCGATCCTGGTCGCGGGTCTGTGCTACCTGCTGGTCACGATCCCGCTCAGCTTCGTCGTACGCCGTATGGAGTCCAAGTCCCAGGAGGCGATCCGGTGAGCCGCCCGGAGATCCAGGTAAGCGGGCTGCACAAGTCCTTCGGCGACAACGACGTCCTGCGCGGCATCGACCTGGAGATCGGCCAGGGCGAGGTCGTCTGCGTCATCGGCCCCTCCGGCTCCGGCAAGTCGACGCTGCTGCGCTGCGTCAACCTGCTGGAGGAGCCCACCGAGGGCCAGGTCTTCGTCGGCGGCACCGAGGTGACCGACCCCGACGTCGACATCGACGCCGTACGCCGCCGTATCGGCATGGTCTTCCAGCAGTTCAACCTGTTCCCGCACCTGAACGTCACCGAGAACCTCACGCTCCCGCAGCGCAGGGTCCTCGGGCGGGACAAGGCGAGTGCCGCCGCGGTCGCCGCCGAGAACCTCGCCCGGGTCGGGCTGTCCGAGAAGGCCGACGCCTATCCCTCCTCCCTCTCCGGCGGCCAGCAGCAGCGCGTGGCCATCGCCCGCGCGCTCGCCATGGGCCCGGAGGTCATGCTCTTCGACGAGCCGACCTCGGCGCTCGACCCGGAACTGGTCGGCGACGTCCTCGCCGTCATGCGCATGCTCGCCACCGAGGGCATGACGATGATGGTCGTCACCCACGAGATGACCTTCGCGCGCGAGGTCGCCGACCGGGTCGTCTTCATGGACGGCGGTGTGATCGTCGAGGAGGGCAGCCCCGAGCAGGTCATCGGCAGCCCGCGGCACGAACGGACCCGCCACTTCCTGTCCCGCCTGCTGGACCCGGCGATGGCCGACGTGGAAGAGGGGACTTCCGGAGAGTAGGGGCCCGCTGGCTAAGGTTCCGTACATGAGCGATCGCGCGGTACTGCACGTGAGGGGCCGGGTCCTGGCGGGACCGGAGGACGTCCGTGACGAGCTGTGGGTGGTCGGGGGCCGGGTGTCCTACGACCGCCCCGCCGGCGTCCGTGACGTCCGGACCGTCGAGGGCTGGGCCC
Organism: Streptomyces griseochromogenes; assembly: GCF_001542625.1. Lineage (NCBI taxonomy): Bacteria > Bacillati > Actinomycetota > Actinomycetes > Kitasatosporales > Streptomycetaceae > Streptomyces > Streptomyces griseochromogenes. Next base: position 8,336,815 of record NZ_CP016279.1, on the reverse strand, counting down.
TGCCCGGCCTGGTCGACGCGCACTGCCACGTGGGCCTGGACGAGCAGGGCCCGGTCGACACCGACACCGCCGAGAAGCAGGCGCTGACCGACCGCGAGGCCGGCGCCCTGCTGATCCGCGACGCGGGCTCGCCCTCCGACACCCGCTGGATCGACGACCGCGACGACCTCCCGAAGATCATCCGGGCCGGCCGGCACATCGCCCGCACCCGCCGCTACATCCGCAACTACGCCCACGAGATCGAGCCGGAGGACCTCGTCGCGTACGTCGCCCAGGAGGCCCGGCGCGGCGACGGCTGGGTCAAGCTGGTCGGCGACTGGATCGACCGCGACCTCGGCGACCTGTCCGCCTGCTGGCCCCGCGAGGCGGTGGAGGCGGCCATCGCCGAGGCCCACCGCCTCGGCGCCCGCGTGACCGCCCACTGCTTCGCCGAGGGTTCGCTGCGCGACCTGGTCGAGGCGGGCATCGACTGCGTCGAGCACGCCACCGGCCTCACCGAGGACCTGATCCCGCTGTTCGCCGAACGCGGTGTCGCGATCGTCCCGACCCTGGTCAACATCGCCACCTTCCCGCGGCTCGCGGCCGGCGGCGAGACCAGGTACCCGCTCTGGTCGGCGCACATGCGCCGGCTGCACGAGCGGCGCTACGACACCGTGCGCGGCGCGTACGACGCCGGCATCCCGGTGTACGTCGGCACGGACGCGGGCGGCTCGCTGGCGCACGGCCTGGTGGCTGCCGAGGTCGCCGAACTCGTCACCGCGGGCATACCGTCCGTCCAGGCGCTGTCGGCGACGACCTGGGGCGCCCGGGCCTGGCTGGGCCGCCCCGGCCTCGAGGAGGGCGCACCGGCCGACCTGGTGGTGTACGAGTCCGATCCGCGGGCGGACGTACGGGTGCTGGCGGCGCCGCGCCGAGTGGTGCTGAACGGGGTCGTGGTCGGGTAGGGGAACGCGTGTGCCCGGTGATTCGAAGGAGCGTGCGGGTATTCACGTTGGAGTGAAGTAACCCAGGACGGCTGACCGTTCACCCACAGTGCGTACAAGGTTGACGAGTCCCAAGCATGTTCCGTCTGGGGGTCCCCCGCCTTGAACAGCAACAACTTCCGTATGCCCGCACGCCGTCTCGCCACGGTCGCGACGGTCACCGCCCTGGCCGCGGGTCCCGCGGTCCTGGGCGCGGGCGCCGCGCACGCGACCGGTGGCCACGGTCGCGCCTCCGCCGTCGTGCTCCGCACCGGACTCGACGTGTCCCTGCTCAACAAGACCGTGAACGTCCCGCTCGCGGTCACCCTCAATGAGGTCCAGGCGCCCGAGAGCGCCCGGAAGACCGCTCTGACGGCCCGGCTCGACGGGGTGAACGGCGGCAGTCCGTTCACCGTCCTCGGCGCTCAGGCGGCGTCGGCCGGAGCCACGGTGAACGACCGGCTCGCCGAGGGCTCGGTCCGCGTCGCCGACGCCAGGCTGCACGTCCCGGGCCTGCCCCTGCTCTCCCTCGTGGAGGTCGGCACGGTCACGGCGAAGGCGACCTGCGCGGTGGGGAAGCCGCCCGTCGCCACCGCGGACGTGCTCGGCGCCGTCACGGTCCTCGGCAAGCGTGTCACGCTCACCGCCGGCGGCCCGACCGAGGTGAAGGTGCCCGGCGTCGGCGAGGTCCGCCTCGACCTCTCCCGGCACGCCACCACGACCCGCACGGCGGCCGCGACGGCCCTCGAACTCAAGGTCTCCGTCAACCCGTTGAAGCTCAACGTGGCCGAGGTCGAAGGAACGATTACTCTGGCCAAGGCGACCTGCGAGTCACCGATGTTCCCGCCCACCGGACACCCGGTACCGAGCCACGACCCGGCCGCCGGCGTGAAGCCCCAGGGTGCCCGTGCCGACCTCGCGGAGACGGGCGGCAGCTCGGCAACGCCGTACATCGCGGGCGGTGCGCTCGCGCTGGTGCTGGCGGGCGGGGGAGCGGTGGCGGTGGCGCGCCGCCGCAAGAGCTGACGGAACTCCTGGCGGGGTCAGCCCAGCGCGCGGTCCAGCCCCGCCAGGAATCCGTTCACCGTGGCCTTGTCCCGTACGGCCATGCGGATCCAGTCGTCGTCGAGGCCGGGGAAGGTGTCCCCGCGCCGGACCGCGTAGCCCAGCTCGCGCAGCCGCCGTCGTACCGCGGCGGCGCCCGCCGTACGCACCAACACGAACGGCCCCTCGGCGGGACCGGCCACCCGCACACCCCGGTCGGCGAAGGCGGCCAGCCCCGCCACCAGATGGGCCCGGTCCGCCGCGATCCGGTGGGCCGCGTGCGCCGCCTCCGCCAGTGCCCGCGGCGCCACACACGCCCGCGCCGCCGCCAGCGCCGGCGTCGACACCGGCCACAGCGGCTGGGCCCGCTCCAGCTCGGCGATCGTCTCCGGCGCGGCCAGCACATAGCCGATCCGCAGCCCGGCCAGCCCCCAGGTCTTGGTCAGACTGCGCAGCACGACGAGACCGGGCACATCGGTCCGCCCGGCAAGGGCCTCCCGCTCACCGGGCACCGCGTCCATGAACGCCTCGTCGACCACCAGGATCCGCCCCGGACGGGCGAGCGAGGCGATCGCGGCGGCCGGGTGCAGGACCGACGTCGGATTGGTCGGATTCCCGATCACCACCAGATCGGCGTCCTCCGGAACGGCCCCCGGATCCAGCCGGAAGCCGTCCGCCTCCCGCAGCAGCACCCGGGCCACGGTGTGCCCCGCATCCCGCAGCGCCGCCTCCGGCTCGGTGAACTGCGGATGCACCACCACCGGCTTGCGTACCTCCAGCGACCGCGCCAGCAGCACGAACGCCTCCGCCGCGCCCGCCGTCAGCAGCACCCGCTCCACGGGCAGCCCGTGCCGCGCCGCCACCGCCGCCCGTGCGGCCCGCCCGTCCGGGTAGGCCGCGAGCGAGGACAGCGAACGGGCGATCTCCTCCCGCAGCCAGACCGGAGGCGTGTCCGCGCGGACATTGACCGCGAGATCGACCAGCCCCGCTCCGTCGTCCCGGACCTCGGCGTCCCCGTGATGGCGCAGGGCGTCCCCGGCGGCCGTGGTGTGCTCAGTGCGCATGGCTGTGCGAGTGCCCGCCGTGGTGGTGGTGCCCGTGGTGGTGGCCGTCGTCGTCCGGGTGGAAGTGCGGCTGCTGCGGCAGCCCCACCTTGTCCTCGAAGCCCGGCAGCGCGATCCGGTACACGCAGGAGTCGCAGTTCATGCGCAGATCACCCTTGATCGCCTCCTCGTACCGCTCGATCACCAGGTCCAGCAGCTCCGGCTCGGGCCCGATGACGTCCGCCGAGCGCACCTCGGTCTCCGGATGCGCGGCCGCCCAGCCCTCCGTCTGCTCCCGCACTCGGTCCGGCAGGATCCCGGTGAACAGGAAATAGGGGAGGACGACGATCCGCTTCGCCCCCAGCCTCGCGCACCGGTCGAGCCCGCTCGGCACGTCCGGCGCCGCCAGCGACACGAACGCCGTCTCCACACCGGCGTACCCGCGCCCCTCCCACAGCAGCCGCGCCGCCTTGAACACCTCGGCGTTGGCGTCCGGGTCGGTGGAGCCCCGACCCACCAGCAGCACGGTCACATCGGCCCGGTCCTCGGGCGTACGGGCACTCCCGCCGAGGGCGTCGTCCAGCCGCCGCTCCAGGACCGACAGCAGCGACGGGTGCGGGCCCAGCGGGCGGCCGTAGGTGTACGAGATGCCCGGGTGGCGTTCCTTCTCGCGGGCCAGCGCCGCCGGGATGTCCCCCTTGGCGTGCCCGGCGGACACCAGCATCAGCGGCACGGCCGCGAACCGTCGTACGCCCCGGGCCACCATCCCGGCGACGGCGTCGCCGAGCGGCGGCGGGGACAGCTCGATGAAGCCGCCGGCGACCGGAACCTCGGACAGCCGAAGCTGCAGCTGCCGCACGAAGTCGCGGAACGCCTCGGCCCCGGCCTCGTCCCGGGTGCCGTGGCCGGCGATGAGCAGGGCGGGCGGCGGGGTGGTCACGATGTCTCCTCGGAAGATGAAAGGGGGTGGTACAGCAGGGCGTTGAGCGCGGCCGCGGCCACCGCCGAACCGCCCTTCTCGGACACGTTGCTCACGGCGGGCAGCCCGCTCGCACGCAGCGCCTCCTTGGACTCGGCCGCGCCGACGAAGCCGACGGGCAGGCCGATCACGAGCGCGGGGGAGGCGTCCAGCGTGAGCAGTTCCTCCAGGGCGGTCGGCGCGCAGCCGATCACCCACAGGGCGCCGGGCCCGACCTGTTCGTACGCGAGCCGGACCGCGTGTGCCGAACGGGTCAGCCCCGGCCCCGACCCGGCGTCCTTGAGCCGGCAGACGGTCTCCCGCCTGGTGATACCGGCCGCGACCATCTCCACGTCCACGACGACCGGCGCCCCGGAGTGCAGCGCGGCGTGGGCCCGTACCAGGTCGCCCTCGTCCATGACGAGGTCGCTCGCGTACTCCAGGTCGGCGGCGGAGTGGATGACCCGCTCCACCACCGCCCGGGTCAGCGGCGGGAAGTGCGAGGTGTCCAGGCGGGCCCGCAGCCGCCGGAAGGACTCCTGCTCGATGGGGTGGACCACACGGTTCACTTGGCGTCCTCCCGCGATGTCTGCCAGCGGTAGCCGCGCGGCGTCACCATGCGCCCCGCGATGTCCCGGGTCGCCGTGTTGCCCACGGTCACGACCGTCATCATGTCGACCGTCGCCGGGTCCAGCGCGGCCAGTGCGGTCACCCGGCTCGACTCGTCCGGCCGCGAGGCGTTGCGCACGACACCGACGGGGGTCGCCGGCTCCCGGTGCTCCGCGAGGATCGCGAGCGCCTTGGGCAGCTGCCAGTCGCGGCCCCGGGAACGCGGGTTGTAGAAGGTGACCACGAGATCCGCCTCGGCCGCGGCCCGCACCCGCCGCTCGATGACCTCCCACGGCGTGTGCAGGTCGGACAGGCTGATCGACACATGGTCGTGGCCCAGCGGCGCGCCCAGGATCGCCCCGGCCGCCAGCGCGGCCGTCACGCCCGGCACACCGACCACGTCGATGTCGTCGGACGCCTCGGCGAGCGCGGGGGAGGCCATGGCGTACACACCCGCGTCCCCGCTGCCGATCAGCGCCACCGCGTGCCCCTTGCGGGCCTCGGCGACCGCCGTGCGGGCCCGCTCCTCCTCCGCGCCGAGCCCCGACTCCAGCACCCGGGTGCCGGGCCGCAGCAGGTCGCGGATCTGGTCCACGTACTGGTCGAGCCCGACCAGCACCGAGGCCCGCCGCAACTCGGCCGCCGCGCGCGGGGTGAGCAGATCCCGGGCACCGGGGCCCAGCCCGACCACCGCGAGCCGCCCGCGCCCCGGACGCCGTACCACGGCACAGGTGGCCATGGCCGGCCGCGCCGCGGACTTCCGCTTGGGGACCAGGAGTTCACCGCCACGCAGCAGCGCGGCCGCCTCGGCGACGGACGGGGTGCCGACGGCCGCGAGCGGCGCGTCGGACGGATTGGGTACCGCCACGGCCGCCAGCTCCTCGGCCGGGTACGTCACCAGGGGCACCCCAAGACGCTCGGCGGCGGCCACCAGGCCCGGCTCCTCGGACTTGGCGTCCACGGTGGCGAGCTCGGCCACGGACTTCGGCGAGAGCCCCGCCTCCCGCAGCGCGTCCTCGACCAGCCCGAGGATCTCCTCCACCGGCGCACCCTTGGAGGCGCCGACCCCGACCACCAGGGACGGCGGCCTGAGCAGCACCTCACGCTCGCCCGGTTCGACGGCACGGTCCGTGAGCCGGACGGTGTACGACCCCTCGGGCGCGCTCGGCAGCGGCGGCAGCGGCCACGGCACCTCGGCCTCCAGGACGACCTCCTCGCCGTCCAGCAGGGCCCGGGACACCGTCGCCACCGACCCCTCGTACGGGAACCCGAGCGTGTCCAGACCCGGCAGCCCCACCGCGTCCGTCGCGGTCGTCACCACCGGCTCGGCCCCCAGCAACGCGCCCACCTCGCGGGCGAGTTCGTTGGCGCCGCCGCCGTGCCCGCCGACCAGCGACACCGCGAACCGGCCTGCCTCGTCCACGCAGACCACACCCGGGTCCGCCGCCTTGTCGGCCAGCAGCGGCGCGAGCAGCCGTACCGTCGCGCCCGTCGCCAGGAAGCACACCAGCTGCTCGCACTCGGCGAACGCGGCCCGCACGGCCTCCCCGGCCAGGCCGTCGTACACCCGGGTACGGTCCGGCCAGGCCGCGGCCAGCCGGTCGCGCGCCGCCGCCCCCGCCGCGGTGGCGGAAATGAGGCCGATCACTGAGTCACTCCTTCGTTAGACGCCGGGGTTCTGACGCCCCACAGCAGGAAAACGGGATTGGTCGCCGCCAGCCGGGTCACGTTGCCCGGCAGCGGTGCGAGCCGCGACGACTGCAGCAGCACCCCGTCACAGGTGAATCCGGCGGCCGTCAGCGCCTCGCGCGCCGCGGGCACCCGGTCCAGGGCGGCCATCGCGACGACGACGGTCCGCCGTGCCCGCCGCGCGCACGCGGTGACGACGGCGGGCAGCTCGCACCCTCCGCCACCGACGAACACGGCGTCGGGATCGTCGCCGAGCCCGGCCAGCGCGGCCGGTGCCGAGCCGTGCACCACGTCCACGTCGACACCGTGGGCGTGCGCGTTGGCACGGATCCGCTCGACCCCGTCCGGGGCCTTCTCGACGGCGACCACGGCCGCGCCGAGCCGCGCGCACTCCACGGCCACCGAGCCCGAGCCCGCGCCGACGTCCCACACCAGGTCGCCCGGGCGCGGCCCGAGCCGGGCGAGTGCCAGGGCCCGCACCTCGAACTTGGTGATCATCGAGTCCCGGTGCGCGAACTCGCTCTCGTCCAGCGCCCATCGGTCCGGCCGCGCGGACACCCCGGCGACCGTGCGCACGGCACCGAGCGCCCGCGTCTCGTCCAGGCACAGCACCACGCTCACCGCCGTGCCCCAGTCCCGGGCCGCGGCCTCGGCGGGCGTCACCCGCTCCACGCGTTCGTGATCCGGATCGCCGAGCGCGCTCGCCACCACCAGGACACGGCCGTTCCCGACCGCCGCACCCAGCTCGGCGGGCCCGGCCCCCGGCCCGGTCAGCACGGCCACCTTCGGGTGCGCCCGGCACACGTTGACGGCCGTGCGCGGATCACGCCCGTGCGCGCTCACCACCACCGCGTCGTCCCACGGCAGCCCGAGCCGCGCGAACGCGGTCGCCACGGACGACACCCCGGGCCGTACGTCCAGCCGCCCGGACCCGAACCGCTCGGCCAGCGCCCGCACGATCCCGAAGAACCCGGGATCCCCGGAGGCCAGCACGAGAACCGGCAGTTCCTTGCCGACGTACTCGCCGATCGCGTCCAGGGCGGGCGCCAGCGGCCCGAGCACGATCCGCTCCGCGCCCTCGGGCAGCCGTACGGCGTCCAGATGCCGCCGCCCGCCGACGACCAGAGCGGCACCGGCGAGGGCGTCCTCGGGGACCGGCGGCGCCCCCGTCCCCGTACCGACGACCGTGATCAACTGTTCGCACCCCGTTCGCGCAGCGCCCGCCGGGCCTCGGGGTCGGCCTTGCGGTAGCCGTGGAAGTGCCCCGGGTGGTACAGGTGCGAACGCGTCCCGTGGGCGTCCAGCGCCGGGCCGACCAGGAAGAGCGTGTGCTTCCAGAGCTTGTGCTCCTTGACCGTCTCCTCCAGCGTGCCGATCGTGCACCGCACGACCAGCTCCTCCGGCCAGGTCGCCTGGTAGGCGACGACCACGGGGGTGTCCGTCGGGTAGCCGCCCTCCAGCAGCTCGCGCACCAGCTGGCCGCTGCGCGCCGCCGACAGGAAGACGGCCATGGTGGTGCCGTGCCGGGCGAACTCGCGCACCTCCTCGCCGGGCGGCATCGGCGTCTTGCCGCCGCCGAGCCGGGTCAGGATCACGGACTGGGCGATCTCCGGGATGGTCAGCTCACGCCGCGCGAGCGCGGCGACGGCGGAGAAGGACGAGACGCCGGGCACGACCTCCGTCTCGATCCCGATCCCGGCGCACCGGTCCAGCTGCTCCTGGGTGCCGCCCCACAGCGCCGGGTCGCCGGAGTGGATACGGGCCACCTTCAGCCCCTCGGCAGCGGCCCGCTCGTACACGGCCACGACGTCCTCCAGGGACATGGCCGCCGAGTCCAGGATCTCCGCGTCCTCGCGCGCGTGCTCCAGGACCTCCGCCTGGACCAGGCTCGCGGCCCAGATCACCACGTCCGCCTCCGCGATCGCGCGCGCGGCCCGGAACGTCAGCAGATCGGCGGCGCCGGGGCCGGCACCGACGAACGTCACCTTGCCGGTGGGGGCATCGGCCATGGGAAGGGGTCCTCTCATACGGAAACGCAAGGCGTAAGCGGGTGGAATGTCACGGTCTGGGGCGGTCGGCGTGGCCGCGGATGTGCGCGAAGGCGCTTCCATCGGATAGCAAGGGCCTATGGCGGTCTTTGTCGCGCTCGGCGCGTTCCTGATGACGCTGGCCGGCGGCTGGACGGCACAGCGCGTGACCGACCGTCGCCATCTCGTCCTCGGACTGGCCGGCGGCCTGATGCTGGGCGTGGTCGGCCTGGACCTGCTGCCCGAGGCACTGCGCGCGGCGAGCCGCGAGGTCTTCGGCGTACCCACGGCCCTGCTGCTGTTCGTGGCCGGTTTCCTGCTGGCCCATCTGGTGGAACGCACCCTGGCCGTGCGCCAGGCGGCCCACGGCGGCGCCGAGCACAACCACCGGGCGCCCGAGGTGGGCCTCACGGCGGCCGCCGCGATGGTCGGCCACAGCGCCATGGACGGCGTGGCGATAGGCGCGGCCTTCCAGGTGGGCGGCGGCATGGGCACCTCCGTCGCGCTCGCCGTGATCGCGCACGACTTCGCCGACGGCTTCAACACCTTCACCATCACGAGCCTGTACGGCAACGCGCGCCGCCGGGCGATATGCATGCTCGTGGCGGACGCCTGCGCACCCCTCGTGGGCGCCCTGTCGACCGCCTTCTTCCACATCCCGGAACCGGTGCTCGGCGGCTATCTCGGCCTCTTCGGCGGCGTACTGCTCTACCTCGCCGCCGCCGAGATCCTGCCCGAGGCCCACCACGAGCACCCGGCCCGCTCCACCCTGCTGTGCACGGTGGCGGGCGCGGCCTTCATCTGGCTGGTGGTCGGCATCTCCGGCGGCTGACCGCACCGGCCGCCTCACAGCTTCCCGCCCCGCCCGCCGTCGCGCCGCGGCGGCGCGATCAGCGTCGAGAGGTAGGGCAGCGGCTCCCCGTCCCACTCGGCGGCCGGCCGCACCGACTCCTCCGGCAGCCCGAGCGCCGACCCCCACACGGCGTCCCCGATCCGCCCGGTCTCCCGCAGCGCCTCGGCGACCTCGGCGGCCTGCCGCCCGAACTTGTACGCCACGACGGTCCCCGGCCCGGCCAGCGCCTCCTTGAGCACCTGCGAGCCCGCCGTCACCGGCACCAGCGTCAACGGCTCGGTACCCTCCGTGAGTACCGCCCCCGACCGGGCGGCCAGGTCCTGCATGGCGGTGATCCCGGGCACCGTCTCCACCACGGCACCCGGCACCAGCTCCGTGATCGTCTGCGCGAGATACGTGAACGTCGAGTACACGTTTGGATCCCCGATGGTGGCGAAGGCGACGGACCCGTGCGCGCGCAGCAGCCCGGCGACCCGCTCGCCCGCCGCGTCCCAGGCGGCCTCCCGGCGCGCCCGGTCGGTCCGCTCGTTCAGCGCGAACACCACCCGGACGACCTTGTCCTCGGGCACGTAGTGCAACACGGTCGCCTCGGCCCGCCCCCGTTCGCCGCCATCCGTTCCATCGGACGCGGCCATCACGGGTACGACGACGACGTCGGCCGCGCGCAGCGCGTCGACCCCCTTGACGGTCACCAGCTCCGGGTCACCGGGACCGACCCCGACACCGATCAGCCTGCTGCTCATGACGTCCGGCACCTCTCCACGAACCGACGGGCCACACCGGGCTCGGACGCCCAGTGCGTGTGCAGATAACTCGCGTGCACACCTTGCTGCACAAAACCTTCGACCCGCCGCACCGGGGTCCGCACGCCCCAGGCGGGAGCCGCGCCGGCGCCGGGCTCGACGACCGTGCGGTGGAACTCGTGCCCCCGCATCCGCGTCCCCGCGACGGCCAGCACACTGTCCCCGACGGCCACCGCGTCCCGGTAGCCCAGGGTGAGCCGTTCCGTCATCCGCGCGGTCGCGTCCAGCACGCCGCACATGGGCCGGCCGTCCAGCTCCCGGCAGAGGTAGAGCAGCCCGGCGCACTCGGCGGCGACGGGCGCACCGCCGAGCGCCAGCTCGGTGATCGCCTTGCGCAGCGGCTCGTTGCCGGACAGCTCGGCGGCGTACACCTCGGGGAAACCGCCCCCGATGACCAACCCGGCCGTCCCTTCGGGCAGTTGCTCGTCCCGAAGCGGATCGAAGGTGACCACTTCGGCACCGGCGGCGGTGAGCAGCTCGGTGTGCTCGGCGTAGGAGAAGGTGAAGGCGGGCCCGCCGGCGACGGCCACCACCGGTGGGCCGGGCGTCGGTTGCCGGTCCGGCCCAGCGGGGGTCCAGGGGGCGAAGCCCCCTGGGAGGGCACCGGCACTGCGCGCGAGTGCTTCCAGTGCGCCCAGGTCACACCCCTGAGCCACCTGCGCTGCCATGGCCCCGACGGAGTCGACCGCGGCGGAGCGCCGCTCGGTGACCGGCACCAGCCCCAGATGCCGAGAAGGCGTGTCCATCTGAGGCACCCGCCGCAGAACACCCAGCACAGGCACCCCGGAGGAATCCAGCGCCTCCCGCAGCAGCGACTCGTGCCGGTCCGACCCCACCTTGTTCAGGATCACGCCCCCGAGCCGCACCTCCGGATCCCAGGAAGCGAACCCGTGCACCAGCGCCGCCACCGACCGCGACTGCGACGACGCGTCCACGACCAGTACCACCGGCGCCCGCAGCAGCTTGGCGACATGGGCCGTGGACGCGAGTTCCCCCTCGCCCGCGGCCCCGTCGTACAGCCCCATCACACCCTCGACGACGGCGAGATCGCAGCCCCGCGCCCCGTGCAGGAACAGCGGAGCGACCAGCTCGGGGCCGCACAGGTACGCGTCCAGGTTGCGGCCCACCCGCCCGGTCGCGAGCGCGTGATACCCGGGATCGATGTAGTCGGGCCCGACCTTGTGCGGGGACACGGCGAGCCCCCGCGCGGCGAACGCGGCCATCAGCCCCGTGGCGACGGTGGTCTTGCCGCTGCCGGACGACGGCGCGGCGATGACCAGCCGGGGAACGGCACTCACCACTCGATGCCCTTCTGGCCCTTCTGCCCCGCGTCCATGGGGTGCTTGACCTTGGACATGTCGGTCACCAGATCCGCGAAGTCCACCAGCTTCCCGGGCGCGTTCCGCCCGGTGATCACCACATGCTGCGTACCGGGCCGGTCGCGCAGCACCTCCACGACCTCGTCCGTGTCCACCCACCCCCAGTGCATCGGGTACGCGAACTCGTCCAGCACGTACAGCCGGTACGTCTCGGCCGCCAGATCCCGCTTGACCTGCTCCCAGCCCTCCCGGGCCTTCTCTTCGTTGTCCATCTGGGCGTCCCGCTGGACCCAGGACCAGCCCTCGCCCATCTTGTGCCAGTCGACGGTCCCGCCCTCGCCGGAGGCGCCGAGCACGCGCAGCGCGTTCTCCTCGCCGACCTTCCACTTCGCCGACTTGACGAACTGGAACACCCCGATCGGCCAGCCCTGGTTCCAGGCGCGCAGCGCAAGCCCGAACGCGGCCGTCGACTTGCCCTTGCCGATGCCCGTGTGGACGACGACCAGCGGCCTGTTGCGCCGCTGCCGGGTCGTCAGCCCGTCGTCCGGAACCACACTCGGCTGTCCCTGCGGCATTACGCGACCCTCCTAGAAGTCCCCTGCACGTCCCTGACCAGACCGGCGATCGAGTCGGCCCGCAACTCGTCCAGCGTGACGGCCGTACCGCCCAGCTCACCCGCGAGCTGCCCGGCGAGCCCGAGCCGCACCGGCCCCGACTCGCAGTCCACGACGACCGAGGCGACACCCTCGGCGGCGAACAGCCGCGCCGCACGCCCGGCCAGCGCGACCGGTTCCGGGCCGCCGGTGGCCCGCCCGTCGGTCACCACCACGACCAGTGCCCGGCGCGCCGGATCGCGCAGCCGCTCCACCCGCAGCACCTCGTGCGCCTTGAGCAGCCCGGCCGCGAGCGGGGTACGGCCGCCCGTCGGCAGCGATTCGAGGCGGGCGGCCGCCGCGTCCACGGAGGAGGTCGGCGGCAGGGCGACATCGGCCGAGGCGCCCCGGAAGGTCACGAGCCCCACCTTGTCCCGCCGCTGGTAGGCGTCGAGCAGCAGGGACAGCACGGCACCCTTCACGGCGCTCATCCGCTGCCGCGCCGCCATCGACCCGGAGGCGTCGACCACGAACAGCACGAGGTTGCCCTCGCGCCCCTCCCGCGTCGCCTGCCGCAGATCGTCCCGGCGCAGCACAAGACCCGGCCCGGACCGCCCGCGCGCCCGCTGGTGCGGGGCGGCGGCCCGCACGGTCGCCGCCAGATGCAGCTTGGTCAGCGTGCCCCGGGGCCGCCGGGCCCCGGTCGTCCGCCCGTGCTCGGTCCGCGCCCGCGAGCGCCGCCCGGCGGCACCCTCGCCGAGCCCGGGCACGCTCAGCACCTTGGTACGGAACGGTTCGGCCGCCCGTACGGGCGACTGCTCCCGCGCCCCGGAGGCCTGCGGCTCGCCGCCCTCGCCGGTCTCGGGCCGCGCGCCGCTGCCGCCGTCGCTCTGCGGGCCGCTGTCGGGCGCCGGCTGCCCACCGCCGCCTCCGGGCCCGTCCGGGTCGGGATCCTCGTCGCCGTCCGCGTCGTCCCCGGAGAACTGCTCCAGCGTCTCGTCGAGCCTGTCCTCGTCGAGCCCCGGCGCGTCGAACGGGTTCCTGCGCCGCCGGTGCGGCAGCGCGAGCAGCGCGGCCTGCCGGACGTCCTCGGCGAGCACGTCCGTCCGCCCGGCCCACGCGGCCAGCGCGGTCGCCGTTCGCGCCATCACGATGTCGGCGCGCATGCCGTCCACCTCGAAGGCCGCGCAGGTCGCCGCGATCTGCCGCAGCGCCCCGTCGCCCAGCCGCACCTGTGGCAGCAGCTCCCGCGCCGCCACGATCCGCCCGCGTACGGCGGCCTCGTCGTCGGCCCACCGTGCGGCGAACCCGGCCGGGTCGTCGTCGTAGGCCAGCCGGCGCCGCACGACCTCCACCCGCTGGTCGGGCTCCCGCGAGGCCGCGACCTCCACGGTCAGCCCGAACCGGTCGAGCAGCTGCGGCCGCAGCTCGCCCTCCTCCGGGTTCATGGTGCCGACGAGCAGGAAGCGGGCCGCGTGCCGTACCGAGACACCCTCGCGCTCGACGTAGGACGCGCCCATGGCCGCCGCGTCCAGCAGCAGGTCGACCAGGTGGTCGTGGAGGAGGTTGACCTCGTCCACGTACAGGATCCCGCGGTGCGCGTCGGCCAGCAGGCCCGGCTCGAACGCCTTCACGCCCTCGGCGAGCGCCCGCTCGATGTCGAGTGCGCCCACCAGCCGGTCCTCGGAGGCGCCGACCGGCAGCTCGACCATCCGCGCGGGCCGCGGCGCACCGGCACCGGTCTCGTGCGGCCCGTCCGGGCAGGACGGGTCCGGCGCGGCCGGATCACAGGAGAAGCGGCACCCGGGGACCACGGACACCTCAGGCAGCAGTGCCGAAAGGGCCCGCACCGCCGTCGACTTGGCCGTGCCCTTCTCGCCGCGCACCAGCACACCGCCGACCGCCGGCGACACGGCGTTCAGCAACAGCGCGAGCCGCAGGTCGTCCTGGCCGACGACGGCCGTGAACGGAAACGGGGTACTCACTTCTCCTCGCCCTCCAAGTCGCCTTCCAGCTCCAGATAGGTGGCGCGCAGCCGCTCCAGCGTGTCCGCGTCCGGCTCGGCCCACAGCCCGCGGTCCGCCGCCTCCAGCAGCCGCTCGGTGATCCCGCGCAGCGCCCACGGATTGGACTTCTTCATGAAGTCCCGGTTCTCCGGGTCGAAGACGTACTCGGCGCTGAGCTTCTCGTACATCCAGTCGTCGACCACGCCCGCCGTGGCGTCGTAGCCGAAGAGGTAGTCCACGGTCGCCGCCATCTCGAAGGCGCCCTTGTAGCCGTGCCGGCGCATGGCCGCCATCCAGCGCGGGTTGACCACGCGGGCGCGGAAGACGCGGTGGGTCTCCTCGCCGAGCGTGCGGGTCCTCACCTGGTCGGGTACGGCGCTGTCACCCACGTAGGCCTCGGGGTTGGCGCCGGTCAGATGGCGGACCATGGCGACCATGCCGCCGTGGTACTGGAAGTAGTCGTCGGCGTCGACGAGGTCGTGCTCGCGGGTGTCGACGTTCTTCGCGGCGACCGCGATCCGTTTGAACGCGGTCTCCATGTCCCCGCGCGCCGCCCGCCCGTCGAGTCCGCGCCCGTACGCGTAACCGCCCCACACCGCGTACACCTCGGCGAGATCGGCGTCGGAGCGCCAGTTGCGGGCGTCGATCAGCGGCAGCAGACCGGCGCCGTAGGCCCCCGGCTTGGAGCCGAAGATACGGGCCGTGGCCCGCCGCCGGTCGCCGTGCCCGGCGGTGTCCTCGTCGGCGTGCGCCTTCACGAAGTTCTGCTCGCCGGGCTCGTCCAGCTCGGCCACCGCCCGCACCGCGTCGTCGATCAGCCCGACCACATGCGGGAACGCGTCCCGGAAGAAGCCGGAGATACGGACCGTGACGTCGATGCGCGGCCGGCCCAGCTCCGCCGGGGGAATCACCTCGAACCCTGTCACCCGGCGCGAGGCCTCGTCCCAGACCGGGCGGCAGCCCAGCAGCGCCAGGATCTCGGCGATGTCGTCGCCCTGGGTGCGCATCGCCGACGTGCCCCACACCGTGAGGCCGACGGACTTCGGGTACTCCCCGGTGTCCTGCAGATACCGCTGCACCAGCGAGTCGGCGAGCGACTGGCCGACCTCCCAGCTCAGCCGGGAGGGGATGGCCTTGGGGTCGACCGAGTAGAAGTTGCGACCGGTCGGCAGGACGTTGACCAGACCGCGGGTCGGCGATCCGGACGGGCCCGCCGGGACGTAACCGCCGTCCAGCGCGCGCAGGATGTGGCCGATCTCGTCGGTCGTGCGGGCGAGCCGCGGGACCACCTCCGTGCAGGCGAACTCCAGCACGGCGACCGCGTCCCGGAGCTCGGCGCCCAGGACCTCGCGGACCAGCGGCGCGCTCTCGGCCACCGCCCAGCCGCGGGCCTCCATGGCCTCCGCGATCCGCCGGCACAGCTGCTCCAGCAGATCGATCGCGTCGGCGGCCGTACGGGACGGGCCCTCGACCAGATCCGTCAGCTCGACCGGCACCTTCACCGGCGCGCCCGGCTCGGCGAGCAACTCCTTCTCCACGAGCCCGAAGTGCTCGGCCAGCGAGGCCCGCAGCCCCGGCAGCGCGTTCGCCCGCCCGCCCCACACCTGCGAGGCGCGCAGCACGGCGAGGACCAGGTTCACCCGCGGCTCGCCGACCGGCCCGCCGCCCAGGATGTGCAGCCCGTCGCGGATCTGCACGTCCTTGATCTCGCACAGATAGCCGTCGATGTGCATGACGAACTCGTCGAAGTCGCCGTCCTCCGGCTGCTCGTCCACGTGCAGGTCGTGGTGGAGTTCGGCCGCCTTGACCAGCGTCCAGATCTGCGCCCGCACGGCCGGGGCCTTCGCCGGGTCCAGATCGGAGACGAGCGCGTACTCGTCCAGCAGCTGCTCCAGCTTGGCCAGGTCGCCGTAGGTGTCGGCACGGGCCATCGGCGGTACGAGGTGGTCGACCACCGTGGCGTGCCCGCGCCGCTTGGCCTGGGTACCCTCGCCGGGGTCGTTGACGATGAACGGGTAGATCAGCGGGAGATCGCCGAGGACGGCGTCCGGCGCGCAGCCCCGGGAGAGGCCGAGACCCTTGCCGGGCAGCCACTCCATCGTGCCGTGCTTGCCCATGTGCACGATCGCGTCCGCGCCGAAACTGTTCTCCAGCCAGCGGTAGGCCGCCATGTAGTGGTGCGAGGGCGGCATGTCGGGGTCGTGGTAGATCGCGATCGGGTTCTCGCCGAAGCCGCGCGGCGGCTGGATCATCACGACGACGTTCCCGAACCGGAGGGCGGCGAGCACGATGTCGTCGCCGTCCACGTACAGACTGCCCGGCGGCTCGCCCCACGCCTCCAGCATGGCGTCCCTGAGCTCCGGGTCGAGCCTGTCGAACCAGGCCCGGTAGTCGGCCAGCGGCACGCGCGCGGGCGCGGCGGCCAGCTGGTCCTCCGTCAGCCACTCGACGTCGTGCCCGCCGGCCTCGATGAGCCGGTGGATCAACTCGTCGCCGCCCGCGGGGTATTCGGTCAGGCCGTAGCCCGCCTCCTTGAGGGCGTCCAGGACGCGCACCGCCGACGCGGGCGTGTCCAGGCCGACCGCGTTGCCGACGCGCGAGTGCTTGGTCGGGTAGGCGGTGAAGACGAGCGCGAGCCGCTTGTCGGCGTTCGCCTTGTGCCCGAGCCGGGCGTGCCGTACGGCGATTCCGGCCACGCGCCCGGCCCGCTCGGGATCGGCGACATACACCGGGACCTCGTCCGGGCCCTGCTCCTTGAAGGAGAACGGCACGGTGACGAGCCGCCCGTCGAACTCCGGGATCGCGACCTGCATCGCCGCGTCCATGGGGGAGAGGGCGGCGTCCGACTCGTCCCAGGCGGCCCGCGAGGAGGTGAGGCAGAGACCCTGCAGCACGGGGACGTTCAGGTCGGCGAGGGCTCCGATGTCCCAGGCTTCCTCGTCGCCGCCCGCCGACGCCTCGGAGGCGTGCGTACCGCCGGCGGCGAGGACGGTGGCGACCAGGGCATCGGTCCGGCCGAGGATCTCGTACAGCCCGGCGTCCGCGCCGCGCAGCGAACCGCAGTACACGGGAAGCGCGTTGGCTCCGTGCGCCTCGATCGCGTCGCACAGGGTGTCCACGAAGGCGGTGTTGCCGCTCAGCTCGTGGGCCCGGTAGAAGAGCACGCCGACGGTGGGGCGGCCCGCGACGAGGTCACGCTCGCCGTGCACCCCGTACTCCGGCATCTTCCGTGGCTCCTCGAAGCCCTCACCGGTCAGCAGCACGGTGTCGGACAGGAACCGGGCCAGCTCGGTCAGGTTCGCGGAGCCGCCCTCGACCAGGTACTTCAGCGCCTCGGCCACGACACCCGCCGGCACGGACGACTCGGCCATCAGCTCGGCGTCCGGCACGGCCTCGCCGCCCAGCAGCACGGTCGGGATCCCGGAGGCACTGAGCGCGGCCAGCCCGTCCTCCCAGGCGCGCTTGCCGCCCAGCAGCCGTACGACGGCGATGCCGGCGCCCTCGACCAGGCCCGGCAGCTCCTCCGCGACGTCCACCCGGGTCGGGTTGCCGATCCGGTACGCGGCGCCGGAGGCCCGGGCCGCCAGCAGATCGGTGTCGGCGGTCGACAACAACAACACTGTGCTCATGCGGGCGCTCCCGGTGGAATGAAAGGCAGTCCTTGCGGCGCGCCCGACTCGATGAGCCGCCAGAGCGCGTCCGTGTCCGCGTGCTGTTCGATCAGGTCGCCGAGCCGGTCGAGCTGCTCCTCGCGCAGCACGGCGAACGAGGTGTCGGGGGCCGGCACGAAGCGGCGGCCCGCGGCGGCGGCCACCTCGCGCAGGAAGGCCCGCCGGAAACCGTCCGACTCCAGCGAGCCGTGCCAGTGGGTGCCCCAGGTCCGGCCGACCCGGCAGCCGTCCAGGAAGGGCTCCCCGCCGGTCACTTCGGCCACCCCGTGATGGATCTCGTACCCGTCGACGCGCTCGCCGAGGGCTTCCCCCACCGGCCGGGTGAGGGTCTTCTCGCGGGCGAACCGCACCCGCACCGGGAGCACTCCGAGTCCCGGGACGCTGCCGGCGCGCGACTCGACCTCGTCCTCGATGTGCTCGCCGAGGATCTGGAAGCCGCCGCAGACCCCGAGGACAGGGCGGCCTTCGGCGGCCCTGCGGACGAGCGCGTCGGCCAGGCCCCGCTCGCGCAGCCACTCCAGAGCCCGTACCGTCCCGCGCGTTCCCGGGATCACCACGAGATCGGCGTCCGCCAGCTCCTCCGGCCGGTCCACGAACCGCACCACGACGCCCGGTTCGGCGGCCAGGGCGTCCACGTCCGTGAAGTTCGACATGAGCGGGACCGCGCAGACGGCGACCCGCAGCACGTCCTCGCCGACGGGGGGAGCCACGGCCGACTCGCGGACGGTGCCGCGCAGGGAGACCCGGAGCCCGTCCTCCTCGTCGATGCCGAGCCCGTGCCGGAACGGCAGCACGCCGTAGGTGTGCCGTCCGGTGAGCCCGTGCAGCATGTCCAGCCCCGGCTCCAGCAGGCTGACATCCCCGCGGAACTTGTTCACCAGGAACCCGGCGACCAGTTCCTGGTCCTCCGGTGAGAGCAGGGCGACCGTGCCGAAGAACGAGGCGAAGACACCGCCCCGGTCGATGTCGCCGACGACGAGCACGGGCAGCCGCGCGTTCCGCGCGATCCCCATGTTCACGATGTCGGTCCGCCGCAGATTGATCTCCGCGGGCGAACCGGCCCCCTCACAGATCACCGCGTCATACGTGCCCCGCAACTCGGCCAGACAGTCCAGGACCGTGCCCAGAAGCCGTTGCCGGCGCCCTCCGTGGTACCCGCGCGCGCTCAGCTCGCCCACCGGCTTGCCCAGCAGCACCACCTGGCTGCTCTGTTCGCCGCCCGGCTTGAGCAGCACGGGGTTCATCAGCGCCGTCGGTTCGACGCGACAGGCCTGGGCCTGCATGGCCTGCGCCCGCCCGATCTCGGCGCCCTCGCGCGTCACGAACGAGTTCAGGGACATGTTCTGCGCCTTGAAGGGCGCGACCTTGACGCCCTGGCGCACCAGCCACCGGCAGATCCCGGCCGTCACGACGCTCTTGCCGGCGTCGGAGGTGGTACCGGCGACGAGGAGACCACCGTTCACTTCCCACGTCCCTTCACGAGTCGGCGCGCGGCGACCGTCGCGCCGAGCGCGAGCAGGCCGACGCGGCGGGAGAGCCGTACGGCCCGGTCGATGTCGGTGACCTGGACGGCCCGCCCGGAATCCCCGTTGAGCACGGGCCGGTGCTCGACGCGTCCGCCGTAGGAGAGCGTGCCGCCCAGCCGCACACCGAGAGCGCCCGCGAACGAGGCCTCGACGGGCCCGGCGTTGGGGCTCGGGTGCTTGCGGGCGTCGGCCCGCCAGGCGCGCAGGGCGCCGCGCGGGTCGGGTCCGGCGGCGGCCGCGAGTACGGCGGTCAGCCGCGCCCCCGGCCAGCCGGCGAGGTCGTCGAGCCGGGCGGAGGCCCAGCCGTAGCGCCGGAAGCGGGCCGACTTGTGCCCCACCATCGCGTCCAGGGTGTTGACGGCCCGGAACCCGAGCAGCCCCGGCACCCCGCCCACCGCACCCCACACCAGCGCACCCACGACGGCGTCGGAGGTGTTCTCGGCGACGGACTCGACCACGGCCCGGGCGATCCCGTCGGCGTCGAGGGCCTGCGGATCCCGGCCGCACAGATGCGGCAGCCGCGCCCGCGCCGCCTCGATGTCCCCGGCCTCCAGCGCGCGCCCGACGGTCCGGGCCTCCCGGGCCAGCGACGTGCCCCCGACGACGGCCCAGGTGGCGGCACCGGCCAGCGCGACGGAGGCGGCGGGGGAGCGGCGTACGGCCCGCTCGGCGACGGCCCCCAGCGCCACGGCGCCGCCCGCGCACACGGCGGTGTGCAGGGCGCCCCAGCCACGGTGGTCGTGCCACAGCACGCGTTCCACGGCCGCGGCCGCGCGCCCGAACACGGCGACCGGATGCCCGCGGCGCGGATCGCCGAGGAACAGGTCGCCGAGAAGGCCGGCGGCGGCGCCGTACGCGTATGAGCGATCGGCACCCATCGGCTCAGCCGGCCGTGGGCTCAGGGGCGGGTCCGGTACTGGTCCTCGATCGGCGGCCGAGCATGGCGATATGTGTCCTCACTCAGGGTGTCCGCGCCCTGGTTCGACGAGACCGGCGGTGAGAGTTCCTGGCTCCCGGGGATGTTCTTCCCCGGTGACAGTGGCGGGACCGCGCCGGATTCGCACCGGCTTCCTCTTCTGCCGCCGTACATGGCGTGGGCAGTCCACCACGCACCCGGAAGGGCCGTCAACTTGCCTTTGACCTGGGACGGTGGACTGTGCTGAGGCCCACATCGCCGGCCCGCCGGGCCGTGCCCGACGACCGGGTCGCGGTGAATTCCCCCTCCTCCGGGCGACGTTCGGGGATCCCTCTTGTGCTCACACACCGTGAGCATGGCAAGGGTGCGTACGTCTCATACGGGATGCAACGGACGCGGGGGAGACGCACGGTGGCGTACGTGGCCGAACTGCCGCCGGACGACGGTCAGGTCGTACCGCCGGAGGTGGTGGGCGGGTCCCGCCCGCCGTGGACACACCTGCGCCCTGCCGCTCCGGCTGACGTGCCGGCCCGGCAGGGCGCAGGAGGGACTCCGGGGAACTAGGCCTTGGCCACGATCAAATGGATCCCGTAGGCCACCGCGGCCGCGCAGGCCGCGAAGCACACGTACGCGCCCGTCACCGCCAGCGCGGCGGAGCCGCCCTGTGCGGCGGCCTTCTCGCGGCGCGCGAGGCCGTTGATGCCGAGGGTGAACAGGGCCACCAGGCCCACCGTGAACACGAGGCTGACGCCGAAGACGGAGCCGAGGGCCGCCCAGTCGATCTTCATGGGGATGCTTCCTTCAGTTACCGGGTGCTCGGGTCAGACCGTGGCGGCCGGCGGGGTCGCCGGAGCGGCGGGGGCCGGGTCGGTGGCGGCGGCCGGAGACGGGATCGTGGCCGTCAGGCCCTCGGTGACGGTGCCCGCGGGCGGCGGGGTCACCGCGGCGATGGCGGTGGTCACCACGCCGGCCGGCTCGGCGGTGTCGTCGGCCACGACGTTGGTGTGGTCGACGACCTGGCGACGGGAGATCTTCCAGATCGTGGCGCTGGCGCCGACGAGGAAGACGGCGACGACCGCGGTGCCCCAGTCGCCCAGGTCCGTGACGGACTCGGCGCCCGCGCCGACCAGTGCGGCGGCCGGGAGGGTGAGCACCCAGGCGACGGCCATGCGGGTCGCGGTGGACCAGCGGACCACACCGCCCTTGCGGCCGAGGCCCGCGCCCATCACCGAGCCGGAGACGACATGGGTGGTGGAGAGGGAGAAGCCGAGGTGGGAGGAGGCCAGGATGGCGGTGGCCGCGCTGGTCTGGGCGGCGAAGCCCTGTCGCGGCTCCAGGTCGGTCAGCCCCTTGCCCATGGTGCGGATGATGCGCCAGCCGCCGATGTAGGTACCGAGCGCGATGGCCAGGCCCGCGGAGAGGATCACCCAGGTGGGAGGGTTGGAGCCGGGGGCGACCGCGCCGCCCGCGATCAGCGCCAGGGTGATGATGCCCATCGTCTTCTGGGCGTCGTTGGTGCCGTGGGCCAGGGAGACCAGGCCGGCCGAGGCGATCTGCCCCGCGCGGTAGCCCTTGCGGGTGGCCTCGCCCTCGGCGCCGCGGCCGATGCCGTAGGAGAACCGGGTGGCGAACATCGCCGCGAGACCCGCCACGACCGGGGCGGCGACCGCCGGGAGCAGGACCTTGGTGACCAGGACGTCACCGTGGACGGCACCGAAGCCGGCGGAGGCGACGGTGGCGCCGATCAGGCCGCCCATCAGCGCGTGGGAGGAGCTGGAGGGCAGTCCCACCAGCCAGGTCACCAGGTTCCAGAGGATCGCGCCGACCAGCGCGGCGAATATGACCTCGGGACGTATGCCGTTCTCGTCGACGAGACCCTTGGAGATCGTGTTGGCGACCTCCACGGAGAGGAAGGCGCCTACAAGGTTGAGGGCGGCGGACATGGCCACCGCGACCTTGGGCTTGAGCGCACCGGTCGAGATGGTCGTGGCCATCGCGTTGGCGGTGTCGTGGAAACCGTTCGTGAAATCAAACGCGAGTGCGGTTACCACCACAATCGCGAGGATCAGCGAGAAGTTTTCCATTTACCCAGGCAATCGTTCGAGGTCATTGGCTGTTGGACCGTAGGCAACCTGGGTGAACGGAAAGTGAACTGAAGCGGGCTTCAGGATGTCAGTGGCGGGTTGTCGGGGTCGTGTTCGGGTCGACATCCCAGGCGCCCCATGGCTGCCGGCCGCGCGCGAAGGCCCGCGGTCGCCTCGGCGGCCCGCGAAAGAGATCCTGGTCACCCCGCGGGCCGCCGCCGAGACGGGCGAGCGGCGCGCCGTCCGGCGCCCGCTCGGGAGTACGAATTCAGGCCCGATTCACGCCACGGGACCCCGCGGCGCCGGGCCGGCTGGCAGGATCCCCGCATGGCTGAACAGCGACGGGATCCGGAAGCGGAAGAGTCACACCTGTGGGAGGGCGTGGTCGCGACGGCCCGGCGGACCGTCGCCGACGGGCTGGTCGTCGGCACCTCCGGCAATGTGTCGGCGCGCGTCGGGGACCTCGTGCTGGTCACCCCGTCGGGCGTGCCCTACGACCGGCTGACCCCGAACGACATCACCGGCGTCGACCTCGACGGATGCCAGGTGCTCGGCACGCTCGTGCCGACCAGCGAGCTGCCCATGCACCTGGCCGTCTACCGCACCACCGACGCCCGCGCCGTCGTCCACACCCACGCGGTGCACGCCACGGCCGTCTCCACCCTCGTGACCGAGCTGCCCCCGATCCACTACATGGCCGCGGCCATGGGCGGCCCCGCCCGGGTCGCCCCCTACGCGGCCTACGGCACGGACGAACTGGCCGAGAACATGCTCAGCGCCCTCGCCGGCCGCTCCGGCTGCCTCCTGCGGAACCACGGCATGATCACCTACGGCGCCACCCTCGACCAGGCCTACGACCGCACCGCCCAGCTGGAGTGGATGTGCCGGCTGTGGCTGACGGCGTCCGCGGCGCCGGGCCGCGCGCCCTCCCTGCTGACGGAGGAACAGATGGAAGAGGCCGGGGCACGTTTGAAGGGGTACGGCCAGCGGGGGTGACCGCACCCTCGTCCGGATCCGTCGTGACGGCCGGGCCCTCCGCTGGCCGTCGGCCCGGCGCGCCACGACACTGGATCCGTGCGCACCGTCAAAGCGACCGCAGCCGCACTCACCGCGGTGCTGGCCGCCGGCGCCGTGTCCGTGGCCGCCGGCCGATTCGCCAGCGACGCCGCGCTGAAGGCGCCCGCGGGCCGCCCCCTGCCCACCGAACCCCGGCTCACCGTGCACGGCACCGCCGCGGGCCGGATCGCGCTCACCCGCGACCTGGCCTCCCTGCGCCCCGGCACCTACGGCCTGGCCGGCGACGGCTCCCACGCGGTCGTCGGTCCCGTCCTGGAGGCGGCGGAGCACACCGCCGACACCGTCGTACGCCGTCTCGTACGCGTCACGCACGGCACCCTCGCCCCCGGCGACGCGGTCTGGCTCACCCCGAACCTGTACGTCGGCGATCCGGGCGCCGCCCTCGGCATCGACCACTCCGACATAAACGTCCCCGGTGAACTCGGTGCCCTGCCCGCCTGGTTCGTGCCCGGCTTCCGGGACACCTGGGTGATCGCGGTGCACGGCCTCGGCACCACCCGCGAGCACGCCATGAACGTCATGGGGTTCCTGCACGGCCGCCGCCTGCCGGTGCTCGCCCTCGCCTACCGCGGCGACCTCGGCGCCCCGCGCCCGCCGGACGGGCTGGGCCACCTCGGCGAGACCGAGTGGCGCGATGTGGACGCCGCGATCCGCTACGCCGTCCGCTACGGTGCCCGCAGGGTCGTCCTCCTCGGCTGGTCCACCGGCGCCACCATGGCCCTGCGCGCCGCCGAGCACTCCGCCGTGCGCGAGCGCGTCGCCGGGCTGGTCCTCGACTCGCCGGTGCTCAGCTGGCCGGCCACCCTGCGGGCCCTCGCCCAGGCCCGGCACACACCGGAGCCGCTGCTGCCGCTCGCGGTGCGGGCCGCGCAGGGCCGGGCCGGGCTGCACACCGACGGGCTCGCCGAGGCCGCCGACCAGGGCCGGCTCGCCGTACCCACCCTGATCGTCCACGGCCCGGACGACACGGTCGCCCCCTGGGAGTACTCCCGCCGCCTCGCCGCCCGCCGTCCCGACCTCGTCGCCCTGCACACCGTGCCCGAGGCCCCGCACGCGGCGATGTGGAACGCGGACCCCAAGGAGTACGAGGAGCGCCTGCGCCGGTTCCTGACCCCGCTGATGTGAGCGCGCCCCGATCCCTCGGCACAAGTCGGAAGCCCCGGTTCCAGCCGTTCCGTTTAAGGTCGTACGACTGGCCGGAAGACGACTCTTCGCCCGGCATCGGGCCATGTGCGTTGGCCAGCCCCGTCGCCCCCAGTGACATTCCGTTTGGGTTTTCGGACCGTCAACCGGAAGACTGCACCCGTGACGTCCCGTATCCCGCGCGACTCCAGGCTTCGACTCGTCCGACCGCGACCCCTGGCCGCCGCCCCCAGAGCTGTGAACCAGCGGCGCCCGCGCCGCCCCGCCCCCCGGCCGCCGGAGGGCACCCCGGCCCCCGGCGAACTGGCCAGATTGGCGCGCACCGGCCTGGCCGGCGCGGTTCGTGTCGCCCGCTGGGCCGACGCCGCCCTCGGCCCTGGCCGCAACGGCGCCTCCACCGACGGCAAGGCCACGCTCTCCGACGCCACCGCGGAATGCGCCGCCGACGACCTCGGCCTGAGCGCCGCCCGGATCCGCGCCGACTGGGACACCGCGCGCCTCGCGGGACTCATCGAGGTGCACGGGGACAGCGCGCGTCCCGGCTGGCGACTGCGCGCCTGGGACCGTGACGACAGCGCCGTACTGCGCGGCTGGGTCGCCCTCTTCGACGCCTGGTCGCTCGCCAGCCCGGAACCGGCCGACCAGGAGCCGGCGGCCGTGGCCGAGGTCGTCTCGGCGATGCCCCAGGTGCTCTCCTTCCTCCAGCTCTCCGCCGGTCCCGTCCCGGTCGAGCAGCTGCTCGACCTGCTCCAGCAGCGGGTCACCGAACTGCGCACCGAGCGCTGCGAGGTCCCCTACGAGCCGGGCTCCGCCGAGTCCCCGGGGCCCGTCGAGTCCCTGGGACAGGGGGAAGCCGCACCCGCCGGGGACACCCCGCTCGCTCCCCTCCTCGACTGGGCCGTCAAGGCCCTCGCCTCCGTCGGCGCCCTGACCTACGGCGACGGCCAGGCCACCCTCACCCCGCTGGGCAGCTGGGCGGTCTGGGTCAAGCTGGAGCAGATCTGCGTGGCCGCGCAGAGCCCCGCCGGCAACATCGAGCAGTCCGCCGAGGACATGCTCCGCGGCTGCGCGCAGCTGCGTCCCAACGCGGCCCGTGCCGAATACCGCGCCTGGCTCGCCGCCCGTCCCGTCGGCAGTGCCGTCACCGAACTGCTCGGCGCCGCCCGGGGCGAGGACGCCCTGCTGCGCGGTCTCGCCTTCGAAGCCCTGCGCGTCGTCGGTGCCCCCGCCGAGCCCGACGTACGCTCCGTCGTGGACGAGCCGGCCCTGCGGCCGTACGCCCTGCTGTGGCTGGCCGAGCACGACGGCATCGACCCGGAGGACGCCCACGAGGTCCTCACCCGCGAGGAGGCCACCTGGCTGTGGGTCGACACCGCGGCCGCCGTCTCCGACCACGGCGAGACGGAGATGCTCGTACGGCACCTGGAGGCCGCCGTGCAGCCCACCGTCCCGGTGCTGCTGGACGAGGTCCGCGCCGTCGGCCATCCGCGCACCGTGCAGGTCCTGGTCGCTCTCGCCGCGGCCCACCCCGACCCCGCCCTCGCCAAGGCCGTGCGCCGGGCCGCCTTCCAGGTGCACACCGGCGGATAGCCGGCGGGACCGGGCCGCTCAGGCGCCGATCTCGGGGGCGTACGTCCCGAAGCTCCAGATGTTGCCCTCGGCGTCACGGGCCATGTAGTCCCGCGAGCCGTAGTCCTGGTCCGTCGGGGGCATGAGGATCTCCACGCCGTGCTCGACGGCCCGCTGGTGATGAGTGTCGACGTCGTCCACGACGACGTACACCCCCGTGGGGCCCGCGTCCTTCATCGCCGCGTCGAACCGGCCGCCCCGGCCCTTGGAGCCGACCATCACCGCGCCGTTGCCCTGGACGAGCTCGGCGTGCATCACCGTGCCGTCCGCCGCCTCGTACACCGACAGCTCGGTGAAGCCGAAGGCCTCCGTGAGCTCTCTGATCGCCGCCTTCGCGTCCGCGTACAGCAGCGACGGATAGATGCTCGGCCGTCCGCCCGTGCCTGCCATGCCGATCACTCCTTCGTGCGCCGGTTCTGCCGTGGTCCAAAGTCTTGCAGCCCCCACTGACAACGCCGCTCCGTCCCGGGCGCCGGGCCGAGCGGCCGGCCCGAACGCATGGACGTAGAAAAACCGCTTGCACGGCCCCGTTAGACTTGTCCCCATGGCCATTCTCCTCGCGCATTAGACGGCGGGAACGTCCTCAGCCGCCCATACCGTCAATCCACCCCGCCCTGGAGTCTGTCCGTGATCTCCGCCTCCGGTATCGAGCTGCGCGCCGGTGCGCGCATCCTCATCGAGAACGCCACGTTCCGTGTCGCCAAGGGCGACCGCATCGGCCTCGTCGGCCGCAACGGCGCAGGCAAGACCACCCTCACCAAGGTCCTCGCCGGCGACGGCATCCCGGCCGCCGGCACCGTCGCCCGCTCCGGCGAGGTCGGCTACCTCCCGCAGGACCCCCGCACCGGCGACCTCGACGTCCTCGCCCGCGACCGCGTCCTCTCCGCACGCGGCCTCGACGTACTGATCCGCAAGATGCGCGAGAACGAGGAGCGCATCGCGAACGGCAAGGGCGGCACCCGCGAGAAGGCCCTCAAGCAGTACGAGCGCCAGGAGACCGAGTTCCTCACCAAGGGCGGGTACGCGGCCGAGGCCGAGGCCGCCACCATCGCCGCCGCGCTCAACCTCCCCGACCGTGTGCTCGGCCAGCCCCTGCACACGCTCTCCGGCGGTCAGCGCCGCCGCATCGAGCTGGCCCGCATCCTGTTCTCGGACGCCGACACCCTGCTGCTCGACGAGCCGACCAACCACCTCGACGCGGACTCGATCATCTGGCTGCGCGACTACCTGAAGACGTACCGCGGCGGCTTCATCGTGATCTCCCACGACGTCGACCTGGTCGAGACGGTCGTCAACAAGGTCTTCTACCTCGATGCGAACCGTTCGACGATCGACGTCTACAACATGGGCTGGAAGCTCTACCAGCAGCAGCGCGAGGCCGACGAGAAGCGCCGCAAGCGGGAGCGCGCCAACGCCGAGAAGAAGGCCGCCGCGCTCAACGCCCAGGCCGACAAGATGCGCGCCAAGGCCACCAAGACGGTCGCCGCGCAGAACATGGCCCGCCGTGCCGAGAAGCTGCTCTCCGGCCTCGAAGAGGTCCGGATGTCCGACAAGGTCGCCAAGCTCCGCTTCCCGGAGCCCTCGCCCTGCGGCAAGACCCCGCTGATGGCCGAGGGCCTGTCGAAGTCGTACGGCTCGCTGGAGATCTTCACCGACGTCGACCTGGCCATCGACAAGGGGTCGAGGGTCGTCATCCTCGGCCTCAACGGCGCCGGCAAGACCACTTTGCTGCGTCTGCTCGGCGGGGTGGAACAGCCCGACACCGGCGAGGTCGTCCCCGGCCACGGCCTCAAGCTGGGCTACTACGCCCAGGAGCACGAGACCCTGGACCCCGACCGCACGGTCCTGGAGAACATGCGCTCGGCCGCCCCCGACATGGACCTCGTCGAGGTCCGCAAGGTGCTGGGCTCGTTCCTGTTCTCCGGCGACGACGTCGACAAGCCCGCCGGCGTCCTCTCCGGCGGCGAGAAGACCCGGCTCGCCCTGGCCACCCTGGTCGTCTCCTCGGCGAACGTGCTGCTCCTGGACGAGCCGACCAACAACCTCGACCCCGCCAGCCGCGAGGAGATCCTCGGCGCGCTGCGCACCTACAAGGGCGCGGTCGTCCTCGTCACCCACGACGAGGGTGCCGTCGCGGCCCTCCAGCCGGAACGGATCATCCTGCTGCCGGACGGTGTCGAGGACCTGTGGGGTTCCGACTACGCGGATCTCGTCGCCTTGGCTTGATCGAGAGATTGATCCACTGCGTATGGATCATTCGGCCGATACGTGATCCACCATCTGTGTGAGATCTCCTCGTATCGAGGTGTGTCGTACATCGATTTCGCGGCCGATCCCTTGGCCTCCAAGGGATCGGCCGCTTCGCGTCTCTGACCTGGCACTTCATGAATCCACTCGTTCGGCCCTGCGGACATACCGCCTTTGAATCATGGATTCCGCTTGTGGGGATGTGCTCCTGTCGTCACAACGATGTCTCACGGACCTTGCCGAATGGGTGGCCATCACGCCCCGGAGGGGTGATCATGAGGAGACCAGAGCGCACTTCCCATGAGGAGGCACGGGTGGCCGAGACTCTGAAGAAGGGCAGCCGGGTGACCGGCGCCGCGCGCGACAAGCTCGCGGCAGACCTGAAGAAGAAGTACGACTCCGGTGCGAGCATCCGGGCGCTGGCCGAGGAAACCGGCCGCTCGTATGGCTTCGTGCACCGGATGCTCAGCGAGTCGGGCGTCACGCTCCGTGGGCGTGGCGGAGCGACCCGGGGCAAGAAGGCCGCATCGTCCTGACTCCGGGCGGCCCATCGCCTTCGATGGTGGCCACCCGGTCGGTTGTCTGATCGGCCGGGTGGTTACTGTGCAGTCACTTAGCATGCCGTAACGGCAATGCGTGATGACTGCACTCATCGGAGGCGCCCCATGGCTTCGCCCGACCAGGACCTCGCTCCTGTACTCGACAAGGACGGCGTACGGCTCACCGTCGACGACACGCTCGCCACGGTGACGCTGACCAACCCGGCCAAGCGCAATGCGCAGAGCCCGGCCCTGTGGCGGGCGTTGGCCGAGGCCGGCCGGCTGCTGCCGGGCTCCGTGCGGGTCGTTGTGCTGTGCGGCGAGGGCAAGTCCTTCTCCGCCGGGCTGGACCGCCAGATGTTCACCCCGGAGGGGATTCCGGGCGAGCCGACCTTCACCGAGCTTGCGCGCCGTGACGACGCCGGGCTCGACGCGACCATCGCCGAATACCAGGAGGGGTTCACCTGGTGGCGACGGAACGACATCGTGTCCATCGCCGCTGTCCAGGGGCACGCCATCGGTGCCGGGTTCCAGCTCGCGCTCGCCTGTGACCTGCGAGTCGTCGCGGACGACGTGCAGTTCGCCATGCGCGAGACCAGCCTCGGCATCGTCCCCGACCTGACCGGCACGCATCCGCTGGTGGGACTGGTCGGGTACGCCCGCGCGCTCGAGATCTGCGCCACCGGGCGCTTTGTGCACGCCGAGGAGGCGGTGGCGTCCGGGCTGGCCAATCTCGCGGTGCCCGTCGCGGAACTCGACGGCGCGGTACGGGACTTGGCCGCGGCGCTGCTGGCCGCGCCGCGGGATGCGGTGGTGGAGACGAAGGCGTTGCTGCGCGGTGCGGCCGGTCGTACCTACGAGGAGCAGCGTGCGGCTGAGCGGGCCGCGCAGGCTCGGCGGTTGCGGGACCTGGCCGGCGTCGGCGAATGACACGTTCGTCGGGCAGGCACCCGGCGAAGCGGCCGTCGGCTCAGACCACTGCCGTGATCAGGACCGCCACCGTCGGACGGTCCTCCAGCGCGTCTCGTACCGCGGCGCGCACCTGGCGGGCCACGTCCACCGCTCGGTAGTCCGTCCCCACCGCCACCTCCAACCGGACGTGGCGGCGGGGCAGCGCCGTGCCGCCCACGTGGTGTTCCTCGATGTGCGCCGCGCGCCCCAGGCCGCCCAGTGAGCCGGTCGGACGGGTGACCCCGGGGACGGTGAGGGCGGCCGCGGCCACGCGGTTCTCGTCCGGATCCGTGGTCTCGCGGGCGGGCGGCGGTTGCGCCGCGGGTGCCTCGGCGGGCCGGTCGTCCGCCGTGTCCAGCAGGGCCGTCACCCGCAGGTCCACCTCCGTCACCGCAAGGCCCAGCCGCTCCACGGCGGCCGTCGCCAGCGCCTGCCGCAGGCGGGCGGCCGTCGTCGGCAACGGCTCGGCCGCCGTGGCGGCGAAGTCCGCCGTCACCCGCAGCGGGCCCGGCGCAAGCGCGCTCGGCGGGGCCGGTACGGCCGGCTCGCAGACGTTCTCCGGATCGGCGAGCGTGATCCGCAGCGCGCCCAGCCGCGCATCCGGTACCCCGGCCGCCGCGCGTCCCAGCACCGCCCGGGCGGCCGACTCCGCGATCCACACCCCGTCCGGCGGGCCGCCGAGCGGCAGCAGCCTGCCCAGCCCCAGCTGATGCCGTACCTCTCGCGCCCACCGGTCCGCCGTCATTCCTCCAGCCTGCCGCACACTCGGCGCGCAACCGAGCAACCTTGCTTACGGTGGTCGAAGGACGACGACCGAAAGGGACGTACGGCGATGACCGAGATGGCGACGACCCCAGACGGTGACAACGAACCCCAGACGTCGACCCGCAAGACCACGCGGCGCGGCGGCGGGGACCCGGCGGCCCGGGGCCGGACGACCATCGCGGACGGGGTCGTGGAGAAGATCGCCGGGCTGGCCGCCCGCGACGTCCTTGGCGTACACGCCATGGGCAGCGGACTCTCCCGCACCTTCGGAGCCGTGCGCGACCGGGTGCCGGGCGGCTCGAAGTCGGTGGCCCGGGGTGTGAAGGCCGAGGTCGGCGAGGTCCAGACGGCGCTCGACCTGGAGATCGTCGTGGAATACGGCGTGTCCATCTCCGAGGTCGCCCGCGCGGTGCGGGAGAACGTGATCGCCGCCGTGGAACGCATGACCGGGCTGGAGGTCGTCGAGGTCAACATCGCCGTGAGCGACGTCAAGCTGCCCGATGAAGAGGAAGAGGAGCCGGAGCCCCGGATCCAGTGAGGCATCTGAGGCATCACAGCACCGGACGCAGCCCGTCCGATGAGCTGAGGAGTGCTGCATGAGCATGGCCGTGGTCGGCATGATCGCCGGGATGGCGCTGGGTTTCGCCGGGTACTTCGGCGGGTTCGGAGCCTTCCTGCTGGTGGCGGCGCTGGGCGCGATCGGGTTCGTCGCCGGCCGGTTCGCGGAGGGTGACATCGAACTCGGCGACTTCTTCCGCACCCGCGACGACCGGCGTGACCGGCGGCGGTGACCGCCATGAGTGCGGAGACCGGCACGGCCCGCCTGCCCCTGGAGCCGTTGCCGCCGGGTGAGCGTGGTGCCACCCGGATCGCCGACCGGGTCGTCGCGAAGATCGCCGCGCAGGCCGCACGCGAGGCCCTCGCCCCGCTGCCCGCGGGCGCCGCGGCCCCGTACGCCACGGTCGTCGTGCATCAGGAAACGGCCCGCGTCCGCGTCCATCTCGAACTCGGCTACCCCTGCGACATCGGCACCCGCTGCGCCGCCGTGCGTCGCCAAGTCGTGGAACGGGTAGGCGCTTTGGTGAGCATGGAGGTGCCGGAGGTCGCCGTCCAGGTGGAGCGGCTGCATCTGGCACCGGCACCCGGCGCGCCACACGGGAGGACGCCATGAGCGAGCCCCGACCACCCGAGAGCACCACCCGGCCGCCCCCGGTCCTCGACAAGACCCCGCCCGCCCCGCCGCCCCTGCTCCCCGACGGCAGTGGGCGTTTCTGGTCGGCGCGCCGCGTCCCGGCGGGCATCGTCGCCGCGCTCCTGCTGGCGGGCGCGGGCGTGTTCCTGTACGACATCGCCGCCGTCCGCGCCCACCGTCCCGCGATGCACTGGCGCCGCGCGCTGGCCCGGCAGCTCGCCGAGCGGCCCCTGGACGACACCTGGGTGCTGGTCGGCGCGGGCATCGCCGCGGCCGTCGGCCTGTGGCTGATCGCGCTCGCCGTCACGCCCGGCCTGCGGGACCTGCTGCCCATGCGGCGCCCGCACCCCGACGTCCGCGCCGGACTGCGGCGCGAGGCGGCCGCGCTGGTGCTGCGCGACCGCGCCATGGAGGTCTCCGGCGTACGGGCGGTGCGGGTGCGGATGCGCCGGAAGAAGGCCGCCGTCCGCGCGGTCTCGCACTTCCGGGACCTGGACGACGTACACGCGGATCTGGACGCGGTACTCGCCGACACGCTCCGTGGGCTCGGGCTGGCCCGTCCGCCCGCGCTGTCGGTGCACGTCCGACGGCCCGGACGGAGGGGGTGAGGCGGATGCGCAGGGGTGTCGTCAACCGCGTCCTGCTCGCACTCGTGGGTCTGCTGCTGTTCGCCGGGGGCGCCTCGGTCCTCGTCGTCGGCCTGGGTGTACGGCCGCCGCACTGGTGGATCCACTCCGGCCCGCACGACGTCCTGCTCAGCCACGCCGAGCGCACCCGCCGGCAGGCTGCCGGCGGGTGGTGGCCGACCGTCATCGCGGTCCTGGCCGTCCTCGTCCTGCTCGCCCTGTGGTGGCTCACCGCCGTCCTGCGCAGGCGCCGCCTGACCGAGGTCCTGGTCGACACCGGCGACGGCGAGGGCGCTCTGCTGCGGGGCAGGACCCTGGAGTCCGTCCTGGCCGCGGACGCCGCCCTACAGGACGGGGTGGCCCGCACCGAGGTCCTCCTGACGGGCCGGAGCCGCACGAAACCGGAGGCCCGAGCCTGGCTCCGGCTGGAGCCGCACGTGGCCCCCGGCTCCTCACTGAGCGACTTCGCGGCCCAGGCCCTGAGGCATGCGCGGGAGTCGGCCGGTTTGGCGTCGCTTCCGGCGGAAGTACGGCTGAGGGCGGTCAAACACCGTGCGGACAGGGTGACTTGACGCCTGCGGAAGGCGAATTTCCCTGGGGCGCGGGGCTGTATCGACATGTGGCTCCGCCGCGTGGGCGCGACCAGCCCCCACACCGCCGCACTCGAAACCGAATCCTCAGAACCCGTGCCTCATGCCCCCGTCCACAGGCACCATGATCCCCGTCAGATAGGACGCGGCAGGAGACAGCAGAAACGCCGAAACCCGTCCGAACTCCTCGGGCTTCCCATACCTGCGCAAAGGAATCCGTGACTCGTTCGCCGCCCGAGTGGCCTCAGGATCCGCGGACAGCGTATCGAGCTCACGCACACGGTCCGTGTCGATACGGGCCGGCAGCAGCCCCACGACCCGGATCCCGCGCGGCCCCAGCTCATCGGCGATCGACTTGGCGAACCCGGCCAGCCCCGGCCGCAGCCCGTTGGAGATCGTCAGCCCCGGAATCGGCTCGTACACCGACCCGGACAGCACGAACCCGATGACCCCGCCCGGCTCCAGCTCGGCCGCCGCCGCGCGAGCGAACCGGACCGCGCCGAGGAACACCGACTCGAACGCGTCCCGCCACTGCTCGTCCGTGTTGTCGGCGACGAATCCGGGCGGCGGCCCGCCGACGCTGACAAGAACCCCGTGGAAGCCGCCGAAGTGCTCCCGGGCGGCCTCGATCAGCCGCTCGGGCGCACCCGTGTCGGCGTTGTCGACGGCCACGCCCAGCGCGTTCGGGCCCAGTTCCGCGGCCGCTTCCGCGACCCGCTTGCCGTCCCGCCCGGTGATGAGCACCTTCGCCCCGTCGGCGACCAGCTCCCGCGCGGCGGCGTTGCCCAGCCCGCGCGTGGCGCCCGTGACGATGTACACCCGGTCCTTCAGTCCAAGATCCATGGCCCCTATCCTGCCCCCTCGCCCCCGGACAGCGTCAGAGCGGTGTTCACCAGCGCGATGTGGCTGAACGCCTGCGGGTAGTTGCCCACCTGGCGGCCCAGTTCCGGGTCGTACTCCTCCGCCAGCAGTCCCACGTCGTTGGTGAGGCCCACCAGTCGCTCGAACAGGTCCCGGGCCTCGTCTGTGCGGCCCGTCATGTGCAGGGCGTCGGCGAGCCAGAACGAGCAGGCGAGGAAGGCGCCTTCGCCGCCCGGCATTCCGTCGACGCCGACGGCGTCCGTGTCGTAGCGGCGCACGAAGCCGCCGCGTCCCAGGTCCGCGCGGATCGCGTCGACCGTGCCGGTCACCCGGGGATCGTCGGGCGGCAGGAAGCCGACGCGGGGGATGAGCAGCAGGGCGGCGTCCAGCTCGCGCGAGCCGTAGTACTGGGTGAAGGTCCTGCGCCGGGAGTCGTAGCCCTTCTCGCACACCTCCCGGTGCACCTCGGCGCGCATCGCCCGCCAGCCCGGGAGGTCGCCCTTCAGCTCCGGGTGCCGCTCCAGCGTCCGTACGGCGCGGTCGGCGGCCACCCACACCATCACCTTGGAGTGGACGAAATCGCGCCGGCCGCCGCGCACCTCCCACAGGCCCTCGTCGGGCTGGCGCCACGCCGACTGCAGGAACGTCATCAGAGTGCGCTGGATCGCCCACATGTGCGGCTTGGTGGGCAGTCCCGCGCCGCGGGCCACCCACAGCGAGTCCATGACCTCGCCGTACACGTCCAGCTGGAGCTGGTCGACGGCGCCGTTGCCGACCCGTACGGGCGCGGACTCGGCGAAGCCGGGCAGCCAGGGCAGCTCCCACTCGGGCAGCCGTCGCTCGCCCGCCAGCCCGTACATGATCTGCAGGTCCGCCGGGTCGCCCGCGACCGCGCGCACCAGCCAGTCCCGCCATGCCTCGGCCTCCTTGTGGTAGCCGGCGGACAGGAGGGCGCCGAGGGTGAGGGTGGAGTCGCGCAGCCAGCAGTAGCGGTAGTCCCAGTTGCGCACACCGCCCAGCTCCTCGGGCAGCGAGGTGGTGGCCGCGGCGACGATTCCGCCGGTCGGGGCGTAGGTGAGGGCCTTGAGCGTGATCAGGGACCGTACGACGGCGTCCCGGTACGGCCCGTCGTAGCGGCAGCGCGACGTCCAGCGCCGCCAGTCCCGGACACTCGTGCTCAGCGCCTGATAGGGGTCGACGAGCGGGGGGCGCGGCTCGTGCGAGGGATGCCAGGTGAGCACGAAGGCGATCCGCTCGCCCTCGGCGACGGTGAACTCCGCGTGGGTGCCGAAATCCTCGCCCCACATGTCCACATGCGGCTCGGTGCGCAGCCACACCGAGTCGGGTCCGGCGACGGCCACCCGATGGCCGTCGGAGCGGCGCATCCACGGGATGACGGATCCGTAGTCGAAGCGCAGGCGGAGCGTGCTGTGCACGGTGACGCGCCCGCTGACGCCCTCCACGATGCGTACGACGTCGGGGGCGCGGTCGCGCTGCGGCATCAGGTCGGTGACGCGCACCGTGCCCTCGGCGGTCTCCCACTCGGTGTCGAGGACGAGGGTGTCGGGCCGGTAGGCGCGGCGCGTGCAGGTGTCCGCGCCCTTCGGCGCGATCCTCCAGTGGCCGTTGTCCTCGTTGCCGAGGAGCCGGGCGAAGCAGGCACCGGAGTCGAAGCGGGGCAGGCACAGCCAGTCGATCGAGCCGTCCCGGCCGACCAGTGCCGCCGTCTGCTCGTCACCGATGAGGGCGTAGTCCTCGATGCGCGCGTTCACGGGATGCGGTTTCCCGCCGGGCCTGGGGGCCAATCAGGTGGTGCGCCGGGGGAGTGACACGTTCCCGGGGCGCCGGCCCGGGATCACACGGTGGCCGGCGCCGTCTCCTCCGTCTCCTCCGGCTTCTGCTCGGCCGCGGCCTCCTCGCGGTCGCGGATCTCGCGCCGGACCAGGAACCACCAGCCCACCGGCACGCCGGCGGCGAACAGCCACCACTGGATCATGTACGCGTAGTTCAGCGGGGCGTCCTCGCTGCCCGGGTCGGTGATCTGCTCCGGGGAGCCGTCCTTGGCCTCGGGGGCCGTCTGCTCGACGTAGCCGCCGAGCACCTTCGCGCCGAGCCGCCGGGCCTCCTCCGCGCTGTTGATCAGCATGATCTGCCGGTCCGGCAGCCCCTTGACGTTCTTGATGCCGCTCGCCGCGGTGGTCTCGTCGGCCTTCAGACGCCCGGAGATGGTGGTCCGGCCGGCGGGCGGCGCGGGGATCTTGGGGAAGGCGGTCTGCACGCCGTTCGAGGGGATCCAGCCGCGGTTGACCAGCAGCACCTTGCCGTCGGTGAGGACGAACGGGGTCAGGACATGGAAGCCGACCTCGTCGTCGGAGTTGGTCCGGCGCCGGACCACGACCTCCCGGGAGGTGTCGAAGGTGCCGGTCGCGGTGACGGTGCGGTACTTCTCGGTGCGGGTCACGGCGTGCCCGGGCGAGGTCAGCCGCTCTACCGGGACCGGCTTGGCGTGCAGCGCGTCGGAGACCAGGTTGTTCCGCGCGGTGCGCTCCTCGTACCGGTGCTGCTGCCAGAAGCCGAGCCTGATCATCGTCGGGATCAGCGCGATCGCGACGAGGGTGAGGATCACCCACTGGCGGGTCAGCAGGAAGCGGTAGCGGTGCACCCCACGACGGTACAACTCGGTCGTGGGGTGCGATCGCGCGGGTACCGGGTCACACTCGGTCGACGATCCCCACTTTCCCCTTCTCGCGGGCGCAGTGGGCGCCGCAGAAGAAGGAGCCGTCGGCCTCCACGCCCTGGTTGATGATCGGGACCTTGCAGTTCTCGCAGACGGGCGCCATACGGTGGATGGCACAGGTGAAGCAGTCGAAGACATGGACTGCGCCCTGGGCGTGGACCTCGAAGGTCATTCCGTATTCATTGCCGCAAACTTCACATTTGGCCATGCGCCACAGGGTGAGCCCTTCCCGGGGCCGTGGCGAGGGGGTTTCGGGTGAGTCGTGAGCCAATCACTCTTTCGTACGATCACTCGTCGGCGGGCTCGACGTCCCGCAGCAGCTGCCCGAAGGCGGCCTCGTCGACGACCGGCGTACCGAACTGCCGCGCCTTGACCACCTTCGAGGTGCCGGAGTCGGGGTCGTTGGTGACCAGCAGACTGGTCAGCCGGGACAGGCTCGTCGCCACATGCAGTCCGGCCTCGGTCGCCCGGTCCTCCAGCAGCTCCCGTTCGGTGGACGTGTCGCCGGAGAACGCCACCCGCATGCCCTGTTTGAGGCCTTTGCCGTCCTCGTACCGGCCCGGGTTGGGGTAGGGGCAGGCCGGCCGCTTCCGGGACGGGCGCCAGCT
Organism: Streptomyces griseochromogenes; assembly: GCF_001542625.1. Lineage (NCBI taxonomy): Bacteria > Bacillati > Actinomycetota > Actinomycetes > Kitasatosporales > Streptomycetaceae > Streptomyces > Streptomyces griseochromogenes. The sequence continues at coordinate 8,299,747 of NZ_CP016279.1, read as the reverse complement.
GCCGGGGCGGTACCCGCCGTACCCGCCGCTCGCCTGCCGGCCGATCCGGGGCGTGTCCGACCACTCCGTCAGCGGCCGGCACTCCAGCAGCGGCAGCCGTACGTCGCCCGCCGCCGCGGCCCGCAGACTCGGCCGGAACGCCTCGGCGAGCACACGCGCGTCGTCCAGCGCGTGGTGCGCCCGCTGCTGGACCACCCCGAAGTGGGCCGCCAAGGACTCCAGCTTGAAGTTGGGCAGCGGCAGCCCCAGCTCCTTCGACAGGGCGATGGTGCACAGCCGCTGACGCACCGGCGCCTCGCGCCGCACGCGCGCGTACTCGCGCGCGATCATCTGCCAGTCGAAGACCGCGTTGTGCGCGACCAGCACCCGGCCGTCGAGGCGGGCGGCGAACTCCTCGGCGACGTCCGCGAAGAGCGGTGCCCCTTCGAGCACCTCGCTCGTCAGGCCGTGTATCCACACGGGGCCCGGATCGCGCTCCGGATTGACCAGGGTGTACCAGTGGTCCTCGACCTCGCCGCGCGCGTCCAGCCGGTAGACGGCCGCCGAGATGATCCGGTCGTCCCGGGCCAGGCCGGTGGTCTCCACGTCAACGACCGCGTATCCCTTCGGATACGCGGCCGGCCACTGGGTGGGGGAGGACACTGCGGTCGCACGGTCTTCGAGCATGGTCACTGAGGATACGGGCCGCGACCGACAGTGCTGTCCCTCAGGGCCGACCCCGCCCTCTCACGCCCGCCCTCCCGCTCGGACGGCGCACACGTGTGCGTGCCCGCAACGCGGCCGACCCGCGGGACGGTTCGGCCTTCCCGTCAGTGCCCGCGCGAGGCGAGCAGTGCCCCCACCAGGGCCCGTACGGAGGTGAGGAACAGCCGTTCCGCGTCCACGGGGCGGGCCAGCGCGCGGGCCAGGGCGGGGTCGGCGCCGGCGGTCTCGGCGCTCCACAGCTCCTCCTCGTCCGGGTGCTGCGCCGGGGCGCGCTCGCGGTTGCGCTCGACCAGCACATGGCCGACGACCTGGAACTGCACGGCCCGGACGAAATCGGCGGCCCGTGCGCCACGCAGCCCCGCCGCGTGCGCCTCGCGGACCAGGACCTGCTGGGCGGGCAGGAACATCCGCTCGGTCAGTCCGCGCTCGTGCACCAGGGCCACCAGGTGCGGATGGTCGCGCAGCTGCCGGCGCAGGGCGCGGGCGACGGAGACGACCCGCTGCTCGGGTGTGCGGCCCTCCGGGCGGATCTCGCCGAGATCCGCCACGGTCCGCTCCACCAGGGCGTCCAGAAGGGCCTCGCGGCCGCCGACGTGCCAGTAGATCGAGGTGACGGCGGTGTCCAGCTCGGCGGCGAGCCCCCGCATGGTCAGCGCCTGCGGGCCGTGCCGCTTCACCAGGCCCGCGGCGGTCTCCAGCACCTCGTCCCGGCTCAGCGCGGCCCGCGGTCCACGCGGTCCGCTCGACGCTCTCGGCATGATCCTCCCGACTCCCGTGGGCGCACGTGTATTTACCCCGCGCGCGGTCTGCTGTAACTGTGTTACAGATGACGGTCCGTCAGAAGAAGGGCGGTACGACGTATGGCACACGTACGGTACGGCGCACGGACCGAGCGGGAGATCGCCGCCGCACGCACCGCGAGTGCGCGGCTCCCGGAGATCTGGTCCACCGGTGTGGTGGCCCTCTGGGAGACCGACCCGGACGCGGTGGCGGCGGTGCTGCCACCCCCGCTCAAACCGACCTCACGGCCCCTGGTACGGGTGAACATCAGCGAGGTCGACCTGCCGGGATACCCGCTCGGCGCGGGCTCCTTCGCGGTCGCCGCCGCCCACGCGGGTGTCGAGGGCTGGTATCCGCTGGTGATGCCGATGACCCACGAGCGCGCCCTCACCGGCGGCCGCGAGGTCTTCGGGGAGCCCAAGAAGCTCGGCGAGGTGACGGTCGGGCGCGAGGGCTCTGCCGTACGGGCGTCGCTGGCCCGGCACGGCATCGCGTTCGTGGAGGTGCGCGGCACGGCGAGCGGGGCGCTGCCCCTGCCGGAGCCGTCCCGCAAGACCGACTTCTACTTCAAGTTCCTTCCCGCCGTGGACGGTTCCGGCTTCGACGGCGACCCCGTGCTGGTGCACTGCGTACGCAACGAGAAGGTGCGCCGGCTGGAGCGGGTCACCGGGGACGTGGTGCTCCGCGAGTCCGTGTACGACCCCGTCGCCGACCTCCCGGTGCTGCGCCTGCTGGAGATCACCATCGGCGAGAAGACCAGCGACCAGAGCGGCCGGGTCGCCGAACGGGTCGACGCCCGTGCCCTGCTGCCGTACGTCCACCAGCGCTACGACGACCCGCTCCAGATCCACGACGGGCCGCCCGAAGGGAGCGCGTGATGCCGTGTCTGCCCGGGGGGCGGCCCCCGGCCCCCCGGCCGCGAGCCGAGTCGGCCAGGGCGACGTGGGGAGATGAGCGGCCGTGGAGCTGAGGGCGGGACAGGTCGCCGTCGTCACCGGGGCGGCGAGCGGGATCGGGCTGGCGATGGCACGGCGGTTCGCCGCCGAGGGGCTGAAGGTGGTCCTGGCCGATGTCGAGGAGGCCGCGCTGGACAAGGCCGCCGCGGACCTGCGCGCCGAGGGCGCCGACGCGCACGCGCGCGTGGTCGACGTCGGCGTGCGCGAACAGGTCCTGGAACTGGCCGAGTCGGCGTACGAGACCTACGGCGCCGTGCATGTGCTGTGCAACAACGCCGGGGTCGGCTCGGGCGCCGAAGGACGCATGTGGGACCACGAACCGAACGACTGGCAGTGGGCCTTCGCCGTCAATGTGTGGGGCGTCTTCCACGGCATCCAGGCGTTCGTGCCACGGATGATCAAGTCGGGTCAACCTGGTCATGTCGTCAACACATCCTCCGGAGACGGAGGCATCGCGCCGCTGCCGACCGCCTCCGTCTACGCGGTCACCAAGGCGGCCGTCGTCACCATGACCGAGTCCCTGTACGCCCATCTGAAGGCGGAGCACGCGCGCGTGGGCGCCTCGGTGCTCTTCCCGGGGCCGCACATGCTGCGCACCGGTCTGTGGGAGTCCCACCGCAACCGGCCCGCCCGCTACGCCAAGCAGCGCCCCCGCAAGACGCCGTACCGGAGCCTGGACCAGTGGGAGGCGGCGATGCGCGAGGCCGGCAAGGAGGTGCGCTTCACGCCCGTGGAGGAGGTCGCCGGCCTGGTCGTCGACGGCATCCGCGCCGGCCGCTTCTGGCTGCTGCCGGCGAGCGAGCACAGCGACGCCCAGATCCGCGCGCGGGCGCACTCGATGCTGGACCGCGCGAACCCGTCGTACCTCGAACAATTCATCCTTGACTGATCGCTGCTGTACCCCTCGGCCGAGGGGAGCCTTGCTCGGCCGGGGGTCCGGGGGTTGCCCCCGGGGGATGCAGCATCCTGGACTGAGAGGGGACTGCGATGACCGACCAGGACCCGTACCTGATCATCTCCTCCGACTGCCATGCCGGGCTGCCCACCGAGGAGTACCGGCCCTATCTGGAGTCCCGTTTCCACCGGGACTTCGACGAGTTCCTCGCGGGCCGCGACCGGCGCCGCGAGGAGATGACACGGCTCGGCGTCCGCAACGAGGCGTTCGCGGACAAGTGGTTCCAGGACAACGAGGAGGGACTGCGCGGCGGTTGGGACACCGCGCAGCGCCTCAAGGAACTGGACGGGGACGGTGTGGCCGCCGAGGTGGTCTTCCCGGACGCCGACGCCGTCGACAGCCGGACCGCGGCTCCCTTCGGCGTGGGCCTCGGTCTGTCCGGCGACCAGGACCCTGAGCTCGGCATGGCGGGCGCGAAGGCGCACAACCGCTGGCTGGCGGAGTTCGTGTCCGAGCACCCCGAACGGCACTGCGGAGTGGCCCTGTTGCCGATCACCGGCGAGGTCCGCGAGGTCGTCGCCGAGGTCCGCCGCGCCAAGGAGTCCGGGCTCGGCGCGCTGATGATCCCGGCCCTGTGGGGCGACAGGGAGCCGTACCACGACCGCCGGTACGACCCCGTGTGGGCGGCGGCGGCCGAGTGCGGGATGCCGGTGCTGACCCACTCCGGATCGGCGCCGCGCCACGAGTACGGCGATCACCTCGGCATCTTCGTCAGCGAGGTGACCTGGTGGCCCGCCCGGCCGCTGTGGTTCCTGCTGTGGTCCGGCGTCTTCGAACGCCACCCCGGTCTGCGGTTCGGCGTCGCCGAGTCGGGCTGCTGGTGGCTGCCGAACCTGCTGTGGTTCATGGACCGCCTCTATCTCGGCGCGCACGGCGGCAAGAAGCTCTCCCCGTTCCAGGAGCTGAAGCGGCCGCCGCACGAGTACCTGGACCGGCAGGTCTTCGTCTGCGCCACCAACACCAAGCGGCGCGAGCTGGCCCAGCGCTACGAGATCGGCGTCGACAACATCCTGTGGGGCAGCGACTTCCCGCATCCCGAGGGCACCTGGCCCGACACGCGCGCGTGGCTGCGCCGCACCTTCCACGACATCCCGGTGAGCGAGACCCGCCGGATGCTCGGCCTGGCGGCGGCAAAGGCCTTCGGCTTCGACGTCGAAAGGCTCGCCCCGCTGGCCCGCCGCATCGGCCCGACCCCGGCAGACCTCGGCCAGCCGGCCGACCAGGCGGCCGTGGAGGCCTCCTGGGCGCGCTCGCGCGAGACGGGCCGGCACTGGCTGACCGACCACGACTTCCCGGTGCTGGGGGTGACGCGATGAGCGACCGTTACACAGTGATCTCCGCCGACTGCCACGCGGGGGCCGATCTCCTGGACTACAAGCCGTACCTGGAGAAGCGGTACCACGACGACTTCGACGTCTGGGCGGCCACCTACGTCAACCCGCACGAGGACCTGCTCGCCGACGCGGCCGACCGGAACTGGAACTCCGAGCGGCGCCTTTCGGAGCTGGAGGCGGACGGGATCGTCGCGGAGGTGATCTTCCCGAACACCATCCCGCCGTTCTTCCCGTCGAGTTCGCTGATGACGCAGCCGCAGACCGCCGAGGACCTCGAACGGCGGTGGGCGGGCCTGCGTGCCCACAACCGCTGGCTGGCGGACTTCTGCGCGGCCGCGCCGGGCCGCCGGGCCGGCGTCTTCCAGATCCTCCTCGGCGATGTCGAGGAGGCCGCGAAGGAGATCAGGTGGGCGGCCGGGGCGGGCCTGAAGGGCGGCCTGATGCTGCCCGGCACCCCGCCGGGCTCCGGCCTGCCCGAGCTGTACTCGCGCGCGTACGACCCGATCTGGGCCGCCTGCGCGGAGCTCGGCGTCCCCGTCAACCACCACGCGGGCTCCGCCTCCCCGCCGCTCGGCGACGAACCGGCCGCCCGCGCGGTCTTCATGGTCGAGACGACCTGGTTCTCCCACCGCGCGCTGTGGCACCTGGTCTTCGGCGGCGTCTTCCGCCGTCACCCCGGGCTGAAGCTGGTACTCACCGAGCAGGGCTCCGGCTGGATCCCCGGCGTCCTCGACATGCTGGACTACTACCACGGCCGCCTGGTCTCGGCGGCCACCGAGGCCGACACCGCCGAGGCCAAGTTCGGCGCGGGCCTGGCCGAGGGCATGGGCGAGGCGCCGTCCCGGGTGTGGCGCGACCACTGCTACGTCGGCGCGAGCTTCATGCGCCCGCACGAGGTCCCGCTCCGCGACCGCATCGGCATCGACAAGATCATGTGGGGCAGCGACTACCCGCACGACGAGGGCACCTACCCGTACACCCGCGAGGGCCTGCGGTTCGCCTACTCCGGCGTCCCGCACGCGGAGGTCGCGGCCATGCTCGGAGGCAACGCGGCCCGTGTCTACGGCTTCGACCTGGACGTCCTGGACCCCGTCGCGGCGCGGGTCGGACCGACGGTGGCGGAGATCGCCGAGCCACTGAAGGAACCACCGGCGGACGCGACGAGCCCGGTGTTCGCGCGGGGGGCGTCGGTCCGGGTGTGGTGACGGAGCCCGTCCGGGGCTCCCTGGCGGAATGCCGGTGCGCGTGCGGTGCCCTCCGGAGCGGGTGGAGCGTCGGTGCGCGTCCGGTGCCGCTCGGGGTGCGATCCTCCGTCGTGTGACGGAGGAACCGATCCACGACGAACCCCACGGCGGCGCGCTCGGATCCCGGCTGAACTGGCTGCGCGCGGCCGTGCTGGGCGCGAACGACGGCATCGTCTCCACCGCGGGACTCGTCGTCGGCGTGGCCGGCGCGACCCAGGACCGGGCCGCCCTGCTCACCGCCGGCCTGGCCGGGCTGCTCGCCGGGTCGATGTCCATGGCGGCGGGTGAGTACGTGTCCGTCTCCACCCAGCGCGACTCGGAGATGGCCGCGCTGGCCGTGGAGAAAAGGGAACTGAGGGAGCAGCCGGAGGCCGAGCTGGAGGAACTCGCCGAGCTGCTGCGCAGACGCGGCCTGTCCCCGGGCGTGGCCCGGGAGGCCGCCGAGCAGCTCACCGCGCGGGACGCGCTCAGGGCGCACGCGCGCGTGGAGCTCGGTATCGACCCGGACGAGCTGACCAACCCCTGGCACGCGGCCTGGGCGAGCTTCCTGGCCTTCACGGCGGGCGCGCTGCTGCCCCTGCTGGCCATCGTCCTGCCCCCGGCCGGCTGGCGGGTCCCGGTCACCGTGGTGTCCGTGCTGGGCGCGCTCGTTCTCACCGGGTGGAGCAGCGCCCGGCTGGGAGCGGCCCACCCGAAGCGCGCGGTGCTGCGGAACGTGGTGGGCGGCGCGCTCGCCATGGGGGTGACCTACGCGGCCGGGAGCCTGCTGGGGGCGGCGGGGGTCTAGCGCGGCGTCGCGCCGGACCCGCTGGTCCGGCGCACCCTCGGCGAGCGGCCCGCGAGGGCGACGGCGTACGGTGAAGTGCGCTCGACCACCCCCTGAGCGCACCGCACGACACCCCGCACGAGAAGGATCCTCGCCATGCGCGCCACCACCATCCACGCTCCGTACGACATGCGAGTGGAGAACGTGCCCGAGCCCGTGGTGCAGCTGCCCACCGACGCCGTGCTGCGCGTGCTGCGCGCGTGCATCTGCGGCAGCGACCTGTGGGCGTACCGGGGTGAGGCGGCCCGGCAGCCGGGGCAGCGCATCGGGCACGAGTTCCTCGGCGTCGTCGAGGAGACCGGCTCCGAGGTGAGCACCGTGCGGCGCGGTGACCTGGTGGTCGCGCCCTTCATGTGGTCCGACGGCGTCTGCGACTACTGCCGCGAGGGCCTGACGACGTCCTGCGAGCACGGCGGCTTCTGGGGCTCCGTCGGCTACGACGGCGGCCAGGGCGAGGCCGTGCGCGTGCCGTTCGCCGACGGCACCCTGGTCCGGCTGCCCAAGGAGGCGGCCTCCGACGACCACCTGCTCTCCGCCCTGCTGACCCTCTCCGACGTCCTCGGCACCGGCCACCACGCGGCCCTCGGTGCGGGCGCACGCCCCGGTGCCACGGTCGCCGTGGTCGGCGACGGCGCGGTCGGCCTGTGCGCCGTGCTGGCCGCCAAGCGGCTCGGCGCCGAGCGGATCATCGCGCTGGGCCGGCACGAGGTCCGCACCGACATCGCGCGCCGCTTCGGCGCCACCGACGTCGTCGCCGAGCGCGGGGACGCGGCCGTCGAGGCCGTCCGGGAACTCACCCGCGGACAGGGCGCGCACGCCGTCGTCGAGGCCGTCGGCACCGAACAGTCCATGCGTACGGCCGTCGACATCACCCGCGACGGCGGCGCGATCGGTTTCGTCGGCGTGCCCCACGGCAGCGGCACCGGCCTGGACCTCGGCGTCATGTTCGACCGGAACATCGCCCTGCGCGGCGGCGTCGCACCGGTCCGCGCCTACATCCCCGACCTGCTGCCCGACGTCCTCGACGGCACGATCGACCCCTCGCCCGTGTTCGACATGACCGTCGACATCGAGGGCGTGCCGGACGGCTACAAGGCGATGGACGAGCGCACGGCACTCAAGGTGCTCGTCACCAACGACCGGTAACCCCGTCAGGACCAGCGGATCGGCAGCGGCAGCGCCGTGAGCAGACCCGAGACCGCGACCACGGCGCCCAGGGCGATCACCTCGGCCCGGGCCGAGGTGTACGCGGTCAGCGGGTCGGCCGCCCGGCGCAGCCGGATCCGCGCCCACAGGGCGAGCCCGGCGACGACGGCGACCAGGATCACCTTGGCCAGCAGGGTGCGTCCGTACGCCGTCGTCGTCAGCTGGTCCAGGATCGTGGCCTTCGGCATACGCCGCAGCGCGCTGCACACGCCCGTCGCGGTGAGAACCGCGAGCAGGACGGCCGCCACGCGCGCGTAGAGCCCGAGCAGCACGGCCCCGGCCGGGTCGCCCTGCCATCGGCGCAGGGTCCGCAGCGCGTGCAGCAGGCCGCCCACCCACAGCGCCGCGCAGGTCAGATGCACCAGCGTCAGACCGGAACCGGTCAGCGGGCTCTGCTCGGCCGGGGGATGGGCGCGCAGCGCCTCCGCGACCACCACCGCACCCAGCGGCCACACCTGGGCCGCCGGGCGGCGCGAGCGCGCGCACAGCCCCGCCACCAGGAAGGCGTTGACCTCCAGCAGGGCCAGCCTGCCGTCACGGGAGTCGTACAGGCCGCCGACGTCGATCTGGCCGAGGCTGTGCGGGACGAGATTTCCGGTGGCGACCACCGAGGCGAGCAGCAGTGCGGCCGCGAACCCGGTGACGTTCGAGAACACCGCCCAGCTGTGCGGCCGTTCGGACGGGGCACCGGGCAGCCGCCGGGCGAGCCGGAGCACGAACAGCTCGCCCGGCGGGACGCACAGCGCGGCGAACAGCACCCCGCGCAGCAGTGCGATGCCCCCCACGCCGGGAGCGGCGGCCTCCCCGGTGCCGTGCAGCGCGGCGGTCGGCCCGAGCAGGGGTATCAGGGCGGCAAGGGTCACGAGGACCAGGACCGCGGCGGCCCGGCCGGTGCCGGGGCGTCGGGCCGGGTCGTTCGCGTCGGCGGCATCGGCACTCGGTCGTAACAAGGTCACCCCGTGATCTTCGCCAGCCGCCGCAGAACCGGGCAACTCCCGGAAAACGACTGGGGCTACGGCATTCCACCCATACGTACGTTTCCGGCCGCCCGCCCGCTCATGCCCAGCGGGCCGGGTCCGAACCCCACGGCACCGCGGGGCACGTCCAGCCGGCGGGACCGCCCGCGAAGGAGACCGCCGGCCTGGCGTGCCGCAGCCGCCCGCGGGGGCTGTCGGTCTCGGTCAGCCAGGCGTCCGGGCCCTCGTAGGGGGCGGCGTTCCCGGCCGGGTCCGTGCCCGTTCCGTCGGCCAGCCAGTGCGCGGACCGGGCGAGGGCCAGCCGCACGAGCCGGCCGCCTCCGTCGTACGACTGCTCGGTCACCGCCCGCAGCACGGCCGCCGCCAGCAGATAGCCGGTGCCGTGGTCCAGGGCCTGCGCCGGCAGCGCGCCGGGCCGTTCGGCCGAGCCCTCGGTGACGGCGATCCCGGTCGCGACCTGCACCAGGCTGTCGAAGCCGCGCCGCCCGCCCCAGGGCCCGTAGGCGCCCCAGGCCGACACCTGCGCCACGACCAGACCGGGCCGCCGCTCGGCCAGCGCCTCGGGGGAGAGCCCGAACCGGTCCAGGGCCCCCGGACGGTAGCCGGTGACCACGACGTCCGCCGAGGCGAGCAGCTCCTCGAAGGTGTCTCGGTCGGTGGCGAGGTCCAGGGTCGCCGACCGTTTCCCGAAGCCCGTGTCGGCGTGCAGGTCGGCGAGTTCGGGCAGGTGCGGGGCGTCCACGCGCAGCACGTCGGCGCCTAGCAGCGCGAGGGTGCGGGTGGCGACCGGGCCCGCGAGGACCCGGGTGAGATCGAGGACGCGGAGCCCGGCGGCGGGCAGCAGGGGAGAGGCGCCGGGGGCCGGCGGGGTGAGCACGCGCGTGTGCGCGGAGTCCAGGCGCTCGCGCTCGACGAGCGGCCGTGCGGCCACCTCGGCGGCCTGCTCGTGGGCCGCCCACTCCTTCGGGGTGCGCAGGGCCACGGCGAGGCCGCCGGCGCCGTACACGGCCGCCTCCACCTCCAGGGCGGGCCGTTCGGCGATCCTTGTGGCCACCTCCTCCACGGAGACCGTCTCCGGCAGGCCGAGCGCGCCGAGCAACCGGGCCCGGTGGTGCGGATAGTTGGCGTGGGTGCGCACCCAGCCGTCGGCCGTCCGCCAGAACCGCGACAGGGGAGCGAAGGCTACCGGGGTCCGTCCGTCGACCTGGAGGAGCCGCTCACTGTGGAAGGCGGCGGCGACCGCACCGTCGTCGACCAGTACCTCCGGTACCTCGCCGAGCCCCGCGCGCCGCGCGCCCAGCTCGGCGGCGGCCAGCGCGCACGCGCCGACGCACGCGCGGGCCAGCTCCCGCACGGGAAGGCGCGCCGCAAGCGCGCCCTCCCGCACCACGGTGGTGACCTGTTCCGCGAGGGCGGGATCGCCGCCCAGGGCGGACCATGCGAACTTGATTCCAGTCATGACTGCACTATGCAGTATTGATTGAATCAATCTATGAGCGAGGGGCGGTGGGCGAGGGGCGTCTAACGGACCGCGCGCAGCGCGTCGACGATCCCGAAGCCGTAGAAGCCGTTGACGCGCGCGCCGCCGACGCAGGTCGCGTCCACGACCCCGTCGCCGTCCCCGTCGTAGGGGGCGCTCGGGCAGCCCGGGTTGTCCGCCTGGGCCTTCAGAAGGGCCCGCAGCCGGGCGGGGGCGGCGTGCGGATGGGCCGACTTCAGCAGCGCGGCCACGGCGGCCACGTGCGGGGAGGCCATCGACGTGCCCTGGAGGAAGCCGTACTGGTCGTTGGGCAGCGTGGACAGGATGCGGCCGTTCTTCGACGGAGTGTCCGGGATCTGGTACTTGTCGCCGCCCGGCCCCGCCACGTCGACCACGCCCTGGCCGTAGCTGGAGTAGTACGACTTGGCGCCCTTGACCCCCACCGCGCTCACGGTGACCACACCGGGCAGCTGGGTCGGCACGTCGAAGCACTCGTGCGGGTCGACCGTCCGGTGCGCGGCGGTGGAGTCGTCGGGGCTGGACGCGTCCGTGAGAGCGTTCGCGTCGAGGTCGTCGTTGGAGTTGCCGGCGGAGGCCACATTGAGCGTGCCCTTGCGCTGGGCGTACATCTGCGCACGGTTGACCGCGTCAACGATGGCACGTTGATCGGGGTCGTCCATGCAGTTGTACAGCCACGGATCAACGTAGTAGCTGTTGTTGGTGATCTCTATGCCGTGGTCGGCGGCGAACACGAAGGCGCAGACCACGCTCTCCGGGTAGAACAGCGAGGTCGCGTCGGGCTGGGCCACGGTGATGCTCGCGACCTTCACTCCCGGCGCCACACCCGCCACGCCTATGCCGTTGCGGGCCGCGGCTATCTCGCCCGCCACATGAGTGCCGTGGTAGTGGTCGGCGTCCACCGGCCGCCAGGCGCCGTAGGTCGTGTCCGCCTTGCCGCTCACGCAGTTCGCCGACTGGGAGGCGGAGAAGTTCGGTGCGATGTCCGGATGGGTGTCGTCGACGCCGGTGTCGATGACACCGACGGTCACGCTCCTGCTGCCCGGGTCGATGTCGGCGGCCTTGTCGGCGCCGATCGCCCGCAGGTCCCACTGGTCCGCCTCCAGGGGCTCCTCGCCCGGCGCCGCGGCCCCGGCGATCTTCGCGGCCTCCGCCTTGGACAGCACCTGAACCGCACCCTCGTCCGTCGTGCCCGCGGCGCTCAGGGGCGCGGTGCGGGTGGCTCCCGCCGACTGCACTCCGCGTATCGCGCGCATCCGCGTGCCGAAGTCCGGGTTCGCGGAGTGGGCCACGATCACGCCGATCCGGTCGTAACTCGCCACGACCGTGCCACCGTTGTGGGTGATCGCCTGCCGCGCCGACTCGATCGTGTGGTGGTCCGTCCTGGTGTTGACCACGTATGCGAGGGCCGGGCCGTCCGCCGCCCGCGCCGCCGTCGGTGCCGGGGCCGCCGCCGAGACCGCCGCCGGCAGGAGGCCGAGCGAAGCGGTCAGGGACAGCACGACCGGCACGGCGAGCGCGAGCCGGCGTCTGGAGCGCAGATGAACCATGGGATCTCCACATCATCCGGATACGAAACCCCCCGAGACACAGCGGCGCTCGGGCAGGTACATGACGAGTGGTGCAGGGGCGAAGCTATCCCCACGCGCTGATCTCCGGAAGGGCGCGGCGGACTTGAACCGCTCCTCGCGTGGCGCCGTGACCGTGGGCAGAGGGCCCACCAGGATCGTGCCCTCATCGGAATCACCATGGGGAGTCATCCGGTGACACCCGGTAACGTGATCCCCGTTCCTGCGAGATCAGACAGCGCATGCCCGCAATGCGAGGAGACTCCGTGGCCACCGAGACACCGCCCCCCGCGAAACCCCAAGTCCACCTTCCCTCCACCGAGGAGTTCGCCGAGGTGCAGCAGAGCGCGGAGTTCGGTGAACTGCGCCGCTCCCACCGCTCCTTCGCCTTCCCCCTGACCGTCGCGTTCATCGCCTGGTACCTGCTCTACGTCCTGCTCTCCAACTACGCGGGCGGCTTCATGGGCACCAAGGTGGCCGGCAACGTCAACGTGGCCCTCGTCCTGGGTCTCGCCCAGTTCCTCACCACGTTCCTCATCGCCTGGTGGTACGCACGGCACGCCGCCGCCAAGCTCGACCCCAAGGCCGAGGCCATCAAGTCCCGGATGGAGGGCGGAGCATGAGCCCCGCACAGCACACCCTGCTCGCCGCCGGCGAGGCGAGCGAGCACCGGCCGCTGATCATCACCCTGTTCGCGGTCTTCGTCGCCGCGACCCTCGTCATCACCGTCTGGGCGGGCCGGCAGACCAAGGACGCCGCCGACTTCTACGCCGGCGGGCGCCAGTTCACCGGCTTCCAGAACGGCCTCGCCGTCTCCGGCGACTACATGTCCGCCGCGTCCTTCCTCGGCATCGCGGGCGCCATCGCCCTCTTCGGCTACGACGGCTTCCTCTACTCCATCGGCTTCCTGGTCGCCTGGCTCGTAGCCCTGCTCCTGGTCGCCGAGCCGCTGCGCAACTCCGGCCGCTACACGATGGGCGACGTGCTGGCCTACCGGATGCGCCAGCGGCCCGTCCGTACGGCCGCGGGCACCTCCACCATCGTCGTGTCGATCTTCTACCTGCTCGCCCAGATGGCCGGTGCGGGCGTGCTCGTGTCGTTGCTGCTGGGCATCACCAGCGACGGCGGCAAGATCGGCATCGTCGCCCTGGTCGGCGTCCTGATGATCGTCTACGTCACCATCGGCGGCATGAAGGGCACCACGTGGGTCCAGATGGTCAAGGCGGTGCTGCTGATCGCGGGCGCCCTGCTGCTGACCTTCCTGGTCCTGCTGAAGTTCCACTTCAACGTCTCCGATCTGCTGGGCAAGGCCGCCGACAACAGCGGCAAGGGCTCGGCGTTCCTGGAGCCCGGCCTGAAGTACGGCGCCACCGGCACCACCAAGCTGGACTTCATCTCGCTCGGCATCGCCCTGGTCCTCGGCACCGCGGGCCTGCCGCACATCCTGATCCGCTTCTACACGGTCCCCACCGCGAAGGCCGCCCGCAAGTCCGTGATCTGGGCGATCGGCCTGATCGGCGCGTTCTACCTGATGACCCTCGCCCTCGGCTTCGGCGCCGCCGCACTGATCAAACCGGACGAGATCATCGCCTCCAACAAGGCGGGCAACACCGCCGCACCCCTGCTCGCCCTGCACCTCGGCGGTGTGGACTCCGACTGGGGAGCGATCCTGCTGGCCACGATCTCCGCGGTCGCCTTCGCCACGATCCTCGCGGTCGTCGCGGGCCTGACCCTGGCCTCGTCCTCCTCCTTCGCCCACGACATCTACGCCAACGTCATCAAGAAGGGACAGGCCACCGAGAAGCAGGAGATCAACGCGGCCCGCTACGCGACCGTCGGCATCGGTGCCGTCTCGATCGTCCTCGGCGCCCTCTCCCGAGACCTGAACGTGGCCGGCCTCGTCGCCCTCGCCTTCGCGGTCGCCGCCTCCGCCAACCTGCCGACCATCCTCTACAGCCTGTTCTGGAAGCGGTTCACCACCGCGGGCGCCCTGTGGTCGATCTACGGCGGCCTGGTCACCGCGGTCGGCCTGGTGCTGTTCTCGCCGGTGGTCTCCGGCAAGCCGACCTCGATGTTCCCCGACGTCGACTTCCACTGGTTCCCGCTGGAGAACCCGGGCATCATCTCGATCCCGGTCGGCTTCCTCCTGGGCGCCGTGGGCACCCTGCTCTCCAAGGAGGTCCCGGACGCAGGCAAGTACGCGGAGCTGGAGGTGCGGTCCCTGACCGGGACGGGAGCGCACTGACGTTCCTACGACGGCCGCGTCGTCCGGGATCGTACGGTCCTACGACGCGGCCGTGGCGTACCTCGTCGGATCGGGTCGCTGTCGTTGTCAGCGGTCTCACGTAGGCTCGCAGGTAACGGAAAACAAATGCTCCGGATCGAGGGAGGGGGCCCACGTGCTCATCGACACCTACGGCCGCGTGGCCACCGACCTGAGGGTCTCGCTGACCGACCGGTGCAATCTGCGCTGTATGTACTGTATGCCCGAAGAGGGGCTGCAGTGGCTGGCCAAGCCCGATCTGCTCACCGACGACGAGATCGTCCGCCTGATCGACATCGCGGTCCGCCTGCTCGGCATCGAGGAGGTCCGCTTCACCGGCGGCGAGCCTCTGCTGCGCCCCGGCCTGGCCGGCATCGTCGAGCGGGTCGCGTCCCTGGCCCCCCGCCCCCAGACGTCCCTCACGACGAACGGCATCGGCCTCAAGCGCACCGCGTCCGCCCTGAAGGCGGCGGGCCTGGACCGGGTCAACGTCTCCCTGGACACCCTGCGCCCGGACGTCTTCAAGACCCTCACCCGCCGCGACCGCCACAAGGACGTCATCGAGGGCCTCTTCGCCGCCCGCGAGGCCGGCCTCACCCCGGTCAAGGTCAACGCGGTCCTGATGCCGGGCATGAACGACGACGAGGCCCCGGACCTGCTGGCCTGGGCGCTGGAGCACGAGTACGAACTGCGCTTCATCGAGCAGATGCCCCTCGACGCCCAGCACGGCTGGAAGCGCGAGGGCATGGTCACCGCCGGGGACATCCTGGCCTCCCTGCGCACCCGCTTCGACCTCACCCCGGAGGGCGCGGACGAACGCGGCTCGGCACCGGCGGAGCGCTGGCTGGTGAACGGCGGCCCGCAGCGGGTCGGCGTGATCGCCTCGGTCACCCGCCCGTTCTGCGCGGCCTGCGACCGCACCCGCCTCACCGCCGACGGTCAGATACGGACCTGTCTGTTCGCCGCGGAGGAGACGGACCTGAGAACGGCCCTGCGCTCCGGAGCCCCCGACGAGGAGATCGCCCGCATCTGGCGCTTGGCGATGTGGGGGAAGAAGGCGGGGGCGGGCCTGGACGACCCGTCGTTCGTGCAGCCGGACCGGCCGATGTCCGCGATCGGCGGCTGAGCGGCTCACTCGAAGGGGCGCGCGGCCGCATCGATATCCGGCTCCGCCCGAGGGCGCCACCAGCCCGTGATCGCTCGCGGCCCGGAGACGACCTCAGCCGCCCTCTTCCGCCCGGTCCTCCCACTCAGCCAACAACACAACGTCCTTCAGGAACCCCCGCACCCCGAGAAACTGCGAAAGATGCTCGCGATGTTCCTCGCAGGCGAGCCACGTCTTGCGCCGCTCCGGCGTATGAATCTTCGGGTTGTTCCACGCCAGCACCCACACGGCATCGGCACGGCACCCCTTGGCGGAGCAGATGGGGTTCTCGTCACTCACGGCTTCGTCACTGGTTCCGTCTCGCAGAGCCCCGCAAACAAGGCGACGCCGAGCAGCCACGGGGGGAGCTGCCCGGCGTCGGTCCGTCGCTCCGACGGGGGATGCGGAGCGCGTACGCAGTATGTCACGGGTAAGCCACCGCTCGGCACTGGAACTACACGATTGATCTGAGCTTTTCTTGAGCTTGACGCAGTGCCCCCGACCTGCATTTCCGTATCCGTCGTGGTCAGGCGCTGCCTGGCCGTTCACCCCGCACACCCGCCGCCGGATCCGGCGGCACATCCTCCGGAACGGATTCACTCTGCGCGGCCTCGTCCTCCGCTCGTGGTGGCGCGATCATCGGCGGCGTCGGCACGGTGACGAACGTCGAGGGAAGGGAGGGCGGCCGCTCGCGGCCCGCGTTCGCGATCACCACGGCGACATAGGGGAGGAGCGCACCGAACACCAGCGCCACGATGGCGACGTACCGTTCGACGTTCCACAGCGTGGCCGCGAGGATCACCGAGGCGGTGCGGATCGTCATCGAGATGACATACCGCCGCTGCCGGCCCCGTACGTCCTCGGCCAGTCCGGTCCGGGCGCCGGTGATCCGGAACACCTGGACGTCGCCGCGCTGCTTCCGCATCACCTGTCACCATCCGCCCGCATCGGACTCTCCCCGGCCCGCACCTTGGTCGTCCGGACCCGGAGGGGAACCGGCCCGGAACACCTTCCACGGTACGCCGCGCCCCCGCGGCCATCGAGACCGGGTCGCCTCCTGCCTGCGCGAATGCCCTCGGCCCTGGCTCGTACGGGGGAACCCGACATGCGCCGTACGGCGGGCGGACCCAGACTGACCGTAATGCTCACGTCGAGCCGTAAGAGGAGGAAGCCATGGGCTGGTTGTGGGCGATCATCGTGGGACTCGTGCTGGGTGTCATCGCCAAGGCGGTCATTCCTGGCAAGCAGCACAGTCCCCTGTGGCTGACCACCATCTGCGGCATGCTGGGCGCCATCGCGGGCAACTCGATCGCCCGCGCCTTCGGCGTCGCGGCGACCCCCGGCATCGACTGGAGCCGCCACGCATTCCAGGTGATCGCCGCGATCATCATCGTCTTCGCCGTGGACTCGCTCTACGTGGCGACGCTGGGCAAGAGAAAGCAACGAACCTGAACGCCCCACGCCTCTCAGGGGCGGCGGGGCCGCATGGCCATGCGGCCCCGCCGCACGAGCGTGAGCAACCGCGACAGGCCGCAGCCCGCAGGTCACCCACGCCCCTACGGCGCTACGCGGAAACGACCTCCACGGCGGCGAGGTTCTTCTTCCCGCGCCGCAGCACCAGCCACCGCCCCTGAAGCAGGTCCTCCTTCGCGGGTACCGCGTCCTCGGCGGTGACCTTCACGTTGTTCACGTAGGCCCCGCCCTCCTTCACGGTCCGCCGCCCCGCGGACTTGCTGGCCACCAGACCGACCGCGGCGAACAGGTCGACCACCAGGCCCAGCTCGGCGACCTGGACGTGCGGCACCTCGGACAGCGCCGCGGCCAGCGTCCGCTCGTCCAGCTCCGTCAGCTCACCCTGGCCGAACAGCGCCTTGGACGCGGCGATCACGGCGGCGGTCTGGTCCGCGCCGTGCACCAGCGTCGTCAGCTCCTCGGCCAGCGCGCGCTGCGCGGCACGGGCCTGCGGACGCTCCTCGGTCTGCCGCTCCAGCTCCTCCAGCTCCTCGCGGGACTTGAAGGACAGGATCCGCATGTACTTCGAGATGTCACGGTCGTCCACGTTCAGCCAGAACTGGTAGAACGCGTACGGCGTCGTCATCTCCGGGTCGAGCCAGACGGCGCCGCCCTCGGTCTTGCCGAACTTGGTGCCGTCCGCCTTGGTCATCAGCGGGGTCGCCAGGGCGTGCGCCTCGGCGTCCGGCTCCAGCCGGTGGATCAGGTCGAGGCCGGCCGTGAGGTTGCCCCACTGGTCGCTGCCGCCCTGCTGGAGCGTGCAGCCGTGGCGCCGGTAGAGCTGCAGGAAGTCCATGCCCTGCAGGATCTGGTAGCTGAACTCCGTGTAGCTGATGCCCTGGTCGGACTCCAGGCGGCGGGCCACGGAGTCCTTGGTCAGCATCTTGTTGACGCGGAAGTGCTTGCCGATGTCCCGCAGGAACTCGATCGCGGACAGGCCCGCGGTCCAGTCGAGGTTGTTCACCATGACCGCGGCGTTGTCGCCCTCGAAGGACAGGAACGGCTCGATCTGCGCGCGCAGCCTGCCGACCCAGCCGGCCACCGTCTCCGGGTCGTTCAGCGTGCGCTCCGCGGTCGGGCGCGGGTCACCGATCAGGCCCGTGGCGCCGCCGACCAGTGCCAGCGGCCGGTGCCCGGCCTGCTGGAGCCGGCGCACGGTGAGCACCTGCACCAGGTGCCCCACGTGCAGCGACGGCGCCGTCGGGTCGAAACCGCAATAGAACGTGACGGGACCGTCCGCGAGCGCCTTGCGCAAAGCGTCCTCGTCGGTGGACAGGGCGAACAGCCCACGCCACTTCAGCTCGTCGACGATGTCCGTCACGGTTCTCGTGTCTCCTCGGTGATCTCGGGGCCGTCGGGTGACGACCGACTACGAGGTTATACGCCCTGACTGACAGAGCTCATGTTGAAATCGGGGATCCGCAGCGCGGGCATCGCGGCCCGGGTGAACCAGTCGCTCCACTCCCGCGGCAGCGTCTTCTCGGTCCGCCCCGCCTCCGCGGCCCGCCCCAGCAGGTCCACCGGCGACTCGTTGAACCGGAAGTTGTTCACCTGGCCGGTCACCTCGCCGTTCTCCACGAGGTACACGCCGTCCCGGGTCAGGCCCGTGAGCAGCAGCGTCGCCGGGTCGACCTCGCGGATGTACCACAGGCAGGTCAGCAGCAGCCCGCGCTCGGTCGCCGCGACCATCTCCTCCAGCGAGCGGTCCTGCCCGCCGTCCAGGATCAGGTTCCCGAGCGCCGGGGCGACGGGCAGACCGGTCAGACCCGCGCTGTGCCGGGTGGTGGTCAGGTGCTTCAGCACGCCTTCGCTCATCCACTCGGTGGCGTGCGCCGGCAGCCCGTTGTCGAACACGGACTGGTCGCCGCCGGAGGAGTGGGCGACCACGAAGGGCGCGCACTCGAGGCCCGGCTCGTTCGGGTCGCTGCGCAGGGTCAGCGGCAGCTCGGCCAGCTTGTCGCCGACCCGGGTGCCGCCGCCCGGCTTGGAGAACACCGTCCGGCCCTCGGCCGCGTCCCGCCCCGAGGCCGACCACAGCTGGTAGATCATCAGGTCGGCGACCGCGGTCGGCGGCAGCAGCGTCTCGTAGCGGCCCGCGGGCAGTTCCACGCGCCGCTCGGCCCAGCCGAGGCGCATGGCCAGTTCGGCGTCCAGGGCGCCCGGGTCGACGTCCTTGAAGTCCCGCGTGGAGCGGCCCGCCCACGCCGAGCGCGTACGGTCCGGGGACTTGGCGTTCAGCTCCAGAGTGCCGGTGGGCTGGTCGTGCCGAAGGCGCAGCCCGGTGGACGTGCCCACGTACGTCGACATCATCTCGTGATTGGCGAAGCCGTACAGCTCACGGCCGCCGGCACGCGCGCGTGCGAAGGCCTCGCCGAGCGCCGGAGCGAAGTCCGCGAACACGGCGGAGGAGGTCTCGGCGGGCGCGTCCGTGAAGTCCGGCGCCTCCGGAACGCCGCTGACCAGCGGCTGGGCGTCCTCGGCCGGCCCGGCCCCGCGCGCGGCGGCCTCGGCCGCCCGCACCAGCGGCTCCAGCTCCTCGGCCGTCACCGCCGACCGCGACACGACACCGGAGGCCGTGCCCTCCTTGCCGTCCACGGTCGCGATCACCGTGAGGGTACGACCGCGGGTGACACCGTTGGTGGTCAGGGCGTTGCCCGCCCAGCGCAGGTTGGCGGTCGAGTGCTCGTCGGCGATGACGACACAGCCGTCCGCCCGGGACAGCGCGAGCGCCTGCTCGACGACCTCGTGCGGCTTGTTCGCCTTGTTGCTGGGCGCGCTCATCGACCGGCCTCCTGTGTCGTGTTGAGGATGTTCACTGCCCTGAACAGGGCCGACGGGCACCCGTGGGACACCGCGGCGACCTGGCCCGGCTGGGCCTTGCCGCAGTTGAAGGCGCCGCCCAGGACATAGGTCTGCGGACCGCCCACGGCGGCCATCGACCCCCAGAAGTCGGTGGTCGTGGCCTGGTAGGCCACGTCCTTGAGCTGCCCGGTGATCCGCCCGTTCTCGATCTTGAAGAAGCGCTGCCCGGTGAACTGGAAGTTGTACCGCTGCATGTCGATCGACCAGGACCGGTCCCCGACGACGTAGATGCCCCGGTCGACGCCCCCGATCAGGTCCTCGGTGGACAGTCCGGCGGGATCCGGCCGCAGGGACACATTGGCCATGCGCTGCACCGGAACATGCCCCGGGGAGTCGGCGAAGGCGCACCCGTTGGACCGGTCGAACCCGGTCAGCTTCGCGATCCTGCGGTCCAGTTGGTAGCCGACGAGCGTGCCGTCCTTCACCAGGTCCCAGGACTGCGCCTGGACGCCCTCGTCGTCGTACCCGATGGTCGCCAGGCCGTGCTCGGCGGTGCGGTCACCGGTGACGTTCATCAGTTCGGAGCCGTACCGCAGCTTGCCCAGCTGGTCGAAGGTGGCGAAGGAGGTGCCGGCGTAGGCGGCCTCGTAGCCGAGTGCTCGGTCCAGCTCGGTGGCGTGCCCGATGGACTCGTGGATGGTCAGCCACAGGTTGGACGGGTCGACCACCAGGTCGTACAGGCCCGGCTCCACGCTCGGTGCCCGCATCTTCTCGGCCAGCAGCTCCGGGATCCGCGCCAGCTCGGCGTCCCAGTCCCAGCCGGTCCCGGTCAGGTACTCCCAGCCGCGCCCGACGGGCGGCGCGATGGTCCGCATCGAGTCGAACTCGCCGCTCGACTCGTCGACCGACACGGCCGTCAGCTCCGGATGCAGCCGCACCCGCTGCTGGGTGGTCACGGTGCCCGCGGTGTCGGCGTAGAACTTGTTCTCGTGCACGGTGAGCAGCGAGGCGTCCACGTGGTTCACGCCGTCCGCCGCCAGCAGCCGGCTGCTCCACTCCGTGAGCAGCGCGGTCTTCTCCTCGTCGGGCACCGAGAAGGGGTCGATCTCGTACGACGAGATCCAGGTCTTCTCGGCGTGCACCGGCTCGTCCGCCAGCTCCACGCGCTCGTCCGAACCGGCGGCCTTGATCACCTGTGCCGAGAGCTTCGCCATCGCCACCGCCTGCGAGGCGACCTTGGCGGCCGCGTCCAGGGTGAGGTCCACCCCGGACGCGAAGCCCCAGGTACCGCCGTGCACGACCCGGACCGCGTACCCGAGGTCGGTGACGTCCGACGATCCGGCGGGCTTGGCGTCCCTGAGCCGCCAGGACGCGCTGCGCACCCGCTCGAACCGGAAGTCCGCATGCGCGGCCCCGAGCGCACGCGCGCGTGCGAGCGCGGCGTCCGCGAGGGCCCTTAGCGGAAGCGCCGTGAAGGCTTCGTCGATGGAATGAGGCACGGAGGTCTCCCTGCTGTCGTCGCCTGTCGGATCCGATCATGTCGTGGGAGCGGCACGGCGGACCACACGTTTCGCTCCCGTGCGGGTCCTTTCTGTAGGGATCCGACAGGGACTGCCCTGCGCCACTGTCGGTGCCCGCTTGCCCACGGAAGGGGCGCTACCGATAGGTTTTCGATGAAGCCGCCTGCCATCCAGGTGTTCGGGCGGGTTGTCGGACCGCTTCAGACCGCTATCGAAAGGGTGATCCGTTGAGCCGCTCGGTTCTCGTCACCGGAGGTAACCGGGGCATCGGCCTCGCCATCGCCCGCGCTTTCGCCGACGCCGGCGACAAGGTCGCGATCACGTACCGTTCGGGTGAGCCGCCGGCCGGCTTCCTGGCCGTCAAGTGCGACATCACCGACCCCGAGCAGGTGGAGCAGGCCTACAAGGAGATCGAGGCGAAGCACGGCCCGGTGGAGGTCCTGATCGCCAACGCGGGCATCACCAAGGACCAGCTCCTGATGCGCATGAGCGAGGAGGACTTCACCTCGGTCATCGACACCAACCTCACGGGCACCTACCGCGTGGTCAAGCGCGCCAACCGCGGCATGCTGCGCGCCAAGAAGGGCCGCGTCGTCCTCATCTCGTCGGTCGTCGGGCTGTACGGCGGCCCCGGCCAGGCGAACTACGCCGCCTCCAAGGCCGGTCTCGTCGGCTTCGCGCGCTCCCTCGCCCGTGAGCTGGGCTCGCGCAACATCACCTTCAACGTCGTCGCGCCCGGTTTCGTCGACACCGACATGACCAAGGCGCTCACCGACGAGCAGCGCGCCACCATCGTGTCGCAGGTGCCGCTCGGCCGTTACGCGCAGCCCGAGGAGGTCGCCGCGACGGTGCGGTTCCTGGCCTCCGACGACGCCTCGTACATCACTGGAGCCGTCATCCCCGTTGACGGCGGACTGGGAATGGGTCACTGATCACCATGAGCGGAATCCTCGAGGGCAAGCGCATCCTGATCACGGGTGTGCTGATGGAGTCCTCCATCGCCTTCCACGTCGCCAAGCTCGCCCAGGAGCAGGGCGCCGAGATCATCCTGACCGCCTTCCCGCGGCCCACGCTGACCGAGCGCATCGCCAAGAAGCTGCCGAAGCCGGCCAAGGTCATCGAGCTGGACGTCACCAACGACGAGCACCTGGCCCGGCTGGCCGACGTCGTCGGCGAGGAGCTGGGCGGCCTCGACGGCATCGTCCACTCCATCGGCTTCGCCCCGCAGGACGCGCTCGGCGGCAACTTCCTGAACACGCCGTTCGAGTCGGTCTCCACCGCCATGCACGTCTCGGCGTTCTCCCTGAAGTCGCTCACCATGGCCTGCCTGCCGCTGATGCAGAACGGCGGCTCGGTCGTCGGCCTCACCTTCGACGCCTCGTTCGCCTGGCCGCAGTACGACTGGATGGGCCCGGCCAAGGCCGCCCTGGAGGCCACCAGCCGCTACATGGCGCGCGACCTCGGCAAGCAGAACATCCGCTGCAACCTGGTCTCGGCGGGCCCGATCGGCTCCATGGCCGCCAAGTCCATCCCGGGCTTCGCGGAGCTGGCGTCCGTGTGGGACACCCGCTCCCCGCTGGAGTGGGACCTGAAGGACCCGGAGCCGGCCGGCCGCGGTGTCGTCGCCCTGCTGAGCGACTGGTTCCCGAAGACCACCGGCGAGATCGTCCACGTCGACGGCGGTCTGCACGCCATCGGCGCGTGACCTTCGTCTGACACCGGCGCCCCGTTCTCCGCACCCGCGGAGGCGGGGCGCCGGTCGTTTCTCCGCACCCCGGGGAGCCGGGCGTCACCCGTTTCTCCGTACCGCGGGGCGGGACGTCACTCGTTCGGCCCATCCGGCCGGGCGGAGCCAGGAGCGAGCGGCGCACGCTGGATTACGCGTTCACCTCGCGCGTCCCTCCGCAGCCCGGCCGAGGAGGTTCCCTTGTGCGCCTGCCCCGCAGCCTGGCCTCGGTGACCGTGGCCGCAGCTCTCGTGATCTCCCTGCCGTACGACGCGATGTCCCGCGCGCGCGCGGGCGACGGCAAGCCGTCCGCGCCGACCCTGTTCGGCGCCACCTGCCGCACGGCCGTACACGGCTCCCATGTGGTGGCCTACTGCCACAACCCCTACGTCGACACGGACCGGGTGCGCCTGCACATCGAGTGCGACCGCTGGTGGGACATCGACACCGACAGCGCCCCGGTGGACACGGGGCCCGCCATGACCGTACGGCTCACCGGCCGCTGCTGGAAGAACGTCCGCTCGGTGTGGATCAGCCACCAGAAGGCGCGCTGAACCGGTCCGGCCGGCACAGGAACGGATAGCTCGCGGCCTCCGTGGCCGCCGCCTCCGCGTCGCCCGCGCGGATCGCGTCCACCAGCCGCGCGTGGTCCATGTGCGTCTCCGGCGTCAGTTCCGCGCCGACGTCCGCGCGCAGCCAGTCCCGCAGCACCTCGCCCAGGTCGGCGTACATCGCCGTCATGACGTCGTTGTGCGAGGCGGCCACCACGGCCAGGTGGAAGGTCGCGTCGGCGGTCACGAACGCCTCCGCCTCGCCGGCCTCCCAGGCCTCCTCGCGGCGCGTCAGGAGCGTGTCCAGCTGCTTGAGGTCCTTCTCGGTGCGCCGCTCGGCGGCCAGCTTCGCCGCCGACGACTCCAGGGCCGAGCGCAACTCGGCGATGTGCCGGGGGTCGGCGTCGGCGAACCGGCGGTGCATCACGCCGGCCAGCTCGCTCGTCGCCGCGACATAGGTGCCCGAACCCTGGCGGATGTCGAGCAGGCCGTTGTGCGCGAGCGCGCGGACGGCCTCGCGGACGGTGTTGCGGGCGACTCCGAGCTGTTCCACCAGTTCCGGCTCGGTCGGGATGCGCGAGCCAACCGGCCACTCGCCGGACGCGATCTGACCGCGCAGCGCGGCGATGACCTGCTCGGACAGCGCCGAACGGCGCGGGTGGCTCAAGGGCATGGCACACCTTCGCACGAGGAGCCCGGGCGGGGGCCTCCCGGGAGTGGACAACCAATCATCCCATGATTCTATGATGGGCGGCATGGCTAGTGAGGAAACCCGGACCGCGCAAACCCGTACGGCGATGTCTTCGGCCCGGAAGCCGTCGCCCGAACCCGGTACGGCCACGGCGGCGGGTCCAGGGCGGACACCGCCCACGCGCGCGTGGGCGACACGTCTGGTCGTCGTCGGCATCGTGCTGTCCGCGCTGAACCTCCGCCCGGCCATCACCAGCCTCGGCGCGCTCCTGGAGGAGGTCCGCGACGGCCTCGGCATGAGCGGCGGCGTGGCCGGGGTGCTGACCTCGGTGCCCCCGCTCTGCTTCGCCGTCTTCGGTGTCACCGCGCCACGCCTGGCCCGCCGCTTCGGAGCGGGCGCCGTGGTGTGCGCCGGTATGGTCGCCATCACCGCCGGCCTGCTGATACGGCCGTACACCGGGAGCACGGTCGGCTTCCTGGCCGCCAGCGCCCTCGCCCTCATGGGCATCGCCGTCAGTAACGTGCTCATGCCGGTCATCGTCAAGCGCTGGTTCCCCGACCGGGTCGGCTCCATGACGGGCCTGTACTCCATGGCCCTCGCCCTCGGCACCTCCCTCGCCGCCGCGGTGACCGTGCCCGTGACCGACGCCCTGGGCGGCGACTGGCAGTCCGGGCTCACGGTGTGGGCGGGGCTCGCGGCAGCCGCCGTGCTGCCCTGGCTGCCGCTGGTCCGGGAGCGGGACGCCGCCCCGGCCCAGGAGCCCCCGGCGGGTACGCCCAGGGAGCGGCCGCGGGAGGCGGAGGAGCGGCCAGCGCAGGCCCCGCTGCGCATCACCCGGAGCCGCACGGCCTGGGCGCTCGCCGTCTTCTTCGGCCTCCAGGCCACCGCCGCCTACATCACCATGGGCTGGATGGCGCAGATCTTCCGGGACGCCGGTGTCCCGGCGGGCACGGCCGGACTGCTTCTCGCCGTCACCATGGTGATGGGCGTGCCGCTGGCCTTCGTCATCCCGCGGCTCGCCACCCGGCTGCCCCAGCAGGGGCCGATCGCGCTGGCCCTGGGCGTCTGCGGCCTCGCGGGCTACGCCGGCCTGTACTTCGCGCCGGCCGCCGGCGCCTGGGCCTGGGCCCTGCTGCTCGGCATCTCCAACTGTGCCTTCCCGCTGGCGCTGACGATGGTCGGCATGCGGGCCAGGACCGGTCCGGGCGTGGCCCAGCTGTCCGCGTTCGCGCAGAGCACCGGATACCTGATCTCCATCCCCGGCCCGCTGCTCGTCGGCGTGCTCTACCAGCAGAGCGGCGGCTGGGGGCTGCCGATCGCCCTCATGGCCGGCCTGATGCTGCCCCAAATGGCGGTGGGGTTCCTGGCCGGCCGCAACCGTACGGTGGAGGAGGAGGCGGCCCGCTAGTCCGTCCCGCCCCGATCCGCCGATCCGCAGATTCGTCGATCCGCCGATCGGCCCATCCGCCGCCCCGTCTCCCGCCCCCCGCGGATCCGTTCCGGACGAAGGGTGCGAGACTGGGCGCATGCAGCCAGTGCTCGACCCGAACCCGAAGAACAGCCAGAAGAAAATGCTGCTCGTCTTCGGCGCGTTCCTCGCCATCTTCGTGATCATCGCCGTCATCGCGACGATCGCCTCGCCCTGACCCGCTCCGGCGCGCCCGGCGACCTCGGGTGGGGCTAACCCCACCATCCCCTAGGGGGCCAGGGTCAGGGTCAACTGGGTGGATGCCCGGATGGGTTGGCGGCCCGATGTTCCGTAGCTTCGAGATGTGACCGCACCAGGCGGTCAAGGCCACTCGAGGATCCACGGAGGCGATCATGCCGGCCCGCTCGCACACCCGGCTCCACCCGGCGACCACGAGCAGCGTCGACATCCGGCTGCCCTGGTGGGCGCTCGCCCTGCCCGCGCTCGCCTTCATCGCGCTGCTCGCGCTGATACTGAACCCCTCGGACGCCCACGCGGCGAGCGGCGACCCGGCGATCACGCACCTTTTCGAGCGCGTGCAGCAGCTCCTCGCGCGCTGACGGGGAGCCCCCTCACGCGGTGAATCCGCATGTCAACTCCCTGCGCCAGGTGGCCTGTTTCATGCGAAGCTGGGTCCCATGAGCGTCGCAGAACCCCGCAGGATCGTCCTCTTCCGGCATGCGAAAGCCGACTGGCCCCAGGTGTCCGACCATGACCGCCCGCTCGCCGAGCGGGGCCGCATGGACGCCGCGGTCGCCGGCCGCAAGCTGGCCGACACCGGTATCACCTTCGACCTGGCCGTGTGCTCCACCTCCGTCCGGACCCGAGAGACCTGGAAGCTCGCCGTCCACGAACTCGCGCACCGGCCGAAAACCCTCTACGAGGAGCGGGTCTACGAGGCCTCGCCCGGCGAGCTGATCGCCGTGCTCAACGAGATCCCGGACGATGTGCACAATGCCATCCTGATCGGTCACAACCCGGGCGTGCACGGCTTGGCCGAGGTCCTCGCGGGTGACTTCGAGGGCGAGGCCCGCGAGCGGATGAACCGCCGCGGCTTTCCCGCCGCCGGCTTCGCGATGCTGACCTTCGACGGTGCCTGGAAGGGCCTGGAGCCGGGCGTGGCCACACTGACGGAGTACTGGGCACCCTCCGAGTGACGGCACCCACGTCAGGAGGGCCCGGCACCGTTGCGGTGCCGGGCCCTCCCGCCGTGTACGGCGAACGGGGCCGAGGCCGCTCAGTCCTCGTCGTGCGTGTCGGCCGCCTCGACCTCTTCACGGGTGACGCCCAGCAGATACAGGACGGTGTCCAGGAAGGGAAAGTTCACCGCCGTGTGCGCGGCCTCGCGGACCACCGGCTTGGCGTTGAAGGCGACACCGAGACCGGCCGCGTTCAGCATGTCCAGGTC
Organism: Streptomyces griseochromogenes; assembly: GCF_001542625.1. Taxonomy (NCBI): domain Bacteria; kingdom Bacillati; phylum Actinomycetota; class Actinomycetes; order Kitasatosporales; family Streptomycetaceae; genus Streptomyces; species Streptomyces griseochromogenes. Next base: position 8,272,613 of record NZ_CP016279.1, on the reverse strand, counting down.
ATTGGCGCCGTCGCCGATCGCCACCGTCTGCGACAGCGGCACCCCGGCCTCCGCGGCGAACCGGCGCAGCAGCCGCGCCTTGCCCGCGCGGTCCACGATCTCGCCGGTGACCCGCCCGGTCAGCTGCCCGTCGACGATCTCCAGCGTGTTGGCCTGCGCGAAGTCCAGCCCCAGCCGCTCCTTCAGATCATCCGTGACCTGCGTGAACCCGCCGGAGACGACACCTACTTGATAGCCGAGGCGCTTCAGGGTGCGGATCAGCGTGCGCGCGCCCGGCGTCAGCCGCACCTCGTCGCGCACCTTCTCCACCACCGAGGCGTCCAGCCCCTTCAGCAGCGCCACGCGCGCGTGCAGCGACTGCTCGAAGTCCAGCTCCCCGCGCATGGCCGCGGCCGTCACCTCGGCGACCTTGTCCTCGCAGCCGGCGTGCGCGGCGAACAGCTCGATGACCTCGTCCTGGATGAGCGTGGAGTCCACGTCCATGACGACCAGCCGCTGGGCGCGCCGGTGCAGGCCCGCCGCGACGACCGCGATGTCGACACCCAGTGCCGCCGCGTCGGATGCCAGGGCCGTGCGCAGCGGCTCCGTCTCCACACCGGACACGGCGAACTCCACCGCCGTCACCGGGTACTTGGCGAGGCGGAAGATACGGTCGATGTTCCCGCCGGCCTTGGCGATCCGGGCGGCGACGGCGGCGGTCGACTCGGCGGTGAGGGGGTGGCCCAGAACGGTCACCAGGGAGCGGCCGAGACCACGCGGGCGGTTGTCGCCGTGCCCCGAGATGATCTCCGCCTGCATCTTCATCGACTCGGCCCAGCTGTGCACGGTCGCCCGCAGGTCGCCCTCCAGGCCGGCCGGCGGCTGGGTGACCAGGACGCACAGCACCAGTCGGCCCCGGGTGACGACCTGCTCGATGTCGACCACGTCGACGAGGTACGCGGCCAGGGTGTCGAAGAGGCCGGCCGTGATGCCCGGCCTGTCCTTGCCGAAAATCTTGACGAGGAGAGTGGGGACCTCGGAGGTCTGCGAAGCGCTCATGGTGTCACCACCGTATCCGGCACCCAGTGCCTTCTGCCCCTGAGGTCCGCCTGACGGACACGGAACAATGGGTGTCCGGCCGATGTAAGGGATCTTGCCTCCCGGCGACGGCCCGACCGTCCCGGCCGGGAAGCCGGAGCTCGGGGACGAGGAGCCAGGGCTCATCACGACTGTGCCACCGCCGGCGCCCCGGCGCACAGCCCACCCGCGACCAGCGGCGGTGCCTGCTCCTGATCGGTGCCGCGGGCTCACTTGCCGGGCGTTCTGGGCGGTCGCGGGGGCGGCGGAGGCGGCGGCCCGTCGTCCGGCCCCTCCCGCGAACGATCACGCGCGCGCCCGCCGGGACGGCTGCGGGGCGGAGGCGGATCGTAGGGCCGGGCGACGGTGGGGGCGCCGTACATGTCGTCCCCGGCCGACGGCGGCCGCGCGTCCTCGGGCCGCGCCCGCAGTCCCTCCGGTACCTGGAGATAGGGGTTCGTGTCGGGGTTCGGCGGCCGGTACGGCCTGCCCGGCGCATACGGCCCGGCCGTGCCGCCGTACCCCGAGTGCCCGACCGCGCCGCCGCGCCCGGCCGGCCTGCCGCCGTGGCCAGGGGGCCCGGCGACCCCGCCGCCGTACTCGGGGTGTCCCGCGGCACCTCCGGCGTACCCGGCCTGCCCGCTCCCGTCCGCCGCCGTGGCCGGCGCGCCCCGTGCCTCACCCGTACCCGGCCCCACGACCCGGCTCCCCGCGGCCCCCGTCACCCAGGCCAGCAGCGCTCCGGCCGCGCCGGCCCCCGCGCCCCACACGGCGCCCAGGAGCAGCGCCATGCCCAGGTGCCCGTGCAGTTCGATGCCCGCGCCGAAGGCGTCGAAGCCCAGCACGGACAGCGAGGCGTCCACCGAGACGTCCGTCAGCCAGGCGAGCAGGGGCAGGACCAGCGCGTTCGCGATCCCGAGCCGCAGGGCGCAGCGCCCGGCGAAGCCCAGGGCGCCTCCCGGCCCACCGGAGGAGCCCCGCACCGGTGTCCGCACCGCCGTCAGCACCCCGGCCAGCAGCATCAGCAGCGCCGCCGCCACCGCGAGCAGCCACACCCGTCCGTCGAGACCGGCCAGCCGGCCCAGGGTGACGGGCTGGTCCGACCGCGCGCTCAGCAGTTGGTCGAGCGGGTGGGGCAGCAGCTTGCCCAGCGCGCCGGTGGCCCTGCCGTCCCAGGGGACGAACAGGCCGAGGGGGACGCCGAGCCACACCCCGTTCGGGGCGCCGAGCAGGGCCGCGCCCGCGATCCGGCGCGGGTGGTCGTCGCCGATCGCCGCGTACGCCGCCGCCGCGAACCCGGCGACGACGGCCACCAGCAGCACGGTGACGAGCGCCGAGACGGCGGGCCGCACCACCCGGTGCACGGCCTCCCAGCCGCGCGGCAGGGGAGTGCGTCGGGAGGCGAGCAGGGCGATCAGCAGGATGCCGGCGGACCAGCCGAGGCCGCCGAGGAGCGTGGGCGCGCTGTCCACGGTGAAGCCGACGGCTGCCTTGGCGTGAATCAGGTCCCCGATCCGGTCCGGCAGCAGCCCGCCGATGTCCCCCAGGCCCGGGATGTGCAGGCCGCCCCCCTTGCCGCCCCCGCCGGGCAGCTTGTCCAGGCCGAGCGAGCCGCCGTCGATCGTGATGACGTCGTGCCCGGCCCAGGCCAGCCCGCCGAGCATGGCCACGAAGAGCGCGACCACCGCGCCCGCGCGCGCGAGGAGTTCGACGGGTGCGATGACAACTCCGGCCGTGCGCAGGGACCGTAGGAAGAACCACGAGAGCAGCAGTGCGCCCACCAGGCTGACGCCCAGTGGCGTGATCTCGACGGCCGTGTGCGCCTGGGCGCCTTTCAGTCCGAAAGCGGACACATCGCCCGCCGGTGAGATCGAACCACCCGCCCCGAGCGCCACAACCGCCGCCGTCATGGGGCCCAGTGAGCCCGCCGCGTCGGCCCGCAGCAGATGCAGACCGAGCGCGGCCGTGCCCGCCATCCCCATCAACGCCCAGCTCACGGCGGCGATCGCGGACAGCAGGATGTCCGCCCATGGCAGAGAAGTGTCTCGTCGTGCGGTCCCGACGCCTGTGGCAGCGCTCATGGCAGACCCCCCGATCCGCGGCGCGGCACCGTCGCCGCCCTTGTCCCCCTCGCGGGGGATTACCACTCTCCGGCCCGGTTTCAACCCCGTCAACGGGGCGAGTTGAAGCGCGCGCGGGCGCCCTTCACAAGGCCCGACTTTCGGTCACGGCGCCGAGCCTGAAATAGTTCCCCACGATGTTCGACATCCCTAGACTCCCTGTGATGGGGGTAACTCGGGGGACAACTCAGTGGGGCATGGAGTGCCGGAACTCGTACTGGAATCAAACGGACGGACCTGGACGCTCGATTCGTCCAGGTCCTACACACTCGGACGCGATCCGCAAGGAGACGTCGTGTTCGACGACGCCAGGGTCTCCTGGCGGCACGCCACGGTCAGCTTCAACGGCCGCAGTTGGGTCATCGAGGACCATGGCAGTACCAACGGCACGTTCGTGCAGGGCCAGCGGATCCAGGAGATGGAGCTCGGTCCCGGCTCGGCGGTGCACCTCGGCAACGCGACCGACGGACCGCGCCTGAACCTCTCCGGCGCCGCGGCCCCGGTCGCGCAGCCCCAGCAGCAGCCGCAGGCGGCGCCGTACGCCGCCCAGGGCGCGGGCCCCGGCTGGGCCCAGCAGGTGCCGCACCAGGCCGGGCCCGGCGACTGGCAGCAGCCGCAGGCCGCGCCGGTCGCACCCTTCCCGCAGCAGCAGAGCGGGCCGCCCGAGCAGTACGCGCAGAAGGCACCCGGCGGTGGCGCGGGGGCGCCGCCGGTCTACGGCGACCGCAGCCCCACCACGTTCCACCAGTTCGCCGTCGGCCGCGTGATGCGCATCGGCCGTGCCCTGGAGAACGAGCTGGTCGTCTCCGACCTGCAGGTCTCCCGGCACCACGCCGAGTTCCACTCGACGCCCGACGGCCGCTTCGAGATCCGCGACCTCGGCTCGCACAACGGCACGTACGTCAACGGCCAGCCGATCGCCAAGGGCGGCTCGGTGCTGCTCGGCCCGGCGGACATCGTCGGTGTCGGTCACTCCACCTTCCGTATCGTCGGCGACCGCCTCGAGGAGTTCGTCGACACCGGTGAGGTCTCCTTCTCGGCGCGCCATCTGACGGTCACGGTCGACGGCGGCAAGCAGATCCTGAAGGACGTCTCCTTCGGCGTCCCGGAGAAGTCGCTGATCGCGGTCATCGGCCCGTCGGGATCCGGCAAGTCGACCCTGCTCAAGGCGCTCACCGGCTATCGGCCCGCCAACGAGGGCGAGGTGCTGTACGACAACCGGAACCTCTACAAGCAGTTCGCCGAGCTGCGCCAGCGCATCGGTCTGGTCCCGCAGGACGACATCCTGCACAAGGAGCTGACCGTCAAGAAGGCTCTGAAGTACGCGGCCAAGCTGCGCTTCCCGTCCGACACCACCGCTCAGGAGCGCGACGCCCGCATCGAGGAGGTGCTGCGCGAGCTCAAGCTGGACATCCACAAGGACAAGAAGGTCACGTCCCTCTCCGGCGGCCAGCGCAAGCGCGTCTCGGTGGCCCTGGAGCTGCTCACGAAGCCGTCGCTGATCTTCCTGGACGAGCCGACCTCGGGCCTCGACCCGGGCATGGACCGCGACGTCATGCAGCTGCTGCGGGGCCTGGCCGACGACGGCCGTACGGTCCTCGTGGTCACCCACTCGGTGGCCGAGCTGGCGCTGTGCGACAAGCTCCTGGTGATGGCGCCGGGCGGCGCGGTCGCCTACTTCGGCCCGCCGGAGGAGGCGCTGAACTTCTTCGGCTACGACACCTGGGCCGACGTCTTCTCCGCCTTCGAGAACTACCGCGACTACGACTGGGCGGGCCGTTGGAAGGGCTCGCAGCACTACCAGATGTACGCCGCGGACATCGACGCGGTCGCCCCGCAGTCCGTACACATGCCTCCGCCGCAGGCGATGAAGCCGCCCAAGCCGCAGGGCTGGGGCTCGCAGCTGATGACCCTGATCCGGCGCTATGTGTCGGTCATCGCCTCCGACAAGGGATTCCTGGCGCTGACGGTGATCCTGCCGGCGGTGCTCGGTGCGGTCAGCCTCCTGATCGACCACAACCGGGGCCTGCTGGTCAACGAGGCGATCAACCCGCGCACCGGCCAGCACGTCCCGAACGGTACGGCCACCACGGTGCTCCTGATCCTCGCGGTCGGCGCCTGCTTCGCGGGTGCCGCGAACTCCGTCCGTGAGCTGATCAAGGAACGGGTCATCTACGAGCGGGAGCGCGCGACCGGCCTGTCCCGGTCGGCCTACCTGATGTCGAAGGTGGTCGTCCTCGGCGCGGTCACCGTGCTCCAGGGCCTGATGGTCGGCGTGATCGGCTTCTCCAGCCGTGAGATCCCTGACCAGGGGCTCGTCCTCGGCGGCTCGACGCTGTTCGAGCTGTGCCTGCCGATCATGGCGCTCGGCTTCACCTCGATGATGTTCGGTCTGGTGATCTCCTCGCTGGTGAAGACCGCCGAGAAGACCATGCCGCTGCTGGTCATGTTCGCGATCATCCAGGTCGTCTTCACCGGCTGCCTCTTCACCCTGCACGGCACCCTCGGCGTCAACGAGTTCTCGTACCTGATGCCGTCGCGCTGGGCGGTGGCCGCCGCGGGCGCCACGCTGGACTTCAACAACATCGCGCCGAACAACGACGACCCGGGCAGCACGGACCCGCTGTGGGACCACGCGGCCTCGGCCTGGGGCCTGGACATGGTCGCGCTGATCGTCCTCGGTGTGATCTGCGGCTTCTTCGTGGCCCGCTTCCTGCGCCGGCACGAGCCGGAGGTCATGCGGAAGTGACCGCGGTGCCGAAGTGACCGCGGTCGGCACAACGTGAAGGGCGGCATCCCCCCGAGGGGTGCCGCCCTTCCGCGTGTGTCAGAGGTCCCGCGCCAGGCCTCAGTACGCGCTGTTCACGTTGTCGATCGAGCCGTACTTGTCCGCCGCGTAGTTGGCGGCGGCGGTGATGTTGGCGACCGGGTTGTAGATGTCCCAGGACGTGCCGGCGACGTGGTACGCGTTGAAGGTCGGCGGGATGACCTGCAGCAGGCCCTTCGACGGGATGCCGTTGATCGCGTTGACGTCCCAGTCGTTGATGGCCATGGGGTTGCCGGACGACTCGCGCATGATGTTCTTGTGCAGGCCGTTGTAGCTGCCCGGGATGCCCTTGGACTTCATGATGTCCAGGGCCTGGCGGATCCAGCCGTCCAGGTTGTTCGAGTAGGTCTTGGCGGCGACCAGCTGCACCTCGGGGCGCTGCGCGGAGCGGCTCGCGGCCTCCTTGGCGGCGCGCTCCTGGGCAGCCTTCGCGGCGGCCGCGGCGGCGGCCTTCTGCTTGGCCTCGGCCTGCTTCGCCGCGGCCTGCTTCTTGGCGAGCGCGTCGGCGGCGGCCTTCTTGGCCGCGAAGGCGTCGAGCTTGACGGTCTGGGTGGCGAGCTGGTCGGTCAGCGTGCCCTTGACGTCCTTGACCGGCTGGGCGGCGTACTGCACCTGGGCCGCCGCGGCCGGGGCGCCGGCGGTGATGGTCTTGGCGCTGCTGGGGACGGCCGAGAGGGCGACGGCGGCGGCACCGAGCGTGGCGACACCGGCGATGGCGATCTTGTGCTGCTTGGTCAGCGTACGACTATGACCACGGCTGAGGATGTTCTTGGGCATGGCTGACAGACCTCTTCGAGTAGCGCGGAGGTCGCTCCTGCGTCCGCCGGGGGAATCGGCTCCTCCCGCACGAACGCCGCGGGGGAGAACCCACGGCGCTGAGCGACGAGAGCAATTCTTAGCGGCCGCAAAATGCCCTGGCAAAGGTGTGACGTACGATCCGCGGTAGTGGATCGGGGAAGGGCAAAACGGGACAGACTGGATTATCTGTCCCGTTCACCCGGGGATGCTTTATCTCCTATGTCCGTTCGTACGTGATGTGCACCCTATGCGCGGGCTCACATCGGAGACGTAACGGTCTCACCATGAGTTGCCGTCGCAACGCTCTGGGTGAGGGCTCTCCTCCGGGAGGATGAGGTGGACGTCGCCGAACTCGTGCCACAGGTAGAGCCCGCGCAGTGCCTCCTCGTACGCGCGGTCGACCGCGGCCCGCCCCGCGACCGCCTCCAGCATCAGCAGATGCGAGGCCTCCGGCTCGTGCAGCCCGGTCAGCAGCCCGTCGACCGTGCGCACCCCGCGCTCGGGGGTGACCACCAGATCGGTCCAGCCGCGGGCCGCCCGCACCACCCCGTCCGGCCCGGTGGCCGACTCCACGGCCCGCACGGCCGTCGTCCCCACCGCGATGACCCGCCCCTCGCCGGCCTTGACGGCGTTGATCGACCGCGCCGAGGCCTCCGGGACCGCGAACCGCTCCGGATACGGCGGCTCGTGCGCCTCTGCCGACGCCACCCCGGTGTGCAGCGTGACCGGCACGATCTGTATGCCGCGGCTCACCAGCTCGGCCACCAGCCGCGCGGTGAAGGGCCGCGCCGCACTCGGCATCTCCGCGCTGCCCGACCCGTCCGGCGAGGGCAGTGCGAACACGGTCTGGTACACCGACAGCGGCTGGTCCCGCTCCGTATAGGAGTAGCGGATGGGCCGCCCGTGCTCCCCGAGCACCTGGAGGACCTCCGCCCCGGACGCCCGCGCCCACCACAGCCGCTCGCCGCGCCCGCTCAGCGGCTCCTCCAGGACCAGCCGCGCCCCGCCCGGCAGCCGCACCTCCGTTCCCGCGGGTATGCCCGCCCGTCTCCCGTCACCACCCTTGCGAGGAGCGCTCCGCGCCCCGCTTTCCCTACGCGCGCGCGTAGTGCCCCGCCCGTCCGGTTCCCGCAGTTCGACCGCCCACCGCCCGTCGTCCCCGCGCGTGGAGAAGTGCACCACCACGCGCGCGTGCCCGATCCGCCCGTCCACGGCGGCGGCCAGCGTGGGCGAGGTGTTCACCACCAGCAGGTCCCCCGCCCGCAGCAGCCGCGGCAACTCGGCGAAGCCGTGGTGCGACACCTCGGTGCCGCGCGACACCAGCAGCCGCACGGCGTCCCGGTCGAGCCCCGGCCCGCGCTGTTCGGCCGGCACTCGCGCCGACAGCTCCCCGGGCACCCCCAGAGCGATGGTCATCGCCCCTCCACCAGTGACGGCGCCGCATACCGCCCGCTCGCCGGCCGCTCGTCCAGCAGCCGCAGGAACGCCGGTACGACGCTGACGGGCGCCGGCCGCGGCTCGTCGTCGTCCGGTACGGCCGTCGCGTACAGGTCCGTCGCCATGTCCCCCGGGTCCACGGCCCACACCCTGAGCCCCGGCTCCTCCGCGCCGAGCACCGCGGCCAGCTGGTCCAGGGCCGCCTTCGAGGCGCCGTAGCCGCCCCATGTCTCGTACGCCTCCGCCGCCGCGTCCGAGCTGACCGCGATCACCGCGCCCCCCGGCGACTCCCGCAGCGGCCCCAGCGCCTCCTGGACCAGGCCCAGCGCGGCCACCACGTTCACCTCCAGAGCCCGCCGCAGCCCCTTGAGGGGCAGGTCCGAAAGGCGCACCAGCGGCTCGGCGCCCAGCGCGCTGGCGTTGCTCACCAGCAGGTCGACACCGCCCAGCGTCCGCGCGGCGGCCACCAGCTCGGCCCGGTGCCCGGCGTCCGTGACGTCCCCGGGCAGCGCCGTCACGCGCGTCCCGTGCCCCGCGACCGCCTCCGCGGCCTCCTTCAGGGGCCCCGCGCTCCTCGCGTCGAGCACCAGGTCCCAGCCCCGCGCGGCCAGCGCCTCGGCGAGCGCCCGCCCCAGCCCCTTGGAGGCCCCCGTGATGATCGCTACCGGCATGACAACCATCCCCTCGTCGTGTGCCGCCCTCTTCCGGGCGGTGGCCACAACGTAGGAACGGCACCCCCCGCGCCGCCTCGGGCGCGGGCCGCAGAGCGGCGCGGTCCTTCGGCGTACACCGCAGGTCCGGGGCCGAGGACCTAGACCGCCGGACCTAGGCCCAGCGCCCTGGGACATGGCCGTCACAGGACCGATCCGCACTGTCACACCCCGCCGGTACCGTGAGGACATGAGTCAAGGCCCCCGGTCCGGCCTCGCCGCGGTGAGTTCCGCGCTGCTGGCCATGAGCAGGCATCTGGAGGTGCGCGACGTCCTCAAGACGATCGTCGCCTCCGCCCGCGAGCTGCTCGACGCGCAGTACGCCGCCCTCGGCGTCCCCGACGACCACGGCGGCTTCGCCCAGTTCGTCGTCGACGGCGTCAGCGACACCCAGTGGAAGGCCATCGGCCCGCTGCCCCGCCAGCACGGCATCCTCGCCGCGATGCTGCACGAGGCCCGGCCCGAGCGCCTCGCCGACGTGCGCAAGGACCCGCGCTTCGAGGGCTGGCCGTCCGCCCACCCGGAGATGTCCGACTTCCTGGGACTGCCGATCAAGGACGGCGAGGACGTCATCGGGGCGCTCTTCCTCGCGAACAAGCGCTGCTCCAAGCCGGAGGGCGGCTGCGGCTTCACCGCGGAGGACGAGGAACTGCTCTCCACCCTCGCCCAGCACGCCGCCATCGCGCTCACCAACGCCCGCCTCTACGAGCGCAGCCGCGAGCTGACCATCGCCGAGGAACGCTCCCGGCTCGCCCACGAACTGCACGACGCGGTCAGCCAGAAGCTCTTCTCCCTGCGGCTGACCGCCCAGGCCGCGGCCGCGCTGGTGGACCGCGACCCCGCCCGCGCCAAGGGCGAGCTGCACCAGGTCGCCGCGCTCGCCGCCGAGGCGGCCGACGAACTGCGCGCCGCCGTCGTGGAGCTGCGTCCCGCCGCCCTGGACGAGGACGGCCTGATCGCCACCCTGCGCACCCAGATACAGGTCCTCGACCGCGCCCACACCGCGCGCGTCACCTTCGCCGTCGCCGGCTGCCGCGCCCTGCCCGCCGCGCAGGAGGAGGCCGTGCTGCGGGTCGCCCAGGAAGCCCTGCACAACGCCCTGCGCCACTCCGGCGCCGAGCACGTCCACGTGAGCATGGAGCGGCGCGGCCCAGGAGCCGTCCTGCGCGTCACCGACGACGGCGGCGGCTTCGACCCGACGACGGTCCGCCGCGCCGGACGCCACCTGGGCCTGGTCTCGATGCGGGACCGGGCGAGCGGCGTCGGCGGCACGCTGGCCGTGGAATCGGCCCCCGGCAAGGGCACCACGATCGAGATGGAGGTCCCCGGTGGCTGACGCGATCAAGGTCCTGCTCGTCGACGACCATCAGGTCGTGCGCCGGGGTCTGCGCACCTTCCTGGAGGTGCAGGACGACATCGAGGTCGTCGGCGAGGCCGCCGACGGCACCGAGGGAGTCGCCCGTGCCGAGGAACTGCGGCCCGACATCGTCCTCATGGACGTCAAGATGCCGGGCATGGACGGCATCGACGCCCTGCGCAAGCTCCGCGAACTCGACAACCCCGCACGCGTGCTGATCGTCACCAGCTTCACCGAGCAGCGCACGGTCGTCCCCGCCCTGCGCGCGGGCGCCGCCGGGTACGTCTACAAGGACGTGGACCCCGACGCGCTCGCCGCCGCCATCCGCTCCGTGCACGCCGGTCACATCCTGCTCCAGCCGGAGGTCGCCGGCGCGCTGCTCTCCCAGGAGGAGGCCAACTCGGGCCAGGGGAGAGGGGGTTCGCTGACCGAACGGGAGCGCGAGGTGCTCGGCCTGATCGCCGACGGCCGCTCCAACCGTGAGATCGCCCGCGCCCTCGTCCTGTCCGAGAAGACCGTCAAGACGCATGTCTCCAACATCCTCATGAAACTTGACCTCGCCGACCGCACCCAGGCCGCCCTGTGGGCCGTACGCCATGGCGTGACGGGCTGAAACGCCTTCCCCAGTGCCTCACGTACGGCAACTCGGAAGGTTCCGCTCCGGGCTGAGATTCATACCGTCGTGGGAATGTCACCCGCATGGCGCATCCTCAGGCGATCCCCGCCGTTTCTCAGTGCGTGCCGCGGCGAACCGCCGCGGTGATCGCCAAGGAGGGCTTAGACAGTGAAGAACCTGAAGAAGGCAGCGGCCGTGACGATGGTGGCCGGTGGTCTGCTGGCCGCCGGTGCGGGGATGGCCTCTGCCACGGACGGCGCCTGCGCCAACGGTGACGCCTTCGGCTCTCCGGGTGTCGCCTCGGGCAACGTCGTTCAGGCCCCGGTGCACGTCCCGGTCAACGTGGTCGGCAACAGCGTGAACGTGGTCGGCGTGCTGAACCCGGCCTTCGGCAACCTCGGCTCGAACCACTGAGCCACCGCCGTAGACGACCTCAGGCCTCCCGGATCCACCGGGAGGCCTGTCAGGTTCCCGGCCACATCGCCCCCGCCCCCGGGCCCGGCACCGATGAATCAGGGACACCGAGGAGCCGGGGACGCCGGACGATCCGGGACACCGAAGAACCGGCGTTCAGCGGACTCCGCGCTCCCGCTCCTCGACGATCGCGTTGTATGCCGCCACCTGGGCCCGCCGAGCCGTCCGCTCCACCGGCCGCAGTGCCTCGGACCGCGCCACCATCTCGCCGGAGCTGACCGCCGCCCCGTGCCCCCTGTCGTGCGCCAGGGACACCAGCAGCCCGACCCGCTGAGCCAGCTCCAGCACCCGCACCGCACGCGGCGGGTACCCCGGCGCCAGCACCTCGCGCCCCCGCTCGGCCCGCGCCCGGTACGCGTCGATCGCCGCCTCCGCCACCGGGCCCGACCCGGCGACATCCAGCCGCGACAGCACCGTGGTCGCCTCCCGGAGGGCCTCCGCCAGCTCCCGCTCCGCCTCTCCCAGCGACGGCACATCGGCGGGCGGCGCCTCCCGCACCGGCAGTACTTGCCAGACCACCTCGACATGTACATCACCCTCGGGCCCGGCCTCGTACACCTCAGGCACCAGCCCGAACGCGGCACCGAAGCAGACCACCGCCTCCTCGGCCTCCAACGCCCGCGCATTGAACTCCGGCGGACCGCTCAGCCCCAGCGGATGCCCGGGCGCGGGCAGCGCCATCCGCAGGCCGGTCACCCCCAGCGTCCGCAGCCGCCCCAGCGCCAGCGTGAGCCCGACCGGCGCGGACTCACCCGGCAACCCCTCCACCCGGTGCACCGCGTCCTCGCCCACGATGGCGAGCGCGGCGTCATCCGGAGAGGCAAGTCCGGCAAAAAGGGCATTTCCCCATGCTGTGAAGCGTCCTGAACGCGGTTCCGAGAGCATGCCTCCACCCTAAGGACCGGACCGATGGAATGGAGCGTGGCACTGGTGGCGTAGATTTCATATGGGCTGCGCCCACCGGCGCGGCGGACCGAGCCACAGGCGTACGCGACAGCCGAGACCGGCCACACTGCAAGGGGAGACAACGCGCTCATGAGCGATGTTCTGGAGCTTCAGGACGTATCCGTGGTCCGCGAGGGCCGGGCTCTGGTGGACCAGGTCTCCTGGTCGGTGAAGGAGGGCGAGCGCTGGGTCATCCTCGGCCCCAACGGCGCCGGCAAGACCACCCTCCTGAACGTCGCCTCCAGCTACCTCTTCCCGAGCAAGGGCACCGCCACCATCCTCGGCGACACCCTCGGCAAGGTCGACGTCTTCGAGCTGCGCCCGCGCATCGGCATGGCCGGCATCGCCATGACCGAGAAGCTCCCCAAGAGCCAGACCGTCCTCCAGACCGTCCTCACCGCCGCCTACGGCATGACCGCCGGCTGGCACGAGGAGTACGACGAGGTCGACGAGCAGCGCGCCCGCGCCTTCCTCGACCGCCTTGGCATGACCGATTACGTGGACCGCAAGTTCGGCACCCTCTCCGAGGGCGAGCGCAAGCGCACCCTGATCGCCCGTGCCCTGATGACCGACCCCGAGCTCCTGCTGCTCGACGAGCCCGCCGCCGGCCTCGACCTGGGTGGCCGCGAGGACCTGGTGCGCCGCCTCGGCCGACTCGCCCGCGACCCCATCGCCCCCTCGATGATCATGGTCACCCACCATGTCGAGGAGATCGCCCCCGGCTTCACCCACGTCCTCATGATCCGTCAGGGCAAGGTCCTCGCCGCGGGCCCGATCGAACTCGAACTCACCTCCCGCAACCTCTCCCGCTGCTTCGGCCTCCCGCTCGTCGTCGAGCAGGTCGGCGACCGCTGGACCGCGCACGGCCTGCCGCTGTCCTGACGACGACCCACTCCCGTTCGCGCCCTGTCCGCCGCCCGACCCGCGGTCCTACCATGACCATGTGAACGACATCGACGCATGGGCGTGGTGGCTCGTCGGCGCGGCGGCGCTCGGAATCCCGCTGGTGGTCACCGCGATGCCGGAGTTCGGCATGCTCGCGGTGGGCGCGGTCGCGGCCGCGGTCGTCGCCGCCCTCGGCCTCGGCGTCGTGGTCCAGGTCCTCGTCTTCCTCGCCGTCTCGGTCGCCCTCATCGCCGTCGTCCGGCCCATCGCGGCCAGGCACAGCAGACAGCGACCCCAACTGGCCACCGGCGTAGACGCGTTGAAAGGCAAGCAGGCGGTCGTCCTGGAGCGCGTGGACGGCTCCGGCGGCCGGATCAAGCTCGCCGGAGAAGTCTGGTCGGCCCGCTCCCTCGACACCGGCCGCGCCTACGAAGCGGGCCAGGAGGTGGACGTCGTGGAGATCGAAGGGGCCACCGCGATCGTCATCTGAGCCGGCCGACCTCCAGCTGACCTCGTAGGACTCAACTGGACGGAACCGCCCACGAGTTCCGCGACGGTCTGTCAGACTCGTCCAGCAAGATCTTCAACAACCACAAGATCTGCCGAAGCGCCGAGGCGGAGAGGGGTACGGGGAACACGATGGAACCGGTCATCATCGTCCTGATCATTCTGGTGGTGTTGGTCTTCATCGCCCTGATCAAGACCATCCAGGTCATCCCACAGGCCAGCGCCGCCATCGTCGAGCGCTTCGGCCGCTACACGCGGACGCTGAACGCGGGCCTGAACATCGTGGTCCCCTTCATCGACACCATCCGCAACCGCATCGACCTGCGCGAACAGGTCGTCCCCTTCCCACCCCAGCCGGTGATCACCCAGGACAACCTGGTCGTGAACATCGACACGGTCATCTACTACCAGGTGACCGACGCCCGCGCCGCCACCTACGAGGTCGCCAGCTACATCCAGGCCATCGAGCAGCTCACCGTCACCACGCTGCGCAACATCATCGGCGGCATGGACCTCGAACGCACCCTGACCTCCCGTGAGGAGATCAACGCGGCCCTGCGCGGCGTCCTCGACGAGGCCACCGGCAAGTGGGGCATCCGCGTCAACCGCGTCGAGCTGAAGGCCATCGAACCGCCCACCTCCATCCAGGACTCGATGGAGAAGCAGATGCGCGCCGACCGTGACAAGCGCGCCGCGATCCTCACCGCCGAAGGTACGCGCCAGGCCGCCATCCTCACCGCCGAAGGTGAGAAGCAGTCCCAGATCCTGCGCGCCGAGGGTGAGGCCAAGGCCGCCGCCCTGCGCGCCGAGGGCGAGGCCCAGGCCGTCCGCACGGTCTTCGAGGCGATCCACGCCGGCGACCCGGACCAGAAGCTCCTCTCCTACCAGTACCTCCAGATGCTCCCGAAGATCGCCGAAGGCGACGCCAACAAGCTCTGGATCGTCCCCAGCGAGATCGGCGACGCCCTCAAGGGCCTGTCCGGTGCGATGGGCAACTTCGGCCCGCTGGGCGGCGGCTCGGGCAACGGTGCCCAGGGCTCGTCGGGCAACGGCGGCTCGGGCGCGGAGCGCCGCGAGAAGCCGCAGATCGACTGACCACGGCGACACACACGACAACGGCCCGCCTTCCTGAGGAAGGCGGGCCGTCGCTCACCCCGCGGGCCCCGCCGTCCGGCGAAACCCAGGGGCGGCGGTCAGTACGAGGTGGGCAGGTACTTGTAGCAGTACCTGTCGCCGCCGATGGACTTCAGCAGCGCGTTGCCCGTCTTCTTGCCCACGATGCCGTCGGCGTTGCGGCCGGTCAGTCCGTGGTGCTCCTGGAAGTACTTCACCCATGCCTTGGTGTAGCTGCCGTACTGCGAGTCCTCCTGCACCGCCCCCGGGTAGTTGCGGTTGATGATGCGCTGGACGCACCACACGCCGTGGCCCGAGGAGCCGGAGTTGAGCGTCGGCGCATGGGTGTTGGCCTGGGCCGCTCCGGCGGTCATCCCGGAGAACCCGAGCGTCGCCGCCACGACGGCGGTGGCCGACAGAGCGGCCCGGGTGCGCAGGCTGAGCTTGCTCATGACGTCATCGTCCCTTCCGCACGCCGCGGGTCGGGGTCCCCCCGTTCGGGCCCCTCCATCGACCCGCGGCCCACGCGGGCCCGGTCAGCCGGGACCCGCCGTGGTGTGCTGGTGCAAGAAGTTACGGACGCGGCCACCCGGCCGTCGTCCCGCACCGGGTTGACCTTGGCGGGCAACGGACGCCGTACGCCACCGGTTCCTGCAACTTTCGCGGTACACCCGGAGTTGACCGGCTACGCCGCCGGCTGCGCCAGCCACTCCGGCAGCGTCTTGAAGTCGTCCTCCCGCAGCGCCAGCAGCATCGCGTCCGCCGGAGTCGGCTCGAACGGCTCCCGCAGCAGGGCCATGCCCGCCTCGTCCGGAGTCCGGTTGGCCTTGCGGTGGTTGTCCTCCGCACAGGCGGCGACGGTGTTCAGCCAGGTGTCCTGCCCACCCTGCGCCCGCGGCACCACGTGGTCCACGGTCGTCGCCCTGCGCCCGCAGTACGCGCACCGGTGCCGGTCCCGGACCAGCACGCCCCGCCTCGACCAGGGAGCTTGTCTTCGGAACGGCACCCGTACATATCTGCACAGCCTGATCACCCGCGGCGCGGGTATGTCCACATCGGCACCGCGCATCCGCAGTTCGGGATGGGCCTGCTCGACGACGGCCTTGTCCTGGAGGACCAGGACGACGGCTCGGTTCAGAGTCACCGTCGACAGCGGCTCGAAGCTCGCGTTCAGGACCAACGTGTCACGCATCCAGCCCACCTCCCGTGTGCACCTGCCCACCCCCCGGCGGGCTTGGATCAACTCTGGACGGGCGCGCCGAGATGGACAACGCAATAAAAAATGCCCGTCTCCGATCACTTCCAAGACCGGAGACGGGCGAACGTTCCATGAACGCTCGGCTGAATCAGTGCGCTGCGTCAGCCCTGAGCGGGATTCTCGTACTCACCGATGAGCTGGGCGCGCGCGATCGCATGGAAACGGAGATTGAAGCCGACGACGGCGGGAGAAGCGTCCGCGTCCGGCCCGAGCTTCTCCTGGTCCACCGCGTACACCGTGAAGACGTACCGGTGCGGGCCGTCCCCGGGCGGCGGAGCGGCACCACCGAAGTCCTTCGTCCCGTAGTCGTTGCGCGCGTGCACCGCGCCCTCGGGCAGACCCTCGAACTTGCCGCCGCCCGCCCCCACCGGCAGCTCCGTCACGGAGGCGGGGATGTCGAACAGCACCCAGTGCCAGAATCCGCTGCCGGTCGGCGCGTCGGGGTCGTAGCAGGTCACGGCGAAGCTCTTGGTCTCCGCCGGAAAGCCCTCCCACCGCAGCTGCGGCGAGAGGTTCCCCTCCGCGTAGACCTGGGCGCTCCCGAGCGTCGCGCCCTCCGCGACGTCCTCGCTGGTCACCGTGAACGACGGTACGGGCGGGTGGAAGTCGTGGGGGAGCGGCCGCCGCTTGAGCTCGGTCACCTCGGTACCTCCTGATCGTTTTCGTTCAGTCGGTCAGAGCCTAGAACCAGTTGCGCTTGCTGCCGACCTCGGACAGCCACTGGTTGAGGTAAGCCGCCCAGTCGGTCCCGTGGAAGTCGTGCAGACCCACCTGGAAGGAGCGGTAGGTGTCCGAGCCCTCGCTGAACAGCCCCGGCTTCTTGTCCATCTCCAGGACGACGTCCATGGCGTGCTCGTCGGCCACGAAGCTCAGCTCGACCTGGTTCAGACCCCGGTACTGCGACGGCGGGTGGAACTCGATCTCCTGGTAGAACGGCAGCCGCTGCCGGGTACCCCGGATGTGGCCGCGCTCCATGTCCGCGTTCTTGAAGCGGAAGCCGAGCTGGATGAAGGCGTCCAGAATCGCCTTCTGCGCCGGCAGCGGGTGCACGTTGATCGGGTCCAGATCACCGGAGTCCACGGCGCGCGCGATCGCGAGTTCCGTCGTCACCCCGATGTGCATCCCGCGCAGCGCCTGCCCGTCGATCATCGTGACCGGTGTCTCCCAGGGGATCTCCAGCCCGAACGGCACCGCGTGCACGGCCCCCGCCTGCAGCTCGAAGGCACCGCCGAGCCGCACCTTGGTGAACTCGATGTTCTGCTTGTACTCCTCGTCGCCGCTCTCCACCTCCACCCGGGCCTGCAGGCCCACGGACAGCCCCTCGATGTCCTGGTTCACGGATCCGCCCTGGATCCTCACCTCACCCTGGACGACACCACCCGGCACCACGTTGATCTCGGTCAGTACCGTCTCGACCGAGGCCCCACCGGCCCCGAGGCTCGCGAGCAGCTTCTTAAACGCCATGACTCTCCCTTTACGAATGGACCTCGACCCGTACAAACGCGATCCGCCCACGACTGGTTCCGCCGGCCCGCTGACCCGTCTGGACTACGCTCGGACGGCATGATCGCGCCCCCGGACCGTATGCCACTGCCCCGAGAGTTCTTCGACCGCCCCGTACTGGAGGTCGCTCCCGATCTCCTCGGCCGCATCCTGGTCCGGACGACTCCCGACGGTCCGATCGCCGTCCGCCTCACCGAGGTGGAGGCGTACGACGGACCGAACGACCCGGGGTCGCACGCGTACCGCGGGCGCACCGCCCGCAACGAGGTGATGTTCGGTCCCCCCGGACACGTATACGTCTACTTCACCTACGGCATGTGGCACTGCATGAACCTCGTCTGCGGACCCGAGGGCCGGGCGAGCGCCGTGCTGCTCCGTGCGGGTGAGGTGGTCGACGGCGCCGAGCTGGCTCGCAAACGTCGACTTTCGGCCCGGAACGACAAGGAACTGGCCAAGGGTCCGGCGCGCCTGGCCACGGCCCTGGAGGTCGACCGAGCTCTGGACGGCACCGACGCCTGCGCCTCGGGGGACTCCCCCTTGCGCATGCTGACGGGTACACCCGCCCCCTCCGACCAGGTACGAAGCGGTCCGCGCACCGGAGTCGCCGGCGAGGGCGGAAACGGCGACGCGCACCCGTGGCGCTTCTGGATCGCCAACGACCCGACGGTGAGCCCTTATCGGGCCCACGCGCCGAGGCGCCGACCAAGTTGACGCGGCCTTGCGAGGTGCGTAATGTAGCCCGAGCCGCTGAACCGGGTACGGCATTCGCCTGCAGCCGGAGCGGCCACCCACTACTCAGCTACAAGCCCTCAACGGGGTCGATTTTGGCGCGCCCGCGTGCCCAAAATTCGAACTCGTGAGACTCGATTATGAGTCGCCGAGGAAATGGGCTAGCGTAGTGAATGTCGAAAGGCCGACGGACGAAAGTCCAAAAACCTCCAGACAATCCCGCCGACCGGGAATCGGACGCCGAAAGGATCTGATAGAGTCGGAACCGCCGGAAAGGGAAACGCGAGAGCGGGAACCTGGAAAGCACCGAGGAAATCGGATCGAGAAAAGATCTGATAGAGTCGGAAACACCGAAGGGAAGCCCGGAGGAAAGCCCGAGAGGGTGAGTACAAAGGAAGCGACCGTTCCTTGAGAACTCAACAGCGTGCCAAAAATCAACGCCAGATTAGTTGATACCCCGTCTCCAGCATCTGCTGGGACGAGGTTCCTTTGAAATAACACAGCGAGGACGCTGTGTGCGAGGGGATCATTCCTCCTCTCGCACCGCTCTCGTGGTGTTCATCCCGATTACGGGAAAACATTCACGGAGAGTTTGATCCTGGCTCAGGACGAACGCTGGCGGCGTGCTTAACACATGCAAGTCGAACGATGAAGCCCTTCGGGGTGGATTAGTGGCGAACGGGTGAGTAACACGTGGGCAATCTGCCCTTCACTCTGGGACAAGCCCTGGAAACGGGGTCTAATACCGGATATCACTTTCGCAGGCATCTGTGAGAGTTGAAAGCTCCGGCGGTGAAGGATGAGCCCGCGGCCTATCAGCTTGTTGGTGAGGTAATGGCTCACCAAGGCGACGACGGGTAGCCGGCCTGAGAGGGCGACCGGCCACACTGGGACTGAGACACGGCCCAGACTCCTACGGGAGGCAGCAGTGGGGAATATTGCACAATGGGCGAAAGCCTGATGCAGCGACGCCGCGTGAGGGATGACGGCCTTCGGGTTGTAAACCTCTTTCAGCAGGGAAGAAGCGAAAGTGACGGTACCTGCAGAAGAAGCGCCGGCTAACTACGTGCCAGCAGCCGCGGTAATACGTAGGGCGCAAGCGTTGTCCGGAATTATTGGGCGTAAAGAGCTCGTAGGCGGCTTGTCACGTCGGGTGTGAAAGCCCGGGGCTTAACCCCGGGTCTGCATTCGATACGGGCTAGCTAGAGTGTGGTAGGGGAGATCGGAATTCCTGGTGTAGCGGTGAAATGCGCAGATATCAGGAGGAACACCGGTGGCGAAGGCGGATCTCTGGGCCATTACTGACGCTGAGGAGCGAAAGCGTGGGGAGCGAACAGGATTAGATACCCTGGTAGTCCACGCCGTAAACGGTGGGAACTAGGTGTTGGCGACATTCCACGTCGTCGGTGCCGCAGCTAACGCATTAAGTTCCCCGCCTGGGGAGTACGGCCGCAAGGCTAAAACTCAAAGGAATTGACGGGGGCCCGCACAAGCAGCGGAGCATGTGGCTTAATTCGACGCAACGCGAAGAACCTTACCAAGGCTTGACATACACCGGAAAGCATTAGAGATAGTGCCCCCCTTGTGGTCGGTGTACAGGTGGTGCATGGCTGTCGTCAGCTCGTGTCGTGAGATGTTGGGTTAAGTCCCGCAACGAGCGCAACCCTTGTTCTGTGTTGCCAGCATGCCCTTCGGGGTGATGGGGACTCACAGGAGACCGCCGGGGTCAACTCGGAGGAAGGTGGGGACGACGTCAAGTCATCATGCCCCTTATGTCTTGGGCTGCACACGTGCTACAATGGCCGGTACAATGAGCTGCGATACCGTGAGGTGGAGCGAATCTCAAAAAGCCGGTCTCAGTTCGGATTGGGGTCTGCAACTCGACCCCATGAAGTCGGAGTTGCTAGTAATCGCAGATCAGCATTGCTGCGGTGAATACGTTCCCGGGCCTTGTACACACCGCCCGTCACGTCACGAAAGTTGGTAACACCCGAAGCCGGTGGCCCAACCCCTTGTGGGAGGGAGCTGTCGAAGGTGGGACTAGCGATTGGGACGAAGTCGTAACAAGGTAGCCGTACCGGAAGGTGCGGCTGGATCACCTCCTTTCTAAGGAGCACTTCTTACCGGGTTCGCTCGGTCAGAGGCCAGTACATCGGCGAATGTCCGGTGCTGGTTGCTCATGGGTGGAACGTTGATTATTCGGCGCTTCTCGGATTGCTTCTCCTCCTAGTACTGCTTCGGCGTGGAACGGATGAGGGAAGAGGCGAGGGTGTCGGGCACGCTGTTGGGTGTCTGAGGGAATGGATTTTTCCTCAGTCGCCGGCCCCAGTGAACTCGGACCTGATTGGTTCGGGGTGATGGGTGGCTGGTCGTTGTTTGAGAACTGCACAGTGAACGCGAGCATCTGTGGCCAAGTTTTTAAGGGCGCACGGTGGATGCCTTGGCACCAGGAACCGATGAAGGACGTGGGAGGCCACGATAGTCCCCGGGGAGTCGTCAACCAGGCTTTGATCCGGGGGTTTCCGAATGGGGAAACCCGGCAGTCGTCATGGGCTGTCACCCGCTGCTGAACACATAGGCAGTGTGGAGGGAACGAGGGGAAGTGAAACATCTCAGTACCCTCAGGAAGAGAAAACAACCGTGATTCCGGGAGTAGTGGCGAGCGAAACTGGATGAGGCCAAACCGTATGCGTGTGAGACCCGGCAGGGGTTGCGCATGCGGGGTTGTGGGATCTCTCTTCTGTTGTCTGCCGGCAACAGGACGAGTCAGAAACCGTTGATGTAGGCGAAGGACATGCGAAAGGTCCGGCGTAGAGGGTAAGACCCCCGTAGTCGAAACGTCAGCGGCTCGTTTGAGAGACACCCAAGTAGCACGGGGCCCGAGAAATCCCGTGTGAATCTGGCGGGACCACCCGCTAAGCCTAAATATTCCCTGGTGACCGATAGCGGATAGTACCGTGAGGGAATGGTGAAAAGTACCCCGGGAGGGGAGTGAAATAGTACCTGAAACCGTGTGCCTACAAGCCGTGGGAGCGTCGGATGCAGCTTGCTGCATCTCGTGACTGCGTGCCTTTTGAAGAATGAGCCTGCGAGTTTGCGGTGTGTTGCGAGGTTAACCCGGGTGGGGAAGCCGTAGCGAAAGCGAGTCCGAATAGGGCGTTTTAGTAGCACGCTCAAGACCCGAAGCGGAGTGATCTAGCCATGGGCAGGTTGAAGCGGAGGTAAGACTTCGTGGAGGACCGAACCCACCAGGGTTGAAAACCTGGGGGATGACCTGTGGTTAGGGGTGAAAGGCCAATCAAACTCCGTGATAGCTGGTTCTCCCCGAAATGCATTTAGGTGCAGCGTCGTGTGTTTCTTGCCGGAGGTAGAGCACTGGATAGGCGATGGGCCCTACCGGGTTACTGACCTTAGCCAAACTCCGAATGCCGGTAAGTGAGAGCGCGGCAGTGAGACTGTGGGGGATAAGCTCCATGGTCGAGAGGGAAACAGCCCAGAGCATCGACTAAGGCCCCTAAGCGTACGCTAAGTGGGAAAGGATGTGGAGTCGCACAGACAACCAGGAGGTTGGCTTAGAAGCAGCCACCCTTGAAAGAGTGCGTAATAGCTCACTGGTCTAGTGATTCCGCGCCGACAATGTAGCGGGGCTCAAGCGTACCGCCGAAGTCGTGTCATTGCAGCGTATAGCCCCAACGGGTGCTGTGATGGGTAGGGGAGCGTCGTCTGCCGGGTGAAGCGGCACTGGAAGGTAGTCGTGGACGGTTGACGAGTGAGAATGCAGGCATGAGTAGCGATACAAACGTGAGAAACGTTTGCGCCGATTGACTAAGGGTTCCTGGGTCAAGCTGATCTGCCCAGGGTAAGTCGGGACCTAAGGCGAGGCCGACAGGCGTAGTCGATGGATAACCGGTTGATATTCCGGTACCCGCTGTGAAGCGTCAAACATTGAATCAGGCGATGCTAAGTCCGTGAAGCCGTTCCGGACCCTTCGGGGAAAGGAAAGTGGTGGAGCCGACGAACCAGACTTGTAGTAGGTGAGTGATGGGGTGACGCAGGAAGGTAGTCCAGCCCGGGCGGTGGTTGTCCCGGGGTAAGGGTGTAGCCCGAGTGGTAGGCAAATCCGCCACTCATGCAGGGTGAGACCTGATGCCGAGCCGATTGTGGTGAAGTGGATGATCCTATGCTGTCGAGAAAAGCCTCTAGCGAGTTTCATGGCGGCCCGTACCCTAAACCGACTCAGGTGGTCAGGTAGAGAATACCGAGGCGTTCGGGTGAACTATGGTTAAGGAACTCGGCAAAATGCCCCCGTAACTTCGGGAGAAGGGGGGCCATTCCTGGTGAGGGGACTTGCTCCTCGAGCTGGGGGTGGCCGCAGAGACCAGCGAGAAGCGACTGTTTACTAAAAACACAGGTCCGTGCGAAGCCGTAAGGCGATGTATACGGACTGACGCCTGCCCGGTGCTGGAACGTTAAGGGGACCGGTTAGCTCCATTTCGGTGGGGCGAAGCTGAGAACTTAAGCGCCAGTAAACGGCGGTGGTAACTATAACCATCCTAAGGTAGCGAAATTCCTTGTCGGGTAAGTTCCGACCTGCACGAATGGCGTAACGACTTCTCGACTGTCTCAACCATAGGCCCGGTGAAATTGCACTACGAGTAAAGATGCTCGTTTCGCGCAGCAGGACGGAAAGACCCCGGGACCTTTACTACAGTTTGATATTGGTGTTCGGTTCGGCTTGTGTAGGATAGCTGGGAGACTTTGAAGCAGGCACGCCAGTGTTTGTGGAGTCGTCGTTGAAATACCAGTCTGGTCGTGCTGGATGTCTAACCTGGGTCCGTGATCCGGATCAGGGACAGTGTCTGATGGGTAGTTTAACTGGGGCGGTTGCCTCCTAAAGGGTAACGGAGGCGCCCAAAGGTTCCCTCAGCCTGGTTGGCAATCAGGTGTTGAGTGTAAGTGCACAAGGGAGCTTGACTGTGAGACCGACGGGTCGAGCAGGGACGAAAGTCGGGACTAGTGATCCGGCGGTGGCTTGTGGAAGCGCCGTCGCTCAACGGATAAAAGGTACCCCGGGGATAACAGGCTGATCTTCCCCAAGAGTCCATATCGACGGGATGGTTTGGCACCTCGATGTCGGCTCGTCGCATCCTGGGGCTGGAGTCGGTCCCAAGGGTTGGGCTGTTCGCCCATTAAAGCGGTACGCGAGCTGGGTTTAGAACGTCGTGAGACAGTTCGGTCCCTATCCGCTGTGCGCGTAGGAATATTGAGAAGGGCTGTCCCTAGTACGAGAGGACCGGGACGGACGAACCTCTGGTGTGCCAGTTGTTCTGCCAAGGGCATGGCTGGTTGGCTACGTTCGGGAGGGATAACCGCTGAAAGCATCTAAGCGGGAAGCCTGCTTCGAGATGAGTATTCCCACCTCCTTGAGAGGGTAAGGCTCCCAGTAGACGACTGGGTTGATAGGCCAGATATGGAAGCCCGGTAACGGGTGGAGTTGACTGGTACTAATAGGCCGAGGGCTTGTCCATTGATGCTCGCGTTCACTGTGTATGTTCTGAGGCAACGAACGGTTGCCGGCTGAGAGCTGAACACACAAATGAAGAGTGTGCTTGTTCGCTCGAAACCATTAGGGTTTCGGTGGTCATAGCGTGAGGGAAACGCCCGGTTACATTCCGAACCCGGAAGCTAAGCCTCACAGCGCCGATGGTACTGCAGGGGGGACCCTGTGGGAGAGTAGGACGCCGCCGAACAATCTTTGGAGGACCCCTGGTCCCAGCGTTCAGCTGGGACCAGGGGTCCTTTCGTTTTTACAATGCTTGCGGTACCGAAGACAGGAGTCACCATGTCCACCAACTCGCCTGAGGACCGACCGGAGCGCGACCAGCGGCGACGGGACAGTGGTGACCGCAACGACCGTGGCGGCTACCGCGGTGGTCCGCGCCGTGGCAGCGGCCATGGGAACGACCGCGGTGGCAGCCGTGGCGGCGATCGCGGCGGTGACCGTGGGGGTTACGGCCGTCGTGACGACCGTGACCGCGGTGACCGTGGTGGTTTCCGGGGTCGTGACGACCGTGGCGGCTACGGGCGACGCGACGACCGCGATGCCCGTGGTGACCGCGACGCCCGCGATGCCCGTGGTGACCGCGGTGACCGTGGCTTCCGCCGTGACGACCGGCCCTCCTTCCGCCGTGACGACGACCGCCGTAGCTTCCGTCGCGACGACGAGCGCGGCGGTGACCGTGGGGGTGACCGTGGGGGTTACGGCCGTCGTGACGACCGTGACCGCGGTGACCGTGGTGGTTTCCGGGGTCGTGACGACCGTGGCGGCTACGGCCGACGCGACGACCGCGACGCCCGTGGTGACCGCGACGCCCGTGGTGACCGTGGTGAGCGCGGTGGCTTCCGTCGGGACGACAACCGAGGCGACTTCCGCAGCGACCGCGGCGGCTACCGTGCCCGCGACGACCGGCGCGACGACCGACGTGACGACCGCCGCGATGACCGACGCGAGGGTGACCGTCCCGGGTTCCGCCGCGGCGGCGAGCGCTCCGACTTCCGCCGTGACGACCGCAGGGACGACCGCCGCGATGATCGGCGTGACGACCGCCGTGACGACCGTGGCGGCTACGGCCGACGCGACGACCGCGACGCCCGTGGTGACCGCGACGCCCGTGGTGACCGTGGTGAGCGCGGTGGCTTCCGTCGGGACGACAACCGAGGCGACTTCCGCAGCGACCGCGGCGGCTACCGTGCCCGCGACGACCGCGGTGAGCGGGGCGACCGCGGTGATCGTGGCGGCTTCCGCGGCCGTGACGACCGCGGCGACCGCAGCCGCGGCCCGCGCCGTGACGACCGCCGTGACGACCGCCGTGACGACCGCCGTGACGACCGGGGCGGGCGCCCGGGCGGTGGCTTCCGTGGCCGGGACGACCGGCGTGGCGGTGGCCGCTTCCGCGACGAGCGTGACCGGGACCGGGACCGTGAGCCGATCAAGCGGCTGCCGATCCCCGAGGACGTCACCGGCGACGAGATCGACAAGGATGTACGGCAGGAGCTGCAGAGCCTGCCCAAGACGCTCGCGGAGGACGTCGCCAAGAACCTGGTGATGGTCGCCCGGCTCATCGACGAGGACCCCGAGGGCGCGTACGGCTACTCCAGGGTGGCACTGCGCCTGGCGTCCCGTGTGGCCGCCGTACGCGAGGCCGCCGGGTTCGCCGCGTACGCCAACCAGAAGTACTCCGAGGCCCTCGCCGAGTTCCGCGCCGCGCGGCGCATGACCGGCACCGTGGAGCTGTGGCCGGTGATGGCCGACTGCGAACGTGGCCTCGGGCGGCCGGAGAAGGCGCTGGACATGGCCGGCGCTCCGGAGGTGCACAAGCTGGACAAGGCCGGGCAGGTCGAGATGCGGCTCGTCGCGGCCGGTGCCCGGCGTGACATGGGACAGCTGGACGCTGCCATCGTGACCCTGCAGAGCCCCGAGCTGGCCTCCAACTCCGTCCAGCCGTGGACCGCGCGCCTGCGCTACGCCTACGCGGACGCCCTGCTGGCCGCCGGCCGGGAGAACGAGGCACGCGAGTGGTTCGCCAAGGCCGTCGAGGCTGACCGGGACGGCAGCACGGACGCCTCCGACAGGCTCGCCGAGCTGGACGGTGTGGAGTTCGTCGACGCACTGGACGAGACCGAGGACGTGACCGGGGACGTGACCGGCGTGACCGGGGACGTGACCGGGGCCGAGGCCGCGGACGAGGACGCGACCGGGACCGAGCGCGAAGAGGGCGCCGAATCCGCGGACACGCCCGGGCAGGACGACAAGGACTGATGTGAGCCCGTGAGCGGGTTACGGTGACCGGGTGACGGTGGCCATGTGACGAAGGGCGGGACCCCGGCGGTCCCGCCCTTCCGCATGTCCGGGCTCAGATCTCCAGTGCCCGCAGTACCAGCCCCGACGCCGGCTTCGGGCCGAACGACGTGGACTTGCGGGGCATCGTCACGCCCTGACGGGCCAGGTCGCGTACGACCTCCTCGCGGACCGGGTGCATCAGGACGGCCGTACCGCCGTCGCGCTCCGCCTTCGCGACCGTCGCGGCCGTGTCGTGGATGTAGGCGATGTCGGCGGGAGAGTCCTCGGGGATGCGCCAGACGTGTTCGAGGAGCGTGGCGTGCAGGACGGTGGCGTCGAGCGAGCGCCAGGCGGCCGGGCGGTCCGCGGGGATCGTCCGGGCCAGCAGGTCCGGATCCGGGCGGTCGATCAGGTGGAAGCCGCCGTCACCGGCCAGCAGGAAGGCGTTGCCCGAGCAGGCCGCGTCCGCGAGCGCGTCCAGGGCCTCGGGCAGCGGTGCCGCGAGCTGTCGTACCCGGAACAGGCCGTCCAGGGCCGCCAGCGCGTCCGCGACCGGCAGGCCGTGCAGCAGGCGGTGGATGGCGCGCACGCGCAGCGGGTAGCGGGCGGTGTCGACCAGGAGGACGAGGCCGTGGTCCCAGGGGCTGGGGGAGGGGTGTTCGGCGCGCAGCTGCCGGTAGGTGGCCCAGCGGTGGTGGCCGTCGGCGATGAGGGCCTGGTGGTTGGCCAGGTCGGACTGGATACGGGTGACGTCGGCGGGGTCGGTGACCGACCACAGGGCGTGGTGGAAGCCGTCCTCGGTGGTGGTGGCCAGCAGTGGGGGCCGCTCCGCCGTGCGCTCGACGACGTCGGCCGCCGCGCCGTTGCCGTGGTAGGTCAGCAGCAGGGGCTCCAGATTCGCGCGGGTGGCGCGCATCAGGGCCG
This sequence comes from Streptomyces griseochromogenes, assembly GCF_001542625.1. Taxonomy (NCBI): domain Bacteria; kingdom Bacillati; phylum Actinomycetota; class Actinomycetes; order Kitasatosporales; family Streptomycetaceae; genus Streptomyces; species Streptomyces griseochromogenes. Next base: position 8,245,514 of record NZ_CP016279.1, on the reverse strand, counting down.
CGCGGTCGGCGACGACCGGCGGCATGACGTCCTCGTGCGGCAGCACCACGCCCTCCGAGGGGTCGGACACGCGTAGAGCGCCGATGACACCGCGCTGGAGCATGCCGTTGCCGTCCCGCTGCTCGTACACGTACAGGGCGGGTTCCGGGTCGGTGGTCAGGACGCCCTCGGTGCGCCAGCGGCGCAGGGTGTCTGCGGCCTGTTCGTTGCGGGCGCTGGGGGTGCCGTCCTGGGGAAGGATCAGCCGGACGATGTTGTGCGGATCGGCCGACTGGAGGTGGTGCAGGCCGTCTGGGCGTACCACGACGTCGTAGGGCGGGGAGGTGACGGAGGCCAGGCTGCCGACCCGGTCGGGGTCGTATCGAAGGCCTCGGAACGGGTTGAGTTCCAGGCCTCGGTGCGCCGTTGCTTCCGAGTGACCTGCAGTGTTCATCCCGGCATCGTACGTGTGTCAGTGGTGTGGGGCATGATCGGGGAAAGACGGTCGAGCGAGGAGCGATGTGGAATGAGCCAGGGCGTCAGGACGAGGCCCGAGGGCACGGGGAGGCCCCTGAGCGAGGGGTACGACACGGCGCTGCTCGATCTGGACGGGGTGGTGTACGCGGGCGGGAACGCGATCGTGCACGCGGTCGACTCGCTGGCGAGCGCCCGCGCGGGCGGGATGCATCTGGCCTATGTCACCAACAACGCCCTGCGGACGCCGGACGCGGTGGCTCGGCATCTGACGGAGCTGGGGATACCGACGGGGGCGGACGACGTCATCACCTCGGCGCAGGCCGTCGCGCGGCTGATCAGCGAGCAGGTGCCGGCCGGCGCGCGGGTGCTGGTCGTCGGTGGTGAGGGGCTGCGGGTGGCGCTGCGCGAGCGCGGCCTCGTGCCGGTGGAGTCGGCGGACGACGATCCGGCGGCGGTGGTGCAGGGGTACGGCGGGCCCGAGCTGCCCTGGGGGCGGTTCGCCGAGGCGTCGTACGCCGTGGCGCGTGGGGTGCCGTGGTTCGCGTCCAACACCGACCTGACGATTCCCAGCGGGCGGGGCATCGCGCCGGGCAACGGGGCGGCCGTGGAGGTCGTACGGATCGCGACCGGCGCCGAGCCCCAGGTGGCGGGCAAGCCGCTGCCCCCGATGCACCGGGAGACGATCCTGCGCACGGGCGCCGAGCGGCCGTTGGTCGTCGGGGACCGGCTGGACACGGACATCGAGGGCGCGTTCAACGGCGGGGTGGACTCGCTGTTGGTGCTGACCGGTGTCACCGACGGCCCCCAGTTGCTCGCGGCGGGGCCGGAGCACCGGCCGACGTACGTGGACGCCGATCTGCGCGGGCTGCTCACCGGCCAGCCGGAGATCACCCGGGAAGGCGACGGCTTCCGTTGCGGCGGCTGGACGGCGTCCGCCGGGGCGGAGCAGCTGGAGCTGGAGGGCGACGGCGGGGCGCTCGACGGACTGCGGGCGCTGTGCGCGGCGGCCTGGACCGCGGCCGGGGACGGTTCCTGCGAGCTGGACGGGGGCAAGGTACTGGCGCGGCTCGGGCTCTGACTCTTCGGCGGTCTCCGGATCGAGATCACATGCGAGGGTAGGCTAACCTAACCTCGTGTTGGTCGACAGTCCTCCGGAACAGCGCGCGGAGACCGCCCCCGCGCCCCCAAATCGCCGGGCGGTGCGGGCCCTTGGGCTCCTCGCCTCCGTCGCGATCCTGGTGCTCGTCGCCGTGGCGAGCATCGCGATCGGGGCGAAAGCGCTCTCACTCGACCAGGTCTGGCACGGCCTGTTCCACGACACGGGCACATACGGCGACGTCGTCGTCGGCGAGCGGCTCTCGCGCACGGTCCTCGGTCTGCTGGCCGGTGCCGCGCTCGGCCTGTCCGGGGCCGTGCTCCAGGCGCTCACCCGCAATCCGCTGGCCGACCCCGGGCTGCTCGGCATCAACGCGGGTGCCTCGGCCGCCGTCGTCACGGCCATCACCTACCTCGGCGTCACCAGCCTCACCGGCTATGTGTGGTTCGCCTTCGCCGGTGCGGCGGCGGTCGGTGCGCTGGTCTGGTTCCTCGGCGGCAGCCGGGGCGCCACGCCGGTGCGGCTGGCGCTCGCCGGTACGGCGATCAGCGCCGCGCTGTACGGCTATCTCCAGGCCGTGATGATCACGGACGACGCGGCGCTGGCGAAGATGCGCTTCTGGACCGTGGGTTCGCTGGCCTCGGCCACGAACTCGACCGTCCTCCAGGTGCTGCCGTTCCTCGCGGTCGGCACGGTCCTCGCGCTCGCGCTGGCCCGGCCGCTGAACGCCGTCGCGATGGGCGACGACACCGCCCGCGCCCTGGGAGCGAACCTCAACCGCACCCGCGCCCTCGCCATGGTGGCCGCCACCGTGCTGTGCGGTGCCGCGACCGCCGCCTGCGGCCCGATCGTCTTCGTCGGCCTGATGGTCCCGCATGTCGTGCGCTCCTTCACCGGTCCCGACCTGCGCTGGATCCTGCCGTACGCGACCGTCCTGTCGCCCGTGCTGCTGCTCGGCGCCGACGTCATCGGCCGGGTCGTCGCCCGCCCCTCGGAGCTCCAGGTCGGCATCGTCACCGCGATCATCGGCGGCCCGGTCTTCATCTTTCTCGTACGACGGCGGAGGACGGCCCAGCTGTGAAGACACTCTCCAGGAGCCGTACCGTACGCACCCCCGGCGGGCTCTCGCTGCGCCTGGACGTGCGCGCGCTGATCGTCGTCGTGCTGCTGCTGGCCGCCGCGTGCGCCGCCGGGGTGGCGCTGATCGGCACCGGCGACGCGAAGATCCCGGCGTCCGACGTCATCGACACACTGGCCGGAAACGGCACGGCGTACCAGGACTTCATCGTCAACGAGCTGCGGCTGCCCCGTGTCCTGGTCGGCCTGCTCGTCGGTGCCTCGCTGGGCCTGGGCGGTGCGCTGTTCCAGGCGGTCTCGCGCAATCCGCTGGGCAGCCCGGACGTGCTGGGCCTCTCGCAGGGCTCGACGGCGGGCGCGCTGGTCGTGATCGTGCTGATGTCGGGCAGCACCACACAGGTCACCCTCGGTGCCCTGGCCGGCGGCCTGGTGACCGGCCTCGCCATCTATCTGCTCGCCTGGAAGCAGGGCGTGCACGGATACCGGCTGGTCCTGGTCGGCATCGGCGTCTCCGCGGTCGCCACCGCGGTCAACGGCTACCTGCTCACCAAGGCGGACCTGGTCGACGCGGCCCGCGCGGTGGTGTGGATGACCGGCTCCCTCAACGGCCGTGACTGGGACCAGGTCTGGCCGCTGCTGTGGCTGTGCGCCGTCCTCGTCCCGCTGGTCCTCGTGGGCGCGCGGGGCCTGAGGATGATGGAGATGGGCGACGACGTCGCGGGCGCCCTCGGGGTGCGCGTGCAGCGCGTACGGCTGGTGCTGATGGTCTCCGCCGTCCTGCTCACCGCGGCCGCCACCGCCGCCGCGGGACCCGTCAGCTTCGTGGCGCTCACCGCGCCGCAGCTCGCCCGGCGCCTCACGCGCTCGCCCGGGCCGAACCTGATGCCCTCCCTCTGCATGGGCGCCACCTTGCTGGTCACCGCCGACTGGGCCTCGCAGCGCGCCTTCGGCGCCGACCAGCTGCCCGTGGGCGTGGTCACCGGCGTCCTCGGCGGCGGCTATCTGCTGTGGCTGCTGGTCACCGAGCGCAGGGCGGGCCGGATATGAGCGGCTCGCACCAGAACACCCGAAGGAGCACTGTGAACCGCCTGTCCGCCGAGAACGTCACCCTCGCCTACGACCAGCGCGTCATCGCCGAGCAGCTGTCGGTTCAGATCCCGGACAACTCGTTCACGGTGATCGTCGGCCCGAACGCGTGCGGCAAGTCGACGCTGCTGCGGGCCCTGTCGCGGATGCTCAAGCCCAGCCAGGGCCGGGTGCTGCTCGACGGGCAGGTCATCCAGTCGATGCCCGCGAAGAAGGTCGCCCGCGCGCTCGGCCTGCTGCCCCAGTCCTCCATCGCACCCGACGGCATCACGGTCGCCGACCTCGTGGGCCGCGGCCGCTACCCGCACCAGGGCATCCTGCGCCAGTGGTCCGCCGAGGACGAGCGGGTCGTGCGGGAGTCCATGGCGCAGACGGGCGTCGCCGAACTCGCCGACCGGTACGTCGACGAGCTGTCCGGAGGCCAGCGTCAGCGGGTGTGGATCGCCATGGCGCTCGCCCAGCAGACCCCGCTGCTGCTCCTGGACGAGCCGACCACCTATCTGGACATCCAGCACCAGATCGACATCCTCGACCTGTGCGCCGAGCTGCACGAGACCCAGGGCCGCACCCTGGTCGCCGTCCTGCACGACCTCAACCACGCCGCCCGGTACGCCACCCATCTCATCGCCCTGCGCGGCGGCCGGGTGATCGCCGAGGGCGCGCCGAACGACATCGTGACGGCCGAACTGGTCGAGGAGGTCTTCCGGCTGCGCTGCCAGGTCATCGACGACCCCGAGACCGGCACTCCGCTGGTCGTGCCGGCCGCCAGGAAGGCACGCGACGCCGCCCGGGAGGACGCCGCTACAGCAGCTTCCTGAGCCGGAACAGGTCCAGCAGGTTCGCCTCCAGCCTCACCCGGCCCGAGCCCCAGGCGGTGGCGAAGTTCAGCTCACCGCCCACCAGCGCCACCAGGTCGTCCCCGGCCATGGCGAGTCTTATCTGCGCCTTCTCCCGCGGCGGCCCGGGGAGGGTCTCGTCCACCGCGATCCGGCCGCCGGTCAGCCGGCCGGCGAAGGTGACGTCCAGGTCGGTGATGTGACAGCTCACCGAGCGGTCCAGGGCGGCTGCCGCGCGGACATCGCCCTCGGCGCCCTGCATGTTGTCCGAGAACTTTCCCAGCGCGGTGCGGCACTCCTCGATCGTGGCCATCGCGCACGACGGTACCCCAGCGGTTCGGGGTAGCGTCTGGGCATGAGCGAGTCCGTGTCCGAGGCCGAGATCGTCACAGCGGCCGAGCCCGAGTACGACCCTGCCGCACCGGCCCCCCTGAACGTCCCGCGCACCCCCACCGGCAACGCCGAGGTCGACGCCCAGCTGCAGCGGCTGGCCGACACCGACCACCTGGCCACCGACGGGCACATCGAGGTGTACGAGGATGTACACCGGGGGTTGCGCGACGCGCTGACCGCGCTCGACGCCCGCCCGGGACCACCGGTTCCCACCGGTCACCCGACCGCCGCCCCTCGGTGAGACCCTTCGGGTCACACCTATCGATCACCGTACGAAAGCAGGAGCTGAACCGAACGTGGCAGGAGTCGCACGCCGCCGTCTGGACGCGGAGTTGGTCCGCCGGAAGCTGGCGCGCTCGCGCGAGCACGCCAGCCAGCTGATCGTCGCCGGGCGGGTCACCGTCGGCAAGACCGTGGCGACCAAGCCGGCCACACAGGTGGAGACCGCCGCGGCGATCGTGGTCCAGGCCGACGAGGGCGACCCGGACTACGTCTCCCGGGGCGGCCACAAGCTCGCCGGCGCCTTTGAGGTGTTCGTACCCCGGGGGCTCGTGGTCGAGGGCCGGCGCGCGCTGGACGCCGGCGCGTCCACCGGCGGCTTCACCGACGTCCTGCTGCGCGCGGGCGCCGCACACGTCGTCGCCGTGGACGTCGGATACGGCCAACTCGCCTGGTCGCTCCAGAACGATGAACGCGTCACCGTCAAGGACCGTACGAACGTGCGGGAGTTGACGCTCGAGGCGATCGATGGGGATCCTGTGGATCTTGTCGTGGGTGATCTGTCCTTCATTCCGCTCGGGCTGGTGCTGCCCGCCCTGAAGCGGTGCGTGAAGCCGGACGCCGACCTGGTGATGATGGTCAAGCCGCAGTTCGAAGTGGGGAAGGAACGGCTGGGCAGCGGGGGTGTCGTACGGAGTCCGCAGCTGCGGGCGGACGCCGTGCGGGGGGTGGCCGAGAAGGCCTGGGAGCTGGGGCTCGGGGTGCGTGGAGTCACCGCGAGTCCGCTGCCCGGTCCCTCGGGCAATGTCGAGTACTTTCTCTGGCTGCGGTCCGGGGCCCCCGAACTGGACCCGGCCGAAGTCGACCGTGCAGTGGCGGAGGGGCCGCGTTGACACAGAACCGAGCGCGTACTGTTTTCCTGCTCGCCCACACCGGGCGGCCTGCGGCGATCCGCAGCGCCGAACTGGTGGTCAAAGGGCTGCTGCGATCCGGCATCGGGGTGCGGGTGCTGGAGGAGGAGGCGCGCGACCTGCCGTTGCCCGACGAGGTGGAACTCGTCAAGGAGGCGACACCGCAGTGCCTGGACGGCTGCGAACTGCTGATCGTGCTCGGCGGCGACGGCACCCTGCTGCGCGGCGCGGAGTTCGCCCGGGCCTCCGGGGTGCCGATGCTCGGCGTCAACCTCGGGCGCGTCGGATTCCTCGCGGAGGCCGAACGGGACGACCTCGACCGGGTGGTCGACCGGGTGGTGGCACGGTCGTACGAGGTCGAGGAGCGGATGACCGTCGATGTCGTCGTGCACCGCAACGGGGACATCGTGCACACGGACTGGGCGCTGAACGAGGCGGCCGTGCAGAAGGCCGGTGCCGAGAAGCTGCTGGAAGTCGTGCTGGAGATCGACGGGCGTCCGGTGACGGGGTTCGGGTGCGACGGGATCGTCCTGTCCACGCCCACCGGGTCCACCGCGTACGCGTTCTCGGCCGGGGGACCGGTGGTGTGGCCCGAGGTGGAGGCGCTGCTGATGGTGCCGATCAGCGCGCACGCGCTGTTCGCGAAGCCGTTGGTCACGTCGCCGGATTCGGTGCTCGCGGTGGAGGTGCTGCCGCACATTCCGCCGGGGGTCCTGTGGTGCGACGGACGGCGGACGGTCGAGTTGCCGCCGGGGGCGCGGGTGGAGGTGCGGCGGGGCGCCGTGCCGGTGCGGCTGGCTCGGCTGCACCATGCGTCGTTCACGGACCGGCTGGTCGCCAAGTTCGCGCTGCCCGTGTCCGGGTGGCGGGGGGCGCCGCACTGAGGCGTCGCTCACGTCCGCTCCGCCCCGGCCGGGCATGCCCTGTCCGGGTGGCCCGGCCCACATCTGGCATATGTTTCCGGCATGTCCGGATATGTATGGGTGAGTAGTGCGGTCCGGGCGCGAGCCGGCGAGCCCGGTCAGAGGCGGGCCGGCACCTAGGAGACGACGATGAACGAGCAGCATGTGGCCTTGGCCGGCAGCACGCGGCCGGCCAAGGCCGACGCGACCCGGGTACGGGCCGCGGACCCACAGGACCAGGTGACCGTCACCCTCACCCTGCGCGGGGACGTGGCCGCCGCCGGCGAGATCCCCGGTGAGCGGCGCGAGGACGCCCAGAAGACGAAGGCCGTTCTCGAACGGTACGGCCTCTCGGTGGACCAGGTCCGGCTCGAACCGGGCAGCATCGTGGCGAGTGGACCCGTGTCCGCCATGAACGCCGCCTTCAAGGCGGACCTCGGCATCTACCACAGCCTCGAGCAGGGCGACTTCCGGGGCCGCGAGGGCCAGCTGCAGATCCCGGCCGAGCTGGCGGGAGTCGTGACCGGCGTCTTCGGCCTCGACCAGCGCCGGGTGGCCCGCCGCGCCGCCGTCGCCCCGGGCTCGGGCTTCAACGGGTCCTTCACGCCCGAGGATCTGGAGAAGCTGTACAACTTCCCGGCGGGTGACGGGGAAGGGCAGAAGCTCGTCGTCTTCGAGTTCCTCGGAGGCATCTTCCACGACGACATCCAGGCATTCTGCGCCGCGCACAACAGGCCGGTGCCGCAGATCGACGTGGTGGCCCTGGGTATCGAACCGCCGCGGTCGCTCCAGGAACTGAGGCAGCTGCCGCCCCAGGACCAGCAGGACTACTTCGACGCGACCAGCGAAGTGATGATGGACGTGGAGATCATCGCCGCCCTCTGCCCGGCGGCGCAGATCTCGGTCTACTTCGCCCCGTTCGACCAGCGGGGCTGGATCGACGTCCTCGACCAGACCATCGCGGACAACCCGGTCGTCGTCTCGAACAGCTGGGGCCTGGCGGACGAGTCGCCCGAATGGTCGCAGACCGCGCTCGACGAGATCGACAAGCGTCTCAAGGGCGTCTCGAAGAAGGGCATCACGGTCTGCAGCGCGTCCGGGGACGACGGCGCGGGGGACCAGATCCCGGACGGCCGGGCGCACGTCGACTTCCCGAGCGCCAGCCCGTACGTGCTCGGTGTCGGCGGCACGATGATCGACCCCCACGGCCAGGAAGTCGCCTGGTGGCAGGCGCCCGGACGGCGGACCAGGAAGGGCGGCGGCTCCAGCGGAGGAGGCGTCTCCACCCGGTTCGTACGCCCGGACTACCAGCAGCACATCAACGTCGACTCCCTGAACCCGGGCAGCGTCAAGGGACGGGTCGTGCCGGACGTCGCCGCGCTCGCCGGCCCGCCGTTCTACGACCTGATCCTGCTGGGCCGGCCCTCGCCCAACGGCGGCACCAGCGCCTCGGCGCCCCTGTGGGCCGCCCTGATCGCGCGCGTCGACGCCCTGCTCCCGGCGGAGAAGCGGCAGCGCTTCCTCACGCCGCGGCTCTACGAGAGGGGCACCAACGGCACGATGCTCGGCCAGACCGTCTGCCGCGACATCGCCGTCGGCCACGACAACGGCTCGCACCCGCCGGCCGTGGGCTACCCCGTCAAACCCGGCTACGACGCCGTCACCGGACACGGCGTACCCGACGGCGTCGCGCTGCTGAAGGCGCTGACGGTGCTGCCGTAGCACTCGCCCGGGTGACAATGCGAGGCCGATACACATTCGTCACCTGCACCTTCACACAACCGTGCCGGGGCCCGTCGCACTCCTGCCCTCCGACCTCGTAAGGTCTTGTCCGTGTTGGAGGAGATGCGGATACGGTCGCTCGGAGTCATCGACGATGCCGTCGTCGAGCTGTCGCCGGGGTTCACCGCCGTCACCGGTGAGACGGGTGCGGGCAAGACCATGGTGGTCACGAGCCTGGGGCTGCTGCTCGGCGGGCGGGCGGACCCGGCGCTCGTGCGGATCGGGGCCGAGAAGGCGGTCGTGGAGGGGCGGGTCGCCGTCCCCGGGGACGCCGCCGCCCTGGTACGGGCCGAGGAGGCCGGGGCCGAGCTGGACGACGGGGCCCTGCTGATCAGCCGTACCGTTTCCGCCGAGGGCCGCTCGCGGGCGCACCTGGGCGGGCGCAGCGTGCCCGTGGGACTGCTCGCCGAGCTGGCCGACGATCTGGTGGCCGTGCACGGGCAGACCGACCAGCAGGGGCTGCTGAAGCTGTCCCGGCAGCGGCAGGCCCTCGACCGGTACGCCGGGGACGCGGTCGTCGTACCGCTCGCCAAGTACACCGAGGCCTACCGTCGGCTGCGGGCCGCCTCCGCCGAGCTGGAGGAGATCGTCACGCGCGCGCGTGAGCGCGCCCAGGAAGCCGACATGCTGCGCTACGGGCTCGACGAGGTCGCCGCCGTGGAGCCGCGGGCCGGTGAGGACGTGGAGCTGGCCGAGGAGGCCGAGCGGCTGGGGCACGCCGAGGCGCTGTCGTCCGCCGCCACCGCCGCGCACGCGGCTCTCGCGGGCAATCCCGAGGACCCCGAGGGGATCGACGCCTCGACCCTCGTCGCGGGTGCGCACCGGGCCCTGGAGGCCGTCAGGTCCCACGACCCGGCGCTCGCCTCCCTCGCCGACCGCATCGGCGAGATCGGGATCCTGCTCGGTGACGTGGCCGGCGAGCTGGCCGGGTACGCCGACGACCTGGACGCCGATCCGCTGCGGCTGGCCGCCGTGGAGGAGCGCAGGGCAGCGCTCACCGGCCTGACGCGCAAGTACGGCGACGACATCAACACCGTCCTCGCCTGGGCCGAGCAGAGCGCCGCACGCCTGACCGAGCTGGACGGCGACGACGAGCGGATCGAGGAGCTGACCGCCGAGCGGGACGCGCTGCGCACCGAACTGGGCGGGCTCGCCCAGGCGCTGACGGACGCGCGGACGGAGGCCGCCGAGCGGTTCGCCGCCGCCGTGACCGCGGAGCTGGCCTCGCTGGCGATGCCGCACGCGCGTGTGTCCTTCGACATCCGGCAGACCGAGGACCCGGAGGGCGTCGAGGTCGGCGGGCGCGCCGTCGCGTACGGGCCCTCGGGCGTGGACGAGGTCGAGCTGCTGCTCGCCCCGCACCCGGGCGCCCCGCCGCGGCCCATCGCCAAGGGCGCCTCCGGTGGTGAGCTGTCCCGCGTGATGCTGGCCGTGGAGGTCGTGTTCGCGGGCACCGACCCCGTGCCGACGTACCTCTTCGACGAGGTCGACGCCGGTGTCGGCGGCAAGGCCGCGGTCGAGATCGGGCGGCGCCTGGCCAAACTCGCCAAGACCGCACAGGTCGTGGTCGTCACCCACCTGCCGCAGGTCGCCGCCTTCGCCGACCGGCAGCTGCTGGTCGAGAAGACCAACGACGGCTCGGTCACCCGCTCCGGCGTGAAGGTGCTGGAGGGCGAGGAGCGGGTCCGCGAACTGTCCCGGATGCTGGCCGGCCAGGAGGACTCGGAGACGGCGCGCGCCCACGCGGAGGAACTGCTGGCGACGGCCAGGGCCGACCTCTGACGAACGCCGGACGGGCACGCGGTCGCGCCGCCTGCCCGTCCGGGAGCCTCACTCCGTTCCGTTCAGCCGCCGGCGGGCCATGTGATACGCCCACGCGTGGGTCGACACCTTCTTCTCCACCGCGAAGTGACGTCCTGTGGCCTGTTCCAGCACCTTGTGGAACTCGTCCATCAGGGCGGCCCAGTCCGTCACGGTGAAGTCGCCGTCGGTCCAGCCGTAGAGCGCCTTCAGCTCGTGCTTCACAGCGGAGAAGAAGGTCAGAGGTTCCCGCTCGCCGACGCCGATGGCGACGCCGAGGTCCTGGAGCCGGCCCTTGAGCTCGTCAGGGGCGTCGAGCCATTTGTCCGGACTGTCTCTGAGTTCGGCGTAGTCCACCCACGCCCAGAAACTCTCGGCGTCGGCGACGTCCGGAGCCTCGGCGTGATGGGCCGGGCAGAGCAGGGCGAAATTGCGTACGTCCATGGATCCGCCGAGCTGGATCGGCACGACATGGGCCCGCTCCACCGGCTTGCGCCAGCACACCAGGCAGGCCGGGTCCTCCAGGCCCAGATAGTTCGCGATGGCCTTCACCGTGGGCGGGGACTTGCGGTCGGCCGGGTGCCGTTCCCTGGGCTTCACCGGGAGCGCCGAGGCGTTGTAGCCGTAGTCGCTGCCGTCGTCCGGGTAGTGGATCCGCAGCACATCGGGAAGGTCGTTGCGCTGCCGCTTCGGATTGCGGGCGTGACAGAGCGGGGTGTGGATCTCCGTGAGGTAGTCGCCGAGGAAGCCCAGGGTGAACTCCTGCATCAACTCGAAGGCGTCGTGGTCGTATCCGCCGGCCTCGTTGCGGTGTCCCTGGACGTCCAGGTACAGGTACCGGCGGGCTCCGGGCGACCTGCGCTGGGCGTCCTGCACGCACTCGAAGATGCGCCGGGCGCTGCGCTCGAAGTTCTCGTACACCTTCATGTCGTGATAGATCGCCACTCCTTTGGCCGCTCTCGGCTTCCGTGCCTGCTGCCTCGACCTCTTCGCCATGTGCCCCCCAATTGAGCGACGTCGCTTTCGGTATGCGCATCGTGACAGGGGGCACTGACAGCCGTGTGTGCTCCGAGGGCCGGGCGACGTCCATGGGGTGATGTGATGAACGCTTGTGCGAGGAAGGAAGCTGCCCTTGTCGATGACCGGTGATCCGCGGGCGCGCGCTACGGTGGTGGCGGCTGTCGCGATGCGCGGAGGGCCGGGTGGATGGCCCGGTGAGGGTGCTGTGAGCCTCTGACCTCGCGGTTCGGGCGTGGAGACCGTGCCGTTGAGGCGGGGTCTTTCTCACCCGTGTGGGTGACGTGCTCCGGCGCACTGCTCCGGCCCGCCGCGCTGTGCGCCTCCCCGGATTTCCCGGAACGGCCGTGTGTCCTGGCATGCTTGGCAGAGAACGCGAGGCGGACGGCGGGTCGAGCGCAGTCCGCGCGGGAGGCGCGCGGTACATCCTTCCGCCCCTCTCCGCCCACTGCTTTCTGTACGTTTCTTTGTGACCGCCCCGCGCCGAATCAGGAGCCCCGGCCCCCGTGAGCCCCTTGAGCAGCAACGCACCGCACGGCCAGTCGCCGCTGCGCACCGTGCAGGTGCTGGGCGGGGGCAACGCCGGCAGCAGCGCGCACGTGCGCTCCCTGGCCGAGGGGCTAGTCGCCCGGGGCGTGCGGGTCACCGTGTGCGCCCCCGTGGAGGCCGACCGCGCCTACGACTTCACCGGGGTCGGCGCCGAGCACGTGCACGTCCCGCGCAGCAGCGACCCGGCCTCCGTCGCCGCACTCCGGGCGGCCTGCGCGGACGCCGATCTGGTCCACGCCCACGGGCTGCACGCCTCCTTCCGTGCCGTGCTCGCGCTCAGCGGGCGCCGCACCCCGCTGGTGGTCACCTGGCACGACCGGGCGCGGGCCGAGGGCGCGCGGGCACATCTGTTGCGGCTGCTGGAGCGGCGCGTGGCGCGCACGGCCGCGGTGGTCCTCGGCACCACCTCCGACCTGGTCGACCGGGCGCGCGGCACGGGGGCACGGGACGCCCGGCTCGCGGCCGTGACCCTGCCCGGCAGGCGCCGTCCGCTGCCCGTTCCCGGTTCCGTTCCAGCGGGCGGATCCCCGTCCCACGACGACCCGGACCCGCGTCCGCCCAAGCTCCGTGCCGAACTCGGCGCCACCGGCCGTCCGTTGCTCATGGCCGTCGGATCCCTCGACCGGCAGCGCGGCTACGACGTCCTGCTGGACGCGGCCCGGGCCTGGCGGGACCTCGACCCCGTACCGCTGGTCGCCGTCGCCGGGGAGGGGCCGCTGCGGCCGGAGCTCCAGCGGCGGATCGAGGACGAGGAGCTGCCGGTGCGGCTCATCGGGCGGCGCGAGGACGTGCCCGAACTGCTCGCGGCCGCCGATCTGGCGCTGCTGACCAGCAGTTGGGAGTCGCGTTCCGTCCTCGCCCAGGAAGCCCTGTACGCGCGCGTACCGCTCGTCGCGACTGCCGTCGGCGGCATCCCGGACCTGGTGGGCGACGGGGCCGAACTCGTCCCGTACGGCGACGCGGAGACCCTCGCGGACACCGTCGTACGGCTGCTCGCGGATCCGGAGCGGCGCGAGCTGCTGCGCGAGCGGGGCCTGCGGCAGGCCGCGACCTGGCCGACCGAGGACGAGACCGTCGCCCAAGTCCTCAGCGTCTACGACGAGTTGACCCAGCCGAGGCCCATGGTCTAGGGCGCGTGCCGGCGGGCCCGCAGGGCGAGGCTCAACGCGAGTACCGTCTGCGGGTCGTCGAGGTCGGTGCCGAGCAACTCCCCGATGCGGGCCAGCCGGTTGTACAGGGTCTGCCGGTTCAGGTGCAGTTCGCGGGCGGTCTCCGCCTTGCGGCCCGCGTGCGCCAGATAGGTCTCCAAAGTGGGCAGCAGCGGCGGCTTGGAGCGGTGGTCGTGGTCGCGCAGCGGGCCGATCGCGCGGTCCACGAAGGCCGCCAGGTCCGGGTGGTCGCGCAGCCGCCACAGCAGCAGGTCGATGTCCAGGCGGCGGGCGTCGTACCAGGGGCGGTCGGTCAGGCCCTGGGCCGCCGTCGCCGTCTCCGCCGCGTGCCTGAGCCCGGCCGACGCGGCCGCCCAGCCGCCGGCCACCCCCACCACCACGACCGGCGGCGGGGCGCCCGGCCGCCGCATCCCGGCCCGCTCGACGCCCGCCCGCAGCGCCGCCGACACCCGGTCCGCGACCGCCGAGCGCTCCGACTCCGAGCGCAGCCCGAGCAGCACCGGGACCCGGCCCTCGACCGGCCTGACGCCCAGCAGCACCGGCACCCCCACCGAGGCCAGCTCCTCGGCGACCGCGCGCGCCAGCACCGCCCAGCTGCCGCCGGGGGACAGCGAGTCCCCGACACGCATCACCACGGGCAGCAGCGGGCTGTCGCCGGGCTTGAAACCGAGTACCCGGGCCTGGGCCGGCGCGTCCTCCGCCGCGATCCGGCCCTCGGCCAGGTCGGTGAGGAAGTCGCCGCGCCCGCGCGCCGCCAGCTCCTCCTCCTGCCTGGCCTGCATCAGCACCACGGCCAGGATGCCCGCGGCCCGCTCGGCGGCGATCCGGTGCACCGGAGCCAGCGGCGCACACACCGGCAGCTGCACCAGCCGGGCCCGTACCGCCCCCGCCCCCGGGCCGCCGCCGGGCACGTCCACGAGCACCGAACCGGCCGGTGGCGGGGCGTCCTTGTGCGGACCGCGCAGCCCCTCCCACACCTGCAGCGGATCCGCGCCCTCGGGGCCGGAGCCGGCGGCGTACAGCAGCCGGCCGTCCGCCGTCTCCAGGAACACCGGATTCGCGCCGAAGTCGGCCAGGATGCCCAGCACCTGGGGCACCCCGCCACCGCCGAGCAGCGCCTCGGTACACCGCCGGTGCACCTCCTCGGCCCGCTGGAGCAGCGCGTAGTGCCCGTTGACGATCTCGGTGTGGATCTCCTCGGTGACCGTCACGAACGGCACCTCGCGGTGCAGTTGGACCAGCGGCAGTCCCGCGCTGCGGGCCGTGTCCACCAGGGCGGCGGGCAGCCGGGTGAAGCGCGGGCCCAGCTCCACCACCAGGGCCGCGATGCCGCGTTCGGCGAGCGTGCGCACGAACGCCCGCTGCTCGGCCGGGCGGGTGCCGAGGCCGTAGCCGGTGGTGAGCAGCAGCTCGCCGCCCTTGAGCAGCGAGGCGATGTTCGGCACCTCGCCCGCGTGCACCCAGCGCACCGTGCGCCCCAGCCGGTCGGCGCCCGCCACGATCTCCGGGAGTCCGCTGCGCAGCCCCGGCAGCTCCAGTGCCCGCTGAACGGTGATCCCCGCGCTCTGGGTGGCGAATCTGCTCTCCGTACCGCTGTCCATGCAGCGGACGCTACCTGCGCGAACGCCCGGACGACAGCCTGCGCTACGGGCTACACGGGCCGGATGTTGTGGTTGAAGCGGAACACGTTGTCGGGGTCGTAGGCCCGCTTCACCTTCTCCAGCCGCAGCAGGTTCCCGGCGCCCAGACCCGCGCGGACGCGCTCGGGGCCTTCGTCGCCGACGAGACCGAGACAGACGGCGCCCGTGCTCCAGGGCCGGACGTCGGCACAGGCGTCCCGCACCCAGGCGACGGCCCGCTCGTCGTCGGCCGGGTCCGGCCAGCAGGCGAAGGGATGCACCACCCAGGCCGCGTCCCGGTACGGCACCGGATACCCGGCGGGCCCGGCGGCGACCGCACCGCCGAGCGGGAAGAGCAGATGCCGCGACCAGGCCGGCACCGGTCGGGCCTCGGTGCGGGCGCAGAAGACGTCCACCAGCTCGTCCGGCAGACCGGTCAGGCACTCCGCCGACCAGTGGGCACGCATGCCGGACGGCGAATCCAGCAGACGGTACGCCTCGGCACCCCACACCTCGGCCTCGTGCGGCAGCGCCAGCAGCGGCGCGGCCAGCCTGCGCAGATCCGCCTCGTCCCCGGCGTAGGTGAGCAGGACGGCGTACATCGGCAGGCCCGCGGTCACCTGGGTGACGGCGCCGCTCACCCGGTCGGGGCCGGTGCGGACGACCTCGCGGAAGGCCCGGATCACGGCGGGGCCGGACCGGGGCCGGCACAGCAGCAGCGCCGGGCAGACACGCGGCAGCAGGCGCAGCCTCAGGGTGAGGGCCGTGGCGACGCCGAAGTTGCCGCCGCCGCCGTGCAGTGCCCAGAACAGCTCGGCGTGCTTCTGGGCCCCGGCCCGTACCCGCTCGGAACCGGCGGTCACGAGTTCCACGCCCAGCAGGTTGTCGACGGCGAGGCCGATGCTCCGGTCGAGGAGGCCGATGCCCCCGCCCAGTACGAAGCCGCCCACACCGATGGCAGGACTGCGCGTCCCGCCCGCGGTGCGGCCCCAGCGCCGCGTGGCCCGGCCCACATCGCCGACCGTGGCACCGCCCTCGGCGCGTACGGTCGCGGCCACCGGGTCGACGGTCACCCGCCGCATCCGGCGCAGGTCCACCACGAGTGCCCCGTCGACCAGGGCACCGGCCAGACCGTGGCCGCCGCCGCGCACCGCGATCCGCAGGTCCAGTTCCCTCCCGAAGCGCACGGCCCGCATCACATCGGCCTCGTCCGCGCACCGCGCGATGACGGCAGGCCGCCGGTCGGGCAGCTTGGTGAAGGCGGTGCGGGCCTGGTCGTAGCCCGGATCCCCGGGGGTGAACGCCTGGCCGGACAGGTCCTCGCGCAGTGCCGCGAGAGCCGTGCCCGCCTTGGAACGGACCATGGCGGTCCCCTTCCGGAAGGGACACCCCCGTGCGCCTCCAGCCTAGGCCCGAGCCGCGGGTTCCTCTCCGCGCCCGCCCTTGGCCGTGCCGGTCCGCCGCTGGTCGTGGAACTCACGTGAGCGGAGCCACTCCGCACGCGCCTCAGCCGCCGTACGCCCCCGAAGCCGTCAGCCGCAGTGCGGTGTCGATCAGCGGGACGTGGCTGAAGGCCTGCGGGAAGTTGCCGACCTGGCGCTGCAGGCGCGGGTCCCACTCCTCGGCGAGCAGGCCGAGGTCGTTGCGCAGCCCGAGGAGCTTCTCGAACAGCTTGCGGGCCTCGTCCACCCGGCCGATCATCGCCAGGTCGTCCGCCATCCAGAACGAGCAGGCCAGGAAGGCGCCCTCGTCGCCCGGCAGGCCGTCGACGCCCTCGTCCTCGCCCTCCGTCGGGTAGCGCAGGATGAACCCGTCCGTGGTGGACAGCTCGCGCTGGATCGCCTCGATGGTGCCGATCACCCGCTTGTCGTCCGGCGGCAGGAAGCCCATCTGCGGAATCAGCAGCAGCGAGGCGTCCAGCTCCCTGGAGCCGTAGGACTGGGTGAACGTGTTGCGCTCCTGGTCGTAGCCCTTCTCGCAGACGTCCCGGTGAATGTCGTCGCGCAGCTCCTTCCAGCGCTCCAGCGGGCCGTCCGCGTCCCCGGACTCGATCAGCTTGATGGTGCGGTCCACCGCGACCCAGGCCATCACCTTCGAGTGCACGAAGTGCCGGCGCGGGCCGCGCACCTCCCAGATGCCCTCGTCCGGCTCCTGCCAGTGGTCCTCCAGGTAGCGGATCAGCTTCAGCTGGAGCAGGGAGGCGTAGTCGTTGCGGGCCAGGCCCGTCATGTGCGCCAGGTGCAGAGCCTCGGTGACCTCGCCGTACACATCCAGCTGGAGCTGGTGCGCGGCGCCGTTGCCGACCCGGACCGGGGCGGAGGCCTCGTAGCCCGGCAGCCAGTCCAGCTCGGCCTCGCCCAGCTCGCGCTCACCGGCGATGCCGTACATGATCTGCAGGTTCTCCGGGTCGCCGGCGACCGCGCGCAGCAGCCACTCGCGCCAGGCGCGGGCCTCCTCGCGGTAGCCGGTGCGCAGCAGCGAGGACAGGGTGATCGCCGCGTCCCGCAGCCAGGTGTAGCGGTAGTCCCAGTTGCGCACGCCCCCGATGTCCTCGGGCAGGGAGGTGGTGGGAGCGGCGACGATGCCGCCGGTCGGCGCGTACGTCAGCGCCTTCAGGGTGATCAGCGAGCGGATCACCGCTTCGCGGTACGGACCGTGGTACGTACAGTGCTCCACCCAGTCGCGCCAGAACTCCTCCGTCGCCTCCAGCGACTGCTCCGGCTCCGGCAGCGGCGGCGGCTCCTTGTGCGAGGGCTGCCACGAGATCGTGAACGCGATCCGGTCGCCGGGGGCGACCGTGAAGTCGGCGTAGGTCGTCAGTGACTTGCCGTAGGTCTCGGCCTCCGTGTCGAACCACACGGAATCCGGCCCCGCCACCGCCACCGTCCGGCCCTCGTGCTTGTGCACCCAGGGCACCACCCGGCCGTAGGAGAACCGCATCCGCAGGGCCGAGCGCATCGGCACCCGGCCGGTGACGCCCTCCACGATCCGGATGAGCTGCGGGGCGCCGTCACGCGGGGGCATGAAATCGGTCACCCGCACGGTGCCGCGCGGGGTGTCCCACTCCGACTCCAGGATCAGCGAGTCGCCCCGGTAGGTCCGCCGGGCGGCCCTGGGCGGCTGCGAATCGGCGGCGTGCGCCGGGCCGAGCCGCCAGAAGCCGTGCTCCTCGGTGCCCAGCAGGCCGGCGAAGATGGCATGCGAGTCGAAGCGGGGCAGACACAGCCAGTCCACTGTGCCGTCCCGGCAGACCAGCGCAGCGGTCTGCATGTCTCCGATGAGTGCGTAATCTTCGATGCGCCCGGCCACGTGCAACTCCAGTCGAACGGCCACGTCACCCCCGCACAGGGGGCTGTCGCTAGTGCGGTCAAGGGGTCGTTGTTGTGCGTCGTTGAGCGGTGAAGCAAAGCAGCCCGCCGAGCCCTGAGGCAACACGACAGTCTTTGCTCAACGAACTGCCGCGCTCTCGTTGTTCCGGGTGATGCAGGCGGGGGTGTGCCGTCGTTTCCGGCCGGGCTCGGCAGCGAGTGTCCGAGCAGGATACGACGCACGTAGATGATCTGCGTGCCGCTCCGGGCAACCCGTGTGGGCCGAACGGGTGAGCAACGGATGAAGCCCTTGTGTCGGCTGCGCGTCTGTGTCGACGCATGTGACGGGTGCGGCGAGGGTTGCGTGTCGGCACGAGCGCGGAGCGTGGCCGGGAGCCATCACCCCGAGGCGCTGTTACGCTGGTAGCCCGTGGACCGGTGGGCGACAAACCCCCGAACCGCAGCGACGGCTCCTCCCTGAGAAAAGCGTGAAAGCGCGGAAATCTCCGGGCAGGGGGCCGCAACGCATCACAGACAGCGACCACGGGAGCCCCCTCTTGGCCATGACGCCCAAATCCACGACGACCAAGCACATCTTCGTCACCGGGGGTGTCGCCTCCTCGCTCGGCAAGGGCCTCACCGCCTCCAGCCTGGGCATGCTGCTCAAGGCCCGCGGTCTGCGCGTCGTGATGCAGAAGCTCGACCCGTACCTGAACGTCGACCCGGGCACGATGAACCCCTTCCAGCACGGTGAGGTGTTCGTCACCAACGACGGCGCCGAGACCGACCTGGACATCGGCCACTACGAGCGCTTCCTCGACCGCGACCTGGACGGCTCCGCCAACGTCACCACCGGTCAGGTCTACTCGACGGTGATCGCCAAGGAGCGGCGCGGCGAGTACCTGGGCGACACGGTCCAGGTCATCCCGCACATCACCAACGAGATCAAGCACCGCATCCGGCGCATGGCCACCGACGAGGTGGACGTCGTCATCACCGAGGTCGGCGGCACCGTCGGCGACATCGAGTCGCTGCCGTTCCTGGAGACCGTCCGCCAGGTCCGCCACGAGGTCGGCCGGGACAACGTCTTCGTCGTGCACATCTCGCTGCTGCCCTACATCGGCCCCTCCGGCGAGCTGAAGACCAAGCCGACCCAGCACTCCGTCGCCGCGCTGCGCAACATCGGTATCCAGCCCGACGCGATCGTGCTGCGCTGCGACCGCGAGGTGCCGACCGCGATCAAGCGCAAGATCTCGCTGATGTGCGACGTGGACGAGGCCGCCGTCGTGGCCTGCCCCGACGCCCGCTCGATCTACGACATCCCGAAGGTCGTGCACACCGAGGGCCTGGACGCCTATGTCGTCCGCAAGCTCGACCTGCCCTTCCGGGACGTGGACTGGACGACCTGGGACGACCTGCTCGACCGCGTCCACAACCCCGACCACGAGATCACCCTCGCCCTGGTCGGCAAGTACATCGACCTGCCCGACGCGTACCTGTCGGTCACCGAGGCGCTGCGCGCGGGCGGCTTCGCCAACAAGGCCCGCGTCAAGATCAAGTGGGTCACCTCGGACGACTGCAAGACCCCGGCGGGCGCCAAGGCGCAGCTCGGCGACGTCGACGGCATCTGCATCCCGGGCGGCTTCGGCGACCGCGGTGTGCTCGGCAAGGTCGGTGCCATCCGCTTCGCCCGCGAGAACAAGATCCCGCTGCTCGGCCTCTGCCTGGGCCTGCAGTGCATCGTGATCGAGGCCGCCCGGAACCTGGCCGACATCCCGGACGCCAACTCCACCGAGTTCGACCCGGCCACCGGCCACCCGGTCATCTCCACCATGGCCGAGCAGATGGACATCGTCGCCGGCGAGGGCGACATGGGCGGCACCATGCGGCTCGGCATGTACCCGGCCAAGCTGGCCGAGGGCTCCATCGTGCGCGAGGTCTACGACGGCAAGGAGTACATCGAGGAGCGGCACCGCCACCGCTACGAGGTCAACAACGCCTACCGCGCCGAGCTGGAGAAGAAGGCGGGCATCCTGTTCTCCGGGACGTCGCCCGACGGCAAGCTCGTGGAGTACGTCGAGTACCCCCGTGACGTGCACCCTTACCTGGTCGCCACGCAGGCGCACCCCGAGCTGCGCTCGCGGCCGACGCGTCCGCACCCGCTCTTCGCGGGCCTGGTGAAGGCCGCCGTCGAGCGGAAGATCTCGAAGTAACACATGAGTTGTACGGTGGCTGGGGCGCGCGCGTTCAGAACGATCGCACCCCAGCCGCTTGTGCATGTGTGGAGGAGCAGGGCATGACGATCAAGGACACCCCCGAGGAGTGGGAGATCCGCTCGACGGAGACGCCCTTCACGGGCAACAAGACCTCCGTCCGCACGGACGAGGTGGTCATGCCCGACGGCTCGGTGGTCCGCCGCGACTACCAGGTGCACCCGGGCTCGGTCGCCGTCCTCGCCCTGGACGAGGAGGACCGGGTCCTGCTCATCAACCAGTACCGCCACCCGGTGCGGCACAAGCTGTGGGAGATCCCGGCCGGCCTGCTCGACGTGCCGGGCGAGAACCCGCTGCACGCCGCCCAGCGCGAGCTGTACGAGGAGGCGCACGTCAAGGCCGAGGACTGGCGGGTGCTGACCGACGTGTACACCACCCCCGGCGGCTGCGACGAGGCCGTGCGGATCTTCCTCGCCCGCGATCTGGCCGAGGCGGAGGGGGAGCGCTTCGAGGCGGAGCACGAGGAGACCGACATGGAGTACGCGCGCGTGCCGGTCGACGAGCTGGTGCGCCGGGTGCTCGCCGGTGACGTGCACAACAACTGCCTCGTCGTGGGCGTCCTCTCCCTGGTCGCCGCGCGCGGCGCGGACGGGCTGGACGCCCTGCGCCCGGCCGACGCGCCGTGGCCCGCGCGTCCGTTCGCGTCCTGAACTCACCCTTTCGCGCGATGGTGTGACGATCGCCTGATCCGATCGGGGGACGTGCCCGCCCTGCTCTTCACGGAACGTCGCAGAGCGTGAACTAGGCTCTTCGTGAGTGAGCCGAAGAGCAGGTGCAACCCCCGTACCGGAAGGACCCGGCGGATTTGCGCATGCGGTGGGACGGGAGTGTGGCCCGTGACGGAACAGGCGGTGGACACAGGCACCTCGCGGCTGCCGGCATCTGCGGCCGTGCGGGACCATTTCCTGGGCCGTACACGGGAGTTGAAAGAGCTGCGTGCCGACATCGAGCGCGCGGGCCTGGACACCCTCTCCGGCCGGAAAGTCCCCCGCGCGCGCGTGCTCCTCATCGCGGGCCGCCCCGGCTCCGGCCGGACCGCCCTCGCCGAGGAACTCGTGCGCCGGGTCGCCGAGCGTTACCCCGACGGAGTGCTGCGGGCCCGGCTCAGCGAGCCCGACGGCACCCCGGTGCCGATCGAACGCGCCGCCCGCGAGCTGCTCGCCGCGCTGGAGGTACGGGCCCCCGCCGGAGCCGGCGAGGACGACCTGACCGAGGCGCTGCGCGCGGCCCTCGCCGAGCGGCGCGCGCTGCTCCTGCTGGACGACGCGGCAGGGGCCGAGCAGGTCGACGCGCTGCTGCCGGACGCCCCCGACTGCCTGGTGGTCGCCGTCTCGGACGGCCCGCTCACCGGCATCGCCGACGTCCGCCCCTGCACCCTGGGGGGCCTGGACACCAAGTCGGCGGTGGAATTCCTGGCCCGCTACGCGGGCTCCGTCCGCATCACGGTCGACCCGCGCTCCGCCGAGAGCCTGGCCGAGGCCTGCCAGGGCCACCCGGCCGCGCTCACCCTGGCCGGCGGCTGGCTCAGCTCCCGGCCCCAGGCGGCCGTGTCCGACCTCGCCAAGCGGATGCACACGGACCCCGAAGCGGGCGCCGAGAGCGTCGACGGCAGCCCCCTCGCCCGTGTCTTCCGGCTCGTCTACGACCAGCTGCCCGGCCCCGCCGCCCGGATACTGCGACTGCTCTGTCTCGCCCCGGCCGGCCTGATCGACCCGCACACCGCCTCGGCCCTGGCCGGCTGCTCGGTGGAAGCCGCCCGCGCCTCTCTCGACGACTTGGTCACCCTCGGCCTGCTGCGCACCGTGGACTCCCCGCTGCCCGAGTACGACGTCCCCGGCTGTCTGCACCCGCTGCTGCGCTCCCGGGCCGAGAGCCAGGAGCGCCCGGCCGAGCTGCAGCTGGCCCGCGCCCGCATGCTGGAGCGGACCGTACGGCTGCTGCAGTCGTGCCGGGCGATCACCGAGACGGACAGCCCGCAGGCCCGGGAGAAGCTGCAGGAGACGCCCCCGGCGCTCCGCTTCCCCACCCCGCGCGCGGCCGCCGAGTGGCTGCGCGTGCGCAGGCCCGCGCTGCTGGCCGCCGTCCGTCTGGCCGTGGCCGACGGGGAGTTGGACACCCTCGCCCGCCGGCTGATGTCCCAGCTGGTCAGGGCCATGGCGGCGCACTTCGGCACCCAGGCGGCCGCCTCTGACCTGTACGGCGTGCACAGCCTCGTCCTGGACGTCGCCGAGCGGCGCGGGCTGCACCGGGAGAAGGCCGCGGCCCTGCTGAACCTGGGCGATCTGGACGCGCAGACCGGCCGTACCCAGGCCGCGCTGGCCCGCTACCGGGCCGCCCTGGACGCCGCACGCGCGGCGAACGACCCGTACGCGACCCGCCGCGCGATGGAATCCGTAGGCGGCGCCCACCAGGAGCTGGGGGACTACGACCGGGCCGCCGACTGGTTCGGCCGGGCCCTCGGTGAGCGGCTGGCGCGGGGCGAGCGCGCGGAGGCCGCCCGGCTGTACGGCCGGATCGCCACCGCGCACACCTACGCGGGCCGCTACGGCGAGGCGCTCAGGAACTGGCGGGCGGCCGCCGCCGGGTACCGCAAGAACGATGATGTCGCCGCCCACGCGCGGGCGTTGAGCGAGGTGGCCCGGGTCCAGGAGTACGCGGGACGGCCCGAGGAATCGCTGCGCACCTGCCAGGAGGCGGTGGAGTGGGCACGGCGCGCCGACGACGTCCGGCTGCAGGCCGCGCTGCGGCTCCGGCTCGCCGACACCCTGGACCGGCTCGGCGACCCCACGGCCGCCCACCTGCACCGCGCGATGGCCGAGCGCATGCTGCGCGAGGAGGAGCCCGAAGACGGGTCCACCTCGGAAGATGACGCTGACGCCTGCGAAATCCGTAGTGCATCCAGCCAAGATTGATGCAATGAAAGGCTAGACACTCGGAACACCTTCATTAAACTGGCTCTGCCGCTCGTTCTCCTGCGGTGTCTCCCGGTATGCCCCCGCATGCCTGGGTATGTCTTGTAATGCACCCCCCATACCCTCTGAGCCAAGGACCGTGATCGACGTGAAGGTCGGCATCCCCCGCGAGGTCAAGAACAACGAGTTCCGGGTGGCCATCACCCCCGCCGGTGTGCACGAGCTGGTGCGCAACGGCCACCAGGTCGTCATCGAGCGGGGTGCCGGCCTCGGCTCCTCGATCACGGACAGCGAGTACGTGTCCGCCGGCGCCGAGATCCTGGAGACCGCGGACGAGGTCTGGGCCGCCGCCGACCTGCTGCTGAAGGTCAAGGAGCCCATCGCCGAGGAGTACCACCGCCTCCGCAAGGACCAGATCCTCTTCACCTACCTGCACCTGGCCGCCTCCAAGGAGTGCACGGACGCGCTCATCGAGTCCGGCACCACGGCCATCGCCTACGAGACCGTCGAGCTGCCGAACCGCGCGCTGCCGCTGCTCGCCCCGATGTCCGAGGTCGCGGGCCGCCTGGCCCCGCAGGTCGGCGCCTACCACCTGATGGCCCCGGCCGGCGGCCGCGGTGTGCTGCCGGGCGGCGTCCCGGGCGTGACCCCGGCCAAGGCCGTCGTCATCGGCGGCGGTGTCTCCGGCTGGAACGCCACCCAGATCGCCATCGGCATGGGCTTCGAGGTCACCCTGCTGGACCGCGACATCAACAAGCTGCGCGAGGCCGACAAGATCTTCGGTACGAAGGTCAAGGCGATCATGTCCAACACCTTCGAGCTGGAGAAGGCCGTCCTCGACGCCGACCTCGTCATCGGTGCCGTCCTGATCCCGGGCGCCAAGGCTCCCAAGCTGGTCACCAACGAGCTGGTGTCCCGCATGAAGCCCGGAAGTGTTCTTGTCGACATCGCGATCGACCAGGGCGGCTGCTTCGAGGACTCGCGTGCCACCACGCACGCCGAGCCGACCTTCCGGGTCCACGACTCGGTCTTCTACTGCGTCGCCAACATGCCGGGCGCGGTGCCGAACACCTCCACCAACGCCCTCACCAACGCCACGCTGCCGTACATCGTCTCGCTGGCCAACAATGGCTGGGTCGAGGCGCTGCGCCGCGACGCCGCGCTCGCCAAGGGTCTCAACACCCATGACGGCAAGGTCGTTTACAAGGAGGTCGCCGAGGCCCACGGTCTGGAGCACGTGGAGCTGGAGTCCCTGCTCGGCTGACCGTCCGACCCGGTGAGTCGCTAAGTCACCGACAGGTAAAAGGCGATACGTCAACTCAGGTCGTCAACCGTGCGCACCCGGCCGGACCTTGCCCGACAAGGTCCGGCCGGATGTGTGTATGGTCACTTGGCGACTCTTGGTCAACTCGCCTCGAACGTAACCCTTCGACCGATTCGCACACCGGTGAAACCTGCTGTGCGACGGCCGTACGCCCTTGACAGCGGGATGTTTCATTGCCGACACATCCTGCCGGGTCCGGCGGATTGTGTTGCTGCGGACCGCCGACACGCCATAGAGTCGCCAACCGTCGGCATGGTGCCACGCTGACCTTGTCTAGAAGTTCCCTGGTCACCAAGGAGGTAAGACGACTTGTGAATGAGTCGACATTTTCTCCCGGGGGTGGTCAACCAGGAATGCCTGTACGGGGCCATGGCCCCGCGGGATTCGAGGCTGTCGGCTCCGTAGCAGTGCGCACCTTCGCAGCCCACCAGAGTCCGGGGCCACAGACCGCCCGGACAGCACACCAGAGCATGGATGGCCATCACGTGAACGCCATGGCCGGCGACGGAAGTGGCGCGCCCCACAACCACTTCGCCGACTACGACGAACTGCCCGAGGGGCACTTCTACGACCCCGACGCCGAGTACGAGCCCGACCCGGAGTACGCGGCCACGCTCGCGCCCGACGCGGCCCGCCAGCGCCGTGAGCGCATCGGTCCGACCGGACGCCCGCTGCCGTACTTCCCGATTCCGGGCCCGCTGACCGACCACGGCCCCGCGAAGATCATCGCGATGTGCAACCAGAAGGGCGGCGTCGGCAAGACGACGTCGACCATCAACCTGGGTGCCGCGCTCGCGGAGTACGGCCGGCGCGTGCTGCTCGTGGACTTCGACCCGCAGGGCGCGCTGTCGGTGGGTCTCGGCGTCAATCCGATGGAGCTCGACCTCACCGTCTACAACCTGCTCATGGAGCGGGGCATGTCCGCGGACGAGGTCCTGCTGAAGACGGCGGTCCCCAACATGGACCTGCTGCCCTCCAACATCGACCTGTCGGCCGCCGAGGTCCAGCTGGTCTCCGAGGTCGCGCGCGAGTCGACCCTGCAGCGGGCGCTCAAGCCGCTGCTGCCCGACTACGACTACATCGTGATCGACTGCCAGCCCTCGCTCGGCCTGCTCACCGTCAACGCGCTGACGGCCGCGCACAAGGTGATCGTGCCGCTGGAGTGCGAGTTCTTCGCGCTGCGCGGTGTGGCCCTGCTGACCGAGACCATCGAGAAGGTCCAGGAGCGGCTCAACCCCGAGCTGGAACTGGACGGCATCCTCGCCACGATGTACGACTCGCGCACGGTCCACAGCCGCGAGGTCCTGGCCCGTGTGGTCGAGGCGTTCGACGACCACGTCTACCACACGGTCATCGGCCGCACGGTCCGCTTCCCGGAGACCACGGTCGCCGGTGAGCCGATCACCACGTACGCCTCCAACTCCGTCGGTGCCGCCGCCTATCGCCAGCTCGCCAGGGAGGTGCTCGCCCGGTGTCACGCCGAGTGAGTCTGCCCGGGGCCGACGAACTGTTCCGCACGACAGGGGGGATGGCGCTCCAGCCGTCCTCGCCCCGGCGCGCGGCCAACGGCGAGGCCCGGGTGCCGGCTCCCGCGGGAGAGAGCGATCCGGTGGCCGCCACCGCAGGGGCGGAGGACGCACCGCAGTCGGTGCCCGCGCAGGGCGGGGACGGCGAGGGCGCGGAGCATGTGGCGGCGGTCGAGCCGGAGCCGGCCGAAGCCGGCGAGTCCCGCACCCGCCCGGCACGCCGACAGACGGCGCAGGAAGGTTCTGCCGCCCCCGCCGCGGCCGCTCAGCCGCGCAAGCGCGGGCGCGCGGCGTCCCGGCGGCCCAGCGGGCGCGAGCGGCACGACGAGAAGATCACGGTGTACGTGTCCGCCGAGGAACTCATGGACCTCGAGCACGCGCGACTGGTCCTCAGAGGCGAGCACGGGCTCGCCGTCGACCGCGGCCGGATCGTCCGGGAGGCGGTCGCCGTGGTCCTGGCCGACCTGGAGTCCCGAGGGGACGCGAGCATCCTGGTACGGCGGCTGCGCGGGCGGTAGCGGTAGCCTGCGGGGGCCATGACCTCGAACGACGCTCCCGTACCCGCCCCCGGCGCCGGCGCCGGCCGCCGACGTGTGCTGGGGCGGGGGCCGGGAGCCGGGAGCGTCGAGCCGTTCCGGACGACCGCGGAGGCCGCCGAGCCGGACGTTCTCGAGCCGGACCTTGCCGAGCCGGAGATTCCCGCGCCGACGCCGGAGCCATCCGCACCGGAGCCGGAGCCGCAACCCGAACCGGAGCCCGTACCGGAGCCGGAATCCGAACCGGAGCCCGAGCCCGAGCCTGCACCGGAGCCCGAGGCCGGGTCGGCCCCGCCCCCCGCATCCGCAGGGGATCAGGAACCGCCGGCGTCGGCCGACGGCGTCTTCAAGGTCCGCCTCTCGAACTTCGAGGGCCCCTTCGACCTCCTCCTCCAGCTGATCTCCAAGCACAAGCTGGACGTCACCGAGGTCGCCCTCTCCAAGGTCACCGACGAGTTCATGGCGCACATCCGGGCCATGGGACCGGACTGGGACCTGGACCAGACGACCGAGTTCCTGGTCGTCGCCGCGACCCTCCTCGATCTCAAGGCGGCCCGGCTGCTGCCCACCGCCGAGGTCGAGGACGAGGCCGACCTGGCGCTGCTGGAGGCCCGTGACCTGCTGTTCGCGCGACTGCTCCAGTACTGCGCGTACAAGCGGATCGCCGACATCTTCACCGAGCGCCTCGACGACGAGGCCCGCCGCTACCCCCGTACCGTCGGCCTCGAACCCCACCACGCCGAGCTGCTGCCCGAGGTCGTCATCAGCATCGGCGCCGAGGGGTTCGCCAAGCTCGCCGTCAAGGCGATGCAGCCCAGGCCCAAGCCGGCCGTGTACGTCGACCACATCCACGCCCCGCTGGTCAGCGTTCAGGAGCAGGCGCGGATCGTGGTCGGGCGGCTCAGGGAGCTCGGTGAGGCCAGCTTCCGCGCGCTCGTCTCGGACACCGACGACACCCTCACCGTCGTCGCCCGCTTCCTCGCCCTGCTGGAGCTGTACCGCGAGAAGGCCGTCGCGCTGGAGCAGGAGGACGCGCTCGGGGAGCTGCTCGTGCGCTGGACCGGCGGGGACGCGGAGGCGGCGCCGATGGTCACCGACGAGTTCGACCGGCCGCCCGAGGCGCCCAAGGAGACGAAGGAGGAGAAGAAGGCATGAGTGAGGAGACCGCGGAAGTGCCGGCGGGCCTCGGTACCGTCGCCGGCCTTGATCTCAAGCCCGCCCTGGAGGCGGTCCTCATGGTCGTGGACGAGCCCGCGACCGAGGAGCACCTGGCCAAGATCCTGGAACGGCCCAGGCGGCAGATCGCGGACGCGCTGCGCGAGCTGGCCGACGAGTACACCGTGCAGGGCCGCGGCTTCGAGCTGCGCTTCGTCGCGGGCGGCTGGCGCTTCTACACCCGCTCCGAGTACGCGACCGCCGTCGAGCGGCTCGTGCTGGACGGCCAGACCGCCCGCCTCACCCAGGCCGCGCTGGAGACCCTCGCGGTCGTCGCCTACCGCCAGCCGGTCAGCCGCAGTCGCGTCTCAGCCGTGCGCGGAGTCAACTGCGACGGTGTGATGCGCACCCTGTTGCAGCGCGGTCTGGTCGAGGAGGCGGGCGCGGAACCCGAAACAGGTGCGATCCTGTACAGGACGACGAACTACTTCCTGGAGCGGATGGGCCTGCGCGGCCTGGACGAGCTTCCGGAGCTCGCGCCCTTCCTCCCGGAGGCGGAGGCGATCGAGGCCGAGACCCAGGAGGGAGTCCCGTCGTTCGACCCGGACGCGCCCGACGCGCCCGGCGGTCAGGATGCGGACGACTAAGACGGAACTTTGATGCGAAGCAGCGGCAGCGGAAAGAGCGGCGGGCGCGGTAACTACCGCGGTGCCGGCAACAACAGGGACGAGCGGCAGGGGCAGGGCCGTCCCCGCAAGCCCCGCCCCGAGGAGCGCCGCTACGACGTCGGCCCCGGCGCGAGCACGGACGGTCCCAAGTCCGGGCGCGGCGGCGCGGCCCGCGGCGGCGCCAAGGGCCAGCCCAGGCAGCCTCAGCAGAGCGGCGGGCGTACGGCTCCGGGACGCTCCCGCGAGTACGAGGCGCGTGCAGAGGAGCGCAACCGCGAGCGCTACGCAGGCAAGAAGGACGTCAAGCTCCCCAAGACCTTCCCGGGCGCCGAGCAGGAGGGCGAGCGGCTGCAGAAGGTCCTCGCGCGCGCGGGCTACGGCTCCCGGCGCGCCTGCGAGGAGCTGATCGAGCAGGCCCGCGTCGAGGTCAACGGCGAGATCGTCCTGGAGCAGGGCCGCCGCGTCGACCCGGAGACGGACGAGGTCAAGGTCGACGGCCTGACGGTCGCGACGCAGTCGTACCAGTTCTTCTCGCTCAACAAGCCCGCCGGCGTCGTCTCCACGATGGAGGACCCGGAGGGGCGCCAGTGCCTCGGTGACTACGTCACCAACCGCGAGACCCGGCTCTTCCACGTCGGCCGGCTCGACACCGAGACCGAGGGCGTCATCCTGCTCACCAACCACGGCGAGCTGGCGCACCGACTCACGCACCCCAAGTACGGCGTGAAGAAGACCTACCTCGCCGCCATCGTGGGTCCGATCCCGCGCGACCTGGGCAAGCGCCTCAAGGACGGCATCCAGCTGGAGGACGGCTACGCGCGCGCGGACCACTTCCGCGTCGTCGAGCAGACCGGCAAGAACTACCTGGTCGAGGTGACCCTGCACGAGGGCCGCAAGCACATCGTGCGCCGCATGCTCGCCGAGGCGGGCTTCCCGGTCGAGAAGCTGGTGCGCACCTCCTTCGGCCCGATCACCCTGGGCGACCAGAAGTCGGGCTGGCTGCGCCGCCTGTCCAACACCGAGGTCGGCATGCTGATGAAGGAGGTCGACCTCTAGAAGGCGCCTGCACGGCTTTCCGACGGCCGGTCCCGGGTACCCGGGACCGGCCGTCGTCGTATGCGGGAACGGGGCAGCGGGAGGCGCTGAGGGGGTTGCGGATCACCATGGCCACTCTTTATAGTCATGACGACTATTAGTCATGCTGACCATAAAGGAGGACCGGCCGGCCATGGAGGGCTACGACAAGTACGCCTACGAACCTTTCGCCGTCACCGTCGACCTCGCCGTTTTCACCCTCCGCACCGGCGCCCTGCACGTGCTGCTGGTCGAGCGCGGGCAGGAGCCGTACGCCGGCCACTGGGCGCTGCCCGGCGGCTTTGTGCTGCCCGACGAGTCCGCCGAGACGGCCGCCCGGCGCGAACTCGCCGAGGAGACCGGTCTGGCCGACGTCTCCGGACTCCACCTGGAGCAGCTGCGCACCTACAGCGAGCCGGACCGCGACCCCCGGATGCGGGTCGTCTCCGTCGCCTTCACCGCACTGCTCCCCGAGCCCCCCGAGCCCCGCGGCGGCGGTGACGCGGCCCAGGCCCGCTGGCAGCCGTACGGCACGGCCGGGCCGCTCGCCTTCGACCACGACCGGATCCTCGCCGACGCCCACGACCGGATCGGCGCCCAGCTGGAGAACAGCTGCGTCGCCACCGCCTTCTGCCCGCCCGAGTTCACCCTCGGCGAGCTGCAGCAGGTCTACGAGACCGTGTGGGGCACGGCCCTGGACCGGCCCAACTTCCGCCGCAAGGTGCTCGCCACGCCCGGCTTCGTCGAACCCGTCCCCGGCGCCGCCCGGCTGACCGGAGGCCGCGGCAAACCGGCCGCGCTCTACCGCGCGGGCACCGCAGGCGCCCTGCACCCGCCCCTGCTCCGACCGTCCCGGGAAGGACCCCGCTCATGACCACCACTCGGACGAGCAAGCGCGCCGCCACCGGATCGCTGCTCGGCCTCGCCCTCGGGGACGCCCTCGGCTTCCCGACCGAGTTCAACGACGTGCCCACGATCCTCGCCAAGTGCGGGCCCTGGCGGGAGATGGAGCTGCCCGCGCGCGCCCTCGTCTCCGACGACACCCAGATGACCCTCGCCGTCGGCCGCGCGCTCAGGACCGCCATGGACCGGGGCGTGCTCGCGCCGAAGCGGCTGGAGCGGCCGCTGCGCGAGGAGTTCGTGGACTGGTACCAGTCGCCCGAGAACAACCGCGCCCCCGGCCGCACCTGCCTGACCGCGTGCGCCCTGCTCAAGGAGGAGGGCCGGGTCTGGCAGGAGGCAAGCCGGATCGGCTCCAAGGGCTGCGGCGCCAACATGCGCGTCGCCCCGATCGGTCTCACCCCCGGCCTGAGCGACGAACAGCGCGCCGGCGCCGCCCAGTTGCAGTCCGCGCTCACCCACGGACACCCCACCGCGCTGGCCGCCTCCGACCTCACCGCCCGCGCCGTCCGCCTGCTCGCCCAGGGCACCGACCCGGCCGGACTCGTCGGACAGCTGCGCTCGTACGCCCACGACAACCGCACCCGCTACCACCACACCTGGCTCGGCGACCTGTGGACCCGCTCCCACGACCCCAGCCCGGAGCACTTCATCGCACGCGGCTGGGACGAGTGCCTGGACATCCTCGGCCGCCTCCAGGAGGCCGTGCGCACCCACTCCCCGGAGACCGACCCGTGCCTGGCCACGGGCGAGGGCTGGATCGCCGAAGAGGCCCTCGCCACCGGACTGCTGTGCTTCCTGCTCTTCCCCGACGAGCCCGTCACCGCCCTGCGCCGGGCCGCCTGCTCCTCGGGCGACTCGGACTCGATCGCCTGCCTCACCGGGGCCTTCGCGGGCGCCTGGCGGGGCGCGGACGCCTGGCCGGCCGAGTGGGCCGACCGGATCGAGTACGGAGGCGACCTGTTGACGCTGGGGGCGCTCTGGGACGCTTAGGCGCATGATCGACGACCTCGACCTGAACCTGACATCGGTGATCGCCGAACAGCCCGACCCGCTGCTGTTCGCGACCGTCTCCGGAGCCCACCTGTACGGCTTCCCCTCCGAGGACTCCGACCTGGATCTGCGCGGTGTCCACCTGCTGCCCGCCGCCGATCTGGTCGGGCTGCGCGAGCCGGAGGAGACACGGTCGCGGGTCTGGGTGCGGTTCGGCGTCGAGATGGACCTCGTCACCCATGACCTGCGCAAGTTCGTACGGCTGATGCTCCGGCGCAACGGCTATGTGCTGGAGCAGCTGCTCTCCCCCCTGGTCGCGCACAGCACCGACGCGCACCGGGAGCTCACCGCGCTCGTGCCGGGCGTCCTCACCAGCCACCACGCCCACCACTACCGGGGCTTCGCCGTGACCCAGTGGCGGCTGTTCGAGAAGACCGGCGAACTCAAGCCGCTGCTCTACACGTTCCGCGTGCTGCTCACCGGCATACACCTCATGCGCAGCGGCGAGGTCCAGGCCCATCTGCCCACGCTCCTGGACCAGGTGGGCGCGCCCGGCTATCTGCCCGAGCTGATAGCCGCCAAGGCGGAGCGCGAGCACGGCACCGCCGAGCTCGACCACATGCGCGCGGAGGCCGACGTGGAGCGGCTGCACGCCGTGCTCGACGAGGCGCAGGCCGCCTCAGACCTGCCCGACGCGCCCACCGCCCACGACGCCCTGCACGACCTGGTGGTCCGCCTCCGCCTGGAGGGCTGAGGCGCGCCGCGTCCGGAAGACGAAGTCGGCCACGCGCGCGTGGTCCGGCTCCGGCGGCAGCGGGGTGCGGCGCAGCGCCTCCTCGGTCTCGGCCGCGAGCGAGGCCATCCACTCCTCGGCCCGCGTCCAGGAGACCTCGCCCCGCTTCACGGCGAGCAGGGGCTCCCGCTGCTCGCCGACATCGATCCGCAGTTCCCCGGTGCGCAGCAGATCGCGGGCGCTCATCAGCAGGCGGAGCAGGTGCATCGCGTGCTTCCAGCGCGGGGCACCCGTCGTGCGGACGTCGGCGTCGAGCTTGCGGCGCTGGCCGAGGGCGTAGCGGGTGAAGGTGTCGTAGGCGTGCCGGGAGAGGAACGCGCCGCGCAGGGACAGCAGCTCGCGGCCGGTGTCGTCGATGTGCTCCACGAGCGGGGAGTGCAGGCACTCCAGGATGTTCGGGTTGCCGCGCAGCGCCAGCTCGCAGAACCGCTCCAGCTCCCAGGAGAACCGCTCCTCACCCGGCCCCTCCACATGGGTCGGCGGCTTCTCGAACCGCCAGAACAGGGGAGTGGGGGCGAGGAAGACGCCCCGCCGGTCGGTGTCGCTGGCCTCCGTGGCCAGGCCGAAGGCCCGCGAACCCATGACGCAGGCGTAGATCGTGTGGTCGCGTACGAGACGCTCGGGGTCCTTCGGTCGCATGCCCGGAGCGTACGCGGGCCGTTCACACCAGGCGGATCGAATTTCCCTCGACCTTGATCGTCTCGGCGGGCAGCGGCCTCGTCGCCGGACCGTGCGCCACCGAGCCGTCGGCGACGTGGTACTTGCTGCCGTGGCAGGGGCAGTCGATCGTGCCGTCCGCCACCCGGTTCACCTCGCAGCCCATGTGGGTGCAGATCGCCGAGAAGGCCTTGAAGTCGCCCGCCGTCGGCTGGGTGACCACGACCTTCTGCTCCTTGAAGACCTTGCCGCCGCCCACGGGAATGTCGCTCGTGTTCCCCAGCGCCTTCCCGCCCGGGGACCGGGGGCTCGCGCTCCCGCCCGAGGACGAGGGGCTCGGGCTCCCGCTCGGGGACGAGG
This sequence comes from Streptomyces griseochromogenes, assembly GCF_001542625.1. Classification (NCBI taxonomy): domain Bacteria; kingdom Bacillati; phylum Actinomycetota; class Actinomycetes; order Kitasatosporales; family Streptomycetaceae; genus Streptomyces; species Streptomyces griseochromogenes. The sequence continues at coordinate 8,212,123 of NZ_CP016279.1, read as the reverse complement.
GGCTCGCGCTCCCGCTCGGGGACGACGGGCTCTTGGTCTTGGTGCCGCCGCATCCCACGCATCCGACGGCGGCGAACGCGGCCGCGCCCGTGGCGAGAACGTTGCGGCGGGTCGAGCACTGGGACATGTCATCACTCCGAACGTACATAGTGATCAAAAAGGAAATACCGGAATCTCTGCACTGTCTCAGCGACCGGTCGCCGCGCGCCCGACCGACGCGGGCTGACTACGCTGGACGGACCAAGAGCCGATACGCATCTCAGCAAGGAGCAGCGCCGTGGCGGTACGAGCGGTCCGGGGGGCCGTCCAACTGGAGCGGGACGAGGCCGGGCACATGGACGAGCAGGTGGGCGCCCTGCTCACCGCCATCCTGGAGCGGAACTCACTCGCCGCGGACGACCTGATCAGCATCTGGTTCACGGCCACCCCCGACCTGCACAGCGACTTCCCGGCGGCCGCCGCCCGGGGACTCGGCATCGTCGACGTGCCCCTGATCTGTGCCCAGGAACTGGACATCGAGGGCGCCATGCCCCGGGTCGTGCGGGTCCTCGCCCACGTCGAGTCGGACCGGCCCCGCGCCGAGATCGCCCACGTCTACCTCGGCGCCGCCGCCGCTCTGCGCAAGGACATCGCCCAGTGAGGACCGCACTCGTCATCGGCACCGGGCTCATCGGCACCTCCGCCGCGCTCGCCCTGACCCAGCGCGGCGTCACCGTCCACCTCACCGACCACGACCCCGCGCAGGCCCGTACGGCCGCCGCGCTCGGCGCCGGCACCGACGAGGTCCCCGAGGCCCCGGTGGACCTCGCGATCGTCGCGGCCCCGCCCGCCCACGTGGCCGCGCTCCTCGCCGACGCCATGACCCGGGGTGTGGCCCGCGGCTACGTCGACGTGGCCAGCGTCAAGGGCGGCCCGCGCCGCGAGCTGGAGGCCCGCGGCCTGGACCTGTCCTGCTACATCGGCACCCATCCCATGTCCGGCCGGGAGAAGTCCGGCCCGCTGGCCGCCACCGGCGACCTCTTCGAGGGCCGCCCCTGGGTGCTCACCCCGACCCGGGACACCGACACCGAGGTGCTCAACCTCGCCCTGGAACTGGTCTCGCACTGCCGGGCCGTGCCGGTCGTCATGGACGCCGACGCCCACGACCGCGCCGTGGCGCTCGTCTCGCACATGCCCCACCTGGTCTCCAGCATGGTCGCCGCGCGTCTGGAGAACGCCGAGGAGGCCGCCGTGCGGCTGTGCGGGCAAGGCATCCGGGACGTGACCCGGATCGCCGCCTCCGACCCGGGCATGTGGATCGACATCCTCTCCGCCAACCCCGGCCCGGTCGCCGACCTCCTCACGGACGTCTCCGCCGACCTGGAGGAGACCGTGCGGGCCCTGCGCGCCCTGCAGTCCTCCGACGAGGACAAGCGGCGCGAGGGCAGCTCGGGCATCCGGGACGTGCTGCGGCGCGGGAACGCGGGACAGGTGCGGGTGCCCGGCAAGCACGGGTCCGCTCCGCGGGTCTACGAGGTCGTGGCGGTCCTCATCGACGACCAGCCGGGGCAGCTGGCCCGGATCTTCGCGGACGCGGGACAGGCCGGGGTCAACGTCGAGGACGTGCGCATCGAGCATGCGACGGGGCAGCAGGCCGGTCTGGTGCAGCTGATGGTGGAGCCGAAGGCGGTGCCGGTGCTGCGGGCCGCGCTGGCCGAGCGGGGGTGGGCGCTGCGGCAGTAGCCGCGTGCCGGGGGTGGCCGCTCCCGGGGCTGCCGCCCCCCAGCCCCCGCGCCGGCTCCGCGGGGCCTCGTCCGTGGCCGCCGGACGTGCCGGATGCGCCCGGGAGCGGGCGGCGCCCGCGGGCCGTCCGGACGAGTGACCCGCACCCAGTAACCTTGTGCAGGGCACTCCCGCTCCCCGCACCCCGCTCATCGCACCGCACCAGGAAGGTGTCCCCCCGTGGAAAACGGCGCCCCGACCGCCAAGTCCGTGATCGTCGCGATCGACGGCCCCTCCGGCACGGGCAAGTCGAGCACGTCGAAGGCCGTGGCCGCGCAGCTCGGCCTGAGCTACCTGGACACCGGCGCCCAGTACCGGGCGATCACCTGGTGGATGGTGTCCAACGGGATCGACCTGGAGGACCCGACCGCCATCGCTGCCGTCGCCGGCAAGCCGGAGATCATCTCCGGCACCGACCCGTCCGCCCCGACCATCACGGTCGACGGCGTCGACGTGGCCGCCCCGATCCGCACTCAGGACGTCACCTCCAAGGTCAGCGCGGTCAGCGCGGTGCCCGAGGTGCGCTCCCGGATCACCGAGCTGCAGCGCTCGCTGGCCGCCGGCGCGGAGCAGGGCATCGTCGTCGAGGGCCGCGACATCGGTACGACCGTGCTGCCGGACGCCGACCTGAAGATCTTCCTCACCGCCTCCCCGGAGGCCCGCGCGGCCCGCCGCAGCGGCGAGCTGAAGAACGCCGACGTCCACGCCACCCGCGAGGCGCTCATCAAGCGGGACGCGGCCGACTCCAGCCGCAAGACCTCGCCGCTCGCCAAGGCCGGCGACGCGGTCGAGGTGGACACCACCGAGCTCACCCTCGCCCAGGTCATCGAGTGCGTCGTCACCCTGGTCGAGGAGAAGCGGGCCGGGAAGTGAGCGTTCCGTCCGAGCGGGGCGCCGAGGTCGGGCGGCGCATCGGGGTCGGCCTGATGAACGGGCTGTGGAAGCCGCGGGTGCTCGGCGCCTGGAAGCTGCCCGCGACCGGCCCGGCGATCGTCGCCGTGAACCACTCCCACAACATCGACGGCCCGATGGTCATGGGCGTGTCGCCCAGGCCGACGCACTTCCTGATCAAGAAGGAGGCGTTCGTCGGCCCGCTGGGTTCGTTCCTGACCGGCATCGGCCAGCTGAAGGTGGACCGCGTGTCCGCCGACCGCGCCGCGATCACCGATGCCCTCGGCGTCCTGGACAACGGGGGAGTGCTCGGCATCTTCCCGGAGGGCACCCGGGGCGAGGGCGACTTCGCCTCGCTGCGCGCCGGGCTGGCGTACTTCGCGGTCCGCAGCGGGGCACCGATCGTGCCCGTGGCGGTCCTGGGAAGTTCCGATCGGCCCGGCCGGTTGATAAAGGCACTGCCCCCGCTGCGTTCCCGTGTCGACGTCGTCTTCGGCGACCCGTTCGACGCGGGCGACGGCAGCGGGCGGCGCACGCGCAGGGCGCTGGACGAGGCGACCGAGCGCATCCAGAAGCAGCTCACCAGCCACCTGGAAAACGCCAGGCGCCTGACCGGGCGCTAAGCGACACTTGAGTAGTGGATCAGCCCCTGGCGGGCGGCTCCACCGATCACCACGATGAACGACGAGGTACGGACTTCATGAACGACCAGATCCAGCCCGACGGCTCGGCCGAGCACGAGTACGAGCACGGGGCTCTCGGCGACGCCGAGTACGCGGAGTTCATGGAGCTCGCCGCCGAAGAGGGCTTCGACATCGAGGACGTCGAGGGTGCCATCGAGGCGGCGGGTCACGGCCCGCTGCCCGTGCTCGCCGTCGTCGGCCGCCCCAATGTCGGCAAGTCGACCCTGGTGAACCGGATCATCGGCCGCCGTGAGGCGGTCGTCGAGGACAAGCCCGGCGTCACCCGCGACCGCGTCACCTACGAGGGCGAGTGGGCGGGCCGCCGCTTCAAGGTCGTCGACACCGGCGGCTGGGAGCAGGACGTCCTCGGCATCGACGCCTCCGTGGCCGCCCAGGCCGAGTACGCGATCGAGGCGGCCGACGCGGTCGTCTTCGTCGTGGACGCCAAGGTCGGCGCCACCGACACCGACGAGGCGGTCGTACGGCTGCTGCGCAAGGCCGGCAAGCCCGTGGTGCTGGCCGCCAACAAGGTCGACGGCCCGAGCGGCGAGGCGGACGCGACCTACCTGTGGTCCCTGGGCCTCGGCGAGCCGCACCCCGTCTCCGCCCTGCACGGCCGCGGCACCGGCGACATGCTGGACGCCGTCCTGGAGGCGCTGCCGGATGCGCCCGCGCAGACCTTCGGCGGCGCAGGCGTCGGCGGCCCGCGCCGCATCGCCCTCATCGGCCGCCCGAACGTCGGCAAGTCCTCCCTCCTGAACAAGGTGGCGGGCGAGGAGCGCGTCGTCGTCAACGAACTGGCCGGCACCACGCGTGACCCCGTCGACGAGCTGATCGAACTGGGTGGCGTGACCTGGAAGTTCGTCGACACCGCCGGTATCCGCAAGCGCGTCCACCTCCAGCAGGGCGCCGACTACTACGCCTCGCTGCGCACCGCGGCCGCCGTCGAGAAGGCCGAGCTGGCCGTCATCCTGATCGACGCCTCCGAGAACATCTCGGTTCAGGACCAGCGCATCGTCACCATGGCCGTGGAGGCGGGCCGCGCGGTCGTCCTCGCCTTCAACAAGTGGGACACCCTCGACGAGGAGCGCCGCTACTACCTGGAGCGGGAGATCGAGACCGAGCTGGGCCAGGTCGCCTGGGCGCCCCGGGTCAACGTCTCGGCCCGCACCGGCCGGCACATGGAGAAGCTGGTCCCGGCCATCGAGACGGCGCTGGCGGGCTGGGAGACGCGTGTTCCCACGGGCCGTCTGAACGCCTTCCTCGGCGAGCTGGTCTCGGCGCACCCGCACCCGGTCCGGGGCGGCAAGCAGCCGCGCATCCTCTTCGGCACCCAGGCCGGCACCAAGCCCCCGCGGTTCGTCCTCTTCGCCTCCGGCTTCATCGAGGCGGGCTACCGGCGCTTCATCGAGCGCCGTCTGCGCGAGGAGTTCGGCTTCGAGGGCACCCCGATCCACATCTCGGTGCGGGTGCGCGAGAAGCGCGGCACGAAGAAGAAGTAGCCGACGCGGCACTGTACGGCGAAGGGCGGCCCCGGGGTACGAGGGCCGCCCTTCGCCGTACGTCACGCACCGCGGCGCGGTCCCGGCGGCAGCGCCGCCGGGACGTAGTGCATCCCGGTGTCCTGCTGTCGCCCGAGGGTGCCGACCCGCTGCCACTGCGACTGCTGCCGGGCGCTGTAGGCCCCCGCGCTGTAGGCGCTGTACGAACTGCTGAACGACCCCGGCCGGTGGCCGCCGTACGAGCCCGTGACGTCCGGGAGGCCGAGACTCCCGAAGGCGACGAAGCCGAGCTCCTCCTCTCCGCTGCGGTCCCCTGGCAGCGTACGGAAGGTCTTGACCCACTCCGCGTAGAGCGAGTCGTAGATCGGCGTGGCCGATGGCACACCGGCTCCCTCCTGCCCCGACCGGGCGGAGGGTACGGAGGAGAAGGGGGACCGACGGGGAGGAGTGTCGTATGCGTGCACGTATGTCCAAACGACCGGAACTTTAAAGAGATGCGGTCGGACAATTAGGGGCGCGGGGAACGGCGCGAGAAGCCGCGGCGCACCCGCACGCGCGAACGCACCGCAGTCCCTCGCCCCTCAGGCGATTTTCAGGTCCCCGCGAGAGGAAGCGCCGCGGCGACCAACTGCCCGTTCGCCGCCGCCTTGTCCAGCGCCTCCCGCAGCAGATCCTCCCGGGGCTGCCGCCCGATCGCCCCCACCGGCGCCGCGAACATCAGCACCTGCTGGTGCTTGTTGGCCGCCGCCCGCCAGCTGTCGGTCACCTGCAGCGGCTGGTGCGCCTGCCACCAGGCCACCGGCTGCCCGCCGTCGGGACCGGGCTGGAGCACCGCGTGCAGCCGGCCCACGGCGAGCAGCACCGACCAGCCGTGCAGCACCGGAGGAACGGACGCCAGCTCGGTCACCGGCATGAAGCCCTGCTCGATGAGGAGCGGGAGGAAGTCGTCACCGGCCCCGGTGGAACCCGGACGCACGATCGGCGCGGTCGGCTCGACGACGAGCGCGGGGTGCAGCTCACCCTCGATCAGGACGAGTCCGCTGGTCACGCCGAGCACGGCCTGCTCGGGCGCGGTCTGGTGCGCACCGCCGGCGGCCATGTCGCTGCCGGTGCCGCCGATGGAGCGGACGGCGCCCTGCAGCTGCTCCTCGGTGACCTGGACGACCTGGGAGGGCAGGCAGCTGGCGTGGGCGAAGGCGAGGACGGCGGTCTCGTCGCCGACGAACAGAACGGTGCTGGTGCGCTCCTGCTCGGAGTCGCCCGGGGTGCGGCAGGAGGTGCAGTCGTAGCTGCCCGGTGCGTTCTCTCCGGCGAGCAGCCGGTCGGCTTCTTCGTCGCCGATCTCGGCGCGTACGGCGTCACTGACGTCGAGCATGCGCGGCACGGTGGCTCCCTCGGGATGCGGTGCTGGGTCGACCGGGTGGCTCCCGGCCCCTGAGCCCCGGCGTTCCGGGCTCATGAAGAAGACAACGGGCGTCCTGTGGTGGGAGTCACGCTCTGGGGAGAACGGAATCGAACCATCCGCCGCACAGGGTCACCTCCGGTACGGAACCGGCCACTCACGGTCAACTCTTCGCGCTGTCAAGGAACTTGAAAGGGTGAAGTGGGTCACAGGCCCCTTCGATGGGTGGTCGATAAATGGTGAAATCAGCGCATGAAATGGCTGGCCGAAAATCGCCGATACCTTGGGTAACGGCGAACTGGCCTGGAATGACAGCGAGTTGGTTGATATCGGCCGCCCTACCTCCCTACATTCCTCCGCCGTGTGCAACGAGCACCGCTCGGGTACGTCCGCCGACCGGCATCAGGCAGAGCAATGTCGCCGCACCGGTCGTGGCGGACGGGACGGGCGCGAGGAACCGCGGTCATCCGCGGCAAGGCGCGCCTCGTCCGGGGGAGCCCGGGTTCGTGGAGAGGGAATTACATGTCCGAGTGTGCCGATACCACCCGCACCACCGATCGTCACGACAGCGCCCGCAAGGGCCGTACGACGGCCGCCCTCGCCGGGGCGGCGCTGCTGGCCCCGCTGGGCCTGCTGGCCGTGAGCGGCAACGCCGCCGCGGCGGACAACGGAGTGTGGGACCGCATCGCCCAGTGCGAGAGCGGTGGCAACTGGCACATCAACACCGGCAACGGCTACTACGGCGGGCTCCAGTTCTCCGCCGGCACCTGGCGCGCGTACGGCGGCACCGCCTACGCCCCGACGGCCGACCAGGCCTCCAGGAGCGCCCAGATCGCCGTCGCCACCAAGGTCCAGCGCGCCCAGGGCTGGGGCGCCTGGCCGGTCTGCTCGGGTCGCGCCGGAGCCTACGGCGCCGCACCGGCGGCCTCCTCGTCCGGCACGAGCGCCGGCAAGGGCAGCGTGACGACGAAGTCCGCTCCCGTGAAGTCCGCTCCCATGAAGTCCGCACCGGCCAAGTCCGCCGCGGCCGGGAAGACGCCGGAGCGCCCGGCCGCTCACACCGACCGCAGCGCCTCCCGGGGTGCCTACACCGTCCGCGAGGGCGACACCCTGAGCGCCATCGCCGCCCGGCACGGGACCACCTGGCAGCGGATCTACGCCGCCAACAAGAAGGTCATCGGCGACGACCCGAACCTGATCGTGCCCGGCCAGCGCCTCGCGCTCTGAACGGGCCCCGGGTGCCGGTCACCTGACGCGCACAGCCGCTGTCCCCTTCCAGGACAGCGGCTGTCCGCATCCGCTGGCAGACTCGGCCCCATGTTGGAGACCTCGGCACGACTGCTTCGCCTGCTCTCGCTGCTCCAGGCCCACCGCGAGTGGTCCGGCGCCGAACTCGCCGAGCGGCTCGGCGTCACCCCGCGCACCGTCCGCCGGGACGTGGACCGGCTGCGCGAGCTGGGCTACCCGGTCAACGCCAGCCCCGGCATCGGCGGCGGCTACCAGCTGGGCGCGGGCGCCGAACTGCCCCCGCTGCTGCTGGACGACGACGAGGCCGTCGCGGTCGCCGTGGGCCTGCGCACCGCCGCCGGACAGGGCATCGAGGGCATCGGCGAGTCCTCCGTACGCGCCCTCGCCAAGCTGGAACAGGTGCTGCCGAACCGGCTGCGCCGCCGGGTGAGCGCCCTCAACGCCTTCACCGTGCCCATGCTGCGCCCCGGTCCGCCGTCGGCCCCCGTCGACCCGGCCGTGCTCACCGAACTCGCCCATCTGTGCCGGGACGCCGAGCGGCTGCGCTTCGCCTACCTGAGCCACGACGGCACCTCGAGCCGCCGCACCGTCGAACCGCACCGGCTGGTGTGCACCGAGCGGCGCTGGTACCTGGTCGCCTGGGACGTGGACCGGCAGGACTGGCGGACCTTCCGCGTCGACCGCCTCACCCCGAAGCCGCCGCACGGCCCCCGGTTCACCCCGCGCGAGCCGCCCGCCGAGGATCTCGCCGCCTATGTCTCGAAGGGCGTCTCCACGCGGGCGTACGCCACGCACTCCGCCGTTCGGCTGCTGGTGCCGCTGCACCAGGCGGCCGAGCGGATCTCACCGTCCGCGGGGACGCTGGAGGCCGACGGCGACGACGCGTGCGTCCTGCGCAGCGGCGCGCCGAACCTGGAGATGATGGTCATTCACATCATGATGATGGGCGTCCCGTTCGAGGTGCTCGAGCCCACCGAGATGAACGAGGTCATCAAGACGGTTCGTGACCGGCTCGATGCCGCGCTGGCCCGGGCCGCGGAACCCGGCGCGCGTACAGGGGACCGCGCGGGCGGTGGGTAGACGGACCGGCCGCCCCTCCTCGTGCCGGGCCGATGCTCCGGCAGAGGGCGCAGGGTGATTGTGTGCGGAATCCGTGAATTTCCTATACGGCGTCAGCTCGCGTCGCAATGTGCCGGATTCCGGAAGAATCGCTCCTCGGTGCCGCCTTCGGTCACTACTCGTAGGTTTTCGGCCGGGTAATTCGGGAGGCGATCCGACACGCGGGAATTCTGTTCGATTGCCCCGGCGAGCGGAACGGAAACCCCCGTACGTGTGATGGAGTTCGGCGGAAACGGGTGTCGGGAACCTGTGACAGAAGTGTGACCGGAGAGGGACCCGGGGTGCCCGGCGCCGGTTACCGCTTCCGTCGCCGCCCGATGCGGCCTAGCGTGGCCGCATGGCACCGATCCCCACTCCGCCAGCGGAGCCCAAGGACAGTCCGGACGGGTACGTCGGCCTCGACGCCCCACGAGCCGAGCGGCTCGCCCGGGAGCGGGGGTGGTCGACCGTACGGTCCCTGCCGCCGGGCGCGATCATCACCATGGAGTACCGGGTGGGTCGGCTCAACTTCGAGGTGCGTGACGGCCGGGTGGCCCGTGCCTGGAAGGGCTGAGACTCCTCGCCCGGACGGCGAAGGCCCCGCCTCCCGAAGAGGGAGGCGGGGCCTTCGCCGTGGCGGCCGGGGTGGGCTGTGCGTACCGGACCCCGCCGCCGTGGCCGAGCCTCAGCCGCCCGTCACGGGACGGGCCGGCTGGGAGGTGCCGCGCGGCAGGCGGTCGGCGTGCGGCGGCCGGCGGCTGCCCACCGGGGTGACCGGGGTGCGCTCCGAGCGGACCGTGTGCGGGCTCGGCGTCCGGTGGATCGGAGCCCGGGGGCCGCGCGCCGACGACACCGGCTCGCGCGCCGGGGCGGACCGCTCCGCGGGCGCGGGAAGCGGCTTGAGCAGTACCGGCGACGGCGTGACCGGGGCGGCCGGTACGGGCGCCGTGCGGCCGCGGCGGGCGCGCAGGCGGTCGCGCAGGTCGAAGAGCGCGGTCTCGGTCCTGGCGATCAGCGGCTCGAACCAGGGCAGGGCGAGCAGGATCAGCAGGCCCGCGGCCCAGCCCAGCAGCACGTCGCTCAGCCAGTGTGTACCGAGGTAGACCGTGGTGAGACCGACGCCGAGGGAGGTGATCGCGGAGAGCGCGGACAGCCAGCGGCGGGCTCTCGGGGTGGAGGCCAGATAGGCCAGGATTCCCCAGGTCACCACCGCGTTGGCGGTGTGGCCGCTGGGGAATATATCGCCGCCCAGGCCCATCTCGTTCGAGCCGATGACGGTCGCGTAGTGCGGACCGAGCCGCCCCATGCCGAGCTTGGCGGCGCCGACCGTGATGTTCAGCAGCAGCAGCGAGGTGGCCAGGGTCAGCAGCGGTCGCAGCGTGTGCTGGCGCCAGGAGCGCCAGCCGAGCCAGGCCGCGACCATGACGGCGGTGGGGCCGCGCTGGCCGAGCACCACGTAGTAGTCGAGGAAGGCGTGGATCTGCGGCCACTGCTGGTACGGCCGGAAGAACATGACCTGCCAGTCGAGCCGGACCAGCCATGACGTGATCACCACGGCCCAGATGATCGCCAGGTAAAAGGCCAGGGTCGCGGTGAACAGCACGACCCGGTGCCGGCTCATCCGCGGCACATCGATGTGAGCCGGTCGTTCCGGCTCACGGTCCAGCCTGGCGAACACCCGGTCCAGACTCCGGGTGAGGTTTCGTTCGGTACGCACCCAATCGACGTTACAGCGAGTGAGCTCTGTTCCCGGTCGATACAGCGGGTTTGTGATGACGATGTGATGTGGGAAACCTCTCAGGCGCGGTCCGAATTCCTAGGATTCCGCAATCCCGTGGGCCTGCTTCCTGCAATTCCTTTGATCATGTTGCGCGGTCGGTTTTTGGGTGCTTATGAATTCGTTCACCGAATCATGGGATGGAATTCAGAGGGTGCTCATCGACGCGGCAGAGTTGATCATGGAGGACCGGAACCGTTCAGCCAGAAGGCCCCGTAGACCGCCGTCGCCGCCGCCACGCCGGCTGTGACCAGCACCGATCTGGACGTCCGCGGCCGGGCCAGAGCGCGCGCGAGGGGGAACAGCACCGGGAAGGCGGGCATCAGCAGCCGCGGCTTCGACCCGAAGTAGCTCGACGCGCACAGGGCGAGCGCGAGGACGACACCCGTGTACACCAGCAGCGCCACGGGCTGGCGCTGACGTACGCCGGCCGCATAGAGCCAGATCAGCAGGGCGACGCCGATGATCAGACCCGTGCCGGCGAGGGCCGACGGAAATGACGTGAACTTGTCGGCCACGAAGCGGGCGAAGGCGTATCCGCCGTCGAACCCGTTGCGCCAGCCGGCCTGCACATCGAGATATCCGAGCGGGCCCTTGCCGGTGCGGTGGCCGACCCAGAGCACATAGCCGGCGGCGCCCAGGGGAGCGAAGAGCATACCGAGGGCGCGCCGCCAGGCCGGTGCGCTGGCGAGAGCAGGGGCGTGCGTCTCTCCGTGCGCGCCTTCCATAGAAGAAGGGGCGCACTGTGTCTCGTGCGCGCCATCTGCGTCCGCCACGCGCTCGGCGTGTGCGCCCCGCGTGCTTCTGTCTCGCACGAACGAGATCACGCCCGCCACCCACACCGCCGCGACCACCGCGAGCCCCACGGGCCGGGTCAGCCCGGCCAGCGCCGCCAGTGCGCCCGCGCTCACCCACCGGCCGGTCAGCACCGCGTACAGCGACCACGCGGCCAGCGCCGTGAACAAGGACTCGCTGTACGCCATCGACTGCACGATCCCGACCGGCAGCACCGCCCACAGCAGCACCGCGCAGACCCCGACCCGGCGGCCGTACACGTGCTCGGCGACCGCGAAGATCCCTCCGGCCGCCGCCAGCGAGGCGAGCAGGCCGACGACGAAGCCGGCGTCCGCGTACGACAGCGGCGCGACCGCGTGCAGCAGCCGCTCCAGCCAGGGCAGCAGCGGAAAGAACGCCAGGTTGGAGTGGACGTCGCCGTTCGGCAGCCGCACCTCGTAGCCGTACCCCAGTTCGGCCACCCGCGTGTACCAGAGGGAGTCCCAGCGCGCGGTCAGCAGCGTGTACGCGCTCTTGCCGCGCGCGGCGCTCCATCCGGCCAGCACGACCAGGCCCAGGGCGCGGACGGCCGCGTACCCGAGAAGGGCCGGCGCCGCCCGGCGCAGGAAGGGGGTCGCGCGCGTGTCAAGATCGGTCACGGGCCCGATTATCGACGGGACCGGGAACCGGGCCGCTCGCCGGGGCGTGGTCAAGGGCAGGCGAAGTGGCGTACGCCACACGGGTTCGGTCCCGCGTGTGAGAGGTCCGCCACGCGTCCGCGCGGCGAACTCGCGTACGCTGACGAGTCACTCGCGAGGGTTCGCGCAGGCCGGAGACACCGCTCCTCTCCGGCCGTACGACGGGGAAGTCCCCACCCCGTCGATCCGCAGCACGCGAGGGATCATCTGGGAGGTACGTACATGTCCGGGACGACCACGGCTGCCGTTCGGCCGCGCCGTCGGGCGGCCGGGGCCGGTGCCACCAACCGCTGGGTCGTCCTCGTCGTCCTCTGCGTGAGCCTGCTGCTCGTCGCCCTCGACGCGACCGTACTGCATGTGGCGGTCCCCGCCGTCACCGAGGACCTCAGGCCCGGTGCCATAGAACTGCTCTGGATCGTCGACATCTACCCGCTGGTCTGCGCCTCGCTGCTGATCCTCTTCGGCACGCTGGGCGACCGGGTCGGCCGCCGGCGCATCCTGCTGCTGGGCTACGCCCTCTTCGGGGTCGCCTCCGCCGTGGCCGCGCTCGCACAGACCGCCGAGACGCTGATCCTCGCCCGGGCGCTGCTCGGCGTCGGCGGCGCGATGATCATGCCCGCGACCCTGTCGATCCTCCGTCAGGTATTCCCCGACCGGCGCGAGCGCGCCCTGGCCATCGGTATCTGGAGCGCGGTGGCCGCCGTCGGCGCCGCCGTCGGACCGCTGCTCGGCGGCTTCCTGCTGGAGCACTTCTGGTGGGGCGCGGTCTTCCTGGTCAACATCCCGCTGATGCTGGTCAGCCTGCCGGTCGGTCGGATGCTGCTGCCCGAGTCGCGGGGCGAGCGCGACGGCCCGTGGGACGTGGTCGGCGCGCTGACGGCGGCGGTCGGCCTGTTCGGTGTCGTCCTCGGGGTGAAGCGGCTCGGCGGCGGGGAGCCGGTGGCGAGCCCGTTCACCCTGGTGCCGCTGCTGGTGGGCGCGGCGCTGCTCGTCTTCTTCGTACGGCGCCAGGGGCGGCGCCCGCATCCGCTGGTTGACCTGCGGATGTTCCGGCGGCCGGCGTTCAGCACGTCGGTGGGCTGCATCGTGCTGGCGATGCTCGCGCTGGTGGGCCTGGAGCTGATAGCCGCCCAGTACCTGCAACTGGTGCTCGGCCTCTCGCCGCTGGAGACGGGCCTGAGGCTGCTGCCCCTGACGATCGCGGCGATGGCGGCGGGCCTCGCCGGCGCGCGGATGCTGCGCCGCTTCGGACCGCGCCGCATGGTGTGCTTCGGCTTCTGCCTCACCGCCGCCGCGGTCGTGACGCTGACCGCGATGGGCGGCACCGACAACGCGCGCCTGCTGCTGTTCGGCTTCGTGGCGCTCGGCTTCGGCCTGGAGACCACGCTCTTCGGGGCCTACGAGTCGATGCTGAGCGAGGCCCCGGCCGAGCAGGCCGGCGGGGCGGCGGCGATCGGCGAGACGTCGTACCAGCTGGGCGCCGGGATCGGGATCGCGCTGCTGGGCAGCGTGATGAACGCGGCCTACGCGCCCGGTCTCGCCTCGGTGCCGGGCGTGCCCTCGCGCGAGTCGGCCGCGGCGGGCCACTCGCTGGGCGAGGCGTACGAGGTCGCCGGGCGGATCGGCGGACCCGTGGGGGATGCCCTGCGCCGGGCGGCGCGGGACTCCTTCGTGCACGGGCTGCACGTCACGCTGCTGGTGAGCGCGGGCCTGTTGCTGCTGGGTGCGGTGATGGCGCTGCGGCTGCCGCGGGTGATGCAGTGCGGCGAGGAGAGCGCGCAGCGGCGCGCCGGGGTGGAACTGCCCGCCCCGCGGGAGGCCGCACAGCCGAGAGTGTCGGCCTGACCCCGGCTCTGGACGTACGGGACACTGCGCCGTAACGTCGGCTGCGGAGTTGTAACTAGCGCTGCTAGTTTTCACTGTGCCTGAGTGTGCCGGAGGGTGTTCCATGTCCGCGTCCGCGAAGTTGCCCCCGTTCGATCCCGCCGATCCGCTCGGGATCGACGACCTGCTGGATCCGGAGGACCTCGCCATCCGGGACACCGTCCGCAGCTGGGCGGACGACCGCGTGCTGCCGTACGTCGCCGACTGGTACGAGAAGGGCGAGCTGCCCGGCATCAGGGAACTCGCCCGCGAACTCGGCGGCATCGGCGCGCTCGGCATGTCCCTCACCGGGTACGGCTGCGCGGGCGCCACGGCCGTGCAGTACGGCCTCGCCTGTCTGGAGCTGGAGGCCGCCGACTCGGGCATCCGGTCCCTGGTCTCCGTGCAGGGCTCGCTCGCCATGTACGCGATCCACCGGTTCGGCAGCGAGGAGCAGAAGCGGGAGTGGCTGCCCCGCATGGCGGCCGGCGAGGTGATCGGCTGCTTCGGGCTCACCGAGCCCGATCACGGCTCCGACCCCGCCGCCATGCGCACCCACGCCAAGCGCGACGGCGACGACTGGGTGCTGAGCGGCCGCAAGATGTGGATCACCAACGGGTCCGTGGCCGGGGTGGCCGTCGTCTGGGCGCAGACCGAGGACGGGATCCGCGGGTTCGTCGTACCGACCGACCGCCCCGGCTTCTCGGCCCCCGAGATCAAGCACAAATGGTCCCTGCGTGCCTCCGTGACCAGCGAACTCGTCATGGACGACGTGCGGCTGCCCGCCACCGCCGTGCTCCCCGGGGTCACCGGACTGCGCGGACCGCTCAGCTGTCTCTCGCACGCCCGCTACGGCATCGTCTGGGGCGCGATGGGAGCGGCGCGCAGCAGCTTCGAGACGGCCCTGGAGTACGCGCGGACGCGGGAGCAGTTCGGCCGGCCCATCGGCGGCTTCCAGCTCACCCAGGCCAAACTCGCCGACATGGCGGTCGAACTGCACAAGGGGATTCTGCTCGCCCACCATCTGGGGCGGCGGATGGACGCCGGCCGCCTGCGTCCCGAGCAGGTCAGCTTCGGCAAGCTCAACAACGTCCGCGAGGCCATCGAGATCTGCCGTACGGCGCGGACGATCCTCGGTGCCAACGGGATCTCCCTCGAATACCCCGTCATGCGGCACGCGACCAACCTGGAGTCGGTGCTCACCTACGAGGGCACCGTCGAGATGCACCAGCTCGTGCTGGGCAAGGCGCTCACCGGGCTCGACGCCTTCCGCTGATCCCCCCAGGGGTGGGGCAGGGCCGGTGAGCGGCCCTGCCTCAGCTCTGATTGAAGAAGCCGTCCTCCCGGTGGGCCGCCGGCTCACCGCTGACGATCTCCGTGTTCAGGGGCGTCAGCAGGAAGACCCGGTTCGCGACCCGCTCGATCGTCCCCCGCAGGCCGAAGGTCAGCCCGGCGGCGAAGTCCACCACGCGCTTGGCGTCGGACGGCTCCATCGCCGTGAGGTTCATGATGACCGGGACACCGTCGCGGAACAGCTCGCCGATGGCACGGGCGTCCCGGAAGCTGTCCGGGGTGATCGTGCCGATCCGGTGACCCTTCTCCTCGGCCGTGTCCGTGGCCACCTTCACCCGGGGGTCCGTGACCCAGGCGTTCCCGGACTCGGTGCCCTCGGAGTAGTCGTCGTCGTAGTAGCGCTCGTCATCGTTGTCGTCGACGAGGCCGAGCCACGCACTCGCCTTGCGTACCGATCCCATGGACGCCTCCTCTCACAGCGGTCCTTCTTGTATCCGCATCCCTATGGTCATCCATGATGCGGACGGCGCGCCAAGCGGATAGACGCCGCGCGGGGGGTTTGTGACGGTACTGGTGCACAGACGATCCGTCGAGAGTCCTTGTGCCCCAAGGGTCGTGACTCGTACGGCTGCTGACTGTGAGTGAAATATGATTGTCATCGGCGGATGGGTGATATACGGGGCGTCCGGGTGAACGTGCGCGCTGATACGAACCGACAGTCGGTCGATACGATGCCGCAGCTCAACGTCGCAGCACACCACGGGGGATCATCGTGTTCGGAATCGTCAGGCCGTGCGGTCACCGGCTCGGAGAGAGTCTCAAGGCCCAATGGATGGCGCACTTGTGCGGGCTGTGTCTCGCGCTGCGCAAGGATCACGGGCAGTTGGCGCGGATCGTCACCAACTATGACGGGCTTCTCATATCGGTTCTGACGGAGGCTCAGGCCGGAGCGGTGAGCGGTTCCAGACGTACGGCCGGGCCGTGCGCGCTGCGCGGGATGCGTACGGCGTCCGTCGCGCAGGGCGAGGGGGCGCGGCTCGCCGCCGCCGTCTCGCTGGTGCTCGCCTCCGCCAAGGTGCGCGACCATGTCGCCGACCGGGACGGGCTGCTGGCACGCAGGCCGGTCGCGGCCGCGGCGCGCCGAGTCGCCGCGAGCTGGGGGCGGGCCGGGGCGCACAGCGGATCGGCGGTCGGCTTCGACACCGACGTCCTCGTCGACGCCGTCGACCGGCAGCTCGGCATCGAGACCCTGGCCGGGCCCGGCACGCCGATCCTGACGGTCACCGAGCCCACCGAGACGGCCACCGCGGCCGCCTTCGCGCACACCGCGGTACTGGCCGGGCGGCCCGCCAACGCCGAGCCGCTCGCCGAGGCAGGCCGCCTCTTCGGCCGGCTCGCGCACCTCCTGGACGCCGTCGAGGACAGAGAGGCCGACGCGCGTTCGGGTGCGTGGAATCCGCTCACCGCGACCGGTACGTCTCCGACCGAGGCGCGCCGGCTCGCCGAGGACGCCCTGCACGGCATCCGGCTCGCCCTGCGGGAGGCCGAGTTCACCGACGGCAAGCTCGTTCATCTCCTGCTCGCGCACGAGCTGCGGCGCTCGGTGGACCGGGCGTTCGGCCCCGTCGAGCACCATCCGCCGAAGTCCCGTGGATTTCTGCCCGGCTGCGGGATGTTCCTGGTGCTGTGCTGCAGCTGCCAGATGTGCTGCGCGGACGAGTACGAGGGGCCGTGGTCCCGCAAGAAGCGGGAAGGGTGCTGCAACGACTGCGACTGCGACTGCCCTTGCGATGGGTGCGACGGCTGCGACGGCTGCGATGGGTGTGACTGTTGCTGCCCTTGTGATGGTTGCTGAGCGCGCGGTGGGCCGGCCGCCGCGGGGAACTGACACATGGGTGTGCGCATCGAGTGGTGGTCTCCTGAGAGCGGAACGGGTGCGGAGCGCGAGGGGAGGGGGTGCGCGTGTGAAGGCGTGTGCGTGAAGAGGGAGAACGCGAGTACGCCCGCCGCGGGGCAGGCGTGCGCAGGGGGTCAGCTCAACAGGACGAGGACCACACGCGACCGAAGTCGATGTGGGAGCGGGTGACCAGCCACTGCTGTGGACGCATGGGCCAAGTGGAACAGGCATCCGCTTGTGCGTCAACCGAGTTGAGACGTACGGCTCACCGTGCGGACGGCCTTGACACCGGACCGAAACGTCCACGTACTCTCGACGGACGGCCCTGCTGAGGGGCTCGGCCGTATCCGCGCCGCGCGGCCCGGCGCTGTGAAGGCACCACCGTGTCCGACCTTCCCCCACTCCCGGCTTCGCCCGAGCGGGGGACTCCACCACGGAGCCTTCGCATGCCACTCGACACCCTCGCCCAAGTCCCCGCCGCACCCCGGGCGCCCGAGCGCGCGGACACCCCGACGATCGTCCCGCGGCGCGTCTTTTGGCTGTCTGCCAACCCGGTGCCGCGCACGGCCGGCCGGGGGTACGTCCGGCTGTTCCGGTCGATGCCGGTCCTGCCGCAACCGCTGTCGGGGTCCGGCAACGGAGCGCTGTACCCGCGGATCCTCGGGGTGAGGACCGTCATCCCGCTCGGCCCGGTCGCCGTCGCGACGGAGTCCGCCCGATGAGGCCCCGGCTGGTGATCGTGGGAGCCGGACCGCGGGGGACCGGACTCCTCGAACGCGTCGCCGCGAACGCCCCCGAGCTGTACGCCGGCTCGGACCTCGACATCCACCTGGTCGACCCCCACCCGCCGGGCGGCGGACGCATCTGGCGCCAGGCGCAGTCGCCGCTGCTGTGGATGAACTCGCACGCCGAGGACGTCACCATGTTCACCGACGACACGGTGCCCATGGACGGTCCGGTGCGCGAGGGTCCCACCCTGCGCGAATGGGCGGGCCTGGACGGCGGTACCTTCGCCGACCGGCAGCTCCAGGGCCGCTATCTGCGCTGGGCGTACGAGCGGGCCCGCGCCGAGCTGCCTCCGGGCATCACCGTCCACCACCACGCCCGGCGTGCCCTGCGGGTCAGCGGCCCGCGCGAGGGACGCCAGCAGGTGTGGCTGGAGGGCCGCCCGCGTCCCCTCCTCGCCGACCTGGTCGTCCTCGCCCTCGGCCACCTCGACGCCGAACTCGGCCCCCAGCAGGCCGAGCTGGCGGCCTACGCCCGCGAGCACGGCCTGGTCCACCTGCCGCCCGATTTCACCGCCGACAGCGACCTGACCCCGCTGCAGGCCGGCGAGGCGGTCCTCGTCCGGGGCTTCGGCCTCGCCTTCGTCGACCTGATGGTGCTGCTCACCGAGGGACGGGGCGGGCGCTACGAGGGTGACACCTACCTCCCCTCGGGCCGCGAACCCGTGCTGTATGTCGGCTCGCGGCGCGGAGTGCCGTACCACTCGAAGATCGGCTACGACTGGACCGGCGCCCGGCCCCCGTTGCCCCGCTTCCTCGGGCCCGCCGAGGTCGGGGAACTGCTGGCCAGGCCGGGAGGCTTCGACTTCCGGCGCGATGTGTGGCCGCTGGTGGAGAAGGAGCTGGGCTTCGCCCACTACCACCGCCTGTTCACCGCCCACCCCGAGCGCACGGCGATGAGATGGGCCGACTTCGAGAAGAAGTACGCGGCCGCCGCCGGCCCCGCCGAGTTCCGGGCGCTCGTCGCCGCCGCCGTACCCGGCCCGGCCGACCGCCTCGACCTCACCGCGCTCGACCATCCCCTCGACGGGGTGCGCCACGCCTCGCACGAGGAGTTCCAGGAGGGCCTGCGCGGCTATGTCGAACGTGATCTGAGCCGACGTCACGATCCGGATCACAGTGCCGATCTGGGCCTCTTCCTCGGCCTGCTGTCCGTCTACGGGCAGCTGGTGCGACTCGGGGACATCGGCCCCTGGTGGCACGGCTTCTTCAGCTTTCTGGCCTCGGGTCCGCCCGGACCCCGGCTGCGGCAGATGCTCGCGCTGTCCCGGGCCGGCCTGTTGCGGTTCGTCGGCGCCGGCATGACCGTCACCGCCGACGACGGCGTGTTCCGGGCCACGAGCCCCACCGTGCCGGGCTTCGCCGTCGAGGCACGGGCCCTGGTCGAGGCCCGGCTGCCCGAGCCGACCGTGGGGCGGGCCCGCGACACGCTGCTGAGGGAACTGCACGCCGAAGGGGCCGCCGAGACCCCCGAGGGGCTGCTGCGTGTCGACCCCGCCGACGGGCGGATCCTCGACACGTCCGGGCGACCGCATCCACGGCGCTTCGCGCTCGGCCCGTACACCGACGCCCGTACCCCCGGCGCCTTCACCCGGCCGCGTACCGGCGGGCCCGCGTTCCGGCAGAACGACGCGACGGCGCGGGCCGCGCTGCGGTTCCTGTCCGAACTCGCCCTCCGCGCAGCCGCATGAACCCCCGACTCCGAGGAATTCCGCGACGAGCGTCATGGCCGACATCGGATCCGTCCAGAGGAGCTTCGGTTCGCTCGGCGCGGGCGCTCACGCTGGAGCCGAAGCCACCGTTGTCCGACCTGCCGACTGCGGCGCCGGATTCCGAGCCGGGCTATGAAGTCGTCAAAGAAATAAGGGACTTGGTCCAAGACGACGCGACGGCGAATGTCGTCACGCACGAGACCGCCTTCGCCCGCGAGGTCGCCGCCACGGTGGTGTCCGTGGCCGACGGCAGGCGCGTCGAGGGTCATCCGAGGGCCGACTTCCGGACATTCCCGGGATACGGGTGGCGGATGGTGACGGGGTGGTGCCGACCGTGGGGTTCCGCACCGCGGACGGACGCGAGCGCGGGCATCCTCGCCGGTGCCACGAGCGGCGACACCGGCTGCCGCTCTCTGTACCCACGGGCACCGGACGCCTCATCCGCCCCTTCCCGCCACCGGCAATCGGCTGAATGTGGAGATCGAGGCGGGAGAGCGCGGTCTGAGGTGATGTCAGTGGGCATCATTTAAAAAGTGGTTCAAAGGTCGACGGCCGAAAGGCACTCTTGTGCCTACCGTCCGTTCGGCCGAATACTCCCCATCAGCGCTTGTCAGGGGCATGTGTGTTCGGATTGTCGAACCTGTTCCTGGCTGCGCCTCACGGGCCCCGACCCCCACGCGGGCCCCCGACTTCCCCTGGGAGGGAACGAAAAGTGAGGATCAAGCGCACCATTCCCCACAGCCGCACGGCAAGACGGACCCGGCTGACCGCCGTGGCCACCGGCCTCCTGGCCGCAGCAGCGTTCGCCGCCCCCACCGCGAACGCCAGCGACGACCACACGTTCAGCGCCGGCCAGCTCGCCACGGCGAGCGACTCCGTCCTCAAGGCCGACGTCGCCGGCACGGCCTGGGCCGTCGACAACAGGACCGACCGTGTCGTCGTCACCGTCGACAGCACGGTCTCCAAGGCCGAGATCGCCAAGATCAAGCAGCAGGCCGGCGGCAACGCCGGTGCGCTGACCATCAAGCACACCCCCGGCAAGTTCAGGAAGCTGATCAGCGGCGGCGACGCCATCTACGGCGGCTCCTACCGCTGCTCGCTCGGCTTCAACGTGCACAGCGGCAGCACCTACTACTTCCTGACCGCCGGTCACTGCGGTCAGGTCGCCTCGACCTGGTACAGCAACTCCGGCCACAGCACCGTGCTGGGCACGAACGTCGGCTACAGCTTCCCGGACAACGACTTCGCGCTGGTGCGCTACACCAACTCCTCGATCGCGCACCCGAGCGCGGTGGGCGGCCAGACCATCAGCAGCGCGGCCACCCCGTCCGTGGGGACGACCGTCTACCGCCGCGGTTCCACGACCGGCACGCACAGCGGCCGGGTCACCGCGCTGAACGCCACCGTCAACTACGGCAGCGGTGACATCGTCCACGGCCTGATCCAGACCACGGTCTGCGCCGAGGGCGGCGACAGCGGCGGCCCGCTCTACGGAGGCAGCGTGGCCTACGGCCTGACCTCCGGCGGCAGCGGCGACTGCACCTCCGGCGGCACGACCTTCTTCCAGCCGGTCACCGAGGCGCTGAGCTACTACGGTGTGACCCTTCCCTGACGGAGACGGGTACGAGTACGGGTATCCGTCGGTTCGGGGCCCCCGCGCGCAATTCGCGTGCGGGGGCCCGCGCTTGCCCGGGGCTCCGCGTCAACGGGCCTGAGGCGGTTTCCGGCCAGGAGCGACGGTCACTGTCCGCCGACGAGTTACTCGCGCGTAGTGTTTGCAGTGCGAATTCCCTGGGGTGACTGTCCTCGATCAAATGCGACGGGCGCGTACGAGCTCCTCGTGTGCGCGTCCTGAACTCGACCTTGTGTGCTCCCTGTGCGGTTCGGAAGAGTAGGCGCCCGTCAACCAGCCTTCCGGTCCGCGAGGTCCCCACATCCTCCGGGCCGACCCCCCACAGGAGGACGTGAGTTGAAGCACAGACGCATACCCGGGCGGCGGGCCGTGCTGGCCGGTGCGGGAATCGCCGCACTGGTCGCCGCGGGTGTCACCTTCCAGACTGCGAACGCCAGCGAACCCTCGAAGTCCGCTCCGGAAGCGCAGGCCCTGTCGGCGCCCGCGGCCGGAAAGCTCGCCTCGACGCTGGTCAAGAATCTCGGGTCCGACGCGGCGGGCAGCTACTACGACGCCCGGGCGAAGCGCCTCGTCGTCAACGTGCTCGACGCCGGTGCCGCGAAGACCGTCCAGGCGGCCGGCGCCAAGGCCAGAGTCGTCGCCCACTCCCTCGCCGAACTCGACGGCGCGCGGGCGACCCTGAAGGCGGACGCGACCATCCCCGGCACCTCGTGGGCCACCGACCCGGTCACCAACAAGGTCGTCGTCACCGCCGACAAGACGGTGTCCGGCGCGGAGTGGGCCAAGCTCGGCAAGGTGGTCGACGGGCTCGGGACGAAGGCGGAGCTGAAGCGGTCGAAGGGGGAGTTCAAGCCCTTCATCGCCGGCGGCGACGCGATCTCCGGCTCCGGCGGGCGCTGCTCGCTCGGCTTCAACGTGGTCAAGGGCGGGCAGCCGTACTTCCTGACCGCCGGGCACTGCACCGCGGCCATCTCCACCTGGTCGGACTCCTCGGGCAACGTCATCGGCAAGAACGAGCAGTCCGACTTCCCGGGCAACGACTTCGGTCTGGTCAAGTACACCGCGGACACCGCCCACCCGAGCGAGGTCGACCTCTACAACGGCTCGACCCAGAAGATCACCGGCGCGGCCGAGGCCACCGTCGGCATGAAGGTCACCCGCAGCGGCTCGACCACCCAGGTGCACGACGGGACGGTCACCGGCCTGAACGCCACCGTCAACTACTCCGAGGGCACGGTCAGCGGTCTGATCCAGACCGACGTCTGCGCCGAGCCCGGTGACAGCGGCGGCTCGCTCTTCTCGGGCGACAACGCGATCGGCCTGACCTCGGGCGGCAGCGGCGACTGCACCTCCGGCGGGGAGACGTTCTTCCAGCCGGTCACCGAGGCCCTGTCGGCGACCGGCAGCCAGATCGGCTGACCTGTCGCGGGCATTCCTGTTCCGTGAAGTCCCGCCCCGGGTGTGAGGGGCGGGGCTTCGCTGTTGCACCGGTACCAGGTCGCGGGCGTTTGCGCAGGTGGGAGGCGCTCGAATGGATGTCGCACACTTGTTCGGAATAGGGGTATGGTGGAGGTGGGAACTGATGTTCGAGAGTCGTTCGGGACTCACGAGTACGGGAGGTGCGTGTGCCGGGCTTCGCGCATCTGCACACCGTCTCCGGGTTCTCCCTGCGCTATGGCGCCTCGCACCCGGAGCGGCTCGCCGAGCGTGCCTCGGAGCGGGGCATGGACGCCCTCGCCCTCACCGACCGTGACACCCTCGCCGGCGCGGTCCGCTTCGCCAAGGCGTGCGCCAAGGCGGGGGTCCGTCCGCTGTTCGGTGTCGATCTGGCGGTGGCCGGTCCGTCGCTGTCGGAAGGGGTGGCACCCCGGCGTGAGCGACGGCGCGCCCCGGTGCGCGGTGGTGTCTTCGTCGACGAGCCGGCCTCCCGGGCGACCTTCCTCGCCCGGGACGGCGCCCGCGGCTGGGCCGACCTGTGCGGGATCGTCACGGTGGCGCACCAGGGCGAGGGTGTGCCTTCGCTGCCCTGGTCCGGCAACCGCGGTGACGGCCTGACCGTGCTGCTCGGCCCCGGTTCCGACGTGGGGCGTGCCCTCGCCGCGGGACGTCCGGACCGGGCCGCCAGGCTGCTCGTCCCCTGGCGCGAGATCTACGGCGACGCGCTCCGTCTGGAGGTCGTCTGGCACGGCCGGGAAGGTACGGGGCCCGGCTCCCTGCGGCTGGCCGCCCGTACCGTCGGCTTCGCCGCCGAGCAGCGGATCCGGCCGGTGCTCAGCAACGCCGTCCGCTATGCCGACCCCGGCCAGGGGCAGGTCGCCGATGTGCTGGATGCCGCTCGCCGGCTGGTTCCGATCGACCCCCGCAAGGAGCTGGACTCCGGTGAGGCCTGGCTGAAGGACGCGCGGGCCATGCTGCGGGTCGCCGAGCGGGTCGTGGAGGCGGCCGGCTACCGGCGGGACACCGCTCATCGGCTGCTGGAGCAGACTCGGGCCACCGCTGACGAGTGTCTGGTCGACCCCGAGGACGATCTCGGCATCGGCACCGTCCACTTTCCCGAGGCGCACCTCGTCGGCGCCGGCCGCCGCACCGCCCAGCGGGCGCTCGCCTCGCGGGCGGCGGCGGGCATGGTGCTGCACGGCTACGCCGACCGGCGTGCCTACTGGGAGCGGATGCACGACGAGCTGGACATCATCGCCCATCACGGCTTCGCCTCCTACTTTCTGACGGTCGCCCAAGTGGTCGATGACGTACGGGAGATGGGGATCCGGGTGGCCGCGCGCGGCTCCGGTGCGGGCTCCCTCGTCAACCATCTCCTCGGCATCGCGCACGCCGATCCGGTCGAGCACGGGCTGCTGATGGAGCGCTTCCTGTCGAAGGAGCGGGTCGTGCTGCCCGACATCGACATCGATGTGGAGTCCGCGCGGCGGCTGGAGGTGTACCGGGCGATCATCGGGCGGTTCGGGGAGGAGCGGGTGGCGACCGTCTCCATGCCGGAGACCTATCGGGTGCGGCATGCCGTCCGCGATGTCGGGGCCGCGCTGTCCATGGATCCCGCCGACATCGACCGTATCGCCAAGTCCTTTCCGCACATCCGGGCTCGCGATGCCCGTGCCGCGCTGGAGGAACTGCCCGAGCTGAAGGAACTGGCAGGGGAGCTGCGGCGGGAAGGTGAGCGGTACGGCAGGCTGTGGGAGCTGGTCGAGGCCCTCGACGCCCTGCCGCGCGGAGTCGCCATGCATCCGTGCGGGGTGCTGCTCTCCGACGCCTCCCTGCTCGCCCGTACGCCGGTGGTGCCGACCAGCGGCGAGGGGCTGCCGATGTCGCAGTTCGACAAGGAGGACGTGGAGGACCTCGGGCTGCTCAAGCTGGACGTGCTGGGCGTGCGGATGCAGTCGGCCATGGCGCATGCGGTGGCGGAGGTGGAGCGGGCGACGGGGGAGCGGGTCGACCTGGACGCGCTGCCGCCGGGTGATCCGGTGACGTACCGGCTCATCCGGTCCGCCGAGACGCTCGGCTGTTTCCAGATCGAGTCGCCCGGTCAGCGGGATCTGGTGGGGCGGCTGCAGCCCGCCACTTTTCATGACCTGGTCGTGGACATCTCGCTGTTCCGGCCGGGGCCCGTCGCCGCCGACATGGTGCGGCCCTTCATCGAGGCGCGGCACGGGCGGGCGCCGGTGCGCTATCCGCACCCGGACCTTCAGCGGCCGCTGGAGGAGACGTACGGGGTCGTCGTCTTTCACGAGCAGGTCATCGACATCGTCGCCATCATGACCGGGTGCGGGCGCGGTGAGGCGGACCGGGTGCGGCGCGGGCTGTCCGATCCGGAGTCGCAGGGGCGGATCAAGGTGTGGTTCGCCCAGCACGCGGCGGCCGACGGATATGACGCGGAAACGATTCGGCGGACCTGGGAGATCGTCGAGGCCTTCGGGTCGTACGGCTTCTGCAAGGCGCACGCCGTCGCCTTCGCCGTGCCGACCTATCAGTCGGCATGGCTGAAGGCCCATCACCCGGCCGCCTTCTACGCCGGGCTGCTCACGCACGACCCCGGGATGTATCCGAAGCGGCTGCTGCTGGCGGACGCGCGGCGGCGCGGGGTGCCGATCCTGCCGTTGGACGTGAACGCGTCCGGGGTCGCACACGGGATCGAACTGGTGTCTGAATCACCTGAGGTCTGGGGGCTCAGGCTGGCCCTCTCCGACGTGCACGGCATCAGTGAGGCCGAGGCGGCGCGGATCGCCGAGGGGCAGCCGTATGCCTCGCTGCTCGACTTCTGGGAGCGGGCACGGCCGAGCCGTCCGCTGGCCCAGCGGCTCGCTCAGGTGGGCGCGCTGGACGCCTTCGGGGCCAACCGCCGTGATCTGCAACTGCATCTGACCGAGCTGCACCGGGGTGCCCGGGGTGCGGGCGGCGGCCAGCTCCCTCTGGCCGGCGGGCGCGAGACGGCGTCGGCCGGGCTGCCCGACCTCACCTCGGCGGAGCGGCTCAGCGCCGAGCTGGGCGTGCTGTCCATGGACGCCTCGCGCAATCTGATGGACGACCACCAGGTGTTCCTGAAGGAGCTGGGCGTGGTGTCGGCGCGCCGGCTGCGCGAGGCCAGGCACGGGGAGACCGTGCTGGTCGCGGGCGCCAAGGCGGCCACCCAGACCCCGCCGATCCGCTCCGGCAAGCGGGTCATCTTCAGCACGCTGGACGACGGCACGGGCCTGGTCGACCTCGCCTTCTTCGACGACTCCCACGACGCCTGCGCGCACACCGTCTTCCACTCCTGGCTGCTGCTGGTGCGCGGAGTGGTGCAGCGGCGGGGTCCGCGCAGCCTGAGCGTGGTGGGCTCCGCCGCCTGGAACCTCGCGGAGCTGGTCGAACTGCGTGCCGAGGGCGGCCTGGACGAGGTGGCCGCCCGGCTGGCCGAGCCCGTCCAGGGACGGCCGGACGGGGCGGACCCGACGGGCGGCCGCCGGATCCAGCTGCCGACCGGATACGAGATGCACCCGTGGGCCGATCTGCGGCCCGCGGGCCAGGAGGCCTCGCAAGGGCCTTCGACGGTACGGAAGTTGTGGCACCAGAGTCCGGGGAGCGCGGGATGACCATTCTCTGTATACGTTTCCAGCTGCCGCCGATGCGCGAGGCGGCCCTGCCCGGGCTGCTCGGCCTCCTTGAGGAGTTCACCCCGGTCGTGGAGGCGCTGCCCCCGGACGGGGCGCTGGCCGATCTCCGCGGCGCCGAGCGCTACTTCGGGCGTGACGCCGTGGAACTGGCCTCGGTGATCCGGGTCCGCGCCCTCGCGCTGTACGGCGTCGACTGCGCGATCGGCGCCGGGCCGGGCCCGATGCTGGCCCGCGTGGCGCTGCGCGACGCCCGTCCCGGGGTGACCTGTGCCGTGCCCGAGGAGCCGGACGCCGTCGCGGACTTCCTCGCCGGCCGGCCCGTCGCCGCACTGCCCGGCGTGGGTGCGGCGACCGCCCGCACCCTGTGCGAGTACGGCCTCGACACGCTGGGCCTGGTCGCCGCGGCGCCGCTGTCCACGCTCCAGCGGCTGATCGGCGCGAAGGCGGGCCGCGAGCTGCGCGAGCGGGCGAGCGGCATCGACCGCGGCCGGGTCGTCCCGAACGCCGTATCCCGGTCTCTCGTCGCCGAACGGCCCTTCGACCTGGACGAGTTGGACCCGGACCGGCATCGCCGCGCTCTGCTGTCGGCCGCCGAGGAGATCGGCGCCCGGCTGCGCGCGGTGGAGAAGGTCTGCCGCACTCTGACCCTGACCGTGCGCTACGCCGGCCTCCCCCCCTCTCGGCTTCGCTCGAGCGGGGGGACCCCCGTCTCGACCACCCGCAGCCGCACCCTCAAGGAGCCGACCGCGCACTCGGCGGCCCTCACCAGGGCGGCCTACGGTCTGTACGAGGCGCTCGGCCTCCAGCGCGCCCGGGTCCGTGCGCTCGTCCTGCGCGCCGAGGGCCTGGCCCCTGCCGACCAGGCCTCCTACCAGCTCACCTTCGATCCCGTGGACGACAAGGTCCGCCGGATCGAGGAGGTCGCCGACCGCGCGCGGGCGAAGTTCGGGCCGCGCGCGGTGATGCCGGGGACGCTGGCGGCGTAACGCCAGTGCGGAGTGTGTCGGTTGGCCCACGGCGGAGCGATGCGCGTGCCGTCGGCCTGCTCGCCGTCGCGGGCGACCTCACGCAACGCATCCATGACGGGGTCGTGGCCCGCGGATTCACGGACCTGAGGCGGGCGAGGGTGAAGTGCGCGCGGTGCGCGACCGTTTGACGCGGATCGCGCCCTATGGCCCCATCGGGCCCGTCCGGTGACGATCCCTCGTTGCCGCATGCACCTCTGGTTATCACTGGAAGTTTTTACTGGCGCGTAACTTCACATCTGCACTACTCGCCCGTAACTTGACGAGTGAACAGCATCCTCGTGATCCGGATCACAGGGTTAGGCCGTCGCACCTCCCTTGAGCCGCAAGGAGATCACACGATGCTGCCCTGGAAGCGAGTGTTCAGACCCCTCGCCGCGCTGCTTCTGACCGCCGCCGTAGCCGCCGTTCCCGCAGCGACCGCCCATGCCTCCGACGCCCCCAGCAGGGGCTGGAACGACTGGTCCTGCAAGCCCTCCGTCACCCATCCCCGCCCGGTCGTCCTGGTCCACGGGACCCTGGGCAACTCCGTCGACAACTGGCTGTCCCTCGCCCCGTATCTGAAGGACCGCGGATACTGCGTCTACTCCCTCGACTACGGCCAGCTGCCCGGCGTCCCCCTCTTCTACGGCCTCGGCCCCATCGACAAGTCGGCAGAGCAACTGTCCGCCTTCGTCGACAAGGTGCTCTCCGCGACCGGGACCGACAGGGCCGACCTGGTCGGCCACTCCCAGGGCGGCATGATGCCCCGCTACTACCTGAAGTTCCTCGGCGGATCCGCCAAGGTGAACGCCCTCGTGGGCCTCGCCCCCGACAACCACGGCACCGACCTGGACGGCCTCACCCACCTGCTGCCGTACTTCCCCGGCGCCGAGGACCTGATCAAGGCCACCACCCCCGGCCTCGCCGACCAGATCGCCCGCTCCGCCTTCCTCACCAAGCTCAACGCGGGCGGCGACACCGTCCCCGGAGTGCACTACACCGTCATCGCCACCAAGTACGACGAGGTGGCCACACCCTGGCGCGACCAGTACCTGAGCGGCTCGGACGTGCACAATGTCCTGCTCCAGGACCTGTGCCCGCTCGACCTGTCCGAGCACGTGGCGATCGGCCTGTTCGACCGCATCGCCTTCCACGAGGTGGCCAACGCGCTCGACCCGGCCCACGCGACCACCACCACCTGCGCGTCGGCCTTCAGCTGACGTGCCGCCGGGGCCTGTCCGACCTGAGCCGCCGGACAGGCCCCGGAACCCCTGGTTCAGCGCCCGTGCCGGCCGCCCGCCGCCCGTCGGCGCACCGACATGAACAGCGCCGCCGAACCGAGCGCGAGCGCCGCCGCACCGCCGACCGCGAGGTACGACGTGCTGCTGTCACCGCCGGTCTCGGCGAGGTTCCCGGAGGTGCCGGCGGCCTTCGGCCCGTTGGCCGGGGTGCCGGCCGCCGCCGTCGCCGTCGGTTCGGCGGACGTGCTCGCGTCGTCGTCGCCGTGGCCGTGGTGCTCGATGGTCGACTTGTCGGCACCGTCCTCGATCTGCTTGTCGGAGGGCGCGGAGGCCGTCGGGGCGGCCGTGGCTCCGTCCCCCGTGCCGCTGCCGCCTCCCGTGCCGCCGCCGGCGCCGAACGCGACGTCCGAGCAGGAGTAGAACGCCTCCGGGCTGTCCGAACGCTGCCAGACCGCATACAGCAGCTGCCTGCCGGACCGCTCGGGCAGCGTGCCGGAGAACGTGTAGAAGCCGCCCGAGGCGACCGGGTCGGTGGCCGTCGCCACCGGGTGCTCCAGATCCAGGTCCGCCCAGGCCAGCGGCTTCGTCGGGGCGTAGCCGGACTTGGTGACGTAGACCTTGAAGGTGCCCTTGTGCGCAGCGGTCACGCGGTACTTGAAGGTGTACGAGCCGCTCTTCACGCTCGTCGCGGGCCAGTCCGCGCGGGCCAGGTCGAGCCCCTTGAACTCCTCGTTGTTCGCGCTGCACAGCTTGCCGTCCGGGATCAGCTTCTGGTGCTGTCCGGCGGCGTCGCCGATCCGGACGCCGTTCCAGTCGTAGAACGCCTGCGTCCCGCCGGCCGCGACCGCGGCCTTGCACGCGGCCGACTCGGGGCTCTCCGGTCCCTCCGCGTAGCACTGCGACACCCTGCTGACCGGGTCGCCCATCGAGCCGTGCGCGGCGGCGGGAGCGGCGGCGAGCGCGGTCAGGGCGAGCGGCGTCGCGCCGAGGACGACGACGGCGGCCGTGCGGCGTACGGACATGGGGAACTCCTCGAAACGGTCCTCGGGGCTGGTCTGAATCCCGTGGGGGCGATCAGAAGCTAGCCCCAAGAAATCGTGGAATTGCCTGCTGGGAGTGGGTGACGGAGATCCTTATGGTCGATTTAAGGCGGGGCTAACCGAGGGCTCAGGAAGAGACGTGGAAACCCCCTGGCCCACCTGCGTCCGAGCAGCGCTACCGTCCGTGGCGGTTCGTGGTCGTCCGCGGTCGGACGCCTCGGTTGGTTCCCGGATCGGCTCCCGGCGGCTCCTATGCGTCTCGCCTCACCAACCTGTGCACATGGCTCCGGAGGCCAAGCAAGATCGCGCTTCCAGGGCGCCCCGGAGCTGCTGAAACACGGTGGGGCGTGGTTCCGCCCACTAATCTCACGCGCCACTCACGCATGGGTCGGCCTCTGCTGGGCGAGCAGGGAACAACGCGGTCCGTGCTTTGATGGGTTGTGAGGCTGGCTGTGCCGCGGATGTTACAGCCCGGACACTCGGGACAGGGCTGTGGCCGCACGACTGCGCTGCGGCTGCACGGAATGCTTCAGTGGGTTTCGGGCGGCATCACCTACGGACGGATCACCGCTCTAGGAGTTCGATCACGGCCCCCATGGTGCCGTGGCGTGGCTCTGTGGTGCCTCTGCACTCGGCCGTCGAGATCCGCCGATGTCCGGGCCCGTTGGTGTCAGCGATGGATGTCAGTGGCCCTCGCCAGGCTGCCCTGCACCGAGGCCGGCCAGAGAACCGTCATGGTCCGTGGTCTAAGGGGCGGGACCTGAAAGGTCTCCGGGTCGTCCGTCAGACCTCCGCGCGCCTCAAGGCGCTGCCCCGGTTCGCTGGTGCGCGGACGGGTTTCGTCCGGGCGCGGCCGACGCGGGAGGTGCGGAGCTGCGGCGTCAGGCGCCTCGTCTGAGGTTGCGAGCGTGTCGAGACGGTTTACCGTGAGCGTCCTTGCTTACGTCCACTTCGCGTAAATAGTCCATAAGGGGCATATTGGTAACCATTGGTGAGTGAGAGGACGCGGACCGTGAACGACTTTTCCCGTCGCAGACTGCTCAAGACGACGGCGGTCGCAGGCGCCGGCGCGGTCGTCGTGCCGGTCGTTGCGGCGGCCGAAGCCCCCGGTGCGAGTGCCGTGACCGAGGCCACCGTCAGCGAGGGGTACGGGGAACAGTGCCCGCCGGCGAAGCTGACCGGCCGCATCGTCCGCCCCAACGACCCCGGGTACACGGACGCGCGCCTCGGCTGGGACCAGCTCTTCTCCCACTATCCGCTGGTCATCGTCTTCGCTAGGAACACCCAGGACGTGGTCAACGCCCTGACGTGGGCGCGGCAGAACGACGTCGCGCTGCGGATCCGGAGCGGCCGTCACAGCCTTGAGGGCTGGTCGAACGTCGACAGCGGCCTCGTGATCGACATCAGCGGGCTGAAGTCGGTCCACATCGATAGCGCCGCTCGCGTCGCGACGGTGGGGTCCGGGCTCAACCAGCTGGAAGCGGTGACGACGCTCGCGAAGCAGAACTTCGCGGTGACGACCGGTACCGAAGGCAGCGTGGGCCTGGTCGGCGCGACGCTCGGCGGCGGCTTCGGCTTCCTCACCCGCTGGCTCGGCATGGCCTGCGACAGCCTGATCGGCGCCGAGGTCGTCGTCGCGGAAGGCGACGAGTGTGCCAAGGTGATCAAGGCCGATCTGAACCACAACGCGGACCTGCTATGGGCGCTGCGCGGAGCGGGTAACGGCAACTTCGGAATCGTCACCTCACTGACCTACAAACTGGCCCCGCTCAAGAGCGTCACCTATATGCAGGTCACGTGGGACGGAGTCGGCGACCTGCGCAGGATCTTCGAGGCTTACCAGCGCACGGCGCCGTACATCGACAACCGCCTTGGCACCCAACTCGAAATTCACCCGAACCAGATCCTGCTGTTCGCGGTCCTCGCGGAAGGAATACCCGCGGAGGCGAAAAAGCTGCTGGCCCCGATCCTGTCGATCGACAGCCCCAAGGTGACGGTGCAGGTAGGAAACTGGGGCCACGTGTATGCGGGCTTCCAGACCTCGATCGCGGCCGAACCCGCGCACTGGAAGTTCTACTCGCAATTCACCAAGAAGCCGTTCCCGACCAAGGCGATCGACGTGATCGCCTCGTTCATGAAGGACGCACCCACGGACGACAGCAACTACTTCGTTCAGGCGTTCGGGGGTGCGGTCAGGAGGACCCCCCGCGGCGGCACGGCGTTCCCGCACCGCGATGCGCTCTTCTACGCCGAGCCCGGCGCCGGCTGGGGCAAGCGCAGTGACCAGCCGGGCGTCTGTGACCCGCTCACCCCGAAGGCCCAGGCCTGGATCGCCGAATTCAGCCAGGCGCTGCGCCCCTACGTGGACGGCGCCTACGCCAACGTGCCGAACATCGGCATGCAGGACTGGGAGACCGCCTACTGGGGATCCAACTTCGGCCGACTGCGCACGATCAAGGCAGATTACGACCCCCGCAACGTCTTCCAGTACGACCAGAGCATTCCGCCCGCGTCCCGCTGACCGAGCACGGCCTGAGAACGGCCCCGACCTCGGTTCTCGGTCGGGGGCCGCTCGTGTGTCACCCTGCGGGCCCGTAGTGGCACGCCTGTGGCACGACCCCTGAGAGGCCGAAGGGCCGGCCTGGGAGGAAACTCCTCCTGAGCCGACCCTTCTCTCTGTGCCCCCGGCAGGATTCGAACCTGCGACACCCGCTTTAGGAGTTCGGTCCACGTGGCCTCATGAGGCTCTGGCGCCTGGGAGCCAAGGTCGTCCGTGGCCGCTCGTAGTTGCTGTTGTCTGTTGTCGTTGATGTCAGGGCTGGATGTCAGGTAGGGGCGCGCACTTTGTGCCCGCTGAAGCGCGAGCTCTATTGAAGCCATCTTGAGGTGGCGGCCGTTACAGTAACCTGCTCGCCGTGACGGATGATCGCATACCCGAGGAGAGCGTCGGCAACGCGGCAGAGGTGGTCCTCAGAGCAACCACGAGCGTGGGGGCTGGCGTCACCGGTGCAACGCTCGGCCTGGAGGCGGGTGCTGCGGCTCTGGCGGCGAAGGAAGTAGTCGACGCCGCTGGACAGCGCCTGATCGAAAAGTACCTGCAGTACCGACGAGCCCGAGCGAGTCGAGTGCTATCCGTGGGTGGCGATGAAGCGGGCATGGACCTCAACAGGTTCGTCTCATCTATTGAGTCCAGCCCTCGTCTCCTTGCTCTCATGGCAGAGAGTGTCCAAGCAGCCATGGATACGCCCCTGGATATCAAAGTGCAGGCTCTAGGACGCTGCCTTGGCCGTGGCGTGCGTGATGAGGCGAAAGTCGACGAAGAGAGACTGCGGATTCGAGGACTAGCCCGAATCGATGAGCCGGAAGTTAAGTTGATGGAGTTGCTAGAGCGTCAGCCTCCCCTTATGCCACCCCATGAACTTGGCCCTGACAAGAACGTACGCTGGCCTGGGTGGCGCCGCCCAGAGATCTTGGCCGAGATCCCCGGTTACGCCGATGTGCTCGATGCTTCAATTGCCCGCCTCACTTCTGAGGGCCTGGCTGTGGATGACGGAATCAATCGCCTCGTTGCGGACGACGGATTTCGGGAAATGTGGATTCTCACCAATTTTGGGCGAGATTGCTTGCGACTCCTGAGGTCAGCGGGATCTAATGAAGACTTGACCGACAGTTGAGGATCCGACACTCGGTCTGGCGCCCGCTCTCCTGCACGATCTGGGCACGACCACTTCGTCCCGAACTATTGGTTGGTCAGTCATTGAAGTCTGAGGCCAAGGTCAGTCGGCCGTCGGGATTCGTTGACGGTTGCCTGCGGTTGCGGTGGTTGCTGTACTCGGCTGCTGTACAGCAGCGGTACGGAAGCCGCTTGCCGCTGTCAAAGGGGCTCCGTGCCGTCGGCCACGGCCTGCGACCTCGACAAGGGCGTTGCGGAGCGCTGTTTCCCGTGCACCAACGAAGGCATGAGTGACCATCTTCGTGTATGCCCCTCTACGGCAGGACGACCGCCATGAGCGATCAGTGGCCCGTCATTCTCACCGCAGCCCTCGGTGTGGCCGGCACCGTCGTCGTCGCCTACACCGGCGTCCATGGCAACCGTCGCCAGACCACGGACCAAGCTGCAGTCGAGCACGAGCAATGGCTGCGCGGTCAGCGGCAAGAGGCCTACGTCGCTCTTCTCGACGCTTGGGACACCGCCGTCAGCAAACTCGAACGCACAGTGGACCTTTGGCCGGAGCGAGAGGAGTGGCTGGATAGTCAGGGCGGTGAACCTTATGAGATGGCGATAACCGTAGAGGAAGACCTCGTAGACGCCCGGCGGGGCTTGTCGAAGCCGCTGGATCGTGCTGCCATCCTGGGCCCAGCATCGGTGGACGCGGCGGTCATTGCGATGGACAACGCCTTTGATGCTGCGTCCGGGTATCTCAACCATCAGACAAACCCGGATGAGCCATTCGAGCGCGACTGGCACTCGTGGCCTGCGTTGATGACTCTGGCGCATCAGGCGCGGAGGCAGTTCACGGAGGCTTCGAAACTTGTTTTGCGGACGCCTCCGCGGCCGGGCGGACCCTGGCGCGTTGCCTTGCGGCGGACTGCTCGCTGACCGGTTTGTTTTCATGTGCACTGTGGACCAGGGCGAACCATCTCCCCGAGCTCGGCCCGCGCCTGCCTGACCACTGGCCAGAGTGCGCCCGTGAACGATGTCCACCAGCG
Source organism: Streptomyces griseochromogenes (assembly GCF_001542625.1). NCBI lineage: Bacteria > Bacillati > Actinomycetota > Actinomycetes > Kitasatosporales > Streptomycetaceae > Streptomyces > Streptomyces griseochromogenes. The sequence goes on along the minus strand of NZ_CP016279.1, from coordinate 8,178,003 downwards.
CTATCACCTCAGCTTGGGAAGCTAAGGTGATCTAAGGCTCGCTGTGGGCTGACCTGCGACGGAAAGGGTTCGATGCCTGGTGGCGAGTCCGTTGATTCTCCGATGTTCCCCGTGAGTCCCCGTACGATCTGGCACGCGTCTGGCACGACCTCATCGTCCTGAACTCTCGGCCGGATGGTCATCTGGGCCTGATCGGCTGGTCAATCGGTCCTGGACGGCTGCTGAGGGTCAGCTTCGGTCGTTGAGGTTTCTGTACTCCTCTGCTGTACGGCCTCCGCGGCACGGCGTGCATGAGCGAGGTTGTTGCGGCTGGCCAGGGCATGGGGATGCGTGTCGCCCAAGACCTGCTCGCAGAGGGCGAGGTTGGTCTCGAGTAGGGGGACCGCCCGCTCTGGGTTTCCCGCCGACTCATAAGCGGTGGCGAGGTTGTTGCGGCTGGTCAGGGTGTCGGGGTGTCTGTCGCCCAGCACCTGTTCGCGCTGAGCCAGGGTGGTCTCCAGCAGGGGGATCGCCTGGTCCAGACGGCCTGCTGACCTCTGTAGGTGGTGGCGAGGTGGTGGCGGCTGGTCAGGGTGTCGGGGTGGGTGTCGCCCAGCACCTGTTCGCGCTGGGCGAGGGTGGCCTCGTACAGGGGGATGGCCCGCCGCAGATTCCCTGCCGCCCCGTAGACATAGGCGAGGTGGTGGCGGCTGGTCAGGGTGTCGGGGTGGGTGTCGCCCAGCAGCCGTTCACGATGGGACAGAGTTACCTCCCACAGCGGGATAGTGGGGGTGGTGTGGCCTTGCTGGTGGAGGCGGTAGGCAGCGCACTCGTATGCGTCGATGAGAGGGTCGCTGTGGTGTCCAGGCGGGGTATTGGCGGCGAGAGCGATCAGATGGGGAATAAGAGCATCCCATTGGCCTTCGGTGGTCGTCTCCTGGCCGGGAGGTGGTGCCAGGTGACGGACGAGGGCTTGTTCAGCTCGCTCGCGCCCTTCATGGGGCCGGTGATCACTGAGGTCTTGGGGGGTGCGCAGAACGGTTTGGACGAGGCGATGGATGCTCAGGGTGGTGCCAGTGTCGGTGGCCATGCTGTATGAGGCCAACGTGCCGATGGCCTCGGCAAGGTCGTCCGGGTCGGTGCCATGCGGGGCGAGCAGGGCATGAGGGACGTTGTCGGGAGCGAGCCACGCGGCGGTGTAGAGCACATCCACGGCCAAAGGGTCACGCGAAGCCAATATGTGCAGCGTCAGGTGCCAGATTCGGGCGATAGTCCGCTCAGCGGAGATGCCATCGTCGGCTTTGTGCAGCTTGGTGCCCAGACTGCGGCGGTAGGCGTCGAGGGTGATGCCGCGGTTTCGGTTGAGGTAGGAGCCGGCCTGCTTTAGGGCAAGCGGCAGATATCCCAGATCAGCGGCTAGAGCGCGCGCATCAGTTCTCTGACGCAGAGTGGGGGTGGCGTCCCTGAAAGCAAGGGTGCACAGCACGTTAACGGCGTCGTCGGGGTCCAGGGTTCCGAGCAGCAGAGTGGCAGCGCCGTCCGGCCACCCTCGGCTGCGGCGGCTAGTAACCAAGTGGTGCCCACTGTTGAGGGATCCGGTGTAGCGCTCCAGATCGGCGGGATCCTCAGCGTTGTCGTAGACCAGCAGCCAGCCCCTATGCCAGCTCAGCCACTGCATAGCCCACGCTACCTGTGCCTCGCGGGCTGACGTCGCCGCCCAGACAGGGACCAGCCGGCGGGTGATTCCTGTCAGGGACTGCTCGATGGAGTCCGGAGAGGTAGCGTTGATCCACCAAATCAGGGTGTATTCGCCGCGGTAGCGGTGGGCGTAGTGCAGTGCGAGGGTGCTTTTGCCGATCCCACCCAAGCCGTGCGCTGTCCCACTCTGGGTGATCGCACCCTCACGCTGGTCGGTCAAGATGTGGCGCAGCCAGGCCAGCTCTTCCTCACGCCCCAGACAGAGGGCGGCCGGGGGCAGGTTTGAGGTGCCTGGGGCCGCCGTGACCTTCTCCGGTGCATGCAACGCCTCGGCAGGCAGCACGTCCCCCGTGTAGGCGTTGCCGATCTGTCCGGCCGCGATCGATCGGTGCCCGGCGGCCTTGATCCGCCTGGAAACGGCATCGTCTGCGCTCATGGCTGTGAGGTGTGACCGTCACCAGTGATCGCGGTGCCGATGTGCTGTGCGGCGATTGACCGCTCGCCGGACGCAGTGATGGTGACCGTGCCTGCGGCAGGGACGGGCAGCATCGCGGCCAGTTCCTCCCTCAGCTCAGGGTCGTCCTGCAACGCGCGTTTGAGTAGCCTGCTCACTACGGCCGTGGTGTACGCGTCGTCCTGTTCGTCGGTGGCCTCGTCCACCACTCGTTCTAGCTCGGTCCGGCCCGCCTCGTCCCGGCGTCGCCACACCGCCTGGAGGATCCGCTGCCCGATACCGACCGTGGCGTCGGCGGCGGCGTCCTGCGCCCGGGTCAGCACCGCCGCCCCGTAGGCACTCACTGCGGCCGTCACGGCAGGGCTAGCCTGCTCCACTCACTGCCCGATCTCCGCACTGACCATGTCCAACCCCCGTCACGCGCACGCCTGTTACCAGGACATCCCGGGACGTTCGTGCGCCCCAGGGTAGGCCTTCACACCCCAGTGCGTTGGGTGTGCCGGGAAATCTGGAGGGGGCACGAGAGCACGCGGTCGGTGGAACGGCTTTGGGGTGGCGCTGCTTTGGCGCGAGCGATCATGGCCCCGTAAAGCCGTGGAGCCGACTGCCCCAGCCACGACGGACCCCTTCTCTGACGGCAGGTGGCTGATTGCTGTGCGCGCGGCACGGGCGCCGGCCGGGCTGGAGCGGGGCGGAGCCAGGAGCGCAGGCCCGGACGGGGGCCGTGCCGCGCGCGGTGAGCAGAGCGAGCCGCCTTGATCCATGAAGCGAAAGTTGGAACAGATTCCTGACCGTGGCTCCCTGTTTGGCTCCCCACGCCTGGACGAGTCCCAGCAGCCCTGCCTCTGACCTGCGAGAACGCTGCCTCCAGGAGCCCTTTGCGTCCTCACGGTCGGCTTAAGGCGGGGCTAACCGAGGGCTCAGGAAGAGACGTGGACCCCCCCCTGGCCCACCTGCGTCCGAGCGGCGCTACCGTCCGTGGCGGTTCGTGGTCGTCCGCGGTCGGACGCCTCGGTTGGTTCCCGGATCGGCTCCCGGCGGCTCCTGCCCCCACTGACCTGCGGCGGAGCGGGGGCGGGCAGGGCAGGGGACGGTCACTGCGTCGGAGGTGTGTCGCGGAGCCCCTGTCGACCGCCGCCCGGTGCCGTCTCGGTGCGACCAAGGTGAGGCGTGATCGAAGTCGAATTCCTGAGCGGGCCGCACTCGCGTCCGCCGGACTTTCGTTCGACCCCGAGACGCGAGATCCTGGCAGTCCGACTGTGGACCGGCGAACAAATGCCGGCTGGTGCGCATCTACGCGCCATAGAGGCCACCTCATGCTCATGCGGCCCTCAGTCCCGAAGGAGGCCGGACGATGAATCTCCCGTCGTACCGTGACCGCAGAACAACGACAGCACCGCCGCCGCTCCCCGGCCGGGCCGGGAACGCGCGAATTCTGGGCACCGCCGCCGTGGCGGCGATGCTCCTGGCGGGCTGTGGCACGAGCGCCCCCGAGGCGGCCCCGCACTCCAGCGGCCCCGCCCCGTCCGCCGCGCCTTCCTCGCCCCGTCCGTCCCTCGCCCCGGACCTCTCCACCGCCGCCACCGCCACCGCGTGCACCAACAGCACGAAGCTGGCCGGGTGGTCGAACCGCCGGCTGGCCATGCTGACCGTCGCCGTCCCGGTGTCGGAGACCTCGGTGTCCGACGTCACCTCCGAGGTGAGCGCCGGTGCGGGCGGCGTGCTGCTGTTCGGTGGCAAGGCGCCGTCGGACCTCGGCTCCAGGCTGACCACACTGAAGACGCATGTACCGGGCCATCTGGGCCTGTTGGTGATGACCGACGAGGAGGGCGGTGGCATCCAGCGCATGGCGAACCTCGTCGGTTCCCTGCCCTGGGCCGCCTACATGGGCACGCACTGGACCCCGGCACAGATCCAGCAGAACGTCACCAAGGTTGCGACCAGGATGGCGGCCGCCCAGGTGAACATGGACCTCGCTCCGGTGGTCGACGTCGACGGCAGGAACGTGCCCCCCAGCAAGACCAATCCCGACGGTTGGCGGTCCTTCAGCGGCAGCACCTCGGTGGTCTCCAAGGCCGGTGTCGCGTACATGAACGGGTTGCGCGCCGGAGGTGTGACAGCCGTTGTCAAGCACTTCCCGGGCCTCGGCGGCTCCAGCTACAACTCCGACTTCGGCCCCGCCCGCACCCTGCCCTGGTCCACCCTGCAAAAGGTGGCCATCCCCCCGTTCACCGCGGCCATCAAGGCCGGCGCCCCGGCCATCATGGTCTCCAACAACGTCGTGCCGGGCCTGGGCACCAATCCGGCGAGCCTGTCCCCCACCGTCATCAGCTCCGAGCTGCGCGGCAAACTGGGCTTCAAGGGGCTGGTGGTCACCGACTCCCTCAGCGCCAAGGCGATCTCCGCGGCCGGCTTCAGCCTTGACACCGCCGCCGTCCAGGCCCTGCGCTCCGGCGCCGACATGGTCATGTTCGACCTGGGGGGCAACGTCGGCTCCCAGACCTCCTCGATCGCCACGGCGATCACCAATGCGGTGGCCGGCGGACACCTCGCCCGCAGCCGCCTCATCGACGCGGCGGGGCACGTCCTGGCCGTCCGACACGTGAATCTCTGCTCCTGAGTGCGAACACCCCCGAAGGAGCCCGTGACGTAATCGATTCTGCGGTGAATCCGCTGCTCGCCGCGGAGCCGTCGGCTCACGCCGCCGCGCCGGCCCCCGGCAACGTCACCGCCGTGAAAGCGGCGGACCCCTTCATGATCACCACGCATCCGAACGGCAAGTGCCTGCCGGGATCAACGTCCGCAACTGCGCCGGGGTCGCCTGGCAGTTCTGGATACTGCCGAACCCGGACCGGCATCCGGCGGCTAACGTTCGCGCATGACCGACAACGAGATACGGCTCGCCGTGGAGGGCGACGTACCCGCCGTGAAAGCCGTCACCGACGCCGCCTACCAGCACTACATCGAGCGCATCGGGGTGGTGCCGCAGCCCATGGAGGCGGACCACGCGGCGAACGTCGCCGCGGGCAAGGTGTTCGTCCTCGGGGAGCCGGTGATCGGGCTCGTCGTCATCGAGGCTCACGACGACCACCTGTTCCTCGACAGCGTCGCCGTCCGCCCCGACGCGCACGGCAAGGGGGCGGGGCGGCGCCTGCTGGAGTTCGTGGACGCACGCGCGCGTGCGCTCGCACTGCCCGAGGTCAGGCTCTACACGAACGCGATGATGTGGGAGAACCAGCAGATCTATCCGAGGTTCGGTTACGAGGTGGTGGAGCGGCGTGTCGACGGGCCGTACGACCGCATCCACTACCGGAAACGGCCGGCCTGACGGATGCCGGCGGCGTCAGCCGTCCGGCCACCAGGTGCGCGCGATGTCCTTGCGCACCTCCGGGCGTTCGGCGGGGCGCTCCTCCGCCTCCTCACGGATACGGCGGCTGTCGGTCCTCTTCAGGGGCTTGTGCACGGTCATGCGGCGCATGGCTGCCTCCTTCAGTGCCCACCCGGTTCCGTGTTCGGCACGGAGGCGGACCCTTTCGGCGAGAGTTCCTCATCGGTTCCGGTCTGTCAGTGGCGGCTGTCACGTCGGGACTGTCAGTGGCAGGTGTCACTGTGGGGGCATGACGAACGAACGTGAGCACACGGTCGCGGTGGGTACCGAGGTGGACTGGGACGCCGAGGCCGCCGCCTTCGACGACGAGCCGGACCACGGCCTGCGCGCCCCCGAGGTGCGGGCCGCCTGGGCGGCCAGGCTCCGCTCCTGGCTGCCCGGGCACCCCGCCGACGTCCTCGACCTCGGCTGCGGCACCGGCAGCCTGTCGCTCCTCGCGGCCGAGCAGGGACACCGGGTCACCGGAGTCGACCGGTCACCGGCCATGGTCGAGCGGGCCCGGGCCAAACTCGCCGGACACGACGCGGTGGTCCTGCACGGGGACGCCGCGGCCCCGCCGGTGGGGGAGCGGCGCTACGACGTCGTCCTCGTCCGGCATGTGCTGTGGACGCTGCCCGACCCCGCGCGGGTCCTCGGGCACTGGCGGACCCTGCTGCGGCCCGAGGGCCTGCTCCTGCTGGTCGAGGGCGTCTGGGGGACCCTGAGCCCGGTCGGCATACCCGCGGACCGGCTCACCGCCCTGCTGGCCCCGGTCGCCCGGCACACGCGCGTGGAGCGACTGTCCGACGACCCGCTGCTGTGGGGGAAGACCGTGGACGACGAGCGGTACGCGGTGCTGGCCACGGTGTGAGGCGAAGGCGTCGGACGACGACGTCAGGCCGACAGGTCCTCGAAGCCGCGTTCGCGCGCCAGCGCCTCCAGCTCGTCCAGGGCGGCCGAGGCCGCGGACGCGGCCTCGGGGTCCGTGCGCGCCAGCCCGCTCTCGGCGAACTCGTCCTCGTCCAGCCGCCGTACGTCCGTGCCGTCGGCGGAGCGCCACAGATCCAGGTCGAGGTCCTCGACGACCAGCTGCGTGCCGGACCGCACGGCAGGGCGCGTGATGTCGCAGTACCAGCCCTTGACGGTGCCGTCCCCGGCGCGGACCTCCTTCACCGCGTACCAGCGGTCGCGCCAGTAGTGCTCGGTGAACACGTCGCCCGGTTCGAAACGCACGAAGCCGAAGTCGCGGACGCCCTCACCCGCCCACGGGGCGCGGACGCAGACATGGACGCCGTCGTCGGACAGCAGCTCGGCCGGGTAACGGATCTTCGTACGGCCGCCCTTGACCAGGACGACCTCGACCCGGGCCGCGGGCTCAGCCGAGTACGCGGACATGGTGCACCTCCGTCGCGCAGATCTCGTACCCGAGCCATTTGTTGATCGCGATCATCGGCTCGTTGCCCGCGTCATTGCCGGTGAAGGCCTCGGTGATGCCGGCCGCACGGGCCCGGTACAGGGAGTGGGTCTTGGCGAGCTTGGCCAGGCCGCGGCCGCGGTGGGCGCGGACGGTGCCGGTCATCGCGGTGGAGTAGCGGCCGGCGCCGTCCGTGTAGGCCACGGTGAACGCGACCGGACGGCCGTCCACCACCGCGGCCGTGGTCAGCTCGTGGTCCAGCAGCGGATGCTTCCAGTTCTGCTCGAGCCAGGCGTCGTAGTCCGTGAACTCGATGGCGATGTCGCCGGGTTCGTCCAGCACCGTCGCCGCGTCCAGCTCGAACAGCGGGCGCGGGTCGTCCGCGAAGTCGGCCGCCGTGCGCAGTTCGACGCCCCGCGGGACCTCCGGAAGCGGCGGGAGGGTGCCGCCCGCCAGGTCGAGGCGGAGGAAGTGGGCCGGACGGCCGCTCCGGTAGCCGTACCGCTCGGCGAAGGCGCGGTTGCCCGGCTCGTCCAGGACCCAGCTGAACAGCTTGGTCGCGCCGAGGGCGGTGAGATGCTCCTCGGCGGCTCGCACGAGGAGCCGGCCGGCGCCGCGCCGGGTCCGGTCCGGGTGCACGTACACGTTGACGTACCCCTGGCCCGGCTCCGGGCTGTCGTGCACCAGGGCGACCTGGGCCGTGCCGATCACCTCGCCGTCCTCCACCGCGACGAGGGAGCGGAAGTGGGCGTCGGGATGGCTGTGCGTGAGCACGTGGCGGGCCGAGTCGGCGGTGAACAGGATGTACGGAAGGGTGAGATGGCGGACCCGGGCGAAGGCCTCGGTGTCGGCCGGGACGTCGGGACGCAGCTCGCGCACGATCACGGTCATAGGCAGGCACCGTACGGGGAGAGGTACCGAGGTGCCTCTCATTTTCCGCCGGGTACGGGACAATCGGCCGTGTGAGCCTGAAGATCCATATCGATGACAGCGCGCCGCCGTACGAGCAGGTGCGGGCACAGATTTCCGAGCAGGCGCTCTCCGGCGTGCTGCCGGTGGGGTACCGGCTGCCCACCGTGCGGGGGCTGGCCGAGTCGCTCGGGCTCGCGGTGAACACGGTGGCCAAGGCGTACCGGGCACTGGAGAGCGACGGGGTGATCGAGACGCGGGGGCGCAACGGAACGTTCGTGGCCGCCGCCGGCTCGGCGGCGGAGCGTCAGGCCGCGGCGGCCGCGCAGGAGTACGCGGAGCGGGTGCGCCGGCTGGGGCTGGCGGAGGAGGAGGCGTCGGCCGCCGTGCGGGATGCCCTGCGGGCGGCATATGGGGAGTAGGGGGGCGGTTACCGGAGTTCCGCGGGCTCCGGTGTCCGGGTCACCCTCAGCCCCGCCCGCCTCGCCGCCTTCCCGAACGTCACCGCGTCCTCCACCGCGGCCCCGCCCGGGTCGTTGTTGAAGTACGCGTACACGTCGTGCGTGTCGGACCAGGTCGTCGCGACGCGGTCCACCCAGGTCTCCAGACAGCGGTGGCCATAGCGCGGCCAGGGCCGGGCCCGGCCCTCGTGGAAGCGGACGTAGCCCCAGTCGGCGGTGCGCCACAGCGGGGTCACCGGGTGGGCCTGGACGTCCGCCCAGCACAGGGCGGCGCCCCGGGACTCCAGCACCCCGCGCACCTCATGTGTCCACCAGGAGTCGTGGCGCGGCTCGACCGCGACCCTCGTACGGGGCGGGAAGCAGGCCAGGCAGACGTCCAGCAGGGGCGGGTCCGCGCGCAGGGTCGGCGGGAGCTGCAGGAGGACCGGGCCCAGGCGGTCGCCCAGGCCCGCCGCGTGGCTCATCAGGCGGTCGACCGGTTCCGCGGGATCCTTCAGACGCTTGATGTGGGTCAGGTAGCGGCTGGCCTTGACCGCGACGGTGAAGTCCGCGGGCACCCGGTCCCGCCAGGCCTCGAAGTTCTCCCGGGAGGGGAGACGGTAGAACGCGTTGTTGATCTCCACCGTGGAGAAGAGCCGCGTGTACTCCTCCAGCCACAGCCGCGTCGGAACCCCCGCCGGGTACACGATGTCCCGCCAGTCCTTGTACTGCCACCCCGACGTGCCGACGAACAGGGTCATACATCCATCAAAACACCCGGAGCCGGCTTCTACAGATACAGGCCCGCGTCCGCCGCGTCCCGCGCCCCCGGCACCGACGTGGGCGCCGTGCCCCGGCGCAGCGCGTACAGCTCGGCCAGCGTCGCGCCCTCCCGGCCGACGCCCTCCTCGGAACCGAGCCAGCTCACCGCCTCCGGCCGGGTCAGCGGACCCACCTCGATGCGGGCCAGGCAGCGGCCGGGGCGGACCACGGCCGGGTGCAGGCGCTCCAGGTCCTCGTTGGTGGTGACCCCCACCAGCACGTTGCGGCCCTGGCCGAGCAGGCCGTCGGTGAGATTGAGCAGCCGGGACAGGGCCTGGCCCGCGGTGTGCTTGGCCTCGCCGCGGATCAGTTCGTCGCAGTCCTCCAGCAGGAGCAGACGCCAGCGGCCCTTGCCCGCGCTGTCCTCCTCGCCGATCGCGATGTCCATCAGATAGCCGACGTCGGAGAACAGCCGCTCGGGATCGAGGACGCAGTCCACCTGACACCAGTCCCGCCAGGAGCGGGCCAGCGTGCGCAGGGCCGAGGTCTTGCCGGTGCCCGGCGGACCGTGCAGAAGCAGCAGGCGGCCCGCGATGTCCTCCGGCGTCGTCTTCATCAGGCGGTCCATCGCCTCCGCCACGGGCGCGGTGTAGTTGGGCCGGACCTCGTCCCAGGTGCCCGCGGAGATCTGCCGGGTGGTGCGGTGCGGGCCGCGCCTCGGGGAGACGTACCAGAAGCCCATGGTCACGTTCTCCGGCTGCGGCTCCGGCTCGTCGGCCGCGCCGTCCGTGGCCCGGTGGAGGACGTCCTTGGCCAGTTCGGCACTGGTCGCGGTCACGGTGACGTCGGCGCCGCGGTTCCAGCGCGAGACCAGCAGCGTCCAGCCGTCGCCCTCGGCGAGGGTCGCGCTGCGGTCGTCGTCGCGGGCGACCCGCAGCACCCGGGCGCCCTCCGGCAGCAGGGTCGCGCCGGAGCGCACCCGGTCGATGTTGGCCGCGTGCGAGTACGGCTGCTCGCCCGTCGCGAAGCGGCCGAGGAACAGCGCGTCGACGACGTCGGACGGCGAGTCGGAGTCGTCGACGTGGAGCCGGATCGGCAGAGCGTCGTGTGGGTTCGCAGACATGCCGCCATGATCCGGCACCGATGCCCTGCGTGCACGGCATTTCCACCGCTGACTCCGCTGGAAGAACCGAAACCGCGGGCCGTCCGTGGCAGGCCGCGCCCGGGCGGCGGAGCCGCGCGTCGAGAACGGCCCCGCGCCCCTCGCGGGGTGCTGCTCCGGGTGTTCCCGAAGAACCGCCCCCGCCGTGGTTCCCGCCATTACTGTTGTCCTTGATGGGACGTCATGGGTGGTATACGGAGACTCGTCGGTGGCGGCTGACGGCCCTGCTCGGCGTGGGAGTGGCCGCTCTGGCCCTGGTGGTGACCCTGCTCAACACGCTGCCCGGGAGCGGCGCGAGCACTGCCGGCACCTCGCGCGACGGAGACAAGGTGCACGGCACGCCCGCCACCCCGCCCGGGCGTCCGCGGCCGTACGTGGGCTGGGGCTTCACCCACACCCAGTACAGCGCCGACGAGGGCAGCGACACGGCCACCGGGCGGGTCGAGACGCTGCTGTCGAAGGACGGCGGGCTGCCGCAGGACCAGGCGATCATGGGCTGGGGAGCCGACAACCCCGAGCCGGTGAAGGGGCATTACGACTTCGGGGCGATGGACCGCCGCATCGACTTCATCCGCAGGTCCGGCGGCACCCCCGTGGTCACGCTGTGCTGCTCGCCGGACTGGATGAAGGGCGGCAGAGCCGGTGTCGACAACACCGACTGGAGCCGGCCCGCCCTGGAGACGGCGCCGCGACCGCAGCATTACCAGGACTTCGCCGACCTCGCGGCGACCGTCGCCAAGCGGTATCCCGACGTACGCCACTTCATCGTCTGGAACGAGTTCAAGGGCTTCTGGAACAACGCCGAGGGCCGCTGGGACTACGAGGGCTACACGAAGATGTACAACCTCGTCTACCAGGCGCTGAAGAAGGTCGACAGGAACATCATGGTCGGCGGGCCGTACCTCGTCATGGACAGCGTCGACCCACGGCAGAAGGACAACGCCTCGACCACCCTGAGAGGTTCCTGGGGCGCCCTGGACCAGCGGGTCCTCGACGCCTTCTCCTACTGGAACAGCCACAAGGCCGGCGCCGACTTCGTGGTCGTCGACGGCTCCAGCTACACCAACGACGACGACCTGCTGCCCGACGAGTTCGGCGCCACCGACAAACTCACCGCGGTGGGCGAGTGGGTACGGCGGCAGACCCATGACCTTCCCCTGTGGTGGGCCGAGTACTACGTCGAGCCCGCCGACGGCAAGGACGAACGCCGGGGCTGGTCCGAGGCGCACCGCATCGCCGTGCACGCGGCCGGGCTGATCGCCATGGTCAAGGGCGGTGCCGACTCGGGCTTCTACTGGAACCCGGAGAAGGAGAAGGGCCCCGGCTGCCCCGGCTGTCTGTGGACGCCGACCGACAGCGCCGACGGGGGCAGGGCACTGCCCATGTACGACCTGGTGTCCCGGTTCGACAAGGCGTTCCCGCCCGGCACCAGGTACGAGACCGTGTCCGTCGCCCAGGACGACGTTCCCAACGTGCGGGTGCTGGCCAGTGACAGGACGATCCTCGTGGTCAACACCCTGGACCGGGCGATCGGCGCGCAGGTCGACGGGAAGCGGTTCGACATGCGGGCCTACGAGGTGCGGTGGCTCGACCGCTGAGCCACCGCCGCCCCGCACCCGTCACTTCATCGTCGAGAACCGCTGCACCAGCGAGGCCAGCAGCACCGCCAGCAGGGGCAGCGAGAACCAGAAGGTGCCCTGCAGCCAGCGCAGTTGCCGTACCCCGGGCCGCACCGCGACCCGCACCACCTCGCGGGTGGTGAGCAGCAGGACCAGCGCGACGGCGGCCAGCGCGCCGACCACCGACCATGGCGTCCACGTCACCTGCGGCCCGATCGGACCGGGGTTCGGCCTGGGCACCGGGCCCGCCGGCTGCTTGCGCAGCGCGTACACGGTGACGTCGTCGTTGACCAGGACCTTGGTCAGCTCCTGCCGGTTGTCCAGGTTGTGGATCAGCCGGGACTTCCAGGTCGCCGGGTAGCCCGCGTCCAGCTCCAGATAGGTGGCCTGACTCTCGTTGATCATCAGATACGAGTTCGGGCCCGCGTCCTTGAGCGCCTTGACCAGGCCCGACACCAGCACGGGGTCGGGGGGTGCGAGCGTCGGCACATAGTTCACCCGCTCCATGTCCCGCGCGCCCCACGGCATCGCCGGGGTGACGTCGTTGACCGTGTCCTGGCTCAGCCACAGCAGCCGCACCGTCGGCTTGTCATGGGCGTACACCCAGTCCATGGCCGCCACCTCGCCGGGCCGGGTCCGCTCGAACGACTCGTTGCCCCAGCGCGCCACCAGGAAGCCGCCCATCAGCAGCAGCCCGGCCAGCAGCGCGGCCAGCGGAGCGAGACTGACCCGGTCCTTCTCGCGCTCCTTCGCGGTGACGCCGGTGCGCGGGAAGAGGGCGAGGGCGGCCAGCAGGGCCGCGCCCGGCACGGCGAACATGAAGACGCGCAGCGCCATCTCGCCGCCGTAGGACTGCATACCGAAGCCCAGGAACGGCACGAAGGTGAGCACCAGCAGCGACCGCTCGCGGTACCGGTGGAAACGCCGCCGCCACCAGCCCCAGCAGGCGAAGGCCATCAGCGAGCCGGCCAGCAGCACCCGGGTGTACAGGACCAGCTTGTGTGTCGAATTCCCGCCCTGGATACGGCCGGAGACGGAGGTCTGGACATTACTGCCGACCCCGCCGACCCCGCCGAAGAGGTCGTTGAAGTGCCCGGACCAGTACGGCTCGGCCATGAAGCCGACCCAGGCCGCGACCAGCACCGCGAACAGCACGGGCAGGCCCCGCAGCTCGGACCGGCCCAGCATCACCAGGGCCGCGAGCACCCCGAGCATCACGAACGGGGTGAGCTGGTGCGCCGGGACGCTCGCCGCGTACAGGCCGATCACCACCATGAGCAGCACGGCCCGCTGGCGCCGGTCGGTGGGCTCCGCCTCGGCCTCGCCCGGACGGAACCTCGCCCAGATCACGTGCGGAGCACGGAACCAGACCAGCAGGATCGCCACGAAGACGAGGTAGAGGAGATAGGTGAAGCCCTGCGGGGAGAAGTAGTCCTGGCCGACCCAGCCGCACAGCACGAAGAACCAGACGCCCGTCCACTTGGCCCGCCAGCTCGCCCGCAGGGAGCGGGTCAGCAGGAGCATCGGGGCCAGATAGGCGAGTTGGACGGCCGTCGGCCACCACCGGATGATCTCGGTGAAGTCGCCGATCCCGCACGCCCGGGCGGTGAACGCGGCCGCCGCGAAGAAGCCCGGCCAGCTCCAGCGGGCGTCCAGGTCCGGTACGGCGGACCCGGTGCGGTCGATGTAGTCGATGAAGCCGAGGTGCTGCCAGGCCGTTGCGAACCGCGGCTCGGTCTCCAGCACCGCGGGCAGCGCGTGCAGCGACACCACGGTCGCCAGCAGGGTGACCAGCAGCAGGGCCCGGTGCTCCCGGCGCAGCCAGAGCAGCGCGGCGAACACCGTGATCAGCAGGCCCGCCCCCACCAGCGTCGGCAGCGGCAGCACGGAGATCAGGCCGAGCCCGCCCATCCGGTCCAGATCGGCCTCGCCGAGCCGCAGCGCGGGCACCCAGTACAGCAACAGCGCGGCGATCAGCAGACAGCCGAGGACGAGACCGGAGCGGGTGGGCACCAGGCGACCCGGCGGCTCGGGCGGCGGTGGCTCATCGGGTACGCCGTCTTCCCCGGCGGCGCTCTCGGGTGCCGTCTCCTCGCCGAACGGCGCGTCGACCACCGCTTCCCTGAAGAGCGCCGCCTCGGCCGGGCCGAGGGACGCCTCGGCGCCCGGTTCCGGCCCCTCGGCCGGCAGCCGTACGGGTGTGCCGGTGGGCGGGGTGCCGGGGCCGGGGCGGACGTCCGGCCGGCGTTCGAGGTGGTCGAAGTCGACGTGGATGCCGAGGGCGAGGGTGTCGCGGTCCAGCGCCCAGGCCGGACTGTTCCGGTGCGCCGGGGCAGCGGCCGGAGCCTCCCGTGCCCCCAGGTCGGAGAGGTCCCCGTCCGGTGCCGCCGTCTCCGCGGCGGCCTGCGGTACGGCCCGGACCGTCTTCCACAGCCTCGGCGCGGCGATCGCCACGATCACCGCGAGACTGGAGATCTCGGCGACGCCCGCACCGGTCAGGCCCATCCGGGGCAGGAGCAGCAGTGTCAGCCCGAGCACCAGCACGCACAACAGGCCCTGCAGCCAGGCGAGTCCGGAGGTGCGGCTCTGCGCGCGCAGCACCGCGAAGTACGTCTCCATCACGACCCGCAGCAGCGCGCCGACCGCGAACCAGCGCAGCAGCGGGGTCGCCGCGTGCGCGTAGCCGTCGCCGAAGACGCCGAGGATCCAGGGCGCGCCGACGAACAGCACGCCCGCGATCGGCAGCATGATCCGGGCCATCCGCTTCAGCGCGGCCCGGGTGTTGGCGGCCAGCCGCCCCGGGTCGTGCGAGCCCTCCACCGTCAGGGACGCGCCCATGTTGATGGCGAGCAGGTTGGTGGTGCCGCCGATGGTGGTGGTGATGTAGAAGTAGGCGTTGTCCTCGGAGCTGACCTGCGAGGCGATGATCACCGGGATGAGGTAGACCACGGCGAGCGAGAAGAGCGAGCCGGTGTAGTCCCCGGCGAGGAACCGCCCGATCTCCTTCAGCGTCGGCGGCTCGGCGCGGTCCTCGGTGGCCTTGACGTGCCGGGGCACCAGCCGCCGGAACACCAGCCAGCCCAGCGGCACCACCGAGGTGGCGATGGCGGCGACCCAGGAGACGAAGACGCCGGCGGTCGGGATCGCCACCGCGAACGCGACGAGCAGCCCCAGCTTCACCGCCGAGAACACGGTGTTGCCCACCGGCACCCAGGGCGCGCTGCGCAGCCCGGTCAGCACGCCGTCCTGGAGCGTGAGCAGGTTCCAGGCGATGACGGCCGCGATGAACCCGAGGCCGTTCAGCGGCCCGTGCAGGAAGCGGTACGACGGCCCCCACACGTCCAAGGTCATCAGGAACACGCCCGCCGCGAGCGCCACGATCAGCGAACTGCCCGCGTAGGTACGGAAGATGAGCCGGCCGGTGCGCTGCCCGGACACCGGGATGAAGCGGGCCAGGGCGCCGGTCAGGGTCACCGCGGTCAGCCCGGCCAGCAGTTTCATCGCGGCGATGGCGGCCGAGCCCTGCCCGACCGCCGATTCGGAGTAGTAGCGGGCCGCGGCCAGCCAGAAGCCGAGCCCGAGCACGGCGGAGATGCCGGTGTTGAGCATCAGCGCGTAGGCGTTGCGGAACAGCTGGTCGCCGCCGGGCGAGCGGCCCATCCCGGGCAGCCGGATGCGGCGCCCCGGCTGCTCGGGCGCCCGGCTCTCGGGCGACGCGGCCTCGGTTGTGGTGGTCGTGTCAGACACGGGAACGGATGGCCTTCCGGCGGACCTGGCGTGCTCTGCGGACGAGGGCGTACCCCTTGGTGAGGGCGCGGTCCCTGGCGAAGTTACGGGCGATGGCGCGGCCTTGGAGCAGCCGCTCGAACTCCTCGACGCCCGTGCCGCGGCGGACGGTGACGCGCTGCAGGGCGTACGGTCCCTGCCGGCGGCGGGCGAGACCGTTGCCGACGGCGAGTGCCTGGGTGTATCCGGCCTCCCGCACGGCCCGGCGGACCCGGCGACTGGAGTAGCCGTACGGGTAGGCGAACGAGACCGGGCGCGAGCCGAGTTCGCCGGTGACGATCTCCGTGCTGCGCACCAGCTCCGAACGCAGGGCGGCGTCGTCGAGCTGGTCGAGCTGCGGGTGGCTGTGGCTGTGCCCGCCGATCTCGATCCCGGCGTCCGCGAGCTCGCGCACCTGCTGCCAGTCGAGCATGGTGTCCAGGGCGCCTCCGGTGTCGTAGGCGCCCTTGATCCAGCCGGTGGAGACGAACAGGGTGGCCGGGAAGCCGTGCTCGGCGAGCACGGGCAGGGCATGGCGGTGGACGCCCTCGTAGCCGTCGTCGAAGGTGATCAGCACCGGCCGCTCGGGCAGCGGGCGGCCGGAGCGCCAGCGCGTCGCGAGGTCGGCGGTCGTCACCGGGGTCAGGCCCAGGTCGCCGACGAGCGCCATCTGTTCCGCGAACGCCTCCGGGGCGACCGACAGGGCGCGGGTGGCGTCGCCCGGCGCGGTCGCCACCGCGTGGTACATGAGGATCGGTACGGCTGTACCGCTCATGGGCGTTCCCCCTCGATCCGTACGCCCGGTCGGCTCATACGAGTTCCCCCTCGCTGCTCGGGCCCGGGTCGCGCACGGCGTCCCCCTCGGCCGGTGTGCCCGGGCCGTTCACGGCGTCCCCCTCGATCCGTACGACGGAGAACGTCGTCCCGCCCCGCCGCGCCCGCATGCTGCCCATCGCATAGCCGCCCGCCGCCGTGAGCACGCCCGCGACGATCGCGCCCGCGCGCCCGGCGCCGCCCGGACGGGCGAGCAGGGCGTCCCGCAGACCGCGGGCGACCCCGGCCGGCAGCACCCGGGTGGCGTACCGGCGTTCGGACTCCAGCCCCTTGTCCGTGCCGACGCTCTTGGCCACCAGCGCCTTCGACAGGCCCTCCGCGTAGGCCCGGGTGCGGAAGTACGCGAAGTGTTCGCGGGCCTCGGGCACCCGGTGGTGGATCACCGCGCGGTCGTCGATGAGCAGGACGGCGTCGGGGCGGGCCCGGGTGAGCCGGATGCACAGTTCCGTCTCCTCGCAGCCCAGCGGGCGCCGGTCGCCGTCGCGGCCGATGCCGGTGGCGAAGCCGCCCGCCGCCGTGAACGCCGTGCGCCGGAAAGAAGCGTTTCCGCCCAGCACGTTGCGGACCCGGACCCGGCCCCGCGGCAGCCCCCGGTAGGTGCAGCCCACCACCCAGTCGAACTCCTCCGGGAACCAGGCGGGACGCCGGCCCGACGCCCAGACCGGTTCCGTACGGCCGCCGACCGCCATCACGCGCGGGTCGGCGTAGCCCTCGGCGAAGCGGCGCAGCCAGTCCCGCTCGGCCACGGCGTCGTCGTCCAGGAAGGCGATCACCTCGCCGTGGGAGGCGGCGATACCGGTGTTGCGGCCGGCCGACAGCCCCCGCGGGCCGGCGTTGGCGAGCACCCGGACGTCACCGGCCGCCGTGCCCTTCTCGTACTCCTTGTACTCGCGGGCCAGCCGGTCCAGCAGGACCGGGTTGTGGTCCACGACCAGGAGCGTCTCCAGCGCCGGATACGACTGCGCGCGCACCGAGGAGACCGCCGCGAGGATGTCCTCCCAGCGGTCCTCGGTGTACACGCAGATCACGACGGAGATGCCGGGATCTGTCAAGACGCCTCTCCCTGCCCGGTGTTCAGCAGCGGCGAGTGGTGGGCGCGTCGGCGCAGGGCACGGCGGTTGGAGCGCTCCTCGAGGATGACCTTCAGCACCCGCAGCCCGTCCCGCACGGCCCGCAGATTGCTCGTGCCGTGGATGCGGAGGTACTCGTGGCTGGGGATCTCCTGGACCTTGAGCCCCGCCTTGACCACTCTGATGTTCATCAGGGTCTCGACCTCGAAGCCGGTGCAGTCCAGGTCGATCTTGTCGAGGCAGTGCCGCCAGAACGCGTTGTATCCGTAGCACAGATCGGTGTAGCGGGCGCCGAACTTGCGGTTGACGATGGTGCACAGCGCCCAGTTGCCGAGCTTGCGGATGAAGGTCATGTCGTCCGTGCCGCCGCCGTTGGCGAAACGCGAGCCCTTGGCGAAGTCGGCGCCCGAGACGAGGGCGGAGACGTACGACACGATCTCGTTGCCGTCGGCCGAGCCGTCCGCGTCGACCATCACGATGATGTCGCCGCTGCACGCCTCGAACCCGGTGATCAGGGCATCCCCTTTGCCCTTGCCCCGCTGTTCGACCACTTTCACCTCGGGCCACAGGGAACGGGCCACCTCGACCGTGTCGTCGGTGGAATTGCCGTCCACAAGAACCACTTCCTGTATCCAGTCCGGAAGGGTCTTGAAGACGTAGGGCAGATTCTCCGCCTCATTCATGGCGGGAATCACCACGCTCACCGGCGGAGTGATCGCAAGGTGAGTGGAGATGGGCCGGTATTGGGCGGCCATTAACGGATCTTGGCCCGAACTCGGCGGATGCAGAACGGAACTCATAGGTGGTGTCCCTCTCGTCCGGTGGACCGCCCGCCCCTGGGCGGCCCGGCTGTGTGTCCGGTTCGAAAGGGGGGTTCTCGTCTTCGGCACGGCAAAGCGATCTCCGTGCACGCAGATGAGCTGGCAAAGCAGGCCGGGCTGCCGGAAGAAAACGGCAGCCGGTCGCGCGGCACGACTCGGAAACAGTTACGGTCACCGAGCACGGCACCCCCCTACCGCGCCCCGCGCCGATACGTCACGGCCCTGAGCCCTCCCCTGAACCGTGTGCCGACGGACCGATGCGGGTGAGATGTACGACGGTATTGATGATTGAAGCAGAATGGCAAGACCTGCACCGAGGTCTCACGTTTTTGTTGGTTGGGCCGTTACACAACTTTGGCCTGGGTTGTTCCATCTTGCGTTCGTTTCCTCGAACGCGATTTCCCTCGGGTGAGGACGAGCAGCAGAAGCAGCAGGCTGAGCGACGCGACCGCGATCACCCCACCGCGCACCGACCAGCGGTGCACGGCCAGCATGCCCTGGGCAACCAGCATGTTCAGCACGACCGCGCCCGCAAGTGCGCTGAGCGCCCGGCCGACGGGATTGAGCCCGCGCAGCGCCGCCCCGATCGCCACGGCCGGCGCGGTGAGCAGGAAGAACAGCGTGCACGGTGCGCGCAGCGGTGAGTCGGAGTCGGTGAGCGTGAGCAGTGCGCCGACCGCGCAGATGGCTGTCGAGGCTCCCGCGAGCAGCGGAGACAGGTCCCTCCCCGGACCCCTCCGTACCCGCCCGGCGCCCTCCGAAGTGCCGTCCGATGAAGGTGTCTTGATGCGTAAGGTCTGCATTGGCGACTTTGCCCCCCGACGCGCCGGATGCCGGGCTTCAATGTGGCCCAGCCCCAGGGGGGCCGTCAAGATGACGGTCCGTCCTTAAACATGTGTTCGGTGAACATCTCGGACCGATCCTGTTGAGGCATCAAAAGTTCTTGGCATGGACACTTCCGTTCAACACGCGTAGTTGCTACGACAGTTGTGGCAGAGATCCTGCTAAAGGGAGGTTCCATGAGACGTTCCCGACTTACGGCATACGTGACCTCACTCCTCCTCGCCACCGGCCTCGCCCTCACCGGGGCGGCCACGGCGCAGGCTTCCCCGACGGCCGCGACCGGCGGCTACGTGGCACTCGGCGACTCCTACTCCTCCGGCGTGGGAGCGGGCAGTTACATCAGCTCGAGCGGTGGCTGCGACCGCAGCACCAAGGCGTACCCGTACCTGTGGAACGCCGCCCACAGCCCGTCCTCGTTCGCCTTCAACGCCTGCTCGGGCGCCACGACGGACGATGTGCTCGCGGGTCAGCTCGGCTCTCTCAACTCCTCCACCGCCCTGGTCTCGATCACGATCGGCGGCAACGACGCCGGTTTCAGCAACGTCATGACGACCTGTGTCCTCTCGTCCGACAGCACCTGCCTGTCCAAGATCAACAGCGCCAAGGCCTACGTCGACTCGACGCTCCCCGGCAAGCTCGACGCCGTCTACAACGCGATCAGCGCCAAAGCCCCCTCCGCCCGGGTGGTCGTCCTCGGCTACCCCCGCTTCTATCTGCTCGGCCAGACCTGCCTCGGCCTCTCCGACACCAAGCGGTCCGCGATCAACGGTGCCGCCGACTACATCGACGCCGCCGTCCAGAAGCGCGCCCTGGACCACGACTTCGTCTACGGCGACGTGCGCACCCCGTTCTCCAGCCACGAGATCTGCTCCGGCGACTCCTGGCTGCACAGCGTCAACTGGCTCGACATCGGCGAGTCGTACCACCCCACCGCGGCCGGCCAGTCCGGCGGCTATCTGCCCGTGCTCACGACGAACGCGTCCTGAGCCGTAGGGCCGAACCCCTCAGGGCGAGCCCGAAGGCGAAGCGGAGGCCCCGTCCGACGGGGTCTCCGTCGGTGCCGTCGAGCAGGTCACCGAGAACGGCACGGAGTTCGAGGTGGCCCGCACCGGACCGCGCACCTCCACGCTGATCCCGTTCTCGATCGTCCCGCCCTCCGAGTAGGCGCTCACGACCACCCGCACCTGCCGGGTCCTCCCGCCGCCCGCCGGGAACGCCAGCGTCTTCCACCCCGGGTCGGAGACCGACCCGTGCGCCAGCACCCACCGGTACTCCACCTGCGCGGGCAGCCGCCCGACCGTGAACGTCGCCGTGAACGTAGGCGCCTGCCCGGTCGGCGGCGGGCAGGTCCCGTCGTACGCGGTGTGCGAACCCGTGAGAGTCACCTGTACGGACTGGGCCGGCGGGCTGTTCGTCGTCGCGCCGCTGTGCGTGGGTGGCCGCGCCCCGGCGCCGGAGTCCGTACCGGTGCTCGGGGACGGGGAATGCGCCCTGCCGCTCGCCCGGCCGGTCTGCGCGCTGTCGCTGCCCCTGCTGCCGCCGTTGTCACGGTTGAGCAGCGCGTACGTCAGCCCCGCCACCGCCAGGACGACCGCGAGCAGACCTGCCACCAGCACCAGGCCGGTCCGGCGGTTGCGGTCCGGCGTCACGGCCGTGGTCCGTGGCTGCGGACGTCCGCCGGGCACCGGCACCGGCGGTGCGGGAGACGGCCGTTGCGGCCGGGCTGCGAGCGTCGGGTCGTACGGCGGGACCGGTATCGGCTCCGTACGGGCAGCGGCCCCGCCCGCGGCGACGATCCGCAGGTCCCGCTCGGCCCGCTCGGCGGACAGCCGCTCGGCCGGGTCCTTGCGCAGAAGTCCCTCGATGACGGGGGCGAGCGGTCCGGCCCGGCGCGTCGGCGGCAGCTCCTCGTCCACCACGGCACGCAGGGTGCTCAGCGGAGTGTCGTACCGGAACGGGGAGTTGCCCTCGACCGCCGCGTACAGCAGCACGCCCAGCGACCACAGGTCCGACTCCGGGCCCGGCGTGCGCCCGAGCGCCCGCTCCGGCGCGAGGAACTCGGGGGAACCGACCACCTCTCCGGTCATGGTCAGCGCCGAGCTGCCCTCGACCGTCGCGATGCCGAAGTCGGTGAGGACCACCCGGCCGTCGTTCGCCAGCAGCACGTTGGCCGGCTTGACGTCCCGGTGCAGCACCCCGGCGGCGTGTGCGGCGCGCAACGCGGCCAGCACCTCGGCACCGATGTGCGCGGCCCGCTGGGGCGGCAGCGGACCCTCGGCCTCCAGCTGGTCGGCCAGGGACAGCCCGCGCACCAGCTCCATCACGATCCACGGGCGGCCGCCCTCGATCGCCACGTCGTACACCGTGACCACGTTGCGGTTCGCGACCCGGGCCGCCGCCCACGCCTCGCGCTCCAGGCGCGCGTACATCCGCTCGACGTCGGACACGGGCAGCCCGGCCGGGGCCCGCACCTCCTTGACGGCCACCTCGCGGTGCAGCACCTCGTCACGGGCGCGCCACACCGTGCCCATGCCGCCCTCGCCCAGCGGGGACAGCAGACGGTAGCGGCCCGCGATCACGCGGTCACGGCCCGGTTCTTCGGACACGGGCGCCCCCCACGGCATCTGACGTGATTTCTCCACAAAAGTAGCTCAGCCCAGCGCGGATGCGGCCCCCTTGAGCACCAATCCGGCACCCAGGGCGACGACGACCAGCGCGGAAGCGAGCGGCAGGGTCCGGCGCACCAGGGCGGCGACCGGGTGGACACTCCAGCGTGGGCGCCGCTCCAGCGCCCGGGTGACGCCCGAGCCCAGCCGGACCACGGCGAACCCGGCCGCCGTGAGCGTCAGCGCGAGACCGGCGCCGTACGCCACGACGAGCAGCAGCCCGAACCAGGCCTTGCCGAGCGCCGCGGCACCGACGAGCACGACGACCGCGGAGGGACTGGGCACCAGACCACCGGCGAACCCGAGCAGGATCGTGCCGCGGAGGGTGGGGGCGGTGGGGTGGCTGTGGGTGTGGCCGCCATGGGTGTGCTCGACGGCGTGGTGGTGAGAGTGCCCATGATGGTGATGATGGTCGTGGTCGTGGTCGTGGTCGTGGTCGTGCGCATGGGTGTGGGCATGGGCATCGTCGTGATCGTGATCGTGATCGTGATCGTGGGCTGTTCCGTGGTGCGCGCCCACGCCGGCCAACTGACGCTCCCGCACCTCCTCATGGGCATGTGCATGAGCCTGTTCGTGCGCACGGTTGCGCCAGGCCCGTCGTACGAGGTTCGCGCCCGCCGCGAGCACCAGGGCGCCGCTGGCGATGCCCAGCCAGGCGATCACCGAGGGCGTGGCGGCGGAACCCGCCGTGACGAGCAGGCCCAGGGCGACCACGCCGAGGGTGTGGGTCACCGTGACCGAGGCGGCCAGGGGCAGCACGTCCCGCAGCCGGGCCCGGCCGCCGCGTGCCGCCGCCGACGCGGCCATCAGGGTCTTGCCGTGGCCGGGAGCGAGGGCGTGCATCGCGCCCAGGACGACCGCGATGAGCAGGGCGAGCGAGGCGAAGCCGAGGGTCAGGTCGTGGCGGGCGACGAGGTCGTCCAGGGCGCGGGTCCAGCGGTCGGCGCCCCGGGGCAGCACGCCGGCGCCCGGGGCGTCCTGCCGCTCCTCGGCGAGCGCGGGACCGCCGGGGCGCACGCGCAGGGAGGCCTTGGTGGTGTCGGCGGGCGAGGAGAGCAGGTCCTTCGGGTACGTGGTGAGTTCGTGCGAGACGGACTTCCCCGGTACGTCCGTCGCGGTGAGCGTCATCCGGTCGCCGCGCGCGGTGATCTCCCGCCAGCCGGGCCCGCCGGTGGCACCCGCGCTGTGAAAGCCGAGGGCGACGGACTCCTGCCGGGGGAGGGGTGCGGTGAACCGGCACTCCACGCGCAGCGTGTTCAGCCCTGCCTGCCCGGGGCGCAGGCGGGCACGGGCGGCGCCGGTGGCCAGTGTGACGGGCCGCCCCCCGACGGTGAGTGCGCTGCCCTTCGCCGCCTCGGCGCACCGTTGCTCGGCCCACGCGGTCAGGCCGAGCCGCTGGATGCCGGGCTTGGCCTGGGTGGCCGGGATCTCGGCGAGGTCCTCCACATGGTCGACGCGGAGCTGACCGGGGGCGGCGACGAGGCCGTCGTAGCGATTGACGGTGAAGTTGCCGAGGGGGTGGGCGCTCGCGGCCGCGGCCGGGGCGAGCGCCAGGGCACAGGCGGCCGCGAGGACGGCCGCGGCGCGGGCGAGCTGGCGACGGAGGTTCACCGGGCGGCCTCCAGGGCCTTGCGGGCCGCGGCCGCGCCCAAGGGGGAGAAGCCGGGGTTCAGCTTCAGGGCCGCCGTCAGGGAGGCCCGGCCGTCCTTGGTGTGGCCCGTGGCCAGCTCGATCATGCCGCGGTGGTAGAGGAAGGCGGCGTTGCGGTAGCCGGTGGCCGTGGCGCCGCGGGCGTAGGAAAGGGCCTCTTGGTCATGACCGTTGACGTGCAGTGCCCAGGCGAGGGCGTCCGCGGTGTGCACGGTGTGCCGGCGGGCCCATTCGGCGCGGGCCGCACGCAGGGCGGACGCCTTGTCGCCGTGGTCGGCGGCGGCCAGCGCGGTGTCGAGGTCGGCGTTGACGCCGTTGGCGCGCGCGAGGCCGATCCAGGCGTCCACGAGTGCGTACTGGTCGCGTGCCCTGGCCCGGTCGCCGGCCGCGCCGCGGGCCTCGTACAGCTCGCCGAGTTCGACGAGCGGTCCGGGCAGCGGATAGCGGGAGACCACGGTCTCCAGACCCTTGATCGCCTCGTCTCGTCCGCCGGTCGCCGCCTGGGCGCGGGCCCGGCCCTCCAGCGCGGGGAGGTAGTTCTCGTCGGCGGCGAGCGCCCGGGCGTAGGAGCCGAGCGCGCTCTTGTAGTCGCCCTGGTTCCAGGCCAGTTGGCCGAGCTGGGCGGACACGTACGCCACATCGCCCGGTGACGTGGCGACGGAGAGGGCCTGCTCCAGTACGCGCCGGGCGGTCGGCACATCGCCGCGCAGCTCGTGCACGTACGCGTACCGGGTGAAGACCGGTACGCCCGGCTTGCGGGTGTCCGCTGTGTCGACGGCCCGGGACGCCTCCGTGTACCGGCCGAATTCCACCAGGGCGTCGACACGGGAGGACAGGGCGCGCTCGCTGTACGGGTTCTGCTTCAGGGCCTGGTCCGCGTAGGTCAGGGTGTCCTTGAAGTCGTGCCGGGCGGCGGCGAGGGCGGCCTGGCCGGCCAGGGCCTGGTCGTTGCCCGGGGCCAGCGCGAGGGACCGCCTCAGGGCCTTGTCGGCCTGCGGGTACCGGGCGGGGTCGCCCTTGGTCCGTGCCTGCTCCACGTAGGCCAGGCCGAGGGTGGCCCAGCTGCCGGAGTCCCTGGGCTGGGACCGCAGATGGGTCTGGAGGGAGGCGATGGCCGCGTCCAGGTTGCCGCCGCCCAGAACCCCGGGGTCGACGGCACTGGACGCGGCCGCCACGGCGGGCCCGCCGTCCCGCGCCGCCCCGACGGCGATCGCACCGCCGGTCAGCGCGACGGCCAACAGCGCGGCGGAGCAGACGAGTTGAGCGGCGTGCCGGCGGCGCCCCGCGGAGGCGAGCCGGCGGACGGCGGCCACGCGCCGGTCGGCGCCGGGCACAGAGCCCGTCTCCGCCGCCACGGCCTCCGGCACCGCATCAGACGCCACCGCCTCCGCGCCGGGCGCGGAGGTCTCCGGCTCCGGTGTTGCCGTCTCCGTGTCGGGCAGGGAGGTCTCCGGTTCCGGTGTTGCCGTCGTCGTGTCCGGTACGGACGGCTGCGTCTGTGGCACGGCCGAGTCCGTTCCGGACCCGATCGGTCCGGTTGCGCGGGCGGCGGGCGCCGGGGTGGCGCCCGCGCCCTTGCTCACCGTCCGCCCGCCGGACTCCTCGTCATCGATACGCGGGGCCATGCCCTCTCCTAGGTCGCCTGGTCGTCGTCGAAAAGAAGGGCGCGGCCCGCCGTGGGGGAGGGGGGTACGGGCCGCGCCGGTCGGTGGGATGCGGGTCAGTACGGGCGCTGCATCCGACGGCGCCACCAGGCGAAGGCGGTGCCGATCAGCAGGATCCCGGCCGCGCCCGAGGCCGCGGAGGCGGCGATCAGCATCGTGTTGCCGGAGCCGCCGGAGGAGGACCCGGCCGGCTGCAGGGCGTCGCCGAGCTGACTGCGTACGTCGGCGTTGCCGGACGTGCCCTTGGCGAGGGCGCCCCGGGAGCCCTCCGTCGGCTCGGCCACGTACGGGAAGTACTTCTCGAAGCCCTTGTCGTTCTTGTCGACCGCGTCACCCAGGTCGTTCTTGGAGCCGACCAGTTCACCCTCGACCACCTGGAGCGAGGCGTCGATCACGTCGTCGGTGAGGCGACGGCCGTTCGGGAAGCCCGCGTTGTCACCGTCGAGGACACCCAGCCGCTTGGGGTGCATGCTCGGCTTGATCGAGGTGTTGAGGCGCAGCTCCTCCGAAGGCTTCACGTACGGGGGCTGGTTGAGACCCTTGACGCCCTTGAGGAACACGTCGACGAGGTCGTTGCGCGGCTCGGCGGGTGCCTTGATCTTGTAGATCGACTCGATGAGCTTCGGCAGCTCGGGGTTGGTCACGTTCTTCAGGAACTGGGCGTCGTACCAGGGCTGGGACGCGTTGAACTTGTCCTTGTCCTTCTGCGGGTTGACGACCTCGTTGACCAGCGGGTTGCCCAGGCGCGAAACCTGCTCGTAGTAGCCCTGCGCGTTCCTGCGCTGGGTCGTCGACCAGATGCCGACGATCGGCTGCTTGGACGACTCACGGATCAGGTCGTTGGGCACCTGCAGCGCGATCGTGTTGACGTTGTAGCCCTTGAGCGTGTCCCGCCCGACCTCGGAGAGGTTCCCGCCGTAGAGCAGGTCGAAGACGCGCAGGTCCGCGAAGAACGGGTCGTCGGCCTGCCCGGCGAAGGTCGCGGCACCGCCCGCCGTCTTGTAGACGGCCTGGGACCGCAGCTTGGCGTAGTCCGGCATCGACGCCTTGCCGACGTCCGACGGCGCGACCGGCACGTTGTCCGCGAGCCGTGTCTTGGAGACCACCTTCTGGTTGTGCAGCTTGACCAGGTCGATGTCGTAGGTCTGCGTGATGTTCAGGTTCGGGTCGTCGAGGCTCTTCACCGCCCCCGTGTTGTAGAGGAAAGTGTTCTTGTTCTTGACGTGCGTCTTGAAGGTGTAGCGGAACAGCAGCTCGCCCTGCGCGTCACCGTTGTTGTCGATGTGGATGTCGTACTGGGCGTCGTCCGCGAACGTGTAGAAGTTCGGGCCGCCGGCCGGTTCCTCGAACGGGATCCAGTTGGCCACGATCGTCGTGGTGTCGGGCTTGTCCGGGCTGACGAACGCGTACAGGTCCGTGTTGTCGTACTGCGGGGTCCCCGAGATCAGCGGGGCCTCCCGGTGGGAGGAGGCGGAGGCCGCCCCGGGTTCCAGCGTGGCGACGCCGGCGGCTGCGAGCCCCCCGGCGGCCAGCGCACCACAGATGAGCGTGACCAGGCCCTTGCGTCCCGTGCCGCTCCTGGAGAAGAGAGGTGTCATGCCGTCCGTCCTCAGTGCCAACTTGCCTTGACGGACGGGAATACGGAGCGGAGGAGCCGATCGGATTGGTCTGGCGGAAGATTTTTTTTCGTCGTTCCGGACCCGCGTTTTCGGCCCGCCGATCCGTATCACCCGCCGGAGGTGTGCGCTCGTGCGGATGCGTGGGGTCAGAGGCAGACCGGCCGGATGCGGCCACAGAGGGGGGACCGGGGTGGAGGCGGACGAGCTTCTGGTGCTCGTGGCGGGCGGCGATCAAAGGGCCTTCGAGGATCTCTACACACTGGTCTCCGGACCGGTGTTCGGGCTCGTACGGCGCGTGGTGCGCGACCCCGCCCAGTCCGAGGAGGTCGCCCAGGAGGTGCTGCTCGAACTGTGGCGCTCCGCCGCCCGGTTCGACCCCCGTCGGGGCAGCGCGCTGTCGTGGATCCTCACCCTCGCCCACCGTCGCGCCGTCGACCGGGTGCGCAGCGCCCGCGCCGCCGGCGAACGCGAGCAGCGCGAGGCCCTGCGCGCCGGGGAACCCGCCTTCGACCATGTCGCCGAGGAGGTGGAGGCGGGCCTGGAACGCGAGTGGGTGCGCCGCTGCCTGGACCGGCTCACCGCCCTGCAGCGCCAGTCCGTGACCCTCGCCTACTACGACGGCTACACGTACCGTGAGGTGGCCGAGCGGCTCAAGCTGCCGCTGGGCACGGTCAAGACGCGGATGCGCGACGGACTCACCCGGCTGCGCGAGTGCCTGGGAGGTGCCGCATGAGCGTCCTCGGCCGCCTGCTGGGCCGCGGGGACCCGCACTCCCTCGCCGCGCCCTACGCGCTCGACGCCCTCGACCCCGGCGAGCGCCGCCGCTTCGAGAAGCATCTGAACGGCTGCGACCGCTGCGCCGCCGAGGTGCGGGCGCTGTCCGAGGACGCGGTGCGCCTCGCCTGGTCCACGGCCGCCCCCGCACCGGCCGCGATGCGCGACCGGGTGCTGGCCGCCGTCCGCACCACCCCGCAGGAGCAGGCACCGGCGACCGCCCGGGAGCGCGCGCCCCAGCTGCCGCCGCATGTCTGGGGCACCCAGCCCCCGCCCTCGCGCACCCGTACCCCCCGCACGCGCCCCCTCTTCGTCCCCTTCGCCACGGCGACCGCCGCCGCGGCCCTCGTCGTCGCCTCCCTCTTCGCCGTCCAGGCGAACCACACGCGGGACCAGCTCGACGCCGAGCGGTCCCAGACACGTGAGATCGCCCACGTTCTCGCCGCTCCCGACGCCCGCGCGGCCGGCAGCGAGGACGCCCGGGGCCGCGGTATCGGAGTGATCGCTTCCGTATCGGAGGGGCGGGCCGTCGTCACCCTCAGCGGATACGGCACCCCGTCCGGCGGTCGCGTTCACCAGCTCTGGGCCATGCGCCCCCATGCGCAACCGCGCTCCCTCGGGCTCTTCGAGGGCGACACGCCCTTGGTCGCGAAGGGTCTCGACAAGTCGTCGGCGTCACTCGCCGTAACCGTCGAGCCGAACGGCGGCTCCGCGCAGCCCACCAGCCAGCCCCTTGTTCAACTCACCCTGAAATCGGTCGGATTCGGAGAGTAGTCATCGAGGGATGGTCAACCGCCTTGCGAGGAAGGTGAATCCTGTGGTCGTGATACCCGCGTGCCCCACCGGGGCGATAGGGTTACCCTGCCCGGGCCGGGTGGACTCGTACGGGTGGGGAGTGACATGGATCAGATAACAGTGCGCAACAGGGCCAGGGTCCCTGCGATCACCTGCGGGAGCAGCGCGACCAGTTCGCGCCTCGACCGCCATCTCTCGGTGTTGGCGGGTCCCGCCATATCGCAGCAGAAGGCGGCCGAGGCGACCTCGCTGATGCTTGAGCTGACGGCACGTGACACCCGGCACCAGCGCAGCGACCGAGGCACGCGGGTCAGCCGCGTCTCCCTCTTCGCTCCGCTGCGCCGGCTGCGTCGCTCGCTGTTCGGCGGGCACTGAGCGGTATCGCATCCCGTCCCGAGCGAACCGGCGTTCCTCACCGGAGTCTTCGAGGGCCCGCGCTCAGGCCGCCACGCCGTCCCGGCGCAACGCTGCGATCTCGTCGTCCGTCATCCCCACGGCACGCAGCAGCGCCCCGGTGTGCTGTCCGAGCGCGGGCACGTCGCCCATCCGTGCCTCGTCCCCGCCCGGCAGTGTGATGGGAGGCAGCAGCGCCTTCAGCCGCCCGACCGGCGACCCCACCTGACGCCACCGCTCCCGGGCCGCCAGCTGCGGATGCTCGGCCAGTTCGTGCAGGTTCCTGAGCCGGGCGCACGCGATGCCCGCCTTCTCCAGCCGGGCCAGCGCCTCGTCGGCGGCCAGCACGCCCAGCGCTCCCGCGACCAGCTCGTCGGTCCGCTCCCGGTTCGTCACCCGCGCCGCGTTGGTCGCGTAGTCCGGGTCCGTCCCCAGCTCCGGTCGGCCCATGACCTGTTCGGCCAGCCGACGCCACTCCCGGTCGTTCTGCACCGACAACAGCACCCGTCCGCCGTCCGCCGTCGCATAGGCGTCGTAGGGCGAGATGACGGCGTGCGCGAGCCCGGTACGCGCCGGGGGCTCGCCTCCATGCATCGAGTGGTGCAGCGGATGTCCCATCCACTCGGCCAGCGCCTCCAGCATCGACACCTCCACCGGCCCGCCCCGCCCGGTCGTACCGCGCCGCACCAGCGCGGCCAGCACCCCGGAGAAGGCGTACATGGCCGCCGCGATGTCCGCCGCCGGAATCCCCGCCTTGACGGGCTGCTCGGGCGTCCCGGTCACCGACACGAGCCCGGCCTCACACTGCACGAGCATGTCGTAGGCCCGCTTGTCCGCGTACGGCCCAAAGCCGCCGTACCCCGAGATGTCCACGGCGATCAGCCGCGGGTGCGCCGCGCACAGGGTGGCCGCGTCCAGGCCCAGCCGGGCCGCGGCCCCCTGGGCGAGGTTCTGCACGAACACGTCCGCGTCCGCGATCAGCCGCCGTACGACGTCGAGACCGCGCGGATCCTTGAGGTCCAGGGCGATGGACTCCTTGCCGCGGTTGCACCAGACGAAGTGCGAGGCGAGACCGCCGGCCGCGGTGTCGTAACCGCGCGCGAAGTCGCCGCCGTCGATCCGCTCCACCTTGACGACCCGGGCGCCCAGGTCGGCGAGCTGCCGGGTCGCGAAGGGCGCGGCCACGGCCTGTTCGACGGCGACGACGGTGATGCCCTCCAGGGGCAGCGGGAGATGGTCCATGGGGTGGATGATCTCCCCTGACCGGCGGCTTTGTCAGTAGCCGGTCACCGCTGCCCGTGTGTGTACCGGCGCACGGCCAGCGGCAGGAACACCGCGGTCAGGGCGAGGCTCCAGGCGAGCGCCCCGGCCACCGGGTGGGCCACCGGCCAGGCGGCATCGTGCGGCACCGGCGCGTTGCCGAAGAGGTCCCGCAGGGCGGTGGTCACCGCGCTGATCGGATTCCACTCGGCGAGCGCACGCAGCCAGCCCGGCAGATGGTCCGTCGGGATGTACGCGTCGGACAGCAGCGGCAGCACGAAGGAGACGGCGCCGAGCTGCCCGGCGGCGTCCTCGCTGCGGGTGAGCAGCCCGAGGAAGATCCCGGCGCAGGTGCAGGCGAACCGGAAGAGCAGCAGCAGCCCCACGGCTCCGGCAGCCCCGAGCGCGGACCCCTCGATCCGCCACCCCACCGCGAGTGCCACCAGCAGCAGCGGCACCGTGCCGACGGCCGTGACCACGAGGTCCGCCACCGCCTGTCCGAGCGGTACGGCGGCCCGGCTCACCGGCATGGTGCGGAAACGGTCCATCACGCCCCGGTGGGTGTCCGCGGCCGCCTGGAACATGCCGGTCATCAGCCCGCCGGCCGCGGTCGCGACCAGCAGCCCGGGTACGAGGAAGGAACGGTACTCGTGGCCGGGCATCGCCAGTGCGCTGCCGAAGACGTAGCCGAAGAACAGCAGCATGTTGATCGGCATGATCTGGGTCAGGATCGCCAGGCCCGGGCTGTTGCGGACCCGGCGCAGCTGCCGGCCGGTCATCGCCAGGCCGTCGTGGACGAACACGCTCATGCGGCGAGCTCCTTGCCGTGGGCGGACTCGCCGGTGAGCCGCAGGAAGACGTCGTCGAGGGTGGGCGGGCGCAGGCTCACGTCCAGCAACGGCACGCCCGCGGCATCGAGTTCGCGCACCAGACGCGGCAGGGTCAGGCTCGGATCGGTGGTGACCGCGCCGACGGCGCCGCGCTCGTGGTCGAACACGGGCGCGGCGCCGGTGAGTTGGTCGAGCACGGCGGCCGCTCGCGGCAGCCCGTCGGGGTCCGCGACCACCGCTTCCGCGTACGACCCGATCAGGGACTTGAGCTCGGTGGGCGATCCGGTGTGCGTCACCCGTCCCCGGTCCACCAGGACGATGCTGTCGGCCAGTTGGTCGGCCTCCTCCAGATACTGCGTGGTCAGCAGCACGGTCGTGCCGTCCGCCTTCAGCTCGCGCACCGCCTGCCAGATGCGGTTGCGGCTGGCCGGGTCGAGTCCGGTGGTCGGTTCGTCGAGAAAGAGGACGTCGGGGCGCCGGATGAGACTGGCCGCGAGATCCAGCCGGCGCCGCATGCCACCCGAGTAGTCCGAGGCCTTGCGCCCCGCGGCCTCGGACAGCCCGAACCGCTCCAGCAGCTCGTCGGCCCGCCCGGCCGGGCCGCGCACCCGGTGCAGCCGTGCGAACAGCCGCAGGTTCTCCCGGCCGGTGAGGTCCCCGTCGACCGAGGCGTACTGCCCCGTGACGCCGATCCGGCGCCGTACGGCCGCCGCCTCGCGCACCAGGTCGTGACCCGCGATTCGCGCCGAGCCCGCATCGGGCCGCAGCAGCGTGGTGAGCAGCCGTACGGCCGTCGTCTTCCCGGCTCCGTTCGGGCCGAGCAGCCCGCAGACCGTCCCCTGAGCCACCGCCAGATCCAGGCCGCGCAGGGCGTGCACGTCGCCGAAGCGCTTCTGGAGACCTTCACTAAGTACAGCGTACGTAGTAGTCATGCGGTGACCATACACGACTACGTACGCTGTACGTAACTAGGATGGAGGTCGAGGTGATGATCGATGGCAGTCCGAGGGGCCGTCCCCGAAGTGATCTGGGCACGTCCCGAGCGCACGGGCCGGGGCCCGAAGCCGGCGTACACGCGCGACGACATCGCGGCCGCGGCCGTCCGGATCGCCGACGCCGAGGGGCTCGACGCGGTGTCGATGCGGCACGTCGCGGCCGAGCTGGGCTGCGGCACCATGTCGCTGTACAACTACGTCCCGCGCAAGGAGGACCTGTACGAGCTGATGGTGGACGCGGTCAGCGCGGAGCACGTCCCGTGGGAGCCGAGCGGGGACTGGCGGGCGGACCTGCTCCGGGTGGCGCACGAGACGCGGGCGCTGATGTACCGGCACACCTGGGTGCCGCGTCTGATGTCCCCGGTCTACGGCTTCAGCCCGCACGCTCTGCGCTATCTGGAGCACTGCCTGGTGTGCCTGGACCCGATGGAGGCGTCCTACGGCACCAAGCTCGAACTGATCGCCATGCTGAACGGCGTCGTGACCGCCTACGTGCGCAACGAACTCGACACGGCCGAGCGCGTGCGCGCGCTGCCCTGGTCGGAAGGTGAGGAGAACGCGGTGCGCATCGCCTACCTGGGCGGGCGGATTGCCTCGGGGGCGTACCCGAGGATGGCCGCGGCGTTCAGCGAGGACCCGGGACCGGTCGATCTGGAGGCGGTCTTCGAGCGGGCGTTGGAACGGGTTCTGGACGGATTCGCGCCGCGCTAGCCCGGCCGGTTCGGCGGGTGCGGGTGGTGGTGTGCGGCTGGTCGCGCCCACGCGGCGGTGCCGTGTATCGGAACTGCCCCATGCCCTCGGGGAGTTGTGGTGAGACCGGCTTGACGGCGATGGGGGCCTCGGTGGAACAGGAGCGTGTTCGGTGTCAGCTCGACGTGATCGCGGAGGTTCTTCGGGCCGCGCGTGACCGCGGGGTTTCGCTGTGGCTGCGTGGCGGCTGGGCCATGGACTTCTTCCTCGGGGAGGTCACGCGCGACCACGCCGACATCGACTGGTTCGCCCGGGCGCGGGACGCGGCGCCCCTGGAGGGGATCCTCACCCGGCTCGGCCACCGGCCCGTCCCCGGACCGCCCCCCGACCTCCAGCTCGACTTCGTCAAGGACGGCCTGGACACCAGCTTCACCCTGCTCGCCCAGGACACCGAGGGCCGCATCACGGTCGCGGGCGGGCCCTGGGCCGGAACCCCCTGGCCCGAAGGCCTGCTCGACGCGGAGCCCGGCCGTATCGGCGCGCTGGAGGCGCCGATCGTCGGCCCGCGCGCCCAGATCGAGATCAAGCGCATGATGCCCGTGTGGGACCCTTCCCGGCCGCGCCGTGCGAAGGACGCGGAAGACATCGCGCGCCTTGAGGCAGCCCTGCGGGGCCGCTCCTAGAGCAGGGCGAACTGGCCCTCCGGCCCCTCCTCCTGGTGGTCGAGGACCGAGGCCGGGCGGCGGGCCGACGCCGGGACGGGGAGCACGCCCGCCCGCTGGAGGCCGGCCCTCGTGATCGGTGAGGTCGCCTTCACCTCCGTCAGCCGGGGCCGCGGTTCAGCCAGCAGGGTCAGGACCGTGATCAGTTCCAGCAGCTCCGAGGTCCAGGCCTGCGGCCAGGTCGCGGGGCGGATCGCGGCCAGGGTGCCGGGCTCGGCCGGGGTCGCGCGGGTCGCGAACCAGGCCTCCAGGACGCGGACTCCGGCCACTTCGTGGTCCCAGGCCTCGGGCGGCACGGGGGAGATGCGGCCCTCGTCCAGGTGGAGGGTCTCCTCGTCGCGGTCGTAGTGGAGGGTCAGGGGGGTGCGGGGCAGGGGCGCGCGGACGTAGGGGCGGCGGCCGCCCGGCAGCTTCGGGCGCTCGCCGTCGCGGCGCATCAGCCACAGCATGCGGCGGCCCGACTCGACGCCCCGGGACCAGAGTCCGGCGTCCTCGGTGAGCGGGACGGTGAGGTCGGGGCGGATCGTGGCCAGGATCCAGGCCAGGACGTCCGACGGGGCGGGGCGCTCGCCCAGACGGGCCGAGAGATGGTCCAGCAGGCCCGGCGCCAGGTTCGGTTCCGTGCCGCCCGGGCGGCGGTACAGGGGACGGATGCGGCCGGTGCGGAGGGTGGGCAGCAGGGAAGTCGCCAGCACGGGGGGCTCCTCGGGCGTCTCCGTGCCCGTCTCGACCACGAACACCTGCCGTTCGTCCGCCACCCGCCACAGCTCCGGGCGGGCCGTGTCGATCAGCCGGTGGTCCGGGATCAGCCACTGTTCGTCGAACGGCGCCGTCAGCACGCGTACCGGCTCCGCGCAGGGGCCCTCGGCGCGTGCCAGCCGCTCCGTGCCGGTCGGCTGGCCGGGCAGCTGGCCCACCGACGAGTGCGGCGTACGGGCGCGGGTCGGCTCGAACAGGGCCTCCCGGTCCGGCCCTTCGGCCTTCAGCAGGGCCTCCCAGCGGGCCTTCAGGGACGCCGGGTCGGGTGCCGTCGGCCAGGCACGGCCCGGCCGCAGAGGTGCGACGGACCACGGCATGAGGTCCGCGAGCAGCGGAGCGTCGTCGTGCGTCACGCTGGGCATGGTACGGCAGTGCCCCGAACGGGCGCGGGGCTGCGCTCGATCGGCGAATCCGCCGCGGGGCGCGACCCGCCACCACGTGGCCGCAGACGACCAACGGCACATCGCGGCACCTTGCGTCGCGGCACTCCCGGTGGAGCGCTCACGCGTCCAGCGTCACCGTGAAGGAGAAGCGGTCGCCCCGGTAGTGGATGACGGCCACGTCGAGCACCCGGCCCTCGGTGTCGTACGTCACGCCCGTGTAGTGCAGGATCGGGCTGAGCAGCGGCACGCGCAGCAGCCGTGCGGTGTCGGGGTCGGCGAGCCTTGCCTCCACGGTGTCCGTGATCCGGCTGATGTCCGCCCCGGCCACGTCCCGCAGCACCTTCGTCATCGGCCAGCGGACCAGGTCGTCCAGGTCGATGCGCGCGGAGAGTTCGGGACGTACGTGGTTGACGGCGTGATTGGTCGGCTCGCCGGTCTTCTCGTCGCTGCGCAGGCGGTGGTACGTCGCCACCTCCGCGAGGTCCGGGAAGTACTCGGCGAGATCGGTCGGCACGGGGGCGCGGCCGTGGGCCAGCAGCTCGGTCGTCATGCCGGACTGCTGGGCCACGATCGCGTCCACCGAGCCGAGCAGCCGCACGGGAGCCCCGCGGCGCACCCCGGGCTCGATGAACGTGCCGCGCCGCCGGTGCCGGCTGATCAGCCCCTCGTCCTCCAGCTCCTTCAGCGCCTGCCGCATGGTCAGCACGCTGACCCCGTAGTGCTCCGCCAGCTGCTCCTCGGTGGGCAGCCGCAGCGGGTCCCGCGGAGAACGGCCGAGTATCGAGGCGCGCAGCGACTGCGACACCTGGTACCACAGGGGCAACTTGCGGTTCAGGACGATCGAATCCGGAGCGAAGGAGGTCACGCGGCTATCCGTACCTGTCGGGACCGGCTAGTGCAACGGCCGGAAGTGACGTTCGAGTCCCTGCCACACACCGTCGTAGCCCTGCTGGAGATGGTCCGCCCGTGCCGCGTGCGGGGCGAGCGTCACCGGCCAGCGGGTCTCGAACATGAACGCCAGTCCGTCGTCGATCTTCTGCGGCCGCAGCTCGGCGGCGCTCGCCCGCTCGAAGGTCTCCCGGTCCGGGCCGTGCGCGGACATCATGTTGTGCAGCGAGCCGCCGCCCGGCACGAAGCCCTCCGCCTTGGCGTCGTAGGCGCCCTCGACGAGGCCCATGTACTCGCTCATCACGTTCCGGTGGAAGTACGGCGGCCGGAAGGTGTCCTCGCCCACCAGCCAGCGTGGGGCGAAGACCACGAAGTCGACGCCGGCCAGGCCCGGGGTGTCCGACGGGGAGGTCAGGACCGTGAAGATCGACGGATCCGGGTGGTCGTAGGAGATGGTGCCGATCACATTGAAACGGCGCAGGTCGTAGACGTACGGCACATGGTTTCCGTGCCAGGCGACCACATCGAGCGGCGAGTGGTCGTACGTCGCCGTCCAGAGGTTGCCGCAGAACTTGTTCACCACCTCCACCGGCCCCTCCACGTCCTCGTACCCGGCGACCGGCGCCCGGAAGTCCCGGGCGTTGGCGAGTCCGTTGGCGCCGATGGGCCCGAGGTCGGGGAGCTGGAAGGGCGCCCCGTAGTTCTCGCACACATATCCCCGGGCGGAGGCGTCGAGCAGCTCCACACGGAAGCGCACCCCGCGCGGGATCAACGCCACCTCGGCGGGCTCCGCATGGAGCCGGCCGAACTCGGTGTGCAGCAGCAGCCCGCCGCGCTCCGGCACGATCAGCAGCTCCCCGTCGGCATTGCTGAACACCCGCTCCATGGAGGAGTTCGCGTGATACAGGTGCACCGCCATGCCGGTGCGCTGGGTCGCGTCGCCGTTGCCCCCCAGGGTCCACAGGCCCGCCAGGAAGTCCGTGCCGGACGGCGGCTCGGGCAGCGGGTTCCAGCGCAACCGGTTGGGGTCGGGCACCGTCTCGGTGAAGGGCGCCGTACGGATCGCGCCGTTCTCGGTGCGGACGAACGCCGGGTGCGCGGCCGACGGGCGGATGCGGTACAGCCAGGAGCGGCGGTTGTGGGACCGCGGCTCGGTGAACGCCGTGCCGCTCAGCTGCTCCGCGTAGAGGCCGAGCGGCGCGCGCTGCGGCGAGTTGCGGCCCTCGGGCAGGGCGCCCGGCACCGCCTCCGAGGCGTGTTCGTTGCCGAACCCGGAGAGATACGACAGTCCCTCGGCGGTCTTCCGTGCGTCCCCGCTCATGATCGCTCCCTTGCGCTCCTGATTCCTATGCAACACCGTAGGAATGAGTCGGGGCGGGCGCAAGAGGGTCCCCGGTCCTCCCTCTGTGGTAGGGCGAGAACAAGACTTCAGGGGGATTCGGACGCCGACGCGTTGTCCTAGGCTCCCGATCATGTCGTGGACACGCAGATCTCTCACCGCGCTCGCGGTCGGCGTCCTGCTGCCGCTCGGAGCGGCGGGTTGCGGGACCGGCGGGGCGCACGGGCACGGGGGTGCCGTCTCGCCCTCGCCGGTGGGCAAGGTCCTCGGCGACACGGACGACACCGGCCGGCACCTGCGGGAGGTCGGGAAGGCGGACGCGCCCGAGGTCGCCATAGAGGTGGCCCCGGACCCCGTCGGCGGCTGGGACGTCCTGCTGACGCTGCGCCACTACCGCTTCTCGTCGGCCGGCGCGCGGCCGAAGGCGCTCCCCGCGCGCGGGCTCGCCTACCTCCTGGTCGACGGACGCCTGGTGAGCAGGCTGCGGGCGTACAAGTGCCATCTGGCCGACCGCCTCGTCCCGCACGGCACCCACCACGTCACCGCCCGTCTGTACGCCGACGACGGGACGGCGTGGGCCGTGCGCGGCCGGCCGGTCGAGAGCACCGCCGACATCACGGCCTCCGGCACCGAGACGGAATCGGCCGCACCGCCCTCCGGGAAGGCCGCCCCGGGCAGGAAAGCCGCTCCGGGCAGGGAGACCGCCCCGGGCAGGAAAGCCGCCCCGGGCAGAAAGGCCACCGCGACCCGCACCGCCGGCCGATGAGTGTGCCGACCATTCTTTTTCGTACCAGGGGGCGAGGTTCACCCGTCCCCTGCGGAAAGGCATCATGAAGCCCGTGCCCCACGCGACATCGCTTCGCCGCGCGCCCGTCCAACGACGCAGTGCCGAACGGCTGACCAGGATCCTCGACGCCTGCGCCGACCTCCTCGACGAGGTCGGCTACGACGCCCTGAGCACCCGGGCGGTCGCCCTGCGCGCCGAGGTGCCCATCGGATCGGTCTACCGCTTCTTCGGCAACAAGCGGCAGATGGCCGACGCCCTCGCCCAGCGCAACCTGGAGCGGTACACCGAGCGCGTCAACGAGCGGCTGAAGCGGGCACGGCAGGGAGACTGGCGGGCCGCCATGGACGCCGTACTGGACGAGTACCTGAGCATGAAGCGCACCGCGCCCGGCTTCTCGCTCGTGGACTTCGGCAACCAGATCCCGGTCGGCGTCCGGCACGGCGAGCCCAACACCCGGGTCGCCGATCGCCTCACCGGCCTGCTCTCCGGCTACCTCGGGCGCACCCCCGACGAGGAGCTGCGGCGCGTCTTCCTCGTCGCCGTGGAGAGCGCGGACACCCTGGTGCAACTGGCCTTCCGGGTCGATCCCCAGGGGGACGAGGCGATCATCCACGAGACGCGGGAGCTGCTGCGCGCCTATCTGGGGCGCGTGCTCGACTGAGCCTTCCCGAGGCTTCGCAAAGGCCGCAAGGGGCTCCCCTCCATGCCTACCGGTCGGTATGCTCGGCTCCGAGCTCGCCCGTGCCCGCGCGGCACCGCCGCCGACCCTCCGGGAGGACCCGTGTCCCGCACCGCTCTGCGCGTCTGCCCCCTGTGCGAGGCCACCTGCGGGCTGACCCTCACCATCGAGGGCACCCGTGTCACCGGCGCCCGCGGTGACCGGGAGGACGTCTTCAGCCAGGGCTTCATCTGCCCCAAGGGCGCCTCCTTCGGCGCCGTCGACGGCGACCCCGACCGGCTGCGCACCCCGCTCGTCCGCGAGGACGGCGCCCTGCGCGAGGCCACCTGGGAGGAGGCCTTCGACGCGGTCGCCGCGGGCCTGCGCCCGGTCGTCGAGCGGTACGGCGCCGACTCCCTCGGTATCGTCCTCGGCAACCCCAACGTGCACACCATGGCCGGCGCGCTCTACCCGCCGGTGCTGCTCGCCGCGCTGCGCACCCGCAGCCTGTTCACGGCCTCCACGGTCGACCAGATGCCCAAGCACGTCTCCAGCGGGCTGCTGTTCGGGGACGCCAACGCCATCCCGGTGCCGGACCTCGACCACACCGGCCATCTGCTGCTGATCGGCGCCAACCCGCTCGAGTCCAACGGCAGTCTGTGCACCGCCCCCGACTTCCCCGGCAAGCTCAAGGCCCTCAAGGCCCGCGGCGGCCGGCTCACCGTCGTCGACCCGCGCCGCACCCGGACCGCGAAGCTCGCCGACCGGCACCTCGCCATCCGCCCCGGCACCGACGCCCTGCTGCTCGCCGCGATGGCCACCGTGCTGTTCGAGGAGGACCTGACCGGGCTAGGGGATCTCGCCCCGCACGTCCAAGGCGTCCAGGAAGTGCGGGAGGCCCTGCGGGAGTTCACCCCCGAGGCCGTCGCCGGAGCCTGTGACGTCGACGCGGCCCTCATCCGCACCCTCGCCCGCGAACTCGCCGCCGCACCCGCCGCCGCCGTCTACGCCCGCATCGGCAGCTGCACCGTCCCGCACGGCACCCTGGCGAGCTGGCTGGTCGACGTCCTCAACGTCCTCACCGGCAATCTGGACCGGCCGGGCGGCGCCCTGTTCCCGCAGGCCGCCACCGACAGGACACCCCGCCCGGCGGGCCCCGGCCGCGGCTTCGCGCTCGGCCGCTGGCACTCCCGCGTACGTCAGCACCCCGAGGCCAAGGGAGAGTTGCCGCTCTCCACGCTCGCCGAGGAGATCGACACCGCCACCGCGGAGGGCGAATCCGTCCGGGCGCTGATCGTGGTCGCGGCCAACCCGGTGCTGTCCGCCCCCGACGGAGCGCGTCTGGACAAGGCCCTGGACGCCCTGGACTTCATGGTCAGCGTCGACCCCTATCTCAACGAGACCTCGCGCCACGCCGACGTCGTGCTGCCGCCGCCCCCGCCCTCGCAGAGCCCGCACCACGACTTCGCCTTCAACACCCTGGCCGTGCGCAACCAGGTCCGTTACAGCCGCCCCGCCGTCCCCCTCGAACCCGGTCGCATGGCCGAGACCGAGATCCTCGCCCGGCTGATCCTCGCCGCCACCGGGATGCACGGTGCCGACCCGGCCGCCGTGGACACGATGGTCATCGACCAGACCCTCGGCAAGGCCGTCCAGGAGCCGCACTCCCCGGTGTACGGCCGTGACCCGCGGGAACTCGCCGGACAGCTCACCGGGGAGACCGGCCCCGAGCGCCGGCTCGACCTGATGCTGCGCCTCGGCCCCTACGGCGACGGCTTCGGCGTACGGCCCGAGGGGCTCACCCTGGACCGGCTGCTCGCCCACCCGCACGGCATCGACCTCGGCCCGCTGCGCCCCCGCCTGCCGCAGCCGCTGAAGACCGTGAGCGGCAAGGTCGAGCTGCTGCCCGAGCCGATCGTCGGCGATCTGCCCCGGCTGCGCGAGGCCCTGGGTGAACGTCCGGCCGGGCTCGTCCTCGTCGGCCGCCGCCATCTGCGCTCCAACAACAGCTGGATGCACAACGTGCCCGCCCTCACCGGCGGCTCCAACCGCTGCACCCTGCACATCCACCCCGAGGACGCGGAGCGCCTGGGCGTGCGGGACGGGGCCGACGTACGCGTGACGGGGGCCGGGGGAGAAGTGGTCGCTCCCGCCGAGGTCACGAACGGCGTCCGGCCGGGAGTGGTGAGCCTCCCGCACGGCTGGGGCCACGACCGCCCCGGGACCCGTATGAGCCATGCGGTCCGGGAGCCCGGTGTCAACGTCAACCAGCTCCTCGACGGCAGCCTGCTCGACCCGCTGTCGGGCAACGCGGTCCTCAACGGCGTTCCCGTCGAACTCACCGCAACCCTGTGACCTGGAGTATTCACGGCGACGGCTCGACCACCTTCATGATCACCGTCTCGGCGATGTACCCGCTGTACAAGCGCCTGAAGAAGCCGACGATCCCGGCGCTCGTGCGGGGCGGTCCGAGGGGGCCGAACGGGTGGCCCGGGCACGGCGGAGAGGCTCGGCGTTGCGCCGCACGAGGGATATCTGACGGCGCGTCCGGCGTTGATGCCACAGCTCGTGGAGTGGATGGGTGAGAGTCCCCAACGAAAGGTCGATTTGTATGAAAATCGTCTAATACGGAGGAGCCTGTATGTCGACCCAGACACTTCCACGGACCTTCTCCCGCGCGGGTGCCGTCGTCGCCTTCACCGCCTTCGCCGCTGCCGGCGCGTCATGGGTGGCGGCGCCCCCGGCGGCTGCCCAGGGGGAAAACGGCGACATCAGGGTTCACCGCGTGGGCGTGCCCTTCGGTGTCTCGAAGGACGACCCGGTGGCGTGCAGGTTCTACCTCGACGCCGTCAACTTCGACATCCTCCCCAACATCGCCTACATCATCCAGGCGCAGCCCCCGCTGCCCACCACGGCCACCGTGACCGGCATCATCCAGCTGACCGGCGGCGCCGGACATACCGATGTGCTGGGTCTGGCCGACGGGCAGTACAAGCTCACCTGGGTCACGGCGGGTGCCCCCAAGGAGAAGGTCTTCCGCATCAACTGCCACGACGGCAAACAGGACGGGGCGCAGGGTCCGGGGCAGATCGAGGACCACCAGCCGGACCACCAGCAGGACCCGCAGGGCGACCACCGCGACGACGACCACCGCGACGACTCGGGCTGGGGTCAGGGCGGCGACCGCGACGACGGCCCGAAGGGCGGAGTGCACGCGGGCGGCGGCGGCATGGTCGACACCACGGAGGGGTTCTCGCCGGTGGCCGCCGCGGCGGCGGTCGGCCTGGTCTCGGTCTGCTGCGCGGTGTACGTCCGGCTGATCCGCCGCCGGCCGCATGGCGCCGCGTAGGCGCGGACGCAGGCCGTGGCACCGGACCCGCGCCTACCGCCTCATCAGGTCGGCCCTGCTCATCGCCGTCCTGGTGACGGTGGGCGTCCGGTGCGGGGGAGACGACGGGCCGGTCCGGGCGGGCCGGGAGGGGCCGGGCCTGGCAGGCCAGGCGCCCCCGCCCCGCCCGCTGTCCCGGTCCCGCCCGACCTCCCTGCGCATCCCGTCGCTGGGCGTCGACGCGCCCGTCATCGGCGTAGGGCTGGACCGGGACCGGCAGTTGGAGACACCGCCGGTCGACGGGCCGAAGGCGGTCGGCTGGTACCGGGGCGGTCCCACGCCGGGGGAGTCCGGCACCGCCGTCGCCGTCGGCCACCGCGACACCAGCACCGGCCCCGCCGTGTTCTCCGCGCTCGCTCTGGTGAAGCCCGGCAAGCCGATCGAGGCGAGGCGCGCGGACGGCCGCACCGCCGTCTACACCGTGGACCGGGTGAAGGTCTACGACAAGGTCGGCTTTCCCGACGACGAGGTGTACGGGCGCACCGGGCGCCCGGAGCTGCGCGTGCTGACCTGCGGCGGCCTGTTCAGCCGGCGCACCGGCTACACGAGCAACGTGGTGGTCTTCGCCCATCTGTCCGCGACCCGCTGACCGTGCCGGCCGGCCGCGGAAGCGGGCCGGCGGTGGTCCCGGAGCATCCGTCGGGACGGGAAGCGGGCGCCTCGCCACCCGACCTGGACGAGTGACGTCCATGAGGAACTCCCGCACACAGGCGTCGACTTCGCTACAGATGCGTACATGAACGTGCATCTCACCCGAAGCCGGGCCGTCCTCGCGGCGGTCGGGCTCCTCCTGGCCCTCGCCGCTCCGACCGCCTACGCGGCACTCGACGGTGCCGATCCCGTCGTACCGGAGCGCGGCGCGCCGTACGTCGAGACCCAGCTCTTCTTCGGCACCGAACGCCCCGACGGCGGCCCCGCCGTCACCGACGAGCAGTTCATGGCCTTCGTCGACCACGAGGTCACGCCCGATTTCCCGAACGGATTGACCGTGCAGAACGGGCGCGGCCAGTGGCGGGACGCGCGCGGCAGGATCGAGAAGGAGCGGTCGTACGAGCTGATCCTGCTGTACCCGGTGGGGGACGCCGTCGGGAGCGACCGGAAGATCGAGGAGATCCGCACGGCGTACGAGAAGGCTTTCGGCCAGGAGTCCGTGGGGAGGGTGGACGACCGGGCACGGGCCGACTTCTGATGTCATGAGGCGTCTGGTGCACGAAAACTAACGCCGCTAGTTTGTGAACCGGACGACGACACGGCACCGCCCGGAAGGAAGCAGCATGAAGGCACACGACGGCCTGTACATCGACGGCGCCTGGCGCCCCGCCGAGAGCCGGGACGTGATCGAGGTCGTGAACCCCGCCGACGAGCAGGTCATCGGCAAGGTCCCGGCCGGCGGCGCCCTGGATGTCGACACCGCCGTACGTGCCGCGCGCGCCGCGCTCCCGGGCTGGGCCGCCACACCCCCGGCCGAGCGGGCCGCCCGGCTCGCCGCCCTGCGGGACGTCATGACGGCCCGCAAGGACGAGATCGCCGAGACGGTCACCGCCGAACTGGGCGCACCGCCGCAGTTCTCGCAGACCGTGCACGCGGGCGTGCCGATCGCGGTCGCGGACTCCTACGCCGAGCTCGCCGCCACCCACTCCTTCGAGGAGAAGGTCGGCAACTCGACCGTCCTGCACGAGCCGATCGGCGTCGTCGGCGCGATCACCCCCTGGAACTACCCGCTGCACCAGATCGTCGCCAAGGTGGCCCCGGCGCTCGCCGCGGGCTGCACGATCGTCCTCAAGCCCGCCGAGGACACCCCGCTCACCGCCCAGCTCTTCGCCGAGGCGGTGCACGAGGCGGGTGTCCCGGCGGGTGTGTTCAACCTCGTCACCGGCCTCGGCCCGGTCGCGGGGCAGGCCCTCGCCGAGCACCCGGGTGTCGATCTGGTCTCCTTCACCGGTTCCACGGCGGTCGGCCGGCAGATCGGCGCGGTGGCCGGCGCGGCCGTCAAGAAGGTCGCCCTCGAACTCGGCGGCAAGTCCGCCAACGTCATCCTGCCGAGCGCCGACCTCGCCAAGGCCGTGAGCGTCGGCGTCGCCAACGTCATGTCCAACTCCGGCCAGACGTGCAGCGCCTGGACCCGCATGCTGGTCCACCGCGACCAGTACGACGAGGCGGTCGAACTGGCCGGGGCCGCGGCCGCCAAGTACGGCGACCGCATCGGCCCGGTCGTCAGCGCCAAGCAGCAGGCACGGGTGCGCGGCTACATCGAGAAGGGCATCGCCGAGGGCGCCCGCCTGGTCGCCGGCGTCCCCGAATCCCCCCGGGAGCGGGGCTGCTTCGTCAGCCCGACCGTCTTCGCCGACGTCACCCCGGAGATGACCGTCGCCCAGGAGGAGATCTTCGGCCCGGTCCTCACGATCCTGCGCTACGAGGACGAGGAGGACGCCCTGCGCATCGCCAACGGCACGGTGTACGGCCTCGCGGGCGCCGTGTGGGCCGCCGACGAGGCCGAGGCCGTCGCCTTCGCCCGCCGCATGGACACCGGCCAGGTCGACATCAACGGCGGCCGGTTCAACCCCCTCGCCCCCTTCGGCGGCTACAAGCAGTCCGGGGTCGGCCGGGAACTGGGCGGGCACGGACTCGCCGAGTACCTCCAGACCAAGTCCCTCCAGTTCTAAGGAAGTCCGAGAGTCATGGCCGTACGAGCCGCCGTTCTGCCCGCCATAGGCGCCCCCCTGGAGATCACCGACATCGAGCTGCCGGACCCGGGCCCCGGACAGGTCCGCGTCCGCCTCGCCGCCGCCGGTGTCTGCCACTCCGACCTGTCCCTGTCCAACGGCACCATGCGGGTGCCGGTCCCGGCGGTCCTCGGTCACGAGGGAGCCGGCACCGTCGTGGCCGTGGGCGAGGGAGTCACCCATGTCTCGCCCGGTGACCCCGTGGTCCTCAACTGGGCCCCCTCCTGCGGCACCTGCCACGCCTGCGCGCTCGGCGAGGTCTGGCTGTGCGCCAACGCGATGAACGGCGCCGCAGACGTCTACGCCCGCACCACCGACGGCACCGACCTCCACCCCGGCCTGAACGTCGCCGCGTTCGCCGAGGAGACGGTGGTCTCCGCGTCCTGCGTGCTGCCCCTGCCGGAGGGCGTCCCGCTCACCGACGCGGCCCTCCTCGGCTGCGCCGTCCTCACCGGCTACGGCGCCGTCCACCACTCGGCACGGGTCCAGCCCGGCGAGACGGTCGCGGTGTTCGGCGTCGGCGGAGTCGGCCTGGCCGCCCTCCAGTCGGCCCGGATCGCGGGCGCGTCCCGCATCATCGCGGTGGACGTCTCCCCCGGGAAGGAGGAGCTGGCCCGGGCGGCGGGCGCCACCGACTACGTCCTCGCCTCCGACGCCACCGCGCGCGAGATCCGCGCCCTCACCGACAAGCAGGGCGTCGACGTCTCCGTGGAGTGCGTGGGCCGCGCGGTCAGCATCCGCGCCGCCTGGGATGTCACCCGCCGGGGCGGCCGTACCACCGTCGTCGGCATCGGCGGCAAGGACCAGGAGGTCACCTTCAACGCCCTGGAGATCTTCCACTGGGG
This sequence comes from Streptomyces griseochromogenes, assembly GCF_001542625.1. NCBI lineage: Bacteria > Bacillati > Actinomycetota > Actinomycetes > Kitasatosporales > Streptomycetaceae > Streptomyces > Streptomyces griseochromogenes. The sequence goes on along the minus strand of NZ_CP016279.1, from coordinate 8,133,038 downwards.
CCGCACCCTGTCCGGCTGCGTCTACGGCAACACCGACCCGGCCCGCGATCTGCCGCTGCTCGCCGGGCATGTACGGGCGGGCCGCCTGGACCTCTCGGCGCTGGTCACCGAGCGGATCGCCCTGGAGGGCATCCCGGCGGCCTTCGACAACATGCTCGCGGGCAAGGGCGGCCGGGCGCTCGTGGTGTTCTGAGGTTCAGCCGACCTTCTCGGGTCGCGGCTCCCCGGCCGCGACCCGCCGCGTCCGCCCGCGCGCCCGGGACCGCGACACCGCGACGCCCGCGAGGCACAGCACCCCGCCCGCCAGCGTGAGCGGCCCCGGCACCTCCCCGAGCGCCAGCCACGACATCAGCACGACCAGGGCCGGAACGGCGTACGTCGTCGCGCCCATCCGGCTGGCGGTGGTCCGGGCGAGGGCGTAGGCCCAGGTGGTGAAGGCGAGCGCGGTCGGAAAGATCCCGAGATACACCATGTCGAGGGTGGCCGAGGCAGGCGCATGGGCCGCTTGCCCCACCAACTGCCCGGCGAACGGCAGGCACACCACCGCACCGACGAGACACCCGAACGTCGTCACCTGCAGAGCGCTCGCCCGGCCGAGAGCGGGCTTCTGCGCGACGACCCCGAAGGCGTACCCCACGGCCGCCAGCAGACACAGCACCACACCGAGCACCGAGGAACCGCCCCCGGCCGACATCGAAAGACCCACGGTCACGGCACCGGCGAACGACACGGCCATGCCCGCCAGCAGCCGGGGCGGCATCGGGTCACCGAGCAGGCGGGCGCCGAGCAGGGCTATCAGGAGCGGGCCGACGTTCACGACGAGGGCCGCGGTGCCGGCGTCCACCTGCTGCTCGCCCCAGTTCAGGGCGACCATGTAGAACCCGAACCACAACACCCCGGACAGGCCGATGCCCCGCCAGGCGGACCTCGGCGGCCACCCTTCCCGCCGTACGACGCAGATGATCCCCAGGGCCACGCTCCCGGAGAGCAGCCGCCCGAGCGCCAGCGCGCCCGGCGAGTAGGCGTCCCCGGCACTACGGATCGCCACGAAGGCGGAGGCCCACAGCACGACGGTGACGACCGCTGCGACGGCGGGGAGGAGGTGGTGGCGTGGCGTGGCGTTCATCATGCTCCTGAGGCTAGGTATGGGCCGGCAGGCGGACCGGCGGAAATCGGACGGGGTTCACGGGTAGGCCTTCAAGGCACTGGGGGAGGCACGACTGCCCGCAGCTGTGCGCCCCGAAGGGGCTCGGGGCTGTACCGATATGCGGCTCCGCCGCGTGGGCGCGACCGGCCAAGAACGAACCGCACCCGGCACACCACAGAGCCGCCCCGCCCCGTAGCCCTCAGCACACCGATCCCGCCTCGATGCCCAGCAACTCGAACAGCACCCGCCCGCCCGACGGCGTCACCTTCACCGCCCGCTCGGAACCGATCCGCACGCACCACCCGGCATCCAGCGCATGCCGGCACAGCGCGGCCCCCGCCGCACCCGCGAGATGCGGCCGCCGCTCGGTCCAGTCGAGGCAGGCTCGGGCGAGCGGGCGCCGCCCCTGACGGTCGAGAGGAATGCCCACCGTGGCGAACCACTCCAGCCCCGCGTCCGTGAGCGCGAACCCGGTGTCCTGCCGAAGGAGTCCCCGCTCGGTCAGCGCGTCCGTGACCGCGATGCCGAGCCGGCCGGCCAGATGGTCGTAGCAGGTACGCCCCCGGGCCATCGCGGAGCCCGCGCTCGACTCCCGCAGAGTGCGCGGCCGTTGCCGCACCGCCGGCACCTGCGCGGCGAGATCCTCGACGAGCTGTGCCACCTGGGCGTCGGCCAGCCTGACGTACCGGTGCCTGCCCTGCCGTTCCTCCGCGAGCAGCCCACCGGCCACCAGCTTGCCCAGGTGCTCGCTCAGCGTGGACGCGGCGACCCCGGCGTGCCGGGCCAGCTCACCCGCCGTCCAGGCCCGCCCGTCCAGCAGGGCCAGCAGACACGCGGCCCGGGTCTCGTCGGCGACCAGCGAGGCGAGCGAGGCCAGGTCGGCGGCCTGGGAGCCGTGGGCGGTCCGGGAGTCCTTCGTGGTCATGCACCCAGCATGGGGCACCGACACTTCGGCGCCGGCCGAAGTGTCCTCACACGCTCTGGCGCACCTGCTCGTACTGCTGGGCCAGTCCGTCCAGCAGTGCCGCGAGCCCGGCCTCGAAGGCCCGCTCGTCGATCTTCTCCTGCTGCTCGGCGAGCAGGTGGGCCTGGCCGAGGTGGGGATAGTCGGCGGGGTCGTACGCGCTCGCGTCGTCCACGAAGCCTCCGGCGAAGGAGCCGAGCGCGGAGCCCATGATGAAGTAGCGCATCAGCGCGCCGATGGAGGTCGCCTGGGCCGGCGGCCAGCCCGCGTCGACCATCGCGCCGTAGACCGCGTCGGCGAGGCGGAGCGCGGCGGGGCGGCGCCCCGGCCCCCGGGCCAGGACCGGGACGATGTTCGGGTGGTCGCGCAGGGCCGCCCGGTAGGAGACGGCCCAGTCGTGCAGCGCGGTCCGCCAGTGCCGGCGGTCCTCGAACATCGACAGGTCCACCAGGGCGCTCACCGAGTCCGCGACCGCCTCCAGGATCTCGTCCTTGGTGCGGAAGTGGTTGTACAGCGAGGGCCCGCTCACCCCCAGCTCGGCGGCGAGCCGCCGGGTGGAGACGGCCGCCAGGCCCTCCGCGTCCACGAGTTCCCGGGCCGTCTCGACGATCCGGTCGGTGCTGAGAAGGGGCTTGCGCGGTCGGGCCATGGCGCACATAGTAGGGCTGTTCCCTGGAAACTAGCAGTGCTAATTTAAATGTATAGTTTTCAAGATTCCGTCTGTGTGGGGTGATCGCGTGGTGAACCTGGAGCTGAGCGAGGAGCAGGCCGCCGTACGGCAGCTCGCCCGGGACTTCGTGGAGCGCGAGATCGCCCCGCACGTGGTCGCCTGGGACCGGGCCGAGGAGGTCGACCGCGGCATCGTGAAGAAGCTCGGCGAGGTCGGCTTCCTCGGGCTGACCGTCGACGAGGAGTACGGCGGCTCGGGCGGCGATCATCTCGCGTACTGCCTGGTCACCGAGGAGCTGGGGCGCGGTGACTCCTCGGTCCGCGGGATCGTCTCCGTCTCCCTGGGCCTGGTCGCCAAGTCGATCGCGGCGTGGGGGAGCGAGGAGCAGAAGCGGCGCTGGCTGCCGGGGCTGACAGCGGGCGAGTGCGTCGGCTGCTTCGGCCTCACCGAGCCCGGCACCGGTTCCGACGCGGGCAGCCTCACCACCCGCGCGGTGCGCGACGGCGGCGACTACGTCCTCAACGGCACCAAGATGTTCATCACCAACGGCACCTGGGCCGACGTCGTCCTCCTCTTCGCCCGCTCCACCGACGCCCCCGGCCACAAGGGTGTCTCGGCCTTCCTCGTCCCCACCGCCACGCCCGGGCTGACCCGCCGCACCATCCACGGCAAGCTCGGCCTGCGCGGCCAGGCCACCGCCGAACTGGTCCTCGAGGACGTCCGGGTGCCCGCCTCGGCGATGATCGGCGAGGAGGGCAAGGGCTTCTCCGTCGCCATGTCGGCCCTGGCCAAGGGACGGATGTCGGTGGCCGCCGGCTGCGTCGGGATAGCCCAGGCCGCGCTGGACGCGGCCGTGAAGTACGCGGGCGAGCGCGAGCAGTTCGGCAAGCCCATCGCCCGCCATCAGCTGGTGCAGGAGCTGATCAGCGACATCGCCGTCGACGTGGACGCGGCCCGGCTGCTCACCTGGCGGGTGGCCGACCTGATCGACCGCGGCCGGCCGTTCGCCGTGGAGTCCTCCAAGGCCAAGCTGTTCGCCTCCGAGACCGCCGTGCGCGCCGCCGGCAACGCCCTGCAGGTCTTCGGCGGCTACGGCTACATCGACGAGTACCCGGTCGGCAAACTCCTGCGCGACGCCCGCGTGATGACGCTCTACGAGGGCACCAGCCAGATCCAGAAGCTGCTCATCGGCCGGGCACTGACCGGCGTCTCCGCTTTCTGAGTATCCGCCTGAGTATCTCGGCGGATGTGGCGTGGGCCACGTCCGCCGATGCTGGCTCCCATGAGTGACACACCGGTCAAGCAGCAGAGCACGGCCGCGTTCTACGGCCAGGCCGTCGCATCCTTCTCGGTCGCCATGGCCGCCACCGCCGTCGGTATCTACCAGCTCAACGCCAACGCCTGGGTGCGCGGCTTCCTGGCGATCGCCGTCCTGTACCTCGTCACCTCCGCCTTCACCCTCGCCAAGGTGATCCGGGACCGCCAGGAGGCCGGGCAGATCGTCAGCCGGGTCGACCAGGCCCGTCTGGACAAGCTGCTCGCCGAGCACGACCCCTTCGAGAAGCTCTGAGGTGCTGTGAGAAGCTCTAGGGGCTCTGGGCGTCACACTAAGCGAGCGCTCACTTTCGGCGGTATGGTGTACCTCCTGTGACCGGAAGGGGCGAGCGAGCGATGAGTACGGCGGAGGAGACGGCCGGCGGCGAGGTCGAGCCGTGGGAAGAGGTCACCCCTGACGCGGCCCGGCGGCTGCTCATCGCCGCCGTGGAGGCCTTCGCCGAGCGCGGCTACCACGCGACGACGACACGCGACATCGCGGGCCGCGCCGGCATGAGCCCGGCCGCTCTCTACATCCACTACAAGACCAAGGAAGAGCTGCTCCACCGGATCAGCCGGATCGGCCACGACAGGGCCCTGGACATCCTGCGGACGGCGGCCGGGCGCGAGGGGAGCGCCGCGGAGCGGCTGTCCGACGCCGTCAGCTCCTTCGTCCGCTGGCACGCCGGGCGGCGCACCACGGCGCGGGTCGTGCAGTACGAACTCGACGCGCTCGGGCCCGAGGCCCGGGCCGAGATCGTCGCGCTGCGCCGCCAGGTCGACGCCGAGGTGCGCGGGATCGTCGAGGACGGAGTGGCCTCGGGCGAGTTCGACGTGCTGGACGTGCACGGCACCACGCTCGCCGTGCTGTCGCTGTGCATCGACGTGGCGCGCTGGTTCACCGTGGACGGGCCGCGCACCCCCGAGGAGGTCGGCGCGCTCTACGCCGACCTCGTGCTGCGGATGGTGGGCGCCAAGTAGGGCGCGCCGCGCTCAGAGGTAGTAGCGGGACACCGACTCCGCGACGCAGACCGGCTTGTCGCCGCCCTCGCGCTCCACGGTGAAGGCGACGCTCACCTGGACGCCGCCCTTGACGTCCTCGACACCGGTGATCGTCGCGGTGGCGCGCAGCCGGGAGCCCACCGGGACGGGTGAGGGGAAACGCACCTTGTTCGTCCCGTAGTTGACGCCCATCGTCACGCCCTCGACCTTGATGAGCTGCGGTCCGAAGAGCGGAAGCAGCGAGAGGGTCAGATAGCCGTGGGCGATGGTGGTCTTGAACGGCCCCGCGGCGGCCTTCTCCGGGTCCACATGGATCCACTGGTGATCGCCGGTGGCCTCCGCGAACAGGTCGATCCGCTTCTGGTCGATCTCCAGCCAGTCGGTGTGGCCCAGTTGCTCGCCCACGGCGGCCTTCAGCTCGTCGGGGGAGGTGAAGGTCCTCGGTTCTGCCATGTTCCCGGCCTCTCGCTCGTAGGTCTAAGCAACTGCTTAGCATGGTCGGGTGAGGGGCGCCTGTCAACGATTCGTCCTCCGAGGCGTGTGGGTAGTCTCTGAGGGGTGCCCCAGATTCCCGAGAAGATCCATGAGCTGACCGTCGGCCAGTTGTCCGCGCGCAGCGGTGCCGCCGTCTCCGCCCTGCACTTCTACGAGTCCAAGGGCCTGATCACCAGCCGCCGCACCTCCGGAAACCAGCGCCGCTACACCCGCGACACGCTGCGCCGGGTCGCCTTCGTGCGCGCGGCCCAGCGGGTCGGCATCCCCCTCGCCACGATCCGCGAGGCCCTGGCCCAGCTCCCCGAGGAACGCACCCCGACCCATGAGGACTGGGCCCGGCTTTCGGAGGCCTGGCGCTCCGAACTCGACGAGCGCATCAAGCAGCTGAACCGACTGCGGGACCACCTCACGGACTGCATCGGGTGCGGGTGTCTGTCCTTGGACACGTGTGTTCTGTCCAACCCGGACGATGTGTTCGGCGAGCGGAGGGTGGGCTCGCGCCTCCTGGCCGAGGGGCGGTAGGGGCGGCTCGGCGGCAACCCGCCGGCGCCCCCCACCCCCCGCCCGGCCGCGGCACCGGGCAACCGGAGACCTACTCGTACTCGGTGCCGCCCTTGCGCGTCAGATACGCGGGACTCACCGCCTTGGCGATCGCCCGCCCCCCGGTCACCGCGCTGTACCGCTCCACGGCAGGCCGTATCACCACGCCCTCCCGCAGATGCAGCTCCCGCCCGGACACCGTCTCCCGCCCGCTCGCGAACTCCAGCACCCGCTCGATGTCGTACGGCCCCGAGTACAGCCGTGGCACCACGGGCAACTCACCCTCGAGCAACTCGGCGGAGTCCAGCCAGCACAGCGCCCCGTCGATCTCCGCCGACACGTCGAACGCCGTGTACCCGAGCGTCTCCCGCCGCCCGTCGGCCCCGTACGTGAGGTCCTGCACCCCGGCGCCGTACACCTCCCCGAAGATGCCGACCCGCGCGGCGCCCAGCCGCTCGCAGAGCCGCGCCGCCGTCTCGGCGACGCCGTGTCCTCGTATCGCCCGCCAGTAGAGGTTGCGCGGGTCCTCCTTCAGGGCCAGGGACTTCGCCCCGAAGCCCTTGGAGGACACGTACACCCGGTCCTCGTCGGCGACATACGTCAGCAGACACGCCGAGCCGTGCAGCTTCTCGGTGAGGACGACCGGCTCGCCCGGGGCGAAGATGTCCGGGTAGCGCTGGATGTTCTCGATGTCGACCCATGGCAGCAGGCCGGGAGCGGACTCCACCTCTCCGCTCATGGTCGGCGGGATCGGCGGCACCCACTTGGTGATGCCCAGCCGCTCGGCGAAGTCGGTGCCCTCGGCGGCGGCCCGCGCCAGATCGACGTCCGCGAGCGCAGTGGGCCGGCACACGATGCCCTGCGACAGCTCGCCCCGCAGCCGGACCGCCCTGACCCGGTTGGACTCGCCGCCCGCCAGCCGCCCGGTCAGGCCCAGCTCCTCGATCAGCCCGGACGGGAGCACGGACTGTTCGGGGATGTAGAGGGCGGCGTCGCCGGTGCGGTAGGCGCCCTTGGCGACGACGGCTCGGTACAGGCCCACCTGGGCCAGTTCGAGCGCGTCGGCGTTCGGATGCTCGTGGACGGTCAGCACTTCGGCGGTGACGCGCAGCGTCGACATCTGGGGACTCCTCGGTTCCTCAGTTCGGTTTCATCGGCACCCACTGTCCGCATGGGAAAGGGGTGGAGCGACCGGATTAGGGCCTGCTAGCGTCATGCTCTTCGGCCGGCGGCGACGCCCGGCACGGAGTACCGAACGGGGCCGAACTCCCATGCCCACACCCGCCCTTGCCGCCGCCCTCGCGGACATCGACACCGTCTTCAACGGGTTCGCCAGCCCCGCCGAGACCGGCTGCGAGCGCTGCTTCGCACCGGAGGAGACGGCCCTTCTGCGGACTCCGTACACCAGGCTCCCGACCGGTCTGCTGCGCCGCTTCGTCTACAAGGTCCCCGACCACTTCGAGGACCACGCCGCCGTGATGCGACGCCTGCTGCCGCAGTGCGCCCACGCCTTGGCCGACGGCAGCATGGACGGCATCCGCTTCAACGGCCGTCACGGACTGAGCCGGGTGGACTGGCGTGCCTGGCCCACCGAGCAGGCATCGGCCGTCGAGGCGTTCGTGCTCGCCTGGTGGTGCGACGTGCTCACCACCCCCGACCCGCCCTTTCCGGTGGAGGACGTGTTCGAGACCTGCGCCTCGATCCTGCGCACGATGACCCCACTGCTCGACCGGTGGGAGCCGCATCCGGTCGCCGACACCCATCTCGTCGGCTGCGCGGGCTCATGGCTCTACGACCTGATCGACGACTCCTGGCCGTTCACCTGGTGGATCCGGGACGACGAGGCCGTAGGCGTCGCCGAACTGCGGTCCTGGCTCGCCCGGCACGCCTCGGACCGGCTGCGCGCCCAGGGCGAGGCCGACCTGGCGATCCGGGCCCGGCTGGTCGGCCTGCCCTACGAGGACCGCTGGAACGACCCGTACTGGACCAGGCCCTCCGCCACCAACTGAGCGTTGGACAAGGCCCGTTCGCCGTCCGGCAGGAACAGCGTGTCCTCCAGGCCTGTGCGGGTGGCCAGGCCCAGTCGTCCGGCCAGCCGCAGCACCGGCCAGGTGCCGCCCTCCTCGCCGTGCAGCAGGACCGGACGGCCGTGCGCGTCCCCCAGGGCGGCCAGCAGATCGTGTGCCGTGGCCCGCGCGGTCGCCGGGTCCGGGTCGGTCACCTCCGCGAGCACCCGCAGTACCCTCGGGCCGAGCGGCGAGGCCGCGAACCGGGCCGCCCCGTCCGTGCCGGACCAGATGCCCGCCTCCACGCCGATGCCCATGGTGAGAAGCTGCTCGGCGACCTCCTCGGCGCCCGGCTCATGCCAGTTGACCGAGGCGAAGTCGGGCAGCACCGACCAGCAGCCGACGCGTGCGCACCGGGCCGCGGGGTCGGGCGCGGCCCAGGCTCCCGTCGTCACGCCGACCGGCACCCGCACCCGGCCGCGTATCGCGTCGATCGTCGCCTCGACCACGCGCGGGGACAGACTGTCGCGCCCGCACGGCGTCTTGGGGTGGACATGAACCGCCGTGGCTCCGGCCGCGACGGCCTCGGCCGCGGACCGCGCCAGTTCCTCCGGGGACAACGGCACGCACGCGCCATCGGCGGCCGAGCGGCGTCCGTTGAGACACACCTGCATCATGCTCCGATGGTGCCGGACGGCACTGACAACGGTCCCGGGCCGCGTCTCGCACCCCCGGGCGGCGCGTCGCGGCAAGGGGTGCGGCATCCCCCAGCGCACCCCCCGGTTCCTCCCCCCTCGCCGATCAGGCCGACATCAGCAAGCGTCCCCGCCTGGCATGGGCCAGTGCATGGGGCGTGAGCACGGGCCGGGGCACGAGGATCCCGCAGTCCGCGCAGACCGGACCGGACGACGGCTCGTGGTCCAGGCCGTACTTCCACACGAGGCGCTCGCCGCCGCACACCGGGCAGACCGAGCCCGGTTCACGGTTCAGCGCGGCGATGAGCCGGCGCAGCACCTCGGCCAGGGGCTCGTCGGGGTGGACCCGCGGATCGTCGCACCAGGCGACCCCGAACCCGCCCCAGGTCAGCCGGTGCCAGTCGTCCACGCTGCCCGGCCGGCGCAGCCCGTCGTGCTTCTCCTTCTTGCGGCGCTCGGCGAACTCGGCCTCATAGCCGAGCCAGACCGCCCGCGCCGCCTCCAGCTCCTCCAGCGCGGCCACGAGCCGCGCCGGGTCGGGGGACCGGTCCTCCGGACCGAAACCGGCCCGGGAACACAGGTGGTCCCAGGTCGCCCGGTGCCCGTAGGGAGCGAACCGCTCCAGGCACTTGCGCAGTGAGTAGCGTCGCAGTGCCAGATCACACCGTGGATCGCGCACCTGTCTCGCCAGACTTCGGAATCCGGCCATCGCCTTGCACCTCCGTCATTCCTGCGTCCGCTTCCGTCACTTCGACGTCGCCGTACGAGTTCCGCGCAACGCCGCCGAGTAGACGTATCGACACGCGAATCGGCTCCATCCGATTTCCGATGCCCTCCCATAAGGCGCCCCGGGTTGACCGCCGGGCACCGACTGCAGTGACTCTAGAAGGTGACGCATGTTCATCTTCAATCCCGGGGATACCGGCGGTAACATCCGGCCAACCCCCGTCGGGAGGAGCTGCCATGCCACGGCGCACCCCACGCAACGTGCTGTTCGACAAACTGAGAACTCCTCGCAAGCGCACCGGGTTCCTGAAAGCGGCATCCGTCTGCGTTCTGATCGCCGGTCTGCTCTCCCCGCTCACCCAGGCGGCGGCGGCTCAGAACGCCACGGCCTCGAACGACTACTGCGGCGGCCAGTGCTCGGACATCCTGCCGCCCGGCGAGAACGGCAACGCGACCCTCGCCCAGATCCTGCTCAACCAGGCCTTCGGAACCCAGCCCGCACACGCCGAGGACCAGCTCGGCCCATACGCCGACCTGGCGACGGGCTACTCGGGCCTCACCGATGCGAAGATCAACAACTTCTTCGACGACGCCTCGTTCGGCGTCCCTTCCGACCAGGTGGCCTCCACCGAGAAGCCGGCCGGGCGCGGTGACGTGACCATCGTCCGGGACAAGAAGTCCGGTGTGCCGCACATCACAGGCACCACCCGGTACGGCACCGAGTTCGGCGCGGGGTACGCGGCGGCCGAGGACCGCCTGTGGCTGATGGACGTCTTCCGGCATGTCGGCCGTGGCCAGCTGACCGCCTTCGCCGGCGGCGCGCCTGCCAACCAGGGCCTTGAGCAGGAGTTCTACCGCAACGCGCCGTACACCGAGGCCGACCTGCAGGCACAGATCGACAACGCCGTCGCCAAGAACGGCGCCCGCGGCCAGCAGGCCCTCACCGACGCGGGCGCCTACCTCGACGGCATCAACTCCTACATCGACGCCTCCGACAGCGGCCGTTACTTCCCCGGCGAGTACGACCTGACCGGCCACAAGGACGCGGTCACCAACGCCGGCACCATCGACCATTTCAAGATCACCGACCTCGTGGCACTGGCCTCGGTCATCGGCTCGCTGTTCGGCTCCGGCGGGGGCGGCGAGGTCGACAACGCCCTCTCGCTGATCGCGGCCCAGTCCAAGTACGGCGTGGAGCAGGGCACCAAGGTCTGGGAGTCCTTCCGCGAGCGCAACGACGCCGAGGCCGCCCTGACCGTCCACAACGGCGAGAGCTTCCCCTACGCCTCCAGGCCCGACGACCCCAAGGGCGAGGCCATGCCCGACGCCGGCTCGGTGGCCCAGGAGCCGCTCGTCTACGACCGCACAGGCAGCGCCGCCACCGCCGGCGCCAGGAGCACCTCCGCCGCGGCCGCCAAGACCACGCTCGGCTCCGCGAAGCGCGGCATGTCCAACGCCCTCGTCGTCAGCGGCAAGTACACCGCCGGCGGTCACCCCATCGCCGTCTTCGGACCGCAGACCGGCTACTTCGCCCCGCAGCTGCTCATGCTCCAGGAGATACAGGGCCCCGGCATCAGCGCCCGCGGCGCCTCCTTCGCCGGCCTGAGCATGTATGTCGAACTGGGCCGCGGCCAGGACTACTCCTGGAGCGCGACCACCTCGGGCCAGGACATCATCGACACCTACGCCGTCGAGCTGTGCCAGGACGACTACCACTACCTGTACCACGGCACCTGTACCGCCATGGACAAGGTCGAGCAGAAGAACGCCTGGAAGCCGACCCTGGCCGACGGCACGGCCGCGGGGTCGTACACCATGCGCGTGTGGCGCACGAAGTACGGGCCCGTCGAGTACCGGGCCACCGTCGGCGGCAAGAAGGTCGCCTACACCAGCCTGCGCTCCTCCTATCTGCACGAGGCCGACTCGATCATCGGCTTCCAGATGCTGAACGACCCCGGCTACGTCAAGGGCCCGAAGGACTTCCAGAGCGCGGCCCAGCACATCAACTACACCTTCAACTGGTTCTACGCCGACTCCCAGCACACCGCGTACTACAACAGCGGTGACAACCCGGTCCGGGCCGCCGGCGTCGACGCGGAGTTCCCGGTGTGGGCGCAGCCGGCGTACGAGTGGAAGAACTGGGACCCGGCCACCAACACGGCCGACTACACCCCGGCCTCCGCGCACCCCAACTCGGTCGACCAGGACTACTACATCTCCTGGAACAACAAGCAGGCCAAGGACTACACGACCGCGTCCTGGGGCGACGGGTCCGTGCACCGCGGCAACCTCCTCGACGACCGGGTGAAGAAGCTGGTCGCGGCCGGCGGGGTGACCCGTACGAAACTGGCGCAGGCCATGGCGGACGCGGCCCTCGCCGACCTGCGCGCCGAGGACGTGCTGCCCAAACTGCTGAAGGTGATCAACTCCTCGGCGGTGAGCGACCCCACGGCCGCCGACGCCGTGAACAAGCTCCAGGCGTGGGTGACCGCGGGCGCCAAGCGCACGCAGACCTCGGCCGGTTCGAAGACGTACGCCGACGCCGACGCGATCCGCATCCTGGACGCCTGGTGGCCCCTTCTGGTGAAGGCCGAGTTCGAACCCGGTCTGGGCAGCGATCTGTACACCGCGTTCACCGCCGACCTGCCCGTGGACGAGGCACCGTCCGCCGGACACGGCCCGACCGGCTCGCACGCCGGAAGCTCCTTCCAGTACGGCTGGTGGAGCTATGTCGACAAGGACATCCGGGCGGTTCTCGGCGAGTCCGTGCAGGGCGGGCTCGCGCAGAAGTACTGCGGCGGCGGCAGCCTCGGCGCCTGCCGGGACGCCTTGATCAGCACCCTGAAGCAGGCGGCCGGCCTGACCGCCGCCCAGGTCTACCCCGGCGACGATCTGTGCTCCGCCGGCGACCAGTGGTGCGCCGACTCGATCAACCAGCGCACCCTGGGCGGCATCAAGCACGGCAAGATCGGCTGGCAGAACCGGCCGACCTTCCAGCAGGTCGTGGAGTACACCTCGCACCGGTGACGTCCGAACGGCGGCGGGTCAGGTGATACGGCCCGCCGCCAGCACCACCCGGGCCAGTTCGGGGTGCAGGATGTCACTGTGCGCCCCGGCCGGCGGGCCCCCGCGCCGGACGACCGCGGCCGCGTCGACGTTCACGCAGCCCGTGGCGGGCAGGTGCCCGCCGAGGGCCGCCGCGAGGTCGAGTCCGACGGTGCCCGGCACCGCCTGCACCCCGTCGTGACCCATGGCTCCCCACCGGGCACCCAGCATCCGCCCGAGATCGAACCCGTCGACCGACCGGTCGTCGTCCGACATTCGCGAGGCCAGCGGATACACGGTGCCGAGCGCGGAGTCGAAGCGCGAGTAGCAGCACACCAGCGGGCCGTCGATCCGGTGCTGCAGGTCCTTGAGCGCGCCCGCCGCACGAGTGTCCTGCGGCAGCCGCGCGGCGAACGCGTAGTGGGAGAAGGCCCCTTGAAGCAGGGTCACCGACTTCACCGTGCGCACCGTGCCGGGCAGCCCGCGCAGCGCGAACGACACCAGCCGGCCGCCGAAACTGTGCCCGGCCAGATGCACCCGCACGCCCGCGGCCGCACCGGCCAGCCGTGCGAGGACGGGCCCGAGTCCGTGCTCGCCCACCGTCCCGGCCCGCCGTTTCATCGTGTAGTACGTCAGCTGGCGCAGCAGTTCCTTGGCGCCCTCCCAGGGGTTGGGCAGGGCGAACGCCGCGGTCCCGTCGGCGGAGCCGGGGGAGCCGAGCCCGGCGAGTGCCCGCGCGAACTCGGAGCAGATCGCGACCGGGTCCCCGCCGAGCGCGGCCGGCTCGCCCTCCTCGCCCGTGTCCGACGCGCCCACCGGCTGCGATCCGTCCGTCGAGGGCTCCGTGAGCAGCCGCGCCAGCCGCCCGAACTCCGCCAGCTCGGCGTCCCCCGCCGGCCGTTCGTCGAGCATCCCGGCCAGCTGGTCGAGCACGGCGGCCCGGCCCGGGAAGGCCGCCACCAGGGCGCGCCGGGTGTCCTTGTCCAGCGCCGGACCCGCCACCGCCTCCGTCGCGGCCACGGACCTGGGGAAGTCCGGGATCGGCTCGTCGCAGAACCTCATCGACGGCCAGATCACACCCACGTACCCGATCCGCGCCTTCGGGGCGAGTGCCGGAACCGGCGCGAAGAAATGCCGGTACAGCGCGGTCGCGCCCGAACGGTCGTTGTTCCAGCCGTGTGCGAAGACGATCAGGTCACGGACGCCGTGGTCCGTGACCTGCGCCAGCAGCCGGTCGCGTTCGGAGCCGTCCACGTCTCCGTCCGCGTCGAAGGTCAGCTCCCAGTAGGGAGTCACGCTCATCCCAGGCTCCGCCATGTCAGGCTCCCTCGTCCCCCCGAAACGATGCGATATGGGCGCATCGTCCTGCGGCGGAGCGGAGTTGGCCATACACGACGGGTCACTTGTAGAGCAGATATTTCTTTCGAACGCTCCGGAACGCCCCCAGCTCCTCCTGCCACGCGCCCACCACCTCGTCGGTGCCCGCGCCCGCGTCGATCATCGTCCGCACCCGGGCGGAGCCGGTGAGCTTGTCGATCCAGTCGTCCGGACGCCAGGCGAAGCCGTTCCAGACCTTCCTGGCGGTCACCAGCAGCGCGATCCCGGTGCGTACGGGGTCGTAGGCGGCCCGGTCGTGCACATGGACCTGTACGCCGCCGATCGTCCTGCCCTGGAACTTGGAGAAGGTGGGCGCGAAGTACGCCTCCCGGAACCGCACGCCGGGCAGCCCGAGTCCGTTGACCGCGGCGGCCCACCGCCCGTCGATGTCCTCGGCGCCGAGGAGTTCGAAGGGCCGGGTCGTGCCGCGCCCCTCGGAGAGGTTGGTGCCCTCGAACATGCAGGTGCCCGAGTACGCCAGCGCGGTGTCCGGGGTCGGCATGTTCGGGCTCGGCGGCACCCAGGGCAGGCCGCAGGCGTCGTAGAACTGCCCGCGCTTCCAGCCCGTCATCAGGACGGTCTCCAGGGGTACGGGCGTGCTCAGGAACTCCCCGTTGAACAGCCGGGCCAGCTCGGCGACCGTCATGCCGTGCGCCTGCGCAATGGGCCGGCGGCCGACGAAAGTGGCGAACTCCTTGTGCAGGACCGGTCCCTGGGCCGAGCGGCCGGTCACGGGGTTGGGCCGGTCGAGGACGACGAACCGCTTGCCCGCCAGCTGGGCCGCCTCCATGCAGTCGTAGAGCGTCCAGATGTAGGTGTAGAAGCGCGCTCCCACGTCCTGGATGTCGAAGACGACCGTGTCGACGCCGGACGCGGTGAAGATGTCGGCCAGCGGCCGGCCGCTCTTCAGATAGGTGTCGTAGACCGGCAGGCCGGTCGCCGGGTCGTCGTAGCGGCCCTCGGAGCCGCCTGCCTGGGCGGTGCCGCGGAAGCCGTGCTCGGGGCCGAAGACCGCGGTGAGTCCGCAGCGGGGGTCGGCGTGCATGACGTCGACGATGTGCAGGGTGTCCCGGGTGATGCCGGTCGGATTGGTGACGACACCGACTTTCTGGCCGGCCAGGAGGGTGTAGCCGTCGGCCGAGAGTCTTTCGAAACCGGTGTGCAGTCGCTCGCGGCGGCGAGGTGTGACCGGAACGGTCGCCAGTGTGGCCGATGCGAGCAGGTTCCGTCGGGACAGGTGCATGGGGGTGCCTCCGTCGTGTGCAGCGTGCGGGCCGTCAGTGGTTGCTCGCGCACGCGCGGCGGAGCCGCGTATCGGACACCGTCCCGCGCCCCTTGAGGTTGGCCCAGGCACCCTTCCCTCACACATACCGACCGGTTAGTCTGGCCATTGCCGAGCCGTGTCGCGTCGAAGGAGCCCGATGGTGGAAGCCGTGCAGGATGCGGGAGTGGTCGTCACCGGAGCGGGCGGTGGGATCGGGGCCGCGCTGGCCCGCAGGTTCGCCGCAGAGGGTGCCCGGGTGGTGGTCAACGACCTGAACGCGGACAAGGCCGAGGCGGTGGCGCGGGAGATCGGCGGGATCGCCGTACCGGGCGACGCCTCCGGGATCGTCGACGCGGCCCGTGACGCGCTCGGCGGTGCCGTGGACGTCTTCTGCGCCAACGCCGGCGTCGCCTTCGAGGGCGCGGCGGCCGGCGAGCCCCTCGACGAGAAGGCCTGGGCGCTGTCCTGGGACGTCAATGTGATGGCGCACGTCCGAGCGGCCCACGAGCTGCTGCCCGACTGGCTGGAGCGCGGTCGCGGCCGGTTCGTCTCCACGGTCTCGGCCGCCGGACTCCTCACCATGATCGGCGCCCCCTCCTACAGCGTCACCAAGCACGGCGCGCTGGCCTTCGCCGAGTGGCTGTCCCTCACCTACCGCCACCGGGGTGTCAAGGTCCACGCGATCTGCCCCCAGGGCGTGCGCACCGACATGCTGGCCGCCACCGGCAGCGCGGGCGAGCTGGTGCTGCAGTCGACCGCGATCGAGCCGGAGGCGGTCGCCGACGCGCTGTTCCGGGGCATCGAGCAGGACCGCTTCCTGATCCTGCCGCACCCCGAGGTCGAGGGGTACTACCAGGCGCGGGCCACCGCCCCCGACCGCTGGCTGGCCGGTATGAACCGGGTCCAGCAGAAGTGGGAGGCCGCGAGGTGAGCACTTCCCCGTACGCGGCCAGGCCCTGGCTGGCCCTGCTCGACGACGTCCAGCGCGGGCCCATCGCCCCCGCCGACTCGCTCGTGCACGCCCTGCGCGACGCGGCGGCAAAGACCCCGGACCGCACCTTCCTCGCCTACTTCGACGCCCGGCTGAGCTACCGCGAGGCCGACGAGCTGAGCGATTCGGTGGCCGCCCACCTCGCCGGGCGCGGTCTGGAGCGCGGCGAGCGGGTCGCCGTCCTGCTCCAGAACTCCCCGCACTTCGTGCTCGCCGTGCTCGGCGCCTTGAAGGCGGGCGCGACGGTCGTGCCCGTCAACCCCATGTACAAGTCCGCCGAGGTCGGCCACGTCCTGCACGACGGCGAGGTCGCCGCGCTGATCTGCTCCGACCGGGCCTGGGAGGCGTACCTGCGGGAGACGGCCGCCGACTCGCCGGTGCGGATCGTGCTCACCGGGTGCGAGCTGGACTTCCAGACGCGCGACGACGCGCGCGTGCTGAGTTTCGAGCGGCTGCCCCAGGCCCCAGACGCCGACGACCTGGTCACCGTCGCCCGGCAGGGCGGCAAGGCACCCGAGGGCCGCGCGCCGCGTCCCGGGGACATCGCGCTGATCAGTTACACCTCGGGCACCAGCGGCACCCCCAAGGGCGCCACCAACACGCACGGCAACATCATGTACAACGCCGAGCGCCAGCGGACCGGTCTGGCCCTGCCCGACCCGCCGGTCTACTACGCGCTCGCGCCGCTGTTCCACATCACCGGGATGGTGGCCCAGTTCGGCGCCTGTCTGAACAGCGCGGGCACCCTGGTGCTCACCTACCGCTTCGAGCCGGGTGTCGTCCTGGAGGCGTTCACCGAGCACCGTCCGCACTACACCGTCGGCCCGTCCACCGCCTTCATGGCGCTCGCCGCCCACCCCGGGGTCACCCGCGAGCACTTCGCGTCCTTCGCCGGCATCGCCTCCGGCGGCGCGCCGCTTCCGCCGGCCCTGGTGGAGCGGTTCCGCGAGCGGTTCGGGCCGTACATCCGCAACGGTTACGGCCTCACCGAGTGCACCGCCCCCTGCGCCGCCGTGCCGCCCCGTCTGGAGGCGCCCGTCGACCCCGGCTCGGGAACGCTGTCGGTCGGCCTGCCCGGCGCCGACACGCTCGTGCGCATCGTGGACGAGCGGGGCGAGGAGGTCCCCCTCGGCGAACAGGGCGAGATCGTCGTACGCGGCCCCCAGGTGGTCCCCGGCTACTGGCGGCGCCCCGAGGCCACCGCCGAGACCTTCCCGGACGGCGAGCTGCGCACCGGTGACATCGGGTTCATGGACCCGCAGGGCTGGCTGTACGTCGTGGACCGCAAGAAGGACATGATCAACGCGTCCGGGTTCAAGGTGTGGCCGCGCGAGGTGGAGGACGTCCTCTACACCCATCCGGCGGTGCGCGAGGCGGCCGTCGTCGGCGTCCCGGACGGCTACCGCGGGGAGACCGTCAGGGCTTACATCAGTCTCCGTCCGGGCGCGCAGGCGGACCCGGATGAACTCGCGATGTACTGCAAGGAGAGACTGGCCGCCTACAAGTACCCGCGCCAGGTGGAGATCCTGCCCGACTTGCCCAAGACGGCGAGTGGGAAGATCCTCCGTCGGGAACTGCGTTCCCACGCGCGCGGGAACAACGACGACAGTCGGTGACAACGACGGAAAGGCAGGTGGCGGCAGTGCCCAGGACGACGGACGGAGACGGGACCCCCGTTCCGCAGCGGCTGCTGAACGCCGCCACTCGCCTCTTCGCCGAGCAGGGCTACGACCGCACCTCGGTGCAGGAGATCGTGGAGGCGGCCGGCGTCACCAAGGGGGCGCTGTACCACTACTTCGGCTCCAAGGACGACCTCCTGCACGAGGTGTACGCGCGCGTGCTGCGCGTCCAGCAGGAGCGGCTGGACCACTTCGCCACCATGGACGCACCGGTGGAGAAGCGGCTCAGAGGCGCGGCGGCGGACGTCGTCGTCACGACGATCGAGAACCTCGACGACGCGATGATCTTCTTCCGCTCCATGCACCACTTGAGCCCGGAGAAGAACAAGCAGGTGCGCGCCGAGCGCCGGCGCTACCACGAACGCTTCCGCGCGCTCATCGAGGAGGGCCAGCGCGAGGGCGTCTTCTCCACGGCGACCCCGGCCGACCTGGTCGTGGACTACCACTTCGGCTCGGTCCACCATCTGTCGACCTGGTACCGCCCCGACGGCCCCCTGACCCCCCAGCAGGTCGCCGACCACCTGGCCGACCTGCTGCTGCGGGCGCTGCGGCCGTAGCCCCCGGAGACAGACGCGAGGGGCGGTCGCCCGCGGCGACCGCCCCTCGCGCACTCTTGCCTAGAGGTACTTCTTCAGCTCCCGGCGCGCCAGCGACCGCTGGTGCACCTCGTCCGGGCCGTCGGCGATCATCAGGGTGCGGGCCGCCGCGTACAGCTCGGCCAGCGGGAAGTCCTGGCTCACGCCGCCCGCGCCGTGCAGCTGGATCGCGCGGTCGATGATGTCGACCACCGCGCGAGGCGTGGCGATCTTGATGGCCTGGATCTCCGTGTGCGCGCCCCTGTTGCCGACCGTGTCCATCAGCCACGCCGTCTTCAGGACGAGAAGCCGCAGCTGCTCGACCGTCACCCGGGCGTCCGCGATCCAGTTGTGCACCACACCCTGCTGGGCCAGCGCCTTGCCGAACGCGGTACGGGACACGGCCCGCCGGCACATCAGCTCGATCGCCCGCTCGGCCATGCCGATCAGCCGCATGCAGTGGTGGATCCGGCCGGGGCCGAGCCGGGCCTGGGCGATGGCGAAGCCGCCGCCCTCCTCGCCGATCAGGTTCGACACCGGTACGCGCGCGTGGTCGAAGACCACCTCGGCGTGGCCGCCGTGCGAGTGGTCCTCGTAACCGAAGACCCGCATCGCGCGCCTGACCGTGACGCCCGGGGTGTCGCGCGGCACCAGGACCATCGACTGCTGACGGCGGATGTCGGCGCCGTCCGGGTCCGTCTTGCCCATCACGATGAAGATCTTGCAGTCCGGGTTCATCGCGCCGGAGATGTACCACTTGCGGCCGGTGATGACGTACTCGTCGCCGTCCCGCTCGATGAGCGTGGTGATGTTGGTGGCGTCGGAGGAGGCCACCTCCGGCTCGGTCATCGCGAACGCCGAGCGGATCTCGCCGGCCAGCAGCGGCTCCAGCCACTGCTTCTTCTGCTGCTCGTTGCCGAACTGGGCGAGCACCTCCATGTTGCCGGTGTCCGGCGCGGCGCAGTTCGTCGCCGTGGGCGCCAGATGCGGGGAGCGACCGGTGATCTCGGCGAGCGGGGCGTACTGGAGGTTCGTCAGCCCGGCGCCGTACTCGGCGTCGGGGAGGAAGAGATTCCACAGGCCCTGCCTGCGGGCCTCGGCCTTCAGCTCCTCGACCACGGCCGGGGTGTCCCAGGGGGACGCCAGCGCGGCCCGCTGTTCCTCGGCCACCGCCTCGGCCGGATGGACGTACTCGTCCATGAAGGCGAGCAGCCTGCCGCGCAGCTCCTCCGTACGCGCGTCGAACGCGAAGTCCATGTCCGGTCAGCCTTCCTGAAGAGTGGTCAGTCCGTGGTCGATGAAGACGGGCACGAGTTCGCCGATCCGGTCGAAGCCGCGCCCGACCGTCTGGCCGAGCGTGTACCGGTAGTGGATGCCCTCCAGGATCACGGCGAGCTTGAACCAGGCGAACGCCGTGTACCAGGAGACGGCGGAGACATCGCGCCCCGAGCGCGCGGCGTACCGTTCGATCAGCTCCCGCGGGGACGGGTGCCCCGGAGCCTCGGCGGTCGTGGACACGGGGGATTCGGCCATGCCCAGCGGCTGGCTGTACATCACCAGCAGGCCCAGGTCGGTCAGCGGGTCGCCGAGGGTCGACATCTCCCAGTCGAGGATGGCCTTGATCCGGTCGTCGTCCCCGATCAGGACGTTGTCGAGGCGGTAGTCGCCGTGCACCACGGTGGGCGCGGGGGAGGCGGGCAGGGCGCGTCCGAGGGCGGCGTGCAGCTCGTCGATGCCGGCCAGCTCGCGGTTGCGCGAGGCGTCCAGCTGCTTGCCCCAGCGGCGCAGCTGCCGGTCCAGGAAGCCCGCGGGCCGGCCGAAGTCCGCGAGGCCCACCTCCGCGGGGTCCACCGCGTGCAGTCCGACCAGCGTGTCCACCAGGGACAGCACGGCGTTGCGGGTGCGCTCCGCGCCCAGCGGGGCGAGCTGGGCCGCGGTGCGGTACGGGGTGCCCTCGACGAACTCCATGACGTAGAACGGCGCCCCGAGCACCTCCTCGTCCTCGCACAGCAGCACCGGGCGGGGGACCGGCACCTCGGTCGGGTGCAGCGCGCTGATCACCCGGTGCTCGCGCTTCATGTCGTGCGCGGTGGCCAGCACATGCCCGAGCGGCGGCCGCCGGACGACCCACTTCGAGGTGCCGTCGGAGAGCGCGTAGGTGAGGTTCGACCGGCCGCCCTCGATCAGCCGGCCGGTCAGCGGGCCGTTCACCAGCCCCGGCCGCTCACGGTCGAGCAGGCCGCGCAGCCGGTCGAGATCGAGTCCGGGCGGATGGTCGGCGCTCATACGTCACTCCTACGAACGGGATGAACAGGAACTCGACTCATGATGCCGACCGGTCGGTATGCCGTCCAGTGCGCAGGTCGAACGTGAGGGGAAACGTGACCGGAGCCACGATGGGCCGACGGCTCCCCGGCGCGTTTCTCCCGGGGAGCCGTCGGTCCCTGCCCGCCGGCAGGGTCAGTGGTCGTCCCAGTGGTCCCCGTGCTCGGCGTGCCGGTGCCCGTCGTGCAGGTAGTCGACGTGGTCGCCGTGCTGCACGCGCGCGTGCCCGCACTCCTCGTGGTGCACGTGCTCGTGGCCCTCGTGCGGGGTGTGGCCGGCCGGCTCGCACTCGTCCCAGTGGCCGTCGTGCTCCCGGTGCAGATGTCCGTCGTGTACGTAGTCGAGGTGGTCGCCGTGCGGCACGGCCGTGTGCCCGCAGTCCGGCCCGTGGCGGTGTGTGCCGTGCGCCGAGTGTTCCTGGTGGAGGGTGGTCATGGTGCTCGCCTTCGGTGGTACGGGGTGATGACGTCGGAAAGGCTGCCACGCGAAAGGCGCATATTGGGGCATCCCGGTTGCGTGGCGTACGAGTACCCCGGAGGGTCGTGGACATGAAGGGCATCAGCTACAGCCGCTACGGCGGACCCGAGGTGCTGGAGTACGGCGACGTGCGCGACCCGAAGGTCGGGCCGGACCAGGTGCTGGTCAAGGTACGCGCGGCGGCCGTCAACCCGGTCGACTGGAAGTGCCGCGAGGGCTATCTCGACGCGGTCCTGGACGTCGTCTTCCCGGTTGTCCCCGGCTGGGACGTCAGCGGGGTGGTGGTGCAGCCCGGTACCTCGGTGCCGGAGTTCTCCGTCGGCGACGAGGTCATCGGCTACGTCCGCGAGGACTTCCTGTCCCGGGGCACCTTCGCCGAGTACGTCGCCGCGCCCGTGCGCACTCTGGCCCGCAAGCCGCGCAACCTGTCCTTCGAGGAGGCCGCCGGGCTGCCGCTCGCGGGGCTCACCGCCTACCAGGTCCTCGTCAAGGCGCTGGAGGTCGAGCGGGGCGAGACCGTCCTCGTGCACGCGGCGGCCGGCGGGGTCGGCTCGCTGGCCGTCCAGATCGCGGTCCACCTCGGCGCCCGGGTGATCGGCACGGCGGGCGAGCACAACCACGACTTCGTGCGGGGCCTCGGCGGCGAGCCGGTGGCCCACGGCGAGGGGCTGGCCGACCGGGTGCGCGCACTGGTTCCCGAGGGGGTGGACGCGGCCTTCGACACCATCGGCGGCGAGACGCTGAAGACCTCCGCCGACCTGCTCGCGCCCGAGGGCCGGCTCGCGTCCATCGCCGACTCCGAGGTGCTGAGCTACGGCGGCCGCTACTGCTTCGCCCGCGCCGACGCCGAGGATCTGACGAAGCTGTCCCGGCTGGCGGAGGAGGGGGCCGTGTCCGTGCACGTCCAGGAGACGTTCCCGCTGGAGCGGACGGCGGACGCCCACCGGCTCAGCCAGGAGGGGCGCACCCGCGGCAAGATCGTGGTGACGGTGGACTGGGCGGCCGAGGAAGCCACCCCCTAGACCACGAGCGCGGCCGCCGGACCGCGAGTACGGCCGCTAGAAGACGAGTACGGCCGCGCACACCGCCATCGCCACGGCGCACAGCACCGCCGTCGTCGCGTGCCGGGGAGCCAGCGCGGCCGGGCGGGGGCTCGTCTCGAGGACCCGGATGCGGTCGTGGGCCACCCACAGGAAGCCCAGCCAGAGCGCGCAGCACAGCGCGCACACCACGATCCCGAGGGCCGAGGCGCCACCGTGCAGCGCGGTCTTCACGGCGAGTACGGCCGCCACGGTGCTCGACAGCGTCGTACGCCGCCAGGCCAGCCGGGTCCGCTCCGGCTGCAGCCCCGGATCCCGGCCCGGTGGGCTCACCCCTCCCATCCGACCAGCACCACCACGACCATCGCCACGGCCACCACCGCGACCACCAGACTCAGCAGCGCCGGGAACCGGGAGGCCGGCAGATCCTCGCCCCGCCGCATCGCCCGCTCGCAGCGCACCCAGTGGTTCACCGCGCGCAGCGAGCACAGCACGCCGGCGCCGAGCAGCGCGAGCGCGAGGCCGACCCGCCACGCCCAGCGCAGGTCGGGCAGGAACTGGTCCACCGCGAAACCCCCGCCGATCAGCGCGAGCGCGGTCCGCAACCAGGCCAGAAACGTGCGCTCGTTGGCCAGCGAGAACCGGTAGTCGGGAGTGCTGCCCTCTTCCCGTACCTGTTCCGGCGCGAACCAGAGCCGGACGTTACGCACGAATTCGATCACGCGCAGGACCCTACCGGTGGCCTCACCGGGCGGCGCGGAACGCCCTCAGCCGCTCGTACGCCGCGAGCCCGTCCGGGACCCACTCCCAGGTGCCGAGCCGCCGCTCCACCTCGTCCTCGGGCAGGAAGTCGTACCACTGGACCTCCTCCGCCTGGGGCTGTACCGGCAGGTCGCAGCGCACCTCGTACACCGCCGACCACCAGCTCTTACCGGTCCCGTCGTCGTACAGGAACTTGAAGAGGAACTCCGGCCGGGGCAGACCGCTGACCCCCAGTTCCTCCTCGGCCTCGCGCAGCGCGGCCTCGTCGTAGGACTCGCCCGCTCCGACGACTCCGCCGACGAACATGTCGTAGAGGGAGGGGAAGACCAGCTTGGTCGCGGTGCGGCGGTGCACGAAGAGGCGTCCGGCCGCGTCCCGGGCCCGGACGAACACGCACCGGTGGCGCAGGCCCCGGGCGTACGCCTCGCCGCGCGGGACCCGGTCGACGACCCGGTCGTGCTCGTCGACGATGTCGAGGATCTCGTCAGCAGGATTCATGCCCCAATCCAAGCAGGACCCGGACCGGGGCGGCTCAGCGTGCCTGGAGGTCCCGGGCGGGCTCCCTGCGCGCCGTACCGCGCGGCATCGCCGGGTGCAGCCCGAGCAGCACGATGCCGGCGACGATCGCCGCGAGCCCCGCGGCCTCCCAGGCCAGCGCGCCGGTGTCGGTGTGCAGCCGGTCGCCGAGGAAGCCCACCCCGCACAGGATCCCGGCGAGCGGCTGCGCCGCGGTGAGCGCGGGCAGCGACATGCGCAGCGGAGCCGTCTCGAAGGCGCTCTGCACCAGGACGAGGCCGGTGACGCCGAGCGCGAGCACACCGTAGGGCTGCCAGCCGGTGAGCAGCTCCGTGAGGCCGCCGGCGCCGAAGCGGGTGCCGCTCACGCGGGTCAGCGCGTCCTGCACGCCGTACAGCAGCCCGGCGGCGGTGGCCAGCAGTACCGGGCCCCAGCTGAGCCGGGACCGCTTGGCGTACGTCGTGAGCACCATGGCCGCGCCGAGCATCGCGCCGATGATCAGCCAGTGCCGCACCGGATCGGAGACGGCGTGGCCGCCGCGCGGCTCGCCCGCCACGATGAACGCGGTGACGCCGCCGGCCAGCAGGGCGAGGCCGGTCCAGCCCTGGCGGCCCAGAGGCTGCTTGGTCTGGTGGCGGGACAGGGCGAGCGCGAACAGCAGGTTCGTCGCGAGCAACGGCTCGACCAGGGAGATCTCGCCCTTGCCGAGGGCGATCGCGCCCAGCGCCATGCCGGCCACCATCAGGGCGATGCCGGCCTGCCAGCGCGGCACCCGCATCAGGTCCAGCAGCAGCCGGAAGGACAGGAAGTCGCCGAGCGGTGCCTTCTGGGCGGCGTTCTGCTGGAGCACGAACCCGAAGCCGACGCAACAGGCCGCACTCACGGCGAGCAGGAGAACCAGAACGGACACGCTGCGTACCTCGATCATCCGGCCGGACCATGGACGCGTAATGGCCGACTGTAGCGCTCCCGGGGCCGCATTGCCCCGGAGAGCGCCCGGAACCGGGCAGTTGGCCGGTCCCGCCGCCCGGTCGGTCGCTAGGGTGGCCGCCGGCGGGGGACCGTGCGGCCCATGGTGAGCCGCCCGGACGCCCGGCGCCATGGCGTACGCCACAGAAATCCGTCGCCGCCCGCCTCCGGAGTACCCGGACCAGGGCTCCCATGTGTCAAGTGCCGCTCGTGTCAAGGTGATTGAAGCCAGTAACACTTCGGGTTCCGCTTGACGCGATCCTTGGCTGAGGGTTTGCTGTGCGTGATCGGTCGATAGCAGCCCGAGAAACAGGAAGTCCCGCGGTGCCCCCACCCCTGCCCCTGCTCGGCGCTCGCCGGGCCCTCACGGAGTCGTCCGGCGAGAGCGCCCCGGACGACTCCGGCGCCTTATCCACCGCCTCCGAAGGCGCCCAGGGCGGCGCCTTCGACGAGGCTCTCGACGACGCCGGACTCCGCACCGCCCGGGCCGCGTTGGCCCAGGGCCGCTGGCAGGCCGCCCGCTCGCTGCTGCTGCACACCGGCGACGACTGGGACCGCCGCGGCCACCGCGTCACCGGGCTCGCCGCCGAGCCGTACGCCGCCGCCTGGGCCCGGGAGTGGCAGCTCGCCGAGCCGGGCTCCGCCGACGCCGCCACCCTGCTCGCCCTGGCCCTGGTCCACCGCGCCCTGCGCGGCAAAGAGGAACCCGACCGCGCCCGCGAGGCCTGCGAAGCCGCTGCCGCGCTCGCCCCCGCCGACCCCACCCCCTGGCTCGGCCTGCTCCTGCTGGCGCGCACCCTGGGCCCGGAGAGCGAGCTGCTCGGCGCCTTCGCGGAACTGCGCGACCGCCACCCCGAGCACCACCACGCCCACCATCTGCTGGTCGCCCGTCTCGCCGAGCGGCCCCAGAGCGGCCGGGCCGAGTCCCACGAGGTGTACGACCTCGCCGAGCGGGCCGCCGCCGAGGCCCCCGCCGACTCCCCGCTGGCCGTCCTGCCGGTGGTCGCGTACGCCGAGCGCTACCGGGTCCTGGCCGCCACCGGCCTCGCCCCCGCCGACCCGGCCGCCTGCGGGCACTGGTCGGGCCCCAGGGCCCGGCGGATCCTGCGGGCGTCCTTCGACTGGTGGCTGGAATGGGAGCACGACGACCACCCCCGCCGCCACCTCGACCTCAACCACCTGGCCTACGCCATGTCCTCGGCCGGCCGCCCGGCCGAGGCGGCGGCCCTGTTCCAGCGCATCGGCCGGCACGCCACCCCGGCCCCCTGGTCCTATCCGCACCGCGACGGCCGGCAGGCCTTCCGCGCCGCCCGCTGCCGCTCGCTCGGCGCGGCCTTGTGAGGCGCGGTGTTCCACGCCCCGGGTGAGAAGTGCTTACGGAAGTCTGACCGCCGGCCGCCCTCCCTGGCCTCCCGGGGGCCGGAAGTGCTCGAATGAATGCGTGAACTCTGAACCATCCGAGGGACCCGACGCACGGGGCAGGCCGATCGGCCGCCGGGTCTTCCTCGGCACCCTCGGCCTGGGCGCCTTCGGCGTGGTCTCGGCTCCCGTGCTGCAACGCGGCATGGAGGGCGTCCTCGCCGCCGTCGCCGGCAAGGACCCGACGGGCCTGACCGGCCTCCTGCCCAACGGCGGAGGCTTCCGCTACTACTCGGTCGCCGCGTCCGTCCCGCACAAGGGGCCCGCGGACTACCGGCTGACCATCGACGGCCTGGTCGACCACCCGCGCACCTACACCCTCGCCGACCTGCGCGCCCAGCCGCAGACCCGGCTGGTCAAGGACGTCCAGTGCGTCACCGGCTGGCGGGTCCCGGACACCCCCTTCGAGGGTGTACGGCTCTCCCACCTGCTGGACGCGGCCGGCGTACGGCCGACCGCCAAGGCCCTGCGCTTCACCTGCTTCGACGGCACCTACAGCGAGAGCCTCACACTCGACCAGGCCCGCCGCCCGGACATCCTGGTCGCCCTGCGCATGCAGGACAAGGACATCGGCCACGACCACGGCGGCCCGGTCCGCCTCTATGTCGCCCCCATGTACTTCTACAAATCCGCCAAGTGGCTCTCCGGCATCACCGTCACCGACCACGTCAGGCCCGGCTACTGGGAGAACCTCGGCTACGACGTCGACGCCTGGGTCGGCCGCTCGAACGGACGCACCGATGAGCGTACGAGCTGAGACCCCGGCGCCGCCGAACGCCCGGATCCGCCGCTTCAGCCGCGCCGAACGGTGGGTGCACCGCACGACGGCCGCGCTGATGGGCGTGTGCGTGATCACCGCGGCCTGCCTCTACATCCCGCAGCTGGCCGTGCTCGTCGGCCGCCGCGAACTGGTCGTGCGCGTCCACGAGTTGGCGGGCCTCGCCCTGCCGGTGCCCGTCCTGCTCGGCCTGGCCTCCCGCGCCCTCCGTACCGACCTGAGCTTCCTCAACCGCTTCGGCCCGCACGACCGCACCTGGCTGCGCGCCGCACTGGTCCGGGACAAGCGCCACTCCTCGCGCCCGGCGGGCAAGTTCAACGCCGGCCAGAAGATCTACGCGGCCTGGATCGCCGGCGCCACCCTGGTCATGCTCGGCACCGGCCTGATGATGTGGTTCACCCACCTCACCCCGCTGATGTGGCGTACCTCGGCGACCTTCGTCCACGACTGGCTGGCCCTGACGATCGGCGTGGTCCTGGCCGGCCACATCGGCATGGCACTGGGGGACCCGGAGGCGCGGCGCGGGCTGCGGACGGGGTCGGTGAGCCGGGAGTGGGCGAAGCGGGAGCACCCGTTGTGGCGTCCCTAGACTTGAGGGGTGGCCCGGCGCAATGAAGAGGTCGAGGCGCTCCTCGGGGAGTACGCGGACCTCATCGCGATCACGGGAGGCGACGCCTTCAAGGCACGCGCCTACGAGAAGGCCGCGCGTGCCATCGGCGGCCACCCCGCCGACGTCTCGGGACTGGACGCCGACGGGCTCATGGAGATCCCGAACGTGGGCAGGTCGATCGCCGAGAAGGTGCTCGAGTACCTGCGCACCGGGAAGGTCGCCGCGGTCGAGGAACGCCGGGCGAGGATCCCCGACGGGGTGCGCGAACTGATCGCGATCCCCACGCTGGGCCCGAAGAAGGCACTGCGGCTCTACGAGGACCTGCACATCTCGTCGGTGGACGAGCTGACCGCGGCCATCGAGGCGGACGCGCTGGCCGATCTGAAGGGGTTCGGCGAGAAGACGCAGGAGAACATCCTGCACGGCATCCGGCTGCTGCGGCAGGCGGGCGACCGCATCCCGGTCCACCTGGCCCTCGACACCGCCGAGGAGGTCCTCGCCGAGCTGTCCGCGGTGACCGGCTGCGAGAGCAGCGCGTACGCCGGATCGCTGCGGCGGATGAGGGAGACCATCGGCGACATCGACGTCCTCGTCGCGGCCGGCCGGTCGGCGCCCTTCATGGACGCCCTGGTCTCGATGCCGTCGACGGCGGAGGTGATCGCGCACGGGGAGAAGAAGACGTCGATCCGCACCCACAAGGGCGTCCAGGTCGACCTCCGGGTGCTGCCGCCCAGGTCGTGGGGCGCCGGGATGCAGTACTTCACCGGGTCCAAGGCGCACAACATCCGCACCCGCACCATCGCCGTGCGCGAAGGTCTGAAGCTCTCCGAGTACGGCCTGTTCGACACGAGGAGCGGGAAGTCGCTCGCCTCCCGGACGGAGGAGGAGGTGTACGCCCGGCTCGGCCTGCCCTGGATCCCGCCCGCGCTGCGGGAGGACCGCGGGGAGATCGAGGCCGCGCTGCGCGGCGAGCTGCCCGAGATCCTCACCGAGCGGGACATCCGCGGCGACCTGCACACCCACACGGACCTCACCGACGGCCTCGCGTCGCTGGAGACGATGGTGGAGGCGGCCGCCCGACGCGGCTACGCGTACTACGCGGTCACCGACCACGCGCCCAACCTGTACATGCAGCGCATGACCGACGAGAAGATCCTCGCCCAGCGCGAGCGGCTGCGGGAGCTGGACGGCACCCGGCGCCGGATGCGGCTCCTGCACGGAACGGAACTCAACATCGGTCCGGACGGCGAGGTGGACTGGCCCGGGGAGTTCCTGGCCGGCTTCGACCTGTGCGTGGCCTCCCTGCACTCGCACTTCGACCAGGACCGCCGGGCGATGACCCGGCGGCTGGTGCGGGCCTGCGAGAACCCGTACGTGAACGTCATCGGCCACCCCACCACGCGGCTGATCGGCAAGCGGCCGGGCGTCGACGCCGACTGGGACGAGGTGTTCGCCGCGTGCGCCCGCACCGGCACCGCGCTGGAGGTCAACGCCCAGCCCGACCGCCTGGACCTGCGCGACGAGGACATCCTGCGAGCCCGGCGGCACGGGGTGAGGTTCGCCGTGAACACCGACGCCCACTCCGTCCTCCACCTCGCCCACCTGCGCTACGGCGTCGGCACCGCGCAGCGCGGCTGGCTCACCAAGGACGACGTGATCAACACCTGGACGCTGACCCGCCTGCGCCGCTTCCTACGCAAGAGCGGCCGGAACTGACCTCCCCGCTCACCGCAGGGGCCGCACCGTGAGGGTGCCGTCCTCCTCCTGCTCCACCCGGGTGCCGAGGGGACGGCTGCACCGGTCCAGGGCGGTGCACAGCCACGCGGTGTCGCCGGCCGACGCGTGCTCCAGACGCATCCGGCGCGCCCGCAGGGGCACCATCCTGAGGCCGGTCAGCCGGCCCGTGCCGGGCTCCAGCGAGGCCAGGTACAGCAGCCGGAGGTCGTCCCGGTAGCGCTCGTAGCCGCCGATGCCCTCGTAGTCGTCGACGAGGTCACCGCAGCCGTACAGGACGAGCCGGTCCCGGTACACCTCGACCGGACGCGGATGGTGCGAGGAGTGGCCGTGCACGACGTCCACACCGGCGTCGACCAGCGCGTGCGCGAAGCGGACCTCGGCGCGGGAGACGGCGTATCCCCAGTTCGAGCCCCAGTGGACGGACGCGACCACGAGGTCGTCGGGCCGCCCCGCCCGCCGCAGGCGGTCCGCGAAGGCGGCCGCGGCCTGAGCGGTCGGCGCGGCGACCAACGCCACTCCGGGCCGCTCGGCGGTGGCCGCCCAGCCGCGCGGGATACCGCTTGAGGGCATGCCGAACGAGAAGACCAGCACCCGTCCGCCCGCCGGCAGCGGGACGCTCGCCGGCCGCCACGCGCGGGCCGCGTCCCGGCCCGCCCCCGCCGTACGCAGCCGTGCCGCCGCCAGGCAGTCCAGGGTCTCCGCAAGACCCAGCGGTCCGAAGTCGAGCACGTGGTTGTTGGCGAGGACGCAGACGTCGGGGCGCGCCACGCCGAGACAGGGCAGGTTGGCCGGGTCCATCCGGTAGTGGACGCCCTTGCCCGGTGCGAAGTCGCCGTCCCGGGTGACGGCGGTCTCCAGATTGATCACCCGTGCGTCGGGCGCGGCACGCTCCAGCACCGGCAGCGCCTCGCCCCAGGGCCAGGAGTGGCCGACCGGCCGCGGTATCGGACCGTTCGCCGCCTCCGCCAGGGCGACGTAGTCGCGGGCGTCCCGTACGTAGTCCTCGCGCAGGGCGGGATCACCGGGGTGCGGCAGGATCTGGTCGACGCCCCGGCCGAGCATGACGTCACCGGCGAGGAACAGGGTGACGGCCCCCTCGCGCATGATCCCCGCCTACACGTGCGCGGGCGCCATGTGGTCCGTGAACCAGTCGCGGGCCAGCTCGGTCACCCGCTCCAGCGTGCCGGGCTCCTCGAACAGGTGCGTGGCGCCGGGCACGACCTCCAGCCGGTTCTCGCACTGCAGCCGGGCCTGCGCCTCCCGGTTCAGGCCGAGCACCTGCGGGTCGGCGCCGCCCACGATGAGCAGCGTGGGCGCCGTCACCTCGGGCAGCCGCGCCCCCGCGAGGTCGGGCCGGCCACCGCGGGAGACGACCGCCGCGGGGCGCGCCGACACCTCCGCGGCGGCCCACAGGGCGGCGGCCGCGCCGGTGCTGGCGCCGAAGTAGCCGATGGCGAGCCCTTCGGTGTCGGGTTCCTCGCGCAGCCAGCCCGTGGCACCGGCCAGCCGCCCCGCCAGCAGCGCGATGTCGAACACGTTGCTCCGGTCGCGCTCCTCGGCCTCGGTGAGCAGGTCGAACAGCAGGGTGCCGAGGCCGGCCCGGTTCAGTCCCTCGGCCACGAACCGGTTGCGCGGGCTGTGCCGGCCGCTGCCGCTGCCGTGGGCGAAGACGACGATCCCGCTCGCCCCGGAGGGCAGGGTGAGCCGCCCGCGCAGCCGTACGGCACCGGCCGCCACCTCCGCCTCGCGGTCCTCGGGTCCCGTGCCGAAGCGCTCCTGGCGCCTGGCCGCCTGCCGCAGCAGGGCCGTCACCTCCTCGTCGCCGACCTGCGTGAAGTCGCCGTAGAACTGGCCGATCGCGAAGAAGTCGAGCGGGGTGTCGAGGCAGACCAGTTCGTCCGCGTCCGCACCGAGGCGCGGGGCGAAGTCCCGCGGTGCCACGGGGACCGCCAGCACGATGCGTGCCGCGCCCCGGGCCCGGGCGATCCGGCAGGCCACCCGCGCGGTGGAGCCCGTGGCCACGCCGTCGTCGACCACCGCGACGGTCCGGCCCGCGATGCCCACCGGCGCGTGCGCGCCCCGGTAGCGGGCGGCGCGCTGTTCGAGCACCCCGCGCTCGTGCGCCTCGACCCGGTCCAGGTCCGCCTGGCCGACGCCGGTGTGGCGCAGCACCTCCTGGTTGATCACCCGCACGCCGTCCTCGCCGATCGCGCCCATCCCCAGCTCTGGCTGGTCGGGCACGCCCAGCTTCCGCACCAGGCACACGTCCAGCGGCGCGTCGAGCGCCTCGGCGACCGCCGCCGCCACCGGCACACCGCCGCGCGGCAGCCCCAGCACCACGACGTCCTGGCCCCGGAGATACTCCAGGCGGGCGCCCAACCGCCGCCCCGCTTCGAGTCGGTCGGTGAAGAGCACGGCGGGCCCCGTCATTCCCGGGGCAGCCACAGCGGCACGGGAGTCTCCGTCTCGTCCGCTCCGACCGCCTTCATGTCGCCCGCGGCCGCGCGCAGCAGCCGGCGGCCCATGGCGATCAGCGCGCGTCCGGCGGCGAGTTCGTCGCCGATCTCCGGTATCGCGCGGTCGTAGGGGTTCCGGCGGGCCTCCGCGTGGCTCTCCAGGACGTTGTCACCGGTGTCCAGGACGATCCGGGCCGTGGTGTCCGGGTCGTGTTCGGACAGATAGAGGTTCAGCCGCCATTCCTTGACGGACGGAGGACGGCTGCTCAGGGGTCGAGTCATCGTCCGTCTCTCCTCACTGCGTCGCGAGGCCGCGGGACGCGCCGACGCGTCTCCTCTTCCACTGTGCACCGCACCGGCGGCGGGCGCCTCCCCTGGCCCGGGCAGAATAGGGGCATGACCACGCGCACCTGCCCCTGCGGCCGTCCCGAGTCCTACGACGCCTGCTGCGGCCGCTTCCACGCGGGTGCCGCCGCCCCGAGTGCCGAGGCGCTCATGCGGTCGCGCTACAGCGCCTTCGTGAAGGGGGACGCGGGCCATCTCCTGCGCACCTGGCACCCGCGGACCCGGCCCGAGGGGCTGGACCTGGATCCCCGGATGAAGTGGACGGGCCTGGAGATCCTGGACACCACCGACGGCTCCGCCTTCCACACCACCGGCACCGTGACCTTCCGCGCCTCCTACCGGGGCGGTTCGCTGCACGAGCGCAGCCGGTTCGAGCGGGTGGACGGGGCGTGGGCGTACGTCGACGGGGACTTCCTCGAATAACGCCGGCCCGGCTACGGCGCCAGGATGTCCAGTTCGTGGAGGGCGCCCACGGTGATCTCCCGGGTCAGCTCCTCGGCGCGGGCGCCGTCGCCGGCCCGGACCGCCTCGGCGACCCGGACGTGCAGGGTGACGGCCGCCGGGTCGGGGTCCTCGAACATCACCTCGTGATGGGTCCGGCCGGCCAGCACCTCCGCGACCACGTCGCCGAGGCGGGCGAACATCTCGTTGCCCGAGGCCGTGAGGATGACCCGGTGGAAGGCGATGTCATGGACCAGGTACTCCTCCAGCCGGTGGCCGCGTGAGTTGGCCACCATGCCGAGCGCGCACTCGGTGAGTTCGGCACACTGTTCGGCGGTGGCCTGCCTGGCGGCCAGACCCGCCGCCACCGGTTCTATCGCCGAGCGCAGCACGGTCAGCGAGCGCAGCTGGTGCGGCCGGTCGGCGCCCGCCAGACGCCAGCGGATGACCTGCGGGTCGTAGACGTTCCACTCGGACCTGGGGCGCACCGTCACGCCCACCCGGCGCCGGGACTCGACCAGGTGCATGGACTCCAGTACCCGCACCGCCTCGCGCATCACGGAGCGCGACACCTCGAAATGCTGGGCGAGTTCGTCCGTGCGCAGCACGCTGCCCGGCGGGTACTCGCCCGCCGTGATCGCTGGGCCGAGGGTGTCCAGTACACGGCCGTGCAGCCCCCGGCCCGCTGTGGTCATGCACTCAGCGTACGGCGTGGATCACAGCCACAAAAAGTCAGACTTATATGTCACACACCCTTGAATTCATCGGACCTAA
Organism: Streptomyces griseochromogenes; assembly: GCF_001542625.1. NCBI lineage: Bacteria > Bacillati > Actinomycetota > Actinomycetes > Kitasatosporales > Streptomycetaceae > Streptomyces > Streptomyces griseochromogenes. The sequence continues at coordinate 8,099,899 of NZ_CP016279.1, read as the reverse complement.
TGGGTTTCAGTGTGGCCGACGCCGGATGTCGGCGTCGGATGTCGAGGAAGACAGCGAGGCAGAGATGCGTACCCCCCACGTCGTCGTGGTGATGGGCGTCGCCGGGACGGGCAAGACCACGATCGGTCCGCTGCTCGCCGCCCGGCTGGGCGTCCCCTACGCCGAGGGCGACGACTTCCACCCCAAGGCCAACGTCGACAAGATGTCGGCCGGGATCCCGCTCGACGACGCCGACCGGTGGCCGTGGCTCGACGCCATCGGCCGCTGGGCGCACGGACGGGCCGGGCTGGGCGGTGTGGTCAGCAGCTCCGCGCTGAAGCGGTCGTACCGCGACAGGCTCAGGGCCGTGGCCCCAGGGATCGTCTTCGTGCATCTGACGGGCGACCGGAAGCTCATCGAGGACCGGATGTCCCGGCGGCGGGGCCACTTCATGCCGACCGCGCTGCTGGACTCCCAGTTCGCCGCGCTGCAACCACTCCAGGCCGACGAGGCCGGAGTCGCCGTGGACGTCGGCGGCAGCCCCGAGGAGATCACCGAACGCGCCGTGCGGGCACTGGACGCGCTTCCCGACACCTCCGCCTAGCACCCACCCCCGTACCTGCAAGGGAACCCCGTGACCAGACTCAGCGTCGGGATGCTGGCAGCGGACACCGTCCAGCCGATCACCTCGGCCGGTCATGCCCGACTGGGCATCGCCGTCCTGGCGGGCATCGCCGTCATCGTCTTCCTCATCACCAAGTTCAAGCTGCACGCCTTCCTGGCCCTGACCCTCGGCTCGCTGGCGCTCGGGGCCGTCGCCGGGGCGCCGCTCGACAAGGTGATCACCAGCTTCACCACCGGCCTGGGCGGCACGGTGGCCGGCGTCGGCGTCCTGATCGCGCTCGGGGCGATCCTGGGCAAGCTGCTCGCCGACTCCGGCGGCGCGGACCAGATCGTGGACACGATCCTCGCCAGGGCGCAGGGCCGCGCCATGCCCTGGGCGATGGTGCTGATCGCCTCCGTGATCGGTCTGCCGCTCTTCTTCGAGGTCGGCATCGTGCTGCTGATCCCGGTCGTGCTGATGGTCGCCAAGCGCGGCAACTACCCCGTCATGCGCATCGGCATCCCGGCCCTGGCCGGTCTGTCCGTGATGCACGGCCTGATCCCGCCGCACCCCGGCCCGCTGGTCGCGATCGACGCGGTCAAGGCCAACCTGGGGGTGACCCTGGCGCTCGGCATCCTGGTCGCGATACCGACGGTGATCATCGCCGGTCCGGTCTTCTCGCGGTTCGCCGTCCGCTGGGTGGACGTCCCGGTGCCCGACCGCATGCTCCCGCAGCGCGCCTCCGAGGAACTGGAGCACCGGCCCGGCTTCGGCGCGACCCTCGCCACCGTGCTGCTGCCCGTGGTGCTGATGCTGGCCAAGGCCCTGGTGGACATCGTCGTCGACGACCCCACCCGGATGACCCAGCGGGTCTTGGACGTCATCGGCTCCCCGCTGATCGCGCTGCTCGCCGCCGTGCTCCTCGGCTTCTTCACCCTGGGCCGGCCCGCCGGGTTCGGCAAGGAGCGCCTCCAGCAGACCGTCGAGAAGGGCCTGATGCCGATCGCCGGCATCCTCCTGATCGTCGGCGCGGGCGGCGGCTTCAAGCAGACGCTCATCGACTGCGGCGTGGGCCGGATGATCCTGGAGATCTCCAAGGACTGGTCGGTCCCGGCGCTCCTGCTGGCCTGGCTGATCGCGGTGGCGATCCGGCTGGCGACGGGTTCGGCCACGGTGGCGACCGTCTCGGCCGCGGGTCTCGTGGCCCCGCTGGCCGCCGACATGTCGACCACCCACACCGCTCTGCTCGTCCTGGCCGTCGGTTCCGGCTCGCTCTTCTTCAGCCATGTCAACGACGCCGGCTTCTGGCTGGTGAAGGAGTACTTCGGGCTGAGCGTCGGACAGACCGTCAAGACCTGGTCGGTGATGGAGACGATCATCTCGGTGGTCGCCGGCGGTCTGGTCCTGCTGCTGTCCCTGGTCGTCTAGGAACGTCACGGCTCGGCTGGGAGCGATACGGCGATGACGGCCCGCCCTCTCTTCGACATCGGCGGCCGCACGGCCCGGCGACCGGGTGCGCACGGCGGTGTTCGACGTGACCGACGGCCCGTCCGTGGCCGCCGGGATCGCCGACGTCAAGGAGCGGGTGGGCCCGCTCCGACCGGGCCGCGCTGAGTCCGGCACCGCCGGACGACGCCGTACGGGCCGGGCGCCGTCGCGACGGACCGAAGCGTGCGGGTACGGCCCCGGCTAGACCGTCGTGCGCGTGCCGAGCGACGGCAGTGGCGGCAGCTTCGACCCGTACACCCACTCCTGGAACAGCCCGTCCAGCGGTCCGTGGGTGAACCGGGCCACATGCGCGGTGAACGCCGCCGTCGTCACCGTCCCGTTCCGGTGCAGCCGCACCCAGCTGCGCAGCATGAGGAAGAACGCGTCGTCGCCGAGCGCGCAGCGCACCGCGTGCAGGGTCAGGCCGCCCCGCTCGTAGAGCCGGTCGTCGAACATCGACTTGCGGCCCGGGTCGGCCAGCCGCAGATCCTGCGGCAGCGTGGACAGCAACTGGTGTGCGACGGCGGCCAGTTGCTGGGTGCTGCGGCCGCCCGAGCGCTCGGACCACAGCCATTCCGCGTACTTGGCGAAGCCCTCGTTCAGCCAGATCTGCCGCCAGTCGGCGATGGACACGCAGTTGCCGAACCACTGGTGCGCCAGCTCGTGCGCCACCAGCCGTTCCGAACCCCTCGCGCCGTCCACGTGGTTGGAGCCGAACAGCGACAACCCCTGTGCCTCGACGGGCACATCGAGCTCCTCCTCCGTCACCGCGACCGCGTACTCGTCGAACGGATACGGCCCGAACAGCTCCTGGAACAGCTCCATCATCGCGGGCTGCCGCGCGAAGTCCCGGGAGAACTCCGGGAGCAGATGCGCCGGGATGTGCCCGTGCTGCGGGATGCCGCCCGGTCCCGGGTCGCCCAGCAGCACCGTCTGGAACTTGCCGATCGCGAGACCGACCAGATAGCTGGACGTGGGCGCGGCCTGCTCGTACACCCAGGTGGTCGTCGAGGCCTTCGTCGTACGGGTCAGCAGGCGCCCGCCCGCGACCACCGCGTACGCGGACGGTGTGGTGACCGAGATCAGGTACGACGCCTTGTCGGCGGGCCGGTCGTTGCACGGGTACCAGGACGGCGCCCCGATCGGCTGGCTCGCCACCAGCGCCCCGTCCGACAGCTCTTCCCAGCCGATCCCGCCCCAGGGGCTGGAGACCGGCCTGGGGTTGCCGGACCAGTGCACCTCGACGGTGAAGGCGGCCCCGGCCCGGACCGGCTTGGCCGGGCGGATGCGCAGCCTGCCGCCGCGGTGCGTGTAGTGCGGCTGCCGGCCGTCCACCCGCACCCGGCCGATCTTGAAGTCGGCCAGATTGAGCTGGAACTCGGTGAGCGCCGCCCGTCCCGCGATGGCGTTGATCCGGGCCGTGCCCGCCAGCCGGTTCGGCCCCGGGCGGTAGTCCAGCGTGAGCTCGTAGCGGTGCACCCGGTAGCGGGAGTCACCGTTGTCCGGGAAGTACGGGTCCGGGCCGACCGACTGCTGAACTGCCACTGCTGTGTCCGCTCCCTGCGCTGTGCCACCACTCCGTGCCGGTGCACCGCCCACCGGCCCCGAGAAGGCCGCGCTCACGGACGCCATGCCTCGATCGGGTTGCCGAGCCAGCGGGTGTCGTCCGGGACGGACTCCGCGGCCATGACGAGCGACGCGGGACCCAGGGTCGTACGGGCCCCGACCGTGCTGCCGGGCAGCACGATCCCGCCAGGGCCCAGTGTGGCGCCCTCACGGAGGACCACAGTATCCGTCCGCAAGATCCGGTCGTGGAAGAGGTGCGTCTGCAGCACACAGCCACGATTGACCGTGGCGGCGTCCTCCAGGGTCACCAGATCCGTCTCCGGCAGCCAGTAGCTCTCCACCCACACGCCCCTGCCGATGCGCGCGCCGAGCCCGCGCAGCCACGCCGTCATCACCGGCGTCCCCGGCACGGCCCCGGCCAGCCACGGCACCGCCAGCACCTCCACGAACGTGTCCGCCAGCTCGTTGCGCCACACGAAGGAGCTCCACAGCGGATGCTCCCCGGTCCGGTGCCGCCCCACGAGCAGCCACTTCGCGACGACCGAGACGACCGCCGCCAGGGCACCCGCCCCGAGCAGCACCGCACCCGACAGCGCCCAGGCCCACGGGCCCAGCGCACACAGCGCCGCCACCGTCCCCGCGGCCAGCCCGGCCGAGCACAGCACCGGCACGATCCGGCACAGCTCCACCAGACCGCGCGCCCACAGCAGCCGGGCCGGCGGGTCGTAGGTACGGCTCTGATCCGCGTCGGCGGCGCTGCGTGGGAGCTTCACCGGCGGCAGCCCCAGATACGAGGTGCCCTTCTTGGCCTTCTTCGGTGTCGCCGACAGCACGCCCACCAGGCCGCCGTCCGGCACGCTGCGTCCCGGAGCGGTCATCCCGGAGTTCCCGAGGAAGGCCCGCCGCCCGATCTGCGCACGCCCGATCCGCACCCAGCCACCACCGAGCTCGTACGGCGCCGTCAGCGTGTCGTCGGCCAGGAAGGCCCCCTCGCCGACGGTGGTCAGACTCGGCAGCGCGAGCACCGTCGACACCTCGGCGCCCCGCCCGATCCGCATCCCCAGCAGCCGCAGCCACACCGGCGTGACCAGCCCGGCGTACAGCGGGAACAGCGTCTGGCGGGACCGGTCCATCAGCTGCGTCACGGTCCACGCCTGCCAGCCGACCCGGCTGTGCGTCGGATGCGTGCCCTCGGGCAGGCCCAGGCTGAGCAGCCGTACGGCGATCAGGATCAGCAGCGCGTACGCCAGCCCGTAGGCGAGCGTGGCCGGGACCAGCCCGAGCGCGGCCCCGCGCAGGGCCTGGGTGAGTGAGCTGCCGGGGGTGACGAAGACCCGGGCGACCAGCAGCGCGGCCACGCCCGCGAGCAACGGCAGGGCGCCGAGCGCGATGCCCGCCACGCCGTACATCACCCGCCAGTACGTGCCCCGCTGCGGCCGCTCCTTGGGCCAGTTGCGCTTGGCCTTGCCGAGCTTGACCGCGGGCGCGCCCGCCCACCGCTGGCCGGTGGGCACCTGCCCGGTGACCGCGGAACCCGGCGCCACCTCGGCCCGCTTGCCGACCCGCGCGCCCGGGAACAGCATGCTGCGCGTCCCGACGACGGCGTGCGCGCCGATCCTCACCGGCCCGACCTCCAGCCGGTCACCGTCCAGCCAGTACCCGCTCAGGTCCACCTCGGACTCCACGGCCGCCCCGCGCCCCAGCCGGAGCATGCCGGTGACCGGCGGCAGCGAGTGCAGGTCCACCTCGGGCCCCACCTTGGCGCCCAGCGCCCGCGCGTACCGCTCCAGCCAGGATCCGGTCAGCGAGGTGGCCCCGCTGAACTCGGCCAGCCGCTCGGCGGTCCACAGCCGCAGATGCGCGCTCCCGCCGCGCGGATACCGCCCGGGCTCGAGGCCCCGCAGCAGCAGCCGCGCCCCGCCCGCCGCGAGCGCGATCCGGCCGGGCGGGCTGAAGAACAGCAGCGCGCAGGCCGCGAGCAGCCACCAGGGGGCCGTCGGCAGCCAGGCGTAGCCGGGCAGCAGGTTCCCGGCGGCGGCCAGGAGCACCGTCCAGCGCAGCCCGAGCAGCGTGACCAGCGGGACGAGCAGGAGAAGCTGGACGGCCTGGGCACGCGGCGGGACCGGGGCGACCGTCCGCCGCGCGCCGTCGTCCTGCGCCGAGGCCTCCAGGCGCCGGGCCAGCTTGCGCAGGGTGGGCTGCTGGTAGATGTCGAGGACGGCGGCGCTCGGGTAGCGGGTGCGCAGCCGGGTGGTGAGCTGGGCGGCGGCCAGACTGCCGCCGCCGATCGCGAAGAAGTCGTCGGTGGCGCCGGTCACCGGGATGCCCAGCACCTCCGCCCACTGCTCGGCGAGCCAGGCCTCGGTGCCGTACAGGTCGGCCTTGGGGGCCTCCACGCCCTCCAGCGGCCAGGGCAGGGCGCCCCGGTCCACCTTTCCCGACGTACGGGTCGGCAGTTCGGCGACCGGCGCGAGCAGCGGCACCAGCGCGGCCGGAAGCTCCGCGCGCAGCTTCTCGACGGCCGCCGCGTGGTCCCAGCCGTCCTGTGTGACGACGTACCCGACGAGGAGCTGATTGCCGCTGCGGGCGGTGCGCACGGCAGCGGCGGCCCCGGCGACCCCGGGCAGCGCCTGCAGCGCGGCATCCACCTCGCCGAGCTCGATCCGCCGCCCGCCGAGCTTGATCTGCTCGTCGGCCCGCCCCAGGAAGATCAGCCCCTCGGGCTCGGCCTTCACCAGGTCACCGCTGCGATAGGCCCGCTCCCAGCCCAGCGACGTGAGCGGCGCGTACTTCTCGGCGTCCTTCTCGGCGTCGAGATACCGCGCGAGCCCGACCCCGCCGATCACCAGCTGCCCGCTGCCGCCCATGGGCACGGGCTCACCGGCTTCGTCGACGACGGCCAGCTCCCAGCCGTTCAGCGGAAGCCCGATCCGCACCGGCTCCTCACCCGTGAGCAGCGACGCACAGGCCACGACCGTCGCCTCGGTCGGCCCGTAGGTGTTCCACACCTCGCGCCCCTCGGTGACCAGCCGCTGCGCCAGCTCGGGCGGACAGGCCTCACCGCCGAAGATCAGCAGCCGTACGTCGTTGAGCGTCTCGGGCTCCCACAGCGCGGCCAGTGTCGGCACGGTCGACACGACCGTGATCTCCTGCTCGACCAGCCAGGGCCCCAGATCGGCACCGCTTCTGACCTGAGACCGCGGGACGGGCACCAGACAGGCGCCGTACCGCCAGGCCAGCCACATCTCCTCGCAGGACGCGTCGAAGGCGACGGAGAGCCCCGCCATGACCCGGTCGCCGGGCCCGATCGGCTCGTCGACGAGGAAGAGGGCCGCCTCGGCGTCCACGAAGGCGGCGGCGCCGCGGTGCGTGACGGCGACGCCCTTGGGCTTCCCGGTCGACCCTGAGGTGAAGATGATCCAGGCGTCGTGCCCGGTACGGGGCCGTCCGGCGGGGGAGCCGGAGCCGGCCTGCACGGAGAGGGAGTGCCCGGCCCCGATGACGGCCCGCACCTCCGCCTCCCCGAACACCAGCTCGGCCCGCTCGTCCGGGTCCTCCGCGTCGACGGGCACATAGGCGGCACCGGCGGCGAGGACCGCGAGAATCGCCACGTACAGCTCATTGGTCCCCGAGGGAACCCGCACACCGACCCGGTCCCCGAGCCCGACCCCCGCGCCCGCGAGCCGCTGCCGCAGACGCTCCACCTCGGCGGCCAGCGCCCGGTACGTCAGGCTCGTCGTCCCGTCGTCCAGGGCCGGCTCGTCCGGATACGACCGCACGGTCGCGTCGAAGACGTCCACCAGCGTGCGCGGCGAGGCGGCCGGCCCCGCGGAGAAGCGTGCCCTGTCGCCGAACTGCTCGCGGATCTCCTCGTCGAGCCCAAGGGCACTGCCCTCGTGTATGGCTGCCATCCGGTCCTCGCGTCTCGAACCCGGAAGCCTCCGGGGCGCTGGCGGGCCCGCAGGTCTGCCTGGGGTTGTCCGGCTCCAGCTCGGTAACAAGCCGGATATATTAGTACGACGTTAGGCGCCGCCTCTTCGCCGGGCCACTCGGCAGGACCGTCCGTGTGTCCGCCGAATGGCCGACCCGAGCCCGCTGACCTGCTGGTTCTCGAACGGGGCGAGAGATGCCCCACACACCGCCAAGGCCCGGACATCCAGGGGCAGTTCGCGCATCCGGTCAGCTGCCGCCGCCCGCCGCGAACTCCGCGACGAGCTCCCGCAGCGGCTGTGCCGCCTGGTCGGGGGCCAGCCGGGTGTCGATGCCCAGGACCCTGATCGTCCCCAGATGCCGCCCGCCCGGTCCGTCGATGCGCACGGTCCGGCTCGTGGCGCCCTGCGGGCTGGGGTGGACGAGGGCGGCGAGCGGGGCGTCCGCTGTCGTGTATCCGGCGATGTACGTGAGGAGCTGATGCCGGTTCTCGGCGCTGAGCCGCCTCCCGTCGTACCCGATGTACTTGGCGTCGACGGGCAGGAAGCGCGTCCGCGGATCCTCGAACCGCACGAGGGCGTCGGGCCGGAAGGGCTGCGGGTACGGGCCGGCCTCGTCGCTCGTCCTGATCGCGGGGACCTCGGCGACCTCCACGTGCCGCCCGCCGAACTCCCGCGCCGCCCGCGCGGCCATCCGCCGCACGACCACCTCCCAGAGCCGGTCCGTCCGCAGCAGCAGGCTCCCCGCGGGCAGGCCGCGGTCGTGCAGCAGATCGGTGACCCCGCCGCCGCCCAGGACCAGCCCGGCCCAGGTGTGGGCAGGCCGGTAACGGGAGTTGAGCCGGGTGTAGCGGGCGCGGGCCAGCAGGCGCGGGGCCGTCGCCGGCAGCTGTGGCCGGGGGAAGCGTGCGGCCAGGTCCCGCAGGGCCAGGGCCAGGTTCGCGTCGGCGGCCAGCGGTATCGCCGCGCGCAGCGCGGCACCGCAGATCAGGTTCTCCCAGATGTCCACGCGCCGTTCGAAGTTCCGCACGTGCAACCGGTCGACGGCGCCGTACCGGTGCGTCAGCTGTGCCCGCAGGTCCAGCTGCCCGCGCAGCACCGGCCGCACCTGCTCGGTCCGTACGTAGTCACGCCGCAGCCCCTCGTCGAGCAGCGCCCGGCACTCGGCGAGCAGGGCGTGCGGGACGACGGCGGCGTAACCGGCCGTGCCCGTCAGCCACTTCCTGGGGGCCGGGCCGTCGAGCGGCAGCCGGGTGTCGCTCGCGTAGCAGAGCCAGGACATCAGCCGGGCACCGGAGATGGCCATCTTCGGAGCGACGACCAGACGCACGCGCTCCAGCCTGAGGACCCCGACCGTGGACTTCGCCCTCAGCTTCCAGCCGGCCGGTGTCCGCTGCAGCCGGAGCCGGTCCTTGTCGAGGAGCGCGGTGAGGACGCGCAGATCGGCCTCGGTGAGGTCGCCGGGCTCCAGAAGAACGGACTTGTGTTCCTCCAGCAGGACGTCCCTGAGCCCCGGGCGGCGCTCACCGCTCGACGGCATCGTCCGGCTCCGTGAACTCGGCCGCGAGCTTGTTGGGGAGGTCCTGCGCCGCCATCCGGGCGATACGGCCGGACTCCGGGTCGACGAGGTCGCCCAGAACGGCCCGCAACGGCTCGGGCCGGCCCATGCCGTGGTCCTCGATCTGCGGCACGATGTCGTGGTAGAAGACGGCGCTGAGCTCCTCCTCCGTGCTGACGGGCCGGTCTTCGCGCAGCAGGAACGCCTGACCGATCTGATGGTCGGGACCGAACTCGCGGACCAGCCTCGTATTCAGCCCGGCGAGGAACGCCGCGAGGTCGAGCGCGCCCACGGAGCCCTCGACGGAGTCCAGATCCGGCGGCACGTCCAGGAACGCGAAGCGCCGCCGGACGGCCGCGTCCAGGTGGCCGACGCTGCGGTCCGCGGTGTTCATCGTGCCGATGATCCGGACGTTGGGCGGAATGCCGACCTGCCGCCCGCTGATGGGCAGGGTCACCGGGATCGCCCGCTTGTCGAGCTCCAGCAGTGTGACGAGCTCGCCGAGGACCCGCGGCAGGTCGCCCCGGTTGATCTCGTCGATGATCAGGAGGAACGTCTTCTCGGGCGCCTTCTCGGCCGCCGCGCAGATCCGCAGGAAGATCCCCTCGCGCCACTTGAGGTTCAGCCCGGCCTGGTCCGAGGCCGTATCGGGCTTGTATCCCTCGACGAAGTCCTCGTAGCCGTACGACGGATGGAAGGTGACCAGGGAAACGCCGGTCACCTCGGAGGCACCCGGGGCGGGAAGCAGCCCCGCCACGGCGGCCGCGCGTTCGGCGGGCGGCGCGTCGATGGCGTCCGCCCGCCCGGCCAGCGCCAGCGCGGCACTCAGCGCCAGCCTCGTCTTACCCGTGCCGGGCGGACCGAACAGGATCACCTGCCCCTTGTGCTTCAGCGCGTCGAGCACGTCCTGCACCGCTGCGGGAAACTCCTCCGGTACCGGCACCGGCAGCGCGGCCAGGGCCGCGCGTCCTTCCCTGATGCGCCGCAGAAGCTTGTCGGGGACCTTCGCGAACGTGGGCTGCCAGGCGTTCTCGGGCGACGGGAAGACCTGGGCGTAGCTCTCGTCCCAGGCCACGGGAACCTTGTGCCGGAACTCCGCGTACGAGTCGTCGTAGGTGTAGCCGCCGGTGACCTCGCCGAGCGCGAGCACCTCCGACTTGCCCCGGTTGGCGACGACGCGGTCGCCGGGTTCGAGGTCGCGGTACGTCAGCAGCTGCCGCGCGAGCCGCAGATTCCCGCCCGTCGACCGCGGCCAGACGGCGTCCAGCGCCTGCTTGAGCTCCGTGTCGCTCTCGTAGTCACCGAGATCGCCGACCTCGTCCCAGCCGACCCGGATGTGCCTTCCCGCCCGGCACTCCTCCCACAGCCGGGCGCCCTGCCCGGGGGCGATCTTCCAGGTGCCGCGGTGCCGGGGCTTCGGCGAGAACTCGCCGTACAGGAAGCGCATGACCTCCAGGGGGTGCCATCCGTCGAACTCCGGCCTGCGGCGGACGAGTGCGAGCAGGTCCTGGTTGGCCTGCCAGGAACGGACGTTCCCGTAGGCCTGATGCCCGGTGCCGCCGAGCAGATCCGTGAAGTGCCTGATGTGGGCGGCCGAGTAGATGGGCAGGAAGTCGTCCGGGAAGTAGGTGGCCAGGGACTTCGTGACCAGCGCCTGCCCGAAGGACAGCAGGTTCATGTCGTCGATGGCCCGGAATTCCCTGACCCGCACGGCGGTGAACGCGGCGAGGAACTGCCCACGCACCAGCTCCCAGGCCTCTTCGGGGTTCGCCCTCTGCAGCGGGGCAGGCAGCCGCCACTCACCGCTGCGCCTGCTCCGGTAGATGATGTGCTTCGCCGCGCTGCCGCCGCGCATGCTGCCGAGCGCGTCCGTCCCGTATTCCATCAGCCGGCAGAACGGGGGGCCGCCCCGTCCGTCGGGGTCGAAGTCGTCCGTGCCGAGCGCGTACCGGCGCAAGGGGAGACCGGACCATTCCTCGAGAGGGAACCTCTCCACGACCTTCTGCCGGTCCCGCTCGGCACGCGTCAGTACGTCCGCCGACGCCGTACGGTCGAAGCCCTCGGCCGCCGCTTCCACACTCTTCTCGTCCGCCACCGGCCCATGATCCACCCTGGCGGCGCAGCCGTGGGGGGAAAAGCCGAAGGCCCCTGCTGAGCAGGGGCCTTCTCTGGTGTCCGAGGGGGGACTTGAACCCCCACGCCCGATAAAGGGCACTAGCACCTCAAGCTAGCGCGTCTGCCATTCCGCCACCCGGACAAGGTGTCTGTCGTGCGGGGTTTCCCTCGCGGCGACAGAGGAAACATTACCAGGCTTTCGGAGATGGCCGATCACACCCCGTCCCCGCGGCCCGGTCCGCGTGAACGGCGTGTGACGGGCCGGGACCGGCCTTGGGCCCGGGCCGGACCGGAGAGAGGATGAAGGAAGACCACCAGCAGTGACAGTGGGAGGAAGCAGCGTGAGCGAGACGGACACGGCCAAGGGCGTCACCGGTGAGGACGAGGTCGTGGACCTCTGCCGCGAGCTGATCCGGTTCGACACCAGCAACTACGGCGACCACTCCGGCCCGGGCGAACGCAAGGCCGCCGAGTACGTCGCGGAGAAGCTCGCCGAGGTCGGGCTGGAACCGAAGATCTTCGAGTCGCACCCGGGCCGCGCCTCCACGGTGGCCCGCATCGAGGGCGAGGACCCGTCCCGCCCCGCCCTCCTGATCCACGGCCACCTGGACGTCGTACCGGCCAACGCGGACGACTGGACCCACCACCCCTTCTCCGGCGAGATCGCCGACGGCTGTGTGTGGGGCCGCGGGGCCGTCGACATGAAGGACATGGACGCCATGACCCTCGCGGTCGTGCGGGACCGGCTGCGCAGCGGGCGGCGGCCGCCCCGGGACATCGTCGTCGCCTTCCTCGCCGACGAGGAGGCGGGAGGCACCTACGGCGCCCGGCACCTGGTCGACCACCACCCCGACCTGTTCGAGGGCGTCACCGAGGCGATCAGCGAGGTGGGCGGGTTCTCGTTCACGGTGAACGAGCAGCGGCGGCTGTACCTGATCGAGACAGCCCAGAAGGGCATGCACTGGATGAAGCTGACCGTGGCCGGCACCGCCGGACACGGGTCGATGATCCACCGGGACAACGCCATCACCGAGCTGTCGGAGGCCGTGGCCCGGGTCGGGCGGCACAGGTTCCCGGTGCGGGTCACCAAGACCACCCGGGCCTTCCTCGACGAACTGGGCGACGCGCTCGGCACCGAGCTGGACCCGGAGGACATGGAGGCCACCCTGGCCAAGCTCGGCGGGATCGCGAAGCTGATCGGTGCGTCCCTGTCCAACACCGCCAACCCCACCCAGCTGAACGCCGGTTACAAGGTCAACGTCATCCCCGGCGAGGCCACCGCACACATCGACGGACGGTTCCTGCCGGGCCACGAGGAGGAGTTCCTCGCCGACCTCGACCGGCTGCTCGGGCCCAACATCCGCCGCGAGGACGTGCACGCCGACAAGGCGATCGAGACCACCTTCGACGGGGCGCTCGTCGAGGCCATGCAGTCCTCGCTGCTGGCCGAGGACCCGACCGCCAAGGCCATCCCCTTCACGCTCTCCGCCGGGACCGACGCCAAGTCCTTCGACGACCTCGGCATCCGCGGCTTCGGCTTCGTGCCGCTCAAGCTGCCCCCGGAGCTGGACTTCGCCGGCATGTTCCACGGTGTGGACGAGCGGGTGCCGGTGGACGGGCTGAAGTTCGGTGTGCGGGTGCTCGACCGGTTCATCGACGCGTCGTGACGCTCTGGGCCCAGGTAATCGGGCGCCCGTACGAGATCGACTGAGAAGAGTGAATGCGACCATAAGCTCGTAGCTCCATTACTTCCTCCTCGTTACAGGTAATGCGATCTGCAACACGGGATCGCATTGTCAACAAGGAGGAATAATGATCAAGAAGATCGTCGCTGCCGCTGTTGCCACCGGTGGTCTGGTTCTCGCCGGCGCGGGCATGGCCGCCGCCGACTCCGGTGCCCAGGGTGCCGCCCTGCACTCCCCGGGTGTCCTTTCGGGCAATGTCGTCCAGGCGCCCGTGCACGTCCCGGTGAACGTCTGCGGCAACACGATCAGCGTGGTCGGGATCCTGAACCCCGCCTTCGGCAACGTCTGCTTCAACAAGTGACGTCGACTCCCTGAGGGGGGGGGCGTCTTTTCGAACCGTCGGCCCAGGAGCGCGCGCCATGCGCTCCGAGGCCGACCGGTCTTTTTCCGCGGAACTCCCTTTCGCGGAACGCAAAGAGAACCGAAGGCAGGGGAAATCCAGAAATGCGACAGGGCACCCGCAAGGGCCTGATGACGGTGGCGGCGGCCACCGGTGTGATCGCCGCCGCGAGCGGCTACGCCCAGGCCGACTCGGGCGCGATCGGTTCCGCGATCGGCTCGCCCGGCGTACTGTCCGGCAACACGGTGCAGGTGCCGGTGCACGCTCCGGTGAACGTCTGCGGCAACACCGTGAACGTCGTCGGGATCCTCAACCCGTCGGTGGGCAACAGGTGCGCCAACCACGACGGGGGCGGTTCGGCCGGGCACGGCGGCCAGGGCGGCTCCGGCGGCTCGCACGCGGGCGGCCGCACGAGCGATTCGCCCGGCGTCGGCTCAGGCAACACCGTCCAGGTGCCGATCGACGCTCCGGTGAACGCGTGCGGCAACAGCGTGAACGTGATCGGCGTCGGCAACGCCACCACCGACAACGACTGCTCCAACGGCGGCGGTCACGACAGCCGTCCGCCGGGCGGCGGACACGAGAACCCGCCCGGGAACCCCGGCAACCCGGGGCATCCGGGCCAGCCGGGCCACCCCGGCCAGCCAGGTCACCCCGGACAGCCGGGCCACCCCGGTCAGCCGGGACATCCTGGTCAGCCGGGTCACCCCGGTCAGCCGGGGCACCCGGGTACACCGGGCCACCCGGGAACGCCGGGTCACCCGGGCACTCCGCCCGGCAAGGGGGGACACACGCCTCACGGCCCGTCTCATGCCCAGCAGCAGGGCGGCCGCTCCGGCCTGCCTTCGGGCCCCGCCCAGCTCGCCCACACCGGCAGTGACCTGCCGCTGGGCATCGCGCTGCCGGCGGGAGCGGGCACGCTGCTCGCGGGTGCGGTGCTGTACCGCAAGGCCCGGGCCTCGATGTAGCGACCGGCTGTAGGAACAGGAAACGGAGCGGGCCCCGCCGCCATGGCGGGGCCCGCTCCGTTCAGGCGTACCGCCTCACCACGTGGCCCGCACCTGACGGATGATCCGTCGGCGCAACCGCACCCTGCGGCTGCCGTCGCGCAGCAGGCTCAGTCGGTCCAACTCCCAGTGTCCGTACTCGGCATGGTCCGTCAGTAGACGTGTGGCCTCCTTGCGGGACACCCCGCGCGGTACATACACGTCGACAAATTCGTATTCCGGCATCGCATCTATTGTGCGGGCTGGTGCCCGGTACGGATAGCGTCTGCACTATGTCTGATGCTGCGCAGCCCACCGCTGCCGAGGTACGTGCCGCCGCCGAGGCGATCAAGGCCGCGCTCGACCGCCACCTGGCGGCGGTCGAACGCAGGTCAGGGGAGGACGACCCGGCCGTCTACGAGGCGTTCAACGAGCTGGCCGCGGCCGCCGAGGCGTACGACGAACTGCTCTACGACCGCTACGACGAGGTCACGCCCTTCGAGATCCCCGGCGCGGAGGACTCGCTGCCGCCGTACGCGGGCCCCGAGGAGCCCAACGCGATCAGCGTCCTGATCCGCCGCGACTACGCCGTGGCGGAGCCTCAGCGGCTGCTGGCGCAGGCCCAGCGGGTCGAGGCGGTGGAGTACGAGGACGGCGGCCCGGGCGAGGATGCCGCCGGCACGGTCCACGGAGCGCTGGGCATCCTGTTCGGCGAGTTCGAACCGGACGAGATCGCATCCCGGCACAAGGAGTTCGGCCTGGAGGAGGGCGACTCCACGCTCTGGGTCACCGCCGCGGACGAGCCGGCCGAGCCCGGTGAGTGGCTGGAGGCCCCGTTCGAGCAGATCGACCCGCAGCGGGTGGTCTGCCGGTTCGACGTCAGCGCGGTGTTCGACGACGAGGACGACGCGGACGACGAGGACGACGACGTGGCCGAGGAGGCCGACGACGAGCTGGACGAGGACGACGATCTGGAGCCGTTGGACGCCGAGAGATGAGCCGCGTCCGGCGGTGCCGCACAAGCCTCGGGCTCGTGCGGCACCGCCGGATTCCGCCGTCACGGCTGATCGCCGTCGTGGCGGGTGGAACGAGCGGATCAGCCCGCCGATGCGACCTGGGTGCGCAGCAGCGTCTGCAGGCGGGTCGTACGGGGCTTGGGCGGGATCTCCGCCACCGCCTTCGGCAGGGCCTGTTCCACACCGTGCACGACCGACAGGTGGCGCTCCGCCCGGCTGAACGCCGTGTACACCCACGGCCTGCTGAGTGTCTGGGCGGCGTCCCCGGGGAGTACCACCACCGCGGCCGGCCAGCGGCTGCCCAGCGCCTGGTGCGCGGTCAGCGCCCAGCCGTGCCGTACGCACTGCTCCACCCGCTCCCGCGGTACGACGACGGCGGCGCCCGCACACTCCAGGTGCAGCCCGTCGGCGTCGGCGTTCACCACCCGGCCGGGCACCGTACGGCCCGGTGCGGGGGAGTAGGCGATACGGTCGCCGGGGTCGAAGCCGCCGAAGCGGCCGGGGCCGGGGTTGAGGCGTCCCTTCAGGGCGGTGTTGAGCGCACGGGTGCCCGCGGCACCGCCGTGGCCCGGGGTGATCACCACGGTCTGCTCGGGCGGCACCCCGATCGCCCGCGGCACCGAGTCCGCGACCAGCTGCACGGTCCGGTGCACCGCCTCGGCCGCGTCCCGCACCGGCACGATGACGATCTCCTTGCCGGGTGCCTCCACCTGGTTCAGCTCGCCGATGCCGATGCCCGAGACCAGCTCGCCGAGCGGGCCGGGGTCCGGGAGGCGGGAGGCGATCTGCGGGCAGGCGCGGGCCGCGAGCAGATCGGCGAAGACCCGCCCGGGCCCGGCCGACCACAGCACCGCGGGATCGCCGCTCAGGACCAGCCGCGCCCCGTCCGGCAGCGACTCCACCAGCATCGCGGCGCTCTCCACGTCGAGCTGGGGTGCGTCCAGCACGATCAGCAGATCGAGGTCCAGGGCGCCGTCCGCGTCCCGGCCGGGCCCCTCGGCGCCGGAGAGCAGACCGGCCACCGTGCCCACGGCCCCCTCTTCGGCGTCCTCGCCCAGCAGCGCGGTGAGGCGACCGCGTCCGTCGCCGCTGTGGCAGACGGCGAACGCGCGCAGGCCCGCGGCCCGGGCGGCACCGAGCAGCGCGGCCGGTTCGGCGCGGGCCGCCTCGCCGCCGGTGTGCAGCACCAGTCCGTGCCCCGCGAGAGCGCGGGCCAGCTCGGCGGCACCGCCGGGCGCCCCGGCCGCGGCCGTCTCCCACGGCTCGGCGGCCTCCTTCGCCAGGGAGTTGACCAGGCGGGCCAGGCCGTCGGCGAGGCTCTCCTCGGCGAGGGCGTACCGCTCCAGGCCGACGAGGACGCGCACCGGACGCTCCGGCTCCTCGGCCTCGTCGTCCCGCTCGCCGTCGCCGTCCCGGGGTGCCGGAGCACCCGGCTCCTCCAGGGCGTCCTGGAAGGCCAGCGCCTCGCCCTCCGCGAGCGCGCTCTGCACGGCCGCGTCCGGGTCGGGCACGCCCCGCTGGGCCAGCGCCGCGATGAGCGCCGGCAGTTCCAGCGCGGTGTGCCCGGCGAGCGCCGCCTGCTCCAGCAGCCAGCCGGTCACCGCGCGGGCGCGCCGCTCGTCGTCCGGACCGCACGCCTCGCCCAGCAGCGTCCGCGCGAACCCGTCGGCCTGCTCCGGCCGTACGCCGGTGACCCGCAGCAACTGCCAGGGGTCCTCGCGGAGCACGGTGTCGGCGCCCTCGCCGAGGGCCGCCGCGGTCTGAGGCGCCAGGGTCTCGGGTGCGCCGCCCTCGTCCAGCACGCGGCGGACGGCCTCGACCACCTCCGGGGCGGGGGCGCCGGGCGCGGTGGCGGCCGGGGCGGGCTGCGGCCGGCGTACGGGCTCGGGGGCGGGGCGGCGCGGGGCGGGCGCGGGCCCGGCGAAGACCGTGGCGGCCGGCTTCTCGCCGCTCTCCACCGCCCGGACCGCGGCGAGCAGGTCGGCCGCCTTGCCGCTCAGCCCGGCGCCGCTGTCGATCGGCGCCTGCCGCTCGGCCTTGCGCCGCTCGATCCGCTCCCGCTCGACCCGCTGCGCGGCCAGCTCGGCCTCCGCCTCGGACAACCGCGACGCGCCTTCGCCCTCGGCACCCTCGGCGCCTTCGGCGTCGCCGCCGGGCTCGCCGCCCTGTGCCGCGCGGCCGTCCTCGGGCGCCGTCTCCTGCCCCTCGGCCTCCGGGACCTCCGGGACCTCCGGCCCGGCTTCCTGCGTGGTCTCCGGCTCCGTGCTCACAGCGTGCTCCAGTCGTGATCGGGATAGCGGTGCACGGGCGCCGACACATCGTCGAGCGCCCGGCAGATCTCGTCAGGAAGACTAAGGGCCTCCACTGACAATGCCGCCGTGAGCTGGTGCGCGTTGCGCGCGCCGACGATCGGGGCGGCCACGCCCGGCCGGTCCCGGACCCAGGCGAGGGCCACCTGGAGCGGGGTGACCGCGAGCCCGTCCGCGGCCGTCGTCACGGCGTCGACGATGCGGGTCGCCGTGTCGTCCAGGTACGGCTCGACGAACGGCGCGAGGTGCTCGGAGGCGCCGCGCGAGTCCGGGGGAGTGGTGTGCCGGTACTTGCCGGTCAGCACACCGCGGCCCAGCGGGGAGGAGGGCAGCAGGCCGACGCCCAGGTCGAGAGCGGCGGGCAGCACCTCACGCTCCACGCCGCGCTGCAGCAGGGAGTACTCCAGCTGTGTGCAGGCCAGCCTGGTGCGGGTGCCCGGCGCGGCGAGCTGCCAGGTGGCCGCCTTGGCCAGCTGCCAGCCACAGAAGTTGGAGACCCCGGCGTACCGCGCGCGTCCGCTGCTCACGGCCAGGTCGAGGGCCTGGAGCGTCTCCTCCAGCGGGGTCTCGGGGTCGAAGGCGTGGATGTGCCACACGTCGACGTAGTCGGTGCCGAGGCGGGCCAGGGAGGCGTCGAGGGCGGCGAGCAGATGGCCGCGCGAGCCGTCGAACCGGCGGTCGGGGTCGGGGACGCTGCCCGCCTTGGTGGAGATGACCAGATCCCGGCGTGGCACCAGGCCCTCTATGAGCCGTCCGAGCAGATACTCGGCCTCACCGTCGCCGTACACGTCCGCGGTGTCGACGAGGTTTCCGCCGGCCTCCCAGAACGCCTTCAGCATGTCCGCGGCGTCGTGCTCGTCGGTGTCCCGGCCCCAGGTGAGGGTGCCGAGTCCGATCCGGGACACGCGCAGGCCTGTGCGGCCGAGATGCCTCTGCTCCATGTGCGCGAGATTACTGGCCAGAACTGGTGACGTGGTTGCCTGTGGACAACTCCGTTCACCATGATCGACCGGATGAGCAGCCCCTCGTCCGAGGCGTGTACTGCCCGCGGGCCCCGACGCCGCGCTAAGGTCTCCCGCCAACGGACGTTACTCACGGGTAAGGGGAATCGGCCATGCAGCTCGGGATCAACCTCGGCTACTGGGGTGCCGGAATGGACGCGGACAATCTGGCCGTGGCACAGGAGGCCGAGCGACTGGGCTACTCGGTGTGCTGGGCGGCGGAGGCGTACGGCTCCGACGCCGCCACGGTGCTCAGCTGGGTCGCCGCGCAGACCGAGCGCATCGACGTCGGATCGGCCATCTTCCAGATCCCGGCGCGGCAGCCGGCGATGACCGCCATGACGGCGGCGACCCTGGACTCGCTCTCCAAGGGCCGCTTCCGGCTCGGACTCGGCGTCTCCGGCCCGCAGGTCTCCGAGGGCTGGTACGGCGTCAAGTTCGACAAGCCGCTGTCGCGCACGCGCGAGTACGTGGAGATCGTACGCAAGGCGATGACGCGCGAGCGCCTGTCCTACGAGGGCGAGCACTGGACGCTTCCGCTGCCCGGCGGCCCGGGCAAGCCGATCAAGCTGACCGTGCACCCGCAGCGCGAGCACATTCCGCTCTACATCGCCGCCATCGGGCCGAAGAACCTGGAGCAGACCGGTGAGATCGCCGACGGGGCGCTGGTGATCTTCCCGTCCGCCGAGCACCTGGAGGAGACCACCGTCGGCCACCTGCGCGCCGGGCGGGAGAAGGCCGGCAAGACCCTCGACGGGTTCGACATCTGCCCGACCCTGCCGCTCGCCGTCGGCGACGACAAGGACGTCTCCCGGCTCGCCGACACCTTCCGCCCCTACACCGCCCTGTACGTGGGCGGCATGGGCAGCGCCAAGCAGAACTTCTACAACCAGCTCGCCCGCCGCATGGGATACGAGAAGCAGGCCGCCGAGATCCAGGAGATGTACCTGTCCGGGGACAAGCAGGGCGCCGCGGCCGCCATCCCGCAGGACCTCATCGACAAGACCACGCTGCTCGGCTCGGTGGAGCGCATCGCCGACCGGATGCGGGCCTACGCCGCGGCCGGGGTCACCACCCTCTCGCTGGCCCCCGCCGGCTTCACCCTCGACGAGCGGCTCGCCTCGCTCCGGGCCGGCAGCGAGGCCCTGGAGCGCGCCGGGCTCGGCTAGAGCGGGAGATTCCAGCGGCCGTGGTGGGGGCTCGGGGGTCTTCCCCGCCACGGCCGTCACGGGAAACAACGCGCCGGGCGCCGCTCGGTTACGACCCTGGGGTTCCTCCGGTCGGCCGAGCCGGTGCGCACTGCTGTTGCGACTCCCATCTGTCCGCATTTGACTCGTTCTTTGTGGAATCCTGCGGAATGTGCAGGGAGTGGACTGCGCAGAGAGGGGTCTTCCATGCTGTCGGCCAAGAGTGTGTTCCAGGAGATCCTCGACGACGACGAGTCCTTCCGGCTCTTCTGCTCCATCGCCGCCGGCGGAGAGGCCCAGGGCGGCTGGGAGAACGGGCGGATCGCCGCGCTGGTACCGCCGGACGAACGCGCCCTCGCCCCCAAGATCGCCCGCCACGGAGCCGACGAGGACAAGCACGGACGCATCTTCGACGCCCTCATGAAGAAGCGCGGCCTCGCACCCGTCCCCGTCCCGCCCGGGACCGACTACACGATGCTCCTGGAGCGGCACGGCATCGGCCTCGCCCACGACAGGCTCCGGCGCGACGAGCCGCTCGCCGTGCGCGACATCATCGTCTACCTCTCGCACAGCAGGGTCACCGAACAGCGCGCCGTCGACCAGATGGTGATGCTCCGCGCCTGCTTCGCCGACCATCCCGAGGTCGGCAAGGCCGTCCGCATGATCGCCCACGACGAGGACAACCACCTCGCCTACACCCACGAGGAACTGCTGCGCTTCGCCGCCGCCGGGCACGGCCGGCTGATCCAGCGCACCCTGCGCGCGTGCGCGCTCGCCGAGATCCGCGTCTACCGGGACGTCAGCCTCGCCGTCATGGCCCGCATGGGCCGCATCCTCGGCTGGCCGAAGCCGAAGTCCGTCGCCCTCACGGCCGGCATCCACGCCGTGTACGCCTACGAACGCCTCGGCGGCTGGCGCCGCATGGTGACCCTGCGCATGCCCGAGCACCGCGACGCCCTCGGCGGGCCCGCCACCGCCGCTCCCGAGTTCGCCTGAGCGGCCCTCACAGCCAGCCGCGCCGCTTGAACTGGCGGTACAGCAGCACCTCCAGGGAAGCCATCAGCACGATCACCACCGGGTAGGCCCACAGCCAGTGCAGCTCGGGCATGTGGTCGAAGTTCATGCCGTAGACACCCGCGATCATCGTGGGGACGGCCGCCATGGCCGCCCACGCGGAGATCTTCCGCATGTCGTCGTTCTGCCGCACGCTCATCTGCGCCAGATGCGCCGACAGGATGTCCGACACCAGCCGGTCCAGGCCCTCCACGGACTCGTTCACGCGCGCGAGATGGTCGTTCACGTCCCGGAAGAAGGGCCGCGCCTTGTCGTCCACGAACGGCAGCCCGCCACCGAACTGGCCCGTCCCTGCCAGCCGGGTCAGCGGCAGCGCGAGCGGCACGGTGGCCCTCCGGAACTCCAGGATCTGCCGCTTGAAGGTGTAGATCCGGGACGCGGTGTTGCGCGAGCCGCCGCCGCCCGGCGAGAACACCTCCGCCTCCAGCTCCTCCAGGTCCGTCTGCAGTTCCGTGGCCACCTCCAGGTAGTGGTCGACGGTCGCGTCGGAGATCGCGTACAGCACGGCCGTGGGCCCCTTGCCGAGCATCTCCGGCTCCTCCTCCAGCCGGTGCCGCACGGCGGCGAGCGGCGAACCCTCGCCGTGCCGGACGGTCACCACGAAGGCGTCGCCGACGAAGACCATGACCTCGCCCGCCGAGACCGTGTCGCCCTTCGGCTCGTACACCACCGGCTTGAGGACCATGAACAGCGAGTCGGCGTAGACCTCCAGCTTGGGCCGCTGATGGGCCTTGAGGGCGTCCTCGACCGCCAGCGGATGCAGCCCGAACTCCTCGGTGACCAGATCGAACTCCCGCTCCGAGGGCTCGTACAGTCCGATCCACACGAACCCGCCCGCCGCCCGCGCCTCGTCCAGCGCGTCGGACAGGTCCTCCGGGCCCTCGGTGCGGTGCCCGTGGGTGTAGATGGCGCAGTCCACGATCACGGAGCGCATTCTCCCCTCGTCCGCCCGCCCCCGCATGCCGTGTCGTCTTTTGCCTCCGGGACGCCTGCGTCCCGGAGACGGGGATGCGCTTACCCTGGGCGGCATGCCCACGCTGATCCTCCTCAGGCACGGACGGTCGACCGCCAACACCTCGGGCGTGCTCGCCGGGTGGACGCCAGGCGTCGCCCTGGACGAGCGCGGGGCCGCGCAGGCCGCCGCGCTGCCCGCACGGCTCCAGGGACTGCCGATCTCCGAGGTCGTCGTCAGCCCTCTGCAGCGCTGCCAGGAGACGGTACGGCCGCTGCTCGACGCCCGGCCCGGGCTGCGCGCCCACACCGAGGAACGGATCGGGGAGTGCCACTACGGCGACTGGTCCGGCCGCAAGCTCGCCGAGCTGATGGACGAGCCGCTGATGGAGGTCGTCCAGGCGCACCCGTCGGCCGCCGCCTTCCCGGGCGGCGAGTCCCTGCGGGCCATGCAGACCCGCGCCGCCGAGGCCGTACGCGAGTGGAACGCGCGCGTGGAGCGCGACCACGGCGCCGACGCCGTCTACCTCATGTGCTCGCACGGCGACATCATCAAGTCGCTCGTCGCGGACGCCCTCGGACTCCACCTCGACCTGTTCCAGCGGATCTCCGTGGAACCGTGTTCCGTCACCGCGATCCGCTACACCCGCCTCAGGCCGTTTCTCGTTCGCCTCGGCGACACCGGCGATTTCGCCTCCCTTGCCCCGCGCGAGGAACCTCCGGGGGAAGACGCACCGGTCGGGGGCGGTGCGGGCGCACCGTGATCGTCGGGCGCAGTAGGGTGAAGCGATCCGCACAGGCGCCTTCCCGTACGGCCCGCACCCGCAGTAACTCTCGAATCCAATGGAGACAGGACGTGTCCCGTCAGGTGTTCCTCTACGATCCGCCGGACCGCTTCGTGGCCGGCACGGTCGGGCTGCCCGGACGCCGTACGTTCTTCCTCCAGGCCACGGCAGGCGCCCGGGTGACCAGCGTGGCTCTGGAGAAGACCCAGGTCGCCGCGCTCGCCGAGCGCATGGACGAGCTGCTGGACGAGGTCGTACGGCGCAGCGGCGGCAGCGCGGCCGTCCCCGCCATGGCCCCCTCCGAGATCGCCGACACGGATCCGCTGGACACCCCCGTCGAGGAGGAGTTCCGCGTCGGCACCATGGCCCTGGCCTGGGACGGCGAGGAACAACGCATGATCGTCGAGGCGCAGGCCCTGGTGGAGCTGGACGCCGACACCGAGGAAGATCTCGCCGAGGCCGAGGAGCGGCTGCTCCAGGACGAGGAGAACGGGCCCCCGATGCTGCGGGTCCGGCTGACCGGCGCGCAGGCCAGGGCCTTCGCCAAGCGCGCCCTGGACGTCGTCAACGCCGGGCGGCCGCCGTGCCCGCTGTGCAGCCTCCCGCTCGATCCGGAAGGACACGTATGTCCGCGCCAGAACGGATACCGCCGCGGAGCGTGACGGCCGCCGGCCAGGGGGCCGACACGGCCGCCGCGGAGCTGCTCGCCCGCGGTGAACTGACCGTGCGCGGGCGGATCCGCGAGGCGTCCAACGCGGCACTGTTCTGCACGGTCTCCCTCGACGGCCGCGAAGCCTCCTGTGTGTACAAGCCCGTGGCCGGGGAGCGCCCGCTGTGGGACTTCCCCGACGGCACCCTGGCGGGCCGCGAGGTGGCCGCCTACGAGGTCTCCGAGGCCACCGGATGGGGACTCGTCCCCCCGACCGTGCTGCGCGAGGGCCCGTACGGCGAGGGCATGTGCCAGCTGTGGATCGACGTGAGCGCCGAGGCCGAGCTGCTCGCGCTGGTGGACGGCGAGGAGCCCGGACCGGGCTGGAAGGCGATCGGGTTCGCGGACGTCGGCGAGGGCCGCACCGCGCTGCTGGTGCACGCCGACGACGAGCGGCTGCGCCGCCTCGCCGTGCTGGACGCCGTGATCAACAACGCCGACCGCAAGGGCGGCCACCTGCTGCCCACCACGGACGGACGGCTCTACGGCATCGACCACGGGGTCGCCTTCAACGCCGAGGACAAGCTGCGCACGCTGCTGTGGGGCTGGGCCGGGGAACCCCTCACGGCAGAGGCCGTCGACGTGCTCGAAGGGCTGCGCGAGGGCCTCGCCGAGGGCGGCGAGCTGAACGGGCGGCTGGCCGGCCTGATCACGGCGGCCGAGATCGACGCCACGCACGCGCGGGTCGACGCGCTGCTCACCTCCGGCAGGCACCCGGAGCCGGGCGGGGAGTGGCCGGCCATCCCGTGGCCTCCGGTGTAAGCACATCGGCGGCCCAGGCGCAAGAACGCCGATCCGGTCATCCGGTCCGGTCCCGTTCGTATCCGCAGCTCGCGGCCGGTTAGGCTCATGTACATGCATGCCTGGCCCGCTTCCGAGGTCCCCGCCCTGCCTGGTCAGGGCCGCGACCTGAGGATCCACGACACCGCGACCGGCGGTTCGGTCACCCTCGACCCCGGTCCCGTCGCCCGTATCTACGTCTGCGGCATCACCCCGTACGACGCGACCCACATGGGTCACGCGGCGACCTACAACGCGTTCGACCTCGTTCAGCGCGTGTGGCTCGACACCAAGCGGCAGGTCCACTACGTCCAGAACGTCACCGACGTCGACGATCCGCTGCTGGAGCGCGCGGAGCGGGACGGCATCGACTGGGTCGCCCTCGCCGAGAAGGAGACGGTCCTCTTCCGCGAGGACATGACCGCCCTCAGGATGCTCCCGCCCCGGCACTACATAGGCGCCGTCGAGGCGATACCCGGAATCGTCCCGCTCGTGGAGCGGCTGCGCGAGATCGGCGCGGCCTACGAGCTGGAGGGCGACATCTACTTCTCCGTCGAGTCCGACCCGCACTTCGGCCAGGTCTCGAACCTCGACGCGGCCGCCATGCGGCTGCTGTCCGCCGAGCGCGGCGGCGACCCGGACCGCCCGGGCAAGAAGAACCCGCTCGACCCGATGCTGTGGATGGCCGCCCGTGAGGGCGAGCCCAGCTGGGACGGCGGCACCCTCGGCCGTGGCCGGCCCGGCTGGCACATCGAGTGCGTGGCCATCGCCCTCGACCACCTCGGCATGGGCTTCGACGTCCAGGGCGGCGGCTCCGACCTGGCCTTCCCGCACCACGAGATGGGCGCCTCGCACGCCCAGGTGCTCACCGGCGAGTTCCCGATGGCCAAGGCGTACGTGCACGCCGGCATGGTGGCCCTGCACGGCGAGAAGATGTCCAAGTCCAAGGGCAACCTCGTCTTCGTCTCCCGGCTGCGCCGCGACGGCGTCGACCCGGCGGCCATCCGGCTGGCCCTGCTCTCCCATCACTACCGCGCCGACTGGGAGTGGACCGACCAGGTCCTGCGGGACGCCGTCGACCGTCTCGGGCGCTGGCGCTCGGCCGTCTCCCGGCCCGACGGCCCGTCCGCGGACGCGCTCGTCGAGGAGATCCGCGAGGCCCTCGCCGACGACCTGGACGCCCCCGCGGCGCTCGCCGCCGTGGACCGCTGGGCGGCTCGCCAGGAGGCCGAGGGCGGCACCGACATCGGCGCGCCCGGCCTGGTGAGCCGGGCGGTGGACGCACTGCTCGGCGTGGCGTTGTAGCCCGGGTACGGCAAAGGGGCGGTTCCCACCGGGGAACCGCCCCTCTTCGCTACTCAGTCCTCCGAGGTGTCCTCGTCGCCGCGCTCCGCGGAGCCCTCCGCGGGACCCTCGGAGGAGCCCTCCGCGGGACCCTCGGACGGTTCTCCCGAAGGTCCTCCGGAGGAACCGCCGGCGGAGCCTTCGGCAAAACCTTCGGCGAAACCTTCCGAGGGGCCTTCCGCGGTTCCGGACGCTCCCGGCTTCGGCGGCTTCGGCGGCCGCGTCCTGCCACTCGGGTTGTCCCGCAGATACGAGGCGTCCGGGCCGTCCGCCGTCGCGTGCCCGCCCGGCGGGCTGACGTCCCGGCGCCGCAGATACCGCTCGAACTCGCGGGCGATCGCCTCGCCGGACGCCTCCGGCAGCTCGGCGGTGTCCCGGGCCTCCTCCAGCGTCTGGACGTACTCGGCGACCTCGCTGTCCTCGGCGGCCAGCTGGTCCACGCCCACCTGCCAGGCCCGCGCGTCCTCGGGCAGCTCGCCCTGCGGGACGCGCAGGTCCAGCAGGTCCTCCAGACGGTTCAGCAGCGCCAGCGTGGCCTTGGGGTTGGGCGGCTGGGAGACGTAGTGCGGCACGGCCGCCCACAGCGACACCGCCGGGACACCCGCGTGGGTGCACGCCTCCTGCAGGACGCCGACGATGCCCGTCGGGCCCTCGTACTTGGTCTCCTCCAGGTCCATGCGCTGGGCCAGGTCCGGGTCGGACGTGACCCCGCTGACCGGGACCGGACGCGTGTGCGGGGTGTCACCGAGCAGGGCGCCCAGGATGACCACCAGCTCCACGCCGAGCTCGTGCGCGAAGCCCAGCAGCTCGTTGCAGAACGAGCGCCAGCGCATGGACGGTTCGATGCCGCGGACCAGCACCAGGTCGCGCGGCTTCTCGCCGCCGACCCGGACCACCGACAGCCTCGTCGTCGGCCAAGTGATCTTGCGCACTCCGCCGTCCATGAACACCGTGGGGCGGTTCACCTGGAAGTCGTAGTAGTCCTCGGCGTCCAGCGCCGCGAACACCTCGCCCTTCCACTCTCGTTCCAGATGCGCGACCGCCGTGGAGGCGGCGTCGCCGGCATCGTTCCAGCCTTCGAACGCGGCCACCATGACTGGGTCGATCAGCTCGGGAACCCCCTCCAGCTCGATCACCCAGTGCCTCCTTCCGACGTGCCCTCGCTTGACTCACCAACCTTACGGCGTCCTGCGGGGGCGCCCGCAGCCCCCTTGCGTGGGGGAGTGCCCGGATCACTGCCCCGTTCACCGGCGTGGAACACCCCAGCGCTCTCACTCGGGCCGGCGTGCCAGGCCCAGGGGCGCGGGGAACTGCGCGACCAGCCACAACGAGCCGGAACGAACAAGACGGCCCGCACCCCAACGGCGCTCCCGGCCGAACTCACAGCGTGCTCCGCAGCCACTGCTCCACGCTCGCGATGTGCACGGTCGCCCAGGAGCGGGCCGCCTCCGCGTCCCGGTCGCGCAGCGCGGCGAGGATCGCCCGGTGCTCGCGCAGGGTGCGGGCGACCGCGTCCTCCTGGGTGAGTCCCCGCCAGATCCGGGCCCGGGTGGTCGGCCCCGACAGGCCGTCCAGCAGCGAGCACAGCACCGAGTTCCCGGCGCTCTGCACGATGCCCCGGTGGAAGTCCAGATCGCAGGCGACCAGCTCCTCCACCGAGGGTTCGGCCCCGAGCGCGTCCAACTGGGCGGACAGCGCGTCCAGTTGCCGCTCACTGATGCGCGAGGCCGCCATCGCCGTCGCGGCCGGCTCCAGGATCCGGCGCACCGCCAGGAACTCCAGCACCGTGTCGTCGCGGTGGAAGTCCACGACGAAGCTCATCGCCTCAAGGAGCAACTGCGGATCGAGGCTGGTGACATAGGTGCCGTCGCCCTGGCGCACATCCAGGATCCGGATCAGCGACAGGGCCCGTACCGCCTCCCGCAGCGAGTTGCGGGACAGGCCGAGATCGGCGGCCAGTTCGCTCTCCTTGGGCAGCCGGTCCCCGGGCCGCAGCGCACCGGAGACGATCATTCCCTTGATCTTCTCGATCGCCTCGTCGGTGACTGCCATGACCGGCCTCCTGTCGCCCGCCCCATGTCCCAGACCCCACCCCATGTCTGAGACATCGGATGTCTCAGCGCACATTATGCGGCGTGCGCGGGAACCATTGGCCGCGGTGCGGGGGTCTTGGGACAGGAGTGACGGAAAGATCGTCGAGAGAACAGGATTCATCCACGTGTCACAGCTGATGAGGAAGCCGATGGCCCGAGCGGGCATCACGGTGGCAGCCGCCCTGGGCCTCGCCCTCACCTCCGGCGTCGCGACGGCCCACGCCGCGGCCAAGCCCAACACGGTCGACTACTTCTCCTCGGGCGGCAAGAAGCGGGCGATGGTCGTGTTCGAGCCGCGTGACTCCGCGAGGGACGACGAGCGGGTGGACGTCCAGGACCTGAGCAGGGACGGCCACTACATCTGGACCGAGGTGTACGACGTCACGGCGCGGAAGCTGAAGGGCCACTGCAAGACGTCCGGCTTCACGTCCTGCCCGTTCGCGATCCCGGAGGGCCATCAGGTCCGGATCAATGTGTATCGGCTCAACTCGCATGACTCCGACTTCATGGGTGAGGTCCACACGAGCAAGGGCAAGCTGCCGACGGCCTGATCACGCGGTGTCCTGAACGGCGCTCGGCCCCACCGGAGCGGACCGGTGGGGCCGAGCGCCGTGTTCCGGCGGACTGCCTCTCGCCTACTTCTTGTCGAGCAGGTCCTGGACCTTGGCGCGGACCTCGTCCGTGGCAAGACCCCGGATGGTCAGCGTCGTACGGCGGCGCAGCACGTCGTCCTGCGTCTCGGCCCACTCGTGGTCACGGGCCCAGACGACCTGCGCCCAGATCTCCGGGGCGTCGGGGTGGACGCGCTCGGCCAGCTCCGGGCTCTCGTTGGCCAGGCGGGCGATGTCGAAGGCCAGCGAGCCGTAGTGGGTGGCCAGGTGCTTGGCGGTGTCGGCGGCCATCCGCGGGCCGGGCGCCGGGTGGTCCACCAGGAGCCGGTGGGCGACCGCGCGCGGGTTGGCGACGCCGGGCAGCGGCAGCTTCTTCGGCAGCGAGGAGATCGGCTCGAAGTCGTCGCCGAGCGGGTGGCCCGGCAGCTCCTCCAGCTTCTTCATCACCGTGCGGCCGATGTGCCGGAAGGTGGTCCACTTGCCGCCCGCGACGGACAGCATGCCGCCCCTGCCCTCGGTGACGACGGTCTCGCGCTTGGCCTTGGCGGTGTCGCCGGGGCCGCCCGGCAGCACGCGCAGACCGGCGAAGGCGTAGGTGATCAGGTCGCGCTGCAGCTGCTGGTCCCGGACCGAGAACGCGGCCTCGTCCAGGATCTGGGCCATGTCCTTCTCGGTGACCGCGACGTCCGCCGGGTCGCCCTCGAACTCCTCGTCGGTGGTGCCGAGCAGCAGCATGTCCTCCCAGGGGAGGGCGAAGGTGATGCGGTACTTGTCGATGGGGGTCGCCAGCGCGGCCTTCCAGGGGGAGGTGCGCTTCAGGACCAGGTGCGCGCCCTTGGACAGGCGGATGGACGGGGCCGCGTTCGGGTCCTCCATCCGGCGCAGGTGGTCGACCCAGGGGCCGGTCGCGTTCAGCACCAGGCGAGCGTTGACCCCGAACTCCTCGCCGGATATGCGGTCCCGGAGCTCGGCGCCGGTGACCCGGCCCTTGGTGAAGCGCATACCGGTGACCTCGGCGTGGTTGAGGACGACCGCGCCCGCCTCGACGGCCGCGCGGACCGTCATCAGCGCCATGCGCGCGTCGTTCATCTGGTCGTCGCCGTAGACGGCGACGGCCTTGAGGTTCTCGGTGCGCAGCTCGGGCACGTCCTGCGCCGCCTTGGCGGGGGAGAGCAGGTGACCCACGCCGTCACCGAACGCGGAGAGCGCGGAGTAGGCGAAGACGCCCGCGCCGAGCTTCGCCGCGCCGTGCGGCCCGCCCTTGTACACGGGGAGGTAGAAGGTGAGCGGGTTCGCCAGGTGGGGGGCCACCTGGCGGGAGACCGCACGGCGCTCGAAGTGGTTCTCCGCCACCAGCTTCACCGCGCCGGTCTGCAGGTAGCGCAGACCGCCGTGGAGCAGCTTGGAGGAGGCGGAGGAGGTGGCGCCGGCGAAGTCGCCGGCGTCGACCAGCGCCACCCTGAGTCCGGACTGCGCGGCGTGCCAGGCGGTGGAGATGCCCAGGATGCCGCCGCCGATCACAAGAAGGTCGTACGACGCCTTGGCGAGCTGCTCCCTGGTCTCGGCCCGGCTCGGGTTCGAGCCGGAGGCCGGGTGGGTCCCCAGGGCAGGCACGGACTTCAGGGTGGACTGACTGGTCATGTCGGGTTCTTACTCCTCGTCAGAGCTGACTGGGCGGTCCGGGCCGCTCAGTCCTCGTCCTCGATCCAGCCCATGGTCCGGTCGACGGCCTTGAGCCAGTTCTTGTACTCACGGTCGCGGGTGTCCGCGTCCATCTGGGGGGTCCATTCGGCGGCCCGGCGCCAGTTGGCGCGCAGTTCGTCGGTGCTGGACCAGAAGCCGACGGCGAGGCCGGCGGCGTAGGCGGCGCCGAGGCAGGTGGTCTCGGCGACCATCGGGCGCACCACCGGTGCGTCCAGGACGTCCGAGAGCGTCTGCATCAGCAGGTTGTTGGAGGTCATGCCGCCGTCGACCTTCAGGGCCACCAGCTCGTCGCCGGAGTCCTTGACCATGGCGTCGGCGATCTCCCGCGTCTGCCACGCGGTCGCCTCCAGGACGGCGCGCGCGAGGTGCGCCTTGGTGACGTACCGGGTCAGGCCGGCGATCACACCGCGGGCGTCGGAGCGCCAGTGCGGGGCGAACAGACCGGAGAAGGCCGGTACGAAGTAGGCGCCGCCGTTGTCCTCGACCGAGAGCGCGAGCGTCTCGATCTCGGCGGCGGTGGAGATCAGGCCCATCTGGTCGCGCATCCACTGCACCAGGGAGCCGGTGACGGCGATCGAGCCCTCCAGGGCGTACACGGTCGGCTGGTCGCCGATCTTGTAGCCGACCGTGGTCAGCAGGCCCGCGTAGGAGTTGATGATCTTGTCACCGGTGTTCATCACCATGAAGGTGCCGGTGCCGTAGGTGGACTTGGTCTCGCCCTCGGAGAAGCAGGTCTGGCCGAACAGGGCCGCCTGCTGGTCGCCGAGCGCGGAGGCCACCGGGATGCCGCCGAGCAGGTCGCCCAGCCTGCCGCCGGTGACCTCGCCGTAGACCTCGGCGGAGGACCGGATCTCGGGCATGATCCGCAGCGGCACGCCGATCGACTCGGCGATCTTCTCGTCCCACTGCATCGTGTGCAGGTTCATGAGAAGGGTGCGGGAGGCGTTGGTGACGTCGGTGACGTGCTTGCCGCCGTTGACACCGCCGGTCAGGTTCCAGATGACCCAGGTGTCCATCGTGCCGAAGAGGATGTCGCCCGCCTCGGCGCGCTCGCGCAGGCCCTCGACGTTGTCGAGCAGCCAGCGGGCCTTCGGACCGGAGAAGTACGACGCGAGCGGCAGACCGGTCTCGCGGCGGAAGCGGTCCTGGCCGACGTTGCGGCCGAGCTCCCGGCAGAGGGAGTCGGTGCGGGTGTCCTGCCAGACGAGGGCGTTGTGGACGGGCTCACCGGTGTTCTTGTCCCACAGCACGGTGGTCTCGCGCTGGTTGGTGATGCCGATGGCCTTGATGTCGTCACGCGTGATGCCGGCCTTCTGGATGGCTCCGGCGACGACTTCCTGGACGTTGGTCCAGATCTCGTTGGCGTTGTGCTCGACCCAGCCCGGCTTCGGGAAGATCTGCTCGTGCTCCTTCTGGTCGACGGAGACGATCCGGCCGTCCTTGTCGAAGACGATGCAGCGCGAGGAGGTCGTGCCCTGGTCGATCGCCGCGATGAACGGGCCTGCGGTGTGGGCGTCGGTCACTGTGTGCTCCTGAAAGATCCGTGGTGATGAAGCTGTACGTACGGCGCGTGCTCGAGGACTCGTTGCTTCCTAGGCAAAGGCGACGTTGTAGATGCCTGCGGCGATCGCGCCGCCGAGCAGCGGACCGACCACCGGGATCCAGGCGTAGCTCCAGTCGGAACCGCCCTTGTTGGGCAGCGGCAGCAGGGCGTGCACGAGGCGCGGACCCAGGTCACGGGCCGGGTTGATCGCGTAGCCCGTGGGGCCGCCGAGCGAGAGGCCGATGGACACGACGACCAGCGAGGTGATCAGGGCGCCCAGGGTGCCCAGGCCGTTGCCCTTGTCGTTCAGGCCCTGCGTGAGGACGGCGAGCACCAGCACCACGGTGCCGATGATCTCGGTGAGGAGGTTCTGCACCGCGTTCCGGATCTCGGGACCGGTGGAGAAGATGCCCAGGACCGGGCCGGCGCCCTTCTCCTGGGCCTCGACGGCCTTGGCCGCCGTCGCCTGCGCGCCCGGACCGCCGACGATCTCCTTGTCGGTCAGGTGCGCGTGGAACTGGCCGTAGTAGGCCACCCAGACCAGGGCCGCGCCGATCATGGCGCCGAGCAGCTGGCCGCCCCAGTAGGTGGGGAGGTTGCTGAAGTCCTTGTCCTTGATCGCGAGCGCGAGTGTCACGGCCGGATTCAGATGGGCGCCGGACAGCGGCGCCGAGGTGTAGACGGCCGTCAGAACGGCGAAGCCCCACCCGAAGGTGATGGCGAGCCAACCGGCGTTACGGGCCTTGGAGGCCTTCAGGGTCACGGCGGCGCAGACGCCTCCGCCGAGCAGGATGAGTATGGCGGTACCGATGGTCTCGCCGATGAAGATGTCGGAGCTGGACACCCGCGACTCCTTTGTCCTTCGTCCAGGGGACCGAACCCCGGGTCCCTCCGGGAGTTCGAGCTGCCCTCGGGGGTGAGAGCGATGTGCTGGCCCTTGGCGTTGTCACACTCTAGCGCGTATTGCCGGTAGGTGTTCGACAATGCCGACCGATGGACGGGAGTCTTGCTTCGGCGTTACGCGTGCGTCAAGAGTTCTGTTATCGAAAACAGGATCGTTATTGATCGCTGCCAGCTATTGTTCTTTGCGCGCTCACGTGCCTTATCACCCGATATGTCCATTTCAGGGTAGGGCGAGAACCGGGACGCCGCCTTGCGTCCCGGTCGTCACCGCTCGTCACCGTTATGGATCGGCCCCGGTCGGGAGCCGCTCAGAACCGCCCGGCGCCCAGGTCCCGGGAGACCGCGCGGGCGCAGTCGCGCACCGCGGCGATCAGCTCGGGGCGCAGCTCCCCGTCACGGCACAGCCGTTCCACCGCGCCCGTGATGCCGACCGCGCCCACGGGCATGCGGCGCCGGTCGTGAATGGGCGCGGCCACCGAGGCCACGCCCTCCCAGGTCTCCTCCACGTCCGCCGCGTACCCACGCGCGCGTGTGATGTCGAGGAGGTGCTCGAAGTCCGTCATGTCGCACACCGTGCGGTCCGTGAACGGCTTGCGGTCGGCCTCCAGGGCCTCGCTGTGCGCCACCGGGTCGTACGCCGAGAGCACTTTGCCGAGCGCCGTGGAGTGCAGCGGCTGCATGGCTCCTATCTCCAGCACCTGCCGGCTGTCGTCCGGCCGGAAGACGTGGTGCACGATCAGCACGCCCTGCTGGTGCAGGACCCCCAGGTACACGCTCTCCCCGCTGGCCCGCGCCAGGTCGTCGGTCCACACCAGGGCCCGTGCCCGCAGTTCGTGCACGTCCAGGTAGGTGGTGCCGAGGCGCAGCAGCTCGGCGCCCAGCTGGTAGCGGCCGGAGGTGTCGTCCTGCTCGACGAACCCCTCCTGCTGGAGGGTGCGCAGGATGCCGTGGGCGGTGCCCTTGGCGAGGCCCAGCGACGAGGCGATGTCCGAGAGACCGAGCCGTCGCTCTCCGCCCGCCAGCAGTCGCAGCATCGCGGCCGCCCGTTCGAGCGACTGGATGTTCCGTGCCATCCGCGTCCTGCCTCCGTCCCCTTCGACCGTCGACGAACAGCATGGCGCAACACACTGTTCGGCAATGTCGAACACTACCGGTCCATGTCGACCTCCCGCTAATGGTCGGACGACACCTGTTACATCGGTCGTGGCCCGCCCGTGGCATCTCGGCCATCCGGACTCGCCGCCCGCGTCCGCCTCGTGGACGCCGATGCCCATCCAAGCCCACTCCCGGTTACTCTGGCGCCGTGCCCCTTGCCCGGCCCATGCCGGGGAAGCCGCATAGCCGACAGCCGTCGCACCTCAGGGAGCCCCTTCATGGCCTCGTTGCCAACGTCCCCTTCCGCCGACAGCCGGACCCGTGCGTCCGCGCTCCGAGAGGCGCTCGCCACCCGTGTGGTGGTCGCCGACGGAGCGATGGGCACCATGCTCCAGGCCCAGGAACCGACACTCGAGGACTTCGAGCATCTCGAGGGCTGCAACGAGATCCTCAACCTCACCCGCCCCGACATCGTCCGCTCCGTCCACGAGGCGTACTTCGCCGTGGGCGTCGACTGCGTCGAGACCAACACCTTCGGCGCCAACCACTCCGCGCTCGGCGAGTACGACATCGCGGACCGTGTGTACGAACTGTCCGAGGCCGGTGCCCGCGTGGCCCGCGAGGTCGCCGACGAGTTCACCGCCCGGGACGGCCGGCCCCGCTGGGTCCTCGGCTCCATCGGCCCCGGCACCAAGCTGCCCACCCTCGGCCACGCCCCCTACACCACCCTGCGCGACGCCTACCAGCGCAACGCCGAGGGCCTGGTCGCCGGCGGCGCCGACGCCCTGCTGGTGGAGACCACCCAGGACCTGCTGCAGACCAAGGCGTCCGTCCTCGGCGCCCGCCGGGGCCTTGCCGCCCTCGGCCTGGACGTGCCGGTGATCGTGTCGGTGACCGTCGAGACCACCGGCACCATGCTGCTCGGCTCCGAGATCGGCGCGGCCCTCACCGCCCTGGAACCGCTCGGCATCGACATGATCGGCCTGAACTGCGCCACCGGCCCGGCCGAGATGAGCGAGCACCTGCGCTACCTCGCCCGCAACGCCCGTGTCCCGCTGTCCTGCATGCCAAACGCGGGCCTGCCCGTCCTCGGCAAGGACGGCGCCCACTACCCGCTGACCGCGCCCGAGCTGGCCGACGCCCAGGAGACCTTCGTCCGCGAGTACGGCCTCTCGCTGGTCGGCGGATGCTGCGGCACCACCCCCGAGCACCTGCGCCAGGTCGTCGAGCGCGTCCGGGGCCTCACCCCGCCCGGGCGCGAGCCTCGGCCCGAGCCGGGCGCCGCCTCCCTCTACCAGACGGTGCCGTTCCGCCAGGACACCTCCTACCTGGCCATCGGTGAGCGCACCAACGCCAACGGCTCCAAGAAGTTCCGCGAGGCCATGCTGGAGGGCCGCTGGGACGACTGTGTGGAGATGGCCCGCGAGCAGATCCGCGAGGGCGCCCACATGCTCGACCTGTGCGTGGACTACGTCGGCCGGGACGGCGTCGCCGACATGGAGGAACTGGCCGGCCGCTTCGCCACCGCCTCCACCCTGCCGATCGTCCTCGACTCCACCGAGGTCGACGTCATCCGCGCCGGTCTGGAGAAGCTCGGCGGCCGCGCGGTGATCAACTCCGTCAACTACGAGGACGGCGACGGGCCCGAGTCCCGTTTCGCCAAGGTCACCGAGCTGGCCCGGGAGCACGGCGCCGCCCTGATCGCGCTGACCATCGACGAGGAGGGACAGGCCCGCACCCCCGAGAAGAAGGTCGAGATCGCCGAACGGCTGATCGACGACCTGACCGGGAACTGGGGCATCCGCGAGGAGGACATCCTCATCGACACCCTGACCTTCACCATCTGCACCGGTCAGGAGGAGTCCCGCGGGGACGGCATCGCCACCATCGAGGCGATCCGCGAGCTGAAGAAGCGGCACCCGGCCGTCCAGACCACCCTGGGCCTGTCCAACATCTCCTTCGGCCTCAACCCGGCCGCCCGCATCCTGCTGAACTCCGTCTTCCTGGACGAGTGCGCCAAGGCCGGCCTGGACTCGGCGATCGTGCACGCCTCCAAGATCCTGCCGATCGCCCGCTTCGACGAGGAGCAGGTCACCACCGCCCTCGACCTGATCTACGACCGCCGTGCCGAGGGCTACGACCCCCTCCAGAAGCTCATGCAGCTCTTCGAGGGCGCCACCGCGAAGTCCCTGAAGGCGGGCAAGGCCGAGGAGCTGGCCGCCCTCCCGCTGGAGGAGCGACTCAAGCGCCGCATCATCGACGGCGAGCGCAACGGCCTGGAAGCCGACCTGGACGCGGCCCTCGAGGACCGCCCCGCTCTCGACATCGTCAACGAGACCCTCCTGGACGGGATGAAGGTCGTCGGCGAGCTGTTCGGCTCCGGCCAGATGCAGCTGCCGTTCGTCCTGCAGTCCGCCGAGGTCATGAAGGTCGCCGTCGCCTACCTCGAACCGCACATGGAGAAGTCGGACGCCGAGGGCAAGGGCACCATCGTGCTGGCCACCGTCCGCGGCGACGTGCACGACATCGGCAAGAACCTCGTCGACATCATCCTGTCCAACAACGGCTACAACGTCGTCAACCTGGGCATCAAGCAGCCGGTCTCCGCGATCCTGGAAGCCGCCGAGGAGCACCGCGCCGACGTCATCGGCATGTCCGGCCTCCTGGTGAAGTCCACGGTGATCATGAAGGAGAACCTGGAGGAGCTGAACCAGCGCGGCCTCGCCGCCCGCTTCCCGGTCATCCTCGGTGGCGCCGCCCTGACCAGGGCGTATGTCGAGCAGGACCTGCATGAGATCTATGAGGGCGAGGTCCGCTACGCCCGCGACGCGTTCGAGGGCCTGCGTCTGATGGACGCCCTGATCGGCGTCAAGCGAGGCGTGCCCGGCGCGCAGCTGCCCGAGCTGAAGCAGCGCCGGGTCCGCCAGGCGGCCGCGGTCCAGGTCGAGGAGCGGCCCGAGGAGGGCCATGTCCGCTCCGACGTCGCCACCGACAACCCCGTGCCGACCCCGCCGTTCTGGGACACCCGCGTCATCAAGGGCATCCAGCTCAAGGAGTACGCGAGCTGGCTGGACGAGGGCGCCCTGTTCAAGGGCCAGTGGGGCCTGAAGCAGGCCCGCACCGGCGAGGGGCCGACCTACGAGGAACTCGTCGAGACCGAGGGCCGCCCCCGCCTGCGCGGCCTGCTCGACCGGCTCCAGACCGAGAACCTGCTGGAAGCCGCCGTGGTCTACGGCTACTTCCCGTGCGTGTCCAAGGACGACGACCTGATCATCCTGGACGAGCGGGGCAACGAACGCACCCGGTTCACCTTCCCGCGCCAGCGCCGCGGCCGCAGGCTGTGCCTGGCCGACTTCTTCCGCCCGGAGGAGTCGGGCCAGACGGACGTCGTCGGCCTCCAGGTCGTCACCGTCGGCTCCCGCATCGGCGAGGAGACGGCCAAGCTCTTCGAGTCCAACTCCTACCGCGACTACCTCGAACTGCACGGTCTGTCCGTGCAGTTGGCGGAGGCGCTCGCCGAGTACTGGCACGCCCGTGTCCGCGCCGAGCTCGGCTTCGCCGGCGAGGACCCGGCCGGCATCGAGGACATGTTCGCCCTGAAGTACCGCGGCGCCCGCTTCTCCCTCGGCTACGGCGCCTGCCCCGATCTGGAGGACCGCGGCAAGATCGCCGCACTCCTCGAACCCGAGCGGATCGGCGTCCACCTGTCCGAGGAGTTCCAGCTGCACCCGGAACAGTCCACCGACGCGATCGTGATCCACCACCCGGAGGCGAAGTACTTCAATGCACGGTGAGGCGTGCCGCACAGCGCACTGATCCGATAAGTCGTACACTGGTCGGTCCACCGCAGGCCGGTTTCCTTCCTGGGAACCGGCCTGGTCGTCCCTCAAGGAGGTGCGCCAGGATGACCAGCACGGTTCCCGCGCTCGGAACCCGTACGGCCGAAGGATCAGCCCTGCAGGCCGTGCTCCTCGACATGGACGGCACCCTGGTGGACACCGAGGGTTTCTGGTGGGACGTGGAGGTGGAGGTCTTCGGGGCCCTCGGCCACACCCTGGACGACACCTGGCGCCACATCGTGGTCGGCGGTCCCATGACCCGCAGCGCGGGCTTCCTGATCGAGGCCACCGGCGCCGACATCACCCTCGCCGAGCTCACGACCCTGCTCAACGAAGGGTTCGAGGACCGCATCGGCCGCACCCTGCCGTTGATGCCGGGCTCCGCCCGGCTCCTCGCCGAGCTCTACGAGTACGAGATCCCGACCGCCCTGGTCTCCGCCTCGCACCGGCGCATCATCGACCGCGTGCTGGACTTTCTCGGGCCCCAGCACTTCGCCCTGACCGTGGCCGGCGACGAAGTGTCGCGCACCAAGCCGTACCCGGACCCGTATCTGCTCGCCGCCGCCGGCCTCCGTGCCGACCCGGCCCGTTGCGCGGTGATCGAGGACACCGCGACCGGCGTCGAGGCCGCCGAGGCCGCGGGCTGCCGGGTCGTCGCCGTACCCTCGGTGGCGCCCATCGCCCCGGCCGAGCGGCGCACCGTCGTGACCTCCCTCGAAGAGGTCGACCTGGCATTTCTGCGCGGCCTGATGACGGAAATGCGCTAGTTGTTCACCCAGCGTGCAAAGTCCATTGGACGGCTTGGACAAAAATCTGGGGGAGTACACCCAACTGGAATTCGAAGCGGGCTGCCCGGCTGAATTCCGGTACCCCCCAACCCAGTTGGAAGTGTGACGTTCCCCACGCCGGCAGGCCTCGACAACGCTGTCCAAGTGTGCCGAACACCCCCGGTCGGGGCGGATCGGCATGCCCTTGTGTCCCGATTGATGGGACGCTGCACTAATCCTGCCGCTGTCGGGTTTTCGGTCTGTCCGCACCCGGTTTCACTGCGTGATGGGGCCTCAGCTCACACGGCTGTGAACCGCCCTGCGAGCGCGGACTAATCTCGTCGCGAGAACATCGCCGCAACCCCCGTGATCCGCCGCACCACCCATGCATGCCGGGTACACGGACACGAACAGCTCTGGAGAATCCCCCGCATGAACCGCAAGACTTTGGTGCTGCCGGCAGTGGCCGGCCTGCTCACCCCGGTTCTCGCCGCATGCGGCGGATCCGACAGCGGGAGCAAGAGCGGCGACGCCATCGTCGTGGGTACCACGGACCGGTTCACCGCCACGAGCGAGGCCCCCGCGCCCGTCGACCCCGCCTACGCCTACGACGTCGGCACCTGGAACATCCTGCGCCAGACCGTGCAGACCCTGATGACCCAGCCCAGGGGCGAGGGCATGCCCGTGCCGGACGCCGCAGAGAGCTGCGGCTTCACCGACAGCGGCAGCGAGCGCTACGCCTGCAAGCTGCGCGACGGCCTGAAGTTCGCGAGCGGCGACGACGTCACGGCCGAGGACGTCAAGTACTCCATCGACCGGGCGCTGCGCCTGAAGGCCGACAGCGGTGTCTCCGCCCTGCTGAACACCATCGACACCGTCGAGACCCAGGGCAAGCGCGAGGTCATCTTCCACCTCAAGACGGCCGACGCCACCTTCCCGTACAAGCTGTCCACCCCGGTCGCCGGCATCGTCGACCCCA
This sequence comes from Streptomyces griseochromogenes, assembly GCF_001542625.1. Classification (NCBI taxonomy): domain Bacteria; kingdom Bacillati; phylum Actinomycetota; class Actinomycetes; order Kitasatosporales; family Streptomycetaceae; genus Streptomyces; species Streptomyces griseochromogenes. Next base: position 8,060,899 of record NZ_CP016279.1, on the reverse strand, counting down.
AGGACTACGCGAAGGACAAGCTGCGCGACGGCTTCGACGTCGACGGCTCCGGCCCCTACACCTTCAAGGCCGACGTCAAGGACAACGTGATCGTCAGCGCCACCTTCACCAAGAACCCCTCCTACAAGGGCTATGTGAAGGTGAACAACGACAAGGTCGTGATGCGCTCCTACGACAGCGCGGAGGCCATGGGCACCGCGATCGACAAGGGCGACATCGACGTCATGACCCGCACCATGTCGCCGGCGCAGATCCAGAAGCTCGACGGCGGTGGCGACGACAAGGTCGATCTGGTCGACATGCCCGGCCTGGAAATCCGCTACCTGGCCTTCAACACCAACGCGCCGACCGTGAAGAACAAGGCCGTCCGCCAGGCCATGGCCCAGGTCATCAACCGCGGCGAAGTCGTCTCCAAGGTGTACGGCACCCAGGCCGAGCCGCTGTACTCGATGGTCCCGGCCACCCTGACCGGCCACTCCAACTCGTTCTTCAACAAGTACGGCAACCCGAGCACCGCCAAGGCGAAGGAACTGCTCACCAAGGCCGGCATCACCGGCCCGGTCAAGCTGACGCTGCACTACACCACCGACCACTACGGCTCGGCCACCAAGCAGGAGTTCGAGATCCTGCAGAAGCAGCTCAACGGCAGCGGCCTGTTCGACGTCACCATCCAGGGCCACCCCTGGGCGACCTTCCGCCCCGCCGAGCGGAAGGGCCAGTACGACGTCTACGGCATGGGCTGGTTCCCCGACTTCCCCGACGCCGACAACTTCCTCGCGCCCTTCCTCGACAAGGACAACTTCCTCGGCTCGCCGTACTCGAACGGCACGATCCAGCGCACGCTGATCCCCGAGTCCCGGCGCGAGGCCGACCGGCTCAACGCCACCAAGTCCCTGACCGAGATTCAGGACACCGTCGCCGAGGACGTCCCCGTGCTGCCGCTGTGGCAGGGCAAGCAGTACGTCGCCGCACGGGACGACATCACGGGCGTCTCCTACGCCCTCAACTCCTCCTCGACGCTTCAGCTGTGGGAGCTCGGCCGCGGTGTGAGCGGCTGACCTCTCTCCCAAGGGGGTGTCCTGCGCGCCGTCGACAGGATCCAGGAGACACCCCTCATGTCCGGGGCACGGAACGGGGGCTCCGGATCGACGAAACGACGACAAGGCACATGCAGTGAACATGCGCAACCAGTGGCCAGTCCTGCCCATCGTGGCGGGGCTGGCCTCCGGCCTGTTGACCGGCTGCGGCTCGCAGAACGGGACGTCCGGGGGCACCGGCTCCTCCGTGGTGATGGGGATGTCCGACGACGTCCTCGCCACGGACCCCGCCTCCGGCTACGACCCGGGCTCCTGGCTGTTGTTCAACAACGTCTTCCAGTCGCTGCTCAGCTTCCCCAAGGGTGCCACCGAGCCCCAGCCGGAGGCGGCGAAGGACTGCTCCTTCAGCGACGACCAGGCCATGGTCTACCGGTGCGAACTCAAGCCCGGCCTGAAGTTCAGCAACGGCGACGGCCTCACCGCCGAGGACGTGAAGTTCTCCTTCGACCGCATGCTGAAGATCAACGACCCCGCCGGCCCGGCGATCATGTTCCCCACGCTGGACAAGGTCGAGACCCCGGACACGAAGACCGTCGTCTTCAAGCTCAAGGTCCCCGACGCCACCTTCCCCAGCAAGATCGCCTCCGGTGCCGGCTCCATCGTCGACCACCGGCAGTACGACGCGAACGGCCTGCGCACCGACGACAAGGCCGTCGGCTCCGGGCCCTACAAACTGGACTCCTTCGACAAGGACCAGGCGGTCTTCTCCGTCAACTCCGACTACAAGGGCACCGTCGAGGCCAAGAACTCCGGCGTGACCCTGAAGTTCTTCCACGGCGACCGCACCGCCCTGAAGAAGGCCCTCGAAGACGGCGACATCGACCTCGCCTACCGAGGCCTGACCGCCAGCGACATCGCCGGCCTCGACCGCCAGGACGACAGCAAGGGCGTCGACGTCGTCGAGGGCACCAGCGCCGAGGTCCAGCACCTGGTCTTCAACATGAAGGACCCGGTCGCCGGCAAGCTCGGCGTCCGCAAGGCCATGGCCTACCTCGTCGACCGCGACGCCCTCGTCAAGAACGTCTACCAGGGCACCGCCACCCCGCTGTACTCGATCATCCCGGCGGGCATCGCCGGGCACAACACGGCCTTCTTCGACACCTACGGCGCCCGCCCCTCCAAGGACAAGGCCGCCGCCGCGCTGCGCGCCGCCGGCATCACCGGCAAGGTCAGGCTCACCCTCTGGTCCACGCCCTCGCGCTACGGCCCCGCCACCGACGAGGAGCTGAAGGCCATCGCCGGCCAGCTCAACGCCAGCGGGCTCTTCCAGGCCGACGTCAAGTCCGTCCCCTTCGACCAGTACGAGAAGGACATCGCCAAGGGCCGCTACGGCGTGTACGTGAAGGGCTGGGTGCCCGACTACCCGGACGCCGACAACTTCACGGCACCCTTCTTCGGCAAGGACAACGTGCTCGGCAACCACTACGGCAACAACACCATCACCGGCACCCTCATCCCGCACACGGCCGCGCAGAGCGACCGCGCCGCCACCGACCAGGACTTCGGCAAGCTGCAGAACATCGTCGCCGACGAACTGCCCGTCCTGCCGATCTGGCAGGCCAAGCAGTACGCGGTCGCCCGCGACGGTGTCTACGGCCTGGAGTACTGCCTGGACGCCTCGACGGTGTTCCGCTTCTGGGAACTGAGCAAGAGCTGACACCCGCCCCGCAGACGCCGAGGGCGCCCCTCCCACCCGGGAGGGGCGCCCTCGGCGTCGTACCGGCCTACTGCGCGCCCGGACGCACCAGCCCGCTCTCGTACGCGTACACCGCGGCCTGCACCCGGTCCCGCAGACCCAGCTTGGTCAGGACGTGCCCCACATGCGTCTTCACGGTGGTCTCGCTGACGAACAGATCGGCGGCGATCTCCGCGTTCGACAACCCGCGCGACACCAGCTTCAGCACCTCCACCTCACGGTCGGTGAGCGTGTGCAGAGTGTCCGGCACCGGCTCCTCGCCGGAGGGCAGATGCGTGGCGTACTTGTCCAGCAGCCGACGCGTGATGCTCGGCGCCAGCATCGCCTCACCGGCCGCGACGACCCTGATGGCCTGCACCAGCTCATGCGCGGGCGCGTCCTTCAGCAGGAACCCGCTCGCCCCGGCCCGCAGCGCCTCCACCACGTACTCGTCCAGGTCGAACGTGGTCAGCACCAGCACCTTCGCCGGACCGTCCCGCCCCGGCCCCGTGATCTGCCGTGTCGCCTCCACCCCGTCCATCCGAGGCATCCGGATGTCCATCAGTACGACATCGGGCTGCAGGGCCCGCACCTGATCGAGGGCCTGCAAGCCGTCACCGGCCTCACCCACGACCGCGAGATCCTGCTCGGCCTCCAGGATCATCCGGAAACCCGTACGCAGCAACGGCTGGTCGTCGACCAGTAGGACGCGGATGGCCACGTGACACTCCTTCGCTAGTCCGGCCCCATTCTGCCCTGCGCGTCTGCGTTGATTCGCCCTGGGCTCACCTGGCGTCCGACTCGGGCGCCCGCACCGGCAGCGGATACGGCGGGGGAGTGCCGCCGAACTCCGGACAGTGCGCCTGGTGATCGCACCAGCCGCACAGCTTCGTCGGCCGGGGCCGCCACTCACCCGACTCCGTCGCCCGCTCGATCGCCTCCCACAACGCGAGCAGCTTGCGCTCCACCCGCTCCAGATCGGCCATCACCGGGTCGTAGGTCAGCACGTCGCCGCTGCCGAGGTACACCAGCTGAAGCCGCCGCGGAACCACCCGCTTCAACCGCCACACCACCAGGGCATAGAACTTCATCTGGAACAGCGCGCCCTCGGCGTACTCCGCCCGCGGCGCCTTGCCCGTCTTGTAGTCGACGATCCGCACCTCGCCGGTGGGCGCCACATCCACCCGGTCGATGATCCCGCGCAGCCGCAGCCCGGAATCCAGCTCGGCCTCGACGAACAGCTCCCGCTCGGCCGGCTCCAGCCGCGACGGGTCCTCCAGCGTGAACCAGCGCTCCACGAGCCGCTCCGCCTCACCGAGCCACCGGGCGAGCCGCTCCCCGTCCGGATCGTCCGCGAACAGCTCCGTGACCTCCGGCCGGGTCTCCCGCAGCCGGTCCCACTGTCCCGGGATCAGCGCCTTGGCCCGCGGCGCGGTCCGCTCCGTGGCCGGCGCGTCGAACAGCCGCTCAAGGACCGCGTGCACCAAGGTCCCCCGGGTCGCCGCCTCGCTCGGCTTCTCCGGCAGCCGGTCGATCACCCGGAACCGGTACAGCAGCGGACACTGCATGAAGTCACTCGCGCGCGAGGGAGACAACGAGGTCGGCGCCATGGCCGCCCGCTCGCCCACCGGCTCGGCCGCACTGCTGCTGACGGTGGCCGCCTCCGCGTCCGCCGGTGTCCGGCCCACCGGCTGGACCCCGTCCTCGATGCTGCTGTCCATGACCACAGACCATACGGCCCGGCACTGACAGTGACCCAGCCGTGTGCCGCGCCGGCCATGCGACGGCAGAGCAAACTCAAGGGGTGCCGGGGCGGAACGCGCCACCACGGCCGCATACCATCGACCACAGACCCTTCCGGCCGGCACGGCGCGGAAGACGCTTCGATCGAGGGGACACCGTGGACGTGAGCGGCGGGAGCGGGCAGCCGCGGTCCGGCAACGACGAGCAGGCCGAGCACCCCGCAGCACCTGCGGCCCCGGCAGCCGGACCCACCGACCACCCCGGGCCGGAGCCCCACGACGCCCCCGCACCCCTACAGAACCCACCCCACCACGAGGACACGCCCCCCGAACACTCCCGGCAGGCCCCGAGCCCGCCACCGGACACCGACGAGTCCACCCGGCCGACAAACCCGAAGCCCCACCCCGACGAGCCCGGGACAGCCCAGACCCCGGAGCCGCAGGCCGACGGGCACACCCGAGCGGAGAGCCCGGCCCCGACGACCGACGCCCCCGAAGCCCCCGTCCACCCACAGCCGACGGCCGCCGAGAACACACCGGCGGCAGGCCCGAAACCGTCGACCGACGAGGGGGCGGGAGCGAGCGTCTCGGCGTCGGGGGCCGGTGAGGACGGGGGAGCGGGGAGTCCTGGGCCGGCGACCGGCGAGGTTGACGGAGTCGTGCATCCGGAGTCGTCGACCGGTGAGCCCGGGGAAGCCCCGCGGCCGGAGCCGTCGACCGGTGAGGGCGCCGGAGGTGCCACCCCGGAGCCGCGGAGCGGCGGCGACGCGCGGTCCGGTGAGCACCGGTCCCTCGCACACTCCGGTATCGCCAAGGGCGAACCGCCGCAGCCACGGCCCAAGGAGCCCGGCGGCGGCCTGCTGATGGGCCGGCCCTTCGGCGTACCCGTGTACGTCGCACCGAGCTGGTTCCTCGTCGCCGCCCTCATCACCTGGGTCTTCGGCGGCCAGCTCGACCGCGTCCTGCCCGAACTCGGCGCCACCCGCTACCTGGTGTCCCTCTTCTTCGCCGTCGCCTTCTACGCCTCCGTCCTCATCCACGAACTCGCCCACACCGTCGCCGCGATCCGCTTCAAGCTCCCCGTCCGCCGTATCCAGCTCCAGTTCTTCGGCGGCGTCTCCGAGATCGAGAAGGAGGCCGAGACCCCGGGCCGCGAGTTCGTCCTGGCGTTCGTCGGCCCCCTGCTCTCCCTGGTCCTCGCCGGGCTGTTCTACCTGGCCATGAAAACCGTCGAACCCGACACCGTCCCCGGCGTCCTGCTCGCCGGCCTGATGATCTCCAACCTCATCGTCGCCGTCTTCAACCTGCTCCCCGGCCTGCCCCTCGACGGCGGCCGCATGCTCCGCGCCGTCGTCTGGAAAATCACCGGCAAGCCCATGAGCGGCACCGTCGCCGCCGCCTGGTTCGGCCGCGCCCTCGCCCTCTCCGTCCTCATCGGCCTCCCGCTGCTCAACCAGTCCGGCGCCCTCGGCGGCGGCAACGAGGACGTCGGCGGCATGGACACCGTCACCGACGCCCTGCTCGCCGCCATCCTCGCCGCGATCATCTGGACCGGCGCCGGCAACAGCCTGCGCATGGCCCGCCTGCGCGAACACCTCCCCGAACTGCGCGCCCGCACCCTCACCCGCCGCGCCGTCCCCGTACAGACCGACACCCCCCTCTCCGAAGCCCTGCGCCGCGCCAACGCCGCCGGCGCCCGCGCCCTGGTCGTCGTCGACGCCGACGGCAACCCCCTCTCCCTCGTCCGCGAGGCCGCCATCGTCGGCGTACCCGAACACCGCCGCCCCTGGGTCGCCGTCAGCGGCCTCGCCCAGGACCTGACCGACGGCATGCGCGTCTCCGCAGAGCTGGCCGGAGAGGCACTGCTCGACACCCTGCGCGCCACCCCGGCGACCGAATACCTCGTCGTCGAGGAGACCGGCGAGATCTACGGTGTCCTGTCCGCCGCCGACGTCGAGCGCGCCTTCGTGAGGGCCATGGCCAGGCCCTCGTAGTGGTCGGCGGCCCCCACAAACCCCGGTAGGCTGGTCACATGTCCGAACCGACCGGTGCCGCCCGCAGGCGCGGGCCCTTCAAGGTCGGGGACCAGGTTCAGCTGACCGACCCCAAGGGCCGCCACTACACGTTCACGCTCGAAGCCGGGAAGAACTTCCACACCCACAAGGGCTCCTTCCCGCACGACGAACTGATCGGCGCTCCCGAGGGCAGCGTTGTCCGCACCACCGGCAACGTCGCCTACCTCGCGCTGCGCCCCCTGCTCCCCGACTACGTCCTGTCCATGCCCCGCGGGGCAGCCGTCGTCTACCCCAAGGACGCGGGGCAGATCCTCGCCTTCGCCGACATCTTCCCCGGCGCCCGCGTCGTGGAGGCCGGCGTCGGCTCCGGCTCGCTCAGCAGCTTCCTGCTGCGCGCCATCGGCGACCAGGGCATGCTGCACTCCTACGAGCGCCGCGAGGACTTCGCCGAGATCGCCCAGCAGAACGTGGAGCGCTACTTCGGCGGCCCCCACCCCGCCTGGCAGCTCACCGTCGGCGACCTCCAGGACAACCTGTCCGACACCGACGTCGACCGCGTCATCCTCGACATGCTCGCCCCCTGGGAATGCCTGGAAGCCGTCTCCAAGGCACTCGTCCCCGGCGGCATCCTGTGCTGCTACGTGGCCACCACCACCCAGCTCGCCCGGACCGTCGAGTCCATCCGCGAGATCGGCTGCTTCAACGAGCCGACCTCCTGGGAGACGATGATCCGCAACTGGCACATCGAAGGCCTGGCCGTCCGCCCCGACCACCGCATGATCGGCCACACCGGCTTCCTGCTCACCGCCCGCCGCCTCGCCGACGGCGTCGAGCCGCCCATGCGCCGCCGCCGCCCCGCCAAGGGCGCCTACGGCGACGACTACGCGGGACCCAACGCCGACGGCGGCACCGGCCGCTGACCGGCCCCCACCCGGCACAACGCGAGGGCGCCGTGCCCGAGTTCCCCACCGATCCCGGGAACCCGGTCGCGGCGCCCTCCCGTTGACGGGCCGGCACCACGCGCACGCCCCCCGCGCGCACGTCGCCCGCCTGCGAAAATCCGTACCGACCCCGCCGTTCCCCCGTCCTGTGACGTGTGGCACGATGCTGGCCACCGCCCCCACCGGCACAGCCCTCACAGGAGACACTCCTAGTGCAGCAATCCGCCGCTCCGGAGCTCGCCCACGCCCACACCCGCCCCATCCACTGGGTCGCCACCGCCACCGCCGTCTCCGGCGTCGTGGCCCTCTCCTCGCTCGTCCAGCCCGGATCGGCAACGGCCGCCCAGCCCGCCCCCGGCACCGAGGTCAAGTCGGCCCCCGCAGCCGTCGCACCGCCCAGCACGACAGGTGTGGCCTTCCCCCTCGCATGCGGACCCGTGAAGGCCGTGGTCGTCAAGAAAGCCACCGGAGACCTCGACGGGGACGGCAGGCCGGAAACCGTCGCCGTCGTCCACTGCGACGCCCCCATGGGCACCCCGCCCGACGGCGTCTACGTCCTCACCCGGGGCACCGACGGCGGCAAGGCCCGCGTCGTCGCCACCCTCGTCGACCCCAAGGACCGGCTCACCGTCACCGACTTCACCCTGCGCGCGCGAGCCGTCGGCGCCACCCTGCTCGGCTACTCCTCGTCCGACGTGCCCAGTTGCTGCCCCGACACGAAAACCCCGGCCAAGTGGCAGTGGAACGGCAACGCGTTCCTCCGCTCCACCCCGGCCGGGGACCACAGCGTCTGACCCACCCGGGCCCGGCCCGGACTCAGCCGGCGTCGGGCCCGTACACCTCGACCCTGTCCGAAACCCGGCGCACATGAATACACTCGCCGGGACACTCCTTCACCGAGTCCACCACGTCCACGAGCAGCGGCAACGGCACGGGCGTCGTCGCCCCTCCGTCCTGAAGCAGCTCGTCGTCCGCGCCCTTCACATAGGCCAGCCCGTCGATGTCCAGCTCGAACACCTCAGGGGCGTACTGGGCGCAGATCCCGTCGCCGGTACACAGGTCCTGATCGATCCAGACCTCCAGCGCCTCGCCGCCCGGGGCCTCCTGTTGCACGGTCATCTCTCCTGCCGTCGGTGCGCCGGACCGTGCCCCGGCACCAAGGCCAGCCGGGTCCGCTCCAGCGGCTGTTGAACACCCCGACCCTACCTCTGCCCGCGATCCGGCCGGCCTCGACCGGTACCGGGACCCCACTCCGGTACCCCGGGGTGCGGACACCCGGCCGGGGACGCCGGCCCCGGCAAGCCCCGTGACGAACACCTCAGGCCGCTCGACGGTGACGCCGGACACCCGAACCGTCGCTCAGCGTGATGAACGTGCGAGCGACCCCGATCCCGCTCGCCAACCGGCCGACCGGCCCGGAACGGACAACTCCAGCCACTCCTGAAGGGTTTTGACCACCCCCGACAAGGAACAAGTCGCTTCCGAATCACGTTCAGTGGGTATCCCCTCCGTGCGAGAGGGAGCGCACCGGGTGACCGACGACACACCTTGACAGTCATTGTGATCTAGGGGTTTCAATCGTCACCCACCCAGGTAGGGTCTGGAAGCGTCCAGCTCCCCTTGGAGGAGGTGAGGACCGTGGCAGCCCACGACGACGACATGAACCGCGGCATCCGCCCGGGACGAGGGTCCGACGACCCGGCCGGGCAGATCGCCTACCTTGAGCAGGAGATCGCCGTCCTGCGACGCAAGCTCGCCGACTCTCCGCGACACACGAGGATTCTCGAAGAGCGGATCGTCGAGCTGCAGACGAACCTGGCCGGCGTCTCCGCGCAGAACGAGCGACTGGCCAACACCCTCCGCGAGGCCCGCGACCAGATCGTGGCCCTCAAGGAGGAGGTCGACCGTCTCGCCCAGCCGCCGGCCGGCTTCGGAGTCTTCCTGCAGGCCAACGAGGACGGCACCGCCGACATCTTCACCGGCGGCCGCAAACTGCGGGTGAACGTCAGCCCGAGCGTCGAGGTCGACGACCTCAGGCGTGGCCAGGAGGTCATGCTCAACGAAGCGCTCAACGTGGTCGAGGCCATGGAGTACGAGAGCGTCGGCGACATCGTCACCCTCAAGGAGATCCTCGAGGACGGCGAGCGAGCCCTCGTGCTGGGGCACACCGACGAGGAACGGGTGGTACGGCTCGCCGAGCCGCTGCTGGACGTCACCATCCGGCCCGGCGACGCCCTCCTGCTCGAACCCCGCTCCGGCTACGTCTACGAAGTCGTACCCAAGAGCGAGGTCGAAGAGCTCGTCCTCGAAGAGGTCCCCGACATCGGCTACGAGCAGATCGGCGGCCTCGGCAACCAGATCGAGGCCATCCGCGACGCCGTCGAGCTCCCGTACCTCTACCCCGACCTCTTCAAGGAGCACGAGCTGCGCCCGCCCAAGGGCGTCCTGCTCTACGGCCCCCCCGGCTGCGGCAAGACACTCATCGCCAAGGCCGTCGCCAACTCGCTCGCCAAGAAGGTCGCCGAGGTCACCGGCCAAGCCGCCGGCAAGAGCTTCTTCCTCAACATCAAGGGCCCCGAGCTGCTCAACAAGTACGTCGGCGAGACCGAGCGGCAGATCCGCCTCGTCTTCCAGCGTGCCCGTGAGAAGGCCAGCGAGGGCACCCCCGTGATCGTCTTCTTCGACGAGATGGAGTCCCTCTTCCGCACCCGCGGCTCCGGCGTCAGCTCGGACGTGGAGAACACCATCGTCCCCCAGCTCCTCGCCGAGATCGACGGCGTGGAAGGCCTGCAGAACGTGGTCGTCATCGGCGCCTCCAACCGCGAGGACATGATCGACCCCGCCATCCTGCGCCCCGGCCGACTCGACGTGAAGATCAAGATCGAGCGCCCGGACGCCGAAGCGGCCAAGGACATCTTCGGCAAGTACCTCACCGAGCGCCTCCCGCTGCACGCCGACGACCTCGGCGAACACGGCGGCAGCAAGGAAACCACCGTCCAGAGCATGATCCAGACGGCGGTCGAGCACATGTACGCCGAATCCGAGGAAAACCGCTTCCTGGAAGTCACCTACGCCAACGGCGACAAGGAAGTCCTCTACTTCAAGGACTTCAACTCCGGAGCCATGATCGAAAACATCGTGGGCCGCGCCAAGAAAATGGCGATCAAGGACTTCCTGGAGAAGAACCAGAAGGGTCTGCGCGTCTCCCACCTCCTCCAGGCATGCGTGGACGAGTTCAAGGAGAACGAAGACCTGCCCAACACCACCAACCCCGACGACTGGGCCCGCATCTCCGGAAAGAAGGGCGAACGGATCGTCTACATCCGTACCCTCATCACCGGAAAGCAAGGCGCAGACACCGGACGCTCCATCGACACGGTGGCGAACACCGGACAGTACCTGTAAAAGCAGGGCGGCTGCGGGTGCCCCCACCGGGCACCCGCAGCCGACTGTTTTTCCGGCCACGACCGGAGCAGGCAATGACGCAAATGATCTCCCCACCAGCGCAAAGGCGTTCTAGGCTCTTTCCTACCGCCGAGTCGCGCAGTGCGGGGACGGGCACCGCACACGCACCGGAGCGCCAGCGGGACGTGAGCGGTGCCCACGACCGAGGGCTCCGCCGGGCAAGGAGGGCCGCATGACCGTACGGCGAGTAATGGGCATCGAGACGGAGTACGGGATCTCCGTCCCCGGCCACCCCAACGCCAATGCCATGCTCACCTCATCCCAGATCGTCAACGCCTACGCGGCGGCGATGCACCGGGCCCGCCGGGCCCGCTGGGACTTCGAGGAGGAAAACCCGCTGCGCGACGCACGAGGCTTCGACCTCGCCCGAGAAGCCGCCGACGCCAGCCAGCTCACCGACGAGGACATCGGCCTCGCCAACGTCATCCTCACCAACGGCGCACGCCTCTACGTCGACCACGCCCACCCCGAATACAGCGCCCCGGAGGTCACCAACCCCCGCGACGCCGTCCTCTGGGACAAGGCCGGCGAACGCATCATGGCCGAAGCCGCCGAACGCGCCGCCCAGCTCCCCGGCGCCCAGCAGATCCACCTCTACAAGAACAACACCGACAACAAGGGCGCCTCCTACGGCACGCACGAGAACTACCTGATGAAGCGGGAAACCCCCTTCTCGGACATCGTGCGCCACCTCACCCCCTTCTTCGTCTCCCGCCAGGTCTTCGCCGGAGCGGGCCGCGTCGGCATCGGCCAGGACGGACACGAACACGGCTTCCAGCTCAGCCAGCGCGCCGACTACTTCGAGGTCGAGGTCGGCCTGGAGACGACGCTGAAGCGCCCCATCATCAACACGCGGGACGAACCCCACGCCGACGCCGAGAAGTACCGCCGCCTCCACGTCATCATCGGCGACGCGAACCTCTCCGAGATCTCCACCTACCTGAAGCTCGGCACGACCGCCCTCGTCCTGTCCATGATCGAGGACGGCTTCATCGCGGTCGACCTCGCCGTCGACCAGCCCGTCCGCACACTCCACCAGGTCTCCCACGACCCCTCGCTCAAGCGACTGATCACCCTGCGTAGCGGCAGGACCCTGACAGCCGTCCAGCTGCAGATGGAGTACTTCGAGCTCTCCCGCAAGTACGTCGAGGAACGCTTCGGCGCCGACGCCGACGACCAGACCAAGGACGTCCTCTCCCGCTGGGAGGACACCCTCAACCGGCTGGAGCACGACCCGATGAGCCTCGCCGGCGAACTCGACTGGGTCGCCAAACGCGAACTGATGGAGGGCTACCGCCGCCGCGACGGCCTCGACTGGGACGCCGCCCGGCTCCACCTCGTCGACCTCCAGTACGCCGACGTACGCGCCGAGAAAGGCCTCTACAACCGTCTGGCGGCCCGCGGACGCATCAAGCGGCTCCTGGACGAGTCCGAGGTCGACCGGGCCCGCACGAAGCCACCGGAGGACACCCGCGCCTACTTCCGCGGCCGCTGCCTGGAGCAGTACGCGGACGACGTGGCCGCGGCCTCCTGGGACTCGGTCATCTTCGACCTCCCCGGCCGCGACTCCCTCCAGCGCGTTCCAACCCTCGAACCGCTACGCGGAACGCGAAATCACGTCAAGGAACTGCTGGACCGCTGCCGCACCGCAGAAGACCTGGTCAGGGTCCTGTCAGGCGGCTGAGCGCGATCAGCGGGCACACGCACCACCCCGGGCGGACAGGGTGGAAATCCCACCGCCCGGGAATCATCGAGGTGGCCCCCGTACGTTGTCGAAACTGCGGGGCCGATGTCGGACCCGGCTTGTAGGGTCTGATCATCACCGATCGGCAGGAATGCCGACCCGTCGACCATGTCGGGCGAACTGAGCGGGGTGAGGGTTATGGCAACCAAGGACACCGGCGGCGGCCAGCAGAAGGCCACACGCTCCACCGAGGAGGTCGAGGAGCAGGCGCAGGACGCGCAGGCTTCCGAGGACCTCAAGGAGCGTCACGAGAAGCTGAGCGACGACGTGGACTCCGTCCTGGACGAGATCGACGATGTCTTGGAGGAGAACGCGGAGGACTTCGTACGCTCGTTCGTTCAAAAGGGTGGACAGTAGTCACATCCATGAACGACGGGGGATCGAAGAAGTGCTCGACATGCCAGAAGGTACTTTCGGTCGGCGCATTCGCGGGCAACAGGTCTCGGCCTGACGGCCTGCAGGTCAATTGTCGCGAGTGCGCTGCCGAGTACTACCGGCGACGACAGGAAGCACGGGGCAAGACGGTGCGCGAGAAGGTGGACGTGCCCAACGGGTACAAGCTCTGCCGGTCGTGCGGCGAGATCAAGTCCCACAGCGAATGGCACCGTAACGCGACCGCTTCCGATGGGCTGTCGACGCGATGCAAGGCTTGCCGTGCCGTCCGTGGGCGGGCGGACCACCTCAAGCGCAACTACGGCCTCACCGAGTCCGAACGCGACGCGATGATCGCCGCTCAGCGCGGGCTCTGCGTGATCTGCCTGGATGCCCCCGCCGTGCATGTGGATCACTGCCACAAGACGGGTAGGGTCCGTGGCGTACTGTGCTTCAACTGCAATTCGGCCATCGGCAAGTTGGGTGACAACCCCGACGCCGTACGCCGGGCAGCCGCCTATCTGGAAGGAAACTCGTGGAAGCCAATACTCGTGGCACCGGGCGTCTACCAGCTGCCTTCCTGACGCCTGGGTCCTCTTCGTTCATGGACTTCCTGTCGGAGCACCAGCCCGAGCTGCTGCCCGGCAAGCGGCAGCTGCCGCCCACCCAGGGGGTGATCGAGGCGCCGCACGGCACGACCATCGTGGCGGTGACCTTCCCCGGTGGCGTGGTGCTGGCCGGTGACCGCCGGGCGACCATGGGCAATGTCATCGCTCAGCGGGACATCGAGAAGGTCTTCCCGGCGGACGAGTACTCGGCGGTGGGTATCGCCGGTACCGCCGGTCTGGCCGTCGAGATGGTCAAGCTCTTCCAGCTGGAGCTGGAGCACTTCGAGAAGGTCGAGGGCGCCCAGCTGTCGCTGGAGGGCAAGGCGAACCGACTGTCGACGATGATCCGTTCCAACCTCGGCATGGCCATGCAGGGCCTGGCCGTGGTGCCGCTGTTCGCCGGGTACGACCTGGACCGGGAGAGGGGGCGCATCTTCTCCTACGACGTCACGGGCGGCCGTTCCGAGGAGCAGCATTTCGCGGCGACGGGTTCCGGTTCGATCTTCGCGCGTGGGGCGATGAAGAAGCTGTTCCGTGACGATCTGAGCCAGGAGCAGGCCACGACCCTGGTGGTCCAGGCCCTGTACGACGCGGCAGACGACGACTCGGCGACCGGTGGTCCCGATGTCGCCCGCCGGATCTACCCGATCATCACGGTGATCACCGAGGACGGTTTCCGCCGGCTCACCGAGGACGAGACCTCCGAGCTGTCCCGTGCGGTGCTGCAGCGGCGTCTGGAGGAGCCCGACGGCCCCAAGGCCGCCCTGCTCTGAGTGCGGGCCCGTTTCTTGTGAAGGTGATCCAGTGACCATGACAGAAAGGGACGGATAACCGGTGTCGACGCCGTTCTATGTCTCACCTCAGCAGGCCATGGCCGACCGGGCGGAGTACGCCCGCAAGGGCATCGCCCGTGGCCGCAGCCTGGTCGTGTTGCAGTATGCCGATGGCATCGTGTTCGTGGGCGAGAATCCGTCCCGTGCGCTGCACAAGTTCAGCGAGATCTATGACCGGATCGGCTTCGCGGCCGCCGGTAAGTACAACGAGTACGAGAATCTGCGGATCGGTGGCGTTCGCTACGCCGACCTGCGGGGTTACACCTACGACCGGGACGATGTGACCGCCCGCGGTCTGGCCAACGTGTACGCCCAGACTCTGGGCACGATCTTCTCCAGCGCGGCCGAGAAGCCGTACGAGGTGGAGCTGGTCGTGGCCGAGGTCGGGGAGACCCCGGAGGGTGACCAGATCTACCGGCTGCCGCATGACGGCTCGATCGTGGACGAGCACGGTTCGGTCGCCGTCGGTGGCAATGCGGAGCTGATCAGCAACTACCTCGACCAGCGTCATCAGGACGGCATGACGTTGGCCGAGGCGTTGAAGCTGGCCGTGCAGGCCCTGTCCCGTGAGTCGAACGGCAGCCAGCGGGAGATTCCGGCGGAGCGCCTTGAGGTCGCGGTTCTGGACCGTACGCGTCCGCAGAAGCGCAAGTTCAAGCGCATCGTCGGCCGTCAGCTCTCGCGTCTGCTGGAGGAGGGCGGCGCGGCGACCGAGGCGGAGAGCTCCGAGGAGGAGTAGGTCCGCCCCTGTCCCGTTCCTGTTGTGCCCCGGCCGGTTCTCCGGTCGGGGCACGCGGCGTTTCAGGGCGTGTGAGGCGGCGCTGTGGAGCCTCGTACGACGAGTTCGACGGGGATGTCGCCGCCGTCGGGCTCCCGGCCCTCCAGGACGGCCAGCAGGGCTTTCATGCCGCGTTCTCCGAAGAGCTCGGCGTCCAGCCGTACCGTCGTCAGCTCGGGGTCGATGGCGGTGGCCAGGGCCAGGTCGTCCAGGCCGGTGACGGAGACGTCGTCGGGAACCCTGAGGCCGAGGCGGCGCAGGGCCTTGTAGGCGCCGGCGGCCAGTTTGTCGTCGTCGCAGACGATGGCTGTCGGCCGGGGGCCGGGTGCGGTGAGCGCGGCCTCTGTGGCGGCCAGGGCTCCCGCGATGGAGATCGGCGCGGGGGCGGTACGGATGTTCGTGCCGGGGGCGGCGGCCAGGCGTGCCGCGAGTTCGCGCGCGCGGATCTCGAAGGTCCAGGAGGGGACGTCGGCGGCGAGGTGGAGGATGCGGCGGTGGCCGAGGTCGAGCAGATGTTCGGCGACTTGGCGGACACCGTCGGCGATGTCGAGGTTGACCGTTGCCGCGCCGAGGCTGCCTGCCGGGTCGCTGTCGAGCATGACCAGGGGGAGTTGGTCGCCGCGGATGGCGGTGAGTGCGTCGGCGGCCATGGAGGAGGCGATGACGCCGTCGAGGGCGGCTTGTGCGGAGGCGAAGGGGTCGCGGGCGGGGCCGATGCCTTCGGGGGAGGGGTACAGGACGACTCCGAAGCCGTTCTGGGCCGCGACCCGTGCCGCGCCGGTGTAGACGCCGGCGAAGAATTCGGTGGTCAGGGCCGGTACCACGAGCAGCACGGTGCGGGTGCGGCCGAGGCGCAGGTTGCGGGCGGCGAGGTTGGGCCGGTAGCCGAGTGCGCGTGCCGCTTCGCGGACTCGTTCGGCGGTGGGTTCCGAGACGCGGCCGCGCCACTTGTCGCCCAGCACGAGTGAGACGGCCGCCTGGGAGACTCCTGCCGCCTGGGCGACGTCACGGCTGGTCGGGCGCGTGCTGCTGGGTGCCACCGCGGGCCTGCTCCTCGTTGTCTGGTCGTGTGCCTTCGGGTGCTCGCGCCCCGTGGCTCACTGTCGGTCGTCTGGACTGTGAACAGCGCACATGGTACGTATGAGAAGCGACGTTATACGTAACACTTGGAGGCGGGGCATGGCCGCGGGGTACCTGGAGATCCTCAGGGCGAAGCACGCGGCCCGGCTGCTGACGGGCACTTTGGTGGGCCGGCTGCCCAACGCGACCGCCGCGATCGCCCTGGTGCTGTTCGTGCGCGCCGAGGGCGGCTCCTTCAGCCTGGCGGGCGCCCTCGCGGCGGTGTACGGCGTCGCCAACGCCGTGGGCCAGCCCGTGCTCGGCCGGCTGGTGGATCTGTACGGGCAGCCGCGTGTGCAGCTGCCCGCGGCGGTCGCCTCCGCCCTCGCCATGACGGCCTTCGCCTTCTCGGGCACCGACCCGCTGCCGTTCGCGTACGCGTCGGTCGCGGCGGCCGGCCTGTTCACCCCGCCTCTGGAGGGCGGCCTGCGTGCGCTGTGGCCCTCCGTGCTGCGCCGGGAGGAGCAGGTCCACACGGCGTACGCCATGGACGCGGTCGCGCAGGAGGTCATGTTCACCGTGGGGCCGCTGCTGGTGACCTTGTGCGTGTCGCTGTGGTCGGAGCGGGCGGCCCTGCTGGTGCTGAACGTGGTGGGTGTCCTCGGCGCGCTCTCCGTCGTCGTCTCGCCGCCCTCGCGCGCGTGGCGCTCGGAACCGCGCGAGGCGCACTGGCTGGGTGCTCTGCGCTCGCCGGGCCTGCTGGCGCTGCTCGGTGCCTTCCTGTTCGTCGGGATCGCGCTCGGTTCCATCACGGTGGCCGCGGTGTCGTACGCCGACGCTCATGGTGGTGACGCGGTCTACGGCTGGCTGATGGCCGCGCTCGGTCTGGGCGCACTGGCGGGTGGCACGGTGTACGGCGCGCGGCGGTGGAGCGGTACGCCGGAGCGGCGACTGCGGGTGCTGGTGGCACTTCTGGCGGTGTGTTATCTGCCGTTGACGCTGATGCCGGGCGTGGTGGCGATGGTGCTGCTGACCGCGGTGTCGGGGGTGTTCCTGGCGCCTTGTATCGCCTGTGCGTTCATCATCGTCGACCGGCACGCGCCGAGCGGAACCGTCACCGAGGCGTTCTCCTGGCTTGTGACGACGTTCACCGTGGGTGCGTCGGTCGGAACGGGGCTGGCGGGACCGGTCGTCCAGGGTGGTGGTGCGCTGTGGGGTTTCGCGCTTCCGGGTGCGGCGGGGGCCGTGTCCCTGCTGGTGCTGCTCGTCACCGGACGGGTCCTCGCAGCTCCCGCGCGGGGCGGGGTGGTTGCGGCTTCATCGGAAAATGATCCAAATCGTGCTGTCGAACCCCGTTTCAGCTCGGGGGATCGGGCGTAATGTTCAGTCATGGACCGCCGCATTTTCGGGCTGGAGAACGAGTACGGCGTCACGTGCACGTTCAGGGGACAGCGCCGCCTGTCGCCTGACGAGGTGGCGCGGTACCTCTTCCGCCGTGTCGTGTCATGGGGCCGCAGCAGCAATGTCTTTCTGCGAAACGGCGCCCGGCTCTATCTCGACGTGGGGTCACATCCGGAATACGCCACACCCGAATGTGACAATGTGACCGAACTGGTCACCCACGACAAGGCCGGCGAGCGCATTCTCGAGGGACTCCTGGTGGACGCGGAACGACGCCTGCACGAGGAGGGAATCGCGGGCGACGTCTACCTGTTCAAGAACAACACCGACTCGGCGGGCAACTCCTACGGTTGCCACGAGAACTATCTGGTGGCCCGGCACGGGGAGTTCTCCCGGCTCGCGGACATCCTCATCCCGTTCCTGGTGACCAGACAGCTGCTGTGCGGCGCGGGCAAGGTCCTGCAGACCCCGCGCGGCGCCGTCTACTGCGTGAGTCAGCGCGCGGAGCACATCTGGGAGGGCGTGTCCTCGGCGACGACGCGTTCCCGGCCGATCATCAACACC
Organism: Streptomyces griseochromogenes; assembly: GCF_001542625.1. Lineage (NCBI taxonomy): Bacteria > Bacillati > Actinomycetota > Actinomycetes > Kitasatosporales > Streptomycetaceae > Streptomyces > Streptomyces griseochromogenes. The sequence goes on along the minus strand of NZ_CP016279.1, from coordinate 8,042,605 downwards.
CGCGACGAGCCGCACGCGGACGCGGAGCGGTATCGCCGGCTGCATGTCATCGTGGGTGACTCGAACATGTCCGAGACGACCATGCTGCTCAAGGTCGGGGCCACCGATCTGGTGCTGCGCATGATCGAGGCGGGCACGGTGATGCGTGATCTCACCCTGGAGAACCCGATCCGGGCGATTCGTGAGGTCAGCCATGACATCACCGGCCGGCGCAAGGTGCGTCTGGCCAGTGGCCGGGAGGCCTCGGCGCTGGAGGTGCAGCGCGAGTACTTCGACAAGGCGGTCGATTTCTGTGACCGCCGCGGTATCCGTACCGGCACGGTCGAGCAGGTCCTGGAGCTGTGGGGCCGTACGCTGGAGGCGATCGAGTCGGAGGAGCTCGACCGCATCGGCACCGAGATCGACTGGGTGATGAAGTACAAGCTCATCGAGCGGTACCGGGCCAAGCACAACATGACGATGTCCCATCCGCGGGTCGCCCAGATAGACCTCGCCTACCACGACATCCACCGCCGTCGTGGGCTGTACTACCTGCTGGAGCGAAAGGGGCAAGCGGCCCGGATCTGCAACGACTTGAAGATCTTCGAAGGCAAGTCGGTTCCTCCGCAGACCACTCGGGCGCGGCTGCGCGGTGACTTCATCCGCCGGGCGCAGGAACAGCGCCGGGACTTCACGGTCGACTGGGTGCACCTCAAGCTCAATGACCAGGCGCAGCGCACGGTGTTGTGCAAGGACCCGTTCCGTTCGGTGGACGATCGCGTGGAGAAGCTCATCGCCGGAATGTGACGAAGGTATGTGAGTCGAGCGTTTCCGCGTCGGAATACGGGAACGCCACACGGGCGCCGTACGTTTCGGGTACGGCGCCCTTCTCGCGTCGTAGAGTTGCGCGCACGCCAATCCGCAAGATCGATCGATTACGAGGCTTCTCCGTGCGCCGACGCTCGCTCCTCCTCGCCGCCGTTCCCGCAGGACTGGTCACGCTCGCCGGCTGCGGCGACGGCAAGTCCGACTCCAGCAAGTCCGCCGCGCCCAAGCCGGCGGCCTCGGCGTCGGCCCCTCCGCCGCCCAAGATCGTGGACGGTCCGCTGCCGGCGATCACGGCGGGTACGAAGTTCGGTGAGAAGCCGACGGTCGCCAAGGGGTCGGGGGATCCCTCGAAGAACCTCGCGGTCAAGACGGTCATCGCGGGCGGGGGCCGCACGGTCGCGGAGCTCGACTTCGTCCAGGCCAACTACCTGGGCCAGGTCTGGAGCACGGGGAAGGTCTTCGACAACTCCTACGACCGTCACCGTCCGCTGGTCATGCAGCTCGCCCGGGGCAGCATCATCGACGGGTGGCGGTACGCGCTCGCGGGCAAGAAGACCGGCAGCCGGGTGCAGATCGCGGTCCCGCCCACGTGGGGGTACGGAAAGTCGGGCAACTCCCAGGCGGGGATCAAGGGCACCGACACCCTCGTCTTCGTCATCGATGTGATCGATTCCTTCAACTCCAAGAGCTCCGCCAAGGGCAAGCCGGTCGCGCAGAGCGATGCCGCTCTGCCGAAGGTCGGCACCAACACCGACGGCAGTGAGCCCAAGATCACTGTTCCGAAGTCCGCCCCGCCGAAGAAGCTGGTGTCGACCTACGTCCTGGAGGGCGACGGGCCGGAGCTCAAGGCGGACCAGGCGATCCTGTGCCAGTTCAAGAGTGTGGTCTGGGACAGTGGCAAGGCGTTTCAGCAGACGTATGGCTCCGGGCGGCTCAGCCAGATCTCGCTGGAGCAGATGCAGCAGGTCGTCAAGGGTCTGTCGCAGGGGCTGACCGGCAAGAAGGTGGGCAGCAGGGTCCTCGTCGTCGTACCGCCGGACCTGGGCTACGGCGACAACCCGCCGAGCGGCGGACCCGCCAAGAAGGACTCCACGCTGGTGTTCTCGGTGGACATCCTGGCCTCGTTGTAGGCAGGGCACCGCCGGTGGTTGTGGCGGGCGGCAGACCTGCGCGGATGAAAGACTGTCCGTGTTCCGTGTCGTACACAAGCAGGAGCTTTTGACGTGAACATCGACAAGCCCGAGATCGACTTCCCGGGCGGCGAGCCCCCGGCGGACCTCGAGATCAAGGACATCTGGGAGGGCGACGGCGAGGTGGCGCAGGCGGGTCAGACCGTCACCGTCCACTACGTGGGTGTCGCTTTCAGCACCGGCGAGGAGTTCGATGCCAGCTGGAACCGGGGCACCCCGTTCCGCTTCCCGCTGGGCGGCGGCCGGGTCATCAAGGGCTGGGACCAGGGCGTACAGGGCATGAAGGTCGGCGGCCGTCGCCAGCTGACCATCCCCGCGCACCTCGCCTACGGCAACCAGAGCCCGACCCCGGCGATCCAGCCCGGCGAGACGCTGATCTTCGTGGTGGACCTGCTCGGAGTCTGATCGGATCCGATCATCTGGGGCCCATGCCTGCCCGGGCGTGGGCCCTCGGCTTTTCCCGCGACCCACGGGAGCGGTACGGTCATCGGTCGGAAGCACCATGAGGAAGGCGAAGGGCGTCGATGGCCATTGCCAAGGCCGAGCGGCTGATGAACCTCGCGCTGTGTCTGCTCGGGACACGGCGGCCGCTCAGCAAGCGCGAGCTGCGCGAGTCCATCGAGGCCTACCTCGAAGCAGGGTCCGACGACTCCTTCAACCGGATGTTCGAGCGGGACAAGGACGACCTGCGCGAGCTGGGCCTCGTCATCGCGACGGTGGAGAACCTCGACGGCGAGGTCGGCTATCTCGCCCGCCGCGACAGCAACCGCCTGCCCCCCATCACCCTGGACGCCGAGGAGGCCGCCGCTCTGGGCCTGGCCGCCAAGGTCTGGCAGCAGGCCCGGCTGGCCGGCGCGGCCAGCGGCGCCCTGCAGAAGCTGCGCGCGGCCGGGCTGCCCGAAGAGGTCGACCCCTACGAGGCGCACGGTGCCCTGGAGCCGCGCATCCCCGTGCACGAGGCCGCCTTCGAACCGCTGATGCTGGCCTGCCGCGACCGTCGGCCCGTCGTCTTCGACTACCGCAAGGCGTCCGCGGCCCATCCCGAGCCGCGGCACGTCGAGCCGTGGGCGCTCGAGTGCTGGCGCGGCCACTGGTATCTGGCCGGCTGGGACCGCGACCGGGGCGCCGAGCGCGTCTTCCGGCTTTCCCGGATCACCGGAAGGGTCCGCTCGCGCGGTACGGGCTTCACCGCCGAGGTGCCCGACGTCGTCACCGTGCGTGAGACCGTCGCGAGCTGGGCGGGCGAGATCGCCGACCGCTCGGCGCTGATCCGGCTGCGTGCCGGTGCCGGTTACCCCCTTCGGGCGAAGGCCACCAAGGTCCGGGAACTCGGCGACGGGTGGGACGAGTTGGAAATTCCGTACGGGCACGGTCTGGACGCCTGGCTGGTGGAGTTCGGGCCGGACGTGGTGGTCCTGGAGCCGGCCGAGCTGCGGGCCGACGTGGTGGACCGGCTGAGTGCCGTGGCCAAGGGCTGAGGGGGAGCGGAGCAGGACTATGGCAGGCAAACCGGTCAGGCCCGTGAACGCCATCGACCAGACCCGGCGGATGCTCTCCCTGGTGACCTACCTCAGGGAGCGCCCCGGCGCCCGGATCGCCGATGTGGCGCGCGCCTTCGGCATCACCGAGGACGAGCTGGTCTCCGACCTCGATCTGCTGCCCATGTGCGGCACCAGCTTCCGCGGCGGCGATCTGCTGGACATCGACACCGACGGCGAGCGCATCTGGTGGCACAACCCGGCCGCGCTCGGCGAGGATGCGGCCGAGCCGCTGCGGCTCGCGGCCGACGAGGCGACCGCCCTGCTGGTGGCCGCCCGCGCGGTCTCGACGCTGCCGGGCCTGAGGGAGGGCGACCGGCAGGCCCTGCTGCGGGCGACGGCCAAGGTGGAGGCGGCCGCCGGAGAGGCCGCGGGTGCCAGCTCCCGCCTGTCGGTGACGTTCGAGTCCGAGGGCGGTGTCTTCGCCGACGTCGACCGGGCGATCGCCGAGCGCCGCCGGCTGTGGATCCGCTACTACTCCCCGGCACGGGACGAGGTCACCGAGCGCGAGATCGACCCCATCCGTCTGGTCAGCGTCGGACACACCTATGTCGAGGCCTGGTGCCGCCGCTCGGAGGCGCGCCGCACCTTCCGGCTCGACCGGGTCGCCGAGATCAGGATCCTGGACGAGCCGTCCGCGCCGCCGGAGATCGAGCTGCGGGACCTGTCGGAGGCCTTGGTGCAGCCGGCCGCCGAGGATCCGGAGGTCGTGGTCGAGGTCGGCCCGGGCGGCCGCTGGGTGGCCGAGTACTACCCCCACGACAGTGCCGATGAGCTTCCCGACGGCGGGCTGCGTATCACTTTGCGCACCCCCGATCCGGCCTCCCTCAGGCGGCTGGCCCTGCGGCTCGGCCGCGACGGCCGGATCGTCTCGCCGCCCGAGCTGGCCGACAGCGCCCGCCGCGCGGCGAGCCAGGCCCTGGCGGCGTACGACATACCGGCGGGCGCGGCGCATGGGGTGCCCGGCGGTCCGGACGACGGCCGGTAGGACAGGCAGAAGTGAGCCACGGGACCGTGCCGGTCCCGAGGGGCAGGGCGCCCGCGGGCCCGGGGAGCCGGCACGGCCGGTCTTTCGGTGCCGCCTGCGGCGGTCCCGCAGGCGAACGACCAGAAGACGAGGAGCGAGGGCTGTGAGCGAGTCTCCGGTGTCCGGTGCGGGGGAAATGACGGTGGCGGCCGCCTTCGCCGGGATGAAGAGAGCGGTCCCCGTGGTGTTCAAGGCGGGCTGCCCGGACTGCCGGGGCCGCTTCGAGCTCGCCGCGAGCGCCCTGCGGCTGGCCATCGGGGCCACCAGCCGGACGACGTTCTACTCCTTCACCTGCCCCGAGTGCGAGGCCGTGGTCCGCAAGCCCGCCGGGGAGCGCATCGTCGAGCTGCTCACCGGTGGCGGGGTCAGGACCCTGCGGCTGCACTCCACGGTCTAGGACCGTCTAGGCTCGACGTCATGTTCTGGCCGATGTTCGCGGTAGCCGTGGGTTTCCTGGGTCTCGCCGTCCTGGGGGTGCTCGCCGTTCGGGTCTTCCTGGAGGCGCGGCGCCTCGGACAGCAGGTCGCGGACTCCGCGCGCCGTATCAACAGGGCGGCCGAGGATCTGGAACGGTCGGCGGCGAGCGCGGCCCGCGCCGTGGACGCGCTCTGATGGGACGCAAGTGATGCGCTTTGGGTCACTTCGCCCTGTCACCTTGACGGTCCGGCCAGGTACGCTGCTGGTCGCGGCCCGGAGTACGAGGCACGGTCCGCAGAGAGCAGGAGTACGCACGGGGATTGTTCTACGTTCACCCCCGGGCGTTACGATCGCTGCCAGCACGATGGTCAGACATTTGTCCGACCGGTCGGACATGCCCCGTCGCCCCGCCTCAGTGAGAAGGTGAAGACCAATGTTCCGCAACGCACTTGAGCCGTGGCACCTGGTGCTCCTGGTTCTGGTGATCGTCCTCGTGTTCGGCTCCAAGAAGCTCCCGGACATGGCGCGCTCACTCGGCAAGTCCGCGCGCATCCTGAAGAGCGAGGCCAAGGCGATGAAGGACGAGGGCAAGCAGTCCACCACCTCCGCCCAGCCGGCCGACGAGCAGACCCCCGCCCAGCGCACGATCCAGGCCTCGCCCGGCGACGTGACCAGCTCCCGGCCGGTCAACGAGCCGACGGACACGACCCAGCGCTGACGGGAGGACCGGGGCATCCGGTCCGCTGTACGAGATGAGGATGTGGGTTGCCCAAGTCTGCCCGCAACAAGGAGAGGGATCCCGAGGGGCGGATGCCGCTCGCGGACCACTTGCGTGAGCTGCGCAACCGGCTCGCCAAGGGAGTCCTGGCGATCGTCGTTGTCGCGGTGGTGGCGGCCTTCTTCTACAAGGACATCATCAACTTCATCACCCAGCCGGTGCTCGACAAGGTCGGTTGCGGGCAGTCCTTCGGAGAGCTGGCCAAGAACAAGAACGTTCACTGCGCGCACATCACCGTCAGCGGTCTGCTGGCGCCGTTCACCCTGGCCCTGAAGGTCGCGCTGACGGCCGGCGTCGTCCTGGCGGCGCCTGTCTGGCTCTACCAGCTGTGGGCATTCGTCGCGCCCGGTCTGCACCGGCACGAGAAGAGGTACGCGTACGCGTTCGTGGGCTTCGGCTTCCCGCTGTTCCTCGGCGGCGGCTACCTCGCCTACAACGTGCTGCCCATGACGGCGAAGGTGCTGATCGACCTCACGCCCGGCGGCGCGGAGAATCTGTTGCCGCTGGATGAGCTGCTCGACCTGGTCACGCGCATGATCGTGGTCTTCGGACTCGCCTTCGAGATGCCTTTGCTGCTGGTCATGCTCAACCTCACCGGCGTCCTGTCCGGTCGGCGCATGCTCGGCTGGTGGCGCGGCATGATCGTCGGCATCGCCGCCTTCGCGGCGGTGGCCACGCCGAGCCCCGACCCGGGGACGATGCTGGCGCTGGCGGCGCCGATCTGGGCGCTGTTCTTCATCGCCGTGGCCTTCTCGATGATCAACGACCGGCGCAAGGCCCGTCGGGAGGCCACGGGGCCCGCCGACGACGAGGCCTCCGAGCTGGATCTCACGCCCGAGGAGATCGGCGAGATCGAGCCCGTCTCCGCCACCCGAGCCCTGCCCGAGCAGTCGGACACCGACCGGGTCAACGGCTACGACGACATCACCTGACGCCACCGGCCATGAGCTGAGCCGGCCGCGCACCGAGGCGCTGCGGATGCCCCCGTCCCGCGAGGACGGGGGCATCCGCCGTTGTTGATCAGCCCAAGATCCGGATAATGATCGTCCTGTTGTCAGTGGCGCCCGGTACGCTCGAAAGCACGATGACAGAGGACCTCTCACCGGCCGAGCGGTACGCGGCAGCCCGCAGGCGGGCAGCCGAGCAGGCCACCGCGCTCGCGTCCTTCCGCGAGATGTACGACTTCGGCCTCGACCCCTTCCAGATCGAGGCCTGCCAGGCGCTCGAAGCGGGGAAGGGTGTGCTGGTGGCCGCCCCCACCGGCTCGGGCAAGACGATCGTGGGCGAGTTCGCCGTCCACCTCGCCCTCATGCAGGGCAAGAAGTGCTTCTACACGACACCCATCAAGGCACTGTCGAACCAGAAGTACGCCGACCTGTGCCGCCGCTACGGAGACGGCATGGTCGGCCTCCTCACCGGCGACAACAGCATCAACTCCGACGCCCCGGTGGTCGTGATGACCACCGAGGTGCTGCGCAACATGCTGTACGCGGGCTCCCAGACCCTCCTCGGCCTCGGCTATGTGGTCATGGACGAGGTGCACTATCTCTCGGACCGCTTCCGCGGCGCCGTCTGGGAGGAAGTGATCATCCACCTCCCCGAGTCGGTGACCCTGGTGTCACTGTCGGCGACCGTGTCCAACGCCGAGGAGTTCGGCGACTGGCTGGACACCGTCCGCGGCGACACCGAGGTGATCGTCTCCGAGCACCGGCCGGTCCCGCTGTTCCAGCACGTCCTCGCCGGACGCCGGATGTACGACCTGTTCGAGGAGGGCGAGGGCCACAAGAAGGCCGTCAACCCCGACCTCGCCCGCCTCGCCCGCATGGAGGCGACCCGGCCCTCGTACCAGGACCGCAGACGCGGCCGGGCGATGCGCGAGGCCGACCGTGAGCGCGAGCGCAGACAGCGCTCGCGCGTGTGGACGCCGGGCCGGCCCGAGGTCATCGAGCGGCTCGACTCCGAGGGGCTGTTGCCCGCGATCACCTTCATCTTCAGCCGCGCCGCCTGCGAGGCCGCCGTCCAGCAGTGCCTGTACGCGGGCCTCAGACTCAACGACGAGGAGGCGCGGGAACAGGTCCGCGCGCTGGTCGAGGAGCGCACCGCCGCCATCCCGTCCGAGGACCTGCACGTCCTCGGCTACTACGAGTGGCTGGAGGGCCTGGAGCGAGGTATCGCAGCCCACCACGCGGGCATGCTGCCGACGTTCAAGGAGGTCGTCGAGGAGCTGTTCGTGCGCGGCCTGGTCAAGGCCGTGTTCGCGACCGAGACCCTGGCCCTCGGCATCAACATGCCCGCCCGCTCGGTGGTGCTGGAGAAGCTCGTCAAGTGGAACGGCGAACAGCACGCCGACATCACGCCGGGCGAGTACACCCAGCTCACCGGCCGGGCCGGGCGCCGCGGCATCGACATCGAGGGGCACGCGGTCGTGCTCTGGCAGCGCGGGATGAGCCCCGAGCACCTGGCCGGTCTCGCGGGCACGCGTACGTACCCGCTGCGCTCCAGCTTCAAGCCGTCGTACAACATGGCGGTCAATCTGGTCGAGCAGTTCGGCCGGCACCGCTCGCGCGAGTTGCTGGAGACCTCCTTCGCCCAGTTCCAGGCCGACAAGTCGGTCGTCGGGATCTCCCGCCAGGTGCAGCGCAACGAGGAGGGCCTGGAAGGCTACAAGGCCTCCATGACCTGCCACCTCGGCGACTTCGAGGAGTACGCGCGGCTGCGCCGCGAACTGAAGGACCGGGAGACGGAGCTGGCCCGGCAGGGCGCGAACGAGCGGCGTGCGGAGGCCGCCGTCGCCCTGGAGAAGCTCAAGCCGGGCGACGTCATCCACGTGCCCACCGGCAAGTACGCGGGTCTCGCCCTGGTCCTGGACCCGGGCCTGCCCGCCGGCCGTTCCAACGGCCACCGCGGCTTCGACCACCACGACGGCCCGCGCCCGCTGGTGCTGACCGCCGAACGGCAGGTCAAACGGCTGGCGTCGATGGACTTCCCGGTACCGGTCGAGCCGCTGGACCGGATGCGGATCCCGAAGAGCTTCAACCCGCGCTCCCCGCAGTCCCGCCGGGACCTCGCCTCCGCGCTGCGCGCCAAGGCCGGGCACATCCCGCCGGAGCGGGCCCGCAAGAAGCGTTCGCAGGCCGCCGACGACCGCGAGATCGCACGGCTGCGCACGGCGATCCGCGCCCACCCCTGCCACGGCTGCAACGACCGTGAGGACCACGCCCGTTGGGCCGAGCGCTACCACCGCCTGCTGCGTGACACCTCGCAGCTGGAGCGCCGCATCGAGGGCCGTACGAACACCATCGCGCGGACCTTCGACCGGATCGTGGCGCTGCTGACCGAGCTGGACTACCTGCGCGGCGACGAGGTCACCGAGCACGGCAGACGGCTCGCCCGGCTCTACGGCGAACTCGACCTGCTGGCCAGCGAATGCCTGCGCGAGGGCGTCTGGGAGGGCCTCGGCCCGGCCGAACTGGCGGCCTGCGTCTCGGCGTTGGTGTACGAGGCACGGGTCGGCGACGACGCCATGGCGCCCAAGCTGCCCTCCGGCAAGGCGAAGGCCGCGCTCGGCGAGATGGTCCGGATCTGGGGCCGCCTGGACGCGGTGGAGGAGGATTTCCGGATCAACCAGACCGAGGGCGTCGGCCAGCGCGAGCCGGACCTCGGCTTCGCCTGGGCCGCCTACATGTGGGCCTCCGGCACGGGCCTGGACGAGGTGCTGCGCGAGGCGGAGATGCCGGCGGGCGACTTCGTGCGCTGGTGCAAGCAGGTCATCGACGTCCTCGGGCAGATCGCCGCGGCTTCTCCCGCGGAGGGCTCGACCGTGGCGAAGAACGCGCGCAAGGCCGTCGACGCGTTGCTCCGCGGAGTGGTCGCCTACTCGTCCGTGGGATGACGTCGTCGGACGACGGGTGCGGGTGCGCCGATGGCCGCCCGCGCCCGTCGTCCACCGCCCGATCGAAGAGGGCGATCAATTTGTCGACAAAGGCAGTCACTGTCGTACGCCGCTCGGTCGTGAGCGCACCCCGTAGGGCGCGACGGCGGCTTCCCTGAAGGGTGCGAGACCGGTCATCCGTACCGGTGCGCCCGCCCCGTTCGGTCGATCCGGCGCGCGGCCGTGATCCTGGGCCGCCGGCGGCGTCCGGGGTCCATCGGGGCTCTCATTCACTCATCACGGTGAGTCACCTTCGCACGCCTGTATGTCGTAACGTGGCGTGTTCGAATGATCTCCGAGCGTACAAATGGAGCCGAGCGTACTCCTGTTGCGTGGGCGATTTCAGGTGCTTGCCGAATATGACACGGCGATGATCCGCTCGGACTAAGCTCGCCCGCGGCGCACCGAGTTGAGGTGTATTCGTGCGTCTGTTCCCAAGTATCCAGAAGATCCCCTCAGTTCCATGAACCTTCCCCTCAAAAGCTCCTCCGACACCCAGCCGATTCGTCTCAGAAGGCATCCATGGTGAGTGTTCGAAAGCCTCCCGGCGGCCGTGAACGTCCTTACGCGCGCGTGCTGTTGCCGCCTGCCATAGTGATGGCCGCGGCGACCGGGGCCGCCGTCGCCCTCGTACCTGCCACGGCCCGGATCGCCGTCGGTGGGTGCGGGGCGGTGGCCGTGCTTCTGGTCCTCGCCACGGCCGCCGAAGCCGTCCGCCGAGGACGCAAGCTCCGCGAGGCGCAGGCCGAGCACGCCCGTCACAGTGCGTATCTGGAGCGCCGCCTCGCCGCCCACGACGAGGAGATCGTCCGCCTCGCCACCGACGTCCTGCCCACCGCGCTGCACCGGCTGCGCCACGGAGAATCGCTCAGGGAGGTGATGCGCAAGGTCATCGACCTCGACCCCGAGCTGCGCCACATCCCCGAGTCGCAGCGCGTCCTGCTGTACAGCGCGCTGCGCGGCGCCGACCACGAGATCTCGATGCGCGACGCGACCGAGCGTTCCTTCGTCAGCATCGCCCGCCGCATCCAGGCCATCGTCCACCAGCAGGCCAACGAACTGCGCGAGATGGAGGAGGACCACGGCCGCAACCCCGAGGTCTTCGACGACCTGTTGCGCCTCGACCACGGCACCTCGCTGATCGGCCGTCTCGCCGACACCATCTCCGTGCTCGGCGGCGGGCGCCCCGGCCGCCAGTGGCCCCTGCCCGTCTCGCTGTACAGCGTGCTGCGCGGTGCCATGTCCCGGATCCTGGAGTACCGGCGCATCGAGCTGAACTCGATCGTCAACATCAACATCAAGGGCACCTCGGTCGAGCCGATCATCCACGCGGCCGCCGAACTCCTCGACAACGCCACCCGCTACTCGCCGCCGACGACCAAGGTGCACGTCACCGCCACCGAGGTGCAGACCGGCGTCGTCATCGAGATCGAGGACGCCGGCGTCAGCCTCAACGAGGAGTCCCGCGCCCGCATCGAGAAGGCGATCACCGACGCCATGGCGGGTGACGACGCGGAGAACCTGGGCTCCAGCCCGCGCCTCGGCCTCGCCGTCGTCGGCCGGCTCTGCAAGGCCTTCGACATGAAGGTCTCGCTGCGCGCCTCCGCCTACGGCGGTGTCCGCGCGATCCTCGTCGTACCGGGCGTCATGACCACCACCGAGCCCGGCGTCGGCGCCGCCCACGGCATCGGTGCCACCGCCGTGCCGAAGCCCGAACTCGGCGCGGTCGAGGGCCCCAAGCGCCCGCCCAAGAAGCGCCGCCCCACCAGCCCCCGCATCCCCGCCGGGATCTCCATGGAGGACGACGTCCCCGAGGTCACCGAGTGGACGGCGGGCGGTCTGCCGCAGCGCCGCAGCCGGGTCAAGACCCCGCTCAGCCAGCGGATCGCCGAGCAGGCCGCCATCGAGCGCGCCGAGCGCGAGGGCAGGCCGACCATCTGGTCCCAGCACAAGCCCGAGCCCGAACCCGAGCCCGAGATGGACCCCGAGATCAAGAAGCTCCGGGAGCGGCCGCCGGGCATGTGGGTCGACGACTTCTGGAACGGCCTGAAGAAGGGCATGCCCGAGGGCGCCACCGCGAGCGAACTGACCGACTTCACGCTGAACCCGACCGCGTACACGCACCTGCTCAACGATTCGGACACCGGCACCGAGGCCGACGACGAGGGGGACCTCAAGTGATCCAGCAGCGAGGCAACTTCGACTGGATGCTCAAGCAGCTGAACGACGGCGTACCGGGCGTCGAGATGATCGTGGTGCTCTCCGCCGACGGACTGCGCATCGCCCGCCATGGCGGTGACCCCGACGCCGCCGACCGGGTGGCCGCCGCCTGCGCGGGCGTACAGAGCCTCGCCAGTGCCATCATCCAGGAGATCCCGGGTGCCGGTGACATGAAGCTCGTCGTCATCGAGATCGAGGGCGGCTACTTCTACCTCATGAACGCCGGTGCCAACGCCTACCTCGCCGTGCTCGCCGACGTGACCTGCGAGCCGGGCCGGATGGGCGGCATGATGCGCGACCTGGTCGTCCGGGTGGGCGCTCACCTCACCAGTCCGCCCCGGCGGAACGGGCAGGCCGTATGACTCCTCCGCAACGCAAACGGCGCCGGCCGCAGCCACTGCCGCCCCCGCCGCCCCCGCCCGCCGGGCCGGCGGACGGCGAGCAACCGCGCAGGTATCCCGAACGTCTGTACACCATCGCCGGCACCGACGGCGGCGGCCGGGCCGAACTCGATCTGGTCACCTTAATCGTGGCGCATTCCGCGCCGCCGCCGTCCGCCTCACCGGAGGAGGCGGCAGTGCTCCGGCTCTGTACCGCCCCTCTGTCCGTGGCCGAGCTCTCGGCCTATCTCAATCTGCCGTTCAGCGCGATGACCGTCCTGATCACCGAGCTGATCACGACCGAACTGGTGCAGGCGCGCGCCCCGATCGTCCGCAAGGCGGTCGCCGACCGTTCCATCCTCGAAGCGGTGATGCATGGACTTCAACGGCTCTGACACCATCCCCGGACCACGCACCGAGGACCATCTGCCGCACACGGCGCAGGCCGCGGTGAAAATCGTGATCGTGGGCGGCTTCGGCGTCGGCAAGACCACCATGGTCGGTTCGGTCAGCGACATCAGACCGCTGACCACCGAGGAGACCATGACCCAGGCCGGCATCGGGGTCGACGACAACTACGGCTCCGAATCCAAGACCGCCACCACCGTGGCCATGGACTTCGGCCGCATCAGCATCACCGACAAGCTGGTGCTCTATCTCTTCGGCACCCCCGGCCAGGAGCGCTTCTGGTTCCTGTGGAACGGCCTGTTCGAAGGCGCGCTCGGCGCGGTCGTCCTGGTCGACACCCGGCGCCTGGAAGTCAGCTTCGACGTCATGGGACGCCTGGAGGAGCGCGGGGTGCCCTTCGTCGTCGCCATCAACTCCTTCCCCGACGCGCCCCGTTACCCCGTCGAGGAACTGCGCACCGCGCTGGACCTGACCCCGGACATCCCGATCATGGACTGCGATGTGCGGCGCCGGGCCTCCAGCAAGGAGGTACTGATGACCCTGATGCGCTTCCTGCACTCGCTCGCCCTGTCCGGCGCCCTCACCTGACCCGCATACCGCAATACCCCCACACCTTCCGTTCCGGAGCGACACTGTGACGCCTGAACCGCAATCCCTGACCGGCACAGACCCCGTCCCCGGCCCGCCGCCGGGCTGCCCGGCCCACGGCCTGGGCGCCGGGGGACCGCACCGGCTCTACGGCCCCGACGCGGCCGACCTGGACGACCTCTACGAGCGCCTGCGCGACGAGCACGGCCCCGTGGCGCCCGTGCTGCTGCACGACGACGTACCGATGTGGGTGGTCCTCGGGCACACCGAGAACCTGCACCTGGTGCGCAGCCCCGCCCAGTACACCCGCGACAGCCGGATCTGGACCCCGCTGCAGGAGGGCATGGTCAAACCCGACCACCCCCTCATGCCGCACATCGCCTGGCAGCCCATCTGCTCGCACGCCGAGGGCGACGAGCACCAGCGGCTGCGCGCGGCGGTCACCGGCGCCATGTCGACCATCGACCACCGCAACATGCGCCGTCACATCGGCCGCTACACCCAGGAACTGGTCAACGACTTCTGCGAACGGGGCCGTGCCGACCTGGTCTCCCAGTTCGCCGAGCACCTGCCGATGGCCGTCATGTGCGAGCTTTTCGGCATGCCGGAGGAGTACAACGACCGGATGGTGCAGGCCGCCCGCGACGCCCTCAAGGGCACCGAGACCGCCATCCAGAGCCATACCTACGTCATGGACGCGCTGAGCCGGCTCACCACCCGCCGCCGTGCCCGGCCCGACGACGACTTCACCAGTCACCTCATCACCCACCCCGCGGGGCTGACCGACGACGAGGTGCGCGAACATCTGCGCCTCGTCCTGTTCGCGGCCTACGAGGCCACCGCCAACCTGCTCGCCAACGCGCTGCGCATGGTCCTGACCGAGCCGGGCTTCCGCGCCCAGCTCAACGGCGGCCAGATGACCGTGCCGGAGGCGATCGAGCAGTCCCTGTGGGACGAGCCGCCGTTCAGCACGGTCCTGGGCTACTTCGCCAAGCAGGACACGGAGCTGGGCGGCCAGATCATCCGCAAGGGCGACGGACTGCTCTTCGCGCCCGCCCCGGGCAACGTGGACCCGCGCGTCCGCCCGGACCTGTCCGCCAGCATGCAGGGCAACCGCTCGCACCTCGCCTTCGGGGGCGGCCCGCACGAGTGCCCCGGCCAGGACATCGGCCGTGCCATCGCCGACGTCGGCGTGGACGCCCTGCTGACGCGGCTCTCGGACATCCAGCTGGACTGCCCCGAGGAGGACCTGCGCTGGCGGTCGTCCATCGCCTCCCGGCACCTGGTGGCCCTGCCGGTGCGCTTCGAACCGAAGCCCCAGCAGGACGTGCAGCGCCCGCCCAGCCCCGCACCCATCCCGTCGCAGCGCGCCACCTGGCAGACCGGCACCCCGCGCACGGAGCCGGCACCCGCCGCCGAGCCCCGGCCGATGGTCCCGCCGCCGGTTCCCGAGCCCGCCGTCGCACCGCGGCAGGCCCGCCGCGCCGGCTTGTGGCGGCGCCTGCTGCGCTGGTGGCGCGGCGAGTGATGCCGAGGGGCGGCGCGGCTACGGCGCCCGGTCGGCCCACTCGGCCGGGTCCGACCACGCCGACAGCGTCCGCCCGCTGACGAAGGTGTGCTCCGCCCCCGTGACCGGATCGGTGAACTCCAGCCTCCGCGCGAGCAGTTGCAGCGGACGCCGGAAGTCACCGGCCGGTACGGGGGCGGTCACCTCCGGATAGAGCGGGTCGCCGAGGATGGGCACGCCCAGCGCGCTCAGATGCACCCGCAGCTGATGGGTCTGCCCGGTCTCGGGGATGAGCCGGTACCGGCCAAGACCCGCCCGGTGCCCGGCCGACTCCACCCGCGTCACCGCGTTCGGCTCGCCCTCGACCTCCCGGGCGGCCGGCACCCCGCGCTCCTTCACGATCCGGCTGCGCACGGTCCGGGGCAGGGTGAGCGCGGGATCGTAGGGCGCGACGGCCTCGTACTCCTTGCGCACCCGCCGGTCCCGGAACAGCGTCTGGTACGCCCCGCGCTCCTCGGGCCGCACCGTGAACAGCACGAGTCCGGCGGTGAGCCGGTCCAGCCGGTGCGCGGCGGTCAGCGAAGGGAGGTCCAGCTCGCGGCGCAGCCGGGCCAGCGCGGTCTCGGCGACATGCGTGCCGCGCGGGGTCGTCGCGAGGAAGTGCGGTTTGTCGGCGACGACGATGTGCTCATCCCGGTGGACCACCTCCACCGGGAACGGCACGGTGATCTCCTCGGGCAGCTCCCGGTGGAACCACACGAACATCCCCGGTTCGTACGGCGCGTCCGGCGCCACCGCCCGCCCGTCGGCCGCCACCACCAGCCCCGCGTCGAACATCCCCGCGACCACGCCGGGCCCGGCGCCCGTCAGCCGCTCCACCAGATGCTCCCGAACGGTGGCCCACTGCCCGCCGAACGGCAGCCGCACCCGCACCGGGTCGACTCCGTCGTGCTGGGGGAGCGGGGCGGGCGGGGGTGGCGTACGGCGTCTCATCGCCACCCAGAATACGGTTGGGGCACGGCCCGGGACCTTGGCAGGATGCCGATCATGCCCTACCTCACCAGCCCGGTTCTGACCGCCGGAGTCCTCGCCCGTACCCCGCAGCCCACCCTCCCGACCGGCGACGGCCTGGTCCTTCGCCCTTGGCGGGCTTCGGACGCGCCCGCCGTACATGCCGCCTTCCAGGATCCGGTCCTGCACCAGTGGCACATCAAGTCCTGCGACTCCGAGGACGAGGCCGCCGCCTGGATCGAGGAGTGGCGGTCGTCCTGGGAGGGCGAGGACAACGCCCAGTGGGCCGTCGTGGAGGAGGACACGGACGAGCTGTTGGGCCGGGTCGCCCTCCGGCAGATCATGCTCGGCGACGGTGTGGCCGAGGTCGCGTACTGGACCGTGGCACAGGCCCGGGGCCGGGGCGTCGCGGCGCGCTCCACGACCACGCTGACCCGCTGGGCCTTCGAGGAGATCGGCCTGCACCGCCTCGAACTCCTGCACGCCACCGCCAACGAGGCGTCCTGCCGCGTGGCCGCCAAGACCGGCTTCGCCCTGGAGGGCACCAAGCGCAGCGCCTGCCTGCACGCGGACGGCTGGCACGACATGCACCTGCACGCACGCGTGCGCGGAGACTGACCGCGCCTGCCGCGAAGCCACCGGCCTCGCGGTGGACTCCGGAACGCGATACATCGTGTGTATTGACCGTGGCGGAGAACTCGCGATATGTTCGTCCACGGATATTCGGAAGCGAGGTGGTGGTCATGGGCGTCAAGCGCCGAAAGCTCGGCAATCCGCTGGCGCTCGCCGTCCTGGCGACCCTCTGGCAGAAGCCGATGCATCCGTACGAGATCGCCCAGACCCTGCGCCGGCAGGGCAAGGACACGAGTACGAAGATCAATTACGGCTCGCTCTACACGGTCGTGCAGAACCTCGAGAAGCACGGTTTCGTCGAGGTGACCGACGTCGAGCGGCAGGGCAACCGCCCCGAGCGCACCGTCTACGGCCTCACCGACGCCGGGCGCGAGGAGCTGACCGAGTGGATGTCCGACCTCATGGCCGTACCGGTCAAGGAGTTCCCGATCTTCGAGACCGCGCTCTCCCTCATGGGGGTGCTGCACCCCGACGAGGTCGTCCGGCTCCTGGAGGAGCGGCTCGCGACCCTGGAGGTGCAGGTGGCCAGCGGTCGCGGGGCCCTGCAGAAGCTGTACGAGACGCTGCCGCGGCTCTTCCTGGTGGAGACCGAGTACCAGCTGCACATGCTTCAGGCGCAGGCCACATGGGTGCGCGACGTCCTGGACGAGATCGGGAAGGGCACCCTGCCCGGAGTCGACGGCTGGCGGCGGTTCCATGAAACGGGCGAGATCCCGCCCGAGTTCCGGGAGTTGGAGGCGCACGACACCGAGGAGTGACCCAGAACCGAACAGACCCCGGCAGGGCTGTTGCAGCAGCCTTGCCGGGGTCTCGAACCCCGGGCTGAATCCGCCGTGAAGCGGCTCCAGGCGATCGAGGTGCGGCACACCCAGGATAGCCGGGCGCTCTTCGCGCGGATCAGCCGACCGTCATCCGCTGATACCGCTCACCGAGGAGAGCAGCCGACATGAACACCCGTGCGCCCGCAGTCGAGGCGCGCCAGCTGATCAAGACCTATCCCGGGGACGTCACCGCCCTGAACGGCATGGACGTCACCGTCACTGCCGGCACCGTCTTCGGGCTGCTCGGCCCCAACGGCGCCGGCAAGTCCACCACCGTGAAGATCCTGACCACCCTCGCCCGTCCCGACTCCGGCACCGCCACCGTCGCCGGACACGACGTACTGCGCCACCCCGACCGGGTGCGCCGCGCCATCGGCGTGGTCGCCCAGCACTCCGGCGCCGACCCGGTGGCGACCGGCCGCGAGAACCTCCTGCTCCAGGGCAGGCTCCACGGGATGCGGGGCGCCACGCTGACCCGCCGGGCGGACGAGCTGCTGGAGCGGTTCGCCCTCGCCGATGCCGCCCGGCGCCCGGTCAAGGGCTACTCGGGCGGCATGCGGCGCCGCCTGGACGTGGCCCTCGGGCTGGTGCACCGGCCCGAGGTGCTCTTCCTGGACGAGCCGACCACCGGCCTGGACCCCGAGGCGCGCACCGCGATGTGGGAGGAGATCGGCCGCCTGGCCGGCGAGGAGGGGCTGACCATCCTGCTCACCACGCACTACCTGGAGGAGGCCGACCGGCTCGCCGGGCGCATCGCGATCGTCGACCGCGGCCGGGTCGTCGTCGAGGGGACTCCGGACGCGCTCAAGGGCGAACTGCGCGGCGACGCAGTCCGTCTGGAACTGCGCGAGCCGGTCGGCGAGGCGGGCCGCGCGCTGCTCACCGACGCCCTGGGCGCACTGCCCGGCGTGCACGAGGTGCTGTGCGAGGGGCGCCGGATCAGCGTCCGCGCCGACGACGGAGCGGCCGCCATGCCCGGGCTGCTCGCCGGTCTGGAGCGCGCCGGGGTCACCGTCGCCTCCGCGACCGTCGCCCGGCCCTCGCTGGACGACGTCTACCTCCGCCACGCGGGCCGTCGTTACGCCGAGGCGCAGAGCGCCGGGACCCTCGTGCCCGCCGGAGGTGCGCGATGAGCAACGCCGTTGCACAGACCTGGTACATGACACAGCGTCAGCTGCTGGTGTTCGCCCGGCAGCCCGCCTATGCGATCATCACCCTGGTCCAGCCGGTGATCTGGCTGTTCCTCTTCGGCGGCCTCTTCAAGAAGGTGGTCGAACTGGGCGGCTTCGGCACCACCTCCTACCTGGACTACCTGGTGCCGGGTGTGGTGGTGATGAGCGCCCTCAGCTCCAACATGTGGGCCGGGATGGGCACGCTGGAGGAGATCCAGCGCGGCACCCTCGACCGCTTCCTGACCAGCCCGGTCAGCAGGGCCGCGCTGATGAACGGCAACGTCGTCAACAACGGTCTGGTCACCGCGCTCCAGTCGGTGATCATCGTCCTGCTGGGGCTGCTCGGCGGTGCCGACTACCCGGGCGGACTCGGCGGCATCGCGGTCCTGGTCCTGGCCTCCGTGCTGCTCGGCACGGTCTTCGGTGCGCTGTCCAACGCGCTGGGCATGCTGGTGCGCGAACGCGAGTCGGTCATCGGTATCAACACCTTCCTGCTGCTGCCGCTCACCTTCCTGTCCTCCGCCTTCATGGCGCCGTCCCAGATGCCGGGCTGGATGCGGCACGTCGCCGACTTCAACCCGCTCAACTGGGCCATGGTGGCGGGCCGTTCGGCGCTGTCCGCACACCCCGACCGGATGGCCGTGGCCGACCGGGGCGGGGCGCTGCTGGCGCTGGCCGTGGCCGCGGTGTGGCTGTCGATCAGGGCGCTCAGGTCGTACCAGCGGTCGGTGTGAGCGCTTCCGGGCCCGGATCCGCCGCTTGATCGATGACATGATGGGGCGTCCGATTCTCCCGCCCCGAGGTGAAGGTCATGCCGCCCTACGAGCTTGCGGACCGACTCGTCATCGGCGTCGCCTCCAGCGCCCTGTTCGATCTGGAGGAGTCGGACGCGGTGTTCCGGGAGCAGGGGGAGGAGGCCTACCGGGCCTACCAGGAAGAGAATCTGGACAACACGCTCCGCCCCGGGGTCGCGTTCGCGTTCGTCCAGCGGCTGCTGTCGCTGAACGACCTCGGCGACCCCGGGGATCCGCTCGTCGAGGTCATCATCCTCTCGCGCAACGACCCCGACACCGGTCTGCGGGTCATGCGCTCCATCCAGGCGCACGACCTGCCGATCACCCGGGCCGTCTTCATGCAGGGGCGGTCCCCCCACCCGTTCATGACGGCCTTCAACATGTCGCTGTTCCTGTCGGCGAACGGGGACGATGTGCGCGAGGCCGTCGCCGCGGGCCTGCCCGCGGGGCACGTCCTCGGCTCCCCGCACGCGGACGACCCCGTCGACCGGGATCTGCGCATCGCCTTCGACTTCGACGGCGTCCTGGCCGGTGACGCCTCGGAGCAGGTGTACCAGACGGGCGGTCTGGAGGAGTTCCGCGCCCATGAGGCCCGCAATGCCGCGACCCCGCACGACCCCGGGCCGCTGCGCGACTTCCTGGCCAGTGTGAACCGGATACAGCGCCGCGAGGAGCAGCGCCGGCGCGACGACCCGGACTACAGGATCCGGGTGCACGTCTCCATCGTGACCGCGCGCAGCGCGCCGACGCACGAGCGTGCCGTGACGAGCCTGAAGAAGTGGGGCGTCACCGTCAACGACGCCTTCTTCCTCGGCGGCATAGAGAAGGGCGCCGTCATGAAGGTGCTGAACCCGCACATCTTCTTCGACGACCAGGTGACCCACCTGGAGCGCACCTCGCGGACCACCCCGAGCGTGCACGTCCCCTTCGGCAAGATCAACGAAACGGCGCCCTGAGCGGGCCGGTCCTACGCGGCCGCGGCCCCGCCGCTCTCCTGCTCGGCCTCGATACGGGCGTTCCACTCCCGCTTGCCGGCCTGCCAGCCGTCCTCGTTGTGGCCGAGGCGCCAGTAACCGGAGATCGACAGGTCCTCGCGCGGGATCTGCAGCTCGACCCGCAGCAGCCGGCGCAGCTCCTTCACGAAGGTCGCCTCACCGTGCACGAACGCCTGCAGCCGGCCCTGCGGGAACGTGAGCGCCTCCACCGCCTCCAGCAGGGCCTCGCCCACCGGCCGGTCCCCGCGGTGCAGCCAGACGACCTCCACTTCGGAGTCGATCTTCTGCTCCTCCTCGGGGCCCGACACCTCCACGAAGGCATGCGCCCGGGTACCGGCCGGCAGCGACTCCAGGGCGCGGGCGATCGCGGGCAGCGCGCTCTCGTCACCGGCGAGCAGATGCCAGTCGGCGCTCGGGTCGGGCGCGTACGCGCCACCAGGACCGATGAAGCGCACGGTCTCCCCGGGCCGCACCCGGGCGGCCCACGGCCCGGCCAGGCCCTCGTCGCCGTGGATGACGAAGTCCAGGGTCAGTTCGAGGTGTTCGGGGTCCCAGGCGCGCACCGTGTACGTCCGCGTGACCGGCCACTGCTCACGGGGGAACTCCGCCCGGATCCGCTCCAGGTCGAAGGGCTCCGGGTAGCTCACGCCCGCCGGTGCGAACAGCAGCTTCACGTAGTGGTCGGTGCAGGTGTCCGCCGGGAGACCGGCGAGTCCCTCGCCACCGAGCACCACGCGCTGCATGTGCGGGGTGAGCCGCTCGGTGCGCACCACCCGTGCGGTACGGGGCTTGCGCGGCTGTCGTCCCGGACGCTCGGCCATCACGACCTCCTGCTGCATTGGTTAGGTTTACCTAAGTTAGCATCTCTCTCCGCTCAACAGGGGCTCCGGGAACGCTTCATGAACGCGTTTTGCAGGAATATTCCGTAGGGATCACTCCGCGAGCGTGGTCAGCAGCCGTTGCAGGGAGCCGCCGAGCCCCCAGCGCGCCGCCAGCGCCTCGAGTCCCGCCGGATCCCGCGGGGCGTGCGGCAGGGCGATGTCGACGTCCGGCAGCGGGACGTCGTCCGCGACCCGCACCACCTTCGGCGCGAGGGCGACATACGGCCGGGCCTCGTCGAGCCGTTTGCGCTGCGACGGGGTGAGCTTGGCCTGCGGGTCGTCGACCGCCGCCATGATCCCGGCCAGATCGCCGAACTCGGCGAGCAGCTTGGCCGCCGTCTTCTCGCCGATGCCGGCCACGCCCGGCAGCCCGTCGCTCGGATCGCCGCGCAGCAGCGCCAGATCCGCGTACCCCCGGCCGTCGACCCCGTACTTCTCGCGCAGCACCGCCTCATCGGTCATCTGCAGCGTGCCGACACCCTTGAGCGGGTACAGCACCCGGATCCCGCGCTCGTCGTCGACCAGCTGATAGAGGTCGCGGTCGCCGGTGACGATGTCCACCGGGCCGTCCGCGCGGGCGGTGAACGTGCCGATCACATCGTCCGCCTCGTACCCCTCGACGCCGACCCTGGCGATGCCGGCCGCGTCCAGCACGGCCTCGATGACCGGCACCTGCGGGGAGAGCGTGTCCGGCACCTCCTCCTCGTCCGGCCCGCCCTCGTGCTCCACCGCCACCCGGTGCGCCTTGTAGGTGGGGATGAGGTCCACCCGCCACTGCGGCCGCCAGTCGGCGTCCATACAGGCCACCAGCCGCTCCGGCCGGTGATCCTTGACCAGTCGGTCGATGAAGTCCAGCAGCCCGCGCACGGCGTTCACCGGCGAGCCGTCCGGCGCCTTCACGGAGTCCGGCACGCCGAAGTAGGCGCGGAAGTACAGCGAGGCGGTGTCGAGAAGCATGAGTCGTCCGGTCACGCTCGCATCATGCCGTACGGCACTGACGGTCACCCGTCGCAAGGGTCGGGCCCCTGTGAGCTGAGCCACTTAAAAGTTTGACCAAGACGCTTCTGGAAAGGCGCGGCCTCTGTCCTGTCCCGCCAGACGAGAGGTACGTGTGTCACCCAGGCTTGAGGTCGAGCATCTGTTCAAGGTGTTCGGCAGACGACCGGACCAGGCAGTGGAACGGCTGCGACAGGGCGCCGACCGGGAGGAACTGCGTGCCGACGGCACCACCGCCGCCGTGATCGACGCCTCCTTCGCGGTCGAGGCCGGCGAGATCTTCGTCGTCATGGGCCTGTCCGGCTCCGGCAAGTCCACCCTGCTGCGCATGCTCAACGGCCTGCTGGAACCGACCGCGGGCCACGTGCGCTTCGACGGCCAGGACCTGACCGCGCTGACCGACCGTGCCCTGCGCGAGGTGCGCTCGCACAAGATCAGCATGGTCTTCCAGCACTTCGCGCTCTTCCCGCACCGCAGCGTCCGCGACAACGCCGCCTACGGCCTGGCCGTGCAGGGCGTGCCCCGCGCCGAGCGCGCGCGCCGTGCCGACGAGGCGCTCGCCCTGTGCGGCCTGGCCGGCTGGGAGGGCTCCTGGCCCGACGAGCTGTCCGGCGGCATGCAGCAGCGCGTGGGCCTCGCCCGCGCCCTCGCCACCGACGCCGACCTGCTCCTGATGGACGAGTCCTTCAGCGCCCTGGACCCGCTGATCCGCCGCGACATGCAGGACCAGCTCCTGGAACTGCAGAAGACCCTGAAGAAGACCATCGTCTTCATCACCCACGACCTCAACGAGGCCATGCGCCTGGGCGACCGCATCGCCGTCATGCGCGACGGCCGCATCGTGCAGACCGGCACCGCGGAGGACATCCTGCTGCGCCCCGCGAACGACTACGTCGCCTCCTTCATCCAGGACGTCGACCGCTCCCGTGTGCTGACCGCCGCCGCCGTGATGGACACCGAGGTCCGCGGCGACGAGGCCGACTGCGGCTGCGAGACGGCCGCCCCCGGCACACCGTTCGCCGAACTGTGCGCGATCAGCGCCCGCCTGACCCACCCGGTCGCCGTCCTCGACGCCGACCGCGCGCTCGTCGGTGTCGTACCCCAGCGGCGCCTCGTCGGCTTCCTCGGCGACGAGCAGGGCGAACCCAGCGCGTGCGGCGACGACGGGAAGGTGATCACCCGTGCCTAGGCTGCACCTCGGCGACTGGGTCGACTCGGGCGTCGACTGGCTGCTCGCCCACCTGTCCTGGCTGTTCGACGCGATCCGCACGGTCGTGGAGGGCATGTACGACGGAATCGACGCGGTCCTGACCGCGCCCGAGCCGTTGCTGCTGGCCGGTATTCTCGCGGTCGTCGCCTGGTGGCTGCGCGGCCTGGTCGCCGGCCTCCTCGCCTTCGCCGGGTTCGCGCTCGTCGACTCGCTCGACCTGTGGGACCGGGCCATGTCCACGCTGGCCCTGGTCCTCGTCGCCACCGTCATCGCCCTGGTGATCTCCGTCCCGCTGGGCATCTGGGCCGCCCGCTCCAAGACGGTCAGCTCGGTCGTACGGCCCGTCCTGGACCTGCTCCAGACGATGCCCTCGATGGTCCTGCTCATCCCGGCGAGCCTCTTCTTCGGTCTGGGCACCGCGACCGGTGTCGTCGCCACCCTGATCTTCGCGCTCGCCCCCGGCGTGCGCATGACCGAGCTGGGCATCCGCCAGGTCGACGCCGA
The DNA here is from genome assembly GCF_001542625.1 of Streptomyces griseochromogenes. Lineage (NCBI taxonomy): Bacteria > Bacillati > Actinomycetota > Actinomycetes > Kitasatosporales > Streptomycetaceae > Streptomyces > Streptomyces griseochromogenes. The sequence goes on along the minus strand of NZ_CP016279.1, from coordinate 8,018,797 downwards.
ACTGGTCGAGGCCGCCGAGGCGTTCGGCACCACCCCGCGCGACACCCTGCTGCGCGTCCAGCTGCCGCTCGCCCTGCCGACCATCATGGCCGGCGTCAACCAGGTGATCATGCTGGGCCTGTCCATGGTCGTCATCGCCGGCATGGTCGGCACCGGCGGCCTCGGCGGCGCGGTCAACGAGGCCATCGGCCGGCTCGACATCGGCACCGGCTTCGAGGCGGGCGTCGGCATCGTCGTCCTCGCCATCTACCTGGACCGCATGACGGGCGCCCTCGGCACCCAGCTGTCCCCGCAAGGCCGCAGGGCCGCCGCCAAGGCCCGGACGACCGCGTGGTCGTACCGGCCGCGCCCGGCGGTCGCCGTCGCCGGCGTGGTCGTCCTCGCGCTCGTCGCGGGCGGCCTGGGGATCTTCGGCTCCTCCGCCGGCACCTCCGCGGTCTCCGGGCCGAACGTCGGCAAGGGCAAGGAGATCAGGATCGGCTACATCCCCTGGGACGAGGGCATCGCCTCCACCTTCCTCTGGAAGGAGCTGCTGGAGCGGCGCGGCTTCAAGGTCACGATCGACCAGTACGCCGCCGGCCCCCTCTACACCGGTCTCGCCACCGGCCAGCTCGACTTCCAGACCGACTCCTGGCTGCCCACCACGCACGCCGAGTACTGGAAGAAGTACGGCGACAAGCTCGACGACCTCGGCAAGTGGTACGGCCCCACCTCCCTGGAGCTGACCGTCCCCTCCTATGTCAAGGACGTGAACTCCCTGGCGGACCTGAAGGACCACGCCTCCGAGTTCGGCGGCAAGATCGTCGGCATCGAGCCCAGCGCGGGCATGATGGGCCTGCTCAAGAGCAAGGTCCTCAAGGAGTACGGCCTCGAGGGCGGCTACGACGTGGTCGACGGCTCCACGCCCGCCATGCTCGCCGAGCTGAAGCGCGCCTATGCCAGGAAGCAGCCGGTCCTCGTCACGCTCTGGTCCCCGCACTGGGCGTACAGCGACTACGACCTGAAGAAGCTCAAGGACCCCCAGGGCGCCTGGGGCAAGGGCGACGGTGTGCACACCCTCGCCCGCAAGGGCTTCGCCGCCGACAATCCCCAGGTCGGCAAGTGGCTGAGGAACTTCTCGATGACCGAGAAGCAGCTCACCGGCCTGGAGGCGCAGATCCAGAAGTCCGGCAAGGGCAAGGAGCAGGACGCGGTCCGCACCTGGCTGGGGCAGCACCCGGGACTGGCCGACACCTGGGCTCCGGTTGCCCGGGCGGGTGCCGAGAAGCGGGCGACCGGGTGACCTGACCGGCCCGGATCGCCGTCCGAGGGGCGGGTGTCGCCGTACGTCCGTCGACGGGCGTGGGGCGCTGCCCGCCCCTCGCGTCGTCCGGACCCCGGCGCAGAGCCCCCCGCCTACGGCAAGGATCCGGCCAACTACACAGCGCCATGGACCCCGCACCGGCGGGAACACGGGCGCCCGCTCCAGCCTTGAAGCAGGAGAGACCCGTCCCGCACGGCCGGCCACCGCACTGGCGAGAACCGTGAGGGTACGGGCCCCCGGGCGTGTCAGGGATGTGACAGCCGCGTGAAACGGTTTGCCGAACATGCGTAGGGTGCAGACAACTCATCGGGGTGTGCCCGGCGGCGGGCACCCTCGTCGGCGGCACGACGAGTGAAGGAGGGAGCCGGAGCGATGGGCGACCACAAAGAGCAGCAGCCCGTGCGGGTGGGCGCGGCCGTCCGGCGGCGTCGCCGTGCGCTGGAACTCACCCTCGCCGTCGTCGCCGAGCGCAGCGGCCTCTCGGTGCCCTTCCTCAGCCAGGTCGAGAACGACCGGGCCCGCCCGAGCCGCACCTCCCTGGAAAAGCTGGCCGACGCCCTGCGCACCACGGCCGTGGAACTCCTCGCGGCCGCCGACCCGGCGTGCAGCGTGGACGTCGTACGCGCCGAGGCCATCGCCGAGGGCGACTTCGATCCGCGCACGCGCTCCCTGGTGCGCGGTCACCACCAGCTGCACGCCTCCGAGTTCACCGGCGACCACGACGCCGGCCGCGAGTTCCAGCACCGCAACGACGAGCTGATGTACGTGGCCGACGGCGCGGTCGAGATCGAGGCCGAGGGCCGCGCGTACCGCCTCGGCCGCGGCGACACCCTCTACCTGACCGGCGGGGTCCGCCACCGCTGGCGGGCTACGGTGCCGGACACCCGGGTCATCGTGGTGGCGGTCGCCGAACACATCGAGGCCGTGCAGGACAGGTCTCGCTGAGAGTTCCGCGGCAGGGCGATCTTGGATCGTCGCTTGTCCGCGGGTGCGTTGTGGCTGGTCGCGCCCACGCGGCGGAGCCTCACATGAAACACAGCCCCGCGCCCCTCGGGCGCGCTGACATCGCCGGAGTTGCTCAGTGCGGGTCGTCTCCCTGGTCCCGTCCCTCACCGAGGCCGTAGCCCTGACGGTGCCCGGAGCTCTCGTCGGTGCCACCGACTGGTGCACTCATCCGGCGGCGCTCGACGTAGCCCGGATCCGCGGCACGAAGAACCCGGACACGGACCGGATCCTCGCCCTCGCCCCCGACCTGGTGATCGCCAACGAGGAGGAGAACCGGGCCCCGGATCTGGACGCCCTGCGCTCGGCGGGTCTGGAGGTGCTGGTCACCGAGGTGCGGACGGTGACCCAGGCCTTCCGGGAGCTGGAGCGGGTGCTGGGCGCGTGCGGCGCGCCGGTACGGCCCCGCTGGCTGGACGAGGCGGAGGCGGCCTGGGCCGCGCCGCCGGAACCCGGGACCCGTACGACGGCGGTCGTGCCGATCTGGCGCCGCCCCTGGATGGTCCTGGGCCGGAACACCTTCGCGGGCGACGTCCTGGCCCGCCTCGGTGTGCACCACCTGTACGCCGCCCACCCCGAGCGCTATCCACGCGTCCCGCCGGACGAGCTGCGGGCGGCGGACCCGGACCTCGTGGTCCTGCCCGACGAGCCCTACCGGTTCACCGCCGAAGACGGCCCGGAGGCCTTCCCCGGGCTGCGCTGCGCCCTGGTCAGCGGCCGGCACCTGACCTGGTACGGACCGTCGCTGGCCGAGGCGCCCCGGGTGCTGGGCGAGGCCCTGCGAGCAGCTCGCCCCTGAACAGACCGCGCACGGTCCCGGCGGCGGCCGCCGCCCAGGCGGTGACGAGAAGGGCGTACAGGCCGACGGCCAGGGCGTCGTACACCGCGAGCCCCGTGTGCCGGGCGAGGGCGGCCGTACCGGTGACACAGGTGCCCACCGGGAAGGTGAACGCCCACCAGGTCAGCGCGAACCCCATGCCCTGCCGCCGGGCCCGCACCACGTGTGCGGTCGCGAGCACCAGCCACAGCAGCGCGAACCCCATGACCGGCACCCCGTACAGCACGGCGAACACACCGAGACCACGGGCGTAAGGCGCCGGTACGACCCCGGCGGCGTCGTCCGCGATCAGGCTGAGCGCGGTGGTGGACTGCCCGAGCGGGCCCAGGACCAGGAACAGGATCGGGGTGAGCGCGAGCGGCAGCGGGCCGCTGACCAGCCGGGCGAAGACCAGCGGCAGCATCAGCAGCGTGGCCAGCAGACTCAGCCCGAACAGCGACAGGCACGCCAGCAGCAGGGTCTCCCGGGGCTGCCCCGGCGGCAGGTGCGGCACGAGCAGCGGGCCGAGCGCGGCCGACACCATCGGCGCGACGAGCGGCAGCAGCCAGACGGGGGTGGCCTCGGAGGGCTCGACGCGGTGCCGCACCGCCATCAGGTACGGCACGGCGACGGCGGCGGCGAGCCCGACCGCCGTACCCGCGGTGAACAGCACGGTGTCGAGTGCGACGGCCGCACCGGTGCCGATCCAGTCCCGGCCCACGGTCACGGCACCGCCGCCGACCGCCAGCAGGGCCATCGACAGACAGCCGTAGAAGGGGACCACGGCCGGGTCCAGAAGGTGGGCGCGGGCCTGGTCGCGGTGGTGGGCCCAGTGCCGGGCGCGGGCGGTCAGCAAGGTCGCCAGCAGAACGGAGGACAGGGCCCAGACGGCCGTGCAGACGGCGCGCAGCCCGCCGAGGTGTACGGGGAGCGCGGCGCCGGCCGTGGCGACGACGGAGGTCCCCATGACGGAGGCGTACCAGTTGGGGCCGAGGTGCCTCACGCTGACGGTGCGAGGGGCGGGAAGGGAATGTACTGCGGTGACCATGACTCCAGCCTCGCGCCGCCGATCGCCGCTGACCAGGGAGTTCGTGTCTATCAGGGCATAAGCTGGTCTTATGAGTGAGGAGTTTGTGACGGACGACGGCCGGCCCGGCGGCTCGCTGGCGCACCGGGTGCCGGACCTCGGCGCGCTGGAACTGCTGCTGGCCGTGGCCCGGTTGGGCAGCCTCGGGGCGGCCGCGCGGGAGATCGGCATCACCCAGCCCGCCGCCAGCAGCCGCATCCGTTCCATGGAGCGGCAGCTGGGTGTGGCCCTGGTCGACCGCTCGCCGCGCGGCTCGCGGCTCACGGACGCGGGCGCCCTGGTGACCGACTGGGCCCGGCGGGTGGTGGAGGCGGCCGCGGCCTTCGACGCGGGCGCGCGGGCCCTGCGCGACCGGCGGGACTCACGGCTTCGGGTCGCGGCGAGCATGACCATCGCCGAATACCTGCTCCCGGGCTGGCTCCTCGCCCTGCACGCCGATCGCCCCGACACGGCGGTGTCGCTGCTCGCGGGCAACTCGGCGAAGGTCGCGGAGCTGCTGCTGGCCGACGAGGCGGACCTGGGCTTCGTGGAGGGGCTCACCGTCCCGGCGGGCCTGGACTCCGCCGTGATCGCCCATGACCGCCTGATCGTCGTCACGGCCCCCGGTCATCCCTGGGCCCGCCGCCGGCGCCCCGTGACGGCCGGGGAGCTGGCGGCCACGCCGTTGATCCTGCGCGAGCGGGGCTCGGGCACCCGCCAGGTCCTGGACACGGCCCTGGGCGGTCTCGCCCGTCCCCTCATCGAACTCTCCTCGACGACGGCGGTGAAGGCGTCGGCCGTCAGCGGCGCGGGCCCCTCGGTCCTGAGCGAACTGGCCGTGCGGGAGGAGCTGGCGATGCGGCGTCTGGTCAGCATCCCGGTGGAGGGAGTGTCCCTGCACCGGGACCTGCGAGCGGTGTGGCCGACGGGGCACCGGCCGACGGGGCCGGCCCGGGAGCTGCTGTCGCTGACCAGGGGGTGAGCGGGGTCAGGACGCCGCCCGCACCAGCGCCCGCATGACCCGCAGGTCCGAGCCCATCTCCGGATGCCACTGCACCCCCAGCACCCATCCGTCGCCGGACGGCAGCTCCAGCGCCTCCACGGTCCCGTCGGCCGCACGGGCCGAGGCCACCAGCCCCTCCCCGAGCCGCTCCACCGCCTGATGGTGATAGGTGGGCACGGAGGTCTCCTCCGGGGCGATCCCCGCGTACAGCGTCCCCGGCTCCGGCTTCACGAGATGCCGGCCGAACACGCCGACCTGCTCCGCGTGCCCGTCCAGGTGCTGCACCAGCGTGCCGCCGAGGGCCACGTTCAGCAGCTGCATGCCCCGGCAGATCCCCAGCAGCGGCACGCTCGCGCGAAGCGCCGCGTCGATCAGCGCGAGTTCCCAGGCGTCCCGCTCCGGCGCGGGCGGCCCCGTACGGGGTGAGCGCTCGGCGCCGTAGCGGGAGGGATCCACGTCCGGCCCGCCCGCGATCACCAGCCCGTCCAGCCGCTCCACCGCCGCGGCGGCCCGCTCGGGCGCGTCCGGCGGCAGCAGAAGGGCGAGCCCCCCGGCCTCCTGCACCAGCCGCGGATAGCCGGCCGGCAGCAGCACCGCGTCCAGCTCCCACACGCCCCAGCGCGCACCGGTCTCCAGATACGTACTCACACCGATCAGCGGTCGTACGGTCACGCTGCCCTCCCCGAAATCAAAAGGTCCACGTGCATACCTTTGCAGAGCCGGGTCACGCCAGGAAGCCCCGCAGCAGCGCCGCAGTGCCCGCGCAGTGCTCGCGCATCATCTCCCGCGCGCCGTCCGCGTCCCCGTCCAGCACCGCCTCCACCAGCGCGGTGTGCTGGCGCTGGGAGTGCTCCAGGTTGCGCACCAGCAGCGGGATGCAGTCCAGCAGGTCGTTGACGCTCGCCCGCACCGCCGCGTACTGCGCGGTCAGCGACGGGGAGCCGCACAGTTCGGCCAGCGTCAGGTGCAGCAGCGTGTCCAGCCGCCGGTAGTCCGCGAGCGGGGCCTCGTGGGTCCGGTCCAGCGCCTCCCGCAGCCGCACCGCCTGCTCGTCGGTCAGCCCGTGCGCCGCGCACAGCCCCGCCGCTCCCACCTCGAGGACCTCGCGGAACCGGAGTACGTCCTCGATGTCGACCTCGGCGATCCGCCGGCGCAGCTCGTCCTCGCCGCCCGCGTCCGTGCGCGACAGCACGAACGTTCCGCCGTACCGGCCGCGCCGGGACTCCACCAGGCCCTGGTCCTGGAGCACCTTCAGCACCTCGCGCAGCGTCACCCGGCTGATCCCGAGCCGTTCCGCGAGCTCGCGCTCGGCCGGCAGCCGCTCGCCGCCCGGCACCAGACCGAGCCGCACGACCTGGAGGATCTGCTCCAGCGCCTCCTCGAAGCCGTTGCCCGCCCGCACCGGCCGCAGCACCGGAGTGAGCCGGTCGTTCAGTCCGCTCGGATCCACGTCCTGCGACATCCGGCTTTACCCCCTTCCCAAGCAATGGTTCTCGGCAATACCTTATGGCTCCCGGCCCCGCCGCAAAACGCGAAGCAGCCTAAGGAGGCTCTCCCGTGGCAGACCGCACACCCCCGCTCAGTGTCGAGGAGCTACACGCCCTCGTCGCCGGCGGTGAGATCGACACTGTCGTCCTGGCCTTCCCCGACATGCAAGGGCGGCTGCAGGGCAAGCGGTTCGCCGCCCGATTCTTCCTCGACGAGGTCCTGCGGCACGGCACCGAGGGCTGCAACTACCTGCTCGCCGTCGACACCGAGATGAACACCGTCGACGGCTACGAGATGTCCTCCTGGGACCGCGGCTACGGCGACTTCGCCATGCACCCCGACCTGGCCACCCTGCGCCGCATCCCTTGGCATCCCGGCACCGCCCTGCTCGTCGCCGACCTCGCCTGGAACGACGGCTCCCCGGTCGTCGCCGCCCCGCGCCAGATCCTGCGCCGCCAGCTCGCAAGGCTCGCCGAACTCGGCTACACCGCCCAGGTCGGCACCGAGCTGGAGTTCATCGTCTTCAAGGACAGCTACGAGCAGGCCTGGGACGCGAACTACCGTGGCCTGACCCCGGCCAACCAGTACAACATCGACTACTCCATCCTCGGCACCGGCCGTATCGAGCCCCTGCTGCGCCGCCTGCGCAACGACATGGCGGGCGCGGGCCTGACCGTGGAGTCCGCCAAGGGCGAGTGCAACCCCGGCCAGCACGAGATCGCCTTCCGCTACGACGAGGCCCTCGTCACCTGCGACCAGCACGCCCTCTACAAGACCGGGTCGAAGGAGATCGCCGCCCAGGAGGGCGTCTCGATCACCTTCATGGCCAAGTACAACGAGCGCGAGGGCAACTCCTGCCACATCCACCTCTCGCTCGCGGACGCCGACGGCGAGAACGCGATGGCCGGGCCCGACGGAATGTCCGACGTGATGCGGCACTTCCTCGCCGGACAGCTCGCGGCCCTGCGCGACTTCTCCCTGCTCTACGCCCCCAACATCAACTCCTACAAGCGGTTCCAGCCCGGCTCCTTCGCCCCCACCGCCGTCGCCTGGGGCCACGACAACCGCACCTGCGCGCTGCGCGTGGTCGGCCATGGCCGTTCCCTGCGCTTCGAGAACCGCCTCCCCGGCGGCGACGTCAACCCGTACCTCGCCGTCGCCGGACTGGTCGCGGCGGGCCTGTACGGCATCGAGCAGAAGCTGGAACTGCCCGAGCCCTGCCCCGGCAACGCCTACACCGCCGGCTTCGAGCACGTCCCGACCACCCTGCGCGAGGCCGCCGACCTCTGGGAGAACAGCCCGATCGCCAAGGCCGCCTTCGGCGACGAGGTCGTCGCGCACTACCGCAACATGGCACGCGTCGAACTGCAGGCCTTCGACGCCGCGGTCACCGACTGGGAGCTGCGCCGCTCCTTCGAACGCATGTGAGGCATGACGTGTCGCAACCGTATGAACTCGACGTCCTCAACCCCGCGACGGAAGAGGTGATCGCGACCGTACCCGGCGCCGTCGAGCAGGACGTCGACGCGGCCGTGTCCCGGGCCGCCCGGGCCCAGCGGGCGTGGGCGGCCGCCGCGCCCGGCGACCGGGCCCGGCTGCTGCGCCGCTTCGCCGCCGTCGTCGACGGCCACATCGAGGAACTCGCCCGGCTGGAGGTGCGCGAGGCCGGCCACACCCTCGGCAACGCCCGCTGGGAGGCCGGCAACGTCCGCGATCTGCTGGAGTACGCGGCCGGCGGAGTGGAGCGGCTGTCCGGCCGGCAGATCCCGGTCGCCGGCGGCCTCGACGTCACCCTGCTCGAACCGCTCGGCGTCGTCGGGGTCATCGCGCCCTGGAACTTCCCGATGCCGATCGCCGCCTGGGGCACGGCCCCGGCGCTCGCGGCGGGCAACGCGGTCCTTCTCAAGCCCGCCGAGACCACCCCGCTGACGGCCCTGCGCCTCGCCGAACTCGCCCTGGAGGCGGGCCTGCCCGAGCACCTGTTCCAGGTCCTGCCCGGGCGCGGCGACATCGCGGGCGAGTCCCTCGTACGCAACCCGGGCGTCGCCAAGATCGTCTTCACCGGCTCCACCCGGGTCGGCAAGCGCATCATGGCGCTCTGCGCCGACCAGACCAAGCGCCTCACGCTCGAACTCGGCGGCAAGAGCCCCAACATCGTCTTCGCCGACGCCGACCTCAAGGCCGCCCTCGACCCCTTCTCCTTCCTGGACAACTCCGGCCAGGACTGCTGCGCCCGCACCCGGATCCTCGTCCAGGAGTCGGTGTACGACGAGGCCCGCGACTTCCTCGCCGACGCGCTGGCCGGGGTCGTGGTGGGCGACCCGGCCGACGAGAAGACCCAGATGGGCCCGCTGATCTCCCGTCAGCAGCTCGACCGCGTACGGTCGTACGTTCCCGAGGACGCCCCGGCCCTGCGCGGCAGTGCCCCCGACGGACCCGGCTTCTGGTTCCCGCCGACCGTTCTCACGGGGGGGCGGCCGGACAGCGCGGCGGCCCGTGAGGAGATCTTCGGCCCCGTCGCCGTCCTCCTCCCCTTCACCGACGAGGACGACGCGGTCCGCCTCGCCAACGACACCCCCTACGGCCTGTCCGGCTCCATCTGGACCCGGGACGTGGGCCGCGCCCTGCGCGTCTCCCAGGCCGTCCGCGCGGGCAACCTGTCCGTCAACTCCCACTCCAGCGTCCGCTACTCGACCCCGTTCGGCGGCTTCAAGCAGTCCGGACTCGGCCGTGAACTCGGCCCGGACGCCCTGACCGCCTTCACCGAAACCAAGAACGTCTTCATCAGCACGGAGGGCCCCGCACAGTGACCGACAACACCGTTTGCCGCCGCCTGGTCGGCCGTACCGCCGTCGTCACCGGAGCCGGCAGCGGCATCGGCCTCGCCGCCGCCCGCCGCCTCGCCTCCGAGGGCGCGCACGTGGTCTGCGCCGACGTCGACGAGGCCCGCGGCAAGGCCGCCGCCGACGAGGTCGGCGGGCTCTTCGTCAAGGTCGACGTCACCGACCCCGAGCAGGTCGAGACGCTGTTCAAGACGGCGTACGACACCTACGGCAGCGTCGACGTCGCCTTCAACAACGCCGGCATCTCCCCGCCCGACGACGACTCCATCCTGGAGACCGGCCTGGAGGCCTGGAAGCGGGTCCAGGAGGTCAACCTCACCTCCGTCTACCTCTGCTGCAAGGCCGCCATCCCCTACATGCGCCGCCAGGGCAAGGGCTCCATCATCAACACGGCGTCCTTCGTGGCGAGGATGGGCGCCGCCACCTCCCAGATCTCGTACACGGCCTCCAAGGGCGGCGTCCTCGCCATGTCCCGCGAGCTGGGCGTGCAGTTCGCCCGCGAGGGCATCCGGGTGAACGCCCTGTGCCCCGGCCCGGTCAACACCCCGCTCCTCCAGGAGCTGTTCGCCAAGGACCCGGAGCGGGCGGCCCGCCGGCTCGTCCACATCCCGGTCGGCCGGTTCGCCGAGGCCGAGGAGATCGCCGCCGCCGTCGCCTTCCTGGCCAGCGACGACTCCTCCTTCGTCAACGCCACCGACTTCCTGGTGGACGGCGGAATCGCGGGCGCGTACGTCACGCCTCTGTAGGGCACGGACCCGGGCAGCGGCCGCCGCTCCGGCGGCCGCTGCCCACGGCGACGACGGCCTCAGAGGAACGTCTGCCCCTCACCCCGATAGGTGGGCACGGTAGCCGTCACCACGTCCCCCTCGATCAGGTGCAGCGTGTCGAACCGCTCGCACATCTCGCCCGCCTTGGCGTGCCGGAACCACACCTTGTCGCCGATGAGCAGGTCGTCGGCGGGCGAGCCGAGCAGCGGGGTCTGCACCTCGCCCGGGCCCTCCTGCGGGTCGTACCTCAGCCCCTCCGGCAGGTACGGCACCGGCAGCCGGTCGCGACCCGCGACACCGGAGGCCGGATATCCGCCGCCGAGCACGGTGACGACACCCACCCCGGGCCGCCGTACGACGGGCTGCGCGAACAGGGCGGCCGGACGGCCGGAGAAGGACGTGTAGTTGTCGAACAACCGGGGCACGTACAGCCCCGAACCGGCCGCGATCTCGGTGACCGCGTCCTCGGCCGCGGTGTGCTGCACACTGCCCGTGCCACCGCCGTTGACGAACTCCAGGCCGGGCACCACGGCCCGCACCGCCCGCACCACGGCGCCGCGCCGCTCGGCCAGCTCGCGCCGGGCGGCGGCCTGCATCAGCCGGATGGCCCGCGAGCGCAGCGGCCGCCCGGCCACGGTGTCCCCGACCCCGGCGACGTGCCCCTCGTACGCCATGATCCCCACCAGCCGGAACCCCGGCCGCCGGGCCACGGCCCGGGCCAGCTCGGCGAGTTGGGCGGGCGAGTACAGCGGCGACCGTCGCGCCCCGACCCGCACCCGGCCGCCGAGCAGCTTCAGCGAGGTGTCCAACTCCAGGCAGACCCGCACCACTTCACTCCCGCCGTCACGGGCGGCGTCGATGAGGTCGAGATGGGCGATGTCGTCGATCATCACGGTGACCGCGTCGGCGAGCTTGGGATCGGCGGCCAGCTCCGCGAAGCCCGCGCGGTCGGCGGACGGATAGGCCAGCAGGATGTCGTCGAACCCGGAGCGGGCGAGCCACAGCGACTCGCCCAGGGTGAACGACATGATCCCCTGGAAACCGTCCCTGGCCAGGACACGTTCCAGCAGGGCCCGGCAGCGAACCGACTTGCTGGCGACCCGGACGGGCTTGCCCGCGGCGCGGCGGACCAGGTCGGCCGCGTTGGCGTCGAAGGCGTCCAGGTCCACGATCGCGAGCGGGGCGTCGAGATGGGCGGTGGCCCGGTCGTAACGGGCCCGAGCGGCGGCAGGCGCAGTCATGACGGAAGCCTGCCAGACAGGATTACCGCAGGGTAGGGGGACGTTCCGGGCAGATGCCCCGGCCTGGCGGACTGGTTCTCGTTCTCTTCCGGACAACCCGTAGAGTGACGCGCACGTACGGCGGAACGCACCCGGCCGCTTCACCTGAACCGGGATGCCGGTCCAGCCGTACGGGTATGCGTGCCCGGACGGAGTTCTCCCACCGGGCGCGGCCGGAAAGCATGACGGCCCGCGTACGAGGAAACGGCCCGGGCACGAGGAAACGGGGGGTGCATGAGCACGGAAGCGCGCCGCGCCCCGATCCCTCCGCGCCCCTCGTCCCCGCCTCCCGCCCCCACCCAGGACACCACCGCCTCCGGCACGCCGTCATCGGGCACGCCCGCCGGTCGGCCGACGACCGGTCACGCGGCTGCCGGCCGCGACACGGCCACGCCGGGATCGCCGGCCCGAGGAGCCGGCCCGGCGCCCGCCGCCGGAAGGCCGGGCACGGGCTTCGCGGCCCAGGCGACCAGGCCGGATCTCCGCGACCTCGAAGCCGACCTCGACGACGAACCCTCCGTGTTCGCCCCGCGCGCCGCGCGGGGCGCGTCCGGCCGGACGGCGGGGGAGCGGCACGCGCAGAGCGGGCGCACCGAAGGCCCGACCGGCGCCGGCTCCTCCCGCATCCCCGCCTCCCGCCCCTCCGCCGTACCCGAGGCCACCGACCCGGTGAGCCCGCCACCGCCCCCCGCCTCGGCCCGCTTCCCCGACACCCCACCGAGCGCGGGCCGCACACCCCACGACGCGCACACGACCACGCAGCCGCCGCGCCCGCCGCAAGGCCCCGGATCCCGGCCTCGCCGCCCCGAGCCCCCGGCGGCCGACGGTGCGACCACCTCCGTCCCGCGTCCGGTGCGTGGCCCGGGGTCTCAGTCTCATGGTCCGGAGGCTCCGGTGGTGGATGGTGCGGTCGCGTCCGTTCCGCCGCGTCCGGTGCGTGGTCCGGGGTCTCAGACCCATCGCCCCGAGGCCCCGACGGTCGGTGGTGCGGCCACCTCCGTTCCGCCGCGCCCGGGACAGGGCCCCGGGGCTCAGCCCCGCCCGTCGCAGGCCCCCGCGGAGTCCCCGTCGGAGACGACGGCTCGGCTGCGGCCGATTCCGTCGGCGGGCGGGGCGCGGCGACCCGGGGGTGTGGCGGCGTCCGGTGCCGGGCGCCCGGGTGAGCCGGGCTCTGCCGGCGGGCGTTCGGGTTCCGCCTCGGCCCCCTTCTCCGCCTCCGCCCCGGCTCCCGTCGCCGACCGCGAGGATTCATCGGCGGCGCCGTACGCGGGCTCCCGGCCTGGCCCCTCCGGAGCGCCTGCGGAGGCCGCGTCCGAGACGACGGCACGGCTCCGGCCGATCCGGTCGGCGCCCGAGGGTTCCGTGGGTTCCGTGGTCTCACCCGCCTCCGGGCGCACGCCGGGATCCGCCGCCGGGTACGCGGGTGCCGCGTCGGCCCCCGACCGCGAGGCTTCCTCGGCGCGGCCCCCTTCGTCCTCCCCGGTGTCCCCGTCCGTGCCCGGCGCGCGCGATCTCCGGACCGCGTGGAGTCCGAGCGACCCCGCCCACCCCCCGACGGCCTCTCCGGACCCGTCGTTCTCCTGGAGTGCCGCGACGGCCGCCCGGCCGATCCTGTCCTTCGGGGAGCCCGAGGGGTACGGCGAGCGCACAGGGGTGCGGGCACCGGGGCTACGGCTGCGGCCCCGTACGGCCGCTGCCGCCGCCTGCCTGGTCCTCGGGCTCGGCCTCATCGGCGGTGCGGTGACCGGGAGCTGGCTCACCGGGGACGGCGGGGACGGCCCCGCCGGGAACGAGTTCAGCGTGGCCACCACGCTCTGGCACAGCGTGCCCGTCGACCAGCTCTTCCCGCCCACCGTCCAGGGCACCGGAGCCGGACCCGGCGGCGCCGACCGGACCTGGACCCGGATCGCCGTCGCCCCGGACAGCGGCTGCGCCGACGCCTTCGACCCGCTGCTGCACAAGGCCCTCACCCCCGTCGGCTGCCAGCGCCTGCTGCGCGCCACCTACACCGACGCCACCCAGACCTACGTCACCACCGTCGGCCTGCTGTTCACCAAGGGCGGCTCCGCGAGCATGTCCGCGCTCGCCGCCCGCTTCCGCGACGAGCACCTGGACCTCCGCAGCGACCTGATGCCCCGGCCGTACGCCGCCAAGGGCACCGTCGCGGCCGGCTTCGGCGACAAGCAGCGCGCCACCTGGACCATCTCCGTCCTCACCGACTCTCCCGTCGTGGCCTACTCCGTCTCCGGCTGGGCCGACGGACGTACCGTCGACTCTCCGCAGCCCGCGGCGGACGCCACCAGCTCCGGCGCCACCTCGGCATCCGCCCAGGCGGGCCTCGGCAACGAGGCGCAGGGTCTGGCCGACCGCATCGAACGGCGACTGCGGCAGTCCGTCAACTCGGCCACGGAGAAGCCCTCATGAGGCGATGGACGCGCGGCAGCCGCCGCGCGGGCGCGACGATCAGCCTCCTGCTCACGGGCGCCCTCGTCCTGCTGCCGTCCGCGGCCGCCCACGCCGACGGCATCCGGGCCCAGCAGTGGGGCCTGTCCGCCCTCCACCTCGACGAGGCCTGGCGCACCACCAAGGGCCGGGGCATCACCGTCGCCGTCCTGGACACCGGGGTCGAGGCCGACCATCCGGACCTGGCCGGCAACGTCCTGCCCGCCAAGGACATGATCGGTTTCGGTGCCGAGCCGGGCGACCGCACCTGGGCCCGGCACGGCACCGCCATGGCCGGCATCATCGCCGGACACGGCCACGGACCCGGCGACACCGACGGCGTCATGGGCGTCGCCCCCGAGGCGAAGATCCTGCCCGTGCGGGTCATCCTCGAAGACGGCGACTCCGCCCGCACCAAGGCCCGTACCACCCGCGGCAACGCCCTCGCCGACGGCATCCGCTGGGCCGCCGACCACGGCGCCGACGTCATCAACCTCTCCCTCGGCGACGACTCCGACTCCGCGCACCCGGAGCCGAGCGAGGACGAGGCCGTGCAGTACGCCCTGAAGAAGGGCGTGGTCGTCGTGGCCTCCGCGGGCAACGGGGGCGACAAGGGCGACCACGTCTCCTACCCGGCCGCCTACCCGGGCGTCATCGCCGCCACCGCCGTGGACAAGTACGGCACGCGCGCCTCCTTCTCCACCCGCCGCTGGTACTCCGCGGTCAGCGCACCCGGCGTGGACGTCGTGATCGCCGACCCCGACCACAAGTACTACGCGGGCTGGGGCACCTCGGCCGCCTCCGCCTTCGTCTCCGGCGCGGCGGCCCTGATCAAGGCGGCCCACCCAAACCTGGCTCCCGCCCAGATCAAGAAACTCCTGGAGGACACGGCCCGGGACGCCCCGGTCGGCGGCCGCGACGACTCCCGGGGCTTCGGCATGATCGACCCCGCGGCCGCCCTCAAGGCGGCGGCCAGGCTCAAGCCACAGGCCCTGCGCCCGGCGTCGTACGACAAGAGGTACTTCGGCACGGGCCCGGACACCCCCAGGTCCACCACCTCAACCTCCGACTGGGCGGGCCCTCTGGCAGGCAGCATCGGGGGAGTGCTCCTGGTAGCGGGGTTGGTCCTGTGGAGAAACCGCAGGGCAACTCCTTGAGGGGCGAGGGGCTGTGTCGATGTGCGGCTGCCGCCGCGCGGGCGCGACCGACTACGGACAACCCGCACCCGCCACACGGCCGGCGCCCCTACGACGCAGAGGCGAACCCGGCCACCGCCGCCTTCGCCGCGGCCTCCACCAACGAAATCCCCTCCGCCTGACTCACCGTCCCCTTGGACAGCACGGCCACCAGAAGACCGGCCCCGTCCACCGTCACCCGCCCGATGCTGTTCACATCCCACAGCCCGGTCGCGCTGCGCGGCATCCACCCGTTCTTCAGCGCCCACGAGGACCCGACGGCCGCCGCCGACACCCCCCACCGCTGATCGGCCTCCACCCCCTCCATCAGCCCCTGGACGTACGTCCGAGAAGCCGCGCTCAGCAGCGACTGCGCACCGAACACCTGCTGCAGCAACACCAGTTGATCCGCGGCCGTGGTCCGCGTCAGCCCCCACAGGTCACCGTCACCACCCGAGGTCGCCGAGAGACCGAAGCGCTCGTTCGCCGCGTCCAGCCCCTCGGCCCGCCCGATGGCATGCCACAGGGCCGTCGCGGAAGCGTTGTCGCTGTTCTCGATCATCTTCGTGGCGTAGGCCCGCTCCGTCGCCGTCAGCCGCCGCCCCGCGTCCTGCGCCCGCAGCAGCAGCGTGGCCAGAATGTCGACCTTGACGATGCTCGCCGTGTCGAAGGTGTCCTCGCCGTACGCGGCACTCGCCCCGGACTCCAGGTCCAGCACCGCCGCCGACACCTTCGCTCCCGACGGCACCGCCACCGATGCCATGACCTTCGCCGGCAGCCGCTTCCGGCCGGCGGCCGAAGACGACGTCACGGGTTCCACCGATGCCTCCTCGCCCGCCGTGGCCGAGGAGGAGGCCGACGGCGACGCCGCCGACGATACGGCGTCGGCGGCGGAGAGCGCCCGTGCCTTCGCACAGACCGTGCCGCCCGTGTGCCCCGTGGGACGGGATGAGATCCGGGGTCAGGGAACGCTGAGATCCCCGTGAAGGCGGTGCCGGCCCGTCCACCGGCCCCGCACGAAGCAGGCGGCATCCCCCCTATAGGGTCGGTGACCGTGGCGAACAAGAACATTCCCGACCCCGGCTTCTCCGACGACGACGGCTCCGCCGACCCCCGGCTGAGCGCCGCGCTCGCCGCCTGGGCCGAGGACCGCACGGCCGTGGGCCCGGTCCTGGAGGCACTGAAGGGTGCCCGGCTGCTGGTTCCCGTCGTGGCCGTGCTCGGCGAGGTCGAGGAGGACGAGAACGGGCTGCGGCGCGAGAAGACCAGTGACATGGCCGTGCCCACCCTGAAGGCCGGCGACCGCACCGCCCTGCCCGCCTTCACCTCCACCGACTCCCTGGCCCGCTGGGACCCGGCGGCCCGCCCCGTCGCCGTACCCGTGCACCAGGCGCTCGAGGCCGCCGCGCACGAGAAGGCGGACACGGTCGTGCTCGACCTCGCCGGACCGGTGCCCTTCGAACTGACCGGTCCGACGCTGGTCGCCCTCGCCGAGGGCCGCACGAGCACCGACCCGCTCGCCGATCCGGCCGTCGTCGAGGCCGTGCGCGCGGCCGTGGCCGCCGAGCCCGCCGTGCTGCGCGCCCACCTCGGGCCCGGCCGGGCCGACGGGACCCTCGCCCTCGTTCTCGACCCGGCCGCCGCTCCCGCCGAGGCCGCCCGCGCGGTCGCCGAGCGGCTGGCCGCCGACGACACGCTGAGGGCCCGCCTGGTGCGGGGCCTCGACCTGGCACTGCTGCCGGCCGGGACCACCCCTCCGGGCGAGCCCTTGTACGTACGGGGGTGAAAATACCCCCGTCGGCTAGCCGTAGACCGGCCCGGTGTACTTCTCGCCCGGACCCTGGCCCGGCTCGTCCGGCACGATCGACGCCTCGCGGAAGGCCAGCTGCAGCGACTTCAGGCCGTCGCGCAGCGGCGCCGCGTGGAACGAGCTGATCTCGGTCGCGCTCGCGTCCAGCAGACCGGCGAGCGCGGTGATCAGCTTGCGGGCCTCGTCCAGGTCCTTGTACTTGTCGCCCTCCTCGGTCAGCCCGAGCTTCACGGCGGCGGCGCTCATCAGGTTGACGGCGACCGTCACGATCACCTCGACGGCGGGGACCTCGGCGATGTCCCGGGTCATCGCGTCGAAGTCGGTGTTCTCAGGAGGGGTCTCACTCATGCCCCACACGATAGGCGAGGGCGTGCGGGTGCCTTCATCAGGCCCACCCGGCCTCAATTAGCCCTTGTCAAGCGATCCTGCTAATCTGGTGGGCGACCGGCCGGACATGACTGTGTCCGGCCCACAAGTGGAGGCTCCGATCTCCCACCTGACTGTCCTCCGGGACGGCGGGTCTTCCGGTCAGGCGGCCACCATCGTTCCGTACGGACGATGGAGTCGCCCGATGCGCGCCCCGCGGTCTTCGCGACGGTGCTCCGGTTGCTTTGGGAGCCCCGCCTGTGATCGTCCGGGGCATTTTTTGTGCTTCGGCGCGGTTAGGTCTCACGAAAAGAGACGTACGCGGCTGTCCGCCAGACCGCCGTGTGGTGCTACCGAGGAGGATCCATCAGCGCCGAGCCCCGCATCAACGACCGGATTCGCGTTCCCGAGGTGCGACTTGTCGGTCCCAGTGGCGAGCAGGTGGGCATCGTCCCGCTCGCTAAGGCACTGGAGCTTGCGCAGGAGTACGACCTGGACCTGGTCGAGGTCGCGGCGAACGCCCGTCCGCCCGTGTGCAAGCTCATGGACTACGGGAAGTTCAAGTACGAGTCGGCCATGAAGGCCCGTGAGGCGCGCAAGAACCAGGCGCACACGGTCATCAAGGAGATGAAGCTCCGGCCGAAGATCGACCCGCACGACTATGACACCAAGAAGGGTCACGTCGTCCGGTTCCTCAAGCAGGGCGACAAGGTCAAGATCACGATCATGTTCCGTGGTCGCGAGCAGTCCCGGCCCGAGCTGGGCTACCGACTGCTGCAGCGTCTCGCGGAGGACGTCCAGGACCTCGGTTTCGTCGAGTCGAACCCGAAGCAGGACGGCCGGAACATGATCATGGTCCTCGGTCCGCACAAGAAGAAGACCGAGGCCATGGCCGAGGCCCGCCAGGCGCAGGAAGCCCGGAAGGCGGAAGCGAAGGCGAACCCCGGTCGGTCGCAGAACCCTGCCGAGGCTGAGGCGTCCGCCGAGGAGCCCGCCGAGGCGTGATCCCGCGGGACGCAAGTCCCCGAGGATGTAACTGATAGAAGAGCGACGCTCCACCGTGCCCGGTTTTCGTGACCGGGCACCGGAGCGCCACCCGACGAGGAGATACGGCGCTATGCCGAAGAACAAGTCGCACAGCGGTGCCAGCAAGCGCTTCAAGATCACCGGCTCCGGCAAGGTGCTCCGTGAGCGCGCCGGCAAGCGCCACCTGCTTGAGCACAAGTCGTCCCGCGTGACGCGTCGCCTCACCGGCAACGCCGAGATGGCCCCGGGCGACGCCGCGAAGATCAAGAAGCTTCTCGGCAAGTGACGTACCGGCGCTTGAATCCGAGCGCCGTACGCCAGGACCGGGACCCAGTCGTTTCCGGGTCGTGTGTGTACCCCCACGACCCCGCTACAAGGAGTTAACAAGTGGCACGCGTCAAGCGGGCAGTCAACGCCCACAAGAAGCGCCGGGCGATCCTCGAGCAGGCCTCCGGCTACCGCGGTCAGCGTTCGCGCCTCTACCGCAAGGCCAAGGAGCAGGTCACCCACTCGCTGGTCTACAACTACAACGACCGCAAGAAGCGCAAGGGCGACTTCCGTCAGCTGTGGATCCAGCGCATCAACGCCGCTGCCCGCGCGAACGGCATCACCTACAACCGCTTCATCCAGGGTCTGAAGGCCGCGAACGTCGAGGTCGACCGCAAGATCCTGGCCGAGCTGGCCGTGAACGACGCCGGTGCGTTCGCCGCGCTCGTCGAGGTCGCGCAGAAGGCGCTGCCGGCGGACGTCAACGCGCCCAAGGCTGCGTGACGCCGCGCTGGCTCTAGGCCGACGTGACTGAAGGACCCGCAGGCTGTCATGGCTTGCGGGTCCTGTTGTTGGGGCCCTCAGCCTTCGTTTCGGCTGTGGGCCGGTGGGGGCTGGCCGCGCAGTTCCCCGCGCCCCTTCGGGGCGCGAAACTGAAGCTCTCCCGAAGGTGAAGAAGATGCCCCCCGTCACTCCCGAGCTGATCTCCCCCCGGTCCGCCCGTGTCGCCGCCGCCCGGCGGCTCGCCAAGCGGAACTTCCGGGGCAAGGACCGGCTGTTTCTCGCGGAGGGGCCGCAGGCCGTGCGGGAGGCCGCCGGGCATCGGGCCGGAGGGCAGGCGACCCTCGTCGAGCTGTTCGCCACCGTGGAGGCCGCCGAGCGCTACGCCGACATCATCGGCGAGGCGCGGCAAGCGGGCGCCCGTGTCCACCTCGCCTCCGAAGAGGTCATCGCCGACATCTCGACCACGGTCACCCCGCAGGGACTGGTCGGGGTCTGCCGGTTCCTGGACACGCCCTTCGAGGACATCCTCGCCGCCCGGCCGAGGCTCGTCGCCGTGCTCGCCCACGTCCGCGACCCGGGCAACGCGGGGACCGTGCTGCGCTGCGCCGACGCCGCGGGCGCCGAGGCCGTCGTCCTCACCGACGCCTCCGTGGACCTGTACAACCCCAAGGCCGTACGCGCCTCCGTGGGCTCCCTGTTCCATCTGCCCGTCGCCGTCGGCGTGCCCGTCGAGCAGGCCGTGGCGGGGCTGAAGGACGCCGGAGTGCGGATCCTCGCGGCCGACGGGGCCGGCGACCGGGACCTGGACGAGGAGCTGGACGAGCAGACCATGGGCGGGCCGACCGCCTGGGTGTTCGGCAACGAGGCCTGGGGGCTCCCGGAGGAGACCCGCGACCTCGCCGACGCCGTCGTACGCGTCCCCATCCACGGGAAGGCCGAGAGCCTGAACCTCGCCACGGCCGCCGCCGTATGTCTGTATGCATCGGCCCGTGCACAGCGCGCCCGCACAGGGTGCCGTTCCGTCACCGAGAGCTAGTAGGGTGACCAGCTCGGGGCCCTGCGCCGGCTGAGAGGTGGGGTACGGGGATGAGCGTGGTCGGCACGAGCACTGCGCCGGACGGGCGGGACGTGCGCCGCACACCCGCGCCCCGGCACGGCGACCGCACCGAGACCGGCCTCGGCCTCGACCCCGACCAGCTGCCCGACGGCCTCGTCGTCGCCGACGAGCACGGCCGGGTCATCTGCTTCAACGCCGCCGCCGCACGCATCACCGCCCTGAGCGCCGCCGACGCCCTCGGGCAGCACCTGGAGAAGGCGCTGCCCCTGGAGGACCTGGAGGGCAGGCGCTGGTGGCAGCTCACCGACCCTTACGGCGGCCTCGCCATCCGGGTCCGGCAGCCCGAGCGCAACCTGCTGCTCCCCGGGGGGCGGGAGGTACTGGTCTGCGCGCGGTACGTGCGCACCGCGCCCCTCGGACCCGTGCACCGCGTCATCGTCTCCCTGCGCGACACCGAGGCCCGCCGCCGCACCGAACGCAGCCACGCCGAGCTGATCGCCACCGTCGCCCACGAGCTGCGCTCGCCGCTGACCTCCGTCAAGGGCTTCACCGCCACGCTCCTCGCCAAGTGGGAGCGCTTCACCGACGACCAGAAGCGGCTGATGCTGGAGACCGTCGACGCCGACGCGGACCGCGTCACCCGGCTCATCGCCGAGCTGCTCGACATCTCCCGCATCGACTCCGGGCGCCTGGAGGTGCGCCGCCAGCCCGTCGACATCGGCGCGGCCGTCGGCCGGCACATCCAGGCCTACGTCGCCGCCGGACAGCCCGCCGACCGTTTCCTGCTGCGCATCGAGCAGCCGCTGCCCGCCCTGTGGGCCGACCCCGACAAGGTCGACCAGGTGCTCAGCAACCTCGTCGAAAATGCCGTGCGCCACGGCGAGGGAACTGTCACCATTGACATCACGCCCTCGGCATCCCCGCGCGAAGGCGAGGAAACCGGCACGTCGGTCACGGTGAGCGACGAAGGGCCCGGCATCCCGGAGGAATCCATGAACCGCGTCTTCACCCGCTTCTGGCGGGGCAGCAAGCGCGGCGGCACGGGCCTCGGGCTCTATATCGTCAAGGGCATCGTCGAGGCCCACGGCGGCACCATCACGGTCGGCCGCGCGTCCAGCGGCGGCGCCGAGTTCCGATTTACGTTGCCCGTGGCGGCCCCGGCGTATCTCGCCTAGCGGCCCACGGGCTCTTCGTACACCTCCGCCCCGTTAGACTCGGCCTTTGGCACCTTTGTGTCCTTCACGCGGCCCTCGCGAGTCGGTGACGGGGACCATCCGCCAGCCAATCGGAAGCACGGGAAGAGATGTCGGCACCCAATAAGTCGTACGACCCTGTCGAGGTCGAGGCGTTGAAACCGGAAGAGATCGAGCGCATGCAGGGCGAGGCGCTCGCCGCCTTCGCCGCAGCGAGCTCCCTCGACGCGCTCCACGAGGCCAAGGTCGCCCACACCGGCCCGGCCTCCCCGCTGGCCCTCGCCAACCGCGAGATCGGCGCCCTGCCCCCGCACGCCAAAGCCGAGGCCGGCAAGCGCGTCGGCATGGCCCGCGGCGCCGTGAACAAGGCCCTCGCCGCCCGTCAGGGCGAGCTGGAGGCCGAGCGCGACGCCCGTGTGCTGGTCGAGGAGGACGTGGACGTCACACTGCCCCACGACCGCGTCCCGGCGGGCGCCCGGCACCCGCTGACCACGCTCTCGGAGCGCATCGAGGACGTCTTCGTGGCCATGGGCTACGAGGTCGCCGAGGGCCCCGAGATCGAGGCGGAGTGGTTCAACTTCGACGCGCTCAACATCGGCCCGGACCACCCGGCCCGCGGCGAGGCCGACACCTTCTTCGTCGAGGGCCCGGACGGCACCGGCGAGTCGGGTGTCGTGCTGCGCACCCACACCTCGCCCGTCCAGATCCGCTCCCTGCTCGACCGCGAGCTGCCGGTCTACGTGATCTGCCCCGGCCGCGTGTACCGCACCGACGAGCTGGACGCCACGCACACCCCGGTCTTCCACCAGGTCGAGCTGCTCGCGGTCGACGAGGGCCTGACCATGGCCGACCTCAAGGGCACTCTGGACCACATGGTCCAGTCGCTGTTCGGCGAGGACATGAAGACCCGGCTGCGCCCGAACTTCTTCCCCTTCACCGAGCCGTCCGCCGAGATGGACATGGTCTGCTACGTCTGCCGCGGCGAGTCCGTCGGCAACCCGGACCGGCCCTGCCGTACCTGCTCCAGCGAGGGCTGGATCGAGCTCGGCGGCTGCGGCATGGTCAACCCGCGGGTGCTCGCCGCCTGCGGCGTCGACCCGGAGAAGTACAGCGGCTTCGCCTTCGGGTTCGGCATCGAGCGGATGCTGATGTTCCGCCACAACGTCGAAGACATGCGAGACATGGTCGAGGGTGACGTCCGGTTCACCCGGCCGTTCGGGATGGAGATCTGATGCGGGTCCCGCTTTCTTGGCTGCGGGAGTACGTCGACCTGCCGGCGACGGAATCCGGCCGCGACGTCCAGGAGAAGCTCGTCTCGGCCGGGCTCGAGGTCGAGACCGTCGAGCAGCTCGGCGCCGACCTCAAGGGCCCGCTGGTCGTCGGCCGGGTGCTGACCATCGAGGAGCTGACGGAGTTCAAGAAGCCGATCCGCTTCTGCACCGTCGACGTCGGCCAGGCCAACGGCACCGGCGAGCCCCAGGAGATCGTCTGCGGCGCCCGCAACTTCGCGGTCGGCGACAAGGTCGTCGTGGTCCTCCCGGGCGCCACGCTGCCCGGTGGTTTCTCGATCGCCGCCCGCAAGACCTACGGCAAGACGTCCCACGGCATGATCTGCTCCAGCGACGAGCTGGGCATGGGCGACGACGGCAACCACGGCATCATCGTGCTGCCGCCGGAGACCGAGGTCGGCAGGAACGCCATCGAGCTGCTGGAGCTGGTCGACGAGGTCATCGACATCGCCGTCACCGCCAACCGCGGCGACTGCCTGTCCATCCGCGGCGTCGCCCGCGAGACCGCGATCGCCTACGGCCTGCCGCTGCGCGACCCGGCCCTGATCGACGTACCGGCCCCGAACGCCTTCGGCTACCCGGTCCAGGTCTCCGACCCGATGGGCTGCGACCGCTTCACCGCCCGCACCGTCACCGGTCTGAGCCCCGAGGCGCGCTCCCCGATCTGGCTGCGGCGCCGGCTGCAGAAGGTCGGCATGCGCCCGATCTCGCTCGCCGTCGACGTCACGAACTACGTGATGATGGAGCTGGGCCAGCCGCTGCACGCCTACGACCGGAACCTGGTCCAGGGCACCATCGGCGTGCGCCGCGCCGCGGAGGGCGAGAAGCTCGTCACCCTCGACGGCGTCGAGCGGGGGCTGCACGCCGAGGACCTCGTCATCACCGACGAGCGGGGCCCGATCGGCCTCGCGGGTGTCATGGGCGGCGCGAACACGGAGATCGCCGACCACGACGATGTCGAGAACGCCACGACCGGCGTGGTCATCGAGGCGGCCCACTTCGACGAGGTCTCGATCGCCCGTACGGCCCGTCGTCACAAGCTGTCGTCCGAGGCCTCCCGCCGCTTCGAGCGGGGCGTCGACCGGCAGGCCGCCTCCGCCGCGGCCCAGCGCACCGTCGACCTGCTCGTGCTGCTCGCGGGCGGTACCGCCGAGGCCGGCGTCACCGAGATCATCGCGCCCTCCGCCCCGCACACGATCACCGTCCCGGCCGACCACCCGGACAAGGTCGCGGGTGTGGACTACGGCCGCGAGACCGTCGTCCGGCGCCTCCAGGAGATCGGCTGCGACGTCTACGGACAGGACGAGCTGATCGTCACCGTCCCGTCCTGGCGGCCCGACCTGACCGACCCCAACGACCTCGCCGAAGAGGTCATCCGTCTGGAGGGCTACGAGAACCTGCCCTCCACGCTGCCCAAGCTCCCCTCGGGCCGCGGCCTGACCCACCGCCAGCGGCTGCACCGCCGGGTCGGCCGGGCCCTGGCAGGCGCGGGCTATGTCGAGGCGCCGAACTACCCGTTCGTCGGCGAGCAGGTCTTCGACCAGCTCGGCCTGGAGGCCGACGACCCGGCCCGCCGCGTCGTGAAGCTGGTCAACCCGCTCAACGACGAGGAGCCCGCGCTCCGTACGACGCTGCTGCCGGGCCTGCTGGGTGCGCTGCGGCGCAACGACGGCCGTGGCTCGCACGACCTGGCGCTCTTCGAGACGGGCCTGGTCTTCCAGCCGCGCGAGGAGCGGCGCGCCGGCGGGCACCTGCCCGTCGACCGGCGTCCCACCGACGAGGAGATCGCTTCGCTGAACGGGGCGCTGCCCGAGCAGCCCCGGCACGTGGCCGCCGTCCTCACGGGCGCTCGCGAGCAGGCCGGCTGGTGGGGCGGTGGCCGTCCGGCCGGGTGGGCCGACGCGGTCCAGGCGGCGCGGACCGTCGCCCAGGAGGCCGGCGCGGACCTGGTGGTGCGCAAGGGACAGTACGGTCCCTGGCACCCCGGCCGCTGTGCCGAGCTGGTGGTCGTCGCCGACGGCACGGAGCAGGTCGTGGGCCACGCGGGAGAACTGCACCCGCGTGTCCTCAAGGCCCTGGGGCTGCCCGAGCGCACCTGCGCGATGGAGCTGGACCTGGACGCGCTGGAGGCGGTGGGCGACGGTGTCCCGCAGGCGCCGAGCATCTCCGCCTTCCCGGTCGCCACGCAGGATGTCGCCCTCGTGGTCGACAAGCCGGTGCCGGCCGCTCAGGTCGAGGCGGCGCTGCGTGAGGGCGCGGGCGAACTGCTCGAGTCCATCCGGCTGTTCGACGTGTACGAGAATGCCGCGCAGCTTGGCGAGGGGAAGAAGTCGCTGGCGTACGCGCTCCGCTTCCGGGCGGGGGATCGTACGTTGACCGTGGACGAGGCCTCGGCTGCCCGGGATGCTGCTGTTGCCCTTGCGGGCGAGCGGACCGGTGCGGTTCTGAGGGGCTAGTCGCCCTCGGGGGTTCTGCTGTCGGCCGGCTGCGGCTTCGTCGTGGCCGGCCGCGCGGTTTCCCGCGCCCCCAGGATGCCGACCCTGCCGTCAGCTGCATAAATGCGGGTTGGCCGGGGTGTGCTCACTCGTTCGGGTGGGAATCAGAGGTGATCTGGCCCTTCCGGGCCATGCCTCTGGACAGAATCGGACCGGCCTTTCGGGGTCGGTCCGTCTGCTCTGTCAGGGCCCACTTGGGGGACCAGAGGCATGATCCGCATCAAGGCGCGGGCACCCACCGCGCGGGGAGCCGTACTGCCCACGGTCTGGGGAGCCACGGCGGTCGGCTACAAGTTCGGCTGCCCGCTCGCCCAGCAGCACGGGCTCGGCGCGCGCATCGTCACCAGCGCCGTGTTCTTCGCCGTCGGCACCGGACTGATGGTCCATGTCCGTCGCGCCCTGCTGCGCGAACTGAGGCAGGCCCGCCGGGTCGCCGGCGCCGCGCAGAGCGTGGTCCTCAGGCCCCTGCCGGCTCGCGTCGACGGTCTGAACGTCGCCGCGGCCCAGCTGTCCGCCGACCACGGCGCGACGATCGGCGGCGATCTGTACGAGGCGGTCGCCACCGAACACGGGGTCCGGGTGGTGATGGGCGACGTACGCGGCCACGGCATCGGCGCCCTCGGCACCGCTGCCGCCGTGCTCGGCAGCTTCCGCGAGGCGGCGCACGACGAGCCCGAACTCGGCGCCGTGCTGCGCAGACTGGAGCGCGCCCTGGCCCGCCACCTGCGCGAGCGGGCCCGTGCCGAACACCCGTCGAGCGGCACCCAGGAGCCCGACAATCCGGTCGCCGAGGAGTTCGTCACCGTTCTGCTCCTGGAAATCGGCGACGAGGGCGAACTGCGCGCCCTCAACTGCGGGCATCCCTGGCCGTATCTGCTCAGCGGCACCCGGGTGGAGCCGCTCACCCGAGCCGATCCACTCCCGCCGCTGGGCCCCTTCCCGCTGCCGGCCGAGCTGGAGACGCACCCCTGCGGGCAGTTGCTCCCCGGAGACTCCCTGGTCCTGTTCACCGACGGAGCCGAGGACGCCCGAGATGCCCACGGCCGTTTCTTCTCCCTGCCCACGGCACTGGGCGAGGCCGTACACGATCACCCGGTGACGGCTCAGAAGGTCCTCCGCACGGTCTTCACGGCCCTCCTGCGCCATACGGCGGGCCGGCCATCGGACGACGTGGCGGTACTGGTCCTGCGGAACGGCCGAAGAAGCGCCGAACTGTCAGGGGCGCGGGACGGAAACGGCCAAGCCGCCGCTTTCTGAGGGGGAGCCGACGGCTTGGCCGGCCTCTTGCGAGGGATTTCAGTCAACCGGCACACCACTCTCCGCGACAGCGTGCACACACTGCGGATGCGGGCACTCCGTTCACACCCCGTGTGAAAGCGGACGCACTACGCTGTCGGCACCAGGCCACCCGGGGGGCAATCCCATGCAGCCCAACACTCTGCTCGACGCGATCCTGGACGAGGCGGGGATCTCGCACGCCGGTCTCGCCGCCCATGTGAACCAGGCGGGCCGGAAGCGGGGTCTGACGCTCCGCTACGAACACACCGCCGTGGCAAGGTGGTTGAAGGGTCAACGGCCACGCGGCCAGGTGCCCGACCTGATCTGCGAGGTGCTGGCCGGACGACTGCGCCGCCCGGTCACCCTGGACGACATCGGACTCGGGGTGCCGGGCGAGCCCAGCACCCCGCACGCCGGCTCGCTCTCCGGCTTCGTGGAACGGGCCACCGCGCTGTGGCGCTCCGACGAACAGCAGCGCCCACATGTGCTCGGCGCCCCCGCGGTCACCGGTACCCCCGCCGTCATGCCGGTGTGGGAGTGGGAGAACCCGCCCGAGGACGTGGACGTCTCCCGGGGCGGCCGGCACCGGGTCACGGCGGCCGACATCGAGATGCTGCGCGCCGCCCGCACCCACTACGAGCAGATGTACCGCAAGGCCGGCGGCATCGCGACCCGCACCCGCATCGTCGGCTTCCTCAACGCCGAGGCCGCGCCGTTGCTGCGCGGCAGCTACACCGACGCCACCGGCCGCCAACTGCACCGCGCCACCGGCGGGTTGGTGGCGATCGCGGGCATCTGCGCGTACGACTCCGACGCGCACGGTCTCGCCCAGCGCTACTTCCACCAGGCGCTCAGGCTGGCCAAGGCCAGCGGGGACCGGGGCCTCGGGGCCTACGTGATCGCGCTGCTGGTCAACCAGGCGCTGTTCATGCGGGAGTACCGGCAGGCCGTGGCCTTCGCCGAGGCCGCGCTGCGCGCCGCGGGCAGGCACATCACCCCGGCCCTCGCCTCCGACCTGTACGCGATGCAGGCCAAGGCGTACGCCCACCTCGGCGACAGCAGCAGCGCGCTGTCCTGCATCCGCCGGGCCGAGACGGCCGCCGACCGCATCCGGCGCGGGTACGAGCCCGACGAGACCGGCTACGTCCAGCCCGGCCTGGTCAACGTCCAGGTCGCCGAGGCGCTGCTCAGTCTCGGTGAACTCGCCGCAGCGCGGGAGCATGCGGCGGCCGCGGTCGACAACCCCGCCCATGACCGAGGACGGGTGCACCGGCTCGCCATGCTCAGCACGATCGAACTGCGGCAGGGCAACGCCGACAACGCGGTGGCCACCGCCGTGCAGATGGCCGAGCAGGCCCGCGGGATGGAGTCCCAGCGCCTGCGCGACAGACTCCGCGCGGTACGCGAGCACCTGGTGCGCTGCGGCTCGGCCGGAACCGCCGAGGCCGCCGAACTCATCGACGGTGCACTGCGCGTACCGCTGTAGGCGC
Source organism: Streptomyces griseochromogenes (assembly GCF_001542625.1). NCBI lineage: Bacteria > Bacillati > Actinomycetota > Actinomycetes > Kitasatosporales > Streptomycetaceae > Streptomyces > Streptomyces griseochromogenes. The sequence goes on along the minus strand of NZ_CP016279.1, from coordinate 7,990,836 downwards.
ACTGTAGGTACGCAGTCCCTGCTGCGATATTGCCACTTACTCGGCGGAAGGTGGCAGAACCGTGCAGTGGACGAAACAGAACGAACAAACTGTGTATGAAAACCGCTGGTTCAGCGTCAATCTCGCAGATGTCGAGCTGCCGGACGGCCGGCACCTCGACCACTTCCTGATCCGGCTGCGGCCGGTCGCCGTCGCCACGGTGGTCAACGAGGCCAACGAGGTCCTGCTCCTGTGGCGCCACCGGTTCATCACCGACAGCTGGGGCTGGGAACTGGCCGCGGGTGTGGTGGAGGACGGCGAGGACATCGCGAGCGCGGCCGCCAGGGAACTGGAGGAGGAGACCGGCTGGCGGCCGGGACCCCTGCACCACCTCATGAGCGTGGAGCCGTCCAACGGCCTCACCGACGCCCGGCACCACATCTACTGGTCCGACCGGGGCGAGTACATCGGACATCCCGTGGACGACTTCGAGTCGGACCGCCGTGAATGGGTCCCGCTCAAAGTCGTCCCCGACCTGATCGCCCGAGGGGAGGTCCCGGCCGCCAACATGGCGGCCGCGTTACTCCTGCTGCACCACCTGAGGCTCGCCGATGCCTAGTGGGCCAGCGCCTGCCAGACCGTCACGACGAGCGCTCCCAGAGCCGTGAGCGCGGCGACCGAGGGCAGTGGCCAGCGTGCGTGTTCCAGTGAACTCAAGCGGGTGTGCAGCTCGTCCACTTCCTTGGCGGTCTCCTTGGCGCGGTGACTGAGCAGGGCGAGTCCTCCCTCGACTTGGGCGTACGCCACGTCGAGGCGGCGCCGTAACTCTGCGAGTTCTCCATGGACCACGGGATGCTCTGGATCGGCGGTCACGGGTCCACTCCTTTCCGTAGTCGGATGTGGTTGTTCCGCATCCCTTGCATGCGCATGAGGAGTCAACTCGCCTGGTGGGCGCGTGGGGAGAGTGTGCGAAGGGCATATGCGTGCCCGGCGTGCACACGGTGTGTGAAACAGATGGGCCCGGCACCGATGTCGGTGCCGGGCCCGTAGGGCGTCGCTCTTCGTAATCAGCCGTAGGTGTAGAAGCCCGAGCCGGTCTTCCGGCCGAGCCGGCCCGCCTCGACCATGCGCTGCAGCAGCGGGGGAGCGGCGTACAGCGGCTCCTTGTACTCGGCGTACATCGAGTTGGCGATGGAGACGATGGTGTCCAGGCCGATCAGGTCGGACAGCTTGAGCGGGCCCATCGGGTGGGCGCAGCCCATCTCCATGCCGTTGTCGATGTCCTCGCGGCTCGCGATGCCCGACTCGAACATCCGGATCGCGGACAGCAGGTAGGGAACCAGCAGCGCGTTCACGACGAACCCGGAGCGGTCCTGGGCGCGGATGGCGTGCTTGCCGAGCACCTTCTCGGCGAACAGCTGGGCGCGGCTGAGCGTGCCCTCGGAGGTGGTGAGCGCCGGGATCAGCTCGACCAGCTTCTGCACCGGGGCCGGGTTGAAGAAGTGGATGCCGACCACATGGTCGGGGCGCGAGGTGGCGACCGCCAGCTTCACCAGAGGGATGGAGGAGGTGTTGGAGGCCAAGATCGCGTCCGCGCGGGTCACCACCTGGTCGAGGACCTGGAAGATCTCCGTCTTGACCTGCTCGTTCTCCACGACGGCCTCGATCACCAGATCGCGGTCGGCGAACTCGCCGAGGTCGGTGGTGAAGCTCAGCCGCGCCTGCGTGGCGTCCCGCTCCTCCTCGCTGATCTTGCCGCGCTGGGCGGCCTTGGCCAGGGAGTTGTGCAGCCGGGTACGGCCGATCTCCAGGGCCTCGCCGGTGGTCTCGGCGACCCTCACGTCCAGTCCCGCGCGGGCGCAGACTTCGGCGATGCCCGCGCCCATCTGGCCGCAGCCCACGATTCCGACGCGTGCAATGTCTCCACCTGGGATGCCCGTCACATCGTCCCCTTCGCTGGTGTTCTCCGCCTCGGCAGGACCTCCGGGTTTCGGCGCCTGCTCCGATCGTGCACGTTACCGCCAAGTATCGATGATCGATCGCCCGGGTGGGGGCATCCTGGGCCCGGAACGATCCGTGACGACACGGATCCGGAGCGTATGGGGGTGTGCAGATGGGGCGAATGTCGCGTCGTGCGTTCGCGTGGGCGGCGCTGTCGACCCTGGCGACGGCCCAGGGCGCCGCGGCGGCGCCCGGCCGGCCGGATCCGGGGCGCTCGCGGCGACGCGCGGCCACCGAGATGCGGGGCGTGTGGCTGGCGACCGTGGCCAACCGCGACTGGCCCTCGCGGGCGGGCCTCACGCCCGCCGAGCAGCGCGCGGAGCTGATCGCTCACCTCGACCACGCGGCCCGTGACCGGCTCAACACGGTGATTCTGCAGGTACGGCCCACCGCGGACGCCCTGTGGGCCTCGCCGTACGAGCCCTGGACCGAGTACCTCACCGGCACCCAGGGGCAGGACCCGGGCTGGGACCCGCTCGGCACGGCCGTACGGGAGGCCCACGCCCGCGGCCTGGAACTGCACGCCTGGTTCAACCCGTACCGGATTGCGAACCACGCCGACCCGGCCCGCCTGGCCGACGGGCACCCGGCGCGCCGGCACCCGGACTGGGTGGTGCCCTACGGCGGGAAGCTCTACTACAACCCCGGCCTGCCCGAGGTCCGGGCCTTCGTGCGGCGAGCCATGCTCGACGCGGTCGCCCGGTACCCGGTGGACGCCGTCCACTTCGACGACTACTTCTACCCGTACCCGGTCGCGGGCCAGACCTTCGACGACGACGCCGCCTACGACCGGTACGGCGGCGATTTCTCCGGCCGGGCCGCCTGGCGCCGCGACAACATCGACCAGCTGGTGAAGGAGATGGCGGCGGGCATCCAGCAGGTCCGCCCCGGCACCCGGTTCGGGATCAGCCCCTTCGGGGTGTGGCGCAACGCCACGACCGACTCCCGCGGCTCGGACACCCGGGCGGGCGTGCAGACGTACGACGATCTGCACGCGGACACCCGCACCTGGGTCCGCAACCACTGGATCGACTACATCGTGCCGCAGCTGTACTGGCACATCGGCTTCGCCGCCGCCGACTACGCGACCCTGGTCGCCTGGTGGGCGCAGGTCGCGGAGGGCACCAAGACCCATCTGTACATCGGGGAGGCGCTCTACCGGGCGGGGGCCCAGGGGCAGCCGTCGGCCTGGCGGGACCCGGTCGAGCTGTCCCGGCACCTCACCCTGGCCGCGACCCGTCCGCAGGTGCGCGGGCACGTGTTCTTCGCCGCCAAGGACGTGGCGGCGGATCCGATCGGAGCGATGGCGCGGGTGGTCGCCGACCACTACGGGCAGCCGGCGAAGCCACCGCGCTGAGCTTACGAGGGTCGGATCTCCTTGTGCCGGATCTCGGTGTCGGGGCCGGGGGAGCAGACGCCCACGTGCCCGTCCTCGAAGCGGACCCGGTACGGCGGCTCGCCCTTCTGGCCCATCACTTCGACGATCTCGCCGATCTTGTCGTGTTCACCGACCACCCTGCCGTGCTGGACAAGCTGGTCGCCCACGGTTGCGCGCATCAGGCCCTCCTCACGGTCACGACCGCTGAGTGACGGCGATGCAGACGAGCACGGCGACGGCGGTCAGCGGAGCGGCCGCCGTGAGGTGTTCGCCCAGCAGCAGCGCCGACCACACCAGTGTGAGCAGGGGTTGGGCCAACTGCAACTGGCTGGCCTTCGGAATGCCGATGGCCGCCATGCCGCGGTACCAGACGACGAGCCCGAGGAACTGCGAGACCACCGAGACCCACAGCACACCCGCCACACCGTGCCCGGTCAGCCGCACCGGCTCGTACGACAGCGCCAGCGCGGCGGCCGGCACGCTCAGCGGCAGACACAGCACCAGCGCCCAGCCGATGACCTGCCAGCCCGGCATGACCCGGGCCAGCCGCCCGCCCTCGGTGTACCCGGCCGCGCACACCAGCAGCGCGCCGAACAGGAAGCCGTCGGCGGCCGTGAGCCCGCCGCCGCCCTGACCGAGGGTGAAGGCGAGCACGGCCGCCGCACCCGTCAGCGCCGCCAGCCAGAACCGCCGCGGGGGCCGGTGGCCCATGCGCAGGGCCGAGCAGACGGCGGTGGTCAGCGGCAGCAGGCCCACCACGACGGCGGCGTGGGAGGTGGTCGAGGTCCGCAGGGCGAGCGTGCTCAGCAGCGGGAAGCCGAGCACCACCCCGCCGGCGACGACCGCGAGACCCGGCAGGTGCCGCCGTTCGGGCAGCGGCACCCCGGCCGCCAGCAGACAGCCACCCGCGACGAGCGCCGCCAGGACGCTGCGCACGGCCACCAGCGACCAGGGGCCGAAGCTCTGCAGGCCCCATGCGGTGGACGGAAAGGTGAGGGAGAAGGCGATCACGCCGAGGGCGGCCTGCCCGGTGCCGAGGGTCCGGTGGTCGCGGGAGGCGGGGACCGCTATCGCCGTCGTGCTAGTAGCGCTACTCTGTGCTCTCATGCACGAGCGTAGCAGTGTGGGTGAACTGGCGGAACAGCTGCGACGGGAGCTGGACCGCTACTCCCCAGGTGGAAAGCTCCCATCTAGCAGGGCGCTGGTCGAGCGGTTCCGGGTGAGCCCGGTGACCGTCTCCCGAGCCCTGGCCCAGCTGGCCGCCGAGGGACTGGTGATCACCCGGCCCGGCGCCGGCGCCTTCCGTGCCCGGCCGCGGCCCGCCGCCGATCCCGCCGGGGACACCTCCTGGCAGGAGGTCGCGCTGAGCGCCGACGGTGCCGCCGACCTCGTACCGCGCACCGTGGACGCCTCCGGGGTCACGGTCTGCCTCGCCGCACCGCCCCCGGGCGTGCTGGAGTTCAACGGCGGATACCCCCACCCCTCCCTCCAGCCCGAGCGGGCCATGGCCGCGGCCCTCGCCCGGGCCGGACGGCGGCCGGGCGCCTGGGGCAGGCCCCCGCTGGAGGGCCTGCCGGAGCTGCGGGAGTGGTTCGCGCGGGGCATCGGCGGGTCCGTCACGGCCGCCGAGGTGCTGATCGCCGCAGGCGGCCAGTCCGCGCTGGCCACGGCCCTGCGAGCGCTCGCCCCGCCCGGTGCCCAGGTCCTCGTGGAGTCGCCCACCTACCCGGGCATGCTGGCCCTGGCCCGGGCGGCCGGCCTGCGCCCGGTCCCGGTTCCGGTCGACTCCGACGGCGTCCGGCCCGGCCTGCTCGCCGACGCCTTCCGGGCCACCGGCGCCCGGGTCTTCGTCTGCCAGCCCCTGTTCCAGAATCCGACCGGCGCCGTCCTGGCCCCCGACCGGCGCGCCGAGGTGCTGCGCATCGCCCGCGCCGCCGGTGCGTTCGTCATCGAGGACGACTACGTGCGGCGCATGGTGCACGCGGACTCGGGCCCGCTGCCCCGCCCGCTGGCCGCCGACGACCCCGACGGCGTCGTCGTCCACGTCGGCTCGCTGACCAAGGCGACCTCGCCCAGCTTCCGGGTGAGCGCGCTGGCCGCGCGCGGTCCCGTGCTGGAACGGCTGCGCGCCATCCAGGTCGTGGACAGCTTCTTCGTCCCCCGGCCGCTGCAGGAGGCCGCCCTGGAACTCGTCGGCTCCCCGGCCTGGCCCCGCCATCTGCGGGCCCTGTCGGCCGCGCTGAAGACCCGCCGTGACGTCATGACCGCCGAACTCGCCCGCCACCTGCCCGAACTGGTCCTGCCGCACATCCCGGCCGGCGGCTACCACCTCTGGCTCCGCCTGCCCGACGGCGCCGACGAGGCGTCCGTGACCGCCGCCGCGCTGCGCGCCGGCGTCGCCCTCATCCCGGGCCGCCCCTACTTCAGCGCCGAACCGCCCGCGGCCCACCTCCGGCTGAGCTTCGCGGCGGTGGCGGGCACGGGGGAGATCGTGGAGGGAGTGCGGCGCCTGCGGGTCGCGTGTGACGAGGCGCTGCGGTGCGGGCCCGTGACCGCCCGGTAGGGAAAACCGGGTCGACGCCGCTCCGCCGCGCTGTGATGATCACCGCATGAGCGACGCACCCGATCTCCCCGACGGCTACGAGTTCTCCGCCGACACCGACCGTGTCGACGTCGACCGCGTCCACGGCTGGCTGTCGACCGACGCGTACTGGGCGATCGGCCGGCCCCGGGAGAAGCACGAGCGGGCGATGGCGTCCTCGATCAACTTCGGGGTGTACGCCATCGCCTCGGGCGAGCAGGTGGCGTACGCGCGCGTGGTGACCGACCGAGCGCTGTTCGCCTGGCTCGCCGATGTGTACGTCGACCCGTCGGTGCGCGGCAAGGGCGTCGGCACGGCGTTCGTCGGCCGCGTCCGGGACCATCTGCGTCCCTTCGGGCTGCGCCGCATCCTGCTGGCCACGGAGGATGCGCACGGCGTGTACGAGAAGCTGGGCTTCAGGCCGCTGGACCGCCCGGACCAGTGGATGCTGCACGGTTTCGAGTAAGCGCTCGCACACCCCGGGTAGCTCACAGTCGGCAGCCCTTGACCCGCGCACACCCGGGGCCCACCATCACCGCATGCCACTTCGGGTCACGTTCGTCGCGGCCGCGCGCAGTTCCCCCCTGCTCGCGGAGCGCTTCCAGGACGACCGGCCGCTGGACCAGGCCGGCTGGGACGAGGTGCAGAGCGTCGCCGGGGACCTGCTGCCGCTGGCGGCGGCCGAGCTGCGCTACTGCTCCCCGACCCCGCGCAGCCGTGCCACCGGCGACGCCCTCGGGTACGCCCCGCTGGTCCAGCTCGCCCTGCGCGACTGCGACATGGGCCGTTGGCGCGGGCTGACGCTGGGCGAGGCGATGGCCCGTGAACCGGACGCCGTGGACGCCTGGCTCGCCGACCCGCGCTCGACCCCGCACGGCGGTGAGTCGCTGCTGGCCTTCATCACCCGGGTCGCCGGCTGGCTCGACACACGCCCGGTGGGCGACGGCGGCCGGATCGTCGCCGTCGCCGAGCCCTCCGTGATCCGTGCCGCCCTGGTGTACGTGCTGAAGGCTCCGCCCTCGACGTACTGGAACATCGATGTGCGCCCGCTGTCGGCGACCACGGTGACGGGCCGCGCGGGCCGCTGGAACCTCCGCCTGGACGGCGTCTTCGCTCAGCCCTCGCGCACGTAGTCGGTGGTGAGCAGCAGGTCCTTCGCGGGCCCGCCGACCCGCCACACCGTGCGCCAGTGGTCGGGGTCCGCGACCGTGAACTCGCCCCGGTAGAGGTCGGCCGAGCAGGGGTGATCGGTGACGTGCCGCCCCGACCGCAGATCGAGATCGTGGAAGGGCCGCCCGTCGGCGAACCGTACGTCCGCCGTGCCCCGCACGCTCCCCGGCAGGAACCGCAGGGTCCGCGTCGCGGCCCTCGTCGCGCCCTGCCAGGTGAAAGTGCCCGACTCCTCGTGCAGCAGCCCGCCGCCGTCGAGCGGGACGAAGACGGTCACGCCCGCGAAGCGCCCCTCGGCCCCGCTCGCCAGATCCCGCACGGTTCGCTCCACCCGCCAGGCTCCGGCCAGGTGGGCGAGGACGTCGGCCACGGGCCAGAACTCGCCCATCATCACCCCTGTCTGTCCGCCCCGTCGACGCGCTGATACCCCTTCCCCATCTTGCCGTTCGAAGTGCTGACCATCATCTGATATTTCGAACGAATGTGAGAGCCGCGGAGTATCCAGGTCACGCACCACCCGCACCGGGCTGAGACCCGGCCTCGCGGCAAGCGCTCTCCCGTCGGCCGACCTTCCCGGCGAACTCGGTCACCTTCCCGAGGGTCAAGCGGACGTGGACACCGGGGCCGTCTCGGCGGGCTGCCGTCCGAGCGGCAGCAGCCCGCGGTCGGCGAAGACCTTCTTCGCGGCGAAGGTGGCGTTGAGCGCCTTCGGCATGCCGCAGTAGACGGCGGAGTGCAGCAGCGCCTCCGTGATCTGCTCGGGCGTGAGGCCCACGTTCAGGGCCGCGTTCACGTGCACGTCCAGCTGGGCCTCGCAGCCGCCGAGCGCGGTGAGCATGCCCAGGGTGACCAGCTGGCGGTCGCGCGGGGCGAGGCCGGGCCGGTCGTAGATCTCCCCGAAGGCCCAGGCGACGATCTGGTGCCCCAGCTCCGGGTTGATGTCGGCGAGCGAGTCGACGACCCGCTGCCCGGCCTCGCCGTCGACCTTCTTCAGAACCTCCAGGCCATGGGTGAAACGCTCGTCACGGGTGGTGCTCTCGCTCATGTCGGCTCGTCCGTCCCCGGCCGCCGCTCGTCCAGCAGCCGTTCGTAGTGATCGATCTTGTCGTCCAGCGCGGCGGCGTTGCGCCTGAGCGCCCGGATGCGGTCGGCCAGTTCGGCGCGGTGCTCGCGGAGCATCGCCAGCCGGTCGGCGACCGTCGGGTCCCCCTCGGACCGCAACCGCGCGAAGCGCTGCATGTCGGCGATCGACATGCCGGTCTCGCGCAGCCGCAGCAGGAACTCCAGCCAGGCCAGGTCCGTCGCCTGGTAGCGGCGCTGGTTACCGGTGGTCCGGCCGATCCGCTCGATCAGTCCCGCCTTCTCGTAGTAGCGCAGGGTGTCGTGCGTGAGGCCGGTGCGCTCGGCCACCTGGGCGATGGTCAACGAGGGTTCCGGGTCCCGCGGGAGGGGCTGTCCGCTGGTCATGACAAGAACGGTAGAACCTGGAGCGCGCTCCAGGTCAAGCCCGGTTCGCGATCACCTTCCGAAATACCTCTGAGCTGCCCGGACACCCTCCACCAGGGCGTCGACCTCGTCCAGGGTGTTGTAGACGTAGAAGCTCGCCCGGGTGGTCGCAGGAATGCCGTAGCGCCGCACGATCGGCCGGGCGCAGTGGTGGCCGACCCGGACGGCCACGCCCCGTTCGTCCAGCACCTGGCCGACGTCGTGGGGGTGGATCCCGTCGACCGTGAACGAGACGGCCGAGCCGCGGTCGGTGAGGTCGCGGGGGCCGACCACCCGCACTCCGGGTACCTCCGCCAGCAGCTCCAGAGCCCGGGCGGTCAGCGCGTCCTCGTGCGCCGCCACCTCGGCCATGCCCAGCGCCTCCAGATACCCGACCGCCGCCGCGAGCCCCACCGCCTGCGAGGTCATCGGCACGCCCGCCTCGAAGCGCTGCGGCGGCGGCAGGAAGGTGGTGCGGTCCATCTCCACGATCTCGATCATCGACCCGCCGGTGAGGAACGGCGGCAGCCCGGCCAGGAGGTCCGCGCGGCCCCAGAGCACGCCGACCCCGTTCGGGCCGAGCATCTTGTGCCCGGAGAACGCCAGGAAGTCCGCGCCGAGCGCGCCGACGTCGACCGGCCGGTGCGGGACCGACTGGGCTCCGTCCACGACGACGAGCGTTCCGTGCGCATGCGCCCGGTCGGCCAGTTCACGCACCGGATTGATCGTGCCGAGGACGTTGGACTGGTGGGTGAGGGCGAGCACCTTGGTGCGCTCGTCCAGCAGCTCGTCGATCCTGCCGAGGTCGAGCCGGCCGTCGTCGGTCAGCCCGAACCAGTCGAGCGTGGCACCGGTCCGTTCGGCCAGCTGCTGCCAGGGCACGAGGTTGGCGTGGTGCTCCATCTCCGTGACCACGATCCGGTCGCCGGGGCCGAGCCTGCGGGCGTTGCCGAGGGCGTAGGCGACGAGGTTGATGCCCTCGGTGGTGTTCCTGGTGAAGACCACCTCGTCGGCGGCGGCGCCGATGAACCGGGCCACGGTGTGCCGGGCGTCCTCGTAGGCCTCGGTCGCCTCGTTCGCGAGCTGATGTGCCCCGCGGTGCACGGCCGCGTTGCGGGTGAGGTAGAAGTCCCGCTCCGCGTCGAGGACCTGCAGCGGTTTCTGGGTGGTCGCCCCGGAGTCGAGGTAGACGAGCCGGGCGCCGCCGTCCACCGTCCGCTCCAGGATCGGGAAGTCCTTGCGCAGCGCGTCAGCGTCGAAGGCCACGGGATCTCACCTCTCACGGTTTTGTGATTCATTCTCCGTGAGACACGCTAAGTCCCCCTCACGGAGAATCGCAAGGATTACCATGAGGGCCGTGGATCACGAGGCCCCCGTCTACCTGCATCGGCTCCCGGTTCCGGGAGAGGACCGCTACCTCTCCGTGGCGCTGGTCAACACGCGGTTCAAGGTCAGCCACGGCCCGGTCGACCTCCTGGAGGACGCCGAGGCCGCGCATCTGTGGCTCGTCCGGCACGAGGTGCTGGACGACCGGGTGGCGCTCGGCGGCCGGCAGTCCGCCCGGCTGCGCACCCTGCGCGAGGCACTGCGCACCCTGTTCGAGGCGCACGGCTCCGGCGAGCAGCCGCCCCCCGACGCCCTCGGCACCCTCAATGCCGCCCTCGCCGCCGCACCGCCGACGCCCTGTCTCGCCTGGACGGCCGACGGCCCTCGCCGTGCCGACGTCCCCGACGCCGGCAACCCGGTCGCCGCCGCCCTCTCCCTGCTCGCCGAGGACGCCGTCGACCTGCTCACCGGCGCCGACACCGGTCTGCTCACCGAGTGCGCCGCCCAGGGCTGCGCCCGTTGGTTCCTGCGCTCCCACGGTGCCCGGCGCTGGTGCACCACCAAGTGCGGCAACCGGGTGCGGGCGGCGCGGGCCTACGCGGCCCGCAAGGCCGATTCACTTTAGAAACACCTTTCGGAAAGCCCCTGTTTTCCTGGTCGTCATCAAATTCACGCGGTGTTTCCCGTATTCGGAAGAAGTCGCCTCAGTTTTCGGTGCACGCACAACCAATCGGAAACGTGCCCCGTCTAAGTCGGCGAATCGATGAGGTACACATTCCGTGGGGGACCGCCAGAAATGCATTGCTCGACTTCGCCCGGTAAAAGTGGCGCTGCTCACAGCAACGCGCGGCGACTCCCGGACAGGGACAGGGTGTGAAAGCGACAACCCGACCGAGGCAGGCCGCCGCCCTGCTCGCCGCGGCCGTCACGGTCGTGGCGCTCTGCGCCGCCGACATCCTCGCCCGCAGCTACCCCTTCGGTCCCCGCACCCGCAGCGTCAACGACCTGGGCAACCAGTTCGTGCCCTTCCACGCCCATCTGTGGGACCTGCTGCACGGCAGGGCCGACGGTGGCCTCCTCGTCAACTGGCAGTCCGGCTACGGCTCCAGCTTCCTGCCCGACCTCGGCACCTACCTCAGCAGCCCGTTCGCCCTGCTCGTCGCCCTCTTCCCGCGGGACGAGATCGACCTCGCGGTCTATGTGATCACCGTCCTGAAGACCGCCTCGGCCGCGGCCGCCATGGCGGTTCTGCTGCTCACCCTGCGGCCCGGGCGCTGGTGGGCCGCAGGTCTGCTGGGCGTCTCCTACGCCCTGTGCGGCTGGAGCGTCGCCGACGCCTCCTACAACCCGATGTGGCTCGACGGTCTCATCGCCCTGCCCCTGTTCTGCCTGGTCGGAGAGTGGGCCATCGCCGGACGCCGTCGCTACGTCGGTGTCCTCGTCGTGGCCCTCGCCTGGACCGCCAACTTCTACACCGCCTACATGGCCACCCTCGGCGCCGGGCTCGTCCTGCTGCTCCGGCTGCTGCTGGCGGACCTGCCCCGCCGGCGCGCGCTCGCCGCGGCGGGCCGCGCCGTCCTCACCGTCGCCCTCGGCGTGGGCCTCGCCGCCCCGCTGGTCACGGTCGTCTACTTCGGCACCAAGCACGCCTACCCGGGCCGCGTCCGCCAGTTCGTCCCGGCACCGAGCGAGGACCTGTTCGCGCGGCTGCTGCCGGCGACGTACGGTTTCGGCTCCCCGGCCGTCTACGTCGGCATCACGGCCCTGCTGCTCGCCCTCGCCCTGCCCTTCCACCGCGCGGTACCCGCCCGGGTGCGCACGGGCTGGACGCTCCTCGTCGGCGCGGTGACCCTGTCCATGCAGTGGGCGCCCACCCATCTGGTCTGGCACGCCTTCGCCACCCCGCAGGGCAGCGCCTACCGCCAGGCGTTCGTGCTGTGCGGGCTGCTGGTGATCGCCGCCTGGCACGCGCTGTCGTACGGCCTGCCCGACCGGCGCGCGCTCGCGGCGGCCGCCGGGCTCCTCGCCCTGATCACCCTCGTCGCGAGCGGCAGCCATCTGGTGCGGATCTTCGCCTGGCCGGTACTGCTGCTCGCCGTCGCCGGCGCGCTCGGCGGACTGGCCCTGCTGGGCCGCGCCGACGCCGGGCGGCGCACACGGCTGGCCGGACTGGCCGTCGTCCTCCTGGTCGGCGGGCAGATCGGCGAGATGGCCGCCACCTCCGCCGTGGCCACCCGGATGCGCCTCGCGCACATGGACGACTACGCGCCCTGGGGGCAGCGCCAGCAGCGGCAGGCGTCGGCGGTCTCCGAGGCCGACGGCTGGCCCCGCCACCGCACCGACCCCGGACGCGAGCAGAGCGTCGGCAACGACCCGATGCTGGTCGGTGGCCAGGGCGCCCAGTACTACAGCAGCCTGACCTCCGACGTGCTCAGCCGCATGCTCACCGCCCTCGGGGACGGCTGGACCTCGCGCGGCCGCAGCCTCCAGAGCCTCGACAACGCCGTCACCGACGCGATCTTCTCGGTGGGCGCGCGGGTGCACTCCCCGCCCGATCCGCACCAGAACTGGTTCCCGCAGGACGGCAGCAAGGTGACCGTCTCCCGCGAGGACGTACCGCCCCTGGTGACGGTCCGCCCGGCCGGTACCGCCGCTCACGCCGGTCTCTCCGCGTTCGGTCCGTCGCCGTACCGCAACCAGGAACTGCTGCTGGGCACCCGCGTCTACACCGTGCCCCGCCTGACCGTACGCACCAGCGCGGGCCGGGAGCCGAGCCGCAGCGACGACGACCGCCCGGGCCTGCGCATCGGCGTGCCGCCCGCCGGGAGTGCCGCGCGCAAGCCGGTCATCACGGCCCGGTGCCCGGCCGGCGGCGAGGTGTACCTGTGGGCGCCGCACCTCTCGGGCACCGCGCGGCTCGCCGGTGCCGCGGCCGGGGCCCCCATCGGACGGTTCCGGTCCGACCACCCCGTCACCAAGATCGCGCCCATGCAGCGGCTCGGCACGGTCCCGGCCTCCGGCCGCCTGCGGATCGAACTGTCCCCGGACAGGACGAGCGTCGTCCCGGACGGCGCGGTCGGCTGCCTGGACACCGCCCGGCTGCACACCGCGGTCGAACGGCTCAAGGCCACCGGTGCCATCCGGGTGACCGTCTCCGACGGCACGATCCGGGCCGAACTCCCGCCCGGCAGCAGCGGAACCGCCGTCGTCGCGGCCCCCCGGATCGCGGGCTGGCGCTGCGGCGCGGGTGATGCCCCCGCCGCCCCCGCGGGGGAGTACCACGGCCTGATCGCCGTACCCCTGGGCGGCTCCGCGACCAGCCTCACCTGCACCTTCCACCCACCCGGCCTGCGGCTGGGCTCGGCCGTCGGGGGCGTTTCGCTCCTCACGCTCGCCGTGCTCGGCACCCTCACCGCCGTCCGCCGCCGACGTGTCCCGGCACCGTCCACGACCACACCACGACGCGAGCGCGTGACCGCTGCTCTCTGACCGCGCCCCTGGGGGACCGCCATGCTGATATCGATCGTCGCGCCCTGCTACAACGAGGAAGACGTCCTCGAACGCTTCCACGAGGAGGTCCAGAAGATCGCGGACGAACTGCTGCCGCTCGGCCACGACATGGAGTTCGTGTACGTCGACGACGGCAGCCGCGACCGCACCCTCGCCGTCCTGGAAAGCCTCTCCGTCCGTGACTCCCGGGTGCGCTACGTCTCCTTCAGCCGCAACTTCGGCAAGGAGGCGGCTCTGCTCGCCGGCCTCAGGCACGCTTCGGGCGACTCGATCGTCGTCATGGACGCCGACCTGCAGCACCCGCCGGAGCTGATCAAACGGATGGTGCGGCTGCGCGCCCAGGGCTACGACCAGGTCATCGCCAAGCGCACCCGCACGGGCGACCACTTCACCCGCACGCTCACCGCCCGCCTGTACTACCGGCTCATCAACCGCATGGTCGACGTCGAACTCGTCGACGGCGTGGGCGACTTCCGCCTGCTCTCGCGCCGCGTGGTGGACGCGATCGTGAACCTCACCGAGTACAACCGATTCTCCAAGGGCCTGTTCGCCTGGGTGGGTTTCCCGAGCACCACCTTCGAGTACGAGAACGCCACGCGTGAGGCGGGCAGCAGCTCCTGGTCCTTCCGCAGCCTGCTCAACTACGGCCTGGACGGCCTGCTGTCCTTCAACAACCGGCCGCTGCGCGCCGCCCTCTGGCTCGGCATGGGCCTGCTGCTGTGCGCGGGGCTGTACACCGCCTGGATCGTGGGTGCAGCGCTCGTCAACGGAGTGCAGACACCGGGGTATGTGACCATCATCACCGCTGTCACGGCCCTGGCGGGCGTTCAGATGGTCATGCTGGGAGTCATCGGGGAGTACACCGGCCGCATCTACTACGAGGTGAAGGGGCGTCCGCACTTCCTGGTGAAGGCGACCAATGTGGAACGGACGAAAGATCTCATCCCCTGATGTCGAGGCAGATCCTCACCTTCGCTGTGGTCGGTGCCGTGAATACGGCCACCTACTACTGTCTTTACCTGTCGTTTCTCACCTGGCTTCCCTATCTTGCCGCGCACATTCTGGCATTCCTGATCAGTATGGTCGGATCCTTTTTTCTGAACGCGCGCTTCACCTATCGCACGCGGCCCACCTGGCGGAAATTCCTGCTGTTCCCGCTGACCAACGTCACCAATTTCCTGATCACGACCGTCGGGGTCTATGTGATCGTCGACGTCCTGCACGCCGGCAGCCGCTTCGCTCCGCTGCTCGCCTCGGCGGCGGCGATCCCGGTCACCTTCGTCGTGTCCCGCTGGGTGATGCTGCCCGGCGCCGAGGCCGAGCCGACCGCATAGCCGTTGCATAAAACTGCAGGGCTACGTATAGTCATGCCATCCAGAGGAGGATGGACATGGCGGTACGTGCGGCGGTGGCCGGAGCGAGCGGATACGCGGGCGGAGAGGTCCTGCGTCTGCTCCTCGCGCACCCCGAGGTCGAGATCGGTGCCCTGACCGGGAACTCCAACGCCGGCCAGCGGCTCGGCGCGCTCCAGCCGCATCTGCTGCCGCTGGCCGACCGGGTGCTGGCCGAGACCACTGCCGAGGCGCTCGCCGGGCACGACGTGGTCTTCCTGGCGCTGCCGCACGGACAGTCCGCCGCGGTCGCCGAGCGGCTCGGCCCGGACGTCCTCGTGGTCGACATGGGCGCCGACTTCCGGCTCGAGGATCCGGCCGACTGGGAGCGGTTCTACGGCTCCCCGCACGCCGGGACCTGGCCCTACGGCCTCCCCGAACTTCCGGGCGCCCGTGCCCGGCTCACGGGGTCCAAGCGCATCGCGGTGCCCGGCTGCTACCCCACCGCCGTCTCCCTCGCCCTGTACCCGGCCTACGCGGCGCGCCTCGCCGAGCCCGAGGCGGTGATCGTCGCCGCGTCCGGCACCTCCGGCGCGGGCAAGGCGCCCAAGCCCCACCTGCTCGGCAGCGAGGTCATGGGCTCCATGACGCCGTACGGCGTCGGCGGCGGCCACCGGCACACCCCCGAGATGATCCAGAACCTCAGCCGGGCGGCCGGGGAGCGGGTCTCGGTCTCCTTCACGCCGACCCTCGCGCCGATGCCGCGCGGGATCCTCGCCACGTGCAGCGCGTCCGCCGTCGCGGGGGTGACGGCGGAGTCCGTCCGCGCCGCCTACGAGAAGGCCTACGCCGACGAGCCCTTCGTCCGTCTGCTCCCCGAGGGCCAGTGGCCCGCGACGGCGTCCGTCTACGGTTCCAACGCCGTTCAGGTGCAGGTCGCGTACGACGACGCCGTGGGCCGCATCATCGCGATCAGCGCCATCGACAACCTGACCAAGGGCACCGCGGGCGGTGCCGTCCAGAGCATGAACATCGCCCTGGGTCTCGACGAGACCACCGGGCTTTCCACGATCGGAGTCGCACCGTGAGCGACGCGCGTGCAGCCACCGGGCCGCAGACGACGACGAAGGCCGCACCGCCGCGCTGCGCGGGCGGAGAAGCGAACTGGGAGACACCGTGAGCGTGACGGCAGCCAAGGGATTCAGGGCGGCGGGCATCGCCGCCGGGATCAAGGAGAACGGCAACCCGGACCTGGCCCTCGTGGTCAACGACGGTCCGCGCCGCGCCGCCGCCGGTGTCTTCACGTCCAACCGTGTGAAGGCCGCACCGGTGCTGTGGTCCGAGCAGGTCCTCAGGAGCGGCCAGGTCTCGGCCGTCGTCCTCAACTCCGGCGGGGCCAACGCCTGCACCGGCCCCAAGGGCTTCCAGGACACCCACGCGACCGCCGAGAAGGCGGCCGAGGTGCTCGGCCGCGGTGCCATCGAGGTCGCCGTCTGCTCCACCGGCCTCATCGGCGTGCTGCTGCCCATGGACAAGCTGCTCCCGGGCGTCGAGACGGCCGCGGCCCAGCTCTCCGAGCACGGCGGCGAGAAGGCCGCCATCGCCATCAAGACCACCGACACCGTCCACAAGACCTCCGTCGTCACCAAGGACGGCTGGACCGTCGGCGGCATGGCCAAGGGCGCGGGCATGCTCGCCCCGGGCCTCGCCACCATGCTGGTCGTGCTCACCACCGACGCCGGCCTCGACAGCGAGGCGCTGGACCGGGCCCTGCGCGCCGCGACCAAGGTCACCTTCGACCGCGTCGACTCCGACGGCTGCATGTCCACCAACGACACGGTGCTGCTGCTCGCCTCCGGGGCGGCCGGCGTCACCCCGGAGTACGAGGAGTTCGCCGAGGCCGTACGGCAGGTCTGCGCCGACCTCGGGCAGCAGCTGATCCGCGACGCCGAAGGCGCCAGCAAGGACATCAAGGTCGAGGTGATCAACGCGGCGACCGAGGACGACGCCGTCGAGGTGGGCCGCTCCATCGCCCGCAACAACCTCCTCAAGTGCGCGATCCACGGCGAGGACCCCAACTGGGGCCGGGTGCTGTCGGCCATCGGTACGACGCGGGCGGTCTTCGAGCCCGACCGGCTGGGCGTCGCCATCAACGGCGTCTGGGTGTGCAAGAACGGCGGCGTCGGCGAGGACCGCGAGAAGGTCGACATGCGCTACCGCGAGGTGCACATCGTCGCCGACCTCGCGGCCGGCTCCGAGACCGCCACCATCTGGACCAACGACCTCACCGCCGACTACGTCCACGAGAACAGCGCCTACTCGTCATGAGCACCGGAACCACGCGCAAGCACACGGCCCTGCCGAAGGCCCAGACCCTCACCGAGGCGCTGCCCTGGCTGACCCGGCACCACGGCAAGACCGTCGTCATCAAGTTCGGCGGCAACGCCATGGTGAACGAGGAGCTGAAGGCCGCCTTCGCCCAGGACGTCGTCTTCCTGCGGCACGCCGGCCTCAAGCCGGTCGTCGTCCACGGCGGCGGCCCGCAGATCAGCGCCGCCCTCGACAGACACGGCATCGTCAGCGAGTTCAAGGCGGGCCTGCGCGTCACCACCGAGGACGCCATGGACGTCGTACGCATGGTGCTCGCCGGGCAGGTGCAGCGCGAGCTGGTCGGCCTGCTCAACCAGCACGGACCACTCGCCGTGGGCCTGACGGGCGAGGACGCCCACACCATCACCGCCACCAAGCACCAGCCCGAGATCGACGGCGAGCCGGTCGACATCGGGCGGGTCGGCGAGATCACCGAGATCGACACGGGCGTGATCGAGAGCCTGCTCGCCGACGGCCGTATTCCGGTCGTCTCCTCGATCGCCCGCAGTCAGGACGCCTTCGACAAAGGGGGCCAAGTCTACAACGTCAATGCTGATACGGCGGCTGCGGCACTCGCTGCGGCACTGGGGGCCGAGACCCTCATGGTCCTCACCGACGTCGAGGGCCTCTACGAGGACTGGCCGAACTCCGACGAGGTGATCAGCCGCCTCACCGCGTCCCAGCTGGAGAAGCTGCTGCCGGACCTGTCCGCGGGCATGGTGCCGAAGATGCGGGGCTGCCTGCACGCCGTACGCAACGGGGTGCGCACCGCCCGCGTCATCGACGGCCGGGTGCAGCACTCGATCCTGCTGGAGATCTTCACCGACGAGGGCATCGGCACCATGGTCGTGCCCGACGAAGCCGAGGGGGAGCAGTCATGACGGGTACCGCGACCAACGCAGAGCTGACCACGCGCTGGCAGGGCGCGCTCATGAACAACTACGGCACCCCGCGGCTGCCCCTCGTGCGCGGTGCCGGCGCCCGGCTGTGGGACGCCGACGGCAAGGAGTACCTCGACTTCGTCGGCGGTATCGCGGTCAACGCCCTCGGCCACGCCCACCCGGCCGTCGTCGAGGCCGTCAGCAAGCAGATCGCCTCCCTCGGCCATGTCTCCAACCTGTTCATCGCCGAGCCGCCCGTCGCCCTCGCCGAACGGCTGCTGCAGCTCTTCGGCCGCGACGGCAAGGTCTTCTTCTGCAACTCCGGCGCCGAGGCCAACGAGGGCGCGTTCAAGATCGGCCGGCTGACCGGCCGCACCCACATGGTCGCCACCCAGGGCGGATTCCACGGCCGCACCATGGGCGCCCTCGCGCTCACCGGCCAGCCGGGCAAGCAGGCGCCCTTCCAGCCGCTGCCCGGCGACGTCACCCACGTCCCGTACGGCGACGCGCAGGCGCTGGCACGGGCCGTGACCGAGGAGACGGCTCTCGTCGTCATCGAGCCGGTCCAGGGCGAGAACGGCGTCGTGGTGCCCCCGGCCGACTACCTCAAGGCGGCCCGGGCGATCACCGCCGCCACGGGGGCCCTGCTGGTGCTGGACGAGGTGCAGACCGGCATCGGCCGCACCGGGAACTGGTTCGAGTACCAGGCCCACGAAGGCGTCCTGCCCGATGTCGTCACGCTCGCCAAGGGACTCGGCGGCGGGCTGCCGCTCGGCGCCACCGTGGCCTTCGGCCGGGCCGCCGAACTGCTCCGGCCCGGCCAGCACGGCACGACCTTCGGCGGCAACCCGGTCGCCTGCGCGGCCGGACTCGCCGTCCTCGACACCATCACGGACGACGGACTGCTGGAGAACGTCAAGCGGCAGAGCGAGCTGCTGCGGGACGGAATCCAGGCCCTGAACCACCCGTTGATCGACTATGTCCGGGGCGCGGGCCTTCTGCTCGGTATCGTGCTCACCGGGCCGCACGCACCCCGTGTGCAGCAGGCGGCCCAGGAGGCCGGGTTCCTGGTGAACGCGCCCGCTCCCGACGTCGTACGGCTCATGCCGCCGCTCAACCTCCGCGACGACGAGGCAGGCGCCTTCCTCCAGGCGCTGCCCGGCATCCTCCAGGCAGCGAACCCAGTGGATGGGGTCGGACGATCCGGAGAATGAGACGACGATGAGCCAGGCGCAGGACCACGAGCAGGCGGCGGGCGCAGGGGCCGCCGTACCGCAGACCCGCACCGCACGGCACCGCCGGATCGTGGACATCCTCAACCGGCAGCCGGTGCGGTCGCAGAGCCAGCTGGCGAAGCTGCTCGCCGACGACGGGCTGAACGTCACCCAGGCGACGCTGTCCCGGGATCTCGACGAGCTGAACGCGGTGAAGATCCGCAACAACGACGGCGACCTGATCTACGCGGTGCCGAGCGAGGGCGGTTTCCGCACGCCCCGCGCGCCGCTCGGCGAGTCGGCGAAGGAGGAGCGGATGCGGCGCCTGTCCCAGGAGCTGCTGATCTCCGCGGAGGCCTCCGCCAACCTCGTGGTCCTGCGCACCCCGCCGGGTGCCGCCCAGTTCCTCGCCTCGGCCATCGACCAGGCCGAACTGCACGACATCCTGGGGACCATCGCCGGTGACGACACCCTGCTGCTGATCAGCCGGGAGCCGACCGGGGGACAGGCGCTGGCGGACCATCTGCTGCGGCTGGCGCAGAACGGGCACTGACCGCATGCAGGGCCCGGCCCCGCGGCGCAGAATAGGAATGTGATCTTCCGCGGCGGGCGGGCAATCTCCGGGCGGCGGCCGAGCGTATACAGAGGTGTGTCGGGTTTCCGGTCTCCTGTGGACCGCCTCCCGGACGAAGCACTGCTGTCCGGGCTGGCCACCGGTGATCCGGAAGTCGCCGTCACCTTCGTACGGAGATTCCAGCACAAGGTCTTCGGAGTCGCCATGGCCGTCACCGGGGATCCGCAGCTCGCCGAGGACATCGCTCAGCAGACGTTCGAGCGTGCGTGGCGTCATGCGCAGATCTACGACTCGCGCCGAGGTTCGGTCACGACCTGGCTCACCACCATCGCGCACAACCTCGCGATCGACGCCGTCCGCGCGCGGCGGACGGAGCCGATGGCGCCCGAGAACCTCGACGGCCTGCTCGGCGTCGTCACGGAGACCCCCGAGCAGTGGGCGCTGGCCGACGAGGCCTCGTCCCAGCTCCGGGGCGCCCTGGCGCGGCTGCCGCGGGAGCAGGCCCGTGCCCTGGTGATGGCCGGCATCTACGGCATGACCGCCCAGCAGATCGCCGACTGGGAGCACGTCCCGCTGGGCACCGCCAAGACGCGGATCCGGACGGCGATGGCGAAACTGCGGACCACGCTCGCGTCTCCGAACCGAGGCGACCATGTCCAGTGACGTGAACTGCGAGAAGCTGCGCGAGATCGGCGCCGAGCTCGCGCTGGGAGTGCTGCCCGGACGTGAGCGCGCCATGGCGGTCGCGCATCTGGACCGGTGCGCCGACTGCCGGGAGTACGTCGAACAGCTGACCCTGGTCGGCGACCGGCTGATCGGCCTGCTGCCGGAGCGCGAGCCGCCGCCCGGGTTCGAGACCCGGGTGGCCCGCGGGCTCGCCCAGCACGCGGCGCACGAGGCGGGCGCGCACGGCCGCGAGTCCGGCCTCGCGCACCAGGGCCTGCGCGGACGCGCCCGCCGGGCCCGGCTGCGGATCGCGGCGGTCGCCTCCGCGCTCCTGGTCGCCGTCGGGTTCGCCGGCTGGGGGATCGGCACCGTCGTCCAGGAGGTCACGGCCTCGCCCCCGGCCGCCGTGGAGACCGAGCCCGTGCTGGTCGGCGACATGACCGTGCCCGGAGGCGGCCGGCATCCCGTCGGCGAGGTCTACGCCCACCCGGGGGCCGACGGCTGGATCTTCATGTCCGTCGCCCTCTCCCGTCCCGGCACCCTGTTCAACGGCAGGGTCGCCTGCCTGCTCGAACGCTCCGACGGCACGGCCGTCCGTGTCGGCTCCTTCGAGCTGCGCGACGGACGCGGCTCCTGGGGCGGGGCGACCCCCATCGACGCCAAGGCCGTCTCCGGCGCCCGCGTCGAGTCCCCCGACGGCACCGTCCTCGCCAAGGCCCAGTTGCAGACGGGTCAGGTCGTGACCCGGGAGTCGTGACCGGGGAGTCGTGACCCGGCAGGAGGGAATCCGGCGCCCGGCCTCAGACCCGGGAGGAGGCGGGACGCGGCGGGCCGGGCAGCGCCTCCGCCAGGGCGGCGGCCAGTCCGGCGACCGTGGGCCGCGACGACGGGTCGGTCCGCAGGCAGCGGTCGACGGCGGCCGCGAGCGCGGGCGGCAGGCGCCGCCGGGACCCGACGGCCGGGGCGCTGCGCTCCAGCTGCGGATACCGGCCGGCCGGGCCACCGGAACCGCCCTCGCCCGCCCTCTCCCCGTCGCGGGGCTCCCCGTCGCGGGGCTCCTCGTCCCCGGTCCCGCCCCGGTCGAACGGCCGGTCACCGCAGGCCGCCTCGAACAAGGTGATGCCGATGCCCCACACGTCGGCCGCGGCCGTGAGCGGCCCGCCGCGGGCCTGCTCCGGAGCGAGGTAGCAGCGGGTGCCCACTCCCGCGGGCGCGGGCCCGGGCGGCCGCGCCACGCTCAGGTCCAGCACCTTCGCATGACCGCAGTCCACCACCACGTTGGACGGCTTCAGATCCAGGTGCAGCAGGCCCTGACGGTGGAGGTAGTGCACCGCGGAACACAGCTGCGTCCCGAGCAGCGCCACGTCGGCGGCGGCCGGCCGGCGCCGCAACCGGTCCAGGAGGTGGGAGAGCGTCTCACCGGTCAGGGTCTCCAGGACGACGAGCGGCTCGGGCGACTCGACGGTCTCGTAGGCACGGACCAGATGGGGATGGGTGAAGTCGCGCAGCCACCGGCCCTCGCGCAGCAGCCGCTCGCCGAGGCGCCGCTCGCCCCGGCGGTCGGGACGCACCGTCTTGATCGCACAACGGCAGGCGCGTTCCTCGCTCCAGGCGTCGTAGACGTCGAGCCAGCCGGTGCGCGTCAGATGCGCCAGCACCTCGTAGCCCGGGACCGGTCTGCTGCCCGGTGCCAGCGGCGGGGCCGACCGGGCAGCGGAGGCACTCACGACGGCACCGTCCCCGGGGTCGTGGATCCGGCCGTGCCGTGCAGTCGGTGGAGCCGGGCATAGGTCCCGTCGCGGTCGAGCAGATCGCCGTGGGTGCCCTGCTCGACGACCCGGCCGTGATCGAGCACCACGATCCGGGTGGCGTCGCGCACGGTCAGCAGGTTGTGCGAGATGACGACGGTCGTCCGCCCGGCCATGAGCCGGCGCAGCGGGTCCATGATCCGCAGGCCCGACCGGACGTCCAGCCCGGTGGTCGGCTCGTCGAGCAGCAGCACCGGCGCGTCCCTGATCATCGCGCGGGCGATCGCCAGGCGCTGGCCCTGCCCGCCGGACAGGGTCCGGCCGCGCTGGCCGACCAGGGTGTCGTAGCCGTCCGGGAGCGAGGCGATGAACTCGTGCGCGTCCGCGGCGCGCGCCGCCGCCACGATGTCCGCCTCACTCGCCTCCGGCCGGCCGTAGGCGATGTTCTCCCGCACGGTGCCGTGGAAGACGAGCGTCTCCTGCAGCACCACCGCGACGTTCTCCCGTACGTCAGGCAGGCGCAGGGAGCGCAGATCGGCCCCGTCGAGGCGGACCGCTCCCCGGTCGGGGTCGTAGAAGCGCAGCTGGAGTTTGGCCACCGTCGACTTGCCGGCCCCGCTGGCCCCGACCAGCGCCACCGTCTCGCCGGGTGCCACATGGAAGGACACGTCCGACAGCGCCCGGCCGGCGGTGCCGGGATAGCGGAACCAGACGCCGTCGAACTCCACCTCACCCCGCGTCCGGCCGATCCGCCGGGCATGCGGGGCCTCGGCCACCTGTGGCCGCTGGTCCAGCAACTCGATGATCCGCTCGGCCGAGGCGGACGCCGCGTAGAAGGTGGTGCCGAGCCGGGACAGGCCGCGGACCGGGCCGTACATCTCGCCGATCAGCGCGACGAAGACCAGCAGCCCGCCGAGGGTGAGCTGTCCCTGGGCCACCTTCCAGGTGCCGAGACCCATGACCGCGAGGCCGCCGGTCACCTCGATGATCTCGACGACGGGTCCGTAGACGGCACGGATCCGCGCCGAGGCCATCGCGGCCCGGAAGCGGCCGGCGCTCTCCCGCTCGAACCGGCGCTCCTCCCACCCCTGCCGGTTGTACGCCTGCACGAGGGCGACGTTGCCCAGTGACTCCTCGGCGATCGCGCTGATCGAGCCGCTGAGCCGCCTGCGCTCCCGCGACGCCTCCTTGATCAGTCGTGAGAAGTGCCGGCCGGTGCCCCAGAACAGCGGCACGATGGCGAGGGCGAGCAGGGTGAGGTCCCACCGCAGGTAGAACAGCAGGCCGAGGAAGAGGCTCAGCCGGATCACGTAGTAGAGCGCGTCGGCCACGCCGGAGAGCAGGAACGTCTCGACCGCGTCGACATCGCCCGTGACCCGGGAGAGCACGTCCCCGAGCCGCCGGCGTTCGAAGAAGCCGAGTGAGAGCCCCTGGACGTGCCGGAACACATCGGCGCGCAAGGAGAGCAGGAAGCGTTCGCTCACCCAGGTGGACGTCACGTCGTCGGCGAACCCCAGAACGCCGGAGCACAGAACGAGCCCCAGATAGGCCGGGGCGATCCACAGAAACGGCCTGAGGTCCCGCGGGACGAGCACATCGTCCACGACGATCTTGAACAGCCAGATCTCCGTGGCGTCCACGACCGGGCCGGCCACGCTGAAGAAGACGACCGGCGCCAGCCAGCGTCGGGCGCCGCGGGTGTACGGCCAGAACCGCCGGAACACCGCGCTGGGGGCCACAGCGGGCGCGGGCGCGACCACGGCGTCGGAGGTCTCGCCCACCGACAGCAGACGACGCAGGACATGCGCCATGGCATGCGTTCCTCGGGGATCGGCGAAGCGGGCCGGGTCCCCCCGGCCCCGGTCCGCTCAGCCCTCGGGTGTGATCAGTAGCCGCCGTGACCGTGGCCGCCGTGGCCGCCGTGGCCGCCATGGTCACCGTGACCTCCGTGGCCCCCGTGGCCGCCGTGGTCGTGACCGTGGTCGTGGCCGTGGTCATGGTCGTGACCGTGGTCGTGCTCCGACGAGCGGTCACCATGGTCCCGGCGCATGGCGGGCATGAGACTGCTGAAGATGGCCATGCCGTTCCTCCTTCAACTTGCTTCACAGGAGATACGGCTCAGGGTGGAACTTGGATGGCATTTTTGGGCAAAAGGGGGAAAACTCCCACTGCGGCATCGTTTCCCTCAGCCCAGTCGCGCGGCCAGGCCCCCGGTGCACCGCACCTCGTCGCCCGCGGTGATCAGCAGCCCCTCGACGTCCGGCAGCGACTCCAGCCAGTCCAGCCCCGCCCGCGACCCCATCGCGAACGCCGCCGTGGCCCAGCAGTCCACCCAGGTCAGCCGCGGCCCCACCACCGTCACCGCCACCAGGTCCGTCACCGCCGGCCGGCCCGTACGGGGATCCACGATGTGCGCCCCGCGCTCGGCCGTACCCGAGGTGGCCACCGACAGCTCGTCCACCCCGGCCGCCGAGATCACCGCCGCAAGACCGCCCGGGCGCAGCGGATCGGCCACCCCCACCCGCCACGGCCGCTGCGGCTCCGGCGCGCCCAGCATCTGGACGTCACCACCGCCGTTCACGCTGACGCCGCACACCCCCTCCACGGCGGCCAGCTGCAGCGCGGCCCGCTCGGCGGACCAGCCCTTCACGATGCCGGTCGGGTCCAGCGAGCCCCGGTACCGGGTGCTGAACCATCCCCCGCTCGCCCGCTCGGCCTCGGCCGCCAGGTCCAGCACCTCGGCCATCTCGGGAGCGCACCGCTCCACGGTCAGCTCGCCCCGGGCCAGCCGGGACACCTCGCTGTCCTCGCGGTACGTGGAGAAGAGCGCGTCGGCCCGGTGCAGGCCCGCGACCGCCTCCTGAAGGGCCTGCCGTACCGCATCGCGTTCCCCGCCGCGGACGTCGAAGGAGAAGACGGTCCCCATGACCTCCTCCGCATGACGCACCGCGGCGGGAGCCTTCGCCGGCTCGGTCACCGTGTCAGCCACCGGCCTGGTCCAGCGCCGACTGCAGCGACTGCTTGTAGCCGGTGCTGGTGTAGGTGGCCCCGGAGACCGCGTCGATGTTCGCGTTCCCGGCCGCCACCGCCTCCTGGTTGAGCTTGGGCACGGAGAGGGCGGTCTTCTGGTCGCTGAGGCCGCCCTTGGGCGCCTGCACCGCGTCCGCCTTGGTGATCTTCCCGTCGCTGACCGTGATCCGGACCTGGACCGTGCCGTACTGGGTCTGGACGGCCTTGCCGGTGACGGTACGGGCCTGGGCCGACCCGGACGAGGAACCGGCGCCCGAGGACGAACCGGAACCGGAGGACGAACCGCCGGACGCGGCCGACGACGCCTTCACCTTGTCCAGCGCCGACTGCAGCGACTTCTTGTACCCCGTGCTCGTGTACGTCGCCCCGGAGACCGCGTCGATCTGCGCACTCTGCGCCGTGACGGCCTCCTGGTTGAGCTTGGGCACGGAGAGGGCGGTCTTCTGGTCGCTGAGGCCGCCCTTGGGCGCCTGCACCGCCTCCGCCTTGGTGATCTTCCCGTTCGCGACGGTCAGCCGTACCTGTACGGTCCCGTACTGGGTCTGGGCCGCGTCACCGGTCACCGTCCCGGCGGACTGCCCACCGCCCTGCTGACCGCCCTGCGGCGACTCCTGCCCCGCCGCGGTCTGCTGCGGGGCCGCGCCCGCCGCCGAGGCCGCGGCCGGATCCGACGCGGGCTTCAGCGACAGCAGCAGCACGACACCGGACACGGTGGCGGCGGTGGCCAGCACGACGCGCCGAATGGGGTGGCTCTTCCTCATCGCTTCGCAGCTCCCGCTCACATCTCGAACGACTCGTGGTGGATACGCCGCGCGGGGACTCCCGCGTCGCGCAGTGCCTCGAACACCGACTGCGCGAACCCGGGCGGGCCGCACATGAACACATCGTGGCGATCGATGTCCGGGATCTTCCGCTGGAGGTTCTCCGCGGAGATGTCCGGACGCTCGCCCTCGGGGCTGTTGACCGCGTACATCAGCCGGGCGCCCCGCTCCTTGGCGATCGCGGCCAGCTCGTCCCACAGCGCCAGGTCCTGGGTGGTGTTGGCCCGGTACAGCAGGGTGATGTCACCGGCCGCCCCGGGCAGCGTCTCGAACAGCGCCCGCATCGGCGTGATGCCGACCCCGCCCGCGACCAGCAGCACCTTCCCCGCGCTGCGCCGCTGCGCGGTCAGCGCGCCGTACGGGCCCTCCGCCCACACCCGGGTGCCGGGCGTCAGCTCGCGCAGCCGCTCGCTGTGGTCGCCGATCGCCTTCACCGTGATCCGCAGCATGTCGGGGCGGGGCGCCGCCGACAGCGAGTACGGGTGCGAGCTGAACCGCATTCCCGGGGCGAGGAACCGCCAGCGGAAGAACTGCCCCGCCTCCGCGCCCATCCGGTGCAGCTTCCGCCCGCCGATCAGCACCGACACGATGCCCGGCGTCTCCTCGATCACCGCTTCCACCCGCATGCGGTGACGGAGGTTCAGCCGGATCGGGGTGAGGATCCGGTACCAGAGCACCAGCGCGGTGACCGACCCGTACAGCACGTACCAGAAGGTCTTGGCGGTGGGCTCGACCGCGAAGTCGTTGCCGGTGGTGATCTGGTGCCAGAACGTCAGGAACACCGCCGCGTACGTGAGCAGGTGGACGTGGTACCAGGTGTCGTACGGCAGCCGGCGGCGGACCGGGCCGATCGACGTCAGGCCGATGAGCAGGAACAGGGCCATGCCGATGGCGGCCTTGCCCATGTCCGGCAGCTGGTTGATGGAGTCGATGGTCTGCTGCACGATGTCGCCGAGCGACTTGCCGGCCTGCAGCGCGTACCCCCACATGGTGAGGAAGACGTGCGCCAGGACCAGACAGAGCGTGTAACGGCCGCTCATCGCGTGCCAGCGAGCCACCCGGTCGGAGCCGACGCGGCGTTCCAGCGCCGGTACGCGCGCCATCTGGAGCACGACCAGCGCCATCAGGTAGCCGGCCAGCAGACCGGTGATCCGGCCCGCGTTGAGGATCTTGCCGTTGTCGTCGGCGATGGACGGGGTGTTGTGCCACCAGAGCCACAGCACGGCCACCGCGCCCGCCCAGACCGCGAGCAGCAGCGGTACGGCCGGGGAGCGGCGCGGGCGGATGCGGCGCATCGTCTGGCGGCGGGCGGCACGTCCGCCTGCGAGCGTGGTGGTCACGGTTCCTCCGTGGGGACTTGACCCTTGGCCCAGAGATACGTGGCGCATGCGCTGAGTGTTCAGAGGCCCGCGGAGTCCAGCGCGGACTGCAGCGACCGGCGGTAGCCGCCACTGGTGTACGTGGCTCCGGAGACCGTGTCGATCCGCGCGCTCTGGGCGGCCAGCGCCTCGCTCCGCAGCTGGGGGAGGGCGTAGCCGCTGATCTCCTGGTCGCGCGGGTTGTCCTGCGGGTAGCTGAGCGCGGTGACGTCGGTGAGCCTTCCGCCCTCGATCGTGACCCGCACCCGGACCGGTCCCCACCGCGTCTGGACGGTGTCGCCGGTGACGGTCCTCGTGCCGGTGCCCGGTGCCGTGCTCGAACCGCTCGACGGCGCGTGCGACTCGGCGCTCGCCGCCACCACGGAATTCGTGTGCGGCTTCAGCGACAGCAGCAGCACCATCCCCGAGACGGTGGCGGCACTCGCCAGCACGATGCGGCGGAGGGGACGATTCTTCTTCAACGCGTGCACAGAAAGCCTCACAGCTCGAACGACTCGTGGTGGATACGACGGTCCGGCACCCCGGCCGCCCGCAGCGCCCCGTACACGTCCTGGGCGAAGCCGTGCGGGCCGCAGAGGTACACGTCGTGGCCCGCGAGCCCCGGGAACGTCGCGCGCAGCGACTGTGCCGTGATGCCCGGCCGCTCCCCGCGCGGCCCGTCGAGCGCGTACAGCACCCGCGCGCCCCGCCATCCGGCGATCGCCTCCAGCTCGCCGCCCAGCGCCAGGTGCTCCGCGCCGCGCGCCCGGTAGAGCAGGGTGACCTCGCCGGGCAGCGTCTCGAACAGCGCGCGCAGCGGGGTGATGCCGACGCCGGCCGCGATCAGCAGGGACCGGTGGCCGCCGGCCCGGTCGGCGGTCAGGGAGCCGTACGGTCCCTCCGCCCACACCCGGGTGCCCGGCCGCAGCAGCGCGACGGCCGCGCTGTGGTCGCCGAGCGCCTTGACGGTGATCCGCAGCAGGTCCGGGCGCGGCGGCGCCGACAGGGAGTACGGCGTCGACGTCCAGCCCATGCCCTCGCCGAGGAACCGCCAGCGCAAGAACTGCCCCGGCCGCGCGCCCAGTTCGTCCAGGCGCAGCCCGCGTACGACGACCGAGTACACGCCCGGCGCCTCCGGGTGCACCGACTCCACACGCAGCCGGTGCCGCAGGTTCAGCCGGACCGGCACGAGGATCCGGAACCACACCACCAGGGCGGCCACGCCCAGGTACAGCGCGTACCACACGGCGGTGGCCGCCGGATCGCCGCTGAACTGGTCGCCGAGGGCCACCTGGTGCCCGAAGGCCAGGAAGACGGCCGCGTACGTGAAGAGGTGGACGTAGTACCAGAACTCGTAGCTGGTCCGGCGGCGCACGGCCCGCGCCGAGGTGACACCGACCGCGAGCAGGAGCAGCGTGCCGGCGGTCGCCTTGAGCATCTCCGGGTAGTCCAGGACGACGGTGACCGCCTCGTGCCACGGCGAGACCCGGTCCTGGGCGGCGTACCCGGCCAGGATCAGCACGATGTGCGCGAGCAGCAGGCAGACCGTGTACCGGCCGGCCATCGCGTGCCAGCGCGCCACCCGGTCCGATCCGATCCGCGCCTCCAGCAGCGGCACCCGCGCCATCAGGCCGACCAGCACCGCGCAGGCGTACCCGCACAGCAGTCCGGCGATGCGCCCGGCCCCGGTCAGCCAGCCCGCCGCGGCGACCACGGACCCCGTGTCCGCCCACCAGAGCGCGACCACGGCCGCCGCCCCCGCCCACAGCACTGCGAGCACCAGGCCGGCGGGGGAGCGCCGTGCGGGCCGAGGCGGGGCCGCCGGGCTCGAGTCCACGGTGGTCATGAATGGCCGTCCCTTCGTCTGCCGTACCCGGCCACTGTGCGTGCCGAAGCTCTCAGGGACCTTTGAGCGGCCGCCCCGCCCGGCCGACTCAGAGGAAACTCAGAGGTGCCCGGGCGGCCCGCCACCCGCGGCACGAGCGATGCTGGTAGATGCGATGAACACCACCCGCTCCGGCCGCCCCGCCGTCACCCGCCCCGACGGCACTCCGCTGCGCGTCCTCGTCGTGGACGACGACCCCGACCTCGCGGAGGTGCTCACCGGCGCCCTGCGCTACGAGGGCTGGGAGGTGCGCGCGGCCGGCGACGGCGCCTCCGCGCTCTCGGCCGCGCGTGAGCTGCTGCCCGACGCCGTCGTCCTGGACGTGATGCTCCCGGACACCGACGGCTTCGCGGTGCTGCGCCGGCTGCACGAGGTGAAGCCGGACGTGTGTGTGCTCTTCCTCACGGCCCGTGACGCGGTCGAGGACCGCATCGCCGGCATCACGGCGGGCGGCGACGACTATGTCACCAAGCCCTTCAGCCTGGAGGAGGTCGTCGCCCGGCTGCGCGGACTGCTGCGTCGCGCGGGCATGGCCCGGCAGCAGGAGGAGGGGCCGCGGCTGACCGTGGGCGACCTGGTCATGGACGAGGAGGCCCGCGAGGTGACCCGGGCCGGCGAGCTGATCGAACTCTCACCGACCGAGTTCGAACTCCTCCGCTTCCTCATGCGCAACCCGCGCCGCGTCCTCAGCAAGGCCCAGATCCTCGACCGGGTCTGGTCCTACGACTTCGGCGGCCGGGCCCATGTGGTCGAGCTGTACATCTCCTACCTGCGCAAGAAGGTGGACGCGGGCCGCGAACCCATGATCCACACGGTGCGCGGCGCGGGCTACGTCC
Organism: Streptomyces griseochromogenes; assembly: GCF_001542625.1. Taxonomy (NCBI): domain Bacteria; kingdom Bacillati; phylum Actinomycetota; class Actinomycetes; order Kitasatosporales; family Streptomycetaceae; genus Streptomyces; species Streptomyces griseochromogenes. The sequence continues at coordinate 7,960,692 of NZ_CP016279.1, read as the reverse complement.
TGAAGCCGGTGTCCAGGTGAGTCCCGTACGACGCCTGCCCCGGCCCCGCACGCTGCGCGCCCGCCTCACCTTCGGCCTGGTGGTCCTGCTCGCGGTGAGCTGCGCGGCCGTGGGACTCGCCGCGGTCGTCGAACTGAACGGCTTCCTCACCCAGCGCCTCGACGAACAGCTCGTCCAGGTCGGCACCCGGTTCCCGGAGAGCCTGGAGCACAACGGGTCGGTGCCCGACGATCACGACGGCGACGAACACGGCGACACCCGCCGCCTGGCCACCGGCACCTTCGGCGCCCGCCTGCTGAACGGCGCCGTCACCAACAAGGGCCTCATCCGCTCCGGCGACCCGTCCGCGGAGCTGAACGTCGACCTGTCCGCCGCGGACCGCAAGCGGCTGGCCGGTGTGCGGGCCGACGGCAGGCCCCACACCATCGGCCTCTCCGCCCTGGACGACTACCGGGTCGTCGCCTCCCCGGGCCGGGACGGGGACGTCCTGATCGTCGGCCTCCCGCTGGAGCCCGTGCAGGCGACCGTCCGCCGCCTCGAACTGGTGGCCGCCGTCGTCTTCGGCCTGGCCCTGGTGGTGACCGGCGTGGCGGGGGCCTTCTGGGTCCGCTGGTCGCTACGGCCGCTCAGCAGGGTCGCGGCCACCGCCACCCGGGTCAGCGAGCTCCCCCTGGCCAGCGGCGAGGTGGCCCTGCCGCCCCGCGCCCCGGAACCCGACGCCCGCAGCGAGGTCGGCCGGGTGGCGGCGGCCTTCAACCGCATGCTGGGCCATGTCGAGGACGCCCTGACCAAGCGCCACGCCAGTGAGGAGCGGCTGCGCCGCTTCGCCGCCGACGCCAGCCACGAGCTGCGCACCCCGGTCGCCTCGGTCCGCGGACACGCGGAACTGGCCCTGCTCCACCCCGGCCCGGTGCCGCCGGAGGTGAACCGCGCCCTGGAGCGCATCGCCGCCGAGTCCTCCCGCATGGGCGAGATGGTCGACGACCTGCTCCTGCTGGCCCGGCTCGACGCGGGCCGCCCGCTGGAGAGCCGGCCGGTCGACCTGACGCACCTGGTCCTGGACGCGGTCACCGACGCCCGTGCCGCGGGCCCCGAGCACGGCTGGACCCTCGACCTGCCCGAGGACCCGGTGACGGTCCCGGGCGACGCCCACCGCCTCCAACAGGTGTTGGCCAACCTGTTGGCGAACGCGCGTTTGCACACGCCCGTCGGCACCAAGGTGACGGTGACCCTGGCGACCGAGGACGGTTCGGCCCGCCTTTTGGTCCACGACGACGGTCCCGGCATCCCCGAGGACGTCCAGCCGGGCGCCTTCGAACGCTTCACCCGGGCGGAACACCGCCGCCGGGCGGACGCCTCCGGCGGCGGTGCCGGGCTGGGGCTGTCGATCGTGGCGGGCGTGGTGGAGGCGCACGGGGGGAGCGTGGGCCTGCGGAGCGAGCCCGGGTCGACGACGTTCACGGTCCGGCTGCCGGCCGCCCGGTAGCCGCCGGGACGGTCGTCACCGTTCCGGACGGTTCCAGCCGGAAGAACTCCGCGTACAACGCGAGCCGCTCCCGCACCCACTCCTCGTCCGCGTCGACGGCATGCGCCGCGAACCGTATGTGCGCCGCGCCCACCGGCCCCCGGGGCGGAGACGCGGTGCTCGGCATTGAGGGCGACGAGGTCCCGGGCGTCCGGGATCCCGGAGGGGAGGCGGGTCACTTCGGAGGGGGTGAGTTCGGGGATGAGAGCGCCCAGTTCCCGCAAGGGTGCGAGGAGTTGGTACGCGGACAGTGCGCTCACCCGCTGGGACAGGGCGTAGGCCGCGAGATCCTCGGCCGTAAGGGCCTTCCACCGCGGGGGGTCGGTCCACTCCTCTTCGATGTCGTCTTGTGCCCGGTCGAGAAGGGCGCTGCCCTCGGCCCGGCCCGGACTTCGGCCGCGTGGGCCGGCTTCTTCCGGTCCGCCCGCAGCCGTTGTACATACGACAGGTCTCGGAGACCCAATCCGCACGACGCAACCCGCCTCGCAGGACCCGTCGTAGCGCCGGCGGAACGCCAGGCGGAGGCGATCCGTCCACCGTCCCAGCTCGTTCTCGGCGTCGGAGAGCGCCGGCTCCCACCTGGCGGCCACCGAGCCGCGAGACCGTCAGTAGCGCGTCGTCGCCGTCGCTCCGCTCGCCGTTCCGATCGCGATGTGCGGCTTGGCCGCCGGGTCGGCCCACGCGAGGACGGCGCGCATCGCGTCCTCCGGTACCGACACACAACCGGCCGTGGCCGCCTTCCCGTTGACGTGCAGGAAGATCCCGGCTCCGTGCCCGTGCACCGGCCGTTCGTAGTTGAACCCGATGACGAGCCCGTACGCATACTGATCCGTGTAGGAGAACATCTGCTCGGACTCGGTGGCACGGCAGTCGGCGGGCAGCGGGTCCACCCACCGGTTGTACGCCGAGGAGTTGTTGTCCTCGCACCACCAGGAACTCTCTTTCACCGTCCGGTACTCGACGCGCGTCCCGCTGGGCGCCGCCTTGATCCCGAACCCGAACGGAAGGTCGTACAGCCCGGTCGGCGTCGTGTTCGTCCCCTGCTTGCGCGTACCCCCCTCCACCAGCCCGTTCGCCCCGAACCGCGCCGGTGCGGAGCCGGCCTCGACCCACTGCCCGTCCCGCAGGTCCCACCAGGTGAGAGTCCCCGACGTCGCGTCGGTGGCCGGGGCCTCGGCGGTGATCAGCTGGGTACCGCCCCCGGTGTCCGCCATCCGCGCGGGCAACGGGTCGGGCTCGCGACCGGGCGCGGCACCGAGCAGGCAGACGGACGCGGACACGAGGGCGAGGGCGACAACGGGGCGCATGACTCAGAAGCTAGAGGGCGGCAGCGGCAACGGCAGCCCGGGTAGTCCATCCAGGCTCGCCGCGACATGCTCCTTCTTCGTGAAGTACGTGCTCAGCGAGGTGTCGTCCTCGCGCGCGAAGCGCTTGCCGTGCAGGTCGCGGTCCTCCTCGTAGGCCATGTAGGGGACCGCGTAGCCGCAGGTGTCCCGCACCAGTTCGGTGTGGACCACGATGATCGCGCGCAGGCCGTGCGGGCTCGGGTCGATGTCCGGGAAGTGGGAGAGCAGCTCCCTGAAGCGCGGGTCGTCCCGGAAGACCGGCTCGCCCCGGCCGTGCACCCGCACGATGTTCGGCGGCCCCTGGAAGGCGCACCACATGAGGGTGATCCGCCCGTTCTCCCGCAGGTGCGCGATGGTCTCGGCGTTGGACCCGGCGAAGTCGAGGTACGCCACGGTGAGTTCGTCGAGCACGGCGAAGGAGCCCTTGAGGCCCTTGGGGGAGAGGTTGACCGTACCGTCGCCGGAGAGCGGCGCGGTCGCGGTGAAGAAGAGGGGCTGCTCCTCGATGAACGTCCGGAGCCTGCCGTCTATGCGCTCATAGATCTTTCCCATGTCTAACGATTATCGACGAAAGCCGTTCGCCCGTCTAAGGAAATGTCGGACCTGTAGGTCTGGACCCGACACCGCGGAATCTCCGTCCCGACCGGAGGGCGATTGACGAATCATGCAGAGTTCTGCATACTCATGCATGTCAGTGAACGCAGCGTGAGGAGAAACCCGTGACCGAGCGCGTCGTACTCGCCTACTCGGGCGGTCTGGACACCTCCGTCGCCATCGGCTGGATCGCCGAGGAGACGGGCGCCGAGGTCATCGCCGTCGCGGTGGACGTAGGCCAGGGCGGAGAGGACCTGGACGTCATCCGCAAGCGCGCCCTCGCCTGCGGTGCCGTCGAGGCCGAGGTCGCGGACGCCAGGGACGAGTTCGCCGACGAGTACTGCCTCCCGGCGATCAAGGCGAACGCCCTCTACATGGACCGCTACCCGCTGGTCTCCGCCCTCTCCCGGCCGACGATCGTGAAGCACCTGGTCGCCGCCGCCCAGAAGCACGGCGCCACCACGGTCGCCCACGGCTGCACCGGCAAGGGCAACGACCAGGTCCGCTTCGAGGCCGGCATCGTCGCCCTCGCCCCCGACCTGAAGTGCATCGCGCCGGTCCGCGACTACGCGATGACCCGCGACAGGGCAATCGCCTTCTGCGAGGAGAAGCGGCTCCCGATCGCCACCACCAAGAAGTCCCCGTACTCCATCGACCAGAACGTCTTCGGGCGCGCGGTCGAGACGGGCTTCCTGGAGGACATCTGGAACGCCCCGATCGAGGACATCTACGAATACACGCAGAACCCGGCCGTGACCCGCGAGGCCGACGAGGTGATCATCACCTTCGAGGAGGGCGTCCCGGTCGCGGTCGACGGCAAGCCCGTCACCGTCCTGCAAGCCATCCAGCAGCTCAACGAGCGTGCCGGCGCCCAGGGCATCGGCCGGATCGACATGGTCGAGGACCGCCTCGTCGGCATCAAGTCCCGCGAGGTGTACGAGGCCCCGGGCGCGATCGCGCTCATCACGGCCCACCAGGAGCTGGAGAGCGTCACCGTCGAGCGCGAGCTGGCCCGCTACAAGCGGCAGGTCGAGCAGCGCTGGGGCGAGCTGGTCTACGACGGCCAGTGGTTCTCCCCGCTCAAGCGCGCCCTGGACGGCTTCATCGACGAGGCCAACCGGCATGTGAGCGGCGACGTCCGGATGACCCTGCACGGCGGCCGCGCGGTCGTCACCGGCCGGCGCTCCGAGTCGTCCCTGTACGACTTCAACCTCGCCACCTACGACACCGGCGACACCTTCGACCAGGCGGCGGCCAAGGGCTTCATCGACATCTACAGCCTGTCGTCGAAGATCGCGGCCAAGCGGGATCTGGCCTGACCCCGTACGGGTTCACCTCATCCGCATCAGCCTGACAGCCGACTCCCCGCCTGGAAGGGTGGGGAGTCGGTCGTCCACAGCCATCTTCCGAGGAGCAACGCAAGTGAGCAGCAACAGCGGTGACGTACGGCTCTGGGGCGGCCGTTTCGCCGACGGTCCCGCCGAGGCCCTGGCGAAGCTGTCCGCGTCCGTCCACTTCGACTGGCGGCTCGCGCCCTACGACATCGCCGGTTCGCGTGCCCACGCGCGCGTGCTGCACAAGGCGGGCCTGCTCACCGAGGACGAACTGACGCGCATGATCGCCGGGCTCGACCGGCTGGAGGCGGACGTCGCCGACGGCTCCTTCGTCGGCACCATCGCCGACGAGGACGTCCACACGGCCCTGGAGCGTGGCCTCCTGGAGCGCCTCGGCCCGGACCTCGGCGGCAAGCTGCGCGCCGGCCGGTCGAGGAACGACCAGGTCGCGACCCTCTTCCGCATGTATCTGCGCGACCACGCCCGTACCATCGGCGGCCTGATCGCCGAGCTCCAGGACGCGCTGATCGGCCTCGCCGAGGCCCACCCGGACGTGGCGATGCCCGGCCGCACCCACCTGCAGCACGCCCAGCCGGTGCTCTTCGCCCACCACGTTCTGGCCCACGTCCAGTCGCTGTCCCGGGACGCCGAGCGGCTGCGCCAGTGGGACGAGCGGACGGCGGTGTCGCCGTACGGCTCGGGCGCCCTCGCGGGCTCCTCCCTGGGCCTGGACCCGGAGGCGGTCGCCAAGGACCTCGGCTTCGAGCACGGCAGCGTCGGCAACTCCATCGACGGCACGGCCTCCCGCGACTTCGTCGCCGAGTTCGCCTTCATCACCGCGATGATCGGGGTCAACCTCTCCCGGGTCTCCGAGGAGATCATCATCTGGAACACGAAGGAGTTCTCCTTCGTGACCCTGCACGACGCGTTCTCCACGGGCTCGTCGATCATGCCGCAGAAGAAGAACCCGGACATCGCGGAGCTGGCCCGGGGCAAGTCCGGCCGCCTGATCGGCAACCTCACCGGGCTCATGGCGACCCTCAAGGCCCTGCCCCTCGCCTACAACCGCGACCTCCAGGAGGACAAGGAGCCGGTCTTCGACTCCTGCGACCAGCTGGAGGTGCTGCTCCCGGCCTTCACCGGCATGATCGCCACCCTCACCGTCAACCGCGAGCGCATGGAGGAACTGGCCCCGGCCGGCTTCTCGCTCGCCACCGACATCGCCGAGTGGCTGGTCAAGCAGGGCGTGCCGTTCCGGGTGGCGCACGAGGTCGCCGGCGAGTGCGTGAAGATCGCCGAGGGCGAGGGCAAGGAACTGGACGAGCTCACGGACGAGCAGTTCGCGAAGATCTCGGCCCATCTCACTCCGGAGGTGCGTACGGTCCTCAACGTGCCCGGCGCCCTCGCCTCCCGCAACGGGCGCGGCGGTACGGCACCCAGCGCGGTCGCCGTACAGCTCGCCGAGGTCAAGGCGGACGTGGCACGGCAGCACGAGTGGGCGGACGCCAAGAAGCACGGCTGAGGGCGGCGCCCCGTAAGGGGCGCGGGAAACTGCGCGGGCAGCCACGAGGCATCCGCCCTCGCAGGCACACCGCACGCCCCGGGATCTCCTGCGGGAGCGAAGGGCATCGCGGGGTTACGTTGGTCGAAAGCCCCATCGGAGCCGACCGAACGGAGCCCCCGATGCCCTTCGCCCGTCTCGCGCACGCCACGACGCCGACCTGCCACATCGGCCTCGGCCTGGCTGCCGTCGGCCGCCCCGGCTACATCAACCTCGGCCGCGACGAGGACCTGGGAGAGAACCGCAGCGTCGACGCGCTCCGAAGCCGTACCCACGAACTCCTCGACGCCGCCTACGCCCAGGGCGTACGCTACTTCGACGTCGCCCGCTCCTACGGCCGCTCCGAGGAGTTCCTCGCCGACTGGCTGAACGCGCGCCCGGACATCGACGACGTGGTCGTCGGCAGCAAATGGGGCTACACCTACACGGCCGGCTGGTCCACCGACGCCGAACAGCACGAGGTGAAGGACCACGGCCTGGCGACCTACGAGCGCCAGCGCGCCGAGACCGACGCGCTGCTCGGCGACCGGCTGGACCTCTACCAGATCCATTCGGTGACCCCGGACAGCCCGGCTCTCACCGACAAGGACCTGCACGCCGAGCTCGCCGAGGCCGCCGCCGGGGGACTCAGCATCGGCTTCTCCACGAGCGGCCCCGCCCAGGCCGACGCGATCCGCGCCGCCCTCCAGGTGACCGTCGACGGCGCACCCCTCTTCCGTACCGTCCAGTCGACGTACAACGCCCTGGAGACCTCGGCCGCCCCCGCCCTCGCCGAGGCCCATGACGCCGGGCTCACCGTGATCGTCAAGGAGGGCATGGCCAACGGCCGGCTGGCCGCGCCGCACGCCCCGGACGTCCTGAAGGCCATCGCCGACGAGGCGGGCCTCGGCTGCGACGCCGTCGCCCTCGCCCTGATCCTGCGTCAGCCCTGGGCGGGCGTCGTTCTCTCCGGTGCCGCGACCGTCACCCAGCTCGCCTCCAACCTCCACGCGGCCGTCGTGGATCTGGACGTGGACCAGCTGACCCGCCTCGCCACCCTGGTCGAGGAGCCGCGCGCCTACTGGGAGCGGCGCGGACAGCTGCCCTGGCACTGACGGGCACCCCCACTGACCAGCAGAGATGAGTCACTCGTGCCCATGATGAGACAGAGATGTCTCACATGGGCTATCCTTGTCTCATGGCCTTGGATCGTGACCACGTGCTGCGCAGCGCAGCCGCCCTGCTGACCCGCAAGTCCACGGCGACCATGGACGAGGTCGCCAGGGCCGCCGGGATCAGCCGGGCCACGCTGCACCGCCACTTCGCCGGACGTGACGCGCTCGTACGGGCGCTGGAGGCGCTCGGCATCGCGGAGTGCGAGGCGGCTCTGGACACGGCCCGCCTGGACGAGGGCCCGGCGGGCGAGGCCGTACGCCGCCTGGTCCGGGCGATCGAACCCTCGGCCGCCCTGCTCGCCTTCCTCTACACCGAGAACCAGCTGTTCGAGGGCGAGCAGCAGAACCAGGGCTGGGCTCGCATCGACGAACGCCTGACGGCTCTGTTCCGGCGCGGCCAGGAGAGCGGCGAGTTCCGCATCGACCTCACCCCGGCCTGGCTCACCGAGGCGCTGTACGGCCTGCTGGCCTCCGGCGCCTGGGCGGTGGCGGAGGGCCGGGTGGCCTCGAAGGACTTCACCTACATGATCGTCGAGCTGCTGCTCGGCGGCGCACGGCGCACAGACGCACCACGGAGAGAGGAATCATGACCAGCACCCTGCAGCCGGCTCGTGCGGCGGAGGTGGAGAAGCGCCCGGGCCGCTGGCTCGCGCTCTCCGTCCTCGTCCTGGCCGTGCTGCTGGTGGCCGTCGACGCCACCGTCCTCGGCCTGGCAACCCCCTACATCAGCGAAGACCTCGACCCCTCCGGCACCCAGCTGCTCTGGATCGGTGACGTCTACTCCTTCGTCATCGCCGGTCTGCTGGTCTCCATGGGCAGCCTCGGCGACCGCATCGGCCGCAAGCGGATCCTCCTCGGCGGCGCCACGGCGTTCGGCGCGATATCCGTTCTGAACGCCTACGCGACGACGCCCGAACTGATGATCCTGGCGCGGGCGCTGCTCGGTGTCGCGGGCGCCACCCTGATGCCCGCCACCCTCGCCCTGATCCGCAACATCTTCCACGACCCGCGCGAGCGCAGCCTCGCGGTCGGCATCTGGGGCGCCACGGCCTCCGCCGGTACGGCCGTCGGCCCGATCACGGGCGGCTTCCTGCTCGAACACTTCTGGTGGGGCTCGGTCTTCCTCATCAACCTGCCGGTGATGGCGGTCCTGGTTCTCGTCGGCATCCGCACGCTGCCCGAGTCCCGCAACCCGAACCCCGGCCCCTGGGACCTGATCAGCGTCGTCCTGTCCCTCATCGGCATGATCGCCCTCGTGTACGCGGTCAAGGAGGCCGCCACCCACGGCTTCACCTGGCCCACGCTCGCCACGGCCCTGCTGGGCGCGACGGCCCTCTACGGCTTCGTGCGCCGCCAGCTCACCATGCCGGCCCCGCTGCTGGACATGCGCCTGTTCAGGCGCCGTGGCTTCAGCGGGGCGGTCCTCGCCGACCTGCTGACCGTGCTGGGCATGTCCGGCCTGGTGTTCTTCCTCTCCCAGTACCTGCAACTCGTCCAGGGCAGGCGCCCGTTCGAGGCGGGCCTGGCCGAACTGCCCGCCGCCGTCGGCGCGGTGGCGGCCGGTCTGGTCGCGGGCCGCGCGGCCCGCCGTTTCTCGGTACGTGCCGTGGTCTCGGGCGGTCTGGCGGCCGTGGGCATCGCACTCGCCGTCCTCACGACCGTGGGCCGCTCGACGGGTTACCCGGTCCTGGGCGCCGCGCTGCTGGTCGTCGGCATCGGCGCCGGCCTCTCCTTCACGGTGACGGCCGACGTGATCCTCTCCAGCGTGCCCAAGGACGAGGCGGGCGCGGCATCGGCCGTCTCGGAGACGGCGTACGAACTCGGCGCGGCCCTCGGCATCGCCCTGCTGGGGTCGATCGTGACGGGTGTCTACCGCGACTTCCCCGGCCCGGCCGGAACCCCGGCAGGGGCCCATGAGTCACTGGGGGCGGCGGTGGAGGCGTCGGCGAGTTTGCCCCCGCACACGGCTCAGGCCCTGCTCGACGCGGCCCGGGGCTCCTTCGTCCACGGCCTGCAACTGGCCTCCGGCGCGGGAGCGGCGGTCCTGCTGACAACGGCGCTGGTGGCCTGGTTCCTGCTGAAGGGCCAGAAACTGGAGAGCGCCGGGTGAGGTGAGTCACCCAGGGGTGCGGGGCGTATCGATATGCGGCTCCGCCGCGTGGGCGCGATCAGCCCTCACGCACCCGCACCCGGAAACCCGCCGAACCGCCGGCGGCACTAGGCAGCCTTGGCCTTCGTCGCGTACATGTCCACGTACTCCTGTCCGGACAGCCGCATCACCTCGGCCATCACGGAATCGGTCACAGCCCGCAGCACATACCGATCCCGGTCCATGCCCTCGTACCGCGAGAACTCCATGGCCTCGCCGAACCGAACGGTCACGCGGCCGGGACGGGGGATCCCCGCCCCGCCCGGCTGGAGCTTGTCCGTGCCGATCATCGCGAAGGGGACCACGGGCGCGCCCGTCATCAGCGTGAGGCGCGCGATACCGGTGCGGCCGCGGTAGAGGCGGCCGTCGGGAGACCGGGTGCCCTCCGGGTAGATGCCGAAGATCTTGCCTTCTTCGAGGATGCGGCGGCCGGTCATCAGCGCGGCCACACCGCCGCGACCGCCGTCGCGGTCCACCGGGATCATGCCGACGCCCGTGAAGAACCAGGCCATGAGCCGGCCCTTGAGGCTCTTGCCGGTGACGTACTCGTCCTTGCCGATGAAGAAGACCTGACGGTCGCAGACCAGGGGCAGGATCATCGAGTCGATGAAGGTCAGGTGATTGCCGGCCAGGATGACCGGTCCCTCCCCGGGGATGTGCTCCACGCCCTCCACCTGTGGGCGGAACATCAGGCGCATGATCGGTCCGAGCACTGCCTTGATGAGCGCGAAGCGGGACAACGGGTCCTCCGATGTCGAGGGAAGCGATATGTGTATGTGCAGGTGAGGACATTACTCGCGGCTCCGGTGCGTGCGCACATCGGGTGCGGCCGGTTCACCGAGGTCTTACACACTGTTGACATTGCTTTACCTGCGGTGACGTGCCGGAGCCGGTCCGTGACGGCCGGCGGCGGTGTGACGGACATCGCGCGGGGCCCTCGTGGTCCGGCTGCCCGCCCCGCTCCCTCCCATGCCGACGGATCGTCACCTCCCGCCCCGCATCAGCCATACGGCGTCACCCGCGTGTTCGAGCCAGGGTCTCTCCTCCGTCATGTGCACCCCTCTAAGATCGACGCGCATCGAAAGGGCAGACGGCAGGAGAGCGCTGATGGAAAGCGACCAGGTGAACGGGCAGACGCAGGGAACGGGACGGCGGGCGCTCCTCGGCGCCGCGGTCCTCGGCGCGGGCGGAGCGGTCCTCGGACTGCCCGGCGCCGCCAGAGCCGCCGAGCCCCGCACCGCCGCGCACGGCGGGCGCGGGCTGAAGAGCCTGCCCAAGCCGACGATCATCGGCCACCGGGGCTCCAGCGGCTACCGTCCCGAGCACACCTTCGGCTCGTACAACCTGGCCCTCGACCTCGGCGCCGACGTCGTCGAGGCGGGCGACCTGGTGCCCACCAGGGACGGCCACCTCGTCTGCCGCCACGAGCCGGAGATCGGCGGCACCACGGACGTCGCCTCGCACCCCGAGTTCGCCGGCCGCAAGACCACCAAGGTCCTGGACGGCGTCCCCACCACCGGCTGGTTCACCGAGGACTTCACCCTCGCCGAGCTGAAGACGCTGCGCGCCGTCGAGCGCATCCCGGCCAACCGGCCGCACAACACCCTCTACAACGGGCGCTGGGAGATCCCCACGTTCGAAGAGGTCCTCAAGTGGCAGGACGAGCAGACCCGCAAGCGCGGCCGGCAGGTCTGGATCTACCCCGAGACCAAGCACCCCACCTACTTCCGCAAGCTGGGCCTCGGCCTGGAGGAGCGGGTGGCCAAGCTGCTGCGCAAGTACGGCAAGGACGAGCGGAACTCGCCGGTCATCCTGCAGTCCTTCGAGCCGAGCAGCATCCAGAAGCTGAACCAGCTGATCGACAACCCGCTGGTGGTCCTGCTCTCCACGGCGGACAGCCGCCCCTACGACTTCGTCGAGGCGGGCGACCCGCGCACGGTCGCCGACCTGATCACGCCGAAGGGCCTCAGGGAGATGGCCGGCTACGCGAACGGCATCGGCCCGACGCTGGACCTCGTCATACCGAAGAACGCCGACGGCACCCTGGCCGAGCCGACCACGCTCGTCGCCGACGCGCACAAGGTGGGCCTGATCCTGCACCCCTACACCATGCGCAACGAGAACCCCTTCCTCCCGGCCGAGTACCGCAAGGGCACCGCGGCGGACGCCTACGGCGACGTCTTCGGCGCCTTCAAGACGTACTTCGCGACCGGCATCGACGGCGTCTTCACCGACAACGCCGACACCGGCGTGCTCGCCCGCGCCGACTTCCTGGCCGGCTGAGCCCGCCCGCCCGTCAACGGCGGGGCCGTACGGCACCCCGTTCGGGCTGACTCGACGCCGCCCCGGAAACCCGCCGCCGGGGCGGCGCGTCGTTCCGCATATGACGTACGACCTGGTGGCCGACCTGCACCCGCTGCTCACCGCCGAGGCCTCCGCCGAGGCATATGCCTCCGGAGGGGAGCCGGGCGACCTGGAACAGGCCGTCTGGCTCCGCCTCCTGGAGCGGATGGCGTCCGAGGGGCCGCCGCCGGATCCGCAGGGCTGGCTGCGCAAGGCCGTCCGCGCGGAGGCCCGCCGCAGCCGCCGCACCGCTCGCCTGGAACGCCCCTACGGCACCGAGCCGGCCGATGTCATCCGCCCCGGCCCCGAGCAGCTCGCCCTCACCGCCGCTCGCCATCGCGCCCTGCGCGAGGCGGTCCGGCGCCTGCCCGGCCGATGCCCCCGCCTCATGGAGGCGCTGCTCTCTCCGAAAGACCTGACATACCGGGAGATCGCGGGGGAGTTGGGTATCTCACAGGGCAGTCTCGGACCGGAACGTTCCAGATGTCTTGGATGTCTGCGGCGTTTGCTCACACCGGAGGTTGCGGCTCGCGAAGCGCGGGGATAGGAGTGGGGAACAACAGGCGATCAGGTGAGCGGGAGGCATGCGCACATGGGCATGAGCGTGACCATCTCGGTGGCGACCGAGCAGGACGCGGAGCAGATCTTCAAGCTCCAGTACCTGTGCTTCCAGAGCGAGGCGGCGCTGTACGGCAATTACCGCATCGACCCGCTCGTCCAAACCCTCGACTCGGTGCGCGAGGAGGTCGGTTCGGACTGTGTCTTCGTGGCCCGCCTCGGGGAGGAGGTGGTCGGCTCGGTGCGCGGCAAGGTGACCGAGGACGGAGCGGCCGCCATCGGCAGGCTCTGCGTCCACCCGCGCCTGCAGGGCCACGGCATCGGCGCGCGGCTGCTGCGCGCGGCCGAAGCGGCGTTGGCCGAGGAGCGGGGAGCCACCAAGTTCCGCCTCTTCACCGGCCACCGCAGCGAGGGCAACCTCCGCCTGTACCGCCGCGTCGGCTACCAGACGGTGGGCAGGTCCAAGGGCGCCGACGGCGTGGAGATGATCGTCCTGGAGAAGCAGGCGGGGGCGTTCGTTCAAACGGCGTGAGGGAAGCGCCCTGAAGGGGCGCGGGGCAGCGCCCGTATGCGGCTTCGCCGTGTGGGCGCGAGCAACCACGCCACCCCCGCGCCCGCGGGCGTGCCTCAGGCGACCCGCCCGGTGGCCGTCTTCCGCAACCAGTACATCGCGGAAAGCGGCAGCAGAACCGGAATGAAGATGTAGCCCATGCCGTAGTCCGACCACACGGTTGCGTCGGGGAACGCCGAGGGTTCCACGAGGGTCCACGTGCCGACGACCAGCACTCCCACCAGTTCGGCCGCGCAGCAGACTCGTGCCGCCCTGCGGGCGGTCTCCCCGCCCCGGATCAACGTGTACGTGATGAACCCGTACACCACACCGGCCACGGCCGACAGCGCATAGGCCAGCGGCGCCCGCTGGAAGTCCGTGGCGATCTGGTACGCGGAACGCGACACCGCGCCCACCACCATCACGCCGTAGAACCAGACGAGCAGCATCCCCGGCCCGCTGATCAACCGGGTCGGCTTCTCCTCCACCGCCGTCATCTCAGCCTCCCCAGATGTCATAGAGCCGCACCTCCAGCACGGCCAGCACCACACCGCCGGCCGCCACCGTCACCGAACCCCAGCGCGTGCGCTCGGCCAGTGACATGAAGCCCGCCGTCGGCACGCACGCGAACGCGCCCAGCAGATACGCCACGAAGATCGTCGTGCCCTGCTCCGGCTTCTCGCCCCGCGCCAGCTGCACGATCCCGACCACCAGCTGGATCACGGCCAGCAGCGACACCACGGCCATGCCGATGAAGTGCCAGTCCTTGGTCGGCTGGTCCCGGTAGGCGGCCCAGCCGCACCAGGCGGCGAGCAGCAGCGCGGCGACCCCGGTCACCAGCGTCAGGGCATTGAGCATGCGGTGACCTTATTACGGCCGAAATGGCCCGACGCCGCCGACCCCGCCGTACGCCGTAGGGTCTAGACCATGACGATCCACGCGCACGCCCTCCTGTTCGACAACGACGGCACCCTCGTCTCCTCCCTCGACTCCGTCGAGCGCTGCTGGACGCGCTGGGCGCGGGAGTACGGCATCACCGCCGAGGAGTTCCGGCGTGTGGCACTGCACGGCCGGCCCGCGGCCGAGATAGTCGCCGATCTGCTGCCCGCCCGCCTCGTGCCCGAGGCGGTCGCGCGGGTCGAACAGCTGGAGGTGGAGGACGTACCCGACGGGGGCGTGCGGCTTCTGCCCGGGACACGGGAGTTCCTCGACGCGCTGCCGGCCGACCGCTGGGCCGTCGTCACCTCAGCCACCCGCCGGCTCGCCGAGGCCCGCCTCGACGCCGTCGGCATCCTGCCCAAGACCCTGATCACCGCCGACGACATCACCCGCGGCAAGCCCGACCCCGAGCCCTATCTGCTCGCCGCCCGGCAGCTCGGTGTGGACCCGGCCCGCTGCGTCGTCTTCGAGGACGCCCCGGCCGGACTCCGGGCGGGCCGAGCGGCCGGTATGACCACCGTGGCGTTGGCCACAACCCACCGGGCCGAGGAGCTCGACGCCGACCTGGTGGTCGACGACCTGTCGGGCTTGTCCGCACTGGTCACCGACGCGGGAGTGGAGATCTCCGTTCGCGGCTGAGAACTGTCCGCCGCTGTCCAGCATGCGGACAGCGGCGGCCGGTCAGCACCATGGGTCTGCTTTACTGATCGCATGACCACGACGAGCAGCCGCACCCTTGCGACGACCGAGGCGACCATGACGCCCGGTGCTCGTTGTCTGTGTCCGCGCCGAATGTGCGCCTTCTAGAGGGCCCCAGCACCACCTGAGCCTCGCGCCCCGAAGCGAGAGCCGTGGCCTGTCCGACGCCGGATCCCCGGCCTCTGTGACCGACGGCCGCCCCGCGCACACGACGTTCTCCCCGGTTCGCCGCCCCAGCGAGAACCGTGCCGCGTCCCTGAACGAATGCAACGCATGCACCCGTGCCCGGGCACACCCACGCCCGCGCACTCGACAGTGACGGAAACCCCAGTGATCACCACATCGGGCCTCACCAAGGTCTACCGCTCCCGCGGCCGCGAGGTCGCCGCCCTCGACGGCGTCGATCTCCACGTCCGCGAAGGCGAGGTCTACGGCGTCATCGGCCAGTCCGGCGCCGGCAAGTCCTCGCTCATCCGCTGCGTCAATCTGCTGGAGCGTCCGACCTCCGGGACGGTCAGCGTCGCCGGACAGGACCTCACCGCACTCGCCGGGCGCGGCCCGCGCGCCGGCCGGGAACTCCGGCAGGCGCGCAGCCGGATCGGCATGGTCTTCCAGCACTTCAACCTGCTCTCCTCACGGACCGTGCGGGACAACGTCGAGCTGCCGCTCGAAATCCTCGGCAAGTCCGGCAAGGAGCGCTCCCGCAAGGCGCTCGAACTGCTCGACCTGGTCGGCCTCGCCGACAAGGCGGGGGCCTACCCCGCCCAGCTCTCCGGCGGCCAGAAGCAGCGCGTCGGCATCGCCCGTGCCCTCGCCGGCGACCCCAAGGTGCTGCTCTCCGACGAGGCCACCAGCGCCCTCGACCCGGAGACCACCCGCTCCATCCTCCAGCTGCTGCGCGACCTGAACCGGCAGCTGGGCCTGACCGTCCTGCTCATCACGCACGAGATGGACGTGGTGAAGTCGGTCTGCGACTCCGCCGCCCTCATGGAGCAGGGCCGGATCGTGGAGTCCGGCACGGTCAGCGAACTGCTGGCCACCCCGGGCTCGGAGCTCGCCGCCGCGCTGTTCCCGGTGAGCGGCGAGCGCACGGGCGACGACCGGACCGTCCTCGACGTCACCTTCCACGGCGAGGCCGCCACCCAGCCGGTCATCTCCCAGCTCTCCCGCACCTACAACATCGACATCTCGATCCTCGGCGCCGCCATCGACACCGTCGGCGGTCTCCAGATCGGCCGCATGCGCATCGAACTGCCCGGCCGCTACGAGGACAACGTGGTGCCGATCGGCTTCCTGCGCGAACAGGGCCTGCAGATCGACGTGGTGGGCCAGGCGGCTCCGCTGGTGAAGGAAGGTGCCAAGTGACCTGGTCCGAGATGCAGCCGCTGCTGTCGCAGGCGTGTTCCGAGACGCTCTCGATGGTGCTGTGGTCCACCCTGATAGCCGTCGCCGTCGGCCTTCCGCTCGGCATCCTCCTCGTCCTCACCGACCGGGGCGGCCTGCTGCAGAACGTCGTCGCCAACAAGGTGATCGGCCAGATCGTGAACATCGGCCGGTCGATGCCGTTCATCATCCTGATGGTCGCACTGATGAGCTTCACCCGCTGGGTCACCGGCACGACGATCGGCACCACCGCCGCGATCGTGCCGCTCGCCATCGGCGGCATCCCGTTCTTCGCCCGCCTGGTCGAGACGGCCGTCCGCGAAGTGGACAACGGTCTCGTCGAGGCCGTGCAGGCCATGGGCGGCAACACCTGGACCATCGTCCGCAAGGTCCTCGTCCCCGAGGCGCTGCCCTCGCTGATCGCCAGCACCACCACCACGATCATCGCCCTCATCGGCTACTCCGCCATGGCCGGCACGGTCGGCGGCGGCGGCCTCGGCGACCTCGCCGTCCGCTACGGCTACCAGCGGTTCGAGACCCAGCTGATGTGGATCACCGTCGCGGTCCTCGCCGTCGTCATCTCCCTCATCCAGTTCGCCGGCGACTACGCGGCCCGCTCCCTGCACAAGCGCGGCGCCCGCTCCGGCCCCGCTCCGAAGCTGCGCCTGCTGAAGACCGAGGAAACCGACCTCGGCAAGGCCGCCTGAGCGCCACCAGGACTCCCCGTAATCCGGGGTCGCACCACCTTTAAGGAAAGGCACTTTTCGTGCGTAACACCGCCAAGCTCACCACCGCCGTCCTCGCCGCCGGAGCCCTCACCTTCGGGCTCACCGCCTGCGGCTCCGGCAACTCCTCCGGCTCCCACGACTACAGCGGCCCGCTGGTCGTCGCCGCGAGCCCGACCCCGCACGCCGAGATCCTGAACTTCGTCAAGAAGAACCTGGCGAAGAAGGCGGGCCTCGACCTGGAGGTCAAGGAGTTCACCGACTACATCACGCCGAACACGGCGACCGAGGACGGCTCGGTCGGTGCCAACTACTTCCAGAACCAGCCGTACCTGGACGACTTCAACAAGAAGCGCGGCACCCACATCGTGCCCGTCGTCACGGTGCACCTGGAGCCGCTCGGCCTCTACTCCCACAAGGTCAAGAAGGCCGACGCGCTGAAGAGCGGTGCGACCGTCGCCGTCCCGAACGACGCCGTCAACGAGGCCCGCGCCCTCAAGCTGCTCGCCGCGAACGGGCTCATCACCCTCAAGTCCGGCGCGGGCAACGAGGCGACCCCGCAGGACATCGCGAAGAACCCCAAGAACCTCAAGTTCAAGGAGGTCGAGGCGGCCCAGACCCCGCGCTCCCTGGACGACGTGGACGCGGCCGTCGTCAACGGCAACTACGCGATCTCCGCGGGCCTCAAGCCCGCGAAGGACGCCCTCGTCCTGGAGTCCGCGAAGGACAACCCGTACGGCAACTTCCTCGCCGTGAAGAAGGGCAACGAGAAGGACCCGCGGGTCAAGAAGCTCGCGAAGCTCCTCACCTCGCCCGAGGTCAAGAAGTTCATCGAGGACAAGTACCAGGGCTCGGTCATCCCCTCTTTCTGACGGGGCGTATACCGCGTATCGCCACGCACGGGGTCCACTCCCTCACGGGGGGTGGGCCCTGTTGTGCCGTTCAGTGGTTTCATGCTGCATGCTGGGCAGTTCAGCAGGCCCTGAAGGTTTTCCGAAGGTTACGGAGCGGCGCATGACTAGCACCTTCCCCACCATCTCCATCAGCACGGAGCGGTTGGTGCTGCGTCCCCTCGACGAGGACGACGTGCCCGCCCTGGCCGAGATGATGAACGACGAGCAGGTCGCCGCCTGGACCTCGGTCCCCCAGCCGTTCACCGAGGACGCCGCCCGGCACTGGATCACCGAGTACGCGCCCACCGAGCGCGCCGCCGGCCGGAGCCTGGACCTCGCCGTCACCGAGTTCCTCACCCAACGCCTGGTCGGCGTCGTCCAGCTGGCCAAGACCAACTGGCACATCCGGTCCACCGAGCTGTCGTACATCATCGCCCCCTGGGCGCGCGGCGAGGGCTACGCCTCCGAGGCCGCGCTCGCCACCGCGCATTGGGTCTTCGGCGACCAGAAGTTCGAGCGCGTCGAGATCCGTACCGCCGCCGACAACACCGCCTCCCAGCAGGTCGCCCAGAAGATCGGCTGCATCAGCGAGGGAGTGCTGCGCAACGCCTGCATAGTCCGCCACCGCACCGAGAACGGCACCTGGGCCGACGTGCGGACCGACTACATCGTGTGGAGCCTGCTCCCGGAGGACCTGGAGGGCGCCGACGAGCAGTTCGCCGACAGCAGCGGTTTCGGGTCGTACTCCAGCTGGAACTGACGTCCGCGAGGCGCCCCCGGCACCTTCCGCGGACCCGCCCCACCGCGCGCCCGCTACCTTCACCAGGTACGCTCACGGAGCCCGCCCAAGGCACCCGCACCCCTGACGACCTGCGAAAACCTGGAGACTGACGACGATGGCCGACCGGGTCACGGTGATCGGCTGGGACGGCTCGCCGCCGACCGACGCGGCACGCGCCGCCCTCGGCGCCGCCACGCTCGTGGCGGGCGCGGCCCACCACTTGGCGCTGCCCGAGGTCCCGCCCGCCGCCGAACGCATCCGGCTCGGCAGCCTCGCGCTCGCCGCCCGCCGGATCGCCGCCCACCGCGGCACCGCGGTCGTGCTCGCCGACGGCGACCCCGGCTTCTTCGGTGTCGTACGGACCCTGCGCGCACCCGAGTTCGGCCTGGAGGTCGAGGTCGTCCCCGCCGTCTCCTCCGTCGCCGGCGCCTTCGCCCGCGCCGGTATGCCCTGGGACGACGCCCAGGTCGTCGTCGCCCACCCGCGCACCCTGCGCCGGGCCGTGAACGTGTGCCGAGCCCACACCAAGGTCGCCGTCCTCACCTCACCCGGCGCCGGGCCCGCCGAACTCGGGCTGCTCCTGGACGGGGTCCACCGGACCTTCGTCATCTGCGAGGAACTGGGCACCGACCGCGAGCAGGTCACCGTCGTCACCTCCGACAAGGCCGCCGACCACACCTGGCGCGACCCGAACGTCGTCATCGTCATCGGCGGACCCGCCGGACCGGGTGCCGGGGCCGAGGGCGGCGGCTGGATCGCCGGGCGCGACCCGGGCGCCGGCCCCCGCGGCTGGGTGCAGCCCGACGCCGACTACGCCCAGCACGCGGGATACGGCGGCGGCCTCGGCGAAGGGGAGACGGGGCTGCTGCGGGCCGCCCAACTCGCCCGCCTCGGACCCCGGATCGGCGACCTCGTCTGGGACATCGGCTCGGGCAGCGGAGCGTTCGCCACCGAGGCCGCGCGCGCCGGAGCGGCCGTCATCGCCGTGGACCGCGATCCCGGCGCCTGCGCACGCACCGAATCGGCCGCACGCCGCTACGGCGTCCAGCTCCAGATCGTGGAGGGCACCGCCCCGCATGTCCTGGAGAACCTGCCCGAACCGGACGTCGTACGGGTCGGCGGCGGGGGAGCGCCGGTGGTCTCCGCGGTCGCCGACCGGCGCCCGCAGCGCATCGTCACCCACGCCGCGACCCGCGACGAGGCCGAACTCGTCGGCCGCGGTCTGAGCGAACACGGATACCGGGTCGAGTGCGCCCTGCTGCAGTCCGTGGAACTCGACACCAGGGCCTGGAGGGAGACCGAGCGGAACGTTGCGTTCCTGCTCACGGGGGAATTGCTGCGGCGCGAAGCGCCTCGTTGAGGGGTGGTGGCCGGGCGACGGGAGGGCCTGCCGGATGGCGCCCCGTGATCCTGTTGTCGTACCGCGCGCGGTAGGCTGGCCGATCGTTGTACCGCACCGGTGGCCCGGAACTTCGTTCGCCAATGTCCGGAAAACGCGCCCGTTTTGGGGTGGGTGTGGTACGGCGGAACCCGAGGACGCGCAACGTGGCGCAGTCCACAGCGGGCTGTCGCGGATCATGCTGTCGCGATGGCGGAACGGCCGGGACAATGCCACCGAATGGCTTTGTCGCCTTTTTGGGGCGGGTCGTTCGTGCCGCTGGGCACGCACGCTCGTTCTTCACTACGGGGCGGTCGGTGCGCCGTCCCGGGTGATGCAGGTCGTAGGAGCACTAACCGATGGGCGAGGGGTACGCATGACCGACACCGGCCAGGTCCCGGCCGAGGGGCAGCCGGAGAGCGTAGGCATGGTGGAACAGCCGGGCGCCCCCGCGCACGGCGCGTACACCTACCTCTCCGAAGCACCCGCCGAGGACGAAGAGCTGCTGCTGCCGGGTGCCCAGGGCGCGTGGGGCAACGAAGTGCAGCCGCCGGCCCCGGAACCGGTCGTCGAGGCCATCCACGAGCCGGGCGCGCACGAGACGGGCGGCCGGGACAGCGGTTCCGTCGACCTCAACGGTGTCCGGCTGCCGAATCCGGCGCCGCCGTCCGTGCCTCCGTCTCCCATTCTCTCGGCCCCGCACGATCCGGCGGTGGCCGCCCAGCCGCGTCGGCCGCTGCACCTCGGGCCGCCGATCCCCGACACCTCCGCCAGCCCGGTCCGCTCCCTCGCCGACCGCGGTCCCGCGGGCGCGCCGGTACGGCAGCCGGGGCCGCCCACGACCGGGCCCGAGTACCTCGACGCCCAGCCGCTGCGCGACATGGCCCCGCAGAGCGCGGCTCCCTGGGGCGCCGCACCCGCGGCCGTGGCCCAGGTCGGTGCAGGGGCCCAGGCTGCGGAAACGGTTAGTCCGGCCGTCACTCCCTTCGCCGACGCGGCCGTCGCCGCCCAGGCCGCCGCGCCCCCTCTGGCGGTACAGGCGGTGGCGCAGGCGCCGGGCGAGGGCGTCCAGGAGCCGGCCCGGGCCGAGGTCGTCCACGGCCATGACGGCACACAGCCGGTGCAGCACGGCCACGACGGTGTGTACACCGCCCCGGCGGGGCAGGCCCCCGAGGGCGTCCACGTTCCGCCGGAGGCCGGGCAGGAGGCGCCGGTCGCGCCGCCCGCGCCGGTCGCGCAGGAGCCGGCCGAGGCCGTGACCGCCGCCGACGGCGGGGCCGCGCCCGTGACCGGGACGCCGACGGCGCCCGAGGCCGGACAGCAGGCGGACGGCGTCGTACCGGCCCCGCAGGCCGCAGCTGCCGACCCGGGTGCCGAGGCCGTGGGCGGCGCGGAGACTCCGGCCGGTGCCCAGGTGACTCCTGTCCCGGTCCAGCAGGCGCAGGAGGAGGCCGTACCGGTACAGGCGGCGCCGGTCGTACAGGCCCCGGACGCGGTCCGGGTGGCCGAGCCCGTCGCGCCGAGCGAGAACGTGCAGCCGCAGCCGGTCGAAGGCGCCGAGCCCGCCGACGCCACGCAGACACAGGGCGCCGAGGGCACGGACGCGCCGACCGGCGCCGTGCCGGTCGATGCCGTGCCGCAGGATGCGGACGCGGTTGCGGCTGGGGTTCTGCCTCAGACAGTGGACGCGGTTGCGGCTGGGGCTGTGCCTCAGGCAGCGGACTCCGTTGCCCCCGGGGCTGTGCCGCAGGCTTCGGGTGTCCTTCAGGCCGAGGGCGTGCCACAGGCCGCGGTCGCGGCCGGACCTGTGCCTCAGGATGTGGCTGCGGTTCAGGTCGAGGGCGTGCCTCAGGTTGTGGGTGCCGTTCCGGTCGAGGCGATGCCTCAGGCAGCGGACGCCGTCCAGGCTCAGGGTATGGCGGCGGAGGCCGACGCGGTCACCGCCCACGGCCGGACGGAGGGCGTCGACGCGGGCGTTGCCCAGGTCGTGGCCCACGCCGCCGACGCGGTCGCCGATGCGGTCGCCGATGCGGGCGCCGTTCAGGGCGTCGTCGCCGGCACCGATGAGGTCGCCGCGCAGGCTGTTCCCCAGGCTGCCGATCCCGCCGTTCTGCAGGCGGCCGATCCCGCCGTTCGCGAGGCTGCGGATCCCGCTGCCGCTCAGCCTGTGACCGAACCCGCGGGAGTCGTTCCGGCGCAGGCGGACCCGCAGGTCTCCGGCGCCGTGGCGGCCCAGGCCGCGCCCGCCGGACCCGGCACCGCCGCCGCCGATCCCGCGCAGGTACCCACGATCGAGCCTGCCGCCGACTCCGGTCAGGCACCCCCTGCCGCCGATCCCGCGCAGGTCCCCGAGTCCGTCGCGGCCGTCCCCGCGGCGGACGGGCCACAGACCGAAGCAGTCGCCGCCGCCCCCGGGGTGGAGGAGGCGCAGGCCGAGCCCGTCGCCGTCGCTCCCGGCGCGGACGAGCCGCACGCCGTGACCGTCGTCTCCCCGGAGCAGGACGCCGTACAGGCTCCGCCCGCCGCGGACGGCACCGCGACGCCCGCCGCCGGTACGCCCGCCGCCACCGAGGTGCCCGAGCCGGTCCCCCTCCAGGCGCAGGGACCGCAGCTGGCCGGACCCGTCCCGAACGAGGGTGAGGCCGTGGCCGCCGCTCAGCGGCCGCCGGAGCCGTCGCACGTTCAGCAGACGGCCCAGGGCGAGGGCGCCCCCGGCGCCACCCCGATCCAGCCCCCCGCGCCCGCCGCCCCGGCCGGCCCGCAGCTTCAGCCCGGTCAGGGGGAGCCCGCCGTACAGCAGGGCGACCCCGGGCAGCCGGTGCCCGGCGCCGCGGACTCCCAGCCCTCCGCCGTCCCGGGGGAACCGCAGCCCGAGCAGCCGCTCGGACAGTTCGTGCCGGTCGAGGGCTCGGTGCCGACCACTCCGCACCTGGCCCCGACCCCGCCCCAGCCGCTCGTGCTGCCCGCCCAGGAGCGGCAGGAGCCCGTGGTCACCGTCCCCGCGCCCCGCGAGGCCGAGCCCGCGGCCGTACCGGCCGCGCCGGACGACGAGCACGTCCCCGATGTCGTACAGCACGCGGAGGACCTGGAGACCAGGGCCGCCGAACAGGAAGAGAGCACGGCCGCAGTGGAAGAGGTACGACAGCCCAGCGGACCGGCCGCGCCCGCCTACGACGACGCCGAGCGCGAGGCCATCCTGAAGGTGATGCGCGAGCGCCGCGACATCCGCAACGGCTTCCGCGGCGACCCGATCCCGCACGAGGTGCTGCTGCGTGTCCTGGAAGCGGCCCACACGGCCCCGTCCGTGGGCCACTCGCAGCCCTGGGACTTCGTCGTCATCCGGTCCGCCGAAACCCGAAGCGCCATGCACGAACTGGCACAGCGTCAGCGCGAGGCATACGCCAAGTCGCTGCCCAAGGGCCGGGCGAAGCAGTTCAAGGAACTGAAGATCGAGGCCATCCTCGACACCCCGGTCAACATCGTCGTCACCGCCGACCCGACCCGCGGCGGCCGCCACACGCTCGGCCGGCACACCCAGCCCCAGATGGCGCCGTACTCCGCGGCGCTCGCCGTGGAGAACCTCTGGCTCGCCGCCCGTGCCGAGGGCCTCGGCGTCGGCTGGGTCAGCTTCTTCGACGAGCGCGAGATGGTGCGCGCCCTCGGCCTGCCCGAGCACCTGGAGGTCATCGCCTACCTGTGCGTCGGGTACGTCGACGAGTTCCCGGACGAGCCCGAGCTGATGCAGGCCGGCTGGTCCAAGCGCCGCCCGCTGTCCTGGGTGGTGCACGAGGAGACGTACGGCCGCCGCGCCCTGCCCGGAGAGGAACCCCACGACCTGCTTGCCGAGACCGTCGCACAGATCCGCCCGCTCGACGCCAAGGCCCTCGGCGAGGCCTGGGAGCGCCAGAAGCGCATGACCAAGCCGGCCGGCGCGCTGGGCATGCTGGAGATCATCTCCGCACAGCTGTCCGGTCTGTCCCGGCAGTGCCCGCCGCCCATCCCCGAGCCCGCGGCCGTCGCGATCTTCGCCGGCGACCACGGGGTGCACGCCCAGGGCGTCACCCCCTGGCCGCAGGAGGTCACCGCCCAGATGGTGGCCAACTTCCTGGGCGGGGGAGCGGTCTGCAACGCCTTCGCGAGCCAGGTCGGCGCCGAGGTGTGCGTCGTGGACGTCGGCGTCGCCGCCGACCTGCCGGCCACGCCCGGTCTGCTGCCCCGCAAGATCCGCGGCGGCACCTCCGACATGACCACCGGCCCCGCGATGACCCGCGAGGAGGCCAAGGCGGCCATCGAGGTGGGCATCGAGACCTCCCGCGACCTGGTGGCGGCAGGCAACAAGGCGCTGCTGACGGGCGAGATGGGCATCGCCAACACGACGGCGTCCGCCGCGCTCATCGCCGTCTTCACCGGCGCCGACCCGGCCGAGGTCACCGGCCGGGGCACCGGCATCAACGACGAGACCCTGGCCCGCAAGACCGAGGTCGTCCGCCGTGTCCTGGAACTCCACCAGCCGGACCCGGCCGACCCCGTCGGCGTCCTCGCGGCCATCGGCGGCTTCGAGCACGCGGCCCTGGTCGGCCTGCTCCTCGGCGGCGCCTCGCTGCGTACGCCGGTGATCCTGGACGGCGTCAGCGCCGGCGCGGCGGCCCTCGTCGCCCGCGCGATCGCGCCCGAGGTCCTCGCGGCCTGCATCGCCGGCCACCGCAGCGCCGAGCCCGGCCACGTCGCCGCCCTCAACAAGCTGGGTCTGCGCCCCCTGGTCGACCTCGACCTCCGCCTCGGCGAGGGCACGGGCGCGTTGCTGGCCCTGCCGCTGGTCCAGAGCACGGCCCGGGCGATGCACGAGGTGGCGACGTTCGATTCGGCGGGCGTGACCGAGAAGTAGGGGAGGGCGGTTCCGGGTTCCCGTCGTCCCGCCGGTGGTTGTGGGCAGTCGTTCCTCCCCCAGAGCCTGAAGGGCCTGGGAGATACCCCCAGGCGGAACGAGTGGGCACAACCACCCGCGGCCGCCCGGTCGGCGATGGTGCCCAGCCATCGGACACCTGAGCCGTCCTTCCCGCTGCCAACGTAAAATCCGCACGTCAGGGCCACAGCACAGCCGTAAGAGGAGCCGCCCCTCATGGCCGAACACCCCGCCTACCCCGTAGGCCTCCGCCTCACCGGCCGCCGTGTGGTCGTCCTCGGCGGCGGCACGGTGGCCCAGCGCCGCCTCCCGGCACTGATCGCAGCCGGTGCGGACGTCACCCTCGTGTCCCCGCAGGCGACCCCCTCGGTCGAGGCCATGGCCGAGGCAGGCGAGATCACCTGGGAGAGGCGGCCCTACGCGGAAGGCGACCTCGCAGACGCCTGGTACGCCCTGATCGCCACCAGCGACCCCGACGCCAACACCGCCGCCTCCGCCGAAGCGGAGCGCCACCGCGTCTGGTGCGTCCGCTCCGACGACGCGGACCGGGCGACGGCCTGGACCCCGGCGACCGGCCACAGCGAGGGCGTCACGATCGCCGTCCTCACCACGGACGCCAAGGGCCGCGACCCGCGCCACACCGCCGCCGTTCGCGACGCCGTGGTCGAGGGCCTGCGCGACGGCACCCTGGTCGCCCCGCACCACCGCACCCGCACGCCCGGCGTGGCCCTGGTCGGCGGCGGCCCCGGCGACCCGGATCTCATCACCGTCCGCGGCCGCCGCCTCCTCGCCGAGGCGGACGTCGTCATCGCGGACCGGCTCGGCCCGCGCGACCTGCTCGCCGAACTCCCGCCGCACGTCGAGGTCATCGACGCCGCGAAGATCCCGTACGGCCGCTACATGGCTCAGGAGGCCATCAACAACGCGCTCATCGAGCACGCCAGGCAGGGCAAGTCGGTCGTCCGGCTCAAGGGCGGTGACCCGTTCGTCTTCGGCCGGGGCATGGAGGAGGTCCAGGCGCTCGCCGAGGCCGGCATCGCCTGCACGGTCGTCCCCGGCATCTCCAGCTCGATCTCGGTGCCCGGCGCGGCCGGTATCCCCGTCACCCACCGGGGTGTCGCCCATGAGTTCACCGTGGTCAGCGGCCATGTCGCCCCGGACGACGAGCGGTCCCTGGTCGACTGGCCGTCGCTGGCCAGACTCACCGGCACGCTCGTGATCCTCATGGGCGTGGACAAGATCGGGAAGATCGCCGAGACGCTCGTCGCGCACGGCAGGTCGCCCGAGACCCCTGTCGCCCTCGTCCAGGAGGGCACGACCGCCGCGCAGCGCCGGGTGGACGCGACCCTCGCCACGGTCGCCGAGACCGTACGCGCCGAGGACGTGCGGCCTCCCGCGGTCATCGTCATCGGCGAGGTCGTGAGCGTGGGCCCGCGACCGGCGGCTTGATCACGCGTAACCCGGGGTAACAGAACCCGTTCCCAGCCGTTGGCACCACACCCAGGACAAGGCAGTATCACCCTGTGGCCGATCTCATCACCGTTGAGGATCCCGACGACCCGCGCCTTCGCGACTACACGGGCCTGACCGACGTCGAACTGCGCCGCAAGCGCGAGCCGGCCGAAGGCCTGTTCATCGCCGAGGGCGAGAAGGTCATCAGAAGGGCCAAGGAAGCCGGCTACGAGATGCGCTCCATGCTGCTCTCGGCCAAGTGGATCGACGTCATGCGCGACGTCATCGACGAACTCCCGGCCCCCGTGTACGCCGTGAGCCCGGAACTCGCCGAGCAGGTCACCGGCTACCACGTGCACCGCGGCGCCCTCGCCTCCATGCAGCGCAAGCCGCTGCCGACGGCGGCGGAACTGCTGCGCTCGGCCCGCCGGGTGGTGGTCATGGAGTCGGTCAACGACCACACCAACATCGGCGCGATCTTCCGTTCCGCGGCCGCCCTCGGCATGGACGCGGTGCTGCTGTCGCCCGACTGCGCCGACCCGCTGTACCGGCGCAGCGTCAAGGTCTCCATGGGCGCGGTGTTCTCCGTGCCGTACGCCCGTCTGGAGACCTGGCCCAAGGGGCTGGAGTCGGTTCGCGAGGCCGGCTTCACGCTGCTCGCGCTCACCCCGGACGAGAAGGCCAGGACCCTCGACGAAGCCGCTCCGCACCGGATGGACCGGGTGGCGCTGATGCTCGGCGCCGAGGGCGACGGCCTGTCCACCCAGGCCCTGGTCGCCGCCGACGAATGGGTCCGCATCCCGATGGCCCACGGCGTCGACTCCCTGAACGTGGGCGCGGCGGCCGCGGTGGCGTTCTACGCGGTGGCCTCGGGCCGGCCGCAGTCCTGAGCCGGGCCCGGGAGGTCAGTTCCCGGAGTCGGACGAGTGGAAGGCCGAGTCGTACCGCTGTGACATCAGCTTGCCCTCGTCCAGCGGTGTGAAGCCCGGCTGTACGTGCTCCTGCCCCGGGCCGTCGTCGCCCAGCCCGCGCGCCGGACCCTGACAGCCCTGTGCCACCGCGATGCCGAGCGCGACCAGCAGCGTCACCACCACGAAGACGAACAGCCGCTGACGCAGCAGCCGGGGATTGGCCGGCCGCCGCTTGGTCCTGGTCGCCTGCGGCGCCGGACGCCCGCCGCCGCCCCGCGCGAGGGGGCGGTTCCCGCCGCCCGGGCGCGCGCCGCCGTCGCGCGGGACCGGCGTCGGGCGGGCCGAGCCCGGCCGGGAGGCGACGCCCCCGGTGCGCGAGGAGCCGGTGCCCCGCGAGGGGGCGCCGCCCCGGGCGGACACGCCGGGGCGCGGCACGGGGGTGCCGGGGGAGGTCCGCCGCTGGGTACGGTGCTGCTCGGAGTAGGTGTCCGCGAGCCGGCCGGTGGGCCGGTCGGCCTCGGCGGCGCGCGGTGCGGGCGGCCGTACGTCGGCCAGACCCTGTGCCTCGCGCGCGGCGATCTCCTTGAGCCGCAGTGACAGCTGGAGGGTGCTCGGGCGGTCGTCGGGGTCCTTGGCCAGGCAGGCCCGCACGAGCGGGGCGAGGGCGTCCGGCACGCCGTACAGCTGCGGCTCCTCGTGCACCACCCGGTACAGCATCACCTCGGAACTGCCGTGTCCGAAGGGCGAGTCACCGGTCGAGGCATAGGCCAGGGTCGCGCCGAGGGAGAAGACGTCCGTGGCGGGCGTGACGGCCGCGCCGCGGACCTGCTCCGGGGCGAGGAAGCCGGGGGAGCCGACCGCCGTGCCGACGTGGGTGAGCGTGGAGGCACCGGTGGCCCAGGCGATACCGAAGTCGATGATCCGCGGCCCCTTGGGGGACAGCAGGATGTTGGACGGCTTGAGGTCCCGGTGGACGACACCTGCCTCGTGCACGGCGACGAGCCCCTCGGACAGGGCCGCGCCGACGGCCGCCGTCTCGGCCGCGCTCAGCGCTCCCTCGTCGGCGACCTTGTCGTGCAGCGAGGGACCCGGCACGTACTGCGTGGCGAACCAGGGCCGCTCGGCCTCCAGGTCCGCCGCCACCAGCCGGGCGGTGCATCCGCCCTTGATGCGCCGGGCGGCCGAGACCTCGCGGGCGAACCGCGACCGGAATTCCTGATCCTCCGCCAGATCGGGGCGGATCACCTTCAGCGCGACCCGCTGCCCCTTCTTGTCGGAGCCGAGGTAGACCACTCCCATCCCGCCCGCGCCGAGCCGTCGGTGAAGCCTGAACGAGCCGACGACGCGCGGGTCCTCGCGCCTCAGGCGCATCATCGCCATGTTCATCCCCGCTGCCCGGTCCCTGTGACGTGGCACAGCTTACGTTTCCACAGCCGCCTGCGCGCAGAGGCCGCGCCCTCTCGGGCGGATGGATTGTGCGGGCCGGAAGCACGAGGTGAAACGTGGTCAGGAAGCCGGTCCCTGCGGTGCCCTTGGGGCTCGCGTGATTCCAACGCGCCACCAGGACACGGAGGTTGGACCGGGGCCCGATGGTCCTGCGCGGAGCCCCGGCACCGTCCGGAGGGTGCCACGTACGGCCGAGTGCCCGGCGGCCGGGGCCTGCCGCCGGGTGGCCGTGGCACGCCACCCGGGCCCGGTCGAAGTGATCGATGTCACTCGCCGAGCCCCGTCGGGTGCCCGGGACGCGGCGCGACCCCGCTGTCCGACATGAGGGACACGGCGGGCGCCCCCTCCGGGAAGACCCCTACACCCGGGGCCGCGTCTCCACCCAGGGGAGTACTCCCCAGGTCATGGCCTCATCCTCCGGGAGGCCCGCGATTCGGTACGAAGGCATGACGTCCGCCGGGCGCCGCGCGCCTAGATTTGAGGTCAAGCGGCGGGTGCAGCACTCGTCCCCCGAGGTCAGACACCCGCCGCTGCCAACGACAACCGAAACGGTCAGGAGAGGGACCATGGCCCACACGGCACCGCGGCGCACAGCGTTCCGCCCCCGCCGTACGGGCCGTCGCCACCCCGTGGTGGCGACGCTCATGGCCCTTCCTCTGGCGGCCCTGCTCCTGCTCGTCTTCGACGGCTGGGAGACGGTGGCCACACAAGCGTCGTCCGTGGGTGCGATGCTGGGGCGCTGAGCGGCGACCCCAGGCCCGGAAGAGCGGTCCGGGCGGGGACATCCATCCATGAAACCCCGTGGGGACGGGGGTGCGGCGGACGGCACGAATGCCGGCGCAGCTGGGGAGCTGCGCCGGCATTGCGCCGTTTGCGGGGCGTTGTCGGTGGCGGGTGCGATGCTGGCCTCGACGACCGGCCCGTACTGATCAGGGGGAAACCGATGACCGGCGAACGCACGGACACCGGCTCGGCCTCGTCCGGCGCCGAGGCGGTCCGGCGCGCCACCGTCCTCGGTGGGTACCGGCGCCGCCGCCACTCCCGCGCGTGCCACCCGCGCACGAGCCCGCCGCCGCTCGACCACGACCCCTGCACGGGCGGCTTCGACCGGCTGTGGGCCGAGAGCGCCCACCGATCCCGGATCGAGAACCGTCCGTGGCCCGCGATCAGGGGCGAAGACCCGTCCGAGCCGGAATCACAGCCGAGCGGTCACCCGTGCCACTGCGCGCCGTCCGAGGTGTCCGCATGAGCGCGCCGTCCGAGGTCCTCACGGCCCTGACCGCAAGAGCCAGGGCCACCGCCCACCCCGGCACCGGCCCGGCCTCCTGCTCCTGCGGCACCGCGCCCCTCGCCGACCGCTCCGACGCCACCGTGGTCCGGCACGCCGACACCGTCGCGAAGGCCCACGCCCCGGGCACCGACCCCGCGGGGCTGGCCCACCGCCTTGCCGTGGCGGCCCGTCTCCCCGACGTCCTTCTGCCGCCGCTCACCCTCGCCCCGGCCCCCCTGCACGACCGCCTGGTGACCTTCTGGCCGTACGGCGCCCCCGTGGACCCGGACGAACCGGACGCCGCCCCCTGGGAAGCCGCCGCCACACTGCTCGCCCGGCTGCACCGCACGGCCCCGCCCGGCCCGCTGCCCCCGATGCGCGGCCCCGCCAAGGCGGCCCACGCCCTCACCCGGCTGCGTACGGCCCTGGGCGCCACGTCCCATCCGGCCGCGGACCCGGTCCTGCGGGCCTGGCGCGCCCTGCCCGCCTGGGCCCGCGCCGAGGCACCGATGCCCGGTACCCCGGCCCTCTGCCACGGCGACCTGCACCTCGGCCAGCTCGTCCGCCACCCGGCGCCGGACGGGCCCTGGCGGCTGATCGACGTGGACGACCTCGGCACGGGCGTCCCGGCCTGGGACCTGGCCCGCCCCGCCGCCTGGTACGCCTGCGGGCTCCTGCCGCCCGGGGAGTGGACCCGTTTCCTGACCGCCTACCGCCTGGCCGGCGGCCCCGCGGTACCGGCCGACGGTGATCCCTGGCCCGCGCTGGACGTCCCCGCCCGCGCTGTCACCGCGCAGACCGCGGCCCGCGCGCTCACCAAGGCGCTCGCGGCGGACCGCCCGCTGGACGAGGTGGAGCAGGCCCTGGTGGACGCCTGTGCCCGAATGACTCCGGTACCCCATCAGTTGACGCGGGAATTCCCGGGTTAGGGTGCAACCGACCGGGACCGCACGGAGTCTGTCCTGGGGAAACACGAAGCAGGACCTACCGGCGAGGAGTTGAGCCGAGCATGCAGTGTCCGAAGTGCCATGCGCCCATGCACACCTACAACCGCAACGGCGTCCAGATCGAGCAGTGCAGCGGCTGTCGCGGCATCTTCCTCGACTACGGCGAGCTGGAGGCGCTGACCCAGCTGGAGGCCCAGTGGTCCAAGCCCGTCCCGCCGGCGCCGCCCGTCGCTCCGCAGGCGTACCCGGCGCCGCCCGCTCCCGCCTGGGGCGCCCCGCACGGCGGCCACCACGGCGGCCACGGCCACCACGGTCACCATGGCCAGCACCACAAGAGCTGGGCCCACATGCTCTTCTCAAGCTGAGCACGCGAAGAAGCCCCCGACCGTACGAGACGGCCGGGGGCTCCGGAACGCGTGGACGATACTGGGATTGAACCAGTGACCTCTTCCGTGTCAGGGAAGCGCTCTCCCGCTGAGCTAATCGTCCTCGGGACTGCGACCCGAAGGTCACAGGCTGTGCGTGCGCGATACTGGGATTGAACCAGTGACCTCTTCCGTGTCAGGGAAGCGCTCTCCCGCTGAGCTAATCGCGCGGGTGGGGATCTTCGAGAAGCCCCGTGGATCTTGCGAGAAGATCCAGTGGACGATACTGGGATTGAACCAGTGACCTCTTCCGTGTCAGGGAAGCGCTCTCCCGCTGAGCTAATCGTCCTTGGAGGTGGAGACGGGATTTGAACCCGTGTAGACGGCTTTGCAGGCCGTTGCCTCGCCTCTCGGCCACTCCACCAGGAGTGTAGGGGATCGGGAAGACCCCTTCTTCCTTCGAGCGGACGACGAGGCTCGAACTCGCGACCTCAACCTTGGCAAGGTTGCGCTCTACCAACTGAGCTACGTCCGCCTGTCGTTTCGGTCCGCTTCCGCGTCCCGGCGACGTGTTGAACTCTAGCGGATTCCCGGGCCAGCACAAAAACGCGTTTGCGCAGCGTGCTGCGTTGCACCCGATGGAGGACGTGGTCAGGCCCCCGAGGGGACATGCACGGGTCACCTTTCGGACACCCGCCCTAGACTCGACCACGTGCTTCACCTCCCGTCTCGGCTCCCTCCCCTGGCCCGCTTCGGCGATCGTCTCGCCACGGGCCTCCTCGACGTCACCAGCGATCCCGCCGCCCTGGACTCCGCCGGCTTCTGGGCCGTCTGCGCGGACTTCGAGGGCAGGCTGACCTGCGCCCGCTTCGCGGACGTACGCGAGGAGCGGGTGCCCGCCCCGGTGCCGGGCCGCTGGCACGGCCCGGCGGCGCAGGAGTGGACCACCTCCCTGGACCGCGCCGCGTACACGGCGGCCGTGGGCCGAATACGCGAGCACATCGCGGCCGGCGAGGTCTACCAGGCCAACCTCTGCCGGGTGCTCAGCGCGCCCGTCGCCGCGGACGCCGACGTGGACGCCCTGACCGCCGTGCTGGCCCGCGGCAACCCGGCGCCGTACGCGGGCACGATCCGCCTGCCGGAGCACGGCGTGGAGATCGCCACCGCCTCGCCCGAACTCTTCCTGCGCCGGGACGGCCGGACCGTCGAGTCCGGCCCCATCAAGGGCACCGGCCGCACCGAGGCGGACCTCCTGGAGAAGGACTACGCCGAGAACGTGATGATCGTGGACCTGGTCCGCAACGACGTCGGGCGGGTCTGCGCCACCGGCAGCGTGACCGTCCCCGATCTGTGCGCCGTGGAGAAGCACCCCGGCCTGGTCCATCTGGTGTCCACGGTCCGCGGCGAGCTGCGCGACGGCACCGGCTGGTCCGACCTGCTCACCGCCGCCTTCCCGCCCGGCTCGGTCACCGGCGCCCCCAAGTCGAGTGCCCTGAGGATCATCGAGGCCCTGGAGACCGCGCCGCGCGGGCCGTACTGCGGCGGCATCGGCTGGGTCGACGCCGACCGGGGCGTGGGCGAGCTGGCCGTGGGCATCCGCACCTTCTGGATCGACCGGTCCAGCGAGGGCACGGCGGCACTGCGCTTCGGCACCGGCGCCGGCATCACCTGGGGATCCGATCCCGAGGGGGAGTGGCGGGAGACCGAACTGAAGGCGTCCCGGCTGCTCGCGGTAGCGTCGGGGGCGTACGAGGAAGGCGGGGCGGGCGGCGCCGCACCCGACGAAGGGGCTCTCACATGAAGATCTGGCTGGACGGCGCGCTGCAGGACGTCGAGTCCGCCCGCGTCTCCGTCTTCGACCACGGGCTGACCGTCGGCGACGGCATCTTCGAGACGGTGAAGGCCGTCGACGGCCGGCCCTTCGCGCTCACCCGCCACCTGGACCGGCTGACCCGCTCGGCCCGGGGCCTCGGCCTGCCCGACCCCGACCACGACGAGGTCCGCCGGGCCTGCGCGGCCGTCCTGGAGGCCAACCCGATGCCGCTGGGCCGGCTGCGGATCACCTACACCGGCGGCCACGGCCCCCTCGGCTCCGACCGCGGCGACCACGGCCCGACCCTGGTGGTCGCACTCGGCGGGACCACACGCCGCCCCGACACCACCGCCGTGATCACCGTGCCCTGGACCCGCAACGAGCGGGGCGCGCTCACCGGCCTGAAGACCACCTCGTACGCCGAGAACGTCGTCGCCCTCGCCCGCGCCCACCAACACGGCGCCTCCGAGGCGCTGTTCGGCAACACGGTCGGACAGCTCTGCGAGGGCACCGGGTCGAACGTCTTCGTCGTCCTGGACGGCGAGATCCACACCCCGCCGGTCGCCTCCGGCTGCCTCCCCGGCATCACCCGCGCCCTGGCCGTCGAGTGGACCGGCGCCAAGGAGACCGACCTGCCGCTGGACGTGCTGGAGCGGGCCGAGGAGGTCTTCCTCACCTCGACCCTGCGCGACGTGCAGGCCGTGCACCGGGTCGACGACCGGGAGCTGCCCGGTACCCCGGGCCCGGTGACCGCGAAGGCGATGCGGATCTTCGACGAGCGGTCCGGCGAGGACCTGGACCCCTGACAGACACGGAAAATTCTGCTGCCCCGGGGCTCCGGAGCGGGTAGAACACCGGTGATGACGACGACCCTGCGGCCGTCCGAGCCGCTTCAGCGCACGGCCGACGGGACGCGTTCACGCCGCTACCAGGTGTGCGTGAACAGCCGTCCTGTCGGCTCCATACACCTCGGCACCGTGCCCGCCTTCGGCGGAGCCGCCCTGGCCGAGATCCTGGACCTGCGCATCGACGAGCCGGACCGCCGCCGCGGCCGCGGCACGGTGGCCGCGCTCGCCGCCGAGGAGGTGGCGCGGGGCTGGGGGTGCCGGCAGATCGAGACGGACGTCCCCGCGGGCGCCGAGTCCGCGCTGCGGCTCTTCGAGGCGCTCGGCTACGCCCACCGCAGCCGCCGCATGTGCAAGCGGCTCGGCGACGTCCCGCCCGAGCTGCCCGCCGGCAGCCTGGCGCGCCCCATGACCGAGGCGGAGTTCGGGGCGTGGCTCGCGCACGAGTCGGAGGCCTACGCACGCCTCTGGACCGAGCGGGGCGTGCCCGAGGCCGAGGCGTACGCCAAGGCGCGCCACGACCACGAGACCCTTCTGCCGCACGGGCTCGCCACCGAGAACATGATGTTCAGCGTGGTCGAGCACGAGGGCGTGCGGGTGGGCACGCTGTGGTTGGCCCTGCAGGACGACCGGGCCTACGTCTTCGACGTCGAGGCCGAGGGTGCCCACCGCGGACGAGGTCACGGCCGCACGCTCATGCTCCTGGCGGAGGCGCAGGCGATCGCCGCCGGCCGCCGCCTCCTCGGCCTCAACGTGTTCGCCGGCAACACCCCGGCCGAGCGGCTGTACGAGTCGCTCGGCTACGAGACGGCGCGGTACAGCCTGTACAAGGACCTCCTGTAGCGGCCGGTCAGGCCTCGTCCCCGGCCAGCAGCCGGTCCGCGATCTCCTCGATGCGCTCGCGCAGCCCCTCCTGGCTCTTGCCGCCGTCGAGGCGCTCGCCGCCGATGACATAGGTCGGCGTGCCGGTCACGCCGATCGCCTTGCCCTCGGCCTGGTCCGCGTCGACGATCAGGATGTGCCGGCCGTCGATCAGCGCAGTGTCGAACTCCTCGGCGTCCAGGCCGAGTTCACGGGCGACCTCGACCAGGAAGGGTTCCCCCTCACGGTCCAGCTCCTCGACCCGGCCCAGCACCGCCTCCACGTACGGCCAGCCCTTGCCCTGCTCCAGAGCCTCCTCGGCGGCCTGTGCGGCGGCGAAGGCGTGCTTGTGCTTCTCCAGCGGGAAGTGCCGCAGCCGCACGTCCAGCCGGTCGCCGTAGCGGTCGCGCAGGGCACGGAGGTCGTCCAGGGTGCTGCGGCAGTCGGGGCACTGGAGTTCGCACCAGACGTCGAGGACCAGGGTTTCGGCGCGGGCGGGGGAGGAGTCGCTCATGGGCCCAGTCTTCCAGGCCGGGCGCGAGCGCCCCAATCGGAGCCGTACGGCCACGGCCCCTGGTGGGGGCAGATCCGGGGGACCGGCACCTCAGGAGGAGGAGACCCGGAGATCTCCCTGATCTCGGGCCGGAGCGTGGCATCGCGAGGACCGGGAGGGGCAGGATGGAAGGGACACGGCGCGCTCTGCCCGCGCGCCCTGCTCCGTTCGACCGCCCGAGCCCGCCTGGAGGACCGGATGATTGCCGAGACCGTCTGCTCCGCCGTGTCCGCGGCGGGCCTGGGTATCGCGGTGGTCACCGCCTACCGCAAGCGTTTCCTCGCCGCCGCGCGCATCGCGGCGTACTCCCTCGTGCCGGTCGGCCTGGTGATGACCGGTGTCGTCGGCTGGCTCGCCGACACCGCGTTCAGTCCCACGGCCTGGGCGGGCTTCGGGGTGCTGGGCGGTGCCTGGCTGCT
This sequence comes from Streptomyces griseochromogenes, assembly GCF_001542625.1. Lineage (NCBI taxonomy): Bacteria > Bacillati > Actinomycetota > Actinomycetes > Kitasatosporales > Streptomycetaceae > Streptomyces > Streptomyces griseochromogenes. Next base: position 7,924,995 of record NZ_CP016279.1, on the reverse strand, counting down.
GTTCGCGGGCACGCGCGCCATCGAACGGCGGCGCGGCGGCACGCGCGCCGAGCGCAAAGCGGCCCGTGGCGGTCAGAGCGGCGCCGCGGTGGCCCCGACCGCCTCGGCACCCTCGCTCGGCGCCGGGTCGCCCCCTGCCGCGCGGCCCGCGGCCGCCCCGCGCGCCGGCTCCGGCGAGGACTTCAGCGACATCGAGGCCATCCTCAAGAAGCACGGCATATGACCTGAAACCGTTCACAAGCGGAAGCAAGTCGAACGGGCCGGTGGGGAAAACGGTGAACTACCGCACTCGGTGGGTGTGTTGATCGCCAACGGGGCATGTCCTGGGCCATCATCACCGCGAGATGCTGGACACGAGACAGAGCGAGGCCGCGCCGCCGAAGGACGAGCCGCGCGGATGCCTCTTCGCCCTTTCCCAGCCACCGCTGATGATCTTCCTGGCGGTGATCGGGTGTCTGCTCCTCATGGCTGCGCTGCACGATCTGCTGTTGCTGTGAGCCGTACACGCCCGTCCCCGGCGCCACCCGCCGGGGCCGGCGTCGCCCGCCCGGGCACGCGCCCGCCGATCAGCCCGCCGCCTCCTTGCGGCGCGCCCGGTAGGCGGCCACATGCAGCCGGTTTCCGCAGGTGCGGCTGTCGCAGTAGCGGCGCGAGCGGTTGCGGGAAAGATCCACGAAGGCGCGTCGGCAGTCCGGTGCCTCGCAGCGCCTGAGCCGCTCCTGTTCCCCGGCCACCACGAAGAAGGCGAGCGCCATGCCGCAGTCGGCGGCGAGGTGGTCGGCCACGGAGGCGCCGGGGGCGAAGTAGTGCACATGCCAGTCGTAGCCGTCGTGGTCCGTCAGGCGCGGCGTGGTGCCGGCCGCCGCGACCAGCTCGTTGATCATCCCCGCCGCCGACCGGGCGTCCGGGGCCGCGAAGATCCCCGCGAACCGGCCGCGGACCTTGCGCACCGCCGACAGATCGAACTCAGACAGCACTCCGACATCGCTGATTTTGTGGTTTCGCACGAAATCGGCGAGGGCCGCGATGTCCGGCAGTCCGTCCGCCGCCGCGTTGTCCTCCGGCACGGTGTTCACCAGATCCACCACGGTGTCGAGGGCGCACCGGGTGTCGTGGGTGATCAGCACGTTTCGCTCCCTGGCCTGGGGGGTCGGGCGGGTGCCCGCCGATGCTGGCCGATGGTAGCGACAACCGCGCCCGCCGCACCGGGTTCCCGCCCCACCGACGACGATCGCCGGTGGCACGACCCCGTGTCCAGGGCGGCCCCGAAACCCTTACGGGCGGTTGGCGGGCAGGCACGGGCCGACGCCGCCCCGTGAACACTCACGGTGACGGCGCCGGTCTGTGCCGTATGCGGTTGTCTTGGCCCGAGCCGTCTCCCCGAGTGGACGGCGCCGGGCGGCTTCGAGTGGCGGCCTAGCTCTCCGCCAGGATGTGCGAGAGCTCCTGATCCAGATCGAAGTGCCGGTGTTCCGTACCGGGTGGCACGGCGGCGTCGGTTCGCTTCAGGAAGGACTCCAGGGCCCGCGCCGGGGCCTCGAGCAGGGCCTCCCCCTCCGGGGAGCTGAGGGCGATGCACACGACGCCCTGGCCATGACTGCGGGATGGCCAGACGCGGACGTCGCCGGTTCCGGTGGGCCGGTGAAGCCCCTCGGCGAGGAGGTCGCGGGCGAACACCCACTCGACGGTCTCCTCGGCTCCGGTGTGGAAGGTGGCGTGCACGGCGTAGGGGTCGGCCGTGTCGTACCGCAGGCCTGCGGGGACAGGCAGGGAGGACTCGCTCGACACAACGAGGCGCAGGTGCAGCTCGCAGCTGACCGTGGTGTTCATAAGCGCCAGGGCCTTTCGCTCAGTGTGCGCTCGGGGATTCGCACGTCGGCGAAATCGACATGCCACCTACGGTGCCGTTGTAAACCCCTCTGAGGGTTTTGCGTGTGTTTACGTAACTCTTCCGGCCGAGAACTTGTCCAAGATCTACGGCCATTCCGGTGACCTGATTCACTCGGGTAGGGTTTGACTGTATGAATACGGGGAGTGACGACCAGGGTGAGGTCGCCGTGACGGCGGACGATGCGAAGACGGGCGCGAAGCGGTCCGAGCAGGGGCTCGGTTCCCGTGCGCCGGAATTCGTCAAGGCTCGCCGCGCCCTGCATCTGAGCTGGCAGGTCGGGGTCTTCGTGGTAGGCCTCGCAGTCGTCGTCGCGGGCGTGATCATGCTGCCGTTGCCCGGCCCGGGCTGGGTCGTGATCTTCGCGGGCATGGCGATCTGGGCGACCGAGTTCGTCTGGGCCCAGCTCGTGCTGCGCTGGACCAAACGCAAGGTCACCGAGGCGGCCCAGCGGGCCCTCGATCCCAGGGTGCGGCGCCGGAACATCACCCTGACGGCGGTCGGCCTGGTGATCGTGGGGACGCTGGTCGGGACCTACCTGTGGAAGTTCGGCATCGTGATGCCGTGGAAGATCAACGATCAGTGACAGGTCCGCGGGACAAGGGCGCACGCCAACTCGCCCCCTGGTCGGAGGCACCCCCTGACATGGGGTAATGTTCTTCCTGCGCCCGGGCGATTAGCTCAGTGGGAGAGCGCTTCGTTCACACCGAAGAGGTCACTGGTTCGAACCCAGTATCGCCCACCCGGAACGACGGCCCATCCGCGATCAGCGGATGGGCCGTCGTCGTACGTGCACGTGCGAGATGCGTCACATGTGCCGACGCATCAGCCGGTCGTGTGTCCCGGGCCGCACCCGTGGCATCGCCGGGCACGTTCTGTCACCGCGAGGCGCCGCCCGAGCCCCCGGGTGCCGTTCTTCCGCCGGCGCTCCTCGTCCCTCCGGTCCTCCGGCGCGCCTCCACCCTCCGCCCCCCGGCGCCGACGGACCGGTTCCTCCTCCGTCTGCGTGTTGCCGGATCGGCAACAAACCGTGCGGGAGCCGCACCGTCCGCTCCATGATCGACGTTGCCGGGAGCGCAACGGGCGCGAGCGCCGCGGCCGGTCCCGTTCGCCGACTCGGGAACTGCCGGGACCCGCGGACCCCGCCCCCACACTTCCGTGACCGTTCCGCGCGCCCAGCCTGCCCCCGCCCGCGTAGGCCAGAGCCCCAGGAGGACCCATGCCGCCGACACCCGCCGTCCCGACCCACCGTCTGGTGCCCGCACCGGCCGGCCGAGTGCACCTGGTCGAGCAGGGGAGCGGGCCGCTGGTGCTGCTCGTCCACGGATTCCCGGAGTCCTGGTACGCCTGGCGTCACCAGCTGCCGGCCCTGGCCGCCGCCGGGTACCGGGCGGTGGCCGTGGACGTCCGCGGCTACGGCCGCTCCTCGAAGCCGGATGCGGTGGACGCCTACCGGATGCTCGACCTGGTGGCGGACAACGTCGCCGTGGTGGACGCCCTGGGGGAGCGGTCCGCGGTGGTCGTCGGGCACGACTGGGGCGCGACCATCGCCGCCGCTTCGGCTCTGACCAGGCCGGACGTGTTCCGCGCGGTGGGGCTGCTGGGGGTGCCGTACACCCCGCCCGGTGGTCCGAGGCCCAGCGAGGTCTTCGCGCGGATGGGCGCGGAGGAGGAGTTCTACGTGTCCTACTTCCAGCGGCCGGGCCGGGCCGAGGCGGAGATCGAGCCCGATGTGCGCGGCTGGCTCGCGGGCTTCTACGCGGCCCTGTCCGCCGACACCATGCCCGCACCCGGCTCCCCGAGCCCGCACTTCGTCGCCCGGGGCGGGACGCTGCGCGAACGCTTCCCGGCCGGCCGGCTGCCGGACTGGCTGAGCGAGCATGACCTCGACGTCCTCGCCGGAGAGTTCGAGCGCACGGGCCTGACCGGGGCCCTGAACCGCTACCGGAACATGGACCGGGACTGGGAGGATCTGGCCCGTTTCGAGGGTGCCCCGCTCACCCAGCCGTCGCTGTTCATCGGCGGCGCGCGCGACGCCTCCCTCACCTGGCTGGCCGACGCGATCGAGGCGTTCGCGGCCACGCTGCCGGGCCTCGCCGGATCGCACGTCCTCGACGACTGCGGCCACTTCGTCCAGCAGGAGCGCCCCGCTCGGACCAACCGGCTCCTGACCGACTGGCTCGCCTCCCTCCCGGCGTGACGCGGACCCGGCTCCTGTCACCTGCGTGATCGCCGGCACAATCTCGAGAGGCGTACGACCCTGAAGGCGGCCGGGGCCCAGTCGGCCGCGCTCGGGCTCGCCGCGACGACCGGGTGCTGCGGCGACGGCGGCTCGGGGGACGGGACGGTGACGATCCGTTACTCGTGGTGGGGTGCCGAGAAGCGGGTGAAAGAGATCAACCGGACGATCCGCCTCTTCGAGAAGAAGTACCCGAAGATCAAGGTCAAGACCGACTTCCAGACGTACCAATCGTTCTGGGAGAAGTTCCGGATCCAGGCCGCCGGCGGAAATCCCCCGGACGTGTTCCAGAATGCCGTCGGGTTCCTGCGGAAGTACGACAAGAGAGGAATTCCTCTCGACCTCCAGTCGCAGCTGCAGGCAGGTGATCTGATCCTGGATCACTTCCGGGGCGGGGTCACGGAGGTCGGCGAGCCCGACGGAAAACCGCTCGGAATTCCCGTCGGCTCCAACACCATGGCACCGGTCGTCGGCAAGATGGTCCAGGGGAGCGAGGCGAGCTGGGTGTCGGCCAACGGCGCCGCGCTGTACGGCCTCGCGGCCATCGAGAACCTGGCCCTGCTCGGCGACAGCGTGCCCGCCTGGGCGGCGGAAGGGGAGCGCCGTCGCACGGGCGGCGGCGCTCGCCCCCCGAGTGTGGTCCGTGTCATGGCGCGACGCATGAGTACGCGTACTCAGATCCGCCGGCGCGCCGGGGCAGACTCTCCCCATGGACTGGTCCCGCTACCGCTTCCGCAGCCTGTGGTCCCTGCCCGCCCCGCCGGCCACCGTGTACGCGGTGCTGGAGCGGCCCGAGGACTATCCCCGCTGGTGGCCGCAGGTACGGGCGGTGACCCGGCTCGACGACACCACCGGCGTCCTCACCATCCGCTCCGTCCTGCCGTACGAGATGAGCTTCACCGCCCGTACGACGCGCCACGACCCGGCCGCGGGCATCCTGGAGGTCGCCCTGTCCGGAGACATCGACGGCTGGGCCCGCTGGACGGTGACGGCCGGCGGAGCGGGCACGCTGGCCCGCTTCGACCAGGTCGTCGACGTCGGCAAACCCCTGCTGCGGCGGCTGGCCGTACCGGGACGGCCGCTCTTTCGCGCCAACCACCGGCTGATGATGGCCGCCGGGCGGCGCGGACTGCTGCGGCACCTCGAAACGGTTTGAAGTAACACCGTGGGGACCTGTATTGTTCAGTGCGTTCCCGGGCGATTAGCTCAGTGGGAGAGCGCTTCGTTCACACCGAAGAGGTCACTGGTTCGAACCCAGTATCGCCCACCGGGAAAGGCCGGTCCGCCACAGGCGGACCGGCCTTCTTCATGCCGCCGCCGGCAGCTCCGGCCGCAGCGGCCAGTCCGTGCTCACCGTCTCCTCCGAGCCACTGCGCGCGAACCACGCCTGCAGGCCACGGGCCTGCGCCGCATGCCAGGCGGCCTGGAGCGTGTGCAGATCGGCGGCGGACAGGCGCTCCAGACGGGACGCGAAACGGCGGCCCAGGGCCCGTACGACGTCCAGCGCGGCCAGCGCGTCCGCGGCCGCGTCATGCGCGCCCTCCAGCGCCACGCCGTAGTGCGCGCACAGATCGGTCAGGGTCCGCCGGCCCTTGCGGTAGCGGTCCAGGTGCTTGTCCAGCACCCGGGGATCCAGCACCCGCAGCGGCACCGACTCGAACCAGCGGTCGAGCGAGGAGGCCCGGTGCCGGCGCAACTCCCGGTCCAGGAGCGTCAGATCGAACGGGGCGTTCATCACCACCAGCGGGCGCCCCATCGCCGCGTGCTCCGCCAGCTGTTCGGCTATCTCGTACACCACCGGCGACGGCCAGCGGCCGTTGTGCTGAAGATGTTCGTCGGTCAGTCCGTGCACCGCCGTCGCGGCCTCCGGCACCGGCACGCCGGGGTTCACCAGCCACCGGATGATCCGGGGCCGGGTACCCGGCGCGTCCTGGACGACGACGGCGGCCGACACGATCCGGTCGGTCTCGACGTCCACGCCCGTCGTCTCCGTGTCGAAGGCGGCCAGCGGCCCCTCGTACCAGGTCGTCATGAGAACCCAACTCCTCGTTCACCCACAGCAGATGACGTTCCGTCTTCTGCCCGTTTGGTGATACCCGGGCCGTTTGCGCCGTACGCCGGGCGGAGACAACAGGAGTACGGGTCTTTGCAGTTCAGCGGCCCGGCACGGGGAAACTCTTGGCTTGGAAGGCTGTTGGTCATGGCCATAGCGCAGCCCGAGCGGGGCGGGCTGCTGCCCGAACGCACGGGCCCCCTTCGCGGAACGCTCGCCACCACCGCCTGCATGGAGACACTGCAGGTCGGATATCTGCACGCGGTCGCCGCCGCGGCGGGATGCTCGCTGTCCCAGCCCTTTCCGGACAACGGCATCGACTGGCACGTCAGCCACAGCGCGCCCGGACACACGGTCGACGACGAAGTCACCATCAAGGTGCAGCTGAAATGCACCTACCAGGTCCCGCCGAACCCCCCGGGCCGCTTCTTCTCCTTCACGCTCGACAACGACCACCTGCGCAAGCTCGCCCGCACACCCGTCTCGGTGCACAAGATCCTCGTCGTCATGCTCGTCCCGCGCTCCCAGGACGACTGGCTGCGCGCCAGCCACGACCGGCTCGACCTCAGGCACTGCTGCTACTGGGTCAACCTGGCCGGTCATCCGGTCACCGGCCGGCACCGGACCACCGTGCGGATACCGACCTCGCGCATCTTCGACGACCGGGCGCTGTGCGAGATCATGACGCGGGTCGGGACCGGAGGCAGGCCATGAGAATCCGTCCGTACGACGGTCCGGCCCGGCAGGTCCGGCCGCACCCCGACGACCTCGGCTGGAACCGTCCCCCCGACCCCGCCGAGGTCGACCCCGCCGTACTGGGCGCCCTGCTGGGCCGGCACGGCTGGCAGCGGCGCGGCGGCGCGGCCGGACGCTACGGCCGCTGGACCCCGCCGGGACCGGGCGGCGGCGGGACCAGCCTGCTGGTGCCCGAGAGCCGGGCCTTCCCCGACAGCGACGACCTGCTCGGCGAGGCCCTCGACGCCCTCGCCCGCAGCGACACGCCCTCCGCGCGCGAGGTGCTGATCTCCCTCGCCGTACCCAGCGACGAGATCCGCTGGTGGCGCGACACCCCGAGCGGGCCGGTGGGCGCCGCGCCCTGGATCGTCGAGGAGCGACTGCGCACCGCCGCCCGGCAGATGCTCCTCGCGGCCGCCCTCGCCACACGCGCGCGGGCCGGTTACCACGGCGCCCGGCACCGGCGCTCCGCCGCCGCCCTGCTGGAGCACGTCCTCGTCGGCCCGGCCGCCGAGGGCCGCCGGCTGACCGCCTTCGCACCCGTGCCCACCGGCAGGCCGCTCGCCGTCCGCCTGCACCAGGCCCTGTGCGCGGCCCGCGAGGCCATCGACTACGAGCGGGCCACCGGCGGCATGGACGCCTTCGACGGCGCCGTCGAGGCCGGCGTCAGCCGTGAGCTCACCGACGCGCTGATCACGTTCGTCAGCGGCACCGAGGGCGCGCGCATCGCCGTCGCCTGGGCACCCGGGGCCGGTGTCCCCGAAGGCTGCGCCGCCGCGGCCGAACCCGTCGAGTTCTCGCCCGGCGACCTGCCCGCGCTGCGCGCGGCCGGCGCCCGCTATCTGCAGGAGGAGCCCTCCGTGCCGGTCCGGATCACCGGCGCCGTCGTCCGCATGCGCCGCTCCGGACCCGGCGGCGAGGGCGCCGTACGGCTGCGCGTCCTCGCCGGCGCCGAGGTCCCGCACGTCCGCGTCACCCTGGACGAGGAGGACTACCGCATCGCCGGCCACGCCCATCTCGTCGGACTCCCGGTGCGGGTGCACGGCCGGCTGGAGCGCCGGGGCGGCTTCCGCAGGCTCACCGGCGCCTCCGGGGTCGTACCCGTGCAGGTGGACGACGCCGAGCGGGACCGGCTGATGAAGTCGCTCCAGGAGAATCTCGACTTCTTCGAGGAGGCGTGCGGGGAGGCGTACGGGGGCGAGGACTGAGGGTGACCGTTTAGCGGTCGGCGGTGTCGGGTCGGTACGATCCTTGGTGCGCGCGCTCCTGGTATGGCGCCGCACCCCACCTTCAGTCAGGAGAGACCGGTGTCAGACGTCCGTGTGATCATCCAACGCGATTCCGAGCGGGAAGAACGCGTGGTGACGACGGGCACTACGGCCGCCGAGCTCTTCGCCGGCGAGCGCTCGATCATCGCCGCGCGTGTCGGGGGCGAGCTGAAGGACCTCACCTACGAGGTCGGGGACGGCGAGACCGTCGAGGGCGTCGAGATCTCCTCCGAGGACGGTCTGAACATCCTGCGCCACTCCACCGCGCACGTCCTGGCGCAGGCCGTGCAGGAGCTGTTCCCCGAGGCCAAGCTGGGCATCGGCCCTCCGGTCAAGGACGGCTTCTACTACGACTTCGACGTCGAGAAGCCGTTCACGCCCGAGGATCTCAAGGCCATCGAGAAGAAGATGCAGGAGATCCAGAAGCGGGGGCAGAAGTTCGCCCGCCGCGTCGTCACCGACGAGGCCGCCCGTGAGGAGCTGGCCGCCGAGCCGTACAAGCTGGAGCTGATCGGCCTCAAGGGCTCCGCCTCCTCCGACGACGGCGCGGACGTCGAGGTCGGCGCCGGCGAGCTGACGATCTACGACAACCTGGACGCCAAGACCGGCGACCTGTGCTGGAAGGACCTGTGCCGTGGTCCCCACCTGCCCTCGACCCGTCTGATCCCCGCGTTCAAGCTGATGCGCAACGCGGCCGCCTACTGGCGCGGCAGCGAGAAGAACCCGATGCTCCAGCGCATCTACGGCACCGCCTGGCCGTCCAAGGACGAGCTGAAGGGGTACCTGGACTTCCTCGCCGAGGCCGAGAAGCGCGACCACCGCAAGCTCGGCAACGAGCTGGACCTCTTCTCGATCCCCGAGCAGATCGGCTCCGGCCTCGCCGTCTTCCACCCCAAGGGCGGCATCGTCCGCCGTGTGATGGAGGACTACTCGCGCCGCCGGCACGAGGAAGAGGGCTACGAGTTCGTCTACACCCCGCACGCGACCAAGGGGAAGCTCTTCGAGACCTCGGGCCACCTGGACTGGTACGCCGAGGGCATGTACCCGCCCATGCAGCTCGACGAGGGCGTGGACTACTACCTCAAGCCCATGAACTGCCCGATGCACAACCTGATCTTCGACGCGCGCGGCCGCTCCTACCGTGAACTGCCGCTGCGCCTGTTCGAGTTCGGCACCGTGTACCGGTACGAGAAGTCCGGCGTCGTGCACGGCCTGACCCGCGCCCGCGGCTTCACCCAGGACGACGCGCACATCTACTGCACCCGTGAGCAGATGTCCGAGGAGCTGGACAAGACGCTCACCTTCGTCCTCGGCCTGCTGCGCGACTACGGCCTGACCGACTTCTACCTGGAGCTGTCCACCAAGGACCCGGAGAAGTTCGTCGGCTCCGACGAGGTCTGGGAGGAGGCGACCGAGACGCTGCGCCAGGTCGCCGAGAAGCAGGGCCTGCCCCTCGTGCCCGACCCGGGCGGCGCCGCCTTCTACGGCCCGAAGATCTCCGTCCAGGCCAAGGACGCGATCGGCCGCACCTGGCAGATGTCGACCATCCAGCTCGACTTCAACCTGCCCGAGCGCTTCGATCTGGAGTACACCGGCCCCGACGGCTCGAAGCAGCGCCCGGTGATGATCCACCGCGCCCTGTTCGGCTCGATCGAGCGCTTCTTCGCGGTGCTCCTGGAGCACTACGCGGGCGCCTTCCCGGCGTGGCTCGCCCCCGTCCAGGCGGTCGGCATCCCGATCGGTGACGCGCACGTCGAGTACCTGGAGAAGTTCGCCGCGGCGGCCAGGAGGAAGGGCCTGCGCGTCGAGGTCGACTCCTCCTCGGACCGCATGCAGAAGAAGATCCGCAACGCCCAGAAGCAGAAGGTGCCCTTCATGGTCATCGCGGGCGACGAGGACATGTCGAACGGCTCGGTGTCCTTCCGCTACCGCGACGGCTCCCAGGAGAACGGCATCCCGTTCGACGAGGCCATCGCGAAGATCGCGAAGGTCGTGGAGGACCGGACCCAGGTCTGACGTCCGTGACGTCCCGGCTCAGGGCCCCCGGCGCATCGCGTCGCCGGGGGCCCTGCCGTTGCGCGCCTCGCCCCTGCGACACGCCACGAACGGGCGAAGCCATATGCTGCATTGCATGACGAGTGAGCCGGAGCAGCAGATCGGAGTGGGGACGCAGGACGCGTTCCAGCGCCTGTGGACACCCCACCGGATGGCCTACATCCAGGGCGAGAACAAGCCGAGCGGCCCGGGAGCCGACGACGGCTGCCCCTTCTGCTCGATCCCGGCCAAGTCCGACGAGGACGGCCTGATAGTCCGCCGCGGCGAGCACGTCTACGCCGTGCTCAACCTCTACCCCTACAACGGCGGCCATCTGATGACCGTGCCCTACCGGCACGTGGCCGACTACACCGATCTGACCGGGCCGGAGACCGCCGAGCTCGCCGAGCTGACCAAGCAGGCGATGACCGCCCTGCGCACCGCCTCCGGCGCGCACGGCTTCAACATCGGCATGAACCAGGGCACGGTGGCCGGCGCCGGCATCGCGGCCCATCTGCACCAGCACATCGTCCCGCGCTGGGGCGGCGACACGAACTTCATGCCCGTGGTCGGCCACACGAAGGTGCTGCCGCAACTGCTGGCCGACACGAGAAAGATGCTGGCCGAGGCGTGGCCCGCGAGCTGACTCTCCCGTCCCGGTCGGCAGGCACCAGCCCGTCCGACGGCTGAGGACGAGGCCGTTCAGGCCGAGGCGGGGCCTGGGGGCGAGAGCCCCCAGATCTACGCGTCGTAGAGGTCCGCCTTCCTGGGCGTCGGATCCTGCACCAGCCCGCTCAGCACGGAGGAGCGGTTGCCGAACTTCTCCGTGTTGACGCCGTTCTCCCCCAGGACCCGCAGAGCCGCCGAGTGCACCACCCTCAGCACCGGTGTGGCCGCGCGCAGCGCGTCGTCGGCCATGAAGCGGTGCCGCCAGGGCTGATCGGCCCAGGCATGCCGCAGGCCGAACGGCTCGGGCAGGGCGAGGGAGCCGCCCAGCCAGTTCAGCAGCGGCGGGTACCAGGTCAGCGGAGCGCGCGCGGCGAGCCGTACCACCTCGTCGGTCGGCACCAGCGGAAGCTTGACCGTGCGGGTCTCCCAGGGCTTCAGCGACTTGGTGACCTCCTTGGTCGGCGCTTCCGGCTTCGCGTTGAACAGCGGGTTCACCGGTCCCAGGGCGTGCCCGGTCACCTCGATGCGCAGCGTCTCGTGCAGCACGGTCACCGTGATCAGCATGGTGATGATCAGCTGCCCGTCCCACAGCGTCCACTGCACGCCCAGATAGTGCCGGTCACCGCTGCCGAACTGCTGCTTGTTGCAGATGTCCTGTATGGCGTGCGGCTTGACCTGGAACGCCTCGACGTCCGTGCCCTCGGGCCGGGACACCGCCCCGGCCTTCTCGCCGATCGGCGTGACGATCCAGTGGCGTATCGACGGCCGGGGGAAGCCGCCGGTGTTCAGCGGGCCGCGCTCCAGCATGCGCAGCTGGTCGTGGATCGCGCGCACGACGTCCCAGCTGCGGAAGGGGTGGATCTCGCGGGTCGGATCGGCCGGCACCAGGTCCTCGGCGAGCTGCCAGGAACCCCAGCGGGTGCCCATGCCGAGTATGCCCTTGGGGCCGGCGTAGAAGACCGAGTTGGACTGCTGCTCGGCGCTGAGCCGGGCCAGCGACTGTCGCAGCTGCTCGGCGGCGGTCTCGCCCGGGCTGCGCGGCACGGCCTCGGGGACCTTCGCACCGACACTGCTGCCCGAGAGCAGACCGTCCCAGCGCGCCCGCAGGTCCTTCGCGGTCCGCTCGCAGATCCGCTTGGCCAGCAACCACCCCAGCACCGGGGCGACCACCGCCGCCCGCGCATACCAGGGCCAGAATCCGTGGAACGGCATCTTCAACAGGAAGAGCGCGGCCAGCAGACCGACCCCGTACAGCAGGGCGCCGCCCAGAAACCCGGCCTGTTTCACGTCACGCTTGGCGACGAACTTGCGCAGCTGGAAGACGATCAGCCAGCCGAGGAGTCCCGGCAGGAAGATCAGGCCGCACGCCACCATGAGCAGGGACAGCCGGTTGTCGCGGTCCCGGCGGATGTTGTTCGCCGCCAGGCAGTGCTCCACGACGACCGCGGGCTCGGCCCCGAAGGACTGGATGAGCGGTTTGCGGCCGGGGGCGAGCATGCGGTCGACCACGGCCCGGGAGTAGGCCTCGCCGAGGTTGGGCCGGAAGATCGTGGCCCACTTGCGGCCCGGCTTGACCGTCGACTGGTGCCACTCGTTGTCGGCCTTCTTGATCTCGTCGATCACGTTGTCCCGGTAGGCCGCCGAGGCCAGCGCGAAGGTCGCCGCCTGGCCCTCGCCGCCGGAGACGGGCACCTGCGGCCCGTCCCACTCCGTTCCCACCGACATTCCCGCCCCCCTCGCCGCCGGTCTCGCTCCGACGGCCTTCCCGACTTCCGCGCTCCGCACACCTGTTGGCCAGGCCGACGCGCCGATACCACGCCAGTACCGCACGACTTCGGCACGACGTGATCAGGTGATCAGCGTATCCGCAGCCACTGACACTCCGTCGGCGGACGGCCGAAGCCGCCCGCCGACACACAGAGTTGCCCGCCGGCGGTCGCTACGGCGTCTCGCCCGCCTGTTCGCGGATCCGCTCGGCGATCTGCGGCGGCATCGGCTCGTGCCGCGCGTACGCGCGGCTGAACCGGGCGGTGCCGTGGGACAGGGAGCGCAGGTCGATCGCATAGCGGCCGATCTCGAACTCGGGCACCTCGGCGCGGACCAGGGTTCGTCCCGAGCCCACCTGTTCGGTGCCGAGCACCCGGCCGCGCCGGCTCGACAGGTCACTCATCACCGCGCCCACGTAGTCGTCGGCGACCAGCACGGACACCTCGGCCACCGGTTCCAGCAGATGGATCCGTGTCTCGGCCGCGGCCTCGCGCAGGGCGAGTGCGCCCGCCGTCTGGAAGGCGGCGTCGGAGGAGTCCACCGAGTGCGCCTTGCCGTCCAGCAGCGTGATCCGCACGTCCACGAGCGGATAGCCGGCCACGACTCCCTTCGCGGCCTGTGCCCGTACACCCTTCTCCACGGACGGGATGAACTGGCGCGGTACGGCGCCGCCCACCACCTTGTCCACGAACTCGATGCCCGAGCCGCCCGGCAGCGGCTCCACCTCGATCTCGCAGATGGCGTACTGCCCGTGCCCGCCGGACTGCTTGACGTGCCGGCCGCGCCCGGCCGCCTTGTCGGCGAACGTCTCCCGGAGGGAGACCTTGTGCGGGACGACGTCGACCTGGACGCCGTACCGGCTGCGCAGCCGCTCCAGGGCGACGTCCGCGTGAGCCTCGCCCAGGCACCACAGAACCACCTGGTGGGTGTCCTGGTTCTGCTCCAGACGCATGGTCGGGTCCTCGGCGACCAGGCGGGAGAGCCCCTGGGAGAGCTTGTCCTCGTCGGCCTTGCTGTGCGCCTGGATGGCCAGCGGCAGCAGCGGGTCCGGCATCTGCCAGGGCTCCATCAGCAGCGGGTCGTCCTTGGGCGAGAGCGTGTCACCGGTCTCGGCGCGGCCCAGCTTGGCCACGCACACCAGGTCGCCCGCGACGGCGTGCGTCACCGGGCGCTGCTGCTTGCCGAAGGGCATGGACAGCGCGCCGATCCGCTCGTCGACGTCGTGATCCTCGTGCCCGCGGTCGGCCAGGCCGTGCCCCGACACGTGCACCGTCTCGTCGGGGCGCAGCGTGCCGGAGAAGACGCGGACGAGCGAGATACGGCCGACGTAGGGGTCGGAGGCCGTCTTGACGACCTCGGCGACCAGCGGCCCGCTCGTGTCGCACGCCTTCAGCTCACGCGGCTTGCCGTCGATCGTGGTGACCCCGGGCATGGGGTGCTCGAAGGGGGTCGGGAACCCGCCGGTGATCAGCTCCAGCAGCTCCACCGTGCCGAGGCCCTGTCTGGCGCCTTCCGCGGCGGGGGCGGCCGCCAGAACGGGGAAGAACGTGCCGCGCGCGACGGCTCGCTCCAGGTCCTCGATCAGCGTCTTCACATCGACCTTCTCGCCGCCCAGATAGCGGTCCATGAGGGTCTCGTCCTCGCTCTCGGCGATGATCCCCTCGATGAGCCGGTTGCGGGCCTCGTCGATGTCCGGCAGCTGGTCGGGGCCGGGTTCGGACTCCTTGCGCTCCCCGGGGGAGTAGTCGAACAGCTTCTGCGACAGCAGCCCGACCAGACCCGTCACGGGCGCGTGCCCGTCGGGGCCCTCCGGCCCGCGCAGCGGCAGATAGAGCGGCAGCACGGCGTCGGGGTCGTCGGCGCCGAAGGCCTCGGCGCACACCCGGGTCATCTCCTCGAAGTCCGCGCGCGCGGCCTCCAGGTGTGTGATCACGATCGCGCGGGGCATGCCGACGGCCTGGCACTCCTCCCACACCATGCGGGTCGAGCCGTCCACCCCGTCCGAGGCCGAGACGACGAAGAGGGCCGCGTCCGCCGCGCGCAGACCGGCCCTGAGTTCTCCGACGAAGTCGGCGTATCCGGGGGTGTCGAGGATGTTGACCTTGATGCCGTCCCATTCCACCGGCGCCAGGGAGAGCTGTACCGAGCGTTGCTGCCGGTGCTCGATGTCGTCGTAGTCGGAGACCGTGCCGCCGTCCTCCACCCGGCCCGCCCGGTTCACGGCCCCCGCGGTCAGCGCGAGGGCCTCCACCAATGTCGTCTTGCCCGAACCGGAGTGGCCGACCAGCACCACATTCCGTACGGACGCGGGGTGGTCGGCCGCCACTGCCCTGCCGGCGGCCCCAGGGTGTGTCTGTGTCTTTTCGCCCATGATCCTGCCTCCCGTGCACGGTGAGGTCACTGGGGCGCGGACACGCGGATCCGCGTGCGATGGCGGCTCCGGCGACGCCCGCGGTCCTTCGAGCTTTCCACTCCCGTCACGTTGCGTCCATACGACGGACGCCGATCGCGCCACGCGCGCCCCGTGCGAGGGGGTGTGCACCGGATCGGGGACGGGCTGCGGGTGCCCGCCCGTCACGCACACGCGCGCGTGGCTACGATGGGCCAGCCGGCGGCCACCAGGGCCGCGGCGAAACCGACCGTCGGGAAGGCCATGCTGAACAAGTACGCGCGTGCATTTTTCACGCGTGTCCTCACACCGTTCGCCGCGTTTCTCATCCGGCGGGGGGTCAGCCCGGACACGGTCACGCTCATCGGCACGGCCGGTGTGGTCGCCGGTGCGCTGGTCTTCTACCCCCGGGGCGAGTTCTTCTGGGGCACGGTCGTGATCACGCTGTTCGTCTTCTCCGACCTGGTCGACGGCAACATGGCCCGCCAGCTGGGCCGCACCAGCCGCTGGGGCGCCTTCCTGGACTCCACCCTGGACCGGGTCGCCGACGGCGCGATCTTCGGCGGCTTCGCCCTCTGGTACGCGGGCAACGGCGACAACAACGCCCTGTGTGCCGTCTCGATCTTCTGCCTGGCCAGCGGCCAGGTGGTGTCGTACACGAAGGCGCGCGGCGAGTCGATCGGGCTTCCGGTCGCCGTCAACGGGCTCGTCGAACGTGCCGAGCGCCTGGTGATCTCGCTGGTCGCGGCCGGTCTCGCGGGCCTGCACACATTCGGTGTACCGGGCATCCAGTGGCTGCTGCCGATCGCCCTGTGGATCGTCGCCGTCGGCAGCCTCGTCACGCTGATCCAGCGGGTCGTCACCGTCCGGCGCGAGTCCGCCGAGGCCGAGGCGGCCGCTCGCCACGACGCGTCCCAGGGGAGCGAGGCGGCGAAGTGAGCACCGCCGAACGGCTCACCGACGGGCTGTACGGGCTCGGCTGGAGCACCGTCAAGAAGCTTCCGGAACCCGCCGCGGTCCGGCTCGGGCAGACCATCGCCGACCTCGCGTGGAAGCGCCGCGGCAAGGGCGTGCTGCGCCTGGAGGCGAACTACGCGCGCGTGGTGCCGGGCGCCACGCCCGAGCGCCTCGCCGAGCTCTCCCGCGCGGGCATGCGCTCGTATCTGCGCTACTGGATGGAGTCCTTCCGGCTGCCCGCCTGGAGCGCCGAGCGCGTCAGGACGGGCTTCGAGTGCAAGGACGCGCACCACCTGACCGACGGCATCGCCTCCCCGCGCGGCGTGATCCTCGCACTGCCGCACATGGCCAACTACGACCTGGCCGGCGCCTGGGTCACCACCAAGCTGGAGACGCCGTTCACCACG
This sequence comes from Streptomyces griseochromogenes, assembly GCF_001542625.1. Classification (NCBI taxonomy): domain Bacteria; kingdom Bacillati; phylum Actinomycetota; class Actinomycetes; order Kitasatosporales; family Streptomycetaceae; genus Streptomyces; species Streptomyces griseochromogenes. The sequence goes on along the minus strand of NZ_CP016279.1, from coordinate 7,908,589 downwards.
GTCGCCGAGCGGCTCAGGCCCGAGACGCTCTACGACCGCTTCGTCGCCTACCGCGAGAGCCTCGGCATGGAGGTCCTGCCGCACAGCGGCGGCTCCGCCTTCGGCACCCTGGCCCGGCGGCTGCGCGACGGCGGCCTGGTCTGCCTGGTCGCCGACCGCGACCTGTCCGCCTCCGGCATCGAGGTCGACTTCTTCGGCGAGCGGACCCGGATGCCGGCGGGCCCGGCCCTGCTGGCCCAGCAGACCGGCGCCCTGCTGCTGCCCGTCACGCTCTGGTACGACGACTCACCGGTCATGCGGGGGCAGGTGCATGCTCCGATCGAGGTACCGGAGTCAGGTACCCGGGCCGAGAGGACGTCTGTGATGACACAGGCACTGGCCGACACCTTCGCCTCCGGGATCGCCGACCATCCCGAGGACTGGCACATGCTCCAGCGCCTGTGGCTCGCCGACCTCGACCCCGCGAAGGGACCCTCGTGAGAATCGGGATCGTCTGCCCGTACTCCTGGGACGTGCCCGGTGGCGTCCAGTTCCACATCCGTGACCTCGCCGAGTACTTCATCCGCCTCGGCCACGAGGTCTCCGTCCTCGCCCCCGCCGACGACGACACCCCGCTGCCGTCCTACGTCGTCTCGGCCGGCCGCGCGGTCCCGGTGCCCTACAACGGCTCGGTGGCCCGGCTGAACTTCGGCTTCCTGTCGGCCGCGCGGGTACGGCGCTGGCTGCACGAGGGCGCGTTCGACGTGGTCCACATCCACGAGCCCACGTCCCCGTCCCTCGGCCTGCTGACCTGCTGGGCGGCCCAGGGCCCCATCGTGGCCACCTTCCACACCTCCAACCCCCGCTCGCGCGCGATGATCGCCGCGTACGCGATCCTGCAGGCGGCCCTGGAGAAGATCAGCGCGCGGATCGCGGTCAGCGAGTACGCCCGACGCACCCTGGTCGAGCACCTGGGCGGCGACGCGGTGGTCATCCCCAACGGCGTCGACGTCGACTTCTTCGCCAAGGCCGAACCCCATCCGCAGTGGCAGGGCGACACGATCGGCTTCATCGGCCGCATCGACGAGCCCCGCAAGGGCCTGCCGGTCCTGATGAAGGCACTGCCGAAGATCTTCGCCGCCCGCCCGCACACGCGCCTGCTGGTCGCGGGACGGGGCGACGAGGAGGCGGCCGTCGAGGAACTGCCGAAGGAGCTGCGCTCCCGCGTCGAGTTCCTCGGCATGATCAGCGACGAGGACAAGGCGCGCTTCCTGCGCAGCGTCGACCTGTACATCGCGCCCAACACCGGCGGCGAGAGCTTCGGCATCATCCTCGTCGAGGCCATGTCGGCGGGCGCCCCCGTGCTCGCCTCCGACCTGGACGCCTTCGTCCAGGTCCTCGACCAGGGCGCGGCCGGCGAGGTCTTCGCCAACGAGAACGCGGACGCGCTCGCCGAGGCGGCCCTGCGCCTGCTGGCGGACCCGGAGCGCCGCGCCGAACTGCGGGAGCGGGGCAGCGCCCATGTGCGGCGCTTCGACTGGTCGACGGTCGGCGCCGACATCCTGTCCGTGTACGAGACGGTCACGACCGGTACGGCCGCGGTGGCCACGGACGAGCGGTCGGGCCTCAGGGCGCGGTTCGGGCTGGCCCGGGACTGATACGCACCGGCGTTGCCCGCGGCTTCGAGCCGGGCCGCGCCGCCCCGATAGCCTTCGCCCGTGACCGCAACCCTCATCTGGATCTTTGTCGCGCTCGTCGCCGTCGGCCTGTACCTGAGCTGGACGGCCGGACGGCTGGACCGGCTGCACGTGCGGATGGACGCGGCGCGGGCCGCTCTCGACGCGCAGCTGCTGCGACGGGCCTCCGTGGCGCAGGAGCTGGCGACCTCGGGCGTGCTGGACCCGGCCGCCTCGATCGTGCTCTACGAGGCGGCGCACGCCGCACGGCAGGCCGAGGAGGAGCAGCGGGAGGTGGCGGAGAGCGAGCTGAGCCAGGCCCTGCGGGCGGTCTTCGAGGACCCGCAGCAAGTCGAGGCCGTGCGCGAGGCCCCGGGCGGCGAGGCGGCGGCCCGTGAGCTGGCCGAGGCGGTCCGCCGGGTGCCGATGGCCCGCCGCTTCCACAACGACGCCGTGGGGGCCGCCCGCAGGCTCCGGGAGCACCGCAAGGTGCGCTGGTTCCGGCTGGCCGGCCACGCCCCGTTCCCGCTGGCCTTCGAGATGGACGACGAGCCGCCCGCGGCCCTGGTGGAGCGGGCCGCCTGAACACTCAGTGGACCAAAAGGATCCACCGGGTTGCCATTGGCCCTTGCTGTGGCCTGGTCCACTCACGTTTGCTCATCGGAGCAGAAACCCTCTTTCACTTCAGTGAGGTCACCCGTGTCCACCATCGAGAACCAGGCTCCCGAGACCGGCACCGCGCGCGTGAAGCGCGGCATGGCCGAGCAGCTCAAGGGCGGCGTGATCATGGACGTCGTCACGCCGGAGCAGGCGAAGATCGCCGAGGACGCGGGCGCCGTCGCGGTCATGGCCCTGGAGCGGGTCCCGGCCGACATCCGCAAGGACGGCGGCGTGGCCCGCATGTCCGACCCGGACATGATCGAGGGCATCATCGACGCCGTCTCCATCCCGGTCATGGCGAAGTCCCGCATCGGCCACTTCGTCGAGGCCCAGGTCCTGCAGTCCCTCGGCGTGGACTACATCGACGAGTCCGAGGTCCTCACCCCCGCCGACGAGGTCAACCACTCCGACAAGTGGGCCTTCACCACCCCCTTCGTCTGCGGTGCCACCAACCTGGGCGAGGCCCTGCGCCGCATCGCCGAGGGCGCGGCCATGATCCGCTCCAAGGGCGAGGCCGGCACCGGCAACGTCGTCGAGGCGGTCCGCCACCTGCGCCAGATCAAGAACGAGATCGCCAGGCTGCGCGGCTTCGACAACCACGAGCTGTACGCCGCCGCCAAGGAGCTGCGCGCCCCGTACGAGCTGGTCAAGGAGGTCGCCGAGCTGGGCAAGCTCCCGGTGGTCCTCTTCTCCGCCGGTGGCGTGGCCACCCCGGCCGACGCCGCGCTCATGCGCCAGCTCGGCGCCGAGGGCGTCTTCGTCGGCTCCGGCATCTTCAAGTCCGGCGACCCGGCCAAGCGCGCCGCCGCCATCGTGAAGGCCACCACCTTCTACGACGACCCGAAGATCATCGCGGACGCGTCCCGCAACCTGGGCGAGGCCATGGTCGGCATCAACTGCGACACCCTCCCCGAGGCCGAGCGCTACGCGAACCGCGGCTGGTAAGGCACCGGAACACATGAACACCCCCGTCATTGGCGTCCTGGCCCTCCAGGGCGACGTACGGGAGCACCTCATCGCCCTGGCCGCGGCCGACGCCGTGGCCAGGCCGGTGCGGCGCCCCGAGGAACTCGCCGAGGTGGACGGCCTCGTCCTGCCCGGCGGCGAGTCCACCACCATCTCCAAGCTGGCCGTCCTCTTCGGAGTGATGGAACCCCTCCGCGCGCGCGTACGCGGCGGCATGCCCGTCTACGGCACCTGCGCGGGCATGATCATGCTCGCCGACAAGATCCTCGACCCGCGCTCGGGCCAGGAGACCATCGGCGGCATCGACATGATCGTGCGCCGCAACGCCTTCGGGCGGCAGAACGAGTCGTTCGAGGCGTCGGTCGACGTCAAGGGAGTCGAGGGCGATCCTGTAGAGGGCGTCTTCATCCGCGCCCCGTGGGTCGAGTCCGTGGGGGCCGAGGCGGAGGTGCTCGCCGAGCACGACGGCCACATCGTCGCGGTCCGTCAGGGCAACGCGCTCGCCACGTCGTTCCACCCGGAACTGACCGGCGACCACCGCGTGCACGCCCTGTTCGTCGACATGGTGCGCGCCAACCGGACACCGGAGTCCTTGTAGGATCTCTGGAGTTCGTTGCAGAGATGGGTTACGCGAAGGAGACAGGCAGATGTCCGGCCACTCTAAATGGGCTACGACGAAGCACAAGAAGGCCGTGATCGATGCCAAGCGCGGCAAGCTCTTCGCGAAGCTGATCAAGAACATCGAGGTCGCGGCGCGCATGGGCGGCGTCGACATCGACGGTAACCCGACGCTCTACGACGCCATCCAGAAGGCCAAGAAGCAGTCGGTCCCGAACAAGAACATCGACTCCGCGGTCAAGCGCGGCGGCGGTCTCGAGGCCGGTGGCGCCGACTACGAGACGATCATGTACGAGGGCTACGGCCCGAACGGTGTCGCGGTGCTCATCGAGTGCCTCACCGACAACCGCAACCGCGCCGCCTCCGACGTCCGTGTCGCCATGACCCGCAACGGCGGCAACATGGCCGACCCGGGCTCGGTGTCGTACATGTTCAGCCGCAAGGGTGTCGTCATCGTCCCCAAGGGCGAGCTGTCCGAGGACGACGTCCTCGGTGCCGTCCTGGACGCCGGTGCCGAGGAGGTCAACGACCTCGGCGAGACCTTCGAGGTCATCAGCGAGGCCACCGACCTGGTCGCGGTCCGCACCGCCCTCCAGGAGGCCGGCATCGACTACGACTCCGCCGACTCCAGCTTCGTGCCGTCCGTCCAGGTCGAGCTGGACGAGGAGGGCGCCAAGAAGATCTTCAAGCTGATCGACGCGCTCGAGGACAGCGACGATGTGCAGAACGTCTTCGCCAACTTCGACGTCAGCGACGAGATCATGGAGAAGGTCGACGCGTAACGCTGCCGCGGGCACGGCAGGTTCTCCGACGGGCCGGTGGGACACATCCCACCGGCCCGCCGTCGTTGTCGGTGGCAGCCGTTAGCCTGGCGTCATCCGGGAGATCACAGTCGTCCGGAGCTCACAGAGGGGAGGGGCGCGGTGCGCGTACTGGGGGTGGACCCCGGACTGACGCGGTGTGGCATCGGCGTCGTCGAGGGGATCGCGGGCCGGCCGCTGACCATGCTCGGCGTCGGTGTCGTACGGACACCCGTGGACGCCGACCTGAGCCTGCGCCTGCTCGCCGCCGAAGAGGGCATCGAGGAGTGGCTGGACGAGCACCGGCCCGAGGTCGTCGCCGTTGAGCGCGTCTTCAGCCAGCACAATGTGCGCACGGTGATGGGCACCGCACAGGTCAGCGCGGTTGCGATGCTGTGCGCCGCCCGGCGCGGCATCCCGGTCGCCCTGCACACCCCCAGCGAGGTCAAGGCCGCCGTAACCGGCAGCGGCCGCGCGGACAAGGCCCAGGTCGGCGCCATGGTCACCCGGCTGCTCCGGCTCGCCGCACCGCCCAAGCCCGCCGATGCCGCCGACGCCCTCGCCCTCGCCATCTGCCACATCTGGCGCGCCCCCGCCCAGAACCGGCTCCAGCAGGCCGTCGCCCTGCACACCGTCAACGCAACGAAAGGCCGCACGGCATGATCGCCTTCGTCAGCGGACCGGTCGCCGCCCTCGCCCCCGACGCGGCCGTCGTCGAGGTCGGCGGCGTCGGCATGGCCGTCCAGTGCACGCCGGGCACGCTGTCGACGCTCCGCGTCGGCCGGCCCGCCAAGCTGCACACCTCCCTGGTCGTACGCGAGGACTCGCTGACCCTGTACGGCTTCGCCGACGACGACGAGCGCCAGGTCTTCGTGCTGCTGCAGACCGCGAGCGGCGTCGGCCCGCGCCTGGCCCAGGCCATGCTCGCCGTGCACACCCCGGACGCGCTGCGGCGTGCCGTCGCCACCGGTGACGAGAAGGCCCTCACCGCCGTCCCCGGCATCGGCAAGAAGGGTGCTCAGAAGCTGCTGCTGGAGCTGAAGGACCGGCTCGGCGCCCCCACCGGCGCGGCCCCCGCGGTCGGCGCCCCGGTGACCCAGGGCTGGCGCGACCAGCTGCACGCGGCCCTCATCGGGCTCGGCTACGCGACCCGGGAGGCCGAGGAGGCCGTCGCCGCCGTCGCCCCGCAGGCCGAGGCCGCGGGCGGCACGCCCCAGGTGGGCCCGCTGCTCAAGGCCGCCCTGCAGACCCTCAACCGCGCCCGCTGACCTGCGCCCCCGCTAGGAGATCTCGAGTGAACTGGGACGACACGACCGACGCCTCCGCCGAGGAACGGCTCGTCGGCCCCGCCGCGGAGCGGCTGGTGGGCGCTGCCGCCGACGGGGAGGACCAGGCTGTCGAGGCCGCCCTGCGGCCCAAGGACCTCGGCGAGTTCATCGGCCAGGAGAAGGTCCGCGAACAGCTCGACCTCGTCCTGCGCGCCGCACGCGCGCGGGGTGCGACCGCCGACCACGTGCTGCTCTCGGGCGCGCCCGGCCTCGGCAAGACCACCCTGTCGATGATCATCGCCGCCGAGATGGGCGCCCCCATCCGCATCACCTCCGGCCCCGCCATCCAGCACGCCGGCGACCTCGCCGCGATCCTCTCCTCTCTTCAGGAGGGAGAGGTCCTCTTCCTGGACGAGATCCACCGCATGTCCCGGCCCGCCGAGGAGATGCTGTACATGGCCATGGAGGACTTCCGCGTCGACGTGATCGTCGGCAAGGGCCCCGGCGCCACCGCCATCCCCCTGGAGCTGCCCCCGTTCACCCTGGTCGGCGCCACCACGCGCGCGGGCCTGCTGCCGCCCCCGCTGCGCGACCGCTTCGGCTTCACCGGGCACATGGAGTTCTACGAGCCCGCCGAGCTGGAGCGGGTCGTGCACCGCTCGGCGAGCCTGCTCGACGTCGAGATCGACCCGGACGGCGCCGCCGAGATCGCCGGCCGCTCCCGCGGCACGCCCCGCATCGCCAACCGCCTGCTGCGCCGCGTGCGCGACTATGCGCAGGTCAAGGCGGACGGCTTCATCACCCGGGAGATCGCCGCGGCAGCCCTCGCGGTCTACGAGGTCGACGCGCGCGGCCTCGACCGTCTCGACCGGGCGGTGCTTCAGGCGCTGCTGAAGCTGTTCGGCGGCGGCCCGGTCGGCCTGTCCACGCTCGCCGTCGCGGTGGGGGAGGAGCGGGAGACCGTCGAGGAAGTGGCCGAACCGTTCCTGGTCCGGGAGGGCCTGCTCGCCCGTACCCCGCGTGGCCGGGTCGCCACTCCCGCGGCATGGGCACATCTCGGTCTGACCCCGCCGCGCACGTCAGCCGGGGGAAACGGACAACAGGACCTGTTCGGGGCGTGACGGCTCCGTGACGGCGAGGGCATTGGCGAACGCAGGAACCCAGGTGCCATGCTGAGCGTTGTTCCATGCACGCGGACTCGCTTAGACTCCGCCGATGCCGCCCTTGTGGGTGGCGCCGACCAACCCCCATCCATCAGGCCGCTCACCGCGCGGTCGCGCGAAGGAAATTCCGTCCCGTGAATGCCTTTACCCTTCTCCCCTTCATCGTGCTCATCGCGGCCATGTTCCTGATGACACGCTCGGCCAAGAAGAAGCAGCAGCAGGCCGCCTCCATGCGGAACGAGATGCAGCCCGGATCCGGTGTCCGCACCATCGGGGGGATGTACGCGACGGTCAAGGAGGTCAACGAGGACACGGTCCTCCTCGACGCCGGACCGGGCGTCGATCTTCTCTTCGCCAAGAACGCGATCGGCGCCGTCCTCAGCGACGACGAGTACAACCGCATCGTCCACGGCATCGAGCACGACCTGAAGTCCGACGTCGTCCCGGACGACGCCTCCTCCCTCACCGAGTCCGACGCGACCGACGAGCCTGCCGCCGCTGCCGCCGCTTCCGACGACAAGGCAGTCGACCTTGGTAAGAAGGACGCCGAGGAGGACAAGGCCGACGCGGCCGAGGCCGCCGAGGCCAAGGCGGACGAAGAGCCGAAGAAGACCGACGGCGACTCCGACGCGAAGTAGTCACGTCCCGGGGTGCGCGGTGCGACCTGATCGCGCCCCGCGTACCCCGGGCGCCTCTGTTTCGCCAACGGGAGCCCGACACCATGTCATGGCCGACCGCGCCGACCGGGCGCGGGGCGGCCCGAGAGGGAGTACGAGAAGGTGGCAGCACCTAAGAAGGGCCGGAGCGCGAGTGCCCAGAGCAAGCCAGGGCGCTCGCTGGCCCTCATCCTGATCGCCATCGTGGCGCTCGCCGGGGGAATGTTCGCCTCCGGGAACACCACTCCGCGTCTCGGCATCGACCTCGCCGGTGGTACGAGCATCACGCTCAAGGCGAAGGCCGACCAGGGGTCCGCGATCAACAAGGCCAACATGGACACCGCGGTCGACATCATGAACCGCCGTGTCAATGGCCTGGGCGTCTCCGAGGCGGAGGTGCAGACCCAGGGGAACGACCACATCATCGTGAACATCCCCAAGGGCACCAACTCTAAGGAAGCCCAGCAGCAGGTCGGCACCACCGCCAAGCTGTACTTCCGCCCGGTCCTCGCCAGCGAGCCCAGCGGCGCCGCCGCGCCGAGCCCCTCACCGAGCGCCTCCTCCAGCGGCAGCGGCTCGCCGAGCCCGTCGAGCAGCGCCTCCGGCAACCAGAAGGCCTCCTCGTCCTCCTCCGCGTCCCCGACGGCCACGGCCACCTCGCAGGGCCGCGCCGTCACCGACGGTCTGAAGGCCGACGCCACGCCGTCGTCCTCCGGCTCGCCGAGCGGCTCCCCCTCCCCGAGTGGCTCGTCCTCCCCGAGCCCGTCCGCCTCGTCCTCCGGCGCCGGCGCCGAGGCCGGCAAGCTGCAGGCCCAGTACGCCGCCCTGAACTGCACCAAGCCCGACCAGCGCGCCAAGGCCGGCACCAACGCCAAGCCCGGCGAGCCCACCGTGGCCTGTGGTGAGATCAACAAGGTCTGGTACAAGTACGTCCTCGGCCCGGCCGCCGTGGACGGCACCGAGGTGAAGAAGGCCCAGGCGGTCTTCGACACCCAGGGCGCCTCCGGCTGGCAGGTCCAGATGACCTTCACCTCCAGCGGGTCGAAGAAGTTCGGGGACATCACCGGCCAGCTGGCCAAGAACCAGACCCCGCAGAACGAGTTCGGCATCGTCCTCGACGGCCAGGTCGTCTCCAGCCCGTTCGTGCAGAACGCCATCACCGGCGGCCAGGCGGAGATCTCCGGCCGCTTCACCCAGCAGGAGGCGCAGAGCCTCGCCAACATGCTGTCGTACGGTGCCCTGCCGCTGTCCTTCAAGGAGGACACCGTCACCACGGTGACCGCCGCGCTCGGCGGTGAGCAGCTGCACGCCGGTCTGCTCGCCGGCGCGATCGGCCTCGCCCTGGTCGTGATCTACCTGATCGCCTACTACCGCGGCCTGTCGATCGTCGCGATGGCCTCCCTGCTGGTCTCCGCGATCCTCACCTACGTGATCATGTCGCTGCTCGGCCCGGCCATCCACTTCGCGCTGAACCTGCCGGCCGTCTGCGGTGCGATCGTGGCCATCGGTATCACCGCGGACTCGTTCATCGTGTACTTCGAGCGCATAAGGGACGAGATCCGCGAGGGCCGCTCGCTGCGCCCCGCCGTCGAGCGGGCCTGGCCGCGTGCCCGGCGCACCATCCTGGTCTCCGACTTCGTGTCGTTCCTCGCCGCCGCCGTGCTGTTCATCGTGACCGTCGGCAAGGTGCAGGGCTTCGCGTTCACGCTCGGCCTGACCACCGTGCTCGACGTGGTCGTCGTCTTCTTCTTCACCAAGCCGCTGATGACGCTCCTCGCCCGCCGCGCGTTCTTCGCGAACGGCCACAAGTGGTCCGGACTCGACCCGAAGAGCCTGGGTGCCAAGCCGCCGCTGCGCCGTACCCGCCGTCCCGCCGGTCCCGCCGCCGGCTCTGTCGACCCGAAGGAAGCGTGAGCGATGTCGAAACTCGGCAGCCTCGGCGCCCGACTGCACCGTGGTGAGATCAGCTACGACTTCGTCGGCAAGCGCAAGATCTGGTACGGCGTCTCGATCCTGATCACCATCACGGCCATCCTCGGCCTGGCGGTGCGCGGCCTGAACTGGGGCATCGAGTTCCAGGGCGGAGCGGTCTTCACGACCCCGACGCACATGAGCACCTCCGTGGCCACGGCCGAGGGATACGCCAAGGACGCCTCGGGCCACGAGGCGGTCGTGCAGAAGCTCGGCAACGGCAGCCTGCGCATCCAGATCGCCGGCATCGAAACCGACAAGTCCGACCAGATCAGGCAGACGCTGGCCAAGGATCTGAACATCAACCCGGAGAAGCTCAACGCCGACCTGGTCGGCCCGAGCTGGGGCGAGCAGATCGCCAACAAGGCCTGGGAGGGCCTGGCGATCTTCATGGTGCTCGTGGTGATCTACCTGGCGATCGCCTTCGAGTGGCGCATGGCCATCGCGGCGCTCGTCGCGCTGATCCACGACATCACCATCACGACCGGTATCTACGCCCTCGTCGGCTTCGAGGTCACGCCCGGTACGGTCATCGGCCTGCTGACGATCCTCGGTTACTCGCTCTACGACACGGTCGTCGTCTTCGACAGCCTCAAGGAGCAGACGAAGGACATCACCAAGCAGACCCGCTTCACCTACAGCGACATCGCCAACCAGTCGATCAACGGCACCCTGGTCCGCTCGATCAACACCACCGTGGTCGCCCTGCTGCCGGTGGCGGGCTTGCTGTTCATCGGCGGTGGCTTCCTCGGGGCCGGCACGCTGAACGACATCTCGCTGTCGCTGTTCGTCGGCCTCGCCGCCGGTGCGTACTCCTCGATCTTCATCGCCACGCCGCTCGTCGCCGACCTCAAGGAGCGCGAGCCGGCGATGAAGGCGCTCAGGAAGCGGGTCCTGGCCAAGCGTGCGCAGGCCGCGGCCGGGGAGGACCTGGTGGAGGCACGGACCACCGCGGGCGACGATCCGAGTGACGCCGCTCCCGCCGTGGTGGGTCCGCGCAACCAGCCCGCGTCCCGCAGCCGGGGCCGCGGCCGACCCTCGGGGAAGCGGCGATGACCGAGATCAAGGAACTGCTGCTCAGCCGCATCCGTGATGTGGCCGATTACCCGGAGCCGGGGGTGATGTTCAAGGACATCACTCCGCTGCTGGCGGACCCGGCGGCCTTCACGGCCCTCACGGACGCGCTGGCCGAGATCGCCGCGAACTCCGGCGCGACCAAGGTCGTCGGCCTGGAGGCCCGGGGCTTCATCCTGGGCGCGCCGGTCGCGGTCCGGGCGGGCCTCGGGTTCATTCCGGTCCGCAAGGCGGGCAAGCTGCCGGGGGCGACGCTTCGGCAGGCGTACGACCTGGAGTACGGCTCGGCGGAGATCGAGGTGCACGCGGAGGATCTGTCCTCCGGGGACCGGGTGCTGATCGTGGACGACGTGCTCGCCACGGGGGGCACCGCCGAGGCCGCGATCCAGCTCATCCAGCGGGCCGGTGCCGAGGTTTCGGGGCTCGCGGTTCTCATGGAGCTGGGCTTCCTGGGTGGGCGCGGGCGTCTTGACCCGGCGCTGGGCGGGGCGCCGCTGGAGGCGTTGCTCCAGATCTGAGCATGGTGCGGCCGTTGGCGGACCGAGCGACCTCGGCTTCGCCTTCGGCCGCTTCGTTTTTCCCACCCGCACCACCCGTGCGGCTCTCGTCGCCGACCGCGGGTGGCCCCCGCGGGGCCCCACCACCGTCGGCGTCCGCACCTTCCGCCCCGGCGACACCTCCTCGGCATCCACGCCAGCCATGAGGCCGCGCTCCCTCCGCCGCGTCCGGGCCGCCGTTACCGCAGCACCTCTTCTGCGTCTGCGCCAGCTGTAGGGGCAGCAGCGTCTCCTCCGCGTCCGCTCCCGCGGGGGGGCGTCTCGTCGAGGTTCGCGCCAGCTGTGGGGGCAGCAGCGTCTCCTCCGTGTCCGCGCCGCCGTACCGAACCCCAGCCTCATCCCCTCACCTTCCGCCTCACCCCGCGCCTCCCGCCGCCCACCCCACCCCGCGCCCCCACCCGACACCTCGCAGTCACCCCCGGAACACCCTGATGACCCCCCTTGGAATCCCCCGGCAGTCCCTCGTGTTTCAACGGTGAAAGGTCCTTACATCCGCCTGAAGGCGATGACTAGGCGCAGGATCGATACCATGGGGTCTCCGGAGCCTGACCGGGGGACCCGGATCGTGCACGAGGAGCCCTCTTGCCAGACGAGGCCCAGCCACTGACCGCCGCCAAGCCCGAGCCCGGCTCGGCGCCCGCGGCCAAGCCCGCGCCGAACGCGTCCCACGCGAAGAACGACACCCGCGGGACGGTCGAGCACGCCCAGTCCGCCGCGCCCGTCGAGAAGGCTGCCGAGGCCGCTCGCCCCAAACCGTCCCCCACGCAGGACTCCGCTCGGGCGGGGGGACCCCCCTCGCCCGTGCGCCCGGCCGCCGGCCAGCCCGCCCGCTCCGGCTCCTCCAACCGCGTCCGTGCCCGTCTCGCCCGCCTCGGCGTGCAGCGCGCGAACCCGTACAACCCCGTGCTGGAGCCGTTGCTGCGGATAGTGCGCAGCAACGACCCGAAGATCGAGAACTCGACGCTGCGGCAGATCGAGCGCGCCTACCAGGTCGCCGAGCGCTGGCACCGCGGCCAGAAGCGCAAGAGCGGCGATCCGTACATCACGCACCCCCTCGCCGTCACCACCATCCTCGCCGAGCTGGGCATGGACCCGGCCACCCTCATGGCCGGGCTGCTGCACGACACGGTCGAGGACACCGAGTACGGCCTCGACGACCTGCGCCGCGACTTCGGCGACGTCGTCGCTCTGCTCGTGGACGGCGTCACCAAGCTGGACAAGGTCAAGTTCGGTGAGGCCGCGCAGGCGGAGACCGTGCGCAAGATGGTCGTGGCGATGGCCAAGGACCCCCGCGTCCTGGTGATCAAGCTCGCCGACCGGCTGCACAACATGCGCACCATGCGCTACCTCAAGCGCGAGAAGCAGGAGAAGAAGGCGCGCGAGACGCTGGAGATCTACGCGCCGCTGGCCCACCGGCTGGGCATGAACACCATCAAGTGGGAGCTGGAGGACCTCGCGTTCGCGATCCTCTACCCGAAGATGTACGACGAGATCGTGCGGCTGGTGGCCGAGCGGGCGCCGAAGCGGGACGAGTACCTCGCCATAGTGACCGACGAGGTCCAGGCCGACCTCCGCGCCGCACGGATCAAGGCGACCGTCACCGGCCGCCCGAAGCACTACTACAGCGTCTACCAGAAGATGATCGTCCGCGGTCGCGACTTCGCGGAGATCTACGACCTGGTGGGCATTCGTGTACTGGTCGACACCGTCAGGGACTGCTACGCGGCCCTCGGCACCGTGCACGCGCGATGGAACCCGGTCCCCGGCCGGTTCAAGGACTACATCGCGATGCCCAAGTTCAACATGTACCAGTCGCTGCACACGACGGTCATCGGACCGAACGGCAAGCCCGTCGAGCTGCAGATCCGCACGTTCGACATGCACCGGCGCGCGGAGTACGGCATCGCCGCGCACTGGAAGTACAAGCAGGAGGCCGTCGCCGGCGCCTCCAAGGTGCGCACCGACGTGCCCAAGGCCGGCAAGGGCAAGGACGACCACCTCAACGACATGGCGTGGCTGCGCCAGTTGCTCGACTGGCAGAAGGAGACCGAGGACCCGGGCGAGTTCCTGGAGTCCCTGCGCTTCGACCTGTCGCGCAACGAGGTCTTCGTCTTCACGCCCAAGGGCGACGTCATCGCGCTCCCGGCCGGCGCCACGCCCGTCGACTTCGCCTACGCCGTCCACACCGAAGTCGGCCACCGCACCATAGGAGCGCGGGTCAACGGCAGGCTCGTACCGCTCGAATCCACCCTGGACAACGGCGACCTGGTGGAGGTCTTCACCTCCAAGGCGCCCGGCGCCGGTCCGTCCCGCGACTGGCTCGGCTTCGTCAAGTCGCCGCGGGCCCGCAACAAGATCCGGGCCTGGTTCTCCAAGGAGCGCCGCGACGAGGCGATCGAGCAGGGCAAGGACGCCATCGTCCGCGCCATGCGCAAGCAGAACCTGCCGATCCAGCGCATCCTCACCGGGGACTCGCTCGTCACGCTCGCGCACGAGATGCGCTACCCGGACATCTCCGCGCTCTACGCGGCGATCGGCGAGGGCCATGTCTCCGCGCAGCACGTCGTACAGAAGCTCGTCGCCGCGCTCGGCGGCGAGGAGGCCGCCACCGAGGAGATCGACGAGTCCGTCCCGCCGACGCGCACCCGCGGCCGCAAGCGCCGCTCCAGCGCCGACCCGGGCGTGGTCGTCAAGGGCGTGGACGACGTGTGGGTCAAGCTCGCGCGCTGCTGCACCCCCGTGCCCGGCGACCCGATCATCGGCTTCGTCACACGCGGTAGCGGTGTATCGGTTCACCGTAGCGACTGTGTCAACGTGGAGTCACTGTCCCGCGAGCCGGAGCGCATCCTCGACGTCGAGTGGGCGCCCACCCAGTCCTCGGTCTTCCTGGTCGCCATCCAGGTCGAGGCCCTGGACCGCTCCCGCCTGCTGTCGGACGTCACCCGCGTGCTGTCCGACCAGCACGTCAACATCCTCTCCGCGGCCGTCCAGACCTCCCGCGACCGCGTGGCCACCTCACGCTTCACCTTCGAGATGGGCGACCCCAAGCACCTCGGCCACGTCCTGAAGGCCGTACGGGGCGTGGAGGGCGTGTACGACGTGTATCGCGTGACGTCGGCCCGGCAGCGCTAGGAACCTCCCGCCTCGTTCGCCCGAACCGGTTGCCCGACGGCCGAGTCGGGCGGGATGATCGGGGAATCCGGGGCTCGGGGGGTGGCATGGCCGACTTACGCATGATCGGCGACCGGTACGAGGTGCAGCGACCGCTCGGCGCCGGCGGCATGGGCCAGGTCTACGAGGCCAGGGACCTTGTGCTGGACCGTCGTGTGGCGGTCAAGGTGCTGGTCAGGGGGTCGGCCGACGCGGCCTTCCCGGAGCGGTTCATGCGCGAGGCCCGGGCGCTGGCGCGGATCAGCCACCCCAACGCCGTCGTGGTCCATGACGTCGCCCTGCACGAGCAGGTGCCCTACCTGGTCATGGAGCTGCTGGAGGGTGTGGACCTGGCGCGTCTGATGTCGATCCGCGGCGCGCTGCCCCCCGACCTGGTGCGGGCGGTGGCCTTTGGCATGTGCTCGGGCCTGGCCGCCGTGCACAACGCGGGCATGCTGCACCGGGACGTGAAGCCGAGCAATGTCCACCTCACCCGCGAGGGCCGGGTCGTCCTGCAGGACTTCGGCATCGCCCACCTCCTGGACACCACCCAGACCAGCCTCACCGCGACCAACGCGGTGATCGGCACCCCGCTCTACATGGCGCCCGAGGTCATCCGCGGCGACCGCGTCGGACCGCAGTCGGACCTCTACGCCCTCGGCGCCTGCATGTACGAAATGCTCGCGGGCAGGCGGGCCTTCGACGGCGACTCACCACTGACGATCATCTTCCGGGTCGTACAGGAGGCCGCTGCGCCCCTGCACGACATCCCCGGAGTCCCAGCCGACCTCGCCGAGCTGGTCGCAGGCCTCATGGCCAAGGATCCCGCCCGCCGGCCCTCCGCCGCCGTGGTGCGGGACCTGCTGCGCGTGCCGGCGGACGCCACGGAACTGGTCGCCGAGGCGGTCACCGGCGAGCTGCGGGAGCGGGCGGTGCGCGACTTCGGCCCGGACCGCCCTGCCACGCCCGACCGGATCGTGCCCGCCGCCGAGCCGACCGCGGAGGCGGTGCCGCAGTCCGCTCCGCCGTCTTCGTCGACCTCTGCGGCGGTCGAGAGCCGTCGCGTACGGCACAACGACGGCGAACTGTCCCTGAGCAGCGGCACGCTCAGCCAGATCCGGCGCGGCATCTCACCCGCGGTGGCGGAGGCCCGCCAGCGTGAGGCCGTCAGCCTGGTCCTGCGCGGCTCCCTGGACGAGGCCGTGGAACTCCTGGGCATGGTGGCGGACGTCTGCCGTGCCTCTTTCGGACCCGACCATCCGACCACGCTGACCTGTCACTACTGGCAGGGAGTCTGTCTCGCCCGGCTGGGAGCCGGCGGAGCGGCCGTGGCCAAGTTCGCCGAAGTCACGGCGGCCGTGACACCCGTTCTCACGGAGCAGGAAAGAGGGGATCTGTGACGCTGATCGAGGTCCGGGTGCACGGCGTCGCCGACCCGGAAACGGAACTCCGCTCGCTGCTGCGGTGGTTGACGGCGGACGAAGAGGTCGGTCCCGCGGTACGCGGCACGCTCGCCGGTTCCGAACCCGCGCGCCCCGATCACCTGGGCACGCTCATCGACCTCGTATCGCTGGTGGTGAGCGGTGCGCTCTCCGGATCCCAACTGGCCCTCGCCATCGACCAGTGGCGGGCGCACCGGCGGGGCGCGCCGAAGGTGACTCTGCGCAGGGGACAGCTGGAGATCGAGGTCGACGGGCGCGACGCCGAGACGCTGCGCCGCGTCACCGAGCTGCTGGAGAACGAGGAGCGGTCCGGTGACGGCGGAACTGCCTGACCCGTCGGCCTCCGCCGCCGTCCTCATCGGCACCTCCAGCTATGCGAACCTGGCCCATCTCCCCGCCGTGGCGGCCAACCTCGCCGACCTGGGCACGGCTCTCCAGGACGCCACGGTCTGGGGGCTGCCGTACGCGCACACCTTCACCGTGACCGAACCCGACAACGCCACGGCCCTCCTCGACCCCGTCTACACCGCCGGGGAGCGCGCGACGGACACCCTGTTCGTCTACTACTGCGGCCACGGGCTCAGGGACTCGGAATCCGCCGACCTCTACCTCGCCCTGACCGGATCCAGGGAGGGAGCCGGATACACGGCGGTCGAGTACCGGCATCTGCGCACGGCGATTCTCGCCTCCTCGGCCCGCCGCAAGATCGTGATCCTCGACTGCTGCTTCAGCGGCCGCGCGGCACGCACCCTCGCCGGTGCCAACGCCCTGGCCGCACAGGCCGGGATCCAGGGAGCGTACGTCCTGACCGCCTCCCCGAAGGACCATGTGGCCCTCGCCCCCGAAGGGGAGCGGCACACGGCATTCACCGGCGAACTGCTCCATGTGCTCGACCAAGGCGTGCCGGAGGCGCCCGAGACCCTGGACCTGGAGACCCTCTACCGGGCCGTGGACGCCCGGCTCGGCAGGAAGAACCGGCCGCGCCCCCAGCGCAGCCAGGAGAACGACGTCGGCCGTCTCCCTCTGGTGCGCAACCGCGCCCGCGCCTCCCGCACCGCTCCGGCCGGCCCCGTGATCGACGCCGAGGTCGAGGCGGCGATGATCTCCTCCGGGCTGCGGCTCGCCCGGCTGCTCAGATCGGTGGGGCGCAGCCGAGATGCCCTTCCCGTGCTGCGGATGATCCTCCAGAGCCGGACCGCGGACGCCGACGGCGACACCGTCACCGTCCATCTCGAACTGGCCGAGCTCCTGACCGAGTCCGGGCAGGACCGGCAGGCGATCGAGGTGCTCGAGAGCGCGTTCCAGCTGACACACAAACGATTCGGCCCCGAGGCCCTGACCGTGTGCCGCCGACTCGCCGAGCTGCTGCAGTCGGCCGGCAACCACAGCCAGGCCTGCGAAGTGCTGCGGCACGCACTGGACACGCTGGAGCGCGGCGGCCGGCCCGGGTAGACGGACCACCGAGGCCGGTCACGCAACGGCTGGGCCCCGCCGCTCGAGCCGAGCGGCGGGGCCCAGAACACGGATCCGTCCGGTCAGCCGCCGAACTCCTGCAGACCCTTCAGAGCCTGGTCCAGGAGCGCCTGGCGGCCCTCCAGCTCCCGCTCCAGCTTGTCGGCCTTGGCGTTGTTGCCCTGGGCGCGCGCCTGCTCGATCTGCGCCCTCAGCTTGTCCACGGCGGCCTGCAGCTGACCGGTCAGACCCTCGGCACGCGCGCGTGCCTCCGGGTTCGTCCGGCGCCACTCGGCCTCCTCGGCCTCCTGGATGGCCCGCTCGACCGTGTGCATCCGGCCCTCGACCTTCGGACGCGCGTCACGCGGGACGTGGCCGATGGCCTCCCAGCGCTCGTTGATCGAACGGAACGCGGCGCGGGTGCCCTTCAGGTCCGAGATCGGCAGGAGCTTCTCGGCCTCCTCGGCCAGCTCCTCCTTGAGCTTCAGGTTCTCCGACTGCTCGGCGTCCCGCTCGGCGAAGACCGAGCTGCGGGCGGCGAAGAACACGTCCTGGGCGCCGCGGAAGCGGTTCCACAGATCGTCCTCGTGCTCGCGCTGGGCACGGCCCGCGGCCTTCCACTCCGCCATCAGCTCGCGGTAACGGGCCGCCGTCGGACCCCAGTCCGTCGAGCCGGACAGCGCCTCCGCCTCGGCGACCAGCCGCTCCTTGATCTTGCGAGCATCCTCGCGCTGCGCGTCCAGCTGCGCGAAGTGCGCCTTGCGGCGCTTGGAGAACGCCGACCGGGCGTGCGAGAAGCGGTGCCACAGCTCGTCGTCGGACTTGCGGTCGAGCCGCGGCAGCCCCTTCCAGGTGTCCACCAGGGCGCGCAGCCGCTCACCGGCCGCCCGCCACTGGTCGGACTGGGCCAGCTGCTCGGCCTCGGTGACGAGGTCCTCCTTGGCCTTGCGAGCCTCGTCGGACTGCTTGGCGCGCTGCGCCTTGCGCTCCTCCCGCCGGGCCTCGACCGTCGCCACGAGCTTGTCGAGGCGGACCCGCAACGCGTCCAGGTCGCCGACCGCGTGGTGCGCGTCCACCTGCTCGCGCAGATGACCGATCGCGGTCTGGGCGTCCTTCGCCGACAGGTCGGTGGTCTGTACTCGCTTCTCGAGGAGGCCGATCTCGACAACCAGGCCCTCGTACTTGCGCTCGAAGTAGGCAAGCGCCTCCTCGGGGGAGCCGGCCGCCCAGGATCCGACGACCTGCTCGCCGTCGGCCGTACGCACGTACACGGTCCCCGTCTCGTCGACGCGGCCCCACGGGTCGCTGCTCACAGCGCCTCCTCCACATGATGCCTGCGGCGGGCCTCAGCGCCCCCGGGCATCGTCCACAGTTTCGTCACGGCCAACATAGGCGACCAGCGGGTTGCCTGTCCGCATCCAGCGCGACCGAAATTCCGCAGTTGGCCGTCTTGAGCATGGCAAAGGCGTCAGGACTTGGTGACCGTCGCCTTGTTGATCACGACCGTCGCGTTCGGGGCGCCGTCACCGGCACCCGTGCTCTCGCCCGCGGCGGCGATCTTGTCCAGCACCTTCAGGCCGGCCGCGTCGATCGTGCCGAACGGCGTGTAGCTGGGCGGCAACGGGCTGTCCTTGTAGACCAGGAAGAACTGGCTGCCGCCGGTGTGCTTCTGGCCCGTGTTGGCCATGGCCACCGTGCCCGCCGGGTACTTGTTGCCCTTCAGGCTCGGGTCCTTCAGGTTCTCGTCCGGGATCGTGTAGCCCGGGCCTCCGCTGCCGACGCCCGTCGGGTCGCCGCACTGCAGCACGTAGATGCCGTTCGTGGTCAGACGGTGGCACTTGGTGTGGTCGAAGAAGCCCTTGCCCGCGAGGAAGTCGAACGAGTTCACGGTGTGCGGCGCCGCCGACGTCTTCAGCGCGATGCCGATGTCACCGCACGTCGTCGCGAGCTTCATCGAGTACTTCGCCGACGTGTCGACCGACATCGCCGGCTCCGTCTTCCAGCTCTGCTTCTTGATCGAGCCGGCGGCCGGCTTCGCGCACGGGTCCGGCGCCTTGCTGCTCGGCGCGGCGCTCGGCGTGATGTGGGAACTCGCGTCGGACTTCTTGTCGTCCTGGCCGTTCTTCAGCACCCCGGTCGTGTACAGCGCGACACTGCCGATCACGATCACGCCGAGCACCGACGCGATCACGGAGTTGCGCATGTGCGCCTTGCGTCGCGCGCTGGTGCGCCGCTGCTGCTGCCGCAAGAACTTCTCCCGGGCGAGCTGACGCCGCCGCTGCTCCTGGCTGACCACCGGGTTCTCTCCTCATGCGTGTCGTGTGTCGACCGGTACACGTGCGTCCTGTGAGCCGACAGTCGCTTGTAGCCCCGTACCGTATATGGGTTCGCTGAGGAAACGGCAGCGCCGGTAGGCTCTGGACCACAGGCTGACCGCTCGCAAGCCCTCCCGTAACCGACACAACGAAGGACGATCGTGCTCATTGCCGGGTTCCCCGCCGGGGCCTGGGGGACGAACTGTTATCTCGTCGCCCCCGCCGCCGGTGAGGAGTGCGTGATCATCGACCCGGGCCACCAGGCCGCCCAGGGCGTCGAGGAAACGCTGAAGAAGCATCGGCTCAAGCCCGTCGCCGTCGTCCTCACCCATGGCCACATCGACCACGTGGCCTCGGTCGTCCCCGTGTGCGGCGCACACGGAGTACCGGCCTGGATCCACCCCGAGGACCGGTACATGATGAGCGACCCCGAGAAGGCGCTCGGCCGGTCCATCGGCATGCCGCTGTTGGGTGACCTGACCGTGGGGGAGCCGGACGACGTCGAGGAGCTGACCGACGGCGCCAGGCTCGCGCTGGCCGGGCTGGAGTTCTCCGTCGCGCACGCACCGGGCCATACCAAGGGGTCGGTGACCTTCCAGATGCCCGAGACCGCGGACATCCCGTCGGTCTTCTTCTCCGGGGATCTGCTGTTCGCCGGCTCCATCGGACGCACCGATCTGCCGGGTGGCTCCATGGAGGACATCCTTGACTCGCTGGGCCGTGTGTGCCTGCCGCTCGAGGACTCCACCGTGGTGCTGTCCGGCCACGGCCCCCAGACGACCATCGGCCAGGAGCGTGCCACCAACCCCTATCTGCGGCAGGTGGCGGCCGGCCAGGGAGCTTTCCGTGCTCCCCGACGAGGAATGTGACGAGAGACTTCCGTGAGTACCTTCCAGGCCCCCAAGGGCACCTATGACCTGATCCCGCCGGACTCCGCCACGTACCTGGCGGTCCGTGAGGCGATCGCGGCCCCGCTGCGCGACTCCGGCTACGGCTACATCGAGACCCCCGGCTTCGAGAGCGTGGAACTCTTCGCGCGCGGCGTGGGCGAGTCCACCGACATCGTGACCAAGGAGATGTACGCCTTCGAGACCAAGGGCGGCGACAGGCTGGCCCTGCGTCCCGAGGGCACCGCGTCCGTCCTGCGGGCGGCCCTGGAGGCCAACCTGCACAAGACGGGCAACCTCCCGGTCAAGCTCTGGTACTCCGGCTCCTACTACCGCTACGAGCGCCCCCAGAAGGGCCGCTACAGGCACTTCTCCCAGGTCGGCGCCGAGGCGATCGGCGCCGAGGACCCGGCCCTCGACGCCGAGCTGATCATCCTGGCCGACCAGGCGTACCGCTCCCTGGGTCTTCGCGACTTCCGCATCCTGCTGAACAGCCTGGGCGACAAGGAGTGCCGGCCGGTGTACCGGGCCGCGCTGCAGGACTTCCTGCGCGGCCTCGACCTGGACGAGGACACGCGGCGCCGGGTCGACATCAACCCGCTGCGCGTCCTCGACGACAAGCGCGAGTCGGTCCAGAAGCAGCTGACGGGCGCGCCGCTGCTGCGCGACTACCTGTGCGACGCCTGCAAGGCGTACCACGAGGAGGTCCGTGAGCTGATCACCGCGGCGGGCGTGTCCTACGAGGACGACCCGAAGCTGGTCCGCGGCCTGGACTACTACACCCGCACCACCTTCGAGTTCGTGCACGACGGTCTGGGCTCGCAGTCCGCGGTGGGCGGCGGCGGCCGCTACGACGGCCTGTCGGAGATGATCGGCGGCCCCGCGCTGCCGTCGGTGGGCTGGGCGCTCGGTGTCGACCGCACGGTCCTCGCCCTGGAGGCCGAGGGCGTGGAGCTGGACCTCCCGTCCTCCACCAGCGTCTACGCGGTGCCGCTCGGCGAGGAGGCCCGCCGTGTGCTGTTCGCGAAGGTCACCGAGCTGCGCAAGGCGGGTGTCGCCGCGGACTTCTCCTACGGCGGCAAGGGCCTGAAGGGCGCCATGAAGAACGCCAACCGCAGCGGGGCCCGCTACGCGATCGTCGCCGGTGAGCGCGACCTCGCCGAGGGCGTCGTCCAGCTCAAGGACATGGAGTCCGGCGAGCAGACGGCGATCGGCGTGAACGAGATCGTGGCGGAGCTGGAGTCCCGGCTCGGCCGGTGACAGAAAGGGCGCCGGATACCTCCGGCGCCCTTCTCAGTGCTCGAGCAGTCCGTGTCGCAGGGCGTTGGTGACGGCTGCGGTGCGGTCGTCCACGCCCAGCTTCGCGAAGATCCGCAGCAGATGGGTCTTCACCGTCGACTCACCGATGAACAAGCGGCGTCCGATCTCCGCGTTGGTGCAACCGTCCGCCACCAGCCGCAGGACCGCGGTCTCGCGGGCCGACAGCCGGGGGAGTTCGGGGCGGGTGCGGAGCTGGTCCACCAGGCGGGTGGCGACCGACGGGGCGAGGACGGTCTCGCCGCGCGCGGCGGCCCGTACCGCGTCCGCGAGCTCCCGGCGCGGCATGTCCTTGAGCAGGTAGCCCGCCGCGCCCGCCTCCACGGCCCGCAGGATGTCCCGGTCCGTCTCGTACGTCGTCAGGACGATCACCCGGGACGGCAGGCCGGCCGCGCTCATGCGCTGGATGGAGTCGACGCCGCCGCCCCCGGGCATCCTCAGGTCCATCAGGACGATGTCCGGACGCAGTTCGGCCGTCAGCGCCTCGGCCCGCGGCCCGTTCGAGGCGTCCCCGACCACCTCCAGGTCCGGCTCGGCGCTCAGCATCGCGCGCAGCCCCTCCCGTACGACGGGGTGATCGTCGGCCAGCACGATCCGTATCACGCGCTCTCACTCCTCACGGCGGCGGGAACGGGCAGGCGCACGGTCACCGTCGTACCGTCGCCGGGTGCGCTGCGCACCGCCGCGGTCCCGCCGGCCTCCGCGGCGCGGGCGCGCAGCCCCGCCAGACCGTAACCGCCGGACACCGCGGCGGGGTCGAAGCCCCGGCCGTCGTCGTGCACGCGGACGGTCACGGCGTCGTCGGTGTAGGCCAGATTCACGTGCACGGCCACGGAACTCCCCGCGTGCTTACGGGTGTTGGTCAGCGCCTCCTGGCAGGAGCGCAGGGCCACCACCTCGACGCCGGCCGGGAGCGCGCGCACCGGACCGGTCACGTCCAGCGCGGCCTCGTGCCGGTCGGCCAGCCGCGCGAGCGCGTCCGGCAGCGAGGCGTCCGCCAGATCGGCGGGGGCGCCACCGGCCACCAGGGCCCGGGCCTCGGCGAGGTTGCGACGGGCGGTCTCGTCCATCAGCGCCAGGTGGCGGCGGGCCTCGGGGAGGTCGGAGTCCAGTTCCGCGTCCACGGCCTGGACCAGCATCAGCAGGCTGGTGAAGCCCTGCGCGAGGGTGTCGTGTATCTCGCGGGCCAGACGCTCGCGCTCGGCGAGCGCGCCGTGCGCGGCCGACAACCGGGAGATCTCGTGCCGGCTGGCGTCCAACTCGGCGATCAGCTCGGCCCGTTCCGTGCTCTGCTCGATGATCCGGATGATCCAGCTGCCGATCACCACGGAGAAGAGGAGGGTGACCACGGCGAACAGGACGTTGGCGAGGAGCTCCGGCCACCCGGGCCGCCACAGCGCCACCCAGCCGGGGACCGGCGCCAGGTTGATGACGGTCACGGTGATCAGGGCCCAGCGCATGCGCAGCGCCATGAAGCACTGCGGAATCAGCGCGTACGCCATCAGCCGGCTCTGGTCGGCGAGAACCGCGGCCGGCAGGAACAGCGCGACCGCTCCGGCCAGATAGCACAGGGCACGCCGTTCGTCGGGCGGGTCCTGCTGCAACAGCGTCCGGCCGACGGACAGATACCAGGGCACCAGCGGCACCAGCAGCCCCGCCGCGGCGGCCCGGACCGGCAGGCCCGGGGGCGCCGCGTCGAGGACGAAGGCGAGCGTGGCAGCCCAGGCGGAGGCGAAGTACGCGTCCCAGTACCGGATCGTCCGGTCCCAGGCATGCGCCTCCCGCGCGCGGCCCCGCCCGGTCACCCCTCGCGCCGGTTCTTCCACCGGAAAGTCAGCAGACACAGCGCCAATCCTCCGGCGCACCAGGCCGCCAGCACCAGCGCGATCCGACCGAACTCCCAGCTTCCGGCCTGTTCCAGCACCCGCGCGGAGTCCGGCAGGAACACGCCCCTGAGGCCCTGGCACAGCCACTTCAACGGGAACAGGGCACCGATGTCGAGCATCCAGCCGGGGATGGTGCCGATGGAGATGTAGACCCCGGAGATGAACTGGAGCACCAGGAAGGGCAGTACGACGACGGAGCTGGCGCTCTTCGCCGACTTGGGCACCGAACTGATCGCGATGCCGAGCAGCGCGCATGCGGTCAGGCCGAGCACGAAGATCCACGCGAAGTCGAACCAGCGTCCGGGGTCCGCCGGCAGGTGGACGTCGTAGAAGACGGTGCCCGCGAACAGAAGGATCGCGGTCTCCAGCACCCCGGTGAACAGAACGAGCCAGATCTTGCCCAGGAAGTAGGCGGTCGGCGGCATCGGCGTGCCCCGCAGCCGCCGCAGCACCTTCTCGTCGCGCTCCACGGCGATGGAGATGCCGAGCGACTGGAAGCTCGTGGACATGATCCCGGAGGCCATCATGGCGGGTACATAGAGCTGGGACGCGGTGACTCCGCTGCCGCGCACGTCGTCATGGAAGATCGACGCGAACAGGAACAGGAACACCACCGGGAAGGAGAAGGTGAACACCACCTGCTCCCGCTGCCGGAAGAACTGCTTGATCTCCAGGCCGCCCCGCAGCAGCCCGAGCCGCCAGGCGCCGGGGAGCGATCCGGCCCGCTCGCGCGCCGTGGCGCGTACGGCGGTCGTGGTCATCGCGCGCTCTCCTGTCCGGTCAGCCGGAGGTAGACGTCCTCCAGAGTGGGCCGGGTCACGGTCAGGCCCGGTATCTCGCCGTCGAAGCGGCGCATGAGCTCCGCGACCGTCCGCGTCGGCGTCCCGGTGCGCTCCTCGCGCGCGGAGCCGTCGTTCTCCGTCCACGTCACGGTGGCGCCGGTGCCGTACCGCTCGCGCAGCTCGCCGGGCTCGCCCTCGGCGACCACCCGGCCCCTCGCGACGACCGCCAGCCGGTCCGCGAGGGTCTCCGCCTCCTCCAGGTAGTGCGTGGTGAGCAGGATGGTCGTGCCCTCGTCGGCCAGCAGCCGGATCAGGTCCCAGAACTGGCGCCGGGCGGCCGGGTCGAAACCGGTCGTCGGCTCGTCCAGGAGCAGCAGTTCGGGCCCGCCGATCACACCGAGGGCCACGTCGAGGCGGCGCCGCTGGCCTCCGGAGAGGGCCTTGATCCGGCTGTCCGCCTTCGCGCCGAGCCCGACCAGGCCGATGACCTCCTCGGCCTCGCGCGGGCGGGGGTAATAGCGGGCGAAGTGCCGCACCGTCTCGCGGACCGTCAACTCCGCGGGTGTCGATTCGTCCTGCCAGACGATTCCCACACGGGACCTCCACGCGCGCGTGCCCGTCGCCGGGTCCGTGCCGAGGACCGAGACCTCACCCTCGTCCCGCGACCGGTTGCCCTGCAGGATCTCCACCGTCGTGCTCTTGCCCGCGCCGTTCGGCCCGAGCAGGCCGAACACCTCACCACGCCGGATGCCGAGATCCAGCCCGTCCACGGCCGTCACGTCCGCGTACCGCTTGCGCAGCCCCCGTACGTGCACCGCCAGCTCGTTCGCGTGTGCTGTCATGCCCCTGAGCATCGGCCGGAACCGAACGGTCCGTGCCCACTGTGCGTACCTCCTTATGTCCACCGAACGGTGGACACCCGCACGCGTGCGGCACAATGACCGGAGCCCGAAAGATGGTCCAACTCTCAAGTGACGGAATCGGCGTGATGAGCAAGACGACAGTCAAAGACGTCTCCACCGAGCCCGGGCCCGAGCGTGCCGCCGACGCACCCCGCACGGTGGGCGGCAGCCGTGCCTTCGCCCTGCTGCTGGTGATCACCGGCGCGGCCGGACTGCTCGCCGCCTGGGTCATCACGATCGACAAGTTCAAGATCCTCGAGGCCAAGATCCAGGGCAAGACCTTCACGCCCGGCTGCAGCGTGAACCCGGTGGTGTCCTGCGGCAGCGTGATGGAGAGCAAGCAGGCGGCGGTCTTCGGTTTCCCGAACCCGATGCTCGGCCTGGTCTGCTACGGCATCGTGATCTGCGTCGGCATGAGCCTGCTGGCCCGGGCCCGCTTCCCGCGCTGGTACTGGCTGACCTTCAACTTCGGCACGCTCTTCGGCGTCGGCTTCGTGACCTGGCTGCAGTTCGAGTCCCTCTACCGGATCAACGCGCTGTGCCTGTGGTGTTCGCTGGCCTGGGTCGCCACGATCACCATGTTCTGGTTCGTCACCTCGTTCAACGTCCGAAGCGGCTTCCTGTCGGCCCCGCGCTGGATGAAGTCCTTCCTCGGCGAGTTCACCTGGGTGCTGCCGGTCACCCACTGCGGCATCATCGCCATGCTGATCCTGACCCGCTGGGGCAGCCAGCTCTGGGCCTGACCCGGGCCCGCACCGCGTTGTCAGTGCCGTGTTCTAGGGTTTCAGCGTGGAACCCGACCTCTTCACCGCCGCAGCCGAAGAACGCCAGGAGAAGGACCCGGCGGCCAGTCCCCTGGCGGTGCGGATGCGCCCGCGCACGCTCGACGAGGTGGTGGGCCAGCAGCATCTGCTGAAGCCCGGATCCCCCCTGCGCCGCCTGGTCGGCGAGGGCAACGGAAGCCCCGCCGGACCGTCCTCGGTGATCCTCTGGGGCCCGCCCGGCACCGGCAAGACGACACTCGCCTACGTCGTCTCCAAGGCCACCGACAAGCGGTTCGTGGAGCTGTCCGCCATCACCGCGGGTGTCAAGGAGGTCCGCGCGGTGATCGACGGCGCCCGCCGCGCCACCGGCGGCTTCGGCAAGGAGACCGTCCTCTTCCTGGACGAGATCCACCGCTTCAGCAAGGCCCAGCAGGACTCCCTGCTCCCCGCGGTCGAGAACCGCTGGGTGACCCTGATCGCGGCGACCACGGAGAACCCGTACTTCTCGGTGATCTCCCCGCTGCTCTCCCGCTCCCTGCTGCTCACCCTCGAACCGCTCACCGACGACGACATCCGCGGCCTGCTGCGCCGCGCCCTCGGCGACGAGCGGGGCCTGGGGGACGCCGTCGCCCTCCCCGAGGACACCGAGGAGCATCTGCTGCGCATCGCCGGCGGTGACGCCCGCCGCGCCCTGACCGCACTGGAGGCCGCGGCCGGAGCCGCCCTCGACCAGGGCGAGTCCGAGATCAGCCTGCAGACCCTGGAGCAGACCGTCGACCGGGCCGCGGTGAAGTACGACCGCGACGGGGACCAGCACTACGACGTCGCCAGCGCGCTCATCAAGTCCATCCGCGGCTCCGACGTCGACGCCGCCCTGCACTATCTGGCCCGCATGATCGAAGCCGGCGAGGACCCCCGGTTCATCGCCCGCCGCCTGATGATCTCCGCCAGCGAGGACATCGGCCTGGCCGACCCGAACGCGCTGCCCATCGCGGTCGCCGCGGCCCAGGCCGTCGCCATGATCGGCTTCCCGGAGGCGGCCCTGACCCTCAGCCACGCCACCATCGCCCTGGCCCTGGCCCCCAAGTCCAACTCCGCGACGACGGCGATCGGCGCCGCGGCGGAGGACGTACGCAAGGGACTCGCGGGACCGGTCCCGCCGCACCTGCGCGACGGGCACTACAAGGGCGCCGCCAAGCTCGGCCACGCCCAGGGCTACGTGTACCCGCACGACCTGCCCGAGGGCATCGCCGAGCAGCAGTACGCCCCGGACGACCTCAAGGACCGCGAGTACTACACGCCGACCCGGCACGGAGCGGAGGCGCGGTACGCGGACGCCGTGGAATGGACGAGGAAACACCTCGGTCGCAGGCGGTCCTGAGCGCCCTGTAGACTGACCCGAAGTGCTGAGTCCCGCGCAGTCAGAGCGGGACAGCCAGCCGGAGACCCGGTCCTTCCCGGACCGGCTCCAGGAGCGTCGCGCACCGTCGAACGGTGTCGCGGGCAGCCCACCACCACCCGGATTCCCGGGAGAGGTCGGTGGGCCACTCGCGTGCTGCATGTATGTGCCCAGACCAGGGGAGCGGCTGCCCGGCAGGTCCCACGCGGACCCGGCGGGTTTCCCCGGCTGCGGATGCGACCTCCCTCAACTCTGACAAGCCGAAAACTACGAAAGAGACAAGAGACAGTGGCGAACCAGTCCCGTCCCAAGGTCAAGAAGTCGCGTGCCCTCGGCATCGCGCTGACCCCGAAGGCCGTCAAGTACTTCGAGGCCCGCCCCTACCCGCCGGGTGAGCACGGCCGCGGCCGCAAGCAGAACTCGGACTACAAGGTCCGTCTGCTCGAGAAGCAGCGTCTGCGTGCGCAGTACGACGTGTCCGAGCGCCAGCTCGTCCGCGCCTACGAGCGTGCCTCCAAGGTCCAGGGCAAGACCGGTGAGGCCCTGATCATCGAGCTCGAGCGCCGTCTCGACGCGCTGGTCCTGCGTTCGGGCATCGCCCGCACGATCTACCAGGCCCGCCAGATGGTCGTCCACGGCCACATCCAGGTCAACGGCCAGAAGGTCGACAAGCCGTCCTTCCGTGTCCGCCCGGACGACGTCGTGCAGGTCCGCGACCGCTCCAAGGACAAGACGCTCTTCCAGATCGCCCGCGAGGGTGGCTTCGCCCCCGACGGTGAGACCCCGCGCTACCTGCAGGTGAACCTCAAGGCCCTGGCGTTCCGCCTGGACCGCGAGCCGAACCGCAAGGAGATCCCGGTGATCTGCGACGAGCAGCTCGTCGTCGAGTACTACGCCCGCTGACCCCAGCCCCGGCGCAGCACCTCAGCCCGCCGTCTCCCCGCCCTTCCGGGTGGGCGAGGCGGCGGGTTCGCGTTTCCCGGCCCCTCCGCGGCTCCGCGGCATCGGCTCGCGCGGTGCGGGCAGCCCCGGCAGCGGCCGTACGCCGCACCCCAGCGCCCGGGCCACGGCCGCCTCCCGGTCCAGCCCCGCCCCCTCGCGCACACACTCCTCGTAGCGCTCGTCGCCGAGGGCCTGCCGGGACATGGACTCGCACAGCTCGTGCGGGGCGTTGTAGTGCACCGAGCCGAACAGCGGCAGTCCCACCGACGGCCACAGCCGGCCGGCGGCACCCTGCAGCACCGCCGCCTCGGCCGGATCGCCCAGGGACGCCGTCACCAGGGCCAGCAGCTCGATGGACAGCACCGAGCCGAGCAGATCGTGGAAGGCGTGCGCGTTCTCCAGGCAGTCCGCGAGCAGGTCCCGGGCGCCGACCGGATCCCCTTCCCGCCAGGCCGCGTACGCCAGCACGTACAGCGCGTACGAGCGCGCCCACCGCTCCCCGTGGTCCTCGCACACCCGGCGCACGTCCTCGCACAGCCGCACCGCGTCGGCCAGGTCGCCCTGGAACGCCCGGGCCATCGCCAGCTCCACCTGGCCCATCAGGACGTTGCTGTTCAGCTCGCCCAGCTCCTGATACCGGTCCAGCGCCGAGCGCAGCAGCGTTTCTGCGCGTGCCATGTCATCCGTGACCAGGGCCAGGCAGCCCGTGCGGTGCTCCGCGTACGCCACCGCGGCCCGGTCCGCGGCCCGCTCCGCCTGTTCCCGGCACTCCCGCAGCGCCGTCAGCGCCGGCACCGTGTCGCCCTGCAGGACCGCCACATAGCCGAGCACCCACAGCGCCTTCAGCCGGGACCGCTCGTACCCCGACTCCAGCTCCACACTGCGCTCCAGCCAGCGCCGCCCCTCCGACAACCGCCCGCAGCCCGCCCAGCAGAACCACAGCGAGCCCGCCAGGTACTGGCCCAGATGCGCCTCGTCCGGCTCGGTCAGACAGAACTCCAGCGCGGCCCGCAGATTCGGCAGCTCGGCCTCGACACGCGCGGCCACCTCGCCCTGCCGCGGCGAGAACCAGTCCAGCTCGCACCAGGTCGCCAGGCCCAGGTACCAGTCGCGGTGCCGGCGCCGCAGCCGGGCCGCGTCCCCGGCCGCCTCCAGCCAGTCGGCTCCGTAGGCCCGGACGGTGTCCAGCATCCGGTAGCGGGGCCCCGTCGCGGTCTCCTCGCGGGAGAGGACCGACTGGGCGACCAGCTCCGCGAGCACGTCCAGGACGTCCTCGGCCGCCAGCCCGTCCCCGCTGCACACGTACTCGGCCGCCTCCAGGTCGAAGGTCTGCGCGAACACCGAGAGCCGCGCCCACAGGAGCCGCTCGGCGGGCGTGCACAGCTCATGGCTCCAGCCGATCGCCGTGCGCAGTGTCTGATGCCGGGGCAGGGCGTCCCGGCCGCCGCCGGTGAGCAGCCGGAACCGGTCGTCAAGACGCTGCAGCAGCTGCGCCGGGGACAGGGCCCGCAGCCGGCCGGCGGCCAGCTCCACGGCCAGCGGGATCCCCTCCAGCCGTGCGCACAGCTCCCGCACCGCCGGGCAGTCACCCACGCTCAGCCCCTGCTGCCGGGCCCGGTCGGCGAACAGCTCCACCGCTTCGTCCTCGCCGAGCGGGGCCAGCGGGAACAGCCGCTCGCACGCCAGCCCCAGCGGACGCCGTCCCACGGCCAGCACCCGCAGTTCCGGGAGCCTGCGCAGCAGCTCGGCCACCAGCCCGGCGCAGGCCTCCACCAGGTGCTCGAACCCGTCCAGCAACAGCAGGACCGGGCGGCCGGCGAGCCGGTCGAGCAGGGTCTCCCGGGGCAGCCGGGTCGTGTGGTCGGTCAGCCCCAGCGCCTCCACGACCGCGTACTCCACGAAGTGCGGATCCCGCACCGGCGCCAGCTCCACCCCCCACACCTCGTCCCGGGCCGCCGGCCCCGCCGCCGCCCGGGTGGCCAGCCGGGACTTGCCCACTCCGCCGACCCCGGTCACGGTCACCAGCCGGGCCGCCTCCATCGCCTCGGCCAGTGCGGCGAGTTCGGCCGAACGCCCGATGAACGCGGTGAGTTCCGGGGGCAGATTGCCGTCCGCCGGGGGGCCGGGACGCTGAGGACCTCGCATGGGACACGGAGCGTACTGAAGTGTGTTCACTCCGTACAATCGCTTGGGGCAACTTCACCGTCCACGGACGGTAATCCGGTACGGAGCCCCACCCCCGGCGCGATAGGCTCGGTCCACGACTTTTCGATGCTCAGGCACGTTTCAGGGAGCGGGTGCGCACAGTGTCCGGTGGAGAGGTGGCCGGGATCCTGGTGGCCGTCTTCTGGGCGATCCTGGTCTCCTTCCTCGCCGTCGCACTGGCGAGGCTGGCCCAGACGCTCAAGGCGACCACCAAGCTCGTCGCGGACGTGACCGACCAGGCCGTCCCGCTGCTCGCCGACGCCTCCGCGACCGTGCGCTCCGCGCAGACCCAGATCGACCGGGTCGACGCGATCGCCTCCGACGTCCAGGAGGTCACGTCGAACGCCTCCGCGCTCTCCACCACGGTCGCCTCCACCTTCGGCGGGCCGCTGGTCAAGGTCGCGGCCTTCGGCTACGGCGTCCGACGGGCCCTGGGCGGCCGCAAGGAGGACGTGCCCGAGAGGGCACCCAGGCGTACCGTGATCGTGGGCCGGACCGTCCCGGCCGCGCGGCGGGCCAAGCGAAAACTCCGCGGAGACCTCCGCGAAAAGAGGGACTGAGACCTAGCGATGTTCCGCCGTACGTTCTGGTTCACCACAGGTGTCGCCGCAGGGGTGTGGGCCACCACCAAGGTCAACCGCAAGCTGAAGCAGCTGACCCCCGAGAGCCTCGCCGCGACCGCGGCCAACAAGGCCCTGGAGACCGGTCACCGTCTGAAGGACCGCGCGGTCGGCTTCGCGCTCGACGTCCGCGACAACATGGCGCAGCGGGAGGCCGAGCTGGGGGAGGCGCTGGGGATCAACGCGGACCCCGAACTCCCCGCACCCCGGCGGCACAACGCCATCGAGAACAACCGCAGCAACCCGAAGTACATCGAGAACCCGAAGTACATCGAGAACACGACGTACTCGTACAACCGGAATGAGGACCACTGATGGAGTCGGCCGAGATTCGCCGCCGCTGGCTGAGCTTCTTCGAGGAGCGCGGGCACACCGTCGTCCCTTCGGCGTCGCTCATCGCGGACGACCCGACTCTGCTCCTCGTCCCCGCCGGCATGGTTCCCTTCAAGCCCTACTTCCTGGGTGAGGTCAAGCCGCCCTTCGCCCGCGCCACCAGCGTGCAGAAGTGCGTGCGCACGCCCGACATCGAAGAGGTCGGCAAGACCACGCGGCACGGCACGTTCTTCCAGATGTGCGGCAACTTCTCCTTCGGCGACTACTTCAAGGAAGGCGCCATCAAGTACGCCTGGGAGCTGCTCACCACGCCCCAGGACAAGGGTGGATACGGCCTCGACCCCGAGCGCCTGTGGATCACCGTCTACAAGGACGACGACGAGGCCGAGCGCATCTGGCACGAGGTCGTCGGCGTGCCGAAGGAGCGCATCCAGCGCCTCGGCATGAAGGACAACTACTGGTCCATGGGCGTCCCCGGCCCCTGTGGCCCCTGCTCCGAGATCAACTACGACCGCGGCCCCGAGTTCGGCGTCGAGGGCGGCCCCGCCGTCAACGACGAGCGGTACGTGGAGATCTGGAACCTCGTCTTCATGCAGTACGAGCGTGGCGAGGGCATCGGCAAGGACAACTTCGAGATCCTCGGGGACCTGCCGAGCAAGAACATCGACACGGGCCTCGGC
Source organism: Streptomyces griseochromogenes (assembly GCF_001542625.1). Lineage (NCBI taxonomy): Bacteria > Bacillati > Actinomycetota > Actinomycetes > Kitasatosporales > Streptomycetaceae > Streptomyces > Streptomyces griseochromogenes. The sequence continues at coordinate 7,876,125 of NZ_CP016279.1, read as the reverse complement.
ATGGAGCGGCTCGCCATGATTCTGCAGGGCGTGCAGAACATGTACGAGATCGACACCTCCATGGCCGTCATCGACAAGGCCACCGAGCTGACCGGCGTCCGCTACGGCGACGCCCACGCCTCGGACGTGTCCCTCCGTGTGGTCACCGACCACATGCGCACCGCCACCATGCTCATCGGCGACGGCGTCACCCCCGGCAACGAGGGCCGTGGCTACGTCCTGCGCCGCATCATGCGCCGCGCCATCCGCAACATGCGCCTGCTCGGTGCCACCGGTCCGGTCGTCAAGGACCTGATCGACGTCGTCATCGGCATGATGGGCCAGCAGTACCCGGAGCTGGTCACCGACCGCGAGCGCATCGAGAAGGTCGCCCTCGCCGAGGAGAACGCCTTCCTGAAGACGCTGAAGGCCGGCACGAACATCCTCGACACCGCCGTCACCGAGACGAAGCAGTCCGGCAGCGACGTCCTGCCCGGCGCCAAGGCCTTCCTGCTCCACGACACGTGGGGATTCCCGATCGACCTCACCCTGGAGATGGCCGCCGAGCAGGGGCTGTCCGTGGACGAGGAGGGCTTCCGCCGCCTGATGAAGGAGCAGCGGGAGCGCGCCAAGGCCGACGCCCAGGCCAAGAAGACCGGCCACGCCGACATGGGCGCCTACCGGGAGATCGCCGACTCCGCCGGCGAGACCGACTTCATCGGCTACAGCGACACCGAGGGCGAGACCACGATCGTCGGCATCCTGGTCGACGGCGTCTCCTCCCCGGCCGCCACCGAGGGCGACGAGGTCGAGATCGTCCTGGACCGCACCCCATTCTACGCCGAGGGCGGCGGCCAGATCGGCGACACCGGCCGCATCAAGGTCGACTCCGGTGCCGTGATCGAGGTCCGCGACTGCCAGAAGCCGGTTCCGGGCGTGTACGTCCACAAGGGCGTCGTGCAGGTCGGCGAGGTCACGGTCGGTGCCAAGGCCCAGGCCTCCATCGACTCCCGCCGCCGCAAGGCCATCGCCCGCGCCCACTCGGCCACCCACCTGACCCACCAGGCGCTGCGCGACGCCCTCGGCCCGACGGCCGCCCAGGCCGGTTCCGAGAACCAGCCCGGTCGCTTCCGCTTCGACTTCGGCTCCCCGTCCGCCGTGCCGACGGCCGTGATGACCGACGTCGAGCAGAAGATCAACGAGGTGCTCGCCCGCGATCTCGACGTGCACGCCGAGATCATGGGCATCGACGAGGCCAAGAAGCAGGGTGCCATCGCCGAGTTCGGCGAGAAGTACGGCGAGCGGGTCCGTGTCGTGACCATCGGCGACTTCTCCAAGGAGCTGTGCGGCGGCACGCACGTGCACAACACCGCCCAGCTGGGCCTGGTGAAGCTGCTCGGCGAGTCCTCCATCGGCTCGGGTGTCCGCCGTATCGAGGCCCTCGTCGGCGTGGACGCCTACAACTTCCTCGCCCGCGAGCACACGGTCGTCGCCCAGCTCCAGGAGCTGATCAAGGGCCGCCCGGAGGAGCTTCCGGAGAAGGTCTCCGCCATGCTCGGCAAGCTGAAGGACGCCGAGAAGGAGATCGAGAAGTTCCGCGCCGAGAAGGTGCTGCAGGCCGCCGCCGGTCTCGCCGGGTCCGCCAAGGACATCCGTGGTGTGGCTGTCGTCACCGGTCAGGTCCCGGACGGCACCACGCCGGACGACCTGCGCAAGCTGGTCCTCGACGTGCGCGGCCGCATCCAGGGCGGACGCGCCGCGGTTGTGGCCCTTTTCACGGTCAACAACAGCAAGCCGCTGACCGTCATCGCCACCAACGAGGCCGCCCGCGAGCGCGGTCTCAAGGCCGGTGACCTGGTCCGCACCGCCGCCAAGACCCTCGGCGGCGGCGGTGGCGGCAAGCCGGACGTCGCCCAGGGCGGCGGCCAGAACCCGGCCGCCGTCGGCGAGGCCGTCGAGGCCGTCGAGCGACTCGTCGCCGAGACCGGCAAGTGACCGGAAAGTAAGGAAACGGTCGGAAATGCGCAGAGGACGCCGACTCTCGATCGACGTCGGGGACGCCCGGATCGGGGTTGCCTCGTGCGACCCCGATGGGATTCTCGCCACACCGGTCGAGACCGTCCCCGGGCGGGACATCCCCGCCGCCCACCGCCGGCTGCGTCAACTGGTGGAGGAGTACGAACCGATCGAGGTCGTCGTCGGACTCCCTCGCTCCCTCAAGGGGGGCGAGGGCCCGGCCGCGGCCAAGGTCCGCGCCTTCGCCCAGGAACTCGCCAAGGGCATCAAGCCCGTGCCGGTGCGCCTGGTGGACGAGCGGATGACGACCGTGACGGCCAGTCAGGGACTGCGCGCCTCGGGCGTGAAATCCAAGAAGGGCCGTGCCGTCATCGACCAGGCCGCAGCCGTCATCATCCTGCAGCAGGCCCTGGAATCCGAACGGGTGTCAGGTAAAGCACCCGGCGAGGGCGTCGAAGTGGTCATCTGATCGCGATACGGTAACGTTCCGCGCGATGCGCCGGTGTTCGAACAGCCGACGCACAGCAAGAGGCGGAACGGAAGCCGGCCCTCGGCCGTGCGACTGCTCGGCCTCGCGGCTCTAGGGGATCGATGACTGAGTATGGCCGGGGCTCTGGCTCCGAACCGTGGCATCCGGAGGACCCGTTGTTCGGGGACGGCGGATGGAGAGGACAGCAGGCCAACGCGGGCCAGCAGTCCCCCTACGACGGCCAGGCGCAGCAGCAGTACCCGCAGCCGCAGTACGGCGACTGGACCCAGGGGCAGCAGCCCGGATACGACCAGCAGCAGTACCAGTACTACGACGAACAGGGCCAAACGCACTACGCCGGACAGAACGCCGGGCAGAACCAGCAGTACGCGGCGCATACCCAGCAGCAATACCAGCAGGGCGGCTGGGACGCGACCGGCACCCACGGCCACGTCCCGTACGCCCCCGACCCCGGTGACCCCTACGGCCAGCAGCCAGTGGCCTACGGCGGAGAACTGCCCGACTTCTACGGCACCGAGGACGCCTACCCGCCTCCCCAGCCGCCCGGCCGCAGGCGCCCCGAGCCGGAGACGGTCCCGGGCCAGGGACCCGGCCCGGACCCGGAGACCGGCTGGGACCCGGGCGAGGACCAGGGCGAACACGCCTTCTTCGCGGGAGGCGGTGACGACGAGGACGACGACGAGGCCGAGAGCCGCAGCGGGGAGCGGCGCGGCAAGAAGCCGGTCAAGAGCAAGAAGCGGCGCACCGGCTGCGCTTGCATGGTGGTGGTGCTCGTCTTCGGCGGCGGTCTCGGCGGAGTCGGATATTTCGGGTACAAGTTCTACCAAAATCGTTTCGGCGCGGCGCCCGACTACACGGGCGACGGCACCAACGAGGCCGTGACCGTCGAGATCCCCAAAGGCGCGGGCGGCTGGGAGATCGGCCGCCGGCTGCAGGAGGCCGGCGTCGTCAAGAGCGCCGACGCGTTCGTGCACGCGCAGGGGCAGATCCCCAGGGGCAACACCCTTCAGGCCGGCGCCTATCTCCTGAAGAAGGAGATGTCCGCCGCGAGTGCCGTGGAACTGATGCTCGACCCGAAGAGCCAGAGCAACGTGCTCGTCAAACCGGGCGAGCGCAATGCCGAGGTCTACCAGGCCATCGACAAACAGCTCGACGTCGCCGCGGGCACCACCCAGAAGGTCGTCAAGACCTCCTACAAGAGCCTCGGTCTGCCGAGCTGGGTGCGCAGCGACGGCGAGGTCCGGGACCCGCTCGAGGGCTTCCTCTTCCCGGGGACCTATCCGGCCGCCAAGGGCATGAAGCCCGACGCGATCCTGAAGCAGATGGTCACCGAGGCCAAGTCGAAGTACGCCGCCTTCGACCTGCAGGCCAAGGCGAAGGCGCTGGGCATGGACAACGCGTTCCAGCTCGTCACGGTCGCGAGCCTGGTCCAGGCGGAGGGCAAGACGCACGACGACTTCCGCAAGATGGCGGAGGTGGTCTACAACCGCCTCAAGCCCACGAACACCGAGACCAACCAGTTGCTGCAGTTCGACTCGACGTACAACTACCTCAAGGGCACGAGCAACATCCACATCTCCGAGAAGGAGATCAACGGGAACCGGAACCCGTACAACACCTATACCCACAAGGGCCTTCCGCCCGGTCCGATCGGCAACCCGGGCGACGAGGCGATGAAGGCGGCACTGAACCCGACCCACGACGGCTGGATCTACTTCGTGGCGACCGACGGTACGACCAACACCGAGTTCGCCAAGACCTATGCCGAGTTCCAGCAGCTCAAGGACAAGTTCAATGCCTCCTCGGGCAACTGACGCCCGCCGGGCCGCCGTACTCGGCAAGCCGATCGCCCACTCCCTCTCCCCGGTGCTGCACCGGGCGGCCTACGACGCACTCGGGCTCGCCGACTGGTCGTACGACCGCTTCGAGATCGACGAGGCGGCCCTGCCCGGCTTCTTCGAGAAGCTGGGTCCGGAGTGGGCGGGGCTGTCGCTGACCATGCCGCTGAAGCGGGCGGTCATCCCGTTGGTGGACGAGATCAGCGAGACCGCCGCCTCGGTCGACGCCGTCAATACCGTGGTCTTCGCCGAGGACGGACGGCGTATCGGTGACAACACCGACATCCCGGGCATGGTGGCCGCGCTGCGCGAGCACGGCATCGAACAGGTCGACTCGGCGGCGATCCTCGGCGCCGGTGCCACCGCCTCCTCCGCGCTCGCCGCCCTGGCCCGGATCTGCACCGGCGAGGTCGTCGCCTATGTGCGCAGCGAGGCCCGCGCCGCCGAGATGCGCCGGTGGGGCGAACGGCTCGACATCGACGTCCGCACGGCGGACTGGGCGGACGCGGAGCAGGCCCTGCGCGCCCCGCTGGTGATCGCCACCACCCCCGCCGGCACCACCGACGCCCTCGCCGCCGCCGTGCCCGAGCGGCCCACCACGCTCTTCGACGTGCTCTACGAACCCTGGCCGACCGAGCTCGCGGCCCGCTGGTCCATGTTCGGCGGCGCCGTCGTCAGCGGCCTCGATCTGCTGGTCCACCAGGCCGTCCTGCAGGTCGAGCAGATGACCGGCCGTTCCCCGGCGCCCCTGGAGGCCATGCGGCGCGCCGGTGAGAGGGCGCTCGCGGCCCGCTGACCCCCGGACGCGTCCGCCTGCTGGACCAGAGGCCGGACACCCGCCCCGGACGTGGGAGGATCGTAGGTGGCGGACCGGGGTCGCGCACCCGGTCGCGCCGTCGCCGTACGCGAGGACGCGCGTACGCGGGCAGTACCGGGCGCGAACACTGAGGAGCACCGTTGAGCAGGCTGCGTTGGCTGACCGCGGGGGAGTCCCACGGTCCCGCACTTGTCGCGACGCTGGAGGGGCTTCCCGCCGGCGTGCCGATCACCACGGAGATGGTGGCGGACCACCTGGCTCGGCGGCGGCTCGGCTATGGCCGCGGTGCGCGGATGAAGTTCGAGTGTGACGAGGTCACGTTCCTGGGCGGCGTCCGGCACGGACTCACCCTCGGCTCCCCGGTCGCGATCATGGTGGGCAACACCGAGTGGCCCAAGTGGGAGCAGGTCATGGCGGCCGACCCGGTCGACCCCGAGATCCTCGCGGGCCTCGCCCGCAACGCCAAGCTGACCCGGCCCCGGCCCGGTCACGCCGACCTCGCCGGCATGCAGAAGTACGGTTTCGACGAGGCCCGGCCGATCCTGGAGCGCGCCTCCGCCCGTGAGACCGCCGCCCGCGTGGCGCTCGGCGCCGTCGCCCGGTCGTACCTGAAGCAGACGGCCGGCATCGAGATCGTCTCCCACGTGGTCGAGCTGGCCGCAGCCAAGGCTCCCTACGGCGTCTACCCGACCCCGGCCGACGTCGAGAAGCTGGACGCCGACCCGGTGCGCTGCCTGGACGCGGACGCCTCGAAGGCGATGGTCGCGGAGATCGACCAGGCCCACAAGGACGGCGACACGCTCGGCGGCGTGGTCGAGGTGCTGGCCTACGGCGTCCCGGTCGGCCTCGGCTCGCACGTGCACTGGGACCGCCGGCTGGACGCCCGCCTGGCCGCCGCCCTGATGGGCATCCAGGCGATCAAGGGCGTCGAGGTCGGCGACGGCTTCGAGCTGGCCCGCGTGCCCGGCTCCAAGGCGCACGACGAGATCCTCACCACCCCCGACGGCATCAAGCGGGCCACCGGCCGCTCCGGCGGCACTGAGGGCGGCCTGACCACCGGCGAGCTGCTGCGCGTGCGCGCCGCGATGAAGCCGATCGCGACCGTGCCCCGCGCCCTGCAGACCGTCGACGTCACGACCGGCGAGGCCACCCAGGCCCACCACCAGCGCTCCGACGTGTGCGCGGTCCCGGCCGCCGGCATCGTCGCCGAGGCCATGGTGGCGCTCGTCCTCGCCGACGCCGTCGCGGAGAAGTTCGGCGGCGACTCCGTCCCGGAGACCCGGCGGAACGTGCTGTCCTACCTCGACAACCTCGCCATCCGGTGACCGCCATGCCTGCGGTCGTACTGGTCGGCCCGATGGGTGTGGGCAAGTCCACCGTCGGGCGGCTGCTGGCCGAGCGGCTCGGGACCGGCTACCGGGACACCGACGACGACATCGTCGCCGCCGAGGGCCGCACCATCGCCGAGATCTTCGTGGACAACGGCGAGGACGCCTTCCGCGCGATCGAGAAGGGCGCGGTGCGCACCGCGCTGGCCGAGCACGAGGGTGTCCTCGCGCTCGGCGGCGGCGCGATCCTCGACCCGGACACCCGTGCGCTGCTCGCCGGGCACCGGGTGGTCTACCTCGCGATGGACGTCGAGGAGGCCGTCAAGCGCACCGGCCTCAACGCGGCCCGGCCGCTGCTCGCCGTCAACCCGCGCAAGCAGTGGCGCGAGCTGATGGAGGCCCGCCGTCATCTGTACGAGGAGGTCGCCACCGCCGTCGTGCCGACCGACGGCCGCACTCCCGAAGAGGTCACCCAACAGGCGCTGGACGCACTGGAGTTGAAGGAAGCATGAGCGAGGCAGTCACCCGGATCCAGGTCGCCGGCACCGCGGGCACCGACCCCTACGAGGTGCTGGTCGGCCGGCAACTCCTGGGCGAGCTGGGCGGGCTGGTCGGTCAAAAGGCCAAGCGGGTCGCGGTGATCCACCCGGAGGCGCTGGCCGAGACCGGCGACGCGCTGCGCGCCGACCTCGCCGAGCAGGGCTACGAGGCCGTCGCCATCCAGGTGCCCAACGCCGAGGAGGCCAAGACCGCGGAGGTCGCCGCCTACTGCTGGAAGGCGCTCGGCCAGTCCGGCTTCACCCGCACCGACGTGATCGTCGGCGTCGGCGGCGGCGCGACCACGGACCTGGCCGGGTTCGTGGCCGCGACCTGGCTGCGCGGGGTGCGCTGGATCGCCGTCCCCACCACCGTGCTCGCCATGGTCGACGCGGCGGTCGGCGGCAAGACCGGCATCAACACCGCCGAGGGCAAGAACCTGGTGGGCGCCTTCCACCCGCCGGCCGGCGTCCTGTGCGACCTGGCCGCGCTGGACTCCCTCCCGGTCAACGACTACGTCTCCGGCCTCGCGGAGATCATCAAGGCCGGCTTCATCTGCGACCCGGTGATCCTCGACCTGATCGAGTCCGACCCCGAGGCCGCCCGGACCCCGGCGGGCCCGCACACGGCCGAGCTGATCGAGCGCTCGATCCGGGTGAAGGCGGACGTGGTCTCCTCGGACCTGAAGGAATCCGGTCTGCGGGAGATCCTCAACTACGGCCACACCCTCGGCCACGCCATCGAGAAGAACGAGCGCTACAAGTGGCGGCACGGCGCGGCCGTCGCGGTCGGCATGCACTTCGCCGCCGAACTCGGCCGTCTGGCGGGCCGCCTGGACGACGCGACGGCGGACCGCCACCGCACGGTCCTGGAGTCGGTCGGCCTGCCCCTGCACTACCGCTACGACCAGTGGCCCAAGCTGCTGGAGACCATGAAGGTCGACAAGAAGTCCCGCGGTGACCTGCTGCGCTTCATCGTCCTCGACGGCCTGGGCAAGCCCACCGTCCTGGAGGGCCCGGACCCCGCGGTCCTGCTCGCCGCCTATGGAGAAGTGGGCCAGTAAGTACCCGACTGTTCCTTCCGTCCGATTCCCTTTCAGGGCCGGGCACTTCGGACCGCCCCCGGTCGTTTCACCAAACGACGACCGGGGGCGGTACCGTTCGGTGAGGAGCGGGCTCCGCACCCGCCTGCCAGCGCCAAATGTGTGTACGAGACGGAGTGGCAACGGATGCAGCACGCAGTGGGGTCTCCGCTGCCGCCGCCCCACCAGCCGGGGCAGGGACCGCACGCCGGCTGGGCACCGGCCGCCCACCACCCGGGCCCGCAGCCGGGAGCCCACCAGGGTCCCGCACCCGTACCTCCGCCGCCACTCGCGCCGGGTTTCCCGCCGGCTCCCGACACCACCGGTCACGTACCGCTGCCGCCCGGCGGCCCGGTCGGTGTGCCCACTGCACCTCCGGCCGCGGTCTCCGTTCCGGACCCGACGGCCACCACCCTGGCCGTACTGCTGATCGGCCCCGCGGGTGCGGGCAAGACCAGCGTGGCCAAGTACTGGGCGACCCACCGCCGGGTGCCCACCGCCCACATCAGCCTGGACGACGTACGCGAGTGGGTCCGCTCGGGCTACGCGAACCCGCAGTCGGGGTGGAACGACAACTCCGAGGCCCAGTACCGCCTCGCCCGCCGCACCTGCGGCTTCGCCGCGCGGAACTTCCTGGCCAACGGCATCTCCTGCATCCTGGACGACGCCGTCTTCCCCGACCGCCCCGTGGTGGGCCTGGGCGGCTGGAAGCGCCACGTCGGCCCCGGCCTGCTCCCGGTGGTCCTCCTCCCGGGCCTCGACATCGTCCTGGAGCGCAACGCCGAACGCACCGGGAACCGCCGACTCACCGACGAGGAGGTGGCCCGCATCCACGGCCGCATGGCCGGCTGGTACGGCTCGGGTCTCCCGATCATCGACAACTCCCAGCTGGACGTCCCGGGCACGGCCCGAGTGCTGGACGACGTCCTGGCCAGGTCGATCGCAAGCCCGCCGAGCTGGTAGGCGAGCGGGTCCGGGGATACCCGGGGGCGGGGGGCGGTATCGGTGTGCGGCTCCGCCGCGTGGGCGCGACCGGCTCCCGCCGGCCCCCACCCGAAGACGCCACCGCACCCACCCCACTCGGCCCCAACAAACCAGCACAACTCGGACAAAACTCATACGCTCATCTCATGTCAGAGGTGTACGCGACCCGCCGAGCCCGGCTCAGGGAGCGCTGCAACGCGGCCGGCACCGCGGCAGCACTGATCTCCCGCCCGGCCAACGTGCGCTACCTGTCGGGTGCCGCGCCCCAGGGCGCAGTCCTGCTCCTCGGCAAGTGCCAGGACGTGCTGGTGTGCGCCGTTCCGCCCGACGACCGGCCCGCGGAGGGCCGGCCCGACGAGGCGCTGGCGTTGCAGGTCCTCGCCTCGCCCGGGGGCGACCCCGCCGTGGCGGCCGCCGGTTTCGCCGACGGCCAGGGCGCCGAGTCCCTCGCGGTGGAGGAACACCACCTCACCGTCGCCCGGCACAGAGCCCTCTCCTCCGTCGCCCCCAGGCTGCGCCTGGCCGATCTCGGCTCGGCCGTCGAGCAGCTCAGGGTGGTCAAGGACGAGGAGGAGATCTCCTGCCTGCGGATCGGGGCCGAGATCGCCGACCAGGCGCTCGGCGAGCTGCTGGAGTCGATCCTGGTCGGGCGCACCGAGCGGCACCTCGCGCTGGAGCTGGAGCGGCGGCTGGTCGACCACGGGGCCGACGGGCCGGCCTTCCCGACCTCCGTGGCCACCGGGCCGCACTCCGGCCGCCGGGGCCACCGTCCCACCGACCGCCGCGTGGAGGAGGGAGACTTCCTCTCCGTGTGCCTGGGTGCCACCTACCGCGGCTACCGCTGCGAGATCGGCCGTACCTTCGTCATCGGGACCTCGCCCGCCGACTGGCAGATCGAGCTGTACGACCTCGTTTTCGCGGCTCAGCGGGCCGGACGCGAGTCCCTGGCGCCCGGCGCCGCCTACCGCGACGTCGACCGTGCGGCACGCCAGGTGCTGGATTCCGCGGGCTATGCGGAAGCCCTGCCACCGCTGACCGGACACGGCGTCGGACTCGAAAACGACGAGGACCCGCAGCTGGCGCCCGCGGCCATGGGTAAACTGGACGCTTGCGTGCCGGTCACCGTCGAACCGGGGGTCCACCTCCCGGGCCGGGGCGGCGTCCGGATCGATGACACGCTCGTCGTACGCCCCGAGGCGGACGGCGGACCCGAGCTACTCACCATCACGACCAAGGAGCTGCTCGCGCTCTAGCCTCGCGCTGTGCGCGTGCCCCGGGGTCGTACGTCAGTCCAGGAGATTCCGCAACCGTGGCTTCCACGAACGACCTCAAGAACGGCATGGTGCTCAAGCTCGAAGGCGGCCAGCTCTGGTCCGTCGTCGAGTTCCAGCACGTCAAGCCCGGCAAGGGCCCGGCCTTCGTGCGCACCAAGCTGAAGAACGTGCTGTCCGGCAAGGTGGTCGACAAGACCTTCAACGCCGGCGTCAAGGTCGAGACCGCCACTGTCGACAAGCGCGACATGCAGTTCTCGTACATGGACGGCGAGTACTTCGTCTTCATGGACATGGAGACCTACGACCAGCTGCACATCGACCGGAAGACCGTCGGCGACGCCGCCAACTTCCTGATCGAGGGCTTCGAAGCGACCGTTGCCCGGCACGAGGGCGAGGTGCTCTTCGTCGAGCTTCCGGCCGCCGTCGAGCTCACCATCCAGGAGACCGAGCCGGGCGTCCAGGGCGACCGCTCCACCGGTGGCACCAAGCCCGCCACCCTGGAGACCGGCCACCAGATCCAGGTGCCGCTCTTCATCACCACCGGTGAGAAGATCAAGGTCGACACCCGCACCAGCGACTACCTCGGCCGGGTGAACAGCTAACCGTGGCCGCTCGCAACACGGCCCGCAAGCGCGCCTTCCAGATCCTCTTCGAGGGCGACCAGCGCGGCGCCGACGTCCTGACGGTCCTCGCGGACTGGGTCCGGCTGTCCCGTACCGACACCCGGCAGCCGCCGGTGAGCGAGTACACGATGCAGCTGGTCGAGGGCTACGCGGAACACGCGAAGCGCATCGACGAGCTGATCGCCCAGTACGCGGTCGGCTGGACGCTCGACCGGATGCCGGTCGTGGACCGCAACATCCTGCGCCTGGGCGCCTACGAGCTGATCTGGGTCGACGAGACCCCGGACGCCGTGGTCCTGGACGAGATGGTGCAGCTGGCGAAGGAGTTCTCGACCGACGAGTCGCCGTCGTTCGTGAACGGCCTGCTCGGTCGGCTGAAGGAACTCAAGCCGACCCTGCGCCGCGGCTAGCGGAAGAGGCTCAGCCGGGAAGGGGCGCCGTGGGACTGCGGCAGCCGGACGACCGACGGTCGTCCGTGGCTGGTCGCGCAGTTCCCCGCGCCCCTTTGGCATGGGCGCCGGCCCGCATCGAGAAGCGGCCGCAAGAGCCGCGAAAACGCCGCCGGGGCGGCCCGAACCCATGGTTCGGGCCGCCCCGGCGGCACGTTTCTGCTGTGGTGTTGAGCGGGCTCAGGCCTCTTCGTGCGTGGCCACCGCGCGGCGCGCGTCCGCGTCCAGGACACCCCAGCTGATCAGCTGCTCGGTGAGGACCGAGGGGGACTGGTCGTAGATGACGGCCAGCGTGCGCAGGTCGTCCTGGCGGATCGACAGCACCTTGCCGTTGTAGTCGCCGCGCTGGGACTGGATCGTGGCCGCGTAGCGCTGCAGGGGACCTGCCTTCTCGGCCGGCACGGTGGCCAGCCGCTCCAGGTCCAGAACCAGCTTCGGCGGCGGCTCGGCGGCGCCGCCCGGCGTGGTGCCCGGCAGCAGCTCCTGCACCGGAACGCCGTAGAAATCGGCCAGCTCGGCCAGGCGCTGCACCGTCACCGCGCGGTCACCGCGCTCGTACGAACCGACCACCACGGCCTTCCAGCGACCCTGTGACTTCTCCTCGACACCGTGGAGGGAAAGGCCCTGCTGGGTGCGGATGGCCCGGAGCTTGGCCCCGAGCTGTTTGGCGTATTCGCTGGACATATAGCTCCCCGGACACTGTGTCGACGCGGTCGGTTGGGTTTCCCGCCGCGCGGCTGGTAACTCACTGTGAGGTTACGCAGCGTGACTCTTGTGCGTCAAGCCGAATGGTCCACACCGACTCTTCCGTGGTAGTGGCAGCCGATTGAGCCAAGTGGGTGATCGTGGCCTCCCGGGGACCTGCTAACGTTGATGGCGCAAATCCGACGTCCTTTAAGGTCCGTCCCGTGAGGCGGAGAAGGAGGTCCGTTTCGTATGGACACATATACGTCCGATGCGCGGCCCGTTCTCGAGGGTCCCGACATCGCACGGGTACTGACCCGTATCGCCCATGAGATCGTCGAGCGTGCCAAGGGCGCCGACGACGTGGTGCTCCTCGGCATTCCGACCCGCGGCGTCTTCCTCGCCCAGCGGCTCGCCGCCAAGCTGGAGCAGATCACCGACCGCAAGATCCCCGTCGGCTCGCTCGACATCACCATGTACCGCGACGACCTGCGCATGCACCCGCCGCGTGCGCTGGCCCGCACCGAGATCCCCGGTGACGGCATCGACGGCCGGCTGGTCGTCCTCGTCGACGACGTGCTCTTCTCGGGCCGCACCATCCGTGCCGCCCTCGACGCCCTGAACGACATCGGGCGTCCGCGCGCGGTGCAGCTCGCGGTCCTGGTCGACCGAGGCCACCGCGAACTGCCCATCCGCGCCGACTACGTCGGCAAGAACCTCCCCACGTCGCTGCGGGAGACGGTCAAGGTCCAGCTCGCCGAGGAGGACGGTCGCGACACCGTGCTGCTCGGTGTGAAGCCGGCCGACCAGTAGCGAGTCGGGCGCGCACGGCGGCTTCGGCATGCCGGTACGCGCCCCGGTTTGCCCCGCTGTGCCCTCTGGGGGGCATCCCCCCAGGCCCCCGGATCCCGATTGAACTGCCTTACGGAGCCTGACAGATGCAGCGTCATCTCATCTCGGCCGCCGACCTCACCCGCGACGACGCCGTCCTGATCCTCGACACCGCCGAGGAGATGGCCCGGGTCGCCGACCGGCCGATCAAGAAGCTGCCGACCCTGCGCGGCCGCACGATCGTCAACCTCTTCTTCGAGGACTCAACGCGCACGCGGATCTCCTTCGAGGCCGCCGAGAAGCGCCTGTCCGCCGACGTCATCAACTTCACCGCCAAGGGGTCGAGCGTCTCCAAGGGCGAGTCCCTGAAGGACACCGCCCAGACCCTGGAGGCCATGGGCGTCGACGCCGTCGTCATCCGGCACGGCGCCTCCGGAGCCCCCTATCGCCTCGCCAACTCCGGCTGGATCGACGCCGCCGTCATCAACGCCGGTGACGGCACCCACCAGCACCCCACCCAGGCCCTCCTGGACGCCTTCACCATGCGCCGCCGCCTGGTCGGCCGGGACGCCGGCCTCGGCCAGGACCTGTCCGGCAAGCGGATCACCATCGTCGGCGACGTCCTGCACAGCCGGGTCGCCCGTTCCAACGTCGACCTGCTGCACACCCTCGGCGCCGAGGTCACTCTGGTCGCCCCGCCCACCCTGGTGCCGGTCGGCGTCGGGAGCTGGCCGTGCGCGGTGTCGTACGACCTCGACAGCACACTGCCCAAGTCCGACGCGGTGATGATGCTCCGCGTCCAGCGCGAGCGCATGAACGCCGCGTTCTTCCCGACCGAGCGCGAGTACTCGCGCCGCTACGGCCTCGACGGCGACCGCATGGCGAAGATGCCCGAGCACGCCATCGTCATGCACCCCGGCCCGATGGTCCGCGGTATGGAGATCACCGCCGAGGTCGCCGACTCCGAGCGCTGCACCGTCGTCGAGCAGGTCGCCAACGGAGTCTCCATCCGGATGGCCGTCCTGTACCTGCTGCTGGGCGGCAACGAGCCCGCCGTCACCCACGCCCGTACCACCGAGGAGAAGTAAGACCCATGAGCAAGATCCTGATCCGTGGTGCGAAGGTGCTCGGCGGCGAGCCGCAGGACGTGCTGATCGACGGCGAGACCATCGCCGCGGTGGGCACCGGGCTGTCCGCGGAGGGTGCCGAGGTGATCGAGGCCGGCGGCAAGGTGCTGCTGCCGGGCCTGGTCGACCTGCACACCCATCTGCGCGAACCGGGCCGCGAGGACTCCGAGACCGTGCTCACCGGCACCCGGGCGGCCGCGAGCGGCGGCTACACCGCCGTCTTCGCCATGGCCAACACCTTCCCGGTCGCCGACACCGCCGGTGTGGTCGAGCAGGTCTGGCGGCTCGGCCAGGAGCACGGCTACTGCGACGTGCAGCCCATCGGCGCCGTCACGGTCGGCCTGGAGGGCCGCAAGCTCGCCGAGCTGGGCGCCATGCACGAGTCGGCCGCCGGGGTCACCGTCTTCTCCGACGACGGCAAGTGCGTGGACGACGCCGTGATCATGCGCCGCGCCCTGGAGTACGTGAAGGCCTTCGGCGGTGTCGTCGCCCAGCACGCACAGGAGCCGCGGCTGACCGAGGGCGCCCAGATGAACGAGGGCATCGTCTCCGCCGAGCTCGGGCTGGGCGGCTGGCCGGCCGTCGCCGAGGAGTCGGTCATCGCCCGGGACGTCCTGCTCGCCGAGCACGTCGGCTCCCGCGTGCACATCTGCCACCTCTCGACCGCGGGCTCGGTGGAGATCGTCCGCTGGGCCAAGTCGCGCGGGATCGACGTCACCGCCGAGGTGACCCCGCACCACCTGCTCCTGACGGACGAGATGGTGCGCACGTACAACCCCGTCTACAAGGTCAACCCGCCGCTGCGCACCGAGCGGGACGTGCACGCCCTGCGCGAGGCGCTCGCCGACGGCACGATCGACATCGTCGCCACCGACCACGCCCCGCACCCGCACGAGGACAAGGACTGCGAGTGGGCCGCGGCCGCCATGGGCATGGTGGGCCTGGAGACCGCGTTGTCAGTGGTCCAGGAGACCATGGTCGACACGGGCCTGCTGGACTGGGCCGGCGTCGCCGACCGCATGTCCTCCAAGCCCGCGCAGATCGGACAGGCCACCGGGCACGGCCGTCCCGTCTCGGCCGGTGAGCCCGCCAACCTCACCCTCGTCGACACGGCATACCGTGGCCAGGTGGACCCCGCGGGCTTCGCCTCGCGCAGCCGCAACACCCCGTACGAGGGACGCGAGCTGCCGGGCCGTGTCACCCACACGTGGCTGCGGGGCAAGGCGACGCTCGTCGACGGGAAGCTCACGTGACACCTGTAATCCTGCTGGCCGAGGCGAAGAGGTCGGCCGAGGTCACCGACTGGGGGGCCCGCATCGGCTGGCTCGTCGGCCTCGCGCTCTTCGTCGCGCTCGTCTACTGGCTGATGCGCGAGGGCTGGAAGTGGCGCGGCACCCTCCAGGGCGACCTGCCCGAGCTGCCCAGCGCGCCGGACGAGCCCGGCGAGGCCAGACTGACGATGAGCGGCCGCTACCACGGCTCGACCACCGCCGGGCAGTGGCTGGACCGCATCGTGGCCCACGGCCTCGGCACCCGCAGCCGGGCCGAGCTCACCCTGACGGAGGCGGGTCTGGACGTCGTACGCCCCGGGGCGACGGACTTCTTCGTCCCCGCCGCGGCGCTGCGCGAGGCCCGGCTGGACAAGGGCATCGCCGGCAAGGTCCTCACCGAGGGCGGACTGCTGGTGGTGACCTGGGCGCACGGGGACAAGCTGATCGACTCCGGCTTCCGCTCCGACCACGCGGCCGAGCACACCGAGTGGGTCGACACCCTGAACCACATGATCAACGACACGGAAGGCGCACGATGACGACCTCCACCAGGGGAGCCGCGAAGGTTCCCGCCGTACTCGTCCTGGAGGACGGCCGCATCTTCCGCGGCCGTGCCTACGGGGCCGTGGGGGAGACCTTCGGCGAGGCCGTGTTCTCCACCGGCATGACCGGCTACCAGGAGACCCTCACCGACCCGTCGTACGACCGCCAGATCGTCGTCGCGACCGCCCCGCAGATCGGCAACACCGGCTGGAACGACGAGGACGACGAGTCGAGCCGCATCTGGGTCTCCGGCTACGTCGTGCGCGACCCCGCGCGCGTGCCGTCCAACTGGCGCGCCAAGCGCTCCCTGGACGACGAGCTGGTCGCGCAGGGCGTGGTCGGCATCTCCGGGATCGACACCCGCGCCCTCACCCGCCACCTGCGCGAGCGCGGTTCCATGCGCGCCGGCGTCTTCTCCGGCGAGGCGATCGCCCCCGAGGCCGAGCTGATCGAGCGCGTGCAGGCCCAGCCGCACATGAAGGGCGCGAGCCTCTACGAGGAGGTCGCCACCAAGGATGCCTACGTCGTCCCGGCGATCGGCGAGAAGCGCTTCACCGTCGCCGCCATAGACCTCGGCATCAAGGGCATGACCCCGTACCGCATGGCCGAGCGCGGCATCGAGGTGCACGTGCTCCCGGCTACGGCCTCCGTGGAGGACGTCTACGCCGTCGCCCCGGACGGAGTCTTCTTCTCCAACGGACCCGGCGACCCGGCCACGGCCGACGGCCCGGTGGCCCTGATGACCGCCGTCCTGGAGCGCAGGACGCCGCTGTTCGGCATCTGCTTCGGCAACCAGATCCTCGGCCGCGCCCTCGGCTTCGGCACGTACAAGCTGAAGTACGGCCACCGGGGCATCAACCAGCCGGTCCAGGACCGTACGACCGGCAAGGTCGAGGTCACCGCGCACAACCACGGCTTCGCCGTCGACGCGCCGCTCGACAAGGTCAGCGAGACGAAGTTCGGCCGCGCCGAGGTCTCGCACGTCTGCCTGAACGACAACGTCGTGGAGGGGCTGCAGCTGCTCGACCAGCCGGCCTTCTCCGTCCAGTACCACCCCGAAGCGGCAGCGGGCCCGCACGACGCCGCCTACCTGTTCGACCGCTTCGTTTCCCTGATGGAGGGCCAGCGTGCCTAAGCGCACCGATATCCAGTCCGTCCTGGTCATCGGCTCCGGCCCGATCGTCATCGGCCAGGCCGCCGAGTTCGACTACTCCGGCACCCAGGCGTGCCGCATCCTGCGCGCCGAGGGCCTGCGGGTGATCCTCGTCAACTCCAACCCGGCGACGATCATGACCGACCCGGAGATCGCCGACGCCACCTACGTCGAGCCGATCACCCCCGAGTTCGTCGAGAAGATCATCGCCAAGGAGCGCCCCGACGCCCTGCTGCCCACCCTGGGCGGCCAGACGGCCCTGAACACCGCCATCTCGCTGCACGAGAACGGTGTCCTGGAGAAGTACGGCGTCGAGCTGATCGGCGCCAAGCCCGAGGCGATCCACAAGGGCGAGGACCGCGAACTGTTCAAGGCCGTGGTCGAGGCCGTCCACGCCAAGATCGGCCACGGCGAGTCCGCCCGCTCGGTGATCTGCCACTCCATGGACGACGTCCTCAAGGGCGTCGAGCAGCTCGGCGGCTACCCGGTCGTCGTCCGCCCGTCCTTCACCATGGGCGGCGCCGGCTCCGGTTTCGCGCACGACGAGGAGGAGCTGCGCCGCATCGCCGGCCAGGGCCTCACCCTCTCGCCGACCACCGAGGTGCTCCTGGAGGAGTCCATCCTCGGCTGGAAGGAGTACGAGCTGGAGCTGATGCGCGACAAGCACGACAACGTCGTGGTCGTCTGCTCCATCGAGAACTTCGACCCCATGGGCGTGCACACCGGTGACTCGATCACGGTCGCGCCCGCGATGACGCTGACCGACCGCGAGTACCAGATCCTGCGGGACATCGGCATCGCCGTGATCCGTGAGGTCGGCGTCGACACCGGCGGCTGCAACATCCAGTTCGCGGTGAACCCCGACGACGGCCGTGTGATCGTCATCGAGATGAACCCGCGCGTGTCGCGTTCCTCGGCGCTCGCCTCCAAGGCGACCGGCTTCCCGATCGCCAAGATCGCCGCCAAGCTGGCCGTCGGCTACACCCTGGACGAGATCCCGAACGACATCACGCAGGAGACCCCGGCCTCCTTCGAGCCCACGCTCGACTACGTCGTCGTGAAGGCCCCGCGGTTCGCCTTCGAGAAGTTCCCGCAGGCCGACTCCACGCTGACCACCACCATGAAGTCGGTCGGCGAGGCCATGGCCATCGGCCGCAACTTCACCGAGGCCTTCCAGAAGGCGCTGCGCTCGCTGGAGAAGAAGGGCAGCCAGTTCACCTTCGTCGGTGAGCCCGGCGACAAGGAAGCGCTGCTGCGCGAGGCCGTGCGCCCCACCGACGGCCGGATCAACACGGTCATGCAGGCCATCCGCGCCGGTGCCACGCCCGAGGAGGTCTTCGAGTACACGAAGATCGACCCGTGGTTCGTGGACCAGCTCTTCCTGATCAAGGAGACCGCGGACGAGCTCTCCGAGGCACCCGAGCTGACCCGCGGGCTGCTCGCCGAGGCCAAGCGGCACGGCTTCTCCGACCAGCAGGTCGGCGAGATCCGCGGCCTGCGCGAGGACGTCGTCCGCGAGGTCCGGCACGCCCTCGGCATCCGCCCGATCTACAAGACGGTCGACACCTGCGCCGCCGAGTTCGCCGCGAAGACGCCGTACTTCTACTCCTCCTACGACGAGGAGACCGAGGTCGCGCCCCGCGAGAAGCCCGCGGTGATCATCCTGGGCTCCGGCCCCAACCGCATCGGCCAGGGCATCGAGTTCGACTACTCCTGCGTCCACGCCTCCTTCGCGCTCTCCGACGCCGGGTACGAGACCGTGATGGTCAACTGCAACCCGGAGACCGTCTCCACGGACTACGACACCTCCGACCGCCTCTACTTCGAGCCGCTGACGCTTGAGGACGTGCTGGAGATCGTCCACGCGGAGTCCCTCGCCGGCCCGATCGCCGGTGTGGTCGTCCAGCTGGGCGGCCAGACCCCGCTGGGCCTCGCGCAGGCCCTGAAGGACAACGGCGTGCCGGTCGTGGGCACCTCTCCCGAGGCGATCCACGCCGCCGAGGACCGCGGTGCCTTCGGCCGCGTCCTCGCCGAGGCCGGCCTGCCCGCGCCGAAGCACGGGACGGCGACGACCTTCGCCGAGGCCAAGTCCATCGCCGACGAGATCGGCTACCCGGTCCTGGTCCGGCCGTCCTACGTCCTCGGTGGGCGCGGCATGGAGATCGTCTACGACGAGACCCGCCTCGCCTCCTACATCGCCGAGTCGACCGAGATCAGCCCCTCCCGGCCGGTCCTCGTCGACCGCTTCCTGGACGACGCCATCGAGATCGACGTCGACGCCCTGTACGACGGCGAGGAGCTGTACCTCGGCGGCGTCATGGAGCACATCGAGGAGGCCGGCATCCACTCCGGCGACTCGGCGTGCGCCCTGCCCCCGATCACGCTGGGCGGCTTCGACATCAAGCGGCTGCGCGCCTCCACCGAGGCCATCGCCAAGGGCGTCGGCGTGCGCGGCCTGATCAACATCCAGTTCGCGATGGCGGGCGACATCCTCTACGTCCTGGAGGCCAACCCGCGCGCTTCCCGTACGGTCCCCTTCACCTCGAAGGCGACCGCGGTGCCGCTGGCCAAGGCCGCCGCCCGGATCTCGCTGGGCGCGACCATCGCCGAGCTGCGCGCGGAAGGGCTGCTTCCGGCGACCGGCGACGGCGGCGAGCTGCCGCTGGACGCGCCGATCTCCGTCAAGGAGGCCGTCATGCCGTGGTCGCGCTTCCGCGACATCCAGGGCCGCGGCGTCGACACCGTCCTCGGCCCGGAGATGCGCTCCACCGGCGAGGTCATGGGCATCGACTCGGTCTTCGGCACGGCGTACGCCAAGTCGCAGGCGGGCGCCTACGGCCCGCTGCCCACCAAGGGCCGCGCCTTCATCTCGGTCGCCAACCGCGACAAGCGCTCGATGATCTTCCCGGCCCGTGAGCTGGTCGCGCACGGCTTCGAGCTGCTCGCCACCTCCGGCACGGCCGAGGTCCTCAAGCGCAACGGCATCAACGCCACGATCGTGCGCAAGCAGTCCGAGGGCACCGGCCCGAACGGCGAGCGGACCATCGTCCAGCTCATCCACGACGGCGAGGTCGACCTGATCGTCAACACCCCGTACGGCACCGGTGGCCGCCTCGACGGCTACGACATCCGTACGGCCGCGGTGGCCCGCTCCGTGCCGTGCCTGACGACCGTCCAGGCGCTCGCGGCGGCCGTCCAGGGCATCGACGCCCTCAACCACGGTGACGTGGGCGTCCGCTCGCTCCAGGAGCACGCGGAACACCTGACCGCGGCCCGCGACTAGCGCTCCGCGAAGAGGCCGTGTGCCACGCTGCGGGCCGGCTGTGGCCGGTCGCGCAGTTCCCTGCGCCCCTTCGGGGCGCGGACCATCAGCCGCCTACGAGGGGGGACTCCGGAAACGGTGTCCCCCCTCCGTGTGAGGACATTCGATGTATCACCTCTTCTTCCGCCTGGTCTTCCGGCGGATGGACGCCGAGCAGGCCCACCACCTGGCCTTCCGCTGGATCCGCCGCGCCGTCCGCATCCCCGTGCTGCGTACCTTCGTCGCGGCCGCCCTCGCGCCCCGCTACAAGGAGCTGCGCACCGAGGCCTTCGGGCTGCGCATGCACGGCCCCTTCGGGCTCGCCGCGGGCTTCGACAAGAACGCCGTGGCCATCGACGGCATGTCGATGCTGGGCTTCGACCACGTCGAGATCGGCACGGTCACCGGTGAGGCCCAGCCCGGCAACCCCAGGAAGCGGCTGTTCCGGCTCGTCGCGGACCGGGCGCTGATCAACCGCATGGGCTTCAACAACGACGGGTCCCTCACGGTCGCCGCGCGCCTCGCCGCCCGCGAACCCGTCTTCAGGACCGTCGTCGGCGTCAACATCGGCAAGACCAAGGTCGTCCCGGAGGCGGAGGCCGTCGGCGACTACGTGAAGTCCGCCGAGCGGCTCGCGCCGTACGCCGACTACCTGGTCGTGAACGTCTCCTCGCCGAACACGCCGGGCCTGCGCAACCTGCAGGCCACCGAGGCGCTGCGCCCGCTCCTCACCGCCGTCCGCGAGGCCGCGGACCGTACGGTGGCGAACCGGCGCGTCCCGCTCCTGGTGAAGATCGCCCCCGACCTCGCGGACGAGGACGTCGACGCGGTCGCCGACCTGGCCGTGGAGCTGGGCCTGGACGGCATCATCGCCACCAACACGACCATCGCCCGCGAGGGCCTCGGTCTGAGGTCCGACCCCGCGCTGGTGAAGGAGACCGGCGGGCTCTCCGGCGCGCCCCTGAAGGCGCGCTCCCTGGAGGTCCTGCGCCGCCTGTACGCGCGCGTGGGCGACCGGATCACCCTGGTGGGCGTCGGCGGCATCGAGACCGCCGAGGACGCCTGGCAGCGCATCCTGGCCGGCGCCACGCTGGTCCAGGGGTACAGCGCCTTCATCTACGAGGGGCCCTTCTGGTCCCGCGCGATCCACAAGGGCCTCGCCGCGCGCCTGCGCACCAGCCCGTACGCCACCCTCGCCGACGCGGTCGGCGCCGACGTGAGGAAGTCAGTGTGACCGGCATGACCTCGTACGAGCCCTTCGGTGCCCGTCTGCGCCGCGCGATGGACGAGCGCGGCCCGCTGTGCGTCGGCATCGACCCGCACGCCTCCCTGCTGGCCGAGTGGGGCCTGAACGACGACGTGGCCGGTCTGGAGCGGTTCAGCCGCACGGTCGTCGAGGCGGTGGCCGACCGGGTCGCCGTGATGAAGCCGCAGAGCGCCTTCTTCGAGCGGTTCGGCTCGCGTGGCGTCGCCGTTCTGGAGAAGGCGGTCCAGGAGGCGCGGGCGGCCGGCACCCTGGTCGTGATGGACGCCAAGCGGGGCGACATCGGCTCGACCATGGCCGGGTACGCGGAGGCCTTCCTGCACCCGGAGGCCCCGCTGTTCTCCGACGCCCTGACCGTCTCGCCCTTCCTCGGCTACGGCTCGCTCAGCCCGGCCGTCGCGCTGGCCCGGCAGAGCGGCGCCGGGCTGTTCGTCCTGGCCCTGACCTCGAACCCGGAGGGCCCCGAGGTCCAGCACGCGGTCCGCGCCGACGGCCGCACCGTGGGCGCGACCATGCTGGCCCACCTGGCCGCCGAGAACGCGGGCGAGGAGCCGCTGGGCTCCTTCGGGGCGGTCGTCGGCGCCACGGTGGGCGATCTGTCGTCGTACGACCTGGACATCAACGGTCCGCTCCTCGCGCCCGGCGTCGGTGCCCAGGGGGCGACGCCGGCCGACCTTCCGAGGGTCTTCGGGGCCGCGGTGCGCAACGTCGTCCCGAACGTCAGCCGGGGTGTGCTGCGGCACGGACCCGACGTCGGGGCGCTGCGCTCGGCCACGGAGCGCTTCGCGGAGGAGATCCGGACCGCGGTTTCCGGCGGCTGAGGTCTTCGCAGGCGGCTCCGATGGGCGTCACCAGGGCGACCTGAGTGTGAATACATCCTCAAATCAGGGGCAATATGTCTGAAATGTCCGACCTGACGGCGGCTGACCAGTACTTTTCCGCTGTTCTCGCTGACTCTGGCGGACTTGCCCGCTAGTCTCCGAGCAGTGGGGGCACCTCCCGCGCCCCTCAAGGCAGTGGGGGAGAACGGGCAGCGTGTTGCTCGTAGCTCCCCAGGTGTGGGGCGACTAGGTTCCTCACCGGTCCGTATCCGACAGTTCGACATCCGAGGTGACGTAGGCGTGGCTCTTCCGCCCCTTACCCCTGAACAGCGCGCAGCCGCGCTCGAAAAGGCCGCCGCGGCTCGCCGGGAGCGGGCCGAGGTCAAGAATCGACTCAAGCACTCCGGCGCCTCCCTGCACGAGGTCATCAAGCAGGGCCAGGAAAACGACGTCATCGGAAAGATGAAGGTCTCAGCCCTGCTCGAGTCGCTGCCGGGCGTGGGCAAGGTCCGCGCCAAGCAGATCATGGAGCGTCTGGGCATCTCCGAGAGCCGCCGCGTGCGCGGTCTCGGTTCCAACCAGATCGCTTCTCTGGAGCGTGAGTTCGGCAGCACCGGCTCCTGAGTCCGGGCCCTGCCGGACCGGGCGTCCCGGGCACTCCGGGATTGCTGGAATAATCGCTGCATGAGTGAACGTCCGCGGCTGACCGTGCTCTCCGGCCCCTCGGGGGTCGGCAAGAGCACGGTCGTCGCCCATATGCGCAAGGAACACCCCGAGGTCTGGCTCTCGGTGTCGGCCACCACCCGTAAGCCGCGCCCCGGCGAGCAGCACGGAGTCCAGTACTTCTTCGTCACCGACGAGGAGATGGACAAGCTGATCGCCAATGGCGAGCTGCTGGAGTGGGCCGAGTTCGCCGGCAACCGTTACGGCACGCCCCGCACGGCCGTGCTGGAACGGCTGGAGAAGGGCGAGCCCGTGCTGCTGGAGATCGACCTCCAGGGCGCCCGGCAGGTCCGCGAGTCGATGTCCGACGCGCAGCTGGTGTTCCTCGCTCCGCCCTCCTGGGAGGAGCTGGTGCGCAGGCTCACCGGCCGGGGGACCGAGCCGCCCGAGGTCATCGAGCGTCGCCTGGAGGCGGCCAGGACCGAGCTGGCGGCCGAGCCGGAGTTCGACGTGACCTTGGTCAACACCTCCGTCAAGGACGTGGCGAGCGAGCTGCTAGCCTTGATGGACATTGTGTGATCGTGACTGATCTTTTCCCCTCCTTCGGAAGGTAGAGCGTGTCCTCTTCCATCACCGCGCCCGAGGGCATCATCAACCCGCCGATCGACGAGTTGCTTGAGGCCACCGACTCGAAGTACAGCCTCGTGATCTACGCCGCCAAGCGGGCCCGTCAGATCAACGCGTACTACTCGCAGCTCGGCGAGGGCCTCCTCGAGTACGTCGGCCCGCTCGTCGACACCCACGTGCACGAGAAGCCGCTCTCGATCGCCCTGCGTGAGATCAACGCCGGTCTGCTGACCTCCGAGGCCGTCGAGGGCCCGGCGCAGTAGTAGGTTCAGATCGCAGTTGCTTCACCCACAGGCCCGGCAGCGCTACTGCCGGGCCTGTGGTGTGTGATGGTCGTAGGTTTCCTAGCCGGGGAGAGACGACGGTGGACAAGCCGAGGGTCGTACTGGGGGTCAGTGGCGGGATCGCCGCGTACAAGGCCTGTGAGCTGCTGAGAAGGCTCACGGAGTCGGGCCATGACGTACGCGTGGTGCCCACCTCCTCCGCGCTGCACTTCGTCGGTGCCGCCACCTGGTCCGCCCTGTCGGGCAACCCGGTCTCCACCGAGGTCTGGGACGACGTCCACGAGGTCCCGCACGTCCGTATCGGCCAGCGGGCCGACCTGGTCGTGGTGGCTCCGGCGACCGCCGACACGCTCGCCAAGGCCGCCCACGGACTCGCCGACGACCTGCTGACCAACACGCTCCTCACCGCCCGCTGTCCGGTCGTCTTCGCGCCCGCGATGCACACCGAGATGTGGGAGCACCCCGCCACCCAGGAGAACGTGGCCACGCTGCGCCGCCGTGGCGCCGTCGTCATCGAGCCCGCCGTCGGCCGCCTCACCGGTGTCGACACCGGCAAGGGCCGGCTGCCCGACCCGGTGGAGATCTTCGAGGTCTGCCGCCGCGTGCTCGCCCGGGGCGTCACCGAGCCCGACCTTCGGGGCCGCCATGTCGTCGTCTCGGCCGGCGGCACGCGCGAGCCCCTCGACCCCGTCCGCTTCCTCGGCAACCGCTCCTCCGGCAAGCAGGGCTACGCCCTCGCCCGCACGGCCGCCGCCCGCGGTGCCCGGGTCACCCTGGTCGCGGCCAACACCGGCCTGCCGGATCCGGCCGGTGTCGATGTCGTTCACGTGGGCACCGCCGTTCAACTGCGCGAAGCGGTTCTGAAGTCCGCGGCGGACGCCGACGCGGTCGTCATGGCCGCCGCCGTGGCCGACTTCCGGCCCTCGGCATACGCGGCCGGGAAGATCAAGAAGAAGGACGACCGGGACCCCGACCCGATCGTGCTGGTACGGAATCCGGACATCCTCGCGGAGATCTCGGCCGATCGCGCCCGTCCGGGACAGGTGGTCGTCGGCTTCGCCGCCGAGACCGACGACGTCCTGGCAAACGGTCGCGCCAAGCTGACCCGCAAGGGCTGCGACCTGCTCGTGGTGAACGAGGTGGGGGAGCGCAAGACCTTCGGCTCCGAGGAGAACGAGGCCGTCGTGCTGGGCGCCGACGGCAGTGAGACTCCCGTGCCGCATGGCCCGAAGGAAGCCCTCGCCGACACCGTCTGGGACCTGGTGGCGGCCCGGCTGGGCTGATCGGGTTCCGCCGTCCGGGGCGACATGTTTCGGCCGTTCGACGGGTGTTTCCCGGACGACTTCGAACGCGGCAACGTCGCGTGGTTCCCTCTGGTCAAGGTCACCGGCATTGTGCAGAATGCCCGTGCCGCAGGTCACAGCGCTCCCGAGAGGCGAGACAGGTGGGCCGGCGGCACGGTGCGACCCGTAAACTGTTCTCGGACGACGCCAGGCGCAGCCCTGTGCACGTCCGCAACTGATCAGCCAGCAGCCGCTGCAACCCCAGGGAGCGTTGTGTCCCGTCGCCTGTTCACCTCGGAGTCCGTGACCGAGGGTCACCCCGACAAGATCGCTGACCAGATCAGCGACACCATTCTCGACGCGCTTCTGCGCGAGGACCCGACCTCCCGGGTCGCCGTCGAAACCCTGATCACCACCGGCCTGGTGCACGTGGCCGGCGAGGTCACGACCAAGGCCTACGCGGACATCGCGACCCTGGTCCGCAACAAGATCCTGGAGATCGGCTACGACTCCTCGAAGAAGGGCTTCGACGGCGCCTCCTGCGGCGTGTCGGTCTCGATCGGCGCGCAGTCCCCGGACATCGCACAGGGTGTCGACACGGCGTACGAGAACCGTGTCGAGGGCGACGATGACGAGCTGGACCGGCAGGGCGCGGGCGACCAGGGCCTGATGTTCGGCTACGCCTCCGACGAGACGCCGACCCTGATGCCGCTGCCGATCTTCCTGGCGCACCGCCTGTCCAAGCGGCTGTCCGAGGTCCGCAAGAACGGCACCATCCCCTACCTGCGCCCGGACGGCAAGACGCAGGTCACCATCGAGTACGACGGCGACAAGGCCGTCCGCCTCGACACCGTGGTCGTCTCCTCGCAGCACGCCAGCGACATCGACCTGGAGTCGCTGCTGGCCCCCGACATCCGCGAGTTCGTCGTCGAGCCCGAGCTGAAGGCGCTCCTGGACGACGGCATCAAGCTGGACACCGAGGGCTACCGCCTGCTGGTCAACCCGACCGGCCGCTTCGAGATCGGCGGCCCGATGGGCGACGCCGGCCTGACCGGCCGCAAGATCATCATCGACACCTACGGCGGCATGGCCCGCCACGGCGGCGGCGCCTTCTCCGGCAAGGACCCGTCCAAGGTCGACCGCTCCGCCGCGTACGCGATGCGCTGGGTCGCCAAGAACGTCGTGGCGGCGGGCCTGGCCTCCCGCTGCGAGGTCCAGGTCGCCTACGCCATCGGCAAGGCCGAGCCGGTCGGTCTGTTCGTGGAGACCTTCGGCACCAACAAGGTCGACAACGAGAAGATCGAGAAGGCGATCGACCAGGTCTTCGACCTCCGTCCGGCCGCCATCATCCGCGACCTCGACCTCCTGCGCCCGATCTACTCCCAGACGGCGGCGTACGGCCACTTCGGCCGCGAGCTGGCCGACTTCACCTGGGAGCGCACGGACCGCGTGGACGCTCTGCGCGAGGCCACGGGCCTGTAAGCCCGCACAACGGCTTCTCACCGGGGCCCGGCTTCCCTTCGGGGGCCGGGCCCCGGTGCCGTTCGGTCAGAAGGCGGGCGCCAGCCGGATCCGGCGGAGCCTGCGGTCGATCTCCAGGATCCGCACCCTCATCTCCTGCCCCTCGAGGACGACCCGTCCGCCCAGGCAGGACTCGTGCACCAGGCCTTCCGCGGCCTCGCCGACGCGGACGAACACGCCGAAGGGGACCACCTTGGTCACCGGGCCCGCCGTGACGTCCCCCTCGCCCAGGGCGAGTCTGTCCCAGGGATCCTCCTGAAGGGCCTTGAGCGAGACGACCACTTCCCCCTGGTAGGTGTCGACGTCTATCACCTCGCCGGTGACCCGCTGTCCCGGCCGGACCACCTCCTCGGGGTGATCGATGGGCGACCAGGTCAGTTCCGGGACACGGACGAAACCCGTCCCCGGGTGGACGGGGTGTGCGGGCTCCCCGTCGAGGCGGACGAAGACCCCGAAGCCGTGCACGGCGGCCAC
The DNA here is from genome assembly GCF_001542625.1 of Streptomyces griseochromogenes. NCBI lineage: Bacteria > Bacillati > Actinomycetota > Actinomycetes > Kitasatosporales > Streptomycetaceae > Streptomyces > Streptomyces griseochromogenes. Next base: position 7,848,862 of record NZ_CP016279.1, on the reverse strand, counting down.
CGTGCCCGTGACGACGTCTCCGCGCCGTGTGCGGCACAGATGGCGGTACAGCGCCTCGTCCTCGCACGCCCTGGCGGAGAGCGCGACCTCGCCCGTCCGCTCGTCGACGCCCTGCACCTCGGCGGTGATCCGCTCTCCGAGGGAGACCACCTCCGAGGGGTCCTCGAACGCGGCCCACGTCAGCAGGTGCCGGGGGATCGTCCCCCTCGGGGCCTGCGGATCGTCCCCGTCCAGCCGTACGCGAACGCCCCTCTGCTCGTCGAAGCCGACGACCGTTCCGGTCCTGACCTCCCCCTCGGGGCGGGCCGACAGGCGTTCACGCAGTTGTTCCAGCGGGTCCGGGGTCGTTTCGTTCATGATCGCGAGCCTAGGCGTGAACGCGAGTGCGGCGGAAGGGAATTGACTGGCGGGGGAGCGGCGTGGCTTCTACGGTGGGTCCACCGATGCCGCCCGGTGCGAAGGACGCGGGTACTTCCGGGTGATCCCCTCGCAGGTTCGAATCCTGCTGCCGGTTCTGCCGTGGACCGGTATGGCCGAGCGGCCCAAGGCAGAAGCGCCGTAGGGCACCCCGCTGCCGATCCGATCTCGGGCGGGCATCGGCCGGCCGGACCGCTTGTCAGTGCCGTTTGGTAAGAATGCAAGCGTGAGCAGCGAGAACGGGCCGTCCCGGCCGGACGGGGACGGCGGGGCCGAAGGAGCCCCGCCGGAGCAGCTCGCGCTCATACGGGAGACGGTGCGCGGGGCCAAGGTGCCCCGGGCCAAGCCACGCACATGGCGGGGCGCCGCCCTGGCCAAGGAGCGGCCCGTCGCGCGCGTGCTCGTGGACAAGGGCGTGCTCCACCTCGACCGGTACTTCGACTACGCCGTGCCCGAGGAGCTGGACGCCGAGGCGCAGCCCGGAGTCAGGGTGCGGGTGCGGTTCGGGGCCGGTCGGCACCGGGTGCGAGAGGGACGCCGCGAGGGCGGCGGGCTCATCGACGGCTTCCTCGTCGAGCGGCGGGACGAGTCCGACTACGTGGGGCCGCTGGCCGCTCTCGCCCAGGTCGTGTCGCCCGAGCCCGTGCTGAGCGAGGAGCTGCTCGGGCTCGCGCGGGCCGTGGCCGACCGGTATGCGGGCAGCCTCGCCGACGTGCTCCAGCTGGCCGTGCCGCCGCGCAGCGCCCGGGCCGAGCGGCGGCCCTCGCCCGAGCCCCTGCCGCCGCCGGCCGCGCCCGGCACCGGGTCCTGGGCGCGGTACGAGCGCGGAGGCGCCTTCCTCGAATCACTGGCCTCCGGAGGCGCTCCCAGAGCGGTGTGGAACGCCCTGCCGGGGCCGCTGTGGAGCGAGGAGCTGGCCCGGGCCGTCGCCGCGACGCTCGCCTCGGGACGCGGCGCGCTCGTCGTCGTACCGGACGGGCGGGCCGCCACGCGGGTCGACGCCGCGCTCACGGCGCTGCTCGGCGAGGGCCGCCATGTGCTGCTCACCGCAGACGCCGGGCCCGAGAAGCGGTACGCACAGTGGCTCGCGGTGCGGCGGGGAGCCGTACAGGCCGTGGTCGGAACGCGGGCGGCCATGTTCGCACCCGTGCGGGACCTGGGGCTCGTCGCCATCTGGGACGACGGGGACGACAGCCACAGCGAGCAGCACGCCCCTCAGCCGCACGCACGCGATGTGCTGCTGCTGCGCGCCGCCCTCGACAAGTGCGCCTTCCTGTCGGGCGGTTGGAGCTGCACCGTCGAGGCCGCGCAGCTCGTGGAGAGCGGCTGGGCGCGGCCCCTGGTCGCCGGGCGGGAGCAGGTACGGCGGTCCGTACCCCTGGTGCGGACCGTGGGCGACGACGACCTGGCGCGAGACGAGGCCGCCCGGGCCGCCCGGCTGCCCACCCTCGCCTGGCAGGCGGTCCGCGAGGGGCTGCGGCACGGACCGGTGCTGGTCCAGGTGCCCAGGCGCGGCTATGTGCCGCGCCTGGCGTGCGCGCAGTGCCGGGCGCCCGCGCGCTGCCGGCACTGCGCCGGACCGCTGCAGGCACAGGCCGAGGGCGCGCTCGCGTGCGACTGGTGCGGGCGTGCGGAGAGCGCCTGGCACTGCCCGGAGTGCGGGGGCTTCCGGCTGCGGGCCCAGGTCGTCGGCGCGCGCCGGACCGCCGAGGAGCTGGGGCGGGCCTTTCCCTCCGTGCCGGTGCGCACCTCGGGGCGCGAGCATGTGCTGGACACGGTCCCGGGCACGCCCGCGCTGGTCGTGAGCACCCCGGGAGCCGAGCCGGTCGCCGAGGGCGGCTATGCGGCCGCCCTGCTGCTGGACGGCTGGGCCATGCTCGGGCGGCCCGACCTGCGGGCCGGCGAGGACGCGCTGCGCCGGTGGATCGCGGCCGGGGCGCTGGTGCGGCCGCAGGGGGACCGCGGGACCGTGGTCGTCGTGGCCGAGCCGACCCTCAGGCCCGTACAGGCGCTCGTGCGATGGGACCCCGTGGGGCACGCCGTGCGCGAGCTGGCCGAGCGGGCCGAACTGGGCTTCCCGCCGGTGTCGCGGATGGCGGCCGTGTCCGGGACGCCGACGGCCGTGGCCGAGTTCCTGGGAGCGGTCGAACTGCCGCCGGACGCCGAGGTGCTGGGCCCTGTGCCGCTGCCGCCCACGCTGCCCGGCCGGGCGCGCAGGCCCGGCGCGCCGCCTCCCGGGGAAGACTGGGAGCGGGCGCTCGTCCGGGTGCCGCCGGGAAGCGGGGCCGCGCTCGCCGCCGCGCTGAAGACGGCTCAGGCCGCGCGGATGGCGCGGGGGAGCGGGGAGCCCGTGCGGGTGCGGATCGATCCGCCGGACATCGGCTGACCTGCGGTTGCCGGGCGCCGGTGGCGCGGCGCTCCCGTCGGCGGCCCGGCATACGGCGTGCTTCGGCGGCGGCCCGGCACACGGCTGCCCTCCCGGAAGGTCGCCCGGGAGGGCAGGTCACGGGCGGGTCAGCCGCTGCGTGGTCCGGGGAAGGCCGTCGGCCGTGCGTCGTCGCGCAGCGACGGGCTGCCCGCGGTCGGCTGGGTCGGCATGGAGCGGGCCGCGGGGACCGTCGGCACCGTGGGCAGGCCGGCGGTCACGTTGAGCGTGCGGGTGCCGGACGGCTCCGTCGCCCGGTCGGCCTCGGCGGCGGCCTGGGCCGCGGCGCGGCGGGCGCCGTAACGCCTGTGCACCGCCTGTTTGGTGACCCCGAGCGCCGAGCCCACCGCGTCCCAGGAGAAGCCGAGTGAGCGGTCGAAGTCCACGGCGGCCGTGACCAGGGTTTCGACACTGTCCCGGAGTTCCTGGGCGAGACGGACCGTCGGGGCGGGAGCGCGTCCGTAGACGACGAAGCCCGTGGACGGGCCGGAGCGGCGCGGGCGGTAGACGTTGCCCAGCTGGGCGGTGAGCGTACGCAGTGCGTCCACCTGCCGGCGGACTCGCTCGATGTCCCGCACCAGCAAGTGCAGGCTGGCCCGGGCCTGGGCGTCGTGGGTTGCGTGGTCGGCCATGAACAAGCCTCTCGAACCGGCGTTGAAAGGAATTGGGCCGCGAAAGCGGCCCTAAGTGGTCAACTCTTTCTTGACCAACGCGTGGGCGCTCCGCTGGTCACGGTGTGGGGGCGTATGGGCATATGCGTACGCCGCTTTCCCGCCCGCGCACCACCCGTCTCCAGTCGGCAGACAACCCGGACAACCAGCGGGGGCGCCCGCCGCCGGCGGCTTTCCCGCCGCGCGCCATCCGAGTCGCGGCAGACGTCGACCATGGCCGCCGTGTCGTCGCCGCGGGTGGCGTCCGTGGTCGTGATGTTGCCGTGTTGGCGTGGTCGTGATGTTGCCGTGGTTGGGCGGCGTCCGTGGTTGTCGTGTTGGCGTGGTGGGTGTGGTCCGCGGCTGACGTGTTGGCGTCGTGGGCGTCGCCCGTGGCCGCCGGGTCGTCGTCGTGGGCGTCGTCCCCGGTCGTCATGTCGTCGTCGTAGGCATCGTCCGTGGTCGCCACATCCATATCGGTGCCGGCGTCATAGACTGGTGCGCTGCCCGTCCAACCCCCGTCCGAGAGGCCCGATCCCGCATATGAAGCTTGTCTTCGCCGGTACCCCCGAGGTCGCCGTTCCCGCTCTGGACGCTCTGATCGCCTCCGGACGGCACGAGGTGGCCGCCGTCGTCACGCGGCCCGACGCGCCGGCCGGGCGGGGGCGCAGGCTGGTCGCGTCGCCCGTGGCCGAGCGGGCGGAGGAGGCCGGTATCGAGGTGCTCAAGCCCCTCAAGCCGCGCGACCCGGAGTTCCTGGCGCGGCTGACGGAGATCGCCCCGGACTGCTGCCCCGTGGTCGCCTACGGCGCCCTGCTGCCCCGGGTGGCCCTGGACATCCCCGCGCACGGCTGGGTCAACCTGCACTTCTCGCTGCTGCCCGCCTGGCGCGGGGCCGCGCCCGTGCAGCACGCCGTCATGGCGGGCGACGAGATCACGGGCGCCGCCACCTTCCTCATCGAGGAGGGGCTCGACTCCGGGCCCGTCTACGGCACCGTCACCGAGGAGATCCGCCCCACCGACACCAGCGGCGACCTGCTCACCCGGCTCGCCTTCGCCGGTGCCGGACTGCTCGCCGCGACCATGGACGGCATCGAGGAAGGCACCCTGAAGGCCGTACCGCAACCGGCCGAGGGCATCAGCCTCGCGCCGAAGATCACCGTCGAGGACGCCGAGGTCGAGTGGGCGACGCCCGCGCTGCGGGTCGACCGGGTCGTGCGCGGGTGCACGCCCGCCCCGGGGGCCTGGACCACCTTCCGTGGTGAGCGGCTGAAGCTGATCCAGGTGCGGCCGGTGCCCGAGCGGACCGACCTCGCGCCCGGGCAGCCGGCGGTCGGCAAGAACAGCGTGCACGTCGGCACCGGGTCGTACGCCGTCGAGCTGCTGTGGGTGCAGGCGCAGGGCAAGAAGCCGATGCGGGCCGCCGACTGGGCACGCGGGGTGCGTGTCGCGGAGGGCGAGCGGCTGGGCTGAGGCCCCGGAAGACGGGGGTGACGGGGTTCCGACGTACGCTGGGAACCGCACCTCCTTCTTCACATCCGGAGCACCTTTTTCGTGAGCGAGCAGTCCCGGCGGCCGCGCCGGCCCGCCAAGCCCTACCGCCGTCCCCAGAAGGACCCCGTCCGCATCCTCGCCTTCGAGGCCCTGCGCGCCGTGGACGAGCGGGACGCGTACGCCAACCTCGTGCTGCCGCCGCTGCTGCGCAAGGCGCGGGAGAAGGAGGGGCCCGAGAAATTCGACGCACGGGACGCGGCCCTCGCCACCGAGCTGGTGTACGGCACGCTGCGCCGCCAGGGGACGTACGACGCCGTCATCGCCGCGTGTGTCGACCGGCCGCTCAGGGAGGTCGACCCGCCGGTGCTCGACGTGCTGAGCCTGGGCGCGCACCAGCTGCTCGGGACGCGGATCCCGACGCACGCCGCCGTGTCCGCCACCGTCGAGCTGGCGCGGGTCGTGCTCGGGGACGGGCGGGCCAAGTTCGTCAACGCCGTGCTGAGGAAGGTGGCACAGGACGATCTCGACGGGTGGCTGGAGAAGGTCGCGCCGCCCTATGACGAGGATCCCGAGGACCACCTCGCCGTCGTGCACGCGCATCCCCGCTGGGTCGTCTCCGCGCTGTGGGACTCCCTCGGCGGCGACCGGGCCGGCATCGAGGACCTGCTGGAGGCGGACAACGAGCGGCCCGAGGTGACCCTCGTGGCGCGGCCGGGGCGGGCCACCGCCGAAGAGCTGCTGCGCGAGGACGCGGCCGTGCCGGGGCGCTGGTCGCCGTATGCCGTGCGGCTCGCCGAGGGCGGTGAGCCGGGTGCCGTCGAGGCCGTGCGCGAGGGGCGGGCCGGGGTGCAGGACGAGGGCAGCCAGCTGGTCGCCCTCGCGCTGGCGAACGCCCCGATCGAGGGTCCCGACGAGAAGTGGCTCGACGGGTGCGCGGGGCCGGGTGGGAAGGCCGCCCTCCTTGCCGCCCTCGCCGCCGAGCGCGGGGCCGCGCTGCTCGCCTCCGAGAAGCAGCCGCACCGGGCGGGCCTGGTGGCCAAGGCCCTGCACGGCAACCCGGGGCCGTACCAGGTCATCGCCGCCGACGGGACCCGGCCGCCGTGGCGGCCGGGCACCTTCGACCGTGTGCTGATGGACGTGCCGTGCACCGGCCTCGGCGCGTTGCGCCGGCGTCCCGAGGCCCGGTGGCGGCGGCGCCCCGAGGACCTGGACGACCTCGCGCCGCTCCAGCGCACGCTGCTGCGCACCGCGCTGGACTCGGTACGCGTCGGCGGGGTCGTCGGCTACGCCACCTGCTCCCCGCACCTCGCCGAGACCCGGGCGGTCGTCGCCGACGTGCTCAAGCAGCACCCGGCGACGGAGCTCATCGACGCGCGGCCGCTGCTGCCCCGCGTCCCCGCGCTCGGCGAGGGCCCGGACGTGCAGCTGTGGCCGCATCTGCACGGCACGGACGCGATGTACCTCGCGCTCATCCGCCGTACCGGCTGAGGGCACCGCCGACGGGCCGGTGCGGGCCCATGAGACGGAGGTGCGGGCCGGCGTTCACGCGTGTCCACAGGGGGCCGATAAGTACGATGAACGGCCTCGCCTGTGGACCGACGCGAACATCAGTGCTCCGGACATGGCAGGCTTGGGTCATGGCCGCGCAGATCAACCCCAGCATCCTGTCCGCAGACTTCGCCCGCCTCGCGGACGAGGCGAAGGCCGTCGAGGGAGCCGACTGGCTCCACGTCGACGTCATGGACAACCATTTCGTACCGAACCTCACCCTCGGCGTGCCGGTCGTGGAGTCCTTGGCCCGGGCGACGGGTACTCCGCTGGACTGCCACCTGATGATCGAGAACCCCGATCGCTGGGCGCCGCAGTACGTGGAGGCGGGCGCCTCGTCCGTCACCTTCCACGTGGAGGCCGCCGACGCGCCCGTGCGACTCGCCCGGGAGATCCGCGCCAAGGGTGCCCGCGCGTCCATGGCACTGAGGCCCGCGACGCCGATCGAGCCCTACGAGGATCTCCTCCCGGAGCTCGACATGCTGCTCATCATGACGGTCGAGCCGGGGTTCGGCGGCCAGGCCTTCCTCGACATCATGCTGCCCAAGATCCGCCGCACCCGTGAGCTGATCACCAAGCACGGTCTCCAGCTGTGGCTGCAGGTCGACGGCGGTGTCTCGGCGTCCACGATCGAGCGGTGCGCGGAGGCGGGAGCCGACGTCTTCGTCGCCGGTTCGGCGGTGTACGGGGCCGAGGACCCGGCTGAGGCGGTGCGTGGCCTGCGCGCCCAGGCGGACGCGGCCACCGCCAAGGCGTCCTGGGCATGCGACCACTGAGCCACGGCTACGTGAACGCTTGAAGGAACGGCGCCCATCAGGGCGGATCAGTTGCGCCGAATCTGCAAGGATGAACGGCGAATCCAGAGTGTGAACAGCAGTGAGGAGATCGCCGTGTCGGGTATGTCGGCGGGCCGGTCAGCCATGCGGATGGGACCCGCTGAGCTGGTGCAGGCGGCGGCCATGGCCCGCCGCTTCTACCTCGAGGGGAAGTCCAAGATCCAGATCGCCGAGGAGTTCGGCGTCAGCCGCTTCAAGGTGGCCCGGGTCCTGGAGACGGCCCTCGAACGGGATCTCGTACGTATCGAGATCCGTGTGCCGGCCGAGCTGGACGCCGAGCGCTCCGACGCGCTCCGCGCCCGGTACGGCCTCAGGCACGCCGTCGTGGTCGAGTCCCCGGCCGAGGCCGAGGAGACCCCCGACCCCGAGAACCTCGGCGAGGTCGCCGCCGACCTGCTCGGCGAACTCGTCAACGAGGGGGACGTGCTCGGGCTGGCCTGGGGCCGGTCCACCATCCACATGGCGGCGGCCCTCGACCGGCTCCCGCCGTGCACGGTGGTGCAGCTGACGGGCGTGTACGACGCCGGGACCTCCGAGCGCGGCTCGGTGGAGGCGGTGCGGCGTGCCGCGCAGGTGTCGGGCGGGGACGCGCACCCCATCTACGCGCCGATGCTGTTGCCGGACGCGGCCACCGCGGCGGCGCTGCGCCACCAGACCGGGATCGCCCGGGCCTTCGAGTACTTCGACAAGGTCACGGTCGCCTGCGTCTCCATCGGCTCCTGGGAGCCGGGTATCTCGACGGTGCACGACATGCTCAGCGACGAGGAGCGCGCGCACTACGCCTCGCTCGGTGTCGCCGCCGAGATGGCCGCGCACCTCTTCGACGCCGAGGGGCGCCGGGTCGGGCGGGACCTGGGGGAGCGGTGCATCACGGTCAAGGCCGATCAGCTGCGCCGTATCCCGGAGGTCGTGGCGATCGCCGGCGGGCAGCGCAAGGCGTCCGCGATCGACGCGGTGCTCCGCTCCGGTCTTGTCACCAGCCTGGTCACGGACACCTCGGCCGCGGACTACCTGATGACGGCGGGACCGACGCCGAAACCCGCGCTCAACCGCGCGGACCCGGACGGGGTCTGACGGCGGGTCGCGGCGACGTCGTGACGGGACGGCCGTGGCAGCATCGGCGCCATGCTGCCACGGTTCGTCCCCCCACCGGTCCTGCGCCGCGTCCCCCGGGCGCTGGCGGGGCTGCTGGTCTGTCTCTCCGTCCTGTTGACGGGATGCTCCTCGCACCCGGGCACGGTGGCGTCCTCCGGCGTGTCCACCCCGTCGTGGGCCGGGGGCATGGCCACCGTCGAGGAGTCCCGGCTCCCGGCCGAGGCCCGGCAGACCCTCGCCCTGATCGGCAAGGGCGGACCCTTCCCGTACGCCAGGGACGGGGTCGTCTTCAGCAACTTCGAGCGGCTGCTGCCCAAGCGCCGGCGCGGCTACTACCACGAGTACACGGTCAGGACGCCGGGCTCGCAGGACCGCGGGGCGCGTCGCATCGTCACCGGACAGGGCGGGGAGATCTACTACAGCGATGATCACTACAAATCGTTCCGGGCGGTGCTGAGATGAGCGAAGACCTGACGGGCCGGCTCATGGTCACCCTCGACCTCGGGGGCGTCACGGACAAGGCGGGCCTGATGGACCGGACGGCCCGGGCCCTCGCGCTGCCCGACTGGTTCGGGCGGAACTGGGACGCCCTCGTGGACTCCCTCTGCGACCACACGGTCTGGCCCGAGGGCGCCGTCGAGCAGGGACTGCTGGTCGTGGTGCGGGGCTGGCGGCCGTACGCCGAGGCGAATCCCGAGGAGTGGCGCACCGCGCAGGACGTGTTCGCCGAGGCGGTGGACCGCACCCCGGCGCTCACCGTAGTGCTGGCCCTAGGAGGATCCTCCTAGACCCCCTCCGACCAGCCTGGATGTTCTGTGGGGGAGTGATGGTGCCCCAGTCATGGGAGAATGAAGTACGTGCTCTTTTCCCCCTGGCGCACCCGTCAGGGGGTCACCTCTGATCGACTGGGATGTGCAGCACGTGCGTTTCCTCAATGACATCCAGCCCGCGTACGACCTGACGTACGACGACGTGTTCATGGTGCCGAGCCGCTCCGCGGTCGGTTCGCGTCAGGGCGTGGACCTCGGCTCGCCGGACGGCACGGGCACCACCATCCCGCTCGTCGTCGCCAACATGACCGCCATCGCCGGTCGCCGCATGGCCGAGACGGTCGCCCGGCGCGGCGGCCTGGTGGTCATCCCGCAGGACATCCCGATCGACGTGATCACCGACGTCATCTCCTGGGTGAAGAGCCGCCACCTGGTGCTGGACACCCCGATCGTGCTGGCCCCGCACCAGACCGTCGCCGACGCCCTGGCCCTGCTGCCCAAGCGGGCGCACAACGCCGGTGTGGTCGTCGACGAGGACCACCGGCCCGTCGGCGTCGTCACGGACGCGGACCTGAGCGGCGTGGACCGCTTCACCCAGCTCGAAGTGGTCATGTCCAAGGACCTGCTGCTCCTCGACGCGGACATAGACCCGCACGAGGCCTTCAACACCCTGGACGCGCACAACCGCCGTTACGCCCCGGCCGTCGACAAGGACGGCAAGCTCGCCGGCATCCTGACCCGCAAGGGCGCCCTGCGCGCCACGCTGTACACGCCGGCCACCGACGCCGAGGGCAAGCTGCGCATCGCCGCCGCCGTCGGCATCAACGGCGACTTCGCGGCCAAGGCCAAGCAGCTGCTCGACGCGGGCGTGGACACGCTCGTCATCGATACCGCGCACGGTCACCAGGAGTCGATGATCAGCGCGATCAAGCAGGTGCGCGCCCTTGACCCGCAGGTGCCGATCGTCGCGGGCAACATCGTCTCCGCCGAGGGTGTCAAGGACCTGATCGACGCGGGCGCGGACATCATCAAGGTCGGTGTCGGACCGGGCGCCATGTGCACCACCCGCATGATGACCGGCGTGGGCCGCCCGCAGTTCTCGGCCGTCCTGGAGTGTGCCGCCGAGGCGAAGAAGTACGGCAAGCACGTGTGGGCCGACGGTGGCGTCCGGCACCCGCGCGACGTGGCCATGGCCCTCGCGGCCGGCGCGTCGAACGTGATGGTCGGCTCCTGGTTCGCGGGCACCTACGAGTCCCCGGGCGACCTCCAGCAGGACGCGGGCGGCCGCCTGTACAAGGAGTCCTTCGGCATGGCCTCCGCGCGCGCGGTGAGCAACCGTACGTCCGAGGAGTCGGCCTACGACCGCGCCCGCAAGGCGCTGTTCGAGGAGGGCATCTCCACCTCCCGCATGTTCCTCGACCCGGCCCGCCCGGGCGTCGAGGACCTGATCGACTCGATCATCGCGGGCGTCCGCTCCTCCTGCACCTACGCCGGCGCCGGCTCCCTGGAGGAGTTCGCCGAGAAGGCCATCGTCGGCATCCAGAGCGCGGCCGGCTACGCCGAGGGCAAGCCGCTGCACGCCAGCTGGAGCTGACCCGACTCCCTTCCGCACGGCCCTCGCTGTTCCCCCTGCCGGGAACAGCGGGGGCCGTCCGCGTGCACGGGGTCATGGAGAGCCGTAAACGGGTGGGCCGCGGGGTCGGCGAGGGGCCCGTGCAACGGTCCGCAGCGTCGGCGCAACGATTTGTCATACCGGCCTGATGAACGCAATGATCATGCGGGGACGCGCAAGGTTGCTGCATTACGCCCGTGAAGGCCCGCCTCATAGGGTGCTGCGCTGTACGTGGTGTGGCGGGGACCCCGCTCGGTGGGTTCCTGCCCGGCAGGCGCCTACCCGGTCCCCACCTGTCCTGACCGGCATCGAACAAGGAGCCAATGCGTGCTCGACCAAGGCGCACCCCCGCACAACCGCACAACGGCCGCCCCCGCATCCCCGGGCGTCGCCGCGCGCCTCATGCGTCGCAAGCCCGTGGAACGCCTGGTCGCGGAGGGCGGCCAGGGTGAGGGAGGGGCGCTCAGGCGCTCTCTCGGGCTGTGGCAGCTGACCATGATCAGCATCGGTGCCACCCTCGGCACCGGCATCTTCGTGGTCCTCGGCAATGCGGTTCCGGAGGCGGGTCCCGCGGTCACCCTGGCCTTCGTGATCGCCGGGCTCACGGCTCTGTTCTCGGCTCTGTCGTACGCCGAACTGGCGGGCAGCATCCCGGTCGCCGGCTCCTCCTACTCGTATGCGTACGCAACGCTGGGTGAGCTGGTCGCCTGGGTCTGCGGCTGGTGCCTGGTGCTGGAGTACGGCGTGTCGGTGGCCGCTGTCGCGGTCGGCTGGGGCGAGTACCTGAACGAGCTGCTCGACGGCACCATCGGTGTCACCATCCCCGCCGCCCTGTCCTCGGCCCCGGGCGAGGGGCACGGCATCATCAACCTCCCCGCCCTGATCGTCGTCCTCCTGGCGATGGTGTTCCTGCTCGGCGGCGCGCGTGAGTCCGCCCGCGCCAACACGATCATGGTCTGCGTGAAGATCGCCGCCCTGGTGCTGTTCTGCGCGGTCGGCTTCATGGGCTTCAAGTCCGGCAACTACCGCGACTTCATGCCGCTCGGCATGTCCGGGGTCAGCGCCGCGGGTGCCACGCTGTTCTTCTCGTACATCGGCTTCGACGCCGCCTCCACCGCCGGTGAGGAGGCGAAGAACCCCAAGCGGGACCTGCCGCGGGCGATCATGCTGTCGCTGATCATCGTGACCGCGCTGTACGTGCTCGTCGCGGGCGTCGCCGTCGGCGCCTGGAACTGGAAGAAGTTCGACGGCTCGGAGGCCACCCTCGCCGCGATCATGAACGATGTCACCGGCCAGACCTTCTGGGGCACCCTGCTCGCGCTGGGCGCGGTCATCTCCATCGCGAGCGTGGTGCTCACCGTGCTGTACGGCCAGACCCGCATCCTGTTCGCGATGTCGCGCGACGGCCTGGTGCCGAAGGCGCTCGGCAGGATCCACCCGAAGACCGGCGCTCCCCGCCTCAACACAGTGATCGTGTCCCTCTTCTGCGGTGTGCTCGCCGCCCTCATCCCGCTGGGCAAGCTCGTCGACGCCACCAGCATCGGCACGCTGTTCGCCTTCGGTCTGGTCAACATCGCGGTCGTCGTGCTGCGGTACAAGCGGCCGGAGCTGGAGCGTACGTTCAAGGTGCCGTTCGGCCCGGTCCTGCCGGTGCTGGGCTTCGCGTTCTGCGCGTACAACATGTTCAGCCTCGACACCGTCACCTGGCTCGTCTTCGGGTGCTGGATGGCCGTCGGGCTCGTGTTCTACTTCGTATACGGCTATCGCCGTTCCCGTCTCGCGACCGCTGAGGACGTCGTGGTGGCGGCAGAGAAGTGACCGATCTGAAGAAGTGAACCACCCCCTGTGCTGAACGATCTCGACGAACGCATCGTGCACGCCCTCGCCGAGGACGCCCGCCGCTCCTACGCGGACATCGGGCAACTGGTCGGCCTGTCCGCGCCCGCCGTCAAGCGGCGCGTGGACCGGCTGCGGGCCACCGGAGCCATCACCGGATTCACCGTGCGGGTCGATCCCGCGGCGCTCGGCTGGGAGACCGAGGGGTTCGTCGAGGTCTACTGCCGGCGCAACACCTCGCCGGAGACCATTCAGCGGGGGCTGGAGCGCTACCAGGAGGTCGTGGCCGCGTCGACCGTCACCGGCGAGGCGGACGCGATGGTCCAGGTCTTCGCGTCCGACATGCGCCACTTCGAGCGGGTGCTCGAGCGGATCGCCGGGGAGCCGTTCGTCGAGCGGACCAAGTCGGTGCTGGTGCTTTCGCCGTTGCTGCGCCGTTTTTCTTCGGGGGCGCCGGGGTAGGGCTCGGGGCGCGCTGTCCTGTGCCGGGTGCGGGTGGACTGTGGCTTGTGGCGCAGTTCCCCGCGCCCCTGAGAACGCTGCGGTCGAAGGCGCCCGAAGGGGCGCGAGGGACCGCGACGCACCCGCACCCGGCGACGGTCGAGGCCCCCGGGCTCTACTCCGCGGTCTTGCGGGCCAGCGGGTTGTTGCCGATGGAATTGTGCACGCTGAAGCTCACCGCGTCCGGTCGATACCGGTCGTCCGACCACTCCACCGGCCGCCCCTCACGGGTCGTGGTGACCCGCCGTACCCGCAGCAGCGGACTCGTACGGCGAACCCCGAGCAGCTCGGCGTCCTGCGCGCCGCAGGCGACCGCGTCGATGATGTGCTCGCCGTAGGCGAAGACCAACCCCGTCTCGTCGTACAGCCGTTGGGTGACCGACGGGCAGTCGGGCTCGATCGCCTCGACCGCCGGCGAGATCCAGTCCGCGTACACCGTACGCTCCAGCAGCACCGGCTCGCCGTCCAGCCCGCGCACCCGCAGCACGTGCAACACCCGTGTCCCGGCGGGCAGCTGGAGCCGTACGGCGTCCTCCTGCGTGGCCGGGCGGTACTGCTGGGACACCACGTGCCCGGTGGCCTCGCGGCCCATGGCCCGCGCCCACTGGGCGAAGCTGCGCAGTTCCTCGAAACTCTGGCTGCGGCGGCTGGCGAGCACCACCCGCCGGGCGCCCTGGCGGGAGCCGATCAGGCCCTCGGCGGTGAGGGTCGCGACGGCCTGGCGGACCGTTCCGCGTGAGACGCCGTATTGCGCCGCGAGTTCCGACTCCGAGGGCAGCCTGCTGCCGACCGTGTACTCCTCGCGGTCGATCGCGCGCCGAAGTTCGTCGGCGATCTCCTCGTGTCGCGCCGTCATGCTTCCCCTCTGCATAGGTCGCTGTGCACAGCGTGACCAGCCTAATCGAGACCTGAGCGTGATCTGTAACGGTCTGGATTGTGCAGACAAGTTGGGTCCAGAGTTTCGCCACGGTTTACAGACAGGACACCTGTGACGGGCGTACTGTGACGCAACTTGTTCAGACAAGTTCTCCGTACTTCTCACTTCGCACCGCATCGATCCCCCGTGCGCACCCCTGGAGAGACCGTGACCGTGTCCCTGCCGAGAAACGCCGTCCTCGGCGGCTCCCTCGCCGTCGTCGCCGCCCTCGCGCTGAGCGCCTGCGGCGCCGCCCCCGACAACGCGTCCACCAAGACCAAGGACGGCAAGAGCGCCGCCACCGCCACCTCGGCCGCCGACTTCGGCGGCGTCGACGCCCTCGCCAAGGCGGCCAAGAAGGAGGGCACGCTGCACATCATCGCCGTGCCCCGCGACTGGGCGAACTACGGCGCCATCATCGACGGCTTCCAGAAGAAGTACGGCATCAAGATCGAGGACGAGAGCCCCGACGGCTCCAGCCAGGACGAGATCAACGCCGTCACCTCCCGCAAGGGCCAGGACCGCACCCCCGACGTCCTCGACCTCGGCAGCTCCTTCGCGCTCAGCGCCGCCCAGCAGGGCCTGCTCGCGCCCTACAAGGTGGCCTCCTACGCCGACATCCTCGAGGGCCAGAAGGACCCGCAGGCCCGCTGGTTCAACGACTACGGCGGCTACATCTCCATCGGCTGCGACGCCAAGCGCGTCAAGACCTGCCCCACCACCTTCAAGGACCTCCTCAAGCCCGAGTACAAGGGCCAGGTCGCGCTCAACGGCAACCCGACCAAGTCCGGCTCGGCCTTCGGCGGCGTCTACGCGGCCGCGCTCGCGAACGGCGGCTCCTTCGACAACATCCAGCCCGGCCTCGACTTCTTCGCCAAGCTGAAGAAGAACGGCAACTACACGCCCGTCGAGTCCACCCCCGCCACCGTCGAGAAGGGCGAGACGCCCATCAGCATCGACTGGGACTATCTGAACGCCGGCTACGCCGACGAGTTCAAGTCCAAGGGCGTCGACTGGAAGGTCACCATCCCCACCGACGGCCAGTACGCCCAGTACTACTCCCAGGCCATCAACAAGGACGCCCCGCACCCGGCGGCCGCCCGCCTGTGGCAGGAGTACCTCTACAGCGCCGAGGGCCAGAACCTGTGGCTCAAGGGCTACGCCCGCCCGGCCCTGATGACCACCATGGACAAGGCCGGCACGCTCGACAAGACGGCCGCCGCCAAGCTGCCGAAGGTCACCGGTACGCCGTCCTTCCCGACGGAGGCCCAGCAGAGCAAGGCCAAGACGGTCATCGCTCAGGGCTGGGGCAAGGCCGTCTCCGGATGACCGCCGCTCTCCCGCGTGCGGACGTGGCGCCCGTCGCTTCGGCGAAGCGGCGGCGCCGCGCCCCCGGCTGGCTCGCCGTGGTGCCGCTGCTGGTGTTCACGGCGATCGCCTTCGGACTGCCCGCCCTCGCGATCCTCGACGGCGCCTTCACGGTCAAGGACCAGACCACCGGCGCCACCTCCTACACGGTCCAGAACCTCTCGACCTCGCTGCAGGGCCCGTACCTCACCGCGCTGATCGGCAGCGTCAAGCTGTCGGCGATCTCCGCCGGGCTCGGTGCCCTGCTCGGGCTGCCGCTCGCGCAGGCCGTGGTCAGCTCCCGCTCCCGCGCGCTGCGCGAGGCCGTGCTGACCGCCTCCGGCGTGCTCGCCAACTTCGGCGGCGTCCCGCTGGCCTTCGCCTTCGTCGCCACACTCGGCAACGCGGGCGTGCTGACCATGCACCTCGGTCTGAAGGACAGCGGCTGGAACCTGTACAGCTTCTGGGGCCTGGTCCTCGTCTACCTGTACTTCCTGATCCCGCTGATGGTCCTCACCATCACCCCGGCCCTGGACGGCCTGCGCGTCCAGTGGCGGGAGGCCGCGCTGAACAACGGCGCCACCGGTGTGCAGTACTGGCGCCACGTGGCCCTGCCCGTCCTCGCGCCCTCCCTGCTCGGCGGTCTGGTCCTGCTGTTCGGCAGCGCCTTCGCCGCCTACGCCACCGCCGCCGCGATGGTGGGCAGCGCGGTCCCGCTCGTCACGCTGCAGATCGCCGACGCCCTCTCCGGCAACGTGCTGGTCGGCCAGGAGAACGTCGCCCTCGCCCTCAGCCTCGACATGGTGCTGGTGGCAGGCCTGGTCATGGCCGTGTATCTGCCCCTGCAACGACGGAGCGCCCGATGGCTCGACGCCTGACCCCCTGGCGCTGGGCCGTCCTCGGCCTGGCCGCCCTGTACTTCCTGGTACCGCTCGCCGCGTCCGTGATCTTCACGGTCGACGTGCCCGGCCAGGGCGTCACCTTCGACGCCTACACCAAGATCCTTTCCACCACCGGCTTCACCTCCAGCCTGCTGCTCTCGCTGGAGCTGGCCGTGGCCACCATCGCCGTCGTGCTCCTGCTGATGGTGCCCGCCGTGGTCGCGCTGCGGCTCGGCGCGCCCAAGCTGCGGCCGGTGGTGGAGGTGGTGTGCTCGCTGCCGCTGGTGGTGCCGCCGATCGCGTTCGTCGCCGGAATCGTGACCGTGCTGAAGTGGGGCCCGGAGCATCTGTCCCGCACCCCGCTGTTCGAGACGTTCGTGGTGATCCAGAACGAGAACTTCCCCGTGGTGCTGGTCCTCGCCTACGTCGTGATGGCCCTGCCGTTCGTCTACCGTGCCCTGGACGCGGGCCTGCGCGCCATCGACGTGCGCACCCTCGTCGAGGCCGCCCGCAGCTGCGGCGCCTCCTGGCCGCAGGCCCTCGTACGGGCCGTGCTGCCGAACCTGCGCGGGGCCCTGCTGAACGCGACCTTCCTCACGCTGGCGCTGGTGCTCGGCGAGTTCACCGTCTCCCACCTGCTCGGCTACGAGCCCTTCGCCGTGTGGATCTACAACGTCGGCGGCTCGCAGGCCCAGATGTCCGTCGCCGTGTCCGTGCTCAGCCTGCTCGTCACCTGGGCCCTGCTGCTCGCGCTCGCCGGTGCCGGCGGACGCTCCCGAACCGCTTCCTCCCGGGGATGAACCATGACCGTCACCACGCTTGAGAAGGCGACCGCCGAAAAGGCCGCCACCGTCGAATTCCGGGGTCTCAGGAGGGAGTTCGGGGCCACCGTCGCCCTCGACGGGCTCGACCTGACCGTCCGCCCGGGGGAGTTCCTGGCCCTGCTCGGCCCCTCCGGCTGCGGCAAGACCACCGCGCTGCGCATGCTCGCCGGGTTCGAACACCCGGACTCCGGCGCCGTGCTGGTGGACGGCGAGGACGTCACCCATGTCCCGGCCCACCGCCGCGACGCCGGGATGGTCTTCCAGTCGTACAGCCTCTTCCCCCATCTGAACGCCGTCGACAACGTCGCCTTCGGGCTGCGGATGCGGGGGGTCCGCACGGCCGAACGGCGGTCCCGCGCCGCCGAGTTGCTGGAGCTGGTCGGACTCGGCGACAAGGGGGAGCGGTTCCCGCACCAGCTCTCCGGCGGCCAGCAGCAGCGCATCGCGCTCGCCCGGGCCCTCGCCCTGCGCCCGCGCGTGCTGCTGCTCGACGAGCCGCTGTCCGCGCTGGACGCCAAGGTCCGCCTGACCCTGCGCGAGGAGATCCGCCGCCTCCAGCAGGAACTCGGCATCACCACCCTCTTCGTCACCCACGACCAGGAGGAGGCCCTCTCGGTCGCCGACCGGGTCGCCGTCATGCGCGCCGGACGCCTCGAACAGTGCGCCGAACCCGCCGAGTTGTACGGCCGTCCCGCCACCGCCTTCGTCGCCGAGTTCGTCGGCACGATGAGCCGGATCCCGGGCGAGCTCAAGGACGGCACCGTCGAGGTGCTCGGCCGGCGGCTGCCGGCCGACGGCGAGGTGCCGGACGGCGCGGTCGACGTGCTGGTGCGGCCGGAGTCCGTCCAGGTGCGGGCCGACGAGCAGGGCAGCGCCCGGGTCGTCGCCACCGCCTTCCTGGGCGCCGTCGTCCGGGTCACCGTACGGCTCGCCGACGGCACCGAAGCCAAGGCCGACCTGCCCGCCCACGAGGCCACCGGGCTCGGCGCCGGAACCGCCGTCGGCGTGTCGCTGCCCGAGCGGCCGGTGCTGGTGGCCGAACGTATCCAGAAGTGAGGAACGACAACAACGTGACCCCCCACACCCCTCTACTCCCACTGCGGGCAGTCCTGTTCGACATGGACGGCACGCTCGTCGACACCGAGCGCCTGTGGTGGGAGGCGGTCGAGCAGGTCGCCGGACGCCCGCTGACCGAGGCCGACCAGCCGGAGGTGCTCGGCCGGCCCGTCGAGTACACCGCCGCCTGGCTCGGCACCGCCACCGGGCGGACCGAGGCCGACCTCGCGGCCGAGCTGCACCGGGAGTTCGCCGCCCGAGTCCGCACCGGCATCGTGCCCCGCCCCGGCGCCCTGGACCTGCTGGACGCGCTGGCCCGGGCCGGTGTCCCCACCGCGCTGGTCACCGCGTCCCCGCGCGCGGTCGCCGACGTCGTGCTCGACGCCCTCGGCGCCGGACGGTTCGCGGTCTCCGTCACCGCCGACGACACCGCGCGCACCAAGCCGGCCCCCGATCCCTACCTCGCCGCCTGCCGGGCCCTCGGCGTCGAACCGGCCGCCTGTGTCGCCGTCGAGGACACCGAGACCGGCGTGGCCTCCGCCGAGGCCGCCGGGTGCGCCGTACTCGCCGTGCCCTCCCTCGCGCCGATCGGCGCGGCACCCGGGCGGACCGTGCGCGACAGCCTCCTCGGCGTCACACCCGAGGAGCTGTGCCGGATGGTCCTGCCCGAACTCCGCGTCATGAGCTGGAACCTGTGGCTCGGCGGCAGCGAGGTCGACGACCATCGCGCCAAGCAGGTCAAGGCCGTCCTGGAGAGCGGCGCGGACGTCGTCGGGCTCCAGGAGACCGCCGGTACGGCCGCCCAGGAACTGGCCGAGGCGCTCGGCTGGCACCACCACCGGGCCGGCGAGAACCTCGGCGTCATCAGCCGGCACCCCGTCACCGCCCGCTTCGGGGACCCCGACGTCGGCTTCTACGGCGCCGCCGGCGTGCGGATCGAGGTAGCGCCCGGCCGTGAGGTCGACGTGTGGACCGCCCACCTGCACTACACGCCGTACGGCCCCTACGAGGCCGCCTTCGACGGGCTCGGCGCGCCCGAGCTGATCGCCCACGAGGACGTACGGCTCGGGCAGATGCGGGACACGCTGCGCCGGATCGCCGAGTCGTGCGCCGACGGCGTCCCGGTCGTCCTCGTCGGCGACTTCAACTGCCCCTCCCACCTGGACCGGCCGGACGTGGCCTGGCCGGTGACCCGTGCCGCCGAGGAGGCGGGGTTCGCCGACTCCTACCGCGAGGCCCACCCGGACCCGGCGGCCGAGCCGGGACACACCTGGTCGCCGATCCATCCGGTGCACGACGGCAGCGGACGGCCCGAGCCGCAGGACCGGATCGACTACGTCCTGCACCGCGGCGGCCTGGCCGTGCGGGACGCGCGGACCCTCGTGGCCGGCACCCCGCGCCCGTGGCCCGACGTCGCGGGCAACGACTGGCCGTCCGACCACGCCGCGGTGGTCACCACCTTTGCCCTGCCCGGCAAGTGACCCGGGGTTACCGCAGGTCACCATTGCGGACCGGATGACGATCCCGTAGGTTGTGCCCGCTCTTACTGACTGGTAACACCGTTAGGTACTCCATGCGCTGGCCCGTCGGCCGTCCCACCACCGTCCGCACGCGGATCGTGGCGCTCGCTCTCGCCCCGGCCGTCGCCCTGATGGCCCTGTGGAGTTTCGCCATGGTGTCGGTCACCGCCGAGACGCGCGCGCTGATCCGGCTCCAGGGGGTGTACGAGGACTTCGGCACCCCCGTGGACACCGCGATCGGGCAGATCCAGATCGAGCGCCGGATGTCCGCCGCCTATCTGGGCGCCCGCCTGGACACGTCCATGGCGGGCGCGCTGCTCGGGCAGCAGCGCCGCACCGACCGGGCCGTCGACGCCTTGCGGCAGGCGGTCCGCGACGGGGACCGCGGCCGGCTGACGGACCGGCAGCGGCAGGCGCTGGACACCATGGTCGCCGCCACCGGGAAGCTGGAGGGGCTGCGCGAGCACGTGCTGTCCAGGGACATCACCTGGGACCGGGCGGTGGACGAGTACAGCGCGCTGGTCGAGCCCGGTTTCGACGTGCAGTCCACACTCACCGCACTCCAGGCCGGGCAACTGGCCCGGGAGGCGCAGGTCGTCATCGAGCTGGTCCGGGTTCGGGAGTTCGTCTCCCGCGAGGACGCCCTGGTCGCCGGGGCGCGGGCGGCCGGCACCCTGACCGACCGGCAGTACGACACCCTGACCGCGACCATCGAGGACCGGCGCGTCTTCGAGCGGACGTACGTTCCGGACCTGCCCGCCGACTCGCGCGGCCTCTTCGAGGACTTCCAGCGCGGGGACCTGTACCGCTCGCTGGCGCGGGGCGAGGACGCGCTGCTGCGCGCCGGTGCCGGGCGGGCCGGTCAGGCCGTCGCGGCGGACACCTGGCGCACGACCACCGACCGCGCCGTCAAGCGCTACATGCAGCTGTGCACCCGGTCCGCCGAGAACTCCGCCACCCGCGGCCGGGCCTTCGCCTACCACGAGCTGACCAAGGCCGCCGTCGTCGGCGCCGTCGGGCTGGCCGCCGTCGCCCTGTCCCTGTGGCTCGCGGTGCGCGGCGCCCGGCGCATCTCGCGCCGCCTGGAGATCCTGCGGGACGCCGCCGACGTGCTGGCCGCGCAACAGCTTCCGGATGTCATGCGGAGGCTGAGCGCCGGTGACGAGGTGGACGCGCTCGCCGAGGCGCCGCCGCTCGCCGCCGACGAGCTCCGGGACGACGAGATCGGCCAGGTCGGGCGGTCCTTCAACACGGCGCGCCTGGCCGCCGTGGAGGCCGCCGTCAAACAGGCCACCCTGCGCCGGGGCCTGTTCGCGGTGCTGCTCAACATCGCGCGCCGCAACCAGGCTTTGGTGCACCGCCAGTTGAAGCTCGTCGACACGCTGGAGCGGCGTACGGACGACCCGGACATCCTGCGCCAGCTGTTCCGCATCGACCATCTGACCACCCGGATGCGCCGGCACGCGGAGAGCCTCATCATCCTTTCCGGCGCGGCCCCGGGCCGCCGCTGGCGCAGGCCGGTGCCCGTCGCCGATGTCGTCGCCTCGGCGGTGAGCGAGATCGAGGACTACGCGCGCGTGGTGGTGCCGCCGATGCCCGAGGTCGGCGTCGCCGCGGACGCGGTCGCCGACGTCGTCCATCTCATCGCCGAACTCCTGGAGAACGCCACGGTGTTCTCGCCGCCGCACACCCAGGTCACCTTGCGCACCGGACGGGTCGGCAGCGGCTTCGTCCTGGAGATCGACGACCGCGGGCTCGGCCTGGACGACGAGCAGCGTGCCCAGGCCCACAGCACCCTCACCGACGCCGGGGCCTTCGACCCCACTCGGCACGACCGGCTCGGCCTGTACGTCGTCGGCCGCCTCGCCGCCCGCCACGGCATCGAGGTGAGCCTGCGGGACTCGCCCTACGGGGGTACGACGGCCGTGGTGCTGCTCCCGGAAGGGGTACTGGCGGAGGTGGAGCCGGTGGGGGCGGCGCACGTGCCGGGAGCGGTCGAGCGGCTGGGGCCGGTGGAGCGGTCGCTGTCGGCAGCGCGGTCAGGGTCGGTCGGACGGCTGGACCCGGTCGGACGGCTGGACCCGGTCGAGCGATCGGAGCCGGCCGAGCGGCCGGCACCGGTCGAACGGAAGGCGCCGGTGCTGGAGCTGCCCACCAGACGGCGCTCCACACCGCGGCCCGCAGCCGCACCCGGGCCCGCGCGGCAGGAAACCTCTGTGGAGGACTCCTCTGTGCCGGACGCCCCCGCGTCGGACGCCCCCGCGTCGGACGCCCCCGCGTCGGACGCCCCCGCGTCGGACGCCCCCGCGTCGGACGCCCCCGCGTCGGACGCCCCCGCGTCGGACGCCCCCGCGACGGACACCCCCACGCCCGACGCCTCCGCCCCGCAGACCGCCCCGGCCCTGCCCACCCGCACCCGCCAGGCCTCCCTCGTTCCGGAACTGCGCGACGAACCGCCTCCCCGTACGACCGGCCCGGAGCGCGAGGTCGGCCCCGAGGAGATGCGGGCGATCTTCGGAGCCTTCCAGCGAGGCCTGGACCGTGGTCGTAAGGGCCTGCCGGCGGCCACCGAGGCCGCCGGGACAGCCGAGGACGACGACCGGACCGGCACCGCGGCGGGCTCGGCCGGCGTGCCCGGCTTCCCGCCCGCCGCGCCGCAGGAACCGCCCACCGCGCCCGACGACGCCACCTCCCACGCCACCGCCCACGCCGAGGAAGGGACGGACACCGACGATGCACGGTGACGACCAGAACCCCGAGAACGCGGCCCTGCCCGCCGGAGCGCCCGGTACGGACCTCGGCTGGCTGCTCGACGACCTCGTGGCCCGTACCGACCACGTCCGCCAGGCCGTGCTGCTCACCGCCGACGGCCTCCCGCTGAGCTGCTCGGAGGGCATGCGCCGCCGGGACATCGAGCACCTGGCCGCCGTCTGCTCCGGCTTCCACGGCCTGGCCCGCTCGGCGGGGGAGCGGTTCGGTGCGGGGCAGGTGCGGCAGACCATGGTCATGCTGGAGGACGCCTATCTCTTCATCACCCCGGCCGGCCACGGCAGCCGCCTCGCCGTGCTGAGCGAGGCGAGCACCGACGTCGGACAGCTCGCCCACGAGATGGCCCTGCTCGTCCGCCGCCTCGGCCGCCACCTGGACGCCGCCACCCGCTCGGCCCGCTGATCCCGCGGTGAGCGACGAGCACTGGTACGAGGACGAGACCGGGTCGATGGTCCGTCCCTACACCGTGACCAGGGGTCGTACCCGGCCCTCGGAACGGCACGCCCTCGACCTGATGTCCCGGGTCACCGCGCTGGAGCCGGACGGCGCGGCACACCCGGACCTCGACCATGCCCGCGCCTCGCTGCTCGACCTGATCCGCCGGGGCGCGCGCCCCGTGGCCGAGCTGGCGGCGGACGCCGACCTGCCCCTGACCGTCGTCCGGGTCCTGCTCGGCGACCTGGCCGAGGCGGGGCTGGTCCGCATCGACCCGCCCCGGAGCCTGCCGGTCACCGGTCCGGCCGCCGATCCGGGGCTGCTGCGGGAGATCGTGGAGCGGCTGAGGGAGTTGTAGCCGCGGCGCCGGCGGCCGCGGCGACGCGGCGAAGCCCGGGTACGCCGGGTGGGGCTCACAGTGCCGGGTTCCACGGGACGACCTTGAAGTCACCCGTGCCCTGCTTCACCTTCTCGAAGGGAGCCGACGACACGCACGGCGGCAGGTCCTTGGTGTCCGTGGGGCTGCCGACCCCCGCCCAGCTGTAGCCCAGCCGGTCGTGCCGGCCGAGGTCGTGGACCGTGACGCCGACCCGCCTGCCCTTCGCCCCGGGCAGGTCCGAGGCCGTGATCACACCCGAGACGACGGCGACCTTCCCGCCCGTGACCAGGCAGTCCACCTTCGCCTTGGCCCAGGCGCCGTCGCCGTGCAGGTAGTGACTGAACGCGAAGGTGCCGGTGGCCTTCCGCGGGTTCATGTTGTCCTTCGGCGCCAGATGCGCGTCGAAGGAGAAGGTGATGTCGTCCCCGGCCGACCGGAACAGCTTGGCCGTGCCGGTGAGCGAGGCGGCCTCGCGCTGGGGATGGTGCGTCCCGCCTCCTGAGGCCATCGCCGCCCCCGCCGTCCCGGCGGTGATCAGCAGGGCGGTGGCAAAGGTGACGGCGGCGATCTTCGTACGACGCTGCATGACGGTCCTTTCCGCAGGTCAAGCGCGTGAACTGAACGCTCACCACTCTCCCGGCGCCGCGCCCCGCGCACATCGGCCCGCAGACGGCACCCCGCCTCCCCCGTCCGGCGGGGAGGCCCCGCCATGACCTGCGTCTCAGGGAGGACGGGAACCGTTCCCGGGGGCGCGCAACGAATCGCCGTCCGACCCCCGGCTCACGCAACGAACCGCTCACCGGCGCGCAACGGCTCCTTCTTGTCCGGCCGAGCGCGCCGACCGTACCTTCTTTATGGCCCCCCAAACCCCGTTTTCCGGTGAGGAACCCGCATGCGCACCGCCCTGCTCCAGAGCTCCGGCCGCCCCGGCTCCGTCGTCGAGAACCTCAAGGTCCTCGACGAGGCCGCGGGCCGGGCCGCCGCCGCGGGCGCCGCGCTGCTGGCCACGCCGGAGATGTTCCTGACCGGGTACGCGATCGGCGACGCCGTCGCCCGCCTCGCCGAGCCCGCCGACGGCGACTCGGCCGACGCGATCGCCGAGATCGCCACCCGGCACGGCCTGGCCATCGCCTACGGCTACCCGGAGCGCGACGGCGAGACCGTCTACAACTCCGTCCAGCTGATCTCCGGCGAGGGCACCCGGCTCGCGAACTACCGCAAGACCCACCTCTTCGGCTGCTTCGAGCGCGACCAGTTCACTCCGGGCGAGCAGCCGGTCGTCCAGGCCGAGCTGAACGGCCTGACCGTCGGCCTGATGATCTGCTACGACGTCGAGTTCCCGGAGAACGTCCGCGCCCACGCCCTGGCCGGCACCGACCTCCTCGTCGTACCGACCGCCCAGATGCATCCCTTCCAGTTCGTCGCCGAGTCCCTCGTGCCGGTGCGGGCCTGGGAGAACCAGATGTACGTCGCCTACGTCAACCGGGTCGGCCCCGAGGGCGAGTTCGAGTTCGTCGGACTGTCCGTCCTCGCCGGTCCCGACGGCATCGCCCGCACCCGCGCCGGCCGCGGCGAGGAGCTGGTCCTCGCCGACGCGGACCCCGTCTTCCTGGCCGCCTCCCGTGAGGCCAACCCGTACCTGAAGGACCGCCGCCCCGGTCTGTACGGGTCCCTCGTCTGACCCCCCGAGCCCTCACCCGTACCACCCCCGCGCAAGGAGTCCGTACCCCATGACGTCCACGGTGCCCAACGCCGTCGAGCACGCCGACGAGCAGCAGCCGCCGATCACCATGTTCGGCCCGGACTTCCCCTACGCCTACGACGACTTCCTCGCCCACCCGGCGGGCCTCGGCCAGATCCCCGCGACCGAGCACGGCACCGAGGTCGCGATCATCGGCGGCGGTCTGTCCGGCATCGTGGCCGCCTACGAGCTGATGAAGATGGGCCTCAAGCCCGTCGTCTACGAGGCGGACCAGATCGGCGGCCGGCTGCGCACGGTCGGGTTCGAGGGCTGCGACGAGTCGCTCAACTGCGAGCTGGGCGCGATGCGCTTCCCGCCGTCCTCCACCGCGCTCCAGCACTACATCGACATGGTGGGCCTGGAGACCAAGCCCTTCCCGAACCCGCTGGCCGAGGCCACCCCGTCCACCGTCGTGGACCTCAAGGGCGAGTCGCACTACGCCGAGACCGTCGGCGACCTGCCCCAGGTGTACCGGGACGTCGCCGATGCCTGGAACAAGTGCCTCGACGAGGGCGCCGACTTCTCCGACATGAACCGCGCCATGCGCGAGCGCGACGTCCCGCGCATCCGCGAGATCTGGGCGAAGCTGGTCGAGAAGCTCGACAACCAGACCTTCTACGGCTTCCTCTGCGACTCCGAGGCCTTCAAGTCCTTCCGGCACCGCGAGATCTTCGGCCAGGTCGGCTTCGGCACCGGTGGCTGGGACACCGACTTCCCGAACTCCATCCTGGAGATCCTGCGCGTCGTCTACACCGAGGCCGACGACCACCACCGCGGTATCGTCGGCGGCTCCCAGCAGCTGCCGCTGCGCCTGTGGGAGCGCGAGCCGGAGAAGATCGTCCACTGGCCGTACGGCACCTCGCTGAAGTCCCTGCACATGGACGGCGAGCCGCGCCCGGCCGTGACCCGGCTGCACCGCACCGCGGGCAACCAGATCACCGTGACGGACGCGAACGGCGACATCCGCACCTTCACGGCGGCCGTCTTCACCGCCCAGTCCTGGATGCTGCTGTCCAAGATCGCCTGCGACGACTCGCTCTTCCCGATCGATCACTGGACCGCGATCGAGCGCACCCACTACATGGAGTCCTCGAAGCTGTTCGTTCCCGTCGACCGGCCGTTCTGGCTGGACAAGGACGAGGAGACGGGCCGGGATGTCATGTCGATGACGCTGACCGACCGCATGACCCGCGGCACCTACCTGCTGGACGACGGCCCGGACAAGCCCGCCGTGATCTGCCTGTCCTACACCTGGTGCGACGACAGCCTGAAGTGGCTGCCGCTGTCCGCGAACGAGCGGATGGAGGTCATGCTGAAGTCGCTCGGCGAGATCTACCCGAAGGTCGACATCCGGAAGCACATCATCGGCAACCCGGTGACCGTCTCCTGGGAGAACGAGCCCTACTTCATGGGCGCGTTCAAGGCCAACCTGCCCGGCCACTACCGCTACCAGCGGCGCCTGTTCACGCACTTCATGCAGGACCGGCTGCCCGAGGACAAGCGGGGCATCTTCCTCGCGGGCGACGACATCTCCTGGACGGCCGGCTGGGCCGAGGGCGCGATCCAGACCGCGCTGAACGCGGTCTGGGGCGTCATGCACCACTTCGGCGGCGAGACCGACCCGGCCAACCCCGGCCCGGGTGACGTCTACGACGAGATCGCCCCGGTGGAACTGCCCGAGGACTGACCGGGACCGAGCCAAGGCGCGGGCGGCCGGACTCAGACTCCGGCCGCCCGCGCCTTTTCGAACACCTCGGCGGCGACGTCCTTCAGCTCGTCGGCGTCGCGCGGAGTGCCCTGCAGATCGACCAGGATCTCCTCCAGGCCGATCGAAGCGTGTGCGACCAGATCCTCCACGATCTGGTCGGCATTGCCCTGGAAGGGCTGACGGCCCTTCCCGTCGAACGCCTTCGCCGCGTACTCCGCGTTCACCCGCAGGACCGTCTGGATGGGCTCCTTGCGACCGCGCTCGGCCGCGAGGTCCCGCAGCCGCTGCCACTGTGCGGCGATCTGTTCCACGCCCATGCCCACCGGCAGCCAGCCGTCGGCGTGGTCGACGAGCCGGATCAGCGCCTTCTTGCTGCCCGCCGCCAGCATGATGGGGATCGGCCGGGCCGGCTTCGGGCCCACCACGGCGGACTCGATCTTGGTGATACGGCCGTCGTGGCGCACGGGGTCGGGGCCCCACACCGCGCGGCACACGTCGATGATCTCGTCCAGCACCTCGCCGCGCTCCGCGATCGGCCGGATGCCCGCGGCCGCGTACTCGTCCAGCGACCAGCCGGTGCCGAAGCCGGCGATCACCCGGCCGCCGCTCGCCGCGTCCAGCGTGGCCAGGGACTTGGCCAGCTGGAAGGGCTGGTGCAGGGGCGCGACCAGCACGCTGGAGCCCAGCCGGACCCGCTCCGTGGCCGCGGCGGCCAGGGCGAGCGTGACCAGTGGTTCCGCCACGTCGCGGTACGAGTCGGGCCAGGGCAGGCCCTCGACGCCGTACAGACCCTGGGTCGCGGGCTCCGGGAACAGGGCCCGCTCATAGACCCACAGGCTGTCGTATCCGATCCGCTCGGCGGTGCGTGCCACGTCGGGCACGTCCTTGCCGAGGTCGTACTGCCGATTCTGCGGAAGGCCGAGTCCGAGCCTGGTCGCCATGTGCCGAGTGCTCCTTCGCGATCGGTTGCCGCTTCAACGTACAGCGATCACGGCGGAGTTCCGGCTCGGCGGGGCGGGGTTGGCCGGATCGGGGCGGTTCAGTCGGCCAGCGGTGTGAGCAGCATGCGGCCCGCGAAGCCCACCGCCGCGTCCAGGCGTTCGGTGAAGTCCTCGGCGACGTCCTCGCAGCGGCGCAGCACCCACAGGGCCCTGGCGGCGGCCCAGGTCGCCTCCCGCGCCCGCTCCAGGCTCCAGGAGCCGAGCAGATGGGTGATCGGGTCGGCGATCTGGAGCAGGTCGGGACCCGGCATCAGATCCTCGCGGATGCGCTCCTCCAGCGAGACGAGGAGATCGCCCACGCGGTCGAACTCGTCCTCCAGGTCCGCCGGTTCGCAGCCGAGGGTACGACAGGTGTCCACCACGGCGAGCGCCAGATCGTGCCCGATGTGCGCGTTGATGCCCGCGAGCGCGAACTGCAGCGGCCGTACCCCGGGATGACCGCGGAACTGGAACAGGGGCCGCCAGCAGGCGGGCGGACGGCGGTCCTCGGCCCCCGCGTCGACCGCCGCCAGATACCGCTCGGCGAACCGCACGTCCAGCGCGGTCGCCGCCGACGGATCCGGGAACTCCCCGGCGTCCAGGCTCCGTTCCACCTCCTCGGTGACGGTGAGGTAGACACGGTTGAACACGGCGACCCCGTCCCGCTCGGGCAACTCCGCGTCGAGGGCGCGCATCCGGGCGAGGACGGCATCGACGGGCGTGGTGAAGTGTTCCAACTGCGCCATGGGGGAAGGGTCCCAGCCCTAGGCTGACCGGCGTGCCGACGGGCCCGGGGCTTCGCCGGAACGGGGGAACGCAGGGCGGGCGGGTGGGAGT
Organism: Streptomyces griseochromogenes; assembly: GCF_001542625.1. Lineage (NCBI taxonomy): Bacteria > Bacillati > Actinomycetota > Actinomycetes > Kitasatosporales > Streptomycetaceae > Streptomyces > Streptomyces griseochromogenes. Next base: position 7,820,285 of record NZ_CP016279.1, on the reverse strand, counting down.
GGCACAGGGCGGGCGGGTGGGAGTGGCACGGCGCGGGCGGGTGGGAGTGGCACAGCGCGGGCGGGTGGGAGCGGCACAGCGCGGGCGGGTGGGAGCGGAACAGGGCGAAGAGTGGCGGGGGCGACGCAGGGCGAGGGGCGGCGGGGGACGCAGTGCGGGAAGCAGGGGGGAGCGACACCGTGTCAGGCTTACGTGTCCGGCGCCTTGCCGCGCGCCGGGCCGAGCGCAGGCGGGCCCGGCGGCGCGCGGCGATGGTCGCGGCGGCTTCCGTGGTCACCGTGATCGGCGCCGTGACCGGGACGATCTCCGCGCTGGACCACGGCCGGGGCTCCGACCAGGCCCGGCGGCCCGAGGTGACCGGCTCGCCGACGCCCGTGCCCGCCGTCCCCTCGCCGCCGCCGTCCCCGCCGGGGACCACGCGGACTCCCACGGCCGTCCCGAGGCACCGGCTCCCCACCGCCGTCCCGACCCGTACCGCCGGGAGGAAGAGGCAACGGACCACCGTCGTGACACCCCTTCTGTACCGCCACCCCGACTCCCAGGTGATCGACTGGGTCCGCGCCCACCCCGGCGACCCGCGCACCGCCCTCATCGAGTCCCGGATCGCCGACCGGCCGGCCGCGGTGTGGTTCGCGGACTTCAGCCCGGACACCATCGCCGCCCGGGTCCGCACGGTCACCGCGGGCGCGGCGGCCGAGGGGCGGGTGCCGGTGCTCGTGCCGTACGTGATCGCGGACCGCGACTGCGGCGGCGCGTCCCAGGGCGGGGCGCCGGACCTCGCGGCCTACGACGCCTGGATCGAGGCCTTCGCCAGGGGGCTGGGCTCCGGCGAGGTGATCGTGATCCTGGAGCCGGACTCGATCGCCCAGTCGGACTGCCTCTCGGACGCCGACCGCGCGGCCCGCTTCGCCTCGCTCGCCCGCGCGGGCAGGACCCTGAAGGCGGCGAACCCCCGCGCGAGGGTCTATTACGACGGGGGCCACTCCGGCTGGAACCCGGCCGCGAAGCAGGCCGCCCTGCTCAAGGAGGCGGGGGCCGCGTCCTTCGACGGCGTCTTCAGCAACGTCTCCAACTTCCGCCCCACGGCCGAAGAGATCGCCTACGACCGGCAGGTGCTCGACGCCCTCGGCGGGCCGCGGTCCCTCGGTGCGGTGATCGACACCAGCCGCAACGGCAACGGCGCCCCGCCCGACGGCCAGTGGTGCGATCCGGCGGGGCGGAGGATCGGCAGGGCGCCGACCCTGGACACCGGGGAGGACCGGATCGACGCCTACCTGTGGGTGAAGCTGCCGGGGGAGTCGGACGGCTGCAAGGGCGCGGCCGGCACGTTCACCCCGTCCTACGCCTACGACTTGGCGCGCTGACCGTCCTCGTCGTCGTAGGCGGACGTGCCCTCGTCCAGCAGCGGCTCCTGTGCCTTGAGATGGGCGGGCGCGAGGGCGCGCAGGGCGTGGTAGCCGGTGATGACGACCAGGGTGCCGAGGGCGATGCCGCTGAGGGAGAAGGTGTCGGTGAACTTCATGCTCACGTTGCCGACGCCGATGATGATGCCGGCGGCGGCCGGGACCAGGTTCAGCGGATTGCGCAGATCCACCTCGGCGTGCAGCCAGATCTGCGCGCCGAGCAGGCCGATCATGCCGTAGAGGATCACGGTGATGCCGCCGAGCACACCGCCCGGGATCGCGGCCACCACGGCGCCGAACTTGGGGCAGACGCCGAAGAGCAGCGCGAAGCCGGCCGCGGCCCAGTAGGCGGCGGTGGAGTAGACGCGGGTCGCGGCCATGACGCCGATGTTCTCGGAGTAGGTGGTGTTGGGCGGGCCGCCCACCGCGGTCGACAGCATCGAGCCGATGCCGTCCGCGGAGATGGCGGTGCCCAGCTTGTCGTCCAGCCGGTGGCCGGTCATCTCGCCCACCGCCTTGACGTGGCCCGCGTTCTCCGCGACCAGGGCGATGACGACGGGCAGCGCGACCAGGATCGCCGACCACTGGAAGGACGGCCCGTGGAAGGAGGGCAGCCCGATCCACTCGGCCTTGGAGACGCCGGAGAGGTCCAGGCGCCAGTGGTCGGTGACCTGGCCGCCCGGGCTCATGGAGTGGATCTTCCCGAAGATCCGGTCGAAGGCCCAGGAGATGCCGTACCCGAAGACCAGGCCGAGGAAGATCGCGATGCGGGACCAGAAACCACGCAGACAGACGACCGCCAGACCGGTGAAGAGCATGACCAGCAGGGCCGTCCACTGGTCCTGCGGCCAGTAGGTGGAGGCGGTCACCGGGGCCAGGTTGAAGCCGATCAGCATGACCACCGCGCCGGTGACGATCGGCGGCATGGTGGCATGGATGATCCGGGCGCCGAACCGCTGGACGGCGAGGCCCACCAGGAACAGCGCGACGCCGACCACGAAGACCGCTCCGGTCACCGTGGCGCTCGTACCGCCCTGTGCGCGGATGACGGCGGCCACCCCGACGAAGGACAGTGAGCAGCCCAGGTAACTGGGCACGCGGCCGCGGGTGGCGAGCAGGAAGATCACGGTCGCGACACCGGACATCATGATCGCGAGATTGGGGTTCAGACCCATCAACACCGGGGCGACGAAGGATGCTCCGAACATGGCGACCACGTGCTGGGCGCCGAGGCCCACCGTGCGCGGCCAGGAGAGTCGTTCGTCGGGGCGTACCACCGCTCCGGGCGCGGGCGTACGCCCGTCACCGTGCAGCTTCCAGCGCACGCCGAGGTCCATGGTGGGGTTTCGCTTTCTCTGTACGTGAAGACGGTCCGAACCATTGTCACGGCTACCTCGCCGCTCTACGCTCGCACGGTCCCACTCATGAACTGTATTCACATACCTGACTTTCGACGATCGGAGCGCCTGATGAGTGGAAGATCCCGTGCGGCCGTGCTGCTGGCCGCTGCGGTGAGCCTCTCGGCCGTGCTCGTCCCCTCCGCGCACGCGGCACCCAAGACCCCGCGGACCGCCGTCCTCGACGGCGCCCGCCTCGAACGGACCCGGGCCCGCCTGGACCGTGACCCCCGACTCCGGCGCGCCCTCGCGGACTTGACCGCCCGCGCCGACGCCTGGCTCGGCCAGGGCTCCTGGACGGTCGTCGACAAACCGAAGCCCGCCCCCGGCGGTGACGTCCACGAGTACCTCAGCCAGGCCCCGTACTGGTGGCCCACCACGGCCCCGACCGCCGACAACCCCTGGGGCTGCCCCTACGTCCAGCGTGACGGGCAGCGCAATCCCGAGGTCGACAGCGGCACGGACCGGCAGGACGCGGAGAAGGTGTTCGACTCGGCGTACGACCTCTCGCTCGCCTGGTACTACACCGGCAGGCGGAGCTATGCCGAGAAGGCCGGGCAGATCCTGCGCACCTGGTTCCTCGCCCCGGCCACCCGGATGAACCCCGATCTGAACCACGCCCAGTTCATCCCGTGCAGGTACGACGGCCGGGCCATCGGCATCATCGACTTCTCGCAGTCCTACACGAGCGTGCTCGACGCGCAGGCGATCCTCGCCACCGGGGCCCCCGGCTGGAGCGCCGAGGACCGCACCGCGATGGGCAGGTGGAACGCCGACTTCCTCGGCTGGCTGAAGAGCAGCGACTTCGGCAAGCAGGAGGGGGCGGCCGCCAACAACCACGGCACCTTCTACGACATGCAGCTCGCCGCCCTCGCCTACGCCACCGGGGACACGGACCTGGCCCGGCGGACCGTGCTCGCCGCGCGCGCCAGGCGGATCGACCCGCAGATCGCCGCCGACGGCGGCCAGCCGCAGGAGCTCGCCCGCACCCGCAGCTGGCACTACTCGACCTTCGACCTCGTCGCCTACACCCGGCTCGCCGCCATCGGACGGCACGTGGGCGTGAACCTCTGGTCCTATCGCGGGCCGGACGGGCAGAGCCTGTTCAAGGCGGTGGACTACCTGCTCCCGGCCGCGACCGGTGCCGCCGCCTGGCCGCACCCCGAGCTGGAGTTCCACCGGTACGCGGCGGCTGACGTCGTGCACGCGGCGGCGGACGCCGGTGACGCGGCGGCCGAGTCGGCCGTGCCCGAGCTCCAGGCGCCTCCCGGCGGTGACCTGTGGGCACTCAGGCCCGCCGCCGAGCAGCTGGACTCCATAGCTGGCTGACCGGGCCTGACCATGGGGGGGCTTCCCGGCCGGGGATCCTGAGCGGTCGCTTAGTATGTAGGTGTCCCCATCGGCCCCGTACCTCGTCGCCCAGGAGCACCTCCCGTGACCGCCGAAGCCCCGATCGCCCCCGCCGTCGCCCATGGCCGGCTGATCCCCGTCACCGTCCACTTCGACGACCTGGACGCGCTCGGACTGCTCCACAACGCCCGCTACCCGTTGATGGTGGAGCGCGCCTGGACCGAGCTGTGGAGCGAGCACGGCGTCCGCTTCGACGGCGACTGGGCGGCCGCCGGTGACGCCTGCAACGCGGTCCGCGAACTGCGCATCGGCTACGAGGCGCCGGTGACCAGCCCGGGCACCTACGCCGTCCACCTCTGGCTGGAGCGGCTCGGCACCACCGGTCTCACCTACGGCTTCCGCTTCTGCTCGGCCGACGGGACGCGGACCTACGCGCGGGGCAGCCGGGTCCTGGTCCGGCTGGACGCGACGACCATGCGCCCCGCACCGTGGAGCGATGCCTTCAGGGCCGCGGGCCGGGAACTGCTGCGGCCTGCCGGCTGACCTCCGTCCGGCCGCCGCGCCCGGCGGTGCGCAGCACCCCCGCGCACACGACGAGCCCGGCCGCCAGCGTGGTCACCACGCAGAACGAGACCGTCAGGCTGGTCGCCTGGGCGACCCCGCCGATCAGGCTCGGCGCGATCAGTCCCGAGGTGTAGGTGATCGTCGCCACGCCCGCTATGGCCTGACTGGGGTGGGGCCCGGCGTGTCCGGCCGCCGCGAAGCACAGCGGTACGACGACCGCGATCCCGAGCCCCATCAGCGCGAACCCGGCCATCGCCACCGCCGGATGCCCCGCGACGACCACCAGCAGGCCGCCCAGCGCGGCGAGCACCCCACCGGCCCGGACGGTGCGGACCGCGCCATGGCGATCGACCGCCGCGTCCCCGGCGATCCGGGCCACCGCCATGGTCAGCATGAACCCGGTCGTGCACGCGGCCGCCAGGCCGGCCGAGCTGTCCAGCCGGTCCCGCAGGAACACCGCGGACCAGTCGAGGCTCGCCCCCTCCGCGAACACCGCGCAGAAGCCGACCGCACCGATCAGCAGGGCCGAGCGGGGCGGCAGCGCGAACCGCGGCGGGGGCTCCTCGTCCTCGGCGGGCTGCATGTCGAGCACCCAGCCGCAGGCCAGTAGGCCGAGCAGGGTGAGGGTCGCCGCCGCGAGCGCGTGGTGCACGCGCGCGTCCGAGCCGAGGTGGGCGGCGAGTGTGCCCGCCGCCGAGCCGGTGAGCGCGCCCGCGCTCCACATGCCGTGCAGACCCGACATGATCGACTTCCCGAGCCGCCGCTCGACCTCGACACCCAGCGCGTTCATCGCCACATCGGACATGCCGGAGGTCGCGCCGTAGGCGAACATCGCCAGGCACAGCGTGTACAGGTTCGGCGCGAGGGACGGCAGGACCAGCGAGAGCGTCCACAGCGCGAGCAGCCCGCGCAGGGCCGTACGGCTGCCGAAGCGATGAGTGATCCGGCCCGCCAGCGGCATCGCGCACGAGGCGCCGAACGCCGTGAACGCCAGGGTGAACCCGAGCTGCCCCGCGCCGAGCGAGGCGTGGTCCTGGATCCACGGCACGCGGGTCGCGAAGGAGCCCGTCACGGCGCCGTGCACGGCGAACACGGCCGCCACGGCGTACCGGGCGCGCCTGACGTCGTCGCGCGCGCAACCCACGTCACTCATGTTCCAGCCCCTCCCCGAAAAGTTCCCCGCCGCCGCCTCGTGGCACCGCCGTAAACTATCAGGGACCCTGCCTGATAGATAGGGAGTATTACGGCCGCCGGCATCTGGGAGGATTCGCGACATGCCCGCATCACCGAGCACCGCCCGGGCCATCAACGACCGGCTCGCCCTGCGGCTGCTGCAGCAGGAGGGCCCGCTGACGGCAGGGCAGTTGAAGCAGCTGACCGGACTGTCCCGGCCGACCGTCGCGGACCTCGTCGAACGGCTCACCGCCTCCGGACTGATCACGGTGGTCGGGGAGTCCGGCGAACAGCGCCGGGGGCCGAACGCCCGGCTGTACGGCATCGTCGCCGGCCGTGCCCACCTGGCCGCGCTCGACGTCCGCACCGGGGGAGTCTTCGTGCTGGTCTCGGACCTGGTCGGGCGGGTGCTCGCCGAGGCGTCCGTGCCGATCGGCGGCGACACCGGGACCGGGCCCGCCGTGGAGCAGGCGGTGACGGCGGTGGAGCGGACCGCGAAGGAGGCCGGTGCGGACCGGCTGCACACGGTCGGCATCGGAGCGCCGGGCCTGATCGACCCGGCCACCGGCGACCTCCGCGACTCCGGCGGCCTGCCCGCCTGGCACCGCCGCCTCGCCGCGGCCCTGCAGGAACGGCTGCCCGAGGCCCGGGTCACCGTGGAGAACGAGACCAACCTGGCCGCGGTGGCCGAGCAGCGCGAGGGCGCGGCCCGCGACCGGGACACCTTCGTCCTGCTCTGGCTGGGCCACGGCGTCGGCGCAGCCGTCGTCCTGGACGGCACCCTGCGCCGCGGCGCCTCCGGCGGCACGGGCGAGATCGGCTTCCTGCCGGTGCCGGGAACGACGTCCCTGCCCTCGGCGACGGACTGCGACGGCGGCTTCCACTCGCTGACGGGGGCGGCGGCGATCGTCTCCCTCGCGGCGGAGTGCGGCCTGCCCGTGCCGGATGCGACGGACGGGCCGGGGGCGGCCGAGGTGGTGCGGGACGCCGTGGCGGAGATGTCGCGGGAGCCGGCTGCGGCCACCGTGCCGGCAGCGACTCCCCCCGCCCACCGCTTCCTCCAGGAACTGGCCGACCGGGTCGCCGTCGGGGCCGCTTCCGTCGTCGCCGTCCTGGACCCCGGATGCGTGGTGCTCGGCGGGGAGGTCGGCCAGGCCGGGGGAGCGGTGCTCGCGGGACTGGTCGAGGAGCGGCTGTGCCGGGTGTCGCCCCTGCCCACCGAGGTGCGGCCGAGCTCCCTCGGCGGGACCGCCGTGCTGCGCGGAGCCCTGCTGACGGCCCGGGAGCGGGCACAGGACGAGCTGTTCGCGCCGCCCGAGCGCCAGGGCGCATCCTCGCGGACGTAAGCGGCTCGCCCCGCGGAAAGCCGCGTGCGGGACGGCGGGCCGGCGCCGTCGCCGGCGACCGGCCGCACCGCACGCCCCGCACCGTGCTCAGCCCTGCCCGAACCGCCGCGCCAGGTGGTCCTCGAAGGTCCCCTTGCCCACCGCCTCGTCCGGGGCCAGATGCCCGCCCGCGCGGAAGGCGCGGTACGTCTTCCCGAAAAGCGGTACGTTCGCCACGGCCCGGCGGCGCCCGGTCGCCCGGAGGTAGGCACGGGCCAGCGAGTCGAACGAGCGCACCTCCGGACCGGCCATGTCCGGCACCCGTCCGGCCGGTGCCCCCACGGCCAACTCGGCCAGGCGGTCCGCGACTTCGGCCACCTCCACCGGCTGGTCCGGCACCCCGGCCGGGACCAGCACGACGGGCGGCTTGGCGAGCCCTTGGAACAGCGTCACCAGCAGGTCGTGGAACTGCGTCGCCCGCAGCACGGTCCAGCCGAGCCCCGACTCCTCGATCCGGCGCTCCACCGCGAGCTTCGATCTGTAGTAACCGAACGGCACCCGGTCGACGCCGACGATGGAGATGTACACCAGATGGCGCACCCCGGCCCGCCGCGCCGCCGCGATCAGATGGTCCGCCGCCGCCTCGTCCCCGCCCCGCGTACTGCTCGCACAGTGCACGACGGTCTCGACACCCGCGAGGGCCGTGTCCAGGGCGGGTCCGCCCTCGCGCAGGTCGACGGCGTACGGCTGCGCGTGCCGGCTGAGCACCCGCACCTCGTGCCCGTCCGCCCGCAGCCGCTCGGTGACGAGCCGTCCGAGCGTTCCGGTCCCGCCGGTCACCAGGATCGTGGTCATGCTGTCTCCGTCCCTCCGGACTCCGGGACGCCCCGGTCGGAGCGCCCTTCGTCAGCTGAGACCGCGCAGCCCCGTGAGATGTGACAGGCCCCGGCCATCAGCGGCTCAGCCGCCGCCGCGCATGGTCCAGCTTGTCCGGGTTCATCACGGCCCACACGCACGCGACCAGCCCGTCCACCAGCTCGAACCCGACGACCCCGACCAGCGTGTCGCCCGCCCACGAGGCCACCCCGCTCGCGCCGTTGACCTCCACCACCGTGTACTCCAGGCCCACGGCGAAGCGCTGCGCGGCGCCCGCCGCGAAGCGGGCGACCTTCTCCCGGCCCTCGATCGGCCGCAGGGCCGCCGTGACCTTGCCGCCGCCGTCGCTCCACCAGGTCACGTCCGCCGCGAGCAGCTTCTCCAGGCCGGCGAGATCGCCTTCCCGGGCCGCCGTGATGAACGACGCGACCAGCTCCTCGCGTCGCTCGGGGGCGGGCTCGAACCGGGTCTTCGCCACGGCCACCCGGCCCACCGCCCGCCGGTACAGCTGTCGGCAGTTGGCCTCGCTCAGGTCCAGGACGCCCGAGATCTCCCGGTGGCCGTACCCGAACGCCTCGCGCAGCACGTACACCGCGCGCTCGGTGGGCGTCAGCCGCTCCAGCAGCACCAGCATCGCCATCGAGACCTGCTCGCGCGCCTGTGCCGACTCGAGCGGTCCGAGCGTCCCGTCGGAGGTGACCACCGGCTCCGGCAGCCACTCCCCGACGTACTCCTCACGGCGCGCCCGGGCCGAGGTCAGCCGGTTCAGGCACAGGTTGGTGACGGTCCGGGCGAGCCAAGCCCCCAGGTGCTCGATGCCCGCGCGGTCGGCGCCGCTGAACCGCAGATACGCGTCCTGCACCGTGTCCTCGGCCTCCTGCGCGGAGCCGAGCAGACGGTAGGCCAGGCCGAACAGCCGGGGGCGGTGGGACTCGAACTCGTGGGCGGGCTCAGGCGTCGTCATGGGCTCACCCTGCCAGAGCCCTGCCGACGCTCTGACGGCCCGGCGGCGGGCAAGGGCCGTCGTCACCGCCACCGGGCCCGCCCGAACCCTAAAAGGACTAGACCAGTGTGGTCAATGGGTCCGGACCAAGGTCAACCCGTGGTGCCCGGACGGTAGTTGACCGGCGCGATTCCTGCGCGCAAGTCCAGCGACACGCACTGTGAGGGAGCCCACATGCTTCGCCTGTCTGGACGACCACCCGGCGTGGCACACTGGCCCTGTACCAGAAGCAGCGCACTCCGGGGTCGGTGAAAGTCCGAACCGGCGGTTATAGTCCGCGACCCGGTCGCTTCCAGCGGCCGGTTGACCAGGTGAAATTCCTGGACCGACGGTTAAAGTCCGGATGGGAGGCAGTGCGCGGCGGACGAGCATGCACCCATGCGCGTCGCCGTCTCTGGGCTCGTCCGCACGCGGACGGGTCCTTTTCGGCGTCGGCGAAACTCACGGTGTTGCTCATCCGTCCATTCTGTCGTCATCGACAGGCCCCGGAGTCCGTGCCCGAATGAGGCAGGAGGACCCGGGAAGTGTTCACCGGAATCGTCGAAGAGCTGGGTGAGGTCACCGCCGTCGAGAACCTCGGCGACGCGTCCCGTTTCCGGCTCCGCGGCCCCGTCGTGACCGAGGGCGCCCAGCACGGCGACTCCATCGCCGTCAACGGAGTCTGTCTCACCGTCGTGGACCACGAGGGCGACGAGTTCACCGCGGACGTCATGGCCGAGACGCTGAAGCGTTCCAGCCTCGGCGTGCTCACCGTCGGCTCCCGCGTCAACCTGGAGCGCCCCACCGCCGTGGGCGCGCGCCTCGGCGGGCACATCGTGCAGGGACACGTCGACGGCACCGGGCAGGTCCTGGCGCGCACGCCCTCCGAGAACTGGGAGATCGTCAAGATCTCGCTGCCCGCGGACCTCGCCCGCTACGTCGTCGAGAAGGGCTCCGTCACCGTCGACGGCATCAGCCTCACCGTCGTCGAGGCCGGCCCGGACTTCTTCACGGTCAGCCTCATCCCGACCACCCTCGACCTGACCACGCTCGGCCACAAGCAGCCCGGCGACCCGGTCAACCTCGAGGTCGACGTCATCGCCAAGTACGTGGAGCGGCTGCTCGCGGCCGGTCAGGGGGCCGGCAAGTGAACTGGCTGAACTCCGAGGCGTTCACGCTCTTCGGCCAGCACATCCTGTGGTCGGACATGATCGGCAACATCTTCGGCCTCGCCGCCCTCGCCCTCGGCTGGCAGCGCTCCCTGTGGACCTGGCCGGTGCAGTTCGTCTCCGGCCTGATCCTCTTCGCCGCCTTCGTCGACCACCTGACCGGCAGCGCGGGCAAGCAGGTCGTCGTCATGGCCGTCGCCGCCTACGGCTTCTGGCAGTGGAACCGCGGCAGGGGCAAGGCCACGGACGGCCACATCGCCCCCCGGTTCGCCACCTGGACCGAGCGCGGCGCCATGGTCGCCGCGGCCGCCGTCGGCACGGTCGCCGTGGCACTGCTCTTCAAGGCCTACCCGTCCCTGTCCTGGGACCCCTGGCCGGACGCGTACATCTTCGTCGGCACCATCGTCGCCATGTACGCCCAGGCCAAGGGCATGGTCGAGTTCTGGTTCGCCTGGCTGCTCGTCGACTTCGTCGGCGTACCCCTCAACTTCGCCAACGGCTACGCCTTCTCCGGTTTCGTCTACGTCATCTACGGCGCACTCGTCCTGTGGGGCATGCGCGACTGGTGGCTGCGCTCCCGCAAGAGCCCGCAGCCCGTTCTGGAAGGAGCGCCGGCATGACCTCGGCATCCCTGCTCCATCGCACCGACAGCTTCGAGGACTTCAGGCTCGACCCCGTCGAACAGGCCATCGCCGACATCGCGGCCGGCCGCCCGGTCGTGGTCGTCGACGACGAGGACCGGGAGAACGAGGGCGACCTCGTCGTCGCCGCCGAGAAGGCGACCCCCGAGATCGTCGCCTTCATGATGAGCGAGTGCCGGGGCCTGATCTGCGCCCCCATGGAGGGTGACGAGCTGGACCGGCTGCGGCTGCCGCAGATGGTCGAGGACAACACCGAGTCGATGAAGACGGCGTTCACCGTCTCCGTGGACGCCTCCGCCGCGCACGGCGTGAGCACCGGTATCTCGGCCTCCGACCGCTCCACCACGCTCCGGCTGCTGGCGGGCGGCACGGCCGAGGCCGGCGACTTCGTCCGCCCCGGCCACATCTTCCCGCTGCGCGCCAGGCCCGGCGGTGTCCTGGTGCGCAACGGCCACACCGAGGCCGCCGTCGACCTCGCCCGGCTCGCGGGCCTGCGCCCGGCCGGCGCCATCGTGGAGATCGCCGGCGAGGACGGCCGCATGCTGCGCCTGCCCGAACTGATCCCGTTCGCCCGCAAGCACGGCCTCACGATCATCTCCATCGAGGACCTGATCGCCTACCGCCGCAGCAGCGAGCCCACCGTCCGCCGCGAGGCCGAGACCCGCCTGCCCACGGCGCACGGCGTCTTCACCGCCTACGGCTACCGGTCCACCGTCGACGGCGTCGAGCACGTCGCCCTCGTCCACGGCGAGATCGGCGACGGCGAGGACGTCCTGGTCCGCGTCCACTCCGAGTGCCTCACCGGCGACGTCTTCGCCTCCCTGCGCTGCGACTGCGGTCCCCAGCTGGACACCGCTCTCGGGCGCATCCAGGAGGAGGGCCGGGGAATCGTCGTCTACCTGCGCGGACATGAGGGACGCGGCATCGGACTGCTGTCCAAGCTGCGCGCCTACGAGCTTCAGGAACAGGGCCGCGACACCCTGGACGCCAACCTCGAACTCGGCCTGCCCGCCGACGCCCGCGACTACGGCGCGGGCGCCCGGATCCTCGCCGACCTCGGTGTCCGCAGCGTCCGCCTGATGACCAACAACCCCGACAAGACCGACGCGCTGTTGCGCCACGGCCTGAAGGTCACCGGCCGCGAGCCGATGCCGATCCAGGCCGGCGAGCACAACCTGCGCTACCTGCGCACCAAGCGTGACCGGATGGGGCACGACCTGCCCTGGCTGGACACGCCTGCCGGCGCGGCCTCCGCGGCCGCCTGCGGCAACCAGTAAGCGAAGAGCACTTAGGTAGGAGAGACGTGAGCGGCAAGGGTGCACCGGAACTGTCCGTACGCAACGTGAGCGATCTCAGGGTCGCCGTCATCGCGGCGCAGTGGCACGAGAAGGTGATGGACGGTCTGGTGAACGGCGCCCTGCGCGCCCTGCACGAACTGGGGATCGACGAGCCGACCCTGATCCGGGTCCCCGGCAGCTTCGAGCTGCCGGTCGCCGCCAAGGCCCTGGCCGGACGCGGCTACGACGCGGTGGTCGCCCTCGGTGTCGTCATCCGCGGCGGTACCCCCCACTTCGACTACGTGTGCCAGGGCGTCACCCTGGGCCTCACCCAGGTCTCCGTGGAGACCGGTGTGCCCGTCGGCTTCGGCGTGCTCACCTGCGACACCGAGGAGCAGGCCCTGGACCGGGCCGGGCTGGAAGGCTCCAACGAGGACAAGGGGCACGAGGCGGTGACGGCGGCGGTGGCGACGGCGGCCACGCTCCGCTCAGTATCTGAACCCTGGCACTGAGGTATCACCCGGAGCGCGTAGGGTGGGGCCCACCATGTCCAAGAAGACGTTCGAGCAGCTCTTCACCGAGCTGCAGCACAAGGCCGCCCACGGCGATCCCGCCACCTCCCGCACCGCAGAGCTGGTCGGCAAGGGTGTCCATGCCATCGGCAAGAAGGTCGTCGAGGAGGCCGCGGAGGTCTGGATGGCCGCCGAGTACGAGGGCAAGGAGGCGGCCGCCGAGGAGATCTCGCAGCTGCTGTACCACGTCCAGGTGATGATGGTCGCCCGAGGGATCTCCCTGGACGACGTCTACGCCCACCTGTGAACCCCACCTGCTCCACCACCACATCCACCGAACGCGAAGGAAGCCGACCTCATGCTGCGCATCGCCGTCCCCAACAAGGGTTCCCTGTCCGGCCCTGCGGCGGAGATGCTGCATGAGGCCGGCTACCGGCAGCGCCGCGAGTCCAAGGAACTGCGGATCGTCGACCCGGTGAACGAGGTCGAGTTCTTCTACCTCCGCCCGCGCGACATCGCCATCTACGTCTCCTCCGGCCGACTCGACATCGGCATCACCGGCCGTGACCTCCTTGTCGACTCCGGAGCCGACGCCGAGGAGATCCTGCCGCTCGGCTTCGCCCGCTCCACCTTCCACTTCGCCGCCAAGCCGGGCACCGCACACGGCGTCGAGGACCTCAAGGGCAAGACGGTCGCCACCTCCTACGAGGGCATCGTCGCCGGGCACCTCACCGAGAGCGGCATCGACGCCTCCGTCGTCCACCTCGACGGCGCCGTCGAGACCGCGATCGAGCTGGGCGTCGCCGAGGTCATCGCCGACGTGGTCGAGACCGGCACCTCGCTGCGCAACGCGGGCCTGGAGGTCTTCGGCGAGCCGATCATGAAGTCCGAGGCCGTTGTCATCCGCCGTGTGGGCGCGGACGCCGACGAGGCTGCGGAGCCCAAGGTCCAGCAGTTCCTGCGCCGCCTGCAGGGCGTCCTGGTCGCGCGGACGTACGTGATGATGGACTACGACTGCCGGGTCGAGCAGCTGGAGAAGGCCGTCGCCCTGACCCCGGGTCTGGAGTCGCCGACCGTCTCACCGCTGCACAACGAGGGCTGGGTCGCCGTCCGCGCCATGGTCCCGGCCAAGGAGGCCCAGCGGATCATGGACGACCTCTACGAGATCGGGGCCAGGGCCATCCTCACCACGGCCATCCACGCCTGCCGTCTGTGAGGGGCCGTACGACCGTGTCCGACAAGTACGCTCCGCCGACCCTGCCCGTCACCTTCCGGCCGGGACACACCCGAGCCGTCCTGCTCACCGCCGGTGTCGCCATATTCCTGGTGATATCCGGCATCGCGATGCTGCTGGAGCAGCTCGGCCCGGGGGATCGGCTCACCTTCGTCATCACCGGGGCGCTCATCTTCTGGGTGCTCGCCCAGCTCGCCCGGGTGAAGGTCGTCGCCGACGAGTCCGGCGTCACCGTCGTGAACATCGTCACCAGGCGGCGCCTGGCGTGGGAGGAGATCCTCCAGGTGAACCTCCGTCCGGGCGACCCCTGGGTGTTTCTCAACCTCAGCGACGGCACCAGCCTGCCCGCGCTCGGCATCCAGCCGGGCATCGCCAAGCAGCGCGCCATAGCCGACGCACAGGCCCTCCGGGCGCTCGCCGAGGCCCACTCGGCGGCCCCCGAGGCGCAAGATCAGGGCTGACTCGGGGGCGTCCACCCTGCCGCACACGCCCCAGTCTTGATTAATCTGGTGGCGGAGGCGTTTTCGTTTGCGCCTCCGCCCCTGTCGTACCACGCCCGGTGCACAGGGGTTCCTGCTACCCGAGGAGTGACCCCCTCCGGCGATGGACGGATCGTCCTGTAGTACCTGCGCCGCCCCCTCCCGACATAGCGCGGACCCGGTCCGCGTCCTTGCGGAGGCGGTGGCACCATGAACCTCCCCCTGTTGCTCCTCGGAGCCGCGTTCCTGCTGATTCTCGCCAACGGTTTCTTCGTGGCGGCGGAGTTCGGCCTGGTGACGGTCGAGCGCCCGGACGCCGAGAAGGCCGCCGCCGAGGGTGACCGACGTGCCGGTTCGGTCGTCGAATCACTGAAGGAACTCTCCTTCCAGCTCTCCGGCACCCAGCTCGGCATCACCATCACCTCCCTCGTCGTCGGCATGCTCGCCGAGCCGGCGCTGGCCGAGCTGCTGCGCGGTCCGTTCGGCGCGCTCGGCATCCCGGACGGCGCTGCCTCCGGTGTCGCCGTGGTCGTCGGCATGCTGCTCGCCTCCGCGATCCAGATGGTGATCGGCGAACTCGTGCCCAAGAACTGGGCGGTCTCCAAGCCCCTGCAGGTCGCCCGGTTCGTGGCCGGCCCGCAGCACCACTTCTCCCGCCTGTTCCGCCCGGTGATCTCCGTGCTCAACACGGTCGCCAACCGGCTGGTGCGCGCGCTCGGCGTCGAGCCTGCCGAGGAGCTGGCCTCCGCCCGCACCCCGGGCGAACTGGTGTCCCTCGCCCGTCACTCGGCCCGGGCCGGCGCCCTGGAACAGGACACGGCCGACCTGTTCGTGCGCACCCTGTCCCTGGGCGACCTGACCGCGCAGCACGTCATGACCCCGCGCGTGAAGGTCAGCGCCCTCCAGGACTCGGCGACCGCCGAGGACGTGGTCAACCTCACCCGGGCCACCGGCCTGTCCCGCTTCCCCGTCTACCGGGAGAAGATCGACGAAATCGTCGGCATGGCCCACCTCAAGGACGCGCTCGCGGTCCCCTCGTACGACCGGCTGCGCACCCCGGTCGGCCACATCGCCCGCAAGGCGCTGCTGGTCCCCGAGACCCTGCCGGTCCAGCCTCTGCTCGCCCGGCTGCGCAGCGAGCAGCCCATCGCGGTCGTCGTCGACGAGTACGGCGGCACGGCAGGCGTGGTCACGCTGGAGGACATCGTCGAGGAACTCGTCGGCGAGGTCCGTGACGAGCACGACGGGCAGGACGTGCCCGAACTGGCCTCCGCCCCGCCCGAGGACGGCAGGCCCGCCTGGGACGTGGACGGCAGCTGCCGTGTCGACATCCTGCAGCGCATAGGCCTCGACGTGCCCGAGGGGCCGTACGAGACCGTCGCCGGCCTGGTCGCCGATCTGCTCGGCCGTATCCCGGCCCCCGGCGACCGTGCGGAACTGCCCGGCTGGCGGCTGTCCGTCCGCCAGGTCGGCCACTACCGCGCCGAACGGGTCCGCCTGGTCAGGACGGCCCCGGCGGCCGGCGTCATGGAGGCCGTCCGATGAGCGTCCTCCAACTGGTCTTCGCGGCGCTGCTGGTGCTCGCCAACGGCTTCTTCGTCGGCGCCGAGTTCGCGCTCGTCTCCGTCCGCCGCAGCCAGATCGAACCGCTCGGCACCGCCCGGGCCCGCCAGGTGCTCTACGGCCTGGAGCGGCTGCCGCAGATGATGGCCGCCGCGCAGTTCGGCATCACCGTCTGCTCGCTGACGCTCGGCGCGGTGGCCGAGCCGACCGTCGCCCACCTGCTGGAGCCGGTGTTCGAGGCGGTCCGCCTCCCGGACGGCGTGATCCACCCGCTGGGCTATGTGATCGCGCTCGCCGGCGTGGTCTTCTTCCATCTGGTGATCGGCGAGATGGTCCCGAAGAACCTCGCGATGGCGGCCCCGGAGAAGGCCGCGCTGTGGCTCAGCCCCGGCCTTGTCTACTTCGCCCGGCTGTGCAAGCCGATCACCGTGGCCCTGGGCGCCTGCGCCCAGGCCATCCTGCGGCTCTTCCGCGTCGAGCCCAAGGACGAGGTCGAGGCGGTCGTCACCAGCGAGCAGCTGAACCGGCTGCTGGAGGACTCCGGCCAGGCGGGCCTGCTCGACCCCGAGGAGCGGGAGCGGCTGGAGGACGCGCTGGAACTGGGCTCCCGCCCGGTGACGGACGTCCTGCTGCGACGCGAGTCCCTGGTGACGGTGGCTCCGTCGGTCACTCCGGGGGAGATCGTCCGGCTGACCGCGCGTACGGGGTACTCCCGCTTCCCGGTGGCGGCCGCCACGGGCGCCTTCATGGGATATGTCCACGTCAAGGACGTCCTGGACCTGGAGGACTCCCAGCGCGCCGTTCCCCAGCACGTGTGGCGGCCGATGACGACCCTTCGCGCGGAGCTCCCGCTGGACGACGCGCTGACGGTCATGCGCCGAGCCGCCACCCATCTGGCCCAGGTCGCGGATGCGAGCGGCAAGGTACTGGGTCTGGTCGCCCTGGAGGACGTACTGGAACTCCTGGTCGGCGAGGTACGCGATCCGGCGCACAGGCAGACACCGCCGCAGGTCCTGCAGCCCAGGTCGACCGGAGAGCCGGAGGGCGCGATGGCGTAGGCGGGGCGCCCGTCGCCCACCCGCGGGCGCGTGGGGGTTGCTCGCGCAGTTCCCCGCGCCCCCTCAGGGCGCTCGTAGCCGCGGCGGCCGCGCCGACGCGGGAAAGCGGCCCCACCCCCGCCCAGCCGCAGCCCACGGGACTACGTGGCCGACGGATCCTGCGGCCCCCGCCCGGACAGCACTTCCCCGTACGCCTGCATCAGATCGGGCAGCCTCAACGTCGCCAGGTCCTGCCGGGACAGTGCCCCGGGATACCCCGACAACCGCAGATCCCGGTACGCGCAGCTCTTCTCGTACAGCGTCCGCAGAAAGCGCCCGTTCCCCAGCTCGTCGATCCACCCCTGATCCACCACATGCCCGGCGATCGACCGCAGCTCCTCCAGGGCCTCCCCGTCCCACAGGTCCCCGTTCTCCGCCGCCAGCACCTTGCCGATCTCGGTGAGTTCCAGCGGCCGGTAGGAGGGGAAGTCCACCCGCGTGGTGAACCGGGAGGAGAGCCCGGGGTTCGCGGCGAGCAGCCGGTCCATGCCCTCCGGATAGCCGGCCAGGATCACCACCAGGTGGTCCCGGTTGTCCTCGGCCCGCTTCAGCAGCACCTGCAGAGCCTCGTCGCCGTACGCGTCCCCCTTGCCGTACCCGGAGTTGGACAGCGAGTACGCCTCGTCCACGAACAGCACCCCGCCGATCGCGGAGTCGATCAGCTCGTTGGCCTTCACGGCCGTCTGGCCCAGATACTCGCCGACGAGATCCGCCCGCTGGGCTTCCACGAGGTGGTCGCCGCCGAGCAGCCCCAGCGCGTAGAAGACCCGGCCCAGGATCCGCGCGACCGTGGTCTTCCCGGTGCCCGAGGGGCCGGAGAAGACGAAGTGCCGTTTGGGCGGCTGCACCGGAAGGCCCTGCCCGGCCCGCAGCCTCGCCATGTTCAGCTGCGCGGACAACGCCTTGACCTGGCGCTTGACCGGTTCGAGACCCACCATCCGCTCCAGCTCGGCGAGCGCCTCCTCCAGCAACGCGGGATCGGTCGGGCCCGCCGGCAGGGGTGAGGACGGCGACGACGGCACACCGCTCTTCGCCCGTACGGCCGGATCGGAGACCGACGGGAGGGGCCCCGTCGGCAGGTCGGGCTCCGACAGCCGCAGATCCCGGCCCTCCGTGCCGAAGAGCGGATCGAGCGTGTCCGGCCCGTCCACCGTGTCCTGCCCGGCACCGGTCAGGGTGATCGACGCGAGGTCGGCCGAGTCGTCGTACCCGTCGCCCTCGGCGATCGCGGCGAGCCGGGCCGAGGTGTCCATGAAGGCCGGATCCACCCGGTGCACGGCCCGGTACAGCGGGAGCGCCGCGGCGCTGCGCCCCGTGCCCTCGTGCGCCCGCGCGAGCCAGTAGCGCAGCTCCTTGCGCTGCGGCTGCTCGCTGCGGCAGCGCATCAGGGCCGCCGAGAGAAGCGGCTCGGCCTGGCCGTACGTCTCCAGCCGGACCCGGGCCATGCCGCCGAACAGGCCTGCCTCGATGCCGAGCAGGGGATCGTCCAGCAGCGGATCGGTGTGCCGTACCAGCTGGTCCCAGTCCTTGACCAGATAGGCGCGGCAGGCGTGCAGGAAGCGCACCTGCGGATCGGTGTCCACCGGGGGCAGTCCGGCCAGTGCCCGGTCCAGCTCGGGGACGTGCCGGCCGTCCAGCCAGTGCGAGGCGTGGGCGAGCAACAGATCGCGCGGGCTCTCCAGGACCGGCTGTACCCACCAGCCCAGCCAGTACCAGGAGTTGAGGGTCCGGCGGTGCCGGGCGCGCTGCTCCCCGAAGCGGTCCCGGTGCCGGAACATCCTCAGCAGCGCGGTCGTCGTGTCGACCCGTAGCGCGTGCAGTCCGAGCCAGGCGTCCGCCATCCCCGGATCCATCCGTACCGCGGTGCGGAACTCCTCCTCCGCCTGCGGATAGGCACCCATCGTGTAGGCGTCCACACCTCGCAGCCAGGCGAGGTCGGCCGGGGCCTCGGGGCCCTGCGTGCCGAAGTCCATCACGTCCCCCACAGACCGTGCCCCCGTTGGTTCACCACCGGGCAGTCGCCCGACAGCCGCCGCGTTCGAACCGCCGTGCTGCGGAACGGAGTTGCAGGTGCGCGAGGCAGCCGCTCGAAGGTCGCACCGAGGGCATCGTACCCGCGGGACGACCGCCCGCCGAAGGGTGCCGCACGGGCCGTTTGACGAGGTGGGAGCAGACGGGGCGCACTCGGGCCGGTGACTGAGGGTGAGCGGATCGGTGCGCGGGGCGCCCGGGAAGCCGGCCGCGGGCAGAACGAAGCCCCCGATCACGGGGGAACAACCGGGGGCTTCGCGTTTGCGGGGCGGCTCTCCATGGCCGCACATTGAGAACGTAAGTCCTGTACGGCCCCCGGGTCAAGCGTCGCCGGGGCACTCAAAGAAGTTCCCCCGCAAG
Source organism: Streptomyces griseochromogenes (assembly GCF_001542625.1). NCBI lineage: Bacteria > Bacillati > Actinomycetota > Actinomycetes > Kitasatosporales > Streptomycetaceae > Streptomyces > Streptomyces griseochromogenes. The sequence goes on along the minus strand of NZ_CP016279.1, from coordinate 7,800,852 downwards.
GGTCTTCACAGGTTCACCACACGGCGGACGATCCGTCACGGTGGGTCACCTCATGGTCCGGTCCAATGCTCCTCGCGGGTCCCGGGAGCACCTCGTACCCCTCCGGTGTCTGGAGTACCAGGAGATCGGCATGGGGGCGCGAAGGGTCGGCGGTGAAGTGCGCGCGCTCCGCCGCGACCCATCCGGCCCAGAACTCCCGCAGCTCCGCGCCGTCCCGGCGTTGTCCGCGCGCCCAGGACTCCTCGTGGGGCAACTCCATCCACAGCAGCCGCGCCAGATAGGGGCGCAGCGCCCGGCGTCCGGCGCCGACCCCCTCGATCACGACCACGGGAGCGGGCGGCAGCGGGCGCGGTGCGCCGAACGCGCGGGCGTGCCAGTCGTAGGGGGTGTAGTGCGCGGTCTCGCCGCGGGAGAGCGGTCCGATCACCTGGGTCAGCAGGCGCTGCGTCCAGTCGAAGAGCCGGTCGTGGCTGGCGATGTCGTCGAGGTGCAGCACCGGCGCCCCGTCCAGCGCCGCGGCCAGGCGCTGCGCGAAGGTGGACTTCCCGGAGCCGGCGTGCCCGTCGACGCCGATGAGCCGGACCGGCCCCAGGGAGGGGGGGAGCCCGCGCAGCCGGGCGGCGAGATCGTGAATGGCGATTCCTGAGGTGTGGTGCGGTGTGGGGTGTTTTCCGGAAACAGTCTAGTAGTGGCCCATAGTGACGGACCCGGCGGGCCGCGAAACGTCACTCCTTGAACCACTGGCTGACCGCCGGTCAATCAAACGGATTAACCGACCGAATCGGTTGACCGATATGTGAAACTCGGCGTTCCCGGTGCGCCGACCGGTGAGTAAGGTGCCTCCTGCGCAACTGCGATGCGTCGTAACGGGGACGGACAGGGGAACATGGCCGCGGAGTTATTCGAAGGGCACTATGTATGGCATCCGGCGGCCGACGACCGTGTCCTGGCGAGCGTATGCGTCGATGTGCGTGCCGGGCGTTATCTGAGCGCGTACGAAGCCCTCGCCGAGACCCGTTCCGACTTCGCCCTGCGTGCCCACCGCTCGCTGGTGCTGGCCTCCGAGGCGGCCGGCACGGACCTCGTCGAGCGATGGCTGGCCGAGGAGCCGACGCCGGAGGCCGCGCTGATGTGGGCCCGGGTGGCGGTGCAGCGGGCGGTCCGCGCCGCCGACGCGCGCGACGAACGCGCCGAGGCGCTGGAGCGGATCGCGCTGGCCGCCTGCGACCGGGCCGCCGCCATGGCCCCCGACGACCCCACCCCCTGGGTCGCGAAGCTCTCCATGGCCCGGCTGCACCGGCTGCGCGACCCTGCCCCGCAGGGGCTCCTCACCGCACCCCCCGGCCCCTGGCGGCTGTTCGCGCACGTCCTGTCCCTGGACCCCTGGCACCGCGAAGGGCACCACCGCTTCCTGTCGTGTTTCTTCACGCGCCACGGCGGCTCGGTCAACGCCGCCTGGGACGTGGCCGCCTTCCTCAGCCAGCGGGCGCCCGCCGACTCCACCCTCAGGCTGCTGCCGCTGGTGGCCCTGGTGGAGAGCTACAACCCCACCCAGCTGCTCGCCGACCGCGTCTGGGAACAGCCCCAGTGGCGCTCCACCGCCCTGGCGATCTACCAGAACTGGCTGCCCGCGGTGGCCGGTTACCGCTTCACTCCGGTGCTCGACCTGGCCTACCTCGCGCACGCGCTGGTCATGGGCCAGCGCGAGTTCGAGGCCCGGGCGGTCTTCGCGGCGATGGGCCCCTACGCCTCGCGCATGCCCTGGAGCGCCTTCGGCGACCCCGCCGAGCAGCTCTCCCGCGCCCGTCGGGCCTGCGGCCTGCCCGTGCCGGGAGCCGCCTGACCCCCCGAACCTGCTCTGCCCCCCACCAAGAGAAAGGTCGATCTGTGTCGGAACGGATATCGGCTCCACGGGCGAAGGCCCGCGGGGGAGAAGACCCGGCCGCGCTCGACGATGACGCGACCCTGCATGCGATGGGTTATCCGCGGAAACTCACCCGGCGCTTCCAGGCGTTCGACAATTTCGCGATCTCCTTCACCATCATCAATATCCTTTCGGGTATTTTCTCGTCCTTCGGATTCGGCATGAACGCGGGCGGACCCCGCATTCTCGTGTTCGGCTGGATCGGTGTTTCCATCATGGTGCTGTTCATCGCCGCGGCCATGGCGGAAGTCGCCTCCGCCTATCCGACGAGCGGTGCGCTGTATTTCTCCGCAGGAAAACTCGCCAAGCGGCACAAGGGTGCCTGGTCGTGGTTCACCGGCTGGCTGAACTTCGTGGGACAGATCGGCGGCACCGCGGCCACCGGCTACGCGGCCGCGACCTTCATCCAGGCGTTCATCCAACTGCAGTGGGCCTCGTACCGGCCCACCCCGCACCAGACGGTCCTGATCACGGCTCTGATCATCGTGTTGCAGGGCCTTGCCAACACCTACACCGTCCAACTGGTCGCCGTACTGAACCGAATTTCCGTGTGGTGGCTGCTGATCGGACTCGTGGTGATCGTGAGCACACTCATCGTGATGCCCGATCATCATCAGTCGGCGTCCTTCGTGACGCATTTCGAGAACAACACCGGCTTCACGAGCGGGCTTTACGGCGGCATGCTGGGCCTGCTGGTCACCAGCTGGACCTTCACCGGGTTCGACGGCAGCTTCCACATGTCCGAGGAAACGGTCCGCGCGACGGTCAACGCCCCGCGGGGGATCACGCGTGCCGTCGGCTATTCGGCGATCACCGGCCTGATCCTGATGCTTGCATTGGTCTACAGCATTAGCGACTACCACAAGGTGGTCGGCTCCCCCTTCGGGCCGCCCGTCCAGATTCTCATCGACGGCCTCGGCCTCGGCACCGCCAAGGTGATGCTGCTCATCGTCATCGGCGCGATGCTCTTCTGCGGTCTCGCCAACCTCACCAGCAACACCCGGCAGATCTTCGCCTTCTCCCGGGACGGCGCCATGCCCGGCTCCCGCTGGTGGCACTCGGTCTCGCTGCGCACCCGCACCCCGGTCAAGGCGGTCTGGCTGGCGGTGGCCTGCTCGCTCGCCCTGGTGCTGCCGGGCTGGTGGTCGAAGACGGCGTTCACCGCCATCGTCAGCGTCAACGTGGTCGGGCTCTTCCTCGCCTACGCCGTGCCGATCTTCCTGCGCCTGCGGCTCGGCGGCGAGTTCCAGGCCGGGCCCTGGCACCTGGGCCGCTGGGGCAGGCCGATCGGCTGGGTCGCGGTGATCTGGATCCTGCTCAGCAGCGTCCTGTTCATGCTGCCGCAGGCCTCGCCGATCACCGTCGACTCCTTCAACTACGCGCCGATCGCGCTGGCCGTCGTCCTGCTCGTGGCCACGGTCTGGTGGTTCGCCACGGCCCGCCGCCGCTTCCAGGGCCCGGTCAGCTACGGCGGTCCCGACGAGGTCGCCGCGATGGACCTCATCTGACCGCGCCCGCCGCCACGGCCCCGGCGCGGGACTCAGTGCCCCGCACCGGGGCCTTCGCGTATCCGCCCGCGCCGCTTTCAGAGGTTCGGACCAATATTCGTGTCGCGGCATGCGCCGAAGTGCTGGCAGGGCCATGCCGCCTGTTCCATAGTTGGCGCACAACCGAGCACCGGATCCGCACCGAACCGGACACCTGGGGGTAACCGCGCCCATGAGCAGAGCCCAGCAGCCGTCCCGCAGAACGGTCCTCACCGCCGCCGTGGTGGCGGCGGTCGCCTCAGGAGCCGTACCCGCGGCCGCCGCCACACCGGCGCCCGCCGCCGACGCCGACGACCCCGGCCGGGCCGCCGCCCGCCCCGTCGACTACCACGCCTGGACGACGTACCGCGACTGGCGCGGCGGCACCGCCCAAGGTGCCCGCGCGGTCCCCGGCCACCGCCCCGGCGTCGTGATCGGCGCCGCCGCGGGCCGCACCGACTACACCGACCCGCACACCGGCACCACCGCCACCTGGGAATACGCCATCTGGACCGGCCCGGTCCACCGGCTCGGCGTGCCCGCGACCGAGGTCGTCGCCTCCTGGAACGCCGACACCCCGGCCGGCACCTGGCTCCAGGTCGAGCTGCAGGGAACCTACTCCGACGGCACCGCCACCCCCTGGTACGTCATGGGCCGCTGGGCGGCCGGGGACCAGGACATCAAGCGGACCTCGGTGGACGGCCAGAAGGACGGCAGGAGCACCGTCTGGACCGACACCTTCGCCATCGACGACGCGAGCACCGGCCTGCGGCTTTCCTCGTACCGGCTGCGCCTCACCCTCTACCGCAGGCCCGGCACCAGCCTCACCCCTACCGTGTGGCGGCTCGGCGCCATGGGCTCCGACATCCCCGACCGCTTCACCGTCCCCGCCTCCACCCCCGGCCTCGCCCAGGAGCTGAGCGTCCCGCGCTACTCGCAGGAGATCCACAAGGGCCAGTACCCGGAGTACGACAACGGCGGCGAGGCCTGGTGCAGCCCCACCTCCTCGCAGATGATCATCGAGTACTGGGGTGGCCGGCTCACCCCCGGGCAGCTGTCCTGGGTCGACCCGTCCTACGCCGACCCGCAGGTCGACAACGCCGCCCGCTTCACCTACGACTCCCAGTACGAGGGCTGCGGCAACTGGCCGTTCAACGCCGCCTACGCGGCCACCTTCAAGGGCCTGCAGGGCGTGGTCACGAGGCTGGCCTCGCTCACCGACCTGGAGACGCTGATCGCGGCCGGCATCCCGGCCATAACGTCCCAGTCCTTCCTCAAGACCGAGCTGACCGGCGCCGGGTACGGCACCTCGGGGCACCTGATGACCGTGATCGGCTTCACGGCGGACGGCGATGTGATCGCCAACGACCCGGCCTCGGCGGACGACGCGGCGGTGCGGCGCGTGTATCTGCGCCGGGAGTTCGAGAACATCTGGCTGCGCACCAAGCGGTACAACGCCTCCGGGAAGGTCGCCTCCGGCACCGGAGGGGTCTGCTACCTCTACTTCCCGGCCCACCCGAACCCGCGCCAGCGCAAGGCGCTCGCGGCGGTGGGAGTGCGCTGATCCGATCTGTGTGAGCAACGTCTCCGCCGCAAACGCCGTCGCGGGTGGCAAGGTGGACAAATGGGTGGGGGGATTCCACTCCGTACGTCCGACCTCTGCGAGAAATCATGACCGCACACCCGGCCACCGCCACCCGCGTCCGCACCGGCGGCCCCCAGGAAGACGGCCCGAAGATCCTGGAGCACGTCCTCGGCTGGGTCCTCGTCGCGGTGATCGCGATGCTCGTGACCCAGCTGGGTCTGCTCTGACCCGAACGCCCGCGCGGCTGTGCGCCGCCGCTTCACCCGACCGGTCCCAGTTGTTCTGACATACTGCGGAGGTCCCGCCGACCTCCTAGACCAGGGTCGAAATTGAATATGCGTCAACAGCGTGCCGCCGTCCGTCCCCAGGTGCGCGGCACCGAGCGCTCTGTGGCGCGTCGCGCCGAACTCATCGCCATCGGGCGGAAGCTGTTCGCCGACACCTCCTACGACGCGCTGTCCATGGACGACATCGCCCGTCAGGCGCATGTCGCCAAGGGGCTGATCTACTACTACTTCCAGTCCAAGCGCGGCTACTATCTGGCGATCATCCAGGACTCCGTCGCCGACCTGGTCACCTTCGCCGCGAGCGGCCTCGAACTGCCCGCCGTGGACCGCGTCCACCGCACCATCGACAGCTATCTGCGTTTCGCCGAGCACCACCAGGCCGCCTACCGCACCATCGTCAGCGGCGGAGTCGGCTTCGACGCCGAGGTGCACGCCATCCGGGACGGGGTGCGCGAGGCGATCATCGACACCATCGCCGAAGGGGCCTACGGCCGCAGCGACATAGCTCCGCTGGCCCGCATGGGCCTGCTCTCCTGGGTGTGCAGCGTCGAGGGTGCCACCCTCGACTGGATCGACCGCCCCGGACTCTCCCACGACACCATGCGCGACCTGCTCGTGAAGACCCTCGGCGGAGCCCTGCGCGCCGTCGAGGAGCTGGAACCGTCCTATCCGGCGCCGCCGCCGGCCCGCCGCGACTCCTGACGGCCGGGAGCGGAGGCTCGTGGTCCTCCGCTCCCGGGTCCCTCGCCACAGGGTCAGTCGATCGCCCTGATCAGCTCGCCGTTCGCCGTGTCGCCGCTCAGCTCCCAGAAGAAGGTGCCGCCGAGGCCCTGCTGGTTCTTGTACGTCATCTTCGTGGCGACGGTCGCCGGGGTGTCGTAACTCCACCAGTCGTTACCGCACTTGGCGTACGCGGTGCCGCCCACCGTGCCGGTCGCCGGGCACTTGGTCCTGAGCACCTTGTAGTCGTCGATGCCCTGCTCGTAGGTCCCCGCCGCCGGGCCGGTCGCGGTGCCGCCCGGTGCCGCCTGTGTGACGCCGGTCCAGCCGCGCCCGTAGAAGCCGATGCCGAGCAGCAGCTTGGCGGCCGGGATGCCGAGGCCTTTGAGCTTGGCGACGGTCGCGGAGGTGTTGAAGTCCGCCTTCGGGATGCCCGAATAGGAGTTCAGCGGGGAGTGCGGAGCGGTCGGACCGGACGCGTCCCAGGCGCCGAAGTAGTCGTACGTCATCGGGTTGAACCAGTCGACGTACTGGGCCGCGCTCGCGTAGTTCGCCGCGTCGATCTTGCCGCCGCCGCTCGCGTCGGCGGTGATCGCCGCGGTGACCAGGTTTCCGGAGCCGAACTTCGACCGCAGCGCCGCCATGACGTTCTTGAAGGCGTCCCGGCCGCTGGTGTCACAGGTGTTGCCGCAGGCGTTCGGGTACTCCCAGTCGATGTCGATGCCGTCGAAGACGCCCGCCCACTTGGAGTTCTTCACCAGGTCGTAGCAGGACTGGGCGAAGGCGGCCGGGTTCTTCGCGGCCTCGCCGAAGCCGCTGGACCAGGTCCAGCCACCGAAGGACCACAGGATCTTCAGGCCCGGGTGCTTCTTCTTCAGCTTCAGCAACTGGTTGAAGTTGCCGCGCAGCGGCTGGTCCCAGGTGTCGGCCGCGCCGTCGACGGACTCGGCGGCGGTGTAGGCGCGGTCGGTGGCCGCGTAGGAGTCGCCCATGGCGCACTTGCCGCCGGTGACGTTGCCGAAGGCGTAGTTGATGTGGGTCAGCCTGGCCGCGGAGCCCGAGGTCTCGATGTTCTTGACGTAGTACTTGCGGTCGTAGGTGCCCCATTCGGTGAAGTAGCCGACGACCTTGGAACCGGCCCTCATCTGCGGAGCCGCGGGGGAGGCCGCGGTGGCGGTGCCCGCGCCGGCCAGCAGTCCGGCACCGAGGACGGTGGAACACGCGGCGGCGGCGAGCGCCCGGAACCGGGCGCGGGGGCGGTGGGGAGTGTGCATCGGGTGTCTCCTCGTGGGGGAGAGGGGAACGCGCGCCGATTGGCATGAACGCGGTAAAGCGTTGGCCATGCACAGTAGGAGGACTAGACCACTCCGTCAATGGTTCGGACCAATTTCGGGGTCATGGGAAGTTCCGGCTGGATTCTTGAAGTAAGCGGTCGTTAACTGGTGACTGGAGGTCGCTGATCGGGCATACTCACAGCGCAGAGCCGCTGGTCAGCAGCTTCCGAGACCCGGGAGCAGGCGCCTTCGGCGAACGTGAACGACGAGGCGGAGCCGCCCCCACCCAACGGGCCAGACCGCCGGTGCCCGAAACAGGGAGGAGACCGACGCCATGTCCGACCGCGACCCGCAGCCGGTGGAGCGTCAGCTGCCCACGGAAGAAGCGAGAGATCTGCTCGCGCTCGTCCGTGACATCGCACAGCGCGAGATCGCGCCGAGGGCGGCCGAGGAGGAGGACGCCGGACGCTTCCCACGGGAGACCTTCACCCTGCTGTCCGAATCGGGGCTGCTCGGTCTGCCGTACGACTCCGAGTACGGCGGCGGCGACCAGCCCTACGAGGTCTACCTCCAGGTGCTGGAGGAGCTGGCCGCGGCCCGACTCACCGTCGGTCTCGGCGTCAGCGTGCACACGCTCGCCTCGTACGCCCTGGCCGCCCACGGCACCAAGCAGCAGCAGGTCGAGCACCTGCCCGTCATGCTCGGCGGCGGCCTGCTCGGCGCCTACTGTCTGTCCGAACCGTCCTCCGGCTCGGACGCTGCCTCCCTGCGCACCAAGGCCGTCCGGGACGGCGACGGCTGGGTGATCACCGGCACCAAGGCCTGGATCACGCACGGCGGGATCGCCGACTTCTACACCGTGATGGCCCGCACCGGCGAGGACGGCCCGCGCGGGATCACGGCCTTCCTGGTGCCGGGCGACGCCGAGGGGCTCAGCGGTGCGGCGCCCGAGAAGAAGATGGGCATGAAGGGCAGCCCGACCGCCCAGGTCCACTTCGACGGCGTGCGCGTCCCCGACAGCCGCCGCATCGGCGAGGAGGGGCAGGGCTTCTCCATCGCGCTGTCGTCCCTCGACTCCGGGCGGCTCGGCATCGCGGCCTGCGCCGTCGGCCTGGCTCAGGCGGCGCTGGACGAGGCGGTCGGCTATGCCACCCAGCGCCGGCAGTTCGGCCGGCCCATCGGTGACTTCCAGGGCCTGCGCTTCATGATCGCCGACATGGCGACCCAGATCGAGGCGGGCCGCGCGCTCTACCTCGCCGCGGCGCGGCTGCGGGATGCGGGCAAGCCGTTCGCCAAGCAGGCCGCCATGGCCAAGCTGCACTGCACCGACGCGGCCATGAAGGTCACCACGGACGCCGTGCAGATACTCGGCGGCTACGGCTACACCGCCGACTTCCCGGCCGAGCGCTATATGCGCGAGGCCAAGGTCCTGCAGATCGTCGAGGGCACCAACCAGATCCAGCGGATGGTCATCGCCCGTCACGTGGCAGGACCGGAGGCTCGCTGAACTGCCCCCTGAGGACTGTCGGGGCCGCCAGCCTGATCCACTCCGGGTCGTGGCGGCCCGGCAGCGTGCGGCCCCGGTCCGCCCAGGCGCGCATCAAGTCGCGGTAGATGGGCGGGTCCTGCGCAGGGGAGGGCGGAACCGATACTGCGGGGCGGGGCACGAAAATACGGTGCTGACGCCCGGTGGCCCAGTACGTGGGGGTCATACCCGGACAACGCGGAAGGTCCCGGGCGGGTCACCGCTCCTCGGAATCGAGCGTGAGTTCACGGACGTCCGGTTACCGCCCTGGCCTCCTGTGGTCATCTGACGTACCGTCAGCGCACCGTCTTCCAGGGGGGTGCCCGTGGCCGATGACCGTCCCGTACCGCTCGACGAGTACCCCGTCCACCAGGTGCCGCTGTCCATGAAGCACGTGGCGACCGGGGACCGGAACGCCTACGACCGCTGCATCTTCCACGTCTTCGACCACGCCGGCCACGCCCTGCTCATCCTCGGCCTCGGGGTCTACCCCAACCTGGGCGTGATCGACGCCTACGCGACCCTGCGCACCGGGGACACCCTGCACGCCGTCCGCGCCTGTGACGCCCTGGGCGAGGACCGGATGCGTCTTGAGGTCGGCCCGCTGCGCATCGAGGTCGAAGAGCCGCTGCGGCGGCTGCGTCTGATCTGCGAGGACGAGCTGTCGTACGACCTCACCTGGACCGCCGCCTTCCCGGCGCTCTGGGAGCCCCACCACCTTCAGCACCGGGGCGAGCGGCTCACCCTGGAGGGGCGCCGGTTCGTCCAGGCGGGCACGGTGCGGGGGGTGATCCGGGCGGGCGGCGCGTGCTTCGACGTCTCCTCGCAGGACTGGACCGGCACCCGGGACCGCAGCTGGGGTGTGCGGCCGGTGCCGGGCGAGGACGGCGGCCGGCTCGCGGCGGAACATCCGACCGAGGGCTTCCACTGGATCTGGTGCCCGGTCCGCTTCGAGGACCGCTTCCTGATGATCATCACTCAGGAGGACGCCGACGGCCACCGCTCCCTGAACGACGCCACGCTGGTCCGCCCCGGCCGCCGCGACCGCCAACTGGGCTGGCCGCAGGCCGAGATCACGTACCGCTCCGGCACCCGTCGTCCGGAGCGCGCCGTCATCCACCTGGGTGACGTACGCAAGCCCATGGAACTGGAGGCGGAGATCCTGACCTCCTCGCCGCTCGCCGTCGGCGCCGGCTATCCGCCGGCCGACGACTGGCAGCACGGAACATGGCAGGGCCGGGGCTGGGTGGACCGCCGCACCTACGACCTGACCGCGCCGGACCCCCGCGCCGCCTACGGAGTCACCGACCACGCCGCCCGCTTCCGGTTCGACGGGCGGACCGGCTACGGCATCTTCGAGCACGGCTCGTTCGGCCGGCACGACCCGAGCGGCTTCACCGGCTTCGACTCGGTCGCCCCCTGAGGAGGACGAGATGGCCACGGCACCGCGTCCCCGAACCAGCACGCGCGACCCCCGGGAACTCGCCCGCCGTGTCACCGCCTGGCTCGGCACCCGGCTGCCCGGCGCCGAGGCCGTCGGCGTCACCGTCCCGGCCTCCAACGGCATGTCCAGCGAGACCCTGCTGTTCGACATCGAGCATCCCGAACCGCCGGTGCTTTCCTGTGCGTTGCGGCTCGCGGCGGACCCGGCGGCGTACACCGTCTTCCCCGAGTACGACATGGCCCGCCAGTACCGCACCCTCCGGCTCGTGGCCGACCGCACCGACCTCCCGGTGCCCCGGGTGCTGTGGCTGGAGGAGGACCCGGAACCGCTCGGGGCACCGTTCTTCGTCATGGAGAGGGTCGCCGGACGTGTGCCTCCCGACGTCATGCCGTACACCTACGAGGGCAGCTGGCTGCAGATGGCGAGCGACGCGGAACGCGCGCACCTGGAAGCCGCCACGGTCGGTCTGCTCGCCCGGCTGCACGACCAAGTCCCTCTGAAGGAGGCCGAGTTCCTGACCCTGCCCGGAAAGGGCGACGCGCTGCGCCGGCATGTGACGGCCCAACGGGCCTACTACTCCTGGGTGGTCGACGGACTCGCCCGCTCACCGCTGATCGAGGCCGCCTTCGACCGCCTGGAGCAGTTGTGGCCGCACGAGCCCGGCGCACCCGTCCTGAACTGGGGCGACGCGCGCATCGGGAACGTCGTCTACGACGGCTTCGACCCCGTCGCCGTCCTCGACTGGGAGATGGCCGCCCCGGCCCCGCGCGAGGTGGACCTCGGCTGGACCGTCTACCTGCACCGCTTCTTCCACGACCTCACGGTCGCCTCCGGACAGCGCGGACTGCCGGACTTCCTGCGCCGGGACCGCGTCGAGGCCCGCTACGCACGCCTGACCGGGCACACCCCGCGGGACATGGACTTCTACACCCTCTACGCCGCCCTGCGGCACGCGATCGTCATGCTCCGCATCGCCTACCGCCAGGCGTACTTCGGTGAGGTCGCCCTTCCGGCGGACCCGGACGCACTGATCCTGCACCACGACAGTCTGCGCGCCATGGTGCAGGGCAGCTACTGGGAATGAGGCCGGCCGGTCCGCGGGGACCTCAGGCGGCCTGGCGGCTCGCCGGTACGCGCATCGGGCGCGAGCCCGGGCCGCCGACGTGCGAGAAGGGCTGCGTCCGCCAGTCCAGACCCTGGGGGAGCGTCAGCAGCAGGGCGGTGTCCTGCTCCTGCGGGGTGAAGGACTCGTCCGCGGGGCGGGCCTCGGCCGCGATGCGGCCCGTGCCCGCGCAGACCGTGAGCCCGAACGGGTTCCACGGCGAGGCGCACAGCGCGTGCTCCGGCAGGATCTCCTCGTCCGCCAGCAGGGCGATCGGCTGAGCGCAGTCCGGGCAGATCACCCGGTACATCTCGAAGGTGTCGTAGGCGTCGAGTTCCTCGACCTCGTAGGCGTCGGGTTCGACGCCCTCCGGCTCGGGCTCGACGACCTGCTGCTGGCGCTTGGACGCGGAACGACCAGGGCGCTTGAGACTCTGCATGGGATTCTCCCCCTAAGGCTGGGCCGTGACGGCACTGCGGCCTCGACCACAGCAAGCACTTCCCGTCCGCTCTCGGCGGTAATCACGAGAACATCACGGAGCCCGTCCGGGCGCTGTGGCGTTCGTCACATGCCGTATGCAGGTGCCCGGTGCGGTGGTTTTTGTGCGGAAGCGGGTGTGACCTGGGTTGCTGAGCTATCCGAGGAGATCAAGCGCACTGTAGGTTTTGGCGCCATGGAGGAGCTGGACCGTCAAATCGTGCAGCTGCTCGTCAAGGACGGGCGGATGAGCTACACAGACCTGGGCAAGGCCACGGGCCTGTCCACGTCGGCCGTGCACCAGCGGGTGCGCCGGCTCGAACAGCGTGGCGTCATCCGCGGGTACGCCGCGGTCGTCGACCCCGAGGCCGTCGGGCTGCCGCTCACCGCGTTCATCTCGGTGAAGCCCTTCGACCCGAGCGCACCCGACGACATCGCGGACCGCCTGGCCGGCGTCCCCGAGATCGAGGCCTGCCACAGTGTCGCCGGAGACGAGAACTACATCCTCAAGGTGCGCGTGGCCACCCCGCACGAACTGGAGGAGCTGCTCGCCCGGCTGCGCTCCCTGGCCGGGGTCTCCACCCGGACCACCGTCGTGCTGTCGACCCCGTACGAGGCCCGTCCCCCGAAGATCTGAACCGGACGCCCCGATGCCCGGCGTTCCGTGCGAACGCGAGAGACTGTCGGGCATGAGTGAGCAGTCCGCCGAGCCCGAGACCGTCCTCCTGCGCCGCGGAGAGGTCCACAGCCCCGCCGACCCCTTCGCGACCGCGATGGTGGTGGAGCGCGGCCAGGTCGCCTGGGTCGGTTCCGAGGGCGCCGCCGATGCCTTCGCCGACGGTGTGGACGAGATCGTCGACCTGGACGGCGCCCTGGTCACCCCGGCCTTCACCGACGCCCATGTGCACACCACCGCCACGGGCCTCGCGCTGACCGGCCTCGACCTGTCCGACGCCCCGTCCCTGGAGGCGGCCCTCGCCCTCGTGCGCGACTTCGCCGCCGCTCGCCCGGACGACCGTGTCCTGCTCGGCCACGGCTGGGACGCCGCCCGCTGGCCCGGCGGCCGTCCGCCGACACGCGCGGAGCTTGACGCGGCCACCGGCGGCCGCCCGCTGTACCTCTCCCGCATCGACGTCCACTCGGCGGTCGTCACCACGGCCCTGCTGGACCTGCTGCCCGGTCTCGGCCCGGTGGACGGCCCGCTGACCGCCGACGACCACCACGCCGTGCGCGAGGCCGCCCTCGCCGCCGTCACCCCCGCCCAGCGTGCCGAGGCCCAGCGCACCGCGCTCGCCCACGCCGCCTCACTCGGCATCGGCTCCGTGCATGAGTGCGGCGGGCCGAAGATCTCCTCCGAGGACGACTTCACGGAGCTGCTGAAGCTGGCCGCCGAGGCGCCGGGGCCGCGCGTGATCGGCTACTGGGCCGAGCAGAATGTCGACAAGGCCCGCGAACTGGGCGCGCGCGGGGCGGCCGGCGACCTCTTCCTGGACGGCGCCCTGGGCTCGCACACCGCCTGCCTGCACCAGCCGTACGCCGACGCCGGCCACACCGGCACCGCCTACCTCGACGCCGACGCCGTCGCCGGCCACGTCGTCGCCTGCACCGAGGCGGGCTTCCAGGCGGGCTTCCACGCCATCGGCGACGCCGCCGTGGCCGCGGTCGTGGAGGGCGTACGGGCCGCCGCCGACAAGGTGGGCCTCGCCCGCGTCCGGGCCGCCCGGCACCGCGTCGAGCACGCCGAGATGCTCACCCCCGAGACCGTCGCCGCCTTCGCCGAGCTGGGCCTGATCGCCTCGGTCCAGCCCGCCTTCGACGCCCTGTGGGGCGGCGAGGACGGCATGTACGCCCGGCGTCTGGGCGCCGAACGGGCCCGCACCCTCAACCCCTTCGCCGCCCTGCTGCGGGCCGGGGTGCCCCTCGCCTTCGGCTCCGACAGCCCGGTCACCCCGCTCGACCCCTGGGGCACGGTCCGCGCCGCCGCCTTCCACCGCACCCCCGAGCACCGGGTCTCCGTGCGGGCCGCGTTCACCGCGCACACGCGGGGCGGCTGGCGGGCCATCGGCCGTGACGACGCGGGCGTCCTGGTGCCCGGCGCGCCCGCCGACTACGCCGTCTGGCGAACCGACGAGCTGATCGTCCAGGCCCCCGACGACCGCGTCGCCCGCTGGTCGACCGACCCGCGCTCCGGCACCCCCGGCCTGCCCGACCTGACCCCCGGCCGCGACCTGCCCGTCTGCCTGCGCACCGTGGTGGGCGGACGGACGGTGTTCGTACGCCCGGGCGAGTGATCTCCCGGGGTGGCGCGGCGGTGATCGCCTTCGACCGCCGCGCCACCCGACCTGCGCATCCTCTGGGCGCATCGCCCACGGTGGGGCGTTCGTGCAGGTCAGGGAGCTGTTGACAGTCGACGGCCGGGGGCCGGTAGGTTCGGCCGAGTCCACCACCGGACGCCCGACCGGGGACTGTTCACGCAACTCGTCGCAGCGCCGCTGGGTCAGGGACGGTGTGCCGCACCGGGGCACCGTCGCTGGGAGCCAGGCTCAGCGCCCGCGCCGGCGAGGGAACGTTCAGGCCGGTCGGCTAGGTGTGACCCGGGTGGGGCCCGGGCGCTCAGTAGACAACGGCTCTCGGGATCCGCAGCCAGCGGGTCCCAGGTCGGCCCGAAGGGTGCCGGGCCCCCATCCGCCGCGGAGGAAGGCGTCGAAAAGCACACTCTTACCCCACTCTTGTGGAATAGACACCACCGTATGAACGCGTAGGCACGTCATCGCAGGCCGCGGCCACTAAGGTGGGACGCCTGCGTACGACACGAAGGGGTAGCAGTGAACGACGGCGACGGGACCCTCGCGGCCAAGGCCCAGGGGAGGCAGTTCGGCCCGCTGGGCATGGCCTTGGTGATCATTCCGACCTACAACGAGGCGGAGAACATCAAGACCATCGTCGGCCGGGTGCGCAGTGCCGTCCCCGAGGCGCACGTACTGGTGGCGGACGACAACAGCCCGGACGGCACGGGCAAGCTCGCCGACGAGCTGGCCGCCGAGGACGATCACGTCCAGGTGATGCACCGCAAGGGCAAGGAGGGCCTGGGGGCCGCCTATCTCGCGGGCTTCCGCTGGGGCCTGGAGCGCGGCTACGGCGTGCTGGTCGAGATGGACGCCGACGGCTCCCACCAGCCCGAGGAGCTGCCCCGTCTGCTGACCGCCCTCAAGGGCGCCGACCTGGTGCTCGGCTCCCGCTGGGTGCCCGGCGGCCGGGTGGTCAACTGGCCGAAGTCCCGCGAGTTCATCTCCCGAGGCGGCAGTCTGTACTCCCGCCTCGCCCTGGACCTGCCGCTGCGCGACATCACCGGCGGATACCGGGCCTTCCGCCGCGAGACCCTGGAGGGCCTCGGCCTCGAAGCGGTCGCCTCGCAGGGCTACTGCTTCCAGGTCGACCTGGCCCGCCGCGCGGTCAAGGCCGGCTACCACGTGATCGAGGTCCCCATCACCTTCGTCGAGCGTGAACTCGGCGACTCCAAGATGAGCAAGGACATCCTCGTCGAGGCGCTGTGGCGGGTCACCGCCTGGGGCGTCGGGGACCGCGTCGCCAAGGTCAAGGGCAAGGGCAGGCGGGCCTAGCCCCGGCCGTACAGCCGCGGCTGATCAAGCCCTTATCCCGCACTGAGCCGCGTCCAGGCACACTGGGTGCATGACGACTGGCGCACCCACCTCTTCGCCCACCGCCCGGCCCCGGCGCTCCCGGCTGCGCAGGTATCTGCCGCTGGGCGTCGCCGCGTGGCTGGTGCTGGAGATCTGGCTGCTGACCCAGGTCGCGGGCGTGGCGGGCGGCCTGACCGTGTTCCTGCTCCTGGTGGCGGGCTTCGTCGCGGGCTCCGTGGTCATCAAGCGGGCGGGCCGCCGCGCCTTCCGGAATCTGAACGAGGCGCTGCAGCGAGGCGGGTCCCCGGCCGGGGGCGGCGGCAACGGCAACGGCTGGATGATGCTCGGCGGCCTGCTGCTGATCATCCCGGGCCTGATCTCCGACGTGGCGGGCCTCCTCCTGCTGCTCCCTCCGATCCAGAAGGCGGCGAGCCGCTACGCGGAGAGCGCCCTGGACAAGAGCCTGCGCACGTCCGCCCCGGGCACCCTCGGCGACGCCTTCCAGCAGGTCCGTATCCACCGCCCCGACGGCAAGGTGGTCCAGGGCGAGGTGATCAGGGAGAACAGGCCGGAGCCCGGGGAGCAGTGGCCGCCGTTGACCCGGTAGGGGACGGCATCCGCCCGTCCGGCGTTCGAGGACGAGGCATTCGGACCGAATAGGGGTCAGAGGGCGCAGCCCCCAGGTCCGGCCATTCACCCCGCATCCGCACCCGGACACAAAACCGCGGGCGCCGTACGTGAGATCCACGTACGGCGCCCGCGGTTGTTACGTGCGCTGTATCTCCGGCCCAGCCCCCGCAGGGACTACGCGGACTTGCGGCTGTCCCTGGGGTGAACCGCGATGTTCATCGCCCCTGAGCGCAGAACCGCCAGGCGCTCCTCGAGGACCTCTTCGAGCTCCTCACGGGTGCGCCGCTCCATCAGCATGTCCCAATGGGTACGCGCGGGCTTGGCCTTCTTCTCCTCAGGGCCGTCGCCGTCCACCAGGAGTGCCTGGGCCCCACAGACCTTGCACTCCCACTCCGGCGGGATCTCCGCCTCGACCGAGAAGGGCATCTCAAAGCGATGCCCCTTCTCACATGCGTACTCCACGGCCTGGCGCGGAGCCAGGTCGATGCCGCGGTCCGTCTCGTAGCTGGTCACCACGAGGCGCGTACCGCGAAGAGCTCGCTCACTCATGAATCGTGCCTCCCGGGCTTGTCGCCCACAGGACAGGTGTCGCTGTCGTCGTCATCCGGTCAACGTCCGGTCGGCGGTAAAGATTCCCGTTCCGAGTCCCGTTCCGGGTCATGCGTCGCCGTCGTAGCCGCCCCTTGTTCTACCCACAGGCGCCCGGTTTGTCACATCTGCTAGCAGATGTCACCCAGCGTTTCAGCATCTTTGACGCGCAGTAACGGTACGCCTGGCAGGCCAAACGCGTACACTACCGCCCTTTCGTGCTGAGCGCTAAATCGTTGCTAGATCCTCTCCGGAACCGGGTTGCCCGCCTCGCCGATCGCCCGCCGCACCGGCACCCGGGCGAGCAGGGCGAAGCCGATGACGAAGAAGGCCACCAGCGAGATGATCGCGGATCGATAACTTCCGGTCAGCTGGTAGGTCACCCCGAACAGCAGCGGGCCGAGCCAGCTCATCCCGCGGTCGCTCATCTCGTACGCCGAGAAGTATTCGGCCTCTTTGCCCGGCGGCACCAGATGAGAGAACAGCGACCGGGACAGTGCCTGGCTGCCGCCGAGGACCAGTCCGATCCCGGAGGCCAGCACGAAGAACCACACCGGCGCCCCGGCGGGCAGGAAGTACCCGGCCGCCAGCGTCACCGTCCAGGCCACCAGCGAACCGAGGATCGTCCGCTTCGCCCCGTGGGTCCGCGCCAGCCGCCCCATCGTCAGCGCCCCGGCCACGGCCAGCACCTGCACCAGCAGCACCGCCGCGATGAGCGTCGACTGACCGAGGCCCAGCTCCTGGGAGCCGTAGACCGAGGCCTGGGAGATCACCGTCTGGATGCCGTCGTTGTAGACCAGGTAGGCCAGCAGGAAGGCGAGCGTCAGGGGGTACCGGCGCATGTCCCGGGCGGTCTCCACGAGCTGTCGCAGCCCGGGTGCGGTGGCCCGCTCCACGCGCGCGTGGCGGTCACGCAGCCGCCGCAGCGGTACGAGCGTGAAGGCGCCCCACCACAGGCCGGCCGAGGCCAGGCAGACGCGGACCGCGGCCGTCTCGGAGAGGCCGAAGGAGTCGTGCGCCGAGTACAGGACGAGGTTGGCCACCAGGACCAGGGAGCCCGCCGCGTAGCCGAAGGCCCAGCCCCGGGAGGAGATCGCGTCGCGCTCCTCGGGCGGGGCGATCTGCGGCAGGTAGGAGTTGTAGAGCATCATCCCGACCGACTGTGCCGCGTTGGCCACGACGAGGAGCGCCCCGCCGAGCAGATACCGGTCGCCATCCAGGAAGAACATGCCCGTCGTCGCGGCCGCGCCGGTGTACGCCGCGGCTCCGAGCAGCGGCTTCTTGCGGCCCGTACGGTCGGCCGCGCTGCCCACCAAGGGCATGACCACGACCGCCAGGATCACCGACAGGGAAACCGTGTAGGCGAAGAAGGAGCCCGCCCGCACCGGGATGCCCAGCGGGTGGACATAGCCGTCGGCGTCCGCGGCCTTCTCGGCGACCGCGGTGAGATAGGGGCCGAGGAACACGGTCAGGACGCTCGTCGAATAGACCGAGCACGCCCAGTCGTAGATGTACCAGCCGCGCTGTTCGCGCCGCAGTCCGGCGGCCTCGTCGGCCGCCTGTGCCCGCACGGTGTCGGTGCCCACCCGTGCCCTCGCTTCCCCGCTGAAGTGCCGTGCGAAGGCGCGGTCCGGGCGGCTGGGTGTCAGGCCCAGACTCCGCGGTCCTCCATGACCTTGCGCAGCATGTCGATGTGATCGGTCATGATGCCATCGACACCGAGGTCCAGGAGCCGGTGCATCCGCTCCGGTTCGTTGATGGTCCACACGTGCACCTGCAGCCCCCGCGCGTGGGCGGCCCGCACGAAGCGGTGGTCGACCACCGGTACGCCCGACTGGGCCTCGGGCACCTGCGCGGCGACCGCGGACCGGCGCACCGCGGCGGGCAGCCCCCAGGAGCGCAGCCGCAGGTTGAGCACCCCGCGGGTGCCGAACGAGGTGGCCAGCCGCGGGCCGGCCAGGCGCTGCGCCCGCAGTACCCGCGCCTCGGAGAAGGAGCCCACGCAGACCCGGTCCCAGGCGTCCGTGCGCTCGATCAGTTCCAGGAAGGGCCGCAGCGCCGGTTCCGCCTTGAGGTCCACGTTCCAGCGGACCTCGGGGAACGTCTCCAGCAACTCCTCGAAGAGGGGGACGGGTTCCTTCCCTCCCACGCGCGCCTGCCGCACGTCCTCCCACGGCAGGTCGGCGATGCGGCCGGCCCCGTCGGTGACCCGGTCCAGCGTCGAGTCGTGGAAGGCGACGAGCGTGCCGTCCGCCGTCGCGTGCACATCGGTCTCGATGTACCGGTAGCCCATGTCGACCGCGCGCCGGAACTGCGCCACGGTGTTCTCCAGCCCGTCTGCCGCCCCGCCGCGATGGGCGAAGGCGATGGGGCCGGGATGGTCGAGATAAGGGTGGCGTATCGCGGTGGTCACGGACGCAGTATGGCGCGTTCCGGTTGCCCGGTGGCAACGACCGCGCTGCGCTCCGGTGCCGAAGGGGCGGCGAACGCGCGCAGGAAGAACTGGGCGAGCGGGCCGATGGACAGCGCGTACAGGAGAGTGCCGACACCGACGGTGCCGCCGAGGGCGAAGCCGGTCACCACGACGGTGACCTCCACGGCCGTGCGGATGAGGCGGACCGATCGGCCCGTGCGCCGGTGCAGTCCGGTCATCAGGCCGTCGCGCGGACCCGGGCCGAAGGCGGCGGAGATGTAGAGGCCGGTGGCCACGCCGTTGAGCACGACACCCGCGAGGAGGATCGGTATCCGGACCGCAAGGGAGCGCACGTCCGGGAGTACGGCCAGGGCGGCGTCCATCGTGAAACCGATCACCAGGACGTTGGAGACGGTGCCGAGCCCTGGGCGCTGGCGCAACGGGATCCACAGCAGCAGGACGGCCGCGCCCACGATCGTCAGCACCAGGCCCATGCTGAGCCCGGTGAGTCCGGCAAGGCCCTGGTGCAGGACGTTCCAGGGCCCGAGCCCGAGGCCCGCCTGCACCAGGAGGGCCTCACTGAAGCCGTAGAGCGCGAGGCCCGCGTACAGCTGGAGCAGGCGCCGTCCGAGACGCCTGGGAGTGGCTGCGGGACTGCTCGTAGTGGATGCGGGACGGCCCGGAGTGGACACGACATACCCCCCTGGGTGGTGACAGTGGCCTGATGCGTGACACTCTGTGGCTTGGGAAGAAACTCCATCCATGGCCAATTCGGGGAAGGTGGACTGATCTTCATGGCGCAGTGGACCTCGGCGGTGGGCGCCGCACAGCTCGCCCGGCTCCTCAAGTCCCAGCAGGACCGCCCGGCCGGCCCCGGCACACGCCGTCCGCCCGCCTACCGCGCCCTCGCCGACGGCATCCGGCTGCTGGTGCTCGAAGGGCGCGTCCCCGTGGCGGCCCGCCTTCCCGCCGAGCGTGAACTCGCCCTCGCCCTCTCGGTCAGCCGCACCACGGTCGCCGCCTCCTACGAGGCACTGCGCACCGAGGGCTTCCTGGAGTCCCGGCGCGGCGCGGGCAGCTGGACCGCCGTCCCGGCCGGCAATCCGCTCCCCGCGCGGGGCCTGGAACCCCTGCCCCCGGAGGCCCTCGGCTCGGTGATCGACCTGGGCTGCGCTTCGCTTCCGGCTCCCGAGCCGTGGCTCACCCGCGCGGTCCAGGGCGCGCTGGAGGAACTGCCTCCTTACGCCCACACACACGGTGACTACCCGGCAGGACTGCCTGCCCTGCGCTCGATGATCGCCGAGCGCTACTCCGCGCGCGGGATCCCCACCATGCCCGAGCAGATCATGGTGACGACCGGGGCGATGGGCGCCATCGACGCGATCTGCCACCTCTTCGCGGGCCGCGGCGAACGCATCGCCGTCGAGTCGCCGTCCTACGCCAACATCCTCCAGCTGATGCGGGAGGCGGGTGCGCGGCTCGTGCCCGTCGCGATGGCCGAGGGGCTGACCGGCTGGGACATGGACCGCTGGCGCCAGGTCCTGCGTGAGGCCGCGCCCCGGCTCGCCTACGTCGTCGCCGACTTCCACAACCCGACGGGCGCGCTCGCCGACGAGGACCAGCGGCGCCGGCTGGTGGACGCGGCCCGCTCGGCCGGCACGGTCCTCGTCGCGGACGAGACGATGAACGAGCTGTGGCTCGACGAGGACTTCGGGCAGGCCGGGATGCCGCGTCCGGTATGCGGCTTCGATCCGGCCGGCTCGACCGTCATCACGGTCGGCTCGGCGAGCAAGGCCTTCTGGGCCGGCATGCGGATCGGCTGGGTGCGGGCGGCACCGGATGTGATCCGCAGCCTCGTCGCCGCGCGCGCGTACGCCGACCTCGGCACCCCTGTCCTGGAGCAGCTTGCCGTGAACTGGCTGTTCAGCACGGGAGGCTGGGAACAGGCGGTGGATCTGCGGCGCCGACAGGCCCGGGAGAACCGCGACGCGCTGGTGGCCGCGGTGCGCCGTGAACTGCCCGACTGGGAGTTCGAAGTCCCCCGGGGCGGCCTGACCCTGTGGGTCCGCGCCGGCGGCCTGTCGGGATCGCGACTCGCCGAAGCGGGGGAGCGGGTCGGCGTCCGCGTCCCCTCGGGCCCCCGCTTCGGGGTGGACGGCGCCTTCGAGGGCTACGTACGCCTTCCGTTCACGGTCGGCGGAGCGGTCGCGGAGGAGGCGGCGGTACGGCTGGCGGCGGCGGCGCGGTTGGTGGAGACGGGGGCGACGGGGGGCGCGGAGGCACCGCGCACGTTTGTGGCGTAGTGCCGCGCCGGGACATTGGCCGTCCACCGGTGCGGGTGCGGATGCGAATGCGGGCCGGTGGGGGTTGGTCGCGCAGTTCCCCGCGCCCCTGGGGCGGTCGCCGCAGCCGCATAGCGCTTCTGGCTGCGGGCAGTCGTGCCTCCCCCAGTGCCTCAAGGGCCCGGGGGACCCCCAGACGGCACTGGTGGGCGCGGCGGCACCCCGTACGCCCGCGCCGGGTCGCCTACGGGCTCTCGGCGGCGATGGCCTCCGCAGCCAACGGTGCCGCCTCGACGGGAGCCGTCCGCGGTGGCAGCAGGTCCAGCACGGCCTGCCGGTGGGCCTCGCTGGTCGCATCGTCGTACGGATCCGGAGTGGACGGCACCTGCAGCCGATGTACCGTGCCGGACCCCAGCCGCGCATACCCCCGCCCCGGCGGCACCTGTGCCAGCGGCGTCGTGTGCGGCGGCATCCCCAGCACTGCCGCCACCTGCTCGGGCGCCGCGGGCCCCAGCACGACCCGCGCCCGCGTGTGCTGCTGCACCGGCCGGCTCAGGGCCTCCGCACTGTCGAACTGCTCGGCCACGGCCACCGTCACGTTCGCCGCACGGCCGTGCCGCAGCGGCATCTGGAGCAGCGTCTGCGGATCCTTGCGGGCGTCCGCGGCGGCGAGGTGGGTGAAGACGGTCGGACGGTCCAGGAGGAGCCACAGCGGGCGCCGGGTGTCCTCGGGCGGAGCTTCGCCCGCCTGCCGCGCCCGGTTGATGGCGATGAGCCGCCGCTCGGTCTCCTGGGCGGCCCACTCCAGGCTGGCCAGCGCACCGGCCGGTGCGCACTCCACGGCCAGGACGCCGTCCCGGCCGAGCAGGCAGGCGTACTCGCCGGTACCGCCGCCGTCGACGATCAGCACGTCGCCGTACTGGAGGACCTGGAGGGCGATCGAGCGCAGCAGGGTCGATGTGCCGCTGCCGGGGTGGCCCATGGCCAGCAGGTGCGGCTCGGTGGAGCGGAGGCCGGTGCGCCAGACGACCGGCGGGACGTCGCGCTGTTCCTCTCCGTAGCCGAGGGGGAGCGTGCGCTGCACTTCGCTCGGATCGGTGAAGCCGAGGACCGTCTCGCCCGGCGCGGTGACGAAGCGCTGGGCGGCGATGTCGGTGGGCAGCGGGGGCAGGACGCTCACCGTCAGCCGGTTGTCCTCCTCGTCCCAGGTGAAGTGGTACTCACGGCCACGCCCGGCCTTCGCGGTCAGCAGCTGCTCGATCCGCGCGCGGGACTCGGGTTCGCCGTCGGGGAAGTACGCGGGGTAGCGGATCACGAGATGGCCGACGCGTCCCGCGTCGTTGAACTCGTGTTCGGCGAAGGCCTTTTCCCACTCCCCGCCGTGCGCGTACAGGGGCGCCGGATCCTCGGCGGCGGAGAAGTACGGAACCAGGGCCTCGTAGAGGGATCGGAGCCGCTCGGCCTGTGCGTCGTCCGGCCCCTCGGGTGCCGGTGGGGTGCGGTCGCGGCCGTGCCAGGCGGCCGCCGCCATCAGGGCGATGACGGCGAGCAGCGGCCCGTACGGCACCAGCGCCACGACCAGGACCACGGAGGCCGCCAGGAACAGCAGCGGTCCGCGCTTGTCCTTGGGCGTCCCGGTCCACTTGCGCAGCCCGGCCGAGGCCAGCAGGCGCAGCCCGCGCGAGACGGTGATCAGCGGTTGGAGGACATCGGTGGCGCTGTCCGCCGCCGTCCGGGCCAGCTCCCGGCTCCGGGCGATCTGCATCCGGGCGATCTGCGCACTGTCTTTGCTCAGGATGCGTGGGAGAGGGCGCCGGGCCACTGCTGTCTCCTGTTGGTGCGTACGGGCGGGACGGGCTGCCTCAGAACTTGATGCCGCCGAGCAAGCTCGCCAGGCTCTCGCCGCCCGCCTTGATACTGGGTGCGATGCCCGTGCTGGCCAGGTAGAAGCCGAACAGGGCCGAGGTGCACGCGTGCGAGCCCTTGAGGCCGTCCTTGCGGAAGAAGAGGAAGACGACCACGCCGAGCAGCATGACGCCTGAGATGGAGAGGATCATTTGAGGTCTCCTGGTGTCGGGAGGGGACAGTCACCATGAGTACTTCCAGGATCACAGGATGTGTCTATACGATAAAAGGTGCAACCGGGTGAAATGGGGTGCTTTTCCCTCGCGCGGTGGAGCCGTCCATGGTCCGGTTGAGCAGGGCGCTTGCGTCCCGCGGGCTCTGCAGTGATCTTTACCTCGGGCACATCGGGTCATGTGAGGCGCGAGCCAGTACTCTTGCGATTCACCTGAACGGTTGTAATGAGAGGCGGTTCGGTCAATGAGCGAAGCCCCCGACCCCGAGGTCGTGGAGCTGGCGACCAAGATCTTCGATCTGGCGCGGCGGGGCCGGACGGAGGAGCTGGTGGCGTACGTCGACGCGGGCGTTCCGGCCGGCCTCACCAACGACCGCGGGGACTCCCTGGTGATGCTCGCCGCCTACCACGGTCACGCCGACGCGGTACATGCTCTGCTCGCCCGTGGCGCGGAGGCGGACCGTATCAACGACCGAGGTCAGACCCCGCTCGCGGGGGCCGTCTTCAAGGGAGAGACGGAAGTGATCAAGGCCCTCCTGGAGGGCGGCGCCGACCCGGCCGCGGGAACCCCCTCGGCCCTCGACACGGCGCGCATGTTCGGCAAGACGGAACTCCTGGAGTTGTTCGGCGCGCACTGACGCGCCGGTCCCGACCAGGCACGACACAGAAAACGGGGGAGGCGGTAAAGGGCCGCCGGAAATACGGTCGCGGCAGCACACACCGCGGGTCATCATGACGACGTGATTCACGGACGCGATGGCTGGGCAGGTGTTGCCGCACCGCGCGGACCGTGATGCGGTCCGCATGGGCCACCGACGAGAGGCAGAGAGAAATGGTCTACAGCAAGCAAGAGACGGCGGGCGCTCCGACGTTGTGTCACGCGGCCAGGTAGTGCGTGTTTCCCGGTTGCGTCGACGCTTGATGTGAGGCTGTTTCCCATGTTCGATCCGGTCATAGCGCCCAGCGGTACGCTGCTCGGCCTGCTCCAGCGCGGCCGCGGCGACGGCACGCTGCACGCGCTCACCGCCCCGCGCGCGGAAGCGCTCGCGGCCCTGAACCACTGCGTGCTGCGCGACCCCCGCCACGACTGGCAGGTGGAGAACCGCTCCCTCTACTACGCCCGGCTCTACCTCGACCTGAACGGCGAGCTGGACGCCATCGAGGCGCACCTCTTCGACGCCGAGGACGTCCTCGACACCGACGAGTCCCGCACCGGCCTCGCGCTGGCCGTCCTCGGGCACCTCGCCTCCTACGGCAGGCGGGACGCGCTCGAACTGCTGCGCAGGTACGCCGCCCACGGCTCCAACTGGGCCTGGGCCCTGGACGAGCTGGCCCTGAGGGACGACGACGCGGGCCTGCGCGCGCTCGCCGCCCCCGTCCTGGCCCGCTTCGCCACCGATCCCGAGGGCGAGGCCGAGCTGGCCGTCGCCGTGCGCGACGCCTTCGAGCCGAGGCCCTGGCGGCTGTGGGCCGAGGATCCGCGCGAATCGATCGCCACGCGCGTGCGTGCCGCCCAGGAAACCGGCTGTTTCGACCGCTGGCAGCGCCAGATGCGGCCCACCGGGCCCCGCCCCGGATGGAGCGTGCGAGCCGTCTTCGAGTGGGCCCAGCAGGGCATCGAACGCGGTGCCGCCCTCCATGTGCCGGCCGCCCGCTGTCTGGTCGCCGTGGCCGGACCCGAGGACCGTCCGGAGATCCTCCAGGCCGCCAGGAACGGCATCGACGGCGCCCGCTGCACGGCACTGCGCTATCTCGCCGACAGCGACGACCCCGCGGCCCTCGACCTGATCGAAGCCGCCGTCGCCGACGGGCCGACCGTCGTCGTGGAGGCCGCCGTCGACGCCTTCGAACGGATGCGCAGCATCGCCGCCGTCGACCGCGCCCGCGGCTGGGCCCAGCGCCCCGACGTCATCGGCGCGGCCGCCGGACGCATGCTCGCCTGCCGCGGCGGAGCCCAGGACAGCGACCTGGTCCTCGGCGCCCTGCGCGAGGCCGTGCGCGGCGAGGGCCCCGACGCGCCCACCCTGTGGACCCTGGTCGACGGCACCGGACGGCTCGGCATCGCCTGCGCCGCCCCCGTGCTGCGCCATATCTACCGGGAGACGGCCTCCTCCCACCTGCGCGGCCGCGCCGCCCGCGCCCTGGCCGCCACCGACTCCTCCTTCGCCGCCGGCTTCGCCGTCGAATGCCTGTGGGACTGCGAGGAGACCACCCGCGAAATCGCCGCCCGGCACGCCGAGACCGGTGACGCCCGGGTCGTCGAGCGACTGCGTCGCCTCGCCACCGACCCGGCCGAGGAGGACGAGGTACAGACGGCGGTCCGCAGCCGCTTCGGACCGGACGCGCAAGCCATGTGACCCACCGGGCACCGTCGCACGCATGGGACGGGCGGGAGACCGCCCGCCGGGTGAACACGGGGTGACCCGGAGGTCAGGTGGTCATGACGGCCGGCTGACCTGCTCGGGTGTGCAGACCAACGCTCATGGGACGTTCCCCGTCCGGAAAGATCGACGTTGACGCGGCCACGTCCGGCGCGGCGACAACACCCCTATGCGTGTCGTCATCGTGACCGAATCCTTTCCCCCCGATGTGAACGGCGTTGCCCACTGCGCGCTCCAGACCGCCCGGCACCTCGTGGATCGCGGCCACCTCCCGCTCGTCGTCGCGCCGGCCCCCGCGCCCGGCACCAAGGCCGACGCCCTCGAGGCTCCGTGCCCCGTCGTCCGTGTCCCCTCCCTCCCCCTCCCCGGCTATCCCCAGGTGCGCGTCGCGCTCCCCAGCCGACGCCTGGCCGCGGCGCTCACCGAGCACCGCGCCGACGTCGTTCACCTGGCAAGTCCCTTCGTCCTCGGCGTCCGCGGCATGGCAGCCGCCGCCCGGCTCGGCATCCCCGCCGTCGCCGTCTACCAGACCGACCTGGCCGGCTACGCCCGTACGTACATGGGCGCCGGCGAGGCTGCCGCCTGGCGCCGGATCCGCTCCGTCCACTCCGCCGCCGACCGCACCCTGGCACCGTCCAGCGCCGCCCTGAACGACCTGGAGGCACATGGCGTGCCCCGGGTACGGCTGTGGCAGCGGGGCGTGGACACCGTCCGTTTCCGGCCGGATCGGCGAGACGAGGCGCTGCGCCGCGAGCTCGCCCCGAACGGCGAACTGATCGTCGGCTACGTCGGCCGGCTCGCCCCCGAGAAGCACGTCGAACTCCTCGCCGGAGTCTGCGGCCTGGAGGGCGTACGCGTCGTGGTCGTGGGCGACGGACCCAGCCACGCCCACCTCACCGAGGCCCTGCCCGGCGCGGTCTTCCTGGGCCGTCGCACCGGCGACGACCTCGCCCGGATCTTCGCCTCGCTGGACGTGTTCGCGCACACCGGCCCCTTCGAGACGTTCTGCCAGACCGTCCAGGAGGCCATGGCCAGCGGGGTTCCCGTGGTCGCTCCCGCCGCCGGCGGCCCGCTCGACCTCGTCGACCACGGCCGCACCGGGCTGCTCGTCCCGCCGCGCGACGCGGACGCCGTACGGGAGGCCGTACGCACCCTGGCCGCCGACCCCGGCCTGCGGGCCTCGTACGGAGCCGCCGCACGGGCCACGGTCGAGGGCCGCACCTGGGCCGCCATCGGCGACCAGTTGATCGCGCACTACGAAGACGTGCTCGCGGCACGCAGGACGGTGGTGGCGGCATGATCGGCAAGCCCTTGCGCATCGTGCGGCTCGCCAACTTCGTCGCCCCGTCCTCCGGCGGCCTGCGCACGGCCCTGCGGGAACTGGGCAGGGGTTTTCTGGCGGCGGGGCACGAGCCGGTGCTGATAGTTCCGGGCGAGCGGTACACCGACCGCGACACCGAGCAGGGCCGGGTCATCACCCTGCCCGGCCCGCTGCTGCCCGGCACCGGCGGCTACCGCGTCCTGACCGACAAGCGGCGTGTGGCGGACCTCCTGGAGGAACTGGCACCGGACCGCCTGGAGGTCTCCGACCGGACGACCCTGCGCTGGACCGGCCGCTGGGCCCGGCGGGCGAGAGTGCCCGCCGTGATGGTCTCCCACGAGACCGCCGACGGCGTGCTGCGCACCTGGGGCCTGTCCGAGAGCCTGTCCCGCCGGGCCGCCGACGCCCTCAACATCCGCACCGCGCACGTCTACTCGCGCATCGTGTGCACGACGGAGTTCGCCGAGCGCGAGTTCGTACGGATCGGTGCGCGCAACGTCGTACGCGCCCCCCTCGGCGTCGACCTGATGGCGCGCCACCCCGCGCTGCGCGACCCGGGGCTGCGTGCCCTGCACGCGCGCGTGGACGAGGCGCTGCTCGTGATGTGCTCCCGGCTGTCCGTGGAGAAGCGGCCCGGCACGGCGCTGGACGCCCTGGAGGCGTTGCTGCGCCGCGGGCGGCGGGCCGTGCTGGTCGTGGCCGGGGACGGGCCGCTGCGGCTGCGGCTCGAACAGCGTGCGCGCGAGCGCGGGCTGCCGGTGACGTTCCTGGGGCATGTCTCCGACCGGGCCGTCCTCGGTGCGCTCCAGGCGTCCGCCGACGTGGCCCTGGCGCCGGGACCGGCCGAGACCTTCGGCCTGGCCGCGCTCGAGGCCATGGCGTGCGGCACGCCCGTGGTGGCCAGCGCGTCCTCGGCGCTGCCCGAGGTGATCGGATCGGCCGGTGCGACGGCGGCCGACCGCGGTGAGGCGTTCGCGGACGCCGTGGAGCTGCTCCTGTCGCGCTCCGGGCCGGAGCGGCGCGAGGCCGCACGCGCGCGTGCGGAGTGCTTCGGCTGGGGCGCGTCGGTGGAGGCGTTCCTGGCGGCGCACGACGCGAAAGCGCTCAGGCGTGAGGACGCCTCGACCCGCCCCGCCGCCCGGGAGGGCGTGGCATGAGAGCCGTTCGCTTCGTGGCCCTCGGTGACTCGCTGACCGAGGGCGTGGGCGACCCCGTCGGGAACGGCTGGCGGGGCTGGGCGGCGCTGCTGGCCGGCGGCCTCGCCGCAGACGTCGCGAGCGTGGAGTTCACCAACCTCGCGGTCAGCGGGGCCCAGACGCGGGACGTGCTGGAGCGCCAGACTCCCGCGGGCCTCGCGCTGCGTCCCGACCTGGTGGCCGTGGTCATCGGCGTCAACGACACCCTGCGCGCCACCTTCGACATCCACGCCGTCGCCGCCCGGCTCGACCAGGTGTGCGCGGCCTTCACCGGCCAGGGGGCGACCGTGCTCACCGCCTGCCTGCCCGATCCGGGTGCGATGCTGCGCCTCCCGGCCGCTCTGGCCCGCCCGCTGGCCCGCCGGCAGCGGGCCGTCAACGAGGTGGTCCACGCGCTGTCCGACCGCTACGGGGCCGTCCACCTGCACGCCTCGGACGGCGAATGGCTCACCGACCGCGCCCTGTGGAGTGCGGACCGGCTGCACCCGGGCGAGCGCGGTCACCGGCAGCTGGCCGTCCGCTTCCACGCCCTGCTCGCGCAGGCGGGCATGGCTACGGGCATGCCGCCGTCCGCCGAACCCGAGTTCCCCGCCCCGACGCGGTCGGCGAGCCTGCTGTGGCTGGCCACCGCGGGTACCGCCTGGGTGGTCAGGCGGTGCAGGGACCTGCTGCCGCAACTGATCCACCTGGCCGCCGACGAGATGAGACACCGCGCGCGGGGCACCAGCGCGCGCCTCGACCTGCGCGCCACGGCCGCGGTGTCCGCGGCGCTGGCCGCCCTGCCGACGGCCGGGCAGTCGCAGCGCGCCCCCGACGACGCCGAGGCTCAGCGGCGCCGTACGGTCACGAACCTGACCGGGGTGCCCGGCACCGCCTGCGCGGCCGCGGACAGATCCGCGGTGCGGACCACGGCGATCACCGGGTAGCCCCCGGTGGTCGGGTGGTCGGCCAGGAACACCACCGGACGGCCGTCCGGTGGCACCTGGACCGCGCCGAGCACCATGCCCTCGCTGGGGAGTTCACCGGGCCGGGCCCGCTCGAGGGCGGGTCCCTCGGTGCGCAGGCCGATCCGGTTGCTCGCCGAGGACACCTGGTACGCGCGCGTGGTGAGATCCCGGACCGCGCGCGCCGTGAACCAGTTGTCGCGCGGTCCCAGGGCCACCCGGAGCACCAGCTCGGCCGGCGGGCGCGGCTGCGGGGCGCTGTCCACGCGCGCGGGAGAGCCCGCCGGGGCACCGAGCGGCAGCACCGTGCCGTCCGCGAGCGGCGCCGGGCCGAGGCCGGACAACAGGTCGGTGGCCCGGCTGCCGAGGACCGGCGCCACGGCGATGCCGCCGGAGACGGCCACGTAGGCGCGCACACCCGCCACGGCCGTCCCCACCTCCAGCAGTTCACCGGCCGGTACGACCACCGGGGCGCCCCACGCCGCCGGGCGGCCACCCACCGCCACCGGGCAGGGCGCGCCCCCGACCGCCACGGTCACCGCCGAACGGGGCCGCAGCGCACAGCCGTTGACCGTGGTCTCCAGCACGGCCGCGTCCGGCGCGTTGCCGGCCAGGCGGTTGACCAGGGCGGCCGCATGCGGGTCGAGCGCCCCGGAACGGGGCACACCGAGGTGCGCGTACCCGGGCCGCCCGAGGTCCTGCACGGTGGTCAGCGCCCCGGCCCGCACGACCACGAGCGCACGATCGGTCATGCGCCCTCCACCGGTACGAAGCGCACGTGGGTGCCCGGTGAGAGCAGTGCGGCCGGTACGCGCGTG
Source organism: Streptomyces griseochromogenes (assembly GCF_001542625.1). Classification (NCBI taxonomy): domain Bacteria; kingdom Bacillati; phylum Actinomycetota; class Actinomycetes; order Kitasatosporales; family Streptomycetaceae; genus Streptomyces; species Streptomyces griseochromogenes. The sequence continues at coordinate 7,770,697 of NZ_CP016279.1, read as the reverse complement.
TGGTCCCACAGCACCGCCTCCGTCGTGCCGATCAGCTGCCAGCCGCCCGGCGAGGAGCGCGGGTACACACCCGTGTACGGCCCCGCCAGTGCCACCGCGCCGGCCGGGACCGCCGTACGCGGGGTGGCCCGGCGCGGGACGTCGTAGTGCGACGGCAGCCCGGTGAGATAGCCGAAGCCGGGCGCGAACCCGCAGAAGGCCACCGTGAACTCGGTGCCCGCGTGGATCCGGGCCACCTCGCGCTCGGTCACCTGCCAGCGGGCGGCGACCTCGGCGAGGTCCGGACCGTCGTAGCGCACGGGCAGCTCGATCAGCTCACGCGCGCGCGGGGGAGAGGGAAGTACGTCGGATGTCGTCAGTTCGGATGCCCAACGGACCGGGTCGTCCAGGCCGTCGAGCAGGACCGTACGAGCCGCCGGAACGATCTCCCGGACGGCCAGCGAGCCCTCCGCGCGAAGGCGCAGCAGCCGTGCGTGCAGGGCCTGTGCCCGCTCGCCGGAGGAGACCTCCACGAGCAGCGCGTCCTCGCCGACGGGCAGCGCCCTCATGCGAAGGCCTCCACCCGCACACCCGCCGCCGTCAGCTGCTCGCGCACCCGGCGAGCCAGATCCACGGCGCCGGGCGTGTCGCCGTGCAGACACAGGGAGCGGGCGCGCATCCGGATGCGCGCGCCGGAGTGCGCGACGACCGCGCCGAAGCGCGCGAGGCTCACCGAGCGCTCCACGACCGCGTCCGGGTCGGTCACCACGGCGCCGTCCCGGCCGCGCGGCACCAGCGTGCCCTCGTCGGTGTAGGCGCGGTCCGCGAACGCCTCGGCCACGGCCGGCAGGCCCGCTTTCCCGGCCAGTTCCAGCAGGAGCGAGCCGGGCAGGCCCAGCACCGGCAGCGAGGCGTCCGCCAGCAGCACGCCCTCGACCACCGCGCGCGCCTGCTCCTCGTCGTGCACGACCCGGTTGTAGAGCGCGCCGTGCGGCTTGACGTACGCCACGCGCGCGCCGGCCGCCCGGGCGAACACCTCCAGGGCGCCGATCTGATAGGCCACTTCGGCCGTCAGTTCGGCGGGCGGCACGTCCATCGCGCGCCGCCCGAACCCGGCGAGGTCCCGGTAGGAGACCTGCGCGCCGATCGTCACCCCTCGCTCGACTGCCAGCTCGCACACCCGACGCATGGTGGCCGCGTCCCCGGCGTGGAACCCACAGGCCACGTTGGCACTGGTGACGACGGACAGCAGCTGTTCGTCGTCGGTCAGCCGCCAGCGGCCGAAGCCCTCGCCGAGGTCGGCGTTCAGATCGATCGCGGTCATGGTCCTCCGTGTCTCCGGTCCTCGTGTCGTGTGCGGTGCGTGCCGGCGTCAGTCGACGCCGGCCACCCGGTACTGCTCGTCGCGGACGTCGGTCAGGAACATCCGGCCCGGTGCGTGGGTGAGGGCGAACGGCGGCCGGGAGGCCATCACCGCCGCCTGCGGGGTCACCCCGCACGCCCAGAACACCGGGACGTCCCCGGGCGCGGCCTCCACCGGGTCGCCGAAATCGGGCCGGCCGAGGTCCTCGATGCCGAGCTCCCCGGGATCGCCGCAGTGCACCGGGCCGCCGTGCACGGCCGGCAGCAGGCCGCTCTCCCGGATCGCGGTGCGCACCTGCCCGGGCGGCACCGGGCGCATCGACACCACCATCGGTCCGCGCAGCCGGCCCGCCGGACGGCACAGGCGGTCGGTCGTGTACATCGGCACGTTGCGGCCCTGCTCGAGATGCCGGATCGGGACGCCCGCCCCGGCCAGCGCCCATTCGAAGGTGAAGCTGCAGCCGAGCAGGAACGACACCAGGTCGTCCCGCCAGTGCGCCCGCACGTCCGTGGGCTCCTCGACCAGCTCGCCGTGGTGCCACACCCGGTAGCGCGGCAGATCGGTGCGCAGGTCGGCGCCGTCCGCGAGCACGGTCGTGGGCGAACCGGCGTCCGTGACGTCGAGCACCGGGCACGGCTTCGGGTTGCGCTGGCAGAACAGCAGCATGTCGTACGCCCAGTCGGCCGGGACTGCTATCAGGTTGGCCTGTGTGTGGCCCGCCGCGACGCCCGCCGTAGGGCCCGCGAGGCCCTCCCTGAAGCGGGCCCGCGCGGTTTCCGGGCTCCACGCGTGCGCGTGCGTGTCGACGAGGGTCACCGGCCGGTCCCCGGAACGGTCCACCCGCATCACGTGAGTTCCTTCCCGCGCGTCTCGGGCAGCCCGAGCAGCGCCAGCGCCGCGAGCCCGTAGCCGATCGCGCCGAAGACCAGCGCACCGCCCACGCCCCAGCTGTCGGCCAGGAAGCCCACCAGGGTCGGGAAGACCGCGCCCACCGCGCGGCCCGTGTTGTACGTGAAGCCCTGCCCGGTGCCGCGCACCGCCGTCGGGTACAGCTCGCTGAGATAGGAGCCGAAGCCGCTGAAGATCGCCGACATGCAGAAGCCGAGCGGGAAACCGAGCACCAGCAGCAGGGTGTCGGCGCCGTGCGGGATGTTCGCGTACGCCAGGACGCAGATCGCCGACAGCAGCGCGAACAGCCAGATGGTGCGGCGCCGGCCCAGCCGGTCGGTCAGATAGCCGCCGGTCAGGTAGCCGAGGAAGGCGCCGGAGATCAGGAAGGTCAGATAGCCGCCGGTGCCGACGACGGACAGGCCGCGCTCGGTCTTCAGGTACGTCGGCACCCAGGTCGCCAGCGTGTAGTAGCCGCCCTGCACGCCCGTGGACAGCAGGCCCGCGAAGACCGTCGTACGCAGCAGGCCCGGATCGCCGTCCGTACCGGGGCGGAAGATCGCCGTGAACGAGCCGCGCTGCGGGCTCTGTTCACGGGCCGCCGCCGCCTCCGGCGCGTCGTGCACCCGGCGGCGCAGCCACACCACGAGGAGCGCGGGCAGGGCTCCGGTCCAGAACATGACGCGCCAGGCCAGGTCGTCGCCCGCGAAGGAGAAGACCAGTGTGTAGACGATCGCGGCCAGGGCCCAGCCGACCGCCCAGGAACTCTGGATCGCCCCGATGGTGCGGCCCCGGTGCCGCGCACTCGCGTACTCGGCGACCAGGATCGCCCCGACCGCCCATTCGCCGCCGAAACCGAGGCCCTGCAGGGCGCGGAAGACCAGCAGCGTCTCGTAGTTCGGCGCGAAACCGCAGGCCACGGTGAACACGGCGTAGGTGATCACCGTGATCATCAGCGCCCGCACCCGGCCCACCCGGTCCGCCACCACGCCCGCCACGGCACCGCCGACCGCGGAGACCACCAGCGTGACGGTGGTGAAAAGACCGGTCTGGCCGCTGTCCAGGCCGAAGTACGCCGAGAGCGCCACCATGCTCAGCGGCAGGGTGAAGTAGTCGTAGGAATCCAGGGCATATCCGCCGAAAGCACCGGCGAAGGCATGCCGGCCGCGCGGGCCGAGGGCGCGCAGCCAGCCGAACGCGCCGTCCTCGGCGTCGCGTTCGGCCCGGGCCGGTCGTATGCCGGAGGTCACGGAGCGTGGTGGAGGGGTCGTGCTCATGGGCACCTCGCAGAAGGGGGACGAAGGGTGCGGGGGACTGAGCAGTGCCGTGCGGAAGCTCTTCCGTGCGGAGCACCGTAGAGGATCGTTCAACGATCCTTCAATACCTGCGTTGTATCGCTCCTGGGTCTGCGATTGAATTCCGGGCATGGCAGAGCAGCTGACGGGACTGGCCGACGACCGCGCCCTCCTGGGGCGCACCAGCACCGCCGAACGGGTCTCCGACATCCTCAGGACCCGTATCGCCGACGGCTATTTCCCACCGGGCACCCGTCTGTCGGAGGACGCCATCGGCGGCGCGCTCGGCGTCTCCCGCAACACCCTGCGCGAGGCGTTCCGGCTGCTCACCCACGAGCGGCTGCTCGTCCACGAACTCAACCGCGGCGTCTTCGTCCGGGTCCTGACCGTGGAGGACGTCGAGGACATCTACCGCACCCGGACGCTGGTCGAGTGCGCCGTCGTCCGCGGTCTGGGCGAGCCGCCTTACGCCCTCGAAGGGCTGACCGCCGCTGTCACCGAGGGACAGCTGGCCACCCACGAGAACGACTGGAAAGCACTGGGTACGGCCAACATCCACTTCCACCGGGAACTGGTCGCGCTGGCCGGCAGCGAACGCACCGACGAGCTGATGCGCAGCGTCTTCGCCGAGCTGCGGCTCGCCTTCCATGTGGTGGACGACCCGCGTCGGCTGCACGAGCCCTACCTCGCCCGCAACCGCCAGATCCTCCAGGCGCTGCAGGCCGGGGACTGCGCGGCGGCGGAGCGGCTGCTGGAGACCTACCTCTCCGACTCCCTGCAGCGGGTTGTGGAGGTGTACCTGCGACGGGTGGGGGAGGAAACCGCCCCGTAGCGGGCGCGGGGCCGCATCCCCAGGCGGCTTCGCCGCGGGGCCCGACCGGCCACGGGCGGCTCGCACCCGGAAACGACTGCGGTGTCCTGCCCTCCCGGCGGAGCCGCTCTGCGTCGTTTGGGCTGTTGTCAGACGGAGGACCTAGTCTGTGCACCGTGACTTCGCCTGCATCGACGGACCGTGTTCCGCCCCAGCTCAGCGCGGGGCCGCGCCCGGCACCGGGCCCGGCCGCCGACGAGGGGCTGGCGCGGCGGCTGCGCGCGCTCGCCTGCACGGCGCCGCTGCACGACCTGGATGCGCGCAAGGCCAATCTGGCCGGCGAGTACTCGGTGTACGGCATGGCCGAGGTGGCCCTGGCCGCCATCGACCTGGTCACGCTGAACATGGACTTCGACACCGGCGCCGACCACGAGCAGATCGTGGCCCGGCTCGTCCCGCGCATCGCCGCCCAGGCCCCGCACCGGCCCATCGCCGAGCACGAGCGCGTGGCCCGCTGGGTCCTGGAGAACCTGATCAACGTCGGCAGCGTGGACCGCGGTTTCCGCGCCGTGTACGGCACCTTCGCGCAGGACGGCACATATGTCCGCCGTGACTACGACTTCAAGCTGATCGAGGAAGTCCCGGGCCCCGGCGGCACCGTCTACCTCCGCACCACCGACGAAGCGGTCAACGTCCTGGTCGGCGCCCTGGACACCGACGTCACCAGCGCCCAGATCGCCGCCGAGGTCAAGCTGGAGGTGCTGATCAGCCGCGGCCGCCTGGCCGATGCCCAGCTCGCCGCGGAGCAGGCCCGCTACCGCACCGTGCAGTACTCGGAGACCCTGCGCCGCGCCCTGGACGCCACCCGGCGCAACGTCCGCGCGGTGGACTGGCTCAACGCCGTACCCGACATGATCACCGAGGCCCTGGACCACGTGGCCGACCGCTACCGCCACGAGAACGCGATCCTCACCAACATCCGCAAGGCCCGCGACGAGACCGAGGAGCCCGAGCACAAGCGCCGCGCCGCCGAGCTGGTCGACATCGTCAAGGACTGCATCCGGCGGCACACCCAGCTTCAGTCGCGCCTCCTGGAGGCCGGCCCCCTGTTCCGCGCCGAACAGGACCGGCAGGCCTTCGCCACCCCCATGACCACGTCCGGGACAGACCTCTACGGCCACCTGGTCGCGCCGCTGCTGCCGCTGCCCCTGGAACAGGCGATCCGGGTCACGGACGCCTTCTTCGCGCACGGCACGGGGCTGCGTACGCCGGTGTCCGTACGGGTGGGCGACCTCGTCGACATACTGCTGACGCCTCCGGTGGAGCGGGAGCACCTTGGCGCGGAGATGCCCGAACCCGACCTGATCGCGACGCCCGACGACAGCCGGTTCAGCGAAGAACAGCTGGCTGCCGCCATGGAGCTGCTGGATCTGCCCTCCGATGCGCCGCGGAGGCTGTCCGGGCTGCTGACGGAGGCGCGCAGGCAGGATCCCGATCTTCCGTACCTGGTCGCGTTGCTGGCCGTGCACGCGGCCAGCCCGGCGGTCGGTACCGCGTACCGCCAGGGCGAGGAGAAGCTGTTGTTCGCCGTGGACGACGGGACCGAGCTGGAGGATCCCGAGTTCGGCGGGGCCGATCTGATCGTGGGAACCGCGTTGCTGGATGCGGCGGGAATGGCGGCGGACCGGACGGAGGCCGCGTGATGGTTCCGCCGGAGGGTGCCTGCGGCTCCGTCGTGGCCGTCCGCGCCCCGCGGCGAAGCCGCAGATTTATGTGGCCCCGCGCCCCTTGGGGAGCTGCGCCCTCCCTCAGTTTCAAGAGCAAGGAGTTGTGTCCGTGAGCGAGCACGTCGAGTGGAGTGAGGCGGAGACCCCCGCCGCGCCGGCGACCGCCGCCGTCACCCCGGCCGACGCCGCCGACGCGGCGCGGCTCGTCGCCTTCGGGCTGCAGCCCAAGCTGCAGCCCGCGCGCGACCAGGAGTACACGGAGCTGCTGCGCCGCTACCGCGACGACCCGCCGTTCGCCCGGCTCGCGGACGCCGTCGCCGCAGGTCTCGGGCTCGTCGTGCTGGAGGTCTCCCCGCGCGCGGGGATGGCCGTGACGGCCGCCGAGGACTCGGTGTTCGCCGTCCGGATGGGCGACTACGCGCGTCGCACCGCCGCCGACTCCGGAGACCGGTTCCTGCACGGTCTTGCCCATCTCGCCGTCGCCGCGCTGGCGTTCCCGCGTCCCGAGGACCTGGCCGACGACTCCTACATCGGCCGGGTGACCGTCAACGGGGTCGACGCCTTCGTCCGGCAGGCCTGCCGCCGCCTGGAGGAGCGCGCCGAGGAGCAGGGCGAGAACACCGACCCGGCGACCGACGCACCCGGGCTGGAGGCGGCCTGGCGGATCTGGGCCAGACGCAGCGCGACCGGCGCCACCAAGGACGCGCGCCGGCCGGCCGCCTCCACCACGGGCATCGTGGCCAAGGCCGTGGCCTTCCTCACCGACTCGGGGTTCCTGCAGCGCACCGGAGACGAGCACGGAGGCACCTACCGCACCACGGCGCGCTACCAGCTCCAGGTGCGCGACATGGCCGGCAGCGCCGCGCTGGCCGAACTGCTGGAGCTGGGCGTCGTCCCGGTCACCGACGGCACGGCCAGCCTGCTGCCCGCCGAGGGGACCGACGACCTGGACCTGGTGGCCGACGCCGGGCTGCCGTTCCACGCGCCGTCGCACTCCTGAACACCTCCCCGATCTGCCAGAAGACTGACGAGAGTCCGCCATGTACGAGCTGTCCCGGGTCCGCCTCTACTCCATCGGGCCCGCCGGTGCGCGCTACGCCGACACCGTGCTTGACCTGCGGGGTGTGGGCGAGCCCGTGCCCGACCCGGCGCCCACCCAGGCGGAGTTCTTCGAGGAGGAGCCGACCGGCCCGCCGCGCCGCCCCGCGCCCGCGGGCGTGCTGTTCCTGGAGAACGGCGGCGGCAAGTCCGTACTGCTGAAGCTGATCTTCTCGGTGATGCTGCCGGGCCACCGCAACACCCTCGGCGGCGCCAGCTCCGGCGTGCTGCGCAAGTTCCTGCTCGCCGACGACTGCGGCCACGTGGCGCTGGAGTGGCAGCACGTGCAGACCGGCGAATGCGTCGTCGTCGGCAAGGTCAGCGAGTGGCGCGGGCGCCAGGTCTCCAACGACCCGCGCAAGTTCGCCGAGGCCTGGTACTCCTTCCGGCCCGGCCCCGGCCTCAGCCTGGACAACCTGCCCGTCGCCGAGTCCACCGCCGTACGGCCGCCCGTCGAGGGTGCCTCGGGCGCCCAGGGACGCCGCCGCACCATGAAGGGCTTCCGCGACGCCCTCATGGAGGCGGGCAAGGCCTACCCGCATCTGGAGGTGCACTGGGAGGAGATCCACGACCGCTGGATCGAGCACCTCGGCGACCTCGGCCTCGACCCCGAACTCTTCCGCTACCAGCGGGAGATGAACGCCGACGAGGGCGAGGCGGCCGGTCTCTTCGCGGTCAAGAAGGACTCCGACTTCACCGATCTGCTGCTGCGCGCCGTCACCGACACCCGCGACACCGACGGTCTCGCCGACCTCGTCAGCGGCTTCGGGAACAAGCTGGGCCGGCGCACCGAGCTGATCGCCGAACGGGACTTCACCGCGGGCTCGGTCGATCTGCTCGGCCGGATCGTCCAGGCCGCCGAGGCGCGTGCGGGTGCGCGTGACATCCACGCCGGCGCCGAGCGACGCACCCGCACGCAGGTCCGGCGGCTGTCCGCGCGGGCCGTGCGGGAGCGGGTGCGGGCCGCCGATCTCGCCCAGCGCGTCACGGCCGCCGCCTACGCGGTCACGCACTCCGAGGGCGCGCGGGAGCGCAGCGCCCTGATCGCTGCCGAACTCGCCTACCGGCACGCCTCCCTGGCGCTCGCCGCGGCCGAGAAGTCCGCCGCCGCGCAGAAGCGCGAGCTCGCCGACGCGCGCACCCTGCACGCCGCCTGGCAGGCCGCCGAGTCCGTGCTGCGCCACCGCGCCGCCGCCGACCGGGTCGCGCGCGTGTCCGCCGCCATCCAGGAGGCCGAGCGGGACGCCGCGCCCGCGCTCGCCGCCCGCGCCAAGGCCGCCGTGGACCTCGTACGGGCCCTGCACTCGGCCACCGGGAGTGCCGAGGCCCTCGCCAACGAGGAGGAGGAGCGTTCCGCCGCCCTCCAGGAGGTCAGCGACAGCGCCTACCGGGACTCCACCGCCGCAGCCACCGAGGCGCAGCGCGCCCGCAGCGAGGCCGGGCATCTGCGCCAGCGCCTCGCCGAGGTCGAGCAGGAGACCGCCGAGGCGGTCCGTGCGGGCTGGCTCGACGACAGCGCCCCGGACGCCGACCCGGCCCGCGCCGCGCTCGCCGCCAGCGACGCCGAGAAGACGGCCGTGGCCGCCTGGGACGCGGCTCGGGAGGCCGCCCGCAAGGTGACCGAGCACGCCCGCGAGGCGGCCTCCGCCGAGTCCCGCGCGGAGCTGACCGCGGCCCGCGCCGCGGACGCGGCGACCGCGGCCGAGCGCGCCCACGAGGCCGAGCGGCGCCTCGCCGAGTCCCTCGCGACAGAGGAACGGCTGGCGGAACTCCTGAACCTGCCGGGCGCCGTCGGGGCCGGGCGGCCCGGTGTGCCCGCACCCCGGTCGGGAGACGACGACACATCGGACGACCGGACCGGCCTGGCGGCCGGCGGCCACGGTGCCCCGGGCGCGCACACCGGGACCGCGGACGCCGGCGCGTCCGGCGCCTCGGACGAAGGACCCGTCACGCCCGAGGAACTCGACCGCTTCGCCGACGAGTTGCGCGAGCTGCTCGACGACGCCGTGTCGACCGCCGAACGGCACCTCTTCGACCTGCGCACCGCCGCCGCGGACGACGCCCGCATCCTCGGAGCCCTCGGTGACGGCGGACTGCTGCCGCCCGGCCCGGACGTCCTGGCCACCGTCGAGTTCCTCGGCGAGCACGGCATCCCCGCGCTGCCCGGCTGGCGCTACCTCGCACAGGCCGTCGACCCCGCCGACCACGCGCGCGTGCTCGCCGCCCGCCCCGAACTGGTCGACGGCGTGATCATCACCGACCCGGACACACACGCACGAGCCCGTGAGGCGCTCTCCGAGGCCGCCCTGCTGCCCCGCTCGGCCGTGGCCGTCGGCACGGCCGCCGCGCTGCTCGCCCCCACCCCGGCCCCGGACGCGACCCCCAGTGACGTCTTCCTCGTCCCGCCGAACCCGGCCATGCACGACGAACACGCCGCCGACGAGGAGCGGCAGACGCTGCGCGCGCGGGCCACCGAACGCGACGAGGAGATCCGCGCCCTGGCCGCCCGGCTCGGCAAGGACCGCGAGCTTGCCGCACGCCTCGCCTCCTGGCGCACCGGCTGCCCGGCCGGCCGGCTCACCGAACTCGCCGAGGCCGCCCAGGAGGCCCGCGCGTTCGCCGAGGAGGCCGAGGCCGAACTGGCCGAGGCGCGCACGGCGCGGGCCGAGGCCGAGGAGTCCGCCGCCGAGGCCGTGCAGGTCCGAGACGAACGGCAGGAATCCGCGCAGAAGGCCCGGCGCGCCGCCGACGCCCTCGCCGGGCTCGCCTTCCGGCTGCGCGAGCGCGCCGGCTGGCAGGTGAAACTGCGCGAACTCGCCGACGAGGCCGCCGAGTCGGAGGCCCGTGCCCAGGTCTGCCTGGAGCGCGCCCGTGCCGCCGACGAGGACCGCCGCGCCGCCCAGCGCGCCGCCGACGACGCCCGCCGCACCGCGCGTGCGCTGCGCGCCGAACGCTCCGAGATCGCCGGCGCCCCCGACGACGTACAGGAGGACGGCGCGGACGCCCCGAAGACCTCCCTGCCCGCCCTGCGCGAGGCCTACCGGGCCGCCTCCCAGGTGTACGAGAAGGTCGGCGTCGGCGCCGACCTGCGCGCCGAGCAGGCTCGTGCGGAGAGCGACGAGAGCGCGGCCCGCGCTGAACTCGACCGGCTCAGCAACAAGGTCCGCACCCGCGCCGAACAGCTGCTGCAGTCGCCGGACGGCTCGGACGGCCCCTCCCGGCAGGCCGCCGCCGCGCGCGCGGAGGAGCTGGTGCAGCTCCTGGAGACCCGGATGTCCACGGCGAGCGAGCAGCTCGGACGGCTGCGCGGCGAGGCAGAGCGACACGCCCCCGAGGACGGCGAGGCACACACCGAGCTGCCCGAGGAACTCGTGCCGCGCGACGCCGAGCACGCCCAGGCCCTGCTGCGCACCGCCACGGCCGAACTCGCCTCCCGCACCGAGGCGCTGGCCGAGGCCCGGGAGGCGCACGCCGAACTGCTGGAGGCGCACCGGGCCGCCGAGGACGCGGCGAGCGGTTTCGACGAGATCGCCGCGATGCTCCGCGACCTGCTGCGCGAGCACGCCGTCGAAGAGGAGCAGGAGGAGCCGGAGCCGTACCCGGGCAGCCTGGAGGAGGCCCGGCACTCGGCCGCCGAGGCGCGCCGCTCGCTGCGCGGCTGCGCCGCCGACCTCGCCGCCGCCGAGTCGGCCGTGCGCGAGGCGAGCGACGTGCTCGTCCGGCACGCCAACTCCACGCGCTACGAGCAGGTCCGCACCCCCGCCCGGCAGCAGATCCGTGAGCTGCCCGCCTCCGCCCTGCCCGAGCACGCCCAGAAGTGGGCGGACGCCTTCGCGCCCCGACTGCGCGTCCTCACCGACGAGCTGGCCCAGCTGGAGCGCAACCGGGACTCGATCGTGGACCGGCTCAGGGGACTGGTCGAGTCGGCCCTCGCCACCCTGCGCTCCGCCCAGCGGCTCTCCCGCCTCCCGGAAGGCCTCGGCGAGTGGTCGGGGCAGGAGTTCCTGCGCATCCGCTTCGAAGAGCCCGACCAGGCGACCCTCACCGAACGGCTCGGCGAGGTCATCGACGACGCCACGCGCGCGGCCGTGAAGAAGAACTCGGACCTGCGTCGTGACGGCATGTCCCTGCTGCTGCGCGGAGTCGCGGCAGCGCTCCAGCCCAAGGGCGTGGCCGTCGAGATCCTCAAGCCCGACGCCGTACTGCGCGCCGAGCGGGTGCCCGTCGGGCAGATGGGCGACGTGTTCTCCGGTGGTCAGCTGCTCACCGCCGCCATCGCGCTGTACTGCACGATGGCCGCGCTCCGGTCGAACGACCGGGGGCGGGACAAGCAGCGCCACGCGGGCACGCTGTTCCTCGACAACCCGATCGGCCGCGCCAACGCGACGTACCTGCTGGAACTCCAGCGGGCCGTCTCCGACGCGCTGGGCGTGCAGCTGCTCTACACCACCGGTCTGTTCGACACCACCGCGCTGGCCGAGTTCCCGCTGGTCATCCGGCTGCGCAATGACGCCGACCTCAGGGCGGGCCTGAAGTACATCAGCGTGGAGGAACACCTGCGTCCGGGACTGCCGCAGCAGGCACAGACCGGAGAAGCGGTGCACAGCGAGATCACGGCGACCCGGATGTACAAGCGGCCGGCGTGAGGGGTCGGGGGCAGCTGAGCGGAGTGCCGGCCCGGCGGCCGGCACCGGCCGCCGAGGTCACCGCAACCGGCCCGTCCGAAGGTCAGGGATGCGACAGCTGCCCGGTGCCGCCCCGTCGGCGTATCCGCTCCTGCTCCCGCGCGGCGATCCGCTCCTGACGCCGACGGGCGCGGCGCTCGCGGCGCAGCGAGCGGGCGGTGCTGCTCGGCTCGGAGACCACGCCGTGCCGCTGGCTCCACACCTGGCGGGTCACCCACACATCGACCGCGGCCCACGTCGCCACCACCGTACTGGCGACGCTGCTGATCACCATCGGGAACGCCAGCCAGGAGCCTGCCAGCGTGCACAGGAACGCCACCATGGCCTGGATCAGCGTCACCGCGATGATCAGCACCGCCCGTACCGCCGCCGTACGCACCGGATCCGGCATCCGGCGCCGCCGCGCGGGCTCTTCGATCCACAACGGCCGGTGACAAGACTCCTGCTGCCCGACCACGGGCTCCCCGGCACGCCCCCGCTCCGGAATGTCGCGATCCGGCGCCTGACGGCGCCGTCGCTCCGCCGAGCGCTCCGCCTCGCTCTCCTCGGGCGCCTCGCGCCGCTCCGCCGTCCCCATCACCGTGTCACTCCCCACCGCCGGCAGACCGCTCGCCCCGGTGCCCGAAGGCCCCGACTCCCCAGTGGCTGCCCGGCTTGCGCTGTTTTACGCCGCCGGGGTGCGGGATGCGGCTCCTGTGGCCGATTCCGCCCCCATCTCCCGTAGAGAAGGACGAACAACGCCCCGCGAAGATTCCCCACTTGCGAAAATTTCCAGCCAACTGGCTGTCCGTACTGCTTCGGCCGGTCCCGATGTGGGAGCGCACAACCCGGGCGCAATCTCCCATAATACCCGGACAACTCGCCATCTCTCGGCGCCGGAGCGGAAGTTCATCCTCCGGACGTGTCTTCGAGTTAGTCGTGGGGCGGTAGTAGGCTCGCGCCGTTTGTTGACGGACATGTGTACCCCCGGCCGGTGGGGGTCGAGCTGGGGGAGGCCATGCGCTTTCGCGGGAAGTCGATCCGCCGGAAGATCGTGGCGCTGCTTCTCGTGCCGCTGGTGTCCCTGACCGCCGTCTGGGGTTTCGCCACGGTACTCACGGGACGTGAGGTCACCCGGCTCTTCCATGTGACCGACGTCGTACAGAACATCGGCTACCCGGCCGACGACACGGTCCGCGTCCTGCAGGAGGAACGCCGCCAGACCCTCGTCTACCTCGCCGACCCGCGGGCGGCCGACGCCCTCTCGGCGCTGCACCGCACCCGCGCCGCCACCGACCGTGCGGTCGCCAAGATCCGCAAGAACGCCCAGGACCATGACGTTCTCGACGACATGGACGAGTCCGACACCGAACGCCTCACCGCCGCCCTGGACGCCTTCGACGGCCTCGACTCGCTGCGCCGCAGCGTCGAGGAGCGCACGGTCAGCCGCGCCCAGGCACTCGGCCTCTACGACCGGCTCGTGGACTCTTGCTTCTCCCTGCTCTCCGTGCTCGACGGCATCGACGACGTCGAGATCGAAAAGCAGGGTCAGGCCATGATCAACATCGGCCGCGCCCGCGAGCTGCTCTCCCGCGAGGACGCCCTGCTCGGTTCCTCGCTCGTGGTCGGCACGCTTTCCCACGACGAGACCCGCGACATCTCCGACCTCATCGCCCAGCGCACCCTGTTGTACGACACCAGCCTGCCGCTGCTGCCCGCCGCGGAGCGCGATCGGTACGAACGCTTCTGGAAGAACGCCACCACCGCCCCGCTGCGCGTGGCCGAGGAGAACGCCGTCCGCACGGACGCCGGAACCCCGCACGGCGTCACCGCCCGGACCTGGGACTCCGCCGCGGCCGGCGTCCTCGACCAACTCGGCACCATGGACGACCAGGCCGGCGATCGCTTCCAGGACCGGGTACGGCCCGTGGCCATGAGCGTCATCGTGCAGGCGGCCGTCGCGGGCGTCCTCGGCCTCGTCACCCTGCTGCTCTCCATCGTCCTGTCCGTGCGCGTCGGCCGCAGCCTCATCCGCGATCTGCGCCAGCTGCGCCTGGAGGCGCACGAGGCGTCCGGTGTGCGGCTGCCCAGCGTGATGAGGCGCCTGTCCGCCGGTGAACAGGTCGACGTCGAGACCGAGGTGCCCCGGCTGGAGTACGACAAGAACGAGATCGGCGAGGTCGGCCAGGCCCTCAACACCCTGCAGCGCGCCGCCGTCGAGGCCGCCGTCAAGCAGGCCGAACTGCGCGCCGGCGTCTCCGAGGTCTTCGTCAACCTCGCCCGCCGCAGTCAGGTGCTGCTGCACAAGCAGCTCACCCTTTTGGACACCATGGAACGCAGGACCGAGGACACCGACGAACTCGCCGACCTCTTCCGCCTGGACCACCTCACCACCCGTATGCGCCGGCACGCCGAGGGCCTGGTGATCCTCTCCGGCGCCGCACCGTCGCGGCAGTGGCGCAGACCCGTGCAGTTGATGGACGTCGTCCGCGCCGCCGTCGCGGAGGTCGAGGACTACGAGCGCATCGAGGTCCGGCGCCTGCCGCGTGTCGCCGTCACCGGCCCGGCCGTCGCCGACCTCACCCATCTGGCGGCCGAACTCCTCGAGAACGCCACGGTCTTCTCGCCGCCGCACACCGCCGTGCAGGTGCTCGGCGAGCGGGTCGCCAACGGTTTCACCCTGGAGATCCACGACCGGGGTCTGGGCATGGCGGCCGAGGCACTGCTGGACGCCAACCTCCGGCTCGCCGAGACGCCCGAGTTCGAACTCTCCGACACGGACCGGCTCGGCCTGTTCGTGGTCAGCCGCCTCGCCCAGCGTCAGAACGTCCGGGTCTCCCTTCAGCCGTCCCCCTACGGCGGCACCACCGCCATCGTCTTCATTCCCGACACACTGCTCACCGACGATGTCCCGGACACCAACGGCATCGGCTTCCGCCTCGACCGCGCCCGCCCCTCGGGGGAAGCCGGGCAGGCGGCGAGCCTCTCCTCCGGCCGCTCCCAGGCGCCGGCGCAACTGCCCGGCGTGCCGACCTCCCTGCTGGACGGACCGGTCGAGCTGGAGGGCCCCGTGGACCTGGACGCCATCGACGACTTCCCGGGGGCGCTGACGGACGAGGAGACCGAGCGCGGCGGGCTGTTCCGCCCCCGCTCCCGCGGCAGCGCCGACGACCCGGCCGCCTCCCGGCGGGATGAGCCCCATCAGCCGGCCTCCCCGCGGGCCGACGAGAGCCACGCCGACGACAGGCCGGCCGCCCAGCGCTCCGGCGGACCCGTACCGCTGCCCCGGCGGCAGACGCCCAAGCTGGTCAGCTCGCACGGCAAGCCCGTCACCGAGCAGCGCCCCCGGCGCGGTGACCCCGACGAGCAGCCCGCGACCGGGCGCCGCCGTTCCGACACGGGCGGACCGGCCCCGCTGCCGGCCCGCCGCCGCGGCGAGGCGGCCCGGCGGTCCCCCGGGCCACACGACCCCGACGAGCGCGCGGCGACTTCGGCGGGCAGCACGGACGAGACCCCCGAGGTCCCGGCGCTGCCCAGACGGCCCCGGCCCTCGGCGGCCGCTTCCAGCGGCGGCCCGGGCGATGCGGACCCGCCCCCCGGCGGCGCGGTCCCGGAACCCGGGCCCGGCACCGGACCGCTGCCCCGACGCATACGGCAGGCCAACCTGGCCCCGCAGCTCAAGCAGGAACCCGACCGGCGCCCCGAGTCCGCGGCGCAACCCTCCGACCGCGACGCCGACGAGGTCCGCAGCCGGATGGCCTCGCTCCAGCACGGCTGGCAGCGCGGCCGCAAGGAGAACGCCGCGGGCGAAGGCGCCCAGAACGGCTCAGCACAAGGAACGACTAAGGGGGACGGTCGATGACCGCACCGAAGGCCACCGGCTCCACCGAGACGAACAAGGTGGAGCTGAACTGGCTCCTGGACGATCTCGTCGACCGGGTCGCCAGCATCCGCAAGGCCGTCGTGCTCTCCGGCGACGGTCTGCCCACCGGGGTGTCCAAGGACCTGACCAGGGAGGACAGCGAGCACCTGGCCGCCGTCGCGTCCGGCTTCCACAGCCTCGCCAAGGGGGTGGGCCGTCACTTCGACGCGGGCAGCGTCCGGCAGACCGTGGTCGAGCTCGACGACGCCTTCCTGTTCGTGACCGCCGCCGGGGACGGCAGCTGCCTCGCCGTCCTCTCCGACGCCGACTCCGACGTCGGCCAGGTGGCCTACGAAATGACACTCCTGGTCAAGCGGGTCGGCGTGCATCTGGGCACCGCTCCGCGCACCGATCTGCCCGCAGGCGGGTAGTGAAATGACATGAGCGGAGACGGTCAGGGAAGAAGCCACTGGTTCGACGACGAGGCCGGGCCGGTCGTCCGTCCCTACGCCATGACGCGCGGCCGCACCACGAGTCCGGCTCAGCACCGCCTCGATCTGATCGCGGTGGTTGTCACCGAACCCCACACCGGCGATCCGGAGGGCGATCCCACGCTCGCCCCGGAGCACGTGGACATCGTCGGACTGTGCCGTGAGGCACCGCAGTCGGTGGCCGAACTCGCCGCGGAACTCAAGCTGCCCATCGGAGTGGTGCGCGTTCTCATCGGAGATCTCGTGCACGCGGAACTCGTTCATGTGACACGGCCGGTGCCCCCGGCCGAGCTGCCGGACGAGAGTATTCTGCGCGACGTGATCAACGGCCTCCGGGCGCTGTGACCGGCGCGGAAGCGGAGTAGTGACGTGACAGGCTGGCAGTTCTGGGTCGACCGTG
Organism: Streptomyces griseochromogenes; assembly: GCF_001542625.1. Taxonomy (NCBI): domain Bacteria; kingdom Bacillati; phylum Actinomycetota; class Actinomycetes; order Kitasatosporales; family Streptomycetaceae; genus Streptomyces; species Streptomyces griseochromogenes. The sequence continues at coordinate 7,754,119 of NZ_CP016279.1, read as the reverse complement.
GCGGCACCTTCACGGACATCGTCGCGCGTCGCCCGGACGGCCGCCTGCTCACGCACAAGCTGCTGTCCGACAACCCCGCCCGGTACGCCGACGCGGCCGTCGCCGGCGTACGTGAACTGCTCGCCGGTTCCGGGGAGCCCGTCGACGCCGTCCGGATGGGCACGACGGTCGCCACCAACGCCCTGCTGGAACGCAAGGGTGAACGCACCCTGCTGGTGATCACCCGCGGCTTCCGCGACGCCCTGCGCATCGCCTACCAGAACCGCCCCGGCATCTTCGCCCGTCGCATCGAGCTGCCCGAGCTGCTGTACGAGCGGGTGATCGAGGCCGACGAACGCATCTCCGCCGACGGCACCGTCCTGCGGGCCCCCGACCTGGACGCCCTCGCGGGCCCGCTCCGGCAGGCCTACGACGACGGGATCCGCGCGGTCGCCGTCGTCTGTCCGCACAGCCATCTCCACCCCGCCCACGAACGCGCGATCGGCGAGCTCGCCGCCCGCATCGGCTTCCCGCAGATTTCGCTCTCCAGCGAGGTCAGCCCGCTGATGAAGCTCGTCCCGCGCGGGGACACCGCCGTCGTCGACGCCTACCTCTCGCCCGTGCTGCGACGCTACGTGCGCCAGGTCGCCGACGAACTGCGGGATGTACGGCTGATGTTCATGCAGTCCAATGGCGGGCTCACCGAGGCCGGACAGTTCCGCGGGAAGGACGCCATCCTCTCCGGGCCGGCCGGCGGGATCGTCGGCATGGCCCGCATGTCCGAGCGGGCCGGCTTCGCCCGCGTCATCGGCTTCGACATGGGCGGCACCTCCACCGACGTGTCGCACTTCGCCGGCGAGTACGAACGCGTCTTCACCACCCGGATCGCGGGCGTCCGGCTGCGCGCCCCCATGCTGGACATCCACACCGTGGCCGCGGGCGGCGGCTCGGTGCTCCACTTCGACGGCTCCCGCTACCGCGTCGGCCCCGACTCGGCCGGCGCCGACCCCGGACCCGCCTGCTACCGGGCCGGCGGCCCGCTCACCGTCACCGACGCCAATGTCATGCTCGGCCGGATCCACCCCGCCCACTTCCCCGCGGTGTTCGGCACGGACGGCGATCAGCCGCTGGACGTCGCGCTCGTCCGCGACCGCTTCGCCGCCCTCGCCCGCGAGATCAGCGAGCGCACCGGCGACGACCGCACCCCGGAGCAGGTCGCTGAGGGCTACCTGCAGATCGCCGTCGCCAACATCGCCAACGCGGTGAAGCGGATCTCCGTCCAGAAGGGCCACGACGTCACCCGCTACGCCCTGACCACCTTCGGCGGAGCGGGCGGCCAGCACGCGTGCAGGGTCGCCGACTCCCTCGGCATCCGCACCGTCCTCGTACCCCCCATGGCAGGCCTCCTGTCCGCGCTCGGCATCGGACTCGCCGACACCACGGCCATGCGCGAACAATCCGTCGAGGCACCGCTGGAAGCCGCCTCGATGCCCGGCATCCGCAGGACGGCCGACGACCTGGAGGACGCCGCGCGCGCCGAACTCCTCGCCGAGGACGTCCCGGAGGACCGTATCGAGGTCACCCGCCGCGCCCAGCTGCGCTACGACGGCACCGACACCACCCTGACCGTCGAGCTGACCGACCCCGGCACCATGAAGCACGCCTTCGAAGAACGTCATCGCGCCACGTACTCCTTCACCCTCGACCGCCCGATCGTCGTCGAAGCCCTCTCCGTCGAAGCCACCGGCCTTACCGCACCCCCCGATCTCTCCGCCCTCGCCCCGTACGAGGGCCGTCCCGCCGCTCCCGAAACCGTCCGCCTCCACACCGGTGGCACCTGGCGCGACGTGCCCCTCCACCGCCGGGAGGCCCTTCCGCCCGGCGACACCGTCACCGGCCCCGCGGTCGTCACCGAGGCCGGCGCCACGACCGTCGTGGACGACGGCTGGCGGGCCGCCGCGACCGACGACGGGCATCTGGTCATGGAACGCGCGGTGATCACGCAGAGTTCCGACCTCGACACAAAAGCCGACCCGGTTCTGCTCGAGGTCTTCAACAACCTCTTCATGTCGATCGCCGAACAGATGGGCGCCCGGCTGGAGTCCACGGCCCAGTCCGTCAACATCAAGGAACGCCTGGACTTCTCCTGCGCCCTGTTCGACCCGGACGGAAACCTGGTGGCCAACGCCCCGCACATCCCCGTCCACCTCGGTTCCATGGGCACCAGCGTCAAAGAGGTCATCCGCCGCCGCGGCACCTCGATGCACCCCGGCGACACCTACGCCGTCAACGACCCTTACCACGGCGGCACCCACCTGCCCGATGTCACCGTGATCACCCCGGTCTTCGACACCGACTCCGCGGCAGACACGGAGAGTGAGCCGCGGATTCTCTTCTACGTCGCCTCCCGTGGCCATCACGCCGAGATCGGCGGCATCGCCCCCGGCTCCATGCCCGCCCACAGCCGGACCATCGAGGAGGAGGGCGTCCTCTTCGACAACTGGCTGCTCGCCGAGAACGGCCGCTTCCGGGAGGAGGAGACCCGACGGCTTCTCGCCGAGGCGCCCCACCCCTCCCGCAACGTCCCCACGAACCTCGCCGACCTGCGCGCCCAGATCGCCGCCAACCGGAAGGGCGTCGACGAGGTGCGCCGCATGATCGATGAGTTCGGTCTCGACGTCGTACAGGCCTACATGCGGCACGTCCAGGACAACGCCGAGGAATCCGTCCGCCGCGTCATCGACGCCCTGGACGACGGGGAGTACGCCTACGAGACGGACTCGGGCGCCGTCATCCGCGTCCGCGTGCGCGTCGATCGTGCCGAACGACGCGCGACCATCGACTTCACGGGCACCTCCGCACAGCTCGCCACGAACTTCAACGCCCCCTTCTCGGTCGTCAACGCGGCGGTCCTGTACGTCTTCCGCACCCTGGTCGCCGACGACATCCCCCTCAACGACGGCTGCCTGCGCCCCCTGGACATCGTCGTACCCGCCGGCTCGATGCTCGCCCCCGAACCACCCGCCGCCGTCGTCGCGGGCAACGTGGAGACCTCCCAGGCCGTCACCGGGTCCCTGTACGCCGCGCTCGGCGTCCAGGCCGAGGGCTCCGGGACCATGAACAACGTCACCTTCGGCAACGAACGCCACCAGTACTACGAGACCGTCGCCTCCGGATCCGGAGCGGGCGACGGCTTCCCCGGCGCCGACGTCGTACAGACGCACATGACCAACTCGCGGCTCACGGACCCCGAAGTGCTGGAGTGGCGACTGCCTGTCAGACTCGAGGAGTTCGCGGTCCGGCAGGGCAGCGGCGGCGCCGGACGCTGGCGCGGCGGGCACGGCGCCGTGCGACGCATCCGCTTCCTCGAACCCATGACCGTCTCCACGCTCTCCCAGCACCGCCGCGTGCCGCCGTACGGCATGGCGGGCGGCGAGCCCGGCGCGCTCGGCGCCAACCGGGTGGAGCGGGCCGACGGCACCGTCACTGAACTCGGCGGAAGCGGCTCGGCGGACGTCGGTCCCGGCGACGTACTCGTCATCGAAACCCCCGGTGGCGGCGGCTACGGCCGACCGTCGTCCGACCACCATCAAGCAGGAGAAGAGATCGATGATCTTCGGGCGTTCTGAGCGCGGCAAGCCCCCGGTCGAGCCCGTCACGCTCAAGATCCTGGTGGCCGGCGGCTTCGGCGTGGGCAAGACGACCCTCGTCGCCGCAGTCAGCGAGATCAGGCCGCTGCGCACCGAGGAGTTGCTCACCGAGGCCGGGCGCCCCGTCGACGACACCACCGGCGTGGAGGGCAAGCACACGACCACCGTGGCCATGGACTTCGGCCGCATCACCCTGCGCGAGGACCTTGTGCTGTACCTGTTCGGAACGCCCGGGCAGGAACGGTTCTGGTTCATGTGGGACGAGCTGTCCGAGGGCGCGCTCGGCGCCGTGGTCCTCGCCGACACACGCCGTCTGGAGGACTGCTTCGCCGCCGTCGACTACTTCGAGAGACGCGGCATACCCTTCCTCGTCGGCGTCAACTGCTTCGAAGGCGCCGACCGTTACCCTGCGCAGGCCATCCGCCAGGCACTCGACCTGGACGAGGACGTGCCCGTACTGCTGTGTGACGCCCGCGACCGGGAGTCGGCCAAGGAGGTGCTGATCGGGGTCGTCCAGCACGCGATGGACTACGCCGTCGACCGCCGCCGGGCCGTCACCACCTGACCCACGGCGCGGCCCGTACCCCCGCCGACCGGGGTACGGGCCGCGGTCCCTGTGGGATGCCGCACGCGCGCGTGAAGCGCGCCCCGGCGCCTAGGCCTCGTCGTCCTCGAGCCAGCCGAAGCTCTTCTCCACGGCCCTGCGCCAGTTGCGGTACTCGCGGTCACGTACCGCGGCCTCCATCGCCGGAGTCCACTGGGCGTCCTCCTGCCAGTGCGACTTCAGCTCGTCGAGGTCGTTCCACACGCCCGTCGCCAGACCGGCCGCGTAGGCGGCGCCCAGACAGGTGGTCTCGGACACCCGGGGCCGGATCACCGGCACGCCGAGGACGTCCGCCTGATGCTGCATGAGCAGGTTGTTCTTGGTCATGCCGCCGTCGACCTTCAGCGTGGTGATCCGCACCCCCGAGTCCTGGTACATGGCGTCCACGACCTCCCGTGTCTGCCAGCTCGTCGCCTCCAGCACCGCGCGCGCGAGGTGGGCCTTCGTGACGTACCGGGTCAGCCCGGTGACGACCCCGCGCGCGTCGGAGCGCCAGTACGGCGCGAACAGGCCGGAGAAGGCGGGCACGATGTAGGCACCGCCGTTGTCCTCGACACTCGCCGCCAGTGTCTCGATCTCGTCGGCGGTACGGATGATGCCGAGCTGGTCGCGGAACCACTGGACCAGCGCGCCCGTTATCGCTATGGACCCCTCCAGGCAGTACACTGGCGCCTCACCGCCGATCTTGTAGCCCATCGTCGTCAGCAGCCCGTTCTTGGACGGCACCGGCCGGTCGCCGGTGTTGAGCAGCAGGAAGCTGCCGGTGCCGTAGGTGTTCTTCGCGGTGCCGACGTCGTAGCAGGCCTGCCCGAACACGGCGGCCTGCTGGTCGCCCAGCGCCGAGGCCACGGGCACACCGGCGAGCTGGCCGACGGCCGTGCCGTACACCTCGGCGGACGACCTGATCTCGGGCAGGATCGCCTGGGGCACGTTCATCGCGGAGAGGATGGAGGGATCCCACTGGAGGGTTTCCAGGTTCATCAGCATGGTGCGGCCGGCGTTGGTCACGTCGGTGACGTGCCGGCCGCCGTCCGTGCCGCCGGTGAGGTTCCAGATCAGCCAGGAGTCGATGGTGCCGAAGGCGATCTCGCCGCGTTCGGCGCGGCCCCTGAGACCGGGCACCTGGTCCAGCAGCCAGGCCGCCTTGGGCCCGGAGAAATAACTGGCCAGCGGCAGTCCGGTCTGGTCACGGAAGCGGTCCTGGCCGTCGGTGCCGCCCAGTTCGTTGCACAGTGCCGCGGTACGGGTGTCCTGCCAGACGATCGCGTTGTGCACGGGCTTGCCCGTGGCGCGGTCCCACAGGACCGTGGTCTCCCGCTGGTTCGTGATGCCGAGCGCGCTCAGCTGGTCGGCGCGCAGCCCGGCCTTGGCGAGCGCCCCCGCCACCACGGCCTGCACCTTGGACCAGATCTCGGTGGCGTCGTGCTCCACCCAGCCCGGCTTGGGGAAGATCTGGCGGTGCTCGCGCTGGTCCACGGCGACGATCGCGCCGCCGTGGTCGAAGATGATGCAGCGGCTGGACGTGGTGCCCTGGTCGATGGCGGCGACGTACTTCTCGGCGGAATCCGTCATGGCTGTCCCTGGGTCGCTGGGTCGGGTCGCTGGGTCAGAAGGCCGCGTTGTAGACGAGGCCCGCGAGCACTCCGCCGATCAGCGGGCCGACCACCGGGATCCAGGCGTAACCCCAGTCGGACGTGCCCTTGTTCGGGATCGGCAGGAAGGTGTGCACGATGCGCGGGCCGAGGTCACGCGCCGGGTTGATGGCGTAGCCGGTGGGCCCGCCGAGGGAGAGTCCGATACCGACGACGAGCAGCGAGACGATCAGCACCGTCGTGCCGGACTCACCGAGCCCCTTCGTCAGTCCGAAGGCGAGGATCGGCAGCACGAGGGCCATCGTCGCGATGATCTCGGTGATGAGATTGGCGACCGGGTTCCGGATCTCCGGGATGGTCGAGAAGATGCCGAGGGTCGGCAGCGGCTCGTCGTCGGCGTCCCCGGTCGAGTCCTCCTTGCGCGCGTTGGCCTGGAACTGCGCGAGGTACACCAGGTAGGCGAGGACGGCGCCCAGCATCGCGCCGACCATCTCGCCGAGGAGATAGACCCAGACCTTGCCCCATTTGCCGGTGTCCACGGCGATGCCGATGGTGACCGCGGGATTGAGCTGGCCGCCGGAGAGGGGAGCGGCGGTGTAGGCGCCCGCGAGCACGCCGAATCCCCAGCCGAACGCGATGACGACCCACCCCGAGGCACGCGCCTTGGAGTGTCTGAGGGTGACGGCGGCGCAGACTCCGGCACCGAACAGGATCAGGATCGCCGTGCCGATGACCTCGCCGACGAAAATGTCTCCATTGCTCATGGCGGCTCCCTAGGCGCCGGCTCGGGGCGAGCGACCCCGGCCCTCCGTGCAGGAACGGTTCCCTTGGCGACTTCAGCCGAAGGCAGGGAGGGTCCCGCGCCCCGCCCGGCGTCTGTGACGAGCGTGCCGTCGCAGCCGGATCGCCCAGAGCGGACGGACCGTGGAACAGAAGGACCCACGGAGCAGTGCCTGATAACGCCGAGAATGTACGGCGATGTCGGCTGACACCGGGAAGTGTTCACCGGCGCAGAGGGACCGTCAAGGTCGCCGACGGCAACGATGACAGCGGTTGCCCCGGGAGCGGGAGCCGACGGCTACCTTCCCGCAGGTGGGTACTCAACGGCCGTATACGACAGGGACGTTCACCCGAGCTGCTCGGCGGCCGCACACTCCGCCTGGAGCGGGGCCGCCCCTGAGCCGCGCCGGATCTCCAGCCCCGGCAGTCCCGCGCGCCCGAGCACCCAGCTCGACCCGTTCAGCGCCTTCGCCGTCTTCTTCAGCGGAGCGAGACGCGCGGCGGCCTGGCGATGATCGGACACGCTGCCGGGCAGGCACACGATGGTCGCGAGGGACAGCGTGACCGTGCGCCCGCCCGCCGACCAAGGCGCATCCAGCATGGCCGCGACCAGCGGATCGAGCGCCTCCTCCTCGGCCAGCACCAGAAAGTCGTCCCCGCCGATGTGACCCACGCGCGCGTGGGCGGCCACCGTCTGCTGCAGCGCCCGGCCCACCGAGCGGATCAGCTCGTCGCCGGCCGCGAAGCCGGAGCCGTCGTTGACCTGCTTGAAGTGGTCGATGTCCAGCCAGCTGAGCGCGAACGCCCGCCCGTCGGCGATCCGCCGGTCCACCTCACTCGTGATCGCGTCGGAACCGGGCAGCCGGGTCAGCGGATTGAGCCCGGCCGCCTCCTCCACCCGGGTCTCGGCCAGCGCCCGCACGAGATCCGCGAGCCGTACGACGCCCACGCACCGGCCGCTGTGGTCGACGACCGCCACATCGTCCGAGGTGCGGTCACGGCCGCCGATCGCCACCACGTCCAGCACCTCCCAGGCGGTGGCGTCGGCGCCGACGGTGCGCGGCACGTCGCCCAGCTTGAAGGCGGGCCGGTCCGCGTACAGGGCGTGCCCGTACCGACCCGACATCGACAGCAGAAACCGCGACCGGTGCACCGAGCGGACAGGCACCCCGGACTGGTCCACGAGCAGCACCCCGGAGACGTCCGGCGAGCCGGTCAGCAGCGCCCGTACCTGTCCTGCCGAGGCCGTGACCGGCAGGACGGCTGCGGGCCGCACGAACTCCCGTACCGACGGCCCGGAGCGGGGCACGGCCGGCGCCCCGGGAGGCCGGGGCGGAACGAAGACCTCTGCTGCCGGTATCCGGGCCGGCGGGGCGAAGAGTTCGCCTTGGGCGAGCTGCGCGCCGGCCGATGTCGCCGCCGCACACTGCAGTTCGGTCTCCACGCCCTCCACCGCCACCAGGGCACCCAGCTGCTCGCACAGCGTCCGCATCGCCCGCACCGCGGCGGGCCGGGCCAGCAGCGAGGCGTCGAGCTTCACGAGGTCGGGGGAGAGGTCGGTGAGCAGCCTGAGCGGGACGTCCCCGTCCCCGATGCCGTCGGCGCTGATCCGGAACCCCTGGTCGCGCAACGAGGTCACCGCTTCCAGCAGGGCCCGTTGGGGTACGTGGGTGTAGGGCGGCACGACATCGAGGGTCACCTCCCAGGGCATGCGCCCCGCCGCGCGTACGGCGTCGTGCAGCGGGGTCAGGCCGCCGAGGTCGGCGAGCGTGGCCGCGAACACGTTCAGGTGCAGCGGCAGCAGAGTCTCCTTGCGAGTGGCCGCGCGGAGGGCCAGCGTGGCGAGTCTGCCGTCGAGTTCGGGATCTCGGCGGGCTTCGGCCAGGACGTCGCCGGCCTCCGGGCGGGCGAGTATCTCCAGTGCGGCGACCGCGCCAGTCCTCAGGTTGACCACCGGCTGGAAGGCGAAGCGGAGAGTATCCGTCCAGGAGTGCACGGGAGCATGATGTCGCTGCCCGGGTACGCCCAGGCCCAGTTCATAAGACGTTCACGCAGCATTCCGGGGTGATCACACAGCGTGGACATTCACCTGAGTCCCATCCGTCGCACACCCCTGTGACGAGCTCGGCTCAGCGCACCACGATCACCGACGACCCGTGTCCGAACAACCCCTGGTTCGCCGTGATCCCCACACGCGCCCCGGGGATCTGGCGGTCGCCCGCGGCGTTCCTCAACTGCCAGGTCAGCTCGCAGACCTGGGCGATGGCCTGGGCCGGCACCGCCTCGCCGAAGGAGGCGAGCCCGCCACTGGTGTTGACGGGTATGCGGCCGCCCGGGGCCGTCTCCCCCTCCCGCAGGAGTTTCGCGCCCTCGCCCTTGCCGCACAGCCCCAGATCCTCGTACCACTGCAGTTCCAGCGCGGTGGACAGGTCGTAGACCTCCGCCAGGGACAGGTCCTCGGGGCCGATGCCCGCCTCCTCGTAGGCGGTCCTGGCGATGGACGCCCGGAAGGTCTCGCCCGGGGGCTCCACCGCGGCGGCCGAGTCGGTGGCGATGTCCGGCAGGTCCAGCACCGTGCTCGGGAAGCGCGGGGTCACCGTCGACACGGCTCGGATCCGCACCGGCCGCGCCGCGCCGTGCCGGCGTGCGAAGTCCAGGCTGCACAGCACCAGGGCGGCGCCGCCGTCGGAGGTCGCGCAGATGTCCAGCAGCCGCAGCGGATCGGCGACCACCGCGGAGGCGGCTACCTCCTCGGCGGTGACCCGCTTGCGGTAGCGCGCGTACGGGTTGAGCGCCCCCAGGGCGGCGTTCTTCACCTTGACCAGGGCGAAGTCCTCCGGAGTGTCGCCGTGCAGCGCCATCCGGCGGCGCGCGTACAGCCCGAAGTACGCCGGGTTCGTCGCGCCCAGCAGACGGAACCGCAGCCAGTCCGGGTCGTCGGGGCGATCCCCGCCCGCGGGGCGGAAGAACCCCTTGGGCGCGGCGTCCGCCCCCACCACGAGAACGACGTCCGCCAGCCCGGCGAGGATCTGCGCCCGTGCGGTCGCTATCGCCTGTGCTCCGGACGCGCATGCCGCGTAGACGCTCGCGACCCGGGCTCCCTGCCAGCCCAGCGCCTTGGCGAAGGTCGCCCCCGCCACATGCCCCGGATATCCGCCGCGTACCGTGTCCGCACCCACGATGGAGCCGACGTCCCGCCAGTTGAGTCCGGCGTCCGCGAGGGCCGCGCGGGCCGCCGCCGTCCCGTACTCGGCGAAGCCGCGCCCCCACTTGCCCCACGGGTGCATGCCCGCACCGAGCACCGCCACCTCCGCCGTCATGCCGTCACCCCCGTCGGCCGCCAGTGCCAGGTCGTCCAGGTCGTCTCCGCGTCCTCGTCGAGCACTCCGGGGACGACCTCCACCTCCATGCCCACCGTCAGATCGGTGACGGTGACCCCGGGAACCGCCTGTCCCAGCACCACGATCCGCTCGGACTCCAGCTCCACGGCGATCAACGCGTACGGCTCCCACGGAAGTTCCGGATCGCTCACATAGGGTGACGGAGGGCGGTATCGGCTGTCGGTGTACGACCAGATCCGGCCCTTGCGTGACAGCGGGACCTCCTCCAGGGCGCCCCCGGCGCAATGCGGGTTACGGCAATGGCCGTCCTCGCGTGGGAAGAAGACGGAGGCGCAGGACGAGCAGCGGGTGCCCAGCAGCCGGAAGCGGTCCCCCTCGCCGGTGAACCAGCCGGAGACCGCGGGTGTGCGTGTACGCGACAAAGTTCCTCCCGGCGGGCGACGCGATCTGACGATGCGTCAGAAGTGTGCCACGGGCAACCGGAAATGGGCAGGGTGCACCGGCGAACCGGGCGACCCGTTCCGGCGTCGTGGTATCGCGAGGGGCGGCCGGGGCCGACGGGGGTGGCCCCGGCCGCCCCTCCTCGCCCTTGCCGCCGGACTGCACGCCGTTGCCGGAACATGTCCTTCCTCTGATCGGATACAGTCCGCGCGTGTCCGAAATTCAACACTCGAATGTCAACTCCGTGCCGGGCTCTCACTGTTCGAGCTGCGGAGCGCCCTTCGGAGAGGGCATCTCCGGCTGGCCGCGCACGTGTCCCGCCTGCGGGACCGTCGCCTACCGCAACCCGCTGCCGGTCGCGATCGCGCTCCAGCCCGTGTACGACACCAAGGGCACGGCCCTGGTGGTCATCACCCGGACCGTCGCCCCCGCGCGCGGAGGCACGGCACTGCCCGGCGGCTACATCGACGACCGGGAGGACTGGAAGCAGGCCGTCGTCCGCGAGCTCAAGGAGGAGACGGGCATCGACGCGTCCGCCCGCGACGTGCGGCTCGTGGACGCCATGAGTTCCCCCGACGGACATCTGCTGCTGTTCGGACTCCTTCCGGAACGCACGGCCGAAGGACTCCCGCACTCCGAGGCCACCGACGAGACCGAGGGCTGGCACCTGCTGCGCAGGCCCGAGGAACTCGCCTTCCCGCTGCACACCCTGGCCGTTCGGGCATGGTTCGAGGGCCGCTACATCTGAGCCGGCCGCTCAGCCGAGTCCCCGTATGCGCACCGGGTAGGGCGGCTCACCCGCGCCGTCCTCCCGCTCCGCCCGGGTGACCACCACCCGTCCGCCCCGCAGGCGCGCGGCATAGCGCTCGATCACCGGCTCGTCCCACCCCTCGCCGGCATCGCGCACGACCAGCCCGCCCCCGCTCCGTCCACGGGCGGGCGCCCATGCCTCCAGTTCGAGCCCGCCGTCCTCACCACGTACGGGGATGACCGCACCCGCGCGCGCGAGCACCGGAATCCGTGACAGCGGAGCGTCCACGAGAACCTGCCCCGGACCCTCGTAGGCCCGCTCCGTCACCGTGTCGTACCAACGGCCGCGCGGCAGCTGGACCGCACGCCGGTCGGCCCCGGGATCCAGGACGGGCGCCACCAGAAGACCGTCGCCGAGCAGGAACGCGTCCTCGCAGTCGCGCAGCGCGCGGTCCTCCGGCGCCCCCCACCACAGCGGCCGCACATAGGGCGCGCCGGTGCGCCGCGCCAGGTGCGCCAGCGTCAGGAAGTACGGCAGCAGCCGACGGCGTCCGACCAGCGCCACGCGCGCGTGCTCCAGCACCTCGGGGCCGAACTCCCAGGGCTCCCGGCGTCCCGCCCGCAGACTCGCGTGCGTACGGAACAGCGGCAGGTACGCGCCGAGCTGGAACCACCGCAGATACAGCTCCGGCGACGGACTCCCGTCGAAGCCGCCCACGTCCGGGCCCGAGTACGGCACCCCGCACAGCCCCAGGCCCAGCACCAGCGACAGGGAAGCGCGCAGGCCCGGCCAGCCCGTCGCCACGTCCCCCGACCACGTGCCGCCGTAGCGCTGCATACCCGCCCAGCCGGACCGCGAGAACAGGAACGGCCGCGTCTGCGGGGTCAGCTCGCGCAGCCCCTCGTAGGCCGCCCTGGCCATGCAGAGCGCGTACGCGTTGTGAGCCTCCCGGTGGTCGCCGCCGCGCCCCTCCAGGGCATGCCGTGCCGAACGCGGCAGCGTCGCCTCACCGAAGGCGTTGAACGACGTCGGTTCGTTCATGTCGTGCCAGAACCCCGAGAATCCCTGCTCCAGCCGTTCCTCGTAGAGCCCGCCCCACCACTTGCGCACGCGCGCGTGCGTGAAGTCCGGGAACACCGACTCCCCGGCCCATACCTCGCCGCGCACCGAGCGCCCCGAGGCGTCCCGTACGAAAGCGTCCACGGCCGACCCGGTGTCGTACACGGTGTTGCCCGGGACGGCCTTCACCGCCGGGTCGACGATCGACACCAGATGGATCCCGTCCCGGCGCAGCTCCTCTGCGAGCACCGGCAGCTTCGGGAAGCGCTCCCGGTCCACCGTGAACACCTGGTGGCCCTCGTAGTGATCGATGTCCAGGTGGACGGCGTCCAGCGGCAGACCACGCTCCTGGTAGCCCGCGACGATCCGGCGCACCTCCTGCTCGCTGCCGAATCCCCACCGCGCGTGATGGTGGCCGAGCGCCCAGGCCGGCGGCAGCGCGGGTGCCCCGGTCAGCGACGCCCAGGCGTGCAGCACGCGCGCGGGGGTGCCCACCATCACCCAGCAGCGTAGGGGGCCGCCCTCCATGCGCACCTCGCAGTGCCCGGTACGGTCGTGCCCGGACCCGGCGCCCTCCTCGCCCTCCCGCAGGGTCACCCTGCCGTCCCATGTGGTGTCGTGGAACACCAGATGGGCCGCGGCGTCAGCCACCACCAACTGCACCGGCATGGTCAGGTACAGCGGATCGTCGCCAGGCCCGAACGCCCGGCCCGGATCGGTGTTCCACAGCCGGTACGTGCCGTTCCGCAGCCGAGGCCCCGAGGCCCGCCCGCCCAGGCCGAAGAACCGGGCGTCCGCCGCCACCTGCGACCGCTGCATCCACCGCGCCGTGCCCCCGCCGACCGGCTCCCACCAGCGTGGCGGCAGATCCCGCCGCAGCACCACCCCGCCGGGCGTGCAGACCTGCACCGCCCCGTGCCGCGAGACGACGACCGTGACCCGCTCGGCGACGACCCGCCAGCCACCCTCCTTGTCCGGCTCCAGCACCGCCCGCGGATCCGGCTCGGGACAGCCCCCGGAAAGCGCGTACGACGGTTCCGGACCCGCCCCGTCCCAGCCCCAGAAGACCGCTCCGTTCACCGCGACGGTGATCCGCAGCTCGGACCGGCTGAAACGGATCAGACCGCCCCCCGGGCCCGGCTCCACGCCCTGCATCTGCCCCGGGACCCGCGCCCGCTCGGCCCCCCGCGGCGGCAGCCCGGCCGCGTCGATACGCCTCCTGCGCCAGGCGGCCCGCACGGTACGCAACCCCTGAGCCGCCCTCCCCGAACCGACCACACTCACCGAACGCACCAGGTCACGACCGTCCATGCTGCTCACCCTGCCACCGACCGCCTCACGCGCGCGTGCCGTTCAACTTCCGTTCACCCGTGCTGAGCCCACATCTTCACGACACGGACTATGTGGGGCGCACCCTGGTGTAGAAGTCGATCACATGGCATCGTCCCTGTCAGCCGCGTCACGCGCACACCCCAGCCCGTGCGCGGACCGACGCACACGACGCGCACAGTCCGGGAGCCGCCCCATGTCGACCGCGAACCCACAGCCGCTCTGGCAGCCCGATCCCGAGCGGATCGCCCAGGCCCGCATCACCGCGTTCCAGGCATGGGCCGCCGAGCGCCACGGTGCCCCGGCCGAGGGAGGCTACCCGGCGTTGCACCGGTGGTCCGTCGAGCAGTTGGACACCTTCTGGAAAGCCGTCACGGAGTGGTTCGACGTACGGTTCTCGACCCCCTACGCGCGCGTGCTCGGTGACCGCTCGATGCCGGGCGCCCAGTGGTTCCCGGGAGCCACCCTCAACTACGCCGAGCACGCCCTGCGCGCCGCGGCCGACCGCCCGGGCGAACCCGCGCTCCTGTACGTCGACGAGACCCATGAACCGCGCCCGGTCAGCTGGTCCGAACTGCGCCGCCAGGTGGGCTCCCTCGCCGCCGAACTCCGCGCCCTCGGCGTACGTCCCGGCGACCGCGTCAGCGGCTACCTCCCGAACATCCCCGAGGCCGTGGTCGCCCTCCTCGCCACCGCCGCCGTGGGCGCCGTGTGGACCTCCTGCGCGCCCGACTTCGGCGCCCGCAGCGTCCTCGACCGCTTCCAGCAGGTCGAGCCCGTCGTGCTGTTCACCGTCGACGGCTACCGCTACGGCGGCAAGGAGCACGACCGCCGCGAGATCGTCGCCGAACTGCGCCGCGAGCTGCCCACCCTGCGTGCCGTCGTACACATTCCGCTCCTCGGCACGGAAGCGCCCGAGAACGCCCTCCCGTGGTCGGCGCTGACGTCGGCCGACACCGAGCCCGTGTTCGAGCAGGTCCCCTTCGACCACCCGCTGTGGGTGCTGTACTCCTCCGGGACCACCGGCTTGCCCAAGGCCATCGTGCAGTCCCAGGGCGGCATCCTCGTCGAACATCTCAAGCAGCTCGGCCTGCACTGCGACCTCGGCCCCGAGGATCGTTTCTTCTGGTACACCTCGACCGGCTGGATGATGTGGAACTTCCTCGTCTCCGGCCTGCTCACGGGCACGACGATCGTCCTGTACGACGGCAGCCCCGGCTACCCCGACACCGGCGCCCAGTGGCGGATCGCCGAACGCACCGGAGCGACCCTCTACGGCACCTCGGCCGCCTATGTCATGGCCTGCCGCAAGGCGGGCGTACACCCCTCCCGCGACTTCGACCTCTCCCGGGTGCGGTGCGTCGCCACCACCGGCTCGCCTTTGCCTCCCGACGGGTTCCGCTGGCTGCACGACGAGGTCCGCGACGACCTGTGGATCGCCTCCGTCAGCGGCGGCACGGACGTCTGCTCCTGCTTCGCCGGAGCCGTACCGACCCTGCCGGTGTACACCGGGGAACTCCAGGCCCCGGGCCTCGGCACCGATCTGCAGTCCTGGGACCCGAGCGGCAGGCCCCTCCTCGACGAGGTGGGCGAGCTGGTCGTCACCGACCCCATGCCCTCGATGCCGATCCGCTTCTGGAACGACCCCGACGGCAGCCGCTACCACGACAGCTACTTCGACACCTATCCGGGCGTCTGGCGCCACGGCGACTGGATCACCGTCACCTCGCGCGGGTCCGTGATCATCCACGGCCGCTCCGACTCCACCCTCAACCGGCAGGGCGTGCGCATGGGCTCGGCCGACATCTACGAGGTCGTCGAGCGGCTGCCCGAGATCAAGGAGTCCCTCGTCATCGGCGTCGAGCAGTCGGACGGGGGCTACTGGATGCCGCTGTTCGTGCATCTGGCGCCGGGCGCCGTCCTCGACGAAGCGCTCCTGGACCGCGTCAAGCGGACCATCCGCGAGCAACTCTCCCCACGTCATGTGCCCGACGAGATCATCGAGGTCCCGGGCATCCCGCACACCCTCACCGGCAAGCGCATCGAGGTCCCCATCAAGCGCCTTCTCCAGGGCACGCCCCTGGAGAAGGCCGTCAACCCCGGGTCCATCGACAACCTCGCCCTGCTGGGCTTCTACGAGGAACTGGCCCGCAAGCGCGCCTGACCCAACGGCACCTCACCCTCCATAGGTGGCCTCGGACTCGCCGAGCACGGTGGCGAAGTCCGAGGCCAGCCGCCCGGCCTCGGCCGGTTCCAGGTCCGCGGCCGTGATCCGGACCCCGGGCGCGGAGGCCAGACGGAAGCGCGCCCCGGCCGCGACCCACCACCCGTACGAGCGCAGCCCGTTCACCGCCGCCGACTCGTCCCGCACGGGCACCCACAGGTTCATCCCGCTCGCGGCGTGCGACGCGATGCCCCGCACGGCCAGCTCTCCGGCCAGGGTGGTGCGGCGCAGTGCGTACGTCTCACGCGCGCGTGCCACCAACGCGCGCGTGTCCTCGTCCGTCATCAGCCCGTGCACGGTCTCCTGCAACAGGTGACTGACCCAGCCCGAGGTCAGCAGCAGGCGCCCGTCGTGCCGGGCCAGCGTCACCGGGTCACAGGCCGCTGCCGCCCACCGCAGATCGGTGCCCAGGAACTTGCTCACGGTGCGCACATGCACCCAGCGGCTCAGACCCGCGCCGGCCACCGTGTGCAGCGCGGCGTCCGCCACTTCGGAGGCGTGATCGTTCTCCACCACGAGCACATCGGACGCGTCCCGCAGCATCGCGACCAGCGCGTCCCGGCGTGCCTGGGAGAAACAGCCGCCGTACGGATTCTGCGCCCTCGGGCTGAACACCACCGCCCGTACTCCGGCCCGCAGCGCCGCGCGCAGGGCCTCCGGACGCATCCCTTCGTCGTCCACCGCCACCGGGACCATCCGCAGCCCCAGCGCCGGGACCAGATCCAGCAGATGGTGATAGCCCGGATCCTCCATGGCCACACTGTCCCCGGGCCGCAACTCCACCGACAGCACCCGGCCGATCAGATCCAGCGCCCCGTGCGCGAACGTCACGTACTCCACGGGAACGCCGTCCGCCCCGAGCCAGTCGCGTACGGCCTCCTCGAGCCGCGCGAGCCGGGGAGCGGAACGATGGGCGCGGGCACCGGGGGAGAGCCGCGAAGGCGGCACCAGGCCGGGCAGCAGCGCCGGATCGGGATGTCCGCCGGCCAGGTCCCGCACCCCTGCCGGCACCTTGGGCGGCCGTCGCGAAGCGACCGCCGGGGCCGACGCCACCACTGTGCCGCCCCGCCCCCGCGTGACGACGATGCCCCGTCGGCGCAGCTCCTTGTAGGCCGTGGCGACCGTACCCGGACTCACCCCCAGCTCGTCCGCGAGCCGCCGTACGGGCGGCAGCGCGGCTCCTGGCGGCAGTGCCCCCCCGGCCACGCCGCGCTCCACGGAGGCGGCAATTCCCTTGGCCGTCGTACCACTGATCTCATATTGTGTTGCCACGTTGGAAATTATGTACCGATACATAACTCAACACAAGCTCCACGCAAGGGGGATCAGTGGACGCGAAACCACACGCCGCCGACCGGACGCCGCGCATACCCGGAGGCCACGACGGACGCCGGATGCTCCTCATCACCTTCCTCGACCGCATCGGCAGCGGCCTGTGGGCATCCGTCTCCGTCCTCTACTTCACCTACGTGTCAGGCCTGTCCATCGCCCAGGTCGGCACGCTCGCCGCGGTCTCCGGCGCGATCGGCATCGCGGGCGCCCCTCTCGGCGGCCGCGCCGCCGACCGATTTCCCCTCACCCGCGTCCTGATCGCGCTCCAACTCCTGCGCGCCCTCGCCTCCTTCGCCCTGCTCACCACCGACCACTACCTCCCGCTGCTCGCGATCTCCGCGGTCGGAAGCCTCGGCGACCGTGCCTCCAGCGTCCTGACCAGGCTCTATGCCACCCGCGTCGCCGGAGCCGACCGAGTCCGCTACCAGGCGGTCAACCGCACCGCGTCCAACGCCGGCTGGGCCCTGGGCGGCCTCGCCGCGGCGGCCGCACTCACCCTCGGCACCACCACGGTCTACCGCTGGCTCCTCGCCGGTGACGGCCTCTCCTTCGTCACCATCGCGCTCCTCACCCTGACCTGCGCGGAGCCCCCGTCACTCACCCGTACCGTCGCCACCTCCGACGGCGCACCCCGCGACGGCAGGCCGGCCAATCCCTGGCGCGACCGCACCTATCTCGCCTACGTCGCGACCGAGACCGTCCTCAGCCTCGACGACGCCGTCTTCAAGATCGGCCTGCCTCTGTGGATCGCACACAGCCAGGGCGTACCCCACGGCCTCGCACCCCTGCTGCTCGTCCTCAACAGCCTCATGGTGGTGGCACTTCAGGTACCGCTCGCCCGCTACGGCACCTCCACCGCGGCC
Source organism: Streptomyces griseochromogenes (assembly GCF_001542625.1). Taxonomy (NCBI): domain Bacteria; kingdom Bacillati; phylum Actinomycetota; class Actinomycetes; order Kitasatosporales; family Streptomycetaceae; genus Streptomyces; species Streptomyces griseochromogenes. Next base: position 7,736,174 of record NZ_CP016279.1, on the reverse strand, counting down.
GCCCGGAACCTTCTCCTCCCGCTGTCGGCGGCCTTCGCCCTCGGCGGCATCACCATGGCCTTCTCCGCCACCGGCGGCACCCTCCAGGCCGTCTGCCTGCTCACCGCCTCGGCCGTCGCCTTCACCCTGGCCGAGATGCTCCACGCCACCGTCTCCTGGGAACTGTCCGTGGCCCTCGCCCCCGGCACCGCCCTCGGCGCCTACCTCGGGGTCCACGGTCTCGCCCAGTCCACCCAGCGCAGCATCGGCCCGCTCGCCGTCGCCGCGGCCATCGCCACCGGACCCCTCGGCTGGACGCTCTTCGGCGTCACCATCGCCCTGACCTGCGCAATCCAGCATCGCCTGGTCCGCGACCCCCTTCAGCGGAGCCCGTTGTCAGTGCCGCCGGTTACTGTGAGTGAGCATTGATCGACCGTGCATTGGGGGAATCATGGCGCACACCGACCATCAGACCATGCGACGCGTCCTGCGCCGCGAGATCGCCGGCACCATCGGCCTGCTCACCGACGAGCACGACTTCCGCGCCATGCGGCGCTACCGCAGCTTCGCCTTCGACGACCACAGCACCTATCTCCAACAGGTGGAAGCCCTCCTCAAGAGCCGCGCGGCCCAAGGCAGCCACACCACCCTGGCCCTCTTCGACCCCGAGGACTACGCCGCATTCTGCGCGGACACCGGCCTCGATCCGGAAGCCCCGGCCAGCCGCACCCGGTTCACCGCGGAACTGGCGGCCATCGGCCCCACCATCCCCTACGACGGCCGCCCCCTCGCCACACTCCTGCCCACCCTCGTCGACGAGGCCGTACGACAGGCCACCTGGGAGTACGCCACCACCCTCCTGACCCGCATGGGACCGTGCCCCACCTGCGGCGAGGACATCGGCCGCGCCGCCTTCACCCGCGCCTCCGATCTCGTCAGCCGCATCCTCGACACCGCCCCACCCGGCGACCGGCACCTCGTCTGCAGCGTCTCCGGACCACCGGAAACACTTGTCTCCGTCCTGCACGCCGACGACGGCACCGAAGGCGCCATCGAGCTCGACGAGGCCGAAGCCCTCGAATTCACCAGCGTCCTGGCCCTGGGCCTCGCCACCAACAGTCCGGGAGGACTCGTCATGCGCATCAGCGTCCCTGACAGGGCCGACCGCGTCCATGGCTGGCGCCTGCGCGGAGGAGGTCTGGAACCATTGACGGCCTCAGAAGTTTTCGACGCCTACTGCACGGACGTCGAAACCGGCGACCTCATCTCACCCGAGTCAGGGGTCGACTACTGCGTGCCGCCCGATCTCGGAGAGGACGGCATGGCACCGGGACACCGGCACTGAACGCGGCAGGGGCGCCCCACCCGACGGCGGGACGCCCCTGAACACCGGAAACAACACTCGCCGGAGGCGGCTACTCGCCGGACAGCACCGCCTGAGCCGCGCTGCGCGCCTCCTCGGCGCTGTCCGACGCGCGCGCGGCAGCGGCGGCCCGCTCGCACTGCGCCAGCGTGTACTTCGCCAGCGTCGCCCGGACATAGGGAATCGACGCCGCACCCATGGACAGGGAGGTGACCCCCAGACCCGTCAGCACACAGGCCAACAGCGGATCGGACGCGGCCTCACCGCACACACCGCAGCTCTTGCCCTCGGCCATGGCCGCCTCGGCGGACAGCGCGACCAGATCGAGTAGCGCGGGCTGCCACGGGTCCTGAAGCCGCGACACCGCACCGACCTGCCGATCCGCGGCGAAGGTGTACTGCGCGAGGTCGTTGGTCCCCAGCGACAGGAACTCGACCTCCTGCAGGATGGAACGGGCCCGCAGCGCGGCCGACGGGATCTCCACCATCGCACCGAACTTGGCCCGCAGCCCCGCAGCACGGCAGGCGTCCGCGAAGGCCTTGGCGTCCGCGCGGTCCGCCACCATCGGCGCCATGACCTCGAGGTAGACCGGCAGCCCCTCCGCGGCCGTCGCCAGCGCGGCCAGCTGCGTACGCAGGATCTCGGGGTGATCGAGCAGAGTCCGCAGACCACGCACGCCGAGGGCCGGGTTCGGCTCGTCCGCGGGGGTCAGGAAGTCCAGCGGTTTGTCCGCACCCGCGTCCAGGACCCGCACGACCACACGGCCCTCGGGGAACGCCTCCAGTACCTGTCGGTAGGCCTCGACCTGCTTCGCCTCGGACGGCGCGTTCTTGCTGTCGTCCAGGAACAGGAACTCGGTACGGAACAGACCGACACCCTCGGCCCCGGCCTCCACCGCGGCCGGCACGTCCGACGGCCCACCGACATTGGCGAGCAACGGCACCTTGTGCCCGTCGGCCGTCGCACCCGGCCCGGTCGAGGCCGCCAGCGCGGCCTTGCGCTCGGCGGCGGCCGCCCGCAGCTCCGCCTGCTTCGCCTCGTTCGGGTTCACGAAGATGTCACCGGTGCTGCCGTCGACGGCGATCACCGTGCCCTCCGCCAGCTCACCGGCACCCGGCAGGGCCACGACGGCCGGAACCCCCAGCGCCCGCGCAAGGATCGCGCTGTGGCTGGTCGGCCCGCCCTCCTCGGTCACGAAACCCAGCACCAGAGCCGGATCCAGCAGCGCCGTGTCGGCCGGAGCCAGGTCCCGCGCCACCAGTACATAGGGCTCGTCACTGTCCGGGACACCCGGCATGGGCACCCCGAGCAGCCGGGCGACGATGCGATTACGCACGTCATCGAGGTCGGCCACGCGCCCGGCGAGGTATTCCCCGGCACTGGCCAGCAACTCGCGGTAGGCCGCGAACGCGTCGTACACCGCACGTTCTGCAGTGCTGCCCACGACGATGCGCCGCTCCACGTCCGCCATGAGCTCGGGGTCCTGGGCCATCATGGCCTGTGCTTCGAGCACGGCCTGGGCCTCGCCCCCCGCCAGATTGCCGCGTGCCATCAGGTCGGCCGCCACGGCGTCCACGGCCTGCCGCGCCCGCCCCTGCTCGCGCTCCGCATCCTCCGCCGGGATCTGCTTGGCCGGCGGCTCGAGCACCGCCGTCCCCATGTGCCGAACCTCGCCGATCGCCACACCGTGGCTCACGCCGACGCCTCGCAGCGTTGTCTCCATCTCACCCGTCTCCGATAGTGCGGCGGGTCCCGCCGCCGCGGTGGTTGTCCTGTACGCCGCCTTACGACGGCACTGCGATCAGTTCCAGGAGAAGAGGCTGTCGCCGGCCTTCACGTCACCGCTGTCACGGAGGTCGGAGAGGGACTCCGTCGTGGCCTCCAGCGCCACGACGGGACACACGGGCGACTTGCCGGCGGCCTCGACCGAAGCGGGGTTCCAGCGCACGATGCTCTGACCGCGCGTCACGGTGTCGCCCTTGTTGACGAGCAGCTCGAAGCCCTCGCCGTTGAGCTGGACGGTGTCGATGCCGAGGTGGGTGAGCACGCCGTGCCCGCTCTCGTCGACCACGACGAAAGCGTGCGGGTGCAGGGAGACGATGACGCCGTCGACGGGCGAAACGGCCTCGGAGGGCTCACGCACGGGGTCGATCGCGGTACCTGGGCCGACCATGGCCCCGGAGAAGACCGGATCCGGCACGGCGGCCAGTCCGATGGCACGTCCGACGAGAGGGGACGTCACGGTGGTCATGGGAAGCCTCCCAGGAGTGGAGCTGCATACAGGCCGTCACTGCCTGTCGCGGACGGCACTGAACAGCAGCGTATGTCATATGAAGTGGCGGTTCCGTTTAGAAGCTACCAGGTAGTGGTCTAGACCACCAGCCCGGTCGATTTGCAACCGCTTCAGGGCCCCGTGTACAGTCGTACTCCTGCTTGAGACGGAGCGACGCGAAAGCGCGTACCTCATTAAGCAGAACCCAAATTCGTCAGATCCTATCTCGGGATCATCTTCCGCATGTCTGCGGGAAGGTGGTCAGAGAGACGGAAAAAGCCTGATAGAGTTTGGAACGCCGAAGGGAAGCCCGGAGGAAAGCCCGAGAGGGTGAGTACAAAGGAAGCGACCGTTCCTTGAGAACTCAACAGCGTGCCAAAAATCAACGCCAGATTAGTTGATACCCCGTCTCCAGCATCTGCTGGGACGAGGTTCCTTTGAAATAACACAGCGAGGACGCTGTGTGCGAGGGGATCATTCCTCCTCTCGCACCGCTCTCGTGGTGTTCATCCCGATTACGGGAAAACATTCACGGAGAGTTTGATCCTGGCTCAGGACGAACGCTGGCGGCGTGCTTAACACATGCAAGTCGAACGATGAAGCCCTTCGGGGTGGATTAGTGGCGAACGGGTGAGTAACACGTGGGCAATCTGCCCTTCACTCTGGGACAAGCCCTGGAAACGGGGTCTAATACCGGATATCACTTTCGCAGGCATCTGTGAGAGTTGAAAGCTCCGGCGGTGAAGGATGAGCCCGCGGCCTATCAGCTTGTTGGTGAGGTAATGGCTCACCAAGGCGACGACGGGTAGCCGGCCTGAGAGGGCGACCGGCCACACTGGGACTGAGACACGGCCCAGACTCCTACGGGAGGCAGCAGTGGGGAATATTGCACAATGGGCGAAAGCCTGATGCAGCGACGCCGCGTGAGGGATGACGGCCTTCGGGTTGTAAACCTCTTTCAGCAGGGAAGAAGCGAAAGTGACGGTACCTGCAGAAGAAGCGCCGGCTAACTACGTGCCAGCAGCCGCGGTAATACGTAGGGCGCAAGCGTTGTCCGGAATTATTGGGCGTAAAGAGCTCGTAGGCGGCTTGTCACGTCGGGTGTGAAAGCCCGGGGCTTAACCCCGGGTCTGCATTCGATACGGGCTAGCTAGAGTGTGGTAGGGGAGATCGGAATTCCTGGTGTAGCGGTGAAATGCGCAGATATCAGGAGGAACACCGGTGGCGAAGGCGGATCTCTGGGCCATTACTGACGCTGAGGAGCGAAAGCGTGGGGAGCGAACAGGATTAGATACCCTGGTAGTCCACGCCGTAAACGGTGGGAACTAGGTGTTGGCGACATTCCACGTCGTCGGTGCCGCAGCTAACGCATTAAGTTCCCCGCCTGGGGAGTACGGCCGCAAGGCTAAAACTCAAAGGAATTGACGGGGGCCCGCACAAGCAGCGGAGCATGTGGCTTAATTCGACGCAACGCGAAGAACCTTACCAAGGCTTGACATACACCGGAAAGCATTAGAGATAGTGCCCCCCTTGTGGTCGGTGTACAGGTGGTGCATGGCTGTCGTCAGCTCGTGTCGTGAGATGTTGGGTTAAGTCCCGCAACGAGCGCAACCCTTGTTCTGTGTTGCCAGCATGCCCTTCGGGGTGATGGGGACTCACAGGAGACCGCCGGGGTCAACTCGGAGGAAGGTGGGGACGACGTCAAGTCATCATGCCCCTTATGTCTTGGGCTGCACACGTGCTACAATGGCCGGTACAATGAGCTGCGATACCGTGAGGTGGAGCGAATCTCAAAAAGCCGGTCTCAGTTCGGATTGGGGTCTGCAACTCGACCCCATGAAGTCGGAGTTGCTAGTAATCGCAGATCAGCATTGCTGCGGTGAATACGTTCCCGGGCCTTGTACACACCGCCCGTCACGTCACGAAAGTTGGTAACACCCGAAGCCGGTGGCCCAACCCCTTGTGGGAGGGAGCTGTCGAAGGTGGGACTAGCGATTGGGACGAAGTCGTAACAAGGTAGCCGTACCGGAAGGTGCGGCTGGATCACCTCCTTTCTAAGGAGCACTTCTTACCGGGTTCGCTCGGTCAGAGGCCAGTACATCGGCGAATGTCCGGTGCTGGTTGCTCATGGGTGGAACGTTGATTATTCGGCGCTTCTCGGATTGCTTCTCCTCCTAGTACTGCTTCGGCGTGGAACGGATGAGGGAAGAGGCGAGGGTGTCGGGCACGCTGTTGGGTGTCTGAGGGAATGGATTTTTCCTCAGTCGCCGGCCCCAGTGAACTCGGACCTGATTGGTTCGGGGTGATGGGTGGCTGGTCGTTGTTTGAGAACTGCACAGTGAACGCGAGCATCTGTGGCCAAGTTTTTAAGGGCGCACGGTGGATGCCTTGGCACCAGGAACCGATGAAGGACGTGGGAGGCCACGATAGTCCCCGGGGAGTCGTCAACCAGGCTTTGATCCGGGGGTTTCCGAATGGGGAAACCCGGCAGTCGTCATGGGCTGTCACCCGCTGCTGAACACATAGGCAGTGTGGAGGGAACGAGGGGAAGTGAAACATCTCAGTACCCTCAGGAAGAGAAAACAACCGTGATTCCGGGAGTAGTGGCGAGCGAAACTGGATGAGGCCAAACCGTATGCGTGTGAGACCCGGCAGGGGTTGCGCATGCGGGGTTGTGGGATCTCTCTTCTGTTGTCTGCCGGCAACAGGACGAGTCAGAAACCGTTGATGTAGGCGAAGGACATGCGAAAGGTCCGGCGTAGAGGGTAAGACCCCCGTAGTCGAAACGTCAGCGGCTCGTTTGAGAGACACCCAAGTAGCACGGGGCCCGAGAAATCCCGTGTGAATCTGGCGGGACCACCCGCTAAGCCTAAATATTCCCTGGTGACCGATAGCGGATAGTACCGTGAGGGAATGGTGAAAAGTACCCCGGGAGGGGAGTGAAATAGTACCTGAAACCGTGTGCCTACAAGCCGTGGGAGCGTCGGATGCAGCTTGCTGCATCTCGTGACTGCGTGCCTTTTGAAGAATGAGCCTGCGAGTTTGCGGTGTGTTGCGAGGTTAACCCGGGTGGGGAAGCCGTAGCGAAAGCGAGTCCGAATAGGGCGTTTTAGTAGCACGCTCAAGACCCGAAGCGGAGTGATCTAGCCATGGGCAGGTTGAAGCGGAGGTAAGACTTCGTGGAGGACCGAACCCACCAGGGTTGAAAACCTGGGGGATGACCTGTGGTTAGGGGTGAAAGGCCAATCAAACTCCGTGATAGCTGGTTCTCCCCGAAATGCATTTAGGTGCAGCGTCGTGTGTTTCTTGCCGGAGGTAGAGCACTGGATAGGCGATGGGCCCTACCGGGTTACTGACCTTAGCCAAACTCCGAATGCCGGTAAGTGAGAGCGCGGCAGTGAGACTGTGGGGGATAAGCTCCATGGTCGAGAGGGAAACAGCCCAGAGCATCGACTAAGGCCCCTAAGCGTACGCTAAGTGGGAAAGGATGTGGAGTCGCACAGACAACCAGGAGGTTGGCTTAGAAGCAGCCACCCTTGAAAGAGTGCGTAATAGCTCACTGGTCTAGTGATTCCGCGCCGACAATGTAGCGGGGCTCAAGCGTACCGCCGAAGTCGTGTCATTGCAGCGTATAGCCCCAACGGGTGCTGTGATGGGTAGGGGAGCGTCGTCTGCCGGGTGAAGCGGCACTGGAAGGTAGTCGTGGACGGTTGACGAGTGAGAATGCAGGCATGAGTAGCGATACAAACGTGAGAAACGTTTGCGCCGATTGACTAAGGGTTCCTGGGTCAAGCTGATCTGCCCAGGGTAAGTCGGGACCTAAGGCGAGGCCGACAGGCGTAGTCGATGGATAACCGGTTGATATTCCGGTACCCGCTGTGAAGCGTCAAACATTGAATCAGGCGATGCTAAGTCCGTGAAGCCGTTCCGGACCCTTCGGGGAAAGGAAAGTGGTGGAGCCGACGAACCAGACTTGTAGTAGGTGAGTGATGGGGTGACGCAGGAAGGTAGTCCAGCCCGGGCGGTGGTTGTCCCGGGGTAAGGGTGTAGCCCGAGTGGTAGGTAAATCCGCCACTCATGCAGGGTGAGACCTGATGCCGAGCCGATTGTGGTGAAGTGGATGATCCTATGCTGTCGAGAAAAGCCTCTAGCGAGTTTCATGGCGGCCCGTACCCTAAACCGACTCAGGTGGTCAGGTAGAGAATACCGAGGCGTTCGGGTGAACTATGGTTAAGGAACTCGGCAAAATGCCCCCGTAACTTCGGGAGAAGGGGGGCCATTCCTGGTGAGGGGACTTGCTCCTCGAGCTGGGGGTGGCCGCAGAGACCAGCGAGAAGCGACTGTTTACTAAAAACACAGGTCCGTGCGAAGCCGTAAGGCGATGTATACGGACTGACGCCTGCCCGGTGCTGGAACGTTAAGGGGACCGGTTAGCTCCATTTCGGTGGGGCGAAGCTGAGAACTTAAGCGCCAGTAAACGGCGGTGGTAACTATAACCATCCTAAGGTAGCGAAATTCCTTGTCGGGTAAGTTCCGACCTGCACGAATGGCGTAACGACTTCTCGACTGTCTCAACCATAGGCCCGGTGAAATTGCACTACGAGTAAAGATGCTCGTTTCGCGCAGCAGGACGGAAAGACCCCGGGACCTTTACTACAGTTTGATATTGGTGTTCGGTTCGGCTTGTGTAGGATAGCTGGGAGACTTTGAAGCAGGCACGCCAGTGTTTGTGGAGTCGTCGTTGAAATACCAGTCTGGTCGTGCTGGATGTCTAACCTGGGTCCGTGATCCGGATCAGGGACAGTGTCTGATGGGTAGTTTAACTGGGGCGGTTGCCTCCTAAAGGGTAACGGAGGCGCCCAAAGGTTCCCTCAGCCTGGTTGGCAATCAGGTGTTGAGTGTAAGTGCACAAGGGAGCTTGACTGTGAGACCGACGGGTCGAGCAGGGACGAAAGTCGGGACTAGTGATCCGGCGGTGGCTTGTGGAAGCGCCGTCGCTCAACGGATAAAAGGTACCCCGGGGATAACAGGCTGATCTTCCCCAAGAGTCCATATCGACGGGATGGTTTGGCACCTCGATGTCGGCTCGTCGCATCCTGGGGCTGGAGTCGGTCCCAAGGGTTGGGCTGTTCGCCCATTAAAGCGGTACGCGAGCTGGGTTTAGAACGTCGTGAGACAGTTCGGTCCCTATCCGCTGTGCGCGTAGGAATATTGAGAAGGGCTGTCCCTAGTACGAGAGGACCGGGACGGACGAACCTCTGGTGTGCCAGTTGTTCTGCCAAGGGCATGGCTGGTTGGCTACGTTCGGGAGGGATAACCGCTGAAAGCATCTAAGCGGGAAGCCTGCTTCGAGATGAGTATTCCCACCTCCTTGAGAGGGTAAGGCTCCCAGTAGACGACTGGGTTGATAGGCCAGATATGGAAGCCCGGTAACGGGTGGAGTTGACTGGTACTAATAGGCCGAGGGCTTGTCCATTGATGCTCGCGTTCACTGTGTTGGTTCTGAAACCACGAACAGCCCCGCTGTGACAGGCGGTGCGGCGTTCACAGTTTCATAGTGTTTCGGTGGTCATAGCGTGAGGGAAACGCCCGGTTACATTCCGAACCCGGAAGCTAAGCCTCACAGCGCCGATGGTACTGCAGGGGGGACCCTGTGGGAGAGTAGGACGCCGCCGAACTCCTTTTACAGCTCCGGCTCTTGGGCACACCGCCCAGGAGCCGGAGCTTTTTTGCGTTGAGGTAAGGTCAGGGGGCATCGTTGGCTCGTTTCGCACAGGAGGCCCCCGGGTGGAGGTCCAGGAGACCCGCGTCCAGACAGACCGGGTCCTCACCATCCCCAACATCCTCAGCATGGCACGGCTCGTCGGCGTACCCCTCTTCCTCTGGCTGATCCTCAGGCCTGAGTTCGGGGGTCCCAACAGCGATCGCTGGGCTCTCCTCTTGCTGGCCTTCAGCGGGATCAGTGACTATCTGGACGGCAAGCTCGCCAGGCGCTGGAATCAGATCAGCAACCTCGGCCGGCTCCTCGATCCCGCTGCCGACCGGCTGTACGTTCTCTCCACGCTCGTGGGCCTCACCTGGCGCGAGATCCTGCCGATCTGGCTGACCGGCCTTCTGCTGGCGAGAGAGCTGATGCTGCTGGTGATGGTGGGGATCCTCAGGCGTCATGGTTATCCGCCGCCACAGGTGAACTTCCTGGGGAAGGCCGCGACCTTCAACCTGATGTACGCCTTCCCGCTCCTGCTTCTCAGCGACGGAAACGGATGGATCGCGTCACTCGCTGCCATTTTCGGATGGGCGTTCGCAGGGTGGGGTACAACCCTCTATTGGTGGGCAGGAGTGCTCTACGTGGTACAAGTCCGCCGCCTGGTGCGTGCGGACGCCACGGCCGATTGAGCTCGTTGATTGTCCGGACATAGTGGCCCGATGGCCCGCTGCCCGAATCTGCGGGACAATCAGGACGGGTGAAGTCGGCTAGACCGTCGTCTCTTTTAGGAGGACGCTTCCGACATGAAGGCCGTCGTGATGGCCGGTGGCGAAGGCACTCGCCTTCGCCCTATGACCTCCAGCATGCCCAAGCCGCTCCTGCCTGTGGTGAACCGCCCGATCATGGAGCATGTGCTACGGCTGCTCAAAAGGCATGGGCTCAACGAGACCGTTGTCACCGTGCAGTTCCTGGCATCGCTCGTCAAGAACTACTTCGGCGACGGCGAAGAGCTCGGAATGGAGCTCACATATGCCAATGAGGAGAAGCCACTCGGTACCGCCGGAAGCGTCAAGAACGCCGAAGAGGCGTTGAAGGACGATGCTTTCCTCGTCATCTCCGGTGATGCCCTGACCGACTTCGACCTCACCGACCTGATCAATTTCCACAAGGAGAAGGGCTCGCTGGTCACGGTCTGTCTGACCCGGGTGCCCAATCCGCTGGAATTCGGGATCACCATCGTCGACGAGGAAGGCAAGGTCGAGCGTTTCCTCGAGAAGCCGACGTGGGGTCAGGTCTTCTCCGACACGGTCAACACGGGCATTTATGTCATGGAGCCAGAGGTCTTCGACTACGTCGAGCCCGATGTGCCCGTCGACTGGTCCGGTGACGTCTTCCCGCAGTTGATGAAGGAAGGCAAGCCCATCTACGGCTATGTCGCCGAGGGCTACTGGGAGGACGTCGGCACCCACGAGAGCTATGTGAAGGCGCAGGCCGACGTCCTGGAGGGCAAGGTCAACGTCGACATCGACGGCTTCGAGATATCCCCGGGCGTCTGGGTCGCCGAGGGTGCCGAGGTGCATCCCGACGCCGTGCTCCGCGGGCCGCTCTACATCGGCGACTACGCCAAGGTGGAGGCCGGCGCGGAAATTCGCGAACACACCGTGGTGGGGTCCAACGTCGTTGTCAAGAGCGGTGCCTTCCTGCACCGGGCCGTCGTACACGACAATGTGTACGTGGGTCAGCACAGCAATCTGCGTGGCTGTGTCGTCGGCAAGAACACCGACATCATGCGAGCCGCCCGGATCGAGGACGGGGCGGTTATCGGGGACGAGTGCCTGATCGGTGAAGAATCGATCGTTCAGGGCAATGTCAGGGTCTATCCGTTCAAGACCATCGAGGCCGGTGCCTTCGTCAACACCTCGGTCATCTGGGAGTCCAGAGGACAGGCCCAGCTGTTCGGCGCCCGTGGTGTGTCCGGAATCCTGAACGTGGAGATCACTCCCGAACTGGCCGTGCGGCTGGCGGGTGCCTATGCGACCACGCTGAAGAAGGGCTCCACGGTCACCACGGCCCGCGACCACTCGCGGGGCGCCCGTGCGCTCAAGCGGGCCGTGATCTCCGCCCTGCAGGCCAGCGCCATCGACGTACGAGACCTGGAGAACGTGCCGCTGCCCGTGGCGCGCCAGCAGACCGCGCGAGGCAGCGCCGGCGGCATCATGATCCGGACCTCGCCGGGCGTGCCCGACTCCGTCGACATCATGTTCTTCGACGGACAGGGCGCGGACCTGTCGCAGGGCGGTCAGCGCAAGCTCGACCGGGTGTTCGCGCGACAGGAGTACCGCAGGGCGTTCCCCGGCGAGATCGGCGACCTGTACTTCCCGGCGAGCGTCTTCGACTCGTACACCGGCTCCCTGCTCAGGAACGTCGACACCACCGGGATCGCGGAGTCGGGCCTGAAGGTCGTCGTGGACGCCTCCAACGGAAGTGCCGGTCTCGTCCTGCCGAGCCTGCTCGGCAAGCTCGGTGTGGACTCGCTGACCATCAATCCCGGCCTGGACGAGTCCAGGCCCACGGAGACGGAGGAGATGCGCCGGAACGGGCTGATCCGCCTCGGCGAGATAGTGGCGTCCTCCGGGGCCGCCTTCGGTGTCCGGTTCGACCCCGTCGGCGAGCGGCTGTCGCTCGTGGACGAGAAGGGCCGGATCATCGAGGACGACCGGGCGCTGCTGGTGATGCTGGACCTGGTGGCGGCCGAGCGGCGCAGCGGCCGGGTGGCGCTGCCGGTGACCACGACCAGGATCGCCGAGCAGGTGGCCGCCTATCACGGCACTCAGGTCGAGTGGACCACCACCTCTCCCGACGACCTCACGCGCGTGGGGCGTGAAGAGGGCACCATCTTCGGTGGCGACGGCAAGGGCGGCTTCATCGTCCCCGAGTTCAGCAGCGTCTACGACGGCACGGCGGCCTTCGTACGGCTGATCGGACTGGTGGCGCGCACGCAGCTCACCCTGAGCCAGATCGACGCACGGATTCCACGGGCGCACGTCCTCAAACGGGACCTGGCGACCCCGTGGGCTGTCAAGGGTCTGGTGATGCGGCGTGTCGTCGAGGCGGCCGGAGATCGCTTTGTCGACACGACCGACGGTGTGCGGGTCGTGGAGACCGACGGCCGCTGGGTGATGGTGCTGCCCGACCCCGCCGAGGCGGTCACCCACCTGTGGGCCGAGGGGCCCGACGATGCCGGAGCGCAGGCCCTGCTGGACGAATGGTCGGCCGTGGTGGACAGCGCCGGGCGCTAGAACCGGGCAGCCCGGAGGGCGAAAACCACTGCACGCGTGCGTGCCGGACAAGTGTCCCCAAGGGGGCCTGTCCGGCACGCCGGTGGGGCCATTCGGAGGTACTGCTCGCGACATGCGACGATGTGCGGCATGCCGCAGCAACCCCCCGTTCGGAGCAGCCCCCCGCGGCCGCAGCGTCCGGACGCCTCCATGTCGTTGATCACCAACGTCATGGACCACAGCCTCGACGACGGGTACGCCGAGGCCGCTGCCCGGAGGAAGTCCGAGGGGGAGGGCGGGCTGCCGAAGACTCTCAGGGCGAAGCTGGGTCTGGCGGCCGGGCTGGTGCTCGCGGCGCTGGTTGTGACCGTAGGGGCGGCGCAGGCGCGTGTGGCGGCGCCCGTGGTGGCCAAGGAGCGTCAGGAGCTGATCGACCGGATCGACCGGGAGACCTCGGGCGCGGACAAGCTGGAGAGCAATGTCGACACACTGCGTGACGACGTCAGCGCGCGCCAGCGGGCGGCTCTGAAGCGGAGCGGCGGCAGTGCCGAGGCGGACCTGGTGAGTGTCCTGTCGGGCGCCACCGCGGTGCACGGCCCCGGGGTCAAACTCGTCGTGAACGACGCCAAGGAGGCCAGCACCGGCGGTGACGGCAGCAATCCCCGTGAGACCTCGGGTTTCTCCGACACCGGGCGCGTGCGCGACCGCGACATGCAGCGGGTGGTCAACGGACTGTGGTCCTCCGGGGCCGAGGCCGTCTCCATCAACGGACAGCGGCTGACCGCCCTGTCGGCGATCAGAGCCGCGGGTGACGCGATACTGGTCGACAACAGACCGCTGGTGCCGCCGTACACGGTGCTGGCGGTGGGGGACGGGAAACAGCTGAACACCGGGTTCCAGAACAGTGCCGACGGGCTGTACCTGCACGCCCTGGAGCAGGACTACGGGATCCGCGCGACCATCTCCGCGCAGGCTGACGTCCGGTTGCCCGCCGCACCCAGTGTGATCGTACGTACAGCACAGCCGAAAGCCGAGAAGACTGAGAAGGGCACATCGTGATCGCCGTACTGGGCCTCGTCGTGGGAGTCGTGGCCGGCCTGTTGGTCCGGCCTGAGGTTCCGGCGGTCGTCGAGCCTTATCTGCCGATCGCCGTCGTGGCGGCGCTGGACGCCGTGTTCGGTGGTCTGCGGGCCATGCTCGACGGGATCTTCGACGACAAGGTCTTCGTGGTGTCGTTCCTGTCGAACGTCGTCGTGGCCGCACTGATCGTGTTCCTGGGGGACAAGTTGGGTGTGGGCGCGCAGCTGTCCACGGGTGTCGTCGTGGTCCTGGGTATCCGGATCTTCTCCAACGCCGCGGCGATCCGGCGGCACGTCTTCCGGGCGTGAGAACGATGAGCAACCAGGAGGAGCAGCCGGAGAACAGGCTGCGCAAGGAACTGCCCGACGAGGTGCCGGCCGCGGCCGCCGAGCAGCCCGGACAGGCGCCGGCCGAGAGCGGTGAGCCGCCGCTCACCGGGCGCCAGCGGCTGGTCAAGGGCCTGTGGCCGCTGCGTGTCACGCGGGCCCAACTCATCGTCGCCCTGCTGTTGTTCGGGCTCGGGTTCGGTCTGGCCGTGCAGGTGGCGTCGAACAGCGACAGCGACAGCGCGCTGCGCGGCGCACGTCAGGAAGATCTTGTTCGCATCCTCGATGAACTGGATTCGCGTACTCAGCGTCTAGAGGACGAGAAGCAGGGACTCGAAAAGCAGCGCTCGGAGCTGCAGAGCAGCTCCGACCAGGCTGCGGAGGCACGCAAGCAGACGGCCGAGAAGGAGAGGCAACTCGGCATTCTGGCGGGCACCGTGGCGGCGCAGGGTCCCGGCATCACGATGACGATCGAGGACACGAAGGGGACGGTCAAAGCGGACATGCTGCTCGACGCGATCCAGGAGCTGCGCGCGGCCGGCGCGGAGGCGGTCGAAGTCAACGGGGTACGGGTGGTCGCGAGCACCTACTTCACCGACTCGGACAAGGGTGTGAGCGTCGACGGGAACAAGATCAATGCTCCCTATCGTTTCCAGGTCATCGGCAAACCGCAGGATCTCGAACCGGCGCTGAACATCCCGGGAGGCGTGGTGCAGACGCTGGAGAAGGAGCAGGCCACGGTGACCGTGGAGCGGTCGAGCAAGATCGTCGTGGACGCCTTGCGACAGGCGAAGCAGCCTGACTACGCTCGGTCGTCCTCCCAGTGAACCGGCGGTGCATGGGGGACGTCCGGCAGGGGCATGAGGTTGCGGGGGGTCGGCGCACTGAAGGGGTGGTGCGTGGTGGAAACTGTCTGGTGGATACGGACGTTGTGAGGATGTCCGGGTCGGCCGGTGTAGGCAATCAGGGTTCGTCCTGCCCCACGGGCGGGTCTGTTTCGGTCAAGGGGAATCGCCCGTGAAGTTGTTTGCGAAGTTGTTCGGCAAGAGCGCGCGAGAGGGCAGCGGCAACGCGACCGCTCGTCATCGCGCACAGCCTGACGCAGAGGGTCAGCGCCCACTGTTCCGTGACCAGGTCGCTGGTCCGGGCGGTGACATTTCCGGAGGTCAGGGCGCGGCGTCTGTTGACCCTGCGCAGTCCGGCGGCATAGGTTTCGGGCAACCGTCAACCTCAAGTGCGGGTGGAGGGTTTACCTCCGACCCGTACGCGTCCAATGCCCCGTCGGGACAGCCGCGGCAGGAGGATCCGTCCATGTCGGCCCTGGTATGTACGAGGTGCGGTAACCGCAATGCGGAGAACGCCCGGTTCTGCTCCAACTGCGGTGCGCCGCTGCGCGCCGGTGTGGCACCGGAGCGCGCCTCGGAGACTACGTCCACGATCTCCATCTCGGGCCTCGAGGCCTACGACGCCGAGGTGACCGGTCAGACGCCGGTCCCGATGCTCTCGCCCGAGGCGCAGGCAGCGGTCGACGCGCTGCCGATGGGCTCGGCGCTGCTCGTGGTGCGCCGGGGTCCGAACTCGGGCAGCCGTTTCCTGCTGGACAGCGACCTGACCACTGCCGGCCGTCATCCGCAGAGCGACATCTTCCTGGACGACGTCACGGTCTCGCGGCGGCACGTGGAGTTCCGGCGCGCGCAGGACGGCTCGTTCTCGGTGGCCGACGTGGGCAGTCTGAACGGCACGTACGTCAACCGCGAGCGGATCGACCAGGTCGCCCTCTCGAACGGTGACGAGGTGCAGATCGGCAAGTACCGGTTGGTCTTCTACGCGAGCCGGCAGGGTATCTGACCCCCGGATCCCGTCCGGGGGGACCTCAGGGAAGGTCCATGCTTCAAACACCGAGCGGCGGTGCCCGAAGCGGTGCCGCCGCCGCGGACAGTGGGCTGATGAGCATCGGCACGGTGCTGAACGCGCTGCGCGACGAGTTCCCCGAAGTCACCATCTCCAAGATCCGCTTCCTGGAGTCGGAGGGGCTCATCGAGCCGCAGCGGACCCCCTCGGGGTACCGCAAGTTCAGCGCCGGGGACGTCGAGCGCCTGGCTCACGTCCTGAGGATGCAGCGGGACCACTATCTGCCGCTCAAGGTGATCCGCGAGCACCTGGAGGCCATGGAGCGGGGCGAGGCCGTCCAGCTGCCCGTGGTGGGGCGCCAGCGCACCGGGGAGGACGTACCGGAGCAGGTCGAGCGGCCCACGGTCGCCCGGGTCGGCCGGGCGGCGCTGCTGGCGGCCGCCGGCATCGACGAGGGTGAACTCCGGGAGTGGGAGTCCTACGGGCTCATCGCTCCTCTGGAGGACGGGGCGTACGAGGCCGAGGCCGTCACCGTGGCCTCGCTCGTCGCCGAGCTGGGACGGTTCGGGATCGAGCCGCGCCACCTGCGGGTGATGAAGGCCGCGGCAGACCGTGAGGCGGGTCTCGTGGACCAGGTGGTGGCTCCTTTGAAGCGTCACCGCAACCCGCAGACCAGGGCCCACGCCGAGGCCCGTACGAAGGAGCTGGCGGCGCTCACGACAAAGCTGCATGCTGCACTGGTACAGACCGCTCTCGGGGTGCGGCTGCCCTGACCGGCGGGGTGTCCCTTACGGCCGGATCGGGCACCTGTTCCCGGCCCGACTACCCAAACGTCCCGGGCACGGCCTAGGGTTGCTGTGTGAACGAGCTCGATGTCGTAGGTGTCCGGGTCGAAATGCCCTCCAACCAACCGATCGTGCTCCTGCGCGAAGTGGGAGGCGACCGTTACCTCCCCATCTGGATCGGGCCGGGGGAGGCGACGGCGATCGCCTTCGCCCAGCAGGGCATGGCCCCCGCGCGGCCGCTGACCCACGACCTGTTCAAGGACGTGCTGGAGGCCGTCGGCCAGGAGCTGACCGAAGTGCGCATCACGGATCTGCGTGAGGGCGTCTTCTACGCGGAGCTGGTCTTCGCCAGCGGGGTCGAGGTGAGTGCCCGTCCCTCCGACGCCATAGCGCTCGCCCTGCGCACCGGAACGCCGATCTACGGCAGTGACACGGTGCTGGACGACGCCGGCATCGCGATTCCGGACGAGCAGGAGGACGAGGTGGAGAAGTTCCGCGAGTTCCTCGACCAGATCTCGCCCGAGGACTTCGGCACCAGCAGTCAGTGAGGCGGGCCCGGCCGGGTGACCCGAAGGGTCTGTGGCCGGCCCGTCGGCGCCCGGTGTCATGGCAATTGCCAGCGGCTATTGAGAGCGTCCTACGGCTTCCCGCGAAAGCATTCGGCTAGCCTTTCCCCGCGGTGGGGCACGGGAAACCACTCCTAGGGTGATTATCACTCGGCGTGCCGAGTGTGGCGATCGTTGACGCACCCCTGGTGACTGCCTACCGTCGAGAAGGCAGGTCAAGGACGGAGGTCGGCGTGAGAACGAGCGGCGACGGTACGGTTGGGGGTGCCCCCGGACACGGTCTCGGGGCGAGCGGTCCGTACCCTCCCCCAAGCTCTCAGCTGCGTTCCGGCAGGGGGTACTCCCATCCCGGCAACGCGGTGGATCACGCCCAGCAGCGACCGACGGCGGTGCCGAACGGCGGAGGGGCGGCGTCCATGACGTCCGAGGAGATCGGCTACCGCGGGCCCACGGCCTGCGCGGCCGCCGGCATCACCTACCGGCAACTCGACTACTGGGCCCGCACCGGCCTCGTCGAGCCGAGCGTGCGGCCCGCCTACGGGTCGGGCACCCAGCGTCTCTACAGCTTCCGGGACATCGTCGTCCTGAAGATCGTGAAGCGGTTCCTGGACACAGGGGTCTCGCTGCAGAACATCCGCTCGGCGGTCCAGCACCTCAGAGAACGCGGTTTCCGCGATCTGGAGCGCATGACCCTCATGAGCGACGGTGCCACGGTCTACGAGTGCACCTCGCCGGACGAGGTCCACGCCCTTCTCCAGGGCGGTCAGGGCATCTTCGGGATCGCCGTCGGGGTGGTCTGGCGGGATGTGGAAAGCGCGCTCTCCCAGCTGCACGGCGAGCGCATCGACACCGGGGAGACCCTGGTCGGGCACAACCCCGCGGACGAACTGGCACGCCGCCGCAACCGGGCGGTCTGAGCGCGGGTCCGGTACATGGCATCCGGGTGCTCGGAGGCCCTCCGAGCACCGGAGCCGCGTTCCGGGCCGTACCGGGCCCTTTCGCGCCGGTCCATTGTCAGTGGCGTGGTGCAGCATCGGAGATGTGAGAAACGCGCCCACGATCCTGCATCTCGACATGGATGCCTTCTACGCCTCGGTGGAGCAGGCATCCAAGCCGAGCCTGCGCGGGAAGGCCGTGATCGTGGGCGGACTCGGACCGCGCGGAGTGGTGGCCACCGCGTCGTACGAGGCACGCGTCTTCGGGGTCCACTCGGCGATGCCGATGGCACAGGCGCGCAGGCTGGCGCCGAACGCCGCGTACCTCGTGCCGCGCTTCGCTCTGTACCGGTCGGTCAGCGAGCAGGTGATGGCGCTGCTGCGGGAGCTGTCACCGCTGGTGGAGCCGCTGAGCCTGGACGAGGCGTTCGTGGACCTGGAGGCCGGGGGAGCGGCCTGGGACGAGGAGTCGGCGCGGCTGACGGGAATCAAGCTGCGCGCGGACATCCGGGCGGTCACGGGACTCACGGGCTCGGTGGGGCTGGCCGCCTCCAAGATGCTCGCGAAGATCGCCTCGGAGGAGGCCAAGCCCGACGGACTCGTGCTCATCGAGCCGGGGACCGAGCGGGGACTGCTGGGGCCCATGCCGGTGCGGACCCTGCCCGGCATCGGCCCGGCCACCGGGGACCATCTGCGGCGCGCCGGGATCACCACGGTCGACGAGCTGGCCGAGGCGGGCGAGGACGAGCTCGTACGGCTGCTGGGCAAGGCGCACGGGCACGGGCTGTACGCGATGGCGCTGGCGCGTGACGACCGGCCCGTGGTGGCCGAGCGGGAGGCCAAGTCGGTGTCGGTCGAGGACACCTACGACGTGGACATCCACGACCGGATCCGGGTAGGTCTGGAGGTCCAGCGGCTCGCGGACCGGTGCGTGCGGCGGCTGCGCGAGGCCGGGCTGTCCGGGCGGACCATCGTGCTGAAGGTGCGAAGATACGACTTCTCGACGCTGACCCGGTCGGAGACGCTCAGAGGCCCCACGGACGACCCCGCGGTGATCCGGGAGGCGGCCGCGCGGCTGCTGGAGTCCGTGGACACCACGGGCGGGGTGCGGCTGCTCGGCGTGGGAGTCTCCGGGCTCGCCGACTACACCCAGGAAGACCTGTTCGCGCAGGCCGCGGGCGAGCAGGGCGCCTTGGCGGAGGCGCCGGAGGAGACCGCGCCCGAGGCCGTGGAGCGCCCGGAGCCCGCGGAGCGGCAGTGGCGTGCCGGGTACGACGTACGGCATGCCGAGTACGGGCACGGCTGGGTGCAGGGCAGCGGCCTCGGGCGAGTCACCGTGCGCTTCGAGACGCCGCAGTCCCCTCCGGGACGCGTACGGACGTTTCTTGTCGATGATCCCGCGCTGGAGCCGGCGGAGCCGCTGCCGCTGGTGCTGGACGGGGTGGACACCGAGGTGTAGGCACGGCATGCCGAGTACGGGCACCCGCTGCCCGTCGGCTGTGCGGGGCGCGGGTCCGGAGTGGTTTCTCGCGCGGTCCCCGCACCCCCAGGGGGTCGACCGGGCAGGGTGTGAGTTCCTCAGCTCTCCTCCGTTCCCGCCAGCTTGCCGAAGTCGTGGTCCGGGGGAGGGGGCGGGGCCACGTCCAGGCCGTAGTGGTGGTAGAGCTGGAGTTCCTGCTCGGGAGAGAGATGGCGGCCCACGCCGAAGTCGGGGGCGTCCTTGATGAGCGCGCGGTCGAAGGGGACCCGTAGGGCACCCTCGATCAGTTCGCTCGGCTCCAGGGGGACGAAGGCGTCCCGGGAGAACAGGCCGGTCCGTATGGCCGCCCACTCCGGCACACCGGTCGCGTCGTCGAGATACACCTCGTCGACCGTGCCGATCTTGGTGCCATTGCGGTCGAACGCCTTGCGGCCGATCAGGTTGCGCGGATCGATGTCGGTCTGCACGGCCCCTCTCCCTCCACTTGGTCGCAACTCATCCGTAAGCACTACAAAAGAGCACAATCAAGGAGGCGGCCACTCGAGGGCTCGGGCGTTGACCTCGCTGGTAGGCTGACAGCGGCTGCTGACCCCGTGCGGGAGAGTCCTCCGACCACTTCGGAGGCGCCGAAGGAGCAAATCCTCCCCGGAATCTCTCAGGCTCACGTACCGCACGGACGAGGTCACTCTGGAAAGCAGGGCGGATGTCGACGGCTTCCGCTCTCACCGACGGTGAAAGCCGGGGCCTTCGGGTGCCCGGTGAAGCTCTCAGGTTGAGATGACAGAGGGGGAGGCCGTCGGGGTACCCGCGCCGTGGTGCCCCTCGAAGGTCGTGTCAGACCAGGAGGCCTCCGCAATGACCGCCCATCGCATTCCGCTCTCCGAGCTCGAAGCGGGCATTCCCTTCGAGCAGCGCCACATCGGGCCCGATCAGGAGGCGCGGGCCAAGATGCTCGCGCACGTCGGCTACGGCTCCCTCGACGAGCTGACCGCCGCCGCGGTCCCGGATGTGATCAAGAACGCCGACGCCCTGGACCTGCCGGGCGCCCGCACCGAGGCCGAGGTGATCGCCGAGCTGCGCTCGCTCGCGGACCGCAACCAGGTCCTCGGCTCGATGATCGGCCTCGGCTACTACGGCACCTTCACCCCGCCGGTCGTCCTGCGCAACGTCATGGAGAACCCGGCCTGGTACACGGCCTACACGCCCTACCAGCCGGAGATCTCGCAGGGCCGCCTGGAGGCCCTGCTGAACTTCCAGACCATGGTCGCCGAGCTGACCGGCCTGCCCACCTCCGGCGCCTCCCTGCTGGACGAGGGCACCGCGGCCGCCGAGGCGATGGCGCTGTCCCGGCGCATGGGCAAGAACAAGAAGGGCCTGTTCCTGGTCGACGCGGACGTGCTGCCGCAGACCATCGCCGTCATCGAGACGCGTGCGGAGCCGACCGGCGTCGAGGTCGTCGTCGCCGACCTCAGCGAGGGCATCCCGGCCGACATCGCCGCGCGCGAGATCAACGGCGTGCTGATCCAGTACCCGGGCGCCTCCGGTGCCGTACGCGACATCAAGCCGGTCGTCGAGCAGGCGCACGAGCTGGGCGCCCTCGTCACCGTCGCCGCCGACCTGCTCGCGCTCACCCTGCTGACCTCGCCGGGCGAGCTGGGCGCGGACATCGCCATCGGCACCACCCAGCGCTTCGGCGTCCCGATGGGCTTCGGCGGGCCGCACGCGGGCTACATGGCGGTGCACGAGAAGTTCGCGCGCAGCCTGCCCGGCCGTCTCGTCGGCGTGTCCGTCGACGCCGACGGGCACAAGGCCTACCGCCTCGCGCTGCAGACCCGTGAGCAGCACATCCGCCGCGAGAAGGCCACCAGCAACATCTGCACCGCTCAGGTGCTGCTCGCCGTGATGGCCGGCATGTACGCCGTCTACCACGGCCCCGAGGGCCTGCGCACCATCGCCCGCCGCACCCACCGCTACGCCACGATCCTCGCCGAGGGTCTGCAGGCCGGCGGTGTCGAGATCGTCCACGGCGCCTACTTCGACACCCTCACCGCCCGCGTGCCCGGCAGGGCCGCCGAGGTCGTCGCCGCAGCCCGGGCGGGCGGAGTCAACCTGCGTGGGGTCGACGCCGACCACGTCTCCCTCGCCTGCGACGAGACCACGAACCGGGCCCAGCTGGACGCCGTCTTCTCCGCCTTCGGAGTCGCCGGCGACATCGAGGCGCTGGACGCGGCCGCCGGGGAGGCGCTGCCCGCGGCGCTGCTGCGCACCGACGACTACCTGACCCACCCGGTCTTCCACGACCACCGCTCCGAGACCGCGATGCTGCGCTACCTGCGCAAGCTGGCCGACCGCGACTACGCGCTCGACCGGGGCATGATCCCGCTGGGCTCCTGCACCATGAAGCTCAACGCGACCACGGAGATGGAGCCGGTCACCTGGCCCGAGTTCGGCCAGCTCCACCCGTTCGCGCCCGCCGAGCAGGCCGAGGGCTACCTCACGCTCATCCACGAGCTGGAGGAACGTCTCGCCGAGGTCACCGGCTACGACAAGGTCTCGCTCCAGCCGAACGCCGGTTCGCAGGGCGAGCTGGCCGGTCTGCTGGCCGTGCGCGGCTACCACCGGGGCAACGGCGACGAGCAGCGGACCGTGTGCCTGATCCCGTCCTCCGCGCACGGAACCAACGCCGCCAGCGCCGTGATGGCCGGCATGAAGGTCGTCGTCGTGAAGACCGCCGAGGACGGCGAGATCGACGTCGAGGACCTGCGGGCCAAGATCGAGCAGTACCGCGACGAGCTGGCGGTGCTGATGATCACCTACCCGTCGACGCACGGCGTCTTCGAGGAGCACGTCGCCGACATCTGTGCCCAGGTCCACGAGGCGGGCGGCCAGGTGTACGTCGACGGCGCCAACCTCAACGCCCTGGTGGGCCTCGCCAAGCCCGGCCACTTCGGCGGTGACGTCTCGCACCTGAACCTGCACAAGACCTTCTGCATCCCGCACGGCGGCGGCGGTCCCGGCGTCGGCCCGGTCGCGGTCCGCGCGCACCTGGCGCCGTACCTGCCCAACCACCCGCTGCAGCCGGCGGCCGGTCCGGAGACGGGCGTTGGCCCGATCTCGGCGGCGCCGTGGGGCAGCGCGGGCATCCTGCCCATCTCGTGGGCGTACGTCCGCCTGATGGGCGGCGAGGGCCTCAAGCGCGCCACGCAGGTGGCCGTGCTCTCCGCGAACTACGTCGCCAAGCGCCTGGAGCCGCACTACCCGGTGCTCTACACCGGTCCCGGCAACCTGGTCGCGCACGAGTGCATCATCGACCTGCGCCCGCTGACCAAGGCGACCGGCGTGAGCGTGGACGATGTCGCCAAGCGGCTCATCGACTACGGCTTCCACGCTCCGACCATGTCCTTCCCGGTGGCCGGCACGCTGATGATCGAGCCGACCGAGTCCGAGGACCTGGCCGAGCTGGACCGTTTCTGCGACGCGATGATCGCCATCCGTGCGGAGATCGAGAAGGTCGGCACCGGCGAGTGGCCCGCCGAGGACAACCCGCTGCGGGGCGCCCCGCACACGGCGGCCGCGCTCGGAGGCGAGTGGGCGCACGCCTACAGCCGTGAGGAGGCCGTCTTCCCGGCCGGGGCCTCGGCCGCCGACAAGTACTGGCCGCCGGTACGCCGTATCGACCAGGCCTTCGGCGACCGTAATCTGGTCTGCTCCTGCCCGCCGCTGGACGCGTACGAGGACTGAGTGCCCTCCTGGTGAGAGCCCCGCCCGTGGTTCGGGCGGGGCTCCGCCTTTTTCACGCCGTCGCCAGCGACACCTCGGTCGACTTGATCAGGGCGATCACGTCTCCGCCCACGAAGAGGCCGAGGTCTTCGGCCGCGTCCCTGGTGATCACCGCCGTGAGTTCGCCGCCGGGCACGGAGATCTTCACGGAGGCCATGGCTCCGCCCTGGACGAGCTGGACGATCGCGCCGGGCAGCTGGTTGCGGATGGACAGACCCTCGACGCCCCTTGAGGCGAGCGCGATCTCCGTCGACTTCACCAGCGCGCGCACGCGGGAATCCGGGGCGAGGCCGAGCTGCTCGACGGCCTCCAGGGTGATGGCCGCCATGAGGTCCTGCCCGCCGTCCAGGCGGATCCTGACCGTGGCCATGACCTCGCCCGGGTGGACCTCGGTGACGGTGCCCGGGAGCTGGTTGCGGATGCTCAGTGTCATGGGCACCCACGGTAGAGCGCGTATCCGTTCAGGCAGGGTATGCATGCGTTTGGGTCGCCTTCACCGTCGCCCAGACAGCTGCGCCCGGGTGCAGGTCCAGCTCGGCCGCGGCGACCGTGGTGAGGTCGGCGGCCAGGGGCAGCTCGCCGGCGAGGTCGGCGCGGATCTGGTCCCCGTGGGTCTCCAGACCCGCGACCTCGCAGCGCCACAGGTTGCGTGCGCTGGCGCCGGTGGGCCGGTCCCGGAAGAGGGTGACGGAGGCCGGCGGGAACGCCACGAAGACCGGGCCGGACAGGTCCTCCGTGGTCGTGATCGAGGGCCCTGCCTCGAGCCGTACCGTGTGCCCCTCGGCCACGCCCCGGTACAGATTGAGGCCGACCAGCTGGGCTATGTAGTCCGTGCGCGGATGGCGGGCGATGTCGGACGGAACGCCCTCCTGGACGACCCGGCCCTGTTCGACGACCACCAGCCGGTCGGCGAGCACCATGGCGTCGAGCGGGTCGTGCGTGACCAGTACGGCGACGGCTTCGAACTCGGCCAGGTGGCGGCGGAGCTGGGCGCGCACCTCCAGCCGGGTGCGGGCGTCAAGGGCCGCGAGGGGTTCGTCCAGGAGCAGCAGCCGGGGCCGGGTGGCGAGCGCCCGGGCGAGCGCGACGCGCTGGGCCTGGCCGCCCGAGAGGCGCCGTGGCTTGGCGCCGGCGTGGTCGGCCAGGCCCATCCGGTCCAGCCAGGCGGCGGCCTGCGCGCGGGCCTCGGCCTTGGAGGAGCCCTGGCAGCGCGGCCCGAAGGCCACGTTGTCCAGGGCGGACAGGTGCGGGAAGAGCAGGTAGTCCTGGAAGACCACACCGACCGGGCGGGACTCGGGCGGGGTGTCTTCCAGGGAGGCGCCGTCCAGCCGCAGATGTCCGTCGGTGAGGGGGACCAGGCCGGCGAGGGCGCGCAGGGCGGTGGTCTTGCCGGCGCCGTTGGGGCCGAGCAGCGCGATGACGTCTCCCGGCGCGGCGGCCAGGGCCACGTCCAGCCGGAAGGAGCCGCGTTCGACGACGAGCCGGGCGTCCAGGCCCTGCTCGCGCACGTCCGCGGGGGCGAGGTGGGCCTTGGGGGCGTCGATGTCGGTCATGGAGAGGGTGTCCTTCGTGGGCACGCGCACAGGGTCGTCTTCCATCCTGGCGTCACCTCAGCTTCCCGTCAGCCACTGGTCCCGCAGCCCCGCCAGCACGGCGATGGACACGGCCAGCAGGACCAGGCTGAGGGAGACGGCGGCCTCGGGGTCGTTCTGCAGGGCGAGGTAGACCGCGAGGGGCATGGTCTGGGTACGGCCGGGGAAGTTGCCCGCGAAGGTGATCGTCGCGCCGAACTCGCCGAGCGCGCGGGCCCAGGCCAGCACGGAGCCCGCGGCGATGCCCGGCGCGATCAGCGGCAGGGTGACCCGGCGGAACGCGGTGAAGCGGGAGGCGCCGAGCGTGGTGGCAGCCTCCTCGAAGCGCGGGTCGGCGGCACGCAGGGTGCCCTCGACACTGATGACCAGGAACGGCATCGCGACGAACGCCTCCGCGATGATGACTCCGGTGGTGGTGAAGGGGAGGGTGATTCCGAACCAGGAGTCGAGCCACTTGCCGATGATCCCGTTGCGGCCCAGGGCGAGCAGCAGGGCCACACCGCCGACCACCGGCGGGAGCACCAGGGGCAGGGTCACCAGGGCGCGGACCAGCCCCCGGCCGGGGAAGTCCGTGCGGGCCAGCAGCCAGGCCAGCGGCACGCCGAGCACGAGGCTCACGGCGGTCGCCGCCGTTGCGCTGACCAGGGACAGCTGCAGCGCCTGCCACACCTCGGTACTGGTCAGCTGCGCCGGCAGACTGCGCCAGGGGGCGCGGACGAGCAGGGCGAGCAGCGGCAGCAGCAGGAACGCCAGGGCGAGCACTCCGGGCAGCAGCAGCGGCAGCGGTGCCCCCACCCGGACGCGGCGGCGCCGCGGCCCACCCGTGCGGGGGCCGGCCGCGGCGCCGGGCTCGTGGAGCGAGGTCACGGCTTGAGGAACCCGGCCTCGGTCAGAACCTTCTGGCCCTCGGCGGACTGGA
The DNA here is from genome assembly GCF_001542625.1 of Streptomyces griseochromogenes. Classification (NCBI taxonomy): domain Bacteria; kingdom Bacillati; phylum Actinomycetota; class Actinomycetes; order Kitasatosporales; family Streptomycetaceae; genus Streptomyces; species Streptomyces griseochromogenes. The sequence continues at coordinate 7,710,261 of NZ_CP016279.1, read as the reverse complement.
CCAGGGCGATGAACGCCTTGGCGGCCTCGGCGTTCCGGGCGCTCTTCAACAGGGCGATCGGGTAGGCGTTGACGGCCTTGGCCGACTCGGGGAATTCCACGCCCTCCACCTTGTCACCCGCCGCCTTCACATCGGTCTTGTAGACCACCGCGGCGTCGGCCTCCTTCAGCTCCACCTTCGTCAGGGCACCCTTGACGTCCTGCTCGTAGGAGACCGGGGTGAGCTTGAGCTTGCTGGCGTCCAGGGCCTTCTGGGCGGCCGCACCGCAGGGCACGGTCTTGTCGCACAGGACGACCTTCAGACCGGACTTGGTGAGGTCCTTCAGGGAGGCCACCTTGTCGGGGTTGCCCGGCAGGGTGGCGATCTCCAGCTGGTTGCGGACGAAGGTGGCCGGAGTGCCGACCGCGTCGCTCTTGTCCGTGACGATCTTCATCGTCTTGGGGCTGGCGGCGGCGAAGACGTCCGCCGGGGCGCCGCCGGTGATGTTCGCGGCGAGGGTGTCGCTGCCCCCGAAGTTGAAGCTCACCTTGGTGCCCGGGTGCTGCTTCTCGAACTCCTGGCCGAGGGTCGTGAAGCTCTCCTTGAGGGAGGCGGCCGCGAACACGGTGACCGTGCCGGACAGCTTCGGGGAGGCCGAGCCGGACTTGTCCGCCTTGGTCGTCGACGAGTCGTCGGAGGAGGAGCAGGCGCTGAGTGCCATCAGGGCGGCGGCTCCCGCACCGGCCAGCTGCAGCATCCGGGTCCGGCGCACGGAACGGGTCATCACGGATCGACTCCTCGGGTTCTGTGGAACAACTGTCGCGCCCTGGCACGGCCGGGCATCGGCCGTGCGGCGATGATACTGCCGCATCTGCCAGGTGTAAGTCTCCTGTCACATCGCATGAGCTGCGAACTTGTGACTTGTAGCTCGCATGTGCGTTTGTACGGTGCTCTGGCAGGGGTACGGTCCTGCGGGAGGTGGTCGCGGTGACGCTCGCGGAACTGGCCCTGACCGGGGATCTCGTACGACCGGCCCGGCTGACCGTGCCGGATCTGCTCGGCTGGCCGCAGCACCGGGCGGACGTCAGCTTCGAGTGCGCCACCAGCGGCGTCCAGCACCACAGGTTCGCCGGTCCGCGCCTGTACGACGTGCTCGCCGCCGCGGGACCCGGCTTCGACCCGGTCCGGCGCAAGGACCGGCTGCGCTTCCTGATCGCCGTCACCGGCACCGACGGCCATCACGCCCTGTTGTCCTGGGCCGAGATCGACCCCGACTTCGCGCACGCTCCCGTGCTGCTCGCCGTCACGATCGACGGCACCCCCCTGGATGCGGCGGGCCCCCAGCTGGTGCTTCCGCAGGACCGCTGCGGGGCCCGGCACATCAGCGGGATCACGGCGATCCGGGTGGACGGAGGCTACGGCTTCGGCGCTCCGGCACCGGCCGCACCCGGTCGGGCGTCGGCGGCGGCCACCTGAACCGCACCTCGCTCCGGCGCGGCCGGTGACGGCGCAAGACGGCCGTCTCCCCTCCGCCTCACCGGCCCTCGCGTATGTGGAAACTCCGACTCCCCGGCTCCGGTTCTGGATGATCAACCAAGAGGCATTCCACTCCTCTGAGCTTGCATTTACGATGCTTCATCTCGCGCTCACCTTGTGAATGCGAGATGCCAGGTGTTCTGTCCAGCACCTGGCGGCCGTACGAGGAGCCAGCACATGCACGTCGAACACCTCCTGGGAGACGCCTCTTTGGGCCTGCGCCTGCTGTGGGCGGAGGACGTCCTCCTCAGGCGCGAGATCAGCGGTGTGACCGTGACGGACCTGGAGGACCCGGCCCGGTTCGTACGGTCCGGCGAGGTCGTGCTCAGCGGGCTGGTGTGGTGGTCGCCGGACGGCGGCCCGGGCAAAGCGGAACGGTTCGTCGCCGCGCTCAAGGGAGCGGGGGCCGCGGCGCTGCTCGCGGGGGAGGAGACGCACGGGAGCGTGCCGGACGACCTGGTCGAGGCCTGTGTCCGGCACGGGGTGCCGGTGGCGGGGGTGCCGGCGCACGTCATGTTCCGGGCGATCACCGACACGGTGTACCTGCGCCAGTGGGGCGAGTTGAGCCGTCGGCCCGCGCTGCTTCAGCACGCGCTGCCGGAGCACGTGCGGGTACGGCTGAGCCGGCTCCTCTCCCAGGAGGCCGGGCCCGACGCTCTCCTCACCGCTGCCTTCGCCCACCTCGACCGCGTCGTCGCCCATGTGTTCACGCCCTCGGGCCGGACCGTGGCGGCCACCCCGGGCGCGCCGGGTGTCGCGGCGCGGGACGCGGTCGCGCTCATGGCGGACGGCACCGGGGTGACCGTGCCCGTCGAGTCCGACAGCGCCTCTCCCTACGCGCGCTGGCTGCTCCATCTGCGCGACCCCGACAGCGCGCCGCCGCGCATGCTGCACGAGGTCGCCGCGGTCCTGAGCCAGTGCCAGGAGGCTGCGGCCCGGCGCAGGCCGGCCGAGCGCCGGGCGGGGGACCAGCTGGGCACACTGCTCGCCACGCCGCATCCGGGGGCCGGGGCGGTGGAGGCCGCGCTACGGCGGTGCGGGATGCCGGAGACCGGGCCGTACCGGGTGGTCGTCGCCGATGCCGGGCCGCGGCGGCCGGGGGTTTCCGAGACGGCGCTGGCGGAGCTGGCCGGGCATGTGGCGGCCGGGGCCGCCGGGAGCGGCACGGCGGGAAGCGCGGAGACGGCCGGGACGGGTTCGAACGGGAGCGAGGCCGCACGGGCCGCGGCGAGCGGCGTGGGGGATGCCGTGCACTGCGTGGCGGGGGCGGCGGCCGTGGGGCTGCTGCCCGACGGGTGCGCGTTCGCGGTGCTGGCCGGTGGTCCCGACGGCCTCCTGGGCGAGGTCTGGCCCCTGGTCGCCGCCTGCGCGCCGGATGTGGCCCTGCACGGCGGCACCGGGGCACACGCGACCGGTCCCGAGGGGCTCGGCGGAGCGCTGGCCCAGGCCCGCTACGCGCTCACCTCGGCCCGTACCACCGCGCCGGACGCCTCCCGCCTCGTCGACGCCACCGCCCTCACCGGTCTCGACGCCCTGCTCACCGGTGTGCCGGCCGATGTCCGCGCCGCCTACAGCCGTACCGTCCTCGGCCCGCTGCTGGAGAGCGACCGCGCCGCCACCGCCGTACTGCTGAGCACCCTGGAGACGTTCCTCGCCTGCGACGGGTCGTGGGCGCGTACCGCACAGGCCCTGCACCTGCACGTCAACACCGTGCACTACCGGATCCAGCGCATCGAGCACTTCACCGGGCGCGACCTGTCCCGGCTGAGCGACCGGCTCGACCTGTGGGCCGCGCTGCTGTGCCGATGAGGGCGCCGGGTCAGACGCGGTCGATGTGCACGTTGGTGGACTTCACGCGCGCGGTGGCCTCCATGCCGACCTCCAGGCCCAGTTCCTCCACGGCCTCCCGGGTCAGCAACGAGACCAGCCGGTGCGGGCCCGCCTGGATCTCCACCTGGGCGGCGACGTCACCGAGCTTGATCGCGGTGACGATCCCCGGGAAGGCATTGCGGACCGAGGTGTAGGAGGCGTCCTCCTCGCCGCTGCCCCCCTTGGCCAGTTCGACCGAGAACGCGGCGAGGTCCTTGCCGTCGATGAGCCGCCGCCCGGCCTCGTCGCGATGGGTGGCCATCCGGCCGGCGTCGGCCCAGCGCCGGGCGGTGTCCGGGCTCACGCCGAGAAGCCGCGCCGCCTGGCCGATCGTGTAGGACTGCATGCCGGTCACGATAGGGCCACGGCGCGGGAACCGCGGACACGGGGTTGGCCGTTGTGTATATCGCGATATAGCTTTAGTGCGCGATGGTGGATCCCTGCGGGGGCGTCTTGATCGGGGTGAGGGTATGTCGGCCGAGCTGATGCGTACGGAGGAGCCGTCCGCGCTGCGGGCCTCGGACGCGGACCGGGACCGCGTGGTGGACGTGCTGACCGCCGCCGTGGGAGACGGCCGGCTCACCACGGAGGAGCACGAGGAGCGGATGGCGGCTGCCCTGTCCGCGCGCACGCTCGGCGATCTGGCCCCGCTGACGGCCGACCTGCCGAGTGAAGCTGCCGGGCTCGCCCCGGTGAAGGACGTCGTCCGTATCGAGCAGCAGTCCTCCTCGACCACGCGCGGCGAAGGGTGGTCGGTGCCCCGCCGGATGGAGATCCGGTCGACCTGGGGCGATGTGACCCTGGACTTCAGCCGGGCGGAGATAGGCCACGACAGCCTCCGCATCGACCTGGACCTGGCGGGCGGCACCCTGCGGCTGATCACCCGTCCCGGCGTGGTCGTGGACAGTGACTCCCTGGTGATCGACTACGGCACGACGAAGGTGCGGCCGGCCCGGGAGCCCGGGACGCCTGTGGTGCTGCGGGTGGAGATACACGGGCGGCTGAGCATGGGCCGGCTGGACGTGCGGCCGTCTCGGCGGCTGTTCGGCGGGAGGGCGGCGAGGGCCTGAGGCGCGTGCCGTCGCCGGGTCCGGGGGCTCCTGTCGTCCCCGGACCGGATGTGTCCGTCTCAGCCGGTGTGCACGCGCGGGCGCCGGTCGCGGTCCGGCTCCGCCTCGCGCAGGACCTCGCGGGTGACCGGGGCGACCTCGCCCTGCCCGAAGAGGAAGAAGCGCAGGAAGTTGGCGAACGGATTGCCCTCGGTCCACTCGAAGTAGATGTGCGGGGTGCAGCCCGTCATGTCCCGGACGTGCAGGAGGAGCGCGGCGAGGGCGTTGGGGATGGAGGCGGACTCCACGGTCAGGACGCGGTAGCGGTTGTGCAGCACCTCGCCCTGCACGGTCAGGCCCGCCTCGAACTCCGAGGGGTCGGTCACCGTGACCTCGACGAAGACGAAGTCCTCCTGCTCGGGCATCTCGTTGTCGGCCCGGATCTGCTCGATCTTGTCGCGGTACTCGGCCTTGTCGCGCCGGTCGGGCTCGTTGGCGATGAACCGCATCTTGCGGCTGGCCATGTCCCGGACGAATCGCTCCGCCATCGGATCCATCGTCACGTGCGTCACACGCAGCTCGAAGGCGCGGGCCAGCCGGGACATCAGCGAGACCAGAATGATGCCCGCGATGAAGCAGGCACCGATCTTCACACCGTCCGGGCGCTCGATGACGTTCACGACGGTCGTGTAGAGGAACACCACCGAGATGATCGCGAACGTGATGGTCCAGCCGCGCTGCCCCGCCTTGTGGGCGGCGATGGTCACGGCGATCGCCGCGGAGCTGATCAGCACCAGCACACCGGTGGCGTAGGCGCCGCCCTGCGCGTCGACGTCGGCGTCGAAGATCCAGGTGACCAGGAAGGCGACCAGCGTGAAGACGATGACCATCGGGCGGACGGCGCGTGCCCAGTGCGGGGCCATGCCGTAACGGGGCAGATAGCGCGGCATCAGGTTGAGCAGGCCGGCCATGGCGGAGGCACCGGCGAACCACAGGATGGCGATGGTCGAGACGTCGTAGACGGTGCCGAAGGCGTTGCCGAGGTACTCGTGCGCGAGGTAGGCGAGCGCGCGGCCGTTGGCCTGGCCGCCGGTCTTGAACTCGTCCGCCGGGATCAGCAGCGTGGTGATGAAGCTGGTGGTGATCAGGAAGGCGCTCATGATCAGGGCGGCGGTGGTCAGCAGCTTCTTGGTGTCCCGGATCCGGCCGGTCGGAAGCTCCTCGGTGTCACCCGCGTCGCCCTCGACGTGCGGCATGACGGCGACGCCGGTCTCGAAGCCGGACAGGCCCAGGGCGAGTTTCGGGAAGACGATCAGCGCCACGCCGATCATGACGAAGACGTTGCCGTGTTCCGTGGTCAGGGCGCTGGTCCAGTCGGTGATCACATGTCCGGCGGTGATGACGTGGTACAGGCCGACGATCACGACGACGACGTTGAGCGCGAGATAGATGCCGACCAGGGCGACGGCGACACCGATGGCCTCCAGGAAGCCCTTGAGAAACACCGCGCCGAGCAGCGCCACCAGGAACAGGGTGATCACCATCTGGTGGTCGTGGAGCGTGCTGGTGAGGTGCGGGTTCTCCACCAGGTGGGTGGAGGCGTCGGCGGCGGAGAGGGTGATGGTGATCAGGAAGTCGGTGGCCGCGAAGCCCAGCAGCGTCAGCACGAACAGCTTGCCCTGCCAGAAGGACAGCAGCCGCTCCAGCATGGCGATGGAACCCTCGCCGTGCGGGCTCTCCTCGGCGACCCGGCGGTACACCGGAAGCGCGCCCGCCAGGGTGACTATGACGAGCACGATGGTCGCGATCGGCGACAGCAGGCCGGCCGCCAGGGCCGCGATGCCCGGCTGGTAACCGAGGGTCGAGAAGTAGTCGACACCCGTCAGGCACATCACGCGCCACCAGCGCTGGCCCTTGTGAGCGGGCTCCGGTGCGGCCTGGGGTCCGACCTGGCCACCGTGCTTGCCCATGTCGGACAGCCCCTCCAGCATCCAGGACCGCAGGCGACTGGGGGGGTGCTCGGTCGTGACCATCGGCGTGCTCCTGGTGTGCGGCTCAGCTGTTTCCGGCCATCACACGGACGGCGGCACCAGCGTAAGCAGAGAGTGACGCCCAGGCCCACGGATCGGTGGTCCGTGGGCGTCAATCTTGCGTTAAGAATGACCCCGCAGGAGGAGGTGACGCATCAAGAAGCGGAGGCCCGGAAGTCGGCGGGGCGCTTTGGACCGTACGGGGGAGTGGCGGCCGCGGTCTCGGGGACCGGACACCGTGCGTCATCCGGTGCGACGTCTCCATGCTGCACCGGCCGAAGAGGATCCGCAGTTGCGGCGGGAGGCCCTGAAGCCCACTGTTCCGGACCCGATGTCCTGAACACCGTCCATGCCGTCTCGCGGTCGATGCGTCCCGCGGCGCCGACGGTGGGGGACGGGGGAGCGATGAGACGCGGCCGTGCCGCACCCTGACGGGACCCTGACGGCGCACTGCGCCTTCTTGACGCTCGTGCGGCACCAGGGCTGATCATCTCGGCCGCGAGGCCGTCACAGGCCCCGGGTGTCCATGCGCAGATGCCAGGCGTTGCGCCGGTGGACCGCCACGAGGTCGGACTCCAGCGGCGACGGCGGTACGGCGAGCACCGGGCAGACGGCGTGGGTGAGGCAGTGCCGGGCGACCCGGCCGGAGAAGGCGCGTTGCAGTCCGCGCCGGCCGGCGCCCACCACCAGGAGGTCGTCCTCGCGGTCCGCGATCGCCACCAGCGCCCTGCCCGGAGTGCCGCGCACGATGACGGCGTGCATCGGCACGCCCGGGCCGTGCTCGCCGAAGATCTCGTCGAGCACGGACGCCAGCCGCTGCTTGGCGAGCCGCTGCCACTCCTCGATGAGCGGCCCGGCCGTGGGCGAGCGGCGGGCGGTGGCATCCCCGCCGGGCGGCTCCCAGGCCAGCACCGGCCACAGCACGGCTCCCAGACTCCGGGCCAGCGCGGTGGCCCGGCGCAGGGCTGTGACGCTGCCCAGGGACCCGCTCACGCCGACCACCACCCGGGCGGCCGCCGAGGCGTCGTAACCGGACATGACTTCACCGTTCCTCACGGGTGTCAACGGGCCCTTCCCCCGGACGGACCCGTTCGTGGGGCCTCCCTCTCATCCCACTCCCGCGCGGGCGATTCGACCAGCCGGGGGACGCTGTTCACGGCAGAACCCCGACGCGCCCGGGCACCACGGCCACGGCCCCCCCGTCAGCATCGCGTCAGCGTCGCCCCCATCCCCGTCAGCATCGCGTCATGAGGCGTCGGTGGACCTGCCAGGACGGGCATAGCGTCGAGACAGCCCCGGTCCGCCTCCCCGCGTCCGGGGCACCAAGCGGCCCACCCATCCGCCCAGGAGGCGACCCATGCCCGAGCTGCTCTGCGACGACGACCCGGAGCCTTCCGAACGCACCCCGGCCGGACCCCTGTTCGTGCCCGTCCGGCCGGGACCCGCCGGGTGCGCGACCCGCTTGTTCCGCACTCCCCTGGGCGGCCGTACGGCCGTCGCCTTCACCTCCGTACGACGCCTGGCCGGCACGCTCGGCCCCGATCAGCCCTGGATCCGGCTGGCCGAGCCCGCACTGCGCGCGCTCACGGCGCCGCTCGGCGTCACCACCCTCACCGTCGACCCCTCGTTCTCGGCGCCCGCACCCGAACCCGCCGCACCGGCGATCCCGCTCCAGCCCTTCCGGGTCACCGAGGGGAGCACCCGATGACCGCCGTGCACGAAGCCGCCGTACCCGTCGCGGCCACCACCCCCGCCGACCTGTCCGTCTGGCCCGCCTCCACCACCGAGCCCCGCCCGGGCGATCCGGCCGTCGGCGGTGTGCCGCTGGCAGAGATCGCGGACCGTTTCGGCACCCCCGTCTACGTCCTCGACGAGGGCGAGGTGCGCGAGCGCTGCCGCGCCTACCTGCGGGCCTTCCCCGAGGCCGAAGTCCTGTACGCGGCCAAGGCGTTCCTGTGCCGGTCCATGATCCGCTGGATGGACGAGGAGGGCCTGGGCCTGGACGTCTGCTCGGCCGGAGAGCTGGAACTGGCGGTCACCGCCGGGTTCCCGCCCGAGCGGATCGTGCTGCACGGCAACGCCAAGTCGCCGCACGACCTGGAGACCGCGCTGCGCCTCGGGGTGGGCCGGATCGTGATCGACGGTCCCACAGAGATCGCCCCGCTGGCCGCCGCCCTCGGGCCCGACGGCCGACAGCGGGTGCTGGTCCGGGTGGTGCCCGGTATCGGCGCGGGCGCGCACGACAAGATCCGGACCGGCACCGAGGACCAGAAGTTCGGCCTCTCCCTCTCCGACGGCCACGCCCAGCACGTCATCGCCCGGATACTGGACCAGCCGCAGCTCCAGCTGACCGGACTGCACTGCCACTTGGGCTCGCAGATCACCAGCGTGAAGCCTTACGTCACCGCCGTGCGCCGCATGGTCGGCCTCATGGCCCGGCTGCGGGACCAGCACGGCATCACGCTGCCCGAACTCGACCTCGGAGGCGGCCACGGCATCGCCTACCGTCCCGGCGAACCGGCCCTCGACCCGGCCGTGCTGGCCCGCAGGGTGCGCGCCGAACTCGGCGCGGCCTGTGCGGCCGCCGAACTCCCGGTACCCCGCCTGATCATCGAACCCGGCCGGGCGATCGCCGGACCGGCGGGCGTCGCCGTCTACCACGTGCTGTCCGTCAAACGCACCGGCGCCCGCACCTTTGTGGCCGTCGACGGCGGCATGAGCGACAACCCGCGACCCGCCCTGTACGGCGTCCGGTACGCGCCGCGTCTCGTCGGCCGGCCCGCCACCGAGCCCCTGACCCCGGTGACCGTCGTCGGCCGGCACTGCGAGGCCGGTGACGTGCTCGCCGAGGCCGAACTCCCCTCCGACGTACGCCCGGGTGACCTGCTCGCCGTCCCCGTGGCCGGGGCCTATCACCTCTCCATGGCCTCCGCCTACAACCTGGTCGGCCGCCCGCCCGTGGTCGCCGTGCACGCGGGCCGGGCCCGGCTGCTGGTCCGCCGGGAGTGCCTGGCCGACCTGAGCAGCCGGGACGTGGGCGTCTGACGCTCCGTCGCGTCCCCGACTCCCGGGCGGGCCGGTCTTCCCTCCCCCGCCGACCGGCCCGCCCGGGCTCGATCTTTGCTCCGCCCGCTCCGCCGAGTCCGCGACAAGGCGCCAGGAAGGTTCGCCGCCAGGTTCGAGACTTTCGGGGCCATGCGAGGCTGCTTCGGCGCTACGGAGGCTGCGCGACACCTTGGACGCTCCTCGTATGCCTTCATGGCGTCGCGGGTCGGATGTGGCAGCGCTTGGTTACGGGCCGTGACCGACCCCGGACACGCGTCGGGGCCGGTGCGCACCATGGGTGTGCGGCCGGCCCCTCGGATCACCGGACGGAGCGGCGGACCGCCCGGGGTGTGACGGCTCAGGCTGCGGTCATCACGTGGTCCGCACCGGGCGGGCGGTGCGGGGCGATGACGCGGCCGTCGGGCAGAAGCTCACCGGTGTCCTCGAAGAGCAGGACGCCGTTGCACAGCAGACTCCAGCCCTGCTCCGGATGGTGCGCCACGAGGCGGGCGGACTCCCGGTCGGCGGACTCGGCTGGCGGACACGGCGGCTGGTGCTGGCACATGGGTGGGATCTTTCGCTCTGTCGTGGTCATGTGTCCCCCCGTGGTGATTGGTCGGTCGGAACCAGTGTTGTCCTCTGGGCGTCATTCCGCAGGGATTTCGCCGCACCGGTTCTCACAGGTTCATGACGCGTCACCCGGGCGGACGGTTCATTCCAACTGCACTGTCCCTTTGGGTGGTTCTGGGTGGCCGGATAGGGCTAGTCCGAGTGGAAGAGATCCTTTATCTGGCTCGTAAGAGCGGGTAATTGCTCGTACGAGCGCAGGCTGCCGGGAAAGTGGTTGCACGGGAAAGGATCGCACGGAATAAACGGTCGTACGGGAAAATAGGTGTGCCCCGCTTCCCTTCCGGGCGGCGGGGCACACGGGCGCCGGCGGTCAGGCGGGCGAGCCGAGCAGTGGGACGGGCGTCGCCCGGTGGGTCAGCACCGGAAGCAACTCGGCGACCCGGTGCGGCCGGTGGGCCGATATGCCGGGCGGGGCCGGGGCCAGCGGGACGAGCAGGTCGGTGGCGGCCGGATGGCCCTCGGTGCCGTCGGCGGCGGTGTCGCCGTGCAGCCACAGGGTGAGCATGTACAGCCCGGGCACGGACAGCAGTCGTGGCTGGTACGGCTGCTGCAGGGCCTCGGCCTGCTGCAGGGCGCGCTCCGTCGAGCCGATGTAGGGGCCCTCGAAGAAGTGCGAGAAGGCCCATCCGTCCGGGGTCAGCATGGTGTCGGCGGCGGCCACCGCGCGGTCCCCGCAGCGGATCAGGAAGCGCCAGCCGGCCAGCCGTGTCGCGGACAGGCCCTGCGCGGTGATCCGGTCCAACACGTGCACGGGAAGTGGCAGTTCGGGCGTCACGGGTCCCTGGGCGACGCGCAGGGACGGGGTTCGGGCCTCGCGCACCGCGGTGGGGGAACCGAGGGCCGTGAGGACGGAGCGCAGTGCGGGCGCGGGGGCAGGGGGCACGTGCAGCGGCATGGTGGGTCGCCTCTCGTTCGACAGGCGCGGCGGCGCGAGGAGGGTGGGGCGGACGGCGCTGTCTGCTCACGGGGTGGCCAGAGAGGTGGGGGCCCGGGTCGGTGAACGAGGGTGCGACTGCGGCCTGCCGTCCGTCACCTTGACGGCAGGAACATGGCAAGAACCAGGACCGCGGGCGCCAACCTTCTGCCTTGTACGCGAAGTTTATACGACACGTGTTCAGACGGTGTTTCATCTATCGGATTCCGGTGACCCGGTCAAGGTGTCATTCAGTCGCTGATACGCGGTAAAAATCCCGATTTCCCGGCCGGGTGAACGCCGCTGACCTCGTAATACACCGCCGTCGCGGTCGGCCGAATGTCGTCGGCGTTTTTCACGAGGCGCCCGGGGCATACGAACGTGCGTGATGCGGCATGCCCCGTGAATGTGCCGCGGGGAACATTTCGACAGACTAGCGGGTGCCGGGCCCGCGCGGGACGTTATCGATCGCTTTCATTGGGCATCATCCCACCTGACCCGGGACCCCGGCGGCCGGTTCTGCGGCCCGCCCATCCGAGGAGGGACACTTCGATGGGGGAGAAGGTCGTGGCAGGGCGGTTCGATCTGTCCGATCGCCAGCACTACCGCGAAAAGCTCCGGAAGTGCCTGGCGGGACTGGAGCGGCTGCTGGTCGAGAAGCGCTTCGATCGCCCGAAGAACCTCATGGGGGTGGAGATCGAATTGAATCTGGCCGGCCCCGACGGCATGCCGAAAATGTTGAACGGGCAGGTTCTCGAGCGCATCGCGAGCCGCGATTTCCAAACAGAACTCGCCATGTTCAATCTGGAGGTGAACATAGCCCCACACCGGCTGGGCGGCCGGGTATTCGACCGGCTCGCCGAGGAGCTGCGCACCTCGCTGGCGTATGCCGACCGGAAAGCCGGCGAGGTGGACGCCGGGATCGTGATGATCGGTATTCTTCCCACGCTCGACCCCGATGACCTGGTCTCCGCCAACCTCTCCGAGGCGGACCGCTACACCCTGCTCAACGATCAGATCGTGGCGGCCCGCGGCGAGGACTTCCGCCTCGACATCGAGGGGGTGGAGCATCTGGTCCGCACCTCGAAGTCGATCGCCCCCGAGGCCGCGTGCACCTCCGTACAGCTGCACCTCCAGGTGACCCCGGCCCGCTTCGCCGACGTGTGGAACGCGGCACAGGTGGCGTCCGCCGCCCAGATCGCCGTCGGCGCCAACTCGCCCTTCCTGTTCGGTCACGAGCTGTGGCGCGAATCCCGTCCTCCGCTGTTCCTGCAGGCCACCGACACCCGCCCGCCGGAGCTCCAGGCCCAGGGGGTGCGGCCGCGCATCTGGTTCGGCGAGCGCTGGATCTCCTCCGCGTACGACCTGTTCGAGGAGAACCTGCGCTTCTTCCCGCCCCTGCTGCCGATCTGCGACGAGGAGGATCCGCTGGAGGTCCTCGATGCCGGCGGTGTGCCCAGGCTCGCCGAACTCGTCCTGCACAACGGCACGGTGTACCGCTGGAACCGGCCCGTCTACGACATCGCGGACGGCGTTGCGCACCTGCGCGTGGAGAACCGGGTGCTGCCGGCCGGGCCGACCGTCACCGACGTGATCGCCAACGCGGCCTTCTACTACGGCCTGGTGCGTGCGCTGGCCGAGGAGGCGCGCCCGGTGTGGACCCGGCTGCCCTTCCAGGCGGCCGAGGCCAACTTCGACGCGGCCTGCCGCCACGGCATCGACGCGCGGTTCGTCTGGCCGCGGCGCGGACGCTACGGCGGCACCGGCGAGGTCGACGCGGTCATCCTGGTCCGCGACGAGCTGCTGCCACTGGCCTCGGCGGGCCTGGACGCGTGGGGCGTGGAGGCCGCCGACCGGGACCTGTACCTGGGCGTCATCGAGGAGCGGTGCCGACGACGGGTCAACGGCGCGTCCTGGCAGGCGGCCACCTTCCACAGGGCCCTGGAGCAGGGCCTCGGCCGCGAGGCGGCGCTGGCGGCGACGACCCGGCGCTATGCCGAGCTGATGCACGGGGGTGAGCCGGTGCACACCTGGCCGGTGGGGCTGCCCGAACCGGTGCCGCTCGGCTGAGGGCCACCGGCCCACGCGGCGAGCCCGGCCCGGGCAAGCACTCCGCAGAGTGATCCGGCATGCTGTGACCTCCCATGACCGGACCGAAGGCAGGAGTGCACGTGGAGGCGGAGCCGGTGGCCGAGTCGTACCCCAGGGAGCGGTTCTCGCGACGGATCTTCCGGGACGAGACACTGCTCGTCCTGGGGCTCTCGCTCGGGGCGAGCGGCGTGTCCGCGCTGATCAGCTTTGTCGGGTCGGTCACCAAGCCCGGCGGGCTCAAGGACCAGGCGGCCACTCTCAACGCCTCGGCCGCGCCCGGCCGCCCCTGGCTCGACCTCGCCTGGCAGCTCTTCGGCATCGCCTCCGCGCTGGTCCCCGTGGCCCTGGTGGCCCACCTGCTGCTGCGCGAGGGCGAGGGCCTGCGGACGCTGGGCTTCGACCGCACCCGTCCCTGGCCCGACCTCGGCCGGGGCGCGGGGATCGCGGCCGTGATCGGCAGCACCGGCATCGCCTTCTACCTGGCCGCCCGCGGCCTCGGCTTCAACCTCACCGTGGTGCCCGAGGCGCTGCCCGGCGTGTGGTGGAAGTACCCCGTGCTGATCCTGTCCGCGCTGCAGAACGCGATCCTCGAAGAGGTCATCGTCGTCGGCTATCTGCTGCGCAGGCTGGGGCAGTTGGGCTGGACCCCGGGGACCGCACTGGTGGCCAGCGCGGTCCTGCGCGGTTCGTACCACCTCTACCAGGGCGTCGGCGGCTTCCTCGGCAACATGGTCATGGGTGTGGTCTTCGTCTGGCTCTACCGCCGCTGGGGCCGGGTGGGGCCCCTGGTCGTCGCGCACTCCCTGCTCGACATCGGCGCGTTCGTGGGCTACGCGCTGCTCGCGGGCAAGGTGGGCTGGCTGCCGACGGCCTGAGGGCCGGCCCGCCCGTTCAGGCGAGCAGTTCGCCCTCGATCACGGTGACCGCGCGGCCGGTGAGCAGGGTGCGGTCGCCGCGCAGTCCGGTGCGGACCAGCCCGCTGCGGCGGGAGGCCTGCAGACCGGTGAGGTCGTCCCGGCCCAGGCGCGGGGACCAGTGCGGGGCGAGCGCGGTGTGGGCGCTGCCGGTGACCGGGTCCTCGTCGATACCGACGTTCGGGAAGAAACAGCGGGAGACGAAGTCGTAGCCGAGGGACGGGTCGTCGGCGCGGGCCGTGGCGATGATGCCGCGTGCGGAGTGGGTGCCGAGCGACTTGTGGTCGGGGGCGAGCCCGAGCACCGTCCGCTCGTCGGCCAGCTCCACCAGCAGGTCGCCGACCTGGGGGCCCGTGTCGTACGCGACGACCGGTTCGGCGCCCAGGGCCTTGGCGAGGCCGGCCGGGACCTCGGACTCGGTGAGCGGCGCGGTCGGGAAGTCCAGGGTGATCCAGCCGTCGGCACCCGGAGTCGCGACGAGCACACCGCTGCGGGTGGCGAACCGCACCGTCCCCTCATGAGCGCCCGTGGTGTGCAGGACATGGGCCGTGGCGAGCGTGGCGTGCCCGCACATCGCGACCTCGGCGACGGGCGTGAACCAGCGCAGCGCCCAGTCCGCCTCACCGCCCTCGGGCAGCCGGTGCGCGAACGCCGTCTCGGCGTGGTTGACCTCCAGGGCGACGTTCTGGAGCCAGTCGTCGTCCGGGAAACCGTCGTCCAGGAGCAGGACTCCGGCCGGGTTGCCGGCGAAGGGGCGGTCGGTGAAGGCGTCGACGATTCGGATGCGCATGATGCCGACGCTAGGGCGGCGACGAGCCCCGGACCAAGGCCAATTCACGAGTCCTGGATCGTTTTCCGCGCGGTGGCCCGGCGCGCCGTGACCCACGGGACGAACTGGACCGCACCGAACCCCGCCTCCACGACGAGGAACGGCCACAGCACCCGGGGGCCGCCGTGGGTCAGCGCGTACGTCTGCCACAGGGCGAAGAGCGTGCGTGCCGCCGCGTCGAGCAGGCCGTGCAGGGGCAGCGGCCGGACGATGCGCAGCACGGCCCAGACGACCACGACCGAGCCCAGCAGGTTGGCGTACAAGGTCTGCATCGCGTCGAGCGCGGGCATCGTGCCGAGCCCGGTCGCATCCCCCGCCGCCGACAGCGCGCGATGCGCCAGCGAGTACGTCCACGGGGTCGCGAAGCCGGCCGTGACGACGAGGTCGTACCAGGCGCTGGCCCGCACAAGACGCAGATAGGCGGGGTGGGAAGGGGCGGAGGACAGCTGCACCGAAGGCTCCTGGGGTGGGTTCGAATCCGGCGCGGCTCACGCTAGACAGCGGAGTACGCTCCAAGGTCAAGTCCAGGCAGTGACGGGGGAGTCATGCGCATCGGAGAGCTGGCCGCGCGAGCGGGACTGTCCAAGGACACCGTTCGCTTCTACGAGCGGATCGGGCTGATCGAGGGCCGGCGTCTGGCCAACGGCTACCGTGACTTCCCGCCCGAGACGGTGACCTGGCTGCACTACGTCCGCACGGCGCAGACCCTCGGCTTCACGCTCGCCGAGATCGCCCGGCACGGCGCCGACCTGCGCGACGCCCCCGACAACGCCGGGGCGCTGTCCGCGTTGCTCGCGGACAAGATCCGGATCATCGACGAGCGCATGGCAGAACTGGCGCGCCTGCGGGCCGACCTCGCCGCCCGCGTCGGCACCGGCTGCCCCCTGCGGCCGGCCGACACGGCCGGCTGAGCGGGACACGGCGGTCCTGTCCTGGTCGGCGACCGGATCCCGATCCTGCCGGTGCTCTTCCGTCCGCTGTGGTCGGGGAAGTCGGAAGCGGATCTGTCGGGAGCGCTTTCGTATACCGGGAGCCTGGTCCTGGCGAAGGCGCGGCAGCACACGGCGGGCCATACCTGCCTCGGCGTGCCTCTCGGCCTCGCCCGCACTGCAGCGTGCTCAAATAGGGCATGGCATCGTCCTGGACTGGTGAACGCGTACGCCTACGCGCAATCGAGCCCGACGACTGGGCAGCGTTCACGCACTTCGCCGACGATGACGGGCGGCCGGGGAGCCGGCCGGCTCTGCCGCGGTCCGCCGAGAGCTACCGTGCCTGGGCGAAGGAGCAAGCCGTTGCCAAGGGCGATGGCGACCGCTTCCGGTTGGCAGTCGAAACGACGGCCAGGGGAGAGCTGGTGGGCACAGTCGGCTCACATCGCACCGGCTCTCGTTCGGGCTGGTTCGAGTTCGATGTCACGATCGGCGCCGACCATCGGCGCAAGGGCTACGCGACAGAAGCCGTGGTGCTGCTGCTGCGCTTCATGTTCGCCGAGCGGCGCTATCACAAATGCCTGGCAGTGGTCCTCGCCCACAACGAGGCATCGCTGGCACTCTTCGGCCGGCTCGGCTTCACCGAGGAGGGGCGCCTTCGGGAACACGTTTTCCTCGCCGGCCGGCACCACGACCTCGTCATGATGGGCATGCTGGCCGACGAGTTCGACCGGCGACACACGATCAGCGCACCATGAGCCGGTTGCCCGAACGGGTGCGCAACGGCACTCGAACTTGATCGACGTTCGCTGTTCGCGGGTGGAGGCGGCCTGTCACTGGAAGCGGGACTGCTCTCGGCTGCGCAAGGTGGCACGCAGGCGCAAGCCGACCGTCGCGAGACCTTCGAAGGTGGCGACCTGGTAGCTGGGTTCCGGTCCGGGCGGCTCGCTCAAGTGGTAGCGACGGGCGGTCTGCGCAGTCAGGAGCGTCAGCATCGCCATGGCCAGAGCGGCTCCCTCGCAGCCGTGCGGCCCGGTACCGAAGGAGAGGAAGACCCCGGGTTTCGCAGGCGAGTCCGCATCACCGAGCCAGCGCTCGGGCCGGAACTGGTCCGGGTCGGAGTGTTCCCGTGCGTCGCGGTGGGCGGTGTAGGGGCAGACGAGAACGGTGGACCCGGCGTCGACGGTGTAGCCGGCGAGCTGAGTCCGTCGCGCGACGCGCCGGGTCAGCAGCCAGCTCGGGGGGTGCAGTCGGAGCACCTCGCGTACCAGTGCCTGGGTGTATTGCAGGCTGTCGAGGTGGGCGCTGGTCGTCGCGGCCGGGTCCGCGGGCAGCAAGGCGGCTTCGGCCGCGACCCGGTCCGCTGCCTGGGGGTACCGGGCCAGGGCGAGCAGGATCCATCCGGCTGCCCGGGAAGGTGTCTCGAAGGTCGCGACGGTGATTCCGGGCAGAGTGTCGAGGACGGCCTCTTCCGGCAGCGGGCCGTAGTGGGAGGAGGGCCGGAGCATCTGTCCCAGCACGTCGTCACCGAGCCGGCCCGATGAACGGCGTCGGCGGACGACGGGCCGCAGAGCGTCGGTGAAGGCCGCTTGCTGCCGTGTGCGGAACCGCCGTGCCGGTGTGGGGATCCAGCGCGGCCATGCCCAGCGCGAGGGGCGTACGAGCACCTCCCGGGCCAGGAAGAGCTGTGAGGCAAAGGGCAGCAGGGCGGGAGCGTCCTCGGAGAAGAGGTAGTGCACGCCGATCTCTGCCAGGGCGTGCCGGACCAGGGGCAGAATCTCGACGTCCTGGCCCGTGGGCCACTGGTCGGCACATCGAGCGGTCCTGGGCGCGATCTCACCGATCCGGGCTGCGACCGCCTGCGCGCGCAGTCCGCGCATGCGGGCGGCGTGAGCGTGCGCACGCTCCTCGGGCGTCGGCGCTCCGCTCGACCGCTTCAACGGCGGGAAGAGAGGCGAGGGTGCCTTGGGGAAGTCCTGCGCGCGGCGCAGGACCGCTTCACACGGCTCGGCCGTCGCGGCTACGTAGACACCCGATTCCAGCTGCCAGACGTCCCCACACTCGTCAGCGCCACGGCGCGCCACTCCCAGCCGGTCGCGGCTCCAGGCCGCGAAGCCGCCTCCGGGCAACCGCGGCGGCTCATTCATACGGCCCATGAGATCGTCCCTGGCTCTCGTACCTGTCCAGCCCGATGCCGTCGGCAGCGTGACCGGGAGCCGGTGGGCGGCCGGGGGCGCCCGCCGGCAGTGCGGTCAGACTCAGTCGTCGCCGGCGTACGCATCCCATTCGTGGGCCCCGTACGCACCGTAGTGGCGCGTGAAGGACAGCCTGCCGAGCAGCTTGGCGATCATGATGCACTCCTCTCGGTCGTCTGAACCCACCCAACGGAGGGTTCAGCAAAGAAGGTTCCGTCAGCACCAAATGCCGCGTACCCCATATTGCCATATATGGCAAATTCGGCACATCGGCCGCGTGGATGGAGATAAGGCGCGCACATGCGGGCTGGGCTCGCAGTCGGCCGACGTCGCCCCGGCGCCGGAGGTCGGTGCCGCCCCCGGCCGTGACGGGGCTTGTTCTGCGATCGGTTCCGATATATCGTTGAGGCATCGCGTAAAGAACGCGAGTGATACGTGACAGATCAACGATGGAATGGAGTGATCGCGATGCGCGCCCACGGATTCGAGCGTGGACATCGTGAGGACGGCCCGGGCCGGCGCGGCGGGGGCGGCTTCGGTGGTTTCGGCGGTTTCGAGGGGCGGCGGGCCGCCTTCGGGCCCTTCGGCCCGGGCGGCCCCGGATTCGGGCCCGGCGGCCCCGGTTTCGGCCCCGGACCCTGGGGGCCCCGAGGGCGTGGAGGTCCGAGGGGGCGGGCGCGGCGCGGTGATGTACGCGCCTCGATCCTGGCCCTGCTCAAGGACCGGCCGATGCACGGTTACGAGATGATCCAGGAGATCGCCGAGCGCAGCGGTGGCGCGTGGAAGCCCAGCCCGGGCTCCGTCTACCCCACCCTGCAGCTACTGGAGGACGAGGGCCTGATCACCAGTGAGAGCGAGGGCGGCAAGAAGCTGTTCTCCCTTACCGGGAGCGGCCGCAGCGCCGCCGAGGAAGGGCCGGACGCTCCTTGGGAGGAGGCGACGCGCGGTGTCGACTGGGAGGCGCTGGGCGAGATCCGCCAGGCCGGCTTCGGTCTGATGGAGGCCTTCGGACAGGTCTGGAAGACCGGTACGAAGGAGCAGCGTGAGAAGGCGCTGGCCGTCATCAACGAGGCCCGCAAGAAGCTGTACCTCATCCTGGCCGACGAGCACTGAGCCGTACGGCGACGAAGGTGCCCCGTGGAGTCCTTCGCGGGGCGCCTTCCCGTCCTCGGGTTCAGCCGACCAGGCCGCCCAGCTTGCGCAGAGATTCGTTCAGGGCGGCCGTCGCCGAGTCCTTGAGCTTGCCCGCCATCAGTGACACCGCGGCCCCGGTGAACTCGCCGTCGATGCGGACCGTCGTGGCGTCGCCGTCGGGGGTGAGCGTGTAGCGGGTGGCCACGGTCACCGCCATCGGACCCTTGCCGCGGATGGCGAACACCCGGGCCGGTTCCAGCTCCTCGATGGTCCAGTCGACCTCCGCCGGGAAGCCCATCAGCTTCATGTTCTCCTGGAACGTCCCGCCCACCGCCAGGGTCTCGGGGCCGCCCCCGGGAAAGCTGGTGTGGGTCGCGTTCCACTCGCCGTAGGCCGGCCAGTCCGTGAGCTGGGTCCACACCTTCTCGGCCGGCGCCTGGATGCGTGCCTCCGCGCTGACTTCGGCCATGCGACCACCCCTTCGTGTCGGGCTACGGTGTCGCGGAACGTAGCCGCAGGGCCTCGAACATTCAATACTGATGAACCGTCAGAAGATGTGAGGAGTGCCGGCGCGGTCCATGGGGCCTGTGGCCGGAATTCGTCTGATCTCCTCCGTAAGGATGAGATCCCGGTCGCCGATGTCCACTTTCCGCGGGATGCACACATGGTTCCCCTCGCGGATGACTCGGCGCTCTGAGGCTGATGGGGTAGGGGATGTGCAACACCGTATGACCCGCCAGCCCGCCCATGACCAGGGCGGTCCGCGCCCGTACGACGCTGCCGGGCTCGGTGCCGAGCTGGCGGCGGTGGTCGCCGGTGCCCGCCGCAGGGCGGTGCGGGACGGTGACCGGCAGATCGACACCGCCCATCTGCTCCACTCGCTCCTGGAGTCCGATCCCGAGGTCCGTGCCGCCGTCGGCGACACCGCGCAGCTCGCCCGGCTGCTCGGCTACCTCGTGCAGCGCAGCATCGGCTACGGGCTGCGCTGGCAGAGCACGGTGGAGGACTCCGGCGCGATCGCCGTCGTACCCGACCCCGCCCTGTACGGCGGTGAGCCCAAGGACGCCGGGGCCTGGTCGCCGGCCGCGGCCGCCGCCATGGAGGACGCCCGCCGGCGCGCCCAGGAGCGTGGCGAGACCCTTGCCCGCGGCACCGACCTGCTCGCCGCGCTGGTCGTGGACCCGGGGTCCCGGGCGGTCGAGGTTCTCGAACGCGCCGGTGTCCCCGCCCACGTTCTGCGTACCCGGATCGAGGCCGGCGCGGGGGAGCACGCCGACGACGGGGCGGCCTGCTGAGGCCGGGCGCCGAACGCCCGTGCCCGTCCATCCTCTGAGACAGGTGTCAACAGGGGTGACGCTCCTGTCGTGCGCTGTCATCATGTGCCGGTGCATATGTCTGAACGCAGTCAGGGCAGCCACGGCAAGGGCGTCGGGCTCGGTCTCGCGCTCGCCTCGGCGCTGGCCTTCGGCGGGTCCGGAGTGGCCGCCAAGCCGCTGATCGAAGCCGGACTCGCCCCGCTCCACGTGGTGTGGCTCCGGGTCGCGGGCGCCGCCGTGGTCATGTTGCCGCTCGCCGTGCGCCACCGCGCCCTGCTGCGCCGCCGCCCCGCGCTGCTCGCCGGGTTCGGACTGCTGGCCGTCGCGGGCGTCCAGGCCTGCTACTTCGCCGCGCTCTCGCGCATCCCGGTCGGCGTGGCGCTGCTCGTCGAGTACCTCGCGCCCGCGCTCGTGCTCGGCTGGGTGCGGTTCGTGCAGCGGCGGCCGGTGACGCGTGCGGCCGCGCTGGGCGTGGTGCTGGCGGCCGGGGGGCTCGCCTGCGTGGTGCAGGTGTGGTCGGGGCTGAGCTTCGACGCGCTCGGCCTGCTGTGCGCGCTCGGCGCCGCCGTCTGCCAGGTCGGTTACTTCGTCCTGTCCGACCAGGGCGGCGAGGCGGGCGAACAGGCGCCGGATCCGCTCGGTGTCATCGCCTACGGCCTGCTCGTCGGCGCAGCCGTGCTCACCGTCGTGGCCCGCCCCTGGACCATGCGCTGGTCGGTGCTGGCCGGCTCGGCGCACCTGAACGGCACCGCCGTACCGGCCGTCGCACTGCTGGCCTGGATCGTGCTCGTCGCCACGGTGATCGCCTACATCACCGGTGTGACATCCGTGCGGCGGCTGTCTCCCCAGGTCGCGGGCGTCGTCGCCTGTCTGGAGGCGGTCATAGCGACCGTCCTGGCCTGGGTGTTGCTCGGCGAGCACCTGTCCGCGCCGCAGATCCTCGGCGGCGCGGTCGTCCTCGTCGGCGCCTTCATCGCCCAGTCCTCGGCACCCGCCAAGGGCTCCGCCGAGCCGGTGGCCGCGGGCGGCACGGAGAGGGAGCCGTCCGCCCGGAGCACACCTGCCTGAGGCGCCGACGGTGCCGCCGCACGCTCCATGTCACCGGGCTGCCAGGTAGTCCGGGAGTCCGATGCCGGGCGCCAGGTCCGCGTTGGCGACGGGGGCGTCGTAGCCCTTGCGGAGCGGGACGACCCCGGCCCAGTGCGGCAGGGACAGGTCCTCGGGCTCGTCGCTCGCGCCGCCGGTGCGCACCTTGGCGGAGACCTCGTCCAGGTCGAGGCGGATGACGGCGGTGGCGGCCAGCTCCTTCTTGTTCGCGGGCCGGGAGTCGGCGGCCCGGCCCGGTACGACATGGTCCACCAGCGCGTCCAGGGCCAGCCGCCGCTCCTCGGGGTCGGTGACCTGGTGGGCGATGCCGTGCACCACCACGGAGCGGTAGTTGATCGAGTGGTGGAAGGCGGAGCGGGCCAGCACCAGCCCGTCGACATGGGTGACCGTCAGGCACACCGCGAGGCCCGGGTCCGCCTCGCCGGTCATCCGCAGCGGGCGCGAACCGGTGGACCCGTGGACGTACAGCCGCTCGCCGACCCGGCCGTACAGCGTCGGCAGCACCACCGGGGCGCCGTCGCGGACGAAGCCGAGGTGACAGACGTAGCCCTCGTCGAGTATCGCGTGCACCAGCTCCCGGTCGTAGGAGGCCCGGTCGGCGGACCGGGTGGGCACGGTGCGGTCGGTCGGGGCGTAAGCGTCGGGCCGCGGCGGTGTCTCCTGGGTTCCCTGCATGGCGCTCTCCATTGCACTAGTGCATAATTGATTTTGTGCTAGGAGAGTATCCGATCCAGGGAAGTGGCGCAGCGGAGATTGCGGCCAGCGTCGAGCGAGCCGTCGGTGCCGGGGAGCTGGCTCCCGGCCAACCGCTGCCTCCCATGCGGGAGTTGGCGGTCCGGCTCGGGGTGAACGCGAACACGGTCGCGGCCGCCTATCGCACCCTGCGCGAGCGCGGGGTGATCGAGACGGCCGGACGCCGGGGCAGCCGGGTGCGGCCCAAGCCGGCCACGACGGGCCGCGAGGAGATCCGGGTGGACGTGCCGGAGGGCGTGCGGGACGTGGCCGACGGCAACCCGGACCCCGCGCTGCTGCCGCGCCTGGCCGAGGCGTTCGCGGCGGCCGCCGCGCAGAGCGACCGGGAACCGGTGCTGTACGGGCACGACCCCGTGGAACCGGAGCTGGCCCGTCTCGTCCGCGCCGCCCTGGACGCCGACGGAGTACCGGACGGCCCCATCGCCGTGGCCTCGGGCTCCCTGGACGCCGTCGAGCGGGTCCTCATGGCCCATCTCAAGCCGGGCGACCAGGTGGCGGTGGAGGACCCGGGCTGGGGCAGCCTGCTGGACCTTGTCCCGGCGCTCGGGCTGCGCACGGTTCCCGTCGGCGTCGACGACGAAGGGCCGCGCACCGACGACGTCCGCCGCGCGCTGGAGTCCGGGGCGCGTGCCGTGATCGTCACGGACCGGGCGCAGAACCCGACCGGTGCCGCGGTCGGCGCCGCGCGCGCACGTGCGCTGCGGTCCGTGCTCCGGGAGCATCCCGAGACGCTGCTGATCGAGGACGACCACGGCCACGGCATCGTCGATGTGCCGCTGCACCCCCTCGCCGGTGCCACCCGCCACTGGGTCTTCGTGCGCTCGGTCGCCAAGGCCTGGGGCCCCGACCTGCGGCTGTCGGTGTTCACCGGGGACGCCGTCACCGTCGACCGGGTGCGGGGGCGCCAGCGCCTGGGCCCCGGGTGGGTGAGCCGGCTCGTCCAGCGGGCCGCCGTACGGCTGTGGCGTGACGGTGCCGTGGACACCCGCGAGGTGGCGGCCTCGTACGGCGCCCGCCGGGACGCCCTGGTCAGGGCGCTCGCCGAGCACGGGGTGGCGGCGCACGGACGCAGCGGCATGAACGTCTGGGTGCCGGTCCCCGACGAGACGGGCGCGGTGGCCCGCCTGCTGCACGCGGGCTGGGCGGTCGCTCCGGGGGCCCGCTTCCGTCTGAACACTCCGCCCGGGATCCGCATCACGGTATCGACGCTGACGGCGCAAGAGACCGGCCCCCTGGCGGAGGCGGTGGCGAAGGCGGTGGGCCCGGCACCGTCCAGAACCTATGTGTAGGGCAGCCCGGCCGACCTCAAGGGGCGCGGGGAACGGCGCGGCCGCACTCGCGTACGCTCCCTGCGCCCCACTCCACTAGCCGCTCCGCCGAACCTGAGTCAGCGCGGCCCCGGCCAGGACGATCACCGCCCCCACCGGCGTGTTCCACCGAAGCGACTCCCCGAGGATCGCCACCCCCGCAGCCGTGGCGATCACCGGAATGAAGTACGTGACCATCTGAGCGGTCGTGGGCCCCACTTCGGCGACCAACCCGTACTGAAGGAGAACGGCCAGCCCCGTCCCCAGAGCCCCCAGCGCGGCGACGGCCAGCAGCGGCACCCACGACACATGCGCGGGGAATCCGCTGAACAGCGGTGTCACAACCGCCAGTTGGGCCGTGGCCAGCAGCAACTGCGCGCCGGTCATCGCCAGATGCGAGTTCCCCGTGCCCGCCAGCGTCCTGCGCACATGGATCCACCCGATCGGATAGCTCAGCGAGGCCAGCAACGCCATGGCCGTACCCGTGGCGTCCAGCCCGTGGAACCCCTGCCACACACCGAGCACCGTCAGCACCCCGAGGAACCCCAGGCCGAGTCCGGCGAAGCGAACCCGCGTCGGCCGGTCCTCGGAGAGCGCGACCAGGGACAGCGCCATGCCCCACAGCGGCGAGGTGGCGTTGCAGATGCCGGCCAGCGTGGACGGGATGGTCAGCTCCGCGTAGGCGAAGAGGGAGAACGGCAGGGCGTTCAGGAAGAACGCGGCGACCGCCATATGACCCCACACGCGCGCGCCGCGCGGCAGCCGCTCACGCTTGACGGCCATCGCCGCCGCCAGCACCGCCGTACCGAAGACCAGTCGGCCCAGGGTGATCTGGAAGGGCGCGTAGCCCTCCGTGCCGATCTTGATCAACAGGAAGCTGAAGCCCCAGATCAATGAGAGCGCGCCGAAGCGCAGCCGCCAGTCGAGGCGGGGGCGGGGAGGGGCGGGGGCGGGGACGTGGGAAGCGGAGGACCGGGCTCGGGGTGTGGCGACCATACGCATGACATCAACGATGCTGGAGGCAACTTCGTAGCACAATCGAGATTTCCAGCTCAATACCTCTTAGAATCACTTACATGTTGAACCTGGAGCGCCTGCGCACCCTGGATGCCCTCGCCCGGCACGGCTCGGTCAGCGCCGCCGCCGACGCCCTGCACGTCACCACGTCGGCGGTCTCCCAGCAGCTGGGCAAGCTGGAGCGGGAGGTCGGCCAGCAGCTGCTGGCCAAGAACGGGCGGGGGGTACGCCTCACGGACGCGGGGCGGTTGCTGTCCGAGCACGCGGCCCGGATCCTCTCGCAGGTCGAACTCGCCCAGTCGGACCTGGAGGCGCACCGCGGGCAGGTCGTCGGCGAGCTGAGGCTGTCGGCGTTCCCGACCGCCGCCCGCGGTCTGTTCCCGACGGCGCTCGCCGCGCTGCGCGCCCGGCACCAGGGGCTGCGGGTGCGCTCCAGCGAACTGGAGCCGGAGCAGGGCATCGCCTCGGTCGTCCGCGGCGACCTCGACCTCGCGGTCGTCCTCGACTGGTACAACAAGCCGATGCCCGTGCCCGACGGCCTGGTCAAGGCCCCGCTGCTGGACGATCCGGCCGATGTCGCGCTGCCCGTCGGGCACCGGCTCGCCCACCGGGACGAGGTGGACCTCGCCGAGTTCGCGGAGGACGAGTGGATCACCTGGGGCGAGGGCGAGTTCTGCCACGAGTGGCTGATGTTCACGCTGCGCTCGAAGGGCATCGAGCCCATCGTCGGCCACCGCGCGGGCGAGACCCACACCCAACTCGGCCTGGTCGCGGCCGGGCTCGGCGTGTGCATCGCGCCGCTGCTGGGCCGCCACCCGGTGCCGCCGGGCATCGTCATGATCCCGCTCAAGCAGCGGGTGCGCCGGCATGTGTATGTCGTCTGGCGGGCGGACGCCGACCGCAGGCCCTCGATCCGCGCGGCGGTCGAGGCGCTGAGGGGCGCCGCCCGGCAGCTCGGCTGAGTGCGCCGGGCGCTATGCCCCGAGCTTGCGGAAGTCCCAGGAGACGATCTTCTCCGGGGTCAGCCGGGCCCAGGCGTGCCGGCCGTCGTGCGGCATCTCGTCCAGACCGAAGTTCTTGCGCGCGAACAGCGTTTCGGCCGTGTCGAGTTCGGCGCACAGCTCCCCGGTCCGCGGCACCTCGCCCACGAACTCCACCCGCCCGGACAGCTCGACACCACGCAACTCGTCGTACTCCTCGCCCGAGTCGACGACGACCGCGACCCGCGGGTCGCGGCTCAGCTGGGTCCAGCGCCTGCTGCGCACCACGGAGTACAGCCACAGCGAGGTGCCGTCCCAGGCGAACCACAGCGCGCTCACATGCGGTGTGCCGTTCGCCGAGACGGTGGCGACCCGGCAGGTGCGCTGGCCGGTCAGGAACTCGTCCAGCTCGCCGGGCGTCATCATGATCTTCCGGCCCCGGCGCTGCTGAGTGACGGTCATACGGTCCCCTCTTCTCCCACGTCGTGCCAGAGGACTTCCGAGTGCTGTTGATCCTCTGACATCACGTCAGAAAAGGGAATGGGTCGACTTCCGCTGTCGCCTTGTTGTGGTTACTCTCACCGCCCCGCACCTCGGCGAAAGGGGGCGTGATGCCGTCGTACGACGAGCGCGGCGAGCTGCTCGATCCGGTGAGCACGGTCCTGCTGACCGTGGAGTGCCAGCAGGGGGTGGTCGGCCCGGACAGCGCGCTGCCCGAACTCGCCCGCGAGGCCCGCGCCTCCGGTGCCCTGCGCAATGTGGCCCGGCTGGTCGGCGCCGCGCACGAGACGGGGGTGCAGGTGATCCACGCCGTCGCCGAACGCCGCCCGGACGGCAGGGGCGCGAACCGCAACGCCCGCCTGTTCCGCGCCGCCGAACGGCTCCCCGTCCAGCAGCTGAGCGGCACCACCGCGGTGCGCATCGCGCCCCCGATAGAGGTCACCGAGGAGGACCTCGTCGTACGGCGGCTGCACGGGCTGTCCCCGATCCAGGGGACCGAGGTCGACGCCCTGCTGCGCAACCTCGGCTGCCGCACCCTGATCGTCTCCGGTGTCTCCGCCAACGTGGCCGTTCCCAACGCGGTGTTCGACGCCGTCAACCGCGGCTACACCGCGGTGGTCCCGGCCGACGCCATCGCGGGCGTGCCCGCCGACTACACGCCCGCGATGATCCGCAACACCCTCGCGCTGGTCGCGACCGTCATGACCACGGACGAGGTGGTCGGCCGACTCCGGCGGCCGCGCCGGCGGACGTGACGCGGCTCAGGCCAGCTTGATCTCGTCGCCGGAGACGCTGATCTTCGCGGCGGGCAGCGCCTTGGTCGCCGGGCCCTGCTTCACGCTGCCGTCCTCGACGGAGAAGTGGCTGTTGTGGCACGGGCAGACGATCACGCCATTGGCCACACTGCCCACCGCGCAGCCCTGGTGGGTGCACTTCGAGGAGAACGCCTTGTAGGTGCCCGCCGTCGGCTGCGTCACCACCACGCCCTGGTCCTTGAAGATCTTGCCGCCGCCCTGCGGGATGTCCGCGGTCTTGGCGAGGGCCGTGCCGCCGGCCGAGCCTCCCGAGGCCGACGAGCCCTGGTCCTGGGAGGAGCCGGTCGAGCCGGAGGAGCCGGTCGAGCCGGAGGAGCCGGTCGAGCCGGACGAACCGGAGCCGGTGTTCACGGTGTTGGACGAGTCGTCCCCGGAACCGCAGGCGGTCAGCGCGGCGGCGAGCCCGGCCGCTCCGGCCGTCGCCATGACGGTACGACGTGCCGGACCCGCTTCGGGCTGGTGCGATGCGCTGGTCATGTGAGCGTTCCCTTCCGCGGAGCTGTTCGTGATCTGTCCAGGGGTACGGTCCTGGGGCACCACCTGTTCAGACGGGCACCCAGATCCTTGCCGGGCGGGCACGAGGGGGCCGTGAGCCACGTCTGCCGAGAAGCTGGCGGCCGGACCCGCCCGCCGCCCGCCGATCTCCCGGCCGCCGCCCAGTAGCCTGGGGCGATGCTCAAGGAAGTCACCGCGACCCGGTACATCACGCCGCTGCGTGAGGGCGGCTCGCTGCCGGGGCTCGTCGAGGCCGACGACTTCGGGACCTACGTCATGAAGTTCACCGGCGCCGGACAGGGCCGCAAGACCCTCGTCGCCGAGGTCGTCTGCGGCGAACTCGCCCGCCGGCTCGGATTCCGGATGCCCCGCCTGGTCACCCTGCGGCTGGACTCCGTCCTCGGACTCGGCGAGCCCGAGCAGCAGGTGCAGGATCTGCTGCGCTCCAGCGGCGGCACCAACCTCGGGATGGACTTCCTCTCCGGCGCCCTCGGCTACGACCCGCTCGCCTTCCCGGTGAGTCCCGAGGAGGCCGGCCGGATCGTCTGGTTCGACGCGCTGATCAACAACGTGGACCGCTCCTGGCGCAACCCCAACCTTCTCCTGCACCGCGGCGCGCTGTGGCTCATCGACCACGGCGCCTCGATGATCTGGCACCACAACTGGCCCTCCGCCGAGGCCTCCGCGGCCCGCCCCTACGACGCCGGTGACCACGCCCTCGCCCGTTTCGCCCCGGACGTGACCGCGGCCGCCGCGGAGCTGGCCCCCCGGGTCACCGAGGACCTGCTCGCCGAGGTCACCGCCGAGATCCCCGACACCTGGCTGGCCGACGAGCCCGGCTTCGACACCCCGGACGAGCTGCGCCGGGCCTACGCGCGGCCGCTGCTCGCCCGGGCGGCCGTCATCGCCGAGCGCATCACCGGCATCGAGGAGGGCAAGTGAGCGAGACCCACATCCACATGGCCGGCCATGTGACCGAGCGCCATATCACCCGGACGGGCCAGGGCGGCGACCGGGACGTGTTCGAGTACGCCCTGCTGCGGGTCGTACCCCGCGTCGAGCGCGGCGAGTGCATCAACGCGGGCGTGGTCCTCTACTGCCGCGCCCAGGGCTACGTCGGCGCCCGCACCCACCTCGACGAGGCCCGGCTGCTCGCGCTCGACCCGGAGGCCGACGCCGCCGGGGTGCGGGCCGCGCTCGGGGCGATCGAGCGCCACTGCGCGGGCGGGGAGCAGGCCGGACAGGCCGCCCGGGACGACGCGGGCCGGCGCTTCCGCTGGCTGATCGCGCCCCGCTCCACCGTCGTGCAGCCCGGACCGGTGCACACCGGTCTGACCATCGATCCGGCGGCCGAAACGGACCGCCTGCTGGACCTTCTGGTGAGGTAATGGATCACACCCGCCCGGTGTCCCGTTGACACCGGGTGCCAGGGCTTCTAGCGTCACGTGTGCTGAAGGTACTAAGCGGTCGCTCACCGCACCACACAGGCTCCCTCAAGAGCCAGACAGGTTCTCTCAAGGGCGAGGAGAAGCAGGAATGTCCACCACTGAACAGCGGGTCGCGATCGTCACCGGCGCGGCGCGCGGCATCGGCGCCGCCACCGCCGTACGACTGGCCGCCGAGGGTCGCGCGGTCGCCGTGATCGACCTGGACGAGGCCGCCTGCAAGGAAACCGTCGAGAAGATCACCGCGGCCGGCGGCAAGGCCATCGCGGTCGGCGCGGACGTCTGCGACGAGGCGCAGGTCGAGGCGGCCGTCGCCCGGATCGTGGCGGAGCTGGGCGCCCCGACGATCCTGGTCAACAACGCGGGCGTGCTGCGCGACAACCTGCTGTTCAAGATGAGCGTCTCCGACTGGGACACCGTCATGAACGTGCACCTGCGCGGCTCGTTCCTGATGACCAAGGCCGTCCAGAAGCACATGGTCGACGCGGGCTTCGGCCGGATCGTCAACCTCTCCTCCTCCTCGGCCCTCGGCAACCGCGGCCAGGTCAACTACTCCGCCGCGAAGGCGGGCCTGCAGGGCTTCACCAAGACCCTCGCCATCGAGCTGGGCAAGTTCGGCGTCACCGCCAACGCCGTCGCCCCCGGCTTCATCGCCACCGAGATGACCAAGGCCACCGCCGACCGCGTCGGCATGGGTTTCGACGACTTCAAGAAGGCCGCCGCCACCCAGATCCCGGTGCAGCGCGTCGGCGAGCCCGAGGACATCGCGAACGCCATCGCCTTCTTCACCGGCGAGGCGGCCGGCTTCGTCTCCGGCCAGGTGCTGTACGTCGCCGGCGGGCCGCTGAACTAAAGATCCTGGGGAATACGGACATGACTGAACTTCCGGAGCTTTCCGGCAAGGTCGCGCTCGTCACGGGCGCGAGCCGCGGCATCGGCTACGGCGTCGCCGAGGCGCTGGTCGCCCGCGGCGACCGCGTGTGCATCACCGGCCGGGGCGAGGACGCCCTGAAGGAGGCCGTCGAGAAGCTCGGCTCCGAGCGGGTCGTCGCCGTCGCCGGCAAGGCCCACGACCTCGCCCACCAGACCGAAGTCGTCGAGCGGGCCATGGAGGCCTTCGGCCGCATCGACTTCCTGATCAACAACGCCGGCACCAACCCGGTCTTCGGGCCCATCGCCGACCTCGACCTGGACGTCGCGCGCAAGGTGTTCGAGACCAACGTCATCTCGGCGCTCGGCTTCGCCCAGAAGACCTGGCACGCCTGGCAGAAGGACAACGGCGGCGCGATCGTCAACATCGCCTCCATCGCGGGCCTCGCGCCCTCGCCGTTCATCGGCGCCTACGGCGTCAGCAAGGCCGCGATGATCAACCTCACGCAGCAGCTGGCGCACGAGTTCGCGCCGAAGGTGCGGGTCAACGCGATCGCCCCGGCCGTCGTGAAGACCAAGTTCGCCCAGGCCCTGTACGAGGGCCGGGAGGAGGAGGCGGCCGCCGCCTACCCGCTCGGGCGGCTCGGAGTGCCCGCCGACATCGGCGGGGCGGCCGCGTTCCTCACCTCCGAGCAGTCCGACTGGGTCACCGGTCAGACGCTCGTCGTGGACGGCGGCATCTTCCTGAACGCCGGCGTGGGCGCCTGACCCGCTCGGCCCGGTCGTCTCTTTCGGGCGCCGTTTCCCAGCGGAACGGCGCCCGAAACGCGTTTCACGGTCCGCAGAGTGGAATGACAACGTCGTCATAGCACATTCGATCAAGAAGGCCTGTCCCGGGGCGGCTTCAGGGCGGTATGGTCTGCCGACCCTTGGTATGGCAGATCGAGGAGCGTGCGCGTGTTCAACCGGAACCGATTCCTGCGGAGAGTCGCGGCGATCGCGTCCATTTCCCTGGTGGCCGGCTGCGGTCTGCTGTCCGGCGGCGATTCCGGCAGCAAAGGGCCGATCGTCGTGGGCACCACCAGCGCCCCCAGCACGCTGGACCCGGCCGGGGCCTGGGACGGGTCCTGGGAGCTGTTCCGCAACATCTACCAGACGCTCCTCGCCTACCCGAGCGGTGCCACCACCCCGCAGCCCGACGCCGCCAAGAGCTGCTCCTTCACCGACTCCGCCAGCCGCACCTACCGCTGCACGCTGCGCCCCGGCATGAAGTTCGCCGACGGTGACGCGCTGAACGCCCAGGCGGTCAAGTACTCCATCGACCGCATCCGCGCGATCAACGCCCCCAGCGGCCCCGCCGGGCTGCTCGGCAGTCTGGACCGGGTGGAGGCGCAGGGCGACCGCGAGGTGATCTTCCACCTCAACCAGTCCGACGCCACCTTCCCGTTCGTGCTGGCCACCCCGGCCATGTCGATCGTCGACCCCGACGACTACCCGGCGAAGTCGCTGCGCAAGGACGACGGGGTCTTCGGCTCGGGACCGTACACGCTGCAGTCCTACGAAGAGGACAAAAAGGCCGTCCTGGTCCGCAACGACCACTACGACGGCTTCGCCCAGCGGCAGAACGACGCGGTGACCATCCGCTACTTCCAGGATTCGTCCAGCATGGTCAAGGCGCTGCGCGACAAGGAGATCGACGTCACCTACCGCGGTCTGGCCGCCGACGACATCATCGCCCTGCAGCGGCACGGCAACTCCGACCTGCAGCTGGTGGACGGCGTGGGCACGGACATCAGCTACCTGGTGTTCAACCCGAAGGACCCCTGGGCCAAGCAGCCCGCCGTCCGCAAGGCCGTCGCCCAGATCGTGGACCGGGGCGCGATCGCGCACAAGGTCTACAAGGACACCGTCGACCCGCTGTACTCCATGGTCCCCAAGGGCCTCACCGGCCACACCACCGCGTTCTTCGACGACTTCGGCGACCCGAACATCTCCAAGGCTCACAAGATCCTCGCGGACGCGGGCATCACCAAGCGGGTCCCGCTCACCTTCTGGTACACCACCGACCGCTACGGCTCCGAGACGGCCCTGATGTTCCAGGAGCTGAAGAAGGAGCTGGAGGACTCCGGCCTGTTCACGATCACCCTCAAGAGCCGCCCCTGGAAGAGCTACGTGGTCGGCTACCAGAACGGCGAGTACCCGGTGTTCGGCCGCGGCTGGTTCCCGGACTTCCCCGACGCGGACAACTTCATCGCCCCGTTCGTCGGCGACCACAACGCGCTCGGCACGCCGTATCCGTCCAAGGAGATCACCTCGGTGCTGCTGCCCCGCTCGCGAGGCCAGAGCGACCGGGCCAAGGTGGTCAAGGACCTGGAGGCGGCCCAGCAGATCATGGTGAACGACGCCCGGCTGCTCCCGCTGTGGCAGGGCCGGCAGTACGTGGCGGCCAGCGAGGACATCTCGGGCGGCGAGCAGGCCCTCGACCCGTCGACGATCATGATGATGTGGGAGCTGCACCGCAAGACCAGTTGGTGATTCCGCCGGCCGGCACCGGTTGTCAGTGGTCGCCTGTAGGTTCTGAGATCTGCAAGTGACCGCACATCGTGAGGACGTTGACGTGACCGACATCGCCATGCTGCCCGAGTCCTGGCGCGGGGTTCTGGGCGACGAGCTGGAGCAGCCCTACTTCAAGGAGCTGACCGAGTTCGTCGAGGAGGAGCGGGCGAAGGGCCCCGTCTATCCGCCGCGCGAGGAGGTCTTCGCCGCGCTGGAGGCGACGCCGTACGAGAAGGTCAAGGTCCTCGTCCTCGGCCAGGACCCGTACCACGGCGAGGGCCAGGGCCACGGCCTGTGCTTCTCCGTCCGCCCGGGCGTGAAGACCCCGCCCTCCCTGCGGAACATCTACAAGGAGATGCAGGAGGAGCTGGGCCTGCCCGTCCCGGACAACGGCTATCTGATGCCGTGGGCCGAGCAGGGCGTGCTGCTGCTCAACGCGGTGCTCACCGTCCGGGCCGGCGAGGCCAACTCGCACAAGGGCAAGGGCTGGGAGAAGTTCACCGACGCCGTCATCCGAGCGGTCGCCGACCGGCCCGACCCGGCCGTCTTCGTGCTGTGGGGCAACTACGCGCAGAAGAAGCTCCCGCTGATCGACGAGACCCGGCACGTCGTGGTCAAGGGCGCGCACCCCTCGCCGCTGTCCGCGAAGAAGTTCTTCGGATCCCGCCCGTTCACGCAGATCGACGAGGCGATCGCCGCGCAGGGGCACGAGCCGATCGACTGGCGCATCACGAACCTGGGCTGACGGGCGACAGGGGCGGCGGGGCCGGGGGGTCTCGCAGCTTCATGAGGTACGCGGGGCCGCATCGATATGCGGCTCCGCCGCGCGGGCGCGACCGGCCGCGACGGACCCGCACCCGGCCATCGGCCCCTCGCGCAACGGCGCAGCCTGACCAGAAATCCCGACGCCGCCGATTACCGTCGGGATCGGACAACCCGGCAAACCCCGGAGGGCACCGTGGCGGAGCGACAGGAGCAGGCGGTGCCGGATGCCGTGCTGACGCGGATCGGGCAGGTCGTGATGCTGCATCACGGCGGTGACCGTGAGGAGGCCCGGCGCCGCTTCCTGGAACTGTGGGCCGAGATGGGCGAGGCCGGAGACCCGCTGCACCGCTGCACGCTGGCGCACTACCTGGCCGACACCCAGGACGACCCGGCCGACGAACTGGCGTGGGACCTCAGGGCCTTGTCGGCGGCGGAGGAACTGGCGGCCGGGCGGTCCGGGTCGGACCCGTCCGCCGTCCGCGGCTTCTACCCCTCGCTGCATCTCAACCTCGCCGCCGACTATCTGAAGCTGGGCCGCTCCGAGGCCGCCCGCATCCATCTGACCCGGGCCCGCCGCGCGGCCGGAGCCCTCGCCGACGACGCCTACGGCGCCGGGGTACGGGCGGCGATCAGCCGCCTGGAGCTGCGACTCGGGGAGGACGGCGCCGCGGACGGCGACGGGTGGGCACCGCCGCGGCAGCGGCCCACCCCGTAGCGGGCGTATCGCCCCGAGGAGGCCGGGTCAATGCCCGTACGTCCCCTCGCAGATCACCGCCTCGGGGCTGTCCTTCCGCCAGCCGCCGTACTGCCTGCCGAGCGCGCACACGCCCGGGGCCTTCGCGGCCGGCGGCGCCACCTGCGGAACGTCGGCCCGCGGCCGCCGGGGGCGGACCGGCCGCGGCTGGTGGTGGTGACGGGCGGCAGCGGGCGGGGACGGCGGGCGATGCGGGGCCGGTGGTGCCGCCGGAGCCGGGACCGCCCGGCGCGGCGTGGCCGGCGCGGTGTGTCCGGGACGCCGGGACGGGCCGACCAGCTCCAGCGCCTCCCGGGCCGGGGCCTGCACCACGCGCGGCCAGGCACTGCCGTCCGGCCGGGGTGCCGCCGGCCGCGAGGTCTGGCTGTCCGCCGGGCGACCGGGAGCCGGCGGGCGGTGCACCGTCACACAGCCGGCGAGGGCCGAGACGGCCACGGTGGCCACAAGCGCTGCGATGGTCGTCGTTCGATGCACCCGGGCAACTCTGCTGGGTCGGCGGCCGCCTTGGCACCGTGCACCGGAGGCCGTCTCACCCGCAGGGGTGATCCCGTGCCCCCCGCGGGTGCATCTCGGGTGTCGAGGGTGACGCACAGCGGGGCGTCGGCGGTGTTCAGGTGCCCAGCATCCCCGCCAGCAGCTCCCGCAGCCCCCTGCGCACCTCCTCCAGGCTCGGCACCTCGGCACTGAAGGAACCGGCCGCGCAGGAGAACATCAGCCCGTCCGCCCAGGCGACCAGAGACAGCACATGCCGGGCCGGGTCCGTGGAGCCGACGGCGGTGAGCATCGCGGCCAGCCGGTCCTTGAAGACGGCTCCGGCCGCGTCGTAGTAGGCCCGCAGTTCGGGGCGGCGGGTCGCCTCCAGGGCCAGTTCGTAGCGGGCGATGAGCAGGTCGCGCCCCTGGGTCAGGGAGCGGTGGACCGCCAGGGCCAGCACCTCGGCCAGTGCGTCCGGCCCGCCGTGCGGATCCGTCGCCTCCGCCGGCGCGAGCAGACGCGCCTCCCGGTCGGCGTGCCGCCGTACCGCGAGTTCCAGCAGTGCCTGCCGGGTGCGTGCCAGGTTCGACGTGGAGCCCTGGGGCAGTCCGGCCGCCTCGTCCACCGCCCGGTGGGTCAACCCGCGCATCCCGCGCCCGGCGAGCAGGGCGAGGGCGGTGTCGGCCACGAGATCGGCGCGGGACGTGCTGGGGGTGCGTACGGGCATGGGCCGACCCTACCCGTCTCACTACGGCTGTAGTAAGGTCATGGGTACTACAGGTGTAGTCTCCGGGAGGGGTCATGGCACAGTCGGCGCGCGCGATCGTCATCGGCGGCGGAATCGGAGGCCTGGCCGCGGCCGCGGCCCTGCACCAGCGCGGCTGGGACGTCACCGTGTTCGAGCGGGCCCCCTCGCTTGAGCCGGTGGGCGCGGCCATCTCGCTCGCCCCGAACGCCCTGCGTGCCCTGGACGTCCTCGGCATCGGTGACGAGATCCGCGACCTGGCCGCCTGGCAGGGCGACGGGGGCCTGCGCACCCCCGGCGGGCGCTGGCTGTCCCGCTCGAACGCCGAGGCCGCGGCCGCCCGCTTCGGCGGCCCCCTGGTGCTGCTGGCCCGGACCACCCTCGTCGACCGCCTCGCCGCCCTGCTCCCGCCCGGCACTGTGCGCACAGGTGCCGCCGCGAGCCTCGCCGACCCCGGGGACGGCACCCGCCCGGCCCGGGTGATCTGCGGCGCCGGGGAAGCCGAGGAACGCGAAGCCGATCTGGTGGTCGGCGCGGACGGCGTCAACTCCCGCGTCCGCGGCGTGCTGTTCCCCGCCCACCCGGGGCCCGTCTACGCCGGGTTCACGACCTGGCGGGTCCTGATCCCGGTGCCCGGTGCGGATTTCGCCTCGCACGAGACCTGGGGCCGGGGCCGCATCTGGGGCACGCACCCGCTCAAGGACGGCCGGGTCTACGCCTACGCGGCCGCCATGACCCCGGCCGGGGAGCGCGCCCCCGACGACGAGAAGGCCGAACTGCGGCGCCGCTTCGGGAACTGGCACGATCCGGTCCCCGCCGTCATCGCCGCCGCCCGCCCCGAGGACGTGCTGCGCCACGACGTCCACCACATCGCCCGGCCGCTGCCCGCTTTCCACGCCGGCCGGGTCGCCCTCCTCGGCGACGCGGCCCACGCCATGCCGCCGACCCTGGGCCAGGGCGGCAACCAGGCCGTCGAGGACGCAGTCGTCCTCGCCCACCACGCCCACGACCTCACCGCCTACACGGCCGCCCGGCTTCCCCGTACGACCGCGATCGCCCGCCAGGCCGTCAAGGTGGCCCGCCTCAACATGGCGCGAAGCCGCACCGCCGTCGCCGTACGCGACACCGCGGTCGCCGCGCTCTCCAAGGCCGGACCGGCACTGTTCCTGCGGAGCTTCGACGGCATCGCCGACTGGCGGCCCCCTTATGCTTCCGGGAAGGAACCCGCAGGAAACCGGCAGGGGAGAGCACGTTGAAGGTCGGCTGCATCGGACTCGGGGACATCGCGCAGAAGGCGTACCTGCCGGTGCTGAGCACGCAGCCGGAGATCGAGCTCCACCTCCAGACCCGCACGCCCGAGACCCTCGCCCGGGTCGCGGACTCGCTCCACCTGCCGGCGGACCGGCGGCACACGACCCTGGACTCCCTGCTCGCCGCGGGACTCGACGCGGCCTTCGTGCACGCGCCCACCACCGTCCACCCGGAGATCGTCACCCGGCTGCTGGAGGCGGGCGTACCCACGTACGTCGACAAGCCCCTCGCCTACGAGCTCGCCGACTCCGAACGGCTCGTGGCCCTGGCCGAGCGGCGCGGCGTCGGTCTCCTCGTCGGCTTCAACCGGCGCCACGCCCCCTCCTACACGCAGTGCCTGGACCATCCGCGCGAGCTGATCCTCATGCAGAAGAACCGGATCGGGCTGCCCGAGGAACCGCGCTCGATGATCCTCGACGACTTCATCCACGTCGTCGACACGCTGCGGTTCCTGGTCCCGGGCCCGGTCGACGACGTGACCGTGCGTGCGCGCTGCGAGGCCGGGCTGCTCCACCACGTGGTGCTCCAGCTGGCCGGGGACGGCTTCACCGCGCTCGGCGTGATGAACCGGCTCAGCGGCTCGGCCGAGGAGATCCTGGAGGTCTCGGGCCAGGACACCAAGCGTCAGGTGCTGAACATGGCCGAGGTGATCGACCACAAGGGACAGCCGACGGTGCGCCGGCGCGGCGACTGGGTGCCGGTGGCCCGGCAGCGCGGCATCGAGCAGGCGGTCCTCGCCTTCCTCGACGCCGTGCGCACGGGCACGGTGCTCAGCGCGCGTGACGCACTGGCGACCCATGAACTGTGCGAACGGGTGGTACGAGCGGTGTCCGGCGAAGCCTGAGCGCCCGCGCCCCTTCGGTCACGCACGCGGCGGCCAGCACCAGCAGCGCGCCGTGCACCGGCCAGTCGCCGTAGCGGACGTACGGGGTGACACCGTGCGCCAGCGGTACCTCGTACACGCGGGCGGTGCTCGCGTCGGTGCCGAGCCACGGACCGAGGCGCTGCCCGCTCGGGCCGTAGACGGCGGAGACGCCGGTCAGGGTCGCGTGCACCATCGGGCGGCCGGTCTCGGCGGCGCGCAGCGCGGCCAGCGAGGCATGCTGCTCCGGGGCCCAGCTGCCCTGGAACGTCGAGGTGGACGACTGGCCGAGGAGCATGTCGGCGCCGTCCGCGGCCAGGTGGCGGCTCATGTCGGGGAACGCGGTCTCGAAGCACACCAGCGGGCCGACCCGCAGCCCGTGCCCCACGTTCATCACGACCTGCTCGGTGCCGCGCCGCCGGTCCTCGCCGGCCGCCTTGCCGACCGAGGTGGCCCAGCCCAGCAGCGAGCGGGCCGGGACGTACTCGCCGAACGGGATGAGCCGCATCTTGTCGTAGCGGTCGCCGGTCGGGCCGTTCGGGCCCATGAGCACCGAACTCTTGTAGATGCCGGGCCGGTCGGAGCGGTGGGCGTCCACGTTGACCAGCACATCGGCGCCGGTCTGCCGGGAGAGGGCGGCGATGCGCCGGGCCAGGTCGGGCCGGTCGCCGAGATCGAAGCCGACGCTGGACTCGCCCCACACGACCAGGTCGACGTCCTGCCCGGCGAGCCGGCGGGTCAGCTGTTCCTCGCGGTCGAAACGCCGGTCGGGGCTGTCGTGTCCGTCCACGATGCCCGGCTGGACGACGGCGATCCGCACCCGGCCGTCGACGTCCGGGCGGGGCGCCCAGGCCCAGGCCGCCGAGGTCGCCGCGGCCGTGGCGAGCAGTGAGGCCACGGCCGGTGTCCGGGCCCGGCGCACGGATATCAGCACCGCCGCCGCCACATTGACGGCCACCACCAGGAAGCTGAGCAGCCAGACCCCGCCCACCGACGCCAGCCGCAGCGCCGGGCCCACCTGCCACTGGCTGGAGCCGAGCATGCCCCAGGGCCCGCCGAGGCCCTGCCAGGAGCGGACCAGCTCCACCGCCAGCCATGCCGACGGCAGCACCAGCAGCCCGGCCAGGACCCGCCCCGCCGAGGGCACCCCGCCGAGGAACCGGCGCACCAGCCAGCCCCAGGGCGCCCAGAGCAGGCTCAGCAGCCCGGCTATCAGGAAGATGAACACGTGCAGGCTCGGCAGCAGCCAGTGGTGCACGGCCACCATGAACCCGAAGCCGCCCAACCAGCCGTCGTACGCGGCCCGGCGGCCGGTCGGCGCCGAGCGGGCCAGCAGGATCCACGGCACCAGCGCGATGTACGCGAACCACCACAGCGAAGGCGCCGGGAACGCGAACACGGGCAGGGCGCCCGCGACGGCGACGACGCAGGAGCGCCGCCAAGGGGAGGTCAGCCAGCGGTCGATCGTCCTCATACGGAGTCTCCCTACCCAGGGCTGACTTCCAGTGTGCGCGCCGGAAGCGATCTCCGACAGAGGGCCGTGGGGCGGCCCGGCGGCTCACTCGGGTGCGGCCGCCGGGCCGTGGTCCGGCATCCGGCGCCACAGCTCGTGCACGACGACCTCGCGCAGCCGCCAGCCCTCCGGCGTGCGCAGCACCCCGAAGTCGTACCGGCCGCCGCACACCAGGTCCGGGGCGCCCGGGCGACCGGCGCCCGCGAACCGCATCGGGTTCATGTAGTCGGCCCGCACCCGGGCGGTGTCCCCGGTGTCGTGCTCCAGGATCCCGAAACGCACCCGGCGGTTGACGATCAGATGCTGTCGCATCGCGAACAGCTCCAGGCTCTCGGCGAGCCAGCCGGCCACCCGGCCGGCCTCGCCCTCGATGCCGCCCGCGGAACGGTAGTCGGCCCGCCCGTCCGCGGTGAACAGCCTCCGGTACGCCGCCCAGTCACCGTCGTCCACCGCCCCGGCGTACTCGGTGACCAGCTCGTCCACGGCCAGCCGGTCCATCACGGTCGCGAGCTCCACACGCTGCGTCATCGGCACAGTGTTGGACACCGGGGGCCAGGTGCCAAGAGGCGCGCCGGATATTCGCTGGTGCGCGACCCGGCCGGCAGCCGAACCTGTCCTTGTGAACGATCAATCAGTCGAACCGTCGGGCGCGGACGAGCCGAAGTTCCGCATCCGGGCCCGCCACACCGAGTCCACCGTCACCGTCTACCAGGCCTACCGGCCGGAGATCGGC
Source organism: Streptomyces griseochromogenes (assembly GCF_001542625.1). NCBI lineage: Bacteria > Bacillati > Actinomycetota > Actinomycetes > Kitasatosporales > Streptomycetaceae > Streptomyces > Streptomyces griseochromogenes. The sequence continues at coordinate 7,670,799 of NZ_CP016279.1, read as the reverse complement.
GTCCCGGCGGCCCGCACCGGCCGCTTCCCCGCCTCCTGGAAGCGGGAGCGGATGACCTGGATCAAGCCGTCCTTCCTGTGGATGATGTACCGCTGCGGCTGGGGCACCAAGGAGGGCCAGGAGACGGTCCTCGCCGTCGAGATCGGCCGCGACGGCTTCGAATGGGCCCTGCGGCACGCCTGTCTGTCGCACTACGTGTCCGGTCTGCACGCGAACCAGGCCGCCTGGAAGCGGGAGTTGAGGCAGGCCCCGGCCCGTGTCCAGTGGGACCCCGAGCGGGATCTGCACCTCAACGCGCTGCCGCACCGCTCGCTGCAGCTCGGCCTCGCGGGCGAGGCGGCCGCCCGGTATGCCGACGAGTGGATCGTCGGCATCGAGGACGTGACGCCGTTGGCGACGGAGATCCACGCGTCGGTGCGGGCCGGCGACCTCGACCGGGCGGCCGGGCTGCTGCCCGAGGAGCGGCCGTACCCCGGGGCCGACGAGGTGCTCGCGCACCTGCGGGCGTAGGGGCGGGGGGCTCCTCGGGGTCTGCTCGGGTCCCGACCGCGGGCTCAGGCCGCCTCGATGATCTCCCCGCGGATGGCCGCGGCCCACTCGACCACCAGCAGCTCGTACTCCGCGCGCTCCTGGGCCGACAGGGTGCCGCCCGTACGCAGCCACAGCGCCCGGATCTGCTCGTTTACCTCGGCAGCAGACCGCACGGAACCAGGGGGCAGGGAATCGGGGGACATGCGGACCAGCCTAGGCGCAAGCACTGACAGTGCGCTACCGCATGGCTACGCAGAACGTATGGGGTTGGTCACCGCCGACGCCGGGCGCGTCCCCGGTCGGGCCAGACCAGAAGGCATATGCCCTGGAGGGCTGTCGGGTGCACAGGCCGCGGGCGGTGGTGAAGTGCCGTTCCTGATAAGGCTGTACGCCCCCCGGCAGGCCACCGAATCCGCAGGCCATGGCCGCTTCGCCCGGTTCCCTCGGTCATGTGGAGCGGACACCCCCAGGTTCACGCCGACCGCGCACGGGAGTTGTCCGAAACGGCTGCGCGGCCGGCAGCCGGGAACCCGGGCCGGCCGCTCGGCCACCGCCCGGCCCCCGGTCAGCCCGCCGGCTCCGCCGCGTGCGGGCTCAGGACGTCCGCCGAGACCAGCGCGATGATGACGACGCCGAGGGCGACGCGGTACCAGACGAACGGCATGAAGCTCTTGTTGGAGATCCACTTCATGAACCACGCGATCACCGCGTATCCCGACGCGAACGCGATCACGGTCGCGAACAGGGTCGGCCCCCAGGCCACATCACCGTTGCCCGCCGAGTCCTTCACCTCGAACACGCCGGATGCCAGGACCGCCGGGACGGCGAGCAGGAAGGAGTAACGGGCCGCCGCCTCGCGCCTGTAGCCCATGAACAGGCCGCCGCTGATGGTGGCGCCGGAGCGGGAGACGCCGGGGACGAGGGCGCAGGCCTGGCACAGGCCGTAGATCAGGCCGTCCTTCACGCCGAGGTCCTGGAGCGTCTTGCGCTGCTTGGGCGCGCGGTGCCTGCCGCCGGTCTCGTCACGCGCCGCCAGCCGGTCCGCGATGCCGATCACCAGGCCGACGACGATGAGCATCGTGGCGGTGATCCGCAGATCGCGGAACGGCCCCTCGATCTGGTCCTTGAGTGTCACGCCGAGCACGCCGATCGGGACCGAGCCGACGATCACCAGCCAGCCCGTCCGGGCGTCGTGGTCCCGCCGCATCGCCTTGTCGGACAGGGACCGGAACCAGGCCGAGACGATCCGTCCGATGTCCTTGCGGAAGTAGATCAGGACCGCCGTCTCCGTGCCGATCTGGGTGATCGCGGTGAAGGCCGCCCCGGGGTCCTCCCAGCCCGAGAAGGCGGCCGTCAGCCGCAGATGGGCGCTGGAGGAGACGGGGAGGAACTCGGTCAGCCCCTGGACCAGTCCGAGGACGAGCGATTCAAACCAAGACATGGAGGTACGGCGTCCAAGTGCTGATGGGATACGTAGTGATCATGTGACGAGTGCAGCGTATCGGGCTGCGGCGACCGGCCGGGCACAGGGGCCGGACGCCCGCCCCGGCACGGGGTGTTGACCCGCCCCTGCGCAGCGCTTACGTTGCAGCGCAGGGGGAAAGCGCTTGCCGCGTCCGCCGCGCCGCGCCCGTCGCCGTCCCCGGAGGAGTGCTGAACCCGCCCGTGCCCCGCTCCACGTCCCCCTTCGCCGGCCGGCGCATCCGGGCCGCCGTCATCGGTACCGGTGCCATCGGGCGCGGACCCCGTCTGCCCGCACTCGCGCGCCTCGCCGAGGAGGGCGAGACGGAGATCGTCGCGGCCGTGGACATCGGCGCGGACGCCGTCGGGACGTTCTGCGACCGGGCCGGCATCCGGCAAGCCTGCACCGACCTGGTCACCGTCTGTACCCCGCCGACGCTGCACCGCGCGCAGACGGTGGCCGCGCTGCGCGCCGGGGCCTGGGTGTGGCGTGAGAAGCCGCCGGGGCCCTCGCTCGCCGACTTCGACGCGATCGAGGCGGAGGAGGGCGCGGACGGCGGGCCGTACGCGGCGATCGTCTTCCAGCACCGCCTCGGCTCCGGATCCCGGCATGTGCGGCGGCTGTTCGCCGGGCGGGCGATGGGACGATCGCTGGTCGCCCACTGCCGGACCACCTGGTACCGGGACAGCGCCCACTACGCCGTGCCCCGGCGGGGCCGCCGGCACACCGAGGGCGGCGGCCCCGCGATGGGGCACGCCATCCATCGGACGGATCTGCTCCTGGACCTGCTCGGCCCGTGGAGCGAGGTGCGGGTGATGGCGGGCCGGCTGGTGCACGACGTGGAGACCGAGGGCGTCTCCACCGCGCTGGTCCGCTTCGCGAACGGCACGTCGGCGACCGTCGTCAACAGCGTGCTCAGCCCCGGCGAGGTCAGCCGCATCCGGATCGACTGCGAGCGCGCCACCGTCGAACTCACCCACCTCTACGGCCACGCCGACGACCACTGGCGCATCACCCCGGCTCCGGACGTGCCCGCCGGGCAAGCGGCCCTGTGGCGCGACTTCGGCCCCGACGTGCCGAGTTCCCGCCTCGCTCAGCCGCGGGAGCTGATCGCGTACATGCGCGCGGGGGAGCGGCCGCGCAGCAGCGGGGCGGACGGACGCGCCGGCCTGGAGCTGATCACCGCGCTGTTCAAGTCGGCGTTCACGGGCGCGACCGTCCGGGCGGGCGAGATCGGGCCGGGCGATCCGTACTGCACGGCCCTGCACGGCGACGCGCCCGGCTGGGCGCCCCACGCGGCCCAGGAGGTACCGGCATGAGCGGTGGTCTGCGCCTGGTACACGCCCACGGCGAGCGGATCACGGTGACCGAAGCGGCCACCGGGGTCGAGCTGTTCGCCTACGTCTACCGCCCGGAGGCGGCCTGGGAGGCGCCCAAGCCGTATCTGCACCCGGTCCGGACCCTCGCCGGAGACGTCGTCACCGACTACCGGCCCGACGACCACCGCTGGCACAAGGGCCTGTCGCTGACGGCTTCGCATCTCTCCGGGGCGAACCTGTGGGGCGGCAACACATACGTCCGCGGAAAGGGATATCTCGAACTCCCGGAGCGCGTCGGCTCGATGGCGCACAGCGGCTTCGACGAGGTCGGCACCGACGGAGAGCGTGCGGTCATCGCCGAGCGGCTGACCTGGCACCCGCACGGCGGCGAGCTGTGGGCCCGGGAGGCCCGCCGCATCGAGGCGCACGACGTCGACCCGGCCTCCGGCTCCTGGGCGCTGACCTGGACGTCCGCGGTGACCAACCGCCGCGACGAGCCCCTTCGCTTCGGCAGTCCGACCACCGCAGGACGGGAGATGGCCGGCTACACGGGCCTGTTCTGGCGCGGCCCGCGCGCGTTCCGCGGCGGCCGGATCATCGGCCCCGACGGGGAGGGGCGGCGGCTGATGGGCACCCAGGGCCCCTGGCTCGCTCTCACCGGCGAGCACGACGGCGCCGACGGCCATGCGACCGTCGTCGTCGCGCACGCCCCGGAGAACGACCACGCGGGCGCCGGGGGCACCCACCCCGCCCACTGGTTCGTCCGCAACGACCCCTTCGCGGGCATCGCCCCGTCCTGGGCCTTCCACGACGAACTGGAGCTGGCCCCCGGCGACACCCTCACCCGCCGCTACCGCGTCGTCGTGGCCGACGGCGCCTGGGAGCGGGAGGAGATCGCCGGGTACCTGCGGACACACCCGTGGTGAGCGCGTACGGCGGGCTGCCCGGCGGGGGCGCCGTCTCGCACCTCTGTGTCCACGACCGGCCGGGCGCCGACGGCTCGCGCGGCGGAACCCCCCATCTGCACCTGGCCTGCTCGGAGGGGTACGTGGTCACGGGCGGATCCGGCGCCGTCCAGACCCTGACGGCGTCCGGGTACCGTCCACCGGCTGGTCAACGAGGACCACCTGCGCATCACCGTCCTGATGCGGAACGGCGGCCTTCCGGAGGCCGGCGACGCGGTGCTCACGCTGCCCCCGGAGCATCTGGCCGACCCCGGGTGTGAGTAGTTGAGGTACAGGAGATCCATGTGAGATTGATCTTGCTGGGGTTCCCCTACTCCTCACGGGGCTTGGGCGTGCTGAGGTGGGGGCCGGTGATGTGGGCGCGGACCGGGCGGCGGGGGCCGATGGCCTGGGCGTCATCCGGCACGGCGTCTTCTGCACACCGGCGTTCTGGAGACGGCCGGACAGCGTCATCAGCTCGGCGGCGTTGCATGTCGTACGCGAGCTTGAGGGCCTTCTCCAGCTCGGGCCGGGTCACCGGTTTCGAGAGGGGTTCTGCTAATGGCGACCTGCGGATTCGTGAGTGATTCCGGGGTGTTCGCAGAGCTCTCGCAACTGGTCGATTGTGAGAATCAGGCAGTGTCCAGCCGTGGCGCCCCTGCGGGCAGGGTGAGGCGGTTCAGGTGGATTCGGCGATATGGATCGTGTCGATGCCCTGGTCCATGAAGGTGGCCAGCTTCTGTCCCTCCGCCTCCAGTTCTCGCTCTTCGGTACGGGTGAGGCTGCGCAGGGGGCTGATGGTGAGGCGGCGGTCGCCGGTGGTCCAGGTGGCGGCGACGCGGCCGTCGATGAGGACGGCGCGTTGCCCGGCGACGGAGAGGCCGAGGTGTGGGTCGTCGATGATGCGGCTGCGGTCTTGGTAGCCGAGGATCGCGTTGTCGAAGGCGGGCAGGAAGCGGGTGGGCGCGGGGGTGTCGGGGTGTGGGCGGGGTGCGTCGGGTACGTCGAGGAGTAGGCGGCCGCGTTCGTCGCGGAAGGTGATGAGGTCGCCGCGGAGCACTTTGACCGCGGTGGGCAGCCCGGCTAGGCCGCTCCAGGCGCGGATGTCCGCGGTGGTGGCGGGGCCGTAGGCGGCCAGATAGCGCAGGACGAGTCGCTGTCCGATCGGATCGTCCGGGTCCGCGGGCAGCGGGGGGATGGGCTGGTGCAGCCAGGTGGACAGGGGGAGGTTGCGGACGCCTGCGGTCCTCTTCCACAGTCCTCTGGGGGGTAGTTGGGCCATGGGGATGAGCGCGGCGACGAGGAGTTCGCCCAGCACCCGGCGGGGCGGCGTGGGCCAGCGGTCGCGGAGAGCGCCGACGAGTTCGCCCATGGCGCGTGGCTGGTCGTCGGCCATCACGGCCCGGCCCGCTGTGCTCAGTTCGTCCAGGTCGATGCCGGCGAGTTCGCTGCGGTAGGTGGACAGGACGCGTTGGCGCAGCATGGCGTCATGGCGGGCGCGCCAGGCGAGCGCGTCGGTGGCAGCGACGAGGTGGACGGTGCGGCGCATGAGGTGGGTGCGCACGACCTGGCGGCCGGTGACCAGGTCGTCCAGGTCGGCGGGGGTGAACGCCCTGACGCGCGACCACAGGCCGGTGAACGGTTCCTGCGGGGCCTGGGCCTGCAGTCCGGCCAGGTGGGACATGGCATCGAGGGCGGTGCAGCCCTCGCGCTCAAGGAGGTACTGGCGGGCGAGGGTGGCCCGGTTGAGGTCGCGCTGGGTCAGGACGTTCACGGTCTCAGGCTGCGGCACGCTCGGAGCTGGGGCGACGCCGCAGGCCGGTGACGGTGAGGGAGGGGGGCTGGTAGCAGACGTCGAGCGGGCCGATGTCGGTGCCCGGCGGGACGATTTCGTCGATCCGGTCCAGGACGGCGTCGTCGAGCACGGTTGCGGCGCCTGCCAGCAGGTCGTCGAGCTGATCGGGGGTGCGGGGGCCGATGATGGCCGAGGTGACGTCCGGGTGGGCGGTGGCGAAGGCCATGGCCAGGTGGGTGAGCGGCAGGCCGGCCTGTTCGGCGAGGGGGATCAGCTGCTCGACGGCGTCGAGCTTGCGGGGGTCGGTCAGGTGTCCGGGGACCCAGTGCATGCGGGCGTTGCTGCTCGGGGCGTCGTTCTTGCGGTAGCGGCCGGTCAGCAGGCCCATGGCCAGCGGGCTCCACACGAGCACGCCCATGCCGAAGCGGCGGGCGACGGGGAGGATCTCGCGCTCGATCGCCCGGTTGAGGATGGAGTAGGTGGGCTGCTCGGTGCGCAGCCGGTGCAGGCTGCGGCGTTCGCTGACCCAGTGGGCCTCCACGATTTCGCTCGCGGGGAGGTTGGAGGAGCCGATCGCGCGGACCTTGCCGGATCGGACCAGATCGGTGAGGGCGGACAGCGTCTCTTCGATGTCGGTGTGAGGGTCGGGGTGGTGGATCTGGTAGAGGTCGATGTAGTCGGTGTTCAGGCGGCGCAGTGAGCCCTCGACCGCTTTCATGATCCAGCGGCGTGAGCTGCCGCTGTGATGGGAGCCCTCGCCCATGGGGCCGTTGAACTTGGTCGCCAGGACCACGTCCTCGCGGCGGCTCTTGAGGGCGCGGCCGAGGATCTGCTCGGTCTCGCTGTATCCGTAGACGTCGGCCGTGTCGATGAAGTTGATTCCGCCGTCCAGGGCCCGGTGCACGATGCGGGTGCATGCGTCATGATCCGGGTTGCCGTTCGGGCCGAACATCATGGTGCCCAGGCAGTAGGCGCTGACTTCGATGCCGGTCCGGCCGAGCTGACGCATGCGCATGACAGGGTCCACTTCCCGTGTGTGCCGACTGCCGTCGGCGTGCTGATGGCGAAGATGAGCGGGGGCGGGCAGCCGTTGCGGGGTGCCCGCCCCCGGGGTGGGTCAGCCGTTGTAGGGGGCTGTGACGTCCAGGACCCAGGTCACGCCGAAGCGGTCGGTCAGCATGCCGTACAGCGGGGCCCACGCCGCGGGCTCCAGCGGGCGCAGCACGTTCGAGCCGTCGGCCAGCCGCTGCCACAGGGTGCTGATCTCGTCGGCGTCCTCGCCGCGCACGGACACGAAGAACGGGTTGGTGCCCTGCTCATACGGCATCGCCGAGGGCACGTCGTAGGCCATGACGTGGAAGCCGTTGTCGGCGACGACCTGGCCCCACATCACCCAGTCCGCCTCGCTCTCGTTCTGAACGTTGCCGGCGTCCTTGTAGGTCACCGCGACGGTGTGCCCGCCGAAGACGGACTGGTAGAAGTCCAGCGCCTCACGGGCCGAGCCGCGGAAATTCAGATGCGTGGTGGTGGTGACGGACATGGTCTGCTCCTACCTGGAAATGCGCCCGATGAGGCACATGCGGATGACGGGCGAAATGCCCTGACCTGGAATCTGTGATTGAGCATGGCACCCGTACAGGACAGGTTGTGTCCTGTACTTGCCGCATCATGGAGGCATGCAGAAAACGTCCTCGCGGCTCCTGGCCCTGCTCTCCCTGCTCCAGGCACGACCGGAGTGGAGCGGAGACGACCTGGCCGAGCGGCTGGAGGTCACCGTGCGCACCGTGCGCCGTGACATCGACCGCCTTCGCGCGCTGGGCTACCCGGTCGCCACGAACAAGGGCCCGGGCGGCGGATACCGTCTGCGTCCCGGATCGCACATGCCACCGCTGCTCTTCGACGACGAGCAGGTCATCGCTCTGGCCGTCGCGCTGCAGAGCACCGCCCACCCCGCGATCGCGGAGGACGCCGACCGGGCGCTCGCGACGATCCGGAACGTCCTCCCTCCGCGCCTGCGGCGGCGCATCGACGCACTCCACGTCACCACCGTCCGCCCACCCGATCCCGGCGCCCCACCGGCCCAGGCCCTGGACCTGCTCACCACCGTGAGCACCGCGATCCAGCGCCGCGAAGAACTGCGCCTGGACTACACCCCACACCAGGAGGCCGCACCGCAGCGACGCCGGGTGGAGCCCCATCACCTCGTGGCCTGGCGCACCCACTGGTACCTGCTGGCCTGGGACCTCGACCGCGACGACTGGCGCACCTTCCGCACCGACCGCATGACCCCACGCACGCCGACCGGTCCGCGCTTCACCGTACGTCAGGTGCCGGGCGGGGACGTCTCCACGTTCGTCACCAGCCGGTTCCGGGGCTCCGACGGCACTGATGCCGCCTGGCCCTGCCAAGGCGAGGCCATCCTGGATCTCCCCGCCTCAGAAGTCGTGCCCCACACCGCCGACGCCATCGTGGAACCGCTCGGTCCCACGCGATGCCGCGTCATCACGGGATCCTGGTCCTGGACCGCCCTTGCTGCCAGCCTTGGCCGTTTCGACGCGAACCTGCACGTCATCGGCCCGCCAGCCCTCCACGAAGCCTGCGCCACACTCGCCCGCCGCTACGCCGCCGCCGCGACCACCGAGCCTGGCCGGCTGGACGCACCCAACGGGTGACGGGCCGGGACGTCACACGTTCGAGAGCATCCCGATGCGTTTTCCGACCTCAGCTCGGCGACAGCTTTTCATCGGGTTGTCGCTGGCCAGGGTATAGGGGTCAGTCTCCTTCTTCGTCGTCTCGGCAGCGTCGGGGTCTCGGAACGGACGCAGGGCCTGGCCGAGGTCGCCGGCCTTGATGTTGAACAGGTAGCGGCCCAGGAAGTTACGGGATTCCTGCACGGTCAGCTGCCGGTTCATCAGCCGCCGGTAGGTGTCGTCCATCGGGTCGGCCAGGGCAAGCAGGTGCATGGTCTTGTCGATACGCCCGTACTCGGCGAACGCCGCCCCCAGCGGAGTGGGGTGGCCCTCGCGGCCGAACATCCGCAGCAGGTCGTACGCCCTGACCTGGTTGGTAATGAGCGCCCCGGCCAGCCGAAGCATGTCCGGCCAGTGCATGGCGATCCGCTTCAGGTTCCAGGTTCGGCAGGGTGTCCAGGGTGTAGAGGCTGTCGCACGACCATCGCGCCGCGACCAGGGAGACGAGCAGGCCCTCCATGCGGGTGCGCCGGTCTGAGACGTGCCCGAAGGAGTCCGGGAACCCGGTCCAGGAGTGCACCTCGAACAACAGGTCGGCAGGTCGATCCTCGGGAGCATCGCCTCCGTGGTGGCCATCAGCCAGGTCAGGGACTCCGGCTCGCCCACCGCACCGAGCTTCTCCACGGACAGACGGGCACGGCCGCCGCCCTCGGGGACGATGATCTCCACCTTCGCGTCGTCGCCGGCCTCCTAGCAGGTCGGCCATCTGCCGCCACGCCGTGTCCAGCCCACGGGTGAGCCGGGCCAGGTGCTCGGCCGCGTCCTCGGTCAGGGACAGGTCCGCCGGCACGTCCGCGCGCATCGCCTCCCACCGCGCGGCGTCCAGCGGGCTCGCGCGCGGGTCGGCCCACCGGTTGGACGGGGCGGCGAACACATCGCGCCGGTTCAGCGCGCTGTTCAGCTGCTCCAGCACTCGGGGACCATCTGGACGGTCTCGAACGCGGCGATGTCTCCCGCCTCGCTGACGCCGTGGTGCGGGCCGAACAGCCTTCGAGGCGCGGTGAGTTCGGGATGTGCGGACGGCTGGACGTGTACCCGTCGCAGGTGTGAGCGGCCGCAGGGGCGAGACGGGCGGGGCCTAGGCGGCCGTCGGGCCGGTGACCGTCCAGCCGGGGGCCTGCGGGTGGGCCGTCAGGTCCTCGTGGCGGACGGGCTCGCCGCAGGCCCGGCAGGTGACCTGCGGGACCAGTTCGTTGCCGCAGCCGTGCTCGATGACCATGGGGAGGTCCGCACCCTTGCGGAGGTGGCGGTCGCCCCACTCCTTGAGGGTCATCAGGACCGGTTCCAGCTCCAGCCCCGCCGGTGTGGGCCGGTACTCGAAGCGCTGCGGGCGCTCACTGTAGGCGTGCTTGGTGAGGATTCCGGCGTCGACGAGCCTGCGCAGCCGGGCGGCCAGGATGTCGCGCGGGGCGCCGATGTTGCGCACCAGCTGGTCGAAGCGGCCGTTGCCCAGGCACACCTCCCGCAGGACCAGCAGGGAGTACTTCTCGCCGACCAGCGCGAGGGCGTCGGCGATGGAGCAGGGGCGCGGGTCTTTCGTGGCGGCCATGCGGTTCAGTCTAGAGGAGGGTTTGATTTTCCAACTCACGGAGTTATGGTGAGTTTGGATTTCCTACTCACCAGTAGTCGACCGGTACCCGATCCGACCACCGCGGGAGGCCCGCACCATGCGAGACGCAGTCATCGTCGAAGCCGTACGCACCCCCATCGGCAAGGGCAAGCCCAACGGCGCCCTCGCCCATGTCCACCCCGTGCAGCTCCTCGCCCACACCCTGCGCACCCTGGTCGAGCGCTCCGGCGTCGACCCGGAGCTGATCGACGACGTCATCGGTGGCACCGTCGACCAGGTCGGCGAGCAGGCCATGAACACCACCCGCTACGCCGTCCTCGCGGCGGGCCTGCCCGAGACGGTCCCCGCGACCACGGTGGACCGCCAGTGCGGCTCCTCGCAGCAGGCCGTGCACTTCGCCGCGCAGGGCGTGATCTCGGGCGCCTACGACCTCGTCGTCGCCTGCGGCGTGGAGTCCATGAGCCGGGTGCCGATGTGGTCCAACGTGCCCGCCGGCAAGGACCCCTTCGGCCCGGGCGTCGCCGAGCGCTACCCGGAGGGCCTGGTCCCGCAGGGCGTCAGCGCCGAACTCATCGCCGCCAAGTGGTCCCTCACGCGCGCGCGGATGGACGAGTTCGCCGTCTCCTCGCACCACAAGGCCGCCGCCGCGTGGCAGGCGGGCCTCTTCGACGCCGAGGTCGCGCCGCTGGACGGCGTCGCCCGGGACGAGTGCGTCCGGCCCGGCAGCACCCCGGAGATCCTCGCCGGCCTCAAGCCCGCGTACTACGACCCCGGCTTCGCCGAGCGCTTCCCGCAGATCGAGTGGAACGTCACCGCGGGCAACGCCAGCCCCATCAACGACGGCGCCTCCGCCGTCCTGATCACCTCCAGCGAGACCGCGGCCCGCCTCGGCCTGCGCCCCCTGGCCCGCCTGCACAGCTTCGCCGTCACGGGCTCCGACCCGCTGCTGATGCTCACCGGCGTGATCCCGGCCACCGAGAAGGTGCTGCGCCGGGCGGACCTGACCCTCGACGACATCGACCTCTTCGAGATCAACGAGGCCTTCTCCAGCGTCGTCCTGGCCTGGCAGCAGGAGACCGGCGCCGACCTCGCCAAGGTCAACGTGCACGGCGGCGCCATCGCCCTCGGCCATCCGCTCGGCGCCAGCGGTACCCGCCTGACCACGACCCTGGTCCACGCGATGCGCGAGCGCGGCGCCCGCTACGCCCTGCAGACCATGTGCGAGGCGGGCGGACTCGCCAACGCGATGATCCTGGAAGGCGTCTGACCGATCACCGGCCGCTCAGCGGCCGGTCACCGGGCAGGCAACGGCCGGTCACCGGGCACGCAGGTGGTGGCGCTTGCGCCAGGCCACCACCACGCCTGCCAGCGCCGGTGCGGCGATGGCGGCCGTCGCGATCAGGAAGGCGGGCGAGGTCGGCGCCGAGGCGCGGGCGCCTGCGACCGCGTAGGCGGCCGTGTTCGGGATCGAGCCGAGCGCCGTGGCCAGCAGAAACGGCAGCCAGCCCATCCGGGAGACGGCGGCACAGTAGTTCGCCGCCCAGAACGGCACCCCCGGGAAGAGCCGGGCCGCCAGCATCGAACGGAACCCGTGCCGGCTGAGCTGCCCGTCGGCCGCCTTCAGCCAGCGGCCCCGCAGCAGCGGGCGCAGCGCGTCCTGCCCGAGCATCCGGCCGAGACCGAAGGCCACCCCGGCCCCGAGCACCGTGCCCGCCAGTGCCGTCCCCAGGCCGAGCTGGGAGCCGAACAGGGCCCCCGCCGCCAGGTTCAGCAGCGGCCGCGGCACGAACGCCACCGTGCACAGCCCGTACGCCACCGCGAACACCACGGCCGCCGCGGCCCCGCCGAGCTGCGGCGGCCGGCCGTGTGTCAGCAGCCGCTGCGGCTCGAACAGCACCACGCACACCGCGGCGCCCGCGAGCAGCGCGAGCAGCAGGGACAGCCGCGCGTACGGCGACAGCACCGCACGCGTGCAACGGGCGGCGAACCCCGCGCGAGGCAGGGGAGAGACGGATACGGCCACGGGGACGGCGAGCTCCGTGGCGGCGACCCGGGGAGAGGCCGTGGCGGTGCCAGAGCGGTTGGCATCGAGCATCCGGCGACACTAGCCGACCCACGTGTGTGATCGCCGTATGGTTCGTCTCATGACCGTCACAGGTGCGGCCCCGCCCGAGGCACCGCACAGCGCTCTCGCCGACGCCGTCCTCACGCGGCTCACCGCCACGTACGCGGGCGCGGCCGATCCGGACAGGGCCGCGCAGATGCGGGCGTACATGAAGGACGTGGCACCCTTCCTCGGCATCCCCACCCCGGAGCGCCGCGCCCTGTCCCGCACCGTGCTGGCCGGCACGGCCCGCCCCGACGAGGCCGACTGCACCGCGATCGCCCTGCGCTGCTGGAGCCTGCCCGAGCGCGAGTACCACTACTTCGCGGTGGACTACCTGCGCCGGTACGCGGCCCGCTGCTCCTCCGCGTTCCTGCCCGTCGCCCGGTACCTCCTGACCACCGTCCCCTGGTGGGACACCGTCGACGCGCTCGCCGCGCACGTCGTCGGAACCCTGGTCGCGGCCGACCCGGCGCTCACCGTGGACATGGACGCCTGGATCACCGACGACGACCTCTGGGTGGCGCGCGCCGCCCTGTTGCACCAGCTCCGCCACAAGGAACGCACCGACACCGAGCGGCTGTTCGGCTACTGCCTGCTCCAGTCCGGGCATCCCGACTTCTTCATCCGCAAGGCCATCGGATGGTCCCTGCGCGAGTACGCCAAGACCGACCCGGAGGCCGTGCGCGGCTTCCTGGCGCGGGAGCGGGGCCGGTTCGCCCCGCTGACGGTCCGTGAGGCGCTGAAGAACATCGGCGCCTGAGCGTCCTCGCCGGGCGTCCTCGACTCGCGTACCGCGAAAAACCATTCGACGCCGGACAAACCGTCGGCGATGATCGTCGTCATGTTCCGGTACGCCTTCCTCCTCGCAGCATCCGCCGTCGCGGATGCGCCGAAGGCTGCCGTCCCGCTCCTCGTGGCCGCTGTCGACGGCGCCCGAAGCTGACCCTCTCCGGAACGTCCGGCGGACCCCGCAGGGGGAGGGTCGGCCAGTCCTCGGGGTCCCGCATCTTCCGCACGCCTGAGAGGCTTCGAGGTACAGCCATGTCCAAAACGGCATACGTGCGCACCAAGCCGCACCTGAACATCGGCACGATGGGCCACGTCGACCACGGCAAGACCACCCTGACCGCCGCCATCACCAAGGTCCTGGCCGAGCGCGGCACCGGCACGTTCGTCCCGTTCGACCGCATCGACCGGGCCCCCGAGGAGGCCGCCCGCGGCATCACCATCAACATCGCGCACGTCGAGTACGAGACCGACACCCGGCACTACGCCCACGTCGACATGCCGGGCCACGCCGACTACGTCAAGAACATGGTCACCGGAGCCGCGCAGCTCGACGGGGCGATCCTCGTCGTCTCCGCGCTCGACGGGATCATGCCGCAGACCGCCGAGCATGTGCTGCTCGCCCGGCAGGTGGGCGTCGACCACATCGTCGTCGCCCTCAACAAGGCCGACGCGGGCGACGAGGAACTGGCCGACCTGGTCGAGCTGGAGGTCCGCGAGCTGCTCACCGCGCAGGGGTATCCGGGGGACGCCGTACCCGTCGTACGCGTCTCCGGGCTGAAGGCCCTGGAGGGCGACCCGCGCTGGACGGCGTCGGTCGAGGCGCTGCTCGACGCGGTGGACACGTATGTGCCGATGCCGGAGCGGTATCTGGACGCGCCGTTCCTGTTGTCCGTCGAGAACGTCCTCACCATCACCGGCCGGGGGACGGTCGTCACCGGCGCCGTCGAGCGCGGGAAGCTCCGCGTGGGGGACCGGGTGTCGGTGCTCGGCGCCGACGTGGAGACCGTCGTCACGGGTCTCGAGACCTTCGGCAAGCCGATGCACGAGGCGGAGGCCGGGGACAACGTGGCGTTGCTGTTGCGGGGGGTGCCGCGGGACACCGTGCGGCGAGGGCACGTGGTGGCGGCGCCGGGCAGTGTGGTGCCCAGTCGCCGCTTCACGGCGCGGGTGTATGTGCTGTCGGGGCGCGAGGGGGGTCGTACGACGCCGGTGTCCACGGGGTATCGGCCGCAGTTCTACATCCGTACGGCGGATGTGGTCGGGGACATCGACCTCGGGGAGGTGGCGGTGGTCCGGCCCGGGGAGACGGTGGAGATGACGGTGGAGCTGGGGCGGGAGGTGCCGTTGGAGCCGGGGCTCGGGTTTGCCATCCGTGAGGGTGGGAGGACCGTGGGCGCCGGGACGGTTGTCTCCGTCGGTTCGTAGGGGGTGGGGAGCGTGGGGGACTGCGAGTCCGTCGTGGCTGGTCGCGCAGTTCCCCGCGCCCCTGAGGTACGTCCCTGTGCCGGTGTTTTCCAGCTAGCCGCGACAATGGTTTCGTGAGTGAAGCCATACCCGTCACCAGAGCCGTCGATCACGGCACCGCCAAGCTGATGCCCGACGTCGACCGGGAGCGTGCCTGGCTGCTCACCGTGGACGGGGCGCCGCAGTCGTACGTCGATCTGGACGATCCCGCGTATCTGGAGTTCGAGTACGCGCGGCGGCTCGGGTATGTCCTGGACGGCGTCGCCGGCGAGGGGGGCCCGCTGGATGTGCTGCACCTCGGCGGAGGGGCGCTGACGCTGCCGCGCTATGTGGCCGCCACCCGGCCCGGCTCCCGGCAGGACGTCGTCGAGGCCGACCACGCTCTGCTGGAGCTGGTCGTCGAGCATCTGCCGCTGCCCGAGGGCTCGGGTGTCGCGCTGCACGCCGCCGACGCCCGGGCCTGGCTGGAGGCCGCCCCGGACGACTCGGCCGACGTGCTGATCGCCGACGTGTTCGGCGGCTCACGCGTCCCGGCCCATCTCACCTCGCTCGCCTATGCCCGCGAGGCCGAGCGCGTGCTGCGTCCCGGCGGGGTCTATCTGGCCAACCTCGCCGACGCGGCGCCGTTCGGCTTCCTGCGCTCCCAACTGGCCAACTTCGCCGCCGTGTTCGAGGAGCTGGCGCTGATCGCCGAGCCCGGCGTGCTGCGCGGCCGGCGGTTCGGCAACGCGGTGCTCGTCGCCTCGCACCGCGGTGTCGACACGGCCGCCCTCGCCCGTCGTACCGCCGCCGACGCCTTCCCCGCCCGGGTCGAACACGGGCCCGCGCTGCGGGATTTCATCGGTGCCGCCCGGCCGGTGCGCGACGCCGACGCCGTGCCCTCACCCGAGCCCCCCGACGGGGCTTTCGGCATCGGCTGAGGGGAGCCGGGCGGTGGTCGTGGGCTCGCCGCGGCGGGGCAGGGTGCGGACGTCCGGGACCAGCAGGACCAGGGCGGTGACCAGCACGACCAGGCCCGCGCAGCCCCACAGGGCGGCCGTGCGGCCGAACGCGGTCTCGGTGGGGCCGGCCAGGGCCGTGGCCAGCGGCATGAGGGAGACCGAGCCGAACCAGTCGTAGGCCGAGACCCGGGAGAGTTTGTCCTCGGGGATCTCCTGGTGCAGCGCGGTCATCCAGGAGACGCCGAACACCTCCACCGTCGTACCGGCGACGAACATGACCGCATAGAGGACACCCACCGGCACCGGCACGGCCAGGGCGGCCGAGGGCAGGGCCAGCGGGAAGACGCACAGGGTGCCGGCGAGGAGCAGACGGCGGGGTTTCCAGCGGGTCATCAGCAGGGCGCCGGCCACCGTGCCCGCGCCGAACGCGCCCAGCGCCAGCCCCCAGGGGCCCGCCCCGCCCAGGCTGTCGCGGGCGACGAGCGGGCCGAAGACGGCGTCGGCCGCGCCGACCACCGCGTTGGCGATCGAGAACTGCACGACGATGCCCCACAACCAGGGCCGGCCGATGAACTCCCGCCAGCCCTCGTGGAGATCGGCCAGCATGCCTTCGCCCGGCTCGCGCGGCGGGATGTGACCGACGTCGAGGAAGGAGCGCAGGGCTCCGGCGACGGCGAAGGCCGCCGCGTCGATCGCGAGGACCCAGCCGGGGCCGACCGCCGCGACCAGTGCGCCGCCCAGCGCGGCGCCGCCGAGGGCCGCCCCCTGGGTGGCCATGCGGAAGAAGGCGAACGCCCGAGCCGCCTGTTCCCCCTCCACGGACGACAGCAGCATGCCCTCGGCGGCCGGGCCGAAGAACGCCTGCCCGGTGCCTCCCAGCGCGCTGAGCAGCATCATCTGCCACAGCCGGGGCTCGCCGGCCAGCACGAGCAGAGCGAAGGCCGCCTGGGAGAGGCAGTTGAGGGCGTTCGCGGCGACCATCACCCGGTGCCGGGGCCCCCGGTCCGCGATCGCGCCGCCGATGAGCAGGAACACCACCAGCGGCAGGGTGCGGGAGGCGGCCACCAGACCCACGTCCGCGCCGTCGCCGCCCGCGTCCAGGACGGCGAACGCGGCGGCGATGAGCGAACCGTTGGCGCCGAGGCCGGTGACGACGGCCCCCGTGGTCAGGAGGGAGTAGTTGCGGCCCGCCCATGAAGGCCTGGTCGGGTGGCGTGGAACGGCTGGATTCACCGGGTGACTATCGCTCGCGTGCGACCCGGCATCAAACGGGTTTCCGTAGGCGCGGCCGATCCGGCCAACTCGCCGTGCGTGGCGCTTTTTTGACTGTTCCGAGGGAGTCTTTTAAGCTGATTGCGTCATGTTCATGACTATTTGTGGTGAATGTGACGGAAATGTGTGACAAAAGAAGAAAGGATCTTCATGCGCAAGCATGTTGCAGCCCTCATCGGCACGGCCGCGCTCATCGGTGCGGCCGTGCCGGCCGTCGTCGCGACGCCCGCCTCGGCCTCCTCCTCGATCCGCTGCCAGCCCGTCGGTCGCCACTACGTCGTGACCAAGGACCAGGCCCCCATCCACAAGACGCCGAGCCCCCGTGGCACGGTGATCGGTCACGCGGGCAAGGGCCACCACGTCGTCTCCTACTACGAGTGCGACAACAGCAACGGCACCTGGGAGTGCATCTCCAACTGCCAGGTCTCCGACAACGGTGCGCCCACGCTGTACGGCCACTGGATCTACCGCGGCTACCTGCGGCAGGGCTGAGCCTCCACGGCGTTCCGGCCCGCCGCGACACGGCGGGCCGGAACGCCCCGCGGGCTCAGTCGGACTCCGGGGACCCGTGCAGCCGGATGGTGCTGAGGATCTTCAGGACGGTCGCCTTGGGGATCTCGTCCTTCACGCCCGTGGCCCCGTAGAAGTCGAACGACACATAGTCGTGGGCCGAGTTCTGGAAGCCGAACGTGAGCGCCTTGCCGTCGGTCACGCACTTGCCCTTGCGCGGGGTGTGGGTCGACTGGGCCCACGCGTAGCTGCCCTCGACGCCCGAAGCGGACTTGAAGGGAGTGGGCTTCTTGTCCCACGAGATGCTCTTCTTGTCCGGCATGGTGTAGCCGCCGTAGACCCACCAGGGCGGTGTGTTGATCGCGATCTGGTCCGAGTCCTTGGCGCCGCTCGCGCCCTTGGAGCCCACGACCGCCAGCGGGGTGGACTCGGTGCGGCCGTCCCTGTCGTCGTCGGACGTGCACCACTTGGACTTGTACTCGGCGAGGCCCGACATGGTGATGCCCTTGTCCTTCTCGCTCTTCGGGAAGTCGAAGTTGACGAAGCGGCCGGGCTCCTGGACCTCCCAGTCCGACGGCACGTCGAAGGCGACGCCCCACTTGGGGTTCACCACGACCTTCCAGCCGGCGATCGTCGGCTTCTCGGTCTGGTCGCCGCGCGGGTCGTCGCTCGAACCCGACGCGGACGCGCTCGGGTCGGACGACGACGACGTGGCCGGGCCGCTCGGCTTGTGGGCCTCGTCCTTCTTCTTGTCCTTGTCGCCCAGGACCAGGAACGCGGTCACGCCGGCGGCCACCACCACGGCCGCGGCCGCCACGATCGCCACGAGCTTCGTGCGGTTCCCGCCACCCCCGCCGCCCGGCGCGGGCTGCGGGGCGCCCGCGGGTGCCGGAGCCCCCCACTGCGGCTGCTGCGCATAGGGTCCGGGCTGCTGGTAGCCGGGCTGTTGGTACGGATTCGGCTGCTGGTACCCCGGCTGCTGGTACGGGTTGTTCTGCGGGTTCTGCTCGCCCCCGGGCGGCTGCTGCTGTCCTGGCCACATGGGCGCCCACCCTAGCGGCGTCAGGGACACGATTCGGTCACCACCCCTTGCCGAGGTTGTAGCGAAGTGGGGCTCCACTCTGGTCAGGCCCTGCTACTCGTGAGTAACATGACCGTATGAGCACAGACCAGATGTCGATCGGCGAGATGCTCGCCGCCACCGTGCCCATGGCGCGGACGCTGAACCTGGAGTTCGTGGAGACCTCCGCGGACAAGGCCGTGGTGTCCCTGCCGGACCAGGGCGCGTACCACAACCATGTGGGCGGCCCGCACGCCGGTGCGATGTTCACCCTCGGCGAATCGGCCAGCGGCGCCATCGTCCTCGCCGCCTTCGGCGACCAGCTCTCACGTGCCGTGCCGCTCGCCGTGCGGGCCGAGATCGGCTACAAGAAGCTGGCGATGGGCGCCGTCACCGCGACCGCGACCCTGGGCCGCCCGGCCGCCGACGTCGTGGCCGAGCTGGACGCGGGACAGCGTCCCGAGTTCCCGGTGTCGATCGAGATCCGGCGCGCGGACGGCGCGGTGACGGGCGAGATGCAGGTCGTGTGGACGCTGCGGCCCAACAACTAAGGACTGACGCGGAACGTGGGAGAGGGGCCCGGCCGGGCCCCTCTCCTTTTCTTGCCGTACCCGTTCAGGCGGCCGGGCGGCGGTCCCGGGTGTCCGCCCCGCGGCCCGCGCCGTCCTCCAGGCGCGCCACGAACTCCCTGAGCCAGCCGGTGAATTCGGGGCCGAGATCCGGACGGGCGCAGGCCATGCGGACCACCGTGCGCAGATAGTCGGCCTTGTCGCCGGTGTCGTAGCGCAGGCCGTCGAAGACGACCCCGTGCACCGTGCCGGCCGCGGCCAGGTCCTGGAGGGCGTCGGTCAGCTGGATCTCGCCGCCGCGCCCGGGCGGGGTGCGCTCCAGGACGCCGAAGACGGCGGGGTCGAGGACGTAGCGGCCGATGACCGCGTAGCGGCTCGGCGCCGCGTGCGCCGACGGCTTCTCCACGAGACCGGTGACGCGTACGACGCCCTTCTCGCCGGTCGGTTCCACCGCCGCGCATCCGTAGAGGTGGATCTGCGCCGGGTCGACCTCCATCAGCGCGACCACGCTGCCCGCGTACCGGTCGCGGACCTCCAGCATGCGGCTGAGCAGGGTCTCGCGCGGATCGATCAGGTCGTCGCCGAGCAGGACGGCGAAGGGCTCGTTCCCTACGTGGCGGCGGGCGCAGAGGACGGCGTGCCCGAGGCCCAGCGGGTCGCCTTGGCGGATGTGGTGGATGTCGGCGAGCCGCGCGGGATCGCGCACGGCGTCCAGGCGCACGGTGTCGCCCTTGGCCGCCAGTGCCTGTTCCAGCTCGAAGGCGTGGTCGAAGTGGTCCTCGATGGCCCGCTTGTGCCGGCCGGTCACCATCAGGACGTCGTCGAGACCGGCCGCGGTGGCCTCCTCGACGACGTACTGGATGGCCGGCTTGTCGACGACCGGGAGCATCTCCTTCGGCGTCGCCTTGGTCGCGGGCAGGAACCGGGTGCCGAGCCCGGCGGCCGGGACGACCGCCTTGCGCACCGGACGGGGGGAGGCGGGGGTCGCTGTGGAGCGGGGGGCGGTCATGCGGTCATGCTGGTGCACGCGGATGGGAGCGCACCCAGAGAAACGTGGGAACCGGCTGTGGGCGGGCCACCGTGCGGCGGTCGCCGGGAAGTTGGAGATCCCGTGTGTGGATACCGCCGGTAACTATTGTGTATTTCCCGGATTCTGAGATCGAGTCAATCGAACTTCTTGTTTCCTGAGAGTCGCGTGTGCGAAGGTGAGCCTCCCCACGGGAGGGCAAAGGCCATGACCGAACACCGAGGCCGGCCCTTTAGGTATGCACCAATCCGGCACCGCTTTCCGACAGGACGCCCTTTCGCATGCCGTCCTTCGGCTGGAAAGGAATTGGTTTCGTGCACTCCCCCCACCCCCCACGCCCACCGTTCCCGCCGCGCCCCGGTCCACTGCCGGGAGAGTCCGACCGCGATCTCGTCGCCCAGCTGGCCGGTCCGGACGCCGGCCGCCATCACGCCGTAGCCCTGTTGCTGGCCCGGCACTGGCGGGCCACGCGCGACTACGCCGTCGTCTGTCTGGCCGCCGCCGAACCATCGGCCCAGCTGGTGGCCACCGCCGCCTTCCAGCGGGCACTCGCCCGAATGTCGGGCGGGGCGGCCGGCGGCGCTCTGCGCCCGCAGCTCCTGGCGGCCGTTCGTGACACCGTCCGCGCCTGGGCCGGCGACGAGGCGGCCTGCGTGGTCATGCCGGAATTGCGCAAGCCCACCGGCGGCCGTGGTCTACGCGCGACAATGCCCGGCACGCCCGAAAGGCGGCAACTCGCCGAACGCGCATTCCAGGCCCTGCCCGGCGCCTCCCAATGCCTTCTGTGGCATACCGAGGTCGAGGCGGAGCCCATAAACATACCCGCTGGTCTGCTGGGCATCGACGTGGCCACCGCGACGGCCGCCCTGGAGCGGGCCCGCGAGCAATTCCGGGCAGGCTGCGTACGCGCCCACCGGGAACTCGCGCCCTCCAGGGAATGCCGCTTCCACAACCGCCTCCTGGACATCCCCATTCGCCGCGGTGGCGCTCTGCTCCCCGATGTGCAGCAGCACCTGACGGCCTGTCGCCACTGCCGCCACGCCGCCGAGCAGCTCGGCCATGTCGAGGGCGGTCTGGACGTCCTGCTCGCCGAGACCGTGCTCGGCTGGGGCGCCCGCCGCTACCTCGGCTCCCGGCCCGGCCGCGGCGCCGTCGACGAGTGGCCGTCCGAATCCCGGGCGGTACACCCGGCGGCGGGCGGCAGGCGCCGCACGGCACCCGAGGGCAGGCGCCGTACCGCGCTGGCGGTGGGCGTCGGCCTCGTCTCGCTCGCGCTGCTCGCCACGGTGCTCGTGGTCAGGAGCTGGTCCGACGACAACGGTGTCCCCGGACCGGGCGCCACCTGGGGCGCCCCGGTCGGCCGGTCCGCCCGCCCTGGCGCCACCGGCGGGCGGCCACCCGCGGCCTCCCCGTCCACCGCCTCGGTCGGCGAGCCCGTCGAGGTCGCCCACGGCCGGCTGCGCAGTGCCGCCTCCGGGCGCTGTCTGGACGTGCGCGGGGGCCGGGCCGAGCCGGGCGCCGCCGTCCTGCTGGCCGGGTGTTCGTCCGCCGGTTCGCAGCAGTGGTCGTACCAGGACGACGGGCTGCTGCGCAGTGCCGCCGACCCCACCCTGTGCCTGGCCGCCGATCCCGGGACGCGCGCGGTCGTGGTGTCCGGCTGTGTCGTGCATGCCGGAGAGGTGGCGTACGACCTCACGGTCCGCGGCGAACTCCTGCTCCGCGGGCCCAGGGGCCTCGCCCTTTCCCCCGGACTCGGGGACTCCTCCGGCCACGTGGTGGTGGCTGCCCGGGACGGGGGCGGCAGGCAGCGGTGGGTCCTGGAACCGGAAACGGTCGCGATGCCGCACGCGTCCGACGCACCGGACGCACGGGACGCACCGGACGCTCCGGGCACATCGGATGCGGGACGGTCCGGTCCCGCGCGGCCTTCCGTCGGGCGGCCCGGCGGGGGCGCCACGGGGGAGAAGCCCGGGCCAGGGACCCGGGTGCCCGGGACGGGACGGCGGTACAAGCCCCGGATCGCCCAGGTCGGCGCCGGTGACGCCCCCGCTCCGGTCGTGCCCGCGGCTCCCCGGGACCTCGTGGGCGCGCTCGCGCCCCCGGTCTCCGGAGCGGTCGCCTCCGCTTCGACCGCCGTGGGTTCTCTGCTCGGCTGAGCGACATCTGAGGGCCACCCGGCGGGTGGCCCTCGCCCGCTGCCGTGGGGTCCTGCCAGGCCCTGGTGGGCGGCGTGCCCGGATCGAGCCACCGGGGCGAAGTCATGCGGAATTTACAGAAGCCGCTTCCCTGCCCCTGCGTGTTGCCGCCTGGTGTGTGAGCGGTGAATCCGCCTGGCGCTTTGCCGGACTTGTGCGGGTGTGCCGAGCGGTAAGAGAAATCCGCGCCTCCGTATCGGCGACAGGGATTGATCGGATTTTCAATTGCTTGCGGGGAATTCGGCGGGCTGGCCGGATCGATGCCACGGCCGACAAAAGGGCCGCATCGTTATTGACCCGTGAGTAACAGCTCGCTAGGTTCCGGTGGCCTCGTACCAGCGCCTCGCCGCACAAACCCCCCACCGTGCTGTCTCGCTGTTTCTTCGGAGCAACATGACCTCCCCTGTGCGCGCCCACGACCTGATCCTGTGTCTCACCCCCTTCGGTGAGCCCGACGCCGGGCTCGCCGCGGCCGCCTGCGGTGCCGGCGCGCTCGGCGTCCTCGACCTGGGCGACGGCGACCGCCGGTCCCGCGAGGAGCTGAACCGGCTCGAACGAGCCTCGCCCGGGCCCTTCGGGGTCCGGGTGGCCGGGCGCTGCACCCTGCGCCCCGCCGACCTGGACCAGGCGCCCGACACCGTGGTCCTCGCCCCCGACGCTCCCTGGGGCGTGGGCGAAGTGGCCGCGTCCTATCGGGTGCTGGCCGAAGTCACCGATCCGGCCGAGGCGCGGGAGGCGGTCCGCGCCGGAGCGCACGGGCTGATCGCCCGCGGTGCCGAGAGCGGTGGCCGGATCGGCGGTCTGAGCACCTTCGTCCTGCTGCAACTGCTCCTCGCCGACACCGAGTCGGGCGTTCCGGTGTGGGCCTGCGGAGGCATCGGCCCGCGCGCGGCGGCGGCCGCCGTGGCCGGCGGCGCGGCCGGTGTGGTCCTGGACAGCCAGCTGGCGCTGCTGGCCGAATCGGCACTGCCCGAGGCGACCCGGGCCGCGCTGCGGTCCCTGGACGGCTCCGAGACCGTAGTCCTGGCCGGACACCGGGTCCTGCGCAGGCGCGGCCCCGGCACCCCGCCCGCGCCCGTCGACGACCCCGCGGCCGTCGCTTCCCTGCTCGGCGCCCGGGACCTGCGCCGCCAACTCCTCCCGGTGGGCCAGGACGGCTTCCTCGCCGCACGGTTCGCCGAGCGGTGGGGGGATGTGCGGCGCACGGTGCGTGAAGTGCGGGCGGCGATCACGGCGGTCGTGGGGCCGGTGGAGCCGGCCGACGGTGAGCCCGTGGAGACAGCCGGCGTTGAGCCCGTGGAGGCGGCTGGTGGCGGGTCCGTGAAGGCGGTCGACGTTGAGCCCGTGGAGGCGGTCGGTGGCGGGTCCGGCCGGGCGCTGCGCCCCGGCTCGGCCATGAGCCGGGCGCTCGGAACCCGGCTCCCGGTCGCTCAGGGACCCATGACGCGGGTCAGCGACCAGGCGGCCTTCGCCGCGGCCGTCGCCGGGGACGGCGCCCTGCCCTTCCTGGCGCTCGCCCTCGCCGACGGCGAACGGACCCGGGCGATGCTGACCGAGGCGCGTGCCGTGCTCGACGGCCGGCCCTGGGGCGTGGGCGTCCTCGGCTTCGCGCCCGAGAACATCAGGAACGCCCAGCTGGAGGCCGTACGGGAACTGCGGCCCACGCACGCGATCATCGCGGGCGGACGCCCCGCCCAGGCCGAGACGCTGGAGCGCGCCGGGATCCGCACCTTCCTGCACGTGCCCTCGCCAGGGCTGCTCGGACAGTTCCTGCGGGCCGGTGCCCGCAGGTTCGTGTTCGAGGGCTCCGAGTGCGGCGGGCACGTCGGACCGCGCGCCTCCTTCCCGCTGTGGGAGGCCCAACTCGCCGTACTGGAGGACTTCCTGGCGGAGGCCGACGCCGGGGCCGCGCGACAGCTGGAGGTGTTCTTCGCCGGGGGCATCCACGACGAGCGGTCCGCCGCGATGGCCGCCGCCCTCGCCGCGCCGCTCACCGCCCGGGGCGCCGCCGTCGGCGTCCTGATGGGCACCGCCTACCTCTTCACCGAGGAGGCCGTGGCGCACGGCGCGATCCTGCCGCTGTTCCAGCGGCAGGTGCTGACCGCCACCACGACCGCCCTGCTGGAGACCGCGCCCGGCCACGCCACCCGCTGCGTCCCGAGCCCCTTCACCGTCGGCTACCACGACCACGAGGCCCGGCTGCGCGCGTCCGGCCTGCCCGACCGTGAGGTGTGGGAGGCGCTGGAGCGGCTGAACGTCGGGCGGCTGCGCATCGCCAGCAAGGGCGTCGAGCGCTCCGCGCGGGGCGAGTTGTCCGGTGTGGAGGAGCAACGCCAGCTCACTGACGGGATGTTCATGGCCGGCGAGGTCGCCGTACTGCGCTCGTCGACCACCACCGTCGCGGCCCTGCACCACTCGGTCACCGACGGCGCCGCCGACTTCCTCACCGCCCGGGCCGCACGGCCCACCCCCCGGCCGGCCGCCGAACCGGAGCCCCCCGCGCCGCTCGACGTCGCCGTCGTCGGCATGGCCTGCATGTTCCCGCAGGCCCCCGACCTCGCCACCTTCTGGGCGAACATCATCGCCGGACACGACGCGGTCACCGAGGTCCCGCCCGACCGCTGGGACCCCGACGTGCACCACACCGCCGGCAGCACGGCCTCCCGATGGGGCGGCTTCCTGCCCCGCATCCCCTTCGACCCGCTGAGCTACGGCATCCCGCCCGCCTCCCTCGGCAGCATCGAGCCGGTCCAGCTGCTGTCCCTGGAGGCGGCCCGGCGTGCCCTGGAGGACGCCGGATACGGTGCCCGGGGGCGCGCGTTCGACCGCTCCCGCACCTCCGTCGTCTTCGGCGCCGAGGCGGGCAGCGACCTGTCCAACGCCGTCACCTTGCGCGCCGTCCTCCCGTCGTACTACGGCAAGGTCCCCGACGGCCTGGAGGACCAGCTGCCCCGGCTGACCGAGGATTCCTTCCCCGGCATGCTCGCCAACGTCATCTCCGGCCGCATAGCCAACCGCCTGGACCTCGGCGGCGCCAACTACACCGTCGACGCGGCCTGCGCCTCCTCCCTCGCCGCCCTCGACGTGGCCTGCAAGGAACTCGTCACCGGCAGCAGCGACATCGTCCTGTGCGGCGGCGCCGACCTGCACAACGGCATCAACGACTTCGTCCTGTTCTCCTCCGTGCACGCCCTCTCGCCGACCGGCCGCTCCCGCGCCTTCGACAGCTCCGCCGACGGCATAGCCCTCGGCGAGGGCGTGGCCTGCGTGGTCCTCAAGCGGCTCGCGGACGCCGAACGCGACGGCGACCGCGTCTACGGAGTGATCAAGGGCGTCGGCTCCGCCAGCGACGGCCGCTCCCTCGGCCTGACCGCACCCCGCCCCGAAGGACAGCGGGCCGCGCTGGAGCGTGCCTACCGCAACGCCGGTGT
Source organism: Streptomyces griseochromogenes (assembly GCF_001542625.1). NCBI lineage: Bacteria > Bacillati > Actinomycetota > Actinomycetes > Kitasatosporales > Streptomycetaceae > Streptomyces > Streptomyces griseochromogenes. The sequence goes on along the minus strand of NZ_CP016279.1, from coordinate 7,645,063 downwards.
CTCACCCGCCGAGGTCGGACTCGTCGAGGCGCACGGCACCGGCACGGTGGTCGGCGACCGCACCGAACTCACCGTGCTCAGCGAGGTGTTCACCGAGGCGGGCGCCGGGACCGGCTCCTGCGCGCTCGGCTCGGTCAAGTCGCAGATCGGGCACACCAAGTGCGCCGCCGGACTGGCGGGCCTCATCAAGACCACGCTCGCCCTGTACACCGGCGTCAAGCCGCCCACCCTGCACCTGGAGCGGCCGGGCGACGGCTGGTCGGAGGAGGACAGCCCGTTCGCCTTCCACACCCGCGCCCAGCCCTGGGCGGCAGCGGCCGCCGAACGCCTCGCCGGGGTCAGCGCGTTCGGCTTCGGCGGGACCAACTTCCATGTGGTCGTCGGGGCGTACGGCGACGCGGTGGCGCCGGCGCAGACCCTGGACGCCTGGCCCGCGGAGCTGTTCCTGTTCCGGGGGAAGGACACCGCCGCGGCCCACCGCGACGTCGAGCGGATCCTCGGGGCCGCCGAGACCGACGGCCACCCCTGGCGCCTGCGCGACCTCGCCCTCGCGGCGGCCCGCCGCGCGGACACCTCCCACGAACCGGTGCGGGCGGCGGTCGTGGCCCGTGACGTGGCGGAGCTGACCGGTCAGCTCCGCCGGGTCCTGGCCGGGGAGCACGATCCCGCCGCCGGCATCCACCTGAGCGACCCGGCCGGGCCGACGGGCGACGCCAAGGTCGCCTTCCTCTTCCCCGGCCAGGGCAGCCAGCGGCCCGGCATGCTCGCCGACCTGCTGGTCGCCCTGCCAGGGCTGCGGCACTATCTGGAGCTCGGCCGCGCCCACGCCGACCGGCTCTACCCGCCGGCCGCGTTCGACGAAGCCGCCGTCGAGCGCCGCCGGGCCGCACTCACCGACACCCGGGCCGCTCAGCCCGCGCTCGGCATCACGGGCCTCGCCGCCCACGCCTTCCTCACCTCCGCCGGTGTCCACCCGGACCTCGCGGCCGGACACAGCTACGGGGAACTGGTCGCCCTGGGCGCGGCCGGAGCCCTCGACCCGCAGACCCTCCTGGAGCTGAGCACCGAGCGCGCGAGCGCCATCCTGGCGGCCGCGGGCGACGCCCCCGGCACCATGGCAGCCGTCGGAGCCCCGGCCGAGGACGTCGAGCGGGCCCTGCGCGCCGCCCGGACACCCGCAACGGTCGTCGTGGCCAATCGCAACTCGCCCGAACAGTCGGTGATCTCGGGCCCCACGGCGGACGTCGAGGCCGCCGTACGGCTGTTGCGCGAGGCCGGTCTCGCGGCGCGGAGCATCCCCGTCGCCTGCGCCTTCCACAGCCCGGTGGTGGCCGCCGCGGGGGACCGGTTCGCCAAGGTCCTCGCGGACAAGGCGGTACGAGCTCCCGAGTTCCCCGTCTGGGCCAACCGCACGGCCGCGCCGTACCCCCTGGACGCCGAGGCCGTCCGCGCGGAACTCGCCGCCCAGATCGGCGCGCCGGTCGCCTTCGCCGACCAGATCGAGGCGATGTACGAGGCGGGAGCGCGGATCTTCGTCGAGGCCGGGCCCGGCCGGGTCCTGACCCGGCTCGTCGGCCAGATCCTCGGCGACCGCCCGCACCGCACCGTCGCCTGCGAGCCCCGCGCCGACAGTGGTCTGGCCGGCTGGCTCGACGCACTCGCCCGGCTGGCCGTCGCCGGGCTCGCGGTGCGCACCGCCTGGCTCTTCCGGGGCCGCGACGCCGTCGACGCGATCCGGACACCGGTGCCGCGGCGACCCGGCTGGACGGTCGACGGGCACCTCGTCCGCACCGCCGACGGAGCACTTCTGCCCGGTGCCCTCGCACCGGCCCGACGAGTCGTGGAGGCGACAGTGACGACGAACCCGCCGTACGGCGAACCGGTCGGCCGGGACGCGCTGATCTCCGAATACCTGCGCACCAGCCGGGAGATGATCGCCGCCCAGCGCGATGTGCTGCTCACCTACTTCGGCGCGGCACCCGGAGCGACCCCGCCGGCACCCGCCGCTCCCGCCGCCCTCCCGCAGGTCGCGCTCCCCGAACCGGGCCGGCCCGCCGTCGCCGCGGCGATCCCGCCCGAGCCCGGCCCGCTCGACCGGCCGGAGCCGTCGTCGCCCGAGCCGGCCGCATCCGGCCAGGACGTCGCACGCGCCGTCCTGGAGATCATCAGCGAGCGCACCGGCTACCCCGTCGACATGATCGAGCCCGACCTCGACCTGGAAGCCGACCTGAGCATCGACTCGATCAAACGGGCCGAGATAGCGGGCGAACTCGCCAGACGCCTGGGGATCGCCGGCGGGGCGGAGCTCCTGGACGACGCGGAACTGGAGGAACTCACCAAGGCACGTACGGCCGCAGCCGTGACGGACTGGCTGACGGCACGGACCGGCGGCGACGGAACGGCGCGGGGCGACGGCCGGGAGGCCGAGGAACGACCGGCGACACCGGCTGTGCCCGCGGCGCCGGCCTCCCCGGCCGTCGGCGAGGCCCCCGAGCGCTGTGAGCTGCGCCCGGTGCCCCTCCCGCACGCACAGACCGCGGCGGACCCCGCATCCGTCCTGTCCGGTCTGCGCTTCGTCCTCCTCGGTGACGGCTCGGGCACCGCGGCCGAGGTCGCCGCCCGGCTCACCGCCCACGGCGCCGAGGCGGTGACCGCCGGCCACGACCACCTGCTCGGCGAGGCCGACGGCACGGTCGACGGCGTCCTCCACCTGGGCGCGCTCGACGGCTCCGAGCCGCCGGTGCTGCCCGAGGTCTTCCCGGTGCTGCGGGCGGCCCTGGCGTGCGCCCCGCGCAGTCTGCTGGCCGTCCGTCCGGCCGACGGCGGCGAGGCGCCGCGGTCGGCCGGCCTCCACGGCTTCTTCCGCAGCGTCGCCCGGGAGTACCCCGACACCCTCGCCCGGATCGTCACCGTCCCCGTCACCGCTCCGGCGGCCGTCGCCGACGTCGTGCTCGCCGAACTGCTCACCCCGGAGCCGGCCCCCGTTGTGCTGCGCACGGCCGCCGGCGTACGGCACGGGTTCGAGCTGGTGCCCGCGCCCCTCGGGCCGCTCGGCAGCACCGGAGCGGGCCCCGCCGGGGACGGCGCCGCCGAGGCCGCCGCGCTGGGCCTCGACCGGGACTCCGTGGTGCTGCTGGTCGGCGGCGCCCGGGGCATCACCGCGAGGTTCGCGACCGCGCTGGCCTCCGCGAGCCGCTGCCGTATCGAACTGCTCGGCCGCACCCCCGCCCCCACCGCGCCCGAACCCGCGCACACCGCCGCCGCCCGCACCGCCGTCGAACTGCGCGCCGCCCTCGCCGCCGACGGCACGCTGAAACCGGCGGAACTCAACCGGGCGGCCGAGCTGATCCTCGCCCAGCGGGAGATCACCGGTACCCTCGCCGAACTCACCGCCCTCGGCAGCGAGGCCCGCTACCGTTCGGTGGACTTCCGCGAGCGGGACGCCGCACTGCAGGCGGTCAAGGAGATCCACGCCGAACAGGGCAGGCTCGACGGAGTCGTCTTCGCCGCCGGGGTGATCGAGGACCGGCTGATCGCCGAGAAGAGCACCGAGTCCTTCCGGCGCGTGTACGGGACGAAGACCGCCGGGGCCGCCGCCCTGCTCGCCGCTCTGGAGGACCTCCCGCGCGGACCGGCGTTCACCGTGCTGTTCGGCAGCATCGCCGCCGTCCTCGGCAACCGCGGCCAGGCCGACTACGCCGCCGCGAACGACGCCCTGGAGCTCCTCGGTGCCGACTGGGCCGACCGCACGGGCCATCGCGCGCTCACCGTCCACTGGGGTCCCTGGGCGCCGACCGGCAGCCACAACGGCATGGTCGGTGAGGAACTCGGCCGGGAGTACGCCCGGCGCGGGGTGAAGCTGATCGACCCGGACGAGGGCACCGCGGCCCTGCTCCGGGAGCTGGCCTGGGGCGACCCCTCGGCCCGCGCGGTCGTCTACACCGCCTCGGGCTGGTGAGATGACGCAACGTCAGACAGCCGTCGCCGTCGTCGGGATGGCGGTGCTGCTGCCCGGTGCCGCCGGTCTCGACGCCTACTGGCGCAATCTGCGCGACGGCGTGGACGCGATCGGGGACGTCCCCGAGGGCCGCTGGGACGCCGGCTACTACCGCCCGGACCCGGCGGCCGGGCCCGCCCGGGCCGACCGGATCTACTGCCGGCGGGGCGGATTCGTGGACGGCCTGGCCGAGGTGGAGGTGACCCGGTACGGCATCATGCCCGCCTCCGTGCCCGGCACCGAGCCCGACCAGCTGATCGCCCTCGACGTGGCCGCCACCGCCCTCGCCGACGCGGGCGGCGAGGGCCGGCTGCCCGAGCGGCACCGGATCGGCGTGGCCCTGGGCCGCGGCGGCTATCTCACCCCCGGCCTGGTCCGGCTCGACCAGCGGGTGCGGACGGCCGGGCAACTCGTTCGCACCCTCGGCGAGTTGCTGCCCGAGCTGTCGTCCGCGCAACTGGAGCGGGTGCGGGCGGCGTTCACCGAGCGGCTCGGCCCGGACAGCCCGGAGTCCGCGATCGGGCTCGTCCCCAACCTCGCCGCCTCCCGCATAGCCAACCGGCTCGATCTGCGCGGCCCCGCCTACACCGTGGACGCGGCCTGCGCCTCCTCGCTGGTCGCCGTCGACCAGGCGGTCACCGAACTCACCACCGGACGCTGCGACATGATGCTGGCCGGGGGAGTGCACCACTGCCACGACATCACCCTGTGGAGCGTCTTCTCCCAGCTGCGCGCCCTGTCCCCGACCCAGCGCAGCCGCCCCTTCCACCGCGATGCCGACGGCCTCCTCATCGGGGAGGGCACCGGCGTCGTCGTCCTCAAACGGCTCGCGGACGCCGAACGCGACTCGGACCGCGTGTACGCGGTGATCCGCGGGACCGGCGTGGCCAGCGACGGCCGTACCGCCGGTCTGGTCACCCCCGACCCCGGCGGCCAGACCCGAGCCGTGCGCCAGGCCTGGCAGGCGGCGGGCCTCGACCCGGCCGCGCCGCACTCGATCGGCCTGCTGGAGGCGCACGGCACCGCCACCCCGGCCGGGGACGAGGCCGAACTCGCCACGCTGACCGAGGTGTTCGGGCCGGGCACGGCCTACGGAGACGAGCGGCCCGTCCTCGGTTCGGTGAAGTCGATGATCGGGCACACCATGCCGGCCGCCGGGGTCGCCGGCCTGGTCAAGGCCGTCCTCGCCCTGCACCACGGCACCCTGCTGCCCACCCTGCACTGCGACGATCCCCACCCCGCCCTCGCGGCCACCCGCTTCCGCACTCTGGATCAGGCCCGCCCCTGGGAGACCGGGCCGCGGCAGCCGGTCCGGCGGGCCGCCGTGAACGCCTTCGGGTTCGGCGGGATCAACGCCCATGTGGTGCTGGAGGAGGCGCCGGGCCCGCGACCGAGGTCCGGACGGGCCCGGACCGTGGTGGCCGAGCCCGAACGCGTCCTGCTGCTCGCGACCGACGGCATCGACCGGCTCTCCGCCCTCCTCGACACCGGCGACTCGGCCGTGCTCGCCGCCGGCCTCGACCCCGCCCGGCCGCACCCCGACGCAGGCCCCGTACGCCTCGGCATCGTCGACCCCACCGCCAAGCGGCTCGCGCTGGCCCGGCGGGTGACCGGCAAGGGCCGGGCCTGGCAGGGCCGCAGCGACCTCTGGTTCCGGCCCACCCCTCTGCTCGGGCCCGCGGGCGGCGGGCTGGCCTTCGTCTTCCCCGGCCTGGAGAGCGACTTCGCGCCCCGCGCCGACGACATCGCCGCGTACTTCGGCCTGACCCCGCTCACCGGCACCGGCGCGGACGTCCAGGTCGGCGACATCGGACGGCACGGCTTCTCCGTCGTCGGCGTGGGCCGGCTGCTGGACGCCGCGCTGCGCCGCATGGGGGTCGTACCCGACGCGGTCGCCGGGCACAGCGTCGGCGAGTGGACGGCCATGGTGGCGGCCGGCCTGTACTCGGGCGCCGAAGTGGACGCGTTCATGGCCGAGTTCGACCCGGACGCGCTGACCGTGCCGGGCCTCGCCTTCGCCGCGGTGGGCGCCTCGGCCGACCGCGTCCGCGGCGCTCTCGCCGAGGCGTGGAAGGGCTCCGGGATCGTGCTGTCCCACGACAACGCGCCCCGCCAGTCGATGGTGTGCGGGCCCGACGCGGCGGTCCGGGACTTCGTCCGGACCTTCCGCGCCGAGGGCGTGCTGTGCCAGGTGCTGCCCTTCCGGTCCGGCTTCCACACGCCGATGCTGGAGCCGTACCTGGCGCCCATCAAGGAGGCCGCGGAGCGTTTCCGGCTCCACCCGCCGACCGTCCCGGTGTGGTCCGGGACGACCGCCGCGCCCTTCCCGGGCCAGGAGGCGGCGGTACGCGAACTGTTCGTACGGCACCTGCTGGAGCCCGTGCGCTTCCGCGAGCTGATCGAGGCCCTGTACTCGGCGGGCCACCGCGCCTTCGTCCAGACCGGTGCCGGCCAGCTGGCCTCCCTCATCACCGACACCCTCGCCGAACGCGACCACCTCACCGTCGCCGCCAACTCGCCCCACCGCTCCGGGATGTCCCAACTCCGGCGTGTGGCAACGGCGTTGTGGACGGCCGGGGCGCGGGTGGCGCCGGCGCCGGCACCCGCCCGGCCGGTCGATGCGGCGGGCCGGGCCGAGACGCTCGCTCCGGCAGCCGGGGCCGGGGCACCGGCCCGCCCCGCCGTCCGCCTCGACCTGGACGGCGCCCTGGTCTCCCTGGCCGGGCCGGCCCTGGACGCACTGCGGTCGGAGCTCCGCCCGAGCCGGCCGGCGGCGCACCCCTCGCCACCGTCCCGCCCCGGCGCGTCCCCCCTGGACGACCTCGTCACCCGGTTCCCGGCCGCCGCCGAGCTGACCGCCCTGCTGCGGGACACCGCGGACACCGCGGCCGAGCTGATCGCGGCGAGCGACCGCCGAACCGCCGCATCGGCGGCCGTACGCCAGGCACCCGCGCCCACCCCCGTCGCCCCGCCCCCCGCGACGGCCACTCGACCCCCCGCCACCACCACGACAACCGTGCGGGTGTCGCCCGACACCATGCCCCACCTCCTGGACCACTGCTTCTTCCCGCAGCGCCCCGGCTGGCCCGACGTGGAGGACCGGTGGCCGGTCGTCCCCGCCACCACACTGGTGCGGCACATGATGGACGCGGCGGAGGAGGCGGCCCCCGGGCTGCGGGCGGTCGCCGTGCACGGAGCCCGGTTCGACCGGTGGCTCACCGCCACACCCCCGCTCGACGTGCCGGTCACCGTCACCCCCGAGCCCGGCCGCCCGGACCGCGTCGCCGTCACCTTCGGTCCCACGGCCCGCGCCGTGGTCGAACTCGCCCCGCACCACCCCGCACCGCCCCCGCCGATCCCCCTGCCCGACACCCCCGAACGCGCCCCCGAGCACACCGCCGCCCAGATCTACCGCGAGCGGTGGATGTTCCACGGCCCGGCGTTCCAGGGCCTCACCGAGCTGACCGCGATCGGCGACCGGCACATCCGCGGAGTGATCACCGCGCCCGGGGCGCCCGGAGCCCTGCTCGACAACGTGGGCCAGCTCCTCGGCTACTGGATCATGGCGACCCGCACCGAGCGGACCGTCGTCTTCCCGGTGCAGATGCGGCACATGCGGTTCCACGGGCCCCACCCGGTGCCCGGGACGAGGGTCGGCTGTCTGCTGCGGATCACCTCGCTCACCGACACGGTCCTGGAGGCGGACGCGGAGCTGTCCGTCGACGGCCGGGTGTGGGCCGTGCTCGGCGGCTGGCAGGACCGCCGCTTCGACAACGACCCGCGGACCAGGCCCGTCGAACGCTTCCCCGAGCGCCACACCCTCTCCGAGGCGCGGCCCGGCGGCTGGGCGCTGGTGCACGAGCGGTGGCCGGACCTCGCCTCGCGCGAGCTGATCATGCGCAACGCGCTCGGCGGCGCGGAGCGCACCCAGTACACCGAACGCCCGCCGCGGGGCCGCCGGCAGTGGCTGCTCGGCCGGATCGCGGTCAAGGACGCGGTACGGCAGTGGCTCTGGCAGCACGGAGAGGGTCCCGTCTTCCCGGCGGAGATCCGGGTGCACAACGACGAACTCGGCCGCCCGTACGTCACCGGCGTGCACGGCCGCACCCTGCCCCCGCTGGACGTGTCCCTCGCCCACCGGGCCGAGGCGGGCGTGGCGATCGTACGGCCGCACCGCCCCGGTCCCGGGCCCGGCATCGACATCGAGGAGGTCACCGCACGCGACCCCGCGACCCTCACCACCGCGCTCGGCACGGACGAACTGCGCCTTCTGCGCACGCTTCGCGCCGACGGCCCGGACGACGAGGCCCTGTGGTTCACCCGCTTCTGGGCGGCCAAGGAAGCCGTCGCCAAGGCCGAGGGCGTCGGATTCGGCGGCCGCCCCAGGGACTTCGCCGTGCGGGAGGCCGCTCCGGACGGGGGCCGGCTGGTGGTCTCCGGGCGGCTGGAACGCGCGTACACCGTGCGCTGCGCACCCGCGAGCAACCCGCCCACCCTGCGGCAACGCGCCTACGTGGTGGCCTGGACGACGGGATACGAGCCCGGCGAGGGACCGGACGACGGACAGGGCCACGGACAAGACGACCGAGCAGCCGAGGAGTACACCCGATGAACCCCACCCCGCCGGTCCCGGCGCAGCCCACCACGGACACGGTGCTCGCCGAGATCACCGGCATGCTCCGCACGCTCCTCGCGGAGTACGGCGAGGACGACGTGGTGATCGGCATGTCCACCACCTTCAACCGCGATCTGGAACTGGAGAGCATCGACCTCGTCACCCTCGCGGGTCTGCTGGAGGAGCGGTACGGACGGCGGGTCAACCTCGCCGAGTTCCTGGCCGGCATGGAGTTCGACGAGATCATCGAGCTGACCGTGGGCCGGCTCGTCGAGTACGTGGTGTGGAGCCTGAAGGCCACGGAGGCGGGCTGAGCCATGGCGATGATCGACGCCGCCGGAATCCGGCTGCACGTCCAGCGCATGGGCCCACCGGACGGCCGCACCCCCGACGCCACGGTCGTCCTCGTGCACGGGCTGCTCACCGACAGCCTGGCCAGCTACTACTTCACCGTCGCCCCGGCCTTCGCGGCGGCCGGCCTCGACGTCGTCATGTACGACCTGCGCGGGCACGGCCGCAGCGAGCGCCCACGGGACGGCTACACCCTCGACCACAACATCGACGACCTGGAGGCGGTCCTCGACCGGCTCGGGATCACCGGACCCGTGCACCTGGTCGGCAACTCCTACGGCGGCACGATCGCCTTCGGCTACGCGGCCCGCCACCCTGACCGCACGGCCGGCCTCACCCTGATCGAGTCCGAACCCGCCACCGCCGCCTGGGCGTCCAAGCTGGGCGGCATCCTGCGCCGGGTGGTGGCCGAACTCGCCCACAACGAGCCGGACGCCCTCGCCTGGATCACCGCGAACCGCGGCCACAACACCGCCCGCCTGGCCAAGGGCGCCGCCCGGCTCGCCCGCGAGACCACCCTCGGCCGGGACATCCCCGCCAGCCGGGTGCTGACCGAGGAGCAGATCAGGGCCGTACGCTGCCCGGTCCTCGGTGTGTACGGCGGCGACTCGGACCTGGTGGAGCTGGTGCCGCTGAAGCGGGCGCTGCTCACGGACTTCCGGTCCGTCGTGCTGCCCGGACACGAGCATTCGGTGCTGGTCGAGGCCGCCGGAACCGTCGGCGCCCACATCCTCGGCCTGATCCGCGACGTGGCAGGCGCGGGGGTCCGGTGAGCGGGTTCCTGTTCGTCGTCCCGCCGCTGGTCGGGCACATCAACCCCGCCGTCGGGGTCGCCGCCCGGCTCGCCGAGCGCGGCCACCGCGTGGCCTGGGTCTGTGCCGATCCCGCGCTGCTGCACCGCCTCGCGGGCCAGGACGCGCGGGTGTACGCGTGCGCCGGTCCGGTGCCGGGCGCGGAGGGTGCCGTACGGCCGCCCGATCTGCGGGGTGCGGAGGCGCTGAAGTTCCTTTGGGAGTGGTACCTGGTACCGCTCGCCGACGCGATGGCCCCGGGCGTCCGTGCGGCCGCCGAGGCGTTCCGCCCCGATGTGGTCGTCGCCGACCAGCAGGCCTTCGCCGGCGCCCTGGTGGCCGAGCGCCTCGGCCTGCCGTGGGCGACCTCCGCCACCACCTCGGCCGAGTTCACCGGCGCCTACGACGGCCTGCCCAAGGTCGCCGAGTGGCTGCGCGAGCGCCTCACCGAGCTGCGCACCCGGATCGGCGACCCGGCCCAGGCCGCCGACCCGCGCTACTCGCCCCACCTGCTTCTCGTCTTCAGTACACCCGAACTCATCGGTCCCCAGGCCCCGTTGGGGCAGCGGATCCACTACGTCGGGCCGTCCCTCGCCGACCGCCCGGCCGGACCCGGCTTCCCCTGGGAGTGGCTGGACCCCGGCCGGGCGAAGGTCCTGGTGACCCTGGGCACCGCCAACGCCGACGCCGGACAGCGCTTCCTCGCCGAGTGCCTCGCCGTGCTGCGCGAACGCGCCGACCGGGTGCAGGCGGTGCTCGTGGACCCGGGCGGCACCCTGCCGGCCGCCCCCGCGGACCGCTTCGGCAAGGACGTGCTGATCCTGCCGTCCGTTCCCCAGCTCCCGCTCCTGGAGCGGATGGACGCGGTCGTCTGCCACGCCGGGCACAACACCGTCTGCGAGGCGCTCTGGCACGGCGTCCCGCTCGTCGTGGCCCCCATCCGGGACGACCAGCCGGTGGTGGCCTCGCAGGTCGTGGACGCGGGCGCCGGAGTGCGGGTCCGCTTCGGCCGGGTCACCGCGCCCCGGCTCGGCGCGGCCCTCGACACCGTCCTGAACGACCGTGCCCACCGGGCCGCCGCGGCCCGCGTCCGCACGGCCTTCCGCGCGGCCGGCGGCGCCCGCGCGGCAGCGGGCCACCTGGAACGACTGGCGTCACACAGCACCCCATGAGGGAGAGCCGATGAGCGACAAGAGCAAGAACAGCGAGCGCGTCGCCGCCCTGCGCCCCGCCTACCAGGCAGACCTGGCCGACGGCACGGACCGCTTCTTCGCACCCCGGCGCACCACCTGCCCCTGGTGCGAGTCCGACGGCCTGACGACCCGGCTGCACACCACCGACCTGCTCCAGCACAAGCCCGGCCGCTTCAGCCTCGACCGCTGCACCGACTGCGGCCACACCTTCCAGAACCCCCAACTGACCGCCGAAGGCCTGGAGTTCTACTACCGCGACTTCTACGACGGCCTCGGTGAGCAGCGTATGAGCGGCACCTTCGGCGGCCGCACCGCGATGTACCGGGACCGCGCCGAGGCGATGGTGCCGCACGACCCCACCCCGAAGAACTGGCTGGACGTCGGTACCGGACACGGCCACTTCTGCGAGGCCGCCCGCACCGTGCTGCCCGGCACCTGCTTCGACGGGCTGGACTTCACCGACGGCGTCGACCTCGCCGCCCGCGAGGGCCGTGTGGAGCACGCCTACCGCGGTGCCTTCCCCGACCTCGCGCCCGACCTCGCCGCCCGCTACGACGTGGTGAGCATGTTCCACTACCTGGAGCACAGCACCGACCCCGACCGCGAACTGCGCGCCGCCCACGAGGCCGTACGCCCCGGCGGCCACCTGCTCATCGAGGTACCGGACCCGGAGAGCCGCTACGCCCGTCTCCTCGGCCGCTGGTGGCTGCCCTGGCTCCAGCCGCAGCACCTGCACTTCATGCCGGTCGCCAACCTGCGCCGACGGCTGACCGAACTCGGCTTCACGGTGGTCGCCGAGCAGCACGCGGAGCCGCACGACCCGGTGGACCTGCTCGCCGCCGTCTGGCTGACCCTCGACCACACCGCCCCGCGCGACGACGCCCCCTGGCTGCCCGAGCCGCCCGGCGCCCTGAGGCGCACCCTGCGCACCGCGCTTCTCCTCGCCGGTGTGCCCGCCCTGCTCACGGCCACCCTCCTCGACCGCCTCGCGATCCGCCCCCTGTCCCACCGTCTCGGCCTGTCCAACGCCTACCGTCTGGTCGCCCGCCGCGAGTGACCGGCGCTCACAGCACCTTCGCGCGGACCAGCGCCGACAGCACCAGGGCGCCCGGCAGCAGCGGCAGCCAGTCGGTCAGCACCCGGTAGCCGATCACGGTCGCGGTGGCCACCGCCGGCGTGGCACCGAACGCGACGAGCGTCCACACCAGCGCCGCGTCCACCGCCAGGCCCCCGGGCGCCGGCACGGCTCCCACGGCGGTGCCCGCCGCCAGATAGGCGAGGACCACCTGCTCCCAGGGCAGCCCGAGGCCGAGCGAGGCCCCGACACACACGAGCGCACCGCCCTGCACCAGCGGCATCGCGGCCGCCCCGCCCCACAGGGCCAGCACCCGGCAGGGCCGGCCGTGCACCACGCGCGCATCGGCGAGAGCGGAGCGCACCAGCCCCGTCACCGGGCGCCGCAGCGGCCGTACGACGGTCAGGAGCACCCCCGCCACCGCGAGCGCACCGCCCGCCGCGGCGCCGACGGGCACCAGGATCCGTCCGTCCGGGACCAGGTCCCCGAGCCGCCGCCAGGCGGGCGAGACGGCCAGGAACACGAGCAGCACCACCGTCTTCGCCCCCGACTTGGCCAGCGAGTACAGGCCGACCGAGGCGGTCGCCCGAGCGAGCGGCACGCCCTGGGTGCGCAGGAAACGGACCGTGACGGCGTGCGCGCCGAGGCCGCCGGGCAGTGCGTGGTTCGCGGCACCGGCGGCGAACTGCGAGGCCAGCAGCAGCCCCGGCGGCACCCGGTCCGGCAGGGCACCCTGCCGCACGCAGGAAGCCGCCACCCAGGTCAGACAGGTGAATCCGCCCCCGGCCAACAGCCACCAGGGGTCGGCGGCCACCAGCCGGGCGGCACCCTCGTGTGCCAGGGGCCGGTTGGCCAGGGCCCAGCCCGCGGCGAGCAGCAGCGGCGCCAGCACGAGGGCGAGCCGGACCGGCCGGGCGGCCATGAAGGAGACACGGCGCACCGGAGCCTCGGAGGGGGGAAGGGGAGGCGGGACGGGCGGGGAGAGTGAGGTGGGCGGGGACAGCGGGGACAGTGAGGACACGGGGACGTCGTCCTTCCGCATCGGGCTCCACGGTGGTGGGGCCTGGGGGAGGCGGGGCGGCGAAACCGCGGGGAGTTTTCCCGTCCCGTATGACACCGGGATGTCCGAAAACCGAAGGCGGGAGGGCGGGACGGTGCCGCCGGGCACGCACGGGAGCCGTCCTCCACCGCCGACCAGGTAGCCTTCCCATGGGGCGCGCCGCACAAGCCACGCCCCGGCACACAAAGACGACGACAGGGGAGGAACCGGCGGTGCACGTCCAGGAATGGCTCGACACGGTGCCACCGGCCGCCGTCTACGCCGTCGTGGCCCTGGTGATCGGCCTGGAGAGCCTGGGCATCCCGCTGCCGGGCGAGATCGTCCTGATCTCGGCGGCGCTCATGTCCTCCCATCACTCCGGCATCAACCCGATCGTCCTCGGCGCGTGCGCCACCGCCGGTGCCGTCATCGGGGACTCCATCGGCTACGCGATCGGCCGCAAGGGCGGACGGCCGCTGCTGGCCTGGCTGGGCAGGAAGTTCCCGAAACACTTCAGCGAGGGCCATGTCGCCACCGCGGAGCGGTCCTTCGAGAAGTGGGGCATGTGGGCCGTCTTCTTCGGCCGCTTCGTCGCCCTGCTCCGCATCTTCGCCGGCCCCCTCGCGGGCGTGCTCCACATGCCGTACTGGAAGTTCCTGACCGCCAACGTCCTCGGCGGCATCTGCTGGGCGGGCGGCACCACGGCCGTCATCTACTACGTGGGCGTCGTCGCCGAGGACTGGCTGAAGCGCTTCTCGTACCTGGGCCTTGCGGCAGCCGTCCTGATCGGCCTGGCGTCGATGCTGATCGTCAAGCGCCGGGCGAAGAAGGCCCAGCCGGCCCAACAAGAGGCCGAGCCTGCAAACGCCGGGGAATAGAACCCCCCAAGGGGCGCGGGGAACTGCCCTGGCAACCCCCACGCACCCGCACCCGCGCACGCCCCTAGCGATGCACATCCTTGTGCGCCTTGGCCAACTCCGCGTACATGGTCCCGTTGAGGGTGACCCCCTGCCGCTCCTCCTCGGACAGCTCCCGCCGAACCTTCGCCGGCACCCCCGCCACCAGCGACCCGGGCGGAACCAGCATCCCCTGCGGCACCAACGCCTGAGCGGCGACCAGCGACCCCGCCCCGATCACGGCCCCGTTCAGCACGGTCGCCCCCATCCCGATGAGGCAGTCGTCCTCCACGGTCGCCCCGTGCACCACCGCGTTGTGACCGATGGACACCCGCTCCCCGACGCTCACCGGAAACCCGGGGTCCGCATGCAGCGTCACGTTGTCCTGCACATTCGCGTCCGCCCCGACGGTGATCGTCTCGACATCACCCCGCACGACCGCCCCGTACCAGACACTCGCCCCCGCACCCAGCGTGACATCCCCGATCACCGAGGCCGTCGGCGCCACGAACGCCTCCGGATCGACCCGAGGCTCCTTGCCCCCTATGCCCGCGATCAGCGCCTTCTGCGTCATCACCGTCTCCTCGTGTCCGTCGTGTGCCCGAACGGTACGACACCAGGTGGGGTGAAGATCACAGCAGCCCGCCCTCTTGCCGATGGCAACCGATGAGTAACGTGAGCCCGTGCCGAAGCGCAAGAACACGTTCTCATCCTGGCGACGCCGACTGGTGCAGCGCGCGGTGCACACGGGCTGGTCCTGGGTGCAGCGCACGGGTTCGGTGACGGCCGAGAACCCCGGTCGCCTCCGCTTCGGCTCGATCGGCGAAGCCACCCGGCTGGCCTTCCCGCTCGGCACGGTCTTCGGCGAGCCCTGGATCCACCTCGGGTCCCACTGCATCATCGGTGAGCAGGTCACCCTCACGGCCGGCCTGATGCCGGACCTGGATCTCGGCCCGGACCCGATCCTGCGCATCGGCGACGGAGTCGTCCTCGGCCGCGGCAGCCATGTCATCGCCGACACCACGGTCACCATCGGCAGCGACTGTTACTTCGGCCCGTACGTCTACGTCACCTCCACCAACCACTCCTACGACGACCCGCACCAGCCCATCGGCAAGCAGTGGCCGCGCATGGAGCCGGTGGAGATCGGCCCGGGCTGCTGGATCGGCACCGGTGCGGTGATCCTGCCGGGGGCGCGGATCGGCCGGAACGTGGTCGTGGCCGCCGGTGCGGTGGTCCGGGGCGCGGTGCCCGACCACGCCGTGGTGGCGGGAGCGCCCGCCCGCGTCGTACGCCGCTGGACGCCCGACGAGGGCTGGCAGCCGCCGCTGCGGACTCCGCCGCCCGTGCCGATCCCGGAAGGGATCACGCCGGAGCAGCTGCAGGCGCTGGCCGGCCTGGACGAGGAAGCGGTCGAGCGGCTGGCCCGGCTCGAGGCCGACGGCTGACTCAGCCGGTCGCCAGCAGCAGCGTCCCCACCAGGGCCAGGCCCGCGCCCGCGGCCTGGATCGCGCGCAGCCGCTCACTGAGGAAGCCACGCGCGGCCAGCGCGGTGACCACGGGGTACAGCGAGGCGAGGACGGCGGCCACGGTGATCGGGCCGTGCTGGGCGGCGAGGGCGTAGGTGCCGTTGGCCGCCACGTCCGCGAGGCCGACGAAGCCCAGCGCCGGCAGCGCGGCCCGGGGCAGACCGTCCTCGGGCAGGGCGGGGGCGCCCCGCCGGACCGACGCGTACAGCGCCGCACCGCCCACGGCGACGCTCGTCAGGCGCTGCGCGAACAGCGACAGGAACAGGCCGGTGACATTGGTCGAGGCCTCCGTGATCAGCGCGAACACCGTGCCGAAACCCAGCGCGGCGACCAGCGTGAGCAGGATCGTCTGCCGTTGCACGGGCGCGCCGCGCAGCTGCGGGCCGCCCGCGAGGACGACTCCGGTGACGGCGACGGCGATGCCCGCGAGCTGCAGGGCCCCCGGACGTTCGCCGAGGACCAGGCCGACGCCGACCGGGACGGCCACGCTCAGCGTGGCCAGCGGGGAGACCACGCCCATCGGGCCCAGCGCGAGGGCTTTGTAGAAGGAGAACACGGCCACCGGGCCGGCCACGCCGGCCCCGACCGCGAACCACAGCCGCGGGCCGGCCTCGCCCCAGCCGCCGGTCGCCATCACGATCACGCCCAGCACGACCGCGGCGATCGCCTGGGAAGCCACCACCACGGTCAGTGCGGGCGTGCGTCGCGTCAGCAGCCCGCCGCCGAAGTCTGCCAGGCCCCACAGGAGACTGGTGGTCAGCGCGAAGAATGCTGTCACGGGCCACCTCGCAGTACAGTGCAATGAACAAGTAGGTACACCACAGCATAGTTCAACAAGCTGGACTGTGGAATTCAATATAGTGAACCCTCATGGATGTGATGTGTCGGACCTCGACCTGCTGACCCAGTCCCTGGCGCGGAACGTCAAACGCTGGCGGACCGAGCGCGGCTTCACCCTGGACGCGCTGGCCGCCCGCGCGGGAGTCAGTCGTGGCATGCTCATCCAGATCGAGCAGGCCCGCACCAACCCCAGCATCGGCACCGTGGTCAAGATCGGCGACGCGCTGGGCATCAGCATCACCACGCTGCTCGACTACGAACAGGGACCCAAGGTCCGCGTCGTCCCCGCCGACCAGGCCGTACGGTTGTGGCACACGGAGGCGGGAAGCTACAACCGGCTCCTGGCGGGCACCGAGGCCCCCGGGCCGCTGGAGATGTGGGACTGGCGCCTGATGCCCGGCGACCGCAGCCCGTCCGACCCGCATCCGACCGGCACAGTGGAACTCGTCCATGTCACCACGGGCGAACTCACCCTCACCGTGGACGGTGTCCCGCACGTCGTCCCGGCGGGAGCGAGCGCCACCTTCGAGGCCGACACCCCGCACACCTACGGCAACGAAGGGGACGTCCCCTTGGACATGGTGATGGCGGTTTCGGTCCCGCCCGTGCGCTGAACGCCCGGCACACGGACTGTTAGCGTGCGGCCATGCGCGCACCCATCGGAGACTTCGACGCCGCCACCCCCGCCCCGGACTGCCTGGACGAGCTGACCGCTCCGGTCGCCGAGGCCGTGCGCCAGTGGCAGGGCAGCGTTCCCGCCGACCGGATCGTCTACGTCGACACCGACCCGCGCTGGGCCGACACGGCCGTCTTCGTGGAGCACTATGGCCGCGACCTGCTCGAACAGTCGGCGAACTGCGTGGTGGTCGCGGGCAAGCGGGGCGGCGGGACCACGCTCGCGGCGTGCCTGGTGCTCTCCACCACCCGGGTCGACGTCAACGGCGTGGTGCGCCGCCAACTCGGCGCCCGCAAGGCCTCGTTCGCCGCCATGGACACCGCGACCGGCGAGACCGGCATGGAGTACGGCGGCATCACCCCGGTCGGGCTGCCGGCCGGCTGGCCGGTGCTGGTGGACGCGGCCGTGGCCGACCTGCCCTACGTCCTGGTCGGCAGCGGACGCCGGCGCGGCAAGCTGCTGGTGCCGGGCAAGGCGCTCGCGGAACTGCCCGGAGCGGTGGTGCTGGAGGGGCTCGGGGTCGGTTAGCTCAGGCCGTCAGGCGATGGGCCGGCGCCAGTTGCGCGCCCGCCTCGCCGGGCACCGGTGCGGGGTCGGCGTCAAGGGAGAATCACCCCCGCATTATGACGGTGTCCCGTCAGCCCGGATCGGGCCGACGGGACACCAGGAGAGGAAGGGTCAGTGCGCCGGGGCGTCGGTGACCACGACCTCCTCGATGCTGCGCTCGATCGCCTCGGGCTTCGACGCGACGGCCTTGGCCCAGTAGTAGATGCCGAGGGAGAAGGCCGCGACGACGAGGATGTCCCACCACAGCGGGATGTTGCCCTGGCTGCCGTCACCGAAGCCGCCCTGCCAGGAGATCAGGCCGATGCCCAGCAGGTAGGCGGGCAGCCACTGCGCCGCCTTGAAGTCCATCCGGGGCGCGTCGGGCTTGTTCGTGGCGTTGGCCCACCAGGCGTAGGAGCCGAGCAGCAGGTAGCCGAGCAGGATGGCGAAGCCCAGCCGCCACAGGGTGTTCCAGCCGGCCCAGTAGATGATCAGGTTGGCGACCACGAAGGACAGCGGGGAGATGAGCTTGCCGAAAGGCAGTCGGTAGGGGCGCTCGAAGTTCGGCAGACGGTCGGCGAAGACACCGTAGGCCAGCGGCGCGCCCGCGTACATCAGGACACTCGCCGAGGTGATGAAGCCGACCAGCTCCTGCCAGCTCGGGAACGGAAGGAAGCAGACCACACCGGTGACGAAGGACATGATCAGACCGAACCACGGCACACCGCGCTTGTCGGTCTTGGAGAACGCCTTCGGCGCGTAGCCGTTCTTGGCCAGACCGTAGGAGACGCGGGAGGTGGCGGTGGTGTAGATCAGGCCGGTGCCGGCGGGGGAGATGATCGCGTCCACGTAGAGCACCCAGCCCAGCCAGCCCAGGCCGACCAGGGTCGCCAGGCCCGCCCAGGGACCGCTGATGCCCACGAAGTCGAGCTTGGCCCAGCCGTGCGCGAAGGAGGCGTGGGGCAGCGCGCCGATGAACACGACCTGCAGCAGGATGTAGATCACGGCGCCGATCGCGACCGAGCCGAGGGTCGCCCGCGGCAGGTCACGCTTGGGGTTGCGGCTCTCGCCCGCCAGCTGGATGGCCTGCTCGAAGCCGAGCAGCGCGAAGATGATGCCGCTGGAGCTGATGGCACCGAGGATGCCCTTGGCGCCGAACGGGGCGAAGCCCTCCGAGGTGAAGTTGCTTCCGTGGAAGTTGGTCGCGGCGATGATGAAGATCGCACCGAGCGGGACGGCGATCTTCCACCACGTGGCGGCGCTGTTGGTGTGGGCGAGGGCCCGGACACCGAAGAAGTTGACACCGACGAAGACGGCCATGAGGACGACGGCGGTAACGATTCCGCTGACGGTCAGCGTTCCGTCGGCGTGCTGCAGACCCTGGGCCCACTTCCAGTGACCGGCGTAGCCGATCATGGCCTCGACCTCGATCGGGGCCACGGTGGCCGCCTGCAGCCAGGCGAACCAGCCGAAGGACATACCGGCGAGGCCGCCGAACGCGTAGTGCGGGTACCGGGCCGTACCGCCCGCCACCGGGAACATGCCGCCGAGCTCGGCGTGCACGAGCGCCAGCAGGACGATGGCTACGGCGCCGATCACCCACGAGATGATCGCCGCGGGGCCGGCCACGACGACCGCCTTCTCGGCGCCGTACAGCCATCCGGAGCCGATGATGGAGCCCACCGAGGCCCACATCAGACCGATGAGTCCGACATCGCGGCGCAGGCCACCGGTATCGCTCGTGGCTACCGGTGCAGCCTGGTCGACTTTCGCCATGTCAAGTGGCCTCTCAGATCGTAAACGCAGGTTTAACGGGGAATGAGGCCACAGGCTAGGAACGCTTTCCGCGTCGGCAAAAGACTGATTACCAAATCTTGACCCAGGATCTTACCCATCTTGGGGACGGACTTTGCACAGGTCAGATACCTAACCCGAATGTCAATATTCAGAGCCGGATTGTGATGAAGAAGGAGTGACACTAGGTCAAGAGGGGAATTTCGATCGCCGGGCACCGGTCCATGACCATGTCCAGGCCCGCCGCCCGGGTCCGTGCGCAGGCGGCCGCGTCCACGACTCCGAGCTGGAACCAGACCGCCTGCGCGCCCTTCGCCACGGCCGCGTCGGCCACCGAGCCCGCCAGCGCGCTGTTGACGAAGACGTCCACCACGTCGACGTCGAAGGGGACGTCCGCGAGGGACGCGTAGCCCCGCTCGCCGTGTACTGTCTCCGCCCTGGGGTGCACCGGCACGATCCGCTTGCCGTACTGCTGCAGCACCTGCGCCACGCCGTACGCGGCCCGCCGGCTGTTGGCGGACAGGCCGACCACGGCCCACGTGTCGCCCAGCTCGTTCAGGATCCTGCGGATCGTGGCTTCGTCGTCGTACACGGCACGCCTCCTCGGGCTGCGGGGGGAAACTCCCGACCGGGCAACAGCGCCCACCAGCTGCGGATTCCCCGTCCCGGAGCCCGCCACGGTGTCCGGAATCGGCGCAAGGTGCCCGCGTACGGCCGTCCGCGCGCCTACGCTCGGGCCGTGCTGCGCATCCTCGACGCCCGAACCGGTGAGCCCGTCGCCGCCGCGCCCGCCCGGCGCGGCCTGACCCGCATCGAGGCCTACGCCTCGGAGCTGGATCCGACCGCCTTGCGCGTGCTGCTCACCGCCGACCTCCTCGTGCGCGCCCTGGAACTCGGCGGCACCCCCGTCTGGACCATGCTCACCGCGCCCCGCAGGCACGCGGAGCTGCGTACGGCCGCGACGGCCCTGGCCATCCGCCCCTTCGAGGACGGCCGCGACCTGGCGTCCGGGCTCGGCGAGGCACAGGTGATCCACGTGGTGGCCGAGAACATCGAGAATCCCCCGGGCGAGGGCCCCCTGCTGGCCGTCGCCCCGGTGATCTCCGGGGCGAGTCCCGCCCCCGCGCCCCGCTCGCCCGCCGATGACCCCGCTCCCGATCTCACGGCCCTGCTCTCCGACCCCACCTCCCTGCGCCTGGCCCTCCTCTCCGTCCCGCGGAACACGGCGGTACGGCTGGACGCCGGACGGCTGGGGGAAGCCGCGCGGATGCTTGCCCGCTGGCGGCGCGCCGTCGCCGGATGGGCGCGGCAGCCCTCGCGGCCGGTGCCCGACGAGGTGCGGGCACGCCTGCGGGCCGCCTGGGAGGACGATCTGGATCTGCCCGGGGTGCTGGACGTGCTGCGGGATGTGGAGCGTGCGCGGGGGCTGCCCGACGGGGCCCGGTTCGAGACCTACGTCTACGCGGACCGTCTGCTCGCCCTCGACCTGGCCCGTGACCTCGGGAGCCTCGCATGATCGAGCGTGCGGGCACGGGCCCGCTGCGCCGGCTGGTCGTGCTGCGGCACGCCAAGTCCGCCTGGCCCGAGGGTGTCGAGGATCACCGGCGTCCGCTGGCGCCGCGCGGTCTGCGGGACGCCCCGGCCGCCGGCCGGGCCCTCGCGGAGGCCGACTGCCTGCCCGACCTCGCCCTGTGCTCCACCGCCGTGCGCGCCCGCCGCACCTGGGAGCTGGCCTCCGGCCAGTGGGGCACACCGCCGCCGGTGCGTTACGACCGGAGGCTGTACGCGGCCGATGTACCGGACCTGCTGGAGGTCGTGCGCGAGGCGCCGCGCGAGGTGGAGACGCTGCTGCTCGTCGGGCACAACCCGGGGCTCGAGGAACTGGTCGTGGAGCTGGCCGGGGACGCGCTGGACGACGCGCTCGACGAGGTGCGGGTGAAGTTCCCGACCTCCGCGATCGCCGTGCTGGCCTGGCGCGGCACCGGCTGGCCGGCCCTCGCTCCGGGCACGGCCCTGCTGACGTCGTTCACCGTGCCGCGCGGGAAGAAGGACGGCGACCAGGACCAGGAGTAGTCACAGGGAACAGGGGAGTGGCACGAGGGGTCGCGGTGGTCCGCATAGACACCTCACTTTGCCGAGACGCTTCCCAGCCGCCTCCACGCCTGCGAAGATCATGAGCGTGACTGTATCCAGCCCTCATCCCTTCCGCGCGGTGGCGGCACCCGCTTTGGCCGTGCGGGACGAGTGTGCCGAGACCGGCGGGACCCGATCGCTCATCGAGCACGAGATCGGCCGGCAGGTCCTGGAGCTGGAGTGGATCGACGAGCACGCCCTGCGGGTCCTGATGGCCCCGCCCGACGACTGGCAGGATGGACGAGCCCTTGTGGAGGGGCACCTCGCGGTGGTGCGTCGAGGCGACTGGGCCGCGGTCCCGGCTCGGTCGCTCACCGGCCACGATCTGGCCGGCCCGAGGGTGTCGGCACCGCGTCCTGACGGCCGCGAGGCAGCCCGCCGGATGCTTGCCGAAGTCGGCGCGGGCCGACGGCACCGGATGCCGAGCCCCGGGAAGCTCAGCAGGGTCTCAGCGTCCGGATGCTGAAGGAGCGCCTCTTCCGCCGCCTTCGCGAGGTCGTCGGCCGCGGTACAGGCGGCCTCCGACCGGATGAGAGGAGGGCAAGCATCCGCTTGCCGAGCGCGTCCTCGACCGGCGGCGGCCGGCGGGCCCAGTCGGCCCGGAAGACGTCGCGAATGCGGTCGGCCTCTGCTCGATTCGGTGCTTGCGACCGGCACGCGCTGCTGAGCGCGAGCCAGAACGGTGACGGCCCGGCCACGGTCGGTGCCGCCGTGCTCGGCGAGCCGCTCCGGCAGGATCTGATAACCGGTCGGACCGTCGGCGATGTGCCGCTCGGCCACTGACGTACCAGCGCACCCCACGAGCTTCGGTCTGCGCAGGAGCTCAAGAGGCTCAGGCGTGTCAAGAGGTCACCGTGCGACGGGCTCGCACCACTGACACCAACGAGTGATCAAGGCGTTCCCGTACTCGAACGTCCCATGAGGCACCCGCTCCATCGGCTCTTCCTTGACCACGGATTAGGCTGGCGGGATGCAGGACGAGTACCGCACAGTCGCCCGCGCGGGCGTGCACGAGACCGAGATCAACCGCTCCCGCTTCCTGTGCGCCCTCGCCCCGGCGGCCACCGAGCAGGAGGCCCAGGAGTTCATCGCGGCCGTCCGCAAGGAGCACGCCGACGCCACGCACAACTGCTGGGCGTACGTCATCGGCGCCGACGCGGCCGTGCAGAAGGCCAGCGACGACGGCGAACCCGGCGGTACGGCGGGCGTCCCGATGCTCCAGATGCTGCTGCGCCGCGACATGCGGTACGTCGTCGCCGTCGTCACCCGCTACTACGGCGGGATCAAGCTCGGCGCGGGCGGGCTCATCCGGGCCTACGGCGGAGCGGTCGGCGAAGCCCTGGACGCACTTGGCACGCTCACCCGGCGCCGGTTCCG
Organism: Streptomyces griseochromogenes; assembly: GCF_001542625.1. Lineage (NCBI taxonomy): Bacteria > Bacillati > Actinomycetota > Actinomycetes > Kitasatosporales > Streptomycetaceae > Streptomyces > Streptomyces griseochromogenes. The sequence goes on along the minus strand of NZ_CP016279.1, from coordinate 7,622,211 downwards.
GCTGGCCACGGTGACCGTCGACCACCAGCGCGCGGGCAAGGTCCACAACGATCTGCGCTCCACCGGGCGGGAGGTCCGCGACGTGCGCTACGGCGAGGCCGTCACCATCGAGATCGGTCTGCCGGACGCCGACGTGAACGCCTTCCGCGCCTGGCTCGCCGATGCGACGGCGGGCGCGGCCGGGTTCGAACTGGGCGGGGAGGCGTACGGGGACGCCTGAGTCAGGACGGTGACGGCTCCGGGCTCAGGTCCTCCTCGCCGATCTGCCGATCCGACTGGTAGACCTTCACGACGCCGCCGTGGATGACATAGCGGTACTCGCCGTTGCGGGCCTCGTAACCGCCTCCTGTGGTCCTGGCCTTCATGGCGATGCCCTTTTCCCGGCCGTCGCTGAACTCGCCGTAGTAATACAGCGATCCCGAAGCCGTACGGCACAGGGTGATCTGCTTGTTCTTCGTGCGGAACGCCTGGACCAGCTCGGCACCGTCCCCGTCCGGCAGCTCGGCGGCGATCCGGCCCGGACAGGCCGGCGCGGTTCCGGTGGGGGCCGAGCTGTCCGAGTCCGACGAGCCGATGTCGCACCCCTTGGCGACCAGCCCCAGCAGGAAGACCAGCACCGCGACCCCGAGGCAGCTGCTCATGCAGCCGGTGCTCCTGGAGCTCTTGGGCGGCGCGGTGTAGCGAGGCCTCGGGCTCGGCGTGTAGATCGGTTTCGGGCGCGGCGGTGCGGAGGCCGGGGTGCGCGGCGTGGCAGGTCGGTAGCCCGTGGAGGCGGACGACGGGAAGAAGACGCCTTCCTCGGCATGCGGCCCAGCCCTGCCCGCCGCGGTGCTCGCCGACCGGCCCGGAGTACTGGACGCCCCGGGGCGCGAGGTCCGCGGGGTGGTCCGAGGCGTCGAGGACGACGACGGCGTGCTCCGCGGCGGGGCCCAGGGCGTCGAGGAGGACGAGGGCGTGCTTCGTGGCGTCGTCCTGGGCGTCGAGGGTGTGCTGCGCGGCGTGGACTTCCTCGGCGGCGTCTTGCGCGGGGCGGCGGGCTTCTTGGCGCCCTTGTCCGCGGGCGGCGGCTTCGGGGCGCTCTTCCTCGCCGACTTCCAGTGTGTGCCGCACGCGATGCAGGACAGATCCGTGCGCGCGTTGTTCGTGTCGCACTCCGAGCAACGCCAGGGGGCGGACGGGCGTCCGGCGCCCCCGGGCCGTTTGGCGGAGGGCCGGGCGGCACCTCCGCCGGAGCCGGTCGCCTTCGCGCCCGACTTCGTACCGGGCTTGGGCCCCGGCTTCGTGGCGGGTTTCGGCCCAGGCTTCGCGCCCGGCGCCGCGGGTGACGCGGTCCCGCGCCGGGTCCCTCCGCAGACCGTGCAGGACGTCTCCGCGGGCCCGTTGTACGTGTCGCAGTCCGTGCAGCGCCAGTTGGCCGATGCCGCCACCTCGTGCTGCCCTCCTTCTCGTCTCCGTGCGGCTGTGCGTCAGCCCGCGTCGCTCTCGGCGCGGGCCGTCACGGCGTCGAACAGCTCCTCCGACGCGGCCGACGCGGGTGCGGCGATCCATTCCGGCCCGTCGAGGGGCACTCGCTGGAACCCGGCCTCCTCGGCGTGGTTCGTCGCGTGCTCCGGGACGCCGAAGCGCCGCCGCAGCAGGTCCGTGTACTGCTGCGCCTCCTCCAGCCGGTCCGGTGGAACGTCCACCCGTACCACGAGGAGGCCGGGTGTGGGCCCCTTGGGGAAACGCAGATGGAAGACCCATTGGGACAGCCCGTCCGAACCCTGCGGGAGCAGCCGCACGCCGGAGCAAAGGCCCACGTGCGACTCGATGCGGCTGTGGCGGCGCCACAGGAACGTCAGGGAGCCGTTTCCGTCGCACGTCAGCTCGAAGTCCGGCCAGTCGAGCTTCACAGACTGTTCGCGATCGTCTCGATGATCTCGTCCATCTCGAACTCCTCCAGCCCCTCACCGGCTTTGGAGGCGAAGTGCAGAGTGAGGTCCCACTCCTCGGCGATCGGATCCGACCAGGGCGCCTGTTCGGGCGCGAACAGCACCAGCCGCTTCGCCGACTGCTCCATCACCGAGGTCTGGCTGCGGGCATACCCCCACTGCTCGAACAGCTCGTCCAGGCTGCGCGGGATGCCCGCCGGATACGACTGGGCGGAGGCATGCGTGCCCAGCGGGTGGGCCGGCGCATCGGTGAACATCACGATGACATGGCGCCTGCGGTCCAGACCCTGCTCCCAGGGCGCATTGATGGCCAGCGCGAGCGCCTCCAGACCCGATTCGGGAATGTCGCCGCCACCGGAGGCGTCGATCCCGCGCACGAACTCCTGGAAGTCCTTGGCCTGTTCGGGCAGCTGGAGGAACCCCGTCTGCTGGATGGCGCTCGACGGATCGTCGCCGAAGTCACGGAAGGCGATCACCTTCAGACGCAGCTGGCTGATCGCCTTTCCCTTCTTCGCCATCACGTCGTTGAGCCGGTCGTGGAACTGCAGCGCGCTCGACTTCACGTTGTCGAGGACGGGGAACATGCTGCCCGTCGCGTCGACGCACAGCACGATGTCCACGGCGTACTGCAGATTCCCCTGGTACTGCTCGATGTTGCTCATTACGGAGTCTCCTGGGTGGTGCGGGTGAGGTACGTCGGTCGCTGATGGAACCGGGGTCATGACGAGCCGCGGGGCGGGCGCCGGTCGCCGAGGTTGATGCGGACGCGGGACGAGCGTTCCGCGGGGGCCTCGGCGGCCGGAGGTGTCGCGGGGGGTGCGGGTGTGTCGTCCGCGGGAGCCGGGCGTGGCGGCTCCGGCGGGGGCGTGCCGGCACGTGGGCGCGGCGCCGACGAGAGGTTGGCCTTGATCCGGCTGGCGCGCGGTCCGGTGCCGGACGGCTTCGCGGGTTTCGGGGCGGAAGCGGGCTTCCCCGCCGGCGACTTGGAATCGCCCTTTGCCGTTCCCGGGCGCCGATGCTGCAAAGTGCACACTTTCGGGTCGGACAGTGCCTTGAGGAACGTCGCGATCCGCGGACGGCTGCCCGGGGCGCGGGCGGTCATGGCACGCAGCAGGCCGAGCATCTCGTCCGACAGCCGCGTGTCCAGGTCGAGGGGCACTCCCGCGTTGACGGCGTCGGCCGGGGAACCGTATCTCCCGTCGTGGTGCGGCAGTTCGCCCGTCAGGTACAGATGGGTCATCAGTCCGAGCGCGAACACGTCCACTGCGCAGGTCAGGTGCTCCGGGCCGGCCGAGCCGTCACGCTGCATGTAGCGACGCCACTCCGGCGCGCCGTACACCGAGTCGCCCGCGATGTCATCGGGCTCCGGCGGCTTGCCGGAGACGTAGGAGTCGTCGAAGTCGATCAGCTTCGCCGTGTGGAAGGCAGCGCCGTCCCGCTTCTGCACCAGCACGTTCAGCGGTTTGAGGTCGCCGTGCACGATGTCGATGTCGTGCAGCTGCTTCAGGCTGTTGCCGAGGGTCTTGAGCAGCACCATCTTGTGGCGGGGCTCCAGGCTCTGCGGCTTCTCCAGACTGGAGGTGTCGATCCGTTCGGTGACCTTGTAATACGTGCTGCCCTCGTGGAAGAAGTCGGTGGCCAGCACCAGATTGCCGCCGCCGCGCGCGTCCGGGCGCAGCCGCTCCATGATCGTACGGTGGCGGTCCTCGAACTCGCGGGCCAGCTGCCGCCGGATCCGCAGGCTCGGCGAGTCGGTCGCGTCGTCGCGTGGCCGCTTGGGCTCCAGGAACCGCTTGACGAAGTACTGGCTGCCGCCCTTTTCCGCGAACGCCCATATGCATTTGCCGCCGTTGGCGTTCGTGGGCTCGCTGATGATGCGGTAGCCCCCGATGACATCGCCCTGCTTCATGCGCGCTCCTCGGGTGCCAGGGGCATGTGGGTCTCGTAGCCGGCGCGGTAGGCGTGCCAGGTGCTGTCCTGCCAGGCGCGGACCCGGGCCGGCAGATCCGCGGGATCCTCCGGCGCGGCTGCCGGGACGGGTACCGCCCCGCCGGCGTCCGGGGACGGGCGGTCCAGACCGCGCGGCCGGGTGCGCACATAGCGGTCGGTCACCTCGGCCAGCCGGACCGCGAACTGGTCCCGCAGGTCCGTGAAGCCGTGGTAGCCGAGTGCCACTACGGCGAGGGAGGCGTCGTCTGCCGTGTAGGCCTGCACCTCACGGCGGACCCGGTCGGCCCACTCGTCGACGGTGCCGGCCTCGTGCAGGGTGCGCAGCAGCAACGCCTCGAAGTCGGCCGGGGTGTGCACATAGCCGAAGAACCCGTCGGTCGCGGCCAGCAGCACACACGGGAGCGGATACGCCAGCCGCTGGCCGTCGATCTCGAACTCCCGGTCGGCGCACACCAGGTTGGTCATCGGTGGGTCCGAGCGCAGCAACTCCAGGGCGTCGCTCTCCCGGGTGTGGTCGCGGGTGAGCACCTGCAGCCCGGTTCCCGGACGCAGGACGTACGCGCGCGAGTCACCGGCCCACAGCGGCGTCAGTTCCAGCCCCGCCTCGCCCTGCGTACGCACCAGGCGGTAGTGCACGGCGGCGAGAGTGGTGGGGAGCTGGCGTCGCATGGTGCCGCTGATCTTGCTGCGGCGCTGCGGGGCGTGGCCGAGGAAGAACTGGAGATAGTCGTGCAGCGTCTCCGACGTGGCCGGTTCGCCTTCCGCCGCGACGTCGTGGAACCAGACGTCCGTGGCCAGCCGGGCCACCCGAGAGCCCACCCAGGCGCCGGTGCGGCTCTCGCGGTCGGCCGCCTGCCACACAGGCGCCGCGCCGGCGCCGCCCGATCCGTCGAAGACCGCGAGCAGGCCCTGGTGGCTGTCCATGTGATGGGCGACGAACGGCTCCGCGTCCTCGCCGCGGCCCGCCACTCGCTCGGTCCACACGGACATCGCCAGCAGTCCCATCCGGTCCCGGTCGACACACCAGATCCGCTGCGGCACCGCTCGGCCCGCCGGACCGCCGTCCGGTACGAGGCGCGGGCCGTCCGGTGGGGCGGCCGGGGCCGGGGTCTCCGCGCGGGTGGACGGGCGCGGCGGCTGCAGGATGGCGCGGGCCGGCTGCGGAGGCGGTGCGGGCACGTACCCCGGCGGGGTGCCGGTCGGGGCCGGGGGCTGCGCCGCGTGGTCGTAGTGGCCGGTCATCGTCGCTCCCCGTCGCTGCCGGATGTGTCCGGTCGGTACTTCTTGGCGGTCCCGCGCACGCGGCTCACCCTCGGGGCGGTGTCGCCCGTACGTCGCTCGGTGCGGTCGTCGTCGGCGGGGCTGCCGGTGCGGCCGCCGACCGCCCGGTCCCCGGTTTCCCGGTCGCCGGGACGCCCCCCGGTGCGATGGCCGTCGTCCGGGCCGCCGTCGCCGTCGTCTACCCGCCGGGCGCCGTCGGCGCTCGGGCCGGCTGCCGACTTCCGCCAGGGGTGCGCCGGGCCTCGGCCGTCCCCGTGGCCGGCCGCGCCGCCGGAGCGGGGCTCGGTGGACCCGGTGGTGGCCCATCCGTCCCGACTGCCCGGCAGCGGTTCGTCCTCCGGCGGTTCGGCAGGGGCCGCCGAACCGGACAGACGACTGCCGGAGCCGGACAGTCGCGAGCGGGGCGTGCTGTCCTCATCCCGCGGGCGGGCACCGGTCGGGGGCCGGTCGGCACCGTCGCCGTACCGGTCCCGCAGTACCTCTCCCCTGAGCGGCGCGCGTTCGTCCTCGTGCCCGTCCGGGGCGGCGTCGCGGTCGTCGGAGCCCGGCTCCAGGGCGCGCGCGAGGGTGCCGCGGAGCCGTCCGCGCCGGGTGGCGGTCTCGAACAGGCCGTCGCCGTCGCGGAGCACCTCCTCCAGGACGGCGCGCTCGAGCTCCGCCTGCTCGAAGGGCTCCCGGTCGGCGTCGCCCCGTTCGAGGACCATGCGCATGACCTCGCGCCGTATCTCGTGCTTCTCCGCCTCGCGCTTCTCGATCCAGGCGAGGGCGGCACGGGGTCCCTCCTTCTCCATGATCCCGGCGATCAGACCGTCGATGCCCTCCTCGCGGATCATGTCCCGGTGCCGCTTGCGGCGCATGCCCTCCAGCCGGGTCTCGCGCACGACGTCCCGGAACTCGCGCCCGCTGGCCGCGATCTCGTCCTCGTCGACGAGGAGTTCTATCTGGATGTTGCGCAACCGGACCGCGTCGTCGCCGCTGAACCCGGCCAGGGCGGCGTTCAGCGCCATCTCGGCCTCGTGGAACTCGGCGATGTCGTAGTCCCGGGCGACCGAGCGCAGCGTCTTGCGCAGATAGCCGTAGAGCGCGCCGCTCATGTCCCTGATGCCGCGCGCGACCACCTCGGCGGGGGCGGCGACCCGGCACACGAGGTCCACCCGGCTGCGGAAGGAGAACGTGGGGTCGCGGCTGAGCAGTGGGATGTCCAGGATCAGCCGGTGCTCGGTCATGTCGATGGTGAACACAGTGCGGTACGCCCCGAACCGGGACGAGGGGATCTCCTCGCCGCTGCGGATCGTCAGCGAGGGGCCGCTGTCCCGGACGAGGACCAGGGCCCGGCCGGGTGCCGGCGGCCGCAACGGGTTGACCAACCGCCACTTGGGCACGTCGTCGCTGCTCAGGACCGGGTCGTAGGTCTGCTCCTCCATGTCTCCCCCTCTCCTTTCCAATGCTGTCGGGGACCCCGTCGGCGCGGTGGACCTCACCGGGCGTGGCCGAGTGTGCGGAGCAGGCGGGTGGCGCCCGCCGAAGGCTTCTCGTGATCGCGGGCCCACTTCTCCAGCCACCACGTCAGCCGCTCGCGGTGCCGTCCGGGCTGTCGGGCGACGGACACCAGCAGCTCGCCGATGGCGTCGAGGGAGCCGGGGCACTTGCCGGCGTAGTCGTCGATCCACGCGTGCAGGGCGTGCAGCGCGGAGTCCTGCACCGGTCGGCGGGCCAGCGCACGTACCCACAACTCGGCGAGCCGGTCGTGGTGCCACGGCAGTTCGCTGAGCAGGACCGGTACGCCCGGTACGCGCGCGTGGCCACGCTCGTCGGCGGTGTCGATGACCGGCTCCTCGTACGGCTGGGACACGGCGAACACGAACGCCGACAGCGACTTGACGACCATGGGGGAGAGGTCCTGTGGCTCGGACCAGTCCAGATAGGCATCCAACACCGCTGCGGTCTGTCCCTGGTGGATGAGGTGGACCCCACCCCACGCCACCGATGCGAGCGTGCCCCAGTCGTCCTCCCGGTCCAGCGCGCCGCGCAGTACGGCGACCGCCCGGTCCGGCTCCGTCCGGCCGAGCAGCCCGCCCACTGCGTTCGCCGCCGTGCCGGCCAGGCGGCGCTGGTGGGCGGACGCGTCGCCACGTGCCCAGCGGTCGAGCAGATTCCATACCGCCTCGGCCGTCTCCGGGCGGCTTCCCGCCACGCCGAGGGCGGTGGCGGCGGCCTGCCGCAGCGGCCAGGAGGTGCTCCCCGCCCACGCCGTCAGGAAACGGTGCACCGCGTAGTGCGGATCGGCGAGCGCCAGCACCCCGGCCGCGACCGCGGCGCGGGCGCGCACTTCCAGGTCACGATGGCTCAGCAGGCCGCGCAGCCATGCGAGTACGGCGTCGCGGCGCCCGTCCAGCAGATTCCAGGCGTAGGTGAGAATGACCTGGCCCAGAAGCGTGTTGCGGAACCGTACGCGCGGCGCGCCGAAACCACCCTTTTCGGGCAGATCGAGCCGGATCCATTGTTGCTCGTGCCCGAGTCGGTCCCCGAACCGCAGATCGGGCGGGGCGAGTTCCGGTTCGGTGAGAGCCGCGCGCAGCTTCACCGCGGCCTCGGCCACGGTGAGATAGCCGCACTCCTCCAGCACGGCCGCCGCCAGCGCGAAGGCCACCGCCTCCGGCGCGCGGTACCGATTGAACCAGGCGCGCACCTGCTCGCTCGGGTCTCGCAGCTGTGCCACCGCGGCGGTCACGTCGCCGTCCGCGCGGATCACGGACGCCAGGCGGGCCGCGTTACGGGCCGCGGGCTGCTCCCGCAGTGCTGCCGCGGCCCCGGTGCGCTCCAGCAGGCCGCGCAGATCGGCACACGCGTCCGCGCTGCCGCCGTGGCCGAGCACTCGCCGTTCGACGACGGCCAGCGGGTCGACGGGGACGAGCGTGTGCCGGGCCACCTGGTCGCCGCCCGGTCCGGCCGCGAGCACCTCCAGGTCGCGTCCGCCGGTCAGGATCAGGAAGCAGCCGGAGGCGCGCAGCGTGGCGACGACGGCGGCCCACTGGGCCGTACCGTGCGCGGATCCGCCGAGGAAGTCGGAGGTGAACTTCTCGACGACGGCCGACCCGTCGTCGAGGGCGGCCAGGTAGCCCGAGTTCTTCACCGGAGGTTCCCACCCCGCCCCGAGCACGGTCGAGGGCGTCAGCAGCCGGTGGCAGCCCTCGCCGCCGCCGTCCATGGCCAGTGCCTCACCGAGCAGGTTCACGGCGACCGCCTCACGGCCACTGCCGGGCGCGGCGGTGAGCACGAGCAGCCGCCGGTCGCACAGGGCGTCCAGCGCATCGCCGTAACCCTCGGGTGCGACGAAGAGCTCGGTGTGATCCGCGATGTCGGTCGCGTCCATGGCCGACACGGACACTCCGCCCGACCGTGACCCGCCGGTTCCGGAGCCGCCGGTGTGGAAGCCGCCGCCGAAGCTCACGTCCGCGTTGAACAGCGCGAGGGTGCCGATGCGGGTGCCGGAGGCGTCCGCGTTCAGCCGTCGGGCGATCTCGTCGGCGATGGCTCCGGCGCGCAGTGCCTCGGACCGCTCGGTGTCGTCACGCCCGCTGCCGTCCGCCAGGGAGCGCAGCGCGTCCCTCTCGCTGACCGGGCCGTCGTGCTCCTCGGCATGCCTGGGCGGCTCTGCGTCCCGCGCCTTGTCGTCCTTCGTGGGCTCCGCCGCGTCCGTGTCGACGCCCGGGCCGCGCTTGGCGGGCTCCTTTTCCTTGAGCCGGGGCGGATCCTCCGTGCGGTCCGAGGCTGCGGCTGCGGGCCGGAGTCCCTCCAAGGAGCTGTCCTCGCTCATGATCTGGTTCTTCGACCTTCGAATCAGCGGTGCGATCGGTGCGGTGACCGTCGGGTGCGGCGCGCGCTCGCGCGTGTGCCCGTGCCCGGGCACGAGTCATCGGAAGGGGAGCACAACGGATGTGCCGTGCGAGAGGACGGCCGGGGCCGGCCCGCGCGGCGGCGGAGCCGTCCCTATGACGTCTTCCAGTCCCCCTGCACTTCGACCTTGCCGTTGAACACCTGGGCGTTCTTGATGAGAGCCGCGCTGATCTGCGCCCCGGACCGGCCCTGCGCGGCAACGGCCTCGTCGACCAGCCGTCGGACCTCCGTCTCGAAGTTCGGGTCCAGCAGCATGTGGGCGGCGAGCTGCCGCTCCAGGGCCTGCTGCGCGCCCTCGTCGTCCGGGGAGCCGGCGACCAGGTCCAGGGCGTTCTCCGCCTCAGCGTTGCCGCGGAACCGGGCGCGGATCCGCTCGACCAGGCGGGCGCCACCGGCCCAGCCCGAACGGCCGGCCTCCTGACCTGCCGTCTCCAGCGCTCCCTTCACCACGAGCGCCACTCCCGCCGCTGCGACGGCTGTCACCGGATCCATGCTGTTCCCCCGAAATCCTGCTCGAACAGGGCAGCCAATGTAGGGGACATGTATGGCCTCCGGAGTGCTTCTTCTCACATTGGCCGAAAAGCGCCGAGTTCTATGCGTTCGTGGGCGATGAGACCGCTTCTTCTCTCTGGGTCCGTACGGGAGCGGTGGCTTGAACGCGATGGCTCCGCAGAAGACGGGCCGAGGGAGACGGGAACCCTGACACGAGAGGATACGGATGAAGGGGCGGGCGCGGGAGTAACCGCCCGTGATGTCAGACCCGGCCGTTAGTCTCGGGGATCATGAGACTCCTGCACACGTCCGACTGGCATCTCGGCCGGGCCTTCCACCGGGTGAACATGCTCGGGGCCCAGGCCGAGTTCATCGGTCACCTCGTCACCACCGTGCGCGAGCACGCGGTGGACGCGCTGGTGGTGTCGGGAGACGTGTACGACCGCGCGGTGCCGCCGCTCGCCGCGGTCGAGCTGTTCGACGACGCCCTGCACCGCCTGGCGGACCTCGGCGTGCCCACCGTGATGATCTCCGGCAACCACGACTCGGCCCGCCGTCTCGGCGTCGGCGCCGGACTCATCGACCGCGCGGGCATCCATCTGCGCACCGAGCCCTCCGCCGTCGCCACCCCGGTCGTGCTGCCGGACGCCCACGGCGACGTCGCCTTCTACGGCCTGCCGTACCTTGAGCCCGCGCTGGTCAGGGACGAGTTCACGGTGGAGAAGGCGGGTCACGAGGCCGTGCTCGCCGCCGCCATGGACCGCGTCCGCGCCGACCTCGCCACACGCGCGCGCGGCACCCGTTCCGTCGTCCTCGCCCACGCCTTCGTCACCGGCGGCCAGGCCAGCGACAGCGAGCGCGACATCACCGTCGGCGGGGTGGCCGCCGTACCGGCCGGCGTCTTCGACGGCGTCGACTACGTGGCACTGGGACATCTGCACGGCTGCCAGACCATCACCGAGCGGGTGCGCTACTCGGGATCCCCGCTCGCGTACTCCTTCTCCGAGGCCGACCACCGCAAGAGCATGTGGCTGGTCGACCTGGACGCCGACGGCCGTGTCACCGCCGAGCCCGTCGACTGCCCGGTGCCCCGGCCACTGGCCCGTGTCCGGGGCACCCTCGACGACCTCCTCGCCGACCCCAGTCTGGCCCGCCACGAGGACGCCTGGGTCGAGGCGACGCTCACCGACCCGGTCCGCCCGGCCGACCCCATGGCCCGGCTCGCCGAGCGTTTCCCGCACACCCTCAGCCTCGTCTTCGCCCCCGAGCGGGCCCAGGACGACCCCCAGGTGTCGTACGCCCGGCGGCTCGCGGGCCGCAGCGACCAGCAGATCGCCCAGGACTTCGTGGCCCACGTGCGCGGCGCCGGGCCCGATCCGCGGGAGACGGCCGTACTGCGCGAGGCCTTCGACGCGGCGCGCGCCGACGCCACGGTCCGGGAGGTGGCGCGGTGAGGCTGCACCGGCTCGACATCACCGCCTTCGGGCCCTTCGGCGGTTCCCGGACGGTGGACTTCGACGCGCTGACCGCCGCCGGGCTGTTCCTGCTGCACGGCCCGACCGGCGCGGGCAAGACCTCCGTCCTGGACGCCGTCTGCTACGCCCTCTACGGCTCCGTGCCCGGCGCGCGGCAGAGCGGCCAGGGCATCAACCTGCGCAGCGACCACGCCGAACGGCGCACCCGCACCGAGGTCCGGCTCGAACTCACCGTCGCCGGACGCCGGTTGGAGATCACCCGGCAGCCACCGTGGGAACGGCCCAAGCTGCGGGGCAAGGGCACGACGGTCGACAAGGCCCAGACCTGGCTGCGCGAGTACGACGCCCCGGCCGCCGCCTGGAAGGACCTCAGCCGCTCCCACCAGGAGATCGGCGAGGAGATCACCCAGCTGCTCGGCATGAGCCGCGAGCAGTTCTGCCAGGTCGTCCTGCTGCCCCAGGGCGACTTCGCCCGCTTCCTGCGCGCCGACGCCGAGGCCCGCGGCCGCCTGCTGGGCCGTCTCTTCGACACCCAGCGCTTCGCCGACGTCGAGAAGCGGCTCGCCGAGCGCCGGCGCGCGACCGAGGCCCGGGTACGGGAAGGCGACGCCACGCTCCTCGCGGACGCCCACCGGATGCAGCAGGAGGCGGGCGACGCCATGGAGCTGCCCGAGCTGAGCCCCGGCGAGCCGGGCCTCGCGGAGGCCGTCCTGGAGACCGCCGCGATCGCCCGCAGCACCGCCCGTGAACGCCTCACGCTCGCCCACTGCCGCCTCTCGGCCGCCGAGTCCGCCCACGCCGCGGCCCAGCGCGCCCTGGACGACGTACGCGAACTCGCCCGGCTGCAGGGCCGGTTCGCCGAGGCGCGGCGGCGGGCCGAGCTGCTTGAGGAGCGGGCCGGCGCGCACCGCGAGGCGCAGCAGCGCATGGAGCGCGCCCGCAAGGCGGAGACCGTGGCACCCGCGCTGGAGCTGCGCGACGCCGTCGAGACCGAACACCGCGCGGCGGCCGAGAGCGAGGCACGCGCGCGCAGGACGCTGCCCGGCTCCTTCGCCGACGCCGGTCCCGCGGGCCTCGCCGCCGCCGCGCGCGGCGTCACCGAGCAACTGGGCGGCCTGGAATCGGCCCGGCGCGCCGAACAGCGGCTCACCGGGGTCGTGGAGGAGCGGGCCGGCCTCGACCGGCAGGAGCGCGCCGACGAGGACGTCCTGCGCGAGGCCGACACCTGGCTCGCCGACTGGGACACCACACGCGCGGCCCTCCAGGCCCGGATCGAGTCCGCCCAGGAGGCCGCCACCCGCGCCGAACAGCTCGCCGTCCAGCGCGAACCGGCCCGGCGGCGGCTCAAGGCCGCACGCACGCGTGACGAGCTGGCCGCCGACCTGGAAGAGGCCCGGCGGCGGGCGCTCGCCTCCGGACAGCGGGCACTGGACGCGCGCGCCCACTGGCTCGACCTCAAGGAACAGCGCCTGAACGGCATCGCCGCCGAACTGGCGGCCCACCTCACCGACGGCGAGCCCTGCGCCGTCTGCGGTGCCACCGAACACCCCGCGCCCGCCCGGAAGATCGCCGGGCACGTCGACCGCGAGGCAGAGGAACGCGCCCTCGCCGCCCACCAGCGGGCCGACGAACAGCACTCCGAGGACGAGCGGCGCCTAGGCGTCGTACGCGAGGCCCTGGCCGCCGCCACCGCCGAGGCCGGCGACACGCCCACCGCCCGGCTCGCCGCCGAGGCCGACGAACTGGAGCAGGAGTACGCGCGCGCCCGCCGGGACGCCTCCGCCCTGCACACCGCCCACGAGGAGCTGCGACGGGCCGAGCACGAGCGCGAGCGGCGCCTGGCCGACCGCCAGGAAGCAGCCGTGCGGACCGCCTCCCGGCTCACCCGCCGCGAGACCCTGGAACATGAACAGGCGGCGCTGGAAGAGGAGTTGGCCAAGGCGCGCGGGGACGCGGGCAGTGTGGCCGCCCGCGCCGCACAGCTGGAGCGGCGGGCGGCGCTGCTCAGCGCCGCCGCCGACGCCGCGCGCACCGCCGAGGACGCCGCCCAGCGGCTCAAGGACGCCGACGCCCGCCTCGCCGACGCCGCCTACCGCGCGGGCTTCGACACCCCGCAGGCCGCGGCCGCAGCCCTCCTGGACGACGCCGCCCACCGTGAGCTGCAACACCGCCTGGACGACCGGCAGTCGGAGGAAGCGGCCGTACGGGCCGTCCTGGCCGAGGCCGACACCGCGGCCGCCGCCCAGCGGCCGCGGGCCGACCTCGCCGCGGCGGAGCTCACCGCCGCCGAGGCGGAGCGGCGGCTGCGCGGGGCGGCCTCCGCGCGCGACGCGGCCGCCCGCTGCTGCACCGAGCTGGACCGCCTCTCCGCCCGCGCCGCCGAGGGCGTACGCCTGCTCGCCCCGCTGCGCGAGGAGTACGACCGCGTGGCCCGCATGGCCGCCCTCACCGCGGGCACCTCGGCCGACAACGAACGCAAGATGCGCCTGGAGTCGTATGTGCTCGCGGCCCGCCTGGAACAGGTCGCGGCCGCCGCCACCGTACGGCTGCGGCGCATGTCCTCCGGCCGCTACACCCTCGTCCACTCCGACGACCGCACCGGACGCGGCCGCAGCGGCCTCGGGCTGCACGTCGTGGACGCCTGGACCGGCCGCGAGCGGGACACGGCCACGCTGTCCGGCGGCGAGACCTTCTTCGCCTCCCTCGCCCTCGCCCTCGGCCTCGCCGACGTCGTCACCGACGAGGCCGGAGGAGTCCGCCTCGACACCCTCTTCATCGACGAGGGCTTCGGCAGCCTCGACGACCAGACCCTCGACGAGGTCCTCGACGTCCTCGACTCACTCCGGGAGCGGGATCGGAGCGTGGGCATCGTCAGCCATGTCCCTGACCTGCGGCGCCGCATCCACGCGCAACTGGAGGTCGTGAAGGGCAGATCGGGGTCGGTGCTGCGGCAGCGGGGCGTCTGACGGCGATCAGACACTGCGGGCGCCGGTAGTACATCGTGAGCACTCAAGGAGGATTTGTCCCTCTCTTTCCGCCCCTTTCCTTGATCTTCTTTGTCCTTCTGTCCCCCGCGTGTCCCCCGGAGAGCCTCCGAGACCAGCCGGCGCGTGAGTCGGACCGGCGGGCGTGTCCGCCGTCGCAGGTAGCGAGCAGTGAAGCATTCGATTGACTACCGCTTTGAGTTCGCGATCCAGGGGGAGCAGCGCGGCCTAGCGATCGCTGAGGCAAGAACTTGCGGGCTATGCGCTTGGCAGGCTCTCGTTGTGCCGGGCCCGGGGCTGCGCTGCCTGGTCCATGTCGTCAAGTGTGTATGGCAGACGGTTCTTGATCGTCATCCCCGACGGCCATGACAGTTGTCGTGCTGTCCAGGCTGCCGCGGATGCGGGGCCGGATTGACCGGAGCGCGGTAAGCGTGGACCCGCGGCGTGTTGTGCGCCAGCGGGCCGTCGGAGCCCGGCAACTGCGAACCTGGACGCTGGGCGCCAGCGTCGCCCGGCCCGCCATCTTCCGGATGCGGGGATCGGTCGCATGCCTGGCCCGTTCACGACGAAGATCCCCTGGCCAGTGAGGGGGTGCGGCGCCGCCCGTTTTAAGGCCCGGGCCAGGCCGAGGTAGTGGGATGAAGCACCGAAGCTGATCCCGGTCCTAGAGCCAATCTGTGTCCGGCGGGCGCTCGCGGGTGAGTGTCGTGGCTGGCCGGTGCTGCGAGGAGTGTACGCATTCCAGGGCAGGGTCGGCTGCCGTCGATTCGGCTGTGACTCGGGTGCCGATCGGCTGGGGAGTGCCTAGCGACGCATGCTTGGGTCGATCCAGCTTGCTGGGAGTTTGTGGGGGATGCCCTGCTCGCGGGCTGCGTAGAGTTCGGCGTCCGTGGTGATGGTGGGCGCGGTCTCGTATGCGCGGGTAAGGGCTTCTCGTCCCTCTTCTTCGGTTGCGTAGTGGTAGGAGGGCATGACGAGGGAGCCGGAGTCGAGGCGGGCGATCATGTGGATTCGACGTCCGTCGCGGGCTTCGCGTTTGCAGTGGGGGTTGGGGCCGGTGCAGTTGTGGGACAGGACTTGGATCTTCATGTGTGTCGGTGGCCTTCGCCGGTTCTGGGAGTCGTGCTGGCGTTGATCGAGGGCAGCCGTCTAGTCGAGGTTGATGACCTCGATGGTCAGGCCCCTGCGGCGTAGTTCTTGCAAGGTGGCGTCGTCCATGGCGGCGGAGGGGGGATTCGTGAAGGTACCGTCCCCGAGTTCGCCGTCGGGCCAGGGGAACTCGGCGCTTTCCGGGAGGAGGCTGACGGCGAGTTCGGGATCGAGCGGTTGGGTGCCGTCGGAGGTGAGGCTCCAGGCGAATGCGCTGATGAGGGCTCCTCGGCCTTCGTGGTTGGGGACGGTGGCGGTGATCGTGCCCAGTGGCTTGTCCTGGGAGAGCAGGTCGGTGAGGCGGTCGAGGAGGAAGGCGACGTCCTTGGGGACGAAGGTCATGATGCCGTCGGTGAGGTGGCCGTGGACGGAGACGGTGCCGCCTTGGGTGTGGACGGAGATCGTCATGCGCTCGTCGTCTTCAAATG
Source organism: Streptomyces griseochromogenes (assembly GCF_001542625.1). NCBI lineage: Bacteria > Bacillati > Actinomycetota > Actinomycetes > Kitasatosporales > Streptomycetaceae > Streptomyces > Streptomyces griseochromogenes. The sequence continues at coordinate 7,606,624 of NZ_CP016279.1, read as the reverse complement.
CGACGTTGAAGGCGGCCAGGAAGAGGCCGGCGGCGCGGGCATCGGGCGTGGTCATGGGTTTCCCTGTATTGGTGGCCTCGTGTCGGTGCGTTCTGGGGCCAGGGTAGTCGTCGGGTGTGACATCACCGTGGTCTTGCACCGAAGCGGGGTGCAGGTGGTCATGTGGTGCGGAGGATCATGCGCTGGGTGCGTATATCCCATTGGCAGTCGCGGTAGAGCCGGTTGTAGTCGGGGAGTGCGCCGGGGTCGTCTGCGTTGCACGGCTCGTAGCCGTTGGGACCGCTGCGGGCATAGAAGCCGTATTCGATGCACTCCTCCTCTCCTGGCCGGTGGCCGGTCCAGATGGTGTTGCACTGGTTGGTGGGGTGGCAGTTGTCGCGCTGTCGGCCGGTGTAGGCGCAGCGGGCGATGTCGCAGCCGTTGGCGTGGAGGGTGCCGGGGGTGGTGGAGCAGTCGGGGCAGGGGTTGGTCATGGTCTGCTTTCTGGTGCTGGTGGGTGGTGAACCCTTCTCTTGAGATTATTCTACTATCTCTAGGGGTGGGGTGAAATTACTCCGACGACTGTTGCTTGCTATTGGTGGGGCTGTTGGGTCGGCCTGTGGGGCCGAAGGTCTCCGCGTGTTCGGCGGATCTTGGCGATCAGGTGAACGGCTTCGTTGCTGGGTAGATCGACGTCTGCCTGGCCGTGAGTGGCTGCTTCGCCGCCGGAGGTGAAGAGCGGGATCGGGGATACGTACTCGAGTATGGCCTGGTGGGTTGACGAGTCGATGTGGCCGTCGAGCAGGGCCAGCCGGAGTGCGAGCAGGTGTGCGCCGTCGTGGCATCCGGCCCAGCCTGCGCAGATGCGGCGAGCGTCACTGTCGGCATCGGCTTGGTGGCATTGGAACAGGGCTGCCGGCTGGTCAGGGGTGGGAGCGTCATAGCGGCGGAGCTTCTCGTACTCCTCGCTTGCCCAGTTCCCGAGGTGGCGTCGCGCCGGTAAGGGCAACTGCTACAAGGACGCGGCGCTGGCGGGCGGAGCGAAGAGGGCATGAGTCGAGTATGGCTCGGGTGGGTCGCTGGCCAATCGCGATTTGCCCCGAAGGCGCGATCGAGCATGCCGCCTGTGCATCGGAGATTCTCCGACGCCGGTGCGTCGGCCTTGGCGGGTGCGGCCTCGGTCTTGAGGGGGCTGCTTGGTTGGTCGGCGTGCGGCTGGGTGTGTGGAGGTCTGCGGGGCTCAGAGGTGGGTGCCTGTTCGGTTGATTTGTTTATGCGGTATTTGTGGTGCTGTGTGGTGCGGCTAGTTTCAGCCATTGCTCATCGGATCCAACGTCGCCGGGCTAGGGTCTTGCCTAATTTCGCCCTGCTTCGTTCGGTGCCTGCGAAGGGCGGCGTCGGGTGCTGCTTGGACGCATCTCGGCATGCCACCACTATCTAACGGTCACAGTCCGTCACCGGCTCATGGAGGCCGGCGGGCGTGTGGTGGACGGCTCAGTGCCGATTGCAGACCCACGTTTTCGGTTCGCCGTGCGCTACGAGATCGATGTCGGTCGTCGTCGAGGCATCGCACAGTTGGCACTTCATGTCGATGTGGCGGGGCATCGAGATGGGCCGGACGGGCTCATTGGCCTGGAGGGTGATCGGTACCGACGTGCCCTGAAGGGCGATCACCAAGCGTTCTTCGAGGTCTGGGTGCTGGGTCACGTCGGCGACAGTGAACGGTAGGTCAACCTGTTCGAGGACAGCAAAGACGTCATGCTGCTGCAGACGGGATGCAGGGAGTGACATCGGGAGCGAGATGGTGACGAGGAAGCCCTTGGCCTGACGCGGGCTGGGGTGGGGCGGGTTATGCGAGGTGATCACGGTGTTGTTCTCGTGTCCGGTGCGATTGGGTCTTCGAGGCCGCGGGCGGCAGTGATTTCGGCTGAGAGGCCCTTGCGTGCCCGTTCCAGTGCGGCTCGGTGCTTGCGCAGCGAGGCTCTGGTCCGCTTCAGTGCCGCGGTCTGACGGGCCTCGATGTCGGTGAGGCGGGCTATCTGCCGTGTGTGGTAGGCGACTTCTTCGGCGCGCCGGACGGTGGTGGGCCGCCATGGGCCGGGCCGTGTGCCGCCCTGGTTCTTGCCGAGTTGTTCGTTGGCCCAGGTGAGGAACTCCTCTCGGGGGATGTACTTGTTGCGTCGCTGGCCGATGCCGGTGAGGAGGGCGACCTTCGGGAAGTCGTCATGGCGTTTGGCCCAGTTGCTGACCGCGGAGCGAGTGACTCCGACGAGCTTCGCTGCGGCGGCCAAGTGGATCAGTTCGTCTTCGCGACCGATGTATTCGCGGCGAAGCCAGGTGATGGATTGCAAGAGGTGTGTCCTTGAAGTGCCGTCTCATCCGATCCGGACGTGACGGTGTGTGCGGCAGCGACCGGTCAGGTGCCGAGGCGCTGCTGGAGGTAAAGGTCGGCGGCATGCTGATCGCCTGGTGCGCCGAGCGCGATAGTGAGGGCGATGAGGAGGCCGGCGATGATCGCGGCTCGTTCCGTGGTGACGGCGGAGGATGCTGCGGTGGGGGAGGTGAGGCGATGGCGGCGGTGGGTGATCTCGTCCGCGATCTGCTGCCTCACCGTCTCGAGTGCGCAGGTCTCGGGGTCGGGCTGGGCCTTGCGCTGGTCGGCCTCATGAAGGAGGCGGCAGTTTCCGCACAGTTCATCTGTGGTGGGCTCGGGGACCTCTCGGATGGTGGGTCGGCCGCAGCGTGCCAGGACGAACCGGTTGTGGATGGTCGGCCATGCGGAGCGGTTGACCAGGTGAGGTTTCCCGGAGATTGAGGCGCCGTAGATGTAGCTGCCCATCACCTGTTCCGGTCGGGGACGAGGTGGGTGGCGCTGGCGGTGCTGAGCATGGTGATCCTCGATCTGTGGTCGTGCTGAAAGCTGTGGTGGGTGGTGGCCCGTCTGTGGCCGGACCACCAGGTATGGGTCAGGCGGCGGCTGGCATAGCCCCTTCTGCCCGGTCGGGCTGCCGCTCGGTGTTCTTGGACGACTGGTCGGCTTCAGATTCCGCCTGACCCTGCTGCTCGCCTTCGGCTTGCTGCGCGCGGCCGGCGGCAACCGTTGCCGCTTCGATGGCGCTGAGGACGTAGCCCTCCGCTTCGAGGAACGACAGCCAGCCGACGGTCTGCGGGTCGATGCGGCCCCGCCATGCGGCGTCGTCCATGTGCTCGACTTCGTGCGCGGCGGCGACGTGCGCGAGGAGGATGTGCCAGGCACGGGCCGGGCTGGTGCGGGCGATGACGTCGGCGAAGGGATCGTCGACCCGGCTGAACTTGCTGTGGCCTTCGTTGGGGTCCGGTACGCCGAGGAACTGGGCGACCAGATCGGTGCGGAAGCGGCTGACGTAGTTGGAGTAGGCGTAGCTGGTGTCGGTGATCGTCGTCAGAATCAGCGGCCACACGCGCAGGCTGGCCTCCGGCTGGCTGCACAGGTCAGTGATGAACTCGTGGCGGACGGTGCGGGCCTGCCTCCATGCCTTGTTGTTCGCGATGACCTCGCGGCGGGCCTGGGCAGCGGCTTCCTGGTCTTCCGTCTGGCTGGTGTTGTCCGGTGCGGCGTCGGGGCTGAGGGCGTGCCCGTGCTGACGCCATGCGGTGCATAGCCATATCGCCTCGGCTTCCTGGGGGAAGATGCACGCCGCGTGCCCTGGGCAGTCGCGGTGTTCGTCGGCTGTGATCGGCCCGTCGTCAGCGGTGCGCAGGTCGGTGAGCGGGCGCGTTGTCGTGTCGGTCCAGGTCCAGCGCCACTCGAGGACCGGGATCTCGGCTGCGGTGAGGTCCTCGACGAGTTGGTGCTGTGCGCGCTGAAGCTCCTTCTTGGCCCGCAGTTCGGCGAGGGCATGCTTCCAGTGACCGCGCTTGGTGTTGTCTTCGCCCAGGTCGCGGCGCTTGGCCCACTTCAGGGTCCACAGTGCGCCGTCGACGTCCTCGACCTCTTGGAACTCGGCGAGTTCGATCAAGTTGAAGTCGGATTCGAGCCCGTCCTTGAGGCCCTCGTCGGTGAGTTGGACGGCCTTGATGGAGGCGGCGAGTTCGGTGGGCTTCAGGCCGATGGCGCGGGCGAGGCGTGCCTTGCGGGTCTTGGCGACGTCCATCAGGGCGAGTTGCTGGGCGGCTTCGATGTCGTCGCGGACCGTCGCTGCCGCGCGGTCCTTGTTCTCGATGAACGACATGGCGAGGGCCTCGTCGTCGACGCCGGCGAGGTCCGCTCGGATGATCGCCGGGACCAGCCGGTAGGGCTTCTTCTTCGCCTTGGCCTTCTTCGCCGCGGCCAGGGCGGCGTTGTTGCGGCGCTGGCCGAAGATGATGCCGAGCTGTCCTTCGCGGTCGCCGGTCTGGGGGCGCACCATGAGCGGGGTGAGGACGCCGAGTTCGTCGACGCTGGCCTGAAGAGCCGGATCGGGTCGGGTGGTGTCTTTATCGGCGCGGTGCTTGCGGTGGTTGTACGGGTCGACGACCAGGTCGTGGGGGTCGAGCCAGGCGAAGCGGCCGGTGAAGCCTTCGACGGCGGTCGGCCGCGTGGCGGTGGTGCTCATGGGGTGTGTGGTTCTTTCGTACGCGGGGCGGGCACGGGTTCCGGTTGGCCGGTGCCCGCCCGGGTTGCGATGGGCTGGCTTTGTCAGGCGGCGGCTGTGGCAGCAGCCCGGCGCGGCTTGCGGTTGGCCGGGGACTTCGTTGTCCGGTTGGCCGGTGCCGTGGACCGGCGTGTGCTGCTCTTGGTGTTCGCCGGTGCGGGCGCCGCCTTGGTCGCCTTGGTCTTCGGGGAAGGGTCGGTGCTGGCGGCGGTCTGCTGGTCGCCTGCCGGGGTGGGCAGGATGCGGGTGCCGTTGGCGTTCAGGGGAGGGCGGTTGCCGTCGAAGGCGGGCAGCAGCACGGTGCGGATCGAGTTGAGGATCTCGTCGAGCGGTGAGTCGGTGGTGAAGCGGACGCCGGTGCTGTAGCGGGTTTCCGGAGGCAGCCTGTTGCTGGTGGGCGAGGCGGTCTTGCCGCCGGACTCGGGGGACGGGGCGCCGATGGCGAAGGTCTGCACGGCCTGGCCACGCCACAGGTGGCGTATGCCGATCGCGCGGCCGTCGGTGTGGTGGAGCCTGATCGCTCTGTCCACGTCCACATGGGCCTCGTCGTCGTCCTCGCTCCAGCCGTCGCCGAGCGCATCCGCGATGGGCTTCGCCAGGAGGTACAGGTCGATCTCGGTGAGGAGGTGCTGCGTCGGTTCGTGCGTGACTTCGGCGGTGGGCGCGGTGTCGGTGGCGGTCATGCGGGTGGTTCCTTTGGCCAAGAGGCGTGGGCAGTAGGCGAGTTCGTGTGCGGGTCAGCTGCGGGGGTGTCCGGTTTTCGGCAAGGTGCCGGGGATGCGGGGCTCGACGGTGCGGATCAGGCTGATCGCCGTGGGGGTCAGGTCGGTGAGGTGTCCGCACGAGGCGAAGCCGGCGAACAGGACGGGCCCGTTGAGGTTGACGATGATGAGGGAGGTGTCGGTGAGGAGGACCAGGGCGAGGGCCGCGGGCAGGTTCGGCGGCAGGTCCTCGCGGAGTTCGCTGGCGAAGGCGACGGTGTGTGAGCCGCCTTCGTGGTGGGCGTAGCCCACGATCTCAGCGTTGTCTCCGAGTAGATCGTGGACCTGCCGGGCCTGGGTGTGCGGATCGGTGCTCAGGCGGAGGTCGCTGACGGTGCCGGTGGGGTCGATGAGCAGGGCGTGGACGGTGTCGGTCACGAGGGTTGCTTCCTGTCTGCGGTCGGCTGGGTGGTGGGTTTCCCTCCCAGCTCTTGAAATTATTCTACTATCTATCGGGGTGGGGTCAACTGCGTTAGTGCAGGTCAGGTGGGGTGGGGATGTCGCTAGGCGGCGACGGCTGTAGCTCGCTCCAGCAGGTGCTGGGTCTGGCGCATGGCAGCGATGATCCGCGCCTTGCCGACCACCTCGTCCCGGTGCTCGACTACTGCACGCGCGTGCTTCCAGGCGTCCTCGATCGCGTTCGGGTTCGCCAGAGAGTCGTCGCAGGCGACCGTGACGCGCGGGCCGAGATCCCAGCTTCTTTCCGCAAAGTTCGTGTCCCTCGCAGGTCACGTCGCTTTGGCGGTGGGCGAGTCCTCAGCCCGTGTCGCTTAGCGCAGGAGCGTGGTGTCGCTCTGGATGGCAGCCGGAAGCATACCTAGTGATTTGAGTCATAGTGGCTGCGGAAGTGGCTCTGAAGGATTGCATGGTGCGAGTAAGCCTCACCAGTGCCCTGTGCCACGAGGCCAGGCGAGATTTGCCGTCAGACGGCCGGCCGGGGCCCGGGGCCCCGGCCGGAGGGTCAGTTGCAGGTGCCGATCGTCCCGGAGACCGATCGTCGTGGCGTGAGGACGGTGACCTTGCCGCCGGCTGCCGCCTCAGTGCGTAGGCGCTCAATCTCCAGGTGCTGGGCCGCTATCCGGGACAGGGCCAGTTGCTGGAATTCCTTGAGTTCGTCGATTTCGATGTTCTGTTTCTTGATGCGTTCTTCGAGTTGAGTGTTGGTGTCCTTGAGTCGTTGGATCTGGGCGATTCTGGGGTCGACGACGGCTCCGGCTTCCTGGAGGAGTTTCAAGCGCCTCTCGAATTCCTCGGCCAAGTGCTGGTATGGGCCGGGCCGAGTGGTGCCGTCACGGTTCTTCTTCGGGTAGAACGCCGTGCGGGTCACTCCGGCCTCTGTGGCCAGGGTGCTGAGATCGCATTTTCCCCCGGGTGGAAGTTCACCCCGCAGGATCCGGTCCGTTGCGGCCCGGATCGCTTCTTCTTTCCGACTCCGAGCCTCTTCGCTGATGCGTCCCATGTCAGACTCCAGTTCCGTTCGCGGCATCGATCTCGGCCAGGACACGCAAATCGCGGTTCAGGTCGGCTTGCAGGCGGGATTTCTCTGTGGGCTGGCCTCGCCCGATGCCGCCCATGAAGACCTTTTTGTTCTCCGCGCTGGCGGCCCAGACCGGGCGGTGGCTCTGATGGTGGGTGGCTTGCGGGCAGCGGACGGAGTCACACATGCCGGCCAGCGGTTTGTCGGCCCCGGGCGTCCCCGCGAGGATCAGGCACAGCGCCTTGGACGGATCGATGAACCAGCAGTAGTTGGCGATTCCCAGGTGTAGTGTCTTCGCCCGTCTGGACAGCAGGTTGATGACCTCCTGGTCCCCTGGCTTGACCCCTGGTGCGGATGCCTCCATCTCCTTCAGCTTCTCGTCGACAGAGGCAAAGAACTCGATGAGATCGCGCGCTCCGGAGCCGGTGGGAAGGATCCCCTTCTGGGAATCACGGAAGGCTTCCAAGGTCAAGTCTTTGTTTCGAACCTGCTCTTCTGCGGCAACGTCGGAAAGGAACTCTGCTTGTGCACCGCCGGGCCTTGCTGCATATCCCTCGGTAGTGACCACGCTCACGTGCTTGAGGTGAATCTTCGCGGCCAGCAATCCGCCGGGACGGTGTGCGAGTTCCATGGCCAGGGTGCGGCGGGTGATCTGCAGGCTAATCGGGTCGTTCGGTATCGGCGCAAGTCCCAGTCGTTGCCCTTCCGGGCCGTTGACCCAGGTTCGCAGGCTCGCGCACCGCCCATTGAAGGTGAACCGGCCAAACGCGCGTGAGGACGTGTCCTGCGGGTCCCGGAGTCCGACCGCGAGTTGGACTGCAGAATACGCTTGGCGGACAGTGACCCATTCTTCCCAGACGCCGCCCGGTCCCTGCCCCTTGATCAGTTTGGTTTTCAGCCGGTATCGCATCCGGCCAGATCCCAGATCCTTCGGGGGCGCGCAGGCATCGACCGGCATCTCCATCAACTCACTCGCCCGCATTCCAGTGAGCAGGGCGACGACGACGATGCAGGCCGTCCGGACCCTGTCCACCAGGAATTTCAAGTCCAGGATTCCCTCGACCCCTTCGGTCCACGGAACCTCGCCGCCACCGTCCGCGCGTGACACCGCCCGCGCGTCGCGTCCCCATCGGGGTCTCACGCCGACTGCGGCCACCGCTTGTTCCATCAGCGGACGCAGGGTGGGAATCCAGCGGTGGGGGAAGGTCTTCTTGCCCGCCTTGCGGGCAAGGGCGTTCAGGCTCACGTTCAGCAGGGGGTCGTCCTGGGACCATCCGTCGAGCAGTCGCCTGGTCACTTCCATGTCTTCGAGTGCCTCCAGTGGGACACCTTCGGCAATGTGGGCACGGATCGCTGTGCTGAGACGGGCCTGCCACCTCTCACTGCTGGTCCAGAGGGTCGGGGCTTCCTCCTGCCGGACCGCCTCGACCAGTTCCAGGACGTGCGGGCCGAGTGTTTCGACGACGTAGAGAGCCGCGGCCAGCCACGGCTGCAGGGCGTCCTGCCGCATCGGCTGGGTCACGTTCGCCTCGCGCGGCTTGCAGCCGGCCACCTCGAAGGGGGAACGGCCGGGCCACGGAACGAACCCGTCGGCGAACCGGTCGGTGCTGAACAGTTCGCCGTAGAAGGCGGGCTCCTGCATGGCCTGGACGGCGGCCAGCCGTGTCTCCGGAGCCGCGGGCCGAAGGATCCTGCCCTTGCGATCGCGCACGTCACTGCGGTGCAGGTAGTACGCCTGACAGTGCAGCTGTGTGACCTCCCCCAGCGACGTGACCCCGTGTTCGGTGAGCCAGTTGAACCACTCGGCCAGGTTCTGGAGCCGGGCCAGGCAGGTCCTGATCGCGATGGGATATCGGAAGGCCTGCGGCAGTTCACGTACGGCCTCGTGTCCCGGAGCCAGGCGCGCGAAGATGAACTCCTCGGCCACGACGCGCCAGCGCGGATCCCGGATCCTGGAGAAGTCCAGCCGGCGTTCACTCGGCTTGAGGCTGACGGGCAGACCCTCGACACCGGTGAAGGACCAGACCGGCTCACCGACCCGGGGCCGCATCCCGCCCGGCTTCACCCGCAGCCCGGCCTCTTCACAGACATCGAGCCCGAAGAGCGGGCTCCGGACCGGTCCGGAGCCCGCGGGCGCCTTAGTGGTCACGGTCGTCATCGTGTTCCTTCTTCCGGCCGCAGCGGCAGTTCGTCATCGTCATCGGCGACCTGTGCGGCTGCGGCGAGCAGAGCCTGGGAGGTGAAGTGGGCATCGGGGGTGAGGATCTCGGCCAGGCGCTGGTCGTAGCGGCCGAAGACGCCCATGAACTCGGCCTGGGGCATCTGGTCCCACTGGCGGGCGAAGAACGCCCGTAGCCGCATCAGATTGGGCAGGTGCCGAGGGGTGAACAGGGCGAGCGGACAGAGCAAGCACACCCATGGGCGGGCCGGGCACGGTTTCCCCTTCGGGCCGTGCAGGCCCGACAGCTGGTCGCCGCAGGCAGCGGTGAACACGTCCCGTTCCCCGCCGACCAGCGCGGCCAGAGCCTCGTCGTCCAGGCCCAGGGCAGCGACTTTCTGCGGGTAGTCGCGGACCAGCTCGGCGACGTCGTCGTCCGCCAGGACGACCGGTGGTTCGGCCCGTTTCAGCATGTCGTTCTGGGCCTCGGCGATGATCTCGTCCACGAGCTCGCGCTGCTTGGGGGTCCCGGCTCCCAGGTAGTGGTCGCCTTCGGCCTGAGGACTCCGGTTGGGGTCCAGGGTCGCGCGGCGGCTGCCCGCCCACGCGCGGCGGTCCCGCATCGAGTCGTAGGTGGTGCGGATCCGGTGCATGTTCAAGGCCAGCGGCTGGCCGTCGTCACCCACCAGCCCTCTGTCCACCACCCACGCACGGATCGTGGTGACCGTGGCGGGCCGGGTGATCCAAGGACCCGCATTGTGTGTGTCGTAGCGGACCCAGAGTGCGTCCCGTGCCCCGGGCGGGGCGAACCGGCGGGAGAGTTCTGTATGGTCAGTCCACTGCTGCAGCAGCCGGGTCGCCCGTGTGGTCAGCGTCCGGCTCTCCTCGGCCGTGCGGCCCTTCACATAGTCCAGCAGGATGGTCCTGTCCCCGGCCCAGTCGACATCGCCCAGTCCGAGGTCGTCCAGCCCGTCCGGGACGATGCCGGTGTAGACGCCGAACAGCAGCCGGTAGCCGAGCATGACGTTGACCGTGGGGAACAACTTGGCGGCCTGCCAGCTGCGGCGCCACGGAAATCTCGACTGCGACAGCCCTGAGGGGTGGTCCGCGGACCAGGTCGCGAACGGGGCCGCTTCCACCGGTCCCACCTGGGCATAGAGCCAGAGCAGGTTTGCGTCCGTCCACCCGCCAACGCGCGGATCCTGGCCCGACTCCGCCGTCTTCACCGCGAGCCGGTGGGCCGCGTACGACTCCTTGACCGCGGTGCGGCAGACCTGGGTCAGGCTTGACCACTCGGTCTCGCTGTAGGGCTGTATGAAGTTCTGGTCGCGGCGCCTCTTGGAAACGAACCGGCGGCCGTCGACCAGCTCACGGACATCCGGACGCAACACGCCGTGCAGGTCGTCAAGGCGCCGCAGCATCATCCGCGCGCGGCCCTCTTCCACCGGGCGGTACTTCCCGCTCATCCAGTGCGCGGCCAGCCGCCCCCGGGTCAGCTCGGCGGCGCCGCCGGTGAATCCCAGCTCGGCCAGCCCGTTCGTGAAGGCCCTGATCCCTCCCAGGTAGCCGGCCAGCGTGCTCTCCTGGTCGACGTCCCCGTGCGGATGCACGAGATCGGCCAGGCCGTGCAGCAGCTCACGGGCCAGCGCCGGATTCCTGGTGGAGAACCTCTCGCCGTGGGCCTGGCTGTTCACCCAGCGGGTGCATCCGGTCCCGTCGCTGAAGACCGCAGTGATGCCCGGCGGCTCGTCGATCACTGTGGCGGGCATCAGATGCCGTCTCCCTCGTCGTCGAACTCCGCCGCCGCTTCACGTTCCGCAGCCCGGGCCCGTGCTGTGCCCTGCTCCTGTGCCGTGTGCAGGTCGGCGAAGATCCGCGTCGTATCCAGGCGGTTCAGGTACTTTTCCGTGGTCAGAGCACTGGAGTGACCCAAAAGATCACGCAGGATCATCAGCGGTTCATGGCTGGTGAGGTAGAGCGCCAGCGCGGCATCGGTGTCACCGGGCCGGACCTTCTGGGCCAAGCGCGCGTAGTAGCCCGACGCGAGCCTCGCCATCGTCTGCATCGCGAAGGTGTGCCGGCCCCGGTGCGGATGAACATGGGGAAACCGCGGCTCGTAGCGGTCCCGGATTCGGTCCGAGGCCCGCTCGAAGACCGTGTTCCACGCGGTGAACGGCCGCCCCGGCCCGCAGACCGACAGCAGCATCGACCCGCCTCCCGGCGCGACCAGCCGGCGGCGTTCACCGGGCCCCAGGTCCTCCCACAGCACCCTGGCGCCGTTGACCCGCCCGCCCCGGGCATCGGCCTCGGTCACGATCAGCGGCTCGCCCCAGCGGGCCGGCGGCGTCCACGACGAGCCCGCCACAGCGGTCGCCCGCTCGAACGCCAGATAGTTGTGCAGCTCGGCCAGCGTGTCGTAGTCGACCCAGGTGCTGCGGAACTTGCCGCCCTTGGTGATCCCCCACGGCAGCGGGACAGGCGTCGGAATCTCCGTCCGTCGCTTCGGCAGAGCCGGGACTTCGCAGGCCAGCAGGTAGGTGAACTCCTGCTTGCGCGGTCCCGAAGCGATCACGAACCGGCCCACCGCGGCGTTCCGGGCCATCTCCCGGCCCCGGTATCCGCGCTCCTCTGAACCGTCCGGCTCCAGCCGGGCCAGGCCCTTGAGGAACAGGTCGGCGAAGTCGTCCTCCAGGTACTTGATCGTCACGTGCCCCTTCGCCCGGCGGCGGCGGGCCTGGTTGACCTTCACCTCGCGCATCTGGTTCTCGAAGACGCCGGTGGCGTGGTCGTAGGTGAACGGCAGGGCGGTGGTGTAGCCGTTGTCGATCGCCCACGCGTAGAACTTGCCGAGCATGGCCATGTGCTGGTTCCACGTAGACGCCTTGAAACGGGCCGCGAGGGGCCCACGGGCCCGGTGGACCGAGTAGGCGCTCAGCAGGGCCTTGAGCCGGTCCCTGCCCTCCAGCAGCCCCACTCCGTGCCCGGCCCCGAACTCCATCCACTCCCGTACGGCGCGGACGTACGAAGGCCACGAGTTGTCCGACGGGACCTTGCTGGTCGGCAGCTCACAAGCCCAGCGGTTCACGACAGCCGAGGGCCGCAGCCCGTGCTCGTCCTCGAAGAGCAGGTCCTCGTCGAAGATCAACGACATGCCCTCGGGTATGACCGGCTTGTGCTCCAGCCCCCAGGTCTCCCACCCAGAGGATGAATAGATCATTTGTTGCATACCGACGGACGCTACCTCGTGGGACGCACCACTTGTGTACCCACAAACAGTCGCTGACCATGGGCTTCGTCCTCAAAGAGACACTGCAACTAAGCAGAAACAACCCAGATGATCGCATTCACCGCCGCGCACGCAGCGGCGATCTCATCCACGTCGCACATCGACCACTGGAAGTCGGCAGGGTCCAGGCCCTGTTCCCGCAGGTTCTGTGCGGCCGAACGCAACAGTCCGCCACTGCCGCAGGCTGGATCGTAAATATGCTCCCCGCCCTTGGCACCCTTCAAGGTGTCGTAGCTGTTCACAGCCTCGACAAAGACGCTGTAGGCCATGGCGTCGGCGACGGAGGCCGGAGTGTGGAACTCGCCGAGCCCCTGCTGGGCGCCGCGGGAACGCAGGCACATCATCACCGGCGACAGCACATCGGTGGTGGAGCGGTCGAAAGGGTCCTCGTGCGCCGTGAGATCGAGCAGCCCGCGCTCCAGCGCCATCTTCGCCACTGCGCGCACCGCGTACATCCGGTGGTCGTCGACATCGCTGTTGAGCCACTCATGCAGGATCCGAGCGCGGTCGATGAGATCGGGACGGTGCATCCAGTGCAGGGACCAGATCTCCCGGAGCATTCCGATCAGTTGAGGGCCATCCAGACTCAGGATCTGCGTCTTGAGGTCCGGGCCGCTGGGGTCCTTCTGCCGCACGAGCGAGAGTGCAGCCACAACACCGATCGGTGCCTCGATGGCCGTGCCGCCGTGCTGCTTGTGCCATGTGGCCGCGACCGCCTCGCCGATCTCCATGGCGAGCGTGTGCGGCCACCTTCGCAGACCGCGACCAGGCCGTGCAGGCTGCGAGGGAGTTGGATGTGCGGGCTTCGGGTGCGATGGGGAGGGTGCTGTCCTTTTGCGGCCAGGTGCTGCGGTGAACGTGGCGGGTATCGGTTCCGGCTCGTCGACGATGTCCGCGAACAAGTCGAGTTGCGTCACGGGGTGATCACCTTCCGTATGGGGGCGTGGGTATAGGAAGACCCGCCCCGAGTTGCTGGGGCGGGTTGGGGTGTCCCTTAATTCCTTTCAATTATTATTCTACTATCCATCGGGGTGGGGGCAACTGCGGAACCCCAGCTCAACTGGGTATCAGCCCCGGTCGACCCAGACCACGCCGTACGGCGTCTGCCATAGCCAGGACATGCCCGACTTGTGGAGCTCCGCCCGCACCTTGTCCCACCACACCCGGCCGAACCGGTCCGTGTACGGTTCGACCGCCCACTTGGCCGACCGGCTCGCCGGCCACCCGACGGCATCCGCGACGGTCACACCGAAACCCTGTACCCGCCCGCGCAACTCTTCACGTTCCTCTGCGACCATGCTGCGCCACCAGTCATCCTGGCGTATCGCGCCGCGCTCGGCTGGCAGTGGCCATCCGCGCTCGGTGATGGCGCCGTGCCGTTGTAGTGCGATCCAGGTCAGTGCCCGCTCACGTAAGAGGACGCCCGGCCGGAACGTCACCTCCTGAACTTCCATGCCGCGAGCCCACTGCGGCCGGGCGAGCCGGGCCACGTTGACGTTGTGCCGCGCCGTGGCCTCGGCGCGCGCGACCGTCTCCGTGCGCGCCTGCCGGTGGGGGATCAAGTACTCCCAGTGCCCGTCATTGCTCTCCGGATGCGCGTACCGCACCTTCCATAGGCCCCGCACCGTGCCTCCGTCTCTCGTGTAGTTATTTTACTATCGAAATGAGTGGGTTAACCCGTTGATTCCAGGCCTGAGGCGTACCGGGACTATGAACTGCTGGCCTCAGCCAGGGTGCGCTCCATCTCCTCGGCGCTGCGGCGCCCGAAGACCTTGTCGTACGGCACCGTGTGAGTCATCTCCCCGTACGTGCTGTTCTGCGGGGTGACGACTGCCTGATGCACGTTGAGGATGCTCGGCACCGTGAGCGTCTTCTTGTTCACGCGCAGCACCTGGAACCAGCGACCATAGACCTTGGCGAAGTCCCCCTTCACGAAGTCGTCCGGCCGCCACACCTTGAAACCGTTCGCCTCGGCCTCGGCTATGACATGCCGCCAGTACCCGATCTCCTCCTCCAGCTCCTCCTTTCGGCGGCCCAACTCGGCCACGGTGTCGGGAGTCAGCGCGCGGGTGTAGCCGTTGTTCGACTCGCCGCGCAGCCACCGCTCCACACCCCGGAGCTCGGCCTCCAACTTCTCGATGCGCCGCAGCGCCCGAGGGGGGTTCTTCCGGAACACCTCGTACGAGCCGGACGCCTTCGCGCGCTGGGTGTAGTACTCGGCCTTCTTCCCCTCGTCGATGCTCCTGCGCATGCCGGCATCCATGCGCTCCCGGTCGCGCAGGGCGCGGCGGTAGGAGTGGTGGTCGGGCATGAGGGGCTGGCCCATGGGGATGCCGTCGGCAATCTGGCGGACACCCGCGTACGCGGTGTTCGAACGGGCCGCAGCGTTGCCCGCGTACTCGGTGAACCGCTCCGTGCGCTCCTCGGCGCGCGTGACCCGGTCGGCCTCGGCCTCCGCGAACGACCGGCGGGTGTCCTCGTCGATGGTGATCTCGACGGTCCACCCCGCCTTGCGCAAGGCCTCCGCGGCGCGGCGGATGCTCCAGTGGTCTGCCCGCTTGTCGCGGGACTGCCGGATGAACAGCGTGCCGGGCATGGACCGGGAGAACCAGAACCGGTGCGGTCTGACCAGCTCGAACACCCCGTCGCCCTTGCGGGAGCCCTCCAACAGGGTGCCGTCGGCGCGGGTGTGGGTGATGGTGATGGTGCCCCGCCGCTTGCCCTGCTCCTTCAGCTCGGCGACGAGCTTGTCCGAGGGGTGCAGGACGGCGTTCCAGCACGCCTCGTCAGGGCAGGCGTACACCGGGCCGCTGAACAACTGCTCGGTGGTGCGCAGCGACATGGGGCCATGCTGCGGGCACTCGGGGGCGGTGTTGGTGGGGTCGGTCACGTGGGTGCCTTTTCTCGTAGTGGTGGGTGATGCGCTGGCCAGCCCCGGCCCGGTCGAGGAGAGGGGCGGGCAACTGGTGGGTGGGAGGCCTAGGTCGTCAGCCCAGGGAGGCGATGAACTCGGCGGTCATCTGTTGCCGGTGCTCCCGGGCCAGGCGGCGGGCGTCGTCGCGGCCGTCCACGGACGTCGCCGACCACGTGCGGCACGAGCAGCCGGCCGGGCTGCGCCGGTCGTACGTCACGCCGCCGCGCGGGGAGTTGCGGCCGATGAAGTCATGGCCGATGTCCAGGGGCTTCACGTATCCGGCCGGAGCGATGGTGTAGGTGCGGTGGTCCTGCGCGAGCATCGCCAGCCGCGCGGCGAGGGACACGGCGACGGTGGCGCGGGTCTCGGGCAGGTACCCGTTCGACGTGGACCGCCATGGCGGGCCGACGGTGACGAGTCCGCGGTCGACGAGCCGTGCCGTCGCGGCCGGAGGGATGCTGTCGACGCCTGCCGAGATCCGGCCGACACGCGACTGGAACGGCGGCATGGCCTCGGTGACCAGGTACGGGGCGCTCTCAGCATCGATGGCGGCCAGGTGGCCGCGCGTGTTCGCTGTGATGGAGCCGACCGGCTTGACCGGCTCCAGCGTGATGCTCCGCTTCTTGGCGACGAGGCCGCCGTCCCGCACTTCCCGTTCAATGATGGCGCCGCCTGTTCGGGTGGCCTCCGCGGTGCAGCGCCCGTACTTCAGGGTGCGCCGGAGCAAGATCAGAGCGTGCGCTTCGGTTGCGGTGCCCGTCGTGGTAGTGCCGTCGGTGGCAGTAACGGTCTCAGTGAACACAGGTGTGCCTTAAGAGGTTGCGTGGGCGATGAGCCGGAGTGCCGTCGCCAGTGACACGAGGAGGTCGTCCCGGTCGAAGGCGAGGGAGGATGCCGCGAAGGCGGCTGGATGCTGGCCCGTGCAGAAGGCGTCCACGTCCTCGCCAGGGTGCAGCCTGACCCAGGAGGATGCGCACTGGGTGAACTCCTGCGCGTACTGGCCCTCTATGCCGTCAGTGCAGGGCTCGTTCCACGCTGCTGTGCGGGCTTCCCAGGCAGCCAGTAGGAGCAGGTGGCGCCGTACCTCCGGCTCTGTCACTGCCCACAGTTCGACGGACCAGCGGTCCATGCGGGGTGGGCTGTCGGCGTCCTTCAGGTGAGCGGCGAGTAGTTGGAACAGGGAGCGAGCTTCCTGGGTTAAGTACTGGGCGCTGCTTGGGGGTTCGGTGCTCATGAGTCCTTCGTGTCGTCGGCGTGGGTGTCGTAGGCGAGGGCGGTGGCGATCTCGGCGCGGGTGCGCTGCCGGTCACGGTGCTTGAAGGCGCGCTGGGATGTCGGTGCCAACTGCCGGGTGGGAAAGTCGTCTTCGGGGTAGTGGTCGCGGAGCCCGATGGGGGCGATCTCGCGGGGGCTGAGGGCCACGGTCGTCTTTCTGGTGCCGGCCGCAGGTCAGCGCGAGTCGTCGTGCGTCCGGTTTTGGTCAGTTGTGCGATGGGCCCGGGCGGAGACGATGAACGCGACGGCTTCGTGGCTGCGGCCCAGTTCGAGCAGCGCGCACGCCTCGAACAGGAGGGCCCAGTCGCGCACGGCCACGGTGTCGGCGAACTCGTCATAGTCGATGCGCCCTTTGAGGGCGCGCTGTCTGGTCCATGCGTGGCGGACGATGCGCTGCATGCTGCGGTTGGCGCGAGAGATCTGCCCGCTGGTAAGCGTGAGTTTGGCGATGACGTGGGCAGCCGCGTCCAGGGGAAGGTGCTTGTCGAGCACGGGTGAGAACGCTTTCGGATTCCAAGAGGTGCAGGTCGGGTCAGACCGGGGAGGTCCTGGCCCGAGGGAAATCAATGGGTGGCGAAACCGAAGAACAGCCACCCCTCGTCGCCCGAGGTGGTGGTGATCGCAAGTGCCCCGGCCGGTCCCCACTTGTCATCGATGCGCGGGTCTCCGGCCCGGATCAGTTCCTCAGCGCGAGCCAGGGCGTCACTCTCGCTGCGCCGAGGCTCGTCGAAGAGAGATACCTCGTATTTCTCGGCGATCGTGCCTGTGTAGCCGCCGTGCCCGTGCTCCCACTGCGCCTCCTCTCGCGCGGTGTTGAAGGCGGCCTTGAGGTTCGGGCCGGTGGCCGTGGTGAAGAATTCGACGGCGCCCATCAGAGGCTTGTCCTTCCGTGAAGTGGGGTTGCGGCATGCGTCGGCCCGCCCCAGGGTTGGGCGGGCCGTCGGTGGTGATCTGGTTCAGCAGTTGTGAGCAGGAGGTCTGAGTGCGGCGGCTTCGGCCAGGCATACGCGTCGTTCGGCGGCACGGTTGGCGCGCCGCCGCAGCACCTTCGCCTTCGCGCCGTGCTCGGTGGTGTAGCAGCGGCAGCCGCGCCTGGCGTATCGGCAAGCCCGGCGGTGGCCGGGGCGGGTGGCCGTCAGCATGCGGGCCAGAGATCCTACAGAGAGCGAGGCCAAGGTCAGCGGATGTGCATGCGAGGGCGGTTCGTACGCATCGGCCGACGTGAGCGGCCGCGGGCCTGCTTGGCGTCCCGCTGCCGGTAGATTTCCGCCAGTACGTTCTCGGCGCCGATCACTGCGGTCACGGCCTCATCGATGACGGCACGGCTGGCTTCCGGACCGAGCGAGCGGAACCATGCCTCCATCGCGTCACCGTCCTCGATGACCAGGCCGAACCTGTCTGCGTAGGCCTCCCAGGCATGCACGGTCATGTGGGAGGCCCAGGTGACCGCAGTTGCTGCCTGGTCCTCAGTGATCCCGTGCTCAGTGGCGATCTGCCAGACGGTCAGCGGGTTCGGCGCCATCGTGTGCATGCGGGGGAGTCCTTTCGCCTCGGTGAGGTGGTTGGTCGAGGGTTTCCCTCCCTCAACTAAGAATTATTCTACTATCTCGGGAGGGGGTGTCAAACACGTTTCCCCAGCTCAGGTGGGGTGGGTGGCTGTATTAGGCGGCGACCGTATCCCGGTTCGCCGACCGTCCCCGGCTGTTGCTGCGGCTGGACCGCTTACGGATACTCGCCGCCCCGGCCCGACGTGTATCAGCCCGCTGAGCCGTCACCCGGCACTCTCCGCACAGAGGCTCGCCCAGCCTCCGGTGCCCCTTCACCCCACTACTCGTCCCGCACGTCCCCGCCCGCGATGCGAGCTTCGGCAATGCGAGCGCGCCCTCCGCGGTCGCGATGACGTGTCCGTTCACCCAGACCCGTGCGGCGCACACCCCATCGAACTGATTGGCCTCCGGTCGCACCCGCTCATGACAGCGCAGCACGAACGGGCAGGACGCCGCACACACCTCAATCAACGGCGTGCACACCTCCACCAGGTCGCGCGGGCGACGCACCAAGGCTTCCGTCGGCACGTAGCCGTCGGCTCCCGCGCACGGGGCGGACTCGGTCCAGGAGGTGGAAGTCGTGGAGGTAATCAACAGGCGAGACCTTCTTGCGGATTGAGCAGAATCAGAACAGCGCGGGCTGCGCGACCGCGGCCGGGCAGATTGCGTCCAGGGCGGCGGAGGCGCGCAGCGCCAACTCGGAGGACTGCCGCGCCCACGCGCGGTGAAAGGCGGCCTCCCAAATCTCCGGAGTCCGGAACGGGACGGGACACGGGATGTAGGCGGCATCGTGAGCGGCGATCGCCTCGACTGCCTCGCACAGCGTGCCGTAGCGCACCGGCGTCAGACGCCTCTCGATGGCGGTGTGCACGTCGTGCCACATCACCAGCCCGGACCGGATACCGGCTGGTGCCTCGACCTCGTAGACGAACCCGCTCGGCGACGGCGACCACCGGGTCAGACTTCCGGCGTCCGGCTCACCCTCCAGCCGGCGCACAGTGCGCGGTCGGTCATCCTCTTCGAACTGCCGTGTGCCCCACCGCAGGCGCGCCAGGTGATCCGGCAGATCGACGAACTCCTTCAGCGTGGCCGGGGTGAAGAAGTCGCGCACGGCCATCGTGACGTCGTCATCGGTGAGGTTCACGAGGCACCGCCTGCCGCCGTAGCCGCCTCCCGGGTGTGGTCGCAGGCGGCGAGGTGTGCCTTCGCGGCGTCGACGAGCGGCCTGAGGCGAAGGGCGCCGGGCTCGTCGCAGCACAGATCGTCGGGCACTGTGTCGTGGACGATGCACCGCCACTTCGGGCTCGGCCCGTCCTCCGGGACGTGCGCGAGGTGCCAGCCGGTGACCATGACGCGGTTCAGAGGCAGGAAGTCCTGGCACGCCACCACCAGCATCGCGCCGTCCGGGGCGTAGGCGCAGATCGCCAGGCCGCCGCGCGTCTCCACATACGCGGGCAGGCCGGCCGCGTCGAACGCGGCGACCACGTCGCCGTACACGGCGAGCGCCCGCTCTTCCTCCGGTCCGTAGGTGGAGCGGACTGCGGCCACTTCAGCGGTCGCATCGAACATGACGAATCCCATCTGACTCGGACGATGCACACTGACCTATTTTGAAGAGTGTGCACCGATGTAAAGCTACTTCTGCGCAAGCGTCAGGCGCCTGTCGGACACCTCGTCCACCTGATCCTCAAGCTGACGCACGATGGAGTTGAGAACCCGGCAAGCCATCGACTAGACCAGGAAGGTGGGTCCGCAGTAGATGGAGCCGGCAATCACGGTGATCTCCAAGGTGTAGTCTGCAAGCCTTCCCAGCTTTGCATTATTCTACTATCACAGGTGAGGGTGGCAAGTTGGGCGTCCTGCTTACCCTCGCGGCGATGGATCGCAACCTATTTGTCGAGATGACTGTACCTCCCGCCTCCGCTCGACGGCCGCCCGGCCCGTACTGCGCATCGCTTCCAACTGCGCTCGCGCCACCTCCGACAGACCCTCCCTACCGGGCTTGCGCCGCACCTGCTCCAGCACCCGCTCGTTCGCCGCCCGCTCCCGGGCCTTGAACTCCTCCCTCTGTGCCCGTTCCTGCTGCTCTCGCAGCTGCCGAGGACTCGTACCGCACCCACGGCACGAAGGACCCTGCCCATCCGGATGCGCTGGACACGAACCCGGCTCCGCAGTTGATGACGGCGCAGCTTCGCACGCCCCCGCAGCGCCAGCTGTGGGGGTAGGGGGGTTCTCCTCTGGATATTGGCTCTGGGTACTAACTAGATCGCCCGAGGATCCGCCGTCCGGTGAACCGCCATCCGGAAAACCGACGCCCGAAAACCCGCTGTCGGTCCCGCCGACTGCCCCCTCGGCTTCAGGCCCCTCTGGCCCCGAGACGGCCGCCCCAGGCCCGGCCTGGACGTCGGCGTCCGCAGCAGCCTGCTGCTTCCGCTTGCGCGCCACCCGCCGACGCTCCAGTGCGCGGTACTCCTTGGCCGCCCACTCCTGTGCTGTGTCGTACACCTCTGTGATCCGCCTCAGCGTCCCGTCCTTGAGCCGCTCGGTCACCACCCGGTAGTAGCCGTGATCCTTCAGCTCCCGAAGCGCCGTCTTGACCGCCTCAACGCCCTCCTTCCCGGCTGCCGCGATCGACTCCGCGCGTACCCTCCACGAGTCCGGCTTTGCGACGAGGAACGCGAGGATGCCCCGCGCGCGGAACGACAGCCTCGAGTCCTCGAGGGTGGTCGTCGGCAGCACCGTGAAGCCGGTGCTGAGGTGGCGACGCAGGATGGTCACGGAGAAGGCCTCCAAGGCAGAACGAAGAGATGAATAGCGGCAGCGCGGGAGAGGGCCCCGCACTGTGTGCGGTGCGGCCACTGGCCGGTCAGACGGGCGTGCGGGCGGGGCTGACCTTGATGGAGCGGGGCGTCTTCTGCCCAGCGGCCTTTCGCATGGGCACGGTCATGCCGGCTCGGCGCAGAATCTCCACCATCGCCTTCATGTCCGGCACCATCGGCACGACCAGGTCGGCGTCCTCGAACCGCTCGACCATGGCGACGACGTCCGGCTCCTCCTTGGGATTGCCGCCGCTCCAACCAAGGTGATTCGCCCCGTAGTCGCCCTCGGGTGAGTCATCGAGCTTCGCCCGGGCCAGCTCCTTCAACCGCTTGCCCTCCCGGTACAGCTCGTGACCACGCACATAGTCGGCAAGAGCCTGGGCGCGGTCGGCGTCATCTTGGATGAGGATCGTCTGCGCAGGCCTCCCCGGAGGCACATCCGGCCAGCACGCATCCCGGAAGGGGCAGTTGTCGCAGATCACCGACAGCCCAGGCCCGTCGTGATCGCGTGGCAGTTCCTCCGGCGTGGCCGCATCCAGCACGCGATCCACCCACCAGCGAGCCTCAGCCGCCAGCCAGGGGTCGAAATCGAACTCCTGGAGATGCTCGTCGCCGGTGTCGCGGCACACGAACCGGAACCGCACCCGCTTAACGTCCAACCGACCCAGCCGGTGCAGGTACCGCTGCCCCGGTATGTCGGCGAACCCGACCCTCCGCAGCAGGTCCGCGTACAGCATGACCTGCCGCATCTCAGCCGGTGTCGGCCCATACCGCACCACACGATCCCAGACCCTGCCCGACTTCGTCTTCACGTCCTCAACCGTCACCACGTCGGCGGGCTCGACTGGGCGGTGCCGCTTCGGCAGCCGTGCCGCTGTCACCGCGTCGAGCTGAACGACATCGACATGGCCGCGCAGCACCTCGTCGGTGACGGTGCGCTCCACCAGCCACCCGTACTCGCGACGCGCATCTTCCAGCAGGCCCTGATGGATGTAGGTGCCGAGGATGGCCGCCCGCATGTCCGGGCTGTGGGTGCGCTCGGCACCGTGCAGGATGTATCCGGCTCTGCGCGAGCAGATGGTGTCCGATGCGCCGAGTTGCGTCTGACGGGAGCGGGGGCGGCGGGCGTCAGCGGCTTGAGCTGCGCCCCAGATCGACACCGGAGCCGGCGGGGCAAAGGATTGCGTGGTCACAGTGAACTCCAAAAGGGCATGCCGGGGCCCGCGGGCGTGCGTGAGGCAGGCCCCGGCATCAGAAGGCGAGAGGACGGTCAGGCGGCAGCGAACTCGTCGTCGAGGCGTGGCTCTTCGAGCACGTCTTCGGCCGCGGCATCCTGCTCAGCGGCCGCGGCGCGCAACCGTGCCGCATCCCCGGTCGGGTCGCTGAGCTGCTCAGGGTTCTTCAGCTCTGCAGCCTGCCGTTCGATTGCTGCCCGCACCACGCGGATCTCCTCACGGGACAGCTCCTCGTCCGCGCTGGCCTCCGTCCACAGCTTCTTCAGCTCATCCAGACCGCCCTTGGCCGCGTTCTGGACCTTCGGCAGCCATCGCTGCGCCAGGTCGCCGGTGAGCTCAGGAGTAACCCTCGGCTGGGTGTGCACCGAGCATCCCATCAGGCCGAACACCAACTGCTCGATGTTGAAGTCCGGCAGCGCCATCGGCTTGCCGTCCCGCGGTACTTCGAACTTCAGCGACCGCGCCCCGATGACCTGCGGATCCTGGCCGCGCCGCAGACGTACCCACACTGTGGCGTCGTAGGCGAGGGACTTGTGCCCCTCCACCCGCCAGTCCTTCGTGTTCGGGATTGGGTCACCGTTGCCGTCCACGGCGGCGACCTCTTTGCCCCGGGCGAGCAAGACCACGATGCCCGGCATCGTACGCACCAGGTACATCACGTTCGCCCACCGCTCGTAGGCGTCATTCCACAGGTTCATCGTCGGCTTGATCTCGGCGTCCGGGTCCTGCCGCAGTTTGCGCTGCCCCTGCGGGGAGCGCCGGGCACGCTCGTGCGTCCAGTTCACCAACATGCGCCACAACAGCGAGATCGAGTCGACCACCAGGACGACAGGCGGCTCCTTCGCGGCCGCAGCCCGCTTCGCCTCCGCATGTACTGCTTCGATCTGGCCGAGGATGTCGCGGTAGGTACCGTTGTGCTCGATCAACAGGTAGTCCGCGCCAGGCACGCTCGCGTACTCGTCCGCTGTGTCCTCGCCGAGTTCCAGCCAGTACGCCTGCCCGGTCGGCTTGGAGCCGGTGAACTGGGCGGCGAGCCAGGACTTGCCGGCCTTCTCCTCGCCTTCGATGAGGATCTTCGGCCACGGCACGATGCCAGTCGGCTTCCGGGTGCGCAGGCGTGGCGCAGTCATGGTGGACACAGACATCTCCAGAGATGATTGATGGGCACTGACCTATTACTAGACCGTGTGGATCTTCCGCGTCTCGAACAGGGAAGACCACTCGGGGTGCAGTTCAAGCAGGAGTCGCACGTAGCGGGACCGGAAGTCGTTGTTGAGCTTCCAGGGTTCGCCCTGTGTGGCGATCCCGTACTGCCAGCGCAGAACCTCGAACAGCATCCCGATGCCGATCCGCGTGAGACCGCGCTCGACGCAGTCGGCGGTAAGAGCCTCCAGGTGTCGGAGGATCCAAGGGTTGAGCTGATGGAACGCCTCGAATCGCTCCTGGATGCTCAGCTTGCCCGCCGGGTGATCCGGCTGGCGGATGGCTGCGATGGGCAGTTCGAGCTGCACTGAGGCCATGCCCCCTCCTCTTTCGATGTATCGCAGCCTATTTTGCGCCACGAGTCTGCCTGCACCGAACACCCCCTCCCGGTTGTAATTATTCTACTATCTTTATGCGGGGGGGCAACTCCTGGAGCGCGCAGCACCGAACGGTGAGCGGCCAGGGTGCGGGCTACTCCCTGCCGTCTAAGCAGCGAGATCGAGTGAAGCGACCGTCACGCAGGCGCGGCGCCCAACCGCTCCAGCCTGACGCGCCACTGCACCGGGCTCGGGCCTGTCCGATGGGTCGGGCGGCTGACCTGCACGTGAGCGCGTCAACAGCACTGGCCACCTGCCCCGGAGGAATGGGATTGCGCTCCCGTTCGGGTGAAGGGCGATTCTCGGATCCTCCGACGGTGCAGAACCCGGGCGACCCATACAGCACAGGAGGAACCATGCGTGCACGCGCTGTCATCGTCACGATCGGCCTGGTCGCAGCTGCTCTGCTGACCAGTACTGGATCTGCAATGGCCTCTGGAGCCGACGCCGACGGCAAGGCCGAGAACTCTCCCGGCGTCGGCGCCGGCAACCTTGTTCAGGCGCCAGTCCATGTGCCAGTCAACGCCACAGGAAACAGCGGCAATGTGATTGGTGCCCTGAACCCGACCTTCGCCAACGACGGCTTCGACGGCTGACTTACCGGATCAGCCCTACTGGACCACTGCCCAGCCCTACCAGCTGCGGCCTGGGCAGTGGTACTTCGCGGAGCGGCGAAGGGGGGATAGTCCACCAACTCCGCAGGTGTCTCGGACTGGACGGTGCGCAGACGGCACGACCTACCGGACAGGCTCTAGAGGCAGCAGCTCAGCGCCACGCTTCTGCGAGTGAGTTGGCGAGGCCTAGCGTCAGCCCTTCTTCGCGCCGTAATTGCCGCGTGCCGCTATCGACGACCCCGGGCCGTCGTACCGGCCTTCACGGAGAGCCTCAACGACCTTCTCCTGCAACTGCCACGTGCCCTTACGGCTGTGCTTCATGGTCTCCGACGCCGCGTCGAGGACCGTCGAGAGCATCCACAGGGGAGACCCCGAGAGCAGGTAGTCCTCGGCCGGCAGCATCTCGCCGCCCCGCCGACGAGCCGACGCCACGACCTGCTGAGTCACCCCGAAGAGCGCACCGTACTCCTGAAGGCCCACGAGAGGCGGCAACTCGCCCTTCGACTTCGGACGGGACGTAGCCCCCTGTTCCTTCTCCAACTCGGTGAGCAAGGTCTCGTCCAACTGCCGGCCGCGACTGCCGGGGGGCAGCGCGAAGTCCACCGCCAGGCCACCGGGCCAGAACGGCTTGCCGGAAACGATCGCGGCGTCCTCGTAGGAGACCAGGCCCCGAGGCACCCACAAATCGCTGACGGCCGTCTGCGCCACGTTGTAGATCTTCGCGAACTCCTTGCGGCCCACGATCAGTGGCTTCGCCACGACGGCCTTCCCTTCTGCTGTGCCGGCTGAGCGATAGCAGAATACTTCCAGCGAATGCAAGATCCCCACCCGTCACCGCAGCGCCGTCGATGGCTCAACGTAAATCCCATGCCTTGTCGAGCAACGACGGACGGTGAGATGAGGTGCCATTCTCGCCGGTCGGGTCCGGCCGAAGCGCCTCGATCAGGAGGACGGCCGCCCACATCGGGGCTGCCGCGCTGAGGGCTCGATCTACCGACCACCCTCTTGAATGTTGCATCCTGTGCCCGTTTCGACCACAGGGACTCATCGGTGCGGAGACGAGCAACCAGGTCGGTCGGACTCAAGCAGCCTGAGGTTCCAGCTTCGCTGGCGCGTGCACGATGACCTCTGGCTCAGCCGCGGCGGGAGCGGCTTCGGCAGAGCTGCCGATCGCTTGGTGGACCCCCTCCAAAGTATGCGAGATCGTCGCATTCATGGACGATTCCTCAACAGTCGGCACCGCCAACTCGAACCATGTCGTCTTCCCCGCGGGGCAGGGCTGGCTACCCCACGTTGCCGCCAACGCCTCCACGAGGAGCAGACCGCGTCCGCTCTCTACCATGGGCTCGGCGTGGGACAAGCTCGCCAGCGCGGGATCAGCGTCGGTGACTTCCACGCGTAGCCGCTTGCCGGTCCAGCGCACGCACACGACACACGAGGCCTGCGTGTGCGTGATCGAGTTCGTCACCACTTCCGTCGTCAGCAATCTCAGGTCATCGCACAAGGGGGAATCCAAGGAGAACCCGAGTTCTCCAGCGCGGTGCGCAACGCGGCTTCGTGCGACGGGTACCGCTTCCTCCAGCGGCGGGACGGTGAACGCGTAGGGCGATTCTTCGAGCCGGCGCGACATGGCTGGACCTCTCGACGGGCAAGGGCTATGGCGTAAACGCGATCTCCGGTAGGTGAACGGATCGCTCGCCGACTTCACCGGGCAGCCCCGCGGAGGAACCAGTACAACCTGTCAGCCCCGGCAGCGGCGGATGACCACCATGGACCATGCGCCACCCTAGCCCCTATCTCCGCGGTGATATCACGGCCGAGATGTCACTCAGACTGGTCCAGCGGTCGATGCCGAGGTCGTGGTAGTCCAACGCGCGGCGCACCCACATCTCGGTCATGTGCTGGCGCCAGTGACGGTGCGTCCTCCGACACACCAAGCTCATTGGAGTCGCGCACAGCGATCTTCCCGAGCCGACCGGCCGGCGCATAAGCGAGGTTCGCCTTACCCGAGCCGCTTGATCCGGTGAGCATGAACAACATGGCGCCAGAGAGCCAAGAGCAGGGCAGCTTCCACGACCGGACTACTCTGGCCAGGCACCTCCGTCTGCTACCCGTCCGGAGCGTGGGTGGCGCTGGCATCGAGCTTCAGACATCGAGACCATCAATGATGGTCCGGGCGCATCGCTCGTTCTGTAAGGGGCGCGCATAAGCCAGCTTCGCGGATACGGTCCATGCATAGGGACGGGTGATACTCGTTCTGCCTGTGGCACAAGGAGGTCAGACGGCGTGACGACGAACGAACGAACCGCGTTCGACTCCGCGACGGCAGAGAACATCTTGCGCAGAGCCTGCGGGCTGGCCGGGTTGGTCCCCGACGGGATCGAAATGCTGCGACTCGGTGACCACGCGGTGTTCCGCATGGACGGCGGGCGAGTCGTCTCCCGCGTCGGCCGCCATGCTGACCGCCTGCCCTCCGTGCGTCGGGAGGTAGCTGTAGCACGATGGCTCGCAGCTGAGGACTATCCGTCGGCGCGGCTCGCCACGGAAGCTGAACAGCCCGTCGTCGTCGAGGGGCATCCGGTGACCTTTTGGGAAGGGCTGGCCGACGGCGAGAAGTACGCCAGTACGCGCGAGATGGGAGAGCTGCTGCGGCGACTCCACGGACTGGAACCACCGCGCTTTTCCCTGCCCGAACTGCGTCCCTTCGACAAGGTCAAGCAGCGCCTAGGACGTGCGGCGATCCGTGCTGAGACTCGCGCGTATCTAACAGGTCTGGCCGAGGAGTTGGCGGCCGAGTACCAGGAGCTGGATTTCGTCCTTCCGCCGGGACATCTGCACGGTGACTTCAACGTCGGCAACGTCCTGCGAGACGCCGATGGGCATCCGAAGGTCATCGACCTGGACGGTTTCGTAACCGGTCCCCGCGAGTGGGACCTCATACAGACGGCCATGTATTACGACAGCTTCGGCTGGCATACGGAGGCCGAGTACGCCGACTTCGCGGACGGTTACGGCTTCGACGTCCGGCAGTGGTCCGGGTACACCGTGCTCCGGAGCGTCCGCGAACTCCTGATGGTCACGTGGCTTTCGCAGAACGCCGGCGCGGATCCGCGCGCCGCCGAGGAAGTCGAGAAGCGCGTTGAGACGCTGCGGTCGGGTGGTTCGCGGCGGGCTTGGGCGCCGTTCTAGGCGATTCCGGCTTCCTGCCAGAGGCGGAAGCGGCGGGCTCGTTCCGTG
Source organism: Streptomyces griseochromogenes (assembly GCF_001542625.1). NCBI lineage: Bacteria > Bacillati > Actinomycetota > Actinomycetes > Kitasatosporales > Streptomycetaceae > Streptomyces > Streptomyces griseochromogenes. Next base: position 7,579,129 of record NZ_CP016279.1, on the reverse strand, counting down.
AAGTCGCGGAACTCCGCGGCCCGCCGCATGCCGTCCGTGACGCGGCCCTGAAACTCCCGCACGTACTGCAGACCGCGCGCCGATTTCAGGCTCTCACCGAGGCTGAGCGCGCTCAGGGCGATTTCGAAGCCGCGGCCGATCTCACCTTGGTTGATGTATGCCTCGGCTTGCACCATCGTCGCGAAGAAGTCGCTGCGGGTGTTCATACCGTTGCCGAAGATGGAGCCTGCGCCCCGCTCCGTGGCTTCGGCAGAGCGTCCCAGGTCTCGGAAGCAGTGGCCGATCTCGGCAGCCAGCTCTATCTCGTCGAAGTACGCGATGTACGGCGGGTCGCTGTCGGCTGTCCTCTGGCTGAGCTGGCGTTCCGCCTCCACCAGGGCCAGGTCACAGCCTCGCTCGTCGCCGAGACGAGCCAGGGCTCGCGCCTCCATGGCGCGGAACTGCGCGGCCATCGTCGGCCCCAGGCTTGCGCCGGGGCCCGTGTACGCGGCTCGGGCGAGAGTCGCAGCGTCCTCATACCGTCCCATGAACGTGGCCTGGTGGCTCATCGCGGACAGGATGCTTCCGCCCAGGCGCCTGTCGCCGGCCGCCTGCGTCATGCGAAGAGCCTGGAGGAAGTACCGCTGGGCGATGCCGTGCAGGCAGCTGTCGTACGACATCCATCCGGCGAGCAAGAGTGCTTCGGCCACAGCCGAGTACAGTTGCTTGCCCACGGCGTCGGAGTACCTCCCGTCGAGCATCGGCCGGACATCCGTGTGCAGGTACTGAATCAGTGCGCGCCGGGCGTGGCCACCGCCGAACTTCCCATCGAGCATGCTGAATGCGTCGGCAGTTGCGCGCACCATTTCAACGTCCATGGCGCCGATGGCCCGGTCGCCCGCCTGTGTCAGGGCTCCGTCCGGTGGGGCGACGAGCCAGCGCAGGGCAGCAGTGTTCCAGGCGGCAGAGTCTGGCTGTGTCCGGACCAACGCTTCGGCCTCGGCAAGGTCGGCGCGCCACAGATCGGCCACGGTCTTGACCGCGGCCTCGGGACGGTCTGCGAAGTCGAGCCCTAGGTCGGGCTTTATGGCGGACACTGCCGCGTCGCCCATTCCGATGTCGTCGATGGTGAGGCGGCGTCCCAGCTTGCGCCCGATGGCATCGGCGATGAACTGCGGCATGTTCCCGCGCGGTATCGAGCCCTTGAGCCAACGGGTGACGTACGTGTGATCGCAAGTGGTGTCTTCGCCTGCTAGAGCGGCTGCGGCGACTACAGCGCGGGCAAGCGACTTGTGCGAGAAGTCGGCTTCCTGCATGAGCGCGGCCAGCCGGGCGTTCCGTTGTGTCATCAGGCCCCTCAGAAAACGGCCGTAGTGCCAGCTTGACGCACGGTCACTCTACGCAGGTCGGAACCACGGTGCAGGAGGTTTGCACGTGGGAGTGCACGAGTGCACCCCTCAGTGCACGCTCCCGAAGTCGCTTCCGCAAGGCGAGAGTTGAACCACCACCGCAAGATCAGCACGGTCACTGCGACCTGGTGGCAGCCAAGCCGCTCTCCTTCGTCCATCGGACGCCTCCACGAGGCGCCTCCGGGTCGTGGAAGCCCGGCCAGCCGGAGAGTTCGGTCCTGCACCGGATCACCGATCTACTGATGGAGCCTCACCATGCGCTATCCGCCGTCGGGCCCCCTTTTGCCGATGGGGCCGCCCGCGATCACTACACACCAACTGGGTGACGTACCGATTGCATCCAAGCCGGTCGTTCTCAGTGATGCGTCCCCTCACGTCGCCGAGGCGCAGGGCCGCACCCATTTCGTCGCCGTCGTGTTCGGCTGCCGGGCGGGGGCGGCGAAGCCCGGTCGCCCGCTCTTCCCGGCGGTCCCCCGAGAAGTCGGTGTCGCGCGATGGCAGACCTTCTACTGCGGCGATGGCGGCGGTGACGAGTTGGTCGGGAGGATGCCGTGAGGAGTCAACCGCAGTTGCAGCGCGATTCGCCGGAACGGACGCTGCTCTTGGACGCCTGCGGAGTCGTGCTGGGCGAGCCCATGGAGCCGTTGTTCCGCGCCGTCGCCGCTTCCAGCGGTCTGCACCCCGCTGTGGTCGCCCAGCTGTTCCGGCAGCGATTCCGCGACGACCTGTGGGCCGGCCGGATGGACGAGACGTCTTTCTGGACCTCCCTGGCCATGGCCTGCGGGCTGGCGAGTGCTTCAGCGGAGTGGCGTACTGTCGTCGACCAGTCCATGCGGGCTCTGCCCGCGGTCCGCCGGCTCCCGTCCTGGAGTCGGCACGCTCGGCTGGTCCTGATCTCGAACCACCGGCACGAGTGGCTCGTACCTCGGTTGGAGGCCCTCGCCCTGACCGGCCACTTCTCGGAAGTGTCGATCTCCAGCATCACGGGAGCGGTCAAGCCGGACCAGGCGGCGTACGACCGGTTGCTCGGCGGCACTGACCTGGCTCAAACCCTCTATGTGGACGACAAGCTGGCGAACGTCGCTGCCGCCAGGTCGCTTGGTGTCAGGAGTCTGCTGGCCGACGCTGACGGCCGATGGTTGAAGGAGGTGGAGGCGTGGCTGGGATGCTGACCGGTCCGGTGGAAGCGGCGATCAGCCAGGACTTCGTCGACCGGATCCCCGATCTCATCACCCTGCTGGAACCTGCCGTGGCCGACATACCTCGCGAGGGCCGGCAGTGGGTCTTCTACGGCAGCCTGCCGCTCGGCCAGGGGCGCGAGGGCAGCGACCTCGACGCGTTTCTCCTCTACGACGGCAGCCCCGGTAGTGTGCCGCACCGGCGAAGTGCCTGGTGGGACGCGACGCCCGTGACGATCTACGTGTTGTCGCATGAAGATCTGGCAGACGACGGACTGAGGCGCCAGTTCGGCGGATACTTCACGCTGAAGCTCTTCGGTCCCTTCGTCACCGACCAGCCCGAGCGTGATCTGTCGCTTTCGCAGCACACCGCCCGATTCCTGGCGCCCCTTGCTGAATTGCTCGCCCTGGGACAGCCGGACACGGCCTGGAGCGCGGACCAGCTGCTCGCCCACGCCCATCTGGCATTCCTCGACCTCTACCCCGATGCTGCGGGCTACCTGGCCAGGCTCCTTCGTAACCCCCCGCTGATGGCCAGAGTGTGGGGGCACCAGCGCCGCACGTACCTCGAAGCACTCCGGGCCGCTCGGTACATCGCACCTGCGGCCACCCACGGGGGCTGCTGGGTATACACCGGGCTCACACCAGTCGATGACGCCGACCGGGAACGCGCCCGTTGCACGGCCCGGTTCTGGGCCTTCGGAGCCGTGTGTCACGAAGCGGACCCCGGCTTCCCGGACGTGTACTTCGGCAAAACGGACGCTCACGCAACGCCCCACGAACAGCACTCGGCCTTGGCGTTCCTCCACGGCATCGCCGAAGGGGGAGGTGCGCCATGACCATGGCCCTCGCAGCATGGCACGCGGCATGCAACCGGCAGACCGCCGCGCTCGAAGAGGACCGCTCACGCCAGTTCGGTCTCCGGCCGGTCGTCGGTCCCGATGTCGGGGCGCAGGAGACAGGAGGGTCGGTGCTGCCCGGCGAGGTCTGGGCGACCCAGGCGTTCGGTGGCTCGCAACCGTCTCCCCACGGGGTCACCTCTCCGATCCGCGTAGGGTTCGCCGGCCGGCGCCTGCACCTGGGCCACCTCGGGCTGGCACGGACGGCAGCTCAGATGGCCGACGGCGGTGCGCACCTTCTGCTGTTCGACGCCTCGGTCGATTCCACGTCCATCGTCGACGGCTTCCGCACGGCACTCTGTCACTACGCAGGAGCCTCGGTGCCCGACCATCTCATCGAGTACGGCCCCGACCTACGGCGGTGGCAGCACCGGGCGCTGTCCGGGCTGCGGCTGGACAAGATGCGCCGCCTCTACGGCTGGGACAGCAGTACACCAGCGCGTGCACTGACCGACCTGGAAGCCATGATCAGCTTCTTCCTCTATACCCCTCAAGGTATGGAGGAGGGAGGTGTCGCCCTGGTCGACGCCATGCAGGCGCCGCACTCGGCCCTGCTTCCCCAAGCCGCACGGGCTGTCGACGCCCAGGTTCCGGAGCTGCTCTACCGCCGGCTCTTCCCAAGTCTTCGGCGGGAAGGCGAGCGGGGCAGTGTCCGCGAGCCGTCCTCCGTGGTCTTCGTGGACGACGACGAGGCGACGGTCCAGCGTAAGTTTCTGCGCTCACGGACCGGTGGCCGGGCGAGCGTCGAGGAGCAGCGTGCCCTGGGTGGGGACGCGACGCGCTGCTCGGCGTTCGCCATGATCGAGCTGCTGTGTCCACCGGAGACCGCCCAGCGGGCGCTGGACGGCTGCCTGTCGGGTCGGACCTGCGGGGACTGCAAGGCGGAGCACGTGACCGGGGTGGTCTGCGGGCTCCGCGCCGCCACCAGGACACCCCTGCGCTCAGGCACCTCCTTGCAGGTGGGACCCGCCGTCAGCCGGGCCGCCGGCGGACTGCACCGTCCGCCACCCCGCGATGCCACCGACCTGGAGACTGCCATCGCGGAACGGTCCGGAGTACACCCCGACCAGGTCGTGGTGGGCCACGGTTCCACGGAGGTCATGGACTGGCTTTTCCACATCCAAGCCCGCTCCGGTGGAAAGGTGGTCGCAACAGAGCCGACTTTCGAGCTGTACCAAGAGCTCGCCGAGCGTCACCACCTGCGGTACGAGACTGCTGCGTGGGACCCGCGCACCCTCAGCCATGACGCCGCGGCCTTGGTCCGTCTGGCCGACCGGGACACGGCAGTGTGCGTCATCGACGTCCCGCACTCCGTTTCGGGAGCCGTCGGCCAGGTCACCGAGCTGCTCGACCGCCTCTTCGAGGCTCTGCCTGATGACGCCGTCGTGCTGCTCGACCTCGTCTACGCCGACTTCATGCGCACGCCCATCGAACCGGCCTCGCGACTGCTCAGCCGGTATCCGCGCACCGTGCTGTTCGGATCGATGTCCAAGGCTCACTGCCTGCTCGGCGCGCGAGTCGGGTATGCACTCGCAGCCACGCCCTTGGCCGATCGGCTGCGCTCCCAGCGGCTGCCGTACACGATGGACTCGCTGGCGCTCGCCGCGGCCCACAGCGCGCTGAGGGACGACGAGTCCCATCAGCGGACCGTACAGGCCAGCCACGAAGCCCGGGCCCGGCTCACGGCAACCCTAGAGGACCTCGGCATCGCGTACGTCCAGACCGAGGCGAACTTCCTTCTGATGAACCTCGGCACCCGCTTCGCACAGGTCGCTCGCCGCCTGCGGGACGGTGGGACGCCGTTCCGAGACGGCCGGCGCTGGGCGATGCCCGGCTGGATGCAGATCCATCTGATCGACGTGCCGTTCGTCGAACCACTAATCGAGGCGCTTCGGCAGGACAGGACCGGCGAGAATGGGATCTGATCTCACCGTCCGTCGTTGATCCACAAGACCTTTGAAGGGCCATCAGTTCCATGACTGACCAGCGCATGCTCACTGGAGACCGACCCACCGGAAAGCTGCACCTCGGCCACTACGTGGGCAGCATCGCCAACCGGGTGCAGCTCCAGCACAAGTACGAGACCTTCCTGATCATCGCTGACCTGCACATGCTCACCACCAAGAACACCCGGGAGGACATCGCCAAGGTCTCCACCAACGCCCGGGACATGGTCCTGGACTCCCTAGCGGCCGGCATCGACCCGGCCCGGGCGACCTTCTACCTGCAATCGGCGATCCCCGAGGTCACCGAGCTCAACGCCCTGTTCCAGAACCTCGTGACCGTGCCGCGCCTGGAACGTGTGCCCAGCCTGAAGGACATGGCTCGGGACGCGGGCAAGGAAGAGATGCCGTACGGCCTGCTCGGCTACCCCGTGCTCCAGGCGGCCGACATCCTCTGCGTCAAGGCGCACGTCGTTCCCGTCGGCAAAGACAACCACGCCCACGTGGAAGTCACCCGGGAGATCGCCCGCCGGTTCAACTACCTCTACGGGGAGACCTTCCCCGTCCCCGAACTCGTCGAGAGCGACGTGCCCACCCTGGTGGGCACCGACGGCCAGGGGAAGATGAGCAAGTCCATCGGCAACGTCATCTACCTCTCCGACAGCGCCGAGGATGTCCGCAAGCGGGTCGCCGGCATGTACACCGACCCCAAGCGGATCCGCGCCGACATTCCCGGCACGGTGGAGGGCAACCCCGTCTTCATCTACCACGACGTCTTCAACGACAACGCCGCGGAGGTCGCAGACCTCAAGGAACGCTACCGAGCGGGCAAGGTCGGCGACGTGGAGGTCAAGGACAAGCTGGCTGCCGCCATCAACCGCTTCCTCGACCCGATGCGGGAGCGCCGCGCACACTACGAGGAACAGAGTGGCCTCGTCGACGAGATCATCGTCGAAGGCACCGAGCGCACCCGCCGCGAAGTGCAGCAGGTGGTCTTTGAAGCCCGCAAGGCGATGGGCTTGACCGCCGCCTACAACCAGCTGCGTCGCAAGGCCGAGCGAGCCCGCAAGAGCAGGGAAAACACAGCCCCCTGAAGACCACCGGGATATCCATGCCTTCTGGTATATCGGTGCGGGAGCGTCTCTTAAGTTCCCGCACCGCCCACACCGTCCGCATCGTCCGCACTGGCTCCTCGGGAGCCCTCGTCCGCATCGTCCAACGACCCGACGGCACGCTCGTGGCCGTCAAGACCGCTCGAAACCCGCGAGTGCCCGCCACCCAGCAGGCCCGCGCCCGGGACACCATCGCCCCCTACTTCGGCGCCAGGCTCCCTGAGGTCCTCTTCGCCGGTCACCACCACGGCACAGACACCCTGATCACCCGCTGTCCCTCGGTAACCACCCTGGCGGATGCCGCCCTCCGCCGCGGGCCCTCCACCCAGGCAGCCGCGGCGTGGACCGAGGTGACCGAGGCGCTCTGCCGGGTGTGGCTCCAGTCCGCGCGGTCAGGCTTCGAACCCGCGTTGGCCACCAGAAAACACGCACTGCGACTGGAACGTGCCCGCCACGGCCTACACGACGCCGCGCACCGCCTGCGACTGCCGATCGACGGCGGGCACCACATCATCGTCAACGGCACGGACCACGGATCCCTGGACCGGATGCTGCATCGGCTGGCAGCCCTCCGACCACCCACTATTCACGTCGCGTGCCACGGAGACCCCCAACCTCGCAACGTCCTGCTCGACCACGCGAACCAGTGGCACCTCGTGGACTGGGAGTGGTCCGGCCACCACCAGGACTGGCGCATGATGACAAGCCACCTCGTCGGCTGGTGGTACGTCGAGAACCTCCTGGCCGGCACGCACGGCCGCCTCACTCCTACACGCTCCGCACTCGATCTCAGCTACAGCACTCCATCCCTGGCAGTTCTCTCCAGGTGGACCGCTCCGGCGGTGCGCGTCTTCCGGCGGATGAGTCGGCCCGGCGAACTGGAACAGGACCTCGGCGCGCTCGCTGTTCACACCGCGATGCTCCTGCTCCGGGAAATACCCCAGGTCATCGTGGACGGAAGGCACCACCTGTTCGCTCCGCTCCTGGGCGAGGCGGTCCGGATCCTCGACTCCTCGTACTCCGACCGTCCGCACCTGCTGTTGAAGCCCTTCATCCACCCGCAAACCGACGGGAGCCCGGCGTGATCACGATCGGCCTGGCACTACCCCACTACGACGGCTTCTTCCCCACTCCAGAGGTCGCCGGAGCGCATCGGACGCGCGAGGCACTGGCCTACGCACAAAGAGCTGAGCAGGCCGGATTGCACCAGGTCTGGGTATCGGACCATCTCTGGCTCGATGTCGCCCCTCAGGATCGCCGCCACTCCCCGGACTGCTGGACTCTGATGGCCGCGATCGCCGCGACCACCCGCCGTATCCGGCTCGGATCCCTGGTCACCCCCGCACCGCTGCGCGAACCGGAACTACTGGTCCATCAGATCGCCACAGTCGCCGATCTCGCCGGAGAACGCCTCGACATCGGCCTCGGAGCTGGCTGGAACCCCGCCGAATTCGCGGCGGCGGGTCGTCGGTTCCCTGCAGCCGCCGACCGGCTCGCCAGCGTGGAACGGACCGCCGCCCTGATCCGCACCCAGTTGGGTCCCACGGCACCGCCGGTTTGGGTAGGGGGCAAACGCAGCGGCATTCTGGGCGTCGCCGCACGCATCGCGGACGGCTGGAACCTGGCCTGGAACCCCACCCCCGCCGACTACCGACGGTGCCTCGCCCGGCTGAACGCGGCACAGCCATCGTCACGGACGAGTACCCCGATCCTCCGTTCCATCGGCCTCACCACCGTCATCGGAACCGACGAAGCCGATCTCCACCAGCGATGGACCAGGCTGCGCCGCTGGGTGCCCGGCGGCCACCTCGACGGTCTCAGCTTCGAGGAGTGGCGCAGCCGGGGACTGATCGGCACCCCGGACGAGGTGAACAACCGGCTCACCGCATGGAAGAGCCTCGGAGTCGACCACGTCGTGTGCGCCCTCGGCATGCCCTTCGGCCTGTTCGACGACGAGCAGATCGACCTGCTCACGGCCGCAGCGCGCCGGGCCGGCGCCAGCACCACCGCCAAGCCACTCACCCAGGAGGGAACAACATGATCGACCTTCCCGATCCGGCCGCAGCATTCCAGCACGAACAGGACTTCCTCCTGACATGCGGCCCCAGCCGCATCGGCAAGATGCTCGCGCTCTACGACATCTACCAGCGGATCCGCCCGGTCCCCGGTGCGATAGTCGAGTGCGGCGTCTTCCGCGGGGGATCCTTCACCATGTGGGCGATGCTGCGGCACCTGCTGGAGACCGAGCACACCCGATCCCTCATCGGCTTCGACACATTCGGGGAATTTCCCCGTACCCGGGCCGAATCCGACCAACGCATCGTCGACCACATCCAGCAGGTCGCCGGCCTCGACTGCATCGGAGCAGACCAGCTCCTTGAGACCCTGGGCCGCCGGGACCGCGGGCTCGAAGCGAACACGACGCTGGTCCCAGGCGACGTCTGCGAGACGGTCCCCCAGTACGTCGCCACCCATCCCGAACTCGCCATCTCGCTGCTCATGATCGACACCGACCTCTACGAGCCAGCCGTCACCTGCCTCACCGAACTCGTTCCCCTCGTGTCCCCGGGCGGCATTGTGATCGTGGACAACTACGGGGTCTTTCCCGGCGAGACCCGAGCGTTCCGCGAATACCTGGCCGCCCACCCGGGCACACGGCTGGAGCAGCCCGCCCACACCGGGCACCTCATGCACTTCTCCCCGTCCGAAGCAGCCGCCCCGCCGAACCAGCCACTTCCCGAAGAGCGGGCTGTACGGGATTCAGCAGAAGGGCACAGCCGAGTCGGTCGGTAGCCCCGGAGAACTCACGAGTTCGGTACCCCCGAACTGAGCCGCTCATTGACGCCGGGCACCTTCCGGAACGGAGATCGACCACACGTCCGATCTGAGGCGGCGCCATCCAAGGGCGCTGGACACTGCGGCAGCGATCCCCGGCTTGCGGGTGTCGTTGGCGAAGGCGTACGGGAAAGCCTCCTTCCGACGGCGTCGATCACGTCACCGTCGGAAGGAGGCCGGGCTACTCACGCAGCCCAAGCGCCTCGGCTCAGAGCCGTGTCGCCAGGGGCGGGTCTTGGTGAAGAGCCTTGGCCGTCTTGCGGTCTTCGACGCGCTGAACGGCTTCGCCGGTGCCCAGGATCGCGGCGACCAGAGCGAGGATCAGTCCGGTCGGCAGATCTTGAACGTAATAGGCAATCAAGGACAGTGCTGCCGCGGCGACGGCATAGAGGCGGGTGCTGTGAGCATGAATGAAGTCGATCAAGGTAGTCAGGTCCCGTAGGCAAGTCGGTGCAGGAGATTCCAGCCGCGCCGGCCAATCACCGGATCGTTGGGGCGGCCGGCGGTGAACAGGCTGTGCTTGTGGTTGAAAGCGGCCACGGCCTTCTGGGTCTGGGGTCCGTAATTGTCGGCGAGCGGCACTGAGCGGTCGAGCCAGCCAGTGTCCTTCAACGCCTGCTGAAGGCCCTTGGCAGACGGTGACGAGCGGCCCGGAGCAAGACCGTCCGGAAACGGAGGCGGCGTGTACGCACGTTCCGACGGCTTCCCAGGGATGGTGAGCTTCTGCCCGGGCTTGATGACGTACGGGGCGCTGATCTTGTTGGCGCGGGCGATGTGATCCCAGTGCACGCCCAGCCGCTTTCCGACAGCGCAGAGCGTGTCCCCGACCTTGACGACGTACATCGAGCCGTTACTGCCCTTGGAGCCGTTGTCCGAACTTGTGCCGGTGGGCTTGGCCTTCAGCCGGGCCGCGATCCGCTCGCGCAGCCAGTCCATGGTGAAGCCCTTGGGGTCGATCTTTCCGGGCTGCCACTCAAGATGTCCGATCACGCTCGCCGCGCTCCAGCTGTGGATGCGGCACAGTGCAGTGGCCGCGCGTTCGATCGCGTCGAGCTGAGCAGGCGGCCACGGGTCGTGGCCATCGCCGAGGTTCTCGCACTCGAAGCCGTAGAAGTGCGTATTGCCGTCCGTGTTCGCCTCGTTCGCTGCGGGCAGCGATCGTTCCGCGATCACAGCGCGCAGCACGTCGTCATCACCGCGCCCGGCATGGTTGACGCGGCCGTGACCCACCAGATGAACGGTGCCGTCCTTGGCGATCACACCGTGGCACAGCGGGCCTGGGAGCCCTTCGTAGCCGCGCTCACAGATGCTTACGGTGTTGGCCGTGCCAGACGTCACGGTGTGATGGATCATCACCCCGTTCACCGGCCCCCACGGCCCCTTGTGGTTCCTGTTGTGGGTTCTCCACCCCGACCGCTCCACCACGCGCACGCCCTCGGCGTGCAGCGCGGCAACGAGATGGTCGGCACTGATAGGTATCGCCACGTTCGTCGCTCACTGTTCTCCCCACGCCCGAACTGAAATTCAACTGCTTCCGTCGCCCCGGCTACGGGGCCGCGCCGCGCGACGCGAGCCACAACTGCAGGGTCATCAACAGCAGCGGCGACACGAATGAACTGAGCACGAGCCGCCGCGTCGCGGCGGCCTGCGCCTGGTCCTCACGGCGCTGTTGCTCGGCACGCTGCGTCGCCTGATCATGCTCGCCGCGCAGCCCAGCCAGGCCGGCCTCGATCTGGCTGATGCGCTGATCGACCGCACGCTGGTCGGCCCGGTACACATCCTCAGTGACCACTTGGTCCAGACGGGCGGCAAGTTGGGCGAGGTCGCCGCGTAGATCCTCACGCAGCTGAGACACGGCACGGTGCAGTTCCCACAGCGTGGGTTCGGCGCTCGGCGGCACACTCACCGCAATCACTCCCGGCGGCCCCGCCCCACTGGTGATCGTACGGGGGCCAAGACAGCAAACGCCTGTGCGGAGCGGAGGACGAGGTGAGGCGCTTCTCCTCGTCACTGGCCGTTGATGAGCCGCTCTGCGAGATAGGGGGAGAACGTGCCGGCCGGTGTGTCGGGTGCGATGCCGCACCCGCCGTCGGAGTCGCCCGCATTCTTGATCCACAACAGGTACTCGGCACCGCCGACTCCGATGGACGAGGGCACACCGAGGCGTCGTCCAGCAGGGTTGCACCAGTGAACGTGCTGCCCGTTGGCCCCCAGGGAACCGTTGCCGTTGCGCGAGGTGTCGATGACGAACCGCGCGCCGGGCATGCCGAGCGATGACAGCGCCTGAGCGACCTGGTGGCCGTAGGTGCACGACACGTCGGTCGCGTGGAAATTGGCGACGCCGACAGCGAACCCCCGGACCTTCGAGACCTGGGCGGCCGACAGACGCTCAGCCATCGCATCCGGTGTGACCCAGGTGGCGTTGCCACCGTCGAGGTAGGCACTCACGAGCGGGCATGCAGCGAGGGCCTCAGCAGCGTGGGCGACCAGGCTCGTACGCTCCGCGCGTGCCGTTTCGGCTGGTAGGTTGCCGAGCTGAGCAAGGGAGTCCGGCTCCACGATCACGATCGCCGGTCGATCCCCGATGCCAGCGGCGAACGCGTCAATCCATGCACGGTATTCGTCGGGCGAGGCGGCACCACCGCTGGATTGGCCGCCATTGTCCCGATTGACCATGTTGTATGCGGTCAGGATCGGCAGCCTTCCGATGGCGGCGGCAGCGGTGACATAGGCGTCGACCTCGGCGCGCACGTCCTTGCTCCAGTCACCGAACCACCGAGCCGCCGGCCGCCTGGAGACTGATTGGCCGATCTTCGCGGCACGAGGATCGTCAGGGTTCGCGGCGACCCACTTTGCCGCGTTGGAGTCCGGATCGATGAAGAACCCCTCACGTGCGGTGGAGCAGGTGAGCCGGACCTCGGTGAGATGCACGGTGACCGCGGTGCCCTGCCCGAACTGGAAACTCACCTGCGCCTGAGCCGTTTCGAGATTCGAGGTGAACGGCAGGACGAAGTGCCGATCAACCGCGGACAGGGTGACCGTCTGGTCCACGGCCGCGGTCCACGGGTCCGCGCCGAGGCCGACCTGGGCGCGCAGTGACGTTCCGGGCTGACTGGCGCGTGCGGTGAAGCTCAGCGTGTAGGTGCACCCGGGGCGCAGCGTGATGTTGTCCTGCCCGAGGGGCGCGTCCCACAGGTTGACTGCGTCGGTCGTCGCTGTGGCTTCGAGACCGGTACCGGGTGCGTTCAGGGTGATCATGGCCGGGTCGCCGGACCACCAGCCTGCGGTGCCGGCGGTGAAGCTGCCGTTTGTGACGAGGTCTCCGTACAGGGCGGGCACTAGCGTGTTGGTTCCTTCCGGTTACTTGATGTAGGTGACCCGCAGCTGCGGTGGATGTGCGCTGCCGACGCCGTCGAACTTGCCGTAGTAGGTCTGGTTGGTGCTGTTGGGGTCGACCGCGATGCCGCGGAACGTGGTCGAGTCGAAGATCGACGTGATGTCGACCCAACGGCCGCTTGCCCGGGCCCAGCCGGTGATCGTCTTTGATGCGCTCTGGTCGGCGGAGAACTTGCCGGGCCGGGAGGCGTGGCTGTGGGCTTTGAGGACGGCAGTGCCGCCGGAGGCGTAGTACCAGTGGTTGGCGTACAAGTACACCTCGACCTTGAGGAGCTTGGCCCCGGACAGATCGGAGGCGAGGCTTCCGCCGAAGCCGACGAGCGCGGCCTGCGTGCCGTTGTTCGCGGAGAAGTAGCCGCTAACCATCTCGTTTTTGTAGTAGGCGTTGTAGCCCGATCGGTTGGCGTAGCTGCCGGACCAGGTGGCCTTGTAGGTACGGGTGACCTTCACCGGCGGGTCGGGGACAACAGCGCCGCCGGTGTTGAACACGCCGGTCTCCGGCACCTGTTCCCCGATGTCCTCCACCGTCATGTGTCCCAGACGGCCCTTGGCCCCGGTCAGGGTCACCTGCTGCCCGGCGGGCGCTCCGCTGTCGCTGGTGAACGTCAGCAGTAGCCGGTTGCGGCCGGGCCGGATCAGCCCGGTGGGTGTACATGAGGACACGAACTCCAGGCCTGCTGAGCGTCGGGTTGCGGTCAGAGGATGCCGGGCCTCTTGTACTTGGGTGGACGAGATCAGCGGCGCGGACTTGTAGCCGGTACGAAGTCGCAAGACCAGCGAGCCACCGGTTGCCGAGCACTCTGCGGTTCCCGCGTATGACACCCGATACATGCGGCCGTCCTCGGCGTCGAAGGCGAGCTCGACGTAGCCCATCTCCGTGCCCGTGGTGGTCTTGACTGAGGTGGCCATCCAGTCGACGGCGACCAGGCCGCGAGGGCCGTTGTAGAGGATGGCGAGGTCGTCGCCGCCGATCGTTATCTGTCCGGCGACGTTCAGGTTCTGAAAGCTCGCGTCGCCCGTGGAGCCGATCGCGGCGACCCGGGTCGTGCCGTCCCGCAGGGTCAGGTAGTTGGCCTGCCCGGAGACGAGGGAGACGACCTCGTCTCCGTCCTCGTCGAAGAGGCGCAGTCCGCGCGGCCCGATCTCCGCGCGGGCACCGCCGGTGGCATCGCCGAAGACCACATGGGCTTCGGCGTTGTCGAAGACGACCCAGCCGCCAGTGGCTGCGGAAGCCTCCAGGCACAGCACTGCGCGCGTCGTGCCTTGCGGTGCGGCGACCTCCCCCGTGATGCGCTGCCACACCCTGGGCTCGGGACGGGTGGTCTCGGCGACGCCGTAGCCGAGGATCTCGCCGGTGCTGGTCTCCCACCGGGCGAGGAGCTTTACTCCCTGCGCGGCGAGGTCGGTGGAGACGAGGATGTCGACGGCGAGAAACAGACGAGAGTGCGCCAGCATGGGCACGGTCGCCAGCGGTAGCGTGCGATAGGTGGGTGTGTCCGCCGTGCAGTCGACACGGATGCCGACGCCGGTACGGTTGCCCGGCGCGAATGACCACGCTGGGCCGCCGGCTGCGACGGTGTTGGCAGTGGCCGCGCCTTCGAACCCCGGGTCGGGAATCATGTTGGTGCCCTGCCCGACAGCGATGTGGTCGGGCGTGACGGAGCCGACCGCGAGATGCCCCGTGGTAATGGCGCCGAGCGCGATGTGCCCCTGTTGCACGATCGCACTGCCCAGATCATCCGACGCGGCCTGGCGCGGTGTGGCTAGCACGGCGGGAGAGGCGAAGCTCGGCGTGCCGGACGTGTTCACCGCGACCAGCCTCACCCACAGCTCGCAGTAGGCGTTCACGGCGACGGTCACGGAGGCGCCAGAAGCGGCTTCGATCGTCGCGGCGGGCCACCGCGGATCAGGCTCTGCGTCCTGGGAGCCGAGCAGGTGCACCTGCACGCGGGACAGGTCCAGCGGCGCGGCGTCAGCGTCGACGAACGCGCCGTCCCAAGTAACACGGACACCGCCAAGGGCTGGCTGCACGTCTGGCGCGGACGGGATGGGCGGCCGGGGTCCGTTGACGGCGGTCACACCGGTGGTGCCGTCGGCTTGCTGGCCGATGAGGGCGCGCAACGAGCCGTTCTCGTCGTACACGCCGAGCGTGCCGTTCTCCAGGCTGGCGTTGGCGAGTTTAGGTGCCCGCAGGGAGCGGTGGACGAGTTGTTCGAGGCGGGCAAGCCGGGTGCCGATGTCTGCGGGCACGAGTGAGAGTGTTCCTTGCGGGGTCAGGTGGCGGTGGCGTACTGGTGGGCGGCGGCCGAGTCGAGACGGAGGGTGGCGGTCTCGCCCTCGTCGGTGTCGGGGCGGACGGTGTAGCCGCTGATGCGGCACCACCCGGTCCAGTTCGTCCACTGATCGCGGATGGCGACGCGGACGTCGTCGCCGATCTGCCAGGAGCCGATCGGCGCGGAGGGGTGATCGCGGACGGTGATCTCCTCGACGTGGCCGAGGCTCTGCCGCCAGGCACGCTCCTTCTTCGCGCGCTGCGCCAGGACGTCCTTGCCCCGCACCTCGGGCAGGTCGAGGACATGCTCCAGGCGCAGCCGCCTGTTGCGTACGGCGTCGATCGCACGCCGCTGTGCTCGGCCCTCACCGGTACCAGTGGCGATGACGACCTGGGCGTATTCGTCCGCGCTGTACGTCACCGGGGTGGAGCGGATGATGTTGACGCCGGTGGAGAAGGAGATGTCCGAGCGGCGGCTGCCCAGCCGCGGGTAGCCCAACCGGATACGCCGCACGGGCCGCCGGCCGATGTCCCACCAGGTGGTGCAGGTGTAGTCGGGGGAGTCGGCGGGCTTCACCAGGTCATCGAGGATCTCGCCGAGCACGGGGGTCTCCCACCAGCGGGAGTGCCACGGCTCGGCCGGCGTGCCGACGGTCGCCTTGGAGGTGGTGTCGTCGACGGTGATGCCGAGGTCACCGTCCGGGATCGACTGAGCGTATGCGACGACGTCGCGGAAGATCCGGCACGGGTCGGCGCGCACATAGGGTGCGCGGCCGCCGAGTTCGCCGTCGAGGTCGTGCCGACGGTGGAAGTACGAGGACCAGCCCGCGGCTTCCACGGTCATGGTGTTGCCGTCGGGTTCGATCTGCCAGATGATGCCGCCCCACCGCAGCATCCCGTCCCGCTCCGCGTAGATCAGAGTGGTCCCGGGATCAGCGAGTTCGGGGTGCGACCATGCCAGGCGTGGCGAGAGCGAACCGCGAAGCTCACCAGGCCCATTGAGTTCCGGCCCGAACTCGACCCCCTTCAATGGAAGGTGCGGGGAGAGCCACTCGCCGGTCAGCGCGTTCTGGGTGAGGTACCGGTACGTCACACCGGTCCCTCCGTGAACTCCACATCGGCGATGATCGACGTACCCGTGTCGGCGCCGAGGTCGCCCTTCCAGTTCTTCGACATGTTCGCCTGCAGGTACAGGACCTGGCTGGTACCCCGGTAGTCGGCAGGGAGGGTGATGGTGTCGGCAACGACGGCTGTAGAGCGGCGGACGACCTTGCCTTGGTTGTCGTCGACCATCGTGTGCTGGCCCTGAACGGTGCCGAAAATGAGCCGAAGCTTGCCCAAGAGGCTGTCGTAGTCCATACGCAGGCCGGCGATGGTGACGGTGACGATCAGCTTCGTAGCCCAATCCGGCACCGGGATCGTCCAGCGAGCCTCGGGCGGCCAGTCATGCCACTGGTCGTCATCCTTGAACGCCTTCGACAGCTTCGACGGATACGCCGTGTACAAGGTGCGCTCCCTTCGAGGGTTGGCGACTCGACGCAGGTCACGGATCATCCCGGAGGTGACGGTGCCGGTATTCGCCGGAAGATCCACGCGAGCGATCGCTATGCCCGTCACGCCCTTGGGGACGCCGGTCGTCGTGGGGGAGACGTTGGGAATGACGTCGAAGTAGTTGATCGCGTCCTTCGCCGGATCCAGGCCGCCCTCGAACTCCGGGTCGGCGACACGCAGCACGACCAGATCCGACCGCGGTGTCGCACCGGTAGGTGCGATCGGCACGGTGGCGGAGCCGATGTTGTAGGCGGTGTAGGAGCCCTGCCAGGCGTTCGCCTTCCCGCGGATCACCGCAGACCCGTCGGCGACCTGCACGCCGCCTCCGGGAACAGGCAGCGGCGTGACCCTCAGGTCCGCGGCCTCGGTGACTCCCTCAGCACCCCGGGAGAGGTCCTTGATCATCATGCGGAAGGTCTGCGCCGAGTGGCTGGCGCCATCCACGAGCAGCGGTGCTTGCGCGAGGGTCATAACGGGTCGGGTCTCCTTAGAGGGCTATGTAGGCGTCGCGCCACGCCACCGTGAGGCGGGCGGTGGCGGTCGGATCAGTCGCGGTCCAGCGGATCTCGCTACGGCCGGGCGGAAGAACGAAGGTGTCCAGGCGGGACGTGGTGGCCACGGGACCGCCGGTGTCCCGCAGGGCGGTCAGGCGGCCGGGCCGCGTGTCGACGCGAGCCCACTGTCCGACGGCCAGGGTCACGGACAGTTCGATCTGGCGACCGGTGTCGACGTGCGTGATCACAGGGTTGGCGCACGGCCCGTACACCGTGAGCACGGGGTGCGCGTCGGCGGTGCCGCTGTTGGTGACCCAGCCAGGCCGGTTCTGCCCCGTCGGGGTGCCGCTGGTGACCCGGATCGGCGCCTGGACGGGCGCGGTGAAACCGCCGCCGGACAGCCAGCCCAGCCGCAGCTCCTCGTGCTGCTGGACATCGGCGTAGTAGCGCGGATCCGGGGCTACGAACTCCACGTCGAGCGGGATCCAGCCGAAAGCGGCCTTTTCCCAGGACGCCTCCAGCTTCACGAGGCGGCCGAACAAGACGCGGACTGGGGAGCCGGGCCATTTGATGCGCAGTGGCATCACCGCGCCGCCCACGGTGCGCACCTGCCGATCGTCGGCCGCCTCCTGCAGGGCGGCCAGGAGCTGGCGGGCGGCGGCAGGATCCCCCGGCGTTTTGATGGCGCAGTCGATGCGCAGGGTACGGCCGGCATACCAGTCGGGTGCGGGCCAGGCTCCGTCCGCGCCGGGCTGCTCGACCATCTCCCCACGCACCCCAGGGCGTGCCAGACCCTCGATCTCAGCGATCGGAACCTGCGTGCCGTGGCCGAACTGCACACCGCCGAACTCCAACTGGAAGTCCTTGAGTTCACTGCTCACCGCAGGACACCCCCACGGCGGGCGCGGCGCATCTGGTACGAGACGGCGGAGGCGATGTCGTCCGCGCCCGCCCCGGCCCGGGTGACATGGATGGTCTGCTGGCCGATCGCCGGTGCCTGATGCACCACGACCACCTGCGCGCGGCCCGCGTGCGCGTCGACGAGCCCCCTGGGCGTGAGCGCGTAGCCGAAGCGGTCGGCCGTCTGCGCGAGGACGGCGGTGGCGCGGCCGCGCTTCGCCGTGGCGTGCGGGATGTACGACTCGCCCCGTGTCTCCTTCTCCGCGAACTTGATCAGCCCGCCCTCGGAGGAATAGACGCCGGGCTCCCAGATCCCGCCGTTCGCGTACGCCTTCCCGGCGTTCGCCTTCACCAGGTCGGTCAGGAACCGGTCGGCGCGCCCGGTCTTTTTGATCTGCTGCTTGGCCCGGTTGGCTATCGCGATGATCCGGTCCTCGTCGAGACCGGTCGCGTCGGCCACGTCGTGGATGCCCCGGGTCTTCGCGAGCGCCCCGATGATCTGCACCAGGTCGGTGAGCTGCTCCCCGTCCAAGGCCTTGGACGCGTTCTTCGCCGCCGTGTTGGCCTTCTTCGCCTTCTTCTTGTCCTTCACCGCCTGGACCGCGAGCGCCTCGGCGTCCGCGTCGTTCTGCTCGGCCAGGCGTGTGGCGAGATCGCCGAAGCCGCTGGAAGCGAGCTTGACCAGGTTGTTCTGGAAGGCGGTGTTGTCCTTCACCGCGTTCTGCAACTGGGCCGTGTAGTCACCGAGGGAGGCGCGGGCGGTGCCGGCGAGCTTGGCGAGCTGCGCGGCCATGGCCTTCACGTACTTGCTGGAGCCGTGCGCCATCTTCCGCGTCAGGGCGACACCGTACTCGCCCATCTCCTGCAGCGCCTTGGCCACGTCGGTTCCGGCGCGCTGCGCCACGATGGCCAGATCACCACGCCAGCCCTGGGCAGCCTTCACGGACCTGCGGAGGTTCTTCTCGAACAGACGCAGGTCAAAGTGCTCCTTGCCGCCCTTGCCCTTGCGCTGCGACTTCGAGACGACATCCGACACCGTGAAGGTGCTGCTGCCGAGCGGCTCGTACGACCAACTCGACAGGCCACCGTCCGCGTACCAGGTGATGGGCCCGCCGCCCAGGCGCCGTACGGTCTCTTCCGCGATCCGCCGCGAGCGCATCCGCTTGCTCGGCGCGAGCGGAATGTAGCTCTCCCCGCCCGTCTCCGGCTCAGCCCAGACTCTCCAGCCCCCAGCGGGTGCGATCTGCGCGACGTGCTGTTCACGGCGCACGCCGCCGTCGCCGAAGTAGTCGACAACACCGCCGTCGGCGTGCCGGTTGGCTTGCCTTTGCTGGGCGTCTGCCTGCTTGCGCAGCGCGTCGGCTATGTCGGAGGGCGGCCGGACGAGCGACGACAGCACGCTCACGTGGTGGGTGGTGATGGTCACCGATTTGCTACGCAGGTTGTTGATGGCTTGGGCCAGGGCATCGACGCCTGCTCGCTGCGTGCCGGTCGGCGCGGAGATGTGAACGTTCTTGCTGCCAGGGACCTCGGTGATCTTGAAGCCCAGGGCCTCGAGTTGGGCGCGCGCCCCAGCCGTCGGCGCCGACACCGTGATCGTCTTACCTGCCGGGACCCCGGCGATCTTCTGCTTGACCGCTTCCAGGCTGCTGATGGTCGCCTGCGTGGCAGAGGTGACCTGGACATGCTTGCTACCCGGGGTCTGGGCGATCTTCGCGATCAGCGCATCCAGATCCGTGCGTGCCATGTCGGTCGGCGAGGTGACCTGCACCCGCCGGTCCTTCAGATCCTTGATCTTGAAGCCGAGCTTCTCCAGGTCCTTGCGCGCCTCGTTGGAGAGGGTGGCGATGGTGACGGTCTTGTTGTCCGGGGTGGCCTTCAGCGCCTGTTGGACGGCGATGAGTTCGGCCATCGCCTCGTCCATGCCGGCCGTCTGCAGCAGGATCGACACCTGCTCGGGCACCAGCCCGGCGGCGTCGGCGAGCTTAGCGGCCTGCTCGGCGGTGAGGCCGTAGCCCTGGGCGGTGGCGATCGCGGACTCGCGGGCGGTGGCCATCTGCGCCTGGGCGGCCTTCAACGCCTCCGGCACGCTCTTCCCGTTCGCCTCCGCGTACTGGTAGGCGGCGAGCGCGGCGTCCGCAGAGTTCGTCGACAGGCCCTGAAGCAGGTCGTAGAGCTTCTGTCCGTTGCGGGTGGCCGTGGACAGCGAGCCGTCCACGTTCAGCAGTGCTTTGCCGTACCCCTGCGCGTGGTCGACGCCGCCCTTCAACGACTCGGCCGCATCCGACACCGACCGGTTCAGGCGGGCTTCGGCCGCGGACAGGTTCACCGAGCCGCCCGCGAGGATGTTCAGCGCGTCGTGCAGGGCCCGCGCACGGGAGTCGGCGTCCGCCGTGGTGTCGGACAGACGGCGCATCGCGTCGGAGAACTTCCCGAACGGGCCGACCGCATCCGCAGCCGTACGTCCGCCAGAGCCGGTGGCGTCGGCGAGGTCCTTGGCGTCCTTGACGGCCTGCGACATCTCGCCCTTGACCGCGCCGAGCGCATCCGCCGCCCGGGCGGCGGCCAGGCCCTGATCGTTGTACGTCTTCGCCGCCCCACCCTGGGTAGCGATCCACTCGACGTTGGCCTCGGCCGTGTCGTTCAGCCGCTTCTGCAGGGCGTTCAGCCCGCCGTCCTGCCCGAGGTAGGCGTCGGTGAGTTGCCGGACGGAGACGCCGGCCTTCGACATGACGTCGACGAGCCGGTTCTTCCCGTCGAATACCTTCGTGTCCATGATCGACTGCGCGGCCGCAGCCCGGACACTGTCGTTGACCGCCCCGTTGGAGTCGCGAAGCGCCTGCGTGAGGTTGCTGATCCGCGACTGGTGCTCGGACGCAGCCTGCGCCGCCTTCTGCTGATGGTCGGCGAGCATCGACAGCCCCACACCCGCGGCGGCGATCGCGACACCCCACGGGCCGCCGAGCGCCCCCATCAGCCCACGCGCCGCTCCACCCAGACCCGTACCGATCGCACGGGTCAGCCCGGACACCGGGCCGTTGGCGGACCTGAATGCGGCAGCCATCCGCCCCACCACCGGCACGCGGGTCTCCAGCACGGCGAGGGCCTGGCCGATACGGCCGATCGACTGGCCGTTCGCGGCAGCGAGCCGTTCCTGCACGCGCATCTGATCGCCGAGCGAGCGGTAAGCGCCTGTGACCGGGCCCGACACCGTTCGGCCCAGGTTCATGAGGATGGGGGTGGCGCGGCGCGCGAGCAGCATCGCCACGATCGCCGTCTGCACCGGCCCCGGCAGCGCCGCGAACCCGCGCACCAGCCCGGCGACCACATGCCCGACCGGGATCAGCGTGGTGGAGACGGCCCCAGCCGCCGAGGAGGCCAGGTTGAGGGCGGTGACGACGATGTCGAGCGCCGTACCACCGGCATCGGCCTCGTCCGCCATATCCGCGATGGCGTCGGCGACTGGCGACGCGGCGGAGCCTACGTTGCGCAGGATCTCGATGAGGGCGCGGCCGCCGTTGACGAGGACGTTGATCCCTGCGGCGGCGGTGTCGAAAGCGATGTCCTGCAGTGGCCCGCCCAGCCCGTCGAGCGCATCGCCCACCTCGTCCAGACCGGCTGAGACGGCCTTCGACGCCGACGGCCCCGCCAGGGTGTACAGGTCCTGTACATAGTCCAGGGCTGCGGCCATTCCCGGGGTGGCCGCCGCCATCCCGGCGGTCAGCAGCCGGGTGACCTTCTCCAACCCGGGCGCCGCCGCGGTGTAGAGAGCCTGCCCGGTGTTTGACGCCTGCGTCTTGAGCTGCGTGACCGCACCTGCCAGGCCCTTGGTCTGGGAGGCGGCGATCTCCTGGGCCGCGCCGGTGCGCGCGATCGCCGTGTGCATCTGGTCGAACGCCTCGACACCCTGATGCGCCAACGCAGACGCGCCGGCAAGGGCAGGCTTGCCGACGACGTCAGCGAGGGAGCCGAGGAAGTCCTTCTGGGACATGCGGTGCTGGGCCTTCTCGAAGCCCTCGATCACCGTGCGCAGGCCCTTGAAGTTGCCCTGTGCGTCCCACGCTTCGACACCGAGTTCGGCCAGGCCCTGCTTCATCCGCGCGGTGGGACGCGACAGGTTCGTCAGCATCCCGCGCAGGGACGTTCCTGCTTTGGAGCCGAGGATGCCGGAGCGGGCCAGCATCGCCACCGCCGCCGAGGTGTCCTCGATCGAGATACCCAACTGGGTGGCGACGGGCCCGGTGTAGGACATCGCGTAGTAGATGTCCTGCAGGCCACCGGAGGCGGCGTTCGCCGACGCGGCGAGCACATCGGCGGCCCGGCCGGCGTTGTTCGATGACAGACCGAACTGGTCCATCACGTCGCCCAGATACCGGGCGGCGTCGGCAGCCGTAAGGTTGTCGGCCGCCGCCAACTGCATCGCCGCGCGGGCGTTCGCGATGCTCGAGGTGGAGGTCTGGCCCGCCTTAGCCAGCTCCAGCATCGCGTCCGCGGCCTTCGCCGCCGAGGTGCCCGGGATCTTGAGGTCGGAGCCGAGCTCGCGGGCCTTCGCCGCGGCCTGCACCATCTCGACGCCGGATGCGCCGGTGACCGCGCCCCACTTGTTGATGGCGCGCTGGTACTCGTTGCCCTCCTTCGCGATCTCCGCAAGCGAGGCGACGATGCCTCCGCCGACCAGGAGGCTGCGCAGATGGTGCGCTTCCTGGCGGGCGCCGAGCAGCCCGTGGCGGAGCTGCCGCATCGAGGCGTGCCCGTCGGCACCGACACGGCGCAAGCCCGCGCGGGCACGGTCAGCATCACGGCCAAGACCGCGAAGCCCGGACGAGGAGCCACGGGCTCCGGAGCCGACCTGGTTGAGCTGCCGGTTAAGGGCGGCGGTGTCGCGGCCGAGCCCGCGCATCGCGCGGGAGGCCTGCCGTATCTCCGACAGGAGGTGGGCGAAGTCCGCTCGCGCCTGGACGCTGAGCGTGTAGGACGACACCTGCCGGTGCCCTTACTCCCCACGCCCCTCCCGTATCCCCTCCCTCAACCCGCCCCAGGCCCGCTGCTACGTGCGTGGCACGAGACCGATCCGTACCCCGTAGCCGTCCATCCCGTCGGGCACCTGGTCCTGCTCGTGCGCGATCAACTCACAGCCCGGGCAGCGCACCGTCGTGGTGACGTACGCGAACCGGTCCCCGCCGGCGGCTTCGTCCCACTCCGCGGCCCGGGTGCCGCACTGATCACAGACCGTTCGCTGGTGGGCTGCGAAGGCGAGAGCCTTCATTCGGTCTAGTTCGCTCCAGCGGCCGTCACCCGCGCCGATGAACTGCGAGTGCGGGATGCCCCAGCGGTCGCACAGCTCAAGCTCGGCGCGAAGCTGCCCGTCCCTGATCAGTCTTTTCCCAGCTCCACCGTGGAGGTACGCACGATCTGCTGGGCCTGCCACGCCGCAGCGAACAGCGCATTGGACTCGGCCACGGGCCACGAGTCGAGCAAGTCCTGCGCGTCCTGCTCGCTCATGCCTTCCACGATGTTGCCCTCGTCGTCGCGCTCGATGTGCGCGGCGGCGATCAGCGCGGCAGGGAACGTCTCGGGGTTCCACGCGTCGCCGTCCTCGGCCTGGGCCTCGGTCGGGGGGAACCGCTTGATCAGCCCGTCCAGGATCGGGCGGGGCAGCGCCTTGAACGTGAGCTCCAGCGAAACGGCGTCGAAGTCAGCCTGAGCATCTTCGACGTCCTCCTCGGCGCGCTGCGTCTCCTCACTGTGCTCGCGGCCGTTCTCCGCATCGGCCATCTGGCAGCGCGCGAACTCCAGCACGGCCTTGTCCAGGCGCCGCTTCGCCTCCTGGTCGTCGCAGATCACCAGCGTGTACTCGGGCAGCTGGCGGGCACGCAGCCGAGCCAGCTTGGCTGCCCAGTGGGCGTCACGCGCAACAGCCTTGGCCGGAGGTTCGGAAACGGGGCGGGTATCGGTGGGCACTCACAACTCCAACAGCACGAACAGAAGAACAGGGAAAGGGGGGAACGAGGAGGGGCCCGGCCAGGGCAACGGCACGAGTGCCGGAACAGAGGAAAGGGAGGGAACGCCCGTTGCGCGTAGACACCTGGCCGGGCAGTCAAAGAGGCCGAACCAGGGCTACTTGTCGGACTTCGTCGCAGCCGGCGGGATTACGGCGTCCTGCGTCGGCTTTTCGGTGATCGAGAAGTTCACGGTGAACTTCGCGGCCTCGTTGTCCGTCGAGAAGTTCGGCGAGCGCGAGCCGATCCGCACGGGGAAGACATCCATGCTGCGGCTGCCGGGGACATCTCCCTTGCGCAGGAAGACGACCCAACCAGTGGCGTCCTTCGTCAGCAACTGCTCGATCTCATCCGACACCCGATCCTCGTAGAAGCCGA
Organism: Streptomyces griseochromogenes; assembly: GCF_001542625.1. NCBI lineage: Bacteria > Bacillati > Actinomycetota > Actinomycetes > Kitasatosporales > Streptomycetaceae > Streptomyces > Streptomyces griseochromogenes. The sequence continues at coordinate 7,554,784 of NZ_CP016279.1, read as the reverse complement.
GCGACGAATCGTCGGCCTGGTCTGTGCCGGGGATCTTCGACTCGAACGTCGACCCCAGGTCCGGGGTTTCGATGGCCTGGTTCTGCAGCGTCCAGCCGTCGATCGCCGCGATCGCGTCAGTCAGATCTGTGCCGGCGGTCAGCTCGGCACGGGTGGGGACGTGGCCCGCGTCCGCGACGATCTTGAGCCACAGGACGCGGGTCACACCGCGCCGGGAAAACTTCTTTACCTGCAAGGTCTGCTGTCCGATTCCGGGACGGCAGCCACACAACTCGGGAGGCCCCGTCCCTCGACGATGTGTCGGGGAACCGGCCCACACCACAGGGTGGTTGGGCGTCCGCGCGGGCCTCCGCGGTGAGGACGCAGATCCCAGCTCAGCCAGTAACAGTGAGCTGCAGGTCTGCACGTAGATCACCATACTGCCGTCGACGTCGCCGTCCCGGACGCCGAGGGTCGTACAAAGATCACGGGAGGCGCTGCGGCAAGGGCCCAGCTTCGGCTCGGCGTGTGTAGGAACATCGCGGCATGGATACCTTCGACAGTCTCCAGCCCGTGCGGTCGCCGCGGTTACGGCCCGGGGATCGGGTACGGATCGTCTCTCCGGCCAGTCCCCCCAGCCGCGAGGGAGTCGCCCGCGGCGTCGAGCTACTGACGTCATGGGGGCTCCGGGTCGAGTTGGGTGAGCACGTCTTTGACCAATGGGGCTATATGGCTGGTCGGGACGAGGACCGCGTCTCCGACCTGAATTCCGCGTTCGGTGACCCGGGGGTGCGCGCCGTGATTGCCACCCGGGGCGGCAAAGGCGCCTACCGCATCGTCGACGACCTCGATACCGACTCGCTGCGCCGCGACCCGAAGCCCGTGGTCGGCTTCAGCGACATCACCCACCTCCACCTCGCCCTATGGGCCCGATGCCGCCTGGCCTGCCTGCACGGCCCCTTCGCCAACTGGAGCGACGAATGGTCCGGACGCGCATCAGCCGACGCCCTCCGCCGCGCGCTGATGACCACCGACCCCGTCATCATCCACCGGGACACCAGCCAGGCCACTGCAGCCGTCACCGTGGAAGGCACCGCGACCGGCGTCCTGGTCGGCGGCAACCTCGACGCGATCCGCACCCAGGCCGGAGCCGGCCTGCCGAACCTCAAGGGGGCGATCCTCTTCCTCGAACACCAAAAAGGCACAGGGCTGGGGGAGGTCGACCGTGCACTGACCCAGCTGACCCGTACCGGGGCCCTGAACGGGCTGCGCGGTGTCGCCCTTGGCCAGTTCCTCGGCTTCGACCAGGATGCCGGTGATCCGACCCTGGGGGGATGGGGCATTGCCGACGTCCTGCGCGACAGGCTGAGTCGCCTGGGTGTTCCTGTTCTCGGTGGACTCCCCGCCGGGCACGGCCTGCACCCTCCGACCCTCCCGCTCGGCACTCGGGCCGCGATCGACACTGCCGAAGGAACCCTGACGGTTCAGCCGGCCGTCGTCTGACCGCCGAACTGCCTTGCCCGGACTGCAAGGTCATGCAGCACGGTGATTGACCACCCAGTCGATCAGCGCGTGTGGCCGCCGGGAGCCTATGGGCTCCAGGATCCGCCAGCTTCGATTGGCCCGCTGGTTCACGCGCTTCGCCGACAGGCTCGACGCCTTGATCAGCACACACCTGCAGGACCGGTACCAGCTCACCCTCGGCTACGACGATCAGTAGGCCGTCACGGACAGCGTGTACCTCTGCACTGCCGTCACGACGCCAGCGTCCGCATCGGACAGATCCACACCGTCGTCGACCAACAGTTCCCGCCCCCACACATCCACGTCCGGAATCTGGATCGCGTGCTGCCACCGGCCGGCGGCTGTCCGTCCCAGGAGCGCCTGCCGCGCCCGATCCGCGAGCCACTCGGCCTGATCCGTACGAGCAGCCACGATCGTTACCTGGTAGACGAGACGCCCCTCCTCCGACTGGTCCGCCAACGGCGCTCCACCAACAGGCCCGCCCTGGGGGTAGAGCACCATGTACGGCAACGGTGCGGGCCGACCCTCCACCAGCGGCAGACGGCCAAGGCCACACGGCTTACCCGTCGCCGTGGCCAGCATCACCTGAACTGCGGCGGTCACCCGGGCCCGCTCGATCACAGGTCTCCGCCTGCGAAATAGGCGGCCGCCGGGCCTTCGATACTGAGCACCCCGTACCGGCACAGGCCGAGCGCATCCCACTCCATCACCCTCGGCGTGGTCAGGATCGACAGACTGCGCTCACCGTCCTCGTCCAGTACCTCGGCCACGACGACAGCCCGGGCGAGCAGTCCACGCTCGTGCTCAGCGAGCACACCGGCCAACGCGTCCTCGAGCGCAGTGTTCATGTCGGTCACAGCTCCTCCGAGACCGCTCGCCCGAGCTCCCGCACCAGCAGCGGACCGAAGGCGGCGACTGCGGGTCCCAGATGAGGGAACGGCCGCTGGGCAAAGTGACGGCCCAAGGAATCAACACCTACGAACCCGAACTCCAACCGGCGGCCCTGCGGCGCATTCGTACCGACCTCGGCAACGATCATCGGTCCGGCCCGGCGTACATCGGACTCCCACGACGCACGATACCGGCCGGTGATCACCCGCGGCCCAGGACGCCCAGACGCATTGCGCTGCACCTGAACCACCAAAGCCTTCGCGCCGTGCCGCATCGCTGTCTCGGCCGCGGCCACCGCCGCCTTCCCGCCCCGTTCCAAAGCCGCCGCCAACTGGGACGGGTGCTGGAAGCTGCCGCCACTCACTGCGCTCCCGGCCTCCGGTTGTGCTCCTCCAGCCACACCGTGCGCAGCACCGGAAACGACGACACTTCACCTTGCGCGGTCACCCGGTACGTGCGGCCAACGGCCTGCCCGTCACGGGCCTCCATGACCAGCACCGTGTCGTCCTGGCACATCTCTGGAGCATCGAGAGGCAGCAGCAGACGGTAGCCGGCACGAACCTCCTCCACCCATGCACCGTCCCGACCCGAGCCCGTGCCGCGGATCCGCTCCTGATGTGCGTACAAGCCGCCCTTGTCGTCGTAGACGATCAACGGCTGGGCCGGCACCAGATCGCCGGTCTCCGGGTCCAGCATGTCCTCGCTATTGCCACGCCTGACCTGGACTCGGTCCGGCATCAGATGACGCTCTGCGAACCGGGCGATCGCCGACTGGTCAAGCACTCGCAGCCCACTCCCTCAGCTGCGCGAGCATGCCGCGGGTCAGTTCCCCTGGCTTGCCGTCGAGGTCGTCTCGATCCAGCACGGCCTCGTTGAGTCTCCGCCAGTCGACGGCATCCAGGAATCCGATCACAACTTGCCGGACGTCGGCGGGCTCCACCACGACCTCGGCCAACCCGTTGAATTCCAGGCCGCGCCAGCCCTGCTGTACGTACAGCGTGACCTCGGGGCCCTCGTCGACGGTCTGAGTGATCCGGTACGCCTCGACAGCGGAGGCAACGTCGTGACCATCAATCTCGATGACCGCCCCATCGTTCGGGGCTGCCGCGATACGTACACGGCGGTGCTCGTCGTCGGTGCTGCTCATAACTACGACACTAGGTGCGCGAAGAACGGGCCCCAGCCCGAGTAGACCGTGTGCAGGCCGTGAGTGGAGGTGCCTTGGTGCTCGCGAAGCTTCCCTGCGCGCCCACCAGTCGTTCCGTTTTCACGGACTGGAGGCCCTGTTGACCCGCAGGTCATCATGGCAATAGTTCACCGACACTTCTCGTCGTGTGGCTGATCTTCGCTGCCATATCCCGAAGCGAGTTCTATCCGAATTGCTGGCTGCATCGCTCGCTAATGTTCTACGCCCTCGGTTGCTGAGTGACGGGCATTGGCCCATCCAGTAGGAAGCTTGGCTTCATCACCCGCAGGGTGAGCTCTTCGCGTGTCCGGCTGTAGCGGATCGTTAGCCCGAATGCGGCGTAGAGTTGCCGTTGGATTCCTTCGGGAACCAGGGAAAGGTTCACATCGAGGTGTGAGAGGGAGTCCGGCAGGGCCGGGTTGTCGATGGGAGGAACCACAGGGTTCGGCGCTTGCGGGTGAGCAAGCTGTTTGATGCGTTGTTCGCGAGATTCAGAAAGTGTGGCGGGTACCCGGTAGTTCACATCAGCGAACTCCTGCTCCTGGGACGAGAGAACGGTCTGCCACGGGACAGGGCCTACGGTGTCTTCCTCCAATTCTTTTCGATCAAGAGTGAAATCTCTCGCGGTTTCTTTTGCGTGCTGAGTGACTTCCAGCGCGCGGCCTCCGTGGCGGCGCCGCAACTCAGGGGTAAAAATGGTACTGGCGAAGAAGCGGGAAATGGATGCGATCAGGACCTCTTCGCGGATCCAGATACTCTTCGGGTGGTCAGGAAACCATGGCAGGTCACGATGCTCGTTCGGGTCGGGCTGGCAGGCGTAGTACGGGATCTGATGGCGAGTTTTGCCGAACATTCGGCGGTTACAGATGTCGCAGAACACGTAGGACCGCAAGACGTAAGAGCGTTGGGTGGCCGGATGAGTGTTGGCTCCGTCACCGGTACGGGAGCCCCGACGTAAGCGGCCCACGGTCGAGGCGGTGTCGAACAACTCCTTGGTGACAAGAGGCTCATGAGTGGGTCGAGGTGACCACACCCAGTCCTCGGGGTCGTTATTGCGGCCGCCCTTCTTGGTCGCGCGGCGGTTCCAGACCTGGTAGCCCGTGTACTTGGGATTGCGTAGGATCTCGCGCACGGCAGATCCGCTCCAGCGGCCCAGGGCAGCATCCGGGCGGGTCGGCTCCGGAGGCGGGTAGGCAACAAGGTCCAGGTTCAGACGGTCGGCGATAGCGTCGTACCCCAGCTTGTCGAGTCCACGGAGTTGGAAGATGTAGGTGACCGCCGAGGCCCGGGTCGAATCAGGGACGAGCCGGTGCTTGGTGCGGCCCTCCGCTCGGCGAGCCGGGACAGGATGGGGCACCCTTTGCGCCATGTAGCCATAGGGTGGCTTGCCCACATTCCAGCCCTGGCAGATGTGCTCGATGAAGCCGTCCCAGGACAACTCGAGCATCTGCAGTACATACCACTCGGAGATGGCCTGCTTCACTCGACGGGTGAGGGTCGGGGTGGCCCGCTTTGCCCGCGGGCCGATGTCGATCGGTTCATCCGCGGCGCACAGCGCGACTCCGGCCTGTTCCAGTTCGTGCTCGATCTTCATGCCGAAATAGGTTCGGCGGGCGACGCGCTCGATCGACTCGCAGATAACGGCTACGAATCGGCGATCAGGGCGATGCGCTTCTTCAAGGAGGTCGGTGAGGCCGCCGTCTCGGGGGATGGGGATCTTGAAATTCTGGTAGGCCAGGGACTTGCCTCGTGCGTGCAGTCCCGTGCGGCCGGACTCGATGTCGTAGAAGTGGGCGACAATCAACCAGCCGGGCGGTAGCGCGGCTCTGGCGTTACGCAACTGCCGAGGTAGAGACAGTGTGGGGTCCTGGACGTCTTCCTTGGAGGTCCGGCCGAGCCAAGCCACCGGGACGGTCATTCGAAGCGTTGAGGCCTCCAGGGTGCCATCGTCAGCCCATGGGCGAGTGGACGCGGAAGGCGTCCATGATGACCGCGGGCCTGTTGAGATCCGGGGCATACAAGTGTCCCTTTCCCGATTACTTACGGCCGTCCACGCTCTGGTGGGGCGCTGTGACTGTCGAGTAGGTACTCCAGCACTGCGCGGATCGCGGTCCACTGACGCTCCGCTAGCGCCAAAGCGTCCTCACCATCTAGTACGACATGCTTAACGACCAGTCGCGGTCTTCCATTTTCGGGAATGCTCATGGCGTCTGTCGATGGACCCTCCGCCTTGGCTGGCTCGTCGTTCACGCTCGCTCCGATGACTAAGCGCCTCCCTGTCCGGATGGTGACTAGCACGTTGATTTCCCATGCAGGAACATCGTCAACGTCTCAACGGCACGCAAGAACTCCCCTGAATACATTCCTCGTTTCAGCCGAATCCAATCCGCAATGTGCGAAGCCATCCAGGCCGCCGTCACATACGCATCCCGAGGGAGCAGCACCCACTAACAACGGCTAACCATATGAGCTGAGTTGACCATCGAATTCCTTAGCCTGGAGGATGGCATGCCCACCTCTCCTAGGGTCGGCGCGCAACGATCTCTTTTGAGGAGATCGTCGTGACGCCGGCAATTCGTCGCCGGGTTCAACGTCCAGGCGGCGCTGGTATGCGGCGGGGTCAGGTTGAAGGGCAGACGCGGCCAACGGATCTTCCCAGCAGAAGGGAAACCTGTTGGTCCTGAGTCGGGTCCTCGTTGACGTTTCGGCAGACGGTTTGGATTGCGGCATCGGTTTCGGGTAGGACCGCGTCCCATAGCCGTACGGTTCTGTCGTCGCTGGTTGTGGCGAGGGTGCGGCCGTCTGGGCTGAACGCCACGGAGTACACCGCACCCGTGTGGCCGGCGAAGGTGGCGCGGGCCTTGCCGGTGCGCACGTCCCACAATCGCATCTTCTTGTCGTCGCTTCCGGTGGCGAGGGTGTGTCCGTCCGGGCTGAATGCCACCGAGTACACCGGACCGGTGTGGCCTGTGAGAGTGGCGCGGCTCTTGGCGGTGGCCACGCTCCACAGTCGGGCGGTTTGGTCGTCGCTTCCGGTGGCGAGGGTCTGACCGTCGGGGCTGAACGCCACGGATTGCACCTTGTTCGTGTGGCCTGCAAGCGTGGCGCGGCGCCTGCCCGTTGTCACATCCCAGAGCCTCACGGTGGTGTCGGCGATGGCTGTGGCGAGGGTGCGTCCGTCGGGACTGAACCCTACCGATTTGACCGCAAACCCCGCTCCTTCGGTGACGGCGATCGTGGGGCGTGCCTTTCCGGTGGCCAGGTCCCACAGTTGGGCCGTGTTCCATTCGCTCACGGCGGCGAGCGTGCGGCCGTCCGGGCTGAATGCCACTGACCACACCGATCCGTTGTCAGCGGAGAAGGTCCGGCCGCGCTTGCCTGTGGCCACGTGCCACAACTGCACTTTCTGGTAGTCATGGCCCGCGGCGAGGGTGCGTCCGTCCGGGCTGAACGCAACCGACCACACCGTACCCATGCTCGAGGTGTACGTGGCGCGGGCCTTGCCTGTGGCCGCGTCCCACAGCCGTACGGTCCCGTCTTCGCTGCCGGTGGCGAGGACGCGCCCGTCCGGGCTGAAGGCGGCGGACCTGACCGGCGCCGTGTGGCCGGTGAGGATTTCGCGGGCTGCACCGGTGTGCAAGTTCCACAGCCGGGTGGTCTTGTCGTCGCTGCCGGTGGCGAGGGTGTGTCCGTCCGGGCTGAACGCCACGGCTTCCACCGCACCTCTGTGACCGTGCAGGACGGTACGGGTGGTGCCTGTGGCTACGTCCCAGAGCCGTACAGTTTCGTCCTCGCTGCCGGTGGCGAGCGTGCGCCCGTCCGGGCTGAACGCCAACGCCCATGCCGGGGCCCTGTGGCCGGTCAAGGTGATACGGGGCCTGCCGGTGGCCACGTCCCACAGCCTGGCGGTGTTGTCGGCGCTGCCGGTGGCGAGGGTGCGTCCGTCCGGACTGAACTTCACGGCCCAGACCGCCTTCGTGTGGCCCTTGAGCGTGGCACGGGGCTTGCGGGTGGCCACGTCCCACAGTTTGGCGGTGTTGTCGAAGCTGCCGGTGGCGAGCGTGCGTCCGTCCGGACTGAACGCCACCGAGTAGATCCATTCACTGTGCCCGGTGAAAGTGCCACGCAACTTACCGGTGGCCACGTCCCACAGCCTGGCGGTGCTGTCGGCGCTGCCGGTGGCGAGGGTGCGTCCGTCCGGGCTGAACACCACCCAGTTCACCTGGTCTGTGTGGCCGATGAGGGTGCCACGGGTCTTACCGGTGGTTACGTCCCACAGGCGAGCCCTGCCGTCGGTGCTGCCGGTGGCGAGTGTGTGCCCGTCCGGGCTGAACGCCACGGACCACACTTCACCTCCGTGGCCGTCGAGGACGGTACGGGTCCTGCCGGTGGTTACGTCCCACAGGCGAGCCCTGCCGTCGGTGCTGCCGGTGGCGAGTGTGTGCCCGTCCGGGCTGAACGCCACCGAGTACACCTCCCGCCTGTGTCCCACGAGAGACCGGTGGAGCGGGAGAGCCGCGGCGTCCTGCAGACTCGCGACCGCCTCGGGGGTACGGCTCGTGCGGTATGCCTGGACGGCCAGCAGCGATGCCAGATCGGGATTGGTCTCGACCAGACTGTCGGACTTCGCGGCGAGTTGCCGGGAGAGGTCCGCCTGTTGCTCGGCCCTGGCCGTCCGCCACTGCCACAACGCGCCGCCTGTGGCGGCGAGCGCGAGGGCCAGCACGGAAGCCAGGATCACGTTGAGGCGTTTGCTGCGGCGGATGACCGCCTGTTGCCTCTGCTTGCTCGCGGTGAGGTACGCGGTGATCTCGCCCGGCAGACGGCGCTTCTGGGACCAGTCGAGGCCTTCGGCGAGCGCCGTTCCGGTGAGCAGGTCACCGGGGTCGGACGTTTCGGCCCAGCGGGCACGCCTCGCGCGCGCGTGTTCAAGCCATCCCTGGAAGTGGTGGTCCTGGCGGACCCACTCGCGCAGGGTGCCCCAGTCGCGGATGAGCGCATCGTGGATCAGTTCGGCCACCGGCTGGCCCGCAGCGACGTGGGCGTTCTGGGCCGTGCCGGGTGTGTGGGTGGTGATGATGCGGTGACCGGTGAGTACAGCGAGGACCTCGTCGAAGGGGCCGTCGCTCTCCGGTTCATTGCCGGGGTCGGTGGCCAGGTCGCGCAGTTCTCCTAAGGGAACCTGCGCGCGAACTGCGGGAATGCGGTGGATTGGATCAGCGGGTCGCACCAGCGAGGCCAATATGCGTTGAGCGGTGGGTCGTTGGTTACTGGGGAGCTGGTCCAGGGCGGTGTCCGCCCACGTGGCAAGGCTGCCCGTCACTCCGCCAATGCGCTGGTAGGCCTCGTGGGTGAGGTACCCTTCATGGCGCCTCTGCCACAGCTGGCTCAACGCTACCTCCACCAGCGGGAGCACGGTAGCAGTTACCTGGCCGGCGGTCGCCCCTTCGGGGACGCTGGCCAGCACGTCCCTGATGATGTGCTCCGGTAGACCGGGCTCAAAGTGCGCTCCCACGTCGCGGGCGGGCAGCGTGATGATGTCGTGCAGGTCATGTCGGCTGAGCACCGCCGGCACATTGAGGAGTCCCGGCATCGCGGTTTCCAACAGCCTGGGGGCCAGGGCGGCGAGCTGTGGGTAGAAGTCGTCGCGCATCACGAGGAGCACACTGAGGCGGCTGTGGTCGTCCAGGGCTTCGATGATCTGGTCCGCGACGATTCGGCGGCGAGTTGGTGTGCCGATGCTCCGTTGGGTGAGCAACTCTTCGAACTGGTCGATGACGAGAAGGAGGCGCTCACATGCGGGATGCGCCGCGAGCTTGCGGGCGACGGCTGCGGAGAGCCCGTCACCGTCGGCGCCAGGCAGTCCCGCGCGTTCCAGTTCGGTCAGCAGATCCTGCCTCGGCCGTACGACCAGAGGAAGCCAACTGTCGCTGCCGGCCAGATCGCCCGCAGCCACCGAGGGCAGAACGCCGGCCTGTATCAGCGAGGTCTTGCCCGAACCAGAGGGACCCAGCAAGAGCGTCAATCGCTGGCGGCGGGCCAGGCCTGCCAGCACCTGGCGTATCGCGTCCTCCCGCCCCTTGAACCATCGCGCCTGATCGGCGCCGAACGACTCCAGCCCCAGATAAGGAGATACGTCCTGTTCAGTAAGCTCTGGCCAGACCTCGCGGAGCACCTGTGTCGGGGTGACGTAAGCAATACCTTGCCCCCTCGCGTAGGCGTCGGGGGTGGTGATCTCAGTAACCATGCCGATGACCAAGCCCGTCACCTCATCGAGGACAGGCGCGCCGCTGAACCCAGTCGTCAGGTCGTTGGCAGCGGTCAACTGCAGATGGACGCCCCTGCCCCCGACGGCACCCAGCAAGTCACCGCACACGCCGAAGCCGAAGTGCCCACCGGTCGGGGCCTGAGCGGGGAATCCGAACGAGCGCACTTGATGACCTCGGCGGCCTTCGGCAGAGCCCAGGGACAAGACAGTCATGCCAGGTGATGTGCTGTTGAGGCGCACTATGGCCACGTCTTCCCCGTCCGGGGCACGCCACGGCCCCTCCAACACCGCCCCCTGCACGCGAGGGGCGCCCTCCACGTGGGGGAAGACCAGTTGTATGGTCCCGCCCGGGCCGGACCCTGCGGCGTATACGACATGCGCGCAGGTAACCAGAAGGCACTCCGCCACCAGGAAGCCAGCCCCAGCCACCTGGCCTTGTCGGTCGAGGACCTGTGCCACGGCACTGGGAAGCCCCCGTGCATGCCCGCTCTCCCAGCCCGTTCCCAAGACATCCATCGGATCAGTCCAATCCCCGCTCGCCGTCGGGCGACGGGGACTCGCCCCCTTTCCACAAGACGGTCACGCGCAGGTGAGCATTTGCACCCGTTTTGGTGATGACAGCTCCTGCCTCAACCGCGAGGTCAACGCCGAACTCGACTGCAATCTCGTGGGGACCGGCCTTGCGCAGCTGTTCGAGCGTGGCACGTGCCGCTTTGGTGACCGGCTCCAACGCCCCTTGAAGGTCCTGCGGAAGGTCATGGATAGCCTCACTGATGCGGCCGGCCTTCACTGGCCCATCCATTGCAGACGACGCCTCGATCAGCACGCAGCCTCCGTCCTCCAGCGGAATCCGAGCCAAGTGGTTCAAGGCATCTCCTTCCTCCACTGGCAGGCTCTCGGCCGTATTGATGAGTGAAGGCATGGCTGTCGGCCGAAGGCAGAGCCTGGCGTACAGGCGCGCCATCGCAAACGGGCGTGCCTATCAGAATGATCGTCACCGAATACGACACGGGAGCCCAGCTCAAGTAGGCCGTTCGGCTCAGACCACAGTCGCTCCCAGGCGCAGCTGCCACGACGCTTGGCTGGCTCCTGGCTCCTGGCTCCTGGCGGCGCGGAAGCTCCAGGTCACACAGAGCTGAGCCTCGCCGTCACGAACAGCATGTACCTGGACGCCAGCCAGGCGGCTGGCGGCAAAAATCGAACACCTGATTGAATGCGGCTGTGAGCCCGATTCCCAACGACCTCGCCCGAGCCCACGAGGAGTGGCACGCCACCTACTGGCAACTCGCTGTGCGCCCGCGCAACGTGCTCCGGCGGCGACTGATCCGCCTGTCGGCAGAGGTGCTGTTCCACCCCTACTGGCAGGGCCGGCGGTCTGAGGCCTGGGCGGCGCTGCACGGTGCAAGCCATGTCCGAACCACCAGCTGACCCGCCGCTGCCGCCTGATCAGCCCCGGCTTCGGGCGATCCTCACACACCTCGAACGGCAGATCGCGGAGAACGACACGATCGGCATCTACCTACGCCTGCAGCGGGACGCCGTACAGAACGCCCTCGCCCGCGCCGAACGTCCCGTCCAGCAGCAACCGCCGCGGCGCCGAAAGAAGGGCAGCGGCCTCCTGCCCGGCTTTGCCCCGCCGCCCACGAGTACCGGATACGTCGTCCAACAGAAGCGCACCCCGCACGGGCCCGAGCCCGCCGTTATCCACCTGGCCGACTGCACGATGATCGACGGCACGCGACATCGGATCAGAGCCGACGAGGCCCGGGCCGCGCTGACGGACCCCACCATCGAGCCGTGCCAGTTCTGTCGGCCGGACACCCAACTGGGTACGGACTTGGCGTAAGCGTTCTTCCTGCCAGGACGAGCGCGCGGACGTACATTGGCCACATGGCCGGGGTGCCCTGTCGGATACTGCCCGCGGTGTCAGGGGCTTACCCACCGCTACGGCCACCACGCTCGAGTCATATGCGAGGCCTGTCGGGCGGCCGAGGCCGCCGAGCGTCCCTCCGGCTTACCGGCGCGAGTCATCCGGCGGCCGGCCCCGCGCCCTCCCCGAACGCCGCGACGTCTCCGGGCGCCATATCCTCCCGGAGCCGAACGAACCGCACCGCGTGACGCCAGGCGCCCCGGTCCTGGGCGCGGTCCACGTCGATCTCACCGACCAGTTCCGGCTTGACGAGGACAACGTCCAGAGAGGTACGGGACCCCCACGACGTCGTGAACCGTACGACCTCCCCCAGCGGATCCGGCAGCAGCTGAAAAGCAGGCCGGCTGCAAAGCCGAAACGCACCCAGGACTGGCTCTGACGTTGTTCAGCGGCTCCAGCATGTTGGCTTCCAGCGGCCCCAGTTGGTGAAGATCCTGGGCCGCCTGGACGTCCTCAAGTGGCCCCGGGGATTGGCTTGCGATGGGACCACTTGAGGCACTGTGGTGTGATGAATTACTTCGTGTCGGCGCTCTTCAGCGTCGTGGGATCTTCCTCGGCGAGCTGGCCGGCGAGCCGTTGTATTGCCGACCGGATGCCCTGGCCGTAGCCGTCGTCGTTGAGCGCGTCGAGGTGCTCTTGGGCCTGGGCCAGGTGCGTGCGGGCCTGCGTGGTGTCTCCGAGCTTGTGGAAGTCCGCTGCGAGGTTGAGGTGCAGGGACGGGTAGAACCCGCGGATGGCCAAGGACGAGTCATGCTGCTTGGCCCGGTCGTCGGTCACCGACGCTGCGGCGTCCAGGGCGCGTAGATCCCAGGCCAGTTCGTCCTGCGGGTCCTGCTGGAGATCGGCCATGTAGTGGGCGAGAACGCAGCGGTGGAAGGGATCGCCGTCCGAGGCGATATCCTCCCAGATCTCGGTGAACCGTTGCCGAGCACCGTCGAGGTCGCCTGTGTGCTGCAGCAACATGGCTTCCTCGATGCGCTTCATGGTCTTGTCCTCGGTGGTCACGGCAGCCTCTCCGTCGCTCGTCAGTGATCGCGCGGAAGCGTAAGGGCGGCCACTGACAACGGGCCGGGACCAGCGTCTTTATCCGTCCGCCGCAGATCCTTTTCGAGTCTGGGGTCACGGGCTCGGCCGGTGGTGTCCTATGTGTCGGCCCGGCCTCGGGCCTTGGTCTTGGCCAAGCGGTAGGACTCGGTGCCGGTCTCGATGAGGGTGGCGTTGAAGGTGAGGCGGTCCACGATCGCCGCGCAGAGCCGCGGGTCGGTGAAGGTCCGGCTCCAGCCGGTGAACGCTTCGTTGGAGGCGATCGCGATGCTGTTCTTCTCCTCACGCTCCGTGAGAACCTGGAAGAGCATTTCCGCGCCGCGGCGGTCCAGTTCAAGGTAGCCGAGTTCGTCGATTTCGAGCAGGTCGACGCGTCCGTAGCGGGCGATGGTCTTGCCCAGCTGCTTGTCGTCGGCCGCTTCGACCAGCTCGTTCACGAGGGCGGCGGCGGTGGTGTAGCGAACGCGGTAGCCGGCCATGGCGGCGGCGGTGCCCAGCGCGATCAACAGGTGGGACTTGCCTGTGCCCGAGTCCCCGATCAGACACAGTGGGTAACCTTTGGCGATCCATTCGCAGGTGGCGAGATTGTGGATGACCGCTGGATCGACGTTGGAATTGATGCTGTAGTCGAACTCCCGCAGCGACTTCTCGCGGGGGAAGCGAGCTGCCCGGATGCGGCGCTCGGCCCGGCGCCGGTCCCGGTCGTCGCACTCGGCCATCAACAGCTCGGCGAGGAACCCGGCATAGGACAGGCCCTCGCGTTCGGCCCGGGCAATCGTGTCGGCGGCCTGGGCTCGCATGGTGGGCAGCCGCAGCAGGCGGCAGGCGGTGTCGATCGCCGCATCGGATGCCTGTGCGGTCAGCGCGTGCTGGGCGGTGGTCATGATGAGTCCTTCCGGCGAAGCTGCAACAACTCGTCCCACTGCTCCAGGCGGGGCAGGGGACGCTGGTCGGCGGGCAAAGCACGGGCGAGACGGCGCGAAGTCAGGGGCGTGACCTGGCCCGGGTCGAGATCCAACGGCTCCGGGGCCGGGTCGCTGGCGGTGACGGTCGGCGCCGGCCCGGCCGCCTGGGCCGCCTTGCGTGCCTCCAGAGCGATGACGTCCTCGTTGAAGGTGCCCGCCGCGAGGGCCGCGCGAAGTCCGGTCACCACGTCGGCGTGCTGCTGGTGGCGGTGCAACAACAGCACCTTGACCAGGGCCTTCGTTCCCTCGGTGTCTCCGAGGGCCTTCTTGGCCGCGGCCCAGAACGCTTCGTGGACGGCCGTGAAGGTGCCCTCGGTGCGGGCCTGGTGGAGGGCCTCGGAGCGTTCCAGGGCGCCCGGCTTGGTCAGCAGGGCTTCCAAGTAGTGGTCCAGCACGAGGTGTTCGGCACCGCGAACGGTCAGCCGCCGGTGGCGGGCGATCTCCCGTCGGCCGTCATAGACGGTCAGTTCGTCACAGGTGAGCGTGACGGTGACCTTGCGGTCAATGAAGCGGACCGGGACCGAGTACCGGCACATCTTCACGGTGATCATGCCGTAGCGGTCGACGCGGGGCGTGAGCGTGATGCCGGTGGCGAACGGATCGTCCGGCAGCGGCAGCAGATGGCCTGCCTCGCGGGCGAAGTCCTGCGCGATCGTCCGTATCCTCGCCCCGATCCGCCGCTCGTCCTCCTTCGCCTCGAACTCGGCTAACCGGGCGTTGAGTTCGTCCAGGCTGTCCACCTGCGGCACCGGGGTGAGGTAGTTGCGGCGGAAGTAGCCGACCTGGCCTTCGACGCCGCCCTTCTCGTGGGCGCCGCGCAGGCCCGGCTCGCAGTAGAACGGGGTGAATCCGTAGTACTCGTGGAAGTTGGTCCAGCGCGGGTTCTCCTCCCGCGAGCGGCTGCGGAAGATCACCTTCTTCACGGCCGGGGTGAGGTTGTCGTAGCGGACCTGACCGGCCGGCACTCCGCCCAGCGTGGTCAGCGCGTGGACGTGTCCTTCGAAGAACGCCTGCTGACCGCAGGAGCGTGAGATGCGGTGCACGGCCTTGCCGGAATAGGCCAGCCGGAAGGCGAACAGATAGCAGCGGGTGCGCTGGCCGGCAACGTCCACATAGACGTCCCCGAAGTCCACCTCGGCGTCTGCACCGAGTGCGTTGTGCCGGGTCACGAACGCCTCAACAGGCGCCCCCGCCTGGGCTGCGATCTCCTTGCGCCGGGCCGCGACGAAGTCCCGGACCGTCGGATACGGGATCGCCTCGCCGAACTCCTCCTCGATCCGTGCCACGATCCGCCGCACGGTGTGCCGCTGCTTGCGCGGAGCCTCCAGATCAGCCCGCAGCCAGGCGTCGACCGTCTTCTTGTACGGCTCCATCCGAGGTGACGTCCTCACCGCCCGGCGGCGCGGGGTGGGCACCGGCGAGGAAAGCGCCTCCCGTACGAGGCGGCGGTGAACGCCGTACTTCTTCGACAGAGCGCGGATCGACAGCTGCCGCTGCCAGCTGTCCCGCCGGATCCGGTCGAACAGCTCTTGCTTGGACAAAGACATCCGCAGCACCGCCCCTGCCGGAAACCACAGGAACCGTCTCACCGCAAGAGCCGAGGTGGGGCCACTTCGCCCCGTCACCACCCATCAATGCGCCCGTGCGACCCACCAACTGGGGCCGCTGGAAGCCAACATGCTGGAGCCGCTGAACAACGTCAGAGCCACCCAGGACACTGTGCCACTGGCTCACGGGCACTCCCGCGCGTACGGCTGACCTTCACTGCCGTACCGTGAGGCGAGTCCTATCCGAGCAGCTGGCTGCATTGCTCGATATCGCTCCGCCCCCGCACCTGCGAGGGGCGGAGCACCGACGCGACCGCTCTTCGTGCTGCCCACCCCTTGGCCAGCTGGGTCGGCATGACTCTGCCTGCACGAGGAATACGGACGGCACCTTCCCTGAGTTGTGAGTTGCCTTCTCTGCCCGTTGATCTGCCGAAGCCTCTGGAGAGCAGAACGGCTAGGGAACGGAACAGGACCAACCACAGCCCGGCACATGGCAAGAACCCCCGACGGGTACGCGTACGGTGGTGAGCTACCAGGAGGACAGAGGAGGGCGCCGGATGCAGCCAACGCGTCAAAGTGACCGACCATGGGCGGGCGTTGCCCGCATCGACGCTCGTGCTGTCGGCGGCACCACACCAGGCTCTGTGCTGACCATCCACCTGAGCCGGCACGATCCTGCGGCAGGCGCCAATCCCGATGCTCAACTGCTGAGTTCGTTCCTCACCGCAGTTGACGCAGGGCCGCACGGAGACGTCGCCAGCGTAGCGGCGTTCAGCCGTGCTTCGAAGACGTCCCCGGCCGTTGCCGCTTGGGTGCGGAGGGATGAGGTCCCAGAACTGGTCGTGGATAGGCTCATGTCGCAACTTGTTGTGGTGGATGCGGCAGGAGCTCTTATTGACGATCGCACCTGCCGCGTAGGGCTCCGATCGACGTTCGAGCGATTGGACAACGAGCACGGCGTGCTGCTCACCATGAGAAGCGAGACGGCCGCCCCAGTCGAGCTGTTTCCGGCCCTCCTTCACTGCTGGATGTGGTGGTGGCGCAAACAAGTCGAGGCTCTCAGTGATCGCCCGGAGATGCCTTCGCCGCCCGAGCGCACAGCCAACGCGGACGATTTTGCCGTCCAACTCGCCCAGTGGTTGGAACGGGCCAAGGAAATGAAGCAACGCCAGCCGGCCCCGAACTGGAACGTGCCGTTGCCGCCGGAGCGGCTGGACCTGGTCGAAGACGGCCGACGCTTCATCGTGCGTTTGGAAGACTTCGAACTCACCTCATGGCCGGACGCGCCTCAAAGAGACCGCGGCGACCTGTACTTCGGCGACATGCCCTACTTCGAGCCCTAACCGACACTGGTTGCTCTGCACGGCGCTGGCAGAGCACGAACACTGGTGACGGGCATTCCCGCGTGTGGGCGGCGGACACGTCCGTCTCAGCTCGGATAGCTACAGCGGGCGCATCAATACTCGACGTCTCCGGTTACTGCGGCTGCCACGACCGAGGCCACTGACGTCAGGTACGACCACTTCGGCAGCAGTTCCTCCCACAGGGCACTCCGCGACGGTTGAGACTCCCAGTCGCGGGCCTCCTCGAAGCGCCAGATGGTCCTTGCCTCCTCGGGCGACGCCTGCAGTCGACGCGCCTCGTACGCGATCTCCTCCTGGGTGGGCCCCCGCCATACGGCTCCTCGCCAGGCCGCGAGAACGTCCTCCGCATGATGCAGGATGGGCTGCGCACCGCGGACGTAGATCTCAAGAAGAGCGATCATGGGCGAATCGCTGGGCAGTCGCTCACGCCACAGCGGCAGCAGTATCTTGTCGATCCTGGCGACCTTCGCGACGAGACCCACCATCCCCTCTGTACGCAGCCTGTCCCACTCCTGTGGTCCACGGGGGAACGGCCGGCTTGCCTCGTCGTCTTTCTGCAACTCCCTGAGGAAGGCGTCTCCGACGCTGATCTCCTCCTGCGTGGGGTCCCATTCGTAGCGGTTGAGCGATCGCGCGATCTTGTCGACTTGCTGCTCGTCGGTGGCCTTCGTCATAAGCGCCAGCCTAGACAGGATGTGCCGCCGGGTACCTCCACCTCACTGCACGCGCCGGTCAGGAACAAGCCCCTCACACGGACGGGGCCGCCAGGCCCCCTGAGCGGACTGTTGATGATCGGCTTCCGTGGCCACAGTCCGACCTCTACCGTAGAAGCGTGGCCGACATGACAAAGACGACGGAGACTTGGCCGGCGGCGATCTCCCGAGCAGAGGAGTACTTCCCCGCGTATACGCCGCCTGGCGGATTGCTCGCTCTCATCCTGACGGTGATCGCCGAGCGGGACAGCGTCGCGGTCAGTGAGGTTTCACTGGCGACGATCCGATACGAACTCGACGATCCCGCTGTCCTGCACGAGATTCTCAACGATCACTGCCCGCCGCAGCCCGATCCATCGGATACGGACTGGTACTTCACCGCGCCGAAGTGGCCCCAGGATCACACAGCGTCAGTACCGGTGCAGCAGCGGAGAGCCTGGGCGATGGCCAATGCGCAAGGACCGGAGACTTACCCCCGCTGGATTCCTGAGAGCCACCGACCCATCGAGTACGCCGACGCACACGTGGAGAGCTTCTACCACCGGTCCGTCGACGTCCTGAGCAGCACCGTCGACGAGCCTCTCCTCGCAGAGTGCGGAGGAATCGCTCCGATGTCCACCGTGGCGATCACAGGCGGGGCATACGACGGGGCCTGCGGCCGGGTGCACGGGCCTGTCTGGGGCCGCGACGATGACGCCCGCGCCGTGACCACGCCTGCTTCCTACAAGGTCTCGTATGAGCACCAGTCGGTCTTGATCCCCGCGGAGCTTGTACGCCCGAGCACCTAACGGTGCACGTTCCTCCCTGGAAGGAAGACACAAGGCGTGCCGTTTCAGGGCACGCGTCAGCCGCCTCAGCCAGATCCTCTCAGTTCTGAGTGGTCCAGTGGTCGGCTCGGGTGGTGCGGAGACGGTACGTGCCCGTGGACGTCGTGGCGTCGATCCGCTCGGGCGGAAGGGGGAGCAGAGCACGGCGGGGATAGCCGCATGGAATGTCGGTGTGCTGTTCGCACCACCAGCGGGCCCACCCATAAACCGCAGATGGATACAGTTCGGGCTGCCCCGGCTCCTCGCTGCGAACCCGGACCGTGTAGCCGACCCGCCCCAAGACTGCCGGCGGCTGGACGCAGACCCAGACCAGTGCTTCACGATCGCTCGTGACTGCGCCCACGACTGTTGCCCCGGGATACGCGTGCACCGCCCTTTCGAGAACCACGTGGGGGATCGGGGCTGACCGGGCATCGGTGACAACGACGGAGGCGTTCTCCCTTGCGGGGTGCATGCTCGTCGGCGCCACTAGATGCAGTGCCCGTCCATCATCTTCTTCTTGCCACCGATCGTGGCAGGTCACGTGGACTCGAACGCTGCCTTCGGAGTCTCCCTCTACCTTCTCTACCTCGGTCTCCACGCAACTTACTGCCACAACCGCATCAGCCGCAGTCGCATCCGTCATGTCGAGCCCCCTTCGAACGAGTCACCGTGGGCAGTCTGTCACCGGCCGTGGTGGCGAGGCAGCCCGCCAGGACCCTGGCCGTCCATCACCGGTCGCACGAAGTGCGCCATTGAGCCGTCTCATTCTCGGGTGTCGTGCACCACCTGGTCGAGGAGCTTGGCAAGTTCCTCAACGGCGTGTTCGGCAGCTGCGGTCTGCTGTGCGAGGAGCGGGGGAACGTGCCGCTGCTCCCACTGAGCCACGTCCAATGCGTTTTCCTCCGCCCACAGCGGCTCAAGGTCGGTCACTGCGGGTTCGAGGTCCGCACACAGACCCCCGTGGGTAATCGCCAGCGCGTGCATGTTGCCGTGCATCCCGTCCGGTCGGCGAGGCGCGTAATCGGCAGCCGTTCCGAGGGCAGTCCCGAGATGGATGAGTCGGCGGGCACGCTGGAGCCAGGATGGTCCCGACTCCGCCGGCTTGGGTGAGGCTGGGTAGTCGGAGGCAGCGGTGGGGGAGTTGCATAGCCCGGTGGCGCGAGCAGCTACTCGGTCTGCCTCACTGACCGTCCATACGCCCGTCTGCAATTCGTGTTGTTTCCTTGATCGCTGCTCCTCGGCCCATTGGCCGTTGCTCACCCATCCCCCGTGCCCAACCCCGAAATGCTCCGGGAATGCGCGGAGTTCGAGTATCCGGTACCTGAGGCGATCGGGGGCAACCGGCCCACCAGCCAGTGTGGGTGTCTCTGCGTGTGTCGTGAGCGTAGCCTCAACCGCCCGTGCCACGGAGGGGAGTTCGTTAGGCGGCGGTAGCAGGCCGTGCCCAGGGCGAATATCCGGCAGGCTCGCGGGCAGTCGGCCTGCCTTTGCAATTCGGCGACAGACGTCGGCTGCCTCGCGCAATGTGACGTCGCCGAGAGGGCACGCACCGTCCCGGGCCGCGCTCCACAAGGCGACACCCAAGATGGTTACCTCGTAATCGGGCCGGTAGCCCTCTGCTTCCTCAATGCGACACTGCTCTTCCAGCGAGAGTGTGTGCCGGCCAAGGCGCCAGTCCTGGTGCCACTGGTAGAAGATCCGGGCATGATCCATGGTCAGCCGCCAGGACGGCGGTATCGCCCGCGGGTCGTCAGGATGAACGCGGTGCGCAGGCGCTCCATCGCTACTGATGGCGGCCACCCTAGACAACCACGGGTGAGTGATGGCGCCCGCTACGAGGCGAGCTCTCCGGCCAGCGGACGAGCGCGATCCGGCATGCTCTTCTTCCCGCCGACAACCAGACCACCTCGGGAGCCCAGAGCCCGGTGCCGAGGGATCTACCCGAGCGCATGCCAACATCGGGCATGGGGCTGATCATCCAAGAACCCGACAGCACCCGGCTCATACTCGCTTTCGTGGACCACCACGAGAACAAGGAAAGGTGCCCAGAGCTGGTGCTCGTCTCCGACGAGTGCGTACCCAGCCGCTCCGTCCGCGAGCTCACCAAGCTCACGCTGCTACTCAGGAGAGAGAGACCCTGACCGACGCGGTCCGAGCCACGTAGCAGTACTACGACCAGGCGGCCATCGCCATCGGCGAGGACCCGGCCCCGAATGACGAGACCCTCTACGCCGAGCACGCGGACCTGCTGTCCCGCTTCATCCGTCCCTTGACAGCAGTCTGTGCCCCAGAAGCACCCGTGGCGGAGGCAGGCGTCCTGGTCGGCCGGAAGCCGGAGGCACCCTGGCCGCCCGAACCGGGACTGCTCGACGGAATGCAACTGTGGCTGCTTGGAAATCGCACAACGGCGTAACCGCCCCGCGTTCGTGCATCAGCACGATGGGGACGGAACATCGTCCTCCGCTATGGCACGTACGAACGACGTCCAGGCACTGGCACGGAATGTGATCACCGTGCTGCCAGGGCGCTTCGAGTCACGAACGGGGGCCTGTCCTGGCGGGGGGGGGTGAGCAATTCGAGGCAGGTGTTCTCCTGGCCGCTGTAGCTGCTCTTGCACCACGTCCGTATCACGAGGTCGGTCAACGCTGAGATTCCTTCGCGGTGTAGGCCTCTTGGAGCGCCTGTCGGCAGGAGGCGGTGTCGGGGTGCTCATCGCCGAGCACGCGGTGGCAAGCTTCCAGGTTCGACGCGGCCAGGGCCACGGCGGCGTCGAGGTCGCCGGCGCCGAGGCGGATGCGGATCAGGACGTTCCGCAGGCCCAGAGTGTGCGGGTGCTCGGCGCCGAGGATGCGTTCACGTACCTCCAGGACCAAGAGAGCTTCCTGCGCTGCGAGTTCCCATTGCTGTTGAGAGCGCAGGATGTTGGCAAGCAGTGCCCTGGTCGTGAGGGTCCGCGGATGCTCCGCACCCAAGAGGCGACCCCGCACGGCAAGGATGCGTTCGACCAACGCCCGGGCTTCGTCTATCTGGCCGCTCTTGAACAGCACCCAAGCCAGGGTGTGGCAGGCGGTCAAGGTGATGGGGTCCTCGTCACCCAGAGCTCGCCCGGCACGTTCGGCGTTGGGCCGGGCGATGCCCACCGCCTCTTGCCAGCGTTGCTGCTCTCCGACGGCCTCAGCGAGGCAGGCCGTGCTGACAATGGTGTCCGGAGCTTCGAGGCCAAGGGCACTGCTGCGGCCGTCGACGGCTCGCCGCATGTGGCGCTCGTCCTGGCTCCAGGCGCCCAGCCCGTAGAAGACAAGGGCGAGTTCGTGGGCACAAGCAAGCGTGGCCAAGTGGTCCGGGCCCATCTCCGCCTCGTGGGCGGCCAAGACCTCCTCAAGAAGGTCCTTGGCCTGCTCATAGCGGCCCAAGGCGCTTAGTATGCGACCGAGTTCGTAGCGATCTGCCAGGCTTTCTACCTTGTCCGGAGCGTCGAGGGCGCCGTCGGCGTCCACGACGGACTTCGCCACGGCATGAGCGGTAGCGAAGTCACCGCGGTCGTAACTCTGGGCACGCAGGTAGCGTGCAAGGGCCAGCGCACGGTGGGCGCTGGCCGAGCGGGCTCGGACAACACGTTCCAGAAGGGCCACCACATGGGGGGTGAACAATCGCAGGCTCTGGGCATCGATCAGCAGCCCTTCGCCGGCTTCCCTGGTGAGCAGGCCCTCCAACAGCGTGGCTGCCGCGGCAAGAATGATCTCGCGCTGGTCCAGGGGGATGCGGGCGGCGACGGTGTCCAGCAGCAGGGCATGGGTCTGCACGCAGGGCACGCCCGGGCGGCCTATGTCTCCGGGCACGTTGTCGACGGACACCATCGACTGCGACATCAGGCCCCGCAGGGCGGCCTCTGCGCGTTGGCCGGGTAGCCGTGGTTCGGCCAGGTCGAGGCCGGTGTGCCGCAGCCTATCGGGGTGGAGTACACCGGTCGGCAGTGGATCGGACGCGAAGCAGGACAACAGCCTGATCAGGGTGATCGCCTCGGGAAGACCACGATCGGCGAGGGCGTCGAGGGAGATCTGCCACGTACTGCTGATCAGCCGGCGAAGATCACGCTCATCAGGATCGGCGGCCTCGTCCAGCGTGGCGTTCGGATCATTGCGGAGACGCTCGAGGAATTCGTCCACAGTCACCGGATCCAGGAATCGGCGGCCCAGGTAGGAACCGGCGAGGACCAACGCCAGAGGATGACACCCCAAGGCGCGGGCCAGCTCCTCCAGCTCGGCCGTGTCGGAGGGGACTTCGAAATCCATCAGAACATCCACGGCGTCGTCCAGGCCGAGAACGTCCAGATGATGGCGTTCCGCGCGCCGCCATGCTGCCGCCATGCCGAAGCGGGTGGTGACGAGGATGGTGCCACGGCGTGTCGGGCGCAACCACACCTCGTCGCCCAGCACCGAGGGATCATCCGCGTTGTCGAGTACGAGCAGCCAAGGCTGGGCCGAGTGTTCCAACCGGTACCAAGCCAGATCGGCCGCGGCCCGGCGACGGTCACGCGCAGCATCGACCTCATCCTGCGAGGCACCCCGATCCTGGGCAACGGCGAGCATGCCCTCCCGGAAGGCCGGGGCAGTCGACGCGTTCACCCACAACCCGATGACTCCCTGCTGACCCACCGCCTCGTCGAAGACCACCCGTGCGATGGCCGTCTTCCCACAGCCCCCCATGCCGTGCACCACGATGGGACTGTCCGAGGCGTCAGGGTGACACGCGGCGCGCAGCAAAAGGCGACGCAGATCGTGCCGGTCATGGATCGGTGTCAGGGATGCCGCAGCCAGCGGTACCCGCACCGAGTCCGGGCCCACATGCTCTCGCCGAGCCGCCGCTCCGCCCGGCGAGTAATGGGCGGTGTAGCTTCCGATCTCGATGTTGACCTGATCACGATCGGCGTTGAACAGCCGACCATGATCGGCAACCGACACGCGAGGTGCCACAGCCCCCGCGTCGCCGCGCCCAGGGTGGCTCATCGCTCGTGGATGTGCTGGTCGCGGCCCGCGTTGTAAACGCGCCCGTTGCCGGACACGTGCGTGTGGAAGACGGGAGCCGGCACGGTGGGTTGCTGATCGCGGGGCAACGAGCCGCGTACTTCGTCGAGCAGCTGCTGCAGATGCTGGGCCACCGCCGGATCCTGCTCCAGGATCCGGCGCAGCCGACGGTCCCAGTCACGTACCAGATCCGCCTCGCCCTGCTCATCCTGGTCCTGGCGGGCCGCAAGAACCTCTTCGCGGGTCTCGTCCAGAGCCAGGGTGATCTCCTCGGCTTGGACAGGCCGGAAGCGGCGCCACAGCATCACGACACCCTCACGCGCCTGCTGCCAAGCATCCGTGGCCATCAACGCCACCAACGTGGCACCAGCCGTCTCGACAACATCCACGCGCGCCCCCTGCCAGAGCAGACTCACCCAGCTCCTTCCGGGTGATAGTAGACGCGGCGGCCACCACGGCCCTCAACATTCCTGCCACCAGTGCGACCAACGCACGAATCTTGGCCGAAACGCACTGGGTGCCACCGCGCAGCTCAGCCCCGAACTCGTCGGTCAGAGCGCATGCCCAGTCGGCAGCGCGCCTTGACCTGGGATCTGAGGCCATCATTCATCTGTCGAGTGATCGACGTATGCGCCTGGCCGTGGGACGAGCCGAATCTCGTTCCCGCCGTGGCCGACTGGCCTATCCCGCCGCACTCGGGCTAGCTCACCGAAGGCGAGGGTTGATCGCCACGAGACGAGCTCGAAACCCTGGATCAGGCTGATTGGCCTCGAACTCGCCGCTCTCCAGGTCGATATAGCCCCATTCGCCCTTCCGGCCAGCACCGCAGACCATCAGGGTCAACGTCCGCCCCGGCTCAGCGATCGCGGTGACCTCATGGAAGGTCGTGAGCGGCAAGTGGTTCTGCCCGCCTGCTTGGTGAACCTGGGTCGTGCTGGTGACCTTGCCGTCCACCACTTCATACCGCTGCTCTGTATATCCGCCGAGCAGGATGAACGCGGTGAACTCCCACGGATGGTTGTGCGGCTTCGGCGCCGCACCGTCGCGAAGGTCCGGACCGAGCCAAAGATTGATCTTGGCGGTGCATTCTGCCTCACGCCGCAGAAGAAGCTCGGCCTTGTATCCGACCCCGTCCAGGTCAGGGATCAGCGTCCAGTTGCTTTCGGACGTAAACCTGTCCCAGGTCAGGTGCTCGTCCGGAAGATGGGCGGCCAGACCTGTGACGGCGGCGTTGAACATCTCCTCGTCCACCGCCAAGCCGGGGATGATCTGTACGGACTTCATGGTTCGCTCTCTTTCGGCCGCCACAGCGGCTGTTCTCGACGAATAGGTCAGCCAGCGGTCTGGTGAGGACCACCAATGGTTCAAGTAGGAGCTGCGGGCAGGCTGCTCTTGACGCCGATGACCTGGTTCATGAGGTGAACTCCTTCACGGCTTGCGGGTTTGCAGCGCCCCCGACCAGTGCTGGGCAGTCTGCAGGCGCGGTCAGCGGGATCCGCCAAGCGGCACGTCGAGGATCCGCTCGAACATGATCTCGCGCCGGTCGTGCCACTGGGAGACCAAGCTGATCTGGTCGACGCGCACCGTGACGGGGCCGGGTCCGTGGTCGCTTAGCCATACCGTCATCGGAAGCCGCTCGACATCCCCCACGCCGTAGGCCAGGCTGGCGTGAGGGTAGTGGGCTGCGGGCAGGGCCTCGTAGCGGCCACCAGTCGCTTTCGTGGTGGCAGCGACGGTCAGCTCCCACAACGGGCGCGATGCCGCCCCTGGCTGCCCCGCACACTCGATGGCGACACTGCCTACAGTGGCCCGACTCAAAGTGAGCTCCAACGGCGCGATCCAGGCGCAACCCGCCCGCACCTCGTCGACCATGTCAGTGATCTCCCGCTCGGACATCTCCTCCACGGGAGGCCCGTGCAAGACGGTGACGTGGAAGTTCTCCGGTCGCACAGGGGCGAGGCCCGGTCGGTGAGTCAGCTCCCGGTAGGGCTCGAACAGCGTCTCCTCCGCCCACTCGGGCGAGGCGAGCAGATGCCAGTGGTAGTCCCGGCGGCCTTCCGGCCAGCGGTGGATAACCGTGGAAAAGAAGTCCCGCACAGCCGATCTCCTTTCCCTTGCACGTAAA
Source organism: Streptomyces griseochromogenes (assembly GCF_001542625.1). Lineage (NCBI taxonomy): Bacteria > Bacillati > Actinomycetota > Actinomycetes > Kitasatosporales > Streptomycetaceae > Streptomyces > Streptomyces griseochromogenes. The sequence goes on along the minus strand of NZ_CP016279.1, from coordinate 7,529,415 downwards.
CGGGGCTTGTTCGAGGCAGGGCTTTGCATTCAGATGTTGGCCAACGACATCTGGTCGCATGGCCTGGAGGGTCTCACGGGCCGCTATAGCGGGCTCGTGATCAGCGGCATTGCGCGATCATGTGCAGGCGGGTGCTGACGTTGTATCCGTACGCGGCCGCGCCGGCCATGATGACCGGTTGGCGTTCCAGCAGCGTGGCCGTGTCAGACGCTTCCGGCATCACCCAGATCCACGACGGCTCCAGCTCGTGCTCCGCCGCAAAGTCAGCTACTTCCCCGATCTGGACCTGGTCGGCCACGACGAACTTGAACACCGCTCGCTCTGCGGCCGCGAGCCGAGCGAACGCCGCGATCACATCGGGTTTGATCCGGCGCTTGAGCGGGTCACCACCGCCCATGACCGTCAGCTTCGGCGACACGGTGTAGTGCCCAATAAAGGGGTTGATAGATGGGATCGGCGCGATAGTGCCATTCGTCTCCACATGCACCTCAATGCCCCGGCGTCCCAACAGGTCCAGCATGGTGATGAACGCCGGTGCGCTCTGCCACAGCAGAGGTTCACCGCCCGAGAGCACCACCATACGAACCCGTGCGGGCAGCTGGCCCACCGCAGCCGCAACCGCCGTCTCCGGGCAGGTGACGGCCAAGTCGTAGCGCGAGGTGTCCCAGGTCTGGGCCGTGTCGCAGGGAGGACAGTGCAGATTGCACCACCCCAGGCGAATGAAGCCGCAGGAGCGCCCCATGTAGGGCCCTTCACCCTGCACCACATCCCAGAAGACCTCGTTGATCGGCAGATGCGTCTCTCGGTTGCGGCCATCGGCTGCCGGCAGTGGCAAAGCGGTGTGAGTCATGCCCCCTCCAGTCCGAAGAGAGTCGTCCCGGCAATCTCACGAAGCCCCGCCGTCCGGTGGTGTGCGTCACCCAGCACCTTGTGCGCTGCAGGTAGGGCCTGCTCGGCCAGTGAAGCCGCCTCTTGCACCATGCCTGCTGAAACCAGAATGTCGGCCAGGTCCTGGACGATGGCGATCGTGAGCGGATGTTCCGGTCCCAGCACCGCCATGCGCCCCTGGTACACCTGCCTCGCCTGCGATGTGGCGCGCTCTAGATCCCCGGCGCTTTGCAGGCACTTGGCCAGTAGGTTCCCCGCGGAGAACGTGAGCCGGTGCTCAGTGCCGAGGCAACGCTCGAGGTCGGCACAGACCGCGGTAGCCAGTTGTGTAGCTTCTTCCCATCGTTCCTGGTGGAATCTGATCCACGCTACGGTCAGGCGAGCCATCAGCACTCCGTCGTGCGACTGGAGTCCCTTGACCTCACCGAGCTTGATCGTTTCCTGTGCGATCGCCTCGGCCTCTTCCATCCGGCCCTGTTCTCCGACTGCATCGGCCAGCCCGGCGCGAGCTTGGAGCGTGTCTGGATGGTCCGGGCCGAGGATGCGAGACCGGCCCTCAACGGCACGACGGTGATACAGCTCCGCCTCGGAGAAGCGGCCCAGGCCGTAGAGAGACAGGCCGAGCTTGAGGCGGGCCCGCAACGGGACGTCGTGGTCGAGGCCGAACTCTGCGTCAAGGTGCGGCAGGATCTCTTGGCACAGGCTCACGGCTTCGGTGAAGTCGCCTTGCTGGAATGCAGATTCGGCTTTCTGCAGGGCGTTGTTGAAGGACCGTGTCGTCATTTCTAGGGGCCCTTTCATGATCAGTGATGAGATGGGCGTGTGCTGCTCTGCTCGGGCGGGCCGCGTGGAGCTAATGGGGACCTGGGACACGGAGAGCGGTACCGGCTGTCTCGGCGGCTATGGAGGGACCTGCAGTGAGGCGAGTTCAGGTGTAGGTGCTGATAGCAGCGAGGTCGACCTGGTCCAGGTCGAAGGTGGCGACGATGCCGTAGTGATCGGCCTTGGTGTCGACTCGGCGGTAGTCCCTGATCGCGGGCGCGAGTGCCGGGGTGACGTGGAACTGGTCCACGCGCAACTGTCCGCCCTTGCCGGTCAGCGCGCGTAGCGAGGGATCGGGGCGGGAGTCGGCGACGTGGGCGGCGACGTCGGTCATGTCGCCGTCGCGGAAGACCTCGCCCACGAGGCGGTTGCCGCACCATGGGTCGGTAGAGCTCTTGCGTCGATGGCACCGGGAGGACCGGTTGTAGGGAGGGATGAGTGACCAGTCCGGCTCCTCGTCCCCCAACGGCATGTGGTTGATGTCGCCGCCGACGAGGCCGATGCCGCCGAATCGGTAGGCGCGGGCGATGAGCAGCTGGGCCTCCTGGCCGGCGGCTTCCACGGAGTAGGGGGTCAGATGAGTACTGATCGCTACCAGCGGGACCGGCCACTCCTTCGCGAGGCCCAGTGGCCGAAGCTGGAGGGAGCAGTAACCGTGGTGCATGTCCGTGGCGCTGTACCTGGTGTCGGTGTCCAGCCATTCCAGAACCCCGGGTTTCCAGGCCACCGCGGGGTTCATCTGGCGGGATGGCGCGACGACAAGGTTCATGCCGAGCCCCTCACGAGCGGCCTTAGCCTGTTCGGGGCCGGCGAGCCATTCGACCTCCTGCAGCAGAAGCAGGTCCGGGTCCACGTCACGGATGGCGCCGACCAGCTCCTCCCATCGCCCATCCTGGTGGGCGCCGATCTGGATGTTCTGGCTCATTGCTGTCAATATCACGCGAATATGCTCCTTGCCTGTCGGATGGTTAGCTTGGGGAGCGTTGTCCGTCCCAAGGACGGCGCCGCGCTGTCGTCGATCTGAGGCGACACTGCGTCATCAGCGCGAACACGAAGTCTGCGGGTGCTCCAGGCCGCCGGGATCGGTGGCCGTGGGAATGGACGGCAGGACTTTTCCGGTCTCGTCCTGAAAGGCGGTGTCCATGAGGGAGTGGAACTGGCGGGTGCGTTCGTCGACGGCAGCCCGGGCCCGCCCTTCACGGACACGGGTCCACCACTGCATGCCTTCGGGTGTGGCGAAGAGAGCACGGGCGGCACCGTCCACCCCAGCAGGGTTTAGGGCTCCGACGCGGTACATCGCCTCCCACGCAGCGACCCAGGCGCTGCGGTGCAGGTGCAGGCGCCGTTCCGCCGAGTCGAGCGGCGCCAGGCTTCCCCATATTGCGCGGAGACTGGGACGCTCCACCTGAGCCGCGAGTAGCTGCTGATGCATGCGTGCCGTCTCCAGAAGAGCCCGATCACGGTGCCGGCGCTCACTGAGAACGACATGGACGATGCCGGTCCCGGCGAGGGCGAGCAGCGCGGCAGCGGCCACATGGTTGCTACGCATGAGAGATTCCTTCTTCCAATAGTTCGTCGCAATGGTGCGAGAGCAGGCAGAGGGCAGGCATTTGGGGGCTTCTGGACTAGTGAGTGCATCCCGCTTCGCCAGTTGAACGCAGAGCAGCGGTGACACACCCGGTCGCTGGTTCGATGGCTAGAGCGGCCCCCATCACGATCTCGTCTGCTTCGCGGCAACCGAGGTCGTCGAGCCGCTTTCGAGCGTGGTCCCGGGCTTGTCGATCGCCCCACGGAGGGCAGCCGCTGCTGCTGAGATCGACTCGCGGTCGCGCAGATGGATCGCGTGGAGCAAGTCTTCGGCAGTGGCCAGCACCGACATGTGCTTCAGAACGAGCAGTTCGGATTCCGAGAGTGCGCGGCCGAAGCCCTTGAAGAACCAATCACGCAGGCTCGGCTGCTTGGCCCACAACAGAGCTGGCCGCGCGAGGTCAATGACGGCAGCCATGATTTGGGACCGGCCGAACCCCGTGAGGGACAGGGTCTGAGACTGGCTCTGCCATTCCCAAGTTGAGGGGCCGAACGTGCCATGGCAGAAGGCGGCCGGTAAATCTCGTATGTGCTCCAGCACGATGGCAGCGGATCGCTCAACGGCGTCCTGCTGCGTCATGGGCATTAGTGCGCCGACCTGGCGGACGAGGGCCCGGATGCGTTGCACGTACAGAGCGGTGGCCCGAGGCGCTTGTGTCCGCGATTCGTCATTGCGACCAGCACTGTCGTGCAGCACTCGTAGCAGGCGACCGGCTTCCTCGTGAACTCGGAGCAGCAGCTGGAGATTTGCGTTGTCGACGCGCCATCCCCTGGGTTGGACCGTCAGCAGGCTCCGGAGTCTCGGCTCGCTGGCAAGCAAGCGCGGGCCGTGGTTGGGGCTGAGATGACGGATGGCGTTGCGGTGGGCGTAGATCTCGCGGCGGAAGTCGTCATCGCTGCGCGTGATACGGAGGTCGATGAGTCCTTGGGGTGAGGACATGCGCCACGCCCGAGCGCAACTGAGATCGGCCGGCAGCGCCCAAGCGGCCTGCCTTCCTACGTGGCCTCGGGCCCAGTCAGCGGCCTCGGCCGGTATGGCGGTCGGTGTCATCTCACTCTTCCAGAAGGTCAAAACAGGGCATGCTGGTTGGGTGCCACGTCGTGTTCCGGGGACGTAGGGGCAGGGATCTGTCCCGACCGCTCGTTCTGCAGGTCCCACAACTCCCGGAATAGTCCGCTGCGGTTCGCCAGGAGTTCAGCGAACGTGCCGTGCTGGACAACTCGGCCCATGCTGAGGACCACGATGCGGTCAGCGATAGCCACGTTGGTCAGGCGATGGGTGACGAGGACGACAGCGCGGTCGGCAGCGTGACGGCGTAGGCCAGAGAAGATGCGGTGCTCGGCTCTCGGGTCCAGTGCAGCGGTCGGCTCATCCAGGACGAGTAGGCCAGCGGGGCGATGGAAGGCTCGGGCGATTGCGATGCGTTGCCATTGCCCGCCGGATAGTTCCTGCCCGCCCCACCATTCTCTCGCGAGCAGTGTGTTCAGGCCGCTGCGGAGATCATCAATCACTTCGTCGGCGCCTGCCGCCCGAGCGGCATCAAGGACGGCGTCGTCTCCGTCGATCGTGGGCTGGCCCAGGGTGATGTTCTCTCGTGCTGAGAGGGGCCAGCATGCGAAGTTCTGCGGCACTACGGCAACCCGTGACCAGGCGGCGTGTGCGTCAATGGTCCGGGTATCGGCTCCGTCCCAGGCGATCATTCCCTGATCGGGAAGGTAGAGCGCGGACAGGAGTTTGCTGAGGGTGGTCTTGCCTGATCCGTTCTCGCCCACCAGCGCCAGGATCTCGCCGCGCCGGACTTCCAGGGACACTCCGTCGAGGGCGGGCCGGTCGGTGTTCGGGTACCGGAAGGTGATGTTCTCAGCACGTACGACCGTGGGCCCGGTGGGGGTCTCGGTGCCACGGGTGATGCGGTGGCCGCCGGCTTCGTCGACGAAGTCCGCCCAATCGTCCAGGTACATGCCGGTGCGGAAGAGTTGCGCGCCGTAGCCGATGATCCCGTCGAGGCTGGCGCTGACGCGGCCCAGGGCGAGGAATGCGGTGCCCAGGGCGGCCACGGAGATATGGCCAGTGACCACGAGCAGGCCCAGGGCCGCCCAGACCACCGCGCTGGCGAAGCCGCCCGCGGCGCCGCCAAGCAACGAGATCTTGGCGCTGCGCAGGGCGGCCTCGTCGGTGGTCTTGTCGATCTCTTGTCCGGTGGTGCGGTATCTGCTGATCAGGAAATCGGCCATCGTTCCGGACCGGATCTGGTCCGCGGTCTGCTTGTCGACGAGATACCAGCGCAGCATGCCCAGCAGTCGGCGGTCCTTCGCGGTGGTACGCGAGGCGATGTACGTGACGCGTGCCGCCCGCACACTCGCCAAGCCCTTGGGGAGCGCCGCGAGGATGAGCAACGGCAGCAAGATCGGATGTACAGCCGTCAGGGCGCAGAAGGCCGCGATCAGCGAGGCGGCCGCTCCGAGGATGTACTGGCACTGCGTGAGCAGATCGCGTGAGACCTCTACGCCACGGTCAGCGGCGTCCCAGCGATCGTTGTATCCCGGGTTGTCGTACGCGGACAGTTCCGCATGCGTTGCGGCGTCCAGCAATTTCAGCTCGGCTTCGCGGGAGATCCTGGGGGCGAGCCGTGCCGAGAACGCCGTGCTCGCGATGCCAAGCAGAGCACGCAGTCCGATGGCTCCGACCACCACTGCGAGGGAGGGAGCCGCAGCCAGAAGCTGGTCCTCAGACAGGTGCCCGGACGTGATCACAGGCTTGATCACGCCAGTAGTGGCGAGCAGTCCGAAGGCTTCCAGGACCCCGGATGCCACCTCACAGAGAAGCAAGGCGATCACGGAGTTGCGATCCACCTGCCAGCCGAGTCCCAAGGCCCGCCGCATCAGTTGTGGCATGCGGCGTGCCATGGCACGTGTCGTGATCGCGTTGGCGACCTCGAGGCGACGGTCCCCTTGAGCGAAGAACTTCAACTGCTCATCCGGCTGCGTCGCAGACGGCACGCCCTTCTTCGACTGTGTCATCAGCGCCGTGCCTCCTGAACCGCGGGGCTCCGGGGCATGAGCATGACGGGCACGCCGATTGCTGCGAGCAATAAGCGTGGACCGATCACTGCGTGATCCAAGGCGTCTCCCTGGGAGCGAGGTAGGGGTGAGGCAGTTTTCGACAGGCATGCTGACGCGGCTGGAATAAGGGAGTTCGTCATGAGCCGCCTCCGCCTGCTGAGAGGTCGGCAAGAGCGTCTTCGAGTTCGTCGAGGTGGTTCAGCAGCAGGCGGATCGTGGTTTGCCGCTCCCGCCAGTGCCGCTTCAGATCAGCCTCGGCGGCCGGTGGTAGTCCGTATTCGGCGGTCGTGGCACCGTAGAAGCTAAACAGCATGTACAGCAGCGCGATTCGTGCACACGCCTGCGCCTCCCCGACGGGGAGGCTCGGGTTCTCGGCGTGATACGCGCTGACCATCGCCAGCGCGCATGCGATCCACTCCGGACTGTTGGCGACGGTGCGTGGGTCGAAAGCGGCCCTGCCCAATTCCCAGGCCGGCAGGGCGCGTGCGCCGCGGAAGTCGATGACGCCGGTGACGGCATCGGCGAGGACGATCATGTTGGTTCGGGAGAGGTCCGCGTGCAGGGCCTGTTCCACCAACTCGTCCGGCAGCTGCTCCCGCAACCGGTGCACATGCTGGTGCAGATCCTCTCGACGTTGGTCGAGGTCCAGCCGAAGTTGGTCAAAGTGATCGTGTCTCTGGCCGAGAGCCGTGGCCAGCACGCTGCCGCACCTCGCCGCGGCGCCTTCCACGCTGCCCGTCCGCCAGCGGGACTGCTGCACCTTCTGTGGCATCGGGTACGCGGCGAGCGCCCGGTGCATGCGCCCCATCACGACTCCGATGTGTTCAGCCAAGGCAACCGTCATCGCCGAACTGTTCACCCGCCCGGGCGCTTCATCGGTCACCGCCCAGGCACAGCCCTCCGCAATTGTGACGAGATCACCGTCTACGTCCGGCCACACGCGTGGGACGGGGACCCTGGCGGCGCGGCAGTACTCCGCCATGTCCCAGGCGCTCCGTGCCGCATCCAAATCTGCCGTGGAGCGATACTCCTTAACGAACAGTCGCAGCCCGTCCTCGGTCATCACCCACCGGTTGATCGTGTCGGTGCCCATATGTACCGGCTCAATCACTGCGGCAGCGAGGCCGTACCGGTCCCAGAGCGCATCTGCCATCAGAGCAGCGCCTCGGGCGGCGTCGTTCATGTCCATGGCTGGTCCTTTGAGGGCGAGGGGCGGCGCGCGGTGTGCACGGTGCACGCGTTGTCCTCCCTGAGCAGCACGTCGGCTGTGAAGGGAGCAAGAGCGTCGTCCAGGGCGGTCTCGAAGGCTCGACGGCGGGCACCGACGGTGTGCTACAGACGGACGGGCAGAGTGCGGTGCCCGTTGACGAGGAGGCTCGCCAGCGGTTCGAGCTCCTCAGCGAGTACGGCGAGGGCTATGTCCGGGAAGCGATCGAAGAGGGCGGGTAGAGCGGCGCGCGCTTCGGCGCGGGCGAGGAGCGCGCCGAGGCAGAAGTGCGATCCGTACCCGAAAGACAGATGCTGCTTGTCCTCCCTCGTCACGTCGAACGTCCCTGCTGTGGTCCCGTGCAGGTTGGGATGGCGGCCGGCGGCCCCGTACGAGGCGAGGATCGCCTCGCCTTGGCGGATGACCATCCCCTCTGGAAGAGGGATGTCTTCGACGGCGTACCTCAGGGGCAGGTGGCTGATGGGAGCGGCGTAGCGGAGGGTTTCGTCGATCACGGCGTCCCATGAGGCTCGCCCCGCGCGGACGTGAGCCAGCTGGTCGGGGTGCGTGAGAAGCGCGGTGACAGCCTGGTCGAGCAGGTTGACGGTCGTCTCGTAGCCTGCGCTGATGACCAGGAGCAGTGTGTCCAGGAGCTCCTGCTCCGTGAGAACGGAACCGTCGCCCTCGTAGTCGCGTGCGTTGATGAGCGCCGACGTGATGTCCTCGCCGGGCGCGTTCCGCTTCGCCGCGACCAGCTCCGTGAGGATGCCGTACAGGGACATGGTGTTGGCGCGGGCCTCGTCACTGTTCAGCGTGGTGTCGAAAACGCCGTCGACCGCGGTGCGGAATCGAGGCCACACGCCCTCGGGCAGCCCCATGAGTTCGCCGATGACCTGAATCGGCAGAGGGAAAGCAAGGGCCTCGCGCAGTTCGACGACCTCCCCGGGCTTGCTTGCCATCTGGTCGATGAGACGGCCCGTGATCTGCTCGATGCGCGGCACCATCTCGGCGGTTCGTCGCGCGGTGAACGCCTGGCTGACGAGACGCCTGAGCCGCCGGTGGCTGTCTCCGTAGGCGGTGAACATGTTGTCCACGCCGACCCACAGGGCAAGCGGCCACTTTTCGGTGATCTCGCCGCTGATGAACGCCGGCCAGTGTTTGCTTGCGTCCTTGGACACCCGAGGGTCGTTGAGAAGGCTCTTGAGGATAGCGGGGTCGCTTACCGACCAGGCGGTCACGCCGAGGATGTCCACGAGTATCGCGGGACCGGCGGCGTGGAGGGCGGCTTCTTCGGCCGGGCGGGCGCGGCCAGTGGGGTCGAGGATGAGGAGCGGAACGCGGTCCATGTTCAGGTCTCCTAGGGGAGGGTGAGGTGCGGCAACGGGGGGAAGCGGACCGGCAGGCCGGTCAGGGCGCGGTGGAACGGACCAGGACGGTAAGTGAGCTGGTCGGCAGGTACCGCCAGCTCCATTTCCGGAAGGGCGTCCAAGATCTGCTCGATGCCGACCTGGGCGATGAGGTAGGCCAGGGGCTGGGCGGGGCAGGCGTGGGGCCCGGCGCTCCAGGTCAGGTGAGAGCGGTTGCCAGCCCGCTGTTGGGAGACGGCGGCGGGGTCGTTGTTGCAGGCGGCCATGCTGATGACGACCGGTTGATGAGCAGGCAGGACGACGTTGTCGATCTCCACGGGACTCGGCGGATACGACACGCAGTAGTTGGCCAACGGGGGGTCGGTGAAGAGCAGTTCGTCGAGGGCGTCGCGCACACTGAGGCTCCCCCGCATCACGTCGCCGGAGTAGCGGTCGTCGCTGAGGATGAGCCGTAGAGTGTTCGCGATGAGGTTCTGCTGGGGCTCGATTCCTGCGCCGTAGAGGGTCACCAACTGGTGCATCATCTCGAACTCGTTCAGTCGCGCCGGGTGCATCAGCAGGCCGGTGGTGATGTCCATTCCGGGGTGGCTGCGCTTGAGGTCTACGAGTTCGGCGAGGGCTTCAGCGAGCATGGCATTGCCGGCCTCGGCGTTTACGCCTTCGAAGACGGCGGACATCCCGGTCGCGACGCGTTGACCGACCTCCGGCGGGCACCCGAGGACCGCGTTGAGGGCCCGGAACGTCAGCGGGTGCGCGTACTGCGCCAGCAGGTCCGCGTGGCCGACTTCGCAGATGTCGTTGATCAAGGGGACCGCGATCTGCTGGACTGTGGAGTGCAGTGAGTGCTGACGGGCCTCGCCCAGAGCGGCCGTGTTTGCTGCCCTGTATCGCTCGTGCGCGGGTCCCGCATTGCGCAGCGCGTTCGGTCGCCATTCCAGCATTGGTAGGACTGGGCAGTGGGTGGGAACGTTCTGCTGCCAGATCCGGGGGTCAGCCGGGAAACGCTCGGGGTCGTGGAGGATACGGACCGCGGTGTGATAACCGATCACGAGGGTCGCGGGAACGTCCGGGTCGAGGTACACCGGTGCCAGCGATCCGTACCGTTCACGCATCTGTGCGTAGGCGGCGTACGGATCGGCCGCGAACTCGGGGGCGTACATCGGGAAGCGGTACTGCTGGGTGTGAGCTGGTGCCCCAGAAAGGGGCGACGAGGGAAACGTGTTCACGTGAGGTGCTCCAGGCGGCGGAATCGGTAGAGGTAGTCGACGAGAGCTATCAGCGCGTGGATCGAGGAGGCCTCGCTACGCGCGTCGCAGGCCGTGAGCACCACCTCGTCCTCGAGGGCAAGCGCCTGCCGGATTTCGTCCAGGGGGTAACGAGGGGCACCGTCGAACTCGTTGACAGCCACAGCGAAGGGCAGGCCACGCTCCTCGAACAGGCCCAGAACTTCGTCGGAGTCTTCCAACCGACGGGTGTCGACCAGGATCAAGGCGCCCAGTGCCCCACGAAAGAGGTGCTCCCAGAAGGGAGCGAACCGGTTCTGTCCGGGGGTGCCGAAGACGTACAGAGCCAGATGCGGGCTGAGGGTGCGCCGGCCGAAGTCGAACGCGACCGTCGTTTCCGTCTTGCCGGGCAGCCCCTTGAGGTCGTCTATGCCTACGCTGGCCTCGGTGATCGGCTCCTCGGTACGCAGCGGCGTGATCTCCGAGACGCTGCCGATCAGTGTCGTCTTCCCTGCCCCGAAGTGACCGGCGACGAGGATCTTTGCCGACCGGGTCACTGTGCGGGGCAGGTAGACGTGCTCAGACGAAAGCACGGAGTCCATCGAGTACTTCCTTCAGAATGTCGGTGCTCGGGGCGGCGTCGGCATCGGCCGGTGCGGGAGTGTCAAGGTGACCGGTGTCGAGGAGGCTGGAGACGACGATGAGCGCCACGGTCGGAGGCAGGTCGAGAAGCGAAGCGATCTCGGCGACCGCGAGGGGGCCACTGCAGAGGCGCATCACACGGGCGGCTTCGGAGTCGAGGCCCTGCAACGGTCGGTCCGCGGCGCGCACCAGGGACGTCAGTTCCAGGTCGTCGCGGGACGGGGCCGAGCGCCCTCTGGTTCTGACATAGGCCCGGATCATGTCCGGATCGCGCCGCGGGCCGCTCATGGCCGGGTGTCGCCTTCGCCATCCTGCTGCCGCGCCGGACTAGCCAGTTCCTCACCGACGCGCTCGGCCAGCCCGTTCATCCGGTGCGTGACGACCGCAGCGTCCACGAGATAGGTAGCAGAGACCGCAAGCAGGGTGTTGACGCCGGCCGTCTTGACGAAGAGGAACCCGTCGTCGAACTCGCCCACCACCTGGCGTAGACCGTTGTCCTTCCCACCGCAGAACGGGGCCAGGGCCACGCCGATGGAGTGGAAGCCGCTGGCCGAGGCGGCCACCTTGTCCGCCGTGTCCCGGTGCACCGATTCCGAGTGGGCCAGGGACATGCCGTCCGCCGCCAACAGGACGGCGAAGCGGACCTCCGGCATGTCCGCCAGATCCTTGAGCATCCAGCCGAGCCTGTTGTCGGCCCCGTTCGCCTGCGTTGTCATGAGTCCGAAGACCTCGCTTCCTGTGTCGGTGCAGCCGATGTCCGACTGCTTCTGCTGCTCTGCTGCCAGGCACCGAAGACGTCTGCCCGAGCTGGCGCCGTGCTCGCACGCCCCACTGCCTTGGGCGGCTGCTGACCTCCCGAGGTACGGCGGCGCCGGATCTGCAGCCCGTTTTCTGTCAGCGCGGGCTCGGCGCTCGCTTCAACAGCGGCGGGGTGGGCCGTTGCCGGATCGGCCGGCATGCTGGTGAGCAAGGCCTCGGGAATGAACACCGAGGCGCGCATGCCGCCGTAGCGGTTCGGGCCCGACAGGGCGACCTCGATGCCGTACCGGCGGGCAAGGAGGGCGATCACGGGGAAGCCGACCTTCGGATAGGCATCCATGGCCAAGATGTCGACCTGGCGGCGGCCCTCCAGGATCTGTCGCGCGCGCTCCAACTGTTCATCGCTCATGCGCTTGCCAGCGTCATCGATGAGGAGCGTCACCCCGTGATGGCCGGGCTGTGCGCTCACCTCGACGTACGTCTGCGGCGGCGAATAGCGGGCGGCGTTGTCCAGCAAGTGGCTCAGGACGAGCCTGACCGGTCCGACCATGCGGCTGATGACGGCCCGGTCAGAGGTATACGGCTGCACGCGTGCGTAGTCCCGGATTGCGCCTTGAGCCGCGCCCACGACCTCGGTCAATGTGCTGGCCGGCCACCGCTGCCCGAGCAGCCCCCCGGCCAGCACGACATACGACTGCGCCTGGTGGAGCATCTGCTGTACACCGTGATCGATCCTGATCAGCGTCGCGAATACGGCACCGCCGTGATGACGCCGAAGGGCCTGCGCGATTTCGCTGCTCACGTCGATGCCCACGCTCACCATGGCCGTGGCGAAAGATTTGACGGCTGCCCGAGCCGCGTCACGAGCCTCGTCTTCAACCTGGCGTCTCATTGCGAGCGCGGTCTCCGTCTGAACGCGGTGAAGACCGGCCACATACTGTTCGCCCAGCACACGCAGGTCTTCCACGAAGCCGGAGTCGGCCAGGCAGTGAGGAACTTCGAACTCCGCCGCTGCCGGCTGCTCAACCTGCAGGGAGGACGCGACAGGTTTCAAACCGTGGGCGACGAGACTGCGCAGAGCCTGATCCCGTGCCGCGGCCTCCTCTTGCCAGTGGGCGGCTCGCACTCGGAAATACACGGCCAGGCCCGCGACGGCGACGAACACAGCGGCCCAGCCCAAGGACACTGCGACAGCGATCTCGTGTCTCATCAGTTCTCTCACTGGATGGAAGAAGCGGCGACAGCAGAGGGGGGAACGACGGGCAAGCATGGGCGCTCACCGGCCAGGGGGCACGGACTAGAACTTGATCTTGCTGACGATCTGGGCGACGCTCGCTACGGCCTGCGAGACCGTCGGCGCGATCGAGGAGCTGGCGAGGTAGAAGCCGAAGAGGGTGCAGACGATCGCGTGTGCGGCCTTCAGCCCGCCCTTCTTGATGAGCAGGTACGTAAGGATCGCCAGAAGGACGACGGCCGAGATGCTAACTGCCATGCCCTGCTCCCCAGTTGCGCACACCGGTGGACCGCGTCAGGGCAAGCCAGTGAAGGAGGGCGGCGCTGTCGGTGCAGACGTGCTGTCGGCCGGGGGGAAGCAGCCAGATCGCCGAGCACCGAGAGTGCGCTGCGACCTGCTTGTCGACGGCACAATCCCAGATGCCCGCGCGACACACGGTCTGCGGAGCGTGCCACCGGTAGGCCGTGTCCGATTCAACCGGAATGTGAATGAGGGAATGCGTGTGGCAGCAGAGAACCGGCCCCACAGGGAGCCCCCATTTTCGGACACCTTCGATCGCTCGTAGTCCCACGAGAAGCCCGGCCTGCACGACATCCACTGCCATGTGTCGCAGCGGAGGATATGCCGTGAGCTGAACTCTCCACGAGAGTTCGGTCTGCATGGATGGCATTGCCCGATCCTGTAAGAGAGGGGAGCTTTGCGGCCGCTGCGAGCCGTGCAATGGCACGACGGCCGTGCCCGACCGCTGAGCGGCGAGCGGATCAGGGGCGGCTCCAACTCGGCCTGGCGAGGCAATCACCGGGATCTCCTGTACGTCCGAACGCACTGATTGAGCCACTTCACCAAGTAACTGCTGTCGCAGGGGTGTTGGCTGATCCCTAAGCCTGTTTACTGGAGGGCGATTACGCACATTCCGCGGGTGATATCACTGAGGTGATTCCCGTTCGAGATGGGCCGGTGGGCCGCACGTGCCGCTCAGGGGGAGGCAAGGGTGCTTCAGCAGGCGCAGCGACGCTGCGATCGATGCGGCTGCTCTCTGAGCCAGTACAACACGGACACACTGTGCGCCGCCTGCGCTCGCTCGCGAACCTGGGTGAGGCACACTCCTACAGTTCCGGGAACTGTCTGGTTCGACCCAGATGTGCGGAGCGCGCTCGCCGTTTGGGACTTCGGCCGAGCCAGCCGTCTGATCCGACTGCGCGGAGGCCTCCGCCAAGAAGACATGGCTCAACTTACGGGCCTGAGCCAGGCGTTCCTGTCAATGATGGAATCAGGTCGCCGCCGACTCACCAACATCGACAAGATCATCGAGTTCCTGACAGGCCTCGGTGTACCCGCCGACCTGGTTTCACTTCCGATCGCGCCTACCCCAGTTCCGGCCGTAGAGGAGCCGCCGGCCCAGTTCGCAGGAGACACCGATCCCACCCTGCCCTGGACAGGTGCCCGTATGGTGGCAGCACTGGATACTGCGGTAGGAGGTAGCGCGATGGACCGTCGACGGTTCCTCACCGCAAGCGGCGTCGCGCTCACTGCCTTCGTGAACGCGTGGGACACCACCGAAGCCGAACCCCTTCGACGGGCAGCGGGGGGAAGTCGCCTCACCCACGAGCTGCTCGATGGCCTTCAGGGCGCCACCGACAGCTTGCGGACGATGGACGCAAGCGACGGAAGCGGCACCCTCGCGAGTCTCGGAAACCGCCATCTCCAGTTCCTCAAGCACCTCCTGGAGGAAACGTCGTACGACGAGGCGACAGGACGGCGGCTCGCGGCGATCATCGCCGACACCGCCACCCAGACCGGTTGGTTCGTCTTCGACTCCGGCGACCGCGACCGCCCGCTCAGCTACCTCTACGCCGCCCTCCGCGCAGCGAAAGCCTCCCAAGACGTACGGCTCGGCGCCGGCGCCCTGTCTTACATAGCCATCCACGGCTACTCCACCGGAGCCCCACACCATGCCGTCACAGCTGCGCAGCGAGCTCAGGAGAAGATCAAGAGGCTCGGCACGCCCGCGCTCGAAGCGATGCTCCTAACCCGGCAGGCTCGCGGGCACGCCAAGCTCGGCGAACGCCAGGCGGCGCTTGCCGCACTCGGAAGAGCCGCCGAGCTCTGTGCTCAGGGACGCTCTGAACATGATCCGCACTGGCTGTACTGGATCAATGAAGGCGAGATCCATGGGCAGGCCGGCAGTTGCTACCTTGACCTCGGCGATCCGGGCAGGGCTGTCGCCGCCTTCGCGAAGGCTCGGGATGCGCTCAACCCCGCGGACCATCGAACCAGGGGCCTGTTCCTCTCCCGTGCCGCGACCGCACATGTCGAGCAAGGCGATCTCGAAGCTGGCTGCGCTACAGCACACGAGGTGCTCGACCTCGCTGCCAAGCTTCAGTCGGCCCGATTCGACAATCACGTCACGAGCATGATCAACCAACTGCAGCCGGTCGCCCACAGCCCGTACGCTCAAGACGTACTGGAGCGACGCATCGCAATGACGGCGGGGAGTTGAATGTGAGCGAGACGGCAGAGATCCTCGTGCTGTGGGACATCGACCGCACACTGCTGTACGTCGGCGACATCGACCGGCAGGTCTACCGAGAGACATTCGCCGAGATCGTCGGTCGCCCCGCGGAGCAGCTTCCGGCCCGGGGGACGGGGGTCACCATGCCCCTCGCGATCCGATCCCTGCTCCTGGACAACGGCGTACCCGAGGCGGAGGTCCCCAGCCTGCTGCCCCGGATGGTGGAACTCCTGCCGCAGCGTCTCGCCGCCCACACCGCGGACCTGCGCGAGCAGGGCGTCCTGCTGCCCGGTGCCGTGGCCGCTCTCAAGGCGGTGCAGACACAGCCGGGATACGTGCCGACCGTCGTCACTGGAAACCTCAAACCGAACGCGCTGCTGAAGCTCGAAGCGTTCGACCTTGCCGGGTTCCTGGACACAGAGATTGGCGGGTACTCCTCGGACAACGATCATCGTCCAGCCCTCGTCGGCGTTGCTCAACAGCGAGCCCAGGCCAAGTACGGAACGGTCTTCACCCGATCAAACACGGTGATCATCGGCGACTCCCTCGAAGACGTCCGGACAGGCCTCGAAGGCGGTGCTCCCGTCATCGCAGTCGCTTCCGGCAAGACCTCCGCCGACGAGTTGCAATCGGCTGGAGCCGACGTCGTACTCGAAAGTCTCGACGACGTCCCACAGCTCCTGGATGCGATCACAGCGGTGACCCGCGAACAAGCCTGAACGTACCCCGTAGCCCTGTCATCTCCACGCATCACATGAGTGATACCGGCTCGACAACGGACACTCGTACGCTGACGTCCGCTGACGAAGATCGGGGGTGCGATGCGGAAAGACGCTCGCGCATGCGCCGGCTGCGGATGCCGACTGAGCCAATACAACCTGGAAAACGTGTGTGCCGCGTGCTCCCGAGAGATGCGGCTGGACGTCCACACGGGCCCCAGCATCCCGGACGCGGTCTGGCTTGCCCCTGACATCCAAACTGCCATTGAGAACTGGGACTTCGGCCTCGCCAGCCGTCTCATCCGTGAACGGGCGGGACTCCGTCAGGACGACATGGCGTTCATGACCGGGCTCAGCCAGAGCTTCCTGTCGATGCTTGAAGCCGGGAGCCGACGCTTAACGAACCTGGACAAGGCCGCACGGTTCCTACAGGGCATCGGAACGCCGGAAGCCCTCCTGGCTCCACCGTTCCGCCAGAGCACGGCAGTTGCCGCAGCAGCCATTGGCACCACGCACGCCGGGTCCGGGCCTGGCCCTCACGACACCTTGCCAGCAACGCACGGTGCCACAGATCTCAACGAACTAGCGGCACAGGCAGCCGCACAGTCGCTGCACTTCGCCGACGAGATAACAAAGACCAACGTGAGCGATGTCGAACTAGCCGTCCTCGAGTCCACCCTCACCCAGATCGCCACCGACTACGTCCACGCTCCGCTCCACACTGTCTTCACCAATCTCGTCAAAACACGAGATCACCTCTTCTCGCTGCTCAACGGCCGCCAGCCGCTGGCCCAGACCCGCGAACTGTTCCTGCTTACCGGAACGAGCTGCCTCCTGCTCGCCCACGCGTCACAGAACCTCGGCGACGAAGACGCTGCGATAGCACAACTTCAAACAGCCTGGACATTCGCGGAACAGGCGGACCACAACGATCTACGGGCCTGGGCCAAAGGCACAGCCGCCCTCATCGCAGAATGGTCCACACGTCGGCAGACCGCGCTCGACTACACCAGACAGGCGAGCCAACTTTCACCTGGCGGGGAGACGCGCATCCGTATCGCCGCGATCGAGGCCAGAGCGGCGGCCCGCATCGGAGACCGCACCACGGCCATGGCCGCGCTCGAGGACCTCCAACGCGCCCGAGAACAGAAACCAGCCCCTGATGCACTCACCAGGTTCGGAGGCTTGCTTACATTTCCCGAAGCGAAACAGGAGTACTACATCGGGGGAACCTTCGCCCTCCTCGGGGAACATCACCTGGCCGAGAAGCACGCCATGGCGGCCATCGAGCTGTACGAGAACGGCCCCAAGGAGCACCGCTCCTACGGCGACGAGGCCTTGGCCCGCCTGGACATCGCGACCGCCCGCATCGGCGCAGGAGAGCTCGAAGGAGCCGGCGAACAACTCCAGCCCATCCTGGAACTGCCTGCGGACCGGAGAATCCGGCAACTCGGCGACGCCATGCACGCAGTCGCTAGGCTCCTTCAAGAGCCGCAGCTTGCTCGCAGCCCGGTCGCCCGTGACCTTGCGGACGCCACCCGCGGATATCAGTCGATCGGCACACGAATGAAAGCCCTCACCCCATGACCATGACGGTCTCACCCGAGTCCGCCGCCCGCATGGCCTGCCGGAAGTCAGGCCTGGCAGATCGTCCCCTCGCACAACTCCACCAACACGCCACCACCGTGTTCCTGCTCGCCGAAGAAGGCGTGATCGTACGCGTCAGCCCCGTCTCCAAGATGCAGCACCTCGAGACCGCTGTGTCTCTGACCCGCTGGCTCGTCGCGAATGATTTCGCTGCAACGGAACCCGTGAGCGTTCCGCAACCCGTCACCTACCACCCCTACGTCGTGACGTTCTGGCGGCACTACCCGCAGCCGGAGCACAGCACACCCCCCGCAGGACAACTGGGTGCACTCCTCCGTGCCCTTCACGCCCTGCCGCAGCCACCGGTGTCGCTCCCGCAGTACCAGCCGCTTGCCTCACTCAAGAACACCGTGGAGTCCAGCACCTACCTGGATTCAGACCTGCGAGGATGGCTGACAAAGCGGAGAGAGGAACTACTGGACGCGTACGGACGCCTTGACTTCCCACTGGGCTATGGGCATGTTCATGGCGATGCATATCCAGGTAACGCCCTCTGGGACCATAAGGACGTCCGGCTTGGGGACTGGGACGAAGCAGCTATTGCTCCTCGCGAGATCGATCTAGCCAACACCTTCCAAGGCGTACGCTTCGGGCGTACCACTGAAGAACTCGATGCATTCAGCCACCAGTACGGATACGACATCAGGCAGTGGCCAGGACTCGAGATCCTCTGTGCAATCCGGGACCTCCACACCCTCGGCTCCTACATCCGACGCGCAGACAGCGGAGACGCCGCTGCTGCGGAGCAACTGTCGCATCGCATCAAGACGCTCAGAAGCGGCGACGACCAAGCCCGATGGAGTGCAGCCTGACCCATCCGTCCGCAGGCGCGTGAATGCCAGTCACGGCGCAGCTGTCGCTGACGCCAACTCGACGACCTCGCCTGCACAGCCCCACGACAGAGTGACACCACTCCCAGCATGCCCGCAGTTGTGGATGAGCGTGAGCCCCTTCGAGAGGCGTTCCGCCTCGACCCGGACCTCAGAACGGGTCGGCCGGGCCGCCACGCGCCGTTATGCCAGAGGCATCCGTGCCGGCGATCCCACGGGACATGTGGGACGACGGTGAAGTGCAGCAGGCTCTGATCTCCCGCGACTTCGGGACCTTGTGCCTGCGCATCCGCGGACTGACGTCGATACGACAAGGCGACCTGGCGCTGCTCACTGGTCTCAGCCAGCCCTACCTGTCGATGCTGGAATCGGGCCAGCGCAGGCTCACCAATATCGACAAGATCGTCACCCTCCTGGGCGGCATGGATGTGCCCACGGTGCTCACGCGGCCGATGCTTCGCCCTCCAAGCCGCGCTACTTCGCCCGGAACCTAATCACCAGGGTCCGCCGAGCACCCGGAAATCTGGTGTACGCCATAGTGGCTCCTGCGGGACATAACAGCAGTTATGTTTGGCGACTAGAACTGCGCAGAGAGCCGTAGGGCAAGTTGTCCCTGGACTCTGATTCGCCGCTGCAGAGGCCTAAGAATCTCTGGCCGCGCACGCGGCGCAGCCCCGAGAAGGCAATGTTGAAATCCGTATTTCAGTAGTGATATCACTCGCGGAATGTTCTCAAGCTCCATCGTGAGGAAAGCTACTCGCCGCACAGCCCCCAAGGACTGTGCAGCCAGCAATACCGATCATCTATAACAACGCAGCATTCGAAAGGAGAGAACATGCCGACTCCTCGTCGGACCAAGAACGACCACCTCCTGTACGCCGACGTCGTCGACTCCAAGCAGAAGGCCGGTGTCTGGATGGGCGAGCGCGATGCCTTCCAGGCCAAGCAGGCCGAGATCCTCGAAGCGGTGAAGGACAAGGCGGACTGGGTCCCGGTCGAGAACGCGATCATGGTGGTCAGCACGGAGCCCGCCGGTATCACGATCATCGCCCCGAACCCCACCCTCCCGGGCATGATCGTCCTCGCCGACGGCGGCTCGCCGGAGGCCTCGGCACAGCTGCAGGCCACCGGTGAGGAGCTCGTCCGCCAGGTCATGGCCGAGCGCGGCATCGTCGAAGAGGAAGCCGCGTAACACGTGACTTCCTCACAGCTCCTGTGGGGGAAGTACATCCAGTACATCCGGGATGGCGAGGGCGCCCTCCTCGACCCGGTCACGCTGGACAGTGTGTACCTCGACCGCGGGGAGGTCACCGACCTCTCCGCGGTTCCCCCGACCGCGACCCACAAAGCTCTCGCAGAGCTCGGCTTCACGCCCGACGGCCCCGACGCAGACCAGCGTGAAGCACTCCGTAACCGACTCCACCAGCTGGGCCTGGACCCCGTCCCCGTACGGATCAGCGGCATGCGCGTCGTCCTGACCGATGCCTGCAACATGAAGTGCGGCTACTGCTTCGTTGAGACCAACACCGGCAAACCGGACATGACCGAGCAGGAAATCGCCGAAGGCCTGACGTACCTCTTCGAGACGAACGCCGGCCGCGACGAGGTAGCCATCCAGTGGTTCGGTGGCGAACCGACGACGCGGTTCGACCTGATGCAGCACGGGGACACCCTCGCGGACGCCCTCGCCAAGCGGTACGACGTCAAACGGGTCCGCCGGACAGTCGTCACAAACGGGGCCCGCATCACCGACGCCATGATCGAACACTTCACCCGCTATGCGTACGGCGTCGGAATCTCCATTGACGGGCCACCTGCCATCAATGCCGAGCACCGCCGGCTCCTGGGCGGGCAACCGGCCGACGACCGTATCCGGCGCAACGTCCGAAGGCTCCTCGACGCAGGCGGCATCCACGTGGGCTGCAACCTCACCCCGACACCCGCGAACATCGGCCGCCTGGCCGAGACCGTCGCCTGGATCATCGACGACCTCGGGTTGAAGTTCATCTACGCCAACACCCCCATACCTACCAGCGGACGCTGGACGGTCAAGGGCAGGGAGCTGGCCACGGAGCTGTACCAGGCACGTCTTGTCGCCCTCGGGCGTGGCGGCATGATGTTCTCCGTCCTCGACCGGGCATTCCAGGCCCTGGACCGGCGCCGCCCCATGCTCTTCGACCACATGCAGAGCGACCGAACGCTCAATGTGGCTCTGCTCCCCGGCAGCCGAGTCAGTCTCTGCGACATCAACTTCACCGCACCGTCCTTCCTGCACACCCTTGACGAGCTGCGAGCGGATCCGAACCTGCTCGGCGGCATCGCCAAGAACGTGGCTCCCATCGCGGAATGCGGCCAGTGCCCGGCCCTAGCGATCTGCGGGGGGCCATCCCGTAACGAACAACTCCTCATCAGCGGAGACCGACCGGACCCGCAGATGTGCGACTTCTACACGAGCACCGTGGAGATCGCCGTCTGGGACAGCACGGGGGTGCAGTGAACACTGTCACCCATCCCGAGAGCCCGCCCGCACCAGTCCTGCAGCGGTTCCGCTCTGCCCTCATCAGCACCGCCGGCCACTGCAAGATCGCCTGCGGATTCTGCTTCCGAGCCGACCGGGCCCACGGCTTCCTCGACATACCCACCTACACCCGGGCGCTGTCCCGGCTGAAGGAGACCGGCGTCGAAGCCGTCTGCCTGACCGGCGGCGAACCCGCGCACCACCCCAACCTGCGCCAGCTCGTACGGCTCGCCCACCAGTTCGGGACTTCCGTGTCGATCGTCACCTCGGCCCGAGACCCCGACGACGTCAACCGGTTGGCCGACCTCGCGCGCCTCCTCACGAACGTCACCGTGTCCGCCGACTCGGCCGGTGCCATGCAACTCGGGCGCACCTCCCGTTCCGTGGTATCGGCGATCACCACGCTGGACCAGGTCCCCGCAGCGGAGAGGCTTCTCCACCTCACGTACTGGAACCTCACGGCCGACGAGTGCCAGGACATCTACGAGCGCGTCGACGACTCGGGAGTCCAGATACAGCTCAGCCCCGTGGCCCTCGACGATGCGGCTCTACAGCGCGCCGGCTACAACTTCTACGACTACCTCGCCCAGCAACGGAAAGACACCGATCTTCTCGGCCGCTACTTCCAGCTCACCCCGCGCTTCCAAGAACACCTCACCACGCTGCGAACCATGCAGCTGTACACCGAGCGACGGCCCTCCTGCGCATCCGCTGCCTTGTACGTGTCCGCGAGCGGCGAGATCCGCCGCTGCCCCTACGGCAAGACGGGGGTGAGCGTCCACGCGCCCCGCGCAGAGATCAGCCGCTTCCTCCACGCTGAACCACGGGACCGGACTACCCCAGAGTGCGCGGCCATTTGCCGCGCCGACAACACCTTCGAGTAGACGATGACGACCCCAGTCACCACACCGGACGAGTTCATCGAACGGTGGCGCACCCCTCCCAACCTGCGCGTCAGCAACGCCCTCACCGCCACCAGCTTCACGTTTCCACCCGCCCTTGACGTCCTCGACGCCGTCCGGCAAGACGATGAGGTGCGCTTCACCATCCTCGGAGACGAGGACTGGTCCGTACGCATGGACCGAACGGCGGCATTCCGCACAGCCCCGATCGAAGAAGTGGCCACCTGGCCATTCCGCCTCGTCCACTTCAACCTCACCCGCTTCTACGACAGCGTCCTCAGCGGATTCCAAGAGCAGGTCATGATCCCCTGGCGAACCCAGATGTCGAGCTGGGGATTCACCTGGCAACGGTGCGCCCCGTTGCTGTTCATCTCCACAAGCGGCGCCTCATCGACATACCACAACGACAACTCACACGGACTCGTGTGGCAGATCGAGGGAGCCAAGACCTTCCACAGCTACAAGAACCCCGACCAGCACCTCACGGCCGAAGCCGCCGTCGTGGGCGAGACCACCGCGGAGGAGCCCCCCGAACACGACCCGGCCGACCGCCAATCCGTGCGGATGGGCCCCGGTGACCGGTTGTGGAGCCACGCCCTGACCCCGCACTGGGTGACCACCGAGTCCCCGCTCGCGATGAGCGTCACCCTCTCCCACGGCGGCTTGTGCCACCAGGGGCGCTTCGCGGACCGCGAATTGGCCCTCCGCGCCTACTGGGACCAGCATCCCGACGAGGCGTGGAAACTCGATCTGCGCAACGTTCGGTACTGACGAGGGCTGGGGCCGGGGCTGCTGCATCCTTCAAGGGAGCAGCAGCCCCGGCCCTCGGCATGACTAGGGCGTGAGCCGGTTCGGACCACGGAACAAGAACGTGGCCTCCCGGATCGAGTCGAGGCCGAGCATCACCATCAGGACCCGCCCGAGCCCCATGCCCAGACCGCCGTGCGGCGGGCACCCGTACCGGAAGGCGTTCAGGTAGTCCTGCATCGGCTCGGTGCTCATACCCTTCTCCGCAGCCTGCTTCATGAGCACGTTGTATCGGTGCTCGCGCTGCGCACCCGTTGTGACCTCCAACCCCTTCCACAGGAGGTCGAAGCTGAGCGTCACACCGGGGTTGTCCGCCGGCCGCATGTGATAGAAGGGCCGGATGCTCGTCGGGTAATGAGTGACGAACACCCACTCGTGTCCCGTCTGCTCTTTGATGTGCGCTGCGATCCCGCGCTCGCCCTCCGGGTCCAGGTCCTCCTTCACGCCGGCCGGGTCCCAGCCCTTGGCTCGCAGGATCTCCTGCGTCTCGGCCATCGTGATCCGCGGGAACGGCGTCGTCGGCACGGTGACCTCGATACCGAACGTCTCCTGGATCGCCTCACCGTGTGCGTCGGCGACCTTGGCGATGGCATGGGCGAGCATCTGTTCTTCGAACGCCATAACGTCCTCGACCCCGTCGATCCACGCCAACTCCACGTCCACACCGGTGAACTCCGTGGCGTGCCGCGAGGTGAAGGACGGCTCAGCGCGGAAGACAGGCCCGATCTCGAAGACCTTGTCGATACCCGCCGAGATCGCCATCTGCTTGAAGAACTGAGGCGACTGAGCCAGGTAGGCGGAGCGGTCGAAGTAGCCGAGCTTGAATACCTCGGCGCCGGACTCCGAGGCGGTACCCATCAGCTTCGGGGTGTGCATCTCGGTACACCCCTGCCGATAGGCGTACTCGCGCATCCCTTGCTCGAACGTGGTCTGCACGGCGAACAGCAACTGAGCCTGCGGCCGGCGCCGTACGTCGAGGAACCGCCAGTCCATGCGGTGTTCGAGGCCGGTCTGCTCGTCGATGGGGAGTGGAGTCTCTGCCCGGTTCAGAACCTCGACCGATTCCGGGATGATCTCCAGGCCGCCGAGCTTGACGATGGGGTTGTCGACCACGCGGCCGGTGATACGGACCGCGGACTCCGGCGTCAGCCCCTCCAGCGCAGTCTCAACCTCGTCGCCTTCGCCGCCACGCTTGTGGGTGACTTGCATCATGCCGGTGTGGTCACGTACGACGACGAACTGCATCTTGCGCTGCAGGCGGAGCGTGTTCACCCAGCCCGACACGGAAACGGTCTGCCCGACGTGTTCTCGCAGGCCAGACACCAGTACACGGCTTGTCGTGTGGATCATCGCAGCCCTCCCAGGGGCGTCGTCATGATCCCTTGGGGGCGCGGACGAGAAGGGTACTCGCGGTGCCACCGCGCCTTTACCGCAGCTCGGAGAGCCACGGCCTCATTCGTGCCCGATGACGGGGGCCAACCGGCAGAGCATTGGGCCTTCGAAGAGGCCGTTCCTCCCCGCACTCAGGAGGGTCTTCACCTCGGGGCGCAAGGCCGCCTTCCCAGCTACCAGCGGCTCTCTCTGCTTGCGTGATCCCACGGCTACTTGTCTCCGTCAACGCGTTGCTGATGAGGATAGCGGGGCCGACAGGGATACGACAGCAAGATCACGCCAATGAGTCAGCCGGTCCCCTCTCGGTCGTCTCTTGCGGCCTGGCGCGCTGTTCCACTCTGTGCCGCGCCGGGCTTGCCGGTGGCATACAGCCGTGCAGGGGCCGACCGCTGACGAGGGCTCTTCAGGAGTGCGTCATCCCGGGCGTCGTCGCTTATCGACTCCCGGGCGCCCTCGATGAGCTGCTCAGTGGGGGACTGGGCTCGCCATGACCAGGATGTCGTGTCACCAGGACAGAGCCAGACCAACCAGTTGGCAGGGCGTACATCACAGCAGTGCCCAGCGTCCAGACAGAACCGCGCACCTCCTCCTGGTATTTCTTGGGAGATATCACGCCAGTGATTTTAGGCAGGGGTGATCAAGCTCTACGATGCGCTGGACGGAGCCCTCGCATGAATGCACCCAGCCTCAAAAGGCCGTGAGGATCTCGCATGCGATGGGGGTCGATATGAATCGCCAGGCATACAAATGTAAACCCTCGACGGCCTACCTTCGTGATAACGGGCCGCAGGCGCATGGGAGGCCGGCAAACGTGCCCGCCAGGCGCGAGGCGTCGTCCTGATTTCCCGCACCAGTCCCGCGTGGGTGACATAGGGAAAGGAATCCTCTCGATGGAAGGAATATCCGTGCCTGAGAATTCCGTTGAAGTTATCTCAACCGTGCCATCGAAAGCGCCCGATCGCAGCATCAAGTACGTCTTGAAAACGTCGGACAGAGCTACCTTCGAAGCCGTGCAACTCTGGGAGGGAGAGCACGGAGCCTATTCCGTGTGCATGTCGGCACAGGCGGGGTGCAGGCAGGGCTGCACACATTGCGCCACCACCTTCGCAGCCACGCCCTTCGTGCGGAACCTGAGCGCAGAAGAGCTCACCTCTGCGGTAGAGCACCTGCAGGAGGGGGTGCGGAGCCAGCAGGGCCCGCTTGTCTGGGTCGACTTCGCCGGAGTCGGAGAAGCCTCCGCCAACTGGGCCCATGTCACGACCGCCGCCAGAACGATCGTCGGCCGGGAACTGGCTCAGCAGGTGAAGGTAACCAGCATCGCCCCACATGCATGGGTGCGGAGTCTCTTGAAGCCCAACTCCTGGCTTCCGGACCGACTCATGTTCTCCCTCCATGGAGCCAACCTCGCTCAGCGCAGGATGATCATTCCCCGCGCGGACGACCCCTCAACAGTCTTACCACTGTGGGCAGCCGTTGCTGAGATGCGCCCGGTGGTATTGAACTACGTTCTCTGCGAACACAACACGCGACCGGAGGACGAAGCGGCGCTGACCGAACTGCTCGCTCCGTACGCCGGCCGCTTCCCCATACTGAGGCTCTCCAGCTTCAACCCCGTTCAGGGGAGCCCGCTCCGGCCAAGTGTCCGAGAGGAGGAATTCATCGCCGCACTCACCCGTGACCTGGACGGCTGGACGGTCTCCCATCACCTGTCTCACGGCCGGGAGACGGCCGCCGCATGCGGGCAGCTTCGGGCACAGATCCTCGACCTCCCTACACCTAGCAGGCGGCCGGGACTGTAACGGTCGCGCCACGAGCGTCTGGGCGATCTGCGGTGGCCACATAGGGCGCTGCACGTCGGCCTGGCGCGAAGGGCCAGAGGCCCCCACGGCCATGTTGACGCGCCGCTCGCAGTTCCGTACACATGGCTCCGGTTGAGGGAGCAGTGACATGAGCATCAACAAGCTCAATGGACTCTGAGCGGAGGCATAGGAAGCATGCCAGTCCCGATATATGGCACCTACCTTCCAGGGGCGAGACATTCGTGCCGAGAGCCGGGATCTCGGTAATGCGGCGACTGGCGAATGATCCAACAGCCATTGCTGTAGGACTACTGATCTTCGGGGGCGGAGTTCTCCTGCTGGCCTCTCTATGCGGAGTCTGGATTTCCTTTGTCGCTGTCGTGGGCATTTCCATCGGCCTGGCTGTCGTCGTCGAAGTCCAGCGCCGCCGTACCGCGCGACGTGAGCAGGAAGAGCGCCAGTGGAAGCGCATCGTGTGGGAGGAGTGGGGCTACCGAGTCGAGTAGGGCCTGGTAGAACTTCGCAGCACCTGACGCTGAGGCAGATGGGCCTTGAGTAAAACGTGGATGAAACCCTTGCGTGCGGCTTAGTTCCAGATCCCACGTAGGTCACTGACCTGCGGGGCCGCACAGGCGGCGGGTGGATCACGGCGTCGGCGACGTCGTCCTGGGCGGCGAGCCAGGCACACAGCTCGCCCGCGGTGAGTCAGTAAGTGAGCTGGGCAAGCTATATGAGCACGTTGTGACAGCACGCTGTTCGGTCGCGTGCTTCTGCAGTGGCGGCAGGGCTCGCTGTGGGTACGGGTTGATCGTGCCTGGTTGTGCGCTGCTCACTTCCGGTCGGTTGTGGTCGGGGTGCGTGTTCGTACCGGCCTGGGGTCTTGGGGCTGCGTAGGGTCCGGGGGCGTGACGGACACGAGGAAGATTCGGCTGGTGCCGACGGGGGACTGCTTTTGCGGGTGCGGTGAGGAGGCGGAGATCGGCCGGTGGTTCGTGCTGGGGCACGACATCACCGCGGCCGCGGCACTGCGCGCCCTGCAGGGAATGAAGCTGCCTCAACGGCTGGTGACGGCGGGTTTCGGTCCGGGGCGCTCGGTGGTTCAGGCGGCCGTCGAGGAGGCGGGCTGGGTGCGCTGTGCGGGGTGTTCGTACGCTGGCACGCCTGCCAATCTGGCCGCCCACACCCGCGCCGGCTCCTGCACGGCCGACGCCCCGGCTGACGAGCAGCAGCCCCCCGCCCGCCCCGATTCCCAGTCGGCGGTGCCAGAGCCCGCGGGGCCAGCCGGCCGGACCCGCTCCGGGCGAGCGGCGGCCAGCAGCGCGGCGCCGGTGCCGGCCGAGTCCGGGGCCGCCCGGGGCCGGCTCCTGCCTGGCGCGGACGCCCCGTCGTGGGAGAAGGTGCCGCTGCATCTGCGCCAGCAGTTGCGGGGGGCTGCGTACCAGCTGGTGACGCCTGTGCAGGGGCCGCTGAAGAAGCCCGAGAATCGGCGCCTGCTGAGCGCCGTACGGGCGGCCGGCCGGATGCGGATGACCGGCGCTCAGTGGCTCCTGCTGCTCACCGCCCCCCGGGAGGCCTTCGGTAGCCCGCGCAGCCAGCGGGCCCGCGCGCTTTACGAGGCGCTGGAGCACGTGGCGGCCGAGCACACGGAGCACACGGAGTCCGACGCGGGACGAGAAGCGGCCGACCACCAGGGAGAGGCCGCGGCCGGCTGAACGGCCGCGCCGACACTGCACCGCAGGACCCGTCACCAGGATTTCCGGTTGTACCGCGCCGCGGCCAGGAAATGGCACCCCGACAAGCCCGACGGCGCCCACGAAAGGATTTTCCACTTCCTGCACGAGGCATACCGCCTTGCGAGACTCCTCAATGAGCACCACCCGTCACCAGCCTGGTGGCTCGGTTCAAGCGCGTTCCCAAAGCCGAGAGGGACCGTTCCCTGACACTCGAACCGCACCGTGCCCGATCTGCAGATTCTCAATTCTCATCAAGACCCAGGCAGATCGGCGGCGCTCCGGGGCGAGGAGAGAGAGGACTTCCGCTCGGTGACCCCAGCCTGAGCGATTGCGACGGTGTCCTGTGTCGCAACACCTGTCGTCCGCTGGGCAGCGAGAGCATCCAGTCGAGAGGACGCCGTTCGAACCACGCCCACGTCTTGCGCTCGGTACGCGCACGCACCGACCGCCCGGCGCTTCCGGACCACCATCTCCCGATCCACATATGCCGAGTGCGCGCTCAACGCGTCGAGAACCTCGTCAACCCGTTCAACGCGCCAGTCGACAGAGATGATTGTGGGGCGATGAGGCGTCTGACGGAGAAGGCAGTCAGAAGCTCTCGACCGCAATATCACACCTGTGATACGCGAAGCGCACTTCATCAGTGCAGAGTTGAGCAATCAGAAGTGCGGCAGAAACCCATCGGCGACACCTCGCGATCTACGCGCGACGGCCATGCGCTGAGGCTGCCGATGAGAGCCGCCCTGTCCTTCGGCTTCCCCCGTAGCGGAAGGGCAGGGCATCATCGCAGTATCTGTCACGAAGGTCTGCTCGGGCATACGGAAGAGAGGGAGCTCGGGTGACGTTCGCCTGACGGGAGCATCCGAAGGCGCGGGTCCTGGACCAGCGGTCCTGCCGCACCCCGGAAGATGGCGCCACCGGTGATCACCGAGTGAGAACAGCGGGTCAGACAGTGGCTGCACGGATGACGCTCGGCGATGTAGGCCTATGAGGCTCAGCCGGCGAATGGACGGACACTGGTCCACGCGACAATTCCATGGCGCACGGAAATGCAGTTCCCTCATCCTGATGGTATGCCCAACATCATCACCCCACGCCTCCGGTACAACTCGACAGCGGTACGCCCACACTGGAGGGATCTCCCCCAGGGGGTTCGCCAACTAATCAGCCGACGTCTTGAAGGCGAGGTACAGGCCGGGCCCAGCACAGGGAGCGGATTCACCAGCGGCTTCGCCGCAGTACTCCGCGGGGCCTCCGGACCTCACTTCGTGAAGGCGGTCAACAGCCTGGACAACACTGTGGTCGCCGATTGCTACCGCCGGGAAGCGTTGATCAACCAGGCGCTCCCCGCGGCGATTCCGGCGCCACGCCTCCAGTGGATCGAGGAACATGACGGATGGGTCATCCTCGGCATCGCTGCTGTCGACGGTGGTCGCTTGCCCACCACGCCATGGGATCCTGATCAGCTGACAGCCACCCTCGACGCCTACTCGATCACGGCGGAGGCCCTCTCCACCCCACCCGCAGGACTCCAGCATGTCGGCCTCAAGCCAGTGGGTGAAGGTGGTGACTTCGCCGACTGGCGCAACCTTGCACGCGGGGCCACGCCCATGAACATCCTGCCTTCCTGGGTGCCACTCGACCTACTGGACATGCTGGCCGACCTGGAAGGCGGATGGCGGGAGGCCGTCGCGGGAAATGCCGTACTCCACCACGACCTGCGCCAAGACAATGTGCTGATCGACGCATCCGGCACGGCGTGGATCTGCGACTGGAACTGGCCCTGCCTGGGGGCAAGCTGGTTCGACCTCGTCCTGCTCCTGGCGACCGCCCACGCAGACGGCCACGATGCCACCGCCCTGTTCACCCAGCACCCCACCGCCCGCGGAGTCGCCGACGAGCAACTCGATGCGGCACTGGCCGCGCTCTCAGGGTTCTTCCTCACCTCCGGTGGACAGCCCCCAGCAGACTGGTCACCGCACATTCGCCAGCACCAGACGTGGTGTGGAGAGGTCACACTGCGATGGCTGGCCGACCGGCGTGGCTGGACATTCTGAGCTGAGGGACACACATTCAGTGCACGACGGTCGACCTGCTCGGCGTCAGGCCGACACCGGTGCTGCCAGGACGCCGCTCGGGACCCACTTCCGCAGGACGTCCGGGACCGCCACGGTGCCGTCGGTCTGCTGGTGCTGTTCCAGGAGCGTGGGCACCAGGCGGCTGGTGGCCAGTCCCGAGGCGTTCAGCGTGTGCACGTACGCCGACCTGCCCTGCCGGGGCCGGAAGCGAATGTTGCCGCGCCTCGCCTGGTAGTCGCGGGCGTTCGAAACCGAGCTGACCTCGACGTACGAGCCGATACTCGGCAGCCACACCTCGACGTCGTAGGTCTTGGCCATCGCCGCGCTTGTGTCCCCGGCCGCAAGCCGTGTGATCCGGTAGTGCAGGCCCAACTCGTTTACCAATTCCTCGGCCTTATGGAGGAGGTCCTCGTGCGCCGCGTCGGAGGCGTCCGGGTGGTTGAACTGGAACAGCTCGACCTTGTTGAACTGGTGCCCTCGCAGGGTCCCCCGCTCGGCGGTGCGGTAGCCGCCGGCCTCCTTGCGGTAGCACGGCGTATAGGCGACGTACCGCTTCGGCAGTTCGGCCTCGGGCAGTGTCTCGTCCCGGTGCAGGTTAACCAGCGCGGTCTCCGCGGTCGGCAGCAAGAACCGCTCCGGGCCTTGCTCGCCCTCCTCCAGGGCAAAGACCTCGTCGGCGAATTTCGGGAACTGGCCCGCCGCGTACCCGGCCGCAAAGGTCAGCACGTGCGGCGGCAGCACGAACTCGTAGCCATCGCGCACATGGGCCTCGACGAAGTAGTTCAGCAGCGCCCACTCGAGGAGCGCACCGCTACCCCGGTAGAGCCAGAAACCGCTGCCGCCGAGCTTCGTACCCCGCTCGTAGTCGACCAGACCGAGTTGCTGGGCGAGCTCCACGTGATCCTTGGGCGTGAACCCGAACTCCGGGCGTCGCCCGACTTCGCGGACGACCTCGTTGTTCTCCTTGCCCCCGGCCGGCACGTCCGCGTCGGGCATGTTCGGAAGCGGATCTAGGAAGCCCTGCCGGGCCTGCTCCAGTTCGGCGAGCCGCGTCTCGGCGGCGGTCAGTTGCTCGCTGACGGCTGTCGCCTCCGGGTGCAGGTCCGCCACACCCTCACCAGCCCGTTGCCGCTTCCCGATCTCGCCCGAGATCCTCTTGCGGTCCCCGCGGAGGCGTTCTACCTCGGTGCGCACCTGCCGGTAGTCTTCGTCCAGGCGCAGGAACGCGTCGAGGTCGACGTGGACCGCCCGCTTGGCCAGGGCCTGCTGGACGTACTCCGGGTTCTGGCGAATCAGGGTGACATCGATCATTCTGCCGGTGCTCCATTCGATCAGCCGTCGTGACGTGATCCTTTGGGAGCGCGGGCGAGAAGGGGCAACTCGCGGTGCCACCGCGCCTTCGCCACCACCAGGTGGTGGCCTCATTCACGACCTGGTCACGGGGGTCAACCGGCGGGGCATTGGGCCGTCCATGAGGCCGTTCCTCCCCGCACTCGGGAGTGGATTCACCCTAGGGCGCGAGGCTGCCTTCCCAGCTGCCAGCAGCTTTCTCGGCTCGCGTGATCCAGGGCTACTCGTCTCCGTCATCGCGTTGATGGAGAGGCTAGGACGTGAGCCTCGACATCGGTACCGAATATCAACGAGAGCCGTGTATCCACAGGCTATGGATACACGGCTCTACCTCGACACCGGGCGCTCCCCGGGGGGAGCGTCCTTGCCTGTTGCTTCCTGTGACCGTTGACGAAGCGCCGCCGGCCCGCACGCAGCATCCTCCAGCGAAGGGCCACCCGCACTCACGGCGTGCCCGCTGTCTCAGGGAGATCACCCGGATGGCGCACGCACAGCCCCGTTGCCTCTGAGGTGGACGTCTGGACAAGGGCGAAGCCAGGGGGCCGAGTCTCGGTCCCCTGGACCAGCGCGGCCCGATCAATCAACCTTGCCCTGAGCCGCCAGGAACTGCTCTCGAACAGAGCGTGGGATCCGCCCACGTGCAGGCACAGCGATCTTGCGATCCTTTGCCCACTTCCGGATCTCCGCGGGATCCGGCTCGGCATCGCTGAACGTGGCAGCGGGAACCCACTTCCGGGTGGGCGCCGGCGTCTTGCGAGACCTCGCCCTCCTGCCAGAAGACGTCCGGCGAGCAGCCTTCACGAAGGGGGAGAGCGTGGATTCGAGGTTCTCATATGAAGCCGCGCTGAGGTCTATTTCGTAGGAGACGCCGTCGAGTTCAAATGAGTGCGTCTGTACGTCATCGCCCCGCTCCTGAGTCAAGTCATCCACGAAATAGGTCTCTACGTGCCTTGCCATGTCTTTCCTTCCGTTCCGCGACGGACATTACATGACGTCGGGAAGCAGGTAAAAATCAGAATGCAGTCCGAGAGGAATATGGGAGGTGTTGCTAACGCATATCTAAGGCGTGTCTAATTGGTTCCTTGTGTGCCGTGAGTACTGGCGTCGAGGGCTTGGTGATCTACGGCATCGAGGAGGGTCAGCGGGGGCTGTTGTCTAGATGGCTTGCACGCCGTGTTCGGTGAGTAGGTCTTGCAGGGCGACGGTGTAGTACCGGATGGCGGCGGTGCTCGCCGCGGGATCGTAGGGCTGGGGCGACTGCGGGGAGTCTCGCTGGTCAGGTGCGGCATGCGGTGCGCGATGTGCACGGGGCGGCGAGCGAGTGACATCATGTACGAAATGACGACGAACCCGTTTCATAGCGTCACGCACGTTGCGACGCTCGGAATCGCTCTCGACCGGTTGGGCACCGTCTTCCAGAGGTTCGAAGCGCAGGACTCTGGTTGCATCTCATACGGACTGCTGGCATCAGGGCAACGTTGGTTCGTGAAAGGCGCTTCGACGCCACAGGGGATCTCCTCCCTGCGGCGGGCGGTGTCGTTTCACCAAAGCGTCTCACACCGGGCGATCGTGCCCCTGATGAATTCCTTCGCCACAGAAGACGGCTTTGTGCTGGTCTACCCATGGATGAGTGGCAAGGTTCTCTACCACCCAACCGTCTTACGTCATGGAGGTCGGGCGGCCCCGGACAGCCCGATGGCACGGTTCAGGGCACAGCCCCTTCCCTCCATTCATGGCGCGCTGGAATCCATCCTCTCTGCCCATCTGGCCGTGGAGGAAGCCGGATATGTTGCAGTCGACTTCTATGACGGATGCATGTTGTACGACTTCAACGAGCACCGCATGGTGCTCTGCGACTTGGACGAATACCGGGCAGGCCCCTTCGTTCTGGAGGCGGACCGGCTGCCCGGGTCGAGGCGTTATATGGCACCAGAGGAGTTCGTGCGCGGATCGCTGATCGACATCCGGACAACCGTGTTCGCTCTGGGGCGGGCACTCCGCCTCCTTTTGGACGCTGGCGACGAGGAGAAGGAATGGCGCGGGACACCTGAGCAGTTGGAGGTCGTCAGGACAGCGACTGTCGCCGACCCAGAGCGCCGGTTCCCATCCGTCCGGTCACTCGTCGACGCCTGGCAGGCGGCAGCCTGACCTTGGAGTGAGCCCTACAAAGCCAGCTTCTCGGACACAGTGGCCGACGCGTCTATCGACGGGGCCGAGAAAACAACTGCACGGTCGTAAGCAAGCTGTGGCTGGGTGGGGATGCGTCATCGGGGGCGTCCGCTTCAGTGATGTGGGCGGCGCGCCTCTCCAACGCGGCGACGTTGGCCGAGTTATCGATCGTCACCACGCCGTTGACGGTGACCTTCAACGGCTCGGCAACGAGCACAGCGATGCGCTCTTGCAGTACTTCGAGAGCGACCGCTCGGGCGGAACCGAGACGCTGATATCTCCTGGTGAGGTCCGTTGTGTCTACATCGGGTCCGAGTTGGGCTTGGAGCCAGCGCAGTACGTCGCTGTGCACAGTCATTCCTGGAAAGTCGAGGGTGGGGAGCAGCGTGAGTGCTGCTCCCCACCGCTGAGTGGGGTTACTGAGCGGCTTTCGACTTATGGGTGCTCGTTCGGCCTGAGCCGAGAGTTTCGGCCTGCCAGCACCGCGGATTGGTGATCTGCTCGACGATCGCCGGGTCAGTAACCTCGATGCCGGCTTCCAGTACGAGCGGAACTCGCTCGGCAGGATCGAGTACGTGCACGGTCGCGGCGAGGATGCCCCTGGTGGAGCTGTTGGTGCTCACAGGACGGTCGCCGTGATGTGGCAGTCCGGCGCGTACAGGACCGGCATTGCGGCTGCAGCGCCCTTGGTCCAGATCTGCACCGGGTCGTCCTCGGCGTCACGAGTGATCACAATGCCCGGGGCGTCCTCGCGCTCGATCTGCGGGTTCGTGCCCCGGGACAGGGCGAGCGACTCGGTCGTGGTGCCGTACTGCGTCTGGCCCCACTTCGCCCGGTCCGGCGGAAGCATGATCCACCGGTCCTCCGGCAGGACCCGCTTCGACACATCGTCCTGCCACACCTGCGCCTTGTAGAGAGTCACCGGCGGCAGCCCATACGTGCCGCGCACCGAATTGATCTGCTCCGGGTTCAGGGTCGCCGTCGGTGTCTGGCCGCCTGCAGGGGTGCCGTAGTAGGCCGCCCGGTAGGCGCCATTCGACGCCAGGTGAGACCACGCCTTCCGCGAGGTCACCACCATCTCCGGCGCCGGAGCGCCGATGGAGTCGAGATGGTCGATCCATCGCAACTCGTCCGCGATCGGGTCCGCGTCCGGGGCGCTCCACGGCTTCGGAGCGGTCGGCATGTTCGCCGCGGGCACGCCGTAGTCGACTTCGACGGTCAGGCCGTTCTCTCCGGCCAGGGTGAACTTGCCGTCGACCAGGACGTCACCTGCCGCCAGTTCCAGACGGGAGCGGATGGCTTCGACGTGCCTTTCGGTGTCGTCGTAGAGCAGTTCGATCAGCCGGTCCTCGTCCGCGCCGCGTGTGGCATCGAGGAGAAGCTGTTCCATCTCGCCGACGAGGAGCTTCTGGCCCAGCGCCGGCAGGGTGCCCTCGGTCTGCGTGGACTCGGCCTGGCGCTTCGCGAACGGCACGCTGGCGTCGTACGCGCGGTAGGACGCGGCGTTGACGCGACGCTTGGACTGTCGCACCCGCCACTTCACGTCCTGGACCTTGGTTTCGGCGAAGACGCTCTGGGTGAGCAGGAAGTCCGCGGGGGTCGGGATCGACCGGGCGTAGACGGTCAGGTCCGCGACGGAGACGTTCTTGAGGAGGTCGGCGACGCTCACGCGCTCACCGCCTCAAGAAACCGGATCTGCGCCCCCGCCGGGCTAGGAGCGATCTTCGACGGGTCGATGCCGCCGGGGATCTTCGCTGCCTTCACCGTGCCGTGCCAGAACAGCGCCGCGGGAACCTTGGTCGTGCCGGGCGTGAACGGGGCCTCGGCGTAGACGAGGCCGGCGAAGACTTCCCGGCCGTCCTTCGCGGCAGGATCGTATGCGCCGAACAGGCCCGAGGCGGTGATGCGGCCAACCGGAACACCGGAGCGTACGTAGCCGTGCGGCTGGCCCGCGGCCGCCTCGACGTAGTGGGTGTCCCTGGTCAGCTTCTGCAGGTCGAGAGTGATGGTCTCCGTGGAGTCGGTGCCGTGCCGGGAGGCGAGCCAGTCCCGGTTCGCAGTCATGGTGACGGAGGTGGTGTACGGCTGAATCAAGCCGCTTCTCCTGGTGGTGCAAGGGTGCGGTCGCGCACTCACCGGCGGTGGCGCGGTCCACGAGGAGAAGTCGGGGCGTGGTCCCCAACACGGCTGACCGTGCGGTGCCGTTGGACTAGGCGGTAGGCGGGATGTGCCCTCGACGGCGGGCCATCTGGAGGCCGGCAGATCCCAGGTCGCGTTCCCTACCACTGGGGCGCGGCGGAGGCACGGACGCGGGCGCACCGCCCGGAGCAGCCGGAACTCGGCCGTCTGCTGGGCGAGCGCCGAACAGTTCCGGGCGGCGGGACTTCAGTTCTTCTGCCGCCTCCCGCAGTACGGCAGCATCAGCGTCGTCCGGGGCACGCAGGAGCGCGATGGCGTCATCCAGGTCGGCGCCGGTTGCGCCGAAACCGGCAAGGACCGCCCGGCAGGTGGCCTCCCGCTCACGAGCAACGGCAGCAGCTTCACGGGCAGCGGCTGCCTTCTCGCGCTCGGCGACCTCCTGTTCACGGCGCTCCGCATCGGTGAGACGCTGCTCCTCCGCCTGGCGCTGGACGCTGACGTACTCCTCCAGAGCAGCCGCGTTAGAGAAGCCCAGCCGCTCCATCAGGCCACGGACAGCCGCCCGGCCACCCTGGTCCTTCTCCCGAGCCATGAGCGTGTTCAGCTGCTTCTGGCTGAGGGTGACCTGGACCTCGTTGTTCGACGCGTCCTCGGAGGAGGCACCGAGGACGGGATAGATCGGGCGACCGTCCCCTCGGTGGCCGACAGGAACTCGAGGATCAGGCAGGGTGCGGGTCATCAAGTGGTGTTGCTCCCACGACGGCCCCGCGCCATGGCCGAGTCTACGCACGCCAAGGCCCGGCTCTTTGTGGCGGCGGATGGCAGGTGCGGCTGGAACGGTTCCGCCGACTCTGGTCGGAGCGCAGGTTGATCTCTCTGCGAAGATCAACTTATGTCTAGAACATCAGCATCTAATAGGATCTCTTCTCGTATGGCCGCAGTGAAGGGCCTCGGACGGACCGCCTGCGCTGGTGTCACGATGTGGGCGGGCGTTGGTGCGCTTCTTGTGGCGGGAGGGCTTGGGCTGTGGACGTGGGAGCCGGGGAATGATCGAAGCCCGTTCACGGCCACAATGGGGGGAGTTTCACCCTTGGCCGAGCGGGCGGATGCCAGCGAGGTCTGTACGCCCAAGCTCGCAGGCCAAGCAGTGGTCATCTACGACGCCTCGGGCAAGAGGGAGTTGGCCTCTGGTGTCGAGCCTAGCGAGGGTGAGGTTCTGCCTTCATCGGATGGGGACACAGTTGGTTGGTGCTTCCACGCGACGCAGGTACAGCAACTCCCGGGCGGCGAGGACACCTACAAGGTCCAAATCGGCGGTGGGAACATCGTGACCATCGACGAGGACCAGTTGCGCACCTCGATTGCTCAGCAGCGCGAGGCGATGAGGAACAGGACACCGTTGTCCAACGAGGACGTCTGAGCAGTGCCGACAACGGGCATGAGCGCGGCAGGGCGTGAAGATCCACTTTCTGCACGCAGCGGACGCCTCATGCCTCTAAGTTGTGGGG
Source organism: Streptomyces griseochromogenes (assembly GCF_001542625.1). Taxonomy (NCBI): domain Bacteria; kingdom Bacillati; phylum Actinomycetota; class Actinomycetes; order Kitasatosporales; family Streptomycetaceae; genus Streptomyces; species Streptomyces griseochromogenes. The sequence continues at coordinate 7,492,520 of NZ_CP016279.1, read as the reverse complement.
TGACCACTGGCTAACTCGGGGAGCCCCTATGTCCATTGAACGCCCGCCCATCAACAGCAGCGTGCCGCACTCCGCCCGCATCTGGAACTACTGGCTGGGCGGCAAGGACTGCTACGAGATCGACCGGCAGGTTGGCGACCAGATTGCCGCGGCCAACCCGGGGATTCTCGAAACCGCCCGGGCGCAGCGGGCGTTCCTCGTCCGGGCGGTGGAGTACCTCGTCCGCGACGCCGGCATCCGCCAGTTCCTGGACGTGGGCACGGGCCTGCCCACCGCCGACAACACCCACGAGGTCGCCCAGCGCCTGCTGCCCGAGGCGCGGATCGTCTACGTCGATCACGACCCAGTCGTCCTGGTGCACGCCCAGGCGCTACTCACCAGCACGCCCGAGGGCGCGACGGACTACATCGACGCCGATCTGCGGAACCCGGAGCAGATCCTCGAACAGGCTGCCAAGACACTGGACTTCACCCAGCCAGTGGCGTTGGTCCTGCTGGGCATTGCCGCCCACGTCACCGACGACTCCGCCTACGACATCGTGGACCGCCTGGTCGACGCCCTGCCGTCCGGCAGCTACCTCGTGTTCTGCGACAGCACCGACGTCATCCACCCCGAGCAGCAGCGCGCCATGGTCGAGCAGTGGAACGAGGCGAGCGACAACCCCCGCGTCAACCGCAGCCCGGAAGAACTCGCTCGGTTCTTCGACGGCCTGGAGCTGCTGGAGCCCGGCTTGCTCTCGACGTCTCGATGGCGCCCCGAGTCGAACGGCCCCGAAGAACCAGCTGAAGTCGACAACTTCGGCGGCGTGGCTCGCAAGCCATAGCACCAAATAACGCGGCGATTTGGCCCCACGTACGACGAGGCCGCCGCTTCCATCGAAGCGGCGGCCTCCAACACGTCCGTGCTCCAGCAAGGTCGTCGTACTGACCCGCAGGCAACACTCACCCAGAGATGCGGGCGATGGCATCATGGCTGTGGATGCTCTCAAGGTTCCGTACGCGTACGGAATGGACCAAGCCTTGTTCGCGGCAGGCCCAGCTGACGTCGCGCGCCATGTCCTCGACGAACACGGGATGGTCGTACGCCTGCATCGTCAGTACTCGTTCATCGGAGCGTTTGACCAAGGGAACGACCGGCGCTGACGCGCACCGCTGCAGGAGCCTGACGGCCTCCTGTACGCCGTAGGGGTAAGGCGTATCCCCATGTCCCGTCACAGAGAGGGTGACCTGGCTGCGCTGATTGTGGGCACCGTAGTCCGAGATAGCTTTCGAGCACGGGCACAGGCTGGTCACCTCGGTGGTGACGGACGTGACCACTGTCGTGGCACCGTCGTCCCAGCGGCCTTCGAAGCGGGCATCGTGGACCTGCAGCGACTCTCGACCGCTCGCAGGTGCCACCACGGTCGTGCTCAAGGGAACGTCGATCGCCACCGCGAATGCTGGTGCATCCAGGAGGTCTGCCCCGACCTTCAGTAGGTACGGCAGCTTGCGGGGATCGAACCGGCGCAGGTGCTCGTGAGCGAAGGCCACCATGCGGCTCATGTGGGTTCCGCGCCGGTCGTGCTGGAGCCGCACGGTTACTTCGATCTCGGCGATGCCCTCCTGGCGGAGGTGGCCGTCCTCGAAGTACAGCGGGTACCGCAGGCCGCTGATGCCTACGTCGTCGATCTCGATACCTCGGGCATCGGTCTCGTTCTGGATGTCGTGCATGCTCACTCGCCCCGATAGGTGCAGCCGGAGGTGCACGTCTCGCGGACCGTGAGGGCAGAGAGGTCAGGCAGGGCCGGCTTCAGCCGATCCCAGATCCAGCGGGCGAGGACCTCGCTGGTCGGGTTCTCCAGGCCCTCGATGTCATTGAGGTAGTAGTGATCGAGCTGCGCTTCAAGGGGCTTGAAGGCCTTCTTGACGTCCCCGAAGTCCATGACCCAACCCGCCTCAGGATCCACGGGCGCCTCTACGTGGACGATCACCTTGTAGGAGTGGCCGTGCAGGCGCGCGCACTTGTGCCCCTCGGGAACCTTGGGCAGGCGGTGCGCGGCTTCGAACGTGAACTCGCGGAAGATTTCCATTACTGAATTCCCAGATACTTGTGCGTCTGGAGAGAGAGGATCCAGCGCGGGTTCTTCATGCAGTACTCGACCGTCGCCCTGGTGTTGGCTTCAACGTCAGGGTTGTCCATGGGCTGGAGCCGGAAGTACCGGAAGTCCAACTGCTCGAACTGACGGGGATCACCACCTAGTTGGGGGTAGACCAACTTCAGCTCGTCTCCGCTGGTCACGACCAGCTCAGAGCCGATCTTGGGGCTGACGCAGAGCCAGTCGATGCCCTTGGGTGACACACGGGTGCCGTTCGTCTCGACGGCTACCTCGAAGCCGCGGGCATGTAGCGCGTCGATCGCTGCTTCGTCGAGTTGCAGGAGCGGCTCGCCGCCCGTGCACACCACGAAACGGTGCTCTCTGGAGGACGATGGCCACGCGTTTTCGACTGCCTGAGCGAGGTCGTCCGGGGTCTGAAACTTGCCGCCACCTTCTCCGTCAGTTCCGACGAAATCTGTGTCGCAGAACTGGCAGATCGCACGGTGGCGATCCTTCTCCAGGCCCGTCCACAGGTTGCACCGGGAGAAGCGGCAGAAGACGGCCGGACGGCCTGCGTGGCTCCCTTCGCCTTGCAGGGTGTAGAAGATCTCCTTGACCAGGTAGGTCATTCTCACGCGCCCTGGTACTGCACGGGGTCGGTGACGCCAGCCTCGGCGAAGCCCTTGAGACGGAGCAGGCAGGTCTCGCAGTGCCCGCAGGCTCGTCCCTGCTCGTCCGGGTCGTAGCACGAGGACGTCAGGGAGTAGTCCACGCCGAGGCGCAGGCCTTCACGGACGATGTCGGCCTTCGACATGGCGATGAGCGGGGAGTGCAGCTTGAGCTTCTGCGTGCCCTCGACTCCGGCGCGAGTGGCCAGGTTCGCCATCTGCTCGTACGCCTCCATGTACTCAGGCCGGCAATCCGGGTAGCCGCTGAAGTCGACCGCCGTCACGCCCGTGAAGATGTCACTCGCACCGACCGTCTCCGCGAAGGCCAGCGCGAAGGACAGGAAGATCGTGTTGCGCGCCGGAACGTAGGTGATGGGCACGCTGCTGTCGATGCCCTTGTCGTCAGCGGTATCCAGGGACTCGTGCTTCGGAACCTCGATGTCCGACGTGAGCGCGGAGCCACCAAAAACTCGCAGATCGATGTCCGCGATCACATGACGCGCAACCCCCTGCGCCGAGGCCACGCGCTTCGCAGCCTCAAGCTCCACACTGTGCCGCTGGCCGTAGCGGAAGCTCAACGCGTACGGCGTGTAGCCCTGGTCCTTGGCGATCGCCAGAACAGTCGTCGAGTCCAGCCCGCCACTCAGAAGAACGATCGCGGGACGCTCCGCCATGCCTGCTCCCTATGTAGGTCTCATGTGTACGGGTGAACCCTAGCGTGAAAACTGACAGGTAGAGTAACGGCAACAATCTTCCAGTTAGAGTCGTCGGGGAGTAGGGGCTGCGTGAGGCAACTAACGCTGGTCGTCACATGCACGGACCGCAAGGCTGCTGTGCCAGAGACCGAACTGCAGGCGAGGCAGCTTCCCGCAGGACCCGTGACGGAGCGTGCCGCGCTCTGGAGCGAGCGCATCAACAGTGCCGCTCACACGCACTCGCTCGCCGAGCTCTACCGCGGCGACCATTGGACCCAGGCACGCCGGCTCCGTGAAGCGGCTGCTCAGGCCGGATTCAAGGCTGACGTCTGGGTGGCTTCCGCCGGCCTCGGCCTTCAGCCGGTATCTGCCTCCGCCCCCTCTTACGCGGCAACCTTCAGCACCCGACATGCCGACTCAGTAGCCACCACTGCAGAAGACGGCGCCCTGTGGTGGAGCCAACTCCAAGAGAGGACCGGTCGGGCAACGCTGCAGGAGCTTGGCAAGGCGAGCCCTGTCCTCTTGGTCCTCTCCGAAATCTACGCAAAGGCGATGGAAGCGGAACTTCGCGCCCTGGCCGACGTCGCCAGCGAGGCACTCCTCTTCGGCGGAGGGGAACAAATCGCCGGCATCCAAAGAGTCCCCGCCGACGCAGGGCTGAGGCGCACCTTGGGCGGAACACTGACGAGCCTGAATGTGCGCATGGCCGCCACGTGGTTCCAGCACTGCCAGGACGGTCAACTCACCTCAACGGCCACCAGCGACTCCTGGAACAAATGGGCCGCCAGTGAGTCGAGACCCGAGCAACACAACCGCCGGCCGATGACCGATGAGCAGGTGATCTCCTTCATCCGAAAGGAGACCTTGTCCCATCCCGGCATCTCGCGGACGCGACTCCTTCGTCTACTTCGAGACAGCGGCCAGGCCTGTGAACAGAGTCGCTTCGCCAACCTGTACGTCAAAACCATGGGGTGAGCCGTGACAGAGAACCTGATCCGACGCAGAGCCCTGCGCATCGAGCAGAACCCCAGCATCCCCCTCTACCTCTTTGCCCTTGAAGCCGGAGAGGTAGATCGTGTGGCTGACGTCGCCCGAATCTCCCGTGACGAGGCCGGGAAGCTGCTCGGTTACCAGCGCCCTGAGAAGAAGCACCACGTCAAGCAGATTCTTGATTACCTGGACGGCGAAGACGTCCTCTTCCCGAACGGTCTCATCCTCGCCCTCCCCTCCTCGGTCCGCTTCAAGGGCAGCCGAGGGCCCAACACCACCGATGGCTTGGCAACCATCGGAACCATCGAGATTCCGCTACCGGATTCCGATGACGCACCCCGCCCTGCCCTGATCGTGGACGGGCAACAACGAAGCCTCGCCCTCGCACGCACGAAGCGGTCGAAGCTTCCTATCACCGTTGCAGGATTCGTCGCTGAGGACCTCGAAGTGCAACGCGACCAGTTCCTTCGAGTCAACACAGTGTCGCCGCTTCCCAGCAATCTGGTGTCAGAACTTCTGCCAGAGGTCAACACCAAGCTCCCCACTAGGCTGTCGGCTCGGAAACTTCCCTCCGCACTTGTCAATGCTCTAAACCAGGATAGCGACTCACCGTTCAAGGGGCTGATCAAGCAGGCCTCGACGACTGGGGACAGAAAATCTGAGGCCGTCGTCAAAGACAACAGCCTCATCTCCGCGATCGAGGAGTCACTTTCTCCCTCCGGAGTCCTCTTCCCGTACAAAAACCTCTCTAACGGAACCACAGACACCGCAGCGATGAGAGACATCCTCGTCGTCTACTGGACGGCTGTCAGGGATACTTTCCCGGAGGCGTGGGGCCTCTCGCCGGCAAAGAGTCGCCTCATGCATGGTGTCGGAATTAGGTCAATGGGGCGCCTCATGGACCGGATAATGGACCGTGTGCTGTTGAGTGCAGAAGTCGGGTCGAAAGACGCCTACGACAAGGCCATGGCAGAACTGGAACTGGTCAAGCCTCACTGCCACTGGACCAAGGGGCGCTGGCCAGAACTCAACATCCCATGGAACGACTTGCAAAACACACCCCGCCATATCAGCACTCTGTCAAACGTCTTGATCCGGATCTACCTTCAGTCGAGGATGAGCGCGTCGTGAAGTTCTATTTCCCAGACAGTCAGGATCAAATCAGCCCCGGGTACGATTTCATCAACGACGAATACCCGTATCATCGAGTCCGACAGAGGGACGATCTGTACGCCCACCAAGCGGTGAGTCCGGCGCCGTACGACGGGATACTGGTCAGCAAGGCCATCGTAGACGGAACGGTAAACGGCGCCGGAAAATACGCCGGAAAGTACACTACTGGACAGCGGGACCGACTCTATCGAGACGGAGTGAGCCACTTCTTTGGGCTGCCCGACACGATGAGAAGCCTCGGGGACTGCGGGGCATTCAACTACATTGATCAAGAGTACCCGCCGTACAGTATTGATGAAGTCCTCGACTTCTACTATAAATGCGGTTTCGACTCGGGAATCAGTATTGACCACGTGATCTTTGGTTACAAGCCCGACCTTTCCGAGGAGGACGCCGATCCGGCATGGGTGAAGCGTCGCGAGATTTCTCTTGATTTGGCGGAAAAGTTCATCGAGGCTGTCAAGAGCCGCAACAAGCTGATGCCGGAGGGGAAGAAGAGGCTTGAGCCCGTGGGTGCGGCTCAGGGCTGGAGTCCGGACAGTTACGCGGACAGTGTCTCCAGGCTTCAGGAGATGGGATACAAGAGGATCGCGCTAGGTGGCATGGTCCCGCTGAAGACACCGGAAATCATTGCATGCCTCGAGCGAATCGCCGGCGTTCGCAAGGACGGCGTTGAATTTCATCTGCTAGGCATCACTCGCGTCGATAGCATGGAACGGTTCGTCAAATTCCATGTCACCAGCTTCGACAGCACATCGGCGTTCCGTCAAGCCTTCATGGACGAGCGGAACAACTATCACACGGCTGACCGCTCATACATGGCGATCAGGGTTCCCCAGGTCGATGGAAATCTCGCCCTCAAGCGACTGATCCTGGCCGGGGTGGTTTCACAATCCGAGGCCATCAAGGCTGAACGAGAATGCCTCAAGTTGCTTCGCCAGTACGACACAGACGCCGGCGTCGAAGTGCAGGAAGTCATGGATGCTCTGCGCGCGTACCAGTCCCTTCTCGGCGACGAGAAGAAGCTGAAGAAGGTCGAAAAGTACGAGGCCACCCTCACTGACCGCCCCTGGAAGCACTGCCCGTGCGATCTGTGCAGGAAGCACAAGATCGAGATGGTTATTTTCCGTGGAACGGAGCGAAACAAGCGCCGCGGATTCCATAACATGACGGTACTCGAAGCCAAGATGCGCAAGCTGCCGCTCACATAATCACCCAGACCGCGCATAGTACTCAAAGCAACTCAAACAGGAGATGATGTGGCCGACCGCTACGTGTTGAAGGTTCCCGCGCTCAAGGTGCTCCAAGGCAGCAAGGAGATCTACTGCTTCGCTGTCGACGGCAAGAAACTGCACGACTTCGCCTCCGTCTCGCGTATCCGCCGTGACGGCCAGAAGCAGTTGCAGGGATACCAGCGGCCCGAGGTCCTCAGCCACATCCGCTCGATCCGCCGCTACCTCGAGTCAGAGGGAGCGATGCTTCCCAACGCTGTTGTGCTGGCCTTCGACGAGCGGGTGACGTTCGAACCGGCCGTCCGCGGCAGTGACGTGAAGTACTCCATCCCCGGCGAGCTGATCATCCCAGTCGATGAGTCACTTGCTGACGACCAGAAGCCGGCCTGGCTGGTGGACGGGCAGCAGCGCAGTGCTGCCATCAGGGACGCCGACCTCGCAGAGTTCCCAGTCGCAGCCGTCGGCTTCATCGCGTCACAGGAGGAGCAGCGGTCGCAGTTCATCCTGGTCAACTCGACGAAGCCGCTCCCCAAGGGGCTTGTGTACGAACTACTGCCCGAGACCACCGGCCAGTTGCCGCGTTCGTACGCGCGACGCCAACTCGCCGCCCGGCTCATGGTCCTCCTGAACATGAGCGATGGACCCTTTGGCGGCAGGATCAGCAGCCCCACGTCGCCCAACGGCAACATCAAGGACAACAGTGTCCTCAAGATGCTGGAGTACAGCATCTACGAAGGCGCCTTGTACCAGTACCGCAACGCCACCGACGGTACGGGCGACGAAGAGCGGATGCTGGCTCACCTGACGGCCTTCTGGACGCCAGTGGCAGACATCTTCGAGGACGCGTGGGGGAAGCCGCCCAAGGAGTCGCGGCTGACCCACGGTGTCGGCATCCAGGCCATGGGCTTCGTCATGGACCGGCTGACTACGGGCACCCCGGTTGAAAAGGTCAAATGGGATAACGTTCGGCGCACCCTCCGAGCCCTGGAGGACCAGGTGGCCTGGACCTCCGGCACCTGGAAGTTCTCGGATGGTCAGGAGTACGGCTGGAACAGCCTCCAGAACACCATGAGCCACGTACGTCTGCTCAGCAGCCACCTTCAGGCTCTGGTCACGAAGTAGTGCCCGACGGCACTCCTCGATGGCGGCCGCCCCACCTTTGTGGGGCGGCCGCCGCTCTACTATGCCTCTGCTGTCGCGAGGCGGAGCGTGTCGATGGCGGCACGCAGGAGCGATGCGGAGCCACTTCCGTTCGCGTATCCAACATGCTTGGTGGTCTTGTTCTGGTCAATGAAGCCTGTGGCCGCGTGCTTCGCGCAGCGCGTTGCCACAACGATCACATCCGCGCTGCGGGTCTTCTGCCGCAGCTGCGGCGTGCCCACGTGGTCGTAGGCAGTCAAGACCTTCACGGCCGGAGCGAGACGCTTCAGTTCCTCCGTGCAACGAGTGAGCACTGCCTCATCTAGCGAGTAGAGCAGCAGCGTCGCCGACGGGAATTCGACTCCTTGGCCCGCTCCGCCTTCCTCGTCAGCAGCAGCCCAAGAGAAGTCGATGCCCAGGTCGTCGGAGAGCCGGCGTGCGAAGGCCAGGTCCGCCTCATTGAGACGGCGACTGTGCGCTGACAGGGGCCCGAGCAGTTGGGAGCACAGGCTTGTACGAGCCTCCGGCTCAGGACAGGCTGCGAGGAACAAGCGGTCAACGAAGTCCAGGACGACCGAGGCCCGTTCAGGGGCGACCCACCGTTCCGTTTCTGAACCGATGTCCTTGAGGATCTCCCTGTACCGCTCGGCAGAGGGAGCAGCACGAAGGGCGATCTCCATCAGCGCCTGCAAGGCTGCCAAGTCGCCAGGGCTGTAGCGGCTGAATAGCACTGCGTTGCGGATGAATGCGTGGGCGCATTCGGGTGCGGGGTCGTCGTAGCCCACGGCATCGATGAACGAGCCCACTGCCCGCCATAGTTCTCGCGCAGCACCGTCGCTCAACCCGTCCAGGAACTCAGCGAGGTTCCCATCGTGCTCTGCAGGAGTGGGCCACAGGGCCCACTGCTCCTCATCCAGTGCGTCCTTCGCCGCGCTGTCGCCCTCGGCGAGCGCGAAAAACAGGGCTGGCCAATCGTTGATCGGAGTGGCCGTGTCTGCCGACTCCGCGGGTTGCGCGACTGTGGAGGCATCGAGGTCGTCCGAAGCCTGCGCAATAAGCGCATTGCCCTCGTTCAACACAAGCGTGGGGATCTCGGGAGTTTGGTCAAGGTCCTCAGCAGCCGTCACGAACCGGCGCGCGGCCTCTGCGTTCTTGAGGATCACGCAAGCCAGGAGGAGCACCGTCATGGCCTGCGGTCCATACGACCGCGGGTCGCCTGCTAGCAGCTCGGGGACGGCCCTGCCGTGGGTGATGAGGTTGGACTTGGCCGCCTCCAGATTCCGAGCCGCAAGTGGCTCCTCCAGAGCAACGGTGTACACGGCGTTCAGGATTGCTGCCTTCACCGGCGCAGGAGGATCTTGCCGAGCCACGTCCTGGAGTGCCGGGAACTCCAGCACCTTGGTACTCGCTCCGAGACGGTCAAGCCTCTTGAGCTTGAGATGCGCGAGATTCGTCGCAGTAAGCCCGCCCGCGGCAGCGAGTTGCTCAAGGAGGTCAAGCGACGCCGCTTCGCCGCCGGCCGCCAGAGCCGCGTCGAACTCGGCGATGAGACGCCCGACCGGCTTTACTACGCGCCATAGCCTTGGCGGACGCCTCACGTAGGTCTGCTGCATCAGTAGCAGAGCATCAGTCAGGCCCTGCCGGTACTTGTCGCTCTCCCCGGTTGTCAGCCGGAAAGTGGAACGTTCGCCGGCCAGGTCGATGACGGCGCGTTCCACGGGATCGTCCCGGTTGAGGAGAGTAGGACGAAGGCCACCGCGCTCCATGTTGCAGTAAATGTACGTAGGCCCGGCAAATGCCTCAATGAGTTCAGCTGTCTTGCCGACATCTGCTGGGTCACGCACGATGGCGTACATCGAGTACGACTGGTTTTCAGCGACCCAACGAGGGAGAACGATGGGCGCGTCGTTATCGCCCAACGCGATCTTGACGAAGGGCTCGGTGCGCGCCGTCCACGAGTGCTTGGGGTCCATCTTGGGCCACGCGTCGTTACCCTCGCCGAAGAACCTGTGCAGGAACGCCTGGATACGATCAGTGGTCCAGGACGTGGTCTGGTTCATTCTCCGTTCCCCCACCGCTCGGCCAGGTCAATGCGTGCTTGGGCGGCAGCGTCGCTGCCTGCCCGGTAAGTGATCTTCTCGTCGTTTCGGGCCATGCCTCGGATCGTGAAGTTCATCGATCCGCTCAGCATCCAGTCATTCCCGCACAGCGTCTTCTCATGGATATCCGGGTCGCGGACGATGTGAAGCTTCCTTCCTGATGCCGCCTTCGTCAGGCGGCGCAGGAAGTCCTCGTTGTGGGGATCATCGCGGGTCACGACGTGTACCTGTGCGCCACCATGGGCGATGCGGGCCACGGCGTCCGAGAGTCGGCACCCCGCCGGAGGGGTGTCTCCAAAGAGTGCGTCGTAGGCGCCGTGGCTGTTGTCGAGGACCTGGACGTCGGTGATCCATGCGGACACCAACCACAGGTGGTCGCTGGGTGCTACGAACTCCGCGATCAGCGCCGCGGACAGCATGGTGTCAACGCGAATCGCGGTGTGCTGCCCAGTGCGGAGGGTTCGTTCCTGGGACTTCACTGGGCTGCCTCCCTCAATTCGACCCTGACTCGAATCTCGTTCTGGTGGCGGACCACGCCGCAGATTTCTCCGTAGACGCGCAGCACATCCCGGTCGATGGGCGTGACCGGAACCTGCTTCAAGGCCTGGGCCAGCAGAGCGGCGTCTCCCGCTGGACAGACCAGCTCGACAGCCGAGGTTGCGGTCAATTGCTGCCGGTAGGCGTTATCCCAGGTGGGCTTGGTCACGTCGATCACCGGTACACGGTCATCGTGTGCCGCTTGGACCAGCAGACGCTCGAGGACGGGGTCGTCAGCGTATGGCTGGTAGTGCTTCAAATCTTGAGTGCGGGCCTGATGGCCACGAGGCCACAGAAGACTGAAGACCTGGTCTGCGGTCAGGGACCGGGCCCCTTCCAACTGGAGCTTGCCGGATCCCACTGCGTATGCGATCACGCGAGCGTCGACCTCGACCCGGAGACGTTGCTCCAACTCCGTCCATACGTCGACAAGGACGAGAGCGGTGACGTCAGTATCGGGCCCGGACCCCGGGCGCAGAAGCCGCGTGGACAGGGCAGCAACGGCTGCATGCCGAGGCGGGCCGTCGAGCCGTGCCCAGGCCTCGCGAAGGACGCCCAGAGCGTCCTCGGCTTCTTTGGCGGAACTGCCGGCCCGGAGTGTCGCCATTGCCTGGGCAGCTGTTCCGCTGGGTTCGTCGATGACGTGCCGGAGGAACCGGGTCAGCGTGGCGTCGACGTACTCATATTCGCTTGGCGCGAGGCTACTCGTCACAAGCCCCCAGAATTGCCGGGGATCCTTCGAGTAAAAGTCGACCAACTGCTCGACGATCCCCAACCCACCCACGGATGTCTCGCTGAGCCACACCTCGGTGAGCGAGTCCTCTCCCTCCCCGGGAAGGGTGTCAACGATGAGATCGCCGTCCTGTGCGTTCGGGCACGCGCGTTGAGCAGCAGCGAGAATCGCAGCCGCCATCGTGTCGCGGTATGTGCGCCGGGCGAGCGGGCTGGTCTCGGCTGAAATGTCCTCTGCTACCAGCAGCTCTGCTGCCCTGTCCAGGGCTGTGATGACCGTGCTGTTGGCGACGAGCTTGATCAACTCTGACACGAGTCGATCACCGTCGACCTGCTGCTCCGTCACGTCGGAGTCACGGTAGAGCACTTGGAAGATCTTGGAGAGATCGTGAGTCCAGGAACCGTTCTTCAGCAGCGCACGGACTTCAGCGTTCGTGCGGCTCCCGTCGAGTCCGGCCAGAGTGAACGCGGTCAGATAGATCTGGGCCAGGCGCTCCCGCTGGAAGCTGTCGGAGATCTCGGACAAGGCCGGATCGTCCTGAACCGTGTGCAAGAAGGCCAGCGAGCGCCACTGAGGCGTAGTGAGGTACTCCGTGACAGCCGGATCGTCGAGGTTGAGCGGCTTGAGCACGAAGCGGATAGCATCGACGCCCAAGGCGAATCCGAGAGCGGCAGGTCGGCCCCGGAGTTCGTACCGAACAGTGCGGGCTTGGCTGTTCTGGCGTTCCCGGCGGACGTTGCACTCAGCGCCGAACGTCATGCGGCGCACTTGTACAGGGTTGCCGGCCGCGTGAGTCGCAAAGCTGACCGTGTCAATGCGACGTTGCCAGGGGGACGGCTTCGGCACGATCCCCTCACTGAGGGGTGCGTCGTCCTCCACTACGATCTGGGTGCCCCACTGCGGCTGTCCGTGGGACTGGTCCACGATGTCGGGATCGGGTTGGGAAAGCGCGAGACTCAAGGGGCGGACGACTTCGAAGTTGGCGCCATCGTGTCCATGAGGCTGCCAGGTTCCCTCCAGCCTGCCCTCGGTGACGATTTCCCTCAGGTTGAGCACGTGGCCGTCCTCGTCGGGGATGGGGAGCCACGTGCGGTGAGTGTCGTCCAGGTACCCGAAACGTCGGCTGACCCGTCCCGGCACGGCTTCAGTCAGCGCCTTACCGATGGGCATGTGCTCGATGGATCCATCCCCATTGTCGAAGGGGAGCTCCAGATCGACCTCAGGAAGGTTCAGCGGCTCGAACAGGGTGCGGGTGATGAACTCGGGCAGCATGGCCTTCTTGCCCATGCCGGGGTCGTTTACAAGAGGTTCCCAACGGGAGCGGAGCCGGCGAAGAGCCGTGGGCACGACGGCCATGAGGAGGGAGCGAGGCTGTTCCCACAACACGGCCTGTGCGTCGTCGACGCTGATCTTCAACGCCTTGACGAGGTGTCGTGCAAACTCGTCCTGGACACGCTCCTCGGTCAGCAGTTGATGCAAGATCTTGATCAGTCCGAGGCGCTCGTTCTCGTACTCGGACAAGATCCGCGGGTCATCAGGGGTTGTCAGGAGCTTCCGCACGTCGCCCCGCCCGACCTGGGCACGCATCCTGCGCCCGGCCCAGTCAAGAAGAGCCTGGGCTCCCTGGATCTTGAGGACGTACCGGTTCTTGAGCGGCAAGGTCGTGGCAGCGACCTCCGGAGCAAAGAGCGTTTCGTAGCCCTGGTAGGCCAGGCGATCGCGGCCGTAGTCCGACAAGGTCACGATGGTCAGTGGCCGAGTCCCGCGCTCTCGGCCAGCGCGGCCGCGGCGCTGGATGAACGAAGCAGCATTCCGCGGTGCCTTGTGCTGAAGGACGAGACCAACGCGGGGATCGTTGAAGCCCACTTCCAACGATGCCGTAGCGATGGTGAGGTTCGCATTGCGGTTCACCCCCGCGTCCTGGGATGAGGTCCGCCCGATGATCAAGGGATGCATCCGGAGATCGGGGTCGAGTTCATGACCGATCCGCTCGACGAGTTCCCAGTTCTGTCCCTCGAGGTAGCGAGGCCCGGGCTCAGGGCGCGCACGTGACCGCAACCCGGCCAGCACGTCACCCCGGCGATTCGTGCGCCCCTGGTGGTTCTGGTCGCCCTCGGCGTCGCGGAGGTACTTGTAGAAGCGGTTGGTGACGTCCAGGGCATCCGTGAATAGGAACCCGGTCGAGCCGTAGAGGAAGGCGTCGTCACCGTTGTCGAGTACGCGGCCCCAGAGCATCGCAGTCTGGATCGACGTGGACAGGAGACTGGCTCCCGAGACTGGGTCGCCTCGCAGCGCGAGCGCGTACTCGCGGCCTTCCCGCACCATGGTGGCATCGTCGGGTGCGATGGGGTCCACGTCACTCTCGCGCAGGCCGACCAACTGTGCGAAGAACTGGTTCGCGTCGCGCAGTGTGGCGCTGAGGCCCACGAAAGTTACGGGTTTACCTACTGCGTCCCTCCATCTGCGTAGGAGGTAGGCGACCTGCGCCCCGTGCACTCCCGAGTAGGTGTGCACCTCATCGAGGAGCATCAGGGACGGCACGCTTCCCCCGCGCCAGCCCAGGAGGCTATCGAGGTAGCCGTCGGCGCTGCAGTTGTTCAGCATCTCCGTAGTGGTGAACAACAGGTGCGGCGGGTTCTTCTTCAGGGACTCGCGAGTCAGGGCGAGTTGGCCGTGCGGGATTTCGTCCCCGCAGCGTCGGCATATGAGGCGTTCAACGCGTTCAGCGCGGTCCCTGTCGGACCAAATCAACTCGCCGTCTTCACACTCAGGGCTGGGACAGGGAAGGAAGGGACACACGGCGCCGTCCCCTACACGTGCCCAACGGCCGGAACCTCGTCCGGGCTGAAGTCGCCAGTCGTCGGCGTGATTCGGGGTGCCTCCGTAGAGTGCGCCGAGACGGAGAGGCCTCTTCCCCTGGCTGACGAGCGCGCTCTGAACGCTGCGAGCATTGACGATCGCATCGCGCAACTGATCCCGCAGCAACTCAGTTCGCGGATACAGAGCCAGAGTGTGGATCCTGTTCTGGACCCTGTTGGTCGCGTGCTCCGCTATGGCTGCGAAGGCGGGCAGGTAGAAGGACAACGTCTTTCCACTACCGGTGCCGGCGCTGACAATGATGCCCTTGGAACGGTTTTGGCCCTGGAGTGAGGAGAAGACAGCTTGCGTTGCCTCCAACTGAAAACGGGCGAGGTTCTTGCCGCCCAGTTGGTCCTGGGCGACGCGGTCTTGGAGATCGCCCCAACCGGGAAGGGCGCGCAGTTCCTTGAGTGCTTGGGAGCCCGGAATATCTCGATCAGGGTAACGGCGATAGCGAACGTGGAGGCGGTAGTCAGCAACGAGTCGCTTCCCTTGCCGCCACCATCCGTTGGGGGTGTCGTCTGCCCAGTCTCCGCGAGGGCGGAAGAGTTGGCGCAGTCCGGCGGTCAAGCGCAGAGCTTCGGCAAAACGAGTGCGGTAGCGGATTGATCCGTCGCTAGGCCAGGGCACCTTGAAGAGCAGCGCGCGGCCCTGCATCTCGCGAAGGATCTCGACGGCTGATAGTGCTGGCGGATTGTCGCATTCGTCGAGGAACTGCTCGATGCAGTTGAGGACGTCATCCTCTGAGAGCGCGCCTTCCGTCATGCCCCACATGAGGAGGGGCAACTCAAGGTTTTCAAGTTCGTTCAGGAGTTCGTTGGCGAACTTTCGGCCTACTGTGCTCTGGTTCACGAACCCTTCCTCTTCAGGGTGATGTGGGCGTCCATCCGGCATTCGCGAAGGAGTGCTATCTCTTCGTCTGTGACGTCGCTTAGCGTCAGGCCAGGTTGCTCGCGTAGCCGATTTAGCAGGTCGAGGAGTGCTTCCGGCGGATCTTGAGCGTCTTGAAGGAGTTCCGCTAGGCCGGCGTACGTGGTCGCGAATGTGGTGATGGCTTCTTTAGAAGCCTTACCCCTGGCGATTCGCTCCAGTTCGAGTTGTCGCTTGGAAGCCTGCTTCTCCGCTTCGAGTTCGACGAGCATCGAGATTCGCGCAAGGGGCAGTTCCGCGAGAAGTTGCTCAGTCCAGGCTGACCAAGCGGCTTGATTTTCTTCCGCGAGACGATCGGTTACTGCCTGTGTCTTCTTCTTCGCCGTGTTGAACACCTGGTTGGAAGGGAGTCCGCTGGGCCCCAGACTGCGTTCGAATCCAGCTCTGCCGTCATCGATGCCGGACAAGTCAATGTCGAGTCCCGCGCCACGGGACTGTAGGGCCTGCGTGACGGCCAGCTGCGAGCGAAGCTGGTTGAGCTGAGAACGGAGTTCCAGCAGCCGGCTTGATACACGAGTGGCTTGTCGCTGAGAGTCCTCGCCATCTGCGATGCGGGAAGCGTGATCCTCAAGCAGCTTTGCCTTCTCGTACACAGACATCTGAGTCACGACTGATCAGCCCCTTCAACTGCCAGGGAACGCCATTCGGCAATGAGTTCTTGCACGCCCACGGCTGCACTCTTTGCAGCCGACGAACTCGCCCGCAGCTCGGCACCCTTCAGCGCCTCATCAAGCCATTCGTCAGCGACACAAAGCAGATTCCGGATAACTTCGATGGAGGCTCCGCGGTCCTGGGCGGCCGTGCGGATGCGCGCAGTCAGACGCGCCGCCTCGGGGCGATCGTCGTCGAAGCACCGACTCAGGTCATCCTCCAGAGTGGAGATCGTGGTCCACTCCACAGCACCTGCCTGCTCGAGGAGAGCATCGAGTTCACCTGCTCGTTGGGCGGACAGCGACAGACTGACCTCTCTTGCCCTGTCGACGGCAGTTCTGATGCTGGCCAGGGTGTGATTCCCCGGGGTGCTGCGGGGTTGCCGCATTCGGATGTCGCTCAGCCAGCCCTTGAGCATCGTGACTTGCCCGTCGATCAGCGCGGACCATGACGCGAATGGTTTGACTGCGGGCTTCACCCACTCGGGGATGCTGCCCGCCGGCGTTTCCCACGCCCAGGTGGCTGTTGCCTCTTCCAGCAGAGGGACTGCCCGGGCTGCATCGATCATGCCCACGGCTCCTCTGCTTCCCTGCGAGATGCCGATACCAGCACGGATACGCTTCACCAGGGCGCTTCGGGCCGCCAGGTGCTGGTTGAGGGCGGCGGTCCACCGGTCCGGCCTCGACATTACGCCGGTACCTTCCCAAGCGTCGCCGTCGTCCACCGCTGCCGCGAGGAGTTCTTCGATACTCATGCCAGGCCAGCACCGGCCAGCAAGAACCGCTCCTAGTACGGATGCCCGTAGGCCGAGGACAAGGCCGTCGTCAGTGACCTCCAAGTTGCGTTGAACTCGGGACGCCAGCGAACCCGCGTGCCGCTCGGCCAGGGTCGCGAGCCTGCGGATGTCCTCACCGCGTACTTGGTCCAACCCGTACTGCGCACGGATCAAGCTCTGGAAGAACCTGCTGTTCGTCGCACTCCGCTTGAACTGGATCGGCGCGCTATCGGCACCTGTAATGCCTGCGACAGCAGAGCCTTCGATGCTGACGACGGTGGCGTTGTTGGGCCAGCCCTTCTCCTTCACGTTGCTCTGCGCCTGCATGAGCGGCGCGTTCCAGCGGTACCGCTCGGCTACCGCCGTGGCGATGACAGTGCGGATGGCTCGGGCGTGATCCTGCTTAAGGTCGTCGCCGCGGGTCACCCACTCCTCGATGTTCTGAAGGCTCCGCTGAACGGACGGCGGATAAGTCTTCTCTTCCGTCTTGGCAGTGCCCGGCGAGGCGCTGGGTTGGGGGGAAGGCTCAGCTTCGCGCCGTGGCTGCCTCAGAGGGGTTTGGGCTCCGGCAGCCATCGGGCTGAGAGCAAAGGCCTCCATCACCGTGGGATCGATCTCGATGCCCTGAGCAGCCGCATCGCCCCAGAACTCAAGGATCAGCTTCCGGCGTGTACCGGCCACCTGATCGTTGGTATCAATGAACGATCGCACGGTTGTGTCAAGCGTCGTGTCAATGTCAGCGGTAGGGAAGCTTTCGGAGAAGGCCTCATCGGGAAACTCCCCACGCCGCAGCGATCCAGCGTGCTCAATGAGAATGGGTCGCACCACACTTCCGAGCACCGTTCGGGGGACGAACCCCCACGGTTCATCCTTCGAAGCGGTGGAGTGGACCATGCGAGTCAGGGCTGAGCGGTTGAAGGGGTAGAGCCCGAATCCATCCGCTGATGCTCCAAACGCGTCGTGGCAACGCGGCTGCAGGGGGCAGGCATCACACGCGTTCGGCGGCTCGGCACCGCCTACCTGCTCCAATCGATCCTTGCCGATGCGCGCGGCGTTGAGGTAGCGGCCAACGAATGAAGCGATGGCTTCTTCGCCGGTGTCTTCTTCGCTGAAGGGCACATCGAGGTCATACGCGTAGCCCAGGTTTGCTTGTACACGGGTGAGGGCGGTCTCTGGCAGGTCACGGAAGTAGCCAGTCGTTACCGCCATAAGGGTGCGGATGGGGGCTAGCCGTGTCGCCCCCTCACGGTGAGCGGCTTCGACAAGAGCATCCAGCAGGTCTTTCTGTACGCCCTGAATGAGAGCAAAGTCTTCGATGAGGAGAATGATCTCTTTGCCCTGTCGGTGGTACTCCTCGCGGACAAGGGTCATCGCTTCCAGCAAGCGGCCCATGCCGAGGTTGAAGCTGCGATTGATCGCAGTCTCCAAGTGCTCGTTCAGGAGGTCAATCGCGATCTCCTGGAGTTCGGCCTTGGCGCTGAGAACCTGTACCCACTTCTTGGCCAGTGCGGAAGCCTTACTGACATCTGTGATGTCTAGCGGCAGATCATCAACTGTGAACTTCGGCGGGCGATCTTTGTCACCCTTGGTGCGGTCTCGTAGGAGGTACGTGGCCAGTTGTGGAACAAACTTCGCGGGCTGGAGCATGAATTCGCTGACGTGCGGATCGTCAAGGAGTGCTCCGAGACCATGAGGGCCGAAGAGTTGCCGCGCCGGCCCCGAGACACCGCGGCCGGTCTCGGCTACGAGAGTCTCGTTGAGGGAGTGGATCAGCCGCCGAGCCAGCACTGATGCGTCGATGTCAGCGGTAAATTTGTCGATCTCCGCTTTGAGTTGCTTCAGTTCGTCACTGTCTGCCTTGGCGATCAGGCTTTGCACCACTGCCTTGAGACTTGTTCTGTGCTTCTCAAGGTAGATGATCTCGCGATCACGGCGCCCGTCGTCGACCAGTTCAAGGTGCTCGCGGACCCATCGGACGAGGTGAGACTTTCCCGACCCGGACTCGCCCACGATAGGCATAAGGAGTGCGCCGCTGTTGGACTCATGATTCAGGAAGTCATGAAGAACCGTCCGCTCGTCGACCGGCTGTCCCTCAAGCACCAGTTGCCGGCCGTCGAGCCGTGCACGTTGGATGCGCAACGGTGCATGAGTGGCCCGAAAAACGGCAGGAGAAGGGGAGATCGCCTCCACGCTGATGGTGTTGGCGGCTGTTGCGGGATCCCAGCAGACCTTTCCGCGAAAGTCAGGCATTCGGGGCCTCCTGGATCGTGATGTCGCTTACGTAGCGCGGACTCGAAGGCTGCTCTGGATCGGTCACCTGCAACACCAATGCGGCATCGGAATCGAGTTCCATGCGCAGCCAGCCCTCGTCGTTGCCGCGGAGCAGTGCAAAGGAGAGAGCAGAGCCCGCCACGCGGTCACCAGGGTTGGGCAGGTGGAGCGTCAGGGAGTATTGGCCGCCAGCAAGCACCGGCAAGTGCTCGCGGACGCTTCGGACGGCTGTCACCGCATTCACCTGTCGGCCCGGCTCCCACAGGGACTGCATGACGTATCTGACTGCGGCGGTGCAGTCGGGTACCAATCGAGTTCCGGGTCCGCCGGAAAGGAGTGGCCGTGCTGCAAGCCCCAGCGCCGAGGCCCAGTCGCAGAACGGTCGCCATCGTTCGGCGTTTACGACAGCCGGTCCCGCCTCGGACTTGAGCGGGGTTTCCTTCATAAGGTCCTGCGCCTGGTCCCAGTCCACAGCAGGGCCCATGGGATCTAGCGTGAGGAACCATGCCAGGGCACGCGTGAGGTCTCGGGATTCCCTCTGTTCATCGTTGTCCCCCAGACCACTGTTGCGCTCAGGTGCGAAGACGGCGCTGCGCAGCGCAGCCGCGAATGCGTCCCAGTCTTGGCCGTCGAGATGTTCAGCGGGTCCCATGAGCGTCAGCTCACCGGTGGATTCGGCGACGTGGAGCAGCCCGAGCTCCCGCAGCGTCTTGACGGCCTTGTTGAACATCTCCGACGCGTCTTTGTCACCGGATGAGAGGGTCGGTGGGCTCAGCAGAGCGCGGGCGCCGTTGAGTGGTACCGGCTTCTTCGAATGGGCCAGTAGACGGACGACTGCCCACATGGGGTCGGGGCGCGAGGCGTCCACGTTGATCAGGGCCATCAGAACGACTCCAACGCGGTCTGAACGGAGTAACTTTGAGCATGAAGAGCACCGAAGGCCAGGCCTGGGCGACTTGGATCCGGCGTACTTCGCGGGTGGATCAAGTAGGTCACATCTGGTGAGTCAAGCCGCGACCTGAGCACCCGGTCCATCGGTGACGGATCATCGTCCAGAACCCACACAATGGGGCCTTCGTAGAAGCGGAGCAGATCCGCGTCGGTGTCGCAGATGATCGGCCGCGGTGCCACATCCTCCTGAAGAGCTTCGGCTAGAGATGGGGTGATCCCTGGCCCACCAATCACATTCATGCCACGAAGGGCCAGCATCTCCAGCAGCCGAGGCACCTTGACCTGGCGGTCCGTCTCGGTCCCCCACCACAAACTGAGGCAGGACGCGGTGCCACGCATGCTTCGGAGTGGATCGTGGCTGGTCCGACTAGGAGCTGGAACCAGTGGATGAGGGTCTCCGGCCAGCTTGTAGAAGCCGTTCTCCTGCGGAAGGCCTGTCGTTCTGCAACTGGGGCAGCCTCGGCAATTCACCCCCGTCAGCAGCGGGGCACCGCCTTGCTGGACCCGGTAGTAGGTGCTGAGAACCTCGCCCGTGCATCGATCGCCGCGTAGCAGGGTGCGGAGATCGGCTAGGGCCTGTCGCTGCGCGGTGATTGAGCGCCGGCGCTCCGCTTCGAACCGACTCCGGAAGTGCTCCTCGTCGTTGGTCTGAGCGTCTTCGAGTGTTACGTCCACATGCGTGGATGCCACCTCGTAGAACCGGTCGAGGCGTTCCTGGAAGGCTGCGCGTGGTTCGTCGTCGTATCGCTGGGGCGGCTCAGGAACGTGGAGACCGATGAGCCCGGCGCGCAACATGAGGTTCAAGGTGCGGATGTTCCAGTCGCGGTTTGCCTCCGAGGTGTCGTGGACGTTGTCCGGGATGGAGTCGAGGTTGACGAGGTAGTGACGCTGACGTGGGTATGTCTTGTCCCTGAGCGTCCACATCCACCGCCACCTCGACCACGCTTTGTCTGCACCGATGATTGCTTGCCGATTGATGCCCTCGGCGACGGGCTCGTCCCTGGGGGCGGAGGCCAGGTAGGCCACCGACGGACGTCCGTCCCGGCCTGTGCGCCCTACCTCCTGGTAGTAGCGGTCGACGGTTTCGGGCAGGCAGGCGTGCACCACACTGCGGACGTCGGGTAGGTCTACGCCCAGGCCGAAGGCTGAAGTTCCTACGACGATGTCGTATCGGGTAGGCATAGGGCCCGAAGCGGACCGGCCGCTCCAGCCTTCCACTGCGCTTCGGCGTTCGTCGGGGCTGGAATAGCCAGCGACATCAGCTACTCGTGCGAAGCCGGCTGTGCGCAGGCGGTCGAGCCACGCCTTGGCGTCTTTCCGCTCTGTCACGTACAGAGCTAGTGGTTTCGGTAGACGGTCGATGGCACGAAGGATTGCCTCGGTGCGCTGCTCCTCGTCGGTGAAGGCATCAATGTAGTAGCTCGGTTCATGGCGCACCTGGGCGCCCCAAACGATCTCGGCCGGCTCGGGGTCTGCGAAGAGTTTCTCGAGCGTGGCTACTTGCTGCTCGGTGAGTGTGGCGCTCATGCAGACCGTCACGGGTGCACGTCCGGGTGGTGCTGCGCTCAGCCAGGTTCGACGGTGGACAGACATGGTTTGGAACTCAGGTCGGAACCCTTCGCCCCATTGCTCGACGAGGTGGGCCTCGTCAATGACGAAGTAATGAAGGTGACCTGCCTCGGCAGCATCTTCCAGTGCAGATTTAAGTCCGGAAACGAGAGATTCAGGGTTTGTAAAGACTATCCGCTGTTTACCTGCCCGGATATCTTCTCGTATTTGTTGCTTGAGGTTCTCGTCAAGGCCGCCGATGTAAGCGTAGCGACCGGAGGGACTTCGTCGTCCGCGGCTGGTCAGCAACTCCTGGGCGCGACGTTCCATGTCCAACGCGAGCACGACAGTCGGCACCACGACCAACGTGACACCGGTACGGTTACTTGCGAGTAGAGCCGGAGCCTGTACGAGGGCGGTCTTGCCGTGGCCGGTCGGCAAACAAGCGATGACAGTGCTGCCAGGCTCTGCGAGTGCCACAGCGCGCGCAGCTTGCCGCTGCCCGATTGACTTGTACTGGGCGTAATCGCTGCCGAGAGCGCGGATCCAAAAAGGGTCAGCCGGACACGGCTCCAACTCAAGGTGTGTTTGGAGGCTCTCCCCGAGGTGGACCTTCTCCAAGTCGTACGTGGCTGCTTCGTCAGCTTTCTGATCTTCCCCGCCAGGGTGCCACAGTCGGGCTGTGACCAAGACACGACGGCCGTCCGGGAGCGCATGGCAGTGCACCTGTTCCCACTGTTGTCGCGTGGGCAGCGGTGCTCCAGTTGGAACTGAAAGGCCAAAGGTGTTTCCGCTGGCCTGAGCTTCGAGAAGGATCTGCCGTGTCAGTGCTGCCACGTCACGCCACGAGGCCCTCTGTTCAGTCAGGCCGTCGAGGGCATCCTTGAGCCGTCGCAATGTGCCGCCGTATTCCGACTCCGACGGCGTCGGGACAACGAACGGCCAGGCGTCAAAGAGTTGCTGTGCCCCAATCCAACTGTCACGCACTTGCCTGGGCCCCCTTTCGCCCAGCGCGGAGAACGCAGGTTGCAGCCATGAGCCGTACGCTGGGCTGCATGAGGCCGTCGATGAGCAGGCCGGCGGTTTTCACGTCTGCCAGTTGGCTTTCGTCCTCACGCAGGAGGCGACCGGCAGCCCTGCGGGCCTCTGCCTGCGCCCGAGTCACGGCGAGTCGCCGGCGACCGCGTTCCTGGGCCTCGGCGCAGAGTGCCTTCAGGTCAGTGATGCGGAAGAGTTCGTCGCGTGCGACCTTCTCGGCGGTCTCAGCAGCATGACGGAACTCCGACCAGCCACCGAAGACGTCGATGAGAACACGAATCCGCTGGCCACTCAGGTTTTGGCATCCTCGGTTGTCGTAGGACTCGTTCAGCCATTCGAGCGCCGAGGCCAATGTCAGCGCCTCGGTGCTTCCAGCCCGCACCCACACTCTGCGCGTGAACGGCGGAAGGAGGAGATCGGCCTGGCGCTGCAACGCCCTTTTCACCTCTTTCCGGTTGGCCATCGCCTCTGCCGCCACGGAGGCGTCGGCCTCAACCAGGAAGTCGAAGCCGAAGTAGGGCTCCGGGTCACCCATGTGGCTGGGGTCCACGCGCTGGTAGGCAGTGGCCTGGCCACGTTCGTCGATGTCGCTCAACGCGGCGAGCGCGTCGATGAAGGGGTTGCCTAGGCGGAACAACCTTGTGCCAGGATCACGCAGAGCCCTGGACCGGTTGAACGTGCCCTGAGCCATGGCAGGATCCAGCGCCGCGGTCTGCGCCACGTAGAGCCGCGGCGGCACCTGCGGCCGTGACCCTACGAGGTCGAAGACGGTCTTGCCGGCTGTGCGCTCGTAGTGGCGGATGTTGATACCACCAGATCCTGCGCTCGTGTACCGGAAGACACCGCGCTGAATCTCCTTCCACTCCAGTTCTAGCCCCCTGAGGTTCTTGACCATGCTGTCCCGGCCATCGACATCGAGGTAGATGGCTTCGAGCATGTCCATCTTCTCGATTTGTTGGCGCGCTTCGCGGAGCTGATCTTGAACTCGTTGCTGGGCGGACGCGAGCCCGGACGGGCCATCTCGTAGGGCGTCGCTCCAGACAGCGTCGCGGCCTTCTGCGATGGCGTCCTGCAGTGTCGACACTGACCTCGAGAAGACCTCGTAGCCGTCACGCAACAGGTTCAGCCATGCCGTGCCAAGGGCTTCATCCTCGGCGCTTGCGCTGAGCACGTACTGGCTGGCTTTATCGAGTTGGCTGACGGACTCGCCGCTGGGATAACGGTCAACCCGTCCGATCCGTTGTTCGAGCTGGTTGGGATTCCACGGCAGGCGCATATGAACGACGGCACTCGCGGCCTGAAGGTTCAGCCCGTCCTCGGCGGTGTGGTCGGCGACAAGGACGGACGTCCCCGGCGCCGTACGCCACTTCGTGACCGCATCCTCGGAAGCTGCCGCTCCGGCTTGTGCGGTGTGATCCACAACACAGGCTGTACGAGACAACCGTCGTAGGTTCGCCGCGAGTTGGTGTGCCAGCACGCCCGCACCGCAGAAGACAACGATGCGTCCACCGCGATTCAGAGTGGGGACGAGGGCGTTGACCGTCGCCTTGAGCGGCTGGTTGCCCTCTGCTTCGTCGAGGTGCCTCTCTAGCTCGTCGAGTGCTTCCACCTCTGCAGGGATGAGAGGGGGCGCGGCGAGCATGGCCTGCTCCTGGGCACTGAGACCGGCTCGTTGCGCCGCCTCGCCATCGCCGCGGACTCGCCAGCGCAGGGCGTCGACGAAGTCGTCGAAGGGCCCGCCCGTCCTGGACATGAGGACGCCGAGGATGCGGGCGTACGCGGTGGTCTGATCTTCAAGCCCGGCATCGAGCAAGGAACTCGAGACGCCAATGCGCCACTCCGTAAGGGCGGTTTCGACCGCGTCGAAGGTGGATGGCAGAGTGATGACGTCCGAGAGTTTCCGCCCGCGGACAGCGTAGGGTTCGCCTTCCTCGGAATCGTCTTCTGGCCTCTCCACCTGGTCGCGCCGGTGTCGGATCACCCGGCGGTGGAGGCGGTACGTCTCACTGATGTGCCCCCGCAGCTCCTCTACGCGCAGGGAGAGTTCATCGGGTTCTACTTCATCGCGGAGGTCATCGTCCTCGGTGAGGCATTCGACGATCCGATCTGCAAGGTGCTCAAATCGAGGGTCACTGGGGAGGATCCGCCGGATGTCGTCGAGCGTGGACCTCAGCAGGAAGGTGAAGGTGGCGTCCAGGGCGTAGACGCTGTCGGCCAACTCGGCTCGTAGGGCATAGCGGTGCTCGAAAGCTTCGCGGTCGTCCCAGCTGTAGAGGTCGCGGTCGAGCAGGTGCAGCAGGCCGAGGTGAGTAGTGTAGTGCGAAGTCACGGGGGTCGCGGACAGGAGCAGGAGCTTCGGTGCGGAGTGAGCCAGGGCGGCTAGTTCCCGGTAGGGCGAGAGGCCCTCGTCGGCGTTGTGCACCAGGGCATGGGCTTCGTCCACGACGACAAGTGCACTGTTGTGGTACGCGGACCACTTCTCCGGCGTCTCGTGGGACGTGATCACAATCTGGGCTGCCGGAAAGTCGTCGACGAAGAACTTGTTGCGGAGCTCCTTGTCCCACTGGCGCCGCAGTGACTCGGGGGCAACGACCGCTATTCGTGCCTGCGGATCGTCCAGGAGTGTCTGCCGGATGACGAACCCAGCCTCGATGGTCTTCCCGAGGCCTACTTCGTCTGCGATGAGGTATCGCTGCACTGGGTCAGTGAGCACCGTCATGGCCGCGCGGATCTGGTGTGGGAAGACCTCGGCAGCCGAGGACAGCAGCGCAGCCATGTTCGCGCAAGCAGCCCGTTGGGCAACGAGGTCACGCAGGAAGGGAAGCCGAGCGTCGCGGAAGAACCCCGACTCGCCACCACCACTCGTGAGGACTTGGAGGGGATCGTGAACGGGGCGGTCCCAGCGCACTCGGAGATCGCACTCGTTCGCGCGCTCGTTCCACTTCTTGTTTGGGACCTGGATGAAGTATTCCGGGAGGTGCTCCCCCGTGACCCGGCCAGCGAGCCAATCTCCGGTGCTCGGTTCGCGCCAGTAGACCCGCGTTTCAGCTTCGAGTTTGGCACGCCAGCAACTCCTCGCCGGCACACGCTCAGAGTGGACGACCTCCTCGGCGACTGACTCGAAGAAGTCGACGCGCAGCATCTCGCCGTCCATGGCGCCAACCCGGCCGATGCCCGGGGCCCCCGTGAACTCGACGAGTTGTCCAACCGCGAAGCCCGAAGACATCCTTCTGCTCGCCCCCCACCTGCTGATTTAACAACTGGCACGAGCTTAAACGCATCCACTGACAACGCAGTCGACGGAGTAGATCGCGAATCCGTATGTATTTTCGATACTGGATAGTAGGTGCCCTTCGGCATCCCTCCGTGGTCGCCGCACACCGACCTATTCGGGACTAAAAGGACCTATCGGGTTGGCTCGCTAAATACGTCGCGCCACAAAATACGGCTGAAACTACGTCTTGCTCAGAGGTGACACCGCAGTCGCAGCGAGCCGGGCACAGCAACGATGCTCGCGCGGCCGCTGGGGAACGACCTCCGCCTGACCTGCGAGTGCATGCTCGAGGCGCGGTGCCAGGCGTGCCCGTACGCAGCCGACTCGTGCCGACCGGATGGGCATATGCCTCCGGCAGTGCACTCAATCCCAGACAGACTCTCCAAGATCAGGGGGCGGTGCCGATGTCAGTGGCTTGGGCTGTACTGTCTGGGCGTTCGCCTCGCTGTCCGTCCACGGCGTGGTATCGGCGCAACAACCTCATCACCGAGACAGAAAGAACACCGTGAACGTCCCTGCCCCTGCCGGTATCGCGACCCTCGTCGCCTACATCGCTACCATCCCGGCGGCCAACCTCGCCGTCACCCACTTCGGAGCAGTCCCCGTCGGCTTCGGCTACGCCGCCCCCGCAGGCGTCTACATGGTCGGCCTCGCCCTGGTCCTTCGAGACCTCGCTCGTGAATCCGCCGGCCGAGGAGCTGTCCTCGCGGCCATAGCCGTCGGAACCCTGGTGTCGTACTTCCTTTCCACCCCCGCGCTCGCTGTCGCTTCGGCTGCTGCCTTCGCGGTCGCCGAGACCATGGACTTCGTCGTCTATGAGCCTCTCCGTAAGCGCGGCCTGCTCGTTGCGATGCTCGTCTCGAACGCGGTTGGTCTACTCGCGGACAGCCTCCTCTTCCTCAAGATGGCCTTCGGATCCTTCCAGTACCTTCCTGGCCAGATCCTCGGCAAGGCGTGGATGACCCTCGCCGCTATCGCTGTCCTGGCGCTACTCCGACGTCGTAAGCACGCGACGGCCTGAGTCGCCCGTCCTTCCATCGCTCACGCGAGCCAGGATGCGGTGCACCTCTTCCTTCACCTCGGGAATGGGATACCCGGCTTCCTGAAGCATCCGGATCCCGGTCTCCAGCGACAGCACGCCCGCCGAGACGCCCCGGACGACGTCATCGAGGACTCCGGTGCGGTCAGCAGGAGTGTGGGGGCCGAAGACTAGTCGTGCTGGGAAGTGAGGACCGGTCGGCCATCCGGGCGCGTGGCCGGCCTGGTGCATGCGCTGCACCATCTTGAACAGCAGCGCGTACTTGTGAGCGCGGGCGAGCCGCATGGAACCCACGAGGGAGTCCAGCGGTCCGAGGGAAAGCTGAAGTGCGTAGCCGCTGGGCACGTCGGACGGGTCGACCGTGCCAAGACTCACGGCGGGGAGCCGAGCGTTGACCGCGGCCCGGTCGCGGATCTCCTCCACTCGAGCCCGGAGTTCAGCGAGCTGCCTTGAGGTGTCGAGTACGTCCATGCGGCCGCCGTCGGCGAGCTGGAAGACCGTTCCCGGCTCGACGGCGAGCGGTCGCGGCCGGCCGGTGACGCGGTCGACCTCCGCGCGAGCCCCGGCGAGACCGATGATCGGGGCGCCCGTGGTCGCGGATGCGCGAGCGGAGTCAGTGTCCGTCTCTGCCAACTCGTCCAGGGCCTGCATTACCTTCGCGAGACTGGACTGGCCGAAGTGCTCACCGTCGGACACCGTGTTCCCAATATGGATCAGAGGGAGGAAGTCGATCCGGAGATCCAGGCGGTGCAGCACCTCCCCGTCGGAGCGGGTACGGAAGTGGGCTTTGTCGAGGGGTAGGTCGTCGAGGCTCTGACCATGCCGCAGATCATCGAGGAACCATTCGGCATCGGTGAGGTAGCAGGTGATGCGGGACGGCGTATCCGGGGCCCACGGGTAGACGCGTTCTACCTGCCCGGTCTCGGGGATGAATCGATCACCGATCGCAAGCACCTGGTTTCCGGCGTCGTCGAGGACGAGCTGTCGGGTGCCACGACCGTCGTGGTCGGTGTGGCTCCGAGTGATAGGGGAGATCGGGCCGAGTTCGTACGTGATGCGGCGGACCCTTGCCCTCACGTTGCGGTTGGGGTCCTCGGGAATCTCCCAGGCCAGGTGGACACGGTTTGGGAAGTCACCCGGGTCGGCGTCATCTTCGAAGATCGGGAAGTAGAACCCGGGGTCGTGGCTCTTGAGACGTACTCGGCCCATGGCGGGGTCCCAGGCGAGGAGGTACAGCCCATCCCCGAGCAGGATGGCCTTGCGTTCCGTGGCCTGTATGCGCAGCGGCAGCAACTCTGCTTCCGCCCAGTCCCGCAGCCGCTGCTGCGCCTTCGCTGCTGCTACGGCTTCCGGAGTTGCATCGTCGTCGCGCGCGTGCTCGGCCCCTGGCACGATGATCTGCTGCGATGTCCCCAGCAGATGCGCGAGCGTCGTGTCCACGAACGTGGACGGATCGCCGAACTCCCGGCGCTCGGCTGCCTGCTCATTGCCTGCCAGCGCGGCGAGTTCGCCCGCCTGATTGGAGTCGTACGCCGCCAGCATCTTGTAGGCAGCCAGACGCCGCACTGCATCATCCGGGAGCCATGTTGCCTGCAGTTCGGGTGCGAGTACGCGATGGGGTCGACTGCCGTTCGTGCCGGCCATGATCGGCTTGTAGTTCAGCCACGACCACGCGTCGGTGATGAAGGTGCGCAGGCCCACAGAGACAGGTCCGTAACGTCCATCCCGCTCCCCTCCTCAGCGTAGGCGAGCGGACGATTCGCCTGTTCTCCCCGCAGTTGCGCTCTCCGGGCTCGACAATGAGCGGGTCCGCCGGACGTACGAGGAGAGGCGAGGATGCCTGTCGCGCACCCCACCGCCAGCACGTTCGTCTTCGCCCGCATCGGCAACGATCTGCGCTTGGGGGTAATCACGCATCCCCGGCTGGGTGACGGGATGGCCCCGGGCGGGCACTGCTACACGGACGAACACCCGGCCGACGCCGCGCTACGAGGACTACGCGACGAAACAGGCCATCAGGGTCGGCTGCTCTCCGCGCCCTCCCGCCGGACACTCCCCGAGAGCTACCCTCACCCCCTCGCTGCACAGCACCCGCAGGCCGAGCTGGAACCCTGGTGGACCGTACGCATCCCTGCTTCAGCAGACACCCAGCATCCCGAGCGGCACACCCACGTCGAGCACATCTTCGTCGCCGTCGTCGAGCGCCCCTTCGGCCCGGCAGCCGAGGGCGAGCACCCCTTTCGCTGGATCACTCCCGAGGAGCTCTCGACCCTGCAAACCCCGGACGACATGCGCATCCTGGCCACCCACCTATTCCAGGAGCTTCCGACACTCCTCGAAGGCACCCGCGGACTGCGCCGGGATGAGGCGCTGCGCCAGGAACTACTGCGCCGCCAGAAAGCTGATCAGGAGGCCCGGGCGATACCAGTGACCCACATGAACGAGGCGGACAGAGCCAAGCTGTTGTCAGTGGAAGACGACAACACCGCCTGGCTCCATGGTGTCCTCCGCGAGCGCGGCTGGCCGGGATGGTCCACGGTCGGCAGGGACGGAGCCGCCGCGGCATGGCTCCTTGCACAGCATGCCGATCGGCATCCGCAAGTGCAGGCGCGTTGCGCCGACCTTCTTGCTGCTGCGGTGCTGCACGGCGATGCCGAGCCGAGTCACCTCGCCTACCTGGAAGACCGCCTGGCGGTCGCCCGACAGCAACCGCAGTGGTTCGGAACTCAATTCCGAGCCGGCGGGGACGGGGGCTGGGAGCCGTTTCCGCTGCAAGACCCTGATGGTGTCGACGAGCGCCGGGCCGTGATCGGGCTGGAACCGCTCGCCAAGTACGCCCAGAGGATCGCCGACACATACAAGCCATCGCAGTGATCAGCGACGGCGTACCAGCCGGTCGTCCCGGTAGGAAGAGGACACGCCACCCGTTTGCTGCGGGTCCGCCAGCTGCGTCAATGCGTGCACTGCGGCGTCCATACGGTCCGGGCTGTCCATGCCGGCGACCCACGTGACCATCTGCTGCTCCAGCACCGGCCATTCACCGACATGGTGAACACGGCCCTGCTCGTAGAGCTGCGCGATCGGCTCCGCCCTCAACCTCTTGCCGTGCTTGGCTGTGACCGGTAGGACGGCGGGCATCAGCATGTTCTCGGTTCGCTTCTCGGCCTGGAGTTCCTGCCAGGCCTGATGGAGGATCTGGCGGGACATGTCGCCGCCGTAGTTGCTCTCCACCACGATCGCGTCCGCGCGCAGTTCGATCGCCAGCAGGCAAGTCTCCCGCCCCCAGTCACCGGCGCCGCGATTGCCCGAGCGGTCGTCGAGGACATACAGGTGCCCGTCACGATCAGAGGCCGCGGCCACGATGCCGGTCTCGTCGCCGACCGCAGACTCGCCGCCGGCCGGGTCGACCGCCACCACGACGCGCGCCAGATCGATGCCCCGGAACTGGGCGGCGCTGATGCGGTTGTTTGTGATCCACGGCCACTGCCACACGCCGCCGTCCTGCGGGCGCGGCTGCTGCATGTACAGGCTCCACCAGACACGTTCGCCGACCGAGCGGCGGATCTCGGCGAGCGCGTGGGCGTCGTACCGCTCGGGCCACAGCGGGGCACCTATGGGCCGGTCGAGGGCGTCGTCCTCGGAGAGCGCGAGGGCGGGCAGGTCGATGACCGTCCACCGGTCGCCTTCCTCGGCGAGGACACGTCCGGCGAGGTCGTCCTCGTCCCAGCGGGTCTGGATGAGGATCACCGAGCCGCCAGGCTCGATACGGGTCAGCAGGACGGCCTGCCACCACTCCCACAGTCGCTTCCGCATCGTGGGCGAGGCGGCTTCCGCCGCGTCCTTGATCGGGTCGTCGACGACGGCCAGGTGGGCGCCCTTGCCGGTGAGGCCGCCGCCGACGCCGGCCATGACCGCGCCGCCCTCCGTGCCGGCGAGGTCGAACCTGTTCGCGGCGGAGGAGCCGGGCCGCAGGCTGATGTCGAGTTGCGGGCCGTAGGTGAGGATCGCGTCCCTGATCCACCGGCCGTGATCGTCGGCGAGATCGGAGGAGTAGGAGGCGATCATCACCCGGTGCTCCGGGCGGCGACGCAGGTACCAGAGCGGCGCCCACCGGGCGGCGCGGCGGCTCTTGCCGTGGCGGGGCGGCATCGTGAGCAGCAGCCTGGTCGGCTTGCCGGCGGCGACCTGCTCAAACGCGGTGTCGATCAGGCCCAGGTGCGGGGCCTGCATCTCCCGCCCGCCGGTGAGGACCGCCGCCATCGCACCGGGGGAGCGGTCCATCGCCAGCCCGCGCTCGACACGGGCGAGTTGCGCGCGGAGCTCAGGGGTGGAGGCTGCGGCGATCTCACGACGGCGCTGCGCGGGAAGCGTCCGGTAGAGCTGGAGGACCGCTGCCTCGTCAGCCCTCGTCACCCTCGCCTGCGCCGCCCCCGGCGAGGTTGATCAGCCGCTCCAGCTCTTCAAGGCCCGCCGTCTCTACCTGGACGGCCGCGCCATCCGGGCCGGACAACTCGGTGCGTACGGGCCGGTCCAGCCCCAGGAGGCGACTGCTGCGTTCGATGATCCGTACCGCACGGTCCACGGCGTGGTAGTCGCCGTTGCGGATTGCAGCACGGTAGACGGTGAAGAAGAGCCGCTCCAGGCGCTCCACCATCAGTTGGCGGAGTTCGTCGGTGTTGGCGTCCAGGGCGGTGGCGCGCTCGATGAGGGCCTTGGAGACGTCCTTGCAGGCTAGTTCGATCAGCCGCTTGTTACTCGGGGGCTCAAGACCGCGCCGGCACTTGTCGATGCCATACCCCTGCGGGTAAGCGATACCGTCCGAGTTGATCGCGGGGTCAGCGGCGAGTTTTCGACCGATGGTCAGCCAGTCCACGCCGGCGAGCTTCAAGTCGATGGCGTCGGCGCGGCGCTGCGTGATGGCAGCCCTTGTCGCGCGATTGGGGCGGCCCATGAACGTCTCCCTGAGCCCCGCGCCTGAAATCCATGATCCCTGATCGAAGCCACCGGGTGCCCGTTGGAGGAAGAGCCGTCAGGAGCCTGTGTGTCGAGGTGCCTCTCTGCCCGCATCAGCCGAACTTGAGTCCTGCCGTGAGTACAGGGTTGTCGCACGCACCCGTGGGCCGGACGTCTTGGTCAAGGATGAGCGGATGGGGTTCGGCGTCGACGAGCAGCGCGGTGATGGAGGCCCGGGGGAGCGCCCCCGATCCTGGCGTGACTTCGGGCGCCGCCAGCCAACCATGACAGGCGGACTTTTCGAATACGGTGGTGACCTTGCTACTGAGGTTGGGGGTTATATGGATCCGCTCGTCATGGCAGCGGGCACGGCACTCGTGGGCGCGATGGCAACGGACGCTTGGCAGCAGGCGCGTTCGTCTGCGGTGGCTCTGTGGCGCCGTGTGCATCCGCAACGTGTTCCGGCGATTGAAGAAGAGCTTGCCGATGTGCGTGCTGAGGTGCTGGCCGCCCGAGAAGCCGGTGACTCGGAGGTCGAAGCAGGGCTTGCTGCCGATTGGCAGCGTCGACTGCGCAGGCTGCTGCGCGACGATCCCTCTTTGGCAGACGAACTACGTCGAGTCCTGGACGAGGAGTTGACCCCGCTGCTGCCGAGCACAGAGGCCCCCCGCATCGGTTCCGTTGAGATGAAGGCTCGCGCATCTGGAAGAGCCCGGATCTATCAAGCTGCTGGCAACCAGACCATCAACGAGTCGTGAGTAGCGGTGATCGCCGACCAGTGATTCGGCAAGATGCCACAGCACGAGACGATGCCCGGATCTACCAGGCGGGTGGCGACATCATCATCAACGAAGCCCGTGCCCAACAGCAGCGCGTGCTTCCTGAGCAGCCGCCCGGACGGCTCATCAGCGAGATCGTCGATCCCTACGCATGGGAAGTGCATCAGGCCATCACCGTTGAATCGGCCGGGTCCCCGGAGTCCCTGCCAGTCCTGCCGGTCTACGTCGAACGTGAGCATGACCATCGGCTCCTCGACGCTGTAGAGAAGGTGGGCAAGGGGGCAAGCAGGCTGGCCGTGTTGGTGGGTGGGTCTTCCACGGGGAAGACCCGAGCCTGCTGGGAAGCCATCCAGCGCCTGCCGCCCACCTGGCGCCTGTGGCATCCCATTGAGCCCGGCCGACCTGAAGCCGCTCTTGCCGGCCTTGACGCGGTTGAGCCCCACACCGTCTTGTGGCTGAACGAGACCCAGCACTATCTCCTCACACCGAACAGTCCGCTCGGCGAGAGTCTTGCCGCCGGATTGCGTGCACTCCTTCGCGATCCAGACCGTGGCCCTGTGCTGGTGCTGGGAACCCTCTGGCCCGAATACTGGGCGAGACTCACGACCGCTCCCCCAGCCGGGGATAAAGACGCTCACTCGCAAGCTCGGGCACTGTTGACGGGATGCGATCTGCACGTGCCGGAGATATTCGCCGAGAGCGAGGCAGAGAGTCTGAACAGGGCCGCCGCTGTCGATCCCCGGCTTGCCTACGCCGTTGAACACGCGGAGCAGGGGCATATTGCACAGTACTTGGCTGGTGCGCCGGCGCTTGTTGAGCGTTACCGAAATGCGCCCGCCTCAGCAAAGGCCGTGGTAGAGACGGCCATGGACGCCGGACGTTTGGGCATTGGCCCGACCGTGCCTTTGTCGCTGCTGGAAGCCGCTGCCCCCGCGTACCTGACGGACCTGCAGTGGGCGCAAGCGACGGACGACTGGTTGCTGCAAGCTCTGGAGTACGCGACGAGACCGGTGCACGGGGCCCGCGGACCCCTCACTCGGGTCCGCGCTCGCCCGGGAGAACCTCAACTCCATGAGCCGCACTATCGGCTGGCTGATTACCTGGACCAGCACGGACGATCCGAGCGCATCTACGCAGTGCCTCCCAAGGCATTCTGGGACGCCGCTGCCGATAGCGTTCGTGATCCGGCGGCCCTCATGGCGCTAGCTCAGGCAGCTAATGATCGTTGGCGATACCGCCATGCTGTGAAACTTGTCCGCGCGGCGACCCAAGCCGGAGACTCAAGCGCCTTTGTAGACCTCGCTCTGCTCCAAGCTCGCTTTGACGGCTATGACCCGGAGTCGAGCATCTATCAGCGAGCCGTTGAGGTCGCGGACGCTCAAGGTCTTGGCACGCTGGCTTCATGGCACGAGCGCCATGGTCGCCGAGAAGAAGCAGAACAACTATATGAGCGAGCCGCAGAGAAGGGAGAGACGCCCGCCCTTGTACTGCTGGCCCAACTCAAGGAGCGCGCTGGCGATCGCAAGGGCGCCGAGCGCCTCTATCGTCGCGCAGCTGACGCGGGCGACTATTGGGCGCTGATTCAAGTGGCCAAACGCATATGTGGCCGTGACAAGGAGGGTGCCGAACGTCTCCTTCTCGAAGTGGACTCCGCCGTCATTGATCCCCAGGTGCGGTACCGATATTTGCGTTACCTCTTTGACGGTGACTCAGCTCCTCACCTGCAAGCCACGGCGCGCGCAATCCTTACGGAAGGCGCTGATGCTGGTGATGTTGACGCTCTCCTCGTGCTGGCTGAAATAACTGAGAGGGCGGATGGGCGGCAAGAAGCTGCCGCTCTCTACCGTCGCGCTATTGACGCTGGAAGTCGCGAAGCTCTTCTCCGCTTGGCAGAGATCACGCCAGATGAGGAAACACGGCGCAGGCTGTATCGTCAGGCCGCAGAGGCCGGAAATGCTGGGGCTCTGTTCGTGCTCGCATGCATGAGTGATGTTGCAGGAGACCTGGAGCAAGCGATCCAACTGATGCGACGGGCCGCGGACGGCGGAGAGCCTGACGCCCATTGGGGACTGTCAGACCTTCTCGAAAGGAATGGGCAGACGGAAGAAGCGGAACTTGTCGCTGCATTCGACCCCGATGGGCAGGGCCTAAGTGAGTTGCTGTACAGTCGAGATGAGAGTGGAGATGCGGCCGGTGCCGATCGGCTCATACGCATAGGAATTGACGCCGGATACCGTGGCGATTTTGGCATCGGCATGTTCATTGAACACCATCGTCCCGACGACCTCGGTTGGCAACAGGCTCGTCGCTACGGACTTGAAGCCGACGGTCGTCCGAGCGACCCATGGCGTGTGGGTCCACTCGGCCACTGATGCCTGGTCCATTGCTTGCCGCACACGAGCGGTGGGGCACGGACACTCTTTCCCTGCCCCACCGCTCGCCTGGGCCTCAGGAAAACTCCAACTGCTCCGGCCCCTCTTCGTCGATGTCCTTTTCTGTGAACGGTGGTGCGTCGGGGACGTCGCGGTGGGAGCGCAGCCACCAAGCGAACTGCCAATTCCGGCATGTGCGGTACAGCCGTGAGGCCCGCATCTGCGCGTCGCGGGGGATAGAGTGCTCGCCCCAGCCCATGATGGGCCGAGCGTTAGCGAGGTGTACGCCAAGGCCCCGGACGAGGGCATCACCTGCCCAGGTCTCGCCGGGGGCATACTCGAACGCGAGGTGGGCGTTCCGCTGCCAATCCCACGGGATCGGCAGCGCGCACAGGTACCAGGCGGCGGGTGGATTGGCCACCGATAGGCGAAGCGTCTGACGGCGCAGTTTGGTGTCGACACGGTGCCGGTCGCACTCGGCGAAGGTCTTCAAGCAGTGCTGGGTCATGTCGACTTCACGGATGCCGGCCAGCCACATGATGCGATATCTGTCGCGAGCCTCTATGTCTACACGGACCTCCTCTGAGTCCGCCACCGGAATCATTCCATTACTCCTCTGGGTGTGAATTCCTCTCCTTGATCAATTCTATCAGGATTTCGGAAATCCCCTTGTGTTTGTTGTGTCGGAAATCGTTAGGGTAGGGCATGTTGAATTCTTCCGAGAAAGCCCTTTCGTATTGTTCGGTGGGCAGCGCCAAGGGGCGCCCGCACACGGCCTTGACCGTGGCCCGTGAGGTGTCGCTGATCTCTACCTCCTCGAAGTAGCGTGACAGCAGCCCGCGGAGGGACTCGGGCGTGTGGTAGCGGATCCGCTGCCACTTGCCGCGCACGAACCGCATGTCCACGTTTTCGCTGTCGAGGAACGACAGGCGCGTGGAGTCACGGCTGATGGAGTGCTCGGAGTTCTCGTACGCCAACTCGCGCTCCAGATTCCGGGTGCCGATGCACACACGCCCGTCCGCTGCGCACAGCGCGTTCACGGTGACCAACACCCAGTGCTGGTAATCGAGGCTGGTCGTGGCGTTGATGACGGAGTCGAGGACTACGACCTCGTACAGACCGTACTGCCGCAGTTCCCGCTCGATGGCGCGGAGTTGGCCGACGACCGTGCGGATGTCCACGGCGTACTTCCCCTTCAGGGTGCGGTACGGCTCGTAATCGTGGATCTTGTAGCCCTTGGAGCGCAGGTGCCGGGCGTAGTCTCCGTGGCCGGCGCCGAAGTCCACGACTCGGTGGGACGTGGTCAGCGAGGGCAGCACGAGGCGCTCCCAGACCTCGGACTTGTACCGGACCTTGTCCGCTTTGGCCTTCGAGGAGTGCTCGCGCAGACGGTTGGGCTGGACGATGTGCTGGTTCCACACCGGTGCCTGTTCTTCGAGGCCGGACCAGTCGTACACGCCGTACTCGCCGGTGAGGTCCTCCACAAGTTGGCCGGCGTCGAAGGAGGCGACGGTCCAGGCGAGGACGTCGAAACGTTGGGACTTGGCGACAGCCGCGTACTCGGCGTTCAGCACAATGCGGCCCTGGTCGTCGATCACCACGGAACCCCAAGGGCCGTGCGCGGCGGTCATGAAGCCGATCGCCTGCTGGAAGGGAACGTTTTTGGACTCCTCGACCTGGATGGTCTGCCACGGGATCCAGCACCACTGGCCGATGGGCCCGGGCTCCGCGTACACGACGCTCGCTTCGGTCTCGACCCGGTTGTGGAGGAGGTTGAACTTGATCTCGTCCTGGAGGCGGACCTTCTGCGGAAGGATCATTGCCGGGGTCGTGGTCTGCCCGATGGCTTTCAGGCCCTTGGTCCGCTGGTGACCTGCGACCAGTGTGCCGTCGGCGTTCAGGATGACCGGCTTGACCACGCCGTGGCGGCGCAGCGACGCCTGGAGCCGGGTGAAGGACTCTTCTGACAGTCGTCGCGGGTTGTAGTCCGCAGGCCTGAGCTTGCTAAGGGGGTACGCGGGGTCGAAGCGGACGTCGAGGCTCATGCCGCAGCCCCTTCTTCGGCACGGTGCTCTTCGTTGAGGACGTGCCAGCCGAAGCCCATGTCGGAGTCATGCTCGCCGACGAACTCCTTGTACAACGCGTCGAGCAGCTCGACCTCAGCCTGTGTGACCCGCACGCGGGTGGAGGACCACTGCAAGTAGCCCCACTGGAGGTAGTCCACCGTCGCCGCAGCACCCGTGTCAGCGCCATCAGTGGGCAACTCGATGGGCGCCGGCAGTGCCGTCTCGTCAAGGAGCTGGTCGAGCTGGTCTTGGTCGTAGCCGGTGCCCTGAAGATCCGGCAGTTCGGTGAGGATGTCCGCGAGGAGCACGCTGTCGTAACCAGCCAGGTCGCTCGTGCGGTTGTCAACGATGACGATCTTGGCCGCCGCGTCGTCGTCGACGTCCAGCCAAGTGACGGCGATGTCAGTCCAGCCGAGCCGCTGGGCGGCCTTGAACGTGTGGTTGCCAGCGAGGACCTCGTTCGGGCGACCGGTATGGGTGCCGCGATTGACGACGATCGGCCGGTACTGCCCATTGATGGACAAGGATTCACAGATGGCGTCAAGATCACCCGTCCGCGGGTTGCGGTGGTACAGGTTGAGCTCGCCGACCGGGACGGCCAGATTCGCGAGCGAGGCCGGGATGCGGGTTGCGGCAGTGGACACGAGACTCCAGCCCCACGCCCACCGTCGAGCCTAAGCGATCAACCGCGAGGCGCTGCCCGCCGAAGGCGACTTCGGATCGGGCTGCACATCGTGGCCTCGCGCCCGCGGAGGCGTTCGCACGGTCCGAGGCCACCGGCTCGGCGAACAGAGTGCCCGACAGTGGGAACGCGGCGGCTGGGGCGGCGATATGACGAGACGACAGGTACCGACTTGCCGGGCTCCCTGTGCCTCCGATACGGTCGGCTACATCAATGAGGGCCCCACCACGCCTAGGTGCTGGTGGGGCCCTTTTGTGTCCTCTCGGCTTCGGGAGGACGAGAGAGTCGCGGTCACCGTCTTCTTCAGGTTTGCCGGCCAGGGGAGACGGCGGCCGTGCCCATGCCTTGAGAGGTTGGACAACTCATGAGTACACACCATGACACAGGTTCCAGGCAGCAGTCACCCGCAGACGCTGCGACAGGTGATGTCTGGCCGACGGAGGCGCCGCCGTCGCTGCCCTCGTCTCTGCGTCGCGGAGACGTCCGTCTCCAGATCGGAGGCCGCACCGTCTTCGCTGTGTACGCCTCGCCGGCGATCGTGACGGCAGTGTTGTCGGCGGGCCTCGGGCTGATGGGCTGGGGGCACGTGCCCTGGTAGCGGCAATGTAGGTGGTCAGGGCCGCGGGAGCCTCCGTTCTGCGGCCCTGGTCCGGAACCGCCGGCCGCTCCTCAGCGAGTCTGCACTGCCGACTGCGCTATTGCGGGTTCGGTGGGGGTGGGTGCGTCCGTGCCTGGGCGGTAGGTGATGCCGTAGTTGCGGCTGAAGCGGTTGGCCGCAGTGACGTGGCCTCTGTGCCCCTCCAGGTAGAAGGCGTACGCGATGGAGGCAATCTGCGCATCGGTTACGTGTAGGAGCCAGCGATTGGACTCCTTCCGGAACTCGGCCCTACGGACAGCCTCGTCGAGCCCTGTGGCTGGGGGATGCCGAAGGCTGCCGCCGAGCGAAAGGAAGAGATGCAACATCGTCATCTCCGAAGGCAGCAGGGCCACTTCCTTGTGACCGGGCTCGGGTTCTGGCGAGGGTGGCTGTTGTGGCGATGAATGCGTCCGTGCCTCGGTATACAGCAGGATGTCCAGGCCTTCGCTGCTTGGCCGGGCTGCCCAGACGACGGGCCTGCCTGCGTATGCGGACAACTCGGCCCGCTCACTGAGGTCGGCCCACTCCGCCAGCCCGGTAGCCACCAGCTGCTCGACGCTGTGGTGGCTCAGCCCTAGTGTCTCGGTCACCCACCCGTGAGGCGAGGCTCGATGCGCTGTGCGGAGCGCCTCCAGGAGTACGTAATGATGGTCCTTCGTGCGTCCCATCCGCCCCTGCCCCTCGGCATCGTTTCCACCAGGTTGCGGCCGTACCGGCTGTGATGGACACGGTAGTGCAGCCCACCCACTACGGCGGCCGGCTCCGGCCAACAGCCGTAGTTGTTGGATGGTCGTGCCGGTCAGGGTTTGCTCATTCAGCTCTCGTTGCCGATGACGCTGCGGGCTGCGAGGCGGAAGTCCTTGACCGCTTGGTAGAGGATTCGTTCTCGTTCATCAGCAAGAGCAGTGTCCTCGGCTTTGCGGGTGGCGTCTCCCGCGTGCGCGTTCTCGGCCATCCGCCGCATGATTTGGGAGAGATCGCTGGAAGCGTGGGTGACTCGCTCGGCGACTTCCACGAGGGCGGACGGTCCTTCGAGGATTACGACTTCGGCAGCGCGGTGCACCTCCCTGGCCAGGGTGATGAAGCGGCGTATCTTCTCGTCGACGTCGGACAGGTCGGGGGCGTCGGAACGCAGGGCGTCGAAGATGGCGTCCATGGCAATGTCGCGGTCGTGGAGCGCGCCGAGGTAGCCGGCGTATGCGTCGCGGCGGTGTTGACGGCGCCACTGATCATGTTGTGCCCGTGCCTGTACCCGGCCGCTCACGATCGCGGCACCAAGAGTGGTGGCAGAGCCGACAGCGGCGCCGAGCAGCGCGGCAAGTCCTGCGTCCATAGGCTCAGTCTGCCGTTGTTGTCGTTCATCGAGTGCGCCGGGGCTTCGTCCCCGTGCCAGGCCAGGGTGACAAGGCAGAGGGTACTGGCCGGCCGGTCAGGCGGTCTGACTCCAGGCTTGCCGTACGGCCTGGAGAGCGCGAGAGACGTCGTTCCGGCTGCTGAAGCCGTGGACGCTCATCTGCGGATCCATGGAGCTTTGGCCGCCGCGTGTGTAGCCGTGCCAGCGGCCGCATCCGTGGCAGTCGGGCGTCGGCAGGCAGGGGAAGACGTCACCGACCCATTCGTGATGGTCTGTGTAGGCGGCGTACCCGTGCAGATGGCGCTCGTAGGTGAAGGCGCTCACGCTCACCATTTCGTCTCGTACTCCGTGATGCCGGTCTGCTTCCAGCGTCAGGACCGAAGCCGTCGGTAGGCGGCCTGGATGGCATCGACGTAACGGTGGAACTCCTCGGTGACGTTGTTCCGGTTGCCGCCGCTCATGTCGTTGTTCGTGAAGAACGCGGCGCGCTGCGCCCTGGAGAGTTCCAGTTGGACGCCTCGTCCGGCCAGGTTGCGGTTGCAGATGTTCCTGGGGCTGCTACCGACTCTCTCCGGCGCAGCGTCGGCGACCGGGAACCCGGCGTGCTGCAGAGACACAGTGATCCAATAGGAGAAGTCGTGGTCGAGGCCGCCGACTTCGGTGATCTTGGCGCCGCTGCTGAACCCGTGCCAGGAAACCGTGCGCACCATGCCGCCTTGCAGGTCGACGCACTGAGGTTCATCGAAGTGCGTCGAAGTGACGTGCAACGTTCGGTTAGCACCTGCCTTGTTGCCCTTGAACGAGTAGTAGTTGTCCGTACTGCCCGCGCAAGCGAGCGCAGCTTCTGTAGTGCCAGCCTCAATGTTGCCGCCGTGGATCGCGATGTGGGCGAGATCGGATCCTGGTACGCGACGGCATTCGCGCGACCAGTGCACTCCCTCTTCCTCATGGGCGGCAAGGTCAGCGAAGTTGCTGTACGTGTCGGAGGCGGTCAGGGCGGCGTTGTCTATGGAAGCAGTCGTCACAGTGCGAGGTCTTTGAGTTCGAGGGGATCAGGACGGTGAGCCGAGCTCCCCGACGATGGTCGCCATGGGCAATGCGCGGCGGAGATCAGTCAGGGATGGGAGGCTTCTGCCTGCGCGTCGCCATCAGTTGGTGTCTCGGTGGCGCCGATGTAGCAGGCGTAGAGCTCAGCGGTGCCGTCGCCGACGCTGCGCGCTGTGGCGTCGAAGGCGCCGGCGGGCCGGAACGCTGCGTGCATGCCGGTGCGTATGCGGTAGCCCAGGTTCGTGGCCCGGTTCAGGTTGGCGAGCGTTTCGATGTGCGCCCACTCGCCGGGCCGATCGCGCAGTGCCTGGGCGGTGTCGTGCGCCTCCTGGCTGCGTTTCTGGCTGGGCAGGGGCTGGAAGCGGGCGTGCATGTCAGGAGGCTCCGGCAGTTGGGCGGGCGGATTCGGCGAGGTCTCTGATCTGGGCGGCCAGGCGCCATTGGTCGTCGGTGAGGTGCTCGCACAGTTCGTTGGCGAGGTAGGCGATCTGCTCGAGTGCCTTCCCGGTGTTCACGTCCGGGCGGGCCTCGGAGCAGGTGACCGGCTCGTGGGACGGGGCGACGGGAGTGGTGGGCGCCGCCGGGTCGGCTGCGCGAGCAGGAGTGGTCACGGTGGTGTTCTCGGGTTCAGCGGTTGTTGCAGCGGCAGGTGTTGGTGATGACGTTGAACCAACTGTCGCAGGAGTTGCACCAGATGGATCCGGGTGCGGGCGGCACCTCGGAGGGGCGGAGGGCGGGGTTAAGCACGGTGAGCGGGGTCTCCTTGTCAGAAGTGGTCGGGGAGTTGGGCTCTGGGCCCGTTGGGAGCGAGAACGGTGATGACGAGGTCGAGGTCCTTGGGGCGCCACAGGGCGGTTTCGAAGCCGCAAGCGGACAAGTGACGGAGCCAGTCGCGTTGCTCGGGGCGTAGCCGACCGGTGTTGGACTTGAACTCGGCGAAGATCGTCCGCTTAGTCTTCGGGTGTCCGTACACCTCGTCGGGCCAGCCTGCGTCACTGCGCTGTGAGTTGTACGTGTGGTAGGCGAGGGTCCAGCCGCGAAGTGCGGCGATCTTGCGGACGTGGCGGCGGAACTGCTCCTCGGTCACACGGTGCTCCGGCGCCGGCGCGGGGTGGTGGCTTCGAGGAGAGCGGCGTAGTGCTCGGCGGCGTCTGGGTCTGGCTTGGGCTGCTGCCGGACGGGGACAGGCGGTACCCGGGGGCGCCGGTGCTGTTCCTTGAGGAGTTCAGGCAGGGGGCGCCGGGTCTGTTCCTGGAGGAGTTCATCGAGGGTGCGGCCGTACCGCTCCAGGATGAGGGCCTCGTACAGAGCGTTTTCGTTTCGAGTGCTTGTGGCAGGCATTGGGGCGTCTCTCCATGGGGTGGCCGGGACCCGCGGGGGTGTGCGGGTCCCGGCCGGAGGGGTGGCTCGTATCGGACGAGCCGTTCCGGGCGGGCGGGGCGCGGGGGGTCGCTGCCCGTCCGGAGGTCGGGTGGGTGGTCGGGCCGTGCCAGGGCTTGACCTCGATCAAGAACCTAACACGAAGTTGTGTACTGACCTATTTTGGGTCAGTCGGCGAGGGCCAGTTCGTCGGGGTCGTAGGGGAGGGGCTTGGCCGCGCCGGGCCACAGCACCATGACCTGCCGCTTGCCGGTGAAAGGGTCGGTCGCGTGTCCGGTCACCTGTCCGAAGGGGCGGAGCATGCCTTTCGGGACGGGCTTGGCGAGAGTGACGTCGGTGTGCTCTTCGAAGTGGTCCATCACGATTCCTTGGTGTTCACGATGCTGTGGCGGCGATGCTGTCCAGCCCGCGGCCCCACTCGGCGGTGATGGGCTCATCGAAGATGAACCCTGAGCCGGGGCCTTCGAGTTCTGTGGCCCGCCAGTCCGCGCAGCCTCCGGTGGTGGGGCGCTCGAAGTGCTGAGTGGCGCCGTCGGGCAGGGTGATGGCCAGCCTGACGATCCCGGGCGGCGCGCTGGCGCGGGTGACCCGTTGTCCGGTGCGCAGGGCTTCCGCTGTGAGGTTGTCTCCGAAAGTCATCGCAATCTCCAGTTGAGTAGCGGCCTATTATTGGTCAGCTGAGGACGGCAAAACCCTCACAGGTCCAGCAGGTCTCGCCGGTGTTCGGGCTCGTCCCGTCGGTGCAGCCGGGGCATGGCGTGCGGCGCCCCGCCCCGTAGCAGGCATGGCATTCGCGGGTGCGCTCGTACGGTCCGTGGCAGAAGGTGACCGTGCCGGCTCCCTCACACTCGTCGCACTCAGACGCGGCAACACCGAGGACGTCGATGGCGTCGACCATCGTTGTACTGGCTGGCATCGGCGTTTAGAACAGCTCGTCCTGCCCGCCAAAGTCGCCAGGCTGGGGCGGCCTGCTGCGGTGCGGGCACCGGATCGCCGAAGAGCGCCTCGGTACCGACTGTGTCCGGCGCGGCTGGGATACGAGTCCCTTCCGTGGGGACGTGCAGTTCGAGGGGAGCGTCGCGGTCGAACTCGGCTCGCTGCATGGCCGCCCAGTCCCGGCCTGCTGAGGTGCAGTTCACTTGGTGAGCTCCTCGCTTGCGGCCGACGTCAGGCGGCGCTGGGTTTCAAGCACGGCGTCCGCCCAGTCGTGAACGAGCGCGGTGGCCGCACGAGCTGCCGCCTCACCGGGGGACAGGTCCTCTTCGAGGGCCCGCAGGTAGCGGGCGGCGGTGACCTCCACCGAGGGAGAAGAGGTGAAGGCCCGCATCAGGCTGTCGATGTTGATGCCGTGCATGTGGTGCAGGGCATTCGCGGCGGTGCCGAGGATCACCCCGACGTCCTTGCCGAGCTGTACGGCCTGGACACGAGTGAGGGGTGTGCTATAGCGCATAGTGGTGCTGTCTCCCTGGGGTGTGGAAGGTCGGTGCTGCGGGCGCGCGGATGACGGGGCCGCGCACCCGGCTGGAAATGGTGGTCAGGCGGCGGCAGGCTCGGGTGCCGTGTCCTGCCGACTGTCGTGGACGGCGTCGGGGTTGACCGTCACCAACTGCCGGGCTTCGGCGTGCGCCTTGGCCTGCTTGAGCTGGAATCGGGCCCTGGTCAGGGACTCTGCGACCCGGTCGAGCTGCTCCAGTCGCGCTCCTACCTGGCCGTCGAGCGTTTCGGCGAGCTTGATCGGTTCGGTGCGTGCGATCTCGTCGAGGAGTCCGCGGACCTGCTCGATCTTGTCGAGCGTGCTGCGGGTCTTCTTCTGTGCGGAGGCGCGCTCGCGGCGCTCCTCGTCCGTCATCTCCTCGACGATCATGAGGACGGCCTGGTCCTGCTGCTGCCTCATCGCGAAGGCGAAGTGCACGATCTCGTTGTCCGAAGCGAACTCTCCACGTGCGAACTTGGCCAGCAGCGCGCCCTGGTTGGCGTGCGACAGGGCAGCGATCTGAACGGCTGCCTGGGTGCCGATCTCGCCGGCCTCGACGTGCTTGGCGACCTCCTCGCGCAGGTCCAGCAGGGCCAGGCGCAGCTTGATGTAGGTGACCGTCTTGCCGAAGTCGTCCGCGACGGACTCGATGGTGGCGCCTTCCTCTTCGTCGAGGATGCGCTGGAACCCGCGTGCCTCCTCGAAAGGGGTCATGTCCGCGCGGTTGACGTTCTCGGACATGGATCGCTTGAACCGCTGGATCTCGCTCTTCTCGGAGATGATGTTGGCGCGGATCTTGGTCTTGCCGAGGATCTGGTGGGCGCGCCAGCGGCGTTCGCCGGAGACGATCTCGTAGCCGCCGAGTTCGTTGTCGGGGCGGACCTCGATGGCCTGCATGAGGCCGTACTTCTTGATCGACTTGGCCAGTTCGTTGAGCGCGTCCTGGTCGAAGTACTCGCGCGGCTGGCGCGGGTTGGGGTGGACCTGGGGCATCTTGAGGACGCGCTGCACTTTCGGGCTCCAAGAGGTGGTGTGAGGTGTTCTTTCTCCCTCACTTCTTAAAATTATTCTACTATCAATCGGGGTGGGGTCCACTCCCGGCAGCCCCCGCCCACGTGACCTCGA
This sequence comes from Streptomyces griseochromogenes, assembly GCF_001542625.1. Taxonomy (NCBI): domain Bacteria; kingdom Bacillati; phylum Actinomycetota; class Actinomycetes; order Kitasatosporales; family Streptomycetaceae; genus Streptomyces; species Streptomyces griseochromogenes. Next base: position 7,447,974 of record NZ_CP016279.1, on the reverse strand, counting down.
CCACGAACGAAACAGGCTCACTGCCTGCCGAAATGCACGGCAGTGGCCCGAAGAGCAGACGAGGTGGAGGTGCGTCCTTGGGTATACGTGCGCGGCAAGCCATCACCCTTTCCCGCAGCTGGTTCATGGGCGGCATCTGCTGCGGTATTCATCACCAACGCGGTTTGAAATCAGTCGCGTTGGGCAGACCCCATGCGGGCAGCGAGCGACAAGCAGAAGGTGCAACTGCCCGCCCGGCGTCGACGAGTTGCTGGAGTATCTCAGCTCCAGTTGCGCTTGAGCCCGACGCAGGGCCTCGGGGGAGAGACGGGCCATGCCGGTCACGAGTGCCGCTTCGCGGCGCCAGGTCCGCTTGCCAAGTCTCGGGGGTCCTGTTGTCCTTGCGGAAGGCTCGGTGCGGCGGTGGAAGTTGCAGGTTGGGCGGTTGCCGTAGTCGGCGCGATCACGAGCGTCGTCTTCGCCATGGGGCGCCTTCTCGATCAAGTGCCCATTCTCTCCGCAAAGGCCGTGAAAGCGATCCGGTCTCTACGGGCTGTTCGAGCTGAACTGCTTCGATCCGATCGAGATCAACCTCGGGACAACACGTCGAACCCGTGAAGTCCCCCGGTGTTCATGGCCCTCGCACGCGCCGCAGGCCATGGATGCGGCCAGAGATTCACAGCAGCACCTGTCGAGCGGTAGGCAGTCGTCGCGCGGAGGCCAAACGACCTGTCATTACAGACGGCATGAGGGTGGGCGCCGAATCGCTCCGTCGCCCACCCGCTCACTCACCTACCTCGTCCGCCCGTGAGGCCTCCGTCTATACGTGCTCGCCACACGCGCACAGCAGGAGGCGCGCCTGCCAGGTGGGCCGTGAAGCAGTCGCGGCGGATCGGGCAGCCCCCGCACACCCGCGCCTCATCCCTGCGGCACTCCGCCGAGTCCTGGTCTGCTCGGCGATGCTCCGCCATGCACCGAGCTGCTGACCAGGCGACCGGTGATGCCAAGGGACTGGTGGCAGCTCCCAGACCGCCCAGCATTCTGGCCCGGTCGGCGTCGCGTCCCCTGCTTACGCCGGCGTGCGGCGGTTCCTTTGCCAAGGCGAGGATGCGGTCAGGGTCGATCACTCCCGCCCCCTCGGCCCGCGGCGCGGTCCGGCCGCTGTGTGCCGCACCTGAGGCGTTCGCGCGGTGCAGGTAGCCGGTGATGTTCCCCCGCAGCCTGGTCAGGGCTGCCGTTTTTACAGGTCACCGCTGTCAGTGCCCCATTCCTGCGCCGCCGTCCACCGGAAGTACGGCGCCGGTGATGTAGGACGCCTCCCGGCTGGCGAGGAACCGTACGGCAGCGGCGATCTCCTCCGGCTGGGCCACCCGCCCCAGCGGGACCTCCTCACACAACTCCGCTATGCGCGCCTCGGGCAGGGCCGCGGTCATGTCGGTCGCGGTGAGACCCGGTGCGACGACGTTGAAGGTGACTCCACGGGAGCCGAATTCACGGGCGAGTGAGCGGGTGAAGCCGATCAGTCCTGCTTTGGCGGCGGCGTAGTTGGCTTGCCCCTTGTCGCCCCGTAGGGCCACGGCAGAGGAGATGAAGATCATACGTCCGTGGCGGGCACGCAGCATGCCGCGACTGGCGCGCTTGGCTACTCGGTACGCCGAGGTCAGGTTTGTGTCGATGACGCTGGTGAAGTCCTCCTCCACCATGCGCATCAGCAAGCTGTCCCTGGTGATGCCTGCGTTCGCCACGAGTACCTCGACAGGTCCATGCTCGGCCTCGACCTTCTTGAACGCGGCATCGACCTGCGCGGAGTCGGTGACGTCGCATCGCACACCTAGCAGGCCGGCCGGAGGCTCGCCGGAGCGGTACGTGACGGCGACCCGGTCCCCGTCCCGGGCCATGACCTTGGCGATCGCCAGGCCGATACCCCGGTTGCCACCGGTGATGAAGACGCTGCGGCTCATGCTGGGAAACCCCTCACTCGACACTCGTGTTACACACCGCCCCAGCGGCAGGCCCAGGTCGGGTCCGGCGTGAGGGCGGGGCCGGGCGAGGCAGCCGTTGCTTCCTCGCAGGCGGAGGTCACGTTGCCCGTTTTCCGACCGCTTAGGTCGAACCTGCGAGTGCTGAAAGCAGCGGAACCAGGACCATCAGTGCGGGTTTCAGGGGCTGAAGCAACCCCAGATGCCCGAAATTACTCATCTATGTACGGCTGTGTACGACAGGAGGCTTGAAGTCGGACAAGGGTGCTACGTGCGTTAGAGTCTCCTGTGTTTTAACGTTTCTTTGCCATTGGGAGCGGTACCTCATGGGCGACCTGCCACCGATCACGCGGATGCTTCGTGCTTGGCGAAAGGCACGCGACCCCAAGGCCGTGCCCGGCTTGACAGCCCGGTACGGCACCCGGCGCAGGAAAGGTCTCACCCAGGCCGAGGTCGCCTACCTCGCCGGCGTGACTGAAGGCTGGTACAGCAGGCTCGAACGCGGAGTCCCCGATGGCTACAGCGACGAGTTCCTCGACAGCCTCGTTCGCATCCTCGGCCTCGACGACGCCCAGCGCACGCATCTCTTCCTCGAGGTCACCGGACGTGAACCGGCTCCCCGCTGCCGTCCCGACGCCAACACCATCGACCCGGTCGTCTCTCACATCGTCCACAGCCTGCCGTGGCCCGCCTACACCTACGACCCACGCTGGGACATACGCGTCTTCAACAAGGCAGCCGCCCGCGACTTCCCGTGGATGCTCCATGGCGTCAACGTGATGATCTGGGCCCTCACCTACCCCGAAGCCCGGTTCCAGCTCATCGACTGGGAAGAAACCTGGGCGAAACCCATGGCCTCCCAACTCCGCATTGCTTGGCGCACCAACCCCCACGACCCTCGGCTCGCCGAGGTCGTCCAGCACATCAAGGATGCTGACCCCGTGGCCGGCCGCATCCTCGAACACGACGTCACCACCGTCACCCACCCCGACGGCGACCGGCGCCGCCTCTACCTCCCGCACCAGGACGAGGAAGTCGAGGTCGAATTCGTCGCCTTCAGCCGATTGGGCAACAACATCCGCCTTATGGTCGTCATGCCCGCCGACATCGCTCAGCACGCCAAGGAAGCCATGCCCTCCACCATCGCGAGCGTGCTTGACGGCACCCCCGAAACCCCGGCCTCCGCATAGGCGGCCGCAGTCTGCGTGAACAGCCGCTCCGGATGCGCCCACGTGCCAGCGTGGCCCGCCATGATCCGGCGGGCCGCTTCGGCCAGTGGCACACCGCGTCGCGCGTACTGCGCAGCCTGCTCAGCAACGCGCGCCAGGCGGTCGCGGATCTCTGACACCCCTCTGCGGTCCAGCAGCGGCCCGTGACCTGGCACGAACAACTCCGCGCCCGTGTCCAACAGCATCTGGCAGGCGCCGATGCAGCCGCTCAGCGAGCCCGACCACACGACCATGTGGGCTCCGGAAAACAGAGCGTCCCCCGCGAACACCACACCCTCGTCAGGCACGTGCACGGCGACGTCACCCGCACTATGTCCCGCTCCGAGGTCGATCAACTCCACCAGCACGGTGCCGACCTTGACGTCCTCACGTCCCTGGAAGGTACGCGTCGGTCCCGTCACGGTGATGCCGGTGAAGTCGAAGTGCGCGAAGTGCCGGGCAACGTACGCGCCAGCGGCACCCGGCCCGCCCGAGCGGGCCAGCGTCGTCAACTGCTCGGGCCCCATCTCGTGACACAAGCCGGCGGCGCCTGACGCCGACGTGATGATCTCCGCACCGGCCAGAAGCTGGTTCCCCCACGTGTGATCTCCATTCTGGTGCGTGCACACCAGGAGACCGATCTCCTCCCGCAGGCACACCGACTCCACCGCCGTGAGCAGCTCCTCCGTTGCCTGCAAGGTGAACTGCGTGTCGACGAGCAGCGCCTGGCCCTCCGACACGACGAAGCCGCTGTTGCTGTAGCCCCAGTCCGTGCGGTCGTGCAGCCACGCCCAACTCGACGCGGACAGAGGACGAAGGCCGGGAGTTGGCACGAGAGGTATTTCCTTGTGTCGTTCGGTCACAGGCTCACATCAAGTAGCGGCGGGCTCGCGCCAATCGATCGTGACGCGCGCATGGGGATCGTTGCCGCCCTCACCACGCCGTGAGACGCGCACGTGGACGATCTCCAGCAAGACCAGGCCGCGCTTTGCGTCCCGCGAGGCGGTGCGCCACCAGGCCACCAGGTCATGCACATCGCCGACCGGAAGATCCGTCATCAACTCCAGGTGCTTCAGACGCACCCGGGTGTCGCGGAGGTCCTTCTCCGTGGCCTTCTTCGCCTCGACGAACGCCGTCTCCACCATCAGGCCACGCTTGTACAGGTCCTTCAGACCGGCGAACCGCTCGTCGCCGCCCGCGATGTGCTCCCTCAGGCGGCCGACCTCCGCCTCGATGTCCCGCAGCAGCGCCTCCAGCCGCTCACGGGCACCAGGCTTGAGAAGCTCAGCGAGAACGTACTCGGCCACGGTGTCCTCAAGACGGTCCGCGTTAATCCTCGTCTTGCCGCAGCCATCGCACTTGTAGGATGGCGGAGCATCCGCATGGGCGCGGCTGCCGATCATCGCCGTCGAACACTCGCCGCACACCGCGCAGCCACCAGTCAGCAGGTACTCGTAAGCGTCACGGGGCTTGGCGCGCTGCTCATCCCGCTCGGCATGCGTCTCCTGCACACGCCGGAAGACCTCTGGCTCCAGCACCCGCTGGCCCCAGCCTTCGATCGGCTCGCCGGCCTTGTCCAGGCCGGCGATCTTCGGATTTACGGACCACCGATGGAAGACCTCACGCCGCCACTCGTTACCGCGCGGTGTGGTCACGCCCTGCTTGTTCAGGAACGCGGCCGCATCAGCGTCACTGCGCGTCTCCAGGAAGAGCGCAACGGCTTCGCGCAGCTTCGGGGTCTCCGCGGGATGCGTCACCCCGTCCCGCACATAGCCCGACAACCGTCCCACGCCGCTGACTCCATCCACTGGCCTGGCGACCGCTCACTTAGCAATCGCGTAGGTCTTCCATAGGTCAATGTATATCTACGCGATCACCCTGCTTGCACAGGCGAGAGGGTGACTGACCAGTAACTACGGAATCTCTGCAGGTGGCATCCCTTCACGGGTGTGGAGGTGTGGCATATCCCATGCTCGAGAACAGCTCGGCGACCACCCTCAGCGTCGCCCATAGGCGGTGCACCACCGCACGAGAGGGCCCGACCAGCCCTCCGAAGGGACGACTGATCGAGCCGTATAGGTGAGTGCCCATCTCAACGACGCAGGCCCAACGCCTCCCACAGGCTCGCCGTCGACACCTTCCGCGTCGACCCCAGCGAGATCGTCCGCGCCGGGAATTCATCCCTCTTGATCAACTCATATGCCTTGTCCGGCCCGATGCCGAACGCTTTGGCGGCCGTCACCACGCTCACAGCGGCGGGCAACGCCAGCACTTCCTCCACCGACATGCCGCCACGCGAGCCGGAACCGTCACGCTCCGTAGCTGTAAGCGCAGATGAGGACAAAGGTGGTCACATCCCTCTTTCCCGCGCCACCTGGCGGGAAGCATACGGCGTCCAAGGAAGCGTCTCCTTCGCTACAGCATGATCAGGGCACGTAAGGCATAACCCGGCACATTCAGGGGGATCTCACGTGTTCGACGGCAGCACCTACAAGCGATGCAAGTGCACCGAACCCAAGCTCGACGACGAAGGACAGCCTGTCCTCGACGCGAACGGCAAGCCCAAGATGCGCGAGCTCGGCTCCACCTGCCCCCTGCTCAAGAAACGCGATCACGGCACCTGGTACTACTACGTCAAGCTCCCCGACGGCCCCGGCGGCAAGCGCCGACGCCCCCGCAAGGGCGGCTTCCTCACTCAGAACAAAGCCAAGGAAGCAGCACAGAAGCTGTGGGACCAGGCCCAGGGCGGCATCGACGTCGACACCAAGGAAACCGTCGCCGAGTACCTCGACCGTTGGCACGCCAAGCGTGTCGACCTCAAACGCAAAACCCGCTTCGGCTACCGCGACTTCATCGACCGCATCTTCAAACCCGCCCTCGGCCACCTCGCACTCCGCGATCTCCGCGACCGCCACATCCAGGAGATGTTCCAGCAGATATGGGCCTTCAACGAGATCAAGAAGGCCAACCAAGAAGCAGCCGAGCTGGCCAAAATCGAATGCGACGCCGCCCACCTTGCCTGGAGGCAGGCCCCCACCCCACGGCCACCAGAACTTCGCCAGGCATGGGACCAGGCCCGCGCAGCCCTCAAGGAAGCCCGGGCCAAGCCCCGCCAGAACACAGGCCCTGGCTCGCAGAAGAGGTACCTCGACTGCCTCTCCGCCGCATTCGGTGACGCGGTGACCGAAAGACTGATCACCCAGAACTGGGCCAAGCTCGTCGTCCTCCCCAAATACGAACGCCCCCAACCGCTCGTATGGACCGACGAGCGCGTAGCCCGCTGGCGCGAAACCGGCGAGAAGCCCGGACCCGTCATGGTCTGGACCCCCGAACAGACCGGCCAGTTCCTGGACGCAGCCGTCAACCACCCCATGTACATCATGTGGCACCTCATGGTCTACCGGGCACCGCGCCGCGGCGAGGCAACAGGCCTGTCCTGGACCGAACTCGACCTGACCCAAGGCGTGGCACACGTCGCCGGGCAACTCGTCACCGACTCGAACTACAACATGTGGCAGGACACCCCCAAGAGCCGCAGCGGCCGTCGTGCCATCGCCCTCGACTACGCCACACTGGCTCTGCTCACCGCCTGGCGCGACGTACAGAAGGCCCAACGCGCCGAATGGGAGGAGAAACACCGCCAAGACTCCGCGAAGTACGGTCCGTACGTCGACTCCGGCTACGTCTTCACCCGGCCCGACGGCCGCCCCCACAACCCCCAAAATGTCTCCCAGGCCTTCGGGAGATTCATCCAGCGCATCGGCCTCCCACCGGTCCGCCTGCACGACCTGCGTCACTGCGCCGCATCACTCAGCCTGGCCGCCGGCCTGTCGATGAAAGCCATCCAGGCCCTGCTCGGCCACAGCAGCTACCAACTCACTGCCGACACCTACACCAGCCTGCTGCCACAGTTCGAACAAGCCGCCGCCAACGCACCCCTTGACCTGGTACCACGCCGAAACGGCGTCGAGAAACCCACCGATGAGCAAGCCCACGCAGCCCAGCCGCACCCCATGCAACTCCCCACCCCAGTCCACGACGAAGAAGAAATAGAGCGAGCGGCGACTACCGCCTCGGTCGACGAAGAAACAAGCGACCGGCATCTGCGCGTCGTACCGCCCGCCCCTCGCGACGAGGCGCTGGGCGCCGCCTGATCGCGCCGTCCCCCGTTTGTCCCCCCGGCACCAAGAGAGCCCCTCGGAGATCACTCCGAGGGGCTTTTCGTACCCTGTTTTGCCTGGTCAGAGCTAGTGCACCCGCAGCATTCGATCTTGCAACACCCTCTTCATCGACGAGGGCTTCGGCAGCCTCGACGACCAGACCCTCGACGAGGTCCTCGACGTCCTCGACTCACTCCGGGAGCGGGATCGGAGCGTGGGCATCGTCAGCCATGTCCCTGACCTGCGGCGCCGCATCCACGCGCAACTGGAGGTCGTGAAGGGCAGAACGGGGTCGACGCTGCGGCAGCGGGGTGTCTGACGCGGTCAGGCACCCTGGCCCCGTCTCGCCCGCGTCCACTCTCTGACGTCCCGAACGCTCAGCGGGTCCATCACTGGCCGAGCGGCCGCCGGGGCAGGGGCGAGGAGTACACCACGCTGGTCGTCACCGAGCCCAGCGCGCCGATCTTCCCCGAGATCTCTTCCAGATGGGACATGGACCGCGCGGTGACCTTGATGACGAAGCAGTCGTCGCCGGTCACGTGGTGGGCCTCCAGGATCTCCGGGGTCGCGGCCACCAGGTCGTGGAACGGCTTGTAGTGGCCGTTCGGGTACCGCAGGCGCACGAACGCCAGGATCGGCAGACCGAGGCGTTCGGGGTCCACGACGGCCGCGTACCCCTGGATGACGCCCGCCTCCTCCAGGCGGCGCACCCGCTCGGTCACCGCGCTCGGCGACATGGAGACGGCGCGCGCCAGCTCGGCGTAGCTGGCCCGGCCGTCCCGCTGGAGGACATCGAGGATGCGCCAGTCCGTGGCGTCCGGGGAATACGCGGTCATCCTGGATGGATAGCAGGGAAATACCCGGCCGATCAAGGGGAAGCCCGGGGATCGTCCCTTCAGGGAACCGGCCGGAACTTCTAGATTTTCAGCCATGATCACCGACACCGTGAACCCCGTCCTGCGCGTCGCCCCCGCACTCCCCGCCGAGGCCGTCGCCCACTTCCGGGCGAGCCTCGCCTTCCACGCCGACGTCTCCGACGTGGCCGCCGCGCTCGCGGCCGATGGCGACCCCGGCTTCGTCGTGGTCGACTCCCGCTCCACCGAGTCCTGGGACCAGGGGCACATCCCCGGCGCGATCCACCTGCCGACCGCGCTCGTCCCCGAGCAGGCCGAACGGCTCCTCGACAAGTCCGTGCCGGTGGTGACGTACTGCTGGGGCCCCGGCTGCAACGGCGCCACCCGCGCCGCCCTCGCCCTGGCCGAACTCGGCTACCGGGTCAAGGAGATGCTCGGCGGCTTCGAGTACTGGGCTCGGGAAGGCTTCCCGTACGAGACATGGCGGGGGCCGGAGCGCCGGGACGCCGATCCGCTGACCGCGCCGGTGGACGGCGCGTGCGGCTGCTGACGCCCGCCCGTGTAGGTTCTGCCCATGGCTCGATACGCGGATCCCGGCGTGCTGGAGTGGGTGGAGTCGGGCGGCGGCCCGCTGATAGCGGTACCGGAGACGGTGCTGCCGTTCTGGACGGGCGCCGACAGTGAGGAACTCGCCACCGACTACGACCGCGCATGCGAGGTCGACGGCCACGTCGGCCTGCTCCCGGTCGGCGACAGCGCGGCCCTCGTCTTCGGCGACGAACCCGCGGCCACCTCCTACCTGCCCGACCGCGGCACCTTCGTGCGCTGGTCCGCCGCGAACTCCGAGGACGAGCTGCTGGCCCGGATCCCCGCCGCACTCGATGCGGCCGTGTGGGAACACGAGATCCGCTGGGACGTGCCCGGCCCGGTGGTGCTGTTCGACTCGGCCTGGCCGGGCGGTGCGGCCGAGGGCGAGGAACACCTGCGTGTCCCGCTGGAACCGGGACCCTACGTGGTGCGCGCCGCCTACGCCCGGCCCGGACCGGAGACCTGGGTCGGACTGGTCCAGCTCAGACGGCTCGCCCGCTGACCCGGCGGCGGCCGGATCAGCGAAGGCCGTCGAAGGTGATGTTCAGGTGCCGCGGGCCACGGAGCACCGCGTTCGGGCGGTAGGGCGGCGGGTCCTCGACCAGCCGGGGGTTGTCGAGGCGGCGGACGAGTTCGGCGAGCGCGAGCTGGGCCTCCAGCCGGGCCAGCGGAGCGCCGAAACAGCTGTGGATGCCGCTGCCGAAGCCGAGGTGCTGGATGTCCTCGCGGTCCGGGTCGAACCGGTCGGGGTCGTGGAAGCGCTCCGGGTCGCGGTTGCCCGCGGCGAGGACCAGCCAGATCCGCGAGCCCTTGGGGATGGTGACACCGCGCACCTCGATGTCGGTGATGCAGGTGCGCTGCGGCAGGAGCTGCACCGGCGGTTCGTAGCGCAGGAGTTCCTCGACGATCTTCACGGACAGACCCGGGTCGTCGCGCAACCGCTGGAGGTACCGCGGGTGGCGCAGCAGCGTGAGCATGCCGTTGGTGATCAGGTTGACCGTCGTCTCATGGCCGGCGATGAGCAGCAGCACCGCCGTGCTGAGCACCTCCATCGTGGTCATGGCGCCGTCCGGGCCGTTGCTGTTCACGAGGTCGGACAGCATGTCCTCGCGCGGGTCCTTGGCGCGCTGCTCCACCAGCCCGTTCAGGTACATGCCGAGCTGCAGCCGTGCCTCCTGCGCGGTCTTCATGGACTCGGCACTCGTGCGGCTGCCGGGGTCCAGGCCGGCGACGATCGGGTCCACCAGGGCACGGAAGCGGGGCTCGTCCTCGCGCGGCACGCCGAGCAGCCGGCAGATCACGGTCACCGGGAAGGGGTACGCGAACCGGTCGACCACGTCGATCTGCCGCGCGTCCGCGAAATCGTCGATCAGACCGGTGACGATCTCGGCGAGCTCGCCGCGCATCGAGTCGATACGGCGGGGCCGGTGCGGCGGCCCGAAGGAGCTGTTGGCCATCCGCCGCAGCCGGTCGTGCTCCGGCGGGTCGAGCCGGATGAAGCTCGGCGGCAGCCCCGTGGCCTCCGGCCCGGACAGCTCGTCCTCGCCCGCGGCGGTGACGTTGCTCTGGTCGGAGCTGATCCGCGGGTCGTGGAGCAGGCTCTCGATGTCCCAGTACGAGCTGATGACGTAGGGACCGTCCTCCTCCTCGTGCAGCACCGGGGTCTTGCGGAGCTCCTCGTACAGCGGATACGGGTTGGCGCGGTTCGCGTAGTCGGTGATCTGGCGCAGGAGCGAGGCGTGCGTCATGCGGAGTCCTTGAGGCGTGAAGGTCCGTGGGGCGAAGGGGCGGGGCCGGGTGCCGGGTCAGTGCGCCGGGACGAAGACCAGCTGCCGGTCGGTCGGCGAGTAGCCGCTGAGGGTCACGGTCGGGCCGTGGGTCGGCAGGGACGGATCGGGGAAGTCGGCGGGGACAGGACGGCGGCCCTCGGGGCGGCGGTCGACCGTCGGGTACTCCACGGGGAACGGCGCGCCCACCTCGATCTGCCGCTGGTAGAACTCCAGCCACCGGGTGTTGTCGAAGCTCACGGCGGCGATGACGCGGCCCTGGTAGCCGTACACCCCGACGAAGCGGCGCTCGGCCAGCGAGCCCTGCGTGATCATGATCTGCTCGCCCATGGGCGGGACACCGACGGACTTGATGTTCACGCGGAACTGCGACGACCAGAAGGCGGGCACCCACAGATGCGGGCGGCGGTCGCTGCTGGAGCTGATCATGTTGTGCGCGGCGATCTCGGCCTGCGCGACGGCGTTGCCCCAGTGTTCGAGGGAGAGGAACTGGTAGCCGAACAGCGCGTGCGGGGAACGGGCGACATCGCCCGCGACGAAGATGTCGTCGGTGACGATGCCCCGGAAGTCGAAGGCGCGGCAGCCCGCGTCACAGGCGATGCCCCGGGGACCCGCGCCGAGCCCCGACCCGCTCAGCCACTCGGTGTTGCGCACCGAGCCCAGCGAGACCACCACGAGATCCGTCTCGACGGCGCTTCCGTCGGACAGGTGGGCGGCCTTCACCCGGCCCACCGAGTCGCCCTCCAGACCGGTGACCATGACACCGGTGCGCAGGTCGACACCGTTCTCGCGGTACAGCTCCGCGGACACCGAGCCGATCACCCCGCCGAGGGCACCCACCAGGGGCGCCCCCGCGCGTTCGGCCACGGTGACCGCGAGACCCATCTCCCGGCACGCCGAGGCGACCTCCGACCCGGCGAACCCGGCGCCGATGACGAGGACCCGGCGCGGCCCGGCCTTCAGCCGCCGGTACAGGGCGGCCGCGTCACCTCCGGTGCGCAGCAGGATGACGCCGTCCAGCTGCGCTTCCGACTCCTTCGGCCAGGGCCGGGCGCGCACCCCGGTGGCGATCAGCAGACGGTCGTACTCCACCTGGTCCCCGTCGGCCAGCCGCACCCGTTTCTCGGTCATGTCGAGACCGGTCGCCGGGACGCCGAGGCGCCACTTCGCGTCGACCTCGCGGCGCCGGGGCAGCTCCGTGTGGAGCGCGTCCGCCTTGCCCAGCAGGACCGCCTTGGACAGCGGCGGCCGGTCGTACGGCTCGTTCGGCTCGTCACCGATCATGGTGAGCGAACCGGCGAAGCCCTCGGCGCGCAGCGTCTCGGCGGCCCGCAGCCCGGCCAGCGAGGCACCGACGATCACGATCCGGCCCTCGCGCCTGAGCCAGTCCAGATAGTCAGTCACCATCGGACGCCTCACGGCCGGACGCGGCACGCTCATCCGCGCCGTCCAGCCCGTCGGCCGTGATCGCCTGCACCGGGCAGGCGGCGACGGCACGCGCCAGCCGCTCTCGCTGTTCCGCCTCCGCCCGCGGGTTGTAGACCAGTGACTCCTCGCCGTGCATGGCGAAGACGTCGGGCGCCAGGAACGCGCACTGCGCGTACCCCTGACACTTGTTGAGATCGACGACGAGCCTCATCGGCGCTCCGTCCTTCAGGTGGCCAGGTCCGGTGCGCACCGCCAGGTCACGTGCGGGCACCCCCGGACGGCGGTCATGTCCCGCTCGCCAGCATGGGAGAGGCGAATGGGGCCTCGCGCGCGGGGGCACGCCGTTCGGGTGAACGGCCGCACCGTCCGCTCGCGCCGCGGCCCCGTCACACGGACGCCGCGGTGCGTGACCCGGCGCGCAGGCCGGCCGCCAGGATGTGGACACCGAGCACCAGCGACCAGGCGGGGAAGACCAGTTCCGACCAGGGGATCTTCGGGGAGACGAAGAGCAGCGTCAGGGCGATGAGGAAGCCGAGGACGGTCAGCCAGCGCGGCAGTACGCCGAGGCGGTGTCCGATCGCCGACATGGAGGATACGAAGACGGCCGCCATCCGCATGGCGTACCCCGTCATCATCGTGTACGCGAAGTGGCGGCCGAAGTCCCAGGCGGACAGCTCGGGAGCGGAGCCGGAGGGGTGCGCGACCGCGAGTACGGCGTCGGCCGCCGCCGCCGCCCCGAACATCGTGGCCGTGAAGACCAGGCCGCTGCCGAGCAGGACGGTGGCGAGGAACTTGTCCTCGGCCGCCCCGACGTGGGCCCGTACGGCGCCGATGAACCACAGGAAGAAGATGCCGGCGAACGGTACGAGCGCGAGGGCGGCCTGTACGGCGCGTCGCCGCCCGGAGTCCGTGAAGCCCTGAGCCGTGACCGCGCTCCCCTCGGGAATACCCAGCCGGATCAGTACGATCGCCGCCGCCAGCAGCAGCGCGAAGACGACTCCGGCCAGCCCGGCGGCCCGCGGCGTCTGCAACGGCTCCTGCCCCGGCCCCTTCGACTGCATGCCCGGCCCGCCTCCTTCGCATCGCCCCCGCACACCAGCAAGCCGCCCGCCCACCGCCGACGCCACCGGGAGGCGGCCGTACGGCCGAGAGGGGTGTGCGCCGGGGCGGTGCGGGACGGTGCCGGACTTGTGCGTGTGGCCCGGCACCTGGAGGAGACCGGGGCGGCGATGCCTGGTCACCGGTTGTGCCACCGGCGGGGACCGAGCGGCCGTGGCCGCCCGGTCCCCGCCGGACGCAGGGGTGTGCCGGGTCACCGGTCAGGACGGCTCCCGGCGTCGGGACACCGACGCGGTCAGAGCCGGGACAGCTCGTCGACGAGGTCGTCCAGGCCCAGCGAACCCTGCGACAGGGCCGCCATGTGCCAGGCCTTCAGGTCGAAGGCGTCACCGTGCCGCTCGCGGGCGTTCTGCCGGCCGAGCAGCCAGGCCCGCTCACCGAGCTTGTAGCCGATCGCCTGGCCCGGAATCGTCAGGTACCGGGTCAGCTCGCTCTCCACGAAGTCCGCCGGCCGGCTGCTGTGCGCACCGAAGAACTCCTCGGCCAGCTCCGGCGTCCAACGCTCACCCGGGTGGAACGGCGAGTCCGCCGGGATCTCCAGCTCCAGGTGCATGCCGATGTCGACGATCACCCGGGCCGCCCGCATCATCTGCGCGTCCAGGTAGCCGAGGCGCTCCTCGGGATCGGTGAGATAGCCCAGCTCGTCCATCAGACGCTCCGCGTACAGCGCCCAGCCCTCCGCGTTGGCGCTCACCCCGCCGACCGTGGCCTGGTAGCGGGAGAGGTTCTCGGCGACGTGCGCCCACTGCGCGAGCTGGAGGTGATGCCCGGGCACGCCCTCGTGGTACCAGGTCGACACCAGGTCGTACACCGGGAACCGGGTCTGTCCCATGGTCGGCAGCCAGGTACGGCCGGGACGCGAGAAGTCCTCCGACGGGGGCGTGTAGTAGGGGGCCGCGGCACCGCCGGGCGGGGCGATGCACGACTCCACCTTCCGCACCCGCTCGGCGAGTTCGAAGTGCGTGCCGTCCAGGTCCGCGATGGCCCGGTCCATCAGGCCCTGCAGCCACTCCCGGACCTCGTCGACACCTTCGATGTGCCGGCCGTGCTCGTCCAGGTGCGCGAGCGCCACCCAGGGCGTCTCGGCGCCGGGCAGGATCTTCTCCGCCTCCCGCTTCATCTCGCCGAGGAGGCGGTGGAACTCCGACCAGCCGTACGCGTAGGCCTCGTCCAGGTCCAGGTCGGTGCCGTTGAAGTAGCGGGCCCAGCGCGCGTACCGCTCGCGGCCCACCGTGTTCGCGGCGCCCTCGACGGTCGGCGCGTACGTCTCCCGCAGCCAGTCCCGCAGCTCCGACACGGCCGCGGTCGCGGCACGTGCCGCCTCGTCCAGCTCCGCGCGCAGCGCGTCCGGACCGGCGGCCGCGAAGTCCTCGTACCAGCCGCGGCCCTTGCCGTCGGTGTCCGACCACTCGGTCAGCTGGTCGATGAAGGTCGCGGTCGGCCGCGGCGCCGCGTACAGCTTGCGCTCCAGACCGAGCGCCAGGGACTCCCGGTAGCCCGCGAGCGCGGCCGGTACCGCGCGCAGCCGCTCGGCGATCGCCGCCCAGTCCTCCTCCGTCTGCGTCGGCGTCACCGTGAAGATGTCCCGCACCGAGTGGCCGGGCGTGTTCATGTTGCCGACCTCGCGCAGGTGCTCGTCGGCCTCGTACATGGCCAGCTCGGCGGTCAGCCGCTCGCGCAGCAGCCGGCCGCAGCGGCGCTCGGCGTCACTGTCCGCACCGGGCAGGCGTTCGGCCTCGTCGAGCCTCGCGAGGGTCGCTCGCGCCAGCTCCGCGAGGGCATCCCGGCCCGCGGGCGAATAGTCGGGCAGCCTGCTGGAGCTCTCCTGTACACCGAGGTAGGTGCCGGTGACCGGGTCGAGGGCGATGAGATCGTCGACGAAGGCGTCGGCGACCTGTCGGGGCAGCAAGCTCTTGGTCTCAGACATGCCGCCCATCCTCATACGGGGAGTATCTCTGCGTCACCCATCTATTACCGATTCAGCTCAGGGCGTGGCCGGAGGCAGCACGGGCCCGCAGTCCCACTGCTGGAAGATCAACCGGGTCTCCACCCGGGCCACTTCCCGCTGTGACGTGAACTCGTCCAGCACCAGTCGTTGCAGATCGGCCATGTCGGCCACGGCCACATGCACCAGGTAGTCGTCAGGACCGGTCAGATGGAACACGCTCAGTGACTCCGGCAGCGCCCGGATCCGCTCCACGAACGGTCCCACCAGCTCCCTGCGGTGCGGTCTGACCTGCACGGACAACAAGGCCTGCAGACCGCGTCCGAGTTTGGCCGGATCCAGCCGCAGCTGGTGGCCGAGGATCACGCCGGAGCGGCGCAGCCGGGTCACCCGGTCCAGGCAGGTCGATGGCGCGACCCCCACCTGAGCGGCGAGATCCCGGTAGGTGGCCCGGGCGTCGTTCTGCAACAGCCGCAGCAAATGGAGATCCACCGGATCCAGTACGACGGATTCAGCCATTGGCCGAACGTAGCACGGTGTTCGAATCCTGTGACCCGTCCGGTGTTCAACCTTCCGCCATGGACACAGCGAGCACGGGTGCCTACGACGCCGTACGCACCGCATCCAGGGCACTGGCCACCGAGGCCGTGCACGCCGGCCGGGACGACCTCGCCCGGCAGGGCCTGCACGCCCCGCCCATCGACCTGTCCACCACCTATCCCTCCTACGACAGCCGCGCCGAGGCCGCCCGCATCGACGCCTTCGCCACCGACGGCGCCGACCCGGCCGGCCCGCCCGTCTACGGCCGCCTCGGCAATCCGACCGTCGCCCGCTTCGAGACCGCGCTCGCCCGGCTGGAGGGCACGGAGTCCGCCGTCGCCTTCGCGAGCGGCATGGCGGCGCTCAGTGCGGTCCTGCTCGCCCGGTCCGCGCAAGGCCTGCGCCACGTGGTCGCGGTCCGGCCCCTGTACGGGTGCAGCGACCATCTGCTCACCGCCGGGCTGCTGGGCACCGAGGTGACCTGGACCGACCCGGCCGGCATCACCGACGCCCTGCGGCCCGACACCGGTCTGGTGATGGTCGAGTCCCCGGCCAACCCCACCCTCGCCGAACTCGACCTGCGGGCCGTCGCCCACGCCTGCGGCACGGTCCCGCTGCTCGCCGACAACACCTTCGCCACGCCCGTCCTGCAGCGCCCCGCCGAACAGGGGGCACGGCTGGTGCTGCACAGCGCCACCAAGTACCTCGGCGGTCACGGCGATGTGCTGGCCGGGGTGGTGGCCTGTGACGAGGAGTTCGCCGGACGACTTCGGCAGATACGTTTCGCCACCGGTGGTGTGCTGCATCCGCTGGCCGGCTACCTGCTGCTCCGAGGCCTGTCCACGCTGCCGGTGCGGGTCCGGGCCGCCTCCGCCGGCGCCGCCGTGCTGGCCCGCAGGCTCGCCGCCGACCCGCGCGTCGCCCGTGTCAGCTATCCGCGCCTGGGCGGGGCGATGCTCGCCTTCGAGGTGCACGGCGACCCGCACGAGGTGATCTCCCGGGTCCGGCTGATCACCCCGGCGGTCAGCCTGGGCAGCGTGGACACCCTCATCCAGCACCCCGCCTCCATCAGCCACCGGATCGTGGACGCCGACGACCGGCGCGGTGCCGGGGTCAGCGACCGGCTGCTGCGGCTGTCGGTGGGCCTGGAGGACGTCGACGATCTGTGGATGGACCTGGACCACGCCCTGGGGGAGCGGAGCGCCCCGGGGGAGCGCCGGGCGGCGGGCGCGGTGTCCGGCACCGCCTGACACCGCCTGACACCGCCGTGGTGGCCGGGCGCCGTCGCGGCGGATCCCTGGTCCGGCGTAGCTGTACGGGGAGCGGCGACCTCGGGTGACCTCACTCGAAGAGCCGCCCCCGCGCAGGGGCCCCGCGAGGATGTGCCGGTCCGCGGTGCGTGGGCGTGTCAGTCGCGGCGCGCCCCGCCGCCCAGGCGCTCGCCCGCGCCGTCGTGCGGCGGAAGCGGGACGGAGGGGGCGGTGTCCAGCCGGGCCGTGATGACCAGGGTGCCCTCCTCGATCTGGTAGTCCAGGGGCAGCCCGAGTCCGCGCATCGCCGCGACCATCCCGGTGTTGGAAGCCTGGGTCACGGCGTACACGCTCTCGCAGCGCGCCTCCACCGCCATCGCCACCAGGCGGCCGAGCAGCTCGGCGCCGACGCCCCGGCGCTGCCACTCGTCCTCGATCAGCAGCGCGACCTCGGTCTCGTCGCCGTCCCACAGCAGATGCCCGAGGCCGACGATGCGGTCGGAGGCGGTCTGCGCGGCCAGCGTACGGCCGAAGCGGGGGCTGAGCAGATGGTTCAGATAGCGCTCCGCGTTGCCGACCGGCCCGTGGTAGCGCATGCCGAGGGTGCGCTGCGAGCACCGCTCGTGCATCGCCCGGGCAGCCGCCAGGTCGCCGGTGTCCACCCGGCGCACGGTGATGTCGTTGCCCTCGGGCAGCGTCAGCACGTCCTTGCCGCGCGGGATCCGCGGACCGAGCCGGCAGTCCAGCTCCACCAGGGCCCTGGCCCTGGCGAACTCGGTCGGCGTGAACGGCAGATACGGCCGCTCCACCGTGAGCACACCGCCCTCCGGCGCCCGCAGTCGCATGACGGTGTCCTCCAGGACTCCCTCGACCGGCACGGGCTCCGGTCCCCGGCCACCGCCGACCGGCGCGGCGGGCACCGAGCGGATTGTGCATCGTCCCAGCAACTGCCGCAGCGTCAGGGGGAGTTCGGCCGCGTCGAGCGCGGTGCGCGTCGCGAGACCGAGGACCCGTGTGGGGGCGTCCACCAGGTCGTGGGCGTCGGCCCGCTCGATCCAGGTGGACGCGCCGTCGGCCAACGAGACCGCCCGGGTGATCTCGGCCGCCGTGAGTTCCTGCGGCGCTCGCAGCAGGAACTCGTCCACCGTGCCGTCGGCCAGCGGGTGCGTCTGCAGGCTCAGGATGTCGACCCGCCGCCCGGCCAGCGCCGTGCACAGCGCGGCGAGCGAACCGGGCTCGTCCTTCACCGTCGTCCGCATCCGCCACAGCGCGCTCGCCCCTGCCGCGTCCCGCGCGGTCGCGTCCGGGTCCTGCGCGTGCCCGGCCGGCCGCGGCTCGGCGGCCGGCCGGGCACCGGTATCCTCGGCGGGCGGTGCGTGCCCGTGGTGTCGTGCCCACCAGATGTGGAACCCCGCGGTCGAGGCCAGCACGAGCGCCGAGACGATCAGCAGTGCCGGACCGTCGGGCCCGTGCCCGATCAGGTTCGCCACCGCGTCCGCCACCGCCACGGCCGTGAACAGGGCGGCGAGTTCGACGACGTCCCGTCGCCAGTGGTGGACGGGCCGTCCGTGCTTCGCCCGGGTCACTTGAGACATGTCTGGAGTCATGCACTCACTGTGAAGGAACGGTGTTGCGTGATCACGAACGGTTTGTGACCGATGGGTAAAGCATGCTTCCGCCCTTTTTGTTGGATTTTCTACTGTTTGATGCGTGTGGCCCTTCCGGCCGGAAACCGAGAGCCACGTCGTTCTTCCGGCTCCACGAGGATCCGCATGCCCTTGGTCCGGCGCCTTGCCTGCTCCGGAGCGGCGGCGCCGGTGCGCAGCCGACGGGCTAGCCGTCCGCCCGGGGCCGCGCCATCGGCGGTCGGCCGGCGGGCGAGCCGTGCGCCCTCCCGGGTGCCGAGCGCCTTCGCCCGCGATGCCGCCTCCTCCGCCGCCGCGGGATCGTCTCTGCGTATCCGCAGCAGGGCCTGGGCGAAGTCGCAGGCGCCGACCCGGGCGTCCAGACGTCGGTACTCGGCGAGACGGGCCACCAGCTCCGCCGGCTCCAGCAGGCCCGTGCCCCTGATACGTGTGCCGCATCAGACCGTCCAGCGCCCGCTCGAACGCGGCCGCGTCTCCGCCCGAGGCCGGCAGCGCCCCCATCTCTTCGGCCAGCTCCTGCGCCGTCCGCGGCGTGGGCGCGAGCCGGGTGGGCTCGGGGACGGGCGGAAGCACCTCCTCGTACACCTCGGGTGCCGCGTCCGCCGGCGCCATGCCCAGCAGGGCGACAGCCCAGTGATCGCGTCATGGAAAAACCGTAGAGGCGACCACTGACAATCGGCCTGACCTGCGAAAACGATCGCCCGTCGGGGGAAGCCCGCAGGGCTGGGAACCGTGCCGCGCCCAGGACGGCGACGCCGGTGCGCGGCACGGCTTGGAGGTGCGGGGCCCAGCGGCCCCGCGTCGTCCTACTGGCCGACCCGGCCCGGCTGCAGGGTCTGCGTGAACAGCACCGTGCCGTCCTGCTCGCGCAGACGTACCGTCAGTTCGCCGCTGCCGCCGTCGATGTCGACCTCGCCGAAGAACTGGTAGCCGCCCGCGGGCGACACGTTCGACGCCGTCGGCGCCTTCACGAACACCCGCTCCGGACCGAACGTGTCGTCCAGCGCGCTGGCCGGGAACGCACCGGCGTTCAGCGGACCGGAGACGAACTCCCAGAACGGCTCGAAATCGGTGAAGGCGGCCCGAGAGGGCTGGTAGTGCTGGGCCGAGGTGTGGTGGACGTCCGCCGTCAGCCACAGCGTGCCGGTGATCCGGCGGTGCTTGATGAACCGCAGCAGCTCGGCGATCTGCAGCTCACGGCCCAGCGGGGCGCCCGGGTCGCCCTGCGCCACCGCCTCGAAGTTCGGCTTGTTCTCCATCGGGTCGGGCACGACCAGGCCGAGCGGCATGTCCGCGGCGATCACCTTCCACACGGCCCGCGACCGGGACAGCTCCCGCTTGAGCCACTCCAGCTGCTCACGGCCGAGGATGCCCTGCGGGTCCACCGTCTGGTCGTCGGTCGAATTGGCGTTGCGGTAGGTCCGCATGTCCAGCACGAACACGTCCAGCAGCGGACCCTGGCGCAGGACGCGGTGGACGCGGCCCTCCTTGGCACCCGGAGGCAGCGTGGAGACGGGGAAGTACTCGCTGAACGCCCGCCGGGCCCGCGCCGCGAGGACGTCGATGCTCTTCTCGGTGTACCGGGTGTCGGTGGAGGCGATGACCTCGCCCGGGTACCAGTTGTTGCGGACCTCGTGGTCGTCCCACTGGATGATGGACGGCACCTGGGCGTTGAAGCGCCTGAGGTTCTCGTCAAGCAGGTTGTAACGGAAGTTGCCCCGGTACTCCGCGAGAGTCTCGGCGACCTTCGCCTTCTCCTCGGTGGTGACGTTCCGCCAGGTGCTGCCGTCGGGCAGGGCCTGGGTGGCGGAGATCGGGCCGTCGGCGTAGATGTTGTCGCCGCTGCACAGGAAGAAGTCAGGGTCCAGCTTCGCCATCGCGTCGTAGATCCGGTAGCCGCCGCGGTCGGGGTTGATGCCCCAGCCCTGGCCGGCGAGGTCGCCCGACCACAGGAACCGCACGCCGTCGCGACGGTGCCGGGAGACGGTGCGGAAGGTGCCGGTGACGGGCTCGCCGGTGCGGCGCGGGTCGTCCGGGTCCGCGAGCAGCACCCGGTAGTGGATCTGCTCGCCGCAGGGCAGGCCGTGCAGCCGGGTGGTGCCGGTGAAGTCCGTGTCGGCGCCCAGCAGCGGACCGTGCCATCGGCGCGGGTTGCGGAACGACTCGGTCGCCGAGGTCTCCACGATCATCCGGGCCGGCCGGTCCGAACGCACCCACACCAGGCCCGAGTCGGCGGTCACGTCGCCCGTCTGCACGCCCCAGCCGGCCTCGGGGCGCCCGGAGAGCGCGAACGCCGGCGCCGCGCCGAGGCCGGCCGGCAGGGTCAGGGCCGCCGACGCGGCGAGCGAGCCGCGCAGCACGCTGCGGCGGCCGGGAAACGGACGGTGGGACATGGCTGCGCCTCCAGGAAAGGGATCCGGCCAGTGTGCAGAGCCACACCTACTGGTGCGCTGCGGCGCGCACGCGAACCACAAGTGAACAACGGGCCGCCGGGCCGCCGCTGGGATCCGGTCAGCCCGCCAGCGCCCGTGCCATCAGCCGTACGCCCGCCCGGATCCGGGCCGGTGGCAGATGGGCGTACCCGAGCACCAGCCGCACACCGTCCTCCCCGGCACGCGCGTGCGTACAGGCACTGAGCGGGCGTACGGCGATCCCCGCGTCGGCGACGCGTTTCAGGAAGTCGTCCTCCGGGCCGTACCGTTCGGGGAGTTCGGCGATGGCGTGCAGGCCCGCCGCGATCCCCGACACCCTCGCGTCGGGGAAGTGCTCGGCCAGGGCGGCGACCAGGTCGTCGCGCCGCTCGCGGTAGGCGCGCTGGCAGCGGCGCAACTGCCGGTCGTAGTCGCCGCGCTCCAGGAAGCGTGCGAACAGTGCCTGGTCGAGAGAGGGATGGCCGAGGTCCGAGGTCCGCTTGCGCTCCACCACCTCTTCCGCCAGAGCCGCGGGTACGAGCAGCCAGCCCAGCCTCAGCCCGGGCGCGAGGGACTTGCTGACCGAGCCCATGTAGGCGACGCGTTCCGGATCGAGGCCCTGGAGGGCGCCCACGGGAGCGCGGTCGTAGCGGAAGTCCCCGTCGTAGTCGTCCTCCAGCACCAGGCCGTCCACCGACCGCGCCCAGTCGAGCAGTTCGGCGCGGCGGCGCGCGGAGTACGCGATCCCGGTCGGGTACTGATGGGCGGGCGTCGTCACCACGGCCCGTACACCGGATGCGCGCAGCGGGCCGAGGGCCAGGCCGTCCTCGTCCAGCGGCAGCGCCACGGTGCCCAGACCGGCCGCCGCGTACAGGCCGTCGTGCTGGGGACTGCCCGGGTCCTCGACCCCGATCGTGCGCATCCCGCGCGCGTGGAGCACGGATCCGACCAGGGCGCTCGCCTGGGCGACACCGGAGACCACCACGATCCGCTCCGGGTCGGCGACCACGCCCCGGCGACGGGCGAGCAGCGTGGCGAGCGCGGTGCGCAGCCGGGGCAGTCCGCGCGGGTCCGGGTAGCCGAGCTCGTGGTGCGGCAGTTCGGCCAGCACGGCGCGCTGTACGGC
This sequence comes from Streptomyces griseochromogenes, assembly GCF_001542625.1. Classification (NCBI taxonomy): domain Bacteria; kingdom Bacillati; phylum Actinomycetota; class Actinomycetes; order Kitasatosporales; family Streptomycetaceae; genus Streptomyces; species Streptomyces griseochromogenes. The sequence goes on along the minus strand of NZ_CP016279.1, from coordinate 7,425,954 downwards.
GGCCCAGGCGGCCCGCGGGAATAGTGACAGATCCGGAGTGCCCGGGACGAAATCGACATCGGCGCCGGGGGAGCGGGGAGCGAGGTCACGCGCGCGGGGGCGGGCGGCTCGTACCGCGTCGCTCACCCAGGTGCCCGCGCCCCGGCCGCTGCGCAGATACCCCTCGGCCGTCAGCTGCTCGTACGCCTCCGTGACCAGGCCTCGCGACACGCCGAGGTCGGCGGCCAGGTCCCGGCTGGACGGCAGGCGCGTCCCCGGCGCGAGCCGGCCGGAGCGGATCGCCTCGCGCAGCGCAGCCTGGAGCGCTCGGCCACGCGCGCGTGCCGGTGCCGAGGCGGCGGGCAGCAGCAGCTCCCAGGCCGCCGAGCCCGCGAGGCCGCCCGCATTGGTCCCCGATGACGTCATGGAAGTGGACCTTAATCCGGACCGCCGCGCTCTCTAGCGTCACCGTCATGCAAGTCACTACCGCCCGCGCGACGACCACGACCGACGGAACGCGGGCCGGCACGGCCCGCGGTGCCCTCCTCGCCGCTCTCGCCTGTGTGCTCGTCGGCGGCTCCTTCACCGCCAACAGCGTCCTGGGCCGCTACCCCTGGGCAGGCGGCCAGTTCCTGCGCTACGCCCTGGCCTGTCTGCTGCTCGTCCCGTTCGCGGGGCGGGACGCGGTGCCGCGGCTGCGCGCGCTCGATCCTCGCCAGTGGGTCCGCCTCGCCCTGCTGGCGGGCATCGGCATGGTCGGCTTCAACCTGGTCGTCATCGCCGCCGAACGCGGCGCCGAACCCGCGGTCCCCGGGGTCTTCGTCGGCTGCGCACCGGTCGTGGTGGCCGTCCTCGTCCCGCTCCTCGACGGGCGCCGTCCGCGGCGCGCGGTGCTCCTGGGCGCGTCGCTCGTCGCTGTCGGAGCGTTCACCGTGCAGGGCTGGGGTCGCACGGACGGGTCCGGGATCGCCTTCTCCCTGTGCGCGCTCGGCGGCGAGGCGGGGTTCGCGATCCTCGCCTCGCCGGTGCTGCGGCCGCTCGGGCCGCGGCTGCTGTCCGCGACCGTGTGCGCCGTGGCCGCCGTCGAGGCCGCGCTCGCCGGTGCGGTCCTGGACGGTCGCGCGTGGCTGCGTCGACCCGACGCCACCGAGGCCGCCGCGCTGCTGTGGCAGGCGGCGGTCGTCACCGTCGTCGGTTTCGTGTGCTGGTACATGGGCATGCAGCGGCTCGGCACGGAGCGGGCCACGCTGTTCTCCGGACTCATCCCGGTGGCCGCCGCCGGTACCGCCCCGCTCGTCGGCACCGGCTCCTACGGGCCCGCGCAGGCCGCGGGAAGTGCCCTGGTGGGGACCGGGGTCGCCCTGGGCTCCGGTGCGCTGCGTCCGAGCCGGTCAGCGGCTGCCGTCGAGGATGACGCGAGCGACCAGCGCCGGGTCGTCGTTCATCGGGCAGTGCCCGCAGCCGGGCAGCCGCACCAGCCGGGCGCGCGGAATGATCGTCTTGGCCCGGACGCCCTGGCGGCGCACGAGGAGCCTGTCCCGGGTGCCCCAGGCCACGGTCACCGGCACGCCCGGCAGATCGTCGGTGAACCGGACGGTGCTGCCCGCCCGCAGGGTCGCGTCGAACCCGGTGGCCTCCACGAGCGCGAGCGTCTCGGCGACCACGGCCTGAGGTGAACGGCGCGCGGGACGGGCGTAGATGGTGCTCGTCAGCGCGGTACGGCCGGCCGCCGTGCGCGACAGCCGCTCCACCAGGGGCAGCGGGAGCCGCCGGGCGATGCCCCGCATCGTGAGCAGCACGGCGAAGGCGTAGCGGCGCTCGGCCTCCGTCCAGAAACCGGCCGGGGAAAGCGCCGTGACGGAGCGCACGAGCTTCTCGCGGCCCAGTTCCAGGGCCAGCAGGCCGCCCAGCGAGTTGCCGGCCACGTGCGGGCGGTCCAGCTCCAGTGTCTCGAACAGGGCACTCAGCACGGAGTTGGTCGTGGGCAGGTCGTAGGCGAGACCGCTCGGCAGGCTCGGGGACGCGCCGAAGCCCGGCAGGTCCACGGCGATCACGTCGCGCTCCGTCGCGAGGATGTCCACGACCGGGTCCCAGGCCTGCCGGTGGTGGCCGATGCCGTGCAGCAGGACCAGCGGTTCACCGCGGCCCACGCGCGCGTAGGAGACGGCCACGTCCTTCGGGCCGTGCGGGGTGGGGACCGGGAAGGAGACGGTGGCGGACATGAGGTGCTCCTCGTCTGGGCTGCGGGACGCCGTAGACAGTTTGTCAGCAGTTGCTACCGACGGGTAGCCCCTGGTGCCGGGGTGTGTCGTCCGTGTGCGGCCTCAGCGGGCACGACGCACCTCGAGGTTGAAGTCCGCGTGCCCGAACTTCTGGAAGAGGCCGAACCACAGGGGCAGCAGCATCTCCATGGCCCGCGCCGACCGGATCCCGCCCAGGTCCAGCACCCGCTCGGCCGGCCAGCCGAACTCCCCGAGCAACTCCGTCACCTGCCGCTTGGCGCCGGCGTCGTCACCGCACACGAACAGGTCGTGCTCGCCCGGAACCCGCCCCGGATCCACCATCACCCGGCAGTTGACCGTGTTCATCGCCTTCACCACGCGCGCGTCGGGGAAGGCCCGCTGGATCTGTTCGGCGACGCTGTCCGACTCCACCGGGTCCAGCCGCAACTGCCCGTCCTCGAACGAGAGGGGATTGCACACGTCCACCACGACCTTGCCGGCGAGGTGCTCCGCCCCCGTGGCCCGAAGGGCGTCGAGCGCCACCCGGCCGCCCACCGCGTTCAGGACCACGTCGGCCGCCGCTGCCGCCTCCGAGAACGCTCCCGCGTGCGCCCGGCCGCCCGCGGCCATGGCCCACTCCAGCGCGACCGGGTTGTCCTTGGTACGCGATCCCAGGGTCACCTCGTACCCCAGCTCCACCAGCCTGCCGCCCAGGGTCCGGCCCACCTCGCCCGTGCCCAGCACCGCGTACCGCATCGGTCACCTCCCGGACCCGGCCGCCGGCCACCGGCGGTCCGCGGACATTGTGATCCGGACCGCTCCGGGACGGGCCGATTCCGCCTGGACACCGGCGGGCGTGTCGGATGGGATGGGGCGGTGAGCGCAGACACCGCGACCGATGTCTTCGAAGACCACCGGCCCCTGCTCATGGGAGTCGCCTACCGGATGCTCGGCCGGGTCGCCGACGCCGAGGACGTGGTCCAGGACGCCTGGCTGCGCTGGTCCCACGCCGACCGCGAGCAGGTCCGCGAACCGCGGGCCTACCTCGTGCGCATCACCACCCGGCTGGCCGTCGACCGGCTGCGACAGGTGCGGACGCGGGCCGAGGCGTACGTCGGCCCCTGGCTCCCCGAGCCGTACGTCACCGACTTCGGTGACACCGTCCCCGACACCGCGGACCGCGCCCTGCTCGCCGACTCCGTCTCCCTCGCCGTGCTGGTCGTCCTGGAGTCGCTGTCACCGCTGGAACGGGCCGTCTTCGTCCTCAGGGAGGCCTTCGGCTACCCGTACGCCGAGATCGCCACGCTGCTCGACCGCGGCGAGGCGGCGGTACGGCAGCTCGCCGGGCGGGCCCGCCGGCACGTGGAGGAGCGGCGGCCGCGCTACGAGGTCGACCCCGTCCAGCGTCGCGATCTGACCGAACGCTTCCTCGCGGCCGCGGCCGAGGGGGATCTGGAGGGGCTGATGTCCCTGCTCGCGCCCGACGCCCGGCTGGTCGCGGACAGCGGTGGCAAGGCGAAGGCGCCGGTGCGCGTCCTGCGCTCCGCGGACAAGGTGGGCCGCTTCATCGTCGGCGTCACCGCCAGGAGCACGCCCGATCTGTCCGCCCGCCTCATCGAGATCAACGGCGCTCTCGCGGTGCTGACCCTGTCCGGGGGCAGACCCGACAGTGTGGTCCAGGTGGACTTCGCCGACGGCCGCGTCACCACCGTGTATCTCATCCGCAACCCCGACAAGCTGCGGTTCCTGGACGGACACTGAGCCGGGTCGACCGGAAGCCCCCGTCGCGCGACGGGGGCTTTGCCGCGATGTCACACACGTGATCGCGTACGAACGCCTCGTGAACGCTCCGCGGCGCGGCCCTGCACAGGGCCCCGGGGGACGAGGATTGGTCTTGACCAAGGGTGACGGTCGCCCTATGGTCGCAGATAAGTGCAACAACCTTTAATAAACAAGGGCGCTAAAAACCGCCGGACCACGGCTCTTGCGGAGGACAGGGTGGGGACCACGCAGCTGGAATCGGTGCCGGAACCGAAGTACTGGCATCTCAGGACCGTGCTCAGCGAGGCACTGGACTCCGAGTTCTCGGTCGGTGAGATCCTGCCCAACGAGCGCGACCTCGCCGCCCGCTTCGGCGTGGCCCGCGCCACGCTCCGCCAGGCCCTCGAACAGCTGGAGCTCGAGGGCCGGCTGCAGCGCCGCCGCGGCGTCGGTACCACCGTCGCGCCCCCGCGCGTGGGCGTGGCCGTCGGCACCCGGCAGCACGCCTGGCCCGGGGCCGCCGACGATGCCTGGCAGCCCACCGACAGCGCCCGGTCCGCGCCGCCCGCCGCTGTCGCCGCGGCGCTGGAGAGCGGCCCCGACGAGCCCATGCACATCGTGCGCCGCTCCCGGATGTCCCACGGCCAGCTCGTCGCCACCGAACTTCTCTACATCCCGTCCGCCTCGGTGCCCGACCTCACCGCGATCGACGCGCCGTCCGGCCCGGCACGCGCGCGTGCGGTGCTGCGCGAGCTGCAGCGGCTGGACCTGGAGGGCCAGGACCGCGCCGTCGAGCTGGGCTCGGCCCGCGCGGACGACGCCAAGGACCTCGACCGGCTGCCCGGCGCCCCCGTCCTGGTCGTCACCACCCGTTTCTTCGCCGAGGGCCGCACCGCGGCGCTCTCCGTGGCGACCTACCGTGCCGACACCTGCCGGCTCACCTTCGGCGACTCGCCCGACGTGGAGATACACCACGACCCCGAGCAGCGCGCCTCCTGAACCTCCCCACCTCCCACCGCGCCCCGGAACTCCACCGGGGCGCGCGGCGTTTCACGGAGATGCGGACGCCGGCGTCCTCTCGGGTGGGGTACGGGTCGGCATCGGCCGTCCCAGCGGCGTCCGGGACGGCGTCGGCCAGTTCAGGGGTGTCCGGGGGCGAGGGGCGGCCGGGTGGCTTCCGGGGCGGTGGCGGCGGGGCGGCGGCACCGGGCTCGGTGTCGGTGGGGCCGGCGGTGTGCGGGTCGGGGGAGGGGGCGAGCGGCTTTCGGTTTGCGGTCGGCTGTTCCGGCAGTGTCGGGTGCGCCGTGGGCCGGTGCGACGGCACGAGGTTCGGTGGCGGCGGGGTCGGTGGTATCGGGCGCGTCGTCGGGCCGGGGTCCGGGTCGAGCCACGGCAAGTCGAGTGTCCCCAGCGTCGGCACCGGTCCGCCGTTCCGGCAGTGCCCGGCTGTCGTCGGCCGGGCGCGCGGCGTCCGCGTCGGCGGTACCGCTCCGCCCGAGTCCGCGAGCGACGGCTCAGCGGCGTGCCGTCACCGTGCCGTCCACCGCGAAGAGCTGCTCCTCGACATGGTCGAGGGCCAGCCGTAGCGCGCCCGTGGTCACGGCCGCCTCGCCCAGCAGGGACAGCGTCACCCGGGGCGGGCGCAGGCAGTAGCGCGCGAGTTCGCCGCGCAGCGGCTCCAGCACGCCGTCCAGGCCGGCCGCCCAGCCGCCGATCACGACCAGCTCCGGGTCGAGGGCCAGTACCAGCGCGGCCACGTCGTGCACGAGCCGCTGGATGAACCGCTCCACGGCGGCCCGCGCCCGCTGGTCACCCTCCCGGGCGAGCGCGAACACCTCGGCGACCGCCTGCTCGTCCAGCGGGTGCAGCGGCTCGTCGGTGGTGGACAGCAGTGTCTCGGGGGTCGCCTCCCGGCCCAGCAGATGCAGCGCGCCGATCTCCCCGGCCGCCCCGCCGTACCCCCGGTGCAGCCGTCCGCCGATCAGCGAACCCGCTCCCGGACTCAGCCCGGCCAGCACGAACACCACGTCGTCCGTCTCCGTCGCGGCGCCTTTCCAGTGCTCGGCGACGGCCGCCGCGTTGGCGTCGTTCTCCACCAGCACCGGGCACTTGAAGGAGCGGCCGAGCCGCTCGCCGAGCCTGAGGCCCGTCCACTGCGGCAGGGCGGTGCCCAGCCGTACCGTGCCGTCGCCCTCCACGATGCCCGGTGTGCCCACGCCCACCGCGCGCAGCGAGCTGCGCGCGACCCCGGCCCGGCGCAGCAGCTCGGCGACCGTGCCGCGCAGCCGGTCGAGACGCTCGTCCGCGGGAGCCGTCTCGTCCACCTCTTTGGCCTGTGTGCCCAGCACCCGCCCGTCCAGGTCGGACAGGAGCGCGGCGACCCGGTGGGCGCCGATCTCCAGGCCCAGCAGATGCCCGGCCTCGGCCCGGAACCGGAACCGGCGGGCGGGCCGCCCCTGGCGGCGCGTGAGGCCCTCCTCGGCCGCCTGCTCGACGACAAGTCCCGCCTCGATGAGCCCTTCCACGACCCCCTCGACGGTCGGCCGGGACAGTCCGGTGACCTGGGTGACCTCGGTGAGCGTCGCGCAGTCCGCGGTACGCAGCGCGTGCAGCACCACTGCGGAGTTGATCCTTCGCAGCAGCGAGGGATCGCCGCCGGTCAGCTGCCCCACCGTCCGTCCTCCCAGCTCGCGGGCGTGTTGGCCGGATCGTACTCGGCCCGGCCCACCCCTGCGAGTGCCGGGCTCCACCGGGTCGGCGGTCCTCGTCGGTCAGCCCGGCGCGACGAATCCCGACTCGTAGGCGGCGATCACCGCCTGGGTGCGGTCGCGCGCCCCCAGTTTGGCCAGCACGGCACTCACGTGCGACTTCACCGTCTCCGTCCCGACGACCAGCCGTGCGGCGATCTCCGCGTTCGACAGCCCCCGCGCCATGAGCCGCAGCACCTCCGCCTCCCGCTCCGTCAGCCCGGCCCCGGACAGCGGGGCACGGGCCGCGCGGTCGCCGTCGCCGTACCGGGCGGCGAGCCGGCGTACGGACGCGGGGAACAGCAGAGACTCTCCCTCGGCCACCAGCCGCACCGCGTGGACGATCTCGGCCGGCCGGGCCCGCTTCAGCAGGAACCCGTCGGCACCCGCGCGCAGCGCCTCGTACACGAACTCGTCGTCCTCGAACGTGGTCACCACGAGGATCCTGGGTGGCGCGTCGACGGTGCGCAGCACCGCGCGCGTGGCCTCGATCCCGTCCATCAGCGGCATGCGCACATCCATCGCGACCACGTCCGGCCGCAGCCGGCGCACCAGCGGGATGACCGCCGCGCCGTCGGCCGCCTCACCCACCACCTCGATGTCGGGCTGCGCCTCCAGCACGGCCCGGAGGCCCGCACGGACCAGGGGTTCGTCGTCGACGAGGAGAACGGTGACCGGCATCCGGCCAGCGTAGATCAACCGAGCGGCAGCTCCGCCCGCACCTGCCAGTCGCCCTCGTGCGGACCGGTGCGGGCACTACCCCCGAGCAGCGCCGCCCGCTCCCGTATGCCCCGCAGCCCGCTCCCCCTGCCCGGCCCGGGCAGCGCCGCCGGAAGCGGATTGCGGACGTCCAGGGCGAGCCTGCCGCCGGCCACGGACACCCGGACACGCACGCGTACGGGCCCCGCGTGCCGCAGCACATTGGTCAGTGCCTCCTGGAGGATGCGGTACCCCTCCCGCGAGACGGGCCCCGGCACCGCCTCGACGGACCCTGCCACCTCGGCATCCACCTCGGCGCCGGACGCGCGCGCGGAGTCCAGGAGGCGGTCGGCGTCGGCCAGCGTGGGCCGGGCGCTCACCGGCCGCTCCGACTCGCGCAGCACTCCGAGAACGCGCTCCAGGTCCGCGAGGGCGGCCCGGCCGGTGTCCTCGATGGCCTCCAGCGCCCGGTCGGTGAACGCGGGATCCCCCGCCGCCCGCGCCGCGCCCGCCTGCACCACCGCCACCGTCAGGGCATGCCCGATGGAGTCGTGCAACTCCCGTGCGATGCGGGTGCGTTCGAGCAGTTGCTCGGTGCGCTCCTCCAGGGCGGCCAGCCGTTCCGCGGCGGACGGCCCGAGGAGCCGGCGCGCGCCGGCGGTGACCAGCGCGCCGAGCCCGACGACGGCCCCGTACAGGGCGAGCGGCGGAAGCGGCACCAGCAGGGCGTACGCCCGGTGCGCCGGCAGCTGGTCCAGCAGTGGAACACCGGACGGTGTGTGCCCCCACCCGCACCTCGCCAGTTCGTAGGTGAGGACCGGCAGCCACACCGTGGCGAACACGGCCGCCGCACCGAGGAGCATCCGCAGCTCCAGCCACAGAACGGTGCGCAGCCGGTCCCGCCAAGTCGCCGACGGCGTCACGGAGATGCCCGGCTCCTCCTCGCCGGGCGTCAGCAGCAGCCGCGCCTGAACGCCCTCGCCCATCCGGACGGCGGGCACGAGTCCGACCGGGACGAGCACGAGCGCGGGCACCCAGGGATCCCACGGGTCGATGTAGAGCCACACGCTGACGATCAGCATGGGCACCCACAGGTGCAGCAGGCGTGTGTACGTCGTCCCGCGCAGCAGCGGGCGCAGGAAGCGGGCCATGGGGTCATCCTCGCAGGCGGCACCGACAACGGACCTCCCTCGCACGGGGGAGACGATCTCCACCGGCGGGGGAGGAACCGCGCCGCTCGCCCGGCCAGGCTGATGCCATGACCAGCATCGACGTACGAGACCTCACCAAGGAGTACGGCACCCGGCGGGCCGTGGACCACCTCACCTTCAGCGTCCGCCCCGGCCGTGTCACCGGCTTCCTCGGCCCCAACGGCGCCGGAAAGTCCACCACCATGCGGCTCGTCCTCGGCCTGGACCGGCCGACCTCCGGCACCGCCACCCTCGGCGGCCGCCCGTACGGCGAACTCCCTGAGCCACTGCGCAGGGTGGGCGCCCTGCTGGACGCGCGGGCCGCGCACGGCTCGCGCACCGCGCGCGATCATCTGCGGGCCCTGGCGGCGAGCAACCGCATCCCGCTCCGTCGGGTCGACGCCATCCTGGAGGAGACCGGGCTGGCCGCCGTGGCCGGGCGCCGGGTGAAGACGTACTCCCTCGGCATGCGCCAGCGGCTCGGCATCGCCGCCGCGCTCCTCGGCGACCCCGAGGCGATCCTGCTGGACGAACCCGCCAACGGCCTGGACCCCGAAGGCATCGTCTGGATCCGCACGCTGCTGCGCCGGCTCGCGGCCGAGGGCCGTACGGTCCTGGTCTCCAGCCATCTGATGAACGAGACCGCCGTCTTCGCGGACCACCTCGTGATCCTCGGCCGCGGCCGCCTGCTCGCCGACACCCCCGTGCGGGACTTCATCCACGCGCGCGTGCGGCCCTTTGTCAGGATCCGCACCACCGACGCCGCCGCACTCGGCGACCTGCTCGCCCGCCACGGCCACGACGCCTCCCGGGACGAGGACGGGACGTGGACCGTACGGCACGCACGCGTGGACGACCTCGGCCGCCTCATGTCGGAGGCGGGCGTGCCCGTACTGGAACTGGCCGCCCAGGAAGCCACCTTGGAACAGGCCTACCTCGATCTGACCGCGGCCGAGGCCGAGTTCACCGCCCAGCCCCAGGAGGCCTGAGCATGTTGTTCGTACCCGCCCTGCACGCCGAGTGGATCAAGATCCGGACACTGCGCTCGCTCGTCGGCGCCCTGGCCGCGATCCTCGTCACCACCGCCGCGTTCTCCGCGCTGGCCGCCGCCGGCGCCGACGGCAAGGACCCGCTGTACTCGGCGTTCTTCGGCGTCGGCCTCGGGCAGATCGCCGCGGTCGCGTTCGGTACGACCGCCGTGTCGTCGGAGTTCCGCGGCGGCGCGCTGCGGCTGACGCTGGCCGCCGTGCCCGACCGGCTGCGATGGTTCGCCGCGAAGGCCACGGCCGTCGCCCTGCCCGCGCTCGCCGTCGGCCTGCTCACGGGGGCGGTGACCCTGCTGGTGGGCAAGGCCGTCCTCGGCGCGTCCGGCCCGTCCTGGGCCGAGGGACTGCGCGGCGCCGTCGCCTGCGGCCTCCACCTCACGCTGATGGCGCTGTTCGCCGCCGGCCTCGCGGCCGTACTGCGCAGCGGAGTGGCGACCCTCTCCGTCCTGATCCCGTTCCTGCTGATCGTGTCCTTCGTCGTCGGTGATCTGTCCGGGGGAGTCGCCGACTTCCTGCCCGACCGGGCCGGCCAGGTGGCCCTGCACAGTACCTGGGACGGCGCGCTCGGCCCGTGGACCGGGCTCGCGGTGACCGCGCTGTGGACGGCGGCGGCGCTGGGCGCGGGAGCCTGGAGCGTCCGCCGCAGGGATGCTTGACGGCCCGCCAATTGTCAGTGGGGCCCGCTTTACTGGATCACATGGACATCGCGGAATGCCTGACCCTCATGGACCTGCTGTGTGCCCGGGAGTTCCCCGCGGCACCCGGCGGGTGGGAGCACGGCGAGAGCGGTCCCGGCTATCACATAGCCGCCTTACGGACGAGTGCCGCGTTCTGGGAGGACGACGGCACGGAATGGGAGGAGACGGCGGCACAGTACGAGGCCGACCGGGACGGTCTCGTGCAGCGGCTCACCGCGCGCTGGGGGCAGTCGCAGCACATCAGCCTGCGCGGTGTCCTCGACCGCGCGCTGGAGGGCGAGGACATCGAAGAGCCGTGGGCAAGTCTGAGCGAGCATGTGCCGGACGTCCATCTCTGGCAGGCGCCCGCCTCGGGCAGATGGGTCGCCCTCGGCGTGTCCCACGGGCACAAGGAGCTGCCCTTCCAGCTCCTCGGTGTCGTGACCGAGACCGACCCGTACTGACCCGTCAGGCCTGCGCGGCCTCGCGCAGCCGCGCGAACTCCTCTGCCATCGTCGCCGCCGTCCAGTGCGCGTTCAGCCCACTGGGATTGGGCAGTACCCACACTCGCGTCTCGCCGACGGTCCGCTCCTGCGGCCCCACTTGAGCCTTGCGGTCCCCGAAGGCGGCCCGGTACGCGGTCACCCCCACCACGGCCAGCCATCTCGGCCGCCGTCGCGTCACCTTGGCCGTCAGCAGTCGCCCGCCCTCGACGTACTCCTCCGTGGTGAGTTCGTCGGCCCGCGCGGTCGCCCGGGCCACCACATTGGTGATGCCCAGCCCGTACGACAGCAGTTCGCGCTGCTCCACCGGCTTCATGAGCCGCGGGGTGAAGCCGGACAGGTGCAGCACCGGCCAGAAGCGGTTGCCGGGGCGGGCGAAGTGATGGCCCGTGGCGGCCGTCATCAGACCCGGGTTGATGCCGCAGAACAGCACATGGAGACCGTCCGCGACCACGTCGGGGACGAGGCGGTCGCGGGCGGCCTCCAGTTCCGCCTGGGTGAAGCGGGTCAGAGGATCGCTCCCGGGGTGTAGCCGGCGGCCTCCGGACGCTGCTTCACGATCTCCTCGATCCGGCCGACGACCACGCCGACCTGGTCGGCCGCCGCACCGGTGAAGGACAGCTTGTCGGCCATCAGCGCGGCCAGCTGCTCGCGGTCCAGCGGGAGGCGCTCGTCGGCGGCGAGCTTGTCGAGCAGGTCGTTGCGCTCGGCGCCCTGCTCGCGCATGGCGAGCGCGGTGGCGACGGCGTTCTCCTTGATCGCCTCGTGCCCGACCTCGCGGCCGACCCCGGCCCGCACGGCGCCCATGAGCACCTTGGTGGTGGCGAGGAACGGCAGGTAGCGGTCCAGCTCGCGGGCGACGACCGCGGGGAACGCGCCGAACTCGTCGAGGACGGTCAGGAAGGTCTCCAGCAGGCCGTCGAGGGCGAAGAACGCGTCGGGAAGGGCCACCCGGCGCACCACCGAGCAGGAGACGTCGCCCTCGTTCCACTGGTCGCCCGCCAGCTCACCGGTCATCGAGGCGTAGCCGCGCAGGATGACCATCAGGCCGTTGACGCGCTCGCAGGAGCGGGTGTTCATCTTGTGCGGCATCGCCGAGGAGCCGACCTGGCCCGGCTTGAAGCCCTCGGTGACCAGCTCGTGCCCGGCCATCAGCCGGATCGTCTTGGCCAGCGAGGACGGTGCCGCCGCCAGCTGCACCAGCGCGGTCACGACCTCGTAGTCCAGCGAGCGCGGGTAGACCTGGCCGACCGAGGTGAACGCCTGCGAGAAGCCCAGGTGCCCGGCGATCCGGTCCTCCAGCTCGGCCAGCTTCGCCGCGTCCCCGCCCAGCAGGTCCAGCATGTCCTGTGCGGTGCCGACCGGGCCCTTGATACCGCGCAGCGGGTAGCGGGCCAGCAGCTCCTCGGCCCGCCCGTAGGCGACGAGCAGCTCGTCGGCGGCGGTCGCGAAGCGCTTGCCGAGGGTCGTGGCCTGCGCGGCCACGTTGTGCGAGCGGCCGGCCATGACCAGCTCGGCGTACTCGCCCGCCAGCTTGCCGAGGCGCGCGAGGACGGCCACCGTGCGGTCGCGCATCAGCTCCAGCGACAGCCGGATCTGCAGCTGCTCGACGTTCTCGGTGAGGTCACGCGAGGTCATGCCCTTGTGCACGTGCTCGTGTCCGGCGAGGTCGTTGAACTCCTCGATCCGCGCCTTCACATCGTGCCGGGTGACCTTCTCGCGCTCGGCGATCGAGGCCAGGTCGACGGTGTCGAGGACGCGCTCGTAGTCGGCGATCGCCTCGTCCGGCACCTCGATGCCGAGGTTCTTCTGGGCCCGCAGCACGGCGAGCCAGAGCTGCCGCTCCAGCTTCACCTTCTGCTCGGGCGACCAGAGCGTGGCGAGCTCGGTGGAGGCGTAGCGTCCGGCGAGGACGTTCGGGATGCGGGGTTTGGCGGGCGCAGAAGTCACGTGTCCAGATTCTACTGGCGGTTCGTGCAGGCCAGCGCCATGGGGTTGTTCGGTGGAAGCTACGAGAGCCGCGCCACGCCGGTGCCGCCGGAGGCCTCGGCCAGCTCCGCCAGCACATCGGCGTGGCACGGCTCCGGCGCACACCAGCAGGCCAGCGTCTTCCCGCGCAGGTCCGGGACCTGGTCCAGCAGCTCCGGGCGCTCCAGCAGACGGGCCCGGTACATCGCCATCACCTCGGCCCGGGTGCCGTCCCGCTTCTTCTTCGGGGTGTCGTAGGCGAACGGGTTGTACAGCGGGTGCCGGGGCAGGTCCCAGCCTCCCATGGTCCAGCGGCGGCCGACGTAGACGACGTCCGCGGGAGCGTGTTCCAGCCGGGAGCCGAACTCGTGGATCCGGCCCCTGACGCTGATCACTCGGGTGGTCATGGCAGGGACGCTACGCCTGAGCCTCCTACGGCAGCAGCTCCGGCCGCTTCGGCGGGAGCCCGTCGCCGGATGCCGCGACAGCGAACCGGCGAACTTCGTCGACCAGGACGAGCAGGTCGCCCTGCTCACCCATACGTGCGCTCCATCGGTTCAGGTCATTCGGCTCGCTCCCTGCGGACCGGGTTGTCGCGCCAGTCGGGGTACGACGCCTCCTTCGTGAGGGGCCAGAATTGCTCACCGCAGGAACAGAAGTAGGCCATCGCACGCTCGCCGGGCCAGAACATCTCCTCATGCCAGGGCCGGTGCCCGGTGCGCCAGGCATGCCACATCGCTCGGATCACAGGTGCTCATCGAGAGCGCGACTGTAGTAACGGACCCCGCTCCTCAGCCTGACGACCCCGTTCGTCACACTGACGCCGTGCCTCGAACAGCCACCGCCACCTCGTCCCGGCAGGTCCGCCGCCTCACCACGATGGCGTTTTTCGGTCCGCCGGTGATCGTCGGGCTGTCGTTGCTGGCTGCCAATCCGGACTGGAGCGGGCTCGGACTGGTGCTCGGGACCTTCGCGCTGATCGCGACTCTCTCGCTGATGGTCATCGCAGCGCCGAACGGGTGGTTGATCGTCGGCGGGGTGATCGTGGGGATCGCCGCGCTGTCCGGGCCGGGGCCGGTGCTGCAGGCGGAGGTGATGGCGCACCAAGGGCAGCGGGTGGAGGTGCGGGTCACCTCGGTGAAGACGTACCAGGGCAAGCACGGGCCGGAGTACACCTGCCTTCTGGGGCGGGTGGACGGCAAGCCGCTCAAGCACGCCGAGCTGGGCAACGACTCCTGCGACGGGCCGATGGAAGTCGGGCAGACCGAGGACGTGCTCGTCGACCCGCACGGCTGGACGGCGCCGGAGCTGGCCGAGACGGACTACAGCGGGATCGACATCGCCGCGTGGGCCCTGCTGGTGGTACTGGTGCTCTTCGAGCTGCTGGTCTGGCTGTCCCGGCGGGTCGGGCTGCGCCGGTTCGAGGGCCGCTGATGGCGCCCGGGTCCCGGAAGAACGTGGCCTGGCCCCCGCACGTGGTGCGGCGGCTCGCTCGCATAGCCGCGCTCGTCCCCCTGCTGATGGTGGGCATCGGCGTGCTCGGCACCAGCCCCGACTGGTTTCCGGCGGCGCTGATCCTCGGTGTGCTGACCGTGGCCCTTGCGATCGCGGTGCTGATGGCGACCGCGACCAAAGGGTGGGTGTTCTTCGCCGGGCTGATCACTGGACTAGCCGTCGCGCTCGGCTCCGGGCTGGTCTTTCAGGCCGCGCTGATGCAGAGCCAGGGGCGGCGCACCGAGGTGCGGATCACCTCGGTGTACACCACCGAGGGCAAGACCGGCCCGATCTACCACTGCAGGCTGAAGCGGACCGACGGCAGGCCGATGGACCACGCCGACATCGTCGGCATGGGCTGCAACGGCAAGGAGGACGCGGGCACCACCGAGGACCTGCTGGTGGACCCGAGCGGCTGGCTGGCCCCGCAGCCCGCCGATGCCGACTTCAGCTCCCTCCCCGTCGGTGTCGTGGGAGTCGGCGTCGCGATCGGGTTGTGGGAGCTGACTGTCTGGCAGACTCGCCGGATCGGCCTGCGTGAGGCCGCGGCGAACCCGACGGCGCCCGGCCGGCCGAGCGGTGCCAAGCCGAGCGCCGACAACCGGAGCAAGAAGAAGCGCAAGCGGCGCTAGTGTCCCGAGTCAGAAGTTCTTCGGTAGTTCTCCCGGGTCCCGGCTGGCGGTCGAGCGCGTAGTGGCGCAGCCTGCGGCCCGCGTAGGCGACGGCTGGAACATCCTGTGCCCGGTCGAGAACTACCTGAGAATCTCCGACTCGGGATACTAAGCGGCTTTGGTGAACCGCTTAGAGGGGCCTAGGGGTGGCCCAGGGGGTGTCCGATGGGTGGGCTCTCGCGCCGTCGCCTAAGGTTCCATCACGGTCTCCTCGTCGTCGGACAACCAACCGGCGGCTCATTCCCTGACCGGCGGGCAGAACTTGTAGGTCGCGGCAGACCGCATCCCCTCACGAACCGGGCCGGGGATGGTCGCTGGCGCCGTGGCGTTCGTCCTCGTCCCTGGCCAGCATCGACAGCAGGCAGGCCACGGTCACGCCCTCCTCGGCCGGGTGGCGCAGCACCTTGTCCGGGTCGATGCTGTACCGATTGGAGCGGCCGTGGCGGGTGTGGGAGAGGTATCCGTCCTGCTCCAGGTCCGCGATGATCTTCTGGACGGCCCGTTCCGTGAGCCGGCATCGCGCCGCGATGTCACGGACCCGCGCGTGGTGGTCGTCGGCGATGCTGGCCAGCACGCGCGCGTGATTGGTCAGAAACGTCCACCCCGTGTGCGGCTCGGGCACTCCATGGACCTCCGTCACGACTCCATGTTACGACCACACGTTCACGCACTCAAAAACACGAAGATAAATTCGTGTAGGGGTTGACGTGTCACGCAGAGGCGGCTGAGCCTGGAGAAGAACAACCCGGAGCACCGGAGGAGGCGAGCATGACGACGCCACCGTCCCCGGACACACCGCTCGCCAGCGACGAAGCCGACCGCACACCACCGTCCACCGGCGCGCTGCCGGTGCGGGCAGGGCCGGCCGGGATCCGCGTGACCGTCACCGTGAGCGGAGAGTTCTGCCTCGACAACTGCCAGAGCCTCCGGCGCGCCCTGCGCGATGCAATCATGCGGTCGGCCGAGGGTGTGGACCTGGACCTCAGCGAACTTCACTTCGCGGACTGCTCTGCACTCAACGTGCTGCTGGCCGCTCGCCGCGACGCAGTCGCGGCGGGGAAGACGGTCACGGTCACCACGGCCAGCCCCGCCGTCGAACGACTGCTGACCTATACCGACACCCACAGCCTCTTCTCCCCCGCCCACGAGCATGCTGACCCGCCCGCCCGAAAGTCCGGGCCGCCGCGCGAAGAAACCGACGACGACCTCCTGCGGACCGAAGTCGTCCAGCTGAGGCGCGCGCTGCGCACCCACCCGGACATCGACCTGGCACGCGGCATCCTCATGGCCTCTTTCGGTCTGAACCCCGACGAGGCGTGGCAGGTACTGGTCACAGCGTCCCAGAACACCAACACGAAACTGCACCGCCTCGCCGAGGACGTCGTCACCACCGTCCAAGGCGCGCCCCTGCCCGACCGGGTCCAGCAGCAGCTCACCGCAGCCGTCGCCAGAACACGCAACACCGGCGGCGGACCGGCATTCGCTGTCAGGGAGGTTTGGGCCGGCGGGATCTGAGCTGCTGGGATCGGTCTTGAGAGCCCGATGCTGAAGCCGGGCTTGCGTTCCGGATCTCATGCGTCGGCGCCTGCCGCAGGGAGGAGGCCCAAAGTCCGACTGTGAAACACCAATTAACACAAATTGGGAACACAGCGGATATCGCCCATCCATGAGGAGGTCGGTCAGATGTCTACCGGCATGCTTTTGGCGATCGTCATTCCCGTCGCAGTGGTCGTCGTGCTGATTGCCGCAGCCCTGGCTCTTTTCCTGCGGCACCGGGCTCTGCGCCGGCGCTTCGGCCCCGAGTACGAACGGACCGTCGACGGCGCCGACAGCAGGCTCGCCGCCGAACGGGAGCTCAGCGCACGCGAGAAACGGCACGACAAACTCGACATCAAGCCTCTGCCCGACCGTCTCCGCGAGCGCTACTCACGGGACTGGGACCACGTGCAGCACGAGTTCGTGGACCGGCCCGAGGACGCCGTACACGACGCGGACCATCTGGTGACCTCCCTGATGCAGGACCGCGGCTACCCCACCGAAAGCTACGACCAGCAGCTCAAGGATCTCTCCGTCGAGCACGGCCGCACCCTCGAGCACTACCGAGCCGCCCACGAGATCGACACACTCAGCGCGAGTCACAAGGCCACCACCGAGCAACTGCGCGGCGCCATGGTGCACTACCGGGCGCTGTTCGACGAACTTCTCTCCGACGGCGGCCAGACCCGCCACGCCCCGGCCTGACCTGCGGGCAGCCGGGACCGAACGGACACGGAGGAGACATGCAACGCGACGACACACCGCACACTCGTGACAGCGGGCTGTCCACGGAGGACCTCGCCCAGCCCCGCAAGGCCGACGCCGCGTCGAACACCACTCCACCGCCCCCGGTCTACCCGAGCGAGGGCGACGACAGAACGGATGCGGCCGACGACCTCGCGTCCCGCGACGGGGCCACCCCCACGGCGGACGAGGCGGCGGGCGCACGGACCACAGACGCCGACGAGATGCCGCAACTGCTGACATCGCAGGACGAGGAAGGCTTCCGTAAGGAGTGGGAGAACATCCAGGGCGCCTTCGTTGACGATCCTCGCCAGGCGGTACAGGCCGCGGACAACCTGGTCGCCAAGGTCATGCAGACGCTCGCCGCGACGTTCGACGAGCACAAGAAGAACCTCGAAGAGCAGTGGAGCCGAGGCGAGCAGGTCGACACCGAAGCTCTGCGCAGGGCCCTGCGCCACTATCGCTCGTTCTTCAACCGCCTGCTCACCACCTGACAAACACACCCGTGAGGCGAGGCGCAACGGGTCAAGGAAATGAACGGCATCCCGCCTCACAGCGGCCGGCACACCGGCCGGAGAGAAAGAAGAACGCCGTGATCGCACTGGGTATCATCCTGCTCGTCGTCGGATTCGTCCTGAACATCGGCATCCTGTGGACAATCGGGATCATCCTGCTCCTCATCGGAGTCGTCCTGTTCCTCCTCGGCTCCCTCGGCCACGCGGTCGGCGGCCGACGCCACTACTGGTAGAGCACGCCTGTACAACTTCCCTTCCAGCGACACCGGCCTGCCCCCGATACACCGACGGGGTTCGCCAGGACTTCGCATCCTGGGACTGTTCTGCACCGGCCTCCCAGCCTGGGTCAGCAGCGCATTGACGACGAGCGCGGCCTTCGGGGGGAACTCGGAGAGCCGAACAGCCAGTTCGCCCTCGCTGAGCGAGCCCCGCAGGCCGGAGCGCGCCAGCGTGTGCAGCAGGGCATGACGCGTCCGGACAGAGGGACTTCTACCGCACCACCCAGGATGACCTCGTCATCACCGAAGATGGCACCGGCCGTACCAGCCACACGATGATCCTCCGCAGCTCCCGCCTGAAACTGGCACCCCGACATCGCCGTGGCTCGTTTGGCCACCACGCTCGGGAAATGCTCTCCAAGCGCCTCTCTTGTGTGAGCGATGCGTGAGCGGACGTCCCGGCACACGGTGGACTGGGTGCCGTGGGGATCCAGGCCGCACGTCTCTGACCTGGCAAAACAGGATGTCTGGTCAGGTGCTGGGATCCGCCGTCACGATCTTGCGGGCCCTCGTAATGCGTAGGTGCGCGGTTGGGGCGCCGTTAGGCCAAGCGGTGAGTACTTTGGATCCTCGGAGCCTCTGAACATCGCGCCGCCGGAGGAAGATCATGGCTCCCCACCCGCACCATAGCCCCAGCGGGGATCAGAAGCTCGACGACGATGGGGCGGATCTGCCGCGAGTATCCGCAGCCGATCCCGTGGGCCGCTTCCATGTGGTGCGACAGCGAGGTGGAAGGCCCATTGCGGTGTCGGCGTGGCGCATCACGACGGAGGACCATGCGATCGCTGACGCTCTGGGTGGGTGCTATGGAGGTGTGCCGCAGCTGTTGGACACCGGCGACGAACATGTCCTTGAGGTCCTGACTCGCTGCGATCGCGTTCCTGTCTTGCTGGATGGCAGGGGGGCCGTTTCGCTTCGGATGATGATGCGTGAGCCTGGTGAGACTTTCCATCTTGTGGGAACTTGCTGCCGAGCTCCCCGCGTTGGCTGCTGCCCTGGACGTGGAGGCTGTTCCGGCCTTGGGTGTGCTGCGATGCGAACTGGTGGAGTTCATCACACGCTCCGGGCTCGCCGTGAGCTACAGGCGGCCGGTCGTTGAGGTCGGCTGGGCGCAGGTCCTTGCTCAGGATGCCGTACGACTCGTGGCGTGACGTCGGTCCGTCGGCTGTAGGTGTCGTGCGGGGGAGGCCCCGCGCCTAATCGGTGCATAGCAGCCGGGCGGGGCTCCGGGTTAGTGTCCGACCTGTCGCCAGTCCGTCACAGGGCCGGGGTTCGTGTGGTCCGCAGGGCTGACCCAGAAGGCTTTGTCTAGCTCAGCGCTGAATTGGGCGCCTGTCCGGCCGTCCCCGGAGGACCGGCCGGTCAGGCGCCGGCCTATCCACGGCAGCAGGTGCTGCTTGGCGAACCGGGCGTCCGCGACGCGACGCGACACCCAGTCCGGCCGCGCGGTGGGCGGCATCGGCGTGCGCCACTCGGTGTCCTCGGGCTCGTGGCCGAGCGTCTGCCACACCGCCTCCGCGACCCGGCGATGCCCCTCGGCCGTCAGATGCAGCCGGTCCACGTCCCACATCCGCGGGTCGGCCAGCGACGGCGCCCCGTAGAGGTCGACCACCAGGGCGCCGTGCTTCGCGGCCAGGTCGTCCACGCAGGCGAACAACTCCTCCATCCGTGGCCGGAACCGTTCCAGCACCGGACCGCGCCGGCCGGGGCTGCGCATCAGCACGAGCTGCCCGCAGCTCGGTGCCAGCCGCTCGACCGCCTCGGTGAGCAGGTCCCGCACCCGGCCCATGTCGCACTTGGGGCGCAGCGCGTCGTTGAGGCCGCCGACCAGCGTGATCACGTCGGCGTTCATCGCCGCCGCCACGCCCACTTGCTCGTCGACGATCTGCCCGATCAGCTTCCCGCGCACGGCGAGGTTGGCGTACCGGAACCCGGAGGCGCGGGCGGCCATCCGGGCGGCGAGGACATCGGCCCAGCCGCGGTAGGAGCCGTCGGGCAGCAGGTCGGACATGCCCTCGGTGAAGGAGTCGCCTACCGCGACCAGGCTGGAGTACGACGGAGATGCGGGATTCGTCTGCATGGCGACAGCGATGGTATCCCGGCTCCATACCCGCCGGTCGGTCGCCCTCGGAACCCCGGGGCGGCTCACGCGGGCTGACCGAACAGCTCCCGCAGGACGTCCTCCATGGTCACCAGGCCGCCCAGCCGCCCGTCGTCGCCCAGCACGCCCGCGAGGTGCGTACCGCTGCCTCGCATGGCGGTGAGCACGTCGTCCAGCGGGGTGTTCTCGCGGACGCGCGCGATGGGCCGCATGTCGCGCAGCCGGAACGGCACGTTCCGGGGTGAGGCGTCCAGGGCGTCCTTGACGTGCAGGTAGCCCACGATCCGGCGGCCCTCGTCGACCACCGGGAACCGGGAGAAGCCCGACTCGGCCGACAGCCGCTCCAGCTGCTCCGCCGTGACGCCCACGCGCGCGTACACCACCCGTTCCAGCGGTACGACCACGTCCCGCACCGGCCTGCGGCCCAGCTCCAGGGCGTCGTGCAGCCGTTCCTGCGCACGGTCGTCGATCAGGCCCGCCTGGCTGGCGTCCCTGACGATCTCGGCCAGTTCGGTGTCCGTGAAGGTCGCCGCGACCTCGCCCTTGGCCTCCACCCTGAGCAGCTTCAGGAGCCCGTTCGCGAAGGCGTTGATCGCGAAGATCACCGGGCGCAGCGCCCGGGACAGCGCGACAAGGGGAGGGCCGAGCAGCAGCGCGCTGCGCACCGGCTCGGCGAGCGCCACGTTCTTGGGCACCATCTCGCCCAGCAGCATGTGCAGATAGGTGGCCAGGGACAGCGCGATCACGAAGGACACCCCGTGGCCCACGCTCTTGGACACGCCGACCGCGTGGAACACCGGCTCCAGCAGATGCGCGATCGCCGGCTCGGCGACCACACCGAGGACCAGGGTGCACAGCGTGATGCCCAGCTGCGCGGCGGCCAGCAGCGCGGAGACGTGCTCCAGGCCCCACAGCACGCTCTTGGCGCGCCGGTCGCCCTCCTGGGCGAGCGGCTCGATCTGCGAGCGGCGCACGGAGATCAGCGCGAACTCGGCGCCCACGAAGAAGGCGTTGACGACCAGCGTCGCCAGACCGATCAGCAGCTGAACGGCGGTCATCGGGTCCGCTCCGTCTTCTTGTCCGTCTTCTCGTCGCTCTTCTCGTCGTCCAGCGGCGCGTGCAGCAGCACGCGGGCCGCCCGGTGCCCGGCGGCGTCCACCACGTCCAGCCGCCAGCCGGCGACCTCCACCCGGTCCCCGACCCCGGGTATGCGGCCCAGCTCGGTCGCGACGAGGCCGGCCAGCGTCTCGTACGGCCCCTCGGGCGCGCGCAGGCCCACGCGCGCGAGCTGGTCGGTGCGGGCGGCGCCGTCCGCGGAGTACAGGGCCCGGCCCGCTTCGTCGGCGCCGGCCGGAGCGAGGTCCGGCGTCTCGTGCGGGTCGTGCTCGTCCCGCACCTCGCCGACGACCTCCTCGACGATGTCCTCCAGCGTCGCCACGCCCGCCGTACCGCCGTACTCGTCGATGACGACGGCCATGGTGCGCTTGCCGGAGAGCCGGTCCAGCAGCCGGTCGACGGTGAGGGACTCCGGCACCAGCAGCGGCTCGCGCATCACCTGGGCGACCGAGCGGCGGGGCCGGTCCTTGGCGGGCAGCGCCAGGACGTCCTTGATGTGGGCGATGCCGACGACCGAGTCGAGGCTGCCGCGGTAGACCGGGAACCGGGACAGGCCCGTGGCCCGGGTCGCGTTCGTCACGTCCTCGCAGGTCGCCTGGGTGTCCAGGGCGACGACCTGGACGCGCGGGGTCATCACGTTCTGCGCGCTCAGGTCGGCCAGGTTCAGCGTCCGCAGGAACAGCTCGGCGGTGTCCGCCTCCAGCGCGCCCGCCTTGGCGGAGTGCCGGGCGAGGGCGGCCAGCTCCTGCGGCCCGCGCGCGGAGGCGAGCTCCTCGGCGGGCTCCAGGCCGAAGCGGCGCACCATGTGGTTGGCCGTGTTGTTGAGGTGCGTGATGAAGGGGCGGAAGGCGGCGCTGAACCAGCGCTGCGGATTGCCCACCCGTTTGGCCACGGCCAGCGGCGAGGAGATCGCCCAGTTCTTGGGCACCAGTTCGCCGACGACCATCAGGAACACCGTGGACAGGCCCGTGCCCAGGATCAGCGCGACCGAGCTCGCCGTCGTGGCCGAGAGGCCGAGCGCCTCGAACGGGCCGGCGAGCAGTTTGGCGATCGACGGCTCGGCGAGCATGCCGACCACCAGATTGGTGACGGTGATGCCGAGCTGGGCGCCGGAGAGCTGGAAGGTCAGGTTCCGCACGGCCTTCAGGGCGCCGGAGGCGCCGCGCTCGCCGCGTGCGACGGCCCGCTCCAGCTCGCCGCGCTCGACCGTGGTCAGGGAGAACTCGGCCGCCACGAAGGCGCCGCAGGCGAGCGAGAGCAGGATCGCCACCACGAGGAGCAGCACTTCGGTCATCGGGTCACCCCCGTCCCATGATCGGACAGGCCGGGGAGGGGCGCGCGGTGGTGCGCACCGGGAGGTTCGTCCATCGGCGGACGCTCACAACCTTTCACGGAGGGCCGAGTGCTCCCTCAATGGTAAAGGATGGGCAAAGTGTCCTCGGGGGTCAGTCCGTGAGGGGCTTCACCCAGCGCCGCCACCGCTCCTCGGGCGCGTACCCGGCCGCACGCCAGGCGTGGTGTGCCCGTTCGTTGCGGACCAGCACCATCGCGTCCCCGCGCCGCCCGCCGAGCCGCACGAACCGCTCCTCCGCGGCGGCCAGCAGCGCCGAGCCGATGCCCTGGCGCCGCCGGTCCGGATGCACCGCGAGCCGGTACAGATGGCAGCGCCAGCCGTCGAAGCCCGCGATCACCGTGCCGATCAGTTCACCGTCCCTCCCCATGGCGAGGATCAGCGCCTCGGGATCACGGTCGACCAGCCGCTCCACCCCGGCGCGGTCGTCGCTGATGCTGGTGCCCTCGGCGGCCGTCCTCCAGAAGGCCAGCACGGCGTCGAGGTCGGCGGGCAGGGCGGAACGTATGCGCAGCTCGGTCATGCGATCACCCCATCACATGAAGCCGCGGCGGCCCGCGCATTCCGTCATGCGGACCGCAGCCGCTCCATCACCGGCGCGAACGCCTCCATGCACGGCTCCAGGACGGTCAGGTACGAGAACCCGAACCGGTCCCGCTGCGCCCGCACCCGCTCCACGACGTCCTCCAGAGGCCCGGCCAGCACGATCGGCAGCGCCAGCGCCTGGTCCAGGCTCAGCGAGGGCTGCCGCTCCAGCAGCGGCTTCAGGGCCGGCTCCGGGTCGTCGGTGACGGCCACGAGCTGGAGGAGCAGGTTCAGCTCGGCGGGCTCCGCCCGGTCCGCCGCCAGCTTCCGGTAGCGCGCCACCCGCTCGTCCAGCTCCTCGGCGGTGAGCGGCGCGAGCGAACCCGGGGTGGCTCCCGGCCGTGCCCCGGTGAAGGCCGCGATGTCCGCGTGCTCGGCCGTCAGGCGCAGCATCCGGTCGCCGTTGGCGCCGATCAGCAGGGGCACCCGGGACTGCGCGGGGCGGGGCCGGTGCTCCTCGGAGCCGAGCAGCCGGTCCAGCTCCCGCACCGTGTGCCGCAGGTGGTTCACCCGCTCGCGCGGCGAGCCGAACGGCAGCCCGGCCGTCTCGTGCTCTGCCGGGACGTAGCCGGTCCCCAGCCCGAGTTCGAGACGGCCGCCGGTCAGCGCGTCCGTGGTGGCGACCTCACGGGCCAGCAGCGCCGGATTCCAGAAGCCGGCGTTGAGCACGAACGTGCCGAGCCGGGGCCGCTCGGTCGCCTCGGCGGCCGCCGCCAGCGCCGGGAACGGCGCGACCATGCCGAGGTGGTCCGGGACCAGGATCACGTCGTACCCCAGTTCCTCGGCGCGGCGGCACTTGGCCCGCCACTCGGCGGCGGGCGACGGCGTGAGCAGGTTGACTCCGAAGCGGAACGGGCGCGGCATGAACTCTCCTCGGCTGCACGTGACTTGCGTCCGGATCCCCGATTCCATCACGCCCGCGCGGGAGCGTCACTCGTGCGCGATCGCCGCCAGCACGTTCATCCGCGACGCCCTGAGCGCCGGCAGCAGGGCGGCCACGATCCCCACCACCGCCGAGCCGATCACCACCGCGACGATCGTGCCCCAGGGGAACGCGAGCGCGGTCATGCCCCGCAGGGCCAGTACCCGCTGGACGCACACGCCCCACACGAGCCCCAGCCCCAGGCCGAGGACGGCGCCGAACACCGCGATCACCACTGACTCCAGCCGGATCATCCGGCGCAACTGCCGCCGGCTGAGCCCGATCGCGCGCAGCAGCCCGATCTCCCGGGTGCGCTCGACCACCGACAGGGCGAGGGTGTTGACCACACCGAGCACCGCGATGACGATCGCGAGTCCGAGCAGCGCGTAGACCAGGTACAGCAGCACGGCGATCTGGTCGTGCACGAGCTTCTTGTAGTCGGCCTGGTCGCGGACCCGTACCTGCGGATACGGCTCAAGGGTCCGTTCCAGACGGGAGCGCAGCAGGTCGGCACCGGTGCCGGAGGCCCGTTTGACGTAGAGGGTGCCGTCCTGGCCGCCGGGTACGTACTTCTCGACCGTGCCGATGCCGAAGAACAGCCCGCCCTGCATGCCGAACCCGTCGCCGCCGCCCTGCTTCGTGAGCGCGCCCACCCGCATCTCGGCCCGGTGCCCGCCGGGGAACTCGACGGGCAGAGTGCTGCCCAGGCGTACGTCGTGGTCCCTGGCGAAGTCGGCGTCCATGCCGAGCCCGCCGTCCGCGAGCGCCGCCGCGCCGCTCCCGGCCGTGTACGTCACATGGGCGACCTCCTCGATCCGGGGGTCGTAGCCGGCGGCGGTCGTCGTCACGCGGTTGCCGTCGGGGAGCCGGACGGCCACCGGCGCGTACCGCTGCCGTACGACGAGCCGCACGCCCTCGGTGCCGCGCACCTTGTCCGTGATCTCCTTGGTGAACGGCATGAAGTTGTCGTTCTGGACGACGAAGTCGGCGCCCAGCGTCTTGTCGATCCGCTGGTCGAACGAGGCGGACATCGAGGCGCTGGCCACCGACATCCCGCCGACCAGCGCCAGGCCCACCATCAGCGCGGCCGCGGTGGCGCCGGTGCGGCGCGGATTGCGCAGGGCGTTGCGCTGGCTCATCCGGCCCACCGACCCGAACACCGCGGGGAAGGCGCCACCGAGGACACGGATCACCGGCCGCACCAGCAGCGGACCGGCGATCACGGTCGCGATCAGCGTCAGGACCACGCCCAGGCCCAGCTGTGCGGCCGCGGGCGCGGTCTTCGTGGCCGCCGCGGACCCGGCCAGGGCGGCCGCACCGGCCGCCCCGACCACCCCGCCGACGATCGCCCGTACCTTCAACGGCTTGCCCACACCGGCGACTTCGGCGTCCGCCAGCGCCGCCATCGGCGAGACGGCCGCCGCGCGCCGCGCGGGCAGGTACGCGGCGACGAAGGTGACACCGACCCCGACGGCGTACGCCGCCACGGGTGTCGGCCAGCCGATGACCATCTCCGTGGCCTTCAGATTCATCCCGAACGCGCTCATCAGCCGGATCAGCCCGAACGCCAGCCCTATCCCGGCCGCGAGGCCCAGCGTCGAACCGGTCACGCCGAGCAGGACCGCCTCCGTGAGCACCGACCGCCGCACCTGGCGCCGGTCGGCGCCCAGGGCCCGCAGCAGGCCCAGTTCGCGGGTGCGCTGGGCGATGAGCATCGAGAAGGTGTTGACGATCAGGAAGACGCCGACGAGCACGGCGATGCCGGCGAACCCCAGCATCACGTACTTGATGACATCCAGGAACCCGCCGAGCTGGGCCGCGGCCGACTTGGCCTGTTCGCCGGCGGTCTTCAGGTCGTAGGTGCCGGTGCCGATCGTCTCGCCGACGCGGCGCTTGAGTTCCGCGTCGGTCACTCCTTGGGCCGCGTCCACCGAGATGCTGGTGGCTCGCCCGGCGGAGCCGAGCAGCTCACGGGCGGCCACCGCGGGGTCCAGGAAGACCAGGGCCGCGCCCGGGTTGGTGGTGGTGAACGTGGCGATGCCGACGACCCGAACCCGGAACGTGCCCGGCTGTGCCTGCACGGTCAGGGTGTCGCCGATGCGCACGTGCCTCTTGTCCGCGGTGTCCGCGTCGAGCAGTGCCTCGCCCGCGCCGCGCGGCGCATGACCGGAGGTCAGCTTCACCGGGCTGCGGTGGGTGACGTACCAGGAGGTGGCGATGGTCGGGGCGCCGGTGGTCGGGCCGACGGACTTGTTGTGGCCGTCGACCACCACCACGTTCTCCACCGACACGTCCGCGTGCGCCGCCGCGACCCCCTCGACCTTCGCCACCCGGTCCTTCAGGGCCGCGGGCACGGTCTCGACCGCGCCCGCGGCCCTGGAGGACTTCAGGTCCTGCTTCGGTTCGAGCGTCACGTCGGCGGAGGTCGAGGCGAACAGCCGGTCGAAGGTGCGGGTGACGGTGTCGGAGAAGATCAGGCTGCCCGCGACGAAGGCCACGGACAGCACGACGGCCAGCGCGGACAGCGCCAGCCGGCCCTTGTGGGCGAGGAAACTCCGCAAGGTCGCCTTGAGCACGGGGTCAGCCCTCCTGGACGGTGCTGCCGTCGCCGAGCCGTCCGCGCACCACGTCGAACGCCTTCATGCGCTCCAGTACGGCGTCCGCCGTCGGTTGCTCCATCTGGTCCACGATCCGCCCGTCGCCGAGGAAGAGCACCAGGTCGGAGTGGGCGGCCGCGCCCGGGTCGTGGGTGACCATGACGACGGTCTGCCCGAGGTCGTCCACGGCGCGGCGCAGAAAGCCCAGCACTTCGAGCCCGGCCCGCGAGTCCAGGTTGCCCGTCGGCTCGTCGGCGAAGATCAGCTCGGGCCGGGAGGCCAGCGCCCGGGCACAGGCGACCCGCTGCTGCTGACCGCCCGAGAGCTGCGCCGGGCGGTGCGTCAGGCGCCCTCGCAGCCCGAGCGTGTCGATGACCTGCTCCAGCCACGTCTCGTCGGGCCTGCGGCCGGCGATGTCCATGGGCAGCGTGATGTTCTCGGCCGCGGTGAGCGTCGGGATGAGGTTGAACGACTGGAACATGAAGCCGATCCGGTCCCGCCGCAGCCGGGTCAGCTCCCGGTCCCTCAGGCCCGTGATCTCCGTGTCGCCGAGCCAGATCTGCCCGGCCGAGACGCTGTCCAGGCCCGCCAGGCAGTGCATCAGGGTGGACTTCCCCGAGCCCGAGGGTCCCATCACGGCGGTGAAGCGACCGCGCGCGATGTCCACGTCCACCGAGTCCAGGGCGAGCACGGTCGTCTCGCCGGAGCCGTAAGCCTTGGTCAGCCCGCTGGCGCGGGCCGCGATAGAGCCGTCGCGCGCCCGGCCCGGCGCGTGTTCGGCAGCAGGTGTGGACAAGACCGCCTCCCGGTCGTCGACTCCCTCGTACCGGCCGAGACTAGTGTGACCCGTCGCACAGCCGGAATCCCCCCAGGCTCACCAAGCCGGGGGACGGCCGCACGGGGGCCCGTGCGCCCTTGCCGCTGCTAGCACATCGGCGCTAGCGTCGAAGCATGGCGAAGACCCAGCTGAACGTGCGCGTGGACGAGGGCACCGCCCGCGCGGCCCGCGAGCGCGCCCTGGCCCGCGGCATGAGCGTGAACCGCTACATAGAAGAGCTGGTCAGACAGGACACCGGGGAGGCCGGCCGCACCTTCGTGGACGCCGCAGCCGACTTCATGAAGCAGTACGAGTCCGTGTTCGCCGAGGAGTTCGGCGAGGCGCGCGGCACCGACTCCGGCGAAGACCGCAGCTGATCCCTTGAACGAACTCAGCATCGATCTCGCCTGGCTGCTCATGCTCGCCGAACAGAAGACGCCGGGGGACCCGCAGGTCACCGACTGGGGCGCCCTGGTCGCCGCCGTCGCCCGCCACCGGGCGGAGATATTCGACGTGCCCGTCTACGACACCCCGCACGCCCGCGCCGCCGCGCTGCTCCAGCTGCTCGTCCACGTGCCGGCGCTGGAGCGCTCCAACGCCCTGTTCGCCTCGGCCGTCGCCTACGCCTATCTGGTCGCCAGCGGTCTGAAGGTGGTCACCTCGCCCGAGCAGGTCCGCGACCTCGCCCGGCTGGTCAAGAGCGGCGAGGCGGGCATCGACGACATCGCCCGGGAGCTGCGCCGCTGGAGCCTGTGACCGGCGGCGGGCCGGACCGCCGGATCACCGCGCGACCGGCTCGCCCGGCCGCCAGGCCGTCCCCAGCGCACAGTAAGAGGTGGGCAGTTTCGGCCCCTTCTCCGGCAGCGACACCCGCCGGTACGGGCCGAGTTCGAACCCGGCCCCGCGCAGTTCGGCGACCGGGTCCCGGGCGAGATGGCAGCCGCCGTTCAGCGCGGGCCACAGCGTCCGGTCCAGGACGCGCTGGGTCAGCCCCATCACCCGGCCGCCGCCCCGGCCGTGCTCGAAGAACCGCACCTCGCCGCCCGGTCTGAGCACCCGCCGTACCTCGCCCAGCGCCCGCGGCACGTCCCGCACGCTGCACAGCACCAGCGACAGCACGGCGGCATCGAAGGCCTCGCTCTTCACCGGCAGCGCCTCCGCCGCCCCCGGCACCACATCGACCGGCACCTGGACGCGCAGGGCCGACTGCAGGGCCAACTTCCGCAGCAGCGGCTCCGGTTCGATCGCGACGACCTCCGCGACGGTCCCCGGATAGTGCCCGAAGTTCAGCCCGTTGCCGGCACCGATCTCGATCACCCGCCCCGACAGCCCGGCGAGGAGCCGCTCGCGCGTCCCGGCCATCCCGAACCGGGTCTCGGCGGCCACGCTGAGCCGGGCGTAGTAGCGCGCGAACAGCGGGTGGTGGACAGGGCCCCGCGCCATCGTGGCGGAACCGGTCGACGACAACCGCATGGCAACCTCCCGGAAAGGTCGGGCCCTACGCTGATTGTCCCCCGGGAAACCCCGTCGCACCCCCGCCGGGACGCCGGACGCCCCAGCCCCATGCCGACGATCCGTCACCCCGCCCAACAAGCCACAGCCGTAAAGGTCACACATTCGGCATGCGAACTCACGTTCTCTCCGGGCTTCAGGGCGCCTCCCGGACCCGGAACGCCTCCGCGTCCCACGTGCCCTCCAGGCGTGGCGCCAGCCACGTCGGGGCCGCCGTGCGGAAGTCGGCGGGCGCGAGCGCGCTCGCCCCGGCGGGCAGCGCGCCGAGCAGCGGAGCGCCGGCGGCCTCCGGCAGATCGGCGACGTTGCAACGGCAGGCGAGGTCCGGGGCGCCGGGCCAGCTGCCGATCACCACACCGGCCAACCGCAGCCCGCGCGAGCCCAGTTCACGAGCCGTCAGCTCCGTGATGTTGAGCGTGCCGAGGCCGGCCGAGGCGACGAGCAGCACGGGTGCGTCCAGCAGCCGCGCCGCGTCCGCCAGCGTCCCGCCCGCCGCGTCGAAGCGCACGAGCAGCCCGCCCGCGCCCTCGACCAGCACCAGATCGTGCTCGGTGGCCAGCTTGGCCGCGGCCTCGGCCACCTCGTGCGGATGCACCGGAGCCATGCCCGCCCGCCGGGCCGCCGTGCCCGGCGCGAGCGGCTCGGGGAAGCGGGCCAGTTCGGAGGTTGTCACCGCACCCGCGAGCCGCGCGACCTCGTCCGCGTCCCCGCGCTCGTCCGGCCCGACCCCCGTCTGCGCGGCCTTCAGCACGGCCACCGAACGCCCGGTGGCGAGCGCCGCGGCGGCGACGGCGGCGGTGGTGACCGTCTTGCCGACCTCCGTGCCCGTCCCCGTGATCATCAGTACCCGCATGTCAGCCCTCCCGCGCCGCGGCGCACACCGCGTGTGCGATCCGTGCCACGTCCGCGTCCCCGGTGACGTACGGCGGCATCGTGTAGATCAGGTCGCGGAACGGGCGCAGCCACACGCCCTCCCGCACGGCGGCCCGGGTGGCCGCGGCCATGTCCACCTCGTGGTCGAGCTGGACGACCCCGATGGCGCCGAGGACGCGGACGTCCTTCACACCGGGCAGCCGCGCGGCCGGAGCGAGCCCCTCGCGCAGCCCCGCCTCGATCCGCTTGACCTCGGCGAGCCAGTCCTGTCCGAGCAGCAGCTCGATGGAGGCGCAGGCGACGGCCGCCGCCAGCGGATTGCCCATGAACGTCGGCCCGTGGGCGAGCACCGGCACCTCGCCCCGCGAGATGCCGTCCGCCACCCGCGCGGTGCACAGCGTGGCCGCCATCGTCAGATAGCCGCCGGTCAGTGCCTTGCCGACGCACATCACGTCCGGCGTCACGGCGGCGTGCTCCGCCGCGAACATCGCTCCGGTGCGGCCGAAACCGGTGGCGATCTCGTCGAACACCAGCAGCACGTCGTGCGCGTCGCACGCCTCGCGCAGCACCCGCAGATACCCGGGGGAGTGGAACCGCATCCCGCCCGCGCCCTGCACCACCGGCTCCACGATCACCGCGGCCAGCTCATCGGCGTGCCGCTCGATCGTCGAGCGCAGCTCCTCCGCGTACGACTCCTCGTACTCGGCCGGAGGCGGGCCCACGAACACCTGGCGCTGGAGCACACCGGTCCACAGCTCATGCATCCCGCCCTCGGGATCGCACACCGACATCGGCTGCCAGGTGTCGCCGTGATAGCCGCCCCGCCAGGTCAGCAGCCGCTGCTTGCCGGGCCGGCCGAGCGAGCGCCAGTACTGCAGGCACATCTTCACCGCGACCTCGACCGACACCGACCCGGAGTCGGCCAGGAACACATGCTCCAGGCCGCTTGGTGACATGTCGACAAGGAGCTTCGCGAGTCGTACGGCGGGCTCGTGCGTGAGCCCGCCGAACATCACATGGCTCATCCGCCCCAGCTGCGCGTGCACCGCCTCGTTCAGGACCGGGTGGTTGTAGCCGTGGATCGCCGACCACCACGAGGACATGCCGTCGACGAGTTCGCCCGAGCCGTCGGCGAGGCGCAGCCGCACCCCGCTCGCCGACTCCACGACGAGCGGTTCGGCACGCCCCGGCATCGGGCCGTAGGGATGCCACACATGCCGCCGGTCCAGCTCCAGCAGCTCGGGCACGTTCGGGCCGGGCAGGTCAGGCATTGGGTGCGAGGTCCGTTCCGGCGCCCCGGCGGCGCACGGCGACGAGGTCGGTGCGCGGCTCGTTCACCGCGGGCACCGTGGCCGTACCGCACACGTCCGCTCCCTCGTGCGAGCCGCAGACGGATCCGCACCCGGCGCTCTCGTGCGACCCGCACCCGCCCCGGGCGGCGTCCACCCGGTGCTCCGGCAGCGTCACCTCGTCGGTGCCCTCCACCTCGAACCCGGCGTCCGCGATCATCTCCAGGTCGGTCCTGCCCGCCTGGCCCTCGCTGGTCAGGTAGTCGCCGAGGAAGATCGAGTTGGCCAGGTTCAGGGCGAGCGGTTGCATCGTGCGCAGATGGACCTCGCGGCCGCCCGCGATGCGCACCTCCACGTCCGGGCAGACGAACCGGACCATCGCGAGGATGCGCAGGCAGCGCTGCGGGGTGAGGTTCCACTCCGCGGAGAGCGGGGTGCCCTCCATCGGGATCAGGAAGTTCACCGGAACGGAGTCCGGGTCCAGTTCGCGCAGCGAGAAGACCACGTCCACCAGGTCCTCGTCGCTCTCGCCCATACCGGCGATCAGACCCGAGCAGGCGGACAGCCCGGCCGCGTGCGCCTTGTTCACCGTGTCCACCCGGTCGGCGTACGTGTGGGTGGTGGTGATGTCCCCGTAGGTGGCCTCGGAGGTGTTCAGGTTGTGGTTGTAGGCGTCCGCGCCCGCCTCGCGCAGCCGCTCGGCCTGGCCGTCGGAGAGCAGACCGAGACAGGCGCACACCTCGACGCCCTCGTTCTGGTCCTTGATGGCCTTGATGGTCTGGGAGACCCGGTCCACGTCCCGGTCCGTCGGGCCGCGTCCGCTGGCCACCAGACAGACCCGCTTGGCCCCTCCGGCCAGGCCCGCCGCGGCCGCCCGGGAGGCCTCGTCGGGCTTGATCCAGGTGTACTTGAGGATGTCGGCCTTGGAGCCGAGGCGCTGGGAGCAGTAGGAGCAGTCCTCGGGGCACAGGCCGGACTTGAGGTTGACCAGGTAGTTGAGTTTCACGCGTCGGCCGAACCAGTGCCGGCGCACCTTGCCGGCCGCGGCCACCACATCGAGCAGGTCGTCGTCGGAGGTGGCGAGCACGGCGAGTGCTTCCTCGCGGGTCGGCACCTCGCGCCGCAGCCCCTTGTCCACCAGCGTGTTCAGCAGGTCCATGAGGTCCGATCCTGTCCTACGGAACCGCTTCGGGCCAAGGAGAGTTTGCACAACGGAGACGGATCATCGTGTGGGTATCGCCACACCCTGGGCGGCTGGTCGTGCCGCTAGGGTCTGTCCGCTACCTACAAAAGCCCCGGAGGACCCATGGCGTTCGGCTGGATCGACGAGCAGGCCGAGGCGCGCAGCCGCGCCGGTCTCGTACGGACCCTGCGCCCGCGGCCCGCCGACTCGCCGCTGCTGGACCTGGCGAGCAACGACTACCTGGGCCTGGCCCGTCACCCCGAGATCGCCGAGGGGGCGGCCGGTGCCGCCCGGCTCTGGGGCGGCGGTTCCACCGGCTCCCGGCTGGTCACCGGCACCACCGAGCTGCACACCGAGCTGGAGCGGGAGCTGGCGGACTTCTGCGGTTTCGAGGCGGCCCTGGTCTTCTCGTCCGGTTATGCCGCGAACCTGGCCGCGGTCACCGCGCTGGGCCCGCACGGCTCCCTGATCGTCTCCGACGCGGGCAACCACGCCTCGCTCATCGACGGCTGCCGGCTCGCGCGGGGCACCAGGCAGGTGGTCGGACACGCCGATCCGGAGGCGGTGGACAAGGCGCTCGCCACGCACGAGGGAGCGGCGATCGTCGTCTCCGACACGGTCTTCTCCGTCGACGGCGACGCCGCCCCGCTGGCCGCGCTGGCCGAGGCGTGCCGGGAGCACGGCGCGGGCCTGGTCGTGGACGACGCGCACGGGCTCGGTGTGCTGGGCGACGGAGGCCGGGGCGCCGCGCAGGCGGCCGGACTCGCGGGCGCCGACGACGTGGTCGTCACGGCCACGCTCTCCAAGTCGCTGGGCAGCCAGGGCGGAGTGGTGCTCGGTCCGGCGCGGGTCGTCGACCATCTGGTCAACGCGGCCCGGACCTTCATCTTCGACACCGGCCTCGCGCCCGCGGCCGCGGGCGCGGCGCTGGCGGCGCTGCGGCTGCTGCGCCGCGAACCGGCGCGGGCCGCACGGGCCCGCGCGGTCGCCGCCGAGCTGCACGCGCGCCTGACCGCCGCGGGTCTGGAGGCGGTACGTCCGGACGCCGCGGTGGTCTCGGTGCGGGCTCCCTCCCCGGAGCAGGCCGTGCGCTGGGCGGCGGACTGCCGTACGGCAGGCCTGGCCGTGGGCTGCTTCCGTCCTCCTTCCGTGCCCGACGGCATCTCGCGGCTGAGGCTGACCGCCCGGGCCGACCTGTCCGGGGCCGAGATCGAACGCGCTGTACGGGTGATCGGCGAGACGCGACCATGAGTCGGCGTGACACGGCCGTGCGTCGCACGAGAACGATCCGACAGTGATCGGATCTGATCAGTAGGAATCGGTCGGGTGGGGTGGGAAGGGGATCACCGGAGCGCGGTCACGAAGCCCGCCCAGCTCTCGGGGGAGAAGAGCAGCGCGGGCTTGGCCGGATCCTTGGAGTCGCGCACGGCGAGCAGTCCGGCCCACGGGCCGGAGTGCGGCCGTGCCGTCTCCACGCAGTTGTTCGCTCCGGTGCTGTAGCTGCTGCGCAGCCATCGCACATCGTGCAGATCGGTACTGGCAGGGACGTTCCGAGGCAGTGCTGGCATGGTGCCTCCTTACGCGCCGTCACCTATCCCGGCGATGTAATCCAACGAGTCCTCGGGTGAAAGGGCGTAGATCCGAAGGGTGTTGAAGGCCTCCGAGTAGGCCATGAGGTCTTCTTTCCGTTCCAGATAGAGGCTACTCGTCAACTGGTCCAGAACAACCACATCCAGATCAGAAGTGCTCGGAAATGAGAAGATAACGAAAGGCCCGGTGAGGCCGACATGCGCTCCCGCGCCGAACGGCAGCACCTGCAGCTTCACCTGGGGCAGACAAGCGGCCTCGACCAGCCGTGCCAGCTGCCGCGCCATCACCTCCGGCCCGCCGACCTCACGCCTGAGCACTGCCTCGTCCAGCACCGCGCTCAGCGCCAGCGGCGGATCCGAACGCAGCACGTCCTGCCTGGCCAGCCGCACCTCCACCAGCGCGTCCAGCCGCTCCTCGTCCACTCCCCCCACGGCCGCCCGGGTCACCGCGCGGGCGTACTCGGGCGTCTGCAGCAGACCCGGGACCACGGTGGTCTCCAGCGTGCGCATCCCGCTCGCCTGCGACTCCAGGCTGATGAAATCGCGGTAGGTGGGCGGCAGGATTCCCCGGTAGGCGTGCCACCACCGGCTGCGTCCGCCCGCACCCTCGGACCCCGCCAACATCAGCAGCATCTCGCGCAGTTGCCCCTCCCGCACCCCGTAGGCATCCAGGAGTAACCGCACATCGGCCGGTTTCACGCCGCTCGCGCCGGTCTCGATGCGGCTCACCTTCGACTGGTGCCAGCCCACCAACCGGGCCGCCTCGCCGCTGGTGAGTCCCGTACCCGTGCGCAGCGTGCGCAGCTCGGCGCCGAGTTTGCGGCGCCGTACCGCGGGACCGTTCTGCATGGGGTACTCCTTACTCCTTCCGGGCCGCCCAAATACGGTCTCCCGTCGCAGAGTTCACCGCTTTGAGCGACAGATATATGCATATCTTGGTGGATCGTTCCCCTGACCGGCCCGGTGGTGGCAGTCTGGCGACGAAGCACCAGTGCGGGACCGTACTCGAACCATCCGCTCCTCGTCGGACTTGCGGCCCGTGGGAAAGGGACGACGTCTCCATGGCAGACCATCTGGAAGCATCCGTCACTCTGCCGAGCGATCCCGCCTCGGTCTCCGCGGCCCGCTCCTATGTGGTGGGCACCCTCGCGGAGTGGGGTCTGCCACCGGACACCGACGCGGCCGACACCGTGCGGCTGATCGTCTCCGAACTCGCCACCAACGCCGTACAGCACACCCTCGGTCAGTCACCCACCTTCACCGTAGACATCGCCCTGCACCGCGACGAACAGCTGCGCATCGGTGTGACGGACAGTCATCCGCGCTTTCCGAAGAGACTGCCCGCCGCGGTCCAGCAGGACAACGGGCGCGGCATGGTCATCATCCGCTGGCTCACCGCGGAGTGCGGCGGCAAACTCCGGATCCGCCCCACCCGCGAGGGCGGCAAGACGGTCTGCATCGAACTTCCCTGGTCCATCCCGGCCGAGCCGGTCACGGCGGGACAGCCGGAGCCGTAGGGCCCGTCCGGCGGATCGTTTCGCAAACCCCACCCGGCCGGGGGACAGTTCACAAGGAGGGACGCTGACGCGCCGGAGCGTGCTGGGCCCGGCCGAACGCCCCGTGCAGAAGGGCCCGGAACGCCTGCGTGGCGGGAGCGACTTCCTCGGCCCGGTAGGCGACCGAGATCGTGCGGCGCAGCCGACCCCCCTCCAACGGACGTACTCCGACCGGAGTGACCGCGGTCCGCGCCACCATCTCCGGTACGAGGGCCACTCCGAGCCCGGCACTGACCAGCGCGCACACGACGGCGTACCCGGGCGTCGGCACCAGCAGCGCGGGAGTGGCGCCCACCCCGGCGAGCAGCGCCTCCACCTCACGCCGGGCCGGATGATGCGGCGCCATGCTGATCACCGGCTGCCCGGCCAGCTGCTCCAGCGGCAGCCGGGACGAGGCACTGCTGAGGGCGTGGCCGGGGGCCGTCACCAGCACCAGCTCCTCCTCCAGGACCGGTTCCAGGGCGACGGAGGCGGGCACGGGGGCGGGCTCGGCCGGGTGATAGGCGTGGGTGAGCGCCAGGTCCACCTCTCCGGCCGCCACCGCGGTGACCCCGGACGGCGGGTCGTAGTCGGCGACCGACAGCCGGACGTCCGGGTGGGCCCGGCGGAACGCGCTCAGAGCGGGCGGCAGCAGATGGACACCCGCCGTCGGGAAGGTGCCGAGGCGCAGCACCCCGCCCGTCAGGCCGGCCAGCCGGGCCAGCTCGTGCCGGGCCCGCTCCAGCTCGTCCAGCACCACCCGGGCCCGCGCCACCAGTACCTCGCCCGCCTCGGTCAGCCGGGCCCCGCGGTGGTGGCGTACCAGCAGCGCCGTGCCCGCCTCCCGCTCCAGCTTGGCCAGCTGCTGCGAGAGGGCGGGCGGCGTGTATCCGAGCCGGTCCGCGGCCCGCGTGATGGAGCCCGCCTCCGCGACGGCGACCAGCGCGGCAAGCCGGGTGGGGTCGTACATGGAGCCAGCCTAAAGCATCGCTTAAGGCTGGCTCAGATGATTGGAAATACCTGCTGAAGGCCGCAGGCGTGCAGGCTGGCCCCATGGACGGACAGCTCATCGCCTTCACCGGGATCGCCGCGGGTCTCGTCGCCATGCCGGGCGCCGACTTCACCGTGGTCGTCCGCAACGCCCTGGTCTCCCGCCGGGCCGGCGCGGTCTGCGGGCTCGGTATCGCCGGCGGTCTCCTGGTGCACACCACACTCGCCGTGGCCGGGGTCGCGGCGGTCCTGGTCGCCGTACCCGCGCTGTTCCGCGCGCTGCAGCTGCTGGGCGGCGCCTATGTGCTGCAGCTCGGTCTGCGGACCCTGTGGTCGCTGCACAGGCCCGTCACCGGTCCCGCCGAGTCCGTGCCCCCGGCCGCGACGCACCCGCTGCGGCAGGGCTTCGTCACCAACGTCCTCAACCCGAAGGCCTCGCTGACCTTCCTCAGCCTGCTGCCCCAGTTCGTGCCCTCGGGTGGCTCGGCCCTGCCGAAGACGCTGCTGCTCGCGCTGATCGTCTGTGCGATCGCGCTGGCCTGGTTCCAGGTCGTGGCCCTCCTGGTGGACCGGCTCGGCAGGTGGCTGCGCCGACCCCGGGCCGCCCGCGTACTCCAGGCGGGCACCGGGGCGGCGCTGACGGCGCTCGGAGCGGCCCTGCTGCTGGAGCCGCTCCTCGGCTGAGTCCGGGTCAGCTGACCCGGCCGTACCAGACCGCGTTGGTCCAGATCTTCTCCAGCCGCACCACGG
Organism: Streptomyces griseochromogenes; assembly: GCF_001542625.1. Taxonomy (NCBI): domain Bacteria; kingdom Bacillati; phylum Actinomycetota; class Actinomycetes; order Kitasatosporales; family Streptomycetaceae; genus Streptomyces; species Streptomyces griseochromogenes. The sequence goes on along the minus strand of NZ_CP016279.1, from coordinate 7,388,714 downwards.
ACCCGGTCCTCGGGGCGTGCCAGATCTTGTTCTTCCCGGCGTAGATGCCGACGTGGTAGACGCTGGATCCGTAGTGGAAGAACACCAGATCGCCGGCCTTGCGGTTCCCGGCCGAGATGTGGTGCGTCTTGTTGTACTGCTGGGCGGCCGTACGCGGCAGGCGCTTGCCGGCCTTCTTGAACGAGTAGAGCGTCAGCCCCGAGCAGTCGAACCGGCGTGGCCCGGTGGCCCCGTACTGGTAGGGGGAACCCTTCTTGGAGGCCGCGATCTGGAGTGCTTTCGTCGCTATCGTGGCGGCCGAGGCGTCGGTGGCGAGGCCCGGGACCGTGATCGAGCCGCCCACGGCGGCGAGGGTGAGAGCCGAGGCCGTGCCGGCCCGGGCCATCAGCGACGGGACACGATTGAGCGCAGTCATGCGCAACCCTTCGTCAGCCGCCTGTGAAGGATGACCTGTCGGATTCGGGCTGGCGAAGTTGCCCGGCCGCGTTGCCGCGGCTTCACCCCAAGGGCTGCTCGGCACGACCGCCCGTCTGTGACGAACGTCCGTCCCGGCGACCCGTCTTGCTCGGGTCCTCCACTCCTGCCGATCCACTCCTGTCGACCGGTCATCCGGGCGGCGGCAGGACTCGGCGTCCGCCCGGACCGCCCCGCCGCTGTGGCGGGGGCTTGTCGTCAGTCAGGGATCTTGACTCACAGCAGTCGGAAAATCCCAATGGAATCGGGGGTTTGTGGCGTTACTCACCACTCGCCCGTTCGGGTGGACAACGGGATGTTCGAGTCACCGTCAGGTCCCGCGCGTAGCCCCGGACCTGGGGCGGAGCAGGTGAGCATGAGTCTCAAACACGAGTTGCGCGCAAGTCGGGAGGCCCGCAAAAGGGTCGTGAGATACCCCGGTCGGCGGTAGGCCGTTCGGGTCGTCCGAGGCCCGGCCCGGGCGGTCCGTCGACACGAGGGACCCGTCGGGCCGGACGCACGTCCGGGTCAGCCGACGCAGTCGGGCGGGAGCGTGACGCGCGCGGTACGGCGCTCGCCGTCCAGCACCCGCAAAGCCCGTGCCAGCGTGTCCCCGTGCAGCTCCGTCTCGCCCCGCTGGTGCATCAGGGTCAGCGCGTCGCGCAGCTCGGCCGCCTTGCGCACCAGGGCCTGCGCCGCGCGCAGCCCACGATAAGTGTCCCCGGTCTGCGCCGGGTTGATGCGGCCCAGCAGGTCGGCCGCCTCCAGGTAACGGTCGATCAACTCGCCCTCGGCGCGCGTCAGCGCGGGCAGCGGCGGAAGTTCCGGCGGAAGCACCGCCCGCTCACCCCGCGTGTCCGGCGCCGGGCTGCGCCCTGCGGCTCGGGACGACGCCGTCCACCAGGCCGTACGCCAGTGCGCCCGGCGCGTCGAGCACCAGCTCCCGCTCCAGGTCCTGGTGGATCCGCTCCGCGGTGCGCCCGGTGTGACGGACCAGCATCTCCTCCATGAGGGCGCGCATCCGTACCAGCTCCTCGGCCTGGATGGCGAGGTCGCTCGGCTGCCCCTTGGCCGGCTCGGTCAGGGCGGGCTGTTCCAGCACCACGCGGGCGTTCGGCAGCATGAAGCGCTTGCCCGGTGTCCCGGCCGTGAGCAGCACCGCGGCGGCGGAGGCGGCCTGGCCCAGGCAATAGGTCTCCACGTCGCAACTGACGTACCGCATCGTGTCGTAGACCGCGGTCATGGCGGTGAAGGAGCCGCCCGGGCAGTTCAGGTACAGCGTGATGTCCCGGTCCGGTGCCGCGTGTTCGAGCTGCATGAACTGAGTGATCACGTCCGTCGCGGCCGTGTCGTCGAGGGGTGTCCCGAGGAAGACGACCCGGCTCTCGAAGAGCTTCGAGTAGGGATCCAGCGTGCGGTGGCCCGTGCCCGTGCGCTCGGTGAACTCGGGCAGGACATGACGGGCGGACGGTCGGGTCATGGGCGTACCCCTCCTCCAGGCGGAGCACTGGCGGCTCCGCTTCTGTAAAAAATGTACAGGACGTACGTGACGTTATGATGGGTGCATGGCCTACGAGATTCCGGTGACGCAAGCCAGGGCTGAGCTCGCCGACCTGATCAACCGGGTGGTGTACGGCGGTGAGCGGGTCGTCGTGACACGGCACGGCAAGCCGCTCGTCGCGCTGGTCTCGGCCGCCGACCTGGAGCGGCTCGACGCGCTCGACGAGTCGGCCGAGGAGCAGGTGATCAGTTCGGTGTCCGGGGTGCGCGAGACGAATTCCGCCGCGCGCGAACGGCAGCGCTTCGGGATCGCGGCGGAGCACCGGGGGCCCGCCGTCTCCTGACCGTGCGCCTCGGGTGAGCCGGGTCGGTGCGGCACCTCCGCCGACCGGGTGTGAGCGAGTCCATTACGCAGTCATGCGCCGATCAAGGTCTGGTTAACGTCGCTGAAACTCCGGCGAACTAGCCTGCCGATCCACGCCACCACGGGTTTTTCTGCCCGGATTGGTCATCATCGGGGCAATTTTGTCTGCGTGTTACACCTATCCCGTCGCGGTGGCAGCGGCAACCGGACCCCGCACGGTCCGGAGCAAGGACTGTGAGGTGGGACGTGCAACTGACCCCGCACGAGCAAGAGAGGCTGCTGATCCATGTGGCGGCCGATGTGGCCGAGAAGCGCAGGGCCCGTGGGCTCAGGCTCAACCACCCGGAAGCGGTCGCCCTCATCACGTCGCACCTCCTCGAGGGCGCGCGCGACGGCCGTACGGTCGCCGAGCTGATGTCCTCCGGCCGCAAGCTCCTCACCAGGGACGAGGTCATGGACGGGGTCCCTGAGATGATCCACGACGTACAGGTCGAGGCCACCTTCCCGGACGGCACCAAGCTCGTGACCGTCCACGAGCCGATCATCTGAGGGGGGCGCGATGATTCCCGGAGAGGTGTTCTTCGCGGACGGCCCCGTCGTCTGCAACGAGGGCCGTGAGGTCACCCGGCTGACCGTCCTCAACGCCGCCGACCGGCCCGTCCAGGTCGGCTCCCACTACCACTTCGCCGAGGCCAACCCCGGCCTGGAGTTCGACCGGGACGCCGCACGCGGCAAGCGGCTGAACGTCGCCGCCGGGACCGCCGTCCGCTTCGAGCCCGGCATCCCGGTCGACGTCCAGCTCGTGCCCCTGGCCGGCGCCCGGATCGTGCCCGGACTGCGCGGCGAGACAGGAGGTGCCCTCGATGCCTGAGATCTCCCGCGACGCCTACGCCGATCTGTTCGGCCCCACCACCGGCGACCGCATCCGGCTCGCCGACACCGACCTGCTGATCGAGATCGAGGAGGACCGCTCCGGCGGCCCCGGGCGCGCCGGTGACGAAGCGGTCTTCGGCGGCGGCAAGGTCATCCGCGAGTCCATGGGCCAGTCGCGTGTCACGCGCGCGGAGGGCACCCCCGACACCGTCGTCACCGGGGTCGTCATCATCGACCACTGGGGGATCGTCAAGGCCGACGTCGGCATCCGTGACGGGCGGATCACCGGCATCGGCAAGGCGGGCAACCCGGACACGATGGACGGGGTGCACCCGGATCTGGTCATCGGTCCGGAGACCGAGGTGATCGCCGGCAACGGGCGCATCCTGACCGCCGGTGCCATCGACGCGCACGTCCACTTCATCTGCCCGCAGATCGCCGACGAGGCGCTCTGCGCCGGCATCACCACGCTGGTCGGCGGCGGCACCGGACCGGCCGAGGGCTCCAAGGCGACGACCGTGACGCCCGGCCCCTGGCATCTCGCGCGGATGTTCGACGCGATGGAGGCCTACCCGGTCAACGTCGGCTTCCTCGGCAAGGGCAACACGGTCTCCCACGAGGCGATGCTCTCCCAGATCCGGGGCGGCGCGGCCGGCCTGAAGCTGCACGAGGACTGGGGCTCGACCCCGGCCGTCATCGACGCGGCGCTCACCGTCGCCGACCGCACCGGCATCCAGGTCGCCATCCACACGGACACGTTGAACGAGGCCGGTTTCGTCGGCGACACCCTCGCGGCGATCGCGGGCCGGGGCATCCACTCGTACCACACCGAAGGCGCCGGGGGCGGCCACGCCCCGGACATCATGACCGTGGTCTCGCAGCCGAACGTGCTGCCCAGTTCCACCAATCCGACCCGGCCGTTCACCGTCAACACCGCCGAGGAACACCTCGACATGCTGATGGTGTGCCACCACCTGAACCCGGCGGTGCCGGAGGACCTGGCGTTCGCCGAATCCCGGATCCGGCCGTCCACCATCGGCGCGGAGGACATCCTCCACGACCTCGGCGCGATCTCGATCATCTCCTCCGACTCCCAGGCCATGGGCCGCGTCGGCGAGGTGATCCTGCGCACCTGGCAGACGGCCCATGTCATGAAGCGGCGGCGCGGTGCCCTGCCCGGTGACGGGCAGGCCGACAACCACCGGGTACGGCGCTACGTCGCCAAATACACGATCAACCCGGCGCTCGCCCAGGGCCTCGCCCGCGAGATCGGCTCCGTCGAGACCGGCAAACTCGCCGACCTGGTGCTGTGGGAGCCCGCGTTCTTCGGGGTCAAGCCGCACCTGGTCATCAAGGGCGGCCAGATCGCGTACGCGCAGATGGGTGATGCCAACGCCTCCATCCCGACGCCGCAGCCCATCCTGCCCCGGCCGATGTACGGGGCGATCGGACGGGCACCGGCGGCGAACTCGTTCAACTTCGTGGCCCCGCTGGCCATCGAGGACGGACTGCCGGAGCGGCTCCAGCTGGGCAAGCGCTTCGTCGCGATCGACTCCACGCGCCTGGTGACCAAGGCGGAGATGCGGGAGAACGACGCGCGTCCCCAGGTGCGGATCGACCCCGACAGCTTCGCCGTGCACATCGACGGCGAGCTGGTCGAGGCGACACCGGCCACCGAACTGCCCATGGCCCAGCGTTACTTCCTCTTCTGATGTCCAGGGCAGCACTTCTCGTCCTGGCCGACGGCCGCTTCCCCGCCGGAGGACACGCGCACTCCGGCGGGGCGGAGGCCGCCGTCAAGGCGGGCCGGATCACCTGTGCCGCGAGCCTGGAAGGCTTCTGCCGGGGTCGGCTGCACACCGCCGGGCTGGTCGCGGGGGCGCTGGCCGCCGCCGCCGCGCTGGGCGTCGAACCCCGGGAGCTGGACGCGGCGGCGGACGCCCGTACCCCCTCACCCGCGCTGCGGGTCGCCGCACGCAGGCTCGGCCGGCAGCTGATGCGTGCCGCGCGGGCGAGCTGGCCCTCGGCCGAACTGGACGCGCTGGCACGCCAGTTCCCCAAGGGAGCGCACCAGCCGGTCGTTCTCGGCGTCGCCGCCCGAGCAGCCGGTCTGGAGCCCGAGGACGCGGCGTACTGCGCGGTGTACGAGAGCGTGAGCGGGCCGGCGACCGCCACGGTGCGTCTGCTGAGCCTCGATCCGTTCGACGCGACGGGAGTTCTGGCCCGGCTGGCACCGGAGCTGGACCGCGTCGCGAATACGGCGGTGGAAGCCGCGCGGAGGGTGCTCGGCGAGGGTGTCGACGCCTTGCCCGCCGCGTCGGGGCCGCTGTTGGAGGTCGGTGCGCAGTGGCATGCGGCCTGGCCGGTACGACTCTTCGCTTCCTGACCTGGGCGCTGCGCCCGCAGACCCCCCATCGGCCTGAACGGCCTCGTCCCCGAACTCCCCCCCCAGAGGGGGCACCCCCGGACGGGCCGATCAATGCCGGACTTGGCTGAATTGGAGCCGCACATGCACCTCGACCACACCCACGACGGCGCCCGCGCCGTCAGCGCCGACGCCCACCGGCCCGACGGAACCCGCCGTGCCCTGCGCATCGGGCTCGGCGGTCCGGTCGGGTCCGGGAAGACCGCGACCGTCGCCGCGCTGTGCCGGGCGCTGCGCGACGAGCTGTCGCTGGCCGTCGTCACCAACGACATCTACACCCGCGAGGACGCCGAGTTCCTGCTCCGGGAGGCCGTGCTGCCGCCCGAGCGGATCACGGCCGTGGAGACCGGCGCCTGCCCGCACACCGCGATCCGCGACGACATCTCCGCCAACCTCGAAGCCGTGGAGGACCTGGAGGAGGCGGTCGGGCCGCTGGACCTGATCCTCGTGGAGTCCGGCGGCGACAACCTCACCGCGACCTTCTCCAAGGGGCTCGTGGACGCCCAGATCTTCGTGATCGACGTGGCCGGCGGTGACGACATCCCGCGCAAGGGCGGGCCCGGCGTCACCACCGCCGACCTGCTCGTGGTCAACAAGACCGACCTCGCGCCGTACGTCGGCTCCGACCTCGCCCGGATGGCCGCCGACGCCAAGGCGCAACGGGCCGAACTCCCCGTGGTCCTCCAGTCGTTGCGCGGCGAGTCCGGTGTCGCCGACGTGGCCGCCTGGGTGCGGGAGCGGCTCGGCGCGTGGACGGCATGACGGCGACCGGAGTCCGGGCACACGCACGGATCGCGGCCCGCGCCGACGGGCGCGGCGGTACGGCGCTGCCCGTGCTGGACTCGGACGGCCCGCTCGCGCTGCGCCGCACCCGGGGGAGCGGTGGCGAGGCGCGGGTCATGGTCGTCGGCGCGATGAGCGGACCGCTCGGCGGCGACCGCTTCGCGCTGGACGCGCGGGTGGAGGAGGGCGCCCGGCTGCACGTGGGGTCGGCGGCCGCCACCATCGCGCTGCCCGGCCAGACCGGGGGCGCGGCGCGCTACGACGTTCGGCTCGACGTGGCCGACGGCGGGGAACTGCGCTGGCTGCCCGAGCAGCTGATCGCGGCCGGTGGCAGCGATCTGTACGTCACCACGCGAGCCGAAATCGGCGTCGGGGCACGGCTGGTGCTGCGCGAGGAGCAGGTGCTCGGGCGGTTCGGGGAGGAGCCGGGGCGGCTCGGCAGCCGGCTCACGGTGCGGGTCGCGGGCCGCACCGTGCTGGACCAGGAGCTGGCCTGCGGACCCGGGGCACCGGGCGGCTGGGACGGGCCCGCCGTGCTCGCCGGGCACCGGTCGGTCGGCCAACTGGTCGTCGCACGGCCCGAGTTCGCCGAGCGGCCGCCCGCCGCGCGCATGTTGGGGGAGAACGCCGCGGTGATACCGCTCGCCGGGCCCGCCGTACTCGTCAGCGCCGTGGCGCCCGACGCGCTCAGGCTGCGGCGCGTGCTGGACGAGGCGCTGGCCCTGCTGGGGTAGGCGCTTGCGCCCGCTCAGCGAGACGCGGCCGTCCGTTTATCGGATTGGCAAAGAAGCCTTCGCGACCCCTGTTCTCAGACGGCTCACAGCCGGGAGGATCCCCGCCTGACCACTTGAAGACGCAGGGGAGGGGCCCAACTTGAGGGAGAACAGACCGAAGGGCCGTCTGATGGCGCTCGGTTCCGCCGGAGCACTCGTCACCGCGACCCTGATAGCCGGCGTGGTGTCGGCGCCCGCGGCCGGCGCCGACAGCCGCCACGGACAGGACCGCGAGGCGCGCGGCGCCGAGATCGCCGCCGCCCGCGCCGCCGAGGCCGGCATCGACTGGCAGGACTGCCCCGCGGACTGGGGACTGGACAAGCCCATCCAGTGCGGCTGGGTCAGCGTGCCGCTGGACTACGCGGAGCCGTACGGCAAGCAGATCAAGCTCGCCGTCGACCGCATCGGCAACACGGGGACCCCGCAGGAGCGCCAGGGCTCCCTGGTCTACAACCCGGGCGGTCCGGGAGGCTCCGGGCTGCGCTTCCCGCGCCGGGTCACCACCAAGAACGCCATCTGGGCGAACGTCGCCAAGGCCTACGACTTCGTGGGCTTCGACCCGCGCGGCGTCGGCCACTCCGCGCCCATCTCCTGCGTGGATCCACAAGAGTTCGTCAAGGCGCCCAAGGCCGACCCGGTGCCGGACACCGAGGCCGACAAGAAGGCCCAGCGGGGGCTCGCCCGCGACTACGCCCAGGGCTGCGCCGAGCGCAGCGGCGCCATGCTGCCGCACATGACCACGCCGAACACCGCCCGCGACCTGGATGTCATCCGCGCCGCGCTCGGTGAGAAGAAGCTCAACTACCTCGGCGTCTCCTACGGCACCTACCTCGGCGCCGTCTACGGCACCCTCTTCCCGGGCCACCTGCGCCGGATGATCGTCGACAGCGTGGTCGACCCGTCGCGCGAGAACATCTGGTACCAGGCCAACCTCGACCAGGACATCGCCTTCGAGGGCCGCTGGAAGGACTGGGAGGACTGGGTCGCCGCCAACGACGCCGCCTTCCACCTCGGCACCACCCGCGCCGCCGTCCAGGCCGAGTGGCTTCAGCTGCGCGCCACCGCCAAGAAGAGCCCGATCGGCGGGCTCGTCGGCCCGGCCGAGCTGATCTCCTTCTTCCAGAACGCCCCGTACTACGACTCCTCGTGGGTTCCGGTCGCGAGCGCCTTCGGCAAGTACGTCGCCGGAGACACCAAGGCACTCGTCGACGCCGCCGCCCCCGACCTGTCGAACACGGCCGGCAACATCAGCGCGGAGAACGGCAACGCCGTCTACACCGCCGTCGAGTGCGCCGACGCCAAGTGGCCCACCAGCTGGCAGCGGTGGGACCGGGACAACACCCGGCTCAACCAGGACTACCCGTTCATGACCTGGGCCAACGCCTGGTTGAACCTGCCCTGCGCCACCTGGCCGACCCGGCAGCTGACCCCGGTGGACGTCAGGACGCACCGCGGCCTGCCGCCGGTGCTGATCGTCCAGTCCACGCGGGACGCGGCCACCCCGTACCCGGGCGCCGTCGATCTGCACCGGCGCTTCAAGGGCTCCCGCCTGATCACCGAGCAGGGCGCGGGCTCCCACGGTGTGACCGGCCTGGTCAACCCGTGCGTCAACGAGCGGGTCGACTCCTACCTGCTCAGCGGTGAGCTGGACACCTCCGACGTGAGCTGCGCGCCGCACGCCACGCCCAAGCCGTGACCGCGACGGTACGGCGATGAGGGGCGGCCGGACTCTCCGGCCGCCCCTTCGCCGTCAACCGAGCGGCGCCCGGGGGAACTTGTGCTCCTTCTTCTGCGCCGTCTGCTCCGCCTTGACGACGGCCGCGTACCGGTCGACGTACTCCTGCTCGGACAGCGAGAGGATCGCGTACATGATCTCGTCGGTGACGGCCCGCAGGATGGCCTTCTCGTGCTCCAGGCCGGCGTAGCGGGAGAAGTCGAGCGGCTTGCCGAAGCGGATGACGACGGGATGGAGGTTCGGGATCACCTTGCCGGGCGGCTGCGCCTCGAAAGTGCCGATCATCGCGCACGGCACGACCGGCACACCGGCCCGCAGCGCCATGACCGCGACCCCCACCTTGCCCTTGTACAGCCGGCCGTCGTGCGAACGGGTGCCCTCCGGGTAGATGCCCAGCAGTTCGCTCTTGCCCAGCACACCGAGCCCCTCGCGGATCGCCGCCTGCCCCGCGTCCTTGCCCGAACGGTCCACCGGGATCTGCCCGGCGCTGCGGAAGAAGAACGCGGTGAGCCTGCCCTTGACACCGGGCCCGGTGAAGTACTCCGCCTTGGCGAGGAAGGTGATCCGGCGCTTGAGCATCGCCGGCATCAGGAAGTGGTCGGAGAAGGACAGATGGTTCCCGGCGACGATCGCGGGACCCGTCGCCGGTACGTTCTCCAGGCCCTCGATCCGGGGCCGGAAGACCAGTCTCAGCAGGGGGCCCAGCAGCACGTACTTGAGCAGGTAGTAGAACACGGCTCGCCCCTCACCTCGTCCAGGCCACCCCGCGTGCGCCTGTCGTCATCTGTCACCGCACCCGGCCATGCTCATGCTGGCCCGTGCGGCCGTTGCCGACAAGAGAACCCCGGACCACGGGCCCGGGGTTCGTGCGACACGCCTCAGCGGTGCGCTTCGGCCTCCGTTCGGGCCGACCGGACGAAGGCCGCCAGCCGGCGCAGGCCGTCCTCCAGCTCCACGGGGTCGCCCGCGAGGGTCACCCGCACACAGCCGGCTCCCTGCTGACCGAAGGAGTCGCCCGGGCACACGCACACCTGCTGCTCGCGCAGCAGCCGGTAGGCGAACTCCCGGGCGCCGAGCCCGGTCGAGGAGATGTCGAGGAAGAGATAGAACGCCGCGGACGGCCGGACGTACGACAACTCCTCGCACTCCGCGAGGATCTTGTCGGCCTTCTCGACCCGCGCCGTGATCTCCTCCCGGATGCCCCGCGCGAACTCCGCGCTGTCGTCCCGGGTCACGTAGGCGAGCGCGGCCTCCTGCATCAGTCCCGGCCCGCAGGAGAAGAACAGCGAGCTGTAGTCGACCAGCTTGCCGATCAGCTCGGTGTTCTCGCTCACGGCGCACCCCACCCGCAGGCCCGGCGCGGCCGCGTCCTTGGAAAGCGAGTACAGGTAGGTGACGCCGGGCCGGTGCAGGGGAGCGGGCGTGTCGCCGTCGAAGACCAGGTTCTTGTAGGTCTCGTCGAACAGACAGTGCAGGCCGTGCCGGTCCGCCAGGTCCAGCAGCGCCTGGAGCCGGCCGGGCTCCATCACGGTGCCCAGCGGATTGGACGGCGAGTTCACCAGCAGGCAGCGGACATCGGGGTTCTGACGGACGAGTTCCTCGACGGCGTCCGGGTCGGGGTTCCAGCCGTCGGCCGGGTCCAGCGGGTAGGTGATCACCCGCAGGCCGTTGAACTCCGCGCCCAGGAAGTACGTCGGAAAGCCCGGGTCGGGAATCAGCACGGCGTCCCCGGGATCACAGGTGACGCCGAGATACTGGCTGATCAGCGCGTTGGCCGGGGCGACGACGACATTGCGCTCGGTGAACGCGACGCCCTTCTCCGCCGCGTACTGGCGGGCGAAGGCCTGCCGCAGCGCCGGAGTACCGCCGGAGGCGACATAGCCGAGCTGGGGATTCTCGGTGACCGTGCGCAGTTCGCGCACCACGTGCGGGTTGACGAACCCCTTGGTGTCCCCGATCTCCAGGTGGATGACGGGCAGACCGCGCTGCTCCAGTTCCTGCGCGGCGGCGAGGATCTCGAACATCGGCTGGGGCCTGAAGACGCGGGAGCGCTCGGAAAGTGTGGGCATGGTGCTTCCTCAGATCAGGGACGCGGCGGGCAGATGGCGGCGGGTCGTCTCGCGGACGGCCGTGGCGAGGATGTCGAGTCCCCGGGCGAACGTCTCCTCGGAGATGTTCAGCGGGGGGAGCAGGCGCAGCACCCGGTCGTCCCGGCCGCCGCGCTCGATGAGCAGGCCCCCCTCGAAGCAGACCCGCTGGACCTCACGGGCCAGCTCGCCGGCGTCCACGGCGGGCGTCCCGGCCAGCTCCACCCCGATCATCAGCCCCTTGCCGCGCACCTGGAGCACCGTCGGGAGCTCCGTCTCCAGCGGGGTCAGGGCGGCGAAGGCCTGGGCCGAACGCGCCCGGACGTTGGCGAGCACGTCCTCCTTCTCGAAGACGTCGAGCACGGCGAGGCCGGCGGCGAACGCGAGCTGGTTGCCGCGGAAGGTGCCGATGTGGGAACCGGGCTCCCAGACGTCCAGGGCCTGGTCGTAGAGCATCAGGGAGACGGGGAGGCCGCCGCCGATCGCCTTGGACAGCAGGATCACGTCCGGTTCGATGCCGTACTGCTCGAACGCGAACCAGGTGCCGGTACGGCCGGCACCGGTCTGGATCTCGTCCACGACGAGCGGGACACCGGCGGCCCGGGTCGCCTCGCGCACCCTGCGCACGAACTCCGGATGGGCGGGGATCGAGCCGCCCTCGCCCTGGACCAGCTCCAGGATCACCGCCGCCGGGGTGGTGAAGCCCGCGTGGCTGTCCGACAGCGCGGACTCCAGCAGCGCCACGCAGTTGACGTCGCAGCTGTCGGGGGACAGCCGCAGCGGGCACTGGGCGCAGTAGGAGTACGGCATGAAGTGCACGCCGGGCATGAGGTTCGCGACCTGCCGCTTCGGCGCGACCAGACTGGTCAGCGCCATGGCACCCGCGGTGCAGCCGTGATAGCCGCCCTGGTAGGCGACGACGTCGGAGCGTCCGGTGGCGGTCTTGCACAGCTTGACCGCGGCCTCCACGGCGTCGGCGCCCGTGGGCCCGCAGAAGTGCACGCGCATCCGGTCACGCATGCCCGGCGGAAGCATCTGCAGGTGGCGGCGGGTGAACTCGGCCTTCACCGGGGTGGGGATGTCCAGTCCGTGGGTGAGCAGGTCGAGCTGTTCCCGGATCGCGTCCAGGACACGGGGATGGCCGTGACCGAGGGCGAGCACACCGGCGCCGCTGAGGAAGTCGATGTACGACGTGCCCTCCATGTCGAGGACATGGCTGCCGAAGGCGCGCTGGATGGCCAGCGGGAGATTGCGGGGATAGGTGCGGGCGCTGGACTCGTGGTGTTCCTGGAACTGGAGCAGCTCCGTGTTGCCGTGCATGGACTGTGTTTCCTTCGTCGGCTCAGGCGGTGGCGCGGTCGGTGGGGGCAGGGGTCTCCCGCCCGTCGAGGTGGTGCTCCAGCGAGGAGGCGATCTCCTTGGCCCGCAGGGCGAGCAGGCTGAACGAGCCCGCGTCTCCCATGCCGTGCGAGGTCTCGCACAGACCGTTGAGATACAGCAGCGGGAACGGGGCCTCGGGGTCGGCCGCGGCCAGCCGGTAGTCACGGCCGACGTCGGCACGGCCGGACGGGGTGCTGCGCACTTCGGCGGCGACGCCGTCCAGCAGGGCGGGCAGGAACTCCCCGCCCTCCTTCGGGGACCCGAGGTCCTTGAAGCCCGTGGCCAGGATCACCAGGTCGGCGTCGATCTCGTCCACGGTGTCCGTGTACCGCTCGCGCACGGAGAGGGTCACCCGGTCGTCATCGGAGGCGCACGCCTCGACGGCGGTGCAGCGGCGGACCTCGACGCGTTCGGCACCGTCGAGCCGGTCCTCGTGCAACTTCAGATACAGCTCGTGCACCACGTCGATGTCGGCGGCCGAGTAGTTGGTGAAGCGCAGGTCCCGGTTGAGGGCCCGCTTGGCGTCCTCGGAGGCCGCGTAGTAGTAGTCGACGAACTCCGGCAGGTAGACCTCGTCCATGAACGGGCTCGTGTCCTTCTGCCGGTAGCCGAAGCTCCGCACGATGCCCGTGACCCGGCCGCGCGGCAGCCGGGACCGCAGGTCGAGCAGCAGCTCCACCGCGCTCTGACTGCCGCCGACGACCACCACCCGCGGCTCGGCCCGCCCCTCGATGAGGGACAGCGCGTCCAGGTACTCGGTGAAGTGGCGCACCCGGGGGTCGCGCCGGGCATCGAAGGGCTCGGGCACGTACGGGGTGCGGCCGGGGGCCACCACCACGGCGGGGGCGCGCAGCTCGGACCCGTCACTCAGCCGGACGACCGCCGTGGCCGGGTCGTCCCCGTCCTGGACGACGGCGGTGACCTCGGCGCCGTAGCGGACGTCGGCGCCGACGTTCTCGGCCACCCAGCGCACGTACCCGGCGTACTCCTTGCGCAGCGGGTAGTCGATGCCGAGGTTGAGGTAGGAGAAGAAGCGGCCGGTCTCGTGGAGATAGTTGATGAAGGTGAACCGGCTGCGCGGGTCGGCCGGTGAGATCAGGTCCCGCACGGGGTTGTTCTGGATGTCGGAGCCGTCGAGCAGCATGCCCGGCTGCCAGGCGGGGCCCGGGCGTGCCTCCAGGAAGACGGCGCGGAGGTGCGGGTGGCGCTCCTTGAGGGCCACCGCGAGGGCCAGGTTCCCCGGCCCGAATCCGATCCCGATCAGGTCAGCGTCATGTTTCGACAAGTCAGATGCCTCGGGTTCAGTGAGTGGTGTGGTGTGCTTCGGGCGGTGTGCCGGCGCCGGTGAGACGGCCGGCCATGGAGCGCAGCAGCCGCTCGGCGGTCTGCGGGTCCAACAGGGTTGATCTGTAATGGAGTTCGAGGACCCAGGCGTCGCCCTGGCCGCGCACGACACCCATCAGGTCGTAACGGACGTCGTACGGCAGGCCGCCCGCGGTGAAGCCCGTCCCCTGGGGCAGCAGGGGACTGGACCCGGGGATGGCGTTGAACAGCACGCTGCTGAGCGGATACGGCTCGGCCGCCGGGTCCATGCCCAGTGCGCGGACGATGGTGTCGAGCTGGAGCCACTGATGGTCCAGGGAGCGGGCGAGCGCGGCCTGCGCCTCACGGGCGGTGCCGGCCGGCGAGGCGAGGCGGGACAGCCGTACCGGGACGATGTTGTGGAAGTTGCCGACGACCGGGAGCGTGGCGGGGTGCGGCCGCCCCGTCGACGGGATCTGCACCGCGAGGTCGTCGCGGCCGAGGTGCTCGGCGAGCGTGTCCGTGAACGCGCCCAGCATCAACGCGAAGGGCGTACAGCCCAGTTCGCGTGCCGCCGCGCCCGGCGAAGCGGCCCCCGCCAGGTCGAGGCCGAGAGCGGCGTACGCTCCCCGCGCGTCCTCGCGGTGCCCCGCGGGCCGGGGCAGGGCGGTCGGTGCGAGACCCGCGAACTCGCGGCGCCAGAAGGCCAGCAGCCGTTCGGTGTCCGCCTGCTCGGCCGCGTTCTGCCGGCGTGCGTACTCGACGTAGGCCGGGGCCGTCGGTGGCGGCGGGAGAGCGCTGCCGTGCCGCAGATGGGCGAGTACGGCATCGAGGTCCGCCCTCAGGATCGTCTGGGACGTGCCGTCCGTGACCATGTGGTTGAGCGTCAGGATCAGCTCGGCGCCGTCGGCGTCCCGCGCCACCGCCGCGGACCAGGGGAAGCCCGCGTCGACGGGGACGGGCTCGGTGATCAGAGCGGCCGCGACCACGCCCGGTGGACCGGCGTGCTCCGGCAGGTCCAGCGGCACCTCCGACGGCGGGCGCACCTCCTGGTGCGGGACTCCCGCCACGGTGGCGAACCGGGTGCGCAGGCTCGGGTGCCGGGCCACGAGCACCCGCAGGGCGGCGCGCAGCTCGCGGACGTCGAGGTGCTCGGGCAGCGGGACGCGCAGCTGCACGGTGGACCAGTTGCGCGGCGGCTCGGTGAGATAGAAGGCGGCGAACCGGCGCTGCTGCGGCGAGAGCGGATACGGCTCTCCGATCGTGGGCGTGTGCGGGATGCCGTCGGGGTCGAACCGGCCGGCGCCCGTGGTGACGTCCCGCCGGCCGATCCGTGCCGCCAGTGCGGCGGGGCCGGGCGCCCGCAGGACGTCGGTGTGGCCGAGGTCCGCCATGCCGTGCTCGTCGGCGAGGATCGCGAGCAGCTCCGCGACGGCCAGGGAGTCGCCGCCCAGGGCGAAGAAGTCGGCGTCCGGCGGGACGGAGGCCAGCCCGAGCGCCGTCGCCATGGCCGCGCACACGGCGGCGAGCACCGGGTCGTCGCCGTTCGCTCCGGACGGCGCGGAGCCCTCGGCCTGTGGGGCCGCGTCCTCGGCCGCGGCCTGCCGGGCCAGCGTGCGCAGGGCGGCGCGGTCGACCTTTCCGTTGGCGGTGAGCGGGAAGACGGGCAGCGACCGGAACACGGACGGCACCATGGCCAGCGGCAGCCGTTCGCGCAGGGTGCCTGCGACGTCGGCGAGCGCGGCCTCGGTGAGACCGCCGTCCACCAGCGCGACCAGCTGCTTGTCGCCCGGATCCGGCCGCTCGACGGCCGTCACGAAGGCGTCCCCGCCGCCGTGGGCGGCGGCCGCGCCGCGCACCTGCGCGGCGACCTCGGCGGGCTCCACCCGCAGTCCGCGGATCTTGACCTGGTCGTCGCGCCGGCCGTGGACGACGTAGTGGCCGTCCGGCGTGCGGGAGGCCAGGTCGCCCGTGTGATAGAGCCAGTCGTCCGCTCCGCCGTCGGGGTCGTGCCGGAACCCCCCGGTGGGCCGCCTGCCCTCACCGTCGAGGTAGCCACGGCTGCGGAACGGGGTGCGAAGGACGACCTCGCCCGTCGTGCCGGGGGCGGCCGGACGGCCGTCCGGACCGACGAGGAGCACCTCGCACGACGGCAGGGGGCGCCCCACGGGCAGGATGCCGGGGCTCTCGGTGCCGGTGACCCGGTGGGCCAGCTTGGCCAGCGTGGTCTCGGTCGGGCCGTAGAAGTTCCAGATCTCACCGGCCGGCAGGGCCGCGGCCCGCCACTGTCCGGCGAGCCGGGCGTCCAGCGGTTCACCGGCGAAGCACGTCGCGCGCAGGGCGGTGGGTCCGGTGTCGCAGCCGGAGCGCAGCCAGCCGCGCACCAGGGAGGGCACCGTGTGCAGGACGGTCACCCGGGTGCGGGCGAGCCAGGGCAGCACGGAGCGCCCGTGCAGGTTCCCGGGCGTGTCCGAGAGGACGAGGGTCGCTCCGGAGCACAGCGGCAGGAAGAGGTCCCGCAGGACGACGTCGAAGGACAGGCTGGTCAGCTGGGCCACCCGGTCGCCGGGGCCGACGCGCAGGGCTCCGATCTCCCAGTCGATGAAGTGGGCGAGTCCCCGATGGCTGCCGAGGATGCCCTTCGGGGCACCGGTGGAGCCGGAGGTGAAGAAGACGTACGCCTCGTCGCCGGGCACCGGCGTGTGGTCCCCGGCCCGGGTGAACCGCGCCACCGGGAGCTCGCCCGGCGCGGGTGCCACGGGGTCCGCGGCCAGCCGGACGCGCGGCCTGACCTGCTCGGTGAACGCCTCGGCACGGGCCGCCGGCAGGGACTCGTCGAGGAGCAGCAGCACCGCGCCGCAGTGCAGGACACCGAGCACGGCGGCCACGAGTTCGGCCGATGCCCGGCCGCGCAGGGCGACCCGGTCGCCGGGCCCGACACCCAGGCCGGTGAGCCCGGCCGAGATCTCGCGCATACGGCGGTGCAGCCGGGCGTAGTCGGTGACATCGCCGTGCTGCTCGACGGCGGGGTGGCCCGGGTGGCGTGCCGCGATCCGCTCGAAGCGGGCGACGACGGTGTCGGGCGCCGTCGGGGACAAGGGGGCGGAGGGTGCCGCGCAGTCGGGTGCCGTCCGCTGCGCGCGGTGGCCCGGATGCCGTCCGGGTTCGGCGGTCGGCCTGTTCACGGGGCGGTGGTCTCCAGGAAGTAGGCGTCGCGGATGTGGTCGAGACGGGAGGCGACCTGCTGTTCGTCGCGCGCCTCGTAGAACACGAGCCCCGGACTGGTCGAGGACGTCAGGTCGACCGGGATGACATCGCCGACCGCCATCGTCATCCGGGCTCTGATCACACCGGGCAGTGCGGCCAGTTCCGCCTCGGCGGCCAGCCGGGTGATGCGCCCGGGCCGGGTCGGGAAGTCCGCGTTGACGACGATGCCGTCCCTGCGCCGAGGCTCGCAGCGTGGTGCGCGGCCGATGGAGGTGTCCCAGAACGCCTGCCACAGGTCGACGCCGTACTGCAGATCGAGTGCCTCGGTGATGCCGCCGCCGGCCGGGCGGCAGGCGATCTCGCCCACCAGGAAGCCGTCGCGGGTCTTGAACAGCTCCAGATGGGTCACCCCCGACCGCATGCCCAGGGCACGTACGGCGCGGGCGTGCAGGTCGAGCGCGGGGGCGAGATCGGGGTGGCCGTCGGGCAGGAAGTACGAGCCGCTGAAGTTGTCGATCTGGCCTAGGAGGGGAGTGAAGTAGCGGGATGCCGCCGCGAACTGCACCTCTCCGTCGTGCACCACGCCGTCGCAGTGGTACTCGGCGTCCATCGGGACGAAGCGTTCGACGATCAGGGGATCGCGGGACTCACGCAGCGAGTCCGCCTCCGGCGAGGCCGCGAACGCGTCGAAGTGGGCCCGTGACTCGAAGACCACGACGTCGAGGCAGCCCCCGCCGAACACCGGCTTGACCACGCAGGGCCAGCCCGTTCGCTCGGCGGCACGGGGCACCTCCTCCAGCGCGAGGACCTGGGCGAACTCGGTGACGGGCAGCCCCGCCTCACGCAGCCGGCGCTTCATCACGTACTTGTTCGAGAACCCGAGCGCGGACTCGTAGCCGAGCCCTGGCAGACCCAGGGTGGAGCGCACGTATCCGCCCGTGGCCTGGCTGAACTCCACCGGGGTGACGATGTGTTCGACCGGCTCACGGCGCGCGACGGAGACCGCCGCGCGCAGCACCTCGCCGCAGTCGCGGATGTCGGACACCTCCACGATGTCGACGCCGAGCGGGAAGCGATGGGTGTGACCGGTCTCGGTGACGACCGAGACCCGCTCCGCTCCAGGGCTTTCGAACAGCCGTGCGGGCATGGCGCGGCGACGGGAACATAGGACCAGGGCATGCCGGGTCATGAGGGCTCTCTCTGCTCGGACTTCGATCGGGCTTCGGAGGGGAAAGACACAGGTGTTCCGGAGGGGAAGCGCACCGGTGTGAAAGGGAAGGGCGGCCGGGACGCGGCACGGCGGATCGCCGTCGCGGCCGGGCGGCCCGGTGTCAGACCGCGTCGGGCGCGGTGAGCCGGGCGGTGACCTCGGCCACGAGGAGCTCCGCCTCGCGCTCGGGCATGGCGGCGGCCAGCTCGTCGAGACGTCTGCGTGAGGTGGTGTCCGCAGCGGGGTCCTCGCCCACGACGGCCCACAGCGGCCGGACACGGGCGCCCCGGCGGCACTTGGCGTCGTACGAGTCCATCCCCAGGTGCAGCCGGCGCAGCCCGTTCTCGTAGCAGTAGCGCAGCGGTTCGTGCACCGTGAGCTGGGCGTACTCGTCCGCGTCGGCCAGGTGTGCGTAGTCCAGGCCGTTCAGGCGCACCGTCAGTTCCCCGCCGATGGCGAAGCACAGGGTGAAGCCGATCATCCGGTCCCCGTCGTAGGCCGCGAAGACCACCGAGAGGTCGTCCAGTTGGTCGGCCAGCCGGCGCAGAAAGCCCCGCAGGTGCTCCACGGAGGTGTCGTGACCGTACTTGCGCTGCACCTGGGCGTGCAATTCGGCCGCTTCCTCCCAGACCTGGGAGAGCCGGAGCCGTCGTGAGCGCAGCCCGCTGTCGGCGTAGCGGCGTTGTTCGCGGCGGAAGTTGGTGCGGCGCTGCTTGGCCGGCAGAGCGGCGACGAAGTCGTCCACGCCGTCCCCGACGACGTCCATGACGCAGTCGGCGCCGACCAGCCGGAGCTGGAGGGAGGCCGAGGGGCGGGCGCGGCGGGCCGCGGCGAGCACGAGGTCCGACTCGTCCGTGGTCAGGAAGGGCCACCACCAGCGGCCCTCGGCGCGGGGTTCGTCCTCGACGGCATCGGCCAGCAGCTCGGCGAGGTCCGCCGTGACGCTGTCCGGACCGGCGCCGGGTGCGTGCAGCAGGCCCGAGCGATAGCCCCGGCGGCCGCCCAGGGTGAGGCGGGGCGGGCCTGCCTCGGCCAGCACCTCCTGTGCCCGGTAGTCGGGATGGGACTCGTCGGGATTCCAGTGTGCGGCGAGTGCGGCCACGGGGTGTCTGTCGCGGACCAGGACGCGGTAGCGGGGTTCGGCGCCTCCCGCGGAGTCGATGAACCGCAGCCATGCGGCGCCGAGGTAGAAGGGTGCTGTTCCGGTGAGGTTCTCCCATTCCGGATGTGGCCGTGCGGCCGCATGAATAGTGTTCGTGGTCATGTGAATTCCCCGTTATAAGGCGTGCCTGGTGCGTCCCCGGTGTGCGCCGTATTCCTTGGGAAAACGGGCGAAACGCCACCGGGCCGAACGGCAGAAGATTTCCGACTGGGGCACGGATGCTTTGCGGAGCGGTCGCCCCCGTGACCCCGAGGAAGAGTTCGGTGCTATTCGGCATCTGGCGAAACGATCTTGCCTGAGGCCACCAGATCGCGGCAAGATCTCCTTCGTGTGGTCAAGATCACGTTCGTGTCGACGTTCTGACCTGCTGTTATAGGGGCAGGTGTCGATAGGTGTGCGGTGTCGGGGGGCCGAGGCGCACAGCTGACTCACAGGTTTCCCCACGGGGCGCCCAAGGCGCCGGAGGGATGCCGCAGGGCGAGTTGCAGGAAGCTACGGGGATGTCTGTTTTCCTGAATTCGCGACTCCGTAGATGGGCCGAAAATGTCCCGCTCGGGATGGCTGTGCCCTGCCCGACACCCTCTCGGAATACTTTGCAGGGGACCGACTAGCCCGCAGCAGCGGGCCGGAGGAAAGATGACCGAAATTTCCGTGGACGCCAGTCGGGTCACACATGTGGCCGTGGGGCTGAGCGTGGCGCTGCTGACGGATCTGGAGCGGATGCTGCCCGAGCGCAGCGTGCTGGTGCTGGACGAGCCCGACACCATCCGGGCCCGCCGTGGGCGGGAGCGGGTCTCGGGCTTCGCGTGCGTCGCGGGCCTGGTCGAAGCGCCCACGCAGGACGAGGCGGGCGCCGAACGGCTGGCCGCCCTGCTGCCCCGTCCCCAGCGGCTGCGAGCGGTGATTCCGGCGCTCGAGTACGGCGTCGTCGCGGCCGCCGCGCTCGCCGACGCCTGGGGCGTGCCCGGGGCGGGCGTGGAGGCCGCCCGCACGCTGCGGGACAAGTCCCTGCTGCGTGCCGTCGCCGGCAAGCACGGCATCGACCAGCCGGAGTGGGAGGTCGTCGAGAGCGCCGACGCCATCGACGCGTTCCGCGGCCGCTTCGGCGGGCGCTGCGTGGTCAAGCCCGCCAACCGGCAGGCCAGCCTCGGCGTACGGCTGCTCGACTCCGGCTCGGACGCCCGCGCCGTCTGGGCGCAGACCACGTCGGCCGACGAGGCGCGGCAGCGCGCCCGGCACGCCCTGCCGCCGAAGTACCTCGTCGAACAGCGGCTTAACGGCCCGGAATTCAGCGTGGAGGCACTGGTCAGGGACGGCCGCGCGGTGTTCGCCAACATCACCGCGAAGAGCGTCCAGCACGGTGACAGCCCGGTGGAGCTCGGCCATGTCGCGCCCGCGCCGCTGCCGCCCGATGTCGCGGAGCGGATGGTGGAGGCCACCCGGCAGCTGCTCGCGGCGACCGGCTTCGGTACGGGCGTGGTCCATGCGGAATGGATTCTGCACGAGGGGCGCCCGCATCTCGTCGAGTGTGCCGGACGGCTCCCGGGCGACTGCATCGATCTGCTCGTCAACCTCAGCCACTCCTGCGATCTGACCCAGGACTATCTGCGGGTGCTCGAAGGAACGGCACCGCGGGTCGCGGGCGGGCCCGGCCGCGCGGCGGCCATCCGCTTCGTGACGGCCGAGCCCGGCGTGGTCACCGCCGTCGAGGGCGTGGACGAGTCCGGCCGGGCCCCCGGCGTCGTGGAGAGCGAGGTCTACGCGGAGCTCGGAGCCACGGTGGGTTCGGTGACCAGTTCGTGGGACCGCCTGGGCCATGTGATCGCGACGGGCGCGACACCCGAAGAGGCCACGGCGCGCGCGGAGCACGCCCGCGACCTGATCCGCGTCACCACCGAGGCCGCCTCGTGACCGGTCGCGGACTGCGCGGCTATGTGCCGCCCGGCCCGGCCGGCCGGCGGCTGGCGGTGATCTCCTTCATCGACTCGGCGGGCACCGGGCTCTACCTGGCCGGCTCCGCCGTGTTCGCCGTGCTCCACGTGGGCCTGTCCGACTCCCAGTTCGGCTGGGCGATGGCCGCCGCCGGCGCGGTCGGGCTCGTCGCGGGGATCCCGCTCGGGCGCCTCGGGGACCGGGTGGGACCGCGCCGGCTGCTGGTGGCACTGCAGTTGTGGCGCGCGGTCTGGTTCTCGGCGCTCGGATTCGCCGGTGACGTCTACTCGTTCACCGTCATCGCCTGCTGTCTGGCGCTCGCCGAGGCCGCGGTGTCCCCGCTGACCCAGGTGGTGGTCGCCGGCGCGGTCGGTGAGGCGCACCGGGTGCGCACGATGGCCATCCTGAGAACGCTGCGCAACGCCGGGTTCTCCATCGGCGCCCTCGGGGCCGCCCCGCTGCTCGCCGCGGGCACCGTCTGGGCCTTCCGCTCGGTCGTCCTCGGCGACGCCGCCTCCTTCGTGATCGCCGCCGTGGTCCTCGCGCGGCTGCGGCTCGCCGCCCATGTGCCCGCCCCGCCGAGCGAGGGCGGTGTCCTCAAGGCGCTGGCCGGGGTGCGCGATCTGCCCTATCTCGGGCTGGCGGGGCTCAACAGCGTGCTCATCCTGCACATGACCCTGCTGTCCGTCGGCATCCCGCTGTGGGTGGTGTCCGGAACCGACGCCCCGGTGGGCGTGGTCGCCGTCCTCACCACCGTGAACACCCTCATGGCCGTCACCCTTCAGGTCCCGCTGTCGCGCCGGGCCGAGGACGAGGCCGGTGCCCGGCGCTGTCTCGTCGGAGCCGGCGTCGCCCTCGCGGTGTGCTGTGCCGCGCTGGCCGCAGCGGGGACCGTGGGGCGCTGGCCGGCGGTGGCCCTTCTGGTGGTGGCGATGGCCGGCATGACGTTCGGCGAGATGCTGCAGTCCGCGGGCGCGTGGGAGCTGTCGTACCGTCATGCGCCGGGCGAGCGGCGCGCCGAGTACCTGTCGGTCTTCAACCTCGGCTTCAGCGTGCAGGAAATCGCCGGACCGGTGCTCTTCACCGGCGTGGTGATCGCCCTCGGCGGCTGGGGCTGGCTCGCCCTGGGTGCCCTCTTCTGCCTCGCCGCCGCGCTCGTACGGCCCGTCGCGGGCCGGCTCGCGGCCTCGCGGGCAGCCGCCGTACCCGCGCAGGCCGACGTCACGGAGTCCGAGCCCGCGTCGAGTTGAACGGCCGACGCACCGGAACGACATCTCGGCGACACCTCGTATCCACCATGTGGACACCCTCTTGTGATAGCCGCGCCTTCAGTGCAAGATCAACTTCAACCGCTTGTAGACGCAATCCCCTTGAGGCGTCTCGCGGACCTTCTTCCTCATTCCAACAGGTTCGACCGCCTGTTTCCGGAGACGAGTTCATGCTTCCCACGACATCCGTCCCTGCTGCCGATTCTCGGCAGAGCACCGCCCAGGCGGTGCTGGACACCCTTCTCACACGGGGGATCACGCACTTCACCGGCGTCCCCTGCTCCCTGCTCAAAGGCCTGTTCAGGCTGCTGGAGTCGCCGGACTGCCCGACGACGTACCTGCCGGCACCGCGCGAGGACAGCGCCCTCGGCGTGGCATCCGGACTCGCCGTCGCCGGTGCGCGTCCCGTGGTCCTCATGCAGAACTCGGGGCTCGGCTACTCGCTGAACGTGCTGACCTCGTTCAACCTCATCTACGACGTCCATCTGCCGCTGATCGTCAGCTGGCGCGGACACGACGGCAACGACGCCGTCGAACACGATGTCATCGGCCGCGAACTGCCGCGTCTGCTCGATCTGTTCGGCCTGAGCTGGAGCGTGCTGGACCCGGCGCGCCCCGCCGAGTCCACCGAGGAGTTCCTGGCCCGGCACGACGCCGGACGAAAGACCTCCGTACTCGTCGTCCGGGAGGGGATCTGACGTGCTGGACATCCGAACGGCCATCGGCGCACTGCTGGAGCGCGAACCCGCCGCGCTCACCGTCAGCACCTGCGGCTACATCACCCGCGACCTGTACAACCTGGCCGACCGGCCGCAGAACTTCTACCTCGTCGGCTCCATGGGCATGGCGGCGCCCATCGGCCTCGGCATCGCCCTCGCCCACCCCGGGCGCCGGGTGCTCGTCCTCGACGGCGACGGCTCGTTCGCCATGAACCCCGGCTGCCTCGCGATGATCGCCGAACACCGGCCCGATCTCGTGCACGTCGTCCTGGACAACGGGGCGCACGAGAGCACGGGAGGACAGCGCACCGCGGTCCTCGGCGACCCGGCCGCCCTGGCCCGCGCCGTCGGCTACCCCGCCGCGTACACGGCCGACAGCCTGGACGCCCTCGCCGCCGTGGAGTTCGACGGCTCGCCCACGCTGCTGCACATCAGGTGCGCCCCGCGCACACACCCGGCGGGCCGCCGCGTCGAGCCGACGCCGCAGCAGCTCGTGGCACGCTTCCGGGACGAGCTGGCCCTCGCGCCGCAGGCGGCGGTGAACCGGTGAAGCCCGTACTGCTGGACTGCACCTTGCGCGACGGCGGCAACCAGAACGACTGGCAGTTCACCCCCGAAGACGTCCGCACCATCGTCAGCACCCTGGACGCGGCGCGGATCGACGTCATCGAGGTCGGCTACCGCGGCGGTTCGGGCAGCCGGTCCAGCGCGACCGCGGGCCCCTCGGCCCACTGCACACCCGAGTACCTCGCGGCCCTGCCCGACGTGCACCACGCCGAACTCGCCGTGATGGCCGTCCCGACCGTGTGCCCCGTCGACGCCCTGGAGGACCTGCCCGACAGCCCGGTCTCCATGGTCCGCATCGCCGCCTACCCGTGGAACATGGCCGGCGTGCCGGAGTACGTGCGCGCCGTACGGCGCCTCGGCCTCAAGGTCGGCGTGAACCTGATGGCCGTCAGCTACACGACCCCCGGGCAACTGGCGGAGATCGCCGACCTGGTGCGCGGCGAGCTGCCCGACGTCTTCTACATCGCCGACTCCTTCGGCGGCCTCACCCCCGACGACGTCCGGCAGCGGATGAGCCTGCTCACCGAGCGCCTGCCGATCCCCGTCGGCGTCCACGCTCACAACAACCTGGGCCTCGCCGCCGCGAACGCGCTCGCGGCCCTGGACGCCGGCGCCGGCTGGCTGGACGCGTCGCTGTGCGCCATGGCGCGCGGCGCCGGGAACCTCGCCACCGAGCAGGCGGCGGCGTTCCTGACCGCCTGGCCCCGCTACGAGACCCACGCGCATCTGCCGACCGTGTGCGAGGCCTCGGAGTACGTCGCCGAACGTGTGCTGCCGCGCCCCATGACGGTGCGCCGCGCGGAGATCGCCGCCGGCATCAACGACCACCACTTCTACTTCCAGGACCGCATCGACAAGATCAGCGCGCAGTTCGGACTCGACCCCTGGGAGGTCGGGCGCCGTCTGGGCGCGAAGCAGCCGCACAAGGTGCTCGACGACGAGGTCGAGCAGGTGTGCCGCGCACTCACGGAAGAGACCTCGTCATGACCCACACCACCGACTCCGCCGCCGGCCGGCTCCTGGCCGCCCTGCGCGCACCCCGGCTCGCCCGTGCCATGGGCGCCCACAACCCGCTCAGCGCACGCCTCGCCGAAGAGACGGGCTTCGACGTCATCTGGTCCAGCGGACTGGAGATCTCCGCCGCCGCCGGAGTGCCGGACGCCAACATCCTGGCGATGCCGGAGTGCCTCGACACCGCCGCGTCGCTGACCGCCGCCGTGGATGTCCCCGTCCTCGCCGACTGCGACTCGGGATTCGGCAACGTCAACAACGTCATCCACATGGTCCGCTCCTACGAGGCGCGCGGCGTGGCCGGCGTGTGCATCGAGGACAAGCAGTTCCCCAAGCTCAACAGCTTCGTCGAGGGCAACCAGGACCTGGCCCCGCTCGACGACTTCGCCGGAAAGATCCGGGCGGCCGTGGACGTCCGCCGCGAACTCGTCGTCGTCGCCCGGCTGGAGGCCCTGATCTCCGGGCTCGGCATGGACGAGGCGCTGCGCCGCGCCGAGGTGTACGAGCGCGCCGGCGCCGACGCCCTGCTCATCCACTCCAAGCGCGACGACCCGGACGAGGTGTTCGCCTTCCGCGAGGCCTACGACGGCGACCTGCCCGTCATCGTCGTACCGACCACGTACAACAGCGTGACCGCCGACGAACTCCAGAGCCGTGGCTTCGCCATGGCGATCTACGCCAACCAGGCGCTGCGCAGCTCGGTGCGTGCCATGCGGCACACGCTCACCCGGATCATGCAGGACGGCACCACCCACCACGTGGAGGACGAACTCGCCCCGCTGAAGGAGCTCTTCGACCTGCAGCGCATGCCGCAGATGCTGGACCAGCAGTCCCGCTACGAGGCCCTCGGCCGGGAGCTGGCGGAGGCCGCGCGATGACCACGACCCTGTCCGGACCCACCCTGCTGCACCTGGACTTCCACGGCACCCTGCTCGACCTGGAGGTCGAGGCAGGCGCAGACGTCGACGGCGCCCTCGCCTTCCTCGGCACCCACCTGGCGGCACGGCCGGCCGAACCGGCCGCCGGTCCGCGCGAGCCGCTGGCGACCCTGCGCGTCGCCGCCGCCCCCGACACCCGGCACACTCCGGCCGGCGCCGCGGACTGGGAGGACATCTACGTCCGCAAGAGCGCGAGCGCGTTCTTCACCGTCCCCGCCCGGCGCACCGCGGCCGACGGCCGCGAGTACCTGGAGTGCACCAAGACGGGTACCCGGTTCGTCTTCGACCGCGCGGCGCGCACCATCGACGTCGCGCTCGGGCCAGAGGGCGCCATGGACCTCGTCGAGCTCGTCCGCGACCTGGTGCTGAAGGAGCAGGAGAACTCCGGAGCCGCGGTCCTGCACGCCACCGCCGCCTACCGCGACGGCACCGCCGTGCTCGTCACCGGATCCAAGGGCGCGGGCAAGAGCACCCTGCTGCTGGAGCTGGTCGAGCACTTCGGCTACCGCGTCCTCAGCGGCGACAAGACCGTGCTGCACGAGCGGCCCGACGGTTCGGTGCTGGCGGCAGGCTGGCCCGACTACCCCCACCTCGGTTACGGCACCATCGCCAAGTACGAGGGGCTCAAGGAGATCGCCGGCATCACCGACGACTACGAGCCGCCCGCGACCCACGCGTTCTCGCCGCTCGGCAAGTTCGCGGTGGACCCCGTCCGGTTCCGCGAGCGCTTCCCGAGCGCCCCGCTCGACGTGCACGTCCCCGTGGCGGCGATCCTGCACCCCGCGATCGGCCCGGGGGAGCGGACCCTGGTCGAGCCCGTGACGGACGACCCGGCGGCCGTGGCCGCGATGCTGAACGCCAACCTGGAGTCGGCGTTCGACGGCGCCAACGCCGGCTGGCACCACTTCCTCGACGACCGGCGCGAGGGGACCGCCGGACACCGCGCCCGCATCGCCCGCGCGCTCGCCTCCGTACCGGCGTGGACCGTGTCCGGCCCCGGCGACCTGGACGCGCACAACCTCCCGCGGGCCGTGCGCGAGGCCGCAGGCGGCGCCCGGTGATCGAACTGAAGGTGCCCAGCACGGGCCTGAACTCCCACTACGACATCACCGACGACGTCGTCCGGCTGCTCGCCGAGCACCACGCGGGCGACGGACTGGCCGGCGTCTTCGCCCACGGCAGCACCGTGGGTCTGACGGTGATGCGCTACGAACCGGGAGCCGTGCAGGACCTGCTCGCCGCGCTGGACCGGATGGCGCCCGCGACCCCCGCCGAGGGCGCCCGCTACCTGCACGAACTGACCACCGGCGACCCCAACGGGTTCTCCCACCTGAAGTCGTCCCTGCTCGGCACGAGCCTGCTCGTGCCCTACGCCGACGGCGCGCTCGGCATGTCGGCCACACACCGCGTCGTCCTGTTCGACTTCGACCTCAAACCGGCCACGCGCCGTGTCCTCATCGACCCGCCCCGCCCTGCCTCGTCCGGGAACGGGCTTCCCACCGGCAAGGAGAGCAACGAGTGAAACTGCGGCTGGCCACACCCGGCCCCACCGAGGTCCCCCAGCGGCTGCTGCTGGCGGGCGCCCGCGAGATCGTGCACCACCGCTCCGCGGAGATGGAGGCGCTGATCGACGAGATCAACGCCGGCCTGCCGCCCCTGTTCGGCACCGGATCCCCGGTCTACACCATCGCCTCCTCGGGCACCGGTGCCATGGAGGCCGCGGTCGCCAACTGTTTCTCCCCGGGCGAAGAGGTCCTGATCGTCTCCAACGGCTACTTCGGCGAGCGCTTCCAGGCGATCTCCCGCGCCTACGGCCTGACTGCGCACGTGGTCGAGAGCCCCTGGGGCACCAGCATCTCGCCGCGGGAGGTGGCCGATGCCCACGCACGCCATCCCGGGATCCGCGGCGTCCTCGTCGTCTACAGCGAGACCTCCACCGGCGCTCTCAACGACGTCCGGGCCATCGGCGAGATCTTCCGGGACACCGACGCGATCGTCGTCGTCGACGCGATCAGCGGTCTGCTGGTGCACCCGGTGGAGATGGACGCCTGGGGCCTGGACGTGGTGCTCGGTGCCTCGCACAAGGGCTTCATGCTCCCGCCGGGCCTGGCGTTCATCGCGCTCTCGGACAAGGCGTGGACCGCCGTGGAACGGTCCGCCGGGCCGAACTACTACTGGTCGTTCCAGCGCCTGCGGCAGTTCTACCCGATGTCCTCCTCGTCCCCGGCCGTCTCGCTGCTGCTCGGCCTGCACGAGTCGCTGAAGATGCTCGGTGAGGAGGGGCTCGACGCCTTCCGCGAGCGCCACGCCGGCCTCGGCCGCGCCGCCGAACGCGCCCTGGTCGCCCTCGGGTTCAGCACCTTCATCCAGCCGCCCCACCGGCGCAGCAACGTGATCACCGCCGCCCTCGCCCCCGAGGGCATCGACACCGGCACGCTGCTGAAGACCCTCTCCGTCAAGTACGGCGTCACCGTCACCGGCGGACAGGCCCACCTCAAGGGCAAGCTCCTGCGGATCGGCCACGTCGGCGCCGCCGACGCCCTCGATCTGTGCGCGGTCTTCGGCGCGCTGGAGATGGCCCTGCTCGACTGCGGCCACCGCTTCACGCCCGGCACCGGCACCGGGGAGATCGTCCGCACCGTCCACGAGGGAGAGAACTGATGCTGGTCCTGTTCCAGCGGGAGACCTGCCCCGACTGCAAGCCGGTCCGTGAACTGCTCACCCGGCTGCAGGTGTCGTACATGAACGTCAACGTGCCCAA
The DNA here is from genome assembly GCF_001542625.1 of Streptomyces griseochromogenes. NCBI lineage: Bacteria > Bacillati > Actinomycetota > Actinomycetes > Kitasatosporales > Streptomycetaceae > Streptomyces > Streptomyces griseochromogenes. The sequence goes on along the minus strand of NZ_CP016279.1, from coordinate 7,360,264 downwards.
GCCCCGCGAGGAGCGGCACGAACTGATCAGGGTCACCGGCAGCAAGTACATCCCGGCCCTGGTGGACGGCGCCACGGTCATCCCCGGCAAGCTGCGGGAGAACGCGGACATCATCGCGTACCTCAAGGAGCGGTTCGGCGATCCGGACGCCGTCCGGGCCGAGCCCGGGCCCGCGGCGGAGAGCCAGGCATGAACGAAGGGGATGTCCGGCGCGCGGCACCGCGCATCGCGGTGATCGCGGGAACCCCGCAACTCGTCTGCGGCGCACGGGCGTTGGGCGTGCGCACCGTCCTGGTGCACGATGCGGGCGGGCCCGTCCCGGGGTGCGCGGACGACGCCGACGAGGTGCTCGCCGTCGATCTGGCCGACACCGGCGCGCTGCACACGGCACTGGCCCGGCTGCACGCCGGACATCCCCTCCAGCGGGTGCTGTCCCTCACGGAGTCCGGACTGCTGCCCGCCGCGGCGGTCGCCGAACGCCTCGGCCTGCCCGGCAACGCGCTGCGCACCGTGCGGCTGCTCCAGGACAAACGGGAGATGCGCACCCTGCTGAACGCGCGCGGACTCAGCCCCGTGCGTACCGCCGCACCGCGCGACGCCGCCGAACTGGCCGCGTTCAGCGCTGCGACGGGCGGCCCGGTGATCCTCAAACCGGCGGCCGGCAGCGGCAGCGAGGCCGTGTTCCGGGTGGAGACACCCGCCGACGCGCAGGACGTCTGGGCGCGGTTCGCCGCGGCCGGCGGAACCGGTCCGGTGGCCGAGGAGTTCCTGGACGGACCGGAGATCAGCGTCGAGACGTTCACGTACGACGGGACGCACACCGTCATCACCATGACCGACAAGGACGTGTGGCCCTCGTTCGTCGAGGCCGGTCACACGGTACCCAGCCGGCTGCCCGCCGGTGTCCGTGAGGAGACCGCCGCGCTGGTGGCCGCCTTCCTCGACGCCGTGGGGCTGCGGGAGGGACCCGCACACACGGAGGTGAAGATCACCTCCGGCGGTCCGCGGATCATCGAGTCGCACAACCGGATCGGCGGGGACAAGATCCGCGAACTCGTCCGCCGCGCCTACGGGCTGGACCTGCCCGCCCTCACGGTCGGCTGCCCCCTCGGGCTGCTCGCGCCGCCGCCCGCCGAACCCGTGGCGTCGGCCGGTGCGGCCATCCGGTTCCTCGCGCCGGCACCGGGGACCGTCCGCCGCATCCGCGTACCCGAGCCGGAGCGGGCCGACGACATCGTGTCCCTGGACGTCGCCGTCGGCGACCGGGTCGGGCCCGTGCGCGGCTCCGACGACCGGGCCGGTCATGTCCTCGTGACCGGGACGGACGCGGCCGACGCCGCCCGGCGCGGCGCGGCACTGCGCGACCGCGTGCTGATCGAGACGGGTGACTGAACCGTGCGCTACGCCGTACTCACCGACGTCCACGGGGACATCGCGGCACTGGGCGAGGTTCTCGCGAGGATCCGGCGGCAGCACGTCGACCACGTGATCTGCCTGGGCGACGTCTTCGAGTGCCGGGTGAGCAAGAGCCGGGCCGCTGCACACGTGTTCCGCACCGTCGAGGACGTCTTCGAGGCGGACCCGCGCACCGCCGAGCTGCTGGACGGGGTGCTGCTGCTGCGCGGCAACCAGGAGGAACGCATCGCCTCCCTGGTGCCGCCCGCACACCTGCCCCCGTGGACACCGCCCCTGCTGCGGGCCCCGTTGGAACACCGCACCGGCTTCGCCGTGTACTGCCACGGACATCCGCTGCCCTGGCGGGAGACGGAGCCGGGGGTGTGGTCGCCGGTGGACGCCGATTTCCCCGGCCGCGTCCTCGTCCACGGCCACCACCACCGCAGTGCCCTGCACCAGGTGCCGCTGCCCGGCACCGGCCACGCCGCCGCCCGGCGGCTGCCCGTGCGCTTCGACGAGCCGGTCCACCTGGCATCCGGTGCCCGTTACGTCGTCAACGTGGGCTCGGTGGCCACGGCCGCGCCCGAACGCGGGCCGTCCCCCGCCTGGGTCGTCGTCGACGAGGACGCCGCCACCGTCACCTACCACCTCTGCGATCCGTCCGGGTCGCGACGCCACGAGGAGAGCGCGTGAGCCGCCGTGTGCTGCTGCTCAGTTCCGACAAGACCGAGGTCCTCCAGGCCCTGAGGGCACGTCAGGACCTGCGTCTGCAGGTGATCACCCGCAAGGCGTACGCGGACCTCTACGAGGGCTGCGACACCGCCTTCGTCGACAGCTTCGAGGATCTGGGCCAGGTCGAGCGGGCCGCGTACGAGCTGTCCCGTGACGGAGCCCCCGAGCGCGTCGTCGCGGCCACCGAGAAGAGCGTCGTGGCCGCCGGCCTCGTCCGCTCCCTGCTCGGCGTGCCCGGTCAGTCCTTCGACCAGTCCCTGTGGGCCGCGCACAAGCGGGCCATGAAGGACCGGCTGCGCGCCGCCGGCGTGCCGGTGACGGACTGCGCGCAGGCCGGCTCCCTGCGGGACGTGCCGCGCGCCGCCGAGCACACCGGCTGGCCGGTGGTGATCAAACCCGTCTTCGGCGCCATGGCGACCAGGACCTACCGCGTCGGCTCCCCGCAGGAGTTCCGGCGCCGGCTCGACGAGGGAGCCTTCGACGACCTCGGCGCGCGGGGCGTGCCCGTACTCGTGGAGCGGCTCGTGGAGTTCTCCGCCGAGTACCACTGCGACGGCGTCGTCCGGGACGGCGTGGTGCGCCGGGCCGCGGTGTCCCGCTACTTCACCGTTCCGCTGGACACGCCCCCCGAGGTCGACAGCGGCTACGTCATGGACCAGTCCGACCCCTTCGCCCAGCAGGTGCTCGAGTTGCACCGCCGGGTGGCCGCCGCGATCGAACTGCGCGACGGCGTCACCCACCTGGAAGTCTTCGGGACCGCGCGGGGCCCCGTCGTCGGTGAGGTGGCGATCCGCCCCGGCGGACTCGGCATCCCGCGGATGGTGCACCACGCGCACGGCTACGACCTGTGGGACGAGTTCGTCCGGGCCGCGCTCGGCGAGCCCCTCGGCCCCCTGTCGCACGAACCGCGCCCCGGCATCGTCGGCCGCACCCAGCTGCCCCCCGTGCCCGGACTGCGCGAGCGGGCCGCCGCCGTCCCCGGCGTCCTGGAGGCACGCGGTCCCGAGGACGGCGGCACGGCGAACGTGGAGGTCCACTTCAGCGCGCCGGACGTACCGCGGGCCGAGTCGGCCCGCACCGAACTGCGCCGTCTGGCCGGTCTGCGGCCCTGACCCGCGCGCGGCCCCTTCGGGCGGAGCGCCGTGCCCCGAACCCCCGGTGGGCGCTCGAGGCCTCCCCCGTACGATGGCTCCGATGCTCAGCACCGGACCACGCGCACCGCGCCCGCCCCGTCGGCGGCAGCGCGTGCTGCTCGTGCTGGCCGTGCTGGTGGGGCTGTTGGGCATGCACGCGCTCGGGCCCGGCGGGGGCCCGGGGCATGCGGAGCACGGTGGTCCGGAGCCCGGTCGTCCGGCGCACCACACCGCCACCGCCACCGTCGCCTCTGCCGCACGGGACGACTGCCCGGACGCCGACGGTCACTGCGGTGGCGGCCGGCTGCACCACGCCGACCCCGCCTGCGCGTCGGGTGCGCTGAACGGCGGCCCGCAGCTGCCCGCCCCGGTCCCCGACCCCGTGGCCGTTCCCGCGCCGGACCCGTGTCCGCGCTCCCGTACGGCCACGGATCCGGAAGGCGCCCGCGCCCCGCCCTCCCTGGCCGAACTCCAACTCCTGCGGATCTAGCGGGCCCCGCCGGCCGCACCGCGCCCGCCCTCTCGGCGGAGCGTGCGCGGTCGTGCTCACGCGTGCCCGACATCCCTCGAGAACCACAGGAGTTCCAGCATGACCACGCCCACCCTGATCCGCCGTGCAGCCCTGACCACGGTCGCGGCGACCGCCGCCCTCCTTCTCGTCGCCTGCGGTGGCGGCGGCGCGGGCGGCCACGCCGGGCACGGCACGTCCGCCTCCCCGGGCGCGTCGGCCACCACCGCCCACAACGCCCAGGACATCTCCTTCGCGCAGGGCATGATCCCGCACCACCGACAGGCCCTGGAGATGGCACGGCTCGCCGCCGGCCGGGCCTCCTCGGCCCGGGTGAAGGATCTCGCCACCCGCATCGAGAACGCGCAGGGCCCCGAGATCCGCACCATGACCGGCTGGCTCAAGGCCTGGGGCGAGCAGGTGCCCATGGCCGGCATGGACCACTCGGGTCACTCCGGCATGACCGGGACGATGAGCGACGGCGACATGGCCGAGCTGCGGAAGGCCGAGGGCAAGGACTTCGACACGAAGTTCCTGTCCATGATGGTCGAGCACCACCGGGGCGCCGTCCAGATGGCCGGCACGGAGAAGGAGAAGGGCGCCTACGGGCCCGCCAAGACCATGGCGGACGCCGTCGTCACCGCGCAGAACGCCGAGATCGAGGAGATGAACGAGCTCCTCGGCAAGAGCTGACGAACGGCCCGTGGGGGCCGGTGCCGCCGGCACCGGCCCCCACGGCGCCTCAGACCAGGACCTTCTCCAGCGCCGCCAGCGCGGAACGCAGTTCCTGCGCCGTGATGGTCAGCGGGGGCGCCAGCCGGATCGTGGAACCGTGGGTGTCCTTCACCAGGATCCCCTCGCGCATCAGACGCTCGCTGACCTCGCGGCCGGTGCCGATCACCGGGTCGATGTCGACGCCCGCCCACAGCCCGCGCGCCCGGAAGCCGACCACACCCTTGCCGACGAGCTCGGCCAGCCCGTCCCGCAGGATCACGCCCAGCTCGGCGGCCCGCCGCTGGTACTCACCGGTCTCCAGCAGCTCGACCACGGCCGTGCCGACCGCCGCCGCGAGCGGGTTGCCGCCGAACGTGGAGCCGTGCTCGCCCGGGTTCAGCACGCCCAGCACCTCGCGCCGGGCTACCACCGCCGACACCGGCACGATGCCGCCGCCCAGCGCCTTGCCGAGCAGCAGCACGTCCGGGACGACGCCCTCGTGCTCCACGGCGAGGGTGGTGCCGGTGCGGCCGAGACCCGACTGGATCTCGTCCGCGATGAACAGACAGCCCTTGCGGCGGGTCAGCTCACGGACGCCGGCCAGATAGCCCTCGTCCGGGATGACGACCCCGGCCTCGCCCTGGATGGGCTCGATCAGCACCGCGGCCGTCGTCTCGTCGACCGCCTCCTCCAGTGCCGCCAGGTCGTTGTACGGCACGATCCGGAAGCCGGGTGCGAAGGGGCCGAAGCCCGTCCGGGCGGTCTCGTCCGTGGAGAAGCTCACGATCGTCGTCGTACGGCCGTGGAAGTTCTCCGCCGCCACCACGATCGTCGCCCGGTCGGCGGGGACGCCCTTCACGTCGTAGGCCCACTTGCGGGCCACCTTGATGCCGCTCTCCACCGCCTCCGCGCCGGTGTTCATCGGCAGCACCATGTCCAGACCGGTCAGCGCCGCGAGCCGCTCGGCGAACTCGGCCAGCCGGTCGTTGTGGAAGGCGCGCGAGGTGAGGGTGAGGCGGTCCAGCTGGCGGTGCGCGGCCTCGGTCAGCGCCGGGTGCCGGTGGCCGAAGTTGAGCGCCGAGTAGCCGGCCAGCATGTCGAGGTAGCGGCGGCCCTCGACGTCCTCCACCCAGGTGCCCTCGGCCCGGGCGACGACCACGGGCAGAGGGTGGTAGTTGTGCGCGAGGACCGGCTCCTCCGCCTTGATCAGGTCGTCGGACGTGCGCTCGTGCGCGGGTGCGGTCATCAGCGGATCTCCTGGGTGCAGCACTTGATGCCACCGCCGGCCTTGTGGAACTCCGACAGGTCGACGGGGACGGGGACGTAACCGTGGTTGTCGAGGCGCTCGGCCAGCGCCTCGGCCTTGGGGGAGATGAAGACGTGCCGGCCGTCGGACACGGAGTTCAGGCCGAAGGCCATCGCGTCGTCGCGGGTGGCGAGCACCGCGTCCGGGTACAGGCGCCCCAGCACCTCCCGGCTGCCCGGCGAGAAGGCCTCCGGGTAATAGACGATGTTGTCGTCGTCCAGGACGAACAGCGCCGTGTCCAGGTGGTAGAAGTACGGGTCCACCAGGGTCAGGCCGATCACCGGGTGCCCGAGGAACTCCTGCGCCTCACGGTGGGCCTCACGAGTGGTGCGGAACCCGGTGCCGGCCAGCACGTACCGGCCCGTCCACACCAGGTCGCCCTCGCCCTCGGTGACCGCCTCGGGGCGGTACACGTCGTAGCCGGCCGCCTTGAACCAGGTGTCGTAGTGCACCGACTCGGGGCGCCGCTCCGCAGCGTGGAACAGGGAGCCGAAGACCCGGCCGGCGACCACGAACGCCGCGTTCGCGGCGAAGACCATGTCGGGCAGGCCCGGGACCGGATCGACCGTCTCGACGCTGTGGCCGTGGGCGCGGTAGGCGCGGATCAGCGCCTGCCACTGCTCCTGGGCCAGATCCACGTCGACCGGTGTGTCGGGATGCATCCAGGGATTGATCGCGTACTGCACGGCGAAGTGTCTGGGTTCGCAGACGAGGAAGCGCCGAGGGCGCGGCACACGGCTTTCGGCCACAGAGGGTTTCCTCCGCTTTCCTGTGTGTCACTGAGGGGTGACACAACGGTAGGAAGTGACGGAGAGGCACGACAAGAAACGAAAGCTGCGCGCATGCGCAGCATCGCTGCGTTCTCACCGGGCAGAACGCACGAGAACTGCGCGCGTGGAGGTTTACTCCTCGATCATTGGGGCGCCGCGTGGGTGGCGCCCGCTTCCGGGCTTTCCGGGAGCAGGTGGGACAGCACCATCACGCTGATCGTCTTCCGGATGAACGGCTCGGCGCGAATCCGCTCCAGCACCTCCTCGAAGTGCTCCACGTCCCGCGCCCGGACATGCAGCAACGCGTCCGCGCCGCCGGTCACCGTCATGGCCGCCGTGATCTCCGGATGGTTGCGCACGACCTCCGCCAGGCGCCGTGGCGGGGCCGCGCCCTCGCAGTACACCTCGACGTACGCCTCCGTGCGCCAGCCGAGCGCGGAGGGCTGCACGGTCGCCGTGAACCCGGTGATCACACCGGTCTCCCGCAGCCGGTCCACGCGCCGTTTGACCGCGGTGGACGACAGCCCGATCGCCCCGCCGATCTCGGCGAAGCTGGTCCTGGCGTTCGCCATCAGCGCGGTGATGATCTTCCGGTCGAGGTCGTCGAAGGACGCGGTCCTGCTGTTCATGCGGGCACTGTAATCAGCCACGCCCGCGGCGCGGGAACCTAGGACTGGGTGACGACCATGGCGAGCGTGAGCAGCCCCAGCACCACCCAGCCGAACCACAGCCAGCCGTTGCTGCCGAGGGCGACCGTGTAGGCCGTCACGACGACGAGCCCGCCGACGGTCATCGCCCCCATCGCCTTGGTGGAACCGTTCGTGGAACCGGGCATCGCGGCACCCTCCTCATGGTCCGTCCTCGACCATGGTGCCCCGATTTCCCCCGGGAGGGGATACGGCGTACTCAGCCCTCGCGCGCGTTGAGCGAAGCCAGGTAGGCGTTGTACGCCTCCAGCTCCTTGTCGCCGTCCCGGTCGGCGGCCCGGTCCTTGCGCTTGGCCTGCCGCTGCTCGGAGCCGTACCACTGGAACAGCAGCGCGATCAGCACCAGCACGGACGGGATCTCGCTGAACGCCCAGGCGATCCCGCCGGCCGCGTTCTGGTCGGAGAGCGCGTCGATGCCGAGCGAGGCGGCCGGGTGCTTGAACGTGTCGATCATCGGCTCCGAGGCCATCATCAACGCGATGCCGAAGAACGCGTGGAACGGCATGCCCGCGAACAGCTCCAGCATCCGCATCAGGTGACCCGGCCGGTGCGGACCCGGGTCCACCCCGATGATCGGCCAGAAGAACACGACACCCACGGCGAGGAAGTGCACCATCATCGCGATGTGCCCGGCCCTCGACCCCATCAGGAAGTCGAACATCGGCGTGAAGTACAGCGCGTACAGGCTCGCGATGAACAGCGGGATGGTGAACACCGGGTGGGTGATGACCCGCATGTACCGGCTGTGCAGCAGTGCGAGGAGCAGCTCACGCGGCCCCTTGCGGCCCTTGCCGGCCACCGGCAGCGCGCGCAGCGCGAGCGTGACCGGGGCGCCCAGCAGGATCAGGATCGGCGAGAGCATGCTGATCACCATGTGCTGCACCATGTGCACGCTGAACATGACCATGCCGTAGTCGTTCAGCTTGGTGCACATGACCAGCATGATGGTCAGCACGCCGACGACGTACGACACCGTACGGGCCACGGGCCAGGCGTCCCCGCGCCGGCGCAGCCGCACGACACCCCACCCGTACAGAGCCAGCCCGGCCACGCAGGCGATGAGGAAGAAGGGATCCGCCGACCACTGAAGCCCCCGCCCCAGCGTGAACGGCGGCAGATCCATCATCATGCCGTGCCCGCTGTGATCCATCCGGCGGCTCCTGATTCGTGGGGGTTGTGCGCTTTCTGTCCGCACTCAGGGTACGGGCGCCCCCGGACACTCCTGTGACCGGGGTGGGCCGCAACGTGCCCCGAAGGGGCGCGGGGAACCGCGCGACAAGCCACGCCGCACCCGCACCCGGCGACGAAACCGAAACCCCTACGGCAAGCCCCCTACAGCACGCACTCGGCCTCTTCGTACCGCTCAGCGGGAACCGTCTTCAGGGTCTCCACGGCCTCCGCCAGCGGCACCATCACGATGTCGGTCCCCCGCAACGCCGTCATCTGCCCGAACTCCCCACGATGCACCGCCTCCACCGCGTGCCATCCGAACCGGGTGGCCAGCACCCGGTCATAGGCGGTCGGCGTCCCACCGCGCTGCACATGCCCCAGGATCACCGGCCGCGCCTCCTTGCCGAGCCGCTGCTCCAGCTCGACCGACAGCTGCCGCGCGATCCCCGCGAAGCGCTCGTGGCCGTAGACGTCCTTGCCGCCCTCGTCGAACTCCATGGAGCCGGGCCGCGGCTTGGCCCCCTCCGCGGCGACCACGATGGCGAACCGCTTGCCCGCCTCGAACCGCTCGCCGACCTTCTTCGTCAACTCCTCGATGTCGAAGGGCCGTTCCGGTACGACGATGGCGTGCGCGCCGGCCGCCATGCCGGAGTGCAGCGCGATCCAGCCGGTGTGCCGGCCCATGACCTCCACGACCAGCACGCGCTGGTGCGACTCGGCGGTGGTCTTCAGCCGGTCGAGGGCCTCGGTCGCGACACCCACGGCCGTGTCGAAGCCGAACGTCACGTCCGTGACAGCGATGTCGTTGTCGATGGTCTTGGGGACACCGACGATGGGCAGACCGTTGTCCGACATCAGCCGGGCCGCCTTCAGCGTGCCCTCGCCGCCGATCGGGATGATCGCGTCCAGGCCGAGCTCCTCGACATGGCCCTTGGCCCGCTCGACGCCGTCCCGCAGGTGCGAGGGCTGGACCCGGGAGGAGCCGAGGATGGTGCCGCCGCGGGCCAGGATGCCGCCCACGGCGTCGAGGTCGAGCTTCATGTAGTCGCATTCCAGGAGGCCCTTCCAGCCGTCCCGGAAGCCGATGACCTCGTCGCCGTGGTCGGCGACGGCGCGGTGCACGACGGACCGGATGACGGCGTTCAGGCCGGGGCAGTCGCCGCCGGACGTGAGGACACCAATGCGCATAGCCCGAAATACCTTCTCAACGTGGGCCGGAAAACCGGACCACGTCGTCCGGCGGATTCCCGGCCACCCTACCGGCGTGAGGGGGTGGCTCCGTAGCGGGCGTCCGCCTGCTGGACGCGCCCGCACATGTGAGCGGACGGACCGTCAGGCGGGCCCACCACGAGCCTGCCGGAAAGCGCTGAGACAGCGCTGAGACGCCGCTTACGCGGGCTGCTGCGCAGCAGTGATGCGTTCCTCGCGGAGCGCCTCGTACCAGCGGTCGTCGATCGGCGGCAGCGCGTTGACGTCGAGCGCCAGCTTCAGCAGCAGGTCGGCGATCTGCGGGTTGCGGGCGAGGACCGGCCCGTGCATGTACGTACCGAAGACCGTCCCGTTGTACGCGCCCTCCGTACCGTCCCCGGTGCCGTTGCCCCTGCCGATCTTCACCCGGGCGAAGGGGCGGGCCGTGGGGCCGAGGTGGGTGACGCCCTGGTGGTTCTCGAAGCCGGTCAGCTCGGGCAGGCCGAGCTGCGGGTCGATGTCCCCGAGGACGTCACCGACGCACCGCTCGCCCTCGCCGCGCACCGACACCACGTCGAGCAGGCCGAGGCCGGGCTCGCGCTGGCCGAGGTCGTTGATGAACTCGTGGCCGAGGATCTGGTAGCCGGCGCAGACGGAGAAGACGATCGCGCCGTTCTCCACCGCCCGCTGCAGATGCCCGTCGCGCCGCAGCCGCTCGGCCGCCAGCCGCTGGGGCCGGTCCTCGCCGCCGCCGATGAGGTAGATGTCGCCGGAGGTCGGGATCGGCTGGTCGCTGCGCACGTCCAGGCGGGCCACGTCCAGGCCCCGCTGCCGCGCCCGGCGCTCCACGACGAGCGCGTTGCCCTGGTCGCCGTAGGTGCTCAGCAGGTCCGGGTAGATCCACACCAGCCGCAGTTGGTTGTCGCTCATGAGGTGATCGCCCTTCCTGATCAGTTGCCGACGCGGCGGCGCAGGTCCTGGAACGCGGTGTAGTTCGCGATGACCTCGATCCGTCCGGGCGGGCACAGCTGCACGGCCTGGTCGAGGTTCTCGCACACCTGGAAGTGCTGGTTCGCCACTTCCAGACGGACGGCGAGGTCCAGCTTCCGGTCCCCGATGACGAAGATCGGGTGGCCGGTCAGTCGCGTGTAGTCGACGTCCCACAGCCAGGAGGTGTCGGTTCCGTCGGCCCCGCGCGCGTTCACGGACAGGATCACCGGGGCCGGCGGCGGGTCGATCAGCGAGAACGTCTCCAGCCAGCCGGCCGGGTTCTTCGCCAGCAGCAGCCGCAGGTCACGGCCCTCGAACTGGACGACGTCGTAGCGTCCGGCGACCGCCTGCACCTGGTACATCCGCTCCAGGGCGACCTGCGGCGGCACTCCGAAGACGGCTGCCACGGCCGCGGAGCTGGCCGCGTTCGCCTTGTTCGCGCGGCCCGGCAGCTGCAGATGGATCGGCCAGGCCGACCCGTGCGGGTCCAGCACATGGTCCCCGGACAGCGCCCAGGTCGGCGTCGGCCGGCGGAAGCCGCACTCGCCGCAGAACCAGTCGTCACCGGGGCGCTGCATCACGCCACCGCAGGACGGGCAGGACCAGGCGTCGTCCTTCCACATCTGCCCGGCTGCGACCCAGATCACATTCGGGGACGAGGAGGCGGCCCAGACCACCAGCGGGTCGTCGCAGTTGGCGACGACGACGGCCTTGGTTCCGGCGAGGCCCTCGCGCCAGTTCTCGGCGAGCATCCGGGTCTCGGCCGCGCGGTCCAGCTGGTCGCGCGAGAGGTTGAGCAGTGCGATGCACTTCGGGTCGGTGTCCCGGGCGACTCCGGCCAGGTACTTCTCGTCGACCTCGATGACGCCGAACTTGGCTTCCGAGCCCCCGGCCAGTGCCGAGGTGATGCCGGCCGGCATGTTCGCGCCGAGCGCGTTCGAGACGACCTCGCCCGCGGCCCGCAGGGCCTCCGCGATCAGCCGCGTCGTCGTGGTCTTGCCGTTGGTCGCCGAGACCAGGACGACGTCCAGGTTCTGCGCGAGCCGGGCGAGCAGATCGGGGTCGAGCTTCAGAGCTACCCGGCCACCGATCACCGACCCGCTGCCTCGTCCCGCGGCACGCGATGCCGCAGCGACCGCCTTGCCCGCGGTCACGGCCAGCTTGGCCCGCGGCGTGAGCGGGTCCGAGTTGCCTGCCATCAGTTCTCGATCCTCCTTGCGTACGCGCCGCGCCCTGGGCCATCCGGCAACGTGGTGTGGACCTCAGCCTATCGAGAACCATTCGCACACCCGAATCCCGGCCCATGCCGGAGCGGCGGGCATGAGCTGAACGAACCGTACCCTTGCCGCCATGCGACATGGTTCGATCCCGGGCGCCCGCGGGCGCGTCCGCCCTCTTTCCCTGCTCCACGACCCCGTCCTGCGCGAGCCCTGCCGGGACGTCACGGACTTCGGCTCCGAACTCGCCGCACTCGTGGAGGACTTGTTCGCGACCATGTACGCGACCCAGGGGGTGGGTCTGGCGGCGAACCAGATCGGGGTGCCGCTGCGCGTGTTCGTGTACGACTGCCCGGACGACGAAGATGTGCGACATCTCGGACATGTGGTGAATCCGCGGTTGATGGAGGCGGACGGTGTGGTGATCCGGGGGCCGGAGGGCTGTCTGTCCCTGCCGGGCCTGGAGGCGGGCACGGAGCGCTACGACCACGCGGTCGTCGAGGGTTTCACGGTGACCGGAGAGCCGGTCACCGTGCACGGCACGGGTTTCTTCGCCAGGTGCCTGCAGCACGAGTGCGACCACCTGGAGGGCACGGTGTACGCCGACCATCTGAGCGGCTGGCGCCACCGCAGGCTCATGCGACAGATCGAGCGGGCTTCATGGCGCCGGTGAGCTCTGTATGTCAGGGGCGCGGGAATGTATCGATATGCGGCTCCGCCGCGTGGGCGCGACAAGCTCCCACGCACCCGCAAGTGAGGGGCGGCGGTCAGAACCCCGGACCGCCCATCTTGTCCCCGGCCGCCGCAAGCCGCCCCCACAGGAGATCGGCAAGGGACCGCACCAATTCGGCCCGGGAACAAGGCCGCTCGCCCAGCCACCAGTCACCCGCCGCATGCATCATCCCGACGATCCCGTGCCCCCACACCCGGGCGAGCTGCTGGCTCCCGGGCCCGAGATCCAGCCGCTCCTCGATGACCTGAGCCAGCTCCTCGCCCATCCGCCGAAGCAGCGGAGCCGAATGCTTGCCGACGTCGAACCCTTGGTCGCCGCCGGTGCTGCCCTCCGCCGGATGCATGAGGAACCGGTACACCTGAGGCCGTGCCTCGATCGCCGCAAGATAGGTGTCCAGCGTGGACTCCACGCGCTCGCGCCGATCGGCCGGAGCGTCCAGCGCGGCCCGCAGCGAATCGAGGAGTGCGTCCGTGTGCCGCTTGGCAAGCGCGGCGTAAAGTCCGCCCTTGTCTCCGAAGTGGCGGTACAGGATGGGCTTCGTGATACCGGCCTCCGCGGCGATGGCGTTCATCGAGGCCTGCGGGCCGTCGCGGAGCACCACCCGGTCGGCAGCCTCCAGCAGCTCGCGCCGTCGGCGATCGGCGGACCTCTGCTGATCGGTCCGCTGCGTGGTGTCCATGTGTTCTCCCCACCCGTGCTGGTTCGGTGACGCCTGCGCAAACTAACACTGACTGTGCCCCTGACATCGAACGGGATGCCGAGGTGTCATCGGGAGTTGACTTTTCCTACTCGTCGGTAACAGACTCGGGTTACCGCTAGTAACATCGTACTGCCGCCGCTGGAGGGGACATGGCCGAGTTCACCATGGAGCTGAACGACGAACAGAGGGAAGTCCGGGAGTGGCTCCATGGCTTCGCCGCGGATGTGATCCGCCCCGCGGCCGCCGAGTGGGACGAGCGCGAGGAGACCCCCTGGCCGGTCATCCAGGAGGCCGCGAAGGTCGGCATCTACTCCCTCGACTTCTACGCGCAGCAGTACTTCGACCCCACCGGCCTCGGTATCCCGATGGCCATGGAGGAGCTGTTCTGGGGCGACGCGGGCATCGCCCTGTCCATCGTGGGCACCGGCCTCGCCGCCGTGGGCGTTCTCGCCAACGGGACCGAGGAACAGATCGGCACCTGGATCCCGCAGATGTACGGGGACCAGAACGACGTCAAGGTCGCCGCCTTCTGCTCCTCCGAGCCCGACGCCGGATCCGACGTGGCCTCCATGCGCACCCGCGCGGTGTACGACGAGGTCAAGGACGAGTGGGTGATCAACGGCACGAAGACCTGGGCGACCAACGGCGGCATCGCCAACGTCCACGTCGTCGTCGCCGTGGTCGACCCGGAGCTCGGCTCCAAGGGTCATGCCTCCTTCATCGTCCCGCCGGGCACGGAGGGCCTCGCCCAGGGCCAGAAGTTCAAGAAGCACGGCATCCGCGCCTCGCACACCGCCGAGGTCGTCCTCGACAACGTCCGGGTGCCCGGCTCCTGCCTGCTCGGCGGCAAGGAGAAGCTGGACGAGCGGCTCGCCCGGGCCCGGGAGAAGGCGAAGGCCGCCGGTGGCGAGAGGGTGAAGAACGCGGCGATGGCCACGTTCGAGGCTTCGCGGCCGGCCGTCGGCGCGATGGCGGTGGGCACGGCCCGGGCCGCCTACGAGGTCGCCCTCGACTACGCCACGACGCGTGAACAGTTCGGGCGGCCGATCATCGACAACCAGGGGGTCGCCTTCCAGCTCGCCGACATGCGGACGCAGATCGACGCGGCACGGCTGCTGGTGTGGCGGGCCTCGTGGATGGCGGTCAACGGCAAGCCGTTCACCGCGGCCGAGGGGTCGATGTCCAAGCTGTTCGCCAGCGAGACCGCGAAGAAGGTGACCGCGCAGGCGATCCAGATCCTCGGCGGGAACGGGTACACGCGGGAGTACCCGGTCGAGCGGATGCACCGGGACTCCGCGATCTACACGATCTTCGAGGGGACGAGCGAGATTCAGCGGCTCGTCATCGCGCGGACGCTGGCGGGGATGCCGATCCGGTAGTGCCGTGGGGGGTGCCGGTCCGTCGTGGCTTGTCGCGCCCATGCGGCGGAGCCGCATGTCGACACAGTCCGGCACCCCTTTCGGTGGGAGTGCTCACCGGTGCCTGAGAGGCGTGAGTTGCTCGATGTCGTACTTCGCCCTCAGTGCCTCGATCGCCTCCTGGTCCGGAGGACCCCCGTTGCCGAGGATCTCCAGCAACTCCTCGAAATAGCGCTCGTGATCGGGCGGCGGACTCGCCTGGAAGAAGATCTTCGCCGGTGTGTCCGTCGGGTTCGCGAACGCGTGGGGGCATCCCGGCGGTACGACGATGACCGTGCCCGGAGTCGCCCGTACCACTCTGCTGCCCGAACTCGACTCCCACTTGTGCCAGTTGTCGGGGGTGCGGATGCGCGGCTCGAAGGCGAGCACGTCCAGTTCGCCCTCGAGGATGAAGAACAACTCCTCGCTGCGGGTGTGCAGATGGGCGCCCACGTCGAAGCCCGGCGGAACCTCCACCTCGAAGGTGGAGGCCGTCCGCGAGTGGGATCCGGTGACCTTGAACGTGACCCGCTGGGCCGGCGTCGCGACGACGCGGCCGTGGCCCGGCGGTACGAGCAGTCCCTCGGTCTCTGTCATGAGCCACTCACCAGGTCACCGGCAGGGCCTCGGGACCGCGGATCAGCGCGCCCTTCCTGAAGGGCACCTGGTTCGGCGGTACGGCGAGTCTCAGGCCCGGCACCCGGTCCAGCAGGGCGTCCACCAGGAGCTCCGACTCCAGCCGGGCCAGCATGCCGCCGGGGCAGTAGTGCGGGCCGGCCCCGAACGCCACATGCGGGTTGGGACTGCGGGAGAAGTCGATGGTCTCCGGGTCGGGGAAGACGTCCGGGTCGCGGTTGGCGGCCAGGTAGGAGACGTAGACCGGGTCGCCCGCACGGATGCGCACGCCCCTGATCTCCACGTCCTCCAGCGCGATCCGGGACAGGCCCACGGCGTTGCGGTGCGGGATGTGGCGCAGCAGCTCGTCGATGGCCCTCGGACGGATCCCGGGGGCCCGGCGCAGCCGTTCCACCAGGTCCGGGCGGGTCAGCAGCAGATAGAACATCTGCCCGCTGTTGTTGGTGACCGCCTCGCCGCCGATCTGGAGCAGCACGGCGAGGCCGACTGCCTCCTCCAGCGTGACCTCGCCCCGGCCCACCGCGGCGCCGAGCAGCGAGGTGACGTCCTCGGCCGTGCTGCCCTCGCGCAGCCCGATGAGGTCGGAGAAGTACGCGCTCATCTCGCGCTTGGCCCTCTCGCTGATCTCCTTGCCGTACGAGGAGGACAGGATCAGCTGGGTCCAGGTGTGCACGCCGTGCCGGTCGGCGGCCGGCACGCCCATCAGCTCGCAGATCACCGCGATCGGGAAGGGGCTGAGGACCGTCGCCGTGAGGTCGGCGGGCGGGCCGTCCTGGAGGAGTTCGTCGACCAGCTCGTCCAGCATCCCGCGCGCCTTGTGGCGGACCCGCTCCACGCCCTTCGCGGTGAACGCGGCGGCCACCGAGCGGCGCAGCCGGGTGTGGTCGGGCGGATCCAGGAACCCGACCGCGTCCCGGTCCGGGATGAAGTGCGGTGCGAGCCGGGTGACCTGCCTGCCCATGACCGCCTCACGGCTGAAGCGGGGGTCGTTGGCCACCATGCGCACGTCGTCGTAGCGGGTGACCAGCCACGCCCAGCCCTCGCCGTTGGCCAGCTGGATGCGGGTGACCGGGCCCTCGCGCATCAGCTCGGCCAGCACCGGGTCGAAGTCCGCCCCGGCGAGGTCGAGGGCCGGCCAGTGCCGGACCGGGGGCAGGGTCTCGGAGAGGGTCTCGGCGTGGGGCTGCCCGCTCACGGTGAGGGTCTCTTCGCTCATCGTCTCATCTCGTCGTTCTGGACCCAGCGGCCCACGGTCATCTCGGCGGTGATGCCGGGCCCGAACCCGGCCAGCAGCCCGCGCGCCCGGTGCTCGGCACCGCCCTCCTCGAACAGCCGGCGCAGCGCGTCCAGGACGACGGCGCTGGCGATGTTGCCGTACTCGGTGAGCGTGGCCCGGCTGAACCGGAAGGCGTGCGGGTCGACCTGCAGGAACTTGCTGAGGTCGTCGAGTATTCGGGGCCCGCCCGCGTGGATGATGTAGAAGTCCAGGTCGGAGGCGTCCCAGCCGTGATTGCCCGCGAGGTCCTGGAGCGCCGGGGCGAGCGGCTCCATGGTGGTCGGCACCCGCTTGTCCAGCAGGAAGTGGAAGCCGGTCGCCCGGACGTCGTACGCGATCCAGTCCTCGGTCTTGGGGATCAGGTACGAGCCGTTGCGCTCCAGCTGGACGCCCGAGCCGCCGCGGCCGCGCACCACGGCCGCGGCGATGCCGTCGCCGAACAGGCCGTTGGACAGCAGCGAGCCGACGCCGAGGTCGGTGGGCTGGTAGCACAGCGAACAGAACTCGCAGGCCACGATCAGCGCGTTGCCCTCCGGATAGGCCGAGCAGAAGTCGTGGGCCCGGTTGATGGCCGCACCGCCGGCCGCACAGCCCAGCTGGGCTATGGGGAGCTGGCGGGTGTTGGACGGGAAGTCCATCTCGTTGATCAGCCACGCGGTCAGGGACGGCATCATGAAGCCCGTGCACGACACGTAGATGATGACATCGATGTCGGAGGTCAGGAGTTCCGCGTCGTCGAGTGCCCGCTGGATCACCGCCGGGACGCGGGCCTTGGCCTCGGCCTCGTAGAGCTTGTTGCGTTCCTCGAACCCGGGGTGCTTCAGGGTCTCCTCGATGGGCTGCACGATGTGCCGGGTGCGGACGCCCGTGTTCTCGATCAGCCGGAGGGCCAGCGGGAGCTGGGGGTGGTCCGCGTGGTGTTCGCGCGCCAGCTCCAGGGTCTCCTCCATGGTGATCACGTGTTCTGGTACGGACACCGAGGGTCTGCACAAAGTCGCCATGAGCCGTCCCTGCTTTCGCCGTCCGGCAGACCTGCGCCCGCCGGTCAGAAGGTGGTCCACCCAGGTTCACCCGAGGGAGCGACGATCTCTCGTCGGATTACTCCGAATCGGGGACAACGGGTAGGGATCGCACCTGGAACCCGCACCACACGACGGAGGACCCGATGACGCCCTCGGCCGCTGAACTACTGGCCTCGACCACCGCCCGACTCGCTCCGGACCCGCAGGCCAACCGCCTGGTCCCGCTGATCTCCCGGGGCGAGGCGAGCCGCGAGACCCTCGCCGTCCTGGCGCTGGAACAGCGCTGGGTGATCGCCGCGGACCGGCGTTCCTTCCTGCATCTGGCGGAGCGCGCCGCCGCCACCCCCATCGCGGCCGCCTTCTTCACCTCGCTCGCCGAGGGCGAGAGCCTGGCGGCCGAGCGGATGACCGCGTTCGCCGAGGCGTGCGGAGTCACCGCCGAGCGGACTCGCACCTACGACCCCCTGCCCGGTTGCCAGGCCTACCCCGCCTACGTCTCCTGGCTGGCCCTCAACGCCTCCCCGGCGGACGCGATCCTGGCCCTCACCGCCAACTTCTCGGCGTGGGGCGGCTATTGCGCCCGCATCGCCGAGGCCCTGCGCACCCATTACGCCTTCCCCGACGAGGCCCGCGCCTTCTTCGACCTCTTCGCGCAACCGGCCCCGGACCTGGACTCCCGGGCGACGGCGGCGGTGTCGGCGGCGCTGGACGAAGGCCGCCTGGACGAGACTGCCGCACACCGCTACGGCCGTTTGCTGCAGTGCTACGAGGCGATGTTCTGGAACTCCCTGAGGGCGATTCCCTAGGGGCGCCGGGAACTGCGCGACAAGCCCCCACGCACCCGCACCCGAAACGCGGCCGAAAGACTTACGGCGCCCCACTGCTGTGCGCGATGCACGCCACGTCGATGCGATCCGCGAGCTTCGCCAACTCGATGGTCAACGCGGCGACCGTATCCTCATCCAGCCCCTGCTCCCCGTCCTCGACAAGATGCAGCCACCGTCCGCCCACGGTCCGCAACAACTTACTCACGTCGGCCGCGGCCACCTGCAAGGTACCGCGGTCGTCGACGATCAGAGGCAGGGTCACTTCGCGGTTCACAAACGGGATGGTAGCCGCGCGGTGCTCACGCACCCTGCCAAACCGTGGTGATGTTGCAGAACTCCCGGATTCCGTGCTCGGACAGCTCACGCCCGTACCCGGACCTCTTCACACCACCGAACGGAAACGCCGGATGGGAGGCGGTCATCCCGTTGACATACACGGCACCCGCCTCCAGGTCCCGCGCGAACCGCTCCACCTCGTCGTCGTCCCGCGTCCACACGTTCGAACTCAGCCCGAACGGCGAGTCGTTCGCGATCAGCACCGCCTCGTCCAGGTCGTCGGCCCGGTACAGCGTGGCGACCGGCCCGAACGCCTCCTCCCGGTGGATGCGCATCTCGCGGGTGATGCCCGCCAGCACCGTCGGCGGGTAGTACCAGCCCGGCCCTTCCGGGCGCTGCCCGCCGCACAGCACCTCGGCCCCGCTGCGCTTCGCGTCGTCGACCAGCTCCTCCAGGTCGGCCCGCCCCCGCTTGCTGGAGAGCGGTCCGACCTCGGTGCCCTCGTCCAGCGGGTCGCCGATCTTCAGCGCCTCCATGCCCGCGACGAACTCGGCGGCGAAGGCGTCGTACACGTCGGTGTGCACGATGAACCGCTTGGCGGCGATGCACGACTGCCCGTTGTTCTGCACCCGCGCGGTCACGGCGACCCGCGCCGCCCGGCCGAGGTCGGCCGAGGGCATCACGACGTAGGGGTCGCTGCCGCCCAGCTCCAGCACGGTCTTCTTGATCATCTCGCCGCAGGTGGCGGCGACCGCCCGCCCGGCCGGCTCGCTCCCGGTGAGCGTCGCGGCCTTCACCCGCTCGTCGCGCAGGATGCCGTCGACCGCTCCCGAGCCGATCAGCAGTGTCTGGAAGCAGCCCTCCTTGAAGCCCGCCCGGTGGAACAGGTCCTCCAGGTACAGGGCGGTCTGGGGGACGTTCGAGGCGTGCTTGAGCAGGCCCACGTTGCCCGCCATCAGCGCGGGCGCGGCGAAGCGGACCACCTGCCAGAGGGGGAAGTTCCAGGGCATCACCGCGAGGACGGGCCCGAGCGGCCGGTAGCGGACCCGGACCCGGGACGCGCCGGAGTCCCGCACATCCGGCTCGGGGGGCTCCTCGTCGGCCAGCAGTGCCTCGGCGCGGTCGGCGTACCAGCGCATCGCCTTGGCGCACTTCGCGGCCTCCGCGCGGGCCTGCTTGATCGGCTTGCCCATCTCGGTGGTCATGACCCGGCCGATCTCCGGCTGGTCCTCGTCCAGGAGGTCGGCGGCCTTGTGCAGCAGCCGGGAGCGTTCGGCGAACGTGGTCGTCCGGTAGGTGCGGAACGTGGCCTCGGCGAGCTGGAGCCGGCGTTCCAGCTCCTCCTCGTCCATCGGCTCGTACGTCTTGAGCGTCTCGCCGTTCGCCGGGTTCACCGTCGCGATGGGCATGGCTGACCTCCCTGGGAGCGGGCTTGCTTCGACCTTCGCGCGCGGCGCGGCCGGACGCAACGCGTAGCCCCCGGTTCAGCCCGAGTGCTCCGCCAGCCGGTCGAGAAACGCCGCCTGCGCGGGGACGATCACCGCACGGGCCCCGTCGAGACCGAACCACGCCACCCGGTCCAGCTCCGGGAACTCCCGGGTCCGGCCGGACCTCGGCGGCCACTCCATGGTGAAGGTGCCGGGGACGATCGACTCCGGGTCCAGGTCGGCCTCGATCGCCCACGCCGTGACGATCTTGCCATTGGCCTGCGCGACCTCGCCCAGCGCCAGGGCCTGCCCGTCGGGCGGCGCGAGCCCCAGCTCCTCCCGGAACTCACGGCGGGCCGCCTCCCAGGCGGGCTCGTCCGGCTCGTACTCGCCCTTGGGCACGGTCCACGCCCCCGCGTCCTTCTTCGCGAAGAACGGTCCGCCCATGTGCCCGAGCAGCACCTGGGGCCCGTCGTCGGTGTGCCGGAACAGCAGCAGTCCGGCGCTGCGCTTCGTCGTCCGTACCGTCACGGCATGACCTCCGGATGGGCCGCCAGCAGGGACTCCACCGTATCGGCCTCCTCGGGCCGCTTGTCCTCGCGGTAGCGGACGACGCGCGCGAAGCGCAGGGTGACGCCGGCCGGGTAGCGGGAGGAGCGCTGCAGACCGTCGTAGGCGATCTCCACGACGAGTTCGGGGCGTACGGTGACCACCCGGCCGTTGTCCTCGACGGCCAGTTCCCGAAGCTTCCCGGTCTGCCAGGCGAGCATCGCGTCGGTCATGCCCTTGAAGGTCTTGCCGAGCATCGCGAACGTCCCGTCGGGATCGCGGGCGCCCAGGTGGAGGTTGGAGAGCCTGCCGGTGCGACGGCCGTGGCCCCACTCCGCGGCCAGCACCACGAGGTCCAGGGTGTGCACGGGCTTGACCTTCAGCCACGAGGCGCCGCGCCGGCCCGCGCTGTAGGGGGCGTCCAGCGCCTTGACGACCACGCCCTCGTGGCCGCGGGCCAGGGTGTCGGCGAGGAACCGTTCCGCCTCGGTGACCTCCCGGGGGCCGGTCACCACCGTCCGGCGCACCCGCATCGGCTCCGGCACCAGACGGGCCAGCTCCGCGTGCCGCTCGTCGAAGGGCAGGTCGAGCAGGTCGCGGCCGTCGACCGACAGGGCGTCGAAGAAGACGGGGGAGACCGGGACCTCCTCGGCGGCCTTCGCCACGTCCGTGCGGGAGCCGACCCGGCCTGCCGTCTCCTGGAAGGAGCGGGGGCGGCCCGCCGGGTCG
The DNA here is from genome assembly GCF_001542625.1 of Streptomyces griseochromogenes. Lineage (NCBI taxonomy): Bacteria > Bacillati > Actinomycetota > Actinomycetes > Kitasatosporales > Streptomycetaceae > Streptomyces > Streptomyces griseochromogenes. The sequence continues at coordinate 7,338,862 of NZ_CP016279.1, read as the reverse complement.
AAGGAGATCACCTCGCCGTCCAGGATGAACCGCTCACCCGCCAACTCCAGTGCGGCGGTGGTCACTTCGGGAAGCCGGTCGGTGATGTCGTCCAGGGTGCGGGTGTGGATGCGTACCGCGTCGCCGTCCCGGTGGACCTGGACCCGGATGCCGTCCAGCTTCTCCTCCACTGCGCACGAGCCCAGCTTGCCGACCGCCTCGGCGACCGAGGAGGCGCTCCGCGCCAGCATCGGCAGCACCGGCCGGCCGACGGTCAGCCGGAACCGCTCCAGCGCCTCCGGCCCCTCGGCGAGCAGGGCCTGGGCCACCGTCTGCAGCGACCCGGCGAGCATCACCGCCCGCCGTACGTCCGCCGGGTCCGCGCCCCTCGCCCGGGCGAGGCCCTCCACGGCGACCGCGTCCAGCGCGCCCTGCCGGACCTCGCCGGTGAGCAGGCCGAGCAGGAAGCGCTGCTCCTCCTCGGTGGCCGCGCCCATCAGCTCGCCCACGATCCGGGCCCGTTCCGCCTGGGCCCCGGGCCCGGACACCTTGCCCAGCTCGCCGAGCCGGGCGTCGACCTCCCGCACGGTCAGGGAGGGCTCGGCGGCCGGCGGGACCGGGCGGCTCAGCACCTTCCAGCCGACGCCGAGCCGCCCCTGCGGGAGCCGTCCGGCCAGGTAGGGGATGACGATCGGCACGTCGTCCGCCTCCGCGTCCCGGAACAGCTCCGCGAGCAGCGCGGTCTTGCGGGACCGGGCCGCCGTCGCGGCGACCTGACGGGACACCTCCGCGAGCCGGGTCAGCAGCATGCAGTCATGGTGCACCGCGGGTGCCGGGTCTACACCCGGACGGACGCGTCGAGATCCGCGAGCAGCGGCTCCCCGTTGATCGCCGCCGCGGCCCGGCAGCCAGGTCCTCGTCCGTCGGCTCCGCCTCCCGCGTGAGGTGCGGGAAGAGCCGCGCGTCGTCGGACCACTGGGTGACCATCAGCGCCTGGTGCGCGCCCGGCGGGCTCGTGGCGAGCGCGTACGGTCCGGCCGCCGGCCAGGGTCACGGTGAAGCCGCCGTCGTCGTCTTGCCGTCCCGGGGCAGGTGGCCCCGCAGGTCCGCGGACGGCGCGTTGCGCGGTCGGCCCGCGTCGACCACCAGTGTGCGCGGCCCAGGCCCTGCCGCATTGACAAACCCCTTTGCCGAATCTGCAATACGGGCATGAGCACCGAGAGTACCGACGACGTGCTGGCCGGCGTGGGCCCGCGGCTGCGGCGGATGCGCAGGGAGCGGGAGGTGACCCTGGCGGCGCTGTCCGCGGCGACCGGCATCTCCGTGAGCACCCTGTCCCGGCTGGAGTCCGGTCTGCGCAAGCCCAGCCTGGAGCTGCTGCTGCCCATCGCGCAGGCACATCAGGTTCCGCTGGACGAGCTGGTCGGCGCCCCGCCGGTCGGCGACCCCCGGGTGCGAGCGCAGCCCCTGGAGCAGCATGGCCGCACCTTCTGGCCGCTGACCCGCCAGCCCGGCGGCCTCCAGGCCTTCAAGGTCCTCGAACCGCAGCGCAGGCAGGAACCGGAGCCGCGCACCCACGAGGGGTACGAGTGGCTGTACGTGCTCTCGGGCAGGCTCCGGCTGGTGCTCGGCGAGCACGACGTGGTGCTGTCGGCGGGGGAGGCGGCGGAGTTCGACACCCGGGTGCCGCACTGGTTCGGGTCGACGGGGGACGGTCCGGTGGAGTTCCTCAGTCTGTTCGGACCGCAGGGGGAACGGATGCACGTACGCGCGCGGCCGGCTCGCAAGTGACGCGTTCCGCCACTCCCCGACGGGTTGTTCCCTGATCGGCAAGCGACCGCTTAGTATGCCGTTGGACCCGGTCAGACGAAGCAGTCCCGTGGAGGCCCCGCATGCAGGCATGGCAAGTGCACGAGAACGGCGAGCCGAGCGAGGTGATGCGCCTGACGGAGGTGGACCTGCCCACGCCCGGTGACGGCCAGGTGCTGCTGCGCGTGCGCGCCGCCAACATCAACTTCCCGGACGCGCTGCTGTGCCGGGGGCAGTACCAGGTACGGCCGCCGCTGCCCTTCACCCCCGGCGTGGAGATCTGCGCCGAGACCGAGGACGGCCGCCGCGTGATCGCCAACCCCGCCCTGCCGTACGGCGGTCTCGCCGAGTACGCCGTCGCCGACGCCCGCGCCCTGCTGCCCGCGCCCGAGTCGCTGGACGACGCCGAGGCCGCCGCGCTGCACATCGGCTACCAGACCGGCTGGTTCGGCCTGCACCGCCGGGCTCGCCTGGAAGCGGGGGAGACTCTGCTCGTGCACGCCGCCGCCGGCGGCGTCGGCAGCGCGGCCGTACAGCTCGGCAAGGCGGCCGGGGCCACGGTGATCGGTGTCGTGGGCGGCGCCGACAAGGCGGCCGTCGCCCGCGAGCTGGGCTGTGACGTGGTGGTGGACCGCCGCGGCGAGGACGTGGTCGCGGCCGTGAAGGAGGCCACCGGCGGCCGGGGCGTCGATGTCGTCTACGACCCCGTCGGCGGTGAGGCCTACGCCCAGTCCGCCAAGGTGGTCGCCTTCGAGGGCCGGATCGTCGTCGTCGGCTTCGCCAGCGGCAGCATCCCGAGCCCGGCCCTCAACCACGCCCTGGTGAAGAACTACTCGATCCTCGGCCTCCACTGGGGCCTGTACAACACCAAGAACCCGAAGCTGGTCCTGCACTGCCACGAGCAGCTCACCGAGCTGGCCGCGCGGGGCGCGATCAAGCCGCTGGTCAGCGAGCGGGTGCCGCTGTCCGGCGCCGCGGCGGCCGTGCAGCGGGTCGCCGACGGTGTGACCACCGGCCGGGTCGCCGTACTGATGGAGCAGGGAGCCGCGGCATGACCGACGCCGAAGAACTGCGCAGCCGCACACGGGAGCTGCTGGCCGCGCACCCGCCCGCCACGACCGACCGCCTGGACTTTCTGCGGGCCCGCTTCGACGCCGGGCTGGCCTGGGTGCACTACCCGCAGGGCCTCGGCGGCCTCGGCGCCCCGCGCGCCCTGCAGGCCGTGGTGGACGCCGAGCTGGAGGCCGCGGACGCTCCGGACAACGACCCCCGGCGCATCGGCATCGGCCTCGGCATGGCCGCCCCGACCGTCCTGCGCTACGGCACCGAGGAGCAGAAGCGGCGCTATCTGCGGCCGCTGTGGACGGGGGAGGAGGTCTGGTGCCAGCTGTTCAGCGAGCCCGGCGCCGGCTCCGACCTGGCCGCGCTCGGCACCCGGGCCGTCCGCGAGGGCGAGGACTGGGTGGTCAACGGGCAGAAGGTGTGGACGTCCAGCGCCCATCTGGCCCGCTGGGCCATCCTCATCGCCCGCACCGACCCGGACGTGCCCAAGCACCAGGGCATCACCTACTTCATCTGCGACATGACCGACCCCGGTGTCGAGGTGCGGCCGCTGCGCCAGATCACCGGCGAGGCCGAGTTCAACGAGGTCTTCCTCACCGGCGTACGCATCCCCGACTCCCGCCGCCTCGGCGAGGTCGGCGACGGCTGGCGGGTCGCCCAGACCACGCTCAACAACGAACGCGTCGCCATCGGCGGCATGCGGCTGCCCCGCGAGGGCGGCATGATCGGCCCGGTCGCGAAGACCTGGCGCGAACGCCCCGAACTGCGCACCCACGACCTGCACCAGCGGCTGCTCAAGCTGTGGGTCGAGGCCGAGGTCTCCCGCCTCACCGCCGAGCGCCTGCGCCAGCAGCTCGTCGCCGGGCAGCCCGGCCCCGAGGGCGCCGGCATGAAGCTGGCCTTCGCCCGCCTCAACCAGGAGATCAGCGGCCTGGAGGTCGAACTCCGCGGCGAAGAGGGCCTGTTGTACGACGACTGGACCATGCGCCGACCGGAGCTGGTCGACTTCACCGGCCGTGACGCCGGTTACCGCTACCTGCGCTCCAAAGGCAACAGCATCGAGGGCGGGACCAGCGAGATTCTGCTGAACATCGTCGCCGAGCGCGTCCTCGGCCTGCCCGCCGAGCCGCGCACGGACAAGGACGTCGCCTGGAAGGACCTGGCCCGATGAGCACACAGCCGGATCTCCTCTACTCCGAGGAGGAAGAGGCGCTGCGCGCCGCCGTCCGCGACCTGCTCACGGACCACTGCGCACCGGCCGACGTGATCGTGCGCACCGAGTCGGACGCCCCGCACGACCTCGCCCTGTGGAAGTCCCTCGCCGAGGGCATGGGCCTCGCCGGGCTGCTGGTGCCCGAGGCGCAAGGCGGCCAGGGCGCCACCCACCGCGAAGTCGCCGTCGTCCTGGAGGAGCTGGGGCGGGCGGTCGCGCCCGTGCCGTACCTCACCAGCGCGGTCGTGGCCACCGAGGCCCTGCTCGCCTGCGCGGACGAGGAGCTGCTGACCCGCCTGGCCTCCGGGCGGACCATCGGTGTCCTCGCCGTCGGGCTGCACACGGCTCCGGGTGCCGCGCTCAAGCCCGTACGGCTGGAAGACGGCGCCCTGCACGGGGAGTTGACCGGCATCGCGGACGCGGCCGCCGCCGATGTGCTGCTCGTCCCGGCCGACGACGGCGGACTGTACGCCGTGGCCGCGGGCGCGGTGACCATCACCGAGCAGGTCTCCCTGGACCTGACCCGGCCCCTCGCCACCGTCACGCTCGACGGCGCCACGGGCCGCCGGATCGGTGACGCCGAGCCCGCCGTACGACGAGCCCTGCGAGCCGCGGTCGGACTGCTCGCCTCCGAGCAACTGGGCGTCGCCGAGTGGGTGTTGACCGAGACGGTCCGGTATCTGAAGGAACGCAAGCAGTTCAACCGGCCGGTCGGCGGTTTCCAGGCGCTCAAGCACCGGCTCGCCCAGCTGTGGCTGGAGGTCGTGAACCTCCGTGCCGCCGCCCGGGACGCGGCCGACGCGCTCGCCTCCGGCGAGGATGCCGATGTGCGGGTGGCCGTCGCACAGGCGTACGCGGCGCCCGTCGCCGTCCACGCGGCCGAAGAGGCACTGCAGTTGCATGCCGGGATCGGTATGACCTGGGAGCACCCGATCCACCTCCACCTGAAGCGGGCCAAGGCCGACTCGATCGCCTTCGGTACGGCGGGGGCACACCGGGAGGCGCTGGCCGGGCTGGTCGATCTTCAGGCGCCCTGATCGAGGGTCTTCGGGTGCGGGGCGCGGCGGCCGGCCGCGCCCACGCGGCGTAGCCGCACATCGGCAGAGCCCCGCACCCCTGGGCCGGCGAAGCGGCCCGTCCCGTAAGGGGCGGGCTTCTTCGTGTGCCCTGCTCCGATGAAGTGAACAGAGGGCGGCAGTCCGGCCAACTCCCCGCAGGACAGGGCTATTTGGGGCCTGTTCGAACGCATACTCCCTTCGGTCCCCTACGGCCCTACAAGGGAGGCAGAGCATGGCCCTCACCACCCGTCGCAGAGCCCTCACCACCTTCGGCGCCGCCCTCGCGGGCACCGTCGCGCTGCCCGGCCCCCAGGCCTGGGCGGGCAGCGGCCACCATGGCCCGCGCCCGCTGTGGAACGCTCACGCCCACAACGACTACGAGCACCCGCGGCCCCTGTTCGACGCCCTCGACCACCGCTTCGGCAGCGTCGAGGCCGACATCTTCCTCGTCGGCGACCAGCTCCTCATCGGCCACGACGCCTCCGAGCTGGACCCGACCCGCACCCTCGAATCCCTCTACCTCGACCCGCTCTCCGCCCTCGTCGAGGCGGGCCGCGGCCGCGTGTACCGGGGCTGGCGACGGCCGCTGCAGCTGCTCATCGACATCAAGACCGAGGGCTCCTCGACGTACCTCGAACTCGACCGCCACCTCAGGCGCTACCCGCACCTGTTCACCCGCTACGCGCACGGCCGCGTCCGCCGCGGACCGGTCACCGCCGTCATCTCCGGTGACCGCGCCGCCCGGATCCCCATGGAGGCCCAGACCGAACGCCGCGCCTTCTACGACGGCCGGCTCACCGACCTCGGCAGCCCGGCCCCCGCCTCCTTCATCCCGCTGATCAGCGACAACTGGACGCAGAGCTTCACCTGGCTGGGCGAGGGCCCCTTCCCGGAGGCCGAGCGGCAAAAGCTGCGCGGCATCACCGGCGCCGCCCACGCGCGCGGGCAGGTGATCCGGTTCTGGGCCACTCCGGACGCGGCCGGACCGGCCCGGGACGCCCTGTGGACGGAACTGCTCGCGGGCGGTGTCGACTACCTCAACACCGACGACCTCACGGGACTTGAGATGTTCCTGGACGGACATATGTCCGCATAACACCACACGATCGGAGGACACGTCAGCCGCCCGGACGAACCCTCCGCTACGCCACACTTGCGGCCGAACGCCGCTCAAGGGGGCGTGGCGGAGGAGGTTCCCGATGACCGTTTCCATCTCTGTGGTGCTGCTGCTCCTGATCATCGCCGTGATCTTCATGCGCAACGGCGCGCTGAAGGTCTCGCACGCCCTGGTCTGCATGCTGCTCGGCTTCTATCTGGCCTGCACCAGCATGGCGCCCACCATCCACAGCGGGCTCACCGCGACCGCCGACCTGGTGAGCAGTCTGCGGCCGTGAGCCGAGGGGTCAGGACGAGAAGACCCCGATGCCGTCGGGCACGGGGCGTTCGGCCCCGCCGCTCGGGTGGTTGCGGACCGTCACGGTGCTCGCGCCCTCGTCGCGGGTGACCATCTCGGACGAGCCGCCGCCGTCGAGGTTGAACGCGTCGCTCGCGCCCAGCGTCCGCATGACGCCCGCCTCTTCCGCGATGGTCATGCCGGTCCGGTAGGCGGCGGCCCCGTCCAGCGCGAGCAGCAGCATCTGGTGCCCGTCGTCCGCGAAGCCCACGGCGGTGCGCACGGCCGAGGCGGAGGCGTCGAGACCGGACAGCGGCTTGCCGTCGCGCAGGACCGGGTAGCCGCCGATCGCGAACGCGTACGGGACCTTGGCCGTGGCCGCCACCAGGTCGTGCGTGACGGTGACCTGATCGCCCACCGACAGCTTGCGAAGCAGCTGTGCGCCCTGCTCGCGGCCCACCAGGACCGTGGTGTCCGCGGCGATCGGGCCGTTGCCCGGGGTGTCGGACGCGGAGACCACGTGAGTGCCCTGCACCTTCACCTCGTAGGTGTCCGTGCTGCACGCCGCCGCCCGGTCGGCGTCCGTGCCGCAGGTCGCGCGCACCCGGGAGGCGCCGCCCCACCGCGAGGTGAAGGCGCCGACCGAGTTCTCCGGCAGCGCGTACTGGTTGAGGCCCCCCAGCGGGAACTGTCCCTGCGGCGTGCCGACGGAGCCGGTGAGCGTGAGGCGGTCCAGCCGGGCACGGTGGTCGCTGCCCACGCCGAAGACGTCCGTCGTGGTGGTGCCCGGCGGCAGCGAGGGCCCGAACCGCTGGCCCTTGGGTACCGCCGCCTTCAGCACTTCCCCGCCCGCGACCGCCGGACCCACCGTCGCGCCCGTAGCCTCGACGCCCGGGTGCTGGGTCTCGGTGATGTCGAAGAAGTCGCCGTTGACGCCCGCGACCGCGCCGGCCGAGTCCGCCAGCTTCGACACGGTCGCGCGGGCCGCCACGGACCCCGGGTACAACAGGTCCAGGCGGACGTGCGGATTGTTCAGGGCGACGGTGAGCAGGTGGGCGTGTGTCTCCCCTGCCGCCGCCGCGATGTCGAACTGCCGGTAGGTGACCCCCGGCGCGACCCGTTTGCCCAGGGGTACGGCACCGGCCGGTGCCGCCCCCGTCAGGGCCGCACCGGCCAGTACACCGAGCACCGTGAGAACCGTGAGAACCGATCTGCCTGCTGCCGTCTGCCGCCGATCGCGCGCCACTGCGCCCCCTGATGTCTTGTCAACTCTCCCAGGACTCAGGGGAAGTGCACCAGACGGCGATGGCGTACGGGGTGGCTAGGCGCCAACGACGCGAGAACGGGTGAGAAAACGCACTCCCTCGGGTGCCTCCAGGGAGAATCCGCTACCCCGTCCGGGTACCACGTCCACGATCAGCCGGGTGTGGCTCCACACCTCGTACTGGCTCCTCGACATCCAGAAGGTCACGGGTTCCTCGACGCCCTCCACCGCCAGTTCCGCGAGGAGCACGTCCGAGCCGCCGGTGCGGAACTCGCCGTCCGGGTAGCACATGGGCGCGCTGCCGTCGCAGCATCCGCCGGACTGGTGGAACATCAGCGGGCCGTGCTCGGCACGCAGCCGGCGCACCAGCTCGGCCGCCTGCGGGGTGAGTTCGACGCGGGGGGTTTCCTCTTCCATGGTCACCGTCCTGGACAGCCGGGGCGTCGGGCGCGACCCAGTCTCACGGCTCGTCAGGACGGCGTCCAGCAGGCGTCCTCGGACCAGGCCCCGGTACCGTCCGCGGCGGGCGGCCCGGCTAGCTCTGCGCGTGTCCGGCCACGGACACGGTGCCCTGGGCCACCGCACACAGCCGGGGCGTGCCGTCGGTGCCGACGGCGGACACGTCGCAGCGGCAGACGGCGCGGGTGCGGCCGGCCCGGACGACCCGGGCCTCGGCGCGCAGGAGGGTGCCGGTGGCCGGCCGCAGATAGTCGACGGTGAAGCCGGCGGTGACGACACGCGGGCCGAGCACGGCACCGGCGGCGAACGTCAGGGCGTTGTCCGCCGCATAACCGAGCACCCCGCCGTGCACGAACCCGTGCTGCTGGAGCAGCTCCTCGCGGATGTCGAGTTCGAGCGTGGCCGCGCCGTCGCCGAACGCCACCAGCCGTGTCCCGAGCAGCACGCTGAACGGCTGCGCCGCCAGGGCCTCACGGGCCCCCTCCAGATCGAGGGTGTCCTTCACGTCCCCGCTGTCCTTCACGCACGCACCTCTCGCTTCTCCGCTGAGGCGAGCGTGGTGCCGGCGGGGTACGGCTGTCAACATCGGCCCCGGCCGGAGCCCGGCCACGGCGCCTGTTCCCGGCCCGGGCCCGCCGGGAAACGAGATGACGGGAGGCCGGGCGCGCGGGAGGGGATGCCCTCATGCACCACTCGCTCTTCGACCGCCCCGAACCGCGACTCGTCATGGCAGGCGAATACCCGCTGTGGGGCGAGGCGCCGGCAGCGGTGAACAGGGACCTGGCGGTGACTTTGCCCGATCAGCGGCCGCTGTGCCTGCTGGCGGGCGTGGCCGGTCTGCACCGTGCACGACCTGGGGATGCATGTGCGCGAGGTGTCCGGGCGCCCGTCGTGGTGGTGCGCCGGTTCGGGCAAGCCGAAGGACGGGCCTCATGTCCGCGCCGCCGTAGGCGAGTTGGACACCGTCCACGGGCCGCCACCGCCGAAGCGGAAGCGCCGCAAGAGGCGCGCGCAGGGCTGAGGGGAGGGCGGCAACGGGCCCGGCACGGCCGGCGTGCCATCATCCTCGGATGCGCGAGATCGACGAGTTGGCCCAGGTGGACGATCCGGCCTGGCCGGAGCTTCAGGCGATGCTCGCGGACAGCGCCGTACCGGTCCGTGTCCTGCCCGGCGACGGCGAAGAAGGCCGCTGTTGTCTGCTGCAGATGCAGGTCACCGCGCGGTCGACGCTCGGCGCGCTGGCGCTGAACTGCGGCGGACTCGTGCTGGACGACGGGTGGGTGCGGGTCTTCGGAGGCGGCTCGGCGGCGGTCGGCGGCCTTCCGGGCCTCGGCCGGGTCAACCGCTTCCCGGACCGGCTCGACCCCGCCTGGCACCCGGCCTGCGGACTGGTGGTCGGGTACGACGTGCTGGGCGGGGTGTTCGCGCTGGGCGGCCACGACCCCGCCGCGGCGGGCCGCCCCGGTGTCCCCGGACAGATGACGTACTTCGCCCCCGACACCCTGGAGTGGGAGGCGATGGACATGGGGCACTCCGCCTGGGTCCGATGGCTGCTGTCCGGCCGCCTGGACACCTTCTACGACGGGCTGCGCTGGCCGGGCTGGCGCGAGGAGACCGCCGCCCTGGACCTCTCGCAGGGCATCACGGTCTATCCGTTCCTGTGGACCGAGGAGGCGCACGAGGACCTCGCGGCCACGAGCCGCAGAGCCGTGGCGATGCGCGAAGTCCTCGGCGTGGCGGCGGACTTCGCCCTGCGGACGGGCCGGGCCGATCCGGGTTTCCTGGGCGAGGTCTGACGCCGGGGCCCGGTCAGCGCAGGGGAGTGCGCGCCGCGTGTCCGGGCGGGCCCGCCGCGGCCGGCGTGGACACCACGTCCACGTCCGCGGCCCGGACATAGGCGAGCCGGTGACCGAGCTGGATCTCGTAGTACGCCTCCTCGCCCTGCACCACCGGGGACGGGGAGCCATCGGAGGATGGTTTCTCCAGGTAGGAACCGAGCACGCGGGACCGCGTCACATACCGCTGACCCGCGCGAAGGGTGTACGGCAGCGGCGACGGCTCGGGCATCTCGTCCATCTCCTCCGGGAAGGCATCCTCCTCCGGAAGAGCGCGGCCGAACACCTCGACCTCCCTCATGCCCTCCTTCGGGGTCACCATGCTGCCGCGTGCACCGACGGCCGTCGGACGCTCCTTCGGGTTCTTGAACCATGCCTTGCGGCCCTGGTACCAGATCGCCGTCCAGTCGCCGCCGCGTTCGGCGACCGCGAAGGTCTGGCCCGCGGAGACCCGCGACCCCAGGTCGTTGACGTCCACCGTGGAGTCCTCGCCGTCGGGGTGCCGGCCCGGGTCCTGGATCAGCGGAGCGTTGTCGTTGGGCTCGGTGTGCAGGCGCACGGCGCTGGAGCCGTGCGGTGCGCACGGCACACCGGTCTTGGCGCACCCCGTGTACAGCGGCTTGTGCTGGGCGTAGTCCGGCAGGATCATCACGATGTCGCTGTCCGGCCCGGCCGTGGCCCGCAGCGGCGCGCCGAGCAGGTCGAAGTAGTGCCGCCAGTCCCAGAAAGGGCCGGGGTCGTCGTGCATGTCCGGGATGGAGTCCTCGGTCGGCGCCGGCACGTTGTCATGGCCGAAGACGTGCTGCCGGTCGAGCGGCACCCCGTACTTCTTCGCCAGGTACTTCACCAGGCGGGCCGATGAGCGGTACATCTGCTCCGTGTACCAGGCGTCGGGCTGCCTCAGGAATCCCTCGTGCTCGATGCCGATCGAGCGGGCGTTCACGAACTGACTGCCGGAGTGCCAGGCCGCGTCCTTGATCTTCACGTGCTGGGTGATGTGCCCGTCGCTGGAGCGGATGGAGTAGTGCCAGGACGCCTCCTCCGGATCCTGGATGGTCTGCAGCATCGACGTCAGCGGCGCCTCGGTGTCGTGGATGACGATGTACTCGATCCGCTGGTCCTTGGGCCGGTCGGCCGGCTGGTGGTTGCCGTACGAGTCGTCGTCGATCTCGGCGTACGGCGCGCTGAGCCAGGAGCAGGACAGCTCCGCCGGGCACTCGACCTCCTTCGGCCGCTGCGGTCCCTGGGGGAGCGGAGGATGCCGGCGCACGCGGGGGCTCGCGGCGAGCCCGACGCGCTGTCCCGCGTCGGTGGTGCGGTGCGCGCCCCGGCGGATCACATCGAAGACGTCGTCCGCGTACACCGTCGCCGACGCGCGGTCGCTCGTGCCCGAGAAGCGCGCCACGGCCTCCCACCAGTCCGCCGGGTTGGCGCTGAGCGGCTTGCCGAGCTGTCGCTGGGTCGCCGCGAGGAGGGCCGCGCCGCCGCGGATGTTGGCCGCCTCGTCGGTCCGCAGCTGCGCGGTCGGCAGCCCGATCAGGCCCGCGGCCCTGCGCAGGTCCGCCGGCGGCCCGGCGCTGCCGGCCGGGGAGCCGTCCCGGCGCGCGGCGGGCGGCGGCGCCGTCGCCGTGCGCGGCCGGGCGGCCGGCCGGTCCGGCTGCTGGGTCTGGAGCCCGCGGGCGTCCACCAGGTGCATCGGTCCGTAGCCGCCGACGACGCTCGGGACACCCGGATGGGAGTCCCACCTCGACTGCAGGTAGGACACGCCCATGAGGACGCTCCGGGGCACGTGGTACTCGTCCGCGGCGGTCCTGAAGTCGTCCTGCAGGTGCTGGTCGGCCGGTGCGCCCGCCTCGCCCGACCGGTCGATCAGCAACGGCACCAGGAGCGCCGCCGAGGCGGTCACGCAGATGATCCGCCGGTGCGCGCGTACGGCACTGGAGACGCGGGGGGCGACGCGTTTGTTCATGGAGGTGCCTCCAACGAGGTTCGGCGCGGCCAGGACTCATGCGACCGGGGCACAGGTGATTGCCCTTCAGGGCGGAGAGAGCCGCCCGTCACGTCACCCCTCGTACGTTTCCGTGCCTTGGGCGCCGCGTCGCGCCGAGCGTCACCGGCGTGGACCAGCCGAGGGCACAGGCCACCCGGTCGGCGGCAGCCGGTCCCCGGCGGGTTCAGTCCTCGTCGACCGGGTCCACCTGCCAGTCGGGGTGCCCCGGCATGGGCGGGGTGTGCGCCCCGTACAGCCACGGGGTCAGAAAGGGAGTCAGATCCTCGCCCGCGACGTGGGAGGCGAGCCGGACGAAGTCCCGGGTGCCGGCCACCCGTCCCCGGTACGTGCTCACCCAGGACCGCTCGATCCGCTCGAAGGTGTCCTCGCCCACCTTCTCCCTGAGCGCGTAGAGGACCAGCGCCGAGCCGTCGTAGCGCATCTGCCGGAACAGGCCGGGCTCGACGGGTTCGGCGGGCGCGCCGTCGTCGTGCCGCCACTGGTCGTGCTGTGCGTAGGCCGACCGCATCATGTCCTCCAGGCCGGGTCCGCCGCGCGTGTCGCCGTAGAGCAGCTCGTAGAAACGGGCGTGACCCTCGCTCAGCCACAGGTCGGACCAGCGCCGGATCGCCACACTGTCGCCGGTCCAGTGGTGGGTGAGTTCGTGGACGAGATTGCGCTCGGCGTCGATCCGGTCGCCCAGCAGGTCGGCGCTCGGCACGACGGACAGCGACTGGGTCTCCAGCGCCACCGGCAGATCGCTGTCGCCGACCAGGACGCCGTAACGGCGGAAGGGGTAGGGACCCAGCCGCTGTTCCAGCCAGGCCAGGTGCTCGGGGGTGAGCGAACGGTATGCCTCGGTGTCGCCGACCAGGCCGTCCGGCACCACGTCCCGGACGGGCAGTCCGCGCGGGCCCCTGCCGTCCACGAAGGTGAACTTCCCGATGGCCAGCTGGACCAGCTGGGCCGCGACCGGATGCTCGGAGTCGTACGTCCACCGGATCCGCCCGCCGGGTTGCCCGGCCCGTTCGACGAGCCGTCCGTTGGCCACCGCGGTCAGGCCCGGTGGGGTGGTGATGCGGAAGGTGAACGGCGCGCGCACGCTCGGATGGTCGTCGGCCGGGAAGATCATCTTGGCGCCGTCGGGCTGGGGCGACAGCAGGGTGCCGTCGGACGTGGGCACCCAGCCGTAGTCCTGGATCGCGTCGTCGCGGTGCCGCCGCTGCGTCGGGTCGGCGGTGTAGGCGACCCGGACGGTGAACCCGCGGCCGCGCGGGATCGGCCGCGCCGGGGTGACGACGAGCTCGTCGCCGTCGCGCACGGCCTTGGCCGGGGTGCCGTCGACGGTGACCGTGTGCAGTGTGTTGCCCGCGAAGTCGAGGTCGAAGCGGGACAGGGCCTGGGTGGCGGTGGCCCTGAGGGCGGCGCTGGCCGGGAAGGGCGTGCCGGGTGCGCGCCAGTCGAAGGCGAGGGTGTAGTGGGCGACCGTGTAGCCGCCATTGCCGTCGAGCGGCAGGAGCGGATCGCCGAGGCCCCGGGCGCCGGGGGAGGGGGCCTCGGCAAAGGCGCCGGGGGCGGGATGTCCGGGGCGCGGGGGCGCGCGGTGCTCCGTGCTGGGGACGGCGACGAGGACGGCGGTGCCCGCGATACCGACGGCACCGGTCAGGGCGAGGGCCGCGCGGCGGGCACGGACGCGCCGGTGGACCCGGCCCCGCTCCGAGGTGATGTCCATGACCGCACTATGACAGTAAGTGATCATTCATGCGATTTTTACCCTGATATCGGGCGACCGTTGTCTTCGTTGCCCAACTCTCGTAGGATCTTGCGGAGTTCGCACAGCTGAACATCACACATGCTGGACCATCACGGGGGTGATTGGCGTGGTTCGTGGCTGTGTACGCGCACGGCGCGGCGGTGGACGTGTGCGCTGACCGCGTCACCTCCGCTTCCCGGTGGATCCGGGCCCCCAGACGATGCGATGACGCACGCCTTCGGCTGGTGTGTCTGCCGCACGCCGGCGGCGCCGCGAACTTCTACCACTCCTGGGCTCGATGGCTGCCCGACGGGGTCGAGCTGCTGACGGTCCAGTACCCCGGACGCCAGGACCGCATCGGCGAGCCGTGCCTGTCCCGGATGGACGATCTGGCCCCGGAAGTCGTAGCGGCTCTGCGGCCCTGGCTGGACGCGCCGGCTCCGCTCGTTCTCTTCGGTCACAGCATGGGCGCCTGGGTGGCGTTCGAGGTCGCGCTGCGCCTGGAGACGTCCCTCGCGTACCGGCCTCTCGGACTCCTCGTCTCGGGGCAGACGGCCCCCCATCTGCCGCCGCTGCGGGAATGGCCGGGCGACACGGATGAGGAACTGTTCGCCGAGCTGCGCAGACTCGACGGGATCGACATGGAGTCGATAGAACATCCGGACCTCAGAGAACTGGTCATGCCCGCGATCCGGTCCGACTTCCAGCTGGTGAGGGACTATCCGCCCCGGCCGCCGCGCAGGATTTCGGCACCCATCGTCGCGCTGAACGGAACGACCGATCCCGACGTGCCACTGGACCAGGTGGACGCATGGCGGGACGCGACGCTCGGTGCCTTCAGATCCCATGTCTTTCCGGGCGGCCACTTCTACTTGACGGAACACGAGACACAAGTGGCGGACGAGGTCACCCGGACTCTCCGTTGGCTGACCGGCGACGAAGAGCCCGCCGTGCCCCGACCGACTCGAACCCCGTGAGCTGAACCCGCCGCTGCGGAAGAGTCAGCTGGGCTGCGCGGTGGGCATGATGGTGACCTGCTGGAGGTTGGCCCGGGCCGGCAGGCTCGCGATGAAGCCGACCGTCCGCGCGACATCCTCCGGGGTGAGCAACTCCATCGTCTCCTTGGCGCTCTCCAGCCAGGCCAGGGCGCCCTCGTCGGTCACATGGTTCTGCAGCTCGGTGCCCACGATGCCCGGCTCGAGCGCCGAGACCCGTACGTGCTTCGGGCCCAGCTCGACCCGCAGATGCCGGGAGAGGTGGGTGACGTACGCCTTGGTCGCGGAGTAGACGGCGAAGTGCGGGAAGATGTTCTGCGCGGCGATCGACGAGGTGTTGACCAGATCGGCCACGCCGCGCTCACCGGCCGCCTCGATCAGCTGCGGGGTGAACGCGCCGATGACGTGCATCAGGCCGGTGATGTTGAGATCGATCTGACGCTGCCAGTCGTCGGTGGCCAGTTCCTCGATCGGCCCGGGCAGCATGACGCCCGCGTTGTTGAAGAGCAGGTCGGTCGCGCCGAACTCGGCCGCGACCCGGCCGGCCGCGGCCCGCACGGCCGCCCCGTCGGTCACGTCGACCGCCACGGCCAGGGCTTCGCCGCCGCTCTTCCCGATCCGGGCGACCAGGTCGTCCAGCCGCTCGGCGCGCCGGGCCAGTACGGCGACCCGGGCGCCCAACCCGGCCAGATGCTCGGCCGTCGCCTCGCCGATTCCACTGGAGGCGCCGGTGACGACGGCCACGCGGCCGGCGAGGGGACGGGCAGAGGCGTGCGTGGACATGGGGAACACCTTTCGAAGCGGACGGCCTGAGAGGGCGGGGACCGTGGCATGTCGCCGTCGGCCCCCACACCAGAACATCACCCGCGGGCCCGCCACGCGACGCGGGAAGATGCCCTGAGCAGGCAGGTATCCGCCGGGCAGGTACGGGCAGGGCCACCCGGACCCGAGGGGTGCGACGCCCCCGGCGGTCACGCGGGGGATGGACGACGGCGGCCGCGAGCTCGCCGACCCCCTGCGTACCCGCCGTGCGCCATCACTCCGGACCGGGCGGGCTGCCCGCCGGGTGCCGGGCCCGCGCCGGGACGAGGTCGCCCGGTCGGCGGGCGTGAGCACCGAGTACTCCGCCCGGCTCGAACAGGGCCGCCCGAGGATCCCCACCGGAGGTCCTCGAAGCCCTCGCCCGCAGCCTGTGGCTCGTGGCGTCGCAGCGCGTGCACCTCACCGTCCTGCCGGCCCGGTCCGTACCGGCCGGCCCGCAACGCGTCCGCCCGGGCCCTGCCCGCACACCGCCGGAACCCGCCCGCTCCCACCTCCTCGCCTCCGAAGCCCGCTGGCGTGTCGCCGACCGGGAGCGCATGGCCGCCGCGACCGTCGCCGTCCTCCGTCTCGAAGCCTCCCCTCCCGAGGACCGCTGGATCGCCGACCTCGTCGGCGAACTCACCTTGTTCTCACGGACGGATCCCGCCGCCGTGGAGAGCCAGGACCACGGGTTGGGGGGCAGAAACACGCGCGACGCCCAAGCCTCGGCGGGCTCACCTGGCGAGTTCGGTCAGGTCGTCGAGGCGCGTCAGCTTCCGGGGGTTTCTCACCACGTAGATCCGCGTGATCCGACCGTTCTCCACCACGAGGCTCACCGCGGCCGGCTCGCCGTCGAACTGGACGCGGCCCGCGGGCGCGCCGTTGAGCCATACGGCCGTCGTGTCGAGCGCGGCCACCACCTGGTTCGCGCGGGCGAGCACCTTCCCCACCACGTCGGCCCCGTGGATCGGGGTCAGGGAGGCGGCCACCAGCCCGCCACCGTCGGCGATCATGACCACGTCCGGCGCCATGACGTCCAACAGCTCCTGCAACCGCCCCGTGCGCAGCGCGACCAGGAACCGGTCCAGCACGGCCCGCTGCTCCGACCGGCTCACCCGCACCCGCGGCCGCCGGGCGGCCACGTGCTCGCGCGCCCGCCGCGCGGTCTGCCGCACCGCGGCCGCGGACTTGCCGGTGGCCTCGGCGATCTCGCCGTACGGCAGGTCGAAGACCTCGCGGAGCACGAACACCGCCCGCTCCACCGGGCCGAGCGTCTCCAGCACGGTCAGCATCGCGAACGAGACGCTCTCCGCGAGTTCGACGTCCTCGGCGACATCGGGGCTGGTCAGCAGGGGCTCCGGCAGCCACTCGCCGACGTAGTCCTCACGGCGGCGGGACAGCGTCCGCAGGCGGTTGAGGGCTTGCCGGGTGACGATCCGGATGAGGTACGCCCGCGGTTCACGCACCTGCGCGTGGTCGACGTCGGCCCATCGCAGCCAGGACTCCTGCAGCACGTCCTCCGCGTCGGCCGCCGACCCGAGCATCTCGTAGGCGACCGTGAACAGGACACTGCGATGGGCGACGAACGGGTCCTGCGTCATGCCGTGGACGCCGCGGCGGGCTGCCCGGGACGCGCGGCCAGGGGAATCTCGCAGGCGGCGGAGAAGCCCTGCGACTCGATCCCGTGCGCGGTGTTGTTCCTGGTGGCCATGTTGACGAAGGCGATGAACGCGGTGAGTTCGACCATCGCCGCCGGGCCGAGCCGGTCGAGCAGGCTCGCGTACAGCTCGTCGGTGACGGTGGGCGGCGTGTTGGTCATGGCTTCGGCGTACTCCAGCACGTCCCGCTCCAGTGACGTGAACACGTCCGACTGTCGCCAGTGCGGCACCTGGCTCGCCTTGCCCAGGTCCAGGTTCTGGTTCAGTGCCTGGAAGTAGCCGACGTCGAGGCACCAGCCGCAGCCGACCTGTGCCGCGACCGCCATGTGCGCGAACGACTTGAGGCTCTCGTCGGCCGCGTCCCACTCGCTCAGCCTGCTGCCGAACTCCAGGTTGGCCATGGCGACTTCGGGGCTCTGCCAGGCCACCTCCACGGGCTCGGGCACGGCACCGAGCTGCTTGATCATGTTGTCCCTCATCTCGGTGCCGATCTCCGCCTTCTGAATGCGTAGCGCCATGATGTTCTCCCTGTCGAGATCTGCCTGTTCGACATGAAGACACCGCCGGGATCGCGCGTGTGACAGTCGGCGTCGGTCACCGGCGGCCTCGGAACGGCAGGCGTCGTCCCGCCCGGGCCCGGGCGCCGGTGACCACCGTTCCCCGGTAGGGCCGTCATGGGCCCTGCCGAGAACCCACCGCACGAAGGAGCCGACGCATCGTGAGCACCACACCGGAAGCAAGGCCGGCAAGGCAAGCCAGGCAAGCCAGGAACGTCGCCTACGGGCCCGTGGCGGCGGTCGGCTCCGCGGGTGGTTCGCCGGTGATCGCCGCCTGATAGAGAGCCTGGGTGGCGGTGCCGAAGTAGGCGCTGTAGGAGATCTGCGGCGTGTTGCCGCCGGTGTGGTAGCCGCCGATCACCCCGATCACGGCCCAGCCGCCCGGCCACGGCACGAGCATGGGGCCGCCGCTGGTTCCGCCCACGAACGCGTCGCACGCGATGCGCGGGAACGTCCCCGGGTCGGCCGGGTCGTCGCTGACCCACTCGGTGGTCCAGCTCCAGCACTCCAGCGGCTTCTCCGCGCCGGCCGGATAGCCGATCATCCGCACGGGCGCGTGATAGTAGCCCGTACCGGTGAGCAGCCGCACACCACCGACCGCGTCCTGCAGCCGAGTTCCGTCCTGGTTGGGCTCGGTGACCGCGAAGGCGAAGTCGTACGCGGCTCCCGCGTGCTCGCCGAGGTCGTAGTACTGCTGCGAGACGTAGACGCCGTCGGTCCGCACCGGGAAGATCCCGAAGGGCTTGAGGGCGTCGTGGTACTGCGGGACGAATCCGAGGTGGCGGCGCGGGGACGTACCGGCGTAGCCCTTCAGACAGTGCCCGGCGCTGAGGACCAGGTCATGGCCGGGGCTGCGGACGACGGAGCCGCTGCAGGTACGGCCGGTGCCGGTGGCATCCGTCCAGAAGAAGGTGCCCGCCTGCGGGATGCCGTCGAAGCTCCGGCTCGGCGGGATGTACTCGCCCGGCCGGGGCCCGTCCACCGTGGGAGAACCGGTGGCCGCCGTCGTACCGGCCTCGGACCCCTTGAGGGCGTCCGTGGGGAGGGCGGCCGCCATGCGGCCCGGGGTCCAGTAGGCGTCGAGCCGGCCGGCGACCGGGTTCGGGCCGGCCGGAGCGCTGTCGGCGGAGGCGTTGGCGGCGAGTCCGGCACAGGGCAGGAGGGCCGCGGCGCAGACAGCGGTGTACCGGAGGATCCTGGCTCTGAGCACCATCGGTTCCCCTTACCGCAGAGGACAAGTGACGGCTCACCATAGGCCCGCGGCGGCCGCGGAAAAAGTGTCCACCGCTGTTTTCGGCGGGTCCGCCGGGAACCGGGTGACTCAGCGCGGAGCGACGGCCTACGGCGGCCCGTGTCCTGCGCCGGGTGCCGTCTCCGACACCGGTTCCCGCTCCACGTCATCGACTTCCGGACCGACCACCACGCCCGGCCCGTGGCCCGGTCTTCGGCTGCCGTTCACGCTCGCTGTCCGGAAACGGCATGCTCACCGGAGCGCGGGCGCAGGCCGGTGAGGAGTGGACCGGCGGACGTGCCGTCATGGGATCCACTCCTCGAACCGGCCGTGCGGTCAGGGCGTGCGTTTCGCGGCCGGGTAGCTCCTCTCGGCGAGCATGGCCGTCAGCAGTGCGTGAGCGGTGCGCAGAGAGGTGGCGCGGCGCAGGTCGTCCTCGGTGAGGGAGACGCCGTACCGCACCTCCAGCGTGATCTGCAGCTCCAGACCGATCAGGGAGTCGACACCGAGGTCTTCCACGAAGCGGGCGTCATCGGTCAGTTCGTCCAGGTCCAGTTCGAGGACCTCCGCGATCGTGGCCCGCAGCCGCTCCAGGTCGACGGCGGTGCTCTTGCTGGTTTCGGTCATGCGAAGTCCCTTTTCTGGTCGGCTGGTTGGTCGGGCTGCAGGAGCGTCATGGCACAGGCGCCGTCCGGACTGGCGGTGACCACCAGCCGCACGGTGCCCGGGCGAGCGAGGCCGTGGACGAGATGCAGGACGGGCTGCAGGGTGCCGGCTCCGGCCGGAACGACGTCGAGGCGCGCCCCCAGCTGCTGAAGCCGGGCGGCGAGTGCGGTTCCGACCGGGCTGGGATCGGTCACCAGATGGATGACCGCAGGCAGGACGGCCGGCTCACCGAGGAGCCGGGCGACGGCCGCCGTGACCGTCCGTGCGGCGGCGGTTGACGCCGCCTCGTGCGGCGGCAGGAAGAACGCGACCGTTCGGCAGGCTCCGTATCCGGCTGCTCCCCGGGCGACGGCGGTGGCGCGCGGTTCGAGGACGAGCACGGCAGCGCCCGCCTCGGAGCGTTCGTGGCCCGGCGCGTGCACCGGCAGCGGGGCCTCGGCCGAGCCCGCGAGCAGCAGATCGGACCGACCGGCGCGGACCGCCCGGGTTCCGGCGAGGAGTGCCTCCAGGCCCGCGGTGCGCGGGGAGGTGAGGGTGAGGTTCCAGCCCTTGACGCCGTGCTCCATCGCGACCCGCCCTGCGAGTGTGTTGATGGAGAAGTACGGGGCCCGCGCGGGGCTCAGCAGGTCCGCGCCCGGGCCGTTGACCGTCTCGTCCATGGCGTCGATCACGCTCGCGATCCCGCTGTTGGTGCCGAGCGCCAGGCCACGCCGGACCTCCGGAACCCCGGCGAGCACCGGACCGGCGTCCGCGAGGGCCCGACGTGCGGCGGCGAGCAGGTAACGGGCCGCCGGGGGCACGTACTTGTAGCCGCGGGCGCCGAGTTCCGCGGTCAGGTCGAACCAGGACTCCTCCGCTCCGGTCGCCGGCTCGCCGTCCAGACGCAACTTGGCCGGCTCGCAGCCCCAGGGCGAGACCACGCCGATACCGGTCACCACGAGATCGACCACGCTCATACGACTCGTCCTTCCGTTTCGCGGCCCGCCAGCACCAGCGACACGTTGTTGCCACCGAACGCGAAGGCGTTGACCATCACATGACGGCCGGTCAGCGGCACGTCGGCGCCCTGCGCCAGGTGGACCGCGCAGGCCGGGTCCTGATCCACGCCGAGCGCCGGGTTGGGCGGCACGGTGCGGTGGTCGAGGATGAGGGCGGCGGCGAGTGCGCCGAGAGCACCCGCGGCGCCGGCCGTATGGCCGATCAGCGCCTTGAGGCTGTAGACGGGCAGCCGGGCCAGCCGGTCGCCGAAGACCGCGCCGAGCGCCTGGCTCTCCACCAGGTCGCCCTGCGGCGTGCCGGTGCCGTGCGGCACGACACAGCCCACCGACGAGGCCGGCACACCGGCCTCGTCGAGCGCCTCGGTCATCGCCCGCTGGATCTGCGTGCCGTCGGGTGCGGGTGCGGTGAGGTGATGCGCGTCGCAGCTCCAGCCGGAGCCGGCCAGCGTGGCGTAGCGGCGCCCGGCGCCGCGCCGCCGGGCGTGGTCGGCCGACTCCAGGACCAGTACGGCCGCGCCCTCGCCGAAGACCGTACCGGCCCGGTCACGGTGGAAAGGCCTGCAGGCGTCCGGGTCGACGGCGCCCAGGCGGTTGAAGCAGCCGAGCGCCACCCTGCTGTACGCCTCGGCGCCGCCGGCGATCACCAGCTCGGCCTCGCCCGCACGAATCAGGTCCGCCGCCATGCCGAGGCTGAAGCCCCCGGCCGCACAGGCGTTGCTGACGCTGGTCGCGGCACCGTGCGCGCCGATCGCGTGTGCGACGGTCGAGGCCACGGTGAAGGCGGGCGCGTACGGCCGACGGGGATTCAGCGGGCGCTCCCAGCGGTCGGCGTCGCCGCCACCGGTGCCGACGACGACCGAGGCACTCGCCAACTGCTCGGCCGTCAGCCCGGCGTCGGCGACGGCCTCGCGCACCGCGGCGAGGGCGAACCGGGTGGCACGCCCCTCGGGGCCGGGCTCGATCGGGGCCAGGTGGATCAGGGGCAGGTGCATCCGGGCGCCGGGGTCGGGGGCCCGCTGTGGGCGGCCGGCCGGTGCGGCACGCAGGGCCTGCCAGATGGCGGGCACACCGGTGCCGAGGCAGCAGACGGCGCCCGCGCCGGTGATCAGGACCTGCGTCATCGTTCTCCTTCGCGTGGTTGCCGTAGGCGGCGGTCGGTCGGGGGCCGGAGCGTCGTGGCCCGGCCGCATCGCCATGACGCCCGTCGTCCCCGGGCACCCGCGCTCATCCGTTCTCCCAGGTGGCGGCGACCCGGTCGGCCAGCGCGCGGATCGTCGGAGGGTTCTCCAGCGAGGACGGGACGGCGCGGTCCAGCGCGATGCCCACAGTGGCGACGGCGTCGAGGAGCATCAGCGAGTCCGCGCCGAGGTCGAAGAGGTTCTGGTCCGGCCCGGGCAGCGCGTCGGACTCGAGCAGACCGGCAAGATGCCGGCACAGGAACTCCCGGAGGATGTCGCTCCGTTCACCCGCGTCGGCCTCCTCGACCCGCCGCCGCAGGCTCGGCTCGGTCGCGCCCTGCGGCCCGGTGCGGCCGGACGGCGGGTCCACCCAGTGCCGGCGGCGTTGGTACGGGTAGGTCGGCAGGGGTACCCGACGGCGCCGCTCCGGCCCGTAGCAGTGCGACCAGTCGATCTCGGCACCGTGCGTCCAGGCCAGCCCGATCACGTCCAGCAGCACCTGTCCGGCCGACCCGGCGGCGGGGGACGGCTCGAATCCGAGCGGGACCAGGTCGGCTTCCTTGAGCATCGTGGCCACCGCCTGCCGGTCGCCGGTTGCCGGGCCCGGCCGCAGCCAGCGGTCCGGATCCACCGCCTGGTCGCTGCGTAGCCAGCCCGCGCCGAGACCGACCGGCAGCCGCGGCTCGGCGCAGCGGAGCGTGCCGCCGCGCCCGGCCGCCAGGGCGAGCGCCCGCTCCGGTGCGAACACTCCGGCCAGACATCCCGCGACCAGCCCGCCGCGGCCCAGGCCGACCAGCGCACTCGGCCGGACCCCGGCGGACAGACACACCCGGGCCAGCGCGTACGGTACGGCGAACGCCGCCACCGGGCCGTCCCCGAGGAGAGCCGCCGCCGGTTCGCCGAGCAGCGCGGCGCACTCGTCGACCACCTCGCGGAACGCGCCCGACTCCCGGTACAGACGTTCGGCCCCCGGCAGCCCCGAGCCGTCGGGAAGTACGAAGGCGAACGCCGCCGGCCGCTCCTCGCTCCGTCCCGTGCGGACCCGCCCGGGATCCAGCAGCGCGAGGGCCAGCGCCGCGTCGCCGGCGTCCGCGCAGACCACGGCCCGCCGGTGCCGGTGCGGCCGGCGGCCCACGGCCAGCGTGTGCGCGACGGCGGCCAGGTCCGCGCCGGGCGCCTGACGCAGCCGCCGGGCCAGTGCGCCGGTGGCGCGCTCCAGTGCCTCGGGGGCCCGGGCAGAGACCACCAGCAGCTCGGCCTCGCGCGGTGCGGCGGCCGCCGGCGCGGCGGGCGGCTCCTCCAGGACCACGTGGGCGTTGGTGCCGCCGACCCCGAAGGAGCTCACCCCGGCCCGCCGCGGTCCGCCGGCGTTCGACCACTCGGCCGGCTCGGTGCCGACCCGGAACGGTCCGGCCGCGAAGTCGATGTCCGGGTTGGGGGTGCGGAAGTGCAGGCTGGGCACCAGCGTGCGGTGACGCAGCATCAGCACCGTCTTGATCAGCCCGGCCATGCCGGCAGCCGCGTCCAGATGGCCCACGTTGGTCTTCACCGAGCCGAGCACCGTACGGCCCGCGCCCGTCGGCCCGAAGGCCCGGTTGAGTGCCGCCACCTCGATCGGGTCGCCCAGCGGCGTGCCGGTGCCGTGTGCCTCGACGTATCCGATGGTCTCGGGCGGACAGCCGGCGGCCCGCTGTGCCTCCCGGATCACCGCGGCCTGGCGCTCGACGCTCGGGGCGGTGAACCCCGTCTTGGCCGCGCCGTCGTTGTTGACGGCCGTGCCCTTGATCACGGCGTGCACCGTGTCGCCCTCCGCCAGGGCTGCGGTCAGCGGCTTCAGCACCACGATGCCGACACCACTGCCGAGTACGGTGCCCCGCGCATCGGCGTCGAAGGCCCGGCAGCGGCCGTCGGGCGAGAAGATCATCCCGTCCTGGTGCACATACCCCTCGTCCTGCGGCAGCCGGACGTGGACCGCGCCGGCCAGGGCCATCGCGCACTCACCGGCGAGCAGGCTCAGGCACGCCTGATGCACGGCGACCAGAGAGGTCGAACAGGCCGTGCCGACCGAGACGCTGGGCCCGCGCAGGTCCAGCTTGTACGAGACCCGGGTGGTCAGGAAGTCCTTGTCGCCCGTGAGCATCAGCCGGTACCGGCCCAGTGCCGTGCCGCCGCGGTAGCGGTCCGCCAGGTTGGCGAGCAGATAGGTGTTCATCCCGGCTCCGCCGAAGACACCGATCTCACCGGGGTACCCGAACGGGTCGTAGCCGGAGTCCTCCAGCGCGGCCAGCGCGCACTCCAGGAAGTGCCGCTGCTGCGGATCGATGAGCTCGGCCTCTTCGGGAGGAATGCGGAAGTGCTCGGCGTCGAACAGGTCCACGCCCGGCAGCAGTTGAGCGGTCCGCACGAACCCCGGGCGGTCCGGCTCGGCGCCGGCGGCGACGAGCTGCTCATCGGTGAGGCGGACCGTGGCCTCCCGCCCGTCCCGCAGCAGCCGCCAGAAGGCCGTCACACTGTCGGCGCCGGGGAACCGGCAGGCCATGCCGATGACGGCGACGTCGCAGTCCGCAGGGGCGTGCCCGGTCAGGTCGTGGTCGCTCATGCCGCCGCCTCGGCGGTCCGCAGCTCGACACCGAGTTCGGCCGCTGTCGCGCGCATACCGAGGAAGCCCCCCGCGAGAAACCGGGCGGCCTCGGCGCTCGCCCCCAACTCGCCGAAGATTCCCTTGAGTTCACGCTTTTGCTCGGCCTCGTCGCCGCGCCCGGCGGCGAGGTCCAGGACCACGCGTTTCAGCCGCTCCTCGATCCCCGGCAGGTCCGCGGCCCGAGGGAAGGCGATGCTGAACGTCGAGCGCTCGTGGTTCTCGTTGCGCCGCACCGAACGCCGGTGGCTGGCCGCGTTGAGCTTGTAGAACATGCAGTCCCAGTTCAGGTACGAGTAGTAGTTGAGCAGCGGGAAGAGCGTGCAGTGCGTCTCCAGCGGCGATGAGGCGTACAGCCCCTTCGCCGTGAGTTCGGCGACCATCCGCTCCGGGTCGTACGCGTAGCGGTTCGCCACGAACGGGAAGACGATCCGCGGCAGTTCGTCGTCCTCGGCGAAGAGCAGCGTCTCCAGGTCGGCGCGGAACTCGTCGGAGAGCAGCCGTTCACCGAAGGCCCGGTAGAAGCCGCGCACCACCTCGCGCACATCGGACTCCATGGTCAGGATCTGCTGCGGATCCGCGCACAGCACGATGTACGGGATCCGGTGCCGGAAGGCGTGGCGGATCGCCCGGATCACGAAGAAGCTGCGGCAGGAGACGCACGGCAGCTTCTCGTCCAGGTACGTGCCGGGCTTCGCGGCCGGCCGGTTGAGGACCTCCCGGAGCACCGTCTTGATGCCGTCGTCGTCCGAGTCGATGACGAACGTCGCCGGAATCCGCTCCCGGGCCAGCCGGATGTTCTCCGCGGCGTGCGTGCTCTCGAACGGCACGTCGAAGGTGTAGGAGAGCACGCGTCTGCCGTCCTCGTTGACGAACTTGTCCAGCAGAAAGGTGCTGTCCTTGCCGCCGCTGTACATGAACAGGCAGTCGTAGTCGCCGTGCGGATTCGGACCGCTGCGGGCGAACTCCTCGAACACCCGGTTCGTGTAGGCGAAGTTGGCCAGGAGATCACCGGCGGCATCGAGCCGGCACAGACTGCACACGCCGTCGTCCCCGAGCGTCACGCCGGGGTGGCTGTCCTTCAACGCGCAGATGGTGCACAGGGCCATGGGGGAAGTCCTTTCATGGGCCGCTCGCGGAGCCGTGGCACCACGAGCGGCCGGTCTGTCTGGAGCCGGTCAGCGACCGCGGCGCCGACGCAGCTCGCCGAGCCCGGCGCGCGTGGCCACCGGACGTGCCGCGTCGGCCGACTGCCGTGGTACGCCGGGGGCCGGACGTGGCACATCGGGTGTGGGCCGTGGTGCCGCGGGGAGGGCCAGACGTCTGGCCAGCGAACGGACCGTCGGGTGGGAGAACATCTCCACGCGGCTCAGCGGGAGCAGCGCCCGAGTCCGCAGGCGGGCCATGACGCGCATGAGCAGCAACGAGGTGCCGCCCACTTCGAAGAAGTTGTCGTCGAGCCCGACCCGGTCGAGCCCCAGCACCTGCTGCCAGATCTCGGCGATCACCCGCTCGGTGCGGTCGGCGTCGAGGGGCGCGGCGATCTCCGGCGCGGGCGGTGCCGGCAGCGCCGCACGGTCGGTCTTTCCGTTGGCGGTACGCGGAATCCGGTCCAGTGGTACGAAGGCCGACGGGATCAGGTAGTCGGGCAGCCCGGCGGCTGCCAGGTGGGCCCGCAACACTGCGGCCGGGGCCGGAGTACCACGCGGCACCAGGTAGGCCACCAGCCGTTCCTCGCGCAGCACGGCCACCGCCTCGCACACGGCGGGGTGATCGCGCAGCGCTGCCTCGATCTCGGCCGGCTCGATGCGGTAGCCGTGCAGCTTGAGCTGTTCGTCGGCGCGGCCGAGGTATTCGAGGCGGCCGTCCGTCAGCTGCCGCACCAGGTCGCCGGTGCGGTAGAGCCGGTACGGCACGTGCGGCACCTGAACGAAACGCTCCGCCGTCAGCTCCGGCCGGTCGTGGTAGCCGGCCGCGACGCCGGCACCGCCGATGTACAGCTCGCCCGGCACGCCCGGGGGCAACGGCCGCTGTGCGGCGTCCAGCACATGGAACCTGGTGTTGGCGATCGGCGGCCCGAGCAGCGGCCGTTCACCGGGTCGCACCCGTGTGACGGAGGACCAGATCGTGGTCTCGGTGGGTCCGTACAGGTTCCAGAGTCCGTCACCTCGGCGGAGCAGCTCCTCGGCGAGGTCGGCGGGCAGCGCCTCGCCGCCGCAGAGCATCCGCAGCGGCTGCCCGGACCAGCCCGCCTCCAGCAGCATCCGCCAGGTGGCCGGGGTGGCCTGCAGGACGGTCGGGCGGCTGCGTTCGAGCAGCTCGCGCAGCTGGAAGCCGTCCGCCGCGACCTCGGCCGGGGCCAGTTCGACCTGTCCGCCGGTGGCCAGCGGAACGAACAGCTCCAGGGCCGCGATGTCGAAGCAGACCGTGGTGACCGCCAGCAGCCGGTCCCGCGAGGTGAAGCCGGGGTTCGCGGCCATCGCGCGGACCAGGTTGGTGAGCGAGCGGTGAGTGATCCGTACGCCCTTGGGCCGACCGGTGGAACCGGAGGTGTAGATGACGTAGGCGTCGCTGTCGCCCGGCACACCGATGCCGTCCTCGTCGTAGGCGGGCGGGAGCGGCTGCGGCGTCACCAGCTCGACTCCCGTCAGCGGCAGGCCGGGTGCCGGACCGGGGCCGGTGACGAGCAGGGCCGGCGCCGCGTCCTCGATCATCCCGGCGATGCGGGCAGGCGGATACAACGGGTCCAGCGGCACGTACGCGGCGCCGGACTTCAGCACCGCGAGCAGCGCCACGACGAGTTCGGGCGTACGCCCGAGATACACCCCGACCCGCCGCCCCGGACCCGCGCCGCGCGAGCGCAGCCGACCGGCCAGCTCGCTCGACCGCCGGTCCAAGTCACCGTAGGTGAGCACCTGTCGGCCACAGACCACGGCCGGGGCATCGGCCCGCAGCCGGGCCTGCCGGGCGATCAGGCGGTGTACACCGGCGTCCTGCGGGATGCCGGTCGCCGTCTCGTTCCAGCGGGCCACCGTCCGCCGGACCTCCTCGGTGCCCAGCGGGAGTTCCGCGGGCCGCGGTACCACGGTGAGCTCGTTCAGGAACGCGGCCGCGTATCCGGCGAGCGGCCCCTCGGCACCCAGCCACTCGCAACGGTCCTTCCCCACCCTGATGAGCAGGGCGCTGCCGAGCGGGAGCTCCATCGGTCCGTCGTCGGCGAGCTCCAGAGCGATCGGCAGTCGGCAGGGCCGATCACGCAGTTTCGGGCAGCGGGTCCACAGGTCGTGCGGAAAGGGGCCGCGCTCCCGTGCCGCCCGGAGAAGGCCGGCCGTCTCGGCGTGCAGCTCGGTCTGGCTCCGGGTGCCGAGCTCCGGCAGCCGCAGCGGGATCCAGTCGGCGTACAGCGCGTCGACCGCGGGGTGGCCGGTGCCCGGACCCGGCAGGCGCAACCGCACGTCGGTGCCGGGTGCCGCACCGAGCCGGACCAGGAACGCGAGCAACGCGGTCAGCAGCCACGTGCGTCGCTCCTCCTCGCCCTCGGCACCGGGCAGCCGGGCCGGTACCGGCACCACGGTGGCGGTCACAGGGCGGCCCGGCGCGCGAAACGGCAGGTCGGCCGGGGTCAGGCCCGCGAGCCGACGGAGCCAGAACGGCTCGGCGCGCAGGCCGGCCGCCTCGGCACGCCCGGCGGCCGCCAGCAGCACTGCGCCGGGGGACGCGAGGCGGCTGCCGGGCCGCACTCCGCGGGCCGTCAACTCGGCCGCGGTCAGCGGCTCGCCACGCACCGTGCGCAGACCGGACAGCCGCACCGGCCGCCCGTCCGCGACGACCGTGACCGTTCCTTCGGGCTCCATGTCCCTTCGTTCCTCGGAACCGGCGTCCGAGCCGACCGCCAGGACCGTGCCGCACACGCCCCGCGCCGGCTCCGGCAGCGGCGTCAACTCCCGCACCACCACCGGCTCGCCGCCCAGCAGCGCCTTCGCGGTGCCGAAGGCATTGGCGTGCGGCCCGAAGTCGGCCGCGCGCACCGCCGCGGCCAGCTGCTCGGCCGGCCTGTCCCAGCGTAGGAATCCCGCGCCGGGCGGCCGGTCGAACCGGCCGTGGTAGCCGCGCCCGGCCGGATCCTGCGCGCGGCGGCGGACGGTGCCCCGCTCCAGCGCGTGGACCAGTTCCCCGAACGCGTCGATCCCCGCCGCCAGGCACTTCAGGTTGAGCGTGCCGCTCGTTTCGGCCGCTTCGACGGGCACCTCGCGGCCGACCAGCACATCTCCCCGGTCGGGCTGGTCCGTCATCAGGTGCCAGCTGACGCCGTGCATGCGCTCGCCCGCCAGGATCGCCCAGGCGGTGGCGTACCGGCCCGCGTGGCGGGGGAGCGGACCGTCGTGGAAGTTGACCGCCAGTCCCCGCGGCAGTTCGAGCACCTCGGGAGGCAGCAGCCGCAGGTTGACGACGCTGAACAGGTGGTCGAACGGCTCCGCCGCCAGCCACGCCACCAGATCCGGGCCGAATCCGGTGGCGGCCAGCCCGGCCCGCTCCGCCCAGGTCCGGATCTCGGGATCGGGCGACACCACGCCGCGCACCCGGTGGCCGCGCTCCAGGAGCACCTCTGCGCAGGCGGTCACCATGGCACTCTCGCCGACCAGCACGCAGCCGAAGCGCGTCGGGGGCGGCAGGGGCGCGTTCCTGACGTCGGTCATCCCAGGCCCAGCCTCGTCATCGTCCTGGCCAGTGTGGTCAGCAGTTCGGTGTGGCGCTCGGCGCCGGTCCCCGGCCGCGGGTCGAAGAAGTTCGCCCGCGTCCGGGCCAGCACCTGACAGTCGGTGTACTGCAGCAGGCCCGTGGCCCCGTGCCGATGACCGATGCCGGACTCCTGCCGGCCGCCGCTGGGCGCGTCGTACGAGACATAGGCCGCCCGGAAACCCTCGTTGATGTTGACGGCGCCGACCCGCAGTCGCGTGCCGAGTGCTCGCGCCCGGGCCGGGCTGCGGCTCCACACCGAGGCGTTCAGGCCGTACGGGCTGTCGTTGGCGAGCGCCACGGCTTCCTCCTCGTCCCGGAAGGCGCCTACGCGGACCACCGGGCCGAAGGTCTCCTCCCGGTACAGGGTCATCTCCGGGGTCACCCCGGCCAGCACGGTCGGTGCGTAGAACAGCGGGCCGATGTCCGGGCGTTCGCGCCCGCCGCACAGCAGCCGGGCACCCTTGGCCAGCGCGTCCGTGACATGAGTGCGCACCCGGTCGAGCTGGCGGTGCGAGGTGAGCGAGCCGAGGTCGCCACCGAAGTCGAAACCGGCGGACAGCCGCAGGGCGGCGACCCGGCGGAGGAAGCGTGCCACGAAGCGGTCGTGCACCCGCTGGTCCACCAGGATCCGCTCCGCCGACATGCACAGCTGCCCGGCACTGGAGAAGCACGCCCGCACGGCACCGGCCGCCGCCCGGTCGAGGTCGGCGTCCGCCAGCACCAGCAGCGGGTTCTTGCCGCCCAGCTCCAGCATGCAGCCGATCAGCCGCTCGCCCGCCAGACCGCCCAGCTCCCGGCCCGCCGCGGTGGAACCGGTGAAGGCCAGATGGTCGGCCCCGGCCAGCAGCGCGGGGCCCAGTTCGGCGGGTTCGCCGACCACGATCTGCCACAGCTCGGCGGGCAGCCCCGCCCGCACACACTGCTCGCGCGCCCACAGCGTGGTGCAGGCGGTCTGGGTATCGGCCTTCTGGACGACGGCGTTGCCCGCCAGCAGCGCCGGGACGACGTCGGTCACGGTCAGGCTGAGCGGGTAGTTCCACGGAGTGATCACGGCGACCACGCCCTTGGGATGGCGCAGCTCGCGGACCGACGTCAGCGGTGGCAGCACCCCGGCCCGGCGGCGCGGGGCCAGCAGCCCGGGGGCCCGGCGGGCGTAGTAGCGGCACACACCGGCGGCGTCGATCACCTCGTCGAAGGCGTGCACCCGCGCCTTGCCGGTCTCCCACTGGAGCAGGTCGAGGGCCTCGTGCCGCCGGCCGAGCAGCAGTCCGTGCAGCCGGCCGGCGATCCGGGCGCGGTGGGGGGCCGGCCTGGCGGCCCAGTCGGGCTGGGCCGCGCGGGCCCGTTCGAAGGCGCGGGCCACGTCCTCGGCCGTGGCGCCCGGCAGACGGGCGATCACGTCCAGTGTGAACGGCGCCCGCGGGCGGAGTTCCGGTCCGCCGCCGGACAGCTGCGCGGCGAGACGGGCGGTTGTCCGGACCAGCGGCGCCCGGCTCGTCGACGGTGTCATCGGTCAGTCCTCATCGGAGCCCCCGTCGCCGTCCTCCCGCGGAGTCAGGCCGCCGCCCGCGTACAGGTCGTCGACCAGGTCGCGGTACCGGGCCAGAATCTGCCGGCGCCGTGGCTTCAGCGTCGGGGTCACCAGTCCGGAGGGCGGCGTCCAGTCCTCGTCCACCACGGCGAACCGCAGGACCCGTTCCGGCCGCGACAGTCGGCGGTTCGCGCGTGCCAGGCCCGTGCGGACCCGCTCGACGCGGTCTGCCGCATTCCCCTCGCCCATGGTGCTCAGCGTGACCAGTGCGACGAGGTACGGGCGCCCGTCGCCGATGACGCAGATCTGGTCGATCAGCGGTTCCTCCGCCGCGACCCGTGCCTCGATCCGGGCCGGTGCGAGATTCTTGCCGTAGCCGGTGACGATCAGGTCCTTCTTGCGGCCGGTGATCCGCAGTGATCCGTCGGCGTCCAGCTCGCCGAGGTCACCGGTGCGCAGCCAGCCCTGCGGGCCGAACGCGGCCGCGGTCTCCCGCGGTCGCCCCCGGTAGCCGGCCATCACGGTACGGCCGCGGACCAGCACCTCACCGTCGGACGCGGTGCGCACCTCCACCTCCGGCAGCGGCGGGCCGATCCAGCCGGGGCGGTGCGCGCCCGGTACGGTCACGCAGGCCGCAGCGCACAGTTCGGTCATGCCCCAGATCTCGCCCATCGGCAGGCCGAGCGCACACAGGAAGCGCATCGTCTCCTCGCGCACGGGGGCCGCGCCGACGTGGACGAAGCGGGCCGCGTCCAGCCCGAGCAGTGCCCGCACCGGCGCGAGATGGGACTGCTCCAGGCGCCGGTACTCGTCCGTCACACCGTGCTTGCCCGCGCTCAGTGCCTCACCGAGCTCCAGCGCCCGCAGCGCGCCGTACCGGAACTCCGCCGGTGCCCGGTCGAGTTCGGTGAGCAGCCGGACGTGCAGCTTCTCCCAGATCCGGGGTACGGAGAACAGCCAGTGAGGCCGGACCCGGGGCATCACCTCGAAGAGCCGATCGGGTGCCTCGCAGCAGGTGACGTCGGCGCCCAGGACCATCGGCAGGTAGTGCGAGGCGCAGCGCTCGGCGATGTGCGCCATCGGCAGATACGAGACCAGCCGCGCGCCGGCCGGCAGGGGCACCCGCGCCAGAAAGGCATGACCGGCCGCCCGGACCGCCGCGTGGCTGAGCTCGACTCCCTTGGGCGGACCGCTGGTTCCCGAGGTGTAGACCACGGTCAGCGGATCCTGCGGACGTGGCCGGTGCCGCCGTGGCATCGCCGCTCCCGGGTCGAGCAGCGCGGCGAGCCCGTCGGTCTCGCCCACCAGGACCAGCTCCCGCAGCCCCGGGCACTCACCGAGCAGCCGTTCGGCGCGGCCGCGCTCGGTCTCCGCGCAGACCAGTACAGCGGCCCGGGAGTCGGCCACGAGACGGCGCAACTCCTCGTCGCAGGAGGTGAGGTGGAACGAGCAGGTGGTCACCCCGAGGGTCATGGCGGCCGCGTCCAGGACGTGGAACTCCGGCCGGTTGCCGAGCAGCAGGCCGATCGTGTCGCCGGCCCGCAGACCGAGGCGGGCAAGGCCGGCGGCGCAGCCGCGGGCGGCGGCCCGGTACTGCGCCCAGGTGTGGACCTCGCCGCCCGTCGTGCGCAGGGCCGGCAGCTCGGCGCAGACGTCGGCCGTCAGCTCGAACGCGTCGACCACGGTCGGGGCGTCCAGCGCCCGCGCGAGGTGCCCGGCAGGGACACCGGCGGCCGTGGGCGCCGTCATCGGTCCGCTCCCAGGGCGCCGGGGGACTCGGGCAGACAGCGGTACTCCAGGGCGGCGAACGCCAGCCGCAGCCGGGGCGCCGCCACACCGAGCAGCTCGCCCAGCGTGCCGAGCGGTGTGGAGACGCGGGGCCTGCGGGTCACCAGAGCCGTGCAGACCATCCGGGCCGCCTGCTCCGGGGTGAGCGCGGGCAGCTTGGCGAACGCCGTGGTGGGGGCGCTCATCCGGGTACGGACCAGCGGCAGGTGGACCGTGCTCACCGCGATCCTCTCGCGCCTGAGTTCGGGAGCCAGCGACTGCCCGAACGCCTCGATCGCCGCCTTCGACGGGTTGTAGGCGGTGAACCGTGCCATGCCGAGCTGCAGCCCGATCGTGGCGACGTTGACGATGTGGCCGCCCCCGCGCTCGCGCATCCCGGGGAGCAGTCGTAGCGTCAGATCGACCGCGCCGAAGTAGTTGACGGCCATGGTCCGGCGGTAGTCGTGCGGCC
Source organism: Streptomyces griseochromogenes (assembly GCF_001542625.1). NCBI lineage: Bacteria > Bacillati > Actinomycetota > Actinomycetes > Kitasatosporales > Streptomycetaceae > Streptomyces > Streptomyces griseochromogenes. Next base: position 7,305,815 of record NZ_CP016279.1, on the reverse strand, counting down.
GGTCGACCGCCAGGGCGGCGCCGCGCCGGATCGACCGGCCCGCGTTGTTGACCAGGATGTCGACTCCGCCCTGCTTGGCCAACTCCTCGGTGAGGAAGGTGAGTTCGTCGGCCGCGGTGAGGTCCACCGGGAAGACGCGGACCGGAGCGCCGCTCGGTACGAGCCGCGCGGTCTCGTCCAGCGCCCGGCGGTCGCGTCCGAGCAGGGACAGTTCGGCACCGGCCGCGCCGAGCAGGATCGCCACCTGGCGGCCGATCGCGCCGGACGCGCCGGTGACCAGGACCCGGCGGCCGCGGACCCGTGTGCTCAGCCCCCGCACGGCGCTCCCTGGGCCGTGTCCGGCGTGCGCTTGGCCACGGCCACGCCCTGCAGACGGGAGGTGCGCAGGATCGGGTAGTTGAGTTCCCCGAACGGGCCGCCGGTGCGGCCGGTGCCGCCGTGCGTGCCGAGGTAGGGGACGAACCCGATGTGCGAGTCGTTGACCTTCAGCAGTCCGGCGTTGACGACCTCGCGGCTGAACGTGTCGATCACCTTGTCGTCGGCGGACCAGAGGGAATTGCGCAGCCCGTACTCGTTCTCGTTGACAAACTCGACGACAGAGTCCAGCAGTTCGCCCTCGTCCCGCTCGTCGGGGACCACCACGGCGAGCAGCGGGAAGAAGGTCTCCTCGCGCACGGCCCGGACCCGGCGCGCATCACGCAGCCCGTCCACCCGTACCACCGTGGGTTCGAGGAACGTCCCGGTCAGGGAGGGGCGTCCGTCGACGTCCAGTCGCTCGCCGCCGCAGAGGACCTGGCAGCCGTGCCGCTCCGCGTCGGCCAGCACCTCGTGGAACCGGTCGATCTTCAGCACCGGGCTCAGCAGCACCTCCGGGTCGTCGGGGTATCCGGGCCGCAGCGCGCGGCACCGGGCGGTCAGCCCGGCGAGCAGCCGATCGGCGATGTCCGGGTGGACGATCGCGCACTTGGGCACCATGCAGATCTGCCCGGAGCCGTAGAAGCACTCCAGCAGGGCCTCCACGGCGCCGTCCGGATCGGCGTCGTTCCACACCACCAGGCAGTCGTTGCCGGACAGTTCGAGCACCGGCTTCTTGCCGTGGGCGACGCACTTCTCGCCGAACTCCAGGCCGACGTCGCTGTCGCCGAAGAACATGATGTCGTCGACGTACGGGCTGGTCAGCCACTGGCGAAGCATCGGCCGGGTCGCGCCGGAGACCAGGTTGACGGTTCCCGGCGGTGCGCCCAGCTCGTCCAGGACCGGTGCGACCAGCTCCCGGTAGATGAAGGCGACGCCCAGCGGTGCGGTCCGCGGTGCCTTGACCACCAGCGTGTTGCCGGCACCGAGCGCGGCGGTGCCCAGGAAGGAGTTGGCGGCCGCCGCGTTCTGCGGCGGGTTGAGGCAGACCACCCCGTCGGGCTTGCGCAGCAGCGCCAAGGAGTGGCCGGGACCGTCGAACCGCTGCTCCAGCTGGCTGCGGTAGAACGCCACCGTCTCGGCGCTGCTGCCCATCAGCATGCCGGCGATCTCCCACTCGGCCAGTCGGCGCGGGTGGCCTTCGGAGATCAGGATGCCGAGCAGGTCGTCGTACCGGGCGGTCAGGGCCGCGTGCAGGCGCGGGCCGAGCTCCATCCGGGTGTCCAGGTCGGTGCGGGCCCACTCGCGGCGGGCCGCGCGTGCCGCCTGCAGTGCGTCGGTCACGTCCTGCGGGCTGCTGAGCGCGACCCGGCCGACGATCCCGGTGGTGTCGCCCTCGGGGCTGTCACCGCCCGTCAGCTCCAGCCTGCGCTTGAGGGTGAACGAGGCGCGCGGGTCGGCCAGGAAGGCGCGGGCGTCCAGACAGTAGGTCCAGCCTGTGCCGGAGCGGTCCTGGCCGCCGATGTACTGCCGGCAGGAGTACATGGCGCTCACCGGCCGGTCAGCCCTGCGAGCGCCGGATCGCCCGCCGCGAGCGTGCACTCGTACGGCTCCGTGTCCGCCATCTCGCCCGCGTTGAACGAGCCGTAGGCGCCCAGATCGAGCAGCCCGTGCCCGCTGTAGCAGAAGACGATCACGGCCCGGCGCCGCTGCCGGCGGCACTCCTCGGCCAGCTCGATCGTGGCCCGGACGGTGTGCGCGGTCTCCGGGGCGGGCAGCAGCCCGTGCAGCCGGGCGAAGAGCGTGCCCGCCTCGAAGACCTCCTTCTGGGCGTACGCGCGGGCATCCAGCAGACCCTCGTGGCGCGCGAGCCCGACGAGCGGCGCGGCGCCGTGGTAGCGCAGGCCGCCTGAGTGGATCGGCGGCGGCACGAACTCGTGCCCCAGCGTGTACGTCCGTGTCATCGGGCCCAGGCCGCCGGCGTCCGCGAAGTCGTAGCGGTACTCGCCCGCGGTCAGCGTCGGGCAGGCGGCCGGCTCGGCGGCCAGGATGCCGATCTGCGCCCCCGCGAGCTTGTCGCCGACGAACGGGAACACGAAGCCGCCCAGGTTGCTGCCGCAGCCCACCGACGCGACCAGGAAGTCGGGCTGCTTGCCGATCTCCTCAAGCTGCTCGCGGGTCTCCAGTCCGATCACCGTCTGATGCAGCAGCACGTGATTGGCGAAGGCGCCCATCGAGAACCGGTCGCCCGCGTTGAGGCGCACGGTCTCCAGCGCCTCGCTCACGGCGGTGGCCTCGGAGCCGGGGTGATCGGGCGTGTCGGCCAGCAGCGCGCGACCGAAGTCGGTGTGCGGCCCGGGACTCGGCAGCACCTGCTGGCCGAAGGTCTCCATCAGATGCCGCCGGTAGGGCTTGCTCTGGAAACTCGCCCGGACCATGTAGACCAGCGCCTTGATCCCGAACAGGCTGCAGGCCATGGAGAGCGCGCTGCCCCATTGGCCGGCCCCGGTGTCCGTGACCAGCCGGTCGACGCCTTCCAGACCGGCGTAGTACGCCTGCGCCAGCGCGGAGTTGAGCTTGTGCGAGCCGGAGGGGCTCGACCCCTCGTACTTGAAGTAGATCTCCGCCGGGGTGTCCAGGTGCCGTTCCAGCGCGGTGGCCCGGTACAACGGCGTCGGACGCCAGAGCCGGTAGGCGGCGCGGACCTCCTCGGGGATGGCGATCCACCGGTCCGTCGAGGTCTCCTGAGCGACCAGTGCCTTGGGCAGCAGCCGTTCCATGAACTCCTGGCCGACCGGTTCCCGGGTCACCGGGTGCAGGTAGTCGTCGAGGCCGCGCGGCAGATCGGGGAGCACGTTGTACCAGCGCTTCGGGATCGCCGAGACCGGGAGGTCGTACCTCTCCAGGGCAGTCACGGGAGGGGCTGTTCCTTTCGCTTCGGGGCGCTTGCTCAGTGGGTGGCGCGGATACGGCAGTGGTAGCGGAACGCGGCCTCGGCCACGCGCTGCCCTTCGCCGTCGTACAGCTCGGATCTCACCAGCGCCTCGAATCGCTCGCCGTTCGGAAACTCGGCGAATCCGACGGGCACTTCGCCGTCCGGGATCACGGCCACTGCCTGGATCCGGCCGAGGGCTTTGCGATGGTATTCGATCCGGGAATCGCGGAGCACGAAGACCGTTTCGAGCACGCGTTCGCGCAGAGCGCCGGCGAGAGCGGCTCCGGCAGCGGACTCGGCGACCAGGAAAAGCGCGGCAGCGTGCTGAGTTCCGACATGGTTGAGGGTCTCGGGTGTTTCCGGCAGGCGGGCCACGGCGCGTTCGGCGGTGAGTTCCACGAGTTCGGTGCCGACGAGTCTCTGGAACGGCACCATGTCGTCGACGGCCCTGCGGATGTCCTCCAGTGACGGCCCTGCCTGCGAATTCTCTGCAATGGGCGGGTGATTCAGGGTCGGCCTCCGATCGGCGCGGGTGCCGGGCGCAACGGTGTGGTGGCGACGGCACGCGAATGCTTCCAACGTCGACAATGCAATGTCAAATGAACAAAATTAGCCATGCCATGATCGGCTAATACGACGAATGGATTGTCAGTATCGACCGACCGTATAGTGTGGCGCTTTCCCGATCACTCGATAGTGGAACTGGCGCTCTGCGGAACTCCTCGGTGAAAGTAGCCTGATCGCGGCGCACGTTCGGGCCATGCCCGGGGCGACGCGTCCGGCGAAAGCGAAAGTCCTTCAATCGAGATGCGGAGCCCCCGTGCCGGAAGACGAGCGAGAATCCCTGCCGCCGCAAGCGCGCGAGACCGGCTCCGATCCGCGCCGCTGGTGGATCCTCGCCTCGCTGGTCGTCAGCCTGGTCCTGGTCGTCCTCGACACCTCCATCATCAGCGTGGCGCTGCGGGTGCTCGCTCTGCCGGCGCCCGACGGACTCGGTGCCTCACCCAGCTCTCTCCAATGGGCGGTCGACTCCTACACGCTGGTCTTCGCCACCATGTTGATCACGGCCGGTCTCGTCGCGGACAGGTTCGGCCGGAAGCGGACGCTGCTGGCCGGTCTGTTCGTCTTCGGCCTCTTCTCCGCGGCCTCCGCCTACGCGCACAGCACCGCCGAACTGATCGCCGGGCGCGCCGGCATGGGCATCGGGGCGGCGCTGGTGGTCCCGGCCACCCTGGCGATCATCACCCAGGTGTTCCGGCCCGAAGAACGCCCGAAGGCGATCGGCCTGTGGGCCGCCTCGGCGGGACTCGCGGTGGCGATCGGTCCGGTCACCGGCGGACTGCTGCTGGAGCACTTCTGGTGGGGCTCGATCTTCCTGATCAACCTCCCCATCGTGCTGCTCGGCACGGTGGCCATCGCCGGAGTCGTACCGGAGTCCGCCGACCCGGCGCCCGGCCGTCTCGACCCGCTCGGCGTGCTCCTCTGCGTCGCTGGCCTCGGCCTGCTCGTGTTCGGCATCATCAAGGGCGGCGAACTCGCCCGTTGGAGTGCCGCGCCGGTCTGGGGGAACGTCCTGGCCGGCCTGGTCCTGATGGCGGGCTTCGTCCGGTGGGAACGGCGCACCCCGCACCCCGCCATGGACCTGGGCTGCTTCCGCGACGCCCGGTTCACCGGGGCGGTCGGCGCGATCGCCGTGATCTTCTTCGGTCTGCTCGGCTCATCCTTCTACCTCGTCTTCTATCTGCAGAGCGTTCGCGGGTACTCGCCTCTCCAGGCCGGTTGCTGCCTGCTCCCGCTCGCCGTCGCCCAACTCGCCTGCTCACCGCACAGCACCGTGCTGGCCCGCCGCTTCGGTGCGCGGGCGGTGTGCACCGCCGGCCTTGGGCTCACCGCCGTCACCTTCCTCGGCGTCAGCGTGCTGGACCAGCGATCGCCGCTGTGGCAGATCGAACTCCTCTTCTTCCTCATGGGCAGCGCCATGGGCTATGTGATGCCCGCCGGGACCGCCGTCGCGATGTCCGCCATGCCCGAGCGGACCGCGGGCACCGGAGCAGCCTTGATCAACGCGTTGCGCCAGGTGGGAGGCGCCCTGGGCGTCGCGGTCCTCGGCTCGGTGCTGTCCGCCCGCTACCGCGACGGCGTCCACCCTCACCTGGCCGCGTTGCCCCCTGCCCTCCGCCCGGCCGCCGAGCAGTCCATCACCGGCGCCCTCACCGTCGCCGCGGGCCTCGGCCCCCGTGGTCTGCCCCTGGCCTCCCACGCGATCGACGCCTTCGTCTCCGCGGTACGCGTCACCTCGTTGGTGGCGGCCGGTGTGACGCTGCTGGGCGCCGCCGCGGTCGGCGCGTTCCTGCCCGGCGGCGGCACCACGAAGGCTCCGGCCACAGCCGAGGAGACGGCTCCCGCCCGCCCCTCCCTCGTCGAACCCGACAACTGATCAGTGGTGCGCTCCGGGTCCGTCGACCGCACCTGAGTACCTGAGCACCTGAGCGCCGAGGCAGCCGCGTTGTCGGAGCCTCCGTCGATCTCCGTGGCGGGCTGTACTCCGCCCAGGCTCACCAGAGCCGCGCCATTGCTCAGACGGCGTTCGTACGACAGTTTCTCGCCGGACTTCGCGGCCGCGCCGCTGATGCTCTGGTGTGCCGCTTTCGCCGAACGTGCCTCCTGCGCCCTCGACTTGTATCCGACGATCACGCCGGAGGCCTGCCCGCGTCGGGTTTTGCGGTGTGTGTTCACCGTCTGCCTTTCGAGCGGACCGGAATCGGGCATGCCGAAGCCGGGGCGGGTGACGGTGAGGTCCGGCCTGGGACGACTCCTGGCCGCCCGGAGCGGTCGGGCCCGCGCCGTTGCCGGCGGACATGGGGGATGGCCGTGACCGCACCGGGTGGGTGTGTTCCCGCCCTGCGCCGCGAGAGGGTGAGCACACGAGCCGCGCCCGCGTGCCGCGGCCGTACGGCGCCTGTTTCCCCTTCTGGCGCCGCACGGCCCCGGGACAACAGCACGCTCGGCCGTGCTTCGAACTTAGGCCTGGCGCACGGGGGTTACCTATCCGTGACGTCGGATCACGGGTACGTACTCAACTGCGGGGACCACCGTGTTTTCATCGCCCGGATGTGTCGCGGTCCTTCAGCGTCAGGTCATTGCGCGAGGGCACGCCCAACTTCCGCAGAGCGCGGGCGACATGCTGTTCCACCGTCCGCGGGGACAGGTGCAGTGTGGCCGCGATCTCGCGGTTGCTCAGGCCGGCACCTGCGAGCTCCGCGACCTCCTGCTCGCGCGGTGACAGCCGCTCGTCGTATCGGGGACGGCCCCTGGCAGGTCGTTCGGCGCCGGGGTGAGCCCGCAGTTGCGCACGTACCCTGGCCAGGTCCCAGGTGGCGGCGAGCGCTTCCAACTCCTGGGCCGCATCGGCCAGTTCCGACACGCCCGCAGCGGTCTCGGGGCTGCCTGCGAGAGCGCATCGTCCGGCGGCCTCGGCCATGAGAGCCGCGTCGTAGGGCCGGGGAAGCGACTGGTAGCGGGTACGGGCATGCCGGAAGTGCTCAGCTGCTTCCGGGAATGCACCATCCGCCTCGGCCAGCAGTGCGTGGCACCGCACGAGTGCCGCGGTGGCCGTGGGCGCCTGTCGCTCCTCGATACCGGCCGCGAACTCGACCACCAGCTCTCGCGCGGTGGCAGGCTCTCCGGCCCGGATCGTCGCTTCGACAGCCCATGGCGCCAGTTCGGCCGCCCATACCCAGACGCCTTTGGCGCGCAGCGCGGCCCATCCGTCGGACGCCTCCCGGGCCGCGGCCCCCAGGTCCTCGCGGGCGAGGGCGAGCCTGATCCGGCCGCCCGCGGCCGCCGCCGTCAACGGTACGGGGCCGCTCGCCTCGGACGAGCCGACGGCGGCCGAGAGCCAGGTGCCGGCCTGGGCCCAGTCCCCCTTCGCCATGGCGAGGACGCCCAGTACCAGCATGGCGTCGCCCGCGGCGAAGGGCGTGTCGCCGACCTCTGCCACATAGGCGCGGGCCCGGGAGGCGAGGCCCGCCCAGCGGCCGGTCACCATGTCCAGGTGCAGTTCGGTACCCCGCACCATCTGCTCCTGGTACACGGAGCCACTGCGCAGAGCCAGCCTCGGGCCCTCGACGAGCAACGCGCGCGCTCGTGTGTACTCGCCCAGCCAGGTGGCCGCGTCGACGGCGTTGCACACACCGCGCGCCACATGCTGGAGAACCTCCGGGTCGACGTGTTCCCGGGGGAGCCGCTCCAACTGCCGCCACCCCTCCGCGTCGCCCACGCTGAGCAGTACGGTCACCTGGTTCGCCGCGACGGCGGCCCGGACCACCGCGTCCCCGCTCTCCACCGCGGTCGTCTCGGCCCGCGTCAGCCAGGAGAGATTGTCGGCGAGGGGACCATCGGGCCAATAGGGCAGCGCCAAGGCCGCCATGGCCCGGGCCGCCAGCCTCGCGTGGCCGCGTAACTCCTCGACGGATTTCATGAGGTCGGCGCGTCCTTCGGCCGCCTGCCCCAGGTGGTTGCCGAGGAGCAGCCCGAGGTCGAGGCGGATCTCGCCGCGCACGGCAGCGGGCAGCTCGGGGTCCTCGACGAGTCTGCGCAGCACCTGAACCGTCTGGTCGGAGCGCAGTGCGCTGTACGCGCTGCGGGCGAGCATCAGAGCAAGCCGAGCCCGGTTCGGATGAGCGACCAACGGGTTGGCGAGCGTGTCCTCCAGCAACGCGATCGCCGACTCGTGATCCCCGGCCTCCACAGCCTCACACGCGGCTTTCTCCACGCTCCCCAGCCAGTCGTTCGTCCGGCCGGAGGCGAGCTGGTGGCGGGCCAGCCGCGCCCACGGCGTGGGGCGCCGGGCCTCCAGGACCGCGGCCGCGCGACCGTGCAGCTCCCGTCGTACCGGGCCGGCCAGCAGCTGGTACACGGCCGCGGCCTCCATCGGCATCCGGAACCCGTACTGACCGAGACCCAGTTCGTGCAGCACCGCCTCGCACAGCGCGGCCGTCAGCGCGGAGCGGCCGCTGTCCACCGACAGGTCCGCCACCGATGACAACTCGTCCTCCGTGGCGGCCTCGTCCAGTACGGCCGCCGCCCACGCCAGGCGTCGTGTCTCCTCGTCCAGCGCCGCCATCCGGCCGACGACCAGCTCGGTGAGCCGGACCGGTACCGCGGCCTCGTCCACATGCCGGGCGGTGAGCCGGTCCCGGCCGACCATCGTGGGTCTGGCGCCTGGAAGGGGTCCGGCGGTCTTCAATTCGGTCAGGAGGTCGGCCACCGCCTGGGCGATGCCGCCCGAACGCTCGTAGAGCCGGGTGAGGAACCGGGCCGAACAGCGGTCCTCGCCCAGTGCCTTCACCGCCATCTCGTGGACCGTGGCCTCGTCGAGCGGCCCGAGCCGCAGTCGCAGGAGGTTCATCTCGGCGGGGTAAGCCACGGGGGCACCCAGCACCAGCCCGGGGCTCGCCAACTCCTCGGGACGGTAGGTCAGCACGGCACGCAATCCCGCCGGAGGGCGCTCCAGGAAGGTCCGCAGAGCGCGCGCGTCCTGCTCGCCCGCACGCTGCACGTCCTCGGCCACCAGCAGCATCGGAACGTCCCTGCCGAACGAGGCGGTCAGCTCGCTCAGCGAGGAGACGGGGGACTGAGCCGTCCCCGACTCCGCGAGGACGGTGGTCCGGATGCCCGAGGGGCGACGCGGAGCCCCGCTCCTCTCTGCCGCCGACGAAGTTCCTCGCGGGCGCGTGAACTCCTTACGGACAACGGCACCCGAAGGCCTGAACGTCACTTTCAGGCGAGGCGGCCCGGCGAGTTCCGGGAGTGCGAGAAGCCACCTCACAAAGCGGGTCTTACCCGTCCCCGCCGCTCCGTCGACGAGCACCAGCACCGTCGTGTCCGTCGCGGCCGACGCCAGTGGCTCGCGTATCGCCGTTTCCCACTCGCGTTCACGCATCACGGTCCCGTCCCGTCCCCCGCGTTCGTGCACACCTTCCAGAACAGTGCCCCGACTGCGTCCGGTTCATATCGCCGACGCAATCGCGCACCGTCCGCGTCTCATCGAACCAGAGGACGGGGTGACATTGTGCGTACTCAGCGTTATTGCGTATCCGTAAGTCGGTTGCCCTGCTTGTCGCGGCACTACGACGGCGGCACGGTCGAAAGCGATGCCTCGCACAGCCCGTCAGCGACCCCAGGAGAAATCGGCATGGCCATCACGGACGGCTTTCCCGCCCTCACAGCCGACCGCCGGCGGCCACACCCGGCAGCGCCGCCGGGACCGCCGCGGTTCCGGGCGATGTGCGTCACCGGCGCGGTGGCCGCGGCCGTACCGGAACAGCGTCGCTTCGCGGGCCGTACGGCACAGCACTGGGCCGTTCCGGAGGACGCGAGTGCCACTGTGGCTCTCGTCGTCAGCGAACTGGTGACCAACGCCGTGCTGCACAGCGGAGGTTCGGACGTCACAGGACTGATCCTGTTCGACGGCGTCGCCGTGACCGTCGAGATCGCCGACTCCGGCCGATGGCTGGTACGTGACGCCGACCGCAGCGTGACGGAGGACGCGGGCGCCGAGTCCGGACGCGGACTGGACCTGGTCAGAGCCTGCACCAGCAGGTTCACACTCCACGCGTCCGCCGCGGGTACCAAGGCCGTGGCCCGTATCTCCGTCCGGGAGCACGGAGCCCACCAGTGACCCGTGCCCGGACACATCGGCCACCGACGCCGACCTCACCGAGTCTCCTCGGCCTGCCGGTGCGGTCGAACGGGCAGGGCGGGGTTCCCTCGTCCGACGCAACGCCGGACTCCGAACACAGTGTCTCGAACGGGCAGGCGCGACCGTCGTCGACCAGACGTGCGCCGGGGGCGAGACCCAGTTGTCGGAAACCCTGTCGTTCGAGCCGAAGCCGGGCCACAGCCTGCTGCGCAACGCCGCCACCGGCGCGAGTGCGTCGACTGTCGTGCGGCATTCCGCGGCACGGAATATCACGACGTACTCGCCATCGGAATGAAGGCGTGGCGGGCAGCTCTCGAAGGCTCCGTGATGCGACTGCTCTCAGGCTTTCGGCAGCTCTATCGTCCGACCGACCGCCGTCGCGAGCCGGCAGCGGGAACCCGAGACCCCGACGCCGGACTTCCGGGACCGGGTCGCGGCGGGATCGCGGTGGCCCTGGGGCGATGACGGGCAGCTGACCATGGCCTTCGAGCGTTTCCCGCCGCCCGAGGCAGCGTCGGACGCACACATCGCCGACCGCGTCCGCGTCTACGGCTGTTGGGATGGTGGACCGGCGAGCAGTACCTGCGGGCGAAGGCCGCGATCCCCGTGCCGCTGGGCGAACCGCCTTTCATGGCAAGGCTGCTGGAACTCGTTCAGGCCCATGTTCCAGCCGCGCCTTCGGATGCACCCCCGGCAGCGGCGGCCGAAGTCCCACGGCATCACCGAGGAACAAGGTGGACCAGGAACCCGGGGCGGCACGGCAGGAAGAAGCCCGCGCTCGTGCCGCGCCGCTCCGGAGCCGCCGCCGCGCTCGGTGGCTTTCCGGCCGGTGTGGGCGTGGGCATGCTCCGGCTGACCGGATGCGAGGGACACGACGGGGCGCAACCGCCCACGGGACCCGCGTCCGCGCCGCCCAGGGACCAGGACGGCCCGCCGGCGCAGCACGTCCTGCCCCCACCGGAACTCCCGGGCCGGCGGACCACACATCCGGCAAACACCTGACGAGCGCAAAGCTCGGCGGGATCAACCGACTACGCCGCGAGGCCCACCGGCACTCCTCGATCCCGCGCGCCCCGCATCAACGGCCAGGAGCGCCGCGAGCCGACGGGCCCGCACGACGCACTCACCCGGCAGGACGAAGCGAGTCCGCCACTTGGCGGGCCGCCGCACTCCGAGCCGGCCTCATCGTCGCGGTGTCAGCGCTCCTTGAGCGCCTCGATCTCCACTTCCAGCGTGACGGTGTCGCCGATCAGCACACGTCCTCCTGGCAGAGGCACATTGCCCGTCACCCCGAACTGGGAGCGGCTGATCCGGGAGTAGGCCCTGAATCCCGCGCGCGTGCCACCCGACGCGTCCGTGTCCACGCCGAGCAGGAACAGGTCGAAGGCGACCGTACGCATCTCCCCCCGGATCGTCAGCTGCCCCTCGACGACGTACCGGCCGTCCTTCCTGCTGACCCGGGCGGACTCGAAGGACGCCGTCGGGTGGCTTTCGCTGTCGAGGAAGTCGGCTCCACGCACCTGTTCGTCCCGTCGGGCGTTGCGGGTGTCGACCGATGCGGTGTCGACCTGTGCCCGGACGCCCGAGCGGTCGGGTTCGTCCTCCACCGTGATGGTCCCGGAGAACCGTGTGAAGCCACCTCGCACCCGGACCATGAGGTGGCGCACGGTGAAGCTGACCTCGGAATGGGCGGGGTCGATCCGCCAGACGCCGGTGAGCCTGCCGATGTCGACGGGGGTGCCAATCATGGTGATCTCCATCGGTGCGAGGGGCGGGGTGCGGCAGAGCGCGTCGCTGAGAGGTACCGGCAGCGCCACACCGTGGGATGGGCACGGAACGATCCGGCCTGTCGGCAGCAAGCAGGCGGCGAGCCGCGGCTGTGAGCTCCCGACGCGGCCGGGTGGAGCGATGCCTCAGGGCGCGATCACTCTGGCCGACGGCGTGCCTGCGGGCAATATGCGGTCCCCGGATCACCTACACGTAAGAAACCGCCGGGGTACGGAAACATGTGGCGCGTTCCGCAGGGCCCGGCGCCACCAGCCCGTCCGATCACGAGCGAGGGCGACGGACCGCGCCCGTCCCGGGTGACACACCGATGCCCCGCGGACTGCTCCATCCGTAGTCTTCGCAGTTATCTACGTACCCGTGGTTGGCCGCCACGGATAGGTAACGCCGTGCGTCGAGCCTAAGTTCATGACAACGCCGGACGTGCTGTCGTATCCGGGACCGCGCGGCACCCCATGGAGCGCGGCCCTGACACCTGGGGCGCGGCGCGTGTGTGTTCCGTGGCCTGGGCGGGACACACCCACCCGGTGCGGTCACGGCCATCCCCCGTCCGTCGGAAACGGCGGAGACCGGACCGCACCGGGTGGCGGGCGATCGTCCCGGCAGGCGGCACCGGCCTCTCCACCAGCGTTCCCGAGAGGCCGTCGGCCTCCGGCCGAACGTCTCCGGTCCCCTTGGCGGCAGCACGTACCGAGCGAGACAGAGACAGCCGCCCGTTCACTCTCACCGGAAGGGTCGAGTCATGAAAACCAGCCTCTCGCACAGCGCGCGATATGCGGCGATGACGTCGCTGCTTGTGGCCGCATCATGCGTCCTGTCCGCACCCGCCCAGGCCGCACCGCCGCCGACGCCTCCGAATCCGATGCTCCGTGCCATGCAGCGGGACCTCGGCATCAGCGCCGAAGCCGCGCGCACCCGGTTCTCGGACGAGGCCACGGCCGTCCGGACCTCGAAAGCCGTGCGTGCCGAGCTCGGCGGCAGAATCGCCGGCTCCTGGATCGACACCGGCACCGGCCACCTGGTCGTGGCCGTCACCGACTCCGCGACCGAGAAGCGGGCGCGCCGGCTCGGTGCCCGGACCCGACGGGTGAAACACGGCGCCGCCGAACTGGCGGCCGCCTACCGGACCGTGAGCAGCCGTATCGGTACCGGCAGGTCCGGGGTGCACAGGTGGGGCGTGGACGCACAGCACAACAGGGTGGTCGTCGAGCTGGCCCGTACCGCGAGCGCACCCTCGCTGAAGGGCCTGCCCAAGGGCATCGTGCGGATCGAACGCACGGATGACGTCCCTCAGCAGCAAGGGGGTGCCATCAGAGGCGGCGAGACGTGGTCGCCGTACAACGAGAGCCCCTGCTCGATCGGGTTCGCGGTCACGGGCCCGTCGGGCGAGAAGGGCTTTCTCACGGCCGGACACTGCACCAACGACGTGGACCAGGGTGCGTACGGCTCGGACGGCAGCTGGGTCGGCACCTCCAACAAAGGCGGCAGCCGGAGCGTGGACTCCAGCGAAGGAGACTTCGGCCTCGTGACGGTGGAGTCGAGCGCCTGGTCTCTCACTTCACAGGTCTCCGCCTACCAGTACGGAGCGGCCACCGTCACCGGTTCCGCCGAGGGAATGGCCGGCCAGACCGTCTGCCGGTCCGGGCAGACCACCGGCTGGCGCTGCGGCACGATCACCAGCGTCGACCAGAGCGTCAACTACGGCAACGTCGTCGTCGACGGCCTGTCCTACACCAATGCCTGTTCCGACGGAGGCGACTCGGGCGGCGCCTACGTGACGTGGACGGGCTCGAAGTGGAAGGCCGTCGGTCTGCACTCGGGCGGCGGTGTGGTCCACTGCGGTCAGACAGGCTCCCCGTACACCATGTTCCAGCCGGTGAACGAGGCGCTGGGCAAGTGGGGCCTGACCCTCGTGACAGGCTGAGACCGGAATGGCGCTCGGGTTCAGCCCGATGAGGGAGGCCTGAGTGCCTGTTCTTCGCAGCCCTGGCCGGTCTAGGCTCGGCGGATGACCTTGGAATGGGAACAGGTAATCGTTCACTCGGCAGATCCGGTGGCCTTGGGGCAGTGGTGGGCCGAGGCTCTTGGCTGGGTTGTGGTCCACTCCTCCGACGAGGAGTTCGAGATCCGCCCGGAGCCGGATCGCCTGCCGGGGTTGGACTTCATCCGGCTTGATGAGAGCAAGAAGGCCAAGAGCCGACTGCATCTCGACTTCAGGCCTGATGACCAGGACGCCGAGGTGGCTCGTCTGGTGGCTCACGGCGCACAGCGTGTCGACATCGGCCAGGGTGATCAATCGTGGGTCGTATTGGCGGACCCCGAAGGTAACGAGTTCTGTGTCCTTGGCCCGCGGCGTCAGTAGGGCTCACGCCTGGGTGGGGCAGATGGTGAAGCATTCGGGGCGGGCGGTGCGGACGCGGCGGAGCCGAGCCGGTTGCCAGGGCGGGTGAGTCTCCGTGCACGGGGCCGTGGCCGTCAACGGGGAAACCGCACATGGCCGGCGGACCTTTTGAACAGGATGTACGCCACCGACGCACCGACTCCGGTCAGTGCGACGGCGGCGTAATGCCAGCCTGCCGGGCCGTACCGGCCGCCGCCGCTCACCGCGATGATGGGAATGGCCGCGAAGTTATAGGCACCATGGATGCCGATGACCCCCCAGATTCCACGGCGGTACTGCGCATGGAGTCCGGCAAAGACTCCGAAGACCAGGCCGTGCAGTACCGCCAGAGCGGTATTCGCGTCCACCAGCAGATGCAGACAGCCGAACAGCAGAGCCTGGATCAACACCGCTTTGCACGGTCCCCGGCGTCGGACCAGCAGCGAGAGCATCCAGCCCCGGAAAATCACTTCCTCCACACCCGCCTGGAACACGCTCACGACCATCCACAAGGGGGTGAAGGCGACGAGCGCGGACTGCCGGACGCCCCCGCTGACGGCGGCCCATCCCGCGGCGACCGCGATGAACAGCGCTGCGACGGCCCAGGCCAGCCCCAGTGCGTAGCCCCGGGCGAGCTCACGCCCCCATCCCGGCGAAGCCAGGCCGAGATCGGCGAATCGCCGGTGCTCGACATGGACCACCCGCCATGTCACCAGCGCCAGCAGCCCGCCGAACAGGAACGCGTCGCCCAGTGCCGACGCCACCGCACCGCGCAGGCTCCACAACGGATACTCGGACCCCTGCGTGATCGGCCGGGTGACGATCCACGCCAGCCGGCCGAGCAACGCGTCGGCGGTGAACAGGACGAGGTAGAAGGGGAGGACCCGCCCGCGTCCGGGCCGTACGGAACCGCCGCCGTCGCGTGGCGCCCGGTGGTGCCGCGAGTGACCGGCGTGAGGAGCGGAGGCGGCGGATCCGTTCCCCGCATGTTCTCGACGTCGCACGTCAGGTGCTCCGATCCATCGGGTCGGCGCCCGCCCCGCCGCAGTCGCCGGGCCCTTCGAGGTCCGGACCGGGCTGGGCGCAAGGCCGACCCGCCGCGCGAACTCGACTGCCCCCTGCGCGAGGAGCTTCCCAGTCCCGCTGATGAGCTCCCCGAGTGCCCGGCTGCCGCCACCGCCCGTGAGCCGGCGGCCGTGTACGGAGTTCCCGGACACCGAGTTGCCGGCCGGCATGGCGCTCAGCCACCGGCTTGCGGTGCTTCGACATGGTGTTGCGGTTCCTCCATGAGTGACAGCAGACGTGGCCCTGAATGACGACTGGGCGGCGCGATGACGTGGTCCCGGCCGAATGGAGCTATTTCTGCTCGCTGTTGCAGGAGGGCGGGACGCCGAAGGTTTCCACCACAGGGGCGTGACTACGGACCGGGGTATGACCGCGTACTCGGCGCTTTGCCGCGGCATGCTCTTCGCCGGCCGAAGACCGAGAGCCGGGCTTGGTCCCCTCCGCCGTGCCGGGTGCCGCGCCGGGGGAGGGAGGCGGGGTGGCGGTCGGGTGGGGAGCGGTGCGGGCGGGGCTGCCGGGCACAGGACCGGCAGCACCCGTGTTGTGGCCGCTGACGTGCAGTTGGAGGGCGGCGGCGGCCGCCACGAGGATGCCCGCGGCCGCTGTGACACTCACCGCGGGGCTCTTACGGGCGGCGTGCCGCAGCCATGACAGGTCCGGCGCCTTTTCCGCACGCGGCAGGGCGTGGCCGGCGGTGCCCCGCATCCGTTCGGAATCGGCGACCGATCGAGCCTTGCCGGCGCGTCGCCGTCTGGCGGCCGCGAAGGCGGCACCACCCCAGGGCAGGAGAGCCGCCGCCAGTACCGCGCCCGGCCGCGCGTTCACGCCGGTCAGGTCGGAATGCGCGCGGGAACAGCCGTGGCAGACGGCCATGTGCCGGTCGAGGTCATCATTCGGGTATGCGCCGATGCGGCGGGTCGCGGCTTCCAGGAGGGAGCTGAAGTAGTGGCAGTGCCCGTTGTCGGACCGTTCGGCGTGAAGGCGCACATAGGCCTGGCGGAGATCTTCGAGGGCGCTGCGTCGGAGGTGGGGCACCCTGTCGGGGTGCACGCCGAGGGACAGGCCGGCCGTGAGGGCGTCGTCCCGCTGCACGACGGTGTGCCACACGGTGGCCTGGGTCTGGTGGGGCAGTTGCTGGTAGGCCCAGGAGACGAGACCGGCGTCCACGGAGGACGGCTGGTCGGACGGCAGGCCGGGGAAGGCGTGCGTCGTGCGGTCCACCCACGCGAGGAATTCGGCGGAGAGTTCCCCTCGGCGTGTGCTGTCGGCCCACAGCCTGGCGGTGTCCTCGACGAGGAGGAGCGGGTGGTGGGGCGGCGGCGGCTCGGTGTCCGGCGCGGTGCGTATGTCGAGCACCGCGCGCTGGAGCGCCTCCAGCGCCAGAGCCCGTACGGATGCTTCGACCGCGAAGAGGGCGGCGTAGTCGAGCAGGGCGGGAAGGCGGCGTCTGCGCAGTTCGGCCGCGGCTGCCGCGATCCGCTTCCTACGGGCCCCGGGGTTGCCTGGCCCCTGGTCATCCGGTGGTGACGTGGCGGGGGTGCGCAGTCTCGCGATGAGTGCCGCATCGGGCAGATCGGCCCAAGAATGGGCTGACTCGGTGCCCTTCGGCTCGGGCACGTCGGCCTGGTGACGCCGGGGCATCTCTCGTCACCTGCCCGTCCGCTGTCCCTGGCATGCGCGACGCCGGGAGTGGTGGACGTGTGCCGAGGGGCGCGGGCCGTGCATGGGGAGGTCTGTGCGGGCGTGTGGGCTCGGCAGACACGGCAGGCCGGGTTCCGCCATGGACGCGTTCGGGCTCTCAACTGGTCGTGGTGTGCACGTGCGTGAATCACGGAATCGGGCAACAGGGGGCCGCATGGGGGATATCCGTTCTGTCGGTCGGGCGGTCCGGAAACGCCGCCCGATGGATCACCGGTGGTTGATCGCCGGGTTCAGGGCCTCCGCGTGGGGAAACCCGCCGGATCGGCGCCGATCGAAGTCAATGACGTTCTCCGCCGGGCCCGCAATGTCTTGCCGTTACTGCTGCGGCCGTCTCTGGAACCCCTCGTGGAAACAGGTACGGAGGGCGGCGCCAATGCCTACGGACCACGCGTCGGTCACCGCCGGTGCCGACAACCCTTCGCAGGCGGTCGGCGGCTTCGGGCTGCAGCCCTCGAGAACGCCGCAGTCCCCATCGTCGGCGGGAGCAGCGGTGAGGGCGAACCGGCCAGGAGAGAAGTGAAGGAACAAGCCTGCACCGCCGGAAACGGGTTCACCATTTCCCTGCGGTGACGTCACGCCGCGCCTTGGAAAGTCCTGCGGAGCCGGTCGAGAAAACCTGCGGAACAGGCGCTCCGGCGCGCTCGCGCCTCAGTCCGCAGCGCCGCTTCTGGGGAGGGGATCGCCGCCCGGACCCAGGGATTGTGCTCGTATGAGCACTATTCGCTCCTCTTTGAAGAATATCCCGGCCGTCCCATTGACTTCGGCCTGTAGCGGCCTTTAATGGAGATACCTGAAACGTATGAGGTCTATTAGCTCAATCGAGCAGAAACCTGCAGAGCCGACCTATCCAGGTCCACGGCCGGCGTCTATGGCTCTCGGCCTTCGCGCTGCAGCACCAGCCAGACCCCGCGGTGAGGTCACGGCAGCCCACAGGGGCCATCCAGAATCTTCTGAAGGATCGGAAGACGCCATGAACGCTGTAGCCGAACGCGACGTTCCGAGCGCCGACGCCGAAGTCGCCTCCGCCTCCATCGAATTGCAGGCTGTTCTGACCGCTCCCGGGCAGGCGCGAGCCTTCACCAGGAAGTCTCTGCACCGCTGGGGTGCGGCAGAGGAACTCATCGAAGCGGCCGTCCTGGTCGTCTGCGAACTGGTCACGAACGCCGTCTGCCACGGTGCCGCCCAGTCGCCACGCGCCCCGCGCCGACACGCCACGCATCCGGACGAGTGCGGAGCGGAGTCGCCGATCACCCTCAAGCTGGGACTCCGGCCCGGCGTACTCCACGCCGAAGTGCATGACCAGTCGCCGGATCTGCCCGTCCGGCGCTCGGCAGGGCATGACGACGACTGCGGGCGCGGGCTTGCGATCGTCGCCGCGCTCGCCGGGTCCTGGACAGCAGGGTGGGCACCCGGAGGCGGCAAGTGGGTCCGGGCATGTCTGCCGCGGTCAGCCGTCCCGGTCCCCGGCTGATCTGTCGATGAACGGTGGCGAATGACGGGTTCGGTGAACGGTTTCGGACAGCAGGTGGTGGAGGGTATGAGCGCGCAGAACAGGTCGCGGGTCGGCAGGCCGCCGCACCACACGGGCCCGGAGGAGTTGGTCCAAACCGCCGCCATGGCCCGGCAGTTCTACCTCGAGGGCAGGTCGAAGGTCGAGATCGCGGAGGAGTTCGGCGTCAGCCGCTTCAAAGTGGCCCGAATGCTGGAGGCCGCCCTGCACAACGGCCTGATCCGACTCGAGGTCAGGCTGCCCGCCGACCTGGACGCCGAACGTTCCGACGCCCTGCGCACCCGGTACAACCTCCGCCACAGCGTCGTCTTCACCTCGGCGGAGCAGGACACGAGCAGCGCGGCGCTGGTCACCCGCCGTCTCGGCGCGGTCGCCGCGGGACTGCTCACCGAGATCGTCACGGACAACGACGTCCTCGGACTCGTCTGGGGCCCCGAGATCGAGGCGCTCGGTCCCGAACTGACCGCACTGGCCCGGTGCACGGTGGTGCAACTGTGCGGGGTGACCCCCCTGCGGCCCGCGGACGCCAACGTCGTGGAAGCCGTACGCCGAGCCGCCTCCATCGCGCGAGGACCCGCATATCCGGTCTACGCGCCGCTGCTGCTTCCCGACGGCGCGACGGCCCAGATGCTGCGCCGGCAGCCGGGCATCGCCGAAGCGGTCAGCCAGTTCCAGCACGTCACCAAAGCCATCGTCACCGTCGGCGCCTGGGGGCCGGGACTGTCCACGGTCTACGACGCACTCAGCCGGACCGAGCGCGAGAGGTACCGGCGCAAAGGAGCATGCGCCGAAGTCGTGGGCCAGCTGTTGGACGCCGACGGGAATACGGTCGCCCCGGAACTCACCGAGCGGATCATCGCCATCGACTTCGAGGAACTGCGTCGCGTGCCCGACGTGATCCTGCTCGCCGACGGCGCCGAGCGGGCCGCCGCCACCTCGGCGGCGCTGAAGACCGGCCTGTTCAACGGCATCGTCACCAACACGGCCGTGGCCGATCACCTGCTGCGATGACGCGCGAGCCGGCCCAGATGATCACCACCGCGGCGCCACCGTCGTATGACTTCGGGGCGGCCGAAGCCAGGACGCACCGCGAGCGGTCGAGAACGCCGGCTCCTGGTGGACAAGTTCCGCCCCGACGACGTACGGAGGGCCCATGACGCCTCTCGTGGAGCGCGCCACCGAGCTGCAGTCGCTGGATGTCCTCCTCGGCCAGGTCCTTGCGGGAAACGGTACGGCTGCGCTGATCGACGCACCGGCGGGCGCCGGAAAGAGTGCCCTGCTGGCCGAAGCCGCCACGCGTGCCCGACCGGGGAAGGCCCAGGTGCTGAGGGCGCGGTGCTGTCCGCAAGAGGCGTGCGCGCCGTGGGGAACCGTCCGGCAGCTGCTCGATGCCCGGCTGAGCGACAAGGACCTCGGTCTGCCGGTCCCCGGCCAGGCCCCGCTCCCCGAGGGACACGATGACCAGGTCCTGCCCGTCGAGCGGTTCCACGATCTGTATCTGCTGCTCCTGCGATTGTCCCGGCAAGCACCCGTCGTCCTGCTGGTCGACGACGCCCACCACGCCGACGACCTCTCCCAGCAGTGGCTGGCCTACCTGGCTCGTCGTCTGGACGGTGTCCCGATCGGACTGGCCGTGGCCACCCGTACCGCCTCCGGAGCCGCGTGCGCGGCACTCGAAACCGCGCTGGCGGCCTGCCCGGAATTCCCCCGCCTGCGCCCCCGGCCCCTCTCCGAGCAGGGCACCGCCCACCACCTGGCCGGCAGGCTGGGCGAGGCCCTGGAGGCGGACAGCGCGGCGGTGTGCCATGCCGCCACCGGTGGCAACCCGGGGCTGCTCGACGCCGTGGTCGATGCCGTCGCCCGCACCGGCACCCCGCCGCCACAGATCACGCGGGAACAAGCGGCCGACATCTGCTCCCGCGCCCTGCTGCGCGCCCTGCCCCTGCTGCTGAACCGCCACGGACCCGCGGTGACCGCCACGGCCACGGCCGTCACCGCCCTCGGCCGGGTGACCGGCCTGCCGCTGCTGGCACGGACGGCCGGGATCGCCATGCCGGCCGCGGAACAGGCCGTCACCGCCCTGGAGGATGCCGGACTCGTCTGCGCGGGCCCGCCCTGGCGACCGCGCTCGGCCGCCCTCGCGCAGGTTCTCACCGCGCTGGCCGGTGAGCACACGCTCGACGCGGTGCGTTCCCGGGCGGCCGAGACGCTGCGGGACCTCGGTGCCGCCACCCCCGAGATCGCGGACATGCTGCTGCTCACCGCGCCCGAGGGGCAGGCGTGGCGGGTGACGGTACTGTGCGAGGCGGCCCGCGTCGCCGACGAGCGCTCCGATCTGCCCGCCGTCGGCGCGTATCTGCGCCGGGCCCTGGCGGAGCCGCCCGAGGACACCGACCGTCCCGCGCTGCTGGCCCGGCTCGGCATCGCCGAGGTGCACCTCGACCCACACTCGGCCGCGTCCCATCTGCGTACCGTCCTGGAAGGTGAGGAGGACGTCCGCATCCGGGCGACCCTTGTGCCGCACCTGGCCGGGGCGCTGGTCCGCACCGGCCGTGCCGAAGCGGCCGTGGCCCTGCTGGACGAGCTCGCCGGCCAGATCGGCGAGGACGACCGCGAGACGCTGTACCGGCTGTGGGCCCAGGGCATCCTGGTCCTCATGGAGGAGACTCCGCACGTGGCCGACGCCTGGATCGCCCGCGGCAACATCGCAGGCGATCCGGCCGGAGCGAGCCCCGGGCAGCGTCTGCTGCTGGCCGCACTCGCCCTGAAGGCCACGCTGACCGGACAGTGCGCCCACACCGCCGCCGATCTCGCGTACCGGGCTCTCGCCCGCTCCGGGCCGACCGAGGAACCCGCTCTCACGACCGCGTTCGCAACGGCCACGCTGCTGCACGCGGGCCGCCTCACCGACGCCGCCCGCTGCTGCGACCAACTGGTCGGCGACGGCCTGCACCGCCAGCCCGTCCCGCTGCGGTCGCTCTTCATGGCCATGCGGGCCAAGATCTCCCACCGTATGGGAGACATAGCGTCCGCCCTGTCACTCGGCCGCCAGGCCCTCGCCCTGGCGCCCCCGGGGCAGCGCTACCAGCCCTACGCCACCGCCCAGGTCATCCATGCCCTGCTCGACCTCGGCGCCGGCGAGGAAGCGGAGCACGCCTGTCGCATCTCCTACCAGAGCCCTGCCGGCTGCCACTGGAGCTGGGCGACCCTGCACGCCGCACGCGCCCGCAACCACCACGCCCAGGGCAACCATCACGCCGCCCTGGACGAACTCGAAGCCTGTGCACGGCTGATGCAGGACCGCGGATACGACAACCCCGCCATCGTCCCCTGGCGCTCCCACGCCGCCCTCGTCCACCAGGACCTCGGCAACCACGGCACCGCCATGGACCTGGCCGACGAGGAACTCGTACGGGCACGTCGCTGGGGCGCCCCCCACACGATCGCCACCAGTCTGCGGATCCTCGGGCGTCTGCGGACCGGCGTCGACGCCGTCACCTCCCTGTCGGAGGCCGCCTCCCTCCTCCAGGGCACACCCGCCCGGCGGGCCCTCGCCCACACGCTCACCGACCTCGGCGAGGCACTCCACACGACCGGCCGGCCCGGGGAGGCACGGCAGGCCCTGCGCGAGGCACTCGACCTCGCCGACGCATCGGGCGCCACCCCCTTGTCCGAACGCGCCTACCGCGCCCTGCTGGTGACGGGTGCCCGCCCTCGCCGCAGACGTCAGTCCGGAGTGAGCGCGCTCACCGAACGCGAACACCGCATCGCCTCCCTCGCCGCCACCGGCATGGACAACCAGGCGATCGCCTCCGCCTTGTTCGTCAGCCGACGGACCGTCGAGTTCCACCTCACCCACGCCTACCGCAAGCTCGCCATCGAGGGCAGAGCCGAACTGAGTACGGCACTGACCACCAGCCACGTCACACAGCTCAGCCTCCCCGCCCCGCCCTCGCTGCGCAGCCGTCCGTCCTTGCCCGGCGCGGAGGCGTGACCACTGGGCGACCAGGCCGGGACTGAAACCGAGGAACGGCGGTCCGGAGGCCGTAGGGCCTCCGGACCGCCGTTCCCGTAGGGGTGGTGCAGAGTCAGCGCTCTTCGATTCCGCCCCAGAGCTGCGATGCCCCGTCGTCCCCCGCCGGGAAGGTCACGTCGTTCGATTGCGCGAAGGAGTCGTCACCCGACAGGTCCTGCTCCTGGCCGGTCGCGGAATCCTGGGCCTCCTGGGCCTCCTGGGCCTCTTGGGAGTCCGGGTCCGGTCCTCCCGCTCCCTGGAGAGAACCGTCGTCCGTCTCCTCGGGAGAGGTGACGTCGTCCAGGCTCCGCTTGGTGCGGCTGCTGCTCTGACCGGTCTGTGCGTAAGGGCTGTCCGTGCTCTCGTCGTATGCGGGGAGCCCGTTCGCCCCGCTCGGAAGCTTTGAGCCGAGACCGGCGCCGAGCGCCAGGGACGTCTCCTGCAATTCCGAGATCCTGCCGGCCTGCTGGAGGTCGTGGAGATCAGCGGCGAAACGCCTGTCGGCATCGGCATGGCTGTTCGGATTCCACTTGCCTGCGCTCTGAAGGGTGCGGTAGGCGGCATCGTGCCGGTTGCAGGCGGCGTCCGCGGCCGTGCCCTTCAGGGACTGGCCGGCAGCGGCGGCGGCCGAAGCGACCGAGTCAGGGACGGAGCAGCCGTCGCGGTCCCACCGCATGCCGTCCGCGTCCGGCGCGGAGTCGTTGGCGTCGTGCTGGTTCTGCTGCGCTGCGAATGTGTCCAGAGGCTCGTTCACCAGCTCCCTGAACTTGTCGGGGTTGAAGGGCTTGCTGTCCGCATACGCGGTGGTGCCGGCAAAGCCCAGGCCGGTGACTCCGAGGGCCGCCGTGACGACGCCCATGCCCACCCGTCGAGGTATCTGCGTGTTCGACGGCTTGCAGTGTTTTCCCACTGTGAACTTACCTTCCGGTCCTGTCGGTTGCAGGCGCAGAATGCGCGGGCGTGAATGTCCTCCCGCGATCGCCTGAGCGCAGTCAATGGCGCCCGCCGTTCCGGCGGCAACGGTCCACGGTCATTGCTGTGGCGAACACTGCGCACGGCACGGCCCATGCCTACGGAGAGCCGGACCCCCTTCTGCGGAGTGACCGACGGGATGCCCAGGGGGGCAGGCCGGCCGATGTCCGGCCTGTGCGCCGGGGAACAGGGCGCGGGCCCGGTCGGGTTCGGGTGCGACGAAGAACCCGTCCGCGGTGACCCGGGCCACCGAAGGGTGGTCCACGGCCGGGATCGCCGCGCGGGCACGTCGTCGTCGCCCGGTCAACTGCCCGGTGACGCACAGCCGTACAGGCCGATGCTGCCGCGGGCGACGACGAGGACGCGGGCCCCCGGCCTGGCCTTGAGATGCGGGGCCACCAGACGCCAGGACAGGGACCAGTTGTCGCCGGCCGAGGCCATCGCGACGGGGTCCAGACCGGCCGGCAGAGGCACGAGCATGGCGTCCGCGTACGGTACGCGGACCAGGTCCGAGAAGAGTCCGCCCCAACTGCCGCCGACGGGCGCGCCGTACATGGCCATGTGAGGGATCCGTCGAGGGAGGGCCCGCGCGGCGAAGTCGCATGCCGCCGGGGCGGCACTCCTGGCAGGACGACACCAGCAAGTCGGGCGCGCAGCACCCCTGCGGGCACGCTGACGGCCGTCGGCGGACATGCCATCAGGAGCCCCGCGGTCAGCGCTCCTCCTTGACAGCTGCACCTGCTTCGGTCCACCCTTTCACTACTTAATTAGTGAAAGGGCGTTGGCCGGGATGATCGAGTATCGAATCGACCGGCGCAGCGGGGTTGCCACCTACGTACAGATCGTCCAGCAGACCAAGCAGGCTCTGCGCCTGGGGCTGTTGGAGCCGGGTGACAAGCTTCCCGCGGCCCGAGAGGTCGTGGAGGCCACGGCGGTCAACCCGAACACGGTGCTCAAGGCGTACCGGGAGC
Organism: Streptomyces griseochromogenes; assembly: GCF_001542625.1. NCBI lineage: Bacteria > Bacillati > Actinomycetota > Actinomycetes > Kitasatosporales > Streptomycetaceae > Streptomyces > Streptomyces griseochromogenes. The sequence continues at coordinate 7,281,424 of NZ_CP016279.1, read as the reverse complement.
TGGAGCGGGAGGGGTTGGTGGAGGCGCGCCGGGGGCTCGGCACATTCGTGCGCAAGTCCCTCGGCGCCGCACCCGGCGACTCTCCGCTGAGAGCCGAACTCGCCGAGTGGGCGATGCGAGCCCGGGCGGCCGGCCTGGAGCGGGACGACGTGGCGGCGCTCTTCGCTCTCGTGCTGGACGAGCACTTCGAGCCCACTGGAAGGGAACAGGGATGACGAGGACTGCCATCGAGGCGGCCGGGCTGGGCAAGTTGTTCCGGCGGCGCGGTGGTTGGGCGCTGCGTGACTGCGCGTTCCGGCTGCCCGCCGGACGCGTCTGCGCGCTCGTGGGTCCCAACGGTGCGGGCAAGTCGACGCTGCTCGCCCTGGCGGCGGGGCTGATCGCCCCCAGCGAGGGCTCGATCACGGTGCTCGGCGGGCACCCGGCCCACGCCCGGCCGAGCATCGGTTACGTTGCTCAGGACAAGCCGCTGTATCCGCAGCTCACCGTCGCCGAGACGCTCCGCATGGGCGCGGACCTCAATCCCGGCCGCTGGGACGCGGCCACCGCGGAGCGGGTCGTGGCCGGCGGAGACCTGGACCACGGAGCCCGGATCCGCTCGCTCTCCGGCGGCCAGCGCACCCGCGTGGCGCTCGCCCTCGCCCTGGCCAAGCGGCCCGAACTGCTGCTGCTGGACGAGCCGATGGCCGCCCTCGACCCGCTGGCCCGGCACGAGCTGATGGGCACCCTCATGGCCACAGCCGCCCAGTACGGCACCACGATCGTGATGTCCTCGCACGTGATCGCGGAGCTGGAGGACTCCTGCGACCACCTGCTGCTGATCGGCGACGGCCGTGTCCGCCTGGCGGGTGACATCGACGGCCTGCTGGCCGCCCACACCCGGATCACCCGCCCCGCACGTGAGACCACCACCGGCGCCCTCCGCGACCTGGACCCGAACACCGTGGTGGAGTCCCGTACGACCGGCCGCCAGCTCACCGCCCTCATCCGCCCCGCGGGCCCCCTGCCCGGCGACTGGCAGACCAGAGAGCCGTCCCTGGAGGAACTGGTTCTCGCCCATCTGCGCAGCCCGGCAGCGCCGCCACTGACCCTCGACCCCATACCCGCCCCCGCCATGTCCCAGGAGACGACCGCATGACCGCCCCTGCCTCCACCGTCCCCGCGGCCACTCGGCGTCCTTTCGCCGCGCCCCGCCAGACCCGGTGGCTGCTGCGGCTGCACCGCCCGGCGCTGTGCGTCTGGGCAGGGCTGGTCATCGTGCTCTCGGCCGCGCTGCTGTGGTTGTGGGGCCCGCTCACCGACGCCGCCGCGGCGGCATGGCAGCACTACGACGCCTGCGGCATGGCGGCGAAGTGCGACTACGACCAGCCCGCGATCCTGCGCTACAAGGACGTCTATCAGTACGCCACGATCGCTGTCCTCGCCGTCCCCTTCCTCGTCGCCGCGTGGGCCGGCGCCACCCTGACCAGCAGGGAGTTGGAGACGGGCACCGCCCAACTGACCTGGACCCAGTCGGTGTCCCCGGCCCGCTGGCTCGCCGCCAGGCTCGCCGCCCCGGCCGCCCTCGTCGCCACCGGCACCGGTCTGCTGGTCGGGCTGCATCACCTCGCCCTGTCCGCCGGGCAGGGCCGCATCGACACCGCCAAGGTCTGGTACGACCCCCCGACCTTCTACGCGGGCGCACCCGTCACCGTCGCCCTGGCCCTGGCAGGCCTCGCCGTCGGCGCCCTGGCCGGCCTCGTCTGGTGCCGCTCCCTGCCCGCCCTCATCACCTCCGTCGTCGCCACAGCGGGCGTGTTCGGCATCATCCACCTGGCACTGCCCCACCTGTGGCCCAGCGTGACCAGTGTCAGCAGCCTGACGCTCTCCGTCCCGGCGGGCCGAGGGGTGACGGTCGACGAGGGCGTCCTCACCTCCACAGGCGCCCGGCTGCCCAACCCCCACTGCGGCAGCAGCACCTGGGCGCCGTGCCGCGCCGCGTACGACAAGCTCGACGCCGTCAGCTACTACCAGGACTACCACCCCCTCTCCCACTACTGGCCACTCCAGCTCACCGGGACCGGCCTCGCCCTCGTCATCGTCGCCCTGCTGGCCCTCGCCGCGTTCCGCATTCTGAAGCGCCGTACCGGCGGGAGCCCGCCCCGCGTGAAGACGTCCACATGACCGCCGGTCCTCGCCGTCGGTAGCCGCCCCGGCGAACCGGCGGCCGGCACGAGGTCTCCGACCGGCGGCGAACGGCCCGTCTCCCGCCACCCGACCCCGCGATCACACATCCCCGCGGCTCGTGTGCAGCGGCACGGAGCACTTCGGGATCCCGCACGGCATGCGCGGCCCTGCGGCCGACGCCGCGGGGACGACGGCTCGATCCCGGCGGACACCAGCGGCGACCTCATCGTCGCCGCCTCACGGAGCACCCGGCGCGCCGACACGTACTCGGGTTCGTCGGCCTCGAACGCGGCGACGGGTTCGCGGACTTGAACGACGACGATCCCGAAGCACCACAGCAGGAGCCGTGCGTGCGGTCGGAGGCCCGCACCGCACCGGACCGCGCATCGCCGTCACCGGCCGGGCCGCCGAAGGCCGGCGCCCCGGGACGTCCCCGACGCCGGGCGGCCCTGCCTCGCCGCAGTCCCGTTAACGATCCTCATGTCCTCTTCGAGGGGTTGATATCTGATGTCACAAGCTGTTCGAAAACAGGAGCCGGAGGCTTGTTCCGCAGGCAAGTCCTCTCGCGGCAGGCGACGTTGGGACTGGCCCGTACTGGTGGTGTGCGCGATGTCGGCGCTCGTGGTGGGGCTGCTCTCTTCGGCCGGCACATCGCAGCATGCGTGGGGCCTGTTCGCCGCAGCGGGGTACGCCTGCGCCGCCCTGGTCGCAGCGAGGTCGTCCACGCCGTGGGCCCGTACCCCCGCCGTGATCGCGGTCATCGGCGCGGCTGCCCTGCCGCTGCTGTATCTGACGGTGATCGGCAGGGCGCAGATGGAGGTCGGCGTCGTGGAACGGGCGGCCGGGCTGCTGTTCTCCTCCGGAAGCCCGTACAACCCCACTCCGCATGCCGTACGGGACTTCAATCCCTACCTTCCCGGTATGGCGCTCTTCGGGATACCGCACATGGTGTTCGGCGACACCCCGTTCACCAGCGCGCGCTTGTGGTTCCTTGTCGGCTTCCTCGCAGCCGTAGCCGGCGCCGTGCGGGTCTTGACCAGGGGCCTGGACATCGGTACCGGTCCGGACGGCACCGCGCACGGCGCCACCGGGCGGACGGGCGCCCTGTGGCTGATCGCCTGCCCCGTCGTCGCGCTGCCGCTCACCATCGGTGGCGTGGACCCGCCGGTCATCGGATTGATCTGTCTGGCCCTGGCGTTCACGCACCGGGGGCATGCCGGACGCGCGGGCCTGGCTGTGGGGGCGGCGGCCGCCCTGAAGTGGACCGCCTGGCCGGCCATCCCGGTGATCGTCGCCGTGCTCGTGGTGTGCGGCGGAAGGCGTGCCGCGGTCAAGTGCGCGGCAGCGTCCATGGGAGCCGCCCTGCTCACCATCCTGCCCGTGGCCCTGGTGGACACCGGTGCGTTCTACCGGAACGTCGTTCTCTATCCGCTGGGTCTCGGTCCCACGGCGTCCTCCGCTCAGAGCCCCTTGCTCGGGCACCTGATCGTTTCGCTGGTTCCCGACGGCAAGGCCGTCACGCTGGCGCTCATCGCGCTGAGCGCCCTGGGCGTAGCGGTATCGCTGCTGGTCCGCCCGCCACACAGCACCATTGCCGCCGCCGACCGACTGGCCCTGGGCCTGACCCTGGCGATAGCGCTCTCCCCGGCCACCCGCGTCGGCTACGCCATCTACCCCATCGTCCTGCTCGCCTGGCCCCGCTTCACCGCCGGTCTGTCGACGGACCACCCCGCCCCGCACCATCACGCGAGCGAACCGGCACACCAGCAACGGACCCTGGAATGCCGACTGTGTCCTGCCACCGCCACGGGCGCTCCCCGACCACGGCACCGGACCCTGGCCGGCCGGCATGTCCACCGCCCGCCCCACCGGCCGAGCCCACGCCACCGAAACACTCAGCCCCAGACCGCTGAAGACCTGCGAACACCGCCCGCCTCACCCTGATCGCCATGATCGGCTTGCCCACGGGGTCGCTCCCCGCCTGACGATCGCTCGAAGACGACCACGGCCGGATCCAGGCCAACTGCGACAGACACCTGTGCGACGCGTGCGAGGCCATCGTGCCGGTACGCGACGATTCCGCTCGGCGCGTTCGTGTGCGGGATGTCCTTGACTGCGCGTGTGCAGCACACGAACGCCCGGTGCAGATGGCGCAGTGCGGCGGCCCGCGTCGCGGCTGTAGTCATCTGGCTGACAATGGGGACACCGCGTTGATGGTGCGGGGGGGCTCGACGGTCGCCTCGGGCCGCCGGAACTACGGCCGGAGCACGATCTTGCCGTGGGTGTGCCGCCGTTCCAGCTCGCGGAACGCCTCCCGCACCTGCTCCAGCGGGTAGGCGCGGGCGATCGGCACCTCCAGCTCCCCGCGCGCGGCGAGCCGGGCGAGCTCGCCGAGCACGACCGCGCACGCCGCCGCGCCTTCTCCGTAGGTCCGCGCACCGACCTTGGCCGCGGCCTGCCAATCGCTGATCGTGTTGATCCGCTCGGGCCGCACGCCCAACTCCACCGCCAGCTCCACGTAGCCGTCGCCGAACGTGTCGATGAACGCGTCGACGTTCCCGCCGGAAGCCTGCCGGATCCGCTCGGCCACGCCCTCCCCGTACTCGACCGGGACGACACCCCGCTCCTTCAGCCAGGCGTGGTTGCGCTCGCTCGCCAGCCCGATCACCGTGGCGCCACGCCGCCGCGCGAGTTGTACGGCGAGCGACCCGACGCCACCCGCCGCACCGGACACCACGACCGTGTCGGCCGGTCCGGGATCCACCGCGAACACGGTGGCGTATGCGGTCGTGCCGGCCACGTACAACGACCCGGCCACGTCCCAGGACAGCCCTTCCGGACGGGATACCACATTCACGTCGTCGACCACGACGAACTCCGCATGGCTCGCTCTGCGGTGGGTGAAGCCGATGACCTCGTCGCCCACCGCGAAGCCGCGCACCCGCGGGCCCACCTCCACCACGACGCCGGCCAGGTCGGAGCCCTGCCCGGAGGGGAACGTCGCCGGCCAGCGTTCGTGCAGCGCACCCGTCCGGATATGCGCCTCGCCCGGCTGGATCCCGGCCGCGCGGACCTCGACCAACACCTGCCCGGGACCGGGCACCGGCCGCTCCACCTCCTCGACCCGCAGCACATCGATCCCGCCGTACGCGTCGAACCGCACCGCCTTCATCGCGGTACCACCACACTTCCTCGCTCGGACAAGCCCTGGACCGCCACGACCCGGTCGGACGCACACAGACCGGGCCGGCGCATTCAACGGCCCGGAAACGGAGCCGTATTCCCGGGCGAGCCGCCGCACCAGGGGGATCGCGAACGCGAGGACGGTGACCGCGCCGAGGACGGCTGATCCCCTGGCCCGGGTGACGTCACCGCCTCTCAGGTGCGCGGGCTGTCGTCGGGGACGGCGAGCCGGAAGCCGATGCCGCGGACGGTGGCGATCCAGGCCGGGTCGCCCAGCTTGCGGCGCAGTGCCGACACGTGCACGTCGAGTGTGCGGGTGGGGCCGAAGTAGTTGGGGTCCCACACCGTGTCGAGGATCTGCTGGCGGGAGTGCACGGCGCCGGGATCGCTGGCCAGTTGGGCGAGGAGATCGAATTCCTTCGGAGTGAGGGTGAGCGGGCGGCCGTCGATGGTGACGCCCCTGGTGCGCCGGTTGATGGTCAGCGGGCCGAGGCTCTGGACGCCGCGCTCCTCCGGAAGTTGCGTGCGCTGCAAGGGAAGTCCGGCTGCCGCGGCGGTGCGCAGCGGGACGTGTCTCTCGGGGTGGGTGCGACGGGTGACGGCTCGGATCCTGGCGACCAACTCGCGTACCCCGAAAGGCTTGGAGAGGTAGTCGTCCGCTCCGACCTCCAGGCCGACGACGCGGTCGGTCTCCTCACTTCGTGCGGTGATCATGATGATGGGGACGGCGGAGCGGGCGCGCAGGGCCCGGCAGACATCGATGCCGTCCATGTCGGGCAGTCCGAGGTCCAGAAGGATGAGGTCGGCGGTGGAGGCCGACAGAGCGGAGGTCCCGGATTTGACGTGGTCGACGGCGAAGCCGTAGCGGTTCAGCCCTTCCATGACGGGGCCGGCGATCCGGTCGTCGTCTTCGACGAGCAGGAGCCGCATGGTTTCCGCGGGTGGCTCGGCCGGGACGACCCGTTCGGCCCCTGCGGTGTACGAGGGATCGCTATTCGTCGGCATCGCTGTGTCCGTGATCGTCGGGGTTGTGTCCGCCGCCGGCGTCGCGGCGTGCGTGGGTGGGAACGGTGCTGCTCGGGCGACTGAGTGTTGCACTGTGGGGACGACCCTACGGGTGAGAAGGGCAGCTCGGGGCCAGAAGCCCTCCGATGCCGTATGAGCGGGTGGCCAATACTTCGACATGGGTGGGGAAGGGCCGGGAACGCCAAGGACTGTAGGAGGAGGTACTGCAGCGCAATGTCAGTGAACGGGTAGCGGGCGGCCAAGAATCAGCCAACGTCTCGCAGCACCGTGTTGCCCGGACACTCGCGATCGCCGTCGGGATGCTGTCTCACTGCTGCCAGTCGGACACGGCATACGGGCGCTCGGTCGGGACGGGCGGCACCGCGCCCTGCCTTGCTCGCATCGTCGGCCGGGGACGTCGGGGATGGGCGGCGCGGTGCGTGTCGGCGGTCCTGAGGCGGACCACGGCATCGAGTCCCCCGCCGGGTGCGGCTCGCAAGGTCACCTCGCCGCCCGAGGCACGGGCCAGCTGCCGCACGATGGGCAGGCCGAGGCCGGTGCCTTCGTGGTCGGCGTCGTTCGCCCGCCAGAAGCGGTCGAAGGCGCGTCGCCGCTGGTCCTCCGTCATGCCCGGGCCCTGGTCGATCACGTGCAGTTCCACGGTTCCGGGCACGCCGCTCGCCCAGGCTGTGGCCAAGGTGATCGTGGTGTCGGGCGGTGAGACCCGCAGCGCGTTGGAGAGCAGGTTGTCGATGATCTGGTCCAGGGCGCCGGGGATGGTCCACACCCGGCCGATCCTCGGCCCTGCGACGACGATGTCCACGTAGTGTTCGCCGGCGAAGGCGGTCCACACGGCGGCGCGGTCGGCGACGAAGGAGTCGAGGTCGGTGGCCTCCGCGGTGGTCGCCGCGTTCTCCAGCCGGGCCAGGGCGAGCAGACCGTGCACCATGCGGCTGAGCCGCTCCACCTCGCCGACCGCCTCGTCGAGGCTGGGCTGTGCCCGTGGATCGAGGTAGGGCTCGAAGTTCTCCAGCCGCAGTCGCAGTGCGGTCAGCGGGGTCTTCAGCTGGTGGGACGCTTCCGACGCGAAGGCGTGCTGGGCTTTCAGCAGGTGCTGCAGCCGAGTCGCGGTGCGGACGAAGCTGGAGGCCAGGCGCCGCAACTCGGGGGGCCCGAGGTCGGTGGCGGGCAGGTCCTTCAGGGTGCCGTCGGCGAGCTGCGTCGTGGCGTGTTCCAGCGCCCGCACCGGGCCGGTGATCCAGCGAGCCAGCGCGAGAGCTATCAGCGCGACGGCCGCCAGCACCCCGAGTCCCACGGCTGCCAATGCCAACCAGGCGTCATGAACCTTGGACGTCACCGCGGTGAGGGGAAAGGACGCCCGTACGACGCAGCGGACCGTGCTGCCCGAGGCGCCCGGCACGGTGGCGAGGAAGACGTCTTCACCCAGGGCCGGGTCCTGACGGGTTCTGGACCTGGACCCGTTGGCCAGAGCGGTTGCGATGTCCGGTTGCGCGGACAGGTCCGTACCGGTGGCCATGTCGTTGCGTGAGTCGGTGAGCAGTCTTCCTTTGTCGTCCACGACGATGACATGGCTGCCGGTGCGCCGGGCAAAGCTCGCCACCACTTCGGGGACGTCGGCGGCGACCCGCCGTTCGACCTTCTCCTCCAGCACCTCCGCGAGCATGCCCGCGGCCTGCTGCCCGTTGCCGGTGAACCGGGACATCTCCCCGCGGGCATAGACGTAACCGAACGGCACTTCCAGGCACAGCAGCACCAGCAGGGTGAGGCTGAGATAGCTGAGCAGCAGGCGGCGGGTCACCGGTCACCGCCTTCGGTGCTCTCTTCCCCGTGCCTGGTGGGTGCGGCGTCGGCGGGTGGCGTGAGCCGGAATCCCACGCTGCGGATGTTGTCGATCCAGGCGGGATCACCGAGTTTGCGACGCAGGGCGGCGACATGGACGTCCAGGGTCTTGGTGGGGCCGAAGTAGTTCGGTTCCCACACGGCGTCCAGGATCTGCTGTCGTGTGCGGACGGCGCCGGGGTCGTCGGCGAGGTAGGCGAGCAGGTCGAACTCCTTGGGGGCGAGGCCGACGGGGGTCTGGTGCAGGTGGACCTGGCGGCCCCGCCGGTCGATGACCAGCGGGCCGATCTGCTGCGGGTGGGCCACCGGGCCGGGCCGGTCGACTCCCGGAACGGGCATGGCCGAGGCCGGCTCGGCCGCAGCGGGTCCGGCACGACGGAAGACGGCCCGGATCCGTGCGACCAGTTCCCGGACTCCGAACGGTTTGGACAGGTAGTCGTCGGCCCCCAGCTCCAACCCGAGAACGCGGTCTACCTCGTCGTTTCTCGCGCTGATCATGATGATGGGCACCTGGGAGCGCAGTCGGAGCGTCCGGCAGACATCGATGCCGTCCATGTCGGGCAACCCCAGATCCAACAGCACCATCTCCGCTTCCCCCGCGGCGAGTCCGGCAGCACCCGTACGGGCGTGCTCGACGGTGAACCCGAAACGGCTCAAGCCCTCCATCAGCGGGCCGGCGACCCGGTTGTCGTCCTCGATCAGTAAGACACGCATGTCGACAGACTCACAAACCGGTGGTGCCCTGCGCCGGGAAAACGGCTGAATGTCGCGCGGATTACCTTCGACGAAAGTGAACAATCGTCTTCCTTTACTGCCGCCCGCCTGCCACTGACCCTACGGGGGCCGAGACAGCGCAACGTCAGCGAAATGACAGCGTCAGGCAAGCAGTCCGTCAAGAAGGTGCTGCGCAGGCTCTCGTCATCCAGCATTCGCTTGCCGTACCAGCGGCAGCCGGCCCGGTCGCTGCACTTGCCGAGCCCGTTCGCACGGGACATGCAGTCAATTGTCCGACGACAGTTCCATTTTTCGGAGCGGCGGAGCGGACAGAATGCTGGATCGATTCTGATGCCGGCCTTCCTTTTCTCTGGCGATCGGTTAACTAACGATCCCGTAACGTCGACGGCGGCTGATCGCGGACGGCGCTCGCATTAGCGCTTTCTCTTCGCCTTCGCAGCCTTCCCCCCCCCGCTTGCCTATGCCACGGGACGGTGACACATGCCGTACAGCAGCACGATCGACGAACTGCGCCACGTACGACCCGATCTGGTCGAGCCCTTCATGGCCGCGCTCCCCGGTGCGCGTGCCACGGTGCTCGGTCGGCTCTGGGGCGCATGCGCCCGCGAACCCCTTCCGGGTATCGCCGACCGCGACCACGACGCCGGCACCCTCGTCGTCCGCCTCACGGGCGGTGGGCGGCTTGCGGGCTCTGCCTCCGTGGCCGAACGATTCGCCCCGATCCCCGCCGACTTCACCGTGCAGGGCCCCGCCGGCCCGATCGCCGAGCCGACCCGGCTCCTTGCCGTCCTCGGAGCCGACACGGAGACCGCATCACGTCTGGCCGCCGAGCTCGACAACAGCGTCGCCAACCTGGCCCTGGCCCGCGCGGCGAACCCCGTGCCGCAGGAGGTGCGGGACTCGGCCGACGCCGAACAGGCCGTGGTCGACGGTCACCCGCAGCACCCCTGCTGCCGTACCCGCACCGGACTGTCCGTCGCCGAGGTGCTCGCTTACGCGCCCGAGCACCACTCCGTCGTCGAGCTGGGGCTCGTCGCCGTTCCGGCCGATCGCTGGCAGGCCACCGGTGACTGGCCGCAAGAGCTGTGCGACGGCGACACCGTCCTGATGCCGGTCCACCCCTGGCAGCGCGACCACGTCCTCGCGCACCACCCCGACCTGGCGGTGGCAGACCGTACGATCGCGGCCCGCCCGCTGCTGTCGATGCGCACCGTGTCCCCCCTCGACGCCCTGCCCGGGTGCCACATCAAGACGGCGCTGGACGTACAGGTCACCAACTACCGGCGCACCATCTCCCCGGCCGAGGTGGCTGACGGAGCCCCACTGTCCGAGCTGGTCACCGCCGCCGTCGACAAGGCCGGCCACGGCGAGAGCCTGCGCATCCTGCGTGAAATCGCCGGCGGTGCCATCCGCGTGAACGGCACGCCCTCGGCGAGCCTGGCGGCGATGATCCGTGAGTCGAGCGAACGACACCTCGGCTCCGGAGAGATCGCCGTACCGCTCACCGCCGTCCACGCCACGAGGTCCCGCACGGTGAGCGGCGACCCGGTCACCTGGCTGGCGGAATTCGCCGGACTCGTGCTGCCGCCCGCGCTGACGCTGTTGTCCATGGGTGTGGCTCTGGAGGCCCACGGCCAGAACACGCTCGTCGCGCTGCGCGACGGACGTCCGGTGCGGGTGCTCTACCGCGACCTGGACGGCGTGCGCATCCACCCGGACCGGCTCGCCCTCCACGGCTTCTCGCTGCCACCGCTGGCCGGCACCCGTGCCGGGAACGACGAGACGGCGCTGCACACCAAGCTGTTCGGCGGCCTGCTCAGTGGCGTCTTCAGCGAACTGGTCGCCGTGCTGTCGCGCACACACGGTGCCGACCCCGAGGAGCTCTGGGCGGCGGTGGCCGCCGTCGGCCGCCGCGTCTACGCCGACCTTCCCGACGCGGCGGGTGACCGCGAGGTGTTCTTCGCCGACACGCTGCCGCTGAAGGCGACCATCGCGATGCGCCTGGCCGAAGAGTCCGGCGTCGCCCAGTGGGCTCCGGTCCCCAACCCTCTGGCCCGCCACCGCTGACCGTCCTCTTCCGGCTGCCGGGCCCGGCCTGCCGGCACATCTCCTCGCACCGACTGGAGTCCTTCCGTATGACCGTCCCCAGCACCACCGGCGCCGTCCTCGCCACCACCGACCGTCCCGGCGAGGTCGCCGACGCCGTCACCGCACACACCCTGCTCAACTGCCTGATCCGCGAGGTCTCCGCGCCGGAGCGCCAGGTCACCGTCGACCATGACCAGCTGCTGCTGTGGCTGCCTCGCCGCGACGTACTGCTCCGCGTCCCCCTGCGCCGTATCTCCCTGATCGGCGCCCATCGCTTCGACGGCCCGATCAAGCGGTACGACGGCGGGAACTGGTCTCCGATCGGCTGGCGAGAACTCGCCGGATACATCCAGGACGAGCTGGAGCTGCGTACCGGCGTGGCCAACGACGAGTTCCTGGCCCAGGTCACCGACAGCCGGAACACCATCCGTACCGTGCTGGAGCAGCGCGCCACGGCGGTCCTGCCGGAGGACCCGTATCTGGAGTCCGAGCAGTCCCTGGTCTTCGGTCACCGCTTCCACCCCTCACCCAAGTCGCGCACCGGCGACCCGCGGGACTGGGTGGACTACGGCCCGGAGACAGGTACCCGGTTCCCTCTGCGCCATCTCGCCGTCCACCGGCATCTGGTGCGCGAGGAAGGTGACCTGAGCAGGCTCGACGCCCTCCATCCGCAGGGGCGAAAGGATTTCGTGACCCTGCCGGTGCACCCGTGGCAGTACCGGCTGCTCGGCGACCATCCCGCCCTGCGCGGGGCCATGGCCGCGGGCTCGATCGTCGACACGGGCGTCAGGGGCCCGGACTTCGCCCCCACGGCCTCCGTGCGGACCCTCTACCAGACGGAAGCCGACACATTCCTGAAGTTCAGCCTCAACGTCCGCCTGACCAACTGCGTCCGCAAGAACGCCGCCTACGAGCTTTCCGGCGCCGTCACCCTCAACCAGCTCCTCCGCCCCGTCTTCGCCGACATCGGACAGGCGCATCCCGGAAGCTCGTTGCTCGCCGAGCCCGGATACCGCACCCTCGCCCTCGACGACGACCTCTCCCTTCTGGAGGGCTTCGGCGTCATCGTCCGTACCGGCCTGCGCGAACACCTGCGTCCGGGCGTGGCCCCGCTGCTCGCCGCCGCGATCGCCGACGAGCACCCCACCAGCCCGGCCCAGGTCTCCCGTCTGCTGGCGCGCGGTGACGGCGATGCGCTCGCCTGGTGGGACGCCTACCTCGGCCTGCTGCTGCCGCCCGTCCTGACCGCCTACTTCGAGCACGGCATCGTCCTCGAACCCCATCTTCAGAACGTGGTCGTCGGGGTCCGCGCCGACGGCACACCCGCCCAGATGATCTTCCGCGACCTGGAGGGCACCAAGCTCGTCCCCGAACACCACCGCCCGTTCCTCGCCGCCCTGCCCGAAGACGTGCGCACCCCGATGACGTACGACGCCGAACGCGGCTGGAACCGGGTGGCCTACTGCCTCCTGGTCAACCACGCTGCCGAAGTCCTCGCCGCCCTCGCCGACACCGACCCCGCCCTGGAACCCGCCCTGTGGGGCCTGGTCCGCGACCACCTCGACGCCTACTCCCGCGGCGCGGGCGAGCCGCCCCGAGTGCGCGCCCTGCTCTCGGGCGTCCCGCTGCCCGCCAAGGCCAACCTGCTGCTGCGCTGGTCCCGGCAGGCCGACCGGCACGCCGACTACGTTCCCCTGCCCAGCCCGCTGGGCGAGGGCTTCCCCCGCGAGGTGACCCGGTGAGGCAGCAACTCCTCCAGCACGTCACCGAACTGGACGCGGAAGACCTCCCCGCCTACGTCTACGACCTCCACGACCTGCGTGAGCACGCAGCAGCCATCCACGCCGCCCTCCCCGAGGGCGTCCAGCTCTTCTACGCCGCCAAGGCCAACTCCGACCCCCGGCTCCTGGAGGTCCTGCGCGACCACGTCGACGGCTTCGAGGTCGCCTCCGGCGGCGAACTGCACCACATCCAGGCCACCTGCCCCGGCGCGCCGATCGCCTTCGGCGGTCCCGGCAAGACACCCGCCGAACTCGAACAGGCCCTCCAGGCCGGAGTGGACCGCCTGCACATCGAGAGCGAACAAGAACTCCACCTGCTCACCGGCATGCCCGGCGAGCGCACCGTGGCCGTCCTGCTCCGGGTCAACCTCCCGATCGCCCTCGGCCCGGTGGCTCTCGCCATGGGCGGCCGGCCCAGCCCCTTCGGCCTGGACCCCGCCCACCTCGACCGCTGCCTCGCCCTCATCGCCGACGACCCCCGCATCCGCCTGCGCGGCATCCACGTCCACCTTGCCAGCGGCCTCGATGCCACCGCTCAACTCGACCTCGCCGGACGGGTCCTGACCTGGGCGAGTGAATGGGCGGACCAGAAGGGCGTGGAGCTGAGCGAGGTGAATCTGGGCGGTGGCATGGGGGTCGACTACGGATGCCCCGACCGGCGCTTCGACTGGGCGGCCTTCGGCGCCGGCCTGCACCGCCTGCTGGAGGGACACCCGCAGCTGACGCTGCGCATCGAACCGGGCCGCTCGGTGACCGTGTACTGCGGCTGGTACGTCACCGAGGTCCTCGACATCAAGCGCAGCGCCGGCCGCGCCTTCGCCGTCCTGCGCGGCGGTACGCATCACCTGCGCACGCCGGCCGCCAAACAGCACGATCAGCCGTTCGCCATCATCCCCGTCGACACCTGGGACCGGCCCTGGAAGCGCCCCCGAGCGCAGGACGAACCCGTCACTCTGGTCGGCCAGTTGTGCACGCCCAAGGACGTCCTCGCGCGTGGCGTGCAGGCAGAACGGCTGCGCGTCGGCGACAAGATCGCCTTCGGCCTGGCCGGGGCCTACGCCTGGAACATCTCCCACCACGCGTTCCTGATGCACCCCGCACCGCGGTTCCACCACCTCGACCACGCCCCCGTCCCCGCCGGACCCCAGTCGTAGAAGGTCATGAGCATGCACCGCCGTGTCCGCAGCAGCGAGAGCACGAAGACCCTCCGCGCCCGACTCGCCGCCCTCGACGTGGGCGGCCGGCACCGCAGGGTTCGCAGGGGCGGAAAGCGACGGGCCCCGAGCGAAGCGCTCGCCACGCTCAGGGCCCGCGACTTCCGCCGTTATCTGATCGGGCAGCTCGTCTCCAACACCGGCACCTGGATGCAACGCGCCGCCCAGGACCTGCTGGTCCTCCACCTCACCGGCAACAGCGGCAGCGCCGTCGGCGTCCTCACCGCCCTGCAGTTCCTGCCGCAGACACTCTTCGGTCTCTCCGGAGGCGTCTTCGCCGACCGCTTCACCAAACGCCGCCTGCTGATCGTCACGCAGTCCGCCATGGGAGTGCAGTCGCTGGTTCTCGGCGTCCTGACGGTGACCGGCGCGGTGAGCCTGTGGGCCGTGTACGTGCTGGCCTTCCTGCTGGGCACGGCCACGGCGCTGGACAACCCGGCCCGCAATGCCTTCGTGTCCGAACTCGTCGGCAGCCAGCGCCTGGCCAACGCCGTCAGCTTGAACTCCGCCCAGTTCAATGTCGCCCGCGCGATCGGTCCGGCCGCGGCCGGCCTGGCGGTCGCCGCCGCGGATACCGGACCGGTCTTCCTGATCAACGCGGCGTCGTACCTCGCCGTCCTCTACGGACTGATCGTGATCCGTGAGGACGAACTCCACGCGCCCAAGGAGAAGAACCGCGGAAACATCCGCTTGTCGGACGCGTTCCGAGTCATCCGTGGCACCCCCGAGCTGCTGCTGCCGATCACAGTCATCGCTTTCGTCGGCACCTTCGGTTTCAACTTCCAGGTCACCATCTCCCTGATCGCCATAACCGTCTTCAACTCAGGCTCCGCCGCCTACGGTTACCTGTCCGCCGCGTACGCCGTCGGCAGCCTCATCGGCGCGCTCAGGGGAGCCGGAAGACGAAGGCCTCCCACCGCCCGTCGCCTGGTCACCGCCACCGTTGTCTTCGGAACCCTGGAGGCCCTGGCCGGCCTCATGCCCGGCTACGGCACCTTTCTGCTCATACTCCTGCCCACCGGGCTCGCCTCCGTGACCGTGATGACCACCGCCAACGCCATGACCCAGCTGAACGCCGACCCGAGCATGCGCGGCCGCATCCTCTCCGTCTACCTCCTCGTCCTGCTCGGCGGCACCCCGGTCGGCGCCCCCTTGGTCGGCCTGGTCTCCGACTCCCTCGGCGCCCGTTTCAGTCTCATCCTCGGCGGCGCGATCTCCGCAGTGGCCGCCGTCGGCCTCTCGGCCGTGATCACCACACGCTCCCGCACCACCCAAGAGAGCACCCCGCTCACCGCGGTCGCATCACCGCCGCCGATAGGCATCGACGGCCGCTTCCACCCCGAATCCGCCGCACAGTGCGTCGCCTCTCGAACCCGGCGATCAGCGTGACCAGCCCTGCCCTGCCTGGATGAGCCGGTCCGACCCGACGTACCTACTCGCGCGCGATGTGGCTGAGCTGCTTCAGGGCCTCATCGCGGATCATCGAAGTCTTTGCGGTCGGCGACTGTGATCGGTGGAGGGCGACTCCGCCGAGGCGTGCAGCAGCAGGTCGCGCAGTGCCGCGGCGATGTCCGACGGCTCGGTGGGGGTGAGGACGACCTGGTCGGCGGTGGTCGAAGGGCCGGTGAGGGGGATGATGCGCAGGTCGGCTCCGCCGATGTGGAAGGCGGACAGGAGACGGTCGCAGAGACCGCTGTTGATCTGGTGGGGCCAGGTGAGCAGGCCGGTGGTGGACAGTTCGGACGCGCTCAGCTCGGCGTGCCCGGCGAGGGGGTGGGCCGCGGGTACGAGCGCCATGAACCTCTCGGTGGACAGCGCCCTCGTCGTTGACGGTGGGCTGCCCCCGGTGCCGCAAGCAGGTTGTGATGGCTGGGCAGGCAGGGATTTCCCCACGACCGGAAGCAGTGAAGAGCCCATGACGGTCAATGATGTTGACCGTGAGCACGATGCGCCGATGGCCACGGTGACGGTCGTCTACCACTCGGTGCACGGGCACACCCGGGTCCTGGCCGAGCACCTCGCCGACGGGGCGCGGCTGGTGCCGGGCGCTTGGATGCTATCGTCCTCGGCTGCCCGACGCTGATGGGCAGCGTGTCGGCGGTGTTCAAGGCGTTCATGGAGGCGGCGTTCACGCCGTTCACGACACAGGCGTGGAAGGACAAGCCGGCCGGAGGGTTCACCATGTCCGCCTCGCAGAGCGGCGACAAGCTGGTGGTCCTGGAGCAACTGGCGGTGTTCGCCGCGCAGATGGGCATGCAGTGGACGAGCGGATCGCCCGGCTGACTCAGCGTTGGGTCAACGCCGTGCCGTACGACACCTCCGGATGACCGAACACGAGGCCCGCGCGCTGTCGGCCTCCCTCAGGGAGAAGGACGACGCACCGGCACCCTGAAGCCAGGACAGCGGCCACTGTGCCAGAGTGTCGACACGCGGACTGTCCGACGGCGGTTTGCCGCGACCGCGTTGTTGGGATTCACGGCTGACCACCGGTCGGATGAAGGGCCGCACCCTCACCCTGTCTCAAGGAGTCAAGATTCGGAACACCATCTACCGATCAGGGCAGACTGCCGCAGGACGACCGGGCGCGGTGGGCGTGTGACCGGCCGGCGGGCGCCCGCGGTGCTGCCCTCATCGCTGCGCGCGTGGCTCGGGCTGATCGCGGCCCTCGCCACGCTGATGGTCGTCGTGCTCGGGATCCTGTACGCCGGCCGCAGCCGGCCCGGCATGGTGGACGCGTGGATCCAGCCGGCGGTGGACGGTGTGCGGCCGCCGTGGCGGCACGTCGCTCTGGCCATGGACTTCCTGGGGGAGCCCGCCGGAGCGGCGATGCTGGTCGTGGCTGCCGTGACGGGCTGCCTGTTGCTTCGGCGTCCTCGCGCGGCGGTGCTCGTCGTTGCCGGCGCCGCCATGGCCGTGGGGACGGCGACGCTGCTCAAGCATCTGGTGGGACGCACCATCCACGGCGACGGCAACCTGTCCTATCCGAGCGGGCACACCGCCTTCTTCACCGCGCTCGCCCTCGTGGTGGCGCTGCCGGCGACCGGCCGGCTCGGCCTCGGCAGGACGGCCGGAACATCACTCGTGCTCGCCGCGGCACTGGTTGCCGGCGCCGCCATGGGCTGGGCACAGGTCGCCCTGGGCGCGCACTACCCGACCGACGTCCTCGGCGGCTGGTGCACCGCGCTGGCGGTGATACCGGCGACCGCGTGGCTGGTCGACCGGATGGCTGACCGGCTGGTCGATCGGATGGCCGACACCGGTCGGCGGGAGCGTCGCTGACGTCACGTCACGTCACGCCAAGCGTCGGAATACGGGCTTCACCGGTCGTCCGGCCAGCCAGGGGGTGGGGTCGGCGGCGTCCAGTGCCTTCCGGTACACCGCACATGCCTGGGCCACCACGTCGACGGTGTGATCGATGTCGGCGTCGCCGAGCGCGCTGCTCACCACGAACGACGGGGCCAGCACCCCGCCCGCGAGGAGTCGGCGCAGGAACAGGGTGCGGTACTGCTGCGACGGCTGCCCGTTCTCGTCGAGGGTGGCGAAGACCAGGTTGCTGGCCCGGCCCCGGACGACGATGTGGTCGCCGACGCCCATGTCGGCCGCGACGTCGCGGACACCGGCGGCCAACCGCTCGCCGAGGGTGTGCAGCCGCGCGGTGACGCCCTCTTCGGCGTAGATGGTCTGCACGGCCATCGCGGCGGCCAGCGAGTGCGTTTCCGCACCGTGCGTGGTGGACAGCAGGAACACCCGGTCGCCGGAGTGACGCAGCCCGCCCCGCTCCATCAGGTCGCGGCGCCCGGCCAGCGCGGAGACGGCGAATCCGTTGCCCAGCGCCTTGCCGAACGTGGAGAGGTCGGGGACGACGCCGTACAGGCCCTGGGCGCCCGCCTCGGACCAGCGGAAACCGGTGATCATCTCATCGAAGATCAGTACGCAGCCGTGCCGGTCGGCCAGCTCGCGCACGCCGGCGAGGTACCCGGGCGGCGGCTCGGTGTGGGTGGCGGGTTCGAGAATCAGGCAGGCGACCTCGTCCTGGTGCCGGGTGAGCAGCTCTTCCGTGGCGGCCAGATCCCCGTATGGGAACGCCACGGTGAGCTCGTTGGTCGCCGCCGGAACACCGGCGGACATCGGTGTGCTGCCGATGAACCAGTCGTCGACGGAGAAGAACGGATGGTCGGCGCAGATGGCCACCCGCTGGCGCCCGGTGGCGGCGCGGGCGAGGCGCACCGCGGCGGTGGTGGCGTCGGAGCCGTTCTTCGCGAACTTCACCATCTCGGCGGTCGGCACCGTGGCCAGGAAGCGTTCCGCGGCCTCGACCTCCACGACGGACGGCCGGACGAAGTTGCTGCCGCGGTCGAGTTCGCGCCGCACCGCCTCGATCACGCGTGGGTGGGCGTGGCCGAGGCTGACCGACCGCAGGCCGGAGCCGTACTCGACGTAGCGGTTGCCGTCGATGTCCCACACGTGGGCACCGCGGCCGTGGCTGATGACCGGGGCCAGGTTCTCGGGGTACTGGTCGTCGCCCTTGGCGTAGGTGTGCGCGCCCCCGGGGATCAGGGCGTGCAGCCGCTCGTTCGCCAGCCGCGACCGGGGCAGCAGGAACTCTTCGGTGTCCACGCCGACTTCACCTCTCCTTTTGCTTCAGGACCTCGGCGAGGCTCGGCGCCTCCCGGTCCCGCTGGGACATCGATGTGGCCGGCAGCGGCCAGGGAATGGCGAGCTCCGGGTCGTCGAAGGCGATCGTCACGTCCTCGGCCGGATCGTGCGGACGGTCGATCCGGTACGAGGTGTCAGCGGTTTCGGTCAGTGCCTGGAAGCCGTGCGCGCACCCCGCCGGGATGTACAGGGTCGCCTGCGTCTCGCCGGACAGCTCGAAGAAGGCCCGGTTGCGGTAGGTCGGCGAGTCCGTCCGCAGGTCCACGACGGCGTCGAAGATCCTCCCGTACGAGCACCGCACCAGCTTGGCCTCGCCGGCGCCCGAGCGCAGGTGCAGGCCACGCAGCACGCCCCGGACCGAGCGGGACACGCTGTCCTGGACGAAGGCGTCCGGGTCGAGGCCCACCGAGCGGACCACGTCGGCGTCGAAGGTGCGGCAGAAGAAGCCGCGCTCGTCGGCGTACGGCGTCGGCTCGAACAGGTACGCACCGGCGATCTCCGGGACTTCGGTCGCTTTCATGGAGCCTCCTGCCGGGCGCGGGCCTGGGCGTGATCGGTCCCCGGGAACAGGGTCGCGGTCAAGGCGTTGAACTGGTGCTCCAGACGCCGGGCGGCGGCCAGGTTCCGCTCGGTGAGGGTCTGCCGCAGCTCGGCCGATCGCTTCTCCAGCGCCCGGAACTGCTCGAGCAGCCGGTCGGCGTCGACCTCGCGCGCCGGGTGGCAGTACGCGCCGAGCCCCATCTGCGCCATGAGCGCGTCGCTCTTCGCCGCATAGCTGAGGGCGAGCACCGGTGTGCCGGTCTTCAGCGCGCAGATCAGGTTGTGGTAGCGGATCGCCACCACGGTGTCGGCAGCCGCCATCTCCTTCATCAGGTCGGCCAGCGCGGACGGTTCGGCAGCGGTGACCAGCGGCGAGTCGACCGCGTCGAGGATGGCGGCGACCACCGACGCATCGCACGTGTCGCCGGTGAGCAGCCGGACCGGCCTGCCCTCCTCGACCAGCGCGCGGACGAACCGGGTCGTCCCGTCGAGGTAGCGCCGGTATATCTCCTCGGCCCGGGCGCGGTCGTCGTTGCCGCCGTGGAAGTCCATGACGCCGACGCAGACCGGGCCCGGCGAGCCCGAGGGCGCGCTCGCCGGCGGCGTCGGCAGGGCGAACGCGAGGTCGGGGTAGACCTCGTCGCGCGCGGTGTCCACGCCCATCGCCCGCATCGCGTCGCGGGACTGGGCGTCCCGGTACGAGCGGTACGCGGCCAGCCGCGCCGACCAGCGCACCAGGGCCCGGGTCGGCCGGTTGCCGATCTCGGCGGCACCGACGCTGACCAGCGCGACCCGCGTGCGAAGCAGCCGGCCACTCGCGCAGAGCAGGAACAGCGAGTACGGGAAGCCCCACGGCCGCAGCGGCAGCGTGGCCTCCAGGACGCCCATGCCCGGCACGATCACCACGTCGTGCCGGCGCACCCAGGCGGCGGTGCGGAAGACGTCGACGAGTTTGCCCAGACCCTTCGCCGCGATCGCGCCCGCACGTGACGCGGTCCGGTACTCCGCGCGGTTCCAGTGCAGCCGCGTGGCGGGGATCCCGAACCGGGTCGTCACGGCTTCGGGTCCGCCGCACAGCGCGTCCACGGCCGCCTCCGGGTGCTCGGCGCGGAGGTACCCGAGGACGGCCTCGAGCGACCCGTCGTTGCCGAGGTTGCCGGAGCCGAGCAGGCCGAACACCCCGACGCGCACCGGAGTTTCGTCCGCTGACGTCATGGCCGCCTCCCCTCACGCCCGGCGACGAGGGCGTCGACGGAGACGGTCTGCTTGGCCGGGTCGACCGGGGCGCGGTCCTCGACCCGCTCACCGGCGCCCGGCCGGACCCGGCTGGTCATCCATGCGGCCAGGTGGCGGTAGCACGCGCGCCGGTCGGCCGCGGACAACGGGGCCCGCCGGATCGCCGAGGCGAAGCCCCAGACGTACTCGGCGAGCAGCCGGGGCGTCGGGTGCAGCGGGCCCGCCCGGCGCGGGTCCAGGTTGACGCACCGGGAGCGCTTGCTCGGGTTCGCCCGCTCGGCGCGGGCGGGGTGATCGCGGCGGAAGTACAGGAGTTCCGGCACCTGGTGGAAGCGCCCGTGCAGGGCGATCTCGGCGACGAACGTGCGGTCCGCGTGGTGGTAGCTGTCCATCGGCTTCACCCGGCGCAGCGCGTCGGCCCGGACCACCCCGTAGAAGTCGTCACCGCCTGGCTCGAACAGCATGCTGCGGAAGCGCTCCGGCGGGTGCGGTGAGTCGGTGGCGAGCGTGTACTCGTACGGGACCTTCACCTGGCCGTCGCCGTCGATGACCGCCTGGTCGGCGTGTGCGAGGATCACGTCCGGCCGCTCGTCCAGCGCCTGGACGCAGCGCCGTAGCAGGTCGCGGGCGTAGAGGTCGTCGTGCGAGGCCCACTTGAACAGCTCGCCGCGGCACTCGGCGAACACACGGTTGTGGTTCGGCGTGGCGCCGATGTTCCGGGGCAGCCGGAGGTACCGGATGCGCGCGTCCCGCGCGGCGTACTCGCGGCAGATGTCCTGGGTCCCGTCGGTCGAGGCGTTGTCGGAGACGACCAGCTCGAAGTCCTCGTAGGTCTGGCCGAGCAGGGCGTCGAGCGACTCGGCGAGGTACTCCTCGCCGTTGTACACGGGCAGGCCGATGCTCAGCCTGGGTTGGGCGGTCATGCGGTCCTCACTTCGGGGATGGGGTGGTGGTGGCGCTCGCCCAGGGCGGACCGCAGCTGCAGCCACCACACAGCCGAGCTGCAGCCGGTCGCGACGGCGACGCCCCAGGCCGAGCCGACCGTGCCGGCCACGGTCGCCCCGCCGAGCCCGCCGCTGACATAGCAGGCGGAGGCGAACAGCTGGCAGCGCAGGCTGCGCCTGGCCGCGGCGAGCGCGCGCAGCCCGGCCGCCGCGCCGGTGCCGAGGCCGGCGCCCGCGACGCCGAGGGTGACCGGCACGATGAGCTGTGAGGCGGAGTGCCAGACGTCGCCGAGCACGAGCTCGCCGAGCCGGTCCGGCATCAGCAGCAGCGCCCCGCCCCAGAGCAGCGCGGCGGCGGCCTGCCCGCCGCCGAGGAGGAGGCAGAACTTCCCGAGCCGCTGCGGGGCCTGCCGCAGCACCCGTGCCGCCTCCGCGACGGTGACCAGCGAAAGACCCATGAGCACGGCGAGGAACGGGCCGAGCAGGAGCTCGGCGCCCCGGACCGCACCCACCGCGCCGACCCCGACGATCGCGCCGAGCCCGTACGCCCGCAGCTGGCTCGCGCCGCTGAGGCTGACGTTCTCGACCAGGTACCGGTAGCCGAGGTCGCGCTGTTCGCGAAGCCACCCGCGTGCCCGGGTCGTCCGGGGCCGGATGCCGGACTGGAGGCAGCCGTACGCAGCGGCCACCGCGGCGGACGCGCCCCAGGCGAGCACGAAAGCGGCCACGCTGCCCACGCGGGCCGCCACGACCATGGCCGGGACGAGCGCGACGCCCCACACGAGGTCGTTGACGAACGCCTTCTGCCCGGTGCCCGCGGCGAAGAACGAGTACCGCCAGGCGTCCTGCAGCAGCAGCCCCGGCAGCAGGACGCCGAGGCAGGCGAACGCGGGCCCCACGCGGCCGCCGAGAGAGAGGCCGGCCACCAGACACGCCGCACCGCTGGCGGTACCGACGACGAGCGCGGTGCCCGACGACCGGGCCACCGCCCCGCGCCAGGACGCGTCCGGCACGCCGCTGAAGCGCACCACGAGCGGATCGGTGGCCAGCCCGCGGGAGACGTTGAGCACCACGCCGTAAGTCACCCAGGCGAGGCTGAACACGCCGAACGCGGTCACCCCCAGCGAGCGTGCCACGTAGATCCCCACCGCGAAGTTGCTGATGCTGGAGGCCGCCTGGTCGGCCAGTCCCCATGACAGCCGGCCGACGAGGGCCCGGCGGGCGGATCCGGCCGGTGGCGCCGTTGTCTGCGGATTCTCTCCCTCGGTGGTCATCGGCGTCATGCCTTGATCAGCCCCGCGCCGTGCAGGGCGCCGGCCGCGGCGGCGACGGTGTCGAACGGCAGCCCGGACCGCTCGGCGACGTCGAGCAGACTGTGCTCGCCGTCGGAGAGGCTGAGCACCCAGAGCATGGCCATCTGGGCCTGCTTCGCGTCGCTGCGGCCGCCGAGCGAGTCGTACAGCCCGCGCCGGCCCAGCTGTGGCTCGCCGTAGGGGCTGAGGTTGACGTACCGCCGGTTGCGGTCGAGGACGGCGAACGCCTCGCGACAGACGGCGAGCGTGTCCGCCATCGCCTGTGGAGAGACGAAGTCCAGGTTGTCCGCCGAGGTGTGGTATTCGGGGTAGCCGGCGTACGGGGTCCGGCTGAGCGAGCCCACGCCGAGATCGAACCCGGGCGAGCAGAACTGCCGCTCGTCGTAGCCGTACGGAGTGAACTCGACGACCTGGTGCGGGCGGTCGGATGCGAGAAGCACGTGCCGCATCACCCGGTCGATCTCCGCGTCGCCGCGCCTGCTCCGCTTGTAGGTCAGCCGGCCCGAGTCGCCGGCGCAGGCCAGCACCAGCCCGTGCTTGACCCGCTCCACCCGCTCCGCGTTGCGGGCCAGCCAGGTGATCGCCCCGATGGTGCCGGGCGCGAACAGGAACCGGTAGGTGTAGTACGGCGACTGCTCCGCCAGCGCCCGCGCCAGGAACGTCGCCACCGCGACGCCGGCCAGGTTGTCGTTGGCCAGCGACGGGTGGCAGACGTGGCAGGAGACGATCACCTCGTCGGAGACCTGCCCGGGGACCACGTGCTCGGCGTAGGTGAGGTGGCCATCGGTGAGTGCGGAGTCGACGCACACCTCGTACTCGCCGTCCGGCAGCGCGTCCAAGGTCTCCTGGGCCAGGCAGAACCCCCATTCCGGCTTGTAGTAGCTGGTGCGGTACGGCACCCAGGCCGGGTGGTCCGGCAGGGTGTGCAGGTGTCCACGCAGCTCGGCCAGTGGCATGGTCGCCGACACCGGCACGCTGTAGCCGAGCACGTGCAGGCTGGACGCGGCGAAGTCGACGACCCGGTTGCCGGCGCTGTCGGCGATGTACGCGTCCCGGATGTTCCACTCCTGCGGCACCGTCCAGTCGAGCACCCGCGTCCCGGTCGGCACCTCGTGCACCTGCAGCGGGACGTACTCGCCGACGATCTCCAGGGTCGCGCGCACACCGTCGCCGGTGATGCTCCGGCACAGCGGGTACAGCCGCTCCACCAGCGCGTACATCTCTTCGCCGGCCTCGGTCACCGGCGCCACCGCAGGGTGTCGTCGACGGCGCCGGCCTCGGACGCCGCGCGCAGCACGGCAAGGCGGGTGAAGCGCTGCTCGAAGTCCTCCCGGGTCAGCCCGTGTTTCCGGTAGGCGTCGGCGAGTTCGAGCGCGCCCTGCTTCACCGTCCACTCGCAGTCGAAGCCGGGTATCGCCGTGCGGAACCGGGAGAAGTCCACCCGGTACGACCGCGGATCGGCACCGGTCTCGCCGGTGATCACCACCTTCGCTCCGGACACCGCCTCGGCGACCTGCTCGGCGATCTCGGCGACCGTGACGTTGTTGACCTCGCTGCCGATGTTGAACGCCCGGTCGTGCACCGCTTCCCGCGGCGCGACCAGCGCGGCCGCGAAGGCCCGTGCGATGTCGGCGGCGTGCACCAGCGGGCGCCAGGGGGTGCCGTCGGAGAGCACAAGGACCTCGCCGGACAGGAGTGCGTGGCCCACCAGGTTGTTCAGCACGATGTCGGCGCGCAGCCGGGGTGAGTGGCCGAAGGCGGTGGCGTTACGCATGAACACCGGGCTGAAGTCGGCGTCGGACAGCGTGTGCAGGTCGTCCTCCACCCGCACCTTGGACTCCGCGTACGGCGTCACCGGACGCAGCGGGGCGTCCTCGGTCACCAGGTTCGCCGAGTCGTCGCCGCCGGCGGCGCCGTAGACCGAGCAGGTCGACGCGTACAGGAAGCGCCGCACTCCGGCGTCGCGGGCCAGCCGGGCAAGCCGCACGGACGCGTGGTGGTTGATGTCGTAGGTGAGCTCCGGCGCCAGCGATCCCAGCGGGTCGTTGGACAGCGCGGCCAGGTGGATCACGGCGTCCACCCCGGCCACGTGTTCGGCCGTGACGTCGCGCAGGTCCACCCGATGCCCGGACGGGTCCGCGGGCGACGGGCCCAGAACGCAGTCGGCGAACAGGCCGGCGTCAAGACCGACGACCTCGTGCCCGGCAGCCGCGAGGACCGGGGCCATCACCGTGCCCAGGTAGCCCTGGTGTCCGGTCAGCAGTATGCGCAAGGTTCATTCCCCCAGGTCGAGAGTGAGTTTGGTGACGGCGAACGCCTCGGCGTAACGCTCGTGGCATTCGATGCCACGGATCCGGGCCAGCCCGAGGAAGGCCTCCCGGTCGTACCAGGGCCGGTGCCGCTGCGAGGGGTAGTGCTCCTGCAGCAGCCGCACCTTCTGTTCCGCGATCTCCGGCGGGAGCGGCTGGTACGCCGCCGGACGGCCGAGGTCGCCGTCCCACTTGACGATCTCGTAGCCGAGCACGAGGTGGTCGCGGAACGCGGTGGGTATCAGTTTCGCCAGGCCGCGGTGATCCTGGTGCGCGTCATCGGTGCGCGGGGCCAGTACGAGATCCGGCTCTGCCCCCGCGCGCAGTTCCTCGACCGCGGCCTTGGCCTCTTCCCAGTGCGCGGGCAGCCGGCCGTCCGGCAGCTTGTGCACCGTCAGCCGCAGGTCGGCGCCCGGGCAGAAGGCGGCGAGCGCGGCTTGTTCCTCCTGCTCCCGCTCGGTGCCGCCGCCGGAGAGCACCAGCGCGTCGACGCGGATACCCGGCCGCGCGAGGCACAGCGTCAGCAGCGTCCCGCCGGCGCCGATGGCGATGTCGTCGCAGTGCGCGCCCACCGCGACGAGCCGGTCCAGGCGCCCGGCCCCGAGCCGGATCACGCTCTCGCTCCGGCGCCCGCTCCCGCACCGTCCCGTTCCCACACGGCCCACGGGCGGTCGCCCCGGGCGTAGGCGGCGTCGAGCGCGGCCCGCTCCTTCACGGTGTCGGTCGGCTTCCAGAAGCCGCGGTGCTGGTGCGCCACCAACCGGCCGCGCTTGGCCAGTTGGGCGCATCCGTCGGCGACCAGGTCCCCGTTCTCCGGGATGTGGTCGAAGACCTCCTGGCGGAGCACGAAGTAGCCGCCGTTCTCCCACAGCGGCAGCTCGCTCACCGCGGTGATGCCGCCCACCAGGCCGTCCTCGCCCAACTCCACGCAGTGGAACGACGACTGCGGCGGCACCACCATCATCGACGCACCGGCGTCGCGCCGGGCGAACCGGTCGATCATCTCCGGCAGCGGGGCGTCGGTGAGCACGTCGGCGTAGTTGGCGAGGAACATCTCGTCGCCGTCCAGGTGGTGCCGCACCCGGCGCAACCGCTCCCCGATCGGTGACTCGATGCCGGTCTGCGCGAACGTGATCGTCCAGTCCGAGATGTCGGTGGACAGCAGCTCGGTCCGGCCGCCCCGCAGCACGAAGTCGTTGGACGTCGTCTCCTCGTAGTTGAGGAAGAAGTCCTTGATGTGGTGCGCCCCGTACCCGAGGCACAGGATGAACTCCGTGTGCCCGAAGTGCGCGTAGTAGCGCATGACGTGCCAGATCAGCGGCCGCGGGCCGACCATCGCCATCGGCTTGGGCACGTCGTCGGCGGCTCCGTTGCGCATCCGCATCCCGTAACCGCCGCAGAACAGAACGACCTTCATGACGTGACCTCGGCAATGCTCAGTTCCGGGATGGGAAAGACCAGTCGGCCGCCCCAGTCGTGCACGAAGGACAACTGCTCGACCAGCTCGGCCCGCAGGTTCCACGGGAGGACGAGGACGTAGTCCGGTCTGTCGGCGGCTATCTGCTCGGGCGACAGGATCGGGATGCGGGTGCCCGGGGTGAACCTGCCGTGCTTGTAGGGGTTGCGGTCGACCGTGTACGGGAGCAGGTCGGGCCGGATGCCGCAGTGGTTGAGCAGGGTGTTGCCCTTGCCCGGGGCGCCGTAGCCGACGACCGTCTCGCCGCGCTCGGCCGCGTCGATGAGGAACCGCAGGAGGTCCCGGCGCACCTTGGCCACCCGGGCGGAGAACTCGGTGTACCCGGACAGCTCCTGCAGCCCGGCGGCCTTCTCCCGGTCCAGCACGTCGGCCACCTGCTGCGTCGGCCCGCCGGCCACCTCGGCCGGCCGGGCCCACAGCCGGATGGAGCCGCCGTGCGTGGGCAGCAGCTCGACGTCCACGAGCGCGAGTCCGCCGCTCGCCAGCGCCCGGGTCGCGGAGGCGACCGTGTAGTACTGGAAGTGCTCGTGGTAGATCGTGTCGTACTGGTTCTCCTCGATCAGGGTCAGCAGGTGCTGCACCTCGATGGAGACCCAGCCGTCGTCGGCGACCAGGGCGCGCAGCCCCTGGGTGAACCCGACCACGTCGGGGATGTGCGCGTACACGTTGTTGGCCACGACCAGGTCCGCCGGGCCGTGCTCGGCGCGGACGGCGGCGCCGGTGGCCGGGTCCAGGAACTCCGTGAGCGTGGGTACACCCGCGTCCCGCGCCGCGGCGCCGACGTTCACCGAGGGCTCGATGCCGAGGCAGCGGATCCCGCGGTCCACCACGTGCTTCAGCAGGTACCCGTCGTTGCTCGCGACCTCGACCACGAAGGCGTCCGGGCCGAGACCCACCCGCTCCACGGCGTCCGCGACGAACGTGCGCGCGTGCTCCACCCAGGAGGTCGAGTAGGAGGAGAAGTACGCGTACTCGCTGAACGTCTCCTCCGGCGTGATCAGCGGAGGTATCTGCGCCAGCCAGCAGTCGGTGCAGACCCGCAGGTGCAGCGGGTACGCGGGCTCCGGTTGATCCAGTTGGTCCGCGGCCAGAAAGCTCTCACATGGTGGCGTCGCCCCCAGATCGACGACGCTCGCCATCGCTTCCGAGCCGCAGAGTCGGCATCGTGTCATCTACTGTCCCCATCCCCCCTGCTCGCGCGGGTGTCCCCGCCGCGAGCCAGTACTGACCGACCCGCGATCGCGGTGCGGTACCCCTCCACCAGGCGCTCCAGCCCGACGGCCGGGCTGAAGGCCTGCTCGTAACGGCGCCGGGCCGCCTGGCCCATCTCCCGGCCCAGGGCCGGCTCGGCCGTGATCCGGCGTATGCAGGACGCGAGCGAGGCGGGCTCGCCCGGCCGGTGCAGCAGGCCGGTCACCCCGTCCTCGACCAGTTCGACGAAGGCGCCGTGACCGGCGGCGACGGCCGGGACCCCCGCCGCCATCGCCTCCACGACCACCAGGCCGAACGCCTCCAGCCACGTCGAGGGAGCCACCACGGCGACCGACCGCGCGACGGCCTGCCGGCACTGGGCCGGGTCGTACAGGCCGACGTACCGCACGTCGTCCCGGCCCGCCGCCCAGGCGGTCACCTCTCGTTCCAGCGGCCCCGCGCCGGCGACCACGAGCGGCACGCCCACACCGCCGCTCGCCGCGACCTCGTCCCACGCGGCCATGAGCAGCCGCACGCCCTTGGCCTCCGCGAGCCGGCCGAGATAGAGCAGATGCTCGCCGGCGCCCGCTCGGCAGGCGCCCGGGTCGGGCACGAAGTTGTGCTTCACCACAAGCCGCTCGGGTGGCATGCCGGCCCGCACCAGGACGTCGCGCTGCGCCGCGGAGATGCAGAAGAACCGCTCCACGCCGGACCACCACCGCCGCCGGTTGACCGACAGGCTGACCGCGAGCGGCACCGTCGCCAGCCGGGAGTTCCGGTAGCAGCCGTGCCGCACGGCGGGCAGCGGCGCCGCCCCGACGCACTCGGTGCACGGCCGGCCGTCCCGCTGCAGCGTGCCGGGCGGGCAGACCTGGGTGTAGTTGTGCAGCGTCGCGACGGCGGGCACGCCGGCGTCGGCACAGGCGGCCAGCACCGCGGGCGACAGGAGCGGGAAGACGTTGTGGACGTGCACCACGTCCGGCCGCTCGGTGCGAAGCCGGGCGGTGAGCTCCGCGCGGACCGCCGGGTTCCACGGCACGAGGAGCGGTAGCGCGGCCTTGCCCAGCAGGGAACGGGCGGCGATGTCGTCGCTGCGCCGCTCGAACAC
The DNA here is from genome assembly GCF_001542625.1 of Streptomyces griseochromogenes. Lineage (NCBI taxonomy): Bacteria > Bacillati > Actinomycetota > Actinomycetes > Kitasatosporales > Streptomycetaceae > Streptomyces > Streptomyces griseochromogenes. The sequence goes on along the minus strand of NZ_CP016279.1, from coordinate 7,252,618 downwards.
CTCGACCCGGTGGCCGGCAGCGCGCAGCAGCTCCACCTCCTGGTCGACGACCTTGTTCTCCCCGCTCGGCTGCGCCGAGGCGTAGCGGTTGTGCACCACGAGGACGTGCATGCTCAGGTCACCTCCGATCTCCGGGCCCATCGCGGGACGCGTTGTCGAGGGACTTCGGGCGTCGAGAGGGGAGTGGCCGCGGCAGGTGCCGCCAGCAGCGAGGCGGCCACGGCCAGATGCAGCAAGTACGGCGAGGCGTCGCCCAGCCCGGCCTCGGTGTACGAGGCGATCGCGCAGTAGCTGATCAGGAAGATCGCGCAGGCCCTCTGCAGCGACGGTGGCCGCAGCAACGCGACGCCGCCCAGCACGATGATGATCACTGCGACCAGGGTGACGCCGATCAGACCCTGCTCGTTGTAAACGGCCAGCCAGCTGTTGTCGATCGGCAGCCCGCCGAAAGACTTGTCGCCCAGGCCGACGCCGAACAACTTCTCCGAGGTCGACCGGGGCGCAGCCAGCAGGGCGTCCCAGACCTTGGCCCGACCGGTCAGGTTGGAGAAGTTCTCCTTGCTCTGTCCGCGCAGGAACCACGCCTGCAGCGCGGAGGCGAACCCCACCGCGGCCACCGCGGCGCACAGCACTGTCCAGGTGAAGAACCGGCGGGCCGCGGCGCTGGTCAGGATGAGCGAGCCGATCGCCAACGCCAACCCGATGAACAGGCCGAGCGTGGCCGTCCGGGTATGGGTCAGCGCGAGCAGGACGAGTGACGGCACGATGATCACCGCGGCGCCGGTCCTGTCGGTCCTGCGGTCCAGTACGAGCAGCACGGTGAGCCCGATGATCACCGCCGCGTACTGGCCGATCTGCGGCGGGGTGAGCGGCCACAACGCGCCGACAAGGCGACCGCCGTAGAGATCGGGCAGGGCCGCGCCCGGTGAGGCGACCAGGCCGGCAGCCACCGACCCGAGCACCGCGAAGTACATCCGGATGTGATGCCTGACGAACGTCAGGCCGCCGTCCCACCAGCGGCTGAGCAGCCACAGCGTGCCGACGAAGAGAGCCAGCCGGGCGCAGCGGAACAGCGCGCCGAACCCGGACTCCAGGTTCGCGCTGGAGATCACGCTCGTCACCTGCAGCAGGGTGAGCAGGAACACGTACGCACTGGCTCGGATGCGCAGCCGGAGATTGACCGCGAGCGCCAGCGCGAACGCGGCGACCAGCGCGCCCATGGTGACCATCTGGATGAGGGAGCGGGGCAGCGGGACGATGGTCTTCGCCCCGGCGGAGCCGAGCGTGTTGAGGACCAGCAGCCCCCAGACGATCCCGACGATCCTCGGTGTGCCGGCAGGGCGCGGTTCGGCGCCGGGCCGCGTGCTCGCCGTAGCCGGTCCGCCCGAAATCCCACCGCGCGTCAGGTCTCCGCCCACCTCAACCACCGGCCCGTGGGTCGAGGTCGAGGGTGCTGCCCGCGTCCTGCTGGTACGGCGTGCTCTGCCACTGAGCGAAGTCGAGTATCCGGCTCGGGTCGTGGGCGACGAATTTCCATGGTCCGAGGTAGACGTTGTCGTGCCAGCGGTTGTGCTGCGTGCGGGTGATCGCCTCGGCCACCCCTTCACCCTGGTACGGCGACCAGTCCGGGTAGGTGCCGTAGTTGGCCAGCACCGCCATGCGGTCGCACATCTCCGTGCACTTGACGACGGACTCGTCCAGCACGAAGCGGTTGTCGTGGATGTCCACCCGCTGGGTCTTCCACCGGCAGTCGGCGTAGAGCGGTGGCTTGGCGATCGCCGGCCTCGCACAGCGGTCGGTGTCCCGGACCAGCAAGGTGCAGTCACCGGAGGAGGTGTTGGCCGGGCTGTTGCAGTACCGGTCGGCGTTCTCCCACAGGGTGATCCCGGACCAGTTGTTCTCCAGCACGTTCCGGTAGACCTCGATCTTGTCGGTGCGGGCTCGGATCCGTGGTTCGCCGCCGGACTCGGACAGGTAGACGGTCGCGAACGGGAAGGTGTCGCCGCGGTCGGCCGCCCTGCGGCCCTCGACCCAGTTGTTCCGCCGGATCGTGTTGTTCCGGATGACCGCGTTGTAGCTGGTCTCGTAGATCAGCGCGGCACCGTCGTTGCCTTCGATCACGTTGTTCTCGATGCGGAAGTCGTTGTCGTTGGTGTCCGCCCACAACCCTGTTCCGCGGTTGTCGTGCACCCAGTTGCCGCGTACGTCGGCGCCGTTGACGGCCCAGAACTTCACGCCTCCGGTGCAGCCGCAGCCCTTCCGCCGCCGTTCCCAGTCGCCGGTGTTGTTGCCCACGATCTCGTTGCCCTCGACCACCAGGTCGCTGATACGGCCTTCGGCCTTGTACGCGTTCATGCCGTACTGTCCGTTGCCGCGCAGGCAGCTGGCGCGGACCCGCTGGCGGGCACCGGCCATCAGCCCGGCGCCGGAGTTGTTCTGGATCGTCGCGTGCTCGATCACCCACCCGTCGGCCGAGTCATGGTTGACCACGCCCTCGTTCTGCGGCGCGACGAAACCCTGCACGGTCAGGTAGCGGATGGTGACATTGCCGGCGGTACCGCCGAACGCGTACTGGTTGATCTTCTGGCCGTCGAGCACCGCGCCCGGCGCGCCGAGGTAGCGGTCCCCCTTCTTGGGGACGACCTGGGAGTAGCGGTCCCGCCCGAGCCTGTGCTTGCCCGGTCGAAGCCAGAACGTGGTGTTCGCAGGGCTGCTCTTCGTCTTCGCTGCCAGGTCACCGACGACCGCGGGGTCGACCGTCACCGCACCCGCCGGCGCGTTCGCCGGCCCGGCCGCGGGCTTGGCGCACACCCGGGCCACGGACGTGGAGGACGCCCCGGACATGGATGGCGCGGCGGTCGGCCCCGCCCCGGCGCCCGGTTCGCTCTCACAGCCGGACGCCGCCAGCAGGGCCAGCGCCAGCGGTGCCGCCGCCAACGCCCGGTGCCGCCTCTTGATCCCCACGCGCCCCCCTAGCCGCGGAACCTGAGTACGGTGGTGAACCCCGCCGCGCCGTCGGCGAAGCCGGTGCCGACCAGCGTGGTGGTGGGTTCCTTGCGCCCGAAGCCGGCGGAGTACCAGCCCAGCGGCGGGTCCGTCTCGCCGCGATGCGCCCGCCATGACAGCTCCCCGGGCAGGTCGAGCACCGCGGAGCGCCCCTCGCCGTCCCGGATCCAGGTGAGCACCGCCCGGTTCCCCGCCAGGTCCGCGGCGATCGCCGGGCCGAGGTGGAACGCCAGCTGCACGGCCCGGCGCGGGCCGCGCACCTCGTCGACCACCCTCAGTTCCTGGCTCGCTGCCGTCAGCTCCACCCGGCGGCGGTGCACGGAGCGCTGGTAACCGTCGTGCTCGGCACACCAGCGGACCGTCCCCTCGTCGGAGGCGTCGGCTGTGTCCGCGGCCAGGACGCGGCTGCGGGCATGCCGGGTCCAGAGGAACGGGCCGCCGGAGACGGACTGGTCACCGCCGTCCAGCCGCAGGGTGTTGTGGCCGAGGGTCGACCGGAAGTACTGCCGCCACTCGGGTTGCCCGTGGTAGCAGAACGTCCCCGGGTCGGCGAGCACGTCGACCCCGTCGTGCCGGACCTCCACGGACAGCGCGTCCGCGTGGGCATGCGCGGCGATGGACAGGAATCCGTGCGGACCACCGTCGCAGCGGCACCAGATCTCCTCCGGACCGCGCAGGACGGTCATGCCCGCGTCGGCGAAGTGCCCTGGTCGGCTTGCCGGGCGGATCACGGCCGGTGCGGTTCCCTGTTCCGCGTACGGCCGGATGAGCGCGGCCAGCAGCGGGGTGCGCACATCGGTGCCGGTCACCGCCGGCCACCAGGTGAGCCGGCCGAACACGGCGTCCCCGGTGGCCAGCAGCGAGGCCCAGCGGTCGGTGCCCGCGCCGTCCACGACCAGACCGTGCCCGTCGTCCGCGTCCCCCTGGCGCGGCGGACGTAACCGGTTGTCCACGACGGCCGCGAGCGCGTCGGTCATCCGCAGCAGCACCAGCCGGATCGACGCGGGGACCGGCACGCCGGCGGCATCCGCCTCGGCCACCGCGGCCAGGCCGAGCTCCAGCACCAGCCCGTGATACTCGGTGGCCAGCTCGCGGTTGAGACCGGAGTCGAAGGTGTTGTTGCGCAGCTGCCGCTCCAGCGACCGCAGCGCGCCGGCTCGCCAACGCGCCGAGGCGGGGAACCACCCGAACGCGCAGGCCGCGGCGAACTGCCCGGCGGCCTCGGCGACGACGTGGTTGTTCGCCGAAGACCCCCGGCTGGGGAAGGCGGCCAGCCAGCGCTGGTGGTGCCAGATCTGGTTCAGCGCCACCGGGTTGCCCTCGAACAGCCCGGCCACGCCCGGCCAGCCGTCGAGCAGCCGGCGGATCCACACCCAGGACAGCAGCCGGATCCCCAGCTCGATCCCGCTGGTCCAGTGCACTCCGCGCAGCGGCGCGTTGCCCGCCCACCACGACCGCAGGTGCTCGGCCACTCGCTCGGCGTACCGCTCGTCCCCGGTGAACGCGTAGGCGGCGGCGAGCACGGTGAGGTACTGATGCCGGGACAGCTCCCAGATCTGCTTGATGTCCCCGACCGCGTCCTCGTTCCGGTACGGCACGTCGAAGGCGTAGCCCCAGGGCGCCCGGCGCCCGGTCTTCGGGTCGTACCACCAGTCCGGGTCGGCCAGGTCGTCGCGGTCCACTCCGAAATACTCGGCGTGCCCGGCCATCAGCCGGTCCGCCTCGGCGATGAGACGTTTCGCGGCGTCCGGAGGTATTGCGGCGATCGTCCCGGCGGGCAGTACCGCGGTGAACCGGGCGTCGGTCACCCTCGGGCAGTCCGGCCGCGCCGACCGCCACCGCCGTCTGCGGACCGCGTCGCCCACCCGGCCGCCGACCTCCCGCGGTCCCATCCGGGACAGGCGCCGCAGGTACCAGCCCGCACTCCCCGAGATCACGGTCATCGCGCCCTCGCCAACGTCACCGGCGCGCCGCCGGCCAGGCCGGCCTGCACAGCGAGGGTGGCCGCCGTGGTGGCGACGAGGGACTCCAGTGGCACCGGCATCGGCCCGCCGGTCCGCACGGCCTTGATGAACGCGGCCAGCTCGGCGTTCTGGCCCTTGTCCCGGGCCTTGGGCAGCCGCGAACTGACCCACCGCTTGCGGCCGTAGACCGAGGCACGGACGAAGTCGTCGAGCCGCAGCGCACGGCCGTCCGCGACCAGGTCCAGCGTCTCCTTGGGGAAGCCCGCCGGGCCGGTGGTGACGTAGCTGATCGTGGCGGTGGACCCGTCCGGGTAGCGCAGCACGACCTGGAGGTCCTCGTTGCCGGACGTGGCGACCGCGTACACCGAGACCGGGTCGGCCGCGAGCAGCCAGCTCGCCGTGTCGATGAAGTGCCCGCCCTCACCGGCGAACCGCGAGCCCTCGGTGCCCTGTTGGAGGTACCAGCTGCCGTGCTGCAGCCGGCCCGCGTTGACCAGGTAGCGCAGGTGCGCCGGACCGGTCCGGGCGCCGAACCGCTTCCTGGCCTCGCGCAGCAGCGGCGCGAACCGCCGGTTGAAGCCCACCTGGAGCCGGTCGTTGCCGGACTCCTCCACCGCCGCGAGCACACCGGCGAGTTCGTCCTCGGTGAGCGCCAGGGGCTTCTCCACGAACACGGTCTTGCCGGCCAGCAGTGCCTTTCGGGTCAGTTCGGCGTGCGAGCTGTGCCGGGTGACCACGAACACCGCGTCGACGGACTTGTCGCCGAGCACGGCGTCGAGATCGGTGGTCGCCTCGGCGAAGCCGAACTTCCGCTTCGCGTTGGCCGCGGACAGCGCCGTCGTGGTGACGACGGTCGACAATTCGACGCCGTCGCGCTGTGCCAGGTGGGGCAGCAGCATCGACGTCGCGTAGTTGCCCGCGCCGACGAACGCCAGCCGCACGGGCGCCTTGGCGGCCCGGGCCGGCGTGGACGTTCCTCCGCCGTGTCTCTTCACCGCGGGCACGGCCACCGCCGGGGCCCCCGCTTCCACAGCTTGGTCGGGGTGGCCGGGATACCGGAACAGCACGGCCACGGCCTTCAGGTCGCCGTCCTTCAGACGCCGGTACGTCTCGACGGCGTCATCGAACTCGGCTGTGTGGGAGACCAAAGGCTCCACGTCGACGCTGCCGCGGGCGAGGAGATCGAGGAAGCACGCCAGGTTGCGGCGCTCGGTCCAGCGCACGTAGCCGATCGGGTAGTCGCGCCCCTCGAGCTCGTACTCCGGGTCGTAGCGCCCGGGGCCGTAACTGCGGGAGAACCGGACGTCGAGCTCCTTCTCGTAGTACGCGTTCCACGGGAGGTCCAGGCGGCACTTGCCGATGTCGACGACCCGGCCGCGGTCGCGGCAGAGCCGGGCGGCCAGCTCGACGGGCTGGTTGCTGCCGCCTCCGGCGGCCAGGTACACCTGGTCCACGCCGTGACCGCCGGTGAGCTCGGCGACGGAAGCCTCCACGGCCGCGGACGCGGGATCGCCGCAGGCCGCGGCACCCAGGCGCTCGGCGAGCTCGCAGCGCACCGGGTCGGGGTCGACCCCGACGACGCGGACGCCCGAAGCGGCAAGGAGCTGCACCACGAGCTGCCCGATCAGCCCGAGACCGATGACCAGCGCCACGTCGCCGAGCTGTGGCTCGCCGCGGCGGACGCCCTGCAACGCGATCGACCCGACTGTGCCGAAGGCGGCGTGCCGCGGCGCGAGGCCGTCCGGCACCCGGGCGTAGAGGTTCTTCGGCACCCAGTTCAGCTCGGCGTGCAACGCGTGCTCGTTGCCGGCGCAGGCCACGAGATCACCGACCGCCACATCGTCGATCCCGGCGCCGACCTGCTCGACCACCCCGCACAGCGAGTAGCCCAGGGGCGTGTAGGAGTCCAGCTTGCCCATCACCTTGCGGTAGGTGGCGGGCACCCCGTTGGTGGCCACGCTCTGCATGACCTTGGCCACCTGGTCCGGCCGGGAGCGGGCCTTGCCCAGCATCGACATGCCGGCCTCGGACACCTTCATGAGCTCGGTCCCCGTGGAGATCAGCGAGTAGGCGCTGCGGACCAGCACACCGCCCGGCTTGCACCCCGGCACCGGCACGTCGAGCACCGCCAGCTCGCCGCTCTTGTAGTTCTGTACGACCTGCTTCACCCGAACTCCTCTGATTCCTAAGCCGTTAACCGAGTGCTCTGGCCGGACCCAGAGGTCGCGTCGCGATACCAGTACTCGAGGGTCAGCACATGCCACAGATGCTTGGAGAAGTCCCGCCGCCCGGCGGCGTCCTCGGCGACGAGCCGTGCCAGCGCGTCGCGGCGCAGGAACCCGGAGCGGACGAGCACCCCGTCGTGCACCACCTCGCGCACCAGCGGTGCCAGATCCCGGCTCATCCAGGCGCGCAGCGGGGCGCTGAACAGGCCCTTGGGCCGGTACACGATCTCCCGGGGCAGGATCGAGGTGGCCGCCTCCTTGAGGACGGCCTTGCCCTGCCGTCCGACGATCTTGCGATCGCCCGGCACGGCGAACGCCGCCCTGACCACCTCGACGTCCACGTACGGCACCCGCACCTCGGTCGACGCGGCCATGCTCGACCGGTCCGTGTAGGCGAGGTTCAGGCCCGGCAGGAACATCCGGGCGTCGCCCAGGCACATGCGGTTGACGAAGTCGTCGAGGTCGTTGTCCTGGTAGATGTCCGCGTGTTCGGTCAGCACGTCCTCGACGGTCCCGGCCAGGTCCGGATCGACCAGGGCGAGCAGCTCGTCCTGGTCGTACATGGTGTAGCTGCGCCGGAACGCGGTCTCCTCCGGCAGATCGGCGAAGGAGAGGAACCGCTTCGCGAAGCGCACCGACCGGTACCCCCGGCGGGACGTGGCGACCGGCAGCCGGTCCACGGCTCTGGACAGGCCGTGCCGCAGAGGTCGCGGGACGCGCTGGTAGCGCAGCGCGAGCAGGTTGGCCAGGTGCTTGCGGTAGCCGGCGAACAGCTCGTCGGCGCCCATCCCCGAGAGCATCACCTTGACCCCGGCCTCCCGGGCGGCCGAGCAGATCAGGAAGGTGTTGATCGCGGCGGGGTCGCCGATCGGCTCGTCCAGGTGGTACGTCATCCGCGGCAGCAGGTCGAGGACGTCCGGAGCGATCTCGATCTCGTGCAGGTCGACACCGAACCGCTCGGCCACCCGCCGGGCATGGCGCAGGTCGTCCGGCATCGCCTCGAACTTGGCGTCCTCGGCGCGGAACCCGATCGTGTAGGCGGAGATCCCAGGTTGGTGGCGGGCCGCCAGCGCGGTCAGATAGCTGGAGTCAAGGCCGCCGGAAAGGAACGTCGCCACGGGTACGTCGGAGAGCATGTGGCGCCGAGTCGACTCCTCGACGACGGCGGCCACGTCCGGCTGTTCGCCGCTTCGGGCTCGCTCCCGGCCCTCGGCGGCGACGTCCTTCAGGTGCCAGAACCGGCCGCGCTCCACCCGGCCGTCGGGCCGGAACCGCAGCCAGCTCCCCGGCGGCAGCTTCTCCGCTTCGCGGAACGCGCACCGTGAGTCGGGCACCCAGTAGTACAGCAGCGAGGCCACCAGCGCCGCATGGTCCACCTGCAGCGACCCGCCGGTCGCGGCGGCGAGCGCCTTGAGCTCGGAGGCGAACACCAGGCCCGCACCGCGCCGGAGCAGGAACAGCGGCTTGACGCCGAGTTGGTCGCGGGCGAGCACCAGGTCACCGGTTCGCTCGTCGAAGATGCCGAACGCGAACATGCCGCGCAGCCGGGGCAGGCAGTCCGTGCCCCAGCGCCGCCAGGCCTCGAGCAGCACCTCGGTGTCGGAGGTGCCGCGGAAGCGCACCCCGGCGGCTGCCAGCTCGGCACGCAGCTCGGGCGCGTTGTACAGCTCGCCGTTGTACGTCAGGGCGAGGCCGCCCGAGACCATGGGCTGGGCGCCGGTCCCGGACAGGTCGATGATGGCCAGCCGGCGGTGACCGAGGTGCACTTCGCCGTCACCGGCGGGGTGACTGTACCGGCCCGCTCCGTCCGGGCCGCGGTGGGCGAGGGTATCGGTGAGCCGGTCCGTCATGACCTTCCCGTCCGGCCACCGGTACGTGCCTGCGATGCCACACATGTCCTACCGCGCCTCCTGGTCGTTGTCCGGGACCCGTGCGGCCCACATGGGCAGCCGCTCCGACCGCCGCCGGCCCGTCCCCTTCTGCCGGGCCGACCGCTCGCTACGGCCCCGCAGCGCGATATGCAGCCCGTCCCACAGCGTGCCGTCGGTCCGGTCACGCGGATCGGGGTCGATCAGCACCACACCGATCACCGGAATGCGCTGGTCCGCGAGCTGCCGCGCCACGGTGTGCAGCCATGCGGCGCTGCCGTGCCCGGCACGCACGACGAGCACGGTCTGGGTGCCGAGGTACTGGAGGTCGGTCCACGCCGTGCCGGGCGCGACCGAGCCGACGCCGAGCCGGTGCCCCTGATCCGGCACGGCCGCGGCACGCTCGCCGCTGACCACGGTCGGGTCTCCCGGCTTCGGGCGGCGGCCCGCGAGCTGCTGGTCGGGCAGACCATCGATGACGACCACCGGCCCCTCCGCCGCCAGCGCCCTGGCGACGTTCAGGGCGATCTCGCTCGTGCTGCGCGCACAGCCCAGTTCCAGCAGCGACACCGGTTCCGCGGAGTCGCGCACGGTGCGGGCCAGGGACACGGTGAGCCGTTCGCGTGCCGCCCGGGTCCGTCGGCGCTGCCACAGCCTGCCCGACCGTCGGGGCAGCTCCGCGACGACCGAGGCGCCCAGGTTCGCCGCGATGTCCCGGCGCAACACGGGGCGGTCCGCCACCACCGTGCCGACCGCGGCCAGCGCGAGCCCGAGGAAGAGCCCGAGGACGAGCCCGATCGCGGCGTTGGTGACCGCGGCCTTGGGCAGGGAGTGCCGCACCGCGCGCGGGGCGTCCACGATCTGCGTGCCGGCGACGACCTTGGGCGTGCCGGTGCGCGCCTCCGCGGCCCGTTGGTCGAAATCGGCGATCCGCGAGATGAGCTCGGCCCGGCGGGCGAAGAGCGACTCGATGCTCGCCGACGTTTTCGGGTCGCCCCCCGGCGGCCGGTCTCCGATCGTCTTGTTGACCTGGGCGAGTTCGTCCCGCATGCGGTCACGCTGGTCGAGCAGGGCCTTGGCCTCGGCCGTCGCGGTGTCCCGCATCCGCTTCACATGGTCCGCGACGAACGCGTCGGCCAGCGCCTCGGCCCGGGCCACCGCTTCCGCGTCGCTGTCACCTGTCGCAGTGATCTGCAGCAGGTTGTTGGTCAAGCCGGTACCCCGGTAGTCCCCCATGAAGTCTTCCGGTTTTTCCGGGGACTTGAGGGATCGCAGGGCCTTTTCGGCGATCCGGGTGGTCCCCAGCAGCTGGACGTCGGTGCGGATCAGCGTTCCGGTGTCGTTCGGCTGGTCCTCCTGATGCGTGACCAGCACCTTGGTCACCGCGGTCGGCGGCGGCGGCATCAGGACCGCCACCGCCGGGCCGACCAGCAGCCCCAGCAGCGCCATGGCGCACCAGAGGCGGCGGCGCCTGCGCACCGCCACCACCAGCGCCTGCAGGTCAAGGAGCGGAGCGGCGGCCGACGACTCCGCAGTCTTGCCCGTCGTCACACCGAACCTCCCGCCGCGGGGCCGCGCACCGCGAGAGCCAGAGTGGCCTCGTCCGGAGGACGGTCGGCAGTTCGCTTCGGACGGGCCCGGACCGGGCCGGCGACGACGATGCCGACGACCTCATGCCTGCCGTCCGCACACGCCTCGGCGATGCCGGCGAGCTCCTCCGCGGTCCAGCTGCCCGCGCTGATGACGACCAGAGCACCGGACTCGGTGTCGCGGTCCGGCACCATCGGCCGGTCCACCGAAACCTCCACCACCCGCAGCAGCGGATCGCCCTTGGCCTCGGTGACGAGCTGCCCGGCGGCCCGGCGGGCGATCTCGTCGCCGTCCGGTACGACAACCAGCAGCCGCCGGGGGGCCGGCAGCTGGTCCCTGAGGCGAGCGCACACCCGCCGGTAGCGGATCCGTATGCCCGCCTCGTCGCCGGACCTCTGCGGGGTCGGTATGTCCCACCGGGTGTCGACGCCGAGGAGTCGGCGGATCCAGGCCCGTGGGCCACTGCCTTCCGGCCGGTGCGCGCGCCCTTCACCAGGCACGTCGACGGTGCCGAGGAGCGCCGAGCCCAGCGCCGCGGCGATCTCCGGTTCGGTGCGCAGTCGGCGATTCATCCGTGCGGCGACGAGATGGCCGATGACCGCGAGCAGGAAGAACAGCAGTGCCCCGGCGACGACGAGCTGCGTCCTCGTCGGCGGCGCCGCGCCGATCGGCCGCGCTGCCGGCCCCATGACGACCATGCCGGCCTTGTTGGTCGCCGGGTCGGCCTCGTCCAGTTTCTTCATGGCCTCCTGCAACGACGTGCGCAGCTTCTCGAGCTCGGTGCGGGCCTGCACGCCCTCCACGGTCTGCCCCGGATCGGCCGCGTTGGCCAGGTCGGTGATACGGCGGTTGGTCTCCGCCACCTTCTGCCGCAGCGCCTCGGAACCCGTAGCCGCTTCGGGGTCGGTGCTGCCGCCTGCGATCCGCGTGGCGAAACTGACGAACTGCTGGGCCACCCGGTCGGAGAGCTGCTGCGCGCGCGCTGGGGTGTCGGCTGTACCCGAGATCTTGATGATGTTCCCGTCGGCGGCCTGGGCGCTCACTTGATCCCGTAGCTCGCCGCCGCTGACGCCCTTCCAGCCGAGCATGGCGGCCGCGCCGTCGACCACCGCCGAACTGGTCGCGATGTCGACCTGAGTCAGCAGCTCGCGCTCCTCCCACTGCCCCGGCAGCAGGACCGATGCCGACGCCGTGTACCGCGGCGGAAACAGCACCGAGGCGCCGTAACCGACGAGCGCGCCGAGCACGGCGACGATGGCGAGAAGCCGCCACCGCCGACGGAGAATCCGTCCGATCGTGACCAGGCGGATCGTGTCATCGCTCAACGCCCCGGCCTCTTCCCTGTGCGGACGGGGCCGCTCGCCGGCACCGGAGTGTGGTCACGGCACGCGGCGGCGTAGGCGGCGAGCAGCGACGCTTGTGAGTGCCGCCAGGAAAGCTGCCCGCTGATCCGCTCCTGACCGATCTTGCCCATCCGGGACCGCTTCTCCGGATCGTCGAGCAGCAGCGCGATGAGCCCGGCGAATGCGGCCTCGTCGTTGGCGGGCGCGTAGAGGGCGGCGTCACCGGCGGAGACGCGCGCCTCCCGGAGGTCGAACGAGACGATCGGCCGGCCCATCGCCATGTACTCCAGGACCTTGTTCATGGTCGACACGTCGTTGAGCGGATTGCGCGGGTCGGGCGAGAGGCACACGTCCGCGGTGGACAGGTGGCGCACCAGGTCGGCGTCGGGGATGCGCCCGGTGAACTGCACCTGCTCACAGAGCCCGAGCTGCCGGGACAGTTCCACCATCGCGTCGAAGGCGTCGCCGGAGCCGACGAACACCGCGTGCCAGTCGGTCCGCCCCAACTCGTCGCGCAGCTTCGCGAGGGCGCGCAAGGCGTAGTCGACGCCGTCCTGCGGACCCATGACGCCGAGGTAGCACAGCAGATGAGGCTTGCCGTGCTTCAACTCCGGCTCGGGCGGCACCGGTTGGAACCGCTCGATCGCAGGGGCGCTGCGCACCACGAAAATGTCCTCGGGCCGCCGACCGCCACGGCGCATCGCGACATCCCGGTAGCTCTCGTTCGTGGCGAGCACGACGTCCGCGGCCCGGTAGGTCAGCCGTTCCAGCGCGCACACGGCGCGGTAGAGCAGATCCTCGCCGCGGCCGAACCGGGAGAGGTACAGCTCGGGTACCAGGTCGTGCTGGTCGAAGACGAACCGCGCGCCGCGCCGCTTCAGCCACAGTGCCGGCAGGAACAGCAGGTCGGGCGGGTTGCAGGCATGGACCACGTCGACCGGGCCGACCTTCCGGGCCAGCCGGACCGTATGCCACAACGCCGAACCGTACTCCCGCAGGTAGCCGACCGGTCCTCCGGTGGCCGCGCGCAACGGGTAGCGGTGGATCCGCACCCCGTCGATCTCCGCCTCCGGCTCCGTGTCCCGTTTCTCCCCCCGGGGACAGATGACGTGCACCGTCCAGCCCGCGTCGCGCAGCGTCGTGCACTCCTGCCACACCCGCCGGTCGAACGGCACCGACAGGTTCTCCACCAGGATGAGCGCTCGCCGGCCCGACCCGTCACCGCTGATCGCATCACCAAGCAAGGCCCATGTACCCCGGTTCGGCCCGGCGCGCCTCGGCGTCGGGAAGGCGGATGAGGTCGACGATCACCGGGCCGCCGCCATGGGGCAGCGCCGACAGCACGGCCGGATCCCTGGTCCCGACCAGGCACACCTCGGCGTGCTCGAGCACCTCGTCGACGGAATCCGCGAGCAGCTGCGCGAGGTGCGGCAGCCGGGTCTCGATGTACTCGCGGTTCGCGCCGAGCAGCCGGGAAAGGCTCACGTTGGCGTCATAGATCTTGAGGTCGTAACCCTTGCCGAAGAGCCGCTCCGCCAGCTCGACCAGCGGGCTCTCGCGGAGGTCGTCGGTGCCGGGTTTGAAGGACAGCCCGAACAGGCCCGCCCGGCGCTTGCCGGTGCGCTCGACCAGCTCCACCGCGCGCTGCAGATGGTCGGAGTTGGAGGGCAGCACATGGGCGAGGATGGGCACCGAGACGTCGGCCCGCCGCGCCGCGTGGACCAGGCTGCGCAGGTCCTTGGGCAGGCAGGAGCCACCGAAGGCGAAGCCGGGCCGCAGGTAGGCGGGGCTGATGTTCAGCTTGCGGTCGGCCAGGAACACGTCCATCACCTGGTGCGAGTCCACCCCGAGCGCCTGGCACACCGCGCCCAGCTCGTTCGCGAAGCCGATCTTGAGGCCGTGGAACGCGTTGTCCGCGTATTTGATCGCCTCGGCCGTCGGGACCGGCACCCGGAACACCTCGCCGGGCAAGCCGTCGTACAGCGCCATCACCGCATCGCCGCTTGCCGGGTCGAGCTCGCCGATGACGGTCTTGGGCGGGTCGAAGAAGTCGCGCACGCTCGTGCCCTCGCGCAGGAACTCCGGGTTGACGGCGACCCCGATGTCCACCCCGGCCGTGCCGCCGACGTACTTCTCCAGGATCGGTACCAGCAGGTTCAGGCAGGTGCCCGGGAGCATGGTGCTGCGGAACACGACGGTGTGCCGGCCCCCCTGCTTGGCTCCCTCGGCCAGCGCGGCGCCGATCTGCTCGGTGACCCGCTCCAAGTACGTGGTACACAGGCTGCCGTTGGGTTCCGACGGCGTGCCCACGCAGATCAGTGACACCTCGCTGCTCATGATCGCCTCGCGGACGTCGCCGGTGGCGCGTAACGCTCCGGTTCGCACGACCTCGGCTATGAGCTCGCCGATCCGCTCCTCGACCACCGGGGCCTTGCCGTCGTTGACCAGGTCGACCTTCACCTGGTTCACGTCCACCCCGATGACGTCGTGACCCATGCTGGCCAGGCACGCGGCCGACACGCAGCCCACGTAGCCGAGCCCGAAAACGCTGACTCTCATGACCCGTTCCTCCCCCCAGGCAGGCCCTTGTGGCCTGCGGTCCGCGCGCCGGCCGGACGACGATCCCCGCGCATCAGTAGGCCCCCTGCCCGTAGAGCACCGCACGCAGCGTCTTCCACAAGATCACTGTGTCCAGGGCGAGCGACCAGTCCTCCACGTACCGCAGGTCCAGCCGGACCGCCTCCTCCCACGACAGATCGCTGCGTCCGCTGATCTGCCACAGGCCGGTGAGTCCGGGCTTGACCAGCAGCCGCCGCCGGATGTCCGGGCCGTACGCAGCGGACTCCTCCGGTAGCGGAGGCCGCGGACCGACGAGCGACATCGATCCGGTGAGCACGTTGAAGAGCTGCGGGAGCTCGTCGATCGAGTACCGGCGCAGCACTGATCCCACCCGGGTCACCCGCGGATCCCGGCGGAGCTTGAACAGCAGGCCGGCGCCCTCGTTGCGGTCGGCCAGCTCGGCACGTGCCCGGTCAGCCCCGGCGACCATGGTGCGGAACTTGAGAATGGTGAACTCGCGGCCGTCCTTGCCGACCCTGCGCTGGCGGTAGAACGCCCCACCCCGACTGTCCAGCAGCACGAGCAGCCCGACGAACACCATCAGCGGCGCGAACAGCATCAGGAGGATCACTGCGCCCATCCGGTCGACGACCCCTTTGACCGCCCGGCGGCCCCCGGTGAAGGTCGGCATGCTGACCCGCAGCAGTGGGATCCCGAGCACCGCGTCGACGTGCAGCCGCGGGCCGGCCACCTCCATCAGCACGGGGGCCACGACCATCTCGGCGTCGCTGCCTTCGAGGTTCCAAGCCAGCCGCTGCAGCCGGTCCGGCGACCAGTGCGGGTCCGGTGTGACCGCGACGACACGGTAGCCGTCGCGGCGGACGTGGCCCGCGACGTCCGCCAGTCGGCCGACGACCGGCACTCCGTCCAGTCGGTCACCGTCGAGCCCGAGACCGTCCGTCGTGCACACCGCGTCCACCCGCCAGCCGAGGTGCGGGAACTTGCGGGTTCGGATGATCAGGTCGCGCACGGTGGCCGTGCTCCCGGCAGCGAGCACCGGTCGCAGGCACCGTCCTTCCTTCCGCTGTTTGTGGAGCCAGAGGCGCAGCAGATACCGCGCGGTCATGGTGATGAGCGCGATCGCGGGGATCGCGACGAAGATCCAGAGCTTGATGTTGCGCGAGGTGAGGGCGATCCCGCCGAGCGCCAGTACGACGGTCGCCGTGAACAGTGAGCGTCCGAGCCGGCGGAATTCCTCGGCGCCCTGGCCGAGCACGGCCGGAGCCCACGACCGGCTCACCGCAAGCGCCCCCAGCACCAGCAGCTCGGTGCCGAATGCGAGAATTCCCCACTTCTCGTGCCAGTTGGCCGCGTCCCGGGCCCCGAAGAAGTTGCCGATCGCCGCCACCACGAAGGCGGTGGCCACGGTGTCGCTGGTGATCACGGTACGGCGGTACCGCTGCTCCCAGTCGATCGCGGTCTGTCTGATTGCCCCGTTCGCCAGACGCTCATGCTCCGACGGAAACGGGCTGACTAATCCCCCTTGCCGCACAGAACCCCCCAGGTCCCCTGTGGTTCGACGTGTTCGCCCAACACTGTTCCTCCCCCCCCGGGAGGCCCCCGCCCCCCGCGCTGTCCCTCCCCTCGGGAGGCCCCCGCCTCCCGCGCCGCGCTGTTCCTCCCCGCGGGAGGCCCCCGCCCCCCGCGCCGCGCTGTTCCTCCCCGCGGGAGTCATGTCCTGCGCATGACATCCCGCTATTCCAGGGCTACTTGAACGACTCACCCTGGCGGCAGCAGGCTCGCATGCCCTGCCAGACTCTCGAGGCGCGCGGAACCCGTCGAAACCTCGGGTGCTTCCCGTACCCAAGGCCCCCTCTCGGGCTCCAAGAACTGATCACTCCCACGTCTGGCGCCGGGGGCGCGACCGCTGGCTTTCCGTAGCACCGGACCTATAGATCATTATTGGTCGCCTCGTGTCCGAACAGCTGAAGCACGGTCAATCTAGACCATCGGGGCCAGTATGAAGAGGGGGATGTATGTAATTTGTGCTCAAGCTGTGAGGATGGGTCTGTCGATCGGTGCCCGTCTACGGGTGCCTTGCACTACGGCGTGCCGCTGTGGGTGCCCGAGGCGGGCGGGGTGATCGACCCGGACAACGAGGCGCACGACCTGATCGTGTCGGTGTTCGGCGGCATGTCCAAGGGCGAGCGCGGCCGCCTCACGTCGGCGAACTCGTGAAGGCTCACGGGCAAGTCCGGAAGCGAAGTGCGGGGGAGTGGGCGTCAAGGCCCAGGAGTGCCCCTGTGCGGGGCGGGAACAGCCGGTCCGGCCAGCATTGTTGTACCGGTGGGGGACCGGCGGCGCGTGGGCGGGGGAACAGGGAGATCAGAAGGTCGTCTGGCCGACGCGTTCCGGAGCCCCGGGTCCGCGGTACGCCCGGTCACCCGATACCGGGGCGACCGCTCATACGCCTGCTGCGGACTCGGACCAAGACTTTTTCACACAGGAGGAATGTTTCATGAATGACCGGCCCTTGACGCTCATGGCGGTGCACGCGCACCCCGACGACGAGGCCACTGGAACGGGAGGTGTCCTCGCGCGGTACGCGGCGGAGGGCATCCGTACAATCCTCGTCACGTGTACGGACGGCAGTTGTGGTGACGGGCCGGGGGGTGTCAAGCCGGGCGATCCCGGGCACGATCCGGCAGCCGTCGCCTTGATGCGGCGTCAAGAACTCGAGGCGAGCTGCGACATCCTGAAGGTCAGTCATCTGGAGATGCTGGACTACGCCGACTCCGGGATGATGGGCTGGCCGGCCAATGACGCCCCCGGCTCCTTCTGGCAGACACCCGTGGAGGAGGGCGCCGCCCGACTCGCGGAACTCCTGCGCCGCTACCAGCCCGATGTGGTCGTGACCTACGACGAGAACGGCTTCTACGGCCACCCCGACCACATCCAGGCCAACCGCATCACGATGGCGGCGCTGGCGATGACCGCGCCGACACCGAAGGTGTACTGGACGACGGCGCCCCGCTCGATGATGCAGCGGTTCGGGGAGACCATGCGTGAGTTCGGTGCGGACTGGCAGGAGCCGGATCCCGCCGAGGCCGCCGCGATGGCCGAGATCGGACTCCCCGACGAGGAGATCACCACCTGGGTGGACACCACCGCGTTCGGCGGCCAGAAGTTCGATGCGCTGGCCGCGCACGCCAGCCAGGGCGAGAACATCTTCTTCCTCAAGATGGGCCAGAAAAGGTTCACCGAGTTGATGGGCGTCGAGACCTTCGTACGCGTCCAGGACACCACCGGCGCGGCCGTGCCCGAGAACGACCTCTTCGCCGGACTGCGCTCATCCGCCCGCCTTCCGGGGGCCTGAGAAAGCTCTTGGCCGGTATGGCCCGATCGAGGGTGGCCCTGCTCGGTGGCGTGGCGGTTACAGCACGCCAGTCCCCCAGTCGGGCAGGGCCGTTGAGCGGGGAACGTTCCTCGGGGTACCCCATTGCCGCCGGAAAGGGCCCCGAGGGCGGCCTTCGATTTGATCAGGCGTGGGCGGGAGGAGCCGGCCCGGCCGGATGGTGTCCGGTGTGAGGAGCCGCTGTCCGCGATGTGGCCGGTGCGGTTCGAGTCCGATTCTTCTGCGGTCCTTTCCGTCGCATCGGGGGCAGCGGAACAGGTTGCGCAGGCCGGTGGCGCGGGCGGCGCGGACCGGGCCCACCTCTGAGGGAGCCCAGCCGAAGGCGCCTGACGGGCAAACACCCAGGTCAGGCGCCTTTTCTCGTGCGTCCAGAAGAAGCCGGGCTTCTTCGGTGAGTACGAGACCAGGAGGTTCTTCGTCTGCTGGTGATACAGGTCTTGCAGGGCTTTGACCAGCCGAAATTACGTCCACGGAGGTGATCTGGGGTTGCCGGCCCGCATATGGTCCGGATCTTGGTCCGAGAGCTGATCCGAGCGTGCCCCGTGACCTCCGCACTGGGGGGCACGGGGTACCTGCTTGGGCGATGGCCGTGCCGTAGGCGTCGAGCGGAAGTGCGGTGGTGTGCACGGGAGTCTCCGGGCGGTGCGGGACGCGCCGCGGCCCACCGGCGTTGCCGGGCCGGCGCGGCGGCGCGTCCGTGCGTTCGGACGGGTTCGGCGGTTGCGGTGCGGAGTGCGGCGGAGCACCCGCCCCCGGCCGCAGGCGTCAGAACAGGCCGTTGACGTGGGGGAGTTCGGCCGCGATCGGGGCGATGACGTCCCAGTGCTCGACGATCTTGCCGTCGGCCACACGGAAGAGGTCGTAGTACGCCACGGGGACACCGAACTCGCCCTCGGACTGGAGCAGGACGAACTCGCCCTCGGCGATGACCTTGTGGACGGTTTTGTAGACGAGGTTCTTGCCCTGCTCGGCCCACTTCGCGGCGGCGGCCCCGAAACCGTCCAGGCCGTCGGCGGCCTCCGGGTTGTGCTGGTGATAGGTCCGGGTCGAGATGTAGTCGGTGAGCACCGAGTAGTCGGCACCGACCAGGACCTTCTGCGCGAACTCGGCGACCAGGGCGCGGTTGGCCTCGGTCGTCTCCGGCGCGGTGACCTCGGCGGGACCGTCGGTCTGCGACCGGCCGGAGGCGGTGCCCTCCACCACCGGGGTCAGGGCGTCCCAGTGCTCGGCGAGCTTGCCGTCGGCGTCGACGCGGAAGATGTCGAAGGCGACCAGCGGGTCGGGGCCGAAGCCGTGGTACGTGCCGTGCAGGGCCACCAGGTCGCCGTCGGCGAACACCCGGGCTCCCTCGTAACGGAAGCCCTCCGGCAGCCCGGCGACCAGCTGACGCAGGGCCTCGGGGCCGTCGGCGGCCAGGGCGCTGTGCTGGCGGTAGTCGGCGGCGACCCAGCGGTCCACCGCGCTCGGGTCCTTCTGGCCGAACAACTCGCCGGCGGCGGACAGGACGGTGTTCTTGGCATTGCTCATGACGGATCGTCTCCTTGCGAGGTCAGGTCATGGGTGGAGGGCTTGGGGATGGTCGTCGTCAGGCGCTGTTCGAGTGCGGCGGTCAGGGAAGCGGCCGTGGAAGCCGCGCCGCCCATCTGGCCGGCGCCGTGCGGGGTGTGCAGCAGCAGCGTCGGGTAGGAGGTGACGCGCAGACGGCGCAGGGCACGGAAGTCGGCGCGGGCCTTCACCCTGCCGGCCGGGGACGCGTATGCCGCGGCCACGGCGTCCGCGTCCCCGCCGAGTTCGTCGGCTACGTCCCGGTAGACCGCGGCGTCGGACAGGCCGCGGCCGTCGACGAACCACGCTCGTTGCACGGCCTCGGCCACATCCAGTTCGCTGATGCCCGGCTGGTCGCGCAGCGCGGACAGTCCCGCCGCCGCGGCGACCGAGTCCAGCACGGTCGTCCCCTGCGACAGCGCGCGCTCATGGCCCGCGCCGAAGACGACACCGGTCAACCGCGCGATGCGGTCCCGCTCGGCCGGCAGGTGCGGGTAGGCCGCCACCGGCCGTACCCGGGCACCGGTGTAGAGGCCGGCCGACAGGACACCGAGCCGGATGCGGTGTGCGTTGTCCTCGGCGAAGGCCCGCAGGGCCGGGCCGAAGCCGTAGCACCAGGGGCAGTACGCGTCGAAGGCGTACGTCAGCGAGGCTCGCTCCGCCGAAGGCATCACACTCCTCCTCTCTTCTCCCTTGCTGCTTTCCGACATCGTCTCGTTGCCGGATGAGCTGACACCTCCAAGTTAGGGGCGGTGAGCAGGATGAATCAGATACGCTGACGACTCACGATGGTCAAAAAGCGACACGATGCCGCTCGCGGCATCCCGGAGATCTCCTTCGCCGCGCCCGCCGGAACCCCCGCGGGCGTCGAAGTGCTGCCCCTCGCCGACCTGCGCCACCGCGTGCCCGCCGAGCGGCTCACGGCTCCCCAGCGCCCGGACTTCCACCACCTGCTCACCCTCACCGGCGGAACCTTGTGGCACACGGTCGACTTCACCGCCTACGCCCTCGACCCCGGCTCCTGGCTCTGGGTACGCCCCGGCCAGGTCCAGCAGTGGGGCGACCTCACCCACGCCGAAGGCACCCTGATCCTGTTCCGCCAGGACTTCCTCGACCCGGCCACCACCGACGGCGCCCGCCTGGAGGACCCGCACGCCCCGATCCTGCGCCGTCCCCTTCCCGACGACGTCGCGGCCCTGAGGCTGGCCGCCGACCACCTCACCGCCGAGTTCCAGGCACTCGGACGCCTGCCCCTGGAGGTCCACACCGCGGCCCTGCGCCACCTGCTGGCCGTCCTCGTGCTGCGCCTGGCCCACCTCACCGCGCCCGCCGGCAGTCCCGCACCCGAGCCCGACGCCACCTATCTACGCTTCCGTGACGCCGTGGAGAAGGACTTCACCCGCACCCGCCGGGTCGAGGACTACGCCGAGGTGCTCGGCTACTCGGCCCGCACCCTCTCCCGCGCCACCCTCGCCGCCGCCGGCCTCGGCGCCAAGGAGTTCATCGACCGTCGCGTCGTCCTCGAAGCCAAGCGCCTCCTGGCCCACAGCGACCGGACCGCCGCCCGCATCGCCCACCGCCTCGGCTTCTCCAGCGCGACCCACTTCAGCAAGTACTTCCACCAGCGCACCGGACAGACCCCGATCGCCTTCCGCGACACGGTCCGCGGGCACCCCACGAAGTGAAATCCGGAAGCCGTCCGCAGCGGCCCCGAAGCTGCCGATCACCAGAGCATCGAGCTCCTCCTTCGTCACTGTGCCAAGTTCCTGGACGGCGTCGGGGAACACCAACCGCCTTGATGCGGATGTTCCGGAAGGCGACCGCCTCGGTTTGGGCCGACCGGGCCGCGCGGATGAGCAGTTGCTTGGCGTCGAACTTGTTGAACGGGAAGAAGCCGCGGCACGGGGAGGCGGACTGCACCGCGATCGGGGCGTCGAGTTCGCGTAGCAGTCGTTTCTTCGGCAGAGCCGCGGTCATCGGTGTGCCCCGGTTGCCTGCCGGAGCGGTCGAGCCCGTTCGCGCGGGCGCGCAACCCTTCGAACAGGTGCCCTTGCAGGGCCTCGTGGAGCGGGCCGTAGACGAAGTCGTTGCTCTGGGCGGCGCCGATCTGCTCGGCCGCCGTATCCAGGTGACCGCCCGCGGTGAGACCGCTGCTCACGGCCTTGGGCCACCCGGCCAGTTCGGACTCGATGAAATACGGTGACCATCCGCCCCAGAACAATGACCGGCCACCCCAGTGGGGTGGTGCGCGGCCGGTCCCAGGTCACGCCGCGCGGGTCCCAGCCGGTCTTGGGGTTGCCATGGCCGGTGCCTTCGGGTCATCCGGGGGCGTCCGCCGTGGCGCTTGGTGGGCCGGGTGCGAGGCGGGAGGCGACGCGTTCGGCGGTGGTGGCGGCCCAGGGGCCGGAGGTTACGATGCCGAGGATCGCGATGCCCCCTCCGCAGCCGGCGATGATCCACCAGGCCGCCGGGCGGGCCCCGGAGGCGACCGTGGCGCCGATCACCGCGATGCCGAGGGAGGAGCCGACCTGCCGGCTGGTGGCGGCGACCGCGGCGGCCACCCCGGCCTGGGCGCGCGGCATACCGGACACCGCCGTGTAGGTGATGGGCGCGTTGACGAAGCCGAAGCCGAGACCGAACAGGGCGTAGGTGACGTACAACAGGGTGTCGGACGGGTGGGCGGAGCGCGTGGCGGCTGTGGCCAGTACGCCGCTGGTGGTGATGCCCGTCCCCGCGAGCAGCAGTGGAATCCGTGGACCGCGGCTGCCCACGATCCGCCCGGACAGCGGCGGGCACACCAGGGACAGCACTGCCATCGGCAGCAGGTGCAGGCCGGCGCCCAGGGCGCTCAGCCCCACCACCCGTTGCAGATAGAGGGTGTTGGCGAAGAGGAAGCCGCCGAGCGCGGCGAACGCGAACACCGCTGTCGCGGTGGCTCCGCTGAAGGGTGCACTGCGGAAGAGCCGAGGTTCGATCAGCGGTTCGGCGCGCCGGTTCTCGTACGGTACGAAGGCGGCCAGCGCGCCCGCCGCGGCGGCCAGGCAGGCCACGATCGGCGGCGAGGTCCAGCCCTCGCCGGGTGCCTCGATGATCGCGTAGGTCAGCGTGCCGAGCAGGACGGTCACCAGCAACTGGCCGACCGGGTCGGCCCGTCGGACCCGCTCCGCTCGGGACTCCGGGACGTAGAGCGCGGTGAGTGCCATCGTGGTCAGCCCGATCGGCACGTTCAGCCAGAAGACGGACCTCCACCCGGCCGACTCCACCAGCACGCCACCGAGGACCGGGCCGGCCGCCATGCTGAGGCCGACGACCCCGCCCCACACGCCGATGGCCCGTGCCCGGTCCCGGGGTTCGGTGAAGGTGTTGGCCAGGATGGCCATGGCGACGGGGGTGAGCATGCTGCCGCCCACCGCCTGCACCGTACGGAAGACCACCAGCCACCCCGTGGTGGGCGCCAGGCTGCACAAGCCGGACCCGACGGTGAACAGCACCAGGCCGAGCCGGAAGATCCGCCGGCGTCCGACGCGGTCGGCGGTGGCACCGGCGAGGGTCAGCAGCGAGGCCAGCACGATGGTGTACGCGTCGAGGGTCCACTGCAGGCCGGAGACGGACGAGTCCAGGTCCCGCTGCATCGAGGGCAGGGCGACATTGAGAATGGTGACATCGAGGCTGACCAGGAGGACGCTCAGGCAGCAGACGGCCAGGACCGGGGCGCGCCGTCCTTGTCCGGCGACGGGCATATGGGTTCCCCCGCTCAGTCGTTGGGCCGGTTGGCGGCTTGGACGTCAGCGAAGTCCCATACCGCCGTGAGGAGTTGCTCGGGGGTCTCGATCTGGGGCATGTGGCCGGTGCGGAGGAGGAGTTCGAACCGGGCGCCGGGGATGGCGTCGGCGTATGCGAGTCCGTACGTGGTGTCGGTGACCTGGTCGCTCTCGCCCCATGCGACGAGGACCGGGTGCGGGACCTTGGCCAGGCGCTCGCGCAGGGTGGGGTCGGCCATGGCGTGCGGGCCCGAATAGACCTGCAGCGCGACCCGGTTGGCGACCGCCGCCGCGCGCTGCTCGTCGGAGAACGTGCTGGGGTCGATGCGGAACTTCTCGACGTCGTGGAAGGAGAGAGCGGACAGCTCGGCGGGCGTCAGGGTGAAGGGGTCGGCGACCGGGTGGCCGGGGACGTGTATGCCGGCGGCGTTGACGAGGACGACACTGCTGATCCGGTCGCTGCCGAGCAGGGCCATCTCGGCGGCGATCCAGCCGCCTATGGAGTTGCCGACGACGGTGACGTCGCTCAGGCCGAGTTCGTCCAGCAGCCGTACATAGACCTGGGCGAGGGTGGGAACGTCGGTCAGCCAGTCGGGCCTGGTGGTGCCGCCGAAGCCGGGGTGGACGGGGGTGATGACGCGGGCCGGCCGCTGGTCGGCGAGGAACCCGGCGAACCCGGCGACGGTCTGCGGGCCGCCCCCGCCGTGCAGGAGCAGGAAGGGGCGGCCCTTGCCCCGCTCGTCGACGCTGAACGCCAGGTCGATGTCGCCGGAGTCGAGGGCGAGGGTGATGGTGCGGGCGGTGCTGGTCATAGAGGTCTCCGAATCGGTTACTGGTGTGCGGGGTTGGTGACGTGGGCCGTTACGCGTAGTCGGTGGCCGGAACGGTGGCGTACCGGCTCATCACCTCGACCGTCGCCTGTGGGGTCAGCTCCCGGCCGTCGGCGATCATGTCCCGCAGGTCGCGGAAGTACTGCACATACAGGTCGGGTGTGAAGGTGTTGAGCATCACCGCGGGCTCGGCGCCGGGGTTGGCGAAGGTGTGCGGGGCGCCGGGCGGGATCATCGCGAGCGTGCCGGCGGGTGCGACGTGAGTCGTCTCGCCGATGGTGAAGTGCACGGTGCCGGAGACGACGTAGAAGCCCTCGTCGTGCTGGGCGTGGCGGTGTTGCGGCGGCCCTTCGGTGTGCGGGGCGAGGGTGATCTCGCCGATCCCGAGGCGGTGCCCGGTGGTGCTGCCGTCCTCAAGGATGCGGATCCGCGCCGGTCCCAGGCGGATCGTCTCGCCGTCGTCCGGGCCGACCAGGGAAGCCTCGTTCATCGCCATCTCCTTCGTGAGAGTCGGCTCTCATGAAGGAGATTAGAGAGCAAACTCTCTTTATGCAAGTGGACTCTCATTATGATGGTGGACAGTGATAGGGTGTTGCGGGACGCACGGGTACGAAAGGGATGGACCGATGGCGACGACGCCGACCGACACCGGCCGCAGCAACCAGAAGAGGCGCACGCGTACGGCCCTCGTCGAAGCTGCTCGCGAGCTCATAGCCTCGGGCGGCGAGGTGGCCATGCCCGCGATCGCGCGCGCCGCCCTGGTCTCCGAGGCCACCGCCTACCGGTACTTCCCCGACCTCCCCTCACTGATCAGCGAGGCTCTGGCCGGTGCCTGGCCGCCCCCCGCCGAGGCACTCGCGCCGGTCGCGGACTCCACCGACCCCGCCGAACGGATCGCCTTCGCCTGTGAGTTCCTGCTGCGCGGCGTGCTCCTCCGCCAGGGCGCGGTGCGCGCCGTGATCGCGGCCACCATCACCCGCCCCGAGACGGCGACCGCGAGACCCGGTGTCCGTTTCGGGCTGATCGACCACGCGCTCGCCCCTCTGGAGGCAACGCTGGGGGCGACGGACCCCGAAGCCTTCTCCCAGCTCAAGCGGGACCTGGCCGTGGTCGTCAGCGCCGAAGCCCTGTTCACCCTCACCGACCTGTGCGGGCTCGCCCCCGACGCCGCCGTCGCCAGCGCGGTACGCACAGCGGCGACGCTGACCGAAGCCGCGGTGCGCGCGGTCGCGCGGGGGTGAGTCGCGCGCACGCTCGACTGTCAGCAGTGGATCGCCGAGCACGCCGAGCAGTTCGAGCGGCGCCGACCAGTGTCGGCGGAACGCGGCGACATCGTGGGCGGCTCAGGGCGGCCTCGGCCCCGTCGCTGGTGAGGTCGTGGACAGGCCGAGGTGGGCGTCGTCGATGATGCGGCTGCGGTCGTGGTAGCCGAGGATCGCGTTGTCGAATGCCGGCAGGAACCGGACGGGCGCGGGGGTGTCCGCATGTGGGCGCGGTGCGGCGGGCAGCTCGAGAAGCTCGCGGCCGCGTCCGTCGTGGAAGGTGACGAGTTCTTCGCGGATGGCTTTGACCGCGGCGGGCAGTCCGGCGAGGCCGTACCAGGAGCGGATGTCGGCGGTGGCGGCGGGCCCGTAGGCGGCGAGGTAGCGCCGTAGTGGTTGTTGCCCGGTCGGGTCGGTCTCGTCAGCGGAGAGTGGGTCGATGTCGCGTCCGGGCCAGGTGGCCAGAGGCAGGTTGCGGACGCCGGCCGTGGTGTGCCACAGGCCGCGTCGCGCTCGTCGGCAGGACGCCGAGGCAGGGCGGGGTGGGTGAGGGAGAGGGGTATGCAGGAGACGTCCAGGGGCTGATGTCGGTGCCGGGCGGGACGATCGCGTCGATCCGGTCGAGCACGTCGTCGTCGAGTGTGGTGCCGGCACCTGCGAGGAGGTCCTCCGGTTGGTTCGCGGTGCGTGGGCCGATGTTGGCGGAGGTGATGTCCGGGTGGGTGGTGGCGAAGGCCAGGGCCAGGTGGGTGAGGGGTATGCCGGCCTGTTCGGCGATGGGCTGGAGCTGTTCGACGGCGTCGAGCTTGCGCTCGTCGGCGAGGTGCTTGGGAACCCGGTGCATGCGGGCGTTGTTCCGGTGCGCGGTGCCCTTGCGGCAGCGGCCGGTGAGCAGCCCCATGGCCAGGGGGCTCCACACCAGGACGCCCATGCGGTGGCGGGGGAGGGCCTTGCCGACGATGTCCTCGGTCTCGCTGTAGCCGTGCACGTCGGCGGAGTCGACGAAGTTGATGCCTGCGTCCAGCGCCTGATGGATCACGCGCCCGCGGTCGTGGTGGTCAGGGTTGCCCATCTTGCCGAACACATGCGCACGGTGACCCGTTTCCTTCCGCTTCTGTCCGCACATGGTCCGCCGCGTTCCCGCGGTCCCCGTTCGGTAGACCTACGGCCGCGCCAGACACATCCGTCGGCAGTGGTTCCACAACGCCACCGTTCGGTCCGCGACTGGTCCGGGACGGATTCACTCGGAGCTCGGACGGTGGCGTGGGGCACCGTGCTGATCACGGAGGGGAGCTCCCGTGCCGGGTTGCCTGGAGCGCGATGAAGCCTCCAGGCAACCGACTTCGGACTCTAGAAGAACCCAAGCTTCTTCGGGCTGTATGAACAAAGAATGTTCTTCGTCTGCTGGTAGTGCTCCAGCATCATCTTGTGTGTCTCCCGGCCGATTCCGGACTGCTTGTAGCCGCCGAACGCCGCGTGTGCCGGGTAGGCGTGGTAGCAGTTCGTCCATACGCGGCCCGCCTGGATCGCGCGGCCGGCGCGGTAGGCGGTGTTGATGTCCCGAGTCCACACGCCTGCGCCGAGGCCGTACAGCGTGTCGTTCGCGATCTTGATGGCGTCGTCGAAGTCGTCGAACGAAGCCACCGAGACGACCGGGCCGAAGATCTCCTCCTGGAAGATCCGCATGCGGTTGTCGCCCTCGAAGATGGTCGGCTGGACGTAGTAGCCGCCCTTCAGCTCGCCGTCGTACTCGACGCGTTCGCCTCCGGTGAGGACCTTGGCGCCCTCCTGGCGGCCGATGTCCAGGTAGGAGAGGATCTTCTCCAGCTGGTCGTTGGAGGCCTGGGCGCCGATCATCGTGTCGGTGTCGAGCGGGTGCCCCGGCTTGATCTGCCGGGTGCGGGCCACGGCCGCCTCGAGGAAGTCCGCGTAGTGACCGCGCTGGACGAGTGCCCGGGAGGGGCAGGTGCAGACCTCGCCCTGATTGAGCGCGAACATGGTGAAGCCTTCGAGCGCCTTGTCCCGGAACTCGTCGTCGTGCGCCCAGACGTCGTCGAAGAAGATGTTCGGGGACTTGCCGCCCAGTTCCAGCGTGACCGGCTTGATGTTCTCCGAGGCGTACTGCATGATCAGCCGCCCGGTCGTGGTCTCCCCGGTGAACGCGACCTTCGCCACCCGCGGGCTGGACGCCAGCGGCTTGCCCGCCTCCACGCCGAAGCCGTTGACGATGTTCAGCACGCCCGGCGGCAGCAGGTCGGCGATCAGGCTGATCCAGTAGTGGATGGACGCCGGGGTCTGCTCGGCCGGCTTGAGGACGACCGCGTTGCCCGCGGCGAGCGCCGGAGCGAGCTTCCAGGCGGCCATCAGGATAGGGAAGTTCCACGGAATGATCTGCGCGACCACGCCGAGCGGCTCGTGGAAGTGGTACGCGACCGTGTCGTCGTCGATCTCGCCCAGCGAACCCTCCTGCGCGCGGATGGCGCCCGCGAAGTAGCGGAAGTGGTCGATGGCGAGCGGGATGTCGGCCGCCAGTGTCTCGCGCACCGGCTTGCCGTTCTCCCAGCTCTCGGCCACCGCGAGGGCCTCGAGGTTGGCCGCCATGCGATCGGCGATCTTCAGCAGGATGTCGGAACGCTCCGTCACCGCGGTGCGGCCCCACCCGGGTGCGGCCTCGTGCGCCGCGTCCAGCGCCCGCTCGACGTCCTCCGCGGTGCCGCGCGCGATCTCCGTGAACGGCTGCCCGTTCACCGGTGACGGGTTCTCGAAGTACTGACCGCGTACCGGCGGCACATAGGCGCCGCCGATGAAGTGGTCGTAGCGCGCCTGGTAGGAGACGATCGCGCCCTCGGTGCCGGGTGCCGCGTAACGGGTCATGCTGGTCTGCCTCCCGGTGAAGCGCTGCCCGCCGTTGGGCAGCTCCCGGCGCGAGGCTAGACGGGAGGACGTTGCAAGTACGTTGCGCGGCCGGCCGGCAGAGGGAGTGGCCCGGCCGGTACGGCCAGCTCGGCCTCCAGCGCCGCGAGCCGTGCCCGCACCGCAGAAGTAGGCCGCACGGCGGCCAGAGCCCGCCATGCCTCCAGGTCGTCCTCACCCCACGGCGCGTGCGCCCAGTCGGCGAGGAGATCGGGATCACGGTGGGCGATCAGGGCCGTCCGCAGGCCGTCGGCGAGGCGGCGGCGCAGCCTTGTCACCGCCGGAGCCTGCGAAGCGGGCAGCAGCGGGCCGGTGTACGCCTGCGCCGCGGCCATGAGTGCCCCCGTCTCCAACCGTCGTTCCACCACGGCGGCGTCGGACTCCACCGCGGCCGTCAGCCGGTACGGCCGTGAGGCGAGCAGCCCGGGGCCCAGCAGCCGTCGCAGTCGGGCCAGTTCGGCCCGCAGTGTCACCGGGGTCACCGACTCGTCCGCGTACAGCGCGCACAACAGCTCGTCGCCGGTCAGCCCCTCGGGATGGCGGGCGAGGAGAACGAGGATCTCGCTGTGCCGGCGGCTGAGTCTGATCCGCTGCCCGTCCATGCGGAGTTCGGCCTCGTCGCGGCCGAGCGCGCTCAGCACGGTGGTGTCCTCGGCGCGGCTGGGCGGGACGAGGAGTGCCAGCTGCGACTCGGCGGCCCGCGCCACCGCCCGGACGAAGCCCAGACTGTGCGGGTGCGCCAGCCGGTCGCCGCCGGTGATGTCGACGGCGCCGAGGACGCGGCCGGTGTGCGGATCGTGCACGGGCGCGGCCGCGCAGGTCCACGGCTGCACCCTCCGTATGAAGTGCTCGGCCGCGAACACCTGCACGGATCGGTCCAGAGCGACAGCGGTGCCCGGCGCGTTGGTCCCGACCGCCGTCTCCGACCAGCGTGCGCCCGGCACGAAGTTCATCCGGTCCGCCAGACGCCGGGTTGCCGGATGCCCCTCGACCCACAGCAGCCGGCCGTGCGCGTCGCACACCGCGAGCAGGTGCTCGCCGTCGGCGGCGAAGGTGCCCAGCAGCTCCCTGAACAGCGGCATCACCCGCGCCAGTGGGTGCTCGGCCCGATAGGTGCCGAGATCGCCGTCGGTCAGTTCCACGCGCGCGGTGCCGTCCGGTCCCACACCGGCTCGCGCGCTGCGCTGCCACGACTCGGCCACCACGGACCGTACCGGGCGCGGCACCGTGCCCGCCGTGGTGAACGTCTCGTGCGCCCGGCGCAGCACCCGGACCCGCTCGGCGGGGTCGGCCCCCGGCTCCAGGGCCACCCACGGATCGGTCAAGTCGCCCTCCCCGGACGGTGAAACGGCTGGGACCATCGTCACGCGCCGTGTTCGCGTGGACAACCGGTTCGACGCCCGACTAGGCGAAATTGACCAGTCTGATGTAGCGCACCCAGTCCCAGCCCGGTCCCGGATCGGTGTGGTCGGTGCCCGGCACCTGGTAGTGGCCGATGATGTGTTCCCTGTCCTTGGGGATGCCGTATTTGGCGCAGACCGCCGCGGTCAGCTCCGCGGACTGCTCGTAGAGGGCGTTCGTGAAGTAGGCCGGCTGGTCCACCCATCCCTCGTGTTCGATACCGATGCTGCGGGTGTTGTAGTCCCAGTTGCCGGCGTGCCAGGCGATGTCGGCCTCGCGCACGCACTGGGCCACGTGCCCGTCCGCCGAGCGGACCACGTAGTGCGCCGACACGCTCTTCTGCGGGTTCTGGAAGACGGCCAGCGTGTTCGGGTACGTCTCCTGCGTGACGTGGATGATCACCCGGTCGATGGCATAGGCCGCGGGGCGGCTGGACGAGGTGTAGTTGGCGGTGCTCGCCGGCTGCCACTCGGCCGAGGGGTAGTCGGCGGCTCCCTGCGCACCCGCGTGGGCATCGGGAAGCAGGGCATAGGGAACCGCGGCGAGGGCCGCGCCCTTGAGGACGCGTCGCCTGCTCAGCTGTGGTCGGGGCCGGTTCGTGTCCATCGTCGGCTGCCTTTCAGAGGCGGTTGTGGGGGATGTACTGGGCGACTGGCACGACGTCAGAGGCGAAGCGCCCGAGCCGTCTCCCGCAGCCGCGCGTGCAGGCCGCGGTGGGTCTCCCGCGCGGGCAGCCACTCCTTGCGGAGCTTGGCCACGCAGGTGTAGTTGGTGTCGCACACGTTGGCCAACGGTGATTCGGCCGCCTGGGTTGCGAACTGATACGCGTCCAGCTCACTGAATCCGAAGTCGCGCACCAGCCACCGCACCAGATCGAGCTGCGCCGTGCGGAAGGCGTCCTCCAACGGGCGCGCCGAGCCGGTCGAGATGAGATGGGTGTCCGACTCCAGCCGGGGCCAGGCGGTGGTGACGCCCTTGAGGAGGTCGACGATCACCACGGTGTTCATCGCGCACTCGACGGCGACCCCGCAGGTCTCGCCCTCGCCCTGCCGGGCGTGCCCGTCGCCGAGGCTGAGCAGCGCGCCCTCGACGTTCACCCCCAGGTAACAGGTCACGCCGGCCCGCATCTCGGGCGTGTCCATGTTCCCGCCGTGCGCGTCCGGGACGAGGGCCGAGCGCACCTCCAGGTTGGCGGGAGCCACGCCCACCGTGCCGTGCATCGGGTCGAGGGGCAGCTCCAGCCGGATGTCACTGTCCTGCGCCCGGAACAGGGCGGTGCGCCGGGTGCGGTCGAGCTGCCAGATCCACACCCGCTCCGGGAGCGGCGGCTGCAGCGAGGCCGTGGTGTGTGTCGAGGTGAGCGCGCCGAAGAGGGGGACCGTCGTCGACGCGGCCCAGTCCCGGGCCGGTTCGACGGACACGAAGTGCACGGCCACGGTGTCGCCGGGCTCGGCGCCCTCGATGTGGAAGGGGCCGGTCTGCGGATTCAGGAACGGGAACTCGCAGACCTGGGACACGAGGTCCTTCTCCGACCGCACCCGGCCGGCGAAACAGTCCTCGGTGTACAGGTCGAGCACCGTACCGGGCGAGATCCGGGCCACCGGCGGAGCGCCGCCGAACGTCCAGGCGTACTCGTCCGGTTCCGGCCGGACGGTCAGGATCCTGGGGTCGGTCATAGGGCGTCGGTCCTTTCATCCAAGGCTGGTCATCGGTGGTGGAACCCGTCGCCGAGGACCGCGCGGCGCTCCTCGGCGATCACCCGCGCGGTCTCGGCCGTCCATGCGGGATGACGCCGTATCAGCAGCAGGACATCGGCGCCGGCCGCCGCCCGGACGCCGGACGGCGGACCGGTTTCCGTGACAGCTCATCGAGCACACCGATGGCATCACACAGCGGTGCTCGGGTCGTCTTCTCACGCATGTGTCCCCCCGATACGTGTCAGCGCGCCGTCCCCCGGCGCCTGCGGATCCGTTCGCCGGGCGGGCGCCCCGCCGCGATGGACCGGCGGCCGGCTCGCGTGAATCACGGTACGGCGCGGCCGAGTTGGGTAGAAGGGCGAGCCGCGGTTCCGTGGACAATCCGCGAACTGTGGACAACTGGGCCACTCGAACGGGTGAGCGCGGTGTGGTCGCGTGGCCGTTCGGACCCACCGCTTCACAGGGGCAGACCCTCCGGCAGATACGCCACGGTCCCGTTGCGGACCGCCGCGTGCAGCGCGGTCAGGGTGGAGAGTCTCGCGGCGAGCCGCAGCCCGGCCAACTCGTCGGGTGGGAACAGACCGTGCCGGTCGTGCTCGGCGCTCAGCCGCACGCGGACGTCAGCGGCCAGGGTGCCGCCGTGGAAGAAGCAGTCGAGCACCGGCCCGGTACCGAGCACGTCCGCCCGGTGATCGACGCCGACGAGGACGGGCGCCGGACCGATCGCGATACCGGTCTCCTCACGCACCTCCCGGCGTGCCGCCGTCCACGGGTCCTCCCCGTGGTCGAGCATCCCGCCGGGCAGCCACCACATCCCGGCATTCGGCCCGCCCGGCCCGTAGCGCAGCTCGCCGGTCCAGCATCAGCACGCAGGACGCGAGCTGAGTCTGCGGCTGGGTCCGGATCCACTCCTCACGCGGCACCCAGTCCGTCACGCCCACACCTCCGTGAAGTCCCCGGACCCGCCCCGCACGCTCAGGACCGCTCCGCCACCGCCGCCGGATCGTCGAGAACGGCCCGGACGACCGAGTGGGCGGCGCCCAGGAGCGGGCCCTCGGGACCCAGCCGGGACACCGACACCGGACAGGCCGGACCCGCCGTACGGCTCGCCAACTCGGCCTCCAGCGAAGGCAGCAGCCAGGCGGAGAGGCCGGCGAGGGCTCCGCCCAGGACGACCGACTCGGGGTCGAGCAGATTGACCGCCCCGGTCAGGGCGATACCGAGTGCCGTACCGGCATCCCGCAGGGACTGCCGTACGGCCTCGTCGCCCTCCTCGGCGCGCGCCGCGAGCAGACCGACGAGGTCCTCGCGCGGTATCAGGCCGGCCGCGCGCAGCACCGCCTCCTCGCCGGCGTACTGCTCCAGGCATCCGCGGCCGCCGCACGGGCAGGCAGGACCGTCCGGGCGGACGGGCACATGGCCCAGCTCACCCGCGAAGCCCCGCGTACCGCGCAGCAGCCGTCCGTCCACGACGACTGCGGCGCCGATGCCGATCTCGGCCGACACGTGCAGGAAGTCGAGCGGGGTGCCGGCACCGAGCCACAGCTCGGCCAGGGCACCGAAGTTGGCCTCGTTGTCGACGATCAGCGGCATGTCGTCGGGCAGCAGCGCACCGAGGTCCACGTCGTGCCAGTCGAGGTTCGGAGCGCGTACGACCGTGCGGCCGTCCCGGGCCACCAGTCCCGGCACGGCGACCGCGAGACCGGCGGGCCACAGCCCCTCCCGCTCCGCCTCGCCCACGACCCGGCGGACCAGCGCCGTGAGTTCCTCGATCACCGGCCCCGGGGCGCGGCCCCGGTTCGCACCGTGCCGCACGGCACGCGCGCGTATCTCGCCGCGCAGGTCGACCGCGCAGACCGCGAGGTGATCGACGCCGACCTCCGCCCCGATGCCCGCGGGACCGCGCCCGCTCACCGCGAGCGCCGAGCCGGGGCGCCCCACCCGCCCGGGCCGCTCGGGGCCCAGTTCCTCGAGCAGATTCCAGCGGATCAGCTCGTCCACCAGGGTCGACACCGCTGCCCGCGTCAGACCGATGCGCGAGGCGACCGTGGCCCGCGACAGCGGACCCTCCGCGCTGACGGCGTGCATCACCCGGGCCAGGTTGCGCCGGCGCATGCCCTGCTGGGTGTCCGGCAGGGAGCGTCCGGTCCCGGGCGCGCGGCCTTCGTGCAGCGGTGCGGTCATGCCTCCGTCAATCCTCGGTCTCTGCGGCCGGGCTCGGCTCCGGGGCCGTGGCCGGGCTCAGCGGGATTCCGTCCCCCGCTCCAGCAGCGGGGCCGCGTCGGAGAGTACCCCGCTGATCCGGGCCAGTGCCGCCTCGTCCCGCTCCACGGCCTCCAGCACCGGCCCCGCGGCCGTCTTCCAGCGGCGGGCCACCGCTGCCGGATCCTCACCGGTCAGCAGGCCCGCGGCCTGCGCCGCGGCCCCGAGGGCGACCAGTTCCCTGGCCTCCGGGACCTGGACCGGCCGCCCCGACAGCCGCCGCACCGTCTGCTGCCAGGCGGTGCCCCGGGCTCCGCCGCCGATCAACAGCAGCGGGGTGCTGCGGTCGGCGTCCTCGTCGAGGACCAGGTCGAGCGCGCCGAGCAGCGAGTGGACCGCGCCGTCGTAGGCGGCCTGCAGCAGCTGGCCCGCGGTCGTGTCGTGGCGCAGTCCGTGCAGCAGGCCGGAGGCGTTCGGCAGGTTCGGGGTGCGTTCGCCGTCCAGGTACGGCAGCAGGGTGACGGAGGTGCCGGGCTCGACGGCCTCGCGGTCCAGGCCCAGCAGGGCCGCGACACGGTCCACGGCGAGCGTGCAGTTCAGCGTGCAGGCCAGCGGAAGCCAGTCGCCGTGCGCGTCGGCGAAGCCCGCCACCGTGCCGGTCGGGTCGGCGGGACGATGCCTGGAGACGGCGTACACGGTGCCGGACGTGCCGAGGCTCAGCACCGGCGTGCCCGGGTGCAGGCCGAGGCCCAGCGCGGCCGCCGCGTTGTCACCGGTGCCGGGCGCCACCAAGGTGCCCTTGGAGAACGGCAGGTCGTGGCTGTCGCGCACGGTGCCCGCCACCTCGCCCGGCCGCACCACCCGGGGCAGCAGGGCCGGGTCGAGCCCCACGTGCGCCAGCGTCTCCTCGTCGTACGCCTCCGTCCCGGACGCCCACCAGCCCGTGCCGGAGGCGTCGCCGCGGTCCGTGGTGCCCTGCCCGGTCAGGCGCTCGGTGAGGTAGTCGTGGGGGAGGCGCACCGCCCTGGTGGCACGGACCGCCTGGGGCTCGTGCTCGGCCAGCCACGCCCACTTCGTCACTGTGAACGACGCCCCGGGCACACTGCCCGTGCGCTCCGCCCAGCCCTTCGGGCCGCCCAGCTCCTCGACGAGCCGACGGGCCTGCGGCGCCGAGCGGACGTCGTTCCACAACAGGGCGGGGCGTACCGGTTCGCCCCGCTCGTCCAGGGTGACCAGGCCGTGCTGCTGGCCGCCGATCGACACCGCGGCCGCCTCGTGCGCGGGTTCACCGCACTGGCGCAACGCCTCGCACAGGGCGTCCCACCACTGGCGCGGATCACTCTCCCGGCCCGTGCCGGAAGACACGGTGTGCGGTGCCTGTCCGCTCGCCACGACCTCGCCGGTGGCCGCGTCGACGACCAGCGCCTTCGTGGACTGGGTGGATGTGTCCACGCCGACGACGAGCGGACCCTCGGCTGCTGACATCGGGCTCTCCCTCTTCCGCGGCTCCGCGGGATGTGCTGTGAGCTGGCAAGACGTCTGTCAACGACACCCGTGGCAGACATCAGTCGAAGACACCTTGTCGTCAAAGACATCTTGTCTCTTCCCAGAGGTGCGTCCGCATACTAATTTGTAAACGGCCATGACGAAATAGTCGTACGCAGCTAGGAGCCGGCATGAACTACCAGCCCACCCCCGAGGACAGGTTCACGTTCGGCCTGTGGACCGTCGGCTGGCAGGGAAGGGACCCGTTCGGCGACGCCACCCGCCGCGCCCTCGACCCGGTCGAGACGGTGCGGCGCCTGGCCGGGCTCGGCGCCTACGGAGTGACCTTCCACGACGACGACCTGATCCCCTTCGGATCCTCGGACACCGAGCGCGAGTCGCACATCAAACGTTTCCGCCAGGCCCTGGACGCCACCGGCATGACCGTTCCGATGGCCACCACGAACCTCTTCACGCATCCCGTCTTCAGGGACGGCGCGTTCACCGCCAACGACCGCGACGTCCGCCGCTACGCGCTGCGCAAGACCATCCGGAACCTCGACCTCGCTGTCGAACTGGGCGCGCAGACCTATGTCGCCTGGGGTGGCCGCGAGGGCGCCGAGTCCGGCGCGGCCAAGGACGTGCGCGCGGCCCTCGACCGGATGAAGGAGGCCTTCGACCTCCTCGGCGAGTACGTCACGTCCCAGGGCTACGACATCCGCTTCGCCATCGAGCCCAAGCCGAACGAGCCGCGCGGCGACATCCTGCTGCCCACCGTCGGTCACGCGCTGGCCTTCATCGAGCGCCTGGAGCGCCCCGAGCTGTACGGCGTCAACCCCGAGGTGGGCCACGAGCAGATGGCGGGGCTCAACTTCCCGCACGGCATCGCGCAGGCCCTGTGGGCGGGCAAGCTCTTCCACATCGACCTCAACGGCCAGTCCGGCATCAAGTACGACCAGGACCTGCGCTTCGGCGCCGGTGATCTGCGGGCCGCCTTCTGGCTCGTCGACCTCCTGGAGAGCGCCGGTTACGAAGGCCCCCGCCACTTCGACTTCAAGCCCCCGCGGACCGAGGACCTCGACGGCGTGTGGGCGTCCGCGGCCGGCTGCATGCGCAATTACCTCATCCTGAAGGAGCGCTCGGCAGCCTTCCGCGCCGACCCCGAGGTCCAGGAGGCGCTGCGTGCCTCACGGCTGGACCAGCTGGCCCAGCCGACCGCGGCGGACGGCCTGCAGGCACTCCTCGCCGACCGCACGGCCTTCGAGGACTACGACGTGGAGGCGGCCGGCGCGCGCGGGATGGCTTTCGAACGGCTCGACCAACTGGCGATGGACCACCTGCTCGGCGTACGCGGCTGAGCGCGCACGCTCGCGTGAGGGCCCTTCCGCCTTCTGGGGCGTCCGCACGCGCGCGCCTGCCGGGCCTTGAGAGTTCGGCACGCCGGCCGTCCGCCGACCGCCCTCCGCGGGGGGTGCGGCGGAACAATACGGCCCCGTCATGAGCCGGTATCAGCTTCTGTGCGCCGGTCGCCTCGTGACCGGGCGGCGGCGACTCTGGAGGGTATGTCTCTGCCGCCGGAACCGCCCCTGCCGCCCGGACCTCCGGACGAACCCGCGCCCGCGGGTGGTGGTTTCGGACCGCCGCACGGAGGCTATGGCCCGCCCCCGTGGGGCGAACGCCTGCCCCCGTCGGTCGAGCCGGGCCGGGCACACTACCCGGAACCTCCACGGCGCAGCCGTGGTCCGTTGTTCTCCGCCCTGGCCGTCCTGGTGGTCGCCGCGGCCGTCCTGGCCGTGGTGCTGATGGTCTCCGGGCACGACGGCTCGGCCGACAAGAAGGGGCCGGACAGCAGCGGTACGCCCACGAGCCGCTCTGCCCGGCCCTCCTTCCGCCTCCCCACCGAACTGCCCAGCAGGCTGCCGTCGCGGCTGCCGACCGCACTGCCGTCCGGCTTCCCGAGTACGCTCCCGAGCGACCTGCGGACGCTCCTGCCCTCTCTGCCGGACAACCTGCCCTGAAGGCCTCTAGTGGTGTCCCGGCAGTCGGACGTACGTCACGGTCGTCTTGATGCCGCTGTCGACCAGTCGGCCCTGGGCGTCGAAGGCGCCCGGACCGTCGGTCATCCCGAAGTCGTTGTCGTTGATGAGGGCGAGCGTGTCGTGGTCCACGCGCGCGATGCCCTCGATCTTCCCGGGCACGCCGCCGACCTTGCCCAGGTCGACCACGAGCCGCTTGGCCAGTACGGGGACGCCCGCGGCGGCCGGATCGTCCAGTTGCTCCAGCGTCGGAGACGTCGTGTCGTCGTCCCAGGGGCCGCCGAGGATGTCCGCCTTGCGCCCCAGCCTGACCAGTTGCAGCCTGGCGGCCTTGTCGGTGCGCTCCTCCACCAGCAGCCGGTCACCGCCCACGGCCACCACCGAGGAGATCTTCAGCTCGGAGGTGTCGTCCTCGCCGGGGTCGACGACGTCCACCGGGTCGAACCGGTAGGCGTACTCGGCGGTGACGGCCTTCTTCCTCGGCGAGAAGCGCAGGAGACGGGTCGTGCGCGAGGCGTCCCCGGCAGCCCCGTCGGGCAGCGAGAGCGGGCTCTGCAGAGCCATCACGAGGTCGCCGCCCGGAAGCTGCGCCAGCCCCTCGAAGCCGCGGTTGGTCTTCCGGTGCAGCAGGATGGACGGCAGGGACTCCACCACCGGGTAGTCGGCGCCGGTGAGGTTCAGCCCCTCGGGCACGTACCGGGTGAGCACCTCCCCGCGCGCGGAGACGTGGATCAGCGAGGGGCCGTACTCGTCCACGAGCCAGAAGGTCCCGTCCCCGGCCCGCACGATGCCCTCGGTGTCCAGGCCGTCCGGGTCGTACGACAGCGGCGTCGATGCGTCGAAGGTGTACGGCGCCTCGTCGCGGCCCTTCTGGTCGGGCAGCCCGGTGACGGCCTTCCCCGAGGACGTGGTGAGCGGAATCGCGTCGATCACTTCGACCGCGTCCCCGGAGACCCGGATCTTCACGATCGCGGGGTCGAAGCCCGGCACCGGGAACGTCCGGCGCTTCTTGCCGTCCACCTTGATCTGCCCGTTGGGACCGCGATCGGTCACCGTCCAGAACTCGCCCTTGCGGCCGGCCGGGTAGATGTCACTGCCGATGCCGCCGAGGTGTACTCCGTGGTCGTCGTCCACGCTGCCGGGCAGCAGCGTGTTGCTGAACGCGCCGAGCGGGATCTCCCCGAGGGCGGCCGTGCGGACGACACGGGCACCGTCCCCCGGCGGCGTCGCCGCGGCCGTTCCCGCGGCCACCAGGGCGGCGGCCAGGGCCATGGGCAGGGCCGAGGCGACGGAACGGTGGGCACGGCGCCGGCCGTCGGCGTGCGGGGACATCGGGCCTCCTGGGAGCAACTCCGTTGGTTGCGGCCACATTTGGGCCCTGGGAGGAATGCCGTACGACCGATGGGTGAACAAGTGGCAACCGACTCCGGTCGAGTCGCCCCCATGGCGCGATGACGGACTGTCAGATGCCGGTGTCCGGATCGCTGTCCGGCCCGAGTCGCGCCGCCGCCAGTGCGGTTGCCGGATCCGGGTCGGGACCGCCCGTCGGGACCCAGCGGCCGTTCTCCTCGCGGTACGGCCACCATCGGCCGTCCCGGCCGAGGCGCAGCTGGACGCGCTCCTCCGGGACGGTCCACCGGTTGCCGACCGGCTGGAACGACGGCCGCTCCGCCGTCTCCCAGGCCGCTTCCAGGGCCGCACGCGCGCGTGCGAGGGCCGCGCCCGTCACCTGCCACTCCCCGTCGAGCACGGCCAAGGCCGCCGCGCCTCCGAGTCGCCAGGCGCCGACAGCCGTCGCCAATCCCTCGCGACCCCGTTGTGACCCCTCGGCGAGCCGGTCGGTCACAGCGTCCGGTGCCGCCCCGTCGGCCAGTCGTACGGCGTCCTGAGCGGCCGTCAGCTCGATGAAGACGCCGTCTCCGGGTCCGCCGGCGCCGAGTGTGTGTCCCAGCAGCCGGTGGGCTTCCGCGGCTGTCCGGCTCGCCAGATGTTCGAGCGCTGCGGGGTCGATCCCGGGTGCGGGTGGTACTTCGGTGTCGAAGGACGGCGGTTCGCCGGGTGTCTTCGGGACACCGGGCAGGGCGGGCAGCGGGGGAAGGATGTCCGCGGCTGCCCAGGCCTCCGCCGCGTCCACACCCTCGCCCTCGGTCTCGGCGGGCTCGTCCGAGGGCGCGGTGCTCCGCAGGTACAGCTCCTCCAGGAACGCGCCCTTCGCCCGGCCGTGCATCAGCAGCAGCACGAAGGGATCCTCGTCCAGCAGCCGCGCCACCTGGTGACACAGGGCGGCGGTGTGCCCGCAGTGGTCCCATGTGCCGCAGTCGCACTCGGGCTCCAGATCGCCCAGCCCCGGCAACAGATCGATTCCCCTGACTGCCGCGTCCTCGATCAGGTGTGAGGGCAGTTCCCCGTCGAGGAGCGCGGCCAGGTGTCCCGCCTGCTCCACGGCCAGGTCCAGAAAACGGACCCACTCTTCTTCGGAGAGCTCGGGGACCAGGACGTCCGCCCGGTGCGCCACACCCTTCGGATCGCGGACGACAGCGGTGACCCGGCCCGGTCGAACGGTCACCGCGCCCACCGCGCCCGCGCGCGCGAGGCGGCGTCCCGCCTTCACCGCCGCCCCGTCCAGCGCGGCGTCCTCCAGTGCCCCGAGCCAGGCACGGCCCCACCAGGTCTGCGTGAATCCGCGCCCGTGCGCGGGCGGCGGCGCGGCGAACGTGCGTTCCAGGTCGTGCTCGTACTCATGGTCGTTGCGGCTCATCGCGCCTCCCCGCGCAGTTCCACCAGTGCGGCCAGTTCCGTGTCCGTCAGCTCGGTCAGCGCCGCCTCGCCGGCGCCGAGCACGGCGTCGGCCAGTTCCCGCTTGCGCCCGAGCATCTCCGCGATGCGATCTTCGACGGTCCCCTCGGCGATCAACCGGTGCACCTGCACCGGGCGGGTCTGCCCGATCCGGTACGCGCGGTCGGTGGCCTGCGCCTCGACGGCCGGGTTCCACCAGCGGTCGTAGTGCACGACATGCTCCGCGCGCGTGAGGTTCAGGCCCGTCCCCGCTGCCTTCAACGACAGCAGGAACACCGGCACCTCGCCCTCCTGGAAGCGGTGTACGAGTTTCTCGCGCTCGGCGACCGGAGTACCGCCGTGCAACAGCTGCGACGCGACCCCACGGTCCGTCAGGTGCCGTTCGAGCAGGCGGGCCATCCGCACGTACTGGGTGAAGACCAGGACAGCCGATCCCTCCGCGAGGATGGTGTCGAGCAGTTCGTCCAGCAGTTCCAGCTTCCCCGAGCGCTCCGGGAGCCGCGGTTCGTCCTCCTTGAGGAACTGCGCCGGATGATTGCAGATCTGCTTCAGCCCGGTCAGCAGCTTCACGATCAGGCCCCGGCGGGCCATGTCGTCGGCTGTCGCGATCCGCTCGAGTGTCTCGCGCGCCAATGCCTCGTACAGACCCGTCTGTTCGTGTGTGAGTGCCACCGGGTGGTCGGTCTCGGTCTTCGGCGGCAGTTCGGGCGCGATGCCGGGGTCCGACTTCCTGCGACGCAGCAGGAACGGCCGCACGAGCCGCGCGAGATGCTCCGCGGCGGCGGGATCGCGGCCGCCCTCGACCGGCTGCGCATAGCGCGCGCGGAAGGTGCCGAGACGGCCCAGCAGCCCCGGTGTCGCCCAGTCGAGAATCGCCCACAGCTCCGTGAGATTGTTCTCCACCGGTGTGCCGGTGAGGGCCACGCGTGCGCGCGCCCCGATGGACCGCAGGGCACGCGCGGTCGCCGCGTACGGATTCTTCACGTGCTGTGCCTCGTCGGTGACGACCATGCCCCAGGGCACCTCGGCGAGCCGCTCGGCGTCCAGGCGCATCGTGCCGTAGGTCGTGAGCACGAACTCCCCGTCCGCCAAGGAGCCGAGAATGCGTCCCGGCCCGTGGAACCTGCGCACCGGCACCCCGGGAGCGAACCGCTC
Source organism: Streptomyces griseochromogenes (assembly GCF_001542625.1). NCBI lineage: Bacteria > Bacillati > Actinomycetota > Actinomycetes > Kitasatosporales > Streptomycetaceae > Streptomyces > Streptomyces griseochromogenes. The sequence goes on along the minus strand of NZ_CP016279.1, from coordinate 7,211,565 downwards.
GATCTCACGCTGCCAGTTGCCGAGCAGCGACGCCGGGCAGACCACCAGCGTGGGCCCGGCCGCCGAGGCGTCCGCCTGCCGGTGCAGATGCAGCGCGATCAGCGTGACCGTCTTTCCGAGGCCCATGTCGTCGGCCAGGCAGCAGCCCAGCCCGAGGGCGGTCGTCCGGACCAGCCACCCGAGGCCCCGCAGCTGGTAGTCGCGCAGGGTGGCGGCGAGCCCCGGAGGCTGACCGACGGGCTGTGCCGCCTCCGGATCGGCGAGCCGCTCTCGCAGCCCCTCCAGCCATCCCGTGGGCCGTACCTCGACCCGGCGCCCGTCGACCTCGGCCGAGCCCGTCAGAGCGGCGGCCAGCGCCTCGACCGGGGTGATGGAGCGGTCCTGCCGGGCGCGGGCGCGATCGGCCTCGTGCGGGTCGACCAGGACCCATCGGTCACGCAACCGAACGAGGGGACGCTTGGCCTCCGCGAGCCGGTCCAGTTCCTCGCGCGACAGCTCCCGTCCGCCCAGCGCGAACCACCAGCGGAAAGTGACGAGGGCGTCCGCCGACAGGAACGACGGCAGCGCCGAGGTCTTGCCGCCCACGGCAGTCCCGCCGTCCGGCGGTCCGACGGCGGCATGTGTGGTCAGCTCGCGCGTCAGTTCTTTCGGCCAGTGCACGTCGACACCTGCAGCGGCCAGCGCCCGGGCGCCCTCGCCCAGGAGTTCGACGATCTCGTCGTCGTCCAGTTCCACGACGTCGGGAGCGGCGGCGGTGAGCAGAGGCGTCAGCGGCGCCCACGCCCTGGCGGCCCGGCGCAGCGCCAGCAGCGCGTCGGCACGCGCGCGTGCGCCGAATCCCTCGCGCCCGGCTCCGGGGGAGGCCCACAGCTCGGCGGCGTCCGCGACGTCCGCCGACCCGCTCACGCCGTGTACCTGGAGCACCGCACGGAACCGTACCGGAGCGTCGTCCTCACGGCCTGCGTCGTGGAGGCCGGGCGCTTCGACCCGCAGCGACAGGCGCACCCCGGCGTCGTGTCCGGCGGCGATGTCGTCGGCCCACGCCCGCAGACCGGGCGGCTGCTGCGGCTCGGGCGCCGCGTAGGCGGTGCCGCCCGTCACGAGCGGTGCGGCGGGAGTGCGGGGGAGCGTGTCGGCGACCGCGTCCAGGAAGGAGCGCAGCAGCCGCTCCGGGTCGGGCAGCCGAGGCCGCCCGGCGGCGGCGAGGGGCACGGCGTGTGACTCCGGAGGCATGGCCGCGGCCAGTTCGCACACCAGCTCCGCATCGTGCGGGGACAGGGGCCCGGCACGCCACGCGTCGTGATCCCCCGGGGAGAGGCCGGGCAGCAGCAGACCGCGCGCCAGGAGGTGCAGGGCCAACAGGCCGGCCGTGCCCCAGAAGGCCGTGGCCCGGTGGCCGCCGGGCTCCGTACACGCGTGTGTGAGCACCGGCAGGGCGGTGCGTACCGGCAGCAGCAGGGCGGGCAGCCGTACCCGCTGGACGGCCCTGGCCCTGTCGTGGGCCGGTAACACCAGATCAAGATCCGAGAGGGAGCCACCGGCGACGGCTGGGGGCGTCTCGGCGTCCGGTCGCCAGAAGGCCATCTGACCGCTGCGCGCGGGGTCGGATGGCAGGAATACCGCGCAGCAGCGGGTCAGTTCGGACAGCTCGGAGAGTGGTTCCGTGGGAATCCTCTGCACAGCTCTGCCGCACTCCTCAAAGTTGACTACTCGCCTCGGAGTCGCCGAGGGTACAGCACGTCAGAGGTGCACCCCGAAGGCTTAGGCTGTGATCTGGGGCACTAAGGGGTGTGTCTCAGGGATGTCTCAGGGTCGGGGTCCGGAACCGCTGGGAGCGCGGGGCCGTTTCCACAGCAGAGAGCGGCAGTGGCCGCGAAGGAGGCGACGCTCATGTCCAAGACCGCGAAGATCGCCGCAGGGGGTGTGGCGGTCGGTCTCATCCTGCTGATCTGGCTGCCCTGGTGGATCTCGTTCCTGATCGTGGTGGGGGTTCCGGCCGCCGCGTACCTGACGCTGGACCCTTCGCAGCGGCGCAGGCTCCGCCGGGTCACGCGCAAGGAACTCGGCCGCTGAGCGACCGGCGATCGGCCCGGGACCGATCGCCGGGACGGCCGCAGGCTCGCTCGGAGCCCGCGGGGGCCGCGCCGATACGCAGGGCGCGGCCCCCGCGGGTTCAACTGGGCCGCACGGCCATCTTGTCGAGCGCCTCCAGCAGCCCTGGCAGTTCCGGGCCCCGGCCCACGGGCAGCACCTCGCCGGGCTCCTCGTCCAGCAGGACGAACGCGATGTCGTCGGTGCGGGCCACCATCGACCATCCGGGTCCGTCGGCGCGCAGCGTACGGGCGTCGCCCGGGGCGAACGACGAGCGCACCCGGCCCAGCGGCGGCGGCGAGTCGACGTAGGCGTGCATCTCCGCCAGCACCCGGCGAACGCCCCGGTGGCCGCCCTTCGGCGCGCTCTCCTCGTCGGCCGCCGAGTCCTCCGCACCGGCCTCCGCACCGGCCTCCGTGCCGGCCGGCCCCTCCTCGGGTGAGGGGAAGTAGTCGTCGCCGATCTGCTCCCTCCACACCGCCCACTGCAGCGCTATCTCGTCGGCGCCCAGGCGCCGCTGGGCGGGTCCCCAGGAGCTGGTGTCCGGCGGGGTCAGCGCGGGTCCGTCCGCGATCTCCGGGCCGGGGTCGTGCGGCGCGGGTACACCGGGTGCGGCGACGGCGACCGCCAGCGGCCAGCCCGGCAAGGCGGCCACAACCGTGCGCTCGTCCGGGGACAGCTCGTACTCCATCCCGCAGTCCCAGGAGGCGATCGCCACGGCGACCAGCGAGACGTCGTCGATGACGACCGTCCAGCGGGCGCCGTCACCGTCCTGCCCGAGCACCAGGCCGTACCCGTCGGCGCGCGGTGCCAGATCCAGCGCTGCGCATGCCTCCGGATAGTCGTCGCCCAGCACGCTCGGAAACTGCGCCGGCGTCAGCAGTACCGCCGTGAGCACATACAGCGCCTCGTCCGCGGCTGCGACGGCCTCATCGTCCGTCCCGGCCATCCGTGCCTCCCCAGTGGTTCGTCCAACGGCGCGCACCCTAGTGCGAGCGGAAGGCGCTTGTCACGACTCCTCACACCACGCGGAGCTGCAGGTTTCCACCTGGACGGGGGCGAAATGACCACCACTCGGTGCGGTGTCCCCCCTCGGGCCGTGGGCAACCCGTGGAGAGCCTGTGGAGATCGCGAACCGCCGCCCGAAGCGACTCGTCGTGTTCCCGGGCGAGAGCGAGGACGGCCCGGTGCGCCGTCTCGCACACCCCGAGTGACCGAGCCTGCGGCGGCACCCGGGTCGCCGCCTTCCCGACCCCGCCCCTGATCGTCATCCGTGCCGGCCGCCTCCCAGGCGGCTGCGGCTTCGAACATGTTGTGTGCGTGCCCGCCCCGGATGCCTTCGCGTGCGGGGAGGTGCGGGAACGGGTGGTGCATATGCGCGTCAAGTCGAACACGTGCACCATGTTGCCCCTGAAAGGGCCGTCCCCCATCGCTCAACGCGCGCTGTTCTCCGTAGAGTTGGAGCTTCTGTGGCAGAAGGCTGGCGGCGCCGTGAAGCGCTTCGCTCGGCTCGAGCAGATCCGCCGGATGGACCCGGTGGCGGATGGCCTGTACGTCTACCGGCTCGGTGTGGCGTTCGAATTTCCGTGGGATTACGCACGGGCCCTTGAGCTGGCGCTGTACCGCACCTACGCCGTCCCCGGCATCGGACGGCTGCTCGCGCGGACGGCGGAGCTGACCGAACGTACACAGAAGCGCTAAGACGACACCGTGCTGCTCCTCGACGCCGTCGTGGAGCACGGCTCCGGCACCCCGGAGGGCAGGACCGCGATCCGCCGCATCAACCAGATGCACCGAAACTATGACATCAGCGACGACGACATGCGCTACGTGCTGTCCTTGTTCGTCGTGATGCCGAGGCGCTGGATCGACACCTACGGTCGGCGTCGTCTGTCCCGGCACGAGATCGTCGCCGCCACCGAGTACTACCGCATGCTCGGCCGGCGCATGGGTATCCCGTCATCCCCGGGGTCTACGAGGAGTTCGAAACCCTCGTCGACGCCTACGAGGAGGCCCACTTGGCGTGGGACGAGCAGGCTCGGCGGGTCTCCGACGCCAGGCTCGACCTGATGGCGTCCTGGTACCCGCGCCCGATGGCACCTCTGCTGCGCGCGGCGACACGCGCCCTGCTCGACGCCGCTGCTGCGCGCCTTCCGCTACGAGCCGCCGGGTCCGGCCGCCCGCGCGCTCGTGCGCCGCGCCGTGCGGGTGCTCGGCCGGCTGGTCCGACTGCCGCCGCCGCGCCGCTCGCCGCACTTCGCACGGCAGAACTGGGAGGTCAGGGGCTACCCGAACGGCCACCGGCGGGCCGGGCCGGGTACATGCCAGGTCCCAGGGGCGGGCGGCTGTCCGGTCCGGCACCCGGACGCCTCAGCGGACGACGTCCTCGAGTGACCTGAGCGTGTCGCGCAGCCAGGCGAGTTCGGCCCGGCTCGTGGCGCGCGCGATGGTGAGGATGCCGCGCCGGAACGGGTCGTCCAGCTCCTCGGCGCGCAGGGGCCGGCGCGCACATCGCGGCCCGCCCCGAACTCGCGGGCCGGCGCAGCCTGTTCGTGGACCTGCCCGGGCACGGCACCAGCGACCGGCCCGAGCACTTCGGCTACACGCTGGACGAGCACGCCCACGCTGTCGCGGTCGCACTGGACCAGGCCGCCGTCGCCGGTGCCGAGCTGGTCGCGCACAGCATGGGCGGCGCCGTCGCCGTCGTGCTCGCCCACCGGCGGCCCGATCTCGTCTCCCGGCTGGTCCTCACGGAGGCCAACCTCGACGCCTTCCCACCGTCGACGGCCGCCAGCAGCGGAATCGCCGCCTACGAAGAGGACGAGTTCGTCGAAGAGCGCTACGCGCGCGTGCTGGACGCGGTCGGCCCGCTGTGGGCGGCCACCATGAGGCTGGCCGATCCGCGCGCTCTGCACCGCAGTGCCGTCGGCCTCCGTCGCGGCTCGGACCCCGTGATGCGCACGATGCTGGAAGGCCTCACGATCGACCGCGTCTACCTTCAGGGCGAGCACAGCGGGGAACTCCAGGGCAGGGAGGACCTGGAAGCCGCCGGAGTCCGTGTGGTGACGGTGCCGGGCGCCGGGCACAACGTCATGTTCGACAACCCCGACGCCTTCGCGGCAGCCGTCGTGGGACGGGGCTGACCCATCCCGGTCGTCAGGCCTCGCGAACGGCCAGCGCGAGGAACCGGTCGTGCTCGTCGACGTACGACGTCATGCGCCACGCCGAGCGGGCGAGGAGCGGGCCGAGCCGGGCCTCGGCCCGGAGGTCGTCGGGGGTGATCTGCCGTCCCTGACGAGCCGCCAGGGCGGCCCGGCCGATGGGGTGGAACAGCGCGAGCGTGCCACCTGGCCGCACCACGCGGGCCAGCTCGCACAGGTTCTCGGAGGGGCGCGGCAGATGCGCGATCAGGCCCGCCGCGAACACGGCGTCCAGGGATCCGGACCTCAGCGGCAGCGCGGCGACATCCGCGAGCAGCAGCCGTCCGTCACGGTCCCTGCCCGCCCGTACGGCGGCCTGGAGCATGGCCGGGGTCAGATCCACCCCGGTCACCGTCCCGGAGAACCCTACGGCGGCACGCAACGGCGGCAGGGCGCGGCCCGTGCCGCAGCCCGCGTCGAGCACGCGGTCGCCCTGACGGAGCCCCAGGTCGGCAACGGCGGCCGCGTAAGCCGGGCCGTCGTCGGGGAACCTGCTGTCCCAGTCGGCCGCGCGCGCGGTGAAGAACTCCTGTACGTGTGTGTGGTCGTCGCTCATGCTCCGCATGATCCCTCACTGGCACGGGGGACCCTGCTGCGCGCATGTTCGAGCGGGACGCGATCGTTCCATCGCCTTTCTGTGTCATATTCCAACACCTTTCGAAATGCGCCCCCTTCGTGCGCCCCTGCCCCGGCTAGCGTCCCGGGGCCATGGGACACCTGGACCACGCCGCCTTCGGCTGGCTGACCCCCGTGCTGTCGTACGTCATGGCCTGTATAGGTGCCGCACTGGGACTGCGCTGCACCGTGCGCGCGCTCGGCACCACCGGCCGGTCGCGCCGCAACTGGCTCTTCACCGCCGCCTCCGCGATCGGGACGGGCATCTGGACCATGCACTTCGTGGCCATGCTCGGCTTCCGTGTCAGCGGCACCGACATCCGCTACGACGTACCGCTGACCATCCTCAGCCTCGTCGTCGCCGTGGTCGTCGTCTGCGCCGGCGTCTTCGCCGTCGGCTACAGCCGGGACCGCAACCGGGCACTCCTGCTCGGCGGGCTCACCACCGGGCTGGGCGTCGCCAGCATGCACTACCTGGGCATGGCGGCGGTACGGCTGCATGGTCATGTGCACTACGACCCCGTCCTCGTCGGACTCTCGGTCCTGATCGCCGTCGTGGCGGCGACCGCGGCCCTGTGGGCGGGGCTCAACATCAAGTCGCCCGTCGCGGTCACCGTCGCCTCGCTCGTCATGGGGGCGGCCGTCAGCAGCATGCACTACACCGGGATGTTCGCGGTGAGCGTGCGTGTCACCCCCTCGGGCCAGGAGCTGCCCGGGGCCACGGCGATGCAGTTCATCTTCCCCCTCGCCGTCGGCCTCGGGTCCTACCTGTTCCTCACCTCGGCTTTCGTCGCCCTCTCGCCCACGGCCGACGAACGCCAGGCGTCCGCCTCGGCCCAGCGGCCCGTCCAGAGCGCCGCCCGCTAGCGGGAGTCCGGCCCCGGAGCCCCGACCCACGTCCCGAGCGAGGAGGCCATGCGCCCACCCCGTAGCACCCCGAACGCCGGCACCCCGGAGTCGCTCCCACCGCGCGGCCGCCGTGCCCACGCCGGACCACCGGCCGAGGAGGACACGGAACGCCTCCTCGGCACGCCACCGGACAACGCGCCGCCGCGCACGCGCCATTGGCGCCTGCGGCCCCGCACGGTACGGGCGAAGGTGGTCTGCCTGCTGATGGTGCCCGTCGTCTCCCTGCTCGCCCTGTGGGCGTACGCCACCGTCAGCACCGCCCAGGACATCGCCCGGCTGCGCCAGTCCCAGCGAGTCGATGCCGAACTGCGCGCCCCGGTGGCCGTGGCCGTGACCGCCCTGCAGACCGAGCGGGCCGCTGCCGTGCGCTACGCCGCCGCCCCGGACGCGGGAGGCGGCGACCTCCGCGGACTCGCCGCCCGAACCGACCGCGCGGTGGCCGGGCTGCGGCTCGGCGCCGACAGCACCGTCGCCGACAGCCAGGAACTCCCCGCCGGAGTCGCCGAGCGCCTCCGGACGTTCGTCACAGGAGCCGAGGACCTGCGCGCCCTGCGGACCTCCGTACTCGACCGCAGGGCCGGCTGGCGCGAAGCGTTCACCCGGTACACCGAGACGATCGATACGGCCTTCCTGGTGGACGGGGCCCTGACCGGCATCCAGCAGGCCGACATCGGCTCCGACGCGCGCGTACTGCTCGAATTCTCCCGCGCCGCCGAGGCGCTGGCCCAGGAGGACGCCGTCCTCGGCAGCACGCGCCCGGCCGGTGCCCTGCAGAGCGATCGGCTGCGGTTCTTCGCGGCAGCTGTCGCCACACGCCGCACCCTCACCGAGGCCGCCGTCGCCGACCTGCCCGGCAACCAGCGCACCGACTGGCGCGACCTCGCCGGCAGCGCCGCGTACACCTCGCTCACCACCACCGAGGACAAGATCCTCGCCGCCGGCCCCGGCACCAAGGCGATCGACGCGGCACCGACGACGGCCTGGAGCGCGGCTCACGCGCGCGTGCGGGACGTGATGGGGGGCATCGCGGCGGACAGCGGGCGTGCCGTCGCGGGCCGCGCCGACCCGGTCGCGCGCGGCCTGCTCAGCCCGGCGGGCGCCGCCGTGTTCTTCGGCCTCGCCGCCGTCGCCGCCTCGCTCGTCATCTCCGTCCGCATCGGACGGGCCCTCGTGGTCGAGCTGGTGAGCCTGCGCAACGACGCCCTGGAGATCGCCCGCCGCAAACTCCCCGCGGCGATGCGGAAGCTGCGCACGGGCGAAGAGATCGACATCCAGGCCGAGGCACCGGCCGGGCCACCGGCGGAGGACGAGACCGGGCAGGTGTCGGAGGCCCTGACCACCGTCCACCGCGCCGCCCTGCACGCCGCGGTGGAGCGCGCCGAACTCGCCAGCGGCATCTCCGGTGTCTTCGTCAACCTGGCCCGGCGCAGCCAGGTGCTGGTCCACCGCCAGCTCAGTCTCCTGGACAGCATGGAGCGTCGCTCCGACGACCCCGACGAGCTGAGCGACCTCTTCCGCCTCGACCACCTCACCACCCGGATGAGGCGCCACGCCGAGAGCCTGATCATCCTCTCCGGAGCGGCACCCGGCCGGGCCTGGCGCATGCCCGTGTCCCTCACGAACGTCGTACGCGCCGCCGTGTCCGAAATCGAGGACTACGCGCGCGTGGAGGTGCGCCAGCTCCCGGAGGCGTCCGTCATCGGCACGGCCGTGGCCGACCTCACTCATCTGCTGGCCGAACTCGTCGAGAACGCCGCCCAGTTCTCGCCGCCCCACACACGCGTACGGGTCACCGGCGAACCCGTGGGCAACGGTTACGCCCTCGAAGTCGAGGACCGGGGCCTCGGTATGGGCGCCGAGACGCTCGCGGAGGCCAACCGGCGGATCGAGCAGTCCGAGGCCCTCGATCTGTTCGACAGCGACCGCCTCGGACTGTTCGTGGTCAGCAGGCTGGCCTCCCGGCACGGCATCAAGGTGCACCTGCGCACCTCCCCCTACGGAGGCACCACCGCGGTCGTCCTCCTGCCGACCGCCCTGCTGCACACCGGATCCGCGCAACGCCCCGCACACGAGGAGACGCAGGAACGCCCGGAGCGGCAACCCGAATACGCGCGCGTGCCCGACGCGCCCCGGCCACCGTCCGCGGTCGACAGGCAGTCCGGCCGGCCCGCCCTCGCGGCCACCACCCCGGCCTCCTCGACGCCCGCGCAGGAACCCCCGCCCCCCGGAGTCACCGCTTTGAGGCTGCACCGCTCACCGAACGACTCCGAGCCCACCGACGACCTCCCGCGCCGTGTACGCCAGGCGAGCCTCGCACCTCAACTCCGTCGTCAGCGCCCCGAAGAACCGGTTCAGCAATCCACCCCGCGCGCCGACGACCGGCGCACCCCCGAACTCGTACGGGACCGCATGACGGCTTACCGCGACGGCTGGGTGCGTGGTGGCGGCACGCGTCCCGGCCGCGCCGCCGCCCCGGATCCCGAAACGGGCAGCGACAGCACCGAAGGAGATCCGGCATGATCCAGGACCCGAACATGAGGGACCCCCAGCGGTCCGGCGAACTCGACTGGCTGCTGGACGACTTGGTGACACGGGTGAGCGAGGTGCGGCACGCCGTCGTGCTGTCCAACGACGGCCTGGCCGTCGGCGCTTCCACCGGCCTCGCCCGCGAGGACGCGGAGCACCTCGCCGCCGTGGCGTCCGGCTTCAACAGTCTTGCCAAGGGCGCGGGACGGCACTTCGGGGCCGGCGGCGTACGCCAGACCATGGTGGAGATGGACGAGGCCTTCCTCTTCGTGGCCGCCGCCGGCGAGGGCTCCTGCCTCGCCGTGCTCACCGCGGTCACCGCCGACATCGGCCTGGTCGCCTACGAGATGGCACGCCTGGTCAAGCGCGTGGGCGAGCACCTTCGCACAGCGCCGCGCATCGCGGTCCAGCCGCCCGCCTTCGGATGAGCCGGAAGGCGCGGCACCCATGACCGAGCACCCGACCGGCGGCCCGCGAGAACAGGGCAGCCAGTGGTACGACGGCGAGGCCGGGCCCCTGGTCCGCCCCTACGCCATGACCGGCGGACGCACCCAGCCGGGTCCCATCGGAGTGCGCTTCGACCTGATCGCCCTCGTCACCCTCGCCCCCGCCGCACCGGCCGTGGACGACACCGCGCTCGGTCCCGAGCACCGGGCCCTGGTCCACCTGTGCCGTACGGAGACGCAGTCCGTCGCCGAACTCGCGGCCGGCGCCGACCTGCCGGTGGGCGTGGTGCGAGTGCTCCTCGGCGACCTCCTGGAACTGGGCTGCGTCACCATCAGCCGCCCGATTCCCCCGGCCCAGCTGCCGGACGAGCGGATCCTGCACGAGGTCATCGAAGGGCTGCGGGCGCTGTAGATGAACGTTCACAACCCATCGGACGACTCACGGCATTCCGTTTGGCGCGCCTTTTGCAACCAACCGGGCGCGACACGGTCACATCAGATGCATTCCGGTCCGATCCCCCGAACGGGTGCCGAAGTTGTCATGATGCTGACTTCCTGTCCCGACCACCTTGGCCCCGACCGCAGCCGGCCTTCCCGAAAGAAGTGATCATGGCTTCCGAGCACAGCGACGCCTCCGGCGACATGTCGGCCCTGGCGCTGAAGATACTGGTCGCCGGCGGCTTCGGTGTCGGCAAGACGACCCTGGTCGGGGCCGTCAGCGAGATCCGGCCGCTGCGTACCGAGGAACTGCTCAGCGAGGCCGGGCAGTTGGTGGACGACACCGATGGTGTGGACCAGAAGGTCACCACCACCGTCGCCATGGACTTCGGGCGCATCACCATCCGCTCCGGCCTCTCCCTGTACCTGTTCGGCACACCGGGACAGGACCGCTTCTGGTTCCTGTGGGACGAACTCTCGCAGGGAGCCCTCGGTGCCGTCGTTCTCGCCGACACGCGCCGGCTGGAGGACTGCTTCCCGGCGGTCGACTACTTCGAGCACCGTCGCATCCCCTTCGTGGTGGCCGTCAACTGCTTCACCGGGGCACGCGCCTACGGCGCCCACGACGTCTCCCGGGCCCTCGACCTGGACCGGGGGACACCTGTGGTGCTGTGCGACGCTCGCGACCGGGACTCCGGCAAGGAGGTGCTGATCCGCCTCGTCGAGTACGCCGGGCGGATGCACACCGCCCGGCTTCTCGACTCGGTGAGCTGAGTCTCAGCCGGTCAGGTCCTTCAGCGCCACCACCTTGTCCACGGTGGCCCTCACCAGCAGCTCGCCCGGGACGCCGTTGCGGGCGCCGAACTCCTCGGCGCGCTCCTCGCCCATGTACCGGGCGGCGATGCGGGTGGCCCAAAGACGCACCTCGTCCAGCTCCTCCGACAGCCGGGCGTGCCCGTTCAGCACCGCGAAGTGGAACGGCGGCCGGTCGTCGTCCACACACAGGGCGATCCGTCCGTCACGGGCGAGATTGCGCCCCTTCACGGTCTCCTTGCCGGTGTTGAACACCACGTCGTCCCCGTCCAACAGGAACCAGATCGGGGCGACATGCGGGCTCCCATCGGCGTTGACGGTGGACAATTTGCCGGTCCGGGTGCCGTAAGAGACGAACGCCCGCCATTCCTCATCGGTCATCTTCTGTGCCATACGCCCATCCTGCTTGCCCGGACGGCGGTCGTGGGGAAGGCTGGCGGGCAGATCCTCCAGCCAGGGGGAGACGTCACACGGGGAGACGGAACATGGGGCACAACCAGGGACTCGGGTGGCTCCTGGACGATCTGACCGAGCGGGTGGACCACGTACGGCACGCGCTGGTCCTGTCCAACGACGGGCTGGTCACCGGAGCAAGCACAGGCCTTCGCCGCGAGGACGCCGAGCATCTGGCCGCCGTCGCTTCCGGGTTGCACAGCCTGGCGAAGGGTTCGGGACGCCACTTCGGCGCGGGCAGGGTGCGTCAGACCATGATCGAGTACGACGACGCCGTACTGTTCGTGACCGCCGCCGGTACCGGTAGCTGCCTGTGCGTGCTCAGCGGGGCGGAGGCCGACATCGGGCAGATCGCCTACGAGATGACCCTGCTCGTCAACCGGGTCGGAGAACATCTCGGCGTGGACGCCCGGCAACCCGAACGTGCACCCCTGAAGGACCTCTGACCTGCGTGTTCGTCGCGCTCCGCGGGGTTATCCACAGGCTCGCCACGACGCGTGCCGAACCGGCTACGGTGTGTGCACGGCGAACGCACACGGCGTGCGCCACCGACTCCACGGGGGAGTACGACCATGTCGGGAAGCACCTTCGTCCCACCCCGCCCCGCCACCTGCGCGCCGAGCCGCGCGGCCCGTGAACTGGGGCTCAGGCGAAACGAGTTCACCCTCGCCGTCCGTCTCGGCCGCATCCGCACCGTGCCCGACGAGGGCGGAGGCGGGGGCCGCAGGGTCGAGCGGGCGGAGATCGACCGGCTGCGCGCGCAGGACGGTTTTCCCGAGACGCTCCGCGAACGCGTGCGGGTCGTCGGTACGGCGGAGGGCGCCGCGCTGATGGGGATCCCCGCGGGCAGGTTCACCCGGCTCGCCCGTCTCGGACTGCTGGTGCCGGTGCGCCTCTACCTGAACCGCTACCGCGCCGTGGTCTGGCTCTATCTGGCAGAGGAACTACGGCAGTTCGCGGCCTGCGCCGAGAACGCGCATCTGCTGAAGGGGCGTACGCCCGAGACCCTGAGGGGGCAGCTGGCGGCCGGGGTGGACCTGCGGGCCCGCAACTGGCGTGGACGGCACCTGGGATTCCTGCTGCGCGAGGCCGAGGGTCCTTGGGCGAGGGCCGGGGCCGTGGCCGTCCTGCTCGCACCCGTGGAGATCGCGGACGTCGTCAAGGATCCCTACGAGCGTGCGCAGCTGAACCGCTTCCGGTCCGCTCCGTCCGACCACGGCGCCCCGGGCTCGCCCTCCGCGCACCTCGCCGAGCACCTCATGACGGCACATGACTCCGACGAGGCCGACTGGCTGCGCAGCGAACTGGCGCACGCGGTACAGGAGGCACGCGACCACTCGCCGGCCCCACGCCCGGCGGCCCGGCACACGGCGCCCGCCCGGCGACCCGCAGCGCACCACGCGCACCCCGTGCCGCCGACGGCCGCACGGCACGCCGTTGCGGCTGCTCGGCCGGCCTCGCCGCCTCCGCCTCGGGATCACAAGGGCGAGCCGGGGGCGACGCGGCCGGCCCGCGGACTGCGTGCGTGGCTGCACCGCAGAAGGCCCCGGCCCGCAGAGGTCTGACCCCCGCTACAGGGCCCTGAACAGACCTTCCTGGACGACCGAGGCGAGCAGCCATTGAGCGCTGCGGACCCGTCTTGCGGCAAGTAGGGCCGACGGCCGAGGGCGAACGTCGATTACAGCCGTCCGGCCTCGGCGAGTGCAAGCAGGTCGTTCGCGGCTTCCTGGGAGCGGATGCGGATGGCGTCCGGGTCGGGGGCCGGTCCGCCGAGCAGGGCGGTGTCCACGATCTCCGCCTGGAGGAGCGCGGAGAAGACGTGCGCGGCCCGCGTGGGGTCACTGATCTTGGCGCGCAGTTCCGTCGGCCAGTGGGACAGGTGCCGTGTGAACAGGGCAGGGATGGGATGCGGGTAATCTCGTGACCATTTACCCGGGGCTTCCGAGGGATTTGGCCAAACCGTTCAACTGATCGACTGGTCAAATTTCGACGCCTTCAGGTGGCTGGCACCCGGCAATTTTCCGGGCCGCTGGCCGGGGCGATCGAAATTTATCGAGAAGTGAGTGTAAATGATTTCCGTTCAGGTAAAGGAGGCGCGAGGCGAGGTTCTTCGCAAGATCGTTGCCGACCCGGCTCCTTGCGAGGAGGCCGTACGACCTGCGTCATGCCGCGGTCTCCCTGTGGCTGAACTCTGGTGTACCCGCCGCGGAGGTGGCTGAGACGGCGGGCCACAGCGTGGCGATCCTGATGGACACGTAGTGGGGTGCAACGAAACGCGACGAGACGCGGTGGGGTGCGCCTCGGACCACGACCCCTGCTTCGTTCTCGGCAAGAACGTCGACGATCGGTGAAACCGCAGTTCAGCCCAGCTTGCGGAACAGCCCCTCCTGTACCACGGACACGATCAGTTGCCCTTCGAGGTTGTAGATGCGGCCCCGGGCAAGGCCCCGGCCGCCCACCGCGATCGGTGACTCCTGGTCGTACAGGAACCACTCGTCCGCGCGGAACGGCCGGTGGAACCACATGGCGTGGTCCAGCGAGGCCAGGTCGAAGTTCCGAGGACCCCACAGGGGTTCGACCGGGATGCGGACCGCGTCCAGGAGGGTCATGTCACTGGCGTAGGTCAGTGCGCAGGTGTGCACCAGCGGGTCGTCCCCGAGCGGGCCGACCGCGCGCATCCACACGGCGCTGCGCGGCTCGGCGCCGTCGATCTCCTCGGCGTGCCAGCGCAGCCGGTCGACGTAACGGATGTCGAAGGGCTGGCGGCGCGCCATCCGCTCCAACTGCTCCGGCAGCGCGCCCAGATGCTCGCGGATCTCCTCGGCCACCGTCGGCAGGGACTCCGGGTGCGGCACCTCGCGGGCCGGCGGCAGCTGGTGCTCGAAAGATCCTTCCTCGGGCTTGTGAAAGGAGGCGGTCAGATTGAAGATCGTGCGGCCCTGCTGCACGGCCGTGACCCGGCGCGTCGTGAACGACCGCCCGTCGCGGACCCGCTCGACCTGGTACACGATGGGCACACCCGGCCGGCCCGGACGCAGGAAGTACGCGTGCAGCGAGTGCACGGGGCGGTCGCCTTCCGTGGTGCGTCCGGCGGCGACCAGGGCCTGGCCCGCCACCTGGCCGCCGAAGACCCGCTGCAGGGACTCCTGCGGGCTTCGGCCACGGAATATGTTGACCTCGATCTGCTCCAGGTCGAGGAGGTCGACCAGTCTCTCGGCCGGGTTCGTCATGGGCGGGATTCTCCTGTGGTCACAGCTGGCCGACATCGGTGACGCGGACGACCGCACGGCCCTCGGCGTCGGAGGCCGCAAGGTCGATCTCCGCGCTGATGCCCCAGTCGTGGTCATCGCTCGGATCGTCGAAGATCTGGCGGACACGCCAGAGGCCGTTCTCCGGCTCCTCCTTGATCACCAGCAGCTTGGGGCCGCGGGCGTCGGGGCCGGTGCCGAGGTCGTCGTACTCGTCCCAGTACTTGTCCATCGCGTCGCCCCACGCCTCGGCGTCCCAGCCGGCTTCGGCGTCCATCTCGCCCAGTTCCTCGACCTGGTCGAGGGCGGCCAGTTCGACGCGGCGGAAGAGGGCGTTGCGGACCAGCACCCGGAAGGCGCGGGCGTTGGCGGTGACGGGCTTGACCTCGTCGGCCTTCTCCTGGGCCTCCTCGGCGGTCATCTCCTCCGGGTTGGCCAGCTGCTCCCATTCGTCCAGCAGGCTGGAGTCGACCTGGCGGACCATCTCGCCGAGCCACTCGATCAGATCCTGCAGGTCCTCGGACTTCAGGTCGTCCGGGATGGTGTGGTCCAGGGTTTTGTAGGCGCCGGCGAGGTAGCGCAGCACGATGCCCTCGGTGCGGGCCAGCTCGTAGAAGGACACCAGCTCCGTGAAGGACAGCGCCCGTTCGTACATGTCCCGGATGACCGACTTCGGCGACAGCGGGTGGTCGCCGACCCAGGGGTGGCTCTTGCGGTAGGTGTTGTACGCGTGGAAGAGCAGCTCCTCCAGCGGCTTCGGGTACGTGACGTCCTGGAGGCGCTCCATGCGCTCCTCGTACTCGACCCCGTCGGCCTTCATCGCGGCCACGGCCTCGCCGCGCGCCTTGTTCTGCTGCGCCACGAGGATCTGCCGCGGGTCGTCCAGCGTGGACTCGACCACGGACACCATGTCGAGGGCGTAGGACGGCGACTCCGGGTCGAGGAGCTCGAACGAGGCGAGCGCGAACGTGGACAGCGGCTGGTTGAGCGCGAAGTCCTGCTGGAGGTCGACCGTCAGGCGGACGATGCGGCCCTCGGCGTCCGGCTGATCGAGCTTCTCCACGATGCCGCCGTCCAGCAGCGAGCGGTAGATCGCGATCGCGCGCCGGATGTGCCTGAGCTGCTGCCTGCGCGGCTCGTGGTTGTCCTCCAGGAGGTGGCGCATCGCCTCGAAGGCGTTGCCGGGGCGGGCGATCACCGACAGCAGCATCGTGTGCGTCACCCGGAACCGGGAGGTCAGCGGCTCGGGTTCGGAGGCGATCAGCTTCTCGAAGGTGTTCTCCGTCCAGCCGACGAAGCCTTCCGGTGCCTTCTTGCGCACCACTTTGCGGCGCTTCTTCGGATCGTCGCCCGCCTTCGCGAGAGCCTTCTCGTTCTCGATGACGTGCTCGGGCGCCTGCGCGACGACCAGCCCCGCCGTGTCGAAGCCCGCCCGGCCCGCCCGGCCCGCGATCTGGTGGAACTCCCGGGCCCGCAGCGTGCGCACCCGGCTGCCGTCGTACTTGGTCAGGGCGGTGAACAGCACCGTCCGGATGGGCACGTTGACGCCCACGCCGAGCGTGTCCGTGCCACAGATGACCTTCAGCAGTCCGGCCTGGGCGAGCTTCTCCACCAGGCGCCGGTACTTGGGCAGCATGCCGGCGTGGTGCACGCCGATGCCGTGACGGACGTAGCGGGAGAGGTTGCGGCCGAACTTGGTGGTGAAGCGGAAGTTGCCGATCAGCTCGGCGATCTGGTCCTTCTCCTCGCGCGAGCACATGTTGATGCTCATGAGGGCCTGAGCCCGCTCCACGGCCTGTGCCTGGGTGAAGTGCACGATGTACACGGGGGCCTGCCGGTTCGCCAGCAGCTCGGTGAGCGTCTCGGTGAGCGGGGTCAGCTGGTACTCGTAGGAGAGGGGCACCGGTCGGGTCGCGGAGCGGACGACCGAGGTGGGACGGCCGGTCCGGCGGGTGAGGTCCTTCTCGAAGAAGGAGACATCACCCAAAGTGGCCGACATCAGGATGAACTGCGCCTGTGGGAGTTCCAGCAGCGGGATCTGCCAGGCCCAGCCGCGGTCGCCCTCCGCGTAGAAATGGAACTCGTCCATGACGACCTGGCCGACATCCGCGTTCTTGCCGTCGCGCAGCGCGATCGAGGCCAGCACCTCGGCCGTACAGCAGATCACGGGCGCGTCGGCGTTCACGGACGCGTCGCCGGTGAGCATGCCGACGTTCTCGGTGCCGAAGAGCTTGCACAGTTCGAAGAACTTCTCCGACACCAGCGCCTTGATCGGTGCCGTGTAGAACGTGACCTCGTCCCGGGCCAGCGCGGCGAAGTGCGCACCCGCGGCGATCATGCTCTTGCCGGAGCCGGTGGGCGTCGAGACGATCACGTTCGCCCCGGAGACCACCTCGATCAGCGCCTCCTCCTGGTGGGGATAGAGGGTGAGGCCGCGCTCCTGCGCCCACGACTCGAAGGCTTCGTAGAGGGCGTCGGGGTCGGCGGTCGGCGGCAGCTGATCGATGAGGGTCACGTCCCCATCTTGCCTGGCCCACCGGCCGATGGGGGAATCGGCTGCGGATGCGATGATCACTGCAGCTACGCTGTGGCGCCGACGGAGCGTCAACGCACCCGGTCAACTGGACAGCGGCACACGAGGAATAGGGCGGGGAACGGCCATGATGGGACCAGCACACTCACTGTCGGGAGCCGCCGCCTGGCTCGGTGTCGGAGCGGCCGCCGCCGCTGCCGGGCATCCCATGCCCTGGCCGGTCGTCCTGGTCGGAGCCCTGATCTGCGCCGGCGCGGCGCTCGCCCCCGACCTCGACCACAAGGCGGCGACCATCTCGCGCGCCTTCGGGCCGTTGTCGCACTGGCTCTGCGAGATCGTCGACAAGCTGTCCTACGCCGTCTACAAGTCGACGAGGAAGCCGGGGGACCCGCGCCGTTCCGGGGGGCACCGCACGCTGACGCACACCTGGTTGTGGGCAGTCCTGATCGGTGGCGGCTGCTCGGCGGCGGCGATCACCGGGGGCCGCTGGGCGGTGCTGGCGATCCTGTTCGCGCACGTGGTGCTGGCCATCGAGGGCCTGCTGTGGCGGGCGACGCGCGGCTCCAGCGCCGACGTCCTGGTCTGGCTGCTGGCAGGGACCAGCGCGTGGATCCTCGCGGGCATCCTGGACAAGCCGGGCAACGGCTCGAACTGGCTGTTCACCGCGCCCGGGCAGGAGTATCTCTGGCTGGGTCTGCCGGTCGTGCTGGGCGCGCTGGTGCACGACATCGGGGACGCGCTGACGGTGTCCGGCTGCCCGATCCTGTGGCCCATCCCGGTGGGCCGCAAGCGCTGGTACCCCCTGGGCCCGCCGAAGGCGCTGCGGTTCCGGGCGGGCAGCTGGGTCGAGCTGAAGGTGCTGATGCCCGTGTTCATGCTGCTCGGGGGAGTGGGCTGCGCGGCCGCCCTCAATGTGATCTGACGTACCGCTCCCGCTCAGGTGGCCTCGCCCGACTCCGCTTCGCCGTACCGGCGCTCGAACCGGGCGATGCGACCCTCGGTGTCCACCGTGCGGGCCTTGCCCGTGTAGAAGGGGTGGCTCTCGGAGGAGATCTCCACGTCGATCACCGGGTAGGTCTGGCCGTCGTCCCATTCGATGGTCTGCTCGCTGCTCGCGGTGGACCGGGTGAGGAAGGCGTAGCCGGCGGCGCGGTCACGGAAGACCACCGGGTGGTAGTCGGGGTGCTGGTCCTGCTGCATCACGGCTCCTCACACGGGGCGGTCGGGCAGGGGGCGTCCGGGTGGTCAGCCGGAGAGGGTGTCCTCGTCGACGATGTGCATCGCGGCCTCCTCGGCGGAGGCGGCGGCGCCGTCGATGCCGACGTCCGTGGCGACGAGCGCGCTCTCCTCGTCTTCGTGCGCGCCCTCGTCCGGCGCGACCAGGCGGCCGGAGCGGAGATGGCCGACCTCGTTGTCCAGGACTTCCCCGTCGGTGCCCTCGCAGTCGCCGATGCCGTCGCCGTCGGGCGCCGGGGCATCGGGCAGCTCTTCGGCGAGCCGCTGGTCCAGCGTCTCCCCGGTCAGGCGTTCGCTCGCCGTCACGCCGGTGTGCTCCACCGCCCACGGCCGCTCGGGAGGGGACCAGCCCCGGTCGAGAGGGTCGTCGACGCCGTCGAAGTCCAGGGTGTCCTCGACGTCGAGCACGCCCGAGTCCTCCCGGATCTCCGAGGCATCGGGCTGGTAGACGTCATCCCCCCATCCATCGGCGCTGTCCACGGGTACCTCCAGGTGGTGAGGACGGCTTCCTACCCCCGCGAGGGGCAGCGCGCCGTCGGCACGCTCGGCACGGGTCTCACGCGGCGGGAGCCGACGGGTTCCCGGGCGCTCCCCGAACCGGTGCCGCTATCCAGCCTTCCACCCCTGTTCGGCACCGCGCAACGGCACGGGGCCCGGCTTCTGGCCGCACACCCCCGCTCGGGCCCGCTCGGGCCCCCGCGACGGGGCCGCACGGCATCGTCCGACCGGGTGGGGCCCGCGGACGCGCGCCCGATTTCGCCCGCGCTCGCCGCAGGGGCGGCCCGGGGGCGGCCCCAACGCCCGGCCGGCCCGCAGACACCGTCCGCGTCCGCCGGAGCGGCCCCGCAGCTCAGGTGCCACAGGGCTGCGTCGGCACCCCGGCCGAGAGTGTCGGCGCGCCCCGACCCGGCGCTGCACCTGTGCGTACCCGTGCACGCGCGACGCCGCTCACCAGGGACCCCGCCCTCACCCCGCCCCTCACCCGTGCCACGACCGCCACAGCGCCGCATACGCACCGTCCGCCGCGACCAGCTCCCCATGGCTGCCCAGCTCGCTGATGCGGCCGTTCTCCACGACGGCGATCACATCGGCGTCGTGGGCGGTGTGCAGGCGGTGGGCGATGGCGACCACCGTGCGGCCGTCGAGGACACGGGCCAGGGAGCGTTCCAGGTGGCGGGCCGCGCGCGGGTCGAGCAGCGAGGTCGCCTCGTCCAGGACCAGGGTGTGCGGGTCGGCCAGGACCAGCCGGGCCAGCGCGATCTGCTGGGCCTGCGCCGGGGTCAGCGCCAGCCCGCCGGAGCCGACCTCGGTGTCCAGACCGTCGTCCAGGGCTCGCGCCCAGCCGTCCGCGTCGACCGCGCCGAGCGCCGCCCACAGTTCGGCGTCGTGGCTGTCGATGGAGGTCCCCCCGCTCGAGCGGAGCCGGGAGTGGGGGAGGGCCAGCATGAGGTTGTCGCGCAGGGAGCCGACGAAGACGTGGTGTTCCTGGTTGACCAGGGCGACGTGCGAGCGGACGCGTTCCGCGGGCATCCGGGACAGTTCCGCGCCGCCCAGGGTGACGCGGCCGTCCCGGGGCGCGTAGATCCCGGCGAGCAGCCTGCCCAGCGTGGACTTGCCCGCGCCGGAGGGGCCGACCAGGGCCAGCCGGGTGCCCGGGGCGACCTGCAGGGAGACCTTGCGCAGGACGTCGACGCCCTCGCGGTAGCCGAAGTGCACCCGGTCGGCGTGCACGTCCCGCCCGCCGGGGGCCAGCGAGGCGTCCCCGGCGTCCGGCGCGATGTCCCGGACGCCGACCAGCCGGGCCAGCGACACCTGGGCGACCTGCACCTCGTCGTACCAGCGCAGGATCAGGTTCACCGGGTCGACGAGCATCTGCGCGATGAGCGCACCCGTGGTCAGCTGCCCCACGCCGATCCAGCCGCGCAGCACGAAGGTGCCGCCGACCATGAGGACCGAGCCGAGCACCATGAGATGTACCGCGTTGATGACCGGGAAGAGCACGGATCGCAGCCAGAGGGTGTACCGCTCCCAGGCGGTCCACTCCTTGATCCGCCGCTCCGACAGGGCGATGCGCCGGTCGCCCAGACGGTGCGCCTCGATGGTGTGGCCCGCGTCCACGGTCTCGGCGAGCGCGGCGGCGACGGCGGCGTACCCGGCGGACTCGGACCGGTAGCCGGAGGGCGCCCGTCTGAAGTACCAGCGGCACCCCACCACCAGCACGGGTACCGCGAGCAGGACGGCGGCCGCCAGCGGCGGTGCCGTCACGACGAGCCCGCCGAGCAGCAGCAGCGCCCACACGGCACCGATCGCCAGCTGCGGTACGGCTTCCCGCATGGCGTTGGCGAGGCGGTCGATGTCGGTCGTGATGCGGGAGAGCAGGTCGCCCGTGCCGGCCCGCTCCAGCACGCCCGGAGGCAGCCCCACCGAGCGGACCAGGAAGTCCTCGCGCAGGTCGGCCAGCATCCGCTCGCCGAGCATCGCGCCCCGCAGCCGCACCTGCCGGACGAACACGGCCTGCACGAGCAGCGCGAGCACGAACAGCCCGGCGGTCAGTCCCAGGTGCAGCTCGGCCGCCCGGTCCGACACGCGCTCGACCAGGCCGCCGAGCAGGTACGGGCCCACCATCGAGGCGATCACGGCCACCGTGTTGACGACGATGAGGAGCCCAAAGGCCCGGCGATGCCGGCGGAACAGTTCGGCCACGTAGGCGCGCACGGTCGCGGCCGCGCCCACGGGCAGGGTGGTGGCGGTCGTCGGGGCCGCGGGGTCGTACGCCGGCGGCGCAACGCCGATCATGCGCTCTCCTCGATCTCTTCCAGCTGTTCGAGAGCGCCCAGAAGGGCGTTCCCGTCGGCCACGTTCTCGTCCCCGGGGCTGGTCGGGGCGGGCTCGTCGTCGGACTCCCGGGTCACCACGGCCCGGTACCGCGGCTCGGAATCGAGCAGATCCCGGTGTACGCCGACCGCCGCGACCGCGCCCTCGTGGACCAGGGCGACCCGGTCCGCGCGGTCCAGCAGCAGCGGCGACGAGGTGAACACCACCGTCGTCCGGTCCGAGCGCATCCGGCGCAGCCCGTCCGCGATCCGGGCCTCGGTGTGCGAGTCGACCGCGGAGGTCGGCTCGTCCAGGACCAGCACCTCCGGGTCGGTGATCAGGGACCGGGCCAGCGCGAGCCGCTGGCGCTGGCCGCCCGAGAGCGAGCGGCCGCGCTCGGTGATGCGGGCGTCCAGCGGATCGGAGGCGTCAAGCGACCCCTGCACCAGCGCTTCCAGGACGTCCCCGCACTGCGCGGCCGCCAGCGCGTCCTCGGCGCGTACGGCACCGGAGGAGGGCACGTCCAGCAGTTCGCGCAGCGAGCCGGACAGCAGCACCGGGTCCTTGTCCTGGACGAGTACGGCGGTGCGGGCACTGTCGAGGGGGAGGTCGTCGAGCGGTACCCCGCCGAGCAGCACCGAGGCGCCCGGCTCGGCGGGGTGGCCGCCCAGCCGTTCCGCGAGGCGTCCGGCGGCGTCCGGGTCGCCGCACACCACGGCGGTGAGCCGGCCGGCGGGCGCGAGCAGACCGGTGGCCGGGTCGTACAGATCGCCGCCGGGCACCTGGGCCTCGCGCGCCCCCTCGATGTCCGTGGCCCGCCGCAGCGACAGCACACGCGCCGCGCGTCTGGCCGACGGGCGCGAGAAGGAGTACGCCATGGCGATCTCCTCGAAGTGCCGCAGCGGGTAGTTGAGAACCATGACCGCGCTGTAGACGGTGACGAGTTCGCCGACCGTGATCCGGCCCTCGCGGGCCAGGTGGACACCGTGCCAGACGACCGCGATCATCAGCAGCCCGGGCAGCAGCACCTGGATCGCGGAGATCAGCGACCACATCCGGGCGCTGCGCACGGCCGCCCGCCGCACCTCCTGCGAGGCGCTGCGGTAGCGGTCGAGGAACAGCTCCTCGCCGCCGATGCCGCGCAGCACGCGAAGTCCGGCGACGGTGTCCGAGGCCAGCTCGGTGGCCCGGCCCGCCTTCTCGCGCTGGATGTCGGCGCGACGCGTGGCCCGGGGCAGCAGTGGCAGCACCGCGAGCGCCACGACCGGGACGCCCACGGCGACGACGACGCCCAGAGCGGGCTGGTAGACGAGCAGGCCGACGCAGACCACGGCGACCGTCAACGCCGCGGCGGTGAAGCGGGAGACGGCCTCGACGAACCAGCCGATCTTCTCCACGTCACCGGTGGAGACCGCCACCACCTCGCCGGCCGCGACCCGCCGGGTCAGCGCGGAGCCCAGCTGGGCCGCCTGGCGCGCCAGCAACTGCTGGACACGGGCGGCGGCGGTGATCCAGTTGGTGACGGCCGACCGGTGCAGGAAGGTGTCGCCGACGGCGATCCCCGTACCGCACAGCGCCATCAGACCACCCGTCAGGGCGAGCCGGGTGCCGGAACGGTCGAGGACCGCCTGGACGGCGAGACCGACGCAGAAGGGCAGCGCGGAGACGGAGACGAAGTGCAACATGCCCCAGGCCAGCGACTTGAGCTGGCCGCCCGTCTGGTTGCGCCAGAGCCACCACAGGAAGCGAGGACCCGAACGCGCGTCAGGTGCGCCCGGGTCGGGATACGGAAGGTCTTGGATCTGCATGACGTCCCAGTGGCTCGTGTCAGGGAGAGGAAAGGAAAGAAAGGGGAGGAACAGGGAGGAAGTGACAGAAACGAAGCGAGAGTGGCTCGGGGGAGGGCGGCGCGCGGAGGTCGTAACAAGCCGTGAAAGGTTCGCGTCGCGCAGTGCCGAATTTCAACCGGTTTTCCCTGACGGCCCGCGCAATCCGCCGGGTTCCGGCCAGGTCCCGTCGCCCGGCGGGCCGATCGTCCGGCTGCGGGGCCGCCTCGTGCGGCGGGTGTCCGGAAGACCGCGCCCCGGCCTGGAACGTGATGCCACCATGGGCGCGTGCAGATAGACGGCGTGCGGCGTGCGACGGTCGTGGTGGCGGCCTTCGGAACCCTCCTTGCGACCCTCTCCGCGTGTGCCGGCGCCGATGTGCCGCGCTCCGCCGGCGCGCGGGGCCCCACGGGCCGGGCCACGCACACCCCCGCAGGGCCGGCCGCCCGTGCGGTCGACCCGACCCGGATCCCGGGTGTCGGCAACCGCCTGTACCGGCGGATTCCCGCCGACTCGACCCAGGTCGTGGCCGTGTACGGCGAGGGCAGGGACTCGGCCTACTCCACGGTCGTGCTGTACACACGGCACGGCGCCGACTGGCGTCCGGCGGGCAGTTGGCCCGCTCACAACGGCCGCCACGGCTGGACGACGGACCACCGGATGGGCGACGACCGCAGCCCGCTGGGCGTGTTCACCCTCTCCGACGCGGGCGGTGTGCTCCCGAACCCGGGGACCAGACTGCCGTACGACCATGACGCGGGCGCCTACGCGCCGCCGAAGGACTGGGACGAGGCGCACCAGCACGACTTCGACTACGTCCTCGCCATCGACTACAACCGGGTCAAGGGCACCCCGCCGCGCGACGGCACCCGCCCCGAGGGCGTGGCCAAGGGCGGTGGCATCTGGCTGCACCTCGACCACGGCAGCGGCACCTCGGCCTGCGTCAGCGTTTCCAAGGCGGTCATGGAGTACCTGCTGCGTACGCTCGACCCCGCCCGGCATCCGGTGATGGTCATGGGCGACCGGGAGGAACTGGGCGCCTGACGGATTGGCCGAACCGCCCCAGGCCTCATTGCGGGGTGGACCCGCCTCCCCGTAGAACACCGCCCATGAGAAGACGGATAGTCATGTCCATGCTCGCCGGGGCGGCCCTCCTGGCGAGCACGTTCTTCGGAACCGGGGCCGCCGCCGCTCAGGCCACGGCCCCGGCCGGCGGCGTTCCGGCCGAGTTCGGCACCGACTGGCACGATCCGGTGACCGCCGCCCCGCCCGTCGACCGGCCGCACACCAAGTCCTGCCAGGTCACTCTGGCCGAGGCCCAGTTCCGTGACTTCACGCCCTACCGGGGCGCGTACACCCCGCCGAAGGGCTGCGGCGACCGCTGGAGCAAGGTCGTCCTGCGCCTCGACGGCAAGGTGAAGGGCCGCCAGTACGACCGCCTCGGCTATCTGCACGTCGGCGGCGTCGAGATCCTGCGCACCTCGACGCCCGAGCCGTCACCGGACGGCATCGAGTGGCATGTGGAGAAGGACGTCACCCGTTACAGCGACACCTTCCGGGGCCCGCAGAACGTCGAGATGCTCATCGGGAACGTCGTGGACGACACCTACACCGGCGTCATCGACGTCAAGGTGACGCTCACCTTCTACGCGGGCCGCCCCGGGGCCCCCGCGCCCGACCGCGTCCTCACCCTCGCCGACACGCCCGACGGTACGACCCTCACCACCCCGCGCAACAGTGAGCGCATCGTCGCCGAGGTGTACGCCACCGGATCCGGCGGCGGCTGCGAGGAGTTCTGGTACCTGACCGTGGCCGACCCGGCGTCGTACTCCTGCAAGGCCGACCACGGGCCGTACCGCGAGGTGCAGATCAAGGTCGACGGGCGACTGGCCGGGATCGCCGCGCCGTTCCCGAACGTGTGGACCGGCGGCTGGTCCAACCCCTTCCTCTGGTACGTCGTCCCGGGCCCGCACGCCTTCGACGTCCGGCCCCTCGAGTACGACCTCACGCCGTTCGCCGGGCTCCTGGACGATGGCCGCCCGCACCGCGTCGAGGTCTCCGTCGTCGGCTTGCCCGCAGGTCAGTCCGGCTGGAGCACCCCCGTGAACGTACTGGTCTGGCAGGACGCGCACCGTGCCCAGGTCACCGGCGCGGTCACCGCTGACAAGGCGACCGACGTCGCCAACTCCTCGGTCTACACGCCCGGCACGGAGAATCGTGTCGACACCGGGGCCGGACACCGGCTCACCGTCTCCGGATACCTCGACACCTCGCACGGCCGGGTGAGCACCACCGTCACCCGCACGCTCGCGAACGACTCGACGCACCGCTGGACCGACGGCGAGAACACCGACGGACTCGACGCGACATGGACCGACGACGAGACGGTCAAGACGGACGGACGGGGCCCGGCGCGCACGACGCACACGCTCCGCACGTACACCATGAACGGCACCACGACCCTCGGCACGGACAACCGGCTGCGCACCGTGCTGACCATCGGCGACCGGGCCACGGCCGTGCGGCAGCAGGGTGGCCGGCGCCTTTCGTGGTCGCGGCTCGACGACACCTACAGCGGAGACGCCGCGTACACGGCCAACGTCCCGCGCGAGCAGCGGCACGCTGTCGGCACGTCCAGCGAGCGCTATCGCCTGTACGGCCCCGACGGCTGTTACGACCGTTCGCTTGCCACGGCTCAGGGGACGCTGACCGAGGATCGCAGCCGCTGCTGAGACCCGCGATGCGGAGTGTGCCGCGCGCGGCGTGATGTACACGGCTGTCACACGGGTGTCCCCGGCGCGATCAGCAGCCCCTCCAGAATGATCGACACGGAGGCCGCCTGCCGTATCGGAGAAGTCCCGTGCGGTTTCTGCGAGTCGGCGTTCCCCCTGGGAGTGCCCGTGCCGCAGTCCGTACCGTCTTCGCCGCGACGTGTCGCACGCATGCTGCGAACCTCTCTGTTCGCACACTTCGCCTGCGCGCTCGTGCTCGGCATCGTCTCGTCGGAGAGCCGTGGCCGGACTCGGCCACGGCTCTCCGGCCGTTCGGCGACCGGTTTCGTGCGCCTGATCAAGGCGGTGATCTCGCCGCCGACGTGATCGCACCCGGTTCCGGCACACACGTCGATCCGGCCGAGCTCGACGCCTCGGCCCTCGACCGGCAGACCCCGGGCCGCGCCCGTTCAGCAGCGCTTGGCCGTCTCTCCGTCGATCAGTGTGTCCAGCAGCACCCCGAGCACCTCGCGCTCCTTCTCGGTCAGCGGGGCGAGGATCTCCTCGGCCGCCGACCGGCGTGCGCCGCGCAGCTCGCGCAGGGTCGCCCGGCCCTCCTCCGTCAGCTCGATGCGGGTCACCCTGCGGTTCGCCGGATCGGGCACCCTGCGCACCTTGCCGTTCGTCTCCAGCCCGTCGACCAGCGTCGTCACCGCGCGCGGCACCACCTCAAGGCGTTCGGCGAGGTCGGCCATGCGCGGGGGCGAACCGTAGTGCGCGAGGGTGCGCAGCAGCCGGGACTGGGCCGGGGTGACGCCCAGGTCGCGCAGCTCCAGGTGACGCTTCTGGATGCGGTGCACCCGGCGGGTGAGCCGCAGCAACTGCTCGGCGAGCAGGCTGTCGGGATCGGGGGTGCTCATGCGGGAACAATATCAGGATGCCGTTCATTGTGAGTATAGGTAACAATGAGCTATGATCCGTCAGTCATCGTCGGCCGCCTTCCGCGCCGGCGCCCGTTCGTCTCCGTAGGAGCCCATGCACCCCGACCGTGAACCCTCCTGGACCCCGCCTGCCGACGCCAAGGAACAGCCCCGGCAGGTGCGCCGTATCCTGAAGCTCTTCCGCCCCTATCGCGGGCGGCTCGCGATCGTCGGCCTCCTGGTCGGCGCCTCGTCGCTGGTCTCGGTGGCCACACCGTTCCTCCTCAAGGAGACCCTCGACGTCGCGATCCCCGACGGCCGCACCGGCCTGCTGAGCCTGCTCGCACTCGGCATGATCCTGAGCGCCGTCCTCTCCAGCGTCTTCGGCGTGCTCCAGACGCTGATCTCGACCACTGTCGGGCAGCGCGTCATGCACGATCTGCGCACCGCCGTCTACGGCCGCCTGCAGCGCATGTCGCTCGCCTTCTTCACCCGCACCCGCACCGGCGAGGTGCAGTCCCGTATCGCCAACGACATCGGCGGCATGCAGGCCACCGTCACCTCCACGGCCACCTCCCTCGTCTCCAACGTCACCAGCGTGGTCGCCACGATCGTCGCGATGATCGCCCTCGACTGGCGCCTGACGGTCGTCTCGCTGCTCCTGCTGCCGGTGTTCGTGTGGATCAGCCGCCGCGTCGGCAACGAACGCAAGAAGATCACCACGCAGCGCCAGAAGCAGATGGCCGCAATGGCCGCAACGGTCACCGAGTCGCTGTCCGTCAGCGGCATCCTGCTCGGCCGCACCATGGGCCGTTCCGACTCGCTCACGGCGTCCTTCGCCGAGGAGTCCGAGCAGCTGGTCGACCTCGAGGTGAGGTCGAACATGGCCGGCCGCTGGCGCATGGCCGTGATCACGATCGTCATGGCCGCGATGCCCGCCGTCATCTACTGGACCGCCGGTCTCGCCCTCCAGTTCGGCGGACCGCGGGCCTCGCTCGGCACCATCGTCGCCTTCGTCTCGCTCCAGCAGGGCCTGTTCCGCCCGGCCGTGAGCCTGCTGGCGACCGGCGTCCAGATCCAGACCTCGCTCGCGCTCTTCCAGCGCATCTTCGAGTATCTGGACCTGCCCATCGACATCACCGAGCGCGAGCGGCCGGTCCGTCTCGACCGGATCAAGGGCGAAGTCCGCTTCGAGGACGTCGAGTTCCGCTACGACGGCAAGGGCGGCCCGGTCCTCGACGGTGTCGACGTCACCGTCCCGGCCGGCGGCAGCCTCGCGGTCGTGGGCCCCACCGGCGCCGGCAAGTCCACGCTCGGCTATCTGGTGCCCCGGCTCTACGACGTCACCGGCGGCCGCGTCACCATCGACGGCGTCGACGTGCGCGACCTCGACTTCGACACCCTCGCCCGGGCGGTCGGCGTCGTCTCCCAGGAGACGTACCTCTTCCACGCCTCGGTCGCCGACAATCTCCGCTTCGCCAAGCCGGACGCCACCGACGAGGAACTGCACACGGCGGCCCGTGCCGCCCAGATCCACGATCACATAGCCGCGCTGCCCGACGGCTACGACACCGTGGTCGGCGAGCGCGGACACCGCTTCTCCGGCGGCGAGAAGCAGCGCCTGGCGATAGCCCGCACCATCTTGCGTGATCCGCCGGTCCTCATCCTCGACGAGGCGACCAGCGCCCTGGACAACCGCACCGAAGCCGCGGTGCAGGATGCCATCGACGCCCTGTCGGCCGACCGGACGACCCTGACCATCGCCCATCGGCTGTCCACCGTCCGAGGTGCCGACCAGATCGTGGTCCTGGACTCCGGCCGGGTCGCCGAGCGGGGCACGCACGAGGAACTGCTGGAGCTGGACGGGCGATACGCGGCCCTGGTCCGCCGGGACGCGCAGCTGGAACCGGTGAGCTGAGGCCGCAACCCAGGCCGACAAGACTGGCGATATGTCGGGTTTGTGGTTATAGGCGTATTACCGTGCCCTCATGCAGATGAAATCTCCGTCACGGAACGCGACGCGACTGACGCGCCGGGGCAGGCTCGTCCTCCTTGTGACCGGCGCCGTCCTGGCCGGCACCGCCGTGGCGGTGCCGCTGCTGCTCCTGGGGAGCCATCACGAGGAGGCGAAGCCCCAGAAGCTCGTCATCCCGGAGGGCTGGCGCGCGAGCCAGGTCTACGACGCCGTGGACACGGCCCTCAAGCTGCCTCCGGGCAGCACCCGGAAGTCCCTCGGCAAGGCCGGGCTCAAGCTGCCGCACGAGGCCGGGGGCAACCCCGAGGGCTACCTCTTCCCGGCGACGTACCCCGTGGAGCGGGGTGCCACCCCCGCGTCGCTGCTGAGGTTCATGGTCGACACGGCCAAAGGGAAGTTCGGCAACGCGCCGGTCGCGGCCGGGGCGCAGCGCAACGCCATGAACGTCTACCAGACCGTCACCGTCGCCAGCATCGTCCAGGCCGAGGCCTCCACCAAGGCCGACATGGGCAAGGTCGCACGGGTCGTCTTCAACCGGCTGCGACGGGGCATGCCGCTGCAGATGGACTCCACCCTCAATTACGTACTGAACCGCAACACCGTGCACACCAGCGTCGACGACACCCATATGCAGAGCCCGTACAACTCCTACCAGCGCATGGGCCTGCCACCCACCCCGATCGACAACCCCGGAGCGGAGGCGATGCGCGCCGCGATCAACCCGACGCCCGGCAACTGGCTGTACTTCGTCACGGTCAAGCCCGGCGACACCCGCTTCACCGCCGATTACTCCGAGCATCTGCGCAATGTGGCTCAGTTCAACGCCGGTCAGCAGACGACGGGGCAGAGCCAGGTCCCGGGCCGCAGCACGCAGCAGCCTGCGCTCACCCAGCAGCCGTCGGCCACCCAACAGCCTCTGGCCACCCAGCAGCCTCCGGTCACGCAGCGGCCTCCGGTCACGCAACCGCCGCGCTGAGCCGGCCGGACCTCACGCGGCGGCCGGTTCCTCGGCCAGCAGCCGTCCGATGTCCCGTACGGCCGCGCGTCCGGCGCGGTTGGCGCCGACGGTGCTGGCCGAGGGGCCGTAGCCGACGAGATGGATGCGCGGATCGGCGACCGCGCGGGTTCCCTCCATGCGGATCCCGCCGCCCGCCTCGCGCAGCCGCAGCGGCGTGAGGTGATCCAGGGCCGGCCTGAAGCCGGTGGCCCAGAGGATGACGTCGGCGGAGACCCGCCGAGGGCGTGGGCTGTCGTTCCACTCCACCCCGTCCGGCGTGATGCGGTCGAACATCGGCTGCCGGTCCAGTACACCGTCGGCCAGGCCCTGCCGGATCGCGTCGTTGAGCGGCAGCCCGGTGACGGAGACCACACTCCTCGGCGGCAGCCCCTGGCGTACCCGTTCCTCCACCAGCGCCACGCTGGCACGGCCGGCCTCCTGGTCGAACGGCCCCTCACGGAAGACCGGGGGCCGCCGGGTCACCCAGGTGGTGGCGGCCGCGTAGGGGGCGATCTCCAGCAGGTGCTGGGTGCCGGACGCACCGCCTCCCACCACCACGACCCGCTTCCCGGTGAACTCCTCGGGTCCGGCGTACCGCGCGGTGTGCAGCTGTCTTCCCCGGAAGGTCTCCTGGCCGGGGTAACGGGGCCAGAACGGCCGGTCCCAGGTGCCGGTGGCGTTGATCAGCGTCCGGGTCGACCAGGCGCCGTCCGAGGTCTCCACGAGGAGCCGCCCGCCCGCGCCCTCGCGCACCGACCGCACATCGACGGGGCGCCGTACTCGCAGGTCGAAGGCGCGCTCGTACCGGTCGAAGTACGCGCGGACGACCTCCGCCGAAGGCCGTGCCGGATCGGCGTCCCTCAACTCCATGCCGGGCAGGGAGTGCATCCCGTGCACCTTGCCGTAGGTCAGCGACGGCCAGCGGAACTGCCAGGCGCCGCCCGGCTCGGGGGAGTGGTCGAGGACCACGAAGTCGCGGTCCGGCGCGAACCCGGTGCGCCGCAGGTGATAGGCGCTGGACAGTCCGGCCTGTCCAGCGCCTATGACGACTGCCTCGATCTCGTGTGTCTCGTTCACGCCCCTGCCAACAGCGGGACGGCCACCGGTCTTCCCGGCTGTTCGGCGCCCGCTGTCAGCTCTTGGCGGGAGTCGTCGACGGCGGCAGGCCGCCGTTGAAGCGCGTGTCCACGAGAGCGCCGAAGTCGACCTTCCTCGGGATGAGCTTCAGCTCGGTGAAGGTGTCGGCGATCCGCTGCTCGGAGGCGACGAGCGGCTTGTCGACGGCGACCGGCACACGGGTGGAGTTGGTGCGCTTCACCGAGTCGAGCGACACCTCGTAGGGCAGCCCGGTGTTCTTCGCCCACACCTTGGCCCACTCCTCCTGATGGCCGTACACCCAGGACTGCGCCCGCCGCAGCCGCGCCAGATAGTCCTTGATCGCGGCCGCCTTTCTCGGGTCCTCTAGGGCGGAGGGCGCGGCCACCTGGAAGGAGAGCCCGTTGGTGACGCCTTCGCCGGTGGTGAGCACGCTGCCCTGCTTCGTCCTGAGGATCTGGGAGGTGTACGGGTCCCACACCGCCCAGGCGTCGACCTTGCCGGAGGTGAACGCGGCGAGCCCGTCGGCCGGCTGCAGGTACTTGATCCGGACGTCGCTCACGCCGAGGCCGACCGCCTTGAGGGAGGCGATCAGCTGGTAGTGCGCGGAGGAGCCCTGAGCCACGGCGATCGACCTGCCCTTGAGCTGCTCCGGCCCGGTCAGCTTCGAGCCGTTCGGTACGAGGATGGCATCGCCCTCGGACGTGCCGTGCCAGGCGGCCACCACCGAGATCTTCGAGCCGGCGCCGGCCGCGAAGACGGGCGGGGTGTTGCCGACGCCGCCGATGTCGACGGCCTTCGCGTTGACGGCCTCCAGCAGCGGCGGGCCGGAGGTGAACGTCGACCACTTGATCTTGTAGTGAAGGTTCTTCAGCTCACCGGCGGCGCGCAGGATGGCCTCCGAACCGCCCTTCTGGTCACCCACGTCGAGCGTCACGGACCCCGAGCCGTCGGTGCCGGTGCCGGCGGACGCGTTCCCGCCGCAGGCGGTGAGCAGGAGCGTGAAGGGGATGAGCGCGGCGGGGACGAGGCGTCGTCGCATGGTGGTTCCGTTCGTGGTCCGGGGGAAATCGGTTGGGGGAGTTCGGCTGGGGGAATTCGTTCGGGAGAGCCCGGGGGAGAGCGTGGTGTTCAGGAGGCTTCGGGGCCCGTGCGGACACCGAGTCGTTCCAGCAGCGCGGCGCGCAGGCCGGCGAACCCGGGGTCGGTGATCTCGCGCGGCCGGTCCAGATCGATGCGCTGCTCGTGGGCGATGCGGCCGCCGTCCATCACCAGGACGCGGTCGGCGAGCAGCACCGCCTCCTCGACGTCGTGCGTGACCAGCAGCACGGCACAGCCACGGCGCTGCCACAACTCGCCGACCAGACGCTGCGCCTTGATCCGGGTGAGCGCGTCGAGCGCGCCGAACGGCTCGTCGAGCAGCAGCAGATCGGGCTCGCGCACCAGCGCACGGGCCAGGGAGGCCCGCTGCGCCTCGCCGCCGGAGAGCGTCCTCGGCCAGGTGTTGCCACGGTGGCCGAGTCCGACCTCGTCCAACGCCCGCTCGGCGACGGCGCGTTCGGGACGTCCGGGCAGGCCGAGCAGCACATTGCGCCACACCTTCTTCCACGGCATCAGCCGGGGCGCCTGGAAGGCGACGGCCCGGCGCCGGGGGACGAGGACCGTGCCCTCGATGTCCCGGTCCAGACCGGCGAGGACGCGCAGCAGTGTCGACTTGCCGCAGCCGCTGGCCCCGAGCAGGGCGACGAACTCGCCGGGCTCGATGCCGAGTCGGAGGTCGTCGATGACGGCACGGCCGTCGAAGGACCGGGTCAGCCCCTCGACATGCACGGCCTTGGCGGCACGGGTGGCCGCGGGGCTCACCGGCCGGTGAACGTCGGTCGCCATTGGAGCAGCAGCCTTTCGAGGGAGCGGACGATGAAGTCGGCGAGCAGGCCGAGGAAGGCGTAGACGATCAGGCAGACCACGATCACATCGGTCCGCAGGAAGTCACGCGCCTGCACCATCAGGAAGCCGATGCCGGCGTCGGCGTTGACCTGCTCGGCGAAGACCAGCGCGAGCCAGGCGATGCCGAGCGAGTAGCGCAGCCCGGTGAGTGCTCCGGGCAGCGCGCCCGGGAGCACCACGTGGCGCACCAGCCCCCACCGGGACAGCCCCAACGACTCACCGGTCTCCATGAGTTGGGAATCGACGCTGCGGATGCCGGCGTACACGTTGAGATACAGAGGGAACGTCACGCCGAGCGTGATGATCGCGATCTTCGGGGCCTCGCCGATGCCGAACCAGATGATGAACAGAGGGATGAGACCGACGAACGGCACCGTCCGCAGCATCTGCACCGGCGCGTCCACCAGATCCTCGCCGACCCGGAACAGACCGGAGACCAGGGCGAGTCCGGTGCCGGTCGCGGTGCCGAACAGCAGCCCGGCTGCCACACGCCGGAGCGAGGTGCCCATGGCCGAGGGGAGCGAACCGTCGGCGACCAGATCCCAGCCGACCTGGGCGATCCGGCCCGGCGGGGCGAGCACGTCCGAGGCCAACGCTCCTGTGGTATTGAGCAGTTGCCAGAGGACGAGCAGCAGGAGCGGGCCGGCGGTGCGCCGCAGCCAGCGCGGGACGCGGGTGCGGCGGGAGGAGGCGGGGACGAGGCGCTGGAGGTCCGGTGCCGCGTGCCCGGCATCGTCCGATCCGGCGTCGGCGGACTTCGATATACCGCACATATCGGGTTCGAGGGAGTTGGGTGGGGCATGGCTGATGCTCATGGATGCTCCACGGCGAAGGAAGGAGAGCGGGGGTGAAGGGGTACGGCTCGATGCCGCCGCGTCACGCCCGCCTCAGGGGCGGATCACAGATGACGTGCGGGTACGGCGGCAGACCGTGCTGAAGAGAGGATGCGAAGGAGGCGTCAGCGGCCGCGGTGACACGCGGCGGAGGCCACCCGCAGCAGGTCGATGTGACCGCGCGTGGTGAGCAGGGCTGAACGCAACATGCGGCAGAAAGTAGCCAGGTGGGCGCGCCGAGGTCAACGGTGTCTCGCCCTGTGGACCCCTCGTCTCGTGAAACGGTCGCGTCACGACAGATGAATCCCGGCGCATGAGCCAGGATGGGGGCCATGCCAGATGCCTTCACCACTCGGATGCTGAACGTCGCCACCGGTTCCCGGGAGCGGGTCGTCGACCTGACCTCCGACTGCGAGGACTTCCTGCGCGAGGCGGCGGCCGGCCGCGACGGACTGCTGAACGTCTTCGTGCCCCACGCGACCGCCGGTGTCGCCGTCATCGAGACGGGCTCCGGCAGCGACGACGACCTCCTGGCCACCCTGCACGGCCTGCTCCCGGCCGACGACCGCTGGCAGCACCGGCACGGCAGCCCGGGTCACGGCCGCGACCACGTCCTCCCGGCGATCGTCCCACCGCACGCGACCCTTCCGGTCATCGGCGGACGACTGGAGCTGGGCACCTGGCAATCGGTGTGTCTCGTGGACACGAACACGAATAACACAGACCGTCGGGTGCGGTTGAGCTTCCTGGGGTGACCGCCGTGCGAGCAGCAACCTTGTCAGGCGGTTTGATGACTGAGCCGATGAGGCAGAGTGGCCGACAATCTCGTGGTGCCAAGCGGCCATGCTTGGCAGCATTGGCGGAACGCCAGGTTCTTCGTCTGCTGGTGGTACGAGCAGGCCGCTGCATTGGCCTGCGGAAACGACCGTCTTGGACCGTCGGGTTGCATAATGGTCCGGGATTGGTGCGGATCTTGGTCAATCGACCTGGCGCGCGGTGTGCTTACGCAGAGGGCGGGTGGGCGTGCCGCGTGGTTCCAGGAGTCAGGTGTGCCAGTCGACCCGCGATGGATGCGGCAGACAGGCCGTTGCCCAGGAGCATTGTCCGGCTGGCCCAGGGTTGAGGCTCTCGGCTCCTCCTGGTTGCTACATCGCATAGCCAGGAATTTCCTGACGGACGGTCATCCATCGAGTTTCGGTGTAAGCCTCGATGTTGGCCTGGGCGCCGCCGAAGCGCGTCGCGGTTCCCGAATCGAACATGCCGCCGAACGGTGCGTTGGCCTCGTCGTTGATCGTCTGGTCGTTGATGTGAGCCGTTCCCGTCGGGATGCGTTCGGCCAGCGCCAGTCCGGCGGCGACGTCGGAGGTGAGGATGCCCAGGGAGAGTCCGTACTCGCTGGCTGCGGCCAGGTGGGCGGCCTCATCGAGAGTGCTGAAGCGGGCGACTGCGGCCACTGGGCCGAAGACTTCGCTGTCGTATGCGGGGATTCCCGGGCCGCTGTCCGCCAGCACGGCCGGCCGGTAGAAGAGGCCCTCGAAGCTGCCGCCGGTCTTGAGCGTGGCGCCGGCGTTGACGCTGCTGGTGACGAGTGCGTGGATCTTGTCGCGCTGCCGCTCGTCGATGATCGGCCCCAGCGCGACGTCTTCAACGGTTGGGTCACCAACGGTCAGTTGCGCGGTGCGTTCGGCGAGCAGCTGTACGAACTCCTCGTAGATCGACTCGTGCACCAGGTGCCGACCGCTGGCCATGCAGACCTGCCCTTGATGGAAGAACGTGCCCTGCATCGCCGCACCGACAGCTCGGTCGAGATCGGCATCCTCCAAGACGATCAGCGCGTTGTTGCCGCCCAGTTCGAGGTGGGTATGGATGAAGCGACGCGCGGCGATCTGCCCGACCGCGCGGCCCGCGGCGGTGGATCCGGTGAAGGAAACGGCGCGCACAGCCGGGTGGTCCACCAGCGCCGAGCCGATGTCCCCTCCGCCGGGCAGCACGTGCAGGACTCCTGCTGGCAGCCCCGCTTCCTCGAAGATGCGGGCGATCGTCACACCGCCCGATACGGCGGTGCGCGGATCCGGTTTGAGGACGACGGCGTTGCCGAGGGCAAGGGCCGGTGCCACCGAGCGGATGGCGAGCTTCAGGGGAGCGTTGAACGGAGCGATCACGGCGACCACGCCTACCGGGACCCTGCGGGTCATGCTCATCCAGGCACGTTCGCTGGGGATCACTTCACCGAGCGGAAGTGAGGGCAGGCTGGACGCCTCGAAGCACTCGGCTGCTGCGCCCTGGACCTCGTACGCTGCTTTGGCGCGAGTGGCGCCGGCTTCGCGGATCAGCCAGCGTGCGGTCTCCTGGCTGTGTTGCTGCCACAGTTCGCCCGCGCGGCGCAGTACCGCGGCGCGTACGCTGTACGGGGCCGCTGCCCATGAGCGTTGGGCATCGCGCGCCTGCTCGACCGAGTGGGTCAGGTCCTCGATGCCGGCGGCGCCCACGGTGGCGAGGGGGGCTCCGGTCGCGGGTTCGAGGACCGTGTTCACTCCGCCGTGGGCGTCACACCATGAACCGGTGAAGAGTCGGCCCTGCCATGGCGCGTCATCAAGGATGGTGGAGTTCAACGTTGGTTCCTGTTCTGTTGCGGGCAGGTCGGCTGTCGGCCCCCCGGGGGGGGTGCCCCTATGACTTTGGTCAAGGGGTGATCGGGGTTGGGGGTTGGTAGAAGGTGCCGTCGCGGAGCATGGCGAAGAGCACGTCGGCCCGACGTCTGGCGAGGCAGAGGAGGGCTTGGGTGTGGTGCTTTCCCTGGGCGATCTTCTTGTCGTAGTAGGTGCGGGAGGTCGGGTCGGCCAGGGCAGCGAAGGCGGAGAGGAAGAAAGCCCGCTTGAGCTGCTTGTTTCCCCGGCGGGAGGGCTGTTCGCCGCGGATCGAGGAGCCCGAGCTTCTCGTTGCCGGGGCGAGGCCGGCGTAGGCGGCCAAGTGGGCGGCGGACGGGAAGTTGGTGCCGTCGCCGACGTCGATGAGGATGCGGGCTCCGGTCCTGATGCCGATGCCGGGCATGGACATCAGGACCTGGGAAAGAGGGTGGGCCTCCAGGAGTTCCTCGATCCGGTGAGCGAGGAGTTTGCGCTGGTCGAGGACTGCTTGGAGCGAGTCGGCCAGGCTGGGGACGATCAGCGCGGCTGCGTCCGTGCCCGGGACGATGACCGTCTGTTCGTCGAGTGCGGTGAAGACCTCGTCGATCAGCCGTTCCGTCATCCTGGGAGCCTTGGGGCGGATCAGGGTGATCAGCCTTCGGCGTCCGGCCTTGCGGATCTGGGCTGGGGAGCCGAACTGGCTGAGCAGTTTCAGCACGGCGGGGTGCTGCATGCGCGGGCCCAGGACGCGTTCGAGGTGAGGGTGGACCTGGGTGAACAGGCCGCGGAGCCGGTTGGACAGTCGGGTGGCTTCGGCGGCGAGGTCGTCGTCGAAGCCGACGATCATCTCCAGCTCGGCGACGGTGGCGTCGTCCAGGTCGAGCGAGCGCAAGGTGTGCGGCATGGCGCGGGCTGCGTCCGCGATGATGAATGCGTCGCGGGCGTCGGTCTTGGCCTCGCCGGGGTAGAGGTCGGCTATCCGCCGCATCGTGAGGCCGGGCAGATAGGCGACCTGGCAGCCCATGTCGCGGGCGACGGCCAGCGGCAGGGCCCCGATCGTGGCCGGCTGGTCGACGACCACGAGGACGGTGCCGTGCTTGGCCTGCAGTTTCGCGAAGACCTCACGGAGTTTGGGCTCGCTGTTGGGCAGCCGCTTGTCGAAGGCTTTCTTGCCGGCCGGGGTGACGGCGGTGGCGTGGTGTTCGCCCTTGCCCACGTCCAGGCCGAGGTAGACGTCGATGTCGCGGGTGTCGATCACGTGCAGTGTCCTCCGGTCGTACTCGTCCGGCCCTGCCACGGCACTGATCGCCACATCCACATTACGAAGAGCCTCCCGACCTGGGGAAAGGCCGGTGGTCATGCCCCTAATCAGCGGTCTGTCAGTGCCTCCGGAGCTGGTGACACCACCCCCCAGGCCATGCACTCGACAAGGGGAGGCAGTCATGCCAACTCCGAAGGCCGGTAACCCCGTTGCGGGGCCACGAAGACGGTAATGGGGGGGGCGTCGCCGCGGCCTCGGGTCCGGTCGGTGTGGCGTCGTGACGAACGTCTTCCGCGTGCCTGGTGGCGTGGGCCGCGGGGCGTGGTCGTTGGCGTGAGCGGCCGGCTCAGTGGGCTTGCAGAGGCGGGATGGCGGGCACCTCCGGGGAGTTGTCGATGTCCGCCGGGGTCAACCGGAACTCAACGGGGTAGGCGTCGCGCCGGGTTCGGCGGGCGGGTTCGGTGGTGCGCCACATGTAGAGACAGCGGCCGCACTGGAGCACGTCCCACGCACCGGGGACCGGGGAGGTGGTGATGGTCTCGATGATGTCGTGTGCACAACGGGGGCAGATCAGGGGGGATTCCATCAGTGGGTTCCTCGGCTGTTCTCAGCGGGCGGCGATCAGAGACCGGAGGCGCTCGGTCCACTCCTTGGTCTCCGGCAGATCGCGTACCGGCGTACTGAAGTTGCCGCGGTCGTCCGGCGAGACGGGCGTCGTGGCATCGATGATCATCTTGCTGGTGATGCCGACCGGGGAGGCGGCCGGTGCCAGTTCCATGACGGACAGGTTCGGGATGACGACCACATCGTCCGCGGGATTGACCTTGCACGACATCGCCCACATCACCTGCGGCAGGTTGAAGGGGTCGACGTCCTCGTCGACGAGGATCACCTGGCTCACATAGCCGAGGCCGTGAGGGGTGGTCATCGCGCGCATGCCGACCGCCTTGGCGAAGCCGCCGTAGCGCTTCTTCGTGGAGATGATCACGGACAGGCCGTGCGTGTACATCGCGTTGACCGCCTGCACTTCGGGGAATTCGGCGCGCAACTGCTTCAGCAACGGGACGCAGGTGTTCGCTCCGACCAGGTAGTCCACCTCCGTCCACGGCATGCCCAGGTAGAGCGATTCGAAGATCGGATCCGTGCGGTAGGAGACGCGGTCGATGCGGATCACCGGCATCCGTCGGCCGCCGGAGTAATGGCCGGTGAACTCGCCGAAGGGGCCCTCGATCTGGCGCTTGCGGCTCTCGATCACCCCTTCGATGACCACCTCGGAGCCCCACGGGACGTCGAATCCGGTCAGCGGTGCCGTGGCGATGGGTGCGGGAGCGCCCCGCAGGGCACCGGCCATCTCGTATTCGGACTGGTCGTAGCCCATCGGCATGCCGGCCACCATGGTCATCACCGGGTCGTTTCCCAGGGTGATCGCGATGGGCAGGTCCTCGCCAAGGCCCTCGGCCTTGCGCAGATGCAGGGCCACGTCGTGCATCGGAACCGGCTGGATGGCGAGCCGGTTGCGGCCGATGACCTCGATCCGGTAGATGCCGACGTTCTGCTTGCCGAAGTGATCCGGGTCCTGCGGGTCGCGGGAGACGACGGCGGACTTGTCCAGGTAGAAGCCGCCGTCACCGTCGTTCAGACGGAACAGCGGGAGGATCTGGAACAGGTCGACGTCCGCGCCCGCCACGGTGTTCTCACGCCAGGGCGCGTCCTCGCGACGCTCGGGCGCGATGGGGAAGGCGTCCCAGCGGCGCGCGAACTCTTCGACCTGGCCCTTGACCGGGGTGCCTGGAGGCAGTCCGAGTGCGAGGGCGTGGTTGCGCCAGGACCCGTGGACGTTCATGACGATCCGGGCGTCGTGAAACCCGGTCACGTTGTCGAAGTACAGGGCGGGGGCTCCCTCGCCGATCCGGCCGGCCGCATTGGCCGCGGCGGCAAGGTCGGGTTCGGCCGGGATCTCCTCGCTGATCTTCAGCAACTGGCCCTCCTTCTCCAGCGTTTCCAGGAAGCTGCGCAGGTCGTCGTATGCCATGTGCGGCTCTTTCTCAAGCGACGGGGTGGACGGGGGCGGTCCGTGCGGCACGCATGCCCTCCCAGCGCCTGGCGGTGGGGGTGGGCAGCGCGAACTGGTCGAGGATGCGGGTGGTGATGTGCTCGACGATGTCGTCGACCGAGGCGGGATGGTTGTAAAAAGCGGGCATGGGCGGCACGATCCGCACCCCCTTGCGGGCCAGGTCGAGCATGTTCTCCAGATGAATCTCACTGAGCGGCGTCTCGCGCGGTACGAGCACCAATGGGCGCCGCTCTTTCAGCACCACGTCCGCGGCGCGGCCGACGAGACCGTCGGCGTAGCCCGCGCGGATGCCGGCCAGCGTCTTCATGGAGCACGGCACGATCACCATGCCGTCGGTCCGGAACGAGCCCGACGCGATGGTGGCGCCTTGGTCCTCGGGGTTGTGTACGACATCGGCGAGATCCGCGACCTCGCGGACGCTGCGGCCGGTCTCCAGCTCGATGGTGGTCCGCGCCCAACGGCTGAGCACCAGATGGGTCTCCACCTCGGGATACTCGGCCAGCTGCTGCAACAGCCGAAGCCCGAGTACGGCACCAGTGGCTCCGGTCATCCCCACGATGAGTCGCACGTCGATCAACTCCTTGCTTCCGCGCTCCCTCGCTTTCGACGCTATGGGCCGTTCGACGGCGCGGGCGGGTAGCCTGGAGACCAGTCATGGGAAAAAACCGACAGCTCTCCGTCGCCGACGTGTCATACCGGCCCTCGCTGAGCGCGCCCATCGGGATGGACGTCCTCGACTTCGCCGAACTGTCCAAACGCGTGAACCGGAGGGGACTGGACCTGTCGGCGCCGCTCCGGCCGGCCTTTCACCATCTGATCCACGTCAGGCAGGGCCCGGTGCGCCACACCGTGGACTTTCGGGACTACACACTGGACTCGGGCTCCTGGCTCTGGGTCCGAGCCGGCCAGGTCCACCAGTACGTCCCCCGTGATCACGCCGCGGCGCGGGGCACCATCGTCATCTGGCAACCCGGCTTCGTCGCCGCCGAGCCCCTCCACAACGACTCGCCCATGCTCCTCACCGGACGGCACGCCCGATCCGCCGGCCTCGCACTGCGCCACCTCGTCCACGAGTACGGTGACCTGGCCTCGATTCCCCTCGACGCCCACATCGACACGCTGCGCCACCTCCTCAGCGTCCTCCTGCTGCGTCTCGCCCACGCCTGCCCGGCCCCCGCATCGCTCGGGTCGGACAGCGAGGTCTTCCGCAGCTTCCGTGTCGCCGTGGAACGCGACTTCGCAAGCTCCCACCACGTCAATGACTTCGCCGCCGCACTCGGCTACAGCGTCCGCACCCTGTCCCGCGCCGCACAGGCTGCGACCGGTTCGACCGCCAAGCAGTACCTCGACGCCCGCATCCTCCTGGAAGCCAGACGGCTCCTGGTCCACACCGACGCCACCTCCGCGGAGATATCCCGCCGGCTGGGCTTCCCCGACCCCAGCGACTTCACGAAGTTCTTCCGGAAACGCGACGGGGGGACACCACTGAGCTTCCGCGAGGTCGCCCGAGGAAGAGCACCAGGGATGCTCTCCGCCCCGGCGTCCGACGAGTAGATGCTCTCGACGCGTTCTGACTCATCCCCGCACCCTGCCGGAGGGCCGGGAGGTCATATCTGCCCCGGTCGAGACGAAGACCGTGACCTGGACTTACGGGCAGACCGGTCAGCGCACGCGGACCGTCCCGCGATGGTTGACTCCGACGCGAGTGACCCCGCGGCCGGATCTCGTGCACCTGACCGATGAGCGGAATCTGCTCTGTGCGACTACCGGCCCGCAGCGCAGCGACCCTCTGCAAGGGCGGTAGTGGGCATGCGCAAGCCCCCGCCCTGATCCGCTTCCGCATGCCGCCAGCAACGCCGTGATCGACAGGCGTGTGGGATCCAGCAACAACTGGTCGAGTTCAGGAGAGGTCACCGGCGTCCGCCGTCCTGGCTGAGCTGCTTGAGTCGCTCGAACCGCCCCTTGGACGGGAACATCGCCGCCAGTCCCACGGCGATTCCCAGCAGCAAGTGCCAGCCGGGGACGTAGGACAAGATCGCGACACTTCCCACGGAGACCGCACCCACCACGCTCACCACGACGAGGAGTCCGGTCCAGGGAGAGCGCCGCTCCGTCGACCCCGTCGGGATGATCCCCTGCGGCAGCAGCTCGGGGGGAAGACCGAGCAGGCCGCGCCCCTGCCGCGTGAATTGGCCCGCGAGGAACACAACCGTCAAGATGCCGAGAATCCCGTCCCACCACATCCACCACCGTTCCAGGTGGAGCAAGGGCAGAAGGTCGGGTGAGGAGAGGACCAGGAATAGGTAGAAGCCCCAGGCCATCGAGAACCATCGGGGTTGACGTTGCGCGTCTATCGCCTGGTCGCGGCGACGCTGGACTTCCTCCAGGGCGCGGGCCGCCTGCTCGGCGTCGGGTTCAAGGGGCACGGGCCATCTCTCGGTAGTCGTGGGGGCGAGTGGAAGTACTTGCCTGAGCGGAAGGTGCTCATATCGGCATGCGGAGCGTGACGAGGGCGGCGGTGAGATGGAGAGAGAAGCCGAGGGCACAGCGCCCTTCTCGATGCAGCGACGTAGCTTGCCGAAGCCGTTCATCCAGGAGGCTGGGTGCGCTCCTCACCCACCGATTCCGACACCCTGCGGGCGGGCACGCCCTGTCGGACGGTCTCACCAGTGAAGCCCGCCTCCGTCGGCAAGAGACGGGCCACGTCGCTGTCGTGGCCGCGATCGAGGTTGGCGTTCACCTGCTCGGGCAGGGCACCTGGCTGATGCCTGCACGACGTGGAAGGCAGGACCGAGCAACCGGGAGTCGTGCTGCTTGGCCGACCGAGACCATGCCCAGCGGCGTGTGCCGGCCGTTTGTGAGGCAAGCAGCGCTAGGCCCTGGTCGCCGAGGTCGACCGGCGAGCGTCCTGCCCGCGCGCACGGCGCTTTGGCAGCCGTCCAACGAAATCTCCGTGGGCCCTGGACCGGTCATGCGGTCGTATGCCTCCCGGACCAAGGCTTGGACCGCTCGGCTATGGCCTTCGCCTCGCTGATCGACGCGGCGTCGAGTGGTGCGGCCGGAGCAGCCGGGCCCCGTGGTCCGTTCGTACCCGGAGCCGTGGACCAAAGCGCGCCCTCTCGCGTCAGTCGGCTACGCCGCTGACGGCCAGGACCTTGTCGATCGACACCCGCACCAGGAGAATCCCGGGCACGCTGTTGCGGACGGCGTACTCTGCTGCACGGTCCTCCCCCACGTAGCGGGCAGCGATCCGGGTCGCCCAAGCGCGCACCTGCGGCAAATCCTCGCTCACCTGCGCCCGGCCGTCGATGACGACGAAGGAGAACGGCGGCTGATCATCGTCAACACACAGGGCGAGGCGCCCGTCGCGGATCAGGGTGCGGCCCTTGACAGTGTTCTTGCCGGTGTTGAACACGAGGTCGTCGCCGTCCAACAGGAACCAGACGGGGGCCACGTGTGGGCGCCCGTCGGCCCGGGTGGTGGCGATTTTCGCGGTCCGGGTGCCTTCGCTGACGAAGGAGCGCCATTCGGCATCGGTCATGGGTGCGGCCATGAGTCCTGGGTTTCCTCACGAGAGGGGTCGGTTGTGGTATGGCGTGTGGGTGTCGGAAGGCTTTGTCACCTGCCCGGGCCTGCCGGCTTCGCCTCACGTTCTGCCTGCCCGGCAGGTGACTGTTCGCTGATCCGGAGGACCGGCTGAGGCTGTGGCGATGCGCCTGACCCGACGACTCGTGGTTCAGGCCGCTGGTTGCACCGTGGATTTCATCGAGCACGGCACCCGGTGCGCGCACACATTGTCGCGCCACCCAGCACCCGATCAGCTCGTAGGCAGCCCAACAAGCAATGCCCACCGTTTGGTTCCGCCGGCCGAGCCGCGCCGATCGCGTTCCTCACTCATCCCGCGATGGACGGCTCGCACAGCAGGGTCCTCAAAGGGTTGACCGTCTCGGTCCGTCCCCGGTCGACCGGGCGCGTCCCAAGGCAGCGGCGGTGACTGCGACAAGTGCCGACGCCTCTCTCCCTACGAGCGGTGCAACACTCGAAGAACGCACACCGGGGTGTCGCCTACGGATCCCGGCTTGGCGGCAACCGCTGGGTCATGGAGCCCCCGTCTGCATGGCCGATTCCGCCGACTCCGCGTCCGTGAGCGGACGTCCACGGCCTGCTGGAACTGGCCTGCCGCGTGACCTGCCTCCGCCGGCTCCGAAGCTAATTCTCTTAGAACAGGCCGTTGCTGTGGGGCAGTTCAGCGGGGACCTCCTGGATGGCATCCCAGTGCTCGACGATCTTCCCGTCGGCGAGGCGGAACAGGTCGTAGTAGACGACCGGCACGCCGAACTCACCCTCGGCCTGCACCAGAGCGAAGTCACCCTCTGCGATGACCTTGTGGATCGTCTTGTAGACGACGTTCTTGCCCTGCTCGGCCCACTTGGCGGCGGCCACTCCGAAGCCGTCCAGACCGTCACCGGCCTCCGGGTTGTGCTGGAGGTAGGTCTCGGTGGAGGTGTAGTCGGTCACCAGCGAGTATTCGGCGCCCTTGAGGATCTTCTCCGCGTACTCCGCGACCAGCTTGCGGTTCGCCTCGGTGCTGCCCAGGTCGCCGACCCGGGTAGGGCCGTCGGTCTGGGAGCGGCCGCTGACGGTGTCCCTGACCACCGGCACCAGGGCGTCCCAGTGCTCGGCGAGCTTGCCGTTCTCCACGCGGTAGATGTCGAAGGCGACCAGTGGCTCGGGGCCGAAGCCGTGGTAGACCCCGTGCAGCGCAACCACGTCTCCGTCGGCGATGACCCGGGCGCCCTCGTAGCGGAAGTCCGCGGGCAGCGAGGAGATCAGTTCGCGCAGAGCCTCGGGGCCGTCGGCGGCCAGCGTGCTGTGCTGCTTGTACGTCGGCGAGACCCAGCGGTCCACCGCGGAGGGGTCCTTGTCGCCGAACAGCTCACCTACGGCCTTGAGAACCAGATCCTTGTTGTTCATGACACACATCCATTCTGCCGGGCCGGCAGACCCTGTGTCCGCCGACCGCGCATCTCCAGAGTTGTCGGACTTGACACGGCACACGAGGTGAAACCCT
This sequence comes from Streptomyces griseochromogenes, assembly GCF_001542625.1. NCBI lineage: Bacteria > Bacillati > Actinomycetota > Actinomycetes > Kitasatosporales > Streptomycetaceae > Streptomyces > Streptomyces griseochromogenes. The sequence continues at coordinate 7,166,906 of NZ_CP016279.1, read as the reverse complement.
GACCCGCTATGGGCGAAAGTGGACAGCAGTCGGGACGCGCCGCCACTGCTCGTCGCTGGGGATCCAGAGAAGCTTCATCAGTTTCCGCACCAGCCCACGCTGCTGCCCGCCGCCACCGAACCCCAGGTACTCGGCCAGCCCCCGGGCGTAGGCGTCAATCGTCGTCGGCGCCCGCCCCGAGTCCTCTCACGCCTGCAGCCATGCCACCGCCTGATCGTGCCGACGGAGTATCGGTCACTTCATCCTTGTCTCGATCATCTGGTGCCGCTGATCCCTAAAGCCCATGGGTCCCGTATGAAACCGCCCGCCTCGCGAGTGATTTCACGTAACTGCCAGCTGTTTCAGTCCGCTGTTTCAATCAGCGATTTCCTTCGCGGCGCGGATTCCCGACAGGTAGGCGCCGTGGACGGTTTGGTAGGAGGCGCGGTGCGTCGCCTCGCCGGCGAAGTGCACACGGTCGTCCACGCTGGCCGCGAGATGGTCACGCATGGCAGGTGTGGAGCCGATCTTGTTGTACGAGTACGAGCCTCGCGCGTACGGGTCGGACGCCCAGCGGGTGATCTGGTAGCCCAGAGGCGCGGGGATGCCACTGCCGAAGATGGCTTTCAGCGTCCCCATGGCGCTGTCGACGATCCGGGTGTCGCTCCAGCCTTCGATCGTGCGGCCGAAGTCGGCGGCGTTGAAGCCGAGCAGCACGGGCTGGCCGGTGGGACGGGTGATGTTGATCCACTGTTCCCACTGGCCGTACTCGTCCACATTCGGCACGTAAGTCATCCAGTCGGTGTCCGGCCAGAACACCTCGGGAAAGCGCAGGTAGCACTTGTTGAGCACGCCCATGCCGAGCTTGTCGATCGCGGTGCGCTTGGACGCGGGCAGGCCGGGGCCGAACGTGACCGCGCCGCTCTGCAGTACGCCCAGCGGCAGCGTCACCACCACATGCCCGGCGTGGAACGTGTCCGTGTCGGTGCCGACTGTCACGTCGCTGGAGTTCCAGTCGATGTGCTTGACGACCTGCCCGGTCCGGATGGACAGCCCGGAGGCGAGCAGATCGGTGATCTGGTGGTAGCCGCGCGGGAACAGCACGTCCTTGCCCTTGATGTCCGCGCCGCTGTCGAAGTACAGGGCCGACATCTGGTCCACGCTGCCCGAGTACTCGTGCTCGTAGTCGTTCAGCCCGAACGAGATCAGGGCCTTGTCGTCCTCCGACAGTGAGGACCAGCCCAGCGCACGCTCCACCACGCCGCGCACCGACGCGTCCTTGTCCGCGTCGTCCTGGTACGAGGCCAGAGCGTCCCCCATTTTGCTCTGCCAGCCCGCGATCGCCTTCGCCCGGGCACCGTCGGCGAGGTAGTCGGTGGAGCTGTCGGGGTTGGTCACGACCGTCCGCGCTTTGGCCTTCTCGGCCAGTGCGGCGATGGGATTGTCGTTGATGCCGTGGATCCATGAGGCCCCGAGGTCGAGCGGCACACCGGCCCACTTCTCGCTGGTCCAGATGCGGCCGCCGATTCGGTCGCGCGCTTCGAGGACCACCACGTCCTCCCCCTGGCCGGCCAGGTGGCGGGCTGCGGCAAGACCGCTGATCCCGGCACCGATGACGATCACCCCTTCACTGCTGGTTGTACCGGTCGCGCTGGCTTTGCAGGCGGTCAGGGAGGTGAGAGCGGCGAGGCCGGGCAGGCCCAGGCTTGCACCCTGCAGGAAACGCCGGCGGTGCATCGTCATGAATGACAACCGATCTGCGATCTGACACGGGCTCTTGCAGGAATGCCGATGAACGCTCCGTTGCGTTCGGCGGTCTGCCCGTTGGCGAAGAAGCCGCGCAGGCTCCAGTGAGGTCCCCGATCCGGCCGGGGACCGCCTCAGTACAATGAGGCTGATACTGCAGAGCATGCAATTGAAACATCAGTGTGTCAATAGAGGCATTGGGGATTGGTTCGACGATGCGTACCGACGCGGCAGAGGTGCTGGACTCGGCAATCCCGGTCCTCGCCAAGGACCGGGCGGCGTCCATGCAGGTCATCGCTGCACGCGCGGGCATCAGCCGGGCGACCCTGGTCCGCCATTTCCCCACCCGTAAGCTCCTGGTGCAGGCGATGGCCGAGAAGATCCTGGACGACTGCGACCGGGTCCTGGCCCAGGCCGAGGGCGACGCCGCGCCCATGGAGCAGGTGCTGGCCGCGCTGGTTGCCGCGTACACGCCTTTTGCCCAACTGTGGAACCTGGTCTACGTCGACCCCGACGTCTCGGGTCTGCCCGAGGCCAGCACGCGGGCCAAGGCGATCTTCATCCGGACCGTCAAGCTCATGGAACGCGGCCAGAAATCGGGGCTGCTGCGGGGCGACATGCCGGCCACCTGGCTGGCCTCGACGTTCTGCGGCCTGGCCGAGACCGCATGGGAGCTGACACTCGAAGGCCACATGGGCGCCCGTCAGGCCCCGGACTTCATCAACGCGATCCTGCTGCACGGCGCGTCTGCCTGACTGCCGTCCGGAATCGCCTGGCCCAGGCCCTGGCCGACTGGTCACGTGAGCTCGGCAGTGCTCCCGGCGGCCGATTCGGCGGCAGTGACGTGGCCGATCGGGGCCTGGGCAAGCGGTTCCCGGGAGCGGTGCAGGAACGCCTGCCCGAGCAGCCAACCCGCCGCGGGAAGGCACTGCCCGGTGCGAAATACTCTCCCGATGAGTTCACGCACTTCCCCGATCAGCCAGCCGATCACGATACGGAGGGCAGTCGCGCGGGATGCCAAACGGCTCACGCGGCTCGTGCGTGGCTCAGGCGCCTACGAGGGTAAGTACGCAGCCGCAGTGGCGGGCTACCGGGTCGGTCCTGATTACATCGAGGCCCACCGCGCCTTCGTGGCCGTCGGCGCCGACGAGCACGGAGGCCGGGTCCTCGGGTTCTACTCGCTCGTCCTCGTTCCACCGGAGCTCGACCTGCTGTTCGTCGCCGACGAAGCGCAAGGACGTGGTATTGGACGGCTGCTCGTCGCGCACATGCAGTCCGAGGCCCGTGCCGCCGGCATCGACCGTGTCAAGGTCGTGTCGCACCTTCCCGCCGAGGACTTCTACCACCGCGTCGGTGCGGTGCGGACCGGGACCGCGCTCGCGAACCCGCCCGCCGTGCCGTGGGACCGTCCTGAATTCGAGTTTCGCATTCCTTCGGAGTGACGCGGTGTGCCGGTTCGCAGGGCACCGGCTTCGCCTGCAAGGGGCAGACGATCTGGCGCACTCCTGCCTGTGGCGCCGAGCTCTCGCCGGGCAGGGGGCGACTCAGGTTGAGAGATCCGCGACGCGTACTCATCGTCGACGGCGGCGCCCTGGGCCGGGACCGGCGCGCACTCCTACTCGGGCAATAGGTGACCCGTGGAGGTCGCCGGTGGGAACGGCGCTTGCGGAGACAACGATCGTGGTAACGAAGCGCACCGACTTCTGATCGGGTGTCTGGCAAGGAACCCGGGCTGCCAGTGCGACGGGCAACAGCAGCTCGACTTGTTGTGCACCTTGCAGGTGCTCCAGCCGCTGCGGTCGGCCGGCGATGGGACGTCCGCGGCGTCGGCGCTGGTTGTGTGTCCGGAACCCGGTTAACCTTGAGTTGTCTTTGCGGAGGTTGGCGGACACCAACAAGGACAATGCCAACCGTCAGGTTCGACTGAGCTTCCTGGGCTGAGCAAGATGGTCCTGGGCGTGGCCGCCGAACCTCTGTACCTTGCGTGCTCGAAACGGCGGGTTGCCGGGCGTCCAGGGGGCAGTGGGCTGGGGCACACTGACGGCGTGAACGCTTCCTCGTCCACCTCAGTCGCTGCGTCCGCTGCCTCTCTTGTCTGGGTGGAGTCGATGGGCGGCCCTTTGATCGTCGTCCCCGTCTCCGCGCTGGCTGCATGGCGCGGGTGCACGGAGACCGGGGTGATCGCGGGAGACGCGACTGCTCCGGACGACTACGATCGGGCCTGTGCGGTGGACGATCCGGTCGGCGTGATTGCCGTCGGTGACAGCGGTACACAGGCCCTGGTCCTGGCGGACGAGCCGGCCACCAGCTGCTACTTGCCCGAGCACCGGACTTTCCTGCACCGGCTCGCCGTGGACTCCGCGGCCGAGCTGAAGACCACGGCGGAGGCCGTCCTTGCGGACCCTGCCACCGAGTGGGAGGAGTACTGCACTTGGACGACGGACGGCCCGGCCGTACTCATGGACTCCGGCGAGGCGGGCACTGAATTGAGCGTCGCGCATCCCGGCGGTGGGATGCCCGATCAGGCACCGGTCCCGCTGCCCGCCGGCCGCTGGAGGGTCCGTGCCGTCGACACCGAGGCGGTGGACGCACTGCAGGCTGCGAGCGATCATGCCACCAGGGGTGCGTCCGCGGTGGCGCTCCAGATCGAGCCGGCCTTTGAAGGTCTCGCTGATCGACTCGATGACCTGCCGCAATGGTTTGAGTATCGGTGTGCCGGGGCCGCTCCGCCTCGCTTTTACGGCCCGGCCGGAGCAGTCGGAGGTTCCACTCGGCCAGTTGTTGCTCGAAGTCGCGGCCGAAGTAATTCTTGTCACCGATCAGCGTCTGTCCGCAGCAGCCGACGAACAGACCGGGTTCGACTTCGAACATGCCCAACAGCGTTTCGCGCTCGTCGGCCTTGGCCCCGGGGCAGGGCGAACGCGATCGGCGGGCCGTGCACGGTGGATCCACCGCGGCCCAGGGGCGAAGCCCAGCAGTGCCTGCAGCACCGCCGACGTGATCAGCTTCGCGTCGCTGAGCTTCGGTGTGATGCCCACCGACGGGTGCCGCGGTGCCGGCTGAGGTGATTCCCTCAGCAGGTCGCCGGATCTTGCGTACAGTGCGGTGGCCAAGCTGTCGAGATCCGGCTTCACCGATGTCTCCGCCTTCCCTCAGGCGAAGTGGTCGACTCCGTAAGTCGTTCGGGGGGGCGACGCCGGGTAGAGCCTGTGCAGGCGTTGGTCAGCAGTCGGAATCGTCAGGCGTTCGAGGGATGGGAGCGACTCTCCGGGATCTCGGCGAACAGGCCGGTGTGCTGGCCGGAGCCCATAGAGCCTGCCTGATCGGTCTTGGCTGATGCGGACGGCTCTGGGCACAACGCCTCGGAGCCGGCTGCCGCGGGGGCAGCTGCCTCGCAGGCCGTTCAGCAGCTGCGCGACATGACTGCTGGCTTGGTCGGGGTCGAGGGGGGGGCGTGGCCGACCAGGAGGCGGTACCAGAAGGGGCCGAAGACCAGGTCGGTGGCGTGTTCGAGGTCTAGGTCGGCTGGTAGTTCGTCGCGGTCGATTGCGGCGATGAGAGCATTCTGGTTACCACGGCGCGGCGGCTTTGTACCCACTGGCGGAAGTGTTCGGCGAAGGCCGGGTCCAATTGGGCTTCGGCCATCAGCCCGCGCAATGCCTTGCCTCGCAGCGGGTATGCGCTGATGCGGTAGAGGTCGGAGATGAACGAGGTCGGGTCGCCGGCGACTGTCCTGGTGTCTGGTTCTGGTACGCGTGTGACGACCGTGTGCGTGCAAGCGTCCATGACCAGGGCGCCTTTGGACTTCCACCACCGGTACACGGTGCTTTTGGCGACGTTCGCGTGTCGGGGGCGGAACATGAGCACGACCATCGTGTCGCACGGCTTTGGCATGACCAATCAGGACCACTGGTACCCCTACCTGCGGGACGAGTTGGGCGCTGCCGGCCATCGGGTGCGCGTCCCACAGCTGCCGGAGCCTCAGGCGCCTCAGGCGGACGCCTGGCTCAAGGCGCTGACCGCCGAGACGGCTGTGTCCCCGGCCGCCGACACCGTACTGGTGGGCCACAGCCTCGGCGGGGTCAATGTGCTGCGGCTACTGGAAAAGCACGACGTGGACGCCGAAGGCCCCTATGCGGGTGTGGTCCTGGTGGCTTCGATGGCCGGCGAGGTCGGCTACGACGCACTCGCGGGGTTCTTCGAGCCGGACTTCGAGTGGCCGCGGATCCGCCGCGCCGCCAGGACGTTCCGGATCCTGCACGCCGCGGACGACCCGGTCACCGGAGCGGCAACCGGCGAGCACATCATGCGGTTCGTCACCGAGTTGGGCGCCACGGCCACGGTCACCGCGACAGGCGGCCACTTCCCCACCACCGGGGCGAGCCGACTGCAACTGCCCGAAGCGATCCGGCTGGTCAACGACAGCGTGCCCAACTGCCCCGGTATCGACGAACGCGAGCCCGGGGCCGTCTGCCTGCCTCCCTGAACATGCCGCAGGCAGGCGGCCTGCTGTCCCACTTCACCGAGACCGCGTGCACAGTGCCGCGACACCGCGGGCAATGACGTGCAGCCCGCTCAGACCCCGGCGGCGCTCAGCTTCACGAGCACAGCGGCGCACATAGTCATGACAGAGGGCGGCCCCATCCTGGGGGATGGATGGTGAATGACAGGCCCACTGCCCGCCCGAGTGTCTCGGACCTGGCGGGACCGGTTCGCCCAGCAGGGCCTGCCAGGCCTGGTCGACCGCAAGCGTACCGGTCGCCCGCCCGCCTTCAGTCCCTTGCAAGCCGCCAAGGCCGAGCCCGCCGGGGAACGCTGCCTGCCGTTCGGCATCTGAGGTGTAGGGCCGCTGGGTCGGGCTGCCCCTCAGATCGGCATCTCCTGCGCGGCGGCCGCCGTCCAGCCCACCGACGGCCGCCTGCGAAACGGCCGGCCGGCACCTCGCCTCCCACGCCGCCGTCGTCCTCTCCGTCGCCCGCACTCAGGCCCAGATGGAACAAGTTGCCGCTCCGGTCTGGTGCGGTGCCGAGCGCGACCCGGCCGGGGCACCCGGATCGCCTCCAGAACCGGCAGACATCTTTTTCCCGGCAGGGGTGTCGGTGGGACCACCCCTCATCCGGTGTCCAGGCCCAGCGACGAGAAGCTCCGAGAGCGGGAGGATTCACATCGTCGGCAACGAACCGGCGAGGAAACCACCACACGGACCGCAGGGGGACACCCATGAAGGAAACCATTGCCAGGCGCCTGACAGGCCTTGCAGGCATCGCCACTGCGGCGGCCTTCATGGTCGAAGTACCCTTGTACTTCATCTACTCCGGCTCGCCCCCCGACACGAACGTCCTGGCCAGGCTGTTGGTCGGAATCCTCGCGCTGGCGTTCCTGATCGTGTTCGTGACGGCCTTCCGTGAACTGGTCAAGGCGGCGGACCCCGCTTACGAATGGGTCGGCACGATGGCCTTCGCCACCGGACTGGTCTACGCGACGATCACCCTGGTCTCCAGCGGGCTGGAAGCCGGCGCGGTCATCGCCGCCGAGCACCCGATCGACCCGACCATCACAGTCAGCGGCACCTACATTCTCTACGGGGCGATCGGCCGACTCATGCTCGCACTCTTCCTGACCGCCGTGGGTTACGGAATCTCGCGTACGAACCTGCTACCGCGCTGGACCGGCCGCTCTGCCTTCGTCCTGGCAGGGGTCAACCTGGTCTTCGTACCGTCCCTGTTCTTCGGCAACACGCCCGCACACTTCTACGCGGCGAACGGCTGGGGCACCACCGCCCTGATGGGCGCGATCCTCAGCTACTGGATGCTCGCCCTGGGCATCTCCACCTATCGCAGCGCCACACGACGTGCGCCCGCCGGCCCACCCGTTCTGCAGCACTGACGCCGCCCGCCCAGAAGATGGCCGCGGTTCTGTCGCGCCGCTGGATAGGCTCGGGGCGTGGACCGATGCAGCAGAAAGCCGGACGATACGTTCGGCGAGGAAGCGTGGGGCGAACTGTCGCCCCGGGCGACCCGGGCGCTGTGGTGGGGGTCGGCCGGTCTGGTGCTCGTCGTCCTCGGCACCTCGGTGCTCGTCGCCGGCGCGGAGCGCGGTGGACGACTGCCCGTGGCCGTGGCCCTGGTCCTCGCGCAGGCCTGCGCCCTGAGGTGGCAGGCTCGCAGCCCGGTCGCGGTTCTGGCTGTGAACGCGGCGACGGGGCTCGCGGTGTGGGCGCTGCTGCCCGCGGTGACCTTCACGGGGGCGCTGCTCGCGGCGCAGGTCGCGCTGTGCGTGTTGTCGGCCACCAGGCCGCGGCAGGTGTCGGTGCGGGCGCTCGCGGCGATGTGTCTCCTAGCGCCGCTGGCATTCGTGGCGGGCGGCGGCGTGGGTCTGACGGTCTATCTGCTGGCGGCTGTCCTGGCGTGGACCGCGGGGCAGTGGCGCGGGGCGCAGCAGGCGAGGACGAGGGCGGAGATGTGCCAGGCTGTGGCGGAGGAGCGCGCGCGGATTGCGCGGGAGGTGCACGATGTCGTGGCGCACACCTTGTCGGTCATGGTTGTTCAGGCGGGCGCCGCCGACGATGTGTTCAACGAAAGGCCCGAACAGGCCCGTCAGGCGCTGCGGGCCATCGAGACGGGCGCGCGCTCGGCGCTCGGCGAGCTGCGCCTGCTGCTTCGTGCGTTCCGGCCCGATGCGGGGGAGGACGGGGCCGGTGAGCAGCGGGAGCCGGGGCCCTCGCTCGTGCGCCTGGACGAGCTGGCCGACACCGTGCGCGCGACCGGGATGACCGTGCACGTGCACCGTGAGGGCGCCACCGACGGGCTGCCGGCCGCGGTGGACCTGGCGGCGTACCGGATCGTTCAGGAGGCCCTCACCAACACGCTGCGCCACGCGGCCGGCGCCGACGAGGTGAGCGTGCAGGTGACGGCCGAAGGGGAGTGCGTGAAGGTCACGGTGACGGACAACGGGCGGACGCCGCAGGGTCGTTCGGCCGCAGCGGGAGCGGGACGCGGTCTGGTCGGGATGAAGGAGCGCGCACGGCTCGTGGGCGGCAGTCTGCGCGCCGGTCCGCTGCCCCAAGGCGGGTTCGAGGTGGCGGCGCGGCTGCCGGTGGAGCGCGCCTCATGACGCTGCGCGTGGTGGTGGCTGACGACCAGGCCCTGGTCCGTACCGGATTCCGCATGATCATCGACGCGCGGGACGACCTCGAGGTGGTCGGTGAGGCGTCCGACGGCCAGGAGGCGGTGCGGCTGACGCGGGACCTGGCGCCCGACGTGGTGCTGATGGACGTGCGCATGCCCATCGTGGACGGCATCGAGGCGACCCGGCAGATCGCGGAGTGCGGCAGCCGGTCCCGGGTGCTCGTGCTGACCACCTGGGACGTGGACGCGCACGTGGTCGCCGCACTGCGGGCCGGGGCGAGCGGCTTCCTGCTGAAGGACATCCGACCCGCCGAACTCGTCGACGCGATCCGCCTCACCGCGCGCGGCGACGCGCTGCTGGCGCCGGCCGTGCTGAGCCGCGTCCTGGACCGGTTCCTGCGCACCGTGCCCGACCCGGCGCCGCCACCCTCCCTGCAGGACCTCTCCGGCCGCGAGCGGGAGGTGCTCACCCTGATCGGGCAGGCGCTGTCGAACGCGGAGATCGCCGAGCGGCTGAACCTGTCGGAAGCCACCGTCAAGAACCATGTCACCGCGGTGCTGCGCAAACTGGGCCTGCGCGACCGCGTCCAGGCCGTCGTCGCCGCCTACGACCACCGCCTCGTGCAGCCGCGCCGCCCCTGACGGCGGACCGCGCACCCCTGCCTGCCCGGCCTCCTCCTCAAGGATGAGACCGAGCCGCGGTCCTCCTGCGTTCCCAGTGCCAGTCCATTCCCGTGGCCGATCCGTGGCCGGGGTGTGCGGCCATAGCGTCGACGTGTGAACGACGACCTGGCCTGCCTCATGTATCTGCTCGCCCACGACGACGCGGCCGAAGGCCCCTACGACCGTTCCCGGACCCAGCTGCTGGTCCGTGCCGCCGCCCTGATCGACCTCGCGTTGCGCGGCCGGCTGGGGGAAGGCGGCGGCACGGTCACCGTGTCCGGCACACAACCGACCGGCGACCCCGTCCTGGACGGCGTTCTGCGCGACGCCGCCGCCGGGCACGGCTGGAAGCACCTCGTGCGCCGTCACCGCAAGCAGACCCTGACCCAGGTGGAAGACCGGCTCGCCGCGGCGGGACTCCTCACCGTAAAGGCACCTCGCACCCGCTTCGGCACACGGCGGCTGACCATGACGGACCACGCCCTGCCCGCCGCACTCCGCGCCCGCGTGTCCACGGCGCTGTACGGGGACACCCCCGTGCAGGAGATCCCCGCCTGCGACGCTGCGCTGCTGGCGCTTGCCGCGGCGGGCGGCATCCGCTCGGTCGTCTCCCGGCAGGGCCAGAAGACCTTCCGGGCCCGGATCGACGCCTGCACCGAGCGTCTCGCCGCCCTCGCACCCGGCCTGGAGAACGCCGTACGCGCCCTGTCGACGACCATGATCGCCGCGCAGGGTGGCATGGGCGGCAGCTGACCGGATAGGGAGATGATGAGCATGCAGCGCGTCCTGACCACCCTGGGCTGCGCCCTGACCGCCCTGCTCGCGACGGCCTGGTCCGCAGTCCCACCGACCCAGCCCGCCCGGCCCGCCACCGCCACCGCCACGACGGTACGCACCCACGACGGCCCGGTGCGGGGCGCCGCCCACGACGGCCACCGCACCTTCGAGGGCATCCCCTACGCGGCGCCCCCGGTCGGCAGGCTGCGCTGGGCGCCGCCCCACCGCCCCACCCCCTGGTCCCGGGTACGGGACGCGACCCGACCCGCGAGCGCCTGCCCGCAGCCGGCCGGCGAGGTGCCCGGCGGCAGCACCGAAGAGGACTGTCTCTACCTGAATGTCACGACACCCGACGGCGCGGGACCGGCACGTCCCAGGCCGGTGATCGTGTGGCTGCACGGCGGCGGCTTCACCACCGGAGCGGGCAGCTCGTACGACGCCCACCGCATGGCCACCCGCGGCGACGTCGTGGTCGTCACCGTCAACTACCGCCTCGGAGCCCTCGGCTTCCTCGCGCACCGCACGCTGCCCGGCTCCGGCACCTTCGGCCTGGCCGACCAGCAGGCGGCACTGCGCTGGGTCCGCGCCGAGATCGGCGCCTTCGGCGGCGACCCCCACAACGTGACGCTGGCCGGCGAGTCGGCGGGCGGCTACAGCGTCTGTGCCCAGCTCGCCTCACCCGGCGCCGCGGGGCTCTTCGACCGGGCGATCATCCAGAGCGGCCCGTGCACAGGCCGCCCCGACCGGCCGTTCGCCCCATCCTCCGTTCCCCTGTCCACGGCGCGTGCCGCGGGCGCGGACCTCGCGGCAAAGGTCGGCTGCGGCTTCGCCCGCGACGTCCCGGCCTGCCTGCGGCGCGTGGACGTCTCCCGTCTGATCGCGGCCCAGGACACCGATCAACAGCCCGCCCACGCCACCCCGTTGCTGCCCAGTGATCCCGCAGCGGCGATCGCCGCCGGCCGTTTCCACCACATCCCCGTGCTGATCGGCAACAACCACGACGAGGGCAACGGCTGGGCCGCCGGGATCGTCCAGGCAGGCCATCCCGTCACGCCCGACACCTGGCCCGACGTCGTGGCCACCTTCTTCCCCTCCCCGGGCCAGGCGAAGGCGATCGCCCGTGAGTACCCGGTGCACCGCACCGACGGCGGCCCGGTGTTCGGCACGGTCATCGGCGACGCCGACTTCGCCTGCCCGACCGCGCGCACCGACAGCCTGCTCGCCGCCCATGTGCCCGTCTGGCGCTACGAGTTCGCCGACGAGCACGCCCCGCCGCTCACCTCAAGCATGCCGCCGTTCCCGCTCGGCGCACCGCACGCGAGCGAACTGCCCTACCTGTTCGACCTGGGCGGCCGCCCCCGCGACCTGACCACGGCACAGCACCGGCTGGCCGACACCATGATCGACTACTGGACCCGCTTCGCCCGCACCGCCGACCCGAACGGCCCGCTGTCGCCGCACTGGCCCCGCCAGACGGTCCTGTCCCTGGCGCCGGACCACATCGTCCCCACCCGCACAACACAGCCCCGCCACCACTGCGCATTCTGGAACGCCCTCGGTTGACCACGGAGACGACCGCCGTGAGGGTCCGACGACCCGGCCGACGGACCCTCACACCGCGGACCCGCGGGGTCAGCCCAGCTCGATGTCACCCGAGCGGGGCAGACCTCCGAGCGCGCGCCACTCAAAGCAGCCACCCGATGCGGTGGAGAGAGTCTCGGGGCCGCGGTGAGCGCAGTCGGCTCCGCACGGCCAGTCGCCACAGGCGGCGGCCTGGCGGACGGATCAGGTCAGTCCCACTGCTCGTCCGCCAAAGAGCTGACCGGCTGCGGCTTGCCGATGACGGCGAGGGCGATGAAGAAGCTGATCTGGCCGATCGCGATGGTCAGGGTTGCCAACGCCTTCTCGTCGTAGTGCCTGGCCACCTCGGCATACAGCTCGTCGGAGACACGCTCCCTGCCGTGCGGGGCGGGCTGGAGTGTGGCCTCCACCAGAGCCAGCGCGGCACGCTCGGCATCGCTGAAGTACGGGGCGTCCTGCCACGAGGAGACGGCGGTGATGCGCTCCTCCGAGACCCCGGCCTTGCGCAGGAAACCGGTGTTCAGGACCGTCAGGTAGGTGTTGCCGACGATCTGCCCGGCACGCAGGTGGACCAGGCTCATCGTGGTACGCGGCACCGACCGGTTGCCCGTGGCACGGAACAGAGCCGCGCTGATGTCGTTCAGCTCGGGCACGAACTCGGCCGGGTTCGGCATCCGGGAGATCGAGGTGTCCGTCATGACTGCACTCCTTCACATCCGTCTGATCAGCGACTTCACTGCACTGACGGACCAGCACACGCAGATGTGACAGAAACCCGGAGAATCTCTTTCGGGCACCTTCGTCGGCCCCGGCCTCTACCCGCGTCGGCACTGCTCCGCAGAGGACTCGCGCGCCCCTAGTGGAGGATGCTCACCGCGCGCGCAATGACCAGGAGAGAAGCCAGCAGGGCCGAGATGCTCTCCACTCTCATCATCAGCTTCGCGCGGCTGGAAAGCGGCATCGTATCGGTGGGACTGAACGCGGTGGAGTCGGTCACGGAGACGTACAGGTAGCCGACCAGGGTCGGCACCCAGTCCGACGTACTGCTGGAGCCGTCGGCCACCTCCTGAACCGTGCCCTCGTTCTCATCCTGGGAGAAACGGAAGTCGGCCAGCGGCAAGCCGGTTCGCGGCAACTGGGTGCGCAGCACAGGTGAACCCGGCTGCTTCCACCACGGCAGCCGGGCGGGGTCGGGCAAAGCGGCGGCAGCCCGTCGAACCGCAACGCGCCGGGGAACGCAGGGGTGAAGTGCGATCCTTGCTCGGCAGGCCGTAGCGTCCTGGGATGAGCAGCTTCAACACGCACCGTAGACGGGTCTACGACGAGGGCCTGCCCACGCGCGTTCGGCATACGAATCTGCGGTCTTGCCTCGTTCACTTCGCGCCCTACGGCTTCCGAGCCACGTATCACCACCTCTGCCTCAGCGCGGCGATTCCCAAGAATCTGGAGAGGGATCCGAGCTCGCTCATACGCGCCGTCGAGGAGTTGCACCATGCCCGACAGCTCTGGCTCGCTGACGAACGTGCCTATGCCAACAGTCGCCGAGCGGACAAAGCACGTGGCTTCCGGCAGGTGAAAGCAGACGAGTCCTGGCGAGGCTGGCAGCGCGGATGGGGGAACATCGCCTACTGTCCCGAGCCGACACTCCATCCCGACGAGCCGCTGCCAGTGGTCGTCGAGCGGGTGCTCCGTTCGACGGTCCCGCCCGATGAAGCTCCTGCGCTGACGTGCCGAGTATGCGGAAACCGGGACAACACCAGCGTCTGGCACGACGGCGTCTACCGGACCCATCAGCTGTGCAGGGAATGCGGGGTCAGCCTCGCGGTGCAGCGGGCCGACGCGCCCGACCCGCTGTTGGCAGCCGACCACGCCCGGCAATGGAAGGAGATCTGGAGGCTGCGCAACGAATCTCCTCATACCCAAAGCTGAGTTTTGGCAGGGGGCCGGCATCACGGTGGGGTGAGAATCCGAGCTCGAAGGAGTGCGAAGGATGCGTGGCCGTACATGCCCCCTTTGAGGAGCTTTACTCTTGAGACGTGGCCCTCGACCACGCCGGAGCTGTAGGACAGGGTGAGTCCGGCGGTGACGGACCAGGTCGGAGGCATTCACGGCTGGGTGCCTCGATGTCTCGCTCGACTTTGCTCAACTGCGCCTTGCTCGTGCGTCCGGGGCTGCTGCAGCCGGGCCGCGAGTTCCCCCGGCAGGGCGTCCCGGTTTGCCGGAGTGAGCTGGACGACCTCGATGTCGGTGCGCCGCTCGAGGGCGTCGGTGAGGTGCGTGTGGACCGTGGCGACGACGTCGACCTCTGCGACGAACAGCGCGTCGACCGCGTGCCGGAACGCCGTGCACGCCAGTTCCTTCCATGCCCGGCCCACCGGTCGTCAGAACCCGACCAACGAGTCGGACGTGATGCTCGCCCGGATCGCGGCCTTCGTGAACCAGGTGCCCGGCCGGTCGTGGACCGTGGGGGCCGACTTCAACAACGAGCCGCGACGCTTCGCCCTTCCTCCCGGCGCCCACCTCTACAACTCCGGTCTGCCCACCCAGGACAACGGCCGCGAGCTGGACTACGTGGTGGCGTCCGCCAACATCCCCAACCACCGGGTGGTGCGGCTCCCCGGCTCCACCGCGGACCACTACGCCGTGGCCGTCGGCGGCATGCGCGCCGGGGGCGAGCTGGAGGCACTGGGCGGGGGCGTGGTAGCAGTGGCTCTTTCGCCGGGCAAGCCCGCGTCTATGGTGAGGGTTGTCTTAACGGAGGTTGGAGGACACGAACAGGGACAACCCCAACCGTCAGGTGCGGCTGAGCTTCCACGGCTGATGCATGTGACGGGACTGTGGCGGCGAATTCCGGCCCCTCCCTTCATCGTTCTGTTCTGGCAACGTCCCCCGTCGACGTCGGCCAACCGCACTTCCCTTGTTTCCACTCACCCGCCGTCCCCCCCGGTAATTCGTTTCAGGGGTCGGCACCCCAACGTGCGCTGCCATGCAGGCAGCGGGTAGGGCGCACAGCCTGCGGGACGAGAGCTCCAAGCGCACGCGGGTCGGTATGGCATGGTCGGTTGTTGGGGCTGCCGTATCGCCGCTGTCCTGCAAGCAGGCTCCTGTGCCCCTCCTGTCCGGCACATTCCACACAAGGACAACGCCTTGCTCGGATCACATGGCGCGCCGCTCGAAATCCCTTTGGGTAGAGATTGGTAGTTTTGTTCAGTTCGCCCATGTAATGAACAAGGAGTTCCATGAAGGGTGCTTTGCAGACGTCAGAGAAACTGGGTACGAGAGGCGTCCTTGTCGTTCTGTCGGTCCTGGCGACGCTGGGTGCCATGGTTGGCATCGCCCCTGCCGCCCATGCGGCTTCGACGCTGGTCGTGCCGCGTGACTACCGCACGATTCAGGCGGCGGTGGACGCGGCTGCCTCGGGTGACACCATCCTCGTCCAGGGCGGAACTTACACCGAACAGGTCGTCGTCAGCGGCAAGGACCTCAAGCTCAAGGGTGTCGGCAACGGCTCACCGGTCATCAAGTCGCCGGCGCAGCTGACCCCCTTCGCTCAGGACGTGCGCCATGGCGTGCCGGTGACCTCCGTCGTGCGGATCGCCCACGGCGCCCACGTCCGCATGTCCGGCTTCACCGTGACCGGGCCGGTGCCGTGCGGGCAGCTTGCCAGCGGCATTACGGCCCTTCAGTCCTCGAGCCTCGACCTGTCACAATCCCGCGTCATCGACATGCTGCCCGCCCCGTCCTGTCCGGCCGATCAGGCATTCGGCCGGGGAGTGACCATCGGGCTGCCGGACTTCATCCAGGTGGACGGCGCGGCCGGCAGTACTGCGTCCGGGCGGATCACCCGTGTCGTGGTCACCCGCTACCAGACCGACGGTTTCAATTTCAATGGACCCAGCGAGGGTACGCCCTCACGGGTGATCGCGAAGAACAATGTCGTCACCGGCGGTGCTCAGATCCCGGCCGTCCAGGCCGGCATCGTCGTCGGGGGCGCGGTGGCCACGGTGACCGGCAACCTGGTCTCGCATGCCGTGTGCACCTTCCCCGGGTGTGGTGGGGATCCGATCAACGAGTTCCAGTCCTCCGGTATCGGCGCCATCGGCACCGCGTCAGGCACCCAGATCTCCCACAACCAGGTCTCCGACGCCGACATCGGCATCTACCAGGTCTTCAGCCCGAACTGCTGCCAGATCAGACACAACCGGCTGATCGACAACCGGTTCTTCGGGATCGCCATCCAGGACGGTGACGGCACAACCGCCCACAACGTCATCAGCGGCGGCCAGGTGGGCATCGGCGTCATCGCCGACGCGGTCGACACCACCGGCATCCTCCGCCACGACCGGATCCGCAGGACGTCCGTCGCGCCCGTCCGCGAAATCCAGTGCTGCGGATTCAAGGCAACGGCCGTCGTCAAGCCCGACTGACACACGCATCGAGCAGACGTGTGCGGCGACCCCTGAAACAGCGAAGGGCCGGCCTGGAGGAAACCCCTCCCGAGTCGGCCCTTTTCTTCGGTGGCGCCGGCAGGATTCGAACCTGGTGACACCGCTTCGGGATTTCGATCCGAGCCCGTCGTCGATGTCAGCGATCTTCTGATCCGTAGTTCTACAGGGATCGGTCATTGAAGGTCATACAGGCTGCCGGGAAGCTCATCAGGGCCGGTGCGGGGCACTGCCGGTTGCCGGGGCTGCTGTACTTCGTTGCCGTACCGCGTACTTCGTTGCGCTTTGGGGCTTCCGAGGCGAGTCAGGCTGAGCAGGCGCGGAGCGCGCGTCAGGGCTCATCGAAGGGGTGTTCGGCATCGTAGGGATTGCGATCGCTGCTGCTTGCACCGCGCACCTGAACCTGGGGCAGACCTGGTTCGGACCCCCAGGTCGGCGGAGTCTGATTCGAAAATCAACCGCCCGCGCAGGTCAGACCGCTTCTGTTGATCGGAGGGACACTTGATAACCGAGCATGTTGAGCCGGCTGACCGGACGCCGTGTCTGCCGAGCCCGGCCGGTTCGTCGGATGAAGTTGCGAGCCCGAGTACTCCTTTCAGCCACGGATCACCGGGACGGGACTTGCCGGAGGTGTCCTTGCCCGGGCACATCCCGGCCCGCGAGGCCTGGTGAGCCGCGCTGGGGAAGCGGCTCATGTCCATGCCGATCTCGGCGAGGAGGAGACCCGGGCATGATGGGGCGCGGCGTCCGTCGGGACCTTCATCGCGGTCGCCGTCGCGGTGTCGGCTTCTCCCCGGGCGAGCTGGGTGTGCGTGAGGCGACTGGTGGCGATGGCCCGGGACCGGAGCATGTACGGGCGCAGTGTGGCTGGGCCCTGGTGGGCGTGGTATTCGGCTGTGGAGTGGTCCCCGAGCGCCAGGTAGGCCGAGAGTGCGAGCGAATGCAGCTCGGCCTCGTCGTAGAAGGCTGTCAGCCGTACGGGCCCGTAGGCGCCGGGCTCGGCGCGTTCCATGGCGTCCTGCGCCTGGTCGAAGGCGCGGCGGAGGCTGCTGCGGTCCTGGGATACGCCGTGAATGGCCATCTGCCGGGCCGGCCCGAGGGAAGCGAACAGGGGGTCGCTGCGCGTGATGCCCAGGTACCCGGCAACGTCGTTCGCGGCGAGTGCATCGGCCGGACGTCCCATGTGCCGGTACAGGGTTCCGGCGCGGGGGCAGCGGAACGCCGCTGCGGAGGCGTAGAGGTCGCCGCGTACGCGCTGGCCAGCTGTGCCCGCGTTCTGGATGCCGTGGCTGCTGCGCCGGTGAAGAGGGTGCGGCGGTGCATGTCGTCGGGGTCCTCCCGCTGCGGTGGGGCTGGGACGGACGGAGTCCGGCCCCCAGGCGCGAACCTTGATGCGGTGATGGGTAGCCCTGTCACATCCTCAAGTGCTGTGCGTGTGGCCTCGTTTGCCCATCGGACACGCCCCGAGCGCCAGTCACGGACCATGCGACCGTCGTACCGCCCGGCCCGACGCGATCTGGTGGGCCGCGCCTGCGGAGCCTGCGACTACGCCGCTCTCATCGCTTCCGAACTGCCCCAGGCCATCGCTGTGATGTCCCTCATGCCGCTCGTCAGGGCTCCTCACCCGCGAAGGCAACGGAAGGGCCGCCTACGACGTTCTCCCTCTTCTCTGTCGGGCAGCCCAGCGACGCGAGAGCGCCACCATCCTCGGACGTACCGTCGACCTGACCGCCCTGACGGCGACCGACGTCGACCAACCAAGATCTGCGAAGAGCGGCGGGTCACCGTACTACCTGAAGCCGGGACAGCGCTTCCTCGGGGAACTGTCCAACTCGCCAGTAAAAAGAGCGAGTTATGCGGTACGAAGAGCGTCCACACGTTCGAGTGAAGGACTCCGAACCAGGCCCCGCCACGCCCGAGCCCCCGGCAGTCTTGATCTCTCACATTCCCCGGAGGTGCCGTTGACCACTGGAAGTGATACCGACAAACCTGACGAGGAGCTTCGGTTCCGGTCCACGACCGCAACCGTGTTCGCACGGAACAAGGTCACCACCTGGTCCATGGCTCGGCGCCTGCCCGAGCTCGTACGCCGCGCCCTCACCCTCGCCTGGCGCATCGACCGCACCAGCGTGGTCGTCCTCCTCGCCTGCCAGGCCCTCTCGGCCGCGCTGGAGGCCTTCGGGCTGGTCGCCACCACCAGCACCATCACCGCACTGATCGCCTCCGGCCACATCCAGGACCGCCTCACCAGCGCCCTGCCCGCCATCAGCGTCCTCGCCATCGCGGCCGGCGCACGCGCTCTCCTCGCCATCGCGATCGTCAACATCTCCAGCCGTCTCTCCCCGCGCCTGTCCCGGGAGGCCGAACTGGAGATGATGAACGCCGCGGTGGCAGCCGAGCTGACCGCCTACGACCAGCCCGGATTCAACGACAGCTGGGAGAACGCAGACCGGGGCGCCGACGTCGCGAAAGACCTCATCACCGAGTCGCAGCAGCTCATGGCCTGCCTCGCCTCCATCATCGCCGCCGCGTCCGTCCTCACCCTCCTGCACCCCCTGCTGCTCCCGCTGATCGTCCTCGCGGTCCTCCCGCAGGGCATCGCCAGCATGAAAGGGGCCCGCGTCCAGTACGAGAGCAGCCGGGCCATGGCCGCCGAACGCCGCACTCTCGGACTGCTGCGCTGGTACATCGTGGACAAGGACGTCGCCGACCAAGTCCGATCCGGCACCATGGCCGACTTCCTCCTCCACCTGTACCGGAAGATCGGCGCCCGCGTCGACGCCTCCACCGACCGCGCCATCCATCAGGGCGCCCGCTACGCTCTTCTCGGAGCCTTCGCGGGTGGCATCGCCTCCGCCGCCCTGTGGGGCGCTCTCGGCCTCCTCCTCGCGACCGGCCACATGTCCGTCGCCTCCACCGGAACCGCCGTGTTCGCCCTGCGCACCGTCGGCTCCTCCCTGCGCGGCCTCGTCGGCTACGGAACCCAGCTGTTCCGTACCGGCCTCTACTTCGACGACTGGGCCGACTTCATCGAAGAAGCCGGCGGACACCGCATGCAGCGCGGAACCGAAACCGCCCAGGCCCCACACGTCGTCAAGACGGAAAACCTCACCTACACCTACCCGGGCGCCGACAAACCCGCGCTGGACGGCGTCACCCTGGAAGTACAGCGAGGTGAAGTCCTCGCCCTGGTCGGCGAAAACGGATCCGGGAAGACCACCCTGTCCAAACTCCTCACTGGTCTCTACCTGCCCACCGAAGGCCGCGTCACCTGGGACGGCCGGAACACCGCAGAGTTCGACCCCGACGCCCTGTGGAAGCAGACCGCCGTCGTCCCCCAGGACTTCGCCCACTGGCCCCTCTCAGCCCGGGAGAACATCACCCTCGGCCAGCCCCATGGCGGTGACCACACCGTCCACCAGGCCGCAGAACACTCCGGCGCCCACGAAGTTGTAGCCGACCTGCGCAGCGGCCTCGATACTCTCCTGGCCCGCGAATGGTTCGGTGGCGTCGAACTCTCCGGCGGTCAGTGGCAGCGCATCGCCATCGCCCGTGCCTTCCACCGCTGCGCCGGTCTCCTCGTCATGGACGAACCCACCAGCGCCCTCGATGCCCGAGCCGAACACCGCATCTTCACCGGCCTCCGCACCGTCGCCCAGGACCGTGCCGTCGTCCTGGTGACACACCGGCTCGCCAATGTGGCCGTCGCCGACCGCATCGTGGTCCTGGACCACGGCCGCATCATCCAGACCGGAACCTTCGAAGAACTTACCGCTGCTCCAGGCCTGTTCCGCGAGCTGTGGCTCCTCCAGAACGACCGCGCTGTCCCGACACCACGCACTGCGACGGAGAAGGAGCAGACCGCATGACCGGCATCCCCGCCCGCGACTCGCCCGTGCCTGAGCGGATTTCCCGCGAACAGTGGGTGCTCACTCTTCCTCGGCCAGCTGGACGGCCAGACGGATCGGCGAACAGATCCGCCAGGCACGGGCGTTACGGCGGCGCTCACAGCAGGACATGGCCGCAGCGCTCGGCTATCACCAGTCCAAGGTGAGCCGCCTGGTGAGCGGTCGCGGCACGCAGGACATCCGCGTGGATCCCGAAGCTGACGACATGCACCGCCGCACCTTCCTCGCCGCAAGCATCGCCGCACTCGCGACCCCGCCCGGCCCTGCTGCCTCGCACACGGACCTCGTCCAGGCCCTCCTGCCCGGACCGGGACCCGCGGGCACCGGAGACGGAAGAGCCTGAGCGCTGCCCCGACCCGCTCGTACAAGATGCCAGATCCGACCAGAGACTCGATTCCGACCAGGAATATCATGGACGCCAGGTGATCTACGTCTGATTGCTGTGCTGTCGTGCTCTGGACAGCCAGGGCCGGTGCAGGAAGTGGGATGTGGTGAGAAGCCAAACGGCGAGCGCCCTGTGTGCCGCGGCGGTCGCCCTGCTGGCCGGCGCCTGTGGTGGTGCCCCGAAGGCGCTGCCGCACGTGACGGCGGCGGAGGTCGTGGGCCACTGGACAAGCGACTGCGGATCGACGCTCACGGTCGAAGCGGACCGCACCTTCACCGTCCAGGACTTCCCAGTGGACTTCGCGCCGGGCTCCGGAACCGTGAAGCGCCTGCCGTCCGGCCACGGGACCTGGTACCTCTTCGCAGCGGTCAAGGGGAGCACCCCGCAGACATTCGACCTGAAGATCGGCGAGGAGTTCTACGACCTGGACTACGTCCGCAAGGCGGACTCGATCGCCCTCCGCACCGTACTCGGCGACCCCGACGACAACCAGTGGTGCGAATTCTCCCGCCGCTCCCGCGCCTGACCTGTCACGCCAGGCCATGCAGGCGAGAAGCGCCGCGGCGAACAGGGCGAAGGCGCCCAGTGCGGCCGCAAGTCCGGAACGGTGTGGGAGCCGCGTGCGAGGGCGTCGCGGCACCGCTCGGTGGACACAGAGTGTGTTCGTGCCTCATGCCGTGGCGCACGCTCGTGCCGCCGCACCGAGGCGGCGGACGCCCTCGGCGAGGTCGGCGAGGTCCTCCGAAGCCGCGAAGCCGAGCCTCAGGCAGGCGCCTGGCTGCTCGGCCGGGAAGTAGCGGGCCCCCGCGTTGACCGCCACACCGTGGGCCCGTGCCGCGTCCGCGACGGCGGAGTCCTCAAGGCCGGGCGGTAGCTGGACCCACAGGTGCAGGCCACCGTCCGGGATCCGGGTCGGCGTCCAGTCGGGCAGTTCGCGCGCCATGGTGCCGGTCAGCACCGCACAACGCTCCCTCAGGCGCGTGGAAAGGGCACGCAGATGCCGGTCCCACGCGGGAGTGCTCACCAGTTCCAAGGCCGCCTCCTGCAGCGGCCTGGCGACGAAGAAGTCGTCCACCCGCCGCATCCCCTGCAGTCTTCGCATCACCGGTCCACGGGCGATCACCGCCCCGATGCGCAGGCTCGGCGAGGCCGGCTTGGTCAGCGAGGTCAGCTGGACCACGGTGCCGTCGCGATCGTCCGAGACCAGGGGGAGAGGCACCGGGCCGCCGTGGCCGAGGTGGCGGGCGAAGTCGTCCTCGACGAGGAATGCCCCTGCGGCGCGGGCCACGTCCACGACCTGGCGGCGTCGCGCCGGCGCGAGCACGGCGCCGGTCGGATTGTGGAAGGTGGGCTGGCAGTACAGCAGCCGGGCCCCGGTCACGGCGAAGGCGTCGGCCAGCAGGTCGGGACGGACACCTTCGCCGTCCATCGGTACGGCCACCGGGCGCAGCCCCGCCGCGCGGGCGGCGGCCAGTGCGCCCGGGTACGTCGGCGACTCCACCAGCACCGGGCTGCCCGGCGCGGCCAGCGCTCGGAACAGCATCGACAGTGCGCCCTGGCCGCCGCCGGTGATCAGTACGTCCTCAGGGCCGACCGCGCTTCCGGCCGCTTGGGCGAAGGCCGCGCGCAGCGGCGCCAGGCCCGCGGCGGGCGCCCGGTCCCAGGCGCCGGGACGGCGGGCCGCCCGGGCCAGGGCCGCGCTCAACGCCCGTTCCGGGCGCAGTGATGGGTGCAGATAGCCGCCTGCCATGGCGATCCCGCCTGCGGGCGGCGCATCCGAAAGACTGTCCGCGGCGCCCGGATCGAAGTCACGTCCGGCGAGTGCCACCGCCTGCCAGGAGGTGTCCGGCGCATCGGCGGCCGAACGAGTGCGGCGCGGGGCGACGTAAGTGCCACTGCCCGGGCGGGTGACCACCTCGCCCTCGGCGGACAGTTGGGCGAACGCCCTCGACACCGTCACCGGGCTGACGCCGTGACGTGCCGTCAACTCCCGGCTGCTGGGCATCCGGTCACCGGGTGTGAGACGGGCGATCTCCCCGCGGAGTATCCCCACCAGCGCCTCAGTACTGCTACTGTCGGACATGAGACAACAGAGTAACGCTTCTCTCCCCGCTGAAGAATCGCTTCTCGAGACGGCGGCCGGGATCGCGGCGCTGCGCGCCGACACCCCGGGCTGCGAGTCGGTCATCCACTTCAACAACGCGGGCTGCGGCCTGGTGGCCCACCCCGTCCTCGCGGCGATGACCGAACACCTCCGACTGGAGGCGGCCATCGGCGGTTACGAGGCCTCCGCCGCACGGGAAGCCCAGGTCCGTGACTTCTACGCGTCGGTCGCCGACATCCTGGGCACCGGACCCGGCAACATCGCCTTCGCCGGCAGCGCGACCTATGCGTACACCAAGGCCCTGTCGGCGATCGACTTCCGGGCCGGCGACGTCATCCTCACCACGCGCAACGACTTCATCTCCAACCAGATCGCGTTCCTCGCCCTGCGCAAACGCTTCGGTGTCGAGATCGTCCACGCCCCCGACCACCCCGACGGCAGCGGCGTCGACGTCGACGCCATGGCGGCGCTCATGCGTTCCCGCCGCCCCCGCCTCGTCGCCGCGACGCATGTGCCCACCAACTCCGGCCTCGTCCAGCCGGTGGCCGAGATCGGCCGCCACTGCCGGGAACTGGGCCTGCTCTACCTCGTGGACGCCTGCCAGTCGGTGGGGCAGTACGCGATCGACGTGGACGAGATCGGCTGCGACCTGCTCACCGCGACCTGCCGCAAGTTCCTTCGCGGCCCGCGCGGTTCGGGTTTCCTCTACGTCTCCGACCGCGTCCTGCGGGAGGGCTACGAGCCCCTGTTCATCGACATGTACGGCGCCCGCTGGGTCGAGCCCGAGACGTACCGGCCGGTGGACAGCGCCGCACGGTTCGAGGAGTGGGAGTTCCCGTACGCCACCCTGCTCGGCTGCGCGGCGGCGGTGCGCTACGCCCTTCGGGTCGGCCTGGAGCCGATCTCCCGCCGGACGCCCGCGCTGGCCGCCCGGCTGCGCGACCGCCTGGCAGACATCCCCGGCATACGGCTCCTCGACCGCGGGCCGGCCCCGGCGGCGCTCGTCACCTTCGAGATCGAGGGCTGGCAGCCGCAGCCGTTCAAGACGGCCCTGGACGAGCAGGGCATCAACTCGGCTTTGAGTTTCCGGGAGTTCGCGCAGCACGACTTCGGCGACAAGGATGTCGACTGGTGCCTGCGCCTGTCACCGCACTACTACAACACCGAGGACGAGGTCGACACGGTCGCCGCAGCCGTCGCCGAACTCGCTGAGCAGGGGCAGAGGAACCGCTGATGGCGTCGGCGAACGTGGCGGCGGCCGGCCCGGAGACGGCGGCCGGAAAGCCACCCAGGACCCTCTGGCGCAACGGCGACTTCCTCAAGTTCTGGCTGGGCGAGACCGTGTCGCTGCTCGGCACCCAGGTGACGACCCTCGCGCTGCCCCTCACCGCCATCCGCGCGTTCGGGGCGAGCGACGAGCAGGTGGGACTGCTGCGGTTCCTGCAGCTCGCCCCCTACCTCGGCCTCGCCCTGATCTTCGGGGTCTGGGTGGACCGGGTCCGCAGGCGCAGAGTCATGCTCGCGGCGAACCTGGTCCGGATGGTCCTGCTGGCGCTGGTCCCCGTCCTGCACTGGGCGGACGCCCTCAGCATGGTCACCCTGACGGTCATCGCGTGCGCCGTCGGTGTCGCGTCGGTGCTGTTCGACGTCAGCTGGATGTCGTACGTCCCCACCCTGGTCCGCGACCCCGATCAGTATGTCGAGGCGAGCGCGAAGATGGGCGTCAGCTCCTCCACGGCGGACGTGGCGGGGCCCGGTCTGGCAGGCGTCCTGGTGTCGGCGCTGACCGCGCCGGTGGCACTGATCGTGGACGTCTTCTCGTACCTGGTCTCCGTGATCTCCCTGCTGCTCATCCGCACGCCCGAGCCGCGTCCGGAGCGGGGCACCCGCCGCCGCATCCGGTCGGAGCTGCGGGACGGCCTCCGCTGGGTCATGACGGACAGGATCCTGCGCGCCCTTGCGCTCGTCGGGTTCTGCTGCAACTTCTCCATGATCACCGTATGGACGATGTTCCTGCTCCACGGCACACGCGACCTGCATCTCGCCCCGTCGGTTCTCGGCGGCATCTTCGCCACGGCCTCGGTGGGCGGCCTCATCGGCGCGTTGGTCTCCGGACGGGTGATCAGGCGGTTCCGCCTCGGACGCGTCTACTTGCTGGCCCAGTCGGCCCTGCTGCTCGGTCCCAGCCTCCTCGCCACCGCCGCCGGACCGACCCGGCTGGTGATCGCGATGTGCGTGGCGTCCTTCTTCGTCACGTACCTGGGACTCGGCGTCGCCAATGTCATCATCGTCAGCCTCCGGCAGACGAGCACTCCCGGGACCATGATGGGGCGGATGACCGCGGCCTTCCGGACGCTGCTGTTCGGCGGCGGCGCACTCGGTGGCCTGTCCGCCGGGCTCCTGACCGGCGCGCTCGGCGGCAGGGGCGCCCTGACCGTCGCGGCGATCGGCTCCGCCGCCGTGGCGATCGGACTCTTCGCGTCCCCTGTCACCAAGCTGGCAGCCCTGCCGGCACCGGCCGAGCTACGTGCGCAGGGGTGAGTTCCTCCATGCCCAGGACACCCTCCGCCCCTCCGGGACGACCGACACCGACGCTGCGTCCCCGCACTGCGGAGCCACGGAAGCACCCGTGCGGAGTGCGGGTCGCCGACATCGAGGCCGTGGAGTCGGAAGCCGCCCTCAGGACCGGGCATCTCGGCAGAAAGCTCTTTCCGGGCAACGCGAGGATCGTGGAAGCCGGGTAATCGTCACTAAAGAGGGCACGCTCTCCTTGGCCGCACTTCGTGCAATCTTAAAATTCGCCTTCCGTATATAGTCGAGTCAGTGCCGACTGGTGTATTGATCCGGTGTTCCCGCGGTGTCGAGCTCTTACGGCACGGGTGAAAGCGGTGCGGATGCGTGTGCCGTGCTAAACTTGATCGTAGTTGCAGTTGTGGTTCCCGAAACTTCAAGTGCCTTGGCGACTGCATGTCGTCGGGCATTTTTGTATCTCCGGTGCTTATCCGGACGGGGCTCATTGTGGCAACGCAGGGATTCGCACGGTGTGAGTCCCCGGGCACTGCCCCCAAGGAGATGTGACATGGCTACTGGCACCGTCAAGTGGTTCAACGCGGAAAAGGGTTTCGGCTTCATCGAGCAGGACGGCGGCGGCCCGGACGTCTTCGCCCACTACTCGAACATCGCCGCCCAGGGCTTCCGTGAACTCCAGGAAGGTCAGAGGGTGAACTTCGACATCACGCAGGGCCAGAAGGGTCCGCAGGCGGAGAACATCACTCCCGCCTGACGCCGAAGCGCACGAGATGGCTGGGGCCCCGCCTTGCGGTGGGGCCCCAGCCCACTGCTTTCTGTATTCCGCTGGAATTCTCTTAGATTTTCATTCGGCTCGTTCTTGCAATTTATCCGGCTCGTTCCTGTCGGAAATTCCTCGATGCGCGCCCTGTTGAGGAAGTTCTCCATGAGCCGTTCAGCCCGCACGAACGACCGTTTCCGTCCACGGGGTCAGGGCCGCCCCGGCGTCGGTCCAGGCGACACCGGCCGCCGTTCCTCCGCACCTCAGGGGGAGTTCGCGCTGCCGGTCACCGTCACCCCGGCCCTCCCCGCCGCCGCGACCTTCGGTGAACTGGACATGCCCGTCGAGGTGCTGGAGATGCTCACCAGTCGCGGCCTGAACGAGCCGTTCCCGATCCAGGCCGCCACGTTGCCGAACTCCCTCGCGGGGCGCGACGTCCTGGGCCGCGGGCGCACCGGATCGGGCAAGACGCTCGCCTTCGGCCTGGCGCTCCTCGTGCGAACAGCCGGGCAGCGTGCCGAGTCGCGAAAGCCGCTGGCCCTCATCCTCGTACCCACGCGAGAGCTGGCCCAGCAGGTCACCGATGCGCTGGCCCCGTACGCCCGGTTGCTGAAGCTGCGGCTGGCCACCGTGGTCGGCGGCATGTCGATCGGCAGGCAGGCCGGCGCACTGCGTGCCGGGGCCGAGGTGGTCGTCGCGACTCCTGGCCGCCTCGCGGATCTCATCGAGCGCAAGGACTGCCGCCTGGACCGAGTGAACATCACCGTCCTGGACGAGGCCGACCAGATGGCGGACATGGGCTTCATGCCGCAGGTCACCGAACTGCTGGACCAGGTACGTCCCGACGGCCAGCGCATGCTGTTCTCGGCCACGCTGGACCGCAACATCGACCTCCTGGTGCGTCGTTACCTCCATGACCCGGTGGTCCATTCGGTCGACCCGTCTGCGGACGCGGTCACCACGATGGAGCATCACGTGCTCCAGGTGCACGGCGCCGACAAGTACGCCACCGCCACCGAAATCGCTGCCCGCGACGGGCGTGTGATCATGTTCCTGGACACCAAGCACGCTGTCGACCAGTTCACCAAGCACCTGCTGAGCAGCGGCGTGAAGGCCGCGGCGCTGCACGGCGACAAGTCACAGCCCCAGCGCACCCGCACCCTGGCACAGTTCAAGGCCGGTGACGTCACGACGCTGGTGGCCACCAACGTCGCGGCCCGGGGCATTCACGTCGACGACCTCGACCTCGTCGTCAACGTCGATCCGCCCAGCGACCACAAGGACTACCTGCACCGCGGTGGCCGTACCGCCCGCGCCGGCGAGTCCGGCAGCGTCGTCACGCTGGTCCTCCCGGGCCAGCGCCGGGACTTGGTCCGTCTCATGTCCGACGCCGGCATCAGGCCGCAGATCACGCAGGTCCGCTCCGGCGAGGCCGAGCTGAGCCGCATCACCGGCGCCCAGGCTCCCTCCGGTGTGCCCGTCGGCGGCAGTGGGCCGGTGACGGAGCGCCCGAAGCGCGGCGGTGCCCCCTTCCGCGGCATGGGCACCCGCCCGGGGCGGGCCGGCGGCGGTGGCGAGTCTCGCCGGTCCGCTGAGGCCCGCCAGATAGCCGAGGCCCGCAAGGCCGCCCGGGTCCGTCGTGGCGCATAGGGCGGCAACGGTGCCCTCGTACCACCGCGAGCCCTGATCGCCATGTCGGCGGACGTCACCACGAAGCCGGCGGCCCAGCCGCCGGCGCCCGTGCGCTGAGCGATCTCCGTCCCTCGCTGGACCTCTGGACGTTCCGGCGGCACAGGTCCCGTACGCGCGAGACCGCCGAGTGCGGCGGAGCCCGCCGTTCACCGTGCCGCCCAGGACCCGCGGCCGTCAGCGGCGCGGACGTTCCAGAGTCAGAAGCAGGCCCTCGACCGCGCCAGGCCCTATGCGGCCCTTGACGTCGGCGGAGGTGATCGCCTTGAGGACCCAGCCGTCCTCTGCATGCTTGTTCAGAACCTTCTCCAGCTTGTCGCTGTCCAGCGCGTCTCCGATCAGTGACTCGCGGAAGGTGACGACCTTGTATTCGAGGGCGTAGGGGTTGCTCATGGCTGGGGCCTTCCCGTGGATGGACTGGCTGAGGGAACCGGGACAGCCAATCACCGTTCGGTGTTGTCGCACACGGCGGGGTGGGGGTCAAGCCATCCGAGGGAGGGAACGAGGAGGGCGACAACGCGGTGGCCGGCGAAGACGGAGCCGGACCACGACGGCGGGCCCTTCGCCCGCTCCTTCACGCACAGCCACCCGAGGGCTGTCTTCGGCGGCATCGAGCGCATCCGCGCCCACTCGCCCGAACCGTTCGCCACCTGGCCTTCTTCGGCGGTGCCGGTGCGGCGCCACGCGGGAGTGACCCACCGTCGAGTCAGCGCCGCGCGGGCACGTCCCAGCGGACGCGCAGAGCCGGGGGCTTCCGGAAGACCAGGCCTCTGGGGGCGGAGGACGAGGCAGGGTCGAGCCGCAGGCCGGGGAGACGGTCGAGGAGTGCGAGGAGGCAGGCGCGGGTTTCCAGACGGGCAAGGTGGGCGCCCGGACAGAAGTGCGGGCCGTGCGCGAAGGCCAGCTGCAGGCGCGAGTTGCCCCGTCGCAGGTCGAAACTGTCGGGGGACTGGAAGACCTCGGGGTCGCGATTCGCGCCGGCGAGCGAGACGACCACCAGATCCCCGCGCCGCACGTCGGCCCCGCCGATCGTCACGTCGGCGGTGGCGTAGCGGTCCACGACCGCCGCGGCGGGTTCCAGGCGAAGCGATTCCTCGATCGCCGCATCGACCAGGTCTGGATCGGCATGCACGAGGGCGAGTTGACCAGGGTGTGCCAACAAGTGCAGTACGGCGTTGGCGATCATGCCCTCGGTGGTCTCGATACCGCCGAACATCAGCACGGCGGCGTTGGCGACCACCTCCGGCAGCGTCAGGCGCATGCTCTCGGAGGCCGCGACCAGCAGCGACCCATCGCTGCCTGCCGCGACCGTCGCCTCGACGCTTGCGCGCAGCCGGTCGAACGCCACCGCCCCGGCGGGGTTCGCCGACAGCCCGGCGGTGATGTCGGAGACCGCGCTCACGATGGCGTCGTACCAGGACAGCACCGCCTCGGCGTCCGCGTCGACCAAGCCCAGCGACTCGGCGACGACGGCGACGGCCAATGGCCCGGCCACCTCCCGGCGTAGTTCGGCGCTGCCACGCGGCCTGATGCCTTCCACGAGCCGGGCGGCCTCCTGTTCCACGAACCCGGTGAACCGGTCGTGCACGTCTTGCGTGCGGAACGGGTCGGTGAACGGGGCGCGGTGCCGCTTGTGCTCGGCACCCTCCAGGGAGAGCATGCTCGGACCGACCACCCGGGCGGTGGAGAAGCGGGGGTCGTCCACCGTGAAGGTCGCCGCGTCGCGCATCACGCGCAGCGCGAGATCACGTCGGGTCACCAGCCAGCCGCCCAGCACGGGGACCCACGAAACCGGTTCGTGAGCGCGCAGCAGGGCCAGCCGGGGGTGGGGGTCGTCCTCCAGCTCCGTGAGCGTGGTCGCGGAGCCGAGCGGAAACCGGCGCGCCGTCACCATAGAAGCCGCCCTCCGTTCCCGTTCCTCGAATTCCGGCCTCCCCGGAGCCCACGCAGAGCGTATGTGTCTCCGGCGCCGGTGTCACAAGCCGGAGCGGCTCGCCGGACGACGGCGAACCGCTCCGAGACGTCGGGCTAGTTCGTGGGCGAGACGTAGCCGCTGATCGTCATGTTCCAGTACGAGCTGTAGCCCACCGCACCGCTGTAGGGGCCGTCCTGGCTGACGGAGGCGGTCGACGGGTCGTTCGTGACCTCGTTGCCGCCGATGCTCTCGATGGTCCCGTCGGGATTGACCGCGGTGACGATGGCGACGTGATCGGCATAGCTGTTGCCGTCGTAGTTGAAGACGACCGCGTCACCGACTTGGGGATCGGAGTGCAGTCCCGCACCGTACTGTCCGAAGCTGCCGGCCGCCGGGGTCAATCCGTCGGCGTTGTAGCCCGATTGGGCCCAGACCCACCCCGCGAAGTCGGCGCACCAGTTTTCCGGCGAGCCACCCGCGCCCGTGCAGCTGGAGTTGTATCCCTGCCCGCCCGTGCTGTTCGTGTCGCAGGCGTGATTGCCGAGATTCGCGTTCGCGATCGTGACGATGTCGTCGGTTGTGGCCGACGCAGTGCCCGCGGCCAGTAAGAGGGACGGCACCACCAGGGCCACCGCCACCAGGCCCCCGATGACCGTGTTACGCGTCTTTTCGAACGTCATGATCTCCCTTTCGGTTTCGGCTGGATCGGACGTGATCGCGGTGAGCCTGGCGCCGGTAATCGGGCATGCGGATCCATGGAGTTCCGCTCCTGAGGGCAGCGCGCGTCTCGCTTATGCGTCGCGAACACGTCTGATAGGACCGTAGAAAGACCCCATGACATTTCCGTGACACGGTGATACTCAGGTTGAAATCGCGATGTCCGGTGCTTTGACGACGTCGCGGTCCATGGCCAGGCCGGTGGGCGGGAGGCAGCCGTCGATCAGGTGGGAGCCGGTCCGGACCTTCTTCGGCTTTCGCTTGGTTGCGCGGGTGAGGTGTGCGAGGTCGGCCGGCCATCTCGCCCCGAAATGACGCAATCAGGATCAAGCGGCACTGGGTGAGGCGATGACATCGCCGTGAAACCCGACCGAGGGAGGCGCTATCTCCGACGGGGCGTTCGATCGCGTGAGGGGAGTGCCTGGTGGGCCTGGGCCAGGTGGCGTTGCAGGCGGGAGTGGCGGAACTGGTAGACCGCGCCGGCCTGGCGCAGTACGCCGCGCTGGTAGGCGTCCTCCAGGAACGTGATCACGGCCCAGGGCAGGCGTCCGGTCAACGGCAGCCAGATGCGGGTGAGGACGAGCCACTGGCCCCAGGCGGTCAGGGTGAGTGCGGCTCCGATGGCTCCGCCGAGGCCGCTGATGGTGCCGAGCACGAGTGCGGGCCTGGGGGGCCAGAAGAGGGGGCCGGGCGTCCCCTGGAGGAGGGAGAACCCGACTGCGCCTCCGCCTACGGCCACCACCGCCCCGAAGACGGGCGCCGATACGAGCAGTTGGATGGTGACTGTGCCGCGGTTGGTGTTGAGGAGGCTGCGCGGGTCGCCGGCGGAGTTGATGTCGAGGGGGGTTTCGAGGAGGCCGAGGAGGTAGGCGGTGAGTGCGGCAGCGGCGCTGAAGGGCAGGCCGTGGACGAGCCCGTCGACGAGCGCGGTGTGCAGCGCGGTCGGTGGTCCGGACTTCCAGGTGTGCGGGTTGTTCATGCCGACCAGAAACCCGTAGCCGAAGCCGAAGACCAGCCCGCTCAGTGCCCCGATCGCCAGTCGGTGGCCTGTCGTGTACTGGACGGCCCCTGATCTGCCGCGGATGCGCAGGCGGACGGTGGACGGCGTCACCGGATTGTTCTTGACCGCGAACACGAGCCAGTGCGTGAGCCCGAAGTTGAGCCCGGAAAGGAGGCCGGCGGCTGTCCCGTCCACGACGGAGTACGTGAACGAGCCGGTGACGGCGATGACGGCGGCGGCGACGACGAGACCGATGGCCAGCCCTGTCACCAGGGCGGTGACCAGGGTGCGGGTGGAGCGGCGCAGTGCGCTGCCGAGCCGCCACCAGGCGAGGTCGGGAGTTTCGAGCAGGCTCAGGTGGTGGGCGAGGCAGCCGAGCCAGTGCCGGGCTCGTTCCGGGTCGAATGTGCGCTGGTTCCCGCCGGTCCGGCTCTGGTGGAGCCGGCGGCGATAGACGGTGGGGAGGAAGTTGTCGAGAAGGTGGTCTTCCAACTGCTCCGGGGTGGCGAATCGGTCGGTGTCGAGGAGCGCGGCCGGATCGTGGTCGGGGGTGTCGCTGTAGACGGTGCGGGCGAGCGTGACCATCAGCGGGGTGGTCAGGACCGTGGCGAGGGGGGACGCGGGCCGGTCCTGTGGCTGATTGCGCAGGTCGGTCAGGACGGGTTTCCAGATGTTCGTCGTGGAGTCCGTGCGGCCGGTCTTGCGGGTGGTGCGGGGCAGGTAGTCGTCCAGGTCGTCGAGGGTGAGGTCGGTCAGCTCGATCGCGGCGGCGGCGGTCAGTACGTCGGTTTGGGCGACCGCGGCGGCGTATTCGCCGGGGCGGCTGGTGAGGAGAAGGGGGAGGGTGGTGGCGTTGAGGGCTTCCAGGGCGGGGCGGCGCAGGCCCTCGGCCATCTCGTCGAAGCCGTCCAGGACGGGGAGGATGCGGCCGGACTCGACCAGTTCGGAGGCCAGACTCTCCCCGCCGGGGCCCGGTGCGGCGTAACCGGGGTGATCCCGCGTCAGCCGGGCGGCCAGCCAGTCGCGCAGGGTGATCTTGGTGGGGTTCCAGGTTCCGATGCCGAAGATCACCGGAACGGGGTCGGTGTGGCTGCGTGCGGCGAGGTGGTCGAGGACGAAACGCAGGGCCAGGATCGTCTTTCCCGAGCCCGATCTGCCGAGCACCACCAGTCGTCCGGAGGGGATGCGCCGGAATGTCTCGGCGATCTGGTCCAGCCGGCCGTCCAGGTCGAGGGGGGTGGCCGGGGCCGTGTCCCTGGCGCGGAGCCGGAGGATGACGTCCCAGTGGTCGGTCAGGGTCTCGGGGGCCGTCCGCCAGCGGACCGGCAGGGGGAAGGGGTCCTGGACCTGCCGCTGTTCTTCTTCGCGCCGCCAGCGGGCGGCCACCAGTCTCGCGAGTTGCTCGGCCGGGTCTGCGGGTGGGGCGGGCGCTGCCGGCTCCGGCTTGGGTGGTGCGGGCTGCCCCGCATCGAGGAGACCGGCGGCGATCAGTAACCTCTCGCGTTCCTCGGGCCCCAGTGCCAGAGCGTCGGCCAGCTGTTCCACCGTGCTCAACCGGGGGTTGGAGCGTTTGCCGGTCTCCAGACCCCGGATGGTGCTCACACTCACCCGGGAGCGCTCCGCCAGCTCCTCCTGCGTCGCCTCGCGCCGCAGCCGCCGCAGCTCATCGCCGAACTCACTGGCCACCGTTCACGGCCCTTCCCCCTCAGAAAACGATTTCCGCAGGTGGGGGACTGTAACGCGGCCACCGGTCACATATGACCGGTTCAATGGCCTGTCCACGTTTCCTACACCTCCGCGACCTTCGACGGCATCGACGGGATCGACGGGATCGACCGGGCCGAGTGCATCGACCGGTCCGGAGAACGGGGAACCGCATGCCTTCGACGACCGCACCCCAGGACCGTCCGAGCGTCTCGGGCCTCACCGCTCAGGAACCAACTGCCGTTGCTCCAAGGTGATTTCACGGGCTGCCCCAGCATCCGACAGGACGTGTCAGCAGCCACACGCAACCGACCGAGTACAGAAGGAGACAGCCATGGCCGACAAGTACCGCTACCGGTGCGGCGAGTGCGGGTATCGCACCGCCTGGGGGAGTGAATCCCAGGGCGAGCAGACGATCGAGACCCACTACGCCCGAAGCCATCCCCACACCCCTGCCGGAGGCGTGGTAGAGGTCCGCAAGGGGTCCTCCGGGGGCTGCTCCGGTTGCCTGGTCGCCTTGGGGGTTGTGTTCCTGCTCCTGCTGCTCGCTTCCCGGCACTGAACGAAGTGGAGCCTGAAGAGACGCGTCACCGCCGGATACAGCGGCCACAGACCGTCGGCCGATGGACGAGATCGTCGCACGTCTCGAGGCAGACGTGTCCTCGCAACGGAACCGGTTGCGTCCCGAATGAAGAAGCCGTGGGGCGTGTCTCGCCCGCCCGGTCGGTCAGAGGCCCTCTCGCCGGGCACGTGCGCGTGCTGTGGGTCGCCTTGACGGAGTTCGGCGGAAACGAACAAGGAGAATCCCAACCGTCGGGTGCGGCCGAGCTTCCTTGGCTGATACATGCGACGGAGCGCAAGATCTTCGCCTGCGACCACCGGCCGGGCCTCGACCTGCGCCTCGTAATCCTCAGCGTCCTGCGGGTCGTTCAGCATGGGGACAGCGCGGACGTCGTGATCCATTACGGCAAGGCCGACGCCATGACGGGACTGGAGAAGGAGCATGCCGAGCCGTCCACGCTCGCGCTGCGCCTGCTCCAGTCCGCTGGTGCACATCGACCCCTTTGGCGTTCCGGCTCGACATGGACAAGCGTCGGCCGATACCGGGCTAGGACCCGGAGTTGCGGCGGCCGCCGGTGCCGCCCGTGACTCCACGGGACGCCGCCCGTCGGCCGGATCCGCGGGCGGCCTTGCCGGAGTCGGTGCCGTTCGCCGCGCCGGACGCGGCCCGGCGGTCGGAACCGCGGCTGCCCGCAGCAGCGGCACCGCCCGTGGCCCTCCCGCCTGCCGTCCTGCGGGCAGAACCGCGTCCGCCGGTGAGGGAAGGGCCGTCGGCCACTGCCACTCGGGCCGCTGCCCGGCCCCCCGTTCCGGAGGCAGCGTCTGTCGCCGCTCCGCTGCCGCCCTTTCGGCGGCGGCTGGACCGTCTGCCGGGCTCGGTGCCGTTCTTCGGGGCGCGGCGGGACGCTGTCGGTGCCGTCGGCTGGGGGACCTCGATGGTGACGGGCACGCCGGAGGGCTCGCGGGCGCCGGTGATGGTGGTCAGTTCCGC
Source organism: Streptomyces griseochromogenes (assembly GCF_001542625.1). Classification (NCBI taxonomy): domain Bacteria; kingdom Bacillati; phylum Actinomycetota; class Actinomycetes; order Kitasatosporales; family Streptomycetaceae; genus Streptomyces; species Streptomyces griseochromogenes. The sequence continues at coordinate 7,132,325 of NZ_CP016279.1, read as the reverse complement.
GTCGCTCGATGTGATGCGAGCCGTCCGGGGGCGGATTCCCGCGTCCGACATGAGCCGGGTGACGTCGCGCTTCTGGTCGGGCAGGACCAAGGTGACCACACTGCCGGAGCCGCCGGCGCGGGCCGTGCGGCCGCCGCGGTGGAGGTAGTCCTTGTGGTCGGTGGGGGGATCGACGTTCACGACGAGGTCGAGGTTGTCGATGTGTATGCCCCGGGCCGCGACGTTCGTCGCCACCAGCGCGGTGACCTGGCCGTTCTTGAACTGTTCCAGGGTGCGGTTCCGCTGTGGCTGGGAGCGGCCTCCGTGCAGCGCCGCCGCGCGGACGCCGACGGCCAGGAGCCGCTTGGTGAGCCGGTCGGCGGATCTCTTGGTGTCGAGGAAGAGGATGACCCGGCCGTCGCGGGCCGCGATGCGCGTGGTGACGGCCTTCTTGTCGGTCTCGTCCAGGACGTGGAGCACGTGGTGCTCCATGGTGGTCACCGCCCCGGCCGACGGGTCCACGGAGTGCACCACGGGATCGGTCAGGAACCGCTGCACCAGGCGGTCGATGTTGCGGTCCAGGGTGGCCGAGAAGAGCATGCGCTGTCCGTCGGGCCGTACTTGCTGGATCAGCTTGGTGATCTGCGGCAGGAAGCCCATGTCGGTCATCTGGTCGGCTTCGTCCAGCACCGTGATGCGTACGCTGTCGAGCACGCAGTCCCCGCGTTCCACGAGGTCGTTGAGCCTGCCCGGAGTCGCCACGAGTACCTCGGCGCCGCGCCGGAGCGCACCGGCCTGCTTGGTGATGGACAGCCCGCCGACCACGGTGGCCAGCCGGAGGTTCACCGCCGTCGCGTAGGGGGTCAGCGCGTCGGCCACCTGATGGGCGAGTTCACGGGTGGGTACCAGCACGAGGGCGAGGGGCGCCTTGGGCTCGGCGCGGAGTCCGGCCGTGCGGGCCAGGAGCGCCAGCCCGAACGCGAGGGTCTTGCCGGAGCCGGTGCGTCCCCGTCCCAGGAGGTCGCGGCCGGCGAGCGAGTTGGGCAGCGTGGCGGCCTGGATGGGGAAGGGGGTGGTCACGCCTTGCGCGATGAGGGTCTTCAGCAGCCCTGCGGGCATGTCCAGACCGGCGAAGTCCTCGACGGCGGGAAGCGCGGGTGTCTTGCTTTCCGGTAGCCGGAATTCCCGCGGCGATGATACGGACGGTGAGGGTGACGAGGCGCGCCGGTTCGACTTCTGGGGCCTGCGGGACATGCGGTTGGTTGCCTTCCTGGAAAGCACAAACCGGGGTCCGCACCATGACGGTGCGGACCCCGGTGAGCGGGTACGCGTCCGGCGATCAGGCGGGGAGGATGTTCTCCGCCTGCGGGCCCTTCTGGCCCTGCGTGACGTCGAAGGAGACCCGCTGGCCCTCCTGCAGCTCACGGAAGCCCTGGGTCGCGATGTTCGAGTAGTGGGCGAAGACGTCGGGGCCGCCGCCGTCCTGCGCGATGAAGCCGAAACCCTTTTCAGAGTTGAACCACTTCACGGTTCCCTGTGCCATGACATTCTCCTTCAGTAGGCAGAGGCCCCATCCGGAGATGCCGGAAAACAAATAATGCGCCTGAGGGGGAAAGCATTCCTGTCAGGCGCACATAGGTTCATGGGTACCACAACTGCAACGCGGAAATCCTAGCATGGCTCGGCGGCCTGTGGTGGATCATCGAGATGCGGTGGAGTCCCGACCGGCTGCCGGTGGCCCCGGCCGCGTCGGTGGGTGTTCGGAACCTGGCCGTTGGGGGGGGCGGCGAGGGCGTGAGTCGGTCAGGAACCAGTCTGCCGTGGTCGGTTTGTCATGGGCGTCTGCTCCGGGAGCGCGTCGCCGTCCACGCCTGTTCCGACGCGGCCCTTCACGCTGATGCAACTCAGCCGGATCAACCGCCAGTTCGTCGGCCGCGTGGTCCAGTCCCGCTTCGGGCATGCCGGTCGGCTCCGGGTCGCGCCACTGACGCGGACTCGGGCCGCAACGGTGCCTTCGTCGGGCGGTGGCGATCGGTGTGCCGACCCGGGCGGCGAAAGCCTGCTCGGCGCGGGCCTCGGCTGCCGGGTCCAGGTGGCATCGTCCGGCGGGTGCGGCTCGGTTTCGTCGGTGCGAAGCTGGACTTCAGATCACGAGGACGACGCTCCTCCGCGTCAGGGAACGGTGAGCGCAGATGAGCTCCAGCTCCACCGACGTCCCGGGTCCCGGTCCGGCCGGTGCCAGTAACGGGCCCGCTGTCTCCCGCCGGGAGTTCGACGCCCTCTTCGAGTCGGTTCGCACGTGGGGTCGCTGGGTGCCGGCCGACCGCGGGGCCTGGAACCGGGTGACCGCGGACCGTGTGAGGCGGGCCGTGGCCATGGTGCGGTCCGGGACCGTCGTCCCGATGGCGCTGCCCTGGAACACCCGTCCCGGCCCGGACAACCACAAGCCCGCCCTGCACCACATGACCGACCTCGGGGACGTGGAGAACCCTGAACCCTCCGCGTACAAGGACTTCATCGCCGCCGACTACCACGGCAAGGCGATCACCCATCTCGACGCGCTGTGCCACATCGCCTACCAGGGGCAGCTCTACGACGGGCGGACGGCACACGAGGCCGTCGATGCCGCGGGCGCCCGCTTCGGCGCGGTCTCGGCGCTCGGGCCCCTCGTCACCAGGGGTGTGCTGCTCGATCTCCCCGCCGTTCTCGGCGTCGGCTGGCTGGAGCCGGGGCAGGCGGTGCACGCCGGGGCCGTCCTCGCCGCGGAGAAGGCGCTCGGGGTGACCGTGGGCGAGGGCGACGCGGTGCTGCTGCGCACCGGACGGGTCCGCCGCAGTCAGGAACTCGGCGCCTGGGACAGCGGGGCGGTCAGCGCGGGCTTCCATGTGGACGCCGTGCCCGTGCTGGCCGAGCGCGGCATCGCGCTGCTCGGTGCGGACGGCGACAACGACGTACGGCCCTCGCCCGTGGACGGCGTGCACTCTCCGGTCCATGCCCTGGCCCTGGCCGCGCTGGGAGTGCCGTTGCTGGACAACCTCGACCTGGAGGCCCTCTCCGCCGCGACCGCCGAGGCGGGGTGGTACGAGTTCCTGTTCGTCGTGGCGCCGTTGAACGTCCCGGGCGGGACGGGCTCGCCCGTCAGCCCGGTCGCGGTCCTCTGACGAGTCCTGCGCACCGGACATGGCCGGTGCGGACCTGGTGAATCGTGACTCACGTGCCTAATGTCCGTATCCTCGTCAATGCCAGATATTTTCCATATGTGGACCAGCTAAAGCGGAAGTGAGGCGGAGCGTGATTCGGTCCGGCGGTGAACCGATACCGGCTGGGCGTGTGGCAGACGGCAGGGGCCCCACTCGTTTCCGTGAGCGGTTTCTCCAAGGGGAGCCGGTCGGGACGGGTGTGCGAAAGCCGATCCTGAGCTCCTGGCAGCGCTGCAGGTCGCTGGGGCTGTCGCCGGACCAGTCCGACCTCCCCTTCCGGGAGGACATCGACCCGGACAGCCGGATCATCCGCGCGGCCGTGCCGGTGCTCGACCGGCTGCAGGCCAGGTTCGCCGGCAGTGCGATGAACATCTGCGTCGCCGACGCGAGCGGAACGGTCCTGTTGCGCCGTTTCGGCGAGCCATCGCTGGCCAGGAGCCTTCCGGCGATCCAGAGCGTCCCCGGGTTCGTGTTCGCCGAGCAGGTCGCCGGCACCAACGGCATCGGCCTCGCCCTCGCGGAGCGGCAGCTCATCCGGGTCTACGGTGCCGAACACTTCGCCGAGCGCTCCCAGGGCAGCGCCTGCCGCGCGCTGCCCGTACGCGACCCGCTCAGCGGCCGCATCGAGGGCGTCCTGTGCTTCGGCTATCCGCGCAGTGCCGACGACGCGGCGCTGGCCGCCGTGATACGCAAGGCGGCCGGGGCCATCGAGCGCCGGCTTCTGGGGCAGAGTTCCGCGCGTGAGCGCGCTCTGCTGCGGGCGTACCTGGCCGCCCGGACCGTCGCCGCCCCGCCCCGCGGCATCGGGGTCGACGAGCTGGCTCTCGAACTGCATCCCCATGACCGGGCGATCCTCATGGACCGGGCCGCCGAACTGATCTCGCGCGCGCAGCGGGCCGCGGTCGAGGTGTCCCTGCCCGCCGGCCGGCAGGTCACGCTCGTGAGCCGTCCGATGACGAGCGCCTCCGGAGTGGAGGGCATCGCCATCGAGGCCGTGCTGCACGGCCGCGCCCCGCACGAGCCCTTCGCCTTCCCGCACCGCATGGACCAGCCGCGGGGCTTCCCCGCCGAGCCCGCCGCAGTCCCCCTGTCCGCGGGGCCCGTGGCCGATTCCGGCGTCGCGGCGTCCGGACGTCCGCGCCGCCCCACGATGCCGGGGTACCTTCCCGACGTGACATTCGGCCGGATCGCTCCGAGCGGCGAGGGTGCGACGACCGACGGCGCCGACGGTGGCGACGGCGCGACGGGCGATCACCTCGACTCCCCGCCTCCCGCGCGAGGGCTCGTGATGGTGGGGGAGCCGGGCGTGGGGACGTACGCCGTGGCCGCGCGCCGCCGTCTGGAGCTGCTGACCGAGGCCAGCGCCCGCATAGGCACCACCCTGGACGTGCGCCGCACCGCCCAGGAACTCGCCGAGACGGCGGTGCCGCGACTGGCCGACTTCGTCACCATCGACCTGCCCGAGGCCGTACTGCACGGCGAGGAGTCCACCGATCCCCGCGGTGACCTGTGCCGCGCGGTGGTCCACGGCATCCGCGACGACGCTCCCTTCATACCGGTCGGCAAGCGAGCCGACTACGGCCCGGCCACGCCCCACCTGCGATGTCTGACCACCGGCCAGGCGGTGCTGGAACCCGACCTGAACGTCGCCGCCGGCTGGCTCGCGCACGACCCCGAGCACACCGAGCGGCTGCTCGGCCATGTCCACTCCCTCATCGCGGTGCCCCTCGTCGCCCGGGGTGTCGTCCTGGGCGTCGTCGCCTTCTACCGCGCACAGGAGCAGAACCCCGCTCCCTTCGGGGACGACGACCGCTCGCTGGCCCAGGAGCTCGCCACCCGCGCCGCACTGTCCATCGACAACGCCCGGCGCTACACCCGTGAACGCACCATGGTCCTGGCCCTGCAGCGCAGCCTGCTCCCGCACGGTCTGCCCGACCAGGACGCCGTGGAGGTCGCCCACCGCTACCTGCCCGCCGAGTCCGACGTCGGAGGGGACTGGTACGACGTCATCCCCCTGTCCGGCGCCCGCGTCGGCCTCTTCGTCGGCGATGTCGTCGGCCACGGCATTCTCTCCGCCGCCACCATGGGCCGGCTGCGGACCGCCGCGCGCAGCTTCGCCGAACTCGACTTCCCTCCGGACGAAGTCCTCATCCAGCTCGACAACCTCGTGGGACGCCTGGACCGGGAGGAACCCGCGGCCGACGGCGTCGGCATCGTCGGCGCGACCTGTCTGTACGCCATCTACGACCCGACCACGCAGCAGTGCACCATGGCCCGTGCCGGCCACCCGCCGCCCGCGCTGGTCCACCCCGACGGCACCGTCTCGTTCCCCGACCTGCCCGCCGGACCTCCGCTCGGCCTCGGGGGACTGCCGTTCGAGGCCGCCGAGATCGAGCTCCCCCAGGGCAGCCAGCTGGTCCTCTACACCGACGGACTCATCGAGGACCGCAACCGCGACGTCGACGTGGTCCTCGACCAGCTGCGCGGCGCCCTGGCCCACCCGGAGCGCGCGCCCGAGGAGACCTGCCAGGCGGTGCTGGACACCGTGGCGCCCGCCCACCCCTGTGACGACATCGCCCTGCTCGTCGCCCGCACCCGCGCCCTCGACCCCCGGCGGATCGCCACCTGGGACCTGCCCGCCGACCCGGCCCGGGTCAGTGACGTGCGCGCCGCCGCCCTGCGCCAGCTGGCCGACTGGGGACTCGACGAGGCCGCGTTCGCGGCGGAGCTGATGCTCAGCGAGCTCGTCACCAACGCCATCCGTCACGGTGCCGGGCCCATCCGGGTGCGGCTCCTCCATGACCGCGGTCTGATCTGCGAGGTCTCCGACACCAGCAACACCGCCCCGCACCTGCGCCGGGCGGCCAGCACCGACGAGGGAGGACGCGGACTGTTCCTCGTCGCCCAGCTGGCACAGAGCTGGGGCACCCGGTACAAGCCGCAGGGCAAGGTCATCTGGGCCGAATGCGGGCTCGCCGGCGTCTGAGGCGGTCCGCTGATCCGCTCACGTCACGACGAGCTGATCCGTTGGAGGCACGGCCGGTGGCAAGATGTCGCAGATGTCGTGATATGGGCCGCTAGTATCGCTGGTGCCAGTCGGGAAGAACTCGCCGGTCCGACCCCCGGAGCTGTCCGTGCACGACGCTCACGACATCTCTGCCACGGTCCCGCCCTCCGCGGCGGAACCTCTGGTCCGTATCCGTGGGCTCGGCAAGCGGTTCGGCGGGACGCTCGCGCTGGACGGCGTCGACCTCGATGTCCACGCCGGCAGCGTCCTCGCCCTCCTCGGCCCCAACGGAGCCGGGAAGTCCACCCTCATCAAGGTGCTCGCCGGCGTCCACCACGCCGACTCCGGACGGATCACGGTGGACGGTCACCCGCTCGGCACCCATGCCGCCTCCCACAGCATGTCCTTCATCCACCAGGACCTCGGGCTCGTGGAGTGGATGACCGTCGCCGAGAACATCGCGCTGAACACCGGATACGAGCGCCGGGCCGGACTGATCTCCTGGCGGCGGACGCGAAAGCGCTGCACCGAGGCGCTGCGGAGCGTCGCCGCACATCTCGACCCCGACACGCCGATCGCCGACCTCGCACCGGCCGAGCGGTCCCTGGTCGCCATCGCCCGGGCCCTCGCGTCGCGGGCGCGGCTCATCGTCCTCGACGAGCCGACCGCCCGCCTGCCCGCCGCCGACTGCGCCCGGCTCTTCCGGGTCCTGCACACCCTGCGCGACCAGGGGCACGGCATCCTCTACGTGAGCCACCGCCTGGACGAGGTGTACGAGGTCGCCGACACCTTCGCCGTCCTGCGCGACGGCCGCCTGGTCAGCCACGGCGCGGTGGCGGGCCACAGCCCGGCCCGCCTGGTGCACGACATCACCGGCGAGGAGCCGGCCCGCCACCGCCCCGCCACGGCCCCGGCCGGCGGCCCGGCCGTCCTGACCCTCGACGGGGTACGGACCGCCGGCGCGGGACCGGTCAGCCTGGAGCTCGCGGCCGGGGAAGTCCTGGGCCTGGTCGGCCTCTCGGGCGCCGGACACATGGACCTGGGCCGGGCCCTCGCGGGTTCCCGGCCCCTGCTCGGCGGACGGGCCCTGCTCGGCGGCCGCCCCTACCGCCCCCGCACGGTCGCGGACGCCGTCGCGCTCGGGGTCGCCCTCGTGCCCGGCGACAGACAACGGGAAGGCTGCCTGTCCGAGCTGACCGTACGGGAGAACCTCCTGGCCAACCCCCGCGCGGGAGGCCTCTCCGCACTGCGCTGGACCGGTCCCCGACGCGAACGCGCCGAGGCCGCCGCCCTGATCGAGCGGTTCTCGGTACGTCCCCGCGACACCGAGGCCCGTATCGCCACCTTGTCGGGCGGAAACCAGCAGAAGGTCATGATCGGCCGATGGCTGAGCGTGGGCCTGCGCCTGCTGATCCTCGAGGAACCGACGGCGAGCGTGGACGTCGGTGCCAAGGCCGCGATCCACCGGCTGCTCGACGAGGCGCTCGCCGCCGGGCTCGCGGTGCTCCTCATCTCCACCGACTTCGGGGAGGTCGCGGACCTGTGCCGACGGGCCCTGGTCCTCGTCCGCGGAACCGTGACCGCCGAGCTGACCGGTCCGGCCCTCACGGCCGCGGGGCTCACCCGGGCGGCCTCGGCCCTGCCTGCCTCCGGAACCGCGACGAACCCGTGACCGCCTCGCCCCCGCCCCGGCCACGCCCGCAGCGTCCGGGCCCGCTGAGCGGGCCCGGACGACGGACGGTCCGGCCACGGGGCCCGGGCGGACGCCTCATCGGCGCCTACGGCCTGCCGGCTCTCACCGCCCTGCTCTTCCTCGTCTTCTCCGTCACCCTGCCGCGCACCTTCCCCACCCTGGACACCGTCGACTCGATCCTGTTCACCCAGTCGATCCCGGCCGTCCTCGCACTGGCGGCCATGGTGCCCATCGTGACCGGCGCGTTCGACCTCTCCCTCGGCTACGGCCTCGGCCTCGCGCACGTCATGGTGATGCGGCTCCTGGTGGGCGGCGGCTGGCCCTGGCCGCTCGCCTGTCTCGTCGTGATCGCCGGTGGGGTCGTCGTGGGTGTGCTCAACGGTGTGATCGTCGAGTTCGGCCGGATCGACTCCTTCATCGCCACGCTCGGGACCGGCAGCATGCTGTACGCCGTGAGCGGCTGGATCACCGGCGGCGGCCGGATCGTCCCTGGCCCGCACGGCCTGCCCGCCGCCTTCACCGACCTCTACGACTCCACGTTCCTCGGCGTTCCCCTCCCCGCCTGCTACGTACTCGCGCTCGCGCTCGCCCTCTGGCTGGTGCTGGAGCGACTGCCGATCGGCCGGTACCTGTACGTCATCGGGGCGAACCCGCGCGCCGCCGACCTCGTGGGCATCCCCACCCGCAGATACACCGTCTACGCCTTCGCCGCATCGGGGCTGATCGTCGGCTTCGCCGGAGTACTGCTCGCGGCCCAGCAACAGATCGGCAATCCGAGCGTCGGCCTCGACTACCTGCTGCCCGCCTTCGCCGGCGCCCTCCTCGGCTCCACCGCGATCAAGCCCGGCCGCCCCAACGCCATGGGCACCCTCGTCGCCGTCGCCGTCCTCGCCGTCGGCCTGACCGGCATCACCCAGATGGGCGCGGACTTCTGGACGGTCCCGCTGTTCTACGGCGGCACCCTGCTCCTCGCCGTCGGCCTGGCCGGCTACTCCGCTCGCCGGCGACTGAGCACCGGCGCCGTCACGGCCCGCGACGCACCCGCCGCGCCACCTCAGCCGCCGCCCGCCGAGGACGACGGCCCGGCCGGCAGCACTCCCTGACCCACGCCGCGAGCCTCACCGCCGCGCCCAGGGCGCATCCTCCCGCCTCCCCCTCAGCGAGGAGCTTCCGTGCACCGCAACCGCAAGGCCACCCCCGGCGTCCACGGCCCACGGTCCGCCGCCACCGCCCTGCTGGTCGCCGCAGCCGTCCTGGCAGGCTGCGAACGCGGCTCGTCGAGCGGCCCGGGAGCCTCCCCCTCTGGGCCGAGCGGCTGCCCCGGAGCCCAGGCCAGGGCCGGGGCCGCCGTCGGCCGGGCGGAGCGGACCGACGTCCCGTGGGACGGGCCCACCAGCGGCCCCAGGGCGGTGGCCGGAAAGACCATCGTCTACGTCGCCCAGACCATGACCAATCCGGGAGCCGCGGGCGCCGCCGACGGCGTACGGGAAGCCGCGCGGGTCATCGGCTGGAACGTCCGGGTGATCGACGGCGGCGGAACCCCCGCCGGCATCCAGGCGGCGATGAGCCAGGCCGTGGCCCTCAAGCCCTCCGGCATCGTCATCGGAGGGTTCGACCCCGACGCGACCTCGCAGCAGGTCGCCCGTGCCCACGCGGCACGCATCCCGCTCATCGGCTGGCACGCGGTCGCCTCCCCGGGCCCCAGCCGACGGCCCGAGCTCTTCACCAACATCACCACCAAGGTCGAGGACGTGGCCGCGGTCAGCGCGCAATGGGTCATCGCGACATCCGAGGGCCGAGCCGGGGTCGTGCTCTTCACCGACGCCTCGATCCCCTTCGCCAAGAACAAGTCCGAACTGATCAGGAAGCAGCTCGCCACCTGCTCGGGCGTGCGGCTGCTGGCGTACGAGAACATCCCGATCCCGGACGCGAGCAGCCGCACACCCCAGGAGATCTCCTCGCTCCTGTCCCGCTTTCCCGGCCGGTGGACGTATTCCGTCGCCATCAACGATCTGTACTTCGCCGATGCCGCCCCGGCCTTCCGCGCCGCGGGCAAGAAGGGCGCCGGGCCGCCCTTCAACATCGGCGCGGGAGACGGCGACCCGTCCGCCTTCCAGCGCATCAACGACAAGCAGTACCAGGCGGCCACCGTGCCCGAGCCGCTGTCCCTGCAGGGCTGGCAGATCGTCGACGAGTTCAACCGCGCCTTCTCCGGCCGCCCCGCCAGCCGTTATGTGGCTCCTGTCCACATCACCACGATCGACAACAGCGACGGCGCCACGACCTGGGACCCGTCGGGCTACCGGGAGGCATACCGGAGGATCTGGGGAAAGTGACGGCGCCGCCCCCCCGCACGGGGCCGTGCGATGTCCGAGGCATTACTAGAGCACGATGATCACGGCACCTCCGTGGTTGAAGAAGAAGCCGTGGTGGTCGAACCCGTGGTCGAACCCGTGGTTGAAGCGGAACCCGTGGTCGAACCCGTGGTTGAAGCGGAACCCGTGGTCGAAGCGGAACCCATGGTCGAAGCAGCCCCGGCCCCAGTCACCGCACCGGTCGGTGGTGACATGTGTGTGCACGGCGGGGGCCGCTGCCGCGGCCGGGCCCGCTGTGCCGATCGCGGCGCCGCCGGCCATCAGAATGCCGACCGCGGACACCGCGGCGAGACGCGTCGCGCGTTGTGCTCGCATGATGGATGCACCCTTCCTTTCCTGTCCCTCGCGCACCTCACAGCGGCACGCGAGGGACAGCCGCAGCCGCGAGGGAGCGGCGTCGCGGTCGCGGGCGGCGGGACAGCCGTCCGGGGCGTACCCCCGGGGGCTGCGGCTCTCCTCTTGGGTACGCCGGTGGAGCCCTTTTGGATTGCGGTTCCGCGTCCCTGGACGCCTCAGGCGCCCCAGGCCGCGGCGCACAGCGCGCGGTCCACCTGGTCGGCGTAGCGGGCCGCGGCCAGCCAGGCCCGGGCGAACCGGTCCGGGTCCGCCGGGAGCAGACGGCCGAAGACATCGCGTGAGCGCTCCGCCGCGGCCGCGTGCAGTTCGTCCAGCAGGTCACCCGCCGTCGCGAGACCGTGGCGGCCCAGCCGCCGGACATCGGCAGCGGTGCTCCCGGGGAAGGACAGCGCGAGCCGGCCGCCCGAGGCCGCCTGCCGCACCCGGCGACTCAGCAGGTGCACGGGAGCCTCCTCGGGCGTGGGCACATCGGCCCGGGGCGCGGGGGAGGCGGGCGCGGTGGGCAGGTCGGCGCGGAGCAGCCGGTCCAGGCCGGTGTCGACGCGGGTGCCGGGGAGGGTGGGGTGCTCGCACGCCAGGAGCACGGCCCGGGGGTGCGGGGCCGGGGTGAGCCGCGCGACGATCCGGAGCCGGCTGCCCCGGGCGGCGGCCAGCAGGCGCAGGTTGTCCCGGTGGGGGAGCGCCGGGTGGTCGTGGGCGGCGGTCAGCCGCAGGGTGAGGCGCGCACAGTCGGCCAGGAGGCAGTCCCCCGCCGCCTCACGGACCGTGCCGACGAGGGCGACCTCCAGGAAGAGCAGGTCTGCACCGCCGCTCAGGGCGCGGGCCACCTGTTCGGCCGCCGGTACCGTCCAGAGCCGGTCCAGGGGCTCCGCGCGCCAGTCGGCGCCGGACGCGCGGACCGCCCGTACTCCCGCGCCCGCGCCCAGCCGCCCCGTCGGGGACACCGTGGCACCCGACACGGCGAGCCCGGCCCGGGACAGCTCGCGGTGGGTCAGCGCCGTGTCCCCGACCCGCACGGCCCGGTCGGCCGCGCCCACGGCCCGCCCGGCGCCGCCCGGAGCCACGTCCGACACCTGGTACAGGCGGCCCTCGGTATCGGCGGTCCAGGTGACGGCGCCCGCGTACCCGCTCGCCGTGAGCACCGGCTCGGAGAAGAGGCCGTACAGCCGCAGCGAGCCGTCGGGGCGGTACGGCTGCCGTACCGTGCCGCGCAACTCGGTCAGTTCCGGGCCTTCGGCGTGCGGGATCCGGTGGGCCGCCGACAGGGCGTCGCGGAGCGTGCCGACGAGGTCGGTGAGGCGGTACGCCGGGTCGGCCGAGCGGGCCGCGCGCACCGCGGTGACCACGGAGACGGACGTGGCGGCGGCCCGGGGGAGCCCCGCGAGCCGCGCGGTGTGCGCGGCGCGCAGCAGCTCCGCCTGCAGCACCGCCCCGGAACCGTCCGTACCGGCTTCGAGCACGGCGGCCGCGGCGGTGTGCAGGGCACGGGCGGCGGCGCACTGCTCGGGGGTGGCCCGCTCGGGCCGCTCCGGGTCCGGCTGCGGCGCTTCACCTGCGACCGCGTCCTCGGACCGGGTCGCCGTGGCCGGTTCCGCAGCCGGTTCCGCGATCGGTGCCGCCGAGGCCGCCGCGGCGCGGTGCAGACAGTCCGGGGCCAGCAGACAGCCGCAGCGGACGGCGTCCGCGCTGGTCACCGAGCCGCCGGGGGCGTGCAGTTCGACGTGGGTGCTGTCGTCGACGGCGATCCGCACGGTGTCGCCGTCGCGGACGGCCGGGCGGTCGGCCAGCTTGGCGACGCCCGCGTCGAGCCGCTTGCGCAGCCGGGGCGAGAGGGCCGCGACGAGTTCGGCGGTCACGGACGGCGCGACCGGGGGCAGCGCCGTGCTCACCCGCTTCTCGCTCTCCAGGTCCTCGCTCATGCGATCTTCTCTCCTACCCAGCGGGCGAGTTCGAGCGGACTGAGGGCGGCGACCGGCATCCCCGCGGCGACCAACTGGCTCGCGACCCCGGTGGAGTACCTGGGCCGTCCGGAGTCGTCCAGGCTCGCGCACCCGAGGACCTGGCAGCCGGAGCCGACCAGAGCGCGGACCTCGGCGAGCAGTCCGCCGAGCGGACAGCTTTCCTCGAAGTCGCTGACGACCACGACGAGTGTGCGCGAGGGCACGGTGACCAGTTCCCGCGCGTGCCGCAGCCCGGCCGCGATGTGGGTGCCGCCGCCCACGCTGACCTCCAGCAGCAGCGACAGCGGGTCCTCGACATGGTCGGTCAGGTCGATGACCTCGGTGGAGAAGGCCAGGAAGTGCGTGGACAGGGTGGGCACCCCGGCCAGCACGGAGGCCGTGATCGCCGCCCAGACGGTGGACGCCTCCATGGACCCCGAGACGTCGGTGACCAGGATCAGCCGCCAGTCGGCGGCCTTTCGGGCCCGGGTGCGGAAGACGGGGTGCTCGGGGATGACCTGGACCGTGCCGTCCGGGGCGCGGCGCGTGGTCGCCAGGTTGGCCCGCAGTGTGCGCGGCAGATCGAGGCCGCCGCCCGGGCGCCGGCCGGGGCGCGGCAGCGCGGTGCCGTGCAGGGCCGGACGCAACCGCGTGGCCAGCTGCCTGGTCAGCGCGTCGACCAGGCGCCGGACCAGTGGCCGCAGCATGGCCAGCCGGGCCTCCGGCAGTCCGCCCGAGTGCCGCAGCACCGAACGGAGCAGATCGACGGAGGGCCGTACGGTGTCCGGGTCGAGCTCCGCGAACACGTCCGTACGGCCCGCCGCCGCGGCCGCCGCCAGCACCTCCTCCCGGATGCCCGGCCCGAACAGCGCCACCAGTTCCTCGGACCACTCCCGCACCCCGGGATACGGCGCCTCCCGTCCGGCGCGGCTCCCCGGTCCGCTGAGGTCGCCCCGGCACCCCTCGCCGCGTCCGCTTCCGTACAGCTCGTCCAGCGCCGTCGCCAAGGGGCGGGCGGACGTGGGAAGCCGGTCGCTTCGGCGGCCCAGTACGAGACGCCAGCGGTCGGCCGGTGCGAGGCGGTGGTCCTCGCCGGAGACGGGGTCGCCCGGGCCGTCGGCGGTCGCGGTGGGCGACCCCGGCCGCCTGGGTGGTGGAAGCAGTCCCCAGGTGTCCAGGGCCTCGCGGGCGGCGAGGTCGGCCCGGGTCCACATGGCCAGGGCGAGCGGGTCGACGGCGGCGGTGGCGGCCGGACGACGCTCGTCCAGGCGCTCCTCGACGGTGGACAGGAGCCGGTCGCGCGCGGCCGGGCTGAGTGTGTCGAAGCCGCCCCGCAGTGCGGGCAGCCGGTCCAGGAAGTCCCGGTCGGACAGCTGCGAGACCCGGCCCAGCAGCGGCTCCAGCGCGGGCGCCGCCGACTCCAGCAACTGCCCGGCGGCGGTGAGCAGTCCGGTGAGCCGCGCGACGAGCGCCGAGCGGGACTCGGGGTCGCAGGCCCCGTCGACCCAGGACGCCACCCGGTCACCGAAGCCCCGCGGATCCTCGTGCCCGAGCAGCACACGGACCGCTCCGGCGGCGCCGCGCATCAACGGGGAACCGTCGGCGGCCAGCCGGGCGAGCGCGTCGGTGAGCCGGATTCCCCCCAACAGGTCGGCCCGGTGGGCCAGTTCCAGCAGGGCGCGGGCGTCGGCCGGGTCCTCGGAACCGGTGAGGCCGTCGACCTGGCGCACGGCGGCCGCGGTGAGCAGCTCGGCCACGGCGGCGGCCCGTGCCGTACGGTCGTCCTCGGCCGACAGCCCGGCGATGTGACCGGCGCGCAGGCGGTCCGACAGGGCGAGCCCGGCGAGGAGTTCGGGGAGCGTGCCGGAGTCCGGCAGCACCTCGGCGACCTCCGCGAGCCGCTCGTCCGTGAGACCCGGGAGCCCGCACTCCGCCGCCTGCTCCAGCCCGAGCAGGGCCTGCGCCCCGGTGGTCCCGCCCGCGTCCAGCTCGGTGCGCCGCCGCTCGCGCAGCAGGCCCTCGGCGGCCTGGGCGGGGGTGACCCCGCGGACACCGGCCGCGGTCAGCATGGCCGCCGTGGCGGGCGTCCAGCGCACCTCCCAGCGGGACGTCAGCGCCTCGGCGCCGCCCGCGCCGGTGACCTGCTTGGGCTCCGCGTACGGCACCGCGCAGACCGTCAGACGGCGCAGCAGGAGTTCGCGGCGGCGGTCCAGGTCGGAGCGGAGCGGGTCGAGGCGCAGGTCGCGGGCCGTGCCGGGCCCGGAGTCCGCCGGTCCCGGAAGGCCGAGCGCGGCGAGTTCGGCCTCGACCGCCGGAGCGAGCCCGCTGCGCGGAGCCTGGGGCGCCGGACGCCCGGCGCGGCTGCCGACGAGCACCTTCTCCATCGCCCGCGCCACGGCCCGCCCCCGCCCGTACGGCTCGCCCTGCGCGAGCACCGTCTGCACGGCCTCGGCCAGTTCGCCCCGGCCCGCCGCGGGCAGGCCCCGCAGCCGGGCCAGATCACCGGCGACCCGCACGATCTCCCGCGCGTCGGCGGGCCCTGAGGGGTGGCCCAGCGCGCGCAGCTCGGCGCACACCCGCACGGCCGTCCCGGTCAGCGCGTCCTCCAGCGCGGCCGGGTCACCGGCGGCCTCCAGCACCCTGTGCTGCCACTCGGGGTCCCGGATACCGGCGGGGTATCCGGAGCGCTCGTCGAGGAGCGCGTAGGTGTAGGGGATCAGGGAGGTGGTCCACGTCGAGGCCGCCGGGACGGGCCGGTCGTGGTCGCCGTCGGCCGGGGCCAGCAGCGCCGGAGCGTGGAAGGCGCCCACCACCACGGCGGCACGCTCGCCGTTCGCCGTGGCCGCGGCCAGACACGAGCGCATCCATCCCTCCCGGCGCAGGTCCGGCTCCGGCACCCCGCGCGAGCCCGCCGCGTCCTCGCGCAGCGCCCACCCCGTGAGCAGCGCGGCCCGCCGAAGGGCCTCCGGCGACGAGCCCGGGGCGGTGGCCTCGACCAGCCGGTCCCAGAGGTCGTCACCGGGCCGGCCGGTGAGGCGTGAACGGAGCGCGCCGGCGAGACCGGCGACGGCGGTACCGTCCGGCGCCGCCCCCGCGCCGCCGCCCTCCTCCCGCGCACGGTCGCGTCCCGGGCCGGTGCCGGGCGCACCGGTCGGCCCTCGTCCGCCAGACGCGCCACCGCGTCCTGGGCCGGTGCCGGGTGCGCCGCCGGCCGATGCCTGTCCGCCTGGCGCGCTGCCGCGTGCCGGGCTGGTGCCGGGTGCGTTGGGCGGTGTCTGTTCGTCTGGTGCGCTGTTGTGTTCTGAGCAGGTGCCGGGTGCGTCGGGCGATGTCTGTCCGCCCGGTGCGCAGCCGCCTCCCGGACCAGTGCCCTGCGGGCCGGCAGGCGTCTGTCCGACCGGCTCCGGGCCGCCTTCCCCATCGGTGTCGGACGCGCCGGCGGGGTGCGCGCCGCTCCACGCCCGGTCCGCGAGCGGCAGATCGCAGGCGATGACCGGTACGCCGTGCCGTGCCGCCCACCGCACCGCCGCCAGTTCCGGGGAGAAGTCCGCGAAGGGATAGAACGCCGGCCCGCCGCCCCCGTCACCGGGTGCGGCGGCGAGGGCGACCGGTGCGCGGGTCTCCTCGTGGGCGAGCCAGGGCAGCCAGTCCTGCAGTTCTGCGGGGAGTTCGACGAGCAGGACGTCGGGCTTCGCCGCGGCCAGCAGCGCCGGCACGGCTGCGGCCAGGGAGGGCGCGTGGTGCCGTACACCGATCAGGAAGGGCGCCGCCGGGTCGGTGAGGGCCGCGACGGCCGCCTCGGGAGAAGCGTGGGGCACGGCCGTCAGCCCTCCAGGACCGTGCGCAGGTCCCACAGGGTCCGCCAGGTGGCGGAGCCCTGCTCGGCGCGGCGCCGGACGGGACCGTCCCAGTAGCCGCGCAGCCGGGCCGCGTCGGCCGGGTCGTCCTTGCGCACGACACCGAGGAGATGGCCCGGGAGCAGGTCGAGGACGTCGCGGTCACCGGGGAAGTAAGCCGCGGCCAGCCCCAGCGCGCCGGCGACGGACACGGCCTCCGCGGTGCTCATCACCGTGGACGGCCGCTCCACCTCCCAGCCCTCCGCCGAGCGCCCCTCCCGCAGGTCCCGGAACGCGGTGACCAGGGCCTCCAGGACGGCGTCGTCGACCTGGAAGGGCGCCCCGGCCCGCTCCACCGACGCCCTGGCCTGGCCGCGCACCAGCGCGGTCTCGGCGTCGAGGTCCGGAATGGGGCCCACGGTCTCGAAGTTGAAGCGGCGCTTGAGCGCCGCGGACATCTCCGAGACGCCCTTGTCCCGCAGGTTGGCGGTGGCGATGAGATTGAACCCGGGCACCGCGTGCGCCAGCGCGTCCTCGCCGCCCGCCAGTTCGGGTACGGCGATGCGCCGCTCCGACAGCAGCGACACCAGGGCGTCCTGCACTTCCGGCAGACAGCGGGTGACCTCCTCGATCCGGGCGATCGCGCCCCGGGACATCGCGGTCAGCACCGGCGACGGCACCAGCGCCTTCCGGCTGGGCCCCTGCGCGAGCAACAGGGCATAGTTCCAGCCGTACTTGAGCTGGTCCTCGGTCGTACCGGCCGTGCCCTGCACGACCAGACCGCTGGTCCCGCACACGGCGGCCGACAGCAGCTCGGACAGCATCGACTTGGCGGTGCCCGGCTCGCCGACGAGCAGCAGGCCCCGCTCACCGGCGAGCGTGACCACGCACCGCTCGACCAGCGCCCGGTCGCCGACGAACTTGCCCTCCACCACCAGGCGCCGCGGCACCGTGCCGGGCACCTCGGCGTCCTCGGGCAGCCGCAGTGCCTGCCCGCCGCTGCCCATGACGAACGTGACGACGGCCCGGGGCGTGAGCCGCCAGGCGGGCGGACGCGGACCGCCGTCGTACGCGGCGAGGAAGGCCAGCTCGGTGGCGTAACGGTCCTCGGGCGGGACGATCTGACGGGTCGTGTCGGGAACGAGGACGGTGGTCATCGGCTGGTGCCCTTCCGGGTGGTGCGAGTGGTGGTTGCCGTGCGGAGGGTCATCGGCGCCGCCCCCTGCGTGTCGCCCGCGTGGTCAGCTCCTCGTACGCCGGGGCGTCCCCGGCGCGGACGCGGTCCCAGGCGCGGGCGAACAGCTCCGGCACCGGCAGCAGGGGCAGGGCGCGCCGCTGGTCGAGGACCGGGTACAGGCCCTCCTTCCAGGTCTCCACCGGCAGCGCGGGCGACTTCAGGTCACGCCAGCCGCAGGGCAGGAACAGACTCCGCCCGGCGCGCGGCCGCTTGGCCTCGACGACCAGGTCCGTCGCGGCCAGCTCGGCACGGGCCTTCTTCGTGCGGGCGGGCTTCCAGCCGGTCCAGCGCACGCTGTTGCGGTCCGTCGGATCGGGCAGCGCCAGCAGCTGGAGGTAGAGGGCCGCCGCGTCCTCGCCCAGGCCGTGCGCGGCGGCGACCTCGGCCACGAGGCCGGGAGCGGTGACGGTCGGATCCTGCGCGTATCCCGAGGGGCCCTCGGTGCCCACGCCGGCCTCGACGGCCCGGGCCGGCTGCTCGCCGAGCAGGGTGCGCAGCATGCGCAGGCCGTGTCCGCGCGCGCCGCCGACCAGGCCGTCCAGCAGTCCGAACACGGCGTCGTCCGGGCCGGTGAGCGCGGCGGGGCGGATCAGGACGGTCTCCGTGTCCCGGTACCAGGGACGCAGCACGATCGCCTCGCCGAGCCGCGTGAGACCGTGCGCGTCGGCGCCCCCGGTCGCGGGCAGGCCGTAGGCCTTGCGCAGTTCGACGGCGGTCGAGCCGCCCTTCTCGGTCCATTCGACGTCCAGATCGAGCAGCAGCTCCGGATCCGTCATGCGGCGGCGCAGCGCGGCGAGCCCGTCGGGCAGGGACGCCCGCAGCGGGTGGCCGTACGGAAGGACGTAGGCCAGCGCGGCCAGGGCCTGTACGGCGGCCGTCAGATCGTGCCGGCCGGGCACCGCCTCGGGGTCGGCCCAGGCCAGGTTGCCGTCCTGGCCGGGCCGCAGGACCGTGGTGCGGGCTAGCCACGGGGTGCGGGACGGGTTGAGCACCTCCTCGGCGTATCCGCCCGTCCCGGCCAGGTCGGCGGCGAGGTCCTCCGGGACGCGGACGAGCGAGCCGAGGCGCTCGGCCCACATCCGGCCCACGGCCTTCGTGTCGGGCCCCGAGGACCACAGATCGGCGGGGTCCGGGGGCAGCAGGGCGGCCAGGAGGGCGTTGCGCTCGCCCGGTTCGAGGGCGTTCACCCGGCCGATCGCGAACTCGTTCTGCCGGGGCTTGAGTCCGATGACGGCCAGCCCCTCGGCTTCGGGCTCGCGGGGCAGGCCGGCCGCCAGCGCGGTGGCCTGGAGCGGACCCAGTCCGCCGCCGGTCGCGGCCACCAGCGCCTCGACCGCCTCGGCCCGCCAGGGGGCGGCGCCCTTGTCCCGGATCTGCCGGAGGACGGTGGCGAGATCCTCGGCGGTGATCGCCGGGGCGTACCGGACCTCGCTCTCCAGCACGAAGTGCGCGATCGCGCCGAACGCACCGGACGGATCGTGGTCCAACGCCAGCCAGCGCACACGGTCCCGCTCGGTGTCGATGCTCTGGCAGCCGAGGATCACCACCGTACGGCCGTCGCGGCGCAGGACCTGACCGGCCCGCTCCTGCTTGTCGTACGGCTCGACCAGCACAATCTCGCGCAGGATGCCGTCGGTATCGGGGAGCGGTCCTTCGGCGACCGCCTCCAGCAGCAGGAGCAGCGGCTGCCGCCCGGCGTCGGACAGGGCGGGCGAGGCGGCCCGGAGGGCGAGGGCCCGCAGGACACCCAGGAGAGGCGGCCACACCATGCCGATCCCGGGGATGGTCCGCTCGTCGCCGACCCAGCCGTCGCCGACAGCGCCGGACTTCCGGTCGGGCAGCGGCTTGCCCTCGGCGGGCAGGCCCGCCAGCACGTGGTTCACCGCGCGGATCTGGCGCAGCACGCTCCACCGCTCCCTGTACCACCAGCCGTTCAGGCCGACGATCCCGGCCAGCGCGTCGTGCAGGGTGCGGTCGTCGCCGTGCTGGGGCCGGTAGTCGGCGAACATCTCCTCGTTCCGGCGGGGTACGCGCGGCCGTTCCTGGGGCGGGGTCGCGAAGGCCGTGGCCGACTCGGTGACGCGCAGCGCCATGCGGACCAGCGAGGCGATACCGGTGAGCAGTCCGCCGTCGGTGCAGCCGGGCAGGGCGAGGGCGACGGCGCCGAGGGAGACGTGGTCCGCGGACGGGACGGCTGCCTTGGCGGCCTCGTCCGACCCGGCGTCGGCCAGCGCCTGCCGCCGTCCCTCCAGCGCCAGCGCCGTGACCCGCAGCACCTCGGCGGCCCGCTCGTCGGTCAGGGCGCGCAGCACGGCCGAGCCCCGTTCGTCGCGCGGGCGCAGCGCGTGCCAGAACGCGAGGGGGGGCACGAGCCGTGTTCCGGCGGCGAAGTCGCTGCCCCGGTCGCCCCCCGGCGTCACCGAGCCCAGCTCCCCGCCGGGGGACGTGTCCTCTGCGGCGAACAGGACCACCTGGCGGTGCGTCTGTACGGCGACCGGCTCGGCGCCTCCGGGCAGCCGCAGCGCACCAAGCGGCACCATGAGCGCCCGGCCGTCGGACGCGGCCACGGAGACCGTGCGCCCGTCCGGTGTCCCGGCGGTCCTGCGGGCCTGGTCCCCCTGGCCCTCCATGCGCACCCAGCGGCCCAGCACCGTGCCGTCCGTCCCGAACGGGCTGTGCTCCAGCCCCGGTTGCAGGGGCAGCACCTCGCACCGGCCGGGGTGCAGGGAGGCGTCCTCGCGGATGCCGGACCGCAGCAGCGCGGGCAGGGAGGCGCGGTCGTGCGTGCCGGTGGCCGGGTCGTACTCGAGCCACACCGTCTCCCGGCCCTGCCTGCCCTGGCGCCACAGCGTGGTGCCGTCGCCGATCAGGGCACGGCTCGGCGGCAGGACCGTGTCCCCGGCGTGCAGGGTGCGGCCGCCGGTGGCGCGGCCGCCGCCGGACAGCGGGATCGAGGGAGTGTGGTCCTCGTTGCCGGACCAGTAGGACGGCAGCTGCTCGCCGCCGAGTTCGAACACCTCGGCGGGGCGGGCCGACCAATAGCCGTGCTGCTTGGCGCCCTTGCGCCACATCACCAGCAGCTCGCCGTCCGCGTAGCGGAACCGGGGCCGCTGCCAGCGGTCCAGGTCCTGGGGCAGGCGCAGGTCGTGGTCGAGGAGCACCTTCTCCGGCCCGACCACGACCGCCTTGTGCCCGCGCGCCAGGATCAGCGCGGGCCAGGCCTCCTGGACCGTCAGGGAGTTGTCCTCGCCCTTCCTGGTGGCGGAGTCGAGCAGTTCGAGCGCCTCGTCGAGGGCGGGCCAGCCCAGCTCGTCCAGGATTCCGGCGCGCAGCGTGCGGCCGAGCAGCGGTGCCACCGCGTGTCCGGCGACCCGGGCGACGGCGTCCGCGTCGGCCTCGGAGGCGATCGACCGGAACGGACGCAGCCGGTCCAGGGCGGTACGGGCACCGGGCAGGCCCGTCGCGCGCGTGAAGTCCGCGGCGGCCTCGTCCAGCCACTCGCGCAGGACGACCGAGAGCACGGGGTGAGCGGCGACGGTCTTCAGCAGGGTGGGACCGTCCGAGTCCTTGCCGACCGTGTCGACGGCTCCGTGCAGGAGGCGTCGCAAGCGTGGATCGGCCGCGACGGCCACCAGATCCCGGCGGCCGGTCCGGGTGTCCTTCAGCCAGCTGGTGAGCGGCAGGAACACGTTCACGCCGGGGCCGGGGACCGTGAGCGCAAGGCCCTCGGCCGCGCACAGGTCCAGCAGGTCCAGGTCGGCTCCGGCGTGCCAGCGGGCGGTGAACAGGTCCACGGCCCGCCCGGCGGCGCGCAGCCCCGGAGCCATCCGCTCCACGAGTGCCAGGGTGGCCGGGGACCGGTGCGACCAGGACCCGCCGTGCTTGCGGAAGGCGGCCCAGCGGCTCAGCCAGTCCGCGGGGTCGACGCCGTACTCCTCGGCCGCGTCCGTGTCGGTCAGCAGCCGCTCGGCCCCGCACTGCGCGAGCAGCGCCAGCCAGAACTCGTCGTCCTCGACGTCCCGGCCGAGACCGGCCGGCATGATCTCCAGCAGGCGAGCGCGCACGGCCGGCCGGCGCTCGGCGAGGACGGGGAGGACCGTGCGGTAGGAGTTCCAGAAGGAGGCGGGCGCGCGGACGGCGGCGGGGGAGGCGAGCAGGTCCGCGACCAGGGCGCACTCCTCGGTGCTCCGGTCCAGGCCCGCCGCCTTGATCAGCCCGCGGGCGTCCTGCGGCAGCGAGGCGTACGGCGGCATCCCGGCCGCGCAGCGCTCCACCGTCAGCTGCCGGAACTGTGCCCACGCGGCGGCCGGGTCGAGCCGCCCGGCGAGGTCCTTCACATGCTCCTTGAGGGCCTTGACGGTCAGTGCCCCGGCGAAGGCGAACTCCAGGAACACCGCGCGCTGCCGCTCCTCGTCCACGGCGAGCGCGTGCACCCGCTCGGCCTCCCGGGCCTTGCCGAAGAAGGCGGCGGCGTACGTGGTGTTCTCCTGCTGCAGGAAGACCCGCGCGGCCTGCTCGTAGAAGGTCGGCAGGAAGTGCGGCACGGCCCGGCCGAGCCGCTCGCCGAGCGTCTCGAAGCCTTCCTTGGCGTGGCCCGGACGGGACTTGGCCTGGCGGGCGAGCCGCTCGACGTCCTTGACCAGGGCGAGCGCGTGGTGCCCGTTGGCCGGGTCGTTCACCAGCGCCCAGGCCGGGAAGCCCAGGGTCTCCTTGCGCACCTGCCCGACCTCGGGCGCCTCCGGCTCGCGGGCAAGACCGAGGAACTCCAGCGCCAGGTCCTCGGCCTCGCCGAGGGTGCCCGGCACCAGGCGGACCACCTGACGGTCGTCCAGGGCGGGGTGGGTGTAGGTGCGCACGGTGAGGCTGTCGGCGTCCTCGCGCGCGGTGCTGCCCGGCGGCAGGACGGCGCCGGCGTCCAGCAGCGCGGCCGCGGTGGTCTCGTCGTACGTGCTCATGCCGCCTGCTCCTCGTCCTGGATGTCCCGCCCGGCGTACAGCGCGGCCGCCATGCGCATGCCCTCCGACCAGGCGACCGGCCCCACCTGACCGAGCTTCAGCACGCGCCCCGCCGGGTCGGACCACACCAGAGAGCCGGTCTCGGTCTCCTCCCAGCCGTCGTAGTCGCCGACCCAGACGCGCGCCTCGATGCCCTGGCCGTCCTCCAGGACGGAGCACACCGCGTGCCCGCCGCGCACGCGGTAGCCGAGCTGGGTGGCCCGGCCGTGCAGGAAGCGCAGTTCCTTGTACGAGCCGCCCGCGTACTCCTCCACCTGGGTGCCCTCGGCGTCGACGGCGGCCGGGCGGTGCCAGACCTCGCGGAAGAGCTGCTGGGCGCGCTGCCCGACGCCCAGCTCGACGGCGAACTCCCGCAGCTCCTCCAGGTCGTCCAGGAGGACCGGGTGCGGGATGCGGACGAGGTCGGGGGAGACACGGACGGTGTCGCCGTCGAGGTCGACGAGGCCGAGGCCGCGCTCGGGGTCGGCGTCCCGCAGGAAGCCGGCCACCTGCCCGTCGGCCCCGGTGACGACCAGGTCGCGCAGGGCGGCCTGCCAGGCGGGGTCCGGCCACACGCGGGTGACGACGGCGAGCGGCACCGGCAGCGAGCGGACCATCCACCGCTCCACATCGGCAAGACATGTGCGCTCGTGCCGCTCCAGCCACTCGGCGAGCTGCCTGAGGCCCACGACCGCCGGATCGTCGGTGAGCTTGGCCGGCACGGACTTCAGCCGTCGCCCGGCCGCGTTGCGGCACACCACCTTTCCGCCGTCGAGGGCGACCTCGTAGTCGCCGGCCGATACCCACCCCATGCGTGCCTCCCCGCACCGCAGTGATCAAGTGACGGGAACTTTAGGGGAGGCCACTGACAACGCCGTCCGGCGCCCGGGGACAGGGCACCCCGCCGGAACCGGCCACAGCGGATTGTGTGCGAGTCGGGGAGGACTCGCGGACCCCGGAGCCCCGCGCGCGGTCGCGGACCGCGAGGTCCCCCAGGTTGCCGCTGCGGCCCCGGCACGGCCCGTTCACTGCCCGGATGCCCCCTGTGCGGAAGCTGTGCGCCACTCGTCGGGGGCACGCGGGCGTGATGGGCGAATGAGGGGAGTTGACCTTCACAAAACCTTCCCTTTGCATGGCCGGAACGCGCCTTGCTGCGTCAACTCCGCACACAACAAGGTGGGTTGAGCACTTGAGCATCAGGAGTCGCAAGCGCACTGCTTGACCCGGGCGGTCGACCGTCCGGGCGCCGACGGGGGAGCTGATGCGGTGCGCCCGGCCGCTGTCGTCCATCGCAGGGGGCCGGGTGCCGCACCGAACCGGAACATATCCCTCCGCTGTCTGTCTCTTGGTGTCTTCGTCCGGTGCCCGAGACAGGGATAGGAGGGGGAAAGCCGATGAGCGCGGTGAGCGCCGCCAAGCCGACGTATCCCGGCGTCTACGTCGAAGAGCTTCCCAGCAGCACCCGCACCATCTCGACCCTGACCACGTCGGTGACGGCTTTCGTGGGCCACACCCGGCGCGGTCCGCTGAACGAGCCGGTACGCGTCACCAGCTTCGCGGAGTTCGAGCGCCGCTTCGGAGGCCTGAGCGCACGCAGCGCCGTCGGCTACGCGGTCCACCAGTTCTTCGGCAACGGCGGCACCGTCGCCGTCGTCGTGCGCGTCACCAGGGCAGGCAGCGGCAAGGCCGCCTGTGTGACCCTCAAGTCCACCGAGGGCCACAGCGACAGCCCGGTCCTGGACGTGCACGCCAAGGAGCCCGGCGTGTGGGGCAACGGCCTGCGGGTGGCCGTCGACCAGGACACGCCCTGCCCCGATGAAACCTTCGATCTGCGGGTGTACGACGCCCGGGGCGAGGCCCGCGAGAGCTTCACCGGCCTGTCCATGGACCCGTCCGACGACCGCTTCGTACAGACCGTGATCAACGCGGGCTCCCGGTTGATCCGCGTGGAGGCCGTCGGCGAGGGCCGCCCGGACCCGTCCGGTACCGTCTCCAAGCCGTTCGGCCACGACCTGCCGGACCTGGCCGTCGACCTCACCGTCAAGATCGGCGAGGTGGAGCGCGAGTTCACGCTCTACGATCCCGAGTGCGACGGCGAAGCCCCCTCGTCCGTGACCGAGCTGGCGCTGCTGCTCGAAGGCAAGCTGCGCGCCCTGCCCGACGCCCCGGGCAGGCACGCCTTCGCCGGCGCGGAGGTCACCGCCTTCGGCCGCCGCCTGCAGGTGGTCGCGGGCTCCACCGACCCCGCCGACGTGGTCCGTTTCCTCGGCGAGTGCGCCAACGACCTCGGTCTGGAGGCCTCCGTCAACCCGCCCGTCTTCCCGCTGGAGGGCGGCGAGGACGGCGAGGCGCCCGGACCGCGCGACCTCATCGGCTCCGAGGCCGGCAAGACCGGCATCCAGGCCCTGCGCCAGGTCGCCGACGTCAACCTCCTCTGCCTGCCCGAGCTGGCGGCGTACGAGAAGACCGAGGACGCGATCACCGTCGTCTCGGCGGCCCAGCGCCTGTGCCGGGAACGGCGGATCTTCCTGCTCGTCGACGCGCCCGGCACCTGGGTCAGCGTGGACACGGCCCGCGCCGGGATCGCCGCCTTCGACGCCGTCCGCGGCAACCACGCCGGCCTGTACTTCCCGCACCTCCAGCTCACCGACCCGCTCACCGGACGGCTGCGCTCCTTCCCGCCCTCCGGCGCGATCGCGGGCGTCATCGCGCGCACCGACTCCGAGCGCGGCGTGTGGAAGGCACCGGCCGGCACCGAGGCCCGGCTCGCCGGTGTCCACTCGCTCACGGTCAGCCTGACCGACCGCGAGACCGGACTGCTCAACCCGCTCGGCGTCAACTGCCTGCGCAGCTTCCCGCTGACCGGTCCGACCGTCTGGGGCGCGCGCACCCTGGAGGGCACCGACGCCCTCGGCAGCGAGTGGAAGTACGTGCCCGTACGGCGGCTCGCCCTGCATGTCGAGGAGAGCCTCCAGCGCGGCCTGCAGTGGGTGGTGTTCGAGCCCAACGACGAGAACCTGTGGCAGCAGATCCGGCTCGCCGCCTCCTCGTACCTGCACACGCTCTTCCGGCAGGGCGCCTTCAAGGGCGGCACCCCGCGCGAGGCCTACTTCGTCAAGTGCGACAGCGACACCACGACCGCCGAGGACATCGCGAACGGCGTCGTGAACGTCCTCGTCGGCATCGCACCGGTGCGTCCGGCGGAGTTCGTGATCGTCAAAATCCAGCAGACGTCCGGGCAGTTCGAGCTGTAGGCCCGCGGGAATCGTGGAGAGCTGAAGGAATCCGATGGCAGAGTTCACCGTCAACGCCCATCGTTTCGACCCCTACAAGAACTTCAAGTTCCTGGTCCTGTGGGACGGTCGTACGGTCGCCGGCATCAGCAAGATCAGCCCGCTGAAGCGCACCACCGAGGTCGTCAAGCACCGCAACGGCGGCGACCCCTCCTCCCCGCGCAAGTCGCCCGGCCGCTCCGAGTTCGAGGGCATCACGCTGGAGCGCGGGGTCACCCATGACCCCGAGTTCGACCGCTGGGCCAACAAGGTCTGGCAGGTGGGCGCCGGGCTCGGCTCCGAGGTGTCCCTCGCCGACTTCCGCAAGGACATCGTCATCCAGGTCCTCAACGAGGCCGGCCAGGTCGCCGTCTCGCACAAGCTCTACCGGACCTGGCCCAGCGAGTACCAGGTGCTCGGCGAGATGGACGCCAACGCCAACGCGGTGGCCATCCAGTCGCTGAAGCTGGAGTGCGAGGGCTGGGAGCGGGACTACGAGGTGCCCGAGCCCGAGGAGCCCTCCTTCCTCAACCCGGCCTGATCCGACGTGAGGTGAGAAAGCCGGGGGACCACATGGCGATCACCGGGGCGGCCGGGCTGCTGGCCACCTGGGAGGCGGGGCTCGCCGAGGCGCCCGCCGGGCGCGCCCTGCTGCTGCACGGCACGGCACGCCCGGACCTGGACACCGCGGCGCTGCCCGCGGTGCCGGTGGGTGAGCGCGAGTCCGACCTGTTCGCCCTGCGCCGCGCCCTGTTCGGGGAGCGGATGCAGGTGCGGCTGGAGTGCCGGGCATGCGGCGCGGACATGGAGTTCGAGCTGGACGCGGGGGAGTTCGCCCGCTCCCTCCGCGGCCCGCGGGAGACGTCCGTACGGCTGACGCGGGACGGCTGGGACATCACCTTCCGGCTGCCCTCCGCCGCCGATCTGACGGCCGCGGCCCGGGCCGCGGACCCGCGTGGCACGCTGCTCGCCCGCTGCCTGGTCTCGGCGGCGCACGACGGCATGCCCAAGCCCGCCGACGCCCTTCCGGCGCCGGTGCAGCGGCGGATCGCCGAGGCCGTCGAGGCCGCCGACCCGGCCGCCGACGTGCTGCTCGGCATCGGCTGCCCCGAGTGCGGCACGGCCACCCGCGCCGAACTCGACATCGCCTCCTACCTGTGGACCGAACTGGACGCCTGGGCCAGGGACCTGCTCCTCGACGTCCACCTGCTCGCCACCGCCTACGGCTGGAGCGAGCCGGAGATCCTGGCGCTCAGCCCGCTGCGGCGCCGCTACTACCTGGAGCTGTGTGCGGATGTCTGACTCCTCCTCCCGGGCGCCCGAGGCGGAGCCCGACTTCCTCGACCGGCTGATCGACCGGCACACCGCGGGCCCGCGGCCGGACACCGTCCGGGTACGGCCGCGGCTGCCCGGCCCGTTCGAACGTGTCGAGGCGGTCCGGGCCCCCGCCGCGGACCCGGACGCCACCGGCGCCGTGCCGTGGCCCTACGCCGCGCCCGCACCCGTACCGGAGCGGGACGCGTCCCGCCCCGCCACCACCGAGGTCCGGTGGCACACGGAACGGGAGCGGACGGTCGTACGCACCCGGCGGGACCCCGCCGAGCCGCCGGGGCGGCCCGTTCCGGCCGCCCTGCCCGACGCACCGCTGCTGCGTCCCGCCGCGCCCCTCGCGCCGGGACCCCGCCCGGTGCCCCGGACCGGATCGCGCACCTCCGGGCGGGGAGGCCCGGAATCCGTCGCGGACCGGACCGCGGCGTCCGTGCCCAACCCCCCGGGCGCGGGCGCCGCTCCTCCCGCCCTCGTGCCCACGGCGGCACGCCCCGGTGCCGCGGACGCGACGGCGGCCCGCGCGGCGGTACGGCAGGCCGCGGCCCGACGGCCGGCGCGGGCGCCCGAGCAGGTGGTGCGGGTGCAGATCGGCCGGCTGGAGGTGACGGCCGGCCAGGCGCCGCCGAAGAACGGCGCACGGCAGCCCGCACGGCCGTCCGAGCGGCCGGGTGCGGCCGTGAGCCTGGCCGACTACCTGGCACGGGGGCGCGAGTGAGCCGCACCGGCAGTGAGCGCGACAGGACCGGCACCACGAGAGGAACCGAGGAACTGACGCCATGAGCAACGCACTCGCCATCGCCCATGTCAGCCAGGCCCTCGCCCTGCTGATCGAGTCCCACCTGCGGCCGGAGATCGACATGGCGGTCAAGGTGGAGCCGCGCAAGCCGCCCGCCGAACCGCCGACGGACCCCACCATCTGCGTCTTCCTCTACCAGGTCACCCCCGATGTCTCGCAGCGCAACAACGACCTGCCGACGCGCGCACCCGACGGCACGCTGGTGCGCCGGGCCGCCGCCGCACTCGACCTGCACTACGTCATCAGCGCGTACGGCGACGAGACCGAGCTGGTCGGGCAGCGGCTCATCGGCTCGGTGGTGCGCACCCTGCACGAGATACCGATCCTGCCCAAGGACGTCATCGAACTCGCCGGTGAGCGGCCCTACCTGGCGGGCAGCAACCTCGCCGAGGCGGCCCAGCGGGTGCGGTTCACACCGACCGTGATGGACGTCGACGAGACGTCGAAGCTGTGGGGGATGCTCTACCAGACCCCGTACGCGCTGTCGGTGGTCTACCAGGCGTCCCTCGTCTTCATCGACGGCCGCGAGACGCCGCTTCCGGCGAAGCCGGTCGAGCGGCCCGAGGTACGGGTGCTGCCGTTCGGGGCGCCGGGGGCGCCGGTCCCTCCGCGAGCCCGGCCGCGTGCCGATGAGCCGTCGGGCGACACGGCCGGACGGGACGGCGCCAAGACGGTGACGGCCGACGAGCCCACTTCCGGAAACGCCGCGAAGACGGTGCCTGCCAAGGCCGTTGCCAAGACCACGGCCAAGGCACCCGCCCGTACGCGGAAAGCCTCGCAGCCGGCGAGGACCGCGAAGAGGGCGCCGAGGAGCGCACGGCCCGCCGAGGAGGCGGACTCCGGCTCCGGAACACGGGCGGGCGGCGACGAGGGCGCGGAGAACTGAGCCGACGTGGAGCCTACCGGGGCAGGTGAGGACATGGGGACGGACGAGCCGGGCGCGTCGAGGGCGGTCGACGGCGGCACGATGCTGACCGCCGGGATCCGGCGCGTCCTTGACCGCGTCGACGCGCACGCGGCCCGCGCCGACGAGGCGCGGCGCGACGACGCGGCAGGCGCGGCCGATCCGGGGAACAGCGATGCCGAGACGGCCGTCGTGTCCGCCGCCCCGGTCACGCCCCTCGACGCCCTCGTCAGCTGCTTCGGACTCACCCCCTTCGAACGCGACCTCGTCCTGCTCACCGCCGCCGACGAACTCGTGCCGACGGCGGCAGCCCGGTGCGCGGCGGCCGCCGGCGACCCGCAGCGGGCGTACCCCACCTTCTCGCTCGCGCTGGCCGCGCTGGACGGCCCGCACTGGAGCGCGCTGACCCCCGTGGCGCCGCTCAGGCGCTGGCGGATCGTGGAGCTGGAGGACGAGACACGGCTGACCACCTCCAGGCTCCGCCTGGACGAACGCATCCTGCACTTCCTGCTGGGCTCGCCCTACCTGGACACCCGGCTGCACGGCCAGTTGCGGCGCACGCCGGTGCCGGATGCGCTGCCGTCGTCGTACGACCTGGCCGCGAGCCGGCTCGCCGACGGCTGGACGGAGGGCGGCCGCGATCCCGACGCACCGCTCCTGGCCGAGGTGACCGGCGGTGATCTGCGCAGCCGGGCCGACATCGCCGCGGCCGCGGCGGCACGGTCGGGGCTCGGGCTGTACGCGATGAGCGCCGGGGACGTTCCGCACGACCCCGTCGAGCGCGACCGGTTCGCCCGGCTGTGGCAGCGGGAGGCGATCCTGCTGCCCTCCGCGCTGCTCGTGGAGGCGGGCGAGCTGGACCGTGACCAGCGGGCGGCGGCCGAGGCGTTCTGGGCCGGGGCCGCCGTACCCGTGGTCGTGTCGAGCGAGGACCCGCTGTGCAGCGAGCGCCCGCACGGCGTCCGCGTGGCCGTGCCCCGCCTCGACGACGACGAGCAGCTCGCCCTGTGGGCCGACGCGTTCGAGCCCGTCGCCGATCTGGACGACACGGAACTGCGGTCCCTGATCGCGCAGTTCCAGCTGCCGCCGCACGTCGTGCGGTCCGCCGCGGCCACCGTGCGCCGCCGGCTGCCCCACGAGGACCTCGACGCCGCGCGACTCGCCTGGCGGGCCGGGCTCGACGAGGCCCGTATCGGCATGGACGAACTCGGCCGCCGGATCGAGCCGCAGGCCGGATGGGACGACCTCGTCCTGCACGAGCGGCAGACGAGCGTGCTGCGGGAGATCGTCGCGCACGTGCGGCAGCGCGCCGTCGTCCACCAGGAGTGGGGCTTCGCCGCGACCCTGCGCCGCGGCCTCGGCGTCACCGCCCTGTTCGCGGGCGGCTCCGGCACCGGGAAGACCCTCGCCGCCGAGGTCATGGCCCGGGAACTGGGCCTCGACCTGTTCGTCGTCGACCTCTCCCAGGTGGTCAGCAAGTACATCGGCGAGACCGAGAAGAACCTCCGCCGGGTCTTCGACGCCGCCGAACGCGGCGGCGCGCTCCTGTTGTTCGACGAGGCGGACGCCCTCTTCGGCAAGCGCAGCGAGGTCAAGGACAGCCACGACCGGTACGCGAACCTCGAAGTCAGCTACCTGCTCATGCGCATGGAGGCCTACCGGGGCCTCGCCATCCTCACCACCAACATGAAGCAGGCCCTCGACACGGCCTTCCTGCGGCGCATCCGCTTCGTCGTCGACTTCCCCTTCCCGGCCGAGCACGAGCGGGCCGAGATCTGGCGCCGGGTCCTGCCGCCGCAGGCCCCGGTCAAGGACATCGACCCCGGTCTGCTCGCCCAGCTCACCGTGGCCGGCGGCTCGATCCGCAACATCGCCCTGTCCGGGGCGTTCCTCGCCGCGGAGGAGGGGGACCGGCTCCAGATGCGGCACATGCTCGCGGCCGCCCGCACCGAGTACCTCAAGCTGGAGCGCTCACTGACCCCGACGGAGGTCCGCGGATGGGTGTGAGCGAACGGCCTTCGGCGATACGTGTGGAGATCGGCGAGCTGGTGCTCGACGGCTTCCGGGCGGACCCCGCCCGGGTCTCGGCCGCCTTCGAGAGCGAGCTGGCCCGGCTGGTCCGGCTGCACGGAGTGCCCCTGGCGGCGAACGGCGCCGTGACCGTGGACGCGCTCAGCGGTCTCGCGGCGCTGCCCGCCGGACTGTCCGCGAGACGGCTCGGCCAGGAGCTGGCGCGCGCGGTGCACGAAGGGCTCAGCGGCCACGGGGAGGTGACGGTGTGAACTCCCAGGCACAGCAGACCAATTCCGAGCAGAGCGCCGAACAACGGCGCCGCAAGCGCAAGGAGCGGGCCGCGAGGTCCCGCGCCCCGGAGCCGAAGAACATCGTCAGCGGCGCAGGACAGCCCCTCGACCCGGGTGTACGACGAGAGCTGGAGGAGCAACTCGGCCACGACCTGAGCCGGGTACGCCTGCACACCGGCCGTGACGCCGGGCAGCTCACCCGGCTGCTCGGCGCGGACGCCGTGGCCGTGGGGCAGGACGTCCTCTTCCGCGAGGGTGCCTTCAAGCCCGGCACGGACGAGGGCCGCCGCCTGCTCGCCCACGAACTGCTGCACACCGTCCAGAACCCGCACGGCCTGGGCACGCTGCGGGCGGGGCGGGAGACGGGGGCGGTGAGCCTGCCGCAGCAGGCGATCGAGCGGGAGGCCGAGTCGGCGGCCCGGAATCTCGTACGGCCGGACCGGGAAGAGCGGCCCGCGCCCGAGGTGGAGGAGGGCCGGGCCACTCCCGGCTGGCTGCGGTACGCCACCGTGGACGCCGACCGCAACCGCGCGGAGGCGATGGACCCGGCGACCCTCGTCGACCGCCTCGCGAACTCGGTCGTCCGCTCGCTGCGCGGCGACCCGGAAGACCTCTCCAAGCGCACCCGCAGGCAACTGGCCGGGCTGCCCGAGGAACTGCTCGACCAGGTCCTCGACCGGCTGGAGAACCGGCTGCTCGGCTCCGAGCAGGACCGGGTGCTGGAACTCGTCGACGAGATCGACGCGTACGACGACTTCGCCGACGACCGAGTGGAGCGCGACGCACATGACGCGCCCGAGATCGAGCCCGACGCGGCCGAGGAGGTGCGGTCCGAGCGGGAGAGCGCACAGCGCGGCGAGGCGGAGGAGCGGGCCCGGCAGGACGAGCCGGCGAGCGCTCCCGGACCGGAGAAGGAGCGGGCCGACCACGAGGGCGCGCCCGGAAGCACTCCGCCGAACGGCGGCACCCGCGAGGAACAGCACCGGCAGTCGGACTCCGAGGCTGGCGGCGCGGCCCGGTCGTCCTCCCGAACCGGGCAGCGCGAGGCGGCGGCCCCGGCCCCGGCAGGGGCGTCCACCGTTCAGAGCGGTCAGGGCGCGCAGAGCGACGAGAAGACGCAGGCTCAGGGAGCCGACCAGGGGCAGAAGAAGGAGGAGGAGGGCGCCAAGGAGACGGGCGACCAGCAGGGCGTCCCCACAGCCGGCGCGGAGGAGTCCGCCGCCCGGAACCGCCCCGGCGCCGCCGAGCAGTTCGTCACCGGCAAGCAGGTGAGCAAGGAGGACAAGCGCGGCCCGGAGCAGCCGACCGCTTCGCCCACGGTGGGCCGGGACACCGAGCTGCCCGCTCCGTCGAGCAGGCTGGACGGAGCGCGCAACCAGGATCTCGAGGGCCCCGAGGAGCCGGCGGACGACACTGCGGCCGAGTCCGACAGCACCTCGCAAGTGGAGGTCGGAGGGGGCGAGGCGAGCGCCTGGGACACCAAGCTCCAGCCGGAGGACTTCCTGCCGGAACAGGACCCCGACCTGTCCGCGGTACCGACGGCGGACGCGCGCCAGGACGCCACGCCCGCCGGCGAGTCGCTCCCCGACTTCCCCGCACCCCCGCTGACCAAGGCCGACCGGGTGCAGGCCGAGCGCGACGCCGAGGACGCAGAGGACACGTCGGCCGAAGCGGAGGCGGAGTCCGAGGACGACACGGTCGAGGACGCCGCTGCCGAGCCCTCGACGTCTCGCGAGACAGTGGGCGGACCGGGTGACACCCTGCTCGCCGATCTCGAAGCGGACCGGACGGTCGCGAGTCCGGCGGACACCGGCACCGCCTCCAAGGACCCCAAGCACGGTGACGATCCGAAGGCCGGTCCCGTCACGGCACAGACCACCGTGCAACAGACGCCCGGCGCGCAGGACGGCGGGCGGTCGGAGGAGAGCGGCACCGCGAAGGAGAACGCGGCCAAGGAGGAAAAGGGCACTGCGGCCGCCGGGGACAGGGCGGCGGGTCAGGAGAAGAACTCCCCGCAAGCGGCGGGCGGTACGGCCGCGGCGCCCGCGCCGAAGAGCGGACAGTCACAGGCCCCCTCGGCCGCGGCCGCCGGAACCGAGCGCACGGACGACGCCAGGTCGCCCTCGGCGGCTCGCGACTCCCACATCACCGGCGGATCCAACGCGGACCGCCCCGGCAGCTCCACCAGCGGTTCTCAGAGCGGGGCGTCGCCCGCGGCCGACCACTCCGCGAGTGAGCAGAGCGCGGCCCCGCAGCCCGCTCCGGCACGGGCGGCCGCTCCTCCCGCCCGGGAGCCCGAGCCGGCCGCGTCCGCGTCCGCGCCCGAGGCAGCCGCCGCCGAGCCCGCGCCGAAGGCGGAACGGGCACCCAGGACCGCCGTACCGAAGGCCGCACCCGCCTCCGGTGCCACGGGCGGCGGCGTCGCCGGCAAGCCGGCCGGCCAGGGCAAGGGGAAGAAGGACTCGGGGCCGGCCCCGAACCTCTCCCAGGTCTCGCCCGAGGCCGGCCTGAGCACGGCCGCCCGGTTGAAGCCCCACCAGGCGCTGGAGGCGATGGGAGGGGTGAGCGGCTCGGTCGACCGCAGCGTCGGCGACGAGCACAAACAGCTTGCTGCCGCGCCGCCCTCGATGCAGCGCCCCGCAGGCGCGCCACAGACCCTGGAGGGCAAGCCGAAGACCGACTCACCCGCCCGGTACGCGCAGGACCCGGCGCAGAAGTCGGAGGCACCCGAGCAGGAGAACGCCGAGGTCACGGGGGCGAAGCAGCCCGAAGGCCAGATCGAGGCGGAGAAGGCCGAGGAGCCGAGCGGCTGGCAGACCTTCAAGATGGCGCTCGGCTTCGGCATCGGCTGGCTCGCCGAGAAGCTGGGGTTCAAGGTCGACAAGCAGGAGCTGGCCGCCAAGTTCGCCGGGCTTCCCACCAAGGACGAAGCACTCAAGCAGGCCCAGGCGGGCAACGCGCCCGGTGTGCAGATGCAGGCTGCCGCGGAGCAGACGGCCGGTGAACAGGGTTCCGCCGTAGACACGAAGGGCCAGGAGACCGTCGACACGGCACGCGACGACTCCGGCCGCGCGATGGGCGAGGACCAGGTCTACCCCGACGCCCCCCAGGAGCAGCTGAAGGGCAAGGTGCCCGGCGCCGACGGCGCCAAGGCTGCCGCGCCCGGCAAGGCGTCCACGGGCGCCGTACCCCCGGACGCGGCGTCCACGGTGGCGGAGCACGACCGGGGGCCCGAGTTCCAGGCGGCGTTCAGCCAGGGCCAGAAGGGCATGTCCGACGGTCGCCAGACCAAGGACAAGGACTTCCGCGACTCGCAGCGCAAGCACAAGCAGCAGGTCGACGGCGAGATCGGCAAGAACACCCGGGAACAGACGGGTCGGCGGACGAAGGCCCTCGACGAGGTCACGGCACAGCGCACCGACTGGCGCAAGGAACAGGACCAGGAGCTCCAGAAGCTCGGCGGCAAGAAGACCGAACGGTCCAAGAAGCTCCGCAACGACGTCGAGGACCGCGAGAAGAAGACCGACGACGACGTCTCGAAGCAGAAGACCGACAGCGACAAGCAGATCAAGGACAAGGGCGACCAGGCCGAGACGGACGCCAAGAACAAGGCGGACGGCGC
The DNA here is from genome assembly GCF_001542625.1 of Streptomyces griseochromogenes. NCBI lineage: Bacteria > Bacillati > Actinomycetota > Actinomycetes > Kitasatosporales > Streptomycetaceae > Streptomyces > Streptomyces griseochromogenes. The sequence continues at coordinate 7,097,481 of NZ_CP016279.1, read as the reverse complement.
GGCCAAGGACTCGGGCAACTGGCTCACGAAGGCCTTCGACTGGATCAAAGAGAAGGTCATAGAGATCAAGAACGCGATCGTCCGGGTCATCCGGGACGCGCGGGACGCGGTCGTCGGCTTCATCAAGAACTTCAAGGAGACCGTCGAACGCTGGATCGACGAGGCTCGGAAGTTCATCGTCGACACCGTCAAGAACCTGATCGACGACCTGATCGAGTTCGCCAAGGCGATGGTCAGAGCCGTCGTCGAACTGGCGGCCCGCATCAGGAAGTTCATCACCGACCTGATCGCCGCGGCGATCGCGTTCGTCACCAGGCTGGCGGCACAGCTGAAGCGGATCGTCACGGACCTGCTCAACGCCCTCGCCAAGATGCTCAGCGACATCCTGAACATCCTCAAGAAGATGCTCATGGACGTCATCAAGTCCGTGATCGACGCGATCAGGACCGTCCTCGACTACGCCTCCAAACTCCTGGGTGCGTTCGGCGAGTTCATGATGATCGCGATCGACTTCCTGGACGACCCCGGCGGCTGGCTGAGCGGCGCGAAGAACTCCGCGGTGGACGGCGCGAAGAACCATCTGTTCCGTGAGGTCCAGTCCGCCGTCAAACAGTGGTTCCAGTCGAAGATCGAGGAGATCATCGGCGTACCCAAGGCCATCATCGACAAGCTGATCAAGGGGGGATTCTCGCTTGAACGGATCGTGAAGGAGACCTGGGACGCCGTGGTGCCCCAGCTCCCCTTCATCATCGGCGAGATCGTGATCACCAAGGTCGTCGCGAAGCTGATCCCCGGCGCCGGCTGGGTGACGGCCGTCATCGACGCGATCCGCACGGCGATCGGCGCCCTCGGCGAGATCCTGCGCGCCATGGGTGCGGTCCTCGCCTGGCTCCGGGCGGTCCGTCAGGGTGGCGCGGGCGTCCTGTTCGCCAAAGCGGTCGCGGCGGGCATCGTCGCCCTCCTGGAGCTGGCCTACCAGGCACTGCTGGACGGCATCGGCAAGTACGTCGCGAAGGTGGGCAAGCGCCTGAAGGGCGTGGCGGCGAAGCTCGGCCGGGGCGGCAGGGAAGGAAGGGGCGAGGGCAGGGCCCCGGGCAGAGGCGCGGACGACACGGGCGCGGGTCCGGGCAGGCCGAAGGAAGCGGGGCCCGCATCCGAGCACGCGGGCGTCCCGGCCCGGCCGAAGACGAACGAGCCCGGCACCACACGGCCGACCGGCAAGCCGGACACCCGGCCCACACCGTCCCCCCGGCCCAAGCCGGAGCCGGCGCCCCGGCCCAAGCCCGAGCCGGACACGAGGCCGAAGCACACCGATGACAAGGCACCGGACAGGCCGAAGGACGCCACACCGGAGAAGCCGAAGGACCCCAAGGAGACACCGAGCACGACAAAGCCGAAGGGCTCGGAGGGCAGCACCCCGGGCCGGCCCGAGGATGCGGGGCGGGGCAAGCCCAGGGAGGAGGCCCCTGGCAAGCCCAAGGGCGACGGGAAGGAGACCCCGCCGAGGCGGACGGACGACAAGGACGCCCCGGCAAAGCCCAGGCCCAAGGATGACAAGGACGCTCCCGGGAAGCCCAAGGAGAAGCCCGGCAAGGAAGGTCCGGACAGGTCGAAGCGGAAGCCGGACAAGGGCGGTCCGGACAGGCCGAAGCGGGAGCCGGACAAGGAAGGCCCGGAGCGGCCCCGGTCCAAGCCGGGTGAGAAGGCCCCGGGCAGGTCCAGGCCCCACCACGAGAAGAGCGGACCGGGCAGGCCGAAGCCGAGGCGGGAGAAGGACAGACGCAAGCAGGAGGAGAACTCCAAGGAATCGAAGGAGGAACGTCTCCAGAAGATCGTCGCCAGGATCCGCCGCGTGCTGAAGGACAAACTCAAGGGCGACGGAATGTGGGAGGTGAACTTCCGGGAACTGCTGGAGGTGCAACGCCTCTGGTACCGCCTGACGGCGCTCGACGCGGCAGGGAACCCGGACGTCACGACGACGGCCCGGCTGAATCCGTCGGCCACGGTGATCGTCGGAGAGCGGGTGAACCACAGGATCCAGCTCGACAAGGTCGACGAGGACGGTCTGCCGAAACCCGAGCTCCCGGTGTTCCACCAGGCGCAGGCCAGTCAGATCATGGCCAAGTTCCTGAGCCGTCATGTCAAGAACACCGGACAGATCGCGAGCCAGGCAGAGCGGGGCAACCATCCGAACGGGTGGCAGTACGTGAGAGACAAGCGACTCTCGAACAACACGGCATGGGTACGCATGCACTTGCTTCCGGAGGCGCTGGGCGGCATGGCCACCGACAACAATCTCGTGCCCGCCAGAAACGTCATGAACGGCGACTTCAAGAACCAGGTCGAACGACCTGCCTTCGACGCGGTTCCGTCACCTGAGGAGATGGTCTGGTTCTCGTCCAGGGTCCAGTTCCACCCTGCTGGGGCCACCCCTTCTCCGGACGGATATCCGGAGGGTTTCCCCCGGGCGATGGAGTCGAGTTACGGCGGTTATCGGCGCATCGAGGGAGAGGCTCGCGAGAAGCGCAGTTCCTGGCTTCCGCTGTCGGCGAAGCGGACGGTCCGATGGAGCAACATTCCGCTGCCCGGCAAGGACGAGCACAACAAGCTGTTCATCAACCAGGCGGGCGAAGACAGCATTTATGTCGCGACGGGTGAAATATCGATCACGGCAGCCAGGTACATTGCGGGCAAGGATGCGGACGGAAAGTCGACCGGACCTCGCCCCGTCTACAGCGGAATCCCGGACATCGGTAAGACGGTGCTCGCGGCCCGGCCGCGGATGCGTCCCGACACAAGGCGAGACCTGTGGCGGTCGATCGTGAATCTCAAGAAGCTGGACGACGCCGGAAAGATCGACTGGACTTCTTTCAGATGAGGGAGGGGTGAAGAGAATGGCATACGAGAGTGATTTCGCCGGGCGCAGTGCCCACGCGGTGCGGGAACTGAGCGCGCTTGACTCGATCGAGACGGAGACCCGCCCCCTCGACGAGTCGGTCCTCCTGCCCACGGGGCCGGCCGAGGCGCGTGCGGTGCTTCTGGAGCATGTCGAACCGCTCGTGGCCGATCGGTTGTCGGAGTACTACTTCCCCGCCGAGGAAGTGCACCTCTCCTGGAACTCGGTCGAGGGGCCTTCCACCGGCGGCGAGTTCTGCATCACGAACATCGTCACCTGCCTGACCCGCTGGCAGCCGCCGCTGGAGGACGCCGCGCTCACCTCGGAGCGGCGAGCGGTCCTGGCAGGTCTGAAGGTCACGGACCAGGAGCCCTACGCGGGCACCGGACGGGCGACCGGGCTGCGTGTGTCCTTGCGGAGCCCGGAGCCCGAACTCTGGTACCACGACGCGACGAGGTCCAGGCTCGAGCGTCTGGACCTGACCTACGGGACGTACCTGGACACTGTGCTGATCACCAAGGGCGCGTTCGGGTGGCAGTACCTGTTCGCCGATATCGAACTGGGACGGCCCGAATTCCGGGAAGTCGCCGAAAATCTGTCGGAGTCCCTCTCCTTCTTTTCGAGCGCGTTCCCGCGGTACGACTACGCCCCACTGGTCAGTCGCCTGGAGGCGCGCCTGTGACGGATCCCGCCCGCCGGACAGGCGACCAGTTGCCGGGCCGGCCTGCAAGAGCTCACGACATGTCAGAACGATCGCGTGACAACCGACCCCGGAGAACCAGGTGCCCGAACTGACCGATGCCGAGCGGTGTTTTCTCGGTCTTGTGGACGAACTGAGTGCGGCCCCCGGCGTCGATGTCCTCCACGAGGAGAGGGGCCCTGTCGACGAGTACGTCGGCGATGCCGACGAGGCCTTCCAGCTGCTCGCCGACGAGTTGGGAATCAGCCTGGACGCCTCGCTGCACCGCGTCTATCTGCGTTTCGAGGCGCTGTCCAGTCACTGGGCCGTGGAACGCCCGGATCTGTACCTGACCGGAGAGTTCTCCCTCCGGCACGTCGCCGCGGCGATGATGGTGCCGGGTGTGGAGCCGGCCGTGGACGAGCCGTCGGAGGAGGAAGAGCGGCTGTGTGCTGAGCTGTTCCCCTTCGACGAGCATCCGCGAGGGGGCGGCGGGACCCTGGCGGCCCTACGCGTCCCGCACGGCTCGACGATCCCCGAGGTCTGGTATCACCACGCCACACGCGGGACCTTCCGCATGGACATCGGATATCCCCAATACCTGGAAACACTGCTGGTCACCAAGGGGACCTACGGCTGGCAATACCTCTTCACCGATGTCCGGTTCGACGACATCGACTTCCAGGGAGCGGCGGAGAACATCCGGAACATGCTGCGGGTGTTTCCGGAGATCTTTCCCGACCATGACTACTCCGGCCTCAGAGCCCGCCTGGAGGCGCGCACATGACCCGCTACGCGGACATCCCCAAACCCATCCGCTCCGGCCTGGTCGTAGTGGACCCCGACACCGGCGCCCCCCGACGCATCATCGTGCTCCAGTTCAACCCGGACACCCTGGAGCGCAGCATCGCGCCGCAGAGTGCCGGTGACGGTGGTCACGCCGGAGGCGGCGGTACCGGCAGCGGAGACCGCAACGAAGCTCTCCGGCTCAAGGGCCCCGCCCAGGAGACCTGGAAGTTCACCGCCGAGATCGACGCCACCGACCAGCTGGAGATCGCCGCGCCCGACGGGATCCATCCGCAGCTCGCCACCCTCGAAATGCTGGTGCAGCCGACCACCGCGCAGCTGCGGGCCGCGAGCAAGCTGTCGCAGAAGGGGACCATCGAGATCAGCCCGATCGAGATGCCGTTGACGCTGTTCACCTGGGGAAGCAAGCGGGTCATGCCCGTCCGGCTCACCGAGCTGTCCGTCAACGAGTCGGCTTTCGACGTCAATCTCAATCCGATCCGGGCCTCGCTGAGCATCGGGATGAAGATCCTGACGGTGAGCGACCTGCCCGCCGGGCACCGCGGCGCCGACCTGTACATGGCGCACCTGGCACAGAAGGAGCGGCTCGCGGCCGCGGCGCGCGGCGGCGGCCTGGGCGCCCTCGGCCTCGGCGGCGTCGGACTCATGACCGGAAGGGGATGAGGAAAGAGCCATGGCCGGAACCGAGCCTTACGAGAGCGCACTCGACTCCATACCCGGAGCACACCCCTACCCGCGCACCAGCCGCTACCACGACGCCGAGATCGGCGTGCACCGGCGCGCCGACGGGACCGAAGTGCGCTACACCAAGCGGCGGTTGCTGCCTCCGCTCGACGAGGAGACCGAGCCGCACACCGTCGGCGCCGGAGAGCGGCCCGATCTGCTCGGGCAGCGCTTCCTCGGCGACCCCGGACAGTGGTGGCGGATCGCCGACGCCAACCCCGTGCTGGATCCCAGGGAATTGACGGACGAGGCGGGGCGCGTCATCGGTATCCCGCTCACCGGCGGGTTCCCGCGCGGAGAGCGGCGTGTCTGAACAGCCCGTGGGGCAGGGCCCCGTCCACATCCAGCTCCTGATGGGGCCCACGCTGGCCCGCCCGGTCCCGGTCGAGGTCGCTGAGGCGCTGCTGTCCGCCCAGATCACCGCCACCGCGGGAGAGCGCAGCGGTTTCCAGTTCGCCTTCGATCTGACCAAGAACGGGCTCGTCAACCAACGGCTGCTGCCGGAGGGGTTCTTCGACCCCAAGACGCGCGTCATCCTCACGGTCAGCGTCCGGGGCACCCCCGAGGTGCTGTTCGACGGGCTGATCGTGCGGCAGGAGGTCGGTGCCAGCAACATCCCCGGCCACTCCACCCTCACCGTCACGGGCGAGGACCTGACGCTGCTCATGGATCTGGAGGAGCGGACCGCCCCTTACCCCAACCTGCCTCCGTCCCAGCGCGTCCTCGCCATCCTGCGGCGCTACTCGGACTACGGCATCCGCCCGGACGTCTACACCGAGAAGGTGGCCCAGCCCCCGCACCAGGACCTGCGCGTGCACTACCAGACGGGGACGGATCTTCAGTACGTCACCGACCTCGCGAAGGCCAACGGGTACACCTTCTATCTGGAGCCCGGTCCCCATCCGGGCCAGTCCTCGGCCCGCTGGGGTCCGGAGGTCCGGCTCGGCCTGCGCCAGCACGCCCTCAACGTCAACATGGACGCCCAGTCCACCGTGGACCAGCTGACCTTCGCCTACGACGGCACCGCACGCGAGGAGCCACAGGCGCGGTGGCAGGACCCTGGCACCCGGCAGTCCACGCTGCTGCCGCAGCCGCCGATCAGCCCCCTGCGGCCGCCGCTGGGCAGGCGGCCCACCCCCGCCCTCAAGCGCAGGACCCTCTCCGGCACCGCCAAGCAGCAGCGTGAGCAGGCCGAGGCCGAACTCCTCGCCAGGGCAGCGGTCTCCGCGGACGTCATCTCGGGCTCCGGCTCGCTCGACGTCAACCGGCACGGCTACCTCCTCCAGCCGCGCCGGCTCGTCGGCGTGCGCGGTGCGGGCCGGGCCTACGACGGCGACTACTTCGTCAAGTCCGTCACCCACGATCTGCGCCCGGGCTCCTTCCGGCAGAACTTCACCCTCTCCCGGGAGGGGCTGGAGGCACGCAGCGACCGCGTCCGGCCGTAAGTCCCTCGACCCACCAACAGGAGCACCCCCACCATGGCGGCACCCAGCAATCGCTACCTCGGCAAGTTCCGCGGCCGGGTGGTCAGCAACGACGACCCGTTGCGCATCGGGCGGATCACCGTCGAGGTCCCCGACGTGCTCGGCGACACGCCGTCCACCTGGGCGCTGCCCTGCCTGCCGTTCACCGGGCCGCAGGCGGGCCAGTTCGTGGTGCCGCCGCCCGGTGCGGGCGTGTGGGTCGAGTTCGAGCAGGGGGATCCCAGCTTCCCCGTGTGGACCGGCTGCTGGTACGGCGCGGCGGAGGAGCTGCCGCCCGACGCCCGTCGTGAGCTGCGGGCGGGCGCACGGGACAAACCCGTCGTCCTGCAGACCCCGCAGGCGCACAAGATCGTGCTCAACGACACGGCCGGCGCCGAGCAGGGGATCCTCCTCCAGGCCCAGGGCGGCGCCTACATCCGCATCACCCAGGAAGCCGTGGTCATCGCCACCGGCGCGGGCGCCGAGGTCGTCCTGCGCGGCAGCGAAGTCACCGTCAACCAGGGTCAGTTGACCGTCCACTCCAAGCGATAGACAACGGGGGAGAGAAGTTGTCCGGGAGTCTGCTAGACGCGGGCGCCGTCATCGGCTGCCCGCACGGCGGCCGCGTCACGCCCGCCACCACGCCCTCCGGCGGCCTCAGGATCGCCGGCGCCGCTGTGACCACGACCGCCCACACGTACGTCGTCGCCGGCTGCCCGCACACCGTCGACGGCGTGCCCTCGCCGTGCCTGTCGGTCCGCTGGAGTGCCGACACCACCGGCGTCACGGCCGACGGGTCGCCCGTGCTGCTCGACACCTCGGCAGCCCAGTGCTTCAGCGCGGCCCTCGTCCCGCAGGGACCTCCCGTCGTCCAGGCCGCGCAGCGAAAGGTCACCGTCCGATGAGGCCAACGAGTCAACGCGCCCGCACCGACATCGCGTTCCCCTTCCGCGCCGACCGCCGCGGCCGCACCGCGCACGCCCGCCCCGCCGAGCACGTCCACGACCTGATCGAGCAGCTGCTGTTCACCAGCCCCGGCGAGCGCGTGATGCGCCCCGACTTCGGCTGCGGACTGCTCGACCTGGTCTTCGCGCCGAACACGCCCGAGCTGGTCAGCACCCTCGAACTGTCCGTCCAGGCGGCGCTGCAGCGCTGGCTCGGTGACCTGGTCGAGGTCGTGTCCCTCGACATCGAGAGCGGCGACGACGCCGTACGCGTCCATCTGTCGTACGTCGTGCGTGCCACCGGCGCCGTCCGCGAGGACGTCTTCGAGGGGAGGGCCGCATGAGCGCGGGCACCACCCGGCGGGCCAAGGTACGCGCCGCCCGGCTCAATGGGGTCGACTCCGTCGAGGTGAGCGACGACGGGCTGCTGCTCACCGTCACCTTCCTCGGCAAGGCCCCGCACGGCCTGGGCCCCGAGAACGTCCGCGTCGACGGCGGCCGGCGCATCACCGGCATCACCGCAGTCGACGTCGGCGTCGAACGCGAGGAGGACCCGGAGCTGGACGACCGGCTCTACGTCACCCTCGACCGGGCCGGCGACACCTCCCGCTACCGGCTCTCGCTGGTGGAGGCCGACCCGTACGGCCGCCCCGGCACCGACCCGTTCCGCGGCTTCGACCAGCGCTACCACAGCGCGGAGTTCACGTTCCGGCCCGACTGCCCGACCCCGTTCGACTGCACGGACGAGGCCGGGGAGCCCCCGGTCCCGCCGCCCACGCCCGTCCTGGACTACACGGCCCGCGACTACGACACCCTCCGCAAGCTGCTCCTCGACCGGCTGGCGCTGACCACCCCCGACTGGGTGGAGCGCAACCCCGCCGACCTCGGCACGACCCTCGTGGAACTGCTCGCGTACACCGGCGACCAGATCAGCTACCAGCAGGACGCGGTCGCCACCGAGGCCTACCTCGACACCGCCCGCCGGCGGGTCTCGGTACGCCGGCACGTACGGCTCATCGACTACGCGATGCACGACGGCTGCAACGCCCGCGCGTACGTGACGGTCGAGACCGCCGCCGACCACACCCTCGCGCCCGGCACCTACCGCTTCGCCTGCGTCGACGTACGCACACTCGACCCGCACGACCGCCCCGGACCCGGCACCGTCATCGACGAGAACGACCTCGGTGACCTGGACGAACGCGGCTCCGTCGAAGTCTTCGAACCCGTCGTCGCCGCCGAGCCGCTCCGGCTGCGGGTCGCGCACAACGCGATCCGGCTGTGGACCTGGGACGGCGAGGTGTGCGCCCTGCCCCGGGGAGCCACCGCGGCCACCCTGCGCGACGAGTGGGCGGACCCCGAGACCTGCGGGGAGCGCCGTCTGGACCTGAGGCCGGGCGACGTCCTGGTCCTGGAGGAGATCAAGGGTCCGCGCACCGGCACCCCGGGCGACGCCGACCCCGCCCATCGCCAGGCCGTCCGGCTGACCTCCGTCACCCCGGGCCTGGACCGCATCGAGGACCAGCCGGTCCTGGAGGTCACGTGGGCCGCCGAGGACGCCCTGCGCGTCCCGTTCCGCCTCACCACGCGGGGCGGCCGCTACTGCCTGCCCGTGGAGGACGTCACCCTCGCCCGCGGCAACGCCGTCCTGGTGGACCACGGGCGCTCCGGCTCGGCGGAGACGGTGACCGTGCCGCCGGTACCGGCTGTCGTCGCACCCTGCGACCCGCCGGACCCCGGCTGCTACGACCGTACGGAGGGCAACGCGCCCGCCCGGCTCATCAACTCCCTGACGGACCGCGCGGAGAGCGGCGAGGCGCTCACCCCCGACGACGTCCGCGAGCTCTTCGACGTGGTGGGGGAGCGGGCCACCGTACGCGCCGGGCTCGGGCTGGAAATCGCCGGTCAGCGGCACGTGGGGGTCCCCCCGGCCGGAGGCTGGGGGAACGTGGTGCCCGGCACCGCGTACGCCCAGGCCGCCGCCCTGCGCACCCTGCTCGCGCAGTCCGTCTACCCGGGCATCCTGCCCCGCTTCCGTCCTGTACTCGGCCGGGCGCCGGTCACCCGGGCCGTGCCGTTCCCCGACCCGGGCACGGTCGCCGCCGGGCAGGCCGAGCGCCTCGCCGCCATCCCCGGACGGGCCCGGCAGCGGCTCGTCGAACTGTGGCGCAGCGCCCGCGACCGCGACGGCCTCGGCGAGGAGGAGATCGCCGAACTCGCCGTGATCTACGGCCTGAAGGCGCTGGAACGGCTGCAACTGCGCCGCCACCCGGTCCGCGCCCTGCGTGAACTCCTGCACCGGAGCGACCAGTTGCTCGACGCCAAGCTGCGCCGCATCGAGATCCTCACCGCCAGGGCCCGCGCGGGCACCGTCCTCGACGGTCACATCGCCTGGGAGGTCGCGCACAGCTGGGGTCCGGCCTACGCGACGGGCCTCCACCCCGACGAGCCGGCCCTGCGCGGCCCGGCGGCCGCCGCCCTCGCCCAGGACCCGCGCCGCGCCCTGCCCGCCGTACTCCCGCACGAGGCCGACCTGGTCTGGGAGCCGCGCCGCGACCTGCTCGACAGCACCTCGCGCGACCGGCACTTCGTCGGCGAACCCGAGGACGACGGGCGTCTCGCCCTGCGCTTCGGTGACGGACGGTACGGCGCCCGGCCGACGCCCGGGACACGTCTGACGGTGCGCTACCGGCTGGGTGGCGGCGCCGCGGGCAACGTCGGCGCGGAGGCCATCAACCACCTGGTCGTCGAGGCGGGCTGCGCGGCACCGGCCGCCGCCGTGCGCAACCCGCTGCCCGCCACCGGCGGAACCGAGCCCGAACCCGTCGACCAGGTACGCCAGCTGGCCCCGCTCGACCTGCGCCGCACCCGGCTGCGCGCGGTCACCGCCGAGGACTACGCGGCCCTCGCCTCCGCCCTGCAGGGCGTGCAACGGGCCGCCGCCGAGATCCGCTGGACCGGCAGCGGCCAGGAGGCACACGTCGCGATCGACGCGTACGGCGGCGCGGATCCCGACGCGGCGCTGCTCGGCTCGGTGGCCCAGGCCCTGGAGACGTACCGGCGCATCGGCCACGACCTGGTGGTGGGCGCCGCCCGTCTCGTACCGCTCGACATCGCGCTGCGCGTCTGCGCCCGGCCCGGCCACCAGCACGGGCAGATCCTCGCCGAGCTGTACCGCGTCCTGGGCAACGGCCGGCTGCCGGACGGGCGTCTCGGCTTCTTCCACCCGGACGCGCTGACCTTCGGCGAGCCGGTCCGGCTCAGCCGGCTGGTCGCCGTCGCCGCGGCCGTTCCGGGCGTGGAGAGCGTCGAGGTCACCCGGCTGCGGCGGCTGTTCGAACAGGACCGAGGAGAAAGGGAGGACGGCGTGCTGCCGCTCGGCCCGCTGGAGATCGCCACCTGCGACAACGACCCGGACCGGCCCGAACAGGGCCGGCTGGAGATATCCCTGGGAGGCGCCCGATGAGCCGGGCCTGCACCTGCGGCGGCGCGTGCGGCGGCCACGACGAGCGCCTCGCCCCCGCGCCGATCCACAACCCTCCCCCAGCCTTCGGCCGGGGGTACCCCCATCTCGCTTCGCTCGGCCGCACCGCCCTCGACCACCGCGTCGGCGAGTACGGCTCCTTCCTCGCCGCCCTCCTCGACCGGCTCGCCTCGCCCGCGTACCCCGCCCTCGCCCGACTGGCCGTACGCACCCCCGACGATCCGGCGATCGGCCTGCTCGACGCCACCGCCGTCCTCGGCGACCTGCTCACCTTCCACTCCGAGCGGATCGCCGACGAGGCCTACCTCCGCACGGCCGACGAGCACCGCTCCCTGGTGCTGCTGGGCCGGCTCGTCGGACACCGGCCGCGCCCCGGAGTGGCGGCCGGCACCCACCTGGCGTACACCCTCGAACGCGACCCGCGCGCCGAGACCCTGCCCGTGCCGATCCCGCGCGGAGCGCGCAGCCACAGCGTGCCCGCCTCCGCCGACGAGCCGTCGCTGACGTTCGAGACCGCCCGGGACCTCACCGCCCGCTGGGACTGGAACGAGCTGAAGGTACGGCGCCGCCGTCCTTCCCTGCTCACCCCCGAGGACCTCGACCGCCGCTCCGAACTGTTCGTGGAGGGCACCGCGAACTCCCTCCGGACCGGCGACCAGCTGCTCTTCGTCTTCGGTGAACAGGCGGGCGGGGAGCGCAGGCTGCTGCCCGTCGCGGGCGTCCGGATCGACCGCGAGGAGGAGGTCACCGCCCTCACCCTGCCCAAGTCGGCCCCGCCCACGCTCAAGGAGCTGGTGGACGAGGTGCGGCGCTGGACCGCGGCGCCGGCCGCGCCGGGCGAACCCGGCGACGAGCCGCCCACGCCCGAGGTCCCCGACCCGCGCCCGGTCAGCCGGCTGATCGAGGACTTCGACGACCAGGTGCTCGCCCCGCTGCGCGCCGACCTGGACGGCATCAAGACCCCCGGGAGCCTTGCCGCCCGCCTCGGCGAGCCCGTCGCCCGGCTGCGCGAGGCCGAGGTGCTGGCCGAGCCGTACGAGGACGTGGCGGCCTGGTTCGAGCGGCTGGAGGCGGTGCTGGCGGAACTGGCCGAGCGGGCGCGGGAGCTGGCACCGGCCCCGCCCGTGGACATCGGCCCCGCCCGGAAGGCCGCCGTCCTGCCCGATGCGCGCCAGGCGGCCCTTCAGGCCCTGTCCACGGTCCTCCCCGCCCTGCGCTCGGCCGCTCCCGCCCCCCGGCCGGGCACCCGGGCCCAGCGCCCGGGCACCGACACCGCGCGCCTGCTCTCCGCACTCGATCCAGGTCTCGGCAGCCTGTACCCGGCCTGGCGCACGGCCGCGGCCCCCGGCACCCCGCAACTCCTGCGCGAGCTGCTCGCGATGCGGGTCACCGCGGCCCCCTTCGGCGCCACCGCCCCGCTCAAGCCGGTCCAGGACGAGCGCGGCCGGGTCATCCGCACCGCCGACTGGCCGCTGACCGGCGCGGTGCTGGCGAGCATGCGCGTGGTCCACGACCCGGCGGGCAAGGTCCCGGTCCGGGCGGAGTTCCAGTACGTCGAGGGCAGCAGCAGCGACCAGCGCGCCGAGAACCTGCCCGTCGCCCAGCCGGTCACCTTCGTCCTGGGACCGGGCCGGGTCGACCTGTCGACCCGGGCCGCCCACGACCGCGAACTGAGCTGGCTGACCCGCCGTCCGGCAACCGCCGAGGAACCCGGCGTCACCGCCCGCCTCCACTCCGGTCTGCCCGAGCGCAGCCTGTTCGTGTCCCGCCCGGAGGACGACGGCACGGTGCATGTCGCCGTCCACAACGGCACGGCCCGGGAAGTCTCCCTGCGGCCCGGCGAGACCAAGCAGTTCACCCACGGCGAGTACCAGGTGAGCGTCAGGTACGCGGTGGGAAGCACCGAGCCCGACGTCGAGATCGTCATCGCCGGCAAGCCGGCGCCCCTCAACCGCCGTGTCCTGCAACTGGACAGCGTGCACGACGGCGTCACCGTCGGCAGCTGGGTGGCGATCCAGCGACCCGCCAAGGGCGCGGCCGTACCCGGCGACGCCAAGCTCGCCCTCGTCACCACCCAGGTCGTGGCGGCGCGCACGGCGGCGTACTCCAACTACGGCATCACCGGCCGGGGCACCGAACTCACCCTGGCGGACCCCTGGCTGGACGAGTTCGACGTCCTGCTCTCGCACATCCGCGACACCACCGTGCACGCGGCGGGCGAGCCGCTGCGCCCGGCCGACGAGCCGCTCGGCGAGGACGTGCACGGCAACGAGATCGAACTCGCCGAGCTCTACGACGGGTTGCGGCCCGGCCGCACCCTCATCGTCAGCGGCGAGCGCACCGACGTCCCGGGCACGGTCGGTGTCACCACCACCGAGGTGGTCACCATCGCGGCCGCCGACCCGGCCGTCGACCCGCAGCTCCCCGGCGACCACGTCCACACCCGGCTCACGCTCACCACCGACCTGGTCCACCGCTACCACCGGGCGAGCGTCCGCATCCTCGGCAACGTCGTCGAGGCCACCCACGGCGAGAGCCGCGAGGAGGCCATCGGCAGCGGCGACTCCGACCGCGTCAACCAGACCTTCGCCCTCTGGCAGTCCCCGCTGACCTGGCTCGCCGCCGACAACCCCCTCGGCGCCACACCGGTCCTGGAGATCCGCGTGGACGGCGTGCTCTGGCACGAGGTCGACAGCCTCGCCGGGCGCGGTGCCACCGAGCGCGTGTACATCACCGGCACCGCCTCCGACGGCCGGACGACCGTGACCTTCGGCGACGGCATGCACGGCGCCCGGCTGCCCAGCGGCCACGAGAACGTCCGGGCCCGCTACCGCTTCGGCACCGGCAAGGCGGCCAACATCCCGGCCGACCGGATCACCCAGCCCCTCACCCGCCCGCTCGGCGTCACCGCGGTCACCAACCCCCGCCCGGCGACGGGCGGCGCGGACGCGGACGGGCCCGGACTCACCCGGCGTACGATCCCGCTCGCCGTCTCCGCCCTGGACCGGCTGGTCTCCGAGGCCGACTACGAGGACTTCGCCCGCTCCCGCGCCGGTATCGGCCGCGCGGCGGCCCGTGAACTCTTCGACGGACGGCGGCGCGTGCTGCACGTGACGGTCGCCGGCACCGACGACGTGCCGCTCGCCGAGGACAACCTGCGGCCCCTGCGCGCCGCGCTGACCGAGTACGGCGACCCGAACCTGCCGGTCCGGGTGGACGCGCGCGAACTCGTTCTGCTGCTGATCTCCGCCAAGGTGAAGCTCGCCCCGGACCACGCCTGGGAGATCGTCGAACCCAGGCTCCGGCAGGCGCTGCTGCTCCGACTCGGGTACGAGGGCCGGGAGCCGGCCGAGCCCGCCCGCCTCTCCGAGGTCCTCGCCACCGCGCACACCGTGCCCGGCGTCGACCACGTGGACGTGGACGTCTTCACCGGCGTACCCGCCTCCGCCACCCCGGAGCAGCTGACCGCCCTGCTCGCGAGCCCCGGCACGCCGAGGGCGTCGGTCCCCGCGCACCCGGCGGCGTACGAGGAGCGGACCCACACGGTCCGCGATCCGAACGGCGAGACCCTGACGTCCGTCTGCGCCCGCTACGGCCTGCCGCTCGCCGAACTCCTGCGTCTCAACCCCGACATCACCGACACCCGGCGCCTGGACCACGGCCGGACGGTGTTCGTCTTCCGCGGTATCCGCCCCGCCCAGCTCACCATGCTGTCGGCACGGGCCGCGGACACCCTGATTCTGACGGAGGTCAAGTGATGACCGTGGAGTCGACGGATGCCGCGTGGGAGACACCGGCCGCGGTGGCCCCGAGGGAACCCGACGGGCTCGCCGAGCTGCTGCCCCGCTGGCACCTGCTGCGCGACGCGGAGGAGGGCGAACCGCTGCGGGCCCTGCTCGCGGTGATCGCCGAACAGCTCGACCGGGTCCGCGACGGCGTCCAGCAGGGCTACGAGGACCTGTTCGTGGAGACCGCGGCGCCCTGGGTGCTGCCGTACCTCGGAGATCTGGTCGGTTACCGCACCCTGCCGGGCTACGAGAGGGTCCTCACCACCGGTCTGCGCGGCGGCGGCCGGAACGCGCTCGCCGAGGCGATCGCCCCGCGCCGGGACGTGGCGGCCACGGTCGCCAACCGGCGCCGCAAGGGCACCCTCCACCTCCTGGAGGAGCTGGCCGAGCAGGTGGCCGACTGGCCCGCGCGCGCCGTCGAGCTGTCCCGGCACGTCGCCCACACCCAGCCGGTCAAGCTGTACGGCACCGGTCGGCGCGGGGACCGCGGCCGCCTCCTCGACCTGCGGGACGGCGGCGCGCTCGCCCTGGCGGGCGGCCCCTTCGAGGAGACGGCCCGAACGGTCGACGTGCGACGCGCCAACTCCCGTAGGAGACAAGGCGGTCGGACTCCGGCCGGGGTGGGCCTCTTCGTCTGGCGGCTGAAGCCGTACTCCCTGACCTCCTCCCCGGCCTACTGCATCGACCGAGCCCGCAACCTCTACACCTTCTCGATCCTCGGCAACGACACCCCCCTGGTCACCAAGCCGGCCCCGGAGCCCTCGTCCGCACACATCGCCGCCGTCGACAACGTCCCCGCGTTCATCACCCGCCGCCTGCTGCACGACCGGCTCGCCGACTACTACGGCCCCGGCAAGAGCCTCGTCATCCGGCGCGACGGCGAGGACCAGCCCGTACCGCCCGCCGACATCGTCGTCGCCGACCTGTCCGACTGGCGCTACCGGCCCAGGCGCGGGCAGGTCGCCGTCGACCCGGAGCTGGGCCGGATCGCGTTCGGCTCCCGCTCCGCGCCCCGGCAGGGCGTGTGGGCCGACTACCACTACGCGTCCGGCGCCGACACGGGCGGCGGCGAGTACGAGCGCCCCGACCGCGAGCCCCGCCCCGACGCCGAGTTCTACCGGGTCGGCCCCGGACAGCCGTACCAGCGGATCATGGACGCCTACCGGGCCTGGCAGGACGAGGGCAGCCCGGAGAGCACCGGCATCATCGAGATCACCCACAGCGGCGCCCACCAGGAGCAGCTGGACTTCGACCTCGACCCCGGCGACCGCCTCGAACTGCGGGCCGCCGAGGGCACCCGGCCGGTGATCCGGCTGCTGGACTGGTACAGCAACCGCCCCGACGCCCTCAACATCCGCGCGGTGCACGGCGACTGCGCCCCGCACGAGCGGCCGAGGATCGTCCTCGACGGACTGCTCGTCACCGGACGCGGCATCAACGTCACCGGCCCGATGGGAGCCGTCGTCGTCCGGCACTCGACGCTCGTACCCGGCTGGTCGCTGGAGCCCGGGTGCGAGCCGCACTCGCCCGAGGAGCCCAGCATCGTCCTGGAACGCACCACCGCCTGTGTCCAGATCGAGCACAGCATCCTCGGCACCATCGAGGTCATCGGCGACGAAGTGAGCGAGGACCCCCTCGACATCCATCTGCGCGACAGCGTCCTCGACGCCACCGGGGACGACCGCGAGGCCCTCTCCGCCCCCGACTGCCGCCACGCCCACGCCGTCCTGCACCTGCACCGCACGACCGTCATCGGCGAAGTGCACACGCACGCCGTGGAGATCGCCGAGAACTCGATCCTCACCGGCAGGCTCCACGTGGCCCGGCGCGGCATCGGCTGCCTGCGGTACTGCTACGTCCCGCCCGGCTCGCGCACCCCGCGCCGCCACCGCTGCCAGCCGGATCTGGTCGGCCCCGAGCAGGCCGGGCGCGTACGGCCGCTGTTCGCCTCCGAGCGCTACGGGACGCCGTGGTACGGCCAGTTGGCGGACCGGTGCGCCGAGGAGATCCGGCGCGGCGCGGACGACGGGGCCGAACTCGGCGCCTTCCACGACCTGTACCGGCCACAGCGCGAGGACGGCCTCCGGGCGCGGCTCGCCGAGTACGCCCCTGCGGGCGCGGACGCCGGGATCTTCTTCGTGACGTGAGCAGTGCCGACCGACGGACCACCCGCAGACTTCCGAACCAGGGGGACCCCCTTCATGCACGCTGATCTCTCGCGCTCCACCTTCCGCCCGGAGCGGCACTACTCCGCGGTCCTCGCCCAGCAGGGCCGCGTCCAGCTGGACGCGGACCTCAACGAGCAGGCCGCCATCCAGCTCCATCAGACCCGCACGCTCGCCGCCGACCTGATCGGACGGCACGGGGGACCCGGCGCCGGACCCGACGGACCCGGCTTCCGTATCGAGTACGTGGGCGGCAAGCTCGACATCGACACCCTGTACATCCACGGCGGCCGCTACTACGTCGACGGCATCCTGTGCGACGCGGACCGTCCGGTGCCCGGCATTCCCGTACCCGACGAGGGCGCCGAGGAGCAGCCGGCTCCCGAGACCGGCGCCTTCTGGGACTACTGGAACCAGCCCGACGGCTTCCGCGACCCGGAGAACCCCGCCGACCGGCTGCCCTCGCCCGCCCGGTCGCCCTTCGTCGTCTACCTGAAGGTGTGGGAGCGGGCGGTCTCGGCGGCCGAGGACCCGGCGCTGCGCGAGGTCGCCCTCGGTGCCGCGCTGCCCGACACCTCCGTGCGCGCCAAGGTCGTGTGGCAGGTGCTGCCGCTGTCCCTGTCCGCACTGGACATCGAGGGGAGCGAACCGTCCGCGCAGGCCGTGCGTGACGCCTTCGAGAAGTGGGCGAAGGCCCAGGCGGCGCCCTCCGCCCGGCTCGCCGCCCGCAGCGAGCGGCCCGAGCACGCCGACGAGGACCCCTGCCTGGTCCGGCCCGACGCCCGCTACCGGGGCCCCGAGAACCAGCTGTACCGGGTGGAGATCCACGCGGGCGGCGAGGCGAAGGACGCCACCTTCAAGTGGTCCCGGGAGAACGGCTCAGTGGTCTTCCCGGTGGACGAACCGGACGGCACCTGGGTGCGGTTGGTGACCCTCGGCCTGGACGCCAAGCTCGACCTGGAGGTCGGCGACCACGTCGAGTTCACCGACACGGCCTACGCCTCCCGGCTGGAGGCGCTGCCCCTCCTGCGGGTCGAGGAACTCGACCTGCCCGGTCGCCGGGTGCGCCTGTCCGCCGACCCGGACCCGCACGTCGGGCGGCTGCCGCACCTGCACCCCTTCCTGCGCCGCTGGGACCATCACGAGGGGCCGAGGCAGAAGGGCCGCACCACGGCTCTGAAGGGCGGCGCGGTCCCCGTCACCGAGGGGGAGTGGCTGCGGCTGGAGGACGGCGTCGAGGTGTACTTCGCCAAGGGCGGCTCCTACCGCACCGGCGACCACTGGCTGATCCCCGCCCGCACCGCCACCGGCAGCGTCGAGTGGCCCGCAGACGCCGCGCGTCGTCCGCTGCTTGAGGCCCCCGCCGGAATCGACCGGCACTTCGCGCCGCTGGCCCTGGTCAGGGGCGAGGGCAGCGCCGTAGACCTGCGGTACGCCTTCGGCCCGTTGGGCAAGGACATCCCGCCCGCCGACCAGCAGGCCCTCGACGCGGAGGCCCTGGCCGCGCGTGAGGAGCAGGCGGCCGAGGCCGATCCCTCCGGCGGCCGTTCGCAGACCACAGCGGCGGCCGAGGCCGCCGTGGAAGGAGACGACTGATGGCTCAGCCGATGAGCGGGCAGAAGCTGCTGGAGGTCCTGCGCGCCGAAGGCCTCACCGTCCACGAGGTGCGCGACTGGCGCCACCACAACCGCAACACCAAGGGCCCCTGGGGCCCGGTGAACGGCGTGATGATCCACCACACCGTCACCTCGGGCACCGAGAACTCCGTGAACATCTGCTACAACGGCTACTCCGGCCTGCCCGGCCCCCTGTGCCACGGCGTGATCGACAAGCAGGGCCACGTCCACCTCGTCGGCAACGGCCGCGCCAACCACGCCGGCCTCGGCGACAGCGACGTGCTGCGCGCGGTGATCAACGAGACGAAGCTGCCGCACGACAACCAGGCCGACGTCGACGGCAACCGGCACTTCTACGGCTTCGAGTGCATCAACCTCGGCGACGGCAAGGACCCCTGGCCCGAGGCGCAGAAGGAGGCCATCGAGAAGGTCTCCGCCGCGATCTGCCGCCACCACGGCTGGTCGGAGCGCTCCGTGATCGGGCACAAGGAGTGGCAGCCCGGCAAGCAGGACCCGCGCGGCTTCACCATGGACGCGATGCGCAAGCGCATAGCCGACCGGCTGGCGGGGAAGGGCGGCGGCACGGACCCGGGGGACCCGAGGCCCGCGCCCAAGCCGAAGTACGCGCCGTTCCCGGGCAGCGGCTTCTTCCACATCGGGCAGACGTCGCCCGTCGTCACCGCCATGGGCCGCCGACTGGTGGCCGAGGGCTGCGGGCACTACGAGGAGGGCCCGAGCCCCGAGTGGAGCGAGGCCGACCGCAGGTCCTACGCCGCCTGGCAGCACAAGCTCGGCTTCAAGGGCAAGGACGCGGACGGCATCCCCGGCAGGACCAGCTGGGACAAGCTGAAGGTGCCCTCGGACGGCTGAACGGGCGAAAGGGCGTCAGTGCCGCTCGGCGCCCTTCTCCTCCCGCTCCTTGTGCAGCTTCTTGATCCGCACGGATTCCTTGCGGACCTCCGCCTGGGTGGCGCGCTCCTTCTCCAGCCACTCGGGCCGCTCCTGCTTGAGCGCCTCGATCTGCTCGGTGGTCAGCGGCTCGGTGATCCCGCCGCGCGCGAGGCCGGCGATGGACACACCGAGCTTCGCGGCCACCACCGGGCGCGGGTGCGGGCCGTTCTCTCGCAGCTCGCGCAGCCACTCGGGCGGATCGGCCTGCAGCTCGTTCAGCTCGGCGCGCGAGACCACACCCTCCTGGAACTCGGCGGGGGTGGCGGGGAGGTACACACCCAGCTTCTTCGCCGCGGTCGCGGGCTTCATCGTCTGGGTGCTCTGCTGCGAACTCATGAGGTCAAGGGTATCGGCCATGTGCCGGACGGCCGACCACGGCCGGTAACCTGGCCTGGTGACAGGCTCGCAGGAAACACCGTCGTTCCGGCTCGCGTACGTCCCCGGAGCGACGCCCGCCAAGTGGGCGCGGATCTGGAACGAGCGTCTGCCCGACACCCCGCTCGCCCTCCTCCAGGTCCCCGCCGAAGACGCGCCGGAGATGCTGCGCGCGGGCGAGGCCGACGCGGGGCTCGTACGGCTGCCCGTCGACCGTACGTTCTTCAGCGCGATCCCCCTCTACACCGAGACCACGGTGGTCGTCGTCCCGAAGGACCACCTGATCACGGCGGCGGACGAGGTGACCCTGGCCGACCTCGCCGACGAGGTGCTCTTCCATCCCCTGGACGACGTCTTCGACTGGGACAGCCCGCCCGGCGAGTCCGCCTTCGAGCGCCCCGCGACGACACCGGACGCCATCGAGCTCGTGGCGGCGGGCGTCGGCCTCCTGATCGTCCCCCAGTCCCTGGCCCGCCTCTACCACCGCAGGGACCTCACCTACCGCCCGGTCGTCGACGCCCCCCAGTCGAGCATCGCCCTGTCCTGGCCGGAGGAGGCCACCACCGACCTGGTGGAGGACTTCATCGGCATCGTCCGCGGCCGCACGGTCAACAGCACGCGGGGCCGTACGGCGCCGGAGGCCGAGGCGGAGAAGCGGCGTCCGGAGAAGCGGGGCGGCACGCGCCAGAAGCCCGCGGCCGCCAAGTCGACGGGCGGAAAGCCCGCGGGCCGCACGGGCTCGGGAGGCGCCAAGCCGGCCAAGCGGGGGAAGCCGCGCCGCAGGTCGTGACCCCTCCGGAACGGCGTCGGCGAACGTGACCCCGTCAGCCCCGCCGGACCGGCTCCTCCGTCCCGCCCTCCTCGGAACCGCGCAGGACCGGGCCGCCGGCAGCCTCCGCTTCCGGACGCACCTGGCGCTCCCGCAGGTCGGCGATCGCCAGCACCAGCGCGATCATGATGATCCCCACGGCCGTGAGCAGCCCCAGCTGAATCGCCGTGACGGAGTGGCCGTGGTTGGCCTGATGCGCGAAGTACACCGCGCCGACCACGGCGATCCCGGCCGCCGAGCCGACGCGCTGGCCCGTCTGCAGCACCCCGCCGGCCGCCCCCGCACGGTGCACCGGGACGCGGGTCAGGGTGAGGGTCGTGTTGGGCGAGACGGTGATGCCGGAGCCGATCCCCCCGACGATCATCGGCAGCGCCGTGGCCCACCCCACCCCTTGCCCGGGCACCAGCTCCACCGCGACGACGACCCCGAGCAGCCCCACCGCGACCCCGCTCAGACCGATGGCGACGAGCTTGCGGCCGTGGCGCACCACCAGCCGGCCCCCGATGGCGGCGCCCACCGCGGAGGCGGCCGCGAAGGGCAGCACCGAGACACCGGCCGCCAGCGCGCTGTAGCCGACCGTGTTCTGCAGGAACAGCGTGTAGACGAAGAAGACCGTGGTGAAGCCCGCGAAGTAGGTCAGGCTGATCAGGGCGCCGAGCGTGAAGGACCGCAGGGAGAACAGATCCAGGTCGACCAGCGGCGCCCGCCCGCGCCGCCCCTGACGCCGCTCCCACGCCCAGAAGGCGGCCAGCAGCAGCACGGCCACCGGCATCAGCGACCACTTCAGCCGTCCGGTCCACTGCTGTTCCTGCACCAGGGGCAGCATGAGCGCGAGCACGGCCGAGCCGAGGAGCAGCACCCCGAACAGGTCGAACTCCTCCCGCCTTCCCCGGGCGGCCGGGAAACGGGGCAGCAGCCGCAGCCCCGCGACGAGGGCGGCCACCCCGATGGGCAGGTTGACGAAGAACACCCAGCGCCAGCCGTCGTCGGTGCCGACGGAGTCGATCAGCAGGCCGCCCGCCAGCGGGCCCACCGCCGTCGAGACCCCGATGACGCTGCCGAGCAGGCCGAAGGCCTTGGCCCGCTCCGCGCCCTGGAACATCTGCTGGATCAGCCCTGAGGTCTGCGGTGCGACCATGCCCGCCGCCGTGCCCTGGATCAGCCGGAACAGCACCAGCCAGGAGGCGGTGGGCGCGAGCCCGCACGCCGCCGAGGCCACCGTGAACACGGCGAGCCCGAGCAGGAAGGCCTGGCGCCGCCCGCGCATGTCGCCCAGGCGTCCCGCCGGCACGAGCGCGAGACCGAAGGTGAGGGCGTACCCGGACACCACCCAGGACTGGGCGGCCTCGGAGGCGCCGAGTCCGTGCTCCATCGAGGGCAGTGCCACGTTCACGATCGAGGTGTCGAGCAGCGAGATGAAGCCCGCTGTCAGACAGACCCCGAGCGCCTTCCACCGCCGCACGTCGGGGGCGGGCCGGGCCTGGACTGTGGTCATGGGGTCACGCTAAGCAGTCACCCGCCCCAACGCGCGGAAGGAGCGCTTCCGCGCGCGTCGTAGCCGTCAGTCCTGGTACGACGCCTGCTGCGCGGTACGCACCGCCGTCCGGCCCTCCTCCTGTCCGGTGCTGACGGGTAAGGAAGTTGCTCAGGCGGAGGTGGCCGAATCCCGCAGCCACGCGTACGCCGACTGCGCCGTGAACTCCGCCTGGCCGCCCCGCACGAGCAGGTCGGCCGTGGCGAACTCCGGCGAGTCCGCCTGGGCGGCCACGTACGGGACGGCGATGCAGCGCATCCCGGCCGCGTGGGCGGCGGCCGCGCCCGGTGCCGCGTCCTCCAGGACCACACAGTCGGCCCGGTGCGCGCCGAGCCGCCGGGCCGCCTCCAGGAACACGTCGGGGGCCGGCTTGCCGTGGGTCACGTCGTCGGCCGAGACCATGGTGCGCAGGAAGGCGTCCAGACCGGTCCCGGCGAGGATGGCCTCGATGGCCTCGGGGCAGGAGCCGGAGGCCACCGCGAGCGGAACGCCCTCGGCGGCCAGCAGCTCCACGAACTTCCGCATCTCGGGGTAGGCGGGCGTGTGCGCGCGGGCCAGCTCCAGATAGCGCCTGTTCGTGGCGTCCAGAAGCTCCTTCAGCGGGGCGCGCAGGCCGTAGCGCTCGCGCCAGAGCGCGACCGACTCCGGGGTGCTGACCCCGACGTAGCTCTCGTGCTCCGCCCAGCCGAAGTCCGGGACGCCGTGCTCGGCGAGGGTCTGCCGGCTCGCTTCGTAGTAGTTCGGCTCGCTGTCCACCAGCGTTCCGTCGAGATCGAAGATGACCGCAAGGCTGCCGAACGTGCTCATGACGTCCAGGATGCAGGGGTCAGAGGCGAGCCGCCCGTCCGAGTGATTCGACCAGGGGCAGCAGCCGGTGCGGCACGCGCTCACGCAGGGCCACCTCGGTGCGGGTGCGCACCACGCCCGGCAGGCTGATCAGCTTCTGGATCACGTCCTCCAGATGGGCGTTGTCCCGCCCCACCACCCGGGCCAGCAGATCCCCGCCGCCGGTGATCGAGAACGCCTCCACGATCTCCGGCACAGCCGCCAGCGCGTCCCCGACGTCGTCCAGGTGGCCCTGGGTGACCTCGATGTGCACGAAAGCGAGGACCGGGTGGCCGAGCGCCGCGGGGGACAGGGAGGGGCCTGTGCCGGTGATCACGCCGTCGCGTTCCATGCGGTCCAGACGGGCCTGCAGCGTGCCCCGGGCGACGCCCAGGATGCGGGCGTACTCGCGCACGCTGGTGCGCGGCTGCTCCAGGAGCAGCCGCAGGATGCGGGTGTCGAGCTCGTCCACGGTCATCACCTACGACTGTACCAATGGCTCAGCCGAGCGGCGCCGGGGCATGCCATCCGACCTGGGCCGTTGGCTGTCAGGCGGACCGGGCAGCGAGAGCATCCATGGGCCAATGGCTCAGTGATTCAGCGGACACTTGAGCCATCGCCCTTCGTGATGCTCTCATGGACACGTCGATGGCGCTGCGGATCCCCGCGGCGCCTTTTGTATGTGGGTCTTCCAGGTGTTCTCAGGTGTTCTCACGGGAGGGGAAGCAGTGCTGAAGAGGGTGCTCGCGGCGCCGGACCCGGGGCGGGCGCGGTTGCGCTTCGCCGCACGGGCCGTCCTCGGCATCGGGCTGGCGGCCGTGGTGTGCGGACTCGCGGGCCACTCCCTGCCCGGGGCGGTCACCGGCGGTCTGGCCGCGCTGCTCGCCCTGTTCACCGTCGCCGACGCCACCGTGCGCGGGCAGGCGGTGACCACCGCGCTGCTGCCCGCCGTCGGCGTGCCCGTGCTCGCCGTGGCCGCCGAGTTGCACGACCACCCGGTGGCCCGGGACCTGGCCTTCCTCGCCGTGGTCGGCGCCGGCGTGTACGCCCGCCGCTGGGGCCCGCGCGGACACAGCCTCGGCGTGTTCGCCTTCATGACCTTCTTCGTCGCCCAGTTCCTGCACGCCACCCCCGGACAGCTGCCCGAGCTGTACACGGCCGTCCTGCTGTCCGTGCTCAGCGCCGCCGCGGTGCGCTTCGGCCTGTGGTGCTACGAGCGCCGGCTGCCCCCGGTCGCCGTACCCGCGCCGCCCGCCGGCGCCGGGCTCGCCCGCGTGACCACCCGGCAGGCGGTCCAGGCGGTCGCGGGCACCGGATTCGCGCTGGTCGTGGGCCAGCTGGTGTCCGGGCAGCGCTGGTACTGGGCCGTGGGCGCCACCTGGTGGGTGTTCGTCAACACCGCCTCGCGCGGCGAGACACTGGTGCGCGGCTTCCGGCGCGTCCTCGGTACGGTGATCGGCATCGCACTGGGCTTCCTCGTCGCCGTGCCCGTGGACGGCGCTCCGGTCCCGACCGCCGTCCTGGTCGCCGTCGCCGTCTTCGGCATCTTCTACACGGCCGCCGTCTCCTACACCTGGATGATGTTCTGCGTAGTGTCAACCGGGCGGGTCGCGGGGGTAGCGGGCCTGGGGCGTGTTTTCGCAGATCAAGCACGGCCTACTTGGCGTCGCTTGATGTGCGGGTGTGGGCATCTTCGGCAGTCTGTGGGTGGACTGATGCTGACCCTTTGCTGAGTTTCCTGACTGTGCGTCAGTTCCGTGGGTTGATCGTTTCGGGTGTCAGGGAGATGTCGTGTTGAAGCGGGTGTTCGTCGCGCCGGATCCGGGGCGGCTGCGGTTGCGCAGTGCTGCGCGGGGTGTCCTGGGTGTCGGTCTGGCGGTGACGGTGTCGGATCTGGCGATGCAGTCGCTGCCGGCGGCGATCGCTGGTGGGCTTGCCGCGCTGCTCGCCTTGTTCACGGTGGCCGATGGGTCGGTGCGGGGGCAGGCGGTCACGACGGTGCTCTTGCCGGCGGCGGGTTTTCCGGTGCTGGCTCTCGCGGCGGTGTTGCACGAATACGCGTGGATACGGGACGTGGCCTTTGTTGCCGTCCTCGGCGCGGGGATGTATGCCCGCCGGTGGGGGCCGCGGGGCCACGCTCTGGGGACTTTCGCGTTCATGATGTTTTTCGCGGCGCAGTTCCTGCATGCGGTGCCGGGCCAGTTGCCGGAGCTTTATGCGGCGGTGGCCCTTGCCCTGCTGGCGTCCTCAGTGGTCCGCTTTGGCCTGTGGTGTTACGAGCGGCGGCTGTCGCCGCCTGCTGTTGTGGTGGTGGCGCCGGGTGGTACGGGTTTTGCCCGGGTGACCACGCGCCACGCGGTGCAGGGAATGGCGGGCGGCGCTTTCGCTCTGTTGGTGGGGCAGCTGGTGTCGCACGAGCGCTGGTATTGGGCTGTGGGTGCGGTGTGGTGGATTTTCGTGAACACCACCTCGCGGGGCGAGACCCTGGTGCGGGGCTTTCGCAGGGTTTTGGGCACG
Organism: Streptomyces griseochromogenes; assembly: GCF_001542625.1. Taxonomy (NCBI): domain Bacteria; kingdom Bacillati; phylum Actinomycetota; class Actinomycetes; order Kitasatosporales; family Streptomycetaceae; genus Streptomyces; species Streptomyces griseochromogenes. Next base: position 7,071,885 of record NZ_CP016279.1, on the reverse strand, counting down.
GTGATCGGTATCGCCATTGGCCTGGTGATCGCCGTGCCGCTGGATGGGGCTGGTGCTCCCACCGCGGCGCTTGTCGCGGTCTGCGTGTTCGGCATTTTCTATACGGCGGCGGTGTCGTATACGTGGATGATGCTGGCGGTGACGGTGATGGCCGGGCTGTTGTATGGCCTGTTGGGGGTGCTGAATCCGGGGCTGCTTGCTCTGCGTGTGATGGAGACGGGGGTGGGGGCGCTCGGCGCGGGGCTCGCGGTGTCGTTGGTACTGCCGGTGACTACGCACGCCACCACTGACGCGTGGATCCAGCGAGCGCTGCACTGTGTCCATGCGTGCACTTCTGAGGCTGCGGCCCGCCTGGCCGGCTCTCCGGCTGCGGATCCGGCCCGGTATGTCGCTGAACTGGAGCTGCTGTTGGGCAGGGTGAGGCTGTCGCTGGCGCCGCTGGTGCACCCGTTCACTCCGCTGCGGGCGCGTAAAGCGCGGGCCCGTCAGGTGATCGAGCTGCTGGACCGGTGTGCCCGGGAGGTGCGTGGACTGGCATCGGTCGCGGCGGATCCGGATGCTTCCCACGACGCGAGGCTTGCGGCAGCGTGCTGGCGGGTGGAGGCAGCAGTGGAGGCACTCATCACGCCCGGTGCCACGCCAAGCGAGGGTCATGCGGCGGTTGCGGCACCGCATCCTTCCGGTGGCGAACTGGCCTTGGCCCATCTGCATGGGCTGGAACAGGCACTGAAAGCACTCGCAGTCCCGTTGCAAGGCTCCGTCGCGGCCTGACGGCCGCCGCCCCAGGAGGGTTACGAGGCTCGGGCTCCGTGACGGCGCCCACTACGCGATGGCGATTCGCCGAGTGGGTAGTCGGCCAGAGGTCTGGAACATGCGGTGTCTTCCAGGGGTGTGCGTGTACTGAATGGGCTTGATCCGCTTAGGGTCCGGCTGTAGCGAGTGCGGAGCTGACTGGCGGTCAGAGCTGACCTCGGTACCACCTGGCACATGTCGTAGAAGCCGTCCAGCGCCGTCCATCCAGTCCTATGCGGACATATATGTCTAGTTTCGGGATCCTGTGCCGCGCGTGACACCTGACAGCACGACGAAGCCCCGCCGGTCTGGTCCGGCGGGGCTGTCGGCTCGCCGCTCTCGATGACGCGGAGGAGTGAGGAGGCGACGATACGAGCCGTGCGGCCGATCGACAGCACACTGCAGGGGAATTCCCTGCGACGCACAAGGCCGTAGCCCTTTGCTCTCGACATGCCGAACACCTAGGCGACGTCCCGGACGCTCGCGGTACCGCTTCAGGTGGCACGGATGCGCTCGGGGCTGAATGCCTCGTGCTGCAATTCGCTGTTCTGGCTCGGCATTCCTGCCGGCAGTGTCCTGATCCCTCGAATCAATGGCAGTTCACCAAGTCTCCCCCACTCCTCTCCGCCCCAGAAACGACCAAACCCGAACGCTCGCTTTGATGGGACGTCAGATGGTCTGAAGTGCGGGTCATGGGGGCCACTTCGTTCGGCAGGGCGTGGACAGGCGGGAGCCTTGTATTGCCCAACGCGCGTAGCTGCCGGGAAACGGGCCAGAAGGCTGACCTTCTCTGGCGGATCGGGCTTCCAGTCAGGTCAGCGTCGGCGGCGCGTTCGTGGGGCTGGGGCAGCACGGCTATCACCAGACGGTGAAGGTTGAAGTCGTGTCACTTGTGCAGCGATTGAGGGCGGGAGGGCGCTGACCTGGGATTTCACGGTGGAATGCGCGCTGACCTGGGAAAACTCCTCTCCGTAGTTCTCACTGGTCAACGCCGTTTCCCAGGCTCATGTGCCCTGGATGTGCCCTGGGGCGCTCGCTTTTGGGCCGGGCTCGGGAGCCGGAGCGGCTGACCTGACCCGGCGGAGGTGCCGAAGCCTCCTGCGCTGACCTTCCGCAAGCGCCTCAGCGGAGATTTTCGCCTGTAGCATCCGCTTTAGAGGTCATCTCATTTGGGGTGTTCGATAGGCTCCAGATGTGGGGATCGTTGAGCGGCTTGTGCCGGATGAGCTGTGGGAGTTGTTCCAGCGAGTGGTTCCGGAGGCGCCGAGTCGGCCTCAGGGTGGTGGCCGGCGCCGGCACGGCGACCGGGAGGTGTTGGCTGCGATCGTGTTCGTGGCCACGTCGGGCTGCACGTGGCAGCAACTGCCGTCCGCCTCGTTCGGGCTTTCAGGGCCCACGGCTCACCGGCGCTTCGCCGAGTGGTCGAAGGCCCGGGTGTGGGCGAAGCTCCATCGCCTGGTCCTCGACGAACTCGGCTCTCGCGGTGAACTGGACTGGTCTCGCTGCGCGATCGACTCGGTGAACATGCGAGCCCTGAAAAAGGGGACCTGACAGGTCCGAATCCGGTGGATCGCGGCAAGTACGGTTCAAAGATCCACTTGATCACCGAGCGTACCGGGCTGCCCCTGTCCGTCGGGATATCCGGTGCCAACCTGCACGACAGCCAGGCCCTCGAACCGCTCGTGCGAGGCATCCCACCCATTCGCTCCCGGCGCGGACCGCGCCGACGACGGCCCGCCAAACTCCACGGCGACAAAGGCTACGACTACAACCACCTGCGCCGATGGTTACGCAGCCGCGGCATCCGACATCGCATCGCCCGCAAAGGCATCGAGCCCTCCACACGGCTGGGCCGCCACCGCTGGACGATCGAACGCACCATGGCCTGGCTCGCCGGATGCCGCCGCCTCCACCGCCGCTACGAACGCAAAGCCGAACACTTCCTGGCCTTCACCAGCATCGCCTGCACCCTCATCTGCTACCGCAGACTCACCAAATGAGATGACTTCTTAGAAGTGGAAGCGAATCCTTTCTGGGGCCGCAGGTACGCCGGAAGTGTAGTCCGATCATCGATGCGCGCGATCTCGCCAGGTGCAGTCCGTGGAGGTCGAGGACGACCACACGCGGATCGGCGTGAAGTCGCATAACATCGCTGGTGAGCGCTGTCAGCGCAGCCTGTACGTCGGCTGCAGGTTCGAGTGGCAGTGAGGTGTTGTCCCCGCCACGCATGCGAGCCATCCACTTACGGCGAGAGTGTTGTGCCTTCGGCGCGCGGTTGCGGATGAAATGCACGAGGACCCGGGCGGCGTCCGGGGCCGCTTGCTCCGGGGCATCCTGAACGATCTGTTCCAGGTTGAGGACGCCACCGATGCGTACGTACTCGCGTTCGGAGCCGAGACGTTCCAGCGCCTTGTTGAATCGATCGGTGATCTGACCGCGCCGCGTGAGGCGGTACGTGCGGGCGGTGTATACCAGGGCAACGCCGGCCCCGATCGCGGCAAGCATGGCGACCAGCGCGGTACGCAAGCAGCTGACGAGCGCCGCTGATCCCTTCGCCAGCTCCACTCGGCGATGCGCTCGTTCATGTTGGGGTTGGGGGTACCTGTGGGGGCAATGGGATTCCGCTTCATGCCTCGTACACAGGTGCACGGTGTTTGCCGGTTGCATGCCCCGTGACATCCGAGTCGCAACTTACTGTTGAGAGCGCGGACGCTGTCCTATTCACCCCCGTTGGAGTGGCGGGACAGGTCAGGCTGTTGGTCTGGGTTGATGCGGCGGGGGCTGGCGGAGGCTTGGGGAGCGATTCGGCTCCCAATGGCTCCCAGATGCGTCGTTGTGCTCCGCGCCACGACAAGGGCCATGCGGCCCCTGCCCTGTGCTCCGGCACGATCCCTACGGTGCAGGAATGGAAGCGACTGCACAGCTCGTTGAACCTCGATCTGTACGCGCTCACGAGCGGGCTCTTGCCGCTCTACGTCGGGCACAACGGGCAGGCGAGGCGGCGGAACGGGCTACACGGCCGGAGCTTCGGGAAACGCTGGTGCGCATCCTTGTCCGTCAGATCTCCAGCGCCTTGTGCCAGCACTTGGTGGAGGCATCGGCTCCGGGAAGGTTCCACATGTCCGAGCTCGTTCGCGCTTACGCAGAGGAGCGCGTCGGCCTCGATGAACCGGCCAGTGCCATCCGCCAAGCCGCCCGGCGCCTGCAGCAGCACATGACGGCCGAGCGGCAGCGCATGGCCGGGGCCTTGCAACCTGCCGAGGCCGTCTTCCTCCAGGACATCAGCGGGGTGCCCGCCTACCTGCGCCGTGCCTGCACCGTGGCCGCGTGAACGTCTAGAGGGGGCCGCCGTGTTTGCCACGGAACGGCGTCCACGCGTACGTCACAGGGCGGCGCCGCCGTCTACCCGGATTACCTGGCCGGTGATGTACGCCGCCCGGTCCGAGACGAGGTAGGAGACCAGTTCCGCCACGTCCTCGGGGCGTCCGAACCGCTTGAGCGGGATGCGTTCCAGCATCTTTTCCCGCATCGGTACCGGGATATCTTCCATCATCTGTGTCTCCGTGATCCCCGGAGCCACCACGTTGACCCGGACGCCGTGGCCCGCGACCTCCCGTGCGAGCGACTTGCTCATGCCGATGATGCCCGCCTTGCTGGCGGCGTAGTTGCTCATCGTCACGAAGCCGCTCAGCGCCACGATGGAGGAGATGTTCACGCAGGTGCCGGACTTGCGTCGCAGAAAGCGGTACAGGACTGTCTGGCACACGTTCCACATGCCGGTGAGGTTGGTGTCGATGACGTCATCCCACGACTGACCGGCCAGCAGGGGCATGGGGCCGTTCCTGGTGATTCCCGCGTTGTTCACCAGGGCTGTGATGGGACCCAGCTCGTTCTCGGCGTGAGCCACCATCTCCTCGACAGCGTCGCGGTCGCGTACGTCGCACTCGGTGAACAGCGCGTGGACGCCCAGGTTTTCGACCTCCTCTTGGGTCGCCCGCGCTTCTTTGCTCTCGGACCGGTAGCAGCCGATGACGTCATATCCCTCCGCGGCGAGCTTCAGGGCGATGCTCCGGCCGATCCCGCGCGCCGCCCCCGTGACGAGGACGCGGCGCGGACTTTCCTGGTCGCCCTTCGTGCCGTGTGCGGCGTGCGATTCGGGCCCGGCGATGTCGTTGGACAAGGTCTCTCCCCAGGTGGCTTCACTGTGGCATCTCAGCAAAGCAGCAGTTCATAAAGGCCCACTTAAGCCTCGGGTGGTGGCTCTTCAGCTGTGTCCTGCCGTGATCAGGAGGCTCCGTCGGTCGCCATCTCACGCGGGCCGGTCGGGTCGTCGTGGTCCGAGGCGGAGGTGTCGGATGCGCGGGGCATGAGGCGTCCTTCTGCCTTCGGCGGCAGAGCCAACCGATAGAGCGGCACGGCTCCTGCCGTGGTCACCACGGCGACGAGGACGAGTATCGAGAAGACGTCCTGGGAGATGATCTGCTGGCTCAGGCCGATGTTGATGAAGATCAGGATCATCAAGCCTCGCGCGTTCATGAGTCCGCCCACCGCCCAGGACTCGCCCCAGGAAAAGCCCGTCGCCCGCATCGCGAGCCCGCACCCGACGTACTTCCCGACGAAGCCGGCGATCAGCAAGGTCGCGAAGGCGAGCAGCATGGTGGCTCCGGCTATGCCGCCGAGCTTGGTGTTGAGCCCCGAGAACGCGAAGAAGATCGGGAGCAGGAAGACACTGACGAAGTCCATCATCCTGCCGTGCAGAGCCTCCCGGAAGGCCGCGTCCCGCGGCATCGCGAGCCCGGCGATGAACCCGCCGAAGACCGAGTAGATTCCGATGCGGTCCGTGAACCAGCCAGCGCCCAGCACGACGAACGCCACGATGTACATCTGGCTGAGCGTGAGGCTCTTCGTCTGAGCCACCCGTGCGCCGATGGGGCGCAGCAATCGCGCGACGCCAAAGAGCATCACGGCGGCGAAGACGCCGGCCAGCAGGATGCTTTGGAGCGCGCTCATGGGACCCGAACCGGCATGGACGGCGGACAGCACCGCGAGGAAGCACCAAGCGGCCACGTCGTCCATGGAAGCAGCAACCAGCGTCAGCCTGCCCAACGGCGAGTTCTCCAGGCCCCGTTCGTAAAGGATGCGGGCGAGCATCGGGAAGGCGGTGAGGGACAGCGCGCCGCCGATGAAGAAGGCGAACTCCATACGGGAGACGTCGTTCCTGGAGAACCGCGAGTACCACAGGAGTCCCGCTGCGGTGCCGAGTACGAGTGAGGGGACTATGCCCGAAACGGCCAGCAGCGTCGCCTGTCGGCCCTGACTCCGTCCGCCTTCTACGCCTGCACCGGCCGCGCCATTCTTCCCGTGATCGAGTCCGGCGCCCACCAGGAACATGTACAGAGTGAGCCCTATGGTGCTCAGCACATAGAGGATCGGTTTTACGTCCGAAGGGAAGAGTGATTTCTGTACTCCGGGGAAGAGGAGTCCCAGAAATGTGGGGCCGAGCAGGACGCCCGCCACCATTTCGCCGAGAACTCGTGGCTGCCTGACCATGAGAGCCAGTTTCCCGCATGTCGCAGAGGCGGCGAGAATGGCGAGTATCGCGGCTATTACTTTTAGGGTGAGCTCAAGGTTCGGGTCGCTCGGAGAATAGAAGGCGAGATGTCGCACGGCACCCCTCAGCTGGCTCGTCGGATACGCCCTGCGAGCTTGTCAGCCGACGCTGAAGGATCACCTAAACCTTCCCTAAGCAGTGCCTCTCGTGCCGCAAACCGCTCCGCTGTGAGGTCGTACTCCCGGAGCCGACGTGCAGGTGCTCACGCTAAAGCCGTCCCAAAGCGCGACTTAACTGCAGTGAGGGCTCCCGGCGTGTCGCTCGACGGCGCACCCTGTCCTGCTTTGCGAAATTTTGATCTACCATCGAGTAGCGGTGTCCGATTTCCGAACCTGTCCGCAGTTATGCGTGGCGACTGGGAGGAGTTATCTCTCGGCACATGAGTGAATGTCGTCACATATGTGGACTTAAGGTTCAACCAAGGTCTTCACTATACATCGAAACCCTCGATCCGTAATCGATTGGGCGATCTCGTCGCCCTTTAAAGGGGTTGACGTCGCCCGATACCTGCCTCCATGATTCATTTCGCCTGTCGCACTGATGTTCCACCCGCGGAAATACCCTTCGGTATTTCGAATGGAGGGCATGTGAGGTTCGGAATTCTGGGTCCTGTAGATGTGGAGAATGACCTCGGTGAAAAAGTCACCCCGCAGGCACTCAAAATTCGGTCGCTCCTGGCCGTGTTCTGTATGCACGCGGGCCACGTGGTCTCTCCGGCACGGCTCATCAGCGCCCTGTGGGGTGGAACGCCCCCGCGGACCGCGTCCACGGCGCTTCAGGTCTATGTGTCCAAGCTGCGCGGGCAGTTCACTCAGGCGGGTGCGAGCCCCGACCTCATCACCACCACCTCGTCGGGCTATCTGATGCGGCTCGACGAGCACACCCTCGACCTCACCCTTTTCGAATCCAACGTGGTCAAGATCCAGCAGGCCATCGATGCAGACCGGACCCAGGACGCTGCCCGGCTTCTCTCCGAATCCCTGACGCTGTGGCGGGGCACCGCGCTCGCCGACGTACGTACCACTCCTGCCCTGGATGGTTACGCCCAGCAGCTGGACGAGCGGCGCAACGCACTGCACGAACAACGCCTCACCCTGGAACTCCGGCTCGGTCGCCACACGGACCTCATCGGCGAGCTCTATGGCCTCACGCAGGAACACCCCATGTGGGAGACCATCCATGCCTGCCTGATGATCGCCCTCTATCGCAGCGGTCGAATACCCGAGTGTCTGGCGGCGTATCAGCACATACGCCAGACACTCCATGACGAGCTGGGTATGGAACCCTGCAACCGGCTGCGGAATCTGCATCGCGCGATTCTCGCCCGCGAGCCGTGGCTGGATGACCACAGCCGACTGCTGTCCGCGGCGTACGCCTCGTGAACATCACCTGGCAGCGAGACCCGGGCAGGCCACAGACCACTGGGCGGCACGATCGGCCCTGGCGTGGCAACCGCCTGTCCTTCGCGGCTGCCGCCTACATCCTCTTCGTGCTGACGGTCGGCACCAACATGCCGACCCCTCTGTACGCCCGCTATGAGACCGAGTTCGGGTTCTCCCCGCTCGTGGTCACCCTCGTCTTTGCCATGTACGCGGGCACCCTGATCCCCACGGCCATGTTTGCCGGGGCGCTGACCGACAGCATCGGGTACCGCCGCGTGGCCGCCCCGGCCGTCGCTCTTGCGGCGGTCGCGGCCGTCCTGTTCAGCTGCGCGAACGGTGTCGCCTGGCTGTTCGCGGCGCGGGCACTGCAAGGCGTCTCGGTCGGCGCGGCCTCCGGGGCCCTGACCGCAGCCCTGGTGGAGACGGAGCCCTCGGGAGACCGTGCGCGAGCTTCCATGCTCGCCTCCGCCATGATCACGGGCGGTGGCGGTATCGGCCCCGTCCTCTCCGGCTTCCTCGGCGAGCACGCGCCGCTGCCCCTACGCCTGACCTACCTCGTCGAACTCGCCCTGCTCGCCCTGGCGGCGGCAGCCGCCACCAGGCTGCCCAGGATGGCAAGCCGCGGCGTCTGGCGGTTCCGCCGGCCCCGCATCCCGGCCTCTCTGCGACGACCCTTCGCCCTGGCGTCCGCCGTGAGCGTTCTCGGGTGGGCCGTCGTCGCGCTCTTCCTCGCCATGGTGCCGTCGTACGCCATCGCCATCCTGCACCGCCACGACCTTCTGCTGGCCGGCACGGCCGCGGGCATGTTCCTGTTGTTCGCCGCGGGAACGCAGTACGCGGTGGCGCGCGCGGGCATCGCGACTCGGCCGGCTGGAGGGCTGCTTCTGCTCACCGTCGGCCTGGCGATGCTGGCGGGCGCCGGAGCCACGGACTCCCTGTGGCTCCTTCTCGCGGCCGCCGCGTGTGGCGGGGCGGGCCAAGGCATCACGTTCAAGGCGGCGCTGGCCAGAGTCAACGAAGTGGCACCACCGGAGTCCCGTGCCGAGGTTCTCTCCGCCTTCTACATGATCACGTATCTCGGGGTCGGACTCCCTGTCATCGGCGTCGGCTTCCTGGCCGCAGCCACCGATCTGCTCACCGCCGTCGGCACCTTCTCGGCGGTGACCGCTCCGGCCTGCGTCGTCGTCGCGGTCATGGCCCGTGCCAGGTGGGCGGATGCTGTTTAAGGAGAGGTAAGGGCTGTTTTAGCAGGCGTCGTTAAGGTCCAACGACATCACACCAACTCACCCCTGCGCCGTTCTCCGCGTACCGGGACGCACCAGCCGAACGAGGCGATCGCCCGTGGACACCATCAGCCGCGACCCACAACTGCTCGGCGAGGACCACCCTTTCGGCCATCCAGTACAGATTTGGGCTGCGCACGCTCCGCTCCCACGCCATGAGCGCTTCACGGCCCACGCGTCGGAACTGGCCGAGGACGAACGCGCACAGCTCGCACACATCGTCACCGGCGCCGCACGCGCTCAATTCGTGACCGGACGCGCGCTGGCCCGGCAAGTCCTCGCGCGCGAGCTGCGGACGCCGACGTCACAGATCCGCTTCGCGGTCAGCGAGACAGGGCGGCCCTCTCTGGCCGAACCTCCATGTCCTGGGCTCGACTTCAACCTCTCACACGCCGGGCGGTTGACATTGCTCGCTGTGACTCGGGGGAGCCGAGTGGGCATCGACATCGAACAGACCGACGTGGAGCGGGACTTCGAGGGAGTGGCGGCTGGCTTCTTCTCCCCGGCCGAGTACGAGCAGTGGTCCACGGCGGACACCGCGGACAGAACCGCCCTGTGGTACCGCATCTGGACCCGCCGCGAGGCATACGTGAAGGCCACCGGCCATGGGTTGCGCGACATCGGCGACGACCATCCCGGCCGCGGCTCGGCCTGGATCGACATCGCCCTGGAGCCGGCGCCCGGCCATGTCGGCTGCGTGGTGCTGCTCAACCATCCCTGACCGCCCGGAACTTCACTCCGTTCGAGGTGAACCAACATGACGTCCAGCACCCCACTCTGGTCCCCGCCGCACGACGTTCTCGACCGCTCACGCATCGGCGACTACTTGCGTTGGCTGGAGAGCCACCGTGGACTCCGGTTCGACGGGTACGCGGACTTGTGGCGCTGGTCGGTGTCCGACGTGGACGGCTTCTGGTCGTCGGTGTGGGAGTACTTCCAGATCACGCCGCAGGCCCCGGCCCCCGTGTGCGTCGACGCTCACGGAATGGCGGACGTCCAGTGGTTTCCCGGGGCGCGGCTCAACTACGCCCAGCGCGTCCTGAGCATGCCTGGTGTTGACGGCTCCACTCCCATGGTGATCGGGCGCTCGCAGACGCGAGAACCCGTCGAACTCACCGCAGACGAACTCCGCGACCAGGTCGCGCGCGCCCAACACGGACTCCGCGGCCTCGGGGTCGGGCACGGCGACCGGGTGGCCGCCTATCTGCCGAACATCCCCGAGGCCCTGGTCCTCCTGCTCGCCTGCGCGGGCATGGGCGCCGTCTTCTCCTCGTGCGCCCCGGAGTTCGGCGCCCGTTCGGTGCAGGACCGCTGGAGCCAGATCGAGCCGAAGGTCCTGGTGACCGTCACGGGCTATCGCTCCGGTGACCGGCTCGTCGACCGCGCGCACGAGGTCGAGGCGATCCGCGCCGCTCTGCCGAGCCTGCGGCACATCGTGACCGTCCCGTACGCGGGTTCCGACGTGGACTCCGACATGACCTGGGACGAGCTGCTCGCCGACACGGGCGAACTCATCTTTGAGCAAGTCGAGTTCGGCCATCCCCTGTACGTGCTGTACTCGTCGGGAACGACAGGTCTGCCCAAGCCCATCGTGCACGGTCACGGCGGCATCCTCCTGGAACATCTGAAGATGCTGGCGCTCCATCACGACCTGGGACCGGGCGACCGCTTCCTGTGGTTCAGCACCACGGGCTGGATGATGTGGAACTACCTGGTCTCCGGGCTCGCCGTGGGAAGTGCCGTGGTGCTCTTCGACGGCAACCCGACGCATCCCGACTTCGGTGCGTTGTGGCGCCTGGTCGAGGAGACTGCGACGACGTATTTCGGCACGTCAGCGCCCTATCTGATGGCCTGCCGCAAGGCCGGGATCACCCCGTGGCAGGACCTGGACCTCTCCCGGCTGCGCGGCATCGGGTCGACAGGAGCTCCGTTGCCCGCCGAGGGCTTCCGCTGGGTGTACGAGGCATCGGCCGACAGCGGGGCACCTGCCCCGCTGCTCACGTCGTTGTCGGGCGGCACCGACGTGTGCACGGGCTTCGTCGGGGGCGTTCCGCTGCTCCCCGTCATCGAGGGGGAGATCAGCTGCCGCTGTCTGGGGGCGAGCATCCAGGCGTACGGGCCGACCGGAGAACCCGTCATCGGCCAGACCGGGGAACTCGTGGTGACCCGGCCGATGCCGAGCATGCCCGTGGCCCTGTGGGGCGACACCGACGGATCGCGGCGCCACGCCTCCTACTTCGCACGATTCCCCGGGGTATGGCACCACGGCGACTGGATCAACGTAACCGACCGAGGGACCTGCGTGATCAGCGGGCGCTCCGACGCGACCCTGAAGCGCGGTGGAGTGCGCCTGGGCACCGCCGAGTTCTACACCGTGGTGGAGGAACTCGACGACATCGCCGACTCCCTGGTCGTGCACGTGGAAAGCACGCAGACGGGGGCGGACAAACTGATGCTCTTCGTCGAGCTGCGTGGCGGCAACGGCCTCGACATCCGGCTGCGCGAGCGAATCAGCCATGCCCTGCGCACCGAGCTCTCCGAGCACCATGTGCCGGACCACATCGTCCAGGTTCCTGCCATTCCGCGCACGCTGTCGGGCAAGAAGCTGGAGGTACCGGTGAAGCGCATTCTCGCCGGTACAGACCCCGAACTCGTGGTGGCCCAGGGTGCTTTGGCCAATCCCGACGCCCTCGCCGCCTTCGAGGAAGCAGCGATCCGCTACCGTACGCGTGATTGTGCACAGCGGCTCGCCGAGTCGGGCCTTCGGACCGCGTGAGAGGGCACCTATGACGACGACCACGCCGACCGCCACGGACAATTTCACCTCGCCCATCGAAGAGCGGTACTTCGAGGACTACGTACCGGGCACGGTGCACGTCTTCGGCAGCATCACCCTCACCGAGCCGGAGATCCTGGAGTTCGCCCGGCAATTCGACACCCAGAGCTTTCACATGGACCCCGAGGCGGCGCAGGCCGGGCCCTTCCAGGGGCTGATCGCGAGTGGCTGGCACACCACGGCCGTGATGATGCGTCTGTACGCGGACCACTACCTCAGCAAGGTCGCCTCGCTCGCGTCCCCGGGGGTCGACGAAGTGCGCTGGAAGCGTCCCGTGCGTCCGGACGACACCTTGTCGGTTCGTGCCACAGTGACCGAGGCCCGCGTTTCCCGCTCCAAGCCGGACCGCGGCCTGGTCCACACCGACGTGGAAGTCCTCAACCAGCACGGCGAGACGGTCCTGACGATGACTATCATGAACATGCTTCAGCGCAGGCCGTAGCAGTCGCCACGGCCTGCGCCCTTGCCGTCATGCGAAGGTCAGCACGATCTTCCCGATGTGCCGTCCGCTCATCATCCTGCGGAACGCGCGATCGGCCATCGACACCGGGAACGGTGTGTACGGCAGCGGTGCCAGGGCGCCCGAGGCGAACAGCGGTGCCAGTTCCGCCAGGAGTGCACCGATGAGCTCCGGGCAGCGGTTGACCAGCAGTCTGAGGTCGACACTGTGCATGCTGAGGCTGTTGCGAAAGGGGCCGAGTCCGAGCGCGGCGTCGGCCATGATGTCGCGCTTGCCGATCTCGATGAATCTGCCGCGGACCCGCAGCAGTTCCAGACTTCTGCGCAGTAGCTCGCCCGTGAGGGAGTTGAGGACGACGTCGACACCCTCGCCGCCGGTGGCGGCGAGGGTCTCGTCACCGAACTCGACGCTGTGGGAGTCCATGACGTGCTGGACTCCGCGCTCATGCAGGTACGTTCGCTTGTCCGGGGTCCCCACCGTCGCGAATACTTCGGCTCCTCGGAGTTCCGCTATGGCCAGTGCTGCCGTGCCCACCCCACCGGCCGCGGAATGGATGAGGAGTCGCTCCCCGCGCCGGAGGTCGGCCATACGTATCAGGCCGTACCAGGCGGTGAGGAACGCGACGGGCACGGTGGCAGCCTGAGCGAAGTCCATATGGTCGGGCAGGGACATGACCGCTTCCGCCGGTACGTTGACCTGGGACGCGAATGCCCCCTCGGTCACGGCTGCGACCCGGTCGCCGACCCGGAACGCGGTCACGTCCGGCCCCACCGCGGTGACGACGCCGGCGCATTCCAGACCCGGCCGCGGCGCGTCCTCGAAGTACGCCGCGGACAGGCCCATCGCCGTCAGCACGTCAGGGAAATTGAGCCCGGCGGCGAACACCTGAATGGTCACCTCGCCGAGACGAGGCGGCTCCGACTCGGCGGCGACCAGCTCGAAGTCGAGATCGCCGGGGCCCCGTTGCCGCAGTTCCACGCGGGCGGCCGGGCCGGCGTCGGTCGCGGTCGAATGCAGGTGCTCCATGAACCCTCCCGGGAAACGGCGTCACGCGGTCGTGCGGAAGAAGTCGACGAGGACGCGATTGACTTCCTCGGGTCGCTCCAGGAATCCGAAATGCCCACATCCTTCGAGCAGTTCGAAGCGGCAGTCCGGGATGACCTCGGCCACTGCCCGCCCCATGGCGGGCGGCATGACGATGTCGTGGGCGAAGGCGACGACGAGCGACGGACAGCGGACGTCGCTCAGTCCCGGCAGCCGGTCGTGTGTGACGGTGGCCTCGTACTGGGCCGCGAACCCCTCTCCCCGCTGAGGGAAGAGGGAGAGGGTCGTCAGCCAGTCCTGGGCGAACTTGTCGTCGGTCAGCGACTCGAGGGCGAACAGCTGGCCCATCGTGGCCACCGCCGAGTACGCCACGGGCACCGCGTCGCCGGCTCTCATGGCACTCGCGATGCCCTGAGCCAGCGCGTCGTGGAAGACATCAGACCGTCCCCGGGTCGCCATCAGCGCGACCGCACCGACCAGGTCGGGATGGTCCCTGGCCAGCTCCTGGGCGATCATCGCGCCGATGGAGATCCCCGCCACCAAGCAGGGGGAGACGCCCAGGTGACCGATCAGCCCAGCTGCATCACTGACGAGTTCCTCGAGTGTGTAGGGACCCGGCGGGACATCCGAAGGAGAGGTCCCGCGCAGGTCGAAGGTGATGACCTGGAATCCGGCGCGTACGAGATCCGGAACCTGGTACCTGTCCCAGACCGCCGCCGGTGAGGCGGCCGGGCCGATCAGGAGCAGAGGAGCGCCCTCACCGTGTACGCGGTAGGAGATCCGGACTCCGTTGACTGTGGCGATGGGCACGGTTCACCCGGTCTCCGTCGCCGCGGCCGCGGCCGATGCGGCGGACTCGGCGAAGTACTTCTCCTGAATGGTGCGCAGCGTCCTGAAGTCGTCGGTCTGGATCTGCCGTCGGTCGATGACCTGCCCGCTGACCTTTTCGATGACGACGACGAATTCGATCAACGAGAGGGAGTTGACCAATCGCGTCTCGAACAGGTCGAGGTCGGGATCGATGTCCTCGACGTCCGGGTTCTGCTCGTAGACCCACGTCAGTACCTCGGGTGGCAGCACAGACATGCTCGTTCCTTACCTTTCTGGATGGGGTGAAGTAGGGCGAATCTGCGGGGAGCTGTAGGGTCAGCGACCGGCCTCAGCGCGGTCCCCCACGGGTTCGGCAGCCGGGCGTGCGCGTTTGATGCCGAGAGCCGGGTGCGTGACCAGATACAGGCCCGAAGCATCGTCGTAGAGGTCGCTGGGCTCGATGCGCAGCGCGCTGAGATTGGCGGTCTGTCCCTCGGGGGCATTCTCGTCGGCACGCTGCCGCGCCTGATCGGCTTCCTCGATCAGCTCTGGCATGGCGCTCGTGCCCCGTGCGTCGGCCGCGTCCCTGAGGTCGCTGAGTCCTGCGGAGATCTCGGCGAAGGCCCCGTTCGGGCGGTCGTACCGTTCCTTCTCGCGGACCAGGCGCTGGGCCAGCCAGAAGTAGCTCGCGGTGCCCTTGTACTGCTCGTACACCCCGGACACCAACACGATGAGACGGGCGTAGGCGTTGCGGAACAGGGACTCATAGAACCCCTGCGCCTCACGCTCGTTGATCTGTCCGCCGTCGGTGCCGATCACGGACGCGGCGGCGAGCACCGCGCTGTACATCGCCAGATGCACGCCTGTGGACAACAAGGGGTCGAGGAAACAGGCCGCGTCCCCGACCAGGAAATAGCCGGGGCCGCAGAAACTGTCGGCCACGTAGGAGTAGTCCTGCTCGACGCGCGTGGGACCGATGAACTCAGCGCCAGCCAATTGCTTGCGCACCGTCTCGGATTCCTGGACCAGTGTCAGGAGCATTTCGTCGTCGGATGCGAATTCCTTCCGGCGCTCGACGAATCGCGTCTTGTGCGTCACGAAACCGATGCTGAACTGTCCGTCCTTCAAGGGGATGACCCAGAACCAGCCATCAGGTGTGGATACGACGTTGAGGCCGCCCGACGGTGTTCCCTCCAACAACTCGCCGCCGTCCCAGTAACCCCAGATCGCGACGTTACGGAAGATCTCGTGGGCCCGGCGATTGCGAAAGTGCTGTGAGGCGAGCACGCCCGCGCGGCCGGAGGCATCGACGAGGAAGTCGAACTCGGTGACCCGCTGGGCATTGTCGTGCTTCGTGTCCACCCATTCCGCGGACACGGGGCGGTCTCCATCGAAGACGACCTTCTTCACGTGGGCGCCCTCGACGACCTCGACGCCCTGCTCCTGCGCGTGCCGCAGTAGGATCTCGTCGAACTCGGCGCGCTCCACCTGCCAACCGCGCACATCCGGCCCGAAGAGCTCCCCCCAGTCGATGGTCCAGTCCTCGGCACCCCACCTCAGAAGGGCCCCGCGCCGACTGGTGAATCCGGCGGCGTCCACCTTCTCCAGGACACCCGCGATATCCATCATGACGCGGCAGGACGAGGTGAGCGACTCGCCGACGTGATACCGGGGAAAGGTTTCCCGCTCCAGCAAGGTGACATCGATCCCGGCCCGGGCCAGCAGTATCGCCGTCAGTGACCCTCCCGGCCCGCCGCCTATCACCAGCACATTGGACATCGATGATCCCCTCACCTCGTGCGACATTCGGGAATGGCCCCTCGTGGGGGCGCCAACGCCACCTAATCACGCGGCAGTTAACGGACAGAATCAACACCTCTAAAGCACCCCTTAACCGCATCCATGCGATACGGCGCTGGGGCTGTGGATCACTCTTGGGTGCGCTACGCACTGGTGCGGGTGCAGCCGTCTTCGGGGATGCTTCTTCAACAGGGTTGAGGCCGAGCTAAGTTGACGGCCGGACGATCTCTGTTGCGGGGCTGGTGTGGCAGGGCGGGATCTGCGAGCGCTGTTCCGTACGAACGACCGCACGCTTGGCACTGCGGAGGCGTTCACGAACCGCCAGGGGCAGTGGGATTTCGCGGTGGCCGCGCTCGCCGAGCACCTGCGGTATGTCAACAACCCTGCCTTTGATCCTGCGGACTTGGAGGCTCCCCGGGACAACGTGGTGGTCTTCCACGGGATCGGCGGTATCGGTGAGTCCACGCTGCCGCGCAAGTTCGAGGCATCCCTCGGTGACCCGGGGCAGCGGCCCGCCCAGTGGGGCGCCCCGGCATGGGGGCGGGCGCGGATCCTGCCCGTACGGGTCGATCTCGCGCTCGCGCGCTCCGCGAGTCCCGATTTCGAGAAGGTCGTGCTCTCCGTCCGTCTCGCACTGGCCGCCATCGGGCGACCGCTGCCCGCCTTCGACTTGGCGTTGCGCCGCTACTGGGAGCATCAGCACGAAAAGACGGCCCCGATGCCACGACCCATGCCGAGATACAGGACACCTACAAGTTGGCACAGGTCAGGTGGGCTGTGCGGGCCTGTGGCGCAAGCGGATGCCCGTCTCCAGCCGAACGGCGGAACCACCGCGTCAGTGATCTCCAGACCCCCGTGCCTCGTGGTCGCGTCACTCTCATCAGGAGTATGCGTTCTTCCGCGGCCGTGCGGTCGAGCGTGCCATGGGCGGGGATGCCCTCGGCACGCTCGACGACAGAGGGCTCGCAACTGATGAACAGCGCAGGGAGTGCGTCGAAGCGGCAGGGCTTGGCGGGAGGTCACGGCCGGCTCCTTCGATCGCCGGCCGCGCGCCCGCCGGCATCAGCTGGGATCCTGCCCTCGTGGCAATCGACGTGACGGTGCGGCGCGTGATCCCGCTGCCGCCCGAGCGAGTGGCCGCTTACGCCATGGACTGGCGCCACGACGCGGAGTGGACGCAAGGGATCCGTACGGCTGAGCTGACCCGGCCGGCGGAGGGCGGCGGGTTCGGCGTGGGCGCCGAGGTCACCCGCACGGCGTACTTCCTCACCCGGCGCATCGACTACGTCCTGCGCGTGGCCGCCTATGAGCCGCCGCGGCTGCTGGACATGATCTCTGTCGGCGGACCGATGCCGATGCATGTCACTTACGTCTTCGAGCGTCACCCGCGCGGCACGCTGGCCGGGATCCGTGTCCGAGGAGGACCTGGCGGCCCCTACCGCGTCGCGGCGCCCCTGCTCGCCCGCCTGGTCCGAACCAACCTCACCAAGGACCTGCGCGATCTCGAACGCCGACTCTCCGACCGCGAAGGAGGCGCGTAATGGCGTATGACGAAGGGCTGGCCGAGCGAGTCCGGGAACGGCTTGGCGCGGACCCCGGCATCACCGAGAAGCGGATGTTCGGTGGCATCGCGTTCCTCCACCGCGGCAACATGGCCGTCGGCGTGACCGGCGACGACCTCATGGTCCGGGTCGGTCCCGACGCCACCATGCAGGCTCTGGCCCGGCCAGGCGCGAGGATCTTCGACATGACCGGTCGCCCGATGCGCGGCTGGATCGTGGTCGCGGGCTCCGCCGTCGCAGAGGACGAGGTGCTGGCCGAGTGGATCGACGAGGGCCACGCCTTCGCTGCGAGTCTGCCACCCAAGTAAGAACACCGCCGCCACGCGAAACCCTCTGCCGGCGCCAGAGCCCGCAGAACCATCGGGCGCCGGGTCACCGTTTCACATCACTGTCCGGCTGCCGAGTGACTGCAACGCAGCGGCCACGGACACGTGCAACGCTCCCGCGTCGGCGCCCGCGCGGGAGCGCAGATTCACGCCGTAGGCGAGCAGTGCCAGCAGTTCGGCAGCCTCAGCCGGACCGGTTCCCGGGGCTAGTTGCCCTTGTGCCTCGGCCGTGACGAGTGCCGTGTGCATGGCGTCCCGCAGTTCCCGGTGGTGCTGGTCGAGGAGGGCGCGGACCTCGGGGTAGCCGTTCTCTGCGCCGACGTGCGCGTTGACGACCAGGCACCCCCAGCGGGCGTGTTCGCCGGCGCACCGCGCCTCGATGAGCCCGTCGAAGAACTCGGCGACGGCCCGCAGCCCTCGCTGGTCCTGGGCGAGGGAGCGGAACGCGGGCCGGGCCCGCTGGTCGATGTAGCGGCGCAGCGCGGCGCAGTACAGCTCCTGCTTGCCACCGAAGGTCGCGTACAGGCTGGAGCGGTTGAGGCCGGTCGCGGTCACGACCTCCTGGATCCCGGTCGTGGCCACGCCCTGGCGCCAGAACAGCCGCACCACGGTCTCCAGGACCGCGTCCGGGTCGAAGTGCTTGATGTCCGGCATGTTCCACCCCGCCATCTTGAAACGACGATTTCAAGATATCCCCCGCCGACCCTCCGGCCAGTCTTGCCGGATCCCTTGGTGCCGGATCAAGTCGACGCTATCTTGAAACGGTCATTCCAAGTTAGTCGGAACGTCGACCGGGAGGAACGGACACCGTGACCACACTCAACGTCGAGCTGCGCGTCTTCTACGAGGCCCGCCAGCAGCAGATCCCCGCCGAAGTGCGGCAGGTCATGCAGCGGGCCGGTCAGGAACTCGCCGACTCCGGACAGGTCGACCGCGCCCTGACCGTCGGCGATCGAGCGCCCCGCTTCCGGCTGCCTTCAGCCACCGGCCAGACGGTCGCGCTGGACGACCTGATCGCCGAAGGCTCGGTAGTGCTGACCTTCTACCGCGGCACCTGGTGCCCGTACTGCAACATCGCCCTGCGCGCCCTCCAGCAGCACCACACCGACATCACCGCACGCGGCGCCCGCCTGGTCGCCGTATCCCCGCAGATCCCCGACGAATCCCTCAGCCTCGCCGAGAAGCACAGCCTGACCTTCGACGTCCTCAGCGACATCGGCTCCGACACCGCCAAGCAGTACGGCCTCGCCTTCGACCTCCCTGACGACCTCGCCGCGGTCTACGACAAGCTGGGCTTCGACCTCCAGCGCGTCAACGACGGCCATCCGCGCACACTGCCCCTGCCCGCCACCTACGTCATCGACCGTGAGAGCGTGATCCGCTGGGCCTTCGTCAACAGCGACTACACCAAACGCGCCGAACCGTCGGACATCATCGCCGCCCTCGACGCACTGAGCTGAGGCGCAGCAAGGGTGCCTTTGCGATCCGGTCTCCAGCCGGACGCCCTGCGCGCCGCGCCCGCCGACGTAATCGCCGTGCCGGACGCACTCGGCTGAGCCATGTCCGGGCGGGCCGGGGGGAGGTCCGTGCCCCTTCCCTTAGCCGTTCTCGGGAGCCATGCGTGTGGCGCGCGTGAGGTGGTTGCCAGGGCCGGGCCTACGGAGGCCCCGCACTCCGCTTTCTGATTCGAAGATCCCGAGCAGACTGGGACGTCGTGTTGGTCTGCGTATGTCCGTGCGCGCGTAGTCGGCGCACGGTGGTGGAGGCCAGCGGGGTCACGGCTGCGGTGGCGGAGACGGCGCCGGCGATGGCGGCGAGGCGGTAGCCGCCCACGGCGTGGGTGAGGGGTGCGACGCTGAGTTGGCCTATGGGGATGGTGAGGTAGGAGAGCAGGTCGTTGTAGGACGCGACGCGGGACAGCACGTGTTGGGGGACGTGTTCGTGGAGTGACGTCTCCCAGGCGATGCCGGTGATGGACATGCCGAGGCCGGAGATCAGGGCGGCTGTGATCAGCCAGGGGGTGTCCATCCGGGTGCCGAGGGCGAGCAGGGGCAGGGCGGTGAGCGCGCTGGCCAGCTGCCCGAGCCGCAGCAGGTGGGTGATCGTGAGGCGGTACAGCAGCGCGCTGGCCGCCAGCAGTCCGATGCCGCGGGCGCTGAGCATGAATCCCCAGGTCGTCTCGCCGCTGAGCTGTTTGGTGAGGGTGGGGCCCAGGATCTGCCAGGTTCCGGTCTGGACGAGGTTGATCACGCAGAAGGACGCGGTGCCGATCCACACCCATCGAATGCGCCGGAACTCGCTCCAGCCGTCGCGGATGTCGGACCACAGAGTGACCGAGCGCGGCTTGGGCGGTGTGCCGGTGAGGGGGAGGCGGGCCAGGCATACCGCCGCGAGGAGATAGGTCAGGGCGTCGAAGGCGAGGGCTGTGCCGCTGCCCGCGGTGACGACGATGACGCCTGCGAGGCTCGGCCCGAGGATCTTCGTCGCGTTGCGGACCGAGCCCAGCATGGCGTTCGCCTGCCTCAGCTGGTCCCGGTCGACCAGCTGAGGCACCACGCCGCGCAGCGCCGGGGTGGTGAAGGCGGCGAGCATGCCATTGAGGAATTCCAGCGAGGCCACGGGAAGCAGGGCGTAGCGGCCGGTGAGCAGGACGGCGGCGACAGCGCCCTGGGTGAGTGCCGAGCCGAGGTTGGCGGCCAGCAACACCGTCCGGCGCGGGAACCGGTCGGCCGTGGCGCCGCCCACCAGCAGGAGGCCGAGCAGCGGCACCATGCGTGCGGCCAGCACGACACCGAGGTCGCCGGCGTCGGCCTCGGCGGCGAGGACCGCGAAGGTCAGCGCCATGGGGGCCATCGAACTGCCGAGCAGAGAGATCGTTTGTCCGGTGAGGAACCACCGGAATCCGGCCCGTTTCAGAGGAGAGGAACGCACCGGCGAGAGTGTGGGGACACCGACCGGCTGACGGTATCGTTTCGGCAGGAGGCGAAAGGTGACACTGCTGCGCTTGAGCCCGCTGGCTCTGTCCCGGTCCCGGTTCGCCCTCTCGCCGCTGGCCGAAACCTTCGGCTCGATGCTCGTGCTCAGCAAGCCCTGCACCGACCCCTGGCTGACCGCCTGGCACACCCGGCACCACGGCAGCCTGGCCGCCGCTCTGGAGTCCGACCCCTTCGCCAGTGGCCTGGTCGCCCTCCTCGGCTCGACCAAGTGGATCCCCGAGTTCATCGCCGGCCCGCCCCCGGGCGGCATGCGCACACGTATCGCCGACGAACTGACCGTCCTGAGCCGTGCCACCGATGACGAGGTGCGCGCCGGGCTGGAGAAGTCACTCGCGCACAGCTGGAAACCGCACGACCTGAGCTGGCTGTCCGGACACAGACTGGCGGCGCGCGTAGCCGGCCTGCTCAAGTCGGTGTGGACGGCGCATGTGGCCCCGGACTGGCCACGCCGCCGGGCACTGCTGGAACGGGACGTCATGTACCGGGCGGGACTGCTGGCCGCCTACGGCTGGCCGCGCGCCCTGCAGCACATGACCCGACGCAGCGCATGGGTGGGCACCGACGCCATCCGCTTCACTCACCACAACGGCCCCGACCTCATCGTCAGCGACGAGGGCATGCTCTTCGTGCCCGTCAGCTGCTCCACCGGCAGCTGGCTGTGCGCAGCACCACCGAACCACTACGCCTTGGTCTACCCCGCCCGCGGAACCGC
Source organism: Streptomyces griseochromogenes (assembly GCF_001542625.1). Taxonomy (NCBI): domain Bacteria; kingdom Bacillati; phylum Actinomycetota; class Actinomycetes; order Kitasatosporales; family Streptomycetaceae; genus Streptomyces; species Streptomyces griseochromogenes. The sequence goes on along the minus strand of NZ_CP016279.1, from coordinate 7,050,271 downwards.
CGCCACGTCCCGACCCACGAAACCCACGGGTGCACTGGCACGGCTGATCGGTACGGGCCGGGCAGCGATCCTGCAGGAACTCGACCAGCCCGCCACCAGCACCGAACTCGCTGCTCAGCTGGGTCAGTCGCTCGGCACCATCGGCGGTCACCTCGCCGTCCTGCGCGACGCAGACCTGATCACCGGAGCGCGCGTCGGCCGACGCGTGGTCTACCGCCGTACCGCTACAGGCGATCTGCTGGCCGCGCAGCAGCCGACCGGCACCCCTGCACCGGAGACCGGCCAAGACCCCTCAATGCGTTCGGCATAGCTCGTCCAGTGTGCGGGACTCGTGGCTGGCCAGTCACTTTGCCCAGGTCCTTCGCAGGCCATCGCATCCGCGAGCGCGTGTGCCCCGGTTCACCGGGCACTGCCGACTTCAGCCGTTGCGGGTGGCCCACACCTCGACGTACGGGCCCGGATCCACACGGTCGACCTCGAAGCCCGCACCCGTCACGGCGGTGGCGAACTCGTCCGGATCCCAGACGGTGTACCACCGTCTTCCGTCCGGTTCGTCGAGCCAGCCCGTGTGCCCGGTGACTTTGAGACACACGTACAGCTTGCCACCAGGCCGCAGCAGCGCCCCGAACTGCCCAAGCACGTCCACCGTCTCCGCCGCATCGAGGTGGACGAGAGAGGCGGACGCCCAGACACCGTCGAACGTTCCGGCCGGGAACCGCTTCCCGACCTCACGCAGATCGCACTGCGACGTGGGCGCATGCGTGTTGGCCATCGCCACGAACACCGGGTTCAGGTCGACGCCGCGCGCCACATGCCCGTACCCCCGGAACCTCGCCAGGTCACGGCCCGGACCGCATCCGGCGTCGAGGATCAACGAAGGCGCCGGCAAAGAGCCCGCGAACCGCCCGACTCGATCCGCCATCTTCGAAGCGTGCACAGCCGCATACTCGCCGGCGTGGTCACTGTAGACGGCGACCGACTCGGATACGGGGTCCGGCTCTCCGCCGGCGGACGTGGTGTGAGACATCATCCCGTCCATCCTGGCCAGCTCTCGCGTCACCAACCAGTAGCCGGCGCGGAAAAGGGATCAAGCTCATACACGCCGCGTAGCCCATCCACTGCATCCCCTCCTCCCTCCGGACCGCATGAGCGGCGACGGCGCCAGGGCCGCGACCGGCGCAGGGACAGACCCCTGCTTCCAACCGACGCCGCTACCCCTGCCACTCCCGTGCCTACCGGTGTTCGGGGTTCTCGTAGTCGCGGCGGCACCCGGCGTCCCAGGCAGTGCGCTGGTTGCCGTAGGCGGGGATGCCACCGAGATCCTTCAGCGCCCGGGCGAGGTGGAGCAGGTTCCAGGTCATGAAGGTGGTGTTGCGGTTGGTGAAGCCGTTCTCCGGGCCGCCCGAGTCGGGGTCGAGGTAGGAGGGGCCGGGGCCGGCCTCGCCGATCCATCCGGCATCGGCCTGGGGAGGGATGGTGTAGCCCAGGTGCTGGAGGCTGTAGAGGACGTTCATGGCGCAGTGCTTGACGCCGTCCTCGTTGCCGGTGATCAGGCAGCCGCCGACGCGGCCGTAATAGGAGTACTGGCCGTGCTCGTTGAGAAGGCTGGAGCAGGCATAGAGGCGTTCGATCACCCGCTTCATGACGGAGCTGTTGTCGGCCAGCCAGATCGGGCCGGCCAGGACGAGGATGTCAGCCTCCATGACCTGCTGGTACAGGTCCGGCCAGGCGTCCGTCTCCCAGCCGTGTTCCGTCATGTCGGACCACACCCCGGTGGCGATGTCGTGGTCCACGGCCCGGACGACATCAACATGCACGCCCTGCGCGTCCAGGATCGCTGTGCTCCGGTCGATCAGCCCCTGAGTGTTGCTGGTCTCCGGCGAGCGCTTGAGGGTGCAGTTGATCACCAGGGCACGCAGGTCGTCGTACCGGTCCGGCGGTGCATCGGTGGCGGGCGACGAAGCAGTCGCACGGTCCTCCAGAGCCCTCTGCGCAGCACGATGCTCGGCGGCGCACGTCCACATCCGGCTCCAGCGTGTGGGACGCCCGCGGCAACCGCCACCCCGACGCCACCGAACGGCCCCGGCATGCCCGCTCCATCGCCACCACCCGCAGCGGCACACTCCGGGTCCAGGCCCCACCAGCTCCCATGGCGGTTCCCGCCTCGTCCCACACCTGCCCGATGAGCCCCTGAACGTCACTACAAGGTAGGAAAGTTGAGTGCGGCAGGGGTCTTGGCCCGGCGGACACGGCCCGGCCAGTGGCTTCGACGGCTCTGCGTAGGCGGGCGGTCATGGTGCTCGGGCTGGTGGACATCGGGACCTTTTCGGGTCGCGTGGCCGGCGATACCCCGAACGTGTTCACGGTCTGCGTGGTCTTGCTCCCTCCCGGGCGGCGGCGGATCCACGGTTCTCGGTCACGCACGACGGAATCGAGGCGAGTCGACGCAGGGGCGGCCCCTGCCTCCCCGTGAGGGAGATGCCGGCGAGGCGTTGCGCACCGGGCAGGTTGGAGAGCCGTAGGGCGGCGTGGCGGACCCGCAGGTGTCGTGGTGATTCGGGTACGAACCAGCGGGCCACTCGCCGGGCGGCGCGCTGCTTGTCCGTGATGACGGGCCGCCAGAGCCGTTCGTAGCCGTGCAGTGCGTCCTCGATGTGGGAGGTACGGGCGAGTTGGTCAGCCAGGACGTATGCGGCGCCGATCGCCAGGGAGGCGCCTTGCGCGGCGAGGAGGGAGACCGCCTGGCAGGCGTCTCCGACCAGGACGACCCGGCCGCGACTCCAGGCCGGGAGGGTCGTCTGTGCGACATGGTCGTAGTAAATCCGGGACGACGGCGGGCAGTTCGCCAGGACACGAGGCACGAGCCAACCGAGCGTGCCGTACTCGTGGCGCAGCGCCGCCTGCACGTCCCTGGGGCGAGAGGCGTCGGTGGCGCGGTGCACAGCGAACACGGCGACCGTGCCGTCGCGCAGCGCGTACAGCCCCATCTGCCGGCCGATGGTGTCGGTGAGGCAGAACCGGTCGCCCACTTCCGCGTGCGTCTCGGGATCGTCGAAGGTGAACGCGGCGGTGTGGTAGCCGAGATGGTGCACGTACCGCTCCTCCTCGCCGAAGACCAAGGCGCGCACGGTGGAGTGGATGCCGTCGGCTCCGACAAGCAGGTCGGCGTCGATGCTGTCGCCGTCGGTGAGGGTGACGCGCACTCCGTCCGGCCGGAGATCGACGCGGGCCGGCCCCACGCCGAAGCGCAGACGCACCGCGAGGGACAGCCGCTCCCGCAGGGCGAGTTCGAGGTCGGGCCGCATGATGCTCAGCAGGCGCCCGTCCAGGAAGCGGGCGAAGCGGTCATAGCGGAGCCCGACCCGGCACTCGCCGTGCTCGTCCACGAGGGCCGCCTCGGAAACCTGATAGCTCAGCTCCTCCAGGGAGGGCAGCATGTCCATGGCCTCGGCTGCGTCGTATCCGGTCCCGAAGAAGTCGATCATGTAACCGTCGGTGCGAGGCGCCGGCTCCTTCTCCAGGACGACGACGTCCCAGCCGAGCACGTTGTGCAGCCGGCCGGCCAGCGCGAGTCCCGCGATCCCGGCCCCACAGATGACGACCCTCATCGGTGTGCACCGCCTCTCTCCATCACCTAATTTTTGCACCGTGCAAAGCTCGTGCGTCAAGAAGGCCCACGGGCAACGAACACGCACCGGAGTGGACCGACGACCAGGTGAAGGTCAGCCGCCGTCGCCACGGATACGAGGGCCGGGCAAGCGGCATGCTGCACGCAGTGATGGCTGACCGAACCGAGGAAACGCAGGCGGAAGCACCGCTGGCGCGAACGGGAGCGGTAATCGAAGGTCGTTCAGGCCCAAGGGGCGGACAGACGGTGCACACCCTTGACATCTTTTGCATAATGCAAAAGTAAGGAAGGGGAATCGATGAGCGGCATACGGGCAGCAACGGACAGAGGGCAAGGAGTCGGCACGACGGCAAAGAGCCTTACACCGGCGCCGGCGATCGCGAGCCTGCGGAACGCCCCTTGGGGTGTGATGGCGCTGGCCGTGGTGGTCGGCGCCGGAGCGGGCGTCGGTTCGGTCGTCTTCCGCTGGTGCATCAAGACCTTCACCGGTCTGCTGTCCGGTCACTCCGACTACTCCGCTTCCCCTGGCGCGAGCAATCCGCACGTGCCGTGGCTGGGCCCGTACTTCGTGCTGCTCACCCCGGTGATTGGCGGCCTGCTCTACGGCCCGCTCGTGAACCGGTTCGCCAAGGAGGCCCGTGGGCACGGTGTGCCCGAGGTGATGCTGGCTGTGGCTCAACGCGGCGGGCGGATCAGCCCGAAGGTCGCCGTCGTCAAGACGCTGGCATCCGCGCTGACCATCGGTTCCGGCGGCTCGGTGGGCCGCGAGGGGCCGATCGTGCAGATCGGCTCGGCGCTCGGCTCCACCCTCGGTCGTGTGACGAGGGCGACGGAGGGCCGCACGAAGCTCCTGGTCGCCTGCGGTGCGGCGGGCGGCATCGCGGCCACCTTCAACGCTCCCCTGGCCGGTGTCTTCTTCGCCATGGAACTGATCCTCGGCACTTTCAGTGCGGAAGCCTTCGGTGCGACCGTGCTGGCCAGCGTGACCGCGAGCATCATCGGACGCGCGTCCTTCGGCGACGTCGCCTTCCTGAACCTGCCCGCGTTCCACGTCGACCGCCTTGCCCAGTACGGCCTGTTCGCCTTCCTCGGCGCGGTGGCCGCTGTGGTCGGGATGGGCTTCGCGCGATTCCTGTACCTGGTCGAGGACGCCTGCGACTGGCTCTGGCGCGGCCCGGAGTGGCTGCGCCCCGCGGCCGGCGGACTGGCGCTCGGCCTGGTGCTGTTGGCCCTGCCGCAGATGTACGGCGTCGGCTACCCCGTACTGGAGAAGGCCACAGAGGGCGGCTACGCGGTCGGCTTCCTGCTCCTGCTCCTGGTCGGCAAGATGCTGGCGACCAGCCTGACCATCGGCATCGGCGGCTCCGGCGGTGTCTTCGCGCCCAGTCTGTTCATCGGCGCGATGCTCGGCTCGGCGTACGGCATCGGCGTCCATGACCTGATGCCCGGCACGGCCGGCGCGGTGGGCGCGTACGCCCTGATCGGCATGGGTGCGGTGTTCGCCGGCGCGGCCCGAGCGCCGATCACTGCCGTGGTCATCCTGTTCGAGCTGACCGGCGAGTACTCGATCATCCTGCCCCTGATGCTGGCCATCGTCCTGGCCACCGCCACCAGCCGCCTGCTCTCCCACGACACCATCTACACCCTCAAGCTGCGCCGCCGCGGCATCGACCTCGAAGGCCCCGCCCCCGGGACGGCGATAGGCGGCCAGCACGTCGGCACCGTCATGGAACCGCTCCCCTCCGCCCTGCCCGCGACCACGTCCCTGAGCGATGCGGCCGATCTGCTCAGCCTCTCGGGCCACGGTGCCCTCCCAGTCATGGACGACACCGGCCAGTATGTCGGCGTCGTCACGGCGCAGGCGGTGGCCGAGGCTCTCGCGGAGCAGCAGGAAGGAGCCCCGGCGCTGGTCGGACAGCTCGCCGCGCCGCCCGCACCGGTCACCGCCGACCAGCCCCTCGCGCAGGCGCTGCGCACCCTGCTGTCGGCCGCCGGGACCGGGGTGCCCGTGCTCGACGCCGAGCAGGGCAAGCCGGTGGGCTGGCTCAGCCACCAGAGCGCGTTGCGTGCGGTGCACGCGACCGCCTGAGCACCCACCGGGGCTCTTCACGGCCCGGCGGTCAACGGCTGGCTGATCCGATCCCGCTGAAAAGGGGGATGCGACAGCCACGAACACCCCAATCCGGACTTTCTTTGCATACTGGAAACATCGCCATGCGAGAGGGGGCGACTGCCATGTCGCATCCACGCCACTCGGCCGTATTTCGTGCGCCTGAATCGACCGAGATAAGGGCTGGCCGCGAGGCCGCGACCACAAACAGCCCGGCAGCCGTCGTTGACGGGTTCATGCTGCTGGTCGGCATCTACACGGCGATCTCACCCTGGGTGATCCACTTCGCCAGGACGAACCCGTATCTCACGGCGAACAACCTGATCATGGGGCTTGGCGTCGCCCTGCTCGCTATCGAAACCCCCCTCGCGCCACAGCGGATGCACCGATTCGCATGGACCCTGGTGCCGCTCAGCCTCTGGCTGATCCTCTCCCCAGCGGTCGTGACGGCATCCCACGGCGTGTCGCCCGGGATCTTGTGGAGCAACACGGGTGCGGGCGGCGCCGTGTGCCTGCTTGGTGTGATCGCCGCGAAGCTGGCTCACGACGCATCGGGGTAGACGCCCCGGACCCCGGCCATGCCATGACCGGCTGCCGTGCCGGGTCAGGCGTCGTGCGCCATCGCTCCGTCCACGATCCAGCCGAGGGGGTGCGGCTCGGGGTCGTCCGCCGCCGGGGCCAAGGGCTCGCCTCCCGCTTCGTTGAAGGCGTTGAGGGCCTCGACGAGCGCGAGGCGCTCGGTCGGGCGGAGTCGTTCGACAATGTCGGCGATCTCGGCGCGACGCCGGGCGGTGACTTCCTCGACGGTGCGCCGGCCTTCCTCGGTCAGCCGCAGCAGAGTCTCGCGGCGGTTGGCGGGATTGGCCTTGCGGTCGGCGAGTCCGGCGGCGATGAGCCGGTCGACCATGCGCATGGCGGTGGAGGGCGCAACCTGGAGCAGCTCGGCGAGCGCGACCAGTTTGGTCTCCCCTCGGGTGGCCAGGACGACCAGCATCCGGAACTGCGGGAGGGTCACGCGCTCCTCGACCTCGGCGAGGGAACGGGCGGAGACCGCCACCAGCAGCCGGGACGCGGTCAGGACCGCCCGGGTGACCGCATCAACGTCGTCCATGGTTCCCGCAGGGGGCTCGCGCTCCGGCATGTGTCCTTTCTACCTTGCCGCGGCCACCGCCTTCTCATTCGATGCGAACAGACTTTCCTCCCGCATGACTGTGGTGGCAGTGCAGCAGCATCGCGGGGTCATCGTGGAGCGGCCCGGTCGTCCGACTTGGTGCGGCCGGCGTCCGTCACTGCGGGGCCCGTGTCAGGGCGGTCACAGGACGATCCCTGGTGAGAGAGGGTGGCAAAGCAGCGGTGCCCGCTCGTCCACTGATCGGTGACGCTGAGAGCAAGGCCGGCGGCGAGCCTGCGGAGCGCTCGTCGCCCGAGCCGTGCCCAAGGAAAGAACGGACCGCTCCGGCCGTGGAGGTCCTCGAACCGGGCGGTGCACTGCTGCTCGACATCGTCGGGGTCGACCTCGACGACGAGGCGTCCGGTGGAGGCGACGAGGCCGCCGCAGCGGCGCAGCAGGCCACGAGGATCGCCACCGATGCCGATGTTGCCGTCGATGAGCAGCACCGTCTGCCAGCCTCTCTCAGCCGGCAGCCGGTCGAAGACCGATCGGCACAGTGCGATCCCGCCCAGAGCGGTGGTCAGGGCGACCGCGCGAGGTGTGATGTCGACCCCGAGGGCGAAGACTCCCCGGCTCAGGAGTTCTCTGCACATGCGGCCCGGTCCGCAGCCGACATCGAGGACGGGGCCGATGCAGCGCTCCAGCACGGTCCTGTCGGCCGCCGTGGGCTGCTCGTGCCATCGGTGCACCGGCATCCGGATCCGGCGCCCGTCGGCCAGCCGTAGGAACACCGGTTCACGGCCGGGTCGCAGGGCGAGCGCGTAGGGATCCTCGTCGGCGTCGTACAGCTCCTCCTCGTCCGTCGTCACGGTGCTGCACCATGCTCTGCGGCGGGTCGGTTCTTGTCGCTGCGGCCGAGCCGGCGCACGCGGCGCAGTCTCATCGCGAAGGCCACGGCGGAGGCGGCGAAGAGCACGCCGGTGATCGCCAGCCAGCGGCCGAGGTACATGCTGTCGGACAGCCCGGTGTCGCCGGGGTAGGGGGCCGCCAGACGGAGGACGAAGGGGAACCAGACCAGCAGGAGCAGACCCGAGAGGAAGGCCGGGACGCGGAGATGGTTGATCCACGGCACCGTCGGTCCGTCGGCGGCTCGGTGCCGTAGTACGGAGAGGGCCGACAGGTCGGCCAGCGAGTACAGGGGCAGGAGGATGAGGTCGTGGAGGATCGCCGCGCCGACGAACCAGATCGCCACCTCCCAGGGCTGGACGGCGAACAGGCGCACCAGGGCGTAGCCGGTCAGGGCGAAGGAGGCGATCAGGACGAGCAGGTGCAGGGGGCCGGAGCCGTACCAGCGTGCGAATCGTGCCATGGTCACGCCCTGAAGGTGAGCCGGTGGACCCACTTGGTGTTGTTCACGCCGGGGTTGGCCGGGACGATGATGCGGGCCGGGTAGCCGTGGTCGAGTGAGAGGGCCGCGCCGTTGACGCGGAGTGCGAGCAGCGCTCGGGGGTCGTGGATCTGGTTGCCGCGCAGCACCACCCGGGTGAAGGGGCCGGGGGGCTGGATGGACTGGACCAGAACGCTTCTGGCGTCGGGCAGTCCGGCCAGCGCGGCGAGGTCGGCCAGCCGTAGGCCGCTCCAGTGCTGGTCTTCGGTGGACCATCCCTCCACGCAGGCGATCGGCAGTGCGGCGGCGTGCTGGGGCATCGCCAGGAGCTGATCGCGGGTGAAGACCCGTGGCGCTCCGCGTCCGTGCACCTCCAGCCGCCAGGTGGGTCCGACGAGCGCGGGGGTGACGCCCACTTTCGCCGCCGTCTTGTTGATCTGGAAGCTGTTCGGCCCGCTGTCCGGATCGCGGTTGTGCGGCGCGAGCAGGGCTGTGGCGCGCAGCCACCCTCCGATGCTCTGTCCGGCGGTCACGACGAGCAGGAGCAGCGATCCGGCTCCCACCATGCCCACCGCGCCGCGGCGGGTCATCGTGGGCGGGGCGGGAGCGGCTGCCACCAGGTCGTCGGGATCGGGGGGTTCGGGCATGGTGTGGGCGAGGTCGGTGCGCAGTTCGGCGCCCAGGTCGCGTGAGCGCAGGGCCCGGGTCATCCGGCCGAGTCTGAGGCACACGTGGACGACGAAGGCGGCGATGAACACCCAGGCGCCGTAGAAGTGCAGGCGGTAGAACGAGCCCGGGAAGACGTAGTAGAGCTGGATGTTGAGGATGCCGGTGACGAATTCGAAGATGACGCCGCCGACCAGCATCAGCAGGGACAGTCTCTCCAGGCCGTGGGCGATGGAGCGTACGGGCTGCCATTCGAACAGCTTCGGGATCACCGACCACAGCTTGGCCAGCAGCACCGGCACCAGCACGACCCCCAGCGTCACGTGCATGCCCTGGAGCAGCCGGTACAACCAGTACGGATGCGTGGGCCAGCTGAAGAGGTAGAAGCCGAGGACGCCCTTGTCGGGGGTCTCGTCGTTGAGGGGGCTCAGGTCGGGGTTGTAGGAGGCGTAGGAGAGCAGTCCGGTGATGAACAGGATCGGAATACCGATCAGGAGAACCAGTCCGAACACCGACGTCAGCCACGGCCTGCGGATCGGACTGCGCCAGAATCCAGGACGGAAGGGGCCTGGGGGGCGGAGGAGTCTGCTCGACCCGGCGCACGAGGGCCCTGGTATGAGCGGCCCCCTTGGTGGCCCGCGCCGCCGCGACAGCGCACGCGCTCGAGGCGCCCCTGCGCGTGACCCTCCTCCGATCCCTGCCGCTGAGGCCCGCCGGAGCCCGCAGCCGGTGGCCGTTCGCCGCTGTCCAACGACTGCCTCCCCTATCCCCAGACCGTCTCTCAACGTGGGGATCGAACCCCACCGCTCCGTCAGTGCCTGTCAAATCGTCAGCCACAAACTGGCGCAGATCGGGTCGGCTCTCCGTGCCTGTCGTGCGGGCGGGTGTCTGTCGTCAGCCGAACGGTTGAATCGGCGCTGCGCACGGTTCGACGGGTCGCACGGCGGCCTGATGATGGCGGGGTGCGACGCCTCAGCGCACGGCGCAGCGCCGCCACCTGGCTCGGCCGTACCGCGCTGACCAGGGAAGGGTTCTGGTTCGTCGTGGTCGGCGTCGCCTCCACGGTGGCCCAGGCAATCCTGTACTGGGTTCTGCGCCAGTGGTCGTCGCCCATCCTGGCCAATTTCACCTCCCTGCTTGTCGTCACCGTCCTCAACACGAAGGCCAACCGCCGGCTGACCTTTCGCGAGTCCCGGGGCGGGGTCCTCCAGGTGCATCTGGCCGCGGGTGGCCTGTTCGTCCTGGCGTACCTGGTCACCTCAGGCGCTGTCCTGCTCTTCCGCCACTACCGACCCATCGCCTCACCAGCAGCGGAGACCCTGGTACTTGCGCCGAGCTTCGCCCTGGTGACCGTGGTGCGCTTCACGGAGCATCCGCCAACTTGAAGTCGCAGGTCAAAGGGCTGGTGTGATCGGTTCTCGGGGTGCTCGCGCTGGTCGTGGGCGGAAGTCCGCAGAGAAGATCATCTGTCAGCGGCTGACTTCGAGGTTCGTCAGGACGAGCAGAGCGCGTAGGAGCTGTGTGGCGCGGGCGGGGTCGGTGCGCAGCTTGGTGAGGGTCCGCCAGTTCTTCAGGTGGGCGAAGCCGTGCTCGACCGGGGCCCGGACGGCTGCCAATGCCTTGTTGGACAGCTTTTGCCCTCGCGTCAGGGGCCGGTTCCGGGCGGCCTTGTAGCCGGTGATCACCGCCGGGTCGGCGTCGGGCCCGCCGTCGTCGAGTCCGACGAATCCCAGGTCGGCGATGGCTCCGAGGCCGACCGCCCGCAGCCTGGCGGTGAGCTGGTCGTGTCGGCAGGCGGTGATCTCCGAGGTTCGTCCGGGCCGGGCCGCCGAGGCCCAGAGCAGTCGGCCCTTGTCGTCGGTGAGCGCGATCACGAGCAGGCCATGGTGTTTGTGCTTGCCGGAGTGTGCGCCGTGAGGCGCTTGCTGTTCGAGTGGCGGTGAAAGGACGCCATCGCCGTCCTGTCGCAGCAGGGCGGTTGAAGCTGGGGGCAGCCTGAACCGGGAGGTGCCGGGGACGGCGGGAAGCGGCCCCGACAAAGCCGGGACGTGCCAGTACTGCCAGATGGTGCGGGTCCGGCAAGCGAGACGGAGAGGAGTACGCGAGGAACCGGTGTCTACGCCTCCGGGAGCCCGCTACCTCGGCGGCCTCGAACTTCGCGCCTCGATGATCTGGTTCGAAGACCTCATACGAAGCAGCCGATTGATCACGACATCACACAGACCCTACGCGGAGCTGGTCACGGCACTGTGCGGGATGCTGGTGGGCCAGGCGATGACCAGTCCTGTGGTGACTGGCCTCGACCAGTCGCTGATGGATCGCTGCAGGCAAAGCCGTTCGATCCCGTTGAAGCGTGCGGTCCGGGCGGATCATGCGCTCCTGACGGCCGGGACGACAGCCTTGCGGGGAAGACTGGCCGGTCGGCGGCAGCCGTGACTGGCGCGTCCCTGTGTTCGGCGCGAGCTCGAGAGAGGTCCTTGGGGATGTCGGCCCGATTCGGGGCGGGGGGTGGAGCAGAGCGCCTAGGAAGCGTCAATGAGCCATCAGGAACGCATACTTGTTCGTGCGGGAAAGCCTCGCTGTGGTCCTGAGGGAGCGTGTCGAAGGTGAGTGGTGGGGGCGGGGGGCTGGGCAAGGTCGAGGTACGGCTCAAGTGGGACCCGAGCCCGCTGGGTGAGGCACCGCGGCATCTCGACATCGTCGCCGCGACCTACTCGGCGGACGACCCCTACGGGCGGCCGGCGTACGTCGTGCACTACGACAGCCGGTCACCGGACGGCACCATCAACATGACCCGGAACAGCCAGACCGGCATGGGCTTCGGGTTCGTCGAGGTGATGGTCCTGGAGTTCGACCGGCTGTCGCCCGCGTACGGGCGTGTGGTGGTCGGTGTGGCCATCCACCAGGACGGTGGACCCCGGACGTTCGGGGACATCTCCAACGCTGGGGTGGTCGTCGTACAGGGATACCGGCAGCTTGCGACGGAGGACTTCGCCCAGGTCGCCGACTTCACGGCCGCGACGGTCGCCGAGTTCACCCGGGACTCCTCCGGAGTGTGGGAGATGCGGGAGATGATCCGAGGCTTCGACACTGACCCGGTGCTCTTCACCATGGAGATGGGCAGCCCGCAGCACTGACCGCGCTCCGCGGCTTCTCGATCACCGGCTCTTTCCCCACCGTTCCGCAGGACACCGGAAACAGGTGCTGGTGCTCGTGACGGGGTGTTGGCTCGTGGCGAAGAAGACACGGCGGCAGCGACCGGTCCGTGCGCGGTTGTGGCGGTTCAGGCGCAGTCCGCTTCGGCGGACGAGCGATTTCGTCGAGGCGTGGCTGCTGCTCATCGCGTGGATCGTGGAAGAAGTGCTGGGGGGCGCGACCGCGGGCGCGCTGTCCGTGATGGTCGCGGACCGGGGCTTGGAGGAGGACCGTTCCGGCCGCCGGGAGGTCGTGGCGGTCCTCCTGGAAAAGGCGCGGGATGTGGCGCCCACACATGCAGACGTGAGCACCACCAGTGCGACGGGCCGGTGGACGATGCCCGACGGCCGGACACACACCGGCCGGGCCGCCGTGCCCGTCGACGCTTCCGCCGGGACGCGCCTGCCGGTGTGGACGAATTCCCGGGGGGCCTGGTACCCCGGCCCCCTACCGAGTCCGAGGCGGTTCCTGAGGTCCTCCTTCGCCGGCATGGACGCGGCCACCGTCACCGGAGGCGCGGTCTGGGGTTCCGCACAGGCCGCACGTGCCTTGCTGGACCGGCGCCTTATGAGGCAGTGGGCGCTGGTGTGGGAGAGCGTCGGCACCCGACGGGGTGGCAGGATCGTCTGATCCGCCACCCCACGGGTTTCCAGCTCCTCGGTTCAGGCAGTCTCCGCCTGGGCCTCGACGTCCTCGATGCCAGTGGGCTGCCCGGCCCGGTTCCAGCGGACGTACAGGCCCGCGGCGATGAGCACAGTGGCCACCAGGGACAGCACGGGCCAGCCGCGCAGCAGGTTCACCACCAGGGTGAACGCCACGGCCGCTGCGGCGATCCCGTTGAGCCAGGCCAGGGCGGGCTTGCGCTCGGTGCGAGCGAAGCGGGTCATGGCGAGCAGGCCGACCAGGAAGCTCACGAAGACGGCGACGGCGTAGAAGAGGACGAGTTCCTGCTCCTGGCCGGCCGCCGCGACGATGATGAGTGCGGCTGCGGCCAGGTAGACCACCACGGACCAGTACGGCGTGTGGTGGCGGTTGCTCCGGCCGAGCACCGTCGGCAGCACGCCCGGCTGCTCGGGCGTACCGGACAGGGCCTTCAACAGGCCGGGGCCGGCCTGGAAGGAGGAGCTGGCGGCGGCGAGCAGCAGCAGTGAGCTGGTCAGCTGGAAGGCTTCGTACAGCCAGCCCGGTCCGGCAGCTGCGTGGGCGATGTCGGCGATCTGGGTGGAGTCGGTTCCCGGGATGCCGATGTGCAACTGCACGGCGAGTGCGGTCAGGGCCAGGGTGAGGCCGCCGACGATCACCACCAGCAGGGCGAGGGTGCCGCGGCCGAAGCGGCGGCGGTGGGTGTCGTCGAGCTGGCCGAGCTGGGCGATGGCGGTCGACGGGGCCTCGATGCCGGTGGCCAGGGCCATTGCGACCGGGAAGGCGAGGACCACCGCGAGCATCGCCGGGTGGCCGGGGTTGGCGGTCGAGGTCGCGTGGCCGGTGGTGTGGGGTGCGGCGAAGCCGAGGATCAGCACGGCCACGGAGATCACGACGAACGCCACGGTCATGAATGCGAACAGCAGGCGCCCGCCGTGCCCGAACCAGGTCAGCCCGGCCACCACGAGCAGCAGCACCAGGGCGAGCGGGATGCGGACGGGGGCGAGTCCCGGGAACAGGGCTATCACCGCGCTGGCGGCGGCCGCGATAGAGATGCCGATGGTGAGTACGAAGTCGACGACCAGCGCGCCGATGGGCAGGAACGTCCAGCGTGGCCCGAACGCCCGGCCTGCGGCCGCGGCTGCACCGCCGCCCTTGGGGAAGCGGCGCACGAGCTGCCAGTAGTTGGCGGTGACCACGACGACGAGCCCGATCACCAGGCTCATCGTGGGCAGCAGAAGTGCCAGGTCCCCGTGCAGTGCACGCAGCGCCGCCTCGATCGCGTAGGCGACGGAGGAGACGGGGTCGGCGATCACCGCGAAGGCGAACGCGAAGAAGAGAACGGAGCGGCGCGGGGAACGTCCGCGAAGCGCAACAGGGGCTGCCGGTGTGACGGCGGCCTTGCTGGTGGCAGGCACGCGAAGACCTCTCGTGAGGTTGGAAGAGACTCTGCCGACCAGACTTCCCGGCGCACCGCCGACAAATTTACGTCAGGAAGTCGTCACCGTGCCATCAGCGAGACGTCAAGGATGCGTCAAGATCATCAGGGAGCTCTTGCTTCCGGGGCCTGTTTGCCAGCCATTTACCCAACGTCTGGGCATGCGAGGACACATCCCAGCCATGTGGTCGGCCCGCTCCGGCGCTACGGCGGTCGCGGACGGGACGGTGACCGACGAGCGGGGGCCGGTGACATGTGGTCGACGTCTTGGTGTATGGCGATGAGCCTGGGAATGCTGTTCGCCATCGACGCTATGGCGGGAACCCTTGAACCGGCCCGGGCTGTCCTCTGGTGCACCATGGGGCTGCCGCTGATCCTCGTTCTCGTCCCGCCGCGTGTGGTGGCCGGGCCTGGATGGATCAAGTCCCGCTGGCTGGTCCGTGAGCGTACGGTGCGGACCGACCCGCTTGTTTCCGTGTGCTGGACGCGGGGCGGGGCACAGCGGGTGGTCCTGCGGGACACGGACGGCGGCCGGGTCGAGGTGGACCCGGATGTCTCGCCGCCAATCCCGCTCTGTGGGTTCTGGTAGACGCCAGGGTGCGGGTGTCGCGGGGCGGGGGGCGCTGTACGGCGGGCACTCGGTGGAGCGGGAGCTGGCCTGTCGCGTGGAGGCGCGGACGGCGTTGGCGATCCTGCAGGCGTCGGGACTGCGTGAGGGCGAACAGGTGTAGCGGGGCGAGCGGACCGTGACGCATGTACCGGGCCGCTCGTCATGCCGGCGTCGCTCGGCCGCTATGCCGTCGTGGTTACGGACAGGCCGAGTGAAACCGGCGGGCTCCCTTGTGCCGCGGGGACGGAAAGCACCATGGTGAGGCCGACGCCGGACGCGTCCTCCGCGGTGAGGGTGCCGCCCACGACCTCGGCGAAGCCACGCGCTACGGCGAGGCCGAGGCCGACGCCGGCGCCGCGTGGTGCGTCGCCGTAGCGCTGGAACGGGGCGAAGATGCGGCCCTTGGCCTCGTCGGGCACCCCGGGGCCGCGGTCGACGACCCGGACCTCGACCCAGCCGGCGATGGCGCTCGCGGACACGAGCACGGATAGGTCGTCCGGGCTGTATTTGACCGCGTTCTCGACGATGTTGGCGACGGGGCGTTCCAGCAGTCCGGGGTCGGCGGCGACCATGGGCAGCGCCTCGGGGATGTCCAGCTGCACGCTCTCAAATGAGCCGAATCAGCGCCTCACCCGGCTCGTCGAACGCCACACCCCGCAGCTGCTCATCCCGGTGGGCATCGGCCCGGACAGCGCCGTCACGCTCCTGATCACCGTGGGAGACAACCCCGAGCGGCTGAACACCGAGGCATCCTTCGCCGCCTTGTGCGGAGTCAGTCCCATCAAGTACTCCTCGGGCCCTCGGACCTCGCGTCGGCTCAACCGTGGCGGCGACCGCCAGGCAAACGCCGCTCTGCACCGGATCGTGTTCACCCGGCTGCGCGTCGACCCGCGCACCCAGGCGTACTTCGAACGCCGCACTCAGGAGGGCAAGACTCGGCGTGAGATCATCCGATGCCTCGAACGATATGCCGCCCGCGAGGTCTTCAACCTGGTCGGGACGGTGTCTACCGACCCCCTGTTATTCGCGCGTGACACCTGACAGCACGGCGAAGCCCCGCCGGTCTGGTGAGGGCTCAGTTCAAAGCGGGATGCCTCTGCGACATCAAGTGCCCATCGGCGGCGTTGGGCTTACTGATCGTTTCAGAATGCGATGCGTGGTCGTCTCAAGCAGATGATGGAGCAGGCGAGTTCGAGTAGTCCTTGGTGGAGGTCGGCGCGTATCTCGTAGCGGATCCGCAGGCGTTTGAATTGGTGAGAAGCTGTTGTTGTTCCGGACGTGATCGCCTTGTTTCTGCTGGTCGGGCATAGGGGCGGTGATCGGTGGGAGTCGTGGCTTGTCGGGTCGTTTCTTGCCGGGAGGTGGCGGATGCCGTCGGTCGTTGGGCTGCTGGAAGAGCACGAGCTCGCTGCTCGCCGTCGGGTCGACGGGTTGCGGGAGGAGGCCGACCGCATTCAGGCCGAGTTGGCTGCGGCCGAGCTGGAATGGCAGGAGTGGGCAATCGCCCGCAGGCGGGTCGATGCGGTGCTGGCTCCGGCCTGCGGCGACACCACCGGCACGGAGGTGACCTCGGATCCGCGGGGTGCGGACGCGCAGCCGGCGCCTCCGGCTGCGGTGAAGCCGAAGTCGCAGGTGCCGGTGTGGCGTGAGGGGCTGGCCTGGTCGGTACTGTCGGTGGACTACCAGCGCGTCCTGCAGACGCTCGCGGACCGGGCCCGGCTCCACCAAGGGCCGCTGACCTGCCAGGAGATGGCCGCGGTGTTCGGCATGGACGTGGTGCCGGCGCGGGTGGAGGCGCTGCGGTCGAGGGCCAAGCGCCTGGTCGCGTGGCTGGCTGGCCGAGCCCGCGCCGGGCCGGTTCATCCTCGCCCGGGGTGTGGCCGGGCCAGGCGGCGGGTCATGAGCAGGGTCATCGACCAGTAGATCATCGCTTCGGCGCTGGTGGTGCGGCGCTCGTAGTCGCGGGCCAGGCGGCGGCTGCGCATCAGGTGGGCGAAGAGGCGCTCGACGATCCACCGTTTGGGCAGCACTACGAAGCCGCGCATGTCGTCGCTGCGTTTGACGATCGCCAGGATCAGCGCGAACGCGGCCAGGCAGTGCTCGACGAGGCTGCCGGTGTAGCCGCCGTCGGCCCAGACGAGGGCGAGGCGGTGGTGCGCGTCGGCCACCTGCCCGAGCGGGACCTGTGCGGCGGCGCGGTCGCCGGTGTCCGCCGCGGTGACCATCACGCCGAGCAGCAGGCCGAGCGTGTCGACCACGACGTGCCGCTTGCGCCCGTTGACCAGCTTGCCGCCGTCGAAGCCGCGGCTGTCGGAGCCGACGACGGCGTCCGCCTTGACCGACTGCGAGTCGATCACGCCCGCGCTCGGCTCCGCATCCCGCCCCTCCCTCTCGCGGACCCTCGCCCGCAGCCGTCGTGGAACTCCTTGGCCAGGCCGTGGTCACGCCAGCGGCGGAAGAACGCGTAGACCCGGTCCCACGGCGGGAAGTCGGCGGGCATAGCCCGCCACTTGACGCCGTTGTCGACCAGGTAGCGGATCGTGTCGAGTATCGCCCGGTGGCAGTGCACCTCCCGCCGGCCTCTTCGGCCGCGTATCCAGCCAGGCACCGGCAGCAACGGCCTTATCGCCGCCCACTCCGTGTCCGTACATGTCCGTCGGATAGCACGCGAGCCGTGTCCCGTTGTCGGCGGCGTTTCCGAACCGGTGAGTCAGACAGTCACACCCCAGCGTGACGGAACTGGACTGCCCGCCCATCGACACGGAACACTGCGGCACCAGGGCCTCCTGATGTTGCTCGGTGATTCGACACCAACGAGCTGTTCAGGAGGCCCTGCTCGTATGCGCCGAGCACCCCGCGACCACCCGATCGAGACTCCCGTTTGACAGACACCGCTCAAGATCGGAACGACAACAGCTACTCAGTGAGCCGGTCCGCGGGCGACGCGGTATGTGGAGTGTGTGCCCCAAGGCGCCACGGCCGAAATACGATCCATTGCCAGTGAGAGCACACCTGCAAGGGGAGTTCCGGGGCGAGGATGCCGTGCCGATGCTGACTTTTTGCTGACCTTGGACGTGTTGCGTAGCCCTGGCCTGTGGAAACTCTGGCGAACACCTGGATGATGCTCTGGGTGACCCTGCTCGCCGAACTGCTCTACGGCCTGCTCGGCGTCCTCAGCCCCGGCCTGCTCGCGCTGCGCCTCGCCGAGACCGGCGTGGGGGCCCTCGGCGCCGTGCTGGCCGTGCTGTTCGTGCTGCCCGTCACCACCCACGCCACCACCGACGCCTGGATCCAGCGCTCCCTGCGCTGTGTGCACGCCTGCACCGAGGAGGCCGCCGCGCGCCTCGCCGGCTCGGCCACCGCCGACCCGGGTCCGCGCGTGGCCGAGCTGGAGCAGCTGCTCGGCCGCGTGCGGCTCTCGGTCGCCCCGCTGGTGCACCCGCTGAACCCGATGCTCGGCCGCAAGCGGCGCGCCCGCCGCGTCCTCGCCCTCCTCGACGACTGCGCCCGCGAGGTCCGCGGTCTGGTCGCCGTCGCCGCGGACCCCGAGGCCTCCCACGACGCCCGCCTGGCCACCGCCTGCTGGCGCGTGGAGGCCGCCGTCGAGGCGCTCACCGCGGGTGGCTCGGACCAGGCCCCGCTGTCCGCCGAACGCCCGGCCGAGCCTGCCCTGGCCCACCTGCACGGCCTGGAACGCGCCCTCGCCGACCTGGCCGAACCCCTGCGCGCCCCGTCGGGATCGCCGCTGGAGGGCGCCTGACCGGAGCCCGGCGCACCACACCCCGTCACCCGTTTGGTCTAGACCTTGGGTGATCGGCTGCTACCGTCGGCACTGGCTCCGACGGAGAGGGGACAGCGGTGGCGGCAGACGGCCGGCGGCACAGGGCGTTCATCGGGTCGTTCACGGCGGCGGGAGGCCCCGGACTGGTCACCGCGGAGGTCCGCCCGGGCAGCGGCGCGCTGATCCTCACCGGCGGCCTCGGCACCGTACCCGACCCCTCCTACCTGGCCCTGTCACCGGACGGGGGCATGCTCTACGCGGTCAGTGAGACGGCCGACGGCGCCGTCGCCGCGTTCCGGGTCGGCGGCGACAAGCCGGAACCCGCCGGGCCGCCCGTGCGCGTGGAGGGCGGCGGCCCCACCCACCTCGCCCTGTACGCCGGTCACGTTCTGACCGCCAACTACGGATCCGGCAGCGTGACCGCCGTGCCGCTGCGCCCGGACGGCACCCTGGCCGCCGCTCCCTCGGGGCTGCTCCAGCACACCGGTTCCGGCCCGCACGACCGGCGCCAGCGCGGCCCGCACGCCCACCAGGTACAGCCCGACCCCGGCGGCCGGTGGGCGCTCAGCGTCGACCTGGGCACGGACTCGGTCCGGGTGTGCACCCTGGACGGCGGCGTCCCCACCGTGCACCGCGAGATCGCGCTGCGCCCCGGCTCGGGCCCGCGCCATCTGGTGTTCCACCCCGACGGCGAGCACGCCTACGTGGTCAATGAACTCACTCCGACCGTCACCGTGTGCCGCTGGGACCCGGGCGTCGGCTCCCTGAAGCCTCTGACCGAGGTTCCGGTCCTGCCGGGCGCCCCGGCCGGTGACGCCTACCCGTCGGGCATCGTCGTCTCGCCCGACGGACGCTTCGTCTGGACCGCGACCCGCGGCGAGGACGTCCTGTCCGTCTTCGCCGCCCAGGGGGACGGGCTGCGGCTGACGGGCACGGTCCCGTGCGGCGGGCACTGGCCGCGCGCGCTGGCCTGGCACGCCGGCTTTCTCTACTCGGCCAACGAGCGCTCCGGTGACGTGACCTGGTTCGCCGTCGACGAGAGGACGGGGCTGCCCCGCTACGACGACGGCGTCGAGGTCGCGGCGGCCTCCTGCGTCGTCTTCGGCTGAGCCGGTCCGCCCGGACGCGAAAGGGCCCGCTCCAGCCACTGGAGCGGGCCCTTTCGCGTCCGGGGGCGGTGCTGTGCCGCGTCAGCGGACCGGCGTGCCCTGCGCCTGCTGCGGGGCGATGCCCAGCGCGGTCGTGTACTTGGCGAGTGCGAGCTTGCCGATCGCCGGGTAGGCGCCGAGCGCCTCGGCCGTGGCGCAGCCCGCCTCCTCGGCGGCCGCGGCCAGCAGCCCCGGGTCGATCTCCGGGCCGATCAGGTACGGCGCCAGGGCCAGCTGCTGCGAGCCCGAGGAGCGCAGCTGCTCGGCGACCGAGGAGATCGAGCCCTCCTGGTCCAGGGCCGCGGCCATCACCGGCACGGCCAGGCGCGCGGCGAGCAGCATGCCCGTGATCCCGGCCGCCTGCACGGCCTCCTCGCCGCCCACGGAGGCCAGGATGATGCCGTCCGCGGCGGTGGCCACGGTGAACAGGCGGGCGCGGTCGGCGCGGGCCAGGCCCGCCTCGGACAGGCGCACGTGCAGCGCCTCGGCGAGCAGCGGGTGCGGGCCGAGGACGTCGGTCAGCTCGGCGGCGATCCGGCTCTCCATCACGGACTGGCGGACCTGGCGCAGCAGGGCGCTGTCCGGGCCGGCCAGCAGCGGGACGACGACGGCGACCGGGCCGTCGGGCTGGGTGACCTCGAGCCCGGCGGCGACGGCCTGCTCGTAGCGGGCGGTGCGCTGCTCGGCGGCGCGCGACAGCACGAGACGCAGGCTCGGGAACTCGGCGTCGTCCCCTTCGACGTATCCGATCCGGGCATCCAGGCCGGGCAGCTCGGAGCGGGCGATGCTCACGACCTCCTCGGCGAGGCTGCGCGAGACGGCGCTGGGCGTGCCGGGCACCGCGAGGACGAGCGCGGGCGCGCCCTCGGGAGCCACCAGCGGTTCCGGTCGGCGGTGCCGTCCGGGCTGGCGGGGTCGCGGCATTCGTACTGGCAGGCCGGACTCGGGCCCAGTGGGGGAGCTCATGGCGCCGCATGTTACTTGTTTCCTGGGCTCCTCTGTTCGGGGAGGGTGCAGGTGAGCGGTTTCCGTCCGCTTTTGTCTGATGAGTTACATACCTTTGGCATGTGTTTCTGACACTTGCCGGACACATCGTCCGTGAAAGGGGCAATCCCCTTATGTGATGACCGTGTAGAGCATGTCCGATTCACCCGGAAGGGTGAGCCTCCCGGCTGTCAGCTCGGTCGCGATCCGCACACAGCCGTGCAGCGGATCCCCCTCGGCCGGAACCTGCCGGGCGTGCGGCAGCCGTCGTGCCAACTCCTCACGCAGAGGTACGAGGAGCGGGTCGCCCATCTTGAAGAGGCCGCCGGTGAACGCCACTTGGGGCTCCCCGGTCGCCGGGCACACGGCCGCGGCGGACTCGGCCATGCACTGGGCCGCCGCGCGCAGGATCCCGGCGGCGACCGGGTCGTGCGGAGCGCAGGCGGCCACCTGCGGTGCGAAGGAGGCCAGCATCGCGGGGCGGTCGCTGCGGGGGTAGAGCAGACCGGGCAGGCCCCGCACCGGGCCGAACCGCTCCTCGGCGCGGGCGAGCAGCGGGCCGGAGCCGCCGTCGCGGCCGTCGTGGGCGCGTAGCGCCGCCTCCAGCCCGGCCCGCCCGATCCAGGCGCCGCCGCCGCAGTCGCCCAGCAGATGGCCCCAGCCGTCCGCCCGCCGCCATCCGGTCAGGTCGGTGCCGATCGCGATCAGGCCGGTGCCCGCGGCGACCACCGCGCCCGGACGCGGACCGAGGGCGCCGGCATAGGCGGTGACGGCGTCGGCGGCGAGCGCGACGCTCCGCACGCCCAGCTCCCGGGCGAGCGCGCCCGGCAGTTCGGCGCGCAGGGCGTCGCCCAGGCTGGCGAACCCGGCGGCCCCGACGACGGCCGTGCCCAGCTCGCCCACCCCGGCCTCGGCTGTCAACGCACGGGCCAGGGGCACCAGTTGCGCCATCAGATGGCCGGGGTCGATCCCCCGCTCACCGGTACGCACCGGCTCCCCGGTCTCCCCCCTGGCCGACGGTGCCCGTCCCGGAACACCGACGGCGACCCGGAGGCCGGAGCCCCCGGAATCCACGGCCAGGTAACCGGGAAGGGTCACGGCAGGCGCCAGTCCACCGGCTGTCCGCCCTGCTGGATCAGCAGGTCGTTGGCCCGGCTGAACGGACGCGAGCCGAAGAAGCCGCGGTCGGCCGACATGGGCGAGGGATGCGCGGACTCCACCGCCGGCAGGTTGCCCAGCAGCGGGCGCAGGTTGCGGGCGTCCCGGCCCCACAGGATGGACACCAGCGGCTTGCCGCGCGCGGCCAGCGCCCGGATCGCCTGCTCGGTGACCTCCTCCCAGCCCTTGCCGCGGTGGGCGGCGGGGCTGCGCGGTGCCGTGGTCAGCGCCCTGTTGAGCAGCAGGACGCCCTGCTGCGTCCATGGCGTGAGGTCGCCGGTGGACGGCTGGGGCAGCGCCAGGTCGGTGTTCAGCTCGCGGAAGATGTTGATCAGGCTCGGCGGCAGCGGGCGCACTTCGGGCGCGACCGAGAACGACAGGCCGACCGCGTGCCCCGGAGTCGGATACGGGTCCTGACCGACGATCAGGACGCGCACCTCGTCGAAGGGCTGCTGGAAGGCGCGCAGGACGTTCGGCCCGGCCGGGAGGTAGGTGCGTCCCGCGGCGATCTCCGTGCGCAGGAAGTCGCCCATCGCGGCGATCTGTCCGGCGACGGGCTCCAGGGCCTTCGCCCAGCCCGGTTCGACGATTTCATGCAAGGGTCGTGGTGCCACGGGCGTCACCCTACTGCCGTACACCGGTCGGCGATCAAGCCGCGACCGGAGTCCGACCGGGGTTGACCGGACCGTCGCCGGGGACGACCGCCGCCGTCCGCGCACCCTTTCCCGCGACCCGCGTCCTCCTTCCCGTGGTCTCGCCACGTCCCTCGCCACGTCCCTCACCGCGGCCCTGCCGCGTCCGTTCCCGTGGCCCGGCCGCGTCAGCCGATCACCGCGGCCCGCACGCACAGCACGTCCGGCAGATGAGAGGCCAGCTGCTGCCAGCTGTCGCCGTCGTCGGCCGAGGCGAACACCTCGCCGTTGCGGTTGCCGAAGTAGACCCCGGCCGGGTTCGCGTCGTCCGTGCGGAGCGCGTCGCGCAGCACGGTGCCGTAGTGGTCCTCCGCCGGCAGTCCTCTCGACAACGGCTCCCAGCTCTTGCCCGCGTCGGCCGTGCGGAAGACCCGGCAACGGTGGCCGGCGGGTACCCGGTCGGCGTCGGCGTTGATCGGGAAGACATACGCCGTGTCGCCGCGGCGCGGATGGGCGGCGACCGCGAAACCGAACGTCGACGGCAGGCCCGCGCCGATGTCGGTCCAGTGGACGCCCGCGTCGTCGCTGCGGTACACGCCCCAGTGGTTCTGCAGATAGAGCCGGTCCGGGTCGTGCGCGTCCCTGGCGACCTTGTGCACGCACTGGCCGAACTCCGGGTTCGGATCAGGCAGGAACACCGCCGACACACCGGAGTTGGACGGGGCCCAGCTCGCCCCGCCGTCGGTGGTGCGGAACACCCCGGCGGTGGAGACGGCCACGGTCACCGCCCGTGGATCGCGCGCGTCGGTGAGCACGGTGTGCAGGCCCTCACCGCCGCCTCCCGGCACCCACCGGGAGCGGGTCGGGTGCTCCCACAGGGGGCGCACCAGATCGAAGCTCTCGCCGCGGTCCTCCGAGCGGTACAGCGCGGCCGGTTCCGTGCCCGCGTAGACCACGTCCGGCTCGGCGGCCGCCGGGTGCAGCTGCCAGACCCGCTCCAGCGAAGCGCCGGTGTCCTTGGGGAACTTGACGGCGGGCCGGGGCGGCTCGGTCCAGGTGCGGCCCAGGTCGTCGGAGTGGAACACCGACGGGCCCCAGTGCGCGCTGTCGCCGCCCGCCAGAAGCCGCGGAGTACCGCTTCTGGTGTCGATCGCGACGGAGTAGACGGCCTGCGCGTTGAAATACGGGCTGTCGTCGAACTCCCAGGCGCCACCGCGCCGGTGCCCGATGAACAGGCCCTTGCGGGTGCCCACGGCGAGCAGGACCTCGGTCATGCCGATCACCTCCGGGACGTCTTTGTCCAGGTAGTAGTCAGATACCGGTCAGTCTGCACCCCGCCACTGACAGCCACCCCAGTGAACTGTGTCACCGCAGGTCACAGCGGTGCTGTCGGCCTGTCGCGGAGATGGGCCGGGTCCGTTGCGGCATGCGCCTGCGCGAGAGGGGCGTCTCGTGCGACCGTCGTGCGGACGGCTCGTCGTGAGCAACGGGGCGGCCCTGCCCGTATGGGAGGTCGGTCCGGCCTGTCGGTGCGCTCGTGAGGAGGATGCCTTTGAAGGCGTTCCGTGGTCCCAAGGTGTGGCTGTGGCGCTGGCGGCGCAATCCGCTCAGGCGCCGCGCCGACGTGGTGGAGGCCTGGGTGGTGCTGGCCGCCTGGCTGCTGACCGTCCTGGCCGGGGTGCTGGCCGGTCTTGCCGCGTCAGGGTCGGTGGAGCACGGACTGGCCAGGGAACGCGCCGACTGGCACCCCGCCGTCGCCCGTGTCGTCGCTCAGGCCCCGGGAAAGCCCGCCGCCTCGGGCGCCGGAGGCGAGCGGGTCTGGGCCGAGGTGCGCTGGACCGTGGCCGACGGCTCGGCGCACACCGGCCAGGCCCGGGTGGCTCCGGGCAGCACGGCCGGTGCGGCGGTCGCCGTCTGGACCGATCCGCGGGGGCATCTCGTCACCCGCCCCACCACCGCCTCCGAGGCCGCCTTCCGCGCGACCTTGATCGGCAGCATGGTGGGAGTGGGCGCGGCGGCCGTCCCCTTCGTCGGCGGCACCGTCCTCCGCGGCCGACTGGAGCGCCGCCGCATGGACCGCTGGGACGCCGAGTGGGCCCGACTAGGGCCGCAGTGGGGGCGCATGACCGGCTGAGCCCAGCCCGGCGGGCTCCTACAGCCCCGCCAGCACCTCCGCGCAGGATCTGAGCAGCGCCTCGTCCCGGGCGATGTCATGGCTGCCGTACCCGCCCTCGCGGGCCATGTGGCGCCGGGGCGCGGCCAGTTCCGCCGTGACCAGGTCGCGCAGGGGTGCCGCCGCCGGACCCATGGCGGCGAGACACCGGGCGATCGGGCCGCGCGTGCGGGGGCTGTCGGACCAGGCGGCCCGGAACACCGGCAGCACCGGTTCCGGGTCCCGGCCGATGTGCCACAGCGCGCACGCGGCCGACGTCCGCTGCCCCGCATGTCCTGAACCGGCCCTGCGGCGCAGCTCCGGCAAGGCTGCCCGGGCGGACGGGCCCAGCCTGCCCAGCTGCCGGACGGCCAGGCGGCGGCTGTCCGGCTCGCCCTGCGTCAGCTCCCGCAGCAAGGAGGGCAGGACGGCCGAGGCGTCACCGTCCGCCGACCACAGCGCGCCCGCCGCGGCGGCCGCGTGCCGGGTGTGCAGCAGGTCCCGGAGCACCGGCGCCGCCTGCGCGGCGGCGCCGAGCGCGTCCAGTGTCCCGATGGCCCGTCCGGCGACCGCACACCGCGTCCCGAGACCGTCCGGGGCACCCGACAGCAGGCGCAGGATCTCCGGGGCCGCTTCTCTGTCGCCGATGGCCTCGAGCGCGGACAGGAGCGGGGCGGCCGGCGTGTCGGCGGCGGGGGAGTCCAGTGGGATCCGGCCCAGCCGGTGCCGCAGCGCGGGGGCGAGGGGAGCCGCGGCCGGGCCCAGGTGGGCGATCTCGTACCCCAGGGTGACGGGTGCGACCGCGCCCGCCAGGACCTGGGCCAGCACCGGGACGGCCCGAGGATCGCCGGCCCTGGCCAGGGCCTTGAGCGGACCGCCCAGGGTGGGTGCGCCGCGCTCCCAGCGATGGGTCCACAGATCGGGCCGCGCGCTCACCAGGGCGTGCAGGTCGTCCGCGGCGGGCGCGGCCAGGTCGAACAGCTCGGCCAGGACCGAGACCGCGGCGTCCCGCAACCGCTCGTGATCGGTGCCCAGTTGGGCGCCCAGTAAGGACACCGGCCCGGCGCAGTCGGTGCGCCACCCGCGAAACAGCGCCGCCGCCATCCACACCGCGTTGCACCGGTCCAGCGGGTCCGGACTGGTCAACTGACCGGTGAGCAGCGCGGTCCGGTCGTCGGCCCGGTCGCCGAGCGCGGTGTGCAGGGTGCGCAGCAGCTGGGCGCCCTCCTCGTCCGAGGGGCGCAGCCGCCGGATGCGCCGCACGAGGGTGTCGCTCCCGGTGCGCTCAGGGTGGCGGCCACGGTGCGCGGACCTGTCGCGCAGCAGCCGGACGGCCGTCGGTACCAGGTCCGAGGGGAGCCGGTCGGGGGCGGCGAGCGCGAGCTGGCCGAGCGCGGCCAGCCGCAGCCCGGGGCCGTGCGGCGGGGCGCTCTGGCCGGCCAGGACGTCCAGAGCGGCGGTGTGCGCCGGGTGGAGACGTGCGCACAGGCCGAGAGCCTGGGTGAGCGCGAGCAGGACCCGGTCGTCCCGCTCGGCCGGAATCCGCTGCCGCAGCAGGTCCAGGACGCGCCCCGGACTGTCGAGGAAGCGCACGACCGCCCCGGCGGCCGCCCGGCGCACCCGCGCGTCCGGATCCGCGAGCAGGGACACGAACACCTCGGCATGCGCGTGCACCGCCTCGCGCGCGCGTGGGTCGTCGCTCTCCGCCCCGATGCTGACGAGCAGTTCCACGACGCAGACCCGGTCCGGAACCGCCTCGCGGACCGCGAGCGAGCCGAGGAAGGGAACGCAGGCGAGCGTCGAGTCGTACACGTTCCCCTCGTGGTGCACCGCGCCGTACAGGCCGTCGAGCGCGGTCTGCCGCTCTGCGGCGTCCGCGGAGGCCAGTGACCGCAACCATCCGGGCACGTCCTCCGCGCTGCCGTACGCATGCCGCAGCGAGGCCCAGTCGACCTCGTCGATCCCCGTGAACACGTTGTCCTCCCCGAGACCAGTGCCACCTGATCGCGAGTGTGCACCACGGCACCGACAACGATGCGGAACCGCGCGCTGACTGTGTGCGATCCGTCGGCTGTCACCGGCCACGGGGGCGAGCCCCTGCCCGGTCGCCCGAGGAGGGATCAGTTTCGGCCGGGCAGGGCACGCTCCAGGATCGCGTCGAGGCCGACTCCGGCGGGCAGGGTGCCGAACGCGTGGCCCCAGTCGCCGCCCAGCCGGGTCGCGCAGAAGGCGTCCGCGACCGGGTGCGGAGCATGCCGGACCAGCAGGGATGCCTGCAGGGCGAGGGCCATGCGCTCGACCAGCCGACGGGCACCCACCTGGTCGGTTTCGGCCAGCTGCTGCCTGAGCGAGACCACGGCCGCGTCCAGGCGGGCGTCCGCCCCGCGCGCGAGGGCGAGTTCGGCGAACAGGGCCTCGGCGGTGTCCGGCTCCCGGCCGAGGGCGCGCAGCACGTCGAGCGCGTTGACGTTCCCCGAGCCCTCCCAGATGGACAGCAGGGGGGCCTCGCGGTAGTGGCGGGGCATGCCGGAGTCCTCGACGTACCCGTTGCCGCCCAGGCACTCCAGGGCCTCCGCGGTGAACGCCGGGCCCCGCTTGGTGACCCAGTACTTGCCGACGGCCGTGGCGATCCGCCGGAAGGCCCGCTCCCCGGCGTCCCCGCGCACCGCGCGGTCCGCCGCCCCGGCCAGCCGAAGGGTGAGCGTCGTCGCCGCCTCCGACTCCAGCGCCAGATCGGCCAGGACGTTGCGCATCAGCGGCTGGTCGATCAGCCGGGCGCCGAACGCGCTGCGGTGGCACGCGTGGTGGCCCGCCTCGACGAGCGTCTTGCGCATCAGGGTCGCCGAGGACATCACGCAGTCCAGGCGGGTGCAGTTGACCATCTCGATGATCGTCTTGACCCCGAGGCCCTCGGGCCCGACCCGCCATGCCACCGTCCGGTCGAACTCCGGCTCGGAGGAGGCGTTGGACCGGTTGCCGAGCTTGTCCTTCAGCCGCTGGACACGGAAGGTGTTGCGGCTGCCGTCCGGCAGGATCCGCGGCACCAGGAAGCAGGTCAGGCCCCCCGGAGCCTGTGCCAGAACGAGAAACACGTCGCACATGGGCGCCGACGTGAACCACTTGTGCCCGCGCAGCGTGTACACGCCCGGCTCGCCGGTGGGCGTGGCCGTGGTGGTGTTCGTCCGGACGTCGGAGCCGCCCTGCTTCTCGGTCATGCCCATCCCCGCGAGCAGGCCGGGCTTCTCGGTGGGCACCCGCAGTCCGGGCTCGTAGACGCGGCTGGTGAGCAGCGGCTCGTAGATCTTGGCGAGATCCGGCTCCGCGCGCAGCGCGGGTACCGCGGCGTACGTCATCGACGTCGGGCAGCCGTGGCCGGCCTCGGTGTGCCCCCACACCAGTCCGCCCGCGGTCCGGGCGACATGGGCGCCGGACCGGTCGTCCGCCCAGGGGGCGCCGGCCAGTCCCTCGGCGACCGCCGTCCGCATCAGATGGTGCCAGCTGGGGTGGAAGTCGACCTCGTCGATCCGGTGGCCGTAGCGGTCGTGGGTGCGCAGCTCCGGCTCGTGCCGGTTCGCCTGCTCGCCCCACTCCTGGGCCTCCTCGCCGCCCGCGCGCACCCCCAGCGCCCGGATGCCCTCCTCGGCCCAGCCGGCGCCTTCCCGGCGCAGCCCCTCCAGCAGGGCGTGGTCCTCGGAGGCGTCGTACGGGGCCAGGGGCGGGGCCTGGTTGGTGACGTCGTGGGTGGCGGACTGCGGCGGCGACTGCGCGGGAATCGAGACCATACGGCCATGTTGCACTCTTCCTGCGGCCGTAGCAATGTTGCAACAACAATCCGCACGTACAGTACGTGCCCATGCGCATGAACGTGTCGGCCGAGCCGGGTGGAGCGGTGCTGCGGCCCCTGTCCGCGCGGTCGGTCGTGCTGAGCCTGCTGCTGGGCGTGCACCCGCCCGAGCTGCCGGTGAAGGACCTGGTCCGGCTGGTGGAGCCGTTCGGCGTCGGCGGCTCCACGCTGCGGGCCGCGCTGAGCCGGATGGTGGCCGCGGGGGACCTCGGGCGTACCGACGCCGTCTACCGGCTCAGCGGCCGGCTGCTGGCCCGCCAGCGCCGCCAGGACGACGCCCTGCACCCCCGCACGCGCGCGTGGCGCGGCGACTGGGAGATGGTGGTGATCACGGCGACGGGCCGCGGCCCCGCCGAACGCGCCGAGCTGCGCGCCCGGTTGGCCGGCCTGCGCCTGGCCGAACTCCGCGAGGGCGTGTGGCTGCGCCCGGCCAACCTCGACCGCGAGCTGCCCGGCGACCTCGCGCGCGTGGCGCTGTCGTACACCGCGCGCCCCGACGGCTCCCCGCTGGACCTGGTCGGCCGCCTGTGGCCGCTGGACAGCTGGGCGGCCACCGCGCGGAACCTCCTCGCCCAGGCGGCCGATGCCCGCCGCCCGGCCGACCGCCTCACCGCCTTCGCGGCGGCCGTACGCCACCTGCTCACCGACCCCGTGCTACCCCCCGACCTGCTGCCCGCCGACTGGCCGGGGGAGAGCCTGCGCACCGCCTACGCCGGATACCGGGGGGAACTGGCCGCCTCCGTGGGACACCCGGAATGACGGCCGTGAGCGCTCAGGAGGAGCTGGCGCGGTTCCTGCGGGCCCGTTTCCAGGAGGACGCGCGGGTGGCCCGGGATGCCGTCGAAGGCGCCCCGGGCGCGGTCTGGGGTGTGCTCGCGGACGACATCGAGCAGGTGCTCACCTCCCAGGACGGCCGCACCACGCACACCCCTCTGGCGCAGTTCGGCGCCGACGATCCGGTGAAGCTCCTCACGCACGTGGCGCGGCACGATCCTGCCCGGGTGCTGCGCGATCTCGACGCCGGGCAGGCGCTCTTGGACGAGCACGGGGTGCGGCACGGGCGGTGCCGCACGTGCACCGGGCGCGAGCGGGCGACCGGACACCGCTCACCATGCACCACCCTGCGCCTGCTGGCCCTGCCGTTCGCCGGCCATCCCGATTACGACGCGTCCTGGTGCCCGTAGGCCGTCCGTCGTCCGTGGACCGACGCGGGGCCGTCCCCGGGAAGGCGCCGAGGCCCCGCGGGGCGGCTCAGACGTACCGGTGGTACT
The DNA here is from genome assembly GCF_001542625.1 of Streptomyces griseochromogenes. NCBI lineage: Bacteria > Bacillati > Actinomycetota > Actinomycetes > Kitasatosporales > Streptomycetaceae > Streptomyces > Streptomyces griseochromogenes. Next base: position 7,020,514 of record NZ_CP016279.1, on the reverse strand, counting down.
GATCCGGTACGCGGACCTCGGCACCCAGCTCCCGTGCCGCGTGCCGGGCCCAGGAGGGGTTGCGCAGCAGCTCACGGCCCAGCAGGACCGCGTCGGCCTCGCCGTTCGCCACGAGCTTGTGCGCGTGCTCGGCCTCGGTGATCAGGCCCACGGTGCCGACCCGCAGCGCCGTCTCGGCCTTCACCCGGGCGGCGAAGGGGACTTGGTAGCCGGGTCCGGTCGGGATGGCGGCATCGGAGACGTTGCCGCCGGTGGAGACGTCGAGCAGGTCGACGCCGTGGGCGTGCAGATCACAGGCGAAACGGACCGTGTCGTCCGGCGTCCAGCCGCCCTCCTGCAGCCAGTCGGTCGCCGAGATGCGGAAGAAGACCGGCTTGTCGTCGGGCCACACCTGCCGTACGGCGTCGACCACGTCGAGGGCGAAGCGGGTGCGGTTCTCGTACGAGCCGCCGTAGGCGTCGGTGCGGTGGTTGGAGTGCGGCGAGAGGAACTCGTTGATCAGATAGCCGTGGGCGCCGTGGATCTCCGCGATCTCGAAACCGGCGGCCAGGGCGCGGCGCGCCGCCCGGGCGAACTGGCCGACCACCGTGTGGATCTGCTCGGTGGTCAGTTCGTCGGGCACGGGGTGGCGCTCGTCGAAGGGCACGGGGCTCGGGGCGAGCGGCTGCCAGCCGTACGCGTCCGGGCCGACCGGCGCGCCGCCCTTCCAGGGCTGGTCGGTGGAGGCCTTCCGGCCGCCGTGCGCCAGCTGGACGGCCGGAACCGTGCCCTGGGCGGCGAGGAAGCGTGTGATCCGCCGGAAGGCCTCCACCTGGGCGTCGTTCCACAGGCCGAGGTCGTAGGGGGAGATCCGGCCCTCGGGGGAGACCGCGGTGGCCTCGACGAGGATCAGGCCGGTGCCGCCGGTCGCCCGGGCCGCGTAGTGCGCGAAGTGCCAGTCGTGCGGAGCGCCGGCCGACGGGCCCTCCGGTTCGGCCGAGTACTGGCACATCGGGGACATCCACACCCTGTTCGGGACGGTCACGTCGCGCAGGGTGATGGGCTCGAAGAGCGCGCTCACGGCAGACTCCGTTCATCACGGGATCGATGGTCGGCTTGTACGATAACCTTCGTAGTTCGGTGAGTGTCAAACTATGATGGTTCTCGTACAATGTCGAGTGCCGAACGTTCCATGACGAAAGGGGGCCGCCGTGACCAGTCCTGCCGCCGGGCGTGATCTTCCCCATCCGGACCGGGAGGAGATCAGGCTGGAGGCCGTGCTGCACGCGCTCTCCGATCCGATGCGGCTGCGGATCGTGTGCGAACTGGCCGCCGAGGGTGCGGAGTTGTCCTGTTCCCATTTCGACCTGCCGGTGACCAAGTCCACCACCACGCACCACTTCCGGGTGCTGCGCGAGAGCGGGGTCGTCCGGCAGGTCTACCGGGGCACGGCCAAGATGAACGGCCTGCGCCGGGACGACCTAGACGACCTCTTCCCGGGACTGCTCGACAGCCTCCTCGCCGCCGCCGGACGGCAGCACCTGCGACTCGGTGACCGACCCTGAACCAGCCCTCGCGGGAAGGTGGTTGAACAGCAGGTTCAGGGCGATCGCGGTCAGGCAGCCCGCGCTGATGCCGCTGTTCATCACGGTCTGGAACCAGTCGGGGAACTTCGCGTAGACCGTGGGCACCCCCACCGGAAGCATGCCGACGGCCACCGAGACGGCCACCACCGTCAGGTTGTCGTTGCCCTTGAAGTCGACGCGGGCCAGCGTCCGCAGCCCGCTCGCCGCGACGGTCCCGAACATCACCAGGCCCGCCCCGCCGAGCACCGGCGCGGGAATCGCCGCGACCACCGCGCCCAGCTTGGGCAGCAGACCGAGCAGGACGAGGATGGCGCCGGCCGCCGCGACCACCCAGCGGCTGCGTACCCGGGTCATCCCGACCAGGCCCACGTTCTGCGCGTACGCCGTGTACGGGAAGGTGTTGAACACGCCGCCGAGCACGGTCGACAGGCCGTCCGCGCGCAGCCCGTCGGCCAGCGTGCGCGGCTCGACCTTCCGCCCGGTCAGCTCGCCGACCGCGATCAGGTCACCGGTCGTCTCGGTCATCGACACCAGGGCCACCACCAGCATGGACACGATCGCCGACGCCTTGAACGCCGGAGCCCCGAAGTGGAACGGCGTGCTGATCCCCACCCAGTCCGCGTCCCCGACCCCGCTGAAGTCGGTGAACCCGAAGGGTACGGCCGCCGCCAGGCCCGCGGCGATGCCGATCAGGACCGCGATCCGGCCGAGGAACACCGGCGCGAACCGCTGCACGCCGAGCACGACCGCCAGCACGAAGCCCGCCAGTGCCAGATTCCTCGGCTCCCCGAAGTCCTTCGCACCTGCGCCGCCGGCGGCCCAGTCGCCCGCGACCGGAAGCAGCGAAGCGCCGATGATCAGGATCACCGTGCCGGTGACCAACGGCGGGAAGAAGCGCAGCAGCCGGCCGAAGACCGGTGCGAGCAGCACGATCGCGAGCCCCGCGACGATCACCGAGCCGTAGATCGCGGGCAGTCCGCCGCCCGTCGTCCCGATCAGCACCATCGGAGACACGGCCGCGAACGTACAGCCCTGCATGATCGGCAGCCGTACGCCGAACCGCCAGAACCCGACGCACTGGATCAGCGTGGCGATGCCGCACACCAGCAGGTCGGCGGTGATCAGATACGCCAGGTCGGCGGGCGACAGCTTCATCGCACCGCCCACGATCAGCGGCACCGCGACGGCGCCCGCGTACATCGCGAGCACATGCTGCAGGCCGAAGGCCGCCAGCTGCCGTGCCGGTGGTATCTCGTCGACGGGGTGGACGTCTGCGGTCGTGGCCATGGGGACTCCAGAGCGGCGGGCGGGGCGTGGCATCCGAACAGCACGAGACCGTAAGGCCCTTGAACAGTTTGTTGATTTCCGAATGGTTGCCGATGTGTGTCATGCCCGCCAGGCGGCCGTCGACTCCGCTAGGCGGACCGCGCCGCCCCGAGCAGCGCGTCCCAGTCGGCCAGCTTGACCACGCTCCGCCCCAGCCGCGCCCCCAGCTCGGCCTCGGCGTGCTCGATCGCCAGCCAGCCCGACCACGGCACCGGCTCGACGCCCGCCGCCCGCAGCGCCGCGAGCGGATCCTCCGGGACCTGACGGCGTACCAGCCCGGGCGCGTCGGCCAGCAGCGAGGTCGCGGTCTCCTTGGCGCACGGCCGGTTGGTGCCGATGACGCCCGTCGGACCGCGCTTGATCCATCCGGCGACGTACTCGCCCGGGGAGGCGACCCCCTCGCGCAGGACGCGGCCCTCCCGGTGCGGCACGGTGCCGCTCGCCGTGTCGAACGGCAGCCCCTCCAGCGGCACTCCGCGATAGCCCACCGAGCGCAGCACCAGCTGGGCCGGCACGTCCTCGTACCGGCCGGTGCCGGTCACCCCGCCGCGCCCGTCCGGAACCGTCCGCTCGAAGCGCACGGCAGCCACCCGGCCGCCGTCCGCGAGCAGTTCCACGGGCCGCAGGAAGAACCGGAGTCTTATCCTGCGGGCCGCCCGCCGGGGCGGTTCGGCCGCCCAGCGGCGCAGCGCCTCCACGTTGCGGCGCTGCACTGCGGGCAGCGCGGAGGAGTCGGTGTATCCCGGATCGAGCGCCAACTCGCCCGGATCCACGGTCACTTCGGTGTCCGGCAGACCGCCGAGCTCGCGCAGCTCCTTGGTGGTGAAACGGGCCTGCGAGGGGCCGCGCCGGCCGACCATGTGGACCTCGGCGACCCCGCTCGCCGCCAGCGTGTCCAGCGCCGCCTGCGGCATGTCCGTCGGACGCAGTTCACCGGCGCCCCGCACCAGCATCCGGGTCACGTCCACGGCCACGTTGCCCACGCCGATGACGACCGCCGACCGGACGCCGCGCACATACCCCGCGTCGGCGGCGTCCGGGTGCGCGCTGTACCAGGACACGAACTCGGTCGCCGACCAGCTGCCCGGCAGCTCCTCACCGGGGATCCCGAGGTGGCGGTCGGTGGCGGCACCCACGCAGTACACGACCGCGTGGTACAGCTCCCGCAGCCGGGGGACGGGCAGTCCGCCGGGTCCGCCGACCCGGACCCCGCCGAGGAAGCGCACCCGGTCGTGCTCCAGCACCGTGCGCAGGCTGCCCTGCAGGGACTTGATCTTCTCGTGGTCCGGGGCGACGCCGTAGCGCACCAGGCCGTAGGGGCACGGCAGCCGGTCCAGCACGTCCACCCGCACTTCGGGATCCTGCTGGACCAGGGTCTGGGCGGTGTAGCATCCGCTCGGCCCGGAGCCGACGACGGCGACACGCAGCACGGTGGTACTCCTTGCTCGAAGGAATCGCAGGAGGAGAGTGTGCGGACGGCTCCAGCATGGCACCGCCGGACGCGCGACGGCAGGGTCCGGCGGGGTGACGCGGACGCGTGTCCCCCCGTATGGAGTGTGATCATGAGGTTACGTTGCGTGTGTGCTAGAAGCATCCTTTCTTAATCTTTCCGACCGGCGTGCCGAGGACGGCACGGTGTCGGTGCGGCCCGCGTGGAAGGTGCGGGAGCACGGGGGCGCCACGTCCTGGTTCCATGTCGGGCTGGCCTTCCCCGACGGGGCGCGCGTGGACGCCGTGGCCGTGGTGACCGCGCGCTGCGTGTCCATCGAGGACATCAAGGCGCAGCCGGCCCTGTCCCTCGCCGACCTGACCGTGCTCGCCGACTGGATCGAGGAGCCTCTGTTCGAGGCGTGCGGGGTCGTGGCCGAGGGGTCGTACGACGGCTTCGCCGACGAGCCTGCCGGGCCCGCGGGAGGGCGGCGCGCCCGACCGCCCTGGCCGCGGGGTATCGAAGGGTGCCGGCTCGCCGCCCAGAAGTACCGCGCGGCCCAGGAGGAGGGCGCCGATCCGGTCCTCGCGGTGATGTGCGCGACCGGGCACAGCCGCCGGCGCTCCCTCGGGCTGATCGCCCAGGCGCGGGACGCCGGTTTCCTGGCGCCTCGGCGCGCCAGGCGGTGACGGGGGGCGGAGCTGGGAGACGGCCGGACCGCTACCCGCTAATCGGCCCGTTCCTCCGTCGCGAAGAACCGCGACAGATCCTGCTCCCGCCCGGCCTCCGCATCCCTGTCGCTCCCCGGGGGCGTGCCCAGTTCCCACTCGAGCCCGTACCGCTCGAAGAGCTCGGCGCGCAGGGCCGGGACGGGCATCGGCACCCCCGGCACCAGCGCCGCGTACACCGCTCCCATCAGCAGGGCACGCAGCAGGGGATAGTCGGCCGCCACGTCCTCGGAGCCGTACCGGGCGACCGTGTCGATCAGCAGCTCCGACAGCCGCCGCTGTTCCGGGCACTGCACGAAGCCCTCGGCCTGGAGCAGCCCCGCCATGTGCTGGCGCATGAGCACCGGCCGGTCGCGGGCGAGTCCGAGGACCGCGTCGATGGCCCGGGCCAGCCGCTCCCGCCCGTCCTCGGTGTGCGGCTCCCGCTCGAGTGCCTCCTCCAGCGTGCGGTGCATCAACCGGTGCACGGCTGACTGCACCAACTGGCGCTTTCCTGGGAAGTAGTACGACACCAGCCCGCGCGCCGAACCCGCCCGGTCCGCGATGTCGGCCAGCGTGGTGGCCTCGAACCCGTGCTCGTCGACCAGCTCGACCGCGGCCTGTAGCAGCCGCTCCCGGGAACGTCGCCGCAACTCTTCATTGACCGAGGCGCTGCGCGGGGACATGCTTGACTCCTGCGTTGACTGGCTACCAGCCAACTATACTCAACGCGGAGGGCACCGCCGTGGGCGGGCCCCGCTCAGAGCTGCCGTCCGTCTGGGGCGACGCGGGGGATCGTCTCAGACGGACGGCGCGGGGGGCGCCCGCCCTGCCGCCGCGGCGCACCGGCCGCCCCGTTCCCGCGGCGGACCGGACAGGGGCGCGGTGTCAACCCATCAGGTCCAGGACCGGCAGCAGCGCGTCGGGGCGCTGTGCCACCGGCAGATGGTCCACGAAGTGCACACGGCAGCCCAGCGCGGCCGCACCGCCGTCCGCCACTCTGTTGTCCCCGACCATCAGCACCTGCCGCGGATCGGCGCCCAGTTCCGCGCAGGCGGCCGAGAAGAGCCGCGGGTCAGGCTTCTGCGCGCCGTGTTCGTACGACAGCACATAGGCGTCCACATACGCGTCGAGACCGTGCTCGCGGAAGACCGGGCGCAGGTCCCAGCCGATGTTGCTGACCACGCCGACACCGATGCCGCGCTCGCGCAGCGTGCGCAGCACCTCGGCGGCGTCCGGGTACGGGGACCAGGCGATGGGGGACATGTGCCGCTCGTACAGCGCGTCGTGCAGGCCGGGGTCGGGGAGCGTGACGCGCCGGGACAGTCCGGTGTAGGCGGCCCGGTGCAGCCGTGCGCTCTCGTCCCGCACCGCCCACAGACCGGCGAGGTCCGCCGGCACCTCGACGGGGTCCGCCCCGCCCGGCAGCGCACCTGCCGCCTCCAAGGCCTTCGCGGTGTCGGCGAGTTCGGGCTCGGACAGCGTCAGACCGGCCTCCTCCAGCACGGCCCGCAGCCAGGACCCGGTGGACTCGACGCGGAACAGGGTTCCCGAGAAATCGAAGAGCACGGCAGTCATACGCCGGACTCTACCGGCGCGGCGGCCGCGCCCGGCCGCCCCGCGGCCACTCGTACACCGCCACGGCCACCGCCACCACCAGCGCCCCGAACAGCCAGCCGCCCACGACGTCCGAGGGCCAGTGGACGCCCAGCCACACCCGGGTCAGGCCCACACCGGCCACCGAGACGACGGCCACGGTCACGGCCGCACGCCACAGAAAGCGGTCCGCGCCGAAGCGGTTCAGCAGCCGCAGCAGGAGTCCGCAGACGACGGTGGCCGTCATGGCGTGTCCGGAAGGAAAGGCCGCGTAGTGCGCGCTGTCGACGGGATCGGGCCAGGTAGGGCGGGGCCGGTCGACGCCCGCCTTCACGGACTGCTGCACGAGCGTGGACACGGCGACGGTGACCGCCAGCCACAGCGCCGTCCACCAGGCCGCCCGGCGCCACACCAGCCACACCGCGGCGGCCGCGCACACCAGGCGCATGGTCAGCGGATCCCAGACCCAGTCCGTCAGGATGCGGAAGGTGTGGGTGAGACCGGGTTCGCGCACGGCCCAGCGGTGGGTGCGGCGGGCGACGGTGCCGTCCAGGGCGACCAGCGGATGCCACCGGATCGCGACGAGCGTCAGGAGCAGCGCGGAAGCGAGGGCGAGCACGGCCGCCGCGAGCGCCGCCGTGCGGTGGGCCGGCGGGCGCGGCGGGGCCTTCGTGGGCTGACGGCGCATGCCGCGATCTTCGCCGACCGGGCGGCGCCGCGGCCATCGTCCCGACGCCGGAGTCGCCGATCGGGGCCGGAAGTGCGCCCGGGAGCAGCGTCGGTCGCCGGAGCGGGGCCTGCGGTCCCGTCGCCGAGTCGGGTGCGCCGGACCGGGCAGGGCGAGGAGAGAGCCGTGAGCTTGACGTGCCTGGGCCGTGGAGCCCCGTGATGTGTGGTGGTGTGGGTTTTCGGTTCGCTCGCCGAGCCAGGTGCGCCTAGTCGGGTGCGTCGGATCGGGCAGCGGGCCGGGCGGGGCGGGGAGTGTGCCGTGAGCTTTGACGCGTCTGGGCTGTGGGGCTCCGCGACGTGCGGCGGCACGGGTCTTCGGTTCGCTTGCCGAGCCGGGTGCGTCGGATCGGGCAGCAGGCCGGGCCGGGCGGGGCGAGGAGCGTGCCATGAGCGCCGACGACGCCTGGGCCGTGGAGCCCCGTGATGTGTGGTGGCGCCGGGTCTGCGGTGCGCTAGCCCAGTGCCCGCAGGCCCGGTACCAGTGCCACCAGTACCGGGAGGACCGGGACGAGCGCGGCCGTGGCCGTCAGGCGCAGCCGGCGCAGCGCCGGGAGGCGGTCCGGGGGAGTCAGCAGCCGGTGCACGCGCTGCGGGACATGTGCGTGCGGGGTGGGAGAGGGGCCGAACACGCCTCGGTCCTCGTTGAGTTCGACCAGAGCCAGCGCGGTGGTCAGGCGGCCGAAACGTCGGGAGGCCGTGTCGTCGGCGGCCAGCTCGACCAGGCGGTGCATCTCGTCGCGGAACGCCGCGAACACCGGCACCTGCGGGAACCCGCCGGCCAGCGCGCCCGAACAGTGCAGCAGCCAGTCGTGCCGGGCCCGGTCGTGTTCCTGCTCATGGGCGAGCAGGGCATCGAGTTGACGCCCCTTCAGGCGGCGCAGGGCGGCCGTGGTGATGACGAGCCGGGGAGCCGTTCCGGGCAGCCACCAGGCGTCGGGGCGCTCGCCCTCCAGCACCACCAGCCGTCCGCCCGCCGGCTCCTCGCCCGGCAACAGCGGTGCGCGCACGAGGAGTTCGGAGCGCCGCAGGCGTCGCCGCGCCCGAGCCCGTACGACCTCGCGCACCAGCATCGCCAGACTCCACAGTCCGCCGCAGGCGAGGGCCACCGCGATGGTCGCCGCCCATGGATCGGCCGCGCCGAGGGCGTATGCGTCCACGACCGCTCGCGGAGCCGTACCGAACACATGCCCGCGCACCGCCTGCCAGGCCGCCGCGGCGCTGAGCGTCATCGACAGCGCGCAGCACACCAAGACGGCCGCCACCACGCACTGCCACACCCACAGGGCGACCACCGGCTCACGGTCCTGCCAGTCGGCCCGGGCGAGCAGCCGTGGGGCCATGACGGCGGTCAGGGCGCCGAGCAGCAGCAGTGCCACGGGGACCATCATGGGCAGCACCCTATGAGCGCCGGGCCGTTCAGGGGTACGGTCCATGGTGCCGAAGTGACGCAAGCAACGCCTGTGCCTCCCGCGCGCAGGGCCCGGCGGTTCACATCGTGAGCAGCATCGCGACCATGCCTATCCCCATCGACAGCCGGCACGCCCGCGCCAGCTCGGGACGGTCTCCCCAGCGTGGTGCCACCGTCCCGCCAGGGGGGGCGGCAGCGGGCACGAGACGGGCTCCGGACACCAGGACATAGCCGGTGAAGTAGAGCAGGAGCGCGCCCGTCACCAGCGGGACTCCGGCGGCGGTGTGCGAGTGGTGGTGGGAGGCGGGGGAGGCCGCCATGACGAGGGACATGTAGATCATCGCCGCCGTCCCCACCAGATGGTGCAGATGGTGCGGGCCGCCGCGCGCGGCCCACAGGCCGCGCAGCGCCGCCGCGCCGAACACGGCCGCGTACAGCGGCCATGCCCATCCCGGCGGGGTGAACACCGTGGCGGGCACGGCCATCGCGGCCATGCCGAACCCCATCAGAGCCTCGCCGCCCGCGGACCGGCGCTGCTCCTCGACCGTGCTGCGCATCCGCAGCAGACAGTAGCCCCCGGTCGCCGCGCACACCGCGACCAGCAGCCAGGCCGCCGACGTCGGTTCGTGCACGCGCACCTCCCCAGTTCGACGGTCGGTCCAGGGATGCGATGCCCACGGCATGCGGGGCGCACGCGAGCGCAAGGGAGTACACGGGGAGCGTTCGCCGGAGCACAGCAGGTGAGGGCGGGGCCCCGGCAAATCATTTACTAGTAAAACACATGCTAAATTAATGGGCATGAGCAGTGCGACCCCCTGGACCCGCCACCGTCTTCCCCTCGTCGGAGCGCTCCGCCTCGGGCGGCCCTCCGACATCTGGTTCAAGCCCGCGCTGAGCGCGGTCGCCGCGGTCGCCCCGCCCAACCTGACCCTGCTGGCACTGGGCCGCCTCGACCTCGCCGTGTACACGATGGCCGGATCCCTGTGCGCGCTCTACGGCCACAACAGGCCCTACGCGGCCCGGGCCCGCGCCCTCGTCTGGACCGTCCTCGGCATGGTGGGCGGCCTCGCCGTCGCCCTGGTCGCGGCGTCGCTCACCGACAACGCCGTCGTGCTGGTCACCGTCGGCGCGCTCATGGCGGCCGCGCAGAAGGCGGTGTGCGACGCCACCCGCATCGGCCCGCCGGCGAACGTGGTGCTCACCTTCATCAGCTCCGCCTCCCTGTTCGCGCCGCAACGCCTCGGCCAGGTTCCCGGCCACGTCGGACTCGCCCTGGCGGCGGGCGCCTGGGCCTGGCTGATCTGCATGGCACCCGGGCTGCTGCGCCCGCACGGCCCCGAGCGCCGCGCGACCGCCCAGGCCCTGAACACCGCCGCCGCGTACGCGGAAACGGGCGGCACCGGCGACGGCCACGCCCGGGCCCGCGCCGCGAGCGCCGCCGCCGTCCACGCCGCCCGGCAGTACCTGCCGACCGCGGGCGCCCGCCCCGACCACACCCGCCGCGCCCTCGCACAGCTCCTCGTGCGCGCCGAGGTCGCCCTCGCGGCCCCCGCCGACGCCGACCCCGAGCGGCTGCGGGCCTGGGCCCGCGAGCTGCGCGGCACCGGCCGGATCCCGCGGGCCGAGCCCCTCGGCGACGCGGCCGGTGAACTCCTCGGCGCGGACAGTGAACCGGCCTGCCCGCGCGCCCCGTTGCGGCACCGGCTCGCCCCGCTCGCCCCCCTCGCCGCCCGTACCGCGATCGGCTGCGCCCTCGCCGGCTACGCCTCCCTCGCGCTCGGTGTCGGCCGCCCCTACTGGGCCCTGGTCACCGCGGCCTCCCTCTACCAGGCGAACGTCACCCTCACCTGGAGCCGGGGCGTCCAGCGCGTCGTCGGCAACCTGGTCGGCGTCCTGGTCTTCGCCGCCATCGCCCCGCTCGCCCACCTCCACCCGGCCGCCCTGGTGCTGTGCTGCCTCGCCTTCAACTTCGGCGCCGAGGCACTGATCGGCCGCAACTACTGGCTCGGCAGCGTGTGCGTCACGCCGATGGCCCTGCTCGTCACCGAGTTCGCCCGCAGCCAGGACCCCGGCCGGCTGATCACCGAGCGGGTCGCGGACACCCTCGTCGGCGCGCTGGTCGGCTTCGTGGCGGCCGTGGCCGTCACCAACCGGCGCGCGGGCGACCGCGTCGAGCACGCGCTGACCGCCGTCGAACGCGCCCGCGAACTGGCCGCCCGCCTGCTCGCCGAGCCGCACCCCGCACCCCGCGCCCTAGAGACCGCCCGCCGCACCCTCGCCGCCGCACTGGTCGACCTGCGCGCCACGGCGGACGCCGCCTTGGGCGAATGGTGGCAGCGCGCCCTGCCCGAGGAGCGGGTCGTGCTCGCCGAACAGGCCGGACACCGTACGCTCGCCGCGACGGTACGACGCCAGGGGCTCGTCCCTCTGGAACAGGACTCGGGCAGGACGACGGAGGACATACGGCCATGACGGCGACGAACGGGCGGCCGGGGAACGGGAGTGAGGCGCCGGGGGGACAGCAGCCGGGGAACGGGAACGACGCGGAGCACGCGGACACCGTCTCCGCCGTCGTCCGGCAGTGGCGGGCCGTGCACCCCGAGCTGGACACCGGACCCATGGAGGTCATCGGCCGGATCAACCGCTGCGCCGCCCTCCTGCAGCAGGCCGAGGACGCGCCGCTGCGCCGGGCCGGCCTCAGCCGCCCGGAGTTCGACCTGCTCGGCGCACTGCGCCGCACCGGCCACGAGCTGACCCCGGGGGATCTGGTCCGGGAGACCTACTCCTCCGGGGCGGCCGTCACCAAGCGGCTCAAGCAGCTGACCGAACGCGGACTGGTGGAGCGGCGCGGCGACACCCGGGACCGGCGCGTGGCCCATGTCCGTCTCACCGACGCCGGCCGCGACCTGGTCGACGGCATCCTCCCCGAGCAACTCGCGTACGAGACATCCGTGTTGTCCGTCCTCGCCCCGGACGGCCAGGGTGAACTGGCCGCACTGCTCGGTGATCTGCTCAGCCGCCTGGAGGGCCGGGCGGGCGTCCTGCACGCCTGAGCGCTAGAGCACCTCGTGCACCGTGCGGCGGTGGGTGGAGCGGCGGTCCTCGATCCGGTGCCAGCGGTCGCCGTAGACGTTGCGGGTGACGGGCGGCTCGCGCAGGAAGTCGTGCGGGAAGCCCAGCGGGACGGCGCTCATCTCGTCCAGGCGCGCCACCGCGTCGGTGTCGAGACGGACGCCCGTGCTCGCCAGGTTGTCGGCCAGCTGCGCCTCCTTGGTCGCCGCGACGATCGGTACGACGTTCCCCGGGCGGCCGCGCAGCCAGGCGAGGGCCACCTGCGCCGGGCTCCAGCCGCCCTGCTCGGCGATCTCCACCACGGCGGCGATGACGTCCTCCTCCCACGCCTGCGTCTCGACCCCGAGGGCCGCGACACGTCCGGTCTCCCCGCGCCGGTACTTGGCGGTGAGCTTGCCTGCCGCCAGCGGCGCCCAGGCGAACACGGCCAGGTCGAACGCCCGTGCCTGCGGCAGGAGTTCGCGCTCCGGAGTGCGCTCCAGCAGGTTGTAGCGCAGCTGCGAGCCCGCGAAGCAGGTCCAACCGCGCAGCTCCGCGAGGGTGTTGGCCTGCGCGATCTCCCACGCCGGCCAGTCCGAGACCCCGACGTACAGCACCTTCCCCAGGCGCACCAGGTCGTCCAGGGCCCGCATCACCTCCTCGACGGGGGTGAAGTTGTCGCGGGCGTGCACCCACAGAACGTCGAGCCGGTCCGTGCGCAGCCGCTGCAGGCTCGCCTCGACCGACCGCACCAGGTTCTTGCGGTGACTGCCCGCCGCGTTGACGTCCCCGTCGTGGGTGCCGCAGGTGTACTTGCTGGCCAGCACGAAGGAGTCGCGCCGACCGGTGAGCAGCTCGCCGAGGATGCGCTCCGAGCTGCCCTCCGTGTAGTTGTTCGCGGTGTCGATGAAATTGCCGCCCGCGTCGGCATAGGCGTCGACGAGCCGGGCGCTGGTCTCCTTGTCCGCGCCCCACCCCCAGTCGTCGCCGATGGTCATCGCGCCGAGGGCCAGCTCGCTGACGCGCAGACCGGTCCGTCCGAAGAGCGTGTAACGCACGTGTGTTTCCCTTCCGAGCAGGTGTGGATCAGGTCCCGGGGCCGTGTCCACGACGCTAGGAGCTGGAGCCCACTCGAAGGCAAGTGCCGGCCGGTCAGTCCTCCTCGCGTGCCTTGAACACGCCGAACGCCGCGCCCTGCGGGTCGCGCAGCACAGCGATGCGCGGGCCGTCAGGCACGTCCGTGGGGGCCACGAAGACCGCGCCGTCCGCCTGCTCCGCGACCTGGGCCGTCGCGTCCACGTCGGTCACGGCGAAGTACGGCAGCCAGTGCGCAGGCACCTCGGGCGGGAACCGGTCGCCCATGTCGGCCATCCCGCCGAACTCCTTCCCGTCGATGCCCCACTCCGTGTACCACTGCGAGGCGTTGACGCTCCAGCCGAAGAGCGTGGTGTAGAAGTCCCGGGCACGGTCGGGGGAGCGGGTCGCCAGCTCCACCCAGCCGAGCGTGCCGGGCGCGTTGAACAGCCCGGCGCCGGGGAAGGCCCGTGCCTGCCACAGCTGGAACGCCGCGCCCGTCGGGTCGAGGGCCACGGCGAAACGGCCCACGTCGAAGATGTCCATCGGGCCGAGGACCACCGTCCCGCCCGCCTCCTCCACCCGCCGTGCCGCTTCGTCCGTGTCCGCCACCGCGAACGACACGTTCCAGGCGACCGGCTGGGACTCCTGGTAGAGCGGGGTGAGCGCGGCGATCGCCGCGTCCCCGAGGTGCGCCACCGTGTACCCGCCCGCCTCCTGCCGCGGATCCGTCTCCGGCCGCCAGCCGAACAGCTCCGTGTAGAACCGCTTCGCCCCCTCCAGGTCACTGGTCCCGAGCTCGGTCCAGCAGGGGCCGCCGATCACCGGCTTGTCGAACTCCATGGCAGGTTCCTTCCGGGCTCGGCCGCCCGGAGCGGGGACATCCGTGCGCGGGCGGGGGTCCTCACCTCGCACGCTAGCCCCGGCCGCACGGCCCGGCCATCCGGGACCGCCGCCCGTGACGTCGGCCGTGCCGTCCGGGACCACGGCCCTGACCACGGGCCGGCCGTCCGGGACCGCTGTGCCGTGTTCCGGTGATGACGGGCCGGCCGACCGGGACTGTTCGGCCGTGTCGCGGTGGCGACAGATCGGCCAACCTGGAGGGTGTGGTCGTGTTCCGGTGACGACGGGCTGGACAACCGGGACTGCTCGGCCGTGTCCCGGTGTGCCGGTCTCTCGGTGTCCCCGTGTCCCCCGTGTCCCATGACGACGAGCCGACCTCCATCCGGGCGTCCCGGGTGCCACGACAGCGGCCCGCGACCGCCCGTGTCCCGCGCCGGAAATCGCTTGTCCGAACCCCGTGCGGCGGGCCACGCTGCCGGCATGGAGACGGATCGTTCGGCCGGGGCCGAGGGCCCCGCTCTCGCCGAGGAGATCGCGGAGTACTACGGGCGGGACGGGGAGGACGGCCGGCTGCGCTCGGGCGCCGGCCGCCTGGAGCTGTGGCGTACCCAGGACGTCCTGCGCCGCCTCCTGCCGCCCGCTCCGGCGCGCGTCCTCGACGTGGGCGGCGGCAGCGGCGTCCACGCGCAGTGGCTGGCCGCCGACGGCTACGCGGTGGAGCTCGTCGACCCCGTGCCGCTGCACGTCGAGCGGGCGGCCCGGCTGCCGGGCGTCACCGCGCGCCACGGCGACGCCCGTGCCCTCGAGGCGCCGGACGCGTCCATGGACGTGGTGCTGCTGCTCGGCCCCCTCTACCACCTGCCCGAGCGGGAGGACCGGGTCCGGGCGCTCACCGAGGCCCGCCGGGTGCTGCGGCCCGGAGGACTCGTGGTGGCCGCCACGATCAACCGGTACGTGCCCCTGTACGACAATCTGAGCACGGGGCTGTACTTCGAAGCCGAGCGCCGACCGCAGATCGAGGCGGCGGTCGGCGACGGGCGGATGCGCCCGACCGGTGGGCCGAAGTCCCTGTTCACGACCGCCTACTTCCATGAGCCCGACGAGGTCCCGGCCGAGTTCTCCGCGGCCGGGCTGACACCCCACGGCCAGTACGGCGTGGAGGGCGCGGCCTGGCTGATGGGCGGCGTCCGCGACTGGCTCGACGACCCGTCACGTCGTGAGCTGGTCCTGCGCGCACTGCGGCGGACCGAGTCGGTGCCGTCACTGCTCGGCGTCGGCGGCCATCTGCTCACGGCGGGCGCCAGGCCCCGGTAGCGGTCGTCAGAGGGGTTCCTGTCCCCCCGGGGATCCCTAGATGCCGGGCCGGTACCGCAGCGGATGGTCCGACGGGATCTCCACCAGCACGATCCGGGTGCCGTCCGGGTCGGCGATCCACAGCTCGATCAGTCCCCACGGCTCCTTCACCGGAGGCCGTACGATCTCGACCCCCTTGGCCAGCAGTTCCTCGTGCGCGCCGGACACGTCCTCGACCTGGAGCCACAGCTGCACCGCGGGCGAGGAAGGGGTCCGCGCACGGCCGGAGAGCTCCAGGAAGCCGCCGCCGAGGAAGTAGACGGTCCCGCGCTCCGGGCCCGTGCCGAACTCGCGGTAGACGGCGAGGCCCAGCTGCTGCCCGTAGAAGATCCGGGAGCGCTCGGGGTCCACGGGCCGCAGAAGTGTCCGGCTGCTGAGTACGTGCACCATGCAGGCGGAGCCTAGTGGCAGGGTTAGGCTCGACCTGGTTCAGCCGCGCCCGAGATCGGAGACCGACCCATGGAGACCACCGCCACCGGACCGACGTTCAGGCCCGCCACCGACGCCGACGTCGGCGCGCTGGTCGCCCTGATCGAGTCGGCGTACCGGGGCGACGCCAGCCGGGCCGGATGGACCACCGAGGCGGACATCCTGGAGGGCCAGCGGACCGACCCGCAGGGCGTCCTGGACGTCATCAAGTCGCCCGACAGCCGGCTGCTGACCGTCGAGCAGGACGGCCTGATCGTCGCCTGCTGCCAGCTCGAACACCGTGGCAGCCATGCCTACTTCGGGATGTTCGCGGTCAGTCCCGCTCTCCAGGGCGCGGGCCTCGGCAAGACCGTCATAGCGGAGGCGGAGCGCCAGGCCCGTGCGGCCTGGGGCGTCACCGAGATGCACATGACCGTGATCTCGGTGCGCGATGACCTGATCGCCTGGTACGAGCGCCGGGGCTACCGCCGTACGGGAGAGATGACGCCGTTCCCGTACGGCGACGAGCGCTTCGGCATTCCGCAGCGCGACGACCTCCAGTTCGAGCTGCTGGTCAAGCCGTTGGTGTGACGTTCATTCGGGAGACGGCGCGCCGGATCACGCGGTGAAGCGGCCGGTGCGCTTGATCTCCGGGTAGTCGGTCGTCGCCCCGTCCAGCTGGAGCGCGCGGACGAGCCGCAGGTGGTCCTGCGTGTTGACCACCCACCCGATGATCCTCAGGCCGGCCGCGCGGGCACGCTCGACGATCTCCAGGGTCAGCCTGCGGACGTTGAGACAGACCGTCTCGGCCCCCACGTCCGTGGCGCGCTCCACCACGTCGGTGCCGTAGCGGCTCGCGATGAGCGCTGTGCGCACCCCCGGCACCAGCCGGGCGATCTCGGCGACCGCCTCGTCGTGGAACGAGGACACCTCAACCCGGGAGACCAGGTCCCGCCGGTGCATGACCTCGGCCAGCGCCCGGGCGGCCGCCACGTCCTTGATCTCGGCCTGCAGCGGCGTCTTCACCGCGTCCAGGACCTCCTCGAAGACCGGCACCCGCTCGCCGCGGCCCGCGTCCAGGGCGCGCAGTTCCGCGAGGGTCTTCTCGGCGATCGGGCCGGTGCCGTCGGTCGTGCGGTCCACCTCCGCGTCGTGCATGACGACGAGGGCGCCGTCCTTGCTCAGGTGCAGATCGAGTTCGATCAGGTCGAGGCCGGCCTGCTGGGCGGCGACGAACGAACGGAGGGTGTTCTCGGGCTCGACACCCATGACCCCGCGGTGACCGATGGTAAGGAAGTTCAAGGTTCGACTCGCTTCCGTCGACGGCGGCTCGGCGACGCGCGGACCGGACGGCGGACGTCGCTGTCCACGCGGCAGGCTCGCAGCCTAGTGGCCTGGTCCCGCGATGAACCCGAACCTGCGCGGGGGAACGGGGCGCGGGGCGGGCGGTGCCTGGCTCGTATCCGCCCCTGGCGTCACCCGGGCGTGGGCGAGTCCTCGCGGCATTGACCGGCCGGATCCGATCCGTTTCGCCAACTCCGCGAGGCCTCCTACCCGTTCACGGTGAAAGTGACCGTCATCACGGTGAATCGCAGGAAAAACAGCGGTGACCAAGCGGCTCGGCAGCATAATTTCCTGAGCTAGCCTCTTGCTGGGAGAAACGCGGTATGCATACGGTGTCCATACGCGAGGTTCTCCCGTGGAGGATGGGACATGACGGAAATTCTTGTGCAGGCGGGTTCGGAGAAGCAGGTTTCTCCGCTGACCAGGGTCGTTGAGCATGCGGCCTGGCCCGTGCTCAAGGATGCCGTGGAGCAGATCCGGCCATGGCAGTCCAAGGACGGATCGATCGACTTCGAGGCCGAGGGCGCGCCGGGCCGGGCCGACGCCGAGGCGGCCGTGGACCGTGTCGTCGAGGCGGTCGAGCAGCTCTCCGCGCTGCTCCCGCATGACGCCGCCTACCACCAGGCCCTGGTGAAGGACCTGCGCCGCTGGGCCGAGGACGGCTTCCAGGTGCCGGACTTCCTGGACTCGCTGCTCGCCTTCCAGCCCGCCGCGAACCGCGCGGACGGCCTGCAGCACCTGGTCGTCTTCCCGATGTACACGCAGAACGGCAACCCGGACCGCAACCTCGAGGCGGTCGTGCTGCGGATGGTGTGGCCGGACTGGCTGGCCGAGCTGGAGCGCACCCGCTACGACAACCCGCTGTTCTGCGGGATCACGTTCGAGGACTTCACGTCCGGCTACGACACCAACTCCGCGGTCCTGTTCCCGGAGACGATCGCCGTACGCGAAGCGCCGGAACGTTTCTCCTGGGGTGGCATCTTCTGCGACCGCGAGGCTGCCCGCTTCCGCCGGGTGACCGACGCCGCCGTCGACATCCTGGGTCTCCAGCTGCCCGAGGACATCGCCGCGATGGTCCACGACCAGAAGCGCTGCGAAGAGGCCTTCGTGCTGTGGGACATGGTCCACGACCGCACCCACAGCCACGGTGACCTGCCGTTCGACCCGTTCATGATCAAGCAGCGCCAGCCGTTCTGGATGTACGGCCTGGAGGAGCTGCGCTGCGACCTCACCGCCTTCAAGGAGGCCGTGAAGCTCCAGGCGGACGGCGTCCCGCAGGCCCGTGACGTGCAGTACGCGGTGCTCTTCGACCGTATGTTCCGCTTCCCGGTCACCGGTGACCGCGTGCGCAACTACGACGGCGTCGGCGGCCAGCTGCTCTTCGCCTACCTGCACAAGCACGACGTCATCCGCTGGACCGACAACAAGCTCTCCATCGACTGGGAGCGCGCCCCGCAGGTCACCAACCAGCTGTGTGCCGAGATCGAGAAGCTGTACAAGGACGGCATCGACCGCCCCAAGCTCGTGCACTGGTTCGCCGGCTACGAGCTGGTCTCCACCTACCTCGCCCCGCACCCGGGCTCGAAGTGGGCCAAGGGTCCGGACGCCCTGGACCTGAGCCAGCCGCCGCGCAAGCTCGTGGACGACGTGCTTCCGGACGAGTTTCCGCTGAGCATGTTCTATGAGGCCCTGTCCAAGAAGCTGAAGAATGTGATCGCCTCCACCAAGGGCATCACGGCGGACAGCGCCGAGCGGATCGCCGCGTGAGCGACCGCGTCCAGAACACTGTTCAAGAGGGGAAGAACGTGGGGAACAACGGGTCTCTCAGTGGTTCGGTGATCGCGGTGGCCGGTGCGGGCGGCCCCGCCGGACGGGCGGCACTGCTGCGCCTTGCCGAGGCAGGGGCAACCGTCATCGGGGCGGACAACGACCCGCAGCGCCTGTCGGAGGCTGTCGACGCGGCCCGGTACGCCTCCGGCGGCGCCACCGTCACCGGCGACACGGTGGATCTGCTCGACCTGCAGTCCACCCGGGAATGGGCCGCCCACATCGAGAAGGACTTCGGGCGCGTCGACGGCCTCGTGCACCTGGTCGGCGGCTGGCGCGGCAGTGAGACCTTCACGAAGACCAGCCTCGACGACTGGGACTTCCTGGAGCTGCTGCTCGTCAAGACCGTGCAGCACACCTCGCTCGCCTTCCACGAGGCGCTCCAGCGCAGCGAGCGCGGTCGTTACGTCCTGATCAGCGCCGCCGGTGCGAGCCGGCCGACGGCGGGCAACGCCGCGTACTCCGCGGCCAAGGCCGCGGCCGAGGCGTGGACGCTGGCCATGGCCGACTACTTCCGCAAGGCGGGGATCTCCGAGGGTGCCGAGGGGCCCACCTCCGCGGCTACGATCTTGGTGGTCAAGGCGCTGGTGCACGACGCGATGCGCGCCGAACGCCCCAACGCGAAGTTCGCGGGCTTCACGGACGTCGAGGACCTGGCCGAGGCCATCGAAGGCGTCTGGAGCAAGTCCGCCGCCGAAGTGAACGGAAACCGTCTGTGGCTGACCGAGAAGCCGTGAATCCTCCCAGGACCGACGCCCGTCGCCATCACGACCCACAGGTCCGCGGTTTCGCCAGTGACAACTACGCCGGGGCGCATCCGGAGGTGATGGCCGCCCTGGCGCTGGCCAACGGCGGCCACCAGGTGGCGTACGGCGAGGACGACTACACCGAGAACCTCCAGAAGATCATCCGCGGCCACTTCGGGGCCACCGCGGAGGCCTTCCCGGTCTTCAACGGCACCGGCGCGAACGTGGTCGCGCTCCAGGCGGTCACCGACCGCTGGGGCGCGGTGATCTGCGCCGAGAGCGCGCACATCAACGTGGACGAGGGCGGCGCCCCCGAGCGCATGGGCGGCCTCAAGCTGCTCACCGTGCCCACACCCGACGGCAAGCTCACGCCCGAGCTGATCGACCGGCAGGCCTGGGGCTTCGAGGACGAGCACCGAGCGATGCCGCAGGTCGTCTCGATCACCCAGAGCACCGAGCTGGGCACGCTCTACACGCCCGAGGAGATCCGGGCCATCTGCGAGCACGCCCACGCGCACGGCATGAAGGTGCACCTGGACGGCTCCCGGATAGCCAACGCCGCCGCGTCCCTGAACGTCCCGATGCGGACGTTCACCAACGCGGTCGGCGTCGACATCCTCTCGCTCGGCGGGACGAAGAACGGCGCGCTGTTCGGCGAGGCGGTCGTCGTCATCAACCAGGACGCGGTGCGGCAGATGAAGCACCTGCGGAAGATGTCGATGCAGCTCGCCTCCAAGATGCGCTTCGTCTCGGTGCAGCTGGAGGCCCTGCTCGCCAAGGACCTGTGGCTGCGCAACGCCCGCCACGCCAACGAGATGGCCCGGCGGCTGTCCGAGGGTGTGCGCGCGGTGCACGGCGTGGAGATCCTCTACCCGGTGCAGGCCAACGGCGTCTTCGCGAAGCTCCCGCACGACGTGAGCGAGCGCCTGCAGAAGCGGTTCCGGTTCTACTTCTGGGACGAGGCCGCGGGTGTCGTGCGGTGGATGTGCTCCTTCGACACGACCGAGGAGGACGTCGACACGTTCGTGGCGGCGCTCAAGGAAGAGATGGCCCGCTAGCCTCCACTGGTGCATAGGTATGCGGTCACCTGAAAAGTCATTGACTGTCGGGTGATCGCATTCCTATGCTCTGCGGGCATGGAGCTGATCCAGAACACCGCTGAACTGTCCGCTTACTTGGCTGCAGATGAGGTCATCGACCACCATCACCCCGTGGTGCGGGAAACGGCCGCCCGCCTGGCCGACGGGGTCGCTGATTCGTATGCCTATGCGCGGGCCGCCTATGAATTCGTGCGCGACGCCATCCCGCACTCCGCCGACGCGGGCGACATGCGCGTCACCTGGCGCGCCTCTGACGTCCTGGAGCGGCGCACCGGCATCTGTCACGCCAAGGCCCACGCGCTGGCCGCCCTGCTGCGGGCCGAGGACATCCCCACGGCCCTCTGTTATCAGCGGCTGGCGCATGACGACGGCAGTGGTCACGCCGTGCACGGCCTCGTCGCCGTACGTTTTCACGGGGCCTGGCACCGGCAGGATCCCCGCGGCAACAAGCCGGGCGTGGACGCGCAGTTCTCCCTGGGCGGTGAGCGGCTGGCCTGGGTGCCCGACCCGAAGTCCAATGAGGTGGACTATCCGGTCCTGTATGCTGAACCGCACCCGGCCGTCCTCGGCGCACTGCAGGCCGCCCCGGACCGGCCGTACCTGTGGCAGACGCTCCCCAGCGAACTCTGAGGCCAGGCAGATGACGTTCACGCTCACCGTGTCCGACGAGGTCCGCGCCCTGGCGCCGGGCTTCACCCCTGTGGCGATCGAGGCGTACGACCTCGTCAACGGGCCCAGTACCGAGGAGAGCTCGGCGCTGCTGGACGAGGCGGCCCGGCGTCTGGCCGTACGCCTGGCCGGGAGGGCGCCGCACGAGGACCCGCACATGGCCGCCTGGCGCGAGGTGTACACCGCCTTCGGCGCCAAGCCGTCGCGCACCCGCAACTCGGCCGAGGCGCTGGCCAAGCGGGCCCTGTCCGACGCCGGTCTGCCCCGGATCAACCTCCTCGTGGACCTCTACAACGCGATCAGCGTGGCCCACCTGGTCCCCGTCGGCGGCGAGGACATCGACCGCATCCAGGGCGGCATGCGGCTGGTGCGGGCCACCGGCGAGGAGGGCTTCGTGACGGTCGCCGGCGGCGAGGAATCGGTCGAACACCCCGACGCGGGAGAGGTGGTGTGGCGCGACGACGCCGGTGTGACCTGCCGCCGCTGGAACTGGCGCCAGGGCCCGCGCACCCGGCTCACCGAGGAGACCGTCTCCGGCGTCTTCCTGCTGGAGACCCTCGCCCCGATGCCCGTCGCGGAAGCGGAGTCGGCGGCCGGGGAACTCGCCGAGCTGCTGGAGAAGTTCAGCCCCGGAGCCCGCATCCGCGTCCACCCTCCGCACCCGGCCGGGACCCCCGCCTGACCCACGTCCCGTCGCACTCGCTAATCTCCCCGTCATGAGTGACGGGGGAGCGGGGAACGAGGGGACGGCCGGGCAGCCCCGGGCGGGCGAGGAGGGCGGGCGTGCGGATGCCGGGCAGGAAGGCGCCGAGTCCCGCCCGGAAGGTGCCGTTCCCGAGGAGGACGGCCACGGCGGCGCGGTCGCTGACGACAGGTTCGCCCGGCTGCGGAAGCATCCGGTGCTCGCCTCGGCCGTGGCGCTCGCCCTGGTCGCGGGCGCCGTCGCGGTGCCGCTCGCGCTCTTCGGCGGCGATGACTCCTGCAAGGAACTTCCCTCCGCCGCACGGGCGTTGGCGAAGAACCCGGCGGCCGCGACCCGCGCCCTGGACCCCGGGGACGACATGTCCCACCTGGAGACGGCGCGCGCACTTCTGCCGTCCGGCACGCTGTGCGGTGACGGCGGACGCGTGCTGGGCCAGGTCGTGGACGCCGCCACCCGGGCCACGGCCCCCGGCAGGCCGCACACCACGGCCCAGGCCCGCGCCGTCTATGTCGTCGCCGTGGCATACGACGACCGCGACGTACCGCCGGGCATGGAGCCGGGCCTGGCCCGGATGTTCGCCGGGTACGTCGCCGACGCCAACCCGTTCAGCGGCATGGACGACGATGTGAACACCCCGGCGGTCTCCGGCGAGTCCGCCCACGGCCGCTTCCGCGACTCGCACGAGGCGCACCCGGCCTTCGGATTCAGCTACTCGGGCGCGCTCAGCACCGACCCCGGCCGGCTGTTCCAGCGGCTGGCCGAGGACCCCGAGGCCTTCGCGATCCTGTACGACGCGGAGCGCGCCTACTTCGCGTACTACCTGGAGCGGCTCACCCGCCAGGGCACCGACCCGGACGTCCGTCCGGAGAAGGAGCGGGGAGACGACCCCTCGGACGCCGTTCTCGGGCCCGATCTCGACCTCGAGGAAATCGGCCGCCACATCGGAGCCCTGATGCACATCAGGGCGAGCGGCGCCCGTGACGGCACCATCTCCGACCTGGCCGCCTACGACGCGGCCGCGCACCGGCACACCCGCGGCGCCTACCTGGCGGCGGCCCGGCGGCTGACCAGCCGCCCGCCGATGGGCGACATCGCCGCCCGGCCGGTCAGCGCGGCGCTGCGCGGCGATCCCGCGGACGGGCGCGGGCAACTGTTCACCGTGCTGGACGCCTGGGCCGGGGCCCGGAAGGTACCGGCCGCGAGGGCCCGGGTGATCCGGCAGATCCTCGACGACGCGTACGTGCAGGGGATGCGCTACGGGACCTTGTGAGCCACGGGCCGGTCAGCCCGTCAGCCGCAGCCCCGAGCAGCCGCGCCGCTCGACCTGGTCCTCGGCGAAGCTCCTCAGCAGCCTGCGCCGCTCCGCCTTCCCGACGCCGGGGACCCCGTCCGAGGCGTCGACGGCGAAGTTGGCGGCCTCGCCGTCACAGCGGGCCGTCGCCGTCATCGAGCGGAGCGCACCGTCGATGGAGACCACACGGTTGCTCCAGTCGCCGTACCAGGCCGCGAACCGCATCTCCTGCGAGGCCGCGTCGGTGCCGGTCGTCAGGTCGCAACGCCCCGCCGGAGCCTTGTTGTTCATCAGCACCGCGACACGCCATCGATCGGCATGGGGCACCCGCGCGCGCGTCGCCCAGCCGCAGGCGGTGTCGCCGGCCCGGGAGACCGGGATCGCCGCCGGTGGCTGCTCCGAATCCGGCGGTGCGATGTCACCCTTCGGCACCGCGAGCGCTCCGGCACCGCAACCGAGCCGGTGCGAGGCGGAGTTGACGAGGGCGACGGCGGTCTCGTACGCGGCATGGGTGGTGTGTGCCGAGGCGCGGCCCAGGGTGACGCTCGCCAGCAGCTTTCGCTGCCTGCCCTCGGCGTCCTTGCCCAGGGCCGGGCACCGCAGCAAGAACTGGAGGTCGCCGAAGTCGTCCATGAACCCGGGCAGTCCGTCGGCCAGCGGCCGCTGGGCGGAGAACCCCTCTTGCGGAAAGGCGTCCAGGAACACACCGTCCTGGTCGTCGCGCCGGGTGTAGGCGTTCATCCGGACCACGAGCCTGTAGCCCCCGTCCCCCTGGAAGCGCAGGCTGCACATGTAGTCGCCCAGGCGCTCGTGGGACGCCGCGTCCGCCTTGGTGAGATGGCCGCCGGGCGCGGCCAGTTGACGTACCGCACCGGCGGGCAGAGCCCCGTCGCAGGCCGTGCGTACCAGCCACCAGTCCTTGACGTACGGCATGGCGAACCACCCGCCCAGGGCCAGGACGGCCGCCACCGCCATCGCCGCCCTCATCCAGCGCCGCATCGATACGCCCCCGTAGCGCAGTCGTCCGACAAGAGCCCGCGAGGCTCTTGCGTTACGACCGCGAACCCTATCGACCGCCGTGCGCCGGGCCGCCGCCGGGTGTCAGCGCGCCTCGGCGGCCTTCAGCTGCTCGACCGTCGGCGCCGTGCCGCCGAGGTGCGCCGGCAGCCACCAGGAGTCCTCCGTGCCCTTGGGGCGCGTGGGGTAGGAGCGCTGCGCGGCGTCGAGGAGTTCCTGGACGCGCTCGCGCAGGCGGCGGCTGATGGCCCCCGCGTACTGGTCGCGCGGGGCCTCGAACGGCTCGCCGACCCGGATGGCGATCGGGGTGTGGCTGCGCTTGAAGTTGCGCGGATGGCCCTTGGTCCACAGTCGCTGCGTGCCCCACACCGCCATCGGGACGAGCGGGACGCCCGCTTCCTGGGCGAGACGGGCCGCGCCCGACTTGAAGCTCTTCAGAGTGAAGGACTGCGAGATGGTGGCCTCGGGGAACACCCCGACGACCTCGCCGGAGCGCAGCGAGTCCAGTGCGTGCGCGTAGGCCGCGTCGCCCTGCTTGCGGTCCACCGGGATGTGCTTCATCCCGCGCATCAGCGGTCCGGACACCTTGTGCCGGAAGACCGACTCCTTCGCCATGAAGCGCACCAGGCGCTTCTGCGGCAGGGCCGCCAGGCCGTTGAAGACGAAGTCCAGGTAGCTGATGTGATTGCTCACCAGCACGGCGCCGCCCGAGTGCGGGATGTTCTCCGACCCCTGGCAGTCGATCTTCAGGTCCCAGGCCTTGAACAGCGTCTTGGCGAGACCGATGACGGGACGGTAGACCAACTCTGCCATGGGCGGGGTGGACCCTTTCTGCTCTGCTCGGGAAAGGGGTTCCCGGCGGGAAAGTTACGCAGCCGTAGGTATACGGCGTCTCGCAGATCGTGCCCGAAGAACGGACAGGTAGCCAGTCCTGGTGCCTCGCGGCGGCGAGATCCTCGTCACGTCGGCCTAGTGCCCCACCTCGGTTCTTCGAAGCCCAGCCACTTCATTCCGCGCGTACCGTGACCCTCTTCAGGAGCAGGAACATCTCGCACCCCAGGCAGTACCCGAACGCGGCGTTGAGGAAGGCTGCCGCGAGCGCCGCCCCGGTCGCCGCGAGTCCCAGCCAGGCCGGGCCCACGGTGAACCCGACGAGCCCGAGCCCGGCGAACGTCAGCCCCACCGCCTGCGCGAACCGCGGCGGTTCGGGGGCCTCGAACTCCGTCGGCGGCCCGAGGCGCGGCCGCACGAGGGTCCGGAACAGCCACCCGTAGGGCGAGCGGCTCACCCCGCCTGCCGCGCCCAGTGCGAAGGCCAGGGTCTGCCAGGCAAGTACCCAGGCGCTCCGCGTGATCAGCGCCACCGCCAGCACGACCGTCGTCAGGACCGCGCCGAAGCGCGGCCCCCTCGCATCGATGTCCATGAACGAAGCATTCCGCAGCCCACGCCCCTGAGGGAGGCGGGAATCTTTGCAGTTTCGTGAATGCTTGTGCAGATGATGACCGGACTGGTGGTGTGCGTGGCGGTGCTCGCCGTGGCGAGCGCCTACGGAGTGCTGCACAAGCGGCGGAGCGGGAGGATGCGGGTGCGCGGGCGGGACGACGGCAAGCGGCTCCGAGCGGCCGAGCTGGGCGGCGAACTGGGCGAGCGGGCCACGCTCGTGCAGTTCTCCAGCGCGTTCTGCGCACCCTGCAGAGCCACCCGGCGGGTGCTCGGCGAGGTGGCCCTGATGGTCCCCGGCGTGACCCACGTCGAGATCGACGCCGAGGCCCACCTGGACCTGGTGCGCGAGCTGGAGATCCTCAAGACGCCCACCGTGCTGGTCCTCGACGCGGACGGCCGGGTGGTGCGGCGGGCCACCGGCCAGCCCCGCAAGGCCGATGTGATCGCGGCGCTGGGCGAGGCGGTCTGAGGGGCCGGGGCGCACGGTGAGGCATCTCCCAGATCCCGGAACGAACTTGACTGTGTGCGCCACCTATCGTCAGCCTGACCGTATGCCGACGGAACTCCTTCTCTTCGAGCGGGTCCACGTGGACCTGGCCCGCACCGCGAGCGCGCGCTGTCCGAGCTGCTGAGCAGCCACGGAACCTCCCCCACTCTCGGCTCCGCTGGAGCGGGGGACCCCCATCCCCCGCCTCGCAGAAGGACAACGGCATGACGGCCACGCCCGACCTCGGCACCTTCCAGCTCGCCTCTCCCGACCTGCTGCGCTCCACCTTCCGCCGGCACGCCGCCGGTGTCGCGGTGATCACCGCGCGTGGCTCCCACGGCCCGGTCGGCTTCACCGCCACCTCCCTCACCTCGGTCTCCGCCGACCCCCCGCTCGTCTCCTTCGGCATCGGGACGGGAGCCTCCAGCTGGCCGGCCGTCGCCGAGACCGAGCACGTCGGCATCCACATACTCGGCGAGCACCAGAGCGACCTGGCCGCCACCTTCGCCCGCAGCGGGGCCGACCGCTTCGGCGCGCCCACCTCTTGGCGGGAGGGCCCGGAAGGCGTACCCGTCCTGGACGACGTGCCGGCCTGGCTGGTGTGCCGGATCGTCGGGCGTGTCCCGGCCGGTGATCACCGGATCGTGCTCGCCGAGGTGGTCCTCGGCGACTCCACGGGGGCCGGACGACCCCTGCTGTACCACCAGGGCCGCTTCAACGGCCTGCGGGATTGATCACGCGCGCTCGTCCTGCGAAGCCGTTGAGTTCCGGTTACGCTGCGTTGCGAAGGTCACAGTTCAAAGCGCTTGCTTAGCGGGCATGAACTGGGTGTACTGACGAGTAATATTTCGGTCGGAGCGCGCGGACGCCCCGACCGGGATCGGCCGCTTGAGGCGCCTATGCTGCCTGCAAGAGGCAGCCCGGAAATGACGATGCAGTAGGAGAGCCGGCGTGAGCTTGAGGATCGTTGTCACTGTGAAGTACGTGCCCGACGCCACTGGCGACCGGCACTTCGCCGATGACCTGACCGTCGACCGCGACGATGTGGACGGTCTGCTCTCCGAACTGGACGAGTACGCGGTCGAGCAGGCGCTGCAGATCTCGGACGACGCGGACGACGCCGAGGTCACTGTCCTGACCATCGGCCCCGAGGACGCCAAGGACGCGCTCCGCAAGGCCCTCTCGATGGGTGCCGACAAGGCCATCCACGTCGAGGACGACGACCTGCACGGCACCGACGCCATCGGCACCTCCCTGGTGCTCGCCAAGGCGATCGAGAAGGCCGGTTTCGACCTGGTCATCTCCGGCATGGCCTCCACCGACGGCACCATGGGCGTCGTCCCGGCGCTGGTCGCCGAGCGTCTGGGCGTCCCGCAGGTCACCCTGCTCTCCGAGGTCTCCGTCGAGGACGGCACGGTCAAGGGCCGCCGTGACGGCGACGCCGCCAGCGAGCAGCTGGAGGCCTCCCTCCCGGCCGTCGTCTCCGTCACCGACCAGTCGGGCGAGGCGCGCTACCCGTCCTTCAAGGGCATCATGGCGGCCAAGAAGAAGCCGGTGGAGTCCTGGGACCTGTCCGACCTGGACATCGAGGCCGAGGAGGTCGGTCTCGACGGCGCGTTCACCAAGGTCGAGGCCGTGGCCGAGCGTCCGGCCCGCACGGCCGGCACCATCGTCAAGGACGAGGGCGAGGGCGGCAAGCAGCTCGCTGAGTTCCTCGCGAGCCAGAAGTTCATCTAAGGGCTCGCCCCCGCTGACCGCCCCTCAACTTCGTTACGCAGGAGAGCAATCCCATGGCTGAAGTCCTCGTCTACGTCGACCACGTGGACGGTGCCGTCCGCAAGCCCACCCTTGAGCTGCTGACCCTGGCCCGCCGCATCGGCGAGCCCGTCGCCGTCGCGCTGGGCAACGGCGCCGCCGACACCGCCGCCGCGCTCGCCGAGCACGGCGCGGTGAAGGTCCTCACCCACGAGGCCGCCGAGTACGCCGACTACCTGGTCGTCCCGAAGGTGGACGCCCTGCAGGCCGCCGTCGAGCAGGTTTCTCCGGCTGCCGTCCTTGTCCCGTCCTCCGCCGAGGGCAAGGAGATCGCCGCCCGTCTGGCGCTGCGCATCGGCTCCGGCATCATCACCGACGCCATCGACCTGGAGGCCGGCGACGAGGGCCCGGTGGCCACCCAGTCGGTGTTCGCCGCGTCCTTCACCACCAAGTCCCGCGTCATCAAGGGCACCCCGGTCATCACGGTCAAGCCGAACTCGGCCGCCGTCGAGGCCGCCCCGGCCGCAGGCGGCGTCGAGGCCCTGTCCGTCTCCTTCTCCGAGAAGGCGACCGGCACGAAGATCACCGGCCGCACGCCGCGTCAGTCGACCGGCCGTCCGGAGCTGACCGAGGCCGCGATCGTGGTCTCCGGCGGCCGTGGCGTCAACGGCGCCGAGAACTTCTCGATCATCGAGGCGCTCGCCGACTCCCTCGGCGCGGCCGTCGGTGCCTCGCGTGCCGCGGTGGACGCGGGCTGGTACCCGCACACCAACCAGGTCGGCCAGACCGGTAAGTCGGTCTCCCCGCAGCTGTACATCGCCAACGGCATCTCCGGCGCCATCCAGCACCGCGCCGGTATGCAGACCTCGAAGACGATCGTGGCGGTCAACAAGGACGCCGAGGCCCCGATCTTCGACCTGGTCGACTACGGCGTGGTCGGCGACCTCTTCGACGTCGTCCCGCAGCTCACCGAGGAGATCAAGACCCGCAAGGGCTGATCCCCGCCAGGCTGTACGAGGCCCCCGTGACCGCGCGCCGGTCACGGGGGCCTCGGCTCATCCCAGGGTGACCCATGCCTGCACGGGCAGGTGGTCGCTCGGGAACTGGCCGTTCCTGGAGAAGGTGCTGACGGACGCCCGCCGGGTCGTGACCCCCGGCGTGGACAGGATCCGGTCGATGCGGTCGCTGTTCGGGGTGAGGGGTCCGTAGCCGTGGAACGTGCCGTACAGCGCGCCGCGCCCGGCGGCGGTCTCCCAGGTGTCGACGAGTCCGGCGCCGGGCATCGCGTCGTAGACCGGGTTCTTGCGTGCGGCGACGTTGAAGTCGCCGGTCACCAGGGGCGGCAGTGAGCGGTCGAGGCCGTGGATCCGCTGTGCCGGCAGCGCGGCGCTGCGTTCCCGCGCGTGCCGGCTCGCGTGGTCGAAGTGGGTGTTCAGGACGTAGAACTCCCGTCCGTCGTCGAGCAGGTCGTGGAAACGGACCCAGGTGACGACGCGGGGGAAGGTGGCGCCCCAGGTGTTCGAGCCGATCGTCTCCGGGGTGTGGGAGAGCCAGAAGGTGTAGCTGCTGATAGAGGCCTTCCTGGGTGCCGATGACATGCGGGTGCTCGCGGCGCAGCAGTGCCCGCATCACCGGCCTGCGGACCGTCCAGCTGTTCGGCTCGGCGGTGCCGGCGAAGCGCAGGTTGAAGGACGCGATGCCCAGGGGGCGGACCTGGTGTTCCCGTGCCGAGGCGGACGGGGCGGACAGTGCTGTACTGGAGAGCGGCACGGTGACCGCTGCGGCCGACGCGGCCTTGACACCCAGACGGCGCGTGACTCGGCTGTGGCGGCACTGAGGCTCCTTCGGTGGAACGGCCGGCGAGTCGTGCGAGCCGGAGTGTGACGCCGCGCCACGAGATGAGCGTGAACATGACGAGATGGTCGAGTGGCACTCCATGGACATGGTGTTGACCATCCCGAAGGTCCCCGGATAACTTCATTCTACGGATTGTTGATTCCGTAGAGCGGAAATATGGAGGGTGTCGGATGGGTCAGCAAGAGAAGGTGGCGACGAGCCTCGCGGGCGCCGTCAGCGAGGAGATCAGCGCCTCCCTCGCGCCGGTCGACGCGGAGCTGGAGCGCCGCTACCCCGGCGACCCCGGCACCCGGCAGCCCGTCCACACCGTCTACGTCCCCGGTGACGCCTTCGCCGCAGACACCATCCGCTCCTGGGGCGACCAGGCCCTGGCCGCCCTCGACGAGCACGCCCCGGACGCGGCCTCCTTCGCGGCCGTCCTCGGCCTGTCCGACGAACTCGCCGAGCCCGTCTACTCCCGTGTCCGCGCCAAGCTGGAGCGCGAGCCCATCGAAGACCTGCGGGTCGACTTCGAGGACGGCTACGGACCCCGCCCCGACGCCGAGGAGGACGCGACGGCGGCCCGCGCGGCCCGCCTGATCTCCGAGGCGTACGAGAACAGCACGGCGGCCCCGTACATGGGCATCCGCATGAAGTGCATGGAGGCCGCCGTACGCGACCGGGGCATCCGCACCCTGGACGTCTTCCTCACCGGCCTCGTCGAGGCGGGCGGCCTGCCCGAGGGGCTGGTGCTGACGCTGCCGAAGGTGACGTACCCCGAGCAGGTCACCGCGTTCGTACGCCTTCTGGAGGCCTTCGAGAAGGTGCACGGCCTGGAGGCCGGGCGCCTCGGCTTCGAGATCCAGATCGAGACCAGCCAGTCCATCCTCGCCACCGACGGCACCGCGACCGTCGCCCGTATGATCCAGGCCGCCGAGGGCCGCGCCACCGGGCTGCACTACGGCACCTTCGACTACAGCGCCTGCCTCGGCGTCTCCGCCGCCTACCAGGCCAGCGACCACCCGGCCGCCGACCACGCCAAGGCCGTCATGCAGGTCGCCGCCGCGGGCACCGGCGTGCGCGTCTCGGACGGCTCGACCAACGTGCTGCCCGTCGGTCCGACCGCGAAGGTCCACGACGCCTGGCGCCTGCACTACGGCCTCACCCGCCGCGCCCTGGCCCGCGCGTACTACCAGGGCTGGGACATGCACCCCGGCCACATCCCGACCCGCTACGCGGCCGTCTTCGCCTTCTACCGCGAGGGCTTCGAGCAGGCGGCGGGCCGGCTCGCCCGGTACGCCAACCGGGCGGGCGGTGACGTCATGGACGAGCCCGCCACCGCCAAGGCCCTCAGCGGCTACCTGCTGCGCGGCCTGGACTGCGGCGCCCTCGACATCGCCGAGGTCGCCCGGCTCTCCGGTCTGACCCGGGCCGACCTGGAGGCCTTCGCCGCCCCGCGGCGCGGCGACCTGACGGCCTCGGGCAAGTAGCGGCCCTGTCACAGCGACGGCAACCGCCCCGCGCCATCACCCCCGCCCCGTAGTCTGGACGCCGCTCGGCGGCAGGACAGACGGAACTGAGGGAGCGAGGCGGCGGTGTCTGCGGGGGAGTACGGGCCGGAGGAGTACGCGCGGGGCGGGCACGGACCGGCGGAGCCGGGTGCGCGGGAGCGCGGACCCGGGGAGTACCGGCCGGGCGGGGCCGGAGCGGCCGAGCGCGAAGCCGCGCAGCACCGGCCACCGGCCGGCCACGGGTCCGCCGAGTACGGGCACGCGGACGGGGCCGGCCGGCTGCTCGCCGGGCGCTACCGGGTCACCGACCGGCTCGGGCGCGGTGGCATGGGTGTCGTGTGGCGGGCGGTCGACGAGGTCCTCGGCCGCGAGGTCGCCGTCAAGGAACTGCGCACCTTCACGGACGCCGCCGGCCCCGAACTCTCCGATCTGCGGCTGCGCATGCAGCGCGAGGCCCGCGCCGCCGCCCGGGTCCGCCACCCCGGCGTGGTCGCCGTGCACGACATCGCCGAGGGCGACGGCCGCCCGCTGATCGTCATGGAACTGATCGACGGGCCCTCCCTGGACGACGTCCTGCGCGAGCGCGGCACCCTCGAACCCCACGAGGCGGCCCGGATCGGCGCGGCGGTGACGGATGCCCTGGCCGCCGCCCACCGCGCCGGAGTCCTGCACCGCGACGTCAAGCCCGGCAACATCCTGCTGGACCGCTCCGGTCGGATCGTCCTGACCGACTTCGGCATCGCCACCATGGAGGATCCCGGCGACGGCTCGGCCACCCGTCTCACCCGCAGCGGCGAACTCGTCGGCTCCCTCGACTACTTGGCGCCCGAGCGTGCCCAGGGCGCCGACCCCGGCCCGGCCTCCGACGTCTGGGCCCTGGGCGCCACCCTGTACGCGGCCGTAGAGGGCGTCTCGCCGTTCCGCCGTACGTCCACCTACTCCACGCTCACCGCGATCGTCTCCGAACCGCTTCCCGAGCCCCGACGCGCGGGTCCGCTGGCTCCGGTTCTGCGGCGTCTGATGGACAAGCGCCCGGACGCGCGCCCCGACGCGGAAGAGGCCCGTGAGCTGCTCGGCGAGGCCGCGGGGACGAGGCCGCCGGACACCCCCACCGCCACCCTGCGCGACACCGCGCCACGCGCCTCCCGGGTCACGGAACACGGCGTGCCGCAGGTGCCGCCGGGCTTCGGCCCGGCGGCCACGGGCGCCGGCGTGCCGCCGACACGGGCCATGGGGCAGGCCGGTCCCGCCGGAGGGGGCCCCGGCGGCTTCGGCCCCGCCGGCGCCCCCACCCCGTACGCCGCGGCCCCCACCGGACCCATGACCACCGCCTCCGCCGCGCCCCGCCGCAAGGGCCGCGCCCTGCTCGCCGTCGTCGCCGTCACGGTCGTACTGGCCGCGGCCGGCGTCACCGTCGCCCTGCTGAACCACGAGGACGAGCCCCGGCAGACCGCGGCACCCACCGGCTCCCGCGGCGCGGCCGGCCCCGGCGGCCGTGCCGACACCGAGTGGTCCGCCCAGCCGGGGCCCACGGGCCACGGCACGGGGAAGAGCGCCGCGCCCACCGGCAAGGCGAGCGGCGGCGGCGACGGCAAGCCGTCCCGCCCCGCGTCCGCGTCCGCCTCCACCCCGGCCAAGGCCTCCAGCGGCCCCACACACGGCACACCGAGCCCTGCCGCTGCCTGCCGGACCGCCGGCGGCGGCACGTACGACTGCCAGGTCTGGCGCACTGCCAAGTCCTACTCCGCCTCCGGGGCCGAGGCCGGCGTCCTCGACGCGGGCACCGACTATTTCTACTGCCAGGCGAATCTGGGCCGCAGGGAGACCTACGGCCGGTGGACCAACGTCTGGTGGGCGAAGACCGACGACGACAGCGGCCACAAGGGCGTCTACGTCAGCGACGTCTACATCCAGGGTGGCGCGAACGACGCCCCGGTCCCGGGACTCCCGGTCTGCTGAGCCTCGGTGTACGGCTCCAGCCCGGACCGCGTCACCCACGCGTGCTCCGCGAACAGCCGTGTGCCCCGCGCGCACAGGGCGACGTCGGCACGGGCGCGGGCGCAGAACTCCTCCGGCGTGTCGCCGAACAGTTCCCTCAACGGGGCGGATCTGCCGAGGAGTTCGCTGATGAGGGCCTGCTGTCCGGGATGCCGGCGCGGCGCACCGCCGCCGTCGCGCAGCACCCCGTGCCGGTTGACGTACGAGTACACCCCGCGCAGGACCCGGCCGTCCGCCAACTCGGCGCGTACGTCCGGTGCGGGCAGCCAGGCCCGCTGGAAGTTGCCCTCGGGCAGCGGTACGCCCTCGCTGGCGTCGATCACGTCCAGCTGCGGCCGGTCCAGCCAGATGACGAACAACTCGCGTAACGCGCGAGGTGACTTGACGGGCGAGGCGGAGACGTAGCCCAGCCGGCTGACGTGCGCCGAGACACCCACGTCGACCCCGTGCACCCGAGCCCGCACCATCGGCAGCGGGGAGGTGATCCCGCACTCCGCCAGCTTGTGGCGCAGTTGTCCGGGGCAGGCGTTCGAGCCGACCGTGAGGACCGGTACCCGGTCCTCGTACACCAGGCGCTCCAGCGGCAGCATCCGGTCGCCGTGCAGCAGCCCGGAGTCGGCGGGCCAGGCGCCCGGGTAGAGCAGCGGGTGGTCGCGGGGGGCCTCGGCGAGGCCCAGTTCCTCCAGGGTGCGGCCGGTCACGGGCGGCTCACTCGGCGGGCGGCAGCTCGCCGGAGCCGCGGGTGATCAGGCGGGTCGGCAGCTCGATGCGCTCCGGTGCGACGAGTGTGCCCTCCAGCTGGCGGAAGAGGCGCTCGGCGGCGGTCCGGCCGAGAGCGGCCGCGTCCTGGGCGACGACCGTGACGCCCGGCTGGAGCAGATCGGCCAGCTCGATGTCGTCGAAGCCGACCAGGGCGACCTGGCGGGACCGCTCGGCGAGGACACGGATCACGGTGACCGTCACCCGGTTGTTGCCCGTGAAGATCGCGGTGACGGGGGAGGGACCCGAGAGCATCTCCTCGGCCGCCCGGCGCACTCGCACGGGATCCGTCTGGCCGAGGGACATCCACCGCTCCTCGACCGGTATCCCCGCGTCCTCCATCGCGGCCCGGTAGCCGCGCAGCCGCTCGGCCGCGGTGTGGATGCGGGGCATGTCGCCGATGAACCCGATCCGGCGGTGGCCGTGCGCGATCAGGTGGGCGACACCGTCGCGGGCACCGCCGTAGTTGTCGGACAGCACGACGTCGGCGTCGATCTTCCCGGCGGGGCGGTCCACGAACACGGTCGCCACCCCGGCCTTGATCTCCGGCTCCAGGTACCGGTGGTCGTCCCCGGCCGGGATCACCACGAGACCGTCCACCCGCCGTGCGCACAGCGCCAGCGCCAGCTCCTGCTCCCGCTCCGGGTCCTCGGCGCTGGAGCCGTTGATCAGCAGGGCGCCGTGGGCCCGGGCCACCTCCTCGACCGCGCGGCTCAGCGGGCCGTAGAAGGGGTCGGCGAGGTCCTCCAGGACCAGGCCGATGCTGGCCGTACGGCCTTTGCGCAGCACGCGTGCGCTGTCGTTGCGGCGGAAGCCGAGCGCGTCGATCGCCTCCTGGACGCGGCGCTCGGTGTCGGGCGTGACTCCGGGCTCGCCGTTGACCACGCGGGACACCGTCTTCAGGCCGACTCCGGCGCGCGCGGCCACGTCCTTCATCGTGGGACGGTTGCCGTAGCGGGTCCCGGAGAGGCTGTCCGTGTGGCGGTCTGCGCGGCGGGTGGTCTCGGGCACGATGCGCTGTCCTGTCCTGTCGTCTGTCATTTCCACGTAGGTGGTGCGACGACCCTTGGATTTGTATGAGGATGTGGCGTCGAGCATAGAGCCTGGACAACGTTGTCAGATGCGCGAGAGACTGTCCAGCGCTGTCTCCGGCCCGCGCCCCCACCGCTTGACCGGCGGCCTCTTTCTGGTTCTCAATGTTCGACGGGGAGATCTGACACTGATGTACACCGACCTCGTGGCGGCCCTGGACATCGGCGGCACCAAGATCGCCGGCGCGCTGGTGGACGGTCACGGACGGATTCAGGCGCGCGCACAGCGTGCGACGCCCGCACAGCAGGACGGCGAAACGGTCATGCGGGCCGTCGAGGAGGTGCTCGGCGATCTCGCCGGGTCGCCCCTGTGGGGACGCGCCGCCTCGATCGGCATCGGCAGCGCGGGCCCGGTGGACGCCTCGGCGGGCACCGTGAGCCCGGTGAACGTGCCGGGCTGGCGCGACTTCCCGCTGGTCGCCCGGGTGCACGCGGCCACCGGCGGCCTGCCGGTCGAGCTGATCGGCGACGGCGTGGCGATCACGGCGGCCGAGCACTGGCAGGGCGCCGCCCGCGGCCACGACAACGCGCTGTGCATGGTGGTCTCGACCGGCGTCGGCGGCGGCCTGGTCCTGGGCGGGCAGCTGCATCCCGGCCCGACCGGGAACGCCGGGCACATCGGGCACATCAGCGTCGATCTCGACGGGGATCCGTGCCCGTGCGGCTCGCGCGGCTGTGTCGAGCGCATCGCGAGCGGCCCCAACATCGCCCGCCGGGCCCTGGAGCAGGGCTGGCGGCCCGGCCCCGACGGCGACACCTCCGCCGCCGCGGTGGCCGCCGCGGCCCGGCGGGGCGACCCGGTCGCCGTGGCCTCCTTCGAGCGGGCCGCGCAGGCCCTGGCCGCCGGGATCGCGGCCACCGCGACGCTGGTGGAGATCGACATCGCGGTGATCGGCGGGGGCGTCGGCAACGCGGGCGACATCCTCTTCACGCCGCTGCGCAAGGCGCTCGCCGACTACGCGACGCTGTCCTTCGTGCGGCGGCTGACGGTCGCGCCCGCGCAGATGGGCACGGACGCCGGCCTGGTCGGCGCCGCCGCGGCCGCGCTGGCCCGCAGGCCGGACGCGACCGCGGCGGGGGTCTGAGCGAGGCACCGGCGGGCGCCCGAATCCCCTCGGAATCGTCTCAGCAGCTGAGCCGGGCGTCCGCCCAGTCCGCGTGGTCCGAGTCGATGCCGTCGCCGCCGTCGGTGACGACGAGGCGGACCACCTGGGCGCC
Organism: Streptomyces griseochromogenes; assembly: GCF_001542625.1. Taxonomy (NCBI): domain Bacteria; kingdom Bacillati; phylum Actinomycetota; class Actinomycetes; order Kitasatosporales; family Streptomycetaceae; genus Streptomyces; species Streptomyces griseochromogenes. The sequence continues at coordinate 6,984,230 of NZ_CP016279.1, read as the reverse complement.
GGTGACATCGGCGGTGAGCGGCTGGGCCGGCTGTGCGTTGGTCAGCACACCGGTCGAGGCGGCCTTGGTGCCGTCCGCCCAGATCTCGAAGGCGACGGTGCCCTTCGCGCCCTTCTCGTCGTCCACGCCGACATCGGCCGTGACCTTCTCGCAGGCCTTGCCGGTGTAGAAGGAGACCTCGCTCTCGGCGTGTACGCCCAGCCCCTTGGGGTACACCACGCCGCCCAGGCTGATCGGGTGGCCGTCGCCCGCGTCGCTCTCCCCGTTGCTGGTGTCGCGCTCGACCGGTCCCCAGCCGCTGGTCGCCGACAGCCACGGCAGATCGCTGAGGTACGACGTCCCGGTGGGCGGCGCCAGCACGACGGTCGCGGTCAGCGGGAGGGTGCTGACGACGCTCTCGCCGGCGGGCGAGCGGTAACTCGCCTTGAGCGAGAGGCCGTACGACCCCGCCGGCGTCCCCGTCGGAGCGGTGACCTTCCAGCCGGTGCGCAGGGACCCGCCCGTGGGCAGGGCGGCGGCCGTGGTCGCCGAGGTGGGCCGGACGCTCCATCCGGCAGGGCCGGTCAGCGACACGGACACCCGGCGTGCGGCCGTGCGGCCCAGGTCGGTGACGGCGCTGGTCAGCGCGGCCGGGGTGCCGGCCTCCAGCAACGGGCTCGTGTCCAGGCCGAGTTCCACGGCGGGCGGGTGGGTGGCCCAGTCGGGGTCGGCCGAGACGCGCAGCAGGACCGTACCGTGGGCCGGAACGGTCGCGGCGATGGTGCCCGCGGTGTTGTAGCCGCGGTGCTGCCACAGGTCGCGCAGGGTGTAGCCGGGGGCGTCCGGGAGGCCGACGGCCGTGGCCGTGGTGGCGATCCGCTGGGCGGAGCCGGACTCGTTGAACAGGGCGACGGCGCGGCTGCCGTCCTTCATCTCCTTGGCGACGACCCACCGCCCGGCTCCCGAGGACACGACCGTGCCCTGTCTGCCCAGCGGGTCCTGGTCGACGGCGATGACCTCCTTGTTGTCCAGGATGTCGAAGGTCGCCGGGGAGGCCTTGCGCAGATCGGTGCCGATGAGCAGCGGCGCGGCCATGACCGACCAGAGGGAGAAGTGCGAGCGGTACTCGGTGTCGGTCATGCCGCCGTTGCCGACCTCCAGCATGTCGGGGTCGTTCCAGTGACCGGGTCCGGCGTACGGCGCGAGCGGCAGGTTCTGCTTGAGGATCGACACCATCGAACCCCAGCTGTCGCTGATGTCACCGGTGGTCCGCCACAGGTGGCCGACGTCCGAGGCCCACTCCCACGGCTTGTTCTCGCCCCATTCGCAGATGCTGTAGACGATGGGCCGGCCTGTCGCCTGGGAGGCAGCCTTGAGCGCGTCCCGCATGGTCCGGTAGCGCAGCTTCGCGTCGACGCCGAGGTTGTTGCAGTTGTCGTACTTGAGGTAGTCCACGCCCCAGTCGGCGAACTGCCGCGCGTCGCTGTACTCGTGGCCGAGCGCGCCCGGGAAGCCCGCGCTGTTGCAGGTCTTGATCCCGGCACTGGTGTAGATGCCGAGCTTGAGGCCCTTGGAGTGCACATAGTCGGCGACCGCCTTGATGCCGTTCGGGAAGCGGGCCGGGTCCGGCACCAGCTTGCCGTTCGCGTCGCGGTCCGGCAGCGCCCAGCAGTCGTCGAGGTTCACGTACCGGTAGCCGGCGTCCTTGAGGCCCTTGTCGACGAAGAGGTCCGCGATCCCCTTGACCATGGCCTCGTCGAAGTCCGCGCCGCAGTGCGTGGAGTTCCAGTTGTTGAAGCCCATGGGCGGGGTGAGGGCGAGGCCGTCGGCCAGGGAGGGCGCGGCGGCGGGGGGCCGGACGGGCGCCGCGACCGCGGGGGCGGCGAGGCCCGCCGCGCACAGCAGGCCCGCGGCGAGCGCTCCGGCCGCTCTTCGGCGGATGGTGCGGGTGTGAGGGTGACGCATCGTCGACGTTCCTCCGACTCGCGAAAGATGGATGACGGCATGTACGTGTCACCGGTGCGCGTTTACGGTAGGACGTGTCTGACTGTGTTGGAAGAGGTGGGTCAGAGTTGTTCGATATTCCGTCAGTCCCCTTGACGGTGGCGGATTTAGCGGGACGGTGAAGGGCCAGGCGTTCGATTGTGTTGGTTCGCCCGGCCTCCCGTCGCGGCGGCGGAACTCGTGCACGCCCCCGATGCGGCTGACGGACTCCACGCCGCCCCAGAGGTTTCACCCGGGCGGGCCGTGCGCGCGGACGGCCGGTCCGCAGAGCCCGATCGCGGCGATCCGCGTGACCCCTGGCGGGTTGCGCAGTTCACCACGGTATGAAGAAGCGCAGCATGCTCGCACTCGCCACCCTCGCCACCGGATTCGTCGTGGCCGCCGTCACCCCGTCGCACGGCGCGGACCACACACCTGTCGCCGACCCCGGTGTCTCCGGGACTCTCGACAGCGCCGACCACCCGGCCGGCCCGGACGGACCGGCCGCCGAGAACCACACGCCGGGGCACGAGTAGCCCGTGGCGCGAATGCGCCGGTGCCCCCGCCACAGGGGGCACCGGCGCTCTCCTGTGCGCGCCCTCAACGGGATGTGGTTTCCGTGGCAGGGTGGAGCGGGCAAGCCCCAGGGGGCCAACAGAAGAGGGGGAACCGTGACCGTCGTCTGGATCAACGGCGCTTTCGGTGCGGGGAAGACCACCACCGCACGGGAACTGATCGAGCTGATCCCGAACAGCACGCTCTTCGACCCCGAGGTCATCGGCGCAGCGCTCACGCACCTGCTGCCGCCCAAGTGCCTCGCCGAGGTCGGCGACTTCCAGGACCTGTCGATCTGGCGCCGGCTCGTGATCGACACGGCGGCCGCGATGCTGGCCGAGCTGGGCGGGACCCTCGTGGTCCCCATGACCCTGCTGCGCCAGGAGTACCGTGACGAGATCTTCGGCGGCCTCGCCGCCCGCCGGATACCCGTACGGCATCTGCTGCTCGCCCCGGCCGAAACGATACTGCGCGAGCGCATAGCCGGTCGGGAGATCCCACCGGACCTGCCCGACGGCGAGATGCGCGTCCGGCAGTGGTCGTACGACCACATCGAGCCCTACCGGGCCGCCCTCGCGGCCTGGCTCACCGCCGACGCCCACCTGGTCGACACCAGCGCCCTCGGCCCGTACGAGACCGCTGTCCGGATCGCCGACGCCGTCGGCAGCGGCGCCGTGGCCCCCTGCGAGATCGTGCAGACCCCCGAGCCCACCGCCGAGACCCTCGCCGCCGGGGTGCTGCTCTTCGACGAGCACGACCGGGTCCTGCTGGTCGACCCCACCTACAAGCCCGGCTGGGAGTTCCCGGGCGGTGTGGTCGAGCGGGGCGAGGCTCCCGCGCGGGCCGGCATGCGGGAGGTCGCCGAGGAGACCGGGATACGGCTGCGCGAGGTGCCGCGGCTGCTCGTCGTGGACTGGGAGCGGCCCGCACCCCCCGGCTACGGCGGACTGCGCCTGCTCTTCGACGGCGGCCGGCTGGACCCCGCCGAGGCGTCCGGGGTGCTGCTGCCGGGACCGGAGCTGCGCGGGTGGCGCTTCGCCACCGAGCAGGAGGCGGCCGGGATGCTGCCGCCGGTGCGCTACGAGCGGCTGCGCTGGGCGTTGCGGGCACGTGAGCGCGGGGCCGCGATCTATCTGGAGGCCGGTGTCCCGGTCGCCGGCCAGGCCGCCTGACAGCCCTTCGGTTCCCCGCCGCATCCATGATGTCGGCGGGGATTTCGCTGTTCCGTGGGGCGGGAGGGCCCCCGCGAGGACGCCGCCGGGTCAGTGTGCGTACGGATGTCCGTGACGGTGACGGTGACGGTGGTCATGGCCCTCGGGGCGCCGCGCCAGGGCCTTCGCGCGTGCGGTGACCTCGTCCGTGGACACGATGCCCAGGCCGGCGAGCACGTCCTCCAGGGCACCCAGCCAGAGCGGGTAGTAGTCGTAGGGCTCCGTTCGCGCCGACGCCTTCTCCCACGCGGAGATCCGGGCGATCAACGCGGCCTGGAACTGCGCCCAGGTGAACGCGCCCGCCTCGTGGAGACCGACGGCCATACCGAAGGCGCGGCTCTCCCACGGCTCGGCGAACACCAGCTCGCCGTTGGAGCGGGGCGGTGCGGCCGGGCCCTCGATGTCCAGCGGTGCGCTCATGGGGTCCCCGCCTTCGCCACGCCCACCATCGCGTCCCTCGTTACCAACGGCACGAGCTCTTCCTCGGAGAGGTGCTCGGTTCCGGCCGGCCGTTCGGGCAGCACCAGCCAACGCACCTCGCTGGTGGAGTCGCGGACGACGATCCGCACGTCGTCGGAGAGCACGAGTCCCATCTCGGCCAGCACCGTCCGCGGCTCCCTGACGATCCGCGCACGGTAGGCGGGGTCCTTGTACCAGCTCGGCGGCAGGCCGAGCACCGGCCACGGATAGCACGAGCACAGCGTGCAGACCACTACGTTGTGGGTGGTCGCGGTGTTCTCCACGACGACGATGTGCTCGCCCTGCTGTCCGGAGAATCCCAGCTCCTTGATGGCGGCGGTGCCGTCCGCGAGCAGCCGCCTGCGATACTCCGGGTCCGTCCAGGCCTTGGCGACGACCTTGGCCCCGTTGAGCGGTCCCACGCTGGTCTCGTAGGTGGTGATGATGCCGTTCATCACCTTCGGGTCGATCAGGCCCCGCTCGGTGAGCAGCTGCTCGAGCGCCTCGGTGCGCAGGGCCGCGGGAAGCCTCTCGCCCTGTCCGCGGGTGGTGGTCATGAGGTCGTCTCCAGGTAGCACTCGTACAGCTCCGCGGTGAGCGCGAAGGGTTCGGCGTCGGCGCCCCACAGCTCGTACGAGTCGAACCGCACCGAGTAGACGTGCTGCGGGTTCTCGCCCAGGAAGTGCGCGTTGGTGTCCGGCAGCACCGCGGCGGGCTGGACGAGTTCGACGACGCCGGTGCGGCCCCGCAGGTAGCCGGGGAGCCGGGTGTGCCCGGCCGGCGACATGTCCCTGGCGCGCACGCGCCGGCCGACGGCGAAGGCCGGAGCGGTGTCCACGGTGCGCAGCGAGCCCTCGGCGGCAGGGCGATAGTCCGGCCGGGTGGGCTCCGGGACCGCCGGTTCCCGGACGTGTTCGCCGCGCAGACTGCGGGCGCGCGCGTCGACCGCGCCCGGCGCCAGGACGGTGCTGTCCGTGAGCAACAGCTCCCCGGCGTTGATCCAGCGCCCGTAGTAGCCGTCGTCCAGGTAGGCGGCCCGGTCCAGGCGCTCCAGCGCGTGCCGGAAGGCGTCCGTGTTGATGCCGCCGCAGGCTACGCGGCTGGAGAGGATCGCAAGCGCGAAAGCCTTGCCCTGCCAGGGTTCCTCGAAGACGGGTTCATCGGGTCTCGGCGGATGAACGGGACCCCATCCGCGTGTTCCCCCCATATCGGCAATACCATCCATCACATAATCTCGCATATGTGGGCAATGGTGGACATGGTCACTGAAATTGTAGGCGAAGGGTGTTCTCGGCGTCGCGGTCCGCCGAAGGACACCCCGGTCAGCCGGTGGCCGTAGGGTTGTCCGTCGCTCTGCGCAGTGCCGCCGAAGCCCTGACCAGCACCGGGTCGCCGTGCCCGAAGCACGCCACCTCCGCGTCGAGGGAGGCCAACCGGTCCAGGGAGTCCAGGAGTTGCCGGCGGTCGAGGTTGAACACGCCCGGCATCACCGTTGCGTCCACCGGGGAGGCGGCCACCGTGTCGCCCGTGAACAGGACGCCCTCGTCGGGGACGAGCACGGCGATGCTGCCGTCCGTGTGCCCGGGGACGTGGACCACCCGCGCACCGCCGCCGAAGCCGAGCACCTCGCCGTCGGACACGGGGGTCACGCTCGGCGGGACCACCGGCTCGCCCTCGGGCAGCCACCGCGACACCTCCGCGTGGACCGGCAGTTCCCACTCCTCGAACCGCGGGGGCGGGCCGGGCCGTTCACCGCGTACGAACGGCGCGTCCAGACGGTGCGCCAGCACCTCGGCACCGCTCAGCGCGGCGAACTCGCCCGCCCCGCCCGCGTGGTCCTCGTGGAAATGGGTCAGCACGATCCGCCGTACGTCCCCGGGGGCGCGGCCCAGCGCCGTGATCGCGTCGGCGATCGTCCGGCCCGAGCCGACCGCGCCCGCGTCGATCAGCGTCAACTCCTCGTCGTCACGCCAGAGATAGGCCTGTCCGACGGGGAAGCGCAGCAGGTGGAGGCGGGGGAGCAGTTCGATGACGTCCATGCGCCGACCGTAGGCAGGGCCCCCGCCCGCGGGCGAGGGCCCTCTGCCGTGGGCAGAAGGGTTCAGCCCGCCGCGTAGTTGCGCAGGAACAGCGCCTCGGCGACCGAGAGCCGCTCCAGCTCCTCGGGGGACACGCTCTCGTTGACCGCGTGGATCTGCGCCTCCGGCTCGTTCAGGCCGATCAGCAGGATCTCCGCCCGCGGATAGAGACCGGCGAGGGTGTTGCACAGCGGGATGGAGCCGCCCTGGCCGGCGTACTGCATGGACTCGCCCGGGTAGGCGACCGCCATCGCGTCGGCCATGGCCTGGTAGGCCGGGCTGGAGGCGTCGGCGCGGAACGCCTGGCCCTGGCCGATCTGCTCGGTGCGCACCCGGGTGCCCCACGGGGTGTGCGCCTCGATGTGGGCCTGGAGCAGCTTGGCCGCCTCGGCCGCGTTCACGCCCGGCGGTACCCGCAGGCTGACCAGGGCGCCGGCGCTCGCCTGCACCGACGGGGTCGCGCCGATCACCGGCGGGCAGTCGATGCCGAGGACCGTCACCGCCGGGCGGGTCCAGATGCGGTCGGCCACCGAGCCGTCACCGATCAGCCCGACCCCGTCCAGCACCTTGGCGTCCTTGCGGAACTGCTCCTCGGTGTACTCCAGGCCGTCCCACCCGGCGGTGGAGTCGAGCCCGTCGACCGTGGTCGAGCCGTCCTCGGCGCGCAGCGAGTCCAGGGTGCGGATCAGTGCGGCCAGCGCGTCCGGGGCGGCGCCGCCGAACTGGCCCGAGTGCAGGTTGCCGACGAGGGTGTCCATCTGGATCCGGACCAGTGTCATACCGCGCAGCGTGGTGGTCACCGTCGGCAGGCCGACCCGGAAGTTGCCCGCGTCGCCGATGACGATCGCCTCGGCGTCCAGCAACTCCGGATGCTGCTCGGCGTACCGCTCCAGGCCGCCGGTGCCCTGCTCCTCGGAGCCCTCGACGATCACCTTGACGTGTACGGGCACGCCGCCGTTCGCCTTCAGGGCCCGCAGCGCGAGCAGGTGCATGATCAGGCCGCCCTTGCAGTCGGCGCTGCCGCGTCCGTACCAGCGGCCGTCCCGCTCGGTCAGCTCGAACGGCGGGGTGGCCCAGCCGGCCTCGTCCAGGGGCGGCTGCACGTCGTAGTGCGCATACAGGAGAACCGTTTTTGCGCCCTCCGGGCCCGGCAGCAGGCCGTACACGGACTGCGTGCCGTCCGGGGTGTCGAGCAGGGCCACGTCCTGGAAGCCCTCGGCGCGCAGCGCGTCGGCGATCCAGTTCGCGGCGCCCTCGCTCTCGCTCCTCGGGAACTGTGCGAAGTCCGCCACCGACTTGAAGGCGACCAGTTCGGCCAGCTCCGCCTTCGCCCGGGGCAGCAGCGAGGCGACGGTCTCGGCGACCGGATTCGACGACATGGGCACGCTCCTCGTGGGTGCGACGTTGAACTGCTGAGATAGACCGATCCTCCCACAGCTGCCTGCGACGACGGCCGCCGTAGGATGCGGGGGGACAGGTGCGGCAGCGGCTTGATCGGAGCAGTAGACCATCGTGAGCGGCGAGAACTCTTCGGCGGACGACGTGCAGCGGGTGTGGGACGTCGTCGTGGTGGGCGCGGGACCCGCGGGGGCTTCGGCGGCCTACGCGGCGGCGGTCGCGGGACGGCGTGTGCTGTTGCTGGAGAGAGCCGAGCTGCCCCGCTACAAGACCTGCGGCGGCGGCATCATCGGCCCCTCGCGCGACGCGCTGCCGCCCGGCTTCGAACTGCCCTTCCGGGACCGTGTGCACGCGGTCACGTTCTCGAACAACGGGCGCTTCACCCGCACCCGCCGCTCCAAGCACATGCTGTTCGGGCTGATCAACCGGCCCGAGTTCGATCAGCAGCTGGTCGAGCACGCGCAGAAGGCGGGCGCCGAGCTGCGCACGGGCGTCGCGGTGCAGCGGGTCGAGCAGCACGGCTCCGCGGTGCCGGACCGGCGCACGGTCGCGGTGGTCCTGCAGGGCGGGGAGACCGTGCTGGCCCGCGCGGTCGTCGGCGCCGACGGGAGCGCCGGCCGGATAGGGGCGCACGTCGGAGTCAAGCTGGACCAGGTCGACCTCGGCCTGGAGGCGGAGATCCCGGTCCCGGAGACGGTCGCCGAGGACTGGAAGGGCCGGATCCTGATCGACTGGGGCCCCATGCCGGGCAGTTACGGCTGGGTCTTCCCGAAGGGCGACACGCTGACGGTCGGCGTGATCTCGGCCCGTGGCGAAGGCGCCGCCACCAAGCGCTACTTGGAGGACTTCATCGCCCGGCTGGGCCTGGCCGGTTTTGAACCGAGCATCTCCTCCGGGCATCTGACCCGCTGCCGTGCCGACGACTCGCCGCTCTCCCGCGGCCGGGTGCTGGTCTGCGGTGACGCGGCGGGGCTGCTGGAGCCGTGGACCCGTGAGGGCATCTCCTTCGCGCTGCGCTCGGGCCGGCTGGCGGGGGAGTGGGCGGTCCGGATCGCCGAGGCGCACGACGCCGTCGACACCCGTCGCCAGGCCCTCAACTACGCGTTCGCGATCAAGGCGGGGCTCGGCGTCGAGATGAGCGTCGGCAAGCGCATGCTGGCCGCGTTCGAGCGCCGTCCCGGCATCTTCCACGCGGTCCTCACGGGCTTCCGTCCCGCCTGGAAGGCGTTCAAGGACATCACACAGGGCTCGACGTCCCTGGGCGAGCTGGTCCGCTCCCGCCCCATCGCCCAGCGCGCCCTGACCGCGCTGGACCGGGAGCCGGCCGCCCCGGCGGAGGATGCCGTCACTTCGTGACGGTGAGCCGGAAGACCGGGTGGTCGGGGGCGATCGCGAGAATCTCCTCGTCGGAGGAACCGGCCGTGACACCCGCGAAGTACTCCTTGACCTGCCAGCCCCACTTCTCCAGGTAGGTCCGCAGGACCGGGAGCTTCTCCTCGTCGGGAAGCTCCACCGCGGTGAACGCGCGCACCTTCCGGCCCACCCGCAGCTCTCCGCCGCCCGCGGCTCTCATGTTGCGCGCCCACTGGGAGTGACCGCGCGCCGAGACGAGGTACTGCTCGCCTTCGCTGGTGTGCGGGTTGACCGGGACGCGCTGCATCTTGCCGCTCTTGCGGCCGCGCACGGACAGCTCGGCGTTCCCCGCGAGGCTGAGCCCGTGCCGGGCGAGCCAGCCGACGATCCCGTTCACGCGCACGGTCATCGGGCTGCTCTCGACGTAGTACGGCGAAGACGACGACATGGTGACCCCCACTGTTCGGGAGAGCGGTGCTCTCGCTTGCCTTCAGTGTGGGGGAGGCAGGTGCTCCAAATCAAGAGCAGTGCTCTCTGATTTGTTCAGCGCTCTCGTTTGTGTGCACCGCTCTGACCGCGTGGCACACTGCTGCCATGAGCACCGCACAGGGCGCCCGCGCGCGGGCCAGGACCGAAGTCACCGCCGCCATCAAGGACGAGGCCCGCAGACAGCTCGCCGCGGAGGGTGCCGCCAAGCTCTCCCTGCGTGCCGTCGCCCGTGAGCTGGGCATGGTCTCCTCCGCGCTCTACCGCTACTTCCCGAGCCGCGACGACCTGCTGACCGCGCTGATCATCGATGCCTACGACTCCCTCGGCGAGGCGGCGGAGGGGGCGCACGCGAAGGTGGCCGGCGCGGACCCCGTGCGGCGCTGGACGACCGTGTGCGAGTCGGTGCGCGGCTGGGCGCTCGCCCATCCGCACGAGTACGCGCTGATCTACGGCTCGCCGGTGCCCGGTTACTCCGCACCCGAGTCCACCGTCCCGGCCGCCTCCCGTGTGGGTCTGCTCCTGATCGGCATCGTCCGCGACGCCCATCAGGGCCCCGGTCCGGCGGACGACCTGCCCCTCCCGGCCGAGCTGCGCCCCGAGGCCGAGCGCATGGTGGCGGACTTCGCGCCCGGTCTGCCCCCCGGGGTGGCGGTGGCACTGGTGGCGGCCTGGGCCGAACTGTTCGGGCTGGTCGGGTTCGAGCTGTTCGGGCAGTTCCACCGGGTCGTGGAGGACCGGGAGGCGTTCTTCCGGCTCTCGGCCGCCCGGCTCGCCCAGGGCGTCGGACTGGTCCGCGCCTGACACCCGCGGGCCGGGCCCGGCTCCCGCGCTCACCTATGCCTCGGGGACGAGGACGACCTTCCCGGCCACCGCTCCGGACTCGGCCAGCCGCATCGCCTCCGCGACCTCGGTGAGCGGCAGCCGGGCGGCGATCCGCGCCGTGACCTCGCCGCGCTCCAGCGCGTGGAACACCTGGGTGAGGTCGGAACGCAGCCGGGCCCGGAAACGGTCCTTGTGCAGGGCGCGACCCGCCCAGACGTTGAAGAAGTACGCGTGGCGGCCGTTCGGCAGCGCGTTCCACCACCACACCCGGCCGAGGATCTTCAGGACGGGCCACTGCTTGGAGCCCGTGTCGTCCCGGGTGGTGGCGCTGCCGTAGGAGACCAGGGTCCCGCCGGGGGCGAGCAGCCGCCAGGAATCGATGACGCTGCGCCCGCCGAGGTGGTCGAAGACGGCGTCGACCCCGCCGGGGGCGAGTTCCCGGACCCGGGCCGGGACGTTCTCGGTGCGGTAGTCGACCGGGGTGACCCCCAGGTCGCGCAGGGCCTCGTGATGGCGCGCGGACGCCGTGCCGATCACCTTCAGGCCCGCGGCGCGCGCCAGCTGGACCAGGACGGTGCCTACGCCGCCGTTGGCGCCGTGGACCAGGATCGTCCCGCCGCCGCGCACCCGGGCCCTGCGGTGCAGCATCTGCCATGCGGTGATCCCGTTGACCACCAGCGTCTCCGCCTCCGCCGCGCCGATCCCGGCCGGCACCTCCACGGCGTCGGCCGCGTCCAGAACCACATGGCTGGCCCAGCCGCCGACCTTGACCAGTGCGGCCACCCGCTTGCCGACGAGGCCGGGCGCGACGCCGGTGCCGGCCGTCAGGACCGTGCCGACCAGGTCGTAACCCGGCACGAACGGGAACGGCGGCTGGTCGTAGTAGCGGCCCCGGCGCATCTGCTGCTCCGCGAAGGACACGCCGGTGGCCTCCATCCGCACCACGATCTGCCCGGCGCCCGGCGTCGGGATGTCCCGGTGCCGCAGCTGCAGCTCCTCCGGCTCGACCGTGCCCGGCAGGACGACCTCGACGAGTTCCTTGCGTTCCATGACGACCTCCGGGTCGGAGAGAGGGGTAAGGCTGCTAGATCTCTTCGCTTGCGTTAGAAGCTATAACTAAAGTGACCGTTCCTCCCTTCGGTGTCAAGCCTTCACGGCAATGTCTGTTACGCCCTCTCTCGACAGTGATAGGTTGAAACCCTCGATGGTGAGGAGCGTGAGGGCGATGGCGGCAGGCGCGGCGAGTCCCCGGGAGCGGTACCGCAGTCAGGTCCGGGCAGAGATCAAGGCGAAGGCCCGGGAGCAGATCGCCACCGCGGGAGCCTCAGGGTTGTCCCTCAACGCCATCGCCAAGGAGATGGGCATGAGCGGCCCGGCGCTCTACCGGTACTTCGGCGGCCGGGACGATCTGATCACCGAGCTCGTGCGGGACGGCTACCGCAGCCTCGCGGACACCTTCCGCACCGCGGCCGACGCGGGCTCGGACCTGTCCGGCCTGGCCGGAGCGCTGCGGCGTTGGGCGCTGGAGGATCCCCAGCGTTACTTCCTCGTCTACGGCACACCGGTTCCCGGCTATCGGGCGCCGGACGACATCACGGCGATCGCGCAGGAGATCATGGCCGCCCTGCTCGACGTCTGCGCGGCCGAGGAGCCCGGGCCCGCGACGCCCGACACGCTCGCCTCCCATCTCGCGGACCACCGTCGCTGGGCGGGCGACCACCCCGCCGCAGCGCCCGTCCTGCGTCGTGCCCTGGCCTTCTGGACCCGCCTGCACGGAGTCCTCTCCCTGGAACTCGCCGGCCACTTCACCGGCATGGGGTTCGACCCGGAGCTGCTCTTCGCCGCCGAGGTGGAGGGGCTGGCCGGCCGGGGCTGAGCGCACGCGCGGCCGTACTCCCCGGGGAGTATCCGTGATCACCTCGCCCGGCTGACGTCCTGCCGTCCCGACGGCGTCTAGCGTTGCGGGCATGGAAGAGCAGCGCGAGCGCGGTCCCGCGCACTGGTGGCCGCAGGGGCCTCCGTGGTGGAACCGCTCCGCGGACCCGGAGCCGCACCTCGACCGCCTGCCCTGGCGCTCCACCGTGCTGCTGACCGTGTTCGTGCTCGGCGGCTCGAACTTCGCCGCGCACGCGCAGCCCCACCGGGAACAACTCGACGGGTACGCGCGCGTGCTGCTGCTCGTGGCCTCGGTCCTGTTGCTGTGGCGGCACCGCCACCCGGTGGCAGTCGCCTTCGGTACGGCGGCGGCCACCCTGGTGTACCTGAGCGCGGGATACCCCTACGGTCCGGTCTTCCTGGCCGTCGCGGTCGGCTGCCTCGGCGCCGTCGTCACCGGGCACCGGCGGGCCGCATGGTCGGCCCTCGGCCTGCTGTGGGCGGGGCACGCCCTGGTCGCGCTGTGGCTCTACCGCTGGCTTCCGCCCCGGGGCGACAGGGCGGCGACCGTGGGGCAGGAGATCGTCGTCGCCACCTGGATGCTGGTCATCGTCGCGCTCTGCGAAGTGGTCCGGGTGCGGCGTGAGCAGTGGGCGCGGGAGCGCGCGGACCGGGCCCAGGCCGCCCGGCGGCGCGCGGACGAGGAACGGCTGCGGATCGCCCGCGAACTGCACGACGTGCTCGCGCACAGCATCTCCGTCATCAACGTGCAGGCGGGCATGGGCCTCGCCCTGCTGGACAGCGACCCCGAGCAGGCACGTGCGGCGCTCACCACCATCAAGGCGGCCAGCAAGGAGGCCCTCGGCGAGGTGCGCCAGGTCCTCGACACCATGCGCGCGCCCGGTGCCGCGCCGCGCGCCCCGGCGCCCGGTCTGGACCGGCTGCCGGAACTGGTCGAACAGGCGGCCGCCGCCGGCCTGACCGTCGACGTCCAGGGCGAGCCGCCGCAGCTGCCGCCCGGCGCCGACCTCGCGGCCTTCCGCATCGTGCAGGAGGCCCTGACCAATGTCGTACGGCACTCCGGCTCGCGGCACGCGCGCGTGCGGTTCGACCACGACGGCACCGCATTGAGGCTGTGGATCGACGACGACGGGCCCGCGACCGGAGCCGATGCCGGCGGCAGCGGGAACGGACTGGCCGGGATGCGGGAGCGGGCGGCCGCGCTCGGTGGCACGATCGAGGCGGGCCCGCGCCCCGGCGGCGGCTTCCGGGTGCTCGCCGTACTGCCCGCGCACACCAGGGAGGTCCAGTGATCCGGGTACTGCTCGCCGACGACCAGTCGCTCGTGCGGGCCGGTTTCAAGGCGCTGCTCGACGCCCAGCCGGACATCGAGGTGGCCGGGGAGGCCGCGGACGGCGAGGAGGCCCTGGGCCGGGTGCGCGAACTGCGGCCCGACGTCGTCCTGATGGACATCCGCATGCCCCTGCTGGACGGGCTGGCCGCGACCCGGCGCATCACCGGGGACGTGGAGCTGAAGGAGGTCAAGGTGGTCATGCTGACCACCTTCGAGCTCGACGAGTACGTCTTCGAGGCGATCCGGTCGGGCGCCTCAGGGTTCCTGGTGAAGGACACCGAACCGGAGGAACTCGTGCGCGCGGTCCGGGCGGTGGTCGAGGGCGACGCCCTGCTGTCCCCGGGCGTCACCCGCCGGCTGATCGCCGAGTTCGCGGCCCGCTCCAAGGAGCCGGCGGCCGCCGGGGCCCTCGGCCGGCTCACCGAGCGGGAGCGGGAGGTGATGGCGCTGGTCGGCATCGGCCTGTCCAACGAGGAGATCGCCCGCCGCCTGGTGGTCAGCCCGCTCACGGCGAAGACCCATGTGAGCCGCACGATGGTGAAGCTGGGCGCCCGGGACCGCGCCCAACTCGTCGTCCTCGCCTACGAGTCGGGATTGGTGCGGCCCGGCTGGCTCGGCTGAGACTCCCGCCGGAAGCGGACCAGCACGCTCACCACCCGGGCGAAGAAGACCACCGGCGCCAGGGCCAGACCGAGCCGCAGCAGCACCGTCGACAGCAGCTGCGGCAGCGGGAAGAGCAGGGCGGGCCCGGCGACGGCCCCGAACAGGACGGCCGCCGCGAAGGCGGCGCTGACCAGCGCGTAGCCGATCTCGACTGTCGCCGCGTCCTGTTGGGCTCTGGTGCGGCGTCCCCCGTATCCGTGCATCCCCCCAGCCTCACAGACGGCCGCCCGGCGGGGCAATCGGCCCCGCCGGGCGCGCAGGCCCCGAAGGGGCGGGGAACCGCGCGGCCGGCCACGACGGGCCCGCGCGTGATCGACGGCCCGTCGGCGCTTCCCGCGGAGCGCTCAGTCGCGGACCGCCACGCGCTCCGCTTCCGCCTCCTCCACGGTGGACCTGGCGACCACGATCGACGGCCGGGTACGCCGGCCGCTCAGTCCGGTGAGGGTGATCAGCAGGCCTGCCAGCGCGATGCCCGTGACCACCATGAAGCCCGGCCGGTAGCTGTCGAGGACGGCCTGCGGGGTGGCGCGCGAGGGCGCGGCCGCCGTCACCACGGCCGTCACGACGGCCAGGAAGATCGCCCCGCCCACCTGCACCGAGGTGTTCAGCAGCCCGGAGACCATGCCCTGCTCATGGTCCTCGACTCCGTTGGTGGCCTGGATGTTGAGCGAGGGGAAGACCAGGGCGCAGGCCGCGCCGATCAGCAGCATCGACGGCAGGATGACGGCCGCGTACACCGGGTTGAGGTCGACGCGCAGGAACAGTGCGTATCCGACGACCATCAGCGTGAAGCCGGCCGCGATCAGCCGCGGCGTACCGAACCGGTCCACGACCGCGCCGACCTTCGTGGACGACACCGCCACCAGCGCACCCGCCGGCAGGAAGGCGAGCGCCGTGTGCAGCGCCGACCAGCCGAGCAGGGTCTGCATGTACAGGGTCGTCAGGAACTGGAAGCCGACGTACGAACCGAAGAAGGCCACCGCGCCGAGCTGGGCGCGGACCTGGCTGCCCGAGCGCAGCACCCCGAGCCGGATGAGCGGGCTCGGCGAGCGCCGTTCGACCAGCACGAACGCGGTCAGCAGGACGGCGACGGCCAGGAAGGACAGCAGGGTGCGGGCCGAGTCCCAGCCGGCCTCGGGAGCCTGTACGACGGTGAAGACCAGCAGCAGCATCGAAGCTGTCCCGAGGACGGCGCCGGGGATGTCGTAGCCGTCGTGGCTCTCCTCGCGGGCGCTGCGCGGCAGCAGCTTGAGGCCGGCGGCGAGCGCGATCAGCGCGATCGGCGCGGGCAGCAGCATGGTGAAGCGCCAACTCGCCTCGGTCAGCAGGCCGGAGAGGACCAGGCCCATCGAGAAGCCGGTGGCGGCGCAGGTGGTGTAGATGGAGAGGGCCCTGTTGCGCAGCGGGCCCTCCGGGAACGTGGTGGTGATGATGGACAGGCCCGCGGGGGCGGTGAAGGCCGCGCTCAGGCCCTTGATGAAGCGGCTGGCGATCAGCAGCGGGCCCGAGTCCACCAGCCCGCCGAGCAGCGAGGCGAGCGCGAAGACGCCGAGGGCCACCAGGAACACCTGGCGCCGTCCGAGCAGATCGGCGGTCCGTCCGCCGAGGAGGAGCAGTCCGCCGTATCCCAGGATGTAGCCGCTGACGATCCATTGCAGCGTCGACGTGGAGAGATGGAGATCGGAACCGATGGACGGCAGCGCGACGCCGACCATCGACACATCGAGCGCGTCCAGGAACATCGCGGCGCACAGCACCAGCAGGGTGCCCCACAGCCGGGGAGTCCAGCGAACCGCCGCCGACGGGGTCGTGGGGGTGGTGAGCGGAGAGGTCATGGCGCCGACACTACATGCGTGCGCATCGGATGCAAATGCATTTAATTACGATGCAACAATCCCGTTTCTCTGCTACGGTGCGCTCATGGCGGCGAACAAGGCCGAGCAGGCGCTCGTGGAGCAGTGGCGGGACATTCTGGCCCTGCATGCCCGCACCCAGTGCGAGCTGGACCGGGCCCTGCACGGACACGGCCTGTGTGCCAGTGACTTCGAGGTGCTCGACCTGCTCGCCGAGGGTGTGACGGCGGGCGGCGGCTGTGCCTACCGCGTCCAGGAGATCTCGGAGCGGGTCCATCTCAGCCAGAGCGCGCTGTCCCGGCTCATCGGCCGTCTGGAGAAGGACGGCCTCGTCGAGCGGGCCATGTGTGCGGAGGACCGACGGGGTGTGCGGGTGGCGCTCACCGCGAAGGGGCGCACGCTGCACGGTGAAGTACGGCCCGTGCAGCGCGCGGTGCTGGCGCGGATGCTGACCGCCTCCGACTGACACCGACCGGCATCGGCTGACGGAACGTCAGATCCCGGACTTCTCCCGCCACAGCGCCGCGAGGGAGCGATCACCCGTCACGCTCGGCACCGGCGTCCGGTTCCACAGCGCCAGGTACAACTGGTCCGCCGTACCGGTCAGTTCGGCCTCGGCCTCTCCGGATCCGTCCCGCGAGGTGACGGGCGGCTCGGCCGACAGGCGTACGGTCCACACCGCGTCCGCGCCTCCGTCCACCGCCCGCACCCGCAGCGCGCGCGGCCGCTCCGTGCGGACCTTGCTCCTGGAGCGGGCGTGGAAGCCGCGCAGCAGCTCGTCGATGCCGTCGGCCGCGAAGTCCGTGGCGATCGGGGACGGCGTGCCGCCCCGCGCCGCCTCGGCGTCGTAGCGGTGGACGGTCGTCTCATGGGCCTGCCGCCGGGTCCAGAACGCCAGCGGCGACGGGCAGAGCGCCGGGAGGAAGGTCCAGCACTCCACATCGGCGGGTGCGGCGGCCAGTGTGTCGACCAGCAGGCGGTGGCTGTCCCGGTACCAGTCCACCAGCTCGGCTCCGTCCAGGTCCGGGGCGTCACCGAGCGGGGGCGGAGCGGTGAGCCCTTCGGCGACCAGGGCGGCGGCCCACCGGTGCACGGCGCCCGTGTGCCGCACCAGGTCCCCGACCTGCCACTGCGGACAGGTCGGCACCTTGGCGCCGGTCCCCGCCTCCGCGGCGGCGGCCGCCAGCAACCGGCCCTCCCGGTCCAGGATCTGAAGGAAGTCAGCAGTCTCCATGGGGCCGAGTGTGCCGGATGAAGTGTGCTCGAAGGGCCTCATT
Source organism: Streptomyces griseochromogenes (assembly GCF_001542625.1). NCBI lineage: Bacteria > Bacillati > Actinomycetota > Actinomycetes > Kitasatosporales > Streptomycetaceae > Streptomyces > Streptomyces griseochromogenes. The sequence goes on along the minus strand of NZ_CP016279.1, from coordinate 6,966,881 downwards.
TTCCGCCGGGCACCGGCTGCTCCCGTCCGCCGCGCCCTTTTGGTGGGTCATGCCCGGGCCTTCGACCCACCCGAGGCGGCAGCGTCGCCCTTCGGCGTGTCGGCCGGCCGGTACGCGCCGAGCCGCGGGTTCCGGCCGACGCCGTCGAGCACTCCGACCGCCCTGGCCGGGAGTTCGTCGCAGGTCTCCGGCCAGGCCTCGAATCCGTTCTCGCCGGGACCACCGACGGCGATCAGTCCGTCGGTGGTCAGCCGCCGCGGCAACTCGATGACGACCTCACGGAAGTCTTCGGCCCCATTCCGCGCGACGAGCCCGGCCGGACCGAGGAGCCGGTCCACCGGGACCCCGTCGTCAACGCCCTTCTCGACGAGTTCCCGGACGACGCCGTGGTCGTCCACCGCGCGGCGCGCCTTCCCTCCGCCACCCGCTCGTGATCCACCGATGGGCGCGCACCGGGCAGTGCGAGGTCATCCCCTCATCACGCTCCGCGTCGTCACCCCTATGAGGGCGGCCACGGCGGCGAGCGCGGCGACGCTGGTGAGCGCGGTGGGCAGGGAGAACCAGTCGGCCATGAAACCGATCGCGGGCGGCCCGAGCAGCATGCCGCCGTAGCCCAGTGTGGAGGCGACGGCGACACCGGAGGGACCGGCCAGCGCGCCGGCCCGCTCCACGGCGACCGGGAAGAGGTTGGCCAGCCCGAGTCCGGTCACGGCGAACCCGATCAGCGCCGCCCACACGGAGGGGGCGAGCGAGCCGAGCAGCATCCCGGCCGCCGCGGTGGTGCCGCCGGCGATCACGGTCCGCGCCCGCCCGAAGCGTTCCAGCAGCGCCGTACCGCTCAGGCGGCCGATGGTCATGGCGAGCGCGAAACACGCGTACCCGGCGGCCGCGGTGCCCGAGGACGCCGCCAGGTTCTGCTGGAGATGCAGGGCGCCCCAGTCGGCCATGGCCCCCTCTCCGTAGGCGGTGCACAGGGCGACCAGTCCGAAGACGACGACCAGCCCGCGGGTGCGGCCGCCCGCCCGCCGGGCACCGCCCTCCGGCCCGGCCTCCCGCCGTTCCGGCGTCACCGGAGCCTCGTACCGCAGAAGGGCGGGTCCGGCGACGGCGGTGACCACGAGCCCGACCAGTGTGATGCCGAGCAGGTGCCGTGTGGGGGAGAGGACACCGGCCACCAGCCCGCCGAGGCCGGCGCCGGCCATTCCGCCCAGGCTGAAGGCAGCGTGGAAACTCGGCATGACCGGCCTGCGCAACGCGGCCACCAGGTCGACGGCCGCGCTGTTGAAGGCCACGTTGAGCCCGCCGTACGCGGCGCCGAAGAGGAGGAGTACGGCGCCGAGGGCGGCGGCGGAGTGGGTGAGCGGCGGCAGGATGACGCTGAGGGAGAGCAGGGCCGCGCAGACCACGGTGACCGGATGGCTGCCGTACCGCCCGCACAGGCGTCCGGTCAGGGTCATGGTGACGACGGCTCCGGCGGAGACTCCGAGCAGGGCGAGGCCGAGCGCGCTCGCGGAGGCGTGGGTCTGCTGCTTGATGTCGGGGATGCGCACGACCCATCCCGCGAAGATGAACCCGTCCAGGGCGAAGAAGACGGTGATGGCGACCCGGAGCCGAGTGAGTCCGGCACCCGGCACGACACTGTGCGTTTGGGTTTTGTTTAGTAGCGGCACAAAGTCAGCGTAGGTGGGTTGCCGGATCGGGGCAAGGGCGTGCGGGGGCGCGCATGACCTGGTGGCGTTCCGCGTCATGCGCGCCGTTGCCCGGCGGCCGGAGGCAGGGCGGTTCAGGATCTGGCCTCGTCGAAGTGACCGGTGCCGCGGTCCGGGCGGGGATCAGATGTCCTCGAGTCCCTGGCCCGTCACGGCCAGCCGGGTCTTTCGGCGGTGTTCTTCGCCGGTGGCGACGGCGAGGACGGCGCGGGCGACCCCGGCGGGGCCGAGCGGCACCGGGAAGTGCTCCTTCAGGTAGGCATCGGCCGACTGGCCGGTCCCGGCGGCGTACGCCTCGGCCGCGGCCTCACCGATCCGGGTGCCGACCAGCAACTGCCGGGGGACCAGGGCGACGAACCGGATGCCGAGGTCGCGGGCGTCGGCGGCGGACTGCAGGTAGTCCACCAGGAACATCTGCGTCCGCTTGGCGCCGGCGTAGCCCCCCGACAGCGGTGAGCCGCCCAGCGCCGCCCCGCTCGACACGATGACCACGGTCGAGCCCGGACACAGCGGACGGGCCAGCGCGGCGCGGCCGACCTCGAAGGCGATCCTGACGTCGACGTGCCAGGGCGCCGAGAACGACTCCCAGCTCTGCTCCTCGATCGGCGCCATCCGCGGGCGCGCACCCGCGCAGACCACGACGAGGTCCGGGTCGGCCTCCGTGAGGAGCGCGGAGACCTGCGCGGGATCCGTGGCGTCCCGCTCGTGGCCGGTGGCCAGGACATGGGTTCCGGCCGAGGTGAGGGCGTCGGCGGTGGCGCGGCCCACACCGCCGCCGGCGCCGATGACGAGGGCGTTTCGGATGCTCATGACGTTTCTCCTGCACGGCCGGAGCCGCGTATGTCCGGTGCGCGGGGCCCTGGTTGTCGTACGCGTCCCGCGCTGGTGTCTCACTTCGATGGAGTCGGGCCGGGAACGGCCGAGGGTGCCACGACGGTCAGCGGGCCGGGTCCCACGACCGCCGGTGCCGTGGGCACATCGAGGGCGGCTCGCGCGGGCAGCTGCCTCCGGGCGAGGACGAGGGCGGCGACCGCGAACGTCCAGACCACGTTCAGGAGACCCGGCGCCACCGGCAGCGGCATCGGTCCCATGCGCGAGCCGACGCGGCAGGGCCCGAACGCGGGTCCGGAGCGCGGGCCTTCGCGGCAGTGCCGTTCGACGGGCGTCGACTCGTAGCCGCCCGCGGCGATCACCAGCGCGCCGGCGGCGAAGGATCCGTGCGGCCGGCGGACCGCGTGGACGGCGGCGGGCACGCCCTTACCGGCGTACACCCGTTCCGTGCGTCTCTTCAGGGCCTCTTCCGCCGGCTCCCGGCCGGTGCCGTGATCACCTCCGGTGATCAGAATTGCGCTGCCCGTAATGTTCCTCATGGCGGCGATCTCCGTTCCTCGGGGGAAACGCGGCCGCGAATGCGGTCACTGGTTGAGACACGGCCGGTCCGAGGAAGTCACCGATGACTTTCCGGCCCGCGCGGTGTCTGTATCCGAGGAGGACCGGAAGAGGCGAGGCGAGGAATCCGTGGTGATCGAATCGACCCTGGACCGTGCCCGGGCGGGCGACGGGGAAGCGTTCCGCGAGCTCACCGAGCCCTATCGGCGCGAGCTCCAGGTGCACTGCTACCGGATCCTCGGCTCTGTGCAGGACGCGGAGGACACCGTCCAGGAGACCCTGCTGGCCGCCTGGCGCGGGCTCGGGGGATTCCGGGAGCGGGCCTCCGTACGCGCCTGGCTGTACCGCATCGCCACCAACCGCTGCCTGAACGCGCTGCGCGACACGGGCCGCCGACCGCGGCCCGCGCAGCCGGCCCGACGCCCCCTGGACGTGCCCGAGCCCACGCGCCGCTCCGAGCCGGCCTGGTTCGAGCCCTACCCGGACGCCCTGCTGGAGGACCTGCCGGACACCGCCCCGGGGCCGGAGGCCCGCTACGAGACGAGGGAGGCGCTGGCGCTGTCGTTCGTGGCCGGACTCCAGCACCTGCCGCCGCGCCAGCGCGCGGTACTCGTGCTGCGCGACGTGCTCGGATTCCCTGCGGCCGAGGTGGCCGACCTGCTCGACAGCAGCGGTGTCTCGGTCAACAGTGCCCTGCAGCGGGCGCGTACGGCCCTCGGCGGCGAAAGGCCCGCGCGCGACCGGGAGCGGGCGCCGCTGCCCCGCTCACCCCGTGAACGCGAGCTCGTCGGGCGGTTCGTGGACGCGCTGGAGAACTCCGACGTCGACCGGCTGGTCGCCCTGCTGACCGAGGACGCCTGGCTGACGATGCCGCCCGAGCCCCTCGCATACCAGGGACCCACGGCGATCGCCGGGTTCTACCAGGCCCTGCCCTGGTGGGGCGGTCAGGCGCTCCGCCTGCTGCCCACGCGGGCCAACGGCCAGCCCGCGTTCGGCTCCTACCTCCTCGATCCCCACAGCCCGATCGCGCACGCCTACGGACTGGTGGTGCTCACGCTGGAGGGCGACCGGATCTCCTCCGTCACCCGCTTCGGCGACAACGGCCTCTTCCCGTTGTTCGGGCTGCCCCGAACGCTCCGTGACCTCTGATCGAACCGGAAGGTGAACGTCATCATGAAGACACCCCCCGTCGTCTCGCCGCAAGAGTGGGAGGCCGCGCGCCGGCAGCTGCTCGTGGAAGAGAAGCGATTGACCCGCGCCCGTGACGCACTGGCCGCCAAGCGCCGGCGGATGCCCTGGCTGGCGGTGGAGAAGCGCTACGAGTTCGACGGGCCCGAGGGCAGGGCGAGTCTGCTCGACCTGTTCCAGGGCCGCCGGCAGCTGATCGTCTACCGAGCCTTCTTCGAACCCGGCGTCTTCGGCTGGCCCGACCACGCGTGCCGCGGCTGTTCCATGGTGGCCGACCACGTCGGCAATCTCGCGCATCTGCATGCCCGCGACACCACTCTCGTCTTCGCCTCGCGCGCGCCGCAGCCGGACATCGAGCGGGTGAAGGCGCGGATGGGCTGGACGATTCCCTGGTACACGATCACCGACGATTTCGACACCGACTTCGGGGTGGACGAGTGGCACGGCACGAACGCGTTCATCCGCGAGGGCGACAGCGTGTTCCGCACCTACTTCATCAACAGCCGTGGTGACGAGGCGATGGGAAACACCTGGACCTATCTCGACATGACCGCGCTCGGGCGGCAGGAGACCTGGGAGGACTCACCGGAGGGCTATCCGCAGACCGCGCCGTACGCGTGGTGGAACTGGCACGACGCGTACGGCGACGCCGAGACGGCGCCGGAGTGGCTGGCCATCACCCGCCGTGCCACCCAGGACCAGACCGAGTAGGACCTTCGAGACATATGGGAACAGACGCGCGGATCCGTCACACGTGAGGCTGTTCGTCGTGGGGAGTCCGATCGGCCGAGACTGCCCGCGACCCGCCCTCGACCAGCGGTGATCTCCTGTGTCCAGCGGGCCTGTGAGGGCCAACGACGTGCCGTTCCAAGCCTGTTCGGGATGCCAGGGCGGCGGGGAGGCGTCCGAACCGGTTTGGGAAACAGGTTGGTTAATGCTTGCTCACGCGCTGGTTGCGAGCGGGTGAGCAAGCCATGATGGCCTCATGTTGGCCCTGCGCGCGCTGGCGCAACTGGCGACCTGGCCGGACCTGAGACAGGCGGTCCCGAGCTGTGGTCTGGGGCAAGCCGTGCGTTCGGCCCAGGGCGAGATCGCCCACTTCCACTCGGACCGGGATGTCGATCTGCGGCTGACCGACCGGGCCATCCGCCGGTTCGCCAAGGACCTGAGAGGCTCGGGCGTCATCCGGATCGTGCCGGGCTCGCCGTGGGTCACCCTGCGGCTCGACGCCGCGAGCGACGTCGACCTGCTGCTGACCCTGGTGAGCGTCGCACTCCAGGCCCAGCAGGCCTGGCCCGATCCGGTCGGGCGGGTGGAGACCGGCTGCAACGACCAGCGTGGGGCGGGGTTCGTGAGGGCCGACCGCAGCGGATTCTGACCTCAGACCGCGAGGACCCGGATGCCCGCCTCCTCGAAGCGGCGCACGGTGTCCGCGTCCACCGCCGTGTCCGTGACGAGCGTGTCCACCAGCTCCGCGGCGCAGATGCGGGCGAACGCCCGCTGGCCCAGCTTGCTGGAGTCGGCGGCCACGACGACCCGCTCGGCGCGCTCGCACAGCAGCCGGTTGATCGCGGCCTCCGCCTCGTCGTGCGCCGCCGCGCCGTGCGTGACGTCGAAGGCGACCACGCCGAGGACGGCGACGTCGAGGGTGATCTGGCCGAGCACTCCGTCGGCGAGCGGACCGATGAGCTCGTACGACTGCGGTCGCGCGACCCCACCGGTCACCACGATCTTGAACTGGGGCCGTACCGCCAGCTCGTTGGCGATGTTGAGCGCGTTCGTGACGATGGTCAGCGCCGGTGATCCGGTGCCCAGGTCGCCGCGGACGGCCAGGGCGCGGGCCACCTCCGTGGTGGTCGTGCCGCCGGTCAGGCCCACCGCCTCGCCCGGCGCCACGAGATCCGCCACCGCCTTGGCGATCCGCTGCTTCTCGGAGGCGCGGCGGGCGGTCTTGTAGCGCAGCGGCAGTTCGTACGACACCCCGTGCACGACCGCTCCGCCGCGGGTGCGCACCAGCATCTGCTGCTCGGCGAGCTGGTCGAAGTCCCGGCGGATCGTCGCCGCCGACACCTCCAGTTCGGCCGCCGCCTCCTCGACCTCCAGCCGGCCGCGCTCGACGAGCAGTTCGAGCAGCGCCTTCCAGCGGGCGTCCCGGGACATCCGCAGCCTCCGTTCTCCGTCTTCCCGGCGACCCTAGCGCACCGCACTCTCGACAGAATGCTTGATTGTGCTCGAAAGCTCGCTATATCTTGCAAGAACAATCAGCAAGGGGAGGGTGTGGCATGAGCCATGTCGGGGACGAGCTGAACAGCCAGCCCGAGTGCTGGATACGGGCGGCCGAGGAGGCGGGGCGGTACGGGGACGCGCTGCCGGCGCCGGGGGAGCGGGTCGCGATCGTCGGGTGCGGGACGTCGTACTTCATGGCGCAGGCGGTCGCCGCACTGCGCGAGGGGGCCGGGCAGGGCGAGACGGACGCGTTCGCCGCCTCCGAGTTCCCGCGCGGGCGGTCGTACGACCGGACGGTCGCCCTCACCCGTTCCGGTACCACCACCGAAGTGCTCGATCTGCTCGGGCACTTGAGGGGCACCACACGGACGACAGCGCTCACCGCGGACCCGGCCACCCCCGTGATGACGGCCGCCGACGACCTCGTCGTGCTGGACTTCGCCGACGAGCGCTCCGTCGTCCAGACCCGGTTCGCGACCACCGCACTCACCCTTCTGCGCGCCCACCTCGGCCTCCACACCGACGCCGTCGTCGCCGACGCCCGCGCGGCCCTCACCGACGACTTGCCCGAAGGGCTCGTGGAATCAACCCAGTTCACCTTCCTGGGACGCGGCTGGACCACCGGGCTCGCCAACGAGGCCGGCCTGAAGATGCGGGAGGCCTCCCTGTCCTGGACCGAGGCCTACCCCGCGATGGAGTACCGGCACGGGCCGATCAGCATCACCACCGAGGGCACCGCGACCTGGATGCTCGGTGCGGCGCCCACCGGCCTGGCCGAGCAGGTGCGCGCCACCGGCGGCCGGTGGATCGAGGGCACGCTCGACCCGCTCGCCGAACTCGTCCGCGTCCAGCGCCTCGCGGTCGCCGTCGCCGCCCGCCGCGGCCTCGACCCCGACCGGCCGCGCCACCTCACCCGCTCGGTGATCCTCGCTCCTTGACCCGTTGTCCGGAAGGGAACCAAGCCGTGCCCCTCGCGACCACCGGTGAGCTGGTCACCCGCGCAGCGGAAACCCGCTCCGCCGTCGCCGCCTTCAACATCATCACCCTGGAACACGTCGAGGCCGTCATCGCCGGAGCCGAGGCCACCGGCGCGCCCGTCGTCCTCCAGGTCAGCGAGAACGCCGTCAAGTTCCGCTACGGGCGGCTCCTGCCGCTCGCCCGCGCCGCCGTGGCCGCCGCCGAACGCGCGGACGTACCCGTGGCCCTGCACCTCGACCATGTGCAGAGCGACGACCTGCTGCGCCAGGCCTGCGACGCCGGTTTCAGCTCGGTGATGTACGACGCCGCCCGCCTGTCCTACGCCGAGAACCTCGCCACGACCCGGGCCGCCGCCGACTGGGCGCATGGCCAGGGCCTGTGGATCGAGGCCGAGTTGGGGCAAGTAGGCGGGAAGGACGGCCGCCCGCCGCTGGACGCCCACGCGCCCGGCGCCCGCACCGACCCCGATCAGGCCCGGGACTTCGTCGCCGGCACCGAGGTCGACGCCCTGGCCGTGGCCGTCGGCAGTGTGCACGCCATGACCACGCGCACCGCCGCCCTCGACCACGGCCTCCTCGGGCGGCTGTCCGCCGCGCTGACCGTCCCGCTGGTCCTCCACGGGTCCTCGGGGGTACCGGACGACGGCCTTGTCGCGGCGGTCGCCGGCGGCATCGCCAAGGTCAATGTCGGCACCGCCCTGAACGCGGCCATGACCGGCGCGATCCGGGACTTCCTCGCCGCCCACCCGGAGGCCGTCGACTCACGCAAGTACCTCAGCGTGGGCCGCGAGGCGATGGCCCGCGAGGTGTCCCGAATCATCGGCGTCCTCGGCCACAGGCAGCGCGCTAGCTCTTCCTGACCGCCTTGAGCACCACGAACTTCGGATCGCTCGCCACCAGCGTGCTGTTGCCGAACAGCCGCTTGAGGGTGATGTGGTAGCCGAGGTGCCGGTTGCCGATCACCCACAGCTCGCCACCGGGGCGCAGCGCGCGCTTCGCCCCGGTGAACATGCGCCACGCCGTGGCGTCGGTCGTCGCCTGGTGGGAGTGGAACGGCGGGTTGTTCAGGACGAGATCCACACTGCCGGGAGCCACCCCGGCCAGCCCGTCCCCGACCCGGAACTCGGCGTGCCCGGGCACCCCGTTCGCCTTGTACGTCGCCTCGGCCGAGGCGACGGCCTGGAACGACTCGTCCACGAACAGCACTTCGGCCGTCGGGTCGGCCAGCGCCACCGCGGTACCGACCACGCCGTTGCCGCAGCCGAGGTCCACCACCCGCCCGGTGCCCGTCCCGGCCGGCAGGTGCTTCAGGAGGAACCGGGTGCCGATGTCGAGGCGGTCGGCACAGAAGACACCCGCGTGGTTGACGACCGTACGCCCGGAGATCGCGCCGATGCCGTCAGGGAGGGCGTAGCTGTACGGCCACGGGTTCGCCGGACGCTCCAGCGACGGGTCCGGGGCGCAGAAGATCAGCCGGGCCTTCTGATGTGCCGGCGAGGTCCGGGTCGGCCCGAGGATCCGCTCGAACAACCGCAGCGTGGAGGTGTGGATCTCCTTCACCATGCCGGCGCCCACGATCACCGTGCCCGCGTGCACGGCAGGGGCGAGCCGCAGCAGCTGGTCCTCCAGCAGCGCCAGACTCTTCGGCACCCGCACGAGCAGCACGTCCACTCGCTCCGGCGGCGGGTCCTGGGTGGTGAGCAGGCTCACCGCGCCCGGTTCGACCCCGGCCCGCGCCAGGTTCGCCCGGGTCGCCTCCTGGCTCAGGAAGGAGTCGGTGATCTGCGTCGGCCGGTGTGCCGCGAGCGCCGTCACCAGCGCGCCCCAGCGGTCGCCGGACACCACGACCGTGCCCGTGAGCGGCACCCCCTCCTCGGCCAGGTGCCGCAGCAGGTACGCGTCGGAGGCGTCCCAGGCACGCAGCCGGTCGCGGGGATCCTCGGGGAAACGGGACAGCTCGAACTCGCCCCACGGCGTCGTCATACGGTCGTTCATCGTGCTCCAGGCTAGCCGAGCCGCAGCTCAGGGCCGGTCGGGCAGGCCCTGGGGCAGGATGGGCGCATGGACGTGGAGCTGTTTCCGAGGGAGCGTGCCGAAGTCGCGCCGGGCGCCGTGCACGTCCCGCAGTGGCTGGACGCCGAGCGGCAGCGCGCGCTCCTCGGCGCCTGCCGTCGGTGGGCGCGGCCGCCGGCCGGGCTGCGCACGGTCCGCACTCCCGGCGGCGGCACGATGACCGCACGGCAGGTCTGTCTCGGCTGGCACTGGGGCGTCGTACACACGTGCCCCGCCTGCGGGCGAGCCGTCCGGGACAATCCCGACTGCCCCGGCCCGCACTGGTACCCGTACGCCTACGTCCGCACGGCCCTCGACGGCGACGGCGCCCCCGTCAAGCCTTTCCCGGCCTGGCTGGCAGAACTGGCCCACGACGCGGTGGCCGACGCGCTCGGGCCGCGGGCGGCGCCGGCGGAGCCGTACGACATCGCGCTGATCAACTTCTACGACGGCGAGGCCCGCATGGGCATGCACCGCGACAGCGACGAGAAGTCCGACGCACCGGTGGTGTCGTTGAGCCTCGGCGACTCCTGCGTCTTCCGCTTCGGCAACCCGCGGACCCGCACGAAGCCCTACACGGACGTGGAGCTGCGCAGCGGGGACCTGTTCGTCTTCGGCGGACCCTCCCGGCTCGCCCACCACGGAGTGCCCCGCGTACACCCCGGTACGGCACCGCCCGAGCTCGGGCTGAACGGGCGGCTGAACATCACCCTGCGGGTGAGCGGGCTGTAGATCGCCGGGGCGGCCACGACGACAGCGGATCATGGGAGACTCGCCTTCATGAGCGGCAAGGCGGACCCCCGGACGGCGGGGGAAGGGACCACCCCGAGAGCGCGGCTGGACCGAGGGCGCGGTGCGCTCGGACCCGCGCTGGAGCTCGTGCACACCGGGCGGGCGCCGACCCGGGCCGTGCTCACCGCCGAACTCGGGGTCACCCGGGCGACGGCCGGGGCGGTCGCCGCCGAACTGGAGGCGCTCGGGCTGATCCGGGTCGATGCCCGGCCCGGTGCGGCGGACGGTTCCCAGGGGCGGCCCTCGCACCGCCTGGAGGTCGCCGAGGACGGTCCGGTGGCGCTCGCCGCACAGGTCCACGCCGACGGCTTCCGGGCGGCGCTGGTCGGCCTCGGCGGGCGGATCGTGGCGACCGCGCCCGGCTGCGAGACCGTCGACGCCGACCCGGCGAAGGTGCTGGGCTCCGTGGTGGAGGCCGGCGCGGAACTCCTCCGTACGACCGGCCGCCGCTGCGTGGGCGCGGGGCTCGGCGTCCCGTCCGCCGTCGCCGAACCCGACGGCCTGGCCCTCAACCCCCTGCATCTGGCCTGGCCGGTGGGCGCACCGGTGCGCCGGATCTTCGCCGAGTGCGTGCGCGCCGCGGGTATCGCCGGCCCCGCCTTCGCGGGCAACGACGTCAACCTCGCCGCGCTCGCCGAACACCGGCACGGCGCCGGCCGGGGCGCCCGGGACCTGCTGTGCGTGGCCACCGGGCACCGGGGCGTCGGCGGTGCCCTGGTCCTCGACGGCCGCCTCCACACGGGCAGTTCGGGCCTCGCCCTGGAGGTCGGCCACCTCACCGTCAACCCGGAGGGCCGCCCCTGCCACTGCGGCGGCCGGGGCTGTCTGGACGTCGAGGCGGACCCACTCGCCCTGCTCATCGAGGCCGGCCGGGAACCCGGCCCCGAGGTCTCCCTGCTCCAGCAGGCCAACGACCTGCTGCGCACCCAGTACGCCGACCCGGCCGTGCGCACCGCCGCCGAGGCCCTCATCGACCGCCTGGGCCTGGGCCTCGCCGGTCTGGTCAACATCCTCAACCCCGACCGCATCATCCTCGGCGGCCTGCACCGCACCCTCCTCGACGCCGACCCCGAGCGGCTGCGCGCGGTCGTCGCCGACCGCAGCCTGTGGGGCCAGAGCGGCGGCGTCCCCATCCTGCCCTGCACGCTGGACCACAACAGCCTGGTCGGCGCGGCCGAGCTGGCATGGCAGCCGGTACTGGACGATCCGCTGGGGGCGCTTCAGTGACACCGTCCGCCGTGGAACTCCGGCACGCGCGCCGCATCCGGCTCGTCGAGATGCCCACCCCCGAGGTGTCCGCGCGGCACCGCTCGGCGGTGGACCGTCTGCGGAGGAGGCGGTGCGTCATCGCCATCCGTTCGACGTTGCCGGGCCCCGCGCTCGGCGGCGTGCGTTTTCTCCCGTACCGCGATGACGACCAGGCCATCGGCACATCGGCTGCCCGGATCCCACCAGGCGTTCCGTCCCGCGTACCCCGGTGCCGGTCGGGCATCGGGTCTGCAGGTTCGCACACCAGGCCGATCCGCTCGGGTCCAACGCCCACGAGCGGGTGAACGACATGGTCTGACCGCCCTCGGACGCCGGCTTGCGGCCCGCCGTCCGGTGCCGTGACACACGATCCGGGACCGGGCCGGCCGGGTGCGCAGGCCGGCCGCCCCGCCTTCCGTGCCTGGAGTTCAGCCCCAGTCCACGGCGAACGCCTGCGCGGGGTTGGCGCTGAGGATGCGCTCGACCACGTCCACGCCCACCACCTCCGCCAGCCGTGGCCGCAGCCGGCGCAGCAGGTACGGCATCCCGGGCCCGCCGTCCACCGAGCGTGCCCCGGCGACCACGGTGTCCCCGCCGAGCAGCAGCCGGTCCGCGTACCCGGCCTCGGCCAGGTCCCGCACCGCCTCGGGCATCCGCCAGTCGGTGGCGTGATGTGCGCGTGAGGGCCCGTCGAAGGCCAGCCAGCAGCCCGACTCGGCGGCCTGCCGCTGCACCACCGGGTCGGGGGAGCGGTTGAGGTGACCGAGGATCACCCGGTGCCCGGGCACGCCCAACGCCCCGCACAGCAGGTCGAGTACGTCCAGTGCGCCGGTCCCCAGTTCCAGGTGCACGGCGATCGGCGCACCGGTGGCATGGTGGGCCTCGGCCGCCGCTGTCATCGTCCAGCGGGCGTGGGCGTCCAGGGCGTGGAAGGCCCCCGCCACCTTGATCAGACCGGCTCGCACCCCCGAGGTGCCGATGCCCTCGGTCAGCTCGGAGACGAACACCTCGGCGAGCCTGCCGCGCAGCCCCTTGAGCGCCTCCGGGTCGTAGTGCGCCGCTTGATGCAGTCCCGTCGCGCAGACCAGCCGCACGCCCGTGGCCCGGGACAGTCCCGGCAGGTCCGCCGCCCGCCGGCCCATGCCGTACGGCGTCCACTGCACGACGGCCGCTCCGCCCGCCGCCCGGAACGCCTCCAGCTCGGCCCGTGCGGCGGAGATGTCGCACAGTTCTCGCCCCGGCAACCGCGGGCTGCTCAGGAAGAGATGGTCGTGCGCGTCGCTCACGCCCATGTCCTCGGGCCGGATGTCACCGAGGACCGTACGGACCGCGCTCACCACTGCCGCCCGCGCGGCAGTCCACCCCGCCCCGGCGCCGACAGGTGCAGCACCTCGAACACGTCGCCCTCGGCTCTGGGCGCATCCTGCGCCCAGAGTGAGAAGTGGACCAGCTCCCACGCGCGCGTGTCGACGGCGGTCACCGCCAGCACGGCACCGTCCTGTGCGGCCAGCCGCCCGGTGCCGTCGGCCGCGTCCGCCATGAACGAGGCCAGCTCCACACCGTCCGGCACCGGTTGCCGCCGCCGCACGGCGAACGCGGCGGGCGAGCCGGCGTCGGTGCCCTCCTCGTAGGCCAGCCCCGACCACTGCCGTATCTCCGGCCGACCGAAGTCGTCGACCGGCCGCTGGAAGGCGCCTCCCCAGAGAAAGCCGTTCATGCCTTCCATGGTGTTCCAGAGGTAGAACGGCCCGTACTGGTTCACCGGCGAGCCGTGAACTCCGCGCTCGCGCATGATGTACGTCTTGACGCCGAGGCCCGCCCAGCCGTCCAGCAGGTGTGCGACGCGGGCGACTCGGGAGCGGACGATGCCCATGTCGTAGTCGGCGGGCAGGGTGAACTCGTATTGCATGGCGTGCATGTCGCGCGTCCCTTCTCAGGCCGGGTAGTCGTTCACGCGTGCGTCCCACTCGGTGCTCGTGCCGTCCTCCGCTGCCTCCACGACCGCGAGATGGGTCATGAAGGTGCCCGGCGCGGCACCGTGCCAGTGCCGTTCGCCCGGCTCGATCCACACCGTGTCGCCCGCACGGATCTCCTCCACGGCGCCGCCCTCGCGCCGCACCAGGCCCTCGCCCTGAAGGACGTGCAGCACCTGGCCGTGCGGATGCCGGTGCCAGGCGGTGTGCGCGCCCGGCGCGAAGTGGACGGTGAACACGCGCAGCCGGGACGGGGCGGCGGGAACGGCGATCTCGTCCAGCCAGACGGAGCCGGTGAACTGCTCCGCCGGACCGCGCAGGCTCTCGGGACGCCGTCTGGTGATGTGCACGGAAATCGGGTCTCCGATCAGGGGGTTCGGGGTGCGAGCAGGGAGAGCAGACCGCGGACGCCGGCGTCGAAGGCGGCGGGGGAGCCGGAGGCACGCGCGAGGACGTAGCCGCCCTGCACGGTCGCGAGGACGGCCGCGCCGATCTCCTCGCCGTCCAGTCCGGGCGCGAACTGCCCCTGTCGCTTGCCCTCTTCGACGAGCCGGGCGATCCGCTCACGGATCCACGCGATCGTCTCGTCCACCGGTGCGCGCAGCTCGTCGCTCGCGATCACCTCCGGATCCATGGTCAGCCGGCCGATCGGACACCCGCGCAGCACGTCGCGCTCGCGCAGCAGATACGCCTCGATGCGCTCGTACGGGGTGCCCGGGCCGCCGAGTACGCCCTCGGCGGTGGCCCGCAGCTCCTCGGCGGTCCGCCGGATCGCCGCGAGCGCCAGGTCCGGCTTGCCCTTGAAGTGGTGGTACATGCTGCCCTGGCCGGCCTCGGCGCGCTCCAGGATCGCCTTCGGGCTCGTGCCCACGTAGCCGCGCTCCCACAGCAGCTCGCGGGTGGACTCGATCAGTCGTTCCGGGGTGCTCATGAGAACACTGTACATACTAGTAGTTACAGTCCGCCAGTCCCCAGGGAGCAGCCGCGCCACCCCGTCGTACTCCCGCGGAGGTAGGCGCACGGCCGCCGGCCGCACGACGACCCGGACCCCCTGCCGGAGGGAGTCTCGTGACATCACCCCGAGACCCTGACCGCAACGGAGTTGAACCGAGATGCAGACCCTGGCGAACTGGGACGGCGGACCCGGCCCATGGATCCTGTTCTTCCCGCTGATCTGGGCGGTCGTCGTGATCGGCGTCGTCACCTTCCTGCGCCGCACGCTCCGGCGCGGCCGCGGCGGCCCCTGGCGGGTCGGGGACGGCGCGCGCCCGGCGGGCGACTCGCCGCTCGCGGTGCTCGGCCGCCGCTTCGCCTCGGGCGAGATCGACGAGGACGAGTACTGGCGCCGCCTCTCCGTCCTGGAGGAGCAGTTCGGCCGCATCGGCAAGGGCGGTGCGGCATGACGACGACCGCCCCGCGTACGGCGGCCCGCGTGGTGGGCGCGGTGAAGGTGTACGGAAACGGCGACACCGCCGTACGCGCCCTGGACGGCGTGGACGCCGACTTCCCCGCCGGCCGCTTCACCGCGATCATGGGTCCCTCGGGATCCGGCAAGTCCACCTTGATGCACTGCGCGGCCGGTCTCGACACGCTCACCTCGGGCGCCGCCTACATCGGCGACACCGAACTGGGCGCGCTGGACGACCGCCGGCTGACCCTGCTGCGGCGCGACCGGGTCGGTTTCGTCTTCCAGGCGTTCAACCTGGTGCCGACGCTGACCGTCGCGGAGAACATCACCCTTCCCCTGGACCTCGCCGGACGGCGGGGCGACCGGGAGTGGATCGACGCGCTCGTCGACGTCGTCGGGCTGCGCGACCGGCTGCACCACCGGCCCTCCGAACTCTCCGGAGGCCAGCAGCAACGCGTCGCGGTGGCGCGGGCGTTCGCGGGCCGCCCGGACGTCGTCTTCGCCGACGAACCGACCGGCAACCTGGACTCCGGGTCCGGCGGCGAGGTCCTCGGCCTGCTCGGCCGCGCCGTCCGCCAGATGGACCGCACGGTCGTCATGGTCACCCACGACCCGGTGGCCGCCGCCCACGCCGACGAGGTCGTCTTCCTCGCCGACGGGCGGCTGGTCGACCGGATGGAGTCCCCGACCGCCGACAAGGTCCTGGACCGCATGAAGGCCTTCGAGGTGCGGTCATGAACGCATCCCTCCGGCTCAGCCTCACCTCGCTGCGCGCGCACCGTCGGCGCTTCGCGGGCACGTTCCTCGCCGTGTTCCTCGGTGTCGCCTTCCTGGCCGGCACCCTGGTCATGGGCGACACGCTGCGCGCGAGCTTCGCCAGCATGTTCGGCGAGGCCACCAGCGGCACGGACGCCGTCGTGCGCGGCGCCGACGCCATCACCACCCCCGGCGAGGCCCAGGGCGTACGGCGGCCCGTCGACACCTCGCTCGTCGGGACCGTCGAACGCGTCCCCGGTGTGGCGGCAGCCGCCCCGGACATCCAGGGCGCCGGTCAGCTCGTCGGCGCCGACGGCAAGCCCGTCGGCGGCCAGGGCCCGCCGACCCTCGCCGGCAACTGGATCACCGACCCGAAGCTCAACCCGTACCGGCTCGCCGAGGGGCGCCTGCCCGCGAAGTCCGGCGAGGTCGTGGTCAACCGGGGCGCCGCGAAGAAGGGCGGCCTGAAGATCGGTGACACCACCACCCTGCGCACCCCCGACCCGGTCGAGGTGACCATCGTCGGCCTCGCCACCTTCGGCGGCCAGGACGGCATGGCCCAGGTGACCTTCACGGGCATGACCCAGGCCGACGCCGAGAAGTACCTGACCGCGCGGCCCGGCCAGGCGGCGAGCATCCAGGTGCGGGCGGGCCCCGGGGTGAGCCAGCACGAGCTGGTCCGGCGGCTGACTCCCGTGCTGCCCAAGGGCGTCGAGGCCATCACCGGTCAGCGGTCCGCGCAGGAGAACGACGACATGATCTCCAGCCGGTTCCTGACCCTCTTCACCACCTTCCTTACTCGTCTTCTCGGGTGTCGCCCTGCTCGTCGCGACCTTCTCCATCCACAACACCTTCGCGATCGTCGTGGCCCAGCGCACCCGGGAGAACGCCCTGCTGCGTGCCCTCGGCGCGGCCCGCCGCCAGGTGACCGCCGCAGCCCTCGCGGAGGCCTGCGTGGTCGCCGTCGCGGCCTCCGGCGCGGGGCTCGCGGGCGGGATCGGAATCGCCGCCGGCCTCCAGGCGCTGTTCCCGGCGATCGGATTCCCCTTCCCCGACGGCGAGTTGGTGATCAAGACGCTGTCGATGGTCCTGCCGCTCGCCGTGGGTGTCGTGGTCTGCCTGGGCTCCGCGCTGCTGCCCGCCCTGCGCGCCGGCCGCACCGCCCCGCTGGCCGCGCTGCGCGAGACGGCCGTCGACCACTCCGGTGCCTCCCGCGTCCGCGCGGTCGCCGGTACGCTCCTCGGCGCCGTCGCGCTGGCCGCCACCCTCACCGGCGTCCTGGTGACCCCTTCGGTGTGGCTCGCGGGCCTCGGGGCGCTGCTCGCCCTCGCGTCCTTCGTGGTTCTCGGCCCGGTCGCCGCCACCACGGCCGTACGACTCCTCGGCGTACCCGTGGACCGGCTGCGCGGGGTCACCGGCGCCCTCGCCCGGCGCAACGCCCTGCGCGGCCCGAAGCGGACGGCCGCCACCGCGAGCGCGCTGATGATCGGTGTGGCCGTCGTGTCGCTGTTCACCGTGTTCGGCGCGTCCCTGAAGGCCACCATGGACCAGACGGTGTCGCGGTCCTTCGCGGGCGACGTCGCGGTCAGCGCCCCGTCCTTCGGCGCGGGCGGCAGCGGGCTCAGTCCCCGGCTCGCCCCGGCCCTTGCGCGGCTGCCCGAGGTGGACGCCGCGGTGGGTCTCGGCCGCGGGGTCGCCGAGGTCGACGGCAAGGGACGGGCTCTCACCGTGACCGATCCGGCCGCGCTCGCCCGCACCTTCGACCTCGGCACGGTGACCGGCTCCCTGCGCGACCTCGGCACCGACGGCCTCGCACTGACCCGGGCGGAGGCCGGCCGACAGGGGCTGCACCCCGGCGACACCGCACGCCTCACCTTCACCGACGGCCGGACGCGGAACTTCACCGTCCGCGCCGTCTACGGCCGGTCCGAACTCGCCGGCGACTACGTCATCACCCGCGCGGCCTGGGCCCCGCACCGCACCCAGGACTCCGACCGGCTGATCGCCGTCACGTTCGGGCACGGGGTGAGCGCGGACGCGGGCAAGGCGGCGGTGAAGGCGACGGCCGCCCGCTACGGCAACCCGGAGGTGCAGACCCGCGACGAGTACGCGCAGTCCTCGGCGGGCGGCATCGACATGATGCTGACGCTCGTCTACGCACTGCTCGCCCTCGCGGTCGTCATCGCCCTGCTCGGCATCGCCAACACACTGACCCTGGCCCTGCACGAACGCACCCGGGAACTCGGCCTGCTGCGGGCCGTCGGCCAGACCCGGGCCCAGCTACGGGCCATGGTCCGCTGGGAGTCGGTGCTGGTCGCCGCCTTCGGCACGGCCGGCGGGCTGGGCCTCGGTGCCTTCCTCGGCTGGGTGCTGGTGCGGGCCTCGGACGGCGCGAGCGACACCGCGTTCGCCTTCGCCCTCGCGCCCGCCCGGCTCGCCGTGGTGGCCCTGGTCGGGCTCATGGCCGGTGCCCTCGCGGGACTGCGTCCGGCCCGCCGCGCGGCCCGCCTGGACGTCCTGCGGGCCATCGCCGCGGAGTGAGGCGTCACCGCCGTACGACAGGGACGGCCTGGCACCGCCCGGTCAGCCGGGAACGGCCGACCGGGCGGGAGCGGGCGCCGCCGCGGCGGCACGGGCCGCCACGGGCCTCGGAGCCGCGGCGACGGGGGACGGGGCCGGCCGCACTTCGGTGATCCGGGGTGCGGGCTGCTCGGCCGTCCGGCGGCGTGCGTGGGCGGGCTGCCGGAGTGCCACGGACGGCGCGGGCAGCGTGAACCACACGACCTTGCCGTTGTCGCCGTCCGGACGGGCGCCCCAGCTCTCGCTCATCGCGGCCACCATCGCAAGGCCCCGCCCGCAGGTGGCCAGCGGGGCGATGTCCGGCGCGTCCACGGCATCGG
The DNA here is from genome assembly GCF_001542625.1 of Streptomyces griseochromogenes. NCBI lineage: Bacteria > Bacillati > Actinomycetota > Actinomycetes > Kitasatosporales > Streptomycetaceae > Streptomyces > Streptomyces griseochromogenes. Next base: position 6,948,263 of record NZ_CP016279.1, on the reverse strand, counting down.
GCACCACCGGAAGGCGCGGATCGTGGTCGCGCACGGAGACCGTGAGCCGGTCGACCAGCAGTTCCAGCTCCACGGTGCACGACTTGTCCGGCCGGGCGTGCCGGTGGACATTGCTCAACAGCTCGGTGACACCGAGCGCGGCCCGGTCGATCAACGGGTCCATATGCCAGTAACGCAACTGTGCAGATACGATTCTGCGGACCTGTCCGATCCGCGACGGCAGGGCTTGGAGCTCCACCGTGCAGTGCCTGCTTGGGTGACTGATCACGGCTGCGACTCCCCGATGTGAGGTCCGGAGGAACCGGAAGAACACGGAGAACAACGGATCCAGCAGGGTGCTTGCGTCCAAACGTCCGCCTGCTGTCATGGCCGGCGGGCTGGTTCGCAGCGTTATCGCCGGTAAACCCAGAGTGACGTGAGAACAGCGTGACGCAGCGGATGCGCTCCCGCAACTCGCCGCGACCGGGCCTGCCTCAGCCGCCGCGTCCGGCCGCCCGGCGCACCGCCTCGACGAACCGCCGTGCGGCGGGCGGCCCCGGCTCGCCCGGAGCGGGGTCGTGCTCGCCCAGCCGCAGCAGGTACCGGTGGCCGTTGAGGTCGGCCAGTGCCCGGTCGTCCGGGACGAACCAGGGCTTGGAGGCGCGCACCGCCTGCACCGGCGCGCTGTCGATCTCACTGCCGTAACTGGTGAGCAGTTCCAGCCTGCCGTCGCTGATCCGGACCTGCCCGGCCCGGGTGAGCGAGCGCAGCCGCTTGCCTATCCGCACGCCCGTGGCCGTGAACTCCGGCTCCGCCATCCTTCGCCGCCCCCTTGCGCGTCGCTCGCCGGATCCCGGCCCGCCTGGGTCAGGACCCCGTCCTGTCCGGTCGTACCGCATCGGGCCGTACCGGCTCTGGTGATCCGGGGTGCGCCCCTGTTCGGGGCGATCGTCCCGTCCGGTGCAGTCTGCCCCGATGCGGCCGGGAGCACCAGTACGCACGGGCTGTGTGCGCCGGGCGCCCGGAGTACTCGCGCCAATGCGCCCCCGTGCGCCCCGCACGGGTGTGCCCCAGCCCGGCTTTGGTTGGCCCAAAGATGCGTTTATGCAGGTGGGAAGCGGTGCGGAAGGTGCTTATGATCGGGGTGCCGGCCGCGCGGGCCGCCGTCGGCGCCCACTGTAAGGAGCCCCGCCGTGAGCACCACCCCACAGACCCGGACCGGCGCCACCCTCGACGTCGATCGCAGCGACGCCGCCTATCGCGACTGGCTGAAAGAGGCCGTCCGCAAGGTCCAGGCCGACGCGAACCGCTCGGCGGACACCCATCTGCTGCGCTTCCCGCTGCCCGAGCAGTGGCGCATCGACCTGTACCTGAAGGACGAGTCGACGCATCCGACCGGCAGCCTCAAGCACCGGCTCGCCCGGTCCCTGTTCCTCTACGGACTGTGCAATGGCTGGATCCGGCCGGGCCGTCCGGTGATCGAGGCGTCCAGCGGCTCGACCGCCGTCTCCGAGGCCTACTTCGCCAAGCTGATCGGCGTGCCCTTCATCGCGGTCATGCCGCGCACGACGAGCGCCGAGAAGTGCCGCCTGATCGAGTTCCACGGCGGACAGTGCCACTTCGTGGACGACTCCCGGAAGATGTACGAGGAGTCCGCCCGTCTCGCGGTGGAGACCGGCGGCCACTACATGGACCAGTTCACCTACGCCGAGCGGGCCACCGACTGGCGCGGCAACAACAACATCGCCGAATCCATCTTCCGTCAGCTGGAGTTGGAGCGGTTCCCGGAGCCCGCCTGGATCGTCGCGACGGCCGGGACCGGCGGCACCTCGGCGACCCTCGCGCGCTACGTCCACTACATGCAGTACGACACCCGTATCTGTGTCGCCGATCCGGACAACTCCTGCTTCTTCGAGGGCTGGACCACCGGCGATCCGGACGTCACCTGCGACTGCGGCTCCCGCATCGAGGGCATCGGCCGGCCGCGCATGGAGCCCAGCTTCGTGCCCGGCGCCATCGACCGGATGATGAAGGTCCCGGACGCGGCCAGCGTGGCCGCCGTACGCGCCCTGGAGCGGGCCATCGGCCGTAAGGCGGGCGGCTCGACGGGCACCGGTCTGTGGAGCGCGCTGAAGATCGTCTCCGAGATGGTGGCCGAGGGCCGCACGGGCAGCGTGGTCACCCTGCTGTGCGACCCGGGGGACCGCTACCTCGACAAGTACTACTCGGACACCTGGCTGGCGGAACAGGGCCTGGACATCGCTCCGTACACGGCGGCCATCGAGTCCCTGCTGGCCACGGGCGTCTGGCCGGACTGAGCCGCACGGCCCGGATCCGGGCTACCCGGCGAGGCGCCGGTCCAGCGCGGTGATCGCCTGCCGGACGGCACGCCCCACGCCGGGGCGGGCCAGGCGGCACCCGAGCCGGAACGCCGCCGTACCGTCGAGGGCGAAGGTCATCCGGATCCGGGTCCCGCCGCCGGCCGGGGCCAGCCGCCACTCCTCGATCCAGGCGCGGGCGCCGGGGGCGTTGGTCACGTCGACGCGGTAGGCGTACACCTCGGGCGCCTTCGTCACCAGCACCGTCTCCATGAAGCGGATGCCGCCCCGGAGCCGTACCTCGCGCCCGCCCTCGGTCGGCCGGATCGACGACACCGACGAGAACCACCGCGGCCAGTCGGACAAGTCCTCGGCGAGTGCGCGGAAGACCGCGTCGGGAGCGGCGGCGAGGTGCCCGCCGAACACCAGCCGTACGGGAGCGGTCTCGGTGAAGTCGATCTCCACCGGTCGCAGACGCTGAGCCATGGCGACGAGACCCCCTCGTGAAGTCCCTCGGGAATACGGGGTGTTGAACCGCAACCCTAACTGACGTCCCGTCAGATGTCCTCGTCCTCGTCCGGTTCGCCCGCCACCACAAGGCGGCTCAGATGCTCGGCGATCTCCGAGCGCGCCTCGGCGGGCAGGCCCGCGTCGGTGACCAGCGTGTCCACCTGCTCCAGCGCGGCGAACGAACTGAGGCCCACCGTGCCCCACTTGGTGTGGTCGGCGACCACCACGACCCGGCGCGCCGACTGCACCAGGCGCCGGTTGGTCTCGGCCTCCGCGAGGTTCGGCGTGGACAGACCGGCCTCGATCGATATGCCGTGCACACCGAGGAAGAGCAGATCGAAGTGGAGGGCGGCGATCGCCTGGTCCGCGACCGGACCCACCAGCGAGTCCGACGGGGTGCGCACGCCGCCGGTCAGTACCACCGTGGCCGCGCCCTGCCGCTGTCCCGACGTGCGCTGCGCGGAGTGGAAGACGTCGGCGACCCGCACCGAGTTCGTCACCACGGTCAGATCGGGCACCTCCAGCAGGTGGTGCGCGAGCGCGTAGGTCGTCGTACCGCCGGACAGGGCGATCGCCGTCCCTGGAGTGACCAGCTGGGCGGCGGCCCGCGCGATGTCTTCCTTGGCGCTCAGCTCCAGCCCCGACTTGGCCTCGAAGCCCGGCTCGTGCGTGCTCGCCTCGACCACCGGGACGGCACCGCCGTGCACCTTCTCCAGCACCCCCTGGCGGGCGAGCGCGTCCAGGTCGCGGCGCACGGTCATGTCCGACACGCCGAGCTTGCGGGTCAGTTCGTTGACCCGGACACCGCCCCTGCGCCGGACCTCGTCCACGATCAGGGCGCGGCGCTGCTCCGCGAGGAGGTTCTGATTCTCACTCACGTATGCTCCGGTCCTTTCGCCGCAATCCGTCCGACATGCCCGCCGCACCGGCTCCGACCTGGACGTTCCATCCACCGTCGGGGTGTGCCGGGCGTCCCATCTTTTCACGGCTCGGGCCCGGTTGCGCCACCCGTCTGTCACGACGCGCACATGCCATCCCAGCACCTCCGGGCAGCAAGCCTCCCCTCCATCGTCACTCGGATCGGGGAGATTCCGTGACGAGGGGCCCATGCCGCCCCGGAAACGGAGATCCTGGTGCGCGCACGGACACAGGCCTTGGACCGCGTCACGGGGGAAGTGCGAGAACAGTGGAACGTGCACGGGAGAACATCGCCGGGCGGGAGCAGGACGGCCCCGCCGCGCGGCACACGAAGGTGGAGACCGAGCTGGAACTGCTGGTGCACGGTGTCGGCGGCACCACACCGGAAAAGATGCTCGGCGACCCGCGAACGGTCCGGATCACCGGCGACGACACGGCCGCGGTCTTCCGGCGCGCCGATCATGCCGAGGACGCCCCGGCCGGGCACGAGCCGGTGCAGGAGGCGTACGTCTGGTGCAACCTCACCTCCGGCGACGGCACCCGCGCCTTATGGCTCCTGTTACTGCCCTTCATGGTGGTCAACCTCGCCCACTGGATGCGCCCCGCCGCCCGCGGCGGCCCGCGCGCCGTCCGGCTCTACGGCCTCCTCGTGCGGCTGACCGCCCTCACCCTGACGGTGCTGCTGGTCGCCGCCGCCAGTGAGGTCGCCCTGGACCTGGTGGCCTGGCAGTGCGCGGGCGTCGCCGACTGCGCCCGCCGCCACTCCTGGCTCGCCTTCCTTTCGCCGGCCGAGTCCGGCGACGCGTGGTGGAGCCTGCCCGGCCGCCGGCTGGCCCTCGCGGCCCTGGTCCCGACCGCGCTCACCCTTCTGCTCTGGTACCTCTCGCACCGCACCTGGAGTGCGTACGAGTCGCACCAGCCGATGTCCCGCGACCCCGAGCCGGAGACCGACGACAGCGCCCTGGCCCAGCCCGGCTTCTGGTACGGGCGGCGCCTGGTGGCCCGGCTGCGGGCCGCACACACCGCGGCGGGCCTGCTCACCGTCGCCGCCGCCGTCGCCGCGCCCGCGGCCCGCTTCGACCACCGCTCCGGCGGCCCCGCCACCCTGGACGTCCTCAGCCGGCTACTGGCCGTGGCCCTGCTCGGCTGCGCGGCCGCGGCGGTGGGCGTGGTCTGCCGCCGGGGCCGCAGCGAGAACCGTCTCGACCAGACGCTCGACCGGCACCTCGTGCGCCGCCTGCCGCTCGGTGCCCTCGCGCTGCTGCTGCTCACCGTGGTCTACGCGGGCTGGTCACGGCCCGGGTGGCGGTCCGCCGGGCGGCTGCCGGGCGACGCGGCCTTCGGCAGCCTCATGCTCGCCCAGGGCCTGCTCGTCGTCCTCCTCGCCGCCGTCGCCCACGACCTGCACCGCCGGCACCCCGACCCGCGTGCCGCCATGCGCGGTCTCGGCGGTCCGGCGGTCGCGCTGCTCGCCTGCGCGCTGGGCGGAGTGATGTCCGGCGGACTCGCGCAGCGGGTCGCCGACTGGCTGGACGGCACCCGGGCCCTGCTCGACGGGCCACCGGTGCTGCTGACCTGGCAGGCCTCCACCATCCCGCCCGTCCTCGCGGCGCTGCTCGCCCTGGCCGCGCTGCTGGCCCGGCGCACCGCGCTGCTCGCCCGCGCCGAGCGCGACCGCGTACGCCGGGAGCATCCGGGCGAGCCCGAGGACCCGTCGCGCACCCGCGGCATCGCCCACGCGCGGGCCATGGCCGCCCTGACCGACCGCGTGCCGCTGGCCGTCGCCGTGCTCTCCGCGGCCACCCTGCTGCTCGGCGCCGCCGCGCTGACCTGTGCCCTGGTGAGCGGAACGTCCCCCGAGGGAGCGGCCCGGCGCACGGACGACGTGGTCCGGTGGGCGGCCGAGATCTCGCAGACGTTCGGCTCCTGGCTGGTCGGGTTCGGCTTCCTGCTGATCGTCACCTGGGGCCGGCGCGCCTACAAGGACGCCTCCGCCCGGCGCACCATCGGCATCCTGTGGGACGTCGGCACCTTCTGGCCGCGCGCCGCCCACCCCTTCGCCCCGCCCTGCTACGCCGAGCGCGCGGTGCCGGACCTGACCTGGCGGACGGCAACCTGGACCCGGCGCACCGGCGGCCGCCTGGTCCTTTCCGGCCACTCCCAGGGCAGCGTCCTGGCGGCGGCCGCGGCCTGGCAGCTGACCCCGTCCGTCCGCAGACGGGTCGCCCTGCTCACGTACGGCTCTCCTCTGGAGCGGCTGTACGGACGCTGGTTCCCCGCCCACTTCGGCCCGCACGCCCTGGTCGCCCTGCACCACGACATCGCCTGCTGGCGCAACCTCTACCGCCTCACCGACCCCATCGGCGGCCCGATCCGGCTCCCCGGCGACCGCGGCCCGGACGTGGACCCCGAGCCCCTGCGGGACCCACTGGTCTACGGCCGCACCCCCGAACACCCCCTCCCGGCCCCGATCCTCGCCCACTCCGACTACCAGGCGGACCCGGCCTTCGCGCGGGAACGGGCCCGCCTGCTGGACCGGCTGCACGCGGACGTGCCGGGGCAGCGCCCGGAAGCGGGCCAAGCGATGTGAGGCGGCCTACGCCGTGTGCTCGACGTATTCCAGGACGACCCCGCCGGGATGCCGCACAGTGGCGTTGCGTCCCGTGGGCACCTGGTCCGGGCCGTCGATGACCTCCCCGCCGTGTTCCTCGACGATCACTGCGAGTCCGTCCGGATCAGGCGGGTGCGCCGGGGTGGTTCCTTCAGGGCAGCTCCGGCAGGTCCTGCGCGTACAGCAGGGTCAGGTCGTCGGTGCTGGGGTCCTCCAGCTGGGCGACACGGCTCGCATGCCGCTCCACCATCGCCTCGAAGGTCTGGCGCGCCGTACGGCCGTTGCCGAACGCGGGGCCTTTCGGGATCGCCGTGAAGTACTTCAGCAGCGCTTCCGAAGTGCCCGGCGCCAGCCGGTACTCGTGCTCGTCGGCCTGCTGCTCGACGATGCTGAGCAGTTCCTCGGGGCCGTAGTCGCTGAAGGTGATCGTCCGTGAGAAGCGGGAGGCCACGCCCGGGTTGACCGAAAGGAAGCGTTCCATCTCGGCCGTGTAACCGGCGACGATCACCACCACCGCGTCCCGGTGGTCCTCCATCAGCTTCACCAGCGTGTCGATGGCCTCCTTGCCGAAGTCCCGCCCGGCGTCCTCGGGGGACAGCGCGTACGCCTCGTCGATGAACAGCACACCGCCGCGCGCCCGTTCGAAGGCCTCCTGGGTGCGGATCGCGGTGGAGCCGATGTGCTCGCCGACCAGATCGACCCGGGACACCTCGACCAGGTGGCCCTTCTCCAGCACCCCGAGGGAGGCGAGGATCTCGCCGTACAGCCGGGCGACCGTCGTCTTGCCCGTGCCGGGGGAGCCGGTGAAGACCAGGTGCCGCTTGACCGAGGCCGCCTTCAGGCCCGCCTGCTGCCGGCGCCGCCCCACCTCGATCATGTCGGTCAGCGCCCGCACCTCGCGCTTGACGCTCTCCAGGCCCACCAGCGCGTCCAGTTCGCCGAGGACGGCCTTCGACGTCCGGGAAGGCTTCTCCGGCCCGGACGCGGCGACGAGCGGCTCCTGCTCCGTGCTGCGCTGCCCGGGGATCGCACCGAGCAGGCCGGGCGAGGGGGACGCCGTCTGCGTGGCCGTCTCGCGGACCGCCGGCGGCCGGAGGCTGCCGCTCTCGTCGCTGGTGCAGTCCTCCACGACCGGTCCCGTCCCGGACCCCGCGTCCGGCCCCGCTTCGGCGAATTCGTAGCCTCCGCGCGCGCACCGCTCCGTACGGCACTTCCGCAGCGTCGCGCGGCAGCCGTCGATCACATGGAAGCCGTAGCCACCGCTGCCGGTCACCCGGCAGTTCAGGAAGCTGCCCCGGCCGCCCGCGGACACATAGAAGCCCGCCTCGGCGGGGGAGTCGACCGTGCACCGCTCGATGGTCGGGTCGGCGCCCTTGGTGACGATGACGCCGGTCTGGGTGCCGTCCAGGGTGCAGTTGCTGAGCGTGCCGCCACTGCCGTGGTCGCGGAACCAGGCACCGGTGGCCGCCTCCCGGATCCGGCAGTCGTCGAGCTGGGCGGTCGCCCCGTCGCTCACCGACACGGCCGTGTTGCGCACCTGGGACAGATCGCTGTCCACCACGTCCGCGCGCGAGCCGCGGTCCAGCACGAACAGCGCGTCCGGCACGTCGTGCACCCGGCACGAATCGAGGACCGCGGTGGCACCGTCGCTCACCCACACCGCCGGGTAGTCGCCGGTGCTGTCGAAGATCTCGCACTGGTTCGCGTCCACCCGGGTGCCCGGGTCCCACACCGACAGGCCGTTGCGCCCGAACTGACGCACGGTCGTCCGCGTCAGGGTGAGCACCGAGCGCGAGCGCAGGTCGACCGCGTTCTCCGGGATGTCGTGGATGCGGCAGTCGGCGAGCGTGAGCACCGCGTCCGTGTCGAGCGTGACGCCGTCGGCCGTGGTGCGGTGCACATCGCAGTCGGTCAGATGCGCGGTGGCCCGCTGGCTGACCTGCACCCCGGAGCCCCGGACCTCGTACACCTCGCAACCGACGGCCTCCAGCGCGGAGTTCTCCCCGGTCGCGGTGAGCCCGGTGCCGGAGGCGTGGTGCACCCGGCACCGCTCCAGACGGGGACGGCCGCCGCCGCGGACCGCCACACCCGCCTGCCCGGCCGCGACGATCTCGCACTCCTCGAACACCCCGCCACCGCCGTCGAGGACGGCGATGCCGATACCACCCGGGTTGTCGACGGTGCAGCGCCGCACGGTCGGGCGTGCCCCGCCCCGTACCTCGATGCCTGCGGCGGACCGCGTCACGATCCGCACGTCCGTCAGCTCGGGCGTGCCCTCCTCGACCAGCAGCGCGGGGGCGGCCGAGTCCTGGCCCTCCACATGCAGGTCCTGCACCACGGCCGAGGCCCGAACGGTCAGCGGCACCCCGTCCACGGGAGCGATCCGCACCGAACCCGGCGAGCCGTCGGGCCCACGCAGCGTCACCGACCGCTGGACGACGAGGTTCTCCCGGTAGGTGCCGGGGGCGATGGTGAGGACGTCACCGTCGGTGGCGGCCTCCAGGGCGGCGGCGAGCGAGGCGTACTCACCTGTGCGGCGCCGCCACCGCGATGTACCGGTGTGCGTCACCTGGACCGTGCCCTGTGCCATGGCGTTGCTGTGCCCCCACCTCGTAGTACGCGGGTTTGATGCCGAGAGCTAGTCGGCCGGTCCACCGTAGCGTGCGCGCGGGTGGTGGGTTGACCAGAGCCGCAAGGCCGTCAGCTGCCGGTGCCCGCCTTGCCCCAGTCCGGTCCTGCGCGGTCCCAGGCCTGGTCCCAACGCGCGTACCGGCGGCGGACCATGCGCCAGACGATCAGGCGTCGGCCGCTGTCGACCAGGCCCGCGGTCAGCAGGGCCGCGCCGAACCCGGCCAGCACCGCGTGGGTCGTGGCCGTGGGAGCGTCCAGCGGACGGGTCGTTATTCGGCCGTGTCCATCCGTCCAGAGCCTGAAACGATCGCCCTGGTGCGGGGACTTGAGGCCGGCCAGGACCGGCCCGTGCTGCCGGGTGCCGTCGGGCGCCGTCCAGTCCGCGACGACACGGCTCCGGATGTCGTGCGCGGCGCCGGTGTCGGGGTCGGGCTCCGGCATCGCGCCGCGCAGCCTGCGGACCACGGTGGCCATGACGAGGCGGCGGGAGTGCTGCTGCTCGCGGACGGACCGCTGCAGGGAATCCTGGGCGGCCGAGCCGACCAGGGAGCCGATCACGGGTGCGGCCACGGTGATCAGCACCAGTGTCACGAGGGCCACCCAGGCCTCGGCTAGATCGGTCGCGCGGCGCAGCGGATTGTGCCGCCAGTGCCACAGGCCGCGGATTGCTCGCACGTCCCCCACCCCCTTCCGCTCCGTGACAGCCCCCGGCGGAGTCGCTCACCCCCGGCCCCCGCCGAGAGAGAGCGAGATCACTCCGCCTCAGGGCTCTCACGTGATTCTCATGATGGTCCAACGACCGGGGTTCGTCTCCGGGTTCCCCACAGGCCGTTCCGTTCCGGACGAGGACCCGTGCTCTCACCCCGGCACGCCGCGGCGGCCCGGAGACGGTAGTGTCCCGAGGACCGTGCCGGCCCGGAGTGTCACGTGTGCACCCGCACCGGGTCCCCGACCCGGACGGTGCCGGACGTGAGCGGCACGAGGTTCTGGCCGAAGAGCAGCCTCCCGCCGACCCTGCGGTGCCGCGCCAGCGTGCGCAGGGGTTCGCGGCCGCGTACGGCGGTGTCCTGGTCGGTCGTCGTCACGATGCACCGTCCGGAGGGCTTGGCGATCCGGAAGTCCACCTCGCCGACGGAGATCCGCGACCAGTGGTCCTCGGCCCAGGGCTCGGTGCCCGCGACGACCATGTTCGGCCGGAAGCGGTTCATGGGCAGCGGGCCCTCGGCGGCGTGATCGCCCCGGGCTATGAGGGAGTTCAGGGCGTCGAGGGAGGCGACCGTGGTGACCAGCAGGGGATAGCCGTCGGCGAAGTTCACGGTCTCGCCCGGCAGTGCGTACTCGGGGTCGACCGAGCGGCGGGCGGCCGGATCGTCCATGTGGACCAGGCGGACCTCGGCGCCCACGTACGACGTGCACCAGTCGTGAGCGGCGTCGGACGCGGGGACCGCCTCGACCTTCGTGCCGAACACGTTTGTCGGCACCGTCACCGCGGGCTCCGGGACGGCCACCGTCAGGGGCTCGCGTCCGGGCGCGGACAGCCGGACAGCGCCGCCGGTCATCGGCTCGGCAGCGGCCAGCGCGAGGCGGGGCTGCTCGCGCTGCGTGACAACCTTTCCCCCCTCGTCGATCAGCGCCCAGCGCCGGTCTCCGGCCAGGCCCCAGGGCTCCACCGCGGCCTCCCGGGGCGCGATGCCCCGGAAGCCCTTGACCGGGTGGATGTGGATCGACTGCAGTTCTGCGTTCCCCATGACGCCATGGTGCCAGTCGGCACCGACAGCGGGGGTGCGCCGGTCAGTAGCCGCGGAACTGCTGGTTGTTGTAGGGGTCCTGGTAGGGAGCGGGCGCGGGCCGCGGCGCGGCGGGGCGCATGGCCTCGTACCCCGTACCGGCCGCCATCGGGCGCGGCTGCTGCGGGGCCTGCGGGCCGGGGTAGCCGCGCGGGGCGCTCGCCTGCTGCGGGATGTACGCCGTGGGCGCCTGTTGCAGCGGGGCCGGCTGGGGGTAGCCGTAGCCGTAGCCGGGGGCCTGCGGGGACGGGGCCGCCGGGAGGGCGGGCAGTGCCGACGGCAGCGCGGGCAGGCTACTGCCCGTGTCGTAGGCGGCGGGGACCCGGATCGGGGCAATCTGCGGGGTGCCCCGTTCGGCCACGAGTGAGTCGTAGATCGGGGTGTCCGGGAAGGAGGCGGAGTAGTAGCCGCCACCATAGGTGGAGCGGGGGGAGGTCATGGCACATAAGTTAAGCCCACGATGTGCTGGTTGGGGAGACCGATAAGAGGGTTGTTTTCTGTGCTCGCAGTGACGCGGGATCCCCAATCCGAGCGAACTTGGCAAAATTGGACGCCGGGCGACGTTTGGATCGTGTAAATGGCTCGCTTCTGGCGGGTTACCGGGGGTTGACCGGCGGTCTTCCAGTGCCGCTCGTGCGAGTTCGCCGTCCCCCGGAATAGGTTGGGCGGGTAGGGATGAGCCGGGAGCCCGGGGGCGTCCGGGGTGCCGACACGTGATGGGGGCGTACATGTCAATGTCGAAAGGGTCGAATACGCCGGTGCCGGCCACGGCCCTGCGTATCGAATTGGGCTGGCGCTCCGGACCCGGCGTGCCCGACGCGGACGCCTCGGCGCTGCTGCTCGCGGGTGGGAAGGTCCGCTCCGACGGGGACTTCGTCTTCTACAACCAGCCCGCGCACGCCTCCGGAGCGGTCCGGCACGAGGGCAAGCGGAGCGTCGGTCAGCGGGTCACCGACACTCTGCTCGTGGACCTCGCGCGCGTGGAGAGCGGCATCGAGCGGATCGTCCTCGCGGCCTCCGCGGACGGCGGGACGTTCGGACAGGTCCCGGACCTCTACATCGAGGTGACCGACGCGAGCGGCGGCGCAGCGGTGGCCCGCTTCGACAGCCCCGGCGCGAGCGTGGAGACGGCCTTCGTGCTCGGAGAGCTCTACCGCCGTCAGGGCATCTGGAAGTTCCGCGCCGTCGGCCAGGGCTACAGCAGCGGACTCGAAGGCCTGGCAACGGACTTCGGCATCACCGTCGACGAGCCGCAGCACGCCGCACCGCCTCGCCCGCCCGCTGCCTCAGCCGCCACGCCCGCCGCCGCGGCCGCCACGCCCGCCGCCGCGCCACCGGTCCCGCCCCCGGTGACCATGCCGCCGCCGACCACCGCTCCGGTCCCCCTGCCGCCGCCCCCGGGGGTCGCTCCGGCCGCACCGGTTCGCCTCTCCAAGGTCACCCTCACCAAGGCCGCCCCCTCCGTCTCCCTGGCCAAGCAGGGCGGCACCTCCGGCGCCATGCGGGTCAACCTCAACTGGCAGATGCGCAAGCAGTTCCCGGGATGGGGCGGCCGATGGGGCGCCGGGCAGGGCGACCTCGACCTCGACCTGTGCGCCCTGTACGAACTCGCCGACGGCCGCAAGGGCGTCGTACAGGCCCTCGGCAACGCCTTCGGATCCCTGAACCGTCCGCCGTACATCCACCTCGACGGCGACGACCGCACGGGCGCCGTCGCGAGCGGCGAGAACCTCACCATCAACCTGGACCACACCCAGGATTTCCGGCGCGTCCTCGTCTTCGTCACCATCTACGAGGGCGCCGCCTCCTTCGCCGACCTGCACGCCACGGTCACCCTGCAGCCCCAGCACGGCGCCCCGATCGACTTCTCGCTGGACGAGTGCACGGTCCCCTCCACGGTGTGCGCACTCGCCCTGATCACCCGCACGGACGGCGACCTCGTCGTCCGGCGGGAGGCGCGGTACCTGGTACCCGAGCGCGGGGTGAGCCCGCAGCGGACCGTAGACCGCGCCTACGGGTGGGGCATGAACTGGACTCCCGGCCGCAAATGACCGCGGTCAGCCCTCGTCGGGGACGGCATCCGGACGCGCGTAGGTGCGGCCCTTCCAGGCGGCCCCACGCCCCCGGTAGTGCTGCACCGCGGAGTCGACCGTCATGAGGAGGTAGAGGAACGCGGTGAACGGCAGCAGCGGCGCGAGCCACAGCGGCTGCCCGTAGTAACGGAGCATCGGCGCGTACGTCCCCGCCATCACCGCCCACGCGGCAGCGCCGACGACCGCCACCGCCGCAGTGCCGGTGCCCGCGCCCGTCACCACGGCCGCGGGCGGCACCAGATAGACCAGAGCGATCCCGGCGACCGTGCCGAGCAGCAGCAGCGGGTTGTGGCGCAGCTGGGCGTAGGCGCTGCGCGAGACCATCCGCCACAGATCGCGCAGCCGCGGATAAGGGCGCACGCTGTCCACCCGCTCCGCCAGCCCCAGCCAGATGTGACCGCCGGCGCCCTTCACCGCGCGCGCGAGGGCGACGTCGTCGATGACGGCATGCCGGATGGCGTCCGGGATCCGCGCCTTCTCCGCCATGCTCGCGCTCAGCAGCACACAGCCGCCCGCCGCGGCCGCCGTACGCGAGCCCTGCCTGCCGATCCACCGGAAGGGATACAGCTGCGCGAAGAAGTAGACGAACGCCGGGACCACCAGCCGCTCCCACAGGCTCTCCACCCGCAGCCGGGCCATCTGCGACACCACGTCGAAGCCCCCGCCGCGGGCCGCCGCCACCAGTCCCCGCAGGCTGTCCGGCGCGTGCGCGATGTCCGCGTCCGTCAGGAGCAGGTACGCGGGGCCACGCGCGCGTGCGAGGCCGATGCCGTGCCGCACCGCCCACAACTTGCCCGTCCAGCCCGCGGGCGGCTCGCCCGGGGAGTCCACCGTGAGCGGCAGCCCGCCGTGCCGCCGGGACAGCTCACGGGCCAGCTCCCCGGTGCCGTCCGTGCTCCCGTCGTCCACCAGGAAGACCTCCGCACGTCCCGGATAGTCCTGCGCGAGCAGCGACGGCAGGCTCACGGGCAGCACGGCGGCCTCGTCCCGGGCCGGGACCACGACGCAGACCGACGGCCACGTCCCGGGATCCCGGCGCGACGGCAGGCGGACGTCCGTGCGCCAGAAGAAGCCCTGGCACAGCAGCAGCCAGCACCAGGCGGCGAGGGATACGACGGCGGTCCACACGATCGCGCTCACGGGCGCAGTCTGCCCCACCCCACCGGCTCGCAAGGGGCCATCGTCTATCGTGGCCGGGTGAAGATCGCGCTCATGGACTCCGGAATCGGCCTCCTCCCCGCAGCCGCCGCGGTACGCCGGCTGCGGCCCGACGCGGATCTCGTGCTCTCGTGGGACCCGGACGGGATGCCCTGGGGGCCCCGCACTCCCGAGGACATCACCGAGCGGGCCCTGGCGGTCGCCGAGGCCGCCGCCGCCCACGGCCCCGACGTCCTGATCGTCGCCTGCAACACCGCCTCCGTGCACTCCCTGCCGGTGATGCGCGCCCGTTTCGAACCGGACCTGCCGATCATCGGCACCGTACCGGCGATCAAGCCGGCGGCGGCGGGCGGCGGCCATGTGGCGATCTGGGCGACCCCCGCCACCACGGGCAGCGCGTACCAGCGCGACCTGATCGACCGGTTCGCCGACGGCGTGGCCGTCACCGAAGTGCCGTGCCCCGGGCTCGCCGACGCGGTGCACCACGCGGACGACGCGGCAGTCGACGCGGCGATCACGGCGGCCGCCGCTCGCACCCCCGACGACGTGACCACTCTCGTCCTCGGCTGCACCAACTACGAACTGGTCGCCGAGCGCATCCGGGCGGCCGTCCAGCGGCCGGGCCGTCCGCCGCTCATGCTGCACGGCTCCGCCGGAGCGGTGGCCGCCCAGGCGCTGCGCCGGCTCGGCGCGGAACCGGCACCGCACGCCGTCGCCGACACCACCCTCACCGTGCTGCTCAGCGGACGCGAGTCGGCGCTTCCGGCCACCGCCCTGGCCTACGACGAGGGACGCTTCCTCCAGGTGGTCAGCCCGGTCCGCTGACCCGACGGTCCCGGGCGCGCTCGGGGCACACCAGCCGGTCACCCTCCGCGAGCGACTACCCGCGCAGCGAAACCTGAGTAACCTCATAAACATGAGGGAGCACCGCCACGCCGAGGACGCCTCGCACCCCGACGTCTGGACCGGACGCGCCACCAACCGGGTCCAGTGGCTGCTGGCGCTGGTCGGCGCGGGCTGTATGGCGCTCGGCATCGAGCTTGCCGTGGAGTCGGCCTGGACCTCCGGGATCGCCCCGCTGGCGATGTCCGTCGTGGGCTGCATCGCGGCCGGCCTGCTCGTCCTCTTCGGCACGCTCGCGTTCGTCCACGTCGACCTCAGGCTCGACGAGGAGTGCCTCGAGGTGCGCTGCGGCCACATCGGTGTGCCGCGCCGCCGAATCCCTCTCTCCGAGGTCGCCGGCGCCGACTTCGCCCCGCATGTCACTCCGTGTCACTGGGGTGGCTGGGGCTACCGCTGGCGCCCCGAGAAGGGCACGGCGGTCGTCGTACGGCGGGGCGAGGGCATCGTGCTGCGGCTGTGGGACGGCCACACCTTCACGATCACCGTGGACAACGCCGAGTCGGCGGTCCGGGCGATCAGGTCCCGGCTGCGGACGATCACACCGGGCACCGCCGCCTGAGACCGCCCGCCCGGGCCGTGCGTGATGGTGCTCACACCTTCGTGGCGTAGACGATGCTGTGCGCCGGGATCGTGTCGGCGGGCGCGGTGGTCATGTCCTGTTCGACGGTCCCGGTGATCTTGAAGCCGGCCTCCTCGATCCAGGCGGCCCAGGTGGACAGCTTCTGCGGGCCGCCCTGGGCCATGGTGCAGCCGAAGAAGTAGGCGGGGAAGAAGTCCGCGGTGGCGGCGTTCCCGTCCTCCGGGTAGGTCAGGTGCATGGCGATGAGCCGGCCCCCGGCGGGCAGCGCCTCGTAGGTGTTGCGCAGGATCCTGAGGGCGTTGTCGTGGTCCCACATGTCGAGGAAGTGCTTGATCATGGCGACGTCGAAGCCCTTGGGGATCTCGGCGAGGGCGTCTCCGCCGATGAAGCGGCAGCTGTCCCCGACCCCGGCCCCGGCGATGTTGTCCAGGGCCTCGTCCTCCTTCTCGGGCAGGTCGAAACAGGTGACGTGGATGCCCTTCTCGCCGTGGTACTTCTGGGCGAGGACGGCGCCCTGCGCGGTGTTTCCGGCGATGTCGATGACGCGGGCGCCGGCGGGGAGGTCGAGGCGGCTGTAGAACCAGGGGTCGATGTACCCGGTCACCGCGTGCATCACGGGCTCCCAGGCGGCGTGCAGTTCCGGGTGCGCCTTGCTGGCCTGGTAGAAGTTGCCGGTGAAACCGTAGAGCTGTTCGAGGCCGACGATGCGGCCCTCCCTGACGCTCTCGGTGAGGTGGTACAGCTGCCGCAGGCACACCTCCTTGACCATGTGCAGCCACGGCATGACCCGGGCGAGTTCCTCGTCCGTGAGCCGCGCGATGCCGTCGAGGGTGTAGGCGCCGGTCCGCGGGGCGCGGGCGATGAACCCGTCCTTGACGGGCAGCTCCAGAAGCTGTTCGACATGGTGGGCGCTGACGCCGGTGACGGCGGCGAGCTGCGTGGCGGTCATACCGTCGGGGCCGGTCGCCTTCAGCTGGGCGACGATGCCGAGCTCGAAGACCGTGAGCAGGTTGGCGTAGCGGGTGGGGCCGGTGACGTAGTCCCGGAACTTCGCGAGGACGGCGTCGGCGTCGGTGCTGGTCACGTTCGGGTTCCTCTCGGATCGGGTGGGGCGGACGGCGGGGATCAGGGACGCCAGCCGCCGTCGGGGAAGGTGACCGTGAAGGCGCCGGCCGAGAAGGACAGTCCGAAGGCGATGGCGAGGCCGGTCCCGGCCGGGCGCTCGGTGTCCTCGGCCAGCATCAGCGGCACGGAGCAGCCCAGGGTGTTCGCGTACTCGCGCAGCACGGTGTACGACGAGGCCGCCTGCGGGCTGTCGCTCGCGACACCGAACTCGGCGCACAGCGAGTCGAGGATGCGCGTGGACCCGGTGTGCAGGAGCAGGGCCACCGCGTCGGCGGGCGCGGCGAGCGCGCAGCCGGGCGCGGCCAGCGCCGCGCGGGCGGTCTGTCGGGCGTAGTGGCCGCCGCGCGGTGTCACCTCGGGGGAGAGGGTGTAGAGACGGCGGCCGTGCTCGGCGAGTACGACGGGGAGGTCGGAGCCGCCGTCGGGGACGGTGCCGAGTTCGGTGTCTTCCGGCAGGTCGTTGGTGAGGTTCGCGACCGGTCCGAACACCGGCCCCGGGCCCTCGCCGCCGAAGACCATGGCCACGGAGGCGTCGGCGAACAGGAAGGAGTGCAGCGCGTCGACGGTGCGCTGGCGCTCCTCGGGCAGGACTTCGGTGAAGTGCCCGTATCCCGTCCGGTCCAGTGGCGGCGAGAGCGGGGTGATGGCCTCGGTGAAGACGGCGAGCACCTTCTTGCCGGGGTGGGCGGTGAGGTACCAGCGGGCGGTGTCCACGACCTTGGCCATGGCGGAGCAGCCCATGTACTCGATGGCCAGGTTGGCGCAGTCGCGGGGAAGTTCGGGCATCCGGGCGATGACGTCGCACACCAGGGACGGCAGAAGCCGGCCGGGGCTGGAGGTGACGCCGAGGACGAGACCGATCCCCGCCGGGTCGACGCCGGACTTGGCGAGCGCGGTGCGCGCGGACCGGACGGCGAGGTCGGCGGTGAGGGTGTCGGGCCGGGGGTCGGCGCCGTGGAAGACGACGTCGGGGTAGTTCGCGAGCACGGAGTGGCGCTTGTCGATGCCCAGCGTGGCGAGCATGGCGGTGAGCCGCCCGGAGAACATGCCCTTGCTCGCGTCGAGCAGGTCCCCGGTGGAGAAGGCGGGCTCGGGCAGCTCGGCTGCGATGGCGAGCAGGACCGGATCGGTCTGGGCCGCGGTGGTCAAGGCTGTCCTTTCGGTACGGGGTGCCGGTCAGGCGGCGAGGGTGTCGCGGGTTGCGGCGGCGGCCAGGAGGGCACCCGAGGTGATGAGGGCGACGACCTTGCGGATGTCGCCGTCCATACGCCGGTCGGCGTCCACGAACGGCACCTCGGACCGGATCAGGTCGTGCACCGCCCGGGTACGCGGGGCCATGGCGTCGGTGCCCCGCAGATCGAGGGCCTGGCAGGCCGCGAGGAGCTGGATCGCGGCAACTTCCTGGGTGAGTTCCAGGATGCGGCGGGCGTCGCGGGCGGCGATCGGGGCCATCGACACCTTGTCCTGGTTGTGGGCCTCGGTGGAGCGGGAGTGCACGGTGGCGGGGCCCGCGTGCTTGAGGGCTTCGGCGGTGAGGGCGGAGCAGGCGAGCTGCATGCCCTTGAAGCCGTGGTGCAGGCCCTTCTCCCAGGCGTCGCCGGCGGTGGGCGGTATGAGGTTCTCGGTCAGCCCGTTGTTGAACTTGACGTCCACGAGCAGCTGGAGCTGCCGGTCGAGGAGGTCGGCGACGGAGGCGACGGCCACCTTGAGCGAGTCCATGGCCTGGACGACGTGGCCGGCGTAGAAGTTGCCGCCGGAGTGGACGCGTCCGGACTCGGCGTCGAAGAGCGGGTTGTCGGTGGAGGCGTTGATCTCGGTCTCCAGCCAGCGGTCCACCCACTCCACGGTGTCCCGCAGGACGCCGGTGACATGCGGCGCGCAGCGCAGACTGTAGCGGTCCTGGATGCTGCGCCTGAGCTTGCCGTGGCCCCTGCCGTCGAGGGGGTCGTTCGCGTCCACGACCTGGTCGTGGGGGAGGGACAGCGCGGAGCCGTCGAGGAGTTCGGTGAGGTGGGCCGCCGAGGCGAGCTGGCCGCGGTGGGGCCGCTGCTCGTGGATGAAGGCGTCGAAGTGTCCGCGGTTGCCGAGCAGGGCCTCGGAGGCGAGTGCCGTGGCGAGGTCGGTGACGGCGGCGAGGCGGGCGGCGTCCTGGGTGGCCAGGACGGCGAACGCGGCCGAGAACGAGGTGCCGTTGATGAGGCCGAGACCGTCCTTGGCCTCCGGGGTGACCGGCTGGAGGCCCACTTCCCGCAGGACGTCGGCGGTGTCGCGGATCTCGCCGCGGAAGGCGACCTCCCCCTCGCCGAACAGGGCGTTGGCGACGTAGCACAGCGGGACCAGGTCGCCCGAGGCACCGACGGAGCCCCGCTCGGGGACCTGGGGAAGGATGTCGTGCCGGAGGAAGTCCAGCAGCAGGTCGATGATCTCGGTCTGGACCCCCGAGTTACCGCGGGCCAGGCAGTTGGCGCGGATCAGCAGGGTGGCGCGCACCACCTCGGCGGGGGCCTGCGGACCGGTGCCGTTGAGGTGGTAGGTGACCAGGTGGCGCTGGAGCTCGGCCGCCTTCTGAGGGGCGATCTGGTTGGTCACGCTGTCGCCGAAGCCGGTGGTGACGCCGTAGATGGGCCGGCCGGTGGCGATGAGGTCGAGCTTCAGATTCCGGGAGCGCACCGAGGCCTTCTGGGCGACATCGGTGTGGACGAGAGCCCGGTCGCGTCCGGGGCGGGCGACGGCCTCCACGTCCTGCAGGGTCAGGGACTTGCCGTCGATGATGACATCCGTCACTGCTGGGCCTTTCCGATAGCGGGCACGCCAGGGCTGCGGGTGCGGAACGGGAATGCGACCGACCCTAGATTCCGATGGGTGACGGCGGCCAACAGCGAGCCCTTATAGGCCCGATAAGGGCTCCTGATCACTTCGGGGCGGGCCTCGCGAATAGGGTTCTGCTGCACCCCGTCCGGTCCGGAGAGTCGAATTCCCTTTTACAGGCAAGGAGAAACGGGTGACGCGCGTTCCTTTGACGATCGTCGGCGTCGGCGGATCCACCCGGCAGGGCTCCTCCACCGAGCGAGCCCTGCGTGCGGCGCTGCGCGGGGCCGGACAACTCGGCGCGCGCACGGTGTGCCTGACCGGCCCCGGCCTCGCCCTGCCGCACTACGCCCCCGAGCACACGGGCGACCCGCTGCGCCGGCGTCTGGTCGAGCTGATGGGATCGGCCGACGGCCTCGTCATCGCCGCACACGCCTGCCACGGCACTCTCTCCGGCTTGAGGAAGAACGTCCTCGACCACGCCGAAGACCTCCGCTCGCGGCCGCGGCCGTACTTCGGCGAGCGCCCGGTCGGCTGCCTCACCACCGCCCGCGGAGCCCAGGGAGCCGCGTCCGCCCTCGCCTCACTGCGGGTCACCGTCCATGCGCCGCGCGGCCGGCCCAGCCCGCCGGGCGTGAGCATCGACACCCCCCGCGACGTCTTCGACGCGGTCGGCGCCTGCCAGGACCCGCGCATCCACGACCAGCTGCGCACGATGGCCCGACAGGTCGTGGAATTCGCCCGCATGCGCAGTGCACACACCGCGTCCGCACCCGGGGAACGTCATCCCGTACGGGCCTGAATCCCGGCCCCTCGCACCCGTTTCATCTCTCTGAAAGGCGCCGAAATGACCGGCAACGGATTCGCCCCGCCACCGCAGAACGACAAGATTGGCGGGCCCTCCACCACCGAACTCGCGGGCACCGTCATCGAATACACGTACTCCACCGGAAACCGCTACCGGATGGAATTCGACCCGCAGACCCTCACCTTCCACCTTCTCGAAGGATCGGCGCCCCCGCACACCGTCACCCTGCCCTACCGTGCCCGGCTCATCCGCTGCGAGCTGTACCTGGTCACCTGGATCGTCAAGCCCGGTATCCACGTGACCCTCCTCGTCGACCTGGCGGAGCGGCTCGTCCACGTGAGCGCGATGATGCCGCCCAATCAGTGGGAGTTCTTCGACCTGGGGCACATCAGCGTCGTCCAGCTGCCGGAGGAGTCGCACCTGTGAGCGACCAGGGCATCGGCAGCTGGCCGCACCGACGGGCCCGCATCGATCCCGCCGGCACCGCCCTGCGCCAGGGCGAGCGGACGCTGTCGTACGCGCGGCTCGCCGAGCGCGTCGACGGGCTCGCCGGGGCCCTGGCCGCGCGCGGCGTCCGCAGCGGCGACCGGATCGCCCACCTCGGCTGGAACAGCCTGGGCGCCTTCGAGCTCTTCTTCGCCGCGGGCCGCCTCGGCGCGCTCTTCGTCCCCCTCAGTCCCCGTCTCGCACCGGCCGAGATCACCCACCTCATGAAGGACTGCGCCCCGGCCGCCGTCTTCCACGGCCCCGAGCACGCGCAGGTGGCCGAAGAGACCTGTGGCGGCGCAGGCCTGGTCGCGGGTCCCGCGGAGCAGGAGGCCATGACCGGCGAAGTGGCCCGGCCGCCGCGGCGCACGGTCGGCCTCGACGACCCGGCCGTCGTCCTCTACACCTCCGGTACCACCGGCCTCCCCAAGGGGGCCGTCCTCACCCACGGCAACCTGCTCTTCAACACCCTCAACCAGATCGCCCACGTCGACGTCCTCTCCACCGACGTCGCCCTGTGCGTCGCCCCGCTCTTCCACGCCACCGGCCTCGGTCAGGCGAGTCTGCCCACGCTGTTCAAGGGCGGCACCGTGATCGTGGACCGCTTCCGCCCGGACGCCACCCTGAGGACGATCGCCGTGCGGCGCGTCACCTGCTTCTCCGCCGTGCCGACCATGCTCCAGATGCTCTGCGAGCACCCGGACTTCGCGCACACCGACCTGTCCGGCCTGCGCTACGTCATCTACGGCGGCTCGCCCGCCTCCGCGCGCGTGGCCCGCGCCTGGCAGCGGCGCGGGGTGACCCTGCTGCATGGCTACGGCATGACCGAAGCCGCGCCCGGGGTCACTCTCGCCACCGCCCGCGGTGCCGCCGAGCGCCCGTTGTCGGCCGGGCCCGTGCACTTCTTCAGCGACATCCGCCTCGACGGTCCGGTACCCGAAGGCCCGGGGGAACTGCTCGTGCGCGGGCCGAACGTCTTCACCGGCTACTGGAGACGCCCGGCCGACACCGCGGCGGTGTTCACCGACGGCTGGCTGCGCTCCGGGGACATCGTGCGGGTCGGCGAGGAAGGCTGGGTCGAGGTCGTGGGGCGGACCAAGGACGTCATCATCTCCGGTGGGGAGAACATCCATCCGGCCGAGGTCGAGGCCGCCATCGACGCGCTGGACGGGGTGAAGGAGTCCGCGGTCGTCGGCGTACCCGACGAGCGGTGGGGCGAGGTCGGCGTCGCGCACGTCGTCCCGGAGCACCCGGGCGCCGTCACCGAGGAGCAGGTACTGTCCCAACTGCGCGACCGCGTCGCCGCGTTCAAGATCCCGCGCCGCGTCCGGATCAGAGGGGACCTCCCCCGTACCGGCAGCGGCAAGGTCATCAGACGGGCCCTGCGGGACGACAGCGCGTGAGGCGGGTGTCCTGACCGGCCGACCGCACAGCTCGGCCGGCGACTTCACGATCCCGGAGCGCCCGTGCGGCATCGGCACGGGCGCTCCGGCGCACCCCTCCTACGCGCCCTCGCCGACCTCGCACGGCCAGCCCTGCCGCCCCAGCTCGCAGGCGAGCTTCTCGGCCGCCCCGGCCGCGACGAGCAGCTCGACCGTGCCCGAACGGCCCGCGTCGTGCTGGATCGTGACGTCCTCGATGTTCACCCCGAGCGTGCGGGTGTCGTCGAGCAGCCGGGCGAGCTCCCCGGGTTCGTCCCCGATGCGGACCAGGACGGCCTCGCACGGGATCCGCGCGCCGCCGTGCTTGCCGGGCAGGCGGCCGTGGCCCGTCTGCCCGCGCCGGAGAGTGTGCCGGACCAGCTCCGCGCCCTCGCGCCGCACATCCTGTCCGGCCTGGGAGGAGCGGCGCAGCGCGTTCGCGACGCCTTCCAGATCCTGGGCGAGGTCCTCGAGGACGTCGGCCACGGCGGCGGAATTGGCGGTGAGGATCTCCACCCACAGGTCCGGGTCCCCGCCCGCGATACGGGTGACGTCGCGCAGGCCCTGCCCGGCCAGGCGGAGTTCGCCGTCGGTGGCGTACTGGAGGCGCGCGGCCATCAGCGCGGAGACGACATGGGGCGCGTGGGAGACGAGGGCCACGGCGCTGTCGTGCAGGCCCGGCGTCATCATCACCGGTACCGCGCCGCAGCGGTGGACGAGTTCCGTCGCCGCCCGCAGGGCGTAGGGACCGGTGCGCCGGGAGGGGGAGAGCACCCAGGCGCGGCCGTCGAAGAGCCCAGCCTGGGCGGCGAGAGGACCGGAACGCTCGCGACCGGCCATGGGGTGGCCGCCGACATAGGTCCCGGCGTCACAGCCGAGGGCGACGACGTCCCGCCAGGGCTGGACCTTCACACTGGCGACGTCCGTGTAAGCCCGTGCGACGCCCCGCCGCTGCAAGGCGCGCAGGGTCCGGCCGACGTGCGCGGGCGGTACGGCGATGACGGCGAGGTCCACCGGGCCGTCCGCGGTCTCGGTGACGCCGGCGCCGAGGGAGGCGGCCGTTCGGGCATGGGCGGGGTCATGGTCGTCGAGGTGGACGGTGACGCCCTGGCCCGTGAGGGCGAGGGCGATGGAGGTGCCGATCAGACCGGTGCCGACGACGGCCACGGTGCCCAGGACGCGCTGGTCGTCGGCGGGCGGGGGCGCCGGGGCCGGACCGAGTATGGGGCTGTGCAACGGGTTCTCCTGAAGCTGGTCTTCCGGATCCTGTCGGGTAACGGGTGCCGGCCCCGCCCGGCAGGGGGCGAGGCCGGCGGGTCGGTGGGCGCCGCGGGCCGGGATCAGGCCCGGCAGTCGCAGCGTCCGGCGACGGTCCAGTGCTTGTGGACGAGGGCCTGCCGCTCGGCTTCGTCGGCGAGGGCGAGGGCCAGGTCCGGGAGGTCGATGCCGGCGGGCACACCCCGGTCGAAGAGCATGTAGTCGACGCCCAGGTGGTAGCAGCCCTGCCCGGGGCCCGGCCGGTAGAGCCAGGGCGGGGACAGGAAGCTCCACCGGAAGTCGGTGCGGTGCTCGAACAGATCGAGCGCGATGCGGCAGCCCTCCAGCAGGGGGACGCGCGTCCAGGACTCGACGCGCTTCTCCAGTTCGGGGTCGCTCGCCCCGGCCGGGACGAGGCCGCTCTCCTTGCGCCGGGCGGCCTCGTGGAAGAAGCCCTCACCGGTGATGTCGCCCAGCCAGCTCAGGTGCTCGGCGGGCATGCTGCCGAAGTACCAGGCGGGAAAGCGCGGGTCGTCGAACATCTGCGTGTGCGGATCGACGTACAGGGAGGCGGCGCCCCCGACGTACATCAGGTAGCCGGCGCCGGAGCGCCGGAACGCCTGGATGATGCGGCGGGTTCCCTCGGCCTGCCGGTAGTAGACCTCCGGATCGACCTCGTGGCCGCCCGAGAAGCAGGAGACCACGACGTCGTGGCCGGCCAGCACCTCGCCGAGCGCGGGGACGTCGAAGACGTCGCAGACGACGTGTGCGAGGTTGTCCGGGGCGTCGCCGCTCGTGGCGCGGCGGGCGATGCCGGTCACCTCGTGGCCACGGCGGAGCAGTGTGTCGACGAGGGCGGTGCCGGTCATGCCGGTGTGCCCGATCACGGCGATCCTCACGACTGCGGCTCCCGGACGGCCGGAAGGGAGACGGCCAGCGCCGGGTTGACCGGGTTGGGCGGCTCGCCCCCGAGGGCGACGACGCCGGCCATCTGCAGCACGGCGTCCTGGGCCACGGCGTGCTGGCACATCGTGTTCACATCGCGCAGCCACCGGTCGAACGGGCTGGTCCTGCGGTAGACCGCGGCACCGCCGACCAGGTCGTACAGGCGCTGCACGACGCGGCGGGCGGTCTGGAAGGCGAAGGTCCGCGCGAGCGCGGCGTCGATGCGTTCCTTGCGCAGGTCCTCCCGGTCGCCGCACAGCACCTCCCACTGCAGGGACAGTGACTCGTACACGCTCGCGCGGGCGGCGTTGAGTTCCATCTGGGAGCGGCCGATCGCCTCGTGCACCCGGAAGTCGCTCGTCCACGGCGTTCCGGTCTCGCGGTCGGCGCGGCCCTCCGCGAGGTCGACGGCGTGGTCGAGGGCGGCGCGGGCGAGGCCGAGGGGGATGCCGGGCATCTTGCGCTGCACCGCGTCCGGGGTGCGCAGCAGCGGGCCGGGCCGCCGGGGCCGGGTCAGGGCGAAGGCGTGCTCGGCGGGGACGAACAGGTCCTGGCAGGAGTAGTCGTTGCTGCCGGATCCGGCGAGGCCGGTGGTGTACCAGGTGTCGTGGATCTCGAACTGCCCGGGCCGGGCCGCGAACACCCGCCACTGGCGGGGTTGGCCGGTGAGCGGGTCCGGGACCGGCACGCCGTCCTCGTGGACGAGGCAGGAGGCCATCAGTACCTGGCAGTGGTGGACGCAGGACGCGAACCGCCACTGCCCGCTGATCACATAGCCACCGGTGACCTTCTCCGCCTTCCCCGTGGGGAACAGCGCCCCGGCGGTGATGGTGTCGAGGTCCTGGTACAGCTCCCTGGCCACGCCGTCGTCGAGGTATCCGGCGTAGATACCGGAATCCATGCCGATCATCGCGCACCAGGCGGCCGAGGCGTCGCCCTGGGCGAGGAGTTCGAGGAGCTGGGCCTGTTCGGGCGAGGTGAGTTCGGGACCGCCCCACTCGGTGGGCATGACGGCCCGCCACGCTCCGACCTGGCGCAGGACGTCCACGATGTCGTCGGGCAGTCGCCGCCGCTCCTCGATGCGCGAGGCGGCGTCGCGCAGGAGCGGGATGGCGTGGCGGGCGCGGGTGAGGACGTCGGCCGCGGAGGCGGGCGGAGCGTCCCAGCGGACCGCTCTGGCGGGCTCGGTGCGGGTGGCGGTGGTCATGAGCTGTGGAAGTCCTTGCTGCCGGTGGTCGGGTCAGTGCACGGGAGCGGCGGCCGGGGCCGTCTCGTCCGTGCCGGGCGTGAGCTCGCCCTGGCGCTGCCAGGGCCGGGCGATGGCGACGAGACAGAGGAGGGCGGCGGCGAAACCGATGATCATGAGGGTGGCCATGGGCTTGTCGCTGTCGGTGCCGAACGCGCCGACGACAGGGGCGGCGATACCGCCGAAGAGGCACTGCCCCGCGCCGATGAGGGCGGAGGCGGCTCCCCCGGACCGGCGGCCGATCTCCTGGCCGATCGTCATGACCGACGGAATCGTCAGGCCCATCGCGAACATGCACAGGAACATGAAGATCAGCGAGGTGGCGAGCGTGTTCCCCGCGGACACGGCGACGACGGCGTGCGCGGCGGAGGCGATGACGCCGACGCCGACACCGAGGGTGAGGAGCCGGTTCAGGCCGGCCTTCGCGGCGAGGTTCGCGACCATGGCACCGCCGATCAGGACGCCGATCGCGGTGAGCGCGAAGGACAGGCTGTACTCGGTCTCGGACAGGTCGTAGATGTCCTGGAAGACGAAGCTGGAGCCGGAGATGTAGGCGAACAGGGCGATGTTGGCGAAGGAGAACGTGAGCACGTACCCGAGGAACGGCCGCTGCCCGAGCAGCTCCTTCATGGCCTTGAACGCCGGGCCGACCCCGCCCTTGTGCCGCTGCCCGGGCGGCAGGGACTCCGGGAGCCCGGTGGCCACGGCAGCCATGAGGATCACGCTGAGGACGGCGAGGACCACGAACAGGGCCCGCCAGGAGGAGGCGCGAATGATCAGGCCGCCGAGGACGGGGGCGATGATCGGGGCGACGGCGAAGATGACCGACAGGATGGAGAAGCGCTTGGCCGCCTCCGCGCCGCGATACCAGTCGCCGACGACGGCACGCGCGAGAACCATGCCGGCGGAGCCGGACACACCCTGCAGGACACGGGCCGCGTCGAGCAGCTCGGCGTTCGTGGCGAACGCGCACAGCAGGGAGAACACGGCGAACAGCGCCGAGCCCCAGATCAGCAGTCTGCGGCGGCCCGTCGAGTCGCTGACGGGACCGAGGAGGAGCTGCCCGATCAGCATGCCCAGCAGATAGGCGGTCAGGGCCAGCTGCACGCTGGAGTCACTGGCGTGCAGGTCATCGGCCATGTCCGGGAAGCCGGGCAGCAGCATGTCCGTGGCCAAGGGGGTGATCGCCGTGAGTAAGGCGAGGAGCAGGATGACCGCGCCCCCTCGACGTGGCGGCGCGGCGTGGAGCGGATGGGCTTCCATGGAACGACCTTCCGTACGAAGAGGGTTGAGTCGCAGGGGTGCCCGGCCGGTGACCCCGCCCAAGATAGTTACACTATGGTTCAGTGGTTAACAATATGGAGGCTGTTCCGTGATCCCTTCCACTCCCACCGACCTCGTAGCGGGCTGGTGGCGTCAGGCCCGGCCTGATCTCGACACCCACTCGATGGGCATCTTCGGGCGCCTCAGGCGCCTGCACGTGCTGGCCGAACTCGAGGCCCAGACCACCCTCGCCGGTGCCCAGCTCACCTCCAGCGAGCTGGACGTCCTCATCACCCTCCGGCATGCCGAGACCCCGCTGATCGCCCGCAACATCGCGGTGCTGCGCGGCTGTTCACGCGCGGCGATGAGCAACATCCTGGCCAAGATGGAGAAGCGGGGCCTGGTCGTGCGCGAGCCGAACCCCGCCGACCGGCGCGCGGCCCTGGTCTGCCTCACCGACCAGGGCAGACGGCTCACCGACGAGGTGTTCCCGCAACGGCTCGCCAAGGAGGCCGATCTGCTCTCCCAGCTCAGCGAGGGCGAGCAGCGGAACGTCACCGAGGCCCTCGATCTGCTCATCAACGCCATGCTGCGCCGCTCCCCGCTCCCACAGGA
The DNA here is from genome assembly GCF_001542625.1 of Streptomyces griseochromogenes. Lineage (NCBI taxonomy): Bacteria > Bacillati > Actinomycetota > Actinomycetes > Kitasatosporales > Streptomycetaceae > Streptomyces > Streptomyces griseochromogenes. The sequence goes on along the minus strand of NZ_CP016279.1, from coordinate 6,920,801 downwards.
GGCGGCGGATGTCCTGAACACCCGCACCACCGGCCCCTGAGGCACCCAGGGGCCATAAGGAAATCGAATCAACGGGGGACACACATCGTGCGACGCGATCTCGACATACGCCCTTTGCGTACCTTGGTCACCATCGTGGACACCGGAGGCTTCCGCCGTGCCTCCGAAGTCCTCAACATCTCCCAGCCCGCCGTCTCCCAGCACATCAGCAAGCTGAACGCCCTCATCGGCGAACCCGTCTTCCGCGAGACCGGCCAGAGCCTGCGTCTGTCCGCCACCGGCGAGGAGCTGCTGCGCTTCGCCCGGCAGCTCGTGCGCACCAATGACGAACTCGTCCTGCGCCTGTCGGCCGCCAAGCGGGGCCACCGCCTCACCCTCGGCGTGTGCGACACCCTCGTCGGTGTCATCCCGAACCTCATCACCGCCCTCCAGGAGCATGTCCCCCTCCCCCGGATGTCCGTCCAGACCGGCCCGGGAGGCCACCTCAGCGACCAGCTGGCCGAAGGCGCCGTCGACATGGTGGTGCGGCTCGGCGCCCCCGAGGGCCCCGCGGACGAGGTCATCGGCGCCGTCGAGTGCACCTGGTTCGGCCACGCCGGTCTGCTGACCGAGACCAACCCGGTACCGCTCGCCGTGTTCGCCGAGCGCGAGGCGCCCCTGCGCCGGCTCGCCGAGGACACCCTGACCGAACGCCGGATCACCTGGCACGTCGCCTACGAGGGCGTCGGCGTCGAGGACGTCGTCACCGTCACCCGGTCCGGCTTCGGCATCAGCCTGCTGTTCAGCGCCGCCGGGCACCGCTGGCACCTGCCCGTCCTGCCCCCGGACCTGCTGCCCGAGCCCGTACGCAGCCTGCCGGTCGTCCTCACGGCCGGATCCCGCCTCGCCGACGACCTCACCGGGACCGTCCGGGCCGCGGTGCACCGGGTGATGAGCGACTACACGACGCAGGAAGCCCCTGCCCGCGGAGGTGTGACCCTCCAGGGATGACGGCCCGTGCTGTGCCCGAGGCCGGGACCTGCCGTCGTTCTCGCCGAGTCCGGTCAAGACCCCGGCACGTCTCGGTGCCCTTCGCGTACGTGCGGATCCGGCCTCAGGGCTCCGCGTCCTCGCCCGTCCAGGGCCGGGCCGTCGCCCATCCCGCCAGCAGCCCCGCGCCCGCCGTGACCGCGGCGAAGCTCAGCGCGTTGCCCGCCGCCGCGATCACGGCCAGCGCGGTCAGGGCCGCGCCCGCGGTCAGCGCGACCGGAGTGGAGCGCGGGGTGCGCCACAGGGCGTGGAGGGCCCAGCCGAACGTGGCGGCCAGCAGGATCACACCGACCAGCCCCTGCTCGGCCGCCTGCTGGAGCGGGGCGGAGTGGGGTCTGCCGTCGGACAGCGCTCCCTGTGACGCGGCCGTGCTCAGCTCGCCGAACCGGCCGGGACCGACGCCGAGGCCCGTGTCCCGGCGGGCCAGCCGCAGGGCGTCCTGCCACAGCTGGACCCGGTGCGCCGTGAGCCGGCCCTCCAGCGCCTCGGCGAGACCGGCGGGCAGGGCACCCGCGGCGAGTGCCCAGATCGTCCCCGCCACCAGGGCCGCCGCGAGGGCCAGACCCACGATGGCGGCGCCGCGGTGGTGCATCGAGCCCGCGGCGAGCGAGCACAGCAGTACGGCCGCACTGGCCGCGCAGCCGATGGCCGACCCGACAGCGGCCCCGGCGAGTACGGTCCCGGCGGCCAGCAGCCGCAGACCGAGCCGCGGCAACGGTCCACGGGCGGCCCAGGCGGCACAGCATGCCGCGCCGGTGGCCAGCGCCAGCAGGGCGGTGGTGGCACCGGCGTGTCCGAGCGGGACGGCGTACCGGGGACCGGGGGAGAGGTCGGGCACCGCCACGGCCAGGACGAGCCCGGCCGCCGCGCCGGCACAGGGCGCGGCCACGGGCAGCAGCGCTCCCGAGATCCGGCCCGCGGCATAGCCGGCGGCCACGGCGAGCACGGCGAGCAGGACACCCTCGGGCCGGCCGTCGTGCGCGGCGGCCGTGATCAGCGACCAGGCGGCGCACGCCCCCAGAAGGATCATGCCCGTCCCGTCAGAAACGTTTCGCCTGGCGCTGTAGGCATCCGCGCCGTACGCGCCGGCAGTGGACCTCGTCCCTGTCGACCCCACCCGTCGCCCCTTGTACCCCGGTGCCCCGACCCTCTGGCAGGCCCCGGCCGCACGCACCGGGACCGGCCGCACCGCTGAGGCTGGGGCACACCGTAACGGCTGATGACCGGTTTGTGGACGAGTTGCGCAGGAACGTCGTGATTCCCGCACGGCACGGGCCCGGGCGGGGCCTTCGCGGGCCCGGCCCGGGCCCGCGAAGCCGCGCTGTCGGCGGCTATGTCAACCGCCGTACACTCCCCGGGTGACCGTCACCGCAACTTCCGTGGACCAGTCCGATCAGCTCCGGCCGTCCACCGCGCCGACCGCGCGCGTCCGCCGGCTTCGGCGGCTGGTCCCGGCCGTCGCCTCCGCGCTGTGCGGAGTGCTGCTCTACGTCAGCTTCCCGCCGCGTCCCCTGTGGTGGCTGGCCCTGCCCGCCTTCGCCGGGTTCGCCTGGGTGCTGCGGGGCCGTAGCTGGAAGGCGGCACTCGGCCTCGGCTACCTCTTCGGGCTCGGCTTCATGCTGCCGCTGCTGGTGTGGACCGGAGTGGAGGTCGGCCCGGGTCCCTGGCTCGCGCTGGCCGCGATCGAGGCGGTCTTCGTCGCCCTCGTCGGCGTGGGCACCGCCGCGGTCTCCAAGCTGCCGGCCTGGCCCGTGTGGGCCGCCGCCGTCTGGATCGCCGGAGAGGCGGTACGCGCGCGCGTGCCCTTCCGCGGCTTCCCCTGGGGCAAGATCGCCTTCGGTCAGGCGGACGGTGTCTTCCTGCCGCTCGCCGCGGTGGGCGGCACCCCGGTGCTCAGCTTCGCCGTCGTCCTGTGCGGGTTCGGCCTCTACGAGGCCGGGCGCCTGATCGCCGAGGGGCGCAAGACCCGGGCCGTGCGGCGCGGGGCCGCGGCCGCCGCGCTGCTGAGCGTCGCCGTTCCGGTCGCGGGTGCGGTCGCGGCCCGGTCACTGGTGAGCGACAAGGCCGAGGACGGCACCGCGACGGTCGCGGTCATCCAGGGCAACGTGCCGCGCTCCGGGCTGGAGTTCAGCGCCCAGCGGCGGGCCGTGCTCGACTACCACGCACGCGAGACGCTCAAGCTGGCCGCCGCCATCAAGGCGGGCAAGGCCCCGAAGCCCGACTACGTGCTGTGGCCGGAGAACTCCTCCGACATCGACCCCTTCACCAACCCCGACGCGGCCGCGGTCATCGACGGTGCCGCCAAGGCCGTCGGGGTGCCCATCTCGGTCGGCGGGGTCGTCGAGAGGGACGGCAGGCTGCTCAACGAGCAGATCCTGTGGGACCCGGCCAAGGGACCGACCCAGACCTACGACAAGCGGCAGGTGCAGCCCTTCGGCGAGTACCTCCCGCTGCGCGGGCTCGTCGGCGCGATCAACAAGAACTGGACCAGCATGGTCCGCCAGGACTTCAGCCGGGGCGGCAAGCCGGGCGTGTTCGACATCGACGGCGCCAAGGTCGGCCTCGCCACCTGCTACGAGGCCGCCTTCGACTGGGCCGTACGGGACACCGTGACGCACGGCGCGGAGATGATCTCCGTGCCCAGCAACAACGCCACTTTCGACCGCAGCGAGATGACCTACCAGCAGCTCGCCATGTCCCGCGTCCGCGCCGTCGAGCACAGCCGGACCGTGACCGTCCCGGTCACCAGCGGCGTCAGCGCGATCATCATGCCGGACGGGAAGATCACCCAGAAGACCGGCATGTTCGTGCCCGCCTACCTGGTCCAGAAGGTGCCGCTGCGCACCTCCGAGACGCCCGCGACCCAGCTGGGCATCCTGCCCGAGATCGCGCTGGTGCTGGTCGCGGCGGGCGGTCTGGGCTGGGCGATCGGGTCCGGGATGCGGGCCCGGCGGGCCGGGGACGCGTAGCCGTACGCCCGCTGTACGCCCGCCGTACGTCCGGGGAATCCACCGGGCCGAGGGAACCGGCCCCGATTAGGGTCGGTTCCATGGCTACTCCTGACTTCATCCGCACGATAAGGGCCTCCGCAGGCCATCAGCTGCTGTGGCTCCCCGGTGTCAGCGCCGTCGTCTTCGACGACCAGGGCAGAGTCCTGCTGGGGCAGCGCGCGGACAACCACAGGTGGGCGGTGCTCTCCGGCATACCGGACCCCGGCGAACAGCCGGCCGCCGCGGCCGTGCGCGAGGTGTACGAGGAGACGGCCGTACGGTGCGTCGCCGAGCGGATCGTCATGGTGAGGTCCGGGGACCGGGTCACGTTCGGCAACGGCGACATCTGCCAGTTCCTGGACGTCACCTTCCGGTGCCGCGCCGTCGGCGGCGAGGCACGGGTCAACGACGACGAGTCGCTGGACGTCGGCTGGTTCGAGGTGGACGCGCTGCCGGCGATGGACGAACACCAGCTGTCGCGGATCAAGCAGGCCCTGTCCGATGAACCCACATGGTTCGAGCCCACGAGTTTTGAATGAAGTATGGGGCGTGACCATATGTGGACGGGAAGGAGCGCTGTCTAGGGTCGGCCCATGACCCAGTCCAGCGCCCTCTGCGGCCCCCACGCCCCCTCGCTCGACCTCGGTGGCCGTACCGCCCTCGTCACCGGCGCCGCCGGCGGCATCGGCGGAGCCTGCGCGCTGCGGCTGGCCGCCGCCGGGGCCAAGGTGAGAGCGGTCGACCGGGACGCGGCGGGCCTGGACGCGTTGGCAGAGCGGGCCCGGCATCTGGCGGGCACGGTCGAACCGCACGTCCTGGACCTCACCGATCTGGACGCGGCCGAACTCCTGGCCGCCGGCACCGACGTCCTGGTCAACAACGCGGGACTGCAGCTGGTGCGTCCCCTGGAGGACTTTCCGCCCGACGTCTTCCACACGGTGCTGACCGTGATGTTGGAGGCACCGTTCCGGCTCATCCGCGGCGCGCTCCCGCACATGTACGCCCAGGGCTGGGGCCGGATCGTCAACATGTCCTCCGTCCATGGACTGCGCGCCTCGGCCTTCAAGTCCGCCTATGTGGCCGCCAAACACGGTCTCGAAGGGCTCTCCAAGACGGCCGCCCTGGAGGGCGCCCCCCACGGTGTGACCTCCAACTGTGTGAACCCGTCCTATGTGCGCACCCCACTCGTCGAGAAGCAGATCGCCGACCAGGCCCGGGCGCACGGGATCCCCGAACAACGAGTCCTGGCCGAGGTCCTGCTGAAGGACAGCGCCGTCCAGCGGCTCATCGAACCGGAGGAGGTCGCCGAGGCCGTGGCCTACCTGTGCGTGCCACAGGCGTCCTTCATCACCGGCACCTCGCTGGTGCTCGACGGCGGATGGACGGCCCACTGAGCGGCCCGGCGGCGCCGGGCAGCCCCGTGGTGCGGCGGGAGCCGGCGGCACCGGACCCGGGAGTTTTCCACAGGCCCGACGGGCCGAGCGGCGGATGCGGAATCCTGTGACCATGTCTCGCGATCACGCCCGGTCAGCCGGGCGCCCGGTCACCGGCGGCGCACCCGGTGACGTCGCCGAGGTCTCCGGCGGCTCCGACGGCGCTGCCGAGGCCCCGTACCTCGACCTGCTGGCCCGCGACGCCTCCGTGGAGGCGTACGAGCAGCCCGTACTGCTCGCCCGCGCCGCCGGACGGCCGGCCGACCGGATCGCCGCGCTGGAGCGCGCCAAGCTCCTCGCCCTGCGCGTCCGTTCCGAACTGGAAGGACGCCGCCGACGCGAGGCGGAACTGTCGGCGCTGTTCGAGACCGCCCACGACCTGGCAGGGCTCAGGGACCTGGACGCCGTCCTCCAGGCGATCGTGCAGCGCGCCCGCTCCCTGCTCGGCACCGACGTCGCCTACCTGAGCCTGAACAACCCGGCGCGCGGGGACACCTACATGCGCGTGACGGAGGGCTCCGTCGCCGCCCGCTTCCAGCAACTGCGCCTCGGCATGGGCGAGGGACTCGGCGGCCTGGTCGCCCAGACCGCGCGGCCGTACGTCACCGACGACTACTTCAAGGACGACCGCTTCCAGCACACCCTCGCCATCGACGCCGGCGTCCGCGACGAGGGACTGGTCGCCATCCTCGGCGTACCGCTGATGCTCGGACCGCACGTCATCGGCGTCCTCTTCGCAGCGGACCGGCGCGCCCGCGTCTTCGAACGCGAGCAGATCGCTCTGCTCGGGTCCTTCGCAGCGCTCGCCGCGGCCGCCATCGACACCGCCAACCTACTCACCGAGACCCGCACGGCCCTGGCCGGACTGGAGCGCGCCAACGAGATCATCCGGGACGGCAGCGCCGTCATCGAACGCGCCTCCGACGTGCACGACCGGCTCGCCGAACTCGTCCTGCGCGGCGGTGGAGTCCACGACGTGGCGGCGGCCGTCTCCCAAGTCCTCGACGGCACGGTCGAGTTCACCGAGACGGGTGCGGCATCCGCCGGGGCACTGGAGGCGTCCCGCGCCGAGGGACACGCCGTACGGCACGAGAGCGACTGGATCGCCGCGGTGGCCGCGGGCGGCGAACTCCTCGGCGCGCTCGTGCTGCGCGGCCACCCGGACCTGGACCCGGTCGACCAGCGCACCCTGGAACGCGCGGCGATGGTCACCTCGCTGCTCCTGCTGGCCCGCCGCTCCGCCGCCGAGGCAGAACAGCGCGTGCGCGGCGAGCTGCTGGACGACCTCCTGGACGCCCGCGACCGGGACCCGCGCCTGCTGCGCGAACGCGCCGCCCGTCTGCACGCCGACCTGGCGGCCACCCATGTCGTCCTCACGGCCCGCCTGGAGGGGCCGGCGGCCGACGCCGAGGAGGAAGCCGCGGCCCGCCGTCGCCTGTGGTCCGCGGCCTCCCACCTCGCCGCCACCCGGCAGGGCCTGGCCGCGGCCCGCGACGGCGGCACGGTCCTGCTGCTCCCGCTCACCACCGCCGACACCGCCACGGACGTGGCCCGCCGCACCGCCCGCCACCTCGGCACAGCCGTCCACCTGCCCGTCACCGTCGGCGCCTCCGCCCCCGTCACCGACCTCGCCACCCAGCCGGACACCGTGGCCGCCGCCTACACGGAGGCCCGCCGCTGCCTGGACGCGCTGCGCCTCCTGGGCCGTGCCGGAGACGGCGCCGCGCCAGAGGACTTCGGCTTCCTCGGCCTGCTCCTCGCGGGCGAACGGGACGTCGGCGGCTTCGTCGAGCGCACCATCGGCCCGGTCGTGGCCTACGACGAACGACGCGGCACGGAGCTGCTGCACACCCTGGAGGCGTACTTCGCCGGTGGGATGAGCCCGGCCCGCACCAAGGACGCACTCCACGTGCATGTGAACACGGTCGCCCAGCGGCTGGAGCGGGTGGGCCGCCTCCTGGGCGAGGACTGGCAGACTCCGGCCCGCGCACTGGAGATCCAACTGGCCCTGCGCCTGCACCGTTTGGCGGCACCTGGACCGCACTGATCCGCACTGGACCGCGCCGGGTCGCATGGGATCGCGCTGAGCCGCATCGGGACGGACTGACCGGTCCCGCGTGGGGCCGGTCCTCGGCGGAAGCCGGTGCGCCCCCTTCAGACGGCCCGCGTCCCTGCCGCCGAACTCTCCGCCGCGTGCTCGTCGTCCCCACCCTGAACCTCGGCGAGATCCCGGTGCCGCGTCTCCCTGGCCACACCCACGGCGATCAGCGTCAGCACGGCGGCCGCGATCACGTACAGGGCGATCGGGGTGGAGCTGCCGTAGTCGGAGAGCAGCGCGGTGGCGATGAGCGGGGCGGGCGCACCGGCCGCCACCGAGGCGAACTGCGCGCCGATGGAGGCACCGGAGTACCGCATCCGGGTGGCGAACATCTCGGCGAAGAAGGCTGCCTGCGGCGCGTACATGGCGCCGTGCAGCACCAGTCCGACGGTCACGGCCAGCACCAGGTACCCGAACACGCCGGTGTCCACGAGCGAGAAGAACGGGAACATCCACAGGCCGACACCGGCCGCACCGAGCAGATATACGGGCCGCCGCCCGACCCGGTCGGAGAGCGCGCCCCAGGCGGGGATGACGGCGAAGTGCACGGCGGACCCGACGAGGACGGCGTTGAGCGCGATCTGCTTCGAGACACCGGCCGAGGTGGTGGCGTAGACGAGGATGAAGGCGGTGATGACGTAGTAGCTGATGTTCTCCGCCATACGGGCGCCCATCGCGACGAGTATGTCCCGCCAGTGCTGCCGCAGCACGGAGACCAGCGGCAGCTTCTCCGGGGCACCCGCTCGCCGGGACTCGGCCCGCTCCAACGCCTCCTTGAAGACAGGCGATTCATCGACGGAGAGACGAATCCACAAACCGACGATCACCAGCACTCCGGAGAGCAGGAACGGGATCCGCCATCCCCAGGCGCCGAAGGCGTCGTCCGAGAGCACGGCGGTGAGCAGCGACAGCACACCGGTGGCCAGCAACTGCCCGGCGGGCGCCCCCGTCTGCGGCCACGCGGCCCAGAAACCACGCCGCCGCGCGTCCCCGTGCTCGGACACCAGCAGCACGGCGCCGCCCCACTCACCGCCCAGCGCGAACCCCTGCACCAGACGCAACGTGGTCAGCAGCACGGGTGCGGCGGAGCCGACGGTCGCGTGCGTCGGCAGCAGCCCGATGGCGAAGGTCGCCCCGCCCATCAGCACCAGACTCAGCACCAGCAGCTTCTTGCGCCCCAGCCGGTCGCCGTAGTGCCCGAACACGAGCGCCCCCAGCGGGCGGGCCGCGAACCCGACGGCATACGTCAGGAACGACAGCAGTGTCCCGACGAGAGGGTCGGAGTCCGGAAAGAACAGCTTGTTGAAGACCAGCGCGGCGGCGGAACCGTACAGAAAGAAGTCGTACCACTCGATGGTCGTGCCGATGAGGCTGGCGGCGACCACGCGCTTCAGGTCGGCGGGTGGTGCGGGCGTTGGGGGAGCGGATGCTGCGGAGGCCATGTGCGCCACTTCCTCGTGTGCGGTGGGGACGGGTAGGTGTCGGCACACGGTAGGAAGATGCAGGTCAGGGGCACATGTGGTGGGGCACCATAGTTCGAGGGTTGGCTATGCGTGCGGCCAACATGCCGGCTCACGGAAGGGCGGTGCAGGGGCTCGAAGATGGTCGAAGTGAGTGCTGTCCGGGACGCACAGTTCGGGGTGATTTGACGGTGCGGTGCTGACTCCCGTGCTGGTTTGGTGCTGACTAAAAGGCCACGTCATCACCGGTGTTCACCCCTCCCGCGCTGATTTGGTGCTGACTGCGCTCCGTTGAACTCGGACATCTGGGGTTGATCGGCTCAGAGTCGTTGCGTGGCAGGTGACCGGACTGAGAGACCGAGCCCGGCCTCGCAGCTCAGCCTGTGCGGGCACAGGTCTTCGCATGGAGGCTGGCTTCGCCATCTCGTCGAGCGGCTCAAGAGGTCATCTCATTTGGGGTGTTCGATAGGCTCCAGGGGTCGGGATCGTTGAGCGGCTGGTGCCGGATGAGCTGTGGGAGTTGTTCCAGCGAGTGGTTCCGGAGGCGCCGAGTCGCCCTCAGGGAGGCGGCCGGCGCCGGCACGGTGACCGGGAAGTGCTGGCTGCGATCGTGTTCGTGGCCACGTCGGGCTGCACGTGGCAGCAGCTGCCGGCCGCCTCGTTCGGACCGTCGGGACCCACGGCTCACCCGCGTTTCACCGAGTGGTCGAAGGCCCGGGTGTGGGCGAAGCTCCATCGCCTGGTCCTCGACGAGCTCGGCTCCCGGGGTGAATTGGACTGGTCTCGCTGCGCGATCGACTCGGTGAACATGCGGGCCCTGGAAAGGGGGACCTGACAGGTCCGAATCCGGTGGATCGAGACAAGTACGGTTCGAAGATCCATTTGATCACCGAGCGGACCGGATTGCCCATCTCTATCGGCATCTCCGGTGCCAACCTGCACGACGGTCAAGCCCTCGAACCGCTCGTGCGCGGCATCCCGCCCATCCGCTCCCGTCGCGGTCCGCGCCGACGGCGGCCGGCCAAGCTCCACGGCGACAAGGGCTGCGACTACGACCACCTGCGCCGATGGTTACGCCAGCGCGGCATCCGGCAGCCGCATCACCCCGCAAAGGCATCGAGTCCTCCGAGCGGCTGGGACGGCACCGCTGGACCATCGAACACACCATGGCGTGGCTCGCCGGATGCCGCCGCCTGCACCGCCGCTACGAACGCAAGGCCGTCCACTTTCTGGCCTTCACCAGCATCGCCTGCACCCTCATTTGCTGCCGCAGACTCACCAAATGAGATGACCTCTTGGTTCAGAACGGCCCGTGGAGACTGCCCAGTCTGTCGGTCAGGCGAAGGTTCTCGGAGTAGTCCACGGGGCAAGCGATCACGGAGACCGCGTCGTCGTCGAGGGCCCTGCGCAGTACTGGCAAAAGCTGGTCGGCGGCCTCGATCCGGTAGCCGCGTGCGCCGAAGCTCTCGGCGTAGGCGACCAGGTCCGGGTTGGTGAACCGGGTGTGGCTGTGGCGGCCCAGTTCGAGTTCCATCTTCCAGGTGATCAGGCCGTATTCCTCGTCCACCAGGACCAGGACGACCAACGGGACGCGTTCACGGACGGCCGTCTCGAGTTCCTGGGAGTTCATCAGGAACGAGCCGTCGCCCATCATCGCCAGGACGCGCCGGTCCGGCCGGGCCAGCTTGGCGGCGATGGCACCCGGCAGCGCGAACCCCATCGTGGACAGGCCATTTGAAACCAGACAGGTATCCGGCTCGAAGGTCGGGTAGAGACGGGACATCCACATCTTTCCGGCGCCGGTATCGGCGAGCACGATGTCGTGGCGGTCCAACGCGGTGCGCACATCGCTCACGACGCGCTGCGGTACCAGGGGGAATGCGTCGCTGTCGCGTCCGTACTGCAGTTCTTCGTCGAGCAGCGTACGGATCTTCTCGCTCCTTCCCGCGTCGTAGGTGAGTCCCTCGGGGAGCGCTGCCGCGAGTGCGTCCAGCGCCTGCGAGGGGTCGCTTTCGACGCCCACGGTGACCGGGTAGTGGGCGTCCACCTCGGCGGGGAAGCGGTGAATGTGCACGATTCGCTTGTCGCCATTCGGGTTGATCTTGACGGGGTCGAACTCCTGGATCTCATACCCCACGCAGAGCAGCACATCGGCCGCGTCGAAGCCGAAGTTGCCGTAGTCGTGGCGCATGAAGCCGACCGCGCCGAGGGCGTTCGGATGGTCGTCGGGGAAGACGCCCTTGCCGTGGAACGTGGTCGCGACCGGGATGTTCAGCCGTTCGGCGAACCGCACCAGGGCGGCCGAGGCCCCGGCTCTCGCGGCGCCATGACCCGCCAGCACGACCGGGTGCCGTGCGGCCGCAAGCACCTCGGCGGCCCGTGCGATCTGGGAGGGTGACGGCGCGTCGGCCCGAACCGCGTCTCTCTGCAAGGGCGCCAGACGCTCGGCGGGACGCTCCGCTTCGATGTCCTCCGGGACTGCCAGGAACACGGCCCCCGGCCGCTCGCTCTGCGCTGTCTTGAACGCCTTGCGCGTCATCTCCGGCACCGCGTCCGGACACTCGATACGGGCCGACCACTGGGTGACGGGAGCGAACATCGATACCAGGTCGATGACCTGGTGCGACTCCTTGTGGATGCGGCGCAGGGAGCCCTGGGCGGCCAGGGCCACCATCGGTGCGCTGTTCGTCATGGCGTCCGCGGTACCGAGCAGCAGATTGATCGCGCCGGGCCCCAGCGTCGCCGAGCACACCCCAGCCCGGCCGGTCAGCCGGCCGTAGATCTCCGCCATGAACGAGGCGGCCTGCTCGTGGCGCACCAGGACGTACCGGATCCCGGAGCCGTTCAGTGCGTCGACGAAGCGGATGTTCTCCTCGCCGGGGATCCCGAAGACGTACTCCACGCCCTCGGCCCGCAGACAGCGCACCAGCAGGTGCGCGACGTCCTCAACTGCTGCCGTGTTCCGCGACTCGCTCGCGCCTTCGGTACCCATGAGACGAACGTAGGCGTGGCCACCGGTCCCGGCCACTCGTCGGCAGCCGGCCGGGGGGGCGCAACGCCGGAACCATTCGGAGGCGTTGTGGTGGCGCCTGCCGCGGTCGACCTGCAGGCTGGGCGCAGTGGATGAGTCGCCGCGCACCGCGCGGCGGCAGGGCTCCGGGAGGACCGTGTGACTACTTCGTCGCCCGCTACCGACACGCCGCCGGCCCGGTACGACGACCTACGTGCTCTGGTGTTCAACTGCACCTTGAAGCGCTCGCCGGAGACGAGCAACACCGAGGGGCTGATCGAGCGCAGCACCGCCATCCTGGACGCACAAGGAGTGCACGTCGACGTCGTACGGGCGGTGGACCACGACATCGCCACCGGCGTGTGGCCCGACATGAGGGAGCACGGCTGGCAGCGGGACGCCTGGCCCGACCTGTACCAGCAGGTCTTGGCAGCCGACATCCTCGTGCTGGCCGGCCCCATCTGGCTGGGCGACAACAGCTCCGTGATGAAGCAGGTGATCGAACGCCTGTACGCCTGCTCCAGCCTGCTCAACGAAGCCGGACAGTACGCCTACTACGGCCGCGTCGGCGGCTGTCTGATCACCGGCAACGAGGACGGCGTCAAACACTGCGCCATGAACGTCCTCTACAGTCTTCAGCACCTGGGCTACACGATCCCGCCCCAGGCGGACGCCGGATGGATCGGCGAGGCCGGTCCCGGCCCCTCCTACCTCGATCCCGGCTCGGGCGGTCCGGAAAACGACTTCACCAACCGCAACGCCACCTTCATGACCTGGAACCTGCTGCACCTGGCCCGGGCGCTGAAGGACCTGGGCGGCATCCCCGCCTACGGCAACCAGCGCACCGCCTGGGACGCAGGCTGCCGCCGCGACTACGAAAACCCCGAGCACCGGTAGCGGGATGCCGATGGCAAGTGGCGGTCGGCCGTCGGGTTCGGCCCCTCGCAGTGGGCCGGCGCGCCGGGGGCCGGACGAAAAGCGCGCACGGGAGCGGCTGAGGCGTGTGCGGGCCGGTGGGGCGGCTGCGGTGGCGTCGGCGGCAGCCCGTACCCGTACGGCGGCGCAGCGCGTCAGCCAGATGCCCCCGCCCCCGGGGCCGTTCCGGCCGGGATTTTGGCGCAGTCCGATCCGCGGGCCCTGGCTGACGTCGGTGTTCGGACTGGTCCTCCTGATCTGTATTCCTCTGCTCTTCGTCACCGGACTGCTGTCCTACGCCTCCTACAATCCCGGCCTGAGTCCACTCAATGACGAGACACCCGACAAGGGCGTGCTGGGCTTCTACCTCTTCAGCTGGCCGACGCACCCGTACTGGTTCTACCGGCTGCTCCAGGGCGTCCATGTGACGTTGGGCGTGGTCCTCGTCCCGGTCCTGCTGGCCAAGCTGTGGTCGGTCATCCCGAAGCTCTTCGAATGGCTGCCCGTGCGCTCCGTCGCTCACGGACTCGAGCGGCTGTCCCTGCTGATGCTGGTCGGCGGCGTCATCTTCGAATTCGTCACCGGTATCCTCAACATCCAGCTCTACTACGTCTTCCCGGGCTCCTTCTATCGCCTGCACTTCTACGGTGCCTGGGTGTTCATCGCCGCCTTCGTCGTCCACGTGTGCCTCAAGCTCGGCTGGATGACACGGGCCCTGCGCTCGCGCAGTCTGAGTGCCGAGCTGCGCACCGACCTCGCCCACACCGTTCCCGAACCACCCGACCCCGACGGCCTGGTGGCAGCTGCCCCCGCTCAGCCGATGATGACCCGCCGCGGTGCGTCCGGGGCGGGCTCGCACTGTGCCGGTCGGTCTTCGACCGTCTGCCGGCCGAGAGTGGCTGGCAGACGGTTCTGCTCATCGACGGCAACATCGGCATCGGAGGCGACCCTCGCAGCCTGCTGCACCGCTGTGGTGGACTCATGGCCCCGGCGGGACGCCTCGTCATCGAGGTCGACCCCGATGACATCGAGGAGCTGTGCACGGTGCGGTTCGAGGACCTCCAGGGCCACAGCGGTCCGCCTTTCCCCTGGGCGCGGCTGGGGCGACGCGCGCTCCAAAGGGTCGCCGAGGACCTCGCCCTTAGCATCACCGACCAGTGGACGAGCGGACACCGCTGTTTCCTCACCCTGGCTCATCGGAGATCTTCCTTGGTCGACCCAGGCGAGGGACCAAGCTGGGTGAGCGTGGCACGAGTTTGAGGAATGGCGTGTGTCACCGTCATCCGGCCCACCCGGACCCGTACGCCGGGATGAGCGTCGGCGTCCTCGTCGAGGCGGCGTACCTTGCCCCTCGATCTGTCACTGTCTCCAACGATCGCTCGGAAAAGGTTCGGTATGCCGGGCTCCGAACTCTATGAGAGATTCATGGCACTGCACACCCGTGACGGCGGCCTCGTCCTGCCGAACGCATGGGACGGCCTCTCGGCGCTGATGCTGGCCGATGCCGGCTTCGAGGCGATCGCGACATCGTCAGCGGAGCTCGCTGCCACGCTCGGCCGGTCCGACGGGCGTCACGAAGTCACCCGTGGCGAGCACCTCGAGCATGCGCGGCTGTTCGGTCAGCTCACCGGGCTGCCCGTCAACGGAGACTCCCAGGACGGCTACGGCGACGCGCCTGAAGACGTCGCTGCCTTCACCTTCATCTGAACACCCACTCGGAAACCAAAACCCACAACACATACGAGGAAGGGGACAATCTCAATGAAAGCCATTGTGGTGACCGACCAGGCCGCGGGAACGGCCGGGATGACGCTGACGGAGCGGCCTGAGCCGCCCGCGGCTATCAACGACGTCATCGTTCAGATTCACGCATCGGGCTTCGTCCCGACCGAGATGGAGTGGCCATCGACCTGGACCGATCGCGCCGGTCGTGACAAGACACCGTCGATCCCCGGCCACGAGCTGGCCGGAGTGGTCACCACCCTCGGCTACGGCACGACGGGGCTGTCGGTCGGGCAGCGGGTGTTCGGCCTCGCCGACTGGCACCGCGACGGCACCCTGGCGGAGTACGTGGCGATCGAAGCACGCAACCTCGCACCGCTGCCCGGCGACGTCGACTTCACGGTAGGTGCGTCCCTGCCAATCTCAGGTCTGACCGCGTGGCAGGGGCTGTTCCAGCACGGCCGCCTTCAGGCCGGCCAGACTGTCCTTGCCCATGGCGCGGCCGGGGCAGTCGGGACGATGGTGACCCAGCTCGCACGTGAGGCCGGCGCTTACGTCATCGGAACTGGACGCGCCGCCGACCGTGAGAAGGCACTCGACTTCGGCGCGCATGAGTTCGTCGACCTTGAGAAGGACGCGCTGAAAGACGTCGGCGGCGTCGATCTGGTCTTCGATGTCATCGGTGGCGACGTTCAGAAGCGGTCCGCTGCCCTGATCAAGGCCGGAGGAACGCTGGTGTCCATCGTCGGCCCGGTCGAGGCGCGGCCCACTGACGGCCTGGCGGTGGACTTTGTTGTCGAGGCCGATCGTGCCGAACTGGGTGAGATCGTGCAGCGGGTGCGGGATGGACGGCTGCGGACAAACATCGGCGACGTCGCGAGCTTGGATGATGCCGTCGGTGCCCTTAACTCGACCACGCGACGCAGCGGGAAGACAGTCATCCGGGTACGCCCGTAGGGAGTGATGGCCACAGTCCGACTGGCGGGTCATCCTCACGGTGTACGAGATGAAGCGGCTCAGCCGCGACGCCGCCGAACTCACCGCGCTCGCCGACCACCTGTTCGCCCACGGCCTGGTGCTGGAGATGCTCGCCGGCCCCCTCGCGGGAATGTACGACCCCAGCGGGCACGGCAAGCTGCTCTTCGCATTCTTCGCGGCGGTCGCGGAGACCGAGCGGGAGAACATCCGCGAGTCGACCCTGGAAGGCTTCGCCGCCGCCCGCGGCCGGCCGTCATCACCGAGGACATGGTGCACACCGTCCTGCGGCGCCGGGCGGGCGGCGAGTCCGTCGAGCAGATCCAGCCCGACCTGATCATCCCCACCGGCAAGCGCAAGAGACAGAACCCCTCTGTCGCGAGCATCTACCGGGCGCTAGCCGAACACGCCAAACGCGAGGCGTACCCCGAAGCCGTCGCCCAGGCCCACACCGACTTCGCCACATGCTTCACCGTCCATCGACGCCAAACCGAACGGGACCTCAGACATCACTCCCATGTCACCCCCTGGTGACCTACGGAAAGAGGTTGTGACACAGTTGCCGTATCCCTCCTCGTGACGCCTTGCCAGGCGTGAAAATTGGGTCGGCGGCTGTCCGTTGACGTCGGCAGAAACTTGGGGGAGGGAGCGATCCCGCGACACAGTCTGATGCCGGAGCTGGTCTGAGGGGCCGTGCACTATTGCGCTCGAGCCCATCACCAAGGGCAGGGGGCGTTTCCCTTGCATCCGCCACCTCTTCTCCAACATCGGGCGCACCAACATCCTCATGTACTCCCTCGTTGACCGGCTTTGGCGTAACGCGAAGAAGGCGGCGGGCATCTCGCGCAGGATCACCACGCATTGGCTTCGGCACTTCTTCGCCTCCGCCGGCCTGTCGAAGGGTGTTCCGGTGACGGACATGGCTGAGTGGCTGGGGCATCGCGACCCGAGGATCACCCATCAGACCTATGCGCACGTGATGCCCGACGCTCCGGAGCGCTTGGGGTATCTGATGGATGCCGTCTTCACCATTCAGACGGAGCTCAATCTGCCCCTCGAGTTCGAAGCAGTGGTCGAGGCGGCCTGACGTAAATCTGTGAGCGCGTGGTGCCCTCAGCCAGACGTCTGGCTGAGGGCACCACGCCTTCGACTTGATCGCGTCCGGGCCGGCTGGGAGGTCGGCGCTAGTGGCGCAGGTCGCGTTACGGTGAGTGACGGTCTTTGGTGCCTGTCGTCAGATCCGCAGCCAGCCGGATCGGGCACGTCCTCGTTCCGCACCCAGCACGAGACTTTCCGGTGCTGG
The DNA here is from genome assembly GCF_001542625.1 of Streptomyces griseochromogenes. Taxonomy (NCBI): domain Bacteria; kingdom Bacillati; phylum Actinomycetota; class Actinomycetes; order Kitasatosporales; family Streptomycetaceae; genus Streptomyces; species Streptomyces griseochromogenes. Next base: position 6,903,866 of record NZ_CP016279.1, on the reverse strand, counting down.
TTCGGTGCTGACTTCGGAGGGTCAATGGCGGAAAAACCGCAGGTCGTAGCTCTGATCGGATGAGTTGTCGTACCACTCGATGGTGGTGCCGATGAGGCTGGCGGCGACGATGCGGGGGAGGCTGGATGGAGCTGGGGGAGCGGTCGTGGAAGACGACATCGGCACCACTTCCTGGGCTTCGACGGGGACGTTTACGTGTCGCCACACCGTAGGAACGGGCAGGTCAGAGGCGTATGTGGTGGGGCACCATAGTTACCGGCGTGGGAGTGCGTGCGGCAACCATGGAGGTGGTGTGGGGGCCTCCGCGGTGGCCTCAGCGAAGGCGTGAAAGGTGCTGTCCGAGTTGCAATGTTCGGGCATGTTTTGGGGCGCCGTGCTGACTTGGTGCTGACTACGCAGCGTAGAAGTCCGACATGGGCCGCAGATCGGGCGTCGCAGTTTGGGGTTGGGCCTGCGGGGCGCGCAGTTCTCGGGCTGCCGTTCACGCGAAGCCTCGGAGTCAGAAGCGCTTGACTTGCCCCGGCGAGAGTCGTGACGCGGGGCGGGGCGAGGCGGTGACAGCGCGGGCGGAGAGGGCAGGCGCTAGATGTGCTCGGTCATGAGGTTGGTGACAGTCGGCTTATCGGTGGCTGGCCGCCGAGCGCGGCAAAGCGGACGTGGCGGTGGCCGGAGGGGGAATGGGCCTGCGGGGCGTGCCAAGGCGTTCGCTGCACCGGGTGGAGTGTCTACCTTGCCGTGGCCACGGGGACAAGCCGTCCGCGGCACCATCAGGTTCCCTCACTGCGCCGGGTAGAACTGGCGGGCCCAGTGGCGGAACAAGCCGATGGCCTCGTCGCTCGCGGCGAGGCGGGGTCGTGGCTCGTAGCGTTTGGTGTTCCAGATCCTCAGGTCCTGGTGGACCTTGCTGACCGCGGTGCGCAGTATCGCGTGGGCGAAGGCCCTGTGCAGGCCGCGCCGTGGGAGCGACGCTCCAGTGGCGTCCTGCTTGTGGATGTCTGCACAGGCCGTCGCGACCAGCATGTGGGTGCGTCGGCGCCCGGTAGGTGTGTGCATGGCCCACAGGTAGCTGACGAGTCCGAGCGGGGGCAGCGGCAGCTCGACGCGGAGATATCCCAGCCCCGCCATGAGGAACGAATGGTCGGCCTGGATCTTCTGTTTGAGGGCGCGAGGCCGGTCCGGCCCGAGGCGCAGACGCATGCGCAGGAGGGGGCCTTGGGCCGTCGGCGGGTCGAGTTCCTGCACGGCGACGTGGTGCAGGACCGGGAGATGCCGGTAGTCGAGGGTGTTCTCGATGATCTCCTGGGCATGGGTGTGCACTTCCGTGCTCCAGGCGGCTGTCGGAACGACTCCGGGCTGGGCGGTTCCGGGGACTTCCCAGGCAGGTGGAGCGCCATCCGGTTCGTGCCAGGCGAAGAGGAAGCCGTTGCGCTCGCTGATGGTGTGGTGCTGCAGGCGGGCGCGCGGGGGCGGGCCGTCGGGCGTGCCGACGCAGGTGCCATCGGGAGCGAAGGCGAAGCGATGGAAGGGGCATACCAGGTTCTGGCCCTCCACGGTGCCGCCCGCTCCCAGATGAGCGCCCAGGTGTGGGCAGTAGGGATGCACTGCGCGGGGCCGGCCGTCGCGGGTGCGGTAGAGGACGATGTCCTCGTCCATGAATCGGCGGGTCAGGACCTTGCCGGGGGCCAGTTCTCGTGAACGCGCCAGGCAGAACCAGCCACTGGGGTAGGGCAGATGCCGCGCTGGCTCGTCGTCGGCGGCGTGGGGACTGTGAGACCTGGGCAGTTCGTCCCTCATCGTCATGGTCGGCAGCCAAACACGGGAAAACGCACTGCATTCACTATACGCAGCAAGATCACCCTTATGAGGTATCTGCCGGTCATATCACCACAGGTGATCTCGGGTAACACTACGATCGGTCGCTCTGAGTAGGTGGTTGGGGGCGGTTCGGCATCAGCGCCGGGATGCTCACGAGGCGGACAGGGGCGGACGCTGGTGGCCGACGGCAGCATCGACAATCTTCGTCGTGAAGCGGAAGTCATCGTCATCGGGGCCGGCCTCTCCGGCGTGGCCGCCGTGATCGCGCTGCGCCGGGCCGGTTTCGACGACGTTGTCGTGTTGGAGAAGTCCGGTCGCCTCGGCGGGACTTGGCGTGACAACACCTATCCCGGATGCGGCTGCGACGTACCGTCGGTGCTGTACGAATACTCCTTCGCGCCCCACGCGTGGAGCCGGGGCTTCGCCGACCGGTCCGAGATTCTCGACTACCTCGACACCACCGCGGTAACACACGGCGTGGACAAGGCGATCCGCTACGACACCGAGGTGCTGAGCAGCCGCTGGGAGCCGGAAGCGCACCGCTGGAACCTGCGGACCACGTCGGGCACGTACACCGCCCGCGCCCTGATCGTCGCCACCGGCCCCTGGCACCGGCCCCGCCATCCCGACATCCCCGGCCTCGACACCTTCCCCGGCACGGTCTTCCACTCCGCCCGTTGGAACCACGAAGTCGACCTGACCGGACGGCGCGTGGCAGTGGTGGGCACCGGAGCGTCCACCGTCCAGTTCCTGCCCGAGATCCAGCCGAAGGCGGCTCATGTCGACGTCTTCCAGAGCACACCGCAGTGGGTACTTCCGAAACCCGACTACGCCCTCCCTCCGGGGCTCCACCGCTTCTTCGAACACCACCCGGCAGCACGCCGCGCACTACGCGGCCTGCACCACTGGACCCAGGAAGCCATCGGCGTACCCCTGCGTCACCCCCACCTGTTGCGGCCCTTGGAGGCCCTGGCCCGCATCCATCTGCGTACCTCGGTACGGGACCGCGCCCTGCGCCGGGCCCTCACTCCTGACTACCCCTTGGGCAGCCGCCGCCTGATCACCTCCGGCACCTACTACGCCGCCCTGACCCAGACCAACGTGTGGCTGCATCCCACCCGCGTGACCGCCGTGGAGGGCTCCGACGTCATCGGCGCCGACGGCACCCGCACCCGCGCCGACATCATCGTCCTCGCGACCGGATACCACATCGGTGACATCCCGCTGGCCCCCCATCTGCACGGCACCACCGGCACACTGGCCCAGACCTGGGCCGACAACCGCCGCGCCTACCTGGGTACCAGCGTCAGCGGATACCCCAACCTCTTCCTGCTCATCGGCCCGAATCTGCTCACCGGCACCACCGCCGTCCCCACCGTCCTCGAAGCCCAACTCCGCTACATCACCACCGCCCTCAACCACCTGCGCACCAGCGGGTCGACCACACTGGATGTCAAGCCCGAGGCCGAAGCAGCTCACCAGCAGGCTCTGAATGAGGCGCTGCGTAACACCGTCTACAACGCCGCCGGCGGCACCGGTTACTACTTCGGCCTCCCGGGCATCAACACCTTCTGCTGGCCCTGGTCGACCGCCAGGCTCGTCAAGCGCCTGCACGCCTTCGACCCGGAGGTCTACACCTGGTCGCTACCACTGCCGGCCCAAGCCGGCGCCGAGCGGGATGGACTGCCGGACCGCCCTTCGAGCCGACTCCAGTAGGTCCCGGTTACGCCCGTCCACGAGGTGGTGATCGGCGGCATCGGGTTCTTCGGCCCGCCGGACGAGACGGGCACCGTCGGCCTCGGCTACGGCGTCGCCCCGGAGGCAGAGGGCCACGGCTATGCCACCGAGGCGTTGCGTGCCCTGCTGCACCACGGCTTCGCCGATGCCAGGGTGCGGCGGGTTCTCGCCGACACTGCCCACGACAACGTCGCCTCCCAGCGCGTCCTGGAGAAGGCCGGTCTGCGCCGGACCTTCTCCGACGAGAAGCTCCACTACTACGCCATCGAAGGATGATCGCCGTGCGCACCCTGACCTACTACGCCGCCACCACGCTCGACGGGTTCATCGCCGGCCCGAACGGCGGCGACCCGACCGGCCCCGACGGCTTCTTCACCGTCACCCCCGACTACCTGGAGCACATCGTCACGCACTACCCGGAGACATTGCCGGCCCCGGCCCGCGCGGCGCTGGGCGTGACCGCGTCCGGCACCCGCTTCGACACCGTCGTGGAGGGGCGCCGCTCGTACCAGCTCGGACTGGACGCCGGTATCACCGACGCCTACCCGCACCTGCGGCACTACGTCTTCTCCCGCAGCCTGACCAAGAGCCCGGACGCGGCCGTCGAGGTGGTCTCCACCGACCCGTTGGAGAAGGTGCGCGAACTCAAGGCCCAGGACGGCAAGGGGATCTGGCTGGTCGGCGGCGCCGAGCTGGCCGGGGCCCTCTACCCGGAGATCGACGAACTCGTCCTCAAGGTCAACCCGGTCACCATCGGCGCGGGCATCCCGCTGTTCGCGGGGAAGTCCGAGACGAATCCGCGCGCATTCACGCTGACCGGGCACACGGTGCTGCCCAGCGGCGCCGCCTTCCTCACCTACACCCGTTCTTGACGGGGTGTCGCCGAGGTGAGCCCAGAAGCCGCCAGTTGTTGATCTTGAGACCCGGACGGCTCCCTACAGGGTGTCGCCCGCGAGGGTGCTGACGCGGTTCGCGTACTCGCGGCGTGCTTTGCGCTGGGCCGGGACCGCCGGGGTGCCCTGGCCGCCGTCGAGGGCCTGGCAGAGCTCGAGGAGTCGGCGGTGGGTCGCGGGGACGGCGGTGACGCGCAGGGTGTAGCCCTGGCCGCGACGTACGGTCACACCCTGGTCGAGCGCCGTCCGCTCGACGGGCTCCAGCTCGGCCGCGCGGAGGAAGTCCGCGACCTTGCCCGGTACGTCGAGAGTGACAGGCAGCTCCGGGACCGGGGCGCCCTGGTCGTCGGCGGTGTGCTCGGGCAGGAGGTCGGCGACGGCGGTACGGATGGCGCCGCGGCTGACGCCGTGGTCGCGGGCGAGGGCGGCGATGGACCGGCCTTCCAGGTACGCGGTGCGTACGGCGTCGGTCTTGTCGGCCGGGACGGCGGGGCGGCGCCCGCCCTTGTTGCCCTTCGCCTCGGCGGCCCGCAGCCCGTCGTACGTCAGCTCCCGCTGAAGGTCGCGCTGGAGTTCGCCGGCCGCGGCGAGGGTCTGCACCATGAACTTCACGGTGGACAGCAGTTCGCCGGTGCGCGGGTGGCGGGCTATGAGGTCCATCGCGGAGAACGCGCCGTCGTGGATGCGTAGGGCGAGGCGGTCGCGGTGCAGGACGTCGAGCACGTCGAGAATGTGCCCGGTGCCGCGCACCAGGCGGAACATCTCTGAGATGTGCACGGTGTCGCCCGGCCGCGCGTACGCGAGCAGCTCGCCGAACTTCGGCCGCTCCAGCGGGTGGAGGCGGCTGGAGGTGCCGGCCTGCTCCTCGAAGACGACCGCGTCCTCGATCCCGGCCTCGTCCAGGACGAGATTCTGACGGTCGGTCGACTGCTGGTCGGTCGACACCCGCTTGTAGACCAGGTTGGCCATGCCGCTCCCCGTTGTGGTGGTCGCATTCGACCCTGGCTGTCAGCAAACCCTGTCATCAGCCGCCATCGGATCTCATTGGATCGGCGCCGCCGCCGGGCCCCGGATAGTCCGGGTTCATTGGACGCCCGCCGAGCCTGTCTTCATTCGTTCGTTTGCCGACACCTGATCGCTATGCCACTCGGCGGCTGGTTAGCCGCCGAGGGCGATGGCTTCGTCGAGGAGGGCCAGATCAAGTTGCTGAAGTCGGTTCGGGTCGGCGATGAGCTCGTACCCGGTGATCCTCTCGCAGGCGGTCGTGACGGTAAGGGCGAGCTGCAGTCGTCCGTACGGCGCGACCGCGATTCCCACGGCGCCGCCGATGAGTACCGGCTCCGCGACGTGCGCGTTCCGTCCGAAGACGACGATCTCCTCCGCCACAGCCCGCGCACCGCGCACCTCGACCGGCCTGCCCTCTGGAAGGGCCGCGCGGTCCGCACGCCGTACGACGTCGGGCGCCAGTACCGCGAGGACCGCGTCGATGTCGCCCGCTCGCGACGCCGCCAGGAACGCCTCGATCACGAGCCGCTGCCGGGCGAGCTCCGCACCGGGGACGGCGGGGGCGCCCCGTACCTTGCGCCGGGCCCGGCTCGCGAGCTGCTTCGCAGCGGCGAGGGAGCGGTCCACGACGGGGGCGATCTCGTCGAACGGCACGACGAACATGTCGTGCAGCACGAACGCGACACGCTCGGCGGGGCCCAGTCTGTCCAGCACGACCAGAAGGGCGCGGCCCACCGAGTCGACCAGCACTGCCTCCTGTTCCGGGCGGCCACCCGCAGCGGGATCTGGGCCCTCGTAGGGCACCGGGTGGCCTGCTGGGTCCTCCCTCCGCGATGCGCGGGCCCGCAGCATGTCGAGGCAGATACGGGAGACCGTCGTCGTGAGCCAGCCGCCCAGGTTGTGCACGGCGTCGGCTTCGGTCCGGGCCAGTCGCAGCCAGGCTTCCTGGACGGCATCCTCCGCCTCGCTGTGCGAGCCAAGCATGCGCTGAGCGACCGCGCGCAGTCGGCTGCGGTGCGTCTCGAAGCCCTCTGCGAGGCCGTCGTGCGCGCTCACCGGTCACCTCTCCCCGTCGCCGACCGTCACCACCGTAGAGGGTCCCGACACCAGGTGGCTGGCGGGGCCAGAGCCGATATGCAGGGAGCTTGTCTTGGACGTCTACGAAGCGGTTGCGAGCCGACGGGCGGTGCGCCGGTTCAGCGGGGATCCGATCCCCCGGGAAACGCTGGAACGTGTGTTGTCCGCCGCAGCCCGATCACCGTCCGGGGCGAACCTCCAGCCCTGGCACGTCTACGTGCTGACTGGCGCGCCGCTGGCGGAGCTGAAGAAACGCACCGCCGAGCGGGTGGCCGAAGGCGACCCCGGGGACGAGCGGGAGTACCAGATGTACCCGCCCGAACTGAAGTCGCCGTACCGCGAGCGCCGATCCGCCGCCGCAGAGCAGCGCTATGCCGCGCTCGGAATCTCACGCGAGGACCGGCGGTCGCGTGAGGCGGCCGTTGCCGCGAACTGGGACTGCTTCGGTGCGCCCGCGGCCTTGTTCTGCTACATCGACCGCGACATGGGACAGGCCCAATGGGCTGACCTCGGCATGTACCTGCAGACCGTCATGCTGCTGCTGCGTGCCGAGGGGCTGCACACCTGCCCTCAGATGGCGTGGTCGGTGTACTGCCGGACCGTCGCGGACGCCGTGTTGCCCCCACCGGGACTGATCCTGTTCTGCGGCGTGTCCATCGGGTTCGAGGCCCCGGCCGCGTGTCACGACCGCATCGACCGGGCCCCGCTCGCCGAGACGGTCACTTTCGTCGACGGCTAGGGCGTTCCTGCCGTCAGTCCGGTAGCGGGGCGGGATCGCCGCTCTTCCCGCCCCGCTACCGGTCCGCCGCCTGGGGTCAACCCGCCCGAAGTCCCGGACCTGCGAGCCGCGCGTTCCTGTCAGGCAGTCGCGATCCAGCGCTCGAGGCCCGGTTCCCGGAGTTCGTCGAGGACCCGCCGTGGTCCTTCGGTGCTCAGGCGGCCGTGCCGAAGCCGGAGGCGGCCGGTTCCTGTTCGCGGAGCTGGGTGAAGTCGACGTCGAGCTTGGGGTCGTACGCCTCGGGCTGGATGCCGAGTTCGTGGGTGCTGTACTCGCCGAACCGCTTGATGTGCTCGGTCAGGTACAGGGAGATTTGGGCCAGGTCCTCCGGGTCGATCTCCCATCCCTCCTCCAGGAGCTGGCGGACGATCTCGGGGATATCCAGGGCGTTATGGAAGATCACCGCATTCGTCAACAAAGCATTGAATTTCATCACCTTCTCCTGCTCGACGGGGTCGTTGTCGGCGATGACGCCCTGGTTGCCGAAGCCGACCCACTGGGAAAACCGGTTGAAGGACTCGACCTTGTTCGTCGCCGCCGTCACCCGCCGGCGAAGCGGGGCGTCCGTCAGATACCGCAGCAGCTGCGCGGTGCGAATGACGCGGCCGACCTCGCGGAACGCGGTGTAAGTGGCGTTCTTGTGTGACCCCGACCGAAGCCGCTTGAGCAGCGTCGCCGAGGAGATGACGCCCTCGCGGACGGAGACAGCCACCCGCATCAGGTGCCGAAACTGGGACTCGATCAGGTCCCAGTCGATGACGTTCTTCCCCGACTCGCCAAACAGGGCATCGATGTGCACGTACTCGCTCTGCCTGCTAGACGAGTAGTTCCGAAGTACCGGATGGTCGAAGGGGGTTGTCGGATCTGCACGCTACGTTGATCGCATGACCTACGTAGAGAGCAAGATCGTGCGCATCAGGCCGCAGCAGTTCCACGAGACCATCGGCGTGGAGGACTGGCGTGTCGTGGGCGAGGGGGCGTGTGCGTACTTCCGCACCGGTTCGTTCGCGGTCGGCGCCCAGTTCGTGCAGGCGATAAGTGAGATGCCGGAGGTTGGGGACGATCAACCGGACGTCGACGTGCGGCAGGAGTGCGTGATCGTCCGACTGATCACGGTCACGGGCGACTACTACGGGCTGACCGAGCGGCATGTCGAGCTGGCTCGGCAGATCTCGGCGGTGGCCCGCACGTTGGACATACCGGCTGATCCGTCGGCCGTGCAGACGGTCCAGGTCACCATCGATGCCCTCGCCGGTCCCGACGTGGTGGCGTTCTGGCGTGCCCTGCTCGGCTACCAGGACCGTGCGGACAGCGGTGAGGACCTGATCGACCCGCGCCGCCGCGGGGCACCGTTCTACTTCCAGCAGATGGATGCACCACGCCCGCAACGCAACCGGGTCCACGTCGATGTGTGGGTGCCCTACGACCAGGCCGACGCGCGGATAGCCGCCGCGCTCGCGGCCGGTGGCCGCCTGGTGAACGATGCCGACGCGCCATCGAACTGGGTACTGGCCGACCCTGAGGGCAACGAGGCGTGCGTCGGCGTGGCCGGTCCGCCCGGACCCGCCACCGACCGCCCGTGAACGCCCCTGCCCGAGGGGGTCATGCTGAAGGGCCTCCGGTTGAGCACGGGACACGTTTGTGTGGCGGTTAGTGATCGAATGCGGTCAGTGACCTCAGGACGGGGGCGCCGCTCTTGTGGTTGTGCCAGATAGCGGAGGCCATCGCGAGGATGCGCTGGGCGACCCGGACGGCGACACCCTCGAAGGTGCGTCCACCGTGCTGTTCGAGGTCCAACTGCCCCTTCAGTGTGTCGTTGACCGACTCGATCAGCTGTCGCACCGACTTCAGTAAGGACTCTCCCCTGCGGCGCGTCTCGCGTTTGAAGGACGGTCGGAGCAGTTCGGCGCCGCGCATCGCGAGGTCGTTCTCGAACTCCATGGAGGCGAAGCCCTTGTCCGCGATGACCAGAAGTCCCGGGCGGTCGGAATCGCCTCCTTGACCAGGGGCAACGCGGCCCGCAGCCTCTTGTTGTACCCGGGCCTCTTCGGTAGGTACGGGAACATTGAGCCCAGGTTGGCGTGGGCGAACCGCAGCCAACGGGATTCCGAGGCGAAACCCAGCAGAGCCTGCGCGACGGCCAGGCAGACCAATTCGGAGTCGCTCAACTGCGGTGGCCTGCCCAGGCATCGCGTTCCTGCGATCTCGTCGTCGACCTTGACATACAGTCCGGTGATGAGGGTGTCCAAGTGTTCGTTCGTCACAAAACGATCTTGGACACCCTCCCTGGACCTCCGGACGGACCGACAGCATTCGGAACTACTCGTCTAGGCCGGTAGAAGGCCAGGCCCTTCCAATTCCGGATCCTGGGCATCAAGTCGAAGCCCAGCAGGTGCGCAAGGGTAAAGACAGGCAGCGACTGGCCCTGCGTATCCGCATGCACGGTGGTGGGCCTGACCTCGGAGGCATTCTTGAGCAGGCCCTCGATGATGTAGACGGCCTCCCGCACCCCACACGGGATGAAATGGGTAAAAAGCGCAATATAGGTGTCTGAGATGTGGTGGTATGCAATGCCGCCCGGCTTCCCGTACCGGACGGACGTCTCAGCGAGCAGGTTGTCGAGGTAGGTGTCCATGTGGGTGCCGTCGGCGGCCACGGCGGTGCCGTCGCCCCACGCCTGCGAGATGTCCAGGCGGGCGTGCGCGTTGACCAGATCGGCGATGGCCTCGTTCAGCAGCACGAGGGAGAAGTGCCGGTTCGCCACGTAGACCAGCTCGTGCCCGCTCACGCCGGGGATGTGGCGGGCGGCTTCGTACGGGCCCATGTTGGTGCCCTTCACGAAGGTGCAGATCACGTACCGGCCGAAGGGGTCCTGGAGTTTGGGGTCGTTGCCCGAGGGCGGGCCGAAGCGGCGCCACCACTCCACCCAGTACGCGGTCCGCGCGCAGATCCCGATCAGCGTGCGCTCCGGCATCCGTGCCTTGATCTCCTGCTCCAGCCGCTTCGCTGAGGGCCGCTGTCCCTCCGACCGGTGCGGTTTGAGCGACGGGATGCCGGTGTCCGGGTCGATCACCAGGCTCTCGTTGTCCGGGTATCCGGCGTCCGCGGCCGCGGCGGCGACCCGCAGCCGGTCCTCCAGCTGTCGGCGGAAGGAGGCGGCGTCGAAGGCGGCGGCCTGGTCCTCGTCCTCGGCCAGGCCGACCTCCACCAGGTAGGCGGGCAGCTTCTCCTCCACCACCTCCCACGGCAGCAGCTGGTCGCTCCAGTCGGCGAACTCCTCCGAGCCGACCACCGCAACATCGCCCGTGCGCAGTTCCTCGGCGAGGTAGGTGAAGACCATCGCCTCGAAGTGCCGGCGGACGAACTGCCCCGGCCTACTCCTGTCGACCACGGCCTTCTGCCAGTTCTGCGTGGCGAACGAGATGTCGACCCGCTCCCCGTCTTCGCCCAGCGCGCTGATGTACTCGCCGCGGGCGGCCTCGTTGCGCTGCGCGTGCGCGAGCGCGTCCAGCACCCGCCCGTCCTCCGAGGTGACGGTGAACTCCAGCTTCTCCGCCAGGTCGAACATCAGCGCCGGGTCCCGGCCGATCTGCCCGTACAGCAGCACTTCTCAGAAGTTGCCGTGAGGGGCGGAGACCTTCTCGATCTGCTCGTACTGCTTCGCGAACCCGCCGAAGCCCTCCACGGTCTTCGTGGCCGCGCCGAGCCCGCCGGAAGGGGCGCATTCGGCCTGGTTCCCGGCACAACTGTCCGCGGTGGCCAAGGAAGCGGTGGACGTGATGCGGCCGTGGTTCCTCGGGGTCGTCTCCACACGGCTGTTGGGCGTCGTGGCGGTGGATGATCTCGGTGAGGTGGGCTCGGCGCTGCTGTTTTCGGGCCGCGATGGGGTGGGGGTCGAGGCCGGCTTCGGCGGCGGCGTCGATCCGCGTGACCTCGGCCCGCAGGGCGGTGATCCGGCTGTCGGTGTGGTTGATGTTCGCGCACGCCGGATGGCATCGGGAGTGGTCCGTGCCACTGGCCGGTCGAATGCAGGCGGCGCGGTCGAACCTCGCCTTCGTTAACGAGGACTTGCACAGTCTCGACGAGGGCGACCACGGTCGGTACCGGGTCGAGCACATGTCTGATCGCGGCGGCCAGTGGGCCAGCGGCCGCTTCTAGGATATGCGGCATGGCAACACGACTTGTGCAGATCAATATGAAGGCTCAGGACGACTCCGTGCTCGGCCGGTTCTGGGCGGAGGCACTCGGCTGGGGTGTCGACAGCGAGGGACCCGGTGTGACCAACCTCGAACCCGTGGGATTCGCCTACCCCGACCCCGCGGCCGTCTGCATCGACATCGTCGCCCGCCCGGAACCCAAAACGGTCAAGAACCGGGTGCACCTTGATCTGGCCACCACCTCGACCGCCCATCAGGCGGAGTTGGTCGCACGCCTGACGGATCTCGGCGCGACGCTCGCCGACGTGGGTCAGGGCAACGTCCCCTGGACGGTCATGGCGGACCCGGAGGGCAACGAGTTCTGCGTCCTGGAGCCCCGCCCGATCTACCGGGACACCGGGCCGATCGCCGCGGTGGTGGTCGACTGCACCGACCCACGAGAGATGGCCCGGTTCTGGGGCGAGGCGATGGACTGGACGCTGCACGAGGTCACCGACGACCACGCGACCATGCGCTCCGCCAAAGGCGTCGGCCCCTACCTGGAGTTCCTCCGCAGCCCCGACACCAAGAGCGTGTGGAACCGCGTCCACCTCGACGTCTGCCCCTACCTCGGTGACGACCTGGCAGCAGAGGCAGCCCGACTGCGCGCCCTGGGAGCCGCCGACCCGGGTATCGACCAGTCCGCCATCTCCTGGACGGTTCTGGCCGATCCGGAGGGCAACGAGTTCTGCCTCCTCACCCCTCGCTGACGGCACCACCCGCTGGCCCTCGGCCACCATGGACACTCCGCCCGCCCCCGGAACGGGCTGTCCATCGGGCGGCCGCCCCTGTGACGCCCGGTCAGGTCAGGCATGGCTGGGGAGATCCATCGAGCATGTGGGGTAACTCCCGGTCACGGGTGGCCGTATTCAACGAGCCTCATCATGGCCGGGCCAGGCGGCGGGTCATGAGCAGGATCATCGGCCAGTAGACCATCGCCTCGGCACTGGTGGTGCGGCGCTCGAAGTCGCGCACCAGGCGGCGGGTGCGCATCAGGTGGGCGAAGAGGCGCTCGACGATCCACCGCTTGGGCACCACCACGAACCCCTGCCCATTGATCAGCTTGCCGCCGTCGAAGCCACGGCTGTCGGAGCCGACGACTGCGTCCGCCTTGACTGACTGCGAGTCGATCACGCCGGCTGTCGGCTCCGTGTCCCGCCCCTCCCTCTCGCGGATCCTCGATCGCAGCCGATCGTGGAACTCCTTGACCAGCACGTGGTCGCGCCAGCGGCGGAAGAACGCGTATACCCGCTCCCACGGCGGGAAGTCGGCAGGCATGGCCCGCCACTTGATGCCGTTGTCGACCAGGTAGCGGACCGCGTCCAGCATCGCCCGGTGGCAGTACGCCTCCGGCGGCCCGCCCCGGCCGCGCAGCCGGCCGGGCACCGGCAGCAGCGGCCGGACCACAGCCCACTCCGTGTCCGTCATGTCCGAGGGATACCGCCGAACACGTTCCGGGTGATCGGCCGCATTCCCGAACCGGTGAGCGACACAATCACACGTCGGTGCGGCCGAGTTGAGTTCCACCGGCGCGAGCACGTACAACTGCGGCAACAGGGTCTCCTGGATCTCGGTTGGCTTCGCAACCCCGAGCTACCAAGAGGCCCTGCCTTCGTGCCCGCAGCCTGCGGCAACCACCCGATCGAGACTCCCGTTCGACGCACAACCCTCAAGATCGGAACGACAACAGCTACTCAGATGATCGGGTCCCTGGGTTGCTCGTCGGCGGCCATTGCGTCTGGGGACGGACGCAAACGGTCGTCACATGAGGGAACGTGCGATGCGGAATCCGACGTCGTCGACCTGGAAGGTCGGGTGGCTGCGGCGTCGCGCGGAGGCCCGGCAACTCCAGTGCTCATCGAACCAGCCACCGCCACGGAGCACCCGGTAGGTCCCGTAGACCTCGGCGTCGTAGACGTCCCAGCACCAGTCCCAGACGTTGCCGAGCATGTCGTAAATCCCCCACGGGTTGGGGCGTTTGCCGCCCACGTCGTGGATGCGTTCGTGCGAGTTGCCGCGGTACCAGGCGATCTCGCCGAGTTCCCCGTAGCGCGGCCCTGCCGTGCCGGCACGGCAGGCGTGCTCCCACTCGGCTTCGGTCGGCAGTCGGTACCCGTCGGCGGATGCGTCCCACTCGATGCCTTCGCCGTCGGCGTGGAAGTGGTACGCGAGTATGAACCCGTCGCGCTGGGACAGGGCGTTGCAGAACCGCGCTGCGTCCCACCAGGAGACGCATTCGACGGGCAACTGGTCGCCATGGGCGGTACTCGGCCACTGGTCTGTGATCTGTGCGTACAACGCCTGGGTGACCGGGAATGCCGCCAGTTGGCAGGGCGCAAGCTCGACCGACCAACTGCGCTGCGTTCGCCGGTCCGACAGCGTCACTTGCCCCGGCGGGATGGCGACCATCTCTTTCCCCGTAATCACGTCCATGATCAGAAGATCCTAACGAGACCTGTCAGCGCGAAACGGCAGAACCGAACCAGACCAGCTGAGACAGCACCCACCATCCATGCGGCCAGGACCGGATCAACTGGGGTTCCCGTCGGACAGGCGTCTCAACCGAACTGGTCGCCGCAGGTCGGGGCTCCGCCCGCAAGCCAGATCGTCTGAGACGGGACACCAGGGCCAGCGACCCCAAGCACCCGGTCGCTGCAGGGGCTGCCCATGACTCGGATGCGCACCATCTGCTGCCGGATGACTCTGGATACATGAAGGCCACGTGGTCGGGGATGATCCAGTTCGGGTTGGGCGCCGTACCTTATCTAGATCCCGCACGTATCTGCCCAGGTCAGATGAGAGTGACTGGCTAAGAGGTCCTAACAGAAGCCGTTGATCATGTGACTTTCGGCTTGAGCGGTCGTTGGTCTACTCGTGGGGAAACGTCAGTCGCGACCTTGGATCGTGTCGGATGAACTGTGGTCGCTGATCGAGCCATTGCTGCCTGAACCGGGTCCGAAGCTGGTGGAGGGGCGGCCCCGGATCCCGGACCGGCAGGCGTTGTGCGGGATCCTGTTCGTGCTGCATACCGGCATTCAGTGGGAGTACCTGCCCCAGGAACTGGGCTTCGGCTCGGGGATGACGTGCTGGCGGCGCCTGGCCGCGTGGAACGAAGCCGGTGTCTGGGACGCGCTCCACTTGGTGCTGCTGAAGAAGCTGCGGGCCGCGAAGAAGCTGGACTGGTCGCGGGCGGTGATCGATTCCTCCCACGTGCGGGCCGCTCGGCGGGGCCCAAAAGCGGCCCCAGCCCGGTCGATCGCGCACGGCCAGGCAGCAAACACCACGTCCTCACCGACGCCCAGGGCATCCCGCTCGCGGTGTCGCTGACCGGCGGAAACCGCAACGACGTCACCCAGCTCCTGCCCCTGCTCGACAAGGTCCCCGCCGTTGTCGGCGCCGTCGGCCGGCCCAGACGCCGACCGGATGCGCTCCTCGCGGACCGCGGCTACGACCACGACAAGTACCGCCGACTGGTGTGGCGGCGCGGTATCCGCCCGGTCATTGCCGAACGAGGCGAGCCCCACGGCTCTGGCCTCGGCGTCTTCCGCTGGGTGGTCGAGCGCACGATTGCCTGGCTGCACGGATTCCGCCGCCTGCGGATCCGCTGGGAACGACGCGACGACATCCACGAAGCCTTCCTCGGCCTCGCCACCTGCCTCATCACCCACCGACACGTCCGACGCCTTTGTTAGGACCTCTAAGGGATGTGAGGTCGGTCCCGTCAACGCGGGTCGTCAACCTGGAGCTGGCCGCGGGAGCGTTGAAGGGGTTTGCCGGGCAGTAGCCGCCCGCCAAGCAGCACGACACAGGCCCCGCGGTCGGCAGCCCGCCGGCATGGGCGTGCGGGTCCTGGCTGGGCGGTGCGGGCGAGTGGTCCAGTACTCCGATCAAAAGGTGGCCTCCACCAGCACCGTAGCCCGCAGTGCACTGCGGGCATCTGCCGAATCTGCGGAGCCGCGACCGTTCGAGCCGTGACGCGCCCTCGCGGCACGGCGCCAGCTCCTCCCACGTGAGCTGTCGCCCGCCCTCACTCCCTCCACACACAGCCGCGAACGGCCGGCGAGGCGAGTCTGCGCACTGGCCTTGTGCGCCTTGGTCAACGGCCACGCCGCTGCCAGTTCGAGGCCGACCGGGTCCCCCGTCCCGGATCGCCCATCCCTGGAAGCACCATGCGCTTTCCAGCCGGGACGAGACGCCTGTTGTGGCACAACGCTTCACACCGGCTTGCGCGCTACTACGAACGGCGGGTCACTGTCATCGAAGCCGCTTTCGACCTCACCGACGCGATCATCACCGTCCGAGCCTGATCCGCCCAGCCTGGACCACCCACCGCTGCCACACACGCCCACGACGCCGACCATCACCGGTCGCCCGTCTGCGCGGCCTGTCGTACGTGCCTAGCGAGTCACAGTTGAGTAACGCCCACTCCTAAGATGGTATGTGATATTGCACATGCCACATGATGCCTTCATGACAAAAGCTAGAGTCCTGTTATCGGTCGTCGCCGTCATCGGCGGAGTCTGCGCGGGTATCACCCCTGCTTCGGCTTCCTTGACTGCGCCAGGGGGCACGGGTCAGGGGAAACTCATCTGGAGTTCCTGTAACGATGCGACAGCTCCTGCGCTGCAGTGCGCCATGCTCGAAGTGCCGCTGGACTACACGCGGCCGAACGGCGCCAAGATCAAAATCAAGGTGAACCGGCTCCCGGCCACCGCGCCCAAGAGCAAACGGCAGGGGCCCATCCTGCTGAATCCCGGCGGCCCCGGCGACTCCGGTCTGTGGATGCCCGCCTACGTCTCCGGAAAGATTCCCCGGGACGTCGCCTCGACCTACGACTGGATCGGCTTCGACCCCCGCGGCACCAACGCCAGCGAACCCCACGTCACCTGCAACGCACACTACTTCGACGCCGAGCGGCCGGACTACCAGGTCAGCCAGGGCACCTCGCAGGCATGGCTGGAGAAGTCGGCCACGTACGCGGCCGACTGCGCCGCGAACTGGAGCTGGTTCCTACCGCACATGACCACCGTCGACAACGCGCGCGACATGGACAGCATCCGGCGGGCACTCGGCGTCCAGAAGATCAATTTCTACGGGGGCTCGTGGGGCACCTCGCTGGGCTCGACGTACGGCCAGCTCTTCCCTTCGCACGTGCGCCGGATGGTGCTCGACAGCGTCGTTGGCCCCACCATCAGCTGGTACGACCACAACATCCTGCAGGACAAGGAACACCAGCGCCGGTTCGACGCCTTCGCGGCATGGACCGCCAAGGCCGACCCGGTCTACCACCTGGGCACGGACGCTGCCACCGTGGAGCAGAAGTACTACCAGGTCGAAGCCGCGTTGCGGATCAGCCCGGTAGCCGCCGCCCCGGCCCCCGGAAAGATCGGCCCCGCAGAGTTCGAGGACACCTTCTACGGTGGCGGCTACAACTTCCTGCGCTGGCCGCAGATGGCAACCGTACTGTCGGCCTACCTCACCAAGAACGACACCCGCCCGCTGCAGAGCGCCTATAACCGCTATGCCGCCCCGGGTGCCGACGACGGCACCTTCCCGGCGTACAACGCGGTCCAGTGCACCGAGAACAACTGGCCGCGCGATTGGGAGTTCTGGAAGAGGGACCAGGCCAAGGTCAACGCCGTCGCGCCCTTCTATACCTACAACAACATGTGGTACAACGCCGCCTGCATGTTCTGGCCCTACCAGGGCAACCCGGCCGGCCGGCTGAAGATCACCGGCAAGGGCCTGCCGCCCGTCCTGCTCTTCCAGGCCACCGAGGACGCCGCCACCCCCTACCCGGGTGCCCTCGCCATGCACAAGGCACTGCCCGGATCCAAACTGGTCGTCCAGAACGGCGGCAGCTTCCACGAGATCCTCTTCCACGGCAACGCCTGCCTGGACGACGCCTTCACCGACTACCTGCGAGACGGCCGCCTCCCCGCAGGCAAAGGCGTCATCGCCAAGACGTGCGCACCGGAACCCGACCCCACCCCGGTCTATGTGCCGCCGCCCCCCGCCACCGTGAAAGCCGAGCCCGCCCTGCCGGTCACAGACCCCCAGGCAATCCACGGCGTCAGGTAACGCAACGCAACGCTCCCGCTGGATAGGAGGGTCGGGTAGCCCGGGGCAATCGCACCCCCAGGCCACCCGACCAGGTTCTGCGGCTCTGATCAACATTTCAGGTCCAACGGGTGGGTGGGATGGAACTCGGGCCGCTGCGGCAGCAGGATGGCGAGTTGGTCCCACAGCGGTCCGGTCAGCCATGACGGCAGCGCAGGCACAGGTTCCCCGTGATCACAGAGCGTGGAACTCCTTGATCACCGCACCTGTATCTGTCCCGTCTGCCAATTGGCCCCAACGTGCCCATCCGCGCGACCCCTTGGAAGGAGCCCGATCCCATGGCCCTTGGCGTGCGAGTGTCCTGACGCGCCGGCCGACGTGGTCTCGTCTGACTTCGGAGGTGGGGGACGGTATGACTGATCACGCCAACGAAGGAGCCGCGAACCAGTGAATGCCGGGTGGTCGGTGAGATCGTTCACGTTGGGCGAGTCGGCAGGGGCCTGACCGTCGTGCCGTCCATTTCATTTGGGCAGTCTGCGGTAGCAGGTGAGTGTCGCTGCGAGGGATGATGCCCCGCGTGCGTAACCATCGCCGCAGGTGAGAGTAGTCGTATCCCTTGTCGCCGTGGAGTTTGGTCGGGCGTCGTCTGCGGGGTCGGCGCCGGGAGCGGATGGGCGGTATCCCGCGGACGAGGGGCTCGAGGGCCTGGTTGTCGTGCAGGTTGGCGCCGGAGATGCCGATCGAGAGGGGCAGCCCGTTCCGGTCGACGATGAGGTGGATTTTCGATCCGCTCTTACCGCGTTCGGTCTGATTCGGTCCCGTCAGTGTCCCCCTTTGACCGCGCGGACGCTGACGGAGTCGATCGCGCACCGCGACCAGTCCAACTCGCCCTGACCACCGAGTTCGTTGAGCACCAGGCGATGGAGCTTGGCCCACACACGAGCCTCGGACCACTCGGTGAATCGCCTGAACGCGGTCACCCCAGACGGACCGAACCCGGGAGAGAGCTGGTTCCACGTGCAGCCTGACGTGGCCACGAACACGATGGCGGCCAAGACTTCGCGATCTCCATGGCTTCGACGCCGGCCACCGCCCTGCGGGCGGGTCGGCGCCGACGGCGCAACCCGCTGGAACAACTCCCACGAACGGTCCGGCACCAACCGCTCGACAAGCTCACTCGCCATCCAGCCAGCATCCCGCAAGATCACACCAAATGAAATGGCGTGTTACTAGCCGCCGATCGGCGCTCGCGGGCAAGTCGGCCATCTCTTCGTTGCCAGTCGTGGCGACGGCGAGTAGGGCTTGCGGCGGCTCACGCAGGTCGCGAAGCGCGTCGTGGAGTGCGAGCAGTAGCTCTTGCGCGGTGGCTGCGTCGGAGGGCATGTCGGCGGTGTCGAGCTTTGCGGCGAGGGTCCGGATCTGCTGAGCGATCTGCCGGCTGAGGCGGACGTTGCGGGCCATCGGCTGTTCCATGGGTTGGATGCTGATACCGGTACGGTTTCCGGCGGACCAGGGCCGGATAGCTTCCGGTCCCCCCGTGCTGCGACGAGGTAGCCCGCGGTCCTGGCCGGGGTCATTCCTCGGGCGTGTGCGGGCAGGTCTCGCGTTGCTGGTAGCTTGCCGGCACGCCTGTGCCTACAGTCGCCCAGAAGGCCGGGGAGTCCTGGAAGTGGCCACCCAGGGTGTGCCAGGGGCACCGCCACGGCCGCGGCCGGCGGGCCGGTTGGAGGACCGCCCGTCGTGCTGTCCGTGCCCTGTCGCCCGGTTGCCGTGGCGCCCGCCCGCCGAAGTTGACGGTGCATGGCGCAGGGGTTTCACCCGGACGGCGGAGCGGGCAGGATGAGGCGGCCATGACATGCCCATACGGTGCTGACCCGAAGGGAACCGTCTCGTGCTCCGTAAGCCAAGCGCCCTGCTCGCCGCCTCCGCTCTGCTCCTTCTCGGCACCGCGACGCAGGCCACGGCCGACACCTCACCCCCTGCCGCGCCCTCGGCCGCCTGCACCTACACGCCGGCCGTTCCCGCAGACAACTTCAAGGGGATACCGGTCTTCGACCCGGTGAAGGCCGCCAAGCCGTACAGCGCGACGCTGCGTACCGGCCAGGGCGCGATCACCTTCAGGGCACTGACCGACAAGGCTCCCTGCACCACGTACTCCTTCAAGTTCCTCGCCCAGCACGACTACTTCGACCGCTCGCACTGCCACCGGCTCACCACCGCGCGCATCTACGTGCTCCAGTGCGGCGACCCGACCGGCACCGGGAGCGGCGGACCCGGTTACTCCTTCCCCGACGAGAACTTGACCGGGGCGACCTATCCTGCCGGGACGGTGGCGATGGCCAACGCTGGGCCCAACACCAACGGAAGCCAGTTCTTCTTCGTCTGGAAGGACACCAAACTCTCGCCCGCCTACACGCCGTTCGGCAAAGTGACCGCGGGCCTCGACGTGCTCCAGAAGATCGCGGTGGGCGGCGAGGACGACCAGAACGGGCCGGGAGACGGCTTTCCGACGCTGCCGGTGAACATCAAGCGCGTACAAATCAAGAGCAGATAGTACGGTCCGGCGCCGGCCCGGTCCTTGCCGGAGGCTTCGTCCGTCCCGGTCATGGTCGGCGTCGTACGAGTTGGCAGACGAGATCGTCCAGCGGGTAGAAATTCCATGGGGACGCGGCCCACCTGGAGAAAGGTGACCCTGTCGCCGTGGTCGGCGACCTGATGGGTGGTAAGCAGGGTGATCTTGCTGATCGGGTGGGCGAACGACAACAGCTGTAGACCGCCCGCCCGGTCGCGCGCTGCGCACTCTCACGAGCTATGTGAGGCAGCAGTGCATCGCAGTGCCTCCGCGCCTCGCTGTCCTGGTGCGGACGGTGTAGTCGACGGCGAAGGCGAATCACCGGCGAGGTTCGCGGCGCGGTCGGCAGCGGGACGGTAGTCGTGTCGGTATCCGGGTTCATCGGGGCGGCATCGGCGGCAGAAACCAGCGCCATGCTGCTCCCGGTACCAGTCACGGTGTACGTCGCCGGGATGGTCGCACAGGACGCAAGGTGTGATGCATGTGTAGGGGGTGCAGCCGTCCTGGGGGTTGTCGTAGCTGGGACCGCTGCACGTTGCACAGCGGCCGATCTTCGTGACTGTGCTGGTCATGGTCGTTGTCCTCACTTCTCGTCGTCGCGGTCGGCCGCGTACAGCAGGACGACGAACGCGAAGGGACCTGGCGCGAACGCGCCCTGAACGCCGAGGACGCCCTCAAAGCCGCCCACACCGAGATCCTCGCCCAGCGCACTCGGAGCGGCGAACTCCTCTGCCAGATACGCGATATGCGAGCTGAGTGGACCGAGGGCGCCATCCAGCGGATCACCACCGAGAACACCACCCTCAAACAGCGCGTCCGCCAGCTCACCATCGACAACCGCACCCTCGACGAGCGACTCAAGGCCGCCCGCTCGAACCTGCGCTTCCAGGACCGGTGCGTCGCGACCTCGAAGCCCGCATCGCCGAACCGGCACCGACGTCCTGATCCCTCCTGCCCAACCACTCCACGGCCCGTCCACCGTCCCGGTGGACGGGCCGTCCCATGAGACCTCCCAGGCGAGTTACAGCAACTGTCCTTTGACAGTGAACCCAGTCGCTCCGTCATCCAACCAGCCGACGCCGACAACGCCGCCGGCGTCGCCCCGGCACACCGGCTTGAGCGGGGTTGTCGATGCTGCTTCTCGGCATTTGCCGGGCCGATGCGGACTTCCACGGCGGCAGGCAGCGCGCCACCGCCCCAGTTCCCGCAAGGACCTGTACAAGAGGCCACTTGGACAGGGAAATCGCAACTTCGACAGGACTCGCAGAGGCAGCTACCTTCACCTGGACTTCGGTGGTCGCCCGCGGTCGCACAGGAGTTCCTTCAGGCTGCGCCACCCGCGACGGGATGAGTCGGTCACGCCCCACGAACCCTCGCCCCCCATGCGTAAGCCACCGACCCGGGTCTGCACCAGGCACCCCCAACCAGGAAGAGACACATGCCCCATCTTGCTCTGTACACATTCGGCGTCCTGAAGTCACCTCTCGTCGATCCCGCACCTCTCACGCGCGAGTTCTACGACAGTGGTGAGGCCGTCTACCGGAAGATCAGTCAGCACCCCGGATACCTCGCGCGTGCCGAAGCGGCGGACGGCGACCGGGGCATGCTCTTCGAGGCGGACTGGGGTGCATGGGGAGAGTTCGCCGTACCGACCTGGTACGGCAAGGGCCGTACGGTGGAAACCACCGCCCTGGCCGCGACACTCTCACTCTGGACCGACCTGCGCCCCGCCTTCGACGCCGTCTACACCGGTCTGCACCGTGAGGCGCTGAACAGGCGTTACGACTGGTTCGAGAGGACAGGGCACCCGAATTACGTGTGCTGGTGGGTCTCCGACGGCGCGATACCCACCTGGCGGGACGGGGTTTCCCGGCTGGAGCACCTCCACGACCACGGCTCCGTGCCGCACGCCTTCACCTTCCACCACTCATTCGCTCCGAACGGAACTCCGACCAGGATCAAAGGCATCGGGCCGAAGAGCGACCAGGTTCACTGACAAGGAAGGCTGAACGACTCGGTTCGCTGTCAAACGCTCGGCACCGACGCCGGTGCGATAAGTCAGGGCCTCTACTACATGTCGTGGCTCATGACCAAGCTCCTCGTCTAGTTGCGTACGGAGCGGGACCTGGAGCGCGCCCAGGACCTGTTCCGCCTCAGCTACTTCGCGGCGTAGCGGGCGCGTGACGCTCCCGGGCGTGGACGCCCGGGGCCGAGTTGAAGCCGTCCTCAAACTCCGTGCCCTGAACACAACGGGATTCCGGCACCTACCGGCGCTACCCACCTGTGCTGCGAGCACCCAGCGTCTTTATCCTGCACCCAGCCAGCACGAACAGGACCTCACCGCCTGGACACGAGATTCCCCTCAGGGGACCTGCACCCGACGCAATTGACGCGGCTGCAGCACGGCTTGATGCATTAGTCCCCGAGCTACTGTCCTTCTGGACAGGTGGATCGGACGCTACGCTGAGAACCCGGCTTGACCCACCACTCAGGGAAGACGGCGGCGCTGCCTGATGGAAGACAGATGTCGATAGAGCCGGGCACGAAACGATCCGCCGGGTCGCGGGCGCCGTCAGACCGGTTGGGCAGATTCCGCCGCATCAAGAAGACCCTGCCGAGATACGACTACGAGCACTACAGCCGGCTGGCCGGTCCCCTCACCCAGCCCGACCCGAACAAGCCGTACAAGGTGCGGTACCGCTCGCTGCTCTCGCAGGAGCCGCACCGCATACGGGCGGCGCTCATGCTGGGCGCGGCGCCGCTGCTCTCGCTGGTCCTGTTCGGCTGGCTGCTGCAGCCGGAGCACTGGATCGAACGCGACTACCCGGCCTTCGGCTTCCTGCCGGTGCTGGACGTCGTGATGCTTGTCTCGATCGGTCTGATCGAGTTCTTCCGCTGCATGAACGTGCTGTCCAACGCGCACGCCACGCTGGTCGCCCGCGACCCGGTGCCGGTGGTGCCCGAGACCGGCACGAGCGTCGCGTTCATCACGACGTACGTGCCCGGCAAGGAACCCCTGGAGATGGTGACGAAGACCCTGGAGGCGGCCGTGCGGCTGCGCCACCAGGGCCTTCTGCACATCTGGCTCCTCGACGAGGGCGACGACGCCGAGGTCAAGGCGGTCTGCGCCCGGCTCGGCGTCCACCACTTCTCCCGTAAGGGCGTCGAGAAGTGGAACCAGCCCAAGGGTCCGTTCCGCGCCAAGACCAAGCACGGCAACTACAACGCCTGGCTCGAGGCGCACGGCGACGACTACGACTTCTTCGCCTCGGTCGACACCGACCATGTGCCGCTGCCCAACTACCTGGAGCGGATGCTCGGCTTCTTCCGCGACCCGGACGTCGGCTTCGTCACCGGCCCGCAGGTCTACGGCAACTACGACAACCTCATCACCAAGGCGGCGGAGTCGCAGCAGTTCCTGTTCCACGCGCTCACCCAGCGGGCCGGAAACTTCTACGGCGCCCCGATGTTCGTGGGTACGTCGAACGCCGTACGCATCAAGGCGCTCAAGCAGATCGGCGGCCTGTACGACTCGATCACCGAGGACATGGCGACCGGTTTCGAGATCCACCGGCACAGGAACCCGGCCACGAACCGGAAGTGGAAGTCGGTGTACACGCCGGACGTGCTCGCGGTGGGCGAGGGCCCGTCGGCCTGGACGGACTTCTTCACGCAGCAGATGCGCTGGTCGCGGGGGACGTACGAGACGATCCTGAAGCAGTACTGGAAGGGCTGGTTCTCGCTGCCCCCGGGCAAGCTCTTCAACTACACCATGATGATCATCTTCTATCCGATGTCGGCCCTCAACTGGATTCTGGCGGCGCTGAGTTGTGCGCTGTACCTGAGCCTGGGCGCCTCGGGTGTGAACATCGACCCGACGGTCTGGCTGGTGCTGTATGGCAACGCGTCCACGCTGCAGATCGGCCTGTACATCTGGAACCGCCAGCACAACGTCTCCCCGCACGAGCCGGAGGGTTCCGGCGGTGTGGCGGGCATGGTGATGTCCGCTCTGTCGGCGCCCATTTACGCGCGCTCCCTGATGGACACGGTGCTGCGCCGCAAGAGCACGTTCGTGGTGACGCCCAAGGGCGACTCGGCCAGCCCGGACACGCTGTTCGGGACCTTCCGGATCCACCTGTTCTTCATCCTGGTCTTCGGCGGCTCGATCGCCGCCGGTTTCACACTCGGGCACTCGCAGCCCGCGATCGTCACCTGGGCCACGATCGCCCTGCTGATCACCGCGTCGCCGATCTTCGCCTGGAGGTACTCGCTGCGGAAGGCGAAGAATGCTGGTGCCGCCGGCGATCCCACGCGGTCCCTGTCCCACAGGGACTCCGTGTTCGATGACCCCATGACCGGCGTTGAGAACGTGTGGTCCGTGTCCCAGCAGGACTTCACGTCCCATGGCCCCGATACCAGCGTCCGGAACGTATTCGGTCCCCGGGGCGGGAACGCTTCGGTTCCTCCCGATGAGCCGCACGGCGTCGCCCCGGCAGAGCCCTGCGAACCTCGTGGCCTGACCGTCGAACTCGCCGAGCAGGCGCCGCCGGGCAGGGAGGTGCCGTTGCAGGTGCAGGTCACCCAGGGTTCCGGCGACGTCGGTGTGGCGCTGCGGGCATTCCACATCCCGATGGACGGCGCCCGCCTGACCATTGCCGTGCATGCGCCTGGTCTTCTGGCGCTCGGCGACCTGCAACAGGAGCTCGTCGTCCTGCCCGGGCGGGATTCCGATGTGCTGCGGTTCGGCCTACGGACCATGACGACGGGTCTGCACACGGTCACCGTGCGGGCGTTCCGCGCGGGTACCTTCCTCGGTGAGCTCCGTACGCAGATCTCCGTGCAGGAGGACGTACCCGCCCGCGACGGCCCCACTCGCAGTGCGCCGCTGACCACTTTGGCCTTCGATCCCGGGGAGGTGACCCTCCAGGTGCTCAGGGGGGCGGACGGTGCCTACAGTTTCCAGCTGCTCAGCGAGACCACCTATGCCCCGGAGTCCTTCCGGCTCCTGGCCGGAGACACCCACGAAGCGCGGGAACGCATCTACGACGAGCTCCGGCGTACCGCCGCAAGTACCGGTCCGGACGGGCGCGGTGACCAGGAGCAGGCGCGAAGACGGTTGCGCAATCTCGGGGTACAGCTGTGGGCCACCGCCGTGCCCGACGCCGTACGGCGGCAATTCTGGCACGAGGCCGGACGTGTCACAGCGCTCACCGTGCTGGGCGAACACGACATCGTGCCATGGGAGTTGCTTTATCCACTGGACGGACAGCAGGAGGGCGAAGGGTTTCTCGCCGAATGGATGCCCGTGGTCCGCAGGGTCTTCGGGCAGGACCGGGTGCGTGCACTGTCACTGGGGCGGGCAGCGTTCGTCGTACCGCCGGGTTCACCACCCGAGGCGAACCGGGAGATCGCCGCTCTGCGCGCCAGACTGGGCACGGCGGTGACCGACGGCGGAACGCTGACTCATCGTGGCTCTGTGAGCGACCTGATCGAAGACGGGTTCGCCGGGCTCCTGCATTTCGCCTGCCACAACACGTTCACGAGTGCCGGCTCGCGTGTCGCCATGGCCGACGGGCCGTTCGACCCGATCGACCTCGCCTACGCCACCCAGTCGGGTGCCCTGCGCGCCACCCACCCGCTCGTGTTCTTCAACGCGTGCCGCAGCGCCGGCGAAATCAACTGGTTCTCCACCGCGCTGGGCTGGGCTCCGCAGTTCCTGCGGGCCGGGGCGGGCGCATTCGTCGGCACGCTGTGGCCCGTGCGCTCGGACTCCGCGCTGCACTTCGCCGACCACTTCTACGATCACCTCGTCACGCGGGGCAGGACCCTGGGCCAGGCATCGCTGGACGCACGGCGGGCGACACGGCAGCAGGGCGGAGACCCCACCTGGCTGGCGTACGCCGTGTACGGCAGCCCGGCGGCACGCGCCGCCTCCAGTCAGAAAGCATGAAGATCTTGGGTCTTACTCGGCGCCGGCCGGGCCCTCTTCCATGGCCTCAGCGATGGCCGTGGCAACGGGGGACAGAGCCCAATAGGCCGAGGTCGCGGCCGTCCTGGACGAAGCCGCCCGCGCCGGCGTCCCGTGCCCCCCGGTGCGTCATCTGCTGCCCGAGGCGGACATCGAGGCCGCCTACGTGGTGCAGCGCCTGAACGTCGAGCGAGGCATCGCCGCGGGCCGGCGTCTGGCAGGCCGGAAGATCGGCCTGGCCTCGCCCGCCGTGCAACGTCAGCTCGGTGTCGACCGGCCTGACTTCGGCGCCCTGTTCGCCGACATGGCGGTGCCCGAGGGACAGCCGATCGCCACCGGCCGGCTGCTCCAGCCGAAGATCGAGGCGGAGGTCGCCCTGGTGCTCGGCGCGGACCTGCCGCACCGGGACCCGACCGTCGCCCATCTGCTGCGTGCCACGGCGTTCGCCCTGCCCGCGCTGGAGATCGTCGACAGCCGCATCGCCGACTGGGACATCAGCATCGTCGACACGGTCGCCGACAACGCCTCCTGCGGCCTGTTCGTCCTCGGCGGCACCCCCGTACCGCTGGACCGGATCGATCTGCGCGACGCACGGATGACCCTGACCAGGAACGGCGAGACCGTCTCACGGGGCACCGGCGCCGACTGCCTGGGCAGTCCCCTCACGGCCGCCCTCTGGCTCGCCTCAACCCTCGTCGCCCTGGGCGAGCCGCTGAGGGCCGGAGACATCATCCTGACCGGCGCGCTCGGCCCGATGGCCGTCGCCACCGAAGCCGTGGGACCCGGCAGCGAGCCCACAGACCTTTCTTGCGTGAGCCGTGCATGAGCGGACGGTCCAGCACTAGTCCAACGCCGGGCGGCGGTGGGAACCACGGGGACGCCGGTGTGAACGACACGAGTCACGGATCCAGACGGTAGCCGTGTCCTCTCAGCGTGGTGATGCGGGGTAGGCGGCTGGGGCCGGGGTTTGTCTCGGTGAGGCGGCGGCGCAGGGCGGCCATGGTGACGTCGAGGGTCTTGGTGGAGCCGAACCAGTTCTCGTCCCAGACCTCGGCCATCAGGGTCTCACGGGAGACGGCCTCGCCCGCGTGCCGGGCGAGGAGGGTGAGCAGCTCGAACTCCTTCAGACGCAGGGGGAGTTCCGTGTCGTGCAGGTGGCAGCGGCGTGCGACGGGATCGATGACGAGGTCGCCGAGGTGGATCGGCTGCTCGGCGGCGGAGGTGACGCTCTGGCGGCGCAGGTGGGCGCGCAGTCGGGCCAGCAGGACGGTGAGGCTGAAGGGTTTGACGAGGTAGTCGTCGGCGCCGGCGTCCAGGCCGGCGATGATGTCGATGTCGTCGGTGCGGGCGGTGAGGATGATGATCAGCAGGTCCCGGCAGCGGCCACGCAGGGTGCGGGCGACGTCGAGGCCGTCCATGTCGGGCAGGCCGAGGTCGAGGAGCAGGGCGTCGTAGGGGGCGCGGGTCGCTTCGGTGAGGGCGGCGGCGCCGGTGCGGCTCCAGGCGGTGGTGTATCCGTTGCCTTGCAGGCCGGTCTGGAGGTGGTGGCCGATGACGTTGTCGTCCTCGACCACGAGGACCCGGAAGCGGCTGTTGTCGGGTGCGGTGGGCGTGCCCATGGCCGACAGGGTAGACACGTAACTTGTCGCGCGCTGGCTCACAGGTCGCGCAGTTCCTCGACAGCGGGGCGCCGGGCGCGGCGGATTCCGTTCAGGGCAGCGGCCAGTACGGCGGCCAGGGCGGCCAGCGCGGTCAGGGCCAGGTAGGCGCCGGGCACGGCCAAGGCGGCCGGCGGCGGGTCGAAGACGCCGGTGAGGACCTTGACCAGCATCTCGGAGAGGGCCCAGCCGATCAGCGCGCCTCCGGCGAGGCCTGCCACGGCCAGGATCAGGGCCTCGGTGAGGACCATGCCGCGCAGCTGCCGGGTCCGGGCGCCGAGGACGGTGGCGATGGCGAAGGTGCGGCGGCGTTCGGCGAGCCCGAGGGCGAGGACGAGTCCGCCGGCCCCGGTCGCGAGCAGGACGGCGAAGGCCAGCTCGATACGGGTGAGGCCGGCCAGATCGACGGAGGTCAGGCTGGTGCCGACGGTGCCCCGGGTCTGGGTGAGGTCGGTGACCGTGGCGCTGGTGCCGAGCTTCGCCCGCAGCTGGGCGGCGATGTGCTGCTGGTGGCTGCCGCCGGTGTCGAGGAGGAACACGCCCACCGCGTCACTGCCGGTCGCCTTGGCGATGTAGGAGGCGTTGGCGACGAAGAAGCTGTCCTTGGGGGCGGTGGGGAACTCCTTGACGATGCCGGCGTAGTGGAAGGGGACCGTGCGCAGGGCCTTGGTGCGGGCGTCCTGGATGCGCAGATTGAGGGTGTCGCCGAGGGAGAGCTGGAAGTCGTTGACGGTCTCGGCGCTGACCAGCAGGTTGTCGGGCCGCTCGGTGAGCTGCCGCATGAGCTGCTGGGCGGTGCCGCCGGAGAAGTAGGCGTCCTGGAGGGAAGTTGCCCGTGCGATGGTGCCGGGGCTGACGCCGTAGAGGTCCTGGAGGTCCGAGCCGACGTAGGCGAAGCGGTGCTGGAGCGGTTCGACGTGCCGGACGCCGGAGACCATCAGTGAGTCTGCCGCGCCGGGTGGGATGTGGGCGCCGGGTGGTTCGGTGACGGTGACGTCGGCGCCGTTGGTCAGCCGGGCGTCCACCTCGGCCTGCTGTTTGTAGGTGGCGTTGAAGACGGCCGTGGATACCGCGAAGGACACAGCGAGCGCGAGCAGCACCACCGAGCGGGCGAGCGGGCGTCGGCGCCGCGCGAGGGTGGCGGCCGTGGTGCCCGCGAGTTTCCCGGTCAGCGGGCGGGCCAGCCGGGCGAGGGCGGGGCGGCCGTGGGCGAGGGCCAGCAGCGTCAGGCGCCACAGGAGCAGGGCGGCTCCGATCCACAGCAGCGCGGGGCCGAGGAAGGCCCAGTACGACACGGAGATGCTGGGCACGCCCTCCGGGGCGAGGACCAGGGCGTACTGGTTTCCGGAGGAGGCACGGAAGACCAGCCAGGAGCCGATCAGCAGGGCGAAGTCCAGGCCGTAGCGCGCCCACCAGGGGTTGCGGGTGCTGCGTATGCCGGATTCCTTGCGGGTCTCGGCTACGGTCACCGTCTGCAGGTCGCGCAGGGCGGGAATGAGGACGGCGCCGGTGGCCACGGCGGCGCCGAGCACGAAGGCGATGCCGTACCAGACCGCCCAGGTGCCGGCGCCCGTCCCGAAAGACGCGGTGCCGAAGGCGAGGCGCCCGGTGAGCGCGGCAATGCCCAGTCCGGCCAGGCCGCCGAGCAGGCCGATGAGCGCCGCTTCCAGGCCGGCGAGGGCGGTGATCTGGCCGGGGCGCAGGCCGCGCAGCCGCAGCAGCCCCTGCTCCTGACGGCGCCGCTCGCCCCCGGCGGAGGCGACCGCGACGGTCAGCGCGGCGGCCAGGACCGCGCCGGGAACCCCGAGGAAGAGGAAGAGGATCTGGGCGTACAGGGCGTCCTGGCGGGCGGAGTCGAGGGCGGCGCCGACGTTGTCGCCGACGAGTGCGGTGCCGGCGGAGCGGGCCTCCAGGTTGTGGGCGCCGCCGGTGACGGCGGTGTAGGCCGCGGCCGGGTCGGAGGGCAGGCGCGTGGTGTCGCGGGCGACGTGGATCTGGGTGGTCGTACCGGTGGCGGCGTGGGTGAGGGCGGCGAATTGCGCGGCGGGCAGCAGGACGACGTTGTCGGGGGGCGCGGTCGGCTGGGACTGGCTGGGGGCGCCGACCGTCTGGAAGAGGGAGTCGGCCTGGGGCAGGTCGATCACGCCGTCGACCTTCACCTGACGGGTTCCGGCGCCGGGCAGTTGGACGCTGATGGTGTCGCCGGGGGCGGCGTGCAGGTTGGAGGCGGTCTGCTGGGCCAGCAGGACACCGCTGGAGGAGCCGGAGAGGGGGCGGACCGCGTCGGGGAACAGGCCGCGGTAGCCGTCGGGCAGGCCGAGCGCCATGCCGGGGCCGGTGGTCTGGGTGCTGCCCTGCACGTGGGCGGTGAAGCCGGCGGTGCGGGCGTAGCCGACCGGGAGGGCGGCTCTGGTGCCGGTCGTCCTGCGCACGAGGGAGAGCACGGTGTTCGGGTCGGCGCCGGGCTGCACCTGGACCTGCCAGTCGATGGCGACCGAGCGCAGCGCACGCTGGGTCATGGTCGCCTTCGACGAGGTGAGGAAGGAACCGAGCGCGGCGACGAGCGCGACCGCGAGCGCGATCCCGGTCAGGGCGGCCAGAAGACGACCGGTGCGATGGCGGGCCAGACCGCGGGCCCAGGCGGTGATCATGAATCCTCCTCCGGTGCCGGCAGATGTCCGGTGCGGTGGCGGGTCGGCCCCGGCTCCCGGGCGGTGATCACGGAACCTCCTCGGGTGCGAACAGCCGGCCGTCGCGCATGGTGCGCCGGACCGTGAGGCGTGCGGCGATGACGGGGTCGTGGGTGGTGACGACCAAGGCCGCGCCGGTGTGGTCGGCTGCCGTGAGCAGGGCGTCCAGTACCCGGGCGCCGGTGGCGTGGTCGAGGCGGCCGGTCGGCTCGTCGGCGAGGATCAGGCGCGGCTCCTGGGCCAGGACCCTGGCGGCGGCCACGCGCTGGGCCTGGCCGCCGGAGATCTCCTCGGGCAGGCGGTCGGCGAGGTCGGCAGCGTCCACCAGGGCGAGCGCGGCGAGGGCGGCGTCTCGCGCCCGGGCTTCGGACCGGTCGGCGAGGACCAGGGGCAGGGCGGTGTTCTCGGCCACGCTCAGGGCGGGTATCAGGCTGTCGCCCTGGAAGACCAGACCGATGCCGTACGGCCCGAGTGATGTGGCCCGGGTGACGGTGCCGCTGGTGGGCTGTTCCAGCCCCGCCAGCAGGTGGAGCAGCGAACTCTTGCCCGATCCGGAGGGGCCGACGACGGCCAGCCGGTCGCCGGCTCCGATCTCCAGGTCGGCGCCGTGCACGGCCACAACCGCCTGTGGGCCCTGGCCGAAGGTGAGCGCCGCGTCCCGGCAGACGACGAGCGTCTCATCCGATGACATCGGGGGCCTCCTGCCGCTCCGGCACCACCGCGGCACCGACTGTCCTTCCGTCTTCCAGGCCGATGACGCGGTCTGCGACGCGCACGGCCTCCGCGCTGTGGGTGACGATCAGCACTGCGCAGCCCTGGGCGGCCCGGTTGCGCAGGAGTGTGAGGACAACCTGCTCCGTCTCGCCGTCGAGTTCACCGGTCGGTTCGTCGGCGAGCAGGATGTCGGGGGAGTTGGCCAGTGCGACGGCCAATCCGGCGCGCGCCAGTTCGCCGCCGGACAGCTGCCGGGGCAGGGCGTGGGTCCGTTCGGCGAGTTCCACCTGGCCGAGCAGCTCCTGGGCGGAGACGGCGGGTCTGCCCGCGGTGGCCCGCTGGGCCAGGCGGATGTTGTCGCGGATGCTCACGTGGGGCAGCAGGTTGCGGGTTTGCAGCAGTACCCCGATGTGCCGGGCCCGCAGCCGAGCCCGTTCGGTCTCCGGCCGGTGGCTGATGCGCAGGCCGCCCACGCGTACCTCACCGCCTGAGGGTTCGTCGAGCCCGGCCAGACAGGCCAGCAGGGTCGACTTGCCCGATCCGGACGGCCCGACCACCGCCAGCGTCTCGCCGCGCTGCACCTGAAGGGACACCCCGCGCAGGGCGAGCGTCTCCTCCTCGTCGGCCCGGTAGAAGCGGTAGAGCTCACGGGCGGTGAGGATCCTCTCGTCCGGCATGACCATCACCGCCAGGTGAAGGAGTCGCTGATGATCCGCCACGGGTCGACGTTGTCGGCATTGACCGGCCCGGACAGGGTCACGTCCACTTCGTGGCCCGACCGGTGGAAGGCGTACCGTTCGAAGGCGTCCCGCACGACCTTGCCGGTGACCGGGTCCTTCGGCGAGTCGCCCTGGTAGGTCAGCAGGACGACGCGGCCGGTGTGCCGGGTCGCCTCGGACACCTTGGGTACGGCGAATTTCGGCACCTGGGTGCGCAGACGCGGGACCACGGTGTTCGTCACGGAGGCGACCGTGGGCGCGGCCGGTTCGGAGGCCGTCTGGATCCGTACGGTGTTCAGCTTGTCCGTGAAGGCCGTCGTGCCGTCCCGCTGGGTCCGGGCCCACCCCTCGGGGACCTTCACGGTGAAACCGGTTCCGTGGAAGGGGACGTACACCTGGTTGTCGGGGATGTCACCGGGCGGGTTGGACTCGGTGGGCGCCGCGTTGTTCTGCGCGCCGGCCGCCTGCGAGGACGACGACGCCCCCGGGGCGGGAGGGCTCTTGGAAGTCGGCGAGCCGGATCCCGAACAGCCTGCCGTCACCGCCGCGACGAGTGCCAGGCCCACGCATGCGGACGTCCGTACGTGTGCTGCCATGTCCACTGCCCTCCAGGGGGTGCCCTCGGACCGGACGGTCGTACCGTCGACGCTAGGAGC
Organism: Streptomyces griseochromogenes; assembly: GCF_001542625.1. Taxonomy (NCBI): domain Bacteria; kingdom Bacillati; phylum Actinomycetota; class Actinomycetes; order Kitasatosporales; family Streptomycetaceae; genus Streptomyces; species Streptomyces griseochromogenes. The sequence continues at coordinate 6,871,328 of NZ_CP016279.1, read as the reverse complement.
GGGCCGGTTAGCGCTCTGCTCGCCGAGGGTTAGACGACGGCAAAACGTGTGGCGTGCGTGGTCGGGGCCGCACGTGGGGTCGCATGATGAAGGCATGAGACAGCGCGTGGTGCGAGTCGCCGTCGTCGCCGCCCTGGTCGCCGTCGTCCTCCTCGCCGTCCCCCTGGCCCTGGCCGTCCGTTCCGCCCTGTACGCCGACCAGCGCGACACCCTGGAACGGGCCGCCCTGGCCGGCGCCGTCCGTGTCAGTCCGGACTACCGGAGCGGCGACCCCGTGGAGCTGCCCGCACCCCCGCCCGGCGGGCGCCTCGGCCTGTACGACCCGCAAGGGCGGTTGCACGCGGGCAGTGGCCCCGCAACCGCCGATGCCCCTGTTCATGGGGCCGTCGCAGGTGAGGTCGTCCGGACCCGGTCGGGTGGCGACCTGGTCGTCGCGGTGCCCGTCTCGCATGCCGAGCACGTGATCGGAGTCGTTCGGGCGTCCTCCCCGGCCGCCGCCGTACGCGACCGGGTCTTCCTGACGTGGGCCGCACTGCTGGGCGTGGCCGCAGTTGCGCTGGCCGTCGCCGTCCTTGTCGCCCGCCGCCAGGCACGGACCCTTGCCGCGCCGCTGGAGGGTCTCTCCCGGCACTGCCTGGCCGTTGCTGAAGGAGACCTGGGCGCGCGGGCGGCCCCCAGCAGCATCGCCGAGATCGACCAGGTCGCACGCACCCACAATGAGATGCTGCACAGCCTGTCCGAACTCCTGCGACACGAAAGGGACTTCGCGGCCAACGCCTCCCACCAGCTGCGCACACCCCTGGCCGGCCTTCAGCTCACGCTGGAGTCCGGCCTGGAGCAGGACGACGACGCCCGGCTGCGCCCGGTCCTCGCCGAGGCCCTCACCACCACCCGCCGACTGCACGACACGGTGGAGGAGGTCCTGCGCCTGTCCACGTCCCGGGCGATGCTCAGGCCCAGGGCTGCCGACCGGCCCCTGGGCCAGGTGCTGCGGGCCACGGAGGAACGCTGGCACGGTCAGCTGGCGCAGGCCGGACGCCGCTTCGAGCACCTCGCCCGGGACGTGCCGGAGGACCTCTGCGTACCCGGCGGGCCGGTCACGGAGATCCTCGACATCCTGCTGGACAATGCCCGCATCCACGGCAAGGGCACGGTCCGTCTGGTCGTACGCGACCTCAACGACGCACTCGCCTTCGATGTCACCGACGAGGGCGAGGTGCACGGCTCGGCAGCGCGGTTGTTCGACCGCGGCCACAGCGGCGGTGGCCAGGGAGCGGGCATCGGCCTCGCCCTCGCGAGCGATCTGGCGGCCGGACTCGGCGGTCGCCTGGCCCGGACCGGCAGCGCTCCGACCACCTTCACCCTGCTCGTCCCGATCCGCGGCGACGAGGCCGTGGACGGTACGACGTGAAGGCTGCAGGCCCGCGCCCCCGTTCAGCCCGCTGAGGCGCACGGGGGAGGCCGCGTCAGGGCCCGTACAACGCGGTTCGCGGCCGTGACCGGCCGCGGGTTCGCCAGGCGCAGCGCAAGCCCCACGCGCCGTGCGTTCGGGCGCCTCAGGAAGCGGCCCAGCTCACAGACGGGGACCTGGAGACCGGCCGAGAACAGGGCCGACGACAGCAGGCACGTGGCGGTAGACAGCGGCAGGCGGAGGACTGGCCCCGGTGGCAGAGGATGCGTGTGACGTAGCCACAGGCCGGGGCGAGGCAGGAGCACGGCGGCGGCGTAAGAGATCACGATGGCGCGGCCCAGCCGGCGCGGCGCGAGTGGACCTATGTAACGTCTGGCGCCTCTCCGGCACTGGATGAGGGGGTGGCACGAGAGCTCCTGTGGGGAGGCCACACGGTGGTTCGGGCCCAGTAATTCGCAGGCTCCGCACGTTGAATTCCGGCTCAAAGTTTCTCAGAATCCCGGCCGGCTCCGTTAGCCCGGGCTCAAATTAGCAACGCGCATCCCTTAGTCTGACCGTTTCCGAGGCGGCTAATATGCTCGCCTGCTGGTGACTGTGTCACCGAGTCTCTCTGACTCGGCGGATCTCATTGCATGCACCAGCGCGTTCCGGACGCCTCTCTACCGGGCGGAGCACGCGGCGAAGGCGTGTTCTGTGTCGCACAGGGAAAATCTCAAGATCCCGCGTAACAAGGTGAACCGCCCGCGGGTCATGACAAGGCGTGCAGAATCCTCGCGCAGGCCGAGGGGAAAACAAAAGCGGAAGCCGCTCCCGGGACGCTGACTACGTCACGGAGGATGCCCCGGCAGCGCAGTCGGAACGGGCTTGACGAGGAATCGAAGTCATCCCGCCGTCCTGTGGATCTGAGGCTGCGCTGTCTACGCATTTGTAGACAGTTACCGTTGCGCAGTCGCGCGGGATGCCCCGTGCTGCTGCCTGTTACGTGTGAGGATCACATGACAACTGCGGCGACGCCCGAGAGCGTTCGGACGCCTGTCAGGCAGATGCTGAACAAGGTTCCCGAGGTCACGACCTGGTTTTGGATCATCAAGATCTTGTGCACCACGGTCGGTGAGAGCTTCGCCGACTGGATCAACATGAACCTCGGTGTCGGCCTGATCAATACCGCATTGATCTTCACCGCTGTTCTGGCGGGCGTCTTGGGCTTGCTGCTCGGCGCCAAACGCTACATCCCGTTCGTGTACTGGCTCACCGTCGTGGTAGTGAGTGTGACGGGTACTCTCTACACCGACATCCTCACCGACAGTCAGGGCGTTCCCCTCGCGCTGAGCAGTAGCGTGTTCGCCGGCGTCCTCGCCGTTGTCTTCGGCATCTGGTACGCCCGCGAGCGGACCCTGTCGGTCCACAGCATCACCACCCGTCCCCGTGAACTCTTCTACTGGCTCGCGGTGCTGGTCACTTTTGCCCTCGGCACCGCCACCGGCGACTGGACCCTGGACCTGACCGGCTGGACCCCGGGCGTCTCCGTGCTCCTGCCTCTCGGGTTGATCGTCGCGATCGTCCTCGCATGGCGTCTCGGCGCCAACGCGGTGCTCTCCTTCTGGCTGGCCTACATCCTCACTCGCCCGCTCGGTGCCAACCTCGGCGACTGGCTCGGCTCGCCCAGTGGCGACGGGGGCCTGGGTCTCGGCACCGCGGTGACCAGCATGGTCTTCCTGGCCGCCATCCTCGCCACGGTCGTGTACCTCACGCTCGGCCGCAGCGATGTCATCGAGACCCACGAGCTGACCGATACCGCACCAGCACCGAACCCGGCGCGTGAGCGGATCATGCTCGGTTACTACGCCGTTGTAGCGGTCGCGACTGCGGCGCTGCTCGTCTGGGCACATCACCGGCCCCACGCGGCCGCGGCCGGCGAGGATGACGCCCCCGCGCCGGTAACCGCCCATCTCACCCCGGAGCAGGCGACGTCACCGTTCCCTCCGGCTGAGATCGCGAAGTTCCGCACGATCGCAGCTGACACCCGGGCAAAGCTCAATGCGGGCAATCAGCGGGCCGCGACCACCCGCGTGACGGACCTCGAGACCGCTTGGGACGACGACCAGCCCACCCTCGAGCCCAAGAGCGAGCAGTCGTGGCACTTCCTCGACAGCGAGATCGACCAGGTCCTGAAGGCACTACGCGCCCCGAACCCCGACAAGGCCACCGAGGTCAAGGCACTCAACACGCTCCTCACCTCTCTCGGCTGACCAATCGCGATGAGGACTGCCCCGACACATCCCCTGCGTCGGGGCAGTCAACATCCCGGACTTCACTCGGCTCGTGGATCGCCAACAGCCGTGGCTGTCCGACCGGCCAAGGGGTTGAGCGCGGATGCCGAACGGCCGTCACCTAAGCGGGTGTAGCTGTGCGGCAGAGGCGCACCGGGTTGAGGGACCGCATCGAGAGGCCCCACCCGCGTTGGCCGCTGACCGGGGGCGTAGGTGGTGGCCAGCAGGGGAATCATGCGGTCATGGCCCGGTTGGACCGACGTCCGAAAGCATCACGGTCGGCAGACCGCGGCCCATCTCAAGCGGACAGCCAGTGCCGGGCCTGAGCCGTGCCCTGATCCTCACGGAGGCCGGCGGCAGCATGCTCGGGCTGTCCGCCGATGCCGCCGAGGCACTGGAACAACAGGCGCGGACGCCGAGACGGCCACAGAGCTGTCGTCCGTCGGTGGTCTTCTCGCCAAAGAATGCTCTCCTGGCCCGGCCTTGCCGGCGCAGTAGGCGCGAGACGCCATCGGCGTGGAGGCGGAGAGCATCGCTCACGCCGCACTGGCGATCCTTGGTGACACATCTGTCGCTGTGAACGGCACGGCAGACACCACGGTCGAGGCACTCACACCGATCATGACGAACTCCCCGCACGCACCGTCCGACGAGGCACCGGCCCGGCCGGAAGCCGCCCGTCGGCGCTGGCTCGTGACCGTCCTCCACCCGATCCTCGACCTTCTTCAGGGCCTGCCGAGGTGCTGGAGGGGGCACCTGTACTACCTGCGGCCGCCCACTCACCGCCAGCAGAACCAAGGTCAGAACCCGACGAAGCGCTACTGGCACGGCGTCGCCGTTCCTGGCGTCGTCATCGAAGTCGATTCAAGTCGATTCAATCGTCGGCAGCCGTTTCCGGCGCGTGCTCCTCCAAGTCGCGCAAGACCGCCTTCGGTGTTCCGTGGCCATGGTCGGCCACCCTTTCGGGTGGTGTCTTGAGTGGGTTCCAGACGCGGTGACCACGTTCCTGGGTATCTCCCAGTGGGCTACTGGCCACACCGGTCTCCGGTCTCACTGGTAGTCCTACACATTGTAGGACTACTCTGTGCTCGAGACCGCCGCGTTTTCCGGCGCATGCGTGCACCCGGCGACGCGAGCCGCTGGATCGCATCGGGCCGGTGCGGTCGGCGCGACGTTCCGTCCGGCACGCGCATCCCGCGGCCTCCCCGGGACTTGCGGGGGAAACCGCCCGGGCGTCGGTCGGTCCCAGGTCCGACCGTGCAAGGCATACACCGACACTGCCTGGAGGACGTGTGGCAACGAATGACAACCCGGCCGCCCAGCCGTCCGAGGAGGAGGTGCTCATCAGTGTCGTCCTGCCCGTGTACCAGGTGCAGGAGTTTCTGCCGGAATGCCTGGACTCCCTGCTGGGAGCGTCGCAATCCTTCGGGGGCATCGAGGTCGTGGCCGTGGACGACTGTTCCCCCGACGGCAGCGGTGCCCTGCTCGATGAGTACGCGGTCAGGGATCCTCGGATGCGCGTGGTGCACCTGCCGGAGAACGTCGGGCTCGGCCAAGCGCGCACTGAGGGCCTGGCCCGGGCCAAGGGCGACTACGTCTGGTTCGTCGACAGCGACGACCGGCTGACATGCGGGGCGCTGGCCGCGGTCGCCGAGCGGCTGCGACAGACCAGTCCCGACGTGCTTCTCGTCGACCATGCTCTGGTCAACCCGGACGGAAGGGTGGAGCGCAACGCGCGTGCGCATCTCTTCCAGGACGCTCCCGAGACATTCACGCTCGGGGAACGGCCCGGCACCCTGGACCTGATCATGACCGCGTGGAGCAGGGTGCTGCGCCGGGACTTCCTGCTCGGCCTGGACCTGGAATTCGGGCGCGGGTACTACGAGGACATTTCGGTCACCTACCCCTCGCTGCTCGCAGCGCGTCGACTCAGCATGCTCGACCGGGTCTGCTACCACTACCAGCGCGGGCGTGAGGGTGCGATCACGAGCACCTCCAGCCCGAAGCACTTCGACCTCTTCGGCCAGTACGAGCGGATCTTCGCATTCATCGACCGCGAGGCCGGGACAGCCGAGCCGTTCCGCAGAGCGGTCTTCGACCGCACCGTGCGCCACGCGACGACCGTGCTCGCCACTCCGGGCCTGGTGCCGGGGAACCTACGACGCGACTTCTTCCGGCGGGCGTCGGAGCACTTCCAGCAGTTCCGGCCGCGTGATTACTCCTATCCGTCCGGGCTGCGTGGCCTGCAGTACCGGTTGGTGGAGCGAGGGGCCTATCCCGCGTACGCGGCGCTGGAGCCGGTGAACCGGCTTCGTCTCGCACTGCGTGCCACCCTCGGCCGCGCGCGCGGCGCCGCTCGGCGGACACCCCGGCTTGTGGCAACGGCGCTGCGGCGTGCCTACTACCGCGCCTGTCTGCGGCTTCCCGCCGACGACACGCTGGCTGTCTACGCCGCCTACTGGAACCGCGGCTACGCCTGCAATCCCGCGGCCATCTTCGAGAAGGCCCGCGAACTCGCGCCCGGCATCCGCGGAGTGTGGGTCGTCGCCAAGGACAGGACGGCTTCCATCCCGCCAGGGGTCGAGTACGTGGTTGATGGGACCCCCCGCTGCCTGCGCACCATGGCACGGGCCAAGTACCTGGTCAACAACGTCAACTTCCCGTACGAACTGCCCAAACGTCGTGGCGCGGTGCTGGTGCAGACACAGCACGGCACCCCTCTGAAGAAGATGGGGACCGACCTGCGGGACCACCCTGCTGCCGCACGCGACATGAACTTCGACCGACTGGTGGAGCAGTGCGGTCGGTGGGACGTCCTCGTCTCGCCGAACCCGCACACCACCGAGGTGTTCACCAGGGTCTACCCCGGCGGTTACGAGGTGCTCGAGACGGGGTATCCGCGCGTCGACCGGCTGGTCAACGCGTCGCTCGACCGAGCGAACCGTGTGCGGGGCGAACTCGGCATCGCCCCCGGGCAGATCGCCGTCCTCTACGCGCCCACCCACCGTGACCACCAGAACGAGACGGCGCCCGTCTTGGACGTGCGGCGATTCGGCGATCAGCTCGGCGACGACCATGTCCTGCTGGTGCGCTCACACTACTTCGACATCCAGCGGATCTCCTCGTCCCGGAGCGTCGTGGACGTCTCGTCCCACCCGTCGATCGAAGACCTGTGCATCGCCGCCGATGTTCTGATCACCGACTACTCGTCGGTGATGTTCGACTACGCCGTCCTGGACAGGCCGATCGTGATCTACGCGCCCGACTGGGAGACGTACCGGCGCTCACGGGGGGTCTACTTCGACCTCCTCGCCGAGGGGCCCGGCCCGGTCGCCACCACGCACGAAAGGCTCGTCGAGGTGTTCCGCAGCGGCGAGCACACGAGGCCGAGTGCGGCCGAGCGGCTCGCCCGGTTCCGGGATCGCTTCTGCCCCTACGACGACGGGCGCGCGGCCGAGCGCGTCGTACGCAGCGTCTTCCTGGGCGAGCCGGCGCCCGGAGAGTCGGCCGCCCCGAGCGGCCGGACGTCCGCCGCCAGGTGAACCCGTCGCGGGTCAGCGCCGCTTGTGGCGGGCGAGCCGCCCGGCGACCACGGCGCGCATTCCGACAAGGCCGTCAGCGACGCGTACGGCGAGACATCCACCGGTGGTGGCGTACGGCTGGAGCAGCAGCACCCGCCCTCGTCGGCCTACCCGCACCAGTCGTCTCAGACCTGAACCGGCACGCAGCGGCCGCGTGACCGGCTCACCGTCCCGGAAGGACAGGGTCACCCAGGCGTCCCATGTGGTGATCGTGCCGTGTTCACAGAGCGCCGCCGCGTCGACGGTGACGACGGCACGCCAGCCCTCTCCGTCCGGCCCGGTCTCCCACACCCCCTCACACCGGTGTGCCGCGTCCGTCATCCGATGGCGAAGCTCGATGCTCGCTCGCTCCGGGCCGACGTGCGCGGTCCTGCCGTAGAACTCGGCCAGCCGTAGTTCGAGCCGGAGCCGACGGCCTGCGTTCACGTCCGCGGAGACGTACAACGGCAGCTGCGCGATCGGGGCGTCGGCGAGACCGTCGAGCACGATCTCGTCCGGACCGTCGGGGGCGGAACGCACCGCGTCCCACAGTGGTCGCCGCACGTCACCGGCGTACGGTGGCGTCAGCCGCGGCGGGTCGGCCGCCAACTCGGCCAGCCGTCGAAGGTCCGCGGCCTGCCGCTCGCGTCCGAGCAGCACCGCGGTGCGCCAGCGCGCCGCGGGTGTGGCCCGGCATACGGCCTCCTCCTCGAAGGCGCGTACATGCTCGCGGGAGATCCGCCACCAGATGTCCTGGTACTCCGGCGCACGCTGAGGCAGTTCGTTCAGGTAGACGGCGAGATCGAACTCGAGGAACTTGGTCTGCGCGGCGATCAGCAGATCCCTCTCGCCGCTGTCCCGCATGATCTCCAGCACTTGCCGATGGGCGGTGATCCGGTCCCGCCAGTTCTGGATCCGGTCTCGGCGCAGCGATATCGAGGCCCGGCCGGTGCCGTAGCGCACATGCCAGATGTAGACGGTCTCGGGGGTGACGGCGAGGCGCGGACGGGCAGCGTAGACACGCGCGGTGAAGACGAAGTCCTCGTAGTGCGCCGCGCCGTCGGGGAAACGGATCCGCCGGGAGAGCAGGAACTCCCGGCGGTAGATCTTGTTCACGGACAGCGTGTCCCACAGTGTCTGCGGGCGCCGGGTCACCCCGTCGTGCGCCGACTCGACGGTGAATAGTTGTTCCTGCCAGGGGATCTCACGTCCACCGGGCAGCTCGCGCCGTACGCACAGGCCCGCCGCCACGTCGGCGTCATGCCGGAGTGCGACGGTGAGCAGCGCGTCCACGGCCTTCGGCGGGAGCACGTCGTCGCTGTCGAGGAAGACGAGCCATGGGAAGCGGGCCGCACCGATGCCGTCGTTACGCGGGGTTCCGCAACCGCCGCTATTGCTCGCGCGGCGTACGACGCGTACCCGAGGGTCGGCGGCCGCGAGCTGTCCCAACAGGTGAGGTGTGCCGTCGGTGGACGCGTCGTCGACGACCACGACCTCGCCGACTGCATCGCCCTGAGCGAGAGCCGAGGCGACCGCCTCTGAGACTCGCTCCGCGTCGTTGTAGGTGATGACCACCACCGTCACAACCCCATGGTTCACGCTGGACACTGTGCTCCCGTTCGTGCGGCCATCACGGGCACCCCTGCCGGCCATGCTGCAGAGGGCCCGGCACGGGCAGACCTCAATGAACTCCTACATTAAGTGAGACAAGAGAGTAGCGCTGAGCGTGACCGGAGCCGTGGGCCTGCCGATGGTCGGCAACCCGTTGCTCGGCGCGTCGAGTGTTCGAGGTCGAAGAACTAACTCGGGTCTTACCTGACACACGTCGAACGAGTGACTGACCGTGCTCTACTGGAGCGCCGCATGTAAGGAGTGGGCGTTGAGCACTGCAAGCACGTGCAGCCCTGCGATCACGCGCACGAGCTGCAGGGTGTTTCGATATCCGGCGGACGCGCCGGAGGCCCAGGTGACGGCCGCTCGACGGAATGGCAGCGAGGTGATCACCGTGCGCTTCCCGATGCACGCCGACCAGAGAGCCGTTCGCCGGAGGGCGCTCCAGGATGCGGCGCTCCGTGCCTCGCTCGGCGTCCGGACCTGAAGCCGACCGGAGCCGCTGTGCACATCACGGTCTACCTGCTTCTCCTGGCCTCGGTCGCCCTGGCCATGCTCGGTCCGCAGCTGGGGCGCCGACTGGCTCCCGCTGCCGCGGTACGCGCCCTGACCCTGCTGAGTCTCATCGCGACGGCCGCCATGGTGTGGGGTCTGATCGCCCTCGCGGTGGGCGGACTGGGGCGCACCGACGTCTTCCAGGACCAGGCTCACAGCAGCCCGGTCGCTCTGGCCGTCGACGACCCGGTTCCCGACGTCCTGGGGGCGCTGGCGGCCGGACTGCTCACGGTGTCGTTGGTCCGGGCACTCGCGGTGATGTGGCGCCGATGGTCTGCGGTGCGCGCGCTTGCCCCGCTGAGGAAACAGCCGGCGGCCGGTGACCTGGTCGTGGTCAAGTCGGACCGGCCGGACGCTTACGCGCTGCCCGGCCGATCACGCCGAGTCGTCGTGACCTCCGCCATGCTGCGTGCCTTGCCCGCCGACGAACAGGCAGTGCTGCTCGCCCATGAACGGGCCCATCTGCTGCACCGACACCACCTCTACGCAGGGGTCGCCGAGACAGCGGCCGCCTGCAACCCGCTGCTGCGGCCGATACGCGACCTCATCGCCTTCCAGATTGAACGCTGGGCGGATGAGGAAGCCGCGCAGTCGACCGGCAGCCGCCTGCTCGCCGCCCGTTCTCTGGCCCGTGCCGCACTGGCGATTGCCGACGCGACTCGAATGCGTGAGCCACAAGGCGTCTTGGCCTATCTGAGGCACAAGGTGACCGCGCGCGTCGGCGCCATGCGGGCCGAACGTCCGACCAGCCACTGGGGTGCGGTCTCGCCCGCGCTGGCGGTCACTGCCCTGACCGGGTTGGCCTTCGCCGAGGTGACTTCGGATTTCTCCCGTTGCCTGCACGTTCTCCATCTGTTCTGAAGCCGAGTGGGGCGCACTGGTCCAGGAGAGTCCACGGCTCCGTGGGCATGCAGCGCGCTGGACCAACCACGGCGGCTGCCGGGTCTGCGGAACGCGGGGCACCTGTGCCGTGCACCATGGCGTTCCTTCGCCGGTTGTGTCACTCGCCCGGGCCGAGCAGGGCGCGCAGTGCGGCCTCGTCCGCGGGATCGAGAGTCTCGATGAAGCGCTGCAGCACGGCAGTGCGGTCGTGGCCGCGGTCCAGTGCGGTTTTCATCTGCTCGGCGGAAGCCTCGGCTGCTTCCTGGCGCGGGTGATACGCGTGGGCCCTGCCGACGCGCTCGCGTTCGAGCATCCCCTTGGTGTGCAATCGTCCCAACACGGTGAGCACGGTCTTGTAGGCGAGCCCAGGTGTGAGGGCAGCCTGGACGGCACCGGCCGTCATCGGCATACCGGCACTCCAGAGCACGGCCATGATCTCGGCCTCCAAAGCCCCGCTCGCCCGGCGGTCGGCGTGCTCGCCACCGCTGTCGTGAGCCATGCCCGAACCCTCCTGTGCCTTCCGTACGCGCGCCACGATCGATCCTACGCGCCGTGGGGCTTTGACCAGAGGTGCTCCCGTCGCGGCCCGGGCACGGGTTAGTCTTACAATTTGTAGGAAGTCGGAGCTTCAGTCCGCCCCGGGCCAGGGCACCCGTCGCAGACCACAGTGGTGCGGCGAGTCCGGCCTCGCAGTGGCGTGCGGGCTCGAGTCTGGTCGAGGAGTGGCGAAGATGAGCGGACACCGGCGCAGGTCGCCCGGGAGGACAGGACCGTCCGGCCCGGACGACTCACGGTACGGCGTCCGAGCCGCCCACGCCGGTGACGGGCGAGCGGGACGTCGGAGGGCGGACGATCGGCGTCCGAACCCCGGGCGCGGTGGTCGACGCGGTCTCATCGACTACCCGCGGGCGGACAAGCGTGGTCTTCGGCGGTGGCTGCCGTCGTGGAAGCAGGTGCTCGGTACGTTCCTGCTGGTCGTCGGTGGCCTCCTGGGCCTGTTCGGATACGCCTACGCCACCACGACCATCCCCAGCGCCAATCCCAGCACCCAGAAGCAGAGCAACACCTACTACTGGTCGGACGGTTCGGTGATGGCCACACAGGGGTCGACCAACCGGCAGAACGTCGACCTCGCCCAGGTCCCGATGCTGGTGCAGTGGGACTTCCTCGCCGCGGAAAACGCCACCTTCTACACCGATCCTGGCGTCGACACGCAGGGTATGTTTCGCGCTGTCTACCACATGGCCACAGGCGGTGAGGTGCAGTCCGGGTCCACCATCACCCAGCAGTTCGTGAAGAACACCTACCTCAGTCAGGACCAGTCGGTCACCCGCAAGTTGAGGGAGATCATGATCTCCCTCAAAATCGGCGGTCAGATGTCCAAGCAGCAGATTCTGCAGGGCTATCTCAACACCTGTTACTACGGTCGGGACGCCTACGGCATCGAAGCTGCGGCCCGCGCCTACTACCGTGAGAACGCCTCCCAGCTGACCGTCAGCCAGGGCGCGTTCATCGCCGCCACCGTCAACGAGCCGAGTTTGCTGATGCACGCCGACTCCGACCCGCAGGCCAAGGCCCAGGCCGAGGCGCGCTGGAAGTACGTGCTGGGCCGTATGGCCGCCATCCACAAGATCGACCAGGTACAGGAACAGCAGTACCTGGCCGCCGGGTTCCCCGCGCCCAAGCCCTACACGCCCTCGGCGGGGATGTCCGGGCAGACCGGCTACCTGGTGGACACCGCGATGAAGTACGTCGAAGCGCACTCGTCGATCACCGACCAGCAGCTCGGTCACGGCGGTTATCAGATCTACACCACCTTCGACAGGAGGAAGGTGAACGCGCTGTCGGCGTCCGTCGCGGCGATGGAGAAGAAGCACCTCGACCCCAAGCGCCGCTCGGCGGACAAGGACGTCCAGGTCGGCTCGGCATCGATCGATCCATCGACCGGCGCGGTCGTGGCCCTGTACGGCGGGCCGGGCTGGAACAAAGGCCACTGGAGCAACAACGCCGATGCCACCGGGGTGCCGGTCGGTTCCACCTTCAAGCCCATCGACCTGGCAGCCGCCCTCGACCACGGCGCCGTACTCTCCCCGGGCGGGCAGCCCTCACCGATCACCCCCGACTCCAAGTTCAACGGCGACGACGGGATCACCATCAAGAGCCGGCAAGGCCAGGAACTGCCGGACTCCGGCGACCCCACAGGCCTCCTCCACCAGCGCAACGACGTCCCCACGAAATGGGGTTACATCACCCTGCGCAAGGCCATGGAGCAGTCGGTCAACACCCCGTACGTCCAGCTCGGCGAGTACGTCGGCTACGACAACGTGGAGAACGAGGCCCTCAATGCGGGCCTGCTGCGCAAGAGTCTGCAGTACGACACCCCCGGCTTCTACATCGGTACCTCCACACCCTCGGCGATCCGCATGGCCGACGCCTACGCCACCTTCGACGACGGCGGGGTTCAGCACGAGCCGTACTCGGTGACCAAGGTCATCGCCGACGGCGGGCAGTTGCCCGGCTTCGACAAGCCCAAGGGCACCACGGCCATGCCCTCCTCGACCGCCGACACCGTCACCGACGTCCTGCAAGGCGTCGTCAAGAACGGTACGGGCACCAACGCCCAGGCCCTGGGCCGGCCGGCGGCCGGCAAGACCGGCACCACCGACGACTACAAGTCCGCCTGGTTCATCGGCTACACCCCGCAGATGGTCACTTCTGTCGCCATGTTCAAGGAGGACCCGAAGAACGCCGGCCTGCAGTCGATGCAGGGCGTGGGCGGCTACTCCAAGGTCTTCGGCGCCGACATGCCCACCGAGGTGTGGACCGGCTACATGACTCCCGCCCTCCAGGGACAGCCCGTCCAGCAGTTCCCGCCCGCCCCGCAACTGGGTCAGGCCACCGACGAAAACGGCGCCCAGTCGGCCACCCCCTCCGCCACCGCAAGCACCCCCTCGGCCGCCCCGACCGCACCGGTCACGCCGAGCCCCTCCACCGACGGCTGCCGGCACTGGAAGGAAAACTGCACCACTCCGACTCCGACCGACAGTTCCGGCACTACCGCCGGCTCATCCGGCGTGGGGACCGGCAACGCATCCGACGGCGGGCTGATCGGCGGCGCCACCAGCGGCATCTCAGCCACGCCGTCGCCCAGCCCCACCGCCCGGAGTCGGCAGCCATAGAACGGCGCCGGCGAGAGGCTCTGTCCAGCCACTGAACTTGTTCTCCTGCGGATAGCGATGGCGAAAAGTCCGGCAGTGGTTCGTGGCGGAGGGAAAGGGGCGATCGGCCTCACTCACCGCCAGGCACCGACTCGGTGCGCCAGTCCCACCTGTCTGCGGAGCGGCCCAGTCACGCCCTGGTCACCGTGGCGGCTCTTGCCGCACAGGGCAACCACGTCCTGCACCACCAGGGACATGGCGGCCTTCCGCTGTTACCCCCGCACGCTGACCGGTGGCCCCGGGTGGACGCCTTCGCCGACAGGGGCAGTCCCACAGGGCACGAGGGCAGCGGACCACTCCGGGTCTTTACTTCTACGACATGTAGTAGATTTACCGAGCGGCCACCTCGACGTCACTGTGAGGTCATCAGCATGTCACGCGGAGGGGTCGTCCGGTGGTGCGTGCCCGCACCGCGTCGCCACGTGCCTGTCTCACACGACGTGCTCTCAGGGAAGGACGTCTCGCTATGACCGCGGCCGCCACCGCGCAGCTGGCTTTCGACGGATCCGGCATCGACGGCTCCTTGTTCACCTCTGTCACGGATTTCGCCCGCGACACCAGATGGCTCAACACTCCGATGGAGGTGTGGACCAACCTCGGCCTGGGCGTTTTCGCGGTCCTCATGGTCATGGGCTGGTGGGCCGCGCGCCGCCGCGGCGCCCAGGCGATGGCCGTCGCCCTGGCCGCGCCGGTCGCCGTCGTGACCGCTTTCTCCGTTGCCGAGGTGATCAAGAAGGTCGTGGGCGAGGTCCGTCCCTGCCGGTCGATGCCTCACGCCTACCTCGTGGATGCCTGCCCCGCACCGTCGGACTACGCCTTCCCCAGCGGGCACAGCACCGTGGCAGCCGCTGCGGTGGCCGCCCTGTTCCTGCTGGACCGCCGCCTGAGCGTCATTGCCGCGGTGTTCGCCGTGGTGGAGGGCTTCAGCCGCGTCTACGTCGGTGCCCACTACCCGCACGACGTACTCGGTTCCGTGGTCCTCGCGCTGCCCGTCGCCTACCTCACCAGCCTGGCACTCCGTCGCTGGGCCACCCCTCTGGTCGCGGCCCTGAGCCGCGGCGCGCTGCGACCGCTCCTGACTGCCGAACCCGGCGCCGCCACTCGGGCCGTCCCATAGCATTGCCCGACGGATGCCCGCGATGGCCGCACCCAACGGCCGACACACTCGACCGGGGACCCATCGCCACCCCGATGAGGCAAAGGGAACGGCCGACGCCCAAGAGCTCTCGAACCGTGTCATCCGGCTACGGCAAGAGGGCTCATCTCCAAGCGGCACACTTGCCGTCGTCGTGAGTCGGCTGCACCTCAAGGCGCGGCCGGACCGAGGCGGTTGGAGGCGATCCCGGTATTCAAGCAGCGGATAGACCACCAGCTGATGCCAGATCTTCGTCGCGCCACACGGTGTGACGGCAGACACCGCCGGCGCGGTGACCCACGGGCCGTGCTCCAGCGGCACGCCTAGCCAGGGGAGACGGCGCCCGCCCACATTCGACATGATCCCCCGGCGAGACCGCACCCGTGCCCGGCACCCGGTTCGGAGCAAGTCGACAGACCGCGCGGCCGGCAACAGGAATCGGCGCCTGCTACTTGGGGCTTGCAGCAGGCAGTGGGGCGGTTGATCTCCGAGGCAGCCGATTGGGACGTTCGGCCGCACCGTCCACGTGGCGACCAGGGGCGCTTGCCAGCGCCGAACAGTCATCCTCTCTCCGGCCGCAGTTCGGCCTTTGGCCGGGTGGCGTGCGCCGACGAGCACAACCATGACCCCCCGTCCGCTCCGATCGGACGGGGCGGGGAAGGAGCCTGCTGGAATGAGACGTCGCACCCTCGCCGCCCTGGCCGCAACCGGCGCCCTGCTGCTCACCGCCACCGCCGCGACGGCCGAGAGCGTCCACAACCCCTGGCCGTACCAGCCCATGTCGGACCGCACGGCGGTCCTCGCGGCGGTCGGGGACATCGCGTGCGAGCCCGACGGGGACGCCGAGGGGGTCGACCACAAGTACCTGTGCGACGGCACCCGCCAGAACGCCCAGACGCTCACGGCCGACCAGATCGAGACCATGCAGCCCGACCTGGTGGCCCTGCTGGGCGACGAGCAGTACCAAGTCGGCCGCTACAACGACTTCATGGGCTCCTTCGACCGGACCTACGGCGCGTTCAAGTACCTCCAGCGACCGGCACCCGGCAACCACGAGTTCTACGACTACAAGGACGGAGAGAAGGGAGTCGACGGGTCCGGCTACTACTCGTACTACAACGGCCGCAGCCTGGACTCCACCGGCAGCCCGCTCACCGACGCCGAGGGCCAGCCCGTGCCCCGCGCGCAAGGCCAGGCGGGCACCGCCGGCCGGGGCTGGTACTCCTACGACCTGGGCGCCTGGCACATCATCTCCCTCAACGCCGAATGCGCTGTACAGACCGGCGGGTGCTCCCCGGACGGTGCCTGGGTGAAGCAGCAGGCGGCATGGCTACGGGACGATCTCGCCGCCGACCGCGCCACGTGCACACTGGCCTACTGGCACCAGCCGGCGTTCAGTGCCAGCGCCTCAGCCTCCGACGAGGGGAAGATGTCGCAGACAGAGTGGTGGCCGCTGCTCTACAAGGCCGGCGTCGACGTCGTACTCAATGGGCACGAGCACCTCTACGCCCGGTTCGCGCCGCAGAATCCGCAGGGCAATGCGGAGGCTCACAAGGGCATCACCGAGTTCATCGTCGGCACCGGAGGCGAGGGGCTGGACACTCTGGCCCCCGCGGACCAGTCCCCGAACCGTGTCACCGGCAACGACGCCTCCTACGGTGTCAGCCGTTTCAACCTGAAGCCGACGGGCTACTCGTGGACCTACCAGGCTGCCAACGGCACCGGCTACACCGACTCCGGCAGCGCCCGCTGTCATGGGCCCGCCAACCGCTGACCGCGCCGACAGGTTGGGGGCCATGCGTTCAGGTCCCCCAATCCCAGTGACGCCGCGCGTCCACCACACGGTTGAGAGGAGTGGCCGACCGCCGCCCCGGTGAGCGCTCGAACTTGCCGACGACCTCAAGCGCGCACCCCGAAAGGGGCTACCGCCTGGGTCGAAAGTCCGGCGTGTCGATGAGGCGTTCGCCTGCCTGGGCGCCCGTACATCCTGGCGGACCCTGCCGCTGGAGCCTGAACGTCAATGTTGAGCAAGTCACCGCTGCCAACGTCGAGACGAGGCCGCCGAGCAGCAGGGTCCAGCGTGCGCCGTAGGCGTCGGAGACGAGGCCGACCAGTGGGGCGCCGACGGGGGTGCCGCCGAGGAGTACGAGGAAGTAGGCGGACAGGACGCGGCCACGCAGATGCGGTTCCGCATGCAGCTGGATCAGAGAGTTGGCGGTCATGGTGATGGTCACGGCGGCGTAGCCGGTCGGAATGAGCAGGGCCAGGAACGTGTCGTAGCCGGGCATCAGTCCCAGCGTCGCCTCCAGCAGGCCGAAGGCGACCGTGGCGGTGACCAGGCGCCGTCCCGTGGGCGGCCGTTTGATCCTTGCGCCGAGTATCGCGCCCACGAGGCTGCCGACCGCGTATCCAGCCGAGAGACAGCCGAAGGCCGCGGAGTCCGAGTGGAAGACGGTGATCGCCATCAGGGAGGTGGTGACCTGGAAATTGAAGCCGAAGGTGCTCACGAAGGCGATGAGGGTGATGGGCAGACGAAGCTCGGGCGTTGACGCGATGTGCCGGAACGCGTCGCGCACCCTTGTGCCGCCGTGCTTGGACGGGGCAGGGCCTTGGAGGCCGCCGACGGGGGTGAGCAGCCCGTACAGGACTGCCAGGTACGAGACGGTGTTGATGAGGAACACCGGGCCGACCCCGACGGCCGCCGCTGTCAGCCCCGCTGCCGCGGGGCCGAGGATTCGGGCGACGTTGAACTGGGTGGAATTGAGACTGACCGCGGTCGCCACCCGATCGCGTGTGACCAGTTCGGAGACGAAGGCGCTGCGTGCCGGGCTGTCGACGGCGGTGGCTGTGCCAAGGGCGAAGGCCAGGATGTACACCATGGGGAGACTCACCGCTCCGGTGACGGTGAAGAGGCCGAGCAGCAGGGACTGCACTGCCATGCCGGTGTGGGTGACGAGCAGGAGTCGGCGTTTGGAACAGCGATCGGCCAGGACGCCTCCAGTCAGACTGAACAGCGTCTGGGGGAGAAACTGAAGTGCGGTCACCATGCCGACAGCGCTGCCGTTGTTGCCGGTGAGATGCAGGACCAGCAGGTCCTGGGCCGCACGCTGCATCCAGGTGCCGACGTTCGAGGTCAGCTGGCCGAGCAGATACCGGCGGAAGGCCGGGATGGCCAGGGTGGAGACCACCGCGCCCTGCGCCTGTGGCTGCTGAGGGGCGGGGGTACGGGTGTACGCACTCATGCGGTCCGGCAGACACACTTGTACGGCACGGGCCGGTCCCCCTCGTCGTGATGGTGGAAGGTGGGGTGGGAGTGCATGAGGAAGCCCTGGTGGGAGATGTTCCAGGCGTAGGCACCGGCCATGGCGAAGGCGATGCGGTCGCCGACTCGCAGTCGGTTGATCATGACCCGACGGGCCAGCACGTCCTTGGGTGTGCAGAGTTGACCGACGAGGGTCACCGGCTCGTCGCGTACCTCGGGGCGGATCCAGGGAAGGTGCCACGCGTCGTCGGGAATGATCTCGAAAGGCTGGTCGTGCTGTTTCGCGGCGGGCGTGCGCAAATGGTGAGTACCTCCGCGGAGGACGGCGAACGCTTCGCCCCGGCTGAATTTGACGTCCAGAACCCGGGTGACGTATGTGCCGCAGTAGGCCGTGACCGACCGGCCGGGTTCGATTTTCAACGTCAGACCGGGGTGGCGTGCGAGGATCTGCTGGAGTCCGGTGCCGAAGGCGGACCAGTCGAATGTCTGGTGCGGGCGGTCGTAGTCGACGCCCATGCCTCCGCCGACATTGATCTCGGTCAGCTCGGTCCCCCGCTGCCGCCTCCAGCAGTCTGCCCAGCTCACCACTTCGTCGACCAGGGCCAGATGGGCTCGGGCGTCCAGGCCGCTCGCCAGGTGGACATGGAGCCCTTGCAGTCGGATGCGCTCGTCGTCGGCGATGATCTGCAGGCATCGGTCCAACTGGGAGGGATCCAGCCCGAAGGGGCTGGGCCCGCCCCCCATGGTCAGTGCCGTCCGACGAATCATCACGGGCGCGTTGACGCGCAGGAGGACATCGGCGGTGCGGTGGCCCATGACGCTCGTCAGGATGCGCAGCTCTTGCTCGCTGTCGACGTGCAGGCGTTCCACACCGGCGGACAGCGCCTCGTCGAGATCGGTCGAAGTCTTGCCGGGGCCGCCGAAGACGATCGCCGCATCGGGCAAGAGGGCACGGGTATGGCGTAGTTCGCCGCCGGACGCAACCTCGAATCCGTCGACCTGCTCGGCCAGGGCCTGCAGAAGGTGTGGGTCAGGGTTGGCCTTCACCGCGTACAGCAGCTCCACGCGACGAGGCAGCGTGGCGCGGATGGATCGGGTGTGCTGCCGCAGGCTCGGCAAATCGTAGACGTAGGAAGGAAGTTGAGCGGCCGGGAGGTGGCGGACGTGGTGGAGCAACGACTCTTTCACTGGTTCAACTCCCTTGGGAAGCAGGCGCCCAGGGGGCTGGGCAGGGGCACGTAGGTTGCGTGCCGGTCGGCTTTGCGGGCCCAGCGCAGGAGGAGATTGGCCTTGGCGGGCAGCGGGACGCCTGAGAGCAGGGCGCGCAGACGTGGGGGTCTGCCGGCGGTACGGGCGTATGCGTCGAGTCGGTCGCGGACCACGCCCCACAGTGCCGATTCCAGAGTTGGTTCGAGGTCGGCGAGGGCGCCCAGCACCTCCGAGACGTGATTCACCAGGAGGCAGTACGCGACCCGGTTCCAGCCCTGTTCGACGTCGTAGGTGAGGGGCTGTCGCACATCATCGGGAAGGGTGGCGAGGAAACGCGCGTGGTGGTGTGGCAGCAGCTTGGTCCCCTCCAGGTCGCGGAAGAGCATCTGTGCCGGCGCTCCGTCGGCGTGCACGCCGACCACGACGTTCTGCAGGTGTGGTTCCATGACGACGCCATGCTCGAAGTAGGCGCTCAACACCGGCGGCAGCAGCAGCCGGAGGTAGGTGTCCCACCAACTCAAGACATCCTGATTGCCCCGTGCGAGCAGGTGGGAGACGTGGGCGGCGCTGGTGGCGTACTCGTCCGCAATCGCGGCAGCGAGCAGCGGGGTCACCCCGGGGCGCAGGTGGGGGAGTAGTCCAGAGCGGACGATGACACCGAATCCCTCCACCAGCGCGGTGTCGCCGTCTGCGGCGAAGGTGCGGTACCCGGGTTCCTCGAGCAGTGCGCACCCGGGAAAGCGTTCGGCCAACCGGTCCATGACGGGCTGGAGCAGGCCGTTCAGGGCGACGGCGCCGGGCAACTCGTAACTGGCGTGCTTGCGGACGCAGTTGGTGAGACGGATGTTCAGGCTGAACTTGAGGAACGTGTCGGTGTCCGGCTGATACAGCGTGCGGACCGACGCGGTCGGCGCGAACTCGGGTCCGCTCACGCCCTTGTCGAGTACGTCCCCCGCGGCCATCGCCGCACGCAGACGGTTGTGCCGGCTCAGCAGCCGGAACTGCCAGGGGTGTACCGGGAGCGTCACGAACTCCGGGTCGGTCACCGGGCACAGCGCGTCGAGTTCGGTCACGTCGCCTTCCTCCTGCACCAGATGACGGCGCACGGCCAGGTGACGCAGCCGGAAGCGGGCGCCGGTTTCCGGTCCGTACGCCAGCCAGTCCGCTGTGCCACCGGTGCGGGCTTTCGGGGTGGGGTGGAAGCGATGGCCGAAGACGAGGGCTTGTTCCGAGGCCACATACGGGTCTTGCTGCGGCATCGTGTGCGTCCGGTGTTCGAGGGCCGCGCGGATGGTCTCGCGGCTGTCGGCCACCTGGTCCAGGAACTCACCGTTGGCGTGGCCGGTGCGCAGTTCCAACTCCTCCATTACATAGGCGGCCAGTTCGTGCCAGCCGACGGGAACCCATGCGGTGTCGGTGAGTCGCTGGAGCGGGCCCTGGAACCGGTGTGCGCCGATCAGCGATACCCGGCGCAGCCGTGCTCGCAGCAGCAGGTCGCGGCGGGGCAGGCGCAGCAGCAGGTGGTCGCGGTCGACGGTCACCTGGCGCTCGGGTGCGGACACCTCGCGGATCAGGCAGTTGAGGAGGGTGTGGGTGGTGACGGTGTCGGCGGTCTGAGCAGGCGTGGCAGGCGTCGCCGCTGTCAGATCGGTCGGCATGGCGCCGTTCGGGACGGTAGTGGACGTGGTCATGGGTGGCTCCAGGGTGTCGGAGACGGTGCTTCGGTCGCTCCCGGCAGGGGGGGAAGGAGTCATGTGCCGACCATCGGGTCGGGGTGGGCACACGAAGGTCAGCGATGCAGAGCGAGTGGATTGGGGGCAGCGGTCCACTGTGCCTTGCCCGGAGCGTCGGCCAGGCGCATGGCAATGGTCGCTTTGAGCGGTACGGTCGCGCCGAAGAAGGCTGCGGCATCATCGCTGTCCGGTAGCCCGGCGTACACACTGCGGCCGACCTCTGCCACCGTTGCCCACAGCTCCGCGGGATCGGCTGCCCTGGTTCGTGCCAGGACGTCGACCAGTTCGCTGAACACCCCGCTGATCAGTGCACCGAACAGCTTGCTGTGCAGCGTGTCGACGTCATTGCCGGCGCGGGTCCCGGCCAGGGGCGGCAGCGCGTAGCCGTAGTCGGACAGTCGGTGCGGACTGACCCGTACCCCGTCCAGGTCCCGGTAGAGCACGCGTACCGGCCGGCCGTCCCGCAGCACGACGAGTGTGTTCTGACCGTGGGCCTCCAGCGCCACTCCCATGGACAGCAGGGTGAGCACGGGAGGCAGCACGAGTTCGGCGAAGTCCGTCAGCCATCGCACCGGATCACCCGCCACGACAGCGGCTCCGGTCGCGTGCACCGAGGTCAGGGGTACGGCGACCTCTCCGACCCCCAGGTGCGAGTCGGTGGACTCTCTGATCATGGCCGCGAGGCTTGCGGATGCCTGCCCGTTCACCCGTACGGCCCCGCCGCCCAGCTCGCGCAGGATCCTCAGATCTTCGCCGAACCCGGACTTGTCGAGGACCGCCGACACCAGGTCCGACAGGGGCGGTCCGTCGGCGACCTCCACGGGTGAGATGGTGCGAAGGTAGTTGGTGACCTGTACGTCGAGCGAGGTCTTGATGTGGCAGCCGGCCAAGCCGGTACCGGGCGCCAGCGTGCGCAGCGACAACAGGGGGCGGGCCCGGATCGTTCGTCGTGTCGGGACGAGTTCGGGGTAGCGCACCAGCACGTGGTCCCGCTGCCAGGGGTGGACCGGCAGCAGGAACGTGCCATCTTCCCGCAGCTCGTCCGGCCAGCTGCCGGCACCCAGCCAGCGGTCCGCCGGGACCGGAACCAGGGCGAGGTCGATCACCGGGTGGTGCTCGGGCGCGTAGGCGAGCACGTCGGCGACGCTCATGCCACTACGGGTGCGACAGCAAGGGTGCTGCGGATGGCCGTCCACCACTGCCTGCTCGGCATCGACCGAATCGTGGAGCGCAGAGGGCACATGGCCATTCGCTGCGCGGGCCAGCGCGAGGTTCACCACGCTGTTGTCGAGTTCCTCCGCGAGGCGACTGGCGGCGCGAGTGCGCAGGTCCAGCTGCGCGAGCAATGCGGCCGGTTCACGGATCGGTCCTTCGGGTCCTGCCACGGTGAAGTCGTCCGGCACCTGAGCGAACCGCCGGGCGCAGGACTCGGGTCCGGTGAGGCGGCCCCCGTTGCGCAGATCGACGATCAGTGTCTCCGCGTCCTGCCGTCGCGCAGCCAGCCCGGGAAGGGGCTCTCGTCCGAAGGCGCCCCACAGACGGGCAAGCACAGTAGCCCTTGCCCCCGCGAGCGCCACCATGAACGGCTGCACGAGATCCGGGCGCGCCCTGCTCAGTTCGCCGATCGTCGCGTCGATCGTCGTTTCGGGCATCTTCATCGCCTTTGCCCGCAATCGAACGAGGATTCAATGAGACGGCAGGATTCTTGACTGGGCATGGGCATCCCTAGGAGTCGAGAACGTATTTCTCCACGCGGCGTACCTGGTACGCGGTGCCGCACTTCGGACACTAGGCGACGTCCTGTAAAGGAGAATCCAGCGCACATGCGGCGGGTGCCACGCCGACAAGACGGCGAATGCATGAAAACGTGGACGCCCGAGCATGGGACATGGCGGGGATGCGTCAAAGGAGAGGTGCGCGGGGTGTGCGCAGTCGACGGGGTCGTACCGAGGCCAAGCTCTCGAAGATGTAGAGCACTTACTGGACTGTCGTGCGTTGTCGACGTGGGTCTGAGGCGATCCGACGCTCCGGTCCTTAGCTAATTGCTAACTCCGTGCTGGCGATTCGTTTGATGTCCCGGAACTTTTTTAGGTGAATGCGTCCACTGTCTGGCGGATTCACCCACGGAGCTCTTCAGAAGGCTCCTTGTATCGGCTGCGCGCCGAGTGTGAAATCACCGGGACGGGGGAGTGGCGCGGCGATGAGACGCGCGCCGGGCCTTGAGTGCGTGAGCCTGTCGGTATGCACGTTTTGCTGATCGAGGACGACGACCGGGTGGCCGAGCCCTTGGCGGAGGGTCTACACCGTTTCGGGTTCACCGTGGAACACGCCCGGACCGGCGCCGAGGGCCTGGCGGCAGCAGAGCCGGCGATGGTGTTGCTGGACCTGGGACTGCCAGACATGGACGGCATCGACGTCTGCCGGGCGCTGCGAGCGCGCTCCTCAGTGCCGATCATCATGATCACCGCCCGTGACTCCGAGGTGGACAGGGTGCTCGGCCTCGAACTGGGCGCGGACGACTATGTGTCGAAGCCGTTCGGAGTCCGGGAGCTGGTCGCACGCATCCGGGCGGTTACTCGCCGGGCCCGCACCAGTCCCTTCGACGGAGTTCCCGCCGCCGTGTCCGGTGGCTGGGAGATCACAGGCACGTGCGACGACGCCCAGTGGGTCGGCCCGCTGAGCATCGATCGCCGCACCCGTCAGGTGTGCCTGCAAGCGGTGCCGATCGCCCTGGCTCCCAAGGAGTTCGACCTGCTCGTGTGCCTCGCTGAGGATCCCGGAGCCGTCTGCTCTCGCCAGCAGATCCTCGACACTGTCTGGGAGCCGGACTACTTCGGGCCCACGAAGACACTTGATGTGCACATCGCCGCGCTGCGCCGCAAACTCGGTGACCCGTCATGGATCGAGAACATCCGTGGCATCGGGTTCCGCCTGGTCCCGCCTGCGGACCACCTGGTCTCTCCGCCGGTACGGCCAGAGCCGCGGCGGGGACGCCGATGAGCCGTCGCCTCCTGTTGAGCTACCTCAGCCTCATGTTGCTGGTCCTGGTCGCCCTCGAAGTGCCGTTCGGCTTCGTGTACGCACGCAGCGAGCTGACTCGCTTCTCCAACACGGCGGAACTGGGCGCCGTGACGTTCGCTGCCGTGTGTGAGGAGAAACTGGAACACGGTCTGGCCGCGGACCTTCCCGGGATTGCACGCGGCTATGCTCAGCGGACCGGCAGCAGTGTCATCGTCATCGACCGCTGGGGAAGAGTCCTCACCGATACGGCCACCTCCTCCGCGGTGGGCAGAAACCTCTCCTCTGAGCCGGACATCGCCATGGCCCTACGGGGTCGACCCGCCACGGGTATCAGTGAAGATGTCGCCCCAGGCGACAAGGTCCTGTTCGCGACCGTGCCCGGCACTTCCAGCGACCCCACCCCGTGCGTCGTGCGGACGGTCTATTCGATGGCGCCCCTCGCCAAGAAGGTCCACGCCACGTGGATGGCACTCGTTCTCGTTGCTGTCGGCGTGCTGACCGCCGTCGCCCTGGTCGGATTCGTCTTCGCCCGCTGGACCACCCGTCCCCTGCGGGCTCTGGAACAGGCCACGACGCAGTTGGCCGAGGGCCGTCTCACCGACCCTCCTGACGCCGATCGCGGCCCGCCGGAGCTGCGTCGGCTCGCCGCCACCTTCACCCGCACGGCCACTCGGCTCCAACACCTGCTCCAAGCCCAGGAAGCATTCGCCTCTGAGGCGTCGCATCAGCTGAAGACGCCGCTGACGTCGCTGCACCTGCGTCTGGAGAACTTTGAGCCCCACCTCGCTGCCTGCGCCCAGGCCAGCCTGAACGAAGCGATCGGTGAAGTGGGGCGACTCAGCCGCATGGTCCAAGGACTGCTCGCTCTTGCGCGGCTGGAGAACTCGGCGATCACCCCCGAGATCGTCGACCTCGATGCGGTCGTTGCCGACCGGGCGGCCATGTGGACGGCCTTCGCCGCCGAACAGAGCGTCGGAATCACCGTGACCGGTACCAGCGGCGGGCAGGTGTGGGCGGTCTCTGGCGCACTCGAGCAGATCATCGACAACCTGCTGTCCAACGCGCTTCATGTTTCTCCTCCCGAGACCATCATCACTCTGGCGATCGCAGCCGCACCAGCTGATGGGGACCGATTGCCGGCCTTGGTCGAACTGCACGTCGTTGACCAAGGCCCGGGCATGAGTGAGACCGACCGGAAACGAGCCTTCGACCGGTTCTGGCGTGGCGCAGACACGCACCACGACGGCACGGGCCTGGGACTGTCCATGGTTCAGCGACTCACCGACGCCGGCGGTGGCGACGTCACGTTGCTCGCGGCACCGGGCGGCGGCCTGGACGCCGTCGTGCGGCTGCAACCCGTCACGACAGCACGTACGCGGAACCCTTCCATGAGCCACCGCAGGATTGCTCCCACTGCTCAGCCACGACGCAACCGGCAACCGGTCGGTCGTCGAAGCTAGTCCGGGGCCGGCTCGCCATGGGCGAGGGCTCCCGGGGAGGACAGCTACCGCTGGGCCGTGGCACGGGAGACGCCGGTCGCCTCGGCGGCCGACAGGGCAGCGGGAGCGGTGCGGAGGGCCTGATGGATCGCGCTGAGCGTGGGTGCGGAGCCCTCCCGGTGACCGGAGAGCCTGCTGTGCTGGTCGCGCTGATGAAGGTCCCGGCCGTCTCGAACGTACCGCTGTTCTGGAGCGCCTTCGTCCTCACCCGGTCGCTGGGTGCCACCGTGGGTGACTTTCTGACCAAGCCGGTCGTCAAGGGTGGTTCGAACCTCGGCACGATCGGTTCGCCGGCGGTGCTGCTTGCTGTCCTGTTCGGTCTCCTACGCCCAGGTACACGAGCGCAAGGCCGTCCGCCGGCGCATGGATCAGGAGCCGGTCACCCGGTGGGCAGGGTGACGGTGAATCGAGCCCCGGGGGTGTGCCCGCGGTCGTAGGACACCTCGCCGCCGACGGAGCGGGCCAGGCGTCGCGCGAGCGGCAGCCCCAGGCCCGCCCCGTCGTGACCGTCGGCGCAGTCGGCGCGGCGGCCGGGCTGGAACAGTCCGCTCAGAAACGTCTGGGGTACGCCGGGGCCGTCGTCGGTGATGTCGATCCGCACGGCACCCACGGCCCGTCGGACGCGGATGGCCACGCTGGAGCGCGCGTGGCGCAGGGCGTTGGAGAGCAGCGGGCTGACGATGCGTTCGAGGACAGCAGGCGTGACCCCCGCCTCCAGCTCCGGGTCTTCGGCCTCCACTACGGCCTTCACCGATACCCGCGGGTCGAGCTGTTCGACCAGGCGTCCGAGTACGAGCACGACGTCGGTCGTGCCGGGGGCCTTTGACGGGCTCGGCATGCTTTCACGGGCCTCATGGAGCAACGTGTCGCAGATGGTGCGCATGGACTGGGCGGCCTCGGCGATCACCTCGTGAGTGGCCCGTGTCTCGGCGTCCGTGCGAGGCCGGGCGCGCCACCAGTCGAGTTCGATGATGATCCGTGTCAGCGGGGTGCGCAGCTCGTGGGACAGCTCTCCGGTGAGCTGCTGTTCATGACGCAGCACAGTGCGTATACGGTCCAGTAGGGCGTCCAGCGAGGTACCGAGGCGGGCGAGCTCGGCCGGGTGTTCCGCTGCGCCGAAGCGTTCGGCGGAAGCCACGGCGCTGCGCTGCATGGCCTGATCGGTCATGGTTCGCACCGGGTGCAGGGCCCGGCCGACCGCGAGACGTGTCAGCGCGTAGGTGCACACGAGCATCGCGGCGTCCAGGGCCAGCGAGCCCAGCAGCAGGACGTCGGCTGAACTGCGATAGGGGCCGAGAGCCAGGGCCGTCACGACGGTGACGGCGTGCTTGTCGTGCAGGGGCTGGGCGCACAGGCGGACGGAGCCGGGGCTTTCGGCGGCCGTGATACAGGCGTGCCGCTTCTGGGCGGCGAGTCGGCCGGCGGCCCGGGAAAGCGGGCTCTGCGCTGTGGCGGACGGTGGCTTCTCGATCACACGGGCCCCGCTGTAGATCCACACGTTCGCGTCGAGGAACTGGTCGCCGGCGGTCTCCAGGACGCGCACCCGGGAACCTCGTGTGTCGACGGTCGAGGCGGCGGCGGCCGCGCGGTTGCGAAGTTCGTCGTCTGCCTGGTTGCGCAGGTGCCGGTCCACCATGACGTTGAACACCACGGTCAGCACGGTCATCAGCAGCGCGGCAGTGGTCAGCGCGACCAAGGAGAGCCGACCACGCAGGGTGCGTGGCGCCAGGCGGCGGAAGAAGTCCTTCATGACAACCGGTGTCCCATTCCGCGTGTCGTGCTGATGGTCAGATCGCTGCCCACCTCGCGCAACTTGCGGCGCAGCCGGGTCAGGTACTGATCCACGGTGTTGTCGCTGACCTGCGCCCCCTCGGGCCAACCTGCCCGGACGAGGGCGCGGCGGGGCACGAGGGCTCCGTTCGCGGCGGCCAGTACGGCCAGGAGCCGGAACTCCGTGGGGGACAGAGAGAGGTGGAGGTCGCCCACGGTCACGCTGTGCTCGACCGCGTCCAGGACGAGGTCGCCGGCCGTGGCCGCAGGCTGCGGGACTGTCCGGCGGAGCGCTGCTCTCAGGCGGGCGGCGAGTTCGGCGAGATGGAAGGGTTTGGGCAGGTAGTCGTCGCCTCCGGCCGAGAATCCGGACAGCCGGTCCGAGAGCTGGTGCCGGGCGGTGAGGAAGATGACCGGCGCGTGGAAGCCATTGGCACGCATGGCCTGGCACACGTCTCGTCCGTCCGCGTCCGGCAGCCCGATGTCGAGGATGGCTGCCGCAAAGTCCTCGGTTGTCAGCCGTAGAGCCGTCGCGCCGTCGGTGGCGAGGACGGGGTCGAAGCCCTCCTCGGACAGGCCGCGGCGCAGCACGTCCCGCAGGGCGTGATCGTCCTCAACGACCAGGATCTTCGGGCGCATGGTCATCCGTCGACTCCTCGGACGTGCGGGCCATGCCCACGGTGAACGATTCGGGCAGCCGTCGGGCCATCGACCGGAGGCGCCGTGCCGGCCGGCCGCAAACTGCCGGCCGCCGGTACGGGGCGGCCCGCCCGGGGTACGTAGGGTCACCGCGATGATCACCAGCCCGGCCGTCATGACCGATGTGCTGCTGTGACCCTGGGAAGGGCGAAGCCTGTGGCGTGTGTGGCCCAGTCCACCTGCGGTTGACGTGCACGCTGAATCAGGTCCGTGACGCCGTGTCGCCGAGCCTGTCCCCGGGCCAGGCAGGCGACGCAGAGTGGCCATGGCCCGCAGCCGTTGCCGCGCCGTGCGACCCGCGACCGGACCGACCACCACGGCCAGGATATAGGGGACGACACCGGTCCCGGTGGTCGTCACCCCGCGGGCCACGGCCGGGGGCGCCTGGGGGCGGTGCCCGATCGGCCAGGGAAGGGATCGGCCGTCGGGCCCGAGTGGGCCGGTACGGTCGGCGAGCAGCACGGTCGGCGCACCGAACAGGAGCCACCCGCCGAAGCCGGTGGCTTCGGCGGGACGAGAGAAGTTGTGGCGGCTCATGCGGTGACGGAGGGCTTGCCCAGGCTGGTGACCCCGTTTGTCGTCTCGTCCTCGTACACCGCCGTCTGCACGTCGGCGCCGGCGATGGCCGACGCGACGCAGGGCAGGATCACCGACGCCCTTCCTTCGGCTTGGCGGCCCGGCGGCTGCGCAGAAACTCGAGGAGAAGAGGGGACAGCGACACGACGACGATCAGCGCGACCAGCGGCAGCAGATATTGGTCGACGTTCGGGATCGATGAGCCCAGCGCGTATCCGGCCAGGATGATTCCCAGGGACCAGACCAAGCCGCCGATCACCTGCCACAGGGTGAAGGTCCGCGCCGGGACCTCCAGCGCGCCCGCGATCGGGTTGAGCACCGTGCGCACCACCGGGATGAACCGAGCCAGTACGACCGCCTTGGCGTACCCGTACCGCTCCAGCAGTTCCTCGGCCCGTTTGACCCCCCCGTGCAACCGTGGAGACCGGCTGCCGGAAATCAGAGCACCG
Organism: Streptomyces griseochromogenes; assembly: GCF_001542625.1. Taxonomy (NCBI): domain Bacteria; kingdom Bacillati; phylum Actinomycetota; class Actinomycetes; order Kitasatosporales; family Streptomycetaceae; genus Streptomyces; species Streptomyces griseochromogenes. The sequence goes on along the minus strand of NZ_CP016279.1, from coordinate 6,842,468 downwards.
CCCGCCTTGCGGCCGATCATGTACCCGCACTGCGCCCCGGCCAGTGCGCCGATGGCCGCCACGACCAGCAGCGGCGCGAGAGACAACTTCACGGGCTGGTCTGCCGCTCCTGTGCACAGCAGGCCGGCGGTGAACAACAGGGAATCGCCGGGCAGGAAGAATCCGATCAGCAGTCCCGTCTCGGCGAACAGCACCACGCCGACGCCCAGCACTCCAAAGGCGGCCAGCAGCGACTGGGCGTCGAGCACGTTCACGGCGAGCTGGGACGTGAAGTGCAGCGGTGGGGTCATTCGAGCCAAGCCCTTCTGCGGGGACGATGCGGCATCGGGGAGAGGACGGGAGTGATTGACTACAATGATGTAGACCGTCTACGGAACTGTAGACGATGAATGAGTGAGGGGTGTTCCCGCCGGCCCGCTTCCGGCTGGGGCCATCCGTGGTCGCGCAGCCGGCCGACCGAGTAGCCGCGCTCTTCGCACGTCTCGAGAATCCGAGGAAGTGCGCCGAGGGTCGAGCGCCATGCGCCGGGCGCGGAGGTGCAGTCGGAGTCGTGGAGGAGGATTGTGCCACCGCCGTCCAGGTCGGCGGTGACGGTGCGGTGTGCGGACGCCGGGGTGGCGCGCGCGGTCCAGTCCTCCCCTCCGCACGTGAAGGGAGCGACGGAATTCTACGAGATGTAGTAGTCCGAGATTCGAAGTCCGGAGCATACCTCCTACAACTAGTAGTTGGTCGCCGGGTAGCCTGTACGGACGCGGACGAAGAAGGGCGCACGGTGGAGGACCGAGGACACGAGCAGACCCGAGGGGCAGCCGGCAGGCGGGCGCGCGGCGAGCTGGAGAGCGATGTGCTCGCGGCGCTCTGGGCCGCCGACGGACCTCTGACCGCACGTGAGGTCCGGAAGCAGGTGCCGGGCGACCTGGCCTACACGACCGTGTTGACCATCCTGACCCGGCTGCATGAGAAGGGCATGCTCGTGCGGCACCGCGAAGGCCGCGGATATGCCTACGAGCCGGCCCGCGACGAGGCGTCCCACACCGCCCACCGCATGCACTCCCTGCTCGAAGGCGGCTCCGATCGCGAGGCGGTGCTGGCTCGTTTCGTGTCGGAACTGTCGGCGCAGGACGAGCACCTGCTGCACCAGCTGCTGTCCGGGCACAACGAGACACCCGCCGAGGGTGAGCGCTCTCGCAGGAAGAGGTGAGCCGGATGCTGGTCAGCGTCTACGTCCCGCTCGCCGTCACGGTAGTGCTCGCTGTCGTCGGGCCGCGGCTCGCGCGCCTGCTGCCCCCGCGCCCTGCTGCTTGGGCCCTGGCCTGTGCCGCGCTCGTGACGGCGATCGGCTGGGCGGGGGCACTCGCTCTCCTGGCCTTCACCGGCCTGGCCCAGGTGCCGCAGGTCGCCGCCGAGGGCCGCTGGTCCGTCGCCGCGCTGCGCGCCGAGGATCCCGTGTACCGCGTTGTCGCGGCCGCGAGTGCGCTGGTGTTGGCTGTCGGCGTCCTCTCGCTGGTCGTCGCCGCCGTACGGCAGGTCCGTCATCTCATGCGGGCGCGACTGGAATGTGCCCACCTTCCCGGGGATACGGAGCTGGCGGTGGTGGACGACGAGGCACCGCTGGCCTTTGCCCTGCCCGGCACGCCGGGACGCATCGTGGTCTCCCGGGGAATGCTGCGCTGTCTCGGCGACGGCGAGCGCGAGGCCCTGCTCGCGCACGAGCGGGCGCATCTGCGTGGCCGTCACCACCTGTTCCAGAGCGTGTGGCGGCTTACCGCGGCCTTGAACCCGCTGCTGCGGCCCGTGGCCGTCGCCGGCGGTTTCGTCCTCGAACGCTGGGCCGACGAGGAGGCCGCCGAGCGTGTCGGCGACCGCAAGGTGGTCGCTCACGCCGTTGGGCGCGCGGCTCTGGCATCGGCCGGGATGTCACGATCCCGCGCCCTGGCCGTCACCGGCGGGGCGGTGCCGCAGCGGGTGCGGGCTCTGCTGGCCCCGCCTCCCGCACGCCGGAGCCTCCCCCTTGTGGCGGGCGGCCTGCTGCTGGCGGTGTGCTGTGCCAGTTTGGCCAACGCCGCTTCCGACAGCGATCACATGGTGGACAGCGCGAAGTGGGCACAGTGTGCGGTGCACGCGGGCACTGCCGACGCGCCGTTGAAGCATCGGTACGCACCCGGCTCCTGTTCTGGCGGTCACGAGCGTCAGGAGAGCAGGGAGCACAGGCCGTAACCGGTGGCGGGAGCCGCGCTCACGCGGTCGCATGCGCGGGCCTCTCCCGGTCACCTGGACGGACCGGGGAGCTGCAAGGTGAAGGCGGCCGGGCCGTGGCTGGTCAGGGAGAGCCGGCCGCCGAGGGAGACAGCCCGGTCCCGGCCGAGATCGGCGCCCGCGACCGCATCCAGGCCGTGATCTTCGCCTACGACCACGGCCTGGCCCGGCTCCATGCCGGGAGTACCGATGGAGACTTCCCGGTGTGACGCGGGATGCCCCGGTGACACGCGTTCCCCGTCACCAGATGTCCTGGCCGTCTCACGCCGGCCACCCGGTGCGACGGCGCAGTGGCGGGGCCGCCAGCGACGCGATGTGCGTTCGCGACCGAGCGCGAGGGCGCGGTCCTGGTTCTACGCCCTCGACAGGACTTGAGCGGTCGGACCACTGTCCGTGACGCGGCCGGAGTCGAGGAGATGGACGGTGTCGGTGTAGCGGGTGACGAGGTCGTGCTCATGGGAGACCACGACGAGGGTGGTGCGGTGCCGCTCGCGCAGGGCGGTCAGCAGGTCCATGATGCCGGTCGCGGTGTCGGCGTCGAGGGCCGAGGTGACTTCGTCGCAGAGCAGGATGTCGGGGTCGGCGGCCAGGGCACGGGCGATGGAGACGCGCTGGCGCTGTCCGCCGGACAGTTCGCCTGGGTAGCGGTGGGCGTGGTCGGCCGGGAGTTCGACCTGGGCGAGGAGTTCGGCGATGCGATCCGGAAGCGCGCTCTTGGGCAGAGCTGTGTGCAGGCGCAGGGGACGGGCCAGCTGATGTCCGACGGTACGCCTCGGTCCCCCGGGCCGAGGACTGTTCGAGAGCCCTGACGCCGCAGGCGGCGGCCTCCATGGTGTCGGCCGCCGCCTGGCGGAAGGGATTCCCGTTTCGCCTGCGTGGAGAGTGGCGTGGTGTCAGTGGGTCGCGCTGCCCGCGACCCACTCGCTCCACGGCATGTTCCAGTCGCCGAGGCCGTTGTCCGGGGCCAGCATGGTCTTGTCCTCGGAGTTCTTGACGATCACGACGTCCCCGATCATCGAGTTGTCGAAGAACCACGCGGCGGGCTGCGTGCCGTCGCCGCCGCCCTTGACGTCCTTCAGGCCCACGCAGCCGTGGCTGGTGTTGACGTTGCCGAAGACCGAGTCGGCACCCCAGTAGTTGCCGTGGATGAACGTGCCCGAGTCGGTCAGGCGCATGGCGTGCGGTACGGCCTTGATGTCGTAGGCGGGCTTGCCGTCCTTCTCCAAGAGGCCGACGGTCGTACCGTTCATATGGATCTGCCTGAACTTCTCGGAGATGACCATCTGGCCGTTGTACGTCGGGTGCTCGGGGCTGCCGGACGAGATCGGGATGGTCTTGATCGTCTTGCCGTCCCGTACGACGGTCATCTGCTTCGTCCTGGCATCGACGGTGTCGATCTGGCTCCGGCCGATCTTGAACGTGACCGTCTTCCGGATGCCGTGACGGGTGAGCTCGACGGTGACGGTGGAGCCGGGCTTCCAGTAGTTCTCGGGGCGGAAGTCCAGGCGGTTGTCGTTGAACCAGTGACCGACGACCTGCTGGCCGCTGCTGGAGCTGACCCGGATCTGCGACTCCACGGCGGCCTTGTCGCTGATCGCCTTGGCGAAGTTGACCGTCACCGGCATGCCCACGCCGACGGTGGAGCCGTCCTCGGGGGAGAGGTGCCCGATGAAGTCGTTGGCCGGGGAGACCGTGGTGATCGTGGCGTTCCCGCTGGCGGAGCGGTCCTTGGCGTCCGTGGCCTCTGCGGCGATCTGATACTTGGTGGCCCGTTCCAGCCAGCCGTTCGGCTTCCAGGAGGTGCCGTCCGCGGACAGGGTGCCCGGGATCTCGGCACCGGTCGCGACGGCGGTCATGGTCACCTTGGTGAGCTTGCCGTTGCTGACGGTGACATTGACCGGGCCGTTGGTCGCGACGTTGTAGGCACCTTGCCCGGGCGTGATCTTTATTTGGGCGTCGGAAGCGTCCTGGGCGCCCGCCTGATTTACCTGCGTCTGCGATTTCGGGTGGTTCCCCGCATCGTTTTCGCTGGTGACAGCGTTGCTGGTACCGCCGAGGGCCGTGACTGCGAGTACGCCGCCGAGTACGCCGGCCGTAGCCACCAGCCCGGTATATCGTTTACGTGGCGTGATCAAACGCTTCTCCCGTGTCACTGGACATTGCGTGCTTACGAGCTGATTGCCGGAGGAGTGCAACTAGCTCTGGAATCACTTATAGGCATGCATCTGTCCAGAAATGGGCAAATTGTGGCGAAGGCCACGCATTGTCGAGCGGGTCGCCGAGACCTTGCTCGACGGTCCCGTGGCGCGTCCGCCGGCCGGTGGCAGCCCTCGAAGGGCCCGTTCTGGCATGAGGCGCCCCTGTCTAGCCTGCTTGGAGCTCAGCCCGCATGAGTTCCCTGAACTGCTCGACAAGCCGCTGCATCGTGTCCAGGTCGTCGGCTTCTGTGGCCACCCGCCACGCCTCAGCGAACTGGCGAGCCTCATTACTGCCGAACGCGTGCAGGGCGTTGAGGGCCTCCATGCTCATCTCGATGCGTTTGGTCTTCGTCCAGTACTGCTCGACTTCTCGGAGCTTCTCGGTCTTGCCGGCCCGTTCGTACCTCAGGCGGCGCACATCGAGGACGGCTACGCGGAGTGCTTCGAAGTAGGCATCGCGCCGCTCCTTGCGTAGGTAAGTGTGCTGCTCGGCTTCTCGTGACTGGGCGACCATGCGCTCTGCGTGTGCTCTCCCCTGCGCTCCTGCGAGCCACGTGAAGGCAACTCCTAGGGCTCCTGAGACGCCGGTGACCACAGGGGGGATCCACTCCGATGCCATGCACTCATCCTGCCCGCCTGAGTCGGAACCCAAGACGATCCAATTCGCAGCCTGCGGGCCACCACATGGACCGTTTCGTCACGAAGCAACTTGGGTGGCGGCTGCGCCTTCGGGTGGCGTGCTTCTCATCTGTGCTGACGGACCGCAGGTGTTCCCGGTCGTCCGCCGTTGTCCGTCGACGATGTCACGCGGTTGGACACTCGCCGGGTTGAGCCGCTCGTCGGAGCCACTCACTACATGAGCGCCAGACCTCGCGGGCCGATCCGCGACCGTAGGCGGTACACGGAAATTGGCCCGCCGTTCATCTTGTCCCACGTTTGGACAGGCGTCCTGGGGCAGGCGCGCAGCGATTCCACACCAGCTCGTCCGCGCAAGGGAGTGCCTGTTCGCATGACAGCCGCACAAAACGCACCCCAACCACCCCGCCGATTCGACGACGTTCCCGGGTGGTTCCCCGTACTGGACCAGACGCTCTTCGATTGGCTCCTGGCCGGCCAGGAGTCCGCAGGGATACGGGGCGATCTGCTGGAAGTCGGGGTGTACATGGGGAAGAGCGCGATCTTCCTCGGCAGCCACCTCCGGGACGGTGAGCGGTACACGGTGTGCGACCTCTTCGAGGGCGACGCACCGGACGACGCCAACCGGGCGGAGTCGACGAAGTCGTACAGCGCGCTCAGCCGACGGGCGTTCGAGGAGAACTACCTCTCCTTCCACGGCGAGCTGCCCCGTGTCTTGCAGGGCCCCAGCTCCCTGGTGCCGGAAGAGGTCGAGTCACGCTCCTGTCGGTTCGTCCACATCGACGCCTCGCACCTGTACGAGCACGTGTACGCCGACATAGGCGCGGCGCACGACCTGCTGCTGCATGGCGGAGTCGTCGTCTTGGACGACTTCCGTTCGGAGCACACGCCCGGCGTCTCCGTGGCCGTCTGGGAGGCAGTGCTCAACAGAGGCCTGCGCCCGATCTGTCTGAGCACACAGAAGCTGTACGGCACCTGGGGCGACCCCGGCCCGGTGCAGGAGGAGCTGCTGGCGATGGCACGCGGACGCGAGGACTGCCACCTCAGCGTCCAGAAGGCGGCCGGACACCGCATCATCCGGCTCAAGTCCAAGGGCATGCGGGCGCCGTCCGTCCCGCTCTCCCGGCACGCCGCAGAGCCCGAGCCCGTCGCGGAACAGACGGCCGTCCGGCCTTCCACACCCGCCACCCCGGGCCGCAGTCTCACCCGCCGCATCGCGGCCGACCTGCTGCCGCCCGTCCTCACCCGCGCGATCCGCAGCTCCCGCGCGGCCAAGCGCTCGGCGCGGAGCTGACCCATGGCGGTCGGCGGGTACCCGCCGACCGCCATGGCACGGCCCGCGGCAGGCCGGGCAGGCGGCCTGGCAGTGCCGCAAGTCACCGGTGGACTCAGGCACGCGTCATGCCTGTCCACCCCGTACGTCAGAGGTCTGGCCCCGGCGGTTGCGCCGCCTTGCGCAGCTCGTCGAACCCGAGCAGCATCGCGTCGACGGCCAAGGCGAAGCGCTCCTCGTCGTCCACGCCTGCCCGGTCGCGTGCGGCCTTGGTGATGAGCGGATATCGCTCGGTCGCCAGCTGGGCCAGCCAGTCCGTGCCGCCCGCTTCGTGCGCGTCGACAGCAAGCTGTGCCTCCATGACGGCGTGCCCGATCGTGAACACCGTCACCGCGTTCAGGGCGTGCAACGCACGGCCGAGGGGAAAGCCGTTGTCCGTCAGCATGCGCAGGCACGCCTCGATGTCGTCGAGTGTCGCCTGGGTGACCGCTGGGCGAGAGGCGGCGAGGGGGAGGACGGCCGGGTGCCGCAGCAGGCCCTCGCGCAGCGCCTTCGCGTACTCACGCAGTGCCTTGCGCCAGTCGGCGGACTCGTCCATCGCCGGTGCGGCAGCTCTGAACACCTGCTCGATCAGTCCGTCGAGCAAGGCGTCCTTGTTCGGGACGTAGTGGTAGAGCGTCATCGCCTCGACGCCCAGCTGCTCGCCGAGCGAACGCATCGTCAGGGCCTTGAGCCCCCTGCGGTCGATCAGATCCAGTGCCGCGTCAAGGATTCGCTGCCGGCTCAGCCCCACGCGCTCGCCAGGGCCTCGCCGTGCGCCCGGCTTCTCGGCCGTCATACGCCGCCCCACCTCTCCCTTCCCGAGCGTTGACTTTCTTACAAGGTAAGGCAAGAATCGACGCAAGCGATACTTACGTTGTAAGAATTTGGGTCCGTCTCCCCGACATCAGAGGAGCTTGAGATGCTCTCCGCCACCACCCTCGACAACAAGCAGGTCGTCCTCGGCTTCATCGCCGCCCTCAACGACCGGACGAGCCAGGACTGGGTGCAATACCTCGCGCCGGACGTGGTCGACCACAACAAGATCATTTTCGGTGAGGAGGAAGTGCCGGGCGCTGTGATCGAGGGCTTCCGGCAACAGCTCGCCGCGTTCAGCACCGAGCACCCGGACGATGGCTTTCACGTGGAGCAGCTCATCGCCGAGGGCGACGATGTCGTAGTACGGCTTCGGGTGCGTGGTGCCCACACCGGATATCACCCCCGGATGCCCGAGCCGACCGGCCGACGCTGTGACGTCGAACAGATCTGGATCTTCACGGTACGCGCGGGCCGGGTTGCCGAGATCCGTGCCGTGAGCGACCGTCTCGGCATGTTCCTCCAGCTCGGCTGGGACTGGCCGAGCGAGGACTGAAGCAGCGGACTGGGCAGGTGCGCGCCGCACCTGTCGTCGGGACGGAGCTCGCACTCGCGTGAGATACGGCGCCCCTCGGTAACTGCTGTCGATCCCCGTTCGCCGCGCTTGCCCTGGCCCACCGGGGCAGCGTCGAGTCGGAGGTGCTCGGCCGTGCGTCGGGTGATGCCGACGCTTTCGACGGTGTGGATGTCGTAGACCGACGCGGCGTCGTTCTCGCCGTACGGTTCGCTGATCAAATCGACGCCGGTGACGATGCCCAGGAGCCCTTCGAGGCCGTCGAGATGGCCGTCCGGGCTGTGAGAAGTGATGAACGGACTGCGGAAGACAAAGCAGCCAGGGATCAGTGCGGCGGCGGCGAGGACGTCACCGCCGAACCGGGTGCCGTAGTGGGCCCTGACGACGTCCCGAACGGACATGCCGGCCGTCATGTGAAGCTCCCTTCGGTGGGTTCGGGAAGCCGGCTGGTCTGACCGGTCGTTGCTCAAATAGTTCGTCCTCGCTGAAGCCCTGGAAGACGGCGGCCATGGCGCGCTGGGTGGGCTTGCGGAATGCCTCCAGCCAATGGTCGGCAGTGTCACGGAACGCCACGACTTCAGACATCAAAGCGCCCCATGCCTACGGGAATTGAAGGCACATCGGGCGGGACGGTCGAGTTGGGTGTGGGCACACCTTGGGTGTCCGATCCCATCGACGAGGCGGGACGCCAGTCCTGGGCTGTCGTACTGAATCCACGGGGCAGGTCAGGGCCCTGGGCGGGTGAGGGGCGGGTCGCCGGCCCACCGTGCGATCGGCGGGTGCCGACATCCCACTGGAGGTAACCCGCGCCCTGCACACAGTTGTTGAGGAGGGGGCGGGGGAGTGGTGCCGTAGGTCATGCGGGCCCGTCGCGTCATGCCCTCCCGCCTTGAGGCCCGCTCCGAGGTGCGGCAGCGGTTCGACGGCCGGCTGCACGCCAGGCTGTCGCGGTCCGTGTGGAACTCGGGGGCTGTCACAGCTGGTTCTTCGATCGCCAGGGCGTCAACCGTCGGTCCTGTCCGGGTGCCGGCACCGCCTGCCGGCGGGCCACCCGCCGGTCCGGTCCGGAGGTGTTCCTGCTGACTCAGGGGTTAATCGATTGAAGTGAACATACGGTCGTCCGTACTCTTTGGTGGGGCTCGGGACCGCTGAGCCAGTGCGCCTTGCCGCGAAAGGGATGCCTCACATGTCGAATGCCAGCCGCACACTGAAGGCGGCGCCCAGCGCGCAGCCAGGTCCAGGAGAAGCGGTGCCTTGGGCCGCGCTGTCGACCGTCATGATCGGTATGTTCATGGCGATCCTGGACTCGTACATCGTCGTCGTGGCCGGCCCAGCCATCCAGACCGATCTCAAGGCGACCGCGAGCCAGCTCCAATGGGTCCTCGCCGGGTATCAGTTGAGCTACGCGGTCTTCATGATCACTGGCGGCCGGCTCGCGGACCTGTACGGGCGCAAGCGCGTCTTCATCATCGGAACGGCGGTCTTCACGCTCTCGTCCATCGCCTGCGCCATGGCAGGCGATCCGAGCGTGCTCATCGGTGCCCGTATCGTCCAGGGTCTCGGCGCGGCTCTGATGGTTCCGCAGGTCTTCGCCGTCATCACGCTGACGGTCTCCGAGCGGAACCGGCATCGTGTCTTCGGCGTGCTCGGGGTCGTCCTCGGCATGGCATCGGTCAGCGGTCAGCTGGTCGGTGGCCTCCTGATCGGCGCGAATCTCTTCGGCTCCGACTGGCGCTCGGTGTTCTGGGTGAACGTCCCCATCGGTATCGCCACGATCCTGCTGGCCCTCAAGTGCGTACCGGAGTCGCGGGCCGAGCAGACCCGCAAGCTCGACGTGCCCGGCGTTCTGGCCCTCAGCGCGGCCCTGCTGCTGCTCACCTATCCCCTCATCCAGGGGCGGGACGCGGGCTGGCCCTGGTGGACGTGGGCGTGCTTCGCGGGCAGCGCGGTGGCGTTCGCGCTCTTCGTCGCGCTGGAGCGAGCGGTCGACCGGCGCGGGGGTGAGCCGCTGATCAAGCTGTCACTCTTCGCGCAGCGCTCGTTCTCGCTCGGCATCGTCCTCGTCCTCGCCGTGTACGCGCTTCTGACCTCGTACTACCTGTCGCTGTCCGTCTCGATGCAGGACGGGCTGGGCATGTCGGCCCTTGATTCCGGACTGGTCTACACGCCGGCGGCGGTGACCTTCTTCGTCTGCAGCCTGATCGCCGGACGGATCGTCCCGAAGTACGGCCGCCGTGTACTGGAGGTCGGTGCGGTCGTCCTCGCGGTCGGCTATCTGACGACCGCCGTGGTCCTGCTGTCCGGACCGCGTCTGACGCCCCTGCTCATCGTCCCGACCCTGATGCTGCAGAGCGTGGGGGGCGGGTTGCTGATCACTCCGCTGCTCAATACGGTCCTGGCGCGGATCGATCCGCAGTCCGCGGGCATGGCCTCGGGCTCGCTGTCCACCGCCCAGCAGGTCGGCGCCGCGCTGGGCGTGGCGGTCGTCGGAGCGGTGTTCTTCCACTCCTTTCAGACAGGCGCGGCCTCGGGTGACAAGGCGCACGCGGCGGGACACGCCTTCGCGCTGACGTCCCTGACGACCTTCGCCATCGCGGCGCTCGCGGCCCTGCTGGTGTTCCTCCTGCCGAAGACGCCGCAGACGAAGGCCTGACTACGTGCAACAGGTGCCGGTGCCTTGGGGCAGCGAGTCCCGGGAGGCGCCGGCACCTCTTGTGCCGCACGGCCCAGTGCCAGGAGGGTAGGTTCAGGCCGCTTTCAGGAGATTCTCCACGGTGCGGCGAACCTTGGCGACGACGTCTTCGTCTCCCAGGCGCAGAGCCGTGTTGGCCGCGCAGAGCACGGAATCGATCTGAAAGACCGCGAGATCGATGTCGAGTTCCGCGATCTCATGGGATCCGACAGCGTTTCGCAATTCCTTCGCGATGGTGTCGAGCCATTCCTTCTGGTTGTGAAGGAGGGCGTCGCGGATCGTTCCCGGCTTGCTGTCGAAACGGGCGATGTTCGCGACGCGGAAGCAGCCGCCTTCGAACAGCGGGGTTTTGGCGTACTCGATCCAGTGCTCGATCAGAGAGCGCAGCCGGTCGACTCCGGGAGCCGCTTCCCTCGCCGGGCGGACGACCGCGTCGATGAACATTTCGCGCGCATAATCGATGGTCGCGAGCTGGAGTACTTCCTTGGACCTGAAGAGGGTCTGGATGCCCGCCTTGCTCATGCCCGTATCGGTCGCGAGACGGCCGAAGCTCACGTCGTCCAGCCCGTCGAGGGAGGCGATGTCGACGGCGCGCCGCAGTGCGGTCTCACGCGCTCGTGCCCCTTTGAGCAGGCGCTTGTCAGTGATCGACACCGTGTCTGCCCGCGTGACCAACATTCGCGCCCCAGTGTCCATACGGTCGATCGTACCTCTTGTCGGCCCTGAGAATCAGAGTGCTTGGACCGTTGCGCATCGAGGTGGATGACTCGGAGGTGGAGTTGTCCGGAGCCGAGCTCGGGGCTCGACCAGTGCGGTCCTTCACCACATCACGTCAACCTTCCCCCTCGTCCTGCCGCACCGGCGTTCAGAGCGTGCGGCGAGCCAGGGTGGCGGCCAGTGCCTTGACCATCTCGCTCGCCATGACGGCCTGGCCCTGCGTGGAGAAGTGGATGTGGTCCGCACTCAGCAGGTTCTCCCGGGAGTTGACGGGGTGATCCCACATGTCGACGACGACGGCGTCATACTCGTCGGCAAGGGCGCGTGTGAGGTCGTTCAGGGTGAGCACACGCTCCGTCCAGTCGGAGAAGACCGGCACGACGTAGGAGCGCCCCAGGGTGAACGTCGTGAGCTGCGCACCCGTCTCAGCCGCCAGATCGTACATCTTGCGCATGTTCTGCTCGATCTCCCCGAAATCCGGTGAGCGGTGCAGGAGGTCGTTGGCGCCGCACGGGATGTGCAGCAGGTCCGGGGCGAAGTCCCGCATCTTGTCCATCTGGTGGTCGAGGGTGTCAACCGTCGTGGCACCGATGATCGCTGTGTTCAGGTAGGCCAGATCAGGCCTCACCTGCCGCAGGATGTGCGCGAATCGATCGGACCAGCCCTGGTCCCCGTAGCCGACGCTCTTGTCTCCCGTCCCTGCGGAGAGGCTGTCCCCGATCACGGCGTAGCGCTGCCAGGGGGCATCGAACAGCATTGCCGCAGCATCGACTGTGGCCAGGCAGAACGGGTCGGTCTCCTCGGTGAAGGATGTCGAAGTCATTATCAAAGAATGCGGTCGGCCGTATGTAAAGTCAACATCGACGCGGCCTGACGCATGCGAGATGACGAGGTGTCAGGGCTCCTGGTGCCATGACGGCATGAGAAGTGCAGAGGGGCCGATCCCGACCGGCTGGGCCGCATCCCGTCTGCCGAGAAGTTCCGCCGCCTGGTGCTCCATGTGTTCTGCCGCCGGCTGAGCTTCGGGGAGCCGTCTGCGAAGAGCTGCCCGGCCGCCCATTTGGTCAGGAGCACCACATCCGCGTCGCGTCCGTAGCCCGCCGCAGGGTGCGGGCAGCCACGCGGGAGATCGCGGCCCTGCGCAGGCGTCCGATCTGTCCTTCGCTCTGGGCCAGGTCGGTCCCGTGGGCCCAGTCGGCCGGCCTGGCCTCGGCTCGGTCGGCGCAGGCGGTCACGCAGCCGTGCGGGCCGGTTTCATCCAGCTGCTACGCGTACGGCGAGGCGGCGGTACGGTCGCGGAACCAGAGGTTCGCGCGAGGGGGCGAGGATGCTGGATCAAGTCACTGGCAGCAGGCGCGCGGTGGACCGCCGAGCTCAGAGCCCGGTGACTTTGGCGCTCGCCGACAGCTCGTAGACCAGGGTGACCGTGCGGCGGCCACCGGGCGGGAGGGCGACGTCCCAGCGGGCGATGCCTTCGGCGTCGACCACGTCGGGCGCCGGGGAACAGGCTTCTTCACGCAGCCGGACATGCACCGCCGAGACCTCCGAGACCGGGATCCGTTCCCGGAGGACGACCACCCGTTCGCCCTGCGCACCGGGGGGAGAGAACCGGGACAGGTGCAGCCGGACCGTGCGGGTGACCACGGTCCGCTGGGTGATTCCGGCAGTGCCGTGGGACTCCTCGGTCTCCCTGACCACCCGGTGGTCGTCCGAGCTGCCGAAGGCCAGCTCCACGGGTGCGCCGGGGGCGGTGAAGGCCAGCGTGCCGCGGCCGCTGAATCCGCTGTCGCGGACCAGGTCCACGGGCCCGGCGAGCAACGCGTGGCCGGACAGGTTGTCGAACCGCACCACCTGGGTGACCAGCGGAGACAGCTCGGGTGAGCAGGCGTACTCGCTGCCGGCGGCCGTGGTGAAGACGGAGAGCGGCACCCGGTGGGCGCGACCGTCGGCGGGCACGGAGACCGGCGCGTGGGAGTGCAGCACCCGCGCCTCGCCACCGTCGTCCACCCCCGGCAGGCCGAGCACCGGGGACGGGCCGAGGTCCCCGATCTCCTCCTCGCGCAGCTCCACGTCGACCGTGCGGCGCTCCGCGGCGGAGCGGTCCTCGAGCGTCAGCCGGTCCTCGACCAGCCGCGGTGGATCGGTGGCCAGCGCCGACCGCGCCGTGGACAGCGTCAGCCGTACGTCCGACCAGTCCTCGCCGGTGCGCTGCCAGACCATCGCGTCGGTCTCCAGCGTCAGGGAGTCCCCGTCGAGCACGGCCCGGTAGGCGGGCCGCCACAGAGCACACGGGGTGAGGTGGCTCAGACGCAACCCGACCGGCGCGGCGACTGCGGACTCCACGGTCAGCTCGATATGACCGACCAGTTCGGCGGACTCCTCCTCGGAGAGGTCCATGGCCCGCTGGGCTTCCCCGAGTTCGACGGCGAGGGCGGCCAGCCGGGCCTCCACAGCGCGGAGTTGCTCGCCGTACGAGTCGCGCTCGTGGTCCATCCGGTCCAGTTCGCGGGCCCAGCGCGGCCCTTCGATCTCCCCGTGGCCGGCGCCTTCGCCGATCTCCCGCAGCAGATCGGTGGTGAGGCGGCCGAGCAGGTCAAGGCGGGCATGCAGCCGATCGCGTCGTTGTCCCAAGGCGATCCGCTCCTCTTCGAGGGCGTGCACGCGGTGGCGCAGGGCGGAGTCGTGGTCCGCGGACGGCAGCGGCCCGCGCGGTGTCCAGTCGCGGACGATCCGCACGTCGAGCACGGTCGCCGGGTGATCGGCGATCAGCTCGGCATGGAGGGTACGGTCGACGGCCAGGGCGCTGACCGGCCCGAGACGCAGCCGCTGGACCCCGGCGGCAAGGTCGAGCACGGTGGCGCGCTCGATGTGGGCGCGATCCTCCAGGCAGGTGACGGCGGTGACGGGGAGGGCGATCGGCTCAGGGGCCTTGGACATGGGTGAGTCAGCTCCTGCGGTTGCCGCCGGTCAGGGCCTTGCCGGCCGGGATGCGGATCTCGTAGCCACCATCGAGGGCGGCGGTGCCGCCGGCGGGCAGGTCGAGCCGCCAGACCCGGGTGCCCGGGGCATGGTGCTCCGGCCCCGCTCCCTCCCCGGGTGCCGTCCAGTCGGCCCGTTCCTCGATCCGGACGTCCGGATCGGAGGTGACGGGCACCCGCTCGTGGACCTCGACGGTCACGGGCCTGGCGAGCCGGTTGGCCAGCTCCACGTGGACGCGGTGATCGAGCACGGTGGTGTTGTTGCGCATGCCTGAGGTCGACTCGTGCAGATTCGTACGGCGGGTGACCCGGATGCCCTCGGCCGGCCCGAGCCCCACCCGGCGGACACCGCCGGGGGCGAGCGTGGGCAGGGCGGCGGTCAGGAGGAAGTCGTCGTCGACGGTGACCTCTACCGGCCCGGCCAGCAGCGCTTGGTCGGTGGCGTTGGAGAGCACCAACGTCGCGTACACGGTCTGCTCCACGGACGGCACGCAAAGGTACTCGGTGCGCAGACCGACCGGTATCTCGGCGACGGTGACGGTGTGCCAGGTGCCGTCCGACGGGATGTCGGCGCGGGCGGTGGCGTCGAAGCGGTGGTCGAAGGAACCCGCCGACTCCCGGGGTCGCACGGCGTGTCCGGGCAGCGGCAGAGCGGCCACGGCTTCGGCACGGCGGCGGTACTCGGCCGCGACCGGGTCGAAGGGAGAGCCGGGAAACAGCCGGCCTCTGCGACCTCCCTGCTCGTCGGGGCCGCAGAGGACGAGTGAGGCGTAATCCAGTTCGGCACCGCTCGGCCTCGGTGGACCGGCCGCCGGCGCCGGTGCCGATGCCGGTGGCGGCGCAGCACGGCCAGGAGCCGCAGGTGCCATGGCGACGGGGGCCGCGAAGGCCCTGGCCCCGGGATGCGGTCCGCGGCCCGGTCGCGCCTGGACCGGCTGCGCGAAGTCGGGCGTCCCGCCGCCGAAGACCTCCGGGGAGGCGCCGTCCGCGCTGCCGGGCACCGGGAACGCGGCGGGCGGCCCACCGTAGCCCTGCGGTGCCGGTGGCGGTGCCGGTGCCGGTGGCGGTGGCGGTGGCGGAACGGGGCCTGCGCCTGCGACAGCCACGGGCGCGGCGGTGGTGACAGGGCGAGGGCCTGCCACGTCGTACCCTGCGAAGAGGTCGGCGAGCCCCGCCGGTGGCTCGCGCCAGCCAGAGGGCGTGTGGGCGGGCTGACTCCGTCCGATCCGGAGCGAACGGAGTCTCGGCAGGTCGGTGCCGCGCCGCAGGTCGGCGGTGGCCAGGCCGATGCGTACGCCGGTCCAGTCCTCGCCGGTGCGCTGGGCGACCGAGGCGCGCAGCAACAGACGCCCACTGCCGTCGCCCTGACGGTGGATGAGGCGGTAGGCCGGCACCCAGACGGTGCCCGGCACCCCGTACGCCAGCTCCACCTCGACGTCACCGGTGCCGTCGAAGGTCAGGACCGCGCAGACCGTGGTCCGCACATGCGCCGAGGGTGCGTCGGTGGAAGCGCGGGCGAGTCTGTCCGTGGCGACGGTGAACTCGTGCTCGACGTTGCGCAGTGCCTCCTCCAGCTCGACGAGGCGGGTGTGCAGTCCGGTCAGCCGCTCGTCGACGAAGTCGGCGAGCTTCAGCCACGCGTCGACCGGGGTGCGGCGGTGCGGGTCCTCGCGCCTGCGGGTCGGCGGGACCGGGCGCAGAGCCCTGACCTCCTCGATCAGGCTGACCTGCCGGTCCCGGCGCCCTTGCGCCGCCGCGCACTCGTCTCGCAGCCGCTCGACCTCGCGCCGCAACTCGTCCGGCGTGCCGGTGCCGAGCGGCTCGGCCTCGACCTCCACCCGGGCCCCGGTGACGCGTACCCCGGGGGCGCGCAGGACGCGGGCCCGCAGTGAGCCCGGGTCCAGCGAGCGGGGCAGTCCCGTCACCCGCACCCGGCCGTCCGACGGCACGCTGCCCCGGGTCAGGCGGCGGCAGATGGCGCCCTCCGCGTACACCACGACCGAATCGAGGGACGACCCCCACCTCTGTGTTGTCCCGACCGTCATGTGCTCCGCCCCCGCCGCGTCCGTGCCGAGCGAAGCCTAGCCCGAGCGGTTCCCCCAACTCATAGGACCCCCATGCCCTTCCCCGCCGCGGGGACACCAGCGGAGCCGGTTGCTCACGGCTTCGACCGCCTCGACGGTGGCTGCCTCCACCTCGGCGTCCTCCAGCTCACCCGGTACGGCCCCGGAGCGGAGGCGGTCATCGCGCTTGCCCCGCGGCCACGGCGCTGACGACTGCCGACTCGGCTGCCGTCCGGCCGGTCGCCGAAGCCGGATACGACCCCTGTCCGTCGGTGGCGCAAACACGTCGGTCTACGTCCGGCTGCCTCGACCAACATCATCTGACGTTGATTCACTTGCGTCACAGGAGCCTCGCGGGCCGGTCGGCCCGTCACGGGCTCCTTCTTGATGCAGGCACCCCTAAGGAAGGGACCAGGATGTCGCAGCCGGAGCAGCCCGACCACTCAGCGGCCCGGGCACAGCTCAGTCTCGGGATCGCCGCCGCGCGGAACCTGGCGACCACCACGAAGACCGTGCCGCAGATGCAGGGCATCAGCTCACGGTGGCTGGTGCGGATGCTGCCCTGGGTGGAGGCGAAGGGCGGCACGTACCGGGTCAACCGGCGGCTGGTGTACGAGGTCGGTGACGGCCGGATGACGTTCGTCCAGAGGGGGCCGCGGTCAAGGTCGTCCCCGCCGAACTGGGCGAACTGCCGCTGCTGCGCGGCTTCGACGACGAGGCGGTGCTGCGGTCCCTGGCCGAGCGGTGCGAGCAGCGGGAGTACGAACCCGGCCAGGTGATGGCCAGGCAGGGCCGGGCCGTCGACCACGTCTTCCTGATCGCGCACGGCAAGGTCGAGAAGCTCGTGCCCGGCCAGTACGGTGAGGAGACCCGGCGTGGCGTGCTGGCCGACGGCGGGTTCTTCGGCGGGCAGCTGGTCGCCGAGGAACCGGGCACGTGGGAGTTCACGGCCCGCGCGTTGACGGCGTGCACGGTGCTGGCGCTCCCCAGGGTCGCGTACGAGGAGGTGGCGGCCCGGAACGAGGGGCTGCGGGCCCATGTCCGGCGGTGCCGGGCCGAACAGGCACGGCCGCGGAACAAGAAGGGTGAGGCGGCCATCGACCTGGCCTCCGGTCACACCGGCGAGCCGGTGCTGCCGGGCACGTTCGTCGACTACGAACTCCGGCCCCGCGAGTACGAGCTGAGCGTCGCGCAGACGATCCTCCGGGTGCACAGCCGGGTCGCGGACCTCTACAACGACCCGATGGACCAGGTCGAGCAGCAACTGCGGCTGACCATCGAGGCCCTGCGCGAGCGCCAGGAGTCGGAGCTGGTCAACAACCCCGAGTTCGGGCTGCTGCACAACGCCGACTACAGCCAGCGCATCTCCACCCACTCCGGCCCGCCCACCCCTGACGACATGGACGAGCTGCTCAGCATGCGCCGCGGGACGAAGGTGTTCTTCGCCCACCCGCGGGCGATCTCCGCCTTCGGCCGTGAGTGCAACAAGCGGGGGCTCGCGTTCGACACCGCCGAGGTCGGCGGACACCCGGTGCCGGCCTGGCGCGGCGTGCCCATCCTTCCCTGCGGCAAGATCCCGGTCTCCGAGCAGGGCACCTCCGCGATCCTCGCGATGCGGCTGGGCGAGGGCGAGCAGGGCGTCGTCGGCCTGCGGCAGACCGGGATCCCGGACGAGTACGAGCCGGGCCTGAACGTCCGGTTCATGGGCATCAACGAACAGGCGATCATCTCCTACCTGGTCAGCACCTACTACTCGGCGGCCGTGCTCGTGCCCGACGCGCTCGGCGTTCTGGAGAACGTCGAGGTC
This sequence comes from Streptomyces griseochromogenes, assembly GCF_001542625.1. NCBI lineage: Bacteria > Bacillati > Actinomycetota > Actinomycetes > Kitasatosporales > Streptomycetaceae > Streptomyces > Streptomyces griseochromogenes. The sequence goes on along the minus strand of NZ_CP016279.1, from coordinate 6,824,419 downwards.
TTCGGCACTCCGTCGTAAGGGGGAATCCGTGTCACTGCTGTCCCGGATCACCGCGCCCTCGGCCCGCCACGACGTGGCGCGGATCGTTGCCGCGCTGCTCGCCGAGCACCCGGGTGTCCGCCCGGAGGGACCGGCGAAGCGTTTCGCCCTGCCGACCGGGCCGACGGGGCTGGGCACGTCCGCCGCCCGGATCACCGCCAGGCGCAAGGACGTCGAGAGCACCGGGGTACCCGAGCTGTACTGCCCGCCCGCGCTCCGCGACGACCCGGCGCTCGCCGAAGAGGTCAACGTCCGCCTGCTGGCGTGGGCCGAGGAGATCGGCCTCTATGCCGGCCGCCTCGACCGCGTCCGCGCCGCGGACTTCGGGCGACTGATGATGCTGGCGCACCCCGACACCGACGACCCGGACCGGCTGCTGGCGGCCGGCAAGTGCGCCCTGGCCGAGTGGGCCACGGACGACTACTACTGCGACGACGAGACGATGGGATCCGCGCCTGCGCTGCTCGGCGCGCACCTCGGCATCGCCTACGCCGCCATCGACCCCGCCCACCCTCCGCTCCGCTACGTCCCCGCCGTCGAGCAGGCCATGCGGGACGACCCGGTGCGGACGGCCCTGCGCTCCGCCTTCGCGCACATGGCCCGGTACGCGGACCGGTCCCAACTGGCCCGGCTGCGCCACGAGGTCGCGGTGCTGTTCGTGGGCTACGGGCAGGAGGGGTCCTGGCGCTCCCAGGGCCGGATGCCCGCCGTCTGGGAGTACCTGGCACACCGTCAGATCAACAGTTTCGTCCCGTGCGTCGCGATGACCGACATGGTGGGCGGCTACGTACTGCCCGCCGCCGAGTACGCCGATCCGGGCGTCCGCCGCGCCGTGACCATGGCGTCCACGGCCGCCACACTCGTGAACGACCTGTACTCGATGGCGAAGGAACACCACTCGGACAGCGTGGAGTTCAACCTGCCGACCGTGATCGCCGCAGAGGAGCGCTGTACGCCGCGCGAGGCGATCGAGCGGAGCGCGGCGATCCACGACGAGCTGGTCCGCACCTTCGAGACGGAGGCGGCGGCCCTGGCCCTGACCGGCTCACCCCAGTTGCGCCGCTTCCTCGCGGGGGTGTGGGCCTGGCTGGGCGGCAACCGCGCGTGGCACAGCGGCAGCCGGCGCTACACCTCCTCCACCTCCACCGCTTCCTGACTTCCGCACACCGCAAGGAGCCCCACTCTCATGACCACCACCCCCGCCCCCGTCCTGCGCACCGCGTACCAGAAGTCCGTGGCGGACTACTGGAACGCCGAGAAGGACCCGGTCAACCTGCGCCTGGGCGACGTCGACGGCCTCTACCACCACCACTACGGGATCGGCGACTACGACCCCTCCGTCCTGGACGGACCCGAGGACACCCGCGACGAGCGCGTCATCGCCGAACTCCATCGACTGGAGTCGGCCCAGGCCGACGTCCTGCTCGACCACCTCGGCCCCGTCGCCCCGGGCCACCGTCTGCTCGACGCCGGCTGCGGCCGTGGCGGCACCAGCATCATGGCCAACGCCCGCTTCGGCTGCCAGGTCGACGGCGTCTCCATCTCCGAGGCCCAGGTCGACTTCGCGGACGCCGAGGCCCGCAGGCGGAGTGTGGACGACAAGGTCCGCTACCACTTCCGCAACATGCTGGACACCGGCCTGCCGACCGGCGCGTTCCAGGGCATCTGGAACAACGAATCCACCATGTACGTGGACCTGTTCGACCTCTTCGCCGAGCACGCCCGCCAGCTGGCCTTCGGCGGCCGCTACGTCGTCATCACGGGCTGCTACAACGACGTGACGGGCGGCCGCTCCAAGGCCGTCAGCCGCATCGACGAGCACTACACCTGCAACATCCACCCGCGCAGCGCCTACTTCAAGGCCATGGCCGCCCATGGCCTCGTCCCCATGAACGTCGTCGACCTCACGGACGCGACCATCCCCTACTGGGAGCTGCGCGCCAAGTCCTCGCTGGCCACGGGCGTCGAGGAGCCGTTCCTGACGGCGTACAAGGAGGGCAGCTTCCACTACCTGCTGATCGCGGCGGACCGAGTCTGAGTCCTCGGCTCTCCCTTTCAGGCCACCGGCCGTGCCTTTCGTCCAGGAACGCGCGGCCGGGGCCTGGTCCCGCCCGCCTCGCCGCCGTCCGTTTCGTGCACCCCGACTTGCCGACGCTTTGACGATCCGTTCCATGGCCGTTCAACCAGGCGTCCGTGCCTGTGTCGTGTGCCGTCCCTAAGGTCCCCGAAGGCTGGGAAAGAAGGGACTCATGGACACACGCCTCGCAGTCCGGGCTCGCGGGATCACCAAGTGTTTCGGCGACGTCGTCGCGCTCGACGGCGTCGATCTGGATGTGGCGCAGGGACAGATCCACGGCTTGGTCGGACCGAACGGCGCCGGCAAGACGACCTTGCTCGGCCTCCTGCTGGGCCTGGCCGTCGCCGACAGCGGCCGCCTGGAGATCCTGGGTACGCCGGTCCGGCGGGCGCTCGCCGCACCCGACGGAGTCGCCGGCTTCGTGGACGGGCCCGGTCTCTACCCCTCGCTCACCGCCAGGCAGAACCTTGCCGCGCTGGCCGCTCTCCGCGGCCGCGACGCGCGGACAGCGGGGGTCGACGACGTGCTCGAGCAGGTCGGGCTCACCGATGTCGCCGACGACCAGGCCCGCGGGTTCTCTCTCGGCATGCGGCAGCGGCTCGGGCTCGCCGCGGCCCTGCTCACCAAGCCCCGGTTGCTCGTGCTGGACGAACCGTCCAACGGCCTCGACCCGGCAGGCAAGAAGCACGTACACGGCGTCCTCACCCGGCTCGCGGCGGACGGCACCGGTGTCGTGCTCTCCAGCCACCGCATGGACGACCTCCAGGCACTGTGCTCCGAAGTCACCATCGTCGCCACCGGACGGGTCGTCTTCTCCGGGCCGCTGAGCAAGCTGGCCGCCGAGAACCGTGAACTCGACTACCGGCTGCTCACCTCCGACCCGCAGGCCGCCCGGCGGCTGGCAGGCGACGCGGCCGGCATCCGGATCGTCGACGACGCCGGGACACGGCACGACGCCGAGGCGCTCGTCGTGCGCGCGCTGGTGCCCGCCCTGGACGAACTCGTGGTGCAACTCGTCCACGCGGGCATCGCGTTGCGTGAGCTCGCCCCCGTGGTGTCGCCGCTCGAAGCCGCGTTCCTCGCCCTCACCGAGCCGAAGGAGGCCGGCCGATGACCGCGACCGCAGCGGACGGCAACGTTGCCACCGCCCGCCCCGTCTCTGTTCCGCGCGGCTACCGCTTCGAGCTGGTCAAGCTGGTCTCGCAATGGCGGATCCGGCTGCTGGTCCTCGCCTGCTGGATCGCGCCGGGCCTCTTCGTCGCCGCTGTGAGCCGGCAGAGCACGCTGCCCGTCGACACCCTCTTCGGGCGCTGGATGCATGCCACGGGATGGGCCGGACCGCTGGTGATGCTCGGTTTCGCGGGCACCTGGGCACTCCCGCTGCTGACCTCGGTGGTCGCCGGAGACATCTTCGCCTCCGAGGACCGGCTCGGCACCTGGCGCCACTTGCTCGTGGCGGTCCGGTCGCCCAGGCGGATCTTCGCGGCGAAGGCGCTGGCCAGCCTCACCGCTCTCCTGCTGCTCGTGGTCGGGCTGGCCTGTTCCAGTGTGGTCGGCGGTCTCCTGGCAGTCGGAAACCAGCCACTGGTCGGCCTCGACGGTCATCTGCTGACCTCGGCGGACGCGGCGGGCAAGGTTCTGCTCGCCTGGGTCTGCGTCCTCGCCCCGACCCTGGCCCTCGCCGCGATCGGACTGCTCGGCTCCGTCGCACTGGGGCGTTCCCCGATGGGACTGCTGCTGCCCGCGGTCGTCGCCCTCGGAATGCAGCTCGCCCAGATGCTGCCGCTCCCCGCCGCCGTACGACTCGGCCTGCCCAGCTACGCCTTCATCGCCTGGAACGGCCTGTTCACCGGCCCGGCACAGCTCCGCCCGCTCGTCATCGGCGTCGTGGTCAGTCTGGTGTGGGCGGTGATCGCGACGGTGCTGGCCTACGCGCTTTTCATGCGGCGCGACTTCACCAACGCCACCTACGACGGCTCGGGGCGCCGCGCGGTCACCGCCGGAGTCCTGCCGCTGGCCGGGGTGGTCGCGGTGACCGTCGCGGTCGTCGCCGCGACGACCGGGGCCACGGGCTCCGGGATCGAGCAGGACAAAGTGCAGCGCTCGCTCGCCACGGCGTTCGCCCACCTCTATCGCATGCAGACGAAGCAGCTCAACCGCCCCGACGTCACCGAAGCGCAGTTGAAGACCACGGCGACGTGCGACAAGGGCAGCATCAGGGTCGCCGCCGAAGGACCGGGCAACGACTGGCGCTGCGTCGTCTCCTGGCATCTCCCCGGCGTCGAGGCCGCGGGCACGGCCATCTACCAACTCGACGTCACCCCGGACGGGCGGTTCATGGCCGACGGCGACGGACCGAAGGAAGTGAACGGCTACTTCCTGGTCCGGACGCCGACCGGCGACGCACCGAACCCACTTTGGCAGTTCGACGGCAACGTCGAACTTCTCCGCACGGCGAAGGAGTGACTCCATGCAGGTAACCCGCAACCGCAGAAACCTCGAGACGGACTTCCTCGGTAGACGATTCGGCCGCCGGACCACCCTCACGGCAGCCGCCACCGCGGTCGTCCTCGCCGTCACAGCCGGCATCGGTTACGCCCAGACACGTCAGTTCGGCACCGATCAGGTGGGTCAGACCACCGACCGGGGCCAGGTCATCTCCAGCGACCAGTACATCGCCCCGTACGGCGACCGCCTCGTCATCAACAACGGCAAGATCATGTCGTCCTCCGTCAGCCCGGACGGCACCCACCTCGCGGCCTCGGTCACCGACGGCGGGAGCGCACTGGCCATCGTCGACGTGCAGAACTGGAAGGTGCAGCAGGTCGTCGGCACCGCCGCGACCTCGGTCCCGCGCATCAGCAGCAACAGCGTGGGACAGGAAGGCCCCACGTACTCGCCCGACGGCACACAGCTGTGGCTGGGCCAGACCGACGGCTACACCAGGTTCACGGTGAACCCGGACGGCACCGTCACCGACCCGACGTCGATCAAGATCACGGCGGACGGGACCAAGCACGCCCTGGTCGGCCAGGCGGTTTTCTCGTCCGACGGCTCCACCGTGTACTCCGCCGTCAACGGCCAGAACCGGGTGGTCGCCATCGACGCGGCGACCGGCGCCGTCAAGCAGAGCTGGGCCGTGGGCAACGCTCCGCGTGACATGGTCCAGGTCGGCGGCAAGCTCTACGTCAGCAACGAGGGCGGGCGTCCGGCGAAGCCCGGCGACACCACCATGAACTCGTACGGCACTCAAGTTCCGGCCAACCCGAAGACCGGTGCCACCACCACCGGCACGGTCAGCGTCATCGACCTGGCGAACCCCGGGGCCGCCCCGTCGAGCATCGACGTCGGTCTGCACGCGACCTCCCTGTACGCCAAGGGCAAGGCGCTGTTCGTCACCAACACCGCCACCAACGACGTGTCGGTCATCGACACCGGCAAGGACAAGGTCGTACAGACCATCGACACCCGGCCGTGGCCGGAGGCGTCGGTGGGCTACGAGCCCGACGCGGTGACGCTCACCGACGACGGCCGCCTGCTGGTGACACTCGGCCGGGCCAACGCGGTCGCCGTCTACCGGTACAAGAGCCCGCAGGAGCCGGTCAGTTACGTCGGCCTGCTCCCGACGGACTACTTCCCCGCGGAGATCACCACCGTCGGCAAGCAGGTGCTGGTCTCCAACACCCGCGGCATCGACGCCCGCCGTCCCACCAGCAGCGCCGGGCACGGAACCCACGACACCACGTCGAGCGTGCAGCGGTTCACGCTGCCGGACGACAGCGTCATCAGGTCCCAGACGGCCAAGGTCTTCAGGCAGAACGGCTGGACCCCGGGCTCGGTCAAGCTGGCCAAGGGCGGGAGTTACGCCAGGCCGGTCCCGGTCCCGCGCCGGCTCGGCGACCCCTCGACGATCAAGCACGTCTTCCTGATCGTCAAGGAGAACCGGACCTACGACCAGGTCTTCGGCGACATGGCGAAGGGCAACGGCGACTCCTCGGTGACACAGTTCGGCGAGAACGTGACGCCGAACCAGCACGCGCTGGCCGACCAGTTCGGGCTCTACGACAACACCTACGACATCGGCACGAACTCCGCCGAGGGCCACAACTGGCTGATGCAGGCCGACGACCCGGAGTACACCGAGTCCTCGGCCGGAGAGTACGCGCGCAGCTACGACACCGAGGACGACGCCCTCGGTCACCAGAAGTCCGGCTTCCTCTGGACCGGTGCGCAGGCGGCGGGCAAGTCCGTGCGGGACTTCGGCGAGTTCCAGTCGATCGAGAGCAAGCCGTCCGACGCGTCCTGGCAGAACCTGTACTGCGACGCCAAGAACATGTCCGCGACCGGGCAGAACACCGCCTACCCCATACAGACGGGCTCGGCGATCCCGTCGCTCAACGACGTGTCGGCGCCGGGCTTCCCGATGTTCGACACCAGTGTCCCGGACATCTACAAGTACGAGATCTGGAAGCAGGACTTCGAGAAGAACGGTCCGGCGAACCTGAACATGTTCTGGCTCTCCAACGACCACACCGGTGGTCCGGCGAGTCCGGCGGCTCAGGTCGCGGACAACGACCTCGCGGTCGGCAGGATGGTCGACGAGATCTCGCACAGCAAGTACTGGAAGGACTCGGCGATCTTCGTCGTCGAGGACGACTCCCAGGCAGGCCTCGACCACGTCGACGGACACCGCGCCCCGATCCAGATCATCAGCCCCTGGGCCCAGCACGGCACCGTCGACAGCCACTACTACTCGCAGATCACCATGATCCGCACCATCGAGCAGATCCTCGGGATCCACCCGATGAACCAGAAGGACAGCGCGGCCAGCCCGATGGCCGGGGCGTTCACCGGGAAGCCGGACGACACGCCGTTCACGGCGCTGCCCAACCGGACCTCGCTGACCGACGGTCTGAAGACCCCGCCTTCCTGCGGTGTGGACACCCCCGCGGCGCAGGACCCCAAGGCCGCGGCCGTGCCGGCGTCGAAGGTGCCGTCGGCCATGCGGCAGCTCGCGGCGAAGTGGGAGGACTGGAAGGCCAAGCAGCGGCTGACCGGGCCGCACGCCGTGCCCGACTACGCGAACCCCGCGCAGATGAACCACCTCACGTGGTACCAGACGCACAACTGGGCCAGGCCCTACCCCGGCGAGAGCAGGATCTACGCGCCGGGCGACGTGCCGGGCGCCTACATCCCGTCGTCGGAGTCCGACGGCTGACGCAGGCTGATCACCTCAAGGGCCCCCGGTCGGCGTCACCGCCGGCCAGGGGCTCCTTCCGTCCCTTGTGCGCCGGACACGGGAGCGGGACGTTCGCCCGGCCGCCATGCGGTCCTCGACCGAGCGGGTGCCTTCCGGCGTGCCGGACGGTGGCCTGCCGCGAGCGGCCGCGGACGCCTCCTAGCCTCGGCGGCATGCTGGGGCTTCCTGCTCATGTCCGTGCCTGTCTGTTCGACCTCGACGGTGTCCTCACCCAGACGGCGAAGGTGCACGCGGCCGCCTGGAAGGAGATGTTCGACGGCTATCTCAGCGAGCGCGCAACACGTGAGGGGACCGAGTTCGTGCCCTTCGACGCGGTGGACGACTACGACGAGTACGTGGACGGGCGGCCCCGTGAGGACGGCGTGCGCACCTTCCTCACCGCACGTGGAGTGCACCTGCCCGAGGGAACGCCGGACGACCCGCCGCAGGCGGACACGGTGAACGGACTGGGCAACCGCAAGAACAACCTGGTGCTGCGGCGGATCCGCGAGGAGGGGGTGGAACCCTACGAGGGCTCGGTCCGCTTCGTCCACGCGGCGCGGGAGGCCGGCCTGCGCTGCGCGGTGGTGTCGTCGAGCGCGAACTGCCGGGACGTCCTGGCAGCGGCCGGCATCGAGGACCTGTTCGAGGAGCGGATCGACGGAGTGGTGGTGCGCGAGCGCCGTCTGCGCGGCAAGCCCGCCCCGGACACCTATCTGGAGGCGGCTCGCGGGCTCGGAACGGATCCGGGCGAGGCCGCGGTGTTCGAAGACGCCCTGGCCGGCGTCGAGGCCGGGCGGGCGGGACGGTTCGGCGTGGTCGTGGGCGTCGACAGAGTGGGCCAGGCGGACCAGCTGCGGGCGCACGGGGCGGACGTCGTGGTCCGCGACCTGGCCGAACTTCTGGAGTCGCGGTGATCACCCATCCCAGCTTCACGGTCGAGCCGTGGTGCCTGCGCGAGACCGAGCTGAACCTGGACGTGCTCGCCCAGAGCGAATCGGTGTTCGCGCTGTCCAACGGGCACATCGGGTGGCGCGGCAACCTCGACGAGGGCGAACCCCACGGACTGCCCGGCGCCTACCTCAACGGCGTCCACGAGCGGCATCCGCTGCCCTATGCGGAAGCGGGCTACGGATATCCCGAGTCCGGCCAGACGATGATCAATATCACCGACGGCAAGGTCATCCGGCTGCTGGTCGACGACCACCCGTGCGATCTGCGCTACGGCCAGCTGCTGGCGCACGAGCGGGTTCTGGACTTCCAGTCCGGTGTGCTCAGCCGCACGGTGCGCTGGACATCACCCGGCGGCCGCACGGTCCGGATCACCTCACAGCGGCTCGTGTCCTTCGCCCAACGCGCGGTGGCCGCGATCGTGTACGAGGTCGAGGCGATCGACGGACCGACCACGGTGGCCGTGCAGTCCGAGCTGGTGGCCAACGAACAACTGCCCGGCCTTGGGGGCGACCCGCGCGTTGCCGCGGCCATCGAGTCCCCCCTGAGTGCCGAGGAGCACTTCGCACAGGACACCCGCCTGCGGCTCGTGCATTGCACCACCCGCAGCGCACTGCGGGTGGCAGCAGCGGCCGACCATCTCGTCGAGGGGCCCGAGAGCACTCGCTGGACGGCGCAGAGCGAGCCCGACGTCAGCCGTCTCACGGTGACCGCGGACCTGGTGCCCGGGCGGCCGCTGCGGCTCTTCAAGTTCGTGGCCTACGGCTGGTCGGGGGAGCGTTCGCTACCGGCCGTGCACGATCAGGTGGACGGAGCCGTGGCCGCCGCGGTCAGCACGGGCTGGGACGGGCTGGTCGCCGCGCAACGAGCCTACCTGGACCGCTTCTGGGCGTGCGCGGACGTCGAGGTCGAAGGCGACGCGCAGATCCAGCAGGCGGTGCGGTTCGCCCTCTTCCACGTGCTCCAGGCCGCGGCCCGCGGCGAGAACCGGGCCATTCCCGCGAAAGGCCTGACCGGAACCGGGTACGACGGGCACTCCTTCTGGGACACCGAGTCTTACGTGCTGCGGGTCCTGACGTTCACCGCGCCGGAGGCCGTCGCGTCGGCACTGAGATGGCGGCACCGGATGCTGCCGGCGGCCCGGGAACGTGCGAGCCAGCTGGGCCTGTCGGGAGCGGCGTTCCCCTGGCGGACGATCGACGGTGCCGAGAGTTCCGGCTACTGGCCGGCGGGCACGGCCGCCTTCCACATCAACGCCGACATCGCCATGGCCGTCGACCGGTACGTCATGATGACCGGGGACGAGGACTTCGAGCGCCGTGAGGGGCTCGACCTCCTCGTGGACACCGCCCGGCTGTGGCGCTCCCTCGGACACCACGACGCGGACGGCGTCTTCCACATCGACGGGGTCACCGGACCCGACGAGTACAGTGCCCTGGCCCGCGACAACCTGTACACCAACCTGCTGGCCCGCGAGAACCTGATGGCCGCGGCGGATGTGGCCACGCGCCATCCGGACCGGGCCGCCGAACTCGATGTCGACGACGAGGAGACCGCGGCGTGGCGGGACGCTGCGGCTCGCATGGCGGTGCCGTACAACGAGTCTCTCGGCGTGCACGAACAGTCCGCAGGGTTCACGAGTTTCCAGCGCTGGGACTTCGAGGCGACCCCGCCCGAGAACTACCCACTGCTGTTGCATTACCCCTACTTCGACCTGTATCGCAAGCAGGTGGTGAAGCAGGCCGATCTGGTGCTGGCGATGATGGAGTGCCCGCACCTCTTCTCCGACGAGCAGAAGGCGCGCAATTTCGCCTACTACGACGCGCTCACCGTCCGCGACTCCTCCCTGTCGGCGTGCTGCCAGGCGGTGCTCGCCGCCGAGACCGGACACCTACGGCTGGCCTACGCCTACCTCGGCGAGGCCGCGCTGATGGACCTCGACGATCTGGAGCACAACACCCGTGACGGGCTGCACATCGCCTCCCTCGCCGGCACGTGGATCGCCCTGGTCACGGGATTCGGCGGCATGCGCCGGCACATCAGCGAGGACGGAAAGTCCGAACTGCCGGCGTTCACACCGCGCCTGCCGGAAGCGCTGTCCAGGGTGGCGTTCACGGTGCTGGTACGCGGACGCAGGCTGAAGGTGGACATCGGCCCGTCCCATGCGCGCTATCGACTGGTGGAAGGTGAACCGCTGGTCGTGCTGCATCACGGGGAACCGATGACCGTGACCACCGACGCTCCGGTCGACCGGCCGATGCCCCCCGTGCCCGTGCGCCCCGAGACGCAGCAGCCGCCGGGCCGCCGTCCGGTGGGCCCGCTCGCCGGGGAAGAGCACCAGGCGGAGACACAGGACTAGCGGAAGTTGTCGCCGTCGTCGGCTTGGCGGCCGGTTCGGACGCTGATCGGCAGTCGATCGGACCGCAGGCTACGGTGGTTCGGCACCAAGGCGGAACTGTTCGTCCTCGCCACCGCTGTCCCGGAGGTCGACGAAGGCTTAGCGCAAGAACGGGATCGCGACGCTGTCGTCGCCCAGCGATGTCGACCACTCGGCGAACTCCGGTCGCCCGGCTGGAGCACCGATCATGATCGCGGCAAGGCGCTGGTCGTGGCGGACGGGCGATTCGGGTGCCGTAAGCCCAAGATCCAGCGTTGCACTCCGTCGCCCGCGATGCGCGAGGATCCGGTCGGGCTCGGCGAGGCCGCGCGACCACTGGCGCCGAGCGTGGTGGGACGTGCCGGTGTTGTCGAGGCGCTCCAGGCAGCCGGCGTGGCCGGGCTCGCACGCGCGGCGGGGCCGGCTCCCGTGGCTTGCGCCATCGGGAACCGGCCCCGCCGTCGTCAGTGCCTGCCTGGTCTCACTGACCGAAGGCGTAGGCGAACAGGTGGTCGGTGCCTGTCGAGCCCGTCACCGGCAGGGTGATCGATGCCACCTGCTTGGACGCGTCGAGCGGGACCTTGGTGGCGAAGACGTAGGTCTTCACGCCGTCCCGGCCGCCGCTCCCGGTGTTTCGGTAGCCCGTGGTGACGGCCGTGGTGTCACCCGCGATCGGCTTGCTGGAACCGGCGTTGAGCGTCCAGTCCGAGAAGCCCACCGTGGCCTTGGAGGTTGTGCCGTCGGTGTAGGTGACGGTCACCGTGCCCGAGACCCCGCTGCCGTCGGTCGGTGCGTTGGCCGCCGTGCCCAGCAGGCCCAGCGACGCACCCGACGTACCGGCCGGCATCGGGAGGGTCTGGCCGGCCATCTCCAGGTTGTCCAAGTGACCGGACGTCACCGTGGGCCAGGTGTAGGTGATGCCGTCGACCGTGACGGTGGAACCGCTCGTGACGCCGGCCGCCGACAGCGCGTTCTGTGAGAATGCCCAGCCGCCGCCGTCGAAGCCGCCCGAGAATTTCGTGCCATCGGGGTAGATGCCTTCGTTGGTGTCGTACGGCCACAGCTCGCCGGCCTTGGCCACGGCCACGCGTAGGGCCGCCCCGTTCAGTGCTGCCCCGGTGCCGTGGTCGGTCAGCGCGAAGGCGACCGGGTACGTTCCTTCGTTCGCGCCCGCTGTCACATGGACCTTCGCCTCGGCGCTGCCCGAGGCGGGCACCTTCACCGAGCCGGACGCGGGGTCCAGCGTGACGCCGGGGGGCGCTGTCGCCTTCCAGTCCACGGTGACGTCCTTGCCGGCGAGGTTGGTGAGGTCGAGCGTGCCGTCGCCGGACGCGCCCGGCTGGAGCACCAGGCCGTCGCTCGAGGGGCCGGTGGCGGCCAGGACGCGGTCGCCGCCCGTGGTGTCCGACGGCGGCACCGCCGACGGATCGGAGGCCCAGGACTTGTTCGGCCGGGTGCCGAGGGTGAAGTCGATGGTGCCCGCGCCCTTGAACTGCTGGTACGTCAGCCAGGAGGTCTTCCACTCCTTGCCCTTGACGTCCAGGGACTGCACGTACGGGGCATCAGGTGCCGCCTGCGGCGCGTTGATCTGCACCCTCTTGCCGCCTGCGAAGGTCACCGCGGCCACCGGGAACGCCGGGCTGCCGAGCGCCAGGGTGTCCGTACCCGGGGTCTCGGGGTACATGCCCAGCTCGGACCAGACGTACCAGGAACTCATCGCGCCGAGGTCGTCGTTGCCGAACGAGCCGACCGGAGCGTTGAAGTACAGCTTCTGCTGGGCCTCGCGGACGGCCTGCTGAGTCTTCCACGGTCGGCCCGTGTAGTCGTACTCCCAGGGGATCTCCACGCTGGGCTCGTTGCTCAGGTCGGCGTTGGTGTTGCCGGGGTTCGTGATGTTGCCGAGCAGGCTGTCCAGGTAGGACGAGTACGCCTCGGCACCGCCACGCGCTTGGATGAGCTGCTTCAGGTTGAACGGGACCATCGGTGTGTACTGGGCCGACGTGCCCTCCACGAAGCCGTTGGAGGTACCCGGGGTGAAACCGCCCGCGAACTGGCCGTCCTTGTTCTTCGCCTGCATGTAGCCGGTCTGCGGGTTGAAGACGTTCATCCAGTCCTGGGCACGGGTGGCGAACTTCTCGTAGACGGCCGTCCTGCCCAGCGACTTCGCGAAGGCGGCGAGGGCGTAGTCGGCGGAGTCGTACTCCAGCTGCGTGGAGACGGGGCCGTAGAAGTTGCAGCAGCTGTAGTCGTTCTCGTCCACCGGGAGATAGCCCTTGGTGTCCCGCACCGACTCACCGGGGCGGTCGTTGTTCGCGGCGGTGGCCTCGTGCTGCAGGGCGGCGAGCGCCTTGTCCGTGTCGAAGCTCCGGGCACCGAAGGCGTACGCGTCGGCGATGATGCCGGCGGCCGGGTCACCGACCATGACGTAGCTCTCGCCGTTGTTCGAGGCCCACTTGGGCAGCAGGCCCGTCTGGTCGTAGCCGTTGAGCATCGAGGTGACGACGTCGCTGGTGACCTTGGGCTCGGCCATCGCCATCAGCTGGGTCTGGGAGCGGTAGGTGTCCCAGCCCGAGTAGTTGGCGTACTGGGCCTGCTGGCCCTTGGCCAGCTCGTGGATCTGGTTGTCCATGCCCATGTACTGGCCGTTGTCGTCCGAGAAGACGTTCGGGTGCAGCAACGCGTGATAGAGCGCGGTGTAGAACTGCACCTGCTGGTCCGAAGAGCCGCCACCGATCTGGATCTTGTTCAGCACCGTGTTCCAGGCGTCGTGGTTCGCCTGCTCGACGGCGCCGAAGTTCCAGTTCTTGATCTCGGTGGCGAGGTTGTCCGCCGCGTTGGTGTCACTGGTGTAGGAGATGCCGACCTTTGCTTTCACCGTCGGGTTGGACGAGGTGTCGAACGTCAGGTACATGCCGTTGGCACCCGTCGTGGGGGGCTCGGCGGTCTTGCCCGCGGTTGACGTCCGGGGCGCTGTGCCGGCGCCAGGGGCCGGCGACGGCGTGCCGGAGGATCTGTCGGCGCTCGCGTGCACGGTCGGGGACGGGGCCGCGGGAACGGTGAAGTGCTTTTCCTTCAGCGGCTTCGACGGGTGCGTCTGCAGGTTCTGCCGGGCCTTGCCGGCTTTCAGCGACGTCGCGCCGCGGTTGATGGTGCTGCCCACCCAGGTGCCGCTGGTGGTGAACGGCTGGTCGAACTTGATGTCGAAGTGCAGGGTGTACCGGTTCTTCGCGCCGCAGAAGTGACCGCTGTCGATCGAGCCGCTGATCTCCTTCTTGTTCACCACTTGGACGCGGGTGCCGTCCACTTGGGTGGCGCCGCCGCTGAGCTTGAACAGCAGGTTCGCCTGCCGGCCCGCGGGGAAGGCGAAGGTGCCCAGACCGGCGCGCGTGGTGTCGGTCAGCTGGGTCGTGACCCCGCCCGCGTCGGTGACCTTGTAGGACCCGACGCCGGTCTGCTCGTCGTCGTGGCTGAAGCCGACGGACGCGTTGCCGAGGTTCCCCGACAGCGCGCCGGTCACCGGCAGGACGGGCAGGTCGCCCGCGACGCCGCAGCCGGGTCCCGAGACATGGGTGAGGCTGAAGCCCGACAGTTGGTTGTCCTTGTACTCGTAGCCGCCGCCGGAGGGGCGGTGGGGCGTCGTGTCGGGACCCCACTGCACCATGCCGGCCGGCATGTCGGGGCCGGGGAAGGTGTCCACCTCTCCGGAGGTACCGATGAGAGGGTTCACGAGGGACGCGGGGTCTTTCACCAACGCCGGTGCTGCGGCGCTCGCGGCATGGGCGTCCCCGATCGCCGGGAGCGGAAGTGCCGTGATGCCCAGGACGGAGATCACGGCCAGGCGTTGGCGGAGTCTCTTGCGGTTACGTGGCTCAGCTGAACGTCGGGGTCGGACCATCGGTTGCCTCCGCAGCGGTTCGTGCTTCGCACAGGTGCTGACGTGCCGAAGGAAGGGGACGTCAGTGGCAGGCAACGCTGCTGATCGCCTCGGACGGTCTGACAACGTTGCCATGCACGAGTGTCGAGTGAAACGTGTGGGCTCAGGACATGTCAACGAGCGCAACAGCAGTTTCTGAGCGCGAAGTTCGCAACCGATGCTTTCGGCACCACCACGCCGCCGCGGCCGGTCGGGGATCTGGGACTCTCGGCTGATTCGGGGTCAACCCTGGCCGGACGTCTCGCGGGCCCCGCCGTCGAGGACCAGGCCCCGCTCCGCTCGACCGGACCACCCGGGAGTCGGGCCGGGTCGCGGACCCCTCTGCGGAGCACTCCGTCCGCACCGCCGCCGTAGCTGTGCAACACCAGCGAAGACGAGGGCGAGCGGCCGGTCCCGCCCGTCGCGCCCGGGGCGACGTAGGGTGCCGGCCGCACGGGGAAGCGGCTTCCCACTCTCACCCGGTAGCACGGTCAACGGGCGGACCGGACACCACCATTGAGGCGCTGCGCACAGCGCCGGTCCACCACGTCGGCAACATGTGGGACTCGTGAGTTCTCGACGGCGCACGCACGACTTCCTTGTCGGCAACGCCTCATGCATCGCAAACGCAACCGGTATCGAAACGAAGCAAGTTCCTGATCCGCACCGGCAGCAGCCACCGGACCACGCCGGCTTCGACGTACTGGATGCCGCACTGTCTTCCACGAACCCACCGGCACCCTCCTGGTGGGCGACGCCCTCTTCGACCGAGGCAGGTCGGCCCCGGGCCCTGACGCCTTGGCCGCGGACCCGGACCTGCGTCCGGCAAGTCTGAAGCGCCTGCCGCGTCACAGATGATTCCGGTCGTACCAAGGAGACGGCCCGTCGACCCGGGCGAACCGACGCGGTTGGTCCGTCCCGTGTCGGTTCACCGGGTTGTCGCCGACCGTGAGGGTGACGCGGGGATCGGTGCCGAGGCCGGCGCAGGCTTTGGGGAAGAGCCGCGGGCCGGGCGAGGCCGCTGTGGAAACGATCCTCACCAGCAGTGGTTGACCGGTCGGGGTGCAGGTCCTCGGTTCTTCCGTCCACAACCACTGACCGGCACACATGCCGAGGGCCGCGCGTCGAGGCGCCGGGTCCCAGGGCGGACTACAGCTACGACACGGGGCCGCTTGCGTAGCCCGCCTCCGCGGACGTGGTCATTCGGCCGCGGCCAGCAGCCGGGCCTCGCTCTCCTCGTACAGTCGCCGGTTCTCGCGGCTGTCGGCGGGGCGGCGCCGGTGGTCCCAGCGGCTGCCCAGCCACCCCACCAGGTAGCCGAACGGGACGGAGACCAGTCCGGTGGACTGCATGGGGAACAGGTCGAAGTCGGCGTTCGGGAAGACCGCGGACGGCGTGCCCGAAACGGCCTTGGAGAGTGCCATGAGCACGAGCGCGCAGGCCGCGCCGCCGTAGAGGGTGGCGAGCAGGCCTGTGCGCGTGAATCCACGCCAGAACAGGGAGTAGGTGAGCGCGGGTGCCACCGCCGACGCCCCTATGCAGATGGCCAGAGTGGTGAGCACGGCGACGTCCCAGTTCTGGACCAGGGTGGAGAGCCCGATGGCAACGGTTCCCACGGCCACACTCGTCCACGCCGCCACCGTCATCTCCGTGCGTGGCCGGGCCTGGCCCCGGCGCGCAGCGTGGGCGAACAGGTCGTGGGCGAGCGACGAGGCCGCGGCCAGGGTCATTCCCGCGACCGACGACAACAGGGTGATGAACACCATGCCCGCCACGGCCGAGTAGAGAATCGTCGAGCCCACGGAGTCGGAGGCTCCGCCGAGCACCTGCGACAGCATGAGCACCGAGGTCCTGCCGTGCGGGTCGGCCGCGGTGATGTACCGCGATCCCACCAGCGCGGCCGCGCCCGTACCCATGATGATCACGAGCAGGCAGAACGTGGTGACCGTGCCGACCGCCCACGACATCGAGCGACGCACGGCCGGCACGTCCTGCGCGGAGTACAGACGCATCGTGATGTGGGGCAGGCAGGCGACGCCGAGGACCACGGTGACCTGGAGACCGGCGAAGTCCAGCCGGTCCATGGCCGAGGTACCCAACTGAAGGCCCTGCTGCAGGAAGGCGGGGCCCGTGCCGCTGCCGTGCTGGGCCGCCCTGAGGACGTCTCCGGGACTCCAGTCGAAGCGGTTCAGTACCAGAGCGGCGACGACGAGGCTGGTGCCGAGCAGCAGCACGATCTTGATCATCTGGATGAGCGCGGTGCCTCGCATACCGCCGAGTGCCGCGTAAATGATCATTAGGCTGCCGACGATGACGATGCACGCCGTCCTGGCACCCGCCACGTGCGGGATGTCGAGGATGAAGGTGAGCAGCGACCCGGCCCCGGAGAGCTGGACGACCAGGAAGGGCAGGGTCGCCGAAAGCGTCACCACGCAGGCGGCGACCCGCACGGCCCGCCCGGGCATGTTGCGGGCCAGGACGTCTCCCATGGTGAACCTGCCGGCGTTGCGCAGGGGTTCGGCCAGCAGGAACATCAGCAGCACCAGGGACAGGGCCGTGCTGACCGCGAGAACATAGCCGTCGTACCCGGCGAGCGCGATGATGCCCGTGGTGCTCAGCACCGTGGCCGCGGAGATGTAGTCGCCCGCGATCGCCAGGCCGTTCTTGAACGGGGTGAGCGAGCGGTAGCCGGTGTAGAAGTTCGTCAGGTCGTCGCGGTCCGGTCCCGCCATCACGCACATCAGCAGGGTGACGGTGACCAGCGTGGTGAACAGAATCAGGACGGTGGCCTGCGTCCCGGAGCCGAAGTCGTTCATCGCGCCGTCCCCGCGTTCCGGCCGGTGGCGACCGCCCGTTCTCTGACGGTGCGGGCCAGCGGATCCACTGAGCGCTGTGCGCTGCGTCCGTACCAGAAGACCGCCGCGAAGGTGACGACGAGCTGGAGGACCCCCAGGGCCATTCCCAGGCTCAGCTCTCCGGCGACCTTGGCCCCCATCAGGCCGGGCGCATAGCAGGACAGCACGACATACACCACGAAGGAGCCGAGCGCGGCGAGCGTGGAGATCCGGCGGAGCAGGCGGTAGGCCGAGCGCAGGGCGGCGAGGTCGCCACCGTGCCGATCGGTCTCGGGCGCGTACGGTTCGTGCCGGAGTGCCTGCCCGTACGGGTCGTACGAAGAGGCGTCGTATCCGTACGAGCTGTCCTGCGGGACGTAGTGTCCGTACGACTCCTGCCAGGGATCCCGCTGGTGTGACGTGCCCCGAGGGGCATGGGCATAGGGCTCGGCCCGCGGCTGCGGCCAACCCGGCGGTGCTGGTGGCGGGTGCGGGTACCGGTTGTCGTCGGGGTGTGTCATCGCAGGGCCTTCCGGTGCGGCTCGGACGCGTGGGAGGTGGGCGGTGAAGCTCGGATGTGGCCGCGCACGATACCGACTGGTTGGAATGGCGGTCAGCCTGCGGAGTGTCACGTTTCGAGTTCGATGCGGCATCCGGTCGACAGTGATCGCTCGACGATCGACGCCCCCCGGACCGTAGGCCCCTGAAGGCATGGGCGGCATGTGGGGAATGTCACACTCGCTCGCGTACCTACTGGTCGGTATGGTCGCGGGAGCCGCGAACGACAGGAGGCGCGATGTCCGCGACCAACCGCCAGATCCGTCTGGCAGCCCGCCCCGTGGGCGAAGTGAAACCCGAAGACTGGGAGCACCGTTGCGAACCCCACGAGGCACCGGGCCCGGGCCTGTTCGCGGGCCGGACGCGCGCCATCTCCCTCGATCCGGCCATGCGGGGCTGGCTCGACGACCGCCCCTCCTACCTGCCGCCGGTGGGCATCGGGGAGGTGATGCGCGCCGGATCGGTCATCGAGGTCACCGCATCCGACCATCCCGGCTTCCAACCGGGTGATCACGTGGTCGGCACGTTCGGTGTCCAGGAGTACGTGGTCTCCGACGGCCGGGGCGCGATGAAGATCGACACCTCGCTCGCCCCGCCCTCGACCTATCTGGGAGCGCTGGGCATGCCCGGCATGACCGCCTACTTCGGCCTGTTGGACGTGGGGGCGCTGAAAGACGGCGAGACCGTCGTGGTGTCCGGGGCCGCCGGAGCGGTCGGCACCATCGCGGGGCAGATCGCGAAGGCCAAGGGCTGCCGGGTCGTGGGCATCGCCGGAGGGCCGGAGAAGTGCGCGCTGCTCACCGACGAACTCGGATTCGACGCGGCGATCGACTACCGGGCCGACGACGTCAAGAAGGCGCTGCGCGAGCACGCCCCCGACGGTATAGACGTCTACTTCGACAACGTCGGAGGGGACATTCTCGACGCCGCGCTGACCCGGCTGGCGATGCACGCGCGCGTCGTGGTGTGCGGTGCGATCAGTCAGTACAACAACGCCACGCCGGTCAAGGGCCCCTCGAACTACCTCTCGCTGCTGGTGCGCCGCGCCCGGATGGAGGGCTTCGTCGTCTTCGACTACGCCAAGCGCTACGCGCAGGCGGCGCAGGAGATCTCCGCCTGGATCGGCGCCGGCCGCATCAAGGTCAAGGAACATGTGGTGCGGGGCACCGTGGACGACTTCCCCGAGACGTTCCAGATGCTCTTCCGCGGCGAGAACGTCGGCAAGCTCGTGCTGGAGCTGGCATGACCACCGCCGAGAGCGGGACCGCCGCCGTGCGGGAAGAGCGGGGAGACGGCGCCTCGCTCCAGGGAAAGGCGGCGATCGTCACCGGCGCTGCCGGCGGGTTGGGCCGGGCCACGGCGCTGGCGCTGGCGAAGGCGGGGGCACGTGTGGTCGTCGCGGATCTTGACACGAGGGGTGGCCGGGAGGTGGCCGACCTGATCGGCGGCCATTTCCGTGCCTGTGACGTCTCCGATCTCGACGCCAATCGCGCACTGGTGGAGTTCACCCAGGAGACGTACGGCGGTGTCGACATCGCGGTGCTCAACGCGGGGGTGGCGACCGGATGCGGCGTCGGCGAGGATTTCGCCCCGGCACGCTACCGCCGGGCGATGGGAGCCAACCTCGACGGTGTGGTCTTCGGCACCCATGCCGTGCTGCCCGCGCTGCGGGCCCGTGGCGGAGGGGCGATCGTCGCGACCGCGTCCCTGGCCGGGCTGGCTGCGGTGCCGCTCGATCCGCTGTACGCGGCCAACAAGCACGCGGTCGTGGGACTCACACGCTCCCTGGGGCCGGCTCTCGCACCGGAGAACGTGCGCTTCAACGCGATCTGCCCGGGGTTCGCGGAGTCGCGGATCATCGACCACCTGCGCGGCATGCTCTCCGAGCAGGGTCTGCCGGTCATCCCGGCCGAGGCCGTCGCGGACACGGTGCTGCGGATCCTCACGGGTGACGGCACAGGGGAGTGCTGGTTCATCCAGGCCGGCCGCGAAGCGGAGCCGTTCCGCTTCCGCCGCGTTCCCGGCCCGGGCAGACCCGTCGGCGTCTGAGACGTTTCCGGGGTGGGTCCGGAGGACGACCGGGCCCACCCCCGCTGCCGTTCCGAACCGGCTCGAACGGCCTCCAGCAGCTTGGGTCCCTCATGAAAAAGCGTTCTCTCCACAGACTTGACTGACTCCAGAGAAGGCGTACGGTCGAGGGAGAGATGGCAACCCGCTCCCGAAGGGGGTTGTCCGCATGGACCACACAATCCTCCGAGATCCCCGCTCCGGTGGAACGGCCGTCGACACGGCTGCCTCCGGCTCTTTCACGATGCGGCGCTGGGCTCTGCCGTGGACGCCGGCCGCGTGTCGCCTGGCGAGGACAGCAGTGCGCGACGCACTGCCCCGATGGAGTCTCGGTGAGCTGGTCCCGGCCGCCGAACTGCTGGTGAGCGAGCTGGTGTGCAATGCGCTGCGGCACGGCGCAAGCCCGCTGCGCCTCACCCTTGAGCGGGTGCCGGACCTGCGCTGTTCGGTCAGCGACGGTTCTTCGAAACCTCCGCGACCCGCCGCCGCCGGCCCTGAGGACGAGGGTGGCCGCGGACTGGCACTCGTGGACATGCTCGCCGCGCGGTGGGGCTGTGAGCGCGGGCTGCCCGCGGGGAAGACCGTGTGGTTCGAGCTTCACGCCGAGGCGGACACACCGGTACCGGGCGCAAGGGAATGCCCGGACAGGGAGAACGTGCCCGAGCGGGACGGGGGCGTCCCGGACGGCCTGGGTACATCGAAGGGCGACTGGAAGAGCGAGGCCGCATGAGCACTACGACGACCGGCGAGGAACCGATGGCGCAGGCCGCGGCGCGACTGCGCACGTCGGGCATGCGGGTGACCGCCCAGCGCATGGCCATGCTGATGGCGATCTCCGAGTCGGCCGGCCACCTCGACGCCGACGCCCTGCGCGAGCGAGCTCAGCGGGTCACGGGCAGCCTGTCCCTGCAGGCCGCCTACAACGTGCTCCGTGCCCTCACGGACGCCGGTCTGGTGCGGTGCACCCAGATCCCGGGTCACCCGGCACGCTACGAGACCGATCACCACGACAACCACCACCATTTCGTGTGCCGCCGCTGCGGCGCCATCCGTGACGTCGAGTGCACGGTGGGTGCGGCTCCCTGCCTGGAGGCACATCTGCCGGCGGAGTACGACATCCAGGAAGCCGCCGTGACGTTCTGGGGCCTGTGCCCCGACTGCCGGGCAGCGACTCCGGCGTCCTGACGGAGGCGGGCCCCGCCCGCACCACTGTCCTCGCGGGCCATCGGGGCGGACTCGGACTGGCAGCCTGCCGGTGGGGCCGGGCAGGTCCTCCATCGTCGTGGTGATGCGCATGATGAGCGGGCGGATCGTCTCGCACCCCCCGTCCCGCCACCCGCCGTCACAGTCTCCCGGCCCGCGGTGTGAGGGCGACGCAACCGAACTTCCCACACGCCTAACAGGTCGGAAACCGGACGCTACGGTCGTGGGACTAGCTTCCTGACCATGAGGGTGTGGACGCCACTACAGTCGGCGCTCGGCAGGCTCGGCACAGTCGGCAAGGGCGGTTCAGGCCCGGGCGGTCCGGGGCGCCGCCACCGTGACCGAGCGTCTCCAGGCCGCCGGGCGATGCCTGGCTGGCGCAGCATCAGGGGCCGGGTCGCGGTGGTCATCACGGTCCCGATCTGCCTGCTGCTGGCAGTGGCCGGTCTCGTCGTGCACGGCCGCGCCGAGGCCCTCGCAGACGCCCGGACGACCCGTAGCGAGGTCGGCCTCAGCTTACGAATCCAGGCCCTGGTACACCAGCTGCAACGCGAACGCGGCCTGACCAACGGCCTGTTGGGCGGCGAGAAGGACTTCCGCCCCTCGCTCGCCGCTACCCGCGAGCGCGTCGACACGGCACTGCGCGGAATGCGCCACGAAAGCACCGTCGAGGATGTCATCCATCGGCACTTGCGGCACCTCGGCGACATCCGGGCCGCCGCGGACACGGACACCGCGGACCGGGCCGCGACCCTGGCGTTCTACACCACCGCCGTCGATGCCCTCAACGCCGTCGACCCGGTGGCGGAGACCACGACCGGCGCCGACCGCCAACTGCGCGACGGGCTGGAGGCGTTGCGGGAACTGGCCGCGGCGAAGGAGGCGGTCGCTCTCGAACGCGGACTCCTCAACGGCGTGTTCGCCGAAGGCGGCTTTCACGGCCGTGAGTACCTCACGTTCACCGAGGTACGTGCCACACGGGTCGCCGCCCTCGCCCGATTCCGGCATGTCGCCACCGCACCCCGGCGCGCGACCTTGAAGCACGCCTTCGGCACCGAGGACGCCGAACGCTCCATCGCCTACGAGAACCGGGCGGAATCCGCCGCCGACGGCTCCGCGCTGCACGCCGATGCCGGCGCCTGGTGGGATGCGATGACCGTACTCGTCGACGATCTGTACGCCGTCCAGCAGTCGGTCGGTGACGACGTACGGGACCGGGCCGATCGGCTCAGCCACGACGCCGAGGCGGGCCTCGCCACCTCTCTCGGCGCGGGATTGCTCATGGCCGCCCTCGTCGCGGGCCTCGCCGCCTTTGCCTCCCGTTCCCTCACACGCCCGCTCGGCGCGCTCGCCGAAGCCGCCCACGACGTGGCGCGGCACCGACTGCCCGCAACGGTCGCCCGCATCCAGCAGTCCCCGCAGGACGCTGCGGAACTCCTCCTGCCGGGGGACGTCCCGGACGACCCCACGTCACGGCCCCTGGGCGGCGCGGCGGAGATCGCCGAGGTCGCGGCGTCCCTGCACCAGGTGGAACGAACCGCCCTCCACCTGGCTGCCCAGCAGGCCGGCCTGCGCCGCAACACCACCGAATCGCTCGCCAATCTCGGCCGCCGCAACCAGAACCTCGTGCGTCGTCAGCTCAGCCTCATCACCCGCCTGGAACGACAGGAACTCGACCCGGACGCCCTCGCCGAACTCTTCGAGCTCGACCATCTCGCCACCCGTATGCGGCGCAACGCCGAGAGCCTTCTGGTCCTGGCCGGGCAGAATCCGCCGCAGCCCCTGGCGGTACCAGCCGACGGCCTGGAAGTCGTCCAGTCCGCCGTCGCCGAGGTGGAGCAGTACAGGAGGGTGCTGATCGCGGCCGTGGAACCGGTTCGGGTGCGCGGACACGCCGTCGCCGACGTCGCCCACCTCCTTGCCGAACTCATCGAGAACGGGCTGACGTTCTCGCCGCCGACCGAACCGGTCGAGGTGCACGGCTGGTACGACACCGAGGACGACACGTACTGTTTCGCCGTCGTCGACCACGGCATCGGCATGTCCGAAGCCGACAAGGAACGTGCCCAGGCCCGCTTCTCCGGCACCGGCGAAGAAGCCTTCCTCGCCGCGCCCACGCGGTTCCTCGGCCATCTCGTCGTCGGCCGACTCGCCCGCCGCCTCGGCGAAGGCGCCCAAGTCCACCTCTTCGACACCACGGGTGGCGGCCTGTCCGCACTCCTTGCCCTCCCCGGGCGCCTGCTCGCCCCCCTGGAGGGCCCCTCCCTCTCACCCCCGCCCGCCCGGCCCGCTGTCTCCTGCCTGCTCAACGGATTCAGAGCTGGTGTCGCTCGTGCCGAGGCCCGAAGCACACAAGGAGCGTCATCGTGACCACCGCAGTGCAGAGTTTCGGCTGGCTCGTCTCGGAGTTCGTACGCACCGCCGACGGCGTCACCGATGCCGTCGCCGTCTCCTCCGACGGCCTGCTCATGGCCGCCTCGGACAGCCTCGGCCGAGATCGCGCCGACCATCTCGCCGCCGTCGTCTCCGGCATCACCAGCCTCGCCCAGAACGCGGCGACGGCACACGGCTTCCACGGCATGAAGCTCGTCATGATCGAGATGCTCGGGGGCTTCCTCATGGTGGGTCGCATCCGCGACGGCAGCTGCCTCGGCGTCCTGGCCGCAGAGGGGTGCGACGTCGGCCTGGTCGGCTATGAAATGGCCGTCCTCGCCGACCGCGCCGGAGAACTGCTCACCCCTCACTCGGAAACGGTTGGTGAAGGTGTGCACGGCTGAGGTGCGAAGGGTTCTGCGCGGGCGATGAGCAGGGCGACGTCGTCGTGGTTGTCAGGGTGCCGGAGCCCGTCGAGGAGCCGGTCGCAGGTTTCCTCCAGGTCGCGGTCGGGCGTGTCGAGGAGATGGAGGAGGGTGTCGAGGCGTGCCTCGATGGAGTGGTGGCGGGTCTCGACCAGTCCGTCGGTGTAGAGAACCAGCTGGTCGCCGCGCCCGAAGACCAGAGTGGTCGTTTCGAACGGGACACCGCCGACTCCGAGTGGGACGCCGCTGGGCAGGTCGAGGAGCCGAGGGTGCTCGCGGCTGCGGACGAGGACGGGCGGCAGGTGCCCGGCGTTGGCAATGCGGCACACGCCGCGGTGGGGATCGTAGACGGAGTACACGCAGGTGGCGATGTACCGCTCCAGCCCGGAGGTGATCGAGTCGAGCTGTTCGAGGATGCGTGCGGGGTCGAGGTTGAGGTCGGCGAAGGCGGCCGTGGCGGTGCGCAGGCGCCCCATGGCGGCGGCGGCGTCTATACCGCTGCCCATCACGTCGCCCACGACGAGCGCCGTCCTGTCGCCACCGAGCGGGAGTACGTCGTACCAGTCGCCGCCGATCTCGTAGGCTGCCTGCGCAGGCCGGTACCGGCACGCGACGCGCAGACCGGGCAGGTCGGGCGGGGCGGTCGGGAGCAGACTGCGTTGCAGGGTCTCGGCCGCGTTGCGCACGCTCTGGTGCGCGCGGGCGTTGTCGATGCATACCGCGGCGCGGGAGGCCAGCTCGGCCGCGATGGCGAGGTCGTCCTCGTCGAAGGGCCCCGGATCCCGGGCGCGGACCAGCTCCAGGCAACCGAGGACGGTGCCGCGGGCGGTGAGGGGGACGGCCATGTAGGAGTGCACCCCGCCACGGGCGAGGAACAGGGCCGCGTGCTCGTCGCGGGCGATGCGTGACAGGTCGTTCCCGTCGGCGTGGGGGATCAGGATGGGCCGGCCGGTGCGCACGCAACGGGTGGCCAGACGGTCGGCGTCGTAGGCGGCGATCCGGCCGGGCGATTCGGCTGCCTTCACCGCTTCGGTGGGGTAGGCGGCTTTCACCGCGAGGGTGCGGAAGAGGGCGGGGCCGCGGCCGGAGGCGGGGCGGTGTTCGTCGAGGACGGAGTCGAGCACATCGACGGCGGCCACGTCGGCGAACGCGGGAACGGCTACCTCCGCCAGTTCCCGGGCCGTCTGGTCGACCTCCAGAGTGGTGCCGATGCGGGCGGAGCCGTCGGCGATCAGCGCCAGACGCCGCCGCGTCTGGCTGGCCTGCATCGCCGACCGGTAACGGTCGGTGACGTCCAGTACCAGTTCGGCCACTCCCAGAACATGCCCCCGGGCGTCCTCCAACCGGTACACCGAGATCGACCAGGCATGCGGGTACTCCGGATCAGTCGCGGTGGAGCTCAGCACGGTGGCCTGGTCCACCAGGGAGATCCCGGTCTCCAGGACATGACGCATCGCGGCCTCGGGCACCTCGAATCTCGCGTCCTTCATGACCTCGCGGTAGTGATGGCCGAGGTGCTCTTGGGCGGGAACGCCGTGGATGCGCTCAAGGGCGGGGTTGACGGCCAGGTACCGCAGAGCGGTGTCGAAAATCGCGATCCCGATGGGCGACTGGGAGATCAGCCGCGTGGAGAACGCGACATCGCGCTCCATCTGACGTAGTCGGAGCGAGTCGGTACCGAGCCCCAGGGCGTAGAACTCGCCGTGGTCGTCCAGCAGCCGCATGTTGCGAAGCTCCACCAGCCGCGTGCCGCCGTCCTTGCACCGCACGGGAAACGTGCCGGCCCAGCTCTGCCCGGTCTCCATGACCTCGGCGAATTTGCTGATCACCCAGTCCCATTGCTCTGCGTGAACGAGCAGCTGTGCGGCGTACTGCCCGAGCGCCTCCTCGGAGGAGTAGCCGTACAGCTCCTCGGCCTGCGGACTCCACAGAACGATCCGCCCCTCGGCGTCCAGCAGCACCGCCGCGACACCGAGGAGGTCCATCAGCCCGCTCGGCTGTGACGGCTCGTCCCCTGGCCGGCGGGTATCCGCCCAGCCGTGGTCCGCGAAGGACCATCCGGCTTCGCTCATCGCAGGCACCCCTTCCGCCGGCCGACGCCACACGGAGCCGTCCGCCGGCCTGGGAGCCGCGCCTGTCTGCATCTGCAGGCGCTTCGACTTCCATGGTCCCTCCGGACCACCGGACGACACACCCTGGTCCACGGGGCGCGCCAGGCCGTTGCGGTTCAGTCTCTGCGCCTACGGATACGGGTGTTGCCGCAACACCCGGCAGCGCACCGGTCCTGGCCTGCGGATCGAGAGTGTTGCGGGCTGTCAGGCGGGGCGGCAACGGGTCCGGGGTGTTGCCGGTTTGTCGATTGCCCGGCGCAACGGATTCATCTGTCGCCATTGTGTGGCTCGTCGCTAGGCGGGCCCATCCGGGGCGCCGCTGTCCCGGCCGGTGTCCGGCGGGGTGAAGAAGGGAAGGTCTGATGGATCGCTCGCTTGTGTCGGTGAGGGCGGCGCTGGTGCTGTTACTCGCCGCGCTGGCCGGTGTGAGCGCCGGCCTGCTGTCGGTGCTGGCCGGAAACGGGATCGCGGGCGGCGTGCTGGCCGGGCTCACCGCCGCGGGCGGAGCCGTGCCGGTGTTCAACCAGGCGATCGCCCCGGACACCAGCCACTGCAGGACGGCTGTCCGTGGGGCGGAATCGAACACCACCTACAGCGGGCCGGCTGTCCGCGGGGCGGACTCGAAGGGCGGTGGCGCACGTGGGTGAGCTGCGTCCTCTCGCCCAGGACCTGACACCGGAATCCCGTGCGCTGGCCATGGCGCTGCGGGAACTGTTCGAAGGACTGGAAGTCTCGGTCCGTCGCTACGCGGCCCGCCGCGTGCGCGACGCCGGCACCTTCTCCCGCTACCTCGGCGGCACGCGCGTCCCGCCGTGGGAGGTGGTGATGGACCTGTTCACCGACGTCGCGGAGCACCGCGGCATGGCCGCCACCCCGGACGCCATCGAACTGGTCCGCCGCCTCCACCGCGCAGCCGTCGAAACCAGCGCCTCACCTCGCCACGCGGTCGAAGTACTGGAGCAGCAACTCGCCGAAGCGGACCGCGACTCACGCCGCTCCATCGCCCGCGGCGACGCACTGAGCGACGCGCTGCTGGACCGCAAACACCGCATCGCCGACCTCGAAGTGCGTCTGAACCAGCTGGAAGCCGAGTGGAGCGCGGAACGCGCACGAGCCGAGCGCTTGGCCGCGGCCAGCCAAGACGTCACCGAACTGCTCCATGAACGCGACCAGCTGCAGGACGAAGTCACCCGTCTGTCGGCCCAGCTCCACGAAGCGCAAAAACGGCGCGACGAAGCGGAACAGCGCTGCACTCTGCTGGAACGGCAGCTGGAAGCGGTCGAACAGGTGCAGACCCCCGTCGCCGCCGTGACCCCGACGGTCTCACGGGCCATGCCCAAGGTCCTCATCGTCGACGATCAGCCGGACAATCTGATGGCCATGACCGCCGTCCTGTCCACCCTCGACCAAGAACTGGTCGCCGTCTCCTCGGGCCGCGAAGCCCTCAAGGCCCTCCTCGACCACGACGACTTCGCAGTGATCATCATGGACGTCCAGATGCCCGATATGGATGGCTATGAGACCGCCGCCCACATCAAACGACGCCCGCGCACCCACGACGTGCCCATCATCTTCCTCACCGCCATGGGTACCGACCCCGAACACTCTGCCCGCGGTTACGCCGCCGGCGCGGTCGACTACATCGGCAAGCCCTTCGATCCCTGGGTCCTGCGCGCCAAAGTCGCGGTGTTCACGGGCATCTACCTCGAACAACGGCGCCTGGCCGGAGACCAGTGACCACAACCTGGCCCCCTTGAGCTCCTCCGCGACGTACTGGTCGCGCTCAGGAGCCCGGCGGGGCCTTGTAGAGCCGTACAGTGGCGGCGACTTTCCGTATCGTCGTGTCCGACACCTCGTCGGACACGTTCTTGGCGCCGAAGAACGACCAAGAGACCAGGTTCCCCGCGGTGTTCTTGAAGGCGAAGGTCCATGCCTTGCCGTCCGTGGTGCACTTCTTCGTTTTCTTCACGCCCACGGACCAGGCCGTGCCCAGAGTGCCCTTGAGGCCGGAGCTCGTGGTGAACGCCTCGACGGTGCTGGTCTTCACCTTCGTCTTGTCCGGCTGGGTGTACCCCCCGTACACCCAGGTCTTCGGGTCGGAACCGGCGATCTCCTGAGTGCTTCGGTAACCGTGGTTGCCCCTCGTACCCACCTGGGCCAGAGGTACGTTCTCGAGTGTGCCGTCCCGGTTCTCGTCCGAGGAGCACCACTTCTTCTGCAGCATCGCGACATTGCGTATGGCGATGAGTGGTTTGTCGTCCGGGTCCCCGTCCTTGGAGACATAGGAGACCCAGTCGGCAGACTGGATCTCCCATTGGGGCGGGACATCGAACGCGATTCCCTGGGTCGGATTCGTCACGACCTTCCAGCCCTTGATCGTGGCGGTCTGGGTGTCGGCTCCCCGGGGGTTGGCGGAACTCCGCGACGGCGATGCGGTGTTGGTCGGCTTCGGGCCGGGCTCGTCGTGCTTGTGGTCGCCGAGCACAAGGAACGCGGTGACGCCCGACGCGAGCACGACGGCCGCCGCAGCGATGGCGGCGACGAGTCCGGTCCGGTTTCGGCCACCACCGGCCGGCGGGGGCACGGGTGCGCCGGCGGTCGGCTGTGCGGGCATCTGCCAGTGCTGGGGCTGCTGGTAGGGGTTCTGCTGAAACGGGCCGGGACCAGGCTGCTGGTACGGGTTCGGCTGGCCGGGGCCGGGCTGCTGGTACCCGTTCGACTGGTGCCCGACCGGGGGCTGCTGCGGATTCTGTCCGCCGCCCGACGACTGCTCTCCTGGCCACATGTGCCGCAACGATACGGCAGCCGCTTCCAGAGGAATGGCCGAGGGTGACCGGGACGGGCCGAGTCTGCCGAGTGGCGTATTCGCGCTGGTTGGTCCAAGACAGCCTGCGGTTGGCGCGCCCCGCTCGTTCCAGTCCGACGGCTGTCGGCGGCTTCAGTGGGTCGGGGCCTCATTACCTGGGCGGTAATCGCGCGGCCGGGCGGGGCGCGGCAAGGTGAAGTCATCGGGTTCCGGGCCGGCGCACTCCGGCACGGGGCCTGGGTCAACTGACGTGAATGTCAAGCTACTTCACCGG
The DNA here is from genome assembly GCF_001542625.1 of Streptomyces griseochromogenes. NCBI lineage: Bacteria > Bacillati > Actinomycetota > Actinomycetes > Kitasatosporales > Streptomycetaceae > Streptomyces > Streptomyces griseochromogenes. The sequence continues at coordinate 6,795,172 of NZ_CP016279.1, read as the reverse complement.
AACGGGAGTCCCGCCATGTCGATCTACACCACTGCTGTCGCCCGTTACTTCGAGGCGTGGAACGCCGCCGACGCCGACACGCTCGCCAAGGCGGTCGCCGCGGCGTGGTCCGAAGAGGGCACCTACACCGACCCGCTGGCCGACGTGGGCGGCCACGAGCAGATCGCCGCTGTGATCCGGGCCGCGCACGAGCAGTTCCCCGGCTTCGAGTTCAGGCTGGCCGGTGACGTGGACGGCAACCACCACATCGCCCGCTTCGGCTGGGAGCTCGTGTCCACCGCCGACGGCTCCGCGCCGGTCGCCGGTTCGGACGTGGTCACCCTGGCCGAGGACGGCCGGATCACCTCCGTCCTCGGCTTCCTCGACCGGCTCCCCGGGGCGTGAACCTTCACTCCGGAGAGCATCGACAAGGACCTGCTCGATGTCCCCCGGGGGGCGTCCGCCCGCTGTACTCCGGTAGGCGGCCGTCACCTGATCGCCCATGGCGGCCGGGGAGCGTCTGACCAGGGCCGATATGCCACGGGCCCCAGGGAGCAGGCATCCCCGGGGCCCGGTGTCCGGAGTCGTACCTTTCAAGCGAGCTGCGACCGGCGATCACGCGGTGGCGGCGGGTGCACATGGCCCAGTAGTGCTCGCCGAGTTCGTCCGGCTGCACGACGGGGACGTCCATGGGATGGCCAGGGCCGCGGCGAGCCGGCGATCGACGGCCGCATGCCCCGGCCACACCCGGGGGTGTGGTCGGTGAGCGTACGGCGAGGCGGGGTCACGCCCCTCGGTCAGGCCCTAGACGTGATCGCGTCGGTTTGCGCGCTCCTCTCCGGATCGAGAGCGGCGGCTCCTCGCGGCCCAGACGAACAGAGCTCCGACGGCGAGCAGCACGCCGGTGGCGATGCTGAGCGGCAGTGTGGCGTTGTCCGCGCCTGTCTCGGCGAGAGAAATGTCCTTCTTCGGCGCGCTGTCCTCGGGGGTGGCGTCGGGGCTGACCACCGTGGGGGTGTCCGAACCGCCGGCTGCGGGGGGTTGCGACCTCAGCGGGCTCGCGGAGTTCCCCGTGGTTCCTTCGGCGGGTCGGGAAGCCGGGGTCGGCGCTGACTCAGGCGTCTTCGACGGCGTGCCTGCACCGCAGGCCGAAGGGACCGTCCATTTCTGCGCCCGTCCGCCACCGCATGCCCCGACGGTCAGCCGGCCGTCGGCCGCGGCGGTGAGACAGCGTCCGGACCGGACGTTCGTGAGGGCCATCGAGGACTTGTCGTAGGTCCAGCGCTTGGCATCGTCGGAAACCCTGCCGAACGTCCCGAGCTCACGGGAGCCCTTGCAGTCGCGGACGTGGACGGCGTCACCGTCCTGGGTCAGGCAGCCGCCGTACGCGAGACGCAGGGTTCGGTCGGCGGCGTGCACCCAGCCCCGGTCGATGGTGGCCCTGCAGTCGGACAGCCTGGCGGACATGCCGTCGGTGCGCCTGCCCGGGGCGCTGAGGCATTGCTCGCCGTGCCGGACGAGGCCGCGCACGGTGTTGCCGATGGCGTTGAGCTGCACGCTGCCCTGCCGGGTGACCTCGACCCTGGACAGGGACTTGCAGTACATGCTGATCTTGGTCGAGGCGACGGAGGCGTTGACGGTGCCGCCGTTGCCTTGGGGCAGGCCGAAAGAGACGGCGGCGCTCGGCTGGTCGTAGCAAGTGGAGCGGGGGTTGTTCCACTCGAATGCCTCGGTCCAGTCCGACATGCCCTTCGGGGAGATGCCGGAGGCCCTGGTCTTGAGGCTGCCCAGATCGATGGACGTGCCTGCGGTCGCATCGGTGACGGTCGCCTTGAACCAGCCGTGCCCGACCGCGGCGACCTTGGACACATACGTATGGCCTGCCCGCCAGCCGAGCGGCGCCACACAGTGTCGTCCCTGGCCCGTCTCATGGAAGGTGCTGCACGTGGCACCCCGGTCTCCCGGCCTGGACCCGGTGGCGTTCCAGAGCGAGAAGACGAGTCGCCGCTCGGCACCACCGTTGCTCTGCATGCCGATGTAGCCGCCCGTCTTGTCGTCCAAGCCGAACTGGTGGGCCCAGAAGACGTCGGCGGTGTAGCCCGGATCGCGCAGCGGGGTTGTCGTCCAGGTGACTTCCTTCATGGTGCCGGTGTCTTTGGGAAAGCTGTACGAGGTGTACTCGGAGCCGGGGTGGCCGCCTGCGGCGACGGCCGACGACGTGGCGGTGAGGCCGAGGCCGGACACCAGGCCGAGCGAGAAGAGAGCGCCGAGAACGCGGCGTCCTCTACGTCCGTTGATCATGCTGAGTCCATTTCCGTAAGGCTTTGCGCCTGCGGAGCTCCCGGAAGGGGAACCGCTGACGGGGGCCAGAAAGGTGGGCGTGCTCGGTCCGCTGGGACCTGTGCTGCGGGAACGGATGCCTGTACGGGGCTCTGCGCCTGCCACCACGCACCCGGTCTTCTGGACAGCGGACAGTCAACGCAGCGGTTCAGGCCGACCGGAAGGGCGGCGGTCTACCTCTTCGGAGAAAACTCGGGTCCCCATCCCCGATCACTACGGAGGCCGTGCGGCCAGGGGGACCGTCGGGCGAGTGATCGACGGCGTCACCGGCTTCGGCCTCTCCGAGCTCAGGAGGGCCTCCGACAGAGTGATCGACGGCAGGGGCCAGGAGGGATGCGCCGGCGCTGCCGCGGCCCGCTTCAGCGCCGGGCCGCTGCGCAGGCCCAGACCGCTGGCATCGGGGGAGAAGGCCGTGCGGGGGGCCATGAGCTTGCTGCCCGCGGCCTTGGGCAAGCTGCCCGGATCCACGTTCGGCACACTTCCAAGGACCCCCCGGTCCGGTCCCCCATGCCGGGGACAGGGCATCCGGCGGAGTTCGCCGCGGCCTGGCGGCATGTGCGCACCGCGAGCGGCTGCTGACTTCCAGTCCGCCCACGACAAAAGACCGGGAGAGGCCTGGGGCCTCGGATACCGACTCCACGGGCCCGCGAACAACGCAGTCCTCGTTGCACGAGCCGAGGCGGAGCGTAGGAACCTTTCCGTTCACGTCCGGTCGAGTCCGTCCCCTGCGTCACTCCTTCTGCTGGTCACGGCATATCTACGGGCGTAGTTCGATCGACAGATCCGCCATATATCGAGCGGTGGAAGTCTCTTGGAGGCAAGGACCGGGTCTGCCGAGCACCCGGTTGACGAAGCGACCTCAGGAACAAGAGATGCCCAAGACGGTTGTGCTGTTTTCCGGCGGCGTGGAGTCGACCGTCGTGGCCCACCAATTGAGTCGCGAGGGCCACGAACTCCGGCTGCTGGCCATCGACTACGGGCAGCGGCACCGGCGCGAGCACGAGTTCGCCCGGATCATCGCGGAGGGACTCGGGGCATCGTTCCGCGTGATCGACATTCGGCAGGTGGGTGGTCTGCTGCCCGGGAATTCGCTGACCGACGACAAGGTCGCCGTGCCGGACTACGACCCCGCCATCCGCGGACGGGAGTTCGTGGTTCCCAACCGAAATGCCATTTTGCTGTCCATCGCCTTCGCCGTGGCGGTCGCCGAGCAGGCGGATCAGGTCGCCATCGGCTCCATAGCCGGTGACGCCCAGACCGGCGACTGCACCAGGGAGTTTCTCCTGGCCTTCAACACCATGGAACGAGTGGCCACCGCGGAACTCGCGCCGGCCGGCCTGTCCGTGGTGGCTCCCCTGATCGATATGCAGAAGGCCGACGTCATCCGTCTCGGGGAATCCCTCGGAGTGCGCTGGCAGGAGACGTGGAGCTGCTTCCGAGGAGGCGATAAGCAGTGTGGCACCTGCGCCACCTGCTACGACCGCCGGACCGCTTTCGCCAAAGCGGAAGTGATGGACCCCACCGAATATGCAAGGGACTGAATGAATGCTGCGTATCACCAAGGACTTCCAGTTCTCTGCCAGCCACCGACTTGACCACCTGCCCGACGACCACCAGTGCGCCCGCCTTCACGGTCACAACTACACCGTTCAATTGGAACTCTCCGTGCAGTCGCGTGACGACCTGACACGAGCCGGCTTCGTGCGCGACTACGGTGATCTGGCGGACTTCAAGAAGTGGTTGGACTCGGAACTCGACCACCGTCATCTCAATGACGTGATCAGCGGCAGGAATCCGTCGGCGGAGAACCTGGCGATGTGGATCTACGAATTGTGGTCCGAGCGCTTCAGTGAGATCAGCGCGGTCCGGGTTTCCGAGACCCCGAAGACCTGGGCGGAGTACCGTCCGTGAAGGTCACGGCGGACATCGCCGAGTTGCGGGACGACATCGCCTCGACCCGGCTCGTGGTGAATGAGATCTTCGGGCCCACCGTGCAGGGTGAGGGCCCGTCGGCCGGACGGCGGTGCGCCTTCCTGCGCCTCGGCGGCTGCAACTTGTCGTGCAGGTGGTGCGACACGCCCTACACCTGGGACTGGCAGGGCGTCAGCGATACGGGCCGGGCCTTCGATCCCCGTACGGAACTGCGGCTGCGCATGGCCGAAGACGTGCTCGATGAATTGCTCGCCATGACGGTGCCGTTGATCGTCATCAGCGGCGGTGAACCCCTGAACCAGCAGAACCGGCTTGTTCCGGTGGTGCGCGGGTTGCGGGACCGGGGTGTGTCGATCGAGATCGAGACGAACGGCACCGTCGCCCCTTCCGACGAACTGGTCGGGCTGGGCGTGCGCTTCAACGTTTCACCCAAGCTGGCCCACTCCGGTGATCCGGAGCACCGCCGTATCAGCCCGACCGCGCTGAAAAGGCTTCAGAACACTCCGGACGTGGCATTCAAGTTCGTCTGCAAGACGTCTGACGATCTGACCGAGGTGGGCCGGCTTCAGGAGCGGTTCGGCCTCGAGCCGGTCTGGATCATGCCAGAAGGAAAAGTCCAGCAGGACGTTACCGACAACCTACAGGCGCTTGCGGACGAGGTGGTGCGGCGAGGGTGGAATCTGACCACCCGGCTGCACGTACTCGCCTGGGGCGACCAGCGAGGAGTATGAGAATGGCTGTGACGTTGGAGCCCGAGCAGGCCCCCCGCCTGCTCGACCGCCCAGAGGGAACTCCCGATCCGCTCGAAGGCCTCGCCCGTCAGCTGCTCATCGAGATCGGCGAGGACCCGGACCGTGAAGGACTGGCCGACACCCCGCGTCGCTACGCGAAGTGGTGGCGGGAGTTCATCGGGTACGAGGCGGGAAAGACGGAGACCCTCTTCGACAGCATCAGCGACAACCAGCTGGTCTATGTCTCCGGAATGCTGGTCTGGTCGCTCTGTGAACACCATCTCCTCCCGTTCAACTGCAACCTGACGATTGCCTACCGCAGTGACAAGAACCTGCTCGGGCTGTCCAAGTTCGCGCGCATCGCGCACAAGCACGCGCATCGGCTCCAGGTGCAGGAGCGTCTGGTGTCGGACGTGGCCGACGAGATCTCGCAGATCACGGGTTCCGAGGACGTGGCCGTCATCGGACGCGGTGAGCACCTGTGCATGACGATGCGCGGTATTCGTACGCCGGCCCTGATGACCTCGGCCGCGTTCCGGGGTGCTTTCGCACAGGACGGCCCCGAACGCACACAGCTGCTGATGCTCGCCCAGAACTCCGGTGGCTCCGCCTCGCACTGACAGTGTCGCCGGCCGTCGGTTTCACGACCGGCGGCGGGCACAGCGGAAATATCCACGAAAGGGACATCAGTGAACGCAGAGATAAACGGGCTGCGCGAGTTCTACCTCGATCGCGGCACCGGCGGGCAGACCCTCTTCCAGACCTGGGAACGGGGCGAGGCCCGCGGGGACTCCGTCACTCCTTCGACCTACTCGACCAGGTACCGCGCATGGATGCACGACAAGCTGGTGCGCGCGATGAAGGACGCCGAGACGGACCGTCTGCTGAGCCTCGGCAGCGGCAACGCCGCGGTCGAGCAGGGCATCGTGCAGGCCGGGTATCGCGTCCTGGCCGTCGACGCCGTGCAGGAAGCGGTCGACATCGCCGTGGCGAAGGGTATGGAAGGGCTCTGCGCGGACGTCATGACATGGTCGCCGGAAGGCACTTGGCCGGTCGTCTACGCGGACGGGCTGCTGGGGCACCTCTACACCGAAAGCGCGGGCCTGTCGGCGGTGTTCGAGCGGATCCACTCCTGGCTGGCCGATCACGGTGGCCGGGGCACCTTCCTCGTCTCCAACGACAGCCCGGTGAACGCCGAAGCGGTTCAGGCCGCGCCCGGGGTGCCCGGCTTCTCCTGGCTCTCCGGCGAGTACATGCGTGACCAGGCGCTGGCCGCGGGCTTTTCGGATGCCGAGGTCCAGGTCTTCGACTACGAACGCCCGCTGTCCGGCAAGCGCAGCCGCGCCGTGATCACAGCGAACGTCGCGTTCTGACCACCGACTGAAGAAAGGCGACCATGCCGGCAAGTCAGGCTTTCGAGCGGCGACTTCAACCAGTACTGCATGCGGCCGCGCGGTGCTTCGGAACCCCGTTCCACATCTACGACGAGCAGGGCATTCACGAGACCTGCACGGCTTTCGACGAGGCGTTCGCCCGCACTCCGTACCGGGAGTACTTCGCGGTCAAGGGGCTGCCCAATCCACGGATGCTGAAGATCCTCGCCGGCCGGGGGCTGGGCTTCGACTGCAGCTCCGTGCCCGAGCTCACTCTCGCCGCTCAGGCGGGGGCCGTGGGGCACGACATCTGCTTCACCTCGAACAACACCAGCAGCGACGAGCTCCTGGCGGCGCTGAAGCTGGGGGCGCTGATCAACATCGACGACGTCGCGGTCTTCGGCAAGCTGGAGGACCTCGGTCAGGTGCCCGACACCCTGTGCTTCAGGGTGCAGCCGAGCAAGGCCGTCGACACGGGCGAGTCGTATCTCGGCGACGTGGAGTCGGCCAAGTTCGGCATTCCGGTGACCCAGCTGGTGGACGTCTGCGCCCGAGCGCAGCGCCGCGGCGTGACCTCCTTCGGCCTGCACATGATGCTCGGCTCGGGTTTCCTGTCCACGGAGCCCTTCCTGCGGACGGTGGACCTGCTGTTGGAGCAGGCGGAACGGCTGCGTGCCGAGCTCGGCATCACCGTCGAGTTCATCAACCTCGGCGGCGGGCTGGGCATCCCCTACGAGCCGGACCAGCGGCGCTTCGACCTCGCCGGACTGGGCAGCTCCATAACCGAGCGGCTGGAGCGCTGGGAACGGCAGCACGGCGTGCGACGCCCCCGCGTCCTGTTCGAGAGCGGCCGCTTTGTCACCGGTCCGCACGGTGTCCTGGTCACCCGGGTGGTGAACCGGATGAGCAAGGCACGCGAGTACGTCGGCGTCGACGCCGGCATGAGCGCCCTGATGCGTCCGGCCATGTACGGCGCGTACCACCACATCACGGTGCCCGAGGGAGGCGACCGTCCCACCGAGGTCGTGGATGTCGTCGGCTCGTTGTGCGAGAACAACGACAAGTTCGCCAGACGACGGGAGCTGCCCGCGGTCGCCGAGGGCGACCTGGTGGTGATCCACGACACCGGCGCGCACGCTCTGTCGATGGGCTTCAACTACAACGGGCGGCTGCGCCCGCAGGAGCTGTTGCTGCGTACGAACGGCAGTGTCGAGCGGATCCGACGGGCGGAGGAGGAGCGGGACTATTTCGCCACGCTCGACTTTCCTCCGCTGCGCATGGCGCCCGAGGACATCTCGGCCGGCGCGTCGTGATGCTCCAGGGCGGAGGGAGCCGCGAGGACCTGCTGGCCCTCGCGGCGGAGAGCGGCCACCGGCCGTTGGACCTGTCGCTCGGTGTGCCGGCCGATCCGGCACCGGCCGCCGAGCCCGGGGCGGGCACCGCCACGTCCGCGGCCTATCCCCCCAGCAGGGGCACCGAGGAGCTGCGGGCCGCGGCGGCGGGCTATCTGCAGCGCAGGTACGGGGTGACAGTGCCGGTCGACTCCGTGGCGGCCTGCGCGGGCTCCAAGGAGTTCATCTCGACCCTGCCGCTCTTCCTGCGCGATGCGTCGGATGCGACCCGCGAGGGCTCTCGCCGGGACACGGTGCTGATCCCTTCCCTCGGCTATCCGCCCTACGAGCTGGGCGTCCGCCTTGCCGGGCTGCGCCCCCACCGCGTCCCCGTCGACGCGGAGTTCCGGATGCGATTGGATCTGCTGCCGCCGAAGGTGGTGGCCCGAGCGCTGTTCCTGTGGGTCAACACTCCGGCCAATCCCACCGGAGTGGTGGAGCCGCTGGCACCTGTCGTCGCTTGGGGACGGGCCCATGGCGTGCCGGTGGTATCGGACGAAGCCTATGCCGAAGCGACCTGGTGCGACGAGCCGCGCACGGCGCTGTCCGACGGCCTGGACGGCGTGCTGGCCGTGCACAGCGTGTCCAAGCGGTCCAACGGACCTGGCCTGCGACTGGGCTTCTACGCCGGTGACCCCCGACTGGTGGCCCAGCTGGTCCCTCGTCGGCGGGCGGCCGGACTGATGGCGTCGGATGTCTCGCAGGCGACGGGAACCCGGCTCTTCGCCGACGATCACCACGCGCTCGCGCAGCGCCGACGCAACGCGGGGCGGGTCACCGAGCTGGTCGACGAGCTGAACGCGAACGGCGTTTCCTGTACGGCGCCCGAAGGCGGACTGTTCGTCTGGGCGAGCGCACCAGGCGGCGATGGAACGGCGTTCGCCCGTGCCGCCGCCGCCCGCACCGGAATCGTGCTGGCGCCCGGAGTGACGTACGGTCCGGCCGGCCGAGGCCATGTCAGGATCGCCGCCGTTCACGACCGTGCCGTCCTCGCACCGCGGCTCGCCTTGCTCGACCGACTTCTCCTCGGTCCGCGGACCGCCTCGGACCGACCAGCAGCCAAGCCCTGTGCGAACCCTACGGGACTCGTACAGCCACGATGATTGGACGCAGCACGCCGTGGACCTCACCCCAAGCCCGATCTCCGCGATGATCGACGAACTCTGGGAGCGCCGCGCAGGCCTCTCTCCCGCCGATGACGAGGCCCGACGTCACGTTTCCGAGGCGATGGAGCAGCTGGACCGGGGCATCGCCCGGGTCGCCGCCGTCCGCAAGGCCACCGGAGAGGTCGTGGTGGACGAGCGGGCGCGGAGGGCGATACTGCTCGCGTTCCAGGTAATGCCCCTGCAGGAGGCGCAGGCGGGTCCGTTCCGGTACGTCGACCGCCTGCCGCTGAAGCGGGACTTCCCCGGGGTCCGGATCGTGCCGGGCGCGATAGCCCGGTACGGCAGCCACCTCGCCCCGGGCTCCGTGCTCATGCCCGGCTTCGTCAATGTGGGGGCCTACGTCGGCTCGGGAACGCTGGTCGACACCTGGGCGACCGTGGGCTCCTGCGCGCAGATCGGGAGCAACGTCCATCTCTCGGGCGGCGTCGGCATCGGCGGCGTACTGGAACCGGCCGGTGCCGTGCCCGTCGTGGTGGAGGACGAGGCGTTCATCGGGTCCCGCTCGGTGATCGTCGAGGGCGCCCGGGTCGGGCAGGGGGCGAAGCTCGGCGCCGGCGTGCTGCTGACGGCCAGCACCCGGGTCTTCGACGCCGAGACCGGGCAGGAACTGTCCCGCGGGCGAGCCCCCGACTGGTCGGTGTGTGTGGGGTCGACCCACACCCGCCGGTTTCCCGGTGGCGAGTTCGGCGCCCCCTGCCTGCTGGTGATCAAGCATCTCCAGGAGGGCGAGCGCCACGACAAGCTGCTGCTCGACGACCTCTTCCGCCGGCACGGCAGCGCCGCCTGACCCCCGGCCTCGGCGGTGTCCCCGGGCCCGCCGTCCCCTACTGCTCACAGTGTTCCGTTCCAGGAGGCATCGCCATGAGGAAAGACCTACCCGCAGTCCTGCTGGTGGATCCGGTGCGCAACGGCGCCGGGTACAAAGCCGCCGCCCGCGACCTGGGATTCGCCGTCGCCTCCGTCTACACCCTTGGTTTCAGCACCGACATCCCGGGCCACGACGAGGACGACGACTTCTCGCTCCACCTCTCGGATCCGTACGACGTGGTGCGCCAGGTCGTCCAACTGGGGCTCGACATCAGGGCTGTCGTCCCCGCGATGGAGGCGGGCATCCATCGGGCCGATCAGATCGCCCGTCTGCTCGGTCTGCCGGGCAACGACCCGTCGCTCGCCTGGGCCAGGCGCAACAAGGCGGCGATGCGGACGCGTGCCCGAGAGGCGGGTCTGTCCATACCCGAGTTCCGCCTCGTGCACACGCTCGAGGAGATCAGAGCCGCCGCCCATGACATCGGCTTTCCGGTCATCAGCAAACCGACCATGGGATCCTGTTCACAAGGAGTCACCGTGCTCTCGGACGCCGCCGCGCTGGACGCGCTGACGGTCCTGGAGACGCACGACATGTACCAGCAGCCGATCACCGAGTGGTTGGTCGAACAGTACGTCCGCGGACGGGAGTTCTCGGTCAACTTCTTCAGCAGCCACGGTGAGCACCGCATCATCGACATGTGGGAGTACCGGCAGCCGGACGAACGGGACTACGACTTCCCGATCTGGGACAACGTGCAGATCGACGACAGTCATCCGGACTACCGGCGGGTCGAGTCGTACGTCCGGCAGGTGCTCGACGCCTTCGGTATCGTCCACGGCCCCAGTCACACCGAGGTGAAGTGCACGCCGGAGGGCGTGTACCTGATGGAGATCGGCTCACGACTCCCCGGCGGCCCCGCCGTGCACATGTGGGCCCAGTACAGCAAGGTACGCGCCTACCGCGACGCCCTCACCTGCTATCTGGGCGACCGCCCCACGATCATGGACGAACCCCTGGAGTTCCGGGCCCGGTACGGTGCCATGGCGATCCGCAACGAAAAGGCGCCCGGCACGCTGGTGGCGATCCACGGCATCGAGGCCCTGAAGGGGCATCCGGGCATCGGCGACATCCTGGTGGGCTACCAGCCCGGCGATCACATCCGCGTCACCCGCCAGCAGGACGACATCCCCTTCGGCGCCACCGTGTCCGGGGCGGACGAAGAGGAAGTCGTCCGCACCATGGGACTGATCCGGTCGCTCGTCTCGCTGGAGATCGTCCCTGACCTTCCCGCGAAGCCGCCGGTGACGTCGGCCCGTGAGAATGAGACGCCCTGACATGCCGCAGGACACCGCAGGCCCCGCAGATGCGGGGGGTGTCACGGAGGCCGCGCCGCCGCCGACCCCCGTCGCCACCGGTCTGCTGGGAGGCTACCGGGCGCTCATGACCGCGCCCGGGGCCCGTCGGCTTGCGGCTGCCTCGTTGCTGTCGAAGTTCCCGATCAACATGTTCTCCATCAGCGTGCTGCTGCTGGTGCCGCCCGTCTACTCCATCGGCGCCGCCGGACTGACGATCAGCACGATGCTGATCGCGAACGCGCTGACCAGCCCGCTGCGGGGCAGGATCGCGGACCGGTACCCGGCCAAGCCGGTACTGCTCAGCTGCTTGGTGTGCTATCTGGGTGGTCTGGCGGGGCTGCTGGCCTCCGTGTCGGCCAGGCTGCCGTTTGCGACGGTCGCCGCGTCCGCCGCCGTCATGGGCATGTGCTTCCCCCCGGTCAGCATCATGCTGCGGACGTACTGGCGAGGGGCGGTCGAGGAGCGGCAGCAGGGGGCGGCCAACGCACTGGAGTCCGCGCTGATGGACCTCACGCTCATCACCGGCCCCGTCCTCGCCGCCTGGCTCAGTACGACCCTGTCGCCGATGCTGCCGCTGGTCCTCAGCGGCCCGCTGATGGCGGTCGCGGTGCTGCTGTTGGTCAGCCTGCGCCGCCCTGGCCTCCACCCGGCCGCGGACCGGACGAAGGACTGGCTGAGGCCGCTGCGCCCGGTGAGGCTGCGGCGGGTCTTCACCGCTCACGTCCTGTTCTGCGCCGCATTGGCCGCGACCGAAGTGGTGCTCCCCGTCTACGCGCAGAAACACGACGCCATCGGGTTCAGCGGTCTGTACCTGGCGGGACTCTCGGTCGGCAGCATGGTGGGAGCCCTGGGCCTGGCGGCCGTCACTCCCGGGATCCGACGCCGGGCACAACCCGCCGTCCTGCTGGCCGGCTTCGTCGTCGGGGGATGCGTGCTCGCGCTGGCCATGCACGCGCCGCCGGCTCTCGTGCTGATCGTCTGCCCGCTGACCGGCGCCACGATCGGCTCCACGTTCACCGCGCTCTTCACCACGGTGGGCACGCTCACCCCGGCCGGCTGCGAGAACGAGACCCAGGGGTGGATGACCAGCATCACCCAGGTCGGGTTCGCCGTCGGGGCATCGTCGAGTGCCGCGCTGGCCGCCGGACACGACAGTTCGCTCTTCCTGCTCGTCGCCGCACCCGCGGCCGGGACGGCGGCGCTGGTCTTTCCCCGCGCGTCCGCATCCGGCACCGCGGCCCTTCGATAGACCCGCGTCATCCACGCGGATCCACATCAACTCACCACTCGGACCGACAGGTCACAACCGTTGGGAAACCGCATGTCCATCACCTTTCCCGTGCTCGATCTCCGAGACGCCGACCGCGGGCCGGCCGCCCGCGCCGCCTTCCTCAAAGAACTGCGCGCGGCCGTCCACGACATCGGCTTCTTCCAGCTCGTCGGCCACGGGGTCGAGGGCGCCGACGAGATCCTGGACCTGGCCCGGTCCTTCTTCTCGCTTCCGGACAGTGAGCTCGACGAGCTGAGCATTCTCAAGTCCCCCCACTTTCGCGGCTACTCCGAGGTGGGCCGCGAGCTCACCAAGGGCGCACCCGACCGCCGCAGCCAGCTCGACGTCGGACCCGAACGCGAGGCCACGGTGCCCGGCCCGGACGACCCGCCGTACCTGTGGCTGGCCGGCCCCAACATGTGGCCGGCGAGCATGCCGGAGCTGAAGCCGGCGATCAACCGGTGGATGAGCGAGCTCACCGATGTCTCCCACCGGCTGCTGCGACTGATCCTCGCCGCGCTCGACGCGCCGGAGGACTTCCTCGACCCGGTGGTGAAGGCCGATCCCCAGGTCCACTTCAAGCTGCTGCACTACCCGGGCCGTCCCGACGGCCGGCCCCAGGACGACCAGGGCATCGGCACGCACAAGGACTACGGCCTGCTCACCCTGCTGCTCCAGGACGCCTTCGGCGGCCTGCAGGTGTCGGTGGACGAGGGTGAATTCCTGGATGTCCCGCCCGTGCCCGGGGCATTCGTGGTGAACCTGGGGGAGCTGCTGGAGGTCGCGACCCGCGGATACCTCCGGGCCACCACCCATCGTGTGGTCAGCCCGCCTCCCGGGGTTCGCCGTTACTCGGCGCCGTTCTTCTACAACCCCCGGCTGGACGCGACCATGCTGCCGCTGCCCACGCGCGAGGTCCGGGAAGCCGGCGGAGTCGTGCAGGACCCGGACAGCCCACTGTCCGACAGCTACGGCAACAACGTCATGCGCGGCATGCTCCGGGCCTTTCCCGACGTGATCGCCGAGCAGCACCCCGAATTGCTGGACGACCCGGTCCGGTAACAGGCGCCACCGTCCCGGCCGGTCGGCGCCGGGACATTCCAGCAGCACACACTTCTGGCTGACAGTGGAGATGTCATGCGCTTTCTTGTTACCTGCCAGGCCGTCCGCCCCCCGGAACAGAGCATGCCCGGTGACCGAGTCCTGTTCCAGCCCGAGTTGGACACAGCGGATGACACCACCGTGGCGGCGTCCCTGTGCGAGGTCCGTCCGCACGTGATCATCTCGGCCACCACGCCGTCGTCGGCCGTACTCCGGGCCTGGCGCGATGCCATGGGCGCCGAGCCCATCGCCGTGGTGCGGATCGGTCCGTCCCGGCAGCCGGAGAAACGCGGGCTTCCCTCCATGGAGGCGGAACCGCAGCACGCGCGCCTGCCCTTCGATGTTCCGCTGTTCAGCGTGTCCGGGCCGTCGAGCGGCGCCGGAGCCCCGGCGGACCCTGAAGAGGCCGTCCTCTTCCGGGCGCTCGCCATCGCCGAGCGCTTCGTCCAGGAGCACCGGGCGAAGCGCGACCGAGCGACGGCGGTCGCGCCCCGGAGCGACGGGGAGCGGGAGAGCGTACTCGTGGTCGGTGCCGGGGTGGTGAACCTGGTGACCGCGCACACACTGCTGACGAACGGCTACAGGGTCACCCTCATGGATGCCGGCCCCGATCCGCGGGAGAACCGGCCCTGGAACCACTACGGCTGCTCCCGCGGAGGCGGCAACGCGCGCATGTTCACCCTCACGGAGATGGACGACTACCACCCCAGGCACACCGACGACGCAGACTCCAACCTGGTGTTCGACCGCTCTCCCGAGCAGCTGGGCTGGGACATTCGGCGGGACCCGGCAGCGGTGGCGGGCGATCAGGCATGGGTCCAGGACTTCAAGAGCCCGCCGCGCTGGCTCACCCATGCCTACAACCATGACATCTTCGGCCTGAACCGGCGCAGCGGAGACCTCTGGAAGGAGTGGATGAAGGAGCAACCGCACATCTTCGACGGACTGCACGTGCGCCACGACATCCTGCGGCTCTACCAGGACGAGGCGGACCTCGCCGCCTCCCGGCACCGTCAGGACGCGATCGGGGCGACGCTGGCCCTGTTCGGCCCCGACGCGGTACGGGAACGCTTCCCCGCTCTCGCGCGGGCCCGACATGATGCGTTCGCGGGCGCCATCATGGTGCGCGGCTTCACCCTGGACGTCCACCGCTTCATGACCGAACTCGTCGACCTGCTGGAGGCCGGCGGTGCCGAACTGCGCTTCGGCCAGCGGGCCGAGCGGATCCTTCGCGACAGCGCGGACGTCACCGGCGTACTCACGGAGTCGGGGGTGTTCCACCGGGACCACTACGTGTTCTCACCCGGAGTCGACGGCGGCACCCTGCTCGGCGACACCGGGCTGGCCGGACAGGTGCACGGTGTACTCGGCTGCTGGACCACCATTCCGAATACGACGCAGCCGCTGCAGAACTCCCTGAAGGTGGCCCGGCGCGGGCACATCGCGGCAGACGCGAACGTGACCGTCGGTGAGGACGAGAGCGGGCGGCCCGCACTCATGATCGGCTCCGGCTACGGATGGACCGGAGCGGATCCGCGCAACATCGACGAGCGGAAGCTGGAGTCGATCCACGCGGCCGTGGCGGACACCGTCGAACTGCTCTTCCCCGACATCTACCAGAGCATCGGCGGCCGGGAGGGCCTGCGTCGGACGGAGAAGTACTGCGTGCGGCCGTGGACCGCCTCGAACCTCGGCATCTTCCAGACCGCGAGAGCAGTGAGCGGCGCCTTCGTGGTCACAGGTGGTCACAACACCGGAGGCTTCGCCCAGTCGCCGGTCATCGCCGAGGCGGTGCTGCACGCCCTGCGCGGCCGGCACCACCCGATGCACACCCTCTACCACCCTTCGCGGATGCGGCGCGCGCTCGGCGCGGTGCCCGACTCCCTGCCCGCCTGACAGAGACAGAGCGACCATGCGGCACACCCAGAATCGCTGGACCTTCCCCGATGCCACACACAGACGGCTGCGCGTCCTGCTGCTGACCTCCGACGATCCCCAGCACGCGTACATACGCCGCCTGCTGGCCGCCAGACTCGACCTGGTCGGCACGGTGGTCGAACCCGGTGCCGCGCAGAAGCGCCGGCTGTGGACCAAGCGCCGTTACTACGACCTCGCCTTCCGTATCTACCAGGGCTGGCGGCAGCGGATCACGGGGCGTGCCCGGTGGCGCAGCGCATACTTCGCCCGGCTCTCCGCGGAACTGCCACCCGCCACCTCGGTGATCCACCGGGTGGATTCCATCAACAGCGTTGCCGCAAGGGACCTGGTGACGACGCTCGCCCCGGACCTCACGGTCGTCTGCGGCACCGGAGTCCTGGGCAAGCGCCTCATCGAGCGGACCCCGGGCCTGATGGTCAACATCCACGGGGGCTGGCTGCCTGAGTACAAGGGCAACCACGGCGTCTATTTCGCCTACCTCAACAGGGACTGGCCGCGCATCGGTGCCACTGTGCACATGGTGTCTCCCACGCTGGACGCCGGCCCGGTGCTTGCCCAGGTGGCACCCGAACTGCACCCAGGTGATGACGACGAAGAGCTCTACAGCCGCTCGGTGCACCAGGCGGCCGTCCTGCTCACGGAGTTGGCGATCGAGCTGGAGGAGGGCGCCGTACTCACCGCCGTGGCCCAGCCGGACCGGGGGACCACCTACAGGCACCGGGACCGCACTCCGGGCGTCGAGTTCCGCCTCTGGCTGCGGCGGCTGCGGCGTCGGCATCCCGTCCCGTCCCGGGCCGCCACCTCGACCACCGTGTCGCCCGAAGGGACGACAGACCTACGCGGTGATCAGCGCCGTTGCGCCGTGGGGCTCGGCAAGGAGCGGCCGTCGTAGCCCGTGCGGATGCGGACGGCTCTTGACCCGATCCCGTATCCGGCGGATGTGGTCGTTGAGCGCGGACGGCCGCACCGGCACGGCTTCGGCCATCAGGATGGTCGGGCCTTGCGGCCGTCCCGGCCGAATGGTCTGTGCCGTCAGGCGTCCTCGAGCATGGGCACGCACATCGCTGTTTCCGAGGCGAGAACGAAGCGGGCACGGGCCACTGACCGGGAGTCGCCCGCCGCAGCCGCGACTCTGGCCACCACTTCGGCGGCCGGGGCGACCTGCTCGTGGCGTACTTGGCATCGGAAGCGGTTCAGAGCGATGAGCAGGTCGGCTGCCTTGCGCAGGCGTGCCCGGTGCCCCGGGCCGGTGGACCGCGTGGCTGCCATGACCGCAGCCGTCGCACTCTCGGCTTCGGCGGCGATCCAGTCCCGGGCAGCGTCCGCGTCGGTGAACCTGAGCCCTCCGGCAGTATCGAGTGCCCATGCGTGTTCGAGTGGATCTGTGGGCCTCGCCCATGTGGCGGCCGCCCCTGCGGTCGACACGAGGAAAGCGAGCAGCCGGTCGAGTGCCTCCTGCGCCCCGGAGAAGCCTGCGGCCCTGATCCGCGTTCGGGCGAAGTCGCGCAGCAGGCTGTGGTGCCGGTAGCGGTTCGGCGCGACCACGCTCAGCATGGCCGCGTCCACCAGCGACTCGAGCAGTTCCTCGGCGACGTGCTCCTCCACCGCCAGTGCGGCCGCGGCCGCGGAGACACTGATATCCGGCTCGCCGACGGCGGCGACGAGGAGGAATGCTCGCACCTGACACTGTGTCAGTTGACGGTAACTGAGATCGAAGCACGCATGGACGTCGAGGTCACCGATCTGCATGGCTGTTCGCCGAGCCTGCTGGTCGGCGAGGCGCTCGGCCATCGCCCGAAGGGTCCAGGCAGGTCTGGAGGCGAGTCTGGTCGCGGCGATCCGGACGGCCAACGGCAGCAAGCCGCAGCGGGAGACCAGCGAGCGGGCGGCCTCCGGCTCGGCCGCCACCCGGTCAGGGCCGCACACACGCGTCAACAGGGCGACAGCCTCGTCCGGGATCAGTACATCCAGGTCCACTTGTGCCACCGTGGGCAGGCTGAATATCCGCGGCCGGCCGGTGACCAGGACCGCACAGCCATGGGATCCGGGCAGGAGCGGCCGGACCTGCGAGGCGTCTCGGGCGTCGTCCAGCAGGACCAGGACGCGCCGTCCGTCCAACAGTGACCGGTACAGTCTGGCACGGTCCTCCATGTTGTCCGGGATCTTGTCCTCGGGGACGCCCAGCGAGGCCAGAAAGCTGACCAGCACTGCGTCCGGGCGGGCCGGGGAGGGTCCGCTGCCGCCCAGGTCGGCGTACAACTGACCGTCGGTGAACTGTGGCTTGAGCAGGTGGGCGACGTGCAGGGCCAGAGCGGTCTTGCCGACGCCGCCCATGCCCGAGATCCTGGCCACGGGCATCGCTGCCTCGCATCCACCGCCGATCGCGTTCCGAAGCCCCGAGACGGCCTCGGCGCGTCCGGTGAAGTCCGCTGGGCGGGGCGGCAGTTGTGCCGGAATCGGGGCGGTGGCGGGACGGCAGTCGTGATCGGCGGCGCTGGGAGGAGCCGCGGCTGCGGACGACGCGGCCTCGGTGCGCCGTACGGCGTTCAGCGCCGGGTCGTTCCGCAGTATTCGCTGGTGCAAGGAGCGTAGCTCGTGGCTCGGGTCGACGCCCAGCTCCTCTCCCAACCTCCGCCGAAGCCGCTCGAAGGCGTCCAGCGCCGCAGCCTGCTGTCCGTCGGCGTACAGCGCTCGCATCAACTGGCCGTGCCCGCGCTCGCGCAGGGGGTGCTCGGTCACGAAGGCGTTGAGGTCGGGAATCGCGAGGGCGTGCCGGCCCAGGAGCAGATCGAGGTCGAAGCGTTCCTCCATGAGCGCGAGCCGTAGGGCGTCCAGCCGGGCGCGCTGCTGCTTCGCGAACGGCCCGGGGACCTTCGCCAGCGGTTCGCCCTGCCACAGGCTCAGGGACTGCACCACCAGAGTGCGAGCCGTCTCGGCTCGCCGGGCATCGCGTGCCCGGGTCGCTTCGGCGGCCAGTTGCTCTACGCGAAGGGCGTCCAGCTGGTCGGGTCCGACGGTCATCCGGTAACCGGTGCCGACCGAGACGACGGTAGGGGCCTTGGCGCCTTTCTCCCCCTTTCGTTCGCCCAAGGACTTGCGTAGCCGCCAGGCGTAGGTGCGCACGGCGGAGACCGCGGTGTCCGGTGCCTGCGGGCCCCAGACGGAATCGACGATCCCGTCGACCGAGACGGCACGGCCCGCTCGCAGGAGCAGGCAGACGAGCACGGCTTGCTGTTGCGGGGGTCCGACGGCGAGCTCAGATTCTCCGAGATACGCTCGCGTGTGGCCGAGTATCTGATAGCGAATATCTGCTGCCATATCAATCTCCGTGTGTCCAGGACGTGTTCTGGACCTGCTCTGTCGTGTCGCCTTGCGCATGGCTGGGATTGAGTCTGTGCCTGAGGGCTTGTCGGTTGTCGGCGAAGCGCCGCTCCGAGCACCGCTGTTGGCGTCATCGAGCCGGGGGCATACCGGAAGAATGTGGGGGGCGGTTGTTTTCCGTCGTTCGGAGAGTTGCCCGAGGGCTGCTGCGCTCCCTACATGTCTGTTTGGTGGAGGCGAGAGACAGAGTTACATGGAATGCCTCCGCGACGGCGCGTAACACCCGGTGGTCATGATCTTGTAAGACTTCCGCTTGCGCGGGCTTACGGGGCGACAGGGGCTTGGCCGGGGGCGCCGTGAGGCTCTGAGTGACACGAGCTGCGGAGGGTGCATCTGTTCCCCTTGGGGGACGGAGGGCGGTTGTTCACTCACAAGTTTAGACTGGACAGTACAGTCAAGATCTGACGGCTACAAGACATCGGCCGCTTGGTGTGGACGCCGTGGGCGACGTGCATCTTTGGTGGTGGCCAGACTGCCACGGGAGCGGCCGAGACCCTCACCTGCCGAACCGCCTCCTCCGGCAGGAGCCGCCGGCTCACCCCATCGGCAGACGTCGGCTCACCGGAGCCACTCGCTCGCGGAAAGCGGTGCGAGGTCGGACGGGTCGGATCAGAAGCCGTCAATGGCCGTACTCGCGTGAAGCACCTCAGGAGTCGCGGTGAAGAACGGCATCATGGCACTGGAGAACTCGGTGAAAGCCTCGGTTTTCATGAATACCTCGGTGTGGTGCTCCAATGACTGCCACAGGACCCACAACAGGAGCGCGCCCTCCTTGCCAATGGCTCGGAGCAGCTTCACATCCAGACAGCCATCGGCCTCCTTGAGGAGCGGCAGATGTGACCGGACAACCGATTCGAATTCATTCTGATGACTCTCGGCGACCGGCAGCTGAACAACTTCCCAGACGGTCACCCGGACCGAGCGTGGGACCGGGTCCTGGTCGTGCGTGAGCGCGCACGACCAAGACCCGACGGGTCGACTCAGTCGCGGCCGAAGGCGCTGCGCAGCTCCGCGGTGGACTGGGCGATGGCGGCCTCGGCCGCCCGGGTGCCGCGCAGGGCGTTGAGCATGACGAAGTCATGGATGATGCCCTGGTAGCGGACGGCGGTGACGGGGACGCCGGCTTGGCGGAGCTTGTCGGCGTAGGCCTCGCCTTCGTCGCGCAGCACGTCGGCTTCGGCGGTGACGACCAGCGCCTGGGGCAGGCCCCGGAGTTGGTCGACGGTGGCGCGCAGCGGGCTGGCGGTGATCTCGGCGCGCTCGGCGGGATCGGTGGTGTACTGGTCCCAGAACCACTCCATGGCGTCGCGACGCAGGAAGTAACCCTCGGCGAACTGGTGGTACGACGGGGTGTCGAAGCGCGCGTCGGTGACCGGGTAGAACAGCACCTGCTGAACCAGCGGAACGCCTCCGCGCTCCTTGGCCAGCAGAGTCAGTGCGATGGCCATGTTGCCGCCCACCGAGTCACCGGCGACCGCGATCCGGGCAGCGTCCAGGCCCTTGCCGGCCCCCTCGGTGACGATCCATCGGGCGACGGTGAAGATCTGCTCGAGGGCGACAGGGTAGCGGGCCTCCGGTGACAGCTCGTACTCGGGGAACACCACCGCGGCCCGAGCGCCGACGGCGAGTTCGCGCACCAGGCGGTCATGGGTGCGGGCGTTGCCGAACACCCAGCCGGCGCCGTGGATGTAGAGGATCACCGGGAGGGCGCCGGCCACTCCGGCGGGACGGATGATCCGGGTCTCGACCGATCCCGTCGGGCCCCCGGGAACCCTGACCCACTCCTCCTCGACGGCGGGCTTGGCGATCTCTTCGGACTGGACCTCGTCCACCGCCTTGCGGCCCTCGGCCGGCCCGAGGTCGAACAGGAACGGCGGGTTGGCCGTCGCCGCCGCGAACTCGGCCGCGGCCTGCTCCAGGACGGGTCCGGCGGGGATGTGGTCAGACATGGCTGACTCCTCACAGACGAATACGGCATGACGGGATGACAGATCTGCGGCTCCCCAGGTGGAGTCGCCACGAAGAAGCTAGTGCACAACTATCTTGTGCACAAGCTAAGTGTGTGCGTTGAAATCACCCATGCGGAGTCCTAAGGTCAACGTGCGGGATCACTGGAGGGAGTGCCGATGGCCGGGGTCGAAGGCGGGGACAGTGGAAGGGGGTACTCGCTGCTCCTGGACGACCAGCTGTGCTTCGCGCTGTACGCGGCCTCCCGCGCGGTGACCCAGCGCTACCGTCCGCTTCTGGAGGAGCTCGGTCTGACCTACCCCCAGTACCTGGTCCTGCTCGTACTCTGGGAGCACGGCAGCGTCCCGATCAAGGGCATCGGCGCCGCCCTCCAGCTCGACCACGGCACCCTCACCCCGCTGATCAAGCGCTTGGAGACCGCCGGTCTGGTCCGCCGTGAGCGTCGTCCGGACGACGAGCGCACGGTCCTGGTCGGCCTCACCGACTTGGGCCACGAACTGCGTGGTCGGGCCGGTGTCGTCCCTGCGGCCATCGGTGACGCCATGGGGCTGTCGGCCGCGGACCGCGGCGAGGCTATGCGGATCCTGCGGACGCTCGTCGCCCACGTGTCCGCCCCTGACCCTCCGGCACGTTCAACGGAAGGCGGACATGCCCACGTTGGCGACGCCCAACGGGTGGTCGGTTGACGGGCGGCTCCAAGCTAAGGGCGATCAGAGTCGCCTCGGCGGCCTGGTCGGGCTTTGCGTAGGTCGGTGAGTGCCGACGGGGCGCCTTGGTGGGAGCATGGCCGCATTGCCGGTGCGGACCAGGAATT
Organism: Streptomyces griseochromogenes; assembly: GCF_001542625.1. Classification (NCBI taxonomy): domain Bacteria; kingdom Bacillati; phylum Actinomycetota; class Actinomycetes; order Kitasatosporales; family Streptomycetaceae; genus Streptomyces; species Streptomyces griseochromogenes. Next base: position 6,773,625 of record NZ_CP016279.1, on the reverse strand, counting down.
GACGGTGTGTCACACAGTTCCCTCGGTGATCAATTCGATGCGATCGCGCCAAAGTTGGCGCACCGGTCATGCTTCACCTCGGTAGGCGCATTGCCTTTGCTTGACAGTGGCTTGGTCATCCTTTTACCTTCGGTGGTGCGGCATCGGCGCAGGTCAGCGCCCTATGCCGGGGTATTCCCCCCCCATCAGCCCGGAGGTTCCCATGGAACAGCTCATCAAGAAGATGGCTCAGGACGACGTCTGGCAGAGCTGGCTCGCGGCCAACTCGGCACAGCTGGCGGCGAAGAACGGCTGCATCAGCGCGGCACCGAAGGCCGGCTGCATCAGCGCCACGCCCAAGACCGGCTGTATCTCCTGACCGTCGCCGATGCGGAGGGTCCGGGACCGCGGTCGTGCGCCGCGCCCGGGCCCCTGTTCTCCGAGCAGCTTTGAGGAGTCCATGGACGGCCAACCGACCGCCGAGGTCATCGAGCAGATCCGCGACATACCCATCTACCGCGAGTCACTGGCGCGCGGGTACTTCCCCGTGCTCGACAAGCCAGAGATCGCACGTGGTTTCCCAGAGAACTGGATGACGCCACGGCTGTCCGCCGCGCTGGCGGCCGGTGAGGCGGAGTTCGTGCTCTCCACCGGCACCCACCACACCCGGATGCAGATCATCCGGCCTCCGTACTTCCTGCTGCACTCCTACTACCAGTTGTGGCGCGAGCACCCGGACATCGCGGAGACCTGGGAGTCCGGTTGCCGGCGCGTTTCGCTGACGACCGTGCTGGCGACCGAGCATGTGGCTCGGGTCAACGCCGCGCGCAGCGGAGTCCCCCCGGCGCCGGTGCCCGGCGTCGAGGACCGTCGACTCGACGACCGCACCTGCTACCTCAATCTTCGGCTCGACCCGGCACTGTGGGAGCGGGACGAGGTGGTACGGATGCTCACGGAGATCCAGGACGCCGGGCAGGCGCATCCGCGTGGCTGGTACCACCTGGACTGCTCCGGGTACCACCTCGCGCACTTGGTGCGGAAGGCCGGTGAAGAGGGGCTGTGGGACGGGTTCCCGTCACCCGCCAGCATCATCCACGCCTACGAATACACACCGGTCAACGTCCGGCGTTATCTGCGGCGGCACTTCCCCTGCCCGGTCATCGACCTGTTCGGCAGCACCGAACTCGGCTATCTCTACTTCAGCGACCGCCGCGGCAGATACCGGTCGCACCTGGACAGAATGAGCGTGGAACTCCACCCGGTCGCGCCCGGGAGCACGATCTACGAACTCATCGTCACCAGTGTGCGCAATCCCTATATGCCGCTGATCCGCTACCGCTCGGGAGACTGCGTCCGCACGACGGACGGCACACCGGATCCCGAGAAGATCGCCCAGTTCTGCGGCCGGTACAAGGAGTTGCTGAGCACCCCGCACGGCCCCGTCGCACAGGGTGACCTCGACCGCTGTATCAGCGAGGAGTCACCGCACGTCTTCGTGTACCAATTGCGGCTGACCGGAAACTCCACGGCACGGTTGGCGTACACGACGTTCAGCGGTGAGCCGGCCGACGCGGACCAGGCCTCCGCGCTCCAACAGCGCATCAGTGAACTAACCGGGCGGCGCTGCGAGTTGGAGCACCGTACCCACATCCCCATCGGGCAGTCCGGAAAGTACGCCTGGCTCGCCCGCGACGACGCCTGATCCGCTGATCCGCACCTCCGGAATCCCGGCCGACCGCGCCGCTCGACGCCCCCACCCGCCCTCACCCGCACTGGAGAACCATGCACCCCGGCCCGCGCATATCCGACGACGACCTCAGGGACCTGCTCGGCGACGCGCTCCACACCGAGGTGGTGAACCATTTCGCCGATCAGAGCCCCGATGCGTCAGGGGAATTCGCGACGCGCCAGGTGACCGAGTGCCTGCGCTATCTCTACCTGGTCTCCCTGTACCGGGACCAGCTCGGCGGGCTGTTCCTTCCGGTCGAGCAGGAGATCGACGAGATCTGGCACTACCTCATCCTGCAGACCCGGGAGTACCGGGCGCTGTGCGAAGAGCGGCTGCCGGGGCGGTTCTTCATCGAACACCGCAGCATCGGCTACGAGGACTACCAGCAGGAGCCGGGCCGTGAGCGGGCTCTCGAAGAGGCCCTGCGCTGGATTCCGTTGTACTGCCGTGAGTTCGGCCCGTTCGACGCGGGGGCACTGCCGCACTGGACGATCGTGCGTTTCCTCCACCGGCAGATGGGGCTGTCGCTCGCGGACATCGCGGCGCTGGAGCCCCAGGCGCAGGCGTGACACCTCACCCATCGGCCTGACCTGATCGGAAGGGGAACATGACGGCTGGGAACGGCGCGGCGACACCACGCGGGACATCCGCAATCCCGCAGCAGCGGCGCATCCTGGGAGTGCTGGTGTTCTCCCAGATTCTGGGCGGCGCGGGGCTGGCCGACGGAATCACGGTGGGCGCACTGCTGGCCGAGGAGATGCTCGGCACCACCGGGCTGGCCGGCCTGCCCAGTGCGCTGTTCACCGCCGGGTCGGCGCTGGGCGCCTTCGCGCTCGGCCGACTCTGCCGCCGCTGGGGCCGGCGCCCCGGACTCGCGCTCGGATACGCCGCCGGAGCGCTGGGCAGTCTCGGCGTGGTCATGGCCACCGTCGTCGGCAGCGCACCCCTGCTCTTCTTCGGCCTGTTCGTCTACGGGGCCGGCACCGCCACGAACCTGATGGCGCGGTACGCGGGAGCCGATCTGGCCTCCCCCGCGCGCCGCGGGCGGGCGGTGAGCACCGTCCTCTTCGCCACGACCCTCGGGGCGGTGGCCGGTCCCAACCTGGTGACGATCACCGGAGAACTCGCCCACTCCTGGGGCATTCCGCGGCTCGCCGGGCCGTTCCTGCTGGCCGCCGTGGCATTCGCCGCGGCCTCGGCCGTACTGGCCGCACTGCTGCGGCCCGATCCGCTGCGGCTGGCCGAAAAGCTGGCACGCACCCAGGCGCCCGGCAAGGCCGACGTCACCACCCCCGGCGCAGCCCGCCGGCCGCTAGGCCGGGAGCAGCGCCGGGCGATCGTCCGCGGCACGACCGTGATGGTGCTCACCCAGCTCGTGATGATCGCCCTCATGACGATGACGCCGGTTCACATGCAGGCTCATGGCCAGGACACCCAGGCGATCGGCCTGGTCATCGCCCTGCATGTGGCGGCGATGTTCCTGCCGTCCCCGCTCACCGGGCTGCTGGTCGACCGGTTCGGCCCGCGATGGATCGCCGCGGCCTCCGGCCCGCTGCTGCTGGCCGCCGGGGTGCTGGCCGCCCTGGCACCGCCGCACTCCGTTCCGGCGCTCGCGATCGCCCTCGTACTGCTGGGCCTCGGCTGGAACTTCGGCCTGATCAGCGGCACCACTCTGGTCACCGCGCCCCTGCCACCGGCCCGTCGTGCCCCCGTGCAGGGTCTGGTGGACATCGGCATCTCCATCGCCGGTGCCACCGGCGGCATGTCCTCGGGCCTGATCGTCGCGCTGGACGGCTTCCCGGCGCTGGCACTGGTCGGCGGGATCCTCGCGCTGGCGGTCGTGCCCGTGGCGATGGGCTCGGCCCGTCGACCGCCGCGCGCCGGCTCCACCGCCCGCGCGGCGACGCGTACGACGGCGGAGCGCGCGTGAGCACCGCCGCAGGCGATGTTCGCCCCCGGCCTGAGCATCGCGGGAAGCCGCCTTCTGAAGGGTCGCGCCGAAAGCGGCGGAGAGGCGTCCACACCGCACAGCCCTCGCCCTGCCCGCCTCTCAAGTCGAGGACTGCATGACGACCTGCTCACCCTCTCCGTTCGGTTCCTCGAAGCCGGCCAGGTAGCGGTGGAACAGCGTCTCATCCACGGTGACGGAGTTGGCGCCTTCCGCGCCATTCCGTACCTCGAGGCGACGCTCCAGCGTCGTCCGATCGGCCTTGAGGTGGACCAGTTCCCTGCGGCAACCGTGGCTCTCGATCAGCGCCTTGTAATCATCGCGGGCGGCGCGACTCCAGAAGCTGTAGTCCACCACCACATCGCGCCCGGCCAGCATCAGTTCGACCAGTTCCTGCCGCTGCTCGCGGCGGATCTCTTCCTTGAGCCGGTCGAACGCCTCCGCCTCCAGCACCAGACCGGCGTCGCGCCGCCCGAGTCGTTGCCAGACCACCTCGTCGATCGAGAGCCGAACATAACCGCGTCGCACCAGCCCCATCGCGTAGGTGGTCTTGCCCGCTCCCGGAAGACCGCACATCAGCACCACCGTGCTCAATCGCTGCGTCACGGAGCCAGGTTAGACCCGAAGACACGCCCTCCTCCGTGGCGACAGGAGCGCCCGCTCGGAGCGGATCCCACCAGGGCCGACCGACCCGGCGACCCTGATGCGGTCGGAGCACTAGATGCGCAGCGCTCCGGTGAACGGACCGTGGCCCACTGCCTCCCTCGTGACCGCAAGCCAGCCGTGGCCGCGCATGGGTGTGTGTTCGCCGACGCCTGCCGGGTCCAGTGAGAGCGAGCAGGCCGCACGGGCGACGCTGGATTCCTGGGTGGCGTTCGGCTCGTGATCGTCTTCGGGGTCGTAGTCCGGGTCTTCGCTGAGAGCGTCCTCCCAGTCCATGGGCTCGCCCTTCCATTGCGGCTCTCCGTAGCGCCAGTAGCTGCGGCGCATCGTGCCGTCGATGGCCACGGCCCAGACCATCGAGTCGCTGTGGTCGTCCTGGAAGAAGAACTGGGCCTGTCCGCAGGCAGCGCTGATCCGGCACAGGAGGTCGTCGACGTCCCAGTGCATTTCCCAGAGCGGCGTGTCGGCATAGACCAGCCGCCAGCCGTCCAGCTCCGGCGTGACGAACACCCGGTACACCGTGTGCTTCGTACCATCGGGGTCTGCCACATGAGCCACGTCGTCCTCCATGGCGGACAGCCCCATCGAGACTGTGCAGGGCCTTCGGTCGTGCAGTCCCATGACATCGAAGAGGCCTTCGTACGCCGCACCGGGGACGGCCAGCCAGCGGTGCTCGGGCAGACTCTCCGGAGTGTCCTCGGACGATTTGATCCGGACGAGTCGTTCCAGGGCGCGCAGATCCCGCTCGTCGAGTTCAGCCTCGCCGCCAATGAAGGCCAGTGCGCTCAGGGCGTGTTTGCGCAGGTGGGCGGGACCTTCGCGGCGGATGTCCCGCAGCACGGGGCCTGCCTGCCCGCCGATGGCCCGGATCGTCTTCTCTGCGTGGTAGCGGGTATAGCGGTCGGGGTCGTTCAGGAACGGGATGACATCAACCACCGCAGCCGCGGCGGCCTCACCGAGTTTCTGCAGACCGCCCAGCGCTTGCTGCCGTATCTCCTTCATGGGGTGCGACAGTGCGGCCACGTACTGCGGAATGCACCGCTCGTCGAAGCTGCGCAGCACATGGCCCAGCTCCCACCAGTCGGGTACTTTCCCGGCCCTGGCGCGGGCCGTCACGGCGGCGTCGAAGGCGGCAGGGCCTATCAGACGCAGTGCATCCCGCAGTCCCCACATAGCCTGTCGGTCCACCGTACCCAGCGCGGAAATCAGCCCGGGCACAGCCGCGGCCCCGGGCTCGGCCAGACGACGGACGACCCGCGCCGTCAACTCCTTGTCGCGACCAGCCCGCTCCAGCTCCGCGATCAGTTCACCTTGATCCATTCAGCCGACGATAGCCGGAGCCACTGACATTCCCGCGGGTCCGCGCAGTTCCCTGGTATGCGACTGCGGTGGACGGGACCGCGGCGGACGGGACCGCGACGCCCCGCCGACCGGCGCGAGGGAGGCGTGCATGATGCGCGAGCGAAGGACAGCGGCAGCTCACCTTCGACGGGCCCCGGCCGGCGGCAGCGGCGAAGTCCGCCTGGCACGCGCCCGTGACCGCGCCATCGTCGAGCAGTACATGCCGGCGGTTGCGGCGAGCGAGGGACGGTGTTCCTGACGGAGGCGTGGGTCAGACTCGGACACCGAACATGAACGGTCCGCCGATGGTGTCCATCGACTCGTACCGTACGACTGTGCCAGTGCGAGGAGCGTGCAGGATCTGGCCGTTGCCCGCGTACAGGCCCACGTGGTGCAGGTCGTTGAAGAAGAAGACCAGGTCGCCGACCTGAAGCTGACTTCGTGTGAGGCGGGTGCCGATGTTCGCCTGGGCCTCGGAGGTGCGCGGTATCGAGACGCCGGCCTGGGCGTAGGCCCAGGAGGTCAGGCCCGAGCAGTCGTAGGAGGAGGGGCCGGTGGCGCCGTAGACGTAGGGCGTGCCGAGCTTGCTCTGTGCGGCGGAGAACGCGGCGCCGGCCCGGCCGGAGGCGGAGGTGTCGTTGCCGAGGTCCACGCGGTCCGCGGAGGAGCGATCGGCGCGCTGCTGCTCGGCCGCGAGGGCCGCCTTCTCCTTGGCGGTCAGGGTGTTGAGCAGCTTCTGCGCCTCGGCGAGCTTGCCCTGGACTTCCTTCTTCTTGTTGCCCAGTTCCGTGCGGGTGGCGGCGAGGTCCTTGAGCTTCTCGGTGGCTTCGGCGCGCTCCTGGGCTAGTTCGCGCTGTTTGTCCTGAATCTTCTTCAGGGCCTCGACCTGCTGGCTGCTCAACTGGTCGAGCGTGGAGGCCTTGTCGAGGAAGTCGTCCGGGTCGGAGGACAGGAAGAGCTGGACCGAGGAATCCATGCCGCCGGAGCGGTACTGGGCCGTCGCCAGCGAACCGAGGCCGTCGCGCAGCTTGTTGAGCTCCTGCCGGCCGCGGGCGACGCTGTCCTGGATCGTGGAGATCTCTTTCTGCAGCTTCTGCTGCTTCTCCTTGGCCCCGTTGTACTTCTCGGTGGCCTGCTCCGCCTGCTCGTAGAGCTTGTCGACCTTCGCCTTGACCTCGTCCTTGTTGAGCTTCTCGCTCGGCGCGGCATTGGCGGCGTTCGCGCTGAGCGCGACGGCGGCGGCTGCCGCGGTGGTCAGCACGGTCACGCGCGTGCGGCTCGGCTGCTTCAGTCGACGGTGGGACGCCACAGGGGCGGGCTCCTTGTTCCTTCGGCCGCCTGCCGGCACGTCGGTGGGCGGTGCCCCTCCACCGTCACTCCTTCTGAGTGATCGCCTGAGCGGGGGTTGAGGCAAGACCTTAATGAAGGTCTCACGGTCAGATCAAATGTTTGCATGGAAAATCTCATGCGCTGCGCGTTGCCTTGCCCTTCATCCGTCGCCCGCTCGCTCCCGCTTGACGCCGTGTCGGGATCGCCGTCGAGGTCCGGCAGACCCTCGGTCCTGGTGGATCGGGTGCCTTCCGGACGTCGGCGGCGACGACACCGCCGGCCGTGAACTCCGGCCCGCCGTCCACGCCGTGACGCCGAGCTGATGCGGGGCGAGGCCGCGGGCTGTGCGGTCCCCGTCGGGAGAGTGGGGCCGTCCGGCAGGGAGGCCCCTTCGCGGCCGGTGTCATGCTCTCCGTCGCGCTCGTCCTTCGTGTGGTGCGCGTCGCCCCTGCGAAGACATGGTCACCGTCCGTCGCCACGGCGATATGTGGGATCGGAGGCCATGCGGGAAGGTGAGTCGAAGGGGGGCGAGTGACTGGTCGGCCTGGGCCGCGACCGGCGTATGTCACGGGGTGATCATGTGTCCGGCCGGGCCGTGGGCCGCCTCGCCGCCTTGACGTCGCAGCCCGTACCGAGTGGCGCGGATCGCGGCCGCATGGCCGTCGGGTCGGCACCCGTCGGCGGCGGCCAGGGGTCTCCCGGTGGTCGTGGACCGCATCCGCGCGATCCGGTTCCCTCTCGCCGGCCGGACGCTTGGTTTACTATTCAACTATATGGGTGTCGTGAGGAGGTCTGATCATGACGGAGCTCGGCCTGGCGGACACGGTCGGCATGCTGCGACAGCCCGGCGTGCGGACACGACACACCAGCTCAGGGCTCGGATGGGACCGGCTGTATCTCTCCGCGCAGGAGGAGCAGCCCTACCGCGCGGCGTTCGATCCGGCCCCCACCCACCTGTTGATCCTGCACCTCAGTGGTCCTGTCCCCGTACGGCGGGGGCAGGGCGCGGACGGGCGGGCACGGACGATCCCGGCCGGTGGGTTCTTTCTGCAGCCGGCCGGCCGAGCTCTCGCCGTCGAGCTCGGAGGGCGGCTGCAGACGATCCACGCCTACCTCACGGACGATGCCCTGCGCGACGCGAACGGCGGACGGCCCGTGGAGCTGTCCGAGGAGCTCGGGGTCAGTGATCCACTCGCCGAACAGCTCATGCTCGCGCTGGAGGGCGCGGTGCGCTCCTGGGAGCCGTCGGCCCGCACGTACACCGATCACCTGACGGGTATGCTCGCCGCCCAGCTGGCACGCCGCCACGGTGTCCGTGCGGCCGTGCCCCCGCCCGACCCGGCCGGGCTGTCCGACCGGCAGCTCGCGGCCGTCCGGGAGCTGATGCGGCAGCGCCTGGCCGAACCGCTGCCGATCGCGGACCTCGCCGCCTCGGCCTCGCTGAGCCCGAGCCAGTTCACGCGGAGGTTCCGGGCGAGCACAGGCCACTCGCCCCACCAGTTCCTGCTCGGGCACCGCCTGGAGGCCGCGTGCCGGATGCTGCGCACCGGCTCCACCCCGATCGCGGAGGTGGCCGCCGCCTGCGGCTTCTCCCACCAGGAGCACCTCACCCGGGTGATGCGCGCCCGGCTGGGCACCACCCCGGCCGCACTGCGCCGCTCCGGCTGAAGACGCCCTTCACGGCCTCTTACGGCTTCCCCTCAGCGCTCCAGCACCAGGGCCAGGCCCTGGCCCACCCCGATGCACAGCGCCGCCAGGCCCGTGCCGGTGCCCGCGGCGGCCAGCTGGTGCGCGACCGCTCCGGTGATGCGGGCGCCCGACGCGCCCAGCGGGTGACCGATGGCGATGGCACCGCCGCGCGGATTGACCACCTCGGGGTCGAGTTCCGGCAGCGCGGCCAGGCAGGCCAGCGCCTGGGCCGCGTAGGCCTCGTTCAGCTCGATCGTGTGCAGATCGCCGGGGGCGACCGCGGCCTTGGCCAGCACCTTGCGGATGGCGTCGACCGGGCCGAGGCCGAAGTACTGCGGCTCTATGCCGGTCACCGCCGCCGCCCGGACCCGGGCCAGGGGCTCGCGCCCGATCGCGGCGAGTCCGTCCTCGTCGGCGAGCAGCAGCGCGGCCGCCCCGTCGTTCAGCGGTGAGGCGTTGCCGGCCGTGATCGTGCCGTCCGCGGTGAAGGCCGGCCGCAGCCGAGCGAGGGCCTCCAGGGAGGTGTCGTCCCGGATGCCCTCGTCGCGGCTCAGGTCCACGCCCTCGACCGGGACGACCTCTCCCGCGTACCGGCCCTCGCGCCAGGAGCGAGCGGCGTTGCGGTGGCTGTCCAGGGCGAACGCGTCCTGTGCCGCCCGGGTGACGGCGTACTTGGCGCCGACGAGTTCCGCGCTCTCGCCGAGCGGGATCGTCCACTCCGCGGGCATCCGCGGGTTCACCATCCGCCAGCCGAGCGTCGTCGAGTACAGCCGCTGGTCCTTCGCCGGGAAGGCCCGCTCCGGCTTCGGCAGCACCCAGGGCGCGCGGCTCATGGACTCGACACCGCCCGCCACGGCGATGGAGGCGTCACCGAGCGCGATGGCTCGGGCCGCCTGGATCACCGCCTCCATACCGGAACCGCACAGTCGGTTGACCGTGGCACCCGGCACGGACACCGGAAGCCCGGCGAGCAGGACGGCCATACGGGCCACGTCGCGGTTCTCCTCGCCCGCGCCGTTGGCGTTGCCGAGCAGCACATCGTCGATGCGGGCGGGGTCCAGGCCGGGGCTGCGGTCGACCAGGGCACGCAGCACGCCGGCGGCCAGGTCGTCCGGGCGTACGCCGGCCAGGGCGCCGCCGTAGCGGCCGAAAGGGGTGCGGACGGCGTCGACGACGTACACGTCACGGGGTCGCTCGATCATCGGCTGCTCCCGGCAGGCTTCTCACGACGGAGGGTCAGGGGCGTGCGGGCAGCGATCTGATCAGCCGTCACACCTGGTGCGGTCTCGACGAGTTCGAGTCCATCGGGTGTGACGTCGAGGACGCACAGGTCGGTGATGATCCGGTCCACGCACCCGCGGCCCGTCAGCGGCAGCGTGCACTCCTGAACGATCTTCGAGTCGCCGTCCCTCGTCAGGTGCTCCATGAGTACGACGACCCGGCCGGCGCCGTGGACGAGGTCCATCGCACCGCCCATCCCCTTGATCATCTTTCCTGGGACCGCCCAGTTGGCGAGGTCACCGCGGACCGAGACCTGGAGTGCGCCCAGAATCGCGGTGTCGATGTGGCCGCCGCGGATCATGCCGAAGGACAGCGAGGAGTCGAAGAAGGACGCCCCCGGCCGTACGGTCACGGTCTCCTTGCCCGCGTTGATGAGGTCGGCGTCGACCTCGTCGGGCGACGGGTACGGCCCCACACCGAGCAGCCCGTTCTCCGAGTGCAGGACGACGTCGACGCCCGGCGGCAGGAAGTCGGCCACGCGGGTCGGCAGCCCGATGCCCAGGTTGACGTAGTCGCCGTCCCGCAGCTCGCTCGCGGCGCGCGCCGCCATCTCGTCCCTGCTCCAGCTCATCGCTCGCGCACCGTCCTCTTCTCGATTCCCTTGTCCGCCGCCTGCTCCGGGGTCAGCGCCACGACACGCTGCACGAACACGCCGGGCAGATGGATGTCGTCGGGGCCGAGGACGCCCGGCTCGACCAGCTCCTCCACCTCGGCGACGGTGATGCGCCCGGCCATGGCGGCCAGCGGGTTGAAGTTGCGCGCCGCGCGGCGGAAGACGAGGTTGCCGTGGCGGTCCCCCCGCGCCGCCCTGACCAGCGCGTAGTCCGTGGTGATGGCGTGCTCCAGGATGTGGTCCACGCCGTCGAAGGCCCGCACCTCCTTGGGCGGCGAGGCCGCCGCGACCGAACCGTCCGGGGCATAGCGCCACGGCAGCCCGCCCTCGGCGACCTGTGTGCCGACGCCGGCCGGGGTGTAGAAGGCCGGGATCCCCGAGCCGCCCGCCCGCAGGCGCTCGGCGAGCGTGCCCTGCGGCGTCAGTTCGACCTCCAGCTCGCCCGCGAGGTACTGCCGGGCGAACTCCTTGTTCTCGCCGATGTACGAGCCCGTCACCCGGGCGATGCGGCCCGCGGCCAGCAGGATGCCGAGGCCGCGGCCGTCGACGCCGCAGTTGTTCGATACGACCGCGAGGCCGCTCGCCCCGCTCTCGTACAGGGCGCCGATGAGGACCTCGGGGACGCCGCTCAGCCCGAAGCCGCCGACGGCGAACGACCGTCCGTCCGTCACGTCCGCCAGGGCCTCCTCGGCCGTGGCCATCACCTTGTCCATCTCGTTCTCTCCTACCGGGCCAGCACCCGGCGCAGCGCGCCGAGCAACTCGTCCTGGGCCGACCGCGCGCTTGCCGGAGCGGTGGCGCGGCGCCAGGCGACATGGCCGTCCGGGCGCACCAGCAGCACGCCGTCCTCGGCGATCTGGCTGACCCGGCTCCATTCGCCGTACGCGTCACGGCAGTTGTCGGCCCCGATACGCACCACGCGCAGCGGCACGCCGAGGTCTGCCCGGCACGCGGTCGCGGCCGTGTCCCAGACGCCGCCCGACAGACCGGTCAGCACGGTGAAGGTGCCGTCACCGACGACGTCCAGCGTCGACAGGCGCTCGCCCCGCTCGTCGACGAGCCACGCGTGCGGCAGTTTCGCGCCGGGTCGGGTGGTCGGCTGGTGCACCAACTCCCGGTTCTGCTCCCAGACTTCGTCGGGGCCGCCGTCGGCAAGTACCGCGGAAGAGGCGTAGCGCTGATTCATCTCGACGCCGTGCGCGTTGAACTCGTAGTTCTTCCGCTGGATCGCCTCCTCGAGCAGGCGTCGCTTCTTGGCGCCCTCGGGCGTCGGCGCGCCGAGCGCCGAGAGTCCCTCGGCGATGGCCTCGTGGTCGCCGCCACCACCGATGCCGAGCACCTCGAAGATCGGTCCGAACTGGTCGCGGCTGAGGTTGGCCCGTTCGACGATCTGCCGCCCTACGGGGGCCCGTTCGGCGGAGTAGCTGTCGAGCAGCTCGGGGCCGGCCTCGCCGCGGATCACCATGGCGAGCTTCCAGGCCAGGTTGTACGAGTCCTGTACGGAGGTGTTCGAGCCGAGCCCGTTGGACGGCGGATGACGGTGCACCGCGTCCCCCGCGCAGAAGACCCTCCCGGACGAATACGCCGACGCATGGCTGTGGTTGACCGTCCACAGTGAGGTGGACGTGATCTCCACCGGCAGGCCGGGGTCACCGACGAGGTCACGCACGATCTGCCGCGCCGACTCCTCGTCCACCTCCGGCGGCGGCTGCTCGATGTCGTAGCCCCACACCAGCAGCCACTCGTTCCACGGACGCACCATGCGGACCAGGCCCATGCCGATGCCGCCGGTCTCCGCCCCGGGCTGCAGCACCCAGTACAGGACGCTCGGCCGGTGGGCGCAGTACCGCGTGAGGTCGGCCTTGAAGACGATGTTCATGCTGCCGGCCTTGGCCATGCGGCCGTCGAAGGGGAGGCCGAGCTGCTCGGCGACCGCGCTGCGCCCGCCGTCCGCGCCGATCAGGTAGCGGGCCCGTACGGTGAACTCGTCGCCGCGGACCCGGTCGCGCAGCAGCACGGTGACGCCGTTCTCGTCCTGGGTGAAGCTGAGGAACTCGGTGTCGAAGCGCACCTTGGCACCGCGGGCCGCCGCGTTGTTCACCAGGATCGGTTCCAGGTAGGTCTGCGGTAGGTCGATCATCTCGCACGGGCTCTTCGCCGCGTACTCGCTCGCCGCCGCCGGCCCCGTGCCCCAGCTGCGGATACGGCCTATCTCCTGCCCGGCCAGCGCGGTGCACAGCACCGTGTCGCCCATGAGGCGGGAGGGGCTGCCGACGGCCAACGCCTCGGATTCCACTCCGAGGTCGCGCAGGACCTCCATGGTGCGCTGGTTGGTGATGTGCGCCCGCGGCGTGTTGGCCAGCCAGCCGTACTTCGTCACCAGCAGGGTCCGGATGCCGTAGGTGGCCAGCAGCAACGCGGCCGAGCCCCCGGCGGGGCCGCTGCCGACGACGAGGACGTCGGTGGCGTACGTGTCGTGCGCATCGGTGATGGTCATGGGCGGGCGCTCCTCGGTCATCCGGCCAGGGGGGCGAGGCGGAAGGTGTAGGTGAGCCGGCGCCACTCGCCGTCGACCCTGCGGCCGTCGGGGGTGGGGCCGGTCTGCGGCGCGAAGTCGACGACGAGCTCGTCCTTGACGCCGAAGACCGTGTCGCTGTCCAGGTAGGCGCCGCCTGACACGAACAGCTGGGTGACGAGCCGGTGGTGGCCGGGCGCGTCGAACATGAAATGAAGGTGCGGCGCCCGGAAGGGATGGCGGCCGACCGCCGCGAGCATCTGCCCGACCGGCCCGTCCTCGGGGATCGGGTACGCCGAGGGCAGGATGGACCAGAACGTGATCCGCCCCTCGGCGTCGGTGCGCAGCCGGCCACGCAGGACCGGCCCGTCCAGATCCGGGAGCTGGACGTCGTAGAAGCCGTCCCTGTTGGACTGCCAGACGTCCACGACCGCGTCCTCGACCGGCTCGCCGTCGGTGTCCGTAACCCGTACGTCCACCCAGAGCGGGGTGCCGGGCAGCCCTCCGGAGATGTCGCCGCCGTGCGGGGTGTCGGGTGGGCCCTCCATGTAGAAGGGGCCGAGCACGGCGGACGGAGTGGTGAGGGGCGTACGGGAGTTGGTGAGCAGATCCACGGCACTGGAGACACCGAGCGTGTCCGACAGCAGCACGAACTCCTGGCGGGTCTGGCTGCAGCTCTCGCCGGTGCGGGTGAGGAAGTCGATGGCGTACTGCCATTCCGCGTCGGTGACGTCATTGGCCGCGACGAAGGTGTGCAGATGCCGGACCAGGTCGCTGAGCAGGGTGCCCACGCGCGCGTCGGGCGCCTGCGCGAAGCTGGCCACGACCTGTTCGGTGAGACGGGCCGCCTTGGCCTCCGTGGTGGGCGGACCCTCGGGGCGGCGTCCGTGCCAGGCGTCGGCCAGCAGCTCCGCGATGCCCTCGGTGGTCAGCTCGCGCGGGTTCGGGTACGGCGTCGACGTGGCCAGCTCGGCCGCGCGGGCCAGGCCGGACTGCGGCATGCCGAGGTCGCGCAGCGAGGTGGGGCCGCCCAGGGAGGCGATCAGGTCGTAGACGCCGCCGGGGGCGTCGGGCACGCCCAGGGCGTCGGCGATGCGGCGCATCACACCGGGCACCGCGGGCGCGTTGTAGGCGATGGCGTGCGGCAGTACGACGGTGTGCGTCTCGGCGTGCGGCAGATCGAAGCTGCCGCCCAGGGTGTGGCACAGCTTGTGGTGCAGGCCCATACCCACCGTGGCGAGGCAGGTCCCCGCGAGCCAGGCCGCGCGCAGCAGGTCGGCGCGCGCCTCCAGGTCGGCCGGGTCGGCGGCGAGGCGGGGCAGCGCCCGGGCGATGCGGGAGATCGCGTCGAGGGCCTGTCGGTCGGTGACCGGGTTCGCGTCGGCGGAGTACAGGGCCTCGACGGCGTGGGCGAGAGCGTTGACGCCGCTCGTGACCGTCAGGGACAGCGGCAGGGTGAGGGTGAAGTCGACGTCGTAGACGACAGTCTCGGGCAGGATCTCCGGAGAGGACCGGGTGACCTTGCGTCCGTCCCGGGTCTCGCCGAGGACAGGGGTCACCTCGGAGCCGGCGTACGTGGTCGGCAGGATCACCTGCGGCAGTCCCGTGCGCAGGGCCAGTGCCTTCGACAGACCCGTCGTCGAACCGCCCCCGACGGCGACGATGCCGTCCACGGACGACTTCCTGAGCAGGTCGAGGGCCTGTTCGGTCACCTCCACCGGAGTGTGCATGGCCGCGCCGTCGAACTCCGCCGCCAGGAGACCGCCGAGCGCCTGGCGCACCCGTGCGGAGGCTCCCGCCAGGGGCCCGCCGGCCAGCAGCAGCACCCGCGAGCAGCCGAGCCGCTCGACCTCCTCGCCGAGTCGGCCGACCGTGCCGGCCCCGAAGACCACCCGTGAGGGGTGAGATGTGTAGACGAACGTCCGCATTGAACTCTGCCTCCGCGTGTCATCCGGTCGCGTCGGTCCCTTGAGTCACCGAGTATGCGAATGACATCCGCGTGAATTCCTGCACGATCCGCGCGCCCCACTGCACGAAGCACGCGTGCGTGCCATGGCGCACGGCCAGGAGAGGGAACAGGGCGGCAACGGGTCGTCCGTCGGACCGGGCTCAGGCGCCCGCGCGCTGACCGACCTCCTTCAGGTACTCAGTGACATCCGCGTTCCGTCCACGGCGTCCGCCCGATGCCCCGCGCCTGCCGCGCACCGCCGGGAGATCCATGCCGCCGCCCGCTGCCCGCCCGCGAGCCCGCAACGGCGTCCACGACGCCGACGGTCGCCCCTCGGCCGTGACCCGTCGCCCGCTCGGCGTCGCGTCGCGTGCTCAAGCGCTCTCGCACGATCGGCGCATCCGCCTGACACGAATGGCGAGCGGCCATTGCGGGCCACTCAGCCACAGCCCGCTCGGATGGGCGGCGAGCACGGGCCCCCGCACGGTGGGACCGCCGACCCGCTCACCGTTGCCGCTCCGTCTGGCGCCGGAATGCCATGAGGTCATGTGACGCGGCCGCAAGCCGGCTCCGTAGGGTGAGGTCGGCCGCGGCGAGGTCGCGCCACAGGCCGACGGACTCCTCGGCAGCGGCGGCGGCGTCGTGGGGACGGCCGACTTCGAACAGCCGTCTGCCGAGATCGTGCAGCGTCAGGGCAAGCCCCTCCCGATGGGCGGAGGGATCATGGCCTGCCACGAGCCGGTACATGTCCACGGCCCTCTCGGTGATCCTCACCGCGAGCTCGCGTTCCCCCGGGTGCGTGCGCGCCAGGTTGAAACCCAGCGTGGACAGCAGGCCGGCGAGGTCCGGCTCGAAGTGGTCCGGGCTGCTTCCGGGAAACCGGTCGCGCATCAGCAGAGCTTCGTCCGCGACCGCCCACGCCTCCAAAACGCGGTCCAGGGCCCCCAGGATGCCCCCGAGGCAGACCAGCGAAAATGCCAGGTCCCGTGCGTGCTGACGCGGATCCGACCGGGCGAGGCGCCGCCGGATCGACACGGCCTCTCCGACGGCCGTACGGCCCTGTTCGTGGCTGCCGACGACGGCAAGTGCCGCTCCGAGAACGTGGAGAGAGAAGGGGAGGAGGTGTTCGTGGTCGGAAGGACTGATCTCGGTGAGTCGCCGCCGGACGTCCACGGCTTTCTGGTAGCAGGCGCACGCTTCCGGCCACCGGTTCTGCCGCCTGCGGTAGTCGCCGAGAACGTGCAGCGACGTAGCAAGGCCCGGTCCGAACGTCAGCAGGTCGGTCTCGGCGAGGCTCGCGCGAATGACCGCGGCTCGGACCGTCACCTCTGCCGCGTCCTCGTATCGGCCCGCGTGCGCCAGACCGTCGCCGAGACCGTGCAGGACCGTGGCGAGCGCACCGGCGTGGGCGGCCGGAAAGCGGGTCGACGCGCTCGCGGAGCGGGGCGGCGTGGCCGTCGTGGCGGGCGTATCCCTCGCTCATGTGGATGAGCTTCAGCGTGGCGGCATTGCTCTGCGGCCACATCGGCGAGGTGCCGGACCGGGCCGAGCGGCGAGAGCCAGGGCCGCACGGCGTGCCCCGTTGCCGGAAGAGAGGCCCTGACACCGGCGTCACCCGCGCCTCATTCGGTCATCGTGCTCCCTCTGTCGGGTGATGCCCGGAGCCGAAGCCGAGCGCGAAGACGTGCAGGCCTCCTGTGCCGACGTCGGACGGCAGCCGCACGCTGCCGACCGTTCTGCCCGGGGCGAGCGCGACCGGGGTCGTGGTGAAGAGATACGTCCGGGTGTCGTCGCGTGGGGCGGCGGAGTGGTTGCGGTAGGGCGTGGTCGCGGCGACGGTGTTGTCGGGCAGCGGTGTGGAGCGGCCGGCGTTCAGGGTCCAGTCGGAGAAGTGGACGGTGACCTGCTGAGTCGTGCCGTCCGTGTAGGTGACCACGGCCGTGCCCGAGGACGGGCCGTTGTTCGCCGCTCCCAGGAACGACAGCGTGCCCGATCCGGACACCCGCACGGTCTGGCCGTTCGCCTCGTAGTTGTCCGGTGCGCCGGCCGCCACGTCGGGCCAGGTGAACGAGACGCCGTCGACGGTCATCCGCGAGCCGGGGGCGACGCCATCGGCGGCCAGCGCGTCCGCGGAATAGCTGTAGCCCGCGCCGTCGAAGTCTGCCGAGGAGGCCGAGGAGTCGCCGGATACGCCGACGCCGGTGAACGTCGGTGCCCCCGGGTAGGAGGACGGGGCGGCGGAGGCGGCCGACGCCCAGGACGGGTTGGGGGAGGTGCCGAGCCTGAAGGTGAGCGTGCCTCCGCTCGTGACGGCGCCCGCGGGCGCATATGCCTTGTTCCAGGCCGCGCCGCGCCACGTGGCCGACTGCACGTACGGGGCGACGTCCGCGGCGCCCGTGCCGTTGATCGTGAGGGTGTGGCCGGACGGCAGGGTGAGCACGGCACGGGGGAAGAGCGGGCTGCCCAGCGCCAGGTCGGCTGTTCCCGGGGTCTCCGGGTACATCCCGAGGGCGGACCACACGAACCACGAGCTCATCTCGCCCAGGTCGTCATTGCCCGCGAGTCCCGAGGGGCTGTCGGTCCAGATCTGGTCCTGGACCTGACGTACGACCTGCTGGGTCCGGTGCGGCAGGCCGATGTAGTCGTACTCCCAGGGGATGTTGAGGCTGGGCTCGTTGCCCAGATCGGTGTGGCCGCCGGCACCGGTCAGCGAGGACAGGTCCGTGTCGAGGAACTTGGCCATGGCCGAGCGGCCGCCCATGGCGATGGCCAGCCCGCGCAGGTTGAACGGCACCATCGGGGTGTACTGCCAGGAGTCGCCCTCGACGAAGTACTTGCCCGAGGTCGGCGAGAACCCCGCCGTCCAGGTGCCCGAGGCGTCGCGCGGCCGGAGGAATCCGCTCCCGAAGTGGAACAGGTTCCGCCAGTTCTGCGCCCTGTTCACGAACCGGCGCTGGTCGGCCCGGTCACCGAGGGCTCCGGCGAGGGCGGAGACGGCGAAGTCGGCGGAATCGTACTCCAGCGTGGTGGAGACTGGGCCGTAGTAGTTGCAGCAGCCGTACTTGCCGTTCCTGGGCAGCCAGCCCAGTTGCTCCAGGTAGTTCAGTCCGGGCCGGTTGCCGTTGGCGCCGGTGGCCTCGGCGACCATGGCGCGCAGCGCGGTGGCGGTGTCGAAGTGCCTGGCCCCGAAAGCGTAGTAGTCGGCGATGATCTCGTCCGCCGGGTCGCCCACCATGATGTACGTCTCGCCGTTGTTCTCGGACCACTTGGGGAACAGCCCCGTCTGGCGGTAGTCGTCGACCATCGACTGGGCGGTGTCGGAGGCGGCCTGCGGGGCGATGAGGGCTTCGAGCTGGGCCTGTGAGCGGTAGACGTCCCAGCCCGAGTAGTTGGCGTAGGCCGCGCCGTGGCCCGGGTCGACGGTGTGGGTCCTCCCGTCGAAGCCGGGATAGTCGCGGTTGCTGTCACTGATCACATTCGGGTGCAGCAGCGCGTGGTAGAGCGCGGTGTAGAAGACGGTCTGCTCGCCGCGGGTACCGCCGGTGATGCGCACCCGGCCGAGCAGGGAGTTCCAGCTCTTGTGCGCCGAGCTCCGCACACCGGCGAAGTCCCACGCGCGGTTCTCCGCCTCGCGGTTGCCCACCGCGTCGGCGACCGACACGTAGGACAGGCCGACCTTGGCCTGGACGGCCTGATGGGCGGTGGTGTCGAAGGTGACGTAGCCGTCGTTCCCGGTCGCCCGGGGGCTGAAGGCGTGTCCCGCACGGGGGAGGGTCCCGTGCGGCACCGGCTTGTTCGGTGCCTCGGGTGCGTTGGGCGAGGCTTCCTTCGTGGGCGAGGGGAGCGTGGCGGTGGCCGTGACCGTGCCGCTGTGGCCGAACGGCCGGTCGAACACCATGTCGAAGTAGACCGCGTAGGAGTTGTGGGTCCCGCAGAAGTTGCCGCTGGTGACCTGGCCGCTCACCTCCTTGTCGCTCACCACGTCGAACCGGGTGGCCGTGTCGCCGCCCTGGCTGCCCGTCAGTTTGAAGAGCAGGTTCGCCTGGCTGGTGGCGGGAAACGTGAACCGTGCCATTCCGCTGCGCGTGGTCGCGGTCAGCTCGGTCCTGACCCCGTTGTCCAGGGACACCGTGTACGAGCCCGGGGACGCGGTCTCGTTCGGGTGCGAGAAGCTGTCCGTGGCGTTCGTGTCGAGCGTACCGACGGTCGGCAGCACCGGGATGTCGCCGGCCGCGCGGCAGCCCGGGCCCGCGATGTGGGTCAGGCTGAACCCGGTGATGGACGAGTCGCCGTACGAGTAGCCACCGCCGTCCGGACGGTGCGGGGTGTCGGGGCTCCACTGGACCATCCCGAACGGGGTGTCCGCTCCCGGGAAGTCGTTGGCGGAGTGCGCGGTCCCGATGAACGGGTTGACGAGGGAGGCGGGATCGGCGACCGGCGCGGGCGCGGCGGACCGGGCGTGGGTCGGAGCGGCTCCGAGGGCCACCATCAGCGCACCCACGGCAAGCACGGACGGAAGTCGCGACGTCGGTCGATTCCTGGTGCGGAAAGAACAACCGGAGGCGAGTCGTCCGGCCGGTCTTGTCAGTCGTGCCATGGTGACCTCGTCCCTTCGACAGGCAGGCTGATCGACCTGGAGAGGGGTGCTTCGCGAGGCGTCGACAACGTTGCCTCGACGTCCGTGCTCCGACCGAGCGGTCAACGGGTGTGGTGCGGGGGCGCATGGCAGGGGTGCGGGCCGACAGCGGGTCAACAGGCCATACTCTTCGGAACGTTGGCCCCCTCATCCCCTGATGTCAAGGAGCCATGCTCCAAACCGGCCGAGACCGATCACGCCGGACGCCGACGCGCGCTCCGGACCGGGCTCGGGGCCGTCACCGACGTCCGTCCGCTGGTCATGGGCGGTTACCCCAAGGCCACCCGGCACAACGACCTCACTGCGGGGCAGACGGGGACCTGCGGCAGGACCTGGGCGGCATCGTGGCCGAGGCGTAGGCGGGTGATGTCGGGGTTGGCCAGGAACGGGACGGGTCTCAGAGCCGGCTGAACGTCTCGATGTCTTCCGTGAACTCTTCGATCGCCTGTGCGGTGAGCGTCGGCCGGGTGTCGGCGATGGCGTTCATGTAGTCCTCGGTGGTGGCCGGCCTTCCCTGGCGGTGGGTGACCTCGTGTTCGAACGCTGCCTGCGCGCCCTTGCGTGCGGCGAACTCGATGTCGGCCGGGGTGAACAGCTCACTGGCCCTGACCAGTTGGTCGAGATCCACGGAGTCGGAGGCGGGCCTGAGATAGCGGGCCCAGATCGCCGCGCGGGCCGTCGGATCCGGCGGGCCGATGGGGATGACGTAGTCGAACCGGCCCGGTCGCAGGAACGCCGCGTCCAGGGAGCGGACCGAGTTGGTGGCACAGGCCAGAATCCGTGCGTCGTACTCACGGAAGACGGGGATGAGTTTGAGGAGTTCGTTGGTCACTCCATGACCGGGGTCGACCGCTTTCCCGGAGCGCGCACCGGCGATCTCCTCGACCTCGTCGATGAAGAGCACCACCGCCTCCAGTTCCGCCAGATCGGCGAAGACCCCCCGCAGCGCGACGGCCAGCCCCTCACTGGTGTCGGCCGCCAGCCGGGACGGGAAGATCTCCACGAACGGCCAGCCGAGCCGTGAGGCCACCGCCTTGGCGAAACTGGTCTTTCCGGTGCCGGGCGGCCCGAACAGGATGACCGCTTTGGGCGGGGCCACGCCGTAGCGGTCCGCCAGCGCCGGCTCGGTCAACGGGAGCACGACACGGCGTTCGACGACCTGCTTCTCCCGCTCCATACCGGCCATGGCGTCCCAGAGCCCCTCGGGCAGCATGCGCCCGCCCAGCGCCGCGAGGACATCGGCATTGGCGGTGCTGGGCGGTTCGAGCTTCTCGTAGTAGGTCAGATCGTCGCGGAGCTGGTAGCCGGAGTTCTCCAGAGCCTTCGCCCCGGCGGCACGAGCGGGCAGCAGCGCACTGATGTGGCGCACACCCAAGGTCCGCAGACGTCGTTCGAGCTCGGCGAGGAGCGCGCTCCCGATCCCGCGCTCGCGCCACCGGGAGGACAGTGCCACCAGCAGGATCCACCCCCGCCTGCCGCTCGCCTGCGCCACGGCCATGCCCACCAGCTCGTCGCCGATCTCGGCGACCACCGCCGTCTGACCGGCCTTGGCCGCGGCCATCACCTCCGAGACCGGAAACACCCGGTCCTCGTCGGCCTGGCGGCTCTGGTCCCAGATCTGAATGGCCTGGTCAAGATCGTCTTCGTGATAGTCGCGCAGATGCCAAGCGGGCATCACCACCACCTCACCCGGCCCGGGAGTCCCATTGTCCCCGGCGGAGCGTCGGATGACGAACGGAGCGGGCCGCTCGAAGCCGCGATGACGGTGAGGGTCCGAGGGAGGAGATCCAGGGGCCATGGGCGATCAGCCCGCATGCGGGGCCGAAGCGATGAGGTGCGGGTGGGACCGCTGCCGTCTCGGCCGGAGCCCCCTCGCGTCCGTCACACACGCCGCTCCCGCCGTACGGCCGTCAACCATGCACCACCACGGTGATGTTGGTGGTCGCCCACGGCAACGTGCCGTGCGCCCGGGCCGTCATCGGCGCCAGACGCACATCCAGTCGCTCCGCCGTCCCGGCGGCATGGTGTGCCTCAGTGAGGAACCGATCTTCCGCCGTGGCCGAATCCGCCGAGATGAAGGTCCGGACCGTGGCGGTGCACTCGGGGGGTGCTCGACGCGTGGCACAGCGCGATGAGTGCCGCGTCGTCGTTGAGACGTCCTCCGACGTGGTCGAGCAAATCACGGCGGACGTGGTGCAGAAGCTTTTCGGGGCTGCTCCCGGCCCACTGGGCCGCACGTTCCATGAGCGGGTAGAAGACGCCGTCGGCATCCCGGGCCTCGATGACGCCGTCGGTGTAGAGCAGGAGGGTGTCGGTGGGCTCGAAGGTGAAGACGTCGACGGTGTACGCCCCGGGTGTCGGCCCCTGGATCCCGAGCGGGGGCGCGGGGTGCACAGGAACTGTGACAGCGCCCCCCGGAGCGAGCAGCAGGGGCGGGGGGTGGCCGCAGCTCAGGATCCGGCTGATGTGGCCGTCGTCAGGGATCTCCAACAGCATCACGGTCGCGAACCGCTCGCCCATCTCTTCCTCGGGCCCGAGGTTGGGCAGGTTGCGGGCGACGCTCTGTTCCAGGGCGGCGGCCAGGGCGGGCAGGGTGGTGTGGTGGTGGGCGGATTCGCGGAAGGCTCCGATGAGGAGGGCTGCCTCGCCGATGGCGGACAGGCCCTTGCCGCGTACGTCGCCGATCATGACCCGCACTCCGCTGTCGGTGGGGGTCGCGGCGTACAGGTCACCGCCGATCTGCGCCTCGGCCTCGGCGGCCAAGTACAGACAGGCGATCTTCATCGAGCCGATCTGCTCCGGCAGCGGCCACAGCAGGACGTGCTGTGCGGCCTCGGCGACCATGCGCACCTGCGCCAGCTGGCGCAGGCGGCGCTCGCGCATCACGCAGTAGAACACGGTCATCGCCGACAGGACGGTCAGGGCCAGGATCTGCACCAGTACGTTGCGGCTGAACAGCACGCCGAAGTGCCAGCCGATGTACATCTGTGCCCCCACGGCCAGGAATCCGATCAACCCGGTCAGCCCGGGGCCGGCGAAGGAGGCGGTGAGCGCGGGAGCGATGACCAGCAGCGGACCGAGATGGACGTCGGCAGGCACCAGCTGGTCCGTCACCGTGATCACCAGGATGAGCACGATGGGGATCAGCAGCAGCGCATGGCTCGACTGCCACGGCCGCCGCACACCGGCAAAGCTTCGCCGGACGTCCACAGCTCCCACAGTGCACCATCCGGGGACAGCTGACGAGCACAGGCTGTGCGTATCCGCCTGGTCACGGCGCCGTACGCCCTTCCGCGGGGCTGTCGGCGAGCCGAGAAGAAGGGGCTCGTTCCGGACGCCGAAGCCGTGGCCCTGGTCGAACCGCTGTCGGTCCGGCGCACGTCTCGCACACACTTGCCCGCGGGGCGCGGTGGCGCGTGGTCGGCCGGGTTCATCTGCCGCGCGGGCAGCATCCCACGCGCGAAACCGGCCACGAGGGCCTTCACCGCGAAGTGGACAGTGGCTACGACGGCGGGCTCGTGTCGCCCCAGCGGCACCGTCACCGGCAGACCGGGCAGCGGCAGCGACCCCTGACAGGACCATCGTGATCAGGCTCAGCCGGGAGGGCCACCAGCGGCGCCCGCGCGTCCTCGGCGCACGGACCGTCCCTACCGTTGGGCAGGCGGGGCCAGGATGCCCCCATGGGAGACTCGGCGCATGATTGTCGAACGTGCATACGCGCATGTGGACGACCACGACGATCGAGAGTGGCCGTGGTCGGTGCCGTGTGTGCGCGATCTCCTCGCGGGCGGGCTGCGCTTCACCGCGCCGGTGACGTTTCTCGTCGGCGAGAACGGCTCGGGCAAGTCGACTCTGGTCGAGGCTCTGGCGGAGGGTTTCGGCCTGGATTCCTGGGGCGGCTCGCACGACTGGCGCTATGCCAGTCATCGTTCCAAGTCGACGCTGGGCGAGAGGATCCGCTTCGACGCGGCGCCGCTCGGGCGTCGGATGTTGGGCAGCTGGGCTGCCCGCAAAGGGTTCTTCCTGCGTGCCGAGACCGCTCTGGACGCGCTGGACCGCGAGGGGTTCGCCCCTGACTCAGTGAGCCACGGAGAAGGCTTCCTCGCCGCCTTCCGGGGGAAGTTCCTCCACGCCGGGCTGTATGTGATGGACGAGCCCGAGGCGGCCCTCTCCTTCGCGTCCTGCCTGGAACTGCTCGGACACATCGGTCAGTTGGTGAAGAGCGGCGGCCAGGTCATCTGCGCCACCCACTCGCCGCTCCTGACCGCGCTGCCCGGTGCGAACATCATCGAGGTCGGCGAACACGGGTTGCGCCGAACGACCTGGAGCGAACTCGCGCTGGTCGACCACTGGCGCCGCTACCTCGCTGATCCGCACAGCTATCTGCGCCATGTGCTCGACTGAGCGTGGCACTACGCCGGGACGACCCAGGTGCATTCGTTCGCGCGGCGCCCGAAGAACAGCGTCCCGGTCGGCTTCCGGATCGACCTGACGGCGGCGCTGGGACCGGTAGTTGCTCCAGAGTGCACGAGAGGCTGGTCCACCGGGCCAAGGCGTGCGCGGGCCATCGACCACGCCTGACACGGGGGCGCGATCAGCCCTCGGGCCCGTCCTCCGGCCATTCCTTGGTCGACCGGCGCCCGGGCCCCGGCGGAAGATCAGCCGGGACCTGGCGCAATTGCCGCCTCGTGTACGGCTGTGGCTAGGTGTGCAGCAGGCGGGTCAGGAGTGGGCGGTAGTGCGCGAAGGAGGGCACGGCGGCCTTCGGGTCCTTGGCCGCCTCGTCCCAGCGCCTGAGGGCTGTGGCCTGTCGGGCGTGGGGCAGGGCGGCGAACTGGTCGGCTTCGGCGGCCGACATGGGGCCGCCTTGCACGTTGAGGGTGTAGAGGGAGGCTGGTGAGAGGCGCTGGAGGTAGTCGGGTTCGACGGCGCACAGGTAGCGTTTCGCCGCGACGTGCAGGCGGATGGGTTCGGTTACGTCCGGCGGGAACCAGGCTGCGAGCCAGTCGGCGCCGGTGTGGCTGTGCCGGTTGTCGGTGCCGGTCATGAGTCGGCCGCCGCTGATGTGGCCCGTGAAGTGGCCGATGTCGTGCAGGAGAGCTGCCGCGACGAGGGCGTCGGGGGCGCCTGCGGCCTCGGCGTGCGCGGCGGTCTGCAGCATGTGCGCGGCTTGGGTGACCGGCTCGCCGAGGTACTCGCTGTTGCCCTGGTCGTTGAAGAGCTGTTCGAGTTGGGCGACGACGTCGAGGGCGCGGCGCAGGACGGCCAGTTCGCTGGCGGCGGCGTCGAGGTCGGCGTAGCAGCCTTGCAGGTGCCGGGCGCCGTCGGCGGTGAATCCGGAGCGGGCGTGCAGGATCCGGGTGTTGTCGAAGATCACGCAGTCGCCGGGTTCGAGTCGGAAGCTCAGCTGTGCGCCGGGGTGGTAGAGCAGTTCGGCGAAGGCGCGGTAGGCCTGGTAGAACGCGGCGATTCGGTCCGGCTCCAGCGCGATCGGCCGCATCGAGCGGTTGTTGAATCGGATCTGCCTGATCCGCCCGAGTGCATCGAGTCCGATGAGTGGGGCGCTCGTGCTCAGGTCCGCGCCGGCATCGGCGTAGCGGAAGGTCACGGGGGTGCGGGTGAGCAGGTCGAAGGCGTCCGGCTGCTCGCGGCGCAGCGTGGCCGCGGCGTGGAAGCCGTCCACGAGGCCGGAGTCACCGCCGGCTGCCGCATTGGTGAGGCAGTGCAGGAGTTGGATGGTCGGGAGCGGGTCCCGGTACGGATTGTCGGTGTGAGGCAGGATCGGACGAGAGCTGAACGCCAGGTTTGCCGGTTTCTGCTCGACGCGCACCTCGAACAGTTCGCCGTAATTGGTTTCGCGCACGTAGCCGAACGATCTCGCGACGCCCAGCACGGCACGATCCGCGACGGGCACGCCGTGGAGGATGACGAAGCCCTGAGTCAGCAGCGCCTCCAGACAGCGCGCGCGTTCGGTGGGATCATCCGCGAAGGACGGCCAGGTACCGGTGGGCACGACGTCCTCAAGGTCCGCGGCGGTCCAGAGGGCCTTGGCGTCCTCGGTCCGGTCGTCGTAGGGAGGCGCCGTGCCGGGCCGGTAGGTCTCCAGCCAGGTGTGGGTGAAGCGCGAGCGGTGCCCGTCCGGAGTGAAGACGACCTGCACGCCGTCGGCGTCCTCGTCCGCCTGCGCGATCAGGACGTCGCGCGCCAGGTCGGTGATGTCGAACAGCTTCTGGCCGCTGCCCGGAATCTGGCACGTGCCGCACTGGCAGTTGTCACGTAGCCACAGGGCAGGAAAACGCGTCCCGTCCTGGCGGATCAGTTCGGTTTGCACGGTGGTCGTCACTTTCCTGTCACGGGGGGCCGGTCGCGGACGAGGGGGGAGGCCGCGACGGAGTTGCGGATGGTGAAGGCGACGGCGTCGCCGACGTAGCGGTCCTGCGACCATTCGAGTGGCCGGCCCTGGTGATCGGTGGACCGTCGCCGTTCGCGCAGCAGCGCGGTGCCGGCCGGGATCTCCAGCAGCCGGGCGTCCTCGGCGTCGGCGCCGGCCGCGTCGATGGTGTGTTCCGCGTGCGCGAAGGCGATCCCGTGCTCCTCCAGCCGTTCGCAGATCGAC
Source organism: Streptomyces griseochromogenes (assembly GCF_001542625.1). NCBI lineage: Bacteria > Bacillati > Actinomycetota > Actinomycetes > Kitasatosporales > Streptomycetaceae > Streptomyces > Streptomyces griseochromogenes. Next base: position 6,747,338 of record NZ_CP016279.1, on the reverse strand, counting down.
TCACGCTCCAGGTCCACGAGGGACAACAGCGCGCCGACCCGCTCCGGATACGCCGTGCGCTCGATCATCACCGGGACGCCGGTGAGCAGCCTGACGCGCACCAGGTAGACCACCGGATCGCCGGGCCGCAGCCCGAGCGCGTGCGCCTGCGCCAGATCGGCGGGCCGGCGTTCGAGTACGTCGACACGTCCGGACGGCACCTCCCCGATCGAACGGGCCCAGCGCGAGAACGACCGTAGTTCCCCGAAACTCTGCAGCCTGGGCAGGGCGAGCACCGTGCGGCGCGCGCCCTGCTGCGAGGCCATCAAGCCGTCCTCGCGCAGGACCTCCATGGCGCGACGCACGGTGTTGCGGGACACGCCGTACTCCTGAGCAAGGACATGCTCCGAGGGCAGCCGCGATCCCGGCGGGAACACCCCGTCGGCGATCGCCTTGCGCAGCCGGACAGCCACATCCAGGTAGAGGGCATCACCCTGGTCTGTCATCACACCTCCTCTAACTTGTAGGTACAAGCTAGAACCTGTACCTACAAGTTTGCAACCTCGGCGTGGGCGAGGAAGAGCCCAGCCCGAGCTGTCCTCGCGCACCTGGGCGCCGTACCCCGAGAAGGTGGTCGTACGCATCCATCCGGAACTGGTCAGCGGGTGTGAGCCGGTCGGGGGCCGGACGCTGTACGGGGTGGACCGCACGCCGTGACAGCGGTTCTGTCACGGGCGGTTCGGCCCCGCGAACCGGGCCGAACGGGCCCTGTCGGACGCAGGCCGGTTCGCCGGAAGGTGGGGTGCGGTGCACCCGGCACGCGTCACACCCCGACCCCGCCCGAACCGGGAAGGACCACAGATGTCCCTCGACACGCAGCAGGCGCCCGTCGCACTCACGGACGAGGAGCTCACCACCCTGGACGCCCACTGGCGCGCCGCGAACTATCTCGCCGTGGGCCAGATCTATCTCATGGCCAATCCCTTGCTGACCGAACCGCTGCGGCCCGAGCACGTCAAGCCACGTCTGCTCGGCCACTGGGGCACCTCTCCGGGCCTCAACCTGGTCCACACCCATCTGAATCGGGTCATCAAGGCCCGCGGCCTGGACGCCGTGTGTATCTGGGGGCCCGGTCACGGTGGCCCGGCCGTCCTCGCGAACTCCTGGTTGGAGGGCTCGTACACCGAGACCTATCCGGACGTCACCCGGGACGCGGCCGGCATGGCCCGGCTCTTCAAGCAGTTCTCCTTCCCGGGCGGGGTGCCGAGCCATGTTGCCCCGGAGACGCCCGGCTCGATCCATGAGGGCGGCGAACTCGGATACTCCCTGTCCCACGCCTACGGCGCCGCCCTCGACAACCCGGACCTGCTGGTCGCCTGCGTGATCGGCGACGGCGAGGCGGAGACCGGACCGCTGGCTGCCTCCTGGCACTCCGACAAGTTCCTCGACCCGGTCCACGACGGAGCCGTCCTGCCGATCCTGCACCTCAACGGCTACAAGATCGCCAACCCGACGGTGCTGTCCCGTCTGCCCGAGGCCGAACTGGACGCACTCCTCGAGGGCTACGGTCACGAGCCGATCCACGTCTCCGGCGACGACCCGGCCGCCGTCCATCGCGCGATGGCCGGGGCGATGGACACCGCCGTCGCCCGCATCGCCGCCCTGCAGTGCGCCGCTCGCCAGGACGGGGTCACCGACCGGCCCCGCTGGCCGGTGATCGTACTGCGCACTCCCAAAGGCTGGACGGGCCCCGCCGAGGTCGACGGCCTGCCGGTCGAGGGCACCTGGCGCGCCCACCAGGTGCCGCTCGCCGCCGTGCGGGACAACCCCGATCATCTGCGCCAGCTGGAGCGGTGGATGCGCTCCTACCGGCCCGAGGAACTGTTCGACGAAGACGGCGCCCCGCGCGCGGCCGTGCTGGCCTGCGTCCCGCAGGGCGCCCGCCGACTCGGTGCCACCCCGCACGCCAACGGCGGGCTCCTGCTGCGCGAGCTGCCTCTGCCTCCGCTGGACCGCCATGCCGTGGCCGTCGACAAACGCGGAGCGACCCTGCACGAGCCGACCCGCGTACTCGGATACCTGCTCCGGGACGTCATGGCGGCCACCGCCGACCGGCGCGACTTCCGGCTCGTGGGCCCCGACGAGACCGCCTCCAACCGGCTCCAGGCGGTCTACGAGGCCAGCGGCAAGGCCTGGCAGGCTCGCACCCTACCGGTCGACGAACACCTCGATCCGCACGGCCGAGTGATGGAGATCCTCTCCGAACACACCTGCCAGGGCTGGCTCGAGGGCTATCTCCTCACCGGTCGGCACGGGCTGTTCTCCTGCTACGAGGCCTTCGTCCACATCGTCGACTCGATGGTCAACCAGCACATCAAGTGGCTGCGCACCACCCGCCGTCTGCCCTGGCGCGCCCCCATCGCCTCCCTCAACTACCTGCTGACCTCGCACGTGTGGCGCCAGGACCACAACGGCTTCTCCCATCAGGACCCCGGCTTCGTCGACCACGTACTGAACAAGAGTCCGGAAGTGGTACGGGTCTACCTGCCGCCGGACGCCAACACCCTGCTGTCGGTGGCCGATCACGTGCTGCGCAGCCGCGACTACGTCAACGTCGTCGTCGCCGGCAAACAGCCCTGCTTCGACTGGCTGTCGATGGAGGAGGCGAAGGCACACTGCGCCCGCGGCGCCGGTCTCTGGGAGTGGGCCGGCACCGAGGACGGTACGCGTGAACCCGACGTGGTACTGGCCTGCGCGGGTGATGTGCCCACCCAGGAAGTACTGGCCGCGGCCCAGTTGCTGCGCCGCCACCTGCCCGAGCTCGCGGTGCGGGTGGTCAACGTCGTCGACATCGCCCGGTTGCTGCCGAGCGAGGACCACCCGCACGGCATGAGCGACTTCGACTACGACGGACTGTTCACCACGGACAAGCCGGTGATCTTCGCGTACCACGGCTATCCGTGGCTGATCCACCGCCTGGCCTACCGGCGCACCGGTCATCGCCACCTGCATGTGCGCGGATACAAGGAGATCGGCACCACGACCACGCCGTTCGACATGGTGGTCCGCAACGATCTGGACCGCTACCGCCTGGTCATGGACGTCATCGACCGCGTCCCCGGCCTGGCGGTGCGCGCGGCGGCTCTACGCCAGCGCATGGAGGACACCCGCCAGCGCCATCATGTCTGGATCCGCGAGCACGGAATGGACCTGCCCGAGGTGGCGGACTGGTCCTGGGACGGCTGAACAGCCTTCCGGCACTAGCTCGCCGCATCCGGCGAGCTGTGGGGCTCGTGGCACAGCTTCAGTGTGAACCAGGTCGTCTTGCCCTCGTCCGTCGGCCGCACCCCCCAGCTGTCGGCGAGCGTGCGGACCAGGAACAGGCCCCGGCCGGACTCCTCGTCCTGGGCAGCCAGGCGGGGCTGAGGAAGATGCGGGCTGTGGTCGCTGACCTCCACGGTGAGATCGGTGAGGGTGCGGCACAGACGTAGGCCCAGTGGGCCCTCGGCGTGCTGGACGGCGTTGGTCAGGGTCTCGGACAGCAGCAACAGGGCGTCGTCGGACGACGACGTGCACTCCCACGAAGCCAGGGTCCGGCTGAGGAAGGCGCGGCCCTCGGGGACGGAGGCCGCGGCGGCGGGCAGCTCGGTGGTGACGGCGGCCAGGGGGGCGGCCGGGAGCTGGGCCAGCAGGAGCGTCACGTCGTCGTTGTGGCCTTCGCAGTCCGGCAGCAACGTGGCAAGCACCTGGTCGGCGGCGTCCTCCAGCCCTTCCGCCTGTGGGAAGAAGGTGTCCAGCACGGTGGTGAGTTCGGCGAGCCGCGCCTCGATGTCACTGTCGGGCGTCTCGATCAGGCCGTCCGTGTACAGCACGAGCGTGGCGCCGGGAGCCATGTCGGTACAGGACTGCTCGTACAGGACGTCGCCGACGCCGAGCGGGGCGTTGACCGGGGTGGGGAGCATACGGACGCCGTCCCAGGGGCCGACGACGAGGGTCGGCAGATGCCCGGCGGAGCAGACCGTCACGGTACCGGCGTCCGGGGCGATGATCAGGTAACAGCAGGTGACCAACTGGTCCGGCACGTCCAGGTCGGTGACGACAGTGTCGAGGGCTTGCATCAGCTGGCGCGGCTGCATGCCCGTCTTGGCGAGCGCGTGTGCTGCCGAGCGCAGCTGGCCCATCACGGCCGCCGCCTCCAGTCCGCGGCCCATCACGTCCCCGATGAGGACGCCGACCCGTCCCGCGCCCAGCGGTATGAGGTCGAACCAGTCGCCGCCGACGCCGGCGCCCTGCGTGGCCGGCCGGTAGCGGCTGGCAGTGGCCAGGCCGGGGATGGCGGGCGGGGTTCCCATGAGACTGCGTTGCAGGGTCAGGGCGATGTGCCGCTGCTGCTCCAGCAGGGCCGTGAGTTCGGCCTCCGCGCGTTTGCGGTCGCTGATGTCCCGGACGATGGCACAGGCGCCGACGATCTGTCCCCGGGCGTCCCGGGTCGGCCACAGCGTGACGTCCACGTCCAGCAACGCCCCGCTTCTGGTGACCCGGAGGGTCTCGAAATGCTCGACCTTCTCGCCCTGCCGCAGTCGCTTCAGCAGGGCGTGGATGTCGTCCTCCAGGTCGGCCGGTGCGAGCAGGGACACGTGCCGGCCGATCGCCTCCTCGGCGGCGTAGCCGTACAACCGTGCCGCGGCGGCGTTCCAGTAGGTGATGTATCCGTCGAGGGTCTTCGCGAGGATCGCGTCCTGGGAGGACTCGACGAGTGCGGCGAGTTCGTTGATACGGGCCTCGGCCGCCTTGCGGTCGCTGACGTCCCGCACCGCGGCCGACACCAGCAGTCCGTCCGCCGTCTCCAGTGGGCTGAGGCTGATCTCGACGGGGAACTCGCTGCCGTTCTTGCGCAGTCCGTGCAGTTCCAGTCCTGCGCCCATGGGGCGCACCTGGCGGTTGGCGGCGTAGCCGTCGCGGTGACGGGTGTGGTGGGCCCTGAAGCGGTGCGGCACCAGCAACTCGACCGAGCGGCCCAGAAGTTCTTCGCGTCGGTAGCCGAACAAGGCCTCCGTCTGGGCGTTGACCAGCCTGATGTTGCCGCCGTCGTCGACGATGACCATGGCGTCGGGCGCTGCCTCCAGCAGCCCGCGGAACCGTTCCTCGGCCACCGAGGGCCCGCCTTGCGGCAGGTGGGCGCCGCAGCGGCACTGTTCGAGAACCGGAGTCTCCGCGGAGCGTGTCGGCCCGTCCACGAAAGCGTTCATGCCCACCCGCCACCTCGTTCGCCGATGATGCGGACATCCCAGCGCATGGAGGATGCGACGGCAGTGACTTGTCCCCTCATGGCCCGAGGGTGGCGGAACGCGTTCGAACGGTGGAGGAACACGTCCGAGACGCGGCCTCAGCTGATCGCATTCGGTCGGCTGTGCGGGTGGAGCTCGTGAGGACCGGTCAGCGCTCTTTCAAGAATGTCCGGGCGGACCGTCTCTAACCGGATACGGCCTTCGCCCAGCCCCGGGCGACCGTCTCCCTCGCCTTTTCCAGTTGCGCGTCCGTCGGGAACTGCGGCGTTCCCTCGACCGTCGGCAGTCGTGCGGCGGCGGCCTTGTCGAGGGTGCCGTCCTGTTGCATGGCGTCCATGAGCACCGGGCGGGCGTAGCCGCGCAGCCGGAGGTTCTGGCCCTCCGGGCTGAAGAGGTACTCCTGCCACAGGCGGGCAGCCGCCGGGTGCGGGGCGTTCTTGTTGATCGCCAGGGCGAAGTACTGGGCGAAGCTGCCGTCGAAGGGGATCGCGACCTGCCAGTTCACGCCCTTGTCGCGGAGCTGGTCGGCGTAGTGGAGGTTGATGTAGTCCCAGTTGATGCTGATGGGGGTCCGGCCGTCCTGGACCGTTGGGAGGTTGGAACTGAGCGGGTTGAGGTTGCCGTTCTTCTCGAGCTCGGCGAAGAAGTCGAGTCCGGGCTGGATGTCGTCGAACGACCCGTTGTTCGCCAGTGCGGCCGCGTAGACGCTGGAGAAGGCGGTAGCCGATCGGGGCGGTTCGCCTTCGAGGGAGACCTTGCCCTTGTAGGCGGGCTTCAGCAGATCGGCGAAGGTCTCCGGACAGGGCTTGACCCGGTTGGCGTCGCAGCCGATGGAGATGTAGCCCCCGTAGTTGTTGGACCAGCGGGCCTTCGGGTCCTTCTGATTGTCGGGGATCGAGTCGTAAGCGGCGACCTTGTACGGTGCGAGCAGATTCTGCGCCGCCGCGTTCCGCGCGAACGCGTCGCCCACGTCGATCACGTCGGGGGCCGTCGGCCGGTTTCCCCTCCTCTTCAGGGCGTCGATCTCGTCCTCGCTGTGGCCCAGCGGATCCTCGACCGTGACCTTGATCCCGTACTTCTTCCCGAAGCCGTCGATCAGGCCGCCGTAGTCGGCCCAGTCACGCGGCAGCGCGATCGTTCTGAGCGTGCCCTCCCGTTTCGCCGCGGCGATCAGCGCGCGCATGCCGCCCGCGTTCTCGGCGGAGGTGGCCACCGGCGGCTTGGCGAGCCCGGCGGCCGGTCTGTTCTCGCAGGCGCTCAGGCCCAGTGCCATGAGAGCGAAGCAGCCGAGGACGGCCGCTGCTCGGGCGCGGGGTCTGGTCACGACTGCTCCGGGGTGTGGGGGATGCGGCTGTCACCGAGGAAGGTCTGCTTGTTACAGGGTGCGTCGGACCGCCTGAGGAATGCGCGGTGCCGCCATGGCCGGTCGTGGAGTTCCGGGAGCTTTCGCAGGCCGATGGTCCACCACGCCGACGAAGTGGTCATCGAGGCCAGGGTACCCGGCCGCCTCGGCGGCGGAATGCTGCCCGGGGAGCCTGCGACCAGCGTCTTTCCCCGGCGGTACGCAGACGCCCTCCTCAGAGTGCCGTGTCGTCCCATTGGCCGAGCAGGATCTCGCCGAGTTCCTCCGGCTCCGGCGTGGCGCTGTCGTGGAGTGGCCGTTCGGCCCAGATGACTTTGCCGGTGGGCGTGTAGCGGGTCCCCCAGCGTTCGGCGAAACGGGCCACCAGGAACAGTCCGCGGCCGCCCTCGTCGGTGACTTTCGCGCGGCGCAGCCGGGGTGAGGTGCTGCTGCCGTCGGCGACCTCGAAGATCAGGGTGCCCGCGGCGGGGCCGCCGGCCGACACCGTGCGGAGCAGCCGGACGGTGATGGGTTCGGCGCCGTAGCGGACGGCGTTGGTGATCAGCTCGCTGAGGATGAGTTCGGCGGTGAAGGCGACCTGCTCCAGACCCCACTCCGTCAGCCGGCGGACGCAGGCGGTGCGCACCGGGGCCACCGCCGCCGGGTCACGGGGTACGTCCCACTCGGCGACCTGCGCCGGACCGAGCCGGCGTGTGCGGGCCACCAGCAGCGCGATGTCATCCCTGGGCCGGTCGGACAGCATCGCTGCCATCACTGCCGTACAGGTGGCCTCCGGCGTGCGATCGGGTCCTGTCAGGGCATCGCGCAGGGCCTCCAGACCGGCGTCCAGGTCCCGGGTCCGGTCCTCGATCAGTCCGTCGGTGTAGAGGACCAGCCGGGAACCCTCGGGCACGGTGAGTTCGGCGGTCTCGACGGGCAGGCCGGCGCCGAGTCCCAGTGGCGGGGAGACGGGCAGCCGGGGGAAGCCGACGGCCCCGTCCGGATGGACCATCGCCGGTCCAGGATGGCCGGCGGTGGCGAGGGTCAGCAGCCCGGAGGTGGGGTCGTAGACGGCGTACTGGCAGGTCGCCCCGGTGATCGTCCCCTGTCCGTCCTCCGTGTCGGCCTCCTCGGCGTCTATCTGGCTCACCAGCTCGTCCAGCCGGCCCAGCAGCTCCTCCACGGGCATGTCCAGGCTGGCGAAGTTGTGCACGGCGGTGCGCAGCCGGCCCATGGTCGCCGCGGCGTGCAGACCGTGGCCGACGACATCACCCACGACCAGTGCCACCCGGGTGCCGGACAGCGGGATGACGTCGAACCAGTCCCCACCCACCCCGGCCTGGGCCGGCAGGTAGCGGTAGGCCACATCGAGGGCGGACTGCTCGGGCAGCCCGCGGGGCAGCAGGCTGTGCTGCAGAGCGACGGCCATGGTGTGTTCGCGGGTGTAGCGGCGGGCGTTGTCGATGCACAGCGCCGCCCGGGTGGCCAGCTCCTCGGCGAAGGACATGTCCTCGTCCTCGAACGGCGGGGAGTCCTCCGTGCGCCAGAAGTCCGCCACTCCGAGCACCACGCCGCGGGCGCGCAACGGAACCACGAGCAGGGAGTGGATGCCGTGTTCGAGGATCCTCCGGGCACGTTCGGGGTGCTGGGCCAGCCAGCCGTCGGAGGCGCTCAGGTCCTCGACCAGGACGGGTCGGCCGTCGGCCATCGCCTTGGAGACGGGGTGGGCCGGGACGAACCGGATCAGCTCGCCGACGGGGTGGAGCAGATCGTCCGTGTCCAGGCCGACGACGGCGCTGCGGCGCAACTCGGGGATCGCGGCGGTCGTGGCGGAGGGCTCCTCGCCGCGCAGGACCGGATCCAGCAGTTCGACGGTGACGATGTCGGCGAACCGGGGCACCGCCACGCCGGCCAGTTCCTCGGCCGTGCTCTTCACATCCAGCGTGGTGCCGATCCGCAGCCCGGCGTCGTAGAGCAGCTTCAACCGTTCGCGCGCCACCTCCGCCCGGCCGGAGAGGGCCCGCAGCTCGGTGGTGTCCCGGAGCGTCACCACGCTGCCGGCGGGTCCGTGAGGTGCGGTGAGCCGCTTGTTGACCGCGAGCAGCCGGTCGGCCGCCAGGTGCACCTCGTCGGTGGCGGGGTGGTCGGAGGCCAGCAGCCCGGCGAGGTCGTCGTCCAGGCCCAGATCGGTGATGTGCCGCCGCTCCGTGTCCGCCGGCAGGTCCAGCAGCCGCCGTGCCTCGTCGTTGACCAGTAGCAGCCGGCCGTCACCGCCGACGATCAGCACCCCTTCCCGCACCGAGTGCAGGACCGCGTCGTGGTGCTCGTACATCCGGGTCATCTCGGTCGGCCCCAGGCCGTGGGTCTGCCGCCGCAGCCGCCGGCTCACCAGGCCCGACCCGCCCGCGGCGACGACAAGGGCCGTGGCGGCGCCGCCGAAGAGGACCGGCAGCTGCCGGTCCAGCCTGTGCTGCACCGTCTCGACCGTGACGGGCACGGAGACGATGGCGACGACCGAGCCGTCGGGACCCCTGACGGGGACCGCCGAGATCACCGAGAGCCCCAGTGCCCCCTTGAAGGTACTCGTGAACGGCTTGCCGCTCGCCGCCGCCGCGTAGGGCCCGATGGTGTGCTTTCCGATCTGGTGGGGGTCGCTGTGGGTGAGGGCGACTCCGTTCAGCCCGTACACGATGATGGCGTCGACGCCCGCGGCCTTCCGGGCCGCCTCGGCGTGCGGCTGCAGGATCGCGGTCGGGTTCGCGCTGTCCAGCGCCGCCACGATCCCCGGGGAGTTCGCGAACGTCTGCGCCGTGGTGAGCGTCCGGTGCCGGGCGTCCGCCATGATGTCGCGCCGAGCCTGCACCACGAGCGCCAGCAGGGTGGCGGCGACGAGCAGCAGCACGACCGCCAGCTGCAGAAGGAAGACCTGACCGGCGAGACTGTGCACGCTCAGCAGCGAGCCCGACCGCCGCTCCTCTTCTCCCTGACGGGGCCGACCGGGCCGATGAGTCCTCATGGACGCATCAGAGGCATCATGCCCGGATTGACCCGAAACTCCCATATTCCCTTTCTATCGTTTCCGGGTGGTCGACCGCGAAGCGAAAGGGACGGGCCGGAGCGGGGATGCCCGTCGCTCAGCCCCGTGTGCCGCGCCAGCGGACTGCGGCGGCGCCCGCGAAATCGCCCGCGTGAGCGAATCCCGCGAGTACCACCAGGTTGCCGTCCTCGATCCGCCGGGAGCTGAGCGCGCGGTCCAGGGTGATCGGGATTGCCGCGCCGAACAGGTTCCCGTACTCGTCGAAGGTGTTCGGATGCCGCTCGCCCGGCAGCCGCAGCGCTTCTCGCCAGTTCCGCAGAAAGGTGCGGTTGGGTTGGTTCGTGATCAGGGTGTCGATGTCGGTGGTCGCGACGCCGAGCCGTCGGCACAGGTCCGTGACCACCTCGGGGACGAGGCGGTTCCCGCGTGCCAGGACCTTGGCGACGCTTGCGTCGCTGAACCCGATCCGCAGCTGGGACTGCCCCGGTTCCCAGTACTTGCGGCCGTCGTCGGCGGCCACGGTCATCTCCCCGGCGTACTCGCCGATGTGCCGGGTCTCCACGTCGAGGATCGGTGCGTCGGACGACGTCGTCACATACCCCACACCACAGCCGTCGCCCGGGATCGCGGCCTGGGCGAGTCTGCGCACCTGGGACTGGGTGAACCACTGGCCCGCGGCGCTCTGGGCATTGCAGATCAGAGCGGTCTTCGCGTCGGTGGTGGTGAGGATCTGCCGGGCCAGCTTCAGCATGTACACGAAGGAGGCACAGCCCGCATTGGCCACGTCGACGAGCCACTCCGGGTTCAGGCCGAGTCGGCGCGCCACCTCGGTGCCGGCGCCCACGAACGGCAGGTCCGGCAGCTGGCTGTGCACCAACAGCACGTCGACGCCTCGGATCTCTTCCCTGCCGTGCCGTTCGATCAGCGGCTGTACGGCTCGTTCGACCATGTCCGCGTTGGTTTCGTCCGCGGCCACGTGGTGTCGTGACGGCGGGACCTTGAACATGGGGTGGTCGCGGAGCTTGTCCTCGGCCGCCGGGTACTCGGTGTAGAACTCCGCGGGGACGGGCTCGCCGGGAAGGTAACTTGCGACGTCGACGAGGCTGACCGCGGTCACCGCGGTCACCGCGTCACCGGCCTCGCCGGAGCCACGCCGAGCGGCAGGCCGTTGCGGTGGCGGTGTTCCAGGATCGCCTTGAGGTTGTTCATCTCCAGGGTGTGTCCCGCGTAGAAGAGGTCCCAGTAGTCGCCGACCCAGGGGCGGTCCGGGCGCGGCGCCTTCTCGGGGTACGGGTTGGCGTCGTAGTGGGGGTGCCGGCAGTTGGTCCAGGTGATCACCGAACCCTGTTCGCCGAGGACGAGTCGGGCCGGGACGACGCGCATCAGGTAGATCATCCACAGCTTCTCGCCCTGGTCCCACGCGCAGTGGTAGTCCACGGTCATGGCCGCGGGGTTGGCGACCACCTCGCAGTAGATCCTGGTGTCGTTCTCCAGCCGGTCGTGGCCGACCCACAGTCCCGGTGTGCCGGAGGGCGCGAAGTCCCGCAGGCTGCAGGTCCACTCCTCCAGGTGGTGCCCCTGGCGCAGGTAGTCGTAGACCTGCTCCGGAGGGCAGTCGACGTACTCGTGGATGGTGCAGTACCGCCCGTAGACCTGGTGGTGGGGGTAGACGGCGTGGGTGAGCTCCATGCAGTGGGCGGTCAGTTCTTCCTTGCCGGCGTTCTCGATCCGCAGGAGACCGGGGATGTCAGCCAACGTGGAAGGCTCCTCGCTCATCTGAACTCTCCTTGTTCTCGGTGCCGTTGGTCTGCTCGGTGATGTCGGCGAAGCGCCGGAAGGGAAGGAACGGCGGGATCTCCCGCGGGTCGCAGTCCACCGCGACGAACGCCGGGCCGCCGCTCGCGTTGCCGTGCAGCAGCGCCGTGCGCAGCTGCGCCGCGTCGCCGGCACGTGTGGCCTCGAGCGACGGGAAGGCAGCGGCGGCCGCGGCGGCGAGATCGGCCGGGGCGAACAGGTCGTCGTCGCGGACGCCGCCCTGGAAGAACTCCTCGCGCAGCGCGCACATGGCGTGCGCGTTGTTGTTGAAGATCACGAAGGTCACGGGCGCGGTGTACTGCACGGCGGTGTGCACTTCCATCCCGTGCATGAAGAAGGCCCCGTCTCCCGCGAGGACGTAGGTGCGTCGACCGGTGGCGAGCGCGGCGCCGATGCCGGCCCCGAAGGTGTAGCCCATGCCGCCCATGCCGACCGCCACCACGAAGCGGCCGCGGCGCGGTGCCGGGAGCAGGTGGACCGCGCTGGCTCCCGCGTTGCCGGCGTCCACGAAGACGTGTGCGTCCTGGGGGAGTGCCGCCTCCACGGCGGCGACCGCCTGGACGTAGGGGACCGTTCGCCCACGGGCCCGAGAGGGCGGGCTCGGCAGGGTGGTGGGAAGCGGGCCCGCATGCGGCGGACAGGGACGCGGGCGGGGAGGCAGACGGGCGTTCACCGCGCGCAGCGCGTCCCGCAGGTTCCCGGACAGCGTGATGCCTCCCACGAACGGCGGTTCGGGGCCGAGGCAGACGACATCGGTGGTGGCCAGGGGCCGTTCGAGGCCACCGCTTGCCAGGAGCGGCAGTCGGGTACCGGCCAGCAGGCACACGTCGGCTCGCCACAGACACTCTTCGACGTTGGCGTGGCCCATCACCCCGGCCACGCCCGCGAACCGGGGATCGCGGTTGTCGAAGACGTCCTTGGCGTCCGGGGTGACCGCCACCCATGCCCCGAGGCGTCGGGCCAGTTCCGCCAGCTCCGTACGCGCGTCGGCGGCGGCGAGGCCTTCACCGGCGATGACGAGGACGCGGCCGGCCCTGCGAAGGGTGTCCGACACGGTGGTGAGGGCGGCCGTGTCCAGTCGCGCGGCCGGTGCCGTCGGCGCGCACGCTGTCGGGGCCGCGCCCTGGCCGGGCACCCGGATCTGTGCCTGCTGCACGTCCTTGGGCAGCAACAGGACGGCCGGCCCGCGTGGCTCGGTCTGGGCAGCCGCCACTGCCCGGGGCAGCAACTCCGTGAGCGAGTCCGCGTCGTCCACCCGGGCGCAGAACCGGGAGACAGGTGCGAAAACCTCCCGAGCGTCGAAGGAGCCCGCCCTGCCGCTGGAGTCCTGGAACGCCCCGTGGCCTTCCTGGCAGGTCGGCGGCTGGCCCACCAGGGCCAGCACGGGCACCCGGGAGGCATGGGCTTCCGCCAGGCCCGGTACGAGATTCATCGCCCCACCGCCCGAGGTGGCCGCGACGACGCCGATGCGCCCGGTGGTGCGCGCGTATCCGTCGGCCATGGTGACGGCGGAGAACTCGTGTTTGGCGACGACGCCGCGGACGGCGCCGCAGCGATGCACGGCGTCATAGAGATCCTCGATGTTCGCTCCGCCGACGCCGAATACGTGAGTGACGCCGGCCTTGGCCAGCTCCGCGGCCAGATGGTCGACCAAGCGGATCGTCGTCGCCTCGCGCGAGGTCGAGGTCGTGCTGGTCATGCGGGGCTCCTGTCCCTCTCGTGGTGCCGGTCGATGACACCGGACGGCGAGATGACCTGAAAGCGGTGCCGGTATTCCTTGGGGGTGAGTCCCAGGAGTCGTCCGAAGGAGCGGAAGAAGGTCTCGGTGGCGGTGAATCCGCAGCGGCCGGCCACCTGACCGATCGCCAGATCGGTGGTTTCCAGCAGTTCGCGTGCGCGGGCGATACGCGTCCGCTCGACGTACTGGCCCGGGGTCGTGCCCACCTCTCGCCGGAAGACCCGGGCGAAGTTGCGCTGACTCATGTTGGCCTGCCGGGCGATCTCGGCCACGGTCAGCGGATGGTGCAGGTTGCCCAGGATCCACTCCTGCGCCGCCCGGATCGGCGGATGGTCGGCCAACTGGGCGTCGAGGGCGGCGCTGTACTGGGACTGTCCTCCGTGCCGTTTGAGGAACAGCACCAGAAACCGTGCCGTCTCCAGCGCGAGCGTCGCACCGTGATCGGCCTCCACCAGAGCCAGCGCCATGTCGATGCCCGTCGACACGCCCGCGGAGGTCACAAAGGGGCCGTCCCAGACGAAGATCGGCTCGGCGTCCACCGTCACATCCGGATAGCGGCACGCCATCGCTTCGCTGTACGCCCAGTGGGTGGTGGCGCGTCTGCCGTCGAGAAGGCCCGCCTCGGCCAGCAGGAAGGATCCGCCGCATACGGAGGCCACTCTGCGCGAACGGGCCGCCGCACCGCCGATCCAGGAGATCAGGCCCCTGTCCCGAAGCGCATTGCGCAGACTCCAGCCGCCCGGTACGAGGAGCGTGTCGATCGGCCCCTGCCCCGCCTCCAGGGGCGCGGCTTCCACGACCACTCCTGAACTCATGCGCACCAAGGGTGCGTCGGCGGAGACGATCTCGACGCGGTAGGGGACACCCGAGGGGTCGAGCAGCCTGTTGACGGTATCGAACACTTCGATCGGGCCGGTGATGTCCAGAGCCATCGCGCCCGCGTACACCACCACAACAACTCGTCGCTCCAACACGGTCACAGCCTGTATCGGCTCTCGCACTGGCTGCAATGACAGTTTATTGACGTATCCGGCCAACAAGTGGTCGGTGAACGGGGAAGAGCCTTGCTGGCCAGGCGGTTTGTGTGCACGGGGGAGTGCTGGGTGAGGTAGCTCACAGGGGGTTGGGCCGTCTCGCCGTCGAGACGGAGGGGGGTCCATGACGGCAGGCGACGACCAGGCCGGCGTGATCTTCGTGTATGTGCGCGTGCGCCGGTGGTCGTCGCCCGTGTCCTGCGCCATGCCGCGTTCGAAGCGGGTGCACGAGCCGGGCTCGCCGCAAGGGCCGCCGGGATCAGGTGGTGCCGGCCACGGCGGCGACGCCGGCACGCATGTCCGTAGCAGGGGAGTTGCCTGCATTCCCGGCCCGCGGTAGGTGAACGTCGCAGCTCTCCTGTGACTCGGGAGGTACCGGGCCGGGCAGTGCCATGGCCGCGTCCACCGCCCGGCCCGGAGTCTCAGGACTGCGCCACGAGTCGGGGGTGTTCGTGCTCGCAGGTGTCGTCGGCACCGTAGGTGTCCCATGCGGGGAACGGATCCTCCGGCGGCAGGCCTTCGCCGTTCGCCAGCAGGCAGCCGGTGAGTGCGGTGCGCAGCGCCTCGGCGTGCAGGTGCGTGCCGATGAAGACCAGTTCCTGGGCGGGCGGGCTGTCGGTGGCGTGGGAGGCGGAAGGCTCGAAGCGGGCGACGGAGCCGGCCTGGGACCACAGTCCCGTCATGTGTCGGCGGCCGGCCAAGGTGAAGAAGCCCTTGGACCGCAGGACCTGCCCGTAGGCGCCGCTGTCCATCTCCTCCGTGACGAACCGCCACAAGCGCCCTGGGTGGAAGGGCAGTTCGGAGCGGAAGACGAGGGAGGAGATGCCGTACTCCTCGGTCTCCGGGACGTGGTCGCCGTTGAGCTCCATGACCCAGCCCGGGGCCTGCTGGGCTCGCTCCAGGTCGAACAGCCGGGTGCCGAGGACGGCCTCGACCTCTACCCGCCCCTGGACGGCGGGCACGATCCGGGCCACCGGGTTGAGGCGGGTGAGCGTGGCCCGAAGTCGTGCTGCGGCGGTGTCGTCGACCAGGTCGAGCTTGTTGAGCACGATGACGTCGGCGAACTCGATCTGGTCCGTCAACAGGTCGCTGACCGTGCGTTCGTCGTCCTCGTACTGGTCGAGTCCGCGCTCGACGAGTTCGTCGCCGCTCTGCAGTTCGGGCAGGAAGTTGGCGGCGTCGACGACCGTGACCATGGTGTCCAGACGGGCGAGGTCGCCGAGCGTCGCGCCGTCGTCGCGGGCGAAGGCGAAGGTCGCCGCGACCGGCATGGGTTCGGAGATGCCGCTGGACTCGATGAGGAGGTAGTCGAACCGGCCTTCACGCGCCAGCCGGTCCACCTCCACCAGCAGGTCGTCGCGCAGGGTGCAGCAGATGCACCCGTTGGTCATCTCGACCAGCCGCTCCTCGGTCCGGGACAGCGCCGCCTCGCCGCCACGCACCAGCGCCGCGTCGATGTTGATCTCACTCATGTCGTTGACGATGACGGCGACGCGAAGCCCCTCACGGTTGCCGAGCACGTGGTTGAGCAGCGTGGTCTTCCCGGCACCGAGGAAGCCGGACAGGACGGTGACGGGCAATCGGTGATTCGGCATCGGTTCTCCTCCTCCGCTGGCCGGGAAGAGGCTATATGGAAATGGATACCGTTTTCAATCTCGAAGGTCCGGCGACCTGTGGCGGGGCGGGCAGGAGCTTCTAGGGGATGGCCAGTTCGGCCCAGATGGTCTTCCCGGACGCGGTGTACCGGGTACCCCAGCGCTGGGACATCTGGGCGACGAGGAACAGGCCGCGGCCCCCCTCGTCGTCCCGACGCGCTCGCCGCAGGTGAGGTGCGGTGTGCGCGTTGTCGGACACTTCGCAGAGCAGGGAGCGGTCTCTGATCAGCCTCAGCATGACGGGCCCGGTGGCGTACCGGATGCTGTTGGTGACCAGCTCGCTCACCACGAGTTCGGCGGTGAAGGACAGTTCGGAAAGGCCCCAGGTCTCCAACTGGCGCTCGGCGACCGTGCGGGCGTGAGCGACCATGGCCGGGTCGGGCGGCAGTTCCAGGTCCGCCACACGGTCGTCGTCGAGCCGCCGGGTGCGTACGAGCAGCAGCGTGGCGTCGTCCGCCTGCGGTCCGGGCGGCAGGGCCGACAGCGCCCGGTCGCACAGCTCCTCCAGCGGGCATCGTTGCCAGGTGAGCACATGGGCGAGGCGGTCGATTCCGCTGTCGATGTCGGTGCGCCGGTCCTCCACGACGCCGTCGGTGAAGAACGCCACCACGCTGCCTCTGGACAGGTTCAGGTCGACGTTCTCGTAGGGCAGGCCGCCCAGCCCCAGGGGCGGTCCCGGTGCCAGCGCGGACAAGGCCACCGAGCCGCTCGTATCGGCCACGATCGGCGGGGGGTGGCCCGCGCTCGCCCAGGAGAACCGGCCGGTGACCGGGTTGTAGATCGCGTACAGGCAGGTCACGCCGAGTGCCTTGTCGCTCAGCCCGTCGTCCGCGTGGGGTTCCGAGTCCTGCGCGACCAGGCCGTCCAGCCGGGTGAGCAGCTCGGCCGGGTCCAGGTCCAGCAGGGCCAGGGTCCGTACGGTGGCGCGCAGCCGGCCCATGGTCGCGGCCGCGTGCATGCCGTGACCCACCACGTCGCCGACGGTCAGGCCCACTCTGGCACCGGACAGGGGGATCAGGTCGAACCAGTCGCCGCCCACGCCCACGCGGCTGTCGGCGGGCAGGTAGCGGTACGCCACCTCGACCGCGCTCTGCTCGGGCAGGTGCTGCGGCAGCAGGCTGCGCTGCAGTACCAGGGCCGCCGCGTGCTGGCTGGTGTAACGGCGGGCGTTGTCGATGCCGACGGCGGCCCGCTCGGCCAGTTCCACGGCGAGCGTCTGCTCCTCGGGCCCGAACGGGTCGGGGTTGCTGCTGCGCCGGAAGGTGGCAAGGCCCAGGACCGCATCGCGGGTGAGCAGCGGGACGAAGAGGCAGGAACGCGCCGCGGCCGAGCCCGTCTCGCCGGTCGCCTCGGGCGGGGCGGCGTCGACGATGGGGCGGCTGGTGGCCAGACTCAGAGCTTGCGGTGACGACGGCGGGTAGGAGACGGGACTGGTCCGGAACTCTTCCGGGGTCCGGCCGTGCATCCGCAGCAGACTGTGCCCCGGCGCCGAGCCCGTCGGCGGCTGCCGTCCCTCGATGACCGCCGGAGGCAGGTCCACCAGCACCTCGTCGGCCAGCTGCGGCACCGCCACGTCGGCGAGCTCCGCGGCTGTACGACGCACGTCCAGCGAGGCGCCGATGCGCTTTCCCGCCCGCACGAGGAGCGACAGCCGTTCCTGGGCGCGGTAGCGGTCGGTGATGTCCAGGGACTCCTCGAACAGCCCCAGCAACTCGCCCCGCGCGTCCACCATCCGGTGGTACGAGCAGGACCAGACGTGCTCGCGCACCGGGTCGACGGGGGCGCGCCCGCGATAGTGCATGCCCATGATCGGTTCCCCCGTCGTCATCACATGCTCCATGATCTGGTCTTCGTCCGGGGGGTGGTGGCGGGAGATGAATTCGCCCTCGGGAAAGAGATCCGCGGCCGGTCGGCCGATGTAATCGGCGATGCCCGCGAGCTCCAGATCGGTGGAGACGTTCCCCCAGACGACGCGCATGTCGGTGTCGAAGATCGTCAGGCCCACGGTCGACTCGGTCGCCAGTCCCTGCAGCAGCGCCAGCTGCGCCTCCCAGCCGCGCAGCGCCTCCAGGCCGGCGGCGACCACGACGGTCGCTGCGACGCCCCGGTGTGCGAGCGGGCTGAACGTCACGGCCGCACGCAGGGTATGTCCGTCCCGACAGGAGAGGTCCAAGACCGTGCTGCGGGGCTTGTGCGCCTGGCAGAGGCCGGACAGCCGCTGCCCGGGGGCCGATGCCAGCAGCCGGGCGGCCGACTGGCCGAGCACATCCTCGGGTGAATGTCCCAGGAGGCGCTGGGCCGAGGATCCCCACCCGGAAATACGGCCTTCGGCGTCCAGTACCGCGGCGGCGGCCTTGGAGAGGTCCAGAGGACTGTGGAAATCGACATTGGCGGCATTCGGAAAACGATCCATGGCACCGCTTCCCTTCGTGCTCCCTCAGCATCGCGTGCCCCACGACGGACGACAACCGCACGCGCGATCGCCATCCGTTCACGCAGGGCGACCGCCGATGGATTCCCGCAACACGGAGTCGGTCGCTTTCGGGCTCCGGCACACCGGCCGCATCATCACGCCCGCGGCGGTCCTCGTCGCCGCGGTGCTGTTCGTCTTCGCCATCTCCGGGGTGACTCTGCTGAAACTCCCCGGTGTCGGCCCGGCACCGGCGGTGGTGCCGGACGCGACGCTCGTCCGCGCCGTGCTCGTACCGTCGTTCGTGCGACTGGCCGGGCGCGCCATGGTGGGCACATGCCCCTTGGCCGCCGGCCGGTTCCCTGTCATGATCAAGCCGTGGTCAACCTCTCCAAGATCATGGACCGGGCGAGCCTGTTCTTCGACCTGGCAGGCCCGGTGGTCGGCGCGATGCTGCTGGCGACGGGAATCGAGACCTACCGCGACGGCGGATCGATGGGGTGGCCCATCGCAGGATCGCTGATCCTCTTGATCAACCTCTGGGTGGCCTGGCGGAGGCTCGCCCGGCGCCGGAAGTCCGCTCCATCGCCGTGACGCCGGGCCGCACACCATCGGCTCTGTGCGTGAGCACCAGTTCCACGGGCACGGACGCCTCGCCAACCGCACGCCCCAACTCCTCGCGGAACAGCGGGATGTGCACGAAGCCCGCGCCGGCGATGAATGATCGCCCTCGTCCGGCCGCGCGCCTCGCCCCTGTCAGCCGACGGCGTGCAGTTGTGCCGCTCCGAAAGACACGCCGAAGCGCTCGCACCAGATGGAGACGCTGGTGAGTTCATCGAGGTCCACCGACGCGGGAAGTGCGTAGTTCTGGTCGCCCTTGTTGCCCTTGAGGCCGCCGAGGTCGACGTACCGGCCGTCGTCGAAGACCCGCCATCCGCCCGTGCCCTCCTTCACCGGGGCATCGGTGACCCAGACATGCAGTGCGGGCCCGTTGCTCGTGTCCAGGCCCTCCAGGCGCAACGTGCGTGAGCCGTCAGGGAGTTCGAGGACGCGGACCGTGCCTCGGGTGGAGTGCTCATGGCTGATGAACCGTCCCTTGGTGAGCGTTTTCGGCTCGCCGGTCCCGGCGCCCGCGACGGGCAGTGCCTCGCGTACGGTCTCGTCGGTCCACAGCTTCCATGGCTGGAACCAGTACAGCCCCGCTGCGGCCAGGGCCAGGCCGAGAATCAGGGCGCTGACGATCACCGGCCTGCTGGGCTTTCGTCGTACACGCATGTCCGCCTCCGTGGTCACGTCGAGTGATGCTCGTGATCGATTCAACGGCAGGACAGCGGCTCCGCGTCCGGAATCCGGATGACAGAAGTCTTACGGAGCCCGAGGTCATACCCGGTCTGCGACCGCTGACGGCAACCGATCGTGGCTAAGTGGATAGACAATCCGGATGTGTGTTACGGTCGCGGCACGCAAAGCGGATTGATTATCCGGATGCTTGGCCTTTTCGTGTGACTGGACAGACCCCTCGACCTCGGATCCGGCCTCGGTGGCGGTCGAACCGTGCATACGCAAACGATCACGTACCTAAGGACCCAATCATGACCAAGGCAGCCCCTGCCGCCTACGCCCGTACCGTCCACGGCTCCGGCCCCGGCCTCCTCCTCGCCCACGGTGCCGGCGGCGGCACAGCGGCCAATTACGGATCGATCATGGACGGGCTCGCCGGGCGGCACACCGTTGTCGGGGTCGACTACCCGGGCTCAGGAGAGACTCCTGCCACGCAGACGCCCTTGGACCTCGACATGCTGGCGGACCAGCTCGTCGCGGCGGCGGACGCCGAAGGGCTCGACACGTTCGCCGTCTGCGGATACTCGCTGGGCGGGCTGGTCGCGATCCGAGCCGCCGTCCGTCATCCGGAACGGGTCACCTCCCTCGTGCTGAGTGCCACCTTCGCCCATGTGGACACCCGCACCGAGCTGGCCGCCGCCATCTGGCAGCAGCTCTACGAATCCGGCCGGCACGTCCTGCTGGCCCAGTACCTGACCCAGCTGGCCCTGAGCGCGCCGGTGCTGAACTCCCTCACTCCCGCTCAGGTGCGCGCCGCCGCCGAGCAGACCGCTTCCGCCCTTCCGCCGGGCACCGGCGCTCAGGTCGACCTGGTCCGTCGCGCCGACGTGCGCGAAGACCTGGCCGCGATCACCGTCCCGACTCTTGTCATCGTCACCGCGGCAGACTCCCTGATACCGGCCGCCCTCCAGTACCAGCTGGCCGAGGCCATCCCCGGTGCGGAGACCGCCGAGCTTGCCACCGGGCATCTGCCGTTCGCGGAGCAGCCGAAGGAGTGGCTGGGGCTCATCACGGGCTTCCTCGGCCGACAGCAGGACCGGCACTGAGGGCCCGGCGGGCCTCGGCGGTCCGCGCGCCCACGCCGTACGGCCGTACGCACGTCACCCGGCATGTCTGAGCATGATCAAAGGCGGGCCCCGTAAGGGAACGTGCGAGGTATTTAGACTGTCGCCATGACGACCACGCCGCTGCGCAAGGATGCTGCCCGCAACTGGCAGCGGATCGTCGACGTCGCCCGTGACCTGGTCGACGAGGGGACGCCGTTGCAGCTCAACGACGTCGCCCGCCGAGTCGGACTTGGGGTCGGCACCGTCTACCGGCACTTCCCCACGCCCGAAGCGCTCCTGGAGACAGTCGCCGCCGACTCACTGGAAGCCCTCGTCACCCACGGCGAGCGGGTGCTGGCCGATTCCGACCCCTGGAGCGCGCTGGAGCGCTTCCTCATGCGCACCGTCGAAGCACAGGTCAGCGATGCGTCCCTGTCCACCGTGGCCGCCGCGCCCTCGGACAGCCTGCCGCGCACCACGGAACTGAAACGGGCGCTGAGCTCGGTGGGCGACGCACTGCTGGACCGTGCCCGCGAGGCCGGGGTGGTCCGGGCCGACTTCGTCTCCGCCGACCTGGTCCCGCTGGTGTGCGGCGTCGCCTACGCCGCGCAGGTCCACAGCGGTCCTGGCGCCGACCGAGTCGCCACCGCCGAACGCTACCTGGCCACGCTGCTCGGGGGGTTGCGCGTCACATTGCCTCCGGGCGGCGGACCGGCCTGAGTGATCCCCTCGCCCACGTTGAAGTGGGTGGGCCCCTGGCGTGCGCGGACCCGTGTGACGTAGGCCAGGGGAGTGCGGACCGCGTCCTCGGCGCACCAGGCGCGGGCGGCTTGAGGGCCGTGCGCCTTGTGCGGCGCCGTGCCGCAGTTCCGGGGCGGCCGCGCGATCTTACCGATCGCTGACGACCAGCGGGTGCGGTGCCCGTGAGGCCCCGACCGCATCTACCGTGATCGGTAAATCCTCGTGTGTGACCGGCCGGCGCAAGCCGCGCCGGTTGCCGGTTTGCCTTCGAAAACCTCGAACATCTATGGAAAGGCAGAAAGATGACTGTTGAAACGCTGCCGGTCTGCGCTTACCCGGATTGCACCAACGCTCCCGCAGCGCCGACGCCCGACGACCCGGCGCCTCGTTACTGCGCTCATCCCGAGCACAACGCGCTCGGGGCCTTCCGCAAGTTCCGTGCCAAGAGGCAGCAGCGCAAGGAGCAGAAGCGCCAGGCGGCCGAGACCAAGAAAGCGGCCAAAGCGGCAGCAGATGTTCAGGCCTCCGCTCAGGTAGCGACGCCGCAGCCCGTAGCGCAGACGCCTGAAACGGGCGTTCCCCACATGGAGGGAGCGGTGGAAGCCGCACAGGATGCGGGCGTGGGCCGCGACGATCTCGTAGCGCTCATGTCTCAGCTGGCCACGGATCTGCCGGTCTATCTCGAAGAGCTGGCCATCATCACGGACTCGGCTGCCGCCGAGGAACGTATCGAGACCGTGACCAGGGCCTCCGCTCAGCGGACCCTGGCCGCCGAGCAGCGCACCGCGCTGGCGGAGGAGGCCGCGGAGTTGGCCATCGCCGAACTGGACGAGGCCAAGCAGAGGTTCGAGGAGGAGACGGAGGAGATCCGCAAGGAAGCCGCGCAGCAGATCGCCGACGTCGAGTTCGTGCGTGCCGAGCTCGAACGCTACCGCGAGCGGGTCTGCCAGCTGGAGGACCGTCTCGACAAGGTGCGCGAGGAGGCGGACACGGCCCGCAGGGAGCGTGGTGACCTGGCGCTGGAGATCGAGCGCCACCGCGCGGAGCGCTAGAAGTAATCGTCGACCGCCCTCGCGGCGAGCGGAATACCGCTCGCCACGGGGGCGGGGTTTCCGCAGGTGGTGCACTCAGTCCGCGGTGCGGCCGCAGGTGCCCCGACGCCGCGAAGCTGCTCGACTACGGCTTCAAGCTGTAGTCGGCGAACGGCCGCTGCCGGCCGACGGGCGTGCTCGCGGCATCGAGTAGCCCAAGGCCTCCGGCCGCCCCTGCGTCGGGCACGGCGCGAGCTGTTCGGTGTTGACCGCGTTGGCGCCGACGAGCTGGTGGGCCCGGTGTCGCCCATGGCGTGGGCTGGGCCGCGGCCTGCGTCGTACGGTCAGGGGTCGCGCGGAGTACGGACGATCCTCATTTCGCGGCGTTTCTACGTGCTGTGCTCAGCGGCCCACTGCCTGAAGGCGCCGGCTGGGGGTTCCAGGCCGGCGTCGGCCGGGTGTGCCCGAGGGAGTGGTGCCGGGAGCTCACCGTCGAGTGTCGGTGCCGATGTGGCGGGCTGCGCGGTGGTGCGTGCGCGGGCGGCCCGGATGCCGGCGTCGGCAGAGGCGAGGGCCGGTGACTGACTCACATGTGCCGTCCCTTCACTTCATTCTCGGGGTACTCCGTTGTCGGAGGGGCCCGGATCCTGCCCGCGTGAGTGTCGGCGCGCGTTCCAGCAGACGCTCGGCGCGACGTTGGCGGGGGAAGGCAGCCGCCGTGGACCGGAGCTGCGCGGCTTGCCGGTGGACTTCTCCTGCCGGGTGCCTGGCTACGCCCAGCGCCGGCACCTGCGGAGATCGGGGGCGCGTCGACCGGGCCGCTTCACCCGGTTCGCGCTGACCGCCGCGTACGAAGCCGTCGCGGACGCGGGTCTGCGCCCCGAGAGCCGGGCGGGCGAACGGGTGGCGGTCGTGGTGGGCGACGGCGCCGGGGACATGGCAACTGCCGGAGCAGTCGAGGCGGCCCTGACGGTGCTCTCCCTCAGCCACGCGACCGTCCCGCCCACCGACGACTTCGAAGCCTTCGACGACGGGACCCACGGCATCGACCTCGTCACCAGCGCATGGCCCTGGCCCTCAGCACTTCCGTCGGCTTCGGTGGCCACAACACCGTCCTCGCCTTCCGCACAGTCTGAAGGGCGCCTGGCGAGAGCTTCATCGGCGTCGGCCGCGCGCAGAGCGGCGCTGAGTTCTGTGTCGGTGCGCGCGGCCGGCGGTCCGCCCACGGCGATGACGTGGGCGGACAAGAACCCCGAGGCCAGGCAGTGCGCGCTCGTCAGCTGCCCGTGGCGGAACAGGGCACCCTTTGGGATCAGCGGCCGAGCAGTTGCTTCACCATCCTGCCCTTGGCGGACTCGTCCAGCGTGTCCCACAGCTTGGCCGAACCGGTGTACGTGTACACGCCGGGAGCCCCCTGGGCCGCGCAGCCGTCGCCGTACGACACGATGCCTGTCTGGTAGACCCCGCGGCGGCCCTGCAGCTTCCGGAACATCGGTCCGCCGCTGTCACCCTGGCACGAGTCCTTGCCCTCGACGCCCGCGCAGACGTTGACCTTTTTGTCGTAGCCCGGGTAGGACGCCTTGCACTCGATGTGCGACACGATCGGGACGTCCACCGCTCGCAGCCGGTCCGGATAGTTCGGCACTTCCGTGTCGGTGTTGCCCCAGCCGATGACCGTGGCCTTGGCGCCCGGGCGGATGAGCGCGTCCGTGCCCACGGTCGGCAGGTTGACCGGCGCAATACCGGTGACGGGCTTGTCCAGCATCAGGAACGCGATGTCGTACGCCTCCTGTCCCCTGGCGTAGCGGGGGTGGACGACGATGTCGGTGACGTTGCGCAGGTGGCCCTGGTTCTTCTTGGACAGCACGGTGCGGCCGACGACCGTTTCGAGCTGCTTGGGCCGCACATCGACGACGCAGTGCGCGGCCGTCATGACGATGGACGGGTCCAGCAGGCTGCCGCCGCAGAACTGCCGGTCGTGCGGGTTGCCCCGGCCCTTGCTCAGCAGCGCCGCCATGAACGGATACGAGCCGACGGGCTTCTCGGTGCCGCCGATGATGGGACTGTCCGGGCGGCCCGGGCGCGTCGGTGTCGCCGCGCCGGCCGTCCCGGTGGACGCGGCGACGAGTCCGAGCACCGCGCCGGCGGCGATCGCGGCGGAGGCGATCTGCCGGGTCGAGGTTCTGCGGGCGGTGGAAAGACGCATGGGGGGTGTCTCCAATCTCCGAGGAGCCACCACGACGGACCCTCCCGAGGCGCTCAACCGGGCCGAGCGACGCGGGACTCACCCGTCGGCGGTGGCATGCCGCCCTGTCAGAGGGGATCTCGCGGAGAGAGGTTCCCGAAGGCGTTCGACGCTGCGCGGAGGTGTTCCGCCCGTCTGTGCGTGCCGTACGTGACAGCACCGCGGAGGCGCCGATGCCGAGGACAGCGAGCCGGTAGCCGCGCGCACGCCGCTTCCACGCCGGCAGAGCTGTGCGGCGCGGCAGGCTGTTCCGTGTCGATCCCGACTCACCTTCCTCGCGGTGCGGCGGGAACGGGGGCCGACTGTGCGCGCTCGGCGGCGCTGGGAGCCGCCAGGGCGAGTCGCCGGTGGACGCGGCGGAGCATGGTGCGGGCCATGAAGGGGTGGAAGCGCTTGACCACGGCCCAGTACAGCCTGCCGCGCCAGTTGTGGATCCGCACGACCGTGCTGAGCGTGGCCTGACGGTCGTCGACGTGGATCGAGGCGCGGAAGTCGAGGTGGCCGGCGTCCTCGCCCAGCAGCACCTCGCCGCCCTCGCGCCCCACCACCGGGAAGGAGGCTCCGCGCAGGACTCCCCGCCACGACTCGGGGTCCTGGGGCATCCCGGGACGCAGCGGGATCCGCCACGCGTCGCTGTAGTGGGTCCGCTCGAAGGCGGCACGGGCCAGGCGGGCGCCCGCCGGGAGGTCGCCGCCGGTGGCCCTGTCCCACATGAGCCGGTGGAGCAACCGGACCCAAGGCGACCAGCGAACGGGGTTGGTCGCCGTCCCGGTGGTGGCCCGTTCGACGTTGTCGAAGACCTCCTCGACCACTGTGTCGTGCATCCAGCGCACCGCCAGAGTCCAGCCCAGCGCCCTCGGGCCGCGGCGTTGCAGCTCCAGGGTGTGCCGCAGGCGGCAGCGCTCCTGCCCCAGCGGTTCGATGACGAACTCATGGTGGCCGCTCATGGGCGGGTTGAAGTCGAAGCGGGCGCGGCGGCCGGGCTTGTACGCGGTGACGCGGTAGCGGACGAAGCCGTGGCCGCCGTCCGCGCCGACGCCCAGGGCCCGGTCGAAACGCATCGGGGGCCAGGCCGGTGCGGGCCAGATCGGGTCGTCGGCCGAGGACAGGCGGTCGAGCAGTGACCCGACGGCCTGGGCCGGGGCCTCGATGATGCGTTCGTGGACATTGCGGATCGTGCGGAACCTGCGCATAGCACGCCTCCATACGCTGCCGTATGTTATCGACCGTACGGTAGCGTATGGTCATGGTGCAACGAGGTGAGGGGGTCGCTCGCGAGGGTGGCCGGAAGCGGTTGACGGCGCAGGACTGGGCGGACGTGGCCCTGTCGGCCATGGGGGAAGGCGGTCTCGCGGCGGTCGCCGTCGAGCCGCTCGCCGCTCGTCTGGGCACCACCAAAGGCAGCTTCTACTGGCATTTCGCCAACCGTGAGTCACTGATCGAGGCCGCGCTCGACCGCTGGGAACACAAGTCCACCGAGGCGATCATCGCCGCGCTGGAGTCCGAGCCGGATCCGGAGACGCGGCTGCGCAGGCTCTTCTCCGAGGCGTCCGAACTCGCCGCCCACGACCCGCTGGAGGTTTCCCTGCCGGCCTCGGCCGGACATCCGCGGGTCGCCGCCGTACTGCGCCGGGTGACGGAGCGTCGAGTCGGCTACCTGGCGCAGCTCTTCGTCGAATTGGGCTTTCCCCCGGACGCGGCAGGCCGCCGTGCGCTGCTGGCGTACACCGGCTACCTCGGGCACACGCAGCTGACCCATGCGGTGCCGGAGACGCTGCCGGCCGGCGAGGACGGCAGGCGCTATCTCGACTCGGTGATCGACACGCTGATGGCGGCCGCCCCGGAGCTTTAGAGGCGCTGCTCGCCGTGCCGGCTCGATGACGCGGGGGATGACAAGCGAAGGCTGTCGAGGAAGGCCGGTTGCGTCAGATGTCCACAAGGGGGCGGCCTGACACGGCAGAAGGAGCGGACAGTGCCGCCCGTGTCGAGTGAGTGGCGTGTGGTGCGCGCCGTTCGTCTCGGGGACCCTTCGCCGGTGCGTCACAGCAGCAGTGGAAGACCCACCAGGGCCGCTCCGCTCGCTCCGAGCGCCGCCAGGAGCGAGGCCGGCCAGTTGCGGGACTGGGCGTACGTCAGCAGGCCGGCCAGCAGTCCCGCCACCACCGCGGCCAAGAGGATGAGCGCCCAGCGCAGTGACAACCGCTCCGGCGGAGGCGTGGGCGAGGTCGGTTCGGGCATACGGCTCTCTCCTGCGGCTGCGTCGGAAGGGGGGCGAGGCAGCCCTGCGTCAGCTGCCGCGCGTCGATACCGGCCAGGTGACGGCACGCATCCACTCGCCCTGGCCGGTCCTCGGCACTACCGAAACCATTCGGATGAGTGACCACGGTATTCATGTGATCTAGGTCAGAGAAGGCCTCTGATGCTTCATCAGTCAGCCTCGGGGTCATGCGAGGGCGGTAGTGCGGGCCAAAGTGCCCCGGCGCGCGCCCCAAGGGCATTCCGTGCTCCTTTTGACGGCGTTCGGATGGCTGACCAGTACGCCGCTCTGATTTAGCATCTCCGCCATGACTGGTCCCGAAGCCGACCTGCCCGAAGGATCCGAGGACGCGTTACGGGGCTCCACCGCGAGGGTGGTGGAGCGACTGGGTTGCCAGATCGTGGAAGGCGGCAAGCCGCGCGACCACCACCTCACCGTCGACGCCGTCACGCATGAGTTCGAGGTCACCCGGCCCATGGCCCGCGAGGCCCTGCAGACGCTGCACCAGAAGGGCCTGGTGAATCTGCAGCCGCGGATCGGGGCCACCGTCCAGGCGTTGGAACAGTGGGACCTGCTGGATCCCGACGTGATCGCGTGGCGTCTGGAGGTGGCCCCGGACAGCCAGATGCGATCACTGACCGAGTTGCGCGAGGTGATCGAGCCCCGCGCGGCCAGACTGGCCGCCCTGAGCCGGTCCGCGGAGATCTGCCACGACCTCACCAGCCACGCCCGCACCCTGCTCGCCCTGAGCGAGGACCCGGACTTCGCACAGCCACGGGAGGGCGCCGCGATCCGGCAGCGCTTCAGGGACGTGGACGCGGCCTTCCACCGGACGCTCCTCGCCGGCTCGCGCAACGAGCTGTTCGTGCGCCTCTCCTATCCGGTCGTCATGGCGCTGAACCACCGCATCGACAGAAACTGGGCCGGCGCTCTCCAGGAGGCGATGATCACGCCGACGCGGGTCGTCGTCGGCACCGACACCGTCCAGAGGTATCCCACCCGGCCGGAACCGGTAGCCATGTGGCTCCACATGGGGCTGGCCTACGCCATCGACCAGGGTGTGGCCACGGCCGCGGAGGCATTCGCGGAGGCTCTCCTCGCCGAGATCCGAAGCGGACGACTGCACGATCCCGGTGTACGCGACCGACTGCGGGCGGGCCTGGACCATTTCAACATCAACGGCCTGCCACCCGCTCATCGAGCCGGCTTCCAGGACGCCATGGCCGGCCTGTTCCACTCCCGGCGGGCACCCGTCGTCGTCATGGGAGTCAGCGGATGCGGCAAGAGCAGCGTGGGCCGGTACCTGGCGGAGTCGCTCAGGGTGCCGTTCGAGGAAGGAGACTGCTTCCACCCCAGGCGCAATGTTCAGTCGATGGAGAACCACACCCCTCTCGACGACCGCAGCCGTAGTCCGTGGCTGGCCGCCATCGCCGGCCGTATGCGGGCGGCGGGCGCGGAAGAGGGGCTGGTGATCACCTGCTCCGCACTCAAACGCATCTACCGCGAGTTGCTGCGCGTGGCCCGGCCCGATGCGTTCTTCGTGCACCTGGCGATCGACCGGGACGGGGCGACGTCCCGTGTGGAGAGCAGGAAGTCCCACTTCATGCCCGCCTCCCTCGTGTCCTCGCAGTTCGAAGACCTGGAGCCACTCGAGGACGACGAGGTTGGGATGACGATCGACGCGACCCTACCGGTCGAACGCATCGTCGCCGAGGTCCAGACCGAGCTGGCCCGGCGCACCCGGGACCGCTGACCCCGGTTTCATCCAGGCGCGGCCGCAGACAGGGCGGCCGTGCCCGCCGAGAGGACAGAGCGCACCGACCAACCGACCGAACCGCCCGAAAGAGGGGGATCCACCATGCAGATCGTGTCCGCCGAGGTGATCGTCACCAGCCCGGGACGGAACTTTGTCACACTGCGCATCACCACCGAGGACGGCGTCGTCGGCCTCGGCGACGCCACGCTCAACGGCCGTGAGCTGGCCGTCCGTTCCTACCTGGACAGTCACGTCGTGCCCCTGCTCATCGGGAGCGACGCCTCCCGCATCGAGGACACCTGGCAGCACCTCTACCGAGGGGCGTACTGGCGGCGCGGCCCCGTGACCATGGCGGCCGTCGCGGCCGTGGACACGGCGCTGTGGGACATCAAGGCCAAGTGCGCGGGGATGCCCCTCTACCAGCTCCTCGGCGGCGCGTCCCGCACCGGCGCCCTCGCCTACGGACACGCCTCCGGCCGCGATGTGCCCGAACTGCTCGACTCCATACGCGCGCACCGGGAGCAGGGCTACCGCGCCATCCGCGTACAGACCGGCATCCCCGGCTTCGACTCGGTGTACGGCGTCGCATCGTCGAGCGCCGGCGGCGGAGACCGCTACGACTACGAGCCCGCCCGCCGCACCGACGGCGACCGGACCCGGCCCACGGTGGAGACCTGGGACACCCGCGCGTATCTACGGCACCTGCCCAGCGTCTTCGAGTCCGTCCGGTCGGAGTTCGGCCCGGAACTCCCGTTGCTGCACGACGGTCACCACCGGATGACACCGATCCAGGCCGCCCGGCTGGGCAAGGCACTGGAACCGTACGACCTGTTCTGGCTGGAGGACGCCACGCCCGCGGAGGACCAGGAGGCCCTGCGCCTGATCCGGCAGCACACGACAACACCGCTGGCGATCGGCGAGGTCTTCAACTCCGTGTACGACTACACCACATTGCTGCGCGAGAGGCTGATCGACTACGTGCGCTCCGCGGTGACCCACACCGGCGGCGTCACGGCGATGAAGAAGCTGCTCGACCTCGCGGCCGTCTACGGCGTCAGGTCCGGGATGCACGGCCCCACCGACATCTCACCGGTGGGCATGGCCGCCGCCCTCCATCTGGACCTGGCCGTGCACAACTTCGGCATCCAGGAGTACATGCGGCACTCGGAGCGGACCCTGGAGGTGTTCCGGACCTCCTACCGCTTCGAGGACGGACTGCTCCATCCGTCCGACACACCGGGTCTGGGCGTCGACCTCGACATCGAAGCCGCACGTCGCTTCCCCTATCAGCAGGCGTACTTGCCGATCAGCAGGCTGCACGACGGGACGGTGCACGACTGGTGAGGACGAGAAGGATGCCGCGGGGTGGATCGGACCGATCACTCCGGCGGGCAGCTTGGTTGCATGACTCGCGAACCCTCCGCTAGCGTGTTCGACACATGTAATCGATACAGAGGGAGTGGCGAGAAGCTACACGACCTGCGAAGGACCGCGATCGACAAGTCCGTTGAGGACTGATCGACGGTTGAGAGGGCCGGTACAGGCCGGAGTCGGGCACAGGATCCGACCACCCCATCTCCGCTGCTGAAGCAAGCAGCGTTCTTCACCGAGTTCGTTACGCGCACTCCCACTTCGGGCGATGCTCCGCACTGCGGCATCGTTCCTCGATTACAAGGACTCCCCATGGTTTCCCGATCACCCGAGCCTGCCGTCGCCACCGCGGCGCAACCGGCCGCGCCGGCCAAGACCCACGCCGTCGTGCTCACCCTGATGGTGACGGTCTTCCTCTCCCTGCTGGACACCCAGATCGTCGCCACGGCGCTGCCCCGAGTGGTCAGTGACCTGGGCGGACTCGACCAGTTCGCCTGGGTCACCACCGGTTACCTCATCGGCGGCAGCGCCGCCGTCCCCGTCTACGGCAAGCTCGGCGACCTGCTCGGACGCAAGCGCGTCCTCATCGCCTCGACCGTCGTCTTCCTCCTGGGATCCGCCTTGTGCGGCCTCGCGCAGACGATGGGCCAGCTCATCGCCTACCGCGTCGTCCAGGGCATCGGCAGTGGCGGCCTGTTCATCTCCGTGCTCGCGATCATCGGCGAGATGTTCTCCCCGCGCGAAGGTGCCCGGTATTACGGCTGGTTCTCCCTCACCTTCGGCGCCGCCTCCCTGGCCGGTCCCACCCTCGGCGGTCTCCTGACCGAACTCGTCGGCTGGCGTTGGGTGTTCTTCGTCAACCTTCCCGTCGGCGCGGTGGTCCTGCTGGTCCTCTCCACGCTGCTGCACCTGCCCGCCCGCCGCCACGAGGCGCACATCGACCACGCGGGAGTGGTCCTCCTCGTCCTGACGGTCGTCGGCCTCAACCTGCTCACCGGCTGGGCCGGCGTCACCTACGCCTGGAGCTCCCCGGTGATCGTCGGCCTCGCGGCCGGATCCGCCATCGCCATGGTGCTCTTCGTCCTCTCGCAGCGCCGCGCGGTCGACCCGGTGATCCCGCTGCGACTGTTCACCAACCGGACCTTCACCACCGTTGTCATCCTCGGTTTCATCTCGGGATTCG
Organism: Streptomyces griseochromogenes; assembly: GCF_001542625.1. Lineage (NCBI taxonomy): Bacteria > Bacillati > Actinomycetota > Actinomycetes > Kitasatosporales > Streptomycetaceae > Streptomyces > Streptomyces griseochromogenes. The sequence goes on along the minus strand of NZ_CP016279.1, from coordinate 6,716,069 downwards.
TCGGCCTCGGCCTCATCAACTACCTGGTGCTGTGGCTGCAGACCGTACTCGGCCTCGATGCCGAGGAATCCGGCCTCGCCCTCACCGCGATGATGCTCGCCGTCGTACTGACCTCCTACCTCAGCACCAAGGTCATCGGTCACACCGGTTCCTACCGCTGGTTCCCGGCGCTCAGCATGGCCGTCTTCGCCATCGCCGCGGTGCTGTTCTCCACCGCCGGGCCCTCGACCGGCACCCTGCTCGCCGTCGTCTACATGCTGCTGTTCGGCATCGCCGGCGGCCTCAACGCACAGGCTCTCAGCCTCGCCGCCCGCAACACCGCGAGCATGCGGGACATCGGTGCCGTCCAGGGCACCGCGGCCCTCATGCGCCAGCTCGGCACCGCGCTCGGAGTCTCCTTCTTCGCCGCCGTCATGAGCGGTCGGCTCGGGGCCGGACTCCATGACCGCCTCGGCACGTCCGGTGTCCACATCGACAAGAACGGCTCCCTCGCGCCCGAGGTCGTCGCCGAACTGTCCACTCCGCTGCGGGTGGAACTCGCCGGCGTCTACGCGGACTCGCTCCGCGTCGTCTTCTATGCGGTCATCCCCATGGTCCTCATCGGACTTGTGGTCTCGCTCTTCCTCAAGGACGTCAAGCTCGCCGGCGGGCACGCGCCGACCGAGCCGGAGACGTCCTCCGCCGCGGAGCCGGCCGGCTCCGTCACCCGCGGCGACTCCTGACCCGCCACTCGACGAGCGGCTTCCCCGCACGGCATCCACTGTGCACCACATCCTCCCGAAGGAGACACACGCATGATTCTGGTTACCGGCGCCACCGGCAACGTCGGCAGCGAACTCGTCACCCGGCTCGCCGCCGAAGGCGTACCGGTGCGGGCCATGACCCGTTCGCCGGAGAAGGCGAGCCTCCCCACCGGCGTCGAGGTCGTCGCCGGCGACTTCGACAAGCCGGAGACCCTGCCCGCCGCCCTCGCAGGCGTCGAGCGCGTCTTCGTCGTCCCGCCGGGCTACGGCGCCGACGGCCCGGTCCAGGAGACCACCCTCGTCACCGCCGCCCGCGAGGCCGGCGTCACACACCTGGTCAAGCTCTCCACCAGCGGCGTCGGCTTCGGCGCCACCGACCCGCTCACCTCGGGCCACCGCGCCGGCGAGCAGATCGTCCGGGAGTCCGGCCTGGCGTGGACCATCCTGCGCCCCGGCACCTTCATGATCTACCTCCACGGCTACGCCGACACCATCGCCAAGCAGCGGACCATGTACGTCACCGAAGGCGACCCGGTCTCCGCCATGATTCACCCGCGTGACATCGCCTCCGTGGCCGCCAAGGTCCTCACCACTGCCGGCCACGACGGCCGGGCCTACACTCTGACCGGCGGCGAAGCTCTCAGCCCCGAGCGGCAGGGCGAGATCGTCGGCGAGGCTCTCGGCCAGGAGATCAAGGTCGTCGAGCGCACCGCCGCCCAAACCCAGGCAGAGTTCGACCGCCTCGGCTGGGGCGGCCCGCGCCTCAAGGCCCTGCTGGAGCTCAAGCGCCAATCCGCCGCTTGGGACTGGAAGATCTCCGACTCCGTCGAGAAGATCACCGGCACGGCGCCGCTGACCTTGCGTACATGGGTGAACGAGAACATCGGCATCTTCGGCTGAGCCGACCCGCGCGCGACACGGCGCGGGGCAAGCGTGATCACCACCCGCGCAGTGTCGTAACTCGTCTAACAGGTGACCTGCGGAAGAGTGTCACGGGCAGGATGTTGCACATGCGTGAGTCACTCGTCAGTATGGTTACGTGAACCATGCTTTTCCCTGCGGCACGCTTCCCCTGGACTTCGTCGGCACGCTGCGGGCGCGACGCAACGCCGAGCCGATGGAGAAGCTCGCCTCTCCGGCACTGCTCGACGACTGGTTCATGGAGTCCGGGATGCTCGATCTGCCGCCCGGCGCGAGCGAGGCCGACCTGGCCATCGCCCTGGACCTGCGTGAGGCGATCTACTCCCTGGTCGCGGCCCGGATCGAGCGGCGTCCGCTGCCTGCCGAGGCGGTGGCCGAGGTGAACCTGCAGGCTGCGGGACTCCCCGTGACCGTGCGGCTCGGGCCCGACGGCGCGACCCGTACGGGCACGGCTGTCCAGGGACTCGCCGCCCTCGCCCGTGAGGCCGTCGAGATCGTCGGGGGTGACGAGGCGGCGCTGTTGCGCGAGTGTGCCCGACCCGAGTGCACCCAGGCCTACCTCGACCGCTCACGAGGCCACCGACGGGAGTGGTGCGCCATGCGAACGTGCGGCAACAGGGTCAAGGCCGCCGCCTACCGGGCACGCCAACACGGCGTGCAGAGCTGATGTCGCGCAGGTACGACGCGCGGCGTCATCCGGCACTCACGGGGGAGTGAACGGTTGTGACCAGCCGATCAGCCGCCTCGCTCCGGGCGCGGTACGTCGAACAAGCCGTGTCGGATCTGGCGGAGAACCGCCGCCGACAGCGCGAACTGGCCGAGAAGATCAAGATGTTGGAGCAGGAGGAAGCCCTCCTGATGGACATCCTGACGCTCGCCGAACGGTACGAGGAAGCGCACCCTTCTCCCGTGCCCGTGGAGTCACAGCACCGACCCGCCACCGCCCGGGCGAAGGCCACCGCGATGGGCAAGTCCCGGCAGCCTCTGCTCGGAGATGTCCTGGTCGAGCTGCTCGGCACCCACGACGAGCCACGGTCGGCGAAGGACCTGCGCGACGAGCTGACCGAGCGGCACCCGGACCGTACGGCCACCCCGCAGGTCGTGCGCAACACCCTTGAATCACTCGTCGCGAAGGGACGGATCCGGCGCCACAAGCGGGAGCGCTCGGTGTCGTACACCCTCGCGGAGCGCGCGACGAACTGACCTCCGCGAGCAGGCGGAGCCCCTCTCGGTCGCCTTCGCGGGAACCGCTCGGCCTCGGGCCGTTTCGGGTCCCGGCCGGGCTCCGTCAGAGGCGGTCCGCGTCGACGACGGCCTGGGCGAATGCCGTCGGTGCCTCCTGCGGCAGGTTGTGGCCGATGCCGGTCAGGGTCCGGTGCTCGTACTTGCCGGTGAACTTGTCGCGGTACATGGAGCCGTCACCGGGCAGTGTGAAGGGGTCCTTCTCGGGGTCGAGGGTGATGGTCGGCACCGCGATGGACGGTGCCGTGGCCAGCTTCTCCTCGTAGCGGTCGTAGCGGCGTTCGCCGTCGGCCACGCTGAGCCGCCAGCGGTAGTTGTGGATGACGATCGCGGCGTAGTCGGGGTTGTCGAAAGCGGCCGCGGTGCGCGCGAAGGTGGCGTCGTCGAAGTTCCAGGTCGGGGAGACGAGTTCCCAGACGAGCCGGGTCAGCTGGAGGCGGTGGTCGTGGTCCTCCATGGCTTTCTTGCCGCGTTCGGTGGCGAAGTAGAACTGGTACCACCAGGTGTGCTCCGCGGCCGCCGCGAGCGGCTCCAGCTGGGCCTTGCGGTCGGTGATGAGGTAACCGCTCACAGAGACCAGGGCCTTGACGCGCTCGGGCCACAGAGCGGCGAGTATGCCGCCGGTCCGCGAGCCCCAGTCGAAGCCGGCGATCACCGCCTTGTGGATGTGGAGAGCGTCCATCAGCGCGATGATGTCCAGGGCGATCGCCGACTGCTGCCCGTTACGGACGGTGCGGGAGGACAGGAACCGCGTCGTGCCGTGACCGCGGAGATAGGGGACGATCACGCGGTAGCCCGCGGCCGCGAGCAGGGGAGCGGCGTCGGCGTAGCTGTGGATGTCGTAGGGCCAGCCGTGCAGGCAGATGACCACCGGGCCGTGAGCGGGGCCCTGCTCGGTGTAACCGACGTTCAGCACCCCGGCCTTGACCTGTTTCAGTGAGGTGAAGCGGGTGTGAGTGCCCGCGGTGGCCGAGCGGGCCGGGGTAGCGCTCGAAGCACCCTGCGGACCGGCCGGTGGGACGGCGGCCGCTCCTGCGCCCAGAGCCATCGCCGTGTTGAAGGTACGCCTGTTGATCACGTGAAGCCTCCCGTGTGTCGGGGCAAGTGCCGCACAGGTGCCGCGAGTTCGCGTGCAGGGCCGACCCTGACACAGAGTACGTCACCAGTCAAAGAGGTTACGAAGTATTTTCAGTAACCGATTCGAATGGTGATGAGGCTTGTGGCGGTGTGCGTCACCTGTCAGGGTGGTTACCAATGGGAGGAGCGGCTCTGGAGGGAGCGTCATGCCGTCGATCCTCCAGAGCGACGACTGATGAAGAAGACGATGAAGAGGAGTTCGGCCATGGACGAGGAATCGATGACGGACCCCGCCGCGGCGGTGCGGCACGGGCGGTACGGGCGGCTTCCCGAGCGCGTCCGCTTCGAGGACATGACCGAAGAGGTGGAAGCCGGCCGGAGCGGTGGGGTGACAGCCTCGTACGACCCTGAGACCTCCTGGAGCCACTACTCGTGCCTGGCCCTGGACCTGGGGCTGTAGGGGGCGAGCCGGATCTCACGGCCCTGCCGGCGCCTGCGCGGCCACCGGCAGTTCCGGGGGTGTGCGCGGGCGGCGGTTCGCGACGGTGATGGCGGGTGCCGCGGTCGGTACGTTCGCCGTCACCGCGAACGGCTCTGACGAACAAGTACCCGAGCTCCATCCTCCCCACCGCCCTCGACCCCGTTCACTGCATCCCCGCCTTGTCGCGGAGGTCATCGAGAAGGCGGCACGCGCCACGCGGTGAGGCCTCTGCGCCGCTGTACTCGGCTGCTCCGCCCGCCCCCGTTCGGCTCCGGCTCGGGCAGGGGGGCGCTGGAATCGCTCGGGCCGAGACGCGGACGTCCCTGGAATGGTGAGCCGTGTCGCATCGGAGCCGGTGAGGGTTGCTATGCAACGAGTTGCATAGAAGGATCGTTGTCATGGCGCTCGAACACGCGATCCTGGTGTCGCTCCTGGAGAAGCCGGGGTCCGGCTATGAGCTGGCCCGGCGTTTCGAGCGGTCCATCGGCTACTTCTGGACCGCGACGCACCAACAGATCTATCGCGTACTCAAGCGCATGGAGAACGACGGTTGGATCGACGTCCGGGACGTCCCCCAGCAGGGCCGGCCGGACAAGAAGGAGTACTCCGTCGCCGACCTCGGCCGGGCCGCGCTCTCCTCCTGGCTGCACGATCCGATCGAGCCCGAGAGCGTCCGCCACGACCTGGCCGTGAAGATCCGGGGCGCCGCCTTCGACGACCCCGCCGCCCTGATCCGCGAGGTGGAGCGGCACCGGCAGGCACACCGTGACCGGCTGGCGCACTATCTCGCGGGCGAGGTACGGGACTTCACGGGACCAGAGGCAGGCGCGGCCGGTCCGGAGGCGCCGCTCGACGCGGAACGAGAACTCCAGCACGTCGTCCTGCGCGGCGGCATCGCGTACGAGCGGATGATGATCGACTGGCTGGACGACGTGCTCGCCACGCTGGCCCGGTTCGGTCCGGGCGGCTGACCGCCTCCGTACCCGCCGACGACCCTCCCGATCCGGCTCCTCCAGCCGTCAGACCTCCCGATTCCCGCCCGTCCACCAGCCGAAAGGCGCCCTCACCATGGCTGACCAGCTGCTGTTCAACCCGCGCACGTACGACCCCGCGCACTTCGACCCCGAGACGCGCCGCCTGCTGCGCGCCACCATCGACTGGTTCGAGGAGCGCGGGAAGCGGCGGCTGATCGAGGACTACCGGACCCGCGCATGGCTCGGTGACTTCCTCGCCTTCGCCGCGAAGGAGAACCTGTTCGCCACCTTCCTGACGCCGTCGTCCGCCGTGGCGGAGGATGAGCCGGACAAGCGGTGGGACACCGCCCGGATCGCCGCGCTCAACGAGATCCTCGGCTTCTACGGCCTGGACTACTGGTACGCCTGGCAGGTCACGATCCTCGGCCTCGGCCCGGTCTGGCAGAGCGACAACGCCGCCGCCCGCGCCCGCGCCGCGGAACTCCTCGCCCAGGGAGAGGTGTTCGCGTTCGGCCTGTCCGAGAAGGCCCACGGCGCCGACATCTACTCCACCGACATGCTGCTGCAGCCCGACGGCGACGGCGGCTTCCGCGCCACCGGCTCCAAGTACTACATCGGCAACGGCAACGCCGCCGGACTCGTCTCCGTCTTCGGCCGCCGCAGCGACGTCGAGGGCCCCGACGGCTACGTATTCTTCGCCGCCGACAGCCGTCACCCGGCCTACCACCTGGTCAAGAACGTCGTCGACTCGTCCAAGTTCGTCAGCGAGTTCCGCCTGGCGGACTATCCCGTAGCGGCCGAGGACATCCTGCACACGGGCCGCGCCGCCTTCGATGCCGCCCTCAACACCGTCAACGTCGGCAAGTTCAACCTGTGCACCGCCTCGATCGGCATCTGCGAGCACGCGATGTACGAGGCCGTCGCCCATGCCCACAATCGCATCCTCTACGGCCGCCCCGTCACCGCCTTCCCGCACGTGCGGCGCGAGCTGACCGACGCGTACGTCAGGCTCGTCGGGATGAAGCTGTTCAGCGACCGCGCTGTCGACTACTTCCGCTCCGCCGGCCCGGACGACCGCCGTTACCTGCTCTTCAACCCGATGACGAAGATGAAGGTGACCACGGAGGGCGAGAAGGTCATCGACCTGATGTGGGACGTGATCGCCGCCAAGGGTTTCGAGAAGGACAACTACTTCGCCCAGGCGGCCGTGGAGATCCGCGGCCTGCCGAAGCTGGAGGGCACGGTCCACGTCAACCTGGCCCTGATCCTGAAGTTCATGCGCAACCACCTCCTCGACCCGGCCGACTACCCCGGCGTGCCGACCCGCCTCGACGCGGCGGACGACGACTTCCTGTTCCGGCAGGGGCCCGCCCGCGGCCTCGGCTCGGTCCGCTTCCACGACTGGCGACCCGCCTTCGGAGCGTACGCGCACCTGCCCAACGTGACCCGCTTCCGCGAACAGGCCGATGCCCTCTGCACGTTCGTCGCCACGGTCGCCCCCGACGCGGAGCAGAGCCGCGATCTCGACCTCCTCCTCGCGGTCGGACAGCTCTTCGCCCTCGTCGTGCACGGGCAGCTCGTCCTGGAGCAGGCCGCCCTGACCGGACTCGACGAGGACGTGCTCGACGAACTCTTCGCCGTCCTCGTGCGGGACTTCTCCGGACACGCCGTCGAACTGCACGGCAAGGATTCGGCGACCGAGCAGCAGCAGGAGTGGGCGCTGGATTCGGTCCGGCGGCCGGTCGTCGACGAGGCACGCACGGAGCGGGTCTGGCAGCGGGTCGAGGCGCTGTCCGGCGCGTACGAGATGGCCCCGTAGACGACCCGTACGCAGCACCGGAGGCGGGGCCGCGTGGGCCCCGGCCTCCGGCCGGTCGGGGTTCAGCTCCCCGGCTACGGCCACCGGCGCAAGAACGCCTCACCGCCGTGGAACGGGACACGCAAGTGGCCTGACTCGCGAGAGCGGCCGAGCCCCCGTCATCGGACGACCGTGATCTTCGGCAGGGGCTGGTGCCAGTCACCCGGCTACGCGACGAGAACCCGGCGGGCCAGTTGCCGGGGCCGGTGCCATCGACCGTTCGGCGGCCTCCCAGGATGTGCGGGTCGCCGGGCCGAACACTCCCGGCGGGTCGCCGGTGATGCCGCGGTTGCGCTGGTACTGGGCGACACCGCGGAAGGTCGCGTCGTCAAAGACGCCGGAAACCGGGACGTACGTGAAGCCCTGTCCGAACAGGAATCGCTGGAGGCGTTTGACATCAGAGCCGACGTCGCCTCGGCCGAGTGAGTGGGTGCAACGGGAAGGGGAGTCACGGCAGTGGGCCGAACGCGACTCCCGGGCGGCCGTGGATGCCGACGCCGGTCGTCCGCTCGGCCGGGACGACACCGCCGTAGGTCCGGTCTTCGGCATGGATGAAGGGCCCGATGCGGCCGACGAGGCCGACGGCGCCGCCCTTTCGGCAGGGGCCACGATCGGCGCCCTTCCCTGAGTGACCGGGGGACGGTCCGTACAGTCACTGCCGAGCGCCGCGGTCAACGCCGCCGCTGCCAGCAGACCGGCACCCACGGCGTCCGGGTACAGCAGGGCCGATCTGCTCCAGCCTGCCTCGCGGCGACGACGATGGCGCCTGCGCCCGCGTTTCCTTTCCAGGTGTGTCGAACCGGTCGTGGCCTCGGTCGCAGCTTTCCGCTCATCGAAGAGCTGAGCCTGCGGTACGTCCGCCACCTGGTCCTGAAGTACTGGCCGCACGAATCGTGTATACGGCTCTGGACTGACACCGTACACAGGCCTGGATTGATTCATTTCAAAGATTGCTTTCCTGTACCGCCCAGGACAGACGCCCATCGCCCTATGTGGGTCGAGTTCACCGGCCTGGCGTCTCGCCGGACCATCCCTGCTCCTGCAGTATTCGCCTGAGTTGCCATAGCCCGTGATATACCCGCGACTTCACCGTGTCGTGAGGGAGGCCGAGCGCTTTCGCGGTCTGCCGGGTGGTGCGGCCGGCCGCGTAGGACTCGACGAGGGCCTCGCGATATGCGTGGGGCAGGCTGGCCAGGGCGTCCGCGACGACTACGGCGGCCGGCGTGCGATCCGGTTCTTCCGACCTGTGGATCACGACGCTTCGCGCTAGAGCTCCCATGAGTGTCCGGATTCGCGAGAATTTACGCCGCGAGTTTTTGAGCGACCGTTCGGCGAATAGGAGTTGCCACGCATTTGTTCAGTGCTCCTTGACGGGGGAGGGCAATCGCAGTGGTATCGGCGCGATCCCCATGGGTTCCAGCCATCGGCATGCTACCCGTGCCGCGTGCTGTAACCCTTGGTAAGAAATGGTCGGGTGACCAGGCTTATGGATTGCTTAAGGAACATTTCAGGTTGTGGTCCGTGCCCTTCCCCCGCCCGGTCATCGCGGTCGGGTCGATGTCCCTGACCGCGTACGTCCTCCACATCGTCGGCGTCCGCTTCCTCGGCATCCAGGAACTGCCCGGCTCCCCGCCGCACGTCCTTCTCGGCGCACGGTCGGCGGCACGATCACCTCATCGGCTTCAGCATCTCGGAGCGGATCCGGAGTGCGGTCCTGGCAGCGGACTTCAGGTCGACGTTCATGGCGGTGTGGAAGGTCATGTCCGCCACCCGTGCCCAGGTGTTGCCGTCCGCCCAGGCGCAGACCGGGTAGGTGAGGCTCGCCCCGTCGGCCCACGTCCGGGTCACCACCTCGCAGTCGACCTTGATGCGTGAGCCGGACGGGGTGACGTCCTTCGGCGGCACGACCGCCTTCGCCCGGCTGGTGCTGCTGCCGTTGTCCGCCAGCACGCGGGCGCGCACCTGCCCGGTGTTCCTGAACCGGCCGTACATGCCGGTCACGATCAGATCGCCCCGGTCGCCGTTGTGCGGGCGGTACACCGCCACGACGCCGTGGACGGCCTTGGCGTCCCAGTCGAGCCGCCAGCTCCTCTCCAGCTTCCGGCCCTGGACCGGGGAGTCGTCCTTGGCCAGCTCGTAGCCGCCGTCGAGCAGTGTCCCGGGCACGGCCAGGACGAACTCGGCCCGGGGATAGCTGCTGTCGACCTTCTTCCCGACCAGTATCAGTGTCGCCAGGAGCGCGACGATCAGGAGGAAGACCCCGCCGATGATCGCGACCATGAGGCCGATCCGGCTCTTCTCCGGCGGGGCCTGTGGTGGGGCGCCCCAGGGGTAAAGAGGCGTCTGGTACGGCGACTGCGGCGCCGGAGGCATGGACACGCCAGAACCGTACTCGACACCTAAGACACGTCAGTTCTCGGCCGCCTCCGCTTCGACCGCCTGCTGCCGGGACACCTCGTCGGGCCGCCCGTCTCCGGATCTGCGACGCACGCGATCAACCGAGGCCGAGGCGGGTGCCGATCTCCCCGGCGACTTCGGGGTGGGAGAGGTACTCCGCGATGTTGTGGGCCCGGTCGCGGGCGTTGATGACGGCGACGTCGGTCACTGTGCCGGCCCACTCGTCGGCCAACGGACAGCCGATGGCCACCGCGTCGGACGGGTTCCACGCGTTGAGCCAGTCCGTCACCACGTCGGGGCGCTTCGGCCCGCCGATGAGCAGCCTCTTGTACACGCTGTCCAGCCCCAGCGGGCTGCCCGCCGTGGTGAGGTGGATCGTGCGCAGCGCGGGCGACAGCCGTGTGGTGAGGTCCATGCCGACCACCGTGCCGAGGCTGTGACTGACGAGTACCACCTCCCCGTCCTCCGGGAGCGTCTCCAGCACAGCGTCCAGGACCGCGTCCCTGACGTGCCCGTCGTCGAGATATGCGGCCACGTCATGGAGGATCAGGGCGATGGTCCGCGCGTCGAGGTCGCTTCTCGCGGCCAGCCAGCCCAGCTGCCGGTGGAGGCCTCCGACGATGTCGCCCAGGGTGAGCCGTTCGGCGTCCGGCAGCCTCTCCCGCGGCACGTTCCATCTGTCGGCCGCCTCGCCGATCATCTCCTCGTACACCGCCCGGGCCGTGGGCGACGAGGGGGCGACCGCCTCCGCCGGGGAGAGGATCGTGGCCTCGGTGACCCGTGGTACGGCCTCGTGTGCGGGCAGCGCCTGGACCAGCCGGTCGCCGTAGTACGGGAACCAGGCGTCGGCCGGGTCGACCGGCGGGAGCCCGGCGCGCACGAGCCCCTGGTTGAGGCCGCCCGTCCATTCGCGGCGCAGATTCTCCGGGTCCTTGCCCTCCTGGGAGCGCCCGTGCAGGAAGACCAGATGGCGCTCGCCGCCGAACGCGCCGTCCCGGGCGCGCAGGCCCGTGTGCGTGACCGCCGTCCTGGCGGCCGGTGGTGGTACGGCGGTGGCGGGCGTCGGAGCGGGTGCGGCGGACTCCGTCAGTCCCGGTCCCAGGCCCGACTCGGTGCCCATGTCCGCCAGTGGGCCCGACCGCGCGTCGGGCGGCAGTTGCGCGAGGTGCCGCAGGATGGAGCTGACGCGTACACCCTCGTTGGAGACCCAGTCGATCGCGTCGTCGCCGTCACCCGGCTGCCACACCTGCCCGTCCCCGCGAAGGACACGCCCCTGGTCGTCGGTCCTCGGCACTCCGCTGTGGTGGAGCGCGACGACCTCCCACTGGTCGTTGAAGACCGGGGAGCCCGAATTGCCGGGCTCGGTGTCCGTCTTGTAGTGGAGGAAGTCGTCGAGCCGCACCTGGAGCATGTTGTCGCGGACGGCGATCTCCTTCAGACGCCCCATCGGGTGGCCGATGACGTTCACCGGCTCGCCGATGACCAGCTTGCCCGGCTGAGCACTGAGCCGGTTCCAGCCGAACGTCTCCCCCGGCGGCCGCCCGCCGGGGTCCGGGGCGACCAGTACCAGGGCGAAGTCCAGGTGCTCGTCGGCCACGAAGAACGCGTCCGGAGCCAGCTCCAGCCGCGTTGCCGGCTGCGGGGTGTTGTCGACGGTGACCTGGGCGTCGAACTCGACGAAGCACTGCCGTGCCGCGTCCGCGTCGGCGAGCACATGATGGTTGGTCATCAGCAGGCTCGGCGACACCAGGAACCCGGTGCCCAGCGGGAGTTCCCGGCCGTTCTCCCGCACCGATATCCGGGCGACGGTACGCGCCGCCCGGGCACCACGCGGCAGGAAGCTCCACGCCTGCAGTTCCTTGGACACCCCGAGGATGCGTTCGTAGGCGTCGGGCGCGGTCAGCGGTTCCGCGCGCACGGCCTCCACGGCCATCGCGGCGGGTACCGCATGCCGGTCCAGCAGACGCGTGGCGCGCGCGGCGAGCGCCTGCCGGGAGTCGGGGAAGGGCACGCCGGCGTCCATCTGCCGCTCGGCGGCCGTGCGCTCGTCGCTGGTCGCGCGGTACCGGTCGGCGGCCGCGGCGATCTGGCGTGCGCGCTCCTGACCTGTCCTTTCCGTCGTTCGCATCTCAGGTCTCCGGCGGTGCGGTGCTGTGCCACGGCACGAAGGCGTTGGTCAGCCCGGACAGGGCCGTACGCAACTCCGGGTGGTGGCGCAGCAGAACGGTGACCATGCTGTTGTCGTCGATCCAGGCCATGCCGGCCTTGGAGTAGACCTCGGGGGTGTAGTGGGTGGTGAAGAACCGGTCGCTGTTCAGCCGGCGCGAGGCCATGAGGATGAAGATGCGGAACGCCGTGTCGCTGAAGGCGAAACCGGCCGGCAGCTTCTCCGCGTACAGCCCGACCATCAGGTCGACCTTCTCGATGTCGCCGTCGTAGAGCCGCTCGAACTGCTTGGCTGTCGCCGGATCGTGCGCCAGCTCCGAGAAGCTCTCCGCGGGCTTGAGCCGCAGCAGCCGACGGAACTCGTTGTAGCGGGGCACCCCCAGTTCCCGGGAGCGCAGGATGTCGGTGGCGGCGAGGTCCTGCAGATGCCCGTCGGGGCGCTCGAACTCCTGGAGAAACTTGGGGAAGTTGTGCAGGGTGACCAGTCCGGGATGCAGCGTGCCGAAGCTGTAGAGCAGGTCGGCCATCTCCGTGGTCTCCAGGAACTTCAGCGCTCCCGGCCCGGCGATGTCGCGCAGGGTGCAGTGGCGCAGGGTCGTGTCGTCGGCGACGGCACGCAGATGCCATTCGTCGCGGACCAGCGGGTGCATCCGGTACACCGCCACGAACTCCTCGGTGAGCGCGTACGGGACGCCGTAGTGATCCGTCTCGCCGCCGGGGATGCCGCTGATGACCTCGCTGTCGCTGATGCGCCCGAACAGGTCGTGGACGCGCTCGCCCGCGATGCCCCACCAGTTGGCGCGCAGCGCCTTGACGGTGGTGGGGTGACTGATCACGGCCGGTGTCCACTCCACGGTGTGGATCTTCGCGAGGAGAGCGGAGTTGATGAGCCGGGCACGCTGGAACAGCTCCTCGTCGCTCCAGGACGGGTAGGCGCCGTGCAGATGCTCGCAGATCGCGTTGTGCTCCCGGGTGAACAGGTCCTGCATCATGGCGAGGCCCAACCAGAAGCCGGGGACGTATATGGGGTCCTGGGAGGGGTCGGCCGGGACGGGTGCCTGCTCGTCGTCCCACAGGTGCAGCCTGCCCCGCTCTCCGGTGCGCAACTGGTGCTGTTCGGCCGCGTTCTTCCCGTAGATCTGGGACGCGTCCCACCAGTGGGAGGACACATTGACGCGGGTGTCGGGCGTTCCGCGGGGCGCCTGGGGGTCACGCGTGGGGTCGTCCGGGGTCCGCATGATCTTCATGGGGTGTTCCGGCCAGGGGTCGTCGTCCACCAGGGAAACCTCCCAGGGCCGGTCCGTGGGGCTCGTGCCGTGGCTGAACCAGTCGCGGATCATGAACTGGAGCCAGGCGGCGACCAGGGAGTTCACGGATTCGGCCGCGATGAGCCCGTCGCGGGTGAGCAGGGTACGGCTGACCTCGCGCGGACTGGGCGTGGCCAGTACGTCCGAGGGCGCGGCCGGCGCGATGGCCTCCAGTGGAATGTTCCGGCCGAAGCGGGTGCCGGCCATGCCCATGCGTGGGTCGCCGAGGTCGTTGTGGCTGCCGTCGGCGCTCCGGTTGACCTGGTGGCTCGCGGACGGGGGCGCGGGCTCGGGCTGGTCGATCGCGGGCAGCTGACCGGTGTCGTACAGGTTCTTCTGCCGGAGCCGGACACGGAGCCCGAAGAGCGTCAGCAGGCCTGCCGGCACGGGCAGTCTGTCCCAGCCGATGCGGCGGTCGACGTACTGGGCGGCACTGGTGATGATCCGCCAGGGGAGTGACGTGCGGTATCCGGCCGGGGGGTGCCGTGGGGCGGTTCGGTGCGTGCTCATCGCGGTACTCCTTGGGTGGCTCCTGGTCTTTTCCTTCAGAGTCGTGGGGTCAGATGTGGGCGGTGTCGCCGAGGATCACGTCACTCGCCTTCTCGCTGATCATGTAGATGGGCGCGGCGACGAAGAAGCCGGGAATGCGGGGGAAGACCGAGGCGTCGACGATCCGCAGACGGTCCACCCCGCGGACCCGGAACGCGCCGTCGACCACGGTCGAGGGATCATCGGCGCGTCCCATCCGGCAGGTGCACGACGCATGGTGGCCCCAGGCCTCGTCCTGGACGAAACGGCGGACGGCGTCGCGGTCGTCGACCTCCTCGCCGGGCCACAGCTCCTTGAGGACCGCGGCGTCGGCCTTGCGGTTCATCCCGCGTACGAACTCCACGGCATCGACCATCGCTTCGAGGTCCAGGCCCTCCTTGTCCGTGCCCTCGGTGAAGTAGTGGAAGTCGACCAGTGGGGTGTCGCGCGGGTCGGTGGAGCGCAGCCGGACCCGGCCTCCCGTGTTGTGGGTACGGCTCTTGAGGATGGCCCAGGTGAAGCGGTCCTTGTGGTGTGTCAGGTCGAGGGAGTAGCCCGGGCGGTATCCCCGGAAGTCGAAGGGGCCGCCGAAGATGAACAGGTCCGGGGCGTCCAGGTCCGGGCGGGACTTGCGGGTGATACCGAGGACGGCGCCGTTGGTGGTGTAGAGGCCCTCGCCGTTCTGCCATGCCCGGTAACAGCGGTCCGGTTCGGTTCCGGGCCTCGGAGCATGGAAGGAGCACTCCGTGATGACCGGGAACTCCTGCCGCATCTGGCTGACGACACCGACCTCGTACCGGTCCTGGAGCTGCGCGCCCACCCCGTGCAGACCGACGCGCACGGGGATCCCGTGCCGTCCCAGTTCCTCAGGTGGTCCGATGCCGGAAAGCATCAGCAGCTGGGGCGTGTTGAAAGCCCCGGCGGCCAGGATCACCTCACGGGAGGCGAGAACCCGGTGCAGCGCTGCCGGCCCGGAGTCCGGCCGGGCGCCGGGGTCGGCCCGGTAGGCGTGCGCCTCGTCCAGGTAGTCGACGCCGGTCGCCCCGTTTCCCTCGTCCAGTACGATCCGGGCGGCCAGCGCGTGGGTACGGACCACCAGATGATCCGGATGAGCGCGCCGCACGGCCTGGACGCGCTCTCGCACGGCGCTGCGGCGGCCGCGGTCCGTGGAGACGGGGATCTGCCAAAGCCCTTGCAGTGCCTGGGTCTGCACCCGCCAGTCGTTGGGGTCGACGAAGGAGCCGAGCCCCTCGAGGGGCGACAGCGGCCGGCCGAGGAAGCCGGCGAGCGTGTCCTGCGCGGCGGAGAGGATGACCTTCAGCAACTCCGCGTCCTGCACGGCGAGTCGGGGGTCGGCCAGCGAGGTGGGCAGCCAGCCGTCGAATCCGTGCCGGGCGTCGTTGCGGTACCGGGCCGCCACGACGGGCAGGTGACGAAGCAGCGTGGCCAGGAGCGGATTGCCGGGTGGCTCCTTGGGCTTCGGCCGGTAGGTACAGCGCTCCAGCCGCTCGAAGTACGTACGCATGGCGGAGCTGTGCCAGGTGGCGTCGCCGGTCTCCGCCGCGATGGCGTCCCAGTCGCGGTTGTACGGATAGACGGTGATCAGCGCATGGTGTGCGGTGCACCCGCCGATCGTGCCGGCGCGCGGATAGAGGATGCCCTTGCCCGGTACGAACTTGCCGTCGCGCTGCTGCTGCGTCTCGTCGGCGTAGTGCCGTACGAAGTAGTTCCAGCACTGCGCGGGGTCCTCGGAGGCGTCGGCGTGGAATGCGGGCACCAGGTAGCTGTCGTTGTCCTCGGCGCCGCCGGCGTCCAGAAGCAGGGTGCGCAGGCCCGCGGCGGCGAGGTTGGCCGCCAGCGGTCCGCCACCCGCGCCGGCGCCGACGACGACGTAGTCGAAGCCCGTCTCGGTGGGGGGAGTGGCCCCGGACTCGGCGTTCACGTCCGTTCGTCCTCGGAGGAGTTGGCGAGCGAGGCGGTGGCACTGACGGACAGGGCGGTATTGACGGCGGAGATGAGGGTGGTCATCACCGCGGTGCGCGGCGGGACATGTCCGTGCATGCCGAGCGTGGCCGCTGTCGCGGTGTCACTGCCGTGGATCAGGATGCCGTCGCGCAGGTCGTCCCGCAGCCGTTCCCCGCTGTGCGTCAGCAGATCGAGGCCGAGCAGGATCGTACGGATGCCGAAGAGGCGAAACGCGTAGATGGCTGCCGGGCTGGGCGGATCGCGGTCGGGGTCGAACCGCCGGATGAGCAAGTCCGGTGCCAGCAGACCGGCGGCACCGTTGACGAGCCTGATTCCGGCGAGGAGGTAGACCGAGACAGGGCGGTTGGAGGCAGGGGCCGTGGCCATGATGTCTCCTGAGAGAGTGGTGATTCTCGCGATGACGGGACCGTCCGTCGAACCCCACGGCAAAGGAGAGGAACACCCTGTACGCACTCTTGTTAACCACGCTATGGGACCGAGTGCCCAACTGCATCTTGAATGTGCCGGGTGGCTCACCCGACAGGAGCTGCCAGCGCGATTCAAGGTTGAATTCGTAATGGTCGAACGGGCAAACAGTGGGATCCGAGGCGCACGGCGCACTGGACCGCTCTGTGCGCAGGCACCGCACGTCACGCACAAGTGCGTGGCAACGGACGGCCGCGCCGCCACATCACGTCCGAAGTCGATTACGGTCGTCGGCCGGGGACAGCTGGCCGCTTCTCCCGCGTACAGCGCCTTCCACCACGACGTGGGGCCGTGCGGTCTCATTGTCACGATCACCGTGATCGTCCTGATCGTCGTCTACAAACGCCTGGGCATCAGGTGGCGATCCGCCCTCGTCCCGCTGACGACTGTGCCGGCGCCGCTTCCTCTTCTGTACGGCTGAGGATTCGCTGTCCGTGGCGCGATTTCGATGGCGTATGCACCCGGTGTGACCTGCTCCTAACCTTGCGCGGGTCATGTCATGCCCCTTATAACCGTCCCTGCAGGCATCGGTGGGGATGGCCGGAAATGGCAGTAGCCGCCGACCAGGGGGGATCCTCGGCTCCGCCGGGCTCGGCATCAGCACACGCGGACCCACGGAGACCCAGACCATGACTGACAACGCCTTTCGCGACGCCATGACCCGCCTTGCCGTCGACCCGGCCTTCAGAGCCGAACTCGAGGGCGACACGGACGAGGTGGCCCGAAGACTCGGCCTGACACCCGACCAGGTCACCGAACTCCGCTCCCTCCGCGTCGAGTCCGGCACCGATGGCGGACCAGCCGCACTCGACCCGCGGCTGTCCAAATCGTCCCTGTTCTTCGGCAGTGCGGCACATGCGCTGACGCACCACGACGTTCCGGACGTTCCGGTCGACCACGTCTCCACTGACCATGCCTCCGTCGACCACGCCTCCTTCGACCACACGGCGGACCCGTCGCTTCCCGCCGGAGGCCAGGACACCGCCGCCGGTGCCTTCGACGTGTCCGCCACCGGTGCTGAGAGCCTGCTCGGCGGGGGGTTCGTCCACGAGTCGCCGGCGGAAGCGGCCGGTGGCTTCGGTGAGTTCGGTGAGACTTTCGGTGGGTTCGGCGGACATGCCGGCGGAGGTGCCGAGGGCGGCTTCGGTGGGTTCGGCGACTTCGGGGGAAGCGGCTCCGAGGGCCCGGGCGGCTTCGGTGACGGCGGCCTTGGTTCCGGCGGGTTCGGTGCCGGTGATTTCGGCGACGGTGGATTCGGCTCCGGAGGCGACCTCGCAGGATCCGGCGGATTCGGCGACCTCGGCGGTCACGGCGGCGGCTTCGGCGGTGAGGGCGGCGGCGATGCCGGTCACTTCGGCCACGGCGGCATTTTCGACCGTGACGAGGGCGATGGCCACGGTAGTGGTGACGGCGGCGGTGGCACAGCCGGTGGCGGCGAAGGTGGCGGTGGTGGCGGTGGTGGCGAAGGCGGCGGTGGCGGTGAGGAGGGCTCCGGTCACGGTGGTTCCTCCGGTGGCGAGGGTGGCGGCCACGGCGGCGGCGGCGGCGAAGGTGGCGGTGGCGGTGAGGAGGGCTCCGGTCACGGTGGTTCCTCCGGTGGTGAAGGCGGTGGCCACGGCGGGGGTGAAGGCGGTGGCGAGGGCGGCGGCCACGGCGGCGGAGGCGGCGAAGGCGGTGGCGGCGAGGAAGGCGGCGGCCACGGTCACGAGGGTGGCTCCGGCGGTCACGGCGGAGGCGAAGGCGGCGGAGGCAGCGGCGAGAACGGCGACCGCCCTTCCGGCGGCGGAGGAGGCAGCGAGGAGAACGGCAACCGTCCCTCCGGCGGCGGTGAGAACGGCAACCGTCCCTCCGGCGGCGGCGAACCCGGTAGCGGTGAGAACGGTGGCCGCGGCCGTGCGACCATCGGCGGTGGCTCCGAGACCGTGCGCGGCGGCGTGAACTTCACCGGTGCCCCCGGCATCGGTGACATCGCCACGCACCTTTCGCCCTCCGCGCCCGGCGCCGACACGGACGGCGGCTTCTCCGACGGGACGTTCATCAGCGGCTCCGGCGCGGGCTGAGCCGACGCATGCTCTGCCACGCCTGCCGCGTCCATGTACGGCGCGACTTCCCGTACTGCCTGCACTGCGGCACCCTTCGCCGCGGCGCGGCACCGACGTCGTACGCCGCGCCGCACCTGCGCGGCCTCGACGACCCCACCCTGCTCGTCCCGCTCACCGGCCCGGTCACGACGCTGGGCCGGGGCGCGGACAACGACGTCGTCCTGCCCGACGCGAGCGTGTCGCGCAACCATGCCCGGATCGTGCGCACGGAGTCGGGGTTCCGGATCGAGGACCTGGACTCGTTCAACGGCACGGCCGTGGCCGGCGTCGACCTGCACGGCGGCGCGGCCCACCTCGCCGACGGCACCGAACTGTCCGTCGGCGACGTACGCCTGCTGTTCGAACAGCCCCGCGAGGCGCACATCGGCCAGCGCACCCAGGTCGTCGGCACCCAGCTCACCCAGCTCCCCACCGCCGCACAGGAGGCGGCACCGGAGGCGAACGGCCCGCTCACCGCGCGTCCCCGCCGCCGCTCAGGCTGGGCGCTCAAGCAGGTGCCCACCGACCGCGGCCAACCCCGCTGGGTACTGAACAACACCCGCACCGGCGTCTACCTGGAGCTGGACGAGCGGGAGGTCTTCCTCTGGCACACCGTCGACGGCGAGAACACCGTACGGGACCTGCTGTTCGCCTACGCAGACCGCTTCGGCGAACTCGCCCTGCCCCGCATCGAGTCGGCGCTCGCCGCGTTCGCCGACGCGGGACTCCTGCGCAACCTGCCGGGCCGCCCCGAGGAGGCGGAGCGGAAGGGATGGCGGCGCGCCGCACACGCCGTGTACCGGGCACTGCTGAAACTGGAGATATCAGTGCCCGGCCTCGACGGCACCGTCACCCGCCTCTACCAGGCCGTCGGCTGGCGGTTCTTCACCCGGACCGGGGTGACGCTGGTCTGGCTGTCGGTGATCGGCGGCCTGGCCGCGTTCTTCGCCGCGCAGGGACATCAGCACCTGCTGGACTTCGGCGGAGCGGGTGTCTGGGGACCGGTGCTCCTCGCCGCCGGATACGTGTCCGCCCTGGTCGTGCACGAGCTGACGCACGCGCTGGCCGTGAAGGCGTACGGCCGCAAGGTCCGGCGCGGCGGGTTCCTGTTCATGATGGGCATGCCGTTCGCCTTCGTGGACACCAGCGACATGTGGTTCGGCACGCGCTGGTCACGGGTCGTGGTGGCGCTGTCCGGGCCGCTGTCGACGGCGGCGCTGGCCGGCTGGTGCGCGGCCGGAGCGGCCTTCCTGCCCGTGGGACCCGCCTCGGCCGTCCTCTTCCAGCTGGCTTTCGGGCTCTACCTGAACACGCTCTACAACTTCAACCCCCTGATGCCGCTGGACGGCTACCAGGCCCTGACCGACGCGCTGCGCGTGCCGCGCCTGCGCGAGGAGGCGAGCGCGTACTTCCGCAGGGGCCTCTGGCGCGACCTGCGCGCGGGCAGCCGGCCCGGCCCACGGCAGGCGGGCATGGCCGCGTACGGGCTCGCGGTCGTCGTCGGCACGTACGGCTTCCTGGCCCTCGCCCTGCTGGCCTGGCGCTCCCGGATCGGTGACCTGCTGGACGGCTGGGTGAGCCCGCCGTGGACCACGGTGATCGAGGCCCTCGTGGTCGCCCTGGTGGCCTTCCCCGTGTGGTCCGCCCCGGTGCGGTGGCTGACGCGGCGCTTCCGGCGTCGTCGTGACGCGAAGGGCACGGCGCCCGTCCCGGCGGTGGGCGCGGCGATGGAGGGGACGGCATGACCGAGGACAGCGGCAGATCCGACGAGTGGGCCGTCTCCGGCTACGAGCCCGTACGCGCCCTCGGCGAGGGAGCCGGCGGACGGGTCGTACTGGCCCGGCACACCGCGACCGGCGTGCCCGTCGCGATCAAGTACCTGAGCCGGCGCCTGCGCGGCGACCGGGAGTTCCTGGCCCGCTTCCGCGCCGAGGCCCGGCTGCTGGGCGAACTGCGCCACCCGTGCGTGGTGCGGCTGTACGAGTACGTCGAGGCGCGCGCCGGCGCCGCCATCGTCATGGAGGCGGTGGACGGCGTCAGCCTCCGCCAACTGCTGCGCCGGCACGGGGCGACGGGCCCCGAAGCCGCCCTGGTCCTGCTCAAGGGGTCGCTGCTGGGACTCGGCGCGGCCCACGCGGCGGGGGTGGTCCACCGCGACTACAAGCCGGAGAACGTGCTGGTCCGGGCCGACGGCACGAGCGCACTCGCCGACTTCGGCATCGCCGTACGCGCCGGACGCGAGACCGAGGCCGCCGGCACACCCGCCTACATGGCGCCCGAGCAGTGGCAGGGCGAACCGGCCGGACCGGCGGGCGACGTGTACGCCGCGGCCGCCGTGTTCCACGAGTGCCTGACCGGGCGTCGCCCGTTCACCGGCGACGACGTGACCGCCCTGCGCCTGCAGCACCTACGGGCCCCCGTCCCCCTGGACGACGTACCCGCGCCGGTACGCGGACTGCTGTGCAGGGGACTGGCCAAGGACCCGGCGGACCGGCCGGGCATCGAGGACTTCCTCGCCGACCTGGAACGGTCCGCCGCCGAAGGGTACGGCGCCGACTGGGAGGAGCGCGGCCGCCGCAGACTCGCCGAACTCACCTCACTGCTCGCGCTGTTGTTCCCGTTCTCCGCGACGGCGACCCTCGACGCGCCCGCGCGCGCTCTGACGCTGCTCGGCCGGGTGAAGCGCAACGGATGGAAGGCCGCCGCCGGAGCGGCCGCGCTCGCGGTCGTCGCGAGCGGGGCGACGGCAGTGACCGCCCGTCCGCACGACACGGCGACGACGGTGGTCAGTTCGGTGCCGTCGGCCGTCAAATCAGCCACCCCATCGGCCACTTCTCCCTCCACCGCCCCGACCACCGTCCCCCCGACTACCGACGCCACGCCCTCCGGCACCCCTTCGGAGAGCCCATCGGCCTCGCCCACCCCCTCCGTGACCACCGCCCCGCCGACGGAGTCGCCCACGCCGACGCCCGAGAGCACGACCGCGCCCACACCCGGCACGGTCACGATCACCATCGGCTCCTGGCAGCGGGGACAGACTCCCGGCACGCTGATCGCCGACGTGACCGTCGACACCACCGGAACCGGGCCCGTGACCGTGACGGCGAACTACTACGTCGACTCGCCCGCCGATCCCTACGGCAACCAGGCCAAGCAGCTGTCCGGCAGCACGCACTACCCCGTGACCTTCGAGGCCGACTTCTCCAACCACCCGTGCCGGGGCACCTGGATGGTCACCCTCACCAGCACCCCGGCGGCCGCGGACGGACCGCAGACGGCGTCCCTGGACGCACCACCGTGCTGAGCGCCGTACAGAACGCCGTACCGAGCCAGAACGAGAACGGAACGACATGACGACAGCCACCAAGGTCGCCGGGCGGCCCCTGTCGGGCTGGTCGCGGGACGCCCGCCACGGCACCTGGTACGCGCTGCTCCCCGGCCGGTCGGGCGAGCCCTCGCTCGGCGCGCTCCGCATCGACCGGGCCCTGATGGCGCCGGAAGGCACACGCGAGCGCCTGGCAGCCGCGGTGCTCGCCGTGACCGGACTCCGGCTGCCCGGCGTCCTCGGCACCGTCGACCTCGTCGCGGAGGCGGGTGAGGTGTGGCTGATCACCGCCCGCGCGCCCGCTCCCACTCTCGCGGACCTGTTGGCGGACGGCGGTGCCGGCCTCGACGCGGGCAGCGCGGCCAGCGTCCTGAACGAGACCGCCCAGACCCTGCTCGCCCTGCACAAGGCCGGCCTCGCCCACGGGGGCCTGGGCATGGACACCGTCGTCCTGGCCCCGGACGGCGTCGCCCTGCTCGCCGAGGCCTCGCTGGGCACGGTCCTCGGCGACGCACCGGGCCCCGCGCGCCGTGAGGCCGACGTCGCGGCCTGGGCCGATCTGTCGCGCACCCTCGGCGAGGCCTGGGCGGCCCCCGGCAGCCCCGCCGCCGCCCTGTTCGCACAGTGCTCGGCCGGCGCCGGTTCCGAGGGCCTCGCGTCGGCCCGAGCCGCACTGGTCGCCGGGCGCGCCGCTCTTCCCGCGGGCTTCCTGCAACGCAGGGAACTCCGCGCGGCGGTGGCCGTCACGACCCCGCAGTTCACCGCGGAACCGACGGCGGAGGTGAGGGCCGACGAGGCGGCGGACGAGAGGACTTGCGAGGCGGCGGAGGAGAGGGCGGACGAGAAGGCCGACGAGACGGTGGCCCCCGCCACCGCCCCGGACGACCAGGCCACCGTGTTGGGCAGACGCAACCGCACCCCTACCTGGCCCGCGACAGCGGAACCGACAGCGGTACCCACGGCGGCCGGGACTCCAGCCCCGGCCGGCGCGGACGACGGTGAGATCCTTCTGCGCTTCGGCCCCGGCATCCCCGCCGACGTCCAGGACACTCTCCGCGCCCCATGGCGCAGCACTCCCGCGCCCCCGGACAGCCGCCCCCGGCGCCGCGGACGGCGGGCCTGGATCGCCACGACCGTCTTCCTGACCGCCGTGGCCGTCCTGCTCTGGCTGCTGCTGCGTCCGGCTCCCGCTCCCACGGTCACCGCCGTCGC
Source organism: Streptomyces griseochromogenes (assembly GCF_001542625.1). Classification (NCBI taxonomy): domain Bacteria; kingdom Bacillati; phylum Actinomycetota; class Actinomycetes; order Kitasatosporales; family Streptomycetaceae; genus Streptomyces; species Streptomyces griseochromogenes. Next base: position 6,693,306 of record NZ_CP016279.1, on the reverse strand, counting down.
GGTGCAGGCACCCACCGGCCGCCTGCACTGTGGTCAGACCGCCGATCTGGTCGGCGTGGTGACCACCGACGGCCGCGGAGGCCCGGTGACGTACCACTGGCTGCGCAGCGACGGCCACGACTCAGGCGAACTGGTCCACATGGCCCGCCGCGGCGACCGCCGGGTCACCGTGCACCTGCGCTGGACCGTGCGCGGCCCGGGCAGGTTCCGGGGCAGCGCCCGTCTGCTGATCGCGCACCAGCGAAAGCCGGCCGAGGCGGAAGCGAACTTCGGCTACGACTGTCGGGTCCACAGCACCAGGTGATCGTGGAGGAACCGTGCCCAGCCCGGCACGGGAGTCGTCAGCGTACGCGGCGGCATGTCAGGGAGCGTCGGCATCAGGTGCGGTCGGGCCGGTGTCGGTACCGGCGTGGCGGATCGCGGACCGAGCGGGCACCGGAGGCTGGTCCGGCCAGGCGAACGCATACCGGGGATCGCCCCCCTGGCTCAGCCTGACGAAGCGCAGGAGTTCACGGACGATGCCCGCGTTGCCCATCGCCCAGCCGGTGCACGGTTCAAGGTCGCCCGGGGTGGACCGGTGCTCGAGGTTGGACCAGCGGGCGCCGTCGGTGTCCCGGATAGCTCGGGCGACGAGGTCCGTGACGAGTACGTGGGCGAAGTCGTACGGGTCCTGCTGTTCGGCGATCCGGTCGCAGGCCAGCGCGAGGACGCCTGCGGTGCCGCAGCAACGGCCGTTGTTGTCCCAGAAGCCGGGGCGCACCCGCTCCGGCAGACCGGAGCGGGTGACCGTGTGCCAGCAGCGGTCGGCGAGAGCGGACCAGACCGGGTCGGCCGTGATGTCCCGCAGCAGCCGGAAGACCTGGGCATCGCCGGCCGGGCCGTGGCACCAGCCGTAGCTGATGGGCTCGACCACATCGGGGCGGTGCTGCAGGGTGGAATGCAGCACCAGAAAGCCCTCCGGCCCCCCTTCGTCACGTGCCACGATGTCCGCGGCACCGGTCAGTGCCAGCTCGACCAGGTCCGCCCGGCCGGTGGCCCGGCCGACCCGGGCCAGCGCCAGGACGATGCCGAGCGTGCCGTGCGAGATGTGGTGGAGACGGGATTCGATGCCCGTGCGGTGGGCCCAGTGGACGCCCGCCGGCGTCTGCTCCGCCGTCCGCAGATACGGCTCCATGGCGAGGACGGCCAGTTCGGGGTCGCCCACCACGAGCGCGCCGAGGCCGATCCCCGCATTGCCGCCCATCAGCTCGAACAGCTCGCCCCAGCGTGTCCCGTCGAAGCGGGACCGCACGAGTTCCAGCGCGCGGTCCGCGGCGGCCCCGCTGGCCGTGTCGCCGAGTTCGTCGTGAACGGCCCGTAGGACGAGGGCCATTCCGGTGCGGCCGAAGTAGAGGGAGTCGTCGTCGACGCTGTCGACCGAGTCCGCGAGTCCACGGGCCGCGCGCAGCGCGGTGTCGGCGTAGGCGTCGTCGCCGAAGTGCCGCCATGCCTCCAGGAGCACGGGGACGATCCCGGCCGTGCCGCTGTAGAGCCTCGGGTTGAGCTCGTCGTCCGAGGGCCTGGTCGTCCAGGCGAGGCCTCCGCCGACGGTTTCCCGCGCCGCCGCGGTCAGCCATCGCAGCCCTTCCAGCGCGAGCTCCTCGACTTCGTCGACCGCCACGACCATGGTTTCCGGTGCAGTCATGGGCCCACTCTTGCATGATCTTCCGGATCCCCGGAGGGAGGTGAACGGCCAACGCACCCGCCGCCTGGGCATACCTGGCAGTTCACCTTGGCAGGCCGCGACAGTTCCCCGTGGAGCCGGGACGGATTCCGGACGTGGGTGCGGGTACCGGGCGCGATGCCGCCGCGTTGGCAGCCGGGGCACACCGTCGTGGCAGTCGAGCCGACCGCAGCGGTGTTGATCGGGGCGATGATGCTCTGCCGGCCCTGGCGCCGAGCCGTCACCCCGGCCCATTGGACGCGGTATTCGCCACCGCGGTGTGGGATGCGTCTGGATGCCGGAGAACGTCGACGTGCGAAGGCTAGGATCGCCGCGTCGCTGGTTCCCGGCGGCCGGGTCCGATGGAGCTGTTCGGTGCTCGCAGCGGCCAAGCGCAGTAACTCGCCGGTCGGAACTCGGAGTCAGGTCGGCGGCGGCGAGGCAGTTGCCGGCTTGTGGTCGTCGATGTAGATCACCAGTGTTTGATCGGGCTGTTCGGCCAGGTGAAATGCGGTGTACGCGTAGTCGACCACCCCGCGTCCCGGGCGCCGTAGCCGCTTGCGTCCGCTGTGTCGGGCCTGTATGTCGTACCTCGGCCACCAAGCTCGGACTTCCGGGCTGCCCGCGTTCAGCTCGTCGATGAGCCGGGTGTACCGCGGGTCGCCGAGATGGCGGCCGGCCAGTGTCCGCAGGCGGGCGAGCAGGCCCCGCGCCTCCGGCTCCCAGTCGACCAGTACTTCCCGGGCCGAGGGTTCGAGGAACACCCAGCGGGCGAAGTTCGCCGGCCGGTTCGTCGCCGCGGTGAGGTCGGGGAACAGCTCCTCGGCCGCCCGGTTGCAGCTCAACACGTCGTAGTGGCCGCTGATGATGTACGCGGGGTGTGACGTGAGCAGGTGGGGGACGGCCGCCGCCTCGGCAGAGAGCGGTGTGGGTTCCTCGACGTCGGCCGGGGGCGCGTGACCGGCGAGCCGGAAGAGGTGACCGCGCTCGTGCCGGTCGAGCTTCAGCACCGAGGCGAGGGCGTCGAGCACCTGATCCGAGGCGCGGATGTCCCGGCCCTGCTCGAGGTACGTGTACCAGGTGGCGCTGATCCCGGTGAGCAGGGCGAGTTCCTCCCTGCGCAGGCCCGGCGTGCGGCGCCGGCCCGTCTGTGGCAGACCGACCTCCTCAGGAGTGATTCGCTCTCTGCGGCTGCGCAGGAAGACGCCCAGTTCATGGCGTCGGTCGGGCTCTCTCGGCATGGTGGATGGCACCTCTGATTCCAGAATAAACACGCTCTGTATACCAGGCTCTTCCGATCGCACACTGGTGTCCGAGTCGGCGGCCGAAGCTCGTACCGAGGGCCGATGGATGGTCGTCCCGGCATCGAGTGCGGCGCCGTGCGGACGGGTCGGGTGCTCAGCCCGGCACCGGCGAGGGAAGAGGAAGACATCGTGTCGGGAATCGACGGCAAGGTCGTGGCGATCACGGGCGCCAGCAGCGGTATCGGCGAGGCGACCGCGCTCCTGCTTGCCGGACAGGGCGCGCGACTCGTGCTGGGCGCCCGCCGATCCGAGCGTCTCGCGGACCTGGTGGCCCGCATCGAGAAGGCGGGTGGCACGGCCGTGCAGACCCGCACCGACGTGACCCGGCGGGACGACCTGCACGCCCTGGTCACGCTGGCTGCCGAGCGATTCGGTCGTCTCGACGTGCTGATCAGCAACGCCGGGGCGGGAACGATCTCGCCCCTCGACGATCTGCGCGTCGACGAGTGGGACCACATGGTCGACGTCAACATCAAGGGGGTACTGCACGGGATCGGCGCCGCACTGCCGGTCTTCCGGGCGCAGGGCACCGGCCACTTCATCACCACTGCCTCCACCGCCGCGTTCCGCATCATGCCGGCGATGGCGGTCTACGCCGGTACGAAGTTCGCGGTGCGGGCCATCTGCGAAGGACTGCGCCAGGAAGCCGGGGACTCCCTGCGGGTGACCACCGTCTCGCCCGGCATGATCGGTACCGAGTTCGCCGAGGCATCAACCAATCAGCAGGTCAGAGCGCAGATTACGGAGGCCAGGGACCGTATCGCGATCCCGCCCGAGGCCATCGCTCAAGCCATCGCGTTCGCCATCGCGCAGCCCGCCACCGTCGACGTGAACGAGATCGTCGTACGGCCCACCGCCCAGAGCTGACTCCCGTGACGTACCCAGGGCACCGCCCGCTGTCCCCTGCCGCAGGAAACGGCTGTGTGAGGTCCTCGGAGCTCGGCGCGCACTGGTGCGTCCCGAGGTCGAGGAGCCGGGGCCGATGATCCGCCATCCGCTCCTCGCCGTGCGGCCGGCGGACGCCGGTTCGGCGTCGACGTCGGCCGTGTCGGTGCCGACGGCCGTCTCGGCCCGTCCGTGACCGAGGCGGCCGACGGTCAGTACCGAAGTGAGGGAGCCTCGCCGACGGCGACGAGCAGCTGGATCGGCCACTCCGGATCAGCCTGGCCGATCGCCAGCGCGAGCCAGCGTTCGGAGTTCGGCAGCCGCCACATGCGCATGCTGTCGGCGACGCCGGACAGGAAGTCGAGCGGCGGGGACGCGGTGAAGTCGGTCCCGGTGGTGTCGAACCCGAGGTACGGCCACAGGTCGACCGTCTCGGCATTTCCCCAGCGACTGGTCAGCGTGGCAGCCAGCACGGCCAGATCGGCTTCCACTTCCCGATGGGCCGCCTCGACGACATCCACGCTCCGGTCGTCCCAGAAGTCCTGGCTCTCGCGGAGCACGGCAAGGTGATGACCAGGCCCACCCCACCTCCAGTCCGCTCCCGGCCCGCATTCCTGCTCGGGAAACGGCAGGGCACTCAGGCTGTCGATGACAGACAACTGATCGTCGGCGGAACTCGCCGACCGGTGCTGACTGAGCATGGCAGGAGCCTAGCCTTCGGCCCGCCTCGCTTCGCGGCTCCCGTGTCACCTGAGCGCGAACCTGGCCACGGCCGTGCTCACGGAGCCCCCATGTCTCGGCTTCTGTCAGCTCGTCGTGAGCGGGCGATACCGCACGTTGACTGCCGCCGATCGATCGTCGTCGAGTGACTCAAGCCGGACGGGGATGCCGCCGGGATTGTCGAACAGCCGGATTCCTTCACCGAGCAGCACCGGCACGATGTGCAGATCGATCTCGTCGATCAGCCCGCGCTCCAGGAGTTGCCGGCCGATCGTGGGCGAGAAGACCTCGAGATTCTTGCCGTCGGCCGCCTCCAGCCCGATCCGCACCGCCTCGGACACGTCGCAGTGCAAGAACGTCACTCCGCTGGCGGGCCGCGCGTCTTCAGGGTGGTGTGTGAGGACGAACAGCGGGCCCTGCCACGCACCGCCATAGATGGTGCCGGCATCGGGGTGGGCGTCCCAGCCGTCCCGACCGCCCAGCACGGCGCCGGTCGTCCGGACGTATTCCTCGATGAGGCCGGGCCGGAACGAGAAGCCCGTCATCCAGTCCATCGCATGGTTCGGCCCTGCCACGAACCCGTCCAGCGACATGGTGAAGTGCCAGAGGACCTTTCCCCCAGCCGTTCGGCGTTCCGTGTCCCCCGACGACGCGGCGGGCGTGACGACGGTGTTCTGGGGGGTCTTGGCGTCCATGGCCGTTCCTCTCGTCGGTCTCCCTCGTACTGGTCGACTCCGCTCCGCCTCGAAACTCACCGCTGGATGAGGCCCATGGCCGGCTCTGGGCGAGGCCGGTGGCCGGCCTCGCCCGTCGCCTCCGGCCGTCAGACCACCGTCGACGCCGGGGGCGTCCAGCGGTGGGTACGGGACCGCTGGGAACGGACGCCGTACTCCGGCTTCAGCTCCTCCGGGATCGCGTACTGCATGACCCGGCCGCGGGTGAGGGAGGCCAGCTCGAAGGCGGTCAGGAGGCTGCCCGCCTTGTCGAGTGCCCATTCGCCCAGCGGGCTGCTGTCCTCGATGGTCTCCAGGACGTTCAGAATGTGCGGGACCGCCTTGGCCACCGTGTCCCAGGGGGTGCGGGGCAACTGGAGCCAGTCGCCGATGGTGTCGCCGACCAGGAAGCGGATGGTGGCGGAGACGATCGGGTCGAACAGGGTGCCGGGGACCACGTCCTCGTACAGCTTCACCAACTGCTGGTTGAGGCGTACGCCGTCATCCGACGGGCCGAGGTTGCGCAGCAGGTAGAGGTCGGCGTACTCGCGTGCTTCCGTGAGGTTCCTGGGGGCCGCCTCCATGTCGCAGCCCAGGATCGCGCCGACGACCCTCCAGGCGTAGAAGTACGCCTCCGCGCCCTCCTCGCTCATGTGGATGCCCAGACGGTGCATCGCGTCCAGGACGAGGATGGAGAAGCAGATCTGACCGCCGATCATGTCCTCCTGGCACAGAGGCACGCCGTCCTGCGCCACGTCCCAGGTGTCGGAGTGGGTCAGGTGGTGGCGGATCGCGGCGTGCAGCAGCCGGACCTTCTGGGCGGCCGGGATGAACTTGCTGCCCTCCTCGAAGGCATTGGTCTGCATGAGGTACGTGACGAACTGGCCGGTGTTCGCCATGCGGCGCGAGGGGTAGTCCATCGAGTGCGTCGAGGCCAGCAGCCGGGCCACGCGGGGGATGGCGTACGTGGCCGGCATCGCGGCGAAGGACAGGCCGGTGTTGATGTGCGCGGCGTTGTCCATGAAGAACAGCCGGGCGCGTTCCATCACGTCCCAGTCCGCCCAGGAGGGAGGCATGCCGGTGGTCTGGAGGAAGGAGGCGGCGGAGGCCGGAAGCCCTTCGGGCAGGCGGCTTCCCGCAGTGCTGAAGAAGCGCATGAGGGTGTTGAAGTCCTTGACTTCTCCTTGTTCGAACATAGCGGCCACGGTCTCGTCCGCCAGTGGGTCGCCCTGCCGGCGCAGAGCGGCAAGCGTCGCCTCGGTGTAGCGGGAGGTGGTGGGGGTGGTCATGGTGGGTGCTCGCCTTTTCGGTCAGAGGGGGCGGTTGGCCGATGTCGTCGCCAGTTCTCGCAGCGCCGTGTACGTGGCACGGGGCAGGGGGACGGTCTCCAGTGCCCGGTGTGCCTGCGCCAGCCGTTGGGTGATCATGTCTTCGACCTCCCGGCAGGCGCCGCTGGTCTCCATGAGCCGCCGTACGTGCGCCGCTTCGCCCTCGTCGAGATCCGGGCGGCCCACCGTCTTGGTCAGAGTCTGCCGATCGTCCTCGGAGACCAAGGAGACGGTGAGGGCCATGAGCGCGGTGGGTTTGCCGTCCCGCAGGTCGTCGAGGTTGGGTTTGCCGGTCAGGGCCGGGTCGCCGAAGGTGCCCAGCAGGTCGTCCCTCAGCTGGAACGCCTCGCCCAGCGGGAGTCCGTACGCGGTGAAGGCATCAAGCAGCCGCTCCGAGCCGCCGCCCAGTGTCGCGCCCAGGTGCAGCGGACGTTCGACCGTGTACTTGGCGGTCTTGTACCGGGCCACTTCCAGCGATTCCGTGACCTGCGGCACCCCGTCGCCCGTGCGCAGCACCTCCAGGAACTGGCCCGCCACGGTTTCGCGCAGCAGAGCCGACCACAGGGGCACCGTGCGCGCGATGAACGCTCCGGGCAGTCCGCACGTGGCGAAGACCTGGCCTGCGTAGCCCATGAGGAGGTCGCCCAGCATCATCGCCAGGGCCACGGGCCTGTCTCGCCCGTGTCCGTCTCCGCGGTCCAGGGCCCGGTCGGCGAAGGCGGCGTGGGCCGTGGGCATGCCGTGGCGTACGAGACTGTCGTCGATGATGTCGTCGTGCGTGCACGCCGCCGCGTGCACCAGCTCCATGGCCGCCGCCGCGCGGATGATGCCGTCGCAGTCCGGCTGCCCGGCGGCCCGCCACCCCCAGTAGAGGAACGCGGCGCGCAGCCGCTTCCCCTGTGCCAGGGAGCCGCGCAGCTGTTCGCACAGCGGGGCCAGATCGGTCGAGACCCTGAGTAACTGGGCCGACTCTTCCTCCACCAGGCGCAGGAGATAGGTGTCCACGCGCCGTTTGAACTCCTCGGACTCACGCACGGTCGGCCGTGCCCCGCTGTGCGACGACCTTGCGGGCCACCAGCTCCAGGTAGTTGTCGCAGTCCTGCGTCACTCGGCGCGCCGCCAGTTCGCCGCGGGCGTGCAGCTCCTTCATGCCGTCCGTGAGGAGGTGGGGCAGGTCCGAGGAGTGCGCGGTCTGCCGGCCACGGTCCGTGAGCTGGCGCAACTGGTCGCAGGCCAGGTCGGCGAGGCCCAGGGCGAGCAGGCCCATCTGGCTCAGTGCCGCGAGGGGAGTGGAGGGTGGCGCGGAGGCGGGGGGTTCGGTGGTGGGGTCGGGCATGCGTCGGTCTCCTGCCTGGTGATGTGAGCTGATAAGGGCTTCATCACTCGTAACGATCTTCGGGGCGAGAGGGAGCGGACGGGTGGGCGATCGCTTTTATGTCCGGACGGAGCTGGTGGGGTGTGGTGGTGCCCGGTGAGGCGGCGTTGGGTGATTGGAGGGTCACCCGGTCCACTTCTTTGTGTCATCTGCCAGTACGGCGGCCGGAGAAGGCCGGTGGAGACTCTCTGCCACGACCGCGACCCGGCGAGCCTCTGGATCGGGAGGGCCGGCGTGGCCACGTACAGGACGAAACAGATGAGGGGGAGGCACGTGAGCGTGCAGCAGTACGACGAGATCGGTGAGGCATTCGAGGGGTTCAAGTCCCTGCCGCTGATGCGATACGGGGAGGTGCCGAGCTTCCTGGGCATGGTCGGGGACGTGCGCGGGAAGTCGGTTCTCGACCTGGCGTGCGGCACCGGTTTCTACAGCAGGGAGTTCAAGCGGCGCGGCGCCACGGACGTCTTTGGTGTCGACATCTCCGTCGAGATGATCGCCGCCGCGCTGGAGATCGAGCGACGTGACCCGCTGGGTGTGCGCTACGAGGTCGGTGACGTGTCCGAACTGCGGCCTCTCGACCGGCGTTTCGACATCGCGGTGGGAGTGCAGTGCCTCAACTACGCCGAGGACATCACGGAGATGGAGCGGATGTGCCGCAACATCCAACGGAGCCTGGTGCCGGGTGGAGAGTTCTTCGTATTCGCCCAGAAGCCCGACTACCGGTTCGACTGTGCGTCCCTGGACACGTACGGGTTCCGCTGCGAGCCGACCGGCGAGGAGATCGAGACGGGTCCGCGGGTGCGGGTCACGGCTCTCCTCGACCCGCAGCCGATCAGCATCGTCTCCGCGGTCCCGCGCCGCGAGGTCTATGAGGAGTGTCTGCGAGGGGCCGGGTTCAGTGAGGTGAAGTGGGTTCCGCTGCAGGTGGCCGAAGCCGGCATCCGTGAGTTCGGCGAGGACTTCTGGGCGGACCTCCTCGCGCACCCGCCGCTGGAGATGCTGCGCTGCCGTGCCTGACGGGCCGATCGGCCGGACCTCGAGTGCGGTTCCGCCCCGCGGAGGCCCCGGGGCGGCGCGAAACTCGGTCGGCGACGGCCGTGCAGAGCCGGTTCGTCGGTACAGAGCAGATCGCCACGGCCGTAGTCGGGCGGCTGCCCCTTCTTGATCCACTCGCGGCCGGCGAGACGGGCGACCGTGGTCGGGGGCGACGTTCGTCGCCCCCGACCATCAGCGGCTCGGCCAGGAAGCCGCGGTAGGCCGTTCGGCCCCGTCGCCGCCCGGTCGGCGAAGTCGGCGAACTCATTGCCGGTCGACGGCAGTGGCCCGGCGGCCGACGTACCAGGCATCGTGGACCGGTGTGAACTTGTCGGCGGTGCAGGCCTGTTCCGGCGTCGTCGCGCCGGGGAAGGTGCCCGGCAGGACTACGAAGGACGCGGCCTCGGCCACTCGGTCTCGGCGAGGACCGCGTCAGCCACCTTTCGACGGTGTGTCCGTCGGTGTCCGTATGCCGATGACCGATCGCGACATCTTCCGAGGCGGCGGCCGATGCCGCCGCCTCATCGGTGATCTGGAGCAGGCGCGTGGCGGACTGCCCGAGCAAAGGGTCGCCCGGCTGCGACCAACTGCCGCCTTGTCCGCGTTGCGTGATCCCCCGCGCCAGCTGCTCGCGGCCGGCGTGCAATCGGCACATGGTGAACTCTGCCGCAGGCAGCCCGTCGGTAGATCTCGAAGCCCACGGTCGACTTGCCGACTCCGGTCGTGCCGCACAGCCACAGAACCTGACCGCCGGCGAAGGCCGCCGTCTGTCCGGGCGGCTCGACTCCGCCGGCTGACCGGCACTGAGCCGGTGCCGGTCAGCCGCCGGTCCGTTTCCTGACCAGCTGCGCCACCTGCATCCTGATGTCCATGAGTACCACGTCCGGGCGCAGGCGCCACGCGCTGCCAGGCATGACGCCGCGCCCGTTGTGTGTGGTGCGAAGACCTTGGCCTGATGACTCGGTGGGGAACTTCAGTGCCAGGAGCCGGAAGCGGCAGCCTCGGTGACGAAGTCCTCGAAGGACCTGGGTGGTCGGCCGAGAGCGCGTTCCACGTCGTCGGAGAGCGTGGCCTGCGAGCCGCTGCCGATGGCCACGAGGACCTCGGTGAGCAGTCGCGCGACGTCGGGTGAGGCGCCTGCCGCGAGCTGGTGCTCGATGAATGCGTCCGGGGCGACGTCGACGTGTCGGATCGTACGGCCGGTGGCGTCGGCGATGAGACCGGCCGCTTCGCCGAAGCTGATCGCCCGAGGGCCGGTCAGCTCGTAGGTCTGGCCGCTGTGACGGTCTTCGGTCAGCGCCGATGCGGCGACCGCTGCGATGTCCTCGGCGTCGACGAATGGCGTACGCCCGTCGCCGGTGGGCAGGGTGAGGGTTCCGCCGAGGATCCCGGACAGCCAGGGGCCTTCGCTGAAGTTCTGCGAGAACCAGTTCGGGCGAAGGACGGCCCACTCGACGCCGGAACCACGTACGGCCTGTTCGGCGGTGTGCAAAGGATGATCCTCCTCACCGGCGCGCGGGGCGGACAGCAGCACCAGTCGCCGCACGCCCATCGTCACCGCCTCGTTCACGAACCGGGGGATGCGTGCCTGACGGTCCGTGCTCATCCGCAGGTCGGGCTCCACGAGGTAGGCGGCGGTGACCCCGTCGAGCGCGGGCCCCCAACTCGTCGGGTCGTCCAGGTCCAGGGGGGTGTCCCCGCTGGTGCGGGACACCGTGCGGACCGGCCGGCCGGCAGCCCTCAGGCGCCGGGCGATACGGCGACCGGTCTTGCCGGTGCCGCCGAGGACAAGGATGTTCTTCATGCCGTCCAGACAACTCCACGGACCCGTGGACGATCCATGGGAAGTCGTCGTCATCACCTTTGTGATCGTCTAGCGTGAGCGTGTGGATGTCCTGAGTGACCTGCTGCACCGGGCCCGTGCCAGGAACGCGTTGGTCAGACAGCTGATCCAGCGTCCTCCGTGGTCGCTGACCTTCGCCGAGGCCCCGGCGCTCACGGTCGTGACCACGCTCGCCGGGCACGCCTGCGTCCGGTTCGACGACCCGGGCACGGCACCCGTACATCTCGCGGCGAAAGACATCGCCCTCATCACCGGCTCCGGCCGGTACACGATCGCCGACGCCCCCTCCACCCCACCCCAGGTCGTGATCCACGGGCGAACGAAGCACGTCATCCAAGGGGATGACGCGGCGCCGGGCATGCGCCGGAGCCTGGCGCCCCGCACCTACGGTGACGGTCTGCCCGGGGCCACGATCATGCTGCGGGGCGCCTACGAACTCCGCGGCGATGTGGGAGAGCGCCTGCTGGGCATGCTCCCACCGCTGGCAGTCGTGCCCTCCGGGCCAGGGACACGGGCGGCGCTGGATCTCCTCGCCACCGAGGTCGCCCGCGACGAACCCGGTCAGGACGCCGTCCTCGACCGGGCGCTGGATCTCCTGCTCGTGCTGGCCCTGCGCGCATGGTGCGCCGGACCGGACCGAGCGCCCGTCTGGTACCAGGCGCTGGCCGATCCCGCGATCGGCGACGCGCTGGGCCTGCTGCACGAGGATCCCGCCCATCGATGGACCGTCGCCGAGCTGGCCGCCCGGGTCGGCATGTCCCGCGCCGCTTTCGCCGCTCGCTTCACCGCACTCGTCGGTGAACCCCCGCTCACCTACCTCACCGGCTGGCGGATGGCCCTGGGAGCGGACCTGCTCCGTGACACCGAGGCGACCGTCGCCGCCGTGGCCCACGAGGTGGGGTACGAGGATCCCTTCGCTTTCAGCGTGGCCTTCAAGCGCACCCGAGGCGTCAGCCCCTCGATCTGGCGCCGTCGGGCGCGGTGATTCCGGTGCGCGGAGGCCGGGGCCCGAGGCGCCGTCCACTTGACGAGCCGGATCCGTCAAGTGTCCGGCTGCAGTGAGGGCGAGGCGGCGCAGGCGCGGTCAGGGACCGGAACGGGCCGCCGGTGTTGCGCAACAGGCGCCTGGAAAAGCGCTGAAGCCCGCGACCTGCGCTGTGTTACCGTCCCGGTGCCGGCCGCGGGACTCCGGTGCGACTTCCGGAACCTGCCTGTAAAGCAATGATTCGCAGCTTGTGCCTCCATTCCCCGGCCGGCCTCAGGGGGAGCCGACAAGTGAACGGGCACGCGCATGGAGTCGTTCGGGGATCTGATAGCGGCCGACGATGTGCTGTTCTTCGTCAACGCCGCGATCACGGCGACCGGCCAGCGCGAGTTCCACTCGGACGAGGGTGCTCAGCAGCTGTCCCTCGACTTCCTGCACGCCTACATGCTGGGCAACTACCGCGACCTGTACGCGGGCGTGCTCGCGCTCGACATCAACGACCACAACGCCGCACTGATCATCCGACGGCTGCTGGAGACCGCCGCCGAGGCCATCGCGGACCAGCGCCGCAGTGAAGGCCGCCTGATCGCCGGCCGACTGGCCCTGCTGCCACCGCAGCGCGTCTACGGGCTCTTCCGATCCCTGCGCCGCAGCGGGGTCAACAACCGCCGCACCCGCGCCCTCCTGCGCGACTGGCTGTCCGCCCGGCCCGATCTGGCCCTCGACGCCGTCAAGTACCGAAGCGGACTCAAGCAGGCACTGCGACACACGCATCTGGCACCCGGCGACGCGGAAGTCGGTACGTTCCTGTTCGCGCCGCAGAGCAGCGCCCACTACGACACACCGATCCTGGAGACCTGGCGCCGCGCCCACTACGAGCAGACCGCCGTCTACGAACTCCCCTACACCGTCGCCGAGGGCTTCGCGGCCAAGCACGGAATCCCGCGCGGCGTCTTCCTGGAGCGCATCGCGCCACGACTGACCCGCGTGGAGAGACTGCGGCTTCAGCAGACCGCGCGGCAGCACGGTCCCGCGGCCATGGAAGCCATCGGAACAGACCTGTCCCGAATGCCGCTCACCCGGCTCGCCGGGTATGTGCTCTCCCTCCCGGCCGCCGAGCGGGTGTCCCGCCGCGAGGAGCTGACCGGTGCGCTCCGGACGGCCGCCGCACGCGTCGCGGGCCGACACCGCGGGCGTTGGGGCCAGGTGACGGCCGTCCTGGACGACAGCTTCTCCTCCTACGGTTCGGGAGTGAAGCGACAGCGGCCGCTCGTGGTGGCCCTGGCCTGCCACTATCTCCTCGAAGCGCTCGCCGGCCGCTACACCGGCCTGTGGACCTCCGGACGCGGCGACGCGCTCCTGGCGCACCCCGTCGGTCCCACCCCGCTGGGCGAACGGATCCTCGACGCGCTGAGCACCGCCCCCGAGCGACTGGTGATCGTCTCCGACGGCTGGGACAACGCCCCTCCAGGACTGGCGGGCGAGGTGCTCCGCGTCTGGCGCACCCGCCTCGACCCGGACCGCCGGACCAGCGTGGTCCACCTCAACCCGGTCTACGACGCCACGGGCTTCGACGTCCGCCGGCTGTCGTCGAGTGTGCCGACCGCGGGCATCCGCGACGCGGAGGACCTGCCCGCGCTCGTCGAGATCGCGCAATTCGCCGAGGGCCGGACCGGGCTGGCCGAACTGAGAACCTACCTGGACGCGCGGGCGGCCCAGCTTCCCCCGATACCGCAGCGGCCGGCGGAAAGGAGCCCACGATGACGTCGCACGGCCTGGACGCCGACATGTCAGTGACGCGGGCCGGCCTGCTCGATGGGCTCATGACACGCCCTGGCCAGGTGTGGGGCGCCGTGCGGTTGGTGCCGCTGGTGCGGGCCGAGCCCGTTCAGGACCTGCGTCTGCATCCGCAGATCTACGGCGGACCGGGCGTGGTCGACCTGCCCGGGAGACGGCATTACCTCTCCTACATCCCGCACGGTTTCGTCGCCGAGTGGACCACGGACGGCTCACCGGCCGCCGCCTACGGCACACAGCTCAGCAGCGGACAGCCCCAGCAGCCGGTGGCGACGCTGCGGCTGCAGTTCCATCGCCGGATGGCGCGTCGGGAGGCCAGGCACCGGCTGCGCTTCCTGCCGCTCCACCTCGCGCTGGAGGGCTATCTCGCGCTGCACTTCGGCGGGCCCGCCATCGCGTGGGAGGAGTGGTCGCGACAGGCCCTGAGCCAGGGACTCTCCCCGCGTGCCGAGGCGGCCTACCTGGGCGCGGACGTGCCGGGGCTGGCCGACGCACTGCGCGTCTTCGAGATCCATCCGGGTCAGTGCGGCGTCCTCGTCTACCTCGCTGACGCGCTCGCCGCGGCCTTCGTCGTGCCACACCCGGAGGACTACCGCGTCCTGCACCCCACCTTGGTGCAGGACCTCTACGGCGACCTGGTCCACCACTACGCGACCCTGATGCCGCCGGTGCCGGACTTCCGGGCCCGCATCACCGACCACGGCATCCGGTCTCTCGACGAACTCCGGGCCGCCGCAAGGCAGCAGACCGCACAGTGGGCGGACTTCCACGACGAGACCATGGCGGCCGGACTGCTGGGGCAGGCCAACACCTGGCAGCGGGTGTACCGGATGGACCGCTTCACACTCTCCCGGTTCCTGCCCCCGTTCCGTCCCAAGCAGGACAACCACATCGGCGAGGCGATCACCGACGAACACGGCCGCACTGTCTACCTCAAGACGTTCCGCCTCTCGGAGAACCAGGTGCGCCGCGGCCATCTGCTCAACCGCCTGGCCGCACACGACTGGCATCTCGCCGACACGGCCGCCGAACTCGGTATCGACGAGGCCCAGTTCGGCCTCCGGCTGAAGACGGCCGGCTTCGGCCACCTGCTGCGGCAGGACGTGCTCGACCGCTACCGCAGCCGTGCACAAGCCACAAACCGGTGACCACAGGGGCTCCGGCACCACGCCCGTCCGACGCCGACGGCAGTGGGTGTCCACCACGCTCGCGCCCACCAGCACACCAGCGGGGCCCCACGGAAAGGGGCCCCGGCCGGCGAGCCGCCACATCAGGCCGTCGAACGCTCTCGCGGCGGGCTGACCACGAAGGTTCAGCTCGCGGTCGACAGAGACCGGCGACCGCCGGGTCTCTGCCCAAGGTGTACTCCTCGTGCGCGCTCCGCGAGCACCTGCGCAAGCGCGGCATTCGAGGGTCGACCCCCCGTCCCGGCTGATCAGAGGGGCCATCGTCCGCGTCGCGGCAGCCGTGACGGCGGGCCACCCGCCTTCGGCCGCGGGGTTGTCACCCCTTGCGCGAAGGCCGCGACCACGTACCCGGCCGCACTCCACATCGCAGGCGACCTCCTCTGACCCGCCGGTGGATCCGGGCGGAACGCCTCAGCCGATGCCGGCGCCCACAGGCTGGGAGTCGAAGTGGCGCAGGGTGGGCTCGCGGTCGAAGAAGTGCTCGATGGCCGCGGCGAACTCGGGCGCCTGCTTGCTCTTGGGGAACTTCTCCACGTGGTCCTCAAGGCTCGCCCAGCCCACGCGCAGCAGGTAGGGGCCCTCGGCCTCCACGTCGCGGTAGAGGTCGACGGACCGGCAGCCCTCCGCGGACCTCAGGATGGGGCTCGCCGCGACGAGCGCCCGCTCGAACTCGGCTTCCCGGCCGCGGGTGATGTACAGGTAGGCGTATTCGTAGATCACGGGTTCCTCCGGTGAGGTGGATGGTCAGCGGACGGTCTTGATGCGGGTGACGGTGAGGGTTCCCACCAGGCCCACGACCATCGTGAACAGGTAGAGAGCGGTGTAGTTGTGCCCCGAGCCGACCGCCAGCAGCAGCGGCGCGAGGGCGGGTCCGATGGACTGCGGCAGGACGTCGGCGCTGTTGATGACGCCGAGGTCCTTGCCGACGTCGGCGGAGTTGGGCAGCACCTCTGTCGCCAGGGCCATGTCCACGGCGAAGTAGAAGCCGGATCCGACGCCCAGCAGAGCCTGCGCGAGATACACCCAAGGCAGTGCGGTGGACATGGCGAGGAGGCCCAGGCCGGCCGCCAGGAGGACGGCGGCCGCGGTCACGAAGGGCCTGCGGCGGCCGGCCCGATCGGACAGCCAGCCGCACAGCACCGCCGTCACGCCGCTGAGGCCGTAGTTGAGCGTGGTCAGCAACGCGACGGTGCCGGCCACGTCACCGTCGGAGATGTGCAGCCGGGAGGTCAGGTAGTAGGCGAGGTAGGGAACGGGTGCGACGGCCGCGAAGAACACCAGAAACCGCGTCAGCCACACCCAGCCGAAGTCCGGATGACTGCGGGGATCGGTCCAGAAGCTGCCGAAGAACTCCCGTGCGGAGAAAGGGACTTGGCCCGACGGGGCCCTCCCGTCACGCAAGGGCACGGCGAACAGGGTGATGACGACGACCGCCACCGCCGCCGGCACCAGGAACCCGGCGGCACCCGCCGAGAACTGGGCGGCCGCTCCCATGCCGATCGGTACGGCCAGCCGCTGGCTGAACCCTACGACGCCGGAGACCATGCCGCGCTGCGAGACGGGGACATGCTCCGGCACGGTGGCGGCGAGCGCGGCGATGGTCGCGTTGAAGCAGAGCTGCGCCAGACACCAGCCGACAGCGACGGCGACGACGGACGGGACCATGGCCATGACGGCCAGGCCCACGGTCCCGCCGAGCACCCCGCCGATCAGCCAGGGCCTGCGTCGCCCGAAGCGCGAGGACGTGCGATCCGACAGCCGCCCGGCCAGGGGGTTGGCCAGCAGGGCGACCAGGGCCCCGAGGCTGGCCACCACCGCGAGGCTGGTCTCCTTGTGCCGGGGGTCGACATCCTCGACGCGCAGGGCGAGGGTGACCAGCGCGACGGACAGGACCGCGCTGTACAGGCCGAGGTAGCCGAGGCCGAGCCGGACCACGAATGCGCGTGACACCCGTGGCCCGGTCTCGGTCGCCGAAACGGCAGTTGTCATCGTGCGTCCGTGCTCGTCCCGCTGCCGGTCGGTCGTCCTCGGTGCGCGGCCGGTTCCTCGCCCAGTCGGACGAGCGAGCTCGCCACGCTGTCGAGGAGGTCCTGCCACGCCTTCTCGAACGCC
Organism: Streptomyces griseochromogenes; assembly: GCF_001542625.1. Taxonomy (NCBI): domain Bacteria; kingdom Bacillati; phylum Actinomycetota; class Actinomycetes; order Kitasatosporales; family Streptomycetaceae; genus Streptomyces; species Streptomyces griseochromogenes. The sequence goes on along the minus strand of NZ_CP016279.1, from coordinate 6,676,320 downwards.
TTGACCCCCTCGGCCTCCAGCACCTCCACGACGTCGTCGTAGTCGATGCCGGCTCCGGCCAGCCCCGCGAAGACCCCCGCGGCCTGCGCGTACTGGCCGCGGACCGTGTCGCCGTGGATCTCGCCGTGGTCGGCCACGGCGTCCAGGGTCGCCTCCGGCAAGGTGTTGACCGTGCCCGCGGTCACCAGGCCGGTGACGTAGCAGGTGTCCGGGTAGTCGGGGTTCTTGGTGCTGGTCGAGGTCCACAGCAGGCGCTGCGGATTGGCCCCGGCCGCCTGCAGCGCCCGCCACCGCGGGGAGTCGGCGATCTCCTCGTACACCTCGTGGGCCAGGCGGGAGTTGGCCAATCCGGTCCGGCCGCGCAGCGCCAACGCCTTCTCGCCGCCGATCTCCTCCAGCCGCCGATCGGTCTCGGTGTCGAGCCGGGAGACGAAGAAGGAGGCCACCGACTCGATGCCGGAGAGGTCGTGGCCCGCTTCGAGCGCCGCTTCCAGACCACTGAGATAGGCGTCCGCCACCGCTCGGTACCGGTCGATCGAAAAGATCAGCGTCACGTTCACGCTGATGCCCTCCGCGATGGCCTGGGTGATCGCCGGGAGCCCCGCCCGGGTGGCGGGGATCTTGATGAGCACGTTGGGCCGGTCCACCATCCACCACAGCTGCCGGGCCTCGGCGACCGTGGCCTCCGTCCGGTGGGCCAGCCGGGGATCGACCTCCAACGAGACGCGCCCGTCGTGCCCTGACGTACGGTCGAACACCGGCCGCAGGATGTCGGCCGCCGCACGCACGTCCGCGGTGGTCAGCACGCGGACCGCTTCCTCCGCGGTGACCCCGCGCAGGGCCAGGTCCCGCAGTTGCGCCTCGTACGCCGATCCCGAGTCGCCCGCGATGGCCCGCTGGAAGATGGACGGGTTGGTGGTGACCCCGACGACCGCCTTGTCCCGTACGACGGCGGCGAGATTGCCGGAGACCAGACGCTCGCGGCTGAGGTCGTCCAGCCATATCGAGACGCCGTATTCGCCCAGCTGCCCCAAGGGGTCCCGTAATGGTTCGCTCGATCGCTTGGTCATAGACATGATGCCTCCTCGCCGGTGCGGTCTCAGGCCTTGATCGCGGCGCCGGCGTCCACCGGCAGGGTCGCGCCCGTGACATAGCGGGCCTCCTCGGAGGCCAGCCACAGCACGGCGTTGCTGATGTCGATGGACTCCACCCAGGGGACGGGGATGACACTCAGCGCGGCGGCGGCCTCGGCGAACTCCTCACGGGACGGGTCCTCGACATCGGGCAGCAGCAGCCTGCGCCCGGTGATGTTCTGCACCATGTCGGTGTCGACATTGCCCGGGTGGATGCTGTTGACCCTGATGTAGTAGGGCGCCAGCTCGTTGGCGAGCGAGCGCATCAGGCCTACGAGCCCGTGCTTGGAGGCCGCGTAGTGTGCCATGTTGGGCCGCCCGAGGGTCCCGGCGACCGAGTTGGTGAAGATGATGGAACCGCCGCGGCCTGCCTCGATCATGTGCGGGATGACGGCCCGCACGGTGTTCCACGCACCGGTGAGGTTGACGTCGAGCATGTCGCCCCACTGCTTGTCGGAGAGCTCCCAGGCCCGTCCGAGCGAGCCGATCCCGGCATTGGCGCACACCACGTCGATGTGGCCGAACTCCGCCAGGCCGGCGTCGACCGCCGCCCGTAACTGCTCCGGCTCCCGTACATCGGCGCTGACGGTGAGGATCTTCCCGCCCTCGTTCTCGACGAGCCGCCGGGTCTCCTTGAGATCGTCGCTGGTCGCCAGCGTGTAGTGGGTGCTGCCGACCTCCTGGCAGATGTCGGAGGCGATGATGTGCGCGCCTTCCTGGGCCAGCCGGACGGCGTGCGAGCGTCCCTGTCCGCGAGCGGCGCCGGTGATCAGGGCGACCTTGCCCTCTACGCGTCCCATGTGATCGTTCCTTCCATGCAACGGATGCGGGGGTTGAGGATGTTCAGGATGCTTCGGTGACGACCAACTGTGTGCTCTCGGCCTTCGCTCGCAGAGCGCGCACGGCGGCGGCCGGGTCGTCGGAGGCGTAGACGGCAGAGCCGGCCACGAAGGAGTCCGCTCCCGCGGCCGCGCATCGCTCGATGGTGGCCTCGTTGACGCCGCCGTCGACCTGTAGCCACAGAGGTATCTCCCGGCCGCTCACGCGCCGGAGGGAGTCGATGGCCTCGCGTGCCCGCCGGACCTTCTCCAGCGTGAACTCCAGGAACTTCTGGCTGCCGAAGCCGGGTTCGACGGTCATCACCAGGAGCGTGTCGACTTCCTCGAGCAGCCCTTCGTAGGGCAGGAGGGGAGTGGCGGGGCTGAGTGCGAGTCCGGCCTGGGCGCCCGCCGCCCGGATCGCCCGCAAAGTGCGGACCGGCGCGTGGGTGGCTTCCGCGTGGATCGTCACGCTGCCCGCCCCCGCCTCGGCGTAGTCCGGGGCCCAGCGGTCCGGGTCGGCGATACCGAGGTGGATGTCGAGAGGCAGCCGCACGTTCTTCACGAGGGACTCGACCACCGGAAGCCCCACCGTGAGATTGGGAACGAAGTGGTTGTCCATCACGTCGACATGCAGCAGGTCGGCGTCGTCGGCCACCGCGTCCGCCTCGTCGGCGAGCCGGGTGAAGTCGGCCGCGAGGACGCTCGGCGAGATGCGTAAGGTCATAATTCGGCTCCGGGAATCTTGAGGGAAATGCCGTCCGGGAGGACCTGGAAGGTGAGGGAGCCCACGCCGTCGGCCACGGCATGCGCTTCGCGCAGTGCGTTGTCGTCGTGCGTCCGGAAGCGCACAGCGATCGTCGTCATGCCGGCGGCCATGGCCGCGGCGACGCCCATGGGGGAGTCGTCGATCCCCACCGCAGTGGCGGGATCGACGCCGATCTTCTGCGCGGCGAGCAGGAACCCCTCCGGATGGGGCTTGGGTTGCCCGACGTCATCCGCGCTGACGAGGACATCGGGTACCGGAAGGCCGGCGCTGCGCAGCCGAGCCTCCGCCACCTCCGTGTCGTTCGATGTGACGATGCCCCAGCGGTGCCGGGGGAGTGCGGCGAGCACCTCTGCCGCGCCGGGCAGCGCCACCACTTTCGCGACGCGGGCCCGCTCTGCGAGTCTGACCCGCTCCGCGTGGTCCAGGATCTCCTGCTCGGACAGGTGCGGAAGCATCGTCCGCACGATGTCGCTGCGCTTTTGCCCGTAGAACCGCGCCAGGTCGAACTCCTCGCCCACGCCGACCGATCGGGCCCACTCGCCCCAGCAGTCCTCTGCGTCCGCGTAGGAGTCGACAAGAGTGCCATCCAGATCGAACAAGATCGCACTTCTGATCATGTGCATGCCTTCCCGAAGAAGGGGATTCAGCAGCTGGCATATTCACCCTAGGTGGGACGACTGTTGATCTTGCGTAGGCGAATCAGTCCCTCCGCTTCCGCGTGCGCGATGCCGCCCACCTGCGAAGTCAAGGCCCGTGACAGGAAATTCTTCGTCTATGACCGATTCACAAGCGGCTGGAACCCGGGGTTACGCCTGCCCCGCGCTGAAGGCCGACGGCTCCCCGGCGTCCGCACCCTCATCGACCGGGAAGCCCATTGAGTGCTTCCGTCATCCCCCGGGTGTCGACAGCGGCGATCTCCTGACGCTATTTTTCTTACGTGTATAAAAACTTACGAGGGGGACTCCGGAGTGTGGTTGGCGGCGGTGGCCGTACCGGCGTCGGCCGCTACGCCCTGGGCCTGGCCTTTGCCGCCGTGCTGTTCGTACTCGCGGCGGCCGTGGCGATCGGTGCGCTGCCCCGCAGCCGGGTCGCGACATCCGAGCCGCGACCCGTCCCCCACCTGGACAACCGACTGGAAGGAACGCCGTCATGACGACGACACCTCTCTCATCCATCGACCTGTTCGCCTCGGCGCTGCACATCCACCCCAACGGCAACATCCGAGTCGCCGAACGGCGGATGACGAGCGGCGACTCCGGCGCCTGGCAGATCGCGACGTTCCACGTGGAGACCGACGCCGACGTCCACGCCGACCACTGGGAGATGCACCCGGAGGCCGAGGAGGCGGTGTGCTGTCTGACCGGCAGCGTCCGCCTCTACTTGCGTCCCGCCTCGCCCGGCGGCATCCAGGACATGGTGCGGTTGCAGGCAGGCCATGCCGTGATCGTCCCGCGCGGCCGCTGGCACCGCCTGGAGCTGGACGCCCCCAGCGACCTGATGTCGATCACCCTTCGCCACGGCACCCGCCTCGAAAAGCGCACCGACACCCACTGACGTCCGTGGGGCCCAGCGCTCCCGGACCTCGCCGTTCCACTCGGCGTGCACGCACCGCAGAAGTCGGGCCAGAGCCGCCACTTCTCGTGAACAGAGCCGGCTGTTCGGCGAGGGCCGTTCGCTCGGTCGGGGCGATGGTCAACGCCGCCCGCCTCGGCCATGCTGGACGCCTCCGCCACGCTTTCCGAGAGTGAGCCGCATGTTCGAGCCACGTCCCAAGTTCGCAGTCCTCGGCGCGGGCAGCATCGGCTGCCATCTCGGCGGCAGCCTTGCCGTAGCCGGCGCCGACGTCACCCTGATCGGCCGGCCGGCGGCGATGGACGTTCTGCGGGAGAAGGGGCTGACGCTCAGTGACTCGGTCCGCCCGCCCCGATATCTGCCGCCCGACCGGCTGGCAGTCGCCACCACGCCCGACGCCGCCGCCGAGGCGGACTACGTGCTGGTCACCGTGAAGACCGCGGCCACCGAGGCCGCCGCTCGGGAGCTGGCCGCTCACCTCAAGCCCGGCGCGGTCGTGGTGAGCTTCCAGAACGGGCTCCACAATCCGGCAACCCTCCGCGCCGCCCTCCCGGCGGCCCGGGTGCTGGCCGGAATGGTGCCTTACAACGTGGTCCAGTCCGAGCCGGGCACGGTGCATCAGGGGATGCCGGGCACCCTGATGGTGGAAGACGACCCGGAGGCGGCCCGGTTGATTCGCGCCTGTACGGAGGCGGGCCTGGCCATCGAGGCGCGCGGCGACATCGCCGAGGTGCAGCATGCCAAGCTGCTGATGAATCTCAACAACGCCGTCAACGCTCTCTCCGGCCTCCCGCTGCGCGCACAGCTTGCGCAGCGCTCGTACCGGCTGTGCCTCGCGATGTGCCAACAGGAGGCCCTCGCGGCCTACCGCGCCGCGGGCATCCGCCCCGCGCGGCTCGGCCCGGCGCCGGCCTGGCTCACCCCGTACGTACTGCGCCTGCCGGACACCCTGTTCCGCAGGGTGGCGGCCTCGACGCTGCGCATCGACGCGCACGCCCGCTCCTCGATGTGGGAGGATCTGCAGCGCGGCAGGCCCACGGAGATCGACACGCTGCAGGGCGAGATCGTCGTGCTGGCCGAACGGCACGGCCTGAAGGCGCCGGCGAACAACCGCCTGGTGGCCCTGGTCAGGGAGGCGGAGGGCGCGGAGGCCGGGACGGGGAGGAGCCGTACGGGGCTTGAACTGCTGGCCGAGCTCCGCAGGGCGGCGCGGCCCTGACGGGATCTCTGCCTCGGCGGCGAGGTTGAGCAGCTCCGTCACCGATGATCGCTTTGGCGCGGCCTGAGCCCACCTGGTCGGGGGACCGGGTGGGCAGCGGCGCGTAGAAGGGCTCGGTGGCTCAGACCCCTGGCCGCAGGACGTGTTCGCCGAACCCGGGCAGGCCGACTCTCTCTGCCGGGCGCCTTACGGGCGCCAGTCCGCCTCCAGGTCATGGGAGTCGGTCTTGGTGAGCTGGGTCAGTCCGGTGCCGTCGGCCCGTACCAGGTAGAGGTGTTCGGGGTCCCCGTCGTCGGCACCGCCTCTGGTGAACACCAGGCGGTTGCCGTCCGGCGACCACGAGGGGTTCTTGTCGTTGAGGCGGGCGGCGGTGATGCGGTGCAGTCCGGTGCCGTCGGGGCGGACGAGGTAGAGGTGAGCGAAGCCCGAGGAGTCCACGCGGCTGAAGGCGATCCGGCCGCCGTGCGACCAGTCGGGCGTCCAGTCGTGGGAGCCGGATCCGGTGACGGCCGTCTGGGCCAGGGTGGACAGCCGGATCCGCATCACCCTGCTGTGCCCGCCCGCGTCCGCGCGGTTGAACGCGAGGTACTTGCCGTCCGGGGACCACGTCGGATGGAGGTCGTCCGCCGTGGTGTGGGTGAGCCGGGTGGCCGGGGTGCCGTCGATGTCGGCCACATAGATCTCGCGCTGGGTGCCGACCGGCTTGGCGTAGGCGATCCGCTTGCCGTCCGGGGACCACGCCGGGTCGGAGGCGCCCTTGGTGCCGGGGACGGCCTTCAGGTCGCCGCCCGTGGTCTTCATCGTCCAGATGCCGTCGATGGCGCCACCGGATCCATAACGGACGAAGGCCACCCGCTTGCCGTCCGGGGACCAGGTGGGCATCACGTCGCTGACGGTGGAGGTGTGGGTGAGCGCGACGGGCGTGCCGCCACCGGGGGAGATCGTGTAGAGATCTTCGACGGGCGCTGCCGCGGTGTAGCGGGCGAAGACGATCGAGTGGTCCACCGCCGCCCCCGCGTCTCCTGCGGCGCCGAGGGTCAGTGGTACGGCCACGGCGAGCGCTGTGGCGGTTACCGCGGCCAGGCGGCGCGGGATTCTGCCGTCTCCGCCGGCCTTGCCGATTCTTCGAGCTCGTCCGGTGGTTCTGCCGTCGCTGGTGCGGTGTTGTTGGCGTGTCAAGGTGTCCACCCCGATCCCTCCCCGCGGCCCGTTGCGGGCCGCTCCGGCCGGTAAACATCCCACCTGGTGGGGCTCTGGGGAAGCGGCGGCATGTGGTGGTACGAACCCTGTGACATGTTCCGTACGTCGCTGTCACATGCGATGCGATGCGATGCGGTGTGGCCGCCGTCGTTGCTCCGGCGGACCCGGGCGGGGAGGGTGCGGTGCTCGGCGGCGGCCTGCTGTTCGCGGCGACGCGGAACCGGCTCGACCCCGGAGAGTCCTCGGAACGGGCCGTCGGAGGCGACATGATGTGCCTCCGACGACCCGCGCTTCGGTGCGAAGCGGAAGAGGTCAGCCAAGTCCTGAGCGGCCCATCGGTGTCATCCGGCAGCCGACATCGGCGCGCCGAACACGGCCGGAGCAAGGACCAGGCCGGACGTGCGAGCGGCGGTTCCGTGCCCGTACTTGTCGGTGAACCGGCGCACGGCGAAGGCCGAGACCAGGGCGAGCGGGTAGACGATCATCACGGCCTGCTCGAAGCCGGTTCTCGGACCGGCCTTACCAGCAGTTCTTGATGACCTGGTCGACGCCGAGGATCTCGGCCGCGATGGCGCCGATGCCCGTGCCGGACTCCTCGAACACCTCCATGATCGCCTTCTTGAAGCTCTTCTTGCCGCGCTTCTTCTTGTCCTGGATCTTCTTGACGACCTTCTTGACGCCGCCGAGTCTGTCGATGGCCTTGTTGACCTTGTAGATCTTCCCGATGGCCAGGAGGTTCGACCCCACGGCCAGCAGGATGCCCCGGACGCATCCACCGGCGTTGAACTTCCTCGGCTGGACGCCGCCTCACCGGCCGTGTCGCCGAGGCGTGCCTGCAGCCACTGCCGGGTGGCTTCCTGCCCCTGCGCGAGTACCTCGTCAGGGATTTCGTCGATGAGATCGAGGGTCTCTTCGAGGCCGCGGAAGGCGTCGTCCTCGTTCAGTTTGTCCAGAACCCCGAGGCCGTCTTTCGCAGGGTCCTCACCCGAGAGCGCGCGGGACCGCTCCAACCATCCGACGTCATAGGGTGGTTGATCGCGCTCACGCAGAAGGAACCCCGGATCCACTCCAGCGGCGATGGACCTCCAGCTACAGGTGGGTGCCGCGTCTACAGGTCGTTCAGCAGTACGGCCGCCCCGTCGAAGCGCCCCGCCTTCAGATCGCTCAGCGCCCGCTGGGCTTCGGAGAGGGGATAGGGATGTGTGGTGGCCCGGACGCCGTGCCGGGCCGCGAGGTCCAGGAAGTCCCGGCCGTTGTCCCGGGTGTTGGAGGTGACGCTGCGCACCTCTCTTTCGTAGAACAGCTCGCTCTCATAGTGCAGGACGGGGATGTCGCTGAGATGGATGCCCGCGATCGCCAGTACGCCGCCCCGGTCCAGTGCCCGCAGTGCCACCGGTACGAGTTCACCGGCCGGGGCGAACAGGATCGCCCCGTCGAGCGGCTCCGGCGGCAGGTCGTAGGCTCCACGGGCCGATGCACAGCCGAGGTCGAGAGCGAGCTGTCGGGAGGCCTCGTCGCGGGTCAGGACGTGCACGGTGGACCCCTGCGCCAAGGCGACCTGCGCACACAGGTGAGCGCTGCCGCCGAATCCGTACAGCCCGAGGCGCCCGCCCGGCGGCAGCGACGTCCGCAGCAGCGCCCGATAGCCGATGATGCCCGCGCACAGCAACGGTGCCAGTGCGACATCGTCCATGTCTGTCGGCAGCCTGTACGCGAAGGCGGCCGGAACGGTGGTGTACTCGGCGTAGCCGCCGTCCGCGTCCCAGCCGGTGTACTCGGAGCCGGGGCAGAGGTTCTCGTCCCCGCGCAGGCAGTACCGGCAGGTGCCGTCCGTGCGGCGCAGCCACGCCACTCCCACGCGCTCGCCGACGGCCCACCCGCTCACGTACGCGCCGATGGCGGCGACCACGCCGACCACCTCGTGCCCGGGTGTCACTTCCGCCCGGCGCACCGGCAGGTCCCCCTCGGCGACGTGCAGATCGGTACGGCACACACCGCACGCCCCCACCCGCACCAGCAGCTCGCCGGATCCCGGCACCGGGACGGGTCGCTCCACGAGCCGCAGCGGATTCTGCTCGACGGGCCCCGGCTGGGCCACCACCCATGCGCGCATCGACTGCGCCCCCGTTCTGTCCACGGCTGCCCCTTCCAGTGTGGGCCAGTACCGCGGTCGCCGCCCGGTATGCACCGACGGCAAGGCGCGGGAAGCGGACAATGAGGCCGGTCGTCCCGGTGATCGCCGATCGCCACCGGCCCGGCGCGAACCGCCGAGCAGGCCGCACCTGATTCCGCTGGTGCCGTTCACGCGGCCGCCTGTGCCTGCGTGACGTGGAGCGTGACACCGGGCCGGCCCTCGACGACTGACCACGCCTGCGAGAAAAGCGCTGGTGCTGGAGGTGAAGGCGGCGTCATGGTGAGGCGCATGCACATTTCCGAGTGCCGCGCCGAGGATGTCGTCCTGCTCGACCAGCACCTGCCGTCGGGCGGCACAACCTCGTTCCATGCCCGGCGCTTCGTTCGCCATACCGCAGGAAGCAGCACGTATCTGGTCGCATGGAACGACGGCTGTCCGGTGGGCAATGGCGAGGTCCGGTGGAACGGCTGTTCCGCCCCGGAGGTCCAGGCCGCCTTCCCGGACTGCCCGGAGATCAACGGCCTGCATGTCGCCGAACCGCTGCGCGGCACCGGGATCGGCACCGCTCTCATACGCCGTGCCGAACGACTCGCAGGACAACGGAGCACGCGCACCATCGGACTGGGCGTCGACGACCACGGCAATCCTCGGGCCGCAGCGCTCTACACCCGCTTGGGATACCGGCCGACAGTCCGCTACGTGGACCGCCGGTCCTACATCGATCGGGACGGCATCGAGCACCACGTCGAAGACCCCTGCGTCTTCCTCGTCAAGGAACTCACCCCGGACACCGTCGATGCTGACGGCCGACGCAGCCGGATTTACTGACTCCACGGTGTGGACCGCATGTCGGGACGCTTCGTAGCGGATCACAATCAGGCCGGGCCTCGCATCCGTAGGAAAGGGAAATGGTCTCCGCAGGAGGGTGGCCGGGCGGCCCCTGAGCACACCACAGTGACAGGCGAAAACTGTTGCCGAGAAAGCGAATCCCCTCGTTTGCTGGAAAAGGCCATAACAGCCGTATGGCTCCTCGCAGTCGACGAGAAAGAACCACAGCACCATGGGAAAGCACCGCAAGCCCTCAACTTCGCATGTCACTCGGAGGGTGAGCATGGGCATAGCCGCCGCTGCCATGGGGGCCACGGGCCTCGGGCTCGGCGCCACGGCCGCGCAGGCAGTCGAACCCGATGCCTCACAGCAGGTGACGCAGGGGGTCGGTGACCCGGAGAGTACCGCTCAAGCCTCTGGGGCGGACACCCGGCAGCAGGTGGAGGAGCCGTCGGACAGTGCGTCCGCGCCCGCCGCTGTCCAGGAGCCCCGGGAGCACGCAACCCCCGCTGATGACACCGGTGACGAGCGCAACCGCCGTGACCTCGCGCAGAACCCGGCCGTCGAGTACACGGTCGACGACGCGGAAGGTTACACGGACTTCGTGCAGCGAGTCCGAGACGCGGTGAGCGAGCCTGTGCCGGGAATACAGGGCCCCTACGGTTTCCACCAGACCAGGGATTCCGACACCCCGATCGACATTCGGCTCCGTTCCGGGAGCGGGGCCACGGATCCGGCCATCGACTTGCTGGTCCGCCCCAACGACCTTTATGTCGTCGGCTGGCGCAACCAGGACCACACCTACCTGCTCGACGGTGAACACGTACCCGATCCCCAGAGCTACGAGGACGCTCGCTTCGGAGCCAGCTACAGCGCCCTGCAGCAGGCCACACGCACGCGGGGCAGGGAGGGGGAGGAGCATCAGTACGCACGTCAGGACATCCCGCTCGGACAGCAGGCCATGGTGAATGCCATCCGGACCCTCGCGAGCAACGGCTCGTCCGTCCCCGAGCGCGCACGGGCGATGACCGTACTGGTCCAGATGGTCAGCGAAGCCGCTCGTTTCAACGGCGCTGCCCAGTCCTTCACCGGCGGGGTACGCGACAGGGGGCACACGAGGTGGTACACGGGTGCACCCGCGAATGCGGCGGTGCAGGACATGGAGAACAACTGGGCCGACCTGTCCGCAGCCTTGGCCGACCTGCAGAACGGTCAGTCCGTACGGCATCCGGTGACGATCAACGGACAGCAGGTCAACAGCCTTCAGCAACTCGGCGTGCTGCTGAGCGTGGCCAACCGGAACTCCCTGACCACGACGGCGCCCTCGCAGTCGCCGTCGGAGCCGCCGGCTGCCCAGCCGCTGCCGGCACCGGACCCGGCAGGCCAGCAGGCGCGTCCCTGGCCCGAACCGCCCAGGTCCGACGGCTGAGGTGACATGGTGCCCCTGCCATCATGGGGCCGGGCCCGGGCGGGCAGGGGCACCCTCACCGGACTCCGGATTCGTCGCGCATCGAGCAGCGAAGCCCTGGCTCGGACGACGAGCCGCTGCGCCAATGAGCGGCCAAGTACGACCGGCCAGGCTCAGCCGGACGCCCGCCCAGGAGCGGATCCCGACCGGCGGAGAGGGCAGGATTCGAACCTGCGTGGGCCCCAGGGGGCCCGACCGTGAGGCATGCTCGCTGGTCCCCGATCAACCACTCCGGGCACCTCTCCCTGTTCCCGGCCCCGGTGGTGTCCCGTGCCGTTCACATGAACAAGGACGCGCGACGTCGCCGGGCACGGCGAAGGTCACCACGGCGCCCCGGCCGTCCCGCAGGGCCGGGCGCGGCCGGTCGGTGGGCAGATGCAGCGGCTCGACACCTTCCAGCGCGGTACGCCAGGCAGCCAGGCCCGGGGCCAGCAGGTCGTCGCCGAGATGGGTGCGCTGCCAGACGGCGTGGTCCGCGTACTGCAGCGCAGGGACGGGAGATTCCGCGCCCGCGTACAGCGCCCGGAAGTCCCGTTCCAGGGTGACGGCCGACCATCCGTCGCAGGCGATGTGATGCAGCGTCAGCAACACGGTGTCGCCGGCGCCGTCCGAGCGGACCAGGAGCGCGCGCCAGACCGGGCCGTCGGCGAGATCGAAGCCCCGGCCGAGTTCCGCCGTGGCCTCGGCGGCCAGGTCCGTGGTCGCTGCCTCACGCAGCTCGACGCCGGCTTCCCCCACGACCTGCCGCGGCTGGTCGCCGATCACGGGGTAGCGGGTGCGCAGGATCTCGTGGCGCCCGGCGAGCGCCCGCAAGGCCGCGTGGACGGCATCGAGGTCGGCCCGTTCGCCGAGCCGTATGAACAGCGGAACGGTGAACTCGGTGCTGCCCGGCGTCAGCCGGTCCAGGAACCACAGCCGCTCCTGGCCGAACGAGAGCGGCAAGGCGTCCCCGCGCTCGACCGGTACGACCGGCGGCAGGCCCGTCCCGGCCGCCTCCAGCAGCTTCGCCTGGGACCGCACGGTGAATGCCCCGTACAGGTCCTGGACGGTGATGTCCGCGGTGCCGCCGGACTCGGTGCCCCTCCGTGCTGCGCCTGCTCGTCGAGGAGCCGGGCTGGGAATCGTGCGACTCGCTGCGGGCCTCGGCACCGCGGAAGCCGGGAACGTCCAGCAGTGGCTCAAGCAGGCCGCCTTCAAGCGGTTCGCGAGCGGTGACGGGCCGACGTCCGCCGACTGCTGAACCAGGCCGTCCCGGTCTGTCGGCTGCCGATGACGCTCATCCACGGAGGCAGCCGGCCGATGCGGGTTCCAAGGGTCGGCTGGTCCAGCCGACCCTTGGACTCACCGATTCGGGTGGTCGGTGAGTCCAACGGCGCGTTGTGGGTCAGGAAGCGACGAAGCCTTCCGACTGGTCGAGGCGGAACGGAGAGCCCGGGCTCCGGGGTGCCCATCCATGAGCGAGAGCGGTGCGGATTCCGGCAGCGACGTCGCGCGGCAGGACGGGAGTGCCCGGTGCACCGAGCCAATTGCCCGGGTGTGGCTGGTCGGTGGTGACCACCAGTGTGGTGCCGGGAGATTCGGCGTGTTCGACCGCATAGGTGAGGGGCGACCGGACCAACCCCTGGTCATAGGTCGGCCTTCCGCGCAGCCTCCAGCGATAGGGGACGTCGTCGACGCTTATGCGGCGTGATCCCCTCTTCACCAATGCCATGCCCACGTCCTTTCTTCCGGCGACGATAGTGAACGGTCACCCGTCATGTCGCGTGACTTCCGTGGGCCGAGTTCAGCGCGCTGTCCGCAATTCCGTGCTGGGGCGCGTATCGAGTCGTGATCGAGGGTGACTGAGCGCTTCACTCCGGCGACGATCGCCGGAGTGAAGCGCTCAGCACATCGGGCGCCGTGGTGCACGGGTCCCTGTGCGCCGGACAGATTGCGCTCGAAGAACGTGAGGACGGTTCCATGACGGCTCGAAGCGGTCACCGTGCCGGCATGGGCAGGTCTCTGCCAGAGCCTGAGAAAGCTGCCGATGCTCAAGTGAGGGCCGATTCCAGCCGCCCGGGTGGGGCCGCCGAACGACCTCACAGTCAATGACCTGTGCGCGGGTGAGGGCCGGTTGGGTGTGGGCTGAGGGACTTGTCTCACCGCGAGTCGGCGGGGATCATGACCGCGTGCAGCGCCAAGAGGAACTCCACGAACTACTCGCATGCGCCGGACTCACGGTCGTCGAGGACGTGCGCCCGGGCAGCTTGTTCCCGCCGGAGGCCGGCTGGCGGATCGCGCGGGGGATCGCGGCGCCGGACGGAGTGGCCCGCGAAGCACTCGATGCCGCGTGGTGGCGCCGTCTTTGCGGTGTCGACGGTGAGTTCCTTGTGGCCGTCCTCAGGCACCGGATCGGCGGCAACGACTCCTGGTGGACCCGGGTCCGGCACGCCGGGAGCGGCGTGCCGGAGTTGACCGGCGACCCCGGGTTCGTGGCGCTCTCCCTCGACGGGCAGGTGCTGCTGGCGGAGGTGCCCGGCGCGGACGGGCCTCGGGTGACGGCCCTCGACCGACTGCCGGAGCGGCTGGAGGAGGCCGCCGCGGCCGCCGGGCTCGAGACGGAGGTCGAGCGCGCCGAGGTGTGGGCGGCGGTGCCCGGCCGACGTGCGTGGCCTCTGCACTGGGCGGAGGGGATAGGGTCCAATCCGGCCGCGACGGACGAACTGCTGATCCGGCTGCTGGATGTGGAGGAGGGCTTCCTGCACGGATGCGACCGGCCCGCCGTCCTCGACGCCGCCGTGGCGCACCCCGATCCGCGGGTGCGGTCAAGGCTCGCCGACACCTTCCGGCCCAAGCTCACGTCCGATCAGTGGGTACACCTGGTCCGCGCCGAGCCGTCGCCGAATCGACGCGTGCTCTGGGCGGAGCATGCCTGCGTCTGGGGCGCCGAACTCCCCGAGGACCTGTACGACGACCTCCTCGCCAGCCCGTCCCGCGCGCGAGCCGCCGAACTCCCGGGGCTCCCCGCACAGCACCTCCCTGGCCTCGCGGCCGACGCCGATCCCCGGGTGCGGGCGGCGGCCTGTGCCCGGTGGGAGGACCTCGCTGCGCCGCTGCGGGAGCGGCTGCTGGCCGACACCGACCACGCGGTGCGAACGGCTGCGCTGCTCGCCCACCACACCGGCGTACCCATGCCTCGCGAGGTTTTCGCCGCCCTGCCCGACCCGCGGCGGGCGCTCGAACGGTGCCGCCTCGCGCCCGAGTTGGAGGCAGAGCTGGTCCGGGACGGGGACGCGGAAGTACGTCGGGCGCTGGCCGCCAACCCGGGCCTGGGCGCACACGGCGTCGCCGTGCTGGCGGAGGACTCGCAGGACGACATCCGCTCCGCAGTGGCGCTGCGCCCCGACCTCACCGAGGAGCAACGTGCCGCGGTACGCCACGACTTCGACCCGACGTCGATGTCGCACACTCTGCCCTGGGTCGAAGACCTGCACGGTGACGCCGACGCGATGCGCCGTCTCGCCGCGTCGTCCCACCCGCTGGTCCGCCGCAGTGTGGCCCGAGCCCGGCACCTCCCGCCGGATGTCGTGGCGCGCCTGGCGCGGGACGAGGACCGGGTGGTCCGCCTGTTCCTCGCCGAATCGTGCGAGGACGCGCCGGCCGACATGCTGCTGGAGGTCTGGCGCTGGTGGGACGGCAGCTTCAGCCACCCCGACCGGCCCCGCAGCCACCCCAACTTCCCCCGTACGGGCCTGCTGCGCTACACCGCCGACCCCAGCGGGCGGATGCGCCGCCTAGCCCTGGACGATCCGGAGTCGACACCGGTCGACGTCGCACGCCTGGCCCGGGATCCCGAAGCCGAGGTGCGCCGCCGCGCGGCTGAGGACCCCCGGCTGTCACCGGCCGACGCGGTGCGGCTGCTGAACGACCCGGAGGCCCACGTCCGCGGCACAGCGGTGCGCAATCCGCGGCTGCCAGCCCGCGTCCTGGCCGGACTGCTGCACGACCGCGACACGGCATGCGCAGCGGTCACCAACCCGGCGATCCCGGTCCCCGTCCTGCACCGCATCCTTACCGCGGCCGCGGCAGCCGTGGCAGCCCCGCGCTGAACACCGACACCCCGCACGGAGGCCAAGCCGGTCCGACGCTGAACTGCGGCACGCCTAGCCGGCCACCCCTACTCCAACTCCGCGAGTACCCGCCGTACCCGGTCGTACGTGCGCCGCCGGCGCACCTGCGGGTTGGCCGCAAGGTCGTTCGGCGGCTCCACCCGGGCGGCTGGAATCGGCCCTCACTTGAGCATCGGCAGCTTTCTCAGGCTCTGGCAGAGACCTGCCCGTGCCGGCACGGTGACCGCTTCGAGCCGAGCCGCCGCGGAATGCCCGCGCGCCGGACCAGTGCGTCCACCAGGTCGTTGACGGCGTCCGGTCGCATCGGTGCCCCGATCGGCGCCCGGAACAGGTTGACCAGCAGGAAGTCACTGTTCCCAGCGTCCTGTCTGGTGGCGTTCAGCGACGTACTGGTCGAGTGTTTGGACGGAAACGAAGTCCAGCGGAACTACTCTGCTTCGACGGGACTTCGCCCAGGCGCTGTTGCTGTTGGCCCGGCGGTGGACATGCACGTGGGCCCCTTCGACCGAGCAGCCCAGACTGGCGTTGTCGACCAGCAGATGCACGTCGCTGCGTCGCAGACCGGCGAGCTCGCCACGGCGCGGGCCGACCCGGGCCATGAGCAGAACGATCAGGCGGTCCCGGGCCGACCGGCAGGCCCGGAACATGGCCACGGTCTCGACGTCGGTGGCCCGGTCGACCACCGTCTCAGGCTCGTGCAGCCTGTGCTGAGCCCGCAACCGGTAGTCAACCTGGCATCTTCTGCCTGGGCTTCGAGCGGCAAATCGCGCGAGTCCGCCAGATCGTAGATCTGCCCGAGGATCCACGGCGGCGCTTCATCCCTGCCGATCGCGAAGGCCAGGAATCCGCGTACCGCGGTGAGCACCTTGTTGATGCGCCGCTCGCCGCGCACCGGCTGCGTGCCCGGTCCGCGGACCACCTGCTGGTCCTCGGCGCCAGCCGGAACGTACTTCAGCCATACCATGAACAAGCCCATGTCGGTGGCCGCCACCCGCCAGTCGCGGCCGGTGCGAAGGCACCACCGCAGATACAGAACCACCGAGCCGGCACAGGCCCTCGTTGCCGACTCGGCCCGGTCCTGACCGAACGGACGACCTGTTGAGCACGACTCGGTAGGCGCCCTGGTACGGCAGCAGTCGCCCCGAGGGGGTCCTGTGGTCGATCGTGTCGTCGCGAGGAGAGGTGGACCGGCGGCTGAGGTGAACGCGAGTCCGACGGTTCATGATGTCCTCCTCGTGACCCGTGCTCTACGAGGGTCTTCCGCGCGGCGTTCCGGCACATCGTGCCTGTGGAGGCATCCGACCTGCTTCTGCGGCAGGAGTGGTGGGGGCCGGTTCCTCACGGGGGAGGAGCCGGCCCCTAAGGGTGGCGACGGCTCAGCTCAGGCCGAGGTCGGAGAGCGCCGTCGTCCAGTCGGTGATGATGGCGTTCTGCGCGTCGGAGAGGCTGACGTCACCGGCGCAGACGGCCTTCTTCAGCTTGTTCTCGACGGAGTCCTTCTGCGAGGAGGTGCCGTCGCCGGAGTGCGGCTCGGGCCAGAGGTTCTCCTCGCTCCTGGGGGCGCCGCCGAGTTCGAGCGGGACGAAGTGGTCCTCCTCGTAGTCCGAGAGGCTGGTGTCGGAGTAGCCGTACTCGGCGATCTGCTTCTTCTTCAGCGCGTTGGTGTAGGAGGTGGGGGGCCGCACGGTCGCGGTCCAACCGGAGACACAGATGGTCGAGTCGATGGTGTCCTGGGTGACGTCCGGGTTGAGGGCGCCGGGCGTACAAGCCGGGTCGGGCAGGGGGAGGTAGCCCTGGCTGCAGCTCGCGGCGTGGGCGGAGCCGGTGGTGACGGTGAGGCCCGCGGCGGCGAGAGCCAGGGTGGAGAGGGTGGTCACCAGGGGGCGCGATATTCGGGACATGTGGGGGTCTCCCGGTGCGGTGCCCGGCAGGATTCCGGGCGATCGTGAGCATGACAGCACCGGGAGTATCTATGCGAGTAGACCCCTTTGCCTGACCGTGGGCCCCTTTGGTTGAACGTTTATTCAGCCGAGAGTGGTTGGGGGTGAAGTCTTGAAGCGGCCTTGACGGCGGGCTCGGCGAGGGTGATTCGGCACGTCTCCACGTAGTATGACGGCTTGTCAACTATGCACCATGGGCCGTGTGAACGCCTGCTGAACCAGTGATTTCCGCGTGCCGCTGTCAGTCCGCGTACAGCCGTGACCGGCCGTCCGTCGTGCCTTCCTCCGTCACGGATGGCCTGCGGAGGTGTCGGCTGCCCAGAAGAGCGGCTGAGACTGCCAGTAGGCCCGCGGCGGCGGGCACCAGGTACCCAGCCCGTGCGCCCGAGGTGTCGACGACCCAGCCTGCTCCGGTGGAGCCGAGCGCCAGGCCCATGGCGAGCCCGGTTCCGGTCCACGTCATGCCTTCGGTGAACTTGTCGCGCGGAACGTGTTGTTCCAGCAGGGCCATCGTGGTCACCATGGTCGGTGCGACGCACAGCCCGGCGATGAAGAGCAAGGCCGCCAGCGCATAGAGGTTGCCGGCGAGCGGCAGCGGAAGCACAGTCACCGCCATCGCGCACAGCCCGATGCACCAGTTGCCGAAGGGCGTGCCCTTGAGGTGCAGCAGTCCGAAGACGACGCCCGCGCCGCAGGAGCCGAGCGCGTACGCGGCGAGCGCCAGGCTTGCCGCGCCCTTGTGGCCTTCCGCCTCGGCGAAGGCTACCGTCACGACGTCGATGGAGCCGAATATCCCGCCGATGGCCGCAAAGGTCGCGACGAGAACCCGCAACCCGCGCGAGCCCATCGCCGTCCCTCCCCGGTGGCCGGCCGCAGCATGCCTGCGGGGCTCGGTGGCGCGCTGGGCCGTCAGCCAGAAGACTCCGACGAGGAGGAATCCGACCGCCATCAGTACCCCCGCCTGCGGGAACCACGCGATGGACAATCCGATGGAGGCGACGGGCCCGACGATGTAGCACACCTCGTCGACCACGGCTTCCCAGGAATAGGCGGTGTGCAGTTCACGTGGCGACCCCTGGTGGACCTCGGCCCAACGCGCCTTGACCATCGAGCCGACGTTGGGCGCGCAGCCGATTCCGGCAGCGCAGGGGAACAGGACCCACTCCGGCGCTCGCTGGTCGAAGCAGACGACGAACGCCGCCGCGGCTACGGCGGCGGCGAGGGCGGTGGGGCGCAGGACCCTCGCCTGACCGTGCCGGTCCACCATGCGCGAGGTCTGCGGGCCGATCGCGGCGGCGGACAGCGCGAAGGTCGCCGACAGGGCGCCGGCCAGGCCGTACCGGCCGGTGAGCTGGGATACCAGAGTGATGATGCCGACGCCCGTCATGGTGAGCGTCAAACGCCCGAGGAATCCGGCGGCGGTGAAGGACGCCGTGCCGGGCGCGGCGAATATTCTCCGGTAGGGGTTGGGCGACGCAGGCTCCGGTTCAGACATGGGCGCCCGTTGCCGCGGTCACGGAACTCAGAGCCGAGGTGAGGAGCGGTACGTCGCGGGTGAGCGGAACACTGATCCGGGCCCAGCCGGACAGGCCGAGCCCCGCCATGTCCCGGATGTGGATCCGGTGCTGGTCGGCGAGGCGCTCGATGATGCCCGGCGCGTCGTCGCCGAGGTGTGCGAGAAGGAAGTTCGTCTGCGACGGCAGACTTCGGACTCCCATCGCCGCGAGCCCCGAACTCAGCACCTGGCGGGCTACGGCGCAGTCGTCGACGACGGTCCTCAGGTGGTCCTGGTCGGCGAGCGCCGCCGCGGCGGCGGCCAACGCCACCCGGTTGGTGTTGTACGGCAGGGCCGTGCGGATCGTGGCCATGGCGGCGATGAGATCCCCGTCGCCGAGTGCGTAGCCGCAGCGCAGGCCTGCGAGGCCATATGCCTTGGAGAAGGTCCGCAGCACCACGACTCCCTCGCCGTGGAGGTGGGGCAGACCACTGCCGAACCGAGTCGCATCGGCGAACTCCGCGTATGCCTCGTCGAGGACGAGCAGGGCTCCCGCGTCGCGGCACACCTCGACCAAGGTCTTCACCTGCTCGGCGTTCAGGGCGGTGCCCGTCGGGTTGTGCGGGTTGCACACCACCACACAGGCGGCCCCGGACGCGGCTTCGCACACACCGTCCAGATCGATTCCGCCCGCCGTGGCCAATGGCACGGTGGTCACGGCATGGCCGGTGATCTCGAGTGAGGCGGTGTAGCCGGCGAATGTGTTGGCGGTCACCACGGTGGGCCTGGCATTGCCGGACATCGCGAGTGCGACGAGCAGGATGATCTCGTCCACGCCGTTCCCGACAATGACGTTCTGCTCGGGGAGCCCGTAATGCGTGGCGAGCAGTCCGCGCAGCGGCTCGCCGTCGGAGTGCGGATACCAGTGGGTGCGCTCGATCTCGGCGCGTGCGGCGGCCAGGGCTTTCGGCGAGGCGCCCACCGCGTTCTCGGACAGGGCGAGCCGCATCATGTCGTGGGGATCATGGGCGACCGGACTGGCCCGGAAGGGCGCCAGCGTGGGAAACGTACGTACTGCGTGTACACGTTGGGACGTCATCGTGTCTTCCTGACGGTGAGCCGTATGAGGGACTTCGATCGGCACTCGGCCTACAGCGAGCCCTCGTCGAACGTGGCTCCCAGCTCCAGGATGTAGTCCAGGACTCCGGTCATGTGGTGTTCCTCGATGCGCGGGTTGGCGGCCATGAAGCGCAACGGGTAGAGCGTCACGCCGTACTTGAGAACGCCGTCGTCATCGGGCAGGCCGAAGTGGTGCAGGTGCCAGGTGCCGTCGGCCAGCATGCGCTCATGGATACGCAGGTTGGCCTCGTTGATCCGCTCGATGTCCGGAGCTGTGACGTCGACGTCCGCAGGTATGTACATGAACGTGACGGCCATCATGTCCACCGTGTGCAGGCGAATCAGCCGGTCGTGGGAATCGACCAGGTCGGCGAAGCGCAGGGCTTTGTCGACGCGGTCCTCCGCCAGTTTCGCGAGTCCCGACCGGCCGTGCGTACGCATCATCATCCACAGCTTGAGCGACAGCCACGCCTTGGTCCCGATGAACGGGGTGACCTGACCGCAGTCGAAGTCGTCGCCCATGATGAGGCCGGAGTGGCTGGAGATGGCCTTGAGGCTTGCCGGGTCGCGGACCAGGAGCGCCCCGAGGCTGTGCGGAACGGCCATCACCTTGTGCGGGTCGACCGTCACGCTGTCGTAGTCCTCGATGCCCGCTATCTTGCCGCACAGCCGATCGCTGAAGGAGCACATCAGTCCCCAACAGGCGTCGGCGTGCAGCCAGATACGCTCGTCGGCCGCGCGCACGACGTCGCGCACACCCCGCAGATCGTCCACGGTCTGTGTGCGGCTGTCTCCGGCGTATACCACCACGGACATGATGCGGCCCTCGTGCTCCCGCAGCGCCCGCTCCAGGGCCTTGAGGTCGTAGCGGAAGCCCTCGGTGTCCACTTCGATGACCTGGTAGCCGAGGCCGATCCACTTCAGTGCGCTCTTCACGCTGTAGTGGCCGATGTCGCGCGGTACGACGATCGAGAACCGGCCGGGATCCCGCACCCCGGTCTCCATGGTGCCCGGCACCTTGTGTTCCCGGGCGAGCATCATGGCGAGCGAATTGCTCATCGTCCCGCCGTGCGTGATGACTCCCCCGAAGTCGAGCACGGTCTTGAGGTCCTCGACCTGCGGGTTGGTGTAGCCGATCAGCTCCCGCAGCCACCGCAGCGCCGTGGCCTCGATGAAGGTGGCGCTCGGCGAGTCGAAGCTCTGGTTGATCAGGTTCTGCTGCGTCAGAAGGGCCAGTACGCCGCCGGTGAGCGCGCCCACGTCGTCGCCGGTGTCGCCGAAGCCGAGGAACTGCGGGCTCGCCTCGTTCTTGCAGAGCGGCAGCATGGTTTCGGCGAATTCGGCCAGGGCGTCTTCGACTGTGCCCGGGTTGACGGGGAAGGACGAGATCAGCCGGTCCCGGGCCTCGACCGAGGGGATTCGTTCGAGGAACACCTCGGGCTGGAGTTTGAAGTCGAGTCCCAGATTGACGGCCTTCGTCAGCAGCTCGGCCGTCTCGTCGCGGCTTTGGGCGGCGAACGGACGTGTCTGGTCTGTGGTCGTGCCAGGTGGCATTGCAACTCCTGGTCATGGGTTCATGGTGTTCGCGCAGGGGGCGGCAGCGGCCCGATGCGGCGCGCGCGAGTACCTATGGGCACGCCGGAGTCAGGCTCCGCGAGGCACTGATGCCATGCGTTGATCTCCGCCAGAGCGGAGTGATCGCCGGTAGAGCGGAGTGATCCCTGTCAGTACGGAACCGTCCCCGTCAGTACGGAACGATTCCCGTCAGTGCGGAGCGATCTCCGTTTGAGCGGCGCGGCGGCGAGTCGGCCTTTGCCTGCCGGTCCCGGAGTCCTTGCCCTCGATGTACTGGCTCATTTCTTCCCCCCGTGCAGAGCCGAAGACCGGTGGTCAGTCCGGCCAGTGCTCACATCGATCATGGGTCATGAGCATTGCTCTGTCAAAGGAAATTTTTACCAGTCTTGAGGCAACCATTAGACGATGCGGGGTTTCTGACGTCTCGGGTGCTGCGATCGATGGGAGACATGAGATGAAACCTCGTACAGCCATGGGTCGCCGGCCTCGGCCGGCGGTCTCGGGCCCGCTGCCTGGCTGGGCTCCGGCTGCGGCACTGCTCCTGGTCATGACGACGGCCTGCTCCGGCTCCGCAGCGGGGGACGGTGCCGCCGCGGTCGCGAGGCCCGGCGCGGCCGGCGTGGGTGACCGGCTGTTCCCGGCGCTCGGCAACGGTGGCTACGACGTGGCGCATTACGGACTGACGCTGGACTACGTGCCGGAGACCAACCGCCTGAAGGGCACGGCAGTCATCACGGCACGGGCCACCCAGGACCTGAGCCGCTTCGACCTCGACCTGTCCGGGCTGCGGGTGCGCAGCGCCACGGTACAAGGCGAGAAGGCCCAAGTCGCCCGTTCCGGCGACGAGGTGCTCGTGACGCCGGCGAAGACGGTGAGGAACGACGAGGTCTTCGAGACGGTCGTCACCTACGACGGCACCCCCCGCACGATCGAGGGCGACGACGGAGGTCTCGAAGGCTGGATCGAGACCGATGACGGCTCGACCGCCCTGGGCCAGCCGACCGGCTCCATGGCCTGGTTCCCGGGCAACCATCACCCGTCGGACAAGGCCACGTACGACATCACGGTCACCGTGCCCAAGGACGCGGAAGGCGACTTCTACGACGTGGTGAGCAACGGCAGGCTGATCACGGAGGAGGACAAGGGTGAGACGATGACACGGCACTGGCGCACAGAGGAGCCCATGGCCGGCTACCTCGCCCACGTCTCCGTCGGCTACTTCGAGATCCACAAGGGCTGGACACGCGACCACCTGCCCGTCTACGTCGCCGTCGACCCCGACGAGTCCGAGGGCGCCACCGCTGTCGCGGACCTGGTGCCCGAGATCGTCGACTGGGCGGGCGGACGCTTCGGCCCCTACCCCTTCTCCTCGACCGGCGCCATCGTCGACCACCTGCCCGGGCTCGACTACGCCTTGGAGACCCAGACCAAGCCCTACTTCGCCGAAGTGCCGGACGAGGCGCTGCTCGTGCACGAGTTGGCTCACCAGTGGTTCGGCAACTCCGTGACCCCGCGCAAGTGGCAGGACATGTGGCTCAGCGAGGGGCTCGCCACCTACGCGGAGTGGCTCTGGGAGGAGAAGCAGGGCGACAGGGACACCGACGAGATCTTCGAGGACTTCTACGACGGAACGGACGCCGAGAGCGAGGGCATCTGGGCCTTCCCGCCCGCCGATCCGCCCAGCGGAGAGCGCGTGTCCGATCCGCCCGTCTACGGACGCGGCGCCATGGTCGTGCACAGGGTGCGCAAGGCCGTCGGCGACGAGACCTTCTTCGACATACTCCGTACCTGGACGCGACAGCACCGGCACGGCAACGCCGACACCCGGCAGTTCGTCGCCCTGTGCGAGAGCAAGTCCGGGAAGGACCTGACCGAGCTCTTCGACACCTGGCTCTTCGGCAAGGAGAAGCCGTCCCGGATGTGAGGAGAGCGATCCGGTGGGAGAAGGGCTCTCCCCGGAGGGAAAGCCCTTCTCCAGCCGGCAGTGTGCCTTACGCGGGCGGGTACACCAGCGTGATCTCGCGGTTCAGGCCGGTTTCGTCGGCATCCGGGTACATGGAGACCTCACCGTCGGACCACCGCACGAGGAAGTCGTCCGGGTGGCGGTTCTCCGTGTAGTCGCCGGCTCCCAGGATGGTGGCGTGCGTCCAGAGCCGGTTGGGCTTCTTGACCTGGGTCTCGCCATGGAAACCGTTCTGGTCGACGTCCTTGTACAGGGTCAGTTCGCCGTCCGTCCAGCGCACCATGAGATCGTGCTGGTCGTTGCCCGTGAAGTCGCCCGACGCGATCGTCGAGGCGTGCTTCCAGGTGCCGTTGGGCGAGGCGAGCTTCTTCTCCCCGTGGAAGCCGTCGCGGTTGACGTCCGTGTACAGGGTGACTTCACCGTCGCTCCAGCGGACCAGGAGATCGTCGGCCCACTTGTTGCTGGTCGTGTACCGGCCGCCGGTGATGGAAGTGGCGTGCTTCCAGAGGTCGTTGGGCTTCTGCAGCTGGACCTCGCCGTGAAAGCCCTTCTCGTCGACGTCGGGGTACAGCGTCAGCTCGCCGTCGGTCCAGCGGACGATGAGATCGTCGCGGTCGGCGCCGGTGAAGTCGCCCGCGGCCATGGTCGCGGCGTGCTTCCAGGTGCCGTTGGGCCCGGTGAGACGTATCTCCTTGTCGAAGTTGTCGGCCTCCTCCCCGGCGCCGCGGTACAGGGTCAGTTCGCCGTCGGACCAGCGCACGATCAGGTCGGAGTAGTCCCACGTTCCGGGATTGCCGTCCGTGAAGTAGCCACCCGCCATGACCTCGGCATGCTGCCAGGTCTCGGCCTTGCCCAGGACTCCGCGACCGGCAGGCTGACGGTTGTTGACCGCGTCGTCGTACAGCGCCTTGGCGTCGCCGTCGAGGTAGGAGCTGTAGGAGATGTCGTCCTTGTCGCCGCCTGTCTTCCACCCGCCGATGACGCCGATGATGCCCCAGCCGTTGCCCCGCTTGATGAGGAACGGGCCGCCGGAGGCACCGCCGGAGTACTTGTCACAGGCGATGCGCAGGAAGCTGCCCGGGATCTTGGGGTCGGTGCTGTCGTAGCGGACGGTCTTGTCCGTGCAGTCCAACGGGCGCTTCTGGTTGGCCGGGTAGCCGATGAGGCGAGCGGGGTCATGGTTGTACCCGGCGTTGATCATCAGCTCGGCGCCGCCGACGACGTCCTCGACGTTCTTGCCGCCGCGCGGCTCGAGCTGCAGGAAGTTGAAGTCGAGGTCGGCCGCGGCGTCCGGGCCCTTGGCCAGGTATCGCTTGTCGACGTAGATGCGCCCGGGCTTGACGGTGAAGGAGCCGTGCGGCTTCTTGCCGTCGTCGTACTGCGGGACGAACGCGAGGTTCTTGCGCGCGTCCTGATCGTCGAAGCAGTGGCCGGCGCTCATCACGATGTTCTTGCCGGGGCTTTGGACGACCGTGCCACCGCAGAAGCGGCCCGTGTCGGTGCCGTCGTTCCAGAAGAAGGTGCCGACCATGGGCAATCCTTCGAACGGCCGGCTGGCTGCGCGGGGCATCCTGGTCGGAGCCGGAAACTGCTTGGCCTCCTGCTCCTTGACGGGCTTCGCGGACCGCATGCGCTCCGGGGTCCAGTAGTCGTCGGCGTCAGCGGGCGTGAACCCGCGTGCGTCGTCGTCCCCGCCCGCCGGGACGGGGGTCGGCGCAACGGACGGCTGTTCCGCCGGGGCGCTCGGAGTGGTGCTCCCTGAGGGAGTCGGATCGCCCTGGTCAGCGATTGCCGGAAAGCCCGGCAGCAGAATGAGTGCCGCGGCCCCCGCCGCGGAACCCAGTGCTCTGCGTAGCTTCATGTTCGGTTTCCCCCACATCAGATGAGACGCGCGCCACGCCTTCTGGCGTGGCCGCGTCCTGGTCGGTCATGAGATGGTAATGATCAACCATGAGATCGTAAAACCACTTCCGGCGGGGGGAACCGCATATGATCGACTTCACACGCTCGTCCAGGCGTGGCGGGCTTGTTGGAATTGCCGTGCCTCTGATCCTGCTTGGGCAGGCCGGAGGGGCTCGTGCCGATGAGCTTCCCTTCCCCGGACGCGGGTACGACTCCGTCGGAGGCCCCGCACGGCCTGGCGAGGTGGTGGACCTCACGGTCAAGGAACGTCCTGGCAATCCGCATCCGACGGCAGTCGAGGTCTCCAGTCCCGCACTGACCGACGACACGGCCCTCGGCGACACCAAGAGCGCATGGGTGGGCGCGGGCCGGATCAAGAAGTCCATGAAGCCCGGGACATATCCGGTGACGTTCACGCTGCGCCACAAGGACGCCGGATGTGTGACGGAAGAGGACCGGGACCTTGTGTGTGACTACCCCGCGATCGTCCTGCACTCAACAGTGAGGGTCTCGGCTCAGGACGCGGCCTCGGCGTCGAGCGAGGGGCTGGGCTTCGGCGGCGGATTGGCCGTCGGTATCGTGTCAGGTGCCGTGGCGACACTGGCGGTCGGCGGGACAGTGCTGCGCCTGCGGCGCCGTCAGACTGTCGACGAGCCGTCGGGAAACTGAGCGCTGCCCCTTTTCTGTCGCGGCCGGGCAGTCGATTCTCGGCCCGGTCGCTGGAATCCCCGGAGGCCTGGCCGCGGCGAATCACGCCGAGCCGATGCGGCTGCCCTGCCGGGGCTGTATCGACCTGATCCGATTCCGGTTCGGCTGCGCTGGTCGGAGGCCGTCAGGCGGTCCTGGCCGGACGAGGCGCTGGTGTGACTGTCCGACAGGCAGTGCCGGGCGCTACCTCTGTGTTCGGCCTTCGTTGGGGAAGCGTGATCAACTACCAGGATGTCGGTCAGGCGGCAACGACAGGGCGAACCAGCAAACTGCGATTCGTGCTGGCCCTGACATCCCTGCTGGGGGGAGCCTCGGTTCTGCTGGCCGGGAGTGCCGCGGGCGCGGTCTCCGTGGCGTTCGCCGGCCAGATCCCGGTCACCGTGCATGCCGCGCGGGTGTCGGGGTCCGGTCTGTCGGCCTCCCCGGCCGCGGGCCACGGCGGGTCGCCGCCGACTCTCGCGACACGGCTGGAGAAGGCCAGCGTGGAGGATGCCTGCGTCACGTCCACCGCCGATCTGCCGGTCGCCGGTGCGGTGACCGCCGTGGTCCGTATCCAGCGGGCCTCGGCCACCGGACTCACGGTGAAGGCCGGAGCGGCCGCCGCCAGACATGTTTCCGTCTCCGGTGCGAAGTTCGACACCGCGCGGATGTCCCTGTCCCAGGCGACGGGCCCGTTCACCGTCGGCGCGGACAAGGTCAGCGGGAGCGATGTGACGACCCTGCCACGGGCCTTCACCGCCGGGACGATCAGCGCCAGCGGTGTCACGATCGAACTGCACCAGGGCACGGGCGGCTGCGGGCGGGAGGACCGCCGGTGACTGCCATGGCACAGACCGCTCGGCGGGCCGCCTGGCGAAGGTGGCGCCACAGCCGCCCCTTCTCGGCCGGTCTCCTGCTGGTGCTGGGCGGTCTCGAATTGATCTGTGTGTGCTGGAGCGGCCTGGGACTCCTGCGGTTCACCGGCGCCGCGGGCGCGGCCTCGTGGACGCTGGGCGCACTGCTCGTGGTGGCAGGGGTGACGACCTGGCGCAACCCGGACCTGCGTCACTTCGCCGGCACCTTGGCCGCGGTGCTGTCCCTGGTCAGTCTGGTCGCCGCCAACCTGGGCGGCCTCCTCGTCGGGTTCGGGCTGACCGCGGTCGGCAGCGCCCTGGCCCTGGCCTGGATCCCCCAACCACCGGTGCGACAAAGAAGCGTGACGTGATGCCGGTGATCACCGCCGTCCGCGACGAACCTCCGGCAGGTCTCGGCCGACGGCCCGGGAATCCGTACGACGGGTCACTCCATCCACTGGCGGTACGTCATGACGTACGCCTGGTCCATCGCGTGGTTG
Organism: Streptomyces griseochromogenes; assembly: GCF_001542625.1. Classification (NCBI taxonomy): domain Bacteria; kingdom Bacillati; phylum Actinomycetota; class Actinomycetes; order Kitasatosporales; family Streptomycetaceae; genus Streptomyces; species Streptomyces griseochromogenes. The sequence continues at coordinate 6,649,035 of NZ_CP016279.1, read as the reverse complement.
TAGGAGACCTTCTCACCGAAGAGCCCCTGTGTGCCGAAACGCATGCCGAGCATGAGGTCGACACGATTGAGTTCCAGGCAGGGCACTGTCCCGAACGTCGGGAAGAAACCGCAGGCGAGCGTCGCGCGCCGCTGCCGGTCCTTGGTGCTGGAGAGCGAGAACACGTCACCGTAGGCCGCTCGGATGTCCGCCTTGCGGACGAAGGGAAGCCGCCGCTCACCGAGCATGGCCGCATCGGCGAAGAACCCGGTGGCGGGCACGGGGAAGTCACGGATGTTCCGGAGATACGCGTCGACCTGAAACTCCGATTCCCGCATACGGGCCGCACACCGGGCGTGGAGTTCGGTGATGTCGCCGGCGTTGGTGAAGACCCGCCTGGCGTGCTGATGGGGCTCGAAGATCGTGAACAGGGCGTAGTTGTGCCGCTTCGTCGTCTCCGCCAGCTGTTTTCCGATGACTTCGGGACCACACAGGGCATCGATCTCCCGCTCGGGAAGCCCGACCACTTCCCTGAGGGCGGCGGCCGACGGCTCGGGCCGGTAGAGACACCGCATCAGTACACCGGACACCCGTTGGAGATCCTCACCGAAGGATTCCCGGCTGCGGACGAAACGGCTGATGATTTTGGTGTACTTGGCCGGCAGGGTCGAAAGCAGGGACAGCCAGTGGTCGTATCCGCTGTCGCCGGGAGTCCGGTGCTCGACAGCCCGGTGCAGGAAGAACAGTTCGGTGACGAGGGCGTTCGCCTCCAGCAGATCGACGAGGGTGATCGCGGGCCCGATTCCCGGGACCTCGACGGGCTCGTACGCGCAGGCGTTGCGGTGCTTGAAGTCGGCGGCCGTCGCACGGTGCATGTCGATGAGGTCCCGTTGCTCCTTGCCGAGCCTCTTTGCCGGGTCCCGCTCGCCGTTCTCCGACAGGTCCGCGAATACGGCAGCGCCCACCGAGTTGCGTTCGGCCTCCACCATGAAACGGTCGTAGAGCGGCGGGCAGAGCAACGCGTCGTGGAAATGGCGTATTTCGTGGAGCATGGTGGCCTCAGCCAGCAGGCGTTCACCTTCCGGATCCTCGGGCGGGCCGTCCTGTGCGGTCCAGATCTCCGGACGGTGCCTGGCGAGCACGTCGGAGCGGATGAGGATGACCGGGACGCCGATGACGTGGGAGCCGATCCGGCCCGTGTGCGTCATGGTTCGAGCAAGCGCCTGATCTGTTCGGGAGTCAGCTCGGCGATGTTGTAACGCGTGCCCTCGACCGTGATGTTGATCTCGACGGGTGTCGCGTTCACGGGGGCCGCGTTCGTGCTCGGCGCGTCTGTGGACTCGGTGCGCTCGCGTCGTTGCCTGACCCGATCGACGAGCTGGGCCAGGGCCAGAGCCGCCTGGGCCGCACTGACCACCACCGTACCGATGCTCACCAACGTGTCGAATTCGAAGTTCAATTCGCTTTCGACGGTCGGTGTTTCCCCGCTGTGCACGAGTCCCGAATCGGCGCGGAACAACAGGTCGAGAGCGTCCTCGAAGGGCAGGGACGCGGGAACGCGGAAGGAGAGTTCGGCCTTGACGGTCACTTTTCCCCCATGTCAGCTCGGTCGGCGGCCGGTGACTCAGTATGGCACGGTGCCGATCACTACACCCGGACTTCGCAGGAGAAGTACGCTTATGTTCGTGCGATCCGAGAAGATCCCAGGATATGCGGCCGCACGCCTCTACTACTCCGTCTCGCCCACCCGGGCAGGTGCCCCGGAGGCGCTCACGCGGAGCAAGGCCGAGGCGCTACGAGCCCACGTCGGCGACCACCTCGAACTGCGGGTGGACAGCACGCCGTTCAGCTCCCAGCTCTTCGGCGCCTCCCAGAGGTACCCGTACGCCGAGGCCACGCTGCGGCTCGTCGAGGCCGAGTGGTCCGACGACCTCAATCCTCAGGTGCGCGGCATGGACGGATCGCTGTTCCTCAGGTTCCGCCTGGACGACAGGCGGTTCCTGCAGCAGCTCATCGACCACCGGGACCCCGACTGGGGCCCCGAACTCGCCTTCCGGCGCCGGATCCTGCACTGGGGCACGCAGAACTGGGGCGGCCTCACCTGGACCCTGTCCGCCGGCGGCACCCACCTGTACTGCTGCGACGTCGACGTCTTCCTGCCGGAGGAGCCGGAGGAAGTCACCGAGGACCTGTACCTGTTCATCCTCTCCTTCGACCCGGTGGCGTATGAGCACGCGCTGTCCGAGACGGGCGGCGAAGCCGAGGACGGCCGCAGGGAGCCCGATGAACCCGTTGAACCGGCTGAACCCGACGTGCCCGTTGAGTTCGTTGATCCCGGCCAGGCCGACGAGGCGGTGGATTCACCCCTCGTCCCGGCCACCTCCTCCGCTTCCGCCCGCGACGAGGACCCGCACATCGGCCGGTGCACCGACTGCGGAACGCGGCTGCGGCTCCCGTCCGCCCTGCTGACCGTGGTCGAGGAGACGGGAGGAACGGCCATTCTGTCGTGTACCGGGTGCCGCAAGGGCCAGATGGTCCGCATCGCGAGCGCGTCCGACCGTCGGCTGGGAGGCGCCCGCTTCGAGGTGCTGACGCCTCCGGACCCCGCTTACATCAGTGAGGCCCTGCGACGCGCCGGCCTGGACGACCTGGCCGGCCAGGATGGCTAGGCGGCATCGTCGTTCGTGAGATCGCCATGCCCCGAACGATCGGTTCCGGCCCGACGCTTCAGGCGAGCTCCCCGCAGGCGTCACGTCGGCGGAGCCGCCGGGCCTCCTGGAAGAGGCGGTCCGTGCTGTCCGCCAGCACGCCGCCCAGGAACAGTTCCGGAGTGTAGAAGGACCCTGCCGAGCGGGCCACTTCCCGTGCGGACAGTGCGATCTGGTGGATCCCCGTCCGGCGGATCTCGTCGATCGAGCTTCCCCAGACGACGCGTCGCAGATTCGCCCAGACCATCGCGCTCACGCACATCGAGCAGGGCTCACCCGTGGTGTAGAGGGTGGTGTCGGCCCATCCGTGGTTGCCGTGCCGACGCACGTAGTCGTTCATGGCGACCACCTCGCCGTGCAGAGCCGGATTGTCCTTCGTGGCGTTGACCCCGCCGGCCAGGACCTCGCCGGTACGGGTGCCGACGATCACCGCGCCGAAGGGGAAGGCGGGGTTCTGCCGGGCCTGCTCCATGGCCAGCCGCATGAAACGCTCGTGGCCGCCGTCGGTGTCCCGGGGGAACGCGCTCCGAGGACGAGTGCCCGGCGCCGCGGCTTGTGACACCACCGCGCCCAGTGTCCCGACGAACCGCCGTCTGCCGAAGTCCATACACCTCTCCTCAAGAGCGGCACCCGCGACTCCACTCAAACACCTCGCCACCGCCACCGCCAGCCTGACCCGCTCATATGGCTTCAGCACGGTCGAGGGCCACGTCAACAGGTAGATGGCGACGGGGCCGCTGGGCCGGCGCTCGGCGCCCCGGGGGCACAACCAGCGGTGGTTGACCTCGTCGAAGTCGTCGCGAGACGGGTCGAACATGTGGTGCACGATGTGCGTCGCCTGCGCCGGTTCACCCGTGTGGTGCGGTCGGGGCGGGGGTGTGTGTCCAGGCCCCGCACGGGGGTGGGTGTGGCCCCACTCTTCTCGGTGGCTGGGTGCATGGATCGCGTTCGTGCGGATCCGTAGTTTCGATGGCGTCGGGAACGGACACGGACGAGGGCTGGGCACATGACCGGGACGCACATGGTGAACAAGCGGGCGGGTTCGTCGAACGGGCCGTTGTTGCAGAGTCTGGGGCTGAATGTCGTTGCTCCGCTGGCGGTGTTCTACGGTCTGCGGGCGGCCGGGGTCGGTCTGTGGTGGGCGGTGCTGGCGAGTGCCGTTCCGCCGTTGCTGGAGGGGCTGCTGACGGTGGTGCGGGAGCGGCGTGTCGGGATGCTGGGTGTCCTGGTGCTGAGCATGGTGGCTCTGGGTGCGGCGATGTCGGCGGTGACGGGCAGTCCGCGGTTGATGTTCGCCAAGGACGGCTGGATCACGGGGGTGATCGGACTGGTGTTCCTGGCCACGCTGCGCGGTCAGCCGTTCATGTACCGGGTGCTGTCGTCGGTGGCCAGGGGTGACAAGCGTGCGGAGCTGGAGCGCAACTGGCAGGCGTCGCCGACCTTCCGCCAGGTCATGCGGCGGCTGACGGCGGTCTGGGGTGTGGGTCTGCTGCTCGACTCGGTGGTGCGGGTGGTGCTCGCGTACACGTTGCCCATCGATTCGGTGGTGCTGGTGACCACGCTTCAGTACGTGGCGCTGTTCATGGGCCTGGAACTCTTCAGCCGGCGGTATGCGCGGAAGCCTGCCCGGCTCGCCGTCATCCACAACGAGACCGCGGCCGTGGCTTCCTGACGACGGAGTCACGGGTGTCGCCCAGGTGCAGGAGCACGGCACAGAGCCTCTTTGGACCGGGGGGCCGGCCGCCCACGGACTCACCGGTTCGACGAGACCCGATGGGCACGCGGATCCGGGGCGGCCGGATGTCGCTCAGCGGGTGCGCAGACCCGCCGTCGTGGCGCCCGTGCGATCGCGGAGCAGGGTGCGTAGCGTCGCGGCGTGCTCGTAGCCGACCTTGCGGGCGATGGTCTCCAGGGACAGATCCGTGGTGCGGAGCAGGTGCGTGGCCTGTTCGACGCGCAAGTCCTGGACGAACCGTACCGGCGTGGTGTTCAGAACGCGGCGGAGGGTGCGCTGGAGCGTGCGCTCACTGACTCCCAGGGCCTGGGCCGCCTCGGTCAGGCTGTTCGGCGTGTCCAGGTGCAGGCGCGCCCATCGCTCGAACGCGGCGATCAGAGGGTCGCTCTGGGCCAGAGCGCTCGGGATCGTGTAGGCGGACTGCGAGGGACGTTCGTCCACGACCAGGTAGCGGGCGACGAGGTCGGCCAGGGCCGGGCTGGCCATCCTGACGACCGCCAGGGCGAGATCGACGTGCCCGAAGGCGGCCCCTGCCGTGGTCACCCCCTGTGACGTGATCACCATGCTGGTCTCGTCGAGCGCGACGGTGGGGTAGCGGCGCCGGAAGACAGGGGCCAGCCACCAGGTGGTGGTCGCCCGACGGCCGTCGAGGATGCCCGACTCGGCGAGCAGGAAGGTGCCCGTGCAGGCCGAGGCCACGGGTGTGCCCAGGCCGCGGCGCTCGGCGACCAGCGTGCGCACCTCGGCCAGGTCGGGACCCGCGACCCGCTCCAGGAGGGCATCGGGCCGGCGCTCGGCGAGCGCGGGTACGAGCAGCAGGTCCGCGGTGTCCGCGACGCTCGCCGGCTCGGCCGTGACGATGTGCCCGGCGCCGGTGCGCACCTGTCGGCTGAAACCGATCGTGGTGACGTTCCAGGCGGGGGGCGGCTGGGGCAGTTCGCCGCGCATCGCGTTGGCCGCCTCAAGGACGTCCAGCGCCGCACAGAGCCCCGAGTCGAACACTCCGTCGTATGCCATCACCGAGACTTCCATGTCGGGAACGGTATCAGATGTGTCGTTTCCGACACTGGGGCGGGATGCTTCACCGGCCTAGCGTGAATGGTGTCCCCAGGTGAGGGGATGCGTGATCGCGTCGGCGGCCGTGCCGGTCCGCCGTGCCGCGCGATCGCGCCGGGACACCCCGGCCACGGGGTGCCGAATCCATTCGAAGGAGCCCACCGCCATGAACAACGTCGGTCTGCTGGCCCGCATCGAGGCCAAGCCCGAGCACGCCGATGACGTCGCCCGGATGCTGACCGAAGCCGTGCAGCTCGCCGAGGAGGAGAAGCGGACGGTCACCTGGTTCGCCTTCCGTCAGGACGCCACCACCTTCGGTGTCTTCGACACCTTCGAGAACGACGAGGACCGCACCGAGCACCTGCGCGGACGTATCGCCGCCGCGCTGATGGGGGCCGCCGAGACCATGCTCGCCTCGGCGCCCGACATCCGGCCGGTCGACGTGCTCGCGGTCAAGCTGCCCTGAGCCGTCCGGTACGCCGTACCTCGCGCCCATGAGAACCCGAAGCAGTGGAGATCCGCCGACCATGACATCGATGACCCCCGTCCCGGCGACGGCCCCTGCGGCCCCGCGCGGCACGGGCTCCGCCGTCCGCACCCGCACCCACACGTGGGCAGCGCCCACCAGCTACGCCGACGGCGCCGGCCTCTCGGGTCTGGAGGTGCTCCAGCTGTGTGTCGAGGGCCGCTTCCCGCAGGCGCCGATCTGCGGGACGCTCGGATTCCGTCTGGTGGCGGCGGAATGCGGCCGGGCCGTGTTCGAGGGTGAGCCCGCCGAGCACCTGCTCAACCCCATGGGTACGGTGCACGGCGGCTTCCTCGCCACGCTCCTCGACTCGGCCCTCGGAAGTGCCGTGATGTCGACGCTGCCCGTGGGGCGTGCCTACACCACGATCCAGCTCGGCGTGCACATGGTGCGCCCCGTCTTCATGGACACCCCGACCCTGCGCTGTGAGGGCACCGTGGTCCACGCGGGCCGCACCACCGCGACCGCCGAGGCCAGGGTCGTCGGCACCGCGGACGGGAAGCTCTACGCGCACGCCACCACCACGTGCGCGATCTTCGCCCTGCCCGAGCAGGCCTGACCGCGGGAAGGGAGTGAGAGCGGGTCCGCCTGACGGCGAAACCGTGCGCCCTCGACGAGGCCGGGGCGATGGCTGATCACCATCGCCCCGGCCTCGTCGCGTGCCCCTCTGTTCCGTGCGCGCGTCACCGCGCGAACAGCGCGAGGTGACGCCTCACCCCGCCGCACGTGAGCGGGTGGTGAAGAAATCCGCACGGATAATTCTTGACTGTTCCTTGGTGATTCAACCAGCGCGAAGGGCTGCACGTTTGCGCGCGGGTTGCTTCGAATGTGCGTAAGTCCTGTGGAGATCGATCATGGTGGGGAGTGTCAGGGGCACGTCAAGGGATTGATCTGCACGCAACAACTCGGCACCCTCCAGAGCACGCGCAGCGCTGCCACCCGAACGTAAATCCCCCCACTTCACGAGGAGACCCCTCTTGACGGCGCATCACAAACGCATAAGCAAGGCCAGGACCGTCACCGCCGTCGCGGCCGTCGCAACCGTCGTCGGTACCGCCCTGTACGTGTCCCCCCTCGCCCAGGCGGGCCAGCCCGCGGAGGGCACGGTCTACGGTCTGAACGCCCAAGGGGCCGTGGCCGGAAGCTACATCGTCCTCCTGGACCAGAAGGCCTCCCAGGACGAGAAGAAGGACCTGGCCGCGGAGTACGGCGGCAAGCTCGGCCGGAGCTACGGCTCGGCGGTCAACGGCTTCTCGGCCAGCGACCTCTCCGAGACGGAGGCCAAGCGCCTGGCCGCCGACCCCTCGGTCGCCACGGTGGTCCAGAACAAGAAGTTCCACATCGACGCCACCCAGGACAATCCGCCGTCCTGGGGCCTGGACCGCATCGACCAGAAGGACACGGCAGGCGACGGGAAGTACACCTACCCGGACAAGGCCGGAGACGGGGTGACCGCGTACGTCATCGACACCGGCGTACGCATCAGCCACAAGGACTTCGAGGGCCGCGCCAGTTACGGGTTCGACGCCGTCGACAACGACGACTCCGCCGACGACGGCAACGGCCACGGCACCCACGTGGCGGGCACCATCGCCGGCGCCGCCCATGGTGTGGCCAAGAAGGCGAAGATCGTCGCGGTCCGTGTGCTCGACAACAACGGCTCCGGTACCACCGAGCAGGTCGTCGCCGGCATCGACTGGGTGACCAAGAACCACAAGGGTCCCTCGGTGGCCAACATGAGCCTCGGCGGCGGCGCCGACCCGGCTCTCGACGAGGCGGTCAAGAAGGCCATCGCCTCGGGCGTCACGTTCGCGGTCGCCGCCGGCAACGAGTCGGCGGACGCGGGGCAGAGTTCACCGGCCCGCGTCCCCGAGGCCATCACGGTCGCCTCCAGCACCAAGGACGACGCCCAGTCGGACTTCTCCAACTTCGGCAAGATCGTGGACCTGTACGCGCCGGGTTCGGACATCACCTCCGACTGGAACGACAGTGACCAGGGGACCAAGACGATCTCCGGCACCTCCATGGCGACCCCCCACGTCACCGGGGCCGCCGCCGTCTACCTGGCCGGACACCCGGACGCCACGCCCGCTCAGGTCGCCTCCGCGCTGACCGACGGGGCAACCAGCGACAAGATCACCAACCCGAGCAGCGGAACGCCCAACAAGCTGCTGAAGGTGACCGAGTAGGTCTGAAAGACACCGCAGCCCGGCGGTGCCGCCGGCGTGTACGGCGGCACCGCCGGGCCTCTTCGTCAGCCGCTGTGGACCTCGACCTCGTACAGCGAGTATCCCCACTTGGTGCCGCGCTCCGTGCCGGCGATGCGGACGTAACGCGCCGGTGTGCCGGTGAACCGCCCGGTGTCGAGGCCGCCGTCGCCCGTGGTGGTCGACCAGACCGTCTGCCAGTTCGTGCCGTCCGCCGAGAGCTGGATGCTGTACGACTTCCCGTACGCGCGCTCCCAGTCGAGCGTGACCTGCCCGATCCGGTGGGTCGAACCCAGGTCGATCCGCAGCCACTGGTCGTCGCTCCAGCCGCTGGCCCAGCGGGTGTCCCGGGTGCCGTCGACGGCGCGGTCGGGCGCATAGCCGGTGAACGGGTTCCACTCGGTCGAACTGGCCGTGGCCGGGGCCCCCTTGGCGAGGTTGACTCCCGCCTGGTGCCGCTCGGTGGCTCCCCAGGTGTCGAGGTAGGACTCGGCACCCCGGAAGAGATCGTTCACCACGCCTTGGCCGCCGACGAGCCGGATGTCCTCGATCCAGTCCGGGACGAGGCCATAGTGCGCGGCTCCGTCGGTGTTCAGGTCCCAGGTGCGCTCACCCGTGGTCTGCCGGTCGATGACGGAGCCGCCGTCCACGCTGCGGAAGGGGTACGTGACCTTGTCGGGGGCGTCCGCGCCCCTGGGGCCCGGCCAGCCGCCGACCCCGTTCATGTCCGTGCCGTAGCCGTATCCGACGCCGTACTTGTCCCGCAGTGCCTTGGTGCGGTCGGCCTCGGCGACGAATCCCTCCGAGCCGTGCATGTACTGGGCGATGAAGCCGCCGAGGCCGTAGACCCGGTCGGTCCAGTTCAGGTCCATCCAGCTGTGCGAGGAGATCACACCGGGATAGGACTCGGCCTCGAGGATGTCGAGCGCCCGGCCGACCGCCTTGACGCTCATGTGGTCGATCTCCAGCATCATCTTGCGCTTCATCATGCCGCGCACGGCGTACTCGCCCAGGTCGGTGAGCCCGCGGACGTTGCACTGCGCGTCCGAGGCGTACGAGGGAACCGTCACGCCGACCGGGAGTTTCGCCTCCGCGCCGGGCGCCGCGGCCGAGCCGATGGGGTTGTCGTGCTGCGGACCCGCGCACTTCTCCGTCTTCCAGAAGGTGCCGGTCGACAGGAACTGCCCGACGTTGATGGCCGTTCCGAGGCTGCCCGAGTCGAAGCGGACGCCGCACAACGCGTTGTCGAATTTGTGGCACAGGAACATGCTGCGCACGCCCAGCGCGTACAGCTCGTCCAGACCGGCGTCGATGTCCTTCCGGTCGCACTGCGGGACGTCCAGGATCATCTTGCAGCCGAACGGCTCGGAGGTCTCCACGCCGAGGACGACCGCCAGCTTGCCCTGTTCGACGACCTCACGGGCCTGCGCGCTGTCGGTGACGATCCGGAACCAGCCCTTGCCCGGGCCACCGTACATCTTGTCGATGTAGGCCTGCAGATCGTACGTCAGCTTCGCCTGCAGCCGGATGGATGTCATCTCGTCACAGCTGCGGTCCTTGAAGAAGTACACCGAGCAGATCACGCCGTTGGTGACGAGGTCGTTGACGAGCACCCGCTGGCCGCCGCGCCATGCACGCTCCACCCAGGCGTAGTAGTTCTGCTGGTGGGTCAGCGAGTCGTGCGCCGGCCAGTCCTTGAACGTGGGCCAGCCGACCGGGTCGTGCCTGCCGTCACCGCCCTTGGTGATGAAGTCGAAGACGGCGAGCGATCCGTCGGGGTAGTGCTCGGGACAGTCCTTCAGGGCGTCGGCGATCCCGGCCTCGGAGAACACCTTGCCGCAGATGAGCCGCCCGCCGAAGGCCTCGTTGGCGAACAGGTGGTCGTGGGCGTCGACGAACCCGCGCACGTCGCCCTTGGCGTCGGTGCCCGTGAACGGTTCGCCGGTGACGTCGATCTGGGAGTCCGGCGTCGGTCGTGCGCTCGGGATCCACCAGTCATGTCCGGCCGCCGAACTCGGGGTGGGGCCGAGCACGATGGCCAGTACGAGGAGGAGCAGCGACATCACGGTGACGTCTTTGCGTCTGCGGTACGGGCGTCTGGTCATGGCCACGGCCCACGTCCCTCGGTCGAAGGGATACGCGATGGACCGACGAGGAGGTCCCGGCCCGTCAGCCCCTCGCGCAGCACCGACTTGTCATGTCTTTTACAATCGGTGCGCCATGAGGATCGCCAGTGCCGCCTTGCGAGTCAATACTCCTGCCCCGCTACGGTTCCGCTGGTTGTGGGCATCGGCGTCGAAGTCCGGTGGCCGGAGCCTCCCGGGGAAGAGCCGCAACGGTCCTGATGCTCGGCCTGGCGGTGCTGCTGGGGCCGACCGCCTGCGGATGGGGCCTCGCCCGCGCCGCCGCCTGCGGATGGGCCGGCGGCATCCGCGCGCACACGAGAACAGGCCGCGACCTCAAGGTCCAGCGGCCTGTCCCGAGCCAAGAAGGGGTCACCAGCAGAGCTTGCTCGTCACGTAGGTGTCGCACGGCATGGGGACGGTGCTGTGGGCCACGACCGCCTGGGCGTTCGTGTGGGACGGGGCGGCCGCGGCGGAACCGGCAGGGGCGGCGATCGCTCCGAGGAGCGCGGCGATGAAGAGGGCGGCTATGTGTCGCATGGCGAACGGTCCTTCCTGGGTCCTGTGGCAAGACGGGTGTCTTGGGAGGAATACCTCCAAGGGTTGCGTAGGCCCGCACACCCTGCATATCGAAGGCGCACAGAAAGTAATCGCAGCAGGTCGGTGGGGATTTTTCATCCCCATTCGGCGCAGTCGGCGGCACGACGAATCTCCCGGAGGGCGACCGGGCCTCCATCCGGCCACCGGTGAGGTGGTGAGGAAGGCGGCGCCCGTCTGGGAGCGGCCGGCGTCGCGGACGCGGATCGACGGGGCGACGGAGAACGTCGGCGCGAGGAACGCGGAGTCCCCGAGGGCGCCATCGGCGCGGTGATCTCCCACTCGCGTCTTGCGGAGTCGATGCCTGCCGTACACCCGCGAGAGCTCAGCCGACCCCGCCCCTACGCGAATCCGGCCCCGCGGCAAGCAGCGTTGCGGTGGTGGGTCCGTCGGGTCGGACGGTCAAACCGTACGCAGTCTTCGTCGGGGTGGAGGAGAAGGCCAGGGTGTGGACCGGCAGCAGGTGTTCGAGCAGGACGGTCGATTCGCGGAGCGCGAATTGCAGTCCGAGGCAGGCGCGGGGGCCGATGCCGAAGGGGAAGTAGGCGCCCGGGTGGGTGGGCCGGCCGTCCGGGGTGATGAAGCGCCGGGGGGCGAAGTGCTCCGGGTCCGGCCACAGTTCGGGGTCACGGTGTGTGAGGTACGGGCAGACCAGGACGTCGGTGCCCGCCTCGATGGCGTACCCGGCGAGGGTGTCGTCCTCGGTCGCGTGGCGGGGGAGGATCCAGGCGGAGGGGTAGAGCCGGAGGGTTTCGTGGACCAGGGCCTGGATGGCCTGGCGGCGTTGCGCTGAGCCTTCCGCGCCGGCGGCGAGAGCTTCGTCGCGGGCGGCGGGGTGCCGGTCGAGGAGCAGGTAGAGCCAGGTCAGGGTGGTGGCGGTGGTCTCGTGCCCGGCCACGAGCAGCGTGACCAACTCGTCGCGGATCAGCCGGTCGGTGTACTCGGGGCGCTCGGCGGCGGCCTCGGTGAGGATGTGCAGCAGGCCGGGGCCGTGGGGGCCGGCCGCTCCGCTGCGGGCGGCGTCGATGGCGCGCCGGGCGGCCGCATCGATCCGCGCGAGATCGGTGGCGACGGCACCCTGGGCCTCGGTGGCATCGGCGGGCAGAGTCGGCAGGGCGGCTGTCACAGCCGCCACTGCGGCCAGTTCGCGCTCGGTTCCGTCATCGAGGGGGTGCCCGGTGAGAGAGCGCCAGATGGCGTCCAGGGCGAAACGGCGCATCTCCCGTCCGACGTCGAGGGTCTGTCCGGTCCGGGCGTATCGGGCCCAGCGGCCGGCGGTGGTCCGGGCGGCCTCGGTGATCCGCTGCTCGTAGCGGCGCATCCCGGTGCCGGTGAACTGGGACTGCAGCAAGCGGCGTTGTCGCTTCCACGCCGTGCCGGTGGCGGCCAGGACGCCGTCGCCGATCAGCAGGCGGGCGCGGTGGGAGCGCTTGACGTACAGCTCCGGCTGCCGGGCCAGGACGTGCTGGACCGCCTGCGGGTCGGTGACGAGAACGGTGGGAGCCGGCCCGAGGCGGAACGCGGCGATCCCGCCGAACCGTTCGCGCACCTGGGACAGCAGCTCGACCAGTTCGCCTCCCGTCGCACGCCACCGCTCCACGAGCCCGAGCCCGGCTTCGGGGAGCGGCCGCCCCGTTCCGGGAACCTGATGAAGGGAGCCGGGGCCGGCTGCGGTGTCCATGGTTCTTCTCCCGGTCGACCGATGGGCTTGAGCGTAAGGAAGCGCTGGCACACGGACTGTACGTGAGCAGGTGCACATGGTGACAGTCCGCCTCCGAGCGGCCGCCGCCCCCGGCCAGGGCGCGTCAGGACTCGTGAGGGCCCGCATGCCCCGTCGGGCGGGCCCGGGGAAGGCGGTGCCCGCCGCTACGATGACGATCTTGAGCATGGCCGCATCAACGCGGGAGCGCGGCACGACGACCGATGCAGACGGGGGTGGGTCCCATCACGGGAACCGAGGGCGTCTTTCGCCCACTGACGGCTCAGGAACCGCAGGAACTGGCCGGTTACCGGTTGTTGGCCCGGATCGGGGAGGGCGGGATGGGGACCGTCTATCTGTCCCGCACTCGGGGAAACCAGCCCGTCGCACTCAAGATGATCCGCCGAGAGTACGCGGGCGACGGTGAGTTCCGGCGCCGGTTCCAGCAGGAGGTCCAGGCGGCTCAGCAGGTCCGTGGGTACCATCTCGTGCCGGTGGTCGACCACGACACGGCGGGCGAACAGCCCTGGCTGGCCTCGGAGTACGTGCCCGGGATTCCCCTCGACGAGGCCGTCGACGTCCACGGTCCGCTGCCCACGGCCACCACGCTCCAGCTCGTCGCCTGCGTCGCCCGGGCCCTGGACGCCGTGCACACGGCGGGAGTCGTGCACCGTGACCTCAAGCCGGGCAACATCCTCCTCGGCTCCGACGGGCCGTGGGTCATCGACTTCGGCATTGCCCGGGCTGCCGAGTCCACCCGTCTGACGCGCAGCGGCGGCTTCATCGGCACCCCGCAGTTCATGTCCCCGGAGCAGGGCACGGGCGGCGAAGTGACCCCGGCGAGCGACGTGTTCTCGCTGGGACTCATCGCCGCGGTCGCCGCCACCGGCCGGCATCCCTATGGCTCCGGCGGCGGACTCGCCGTCGCCACCCAGATCGCCAACACGGCACAGCGCCCTCCGGACCTCTCCGGCTATCCGGACGTACTGCGTCCGCTGCTGGAGCGCTGCCTCGCCGCGACCCCCGCCGCCCGTCCGGCGCCCGCCGAACTCGCCGAGCTGTGCGAACGGGCCTCCGGCCGTTCCTCGCGCGACTGGGCAGGCTGGCTCCCCGCCCCGCTGGCGGCACAAGTCGGCGAGCGGAGCCGGGCCGTGCGCCGCCTCCTCGATCAGGAAGCGGCGGCCACGCGGCAGCGCCCTGCCGCCACATACGTACCCACGCGGGCCGACAATCCACTGCACCAGGCCCCCACCCGGTCCGCCCCGTTCCGGCCCGGCGCCCCGCCACCGGCCGAGGCCGCGATGCCGGTGCCGGTGCCGGACGGTACGGGCACAAAGCGCCGCGTGTACCTCGCGATCGCCGCCGTGGCACTGGCCGCCGTGGCCGGCACGGCATGGTCGCTCTACGGAGACTCCGACCACGGCGCCGAATCCGAGGCCGGGGGCCACAAGGCGCCGACCACCGGCGCCGGTGCACAGGGCACACCCAAGAGCAAAGCCCCGTCGGCGCCCGCCACGAAACCCCCGGCGGTCAAGACGTACGAACCCCTCTTCAAGAACCGGCCGTTGACGATCGGCTCGCCGGGAACCGGTGAGGTGATCACCGCCGATCTGGACACACCCAAGGTGAACCCGAACGGTGAGATCGGCGACCACGCGGCGGAGATCCAGTACATCTACCAGTACCTGACCTTCCGCACCGCCACCGCCAAGAGCACCGGAACCACCCCGGAGGCCTGCCGACAGGCCGTCGACAGCGCGCCGCTCCCCAGCGAACTGCCCAACAACGACCTGGCTCAGGGCAAGGCCCTCAAGAAGGGCGACGTGCTGTGCACGGTCACCTCCCAGGGGAACCTGGCCATGCTCCGGCTCACGGCCGTCGTCTCCTCGGGGGAGACCTCCTTCGACCCTCCGGGGTACCAGGGCCTGCTCACCGTCTGGAAGCGGGCCACCGGCTGAGCTCGTCCCCCGTATGGGGAGGCCGTCATTCTGTGCGCCGAAGTGCGGGCATCTCCGCGTGAGCACGATGGAACGCATGTTCAAGATCGACGCGCTGCCCGATGTTCCCCGTTGGGCTGTCCTCGCCGCCCACACGGTGCCACTTGTCACCGTGCCGTCCGGCCTGTGGCGGATCGCCCAGGTCGCCGGGCTCCCGGTGGCCGCGCAGGGGGTGTGATACCTCCCGCTGCTGGCCTGGGCGCCCCTGCTGGCGGCTACGACGGTCGTGTACTACCGGCGCAGGAAGACTGTGCTGTGAAGCCCGTGTCGATCGGCGTCGGACCGGGATAGACGTCGTGCCAGCGGTAGCGACTGCGGCGGAAGTGCCAGTACGCGAAGGCGGTCATGTACCGGTCGAGGTGGGGGCGCTGCTCGTCGGTGGCGATGTCCAGGATGCGGTGGTAGGCGGCCGGCACACGTCGTCGGTGTTGGTCGTGAAGACCCAGACGCGGTCGACGGCGAGGGCGAGCGCGTCGTCGTCGACGGGTACCATGAGGGCCCGCATCAGCGTGATGTTGTCGACTGTGGCGGCGGGGACGGTGACGCCGAAGGCCGCCAACTCGGCCGCCGGCACGTCGGCGTCGACGCGGGCCTGCGTGAGATCGACGGGCGGGTCGAAGGAGTCGACGAGGGCGATCATCCCGTCGACGAGACCGGAGGACAGCACACTCGCGACCATGGCGCGGTGGCGGGGATCGCTGATGGCGTCGAGGCCGCGATTCCCCGTGTGGTGCAGGGTGTCGATGCCGGGCGGTCGGCGGTGCCCGAGCGTGGCGCGGCCTGTCGAATGCACACCATGTCCTTAGCGCGGCAAAGCCCAGGTCAGAGCCATTCTGACCTGGGCCTTCTCAGATGGCCGGGGTCAGTTGTCGTACCAGAAGACGCCGTCCTCGCCGTCGCGGGCGATGGTCTGGGTCATCACGTTTCCGTCCTCCGCGTAGCGCCGGTGTGTGTCGGTGAGGAAGAACTTGTAGGCGGACACGGGGGTCGTGGCGTCGCAGGCCATGTCGCCGTGGATGCAGTAGCGCGCGACGGGGATGCCGGAAAACTCCTTGGGGCCGGCTCCGGCGGAGGTGAAGCCGAGGATGCCCAGGCCCTTGGGAACCTTGGCCCACAGGCCGGTGTCGGGCTGCTTCGGGTCGGCGTACAGCTTGCCCTCGACCTGTTCCTTCGGGATGTCGGTGCCGCCGGTCGCGATGGTTTCGAGCAACTGGTCTGCGGCCTGAGCGCCCTGGGAGTAGCCGACGATCGTGAAGCGTGCGCCCGGGTCCTTGTGGTACGTGTCCTCGGCGGCGGCAAGCAGGTTCTGGTAGCCCTGTCCGACGCTGCCGTCGTAGCTGGGCGCGCCCAGGTCGGGCGCGTTGTGGCCGTTGAGCCAGGGGCCGGCGCTGGCGGGGTAGCAGACCGGCACGGCGATGCCGCCGTCCAGGTGCTGGTTCGCGTAGTAGTACGTGGTGGTGCAGGCGGGCGCGTCCGCGTTGGAGCCGGTGCCGCCGAGCTCGATGTAGTAGTGGTGGGCGGGATCGGCGTGGGCGACGGCGGGCGCGACGGCCGTGGCGGCCGTGACCGCCGCTGCCAGGGCGACGGTCCTGGCGCAGCGTGTGAGCCTGTTGCTGATCGGCATGGATGCTCCCCCGGGTTCCTGTTCGGTCGGTGGTGACGGACTGGGCGGCGTCGGGCGTCGGCGGAATCCGCTCACGCCTTCGGCCTGACGCGTGTTCCGGACGCTAGGGAGGAGCGATGAAATCGCCGTGACACCCGGGTTCGGTGGATACCGGCGAGGTGATGCTGCAGGCGGGCGTGGCGGAACTGGTAGACCGCGCCGGCCTGGCGCAGCACGCCGCGCTGGTAGGCGTCCTCCAGGAAGGCCATGACGGCCCAGGGCAGGCGCCCGGTCAACGGCAGCCAGATCCGGGTGAGTACGGCCCACTGGCCCCAGGCGGTCAGGGTGAGGGTGTAGCCGAGAGCACCGCCGAGTCCGCTGATGATGCCGAGAACGAGTCCGGACGTGCTGTCCCAGATGAGCGGACCGAGCAGCCCCTGCAGAAGGCCGGCCGCCGCTCCGGCACCGCCCCCGACGATCGTCCCGAAAGCGGGTGCCCAGACGAGCAGCTGGGTGGTGACGGCTCGGCGGTTGGTGTGCAGGAGGCTGCGCGGGTTGACCACGGAGCTGATGTCGAGCGGGGTTTCGAGCAGGCCGAGGAGGCAGAAGGTGAGCCCGGCGGCGCCGCCGAAGACCAGGCCGAAGAAGATCCCGTCGATGAGGGCGATGTGCAGTGCCGTCGACGGTCCGGCGTGCCAGGCGTACGAACTGATGATGCCGACCACGAATCCGTAGCCGAAGCCGAAGAGCGCCCCGCCCGACGTGCCGATCACCAGTCGGGGGCCGGCCCTCCACTGGAGGGCCCCCGGCCTGCCGCGGATGCGCAGACGCACGATGGCCGGCGTCACGGGCACGTTCTTGACCGTGAACGTGAGCCAGTGCGCGAGCCCGAACAGGACTCCGGACAGGAGTCCGACGGCCGTCGCGTCCAGGATCGCGCCCGCGAGCACGCCGTTGAAGGCGAGGCCGACGGCGCCGTCGACGAGACCGATGACCAGTCCCGTCACAAGTACGGTGACCAGGGTGCGGGTGGAGCGGCGCAGGCTGCTGCCCAGCCGCCACCAGGCCAGGTCGGGGGTCTCCAGACGGCTGAGGTGGTGGGCGAGGTGGCCGAGCCAGCGGCGGGCGCGTTCGGGGGCGATGGCGGAGTGTGGCGCGGCACCCTGGGACTGCGGCAGCCGGCGGCGGTAGACGGTGGGGATGAAGTTGTCGAGGAGGTGGTCCTCCAACTCCTCGGGGCTGGCGAAACGTTCGTCGTCCAGGAGCGAGGCCGGGTCGTGCTCGGGGGTGTCGCTGTAGATGGTGCGGGCGAGCGCGACCATCAGCGGGGTCGCGAGGACCGCGGCGAGCGGGGACGCCTGCCGGTGCGGCGACTGCTCGCGCAGTGCGGCGAGTACCGGTTCCCAGGCGTTCGCGGCGGGGTTCGCGCGGCCGGACTTGCGGGTGGTACGAGGCAGATAGTCGTCGAGGTCGTCGAGGGTGAGGTCGGTGAGCTCTATCGCGGCGGCCGAGGTCAGTACGTCGGTTTCGGCGACCGCGGCGGCGTATTCGGCGGGGCGGCTGGTGAGCACGAGGGGGAGCGTGGTGGCGTTGATGGCCTCCAGCGCGGGGCGGCGCAGGCCGGCGGCGATCTCGTCGAAGCCGTCCAGGACGGGCAGGATGCGGCCGGACTCGACCAGTTGGGAGGCCAGGCTCTCCCCGTCGGGGCCGCGTGCGGCGTAGCCGGGGTGGTCACGCGTCAGCTGGGCGGCCAGCCAGTCGCGCAGGGTGATGGCGGTGGGGTTCCACGCGCCGATGCTGAAGATCACCGGAACGGGTTCCGTTTGTTTGCGTGTCGCCAGGTGGTCCAGGACGAAGCGCAGGGCCAGGATCGTCTTTCCCGAGCCGGATCTGCCCAGGACCACCAGACGCCCGGACGGGATGCGCCGGTACACGTCGGTGATCTCGTCCAGCCGGCCGTCCAGGTCGAGGGGGTCGGCCTTGACCTTCGGGGGGAGCCGGAGAATGTTGGACCAGTGGTCGGTCAGGGCATCGGAGGCGGTCTGCCACCGGACCGGCAAGGGGAACGGGTCCTGGACCTGTCGTTGTTCCTCCTCGCGCTGCCAGCGGGCGGCCACCAGCTTGGCGAGTTGCTCGGCCGTGGGGTCGGCGGCTGGATCGTCAGCGGGCTCGGGCTGCTCCGGAACGGGCCGTGCCGTATCGGCCGCGGGTGGATCGGATACCGGCGGATCGGATACCGGCGGATCGGACACCGCCGGACGGGGCCGTAATGGATCGAGCAGCCCGGCGGCGATCAGCAACTCCTCGCGCTGCTCGGGCCGCAGCGCCAGACCGTCGGCGAGCTGCTCCACCGTACTCATACGAGGATTGGAGCGCTTGCCGGTCTCCAGTCCGCGGATGGTGCTCACACTCACCCCGGAACGCCGTTCCAGCTCCTCCTGGGTCAGCCCCGCCCGGTCTCTCAGCCGTCGCAGGACGGCGCCGAACTCACTGGCCACAAGTCACGGACCTTCCCCCTGAAATATCGAGTTTTCGCAGGTGGGAGACTCTAGCGCGGCCACCGGTCACATATGACCGGTTCAATGGCCTGTCCACGTTTCCTCCACCCGGGCCACCGTCGCAGCATGCTTTCGACGACCCCCTACCAGGGACATCCGGGCGTCGCCGCCCTCACCGCTCGCGAACGCGAGGTGCTCTACGCACTGGGGTGCGGCCTCGCGGACGCCGAGATCGCCGACGCCCTCACACTGCCCGAGCACGTGGTGGCCGGACATCTGGGGCACGTCCTGACGAAGTTGGGGCTGCGCGACCGGGCCGCCGCCATCGTGCACGCCTTCGACTGCGGTCTGGTCGTGCCGGGCCAGGGCCCGCGCCGGACGGCGGCGGGCGCGGCGTCGCCGCTCGGCGCCCGGCAACGTACCGGCCCGGCCCCCGACCCCTGGCTGCGGATCTCCGTGCTGGGACCGGTCCTGGCCTGGCGGGCCGGGCGGCCCGTGGACATCGGCCCGGTCCGGCAGCAGGCCGTGCTGGCGGCGATGGCGCTCAGCCCGGACCGGTCGGTCAGCAGGCAGGAACTGCTGGACGGCGTCTGGGGAATGGAGTCGCCGGGCGGGAACGTCGTACCGGTGTATGTGTACCGGCTGCGCAAGAACCTGCGTCTCGGAGACTGCCCGGACTCGGTGATCCGGCACGACCGGTACGGCTACCGGCTGGTCCGCGGTGTGGTCGAGGTGGACGTCGCGTGCGTGGAGGACCTCGTCACCGCGGCCGGGGCCGCCGAGCGAGCCGGGGAATTGTCCGAGGCGGTGCGGCTGTGTGCCCGGGCGCTGGATCTTTTCCGGGGTGAGCCGCTCGCCGGACTGCCGGGGCCGTTGGCCGAGTTGGAGCGGCTGCGTCTCGTCGAACGCAGAGTCACCCTCGTACAGCGCAAGGCCACCTGGCAGTTGAGGCTCGGCCGCGTCGCCGAGACGATCGCGGAACTGTCCGCCCTGGCTCTGGAGCAGCCGCTGAACGAACCGGTCGCCGCGCTGCTGATGCGCGCGCTGGAGCGCGGGGACCGGCGGGCCGAGGCGCTGGCCGTCTTCGACCGGGCCCGCCGGCGGCTCGCCGACGACCTGGGGGTGGCGCCGGGGGAACGGCTGCGCCGGGCACGGTGGGAGATCCTGCGGCGCGGCGCCGCGGGTCCCGGTCTCGGCCGGGCGGATGTGGCGTGACCCAGGGAATGTCCCAGGACCGCGAGGAGGAGCTGCTGCTGGCGAGAGTCTCCGAAGCCGCGGGGCGGGCACGGCTGGGCAGACGACGCGCCACCTACCGAGCCCCGGCCACGGTGCCGGGCGTGCGCCGCCGGCGGCGTTCCGGCGGCGGGAAGGGCACGAGCGCGGGGGCACGGCTGGACTTCTACGAGCACGGGGTGACGGTGGCCCTCGACGGGCGGATCCACGTCATCCGCTACGACACCACCGTGGTGCGTCGGCGCAGAGTTCTGTCCACCCGGGGCATCACCCGTGCCTGCGTGCTCACGGACATCGACGGCGAGTGGATCGTGCTGCGCGGCGGCGCCTTCGGGCACCCACAGGTGTGGGTGCCCGAGATCCGTCGCGCTGTCACCGAGGCCCAGGTACCGCGCGCGCTGGCGGCGCTGGCCCGGGGCGCGCGGCTCACCTTCGGCCCGGTCTGGATCACCAAGGACGGGATCGGCTCCGGACGGGTGTCCCTGCGCTGGCCGCAGATCGAGCGGATCGAGATCCGCAACGGTTCCGCCGCCGTCCGCGTCGGGGGGCGGTGGGAGGTCTGGGGATCCCTGGCCTCCGGGATCCCGAATCCCTTCGTCTTCCACGCGCTGGCCGAGCACCTGGCAGGCCGCGCGAGGACCGACATGCCGGACGACTGACACAAGAAGCCGGGTTTCACGACGATTTCATCGGCCGCTCCTAGCGTCCGGTACCGGAACACCGACCGCTCCCGGACGCACCGACCGCATCCGAGAACTGCGGCCACATCCGGAAACACCGACCACATCCGGAGGATCGATCACATGTCCGTCCCCTCTCGCCTCCCGCGCCCCCTCCGGCCCGAGTCGCCGTTCCCTGCTCAAGACGGGCATGGGCCTGGGCGTCACGCTCGCCGGAGCCGGACTGCTGGGCGCCACGCCCGCGGCCGCCGCCGGGCAGAACGGCACCGCGCTGTGCGACCAGCCGGGCGACTCGGCGAGCCGGCAAGGCCTCGGCTCCGGCGACCTCGGCATCCCGTACTACCGGGAGCACGACGGCAGTTGGGGCTACGTCTTCGGCGACTCCTGGACGGGGATGCAGCAGGGCGGCGACTACATGGGCTCCCCGGTGATGCTGGCCCAGGACCGCTTCGACGCGTCCGGCGCGACACCGATCTCGTTCACCTGGGCGATGCCGACCGGCGGCCATGCCGGCCAACTCTTCGACTACCGGACGCGAGCGGACAACGGTCACGGCTACGAGGTGAGCCGCATCCCCAACGACTGCATCGAGTTCGGGGGCCGCACCTACATCCAGTACACCTCCGTGGCCACCTGGGAGCCGCCCGCCGGCTACGACGGCTCGCTGATGTCCGGCGTCGCCTACTCCGACGACCACGGGGTGACCTGGACCGACTACGACTACCACTGGCCCGGCGACACCCAGGGCACGAACCAGTCCCTGTACGGCATGTGGTCGTTCGCCGGTATCGACCCCGACGGCTGGCTCTACATCTTCTCCAAGCGCTGGAACGGCACCCACAGGAACACCGCCGACGGAGGAGCCATCCAGCTGTTCCGGATCCAGCCGGGCGACTTCCGTGACGGCAACTTCGGTGCCCAGCAGAACTGGGCGTACCTCGACGGCTCCTGGCAGTGGACCACCGCGGCGCCCCCGTCGGTGATCCTGACCGGGCACAACACCGGTGAGTTCTCCGTCAAGCGGATCGGCGACACCTACTGCATGAGCTACTTCGACGTCGACATGGGCGCGATCTGCACCCGCACCGCGCCGCGGCCCGACGCCGTGTGGAGCGTCCCCGTCCCGCGGATCACCGCCCTCACGGTGCCCAACCTCTACGGCGGCTACATCCATCCGGGCAGCGCGAGCGCGAACTCGCTGACCCTGATCGTGTCCCAGTGGAACGGAGTCGTCGGCCAAGCACCGTACTGGGTACGGCAGTTCGACGGCATCCCGGCGTGAAACCGCGTGTCGCCTCGCTGTCACCGTTCGTGGGTCAGGAAGGACCTCTCATCGTCGCCGTGGCGGCTGGGCTGCCGTACACCGCGTACGCGAGCCAGCTCGGGTCGCCGTCCCGGTCCCGGATGGCCTGGCGGGCAGCGAGTGAAGCCCGGCCCAGGGGCTGGCCGGCGTCGAGGAACCGGCTGTAGAAAGCCTTCGCGAACTGCCTGGCCGAGTCGGAACGCACCGGCCACAGCGTGCCGATGAACGCACCGGCGCCGGCCCGCAGGAATTGCGGGGCCCAGCCGAGAGCGGAGCTGAACCAGTCGATCTCGCCGGCACTGCGGCAGGCGTTGAAGAACACCAGTGGATGGTGGGCGCGCAGGCTGTGGGTTTGGGCGGCGGTCGCGAGGTCGATGGGCTCGAAGTGGCCGTCGGCCATGGTCACCCGGGATCCGGAGCCGGAGAAGGCGTTGTGGCACGCGAAGTGCAGGAGACCGGCGTGACCGCGCTCGATCAAGGTGGTGAGCTCGGCGCATTTGGTCAGCAGGCCCGCGTCCGCCACCCCTGGGCCCAGCGATGTGCGCAGTTCGGCTATCTCCTGTCCCGCCTCTTGCGGTGAACCGGGCGGCATGACGAAGGCGGCACCGGGGAGGGCGATGTGGTGGACGCGGTCCTGGCGGAAGACACGGCGCACGACGGGCAGCCACTCGGCGAGGAAGCCATTGTCGTGATGCGCGTCCAACGGGTACAGAAGCTCCCATGGCACGAAGTCGTGTTCGCCGAGGACCGTGAAGGAAGTGATGCGGTCGGCCTGCTCCCAGAACTGGCGCTGTACGGCCTCCGGTACGGCCGCCGACCACAGCTGGACGCCCTGATTCCGCAGCCGGCTTCTGAGCCCGGCCACGTCGGCGGGCGTGCCGCGCCCGGCCCGTCTGGCTGCCTCGCGCAGCTGGGCGTAGATCTGCTCGGCCGCCTGACGCGGGTCACCACCGCGGAAGCGGAACTGCTCCGGGGGATAGCAGGTCTCGCTCAGCAGCTGAAAGCTGAACGAGCCGTCCTCGGCGTTGCGGTGTACCTGGAGTGTGGCTTCACCGGGTTCGAAGGCGATACCGGGCAGCAGCGCGTGTCGGCGTGGGCCGTCCCTGGTCACTCCTCCCTCGGTCACCGAGATCTGGCAGCGCACCGCCCCCAGATACGTGCCCTTGTGGAAGGCACGGACCGTCACCTGGTGCAGGCCCGAATCCACCGTACGCAGACCGAAATACAGGACATCGGAGTCCCGGCCCGGGTACACGGTGAGCTCCTGTTGGAGGTCACCCAGCGCCCGCAGGCCCTGCGCCGTGACGGTGATCGTCAGCCGCGCCCCTTCCTCGGGCAGTGGGAACGATCGCATACGGACACTGCCTTCGCCGTGGCCGGGCTCTCGGGCTATCCGTACGTGGAGCGGGACCTCGCGGTTGGGCGCCGCTTGCTCGGCCAGTTCGGCGATGAGGTGGTGCGGTGCGGACAGCTCATCGCCTCCATGTGCGGAGGCAGCGGACGGCATCCCGGCACCGGGCTGCGGACGCGCTGGGGGCGGTGTCATGGCCGGCCCGACGGAGGCCTCGCCGCCCCGCGAGGAACTCGTGCTGTTCCCGGACCATCCGCCATGTCCCAGGGGGCGTCTCGAACGCGATTCCGCGCTGCCGGCCGGGGGGTCGGCCCCGTCCGGCTCCCCCTGCGGTCCACTCGGGTCATTCGCGTCCGTTCCGGCCCGGCGTCCCTGCTGAATGCCGCGTCGCAGGTTGGTGAGCCGTCCGCGTACCTGCTCTTGAGCGGCAGAGGCATGCGGGGACGGTGAGGCCGGCGGTTGCCGACGTTCGTCCCTCGTCGGTCGTCGGCCGCTGTCGGCGGCGCCCTCCGACGCGGCCGACGGCACTCCCCAGGTCGCGTTCTGCGTGTCGCTCGCGGTGGTGGGGGACCGACGGGGAAGCCCGGCGTCGGTGACCTCGTAGGTGGTGGGAGGAGAGCCCGGGCCCGGACGATCGAAGCTTGTGCGGCTGTGGTGGTCCGGGTTTGCGGCCTGCGGAGATGCCGCTTCCGGAGCAGACGGGTCCGGATACCCGCCGGTCGACGAGAAGGAGCCGGTCGGCGGCACGGCGTCGTTCGGTGCGTGGTACTGCTGCTCTTCGTGCGACGGCTGCGGGAAGATGTCGTCGTGGTCACTGCCGAGTTCCGCGGCAGTCCGCCCGGACGGGTCGAAGCCGTCCCCCGCGGATCGTGTGACGTTCCCCTGCTGCGGTCCGCCCGGAACAGGGCGTCGGCCGTCGCCCCGATCGTCGTCCTCGACCGGTTGACCGGCACCTCGACCCTTCGTCCGGGGGAATCCCGCCGCGACGACCGCGGCCAGTTCGCGGTACGCCTCCCAGGTCGCGTCCCGCATGCCCTCCAGGGCCCTGCCGGAACCGTCCGCGAGCTGCTCGTCGAACGGCACGATGACAACGCTGCGGCAGGATCCACCCAGCCGCGCGGCAGCGTCACGCGCATCGAGCATGGTCGCGCTGTCGCGTACGCCGGTCAGGACCACGTGGCTGCGATCGGCGAGGTAGCGGTAGGCAGCCAGGGCGTCGACGGTGGCAGCGATACTGGACTCGGACCGGCTACTGACGAATATCTGCTGGTCAGCCCCCGTCAGTGCGACGAAGGCAGCGAAACCCTCCACGCCGGTGGCGCAGTCGCTGAGGACGACTCCGTACGAGGTGAGGGCAGTCAGAAGGGCGCTGTACGAGACCGCGTCGAGCGGCTCACTCGGTGCGGTGGCGGCAGCGCCATCGGCGAGGATGTCCAGGCCGGAGGGCGAGCGGGAGGTGAACTGCCCGATGTCGAGGCCGCTTTCGGGGAGCCGAGCCGCTAAGGCGCGCAGACTCGCCCCTGTGCCGTTGGCGGGGGCATAGCGCCCGAGCATGCCGTCATTGGCATCGACCGCGATGATGGGGTCGTCCCGCTCGGAAGCGAGGATGGCGCCCAGGGCGGCGGTCGTCGTGGTCTTCCCTGTGTTGCCGTTCGGGCTGACAATCGCGACGACATGGGTGGTCCCCGCCGGAAGCGGCGTGCGGACTGCCTCGCCGTGGTCGTGGGCGTCGTACCCGGTGGACGCCCTTCCGGCCCGCCACCACCGCCGTCCTTTCGCCGGCATCGGCGCCTCCTCCGGGTCACGCGTCACACCGACACACCCAGCTGTCCCAGCCGCGCCAGGCACCAGGGGCGACCAGTGACCCACTGAACCTCCCCGGCCACGATGCTAGATCGGAGAGCACTTCGCCATGTGGCACTTCGGCCAAACCGGCCCGAAGGCCGGGAGACGGCTTTCAGCTCCTTTCCGCTCCTGGCTCGTTACACTGCGTGGGGGATTTCGTGCCGTCGCACTTGGGGGGTCGGTTTGGAAGACTCGGCAAACTCGCGTGAACTCGTCCCCGTGGACCTGGTCCCCCGACCGGTGCTGCACGGTGCTCAGGACGATCAGCCGGAGCGAGGCGTGTTCTACTTCGGGCGCCCGCTCACGTATCCACTCGATCTGCAGAACGCACCCGAACACATCCGCTTCTCCGCCGCGGAAAGGCAGGGCCGGGTGGAGTTCCGTCGACTCGTGGTGCATCTGTCGTTGTGCCCCAAGCCCGGCGAGCCCATCCGCCATGTGACAGTGACCGCTGCGATCGATGACGCCGGTGACACCTCGGAGCTGCTGTTCCGGGATGCCTCCCCACTGCGGCTCACCAAGGCGGTCACTCGCCACACCTCGTTGAACGTCAAGGCGGGCCTCGGAGTGCTGAAGCCGGAGGGCCAGCGGGGCTCCCAGTACGAACAGGAGGAGCCCTTCCTCCTCGCCCGGGGGATCGACACGACCAGCGTCCAATGGGAGTTCCGGCAGACGCCCCACCAAGACCTGGACGGTTCCCACGAACTGCTCGCCACTGTGGAGCTGCCCGTGGGTGCGGCGGGCAGCTTCCGGTTGTCGGCGGCGGTGAGCATCCGCCGGAAGCGGTTCGGCATCATCGGATACGACGCACAGCTTCCGCACCATCTGGCCGTCATACCGTGCCGCTGATCACCGCCAGTCGCCGATCAGCGTGAACGCACCCCAGTTCCGGTATTCCGGGTGGGCGGCGCGGGTGGCCTGTTGAGCACGTCGGAAAGCATCCCTCTTCGCGTCGCCGGCCAGCAGACAGCGGTAGAGCTCTTCGTAGAAGAGCGTCGCGACCGGCGCGGTGACCGGCCAGAGCACGCCGATCACCGTTGACGCGCCTGCCGTCAGGAAGGCCGCAGGCAGCCCACGCAGATTGTCGTTGAGGTCGTACCTGCCCAGGGCCGATTCACAGGCGCTCAGCGTCACCAGCGCGACGCCCCGCAGATCCAGGCCGAGAATCTGGCACGCGAACAGACGGCCATCGGCGCCGTCCTCCGCATCGAGGTAGAGGCACTGGTACCAGGGAGCCTCCACGTCGTGCGAGCCATGGGCCGCGATGTGGAGGTAGTCGATGCCCTGGAGAGCTGCCATGAGGGCGCGCGGTGTCGTCATGCCGTCCTCCAGCGCTCGAGCGCCGGGGATTCGCGCGGACAGGTTGTGTACGTGCCTCCTGATCTGCGGTTGCTCGGGCAGTCCGTACATGACGCCCCCCGTGGCGGAGCCGGCGATCAGGAGACGGTGCGTGCGGGATGCCGCCGTATCCGTGCCTCGTGCCGAGCAGTGTGGTGTGGCGGCAACGGTGGTGACGACCCAGTCGTCAGCCAGCGGGCGCCCGTCCACGTGCAGCAGATGGAACGGGAGGTAGTGCAACGGACCGTGCGGCCAGAAACAGAGGTGCTTCCTGCCTTCCGCCCGCCATCGCCGGAGGTCGTCCTTGGTTGTGCCACTGAGTCTGAAGTGCCGTTCCAGTACTTCGGCACCTCGTAACGTCACCGGGCTTCCCCCCGGGTCGACGTTGACCTCCTCACGCACTTCCGCGACAGGGAGCACCATCCAGCTCCACGCGTGGGTGACGTTGAGCGCGTGGTCATGAGCCCTGGTCAGACCAGGATGCACGGGAAGCTCGACGACGTTGCCCGTCACCTCCCCTGTGGTGACATGGCAGGAGACGAGCGGAGCGCCTCTGGCACGCCTGAAGGCGGTGAGGTCGAGGTGGTCGGCGAGGAAGAGGGAGAGCAGGACCGTCCCATCGTCGAGGCCGTTGTCCCCGAGCTCGGCGATCTCGAACAGGTCCGGTCGGGTCGCTTCCTCGAACGCCGGCCGGTGGGGGCCGTGCAGCATGTGGATGCTGATGAACCGATCGGCGACCTTTCGGAGGTTCCCGCAGGAAGCCTCGGCATCCGTTCCCGGGGCGATGTCACGGGAGTTGATGTAGAAGAGGCCGGATGTCTCCGCAGGCGCCCACGCCCCGTCGTCGAAGAGGCCCAGCCGGTCCGGCACATAGGGGCCGTCCAGAGCCTCGCGAGCGGCGATCATCTCGTGCAGGTGCTGAACCGACGGAGTCAGCGGACGGGGGCCCGGCTGCTGTACCAGCAGCCGGAAGCCGTAGCCCTTGAACAGCAGGTGCTGTGCGGCGATCAGCGAGGGCGACTCGGTGCGGGTCACGAGCCGCGCGACCTCCTGCCCGAGGTCACGTACGAGGTCACTCCGCCCGTCCTGGGGGCCCGCGAGGGCCCCGACGACCGGTTCCACTGCCCGCAGGAGCAGCATCACGACGAAGGTCAAGTCGAAGTCCGGCCGGTCATGGTCCCGTGCCGCCAGGTCGGCCGACGCCAGGGCCTGGTTGGCGACATCGGCGACGTACCCGGGCGAGAGGTGGCGCGCCGCTTGGCGGAGAGCGCCTTCGGCCGCGAGGGCGCACTCGACGAGTGCCTGGAGATGCCGGCCTTGGTCCCGCAGCCAGGCGACGTAGCGTTGCCGGTAGGTCGCCAGGAGGCAGTCCAGAAGCCAGGCGTACGTGTCGCGGAACTTCCGGTCGACCTTGAAGATCATGTCGAGCAGTGTCACGACCTCGCCCACGTCCTCGGTACGGGCGTGCAACGCGGCGTGCACCAGCGTCGCGGCTCGATCGCCGGAGGACGCGCCCTTGTGCCGACACATCTCTTC
This sequence comes from Streptomyces griseochromogenes, assembly GCF_001542625.1. Lineage (NCBI taxonomy): Bacteria > Bacillati > Actinomycetota > Actinomycetes > Kitasatosporales > Streptomycetaceae > Streptomyces > Streptomyces griseochromogenes. The sequence goes on along the minus strand of NZ_CP016279.1, from coordinate 6,621,021 downwards.
GACCCTGGCGGTGAGTTCGGCGATGCCGACAGGGGTGCGAGGGCAGCGCAGGTGGTTTCCGGGCAGATGGTGTGCGAGGTTCCGGCACACCCATGGCGCGACGTCCAGATACTGGTTCTCTCCCACAACGGCGTGAACCGTCGCCCATATCTCCCGGAGATCACCACGATCCTCGATGAACAGGACGACGTCCGCCAACAGACCGAGCAGACGGGTGCCGTGGGCCTCCCTGCGCAATCGCGACAACGGGACCGGGAGCAGAGCCTTCAAACGAAACGGCTCGGATACGCCCAGCCGACGGACCACTGAGCCTACGGCTCGAAAGAACTCGTCCAGCAATCCTGCCCGGTTGACGGTGTGCCAGACCTCGCCGACCGCCTCGGACGCGGCCTCCCAGTACGCGTCCTCGCGTTCGGAATCGACTCGTGCCAGCAGGGACAGCACCTGTAACCGCTTGAGCTGGCACCGCCCCCGCAGTGCCTGCGGTGCCTCGCGCAGAGCCGAGTCGAGAAGAGCCAGCGCCTCTTCGAGCGCCGCCTGTGGTTCGGGCATGGAACGGTCGTGATCGGGGTTCCACATCGACTCGTCCATTTCGTCGGTGCCCGATTCGCCGAGTGTTCGGACAGCGAGCACCCTCGTGATCCGTAGCCGGAACGGATCCGTCCACCGGTCGAACGAGCCCGGGACATCGTCGGGATCCAGTTTGCCGCAGTACGGCCCTGCCAGCAGCCAGGCGGCGGACAGCCGAGTCTCGGTGAGCTCCGCCCGCTCCGATGCGGTCGCCCTGCTGCGTCGCCCGGAGTGCGGACCGTTGTGCCGGGCGAACTCGGTGAGCGTGCGTTCCAGGATTTCCGCTTGCAGGTCGGCGGTGTGCAGTGCCTGGCGCAGACGGCTGCCCCACGGCCGGGGGAGCAGGGTTCTGCGGGTGATCTCGACGAACCGGTCCGCCGCGTCCCACCACGGGGACCAGCGGTCCCGCCCCCACTTCGCCTCGGTCATGGCCACAACCAACCGCCACCAGTGGTAGGCAAGATCGGGATTTCCGTCCATCACGCTGATGGCGGCCACCAGGCATTCGTCCAAGGCGTTCGCGGGGAAATCCGGGAAAGACTCCTCGCGTACATGTGCAAGAGCGGCCTGCTCCGACACGCTTCTGTTGGCAACCCTCCTCGCCAAGAAGAGCAGATCGTCGAATGGCGGCCCGATGTTCAGAGAGCCGGTTGCCTTCGCCCGCGACATGGTTCGAGTGTTCCTGACCTTGAAGCACCCGGAGTCCGAAGTGAGATATTGATGTATTCCGCCGGATCGTGCCTGTCGGGCGAAAGGCAGGTCAGGTCCGGATCAGTCGGTGTCGCCGCACAGGGCGTGGTCGATCAGGGTGTTGGTGGCCCTGTTGAGGGTCGGCAGGTCCGCCGGAGCGGACGTGGTGGTGATGGAGACGGTCACGGCGCGCCGCCCGTCGGCGGTGACGGCGGGACGGGTGTAGACACCCGGGCCGTCGCCCTCGTGCGTGTAGTACGAGCCTGCGCACGAGAGAGGGATCGTGCGCAGGCCGAGGCCGTAGTCACCCAAGGGCTGCTCCTTGATGTCCTCGGGGTCGTCGGTGCGGCGGACGGTCTGCCGCATCTCGTGCCATTGCGCGGCCGGCAGGAGCTTGCCGTCGGCCAGCCCCCGGAAGAATGTGTCGAGGTCTGCGGTGGTGCTGACGATGCCGGAGTCAGCCGTGTGCTGGAAGCTGTGGTCGGTGATGTCGAGCCGTGCACCGTCGGCGGTAGTGAGGTAGACCCGCGCGTGCGGTTCGGGGAGGAACGGGTTCGCTCCCGGTATCGACGTGTGGCGCAGTCCGAGCCCGGCGATGACGCGGTGTTCGACCAGCTCCCGCCAGTCCGTTCGGCCGGCCTTCTCCGCGATCATCGCCGCCAGCAGGTAGTTGGTGTTGGAGTAGGCCCAGCGCGGACGGCCACCAGGCCGCGGGGTGAACAGGGGCGGATGCTTCATCGCGATGGCGACGAGTTCGGCGGGCGGGGTGTCGTTGTACCGGTTGGCGTCCGGGTGCTGCAGCAGCCGTTGGATGCCGGGATCTTCCGTGTAGTTGAACAGCCCACTGGTCTGCCGCAGCAGGTCCCGCACGGTGATCCGCCGTCCGTCGTTGCCATGACCGGACACGGTGCCGGGCAGCCAGTGCTCGACGGTGTCGTCCAGTGAGAGCCGTTTCTCGGCGGCGAGCTGGAGCACGACGACGGCCACGAACGTCTTGGTCGTACTGGCGATGCGGAACTCGGCGCCCCATGGCACGGGCGCCGCCGAGCCCGCGGCTGCGGTACCGCTGCGGGCTTGGAGCGCTCCACCCGGCCTGTCGACCCGGGCCACCACGTTCACGTCCCCGCCGCCCGCCTGCCGAACCCGGGCCACGTCCCGCCGCAGCTCAGCCGCGGAGTAGGCCGAGTCTGCGGCCATGTGCTGCCGCGGCGGCGTGTGGGGTACGACGGCCGCCGCCGTCGAGCCCGCGGCCAGCAGGGCACCGGCCAGCACGACACCCCCGAACGTCCTCGCACGCATGGTCATGGAACGCCCTCCCCGTCGTCGTGAGTACGAGACCACAGTCAATCGGGCGATCGTGTTCGCCGACATGGCGCAGGCCACCGGGGCCGGCGGGGGGCAAACCCCCCGGAGCAGGCACCGCCCATCACCACCACCCGAGTCGCGAGAGCAGCTGCTCGTGACGGCGCAGACAAAAAGGGCGCGCTTCGAGGACGACCCGTCCTTAGCATGTCGTGGCATGACGCACACGCCTCGTCGTTCCGACGTGCCCGAGAAGCCCTCCCTCGACGGGCTGGAAGAGAAGTGGTCGCGGCGCTGGGACGAGACCGGCGTATACGCCTTCGACCGGAGCCGGCCGCGCGAGCAGGTCTTCTCCATCGACACTCCGCCGCCCACGGTCAGCGGCTCGCTGCACGTCGGTCACGTCTTCTCGTACACGCATACCGACGCCGTCGCCCGCTACCAGCGGATGCGCGGGAAGGCCGTCTTCTATCCCATGGGGTGGGACGACAACGGCCTGCCCACCGAGCGGCGGGTGCAGAACTACTTCGGGGTGCGCTGCGACCCCTCGCTGCCCTACGACCCGCACTTCACCCCGCCCGAGCACCCCGGCAAGCAGCAGATCGCCGTCTCCCGCCGTACCTTCATCGAGCTTTGCGAGCGGCTGACAGCGCGGGACGAGCAGGCCTTCGAAGAGCTGTGGCGCAGGCTCGGCCTCTCCGTGGACTGGTCGATGACCTACCAGACCGTCGACGACGCGGCGCGCGCCACCGCGCAGCGGGCCTTCCTGCGCAACCTGGCCCGCGGCGAGGCGTACCTCGCCGAGGCCCCCACCCTGTGGGACGTCACCTTCCGCACCGCTGTCGCCCAGGCCGAGCTGGAGGACCGGGAACGTCCCGGCGCCTACCACCATCTGGTCTTCCACGGCCCGGACGGGCAGGACCTGGAGATCGCCACCACCCGCCCGGAGCTGCTGCCGGCCTGCGTGGCGCTGGTCGCTCACCCGGACGACCAGCGCTACCAGGCCCTCTTCGGGCGGACCGCAACCACCCCGCTCTTCGGCGTCCGAGTGCCGGTGGTGGCACACCGGCTGGCCGACCCGGAGAAGGGCACCGGCCTGGCCATGGTGTGCACCTTCGGCGACACCACCGATGTGGTGTGGTGGCGCGAACTCCGGCTGGCCACCCGGCCGGTGATCGGCTGGGACGGCCGGTTCAGGGCCGAGCCACCGCCCGGCCTGGACGGCGATGCCGCCCGCTCGGCGTACGAGCGGTTGACGGGTGCCACTCCGCACACGGCTCGGGAGCGGATCGTCCCGCTTCTGCGGGAACGCGGGGAGCTGCTGGGCGAGCCCAGGCCGATCGTCCACGCCGTGAAGTTCTACGAGAAGGGCGACAAGCCCCTGGAGATCGTCACCACCCGCCAGTGGTACCTCCGCAACGGCGGCCGGGACCAGCAGCTGCGCGACAAGCTGCTGGAACGCGGTACGGAGCTGCTCTGGCACCCTCCGCATATGAAGGCCCGGTACGACAGCTGGGTGAGCGGCCTCAACGGCGACTGGCTGGTGAGCCGGCAGCGCTACTTCGGTGTGCCGATCCCCGTCTGGTACACGCTGGACGACACCGGCAACCCGCGCTGGGATCGGCCACTGGTGCCCTCCGAGGACCGGCTGCCGATCGACCCCGGCACCGACACCCCCGACGGCTACACCCCTGAGCAGCGCGGGGTGCCGGGCGGGTTCCTCGGCGACACCGATGTGCTGGACACCTGGGCCACCTCCTCACTCACCCCGCAGATCGCCGGGCGTTGGGGACGGGACGACGACCTGTTCCAGCGGGTCTTCCCGATGGACCTGCGGCCCCAGGCCCACGAGATCATCCGGACCTGGCTGTTCTCCACCGTGGTGCGCGCGGACAGCGAGCACGGCCTGCTGCCATGGCGCCATGCGGCGATCTCCGGTTGGATCCTGGACCCGGACCGCAAGAAGATGTCCAAGTCCAAGGGCAATGTGGTCACCCCGTCCGACCTGCTCGCGCAGCACGGCTCCGACGCGGTCCGCTACTGGGCGGTCGGCGCCCGGCCCGGCACGGACACGGCCTTCGACACCGGGCAGATGCGCATCGGCCGCCGACTGGCCATCAAACTCCTCAACGCGAGCAGGTTCGTGCTGGGCAGTGGTGAGCCCGACGCGGACGCGAGCACGGTTGACGAGCCGCTCGACCGGGCGATGCTCGCCCAGCTTGCCGACGCCGTCCAGGACGCCACCGACGCCTTCGAGGAGTTCGACTACGCGCGGGCGCTGGAGCGGACAGAGGCGTTCTTCTGGCGCTTCTGCGACGACTACCTGGAGCTGGTCAAGATCCGCGCCTACGGTGAGCGCTCCCCGGAGGGCGCCGACTCGGCCCGGGTCGCGCTGCGCACCGCGCTCTCGGTGCTGGTGCGCCTGTTCGCGCCGTTTCTGCCGTTCGCCACCGAAGAGGTGTGGTCCTGGTGGCAGGACGGCTCGGTGCACCGCGCGCCCTGGCCCGACGCGGCGCAGCTGCGCGAGCAGGCCGGGGCAGCCGACCGGTCGGTGCTCGACGTGGCCTCGGAGGTGATCGCCGCGGTGCGCAAAGCCAAGTCCGAGGCGCGGGCGTCCATGCGTACCGAGGTGGCCGCTGCCACGATCAGCGCCTCGCCGGCCGTGTGGGAGCGGGTGAAGCTGGCAGCGGGTGATCTGCGGGCGGCCGGCCGGATCGCCGAGATGAAGCCCGCCGTCCGCGAGGCCGCCGGACTGGCGGTAGCGGTCAGGTTGTGACCGCGCCGTTCCCGAACCCTCACCGGGGTCGGCCGCGGCAGGCCCCCGGCCGACCCCGTCGTCCGTCATCGACCACATCGTCGTCCAGGTAGTCGTACTCGGTGGATCGGCGTAGAACAGCCGCACATCATCGCCTGGGATGCGACACGTTCGTCATCGCCACGGGCGGCGGTGGATCTGCGAGGTCGTTCCGGAACCCGCATCCGGGGCGGGCACGGACGGAGTGTCGACATGGCCGACGTGGTGATGACAATGGATAGCCACATCACGCAATGGGGGCAGCGTGTTGCCATATCTTCACCGAGAAGGTGGTCGGCGTCGGGGCTGGCTGAAGTACCTGACGGCTGTGGGGATCGGAGCCTGCGCACTGGGACTCGCCGCCACCTGGACGACCGGTCCGCTCGCCACCGGAATCGGTGCGGCCGTCACCGCTGTGTACAGCCTCGTGGCGGACCATCTGCGGCCGCAGCGGTCCGGTCCGCAGGCTGCGGCCCTGCTGCGGACCGCGTCGGGACGCATCCCCAGATTCCACCAGTTGGACCGTCCCGAACTGGCGGGCGTGCACTTCGCGGACGGACAGCACGCTCGGTCGGCACCCCCGTATGTGGAACGTGACGCCGAGCCGCTGCTGCGGGAAGCGCTGGCGCAGGGTGGCTTCGTGCTCATCGTGGGCGAGTCCACCGCCGGAAAGACGCGTCTGGCCTACGAGGTCGCCCGGTCGCTCTTCCCCCGGCACGCCTTCGTGCGCCCCCTGACCAGGAGCGCTCTCGCCGCCGCCATCGAGGTGGCCCGGCGCCGCAGACGCGCTGTCCTGTGGCTGGACGATCTCGAAAACTATCTGGGCGCCGACGGCGTGACCACTTCCATGCTGGCCGGGCTGCTCCAGGGACGCTCCGGCCGTGCCGTGGTGCTGGCGACGATGCGGTCGCAGGAGTACCGCCGTTATGACGCCCGAGAGGAGAGCAGGCTCACCGGATCCGACCGGGACGCATGGCGGGTTCAGCGGGAGGTGCTGGACCGGGCGAGGAAGATCCGCCTCGCTCGCCACTGGTCGCCGGCGGAACAGCGACGTGCCGCGGCACATCAGGCCGACCCCCGGATCAGACTCGCTCTGCAGAGCTGCGACCGGTTCGGGGTCGCGGAGGTCGTCGCAGCCGGCCCTGAACTGCTCGCTGCCTGGGAGAACGCCTGGGCGCCCGGAGCCAACCCGCGTGGCGCGGCCGTCGTGGCCGTGGCCGTCGACTGCCGCCGGTCGGGACTGCGGCGCCCGGTGAGCAGACAGTGGCTCCAAGAGCTCCATCCGCCGTATCTCGCCGAGCGCGGAGGGCCGGATCTGCAGCCCGAGCCTTTCGAAGAAGCGATGCAATGGGCCTGCAAGGCCGCCTACGCGACGAGTGGGCTGCTGGTCGGCAATTACAGCCAGGGGTACCTGGCGTTCGACTATCTGCTGAACACGCCAGGACTGCCTCCGGTGCCGGACCATCTGTGGGAGGCGCTGCTGACACGAGTCGAGCCCGCTGATGCCTACGACATGGGGCTGGTCGCCCATCAGGCGAGCCGGCTCTCGCGTGCGGTCGCGGCTCTCGAACGGGCCCGGGCGGGAGGAGCGGCCGGCGCCGACTTCCTGCTGGCGATCGCCGTCGGAGATCACGGCCGGCCGCGCCAGGCGGTCCGGAATCTCGAGGACGTCGTACGACGCAGGCGTTCCGAACTCGGTCCCCGCCATCCCGAAACGCTCGCCGCCCGGCATCAGCTGGCGTTCTTCAAGGGGGAGGCCGGGGACACCCGTGCGGCCAGGGCCGCATTCAGTGAACTGGTGGTGGATACGACGGCGACCCTGGGACCGACGCACACCGACACGCTGGCCGCCCTGCACCAGCAGGCCTACTTCACCGGAGAGGCGGGTGACACCCAGGCCGCGGTCCGGCAGTTGCGGGCTCTCCTGGCGGACCGATTACGGGTGGAGGGACCGGACCATCCTCAAGTCCTGGCCACCCGGCGCAGTCTCATCTGGTTCTCCAGTCTTCACGAAGATCTCGCCGAGGCCCAACTGGAGCTGCGGCGGCTTCTGCGGGACGCGCGACGATGCCTCGGGCCGGACGACCCGCACACGCTCGCCATCGTCAGCACTCAGGCGGCATTCGCCGCCCGGGCAGGCCGAACGGCCGAAGCGGCGGCCGCTTTCACCCAGCTGGTGATCGACCGCAGCCGTGTCCTCGGCGCCGACCATCCGCACGTCGTACACACGCGCCTGCAAAGGTGCCAGGCGTTGATTGCCGAAGGCCGCACCGGGGAGGCGGGCGAGGAGCTCACGCAGGTCCTCCGCGACGCGCAGCGCGTTCTCGAGCCGGAACATCGCCACATCAATCTCGCAAGGACCATGCTCGACGAGCTGCGACAGCGATGAAGAGAGCCTCTCACAGCAAGGTTCTCCATGGCGCCTCGCGGTCGACCTGAGCGGCAACGAGCCTGCCTTCTCGGGCAGTTGACGCTTCCTTCGGGGACTGCTTCACTGCCTCAGTGGCTCATCCACTGAGCCACATAATGTCATGAACGCATCAAGTCGAGGGTGGCCGTCCTCCATGAGGGTGCGGCCGCCACCCATACCGAAGGAGCATGGTGAGCAGAACAGTCAAGCGGCGCGGCACCCTGATCGGCATGATGCTGTGCGTCGTCGTCGGCACTGCCCAGCCCGCGATCGCCTCGACGGCGGCGGATGCGAGCGGCCGGGCCGCGGCCTTTCGGGCATCCCCGGTCCACGAGGCCGAGCGGGGGATCGCACGGTCACTGGCCTCCTCGCTCCGTCATTCGCGGTGGAGGGAGCGGGTGCGCGAGGCCGTGCTCGGCGCACAAGACGTGGACCTGCAGAACCTGGCCGGCAGAGCCGCCGGCGACCCGACGGGGAGGCGCCTGCACACCGCCGTCGCCGCCGCGAACCGCCGCATCGTGGGCCTGAAAGGCCTACCCGCCTCGACCGGATCGCTGCTGCGTATGCGCTTGGGCGCGCCCGCCATGCGCCCTCGACTGAGGGCCGGCATCACCCCGTGGGTCGCCGTCGCGGCAGCCGACGGCCACGCCAAGGCCCTGACGGCATACGACAGCCGGGGTCGCGCTCATGCCGTGGACACCGCCCGGGTGCCCGAGCGTCCCCTGTACATCCTGGACATCGACGTCTCCAAGGCCCACCGGGCCGGACTCGCGGTGCTCCACAAAGCCCTCGCCGGCAAAGATCTCGATACGCCGAAGTCCGCGAACACCCCCGACACGGAGGGCTGGTGGGCCACCAAGGTCACGGCCGTCGAGGTGAAGGACGACGAGGAGCCCTGGTTCAAGGGCGCGGCCGAGATGTTCTCGCTGGTGACCGGCTTCGGGCCGGACGGCAAGGCGCGGGTCGACTCGGTCGACATGCCGTACCTGGACTACGACAACACTGTCTACTACCCGAACCAGATCCTGGTCAACTGGTCGAACTACAAGTACAACCTCGCCGACGTCGTCATGATGGAAGACGACGACGGCACCAACTACAAGGCGCTGGCCCAGGCGCTCACCACGGCCCTGCTCACCGTCGCGGACCAGGGGGCCTACATCCCGCTGGTGAACGCGGTCCTGAGCGCTGTGCCCGACTCCTGGTTCACCGACGACCCCGACTACGTGGAGTCCTGGTACACCCTGTCCAAGAACTCCACCGGCCGGCTGAACGGTGCTTCGGGCAACGGCTGGATGACCGTCGAACCGTACTTCGTCGAGCAGTTCTGACCCTCGCGCGCGCCGAACGGGTCCTTGTGCGGGGGAGGGGCGACTGCGCCTGGCGGGATTGCCGGGAGTCGCGAGGTGTGTGATCGCGGTGCCCGTCTCCCGCGAGGGTGTCGACATCGAGATTTCCTGGTAGCGAGCAAGCGCTTAGTAACATGGTCGGTGGACAGTCCGCGCGACAGAGAAGGACAGCTATGCCGACGTCGCAGGTCGAGGCCTTCTACGAGCGTGAAGCGCCCGGCCGGTTTCTCCCCACCGCGTACACCCGCGGCCCCTGGGACGCCGACTCCCAGCACGCCGGCCCGCCGGCCGCTCTGCTCGGACTGGCCGTGGAGCAGCGGCCGGACGGACGCCCGGAGATGCGGGTCGCCCGGCTCACCTACGAGATCATGCGGCCTGTCCCGATCCGGCCGCTGACCGTGACCACGCGTGTGCTGCGGTCCGGGCGCAGCGTCGAGCTCGTGGAGGTCGGTCTGACGCCCGACGGCGGCGAGGAAGTCATGCGGGCGACGGTCCTGCTGATGAAGACGGCGCAGGACGCGGTGCCCGAGGTGACGCCGGGCCGGCAGGTGCCCGGTCCCGGGACCGGAGACCTGAAACCGTTCTTCCCGGTCCCATGGGACCAGGGCTACCACACCGCCATGGAAGTCCGCTTCACCGCCGGCTCGTTCCTCGAACCCGGCCCGGCGACGGCGTGGATGCGCATGAGGGTCCCCCTGGTCGCGGGCGAGGAGATCACGCCGCTCAGCCGGGTGCTGACAGCCGCCGACTCGGGCAACGGAGTCAGCACCGAGCTGGACTACCACCGATACGTCTTCATCAACACCGACCTCACCGTCAGCCTGCACCGCCACCCCGAGGGCGAGTGGGTCTGCCTGGACGCCCGGTCGATGGTGGACGGGGCGGGCATCGGCCTCGCCGAATCCGCCCTCCACGACGAGAAGGGCCCGCTCGGGCGCAGCACCCAGACCCTGTACGTGGCCGCGCGCGGCTGAGCCGGCCGGCGGCGTGCCCCGGACGACGGCGATACCCGTATGGGATGCGGCGGGTGTTCGTCCTTCCCCTGTCAGAGGTCCGTGCCGCCGCGCGGTGTGATGTGGTGGTCGAACGCGAGGGTGCCGGGATCCAGGGCCGTCGCCCCGCCGTCCACGGTGAGCACCGCGCCGTTGACATAGGACGCCGCCGGGGAGATCAACCAGCTGATGGTCTCGGCGACCTCACGTGGTTCGCCCGGCCGCCCCATGGGCAGGAGCCTGGTCGCCTCCTCGTAGGCGGACTCCACGCTGCCGTCCTTCAGGTCCGCTTCCTCGGCGAAACGTGCCATGCGCCGGTCGGCCATCTCGGTCCGCACCCAGCTGGGGCACACGACATTGGAGCGCACCCCCTGACGCCCGTAGTCGACGGCCACGGAACGGCACAGCTGCAGCAGGGCGGCCTTGGACGCGGCGTACGGGGCGTTGCTCCGGCCGTTGCGCAGGGCGGAGACCGACGCGACGGCGACGACCGCTCCTCGCGCCCGGAGCAGATGGGGGATCGCCGCGCGCAGGAGCAGCAGCGGACCGGTGACATTGGTACGCATGACGTCGTCCCAGTCCGCCAGTGACAGGTCGGCGACGGTGCCGCCGCGTCCGATGCCCGCATTGAGCACGAGACCGTCGAGTCGCCCATGGGCGTCGAGGGCCGCGCGGACGAGACCTTCCGCGGCAGCGGGATCGCCCGCGTCGGCCGGATACGCCAGTGCGCCGGTCTCCTCCTCCAGGCGCCGCAACGGTTCGGCCCGACGCCCGGAGGCGACCACATGGTGCCCCTCTTCGCACAGCAGCCGGGCAGTGGCCTCGCCGATGCCGGAACCGGCGCCGGTCACGATGACAACACGCTTGTCTGTCACAGCAGTTCAGCCTTCTGTTCCGAGATCACAAGTGATCCGATCGTAGAGGGGTCCGTACGGTCGCCCGTCGCGTGGCCCTCACGGCAGAGGGCGCGGGGCAGGGTCCATGCGCTCCATCAGCCAGGACTCGGCCCGGAGCAGCCGTTGCTCCACCTCGACGGCATCGACGCCGCTCACGATGACGAAGCACAGGTGGGAAGCGCTGTGGAGGGTGACCGCGTCGGGTGGGATCCGTTCGTTCACCTCGTAGTGCCGCACCCACGGGAACGGAGGCCTTCCCGGCAGCCGTACCGGGCGGCCCTGCGGAAGGACGGAGACCGAGCCGTGCACCTCGGCCGGCGGGCCGGTGGGCGGCGGCTCGCAGGGCAGCCCGCAGGACAGGCGCAGGGAAACGGTGTGCAGGTCCACCCCGTAGGTGGCCCGGGTGAGCGCGGGAATGCGGTCCCCGCCCACGCGAGCGGCGATCTCGCACATCAGCAATCGGTCGTCGGGTGTGTGGAAGACCTCCAGGTGGTAGGCGCCGGCCTCGGGCGTGTCGAAGGCTTCGAGCACGCGGTCGAGGAAGTCCTCCAGCCGCCGGGCGAACGGGTCGTCGGGCAGCAGCTGGACCGAGCCGTTGTTGAGCCCGGAGAAGACGCCCAGACAGCTGCGCAGATAGCGGGAGGAGGCCACGAAGCGGTAGCCGGGTGCCAGGACGGCGTCCACGTGGTACATCGGGCCCTGGACGAACTCCTCCACCATCAGGTCTTCCCGCCAGGGCCTGCGGCTGAAGGCGACGAGTTCGTCGTCGCCGCGCAGGACGGTGATGTCGCGCGCGCCGCCCTGTTTGACCGGCTTGACGGCGACCGGGAACCCGTGCACCGCGGTGAAGTCCGTCAGGTCGGTGAACGTGACGAGGCGGGCGAAGCGGGCCGTGGGGACGGTACGCCGCGCGACCCGCTTCATGACCACCTTGTCGCGGAACGACAGTGCGCCGGCCGCGGACTGGCCGGGGACGCCGAGGTCCTCGCGTATGCGCGCGACCCGTTCCAGGTCGTACTCGTTGTCCGTGATGATGTGGGTGAACGGCCGTTGCCGGGCCATCCGGCGGATCATCAGTTCCGGGTAGGGCACGGCCTCGCAGTCCGTCACGTGTTCGTATCCGCCCAGGCCCTGCGTGTTGGCCAGCTCGTGGTGGCTGAACACATGGAGTCGGTCGGCCACTTCGGGAAACATGGCGGGATAGTCCAGACAGGGGCCGTAGTTGATCACTGCGATGTTGGTCATGGGTGTTGGCCTCGCATCAGGTGGTGCCGGGGTGTGCGGTCGGTCGGTGGCGGCGGGTTCCGGGGACTGTCGTGGGCGCGGTGCGCCAGGCGGCCGAGCAGAGCGGCCAGCGCGGCGAGCACCGCGATGGTGGTCATGGCCGTCGGCAGTCCGAACGCCTCGCTGAGGAAGCCGATGGACGGCGGGCCGAGCAAGATGCCGGTGTAGCCGAGGGCGGACGCCACGGCGACCCCCTGGGATCCACCGGACGCACCGGCGTTGCCGACGGCGACGGGGAAGACGTTGGCAAGGCCCGTCCCGGTCAGCGCGTAGCCGAGGAAGACCAGCCACGTCTGGGGTGCCAGGGCTCCGGTCAGCATGCCCACGGCGGCGAGGAGGCCCCCTGCCACCAGGACGGTCGTGTCCCCCAGCCGTTCCAGGAGCCGGGTGCCCGACGCCCGGGAAACCGTCATCGTCAGCGCGAAGACGGCGTACCCGGCTGCCGCGACGCCCGGTCCGGTACGCAGGTCGTCGGAGAGGTGCAGCGCGCCCCAGTCGGCGAGCGCGCCCTCGCCGTAGGCCGTGCACAGGGTGATCAGTCCGTAGACCGCGATGAGCGGACGAAGGCCGGCGGCGCTGTCCGTGCCGCGGGTCCGCACGCCCTCGGGGTGGTCCCTGGAGAGGGAGCCCGGGCGGCGGGGTACGGGGGCGCGGAGCAGGACCCGGCCCGCGCAGGCGGTGACCAGGAGCCCGATGACGGTCAGCAGAAACAGATGTGGCCGCGGGCCGAGGTGCGGGGCGAGCAGACCGCCCAGCCCGGCTCCGGCCAGTCCGCCCGCGCTGAACGCCGCGTGGAAGGAGGGGAGGATGGGGCGCCCGATCGCCTCTGCCAGATCCACGGCCGCCGCGTTGAAGGCGACGTTGAGGCCGCCGTAGGCCGCGCCGAACAGCACAAGGGCGAGGCCGAGTTGGACGGCGTCGTGGGCGAACGGGGGCAGCGCGGCCGACAGCGACAGCAGGGCCGCGGTGACGACGGTGACGGGGTGGTTGCCGTACCGCCGGCACAGCCGCCCGGCGGGCAGCATCGCGGTCACCGATCCCACCGACACGCCCAGGAGGGACAGTCCGAGCATGCCGGGCGAGGCGTCGATCCGTTCCTTGACCGCGGGGATGCGGACGACCCATCCGGCGAACACGAAGCCGTCGAGGGCGAAGAAGAGGCTGATCGCCCAGCGCAGCCGGGCCACCGGCAGCCCGCCCGTGGCCGGTCGACGCCGGCCGGAATCCAGGGTGACCCGTAAGTGACTGAGGGCGGGGGCTCGTTCGGAGCCCTCTACAGGAGAGTTCGGCATCGTGCGTTGACCCTTCTCTGTGCAGTAAAAAGCACTGTAGAGCAAAATATCGCTCATGGCGAGGAGGGGAGACCCACCACCCCGACCGGGCTCCGCTCGGACGCGATCCGCCGCCACAGGCAGCGAAAAGCCCCACGGACGTGGATTCCGTGGGGCTTTGGAGCAGTGCGCAGGTGTCAGTAGAGACTGGAGAAGAGGACTCCCACCATCTGGGCCGGCTCGTCGGTGTCGTTGCGGAAGCTGTGCGGATAGCCCGCGGTCCACCGGATGCAGTCGCCGGCCGACAGCACGTGCTCCACCCCGTTGTAGCGGGCCACCAGAGTGCCCCGGGTCACCATGATGAGGTCGGACCCCTCGTGCTGGAGCTCCTCGGTGAGGCCGCTGTGGGGGGAGAAATCCCCTGTGACCACCTGGTATCCGAGCTCGGGGGAGCGCAGGACGCGGTAGACGACCCCCGGTGCGCGGTCCAGGACGTCCTGCTCGTCCCTGGGGAAGACGGACGGGGTGGCCCGGCCCCTTGAAAAACCGAGGAACGAGCCGACATCGTGACCGAACACCTTGGCCAGGCGCCCGAGCCGTTCCAGCGCGATGTCGGTCTCGCCCCGCTCCAGAGCGGCCAGGAAGGACACGGACAGCCCGCACTCCGCCGCCACTTGACGCAGTGACATGCCCTTTTGAGTACGGAGTCGGTGGAGCACCTCGCCGGGCGGCGGGAAACCGAGTTCCGGATCCCGCGGAGCGGCGGACGGCACAGGGGAGTCCGGGGCAGCCATGACCGCATCCTAGAGGGCGCCGCGCCCCGTCACCCAGCCGACGTCATCCGCTCACATCGAGGGTGTAGCCGTTGGTGACGAGGAACGTCACCAGGCCCGTCCCCGTACCGAAGGTGCCGGTCCCGGAATCGCGGGCCTGGCTGCTGGAGCCGCGTTCGGCGGCGTTGCCGGTCGCCGCGGTGGTGTCCCGGTCGAAGCGGCGGTCGACCGTGAACCGGAAGACCTCTCCCGTGTCCGTCAGCCTGAGGCTGTCGGTGGTCCTGGCCTCGTAGGAGAGCTCACCGCCGCTCCTCAGCGAGCCGGAGATCGTCAGTTCGGCCGCGAAGGACCGGTCAGGCGTCGCGCAACGGAAGTTGGTGCCGCTTCTGCCGTCGACGGCGCCGTTGAGGGGATGGACGTTGACGACGATCGCGCCGGCGCAGCTGATGACCGCCGCGGTGCGGGCGCGGGCGACGTCGGCGGCAACGGCCGGTGCCGGGCCGGCCGCCGCCAGGAGCAGGGCCGCCGCACCGGCGGCGACCCCACCACGAGTGGACACGGGGAACAACACGGTCCTCCTTCGGCCCACGAAGCACGCAGGCCCGCGAGACGCGGATGATGCGCGCACCGTAATCGTCGAAGTCCCGACGGTTCGAGGCTCCCCGCGGCCGTCTCACCCCGGTGGGCGACCGGATTCACCGGAGGGGCGATCACGCCGACGCCGATCCGGCAGGCCGGGTCCAAGGAATCTCAGGGACAGGCCCTCAGGAATTCGATGAGTGCCGCGCTCACCTCGGCCGGGCGTTCCTGCTGAGTCCAGTGTCCGCAGCCCGCCAGTTTGATGGGCTCGCGCCACAGACTGGGCATCAGGGCGGGGAGTTTCCCGATGAGTTCGGGTGTGCCGGGGAAGGCGGGGACGACGTCGCGGTCGCCGTAGATGTACAGGGCGGGCCGCGAGACGACCGTGCCGTGCCAGGGAGCGGTCAGTTCCCAGTTGCGGTCGAGGTTGCGATACCAGTTGAGAGCCCCGGTGAAGCCCTTGGAAAAACTCTCCGTGAGCGCGTCGAGGTCGTCCTCGGTGAACCACTCCGGCAGTACGTCGGGGTCCGGCATGTCCGCGAGCCAGCCGCGCTCGGGATCGACCAGCGGCTGGTTGCCCTTGCCGGCGTCCGGAGCGTCACCGGAGGCCCAGTAGAAGAACTTTCGCAAAGCGGTCCGCGTGTCCTTCGCGAACTCGGCGTCGGCCACACCCGGGCGGTTGAAGTAGTTCCAGTAGAAGCGGCCGCCGAACCGCTTGTCCATGG
The DNA here is from genome assembly GCF_001542625.1 of Streptomyces griseochromogenes. NCBI lineage: Bacteria > Bacillati > Actinomycetota > Actinomycetes > Kitasatosporales > Streptomycetaceae > Streptomyces > Streptomyces griseochromogenes. Next base: position 6,605,386 of record NZ_CP016279.1, on the reverse strand, counting down.
CGGCCAGCGGAGGCTCCGTTCCCCGGAAGGGGGGTGGCACGCTCAGTCCTGCCACCCCGAGCACCATGTCCGGTCGCAGCAGTGCCGTGTGCCAGGCGACCGGCGCGCCCCAGTCGTGCCCGACGACATACGCCTTCTCCTCGCCCAAGGCGTGGATCAGTCCGATGACATCGCCGACCAGATGGAAGATGGTGTAGGCGTTGACGTCGTCGGGACGGTCGCTGCGTCCGTATCCACGCTGGTCGGGGGCGACCACCCGGAAGCCCGCGTCGGCCAGCGGGCCGAACTGGTGCTGCCAGGAGTGCCACGACTCGGGGAAGCCGTGCAGCAGCACCACCAGGGGGCCCTCGCCCTGCTCGGCGATGTGCAGCCGGACGCCGTTCACGTCGATCATGCGATGCTCAACCATGTGCTTGAGCGTACGCGCCGTGATCTTCGTGCGGCGGGTGCCGGTCCGGTGCCTGGCGTGAATCCGCCCCGTCCGTCTTATGGTGACCCGCCGCGGACTCGGGCGTGATCCATCGGGCAGCGCTCGGTGTCCGCGGTTGCTCCGGCAACGAGCGGCCCGACCCGGTGACCTGCCACGATGGGCCTGGAAGAGGAGGGCGAGCACGCCCATGGCCGAGGCGATCAGCTGCCTGCGCCGGTCACGGCTGTGGACACCTCCGGCTCGGCCGTCAGGGAAAGGGCGTTCCGTAGCCTTGCCTCGAGCAGGCCGTGGATCTCTTGCAGTACGTGGCGCTGAGTCTTGATCAGGGGTTGCTCGTAGGCGTGCATCAGACTGTAGAGAGTCCCTGTGTAGTTCACCGTCCGTCGGCACTGCTCGTCGGCCACCGCCGTTCGGATCTGAGTCGTACCGGGGCGCGCGTCCGCGACGGCATCGCTCCACCGTGGATCTCCCTGAGCCTGCGCCGGGCTGTCGTAGCGCAGCCCTTTCCGGCTCATGCATCGGCGCCAGTCGGCAACGACCCGGTGGAACCGGCTGTCATGGGTGGCCTGGTCGTACACCTGGGACTTGAACATCCTGATCCCACGCTCCGGAACCACCGGCGGCGTTCCTGCCTTGAAATGAACCGTCGCCGCGCCCGCGTCGAGTCGCCGTTGCAGCGCGCCGAAGCACCCTCCGGTGGGTACCGGCCTGCCGTGCGAACTGCTGATCCGGCCCTCGAACACGGGGAGCATGGCGTTCTGCACGGTGATGTCCCACGAGCCGTTCTTGGACACCGCGATCAGGTCGGCCGCCACGCCCGGGGGCCCCTGGTACCCGTATCGCGATACCTGGAGCACATCGAGCTGACCCAGCAGCGGCATGTTCCGTGGGTAGGGCAGTGGTCGGGTGGCCGGCGTCCGCAAGGAGAATCCGAAGTTCTTCATGCACCGGCGGAGAAAGAGGTTTTCGGCGTTCTGGATCTCCACATGCTGCTGGAGGGACAGGTCATAGGAGTCCAGCAGCAACAGCAGATCGGCACCAGGACCCGGGGTGGACACGATGCGCGGCGCGGATTGTCGTCCGGCCGCGGTGCCATCAGCCGCCCTTGTCGTATCCGCCGTACAACCGGCCGCCGTCGTCACGGTGGCCACCACCGCGACGAGCGAGGCCGCGACCCTGCGCATCATGAACGTCCCCTCTGGTTCCGCACCGTACTTCGGCTCGACGCCCGCGGTTGTCGAGCCCGCCACGAGCTCCTGCGGCACCGGTAGTCCGGCGCCGCAGGAGCGCCGGTCATCCGCCCCAGTAGACGGCCTGTCCATAGATGTTGCCGGGGTAGCTTTCGAGCTCGACCTGGACCTTGTACGCCTGGTAGTCGGGAACGCCGGGGGTGTAGTAGCCGCCCTCGGTCTGGGGATAGCAGGTGTAAAGGGCGTTGTTGTCCCGGTAGCGCCAGTTCAGCGCGGGGCCGAGTCCGGCGTTCGCCTCGTATGCCCACGCATACCAGTGAGGCCCGTAGTAGCCCTGATTCACCTGCGCATAACCGGGCCCGTGATAGATCCGGGTGCCGGAGACCGCCTTGACGCCGTACGCGTACGCCGGGTCCTTCAGCCAGTTGCCGCACCAGGTGTCGCTGGCCGACGCGGTCGATGGTGTGACGCCCGCGACCACCGCGGCCAAGACCGCAACCCCCGCCAGCCGACCGGCCAGCCGTTTGCCGCTGCTGATGTTGTGTCGCATGATCGGTTCTCCCCGTCCTTTCTCGGCGTAGTGCCACATCCGCGGGGTCGGGTGCCGAGCACTGGTGCCGACCGCCGCTTGCTCGACATCGTCCAGCCCCTCGGCGGAGGCGTCATTGGCACGGGACGCAATGTCATTGACGTCGTGTGAGCGACCGGCCGCGGGCGGCGCGCGGTGTGGTGCCATTGCACGCTCGGTCAATCGGTGTGCACGCCGTGCCGATGACCTCTCCGGCGAGCCGCGGAAGAGTGGACGCCCCGTCATCCGGAGCGATCAGGAGGTGGCGCGCGGTGCGGATCGTCTGTGTCGAGGCTGGTCGCGAGTGGGACGTGGAGGTGCGCTTCGGCCGGCCGGACGCCGCACTCGCCGATCTGGCCGCGGCCGTGGGGATGCCAGGGCGGGTGCTTGCCGTCGACGGCCGGGTGTTGCCCCCCGAGACGGTCGTGAACGAGTCCGGCCTGGTGCACGGGTCGAAGGTGGCCGACGCCCGCGGGCGTGTGGCCGGTGGGCTCATGGCCGGCGCGCTACGGAAGCCGGCGGTCGTCCTGCGGCTGGTGGGAGGGCTGGAGGCGGGCCGCAGCGTGCCACTGGCGGTGGGCCGCACGGTCGTCGGGCGCGGAGCGGAAGCGGACGTCCGTGTCGTGGCCACGGGTGTGTCACGGCTCCATGCCGTCTTCGACGTCCTGCCCGGCGGCCGGGTCACCGTGACCGACCTCGGCTCGGCGAACGGCACGGATGTCAACGGCGTCAGGACCCATGAGACGGTCCCGGTCCAGGCCGGCGACCTGGTGTCGCTCGGCGGTGAACTGATGCTCCGCGCAGTGCCCGCCGACCGGTTCGGGCCGGTGCAGCGGATCAACGCGGTCCGTGAGGCCGGGCCCGGCGGGACGCTGCCCTTCAACCGCCCGCCGCGGGGCGGCCGTCCCGTCGACACGTCGCCGATCGCCGTCCCCGCACCGCCGACTCGTACGCACAAGGCTCCCTTCAGCGTCGCTGCGCTGCTCGGCCCGCTGGCCATGGCCGCAGCGACGGTTGTGCTGACCGGCGACCCGCGCTATGCGGCCATCGCGGCGCTCACCCCGATCATGTTCGTGGCCAACTTCGCCGAGGAACGCCTGCGCGGCAGATCCTCGTCGCGCCGGGGCAGTCGTGAATACCGCGCCCGGATCGCGGAGTTCGAGGCGGCGGTGGAGCGGCGGCGCACCGACGAGATCCGATTCCGTCGTGCCGCCCACTGCGACCCGGCTGAGGCGCTGTACCGGGCGACGGCTCCCGGGACCGCACTCTGGGAGCGGCGTCCGGCAGCGGAGGACTTCCTCCGACTCGTGGTCGGCACGGCCGACCTGCCCTGGGAACCGCCGCTGGAACGAGGCTCCGCCGAGCCGGCACCGGAACCGGCGGCCGTGCTCGCGCGCAAGTCCGTCCTGCCACAGGTGCCCGTCGTGGTGGGAGTCTCGGCGGGCGAGGCCGTGGGCTTCGAGGGCAACCGGAAGGCGTGCCTGGCCGTCGCCCGTTCCCTGCTGTGCCAGGCCGTGGTGGGCAGCGGGCCCGCGGACGTCACGGTGGCGGTGTTCACCGACGCCGAACGGCTGGCCGACTGGGACTGGACGAAGTGGCTGCCGCACGGGGCCGACGTACGATCCGGGACGACCCGCCTGGTGGCGGTCGGCTCCGAGCAGGCGGACACACTGGCTCAGCACCTGCTCGCCGCGGCGCCGCCCCGAGAAGCCGGTGGTGTCCCGCAGGACGGCGGTGCGCAGCGGTCCGCCGGTCCCGTGCTGCTCGTGGTGGTGGACGGCGCCACCTTGCTGGAGGGACGGCCCAACCGGCTTCGGGACCTGATCGCGAGCACCTCCCTGCGCTGCGGGGCGCTGGTGCTGACCACCCGCCTGCCGGCCCTGTGCACCTCCGTGGTCACCGCATCGCCGGAGGGCGTGGGAAAGGTCCGTGACGTGGCCTTGGGTGTCACCGTGCAGCAGGTGCTGCTGGACGGAATGCGCGCGGTCGAGGCGCGGGACACGGCCAGGGCGCTGGCCCGCTTCGAGGACCCGGAACTGCGGATCGAGGGCGCGGGCCTGCCCGACCGGATCTCACTGCTTCCCCTGCTGGACCTGGAGAGCGTGGACGGCGCCGCGGTGGCCGACCACTGGAGGAAACGGGTGCCCCGACTCAGGGTCCGGGCGGTGCTGGGGGTCACCGAACGAGACCTGTTCACCGTGGACCTCGACGACGACGGCCCGCATGCGCTCATCGCCGGAACCACCGGTTCGGGCAAGAGCGAGCTGCTCCGCACGCTCATCGCGAGCATGGCGGTCGACGCCGACCCGGAGCATCTCACCTTCGCACTCGTGGATTACAAAGGCGGCGGAGCGCTGGACGAGTGCGCCGCCCTGCCGCACACCGTCGGCCTGGTCACCGACCTCGACGAGCAGCTCAGCGAACGCGCGCTGCGCTGCCTGGAGGCCGAACTGCGCCACCGCGAAGCGCTGTTGCGCCGGACGGGCCTCAGCCACGTACGCGACTATCAGCGTCTGCGTGACACCGGGCGGACCGAACTGGAGCCGATGCCGCGACTGGCCGTGGTCATCGACGAGTTCGCCACGCTGGTGAAGGCGCTCCCGGACTTCGTGGACTCCCTCGTCGGCATCGCGCAGCGCGGCCGCAGCCTGGGCGTCCATCTGATCATGGCGACCCAGCGGCCCGCCGGCTCGGTCAACGACGCGATCAAGAACAACGTCAAGCTGCGCATCGCACTCCGGCTGGAATCGACCGGAGACTCACAGGACGTCATCGACGACCCGGCCGCCGCGGCGATCGGCAGCCGGCAGTGGGGCCGCGCCTTCTACCGGCTCAGCGCCCGTGAAGTCGTGCCCGTACAGACGGCCCTGTCCACCGGCGTCACCCCCGAAACGGCTGTGACGGCCCCGGTGACCGCGGCCCCCTTCCTGCTGAGCCTGCCCGCCGCCGAACCGGGCACAGCGGGAACCGACGGCAAGACCGACCTGCAGCGCCTGGTCGCCGCCGCCGGGCAGGCGTCGGGGCTCGCCGGCTTCGCCGAGCCACGCCGACCCTGGCCCGACCCCCTGCCCACGGTCGTACACGCCGCCGATCTGCCGCCCGTGGCGGAACGCGGTCTGCAGACGGAGGCCGTGGGCCTGCCCGCGTACGCCCTCGCCGACGACCCCGATCGGCAGCGGCAGTACCCGGTCGGCTGGGATCCCACGGCGGGCAACGTCCTGATCTACGGCAGCGGCGGATCGGGGACGTCCACCGCCCTGGCAGCCCTGGCTTTGGCCTCCGCCGGAGCCCACCCGCCCGAGCGGTGCCACATCTTCGCCCTCGACATGGGCGCGGGCGGCCTCGCGCCGCTGACCGGCCTGCCGCACACGGGTGCCCACATCGGGCCGGCCGAACGCGAGCGGCAGATCCGCCTCATCCGGCTGCTGCGCCGGGAACTCGACGAGCGCAAGGCACGCGGCGTCGCGGGGACCGGCCACGGGGCACCGGCCCCCGACTGGCTGGTCCTCCTGGACAACCTCGGGGCGCTGCTGTCGGACTTCGACAAGGACGTCGCCGGGATGAACCTCATCGACGAACTCGCCCGGGTCTACGCGGACGGGCCGGCCGTCGGCATCCGCTTCGCCGTCACCGCGGACCGGTCCGGCGCGGTGCCGTCCGCGTGGGCGGCACTGACCCAGCAGAAGCTGCTGATGCGCCTTGCCGACCCGGGCGAGTACAGCTACTTCGACGTACCACGCGGTGCGGTTCCCGCCTATGTGCCCGGGCGCGCACTGGTGGCCGCGACCCGCCAGGTGATCCAGATCGGCCTGCCCGCCGAGGACCTCGCCACCGCGGTGGCCGCCTGCGCCGCCCGCCGGCCCGGCGCCGTCACCTCCGCGCCCCAAGTCGGCCTGCTGCCCGCCGAGATCACGCTCGGCGCCCTCACGGCACCGGCCGTGGTGACCGCCGAGCCCTGGCACATCGCCGTCGGTCTGGACGGGGACACCCTCGGCGCCACGGGCCTGCGGCTGTACGAGCAGGAGCACGCGCTGATCGCCGGACCGCAGCGGTCCGGCCGCTCCACCGCCCTGTGTACCGTCGCCCGCCAGGTGATCGCCGCGGCGGACCCGCCGGCCGTCGTGGTGTTCGCACCCCGCCGCTCGCCGCTGCGCGAACTTGCCGGGGCGGCCGCGCTCGTCACCGAGTACGGCGACCTCGAAGCGGCCCTCGCGCCCCACCCGGGCCCCACCCTCCTCCTCGTCGACGACGCGGACACGGTGGAGGACGACCTCGGCGTCCTGGACCGCTGGCTGTCCGCGTCCCCGCCCGGACGCCACCTCGTCGCCGCCGCCCGCGCCGACGCCCTGCGCCGCACCTACGGCCACTGGACCCAGGGCGCCCGCGACAGCCGCTGCGGCATCCTGCTCGCCCCCGACCACGACCTCGACGGCGACCTGCTCGGCACCACTTTGCCCCGCCACGACCGCCTGGCACCCCTCCCGGGCCGCGGCTATCTGGTCATCGACGGCGTCGCGGGCGGAGTGCAGGTGGCACGGTGACGGAACCGGCCTTGCGCGGAATGCCAAGCCTTGTGCGCCAGAGGTCAATGACACCGGGGGACACGAATCGGAGAATTCTCATGTGATTCGTGGGGAGTTCGACTGATGTCACGTGAGTACGATTTTGCGGCCGCGGATCGGATCAGTAGGGAACTGTCTCGACTCATCGCGAAGCTCGACTGGTTCATCTGGCTGCGCACAACCCGGCGCAAGGCTCTTCTCGGAACCCCGCACAGCGACAACTGGCAAGGAGCGAAGCGGAGAGAATTCGAGAAGGAGTACGCACGTCAACAGGCGGCCTTCGCCCATCTCAGAGAGACGGCCAGCACATTGCAGGCGAGCATCTCGAGCGCGACAGAAGCCGCCCACGCGGCTCAGAAGAAGCACGAGGGATAGGTGTCAGGACGCATGGGGAAGAGCTCGGGAACGTGGAGCCCATCCGCGATCCGATTTCTCCCGGAAACACAAAGGCCTACGTACCGGGGATGGGTTGGATTCGGCTCAGCCGTCGCTCGGACGGGCCGGGCAAGGTGCACATCGACGGCCTGATCGCCGATCAGGTGGGGGAGCGAGGATATCTGGGGCCAGGCCAAGACCGGCACCAACTCGGAAATCATTGCGAAGGAGACACCATGGGAACCGTCAAGAAGACGGATTTCGCGCACGATCAGGCAACCAAGATGCTCGGCATCATCACCAGTGAGCTTCCCGCCGTCATCGGGAAACTGAACAGCCACGGTCAGCAGTTGAGCGACCCGAACCACTGGGACGGTCCGCTGGCCCGGCAGTTCAGGGGCGAGGTGTGGCCGCAGGCACGGCAGGACCTGGACAGGATGAGGGGGGCGTTGGAGCAGCTGCAGAAGCAGGTACAGACGATCCTCACCAGGATCTCGCACGCCGGCGGCGAGTAGAGGCCACGGAGAGGACCCGAGGACCCCGCATGCCCGAGACGAACCCCGCCGCCGACGCCGGTCAGCCGGCCGCGGCCGAACTCTCCGCGGAAGACCTGGCGCTGTTCGACGCCGAGCCGCCGCGTCGGTCCGACCCGTCGGACATCGGCCCCTACCGGGTGCTCGCCCGGCTGGGCGGCGGGGGGATGGGCCGGCTGTACCTCGGGCGGGAGTCCGACACCGAAGGGACCTACGGAGCCGGGGCGCTCGTCGCGGTCAAGGTGATCCGCTCGGAGTACGCGGAGGACGAGCGGTTCCGCCGCCGCTTCGAGCGCGAGGTCGAGGCGGTACGCCGGGTGCACGGGACGTACACCGCCGAACTGCTCGACTCCGGCTTCGACCGCGACGAGCTCCTGTGGATGGCGACCGCCTATGTGCCCGGGCTCAGCCTGGCCGACGCCATCGTGCGGTGCGGGCCCCTGCCCGTGCCGGTCGTCCGGCGCCTTGTGCACGAGATCGGACAGGCGCTCACCGCGATCGCCGCCGTGGGCATCGTCCACCGGGACCTCAAGCCGTCCAACGTCCTGCTGGGGCCGGACGGTGCGCGCATCATCGACTTCGGGGTCGCCCACACCGCGGACGCCAGTTCCCTCACCATGACCGGCCAGCACCTGGGGACACCGGCCTTCATGTCTCCGGAGCAGGCGGACGGCCACGAGGTGGGCACGGCCTCGGACGTCTTCTCGCTCGGCTCGGTCCTCGCCATGGCGGTCACGGGCTCGGCTCCCTTCGGCGAGGGAACCACGGGTGACGTCATCCACCGGATCATCTACTCGCCGCCGAGCGAGCAGGTGCTCGCCGAGGTCGCCCGGCGCGATCCCGACCTCGCCGAACTGATCGGCCGGTGCCTGGACAAGGACCCGCGTCGGCGCCCGAGCCCGCAGGACGTCGTCGAGGCCACGCGTGGGCACGCCGCCGACGGGCAATGGCCGGGGGCGGTCGCCGAGGCCGTCGCGGCGCGGGCGGGCTGGCACGGGACAGCGGTGGCGGTGCGGCCCATGGACCAGCTGACCGTCCTGCGCCGCACCAAGCCCGAGGACCCGGGGGAGGAGAGGGCCGCCCGGCGCCGGTGGCCCCTGGCCGTGGGCGCGGCGGCAGTGGCCGCGATCGCGGCGGCGGCAGTCGCCGTGGCGGCTTCCGGAGGAGACTCCGCACGCCAGGAGACCTCGGCCTCGCACGCCGGATCACACACCTCCGCCTCCGCCACGAGGTCCCCGCACGCCACGCCCGCCTCTCCGCGGAAGGGGCCCCGGCACACGGCGGCGCCCTCCGTCACCGTCACGGTTCCACCGCCGGACGGGAACCCGCCCGCCGGCGGCGCCACGGACCCCGCCCAGCCGCGGCAGCCGAACGATCCCCCGCCGGCCACGTCCGGCGGGACCACGAAACCCGCCCCGCACCCCGCTCCCGCCAAGCCCTGGAAGTCCTGCACCTACTACTCCGGTACCCGGCTCACACAGTCCGGCGACCAAGGGGCGCCCGTGAAAGAGGTGCAGTGCATCCTCAAGGCCCGCGGCTACAACATCGGCCCCAGCGGCGTGGACGGCATCTTCGGCTACGACACGCTGGCCGAGGTCAAGAGGTTCCAGAGCGATCACCACCTCCGGGTCGACGGTCAGGTCGGCATTCGGACCTGGGCGGCGTTGCGGTCGTGACCGACCTGCCGGCGGACCCCGGACTCACCGCCGCGGCCGCTGTCCGCGGTACGTGCCCGGCGTGACCCCGTAGGCCGACTTGAACGTCCGGTTGAACACCGCGGGGTCACGGAAGCCCCATCGCCTCGCGATCTCGCACACGCTGCGCTGCGACTGGGCCGGATCGGCCAGGTCCGCCCTGCAGTGCTCCAAGCGGCGTCCGCGCAGGAACGAGCCGACGGTGAGCCCGTCCCGCTGGAAGAGATGGTGCAGGTAGCGCAGCGAGATGTGGTTGGCGGTGGCGATGGCGGTCGGCGACATGTCGGCGTCGTGCAGGTGGTGTTCGATGTACGCCTTGATGTCGCGCAACAGCAAGTCGGTTCCCGTCCGGGCGGGTTCCGGCGCGGCGGGCACCGGTTCGGCCGGATGCGGGACGCTCTCGCCGTGACGGTTCGCGGTCTCGCTGTCCAGGAAGGCCGTCGCCAGGTTGACCGCGGCGCTGCCCAGCCACGCGGTGTGCCGGGTCTCGGCGGACGGCGCTTGTGCGGCGAGCCCGTGCACGAAGGACGCGAGGAGGGCCGCCGGTCCCGACCCGGTCGGTGTGGGGCGCCCGGACACGTCGTGCAGCGCCTCGCCGGGCAGCGGTAGGGCGGCCTCGGGCATGTGCAGGACCACGGCCCGGCCCCGGCGCCCGGGTGTGACGGCGGAGAGCCGGAAGCACTCGGAAGGCTCCCACAGCAGCACGCTGCCGGACTCCACCCGGACGAGCCGCTGATCGCGCCCAAGGACCAGTGGCCCGCGGGTCGCGAAGACCAGGTGCCAGGTGCGCGGCAGGCCCTCGTCGTACCGGCCCTCCAGCTCCACGCCGGCGGGCGGCGCCGGCGGGCTGAGCAGCGACAGCCGCACCGGCCCCAGGTCGACGTGCCGATGGTCCGTCCCTCCGGCCACCCCCGTGCGGGCCCGGAGCGGAGCATCGCCGCTCGGGGCGGCGTCCGCTGCTGCCGGGTGGTCGGCGGCAGCACGGGACCGCCGCACCGCGCGCATACCGGGCCTTGTGACGGCGGGCTGCCGACGGCGCCTGCCGATGGCGGCCGCCGTGGCGTTCGCGATCTCGCGTTCGTCGGAGCCGGATGAGCTGCCGTCAGCCGTCATGTTCTGAATCCCCCTGTGCAACTTGGCGTACTTGCCCGAAGTCCCGTGCGCACCCCGGGCGCCGAGACCGGCGGACGGGCAGAACCCGCCGTATGGGCCAGGGGCTTTCAGGTGCGAGGTGTTCCGTTCCGCCGCCCCGGCTTCCTGCCCCCCCCGAAGGCCCGCACGGCAGCCTGGTGCCAGGCCGTTCCACCGGTGCTGGGACCGAGTCTGGATCGGCCCGCACCGCACCGGCCAGCGCTGCCCGGCAGAAGCCTCAAAAGCGGGACGACCATGCCTCTGACCTGCGAAGACATTTGGCTTCCGGGTGGCGGAGCGGGACGGCCGTGAGATAGTGGGACGCGCGGGGAAGGGGGATGCCGTCGTGGGCCGCTGGCAGCCGCTGCGAGATGACCTGCCCGCCGAGGTGGTCCGGCTGGTGCGAGAACTGCGCCAGTACGTGGACCGGTGCGAGATGAACACCGCGACCGTCGCCGCGAAGACCGGCTACAGCGGCAGTTCCTGGCTGCGCTATCTCAACGGCCGCAGGCTGCCTCCCTGGTCGGCGGTGGCGGGGCTGGGACAGCTGGCGCAGGCTGATGCCGAGTACCTGCGCGTGTTGTGGGAGTCGGCGGCCCACGCCTGGTCGGGGGAGGGCCCGGCGGGTGAGAGCGGCCCACCGCCCGCCCCGCGTCGTCGGGCGGGACGCCCGCGGGACCCGGACCCGGACACTCCGGTCACCGGCGCGTCACCGGTGGTGGACCGGCCGCACCGGCGGAGCGCCCGGCTGCCCCGTGCGGGCGTACTGGCCGCTGTCGTCGTGGCCTGCTCGCTGCTGGGGGCCGTGCTGTTCGCCCGGCCCTGGGATACGGAGACCGATGCCGACCGCCCGCCGGCCGGCGCTCCCCCAGGGGCACCGGCCTGGCCCTGGCCGCTGCACAACGGGACGGACCGGGCGGCCGCCGCGTGCCGGGGGGCCGGCTGCCGGGGCCTGGACCCTTACCGTGAGAGGTGCGATCGCGACGGCGTCGTCGTCCACCGGCTGCGCGCGTACGGCCACGTCCTGACGCTTCAGTACAGCCCGGCCTGCCTGGCGAGCTGGGCGGAGGTCGACATTCCGGCGGCGACGGGGCGGTTGAGGATCGCCACGACCGGCGGTGACCAGGAAGTGGCAGGCAAGGGCGGTGCGTACACGGCGATGGTGGGAAGCGGGCCGGACGCCGCGCGTGCCACGGTCGTCGTGGACGGCCACCAGCTCGGCGTCGGACGCTACGACAGCTGGATCGACGCCGTCACCGGCAGCGCGTGAGTGTCACGGCGTCCGTCCGCAGCCGGCGGAACCGTCCGGTGTCCCAGACCTCGTACACGTCGTCCCCGTCCAGGCGCAGCGGAAGACCGAAGCGTTCGCCCTGGTAGACGATCCACTGGCCCGAGAAGGCGATACGCTGCGCCGCCGCGCCCCAGGTGACGGACCCGACGATCCCGTCCGCGGACAGATGGTGGTTGCTCTGCCAGACCCGGGTGGCGTCGGCGGTCGCCTCGTCGTAGGTGCAGGTGATTCCCGAGCGCGTGGAGTATCCGTCGGCCCACAGCACGCTCTGCCACAGTCCGACCAGATCGCTGCGCCGGGTGTGGCCGACGATCAGCTGTTCCGTCGCGGGCAGCCCGCCCGCGACGATCACGCCGTCACGTCGGTCGCCGGACCGGTGCTCCCTCGGGCCCGCGGCCCCCGCGCACACCATTCCCAGAACCAGTACGCACAGCGCGGCGCGCGCCGCATTCCCTCGGCCCATGACACCGTCATAACGTCAAGTTGGTTGCCCTGATGGCCACTTGGGCCGAAACCACGGCTTTCGGTCCTGTGTGATGGATACGGTGAGGAAGCATATGACGAACAGAACGTACTGGGTTCCGGAGGACGTTCTTGACTGACTGGAAGCCGTTACCCGACGATCTCGCCTCGGACGTCCGCCATCTCGTGGCCGAACTGCGGGCGTTGAAGGACCGAGCCGGGCTGAGCCTTGCCGCACTCGCCGGGCGCACCCCGCACAGCAGGTCTTCCTGGGAGCGCTATCTCAACGGCAAGGCGCTGCCGCCCCAGCACGCGGTGACGTCTCTCGGCAAGCTGGCCGACGCCGATCCCGCTCGGCTCGTGGCGCTGTGGGAACTGGCGAACACCGCTTGGCACGACGGCGAAGCGCACGCCGTCCGCGAGGTCCGGGACCGGCAGCCCCAGGCACCCGCCCCCGTGCCGGAACCCGCCCCGGCCGCACAAGCGACGGAGCCGCCCGCACGCCGCCGCCTCCGCGGGCGGCCGCTGGTCTGGGCCCTGGTCGCTCTGGCCGTCGTCGTCGCGACGAGTGCCGCCCTGTTCATCACGTCGAGCCGGCATTCCACCGCGCGCGCCGACCGGGGCGGCACCTCCGGGACGGTCGCGACGACCAGGCAACTCGACGTCAACTGCTTCGCGGACAGCTGCGTCGGCAAGGACCCCAAACAGGCCGGCTGCGGGGGCGACGCGTGGACCGCGGCTCTGTACAAGGTCGCCGGGGTGTATGTGGAACTGCGCTACAGCGACGCCTGCAAGGCCGCCTGGTCCCGCATCAGCTGGGGACATCCCGGCGACATCGCCCGGGTCGTCGGCGAGGGGGGCCGTACGTACCAGAACAAGGTCCACTACGAAACCGACACGTTCAGCGCGATGGTCGCCGCCCCCAGCCCCTCAACGGCGAAGGCCTGTGTTCTGCTCACCTCCGGGGTGCACGCCTGCACTTCCCAGGGCGGTACCCAGCACCTCACCGAGCCCCCGAACCCGCCCAGGACGCACCCGTCCGCCACCACACCCTCGGCGACCGACTCCCGGACGAGGTGACGGACAAGCCGCCTGCCGCTGCCCCGCCCGGACGATGATGGCTCGCGGACCGCTCAGGGACGTTCTCCGTCGTGGACGCCCCCGCACTCCAGGGACCGGATGATCCGGTAGTCCGCCTCGACGGCCTCCGGCCGGTCGCTGCTGAGGACGACCTCGGTGCACCGGGCCGTATCGATGACCGGGCCGTGCCCCAGGAGGTCCGCGCTGACCGCGACCACCGTCGGCAGCCGGCGCAGGATGCGCCCGAGGCGTGGGCCGACGGCGGTGCCCCGGCGCCGGGGCAGGTGCACCCGGACGACCCGGTGACCCGCCCGGCCGGGAACGAGCGGCACGGGCGAAGGCGGTATCCAGGTGTCCAGTGCGTCCGTCACGCGGTCGTAGCCGGTCGCCGTGCGCAGCGCCTCGTCCGCGGGCGAGATCCCGGGCACCGCCAGTGCCGAGACGAGGAGCGGGCCCCGGTCCTCGTCGTACGCGACGCGCGCGGTGACCGGACCGCACATCACACCCAGGGCGTCGAGCACGCGCGGCATGTACGCCGACAGGACCGGTGCCGGCGGTTCGTCAGGGTGCAACAGATCGGTGCGGTCCAGCGATCCGTCGAGGGCACGGGTCTCGGCCCACATGTCGGTGACGACATGGTCCGTCCGCCCGTCCGCACCGGGACGGCTGACACTGTTGACGAGGAACTGCCGGGCGGACAGCCGCTCGGTGAGGACCAGGAGCGGGTCGTCGGAGTAGCGGGCTGCCGCTCGTTTCATGGCGGGCCAGGCGGTGTTGATCTGTCCCGCTCCCGCGCAGACCACCGGCTCGACCGGTACCCCGGCCGCAGCCGGAGCCAGCGTGTAGCCGGGAAGAGGGCAGGCCTCGGCCCAGGCCAGGACCTCGGCCAGATGCGCGCTGCGGATGCCGCGCGGTGCCTGTATGCCGGCGCTCGCCAGGACGGCCGCCTGTACGCCGCGGTCGAAGCGCAACCGTGAGGTCTCGGGGTCGCCCTGGGGCAGGCCCAGGTGCCAGGCGATCCGCTCGGCCAACTCGACACCCGCCGCGCTCCCGGCGACGACGGCCGACACCCCCAGCCCCCGCAGCTTCTTGACGGTCTGCCGCAGGGACCCGCAATGCTCCACCGATTCGGAGAAGGCGACCGCCCCGCCCGCCGGTGCGAGCGCCGACGGCCGGTGCCGGTCGTCCAGCTCTACGGCCACGGTTCTGCGGCCCTGCCGGGCGAAGGCCACCGCGTGGTCAGAACCGCCGTAGGGAGCGACGATCGCCACGGTGCCGTCGGCAGCTTCGTACCGGGGCGCGACGACGGGTGCGGCGGAGGTGAAGGCCATGGGAACGGGCTCCAGGACGGAAGAGGTGTCAGGGCGACAGGCGGCCGTGGCAACGCGCGGCCGCGGGGCGTCGACGGCTAGGAGGACCAGATGCGCGCATGTCCGGGCCAGTTGGCTTCGGACGTGGTCGGGCCGGACGGTGTTGAAGTGACGGGCGAGGTCGCGGGAGGCGTGACCGCGTCCGTGCGGCGTGTCCCCGGTGACGGCGCCGCGTCAAGGCCGGAGGGCCGCCGGCGTCGGGACACCACCGGGTCGCAGAGCCGACGGCATGGCTGCTCGGACGTTGCGACGGAAGCCTTGAGAGGTACGGCAGGAGATGTCGCTGTGGTGATCCGGGAACGAAGGGAAAGGGGCACAGCAGCCTCCCGCGTGAGGTGCTGGGAGCTCCGGCGCAGGGCCTGACGGCCCGTGCCCGCGACGGCGGACGCGGTGGCCCGTCCTGTGCGCGGCGTGCCGGCGCACGCCGCAAGAGCACCCAAGGGCTTGGGTCGGTTCGATGACTGGCGTGGTACCTCAGGCCCGGCGAGCGCTCTCTTCAGGCGAGACAGGGAAGAGCCGGGCAGCCCCATGGGGGCTTCGTCGCGGCGTCAACTGCGGCACTCGGTCGTTCATTCCGTGTCCTCCACCCGTCCCCCGTACGCCTCGTGGAGCGAGGCTGCATCACTATGTCTCTCCGAAAGGGCAAATGCAACCCGCGTTTTTCAATTCTCATCTCGTGAGAAGTTCAACGTTAAACCTTCTCGTGGAGTGAGAAATGGCACGCCCTTTCTCACCTCGTGAGAAAGATGTATGCGGCAAGGTGCCCAGGTCGGAGGCGTTGAGGGCATGCCCTAGCCTGTCGGGGTACACATCCGGCCCGCTTCGATTGGAGTACTGTGCGCGCCATTGTCATGAGGGAATTCGGCGGCCCTGAGGTTTTGCGGCTGGAAGACGTTCCCGAGCCCGAGCCCGCGCGCGGACAAATTCTGCTGGACGTGCGGCTGGCGGGTGTGAACTACGCGGATGTCCATGTTCGCGGAAATACCTACCTGGCACCGGTCGAACTGCCGTACATCCCCGGCAACGAGGTCGTCGGCACCACCCCGGACGGCAGGCGTGTCGTGGCGCTGACCCGGGGCGGCGGCTACGCGCAGAAGGCGGCCGTTCACCGCAGACTGCAATGGGAGATCCCCGACGAGGTCAGCGACGAACAGGCCGCGCCGCTGGCTCTGCAGGGGAACAGCGCGTACCACCTCCTCTTCACGGTCGCCCAGATCACCAAGGGGCAGACCGTCGTCATTCCCGCCGCGGCCGGCGGCGTCGGCTCGCTGGCCGTTCAGCTGGCACACCGGGCCGGCGCCCGGGTCATCGCTCTCGCCGGCACGGACGAGAAGCGCCGGCTGGCCCTGGAGCTCGGGGCGACGGAGGTCGTCGACTCCTCCGACGAGGACGGCCTGACGGAGCGGATCCTCGACGCGGCAGGAGGGCCCGTGAACGCCGCGCTGGAGATGACCGGCGGCACCACGCTGCGGCAGACCCTCGAAGCCGTCGGCCCGCGCGGCAGGCTCGTCGTGTACGGCTTCGCCGGAGGGCAGCTCGCCGACGTCCCCGTGCACACGCTGCTCCAGAAGTCCATCACCGTCTCCGGCTTCTGGCTTCCGCACCTGTACTCCGACCGGACGCTCCCGCTCGCGGCGTCCATGAGGCAGCTCTTCGACGCCGTCGGCAACGGCACGCTCAAGATCGTGACCGGCGGGACCTACCCGCTCGCCGACGCGGCCAAGGCGCACCAAGTGCTCAACAACCGCACCGGCATGGGCAAGTTCAGTCTCGATACCTCCAAGTAATAGTCTTGTGCCTGACCGTACGCGGTGGACCAGCGCCGCGTACCACCGTGCTCCAGCAGGAGGGGTGCGGGCACGATGGAGGGGATACGGCTGATGAGCGGACAGCGTGGAACCGGGACCAGTTACGCCGAGCGCTTCATGCGGGTGCAGCAGGCGTTCATCACGCTGGGCCCCGGTGCCCACCGGCTGTCCGAGATCGCCAAGACCGCCGATCTCGACGACTCCACCACCGGCCGCATGCTCACCGCCGGAACCTACAACAGCACCTTCGTGCGCATCGACCGAGGCCTGTACCAGCTCGGCAGCACGGTCGCCGACCTGGGCCTCCACGCGCTCTCCGAGGACAACCTCTCCGGCGGCGAGGCCTCACACGTCCTGCAGGGCCTGCGCACCGCGACCGACAGCGGCCTGGTCTTCCTGTACATGAGAGCCCCGTTCGGCATAGCGGGCAGGCAGTGCCTGGACATGGCGGTGGGGGACTCCGATCTCGTCGAGCTCGGCATGACGCCGCGTGACGTCCTCTCGGTCACGCGGTCGCTGCGCACCGGTGCCTCGGGCCGGACGATCCTCGCCTACCTGCCCGAACAGATCCAGCAGCGGGTGGCCGCCGACCCGGTTCCCGAGGAAGCCGGTCCCGGCGTCATCCGCGACGGCGACGAGCTGCTCTCCTCCCTCGTCGACATCCGTGACCAGGGTCACGCCCTGGGATACCAGGAGTGCATGGCGGGGTGGAACTCCGTCGCCGCCCCCGTCATCTGGGACGGCGCGATCTGGGGCGCGGTCCTGCTGCTCAAGCCCATGGACATCATGCCGCAGGCTCCCCAGCACTACATCTACGCCACGATCACGGCGGCGGCCAGGCTCAGCCAGCTCGGCGGAGCCTGGCCGGCCGACTGACGAAAGCACGCCGCGTGCTCGTGTGAGCCCTGCACGCGCCCCCTCCCGGGCGAGAAGACTGCCTGCCCACAGGCTGGTGGCCAGAGCATCACCCACCGCCTTCGTACGACGTTCAGGAAGGCAGGTCGGTCGCTGTGCTGTTGCGTCTGCCCACATCCGTGTCCGAAGCGCAGGAGTGTCTGGCCGAGGGAGCCGTGCCGATCGGCGGGGCGACACTCGTGTGGGCCACTTGGCAGCGCGACGGCTTTCCCGAACTGGCGATGTCGCTGCGCGAGTTGCCGGAGGCCAACGTGCTGGACCGGGAGACCGTGGGCGGCGCCGTGGTCCTGCACCGGATCGACGACCGGGTGCCGGACGTACTGCGCCTGGCGGCCGCCACGGTGGGCACCGGGGCCGTGCGGCGGGCGGCGACGGTCGGCGGCAACCTCGTCGGCAGCTCGCTGCGCTGCCTGCTGCCCGCGGCGCTCGTCCTGGACGCCCGGGCGACGGTGCTGGAATCCGACGGCGTCCATGAGACGGACCTGGCCGAGGTGGTGGCCAAGCGCCCCGTCCTGCTCGGCCTCCGCTGGCGTACGCCCATCGCCTGCGACTACCGCAAGCTGACGGGCGAGGCGGGCGGCCCGCCGCCCCTCGTGGCCGCCTCGGCGGTGCACGCCGACGAGGGCGGCGACCGTCTGCGGGTCGCCGTCCGCGACGGTTACGACGTGCTCAGCGGCAGCGCCACGTGCGACACCGACGCCGCGGCGACCCTGGACGCGCTGCGGGGGACTGACCTCGGCGACCTGCCGGCCGCCGCGTGGGACGTCGTCCGCTCACAGGTCACCGGTCTTCTGGACGGCCGCGGCGCGGACTGAGTCCGCGGACGGGCCGGCACACCCAACCCCTCGTCCCGGTCGGCAGCACGGCGCGCGCGATGCCGGTGAGGTTGCCCTCGCGACGGGTCCCCGCGATCCGTCCGGTACGGCATCCGCTCCTTGAGGCCGAGCTCCAGGGGCCCGCGGAAGGCGTCGAAGGGCCATGTGCGCTGTCCCGCGGTCCGGTCGCCGCGTCAGACCGCCGGGGCCGAGGGGTTGTGTCCATGGGCCTCCAGCGCCAGGTCCTGCCAGTCTGCCCAGGTCTTGAGCCGGTCGGCGTAGACCTGTTGGAGCATCTCGTTGTTCTGGGCGCCGAAGAAGACCCGCAGAGGCGGGTTGTCGCAGTCGGCGAGCTTGAGCAGTGCCCGGCCCGCCGCGGCCGGGTCGCCCACGTCGAGGGTCTGCGCGAAGGCGGCGAAGGATGCGCGGAAACCGTCGTAGAGCGGGTTCGGCGTGGCCCGGGTGGCACCGGCGATCGCGTCGGTGGCGTAGGAACCGGGCTCGACCAGGGTCACCTTGATGCCGAAGCCGGCGACCTCCTGGGCGAGGGATTCGCTCAGGCCTTCGAGCGCCCACTTGGACGCGTGGTATCCACCGCCGAGCGGCCAAGCGCCGACGCCACCCGCCGAGGAGATCTGGATGATGCGCCCTGCGCCCTGCTCTCGCAGGTGGGGCAGCGCGGCCTGGACGACCCACACCGCTCCGAACAGGTTGGTCGCCAGCTGGTCCCGCAATTGCCGCTCGGTCAGCTCCTCGACGGCGCCGAACAGGCCGTAGCCCGCGTTGTTCACGATGACGTCGAGACGGCCGAAGTGCTCCTTCGCCGCGCGCACGCTCTCGTGCACGGCGGCCCTGTCGGCCACGTCCAGCTCCAGCGGAAGCACCGTGTCGCCATGGGCGGCGACCAGATCATCGAGGCGCCGGGGATTGCGGGCGGTCGCGACCACCTTGTCGCCGCGGGACAGGGCGGCCTCGACGAAGGCGCGGCCCAGGCCGCGGGCCGAACCGGTGACGAACCAGACCTTGTTCATGATGTCCTTCCGTTTCTTTCGGGACAGACACCTCGGTGAGGAGTCACCTCTGGGACGAGACAGCCCGGCGAGCTGTGACATGCCCGGGGCCCGGCCGCGGTGGCCGGCAGCCCGGCCGTGGCTCCGACGACGTTCCCGTCCTGTCAGCGCGTTCATCACGCGCCTTTGTGCGGGCGAGGAACAGATCGGCCCGGCGGCAGGGGAGGGAGCCGGGAGAGCCGATGGCCCGCAGGCAGGCGAGGCGTGATGTTCGCAGGGATGGAGAAATTCGGTCGCCGTGGGCGGGCCGGTTGCGCAGACTTCGGGTCGTGGACCGTTTGCAGGAGATCGCGGATCGGCTGACCGGTGTCGGCGGCATCGTCGGAGTGTGTCTGGGCGGCAGCCGGGCGAGGGGAGCGCATCGTCCCGACTCCGATTTCGATCTGGGCCTGTACTACCGGCCGCCGCTGGACACCGCGGCGCTGCGCTCGCTGGCGGCGGAACTGACCGGCGAAGCGGTGGACGTGACGGAGCCGGGCGGCTGGGGGCCGTGGGTGAACGGTGGCGCGTGGCTGACGGTGGACGGCGCCCACGTCGACTGGATCTACCGCGATCTCGACCGGGTGTACGGGATCTGGGAAGAGTGCCGGGCGGGGCGATTCGAGGTGGGCGCGCAGGCAGGCCACCCGCTCGGGGTGTATTCCCACGCGTATGTCGGCGAGGTCGCCCTCGGGCGTGTCCTGGCCGATCCCGGTGGTGAGCTGCGTGCCCTTCGGCAGGAGACTTGCCACTATCCGGACGCGCTGCGCGAGGCGCTGATCGCCAACGCCCGTTGGGAGGCTCCCTTCATCCTGGCCTGTGCCCGCAAGGGAGCGGCTCGGGGCGACGCCTTCTACGTCGCCGGCTGCCTCTTCCGTGCGGTCGGGCTGCTGGTGCACGCCCTGCATGCTCAGGCAGCCTGCTGGGCGCTGAACGAGAAGGGGGCTGTTCGGGCGGCGGGGGAACTGCCCGGTGCTCCACCGGACTTCGCCGCACGGGCACACGAGCTGTTCGCCCTGTCCGGCACGGACCCGGACGCGCTCACGGCCGCGCTCGACGCGGCCGAAGGGCTGGCCGCCGAGGTGTGCGGACGGCTCATGTCCTGACGCGGATCGGCCGCAGGGGCGAGCCGTGTGGCGGGCGGATGCGGCGCCGGGCGTCAGACGTTCGGGTCGAAGGGGATGCCGGAAGGCATCGAGTGCGCGAGGGCGTAGGCGAAGTCGCCGTCCTTGACCTTGATGGTGGCCGCGCCGAAGTCGGCGTTCATGAGCTTGTCCCGGTAGCCGGCGGGGTAACCGTTCCAGCCCACCAGACGCGGGTAGAACCAGCCGCCGGTCACGTTCTCCGGAGGCTCGTCGTTGGTGTTGGCGAACCGGAAGTCATGGGTGGACACCCCGTCCTTGTGGTAAACGATCTTCGGGTGTGTGCCGTCGAAGCGGACCGAGGAACGGGCGGCCACCTGGTAGCTGGTGTGCTGGGACACCGAGACGTACTGGACCTCGTTGTTGTTGATCCACACCACGACGTGCTCCCAGTCGTGGGTGTGGCCGATGGCGGCGGGGCCGAGCGTGGCCTGGTCCTTCTCGAAGTAGCTGGCGTACATCACCGCGCACCAGCCGTTGTTGCACTTCTCGCGCGAGTAGGTGTTGGCGTTGGCGAGCTGGGCGTAGTCGTGGCAGTGGCCGTTGACGTCGCCGCCGAGTTTCAGACCGGGGTTGAGTCTGCCGTCCGCGCCGATGGCCGCGGTGGCGTAGCAGCCGTCGCCGTCGTAGTCGTAGGCAGGGGAGAAGGTCTGTTCCAGCCCGTCGGCGTTCTGCGGCAGCAACTGCAGGACGTCGGCCTTCGCCTGGGCCGGGAGCGCCACGACGAGGGCCAACGCGCCCAGGGCGGCTGTCAGCCTGGCGGTGGACAACGGTATGCGCATGTCAACTCCTCGCTCCCGGGCGAACGTAGAGGCCCGTATCCGCTTTCGTCAAGTAGTGAAGTAAGTGTCCGGGGGAGTGAGTTACTGGTACGAGACCGTGAGCCGACGACCGTCGGTCCGTCGCGTGAGAACCCGGTGTACGGCCGAAGGCGCAGGGTGCGGTCACTCGAAGGCCGTCTTGGTGCCGTCCTGCCGGGTCGGCGCCGTGGGCGGGGGGCCGGTCTCGTGCGGTCCCCGGGGGCACGCGTCGGGTGGGCGGACGGATGCCCGTCGCCTTGGACGGAATGCCCGTTCGACCGACCGGTTGACGTGCCGCGCGGTCCCCCTGGGCGGTCAGGTCCGCCCCCGTCAGCCGTCGCCGTCGGTGTTCCGGGCCGCCGCGAGGTAGTTGTAGGCGGAGGCCCGTGAGATGCCGAGCCGGGCGGCAACCTGCTGGACCGCGCCGCGTACGGCGAACACACCGCGCCGGTCCAGGTCGCGGAACAGGTCCAGCCGCTCGGCGCGGCCGAGGTGCGTCCATGTCTTGGCGCTGCTGAGCTGGCGGGCGTCCACGATGGAGTCGACGACCGTGCCGATGTCGTCGCCGAACGTGGTGGTCGGCACGCCCGCCGGGACGGCGGCGACCCCGGCCAGCTCCCCGATCAGCGCATGCGCCTGACTGATCGCGGTGACGTCGAGATTGACGCACAGGGCGCCGAACACCGCGCCGGTGGAATCGCGCAGCGGCATCGTGGAGGACTTGATCAGCTTTCCGTCCTGCGTGCGCGTGAGGTAGTTCAGCTCGTCGTGTGCCTCGTCACCGCGCGCCAGGAGCTTCATGCCGATCTCGCTCATCGACCCGCCCACGCCGCGCCCGGTCACCGACCCGGCGAGGGCCACGATGGAGTGTTCCGGGCGGCGGAAATCGTGGATCACCACCTCGCAGCAGGACCCGAAGGTGGCGGCGATTCCGTCGATCACCGGCGTGAGGGCGGCGACCACCGCGTCCCGCTCGTCGATGGCCCGGCCGGCCGGGACCGGTACAGCCGCCGTTGCGCGCGCGTCCGTCATCCGCCCGCCTCCGCTCTCGACCAGTGCCTCTGGACATGTCGTCTACGTGATAGACAATGATTCCAGAATGGTTCCCGGCGGTCCAGCGGCCGACGGCTCCCAGCGGGAGGCCGGTCGTGGCCAGAACGGAGTACACAGATGCCTGAAAGCCAGCCCGTCACGCTCCAGGACGTCCAGGAGGCCGCGCAGCGCATCAGGGGCGTCGCCCACCGCACCCCCGTCCTGCGCTCGCGCACCCTCGACGAACTCGTCGGCGCCGAGGTCCACCTCAAGTGCGAGAACCTGCAGCGCGTCGGCGCGTTCAAGTTCCGCGGCGCCTACAACGCCGTCTCCCGGCTGTCCGCCGGGCGACTGGCCAAGGGCGTCGCCGCCTACTCCTCCGGCAACCACGCGCAGGCCGTCGCCCTCGCCGCCCGCGAACTCGGCACCACCGCCGTGATCGTGATGCCGGAGGACACACCACGCTCCAAGCTGGAGGCCACCGCCGGCTACGGCGCCGAGATCGTCACCTACGACCGTTACACCGGCGACCGGGTGGCCATCGGCGAGGCACTCGCCGCCGACCGGGGTCTCACCCTCGTGCCCCCGTACGAGCACCCGCACATCATCGCGGGGCAGGGCACGGCCGCCCTGGAACTCATCGAGGAGGCGGGCGAGTTGGACGCCCTGGTCGTGCCCGTCGGGGGCGGCGGGCTGATCGCCGGCAGCGCGGTCGCAGCCAAGGGGCTGCTGCCGGGCATCCGTGTCATCGGCGTCGAACCGGAGGCCGGCGACGACACCAAGCGGTCCCTGGAGGCGGGCCACCGGGTCTCCGTCCCGGTGCCGCGCACCATCGCCGACGGGCAGGCCGCCGACATCCCCGGCGAACTCACCTTCTCCCTCAACAAGCGTCTGCTGGACGGCATTTCACTGGTCGGTGACGACCAGATCCGGGACGCGATGCGGTTCGCCTTCGAGCGTCTGAAGACGGTGGTGGAACCGAGCGGCGCCAGCGCCCTGGCCGCCCTGCTCGCGCACCGGGTCGATCCGCTCCCGCGCCGGATCGGCGTCATCCTGTCCGGCGGCAACGTGAGCGCCGAACGGTTCGCCGAGCTGGTCAAGGGCTGAAGCCCCGCCGGTGAGCGGGGCCGTGAGGAGGGCGCACGGAGGGGCGTACCGGCTGAGTGCCCTTCCTTGACGCCCCCTGCGCACCGGCCTAGCCTCGACCGGACACGTCTGGACAGGTGGAGCAGGCAGGTCGGCGATGGCGCATCCGCAGGACTCCCTCGGCAGCAGATCCACCGGCCGTCAGATCCAGCTGGAGACACACGGCCTCGACGTGATCGGGGACGCGGAGCGCAAAGGCACCCCGCGCACCCTGTTCTGGCCCTGGTTCGGGGCGAACGTCTCCGTCCTCGGCCTCAGCTACGGCGCCTTCGCCCTGGGCTTCGGCATCTCCTTCTGGCAGGCCCTCGCCGCCGGCGTGCTGGGCATCATCGTCTCCTTCCTGCTGTGCGGCTTCATCGCGGTCGCCGGAAAGCGCGGCTCGGCACCCACGATGGTGCTCAGCCGGGCCGCCTACGGCGTGCGGGGCAACCGGCTGCCGTCCGTGATCTCGTGGGTGCTCACCGTCGGCTGGGAGACGGTCCTCACCTCGCTCGCCACCCTGGCCACCGCGACCGTCCTCAGCCGGCTGGGCTGGGGCGGCGGCACGGCGACCGAAGCGGTCGCCCTCATCGTCGTGGCCGCGCTGACGGTCGTCGGCGGGGTCATGGGCTTCGACCTGATCATGCGGCTGCAGACCGCGATCACCGTGATCACGGGCGTGCTCACCGTCGTCTACGTCGGCCTGGTCGCCGGCCACATCCACTGGAGCACGGTCGGCGCCCTCCCGGCGGGCTCCGCCCAGCAGTTCATCGGCGCGCTGGTGTTCATGATGACGGGCTTCGGCCTCGGCTGGGTCAACGCCGCCGCCGACTACTCCCGCTATCTGCCCCGAGGTTCCTCCGGCCGGGGCGTGATCGGCTGGACCACCTTCGGGGCATCCGTGGCCCCGCTGCTCCTGCTGGTCTTCGGCCTGTTGCTGGCCGGTTCCTCCACGACCCTGAGCAAGGCGATCGCGGCCGACCCGATCGGCGCGCTGACCACGCTCCTGCCCACCTGGTTCCTGGTCCCGTTCGCCGTCGTCGCCGTCCTCGGCCTGGTCGGCGGCGCCGTACTCGACATCTACTCCTCCGGCCTGGCCCTGCTCTCCGCGGGCGTGCGCGTCCCGCGCTACTCGGCCGCGCTGTTCGACGGCGCCCTGATGATCGCGGGCTCCGTCTACATCGTCTTCTTCGCCGACAGCTTCCTCGCCCAGTTCATGGGCTTCCTCACCACGCTCGGCGTCCCCGTCGCCGCCTGGTGCGGCATCATGCTCGCCGACCTCGCCCTGCGCCGCCGCGACTACGACGAGGGCGACCTGTACCGCCCGAGCGGCCGCTACGGCGACGTACCCCTGCCCCCGCTCCTGCTCACCCTCGGCGCCACCGCCGTCGGCTGGGGACTGGTCACCAACACCGCCGCCGACTGGCTCACCTGGCAGGGCTACCTCCTGGAGCCGTTCGGCCTCGGCGGCAAGAGCGGTGCCTGGGCGTACGCCAACCTCGGCGTCCTCGCCGCTCTCGCGCTCGCCTTCCTCGGCACGCTTTTGCCGGGCCGGAGCCGGGTGCGCGCGCAGGAGGAGCGGGCACCGAGCCCGGCACCGAACGAGGGGGTGTGCAGCAACGAGGGGGTGTGCAGCGCATGACCTCGTCCGGCACCGTCCCCGGTCTGCTCGCCGTCATCGACATGCAGCGCGTCTTCGCCGACCCCGCGAGCCCCTGGGCCACCCCCCGGTGCGCCGACGCGGCCGCCGGGGTACGACGCCTGCTGCCGGCCTTCGGTGACCGCGTCGCCTTCACCCGTTTCCTGGCGCCCCGGGAGCCCACCGGAGCCTGGCGCGCCTACTACGCCCGGTGGCCCTTCGCGCTCCAGCCCCCGGAAGCGGAGCTGTGGGAGCTGACGGACGAGTTCGCCGACAGGGCCGCCCACGTCATCGACACAGCCACCTTCGGCAAATGGACCCCGGAACTGGCCGGCCGGGTAGGCCCGGACGGCCGTCTGGTCCTGGCCGGGGTCAGCACCGACTGCTGCGTCCTGTCCACCGCGCTGGCCGCCGCCGACGCCGGCACCGAGGTACTGGTCGTGGCGGACGCCTGCGCGGGTGTGGACGACGACTCCCACATCAAGACCTTGCAGGTGTTGGACCTCTACCGGCCACTGATCCGGGTCACCACCATCGACGACCTGCTCGCAGAGGCCCGGCCATGACCGGTGTCCCGCTCAAGCACCAGCGGATCAGCCGGATCCTCGCCGAGGAGATCCGCGGCGGCAGCCGCCCGGCAGGGGAGCGGCTGCCCGGCGAACACGCCCTCGCCCAGCGGTTCGCCGTCGGCCGTACGACCGTCCGCGCCGCCCTCGCCGAACTGTCCGAGGCAGGTCTGATCGCCACCCGCACCGGCAAGGGCTCCTACGTCCTCTCCGACGCACGCCGGCTGGACGACCGGCCCGGCCGGGCCCGCGCCGTGGCCGTCCACGGCGTCGGGAGCAGGCTGCGGACCCTCGCCGTCCACGGGACGCACGACCACGGCCTCGCCGCCGAACTCGGCCTGGACTAAGCCGCGTTCGTCTGCGTGGAGCGGAGCCGCGAGCTGGTCGCCGACGGCACCGTGGTGTCGTACGAGCGCTGCTTCCTGCCGCCCACGCCCGTGATCCGGGAGCTGCCCGTCCGCGGTCTCGGCCAGGAGACGCTCACCGAGGTGCTGCTGCGCGCCGGACTGCGGCCCGACCACGGCGAGCAGCGGATCCGGGGAAGGCGGATCGACGCCCACGAGGCGGAGCTGCTGCACCGGGCTCACCTTCGGCCGACCTGCCACGGAATCCTCACGCATGCCCCGGGCCGCTGTGGGTACGCGAGGCGGAGCACGCCCGGGCACCTGACCGTGGGCGTGGCCGTACGAACGCCACTACCTGGGGATCTGCCATGGACACACCCGCACACGACCACCACCCTCCGACGCCGGCCCAGCGCGCGCTCGACGCGCTGGCCGTGAACACCGAGGACCAGGCGGCCCTGGACACCCTCGCCCACAGTGACGTGCTCGTCCCGGTGCCGGACGACGAGGTGGACGGGGAGGGCGCCGACACCTCGATGCTCGCCCTGCCCGTCCTCGAACAGGCCGACGGTGATCCGGTCGTCCCCGTGTTCACCTCGGAAGGGACGATGGCCGAGCAGCTCCCGTTCGTCTCCCGCTACCGCCTGGTACCGCTGGGCGCCCTCGCCGCACAGTGGCCCGACGAAGACCTCTCCCTGGCGATAGACGGCAGCTCACAGCACGGCCTGACGCTCACCTCCCAGGGAGTCCGCACCTTGCTGGCAAGGTGAGCCGCAGCCAACCCAGGGAGCGCCGGGAACTGCGCGCATCACCACAACGCACCCGCGGCCGCAGACAAAACTGAAGCCCCACCCCCTTGGGCGACAAAATATCCACATGCAATGGATCTCCGGCGCGGCAGGCTGCCTGGTACTAGTGCTGGTCCTCAGCAGCATCATCCGCACCCTCGTCGTACCCCGAGGCCTCTACTCCGTGCTGGTCTTCCGCCTGTGGTGGCTGCTGCGCAGACTCCTGCGCCTCACCGCCCTGCGCGGCGGCTACGGCGCCATCGACCGCGCTCAGACCTGGCTCGCCCCGCTGATGCTGATCGGCATGCTCGCCTGCTGGCTCGGCGGCGCCCTGCTCGGCTTCGGCCTCATGCTGTACGCGGCGTCCCCGCTGTCCTGGACCGCCGCCTTCCGAGAGGCGGGCTCCAGCCTGTTCACGCTCGGGTTCGCCAGCGGCGCCCGGCTGAAACTGTCCGTGCTCGACTTCCTCGCCGCGGCCACCGGACCCGTCGTGATCGCCCTCCAGATCGCCTACCTGCCCACCCTCTACAGCGCCTACAACCGCCGTGAACTGGAGGTCACCCTGCTCCAGGCCCGGGCCGGCGAGCCCGCCTGGGGACCGGAGATCCTCGCGCGGCAGTGGCTGGTCGACACCGAGACCGCACTGCCCGAGCTGTACCGTGCCTGGGAGCGGCTGGCCTCGGACATGGGCGAGAGCCACTCCACGTACCCGATCCTGCTGACCTTCCGCTCGCCCCGCCCGCACCGCAGCTGGCTGGTCGGCCTGATCGCCGTCATGGACGCGGCCGCCCTGCAGCTCGCGCTCGATCCGCGCCTGGCCCCGCCGGAGGCCCGTCTGGTGCTGCGGGCGGGATTCACCGCCCTGCGCGACATCGCCCGCGCGCTGCGCATCCCCTTCGACGAGGACCCGTCGCCCGGCAGTCCGATCCGGCTGACCATCGCCGAGTTCGACGCGGCGGTGGCCATGCTGTCGGCGGCCGGCTTCCGGGCGGAGCGGACCTCGAAGGAAGCCTGGCCGCACTTCCAGGGCTGGCGGGTCAACTACGAGGCCGTCGCCTACGAGCTGTGCCGCCGCTGCGACGCGGTGCCCGGACTGTGGACCGGACCCCGCGACTTCCCCGGCAGGCCCATCCCGCCGGACCGCCCGGTGGACCGGCGGCCGGGCGCAGGACGGCCGGAACTGCCCCCCGTCTCCGAGTAGTCACCCCGCCTTCCGGCGGGAAGATCCCAGCGAAAGGTCCGGTGCGCGCGAAGGAGCCGATGATCGTGAGGATCGTTCTGCTGGGCACCGCCGCCGGAGGCGGCTTCCCGCAGTGGAACTGCGCCTGCGCGCTGTGCGCGGCCGCCCGGGACGGCAAACTGCCCTCCCGCACCCAGGAGTGCGCCGCCGTCACCGGCAATGGACGCGACTGGTGGCTGCTCAACGCCTCGCCCGACCTGCGCACCCAGCTCGCCGCCACGCCGGCCCTGTGGCCCGGCCCCGGGCCCCGGGACACCCCGCTGCGGGGCGTGCTGCTCACCGACGCGGAGGCCGACCACGTCACCGGCCTCGCCGAGCTGCGCGGAGCCGCGGGCCTGAAGGTCTACGCGGCCCCGCCGGTCCGCGCCGTCCTCGCCCCCGCACACGCCGCCCTGGACCGCTACGCGCCCTGGGAGTGGGCCGACAGCCTGGCCGACGGCGGCTTCGTGCTGGCCGGCGGACTCGTCGTCACCGCCCACCCCGTGGGCACCAAGATCCCGAAGTACGTACCGGCCCAGACACCGCCGCCCGACGCCGCCTGGGTGACGGCGTACCGCGTGGAGGACCTGGCCAGCGGGGGAGTGCTGGTGTACGCGCCTTGCGTCGGGGCCTGGAGTCCCGTCCTGGAGGAGCTGTGCGCGGAGGCCGACTGCGTGCTGCTGGACGGCACCTTCCTCGCCGCCGACGAGATGGGCACGGCGGTGCGGAGCGCTGCGGGGCAGGCGGCGATGGGGCACCTGCCGGTCATGGGCCCCAAGGGCTCACTGGCGGCCCTGGCCCGCCATCCCGGGCCGCGCCGGGTCTACACCCACCTCAACAACACCAACCCGCTGCTCGACCCGGCCTCACCGGCACGCGCGCGTGTGGCCGAGCAGGGGGTGGAAGTACTGCCGGACGGGACGGAGCTGGTCCTCTAGCCGGCCCGTTCGGCCAGCATGCGCGCCAGCACCGCCCGCTGCAGGGGCAGTACCTCGGCGTACAGATCGCGGCCCTTGCGAGTGAGCGCCACCCACACTCCGCGCCGGTCCTCCGCGCACACCGA
This sequence comes from Streptomyces griseochromogenes, assembly GCF_001542625.1. NCBI lineage: Bacteria > Bacillati > Actinomycetota > Actinomycetes > Kitasatosporales > Streptomycetaceae > Streptomyces > Streptomyces griseochromogenes. Next base: position 6,576,395 of record NZ_CP016279.1, on the reverse strand, counting down.
GCGCTCGACCAGGCCCTCCTTCTCCAGCCGGCCGATCAGCCGGGACAGTGCGCTCTGGCTGAGATGGACCCGTCCGACCAGGTTCTGCACCCTGCACTGGTCGCTCTCCCCGGGCGACTCGGTCGCCAGCAGGTCCAGCACCTCGAAGTCGCTGGCGCCGAGCCCGTGCGGGTGCAGGGCCCGGTCTATCTCGCACATCGTGTGCGCGTGCACCGTGAGGATGTCCCGCCAGCGTTCCTCGAGCCGGGCGTCGGCCGTCTTGACTGCCATACCCGCACCGTAGCACCGATCCGGCCAATCGTTGAGTGTGCAACTAGTGCAGGTGCAAGCGGGCCGGGGCTCAGGCGGCCGGGTCCTGGAGGAGGCCGATCAGATTGCCGTCGGCGTCCTTCACGGAGGCGATCAGCCGGCCGTTGCCGACGTCCCGCACGTCCTGGACCACGTCCGCGCCCGCCGCCAGCAGGGCCGCGAGGCGCTCCCGGAGGTCGGTGACATGCCAGAACGGCACCGGTCCTGTCAGGCCCTGCGCGTGTCCGTTCGGGTCGAGGCCGACGTCCTGTCCCTCGGCCTTGAAACCGACGTAGTAGGGCTGGTCCGCGTACGGCTCGACACCCAGCAGGACGGTGAACAGGGCCTTGGCCCGGTCCTTGTCCTTGACGGGGTAGATGATCGTCTGCAGGCCTGCGGTCATGGGAGTCTCCCTCTGAGGTGCGTGGCCCGGCGGATCCTCCGCCGGGTCCCGACGGGGAATCCCGTCGACACACTTCACGCTAGGGCCGGAGAGCCCGCCCCGGCTTCTTCGATCCTGATCGGTTGCGGGCTCCCCGGACGGTCGGCGTCATTCGCTGTGCAGCACCTCCGCGACGGTCAGGCGGGCCGCGCGCCGGGCGGGGACCAGGGTCCCCACGACGGCGATCACCAGGCCCGCCAGGGCCAGTCCCGCGAGCCGCGGCGCGTGCCAGACATCCGTCATGTACGCCGGCAGGGTGATGTCGACCCCGGCCGCCATGCGGGGCACGACCACCTCGTAGGCGGCGATGCCCACCGGGATGCCGAGGACGGACCCCGGCGCGCCGAGCACCGCCATCGAGGTCACCGTCATCACCGTGACCTGGCGCGGGGTCATGCCGATCGACTTCAGCATGCCCAGGTCGCGACGGCGGTCGTGGGTGTTGAGCACGGCCGTGTCGAACACGCCGAGGGAGGCGACCAGGGCCAGCATCAGGGTGAGGGCGGCCGCGGCGCCGACGATGGTCCGGGTCACGCTGTTCGGGCCGGTCAGTTGCGTACTGAGTCCCCTGTCGAGGGCTCGGGCGGCGCGCGCGTACGCCTCCGTGCCCTCGCGCAGTTTGACGTGACAGGCGATCGGCCTTCCCTCGGGGATCAACGCGGTGAAGGTGGGCCAGGTGCCGGAGAACACCCGGTCGTTCTGCCCCATCACCTCGCCGACCACGGTGATGTCCTCCTCGTGGCCGATCGCGCGCACCCTCAGGTGATCGCCGATGCTCACCCCGTTGCGGCGCAGGAAGGCCGAGCCGACCACGACCTCTCCGGGGCGGCGCATCCACCGGCCCCGGACGAGAACGTCGCTCAGCCGCAGGTCCGCCCCGCGCCTGCCCTCGAACATGACCTTCTGCGTGGTGCCCACGAGCTGTGCGTCCTCGTCCGCGCGGGCCGTCACCCGGATCGCGCCCGGCAACGAGCCCAGCCGGGACTGGAGCCGACGGTCGCCCTGGACCGGCCACACCTCCTTGCCGTTCACGTAGTTGCCGGCGTACGCGGTGACGTCGAACGCCTCCTTGCCGGCGTCCCCGAACCGGGTCATCGTCGTCGCCAGCCCCGTCGCGAACGTCACCGTCGTCACCCCCAGGATCACCGCGGCCAGCGTGAGCGCGCTGCGCGCGGGCCGGGCGAACGGCAGCCGCCCCGAGGCTCACCGACCGCGGCAACCGCAGCCCCGCGAGCCGCCGTTGGACGCCGAGCGCCCGCCCGGCACGCGGGGCGCTGCCCGCGCTGATCGCCCGCGCCGCCGACAGCCGCCGGGCACGGATCGAGGGGCCGAGCGCGGCCAGCACACAGACGAGCGGCATGCCGCGGGCATGGACGGCCTGGAGGCCACCCGGCGCATCCTGGCCGAGGACCCCGGCTGCCGGGTTCTCATGCTGACCACGTTCGACCTGGACCGGTATGTGTACGAGGCGCTCGCCATCGGGGCCAGCGGCTTCCTGCTCAAGGACGTCACCCCGGAGCACCTGGCGGCGGCCGTAAGGCTCGTCGACACCGGCGACGCCCTGCTCGCGCCGCAGATCACCCGGCGCCTGGTCGAGCGGTACGCGGCCGAGGCCGAGCGGACGGCCGAGGCCGTGCCCGCAGGCCTGGCCGCGCTCACCCCTCGCGAGCGGGAGGTGCTGACCCTGATGGGCCGCGGCCTGTCCAACATGGAGCTGGCCGCCGAGCTGACGCTCAGCGAGGCCACGGTCAAGTCCCACGTGGCCCGCATCTTCGCCAAGCTGGGCCTACGCGATCGAGCCCAGGTGGTCGTCCTCGCCTATGAGACCGGGCTGGTCCGCCCCGGGGCGCGCCAGCGCCCGAAGGAGCGTGGGGCCGTGTTGCACATGCGGCCCCGCCGCACGGGCGCGACCGGCCACAACGGCGCGGCAGACGACTGACGGCCTTTCCAGGCACCCCGTGAGGCGCCCGGCTCACGCGGACGCACGCCGCACCACGGCGCCCCCTGGCTGCTGCTGGAGCACTCCACCTCGGGTGTCAACCGGCAGCCCCGCAACCCCGCCAAGACTCCCGGCCAGATGGCCCGCAACTCCCTCGCGCACGTGGCTCGCGGCTCCGAAGGCGCGATGAGCACGACGCCGTCCACGAGGGCGCCCATCCGGGCGGCGCTGCGCGAGCTCCTCGGCCTCACCGTGGAGGAGTTCTCGCCGCACCAGATCGACACCACCGGTGAGCTGGTCTCCGGCCACCCCGCGACCGTGGCCGGACAGACCAGGTGGATGAGCGACGTGGCGAGCATCGTGGAGGCGGTCCCGAACGGCCGCGGTCTCGGCGTCTTCAACTGGGAGGCGACGTGGACCGCCGTCGCCGGCAGCGGCCGGGACCCGGCCGACGCCTCCTCCGGCAACGGCCGGGAGAACCAGGCCCTGTTCGGCTACGACGACAAGGCGCTCTCCACCATGACGTGGTTCGGCCACCGCTGAACCACCTCTGACGGGGCCCGGCCGTAAGGGGACGGCCGGGCCCCGTCCCGTTCCCGTGAACGGGTCCGGCGCGAGCGGCCGTTCGGTACCGGACAAGGGCGGGAGAGTCCGGTACGGGAGGGTGACCGCTGCGCGAGAGTGGGAATACGCACGAGGAGGCCGGGGACGGAGGCGAGACAGATGATGGGGACCCCCTCGGGCCGCATACGGCAGACCATCCTGAACTGGCTCAAGGATCCGGCGGCCCACTTCCCGGCCGGGCGTTGTCACGGCGACCCCGCCGAGACCGGAGTCACCGCACGGGCGGTGGCGGCCAAGCTCGGCGTCCCCCGCCGGACGGCCGCCGCCCATCTCGACTTCCTCAGCGCCTTGGGCCTGCTGCACACCCGCCGGATCCGCTGGCGCACGCACTACCGGCGCGACGAGATCCGCATCGCCGAGGTGGCCCGGATGTTCGAGAAGGGCTGGTGAAGGGGGCTCGCCCGCCCCTCTGGACACACGTGAGGCTTCGCGCACCCTCCCGGAGCCGGGCGTCGAGGTCCGCCCGCGGTCCTCCCTCAGACGACGCGACGGTACCCTGGTGCCCGGCCGTGATCACCCGTCGGGGCAGGCCCGAACAGGAGACGTACGAGCATGACAGCCCCGGAAGCCGAGAGCGTCCGCGTCCGCCCCGGACCCCCGCGGCGGTCCGAATGGCGCTCCCAGGCCCCCATCGTCGCCGTGGTCGCCGTGGGCGGCGCCCTGGGAGCGACGGCCCGCTACGCGCTCACCCTGGCCTGGCCCAGCCCGGTGGGCGGCTTCCCGTGGGCGACCTTCTGGACCAACGTCATCGGCTGCGCCGTGATCGGCGTGTTCATGGTGCTGATCACCGACGTGTGGGCCGCCCACCGTCTCGTCCGCCCGTTCTTCGGCACCGGAGTGCTCGGCGGCTTCACCACGTTCTCCACCTACGCCGTCGACATCCGCAGACTGGTCGACGCCGGCCATCCCCGCACCGGGCTGGCCTACCTCGCCGCGACCCTCTTCGCGGCCCTCGCGGCGGTGTGGCTGGCCTCGGCCGCCGCCCGCCTGGTGCTCACCCGGAGGCAGCGATGACGGCACTCACCGGCCCGGCCCTGCGGCTGACCGTCTACATCGGCGAGGACGACACCTGGCACCACAAGCCCCTCTACTCCGAGATCGTGCACCGCGCGCACGCCGCCGGACTCGCCGGCGCCAGCGTCTTCCGGGGCATCGAGGGCTTCGGCGCCTCCTCCCGCATCCACACCTCCCGGCTGCTGTCCCTGAGCGAGGACCTGCCGGTGGCGATCGTCGTCGTGGACACCACGGAGCGGATCCGGGCGTTCCTGCCGCAGCTGGACGAACTCGTCGGCGAGGGGCTCGTGACCCTGGAGGAGTGCGAGGTCGTTCGGTACGTGGGCCGCGGATCGGGCCCGGACGAAGCCGATCCGAAGGGTAAGAAGTCGTTGTGAACTGGCTGCTGGTCGTGCTGGGGGCCGTGGTCGGCGCACCCATGCGATATCTCACCGACCGGGCCATTCAGGCCCGCCACGACTCTCTCTTCCCCTGGGGTACGTTCGTGGTGAATGTCTTCGGCTGTCTGATTCTGGGCCTGCTGACCGGCGCCGTCTCGGCAGGTGCCGCCGGCTCGCACCTTCAGCTGCTGCTGGGCACCGGACTGTGCGGCGCCCTGACGACATACTCGACCTTCTCCTACGAGACCCTGCGGCTGACCGAGGCCGGCTCCGGGCTCTACGCTGCCGCCAACGTCGTCGCGAGCGTGGTGGCGGGGCTCGGAGCGGCCTTCGCCGGAGTGTCCCTGGCCGGAGCCCTGTGGGCCTAGGAGCGTGGCGTACGGCCGCCCGCAGCAAGTACTGTCTACAGCACTGTCGACCAACTTTCCTCAGAACTGGATCCCATGAGCGCCATCACCGTCGGTCAAGCGGTCGTCCTCGGAGTGGTCGAGGGGGTGACCGAGTTCCTCCCCGTGTCCTCCACCGGCCACCTCAAGATCGCCGAGGGGCTCATGGACATTCCCGTCGACGACAAGTCGGTCGTCGGATTCTCCGCCGTCATCCAGGTCGGCGCGATCGCCGCCGTGCTCGTGTACTTCTTCAAGGACATCAAGCGGATCGTCTCCGCCTGGTTCCGCGGTGTGACCAACCGCGAGGAGCGCTACCACCACGACTACAAGTTCGCCTGGTGGGTGATCTACGCGACCATCCCGATCGTCCTGGTCGGTCTTGCCGCCAAGCCGTTGATCGACGGTCCGCTCGCCTCGCTGTGGGTGGTCGCCGGCTCGCTGATCGCCGGCTCCGTGGTGATGTGGTGCGCGGACCAGATGGGCCGGCACAAGCGTGGTGAGGACGACACCTCCTTCAAGGACGCGATGCTGGTCGGCTGCTCGCAGATCCTCGCCCTGCTCTTCCCCGGCTTCTCCCGCTCCGGCGCCACCATGTCCACCGCGCTCATCCTGGACCTGGACCGCGTCGCCGCCACCCGGCTGTCCTTCTTCCTCGGCATCCCGGCCCTGACCGGCGCGGGCATCTACGAGCTGAAGGACGCCCTCGGCGCGGGCGTCGGCGCCGCCCCGCTGGCCGTCGGCACGATCGTCTCCTTCGTCGTCGCCTACGCCTCCATCGCCTGGCTGCTGAAGTTCGTCGCCAAGCACTCCTTCAACGCCTTCGTGATCTACCGGATCGTCATCGGCGCGGGCCTGATCGGCCTGCTCGCGACCGGCACGCTCAACAGCTGAGCCGAGCCTCTCGTCACCCACGGGGTGCGGATGCCTGTATTCAGGCGCCGCACCCCGTGAATGTTTCCTTCCGCGACGCCTTGACAGTTCCCTGATGCAACCCGCAGGATCGCTCCCGTGAACCTGTCAGACAGCCAGACAGGTGGCCCGGCTCCGCGGCGCGTCAGTGCCATGGAAGCGGTCCTCGGCCACCTCCGCGGCGCCATCGAACGCGGCGAGTACGCCATAGGCGACAAGCTCCCCTCCGAGGCCGAGCTGTGCCGCACCCTCGAGGTGTCCCGGCCCGTGCTCCGCGAGGCGCTGCGCGCGCTGCAGACGATGGGCCTGACGGTCTCCCGGACCGGAAAGGGCACCTTCGTCGTCGCCAGCGCCGTAGAGGATCCCACCTTCGGCGACTACGCGGCCAGCGACCTGCTCGAAGTGCGCCGTCACATCGAGATCCCGGTCGCCGGCTACGCGGCCGCGCGCCGCACCCCGGAGGACCTGGACCACCTGGCCCACCTCCTGGACCGCATGGAAAGGGAGACGGACACCACCGCATGGGTCGCGATGGACACCCTCTTCCACCTCGCCGTGGCCGAGGCCGCCCAGAACCCGGTCTTCCGCCGGGTCATCGAGGAGATCCGCGACGCACTGGCGCGTCAGTCGGCCTTCCTCAACGAGCTGGGCGGGCGCCGTGAGCAGTCCAACCGGGAGCACCGCGCGATCGTCGAAGCGCTGATCGACGGTTCCGAGCACGACGCCGTCGAGGCCATGAGCCATCACCTCGACCGCGTCGAGACGACCCTCACCGACATCGTGCGCCCCGGGCGCACGGACCTCCCCACGGAAGGCGGACCCGAGGCGTGAGCGAGCAGCACCTCAAAGACGAGACGCGCCCCTCGTCCGGTCATGTCGACGCCGGAGACGCCGGGTACAGCAAGTCGCTGAAGCACCGGCACGTCAACATGATCGCCATCGGCGGTGCCATCGGCACCGGCCTCTTCCTCGGCGCGGGCGGCCGGCTCGCCGACGCCGGACCCTCCCTGTTCGTGGCGTACGCCGTCTGCGGCGTCTTCGCCTTCCTCGTCGTCCGCGCCCTCGGCGAGCTGGTCCTCTACCGCCCCTCCTCCGGCGCCTTCGTGTCCTACGCCCGGGAGTTCCTCGGCGAGAGGGGCGCCTACACCGCGGGCTGGATGTACTTCCTCAACTGGGCGACCACCGGCATCGCCGACATCACGGCGGTGGCCACCTACACCCACTACTGGGGCATGTTCTCCGACATCCCGCAGTGGGTGATCGCACTGATCGCCCTGGCCGTGGTCCTCACCGTGAACCTGATCTCGGTGAAGATCTTCGGCGAACTGGAGTTCTGGTTCGCGATCGTCAAGGTCAGCGCGCTGGTGATCTTCATGTGCATCGGCATCTACCTGCTGGCCACCCAGCACCCGGTCGACGGCCACCACCCGGGCCCGTCCCTGATCACCGACAACGGCGGCGTCTTCCCGAACGGCCTGCTGCCCATGCTGCTGATCATCCAGGGCGTCGTCTTCGCCTACGCCTCCGTCGAGCTGGTCGGCGTCGCGGCGGGCGAGACCGAGAACCCCGAGAAGATCATGCCGAAGGCGATCAACTCGATCATGTGGCGCGTGGGCCTGTTCTACGTCGGCTCGGTCGTCCTGCTCTCGATGCTCCTGCCCTGGAACGTGTACAAGGCCGGCGAGAGCCCCTTCGTGACGGTTCTGTCCCACATCGGCGTCCCCGCGGCCGGCGACGTGATGAACCTGGTCGTGCTCACCGCGGCCATGTCCTCGCTCAACTCCGGCCTGTACTCCACCGGCCGCATCCTGCGCTCCATGGCCGTGAGCGGCTCGGCCCCGAAATTCACCGCGAGGATGAGCCGCAGCCAGGTCCCGTACGGCGGGATCCTGCTCACCAGCGGTATCTGTGTCCTCGGCGTCGGCCTGAACTACGTCGTCCCGGCGGACGCCTTCGAGATCGTCCTGAACTTCGCCGCGATCGGCATCCTCGCCACCTGGGGCATGATCATGATCTGTCACCTGCTGTTCTGGCGGAAGACCCAGAACGGCGAACTGGCCCGGCCCTCCTACCGGCTGCCGGGCTCCCCCTGGACCGAAGTCGTGACGCTGGCGTTCCTCGCCTCCGTCCTGGTCCTCATGTACGCCGACGGCGGCGCCGGACGCACGACCGTGCTGTGCCTGCCGCTGATCGTCGCAGCGCTGGTCGCGGGCTGGTACGCCATCCGCGGCCGAATAGCGCGCTCGTCCACCACCGGAGCCGACGCGTGACCCACGCAGGGCTCCCTGACAAGCAGGCAGTGATGTACAGCAGTTCCCCGGCGGACGCACCCATCGTCCGTGAGCCCCTCCACGCCCCCGTCGCCCACCTCATCCGCGGCGGGGTCGTCGAGGGCATCCACTACGGCTCCGTCGTCGTCCTCGGCGCCGACGGCCAGGTCCAGTTCCAGCTCGGCGACATCGAGGCCGCGTTCTACCCGCGCTCGGCCCTCAAGCCCGTCCAGGCCGTGGCCATGCTGCGGGCCGGGCTCCCGCTCGACGGCGACCTGCTCTCGCTGGCCGCCGCGAGCCACTCCGGCGAGGAGCGCCACCTCGCCGGCACCCGGCGGATCCTCGAACTGGCCGGGCTCGCCGAGGACGACCTGCGCAACGTCCCCGACATGCCGTACGACCCCGTTGTGCGGGACGCCTGGGTCCGCGAGGGCCGGCTGCCCTCCCGCCTCGCCCAGAACTGCTCCGGCAAGCACGCGGCGATGCTGTGGACCGCCAAGCTCAACAACTGGTCCCTGGCGGACTACCTCGACCCGGCGCACCCGCTCCAGCAGGCCATCGCCGAGATCGTCGAGGACCTGACGGGACAGCGGGTCGCCCGCGTGACCGTGGACGGCTGCGGCGCGCCGCTGTTCTCCATCTCCCTGCACGGCCTCGCGCGGGCCGTCGCCCGCATCACCACCGCCGTACCGGGGACCCCCGAGGCCCGGGTGGCCGACGCCATGCGTGAGCACGCGGAGATGGCTTCCGGCTCCGGCCGCGATGTCGCCGCGCTGATGCGGTCCGTGCCCGGGCTGCTCGCCAAGGACGGCTTCGAGGGCGTTCAGGTGGCCGCGCTGCCCGACGGCCGTGCGATCGCCGTCAAGATCGCCGACGGGGCGAACCGGGCGCGTATTCCGGTCGCCGCGGCGGCGCTCGCCCGCGCGGGCGTCGACCCGGAGCTTCTCACTCGGTTCGCGGGTGAGCCGCTGCTCGGTGGCGGGGAGCCGGTGGGGTGCGTACGGCCGGTACGCGCGCTGGACCCGGTCGCGTTCACCGCCTGCGCGTAGCTCCGTCGGATCGGCCGCCTTCGACCGGCGGGTCCACTGTGGTCGACCGCGCCCGCGCGGCGGCAGCCGCACATCGACAACGCCCCGCGCCCCTTTCAGGGGCGCCACCACCTCTGTACTTCAGAAAGAGGCCGCACCCTCATGACCGCCGCCACCCGAAGCGAACACGACCTGCTCGGTGACCGTGACGTACCCGCCGACGCGTACTGGGGAGTCCACACCCTGCGCGCGACGGAGAACTTCCCCATCACCGGCACCCCGATCTCCGCGTACCCGCACCTGATCGACGCCCTGGCCGCCGTCAAGGAGGCCGCGGCCCTCGCCAATGCGGAGCTCGGCCTGCTGGAGCGGCGGAAGGCGGACGCGATCGTCGCCGCCTGCCGGGAGATACGCGCCGGCAAGCTGCACGACCAGTTCGTCGTGGACGTCATCCAGGGCGGCGCCGGCACGTCCACCAACATGAACGCCAACGAGGTCGTGGCCAACCGCGCGCTGGAGCTGCTCGGCCACGGCAAGGGCGAGTACACCCATCTGCACCCGAACGAGGACGTCAACCTGGGTCAGTCGACCAACGACGTCTACCCGACCGCCGTCAAGGTAGCGACGGTGTTCGCCGTACGTGGACTGCTCAAGGCGATGTCCGTACTGCAGGACGCCTTCGCCCGTAAGGCCTTCGAGTTCCGTGACGTGCTCAAGATGGGCCGTACACAGTTGCAGGACGCGGTGCCGATGACGCTCGGTCAAGAGTTCTCCGCGTTCGCCGTCATGATCGAGGAGGACCGCAGCCGCCTCGCCGAGGCCGTCGAGCTGATCCACGAGATCAACCTGGGCGCCACGGCCATCGGCACCAGCCTCAACGCCCCGGCCGGATACGCCGAGGCCGCCCGTCGGCACCTCGCCGCCATCACCGGGCTGCCCCTGGTCACCGCGGCCAACCTCGTCGAGGCCACCCAGGACTGCGGTGCCTTCGTCCAGATGTCCGGCGTGCTCAAGCGGATCGCGGTCAAGCTCTCCAAGAGCTGCAACGACCTGCGGCTGCTCTCCTCCGGCCCGCGCGCGGGCCTCGGCGAGATCAACCTGCCGCCGGTGCAGGCCGGCTCGTCGATCATGCCGGGCAAGGTCAACCCGGTGATCCCCGAGGTCGTCAACCAGGTCGCCTTCGAGGTGATCGGCAACGACGTCGCCATCACCATGGCGGCCGAGGCCGGACAGCTCCAGCTCAACGCCTTCGAGCCGATCATCCTGCACTCCCTGTCGGAGAGCATCACGCACCTGCAGAGCGCCTGCCTCACCCTCGCCGAGCGGTGCGTGGACGGCATCACCGCCAACACCGAGCGGCTGCGCGCCACCGTCGAGAACTCCATCGGGCTGGTCACCGCGCTCAACCCGCACATCGGGTACACGGCTGCCACCGACATCGCCAAGGAGGCCCTCGCCACCGGCCGGGGCGTGGCGGAACTGGTCCTGGAGAAGGGTCTGCTGCCGGCCGAACGGCTGACGGACCTGCTCCGGCCGGAGGTGCTCGCGGGCAGCCAGGCGGCGCCCGCGATCTGACGCGACGCCACCCGCGTGCCGCCCGCTCCGGTGCTCCGGGCCGGGCCGACACGCGGGTGCCGTCATACCCAGGGATGAAACCCCGCGGACACCCCGCACCCGCCCCCTCCTGGCTCTTGAGGGACCGCGCAACACGATTCCCCCGCCGGGCGCTACCGGCTGATCGGCGCAGTACAAGTCGCCGTTCTCCGGGTAGTGCTACTAACGCACATATGGTGAATTCGCGGCCTTGGTAAAGGCCGTCTCCTGTCCTGGCAAACGGCCCTCCCCACCCTGTGCCGGGCGGAGCGACGGAATCCTTCGGTGAATCCAGGAGAATCCATGCGTGTGGCCGTGACAGGTGGCGGCGGATTTCTCGGCTCGCATCTTTGCGAAGCCCTCCTTCGACGCGGTGACGAGGTCGTGTGTCTCGACGACTTCTCCACCGGCGACCCGGCGAACATCGCCGCATTTCTCGGGAATCCGGGCTTCGAACTCATCCGCGGGGACGTCAGCCGGTCGACCGACGTGCGCGGCACCGTGGACGCGGTGGCCCACTTGGCGAGCCCCGCCTCGCCTCCCGACTACCTCAGACGCCCCCTGGAGACGCTCGCCGTGGGCAGCCGCGGCACGGAGAACGCGCTCCGGCTCGCCGCCCGGCACGACGCGCGCTTCGTGCTCGCTTCCACGAGCGAGGTGTACGGGGACCCCGAGGTGCATCCCCAGGACGAGAGTTACTGGGGGCATGTGAATCCGATCGGGCCGCGCAGCGTCTACGACGAGGCGAAGAGATTCGCCGAGGCACTGACCCAGGCCTACCGGACGCATCGCGGAACGAACACCGGAATCGTCCGCATCTTCAACACCTACGGTCCGCGGATGCGTCCGCACGACGGGCGGGTCGTCTCCAGTTTCGTGGTCCAGGCCCTCGCCGGTGAGCCCCTGACCGTCTACGGCGACGGAAAGCAGACACGCAGTTTCTGCTATGTCGACGACCTGGTGCGCGGAATCATCGCCATGCTGGACTGTGACGAACCCGGACCGGTGAATCTCGGAAATCCCGTCGAACTGACCGTGCTCGAACTGGCCGATCTCGTCATCGGCCTCACGGGATCCGGCGCCGAGGTGCAGTTCCATCCGCTGCCCGTCGACGACCCCACCCGCCGGCGGCCGGTGATCGCCCGCGCCTCGGAACGTCTCGGCTGGGTCCCCGAAGTGACCGTCGAGGACGGCCTGCGCCGCACGGTGCGCTGGTTCGCCGGCCGGCCCGATGATGTCGCCGCCGCGCTCGCGGCGATCCGGGGCGGGCAGCAGGACGGCGTGGTCGCCGCTAGGCCCCGTCCGTCCGGTGCGACCCCCGTGGCGTCGTGACCCAGACGGATCCCCGTCCCCCGGCAGCCGTCGCCCTCGACTCGGGTCCGCCGCCGGACACCGAAGCGGCGCTGAGAACCCACATGCGGATCCTGTCCTCGGGCAATGTCGTCGGCCTGCCGGCCGACGGACCCGTGTTCGGCAATCCGCGCAGATCGCTCGTATCGGCGCCCCAGTCCTGGATTCCCCGGCTGCGCACGGCGGACCGGATCACGGTGGCGCTGCTCGCGGTGTGCTGGCTGACGGCCCTCGTGGGCTTCTGGGTGTGGTGGGTGCGTCCGGAGCACCGGGTCGGCTGGACGGGCTTCGCGGTGAACAGCGCGCTGCTGCTGTATCTGTCCCTGCTGCCGATGTACTTCGTCGTCGTGGTGCTGCGCCTGCGCGTCTTCGACCCCGCCGTGGAAGTGCCCCGGCTGCGCACGGCTTTCGTGGTGACCCGGGCCCCCTCCGAGCCCTTCGAGGTCGCGCGCACCACCCTGAGCGCGATGCTGCGCCAGGACTTCCCGCACCCCTACGACGTCTGGCTGTGCGACGAGGACCCGGACCAGCGGATCCTGGACTGGTGCGCGGCCCACGGCGTGCGCGTCTCCTGCCGCCGCGGTCTCGCCGCCTACCACCGGGACGCCTGGCCCCGCCGCACCCGGTGCAAGGAGGGCAACCTCACGTACTTCTACGACAACTGGGGTTACCGCGCCTACGACGTGGTGGCCCAGCTCGACGTCGACCATGTGCCCCGGTCCGGATATCTGGGAGAGATGGTCCGGCCGTTCGCCGATCCGGCGGTCGGCTATGTGGCCGCCCCCAGCGTGTGCGACGCCAACGCCGGCACGTCGTGGTCGGCCCGCGGACGGCTGCACCGCGAGGCCACGTTCCACGGCCCGATGCAGCTCGGCCACTGCGACGGCCTGGCACCGCTGTGCATCGGCTCCCACTACGCCGTACGCACCGGTGCCCTGCGGGACATCGGCGGGCTCGGACCCGAGCTGGCCGAGGACTTCTCGACCACCTTCCTGCTGAACTCGGCCGGCTGGCAGGGTGCGTTCGCCATCGACGCCGAGGCGCACGGCGACGGCCCGCTCACCTTCGCCGCGATGGTGACCCAGGAGTTCCAGTGGTCGCGGAGCCTGATGGTGATGCTGCTCGGCATGCTCCCCAAGCATCTGGGGCGGATGCCCGGCCGGCTTCGGCTGCGCTTCGCCTTCGCCCTCTCCTACTATCCGCTGCTCGCCCTGACCACGACCGGAGCCCTGCTGCTGCCCCCGGTCGCCGCGATCACCGGCATCCCGTGGATCAACGTCAACTACGCGGCGTTCCTTCTGCACTTCTGGTCCATGTCGTTCTTCCTGGTCCTGCTCACGACGCTGCTGCGGCGGCGCGGACTGCTGCGGCCCGCCGACGCGCCGCTGCTGAGCTGGGAGGGGTGGCTGTTCGGGCTGGCCCGTTGGCCGTACGTGGCTGGGGGAGTCACGGCCGCGGTGGTGCGGCGCCTGCGGCCGAAGAAGGTCGTCTTCAAGGTGACACCCAAGGCCCGTGACGGCCTGGAGACGCTGCCACTGCGCCTGGTGCTTCCCTACCTCCTGATCACGGTCGTGCTCTCCGGCGCGGCCGTCATCGGGGAGCTGAACGGGCCCGCGGTCGGCTATGTGTTCCTCTGCATCCTGGGGTCCCTGTCCTACGCGATGGTGACGCTCGCGGTGGGCGTCCTGCACATTCGCGAGAGCGCCCGGTCGGCCGGCGTCGGAGTCCGCCGGGCCCTGCGCACCGCCGCGCTGCCGCTGGGCACCGGGCTGGCGGCACTCCTTCCGCTGGCCTGGGCGCTGCTGCTGTTCCCCACCTACGTACGCGGATTCATCGCGGGCTGACGCCCGTCCCATCTGACGAATCGAGTGTCCCCATGCCCGAAACGGTTCTGGTGACCGGCGGAGCCGGCTTCATCGGCAGCCACACCTGTGTCGAACTGCTCGACCACGGCTACGAAGTCGTCGTCGTGGACAACCACGTCAACAGCTCCCCCGAGGCCCTCGACCGTATCGCCAAGATCGCGGGACGGCCGCTCGCCGCCGCCCACCGGGTCGACGTGCGCGATCGCAGGGCCATGTCCGAGGTGTTCGCCTCGCATCCGGTGGACGCCGTCATCCACTTCGCGGCGCACAAGGCGGTCGGGGAGTCGGTGGCCCGGCCGGTCGAGTACTACGACACGAACGTCGGCGGCACCTGCGCCCTGCTGTCGGTCATGCACGAGTACCAGGTCGACCGCCTGGTGTTCTCCTCGTCCTGCTCCGTCTACGGCGACGCCAGGACGGTGCCGCTGACCGAGCGGAGCCCGGTGGCGCCCACGAACCCGTACGCCCGCACCAAGCTGATGTGCGAGCGGATCCTCGAGGACGTGTGCGCACGCCTCCCGCGGATGAAGGTGCTCGCGCTGCGCTACTTCAACCCGGTCGGAGCCCACCCGAGCGGTCTGCTCGGCGAGGACCCGCGCGGCGTCCCCGGCAACCTCATGCCCTACGTCGCTCAGGTCGCCGTGGGCCGCCGTGAGCGGCTGAGCGTCTTCGGCGACGACTACCCCACACCCGACGGCACCGGGGTGCGGGACTACATCCACGTCGTGGACGTCGCCGAGGGACACCGGGTGGCCCTCGAGCACCTGGACGACCGTGCCGGCATGCGGGTGTTCAACCTCGGCACGGGCACCGGCACCTCCGTGCTCGAACTGGTCGGTGCCTTCGCCGAGGTGAGCGGGCGCCCGGTGCCCCACCGGGTCGTCGACCGGCGACCGGGCGACGTCGCCGCGCTCGTCGCCGACGCGAGCGCGGTGGCCGAGGCCTGGGACTGGACCACCACCCGTGACCTCACCGCCATGTGCCGTGACGCCTGGCGGTTCCAGGAGCTCAACCCCGACGGCTACTCCCGCCGGCCTCGCCACGTCGGCGGCCCCACGACAGGAGAATCCCCATGCGGCTGACCGTCATCGGTACGGGATACCTCGGAGCCGTGCACGCCGCGTGCATGGCGGAGATCGGACACGAGGTCCTCGGCGTCGACACCGACGCCGGCAAGATCGAAGCCCTGGCGGCGGGCAGGGCACCGTTCTTCGAACCGGGCCTTCCGGAGATCCTCGCCCGGAACACCGAGGCCGGCCGGCTGCGCTTCAGCACCTCACTCAAGGAGGCGGCCGACTTCGCCGACCTGCACTTCGTGTGCGTCGGCACACCACAGCGCCCCGACTCCCTGGCCGCCGACCTGAGCCATGTCGAGGCGGTCTTCGACGGTCTGGCACCGCTGCTCACCCGTGACAGCCTGATCGTCGGAAAGTCGACCGTACCGGTCGGCACCACCCGCTTGCTCAGCCGCAGGGTGGCCGCGCGGGTCCGGCCCGGCGTGGAGGCCCAGGTCGCCTGGAACCCGGAGTTCCTGCGCGAGGGATTCGCCGTCCAGGACACATTGCGCCCCGACCGGCTGGTGGTGGGGTCCGCCGCGCCCCACGCCGATCAGCTGCTGCGCACCGTGTACGAGCCGATGCTGCGGGCCGGTGTCGCCTATGTCGGCACCGATCCCGCCACCGCGGAACTGGTGAAGGTCGCCGCCAACTCCTTCCTGGCGACGAAGATCTCGTTCATCAACGCCATGGCCGAGGTGTGCGACGCCTCGGGCGCCGATGTGGTGACCCTCGCCGACGCCCTCGGCCACGACGAGCGCATCGGACGCCGGTTCCTGTCGGCCGGCCTCGGCTTCGGCGGTGGGTGCCTGCCCAAGGACATCCGTGCCTTCCTCGCCCGGGCCGAGGAACTCCAGGTCGGGGAGGCGGTGTCGTTCCTGCACCAGATCGACGGGATCAACGACCGCCAGCGCCGAAGGACGGTCGACCTCGCCCGTCATCTGGTGGGCGGCTGGTTCGCCGGGCGGCGCGTCGCCGTGCTGGGCGCCACCTTCAAGCCGGACAGCGACGACGTGCGCGACTCACCGGCGCTGGCCGTCACCGCGGACGTCGTCGCCGAGGGCGCGCACGTCCGTGTGCACGACCCGCAGGGCCTCGACAACGCACGGACGGCGCTGCCCGGTCCGGAGTACTGCACCGACGTCATGGCCGCCTGCCGGGACGCGGACCTGGTCCTGCACCTGACCGAGTGGCGTCAGTACCGCGCACTGGACCCGGCGGAGCTGGCGGCGGTGGTCCGGGCGCCCCGCGTGCTCGACGCGCGCAACGCGCTGGACCGGGCGGCCTGGCATGCGGCCGGCTGGCACGTGCGCGCTCTCGGACGTCCCGCGCACGTGCCGCAGCCGGGCCACGGCGACGCCTTCCGGGCGACGATCCCTCAGGTCCTCGTCGCGACCTGCACGGCACCCAAGCCGGGGGATCCGCTCAGCGGCGCTCCCACGTAGTCCACCGGACCGGGGTCGACGGACACGGTCCGCAGGTCCACCGCGGCCCCGGCCAGCGCCTGGGCGCACTGGGAGGCCAGTGCGCCCCGCATCGGGCCGCTGCCGCGCAGGTCGGGACCGTTCGCGGGCAGCGGGACCTCGGCCAGACACGGGTCGGCGCCGGTCCCGGTGGCCCGCGATCCCTGCATCTCCTGGCCCGTCTCGCCCCGCCAGGCGGCCAGATCGGAGTACAGGCTCTGGCCCCACTGCAGGCTCAGGCCCTTCGGGCTGTGGTAGTCGTTGCCCTGCATCTCCACCTCCGTGGTGTCGAAGGTGCCCTGTACCGACACCACGGGGGAGCCGTCGGTGACGAACACGTTGTTGCGCACCGAGACCGCGCCGAGGTTGGGCTGCAGCCGCAGCGCGGGCGCCCGGGCGGTGCCGTTCGCCCTGGCCAGCACCGTGTTCTGGTAGATCGCGAGGTTGCTGACCCGGGTTCCGAGCGCCACGATGCCGCCGTAGTCCTGGAGCTTGCGGGCGTTGTCCTCGCTGATGTTGTAGCGGATCGCGTTGTCCTTGTGGGCCTTGTTCGGGACGGCGGAGTACGCCAGGAAGCCCGCGCCGTCGTTGCCGTAGGACAGGTTGTACTGCATCAGCGAGTAGGACACGTTGTTGTCCAGACCGAACCCGCCGCCGTCCGCCTGGGAACCCGTGTGGTTGCTGTAGGCGACGTTGCGCTGGAAGACGACCCGTGTCGAGTCGTACGTCCAGATGCCCTCCGGGCCCTCCATGGCGTTCGGGTCGGACAGCGCCCCGTTGTCGTGGGCGTCCGATCCCTCCACCACCGCGTGGCGGACGCTGCCGAGGACGATGCCGCTGCCGGTGTTGTGGTCGCCGGCCTTCGGGTCCCCGTCGTTCTTGAACGCCATCACCTTCGAGACCGTCATCTGCTCGTGCGCGTACACGGGTGCCTGCGTGTCGAAGGCGGGGCCGTCCGACACGAGCCCCGCGTCCTTGTTGCCGTGCACCGCGCAGTCGTCGATCACCACGTCCCGGAAGCCGGACCCCGCGCGGCCGCCGTGCAGCCGGATGCCGTTGCGGAACCCCGACACGTCGACGCCCGTGACCCGGACGTACGGCAGCTTCCGCTGTCCCGGCAGATCGCTGACGAAGCCGATGCCGTCCTGCGACCGGTAGGACGTGGCGTCGCCCGCGAGGACCAGATTGCGGATGACGATCCCGCTCGTGTTGTACACCTCGATTCCGCGGGTGCCGACGGCCGTGATCACCGCGCGGCCGTCTCCGTAGGAATCGATCACGACGGGCTTGCGGGCGTTCCCGGCGTCGCCCGGGCCGATGCTCAGGGTGCCGGGGAACCGCGCCCCGCCCTTCAGCAGCAGACGGTCGCCCGGCTTCAGCCGCACGGCGTCGGCGCGCCGCAGCGTACGCCAGGCGGTCTGCGGGGTCCGGCCGTCGTCCTTGTCGGAACCGTCCGGACTGAGATAGAACGTTCGTCCTCCCCGCGGGTTCTCCAGCACGGGGACATGCGGGGCGGGCATGCTGCATCCGGCCAGCAGCAACGCCGATGCGCACAGGACCACCCGGTAGTCGTTCCGCCGGCGCAAGTTCACTCCTGTCTTTCGATGACCGCACGGCCTCGGATCCGTGGAGACCGCGGAAGTCACCCTGACGTGCGGACCCGCGATCGGTGGGCCAGCACGCGCAGTTCGGCACAAGTCATGCCTGATTGGCGTCCTGCCGCTGCCGCGAACGGAGGCCGGGCGGCGACCCCCGGGCGCCCCGGGGACAGGAGTGCGGCATGATGACGGTCATGTCCTCGCAGTTCCAGCCGATCCTCGACCGCATCATGGCGGAGATCGATCGCACTCCCGGACGCGGCCGCAGCGCCGACTACATCCCGGCGCTCGCGGCCCGTGATCCCCGCAGCTTCGGCATGGCCGTGGCCGAGCTCGACGGCACGGTGTACGGAGTGGGGGACTGGCGGCAGCCCTTCTCCGCGCAGTCCATCACCAAGGTCTTCACGCTCGCCCTGGACCTGGCCCGCGAGGGCGACGAACTCTGGGAGTACGTGGGGCGTGAGCCCTCCGGCAACCCGTTCAACTCCCTGGTGCAGCTGGAGTACGAGAACGGCATTCCGAGGAATCCTTTCATCAACGCGGGCGCGCTCGTGGTCACCGACCGGTTCCAGACCCGTACCGGGGACGCGGCCGGGGAGTTGCTGGCCTTCCTGCGCACCGAGAGCGGCAACTCGTCCCTGGACTTCGACGAGGAGGTCGCCGCCTCCGAGACCGCGCACGGCGACCGCAACGCCGCCCTCGCCCATTTCATGGCCTCCTACGGCAACATCGACAACCCCGTACCGGTCCTGCTCGACCAGTACTTCCGGCAGTGCTCCATCGAGGCCTCCTGTGCCGACCTGGCGCTCGCCGCCTCCTTCCTGGCCCGGCACGGCATCCGCGCCGACGGCACCCGGCTGCTCACCCGCAGCCAGGCCAAGCAGATCAACGCCGTGATGCTGACCTGCGGCACCTACGACGCGGCCGGTGACTTCGCCTACCGCGTCGGCCTGCCCGGCAAGAGCGGCGTCGGCGGCGGCATCATCGCGGTCGTCCCGGGCCGCTGCACGCTGTGTGTGTGGAGCCCCGGGCTGGACGAGCGCGGCAACTCGGTGGCGGGGGTGGCGGCCCTGGACCGGTTCACGACACTGACGGGCCTGTCCGTGTTCTGAGGGTGACTTCGCGAGCACGGCCGGGCAACGCGCTCAAGGGGTGCGCGGCCAGGTCGGCATGGGGCTCCGCCGCGCGGGCGCGACCGGCCACAACGCACCCGCGGTGTGCAGAACGACCGTCACCGACCACGCGCCGGCCACACACCGGCCGCCCCCCGGAGGACTTCGCGTCGCTTTCCGGCCACCCGACGTTGACACGCTGACCCAGTGTTGGCCATGGCTTTTCCCGTCGATCTCCGCCGCTGCCAGGTTCTGGGCCTGGCCGGTACCGCCTTTCTCGCGCTGGGCGGTGAGACGGCTGGTGCCCTGCCGGTGCAGGATCTCTTCGCCCCCGCGTCCGTGCAGGCCGCGCTGGGGCTGGTCGGGGTCTACTTCGGTGTGGTGCTGCTGATAGCGGCCTGGGTGCTCCTCGGGCGCCTGGTGCGCGGTGCGCATCCGCCGACCCCGCGCTCCCTGCTGCTGGTCCTGGCCGTCTGGGCGACGCCGCTGCTGCTCGCGCCCCCGCTGTTCAGCCGGGACGTCTACAGCTACCTCGCCCAGGGCGCCATGGTCGACGCCCACATGGACGTGTACACCCACGGCCCCGCCCAGCTCGGCGGCCCGCTGGCGGACGAGGTGGCCCCGGTGTGGCAGCACACGGCGGCCCCGTACGGGCCCGCCTTTCTGGCCCTGGCCTCCGTGCTGTCGGGACTGACCCGCGGTCAGCTGCCCGCCGGGCTGCTCGGCATGCGTCTGGTCGCCCTGTTCGGTGTGGCCCTGATGGCGGCGGCGCTGCCCCGCCTGGCCCGGCACAGCGGCGCCGACCCGGCCGCCGCGCTGTGGCTCGGCGCGCTCAACCCGCTCGTCCTGCTGCACCTGGTCGCGGGCGCCCACAACGACGCGATCATGCTCGGCCTGCTGGGGCTCGGGCTGGTCGCCGCACTCGGCCGGTGGCCCCTGCTCGGGGCGGTGCTCGTCACGCTGGCCGCCCTCGTCAAGGCGCCCGCCGCGCTCGGCCTGCTCGCGGTCGTGGTCCTGCAGGTACGCTCCGGCCGCCGCCCGCTGCGGGCCACCGTGACGACGGCGGCCGCCTCCGCCGTGACCACGGTCGCCGCGACCGCCCTGGCCGGTACGGGGTACGGCTGGATCCGCGCCCTGGACACGCCCGTCTCCCCGCACAACTGGGCCCTGACCAGCCTGCTGGGCCGCGCCACCGGCGCCCTGCTGGACCACCTCGGCAGCGATCTGGCCCCGCTGGCGGTACCGGCCTGGCATGTGCTCGGACTCACGGCCACCGCCGCGGCCGTGCTGCTGATATGGCTCCGGCTGCGACCGCGGCCGGTGTACGCCCTCGGCCTGAGCCTGCTGGTCGTGGCCGTCTTCGGCCCGGCGATCCGCCCCTGGTACATCCTGTGGGGCCTGTTCCTCATCGCGGCCGCGGCGCCCAGCACTTCCGTACGGCACCGGGTGGCCGCCCTGGCCGGCGTCCTCGCCCTCGCCGTACTGCCCAGCGGGGGCTCGGCGGACGTCGGCCAGCTGATCCTCGCGGTGTGCGGCGGGGTGCTCGGCGTGGTCGTCCTGTGGCAGGCGCACCTCGCCGCCCAGGCCCCGGCACCGGGACGTACGGCATGACCGGTCTGTCGCTGCCGCGCACCGAGCGCGGCCGAGTCCTGCTCGTGCTGGCCCTGGCCGCGGCGGTGACCGCGTTCACGGCGACCGTGCCGCTGCTGCGGGACTTCTTCGACCTGCGCGTCTACTACGGGACCGTGCACACCTGGGTGCACCACGGCGGCCGGATCTACGACTACCACGTGCCGGGGACGGAGTACGGCTTCACGTATCCGCCGTTCGCCGCGCTCGCCATGCTGCCGCTGGCGGCGATGGGCCGGGACACCGCGATCGCCGCCTCCCTGCTGGTGAACCTGGCCGCGCTCGCGGTGGTGCTGCGGATCCTGGCCGGACCCGGCTGGCGGCGTCACGGCTGGTTCCGCTGGTCGCTGGCCCTGTGCGTGCTCGCGCTGTTCGAACCGCTGCGCGACACCTTCAGCTTCGGCCAGGTGAACCTGGTGCTGCTCGCCCTGGTCCTCGGCGACTGCCGGCTCCTCGCGACCGGCAGGGGCCGCTGGGCGGGCGTCGGCATCGGGCTCGCCGCCGCGGTGAAGCTCACGCCCGCCCTCTTCATCGGCCTGCTGCTGCTCGCCGGGCGCCGGCGGGCGGCCGGGGTGGCGACCGCCGTGGCCCTCGCGGCGACCGGTCTCGCCGCCTGCGCGGATCCGCGCGCGTCCCGCTACTACTGGACCGAGGCCTTGTGGGACACCAGCCGCATCGGCCGTCTCGACTACGTCTCGAACCAGTCGCTGCAGGGCATCCTGGCTAGGCTCGGCGAGCCGGACCGCGCGCTGTGGGCCGCCGCGGTCCTGCTGGTGCTGTGCGTGTGGGCGGTGCGGACCCGTCGGGCGGTGGCGGCCGGTGACTGGGCGGCGGCCTTCGCCCTCACCGGGATCACGGCCTGCCTGGTCAGCCCGATCACCTGGGTGCACCACCTGGTGTGGCTGCTGCCGTCCTTCGCGGTGCTGGCGCGCGCCGGTCACCGGCGGATCGCGGGCGCCCTGTACGCGGTGCTGTGCACCAGCGTGGTGTGGCTCTGGTTCGAGGACGCCTCCGGCATCGACGGCTTCCTCGGCAGCAACATCTACACCTGGATCACGCTGGGCCTGCTGCTGATCCTGCCGGCAGGTCAGTCGCCCGCGGCCCGGCCGCCCTTGGCCCGCAGCGCCACCGACACGGCTCCCGCGCCGAGGGCGGCGAGACCCGCGACGGCCGCGGTCCGCGGCCAGTCCGAGTCGTCGTCCGGTGCCGGGGAGGAGGCCGCCGCGACGGGTGCGGTGGACGACGCGGACTTCGACCCGGTGCGCAGCGCGTCCAGGGAGCCCACCGGATCCACCAGACCGGCCGCGGCGAAACCCCAGTCGAGCAGCTCGCGGGCCTCCTCGTACACGGTCAACCCGCCGCCCGCCTGAGGGTTCATCACCGTCACCACGAGGGTGCGGCCGCTCCGGCGCGCCGCGGCGACGAGGGTGTTGCCCGCGTTGCTCGTGTAGCCGTTCTTGATGCCGATCAGCCCCGGGTACGGGGCCACGCCGTCCTCGCCGGTCAGCAGCCGGTTGGTGTTCTCGATCGGGTACGTCGACCCGTCACCGGGGAACTGGGCCACGGCCGTGGAGCAGTACCGCGCGAAGTCCGGATTGCGCAGCCCGGCCCTGCCGAACACCGCCAGGTCGAACGCCGAGGACACCTGGCCGGGGGTGTCGTAGCCGTCCGGGGAGACGACGTGGGTGTCCAGGGCGCCGAGCGAGCGGGCCATGGACTGCATCCGGACGGCCGTGGCGCGCCAGCCCCCGCCCAGGGAGGCGAGCACATGCACGGCGTCGTTGCCGGAGCTGAGGAAGACCCCGCGCCACAGATCGGACACCTGGTAGCTGTGGCCCTCCTCGACGCCGACCAGACTGCTGCCCTCGCCGACGTCCGCCAGCTCCTCGTACCGGACGGTGTGCTGCTTGTTCGCGGGCAGCGAGGGCAGCACGGTGAGGGCGAACAGGGTCTTCAGGGTGCTCGCGGGCGGCAGCCCGCGGTGCGCGTCGGCCGCGGCCAGCACCTCGCCGCTGTCGGCGTCGGCGACCAGCCAGGACAGCGCGGAGACCTCCGGCACCCCCGGCGCCCCGTGACGCGGCCGCACCTGTGTGCCGGAGCGGTAGAGCAGGGACGGCTGGGGCACCGCCGCCCGCGGCCCGGGTGGTGCGGGATCCCCCGCACGGTGTCCGGTCGCGGCGGCGGCCGGCGCGAGCGCCAGCGCGCCCGCCGCACACAGGGAACAGGCTGATACGGCCGTCCGACGAGAGAATCCGGTGATCATATGATCAACGTAGGAAGGGGAGGGGGGCGCGGCTCGCTGCCCGGGCCGGACGGCCTACGGGAGCAACCCGGATGACGCACCGCGAGGGGGTACGGCGCCACTCAGCCCGTGGGGAGCGTCGGCTGGACGCGACGCAGGAACGTGGCGTTGTCGGGGGTGTCCCGCATCCGCTCCAGCAGCGTCTCCAGGGCGGCCGGTCCGCCGTCCCGGGAGCGCAGGGCCCGGCGCAGCCCCCGGGTGACCGTCAACTCGGCCTGGGTGAGCAGGAGTTCCTCGCGGCGGGTGCCCGTGGTGTCGATGTCCACGGCCGGGAAGAGGCGGCGGGCGGCGAGTTCGCGGTCCATCCGCAGTTCCATGTTGCCCGTGCTCTTCAGCTCCTCGAAGAAGTAGCCGTCGGCGCGGGAGCCGGTGTCCACCAGGACGGTGGCGAGGATGGTGAGCGAGCCGCCCTCCTCGGCCCGGCGGGCGGCGCCGAAGAACCGCTTGGGACCCACCAGCGCGCCCGCGTCGACACCGCCGCTGAGCGTGCGTCCGCCGGCGGCCGAGGCGTTGTTGTGGGCCCGGCACAGCCGGGTCAGGGAGTCCAGCAGGATGACGACGTCCTCGCCGTCCTCGACGAGCCGCTTGGCCCGCTCGACGACCAGGTCCGCGAGGGCGATGTGCTCCTTGGGCGTCCGGTCGAAGGTGGAAGCGTACACCTCGCCGCGCACGGAGCGGCGCATCTCGGTGACTTCCTCGGGACGCTCGTCCAGAAGGAGGACCATCAGCCGGCATGCGGGGTGGTTGCCGGCCACGGCCGCGGCGAGCTGCTGGAGCAGCACGGTCTTGCCGCTCTTGGGCGGGGCCACGATCAGTCCGCGCTGGCCCTTGCCGACCGGCGCGAAGAGGTCGGCGACGCGCCCGGCCAGGCCGGCTGCCGGGTGTTCGAGGCGGATCCGCTCCTGCGGGTGAAGCGGGGTGAGGTCCCGGAAGTGGCGCCGGGCCCGGAGCCCGTCCGGTTCGCGCCCGTTGACGCGGGCGACCTCGGTCAGGGCGCGCTGAGCCCCGCGGACGCCCTCGACGAGGTCGCCCTTGCGCAGGCCGTGGCGGCGGATCAGGGCCGGGGAGACCTGGGGGTCTGCGGGGGAGGACAGGCAGTTCAGGGCTCGCAGATGCCCCTTCCCGTGCGCGTCGATGTCGAGGACGCCGGTGACGGGCCGGGCGGCCGGGGCCTGCTGCTGTACGTGAGGGGGTTCGAGTGTGGTGGTCATCGGGGTCCTTTCGCGGACGGAAGACATGAGGAAGGGGGGGAGGAGCCGCGGAACGGGAGGGCGTATGTGCCTCCGGGCGGCGGAAACGTCACCTCGGACCGAGGTGGTGCTGAGAAGCCGACGCGCCTGGGCCGGAAAACGACGGGCGGATCAGCGCGGAGAGGAGAAACCGGCACCGGCGCCCACGAGGGGGCGTACTCATGTGCCGAGAGCACCGTACCACTCGATGGCGCGGCACGAGCGCGATCAGGTCAACACATCCGGTGTGCCACCTGTTCCCGCCATGAAGGAGAGCGGCCCGACAGGCCGGTACGGCGGTCCTGGACGTGACGTGGCGTGCGAGGCCGCTCCGCCGAGCGCCCGTCCGAGCTTACGATCGGGCTCGATCCCGTCCTACGGCCGTCAGGAGAACAGGTGGAGCCCACTCCCGCCACCGCGCCGCACCGCATGGATCCCTCCGGCGGCTGCCCGCACGCCGCCAACGCCCGGCTGCTGGCCCGCGGTGCCGTCGCCCCGGTCCTGCTGCCGGGCGGCATCGAGGGGATGGCCGTACTCGGGCACGACGCACTCAGGGACTTCCTGCAGCACCCCGATGTCGCAAAGGACGCACGCCACTTCAGGGCGTTGCGGGAGGGCCGGATCGGCGCCGGCTGGCCGCTGCTGACCTTCGCCACCGTGCAGGGCATGACCACCGCCGACGGAGACGACCACCGCAGGCTGCGGTCGCTGGTGAGCCGGGCGTTCACGCCCCGGAGGGTCGAGGAACTCCGGCCCCGGATCGAGGAGTTGACGGCCTCGCTGCTCGACGGTCTGGAGCGGGCGGCCGAGGCGGGCGGCGGGGTCGCCGATCTGCGGGAGCACTTCGCGCTGCCCCTGCCCATGAGCGTCATCAGCGAACTCCTGGGCGTCGACGCCGAGTTCCGCGACCGGCTGCACCATCTGTCCAACCAGGTCGTGGCCACCGACATCGAACCGGACGAGGCGGTCGCCGCCAACCGGGAGCTCGTCGCCGTCCTGGCCGCGATCGCCGCCGCGAAGGCCGAAGGACCCGGTGACGACCTCACCAGCGCCCTGATCGCCGCCCGCGACGAGGACGGCGACCGGCTCGGCGGGCAGGAGCTCATCGGCACCCTGGTCCTGATGATCATCGCCGGCCACGAGACCACGCTGAACCTCATCACCAACGCCGTCCGCGCCCTGTGCGGCCATCGCGGCCAGCTGGAGCTGGTGCGCGCGGGGAAGGCGAGCTGGGCCGACGTGGTGGAGGAGACGCTGCGCTGGGACGCGCCGGTCAGCTACTTCCCGTTCCGCTATCCCGTCCGGGACCTGACCGTGGACGGCACGCTCATACCCGCGGGTACACCCGTCCTCGCCGGCTACTCCGCAGCCGGCCGCGACCCGGCCGCACACGGCCCCGACGCCGACCGCTTCGACGTCACCCGGCCCGCCCGCGCCGACGGGGTGCGCCACCTCTCCCTCGGGCACGGCGCCCACTACTGCCTGGGCGCCCCGCTGGCCCGGCTGGAGGCCACCGTCGCACTGGAGCGGCTGTTCGCCCGCTTCCCGCGGCTGGACCTCGCGGTGGCCGAGGACGAGCTGACCCGTCACTCCAGTTTCGTCGGCAACAGCGTCCGGACGCTTCCCGTGCGCCTGGGCGACCGAGCCGGGCGGCATGATGCCGAATCAGCCATCCCCAAACCATAACTATTCCGGACGTCAGGGGACTTGACCGCCAACCCTGCACTATCGTCAGGACATGTCCACGCCACCCCAGCCTCAGCAGCCGGCCGACCAGCCTCCCGCACAGCGACCGGCGGTCCCGCCGCAGCCGACGGCCTACCCCTACCCGGGCGCGCAGTCTCCTGCGCCGGGGAACTTCTATGCCCAGCCCACGCAGGTGAGCCTGCCCGCCCAGCCCCTGCCGGGTCAGCCTCAGCCGGGGAACCCGTATGCGCAGCCGCAGCCGCAGCCGTACGGTCCCGTGCCGGTCCCGCCCTCCGGTGGCGGCGGTGGCGCCGGGCGGGCCGTGTTGTGGGCGGTCGTCGGCGCGGTCGTCGCCTCCGGGGCATGGGCGGCCGGGGTGTTCCTGATCGGCGGCAAGGGCGACGGCGCGGACCTGCGGGGCTTCGCGGCACCTTCCAACATGTGCTCGGAAGTGGACTACTCCTCGTTCAAGGACGAGTACCCCGAGGAGGACTCCAAGCCGACGCACAGCTCCCTGGAGGACAAGGCGCTGGACGAGAGTTACTGCAGCATGGGCCTGAAGAAGACGGGGTCCTCGTACGCGGACGCCTATCTGACCACGCAGGTGGACCTGCACCGCAAGACCGACCCGGCGCCGGAGTTCACCGCCACCTGGAAGAACTACGGCGCCAGCCACACCGGTTACGACGTCGACCCGGTCAAGGGCATCGGCGACGAGGCCTACCTGGTCAGCCAGGACACCACCAGCGGTTCCCGCTACGCCACGCTCGCCGTGCGCGAAGGCTGGGTGACGTACACGATGAGCTACAGCGCCTATCTCACCTCCTACGACCAGGACAAGAACCCGCCCCGGCTCACCGAGGTGTCCGACTGGCTGAAGGCGGACACCAAGTCCACGCTGGAGAAGCTCAAGGGCTGACGCCCGTACCTGCCGAGCGGGCCCGCGCGTCCTCGAGGATCCGGTCGAACCGGGCGCCCATGGCCGTGGCCAGTGCCTGGGCGCCCGACAGCGGGCGCACCATCACTGTGAACTCGTCGATCAGGCCCTCCTCGTTCACATGCAGGAAGTCGCAGCCGGTCAGCTCCCGGTCGTCCACGCGGGCGCGGAAGACGAGCGCGTGGTCGCGGCCGTCGGCGCCGGCGAGCTCGCGCTTGTACCGGAAGTCCTCGAAGACCTGGGAGACCGCGTGCAGGATCGCCGCGGTGATCGCCTTGCCCGGATAGGGCTTGAAGACGACCGGGCTGCTGAAGACGACGTCCTCGGCCAGCAGCGCCTCGACGGCGTCCATGTCGCCCGCCTCGACCGCCTCGCGGAACGCGCGCATCCGATCACCTCGCATAGTCAATTTATTGAATAGGTGCGGATGAGAGTAATCAGCTGCTGCTAGCGTGTCCACATGTCGCTCAAATACGCCGTCCTGGCCGCCCTGCTGGAGGGCGAGGCCTCGGGTTACGAGCTGTCGAAGGTGTTCGACGTCTCGCTCGCGAACTTCTGGCCCGCCACACCCCAGCAGCTCTACCGGGAGCTGGAGCGGCTGGCGCAGGACGGGCTGGTCGAGGCCCGGACGGTGCCGCAGGAACGTCGGCCCACCAAGCGGATGTTCACCCTCACCGAGGCCGGCCGGACCCAGCTCGCCGCCTTCGCCGCCCAGCCGCCGAAGCGGCCCACCGCCGTCCGCGACGAACTCCTCATCAAGATCCAGGCCATGGACGGCGGTGACCCTGAGGTGACCCGGGCGCTCGTCGAGGAGCGCGGAGGCTGGGCGCGCGGCAAGCTCGACCGCTACCAGCGGGTGCGTGAACGCCTCCTCGACGGCCGGAACGAGGAGGAGTACCTGCGCACGGCCGACCGGATCGGCCCCTACCTCACCCTCATGGCCGGGATCGCCTTCGAGGAGGAGAACCTGCGCTGGTGCGAGCGCGTTCTCGGGGTGCTGAAGCAGCGGATCCCCCTAGGCTGACGGGATGTTCAGCCCCGAAGGCCCCACACTGCGCGAACTCGCCGTGCAGGCGCTGTCGTCCGTCGAGCACGGATACGACCTGCTGGCCCCGAAGTTCGACCACACGCCCTTCCGGACGCCGGACACGGTGCTGGAGTCCGTGGCGAAGGCGCTCGGCCCGCTCGGTCCGTTCGAGGACGGTCTCGACCTGTGCTGCGGCACTGGTGCCGGGACGGACGTCCTGGCCGGGCTGTGCCACCGGAGCGTCACCGGCGTCGACTTCAGCGCCGGCATGCTCGACGTCGCCCGGCGCCGGGCGACGGGTCCGGTCGAGCGAGTTCCGGCGGGGCCCGGGACGCCGGGCGTCGCCTGGGTGCGCGGCGACGCCCGGGCCCTGCCGTTCACGGCCGCGTTCGACCTCGTGGTCAGCTTCGGGGCGTTCGGTCACTTCCTGCCCCGGGAACTGCCCGGGCTGTTCACCCAGGTCCACTCGGTGCTGCGGCCGGGCGGCCGGTTCGCCTTCCCGGTCCTCGCTCCGCCCCGCCCGGCGAGCCCGGCGTTCTGGATGCTGCTCGGCTTCGACGCGGTGATGCGGGTGCGCAACGCCGTGTGGCGGCCGCCGTTCGTCATGTACTACCGGGCCTTCCGGCTCGGCCAGGTGCTGGAGGAGCTGACGCGCGCCGGGTTCACGGTCGACCTGCGGGCCCTGCCCGAGTTCGGGCGGCGGGACGGCGGCAGCCCTCGCGCCCGGCTGGTCGTGGCGCGCCGGCCGGACGGCGCTACCCCGCCGCCGGCAGCGTGAACTCGTAGACCAGCGCGTCCCGTCCGGCGTTCACCAGCAGGTCCGTGATCTCCAGCGGGCGGGCGTACTGGTCGTGCACCCGCCGGGTCACCCGGACCGAGGCGGCGTCGCCGACCTGGGTGATGGCGTCCCGGTGGTGCAGGGTCAGACCGGCCTTGCGCATCCAGTCGTAGGCCCGGCGCAGCTGCGCGGGCGTGGCGCCGTCGGCCCGGTCGCGGTAGCGGGCCAGCTCCGCGACCTCCGCGAGCGCCACGGCCGAGAACGACGTAACCGCCGTACGCAGCGCCCGCCCGTCCGGCGTGGCCGACTGGTAGCGGTGCACCAGCGTCGGCCGGTGCGGGGCCAGGCCCAGCGCCTCGGCATGCTCCGGTGACGGCGCCTCCCAGGTCACCGTCGCCCGGTCCACCGCGCACGGATCCGCAGGCCGGGCACCGACCGGGAAGTGGAGGGAGACCGGTTCCTCGACCGGACGGCCGTCCAGCGTGGCGTGGCTGCCCCGCCGGTCGGTGGCTACCAGACCGCTGCGGCGCAGCACCTTCAGCGCCTGCCGGACGGTCTCCCGGCTGACGCCGAAGTGCCGGGCCAGGTGCCGCTCGCCCGGCAGCCGTTCGCCGGGCGGAACGGTGCCGTCGCGCAGTTCGTCGAGGAGCAGCGACGCGACCTGCCAGTACCGGGGCCGGTCGTCGGTCTGCGGGGGATCGAGCGGGGTGGTGCGGGCCATGCCGCGCCTCCTGTTGGTGACAAGACGTAGCCGAACGGGCTCATTGCGCGACCACATCTAGCATTGGTCTAAACCACGAGGGAAGAGCGGTCCGCCGGTTCGGCCGAAACCCGCCCGGACGACCTGGAGCCATAGGGCGCTGCGGAGGGCGTCCACCGGCATCGCACCGTAAGAGCCGCGCCCGGCGAAGGCGCCGTACCGCCCGGCCCCGCCCGTGCGGTGCCGTGCCCGCCAGCCGCCGGGATCTCCGCCGCGCGTCACCCGGGCCGGTTCACCACCGCCGCGCCCGCCGCCGGATGCGTCGGCGGGCGCGGCCGGCGACAACTGGCGCAAAGGCGCAGGGAGTCGTAGGCCGGCGGGTGATGGCCTCACGCGTCGGATCGGCGAGAATGGATCCTGTGGCCCCTCAGGCGTACGACCGCAGCCAGCGGAGCTTGTGTGCCTCCTGGAACGGGCCGCCGCCCTCGTGGTCGTTGAAGTCGTACACCTCGATCGCCTTGTCCTCGTGCGCCCAGGCGTTGAACGCGGCGAACACGGTAGACGGCGGGCAGGTCTGGTCCTCCAGGGCCGCCGAGAAGAGCGCCGGGGCCCGGCCGCGGGCCGCGAAGTGCACCCCGTCGAAGTAGGAGAGGGTGTGCAGCACGTCGGCCGCGCGGCCGCGATGCGTCTTGAGGAACAGGCCTATCTCACGGTACGGGTGACGGTCCGTCACCGTGGCCGCGCGCGGGTAGTCGCACAGGAACGGCACGTCCGGGGCGACCGCGGCCAGATCGGGGACCAGCGCGCCGACGGCGAGGGTGATGCCGCCGCCCTGGCTCTCTCCGATCACCGCGGTCCGCGTCGCGTCCGTGAGCGGGTGCGTGCGGGCCGCCTCGACCGCGCGCACGGCGTCCGTGAACACCCGGCGGTAGTAGTAGTTCTCCGGTGCGTCGATGCCGCGTGTCATGAACCCGGGGTAGGCCGGCGCGGCGCCCACCGGGTCCGGCGTGCCGCCCCCGCCGCCCCAGGCGCTGCCCTGTCCGCGCGTGTCCATCACGAAGTGCGCCCGGCCCGTCGACGCCCACAGCAGCTTCTCGTGGGCGAGCCCGCGCCCGCCGCCGTAACCGATGAACTCCACGACCAGCGGGAGCGGCTCCGCGGCGCCGGCCGGCAGCCGCAGCCAGCCCTTGACGGGGTGACCGCCGAACCCGGCGAAGGTCACGTCGTACACCCGCACGGTGGACAGCCCCGTGTCCACCGGTTCGAAGCGGGCGTCCAGGTCGTGCTCGCGCGCCTCCTGCAGCGTCTTGCCCCAGAAGGCGTCGAAGTCGTCGGGTGCGGTGGACGCGCTGCGGTACTCGCGGAGTTCGGCGAGGGGGAGGTCGAACAGAGCCATGAACAACCGCCTTTACGGAGAGGTCCCGGGATCTCACCGTACGTGGTGGCGGGATGGCTGACCAGATGGGGGGGAAAGCGCTTGCTGCACCCGTGGGGCGGCGTGATCCCCGGTGATCCCGGAGGTCCGCTGAGGCCCGCTGCTCGGGTCACCGCCGCTCAGGTCCTCGGCCGGGTCCACTTCGGGCCGGTGCGTGCCCATGCCCGCTCCCACTCCGCCAGCCGGTGGCGCAGCGCGATCCGGCGCTCCAGGGCGTGCCCGAGAAGGACCACCGCCGCGGCGCCGCCCGCCGCGCACACGCCGATGGTCACCGTGTGCTGCCAGACGGCGACATCGTCCGGGGGCGGGGCGACACTGCGGCCCCGGGTGTCGAACCACACGGTCACCACGTCACCGGCCCGGCTCCCCGCGGGAACGCGGGCCTGCGCGGTGCGGGTCCCCTTGCCCGGCTCGGTCCAGCGGACCGTTGCGCGATAGGCGTGCCCACGGTCGCCCTGGACCGTGCGCGTGTGCCCGGACGTGCCGGCGAGCACTACGGCACGCACCGGGTGTCGCTCGGCCCGCTGGGCCGTGGCGAGCGTCCGCGCCCGGTCATGGGCGTGCAGGCCCGCCGCCACTCCGGTCAGGGGCGCGACCACGAACAGCAGCACGGCGACGATCAGTACCGTCCACGCCTCCACGACGTCCGAACGGCGCCGCAGCGGATTGCGCCGCCAGCGCCAGCCACGCACCTGGGTACGCATGTCCACCTCCTCGCCGCCGGCGGAGCCGGAGGACCGGGCGAGCCGGGTCTTCGGTCGTCCGCCCCCGCTGCACACGAGCGTCCACATCCGTCTCGTACCCCGTACGGCGCACCTCGCCTCACGCCGCCAACCGCGACTTCAAGCCCACATGGAGCACGGCACGCGGCACGCGCCCCGAGATCGCGCGAGCGGCCGTGTGCGTGCGACCCGCGCGCTCACCCGAAGCGTTCGATGCGGATGCGCTCGACCGGCTGGCCCGCCTCGACCAGCAGCCGTGAGGCATGCTCGGCGAAGCCGTTGGAGCCGCACACATAGGCCTCCCACCCATTCGGGGGCTGCTCGGCGAGGAGCGGCGCCACATGTGCGGCCGCCATACGACCCACCGGTACGCCGGTGGGGGCGCTGCGCGTGAACACGGCCGTCGTCTCCGTGCCCAGCTCCCGCGCGTAGATCAGCTCCTCGGGGCCGCGCGCCGACACCAGCATCCGCAGCGGCACGGCCAGGTCCCGCGCCCGGTGGTGTCGCACCATCGACATCAGCGGTACGACCCCGGAACCGGCCCCGAGCAGCAGGGCGGGCCGGTCGCCCGCCCAGGCGAAGAAGCCGCTCAGCGGGCCACGCACCTCGACCGTGTCACCGGGCCTGGCCACCGTGTGGAACCAGCCCGAGACCTCCCCGTCCGGCACATGGTCCAAGGTCAGCTCGATATGGCCGGAGTCGTCCGGTGCGGAGGCGATCGAGTAGTGGCGCTGCGCCGCGTAGCCGTCTGCCGCGGTCAGCCGCAGCATCAGATGCTGACCGGGCAGATGCCCCGTCCAGCCGGGCACCGCGAGGCGGAAGGTGGCCGCGTGCGGTGTCTCGCGCCGGATCTCGGTCAGCGTGGCCGTCTGCCACAGTGCCGCCGTCTGGTCGGCCACCGGGATGCGCCCGGGCACGGCGAAGCGCGTCGGGGGAGTGAAGGCCTTGGCCGGGGTCTCAGTCACCGGAGTACCGCTGCTCCTCCCAGGGATTGCCCCGCTCGTGGTAGCCGTTGCGCTCCCAGAAACCCGGCTCGTCGTGGTCGAGGAGCGTGATGCCGGCGATCCACTTGGCGCTCTTCCAGAAGTACAGGTGCGGCACCAGCAGCCGCGCCGGGCCCCCGTGTTCGGGTGCGAGCGGCCTGCCGTCGTACTCCCAGGCGATCCAGGCCCGTCCGCCCACGAGGTCCGCGAGCGGCAGGTTCGCGGTGTAACCGGTGTGGGAGTAGGCGATCGCATGGGTGGCGGACCCATGGGGCCGCACCACATGGAAGAACGCGTCCAGCGAGACGCCGCCGAACCTCACCCCGAACTTCGACCAGCCGGTCACGCAGTGGATGTCGCCCTCGTACGACGAGCCGGGCAGGGCCCGCGCCGCGTCCCAGTCCCAGGTGTGCGGCCGCTCCACGAGTCCGTCGATGCGGAAGGACCAGTCGGCGGGTGCCAGGTCGGGGGTGACCTCGGCGGACAGGACGGGCCAGTCGTCCCGCGCGTCGTACTGCCCGGGCGGCAGCCCCGGGTTGTCGACGCGCGGGCGGCCCGTGAAGCCTCGGGTGACGTTCATGTTTCAACCGTACGTGGTCGCCGGGGATGCTCCGTTCCAGGTCAGTGCCCCGATTGTTGCGGTCGTACGAACTCCGGGCGGGACCGGGAATAGCCGCGGCGCGCTCCTCATTGGCGCAGAGTGCCGGCCGGTGCGCCGGTGGGCGCACGACGGAAGCGAAGGAAAGGGAGGGAAGCGGATGCCCAAGGCCTACGTCTTCACGCGGTACGGCGGCCCCGAGACCGAGGCGCTGACCGAGGTGGAACGGCCCGGCGCCGGCCCCGGAAAGATCCTGGTCGCGGTACGGGCGGCGGGGGTGAACCCGGTCGACTGGAAACTGCGGGGCGGATTCCGCCGCCCCGGCGAGAGCGGCGAGCGCGTCTTTCCCGCGGTCTTCGGCAGCGAGGCCGCCGGTGTCGTCGTGGCGGTCGGCGAGGGCGTCAGCGGGTTCGCCGTCGGCGACGAGGTGTTCGGCAACACCGTGGACGGCGGGTATGCCGAGTACGCCCTGTTGCCTGCCGCGGTGAGCGCGCACAAGCCCGCCGGGCTGTCCTTCACCGACGCCGCCACCCTGCCGGTCGCCGCGGCCACCGCCTACGACGGCGTCCGCCAGCTGGATCTGCCCGAGGGAGCGACCCTGCTGGTGACGGGTGCGGGCGGGGGAGTCGGCGCGGCGGCCGTGCAGATCGCCCGTGCCTTCGGCGTGCGGGTCGTGGGCGTGGCGAGCGAGAGCAAGAAGGACTTCGTCGAGTCGCTCGGCGCGGTCCATGTGCCGAGCGGCCCCGGTCTTGCCGAGCGCGTACGTGCCGCCGCACCCGAGGGCGTCGACGCCGTGTTCGACCTGGTGGGCGACCGGACGCTCGCCGAGGCGGCCACCCTGCTCGCCGACCGGACCAGGCTGATCACCGCGGGTGCACCACCCGCGACCGTCGCCGAACTGGGCGGCTCCCGGGTCGTCCGCGCCCGCACCGCGGCCGTCCTGGACGCGTTGGCGGACCTCGTCCTGCGCGGCGCCCTGAACCCTCACGTCACCAGCGCCTTCCCGCTGGAGCGCGCCGAGGAGGCTCTGCGCGCCGTCGAGGGCGGGCACGCCCGGGGCAAGATCGTGATCGAGGTGGCCGGATGAGCGACCCGGAGGCGTCGCACGTCCTCGACAACCCCGCCCTCGCCTCCCTGGCCGGCCCGCACGCCCGCTTCGCCGAGCGGCGCGGCCGAGTGCTGCGCTACCCGGTCGACGTCTCTCCGTGGCTGGCGCTGCCCGCCGAGCCGGACGCGGACGACTGGGCGGACCTCGCCGCACTGGCCGGGCCCGGATCCGAGGTGCCGCTGCCCGGCTTTCGCGGTCAGGTGCCGCCCGGCTGGGAGGTGACCTTCCACGTGGAGGGAGTCCAGCTCGTGGACGACGGCCTCGCCACGGCGCCGGACGCGGAGGCGGTCCGCCTGGGCCCGGCCGACGTACCCGAGATGCTGGACCTGGTGGCGCGCACCCAGCCCGGCCCGTTCCTGCCGCGCACCATCGAACTCGGCACCTACCTGGGCATCCGCCGCGAGGGCGCCCTGATCGCCATGGCCGGGGAGCGGTTGCACCCGCCGGGCTGGACCGAGATCAGCGCGGTCTGCACCGACCCGGCCTTCCGCGGCCAGGGCCTGGGCACCCGGCTGATCCGCGCGGTCGCGCACGGCATCCGGGAGCGCGGCGAGACCCCGTTCCTGCATACCGGCGCCCACAACGCCGGGGCCATCCGGCTCTACGAGTCCCTCGGCTTCCGGCTGCGTCTGCGCACGGCCTTCCTCGCGGCCCGGGCCCCCGAACGCCTGGCCGACGACCGGGCTGCCATAGCGGTGCCCTGACCGGCCACGGCTCGGCCGTAGCGGCGCCGTGACCGGCGTATCAGCCGGACTCGGTGCCGGACGGTCCGGCGTTGTAGCGCTCCAGGTAGGCCGCGAAGCGGATCAGGTCCTCCTCCGGCCAGTGCGCGAGCCGCTCCCGGAAGGCGGCCCGGCGGCTGCGGGTGACCTGGGCGAGGATCTCCTGGCCCGCCTCCGTCAGATGCAGCACCTGGACCCGGTGGTCCTCGGCATCCAGGCGCCGTTCGATCAGCCCCGACAGCTCCAGCGCCGCCACCTGGCGGCTCACCGTCGACTTGTCCAGCGCGTAGTGGGCGGCCAGGTCGGTCGCCCGGCATCCGCCGCACTCCTCCAGATGGCTGAGCAGGGTGTACGACACCAGCGACAGCTCGGGGTGCATGCGCCCCGCCGAGGCGCGGGCCCGGCGGGCGAAGACCGTCATCTCGCGCTGGATCGTCTCCACGGCCGTTTCCGCCGTTGTCACGGGAACACCTCCTCGGGCTCCTTCTCCGTGGGCTCCTTCTCCGTGGGTTCCTTCACGGGAATACCTCCTCCGCCGATCTAGTTGTATAGTACAACTTGAACAAGAAGTTGTATAAGCCAACTATTGGAGGTCGCCCGCGATGAGGTCACCGGTACTGCGCCATGTGCTCACGCACCTGATCACCCCGCTGCTGATGTGCATAGGCATGGGGCTCGCGTACATGGGGGCCTTCGTGACCCCGGAGCCGAACCACCTGCCCGTGGCCGTCGTGGGCGCCGGACCCCGGGCGAAGGTGTTCGCCCAGACCGTCAAGGACACCGCGGGGGACAAGCTGGACGTCCGCACCGTCGCCACCCGCGCCGCCGCCGTGGATCTGCTGAAGTCCCGGGATGTGACCGGCGCCTATGTGCCGAGCGCCAAGGCGCCCGAGCTGCTGGTGGCCACCGCCGCGTCCGACATGGGCGCGACGGCCGTCGAAAAGGTCTTCACGCCGGTCGCCGCCAAGGAGGGCGTCCCGCTGAAGGTCACCGACGTGGCCGCGCCGGTGGCCGACGACCCCACCGGACAGGGCCTGTTCTTCCTGCTGATCGCGGTCAGCATCGGTTCCTACGCCTCGGTGGCCGCCCTCGGTGCCGCGGGTGCCGGGCTCCCGATGCGGGTACGGGCGCTGCTCGCGCTCGGTGTCTCCGCCGTGGTCGGCGCCATCGGCACCCTGCTCGCCGGGCCGGTGTTCCACCTCGCGCACCACGGGCTCGCGAGCCTGTGGGGGATGGCGTCGCTGTACTCCGCGGGCATCCTCTTCATCGGCGTGGGCCTGCACACCTTCCTCAAGCGGTGGACGACGCTGACCATGATGGTGCTGTTCGTGATGCTCAA
The DNA here is from genome assembly GCF_001542625.1 of Streptomyces griseochromogenes. Taxonomy (NCBI): domain Bacteria; kingdom Bacillati; phylum Actinomycetota; class Actinomycetes; order Kitasatosporales; family Streptomycetaceae; genus Streptomyces; species Streptomyces griseochromogenes. The sequence continues at coordinate 6,539,881 of NZ_CP016279.1, read as the reverse complement.
CTTCACCAGCTCCGGCGGTTTGTTCCGGCCCGAGCTGCAGAACGGGTTCTTCGGCACCCTGCACGCCTTCTGGAACGGCGCCGGGTTCGTCGAGGGCATCCGCAGCCTGCTGTACTTCGGCGACGACGGCCTGGCGCGCAACGTGTGGACGCTCGTGGTCTGGCTGTTCGTCGGCCTCGCGGTGACCGCGATCGCGGCCGCCTGCGAACGGGCCCGTGCGTCCCGGCCGACGACGGCTCTTCCCGAGCCCGCGCCGAGCGCACCGAGCGTGGAGGGCGCACCGAGCGCGCAGGGCGCCGGGCCGAGGACGCATCGGCAGTTCGAGGCGGAGGCGGAGCAGGCAGTCGAGGAAGAGCTCGCGGAAGAGGTCGAGGAGACGGTCGGCGTCTGAGGAGCGCCGTGCTGGAGGACCGGACCGGATGCGGGACACCGGTCACCGGGGCTCGTGTCGCCGGGGAGGGAGCTCACGGCCCGCGACGGGCGGCGTCCCTCCCGGACGCCGTACCGGCCCCGCCCAGGCAGCCGTCCCCGGCAGCCGTTCCGGGCCGCTGTCCCGGGCCGCCGTCCTCGGCCGCCCGCGGACGTGCGCCGGGCAGCGGCTGCTCCCCGCTCGTCGGCTCACCCCCCTGACGACCCGATCGTCACCACCCGAGCCCACTCGGGCGGTGTGTCCGGCCGGTAGTGGGGGTCGTGCTCGATCGAGGACCCGCTCGACCGCTGCCGCGGGAACAGGCCCACCACCGTCCGGCACGCCGGTCGCGCGGCCGGCCAAGGCGTCTGTCCGTCCGTCAGGACCACGACGACGTCGGGCCCCGGCCGCGTCCGCAGCGCCCGGTCGAAGCCCGCCCGCAGATCCGTCCCGCCGCCGCCCACCAGCTCGATCCCTTCGGCCCGGCACAGCGGCTGCACGGTCCGGGCCGCCGCATCGCACGACACCACGGTGACCAGGTCGCGCCGGCCGCCCACAGAACGGGAGATCGCGGCGACCTCCAGGAGCGCGCTGCCCAGTTCGGTGTCGCTGACCGACCCGGAGGTGTCGACGACCACACACACCCGAGGGGGCCTGCGCCGCAGACCCGGCAGGATCGCGCGGGGCACCCCGGCCGAGCGGCGCGCCGGACGGCCGTAACTGTAGTCGTCACCCGAGCCCGCGCCGGAGGTCGCCGAGCGGACCGCCGCGCCCAGCAACTCACGCCAGGGCTGCGGCGGATGGAGCACCTCCTCGGCCCACCGCCGCCATCCCTCGGGCGCGGTCCCGGGACGGCCGTTGATGCCCTGCGCCACCCGGAAGCGGACCAAGTCCCGCTCCTGGTCGCTCAGGCCGTGCGCGCCGTCCGGTCCCAGCTCCCACCCGCGGTCCAGCCCGTCGGCCCCGCTGCCGCAGTCCAGCCAGGCCAGCCGCTGCGTGATCGCCCCCAGCCGGAAGCGCCGCAGATAGTCCTCCATGAGGAGTCCCACCGGCAGCCCCAACCGATCCGGCTGGACCGCGCCTTCGGGCCGGACCAGCCCGTCGCCGTACACGTCGTCGTTGATCTCGAGGTCCGCGGCGATGTTCATCCGCAGCCGCTCCCCGGGGCCGGTCAGCCCGCGCTCCCGGGCGACGCGGTCGCTGCGCCCGTGATGGTCGCGCAGCAGGTGGGACACCTCGTGCACCCACACCGCGGCCAGCTCCTCCACGGGCGTCCGGTCCACGAAGACCGGCGAGACATAGCACCGCCAGTACCGGTCGACGCCCATCGTCGGCACCTGCCGCGACTCGACGGGGTGCAGCGCGAACAGCGCCGTCGCCAAGTAGGGCCGCACCCGGGCCGCTTGCAGCCGGGCGGCGAAGAGCTTGCCGAGGTCCAGCGCCCCCGGTGTGCCCGTCGTCATCGGCGGACCCCGGTCGCGACGGCGGCCCGGCGGGTGGCGTCGTCGGCGCGCCGGGACAGGGACACCACACCGGCGAGCCGTTCGATCGCCGCCGGTACGTCCCAGCCCTCGCGGCGCAGGGACGCCAGCGTGGTGGCGGGCACGACCACCACGTCCGGGGCTCCGGTCTCCAGCGCGCGCACCAGCAGGGTCCACGCCGCGTCCCAGCGGTCCCGCTCCGGCCGCTTGCGGACCGCGTCCACCACGCCGTCCAGCACGGCCTGCCGCAGATCCCCGCGCTCGGGCAGGACGGCACCTGCCGCATCGGCCAGCAGCGCCTCGGGATCGGGCAGGTCCATCCGGTCCAGGCTCGCCAGAAGTTCGAGGCCCGGTCCGTCTCCCACCGTCCCCCGGACCAGCAGGGACAGCACATCGCGGGAGGAGTCCGCGGCCGTCACGAAGGCGATCAGACGCAGCGTCATCTCCCAGCTGCGCGGCGACGGCCAGGCACCGCCCCTGCGGGTCTCACCGCTGGGCAGGCGGTGCGCGAGTCCCGGCCGCGCGGAGAGGAAGCCGCACACGGCGCGCCGCGCGAAGGCCACGGCCTCCGGCAGCTTCTCCGCATCGAGCCGGGGCAGGGTGGCCCGGGGCCAGACACCGCCGAGGCCGCGTACGACGACGTCGTGGTCGTGCGTCCACTGCAGGTGCACGAAGCGGTTGGCCAGAGGAGGGCTCAGTTCCCAGCCGTCGGCGGCCGAGGAGCGCGGGTTGGCGGCGGCCACGATCCGCACGCCGGGCGGCAGCCGCAGCGCACCGATCCGCCGCTCCAGCACGAGCCGCAGCAGCGCCGCCTGGACGGCCGGGGGAGCGGTGGACAGCTCGTCCAGGAACAGCAGCCCGCGGCCGGCCCGCACCAGCCGTACCGCCCAGTCCGGCGGGGCCATCGGGACACCCTGTGCCGCGGGATCGTCTCCCACGACGGGCAGCCCCGAGAAGTCGGACGGCTCGTGCACGCTGGCGATCACGGTGGTCAGCGGCAGGTCGAGTGCGGTCGCGAGCTGGGTGAGGGCCGCGGTCTTGCCGATGCCGGGCTCACCCCACAGGAGCACGGGGAGGTCGGCGGCGACGGCCAGGGTCAGCGCCTCCAGCTGGGTGTCGGCGCGGGGTTCGGTGCTCGCCTCGCGCAGCAGGGTCAACAGGTCGGCGGCGAGGTCGAGTTGAGAGGTGCCGGACGGGGATGCGGGCGTGACGAGGGAAGTCTGCGAAGGCATAAGGGGTCACCTGGGTGTGAAGTCGGTGGAAGGAGAAGTGACAGGAAAAGTGGCAGAAGAAGTGGAAGGAAAAGTGGCAGGAGAAGTGGAAGGAGAAGCCGGATCAGCGGCGGGAGGTCGCGCGACGCGGGTCGCGGCGCCGTCGCCGGGTGGGCCGGGGGGTCGGATCGGGTGGGGTGCTGCCGGGGCCGGTGAGACCGGCCCGGTAGAGCCCGTAGGCGATCCGGCGTTCGGCGGCCCTCTCCAGCGCGTCCCGCAAGGCGCCGTCGCGCAGCAGCGCCTCGGGACCCAGCAGGCCCTCGACGACGGTCAGCGCACCGGCGGTGTCGCCGTGGTCGAGGCGTTCGCGGACCCCGGTGAGGCAGTCCGGACGCCGGTGCGCCTCGTCGATGGCCTGCAGGCACGGCAGCGGTGGCCCGCCGAGCGCGACCAGCAGGTCCTCGCGCCGGATCTCGTCCGGGCCGTGGTCCAGCGGGACCAGTACGCCGTCGACCAGACCGATCCGGTGCCGGGCGCCCCGGCACTCCACCAGGCGCGGCTCTCCCGGCGGACCGATGGGCCGGGGCGGCCCGGACGGGATGTGATCCGGGACCAGAGCGGCGGCGACCAAGGGGTGCAGCCGCCCGGGTTCGAGCAGATCGGCGCGCATCAGGTCCAGATCGGGCAGGACCCAGGTCGCGGCGTCGGGCAGGACGGGCAGTGCGTGAAAGCCGCCGTCCGGGGGCCGCGCGGCGACCCGCAGGGCGGGGCGCGGGCCGTCCGCGCCGTCTGCCAGTTCCAGGACGAGCCGGCGCCGGCCGCCGCACCGTACGGCGAAGGCGCCGCCGGTCCGTCCCTGCGAGCCCAGCAGGATCCGTGCCTCGGCCGCCCACCGGCCCGTGGCACAGCCGGGTTCCGGTGGTACCAGGTCAGGCGGTACCGGGTCCGGCGGCTCCGGGTCCGGCACGGGCTGGTCGGCCCCCGCCCGCACCCTCAGCTCATCGGCCCGGTGCGCATCCCACAGATGCCGGTGCAGATCGAGCCGGTACCGCCGACTGGGGTGCGGATGCGGATGACGGGCCGTGGCCGGGCCGGACCCGTCCCACAGCGCGAGGCCGATCCGCTGGCCGGCGTCCGCCCAGGCGGGCGGGGTCCGGGCCACGAGGTGCACCGGGTGGGCGTCGGCGCGCTCCCGGTACCGGGCGAGCGTGAGGGTCAGGCCCGGGCGCAGCAGCCCGTCGGGCGCGATCCTCGGCATGTGCCAGCGCAGCAGGTCGGGAGCGAGACGGCGGAGGTCGGCGCGGACCCGGGCCGCGAGTTCTCGGCCATGGACGCGGGCGACGGAACGCAGATCGAGGTCGACGTCGACACCGGCGGCGGCGCACGCCCCCGCCCAGTCCCCGGCGCGGCGTCGGGCGGTCGCGGTCTCGATCATGGACGGCGGCACGGCGAACTCACGCACGCGCAGCCACAAGGAAAGCCGGGAATCACCGTACGCGGTCTGAGTGAGCATCAGCACTCACCTTGCGCGGACGGGACCCCCAATCTGTCAGCAGAGTGAGTGGTCATCGCCGCGATCGTAGCGGGCACCCGCATCGCCGCGCCAGGGAGTTTGTACGAACGGGTCGAACGGGTCGAACAGAGCGCAGTCGGCGCCGGATCCGGGCGCTGGGGTATGGTGACCGTCCGGCCGCGGAGGGTTCGCGGCCGCACACCGCCGAGGAGGTGAGACCCATTACCGCTGTGTCAGCTGGGGTGCTCTCTCCTTGTGACGTCTTGTCGTGACCGCGCGGAACACCGGCGCCGGTGACCGCGAGAGCGCCCTTCGGCCCCAGGTTCCCGAAAGGCTCTCGGCTTCCATGCCCTCCCTGCCCCCTTCGCCCTCCCTGCCCTCTTCCGCTCCGTCCGCCGTCGTCTGCGCACTGCGCGCCGCCGGGTGCGTCTTCGCCGAGGACGAGGCGGAGTTGCTCCTCGCCACCGCCCGTACCCCCGACGAACTGTCCGCCATGGTGGACCGGCGCGTCGCCGGGCTCCCGCTCGAACACGTCCTCGGCTGGGCCGGTTTCCACGGTCTGCGCATCGAGGTGGAACCCGGCGTCTTCGTCCCCCGCCGCCGTACCGAGTTCCTGATCGACCAGGCCCTGGCCGAGGCGCCCGGAGCACGGGTGGTCGTCGACCTGTGCTGCGGGTCCGGTGCGCTCGGCGCGGCCCTGGCCGACGCGCTCGGTCCCGTCGAGGTGCACGCCGCCGACATCGACCCAGCCGCTGTACGCTGCGCCCGCCGCAACCTCGCCCGCTACGACGGGCGGGTCCACGCGGGCGACCTGTTCGACGCCCTGCCCGCCGCTCTGCGGGGCCGGGTCGGCATCCTCACGGCCAACGTGCCCTACGTCCCGAGCTCCGAGGTGGCGCTGCTGCCGGCGGAGGCCCGGGACCACGAGCCACTGACCGCCCTCGACGGCGGCGCGGACGGCCTCGACGTCCTGCGCCGGGTGGCCGCCGGGGCACCCGAATGGCTCGCGCCCGGCGGCTGCCTGCTGACCGAGACCGGCGAACACCAGGCCCGGGCGGCCGTGCAGGCGTTCGCCGACGCCGGTCTGACGACCCGTCTGGCGGTGCCGGAGGAGCTGTTCGCGCACGTGGTGATCGGCGTCCGGGAGCGGTGACCTACGGCAGCTCCTGCGCCCGGGCGATGAGCAGGGCCACGTCGTCGTGGTTGTCCGGATGGTGCAGTGTGCGCAGGAGCAGGTCGCAGGCATCCTCCAGCGGACGGCCGGGGTCGTCGAGCAGGGACAGCAGGAAGTCCAGGCGCTCGTCCAGTGAATGGCGGCGGGTCTCGACCAGCCCGTCGGTGTAGAAGACCAGCACGTCGCCCGGCTCGAAGTCGAAGGTCACGGTGGAGAACTCGACCCCGCCCACGCCCAGCGGCACCCCGGTGGGCAGGTCGAGCAGCTCCGGCGGCCGTCCGGGGCGGACCCGGGCCGGCGGCAGGTGGCCGGCGTTGGCGATCCGGCACTGGCGCAGATGCGGATCGTGGACGGCGTACACACAGGTGGCGATGGAGTGGTCCAGCGCCGAGGTCGTCTTGTCCAGGTGCTCCAGCAGCACCGCGGGGTCGAGGCCGAGCGAGGCGAGCGTGGTGGTCGCGGTGCGCAGCCGGCCCATGGTGGCGGCGGCGCTGATGCCGCTGCCCATCACGTCGCCGACCACCAGCGCGGTCCTGCCGCCCTCCAGCGGGATGACGTCGAACCAGTCGCCGCCGACCTCGCTGGTGGCGCCCGCCGGCTGGTAGCGGGAGGCCACTTCCAGGCCGGTCGTCACGGGCGGGTGGCTGGGCAGCAGGCTGCGCTGGAGGGTGAGCGCGGTGTTGCGGGCGTTCTGGTACCAGCGGGCGTTGTCGATCTGCACGGCCGCGCGGGCCGCCAGCTCGCGGGCCAGCAGGACGTCGTCCTCGTCGAAAGGAGCCTGATTGCGGGTGCGCTTGAGGTCGAGGGCACCGAGCACCTCGCCGCGGGCGATCAGCGGCACGGCGAGATACGAGTGCAGGCCCGCCCGGCCCAGCAGTACGGCCGCCTCGGCGGAGCGGGCGATGCGCGGCAGGTCCTCGTCCTTGACCTGCTGCACCAGCACCGCCTCACCCGTACGGACGCACTCGGTGACCAGGCGGTCGGGCGCGTACTGGGCGATCTTGCCCGGCGTGTCGGCGGCCCGTACGGCGTCCGACTCCTGCTCGGCGCGCAGCGCCAGGGCCCGGATCACCGCGGGCTCCGACGGGCCGAGGGTGCTGGGCCGCCCCTCCACGACCGCGTCCAGCAGATCGACGGCGGCCACGTCGGCCAGCTCGGGCACGGCGACCTCGGCCAGTTCGAGCGCGGTGCGCTCCAGCTCCAGCGTCGTACCGATCCGCGCCGAGGCGTCGGCGATGACCGCGAGCCGTCGTCGGGCGGCCTCGGTCTCGATGCGCGAACGGTACTGCTCGGTGATGTCCACCACGGAGGCTGCGACCCCCAGCACCGTGCCCCCGGCGTCCTCCAGCCGGTAGAGCGACACCGACCAGGCATGGTCTTCGTCCGGGTCCGCCGGGGTCCGGCCGACGGTGGACCGGCCCACGAACGGCAGGCCGGACTCCAGGACCCGGCGGGCCGCGTTCTCCAGGGCGTCGACGTCCAGCAGCGGCAGCACGTCGCCGAGTGTCCGCCCGACGTGCTCCTCGGCGGGAACGCCGTTGATCCGCGCCAGGGAGGGGTTGACCGAGACGTACCGCAGGTCCGTGTCGAACACGGCGAACCCGATCGGCGACTGCTGCACCATCCGCTCGGACAGGGCCACGTCCTGTTCCAGGCGGCGCACCGTGGACCGGTCGGCCGCGAGCCCCAGCGCGTACGCGGCGCCCCGGTCGTCCAGCAGGCGCATGTTGCGGAACTCCACCAGACGCGTGCCGCCGTCCTTGACCCGGACGGGGAACGCCCCGGCCCAGCTCTGACCGGTCCGCATCACATCGGCGAACAGCTTGCCGATCAGCTGGAAGTGCTGCTCGTGCACCATCAGCCGGGCGGCGTACTGCCCCAGCGCCTCGCCCGCCGAGTAGCCGAACAGCTCCTCGGCCTGGGGGCTCCACAGCACGATGCGGCCCTCGGAGTCCAGCACGACCGAGGCCACCCCCAGGACGTCGAGCAGCCCGCTCGGCCCCACCGGCCCGCGCGGGGGCTCGTCGCCCTCCGTCACCGGAGCCTCGGCTGCACTCATGCCACGCACCGCCTTCGCCCGTCCGAACGGCACGTCGTCCCCCGTGCCGACTCCCCTTGTTCTACCGCGCTCACACTCGACTCTCCGACGCCGTCGCCGTCAATCTCCACCATCTCTCAACACGACGGCCGACGTCCGCCGAAGCCGTCACGGCGCGGCGCCCGCGGTCCGGGCGCCGCCCGCGGTGGCCGCGCGGGGCGGGTCCGAGAGGGCCGTGAGAGTTCACTGTCATGTTGCTCTATTGGCCTGTACATGACTACCCAATCGGGCCAGACTGTCCGCCGACCGAGTGCCCCCACCGCCCGTTTCCGAGGAGTCGGCCATGCCCGCGCCCGCCCGGCAACGTTGTCACGCAGTCCTCGCCGGACTCGTCACCCTGGCCACCGCCGCCGTCGTGTCCCTAGCCGCACCCGCCCCGGCCTCCGCGGCCGACAACTGGACCGAGACCGGTTCCGACCGTGCCGAACCGCTGACCGAGAGCCAGGGTCTGACCTCGGTGGAGGTTCCCGCGAACAGTCCCAACCGGTACACCGGTATCGGCACCATCCCGCTCGGCGTCTCCGTGCGCGGCTGGAATCACGTCGGCGACCCCGACGCCTCGTACAACGGCTACTACATCGAGCCCTACCAGCAGGACTCGGGCAATTCGAAGATGTTCCGCGTGCAGGCGCCGGACGGTGCCTGGTCGGAGTACGTCCACACGCTGAGTCCCGGCGAGGCCCTGAACAACTCCTGGGACGCGATCTCGCCGGACGGCCAGTGGATGCTCGCGGGCGAGTGGGGCACCATGAACCGCCTGCTGGTCTTCCCGACCCCCGGCATCAATCCGAGCACCTCGCCCTCGCGGAACCTCCCGCAGGCCTCCGACGTCCGGCTCGACCACGCCGTGCGCGACGTCCAGGGCTGCGACTTCTCCGGCCCGACGACCCTGTTGTGCTCCTCCGACGACCCGGACGGCTCCCTGTTCGGCATGACCAAGCCGCTGCTCCAGATCGACCTGTCGGCGGCCCCGGGCAGTTCGGACGTCACGGGTCATGTCACGGCCCTGCGCCAGCTGCCGTTGCGCAGCTCCTGCTCGGGCTCCTACGAGGCGGAGGGCATCGACTACGACCGCCGCACCGGCATTCTGCGCGTGATCGTCATGTCGCCGGGGTTCTGCGTGCTCACGGACAGCAAGACGTACAAGTTCTCGCGCGGCTGAGCCCCGGCCGCCCGCGGTGGCGCGACAGGTGGTGCGTTTCGGGAAATTGGTGGTTTTCTTGGGAGGTGGCGCGGTGCGCGGGGAACCCGCTCGGTCGTGCCACCGCCATGAGAGGAGCGATCACGATGGCCCGTGAGCGAACGCACGAGGAGCCCGTCTCCCTCGAGATCAGCGGATGCAGCAAGGAAGACGCCCGGATCGTGTTCGACGCGCTGTGCGAGTGCTTCGAGTCCGACCGGTCCGCCGAGGACGTGCCGCAGCAGCTCCACGAGACACGCCCCATGGTGTGGATCGGCACGTTCGAAGTCACCGACGCCCACACCTGCAAGCCGCCCGCCCGGCTCTCGGCCAGTGTCGAGGCCGACGCGCAGGGCGGCTACTGGGCGATCAACCGGCTCCACAGGACGCTGGACTCCCTCTTCGCGGTGCGCAACCTCTCCTCGGCCTCGGGCGACCAGGAGAGGGAACTGCACGTCCTGCTCGAAAGCCGCTGACACCGCCCCGGTCTACACCGCTCCGGCCGCCCGCGCATCGCCGCCGGCGGCCGGGGCGTACTGTGCTTCGCCGTTGCCGAGCGACCAGTCCACCGACTCGTTCTCGGTGACCGTGACGAACACGTTGCGCGGTTCGGTGCCCGCGTACTCGTACGCGAGTTCGGCGATCCGCCGGTACATCGCCCGCTTCTGATCGGGCGTACGCCCCGAGCGCATCGTGATCGCCACGTAGACGATCCCGTCGTCCCGGCGCACGCCCAGGTAGTCGCCGTGACGCAGGGTGCCGCCGCCGTCGTGACCCACCAGGACCTGGAAGCGGTCGCTCGGCGGCACGCCGATCGTCTCCACCAGGGCGTCCTGTACGGCGCGGCCCAGAGCGTCGAGACGGCCGCTGTCGGTGCCCAGCGCGTCGATGCGGACGAAAGGCATGTCGGAGTCCCCCTGTGAAGCGGCTCTGCGGTTGGACGGACATTGTACATACTAGTAGTTACAGAGTGATGGGGCTCACCTCGATGCGGTTATGCAACTAGTTGCACAATGAGTTCGGGGTCCTCTACAACAGAGACGACCACACCGCGCACGGAGGGCCCGATGAGCCGATACCCGCACCTGATGTCCCCGCTCGACCTGGGCTTCACCACGCTGCCCAACCGCGTGCTCATGGGTTCCATGCACGTCGGTCTGGAGGAGGCCGAGCGCGGCTTCGAGCGCATGGCGGCGTTCTACGCGGCCCGGGCACGCGGGGGAGTGGGTCTCATCGTCACCGGCGGTATCGCGCCCAACGACGAGGGCCGGCCGTACGAGGGCGGTGCCAAGCTCACCACCGAGGCGGAGGCCGAGCGGCACCGGGTCGTCACCGAGGCCGTGCACCGCGAGGGCGGCCGGATCGCGATGCAGATCCTGCACTTCGGCCGGTACGCCTATCACCAGGACCTGGTCGCCCCGAGCGCCCTGCAGGCCCCGATCAGCCCCTTCGTACCCCGCGAACTCACCGACGCCGACATCGAGCGGACCATCGACGACTACGCCCGCGCCGCCCGCCTCGCCCGGCAGGCCGGCTACGACGGTGTCGAGATCATGGGCTCCGAGGGCTACCTCATCAACGAGTTCATCGCCGCGCAGACCAACCGGCGCGAGGACCGCTGGGGCGGCTCGTACGAGAACCGGATGCGCCTGCCCGTCGAGATCGTCCGGCGGGTGCGCGAGGCCGTCGGCGAGGACTTCATCATCGTCTACCGGCTCTCCATGCTGGACCTGGTCCCGGGCGGGTCCTCTCTGGAGGAGGTCGTCACCCTTGCCAAGGCCGTGGAGGCCGCCGGGGCGACGATCATCAACACCGGCATCGGCTGGCACGAGGCCCGTATCCCCACCATCGCCACCTCCGTGCCGCGCGGCGCGTACACCTGGGTCACCAAGAGGCTCATGGGCGAGGTCTCCGTGCCCCTGGTGACCACCAACCGCATCAACACCCCCGAGGTGGCCGAGGAACTGCTCGCCGGCGGACACGCGGACATGGTGTCCATGGCCCGCCCGATGCTCGCCGACCCCGACTTCGTCGCCAAGGCCGCCGCCGGGCAGCCGGAAGCCATCAATACGTGCATCGGCTGCAACCAGGCCTGTCTGGACCACACCTTCAGCGGCCAGATCACCTCCTGCCTGGTCAACCCGCGCGCCTGCCACGAGACGGAACTGGTGCTCACCCCGACGCGGCGGCGCAAGCGCGTCGCCGTCGTGGGCGCGGGCCCGGCCGGACTCGCCTGCGCCGTCAGCGCGGCCGAACGCGGCCACGAGGTCACCCTGTTCGACGCCGCGAGCGAGATCGGCGGCCAGCTGAACGTGGCTCGCAAGGTCCCCGGCAAGCAGGAGTTCGACGAGACGCTGCGCTACTTCCGCCACCAGCTCGACGCGCACGGCGTGGCCGTACGCCTGGACACCTGGGTCACCGGCGCGGACCTGGCCGACTACGACGAGGTCGTCGTCGCCACCGGCGTCACCCCGCGCACCCCCGACATCCCCGGCGTCGACCACCCGCGTGTCCTCGGTTATCTCGACGTCCTGCGCGACGGCGCCCCGGTCGGCGACCGCGTCGCCATCCTCGGCGCCGGCGGCATCGGCTTCGACGTCGCCGAGTACCTCACCGACGGCGGTGACAAGGCGAGCGAGGACCCGAAGACGTACTTCCGGAACTGGGGCGTCGACATGGACTACGCGGCACCCGGCGGCCTCGCGGCCCCGGAGCGGCCCGCCCCGCCGCGCACGGTCCACCTGCTGCAGCGCAAGACCACCAAGGTCGGCGCCGGACTCGGCAAGACGACCGGCTGGATCCACCGCACCGAGCTGAAGCACCGCGGCGTGACCATGGTCCCGGGCGTGCGCTACGACCGGATCGACGACGCGGGCCTGCACATCACCGTGGGCGAGGAGAGCACGGTCCTGGAGGTCGACACCGTCGTGCTGTGCACCGGCCAGGAGCCGCGCCGCGGTCTGTACGAGGAGCTGGTGGCCGCCGGCCGCAGCGCGCACCTGATCGGCGGCGCCGACGTCGCGGCCGAACTGGACGCCAAGCGGGCCATCAAGCAGGGCACCGAGCTGGCGGCGGCGCTGTAGGGGTCGTGGGCGCGTCCCTAGGATGAGTTCATGTCACTCCCGCACGCCATCCTCACCGCCCTGCTGGAGAAGCCGTCGTCGGGCCTGGAGCTGACCCGCCGGTTCGACAAGTCGATCGGCTACTTCTGGTCCGCGACGCACCAGCAGATCTACCGCGAGCTGGGCAAGCTGGAGGCCGAGGGCCACATCCGTACCCTGCCGGCCGAACAGCCGGCCCGCGGGCAGAAGAAGCGCTACGAGGTCCTGTCCGCGGGCCGTGCCGAGCTGGCCCGCTGGACCGCCGCCGCGCAGGACCCCAAACCGCAGCGGGACGTGCTGCTGCTGCGGCTGCGCGCCGCGGCGGTGGTCGGCACGGCGGGCCTCGCGGCCGACCTGCGCCGCCATCTGGAGCTGCACCAGCGCCAGTTGACCGAGTACGAGGAGATCGAGCGGCGCGACTTCCCGCCGGACCGGGACGCTCCGCAGGACCGGCTGCGTCATCTGGTGCTGCGGGCGGGCATCGATCTGGAGACCTTCTGGACGCAGTGGCTCACCCACGCCCTGAAGGAGTTCGCCGAACTGCCGGGCGGAACACGGGAACCGGGACCGGAGGCGGCGAGGGGTACGTCCGACTGAGGGCCGGAGCCCGTCCGGGCCCGGATCCCGTCGCGCGCCTTTGGCGGATCGCCGCACCCGGCGGCCCGCCGCCGTCGCCTCAGAGCCGGTACGGCTTCGAACGGCGGCGCAGGAACCAGGCCGTGGCGATGATGCCGGTGCCCACCAGGGCCGCGCCGACGCCCAGGGTGAGCGGGCCGTAGTCGCGGGTCGTGCCGCCGACGCCGCCCATCACGCCTCGCGCGGGCGCGGCCTTGGACGTCGAGGCGATCGTGGGGGCGGCGGGCACGGCGGGCGTGGCGGAGACGATCACGGACTGGGAACCGGCGGTGGAGCCGTTGGAGCAGACCACGACGACCGTGTACGTCCCCGGGCTCACTCCCGACCAGGCCGCGGACTGGCTGATCGTCGTGCCCGACAGGGCCGTCTGCCGGCCCTGGGCGAAGCTCGTCTGGCTGCCGCCCAGGAGTGAGGCATTGCCCCAGCTGCCGTTGTTCAGCGTGCATGAGCTGGTGACGACCGAGACCGTGGACCCGGTCGTGCTGACCGAGATTCCCGAGGCCGCGGCGGACGGCCCGGCGAGCGGGGCCGGGAGTGCGGCGGCGGCCGCCAGAGTCAGGCCGGAGCGGAGGAGGAGTCGGGAGTTTCGCATTGGCTGCCCTCCGGCGGCACGGTTGGCGGTACGTCCCATGCGCCGCCGAGGGTCGGGAAGCGTCCGTGCGCCTCCATCGCAGCAAAAGCGTCCGCGCTCCGGGCCGCACCCGGGGTGCGGCCGACCGGGTGACGGATTCCTCCGTCCGGTGCAGGTGGGCCCGCCGCCGGGGCCCGTGCCCGCCGCCCGCTGTCAGCCGCCCGCGCCCGTGGTCACCGTGCGCTCCGCCGAGAACCCGCCCCAGGTGCCGTCCGGCAGCCGCGCCCGCAGCCGCACCCGGTGTTCGGACTCCGCGTCCTGCCCGACGTAGAAGCTGTAGCGGGCCCGGCCGCGCGGCGGGTCGCCGCCCCACACCAAGGAGGTGGCCGCGGCGCCGTCGAGCTGGATCTGGTACTCCGTGATCACCCCGTCCACGCGCGGCGGATCCCAGGAGAGATCCAGGTAGTACGCCCCCGCCGACCGGTGGGTCGTCGCCGTGAAGGCGGTCGGGGCGGTGTCCCGGCCGTCGTCGGAGCCCGGCGTGGCGAGGCGGACGGGCGCGCTCGCGGGCGAGAGGTTGTCGGCCGCGTCCCTCGCCCGCACGGTGAAGACGTAGTGGCTGCCGGGCCGCAGCCCGGTGATCACGGTCGCGGTCTGGTTCCCGCCGACACTGTGGATCTTCGCACCGCCCTGGTAGACGTCGTACGACACCACGCCCCGGTCGTCCCGGGAGGCGGCCCAGGACAGCTGGACCGCCCGGCTGCCGACCGCCCGCCCGGCCGGCTCCAGCGGGCGGGTCGGGGCCGAGCGGTCCGCCGCCACTTCGACGGGCGTCCGCGCCCGCACCTCTCGGCTCGGCGGCCCCAGCCGGCCGTCCGAGTCCCGGGCCCGCACGGTGAAGACATACACGGTGGACGGCCTGAGCCTGGTGACGTCCACCATGTGTTGCGAGCCCGGTACTTCCGTGACCTTTGTCGAGCCGCGATACACCTCATAGGTGCGGACCCCGGGATCGTCGGCGACCGCGTTCCACATCACGTGCACGGTGGTGGCGCTTCCGGCCGCCGCGGTGACGCCCGTCGGAGCCCCGGGCGCGCGGCCGCCGTCGCCATCGGTCGCGCCGCTCCAGCCGCAGGACGCGACCAGTGTCAGAGCCGCGCAGATCAGGAACGGCGGCAGGGGAACGCGTCGCACGGCTCTGCCTCCCGGGGGACGGCATCACGGCAAAGGTCCGGACCAATATGCCCGGCTGGTACGTCCGGGGCAAGGGGGCCGTGTTGGTCGCCGCGCGGAAGAGTTACGTATGCTGAGGTCTCCCTGAGGCTGAACTCCCCGGGAAGACCGAGGAGTTCGTGCCCGAGGCGCGGAAACGCTGTCGTCGCCGGACCCGCGCCGACACGGGTGGCCGGGAGGCCCGGGCCGACACAGGCTCAGGCCCCCGGCCCCTGTTGTCATCTCATAGGGCGTCAGGATGATGCTCCATCCGGCCCCATCGGGGGTGGCCGTACGCGCAGGTCCGCACCACATTGGGCATGGTTCCGGAATGTACCCAAAGAGAGGGTTTCCCAGAGTGCGTGTCCAGTCGCTGACGCTGGTCGCGGCCAGCGCCGCCCTGCTCGCCCCCGCCGCGCTTTCCGCCGCCGCGGTCCCGCCCCCGGAGGGACCGTTCGCCCACAACGAGGGTGCCGTGACCGCCGCCGACCTGCTGGCCCGGATGCACACATGTGCCCAGGTCTCCCGGGGCCGGTACCGCACGGACGACGGCGCTCCCGCGAACGTCCGCGTCTGCGGCACCCGCGAGGCGGTGTTCTGGAAGGCCGACCTGGACGTCGACTGCGACGGACGGCCCACTGCCCGCTGCAACCCCCGCACCGACCCGTCCTTCACGGCCGCCACCGCGTTCCAGCAGCCCGACGACCGCCACCTGAGCGCCGAGTTCGTGCCCTACATCGTGATCCCGGCACCGAGCGGCATCTGGGACCACCGGGCACACGGCATCGGGGGCGGCTCCGTGGCGGCCGTGATCTACCGGGGCCGGGTGCAGTTCGCCGTCGTCGGCGACACCGGCCCCCGCGGACTCATCGGCGAGGCCTCCTACGCCACGGCCCGGGGCCTCGGCATCCGCCCCGACCCGAGCCTCGGCGGAGCGGCCTCCGGCGTCACGTACATCGTCTTCAAGGGCCCGCGGGTCACACCCGTCGAGGACCGCCGGGCGGCCGAGGCGGAAGGGGAGCGGCTGGCCCGGCAATTCCTGGGGGCCGGGTGACACCCGGGGCGGTCGTGCGCCCCGTCGGGCCACCGGGCCGCACCCTCGGCCCACCGAGGTGAAGAGCGCGGGTCCAGGGGGCCGCGGCCCCCTGGGGTGGTCGCCTCACACCTTCCGGTAGCCGTACGCCTCCACGGCCGCGGCCTCCACCGTGTCCAGGTCCGCCCCCGTGGCCGCCGTCACGACCGCGGCCACCGCACCCTCGAGGAACGGCGCGTCCACCAGCCGTGCGCCGTCCGGAAGTTCCCCCTCTTCGGCGAGCAGCGCCTTCACGGTGAGCACCGCGCTGCCGAGGTCGGCGATGAGGGCGACCCCGACTCCCCGGTCCACGGAGGCCGCCGCTGCGGAGATCAGCTCGGCGCTGGTGCCGAGCCCGCCGTCCTCGGTGCCGCCCGCCGGGGCGACCAGCACCGCCTCGGCCCCACCCGCCAGCCCCTTCGCCAGCGCGCCGACGGAGGCCGCGACCTCCGCGCTGTGCGAGACCAGCACGATCCCGACGAACTTGTCGTCACTCACCCGAGGCCCCCGTAGCCGCTTCGGCGAGTCCGGCGATCAACAGGGCCGAGGAGGTGGCCCCCGGATCCTGGTGGCCGATGCTGCGCTCGCCGAGATAGCTGGCCCGGCCCTTGCGCGCCTGCAGGGGGGTGGTGGCCACCGCACCCTCCTCGGCGGCCGCCCGCGCCGCGGCGAAGCCGTCGCCGAGCGCGTCCACGGCCGGCACCAGGGCGTCGATCATGGTCTTGTCGCCGGGCGCCGCACCGCCCAGCGCCATCACGCCGTCCACGCCCGCTCGCAACGCCTCGGCCAGCTGCTTCTCGCTGACCTCGGCGGCGTCCCCGAACGCCTTGCCGGCCCGGCGCAGCAGCGTGCCGTACAGCGGCCCGGACGCTCCGCCGACCGTCGAGATCAGCCGCCGCCCGGCCAGGGTCAGCACGGCCCCCGGCGTGTCCGGCGCCTCTTCCTCCAGGGCGGCCCGGACCGCGGAGAACCCGCGCTGCATGTTGCTGCCGTGGTCGGCGTCCCCGATGGCCGAGTCGAGCGCGGTGAGCCGCTCCGCCTCCCGGTTCATGGACGTGGCGGTCGCCGTCATCCAACGGCGGAAGAAATCGGCGTCGAGCACTGGATCTCCTTGCATGGTAGAGGTGTCGGCCGCTTCGTCCGCCGTATCACATCCCCCAGCGCAGCGCCGGGGTCTTCACCGGTGCGTCCCACAACCGCAGCAGTTCCTCGTCGACCTGGCACAGCGTGACCGAGGCGCCCGCCATGTCGAGGGAGGTGACGTAGTTGCCGACGAGCGTGCGGGCCACGGTCACGCCCCGCTCGCCGAGCACCCGCTGCACCTCGGCGTTGAAGCCGTACAGCTCCAGCAGCGGGGTGGCGCCCATGCCGTTGACCAGGACGAGCACGGGGTTGCGCGGGGGCATGTCCTCCAGGATGGCGTGCACGGCGAAGTCGGCGATCTCCCCGGAGGTCATCATGGCCCGCCGCTCCCGGCCCGGTTCGCCGTGGATGCCGATGCCCAACTCCAGCTCGCCGGAGGGCAGGTCGAAGGTGGGGGAGCCCTTGGCCGGGGTGGTGACGGCGCTCAGCGCGACACCGAAGCTGCGGGAGTTCTCGTTCACCTGGCGGCCGACGGCCTCCACCCGCTCCAGCGGCTGCCCCTCGGCCGCGGCGGCCCCCGCGATCTTCTCCACGAACAGGGTGGCACCGGTGCCGCGGCGCCCGGCCGTGTAGAGGCTGTCGGTGACCGCCACGTCGTCGTTGACCAGCACCTTCGCGACCTGGATGCCCTCGTCCTCGGCGAGTTCGGCCGCCATGTCGAAGTTGAGCACGTCCCCCGTGTAGTTCTTCACGACGAACAGCACGCCGGCCCCGCTGTCGACGGCGGCCGCGGCCCGGGCCATCTGGTCCGGCACCGGCGAGGTGAACACCTCTCCGGGGCAGGCGGCCGAGAGCATGCCCGGACCGACGAATCCGCCGTGCAGCGGCTCGTGCCCCGACCCGCCGCCGGAGACGAGTGCGACCTGTCCGGCCACGGGAGCGTCCCGGCGGACGATCACGCGGTTCTCCACGTCCACGTTCAGCTCAGGATGAGCGGCCGCCATACCGCGCAGCCCATCCGCGACCACGGTCTCCGGGACGTTGATCAGCATCCTCATCTGTGTCTCCTAAGAAGCTAGCAGTGCATCTCTGACCTGTGTCTTCCCTGGTCAAGCCGGGTTCGGCCGGTCATTGACCCCGGCGGTACGACTGATGCTGAACCAAGAACGCCGACCTTACTGACGGGTCATCAGGCATCTCGGGGTCCGCTTGATGACAGACGAAGGGAGTCCTGTTCCTCAGTATCGGCCCTGCGGCGGCGAAGGTCATCCTCCGCCGCAGGCGAGAGTCGGTGCCGTGTCCCGCAGGAGCCGTGTGCAGGGAGGGCGAGGCGGTCCCGGCCGTGCTGCGAGATCGCTGCGGCGGCACCGGTTCGTGTCACAGGGCCTCCGGAACCCGGTCACGGCAGGCGACGACCAGCACGCCGCCGATGACGGCGAGGGTCAGCAGGACGGTCCCGAAAACGGTCGCGCCGTCGGTCAGGCCGATGGCGTCGCTGAGATAGCCCGCCGAGACCGGCAGCAGACCCGCGGGGAGGTAACCGCCCACGTTGAGGGCGGCGTTGGCCTCGGCGAGCCGCTGTGCGGGGACGGCGGAGTTGAGCAGGGAGAGGCCGCCCAGCTGACCCAGGCCCTGACCGGCTCCGGCCAGCAGCGCGGAGGCGAGGAGCGCGGGGGCGGACGCGCCGCGCACCGCTGTGACGAGCGCGGCCATGCCGAGGGCGGTGCAGGCCGCTCCGGTGGTCAGGATCGTGCGCCTGCGCAGCCGCTGCGCGGCGAACTGCACCCCGGTGGCGGTCAGGAACATGGTGAACGCCATGGCGCCGGCGACGATCCGGCTGCTGGTGCCGAGCAGACCGGACAGCAGGGAGGGGCCGAGCGAGAGCACGAAGGACGTCGCGGTGATGCCGGGGGCGAACACGGCGATGCCGAAGGTGAGTTGCGTTCCGTTGCCGCGGGGCACGCCTGGTACGCGGATCCAGGCGCCCGATTCCGGCGCGGCGGGGCGCGGCAGGGGCATGCGCAGCACGACGAGGACCGCGGTGGCGAGCAGTGCCGTTTCCACGACGAAGACGGTGACGGTGGGGGCGGGCAGGGTCTCGGACAGGATGCCGGCGACAAGTGGTCCGAGACCGGCTCCGAAGACCATCGCGCAGGAGGCGAGCAGAGCCGCGAGCCGCCTGCGCGCGGGACCGGCCACGTCGGTCACCGCCGCCATGCCCGCGGAGACCACGGCGCCCACGGCGACCCCCGTGAACAGCCGGGCGACGATCAGGGCCGGCACGCTGGACGCGGTCGCGAAGGTCAGGCAGGCGGCCAGGGCGAGCCCGAGCGCGGGCAGCAGGACGGGCTTGCGGCCGATCCGGTCGGAGAGCACGCCGCAGACGAGCAGGGATCCGATCAGACCGACGATGTAGAAGGCGAAGACGACCGTCAGGGTGCCCTTGGAGAACCCGATGTCGCGCTGCCACAGCACGTACAGCGGTGTCGCCGCGTTGGACAGGACGAAGACCGCGGTCACCGGCCAGGCGGCCAGCCACACCCACCAGGTGGGGGCGGCGGTGCGGTGCGGCGCGCTCCTCGCGCTCACGGGTGCCGTTCGGCTCTCGGGCATGACAGATCCCCTCCGCGTGTGCGGTGTGAGCACACGCTCTGCAGTACGAGTTTTCTCGAACATAGCATCATGTACGATCGAAGTCGTACAAGGGATTTCGGGTCACGAGGAGTTGCCCATGCCGTCGACGATGCGCACCGTGCGGGCGCAGGCACCGGCCGCCAAGGTGCTGCCGGAACCCGAAGGGCTGCCCGAGCCCCTGCCGGAACCGGCGGTGGAGGACCTGCGTCTGGAGAGCGTGCTGGCCGCGCTGAGCGATCCGCTGCGCCTGTTCATCGTGCGCAAACTCCTGCTGGAGTCGGAGCGGTTCGACCACACCTGCGGCTGGTTCGGCCTCGACCGCCCCAAGTCCTCGCTCACCCACCACTTCAAGGCGCTGCGCGAGGCGGGCGTCACCCGGCAGCGTCAGTACGGCCTCGAGCGCCGCAGCCAGGTCCGCGTCACGGACCTGAACGCCCGCTTCCCCGGCCTCCTGGATCTGGTCGCGGCCTGGACGCCGCCGGACGGGACCTGAGGGCCGGGAGCTCGGCGAAGCCCCGGGACATGCGGCTCCCCGTTTCTGGCGCGCGTCGGCGTGAACTGCGCTGACGCCGCCGAGTGCCCTCTCAGGCCGCGCCGTAGGGGCATCCCTCCGGCGCCCCTGTGGTCCGGTGCACGAAGGCCGGCCGCAGGTCGGGATCCTCGGGGTCGTAGTAGCGGTGGAACACCGCGGTCGCCCCTCCGGACAGGGGCGGGACGATCCAGCTCCAGTCGGTCGGCACCGGGCGCCCGTGCCGCCTCTCGCGGTCCACGTGGGCGAGGAACCGCTGCGACTCCGTGTGGTGGTCGGCCATGGTCACCCCCGCCTGCTCGTAGGAATGCAGGACCGCCAGGTTGAGCTCGACCAGGGCGCGGTCCCGCCACAGGGTGCGCTCGTTGCGGGTGTCGAGGCCGAACAGTTCGGCGACGGCGGGCAGCAGGTTGTAGCGGTCGGCGTCGGCGAGGTTGCGCGAGCCGATCTCGGTGCCCATGTACCAGCCGTTGAAGGGCGCGGCCGGGTACGTGACCCCGCCGATCTCCAGCGACATGTCGCTGACGGCCGGCACCGAGTACCAGCGCAGACCGAGGCCGGCGAACCCGGGATGGCGCGGATGCGTCAACGGCACCTCCAGCACGGCGTCCTCGGGCACCTCGTAGAACTCCGGGGTCAGGCCGGAGGAGGGCTGCACCAGCAACGGCAACACCTCGAAGGGGGCCTCGCCGCCCTTCCAGCCCAAGTACCTGGCCAGCGCCACCCGGTGGGCGCTGCGCGGGTCGTCCGCATAGCGCACCAACTGCTCGCCCAGCAGCGTGGCGGCGGGACGGCCGGGGCGATCGGGGGCGAAGACGCTGATGACCGGCCGGATGCGGCCTCCGTTGGTCGCGATCCGCAGATGCTCGAAGCACTCACGGGCGATGTCGTCGGGATGCGTGACGTGGCGCAGGTCCCGCACGATCAGGTTGTTCCAGTAGAGCCGGCCTATGCAGCGTGCCGCGTTGCGCCAGGCCACCCGCGCGCCGAACGCCACCTCCGCCGGGGTGTGTTCGTACGTGCCGAAACGCTCCACCTCCGCGGTGACCTCCGCGAGCCGCCGGCGCGGATCGCCGTCGCCCGGGTTCTCGGCGGCGTACTGGCGGATGAACACCTCGGCGGCCGCCAGTACGGCCTCGTGCGCCGACGGGCGGCGCCGAGCTGGTTCGGACGAAGGGGGGAGTTGCACCGGGTTCTCTCCTGCTCGGGGTCTGGTGCTCACACGGGCCCGGCGCGTCGGCGGTGGTCCGGCGGCCGCTCGGCCGGGAGCGGACGGGGCGAAGCCGAGTCCGGCGGGCGGGCGCGGCACGCGAGTCACCGCACGGCCGGGGCGGGTCGGCCGGATCGGGCCGGACGCTCAGTCCTCGGGCGGTTCCCGCAACTGCCGGGGCAGTAAAGCGGCCTCGAGTGCGGGCACGTCGAAGGGGTCGAAATGGATCCGCTCCTGCGGGATACCCTGCCGGGCCAGGGTGGCGCTGGCCTGCGTGACCATGTCCACCGGCCCGGAGAGGAACGCCTCGTGCCGGTACCACGGCCCGAACTCGTTCAGCACCCTCGGCAGGGTGCCCTCCAGCCCCGCGATGCGTTCGTTCGACACCGCGGCCCGCACAGAGAGCCAGTGGTGCCGCTGGGACATCCTGAGCATGTCGTCCAGGCCGTAGAGCTCCTCGGCGGTCCGCGCGCCGACGAAGACGTCGACGTAGCGCTCCTTCCCGGTGCGGACCGCGTCCTCGACCAGGGCCTTGATGGGGGCCATGCCGGTTCCACCGGCTACGCACACCAGATCCCGGTCGGTGCGCGGGTCGAGCGTCATGTCGCCCTGAGTGGGTCCGAGCCGCACCACGTCCCCGGGCCTGGCGCTGTAGACCAGGCCCTGGCTGACCTGGCCCTGGGCGACCGCACGCACGTGGAAGGTCACGGTGTTGTCCGGTCGCGGCGCGTGCGCGGGTGAGTAGTAGCGCCACGCCTTGGGGTGCCAGGGCGTCTCCACGCTCGCGTACTGGCCCGCCGTGTACGGGTAGGGCGCGTCGGGCCGCACGGTGATTTCCGCGATGCCATGGCCGCGGTGCACGTGGTGGATGATCTCCGCCTCCCACACCGCGGGCGCCGTGCGGGCGTCCTCCCTCGCGGCGTGCATCATCACCTGCGCGACGACGCCGTATCCGTGCGTCCATGCGGCGGCCAGCTCCGGGCTCCACGCCGGGCCGGCGTAGCGGGCCAGGGACGCGAGCAGGCACTCGCCCACCGCGGGGTAGTGGCCGTCCAGCGCCCCGAACTTGCGGTGGTCGCGACCGAGCCGGCCGCAGAACCGGATCAGGTTCTCCGGATCGTCGACGAGGTCGACGATCCGCAGCAGCCCGCGCAGCAACCGGTCGCGCTGGACGTCCAGGTTGTCCGGGAAGAGCCCGCGCACCTCGGGGTAGCGAGCGAACAGAATGGCGTAGAAATACACCGTCATGTCCGCTGCGTGCGGGCCGACCACGGCCACGCTCGCGCGCATCAGGGCGATTTCCTCCGCGGTCAGCGGCACGAGGTCCGGCAGCGGACTCGGCGCCGGGGGTGAGGGACTGGAAGGAGGCGCTGCTGATTCCGGTGACTGCGCCGTGGCATCCGCTGCGTCACGGCGTCCTCGCGACGCACGGGAGAATATCACCGGGCGCCTCCCGCTTCAGATTGAATCGTCATCACCATGAGGGAAATTCAGTGTCAGAACAGTAGGGAGCGGGACCGCCGCGACCGCTGCACAACCGGTCGCGACTGCCGGGGACAGGCCGATGGCCGGCACAGGGTTCCGCTGTGCCGGATGCCCGTCCAGCACCCAGAAAGGGTCCGCCATTCGGCTGTGGTGCCGTCACGATACGACGCCACGGATCAACTCGGCCGCACACGGGCGACTTGGGAACGGACGGGGCGGAACTCCCTGGGACGTCCTGCCGTTCGGTGGCGATCGGCAGGAACGCATTCACCCTAATACACAATCTTCACCCGTCAACCAAAGGGCAGGCACGACCTCACCGCCGCTCGCGCGCTTTCGCCCCACAGGCCGGCCTGTGACGCGTATGTGTGGCGCCGAGAAGGGGGAATCGACGCGAAACGGACCGGAGGAAGCGTGTGGAACCGGCCGGAATCAGACCCCGGTGCGGCTGCCGGAGACTCCCGGGAATCCGCGTCCATTTCTGCCTGTGGGGTGTCGAAGCCCGCTCCGCATTGTCACCCGAAGCCAGTCGGTTTCGGGGACTGCGGTAGATTCAGAAGGCATGACTCATGACAGCGTAATACCGGGTGAATTCACCGAGCTGAACGTGATCTCTGTCGGTAAATCCGGATAACCGGGGCACTCGGGTTCCTGGGCTGCGGTCCCGCCCTGGGAAGTCCGCGCCCTCTGGCGGACCGGCGTCCCGGCGCCGCCGCCTCGGCCGGATGCATCGCGCCGCCGGGTTCCCTGGCACAGCCGGTCATCCGCCGGCCTGTCGTGTTAGGAGCTCTTGGCGGCCCAGGGCACCTCGTCGGAGTGGTCGGCCCGGGAACGGTCCGGATTCTGGCCCGTGCGGGCCTTGGGGCGGTGGCGTGGCAAGTGGTCGCGGCTTCACGCGTCGGTCGTGCTCCTGTTCGGTCCGCCGCCGTACCAGCTGTGTGATCTTGCGGTCGGTGCATGCGAGCCGGACCGGCGCTCCTTCCGGCGACTCGCAGACAATCGCGCCCTGTCACAGGGCGGCAGCCGGCATTCAGGGTCGTCGAATTCACGTTCGATGAATGCACCTTCGGTGGCTGGGGTGCTGACCGCCCGGCGGTGACGTGGCGCCGGTCAAGCACACGTTGGCCGGATGCACATGCGAACGTCGCTGATCGGTCGGTCAGTTGAGGCGGTGGGGTGACGGTTTTTGTGTCGGATCGGTGGGCGGGGTCGGCGCATCCTCGCCTCATGGGCTTCACATTCCATGAGTGAATTGTTATTTCATTCGCATCCGGCTTCCCTTCCGTCCCTCTGGGATCTCCCGCCTTCTCGCCGAGAATTCCGGCAAGTAGAAATCGCGCCACCCATTCCTGTCGGTAGTTTCAGGACTTTGTGTTCGGGGTGAACCGCGAAACCGTTTCGGCATATCTACGATCGCAGGCTATGACCGACACTCCACGGGAAAACTCCGCCACCCGTGCCCGCTGGCAGACCTGTCTCAGGCTCGCCCGTGAACTCCTCCTCGTCGGACCCGACGGCAAAGACCTCAAGCTCGAATATCTGCACGCTCTGATAGACACGGGCCGCCTCGGTACCACCCGTCACCCCCGCAAGAAGGTCCTCGTCATCGGCGCCGGCATCACCGGCCTCGTCGTCGGCCGGCTGCTCAAGGACGCCGGGCACGACGTCACCATCCTCGAGGCGAACGCCAACCGCGTCGGCGGGCGCATCAAGACCTTCCGCACCACCAAGCACCAACAGCCTTTCGCCGACCCGGCCCAGTACGCCGAGGCCGGGGCCATGCGGCTGCCCGACTTCCACCCGCTCGTCCTCGCCCTGGTCGACAAACTGGGGCTCGGCCGACGCCAGTTCTACAACGTGGACGTCGATCCCCACACCGGCAGCGGTCCCGACGTGCCCGTCCCTCCGGTGACGTACACCTCCTTCACCGGCCGGACGTGGACGTACGGCGACGACAGCCCGGACTTCGCCGAACCCGACAAGCGCGGCAACTCCTGGATCCGCACCAACCGCGTCCAGGTGCGGCGCGCCGACTACGCCGCCGGTCCCGAGCGGATCAACGAGGGCTTCCACCTCACCGACGACGAGGTCCGCGCCCCCGTCGCGCGGATGGTGGACGAGGCGCTGGAGAGCGTGCGCGACTACTACTCCGACGTCGTCGACGGCAAGCGGGTCAACAAACCCTTCGACGAGTGGGTCGAGGGCTGGGCGCGGGTGATCCGCGACTTCGACGGCTACTCGATGGGCTCCTTCCTGCGCGACCGCGCCGGGCTCAGCGACGAGGCCGTCGAGGCCCTCGGAACCCTGGAGAACATGTCCTCGCGGCTCTACCTCTCCTTCTTCCACAGCTTCCTGAGCCGCAGCGACATCAACCCCGACGTCCGCTACTGGGAGATCCCCGGCGGCAGCTGGCGCCTGCCGCACGCCCTGTACCAGGGCCTGCGCGACGAGGTGCGGCTCGGCCAGCGCATGATCCGCCTCGAATACCACGACCCCAGCCGCGACACCGACCCCGACGGCACCGGGGCGGTCGGACCCGACGGGTGGGGCGTGGCCGTACAGACCGTCGACGAGGAGGACCCGAAGGAGCTGCCCCGTCTGTGGACGGCGGACCTGGCGGTCGTCACCATCCCGTTCTCCTCGCTGCGCTTCGTGGAGATCGTCCCCTCGATGTCGTACAAGAAGCGCCGCGCCATCATCGAGACCCACTATGACCAGGCCACCAAGGTGCTGCTCGAATTCAGCCACCGCTGGTGGGAGTTCACCGAGGACGACTGGCGCGACACGCTGGACGGCATCGCGCCCGGCCTGTACGAGTACTACCGGCGGGGGCCCGAGGCGGACACCGAGACCCTGTCCGTGCCCACGCTGCCCGAGCCGGAGGCCGGACTGCTCGGCGCCGCCGTCAAGGACAGCCTCGTCACCGAGGAGATGCGGCGGATCGACGGCGGTCTGCCGCTGCGCGGCCCCGCCGTCCGGCCCGCCACCCACTGCTTCGGCGGGGGCTCCGCCGCCGACAACCCCAACCGGTTCATGTACTACCCCTCGCACCCGATCGCGGACAGCATGGGCGGCGGCGTCGTCCTCGCCTCGTATTCCTGGTCCGACGACGCCGCACGCTGGGACTCCATGCCGAAGGCGGAGCGCTACCTCTACGCCCTGCGCAACCTCCAGGCCGTGCACGGCCGGCGCATCGAGGTGTTCTTCACCGGCCGGGGCGCCACCCAGAGCTGGGCCCGCGACCCGTACGCCTTCGGCGAGGCCGCCATCTACACCGCGCACCAGATGACCAGCTTCCACCTGGACGTCTCCCGGCCCGAGGGCCCGGTGCACTTCGCCGGCGAGCACACGTCCCTCAAGCACGCCTGGATCGAGGGCGCCCTGGAGAGCGCCGTCCGCGCCGCCCTCGCCGTCCATCAGGCCCCACCGGTCACCGACAGGAAAGTTTCGGAGCAGGACGTCTCGGGTGCGGACCGGGAAGGGGAGACCTCGTGAGCGCGATCACCCCTGCTTGCACGGTCGCCCGCTATCTCGCCCTGCGGCTGGCCGAGTTGGGCATCACCCATCTGTTCGGCGTCCCCGGCAACCACCTCGGCCCGTTCCTCACCACCCTGCGGGCCGAGGGCGACATCGAGTGGGTCGGCACTCCGACCGAGGGCGGCGCGGGCCAGGCCGCCGACGCCTACGCCCGCATCCACGGCGTGGGCGCGGCGGCGGTGACGTACAGCGTGGGCGCGTTCAACCTGCTCAATGCCTGCGGCGGCGCGTACGTCGAGCAGGTCCCGCTCATCGCCGTCAACGCCTGCCCGCCCTACGAGCAGTGGCAGAACTTCCGCGCCGTCGGGCTGCTCACCTCGCACATGAGCCCCCGCGCCGAGAGCAACCTGGACGTCTACCGGCAGGTCACCGTGGACGCACAGGTCATCTCCCACCCGGGCCTGGCGCCCGCACAGATCGACACCGCGCTCACCGCGTGCGTCTCCGAGCGCCGGCCGGTCTATCTGGAGGTCATGGAAGACCTGTGGGACGAGCCCTGCCCTGAGCCGACGGAGCCGATCGTCCGCCGCGAACGGCCTTTCAGCGAGCGCAACCAGAGCATGCTGGACCAGGCCGTGCAGGCGATCCTCACCCTGATCGAGGAGCACCCCGGCCCGGACGGCAGGCCCCGCCCGATCGTGTGGGCCGGCGAGGAGATCGACCGGTACCGGCTCGGCGGGGAACTCATCGACCTGGTGGAGGCCACGGGCGTACCGTTCTGCACGACCGTCGGCGCCAAGGCCGTCGTCGACGAGGACCTGCCGCAGTTCCACGGCGTCTACAACGGCAAGGCCAGTCACCCGGACGTGTACGCGATCTTCAAGGACTGGGCCACCTGCCGGATCGGGCTCGGCGCCTGGTCCACGTCGAAGAACCTCAACGGCGAGCAGAGCGTCGGCACCGACTGGGTGATGGCGGCGCACGGCGGCGTCAGCGTCGGCACCTCCTACTTCCCCGACGTCCAGCTCGCCCAGTTGCTGCCCGCCGTCCAGGATGCGCTGGTGAAGGCCTACGGCTTCGAGGGCCTGTCCGCGGACTACTACGCCGAGTCCTACAGCTACCGGGGAGCGCGGGACGACCGCCCCGCCGGCCTGGCGCAGTACCGCGCCTCGCTGAGCGTCAGCGGTGCGCGGACCCGGGACGCCGAACGGCTCACGTACGACGGCGTGTTCGACCGGGTCAACCACTTCCTGGGCCAGGAGACCACGGACGACTGGACGGTCGTGTCCGACGCCGCGTTCTCCCTCATCGGCTCGATGAACCTGTCCCTGTCCGCGGGCGGCTTCCTGTCCCAGATCAGCTGGCTGTCCATCGGCTGGTCGGTCGGTGCGGCCACCGGCGCCGCGCTCGCCCCGGAACGCGAGGGCGCCCGCCCGATGGTGTTCGTCGGCGACGGCGCCTTCCAGGAGACCTGCCAGGAGATCTCCACGCACACCCGGCTCGGGCTGCGCTCGGTGGTGTTCGTCCTGGACAACGGGTCTTTCTACGGCATCGAGCAGATGCTTGTGCACCCGGCCTACTACGCCGGACAGGACCCCGCCGAGCCGGACTTCTACAACGTCCTGCACCCCTGGCACTACGACCGCCTCGCGGCCGTCTTCGCCGGCCAGGACACCCCGGCGAGCGGCCTCAGCGTCGCCCGCCCCGCGGAGCTGGACGACCTGCTGGCCCGCCTCGGCGACCCGCGCGACCCGGTCAACGCCGGACCCCTCCTGGTCCGCGTCCGCCTTGACCGGCACGACTATCCGCGAGCCATGGCGTACAAGGTGCCGAAAACCTCGTGACCGAAACTCTCGTATCAGAAAATGTCGAAACCCGAGGGGGAATGAAATGGCTGATCTGAACGTATTGATCGCCTTCGACGCGGCCACGATCGTCGAGCAGAATCCGGGCGCGTCGCGGAATCCCGACGCGCCGACCTACGTCGACCAGAGCCTGATCTACATGACGACGCGGCACGACCACATCGTCGGCACGTCGGGCGCCGAGCTGAATCTGCGGGCCGAGCCCGGGGACACCATCCGGTGGCGGGAGACGACGGTGTCGCTGGGCAGCGACTACAAGGCGCTGCTGTACCGGTACGTGAGCAGCGACCGCGACCACACGCTCATCAGGACGCCGGAGATCGAGGTGGTCGACGGCGTCTATCCGCTGCCGCGGGAGGGCAGCGAGGGCAGTCCGGATTTCGTGACGCAGAAGTACCAGGACCACTACTGGCGCACCACGGTGAAGAGCGTCGGCAAGGTCGTGTACCACTTCTACTTCCAGATCCTCGACCGGCACCGGCAGTTGAAGGGGTACTTCCAGTGGGACCCCTTCATCACCATCGAGGACTCCTGACGGTCCGGTCGTGAAAGGGCGGCGGCGCGGTCACCGCCGCCGCCCTTTCACGGTGCACGGCCTTCCGCCGCTGCGCAGTACCGTCGGGTCATCGCTCGCCAGGCGGGGAATCACGCGTCTCTCGACGACGTACGCAGTACACGCTGGAACATTCTTCCTGTCGGGTGGGGGTTGGTTCGAGTTCCGGGCCAACCGGTCCATGAGGGCGGCCCTCGTGCGGGGGCGGGGAACCGGCCCGTCGGCTGCCCTCCAGGCACAGCGTGAGGCGTCGGATAGGGTCGCTGCCGAGAGCTGAAGAAACCGATGTCCGCAAGAGATGTCACCAAGCCTTCGAGGCTCCCCTGCATGGGAGGCTAGAGCCGCGCATGAAGATCTCCGTCTCCTCCGACATGGACGAACCCGTGGCCCGTCTCCTCGTCGAGGAGCTGCGCCGGCGTGGCCACGAGGTGCGTGCGCACGGTGCGCTGCGGCCCGGTGCCGACCCGCGGTGGGCGGTCTGCTCGGAAGCGGCCGCCCGTGACGTCGCCGAGGGGGTGGCCGATCAGGCGGTCGTGTGCTGCTGGACCGGGACCGGTGCCTCCATCGCGGCGAACAAGGTGCCGGGCGTCCGTGCGGCGCTGTGCACGGACGCCGCGACGGCCGAGGGCGCGCGGCGCTGGAACGACGCGAACGTCCTGGCTCTCGGCCTGCGGCTCACCTCCGCGCCGGTGCTGGCGGAGATCCTCGACGCGTGGTTCGCGGCCGAGCCCAGTGAGGATCCGGACGACGTGCGCAATGTGGCCCGCGTCGACCGCCTCGACGCCGCCAGGAAGGCTTCCTAGCGGCGCATGGCGGTCCGGCGCGGGCCGGGGCGGGTCGTTCGCTCGATGCCGTGAGTTCGGTGTCCCGTCGTGTCGGGTGTCCCGTCGTGTCGGGTGTCCGGTGGGGGTTCAGTGGGCGCCGAGTCCGCCGCCGCCGAACGAGCCGCTCGATCCCTTGCTCCAGCGCGGGCGGTCCTTCGAGTCGCTGGGCCTGGTGTCCATGTTGGTGAGCTCGTACGGGGTCAGCGCGCGACCGCCCTTGGGGATCAGGGGAACCTCCTGGGATTCCCTGTTCTCCCGGATCTCGTGCACCGCGCCACCGGGCGGCAGGTGCGGCTGCTCGTCGGGACGCGGCCGGGGCGGCTCGCGGTACTTGATGCGGGAGTTCATCCAGAAGCCGCCGGCGAGCAGCGCCAGGACGCCCATGGCCACCACGAAGAACACGAGGCCCATCAGGCCGCTTGCCGCGGCCAGCTGCATCTGTGCGGTATCCATAGGACAGGAATACCCCGCCCAGAACGGGACGAACCGGACACCCTGGGTGGCCGGGTGTCCACGTGGGGCGACCTGGCTCCGATCGCCGCGGCTCGGGGCCCGGTGCGGGCGTTTGCGCCGGCCCGGCCCGGATACCCGGGCGGCGTGACTCCACCGACTTCGCAGCAGCAGGTCTACCGGTTCCTGGAGGACCGCTTCCTGTGCGCCCAGGCGTGCACGGAGTGTGCCAGAGCGTGTGCGGTACGTACCAGCCTCCTGGTCCCGGACGGCACCGAGGACCGTGACCGGGTACGCCGACTGGGCATCATGTGCGCCGAGGTCTGCGAGGCGACCTGCCGGATGCTGTCCGAGGAGAACCGCCAGGACGAGGAGGGGATCAGGGTCCAGCTGCGATGGTGCCGCTCGGTCTGCCTCCAGTGCGCGCACGCCCTCGACGGGCAGTCCGGCGCCGAATCGGCCGCCGGGGCGTGCCGGTCCTGCGCCGGGGCGTGTGCGGACTTCATGGTGAGCCTGAACTGAGCCGTGGCACGCCATTCCCAATTTCTGGAACACGTTCTACGGTGTGCGCCGTCAGGACCGCCCTTGGGGACCCTGGAGGCGCCGTGCACCTCGACCACACGCCCGAGCAGCAGCGACTGCGCAGCGAACTGCGCACCTACTTCGCGCGGCTGGTGCCGACCGGCGCCCAGGCCCGGTACGCCGACCCGGCCGCGCAGAAGCGGTTCTACCGCGAGACCATCCGGCGGCTCGGCACGGACGGCTGGCTCGGCGTGGGCTGGCCGAAGGAGTACGGCGGGCGCGGGTTGACGGCGATGGAGCAGTTCATCTTCTTCGACGAGGCCGCGCAGGCCGGCGTACCGCTGCCCCTGATGGCGCTGAACACGGTCGGCCCGACCCTCATGCGCTTCGGCACCGAGGAGCAGAAGGCGTACTTTCTGCCCCGCATCCTCTCCGGCGAGATCGACTTCGCGATCGGCTACAGCGAGCCCGACGCGGGCACCGATCTCGCCGCGCTGAAGACGCGGGCCGTACGTGACGGCGACGAGTACGTCGTGAACGGGCAGAAGATCTGGACCACCAACGGCGACACCGCGGACTGGGTGTGGCTGGCCGTGCGCACCGACCCCGCGGCGCCGCCGCACAAGGGCATCACCATGCTCCTGGTGCCGACCTCCGACCCGGGCTACTCCTGCACCGTCATCAACACGCTCGCCTCGCACGACACCACGGCCAGCTACTACGAGGACATCCGCGTCCCCGTCGCGCGCCGGGTGGGCGAGGAGAACCAGGGCTGGCGGCTGATCACCAACCAGCTCAACCACGAGCGGGTCACCCTCGCCGCCCACGGCACCATGGCGATCCGCGCCCTGCACGACGTGCAGCGCTGGGCGATGGAGACCAAGCTCGCCGACGGCCGCCGGGTGGTCGACCTGCCCTGGGTGCGCCGACTGCTCGCCCGGACCCACACCCGGCTGGACGCGATGAAGCTCCTCAACTGGCAGATGGTGACGGCCGTCCAGGAGGGCACCCTGACCCCGCAGGACGCCTCCGCGGTCAAGGTCTACGGCTCCGAGGCCCGACGCGACGCCTACGCCTGGCTCATGGAGGCCGTCGCCGCCGCCGGACCGCTGAAGGAGGGCTCGGCCGGCGCCGTCCTGCACGGCGAGCTGGAGCGCGGCTACCGCTCGGCGGTGATCTTCACCTTCGGCGGCGGCAACAACGAGATCCAGCGGGAGATCATCTCCTGGATCGGTCTGGGGATGCCCCGGGTGCGGCGTTAGCCTGCGGGCATGGGCGACCCCGGGCTGTTCACCCCGAAGTCCGTGACCTGGCAGATGCACGGCGACCCGATGATGTGGGTCGCCGGCGTCCGCGCGCTGTACCTCCAGGCGCTGCACCCCCGCGCGGTCCGGGGCGTCATGCAGAACTCCGACTTCCGTCGTGACGCCTGGGGCCGGCTGATGCGCACCGCGAACTTCGTCGGCACGACGACGTACGGCACCACCGAGGCGGCCGAGCGGGCCGGCGCCCGGGTACGGAAGATCCACCGCACGCTGACGGCGACCGACCCCGGCACCGGTGAACGCTACGGCATCGACGAACCCGCACTGCTGCTGTGGGTGCACTGCGCCGAGATCGACTCCTATCTGCACGTCCTGCGCCGCTCCGGCTTCCCGCTCACCGACGCCCAGGCCGACCGCTACATAGCCGAACACCGCGTCAGCGCCCGCCTGGTCGGCCTCGATCCGGACGCCGTACCCCGCGACCGCGCGGAGCTGGCCGCGTACTTCGCCGAGGTGCGGCCGGAACTGGCGGCGGGTCCCGAGGCACGCGAGGTGGACGACTTCCTCCTCCGCCCGCCGACGCACCCCCTTCTCGTCCCAGCGCGCGAGGTGCTGTGGCGGCGCGTGGCCCAACTGGCGTACGCCTCCCTGCCTCCGTACGCCCACGAGCTGTACGGCAGACCGGCCCCCGCACCCGCCGTCGTCACCCGCCGGCTGCGGGCCACGGGCGCCCTGCTTCGCCGCGTTCCCGCACGTCTGCGCTGGCAGCTGCCGCCCAAACACATCCTGCGCGCCATGGCGAGGCTCGGTCCGAGTGCGCGACCGGCACCGTACAAACTGGGGCGATAGGCCGCCATACTGGACGAGCAGGGGGGTGTGTCATGGATCGGACCGCGTGGTGCGCGGTCGCGGTGCCGTGGCCAGGTCCTCCAGGGGGCGGGGCGGACACCGACGGGGGCGACGGCGCGCGATGGGGGAGAACAGGCTGATTCAGGGCCGCTACCGGCTGCTCGATCTGATCGGGCGGGGCGGCATGGGCGAGGTGTGGCGGGCCCGCGACGAGTCCCTCGGCCGGCAGGTCGCGGTGAAGTGCCTCAAGCCGCTCGCCCCGCACCACGACCCGTCCTTCACCCGCGTCCTGCGGGAACGGTTCCGCCGGGAGGCCAGAGTGGCCGCCGCCCTCTCGCACCGCGGCGTGACCGTCGTTCACGACTTCGGCGAGTACGACGGCGTCCTGTACCTCGTCATGGAGCTGCTGGAAGGGCGCGATCTGAGCCGTCTGCTGGAGGACAACAAAGGGCATCCGCTGCCCGTGGCCGACGTGATCGACATCGCGGAGCAGGTCGCCGCCGCCCTCGCCTACACCCACCGGCAGGGCATAGTGCACCGCGACCTGAAGCCCGCCAACATCGTGCGGCTGACCGACGGCACCGTGAAGATCTGCGACTTCGGCATCGCCCGCCTCGGCCACGACATCGGCTTCACCGCCCGGCTGACCGGCACCGGCATCGCGATGGGCACCCCGCACTACATGTCCCCGGAGCAGATCGGCGGCACCGAGGTCGACCAGCGCAGCGACCTGTACTCGCTGGGCTGCGTCCTCTACGAAATCGCCACCGGAGCACCGCCGTTCGACCTGGACGACGCCTGGGCGATCCTCATCGGCCACCGCGACACCCCGCCCCGCCCGCCGCGCGCCCACCGTCCCGAACTGCCCGCCCGCTTCGAGCACATCGTCCTCGACCTGCTGGCCAAACGTCCCGAGGAACGCCCCCGGGACGCCCGCGAGCTGGCCCGCCGCCTGGCCGAAGGCCGGACCGCGTCCGGATACGTACCGACGGTGGTGACGCGACGGCCGCGCCCCGAGGACCCGGATCCCGGCGAGGGACGCCTGCCGCCCTGGACCCGGGGCATGACCACCGGTCACAAGGCGGTCGGTGCCGGGGCGCACACCGTGCCGCCGGACGCCGGGGCCGCCCTGACCGGCGCATGGACCGCGCGCCCGGCCGCCGGGGTGGCCCTTCTGTCCCGCCCGTCGCCGGACGCCGTCGCCGTCCTCACCGCACGGCACCACGAGGGCCTCACACTCGCCCGGCGCGGCCACTGGGCCCAGGCGGGCGAGGTGCACCAGGCCGTCGCCGCCGAACGGGCGGCACTGCTCGGCCCCGACCACCCCGACACCCTCGCCAGCCGCTACGAGGTCGCCTTCGCCCTCAGCCGCACCGGCCGCGCCGCCGAGGCACTGCGCGCCTACACGGACGTCGCCGAGGCCAGAGAACGCGTCCACGGCCCCGACCACGCCGACACGCTCGCCGCACGTCAGGAGACCGCCTACGTACTGGGGCAGCTGGGCCGCCACTTCGAGGCCCACCAGGGCTACACCTCCGTGCTGGCCACCAGGATGCGCGCCCACGGCCCCGACCACCCGGACACCCTGCGCTGCCGCCACAACCTCGCCTTCAACCTCAGCCGTCTCGGCCGGCTGGAGGACTCGCACCGCATGGCCCACGACGTGGCGGCCGCCCGCGCCCGCGTCCTCGGCACCGAGCACCCCGACACCCTGGTCAGCCGCTACGAAGTCGCCTACACGCTCGGCCAGCTGGGCCGCTGGGAAGAGGCGCTGCAGACCTACCTCGAGGTCGCCGAGGCGCGCGGCCGGACCCTCGGCCCCGACCACCCGGACACGCTCGCCGCCCGCTACGAGGCCGGCATCAGCCTGGGCCGCCTCGGCCGCAGCGGGGACGCCCTCCTGCTGTACCGCGACCTGATCGAGGACCGCACCCGCGTCCAGGGCCCGGCCCACCCCGACACCCTGCGCGCCCGCCACGGCCTCGGCGTCAACCTCGGCCGTCTCGGCCGCTGGGAGGAGGCCCTGACCGAGGCCCGCGACGTGTGCGCGCGGCGCGTACGCGTCCTCGGTGCCGAGCACCCGGATGCCCTGGTCAGCCGCCGCGAGGTGGCCGTCGCCCTCGGCTGGCTCGGCCGCTGGGCGGACGCGCTCACCGAGTACCGGAGGGTCGCCACGGCCCGTGAGCGCGTCCTCGGCCCCGACCACCCCGACACCCTCGCCAGCCGCAACGACGAGGCCCACTGCCTGGAACAGCTCGGCCGAGGGGCGGAGGCGGTAGAGCTTTACCGAAGAGTGGCCGTCCTGCGGCAGCAGCACGCTTCGGGCGGACGGCCCTGAAGCGCCCCGTAAGGGGCGCGGGGCCGTATTCATGTGCGGCTCCGCCACGTGGGCGCGACCAGCCGCATACGGCCCGCACTTTTGGACGGCGCTCCCCGGCGGAGCGCACGGCACGCCTCTGGTCGCCGTAGATCATCACGTGTTACGAAGAACCATGCCTGCCAACGAGGGAACCCGGACGTACGACGCCGTCATCGTCGGCGGCGGCCACAACGGCTTGGTCGCCGCCGCCTATCTGGCTCGGGCCGGCCGCTCCGTACTGGTGCTGGAACGGCTGGACCACACCGGCGGCGCCGCCGTCTCGACCCGCCCGTTCGCCGGGGTGGACGCGCGGCTCTCGCGCTACTCCTACCTGGTCAGCCTGTTGCCGCAGAAGATCGTGCGCGACCTCGGTCTCGACTTCCGGGTCCGCGGGCGCACCATCTCCTCGTACACCCCGGTCGAGCGCGGCGGACGGCCCACGGGACTGCTCGTCGGTGGCGGGGAGCGCCGCACCCGCGAGGCCTTCGCCCGGCTGACCGGCGGCGAGCGGGAGTACGAGGCCTGGCAGCGCTTCTACGGCATGACCGGCCGGCTCGCCCAGCGCGTCTTCCCGACCCTCACCGAACCCCTGCCCACCCGCGACGAACTGCGCCGCCGCATCGACGACGAGACCGCCTGGCGGGCGCTGTTCGAGGAACCGATCGGCGTCGCCGTCGAGGAGAACTTCACCGACGACCTGGTGCGGGGCGTGGTCCTCACCGACGCGCTCATCGGCACCTTCGCCGGCGCCCACGACACCTCCCTCGCCCAGAACCGCTGCTTCCTCTACCACGTCATCGGCGGCGGCACCGGCGCCTGGGACGTACCCGTCGGCGGCATGGGCGCCCTCACCGACGCACTGGCCGACGCCGCGCGCACCGCGGGCGCGGTCCTCGCGACCGGACACGAGGCGGTCCGCATCGCCACCGACGGGCACACCGCCGAGGTCACCTACCGCACGGCCGACGGCGAGGGCGTGGCCGCCGCACGGCACGTCCTGGTGAACGCCTCCCCGCAGGAGCTGGCCGTCCTGACGGGCGACCCGTCGCCCGAACCCGCCGAGGGAGCCCAGCTCAAGGTCAACATGCTGCTCACGCGGCTGCCCAGGCTCCGGGACTCCTCGGTCGACCCGCGCGAGGCCTTCGCCGGCACCTTCCACATCGCCGAGGGCTACGACCAGCTGGCCACCGCCCACGCTCAGGCCGCCGCCGGCGAACTCCCCGCCGTGCCGCCCTCGGAGATCTACTGCCACTCCCTGACCGACCCCTCCATCCTCGGCCCCGACCTCGCCGACCGCGGCTACCAGACCCTGACCCTCTTCGGCCTGCACACCCCGGCCCGGCTCTTCGCCCGGGACAACGACGCCGTGCGCGAGGAACTGCTCAAGGCCACCCTCGCCCAGCTGGACGCCCACCTCGCCGAGCCCCTCACGGACTGCCTGGCCACGGATGCCGACGGCCGCCCCTGCATCGAGGCGAAGACCCCGCTGGACCTCGAACGCGACCTGCGCCTGCCCGGCGGCAACATCTTCCACCGCGCCGTGTCCTGGCCGTACGCCCAGGAGGACACCGGACGCTGGGGCGTGGAGACCCGGCATGCCAACGTCCTGCTGTGCGGTGCGGGCGCGGTGCGCGGAGGAGGCGTGAGCGGGGTGCCGGGGCACAACGCGGCCATGGCGGTGCTGGAGGAGTAGCGCGCGGGCCCCGGAAGAGGAGGTCAGTCCGCCGAGGCCGTCCAGCCCACCGCCTGGATCCGTGCCGCGTCCGCGGGCCGCGCCTCGTCGAAGACGACCTCGCCGTCCGCCTCGATGCGCGATGCGTCGACGTAGGCGCCACGGCCGACGTACAGCCGGTCCGTGGTGTACCGCCAGCGCACGGTGAGCTGCCGGGCGGCCGGCGGCTTCGCGGTCAGGCGGTGCCAGACGCGACCGGACCAGCCGGTCACCGAACCCCCGGGATGCTCCTGCGGTGCCTCGCCGTCGCGCTCGGTGGTGAACGGCACCGGCTGCCAGGTGGTGCCGTCGTCCGTGGTGGCCTCGAGCACGAGGACGTCCCCGGCGGGCTCGATGTCCCACCACAGGGCGCAGCACAGCCGCGCGGCGCCGGGCGAGGTGTCGACCGCGGGCAGGGTGAGGGTCGCGGTCGTGGCGGAGGCCGTACCGGAGAACCAGGCGGTACGGCCTCCGGCCGGCCGTACCGGAACCGCGCGGGCCAGGTGGGTGCCCGCCGCGACCCGGGGCGCGGACCCGGACCGCCACGTGCGCACCGGGTGAACGGAGTTGCCCAGCACGACGAGGAAGGAGTCGGTCGTCGGGTCCAGCACCAGCGAGGTGCCGGTGAAGCCGGTGTGGCCCGCGGTGCGCGGGGTGGCCATGGCGCCCATGTACCAGTGCTGGTAGAGCTCGAAGCCGAGCCCGTGCTCATGGCCCGGGAAGGCGGTGTTGAAGTTCGTGAACATCAGGTCCACCGACTCGGGCTCCAGGATGCGCGCACGGCCGTAGACGCCGCCGTTGAGCAGCGTGCGGGCGAGCACCGCGAGGTCCCAGGCGCACGAGAACACCCCCGCGTGGCCCGCGACCCCACCGAGGCTGAAGGCGTTCTCGTCGTGCACCTCGCCCCACACGAGCCCGCGGTTCAGCCCCGACCACGGCGGGCGGGCGTCCTCCGTGGCGGCGATCTCCGGCTTCCAGGACGCGGGCGGGTTGTAGCGGGTGCGGGCGAGGCCGAGCGGGGCGGTGATCTCCTCGCGCAGCAGGGCGTCGAGGGGCCGGCCGGTGGTCTTCTCCAGGACGAGCTGGAGGGAGATCAGGTTGAGGTCCGAGTAGAGGTAGGCCGTACCGGGCGGGTTGAGCGGCGCCTCGTTCCAGATGAGGCGGAGTTTCTCCTCGTACGTCGGCGCCTTGTAGAGCGGGATCCAGTCACGGAAACCCGAGGTGTGGGTGAGGAGCTGACGGATCGTGATCCGCTCCTTGCCGGCCCGGCCGAAGTCCGGGAGGTACGAGGCGACGGTCGCCTCCAGTTCCAGCGTGCCGCGCTCCAGCTGCCGCACGGCGAGCAGCGAGGTGAACAGCTTGGAGAGCGAGGCGAGGTCGAAGACGGTGTCCTCGGCCATCGGGATGTGCCGACCGGCCGGGAGCTCGATACCGGTGTCGGTCTTCTCGTCGTATCCCGCATAGCGCACCGCCATGCCGATCGGCCGGTGCAGGGCCACGGTCCCGCCCCGCCCGGCGAGCAGGACGGCACCCGCGTA
Organism: Streptomyces griseochromogenes; assembly: GCF_001542625.1. Taxonomy (NCBI): domain Bacteria; kingdom Bacillati; phylum Actinomycetota; class Actinomycetes; order Kitasatosporales; family Streptomycetaceae; genus Streptomyces; species Streptomyces griseochromogenes. The sequence goes on along the minus strand of NZ_CP016279.1, from coordinate 6,501,869 downwards.
CCAGGGGTGCTCGGGGGAGGGGCCGAGGAACGTCTCGGCCTCGGTGACGAGCCGGCGCAGGTGCTCCCCGAGGAGGCCGGCGCGTTCGGGGGAGCCGTGGCGCAGGGTGGGACGGTGAGCGCCGGACAGCGGGGCGGCTTCGGCCGGGCCGACGGGCAAGGGGATGAGGGCGAGGGCACCGCCCAGGGTCAGGGCGCCCAGTTGACGGCGGGTGAGTCTGGTGGCCACCTCATCGGTCATCGTGAAACTGTCCTGTCGGGTGGGGGACGTGTCAATGAGGCGTGCGGGTCCCCTGCGGGAAGCCGAATCTGACGGAGCATCAGAAAAGGTCTTCCGTCGTCCGGACGACTGCGGCATCCTGCGCCCATGCAGACGGAGCTGAGCAGGAAACTGGGAGTCGAGCACGCCGTCTTCGGCTTCACGCCGTTCCCCGCCGTCGCCGCGGCCATCAGCCGGGCCGGCGGCTTCGGTGTGCTCGGCGCGGTCCGCTACACCGCACCCGACGACCTCAGACGGGACCTCGACTGGATCGAGGCGCACATCGGGGGCCGCCCCTACGGGCTGGACGTGGTGATGCCCGCGAAGAAGGTGGAGGGCGTCTCCGAGGCGGATGTCGAGGCGATGATCCCCGAGGGGCACCGGCAGTTCGTGCGCGACACGCTCGCCAAGCACGGGGTGCCGGAGCTGGCCGAGGGCGAGGCGTCCGGGTGGCGCATCACCGGGTGGATGGAGCAGGTCGCCCGCACCCAGCTCGACGTCGCCTTCGACTACCCGATCCGGCTGCTGGCCAACGCCCTCGGCTCCCCGCCCGCCGACGTCGTCGCCCGCGCCCACGACCGCCGCGTCCTGGTCGCCGCGCTCGCCGGCAGCGCCCGGCACGCCCGCAAGCACCAGGAGGCCGGCATCGACATCGTCGTGGCCCAGGGCTACGAGGCCGGCGGCCACACCGGGGAGATCGCCTCCATGGTGCTGACCCCGGAAGTCGTCGAGGCGGTCGATCCGCTGCCCGTGCTGGCTGCGGGAGGCATCGGCACCGGACAACAGGTGGCGGCCGCCCTCACTCTCGGAGCCCAGGGTGTATGGCTCGGCTCCATATGGCTGACCACCACAGAAGCGGACCTCCACTCACCCGCCCTGACCGGCAGGCTCCTCGCCGCCGGGTCCGGCGACACCGTCCGCTCCCGCGCCCTGACCGGGAAACCCGCCCGCCAGCTCCGCACCGAGTGGACCGACGCCTGGGACGACCCCGCCGGGCCCGGCACGCTGCCCATGCCCTTGCAGGGCCTGCTGGTCGCCGAGGCGGTCTCCCGCATCCAGAAGTACGAGGTCGAGCCGCTGCTCGGCACGCCGGTCGGCCAGATCGTCGGCCGGATGACCAGCGAGCGCAGCGTCCAGGCCGTCTTCGACGATCTGACCCGCGGCTTCGAGCAGGCCGTCGACCGCGTCAACCGCATCGCCGGAAGGAGCGGCCAGTCGTGACCACACCCCCCGCCGGATTCTGGGCCCAGGCCGCCCAGAATCCCCACCGCACGGTCCTCATCGCCCCCGACGGGGAACAGTGGACCGCCGGACGCCTGCACGCCGCCGCCAACCGGCTCGTCCACGGGCTGCGCGCGGCGGGCCTGGAGCGCGGCGACGCCTTCGCCGTCGTCCTGCCCAACGGCGTCGAGTTCTTCACCGCCTACCTGGCCGCGAGCCAGGCCGGGTTCTACCTCGTTCCGGTCAACCACCACCTGGTCGGCCCCGAGATCGCCTGGATCGTCGCCGATTCCGGCGCGAAGGTGCTCATCGCCCACGAGCGCTTCGCCGCGCCGGCCCGCCACGCCGCCGACGAGGCCCGTCTGCCGGCCACCCACCGCTACGCGGTCGGCGAGGTCGAGGGCTTCCGGCCGTACGCGGAACTCCCCGGCGGACAGCCCGAGTCAGCGCCCGCCGACCGCACGCTCGGCTGGGTCATGAACTACACCTCCGGCACGACCGGACGCCCGCGCGGCATCCGCCGCCCGCTGCCCGGCAAGCCCCCCGAGGAGGCCTACCTCGGCGGCTTCCTCGGCATCTTCGGCATCAGGCCCTTCGACGCCAACGTCCACCTCGTCTGCTCGCCGCTCTACCACACGGCCGTCCTCCAGTTCGCGGGCGCGTCCCTGCACATCGGCCACCGCCTGGTGCTGATGGACAAGTGGACCCCCGAGGAGATGCTCCGCCTCATCGACACCCACGAGTGCACCCACACCCATATGGTCCCGACCCAGTTCCACCGCCTGCTGGCGCTCCCGGACGAGGTGAGGGACCGGTACGACGTCTCGTCCATGCGGCATGCCATCCATGGCGCCGCCCCCTGCCCGGACCATGTGAAGCGGGCCATGATCGACTGGTGGGGGCACTGTGTGGAGGAGTACTACGCGGCCAGCGAGGGCGGCGGAGCCTTCGCCACCGCCGAGGACTGGCTGAAGAAGCCCGGCACGGTCGGCAAGGCCTGGCCGATCAGCGAACTCGCGGTCTTCGACGACGACGGGAACCGGCTGCCGCCCGGTCAACTGGGCACGGTGTACATGAAGATGAGCACCGGCGGCTTCTCGTACCACAAGGACGAGGCCAAGACCCGCAAGAACCGTATCGGTGACTTCTTCACGGTCGGGGACCTCGGCTACCTGGACGAGGACGGCTACCTCTTCCTCCGCGACCGCAAGATCGACATGATCATCTCCGGCGGGGTCAACATCTACCCGGCCGAGATCGAGTCCGCGCTGCTCGCCCACCCCGCCGTCGCCGACGCCGCCGCCTTCGGCATCCCGCACGACGACTGGGGCGAGGAGGTCAAGGCCGTCGTGGAACCGGCCCCCGGACACGAGCCGGGTCCCGCACTCGCCGCGGCGCTGCTCGATCACTGCGCGGAGCGGCTCGCCAAGTACAAGCGGCCCAGGACCGTCGACTTCATCGCCGAGATGCCCCGCGACCCCAACGGCAAGCTGTACAAGCGGCGGCTGCGGGATCCGTACTGGGAGGGACGGACGCGTCCCGTGTGACGAGCGGCGTCGTCGCTCACGATCGAGGGCGGGGGAACCTCTCCAGGGCACTGGTGAGGTCGGCCGCATCGGTGCCGATCTTGCGGTAGACGGACGAGAGCAGCTGCTTCACCCCTTGTTCGGTGAGGCGCAGTTGCTTCGCGACCACGGCCACCGGGTGGCCCTGGACCGTCAGTTCGGCGGTTCGGCGTTCGTGGGCCGTGAGCGTGTCCGTCTGTGCGTAACGCAAGGGCAGCGGCCGCAGCCCGGCTGCGGAGAGCTCCTCCCGGGCCCGGCCGGACAGGGCCTCGGCACCGCAGTGGACGGCGCCTTCCAGCCCCTGGTAGAGCCGGTCCGCCGCCTCCTGCAGCCGGCCGTGCCGGGACAGCGCGGCGCCGTGGCCGACCAGGGCACGGGCCAACTCGTACGAGGCGGGCGACCGTTCCAGGTGTTCCACGGCCTCCGTGTACAGATCGAGCGCGGCGGGTCCGCCGGTCACCTCGGCCTCGGTGTGGAGCGCCTGGCCGATCACGGAGGCCGCGCCGAAGTCCCGGGCCCGCTTGACGGCGTCCCGGGCGAGCGAGACCGCCCGATCGGGGGCGCTGGAGGCGACGGCGGACGCCAGGCTCAGTTGCCAGCGGCACCAGGCGGGGTTGCGCCAGGCCCGTCCCTCCAGCCAGTCCCCGACGGCGGACAGCAGGCGCTCCGCCTCGGCGTGCCGCCCCTCCGCCAGGAGCAGTTCTGCGTACACGGTGCGGGGATCGGGGTAGATGACGGCGTTCGGGACCACTTCACCGTAGTGGTAGGAGTCCGCGAGTTGCCGGGCGTCCGTGGTGCGCCCACGGGCCAGCAGGGTCTGGATGAGGATGCCGATGGCGAACCACTGGGCGGGCACCGCCCCTTCCATCTTGTCGGCGGTGCGCAAGCCCTCCCGGGCCAGTTCCTCCGCGTCGGTCAGGCAGCCGCGACGGTAGCGGATGTAGCCGAAGAGGGTCTGGCCGAGGGCCAGGTGGGAGCCGCGCCAGCCTTTCCGCTCGCACTCGGCCATACCCCTGGTGAAGAGTTCCTCGGCCCGTCGTGGCTGGTCGCAGTACATGAAGACCAGGGCGACGGAGACGGGCACCTCGAAGCCCCGGTTCTCGTCGGTCCAGCTCATCCCGCCGCGCAGGGCCTGCTCGGCACAAGCGAGGACGGTCTGCCGCGGCTCGCCGCGGACCACGGCGTCCCAGGCTCGCAGCCCCAGGATGTACCGTTCCTCCAGACCGCGGCCGGTCAGCTGCTCGGCCAGGCGGGCAAGCCTGCGCGAGCGGGCGGGGGCGTCGGGCTCGTCGGTGCGGAACGCGCTCTAGACGAAGTGATCGGCCTGCATGCGCAGTCGGACGCGGGGACTGGCGGTGTGGTGCGCCTCCTCGGCGGCCACGGTCGCCGCCTCGGCCAACTGGTCGGTGTGGGCCAGCGCCTGGGTCAGCCGGTAGACGATGGAGGCACGAAGATCGGGATCGGCGACGGGCTCGGCCAGTGCCTCGCGGAGATGGGTGACCGTGGCTGTGGGGTCCATCAGGAAGGTCGCGCCCGCGATCTCGTGGAGGAGCTCGGCACGGTCCTCGGTGACCGGGGGCTCCTGCAGGGCCCGGGCCAGGACACGCCGGGCGGCTTCCGGGGCCCCGGCGCGCAGGTACTCGCGGGCGGCCTTGCGCAGGCATTCGACCACCTCGGGCCGGCCGTCGCAGGGAACCTCCAACAGGTGCCGGGCGGCCGCGCTCGCACCGAGCCCCGCCGCGAGGACGGCCTGGGAGGCCGCGTCGTGCATGCCGACCCGAAGGTGCGAAGGGATGGAGCGGTAGATCGTCGTGGCGATCAGCGGGTGAACGAACTCGAGGCCCCCGGGGCCGGGGCTGCCGGCCAGGATCCGGGCGGCACGCAACCGCTCGGCAGCCTCGGCGGCTTCCTCACTGCCGACCACGGCGATGGTGGCGGCGAGCTCCGGTGCGGCGGGCGCACCGAGTACGGCAGCCGCATAGGCGAAGTGGACCGTGGTCGTGCCCAGCCGACGAAGACGCTCGATCAGCCCGGGGCCCTTGACCGCCGCGGCGACGTTCCGCATCGCGGGCAACTCGTCCTGTGTGCCCTTCAGGTTCCGCTCGCCGAGCCCGATGGCGAGTTCCACCGCCTCGAACGGGCTCCCGCCGGTGACCGTCCAGCATTCCTCGCAGAAGTCGTCCTCGGCCCCGTCCCCCACCTCGTCCCTGACGATCCGCGCCACGGCCGGGGCGCTCAGCGGCGCCAGAGCCTGGGGCCGGTTCCCGTGCCGTGCCACCAGAGCGCGGAAAGCGGCAGCCTCGGGCGGCAGTTCGTCGGGCCGGTAGGCGACCACGATCAGCAGCGGAAGGTCCGCGGCCCGCGACGCGAAGGACGTGAGCCAGCCGAGGGACTCGACATCGGCCCAGTGCAGGTCGTCCAGGAGCAGGACGACGGGCGCCTTCCGCACCGTGAGGCGCGTCATCACCCAGTCGAGGCCGTCGCGCACTCCGGTCGGGTCGGGGGCATGGGCGGTGTCCGTCGCCTCCAGACCGAGCGCACCGGCGACGATGTCGTACCAACTTCCCAGGAAGACATGTACGTCCTCGTCCATCAACGCCAGGGCGGGCTGGACGAGCTGCCGTACCACACGGAACGCCGATTCCTGTTCGTTCTCGCCGCCCCGGCCCGACAGCACCGTGAACCCGCGTGTCGTGGCGCGGGTGCGCGCCTCCGCCATGAGCGCCGACTTTCCCAGCCCGGCCGGACCGGTGAACGCGAGCAACCCGCCGGGCAGCGTCCGCGGCACGCCGTCGGCCGCGTCGCGAAGCTCGGACAACGCCGAGTCGAGAGCCTGGAGTTCCCGGTCACGCTCGAGCAACGGGCAGGACTCGATGATCGACTGCCGTGCCCCATGCGTCATGTGCCCTACCGCTTCCCGTCGTTGAACCTCGCAGGACAGCGCCGAGCGTACGCCCGTGAAGCACACCCGATGGCCGTAAGGAGATACGAAGATTGCACAGAAGGAGGAATTGTCCGCCGGATCGGTTCGGCTGCGCGCCCTTCGGGTAATAAGACTCGAATGGCTCCCACCGGGAGCGGGGCAGCGGAGACGACGGTTCGCGAGCTTGCCCTGACGCTGTGCGCCCGCCGCGCGGCACCGGCGGGAGCACAGCACGCTCACAGGAGGGCGGGCGCCGCAGCCGTGTCCGCGTAGCGCGGCACCGTACGGGACCAGTAGTAGCAACCGCGCATCCAGTTGACCATCCCGTCCACGTAGCCGACGCCGGCAGGGCTCAGCTGCGGTTCGATCTCCGCGTAGTGCCGCTGGAACTCGTGGATCGTGTCGTTGATCTGCCGGATGGCCAGCATGACGGCCACCGGCAGCGAGCATCGGTGGGTGCGCTGGTGGGCGAGGGCCAGGTTGATCATGCCGCCTGTCCGTTGCTCCTTGACCGCGGAGAAGAGGTCGGCCGTCCACACCGCCGCGTCGACCGACAGACGCATGAGTCGCCGCATCGCCGGGTGATAGAGGTCCTCGGGAGGCACTTCACAGGGTTGCGCCGCCTCGTACAGGGGGCAGAAGGGCTCGACGCCCGCGGTGAGCGAACGTATCGAGTTGGACAGATCGATGGGTACGGGGAGGCGCTGGTCCTGGGCCACCGCCTCGTACAGCAGGCCGTGGACGTACTCGCGGCCCGTCCATGCCCAGCGCGCGGCTTGCGCCGGTGTGCACCGTTCCCGGACCTGCCGATGAAGATCGGCCAGGGCCGCCCCCAAGAGGGTGCTGGGCGGTTTGCCGTCCCGCAGGATCGCGATGCTCTCGGTCAGCATGGACAGCAGCCGGCCCGGCGACCGCCGGCCGACCTCTTCCGCCCGGTCGTCGAAGATGAACTGGTAGGCGACTTGATTGGCCACCATCTGGAGGATGCCGGAGTCCACGGTCGGGCTGTTGTAGGACGCGAGCACGGCCGGCCGGGTATAGGCGATCATCGCCGCCACCCCCGGTTCGTCGGTCAGCCCCCGCGCGCGCAGCCATGCGTCGACGCCGGCGACCGCCTCGGATTCGTGCGGATTGCTCCGGAAGGCAAAAGGCATGTAGAGGTGGGCGTCGATCAGTTCCTTCAGATTGGAGGCCGGAGTCTCGCCTTGTGATGCGAGCGTGAATTCCTCATGCGTCGTCGACACCGCTGTCACCTGACATTCGGGAAGCCTGTACGCGGGATGCCTGAGTCGCTCCAGGCGCGCGAGAACCGGTGTGCAGGGCGGTGCCGACCGGCACGCGCGCACGCGACTCGCAGATCATGACGAGAGACCGGGGCCCCAGTGTCGCTCCGGGACGGGGTGGTTCGACGGGACCCGGCACATGGCGCAGACGCCAGCGGCCGGCGACGGTGGCGAGGGCGACCGTGGCCTCGGCCATGGCGAACGCCTCGCCGATGCATGTGCGGCTGCCCGTGGCGAACGGGATCAGCGCACCGTGCGCCCCGGCGGCGCCCGGGCCCGGCAGCCAGCGGTCGGGGAGGAAGCGCCCGGGGTCGGGGAACCACGCGGGATCGTGGTGCAGCAGGTAGGGGCTGTACAGAACGGTGGCTCCCCGGGGGAGACGGCACCCGGCGAACTCCGTCTCCCTGGTGGTGACACGGGTGAAGAGCCAGCCCGGCGGTGAGTGGCGCAACGTCTCGGTGACGACGGCCCGGGTGTGGACGAGGCGTGGCAGATCGTCGGGCCCGGGCCGCCTTCCCCCGGGGAGAACGGCATCGACCTCGGCGTGCAGCCGGCGCTCCGCCTCCGGGTTCTGCGCCAGCAGGCTGAAGGCGGACGCCAGGCACAGGGCGGTGCTCTCGGTTCCGGCGAGCAGGAGCGAGACGAGCTGATCATGGACCTCCTGCGCGGTGACCGCCGGTTCCGCGCCGTCGCCGTGCGTGGCCTGGAGCAGCGTCCCCAGCAGGTCGTCACGGGGGTCGCCCCGACGTCGCTCGGCGATGGCCGCGTCGATGATCGCGTGAGTGCGCTCGACCGCGCGCCGGTAACGGCGGTTCGCGGGCGTGGGCACGCGGAACAGGGCGTCGATGGGCACGACGGTGCGGACGAACAGGCCGTGGACGATGGCGGCCAGACACTGCCGTACCTCGGCGGCCGTCCCGGTGTCCAGCGAGTCGGAGAAGAGGACACGGCTGATCACCCGCGTCGTCAACGCCATCATGGCCGCGCTGATGTCGACCTGCCGGCCGGCCTCCCACTCGCGGCACACCGCCTCGGCTTCCTCACCCAACAGGTCCGCCCGCTCGGCGAGGCGGGAAGGGCGGAAGGCAGGTTGCAGCAGCCTGCGCTGCCGCCGGTGGTCCTGGTGAGGGCAGGTGACAACACCGTTGCCCATCAGGGTCCGGAGCCTGTCGAACAGCGGACCCCCTTTGTCGAAGGTGCGTGTGTCCTTGAGCATTCGGTGGACCAACTCCGGGTGACACACCATCCAGGCCCGCTGGGGACCCAGCCGTATCTCGACCAGATCCCCATACGCGGGCAAAGAATTCAGAAAAGCCAGCGGGCGACGGTACAAGGCGATACCGTGGCCAACTAATGGGAATATGCCTGGCGCAGTACCCACCTTCCAAGCACGTTCCTGTTCAGGCACAACGTGGCTCATCAGATACCCCCTGCCTCAAATGACACTCGAAAATCGGTGAATGGTGCACTGACTTGGCGCCTGAGTCATGTCCTGCCCAGTAAGGCCTGGTGTTGGTTATTGCGAATCCTTTCTGCAGGGGGGCGCACGGGAGCACAGAGATGCACAGAGGGGCATTCGGCGAACAGTCGTTGATGTTCCGAGTCGCGGCCGGCCGTCCACCGCAGCACCGTACCCACCGGTATGTGTCGCGGCTCCGGGTTCTTGACCTGCGCCTCGGGCGGGCCGAGGATCGGCTGTCATGACGCAGGGACACGGCAGCACGGTCGACGGGGTGCTGCGGCGCAGCGCCCGCCGCACCCCGGCGCGCGTCGCGGTGGAGTACCGCGAGCGCAGCTGGACCTACGAGGAACTCGACGGAGCCGTCTCCCGCGCGGCCGGCCTTCTCCTCGCCGAGGGGCTGGCCCCGGGCGACCGGGTCGGCACCTACGGTCACAACTCCGACGCCTACCTGATCGCCTTCCTCGCCTGCGCCCGCGCGGGCCTGGTCCATGTGCCGGTCAACCAGAACCTGACCGGCGACGACCTCGCGTACATCATCGGCCAGTCGGGCAGCGCGCTGGTCCTCGCCGACCCCGGCCTCGCCGGCCGGCTGCCGGAGCGGGTACGGGTGGTACCGCTGCGTGACACCGACGACTCCTTCCTCGCCCGGCTGGCCGAGGTGCCGCCTTACGACGCGGAACCGCGCACCGAGGACCTGGTGCAGCTGCTGTACACCTCCGGTACCACCGCCCTGCCCAAGGGTGCGATGATGACGCACCGGGCACTGGTGCACGAGTACTTGAGCGCGATCACGGCGCTCGATCTGAGCGCCGGCGACCGGCCCGCGCACGCGCTGCCGCTGTACCACTCGGCGCAGATGCACGTGTTCCTGCTGCCGTACCTCGCGGTCGGCGCGACCAGCGTCATCCTGGACGCGCCGGACGGGGACCGTCTCTTCGACCTGATCGAGGCGGGCCGCGTGGACAGCCTGTTCGCGCCGCCCACCGTGTGGATCGGCCTGGCGAACCGGCCCGACTTCGCCGAGCGCGACCTGAGCGGCCTGCGCAAGGCCTACTACGGCGCCTCGATCATGCCCGTGCCGGTGCTCCGGCGGCTGCGCGAACGGCTGCCGGACCTTGCTTTCTACAACTGCTTCGGGCAGAGCGAGATCGGCCCCCTGGCCACGGTGCTCGGGCCCGACGAGCACGAGGGCCGCCTCGACTCCTGCGGCCGGACCGTCCTGTTCGTGGACGCGCGGGTGGTCGACGACAAGGGCGAGGACGTCCCCGACGGCGCTCCCGGTGAAATCGTCTACCGCTCACCGCAGTTGTGCGAGGGTTACTGGAACAAGCCCGAGGAGACCGCCGAGGCCTTCCGCGACGGCTGGTTCCACTCCGGCGACCTCGCCGTGCGCGACGCGGACGGCTACTTCACCATCGTCGACCGGGTGAAGGACGTCATCAACTCCGGTGGTGTGCTGGTGGCTTCCCGCCAGGTGGAGGACGCGCTCTACACCCACGAGTCGGTCGTCGAGGCCGCCGTGATCGGCCTGCCCGACGAGCGGTGGATCGAAGCCGTCACGGCCGTCGTCGTCGCGCGCGGAGAGGTGACGGAGGATCAGCTCATCGCCCATGTGAGAGAGAAACTGACGTCCTTCAAGGCGCCCAAGCGGGTGCTGTTCGTGGACGAACTGCCGCGCAACGCCAGCGGGAAGATCCTCAAGCGCGAACTGCGGGACCGGTTCAGCGGGTAGCCCCGGGCTCCCCGGTCTCGTCGGGCAGCAGCGCGTCGGCGAGCAGGCGCCAGTGCGGCAGTGCCGAATCGCCGGGCCCGACGCCGATCACCTGGACGGCGACGTGGTCGGCGCCCGCCTCGGCGTGGCCGCGCAGCTTCCGTACGACGGTGTCCGGGTCGCCCCAGAACACCAGGTCGTCCACCAGACGGTCGCTGCCGCCGCCCGAGAAGTCGTCGTCGGTGTACCCGAGCCTGCGGAACTTCGCCAGGTTGTAAGGAGTGTTGAGGTAGCCGTGCAGGTGCTCGCGGGCGAGGGTCCGGGCCCTGCCGGGATCGGTCTCGAACAGTACCGCGTGCTCGACGGCCAGAAAGGCGTCCGGACCGAGGATCTCCCTGGCCTGCGCGGTGTGGGCCACGTTCACGTGGTAGGTCTGGGCTCCGTCGGCGCGCTCACGGGCCAGCTCCGGCATCCGGGGGCCGTAGGCGGCCAGCAGGCGCCGGATCGGAATCCCGGGACGAGGGTTGGGCGTGTCCGGGGCGTCCAGCTCGTCCAGGTACGCGGACATGGCGGCGACCGGCTTGACCCCCGGGCGTGGCTGACCGCCGAAGCCGAGGCCCAGGATGTGCCGGCCCGGATAGGCGTCCGCGAGCAACAGGGCGGCGCCGTACGTCCATCGCGCCTCGCGAGACCAGATCCGGGCGATGCCGTTGACGACGCTCAGCCGCTCGGTGGACGACAGCAGATAACCGGCGTGGCTGAACGCGTCCCGCCCGAGCAGCTCGGGGATCCACAGCGCACGCCAGCCCAGTTCCTCCAGCTCCCGGACCGAATCCCGGATCATCGCGGCCGGTTGGTGCTCGAAGTCGAAGGTGTAGATCCCGAAGGTGCCGAGCCCCAGACGCTTCCCGCCGCTCATCGTGCGCTCCCTCGCCGACTCTCGTTGGTTCCAGTCGCTAAGGGACATCACTTCTTAGTAGTGCTCCCCGCGTGCTGGATGAGTCTGGACTCCCAGGCCGGGGACCCAGAGGTCTCCGTGATCTCCTGCGCTGATGTCCCATGCCGTCACCTCCGCGGGGCACGTGGCACCGCGGGCGCGGAGATCAGCGATGACCAGCCTGGCGATCTCGGCCGGGGCGTGGGGGTCCGTCTCCGGCAGTTCGATGCTCCAGCGGCGGTGGGTGTCCAGCTCACGCCAGCCCCGGTCGCGCATTTCGGCCGCTCGCTGTGACGTCTGCTCGTGGTCCTGGTCGTAGATGATCGCGCTGAACTCCCTGCCCCGGTCGCCGGGCGTAAAGGAGACGATCATGGGCCGGTCCCAGTCCCGGTGAGCACGCACCTGGCAGCTGACCCAATCACCCAGCGCCTGTATGGGCATCTGTTCCGCCCACGACGCGAGCATCAGCTCCAGGGCACCGCGAGCGTGGTCCCAGGTGCTGGCGACGCACTGGCCGTTGAACGTCCACCCGGGCGTGATGCCAGGGCCTCCGCGCTCGAGCTGCCACAGATACGGAAGGTCGGCGAATCCGTGGCTGCCGTCCTCACGACGGAGACTGGCGCCGTCGAAAGCCCACCACTCCCGCTCCGCGAACGAATCGGCGTCGTGGACGGAGAGCGCCACCTGCCGGTGGTCGCCGGACAGCAGCACGATCCACCGTTGGGTGCACCAGCGCACGCTTGGCCCGTACGCGGACGCGCCCAGCAGCGTCGGTGCACCGAGACGTGCCACGATCGCCTCGTACACGGGCCTCAGCGCCTCGCGGCGCTGCACAAGTCCCGCCCCCGGCCCGTGCAGCAGGACGGGTGTAGGGGCCGACCTATTCAGAAGGCTCCCAGGATCGGTGAACATGCGGTACGCCAGCGCACTTGCGTCCTGCGCTGCCTGCTCGTGCTCCCCCGTACTCGTCACCCTGTCATCCTGCCAGCAGCACCCACAGAGGGTGAAAGGGCTGCAGTGAGAAAGCTGCTGGTACGTGACCGGCTCTTGGTCAAGGCCAGTACCCCTTGGGGAATCAGGACGAGCGACCCTGAGGTGAGCCCGAGCGCGGCTTGGCCGCATTCAAGGCTCTGCCCGCAGTTTCGTGAATCCCGAACGCGGGGCGGCCGGGCCTGGCACCCGACGCTGCCTTGGAGTATGGGCGATCGGTACGCTGACCCCCATGGGGCTGGACATCACGGTGATGATCGCAGACTGGTCATGGCTGGGGGAGGTTCCGCCCCGGGAGCGGCTGCCGCGGCTGAGGAACGCCTGGTATGCCGACGAGACGGGGCTGTGGGATCACGACGCGCCGGCGGTCGAGGGCGACTGGGAGTGGCCACGGGGACCCAACAGCGCCTTCTTCGCCGTATACGAGTTCCTGCACACCTGTGGCTCGTTCAAGGCGCACTTCTGGGCCGGGCAGCGGTGGGAATCCATGCGCGACCACGTTGATCCTCTGGTACGGGCCGAGTTGGACACGTTGTTGCTCGGGTTGATCTGGGTCGGGCTGGACGGCGAGGCGCAGCAGACGGATACGGACTTCTTCAGCGACGACCCCAGCGTCTATGGGCTGCTGCTCGCACAGCCACCAGACGGCGTGTGGAAACTGGCCGCGACCTGGGAGCGGGTACGTCCTCGGCTTGAGAGGATGCAAGGAGCCTTCACCGAACACGCCGCCGATCCCGAAGGATGGGTCGGCAACTTCGACGCATTCACAGACTTGCTGGCGGAGTGGGGCCACGTCCTCACCGAGGCGGCCCGACGAGGCTGGGGCCTCGTGGGACTGAGCGAGTAGAGCAAGGCCGTCCCTTCGAAACCGGGGCTCAACCGTCCTCCTCGGCACGACAGAAGACACCGTGCCGGAAAGACTCCCTGTTCACGCCACTCACCTTGGGATTCACGGAGCCGCGGACAGAGCCGCATTCAAGGAGTGCCAACAGCCATGTCACCAGGCCGTGGTGGGTACAGCGGCGGCCAGCGGTTCCGGGTCTCCGTAGAGGGCGGCGTCCACCGTTATCTTGTGTTATCAAGCGAATGCCCTGGTGAGGTGAGGCTTAGGCGTTCAGGCATGTAAGGCAAGTCCCTGGCTGCAGGACGGGGCCACGGGTGTGTTTGAGGCTCAACCCCGACGACCTGCCCGGGTTTCGACGAGTGGCATTTCCAGCACTGTCGGCAGGTGCTGCGGCTAGGACACGGAGTGCAGTCGCCGTGGTCAGTGGTCACCTGTCGATGTGCCGCTGGTCTCTCTGGGTGGCAGGTTCCATAGCCGGATGGTGTGGTCGAGGCCCCCGGTGACAAGGGTCTGATCGTCGGGGTTGAAGGCGATCGCGTTGACGCCGGTGAGCGGGTCGCCGAAATGTCGTTGGCTGGCGGTGTCCCACACCACAGCCGTGCCGTCGCCACCGGCTGCGGCCAGGGCACGGCCGTCGGGGCTGAACACGAGGACGATCGCCGACTTGGTGAGGCCAGTGAGGGTGGAACCGGTCTGCCGACCGGAGGCGATATCCCACAACTGCACGGTGTTATCGCTGAGGGCGACGGCGAAGGTCCGATTGTCAGGGCTGAGCGCAATACATTCGATGGTGCTGCCCGTTCCAAGGGCGAAGGATGCGATCGTGCGTCCGCTGGACGTGTCAGCCACCCAAACCGTGGTGATGCGCCCTAAAATGACAGTGTGGTCGTCGGGGCTGAATGCGGCTGTTTCTCCGTCACAGTTCGCATTCGCAGCCAAATCCGTTTTCTGGCCGCTATCGAGATTCCTCACAGTGCAGGAACTCGTATCGCTGGTTGCCAGGGTGCGACCGTGAGGGCTCAGTACCCAAAGCGGCCAACTGGTGATCTTTCGGGGGATGACGGTGGGTTTTCGGGTCTGCTGGCCGCTGGTGGTGTCCCACAGCCTGGCGGTAACGCACTCCTCCTGGCGCTGGCCCGCGTCGCAGCTGGCGGTTCGCAGGGCGCGGTCATCGGCGGTGAATGCGATGCCTGGGTGAGAGTTGGCGGCGATGGGACCTATGGGCTGGCCGACCTGCTGGTGACTGGCAGTGTTCCACAGCAGCACCGTGCCGTCGGAACCCGCTGTGGCCAGGGTGTGGCCGTCGTGGCTGAACACCGCTGTGTCCACGCCGGTGGGCGCGGTCATCTGCCCGGCGGGAGTGAGGCCAGGCAGGGCGACGCCCTGCGCCTGGGGCCACATCACCCAGCCCACGGCCCCGGTCAGCACGACGGCTGCTGTCAGCACAGCGGCCAGGATCCGTCGACGGGCACGTGGGCCGGTTGGCGTTCGGGTACCGGCCGAGCGGCGCCCTGTCTGTGGGGCGACCCGGCGCTCGCCAACCCGCTCGCTGCTAAGAGGCGAGACGTCAGCGTCCTGGCGCGGCACTGCCCGACCTGACGTGCTAGCGCTCGTCGCCGTATCCGCCTCCCTAGGAGGCTGGCCGGGTGGTGGTGTCGCATGGTTGCAGGCGAAGACGAACGCGGCCGCGGTGTCGTCGCTGCGCTGGTTGGGACGGGGGAGCCCTTTGGCCGCCAGCCGTTGCCGTAGGTGCGGGAAGATCGCCCCGAGTGCCAAACCATCCGGGCCGCCGGGGACGCCGTCACGGGTCAGCAGTTCCAGCAACTCGCCGGTGAAAGCGGTACGCGGGTGACCCTCGCCGTCGGGCGGTACGTGGGCGCGCTCGTCGGCAGCGGTGAGGGTGTAGACGCCCGCGCAGTCACTGAGGTCCGCTAGTTGCGTACCGTCGTCGTCGGCGCCGAGCCCGATGGCCCGCCCGGAGTAGCAGCAGTCCAGGATCGCGATCCTGGTGGCGGCCGGTGTGCCGCTGTGCAGCGTCCTCTTGATCTTGGCGTACTCCAGGCCGGTGGCGTCGGGGTTGGCGTGGTCGGTGTCGGCGATGGCCAGGCACAGCTCGCCGGTGTGCTCGCTGGGCTGGCCGTGGCCGACGAAGTAGAGCAGCAGCACCCCGGTGGTCTCGGCCGCCAGCTGGCGCAGCCGGCCCATGAGCTGCCCGGCGTTGGCGGGATTGACGATCTTCTCAACCTGTTCCTCGCGCCAACCGCACAGGCCCGATTCGACCAGCAACTGGTACATGCCCTCGACGCTGTTGCCGACGGCGGTGTACGACCGGTACCTGGCGTCTTTCTGGTAGCGGGGAATGCCGATCAAGACGGCTCGTGAGCCGGGCGGGATGACGGGCTTACCGCTCATCGGCGTCGCGCAGGATCTCGCCGAGCAGTTGCACCGCCTCGGCGTTGGCGTCACGGGCGCGTAGTTTCACGGTGCGGCGTTTCGAGGTGACGGTGACCTTGGCGACGAGGCCGGCGCGCCGGTTCTCCAGCCATTTGTTCAACGAGTTGGTCAGGGCGACACCGAGCCCGCCGGAGCCGACCGCGATCGTGAGCATATCGACCCATTCCCCGCCCAGCGTCCCGTCCGTAGGCGGGCCAAGCTCCTGGCGGACCCGGCCGCGGAAATCGCGGTTGCCGTTCAGCCAGTCGGCCAGCGCGACATACTCGTCGACCGGCCCGCCCTCGATGCGGATCTGCAGATCCATCGCCCTCCCCCTCATGCCCGCGTTGGCCGCTGACCGGCCTGTGGACCGGCGCCCCGACTGGGACCTGCCCTCGGCGAGGAGCGTTTCAGGAAATGACCTTTCTGTGAAGGGAACCACGCATGAAGGCCACCGGCTCCTCAGAGAACAGTGCCCAAGACCGCAGCGAGAGGACAGCAGACCTAGCCAACGTGTCTAACACCCCTTGGATACCGTTCAGGCAAGTACAGAACTACCCCACTTGCCTTAGAGACCGCGCAAATAAGGCGTGCCTGTATGGGCGACGGCCCGGGCTTTCGTCCCAGCGATGGGTAGTCCGTGCTCGTCGGGTCTGACTACGCAGGGTGATGATTTTGTCAGCGAGGTCGAGGAAGGCGTAGGTGATGCGGCCCTCAAAGGAGCGGAGCCGCTGTAAGGCTTCTGCCAGGCCCTGGATCAGCCCCTTCTCGCTCTCGTGCGCGCTGTGGTTACACACCCCAAGCTGCTTTGAGCAAGGCGCACTTGACTTCGGCTAGCCTCGCGTGCCATGGCAATCACCGATGAAACGATCAAGAGGCTGCGGGCCACAGCGACCGCTGGAGACCCCGACGCTGCCCGGGAGTTGGGTCGTTTGTTGTGCATGCTCAGGAGCGACTCCCTGGAGCATCTTATGAACCCTGACTTCCTTCTCACGTGGCCGGAGGAGCGGTGGCTCCGTGCCGCACTGCGTACCCGTCCCGACGATCGCCTGGCCGCCTCGCTGCTTGCCGGGCGACTCGTTCAGCAAATCAACTACTGGAAGATCGATGACGACAATGCGAACGCGCACGGCGAGGACGAGCGCACCCTCGCCCGTCGACGGGACGAGGCACACGCCCTCTACACGCAAACGCTGAAAGCCGTCCCCGACGACCCTGCCGCCCGTGCCGGAATCGCAGCCTTGAACGCATGGGCCGACGACGCCGACATGCCGGAAGACCCTCCCTTCTCGTACTACGAGCTCACTCTCGAGATGGGTGGATCAGGCTCGTACAGCCATTCCGAGACTGTCGTTACCTCTCATCCGGACGAAGTGCGGTGGGCCTGCTCCTGGCTCCTAGCTCCGGTGGTGGCGGAGGTGAAGGAGCCTCCCTTTGGTGTTGACCTGACCCTGTTCATCTACTCAGACGGGCGGTGCGACAGCGTCATCCGCCTCGACGAGCATCTCACTGCAGACGGCATGCTCGGGGACGTCATCGAGATCCCGCCGCTGAACGGTGAGCCGCTCCCGGCGGGCCACCCGGTCGGCACGCGCCACTACGGCTACTCCTGCGGCTGGGGATAGCGGATAGGTGCGGGGTCATGGCCGGCGGTTCGGGCGTTCATCCCAGCGGTGAGTTGTCCATGCTCGTCGGATCAAGCTACGCACGATGATGATTGTGTCGGCGAAGTCGAAGAAGGCGTCGACGACGGTGGCGCGCCGCTCGTAGCAGCGGGCTAGCCGGTGGAAGGCGTTCTGCCAGGCGTGCGTGCGCTCGACGTGCCAACGCTGGCTGGCCTGGATCGGTGCCTTCTCGCCTTTGTGCGCGATGCGAGCGTGGAGGCCGCGTTCGTTGAGTAGAGCGCGGGTGGTGGCCTAGTCGTAGCCGGCGTCCAAGTGCACGGTCATGTCGTCGAGTAACGGCCCGAAATCGTCCAGGCGGTCAAGGGTGGGGGCGAGCAGGGGGGAGTCGTGGCGGTTGGCGCCGGCCAGGACGCGGCCCAGCGGAATGCCGTATCCATCCGTCATGCCCGAGCGTTTCAACCCCTGTTTGCCGCGGTCGACCGGTGAGCGCCCGGCGACCTCACCGCCCCCGGGTGCCTTGGTGATGGAGCCGTCGACGGCGATCTGGTCGAGAATGAGCCCGACGATCCGGTCGTAGGACTCCAACGCGATCTGCTTGAGCCGGACGAAGACGCCCAGCCGTATCCACTCGTTGCGACGGTTGCGGATCGTGGTGGCCGAGCATGCCGTGTCGGCGATCGCCTCGTAGGAACAGCCGAAGCGCAGCAGTTGCAGGAACTTGTCGAAGATGATCCGGTCGCTGATCCGCGGGCGGTGGCAGCCGAGCGGATGGTCCGGGTGATATACCGGCCGCTCGGGCAATAGGGCCGCGAACTGGTCCCAGAGCGGTTCGGTCAACCATGATGGCAGCGCGGGCACAGATCTCCTCGGTGATCACAGAGCGTCGCAACTCCATGATCACCAGGACCTGTGCCCGTTCCGCTGCCGAGGTCCCCCGCTGCCCCTATCTGCGTGGCCTCTAAATCGAAATATCGCAGAATCTCGATATGAAGCGCAAGGGTCGACGCCGGGTCGTGCGTGTCGGGGTGCTCGGTTAGAGCGTCCGGCCCAGCGCGGTGACGAGGTCGGCGATGCGCTGCTCGTCCCGCCTGTAATGGGTCCACTTGCCCACGCGGGTCGCACGCACCAGCCCCGCGCGCTGCAGTTCGGCCATGTAGGCCGACACGGTGGACTGGGCCAGCCCCGCCTTCGCCTGAAGGTGGCTCACGCACACACCCACCTCCGCCGGATCGGCGATCGCCGTCTCCATGGGGAAGTGCAGCTCGGGATCGCGCAGCCACTGCAGCATCTGCAGCCGCATCGGGTTGGACAGCGCCCGCAGCGCGTTGACCAGGTCCGGATCCGGGGAGGGTGCGATGTCCGTCATGCGTCCGGAGTATAGGTTCGCGGCCGACGTTTCGAGATACGTCGATGTGGGCCGGGCCTAGGCGGGCGCCTTGCGGCGCAGCGCCTCCTTCTTCGCGCGGTTTCCGCAGGTGTCCATCGAGCACCAGCGGCGTGTGCCGGGGCGCGAGGTGTCCAGGAACAGGGCGCCGCAGGCGGTCCCGGCGCAGTCGCGCACCCGGTCGAGGGCCGGGGAGGTGATCAGGTCCAGGGTGTCGCGGGCCACCAGGGCGAGGGTGGCGCGGACGGGGTCGTCGGCATGCCACTCGAGGCGGCCCGACGCGGCCAGGCCGGGTACGGGGACGGCGTGCGCGGCGGCACGGTTGACCAGCTCGCGCGCCCGGGTGTCGGGGGCCCGGTGCGCACGGGCGGAGCCGATCAGCCGATGGATCGCCTCGCGCAGCTCCTGTGCCGTGTGCACCAGGGCGTGATCGGCGTCGCCGGGCGCGGCCGGGCAGGGGCCGCACTGCCGTGCCCAGGCGGCCAGCGACTCGGCGTCGGGCAGTTCCTCCACGGCGCCGGACGTGCCCCGGTGGCGCAGGGTGCGGAGGAAGTCCAGGCAGGGGCGGCCGGCGCCCTGGCGGAAGCGGTGAGTCGTAGACACGTCGATCAGCGTACGGGAGAACCGGTTTAACTGGTACCTTCGGCGAACCACTTAAACTGGTTCCTCTGTGAGGTGTCTGCGTGTCCGCGTCCTCCGCACCACCGAATCCGCCCCGTTGGGTGATCCTCGTCCTGGCCCTCGCCTGCGGCGTGGGTGTCTCGACGATCTACTTCCCGCAGGCGATCAGCTCCCTGGTCGCCGCCGACCTCGACGTCCCGGAAGGCTCGGCGGCCCTCGTCGTCACCGCGGCCCAGTTCGGCTATGCGGGCGGCATCTTCCTGCTCGTGCCGCTGGGCGACCGGCTGCCGCACCGGCGCCTGCTCGTCACCCTGCTCACCCTGACCGCCCTCGGGCTGTTCGCCGCCGGGACGGCCCCCACGCTCTGGGTCCTCGTCGCCGCGAGCGCGGCCACCGGCGTCACCACCGTCGTGCCGCAGATCATCCTTCCCATGGCCGCCGGACTGGTCCCCGCCGAACGGCACGGAGCCGTCACCGGCACGGTGGGCAGCGGCCTCATCGGCGGCATCCTGCTGGCCCGCACCTTCGGCGGCACGCTCGGCACCTGGCTGGGCTGGCGTGCCCCCTATCTGGTGGCCGCGGTGGTCGTGCTCGCCCTCGCGGCGGTCCTCTCCCGTGTGGTCCCGGACACCACACCACCCTCCCGCCGGTCCTACCCCGCGCTCATAGCCGCCCCCCTGCGCCTGCTGAGAGAGGAGCCCGACCTGCGCCGTTCCTGTCTCTATCAGACCGCCGTCTTCGCGGGCTTCAGCGCGGCCTGGACCGCGCTCACCCTGCTCCTGACCGGACCGGTGTACGGCATGGGTGCCCAGGCCGTGGGAGTGCTGGGGCTGGTCGGAGCCGCCAGCATGTTCGGAACGCCGATCGCCGGACGCGCCGTCGACCGCAGGGGGCCGGACGCGGTCAGCCTCCGGTGTCTGCTCGGGGTCGCCGGCGCGGCGGGCGTGCTGGCACTGGGTGGAACGGGCGGCGTGGCCGGGCTGGTCGCGCTGGCCGGCGGCATGCTGCTGCTCGACGTGGCCGTGCAATGCGGCCAGGTCGCCAACCAGGCGCGCAACTTCGCCCTGCGCCCAGCGGCACGGGCGCGGATCAACACCGCCTACATGACGTGCGTGTTCATCGGCGGAAGCGTGGGGTCCTGGCTCGGGGTGCGGGCCTATGACCGGTTCGGCTGGCCCGGGGTGACCGCCCTGGTGGCGCTGACGGCCGTGATCGTCCTCGCTCGGCACCTGACCCGGGGCCGTACGGCACCCAAGGGTGCCGAGGCCGAACGCGTCGCCGTCCCTGAGGTCCGGTCACCCGGTCACTGACCGGACCCCTCCTCCGTACCGAGGAGTCCGGCCACGAGCCGACGCGCGTACGCGGCGTCGAGCGCGGCCGGACGGAAGAGGATGCGGTACATCAAGGGGGCGACCACGCGGTCCATGACCGTCTCGACGTCGGGGGCGTTCTCCTCGCGGTCGGTCGCACGGGCGAGAAGGGCGTCGATCTGCTCGGCCGCGTAGGCCGAGCACCGACCGGCGTTGCCGCCGTCCGGGTCGCCGAGCAGGGCGTCGCGGACGTAGGCGCGGCCCGAGGGGGACGCCATCTCGTCGAGGAACTGTTCGGCCCAGGCCGCCAGGTCCGAGCGCAGGTCACCGTGGTCCCCCGGCGCCGTGTCGGGTCGCAGGCGCTCCACCGCGACGTCCGAGAGCAGCTCCTGCAGGTCGCCCCAGCGGCGGTAGATCGTCGACGGGGTGACTCCCGCGCGCTGGGCGACCAGCGGCACCGTCAGAGCGTCGCGGCCCACCTCCGACAGGAGTTCGCGTACAGCGGTGTGCACCGATGCCTGGACCCGGGCGCTGCGCCCGCCGGGGCGCACCATCTGCTTACGACTCATGAAACCAGCTTAAAGCACAATCCTTGCGTTTAGCTTGGATCCGCCTTGGGCGGCCCGCGAGCCGCCCTCAGGCCACCGGTGCGAGCGCCCGGGCGGGCCGCGTCCGTTCATAGGCATGACCGACCCGCAGGAGCGAGCGCTCCCCGAAGGGCCGGCCGAGCAGCTGCATACCGATCGGCAGGCCCGCCGTGTCGTGGCCGACGGGGACGGACAGGGCGGGCACCCCGGTGATGTTGGCGGGGGCGGAAAGGCGTACGAAAGCGTCGGACACGCCCTCGGCCGTGCCGTCGGGCCAGGTGACCGTCCGCTCGTCGGCCCTCACCGCGGTCATCGGCACGGTCGGGGCGGCGATCACCTCGACCTCCTCCAGCACGCGGGCCCACTCCCGCCGCATCAGCGTCCGGGAACGCTGGGCGCGCAGATAGTCCCCGGCGCTCATCAGCTCGCCCGCCTCCAGGAGGATGCGGACGTCCGCCTGGTACAGCTCGGGGACCGCACGCAAAGTGCCCTCGTGGTAGGCGGTGGCCTCCGGCACCATCAGCCCCCACTGGGTGGCCTGCACATAGCGGGTCATCGGGATGTCGATCTCGACGAGACGTGCGCCGAGGGCCTCCAGTCGCCCGATGGCGTACCGGACGGCGGCCTCCACCTCCGCGTCGACGTGGTCGAAGTAGTAGGTGCGCGGCAGGCCGATGCGCAGCCCCGTCAGGTCCGTACCCGTGTCCGGGCGGTAGTCCACGGCGGGGGCGGCCGGCGAGGCGGGGTCGCGCGGGTCGTGTCCGGCCAGGGCGGTCAGGACCAGGGCCGCGTCCTCGACGGTGC
Source organism: Streptomyces griseochromogenes (assembly GCF_001542625.1). NCBI lineage: Bacteria > Bacillati > Actinomycetota > Actinomycetes > Kitasatosporales > Streptomycetaceae > Streptomyces > Streptomyces griseochromogenes. The sequence goes on along the minus strand of NZ_CP016279.1, from coordinate 6,479,911 downwards.
GGGTGATCGGGCCGACGTGGTCCAGGGACCAGGACAGGGACGTGACGCCGTGGCGGGGGACGAGACCGTAGGTCGGCTTGAGGCCGACGACCCCGTTGAGCGCGGCGGGCACCCGGATCGATCCGCCGGTGTCGGTGCCCAGGGAGAAGGTCGCCGCGCCCGAGGCGACGGCGACGGCGGACCCGCCGCTGGAGCCGCCGGCGACCCGGCCGCGGTCCCAGGCGTTGTTGGTCTGCGGGGTGGTCAGGCCGTAGGCGAACTCGTGGGTGTGTGTCTTGCCGACCAGGATCGCCCCGGCCGCCGTCAGGCGCGCGGCGACCGTGCTGTCGGCCTGCGCGCGGTGGCCGGCGCGCACCCGGGAGCTGGCCGTGGTGGCCGTGCCGGCGACGTCGATCAGGTCCTTGAGCCCCATCGGTATGCCGTGCAGCGGCCCCCGGAAACGGCCCCGCGCCGCTTCGCGTTCGGCCTCCAGCGCCGCCCGGCGCGCCCGCTCCGCGGTGACCGTGACGTAGGCGCCGAGGTGCGGCTCCACCTCCTCGATGCGAGCGAGGACCGAGTCCACCAGCTCGACGGGGGAGAGCCGCCGGGCCCGGATCGCGTCCGCGGCGGCGGCGAGGGGCAACTCATACGGCTGCATCGTGCGTCTCCTCTCCCGCGCGGAAGACGCCGGCCGGCGGGGTGTCCCCGAAGTCCAGCTCCCGCAGGACCGCGACGACGGAGTGGATGTGGGCGGCGGTGGCCGCGACCGCGGCGTGGCGGTCCGCGGACAGCGGAAGTCCGGAACGGGCGGCCCAGCGGGCGGCCTCCGGCGGTGTGAGTTCTTCGACGGACATGGGCGTTCTCTCCTGATCGGGGCGGGAACGGCGAAGCACCCGCGCCAAAAGCTAACGGTTTGCTTTAGCCGACTGTAGGTTCTAAGCTGCCTTAAAGCAAACACATTGCGTTTACGGGGAGGGGTTCCGTGTCCGGCGTCTTCATGGCGCGGGGCGGCCCACCCCGAGGCCGACCGCCCGCCGAAGAGAGCAAAGGAATCCACGGACCATGCAGACTTCCCCCGCCGCCCCCCTCCCCTCCTGGACGGTGGGCGACGTCACCGTCCACCGCGTCGACGAGGTCCCGCTGCCGCCCGCGACCGGAGCGTGGCTGCTGCCCGACGCCACTGCCGAGGTGGTGACCGGCGAGGACTGGCTGCACCCGGACTTCGCCGACCGCGAGGGCGTCCTGCGCATCGACAGCCACAGCTTCGCCTTCGTCGTGGACGGCCTGCGTGTTCTCGTCGACACCGGCATCGGCAACGGCAAGGAGCGGGCCAACCCGGCCTGGCACAACCTGCGGACCGACTTCCTGGAGCGGCTCACCGCCGGCGGTTTCGCCCCGGAATCGGTCGACCTGGTGATCCTCACCCACCTGCACGCCGACCATGTCGGCTGGAACACGCGGGAAGTGAACGGCGCATGGGTACCGACCTTCCCGGGCGCCCGCTACCTCACCTCCCGTACCGAGCGGGAGTTCTGGGCCGGCTACGACATGGAGGAGGCGCGCAGGCAGATGTTCCGCGACTCGGTGATCCCGGTCGAGCAGGCGGGTCTGCTGGACCTCGTCGACGTCCCGGACGGGGGCGTCGAGATCGCCCCGGGCCTGCGCCTGACGCCCACCCCCGGCCACACTCCCGGCCACCTCGCCGTCGAGCTGACCAGCCGGGGTGAGACCGCACTGATCACCGGCGACTGCATCCACCATCCGGTCCAGCTCGCCCACCCCGCCATCGGCGCCTGCGTCGACATCGACCCGCGGCAGTCCGAGGCCTCGCGCCGCAAGCTGCTCGGCTCCGCGGCCGACACGGACACCCTCGTCCTCGGCACCCACTTCGCGCCGCCCACCGCCGGCCGCGTGATCACGCGCGGGGACGCCTACCGGCTGCTGCCCGTCCCCGCGGTCTGACCGGCCGTCCCTGCCGGCCGGAGGCCCTCCGAAGGCTCACCCGTGCCCGTCCGTGCCGTGAGCGCTAGCGCGGCCGCAGGTCCACGATGCGGCGGATCTTGCCGACGGAGCGTTCCAGCGCCTCGGGTTCCACGATCTCCACGTCCACCGTCACGCCGACGCCGTCCTTCACGGCCGCGGCGATGGAGAGGGCTGCCGCCTCCCGCTCCCCGGGCGTGGCGCCGGGGCGGGCCTCGGCGCGTACGGTGAGCGCGTCGAGGCGTCCCTGCCGGGTGAGGCGCAGTTGGAAGTGCGGCGCAACGCCGGGCGTGCGCAGCACGATCTCCTCGATCTGGGTCGGGAACAGATTGACCCCGCGCAGGATCACCATGTCGTCACTGCGCCCGGTGATCTTCTCCATCCGCCGGAACACACGGGCCGTGCCGGGCAGCAGCCGGGTCAGGTCCCGGGTCCGGTATCGGACGATCGGCATGGCCTGTTTGGTGAGCGAGGTGAACACCAACTCGCCGCGCTCGCCCTCCGGCAGCACCTCGCCCGTGATCGGGTCGACCACCTCCGGATAGAAGTGGTCCTCCCACACATGCAGGCCGTCCTTGGTCTCGACGCACTCCTGGGCGACCCCCGGCCCGATCACCTCCGACAGCCCGTAGAGGTCGACGGCGTCGATCGCGAACCGCTCCTCGATCTCGCGCCGCATCTGCTCGGTCCAGGGCTCGGCGCCGAAGATGCCGACCCGCAGCGAGGTGCCGCGCGGATCCACACCCTGCCGCTCGAACTCGTCCAGCAGCGCCAGCATGTACGACGGCGTGACCATGATGACGCCGGGTTCGAGATCCCGGATCAGCTGGACCTGGCGAGCCGTCATGCCACCGGACGCGGGGATGACCGTACAGCCCAGGCGCTCGGCACCATAGTGTGCGCCCAGGCCCCCGGTGAACAGCCCATAGCCGTACGCCACATGGACCGTGTCACCGGGCCGCCCGCCCGCCGCCCGGATCGACCGCGCCACCATGTCGGCCCACATGGAAAGGTCGTTGTCCGTATAGCCGACCACCGTGGGCAGCCCCGTGGTGCCGCTGGAGGCGTGGAGGCGGCGGATGCGGTCGCGGGACACGGCGAACATGCCGTAGGGGTAGTTCTCCCGGAGATCCGTCTTGGTGGTGAAGGGGAAGTGGGCCAGGTCGGCGAGCGAACGGCAGTCCTCCGGGCGGACGCCGGCCTTGTCGAACGAATCCCGGTAGAAGGGCACATGGTCGTAGGCGTGCCGCAGCGAGGCGCGCAGCCGCTCCAGCTGGAGCGCCCGCAGCTCCTCCGGCCCCAGCTTCTCGCCGGCGTCGAGCAGGTCCGTCGCATCCGCCATCGGGACTTCTCCCTCGTCAGCCACACATTCTGGACGACCGATCATTCGGTCGACCTGTTCGGGGTCAGTAATGCAGGCCGTCCCACTCCGGGCAAGGGGTCTGCCCGGACTTTCTCGGCGGCGTCTCGCAGAATGGGTCCGTGGAGCTGCGACGGGAACTGCTGCCCCCGGCCGTGCCGGCCGAGCGACTTGCGGAGCTGGGCGAGGAGATCGGGAGGATCGAGAATCTGCTGTACGAGGACGAGGAGGCCGGGCGCCGGGCGGTCGACGCCTTCAACATGGCGACCGGTAACGGCTACGGGCCTTCGGACTTCCTGTGCTGGTACGCCTCCCGTGATCTGGAGGAGTTCGCCCTCGAGGCCGCCCGCCCGGGTCCGCCGCGCGTTCCGGACGTCACCCGCGAGGAACTGACCGAGATCGTCCGCCGGACCGTGGCGGCGTACGCGTCGGGAGATCCCGACGCCGACTACTACCTGCTGGTGCTGAAGACCAACGTCGTCCACCCCCGGCCCACCGACCTGCTCTTCCACCCGCCCGCCCATCTTGTGGACGCCCCGGCGGCGCGGATCGTCGAGGAGCTGCTGGCCTACCGGCCCATCGCCCTGTGAGCGCGCTCCCGGGGCGGAGCCGCGCCCGTGCCCGGTGCGCGAAGCCGGTTGCGGGCCGTCCGGACCGACCGGGAGGATCAACCGCATGCCGACCTTCATCGCAGCCGACGGAACCCGGATCGCCTACCACCTGAGGGGCGAGGGCGAGACGCTCGCCGTCCTGCCCGGCGGGCCCATGCGGGCCTCCGTCTACCTCGGCGATCTGGGCGGGCTCACGGCCCACCGCCGCCTGGCCCTGCTGGACCTGCGGGGCACCGGGGACTCGGCGGTGCCGGCCGACCCGGAGACATATCGCTGTGACCGGATGGTCGACGACGTGGAGGTGTGGCGCGCCCACATGGGCCTGGAGCACATGGATCTGCTCGCTCACTCGGCGGCCGGCTGCCTTGCGACGCTCTATGCGGCCCGTTACCCCCACCGGATACGGCGGCTCGTGCTGATCACACCCAACCTCTCGGCCCTCGGTCTGCGGGCGACGCCCGAGGAGCGGCTGGCCGTGGCCCGACTGCGGGCGGGCGAGCCGTGGTTCGCGCAGGCGTACCCCGCGTTCGAGGCATGGCTCGCGGGCGACGGGGACTTCGACGAGGTCTTCATGCCGTTCTTCTACGGCCGCTGGGACGATGCCGCCCGAGCCCATGACGGCGCCGCCGAGGAGCAGACCAACGACGACGCGGGCGACCGGTACTTCGCCGAGGGTGCCTTCACCCCGGACGCCACCCGGGCCGCGCTCGCCTCCCTGACCGCCCCGGTCCTGATGTGTGCGGGCGGAGTCGACGGCAACCCCCACCCCGATCTCGTCCGCCGTGCCGCCGAGGCCTTCCCGCGCGCCGAGGTCGCCGTCCAGCCCGGTGCCGGCCACTACCCGTGGCTGGACGACCCGGAGTACTTCGTCGGCCGCACCCTCGGGTTCCTCGACCAAGGTGCGGGCACCGGCCCGGCCGCGGGCCGTGCCTCCGCCTGAAGCGTCCTGGGGGCCGCGGGTCACCGGTCCGCCGCCACCGCCACCTCCCGCGCCCACCGGTAGTCCGCCTTGCCGCTCGGGGACCGCTGGACGGAGTTCGTGATCACCAGCTGGCGCGGGATCTTGTACCCGGCCAGCCGGGTGCGGCAGTGGTCCTGGATGTCGGTCAGCGACGGCTGCCGCGCGCCCTCGCGCAACTGCACCACGGCCGCCACATGGTTGCCCCACGTGGCGTCCGGCACCCCGGCGACCAGCACGTCGTAGACGTCCGGATGGGCCTTGAGCGCCTGTTCGACCTCCTCCGGGTACACCTTCTCGCCCCCGGTGTTGATGCACTGCGAGCCCCGGCCGAGGACCGTGACCACGCCCTCCTCGTCCACCGTCGCCATGTCGCCGAGCAGCACCCAGCGCTGCCCGTCTTTCTCGAAGAACGTCTCGGCGGTTTTGCGCACGTCGTTGTAGTAGCCGAGCGGCACATGGCCGCACTGGGCGACCCGGCCGACCTCGCCCGCGGCGACCGGCTCGCCCGTCGCCGGATCCACGACCTGTGTACGGGAGTTGACCCGGATACGGAAGCCCCGCTCCGGGCCCGAGTCGTCCGTCGCCGTCCCGTTGAAGCCCGACTCGGAGGAGCCGAAGTTGTTCAGCAGCATGGCGTTCGGCACCAGCTCCCGGAACTGCCGGCGCACGGTCTCCGACATGATCGCGCCGGACGAGGAGACGCTGAACAGCGCCGAGCAGTCGGTGCCCTTCATCGGTCCGCCGAGGGCGTCGATCAGCGGCCGCAACATCGCGTCGCCGACCAGCGACACGCTGGTGACCTTCTCCTTCTCGATGGTCCGCAGCACTTCCTCCGGTACGAACTTGCGGTGCAGGACCACCCGTTGGCCGAAGTTGAAGCCGATGAAGGCGGTGAGGGTGGACGTGCCGTGCATCAGCGGGGGAGTGGGGAAGAAGGTGATCCCCGAACCGCCCGCCGCGACCCGCTCGGCCAGCTCCCGCGGCGTCTTCACCGGCTCGCCCGTCGGCGCCCCGCCGCCCAGACCGGCGAAGAACAGGTCTTCCTGGCGCCACATCACGCCCTTGGGCATGCCGGTCGTGCCGCCGGTGTAGATGATGAACTGGTCGTCGCCCGACCGGGCCGGGAAGCCCCGCTCGGCCGACCCGGACGCCTCCGCCCCGGTGAACGGGACGGCGCCGGGTACCTGCGAAGAAGTCCCGCCCACTGCCAGCAGGTACCGCAGCTTCGGCGCGCGCGGCAGCGCCGCGGCCACCCGGTCGCCGAACTCCGCGTCGAAGACGAGCGCGGCCAGATCCGCGTCCCGGTAGAGGTAGGCCAACTCCTCCTCGACATAGCGGTAGTTGACGTTCACCGGGACGATGCGCGCCTTGAGGCAGGCGAGCACCGTCTGCAGGTATTCGACCCCGTTGTACAGGTGCAGGCCCAGGTGTTCTCCGGGCCGTATCCCGCTGTCGGTCAGGTGGTGGGCGACGCGATTGGCGGCCGCGTCCAGCTCCGCGTAGGTCAGGCGGCGTTCCGCGCCGGTGCCGGGATGGTCGACGTACACGAGGGCCTCGCGGTCCGGTACCACGTCGACGACCGACTCGAACAGATCGGCAAGGTTGAACTCCACCGCTCCTCCTGACCTCCGACGGCCTGGCGATCCACCGGTTCGCCGGTCATCAGAGCAAAGGGCGCGACAACTGTGAAGGGTCCCCGCAAGGAAATCTGACTGTCTGTCAGAAAACCCTTGAAGTGGCCGACCGCCTACTGCAACCTGTTCTCGTTCTTACCGAGGGGAGATGGGCGATGGGTGGGACGGAACACCTCACCGTGCAGCGCGAGGGTGCCACTTTGGTGCTCACGCTCAACAGGCCCGAAGCGAAGAACGCGCTCTCGCTTCCCATGCTCGTCGGCCTGTACGACGGCTGGATCGAGGCGGACGAGGACGACGCGATCCGCTCGATCGTGCTCACCGGGACCCAGGGTGCCTTCTGCGCCGGAATGGACCTCAAGGCACTGGCCGGCGACGGCATGGCGGGGCAGCACTACCGCGACCGGCTCAAGGCCGATCCCGATCTGCACTGGAAGGCCATGCTGCGCCACCACCGGCCCCGCAAACCGGTGATCGCCGCCGTCGAGGGGTACTGCGTGGCCGGGGGCACCGAGATCCTCCAGGGCACCGACATCCGGGTGGCGGGCGCGTCCGCGACCTTCGGCCTGTTCGAGGTCAGGCGCGGACTGTTCCCGATCGGCGGCTCGACCGTCCGGCTGCAGCGCCAGATCCCGCGCACCCACGCCTTGGAGATGCTGCTGACCGGGCGGCCGTACAGCGCCGAGGAGGCCGCCGCCATCGGGCTCATCGGGCACGTGGTCCCCGACGGCACCGCACTCGCCAGGGCGATGGAGATCGCCGAGCAGATCAACGCCTGCGGGCCGCTCGCCGTGGAGGCCGTCAAGGCCTCGGTGTACGAGACCGCCGAGATGACCGAGACCGACGGACTCGCCGCCGAACTCGCCCGCGGCTGGCCGGTCTTCGACACCGCCGACGCCAAGGAGGGAACCCGCGCCTTCGCGGAGAAGCGGCCCCCCGTCTACAAGCGCGCGTAACGCTCCGCTCGCAGGCGCGGTTCGGACACTGCGGGCCGTGCGTGGCTGGTCGCTCCCCCAAGTTCTCGGCTTCGCTCGAACCCGGGGGGACCTCCATCGCGGCGGAGCCGCACATCGATACAGCCCCGCGCCCCCATGGGGCGCGACGTCACCGACCTTGCTCGAAGGAGGCAAGTTCCCGATGCCCGAAGTCCTCAAAGCGCCCCTCGTCGTGGAGTTCCCCTTCACCCGCTCCCTCGGCCCGGTCCAAAGCGCCTTCCTCACCGGTCTGCGCGAACGCGTCGTCCTCGGCGTGAAGACCGGCGACGGCCGTACCCTCGTCCCGCCCGTGGAGTACGACCCCGTCACCTCCGAGGAGATCCGCGACCTCGTCGAGGTCGCCGCCACAGGCACGGTCACCACCTGGGCCTGGAACCACGAGCCACGCCGCGGCCAGCCGCTCGCCACCCCCTTCGCCTGGGTCCTGGTCCGGCTCGACGGCGCCGACACCGCCCTGCTGCACGCCCTGGACGCCCCGGGCCCCGACGCCGTCCGCACCGGCATGCGGGTGCGGATCCGGTGGGCCGGCGAACGCACCGGCGCCATCACCGACATCGCCTGCTTCGAGCCCTACGACGGGCAACCGGAACAACCGGGCGGCCACACGGGCGAGTTCGAGAACCCGCTGACCGGGATCGTCACCCCCGCCCGGCTCGACTACACCTACTCGCCCGGCCGCGCCCAGGCCGACTACATCGACGCCCTCTCCGAACAGCGCACCGTCGGCGAGCGCTGCCCCTCCTGCCGCAAGGTGTACGTCCCCCCGAGGGGTGCCTGCCCCACATGTGGCGTCGCCACAGCGGAACACGTCGAGGTGGGTCCCCGAGGCACAGTGACCACCTACTGCATCGTCAACATCAAGGCCAAGAACCTGGACATCGAGGTGCCCTACGTCTACGCCCACATCGCCCTCGACGGCGCGGACCTCGCCCTGCACGCCCGGATCGGCGGCATCCCCTACGACGAGGTGCGCATGGGCCTGAGGGTCGAGCCGGTGTGGACGCAAGGAGCCCGCTACCCCGATCACTACCGGCCCACCGGCGAACCCGACGCCGACTACGACACCTACAAGGAGCTGCTGTGACACGGGAGATCGCGGTCGTCGCCTTCGCCCAGACCGACCACCGGCGCTCCACCGAGGAGTCCTCCGAGGTCGAGATGCTCATGCCGGTCCTGCACGAGGTCCTGGACCGGACCGGCCTCAAGACCGCCGACATCGGCTTCACCTGCTCCGGCTCCAGCGACTACCTCGCCGGCCGCGCCTTCTCCTTCACCCTCGCCCTGGACGGCGTCGGCGCCTGGCCGCCGATCTCCGAGTCGCACGTGGAGATGGACGGCGCCTGGGCGCTGTACGAGGCATGGACCAAGCTGCTCACCGGCGACGCGGACACCGCGCTCGTCTACTCCTACGGCAAGTGCTCACCGGGCTCGGTGCGCGACGTGCTGACCCGGCAGCTCGACCCGTACTACGTGGCCCCGCTGTGGCCCGACGCCGTCGCTCTGGCCGCCCTCCAGGCACAGGCCCTCATCGACGCCGGGGACACCGACGAGCCCGCGCTCGCCGCCGTAGGAGCCCGCAGCAGGGCCGATGCCGCCGCCAACCCCCACGCACAGCTCGCCGGCCGGGTGCCCCAGGGCGACTACGTCGTACGGCCCCTGCGCACCGGCGACTGCCCGCCCATCGGCGACGGCGCCGCCGCCGTGGTCCTCGCGGCGGGGGAGCGGGCCCGGGAACTGTGCGAGCGGCCCGCCTGGATCCGCGGCATCGACCACCGCATCGAGGCCCACGCCCTGGGCGTGCGCGACCTCACCGACTCGCCCTCCACCCGGCTGGCCGCGGAGAAGGCGGGCGCGTTCGAAGGTCCCGTCGACACCGCCGAGCTGCACGCGCCGTTCAGCGCCCAGGAGGTCGTGCTGCGCAAGGCGCTCCGGCTCGGCGACGGCGTCCGCGTCAACCCCTCCGGCGGCGCACTCGCCGCCCATCCCGTCATGGCCGCCGGACTCATCCGCATCGGCGAGGCCGCCGCCCGCATCCACCGCGGCGAGTCCGACCGTGCCCTCGCCCACGCCACCTCCGGCCCCTGCCTGCAGCAGAACCTGGTCGCCGTACTCGAAGGGGATCCGCGATGAGCAAGGAGCCCGTGGCCGTCGTAGGCATCGGCCAGACCAAACACGTGGCCGCCCGCCGGGACGTGTCGATCGCCGGACTCGTCCGCGAGGCCGCCCTGCGCGCGCTCCAGGACGCGGAGCTGACCTGGGCCGATGTCGACGCCGTCGTCATCGGCAAGGCGCCCGACTTCTTCGAGGGCGTGATGATGCCCGAGCTGTACCTCGCCGACGCCCTCGGCGCGGTGGGCAAACCGATGCTCCGGGTGCACACCGCCGGCTCCGTCGGGGGATCCACCGCACTGGTCGCGGCCAACCTGGTCGCGGCCCGCGTCCACGGCACGGTCCTCACCCTCGCCTTCGAAAAACAGTCCGAGTCCAACGCCATGTGGGGCCTGTCCCTGCCGATCCCCTTCCAGCAGCCGCTGCTCGCCGGGGCGGGCGGCTTCTTCGCCCCGCACGTGCGCGCCTACATGCGGCGCAGCGGCGCTCCCGACACCGTCGGCTCCCTCGTCGCCTACAAGGACCGGCGCAACGCCCTGAAGAACCCCTGTGCCCACCTCCACGAGCACGACATCACCCTGGAGAAGGTCCAGGCCTCGCCCATGCTGTGGGACCCGATCCGCTACTCCGAGACCTGCCCGTCCTCCGACGGCGCCTGCGCCATGGTCCTCACCGACCGCGCCGGGGCCGCTCGCGCGCCCCGGCCGCCCGCCTGGATGCTCGGCGGCGCCATGCGCAGCGAGCCGACCCTCTTCGCAGGCAAGGACTTCGTCTCCCCGCAGGCAGGCAAGGACTGCGCCGCCGACGTCTACCGGCAGGCCGGCATCGCCGATCCACGCCGGGACATCGACGCCGTCGAGATGTACGTGCCGTTCTCCTGGTACGAGCCCATGTGGCTGGAGAACCTCGGCTTCGCCGAGGAGGGCGAGGGCTGGAAGCTCACCGAGTCCGGGGTGACCGAACTGGACGGCGACCTGCCCGTCAACATGTCGGGCGGCGTGCTGTCCACCAACCCCATCGGCGCCTCCGGCATGATCCGTTTCGCCGAGGCCGCCCTCCAAGTGCGGGGCCTGGCCGGGGAACACCAGGTGGACGGCGCCCGCAAGGTGCTCGGACACGCCTACGGCGGCGGATCCCAGTTCTTCTCCATGTGGCTCGTGGGATCACAGCCCCCCGGCTCCTGAAAGGTCCTCCCGACACGGCCTGTCCGCCGTCGGAACCGCTCGCTAGGCTGACCGCGGACGACGAACCGGGAGGAGCACGGACGTGGCCGAGACCACCACCCAGCAGCAGCCGCTCGCGGGCTGGGACAAGCCGGAGCTGGACCTCAGCAAGGCCGAGTGGCAGTCCAGCAGCCGAGGGCTGGGCGATGTCCAGATCGCCTTTGTCGAGGGATTCATCGCGATGCGCAACAGCGAGCGCCCGCAAAGCCCTTCCTTGATCTTCACCCCGGCGGAATGGGGTGCCTTCGTCTCCGGCGCACGGGAGGGCGAGTTCGACCTGACCTGAGCACCCTCGCCTCCGGCACACCCGGCATCGGGAGCCGATCCGGGGGTGTTGCGAGCGGGTTTCCGGACACGCGATCAACAGCGCCCTGCCGGGGCCCACGCCTGAGCGAGGCTGGCCCCGGCACGGAGAAGTCGTGTTCCGGAAGTGAGGAAAGATGAGCAGTGCGCCGGTCATCGCCGCGGTCGACGGTTCCGAGGACAGCCGGCGGGCCCTGGAATGGGCCCTGGACGCCGCCCGCCGACGCGCGGCCGAGCTGCGGGTGGTGCACGTACGGCAGTACGCCGCCTGGGGACAGGCCGACGTGCTCGTCGCCGGGCCGCCCGACGTGGAGGGCGACCCGGTGCTCGACGAGGTGCGCGCCCTGCTGCGGGACCGCGTCGAGCACCGGGCCACGCCCACCGTGGAGTATGTCGCCCTGGAGGGCGTTCCGGGCGCGGTGCTGCCCGAACTCGGCGCGGACGCCCGGCTGTTGGTCCTCGGCTCACGCGGCCGCGGCGGTTTCGCCAGCCTGCTGCTCGGCTCGAACGGCCTGGCCGCCGCGCGCGACGCCGCGTGCCCGGTGGTCGTCGTGCCCCGGCCCGGCCGCGAGGTTCACGGGGACGGCCCCGCCGAGCCCGGGCCCCGGGTGGTCGTCGGCGTGCACGCCGACACTCCCGACGAGGGCACCCTCGACTTCGCGTTCACCGAGGCCGCCCTGCGCGAAGCCCGCGTCCAGGTGATCGCCGCCTACCCGTGGCCGGTGCAGACCTGGTCCGCCCCCGGCCGGCTGGTGCCGCCGCCGATCGACCGGGACGCCGTCGAGAGCGAGACCCGCTCCCTCGCCGAGGGCTTCCTCGCCCCGCAGCGCGAGCGCCACCCCGGTGTGCGTGCCGACGTGGAGGCCCTGCCCGGAGACGCGGCCGGTCACCTCGTCGCCGCGTCCAAGGACGCCGAGCTGGTCGTCGTCGGCCGCCACCGACGGCGCCTGCTCGCCCCCGCCCGCATGATGGGCTCGGTCACCCAGGCCGTCCTGCTGCACGCGGCGAGCCCGGTCGCGGTGGTACCGCCGCCGTCGACGCAAGACACCCCGCGATCCACCCTCTGACCGCGGCCGCGAGCGGTGGTCAGAGGGCAGGTCAGGACCGCAACATCCCTCCGAGCACGGGAAGATTGCGGACGACGGTCCACACGACGAGGAGCGTGATCGCCGCGTAGCCCAGCCAGGCAGGGAGAATCCGCCGACCGGTCCTGCCGGTGACAGTGCGCAGCCATATGAAAGCGGCACAGGGCAGGAAAGCGACGAGGAGCAGGTTGTAGTCGATCGCGGTCATCAGATGGCCGTGAGTGAGTTGATGCAGCGCCCGGAGGCTGCCGCAACCCGGACAGTCGAAACCCGTGAGAGCCCGGAACGGGCAGGGAGGGTATCGACCGGGGCGGGCGGGATCCACCAGTGCCGTGACGACGGTGACCATCCCGATGAGCCCCGCGGCGAGCCAGGCGTCGCGGCGAACTCTGGTATCGGGGCGCCCGTTCGCCGTCCGGTTCGGGGCGTCGAGCGAACTCATGGCGCCGGCATGGAGCTGGTGGTGGTGGAGGAGGTGGACAGGCTGATCGCCAGCACGATCACCCAGAAGGCCAGGCCGGCCAGCAGGCTCACGATGACGTAGAGCCGGGCCTTCTGCGACGCCTGGGTGGCTCCCTCGAAGTCACCCACATTGCCCTTGGACGAGGCTTGCGACGCGAAGACGATGGCGGCGATTCCGGTCGGGAGGAAGCAGAAGAGTGTGACGAGGACGGCAGGCACCATATAGGTCTGGAGAACGAGTGTCTGCCTTGGAAGTTGTCCTTGCCACCCCTGCGGCTGCGGCTGCGGCCGCGGTGGTGAGGGGGGCGGCTGCTGAATCGGAGGTATGGAAGGATCCTGCCAAGGAGTATGCGGTCCCCAGTCCTCGTCATCGGGCGGCGGTTGCTGCTTGTTCGACATGTCGCCTTCCTCCGGTTCTGGATTTCAGGCAGGGGTCCACAGAGCGCGCTGCGGATCCCAGGTCCACCGTGCGTTACGGGCATCCAGACCGACGGCTTGTTTGTATGCCTCCTCCGGTAGGCCGTCGGTGAAAGTGACCCGACCACCTGTCGGCAATTCGAAAACCACGCTCGTCGGTGCCGTGGAGTCTTCCGGTGGGCGTCTCAGCAGTCGGTCCACGAACGCCCTCAGCCCGTGGTGGGTCTCTTCGGCGACTCTCTGAAACAACGTGTGGAGAAAGGGCTCCAGGACAGCGGACGTGACGAGCACCTGCACGACGTCGACTGCGCCTCTCCGCGTCGGCATCAGCAAGCATTCGCTGTCGATTCCGGCTTGGCGCAACAGCTCCTGCCCCTGAGCGGCTCCCGTGGTCGGGAGCGATGCGGGCCAGAAGATCTCGACCTCGGGATCCGCCATGACACGCCTCCTTCCGCGACCATCAGCCGGTCAGTGACCAACTCTCGACAACTCCCTCGCGGGTACCGGTCACCAGTCCCGTGCCGCCTTCGAGGAACGCCAGCCCTACGGGTCGGCTTGCCAGCCTTGCGGCAATGGTCGCCTTCCAGGTGTCCAGGTCTCGGATGGCGACAACTCCCTCGTCGTCAGCCACTGCGAGTGCCCGGACACCGGCGGAGAAGGCCAGCTGGGTGGCGGGTCGCCCGTGGTCGGTGCGCCGGAGCAGCTGGCCTTCCCAGGACCAGAGACGCACTCGGCCGTCCAGGCAACCTGTGGCAAGCAGATCATCGGTGAAGGCGAGGGAGAGCACGGGCTGGGGGTGCGGCCATGTCATGACGAGCCGTCCCTGCACATCCAACTGCCGGACCAGTCCGTCGCCACACGCGACGACGACGTGCCGGTCACCCGGTGCGAATGCGATCGGGCCGAGGTTTCCGGGCTGCCCCGGTCGACCGGGGCCGGCCTCCTCGGGGGGCCGCACAGGCAGATCGCGTACCCGGGCACCCCGCACGTCGTAGACGTGGACGTGATCCCCGACGGTCAACGCGAGCCAGCGACCGTTCGCGCTGAACGCCAGACCGTCGTCGTGTCCTCCGGCACCGATGACGCGTACGGGTACTTCGGTCTGGAGGTCCCAGACGATGACGGTGCCGTCCAGGTGCCGACTGGCCACATGCCGTCGCCAGGGACTCCAGGCGACGCGCAGGGGTTCCTCGCGCTGCACGGGCATGCACTGGGAGACCGGCCTGCCGTCGGTTCCGTCGAAGATCCGGACCACGCCATTGGCGCAGGCCGCCGCCAGCAGGTTGGAGGGCCCCAGTGCCACGTGACTGCAAGAACCGACCTCGGCGAGCAATCGGAGACTCCCGGGAGGCTGCCGCTCCTGTGGTTTCGGGTCGAAGATCTGAGTTTCATCGGAGGCGAGCAGCAACACGGGCGTGGCCCACTCCAGACTGCCGAGACGCATCTTCACTTCTTCGCGAGCGAGTGTTACCGCCCTGTCGACCGGACGTCCATCGGCGATGTGCTCGTAGAATGCAGAAGAAAAGATGAGCGCGGCTTCGTCGGTGATCTCGTATTGCATGGCGACAACGGCCGGAACACCGGCATGTACGAGATTGGCGGCCGTGCTCCTGAAAGCCTCCTCGGACCTGCTCACCGCGGATTCACAAGCGTTCAGCACGATGAGACGCAGATTACCGCTGTCGGCGATCAGTCGTTCGAAATCATTGGCGTGGAGTGGCCTTGCCGCCCCATCGTCACCGGAGAGATGGATGTATCCCGAATTTCGATCCTCGTCGAACCCGCCGTGGCAGACGAAGTGCAGTACGTGCCAGGAGCCGGATCGCAATTCCTTCGCAAGGTCCTGCCAGCGGTCCCCGGACAGCCAGTGGACCTCCACGTTGTCGGAGCTGGGCCGTTGCAGGACCTGGGCGATTCTTTCCCTTTCTCGACCTTCTTCCAGCGCCGGAAGGTCACTCGGGCGGGCCGAGATACCGAGTACGCGGAGTGGGAGAGTGAGGGGCAGTGGGGGTACCGGGTTCATGATCCGCAGGTAACGTACGAGCGGAATGTGAAGGGCGAGATAGTCGTCCCGGGAAGGGTCGACAAGATATTCCCAAGGAATGTGGTCGACATGCGTACCGTTCGTCCGCAAAAGGATGCGAAGCGGTTTTCTCTGGGCCTTGGCCAGATTTCTGCATCGGTCGAACTGGATCAGTATTTCATCGCGGAGCAATGTGTCGGCGAGGCGTTCCCCGAATTCTCGAACCGGTCTCTCTGTGGACGTGGACCCGCGCGTCAGAATCTTGCTGTACGATTTGGTCAGGGAATTCTCCACCTTGGCCAATGCGGCCTGAAGTTCGCTTTCTGAGTAAGGGGCAGGTGTCCGGATCATTGCTTCACCGCACTCGGAAGAGCATGAAACGATCCACTTGGTGTCGGCTTCAATGATTTCGAGTCGGAAAGGTAGACCTTTCATTAACCCCACCTCCTGCCCCAGATATAGTGCACACCCAATACTTTGTGGCGTCCAGTTGGCGCCCGCGGGCGCCAGTTAAAGGATTCCGGGCCGCGGACAAGCTCGCCTGCGCGTCGGTCGCCCCGGCACCGGCGGAACGGACGACGCCGCACTGGAAGGCGGATGGCGCCCTCACGTCGCCGAGCGCGTCCGGGCACGTACCATTACGGCATGTCGTTCCTCCGCCGCCGCAGCGCCACCCCCGCCGGACCCGACTTCGACGTGCTGGCCATGGACCCGGGCGACTGGCCGGGCAACCTCGGCGCGGGCCTGCTGCCCGCCGCCGACGGCTCCTGCCAGGGTGTCTTCCTGCGCTACGACCTGTTCGGCGGACGCGGCCCCGCCATGATCATCGGCAACCTCCCCGAGGGCTCCCCGGCCCGGGACGTCGCCGAGGGCGAGATCCCCTTCGAGGTGGGCCAGCTGCTGCTGGCGCTGGAGAACGACGAGGACGTCACCGTCGTCGGCACCGAGGACACGCCGGTCCTCCAGGGCGACAACCTTCTGATCGTGCGCCGCCTGAAGCTCTCCGAGAGTCGCATCTCCTGCGTCCAGTTCGACCGCAGCGACGGCATCCTCGTGACCATCGCCGCCTGGGACCGGCCCATCACGGACGACCTGTACGCCCTGCTGAAGCCGCTCCCGGCGGAGCTTTTCCAGCAGGGCTGACTCGACCGGACCAGCCCCGGTCAGCCGGCGGAACCCTCCAGGCGGACGTCCGCGGCGCGCACGAACGCCACCCGATGGCCGTACTGGATCTCGTAGTACAGATCCTTGCCGATCACGACCCGGTGCGAGTCGGTGGCGAAGGTGACCGCGTAGTAGTACTCGCCCGGCACCGCGTCACCGACCACGTACTTCTGCCCCTCCGCCATCGTGTACGGCAGCGCCACCACCGACTGGGCGGGCACCCCGGCCGGGTAGGCCTCCTTCTCCGGGTACGCCCTGCCGTAGACCGGCACGCTCGCCAGGCCGTCCTTCGGCGTGACGACGAGACCGGACCCCCGAACCGCCGTGGGGTGCTTGAGCGGGTTCTCGAACCAGGCCTTCTGCCCGAGGTACCAGATCGCCGTCCAGTCGCCCCAGTGGTCGGCGACCACGTACTGCTGCCCGGTGGAGACCCGGGAGGACAGATCGTTCACCCCATCGGTCGGCGCCGTGCCCAGGCCGATGTCCTTGATCAGCGGTGCGTTCGCGTCGTGGTCCGAGTACAGCCGCACCTCACCGGAACCGTGTGCCGCGCAGGGCTGGTCCTTGGTGGTGCAGCCCGTGTACACCGGCTGGTTGGCGGCGTAGTCCGGCAGGATCGTCACGACGGAGGAGTGTTTGCCGCCCGTGCGCTTGAAGGGGTGGCCCAGCAGCTGGAAGTAGTGCCGCCAGTCCCAGTACGGACCCGGGTCGGTGTGCATGCCGGGGATCGTGGAGGTGGTCGGGCCGGGCACGTTGTCGTGGCCCAGGATGTGCTGCCGGTCCAGCGGGATGCCGTACGTGCGGGCCAGATACCTCACCAGGCGCGCCGAGGACCGGTACATCGCCTCCGTGTACCAGGCGTCCGGCGCCGCGAGGAAGCCCTCGTGCTCGATACCGACGGACTTCGCGTTGATGTACCAGTTGCCCGCGTGCCAGGCCACGTCCTTCGCCTTGACGTGCTGGGCGATCAGACCGTCGGTGGACCGGATGGTGTAGTTCCAGGACACATAGGTGGGGTCCTGGACCAGGTTGAGCACACCGTCCCAGGTGCCCTCCGTGTCATGGATGACGATGTACTTGATGCTCTGTGACGCCGGACGGTCGCCGAGGTCGTGGTTGCCGTAGTCGTCGTTGCCGAACTGGGCGTACGGCGCCGGGATCCACTCGCAGGACACCGACAGCGGACATTCGGTGCCGTCGGTCGGGAGCGTGCGCAGACCGGCCCGCTTCAGCTGGGCGGTGTCGGCGGTGACATGCGGCTGGGCGGCGAGCACGACCAGCTGGCCCGCGTCCGTGATGCGCTCCTCGCCGGTGCGCAGCACGTCGTACACGTCGTTCGCGTACGCCGCCGCGGTCGCGATGTCGTCCGCGCCGGAGAAGCGGGCCACGGCCCCGTACCAGTCGGCCGGGTCGGCGCTGACCGGCTCGCCCAACTGCTTCTGGGCGGCGGCGAGCAGGGCGGCGCCGCCCGCGATGTTGGCCGCCGGGTCGGTGCGCAGCTTCGCGGCCGGCAGTCCGGTCAGCTCGGCCGCCGTGGGCAGCGTCCTGAGCCGGGCCGGAAGCGCCGGATTCGCGGGCAGCTTGATGACGGGGTGCAGCGCCCTGCGGGCGGCGTCGCCTCGGGCGTCCTCGCTGCCCTCGGCGAAGTGCTCGGTCGTGGCGAGCGCGGTGCGCGCGTCGGTGAGGTGCATCGGTCCGTAGCCGCCGGTCACGCTGGGCGCCCCGGCGTGGGTGTCCCAGCGGGACTGGAGGTAGGAGACGGCCAGCAGGACGCTCTGCGGCACGTGGGACTTCTCGGCCGCCGCGGCGTAGGCACGCTGGAGCCGGTCGGCGGAGGGTGCGCTGCTGCCCGGGTCGGGGGGCGCGGTGGCGCTGGGGGCGGGGGCCGCGCCGAGCAGCGGCAGCAGCAGGGCCGCTGAGGCGAGCGTACCGGCGGTCCGCCGCAGATGTCTGTGGCCGGGTGTGGACGTGGGGTCGGTGGCGGAACCTCGCAATGCGGCCTCCTGTGACGGGCGGGGCGTGGCGGGGCGTGCGGCGCCGAGCGTGGGTCAGTGGTACCCGCTTGCCGACGATCCGTCAATGATGCCCTCAGGCCCAGGATTTCCCACGTCACGGTGGGGTTCGGCGAGTTCCGAGATGGCGGCGTGTGGGCCTGCGAGGCGTCAGAGGCGTACACCTCTGACGCCTCGCAGGCCGGGCCCTGTGGACACGAAGGTCCGCGGCGCGCCGCCGCTCTGGGCGCACCGCGGACCTTCGTCCCCGTCAGCGAGTGCCGACTGCCGCACGCACGGCCCGGCGGGCCAACTGGCAGTCGTCGTGCAGCCGCCTGAGCAGCAGCCGCTGTTCCTCGCCGGACGGCGCAGCGCCCGGGTGGGCCGTGCCCGGTGCCGCCGGGGTCGTGTCGTACATCGAACGCTGCACGGCCGTCTCGTAGGTGCGGATCTCCCGGGTCAGCAGGAGCATCAGATTGACCAGGAAGGCGTCCCGGGAGGCCGGGCCCCCCGACTGGGCGATCTGACTGATCTGGCGCCTTGCCACCGGTGCGTCCCCGAGCACCAGCCACAGCGTCGCCAGGTCGTACCCCGGCAGATACCAGCCCGCGTGCTCCCAGTCCACCAGCACTGGACCGGCCGGTGACAGCAGGATGTTCGACAGCAGAGCGTCGCCGTGGCAGAACTGGCCCATCCCCTGGCGCCCCGCCGCGTGCGCGATACCGTGCAGCAGTTTCTGCAGGTCGCCCATGTCCCGGTCGGTCAGCAACCCCAGCTCGTGGTACCGGGAGATGCGGGCCGCGTAGTCCAGGGGGGCGTCGAAGGTGCCCGCCGGGGGCCGCCAGGCGTTCAGCCGGCAGATCGCGCCGAGCGCCGCCCGGATGTCCGGCCTGGGCGGTGCCTCGGCCGGATGCCGCTGGAGCGCCGCCACCCGGCCCGGCATGCGCTCGATCACCAAGGTGCAGTTGTCCGGGTCCGCCGCGATCAGCCTGGGCACCCGGACCGGCGGCCGGTGCCTGACGAACGCGCGGTATGCGGCTATTTCGTGGCGGATCCGCTCCGACCAGGCGGGCGAGTGGTCCAGGAGACACTTGGCCACGGCCGTGCTGCGTCCCGTCGTCCCCACGAGGAGGACGGACCGCCCGCTGCGGCGCAGCACCTGCACCGGTGCGAACTCCGGGCAGATCCGGTGCACGGAGGCGATCGCGGTGCGCAGCTGTGCTCCCTGGGGACCGGACAAGTCGAGTCTCCCGCTGAGCGGTTGGCCACCGGGCTGTCCCGGAACGCGCCGCGGTCGGCCTCCGCCCAGCACGGCGGCTCCCGGCCGCGCCGCCGGATCGAGGTACGGCCCGCCGCCCGCCGGGCGGGGACGCAGCGGCCGGAGTGGAGCGGACACGGAGGACGATGCTGCGTACATGGGAGATACAGATCCCTTCGTGTGCCTGCGGTGCCTGCCTGTAAGTCCATGTGCGAAGACCACGCCCGAAGGGGTGGCTTCGCATGCATACGCCCACCCGGCCCGGACGCTCCGGTGCACCCTGGGGAATGCACCCATCCATCACATGAAGCCATCACTACGAGCACTACGAGCAGTGACGCATCAAGCGGCGACCGGGTCGGGGTGGCGCTTTCCTACCTGACACCCGATGCCCAGTGGCACACCATCTGGCGCACCCTGGCGAACCGTGGCGAATAGTCGCCCGGCAACCTCCACGGGGCTACTGTCAACTCAGCCGAGAACCTGGGGGCTTGACGTGAGCGGACAACCCAACACCCGCCTTGCGGACCTGTTCGGCCTGGCCGGCTGGTCCAAGGGCGAACTCGCGAGGCTGGTCAACAAGCAGGCGGCGGCCATGGGCCACCCCCAGCTGTCGACGGACACCTCCCGGGTGCGGCGTTGGATCGACACGGGAGAGATCCCGCGCGATCCCGTGCCGCGGGTGCTGGCGGCTCTGTTCACCGAGCGTCTCGGCCGTGTCGTGACCATCGAGGACCTCGGTCTGGTACGGCACGGGCGCGCGGGGAAACGGCAGGGCGACGGGAATGCGGAACATCCCGACGGAGTGCCGTGGGCGCCCGAGCGGACCGCCGCGGTCCTCACCGAATTCACGGGAATGGACCTCATGCTCAACCGACGCGGCTTGGTGGGCGCGGGTGCCGCGCTCGCCGCGGGATCCACACTCAGCAGCGCCATGTACGACTGGTTGCACACCGACCCCACCTTGAAGGCCGACGCCCCTGTCCTCGACGATCCCCTGCACGCCGACCCCGCTGGGTTCGACCGCTATGAGGCCGCCCCCATCGGGTCGCAGGAGATCGAGGAACTGGAGCGTTCGGTCGAGGTGTTCCGCGCCTGGGACGCGGCCCGTGGCGGCGGGCTCCAGCGCAAGGCGGTCGTGGGACAGCTCAACGAGGTGGGCGGCATGCTCGCCTACCACCATCCACCCCATCTCCAGCGCCGCCTGTGGGGCGTCGCCGCCAACCTCGCCGTCCTCGCGGGCTGGATGTCGCACGACGTCGGCCTGGAGCCCACGGCCCAGAAGTACTTCGTCATCGCCGCCCATGCCGCCCGCGAGGGCGGTGACCGGCCCAGGGCCGGCGAGGCCCTGTCCCGGGCGGCCCGGCAGATGGTGCACCTCGGCCGGCCCGACGACGCGCTGGACCTGATGAAGCTCGCCCAGTCCGGTTCGGGGGAGCGCCTCCAGCCGCGTACGAAGGCGATGTTCCACACCATCGAGGCCTGGGCGCAGGCGTCGATGGGCAAGGGCCAGGCGATGCGTCGCACGCTCGGGCAGGCGGAGGACCTCTTCGTCTCCGACCGCGCGGACGTGGAGCCGCCGGACTGGATGCAGACCTTCAAGGACGAGGATCTGTACGGCATGCAGGCCCTGGCCTACCGCACGCTCGCGGAGTTCGACCCGGCCGCGGCCGTGCACGCCCAGCACTACGCGGACAGGGCCCTGGCCCTGCGCGTCGACGGACGGGAGCGGTCGAAGATCTTCGACCACCTCTCCATGGCCTCGGCATGCTTCATCGCCGACGACCCCGAACAGGCCGACCGCTACGCACGGCTGGCCCTGATGTCGATGGGCTCGAACTCCTCGCGCCGGACCTGGGACCGGCTGCGGCAGATGTACCGGCTCACCGCCGAGTACTCCGGCTACCCGAGGATCCATGAACTGCGGGAGGAGATCAGGCTGGCCCTGCCCCACCCCAAGGGCAGGGACGACAGCAGCGCACAGGCCTAGGAGGTCTGCGCGCTGCGGTATCTCAGCAGGTCAGCTCATGTGGTGACCGTGGCGGGTCAGCTCATGCGGTGACCTTGGCGACGAGCACACACGCGTCGTCCTCACGCTCGCCCCCACCGAACTCCTCCACGACCGTGCGCACGCAGTCCTGCGCGGTGCGCGCCGCCTCGAAGCGTGGAGCGAGGTCGAGCAGGGCGGGCACGGCCGTCGTCGCTCCCCCACTCTCGGCTTCGCTCGAGCGGGGGGACCCCCGTCGCCCGGACACCAGTCCGTCGGTGTACAGCAGGAGGAGGTCGCCCGGCTGAAGGATCTCAACCGCCTGTCCATAGGCGGCGCCTGTGGTGGCGCCGAGCAGGACGCCGTCCGGTGCGTTCAGCACGCGCCCCGTCCCGTCGCGGTACAGCAGCGGGGCGGGGTGCCCTGCCTGTGCCCATACCAGGGCGCGGGTCTCGGGGCGGTAGCGGCAGCACACGGCGCTGCCCAGGGCGGGCTGGACGGTGGCGTCGAGTAACTGATTGAGCAGGGCGAGCAGCGGTCCGGGTTCGGTTCCGGCCAACGCCATTCCGCGCACGGCCCCCAGCAGCGTCGCCATCCCCGAGGCGACGGCGACGCCGTGCCCCGTGAGGTCGCCGACACTGAGCAGGGTCGCGCCGTCGGACAGTTCCAGCGCGTCGTACCAGTCGCCGCCGATCAGTGTGCTGGTCGCGGCCGGCAGACTGTGGGCGGCGAGGTCGAGGGTCTGCCGCCCCCGGTGCGGGAGCCGCAGGGAGCCGCGCCATGGCGGCAGCACGGCCTCCTGCAGCTCGACCGCGAGCCGGTGCTCGGTCTGCGCCTGCCGGTGATGGTGGTGCATCGAGTCACGGGTCTCGCGCACCGTGCGCTGGCTGTGGCGCAGCTCGCTGACGTCCCGCAGCACGACCCACATCGAGGTGGTGCTGCCGTCGGCGTCGAGCACGGGCTCGCCCATCATGTGTACGGTCCGCACGTCGGTGTCGGCTCGTACGATGCGGAACTCGCCGTCGATCGGCTTGGCGTCGACCAGGCAGTCCGTCACCATCGCGGTCAGCTTCGGCCGGTCCTCCTCCAGGATCAGAGAAGGCAGCTCGTCCAGGGTGAGCGGGCGGGCGGCCGGATCGATGCCCAGGATCTGGTACAGCTCACCGGACCAGCTCACCTCGTCGGTGAGCAGGTTCCACTCCGCGCTGCCGACCCGGCTGAGCAGTGACCCGTGTGCGCCGCCGGCCGGTGCCGGGCGGACGACCGGGGTGCCGATCGGCTCGGCGGGCGCGGGTTCCGGGCCGTCCCGCAGCTGTGCCAAGTGGGCGTCCAGATCGTCGAGTTGGTGGAGTGCGAGGTCGTACAGAGCCCGCTGCCAGCGCTCCTGGGGGTCCGAGCCCTCGCTCTGGGCGTCCCGCCGTACGGCGTACACGTCGCCCTTGAGCCGCCGCGCCTGCGATATCAACGCCTCGACCGAGCCGCGCCCGGGCGGCTGGGCGGCTGAGCGGTCCGCGGAGACTGGGGACGGCATGACGCACTCCGATGAGGGGACGGTACGGCCAGCGGGGACGGGAGGGACCGTTACGACTCTTGCACAGCCCGCGACTCGCTGTAAGGGATTTGGCAACACACGATACGGTGGTGCTTTGGGCATATGCCAGAGTCTTCCCGGCGTGATTCGAGGGTACGGATGGCGTACGCGCGAGCGACGTCAAGTCGTAGGCGTACTACGGGACATGGCCGACTCTGGAGCGTCTCGGTGTAGGTGTCAGCCGCATGTTCGACGCTCTGGTGTTCCATGGTGCCGCCGACCGGTCGCCGCGCGTCAACTCTGTCCGGATTCAGCGTCCTGTGAAGAGGCCGAACAGACTCCTTATAGGCATGGACGTCATCATCGAACAGCCCGCCCATGCCCGTCTGATCACCGCCGAGGACCGCGAGGTCCCGCTGTCGGCCACCTTGCGCTACACCGCGGGCGACCCGCTGGCCGTCTTCGTGGACTTCCCGCCCGAGGCCACCCTGGCCGGTGACGAGGTCACCTGGACCTTCGCGCGCTCCCTGCTGGACCAGGGGCTGCGTGCCCCGGCGGGGCACGGCGACGTACAGATATGGCCATACGGTCGCACGCGGACGGTTCTGGAGTTCCATTCGCCGTGCGGCCTTGCCCTGATCCAGTTCCCGACCTCGGCACTGCGCCGCTTCCTGCTGAACACCTACGCCGTGGTGGCGCCCGGACAGGAGGATGTGACGGCGGTCGTGGAGCAGGGGCTGAGCGCCCTGTTCGGCGGGGTCTGAGCGACGCCGGGCCGACCTGACCGCGTCTTTGACTTTTGTTCACTCACGCCTCACCGCATCGCTATGGACCTCGACGATCACCGCGTGCACCCTGGCGCGCGGTGTGCCGCAGGGGCACTCCGGTGACGAGGACGGGGCGAATGACACCGATCAGCCGAAGAGGCTTCGTGGGGCTCGGCGCTTCAGTCGCGGCGGGCGTGGCGCTGAGCGCCGGCACGCGCAGTGCGGCCGCTGCCGCCACCGCGGCGACCGGCACGATCAAGGACGTGAAGCACGTGGTCATCCTCATGCAGGAGAACCGCAGCTTCGACCACTACTTCGGGCGGCTGAAGGGCGTCCGCGGCTTCGACGACCGCAGCGGCATCACCCTCGGCGGCGGCTACCCGGTCTTCAACCAGCCGAACGGGCTGGGCCGCCAGTACCCGTGGAAGCTCAGCGCGACCCCGGACGCGGGCGGCAAGGACGGCGAGACCCTCGCCCAGTGCAACGGTGACCTGCCACACTCCTGGTCCTCGCAGCACTCCGCGTGGAACAAGGGCCGCATGGACAACTGGGTCCTGGGCGTCGGCAACGTCCGCTCGCTCGGCTACCTGGACCGCTCCGACATCCCCTTCCACTACGCGCTCGCCGACAACTACACGATCTGCGACGCCTACTTCTGCTCCACCCTGAGCGCGACGGGCCCCAACCGCACCTACCTGTGGAGCGGCAAGGTCGACCCTTCCAGCTACGACGGAGGCGACGAGTCCGGCCTGACCTGGCAGAACTACGCCGAGGCGCTGCAGGCCGCCGGGGTGACCTGGAAGGTCTACCAGAACGCGGACGACAACTACGGCGACAACGCCTGCGCCTACTTCAAGAACTTCACGAACGCCAAGGCGGGCGACCCGCTGCACGACCGGGGGATGTCCTCCGTCCCGAAGGTCACCGGTTCGACCCCGGACGACATAGCCGCCGCCATCAAGGCCGACGTGCTCGCGGGCACCCTCCCGCAGGTCTCGTGGATCGTCCCCAACCAGGCCTTCTCCGAGCACCCGTACGCCCCGCCCGGCGACGGCGCCCACTTCGTCAACCTGGTGTACCAGGCCCTAGCCGCCGACCAGGACGTCTTCGACTCGACCGTCCTCTTCCTCAACTACGACGAGAACGACGGCTACTTCGACCACGTCCCGCCTCCTGCACCGCCCTCCGGCACGGCAGGCGAGTTCCTCAACGGGGTGCCGTACGGCTTCGGCTTCCGCGTCCCGATGATCGTCGTCTCGCCCTGGACGCGCGGCGGCTGGGTCTCCTCGGAGGTCTTCGAGCACACCTCGGTGCTGCGCTTCCTGGAGACCTGGACGGCGGCCCTCGGCAAGCCCGCGAACTGCCCCAACATCAGTGACTGGCGGCGCAAGGTGAGCGGCGACCTGACCGGCGTGTTCGACTTCGCCCACCCGGTCTACGGCTCCGTCGCGCTGCCCGCGACGAGCGTCATCGGCATCGACACCTGTGGCCCGCTGCCCAACCCCGTGCCGACGGACAACGCCCTGCCCGCCCAGGAGCCCGGCACCCGTCCGGCCCGCGCGCTGCCGTACCAGCCGAACGGATACCTGGACCACCTGGAGTTCGGCGCGGCCGGCAAGATCCTCGCCTGGTTCACCATGACCAACCAGGGCGGCCCGGCGGCCCGGGCGGCGCACTTCTCCATCCACCCCAACGCCAACCGCGACACCACGCCCTGGCAGTACACCGTCGACGCGGGCGGCACGGCCTCCGACTACTTCAACATCGGCCTCGGCTTCGGCTCCGGCAAGTACGACCTCAGCATGGTCGGCCCCAACCGGTTCCTGCGCCGCTTCCAGGGCGATGCCACCAAGGCGGGCAAGACGGCGGAGGTGAGCACCCGGTACGCCGTGGAACCCGGCACGGGCAAGCTCGCGATCTACTTCAAGATGACCAACTCGGGGTCGTCGGCGGTGAAGTTCACCATCACCTCCAACCACTACCGCACCGACGGTCCCTGGACGTACACCGTCGCGGCGGGCGCGTCGACGGAGGACTACTTCAACGCCGTCGCGTACCAGAACGGCTGGTACGACTTCACGGTGACCGTCGACTCCGACGCGACCTGGTCGCGCCGGTTCACCGGGCACCTGGAGACGGGTGCCGCGAGCGTCAGCGGCTGACCTCGGCGTACAGGTCCGGGCGCGGGGCGAGCTCGACGGCCACCCGGCCGCCGGTCTCCAGCGCCCGGACCCCCGCCTCGGCGACCACCGAGGCCGCGTAGCCGTCCCAGGCGCCCGGCCCTGTGACCCGGCCGCGCCGGGTGGCGTCGACCCACGCCTGCACCTCGCGGTCGTAGGCGTCTGCGAAGCGCACGAGGTAGTCCTGAGCGACGTCCTCGGTGGCCCGGCCCCCGCTGGTGACCACCATGGTGTGCTCGTCGCCGATCCGGGCGCTGCCCGCCTCGCACACGGCCTCGCAGCGCACCTGGTAGCCGAAGCCGCAGTTGACGAAGACCTCGACGTCCACCAGCGCGCCGCGCTCGGTCTCGAACAGGACGAACTGCGGGTCGATCAGCCCCTCGGGCGCGCCCGCAGAGGACGCAGGCCGCAGCACGGTGACCGCCGTCAGCTCCTGCCCGAGCAGCCAGCGGGCCGCGTCGATCTCGTGCGAGACGGAGCTGTCGATCAGCATGGCGCTGGTGAAGTCGGCGGGGGAGGAGACGTTGCGGTGGGTGCAGTGCAGCATCAGCGGACGGCCCAGGGCGCCGCCGTCCAGCAGGGCCTTCAGCCGCCGGTACTCGGTGTCGTAGCGCCGCATGAAGCCGATCTGCGCCAGTCTGCGGCCGAGTCGCGCCTCGGCCTCCACCACCCGCAGCGCACCCGTGGAGTGAGGCACCATGGGCTTCTCGCACAGCACCGGCAGGCCGCGGTCGAAGGCCGCGAGCAGCGCCTCCTCGTGCGCGGGCCCGGGGGAGGCGATCAGCACGGCCGCCACCCCCGGCGCGTCGAGCGCGGCCACCGCCTCCGTGTGCACGGTGACGCCGTCCAGGCCGGCCGTCGCCTCCTTGGCGCGCTCGACATCGGGGTCGGCCACGGCGGCCACCCTGGCGCCGCTCACCACCTGGTCCAGGCGTCGTACATGGTCGGCCCCCATGTGTCCGGCACCCAGTACGGCCACACCCAGCAGGTCACCCATGCGTGCGCTCCCTTACGCCGACGATCACGCCGTAGCGTACGCCGCGCAGGGAGCGCTGCCCGGGGGGTGCCTCAGTACCGCAGCACCCCCGCGATGCCGTTCGCGTCGCCCAGCGTGCCGTCCGGGACGAAGCGGACGTCGGCGCCGGTCTCCAGACACTGCTCGACGATCTCGTCCACGATGTCGTCGCGGGCGTCCAGGTCGCCCGACTCGGCCGGGATGAGGTGGTCGCCGTCGTCGCGGACCCTCGTGCGGTAGTTCTCCTCGACGGCGAGGAGCCGGACGCGGCCGTCCCGGGCGTTCTGCCACAGCTCGTCCACCCCGGCCGCGTAGGCCTTGTGCCCGCGCGCCGAGGTCAGCTCCCTGATGACGGACGTGGTGTCCTTGCGGGTCTCCGTCTCCAGGACCGGCTTGAGGGCCTGCCACACGGCCTCCGGGCCGGCGTGGGCGAGGCCTCCGTGCGGAACCTGCACGGCGGACTTGGCGACACTGCCGACCTCCTCCAGCAGGGACAGCGCCGCCAGCTCGCCGGTGATGTAGAGCGGACGGGGCTGATCGCGCAGGACCGTGCTCATGGAGGTGTCCGCCTCGCGCAGGTACTGGCGGGTGGCCTCGTCACGGAAGGTGCTCGGCTGGTCTCCGATCTGCATCAGCCGCTCGGCGTCGAAGTTCTCCCGGATGTGGATCAGCGGGAAGCCGCCGGAGTGGTCCTCGACGACCCGGTCGGGGCCGCCGCTCCACAGCGTGATGCGGTCGGCGGACAGCGACAGCGCCCAGAAGGGCCGCTCGGAGGCCTGGGCCGAGACCAGATTGCGGGTGAGGAAGGTGTCCGAGAGCACCACTCGCTCGGGGACGGTGCGGGCCAGCGACCAGACCTGGTGTTCACCCGGCGCCGCGAAGATGACCAGGCCGTCCTCGGCGTGTGCCAGGTCCACTTCCGTCAGGGCGCGGTCGAGCTGTGTCACGACGTCGTTGCGCCGCTCCCGGGTGACGGCGGGGTCGGATTCCAGCCGCTTCCTGGCCTCGGCCACCACATTGCGCAGCCGGACCGGATCCTGGCCGTTCTCGGGTTCACGGCGGTGCGTCGGCGTCAGCACGGACACTGCCGGGTAAGGACGCGGGCGCCGCAGTTCGGCAAGGGTTGCGGGACTCAGTGCGTGCTCCATGACAGCACGATAGGGCGGATTCACCAGTCCGGCATTCGGGGTTATCGCCCGATATTTTCTGGCGCAGCGTGGTGGTCCGGTCGCGGTGTGTGACGTATGCCACGAGAGGGCGTGCCGACCGCGAGTGTGCAGCCGGTTCACGCGTTCGTCACGGATCGTCAGCTGAGCGAACTCGCTTGGATACGAAGCGTTTACGCCAGCCCGGCATTTCGAACAACAGATCTTGCTATGGTCCTACTCATCGGTAGCGGGCTGCTGCGGGGGGATCGCATCAGGCTGCTGCGGGGGATCACGAGGAGCCGTCCGACCCCACGGTTCCCTGCACGAGGGGTCAAGTCCAACGGCCCGGCAACGAGGCCGGGTTGACGCCGACTCCGTGCGTCCATGCGACATGGAACCCGAACTCCCGTCTACTCGCCACCCATTCAGACAGGTGAAGACTCGTCCTATGGCTCGTTCCCTGGTCGAACTGCTGACCACGCACGCCTCCGACCACCCGGAGCGCACCGCGTACCGCCATCTCGTCACCGGTGACGGTGACGGAGAGACCCAGGAACTCACCTACGCCCGGCTGGTCACCCGCTCCCGGGCCGTCGCCGCCTGGCTTCAGGAGCGCGGGCTGGCCGGTTCGCGCGCCATGCTGCTCTACCCGCCCGGCCTGGAGTTCATCTGCGCCTACCTCGGCTGCCTCTCGGCCGGTGTGGTCGCCGTACCGGGTGTGCCCCCGCAGGGGCGCTCCCAGAACCACCGTGCGCTGACCCGGATGAAGCGCCTGATGGCCGATGCCGACGCCAAGGTCATCCTGGGCGGCCGCGAGGTGATCGCCGCCCTCGACGGCATGGCCGGGCACCTGCCCGAACTCGACGTGATCGCCCGCGTCGCCACCGAGGACATACCCGACGACGCGGCGGCCGCCTGGCGCGAGCCCGAACTCACCGCGGACTCCGTCGCGTTCCTCCAGTACACGTCCGGCTCCACCTCGGCCCCGCGCGGTGTCGTGGTCACCCACGGCAACCTGCTGGACAACCAGCGGGTCATCACCGAGCGCATGCGCCACACACCCGAGGCGATCGCCGCACACGACCAGGAGCTGTTCGTCAGCTGGCTGCCGGTCTACCACGACATGGGGCTCATCGGCCCGGTCCTGAACACCGTGTACCTCGGCGCCACCGCCACCCTGTTCTCGCCCCTGCACTTCCTGCAGCGGCCGGACCGCTGGCTCACGGCGGTCAGCCGCTACCGCCCGCACACCAGCGGCGGCCCCAACTTCGCCTACGAGCTGTGCCTGAAGCACGCCGGCCCGGGCCTGCTCGACACCCTCGACCTCGGCTCCTGGAAGGTCGCCTTCAACGGCGCCGAACCCGTGCGCGCGGCCACCCTGCGACGCTTCGCCGACACCTTCGCCTCCGCCGGATTCCGCCGCGAGGCCCTCTACCCCTGCTACGGCCTGGCCGAGGCCACCCTGATGGTCACCGGCGGTACGGTGGACACCGCGCCGACGCTGCTCGCCGCCGCGGACGGCGCCCCGAACGCGGGCCAGGCCGACGCGGCCGCCGTGGGCTGCGGTCGGCCCGGTGCCGGAGTGACCGTGGCGATCGTCCACCCCGAGCGGCTGGAGGAGCTGCCCGAGGGAGAGGCCGGCGAGATCTGGGTGAGCGGGGCGAGCGTCGCCAAGGGGTACTGGCGCAACACCCTCGCCACCCGCGAGACGTTCCGCGCACAGCTTCCCGGCCGCGAGGGCCGCTTCCTGCGCACCGGCGACCTGGGATTCCTGCGGGACGGCGAGCTGTTCGTCACCGGCCGGCTCAAGGACCTCATCGTCATCGACGGCCGCAACCACTACCCGCAGGACCTGGAGCTGAGCGCCGAACTGGTCCACCCGGCCCTGCGCCCCGGCTGCACCGCGGCCTTCCCCGTGGACTCCGCGGCGGAGGGCGAACAGCCCGTCCTCGTCGCCGAGATCGCGCCCGACAGGGCCGGCGAGTCCGAGAAGATCACCGACCTGATCCGCAGCGCGGTCGGCGAGGCCCACGGTCTGTCCTTGCGCGATGTCGTCCTGGTCAAGCCCGGCACCATCCCCAAGACCTCCAGCGGGAAGATCCAGCGCCGCGCCACCCGGACGGCGTACCTCGACGGCACCCTCTCCTCGGTGACCACCGTCGCCGTGGGGTGACCTCCCGCCGCCGGCGTGCCCGTGGGCGCCGGCGGCGGCCCGGCACCCCCGGTCCCCGCGGCCCCGATGCGGGCCGCGGCCCCTCCCTTTCGCCGTACCGGGCATCCGACGCCCGGCGCGGAATCCAACACTGAGCCCGAGTTCACGAGGACGCCTGCCCAGATGCCTGCGAACGAGACCCCGAAGCACACCCCCGAGCCGTCCCTGACGACCTCCGAGGGCGTCCGGGCCTGGCTGGCATCGGCTGTCGCCGAGGCGGCCGGAATCGATCCGGCGCACCTCGACCCGGACCGGCCACTGGCCGAATTCGGCCTGGGATCACGCCAGTTGGTGACCCTGGCCGCCGAACTGGGCACACTGACCGGCCGCCCCCTGGAACCGTCCCTCGTCTTCAACCACCCCACGATCACCGCGGTCGCGGACGCCGTCTTCGCGCAGCCGACCACCCAGGCGCCCTCGCCGGGTCCCGCCGCGGACCGGACCGGCGGCCCCGGCGACGACGTGGCGATCATCTCCATGGCCTGCCGCCTCCCCGGCGGAGCCGACGACCCCGAGGCCCTGTGGCGGCTGCTGGCCGCCGACGAGGACGTCATCTGCGAGGTCCCGGCGGGCCGTTGGGACACGAACGGGCTCCACGACCCCGACCCCGAGGCGACCGGCGCCGCCTACACTCTGCGCGGCGGCTTCCTCGACGGCGGCATCGACCGCTTCGACGCCGCCTTCTTCGGCATCTCCCCGCGCGAGGCGGCCGCCATGGACCCCCAGCAGCGGATCCTCCTGCAGACCACCTGGGAGACCTTCGAACGCGCCGGGATCCTCCCGGAGTCCCTGAACGGCAGCTCCACCGGCGTCTACCTCGGTCTCTACGAAAGCGGCTACCTCGCCTCCGCCTCGCTCGACCAGCTCGACGGACACATCGGTACCGGCTCGGCGGCCAGCGTGGCCTCGGGGCGCATCTCCTACACCCTCGGCCTGCAGGGGCCCGCGGTCACCGTCGACACCGCCTGCTCGTCCTCCCTGGTCGCCCTGCACCTGGCGGCGCGTGCCCTGGCGGGCGGGGAGTGCGACCTCGCCCTGGCCGGCGGCGCCACGCTGCTGGTCACCCCGCGCGGGCACGTCGAGTTCAGCAGGCTGCGCGGGCTGTCGCCGTCCGGGCGGTGCAGCCCTTTCTCCGCCGACGCGGACGGGGTCGTCTGGGCCGAGGGCTGCGGGCTCGTCCTGCTCAAGCGGCTCGCCGACGCGCGCCGGGACGGCGACCGGATCCTGGCCGTCGTCAAGGGCTCGGCGATCAACCAGGACGGCCGCAGTCAGGGCCTGAGCGCCCCCAACGGCCCGGCTCAGGAACGGGTCCTGCGCGCCGCCCTGGACGCGGCCGGGCTCGCCCCGCACGACCTGGACCACGTCGAGGCCCACGGCACCGGCACCC
This sequence comes from Streptomyces griseochromogenes, assembly GCF_001542625.1. Lineage (NCBI taxonomy): Bacteria > Bacillati > Actinomycetota > Actinomycetes > Kitasatosporales > Streptomycetaceae > Streptomyces > Streptomyces griseochromogenes. The sequence continues at coordinate 6,448,129 of NZ_CP016279.1, read as the reverse complement.
CGCTCGGCGACCCCATCGAACTGCGGGCCCTTGCCCAGGTGTTCGGGCCCGAGCGCCCCGCCGAGCGGCCGCTCGGCATCGGCTCCGTGAAGTCCCGCATCGGCCACGCGCAGGCGGCCGCGGGCATCGCCGGCGTCATCACGACCGTCCTGGCGCTCGGCCACGAGCACATCCCGGCGTCCCTGCACGCGGAGCACCTCACCGACCACCTCGACTGGACCGGCAGCGGCCTGCGCGTCCGAAGCGCCGGACAGGCCTGGCCGCGCGGCGCGGAGCGGGTGCGCCGGGCCGGCGTCAGCGCGTTCGGCATCAGCGGCACCAACGCCCACGTCGTCCTGGAGGAGGCCCCGGCCCCGTCCGCACCCGAGCCGGCAACGGAACTCCCTGGCGGCCCCGGCGCCGAAGTCCAGCCCGCCGCCGAATCGCGGCACGCGTACGGAGACCAGCCCGTCTCCGGCGACCAGCCCGCCTTCGCGGAGCGGCCCACGCTCTTCCCGCTCTCCGCCCGCAGCCTCCCCTCCCTCCACCGCCAGGCCTCCCGGCTGCTCGACGCCCTCGAAACCCGCCCGGAGCTGCCGCTCGCCGCGGTCGCCGCGACCCTCGCCCACCACCGCACCCACTTCGACCACCGGGCCGTCGTCCTGGCGCCCGACCGCGCACGGCTCCTGGACGCCCTGCGTGCCCTCGCCGACGGGCACCGCGATCCGGACCTCACCGCGGGCCCCGAGCAGAGCACCCCCGCCGGAAAACTGGCCTTCGTCTTCCCCGGCCAGGGCAGCCAGTGGGCCGGGATGGCCCGTGATCTGCTCGACCGCGACCCGGTGTTCGCCGACGAGCTGGACCGGTGCGACGCCGCGCTGCGCCCGTTCACCGAGTGGTCCGTGGCGGCCGTGCTGCGCGGCGACGCCGGTGCCCCGCCCCTGGACCGGGTGGACGTCGTGCAGCCCGCCCTGTTCGCCGTGATGGTGTCGTTGGCCGCGGTGTGGCGGGCCCGGGGCGTCCGCCCGGACGCCGTGATCGGGCACAGCCAGGGCGAGGTCGCCGCGGCCTGCGTGGCCGGCGCGCTCAGCCTCAACGACGCGGCCGCCGTGGTCGCCCTGCGCAGCCAGGCCCTGACCGAGCTGTCCGGCACCGGCACCATGGCCCTGATCGCGCTGCCCCACACCGAGGTCCGGGCCGCACTCGACGGATCCGTCTCGGTCGCCGCCGTCAACAGCGGCCGCGCCACCGTGGTCGCGGGTGCCGTCGAACCGGTCGAAGCCCTGCTCGCCGGTCTCGAAGCGCGCCAGGTGTTCGTCCGCCGTCTCGACGTCGACTACGCCTCCCACAGCGACCGCGTCGAACCGGTCCGCGACCGGATCCTCGACGAGCTCGACGGCGTCACCACCTACCCGACGGACATCGCCTGGTACTCCACGGTCACCGCCGAACCGGTCACCGAGGCACTGGAGGCGGACCACTGGTACACCAACCTGCGCGACACGGTCCGCTTCGCACCCACCGTCGAGCGCATGCTCGCCGACGGCTACCGCCACTTCGTGGAGCTGAGCCCGCACCCGGCCCTGCTCACCGCGCTGCGCACCATCGGCGAGGACACCGGCCACGATCTCACCGCGGTCGGCTCGCTGCGCCGGGACGAGGACGGGCCCGCCTGCCTGGAAAGGGCCGCCGCCGAACTCCACGTCCACGGACGGCGGATCGACTGGCGCCGTCTGGTCCCGGGCGGCAACGCCGCCGATCTGCCGACCTACGCCTGGGACCCGCAGCGCCACTGGACCGAGCCCGAGACCGCCACCGGCGGCCCCGCCCTCTTCGACCGCGCCGCGCACCCGTTGCTCGGCATCCAGCTCCAGTCCGCCGACGAGACCCGCTGGACCTTCCGCGGCGAATGGTCGCACGCCACCGCCGACTGGCTGCCCGACCACAGCGTGTTCGGCCGCATCGTGGTCTCCGGAACCACCGTGATCGAGCTGTGCCGCGCCGCGCTCGCCGTGGCCCGCCCGGACCGTCCGGCCGACCTCACCGACCTCCTCCTGCTCAGCCCCCTCGTGCTGCCGTCCTCCGGCACCGTCGAGGTCTCCGTCGAGGTCGTCACCGCGGGGCCCGTGCCCGAGATCACCGTGCACAGCCGTCCGCGCGGCCGTGACCTTCTCGGCTGGACCCTGCACGCCACCGCCTCGGCGGCCGAGCCCGCCCCGTCCGCCGCAGGCCACCCCCCGGCGTGGCCCGACACCGCCCAAGAGGCCTGGACCGGGCGGACGTACGACCGTCTCGCCGCTCTCGGCCTCGGCTACGGGCCCGCCTTCCAGGCCGTACGCTCGGCGGTCACCATCGGCGAGGGCGAACTCCTCGCCCGCCTCTCCCTGCCGGCCGTCGCCCGTGATGTCGCCGGCCCCTACCCGCTGCACCCGGCCCTGCTGGACGCCGCCCTCCATGTGACCGCCGCCCTCGGAGTGGCCGAGGGACGCGCCCTGCTCCCCGTCGCCGTGGGCCGCTGCGTCCTGCCCTGGAGCGGCACGGGCGACCTGACCGCGCAGGTGCGGCGCACCGGCGGCTCCGCCACCGACCTCACCCTGGACATCACCCTGTGGGACGCCGACGGCCTGCCCGCCGGGCGTCTGGAGGCGGTACGGCTGCGCGCCGCCGACCCGGCCGACCTCGACGCCGGTTCGGAGAACGCGCGGCACCTGTACGAGGTGGCGTGGACGGCCGTCACCGAGGACCCGCCCGCCGTCGCGCCGGACCTCGCCTGGGCCGTGGTGGGCGATCCGGCCGACCCGCAGGTCGCCGCCGCTCAGCGCGGGCTGGAGCGCCGTGATCCGGGCACCGACGTCGTCGTACGGTTCTGGCCACGCCCCGCCCCGGACGCCGAACCCGCCCGCACGGCCCATGAGCTGGCGGCCTCCGCCCTCGCCGAGCTGCAGGCCCTCATCGCCCTGCCCGGGGAGCAGGCGCCCGCCCGGACCGTCTGGGTGACGCGCGGGGCGGTCGCCGCCGCCGACGGCGACCCGGTGGCCGGATACGCCCAGTCGGTGCTGTGGGGCCTGGCGCGCAGCGCCCGTGCCGAACACCCGGACCTCGGGCTGACCCTGCTGGACCTCGACGACGGCGATCCCGTGCCGGCGCTCCGGGCGGTCGTAGGCCTGGGTGAGGAGCCTGAACTGGCCCTTCGTGAGGAGAGGTTGTTCGCGCCACGGCTGGTGCGCGCCCGGCCCGCGAACGCCGTGCGACCGCCGGAGCGGAACGGGACCGGGGGCATCCCCACCGACGGGACCGTCCTGATCACCGGCGGCCTGGGCGCCGTCGGCCGGCACATGGCGCGCCTGTTCGCCGGGCGGGGCGTTCCCCGGCTCGTGCTGACGGCCCGCAAGGGTGCCGCCGATCCCCGCGCGGCCGGGACGGTCGCCGAACTGGCCGCGCTCGGTGCCGAGACCGAGGTCGTCGCCTGTGACGTCACCGACCCGGCCGCCGTCGCCGGCGTACTCGCCCGGGTCGGGGAGGAGCTTCCCCTGCGGGGTGTCGTGCACTGCGCCGGGATCCTGGACGACGGGGTGGTCGCCGAGCTGACGCCCGAGCGGCTGGCGCGGGTGCTGCGGCCCAAGGTCGACGGCGCCGCCCATCTGCACCGCCTCACCGCCCACACTCCGTTGGCCCTGTTCCTCCTCGTGTCGTCGGCCGCCGGTGTCGTCGGCAACGCCGGCCAGGGCAACTACGCCGCCGCCAACGTCTTCCTCGACCAACTGGCCGGTCACCGGCGGTCCCTGGGCCTGCCCGCCGGCTCCGTGTCCTTCGGCGCCTGGGCCGGCGAGGGCCTCGCCGCCGCCCACGCCGACCTGGACCGCATGGCCCGGCTCGGCCACCGCGCCCTCACCCCGGACCAGGGCCGTGACCTGGTGGAGCTGACCCTGCGGCACGGCGCCCCGCACCTGGTCGCCTGGGCCCTCGACCTGCCCCGCCTGCGCGAGTCGGACGCCGTGGGCACCGCCCTGTGGCGCACGCTGCTGCCCGCTGCGCACACCACCGGGCCCACCGGCGAGACCCTGGCCGACCGGCTGGCCCGGCTTCCCGAGGCCGAGCGGACCGAGCGTGTCCTCGCCCTGGTCCGCGACGAGGTCTCGCGCGCCCTCGGCCTGCCTTCACCCGAGTCCGTGCGCCCCGGCCGGCCCCTGCGCGACCTCGGCATGGACTCCGTCACCGCCGTCGAGCTGCGCAACCGCATCGGCGCCCGGCTCGGCACCCGTCTGCCCGCCACCCTCCTCTTCGACCACCCCACCGCAGACCGGCTCGCCGAGTACCTCCTCGGCCACGCCCTCGGCCGAGCCGCGCGGCCGGCCCCGGCCCAGCCGCAGCCGGCGCGTACGGCAGCCACCGACGAACCGATCGCCGTCGTGGGCATGGCCTGCCGGCTGCCCGGCGGGGTCGGCGACCCGGACGACCTGTGGCGGCTGGTCGCCGACGGCCGGGACGCGGTCGGTCCGTTCCCCGCCGCACGCTGGGACGTGGACGCGCTGTACGACCCCGACCCGGACGCCCTCGGCAAGTCCTACGCCCGCGAGGGCGGCTTCCTGGACGACATCGAGTCCTTCGACGCGGGCTTCTTCGGCATCACCCCGAAGGAGGCCGCCGCCATGGACCCGCAGCAGCGGCTGCTCCTGGAGACCTCCTGGGAGGCGCTGGAGGGCGCCGGAATCGTGCCCGGCGGGCTCGCCGGCAGCACCACCGGCGTGTACGTCGGCATGTTCGGCAGCGACTACCTCTCGGGCTCCCGCCTCGACCAGCTCGACGGCTACGTCGGCACCGGCTCGGCGCTCAGCGTCGCCTCCGGACGACTGGCCTACGCGCTCGGCCTGCACGGACCGGCGCTGACCGTGGACACGGCCTGCTCGTCCTCGCTGGTGGCGACCCATCTGGCCGCCCAGGCGCTGCGCCTGGGGGAGTGCGATCTGGCCCTGGCCGGCGGAGTGACGCTGATGGTGACCCCGCAGACCTTCGTGGAGTTCAGCCGCCTGCGCGGACTGTCCCCGACCGGCCGCTGCCGCTCCTTCTCCGACGACGCCGACGGCGCGATCTGGGCCGAGGGCGCGGGCATGCTGGTCCTCAAGCGCCTGGGCGACGCCGAGCGGGACGGCGACGAGGTGCTGGCCGTGCTGCGCGGTACCGCCGTCAACCAGGACGGCCGCAGCCAGGGCCTGTCCGCGCCCAACGGCCCGGCCCAGGTGGACGTGATCCGCCGCGCGCTGGAGCTGTCCGGGCTCGCGCCCGCCGACATCGACCACATCGAGGCGCACGGCACCGGGACCACCCTCGGCGACCCGATCGAAGCGGGCGCCCTGGCCGAGGTCTTCGCGGCCTCCCGCGCCCAGGACCGGCCGCTGTACCTGGGCTCGCTGAAGTCCAACATCGGCCATGTACAGGCCGCTTCGGGCGTCGCAGGACTGATCAAGGTCGTGCAGTCGCTGCGCCACCAGACCCTCCCGCGCACCCTGCACGCCGGCACACCGAGCCGGCACGTCGAATGGGAGGACAGCGGGCTCGCGCTGCTCCAGGAACCGGCCGCCTGGCCGGCGACGGCCGAGCGGGTGCGACGCGCCGGAGTCAGCGCCTTCGGCATCAGCGGCACCAACGCCCATGTCATCGTGGAGGAGGCCCCGGCCAAGCCCGCCCGTACGACGGAACTCCCGGACGGCAAACGGCTGTTCGTGCTCTCCGGCCGCAGCGAGGCCGGGCTGCGCGGGCAGGCGGCCCGGCTCGCCCGTTACGTCGGAGCCGACACCCCTCTCCCGGACATCGCCCACACCCTGGCCCGGCACCGCAGCCACTTCGAGTGGCGCACCGCGCTCGTCGCGGGCGACCGGGACGAACTGCTCTCCTCCCTCAAGGCGCTGGGCAGCGGACGCAGGCCCGTGCCCGCGCCCCGCGAGGAGCAGAGCGGCAAGGTGGCCTTCGTGTTCGCCGGGCACGGCGGCCAATGGACCGGCATGGGCCTGGAGCTGCTGTCCCAGAGCGAGGCGTTCCGCACGGAGCTGACCCGGATCGACGAGGCCGTCGAACGCCACGTCGGCTGGTCGGTGCTCAACGTGCTGCGCGCGCCGGAGGAGTTCTCCCCGCTCGACCGCACCGAATATCTGCAGCCGGTCCTCTTCGCCGTCAACGCCGCCCTGGCCGCCGCCTGGCGGGAACTCGGCGTCACCCCGGACGCCGTGGTCGGCCACAGCCTCGGGGAGATCGCCGCCGCCCACAGCGTCGGAGCCCTCACCCTGGACGAGGCCGTGACCGCCGTCACCGGGCGGGCCGCGGCGGTGGTCCCGCTCGTCGGGCACGGCGGCATGCTCGCCGTGGAACTGCCGCCCGCCGACGTCGAGGACCTGCTCGCCCCCTATGCGGGCCGGCTCTTCGTCGGAGCCGTCAACAGCCCCGGCGCCACCGCGGTCTCCGGCGAGTCCGACGCGCTCGCCGCCCTGCGCCGCCGACTGGAGGAGCGCGGCATCCCCGCCCGCGTCCTGTCGACGCCGTTCGCCTCGCACACCCCGCTCATGGAGCCCCTGCGCGCCGAACTCCTCGACCGTTTCTCCGGCATCCGCGGCACCCGCACCGAGACCCCGCTCTACTCGTCCGTGCTGGCCGAACCGGTCCCCGGGGACGGTCTGGACGCCGCCTACTGGTTCGCGAACCTCCGGCAGCCGGTCCGCTTCGCGCAGACGATCCGCCGGATGCTGGACGACGGCTACCGCCACTTCGTGGAGCTCAGCCCGCACCCCTCGCTCACCTCGGCGATCGAGGCGGTCGCGGCCGAGGCCGGAATCGACGCGACCGGGATCGGCTCACTGCGCCGCGGCCGCGACGGCCACGACATGCTCCTCGGCAGGCTGGGGGAGCTGTACACGGCCGGGCACACGCCGAACTGGACGGCGCTCTTCCCGGGCGGCCGCCGCATCGGCCTGCCCACCTACGCCTTCGCCCGCGAACGCCACTGGCTCGCCCCGGTCCAGGCCACGGCCACCGGCGGCTCCCCGCTGCTCGGCACCCACGTCCAGGCCAGCGACGAACCCGGCCGGGACCTCTTCCAGAGCGAGATCGACCTGAACGACGGGCGTTTCGCCTACCTGACCGACCATCAGGTCACCGGAGAGGTCTGGCTGCCGGGCGCCGCCTTCCTCGACATGGCGATGGAGGCCGCGGCCACCGTCTCGGACGGCGACGAGGTCCACCTGGCCGACGTCCGTTTCGTGCAGCCGCTGCGCCTGGACGCCGTACGGCCCGTACGGCTGCAGCTGGTGCTGCGAGGCGCCGAGGACGGCTACCGCGACTTCACCGTCGCGTCCGCCCCGGCCGGTGAGCGCCAGTGGCGCCGGCACGTGACCGGGCGGATCGCCACCACGCCGCAGCCCGGCCCGGCAGCGGAGCCGGGGCTCGACGCGCTGCGCGAGCGTTGCACCGAGCCCGTCGACGTGCCCGCCGTCTACGCCGGCCTCGCCGCCCTCGGCATCGACTACGGCCCCGCCTTCCGGGGCCTTGAGGAGGGCCATCGGGACGGCCGTACGAGCGCGGTCGCCCGCCTGGCCGCCCGGCCCGCGGCCGGTCACCTCCTGCACCCCGCCACGCTCGACGCCTCCTTCCACGCGGCCGCGCTGCCCGCCGACGCACCCGACGGCAGGGCCTTCGTGCCGGCCGGCGCCGGACGCGTGCGGTTCACGGGCCTGCGCACCGCGCCCGCCTGGGTGAGCTGCGACCTGCGCTCGGTGGACGGGGACAGCGCCCTGCTCGACCTGCGTCTGTGGGACGAGAGCGGCCGACTCGTCCTCGCGGCCGACGAGTTCCGGCTCGCCGCGCTCTCCCCCCTGGACGGCGCCCTCTTCGAGACCCGCTGGCAGCCCCGCCCCGCGGCACAGGAGCGGCCCGCCGAGGGCGGCTGGCTCATCCTCGCCGACGAGACCGGAGTCGCCGACGAACTGGCCGACCGCCTCGGCGACTCGGTGCCGTACGCCGTCGCCCGCCGAGGCACGGCCTACGGCACCGAGGGCCCGGGCCGCTACGTCCTCGACCCGGCCGACCCGGCCCAGCTGGCCCGGCTCCTGGACGAGGCGTTCCCGGACGCGCCGCCCGCCCGGGTGGTCCAGCTGTCCGCGCTCGACGCCCCGGCGGTCCGCGACGACCACAGCGCCGAGGAGGCCGCCCGGCTGTGCTGCCTGACCACCCTGCACCTGGTCCGCGCCCTCACCGGACGTGAGCGTGCGCAGGGCCGTTCCACGCGCCTGTTCGTCGTCGTACGCGGCAGCCAGGCCGCCGGTGACAGCGGCGCGGTGACGCATCCGCAGCAGGCCCTCGCCTGGGGCTTCGGGCTCACGGTCGCCCAGGAGCACCCGGAACTCGCCACCACGCTGATCGACCTGCCCGCCGACGACGGCACCGAGGCGCTGTGGACGCAGCTGTGGCACGCGGACGACGAACGCCTGGTCGCGCTGCGCTACACCGGCCGCCTCGTCCCGCGCCTGGCTCGCACCCGCCCCGACGACGGCGGCCACCCCGAGCAGCCGGACGGCGTGCACCTGATCACCGGTGGCCTCGGCGGCCTCGGCCGGGTCGTCGCCGAACGGCTGGTCCGGCGGGGCGCCCGGCGGCTCGCCCTGCTGAGCCGCGGCACGCCCGACGCGGCCGCCACCGCCTGGATCCAGGGCCTGGAACAGCGCGGCGTCACCGTGCACCTGGCCCGCGCCGACGTCGCCGACCGAGCCGGACTCTCCGCCGCCCTGGACGCCGTACGCCGGGAGGCGGGCCCCGTCGCCACCGTGGTCCACACCGCCGGTGTGCTGGACGACGCCGTCCTCGCCAACCTCACCGACGAGCGGGTCCGGCGCGTCCTCGCACCCAAGGTGCTCGGCACCGCCCTGCTCACCGAGCTGGCCCCGGAGGCCCGGAACCTGGTCCTGTTCGCCTCGGCGGCCGGTCTGCTGGGCTCGGCGGGACAGAGCGCGTACTCCGCCGCGAACGCCTTCCTCGACGCCTGGGCGCACCACCTCTCGCGCTCGGGACGGCGGGCGCTCAGTCTGGACTGGGGTGCCTGGGCCGGCGTCGGCATGGTCGCCGAGTCCGGCACCCGGGCCGCCGAGACCAGCCGCTCGGGCCTGGTCGCCTTCTCCCCGCAGGACGGCGGCGAGCTGTTCGAACGGGTGCTGGCCACCGGCCGTCGCCAGCTCGCCCCGATCGCCCTCGACCGGGATCTGCTCGCCCTGGACCCGGACGCCGCCCGCAGCCGCCCGCTCCTGGCCGGCCTGGTGACCGTCCCGGCCGGCGGCGGCGACACCGACGAACTCGTGAAGAAGGTGTTCGCGGCCACCACCGGACAGGAGCGGACGGAATGGCTCGAGACCTATGTGCGAGCCCGTGTCGGTGAGGTGTCCGGCGGCGCCGTGGACGTGTTCGCCACCACGGCCCTGAAGGAACTCGGCCTGGACTCGCTGATGCTGGTCCGGCTGCGCAACGCCTTCGCCCGCGAGCTGGGGGTCGAACTCCCGGCCGCCGACGTGTTCGCGGCCGCCGACATCCGCGGCCTCGCCCGCGCCCTGGGCGAGGCCCTGCCCGAGCGCGCTGCACCTGCCGAGCGGACCGGGAGCGCACCCGCCCAGGACGTGCCCGAGACCGAACTGCGGCCCGCGACCCGGGACGTCGTACGACTCCTGCGCAGCGCCCAGCCGGGCATGCCCGACGCGGCCCACGGCGTGGGCCTGGCCGTACGGCTGACCACCCCGGCCACCCGGGAATCCCTCACCGGCATCATCGACCGGCTCACCGCCCGGCACGCGGCTCTGCGCACCGCCGTCGTCACCGGTGCCGAGGGCGTACGGCAGTTGCGTGTCGACCGCTCGCTGCCCGCGCCGCTGCTGCGGTGGACCGACGCCCGGGCCGACGGCACGGCCGTGACCGCCGCCGAGCGGCTGCGCCTGCTCCTCGAACCGCCGTTCGATCTGACGGTTCCGCCGCTGTGGCGGTTCGAACTCGTCGACGGCGGACCACAGCGGCAGATCCTGGTCTTCGGCGCCCACCACGCGGTCAGCGACCTGCAGTCCCTGCTCCTGGTGGCGGCGGAGATCGACGCCGAACTGTCCGGCACCCCGCTGGACGACACCGTCACCAACCGGGACATCGACCTGCTGATCGAGGCCCAGCAGGGCGGCGGCTCCGGCCCCGGCGACGACTGGCGCGCGGCCTTCCAGGGCAGCGAACGGCTCGACCTGACCCTCGCCCGCCCGCGCCCCGAAACCCGCTCCTACCGGGCCGGGAGCGTCACCGTGACCCTCCCCGACGGGCTCGTGGAACGCGTCTCGGCCGCGGCGAGCAGCCTGGCCGTCACCCCCGCCGCCTTCTGCCTCGGCACCCTCACCGTGCTGCTCGCCAGGAAGCGGGAGCGGGAACGGTTCGTGCTCGCCGTGCCCGTGGACACCCGCATCCACGCCGACGCCTACGGCGCGGTGGGCTTCTTCGGCGTCCCCGTGCCCTTCCCCGCCCAGGCGGCTGCGGGCGAGCGGGTCGCCGACGTACTGGTGCGCACCGACAGCCGGCTGCAGCAGATCCTGGCCAAGGGCGCCATGTTCTCCGACGTCCTCGCCACCCTCGCCCGCCAGGGCCTGCACCGCGCCAACGCCCCCCTGGTCGAGGTGTACTTCAACTACGTGCGCTTCTCGGGCCGGTTGCGAAACCTCCAGGTGCTGCCCGCCGGGGTCGGCCACACCGACCTCGACCTGATGATCACCATGACGCCGGACGCGGGCACCGTCCGCCTCGACCACAACCTCGACATCCTGGACGCGGACACCGCGACCGGACTCGGCGAGGAGTTCCTGCGGCTGCTCGCGGAGACAGCCGAGGACGCGACCGGGTTCGTACAGGAGACCCCGACGGCCGTACAGCAGGCTCCGGTCGACGGACCGCGTCTCGCCCTCGCCGCCACCTTCGCGCTCGGCAACCTGCCCCTGATGTGCGAGACGGCCCTGGAGGACGACCGGGCGACCGTCACCGAGGCGCCCTACCACCAGGTCCTCGCAGCCCTGCGGGACCCGTCCGGCGTCCTCGCCGACCCGGCCACCGCGGTGGGCGTCGTCCTGCTGCGGGCCGCCGACCTGGAGCGCTTCGGACCGGTGGACGACACGGTCCTCGACGACCTGCTGAGCGCCTACCCGGCCGCGCTGAAGTCCCTGGCCGAGCGCACCCGCAGGCCGCTGGTCGTCGGCATCCCGCCCACCGCCCGGGCCGAGGACCGCTTCCTCGCCTGGGAGCGCCGGATCGCCGCCGAACTGGCCGGACTGCCGGGCATCGCGGTGCTCGGACCCGACGAGTGGACCCGGCACCACCCCGTCGAGGACCGCTTCGACGAGCGCACCGAGCGCCTCGCCCACCTGCCCTTCACCCCGGCCTTCCAGGCGGCACTCGCGCTGCGCCTGGCCGAGGTCGTCCGGGCGGTACGGCGTCCCGCGCCCAAGGTGATCGCCGTCGACGGCGACGAGACCCTGTGGGGCGGAGTGGCAGGCGAGGCCGGCCCGGAGGCGGTGGACCTCATCGGCCCCCGCGCCCTGCTGGCCCGCAGGCTGCTGCGGTGGCGGGACGCGGGCGCCCTGCTCGTGCTGGTCAGCAACAACGACGAGGCCACCGTCCGCGCCGTCCTGGAGCGCCCCGACAGCCTGCTGAAGGCCGAGCACTTCAGCGTGCTGTCGGCCGCCTGGGGGCCCAAGCCGGCCCGGCTCGACGAGGCCGCCCGTACCCTCAACCTGGGCCTGGACAGCTTCCTGTTCCTGGACGACAACCCGGCCGAGATCGCCAAGATGCGCTCGGCGCTCCCGCAGGTGCTCTCCGTGACCTGCCCGCCCGCCGCCGAACTCGACGCGTTCGTCGGCCGGTTGTGGCCGCTGGTCCCCGCGGCGGCGACCGCCGAGGACGCCCTGCGGGCCCGGTTCTACGCCGAGGAGCGAGAGCGGGACGCCGTCCGCGCGGGCGCCGGATTCGAGGAGTTCCTGGCCGAACTGAACCTCGAGGTCGACATCCGGGAGCTGGGCGAGGAGGACGTCGAGCGCGGCGAGCAACTCGTGCGCCGTACCAACCAGTTCACCCTGCGCGCCCGCTCCGCCGACGGCGGCGATCTCGCCCGGTGGCGTGAGCGGGGCGAGGTGTGGACGGCCGCGGCGCGGGACCGGTTCGGCGACTACGGCCAGATCGCCCTGCTCGCGGTCGCCGCCGACGGCGACCGGCTCGATGTCCTCGCCTGGCTGATGAGCTGCCGGGCTCTCGGCCGGGGCGTCGAGGAGCGGCTGCTCGCCCGGCTCGCCGACCGTGCCGAGGAACTGGGCTGCGCCAAGGTCCGGATCACCGCGGAACGCACCCCGCGCAACGCGCCCGCCCGGCGGCTGCTGGCCGCGCTCGGCGGCGGCGCCCCGGACGACGAAAGGCCGGACGTCGTGGCCACGCCCGAACAGCTGCGGGCCTTCCGCTCCTGGGAGCAGCAGTGAGGAACAAGACCGTGCACAACGCGAAGGGCTCTCATGCGTGACATGAACGAGGATCCGGCGAACGCCGGCCGGCACGCGATCGCCGAGTCGATCGAACGGGGCGGTGGCGGACTCGACGTGGCCGGCCTGCTGGCCAAGGTGCGTGCGGCCGGCACGACGACCGATCCCGCCCCGGCCCCGGCGCCGGATCCGGAGGGCAGGACGACCGCCGCCGTCGTCGCGGTCGAGCCCACTCCGACCCCGGTGCCCCCGGCCCCGGCGCCGGACCTGGACGGCCTCGCGGCGACCGTCGCCGCCGCGGCCGGCCGCCATCTGCCTTCCGGCCGGCTGGCGCCGGACGCCGACTTCTTCGACGCGGGCGGCACCTCCGTCGGCGCGGTGGAGCTGGTCGCCGAACTGGAGGGTGAACTGGGCATCGAGGTCGACCTCGACGAGGTCTTCGCGGACGCCCGACCGGTCAGCCTGGCCCGGCGTTGGCTGCCGCTGCTCGGGGGCACGCCGGCGGGGGCATCCCCGTCCGCGCCGGCACCCCTGGCCACTCCCGCCCCTGCCCCCGGCACGTTGCCCGTCCCGTTCCCGCGCACCCCGCCCGCCGCACCGAGCAGCCCGTACCGGGACGGCGACCCCCACTCCCGGGCCCGGCAGGAGGACCTCGACCAGATCCTCGCCGACCTCGCGCTCGCCGACCGGCTGCCCTTCACCGACGTGCCCGAGCCGCTGCCGCCGCGCCGCATCCTGCTCACCGGGGCGACCGGCTTCCTCGGCAGCCACATGCTGCTCGACCTGCTGCGGCACAGCGACGCCCATGTGTACTGCCTGGTGCGCGCGGCCGACGAGGCGGCCGCGACCGAACGGCTCGGCGCCCAGCTGCGCGGCTACAAGCTGCCGTGGTCCTCGGAGATACGACGGCGCGTCACCGTCCTGCCCGGCGACATCCGCCGCCCCCGCCTCGGCCTCACCGACGAGCAGTGGACGAGCCTCGCGCACGAACTCGACAGCGTCGTCGGCGTGGCGGCGGCCGTGGACTTCCTGCGCGGCTACCAGTCGCTGCGCACCAGCAACGTCCTCGGGGCGCTCACCCTCGCCGAACTCGCCGCCACCGGCCGCCCCAAGCCGCTGCACCACATCTCGTCCATCGCCGTGTTCAACGAGGTCGGCATCACCTCCATGGGCGAGGACGACCCGCTCGCCCACGTGGACCGGCTCGTCTCCGGCTACGACCAGTCCAAGTGGGCCGCCGAGGTCGCCCTGCGCCGCGCCCGCGAGCACGGTCTCGTCGTCACCGCGCTCCGCCCGGGCGGCATCGGCGGCCACACGAAGACCGGCGCGTACAACCCGCAGGACCTCAGCAGCGGCCTGATCTCCGCCTTCGGGCGCTTCCGCACCGTACCGGCGTTCCGCTACCTCAACGCGGCCCCCGTGGACTGGGTCAGCCGGGTCGCGGTCGCCGCGATCTGCGAGCCCGACGCCTGGGGCTTCGACTACAACCTCACCGGCGTCCCCAACACCCTCGACGACGTCGTACGGGACATGGCCTTCGGCGGCATGCACGTACGCGTCCAGGACTGGGACGAGTGGCGCACCGACACCCTCGCCCGGCTGGAGGCCGAGCCGGTGCCCGAACTCGCCTTCCTCTCCCGGGTGTTGCAGAGCCCCACCGCGCTGAAGCTGTGCGAGGCCACCCTCGAGGGCCCCGCCGCCGTCGCCGAGCGCACCGACGCCCTGGTCGCCGCCCTCGGTCTCGCGCCCGCCGCCCGCTACGACGCCCAGGCCCAGCTGAAGACGTTCGAGAAGCTCGCCGACGACGGCCTGGCCCGGCTCCCGCACAAGGACGACCAGCCCTACCTGTGGTTCGCCGAGACGACGCAGGGTACGGTCGGCCCGGTCGGCGCCGCCGCCGAGACTCCGTGCTCGATGGCGCTGACCCTGTCCATCGCGAGCATGTACCAGCTGGTCAAGGAGCGCCGCGTGGACGTCACCGGCGAGGTGACCTGCACAGCGATCCACCCCGATCCGCTGACCGTTCAGCGCGGCGACGTGTGGGTCCGCCCCGACGAGGGCATCCCGCAGCAGCACGGCCTCAGGCACCAGCTCCTGCGCTACCGGCTCACGCTGCGCGATGCGGACGGCGGCCTGTGGTGGCTGGAGGGCCGCAAGTACGCACGGGCCCGCCGTGACCTGTGGCGGCAGACCCGTGCGCTCACCGTGGAGATCGGCCGCGAGGGCGAGGCCGCGAGCCTGCTGGGCGAGGTCGTCGTACCCGCCGACTCCTACGTCCGTGACCAGATCGACGGCATCAAGGTCGACCCGCGCCTGACCGGCCAGGAGAAACGGGCGGCGAAGCTGACCTGGCTCGCCTGGTTCGGCCTGGAGATGGGCCGCGGCCTGGTCGGCCCCTTCGCCCGGGCCGCCGCGGACCTGCTCGACCTGCGCCGCACCCCCACCCTCACGGAGCACCACCGATGATCTTCAGGACCACTCCTTCCCGGACGGCCCGGCCGGCGCTCCGCAAGGTCCGCACCACCGCGGCCCCGCGCCCCCTGCGCCATCGCCTGGACCCGGCCCGCGTCGAGGAGATCCCGCTGCGCACGAGCGACGGTGTCCGTCTCGGCCTGACCCGTGTCGGCACCGGAGACATCGGCGGCTCGGCCCGGCCCGCCGTGCTGCTCCTGCACGGGCACACCGCGTCCGCCGGCATGTTCCTGCTGCCCGAGACCCGCAACCTCGTCGACGTCCTGCTCGACGAGGGCTACGAGCCCTGGCTGCTGGACTGGCGGGGCAGCTGCCGGCTGCCGTACAACGAGACCGGCCGCCGGTACACGTACGACGACGTGGCGCTGTACGACATCCCCGAGGCCGTCACCCACATCCGCGGGCGCATCGGAGAGCGGCCGCTGTTCGTGGTGGCCCACTGCATCGGCTCGCTCACCCTCTCGATGAGCATGGCGGCCGGGCTGGTCCCGGGCCTGGCCGGTGTGGTCTCCCAGGGCGTGTTCCTCACGCCGAAGCTGGCGGGCCGGACCTCGCTGCGGATGTCGGTGGCGGGGGAGCTGCTCAAGACGCGGATCGACCACATCCCGGTCGACTTCCGCAAGGTGGGCCTGTGGTCGAAGTACACGCCGCTGTTCGCCCTGGCCTCGCGCAGGGCGAGCTGCCCGGACCCGACCTGCCAGATCCTGCACAACTCGGCCTGGGGCACGGGCGCCTCCCTCTTCGTGCACGAGAACCTCGGCACCGCCACCCACGACCGGCTCGCCGAGCTCCTCGGCCCGGCGCCGCTGTGGATCCTGCCCCATCTGCGCCGAATCGAGCTGGCCCGCAGCGTGGTGCGCTGGCACGACACCGACCACCGCTACCGGGCGCTGCCGCCCAACGCGCTGGACGCGGCCGGCCGCATCGACACCCCGGTCCTGCTGCTCGCGGGCAGCGAGAACGGGCTGTGGCTGGACTCGCAGAAGCTGTGCCACGAGGTACTCGCCCACCGGCAGCCCCAGCTCGAGGTGTCGTACACCGAGATCCCGGGCTACGGTCACCTGGACACCTTCCTGGGCCGGGGGGCCGCCCTGGACGTCTTCGGGCACATCCTCGAATTCCTCGGCGATCGCCGATGACGGACGGTGCCGCGGCCGGTTACCGTACCGGACAGTAACCGGAGTGCACCCCAGGAGGCCCCCATGCCCCAGCTCGACGTCGACGGCGCCGTACTGACGTACGACGACGAGGGCCCCCGCGACGGCGCGGACGTACCCCTGGTGTTCGTCCACGGCTGGACCGCCAACCGGCACCGTTGGGACCACCAGCTGGCGCACTTCTCGACAGGCCGGCGGGTCATCCGGCTCGACCTGCGCGGCCACGGGGAGAGCACGGGGGCCGGGGTGCGCACGATCGCGGAGCTGGCGAGGGACGTCCTCGCCCTCCTCGATCACCTGGAGGTCGAGCGGTTCGTGCTGGTCGGCCACTCGATGGGCGGGATGATCTCGCAGACCATCGCCCTGTCCCACCCCGACCGGGTGGAGCGCATGGTGCTGGTCAACTCGATCGGCCGGATGACCTACAACCGGGGCCGGGGCCTGCTGATGGCGGCCTCCACCCTCGTGCCGTACAAGCTGTTCGTCGCGACCAACATCCAGCGGGCCTTCGCCCCCGGCCACCCGCGCGAGGAGGTCCGGGAGTACATCCGCTCCTCCGCCGACACGCCGCGCGAGGTCGTCATGACCCTGTACGGCGCCATGCGGGCCTTCGACGTCCTCGACCGCGCAGGCGAGATCGCCACGCCCACCCTGATGGTGCACGGCTACCACGACATCCAGCTGCCCGTGCGGCAGATGCTGCGGATGGCCAAGGCCTACCCGAACGCGGTCGTGCGCATCATCGACGCGGGCCATGAGCTGCCCGTGGAGAAGCCGGCCGAACTCACCTCGGCACTTGACTGGTTTCTGACTGCGAAGCCGTAGCGCGGCAGTCGCTTGGGGAAGTTTTTGCCTGTGGCCGGTTCCTGCCTCCCCGGCCCGGTGGCATGGCGGTCCTTCGATTTCGCGTTGGCAAAACACGGCTGAAACCATGGGGGAGTAAAGGCCGCCCGTGCCGCGCTCGCGTTGACCGCCGCGCCCGCCTGACGGACGCTCGTCATATAGGTGCTCGATACAACTGGTTCGGCGGCCGTCTTGCATCTCCCCGAAAAGCGCAGGTGAGCGCGGGGTCGGCCGCGGGCCGGAGGCAGGAGGTAGCGCATGTGCGGCATCACCGGATGGGTCTCCTTCGACCGTGACCTGACCGCCGAGTCGACCACATTGCATGCGATGACCGAGACGATGGCCTGCCGCGGCCCGGACGACCGGGGCACCTGGACCGAGGGCCCCGCGGCCCTCGGTCACCGCAGGCTCGCCATCATCGACCTTCCCGGCGGACGCCAGCCGATGTCCGTCGCCACCCCCGAGGGAAACGTCGCCCTCGTCTACTCCGGAGAGGCCTACAACTTCACCGAACTGCGCCGCGAGCTCATCGACCGCGGCCACCGGTTCACCACGGACTCCGACACCGAGGTCGTCCTGCACGGCTACCTGGAATGGGGCGAGTCCGTCGCCGAGCGGCTCAACGGCATGTACGCCTTCGCCGTGTGGGACGGCCGCCACGGCCGGCTCGTGATGATCCGCGACCGTATGGGCATCAAGCCGTTCTACTACTACCCGACCCCCGACGGCGTCCTCTTCGGCTCCGAGCCCAAGGCGATCCTCGCCAACCCGCTCGCCCGCCCCCGCGTCGCCCTGGACGGCCTGCGCGAGCTGTTCACCATGGTCAAGACCCCCGGACACGCCGTGTGGGACGGCATGCGCGAGGTCGAACCCGGCACCGTGGTCACCGTCGACCGCACGGGTGCGCACACCCGGGTCTACTGGCGCCTCGAGACCCGCGCGCACACCGACGACCGGGACACCACCATCGCCACCGTGCGCACGCTCCTCGACGACATCGTGCGCCGCCAGCTGGTCGCCGACGTCCCGCGCTGCACCCTGCTCTCCGGCGGCCTCGACTCCTCCGCCATGACCGCGCTCGCCGCCCGGCGGCTCGCCGAGCAGGGCGAGAAGGTCCGCAGCTTCGCGGTCGACTTCGTCGGCCAGGCCGACAACTTCGTCGCCGACGAACTGCGCGGCACCCCGGACACGCCCTTCGTGCACGACGTGGCCCGGCTCGCCCGCACCGACCACCAGGACATCGTCCTGGACGCCCAGTCCCTCGCCGACCCGGCCGTGCGCGAGAAGGTGATCCGCGCCCGCGACCTGCCGACCGGGTTCGGCGACATGGACACCTCGCTGCTGCTGCTCTTCCGCGCCATCCGCGACCAGTCCACCGTCGCCCTGTCCGGCGAGTCCGCCGACGAGGTCTTCGGCGGCTACCTGCAGTTCTTCGACGAGGACGCCCGCCGTGCCGACACCTTCCCCTGGCTGGTGCGCTTCGGCCGCCACTTCGGCGACGACGCCGACGTGCTGCGCCCCGACCTGGCCAAGACCCTGGACCTGGAGGGCTACATCGCCGACGGCTACCGCACGGCCGTCGCGGCCATCCAGCGTCTGGAGGGCGAGAGTGACTTCGAGTACCGGATGCGGCAGATCTGCCATCTGCACCTGACCCGCTTCGTCCGCGCCCTGCTGGACCGCAAGGACCGGATGAGCATGGCCGTCGGCCTGGAGGTCCGGGTGCCGTTCTGCGACCACCGGCTCGTGGAGTACGTCTACAACACGCCCTGGTCGCTGAAGTCCTTCGACGGCCGGGAGAAGAGCCTGCTCAGGGAGGCGACCGCGGACCTGCTGCCGCGCTCGGTGTACGAGCGGGTCAAGAGCCCGTACCCGTCCACCCAGGACCCGCGCTACGCCCGCGCCCTCCAGGAGCAGGCCAAGGATCTCCTCGCCCGGCCCACCCACCCGGTCTTCGACCTGGTCGACCGGGAGCGGGTCCGGGAGGCCGCCGAGCGCGAGGCCCCGGTCAGCACCCAGGTCGCCCGGCGCGGCCTGGAGCGCACCCTGGACCTCGCCCAGTGGCTGGACCTCTACTCCCCGGAAGTGACCCTCAGCTGACGCCGAGGGCCCGGTCCGCGGCCGCCGCAGTCGGCTGCCACCAGGTCGTCACCGGCTCCCACACCCGGACCTCGGTCCCGGTGCCGAGCTGCGCCGCGCTGAAGGCGCGGCCCCACTGGGAGGCCGAGGCGGCCAGCGTGATCGCGTCCGCCCGGCGGGCCTCGGGGTCCGCCGGGTCGGCGATGGTGCGCAGGGTCGCGTAGCCGGTGCGGCCCGCCCCGAGCGCGTAGGTGCCGCGGTCGGCCCGGGGCACCGGCAGCGCGGCACCGTCCAGGCCGGCGAAGGTGACCGTGGGCACCCGGTCGACGACACAGGCGTGGCTGCTCCGGTTGGTCACGCCGAGGCGCACCACGGACGGATCGGCGGTGGCCTTCGCCCGCAGGACGAGCGCCTTTTCCGCGCAGCGGGCGGGCTTGGTGTGCGCCGCGGCCGCCTGGCTCTGCGGCGCGGCCAGCAGCAGGGTCGCGGCGGCGGCGAGGACGGCGGGTGCGACGGTGGCGGCGCGGGTGCGCATGACGGATTCCCCTGTCACGGTCAGGTACGGGTACGGCGGGCCGAGGCGCGCTCTCACTGGAGTGACGTGAGGGACGACCTCGAGGTTGTTCCGTAATCAGCCCTGTTACCCGCTTGCGCCGTTCCTGTCACCAGTTGGAGGTGTTCGCGGTGGAGCTCCAGGCGTCCCTGTCCGCCGGGCAGGAGCTGCCGCTGGGCGGCAGGGAGCCGTACAGCAGGAAATCGTCGATCTTGCGGTGCACGCACTTGGACGACGAGTAGCCGGTGTGTCCCTCGCCCTTGTTGTCGAGCACCACGGCCGCCGGCCCGAGCCGCCGCGCCGTCTCCTCGGTCCAGCGGTACGGCGTCGCCGGGTCGCCGCGCGTGCCCACCAACAGCATCCTGGCCGACGGGACGTTCTTCACCCGGTCGCGGATGAAGTCGGTGCCCTTGGGGCGGCCATAGCACATCAGCAGCTGGGTGAGCCGGAACCGGCCGAAGACCGGGGACGCCTCGTCGTAGGCGGCCCGCAGGTCCTTCAGGTCCTTGGTGATCCGCGTCGCGGTGGGCCGGTCGGGGTCGTCCGCGCAGTTGATGGCCATCAGCGCGGCCGGCAGGTTGTCGGCGGGGACGTCCTGGGCGTCCACGAGGCCGCCGTCCTGCTTCTTCTTGTGGTCGTTCTTGTGGTCGCGGCCCTGTCCCTGGCCGCCTTGCCGCACCGGCGCGGCGAAGTCGCCGCCGGAGGAGAAGCTGAGTACGCGCCGTGTGTCGCCGTCCTCGATCAGGGAGGCCAGCGCACGCTCCAGGGAGGGCCACAGCTCATTGCTGTAGAGGGCCTGTCCGATGGCGCCCACCAGGTCCTGTCCGGAGAACGCGCCCCCGAAGTCCGTGGGCACCGGATTCTCGTCCAGTGACCGCACGAGCTGCAGGACCTGGTCCCCGGCCGCCCGCGTGTCCTGTCCGAACGGGCAGGCGACGTCCGTCGTACACCAGTCCAGGAAGTCGTCCAGTGCCGTCTGCTGTCCCTCGGCGCCCACCAGCCCCTGTTCGGACAGCGGCTCGGTCAGGGTGTCCACGCCGTCCAGCGCCATCCGGCCCACGTTGTGCGGGAACTGTGCCGCGTACACGGCACCGAGCCGTGTGCCGTAGGAGAAGCCGAGGTAGTTCAGCTTCTTGTCGCCGAGGGCCTGGCGGATGACGTCCATGTCCCGGGCCGCGTTCACGGTGCCTATGTGCGCGAGGACCGGGCCGGAGTGCCGTGCGCACCGGTCGGCGTCCTGCCGCAGCCGCTTCAGCAGCGCCTGCGGGCGGCCGATGTCGGGACTGCCCTCCGTCGCCACCGTCAGCCCCTGGCCGTCGCCGCAGCTGACGGGGGAGGACCGGCCGACGCCGCGCGGATCGAAGGTGACCACGTCGTAGCCGTTGGTCAGATCCATGAACTGCTTGCCGCCCGAGGTGAATTCGCCGACGCCCGCTCCGCCGGGCCCGCCGAAGTTCAGCAGGACCGAGCCCCGCGACGGGCCGGTCGCCCGGTAGCGGGCCAGTGCCAGGTCGAGCGTGCCCGCGCCGGGGTGCGCGTAGTCGATCGGCACGGTCACCGTCGCGCACTGGAGGTCCTTGGGTGTGTCCGCGCCCTTGCAGGCCGCCCATGCCGCCTTCTGGCGGTAGAAGCGGGACAGGTCGGGCTGCGGCCGGTCGGCCGCGGCCGCGGGCAGCCCGGCCCCGAGCAGTGCCAGGGCGAGCGCCCCGGTGCCCGCGCAGCGTCGTACGGCG
Source organism: Streptomyces griseochromogenes (assembly GCF_001542625.1). Lineage (NCBI taxonomy): Bacteria > Bacillati > Actinomycetota > Actinomycetes > Kitasatosporales > Streptomycetaceae > Streptomyces > Streptomyces griseochromogenes. Next base: position 6,426,798 of record NZ_CP016279.1, on the reverse strand, counting down.
GGCCGTGTGGACAGCTTGACCAGCATGGATCGCCTCCCGGGGCGCACCCGCTGCGGACCGGGGCGGCGCCCTCGATCACCATAAGCGGGCCCGGTGAGGGCCGCCTCCGGACGAGCGAGCCGGTGTCCGTTGATCTATCCTTCGCGCGCTCCATTGGGATTGATGATCATTCGATGACTTTACGTGCGGTTCGAGTGATCATGACACTCGATGGGGTGAAACGCCGGAAACGCAGAACTCGGACGGGCCGCCCGCGTTTTATCCGATGCGGGTGAGCGCCCGCGAGGATGTCTGGAAGGCAGGGAAACCTATGAGACGGGCTACCCGAAACGGTGTGATCGCCGTAGTCGCCGCCTCCGGCGCGATGGCCGTGGCGATGCCGGTGTGTGCCGCCTCCGCGGCCGACGGGGCCGCCGCCGACGGCTCGGCGGCCGGCTCGCCCGGGCTGATCTCCGGCAACACCATCCAGCTGCCGGTGAACGTACCGGTGAACGTGTGCGGCAACACGGTCGACGTGGTCGGGCTGCTCAACCCCGCCGCCGGCAACGCATGCGAGAACGGCGCCGCCGGCGGCGGCTCTGCCAAGTCCGGCGGCGCCTCGGCGAAAGGCAGCACGCAGGACTCGCCCGGCGTGCTCTCCGGCAACGGCATCCAGCTGCCCGTGCATCTGCCGGTGAACGTCAGCGGCAACAGCGTGAACGTGGTCGGCGTGGGCAACCCGGCCGTCGGCAACCACTCCGCCAACACCGCCGACCCCACTCCCGCGCCGCCGCCGGCCCCCGTCAGGGCCCGCCCCCTCCCGCGCGCCCCGCACCCCGCCCGGCACCCGTCCGTGGCCACCCTGGCCCACACCGGAACGGACCTGACCGCCCCCGCGGTGGCCGGCGGCGCAGCCCTGATCCTCACCGGCGCGGTCCTCTACCGCCGCTTCCACCCCGGCCGGGACCGCTGACCCGCACTCCGGCAGGTCCCACCGGACGCCGGCCCGGTGGGGCCCGGGACATGCGCCGGATCCGCCGACCACCCGGCCGGGCGGCGGGATCGGGCCGGGCGATAGCGTGATCCGGTGCGGAACGGCATACGAGAGCGGTGGCGGGCCCTGCCGCCCTGGGCACGAGGGGCCCTCGCCCTGTACGTGATCGGCTTCCTGGAGGGAGCGGGCGCCCACGCCCTGGACCTGACGCGCGGCGGGCTCCATGTCTACGCGTCCTTCGCTCCGCCACTCCTTCAAGTGTTCTTCATCGGCCTGGTCGTGCTCGATCCGCTGGTGGCCGTCCTCGCGTTGCTCGTCCGGCCGGAGGGCATCCGGTCGGCCTGTGCGGTGATGGTTCTCGACGTCCTCGCGAACTGGTTCGCCGACCGGGCGTGGCTGCGGGAGGACCCGGCAAGGCTGCTGAGCCCGGTGGGACTGCTCCCCATCACCCTCTTCGGCCTGTTCGTCCTCGCCTCCACGATCCCGCTGCTGCGCGTCACCAACACGCCGCCCGGCCGGGCCGTTTGAGGCACGCAACGGCCGATCCACGCGTGGCGCGGGCGGGGTGTGATCGGAAAGGATGCTGAGGGCACGGTCGGCGCGTCGCGCCGACCGGCACATCCGACCCCATGGAATGGAGCGCACCGATGACCTCTCCGGCCCCCCAGGACCTCGTCGTCACGCAGGCCACCCTCGCCGACTGGGCGGTGGTCGGCGGGTGGGCGGCGGCGGAGGGCTGGAATCCCGGGCTGTCCGACGGCCCGGCCTTCTTCGCCCAGGACCCCGAGGGCTTCTTCATCGGCCGGATCGACGGGGAGCCCGTATCGGCCATCTCCGTCGTCAACTACGGCTCCGACTACGCCTTCCTCGGCTTCTACCTCGTCCGTCCGGATCTGCGCGGCCACGGCCACGGCCTCGCCACGTGGAAGACCGCCCTGGCGCACGCCGGAGACCGCACCGTCGGGCTGGACGGAGTCGTCGCCCAGCAGGACAACTACCGTCAGTCGGGCTTCGAACTCGCCTACCGCACCGTCCGGTTCACCGGCACGGCACCCGTGACCGCCGCACCCGCCGGCGTCCGCCCCGCCGCATCCGCCGACCTGGCCGCCCTCACCGCCTACGACGGCGCCTGCACTCCGGCCGACCGCCCGCGCTTCCTCGCCGAGTGGCTGACCGCCCCCGGCCACCGGGCGTTCGTCCGCCACGACGGCGACCGACTCACCGGCTACGGGGTGATCCGCCCCGGTCGCGACTGTCTGCGCATCGGCCCGCTCTTCGCGGACGCCGCCGACGACGCCCGGGCCCTGTTCGCCGCGCTCACCGCCGACGCCGCCGGCCGCGAGGTGGCGATCGACGTCCCCGAACCGAACGCCGCCGGCGTCGCGCTGGCGGAAGAGGCCGGATTCAGCCCCTCGTTCGAGACGGCCCGCATGTACACCGGCCCGGTCCGCGAGCACGCCAGGGAGCGGGTGTTCGGCGTCACCACGCTGGAACTCGGCTGAGGCGGCGGGCGTTCCTTCGCCGCTGTGGGGGTGCGGCGCCGGTGGCGGTCGCACCCCCTGGCTGTCAAGTCCCCTTGCCGTGGGATTGAAGTAGCCTGGAAACACCAGAAGTTGACAAGTCATCACCTCGGGGGTGCTGATGACGGACGGGACACAGCAGCACGGCCAGTCCGCCAACGGTGGGGGCTCGCACGGCGACGGAGTGTGGCGTTACGCGGTGGCGCCGATCGTGGTGTCCGCGATCACCGGACTGATCTACCAGGTGCACGGCTGCAGCCCCGGCACACCGGACCCGGCACCGACGTCCACGGTGACCGAGACGATGGGCGCCGACACGCCGTCCCCGTCCCCGACGGTGTCCGCCCGTATCACCCGCATTGTCAGCAAAGGAACGAACTCGGCGAGTTCCTCCTACGAGGACATCGCGGTCCACATGGACATCGTGGGGCTGCGAGGCCAGGAGTGCCTCGTCAAATGGGCTTCCTACTACCCGGACAAGCAGGGGGGCGGGACCGGCACCGGTTACGACGGGAAGAGTTCGACGGGCCTGCTCCCGTACGACGACACTTTGGACACGACCGTCCTCGCCGTGCACAAGGCTCAGTACGCGGGCTGGATGGTGCACGTCTTCGTCTACGGTCCCGATGGCACGCTGCTGGCCGAGAAGGACGGCCCCACCGGGTGAACTGTGACCCCGCGGCCCTGGCCGGGGGCTGTCGGCGGCGGCACGGCCGTGTCGAGGGTCAGTGCACAGGCCCCGGCGAGGGTGTCCGGGTGCCGGGCTGCCGGCAGAGGGAGTACGTCGGGCCAGCGGTCGCCCGCCAACGCCTGGCGCAGTGCCCGGTCGGCGGCCTGACGGACGACGCGGTCGGCTTCGGGTCGTTCGGCGTCGGCCGCCAGGGAGCGCGCGAGCCGTGCCCAGGCGATGTCACGCTGCCACGGGCTGCGCACGTGCTCCAGCAGGGCTCGGGCATCGGGCCACTCGTCCAGGGCGGCCAGCGCACCGGCGGACACCGTCAGGCAGTCGAGGACGGGCTCCGGCAGGATGAACTCCTGTCGGCCCAGGGCAGGATGAACGCCGAGCCGGCCTCGGTACCCGCGCAGCAGCCCCGCTGCTTCCCGGGCCTGTTCCGCTGCCCGGTCGGGCGCTGCGAAGACCGTCCCGGCGGCGGTTCCGGCGAGCAGCACCGGCAGGATGTCGCCCAGGGCGTCGGAGTCACGCGATCCGGCCTGTCTCCACACCGTCGTCAGACCGCCGACCCGGCACAGCACCGTGGTGGCGTCGGCGACAGCCGTGGCCGGGGCCTCGCCGGGCCACACCGGGTCGAGGGCCGCCGCTGCCGCCAGGGCCCTGGCGGCGAAGCGGGCAGCGGCCTCCCGGTCGAGGGGCTCCAGCGCCACGGCGGCCCGCGCGGCCAGCGGGAGCGCGTTGCCGGGACTCTGCACGGAGTCGAGCGCGGCGGCCAGATCGCGAGCGGCTACCGACACCGTCGTCCGGTCCGTGGCCGGGCAGTGCCGCAGTACGGCCGTCAGGCATCGCGCCCTGTCGGCCGGGCGGAGCACGGATACGGCGGCCCAATGGGCGGCTTCCCGCCTGAGTCCGGCGGCGGTGTCCGGGTCGTGGAAGCCGGCCGCCGCGATGAGCGCGAGACATTCGGGAAGCGCGGCTTTGTCCTCCGAGCCGAGCACCTCCATGGTGAGGCGCCGGGACTCCTCCCGTAGCCCGGCCGCGACCGCGGCGGCGACCAGTGCCACCCGTGTCCGGCACCGCCAATCGGGATCGCGCAGCTGGTCCAGCACGCCGACGGCGGCGGCACCGTCGCCCGCGCGGGCCAGCGCCACGGCGCACCGCCCCCGCAGCTCCTGCGTGGTGAAGAGAGCCTGGGCGGCGGAGTGGGCCGCTCGCAGCGCCTGGTCCGGAAGGACGGGGGCCAGCGCCTCTGCACAGCCGGTGAGGGTGAGCGGTGCGTGGGTGGCGGTTCCGAACGGGCCGGGGCGCGCGAACGCCGGGGTGCGCTCGGCCTCGTCCGCCAGGTCGCTCGCGCGTCGTGGTTCACGCTCGACGAGGGCCGCGGCCACCTGGGTGAGTGCCGTGCGTCGGCCCACGGGATCCGTGATGTCCCGGGCCATCGAGACCGCCGTACGCCACTGGCCCCGCCGGGCGCAGGCCCGGGCGAGTGCCGCGGACCAGACGTCCGGGCCCAGGACGGGACAGAGCGCGTCCAGCACCTCAGCCTTCCGCTCGGGGTGCCGATCCAGCGACTCGGCGGCCGCCTCGGCGATGCCGAGCACCGTGTCGCCGTCGGGAGACAGAAACGTGAGGGGCTCCAGACGGGTGGCCAGGGCCCGCCAGCGACCGGCCCGGGCGAGCACGTCGCATGCGATCGAGCGGAGCCGCAGCTGTTCCTCCACGCTCAGCGGTTCCGGTGGCGCGGCCAGCAGTTCCTCCGCCAGCGACGCGGCCTCCCGCTGGGCGGTGTCGCATCCCGTGTACATGAGGGAGACCGCGGCGCGGATCCAGTGCTCCGGCTCGTCCTCGGCCCGGTAGCGTGCCAGCAGATCCTGTGCCTGTCGCCAGCGGCCGCGCAGGGCCAGAGCGGTGAGCGTCTGCCGGCGTACCTCCTGGCGGAAGCGCATGGAGTGAGCCAGCGCGGACACGGCAAGCGCCTCGTCCCAGCGGTCCAAGGTGCCCAGCGCCCGCACGCGCAGGGCCGCGCACGCTCCACCGCACGGCCAGTCGGCCGACGGCGCGGCGGTGGTATGACCGTGCGGGCATGCCTCTTCGATCAGACGCAGCCCGTCCTGCGCGTTCGAGGCACGCGGAGCCAGGTCCAGGAGAGCCCGCCGCCGGGCTCCGGGGCCGGTGACGGTGCGCGCGGCGCGCAGGGCCTGCGCGAGATCACCGGCCTCGGCGAAGGCCTCACTCATCGCGACGAGCACGGGGTCCCGGCGCCCCTCGGCCACCTCATGCACGGCCTGCCAGGCATCCTCGTCCGCGCCCACCCCGGCCAGGGCGGCCGGCCATGCGGCGCGCACGGCGTCCGGCCAGCCGGGCGCGTCGCCCGGACCGTCCGTCAGGTGGTCCGTGGGGAAGCGATGGCCGTGCCGCGCGAACGAGGCGAGGGCACGGAGCAGGGCCGTCGCCCGCCCCTCGGCATCGTGGCCGGTGGACCAGACGGTACACACGCCGTCCAGGTCACCGGCGGCACCGAAGGACTCGGCCGCTGAGACGAGCACCTCATTCGTCCACCCGGAGGCGCCGTCTTCGGCCGTTCGCTCGCGCCGGGCCGCGCGGTCGGCGGCCACCATGCCGAGCGCCGTGCGCAGAGCGGGTGCGGCCTCCGGGCTGCCCAGCCGCATCAGCACCCCACCCGCGCGTACGGCGGCGATGGCGGGCACCGACCGGTAGGAGGAGGGCGACGCGGCGTGCACGAGTGTCATCGCCGCACCCGCCAGCGTCACCGCCCGCCGTGGCTCGGACTCGGCGAGGTGGTCCGCGAGCCGGATCAGGGTGAAGCACTTCGCCTCGCCCTCCGGCATCGCCTCGGCGAGCGCCTGCGCACGATCGTTCTGCCCCAGCCGGGCGCGCAGCAACGCCAGTTCCCCGTCGCCGTCCGGGGCGCGCCCCCGCAGCCGGTCGTGCGCCGCGGCCAGCAGGACGGCGGCCCGCAGCGCGTCCTCGGAGGCGTCCTGTGCGATCAGGCGCCGAGCGGCGCTCGACTCCCGCAGCCCGGGGCCGTCACCGAGCAGCCGCGACGCCATCCGGTCGTGCCGTACCGGGTCGGCGATCACCCGGGCGACACGCCCCGGGTCGGCTTCGGTCAGGACCATGCGGCCGTACCCGCTGAGCAGGAAGTGGGCGGTGTCGGGCGGCCAGCCGCGGTCCCGGTGGGTGTCGGCCCAGCGGTGGATGTGCTCCCGCAGTGCGGGCAGTTCGTCGTCCAGCAGCCGCAGTGCGGTGGTGAGCAGGGTGTCGTGCGCGAAGACGAGCGCGGTACGGACGTGTGGGCTCTCGCCGAGGAAGACGGGAAATGTGCGCTCGGCGAGACTGCGGCCGAGCGGGCCGCTCGTCAGCCGGTCGAGCCGGTGGGCCGGCATGCCGGTCAGTGCGCACAGCTCGGCACGGCTCAGACCCTCGCCAGCCGCGGCGAGCAGCCCGATCACCTGCCGCTCGGCCGAGTCCCCCGCGAGCAGTTCCCCGAGTTCGTACTCCGCCTCGTACCGCAGCCGGGTGGCGTGCGGCGAAGGGGCGAGCGGGCGCGGCTCACAGTGCCGCAACGGGTGGTCGCCGGGCAGGTCGGCGGGCAGTCCCGGCCGCGGGCGGCTGGTGACCAGGACGAAGACGCCCTCCGGGAGGTGACGGGGTAACAGTGATGCGATGCTGGGCCGCCGCGGGGACGCGGTCTGTGACAGGTCCTCGTCCAAACCGTCCACGATCACCAGCAGCCGTCTGTGCCGGCGCTGCCGGCGGGCGGCGGCCTCCAGCAGCCGGTGCCACTCCCGCGCGTGCGTGCCGGGTGCGATGCCCTGAACCGGGGATTCGCCTGCGACGGCTGCCAGTTGGGCGGACATCGCCTGGGCGAAGGCCTCGCTGTCGCACTGACCGGTGTCGCGGCGCGTGATGAAGAAGGCGGCCACGGCCACTCCGGAGGGCGGATGTGCGGCGAGCCAGGCGGTGAATGCCGTCTTGCCGTGCCAGGGCGGCGCCTGCCACCACTGGTAGCCCCCCGGCCCCGCGCAGAACCGCAGCACCTCCTCGAACTCCCGCTCCCGGTCCAGCAGTTCGGGCGGTGCGACGGACCGGGCCTGCGCCCGATAGCCCTCGGCCACGCGGAGGTCCCCGGCCGCGGCCCCGACCGGCTCCGGAGGGATGCCGAGGCCCGCCCGCCGCAGCAGCTCACCGCCCGGCCCGTCGCCCCTTCCCGCCCAGGTGTCGGCGCGACTGACCGTCAGCGTCCCCGGCCCCTCCGCGCGGTGGTGTTCCACGACGATGCCGATGACGCGGCCCTCGGCCCAGACGGCGGCGCCGGACATGCCTTCCCAGGGTGAGCCCCGCTCGGTGCGTTCGGGAGGGGGAACCCTGAACTCCAGTGTGCCGCTGCGGAGGTTGGACAGCACCGGGACATGCCCCCACGCATGGCAGACGTCGCGGGCGACCGATCCGTCGGGCCACTGGCGCAGCTTGAACCGTGGAAATCCCACGGCGCTGCAGGTCAGCACCGCGTTGTCGGATCCCGGCGCGCCGAACGACACGGGGTCGACCTCTCGGGTCGGCGAGGAGTGCGGGCCGGGGCCGATGTCGAGCAGAGCGGCGTCCGTCCGGCCGGGTCCGAACCAGCGGGCCTGTGCGGGGGCGCTCCATTCGTCGTCCTGGTCCGGGTTGAAGCGCACGGTGACCGCCTTCGCGCCCCTCACCACGTGCGCGGCCGTGAGCACCAGACCGGTCGCCACGAGATATCCGGACCCCCGCAGCCGAGTGCCGTCCGGGCGGGTGACGATGACTTCGGCGGCACGCTCCGCGCGCAGTCCCGACATCGGCGTTTCAGCGTTCCCTGATGCCGATGCCACTGGTTCCGGCGTCCCGCCGCACGCCGACGGACAGCTCCGGCCGATGAGCTTCATCCTCGCCCGCTGCCGTCGCCGTGGCCGACTCGGCGGGCAACTGGCCGACTTCCCCGGACAGTTCGGTCACTGCTGCACCTCCGTACGGCACTCACCACGGCTGCGCTCGCATGTTACTGAACTTGCCGGGGTGATGTCGGGCGCACGTGGACCGCGTCCAGGTCCGCAATCGGCTGCCCGGCCCGCGACCGCCTCACCACATGTCCGTCCGCCGTGCGACCGGCGGACGGACGGGTAATCCGGTTGCCCGGTCCAGGTGCGGATGCTGGAGTGAGGCCATGGATCATGCCGCCGTGCTCGCCCGCTACGACCAGGACATGCGTGAGGGCGCCCGCCCCGACGGGCCCGGGGCCCGCATCGAGCGGACCGGTGCCGTCGTCCGTCAGGTCGCGGACGCGAAGGGCTGGAACGGCGTTGTGTGGTCGGACCTGGACGCGGCGAGCGCGGACGGGGCGATCGCCGAACAGGTCGCGTACTTCACCGGCCTGGGCCGCGACTTCGAGTGGAAGCTGTACGGCCACGACCGGCCGGTGGACCTCGCCTCCAGGCTCACCGCCGCCGGATTCCGCACCGAGCCCGAGGAGACGCTGATGATCGGCGAGGTCGCCCGCCTCGCCCTGGACGCCGAGCCGCCCACCAGGATCCATGTCGTCCAGGCCGCCGACGCGGCCGGCGTCGACCTCGTCGTGGACGTGCACGAGAAGGCCTTCGGCACCGACGGCACCCGGTTGCGTCACCGGCTGCTCGCCCGGCTGGCCGCCGACCCCGGCACGGTCGTCGCCGTGGTGGCGCTCGCCGGTGACGAGCCCGTCAGTGCCGCCCGCATGGAACTGGTGCCCGGCACACGCTTCGCCGGACTGTGGGGCGGCGGCACCGTAGAAGCCTGGCGGGGGCGGGGCATCTACCGCGCCCTGGTCGCCCACCGAGCCCGGGTCGCCGCCGCCCACGGCTACCGCTACCTCCAGGTCGACGCCTCAGCCATGAGCCGTCCGATCCTGGAACGCCTCGGCTTCCACGCTCTGAGCACCACGACCCCCTATCTGTACGGGAGTTGAGGGACGGCGGCGCGCGACGGCCGGAGGCGGTCCGCTCCGGTTATTGCCGGGACTTTCTGTTCACCGAGCGGTCATGCCATGTACCTTTCAACAAATTGACGCGTGTAGAACTCTCAAGCCGGCTCTACGCGCGCAGACTTGGCGCCCGCACCGCCTCTCCCCACCCCTCATGGAGGTTCGCCGGATGCTCGGATCGAGAAGATCCCGCCGCAGATTCACCACCGCCCTGGCCGGACTCGGGCTGCTGGTCACCTCGGCAGCACTGCAGGTCGGCACCAGCGCCACCCCCGCCCACGCGGCCACGGCGCACCGGATCCTGTTCGACAACGCCCACGCCGAGACGGCCGGCAACGCCGACTGGATCATCTCCACCAGCCAGCCCGACCCGCTCGGCCAGGACTCCTCCCCGTCCGCCGAGACCGACTGGACCGGCGCCCTCTCCTCTTGGGGCGTAGCCCTGCAGAAGACCGGCGACTACAGCCTGAAGACGCTGCCGTCGGGCTCCAGCCTCAGCTACGGCGGCTCGTCCGCCACCGACCTGTCGAACTTCGACACGCTGGTGCTGCCCGAACCGAACACGCTGTTCACGACCGCCGAGAAGACGGCGATCATGAACTTCGTGAAGAACGGCGGCGGTCTGTTCATGATCTCCGACCACACCGGCGCCGACCGCAACAACGACGGCCAGGACGCGGTCGAGATCCTGAACGACCTGATGACGAACAACAGCGTCGACTCGACCGACCCGTTCGGCTTCTCCATCGACTCGCTGGACGTCAAGTCCGGCTACCCGGCCGCGATCAGCGACAGCGGCGACCCGGTGCTGCACGGCTCCTTCGGCACGGTCACCAAGAGCCTGATCGCCGACGGTACGACCGCCACCCTCAAGCCCTCCGACAACTCCTCCGTCAAGGGGCTGGTCTACCGCAGCGGATACTCCGGCAACACCGGCGCCTTCTTCCTGACGTCCACCTTCGGCAGCGGCCGCGTCGCCTTCTGGGGCGACAGCTCGCCCATCGACGACGGCACCGGCCAGTCCGGAAACACGCTCTACGACGGCTGGAACGACTCCGGCGCCACCAACGCGGCCCTCGCCCTCAACGCCACCGCCTGGCTGGCCGGTTCCGGCACCAGCGGCGGGGGCGGCGGTGGGGGTGGTGGCGGCACCTGCACCGCCGCGCAGCTGCTGGCCAACCCCGGTTTCGAGTCCGGTGCCACCTCCTGGACCGCGTCCAGCGGTGTGATCAGCAACGACACCGGCGAGGCCGCCCGCACCGGCTCCTACAAGGCCTGGCTGAACGGCTACGGCTCCGCCCACACCGACACCCTCGCGCAGTCGGTGACCATCCCGGCCGGGTGCACGAACGCCACCCTGAGCTTCTACCTCCATGTCGACACCGCCGAGACGACCACCTCGACGGCCTACGACACCTTGAAGGCCCAGGTCCTGGGCAGCGGCGGAACGGTGCTGGCGACCCTCGCGACCTACTCGAACCTGAACGCGGCGAGCGGCTACACCCAGCGCAGCTTCGACCTCGCGAACTACGCGGGCCAGACGGTCACCGTCAAGTTCACCGGTACCGAGGGCTCCACCCTCCAGACGTCGTTCGTCGTCGACGACACCGCGCTCAGCGTCAGCTGAGCCACGCGGGGGTGGGCCGCCCGGTCCACCCCCGCGTGGCTCAGGCGGCCGGGACCGTCCGCTCGGGCGTGTTCCAGCCGGAGACCCGCACCTGCGGCGCCGAGCCGTGCAGATCGGCGGTCCGGTAGGTGGCGGTGAGCGTCACCGACTCGCCCGGCCACAGACCGACCTCGTTGTCCGACCACCGCACCGGCAGCACCGGCCTGCCCTGGGCGTCGACCAGGTGGACGTCAGTGAACAGGGACGGCGTCCTGCCGTCACCCGTGTTGCGCACGGTCACCGTCGTCGTCGACATGCCGTCGGACGACTGCGTCGACGCCGTCGCCGACACCGGTACCTGTGCCATCGAGGAGAGTCCCTCGAGGTCCGCATAGCCGGTCGTCGGCGTGTGGTACCAGTCGGTCTTCGCCCAGTCGAGCGTGTCGGCCTTCGTGGAGAGCCAGTACACGTTCCGGCTCACCTCCTTGCCGTCCGCGTCGGTCAGGGTCAGCCGGAGCAGATACGTGCTCGACAGTCCACTCACCGACGACGGCAGGGTGAGCGCGGTGCCGTGTGCGCCGTCCCCGTTCACCGTCACTCCGGTGACGGTCTTGTCGTACTTCTGCGTGCCGTCGGGGTTGAACAGCGTGGCCCGCGCGGTGAGCCCGCCGGCGTCGGCGTGCCGGTTGTTCACGACGACCACCGAGCGGTTGTCGTAGGAGTACTGGACGTGCAGCGGCTCGTTCGCCTTCTTCGCGCCGAAGTAGGCGCCGCCCTGGTCCAGATAGCGGTCCGCCAGCTGCCAGTGCAGCGAGGTCCAGCCGCTGTTGAACATCCAGTAGATCATCCCGGTGGCGGGCTTGTCGGCGTCGGTGGCGTTGCGCTCGTAGGCCTCGTACTGGGCGCGCACGTTCTCGTACTGGGCCAGCTGCGCCTTGCGCACGTAGTCGGTCAGGCCCTTCGGGGCGCCGTAGCGGCCGCTCAGGGCGTTGTCGTAGATCTTGAGGGTGCCGAAGACGGGTGAGGGCGAGCGGTGGTACTGCCTGTCGTCGGGGTTCTTCCAGAGCGTGTCCAGCTCGGCGGGTGTCATCATCCGGCGCAGGGTGTCGAGGGTCGGGATGTCGGGGCCCGCGCTGGTCTCGGAGTTGAAGCCGGTGGCTCCGCCCTCGCGTTTGGCGTACCAGTAGTTCGGCGGGACCCACTCGTAGGGCCCGGTCATCTTCATGCCCGAGCTGCCGAGCCGGGGCGAGGACCTGTCGGAAGCCGAGGAGACCACAGGGACCGGCCAGTCGGCCGCCTTCAAGGCGTCCAGGTAGTTCTTCTCGATCGTCGCGTCGGGTGCGAAGTCGCTGCCGATCAGGAAGGAGATCACGCTCGGGTGATCGCGCAGCCGGGCGGCCTCGGCGGCCATCGAGGCCTTGGCGACCGGGTAGTCGGCGGCGGTCCACTTGTCGCCGGACTCGCCGTCCCCGTTGACCTGGCCCTCCCACTTGTCGCAGCACTCCCAGCCCGGCAGCGTGAGCACGCCGTAGCGGTCGGCGAGGCCGAAGAACTCGTCCGGCTCGATGTGGCCCTCCAGGCGGATGGTGTTCAGCCCGAGGTCGAGGGCGTACTTGAGCCGGTCCTCCACGTAGGCCGGATCCCAGCGCAGGAACTCGTCGGGGGACCAGCCGCCGCCCTTGATCAGGAGCTTGCGGCCGTTGATCCGGTACTGACGGGCGCCGTCGGAGTTCAGGGGCGCCTGTACATCGCGGATGCCGAAGCTCTCGTGGGCGGAGTCCGAGACCGTGCCGGACACGGACGCGGTGAGGTCGAGGTCGTACAGCGGCTGTCCGCCCATGCCGGCCGGCCACCACACCCGCGGGGAGGTGAGCCGCAGGCCGGGGACGTCGGCGGGGGAGAAGGTGAGGGTCTTCGTCTCGTGCGCGGCGAGCGGCACGGAGGTGCGGAAGTCCGTCCCGGCGACGCTGCCGGTGACCTCGGCCGTGACCGCCGATCCGGTGTCGTTGCGGGCCTCGGCCCTGACGGTCAGGTCGGCGGTGGCGAGCGAGGGCACCGCGAGCTTGGTCACCACGTGCGCGTCGTGCAGGCTCACCGGACCGCCCCGGTGGACCAGGACATCACGGACGATGCCCATGTTCCGGTCGGGCGGCGGCTGGAGCCAGTCGATCCAGCCCATGGTCAGGTTCTTGTTCGGGTCGTTGGGCCGGATCCGGAAGGCGACCGTGTTGGTGCCGGACCTCACCAGCGAGGTGATGTCCAGTTCGTGGCGGGTGTAGGCGCCGGTCACGTCCGCGGCCTTGGCCACCTGTGTGCCGTTGACGTAGACGTCGGCCGCCGAGACGACACCGCTGAAGTCGAGCCGGGTGCGGCGGGAGGTGTCCTCGACGGTGAAGTCGGAGCGGTACCACCAGGGGACCTCGAAGTCCGCCTTCGGGATCTTCTGCTGGTCGGTGGAGTGGAACGGATCGGCGTACCGGCCCGCGGCCAGCAGGGCGGCCAGGACCGTGGAGCGGGACCCCGCCGGGTACCAGCCGGTCGCCGGATAGCCGGGGGAGGAGACGGCCGCCGGGGAGTCGGTCACCTTCGCCGTGGACTGGATCGTGTACCCGTCGAGCGGGGTCGCGGAGCCCGCGGCGGACGGGACACGGGTGACCGCGGCCTCTTCGCGCGGCCCCGGGTCCCGCTCCCGGGATCCGGCCCAGGCGCTCGTGGTGAGCGTGCCCAGCAGGGCCAGAACCGCGGCGGCGGTGGTGAGCCGGCGTCCGGGGGCGGGGCGAGGGAACACGGCGGTCTCCAGCCTCGTAAAGTTAGGAAACTTTACTAACCTGGCTCAAGGTAAGGGGCCGCGAGGGTCGTGTCAACGACCGTGGCCACCGCGGTGCTTGGCGTCGGGCGTGAACAGGTCAGCCCTCGCCCGTCCTGCGTTCGAACACCACGTCCCGCGCCGTGCCCAGCGCCGTCGCCACCGCGCCCAGCAGCACCGCGTCCTCGCCGAGTCGGCTCGGGGCTATCCGCGGCCGCAGCGGGGTCAGGGTGCGCAGGTGCTCGCCGACCGGCCCCAGCAGCAGGTCCACGCTGTGACCCACCCCGCCGCCGAGCACGACGAGGTCCGGGTCGAGCACCGCGGCCGCGGCCGCCACGGTGTGCGCGATCCGCTCGCCCTCCAGCTCCACCGCCCGCACCGCGGCCGGGTTGCCCTGCCGGGCCGCGTCGAACACGGCCTTCGCGGTGAGCTGCCCGCTCATCCCGAACCGCCGGGCCGCCTCCACCACGGCCACCCCCGACACCGCGTCCTCCAGCCGCTCCGGCTTCCGCTGTCCCGGCCAGGGCAGGAACCCGATCTCCCCGGCCAGCCCGTGCGCCCCGGTGAACAGCCGTCCCTCATTGACGACGCCCATCCCGAGGCCGGTGCCGATGAGGATGTAGGCGAAGAGCCGGCTGCCGGCGCCGACGCCGTACGTGTACTCGCCCAGCGCGGCCAGGTTGGCGTCGTTGTGCACCTCCAGCGGCACGCCCAGTTCCTCGCGCATCCGGTCGAAGAGTCCCGCGCGGCCCCACCCCGGCAGATGCATCGCGTACCGCACCCGCCGCTGCTTCTCGTCGTACACGCCCGGTGTGCCCACCACCCCGTGCACCACCTCGGCCGGGTCCACACCCGAGTTGCCGATCACCTGGCGCGCGGTGCCCACGACCAGGTCGGCCATGGCCGCGGAGGTGCGTGCCCGGTTGCGTACGTCGGCCCGGGCGACCACCGTGCCGTCCAGATCGACCACCGCGATGCGCAGCCAGCCGCGGCCGATGTCCACGCCGAGCGCGTACCCGGCGGCCGGGTCCGGGGCGTACAGCACGGCGGTGCGCCCGCGTTCGGGGGCGTGGGTGCCGACCTCGTGGACCAGTCCTGCGGCCTCCAGCGAGGCCAGCGCGCTGGACACCGTGGGCTTCGACAGGCCCGTCTCGCGGGCCAGTTGGGCGCGCGACGCGGCGCCGAGGGCGCGCAGCCGGTCCAGCAGAAGCCGCTCGTTGGTGCTGCGCAGGCGTCGGCGGCTCCAGGGCCGGCCCTGCTGCGCTGCGACGTCACTGGCGGTCATCGCACCATTCTCATCCATTTTTGGCGCGTACTTGACGCCTCTAGTAAGGCTCCTTAACTTTATCGGCCAGCAGCCCGGCCGGGCCAGTCACCGCCGAGTCGGCGGCCCGTGCGCCCGTCGCGTCAGGAGTCCCCATGTCCGGTAGTCCGCCACCCGTGGGTGGTTTCGTCCGCCGTGTAGGCCTGTTCCAGGCCACGGCCATCAACATGAGCCAGATGTGCGGCATCGGCCCGTTCGTGACGATCCCGCTGATGGTCACCGCGTTCGGCGGCCCGCAGGCGGTCATCGGATTCGTCGCGGGTGCCGTACTGGCGCTGTGCGACGGGCTGGTGTGGGCCGAACTGGGTGCCGCCATGCCCGGCTCGGGCGGCAGTTACGTCTATCTCCGCCAGGCCTTCCAGTACCGCACCGGCCGTCTGATGCCGTTCCTCTTCGTGTGGACGGCGATGCTCTTCATCCCGCTGATCATGTCCACCGGCGTGGTCGGCTTCGTCCAGTACCTGGGCTATCTGGCCCCCGGCCTCGGCCGGACCACGGGCGACCTGGTCGGCCTCGGCGTCATCGCCCTGGTGGTGCTCCTGCTGTGGCGCGGCATCGAGCACATCGCCCGCATCACCGCCGTGATGTGGGCCGTGATGATCGCCTCGGTCCTCCTGGTGATCGTCGCCGCGGCCACCGACTTCAGCCCCCACCTGGCCTTCACCTACCCCGCCCGCGCCTTCGACCTGACGAGCGACCACTTCTGGCTCGGCTTCGCCGCGGGCCTGACCATCGGCATCTACGACTACCTCGGCTACAACACCACCGCGTACATGGGCGCCGAGATCAAGGACCCCGGCCGGACCCTGCCGCGCTCCATCCTCTTCTCGATCCTCGGCATCATGGCGATCTACCTGCTGCTCCAGATCGGCACGCTCGGCGTCATCGACTGGCACCGCATGTCCGATCCGAACGACATCGCCTCCACCTCCGTGGCCTCCGCCGTGCTGGAGAAGACCTGGGGCAAGGGTGCCGCCGACACGGTCACCGTCCTCATCCTGATCACGGCCTTCGCCTCGGTCTTCACCGGCCTGCTCGGCGGCTCACGGGTGCCCTACGACGCCGCCCGTGACCGGGTCTTCTTCCGCCCCTACGAGAAGCTGCACCCGAGGCACCGCTTCCCGACGCTGGGCCTGGCGACCATGGGCGTCATCACGGCGGTCGGATTCCTGATCGGCCGGCACACCGACCTCGCCACCCTGATCCAGCTGCTCACGACCGTGATGGTGATCGTCCAGGCGCTCGCCCAGATCCTCGCGCTCACGGTCCTGCGGGGGCGGCAGCCGACCCTGCGCCGCCCGTACCGCATGTGGCTGTACCCGCTGCCCGGCATCGTGGCCTTCGCCGGCTGGTGTGTGATCTACGGTTACGCCGACAAGAACTCCCCGGGCCGCCATCCCATCGAATGGTCCCTGGCCTGGCTCGTCCTGGGCTGTGCGGCCTTCTGGGTCTGGGCGCGGAGGGAGAAGGTGTGGCCGTTCGGCGAGAAGGAGATCGCCGAGGAATACCGGCCCGCCCTCGAAGTGAGCTAAGATAACGGCCAGTTGTACAGGTCTCCCCGGTCCGGACCCCGAAGTCCGCCGGGGAGACTGCGTTTATGACCGAGACAATTCTCCCGGACCTGATCGTCCGCCCCGCGACCCCCGAGGACCGGCCCACCGTGGAACGGCTGTGGCCGTTGTTCCGCCATGACCTGTCCGAGTTCCGGAGCGTGCTGCCCGCTCCCGACGGCAGCTTCCGCAGCGAGTGGCTCGGGTCCGCCTTCACCGAGCCCGGCTGGGCGCCGTACCTGATGACCTGCGGTGGGCGCCCCGTCGGCTTCGCGTTCGTGCGCGCGCTGGACGGCCCCGTGCGGGTGCTCAACAGCTTCTTCGTCGTGCGCGGCGCCCGTCGGCAGGGGATCGGGCTGCGGGCCGCGCGGGAGGTGCTGCGGCGGCACCCCGGATCCTGGGAGATCGCGTACCAGCACGACAATCAGGCCGCGGTGCGGTTCTGGCCGCGCGTGGCCCGGGAGCTGGCCGGAGATGCCTGGACCCGCGAATCGAGGGCGGTGCCCGACCGGCCGGAGCTGCCCCCGGATGTGTGGATCTCGTTCGCTGTACCGGCCCGGGCCTGATGCCCGCCGGGCCCGGCCGGTCCGCCGGCGGGGCTCAGCCCACCCAGGACGACAGCTGCCCGTCCGGCTGCAGGACGACATGCAGGCCGTTGTTCTGGCCGTAGGCGGTACGGCCGTTGGCCACCAGGGTGTCGAGCCAGGTGCCGTTCGCGGAGACGTCGGCCACGTAGTGGTTGGGGGCGATCCGGTAGACCTCCGCCTTGGAGGCGCCGTCGCCCAGCGTCGCCGAGGCGACGAGGACGGGCTTGGCGGCGGGCTTCGGCTGGGGCTTCGGCTTGGCCCGCTCGACCCAGGAGGTGACCGTGCCGTTCGGGTGCAGGGTGACGTGCAGGCCGTTGTTCTGGCCGTACGCGGGCTTGCCCTCGCTGACGAGGGTGCCGAACTTCGTGCCCTTGGCCCAGACGTCCGCCTCGTACCGGTGCTTGCCGGTCTTGTAGACCTTCGCCACGGAGACCTTGTCCGCGAGCCGCACCGTCTTGAGCGCGACACGCTGGGCCTTGCTCTGGGCCGAGGTGTGGGCTGCGGGAGCGTTCTGTGCGGTGGCGGCGAAGGCACCGGTGGCCGACGCGCCGAGGGCGGCGGCGACGCCGGTGGCGACGAGGGTGGTGCGCAGGGTGCGAAGTGCACGCATCGGTGAACTGTCCTTCGATCGGTTGCGTTCGGCGGTGTCTTCGACGCTACGGACCGAGGATCAAGGCCACCCATCCGTTGTGTAACAGATATTTGTAGCGTTCCGTACGAATCGTCGAATTATTCGCCGCTCAACCTTTGAATCGACAGGTGGCTTCCCCGTTGCGCTTGGGTATCCGAGGTCGGCCGTGCCGATGTCTCGAGTATCCGGTGCGGGCACCGGCGAGGCCGGTCCGCCCGGGCGGACCGGCCTCGCGTTTCTTCGTGGCCTTCACTGTCTTGACGTGGTCCTCCTTCCCTAGTGTCTTGTCTCTATGGCTTGGGGGCGCTCTTCGCCGCCGTACCGGCGCACATCAGCCCGAGGACGACGGCCAGCGCGCCGATGATGATGTTGTTGAGGATCACGCCGGTATCCGGGCTGCTGCCCACGATCCACGGCGCGATGATCATCCAGACGCCCATGGCGCAGATGGCCCAGCTGAGGCCGTACATCCGCGCGGGGGCCGTGGTGAATCCCAGTGCCAGCAGGCCTATCGCGATGCCCATGATCAGGTTGTGGGTCGCCAGGGCCGGCTGGCTCGTCGTGTAGTGCAGGATCCACGGGGACGCCGAGCAGTACAGGCCGAGCAGGAACACCGGCCCGTCCACGAGCGCCACATCACGGCCGCCGAGCATGCGGGCGTAGCGTGCCCGCATTTCGGAGACATCGGGGTGGGTCGCCATGTCACCCCTGTGCGAGACGTTGGCCATGTTCAGTCTCCTTTGTGACTTCCAGGCCTGACCGCGTCTGGTGCGGTGTGCGGTAAGCGCCGCGTACCCAGTTTGCTCTTATTGGCTCTTTATGTGTAGGGGTCGTCCTGTATGTACAGATATCTTCGCGTCCCTTCGAGGTGCGCCGTCCGGACGGGCGGAGCGCCCCCGAAGAGCGCCGACTCTCTCCGGGGGCCGACAGGGGGAGCGGCGCCTCAGCGGCGGTCTCCACGCATGCGCACCGTTTCCGCATCGAACCCCCCGGCCGGCTGTTCGAGCGCGTCGCGGAGCCGGTGCAGGCCGCGCCGGGCGTGGCTCTTCACGGTGCCGAGGGGCCACCCCGTGCGGGCGGCGATCTGCGTGTGGGTGAGGTCCTCGTAGAAGGCCAGGCACAGGACCTTCCGCTGCGGGGCGGGGAGTTGGGCCAGTGCGCGCAGGACCAGGACGCGATCCAGTGCCCTTTCCGGCCCCGGCTCGCCGGTGCCGGCGAGCGCGAGAGCGGAGCCCGCGGCTGCGACCAGGGCCGCGCGCCGGGTGCGCGCGGACAGGGCGTCGACGATCTCGCGCCGGGTGATGCCGACGATCCAGCAGGCCAGCGGAGCGCGCTCGGGCCGGTACCGGTGCCGGCCCCGCCACACCCCGATGAACACCCGCTGGGTGACGTCCTCCGCCTCCCCGGCGTCGCCCAGGCAGCGGTGCGCCATGCCGTACACCAGCCCGGACCAGCGCCGGTGGACGGCGGCCACGCAGGCGTCGTCGCCCGTCGGCAGGCGCCGGGCCAGTGCCTCGTCGCCGTACGGCTCCCCGACCGGACCCCGCGACGGTGCCCCGGCCGAAGGCTCGGGCGCGGGGCGCACGGCGAGGAGGGCGCTTGCGGCCGGATTCGGGGTCATGACCACGGCTCCTCGGTCGGGACGGTGCCGTCATCGTGGGAGCCCCGGGATCAGGACCACAACTCGCAGCGATTCTGCACCGTATAGTCATGGTATGGACGGGGAACGCGTCGGCGCCGACCGATCCGGCCCGGGCCCGGACGTACGGGCTACCGAGGCGGGTGTGACAACGGGGGCCCTCGCCCGCAGGCTCGGGGTCTCGCCCACCACGCTCCGCTCGTGGGAGCGCCGTTACGGCATCGGCCCGGCCGAGCGTGCGGCGGGCCGGCACCGGCGCTGGATGCCCCGCGACGTGGCCGCGCTGGAGACGATGTGCCGGCTGACCTCGGCCGGTCTGCCCCCTGCCGAGGCGGCACGTCTCGCGCGGAGCGAAGCGGAGGTGGCCGGGCCCCCGCAGGACGGGACGGCGGCCGGCCCGCCCGCACCCGTGGCCGCCCCGGCTGCGACGGGCGATGTGCGCCAGGAGTCCCGGGGCCTGGCGCGCGCGGCCGTACGCCTGGACGCGCCCGCCGTGGAGGGCCGACTGGCCGCCGCAGTGGCCGGGTTCGGCCTCGCCCGCGCCTGGCAGGAGGTCATGGTGCCCACCCTGCACGCCGTGGGCCGCAAGTGGGCCTCGTCAGGAGACCGTTATGTGGAGGTGGAACACCTGCTGTCCTGGCACGTCTCCACCGTCCTGCGCCGGCACACGCGACCGCCCGTCGCGGCGGACGGACCCGCGACGGGCCCGGTACTGCTCGCCTGCGTGCCCGGTGAACAGCACACCCTGCCCCTGGAGGCGCTCAACGCCGGACTGAGCCAACTCGCCGTCGCCACCCGGATGTTCGGAGCCGCGGTCCCGGCGGAGGCGCTCACGGCGGCGGTACGGCGCCTGGGTCCGGCCGCCGTCGTCCTGTGGGCGCAGGCCCGCTCCACGGCGAGCCTGCCGCTGGCGCAGCACGTCGCGGAGACCCGGTGGGGGGTGAAGGGAGCCCGGTCGCGGCCCCTGGTCGTCCTCGGCGGCCCCGGCTGGGCGGGCCGGCCCAGCCAGGGCATGCTCCGCCCGACGAGCCTGCCCGAGGCCCTCGGCACACTGACGGCGGCCTGCGGGCGACTGCCCTGAGAGCCGCCGGCCTCCCGTCGCGGAGCGCACGGTCCTCAGGCGCGTCCGCGAGCCCGCCTGAACCGGTCCAGGCCCTCGGCCAGGTCGACGACGGGGCCGGGGTAGTCGACCGCGTCCCGCTCCGGGCCCCGGAGCTTCCACGGCTCGTGCGCCGCCAGGCCTTCCAGTCGCGCCAGTTCGGGTACCCAGCGCCGCACGTAGCTGCCGTCGGGGTCGTGCCGCCTGGCCTGGGTGACCGGGTTGAGGACGCGATGGGGACGGGTGTCGGTGCCGGTCCCGGCCATCCACTGCCAGTTGAGCTGGTTGCTGGCGACGTCCCCGTCGACCAGCAGGTCCAGGAAGTGGCGGGCGCCCACCCGCCAGTCGACGTAGAGGGTCTTGGCCAGGAAGCTCGCGGCCAGCAGCCGGGCACGGTTGTGCATCCAGCCCTCGTGGCGCAACTGGCGCATCGCGGCGTCGACGACCGGATAGCCGGTACGGCCCTCCCGCCACGCCTCGATGTCCTCCTGGGCCGTCCGCTCCGTGCGCCAGCGGTCGTGCCTGGTGCGGTAGTCGGCGGTGGCCGCGGCCGGCCGCGCCGCCAGCACCTGCCGGTGGAAGTCGCGCCAGGCGAGCTGCCGTACGAAGGCATCGGCGCCCGGGCCGCCCGCCCCGCGGGCCCGGTGGACCAGTTCCACGGGGGAGAGCGTGCCGAAGTGCAGGTGCGGCGAGAGCCGGGAGGTGGCGTCGACGGCCAGGTCGTCGTGCCGGTCCTCGTAGTCCGCGATGCCCTGGCGCAGCCACGCGGAGAACCGCCTGCGGCCCTCCCGCTCCCCGCCCGCGGCCAGCCCCGCGGACACGCCCGGCAGCCCGGCACGGGAGGGGACCTCCTCGGACCCGACCCCCTCCGGCACCCGGATCGTGCGGGGCACGCCGAGCGGGTCGCGCATCCGTTGCCGCGACCACTGCCGGAAGTACGGCGTGAACACGGCGAAGTGGTCCGAGGAGGCCGGCGTCACGGCGCCGGGCGCGAGCGCGGTGGTCACCGCTTCGTGCACGTGCAACCGGCGTCCGTCGGCCTCCAGGGCCCGGCGCAGCCGCGCTTCCCGGCGGTGCGCGTAGGCGCTGACGTCGGCGGCCATGTGCACCTCGTCGGCGTCCGCCTCGGCGACCACCTGGCACACCTCCTCGACGAGATCGCCGGAGCGGACCACCAGCCGCCCGCCGTGCCGGCGCAGCCCCGAGTCGAGATCGCGCAGACAGTCGGCGAGGAAGGCCAGCCGGTTGGGCACCGCGAATCCCGCGTCCGCCACGCCCCGGTCGCGGACGAACAGGGGCACGACCTCGCGGGTGCCGTCCAGTGCGGCCCGCAGGGGCGGGTGGTCGTGCAGGCGCAGATCGGCGGTGAACAGGACGACCGAGACGTACATGGTGCGGCTCCGGGGAACGGAAGGTGCGGACACCGGGATATTCCGGTCCGGTCGGGCCCGCGGATGCACGCGCCGGCCGGCGATCCGGATGACATGTCCCGGCCGATCGCGGGCAACCGCAGAGATACGGGACGTGCGTTCCGTTCGGCTTCCGATGCTGGAGGTGACCGGCCGTCATGGGTGCGAGGGTGCTGGAGCGGTTCCCTGCGGGAGCCCCGCGTGGATCATGGCCCGCGGAGGAGTACGCGGCAGCCCGCCGCGCCGAGGGCGAGCCCGCGACCGTGGTGATGGACCTGAGGTCCGACGCGTTCCTCGTCGTGGTCGAGGGGGTGGAGGAGGACAGCAGGTCCTGACCCCGGTCACTGCCGCCATGTGTTCCTGCCGTTCGGTCCGCACGGCCCGCGGAATGAGCGGTCTGCCCCCGGTTCAGGGAATTCCTGTCACGCCTTCGTGGAATTCAAGGGTCCGCGACGCGAGAGCGATCCGGTTCTCCTTGACGGCTCTCGCACGCGACTGCCACGATCAACGGCATGACGATGCGACTGGACCTCACGCGGCGACGCCACGTCGACCTCGCGCGCGTCTCCAGCGCCTCCTGTCGCGCCATGGCCTGATCGACGAACTCTCCCCGCAGACCCGGCGCTTCTCTTCTTTCTTCCGGCATTGCCCGACATTCCCCTCGCCTTCGGCGCGCGTGGAATTCGGCGTGACCGAGAACATCGGCGAGCAATTCCGCGACAGGACCTCCGCATGCCCGCGGCGCACGTGAAAGCGCCGTCCGGCGGACGGCGGGCCCGGTCTCCGCAGCACGGCTTGCGCGGACACACATTCCAGAACGGAGACCCCGCGTGTCCCTCACCTTCCACTGGTTCCTGCCCACCAACGGCGACAGCCGGCACGTCGTCGGCGGCGGCCACGGCACCCCGGCCACCGTCTCCTCCCGGGACCGGCCGCCGACGGTCGCCTATCTGAGCCAGATCGCCCGGGCCGCCGAGGACCTGGGGTTCGTCGGTGCGCTCACCCCGACCGGCGCCTGGTGCGAGGACGCGTGGCTGACCACCGCCATGGTCAGCCAGAACTCCGAGCGGCTGAAGTTCCTGGTCGCCTTCCGGCCCGGCTCCGTCTCGCCGACGCTCGCCGCGCAGATGGCGTCCACCTTCCAGCGGCAGACCGGCGGACGGCTGCTCCTCAACGTGGTCACCGGCGGCGAGAGCCGCGAGCAGCGGGCCTACGGCGACTTCCTCGACAAGGACGACCGTTACCGCCGTACCGGAGAATTCCTGCACATCGTCCGGGACTTGTGGCAGGGAAAGAACGTCGACCTGCGCGGTGAGCGCCTCCGGGTCGAGGACGCGAAGCTGAGCCGGGTGCCCGATCCGGTGCCCGAGGTGTACTTCGGCGGCTCCTCGCCCATCGCTCTGGAGATCGCCGCCCGGTACGCCGACGTGTACCTGACCTGGGGGGAGCCGCCGGCACAGGTCGCCGGGAAGACCGCCCGGATCGGGGACCTGGCCGCGCGGCACGGCCGTACCCTCCGCTTCGGCATCCGTCTGCACGTCATCACCCGCGACACCGCCGAGCAGGCCTGGGCCGAGGCCGGCCGCCTGCTCGACGGATTCGACTCGGCGACCGTGCGGTCCGTCCAGGAGGGCCTGGCCCGCAGCGAGTCCGAGGGCCAGCGGCGCATGCTCGCCCTGCACGGCGGCAGCCGCGAGGGCCTGGAGATCCACCCCAATCTCTGGGCCGGCATCGGCCTGGTGCGCGGCGGCGCGGGCACGGCCCTGGTCGGCAGCCATGACGAGGTCGCCGAGCGGATCAAGGAGTACCACGCCCTCGGCATCGACGAGTTCGTGCTCTCCGGTTATCCGCACCTGGAGGAGGCGTACTGGTTCGGCGAGGGTGTGCTCCCCCGGCTTGCCGCGCAGGGGCTGTGGCGGCATCCCGGCGGGAAGCCGGACACGCTCCGGGCCGAGGTGCCCTTCGCCTACTGAGTGGTAACTTCGCCTGGCAGAATGCGGGTTCATGACACGAGATCCGCATGATGTGGGAGCGTCCGTCACCTTCGGGCTGCTGGCCGCCTGGGCCGTGCACGACGCCGAGGAAGTGGTCATGGTGCCGCGATGGGTGCGGACGCAGGTCCCCGAGCTGCGCAAGAAGTTTCCCCGGGTGCCGGAGACGGCGTGGCGGCAGCTGGAGGCGGTGGACGGACGCGAGTTCACGACGGCCGTCGCCGCCATGGCCGTCGTGCTCGCGGCGTGCGCCGCCGACGGGCAGCGCACCGGCGGGCGCTCCGCCGTCTATCAGACGGCACTCAACGCCTTCGGCCTGCACGGCGTGGTGCACCTGGCCCAGGCGGCCGCGTTCCGTGGGTACACGCCGGGCTCGGTGACCACTCCGCTGGTCGTCCTGCCGTTCACGCTCTGGGCCCGCGGCCGCCTGCGCCGGGCCGGGGTCCTGCGCCCCGCCCGCCCCCGCGACGTGGTCCAGGGCCTCGCCTTCGCCACGGCCGCCGCGGTCGGCACACACGCGGTGGCGCGCCGCGTACTGCGCCGCGGCTGACCGCCGTAACGGCTGCCCCGTTCACGCGCCGCCCGCCCCCAGGGCCAGCGCCCGCAGATGCGCCCGGCGTGTCTCGGCCGTCTGTCCCTGCACCAGCAGGAAGAGCCCCTCGCGGGCCAGCCGTTGGGCGCGGCTGGTCAGGGCCATCGCCCGGCCGCCGCCGGCCACCACCGCCGCGGTGGTGGCCGCACCCAGCACGTCGTACGCCTCGGCCCGCACGGCCAGCCGCTCCTCGGTCCGCTCGTGCGGTACCGGGTGATCGGCCAGAGCGTAGGCCCGGCGGCGGACGTCGGCGAGGCGGGCGAGCAGCGGGGCGGCCGGTTCCTCGTCCAGCAGGGCGAGTGCGGCCTCGGCGACACCGAAGACCGCCGGGGTGGCGTTCAGCGTCCTGGCCCGGTCCCTGGGCGCCCAGGTCTCGTACGGTGCCCGCAGGGCCACCGCCTCCTCGGGCACCCGCAGTCCGTCCAGCTCCAGCGACACCGTCCGGGCGGCCGTGAGGGCCGCGAGACGCATCGGCGCCGAGGCCCGCAGCCCGGGCTGCTCCCGCGCCTCGGTGAAGGCGAACAGCACCTCGCCCGCGTCAGTCGTCCCGGCCAGCAGCATCACGTCGTTCAGACCCCACCCGGTGTACCAGGGGACGGTCCCGTCGAACCGCCACCCGTCGCCCGCCCGCCGGACCCGCACCGGGACGCGCGGGTACGACCGCAGGTGCGCGTACGCCACCCCGGACAGCAGTTCCCCGCGCGACAGCGGGCCCAGCAGCCGCTCCCGCACGGGCAGTCCGCTCTGCGTCAGGGTCTGCACCGGCGTGTGGTGCTGCGTCTGCACGAACCACGTCGAGCAGCACGCCCCGGCCAGGATCTCCGCGGTCTCCCGCAGCACGGCCGGCGGTGCGCCGGAGCCCCCGTACGCGACGGGCGCGACCACGCCCAGCAGCCCGGACCGCTTCACCGCCTCGATGTGGCTCACCGGGACGCCCTCCTGGTCCACCCGCTCGGCCTCGGGCAGGAGCAGTTCGGCGGCGAGCCTGCGGGCGCGGGTGACGAGCGGATGTGCGCTGATGGTCATGCGGAAGATTCTTTCCGAAGATCTCCGCCGGACATTTCTTCCGGATCCGTGGCGCGGGGTGTCGATCCGGGCTCCCGCCGTTCGTGTAGGAGGTGACAGACACCCCCGACACCGGGAAGACGCCCGGGACGAAGCCCAGGAGGACGTCATGAAGCACTACCTGCTCAGCGTGGTCCAGCCGACCGGGGGACAGCCCCCCGCCCCCGACGCGCTCGCCGAGATCATGCGCAACGTCGAGGCCTTCAACGACGAACTGCGCGCGGCCGGCGCCTGGGTCTTCGCCGGCGGACTGCACGGCCCGGAGACCGCCACCGTGCTCCGCCCCGAGGACGGCGACGTCCTCATCACCGACGGGCCCTTCGCCGAGGGCAAGGAGTACCTGGGCGGACTCTGCCTGATCCGGGCCGCCGACCTGGACGAGGCCCTGGAGTGGGGGCGGAAGGCCGCCCTGGCGACCACCCTCCCCATCGAGGTACGGCCGTTCGTGGACCAGCACTGATGGCCGAGGCCCCCGGTATCGAGGGCGTCTTCCGCGCGGAGTACGGGCGTGCGGTCGCCGTCCTCGTCCGCTTCCTCGGCGACATCGGCCTCGCCGAGGAAGCGGTGCAGGACGCCTTCGCCACCGCCATGGCCAAGTGGCCGGAGACCGGCGTGCCGCCGAGCCCCGCCGGCTGGATCATCACCACCGCGCGCAACCGCGCCGTGGACCGGTTGCGCCGCGAGTCCTCCCGGGACGCCCGGCACGCCGAGGCCGCCCGGCTGTACGCGCCCGACGCACCGCCCGAGGAGGGCCCCGTGCCCGACGACCGGCTCCGTCTGATCTTCACCTGCTGCCACCCGGCGCTCGCCCCGCAGTCCCGGGTCGCCCTCACCCTGCGCCTGCTCGGCGGCCTGAGCACCTCGCAGATCGCCCGTGCCTTCCTGGTGCCCGAGCCCACGCTCGCCCAGCGTCTGGTGCGGGCCAAGGCCAAGATCCGCGACGCGGGCATCCCGTACCGAGTGCCCCGCGACGCCGATCTGCCGGACCGGCTCGGCGGCGTCCTCGCCGTCCTCTACCTGATCTTCAACGAGGGCTACACCGGCGACCCCGCCCTCTGCACGGAAGCCGTACGGCTCGGCCGGCTGCTGGCCGAGCTGATGCCGGACGAACCCGAGGTCACCGGCCTGCTGGCGCTGATGCTGCTGATCGAGGCGCGCCGGCCGGCCCGGCAGGACGCGGACGGTGTCCTGGTGCCGCTGTCCGAGCAGGACCGCGGCCTGTGGGACCGCTCCCTGATCGAGGAGGGCCAGGACCTGGTCCGTCGCTGCCTGCGCCGCGACCGGCCGGGGCCGTACCAGATCCAGGCCGCGATCAACGCCGTGCACAGCGACGCACCGACCGCCGCCGCCACCGACTGGGGGCAGATCCTGCTCCTGTACGACCAGCTGACGGCCCTCGCCCCGACGCCCGTCGTCGCGCTGAACCGGGCGGTCGCGGTGGCCGAGGCCGAGGGCCCGGCCAAGGCCCTGGAGCTGGTCGACTCCCTCGACCTGCCCCGCTACCACGTCCTGCACGCCGTCCGCGCCGACCTGCTGCGCCGCCTGGACCGGCCCGCCGAGGCCGCGGGGGAGTACGCGCGGGCCGCCGATCTCGCCGCCAGTGCGGCCGAACGGGCGTATCTGGACCGGCGCCGCCGGGACCTCGACCACCGGACGACGTGACCCTGATCACTGAGAGCGGCTGCCGGAATTTACTTGGGCACCTGAAAGGTTGGCGTTTGCATCTGACTCTACGAGACCCTGGGCTCGGGCCGACCCGTCCGTGCCCACCAGCGAGGCATCCGTGAACCACCCCACCCCCGAGCAGCCCGCCGACGTCGTCGCCCGGCTGCGCGCCACCTTCCGCACCGGCCGCACCAAGCCCGTCGAGTGGCGCACCGGACAGCTCCGGCGCCTGCGCGCGATGCTCACGGAGAACGGCGCCGACCTCGCCACCGCCCTCCACGCCGACCTGGGCAAGAGCAGCGCCGAGGCCTACCGCACCGAGATCGACTTCACCGTCCGCGAGATCGACCACACCCTCGACCACCTGGACGAGTGGCTGCGCCCGGAGTCCGCGCCCGTGCCGGCGCACCTCGGTGCCGACGCCGCGGCCTGGACGCAGTACGACCCCCTCGGCGTCGTCCTCGTCATCGCGCCCTGGAACTACCCGGCCCAGCTCCTGCTCGCTCCCATGGTCGGCGCGCTCGCCTCGGGCAACGCGGTCGTGGCCAAGCCGAGCGAACTGGCCCCGGCCACCTCGGCCGCCCTGGCCGGGCTGATCCCCGCCTATCTGGACACCGACGCGGTCGCCGTCGTCGAGGGCGGTGTCCCGGAGACCACGGCCCTGCTCGCCGAGCGCTTCGACCACATCTTCTACACCGGCAACGGAGCCGTCGGCCGCATCGTGATGCGCGCCGCCGCCGAGCACCTCACCCCGGTCGCCCTCGAACTGGGCGGCAAGTCACCGGTGTTCGTCGACCGGGGCACCGACCTCGACGTGGTCGCCGACCGGCTGGCCCGCGGCAAGTTCCTCAACGCGGGGCAGACCTGTGTCGCCCCCGACTACGTCCTCGCCGACCCGGAGACCGCCGCCGCCCTGGAGGCCGCGCTGGTCCGTGTCGTCCAGGCCGTCTTCGGCACCGACCCGCAGACCTCGCCCGAGTACGGCCGGATCGTCAACGAGCGCCACTTCGACCGGCTCTGCGCCCTGCTCGGCTCCGGCCGGGTGGCGGTCGGCGGCGGCAGCGACCGTGCGGACAAGTACATCGCGCCGACCGTGCTCGCGGACGTCGACCCGAAGTCGCCCGTCATGCGGGAGGAGATCTTCGGCCCGATCCTGCCGATCGTCACCGTGTCCGGCCTGGACGAGGCGATCGCCTTCATCAACGACCGCGACAAGCCGCTCGCGCTGTACGTCTTCACCGAGTCCGAGGAGACCCGCGGGCGCATCGCCGCCGAAACCTCCTCCGGCGGACTCGGCTACGGCCTGCCGCTCGCCCACCTCACCGTGTCCGACCTGCCGTTCGGCGGCGTGGGGGAGAGCGGCATGGGCAGCTATCACGGCCGGTACTCGATCGAGACGTTCAGCCACCGCAAGGCGGTCCTGGCGAAGCCGCTGAACTGATCTCCCCCAGCTCCGAGTCGGGCCCGGCCGCATCTGCGGCCGGGCCCGATCCCTTTGCGGCCGCCCGGTGTTCGCGGCCGGGATCGATGAGTCATTGACTGGTCTACACCCTTGACTGGTCCAGACCAAAGCGGTTGAGTGTGCCCAACCCCCCACCGCGGCCGCTTCCGTCTCCGACGGACGCGGCCGTGCTCCGCAAAGGAGTTGACCGTGTTGAGGCACCGCATCGCCGCGCTTGTCACCTCGCTCGTCCTCGGCGGTTCCGCCCTGGTACTCCAGTCCGCCCCCACCGCTTCCGCCGCGGACTTCGTCGTGAGCGAGGCTCAGTTCAACCAGATGTTCCCGAGCCGGAATCCGTTCTACAGCTACAGCGGACTCACCGCGGCCCTCGCCGCGTACCCCGGATTCGCGAACACCGGCAGCGACACCGTGCGCAAGCAGGAGGCCGCCGCCTTCCTCGCCAACGTCAGCCACGAGACCGGCGGCCTGGTGTACGTCGTCGAGCAGGACACCGCCAACTACCCCCACTACTGCGACTGGAGCCAGTCCTACGGCTGCCCCGCGGGACAGGCCGCCTACTACGGGCGCGGCCCCCTCCAGCTCTCCTGGAACTTCAACTACAAGGCCGCGGGCGACGCTCTCGGCATCGACCTCCTCGACAACCCCTGGCAGGCGGAGAACGACGCGTCCGTCGCCTGGAAGACCGGCCTGTGGTACTGGAACACCCAGTCGGGGCCGGGCAGCATGACCCCGCACAACGCGATGGTCGACGGCGCCGGCTTCGGCCAGACCGTCCGCAGCATCAACGGCTCCCTGGAATGCGACGGCAAGAACCCCGCGCAGGTGCAGAGCCGCGTCGACGCCTACCAGCGCTTCACCCAGATCCTCGGGGTCTCCCCGGGCGCCGATCTGTACTGCTGACAGCCGGCCGGGTGCCGTGTGCGAGACTCCGTCGATGACTGCCCAAAAGATCACAGCGGAGGCCTCCGGTACCTGGAAGCTCGGCGACCTGCCCGTCCACCGCCTCGGCTTCGGCGCGATGCGGCTGACGGGCAGCGCCGCCTTCCATCTCGGCACCCCGAGCGACCGGGAACGGTCGCTGGGCGTCCTGCGCAAGGCCGTCGAGCTGGGTGTGAACCACATCGACACGGCGGCCTTCTACTTCTCCGCCCGGCGTTCCGCCAACGAACTCATCAACACCGCACTCGCCCCGTACTCCGGCGACCTGGTCATCGCCACCAAGGTCGGCCCCTTCCGCGACCACTCCGGCGAGTGGGGCACCTCGGCCCGGCCCGACCAGCTGCGCGGGCACGTCGAGGAGAACCTGCGCCAGCTCGGCCGCGACCACCTCGACCTCGTATACCTGCGCCGGATGCGCCAGGACTCCGTCGCCGAACACTTCGGCGCCCTGGCGGAGTTGCGTACGGCGGGACTGATCCGGCATCTCGGGATCTCCGCCGCCGAACCCCGGCACCTCGCCGAGGCGCTGGAGATCGCACCCGTGGTGTCCGTCCAGAACCGCTACGCCGTGGACCGTCCCGACCCCGTCGGCGACGAGGTCCTGCGCCTGTGCGGCGAGCACGGCATCGCCTTCGTCCCCTTCTATGCCGTCGCCGGCGAGGCCGGAGAGCGCGGCGCGAGCGCCGCACACGACGACGCGGTGCTCTCCGTCGCCCGGGCCCACGGGGTGAGCCCTGCGCAGGTCCGCGTCGCCTGGACGCTGCACCAGGGCCCGCACGTCCTCGCCATCCCCGGCACCGGCAACCCCGACCACCTCGTCGAGAACGTCGCCGCGGGCGCGCTGCGCCTCACCGGCGAGGAGCTGGCACGGCTCGGCGCGGGGCGCGCGCAGGCAGGCTGAGCGGCGGCCGCGTCACACGACCCACTCGCCGTCCCGCATCAGATGCCGGCCGCGCAGTTCGCGCTCCTCGTGCCACGCCTGCACCGCCCGCGGCCGCACCTCGAAGTAGGCGTACGACGGGCTGTCCGCGCGCGGATCCCAGCCCGTCTTCGCCGCGAACGCGTCCGCGGCCGCACCCGGCACGTCCTCGGCGCCGAAGAACCGCACCTCCCCGTCGACGAGCACGACGTCACGGGTGTGCCCGAGGGCCAGCCGGGTCCGGCCGACGTCACGCAGATTGCGGCCGGTGGGATTGGTGGCGCGGGTGCACAGCCAGAGCGACTCCCCGTCCCAGACGAACCACAGCGGCACCAGACACGGCAGCCCGTCCGCATCCGCCGTGGCCACCCAGATGTCGATCTCCCGCTCCAGGCGGGCCAGGACGTCTCGCTTGCGCTGTGCCGCGGAGCGGACCGGTTCGGTGATCTTCATGCCCGGGACGCTACCGGTCACCGCGGTGCCGCACCTCGGGCCCGCGTCCTAGGACCGTGGTCCCGGTGCGCCTCCTGCGCGCAGAGTCGTCGAAGATGGACGGCGAACGGTGTGCGCACAGCCGTTCGGACATCGCGGACGGCGTCTATCCATAATGGGTGTGCAGCGCGCACGACCGTACGACGGCTCTGGCTGACTACACTCGTGTAGACGGACTCCGGCCGGCAGAGAAAGACGGGGTGAGGAACGTTCCCATGACCGACGCCAAGGACGAACGCCGGCCGGCCGGTGAACTCGAAGCGAGCGTCATGGCCGCCCTGTGGGCCGCCGGTGCGCCCCAGACATCCGGCCAGGTCCAGCTGGCCCTCGGCGCGGACCTCGCGCGGACGACGGTGACCACCATCCTCACCCGCCTGCACGACAAGGGCATGGTCGAACGGCGGCGGCAGGGCCGTGGCTACGCCTACTTCCCCCTCCAGGACGCCCAGGGGCTCACCGCCCGCCGCATGCACACCGAGCTCGACCGGGACGACGACCGCGAGACCGTCCTGGCCCGCTTCGTCGCCCAGCTCAACCCCGACGACGAGCGCATCCTGCGAGACCTGCTCGAACCGGACGGCCGATGATCGCACTGCTCCTGCTGCCGCTGCTGCTGCCGTGCGTCCTCCCGGCACTGGCCCGGCGAGCCCTGGACCGGCTGGCCCCGGCGGCCGCGCTGTGGGCGGTCACCGGCTGTGCCGTCGTCCTCGCGGGCTGCTCGCTGGCCGCGCTCGGCGCGTTCGTCCTGACCGGCCTGCTCAAGCTGCCGTCGTTCGCCGCGCTCGGAGACTTCGTCCACCCGCTGCGCACCGCCTCCGACCTCGTCGTCCTGCCCGTCGCCGCGACCTCCGTCGGCGCCCTCGCCGTGTGCGCCCTGACCCTCGTCCGCTCGGTCCTGCACCAGACCCGAGCCTTCAGGGCCGCCCGCACCGAAGCCGGGCGCGGTCCCGTCGCGGGCGACCTGTGCGTGGTGGACTCGCCGCGCCCCGACGCCTATGCGCTGCCGGGCCGCCCGCACCGCATCGTCGTCACCACCGCCATGCTGCGCAGCCTGGACGGCCCCGAACGGGAGGCACTCTTCGCGCACGAGCGGGCGCACAACGAAGGCGGCCACCACTACTTCCTCGCGGCGGCCGAACTCGCGGCCCACTGCCACCCCGCCCTGCGCCCGGTCCGGGAGACCATCCGCCTGGCCGCCGAGCGGGCCGCCGACGAGGCCGCCGCCGTCAGCGTCGGCGACCGGCGTCTGACCGCCCGGGCCATCGCCCGGGCCGCCCTCGCCGGCCAGGCCGCCCGGTCCGAGCGCCCCGGCTTCGCCGCCGGCGCGACGACGGGCCCCGTGCCGCGGCGCGTCCAGGCCCTGCTGGCCGCCCCTCGCGCCCCGCGCCGGTCCGGCCGCCGCATCGCCGCCCTCCTCCTCGCCTGCACCGCCGTCTCCTGCGTCGCCTCGGTGACCGGGATGGCCGACTTCCATCACCGCGTCGAGATCGCGCAGGGCGAGGAAAGGCCCTGACGGGCGCTGCGGAGCGACCCGTGCGGCCCCCGCGGGCACGAGCGCCCCGGAGGCCCGCGCACGCCCTGCCGGACCGCCTCGCACGGACCTGTGGCACGTGTCCGCGAAGGTGACTGGCGCCGGTGAGGTTTTACGTATAACCTCTCCGGCTAACCACCCCCACCGGAAGGCCCCGATGCGACGCGTTGCCCTGGTCACCCTCGTCGTCGACGACTACGACGAGGCCGTGCGCTTCTACACCGAGGCCCTCGGATTCCGGCTGGCCGAGGACGAGCCCCGGCCGGACGGCTCCCGCTGGGTCGTCGTGGAGCCCGGGACGCGGGACCACGGCACCGGCCTGCTGCTCGCCCGAGCCAAGGGCGAGGACCAGCGTGCCCGGATCGGGGACCAGACCGGCGGGCGGGTCGGGTTCTTCCTGCACACCGACGACTTCGCCCGCGACCACGCCCGGATGACCGCCGCCGGCGTGACCTTCCTGGAGGAGCCGCGCCACGAGTCGTACGGCACGGTCGCCGTCTTCCAGGACCTCTACGGCAACCGCTGGGACCTGCTCCAGCCCGCCGACTGAGCTTCCTCCCGCCGCACGCTCCTCCCGCCGCACGCTCCCAACGCCGCTCAGAACCGCCTGCTCAAGGAAAGACCCGCCATGACTGCTACGCGCGTAGACGCTGAAGTGATCCGCCGCCTGCCCAAGGCCGTCCTGCACGACCACCTCGACGGCGGCCTGCGTCCCGCCACCGTCGTCGAGCTCGCCGCCGCGGTCGGGCACACCCTGCCCACCACCGACCCCGAAGAACTGGCCGCCTGGTACTTCGAGGCCGCCAACTCCGGCGACCTGGTCCGCTACATAGCCACCTTCGAGCACACCCTCGCCGTCATGCAGAACCGCGAGGGCCTGCTGCGCGTCGCCGAGGAGTACGTCCTCGACCTCGCCGCCGACGGCGTCGTCTACGCCGAGGTGCGCTACGCCCCCGAGCTGAACACCCGGGGCGGGCTCACGCTGAACGAGGTCGTGGAGACTGTCCAGGAGGGCCTCGCCGCCGGCATGGCCAAGGCGGCCGCCGCCGGTACCCCCGTCCGGGTCGGCACCCTGCTGTGCGGCATGCGCATGTTCGACCGGGTCCGCGAGGCCGCCGACCTGGCGGTCGCCTACCGCGACGCCGGTGTCGTCGGCTTCGACATCGCCGGTGCCGAGGACGGCTTCCCGCCCGCCGACCACCTGGACGCTTTCGAGCACCTGCGCCGCGAGAGCGTGCCCTTCACCATCCACGCCGGCGAGGCGCACGGTCTGCCCAGCATCCACCAGGCCCTCCAGGTGTGCGGCGCCCAGCGCATCGGACACGGCGTGCGCCTCACCGAGGACATCGTGGACGGCAAGCTCGGCCGCCTGGCCGGCTGGGTGCGCGACCGCCGCATCGCCCTGGAGATGTGCCCGACGTCCAACCTTCAGACGGGCTGCGCCACTTCGATCGCCGAGCACCCCATCACGGCCCTGAAGGACATGGGCTTCCGGGTCACCCTCAACACCGACAACCGTCTGGTCTCGGGGACGACGATGACCCGGGAGATGTCCCTGCTGGTCGAGGAGGCCGGCTGGACCGTGGAGGACCTGCGCACGGTCACGGTGAACGCCCTCAAGAGCGCGTTCATCCCGTTCGACGAGCGCAAGGCCCTCATCGAGGACGTGGTCCTGCCGGGTTACGCGGCCGCGCTCTGAAGCAGCCCCCTGAGGTAGGCGGCCTGTCCGATGTGCTGAAGGTCGTCGGACAGGACGCTCACCAGGCGGACCCCGAGCGTGACCGGGGGATCCCAGCGCTCGTCCACGACCCCTTCGAGATCCTTGGCGGCGAGTGAGCGCAGGGCGCCGAGGGTCTGCTCGTGGACGGCGTCGTAGTACCCCGTCAGCTGGCCGGCCGACTCGACCCGCACCTTGGCGACCTTCGCGGGACTGTGCCCGTAGCCGGTGTCATGGCGGGGCAGGTCGAGGCCGAAGCGTTTCTCCCAGCCCTGCGACAGCCACACCTGGTCGAGGCCGAAGGCGTCGGCGATGTGGTCGTCCTGCACCCGGGTGAGGTGCCAGACCAGCCAGGCGATGGAGTTGGTGCCGGGGTCCGGACGGAAGTGCAGCCCGTCCGGACCCAGGCCGTCGAGGGCGGCATGGACTTCTTCCTGGATGCGGCCGTAGCCGTCGATGAGGATGTCCTTCGCATGCATGCGTCCACCATCGCGCATCGCGCGCCCTCATGCGTCCGCTATCCAGCTCCCGTGGAAGCCGAGCGGCACCCGCCCGGGCAGGTGGACCCGTGCCACCGGTTCGCCGGTGAAGTCCTGCGCGGCGAGGATCACCAGGTCGGCTGCGCCCCGGTCGGGGTCGTGGACGTAGGCGATCGTGTATCCGTCGTCCTCCGCGGCCTTTCCGCCGCCCGTTTCGCGCGGCACGAACACCGCCTCGCCCGCTGCCGCGCCCCGGGGCAGCCGGTGCACCTGGGCCGTGCCGCGCAGCAGGTCGTGCTTGAGGAGCGCGTTGGAGAAGGCCCGGTCCGGCGGGTTGCCGCCGTCCGGGGTCAGATAGGCGAGCGTCATCTCGGCGGCCGAGGCCGAGTACCCGTAGCGGTGCCGGTGGGCCACCAACTCCTCGTTGACCCGCGGGAATTCCTGCGGCCGGTCGTCCAGGACCCGCTGCCGCACGCACCCGTGGCGCAGGTCGACCGTCCAGCGTTCGAGCTTCGCGGTGCCCGCCGCGTACGGCCCGTCGGAGCCGCGTCCGGCGACGTGGAACGGCGCCGGGTAGGTCGTCAGGTCGACGACCACGGACGAGCCCTCGTCGTAGGCGTTGAGGGTGTGCGAGTAGAAGACCGGGTCGATACCGAACCAGCGCACCGGGCCGCCGGTCCGCCGCATGACCCCCACCCGGGTGGGGTGCTCGCGGTTCCAGATGTACGGCACCGGGGCGCCGCGTCCGGCGGCCGCCGGATCGAAGGTGACCGGCAGGTCGAAGACGACGACGTGCTTCTCGGTGAGCGCGAAGTCGTGCATCATCGGCGCGTCCGCCACCGGGATCCGCGTCGTGCGGGCGACGCGCCCGGCGGGGTCCACGACCAGGTGCCGGACGTGGTCCCAGGCCGGATAGTAGGCGACCGCGTGGAGTTCCCCGGCGCGTGCGTCGTACTTGGTGTGCGCGGTGAACGCCCCCTGAAGGGTGCCCCGGAAGTCGTAGGTGCCCACCGTGTTCAGCTCGTCGTCCAGCTCGTAGGGCAGCGGACCGCTCTCCTGCAGCGCGAGGATCCGCCCCTGGTAAGGGATCACATGCGTGTTGCAGGCGAAGTCCTCCGGCGGCACCGGCCCCGGGTGGGGCTCGCCCAGCTTCTCGGCCACCCGGGAGGAGCGCACCCACCGGTTGCGGTACCACTCCGCCTTCCCGTCGCGCAGCCGCACCCCGTGCACCATGCCCTCGCCGAGCATCCAGTGGTGCGTGCGGGGGTCCTCCAGGCCGAGGACGTTGGGGCCGTTGCGCAGGAAGCGGCCGTTCAGCTCGCGGGGGACGCGGCCGGTGACCGGGAGGTCGAAGGCCGTCAGTTCCTCGGTGACCGGCTCGAACGCCCCCTCGAGAAAGGGAAAGCGACGCTGCGCCCCGGCTCGTCGCGGCCGGGCCGACGCCGGATGCCCCGAGGCCCCGGCGAGTGCGCCCGCCGCCGCGACGCCGGCCGCGCCCCGCAGCACCGTCCGCCGTGTGTGCTCTGCCATCTGCCGTACTCCTGACCGCCGTTGACGTGGTTGACGGTCACGAGTCTGCGGCGGCGGGCGGCCGGAATCAGGAGGCCTGGGGACCGTCCTGGGGTGGTGCCAGCCCCCCTGTTTCCAGGAGTGTGACCAGCGCGCGGGCGGCGGGGCTGGTGGCCCGCTCCGGCGGCAGCAGGGCCACGGTCTCGTACTCCGCCTCGCCCGTGCCCTTCAGCGGGAGCGCCGTGAGCGAGGGCCGCTTGTGCCGGAAGTGCCGCGGTACGACGGCGATGCCGAGGTTCTCGTCGACCAGATCGAGCAGGCTGTGCACGTCGTTGACCTCCAGCGGGACCGTGCGCCGGACGCCGGCCGCGGCGAACGCGGCGTCGGTGGTGCGGCGCGGACCCCAGTCCGGGTGGAAGTCCACGAACACCTCACCGGCCAGGTCCTCGGCCGTGCGCGCCGCGCCCGCGGAGGCGAGCCGGTGGCTGGGGTGGCACAGGACGGTCATCGGCTCGCTGGTCAGCGAGACCGAGCGCAGCTGGTCGCTGTCGGCCTGGGTGCGGTAGGCGAAGGCCAGGTCCAGCCGCCCGGCCGTGACCTCCTCGGCCAGGGCGCCCGAGCCGGCCTGCCGCAGCCGGATCTCCACGTCCGGGTGGCGCCGCCGGAAGGCGGCCAGCAGCCGTGCCACATGCACCCCGGCGATGCACTGCTCGGTGCCGAGCGCCAGTGTGCCGCGCAGTACCCCCTGTACGGCGGCCACCGCCTCGTGCGCCGACCGCACCTGCGCGAGGATCCGCTCGGCCTCCGCCAGCAGCGCGCGCCCCGCCTCGGTGAGCGTCACCCGCCGGGTGGTGCGCACGAACAGCGGCGCCCGCAGCTCCCGTTCCAGAGCCCGGATGGAGGCGGACAGGCCGGACTGGGACACCATCAGGCGTTCGGCGGCCCGGGTGAAGTGCTGGTCCTCGGCGACCGCGACGAAGTGCTGGAGATGACGCAGTTCCATGATTGAGAAGCCTAGCCGCACAATTCCATCGGATTCTCCTGTTGGACCGCTGCGTGCGGCTCGGGGAAGAGTGAGGTCGGTAGTTCGTGTGCCAACCCCTCTGGAGTCGCGTTGTACACCGCACACCCCGACCGTTACGCCGACATGCCCTACCGGCGCACCGGACGCAGCGGCCTGAAGCTTCCCGCGCTGTCGCTCGGCCTGTGGCACAACTTCGGGCCCGACCGGCCCGTCGAGACCCAGCGCGCCATCCTGCGCCGCGCCTTCGACCTCGGCGTCACCCACTTCGACCTGGCCAACAACTACGGCCCGCCGCCCGGCGCCGCCGAGTCCGCGCTCGGCGAGGCCCTGAAGGCCGACTTCGCGCCGTACCGCGACGAGCTGGTCATCTCCACCAAGGCCGGCTATCTGATGTGGCCCGGCCCGTACGGCGAATGGGGCTCGCGCAAGTACCTGCTGTCCTCGCTCGACCAGAGCCTGCAGCGCATGGGCCTGGACCATGTCGACATCTTCTACTCGCACCGCCCCGACCCGGACACTCCGCTGGAGGAGACGATGGGTGCCCTGCACACCGCGGTGCAGCAGGGCAAGGCGCTCTACGTCGGAGTCTCCAACTACTCGGCGGAGCAGACCCGTGAGGCCGCCCGCATCCTCGGCGAGCTGGGCACCCCGCTCCTCATCCACCAGCCGCGCTACTCGATGCTCGACCGGCGCCCCGAGGACGAGGGCCTGCTGGACGCCCTGGACGAGCTGCGGGTCGGCTCCATCGTGTACTCCCCGCTGGAGCAGGGCCTGCTCTCCGGCCGCTACCTCGACGGCATCCCGGAGGACTCCCGGGCCGCGAGCGACAGCCCCTTCCTGAACTCGGACGCGGTCACCGAGGACCTCGTCGGCCGGCTGCGCGCCCTGGACGACATCGCCACGTCCCGGGGCCAGACGCTGGCCCAGCTGGCCCTGGCCTGGGTGCTGCGCGGTGGCCGGGTCACCTCCGCCCTGGTGGGCGCGAGCAGCCCGCGGCAGATCGACGACAGCGTCGGCGCGATCCGCAACCTGGACTTCGACGCCGAGGAACTGGCACGGATCGACGCGATCGTCAGGCCGGAGGCCGACCGCTAGGCCGTGAGCCGCTCGCTGACCTCCCAGAGGCGGGCCGCCGCCTCTGGGTCGACGGCGTAGGGCAGTACGCCGGGCAGTCCCGGTCGCGCCCTCCACTCGGCCTCGTTCCCGGCGGTCACCACGGGGCTGATGTCGCAGTTCTCGCAGTAGACACCGCCGAGTCCGTCGAGCCGGGGGTTGGTGGCGCACCACACGCCGGTCGCCGCTCCCTGCGGGACGGTCTTCTGCTGCCGGGCGGGGTCGCGCACCGGGCGGCCCTCCTCGTCGAGGACGCCGGCCGCCCGCAGGGCCTCCTCGGAGAGGTGCTTGGCGAGACCGGTGTCGATGATCTGGCCGGGGTGCACGGCGAAGGCCCGTACGCCCTCCGCCCGGCCCCGCCGGTCCAGTTCGACGGCGAAGAGCGCGTTGGCGGTCTTCGACTGGCCGTAGGCGAGGAACGGATCGTAGGCCCGGTGCTCGAAGTGCAGGTCCTCGAAGACGACGGGCGAGAAGCGGATGCCCCGCGAGGACACCGAGACCACCCGCGCCCCGTGGGCCGCCACCAGAGCGGGCCACAGCCGGGCCACCAGCCGGAAGTGGCCGAGGTGGTTCGTGGCGAACTGTGCCTCGTACCCGCGGGCGTCCCGGGTCGGCGGCGTCGCCATGATCCCGGCACTGTTCACCAGGATGTGCAGCGGACGCCCGGAGGCCAGGAACCTCTCGGCGAGGGCGTCGACGGACGCCGGGTCGATCAGGTCCATCGGCTCGACCGCGACGCCGTCCGTCTCCTTCAGCGCGGCACGGGCCCGCTCCGGGTCCCTGGCCGGTACGACGACCTCGGCGCCCGCCGCCCGCAGGATTCGGCTCGTCTCCAGGCCGATGCCCGAGTAGCCGCCGGTGACGATCGCGACCTTGCCGGTCAGGTCGATGCCCTTGATCACGTCCTCGGCGGTGGACGCGGCGCCGAAGCCTGAGTGCAGGGGCTGCTGCGCGGTGGTCATGGTGGGGGTCTCCTCGATGTGAGCCATGGAGCCACCGTAGATCCGCCGCTCCGAACGATGAATGCTTGAGAGTGCGTACTACTTGCGCGATAGTTCGAGCATGTTCACCGATCCCCTTTCCGACGCTCTGGCCGTCGCGGACGCGCGCGGGGTGTTCTCCGGCGGTTTCACCGCCGGCGGGCGCTGGGCCGTCCGGCTGCGGGGGCGCGACAAGCTGAAGGTGAACGTCCTGGCGCGGGGCGGCTGCCTGCTCGTCGCCGAGGGCGGGGCCGAACCCGTGGCACTGTCCGAGGGCGACATCGTGGTCTCCGACGGGCGGCGGCCGTACGTCCTGTGCAGCGAGCCGGGACTGGAGCCGGTCGACCCGGCGGAGGTCGCCGTGGATCCGCGCACCCGTATGGGGGCGCTCGGCGGGGGAGAGGAGGTGGTGTGCGTCTCCGGGCACATCGACCTCAGCCGGGACAGCGGCGATCTGCTGCGCCGGGCCCTGCCCGAGCTGATCCATGTGCGCTCCGGCGCTGCCGAGGCGCCGGTGCTGCGCTGGCTCACCGCACAGCTGATGCGGGAGATGGCCGACGGCCGGGCCGGTTCCGCCTTCTCCTCGGACCACCTGGCCCAGTTGATGTTCCTCCAGGTGTTGCGGGCCTGCCTCAGCGAGGCCGCCGCGCTGCCGGCCGGCTGGCTGCGGGCGCTGGCGGACGAGCGGCTGGCCCCCGCCCTGCGCCTGATGCACGCCGACCCGGCGCATCCCTGGCGACTGGAGGAGCTGGCGCGGGCCGCCGCGATGTCCAGGACCACCTTCGCCGTGCGTTTCAAGGAGGCCGCGGGGGTACCGCCCCTCACCTACCTGCAGAACTGGCGCATGAGCCTGGCCGCCCGCGCGCTCAGGCAGGACTCCACCCCGGTCGCCGCACTGGCCCGCTCGGTCGGCTACACCTCCGAGAGCGCCTTCAGCAACGCCTTCAAACGCACGGTCGGAGTAGCGCCCCGGCGCTACCGGGAGACGGTCAGGAGCTGAGCCGCTCCAGAAGCCGGACCGTCACCGTGTCGCCCTCGCCCTTGCCGATCGCCTTGCGTACCTCGGTCTTCACGGGCAGTTTGTGCGTGCCGTCGCCCAGCGCCATGAACGAGCTCCGGAACGGATGGCCGTCGACGGTGCCGCGGATCTTGACCAGTCCGCGGGTGCCGAAGAATTCCACGGACCGCGGCCAGATCACATAGGTCCAGCCGCTTTTCTCCGGGCTTTTGCACAGGACCGCGGTGAATTCCTCGTCCACTTTCCCCGCGGTGCTCGTCGTCCCGCCGGTGATGTTCATCATGGTCTCCGCTCGCGGTGATCTATTCCGGGTCGCATGGATCCGGGTCCCGGTCCTTTCCCTCGCCTGACCGCCGCGAGCGGGAAAACTCATCGCGGTCTCGGGCTCAGGCCGCCGGAATTCGGTCCAGGAAGCCCAGCACCTGCCGGATGCGGCCCTCGCCGTCCAGGGTGATCACGTCGAACCCGGCCACCGGCGCCGAGCCTCCCCCGGAGGGGGTACCCCCAGCCTCGTTCACCAGCTCCCAGGAGAAGCGCGCGATGTCGTGGTGCCCGTCCACCGCGCCGGCCGGACGGAACACGAACCCCGGGAACTGCTCGTGGGCCGCGGCGATCACGGCCGCGATCTGCTCGTGCCCGCGGACGTCGGCGAGGGGGTCCGTGTAGCTGCCGTCCGCGGTCCAGGCCGCGGCGACCGCCTTCGTCAGGGCCTCGGGCTCGGTGGCGTTCCAGGCCTCGAAGTAACGGGCGACGGCGCTCTCGTAACCTTCGGTGTTCACGGGCATGGCGAATCAGCCTCCATCGAGGTCGTATCCACTGGTCAGGAGCCGGATCCGGGGATCGCCGATCCGGTGTGACCACCATGCCGGTCAAAGCCGGGCCGGGTCGATTACCTCCCGGGTAATGCCATGGGCGGCCTTGCACCCCGCGCATTTTTGGCCAGAACGGGCGCGGAATATGCCAACAGACTGGCCGGAAAGGCATGGTGACAGTGTTTCGGGAGTGGCGATACTCGAACGTCAGGGGCACTTCACCGCACAGGAGCCGTACGGAGAGCGAGGGGCCGGTCGGCACGTCAGCGATGCGTTCGGGGGAGTGATCGTGCACGACGAATTCCTGTGCCATGTCACCGCGTACGGCACCTGCGGCGGCCGGCGTATCGGCGTACCGCTCGGCACCTATCGCGCGCCGACCCTGGCGCTGGCCCTGTGGTGGCTGCGGGACCGGGCGTCCTGGATCGCCGAGCGGCTCGACCCGAGCCCGCAGGACGCCGCCTTCCCGTCGGGCGCGCTCGTCCCGGTCGCGGACACGGTGGCCGACGTCCCCGCGCTGCTGCGTGCCTGGTGTGCCGACGCCGGCGAGCAGGAACTGGTCGCGGAGGAACTGGCTGGCGGCCGGCTGGTGCGGATCGCCGCCTGCGACGACACCACCGAGTACGAACTGCTCGCCGAGTCCGTCGACGCGCTGCGCATGCAGCGCACCCTCCCGGCGCTCGTCGTCCCCGTCGCCTGACACGTGCCACGGTGTCGGGGTGTGTGCCCTCCACCGCTTCGGCCGCAGGCGCACATATGGTCAAATCGGTACAATTCTGGCCATGGCGGAGCGACCCGTCGCCCCGACGGCGCCCGAGCTAGTCCTGGAGACCGACACGGGCTCCACGGTGATGAGCCCGGGCCGCGACTACCACGTCGGGCGTGACCCGTTGAGCGACATCGTCTTCGACGATGCGCGGGTCTCGTGGCACCACGCGGTGCTGCGCTGCGACCACGACCGCTGGACCCTGGAGGACGCGCAGAGCACCAACGGAACCTATGCCGACGGCTCCCGCATCCACGCCTGGGACGTGCGCCCCGGCAGCGTCATCCGCTTCGGCAACCCCGCCGACGGCCCCCGCGCCGTCCTCACCGGGGCACCCCCGCCCGAGCCCGGTCTCCCCCAGACGGTCTCGCATCCCGAGCTGACCGGCACCTACCGCCATCCGAGCAGCGTACGGCCGCGGCCCACGCGCACGATCCGCATCGGCCGGGCGGCCGGCAACGACCTCGTCGTCGACGACCTGAGCGTCTCCCGCCACCACGCCGAACTGCGCGCCCACGCGGACGGCGGCTACGAGATCGTCGACCTCGGCAGCCACAACGGCACCTACCTCAACGGCCGTCCCGTCACCCGCGCCCCGGCGGGCCCCGGTGACCTCGTCGGCATCGGCCATGTCACGTACTGTCTGGTCGGCGACGAACTCCGGGAGTACGTCGACACCGGCGAGGTCTCCCTCGACGTACAGGACCTCACGGTCGCCGTCGACCGCGACGGCAAGGTCCTGCTCGACCACGTCTCCTTCCCG
Organism: Streptomyces griseochromogenes; assembly: GCF_001542625.1. Classification (NCBI taxonomy): domain Bacteria; kingdom Bacillati; phylum Actinomycetota; class Actinomycetes; order Kitasatosporales; family Streptomycetaceae; genus Streptomyces; species Streptomyces griseochromogenes. The sequence continues at coordinate 6,384,143 of NZ_CP016279.1, read as the reverse complement.
GTGGGGGAGAAGTGCCTGCTCGCCGTCGTCGGACCGAGCGGCGCCGGCAAGTCCACGCTGCTGAACGCCCTGACCGGACAGCGGCCCGCCGACCACGGCACCGTCCTGTACGACGGCCGCGACCTGTACCGCGACTACGCCGAACTGCGCCGGCGCATCGGCCTGGTCCCGCAGGACGACATCCTGCACCCCCAGCTCACCGTGCGCGCCGCCCTCTCCTACGCCGCCGAGCTGCGCTTCCCCGAGGACACCGACAAGACCGAGCGGCAAGCCCGGGTGGACGAGGTGATCCGGGAACTGGGCCTCGAACAGCGCGCCGGGCAGCCCGTGCACAGCCTCTCCGGAGGACAGCGCAAACGGGTCAGCGTCGCGCTGGAACTGCTCACCAAGCCGTCGCTGCTGTTCCTGGACGAGCCGACCTCGGGCCTCGACCCCGGTATGGACCGCTCCGTGATGCACATGCTGCGCCGCCTCGCCGACGACGGCCGCACCGTCATCGTGGTCACCCACAGCGTCCTCAGCCTCGACGTCTGCGACCGCCTCCTGGTCCTCGCCCCCGGTGGCCGTATCGCCTTCTACGGCCTGCCCGACGACGCCCTCGCCTTCTTCGGCTTCGACGAGTGGCCGGAGGCCTTCGAGGCCTTCGACCGCGACCAGGACCGGGACTGGGCGGGGGAGTACCGCGCATCGCCGTTCCACCGGCACTACGTCACGGAGGCCACCACCCAGCCCCGCCGCCCGGACTCCGCACCGGCCGCCCCCGCGCCCCCGCCCCGCCCCCGCAGCCCGGGCGCTCAACTGCGCACCCTGGTCCGCCGGTACACGGCCGTCCTCGCCGCCGACCGCACCTTCCTCGCCGTCATGGTCGCCCTGCCCTTCGTCATGGGTGCCATGGCCCGGGCCCTCGCGGGCGGGAAGCTGACCCGGGACACCGCGATGAGCACGCTGCTCGTCCTGTGCGTCGGCGGCGTGCTCACCGGCGCCGCCAACGCGGTGCGCGAACTCGTCAAGGAACGCGCGGTCTACCGGCGCGAACGGGCCGTCGGCCTGTCCAGACCGGCGTATCTGATGTCCAAGGTCGTGGTGCTCGGCACCGTCACGGTCCTCCAGGCCGTCGTCCTCACCCTGGTCGCCCTGGCCGGTGTCGACCTGAACGCGCCCGGCGGCCGCGGCGTCGTGCTGCCCGCCCTGGCCGAAGTCACCCTCGCCGTCGCCCTGCTGGCGTTCACGGCCATGATGCTCGGCCTGCTGGTCTCGGCGCTCGTGCGCAAGGAGGAGGTGACGATGCCGCTGCTGGTGCTGCTCGCGGTCGTCCAGGTCGTGTTCTGCGGCGCGCTGCTCCGGCTGCACGGCGTGCCCGTCCTCGCGCAGGTCTCCTGGCTGGTGCCCTCCCGCTGGGCGCTCGGCGCCATGGCGGGCACCATCGGGCTCGCCCGGATCGTGCCCGGCGACCTGGCCTCCGACCCCCTGTTCCGGCACTCGGTCGGCGCCTGGCTGCTCGACCTGGCCGTCCTGTCGGTGATGTGCGTCGGCTACGGCCTGCTGGTCGCCCGGCTGCTGCGCCGGCGGGAACCGGCCGTGATGCGGAAGTAGGCGACGCCATGCCGAACCAGCCGATCCAGCCGGACCGAGCGAACCCGCGCACCCCCGAATTCCGGCCCACGCATGTCGTCCCGCCCCACGGCATGCCCGCCTGGGAGGCCCCCGACCTCGCCACGCCCACCGCCTCCCTCGACCCGCTGCTGCCCGTACAGCTGGTGGAACGGCACGGCGACTGGGGACACATCCGCTGCGCCAACGGCTGGGCCGCCTGGGTCGACGGCCGGCACCTGGTCGCCCTGCCCCAGGATCCGCCCACCGCCGACGCCGCGCCCGCCACGACCGCCGACCCGCGCCCGCTGCTGGCCGGTGTCGAAGAGGCCGTGGCCGACTACCGCTCGGCGGTGGAGGAACTCGCCGGTGGCGGCCTGGACGGGGAGTCCTTCCGGGACCGTACCCGTGAGCTGCGGATCGGCCTCGTGGTCGACGGCGAGTCCATGTGGGTCTACGACCCGGAGGAGGGTCGCTGGCTGTACGGCGACGGGCGGCTCCTGGCCACGTACGCCACGGACCGGGCGGCGGCAGGCGAGGAGGCAGGGCGCGCCCCCGCCCGGTTCACCGCCCCCGAGGGTGAGTCCTGATGGCGGGCCGGGCCGGTCTGTCCTCCGGCAGGCCCTCCGGACCGATCGGGTGCCAGGTGGCGAACTACCTGGTCGAGAGCGAGATCGGCCGCGGCGGCATGGCCGTCGTCTACCGCGCCCGCGATCTGCGCCTGGACCGCCCCGTCGCCCTCAAGCTGCTCGCCCCGGAACTCGCCCGCAACGACACCTTCCGGCAGCGTTTCACCCAGGAGTCCCGGGTGGCCGCCTCGATCGACCATCCGCACATCGTGCCCGTCTTCGAGGCCGGCGAGACGGACGGCGTGCTCTACATCGCCATGCGCTACGTCCCCGGAAGCGATCTGCGCCGTCTCCTCGACGAGGGCGGGGCGTTGCCCTTCGAGGCCGCCGTGCGCATCGCCGCACAGGTGGCCTCCGCGCTCGACGCCGCCCACGAGCACGGCCTGGTCCACCGGGACGTCAAGCCCGGCAACGTCCTGGTCGCCCACGGCACCGACAGCGAGCACCCCGAACACGTCTACCTCACCGACTTCGGCCTGACCAAGAAGTCGCTGTCCCTGACCGGATTCACCAGCGTCGGCCAGTTCGTCGGCACCCTCGACTACGTGGCCCCGGAGCAGATCTCCGGCCGGCCCGTCGACGGCCGCTGCGACGTCTACGGCCTCGCCTGCGTCGTCTACGAGACCCTGACCGGACGCCCGCCCTTCCAGCGCGAGGACGACGTGGCCCTGCTCTGGGCCCACCAGTACGACGAGCCGCCCCCGCCGAGCGGATCCCGCCCCGGCCTGCCACCGGCCGTCGACGCCGTCTTCGCCAAGGCCCTCGCCAAGAACCCGGACGACCGCTACGACACCTGCCTGGGCTTCGTCGCCGCCCTGCGTGCCGCCTCCGCCGGGAACCCCGCGGCCGGTCCCCCGCCCCCGGTGGCGGACACCAGGCCCGCGGCCGCACCCCCGTTGCCGCCGGGATGGGCCGGCCCCGTCCTCCACTAGGGCGTACCGACCTCGCCGGGCCGCCGCACCGGCCGCGCCAGCAGCGCGCCCAGGAAGCCCGTGGCCAGCCCCCACAGCGCGCCGAGGCTCACCGCCTGCCACAGCCGGGGTCTGAGGAACACCTCCCCGGACAGGCCGCCGCCCAGATCGCCGATGCCGAGCAGGGACAGACCGTAGTGCGCCGAGATCCGGCACAGCAGACAGACCATGAACACCGTCAGCGCCAGGGCGACGCCCAGCCGCACCGCGTGCTGCCAGGCCGGGACACGCGCCGGGGAACGCGCCGCCATCCCGAAGGCGACGGCCAGCAGCAGCACCACGTCCGTGACCACCAGCCACCACATCCTGCCGTCGTGGGCGGTGAGCGTGCGCAGGTTCAGCGTGGCGACATCGGGAGTGCGCAGGATCTCGTCCAGCACATGGGGCATCGGCAGGCCGAACGGGCCGTCCACACGCCCGTGCCAGGTGGCCCCCTGGCCGAGGGTGAGGGCGAGCCAGACCAGATTGGGCAGGCCGAGCAGGATGAGCGCCAGGGTCTCGGCGGGCTGCCCGCGCGTCGCCGCGGACACCAGCGCGACGACGAGGCCCAGGGCGACGTAACCGAGCAGCAGGACGACCATGGCGTGCGCCGCCGGGCGCACCGACTCCTGGCACCGCAGCAGCCGCCCCGGCAGCGGAGCCCCGGGCGCGACCAGCAGGGCCAGCACCAGCACGCCGGCCAGCCACAGCAGACCGAACAGCACGGTCAGGGGCACGTCCGTGGTGAAGCCGATCTTCGGCTCCAGGTCGAACAGACCGGTGAGATCGCTGAGCGTGCCGTTGCCCACGTCGACCGCGAAGGTCTGCCGGGCGGCCAGCGCGAGGCCGATCAGCGCGCACAGCCACAGCACCGCGATCCGTGCGGCCCAGCCGGCCAGCTCCCTCGCCGAGGCGACCGCCCGATGCCGCAGCGGCCGCAGAAAACCCGCACCGATCACCAGTGCTCCGGCGAGGGTCACCGACAGGGGCAGCACGGTCAGACCGGCCCGGGTCCGCGCCAGCGCACCCGCGTTGCCGGAGAGTTCGAGCGTGCCGCCGACCGCCGTCACCACGGTCGCCACCACCACCCGGGCGAACGCCCCGTCCGGCAGATCCGCCGCTCCGGCCGCCCACAGCCCCAGTGCCGCGATCAGCACCATGACGGCCAGCCCGGTCAGCACCGCCGCCACGGCCCGCGCCCAGCCGTGACGGGCGACGGGCCGCGCGGAGACGGTCGGAGGGCTCACCCTTGCCACGCTAAGCAGCACCCGGGCGCCCCGCCCGCCCGGGTGGGCCGTCCGCGTCGGCTTGCGAGCCCCACGGGAGCGAGGCACACAATGGGCTCGTTATGCGCTGAATCCCCGAAAAGGGAACGTTGTCGGATTCAAGGCGCGAACTGCGACGGGAAGAAGGGCTCGTGAGCGTCGAACCTCCGTCCTCCGGCCGCCCGACCGGGCCGCCCTCCGGCCCATTGTCGGGATCCTCCCAGCCCCCCGCCGTACCTCCCTCGCCCCCGCCGGGCGGCGGCTCCGGCTTCGGTGCCGGTTCAGGGGAACCGCACCGGCCGTGGTGGAGGTCCGTTCCCCGGGTGGCCGCCCTCACCGCCGTCGTGGTGGCCGCGGCCGTCGTGGCGGTGGTGCTCACCCGTCCCGGGGGCGGCTCGTCCGCCAAGGGCGGCGAGGTCTTCCTGCAAGCCGCGGGCAAAGCCGGTCCCGACCCGTTCACGAAGTCGACCGTACGGAACGTCTCCGCCCCGGCGGCGACCTCCTCCCCGACGGTCTCCGCCGCGCCCGCCGACGAGGTGCGCCGGGTCCAGGGCGGTGCGCCCGGCCTCTACGGCGGCACACAGAACCGCTCCAGCTGCGATGTGGAGAAGCAGATCAAGGCCCTCCAGGCCGACCCGGCCAAGAACCGGGCGTACGCCTCCCAGGTCGGTGTCCAGCCCGCCGCCGTCCCCGCCTATCTGCGCTCGCTGACCCCCGTGACCCTGCGCGTCGACACCCGCGTCACCAACCACGGCTACCGCGACGGTGCCGCCACGAGCTTCCAGTCCGTCCTCCAGGCGGGCACCGCCGTACTGATCGACGGGCACGGCGTACCCCGCGCGCGCTGCGCCTGCGGCAACCCGCTGACCCCGCCGGTCGCCCAGGGTGCCGCGCCGCGGCCGGTGGGCGACCACTGGGCCTCGTACCGGCCCTCGACCACCGTCCTGGTGACACCCGCGCCGGTGACCGTCAACGTCTTCGTGATCTACGACTTCGACCGCCGTGACTGGTTCCACCGCCACCGCGGCGACGACAGCGGCCGTCGCGACCGACAGACGATGCCGCCGAAGGACCAGCACCCCTGGAACCGGCCGATCCCCTGCGCGTCCACGCCGGGCACCACCGGGACACCGGGCTCCTCGCTGATGCCGTGCCCGTCGGCATCGACGTCGACTTCGGCATCGGCATCGACGTCGAGCGGTCCCTCCAAGTCGTCCCCTTCCTCCGCTTCCTCCGCTTCATCCTCTTCATCTTCGTCTTCATCCTCTTCGTCCTCTTCCTCCTCTTCGTCGTCCTCGACTTCGCAGTCGCCGTCGTCCGAGTCGTCGTCCTCGCAGTCCCCGTCCTCGCAGTCGCCGTCGACGGAGACCTCCACCTCGACGTCGCCCGCCTCGGAGTCCTCCTCCGAGTCCTCCCTGACACAGTCGCCGCCCGGATCCGCCGCGTCCACGGACGGCGGGGAGCCTGCGGTGACCTCCGGCGCCGAGGTGCCGCCGGGCACGACCTCTTCGCAGACGTGAGCCGCGGCTGTGCGCGGTCGGCGAACACGTCGGGGGACTGCCCGGCGCCGCTCGGGGTACGAGGACTGGTGCGACAGCCATCGAACGGACCCGGCTTCCGAGAGAGACACGCATGACCGAACACCTTGGCGGGGCAGTGATGCCGACTGGTTTCGACGTACCCGTGGAGCCGCTGCGCGGCGCGGCGCACTACACCGGCGAGCCCGGATGCATCGCCGAGGCACGGGCCTTCGCGGCCCGGTTCCTGCAGCGGCTGAGGACCGAGTGGTGTGCGGTCGTCGACGGCCGGACCGACGGTGAGGTGCTGCTCCTCGTGAGCGAGCTGGTCACCAACGCCGACCGGCACAGCAGCGGTCCGTACGTCCTGGAACTGGAGGGCACGGACAGCGCGGTGACGGTGGCCGTCACCGACGGCAGCGTTGCGCTGCCCCGCCTGTTCCCGAGGAACCCCGATCGGGTCGGCCGGCACGGCCTGGAGATAGTGCACGCCCTGGCCACCGAGGTGACCGTGGAGCGGGTACCGGTCGGCAAGCGCGTGCGCGCACGGATCCCGCTGAGACCGTGAGCCCGGTCCTCAGGCGCAGCCGAGTTCGCCCAGCATGCCCCGGCGCAGCCGCGCGATGATCCGCTTGATCAGCCGGGAGACGTGCATCTGGGAGCAGCCGAGCCGTTCCCCGATCTCCGCCTGGGTGGCCTCCTCGACGAACCTGAGGTGGATGATCTGCCGGTCGCGGTCACTGAGCTGGGCCATGAGCGGAGCGAGTGCCTGGAAGTCCTCGACGAGCTGCAGACCCTGCTCCTGCACGCCGATGAAATCGGCGAGCACCGCCTCGCCGTCCTCGGGGCCGTCCCCGCTGAGCGCGGCGTCCAGGGAGGCGGAGTTGTACCCGTTGGAGGCGAGCTGGGCCTCGACCACCTCGTCCGCGGAAAGGTCCATGAGCGTGGCCAGCTCGGCGACCGTCGGGTCCCGGTCCAGCCGGCTGGCCAGCTCGTCGCGCGCCTTGGCCAGCTCCACGCGCAGCTCCTGCAACCGCCGCGGCACGTGCACCGCCCAGGTGGTGTCCCGGAAGAACCGCTTGATCTCGCCCACGATGTACGGCAGCGCGAAGGACGTGAACTCCACCTCGCGCGACAGCTCGAACCGGTCGATCGCCTTGATCAGACCGATCATGCCGGTCTGGACGATGTCCTCCATGTCGTCGCCGCGGCCCCGGTACCTTCCGGCCGCGAACCGCACCAGCGACATGTTCATCTCGATGAGGGTGTTGCGCGTGTACTGGTACGCGTGCGTGCCCTCCTCCAGCTCGGAGAGCCGCCGGAAGAACTGGCGGGACAACTCCCGCGCGTCCCGCGGCGCGACGGACGCCGGCTCCACGATGCCGGGCAGCGCACCCCCGCCCGTCCTGCTCTGCTCGGTTCCGTCGACGACGTCTGCTTGCGACCGGATCCCGGCGGTGCTCATTACCTCTCCCTTGAACGTCGTGCGGCGACGGTTGCCGCCGCGGCCTCGGTGTCTGCGGTCCCTGCCCGGGAAGCGTCGCACCGAGTACCCGGCGTCCGGGCATCCATGCCTGCCCGATGTTCCGCTCACGGGGCGCGTACCCCGGGTGACGCGACGCATGCGGCCGTGGCCCCGGTCGGCGGGAAATCGGCGTTGTCCGGCACGACGGCGATGACCGCGTCTAGGGTGACGGGGTGAGCGACCAGGTGAGCGACGAAGCCCGTGTGATCCCGCTGCGCCCCGGGCCGGCCCGTCCGGACGCCGCCGAGCCCGCGCCGAGGGAGCCTCTGTGGCGGGATCTCGTCGGTCAGGTGCTGCGCGGGGAGAGGCTGGCGCAGGAGCGTACGCTCAGGGACGTGGCCGACGCGGCGCGGATCTCGCTGCCGTACCTGTCCGAGATCGAGCGCGGCCGCAAGGAGGCCTCCTCGGAGGTCCTCGCGGCCGCCGCCCGCGCCCTGGGCCTCGGCCTCGGCGACCTGCTGTCGCTCACGCAGGGCGAGTTGACCCGGCGGACCGGTGCGCAGGCCCGCCGTGCGGCCGCGGCTCCGCGGCCGCACGAGTCGTACCAGGGGCTGTGCCTGGCAGCCTGATGCGCCGTCAGCCGACGCCCTTCTCGCGCAACTGCCGGAAGAAGGCCCGGACGTCGCTCACCAGCAGGTCCGGCTCCTCCATGGCCGCGAAGTGCCCGCCCCGGTCGAACTCCGTCCAGCGGACGATGTTCTCGGTGCGGTCCGCCTTGTGCCGCAGCGGGATCTGCAGTTCGGCGGGGAACAGCGCCAGCGCGGTCGGTGCCGTGGACGGCTCGGCGGGAGCGGCCGCGCGGCCCGTGGCGTGCGCGCGCTCGTAGTAGATCCGGGCGGACGAACCGGCCGTCCCGGTCAGCCAGTACAGCATCACATTGGTGAGCAGCAGGTCCCGGTCGACCGCCTCCTCCGGCAGGTCCTCTGAGTCCGTCCACTCCCGGAACTTCTCGACGATCCAGGCGAGCTGGCCGACGGGGGAGTCCGTGAGCGCGTACGCCAGGGTCTGCGGCCGGGTGGAGTGCAGCAAGGCGTACGCCGAAGCGTCGCCCGTCCAGGCTGACCAGCGGCGCCACGAGGTGAGCGTGCGCTCCCGCTCCTCGGGGCCGAGCGCGGCCAGCTCCTCCTCGGTGGGCTCACTGGTCGCCTGGGCACCGGGCAGCAGGTTGAGATGGACGCCGATCACCCGGTCGGGACGGGCGCGGCCCAGCTCACGGGAGATCGCCGCGCCCCAGTCGCCGCCCTGCGCGCCGAAGCGCTCGTAGCCGAGGCGTCCCATCAGCTCGGCCCACGCGTCGGCGACCCGGCCCGCCTCCCAGCCGGTGTCGGTGGTGGGCCCGGACAGCCCGAACCCGGGGATGCTCGGCACCACGACGTGGAACGCGTCGGACGGATCCCCGCCATGGGCCGCCGGGTCGGTGAGCGGCCCGACGGCGTCCAGGAACTCCACGATCGAGCCGGGCCAGCCGTGCGTGACGATCAGCGGGGTGGCGTCCGGCTCCGGCGAGCGGACGTGCGCGAAGTGCACGTTCGCACCGTCGACGGTGGTCGTGAACTGCGGCCACTCGTTCAGCCGTGCCTCGGCCGCACGCCAGTCGAACTCGTGCCGCCAGTACCGCACGAGCTCCCGCAGGTACCCCGGCGCCACCCCGTACGCCCAGCCCACCCCGGGCAGTCCCGCCGGCCAGCGGGTGCGGTCGAGGCGGTCGTACAGGTCGTCCAGGTCGCTCTGGGGGACCGCCAGCCGGAAGGGCCGGATGCTCTCGTCGGGAGAAGAGGTCATGGACCGGATGCTAGTGCGAGATCATCGTCGACCCGGCCGATCGGACCGGCGGATCACATCGGCGGGCGGCCGATGAGTTTCGCCGCGCGGACCGGTCTGCAGGAGTGACCGCGTTCCACGCTCCCGGAGGTGCTCATGACCACGGACGGTTTCACCACGTGTCTCTGGTTCGACAGCCAGGCCGAAGAGGCCGCCGACTACTACGTGTCGATCTTCAAGAACTCCAGCATCGGCCACGTCGCCCGCTATCCGGAGGGCGCCCCCCGCCCCGCCGGCACCGTGCTGACCGTCGAGTTCACGGCCAACGGCCACAAGTTCGTCGCACTCAACGGCGGCCCCGAGTTCACGTTCAACGAGGCGATCTCCTTCCAGATCTTCTGCGCAGACCAGGAGGAGATCGACTACTACTGGACGAGGCTCACCGAGAACGGCGGCGAGCCCGGCCCCTGCGGCTGGCTCAAGGACAAGTACGGCGTCTCCTGGCAGGTCGTACCCGACCGCCTGCCTGACCTGATCGGCGACCCGGACCCGGAGAGGGCCTCTCGCGCCACCCGGTCCATGCTGAGCATGGGCAAGCTCGACATCGCCGAACTGGAGAAGGCGCACGCGGGCGAGTAGCACGCCCGGGGAGCCGCCATCACCCGGCCTCGGCGAGGATCTCGGCGATCACATGCCGGGAGTTCTCGGCCGGCGCCGGGTTGGTGTGCCAGTGGTACGGCAGCTGGATCAGTGAGATCGACAGCGCCCAGCCCCGCCCACGTGCCCACGTTCCCGGGGGACAGGTCGCCGTGCAGCCAGGCCGGCGGCCCGTCGTGCTCCGGGGCGCGCAGTGCCCGCTCCCACAGGGAGGTCACCGCGTCGGTGTGGATCCGGCCGACGAGCCGCTCCAGGGACGCGCGGGTCGGCGCGTCCCTGGTCGTGAGGGAAACGCCCCGGCTCGCGGGCGGCCCCTCGTGTGGGTCGATCCGGAGCAGCGCGGCCACACAGCACTCATCGGCGCCCATCCAACGGCCTGCCGCCCCCGCTGTCGAACGAAAGGGAACGAACGAGCGGGGGCGGTGCCGTGGACACCGCCCCCGCCTGCCGCCCGCGGGTGGTCAGACCCGGTCGGCCACGATGAGCAGGTACTGGAAGCTGCCGTTGCGGTAGGCGGACAGGAAGGTGTCCTCGATGCCCGTGACCAGGTGGTCCGCCTCCCGGCGCAGTTCCCAGTACGGGACGGTCGCCTCCGTGAGGTCCTGGACGTGCACCGGCACCAGCCGGTTGCGGGCCATCGCGGCGAAGTACGCCGACCGCGGATGGATGTCGCAGATGTAGTGCGCGTTGATCAGCGAGACCTCACGGGACGCCTGCCCGTAGGTGTCGTTGTAGCAGCCGGTGATCACCACGTACCGGCCCCCGCGCCGCAGCAGCCGGGCGTGCTCCGCGAACAGCAGGTCCAGTTCGACGTACATGGTGGACTCGTTGTTCCACGACGCCGCGTACGCGCCCGACGTGAAGCCGGTGTCGAGCATGTTGCGGTGGTGGTAGCGCACCTTGCCGTCGATGCCGCGCCCGCGGGCCTGCTCGTTGGCGAAGTCGGCCTGCTTCGCGGAGATCGTGACGCCGTCGGCGTGGCAGCCGTAGCGCAGATGCGCCACGACACTGCCTCCGCCGCGCCCGCAGCCTGCGTCGAAGACCCGGTCGGCGGGGGAGAGCGGCCCGAGGTGGGCGGAGAGCAGCTCCGCCTGGGCGTGCTCCAGCCGGTGCAGTTCGGTGGTGATGGCTTCCCGGCGCAGGTCCGGGTCGGGCTCCTCGAGCACCGACAGATCGGCGGCGCCGATGCCGTAGTGGTGGTGGTACAGATTGTCGATCTTCCCGAGTTCCAGGTTGACCGGGTTCTCCTCGGCGTTCCAGTAGTCCGCGACGCGGCTCTGGTAGATGGACTGAGCCGGTACCGGAGCGGGTGCGGTCCGGTCGACGGGGACGGTCGTCAAAGGTGACTCCTCGTGACGCGACTGACGGTCTTGACCCCTGGCGCTGCTCCGCGGAGCGGAGCGGTCACCAGTAGTCGGGCAGGTGGTATCGGTGGGTGTTGGTGGCGTGCCACTCGTGGTTGCCGGACACCCAGGCGGCGAGCCCCAGGGCGTAGCGCTCCACGAGCGGCGAGGTGGCGGACAGCACGGCCGACTCCTCCTCGAAGGCCTCCATGATCCGGTTGTGGATCTCGACGGACTTCAGATAGGCGGTCTTCAGCCCGCGGCGGTCGTTGGCGGCGACGACCTGCGGCAGATTGAGGTGGGTCGGATCGCTCGCCAGCTCCTTGGTGAAGGAGTACAGGTCGTTGACGATCGTGGTGGCGTTGCACGCCAGGGCGGTGATCCGCTGGATCTCGGGGCGGGCGTATACCTGCTCGGGCAGTTCGTAGCCGTCCACCGCGTCGACGAGCGACAGACACGGCCGGAAGTTGTTGAACTGCCGCATCACCAGGTACTCCCAGACCCGTGGCACGTAGCGGGTCTCCATCCAGGCGGCCTCGGCCAGATAGCCCATGTGCAGCCGGGCCATGTCGTGCACGAAGCGGTCGGTCTGGCTGGGTGTGGCGAAGGCGGCGTAGTCGGTGAGGGCGAAGTGGTACGAGCGCAGGGGACCGTCGGCCCGCATGCCTTCGCGCCACTCCTCCTCCAGCTCGGGGATGCCGTGGTAGGGGTCGAGCGCCGACTGGCCCATGATGAGCCGGCCGCCGAGGCCGCGCCGCTCTCCGCCCCGGCCCTCGTCCTCCTCGCAGTAGCAGGAGTCGACGACGTTCTCGGCGAGCAGCAGCTTGCCGGCGGCGGTGAGGCGCTCCAGGTCGAGGCCGCCCGGATGCTGCAGTACGACGGCACGGCCGAACTGGAAGCCGGAGAAGTCCCCGTGCCAGGCCCGGGGAAACAGGTCCAGCTCACGGGCCCAGGACTCGAGGCGGCAGTCGATCTCCGCCGCCTTCTCCGGGTCCGCGGGAACGGCCGGCCGGTAGTGCAGCCCGGGGATCGCCCCGGTGCGCCGGTCCTTGCGCATGCTCCGGGCGATGTTCGGAGGGCCGGGCAGTTGGTAGGAAGGGGTGGATGTGCTCATGACGTGCTCCAGGCCGTCACTCGGCCGTCCGGCCGATCTGGACGTTCTCCAGGATTCCCGCCGCGTCGGGAACCAGGATGGCGAGTGAGTAGTAGGCCGTGACGAGGTAGTTGATGATCGCGGCACTGTCGATGCCCATGAAACGGACGTTCAGACCCGGCTGGTACTCCTCCGGGATGCCGGTCTGGTAGAGGCCGACGACGCCCTGGTCGGCCTCGCCGGTGCGCAGCGCGATGATGCTGCTGGTGTGGTCCCCGCTGATCGGGATCTTGCCGCACGGGAAGATCGGCACCCCGCGCCATGCGGGCACCTCATGACCGTCGACGCTCACGGTGCCGGGCACCAGGCCCCGTTTGTTGCACTGCCTGAAGAAGGCCGCGATCGCTTTCGGATGGGCGAGGAACACCTTCGTCTTGCGCCGCATCGACAACAGCTCGTCCATGTCGTCCGGCGTCGGTGGCCCGGTGTAGGTGCTGATGCGCTGGCCGTAGTCGACGTTGTGCAGCAGCCCGAACTCCCGGTTGTTGACCAGCTCCCATTCCTGCCGCTCGCGGATCTCCTCCACGGTCAGCCGCAACTGCTGCGCGGTCTGGTCCATGGGGTGGTTGTAGAGATCGGCGACCCGGGTGTGCACCCGCAGCACGGTCTGGGTGAGGGACAACTCGTATTCGCGCGGGGCGAGTTCGTAGTCGACGAAGCCCCCCTGCAGCGTCGGCTCGCCGACGTGGCCGGCCTGGACGGGGACCTCCGCCTCGCCCTTGCGGTTCATCGGCTTGCGCTGCCGCTCCACGTACGCCTGGAGGTGAGCCGCGAGGGACGGCGCCCGCTCGGTGAAATCCTCCACGACGGCCCAGGGCAGCGCCAGCACCACGCCGGCGGTCTCCGCCCGGACCGAGGTCAGCCACAGCGGATCGGACTGGCCGACCGCCTCGTCGCCCATCTGGTCGCCGTCGGTGACGACCCCGATGACCTCCTCCTCGCCGTACTTTCCGACCGCGTAGCGGGTGAAGCGTCCGTGCACCACGAGGTAGGCCTCGGTGACCGGCTGCCCGGCCTCGAACAGCACCTGGCCCGCGCGTACTTCCCGGGACTGGAAGCGGGTGGCGATCTCGCGCAGTACGTCCGTGTCGGGGTAGCCGCGCAGGATCGGCAGCTCGGTCAGCGTCTCGGGGATGACCCGGATGTCGTCGGCGCCGTTCTGCTCGAAGTGCACACGGCCGCGACCGGTGCGCAGCTGCAGGCGCCGGTTGACCCGGTACGCGCCGCCCTTCACGTCCACCCATGGCAGGGACTTGAGCAGCCATCGCGAGGTGATGGCCTGCATCTGCGGTTCGGACTTGGTGGTGGTGGCGAGCTGGCGGGCCGCCCGGGTGCTCAGACTGGTGAGCTGCCCGTCGGCCGGGGTCATGGGGTCGGGCTCGTCGACTGCGGAACCGGTGGCGATGTCCGGTGTGGACACATTCCCTCCTGCGGAGAGGTGAACACGGGTGATGCGGATCGGTCGGTGGTGCGCGGGGTGCCGGTGCGCTCGGACCAGCCAAACAGGACGCGTGATCCGCGGGTACAGCGTGAAAGGGGCGCTTTTGATCATCGAGAGGTGCGGCGGCGTCGATGACGCCATCACGCGCCTGCAACGGTGATCGCGCGCCGGTCTGCTGCGCCCGTGCCCAGGTTTGATCACCCGGACACCGTTCGGCGCGCGGGCCGGGCGCAAGGTGACTAGCGTGATGTCCGGGGACAATCCGTCTGACCGGGAGGGTGCGGACCATGGCCGTGCAACCTGAGGGAACGCCCTGCTGGGCCGATGCGATGTTCAGCGACCTGGAGGGCGCCAAGAGCTTCTACGGCGATGTCCTCGGCTGGACGTTCGGCGAGTCGTCGTCGGAGTACGGCAATTACACGCAGGCCTATGCGAACGGCAAGGCGGTGGCAGCCGTCGTCCCGCCCATGCCGGGCCAGGAGGGACAGTCGCAGTGGTGCCTGTACTTCGCCTCGCCGGACGCGGCCGCCACCGTGGCGAAGATCCGGGACAACGGCGGTGAGGTGCTCATGGAGCCGATGCAGGTCGGCGAGTTCGGCACCATGTGCCTGGCCAGGGAGCCCAGCGGGGCCGTGTTCGGGGTGTGGCAGGCGGGCACCCACGAGGGCTTCGAGGCAACGGCGACGCCGGGCGCCTACTGCTGGGCCGAGGTCTTCACCCGCGAGCCCGAGCGGGCGGACCCCTTCCTGACCGCCGTCTTCGGGTACCGGGCGAAGCAGATCGAGGACGACGCGGTCGACTTCCGGCTGTTCGACATCGGTGAGGACACCGTCCTGGGCCGGATGAGGATGACCGACGACTTCCCGCCGGAGGTGCCGTCGTACGTCAACGTCTACTTCACCGTCGACGACTGCGACGAGGCCGTGGCCCGGGCCACCAAGCACGGCGCCGTCCTCCGCTTCGGCCCGATGAGCAGTCCCTTCGGCCGGTTCGCGGCGCTCACCGACCCGCAGGGCGCGAACTTCTCGGTGATCGACATCACGACCACCGAGGGAGAGATGCCGACGATCAAGGACGTCTGACCGGCCCCGGACCGGCGGAGCGCGCGACCATGGCATGATCGACCGCATGCGTGAACGAGTGGTGGCCGCGTGCGACGGGGCTTCGAAGGGAAACCCCGGACCGGCCGGATGGGCATGGGTGGTCTCGGACGACGAGCGGACCCCGGCCCGCTGGGAGTCGGGCCCGCTCGGCCGGGCCACCAACAACGTCGCCGAACTGACGGCGCTGGAACGGCTGCTCGCGGCCGTCGACCCGAACGTGCCGCTGGAGATCCGGATGGACTCCCAGTACGCGATGAAGGCCGTCACCACCTGGCTGCCCGGCTGGAAGCGCAACGGCTGGAAGACGGCCGCCGGCAAGCCGGTCGCCAACCAGGACCTGGTGGTGCGCATCGACGAGCTGCTCGACGGCCGGTCCGTCGACTTCCGCTACGTCCCCGCCCACCAGGTCGACGGCGACCCGCTGAACGACTTCGCCGACCGCGCCGCCAGCCAGGCGGCCTCGGTGCAGGAGGCGGCCGGCAGCGCCCAGGGCTCCCCGGAGCCGCCCCCGTCGCCCGACACGCCCAAGGCGGCCGCCCCGCGCCGCAAGGCGCCCCGCCGGACCGGCGGCGGAGCGTCCTCGCGCACCGTCAAGGCGAAGTTCCCCGGCCGCTGTCCGTGCGGCCGCTCCTACGCCGCCGGCGAGCCCATCGCCAAGAACGCCCAGGGGTGGGGCCACCCGGAGTGCCGTACCGCCGAGGCCTGATCAGACGTCGAACGTGTAGAACTTCGTGTGGTCCAGCAGGTCCGCCGGGCGCACGTCGTTCCAGGGCTTCATCGTCTCGTCCAGGTCCACCACGTCCGGCGTCCCGCCGGTCGGCACATAGCCGGCGCCCGGGTGGCGGCGCTGCCACTCGGCCCACAGCTTGTCGATGTAGGCGTGGTGCAGCCAGAAGACCGGGTCGTTGGGGGAGACCCCGGTGGCCATCTGCCCGCCGACCCACACATGGACCCGGTTGTGCAGATTGACCCCGCGCCACCCCTCCAGGTGGTTGCGGAAACCGTCGGACGCGCTGTTGTACGGCGCCATGTCGTACGTGGACATCGAGAGCACCGACTCCACCTCCGCGGCCGTCGGCAGCTCGCGCACGCCCGCGCCGAGGGAGCGGCGCAGGAACGAACGGCCGTCCACCCGTATGTTCATCGGCCAGTTGCCGGCGGCCGCGGCGAACGGGCCGTCCATCACCCGGCCGTCGGAGCTGCGCCCGGTACCGCCGAGGAAGTCCGGAGCCCACAGCGAGGCGCGCACCGTGCGGTCGGTGCTCCAGTCCCAGTAGGGCAGGGCGACGGTGGAGTCGACCGATTGCAGCGCCTGCTCGAAGTCGAGCAGGAATCTGCGGTGCCAGGGCAGGAAGGACGGTGAGCGGTGGCCGGTGCGTTCCCCGCTGTCGGTGTCGGACATGATGAAGGCGTTGTGCGTGCGGACGAACTCGTCGTAGCGTCCGTTGCGCTTGAGTTCGAGGACGGCGCCGGTGAACCGCCGCTTCTCGTCGGCGGTCAGGGTGGCCTGGTTCTTGCGTACGGTCATGTGCGCGGTACTCCGAATGTCCTTGCGGGGGCGGTCAGTTGGCGGGGAACGGCAGAAGCGGCGCACCCTGCAGCTCGTCCACCGCGGCACGGGCGGCGGCGCGCGGTGTGGGCACCGGGTCGTAGTGGCTGACGACGCTGATCCAGCTGCCGTCGGCGTTCTGCATGACGTGCAGCTCCACCCCGTCGACGAACACGGCGTATCCGCCGCCGTGTTCGTGGTGGTGACCACCCATGCCCGACGGACGGCCCTGTATCCGGCGGCCCTTGTAGACCTCGTCGAAGGACTCCGGCGAGCCGTGTCGGTGCTCGGCCGCCGAAGCGCCGGGCGAGACGAGCGTGGCGGCCGATGCCGTGGCGGCGAGGGCGGCCGCCGCGGTCAGTGCGCGGCGCCGGGTGAGTTCGGGCATACGTGTCCTCCTGTGAGAGGTGTTCGAGTGGTGACTCCGCATGCCTACCGGGCCGTACCGGAGCGGAAGAAATCGCCCGTAACCGGTTGGCTGTGATCCGGACAATTAACCAAATGTCGTGCAAGGTTGAACAAAGGTGATCTTGCTGTGGCGCGGGGCTCGCTCGTAGCGGAACAGGGAATTCCTTGCCGTGCCCTCCGGAATTCCGGTGATCCTTCGCGGTCGGGGCTCGCCCGAGTGGCGCCGGTCACCGCGCCAGACTGACGTGATCGGAAGCCCGGTGGGCGTCACGGATTCCGTGATACCGAACCCGCCCGGTTGAAGGGCCGGCGCTCCGGCCGGCGCCGGCCTCTGTCCGGCGGGTTGACCGCCGCCCCCTTCCGCCCCGGACTCCGGCGGTATCCGCGACCACTTCATACATAAATGTCCGGCCATCCAGGAGAAGGGCCCAGCCTGCGACGTCGGCCGGTATCCGGCCGAAAAACGTTGGTGAATACATATTCACTTGCTAGGGTGAATTGTCATTCACCTTCTCCCAGTGCTGCCCGCAGGAGCGTCGATGGACCAGCCCGGCCCCATACCCCAGCCGCCCGTCACCGGCACGCCCCGGCTGCGGGACCGCCTCACCATCCCCGTGCTCGCGTCGGGCGGCATCCTCATGGCGGTCATGCAGACCGTGGTCGTCCCGCTCCTGCCGGACCTGCCCAGGCTGACCGGTGCGTCGGCGTCCCTGGTCTCCTGGACGGTCACCGCGACCCTGCTCTCCGGAGCCGTGCTCACCCCCGTGCTCGGCCGGGCCGGTGACATGTACGGCAAGCGCCGGGTGCTCATCGCCGCCCTCGCCCTCATGACCGCGGGCTCGGTGATGTGCGCCCTGTCCTCGGACATCGGCGTGCTCATCACCGCCCGCGCGCTCCAGGGTGCCGCAGCCGCCGTCGTCCCGCTGTCGATCAGCATCCTGCGCGACGAACTCCCGCCCGAGCGCCGGGGCGCGGCGGTGGCCATGATGAGTTCCACGGTCGGCATCGGCGCCGCCCTCGGCCTGCCGCTCGCCGCCGTCGTCGTCCAGTACGCCGACTGGCACACCATGTTCTGGCTGACCAGTGCCCTGGGTGCGCTGGGCGTCGCGGCCACCTGGTGGGCCGTCAAGGAGTCGCCCGTGCGCGAGCCGGGCCGCTTCGACGTCCTCGGCGCGCTCGGTCTGGCCGCCGGACTGGTGTGCCTGCTGCTCGGCGTCTCCCAGGGCGGCCAGTGGGGCTGGGGCAGCCCCCGGATCCTCGGGCTGTTCCTCGCGGCCGCCGTCGTCCTCGCCCTGTGGTGGTGGCAGCAACTGCGCGCCGAGCGGCCGCTGGTCGACCTGCGCCTGGTCGCCCGGCCGAGGGCCGGCCTGTCCCATGTGGCCGCCCTGCTCACCGGGTTCGCCTTCTACGCCAACTCGCTCGTGACCGCCCAGCTGGTGCAGGCACCGAAGGCCACCGGGTACGGCCTCGGACTTTCGATCGTCGCCACCGGTCTGTGTCTGCTGCCCGGCGGCGTCACCATGCTGCTCTTCTCCCCCCTGTCCGCCCGAATCTCGGCCGCGCGCGGCCCGCGCGTCACCCTCGCCCTCGGCGCCGCCGTCATCGCCTGCGGGTACGCGGTCCGCATCGCCGACAGCCGCGACCTGTGGATGATCATCCTGGGTGCCACGGTGGTGGCGACCGGCACCACCCTCGCCTACTCCGCGCTGCCGACCCTGATCCTGCACGCCGTGCCGGCCGGCCAGACGGCCTCCGCCAACGGTGTCAACGTCCTGATGCGCACCATCGGCCAGGCCACCTCCAGCGCCGCCGTCGCCGCCGTCCTCGTGCACCACAGCAACCCCCTCGGCGGCGTCCCGGTGCCCACGCTGCACGGCTATCTGCTGGCGTTCGCGATGGCGGGCGCCATCGCCCTGGCCGCCTGCGCCGCGGCCCTGTCCATCCCGGGCGACGGGCCCCGCGGCGACACCCGCCGGGCCCGGGGGACCACCCGGGGCGCCCGCGACGAGGCGATGGAGGGAGCATGAGGAGCGTGAGCACCCCTTCCGTCCCCGCGGCCTCCGCACGCCGTGACGCCGAGGCCACCAAGGCGGCCATCCTCAAGGCCGCCCGCTACCTCCTCGCCCGGCACGCGCGCGCCGACATCACCCTCAAGGCGGTCGCCGAACGGGCCGGCGTCAGCCCGCCGCTGATCCTGAAGTACTTCGGCAACAAGGACGCCCTCTTCGCCCGCGTCATGTCCTTCGAGACCGACGCGGACGACCTGCTCGACGCGCCCCTGGCGGAGCTGGGCCGCCACATGGTCCGCCACGTGCTGGCCAGTCAGCGCGAGCGCGGCACCGACCCGCTGCTGCGCATCGCCTTCGCGCCCCTGCACGGCGACCACGGGGACATCCTGCGCGCCAACTTCCGCGCCCAGGTCACCGAACGCCTCGCCGCCCGGCTCACCGGCCCCGACGCCGGCCTGCGCGCCGAACTCGCGGTCGCGGCACTCGTCGGCCTCGGCATCATGTACGGCGTGGCGCGAGGGCCGCACCTGCGCGAGAGCGACACCGAGGCCGTCGCCGACCGTTACGGGCCCGCCGTACAGGAACAGCTGACGCCCGGTACCTGAGTCACCCCCCGGCCCCGGGGCCGGTCAGCAGCGCCTCGGCGCACTTGCGGAACGCAGCCGGCAGACGGCCGTTGTCCCCGGCACGGGTCGCGAGGGCGACATGGCTCGGTTCGACGCCGTGCAGGGGGATCGCGGTGAGGTCGGGGCGGATGAGGATGCCGGGAACGCCCGCCGCGATCGCCACCGCCTGCCCCGAGGCGACGAGCTCGAACTTGTCCTCGATGTCGTCGATGTACGGGCCGTCGGGCGCCGGGCTGCCGTCGGGCCGGGGGTCGATCCGCCAGAACGCGTCCCACAGCCGGTCCGGGACCCGGGGAAGGGGCTCGTCGGCGATGTCGTCCACGGTGACCGACTCCTTGCCCGCCAGCCGGTGGTCGAGCGGGACGACCAGGACGCGCGGCTCGTCGTAGAGGATCGTCACCCGCAGCCCCTCGGTGGCGAACGGCAGCCGGGCCACGAGCGCGTCCACGCGGTGGTCGAGCAGCGCCTCCCGTGCCTCGTGCCAGCGCAGATGCGTGGTCCGCACCTCGGCGTCCGGGAACCTGCGGCGCAGGTCGCGCACGGCCGGGGTCACGAAGACGCCGGTCGTGTATCCGATGGTGATGCGGCTGGGCTCGGCGGCGGCCCGGGCGGCCGCGGTGGCCTGGGCCGCCGCCCGCAGCAGCGCCCTGGCCCGCGGCAGGAAGGCCTCGCCGGCGTCCGTGAGCCGCGTTCCGCGCGGGGTGCGGTCGAGCAGCCGGGCACCCACCTCCTGCTCCAGGCGCCGCACTTGACGGCTCAGCGAGGGCTGGGTGATGTGCAGGGCCGTGGCGGCGCGCCCGAAGTGCCGGTGTTCGGCGACGACGGTGAAGTACCGCACCAGCCTCAGGTCGAGGTCCGCGACGGCGGCAGAGTCGGACATGCCTCAACCGTACTGCGGCCCGTGCCTCACCCGAGGTCTCAGACCCGGTTCGGCATGGGGTGATGCCTGATTCGTATTGCGTCATGCGAAACAGGCTTTGGACGCGTGCCCGGCCGCGGACCGACGATGAGGTCACTCCCACCCAGCATTCGAGGAGCACATCGAACATGCGTGTTTTCGTCACCGGTGCCACGGGGTTCGTCGGTTCCGCCGTGGTTCCCGAACTCATCGCCGCCGGCCACGAGGTCGTCGGTCTCGCCCGCTCGGACGAGGCGGAGGCCGCGCTGAAGTCCGCGGGAGCCGAGGCGCACCGCGGCGGCCTGGACGACCCCGACGGCCTGGCCCGCGCGGCGGCCGCGGCCGACGGCGTGATCCACCTGGCCTTCATCCACGACTTCAGCGACATCTACGCCGCGGGCGCCACCGACCTGGGCGCCATCGAGGCGATCGGCGCCGCCCTGGCCGGCTCCGGCAAGCCCTTCCTGGTCACCTCCGGCACGGGGATCGCCGTCGCGGACCATGTGCTCACCGAGGAGGACGGCCCCGCCGCGGGTCTGCACCGGACCGCGTCGGAGGAGGCCACGGTCGCCCTGGCCGAGCGCGGGGTGCGCGCGGTCCTGGTCCGCCTCGCCCCCTCCGTGCACGGCCGGGGCGACCACGGTTTTGTGCCGCGCCTGATCGAGATCGCCCGGGAGAAGGGCGTGTCGGCCTGCCTCGGCGACGGCGCCAACCGCTGGCCGGGCGTCCACCGGCTGGACGCGGCCCGGCTGTACCGGCTGGCCCTGGAGTCCGCCCCGGCCGGCACCCGGCTGCACGCGACCGACGAGGAGGGGGTGCCCTTCCGGGACATCGCCGCCGTCATCGGCCGGCACCTGGACGTGCCCGTCGTGAGCGTGCCCCGGGAACAGGCCGAGGAGCACTTCGGCTGGCTCGGGCGGTTCGCCGGGATCGACAACGCGACGTCGAGCGCACGGACCCGCACGCTCCTTCGCTGGGAGCCGCGCGAGCCCGGCCTCCTCGCGGATCTCGACGAGGGGCACTACTTCGACGCCTAGTCAGCGCAGCAGACGGTCGAGGAAGCCGTTGCCGAACACCCGGTGCGGGTCCAGGCGGTCGAGGATCTCGACCGCCTGCCCCCACACATCCGACCCGAACGAACCGGGCACGGCCGTGCCCAGCACCCGCGCGTCGCTCCAGGCGGCGTCGTCGGTGTACGCCCAGCCCTTGGACCACTCCACGCGCGCGAGGGCGTACCCGCCGTCGTAGGTGGCGAACAGGAACCGCTCCAGCTCGCGCAGGAACGCCTCCGCGTACGGCGTCCCCGGCAGTGTCAGCACGTCCAGCCAGACGGCGGTGTCCCACTCGGGGCGGGCCGCGCTCGGCCGCAGTACGGACAGCAGCGGGGCGCGGGCGCCCTCGGCGCCGCAGTCCGCCGGGTCGTCGAGGCCGGTCACCCGGATCTCCATCGAGCCGTTGACCGGGAAGCGGCCCCGCGCCGCGTACGCGGCGAGCCGCTCGCGGTAGTGGCTGGTGAACTCGTGCACCACACGCTGAACCCCGGCGCGCGTCGTCAGGATCGCGTACCCGCTCGCGGTCACCCGCAGCGTGGTCGGCCGTACGTACAGCAGGGTGTTCTTCGACGGCCCCCACACATCGGCGCAGAGCGTGGCCGCGAGCCCCAGGCGGGCCACGTCGAGCTGCGCGGCGCCGAGCACCGGTGCCAGATACCAGGCCGCGCCCGCGAAGATCCGCCCCACCAGGTCGGCCACGACGGTCGGCACGCTGTCGGAGAAGGGGTAGTTGTACGGCGAGGTGACGTGCCGTGAGGTGAGCGGCCTGATGGGGGCGACGCTCCACTCCTTCAGCCACGGGTGCTCGGTGAAGGCGAACCAGATCGCCTCGACGCGGCCCGAGCGCGTCAGAAACGTCTCCAGCGTTCGCCCGCCGGAGCCGGGGGCCGCGAACAGTTCGGCGGCCGGGACGTCGGTGCGGCTGACGCAGCGCAGGGCGCTGTCCGGGCCCACCCGCAGGACCACCTCGGTGACGAAGGACCGGCCGAGGTGGGAGAGGAGCGCCGCGCAGTCCGCGTCCGTACGGCGGAAGGTCCTCAGGGCGTAGGCCCCGCTGCCCTCGTCCCACACCACGGCCGTCAGCTCCAGCACCCGGTTGCTCAGCGAGCCGTACGTCGTTCCGGCCGGTGGGCGCTCGCCCTCGGCCGGTACGGCGGTACCGTGCGCGTCGATCGCCAGGACGCCGCCGAGGGTCAGATCGCCGGGGGCGGGTGTGGCGGTGAGGCCGAGACCGTGCTCCTCCAGGAAGGTGAGCAGAGCCTCCAGGGTGACACCCGCGCCGGCGCGCACCGTGGACGCGGACTCCAGCGCCAGGCGGGTCAGACGGGGCGCGGTGTCGACCAGCAGGACGTGGGTGTCCGCCGTCGTGCCCTCGGTGATCGTCAGGGGTGACCAGCCGTGCGAGCGGCCCCGCGCACGGACCCGCCACCCGTTGTGCCACGCCCAGTCGACGACGGCGAGCACCTGTTCCGGGGAGGCCGGCGCGCAGGCCCAGAGCCCGTCGGCGGTGATCTCGCCGGCCCAGTTGCGGTACGTCGACCGATAGAGCGTCACCCGAGCCGGAAACCCCGGGAGTTCGGCCGCGGCACGGGCCGGATCGGCCGCCACCGTCACCGGTACCATCGCCAGCGCGGCGGCGGTGCGCAGCAAGCGGCGACGGCCGATGGGCGCCGAACCGCCTGGGGACGAAGGCAGATTGTCCGCCGAACGATCGATCACGGGGTCACGCTAGGCGCCGCCCGACGCTTCCCGGCCTCCCGGCCGCACCTGCCACCCGTGAGGGTGAAGCACGCACGGGCGGCCCGCCGGAGCGACGCGTTCCGCGAGGGTGCGTGGCCGGATGACACACTGACGCCATGGACGAACGCGTAATCGGCAGATCGGGTCAGCGGGCATCGGTCGTCGGACTCGGCACCTGGCAGCTGGGCGCCGACTGGGGCGACGTGGACGACAAGGAGGCGCTGTCCGTCCTGGAGGCGGCCGCCGAGTCGGGAGTCACCTTCTTCGACACGGCCGACGTGTACGGCGACGGGCGCAGCGAGTCGGCCATCGCCGCCTTCCTGGGCGGCCGGCCCGATCTGCATGTGCTGGTGGCCACCAAGATGGGCCGCCGGGTCGAGCAGATCCCCGAGAACTACGTCCTGGACAACTTCCGCGCCTGGAACGACCGCTCGCGCCGCAACCTCGGCGTCGACCGCCTCGACCTGGTGCAGCTGCACTGCCCGCCCACCCCCGTCTACTCCTCGGACGAGGTGTTCGACGCCCTGGACACCCTGGTGGCCGAGGAGCGGATCGCCGCGTACGGCGTGAGCGTGGAGACCTGCGCCGAGGCGCTGACCGCGATCGCCCGGCCGAACGTGGCGAGCGTGCAGATCATCCTCAACCCGTTCCGCATGAAGCCCCTGTACGAGGTGCTCCCGGCGGCGCGGGAGGCCGGCGTCGGCATCATCGCGCGCGTGCCGCTCGCCTCCGGTCTGCTGTCGGGCAAGTACACCAAGGACACCGTCTTCGCACCCGACGACCACCGCACCTACAACCGGCACGGCGAGGCCTTCGACCAGGGGGAGACCTTCTCCGGCGTGGACTACGCGACCGGCGTGGAGGCGGCCGCCGAGTTCGCCGCGCTCGCCCCCGAGGGCTGGACCCCGTCCCAGCTGGCCCTGCGCTGGATCATCGACCAGCCGGGGGTGACCACGGTCATCCCCGGCGCCCGCACTCCGGAGCAGGCCCGGGCCAACACTGCGGCCGCCAAGCTCCCGCCGGTGCCCGAGGAGACGTCGACCGCGATCCGCGACCTGTACGAACGCCGGATCAAGAGCCAGGTGGAGCACCGCTGGTAGCGACAGGGGGACCGTCCGTTTGAACGAACGCCCATCCGGTTACCCGCACTGCATGACGCGGGAGGGACGCCGCACGGGGCGCGACGAGAGCGAGGAGGAGCGGGCCGACCGGATGTGGACCGAGCTCATCCAGGAGGTCCGCGTCGCCCAGACAGGCGTCCAGATCCTGTTCGGCTTCCTGCTGACCGTGGTCTTCCAGCAGAAGTACTCCACGCTGCCCGAGGCCGAGCGGACCATCTACATCGTGACCGTCGTCCTCGGCGCCTGCGCGACCGGTGCCCTGATCGGGCCGGTCTCCCTGCACCGGCTGGTCGCCGGCCGGCAGGTCAAGCCCGAGGCGGTGCGGCTGGCCGGCCGGATGACCTTCGTCGGGCTGGCTCTGCTGCTGGCCACCATGGCCTCGTCCCTGCTGCTGATCCTGCGTGTGGCCACCCAGGGCGGCCTTGTGCCCTGGCTGGTCGCGGCCGTCGTCGCCTGGTACCTGGTCTGCTGGTACGGCCTGCCCCTGTGGGCACGCCGCAGGCGCTCGAACCGGCCGGGCCGCTAGCCGGCCGTACGAGCCCGCAGAGCCGCCAGCTGACGGTCGTGCACCCTGCTGAGCAGCAGCAGCGACACCACCGCCCCGATCAGGGCGCAGAACATGTCCCACTGGGTGTCCCACACATCGCCCTGGGTGGCGAGGAACGCGTCCGCACCGTGCCCGCCGATCTCGGCGGCCGCCCACTCCAGCAGTTCGAAGCAGGCGCTGAACGCGAGGCAGGCGCACACGGTCAGCGGGGCCAGCCAGCGACTGCCGCGCAGCGGCGAGGTACGGCTGAGCAGTTCGCGTACGAGGACGGCCGGAACGAATCCCTGCATCAGATGCCCGAACCTGTCGTACGGATTGCGGGCCAGGCCGAAGGTGTCCCGTACCCAGTCACCCGCCGGCACCTGTGCGTACGTGTAGTGGCCGCCGACCGCGAGGACCAGGGCGTGCACGGCCAGCAGGCCGCACAGCAGGCCGGTCAGCGGGAAACGGCGCCACATCAGCGCCACCAGGGGCAGTCCGGCCAGCGCCCAGAACGTCTCCAGGAACCAGGTCGTGCGGTCGTGCACGTCCCACGCCGACACGGCGAGGCCCACGGCCGCCACGCCCGCGAACAGGGCGGGCGGCACGCGGCGCGGCACGGGACGCGGGGCGGGGCGCACTGCGGTCATGGCGGGGCTCCTTGCCGGTGAACTCGAAGGAGCCCCATCGTGGCGCCGGCCGCCGGACGCGGGCATGAGTACCGCTACTCAGCCCGCGCGCTGAGGATCTCCGCGGAAGTCCATGCGCAGCTCTCGCCACGTCCCGGTGGCGACCGGACGCGGCCGCACGTCCCCGACCCCGACCGGCCCGTTCAGGCCGTCGGCGGGCATGCCCCGGTCCAGCCGCCGGCGCGCCGGCACACGTCCGTCGTGGCCGAACACGGCGGTGACGGCGAACGGATCGCCCGCGTCGTGGCTCAGACGGGCGAGCACCGGACACCGGCCGGTGCCGTCCGTCCGGAGCTGCACCACCAGGGTCCTGTGCACGAGGGGGTTCACGCGAGGGCATCCGAGAACGATCGGTTCGGTTCCCTCCAGTACCCCTCCCACGCCCGGGATGCTCAGCCCCGCGGCGGGTTTTCCCGGGCTCCGCGCAGCGCGGACAGGCAGCTGCCGATGGCGTGCTGGAGTTCCTCCAGGCGCTGGACCATGTCGTCCTCGTAGAAGTCCTGGGCGTCGTCGAAGGTCAGCTCCTCGAATGCCCTGGTCGCCTTCTGCAGGCTGCTGTAGAACTTCGTCCGCCGCTCCTGGACGCGCAGTTCGGGATCGGCCTCGACCGTCTCGGCGACGAGGGACTTCATGGTGTCGTAGGCCTCGGTGGCCCACTCGCCGGCGTCCTCGCCGTCCTCCAGCTCGTCGATCAGCGACAGATGCCGTTCGGCCTCCTCGCGCAGCGTGGCGGGTGCGTCCACGGTCTGCCCGGCGGGGGTCTTGATCTGCCCGGAATCGGCGATCTGCCGCACATAGCCGATCCGGTCGGCGGCCCGGCTCTCGGTGGCGACGGCCTTCTTCAGGTCGTCGGTGCGTACGACGTCCCGGGCCAGCTCGGCCTGCAGGTCCGGATCCTCCTTGAGCCGGTCCAGCAGGGCGGAGCGGGCCGCCCGGGCGGTGGAGGGGTCGGCGAGGATCGCGGCGCGCAGCGCGGTCGGGTTCTCGGCGACCTCCAGCGCCTTGGTGGGGCGGATGCCCTCGGCCTCGGCGGCCTCGGCGATGGCGGTGCCGCGCTCGGAGGTGGCGCTGTTGCGGGAGACGTAGTAGCTCAGCCACACGTCGGCGTCCGGCAGTTCGGCCTCCTGGCCCGGCCGCAGCGCCTCGAACTGCGGGACGAGACCGTCGTCGGCCGCGCGGTCCCAGGCCTTGTAGTAGCGCATGACCCGCTCGGGCGAGCAGCCGGCCAGCTCCGCGAACTCCTTCGCCGACACCTTCGGCGTCTCACCGGCGGCCTGCCCGCCCGGCCGCACGCTGCGCGCCACCATCAGCGCGAAGGCCCAGCCCCCGGTGCGCGCGTAGACGCCGAACTCGCGCGCGTCGCGCGCCACGAGGTCGGACAGGGGCGCCGCGGCCGGGGCGGACGTCTCGGACGGATCGATCGCAAGGGTCACGGATGACTCTCCTGAAGGCAGGGCTCTACGGGACCGCGCTCGGTGCGCGAGTGCAGACAGGAAGCCTATATGGGCGCATTGGCGTCGCTTTGACGGCCCCGGCCCGACCGGCGGAGAACGGTCGGGTCGGCGGGGTCAGGCCGCCGGCGGGCGGAAGGTGGCCAGGAAGGTCTTCAGGGCGAGCCGGTCGACGGCGTCGTCCCAGGACCCGGCCGGGGTGGTGAAGCGCAGCGAGCAGCCGCGACGGCCACCCAGGAGGAACCCGCGCCCGAGGGTGTGCACCCGTTCCCCGCCGGTCCCGGACAGCCACTCCAGGTCGGCGGCCTTGTGGCCCTGATAGGTGGTGGCCGTGATGGTGCCGATGCGTTGGTAGCCGGGGAGGCGCCGCAGTGCCGGTTCCACGTCGTCGCGCCAGACGGCGACCGGGTCCGGGCCGACGCGCTCGCTGTAGGTGACGGCGAGGGTGGGGGAGCCGCCGCTCGTGCCGAAGGTGACGCGGTAGGCGTGGTCGGCCGCGCGTGATGTGGTCAGCCGTTTCCAGTCGTCCGGCAGGGCGACGGAGAAGCCCTCCGGGGCGCTGTAGCGGTGGTACCCGGCGGGCAGGGCGGAGGACGCGCCGGGGCCGGGGCGCGGGCTGCCGCTCGGGCTCCCGCTCGGGCTGGGGCCGGGGGTGTGGTGCTCGGCGGGGTCGGCCGGCGGGGAGGTGGCGGCGGTGGCGCTCGGCCGGGACGGCGCGGCGGCGGGGGAGCCGCCCGGCAGGTGGTGGGTGGCCGCCAGGACGGCGGCCGCGACGGTGAGGACGGCGAGCGCGGTTCCGGCGGTCATGACCTGTCTGCTCCGCACCGGGCCGTCGTGCCGCACGGCCGTGTACGCGGCGCGCAGACGGGGCGCGGGGGCCGGTGTCCAGTCCTGGTCGGCTTCCTGGCCGAGGACCCGGGTCAGTGCCTCGCGGACCACCGGACGGGTCAGCCGCTCCCGGGAGTTCTTGCGCAGCAGGCCCTGCACGGTCCGGGTGAGCGGGCCGGTGCGCAGCGGGGTGCGCAGGGGCAGCCGGTCCACGGCCTTCAGGGTGGCGTCGGGGCGGCCGCGGTCACGGAACGGCGGGCGTCCCTCGACCATCGTGTAGAGGATGGCGCCCAGCGCCCACAGATCGGCGGCCGGTCCGATGCGCTCGTCACGGGCCTGTTCCGGTGAGGCGTACGACGGTGCCGTGAGCCGCGGGACCAGGGTCGCGCCCGCCAGCCCGAACCCGGCCACCACGACCGAGCCCCCGTCCCGGACGAAGACCTGCCCGGGGCTCAGCTCGCCGTGGGTGATGCCCTCGTCGTGCGCGGCCTGGAGGACATCGAGGAGTTCGAGGCCGGTCCGAGCGGCGCGCACCGGGTGGGACGGGCCTTCGCGGTCGAGGAACTCGCACAGGGGCGTGCCGTCGATCCACTCCGTGACGGTCCACAGGGTTCCCGCCTGCACGACGGCGTCGACGACCGTGGCGACCCGGCCCGGGCGCAGGAGGCGCATGATCTCGGAGGTCCGCACGACACGGGCTTCGGCCCGGCGCAGGGTGTCCTCGTCGCAGGTCTCCGGGAGGGCGATCTGGGCGACCAGACGGGGCTGGTTCGCCGTCACGTCCTCGGCGTACCACCACAGGCGGTTGGTCTCGCGGGCGAACACCTCCAGGAGCCGGTAGCGGTCGGAGACCAGCTCGTGTGCGGAGACGTGCGCCTTGACCATGGTCATCCCTCGCTGAAACCCCTGAATCGTCATTTCCCAGGGGTACGCGGGGCGCGCGGGGGTGTGTTCAATGAATCCTCGACTCTGGCCCGTTCCTGCCTTTCGTTCAATTCTTCGAAAGGGCTTGCGAGTTTGGGATGATGGCTCGCGACCATGGTTTGACCTGAGGGTAACCGACGGTAAATGCCCGGCTGCCGGTGCGTTCAGAGCAGCCCGAATCGCCGCGCCCATCCGAAGAGATCCCCCGGTGCCGCATTGCCCCCGCACACCACGAGCCCGAGCCGGGCGCCCGCACCGACCCGCGCTGCCACCTGCCGGGCCGCGGGCAGCAGACAGCCCGCGGCCGGCTCCGCCCAGACCTTGGCGTGGCCGGCCAGGTCCAGGCAGCCCCGCACGGCCTCCCGGTCCGGCACCACCAGGACCTCCTCGACCAGCGCCGAGACATGGTCGTACGTCAGCCGCGACACGGACGGCGCGCTCAGCGTGGTGACGAGCGAGGACACCGCGACGGGCAGCGGACCGCCCGCCCTGAGCGCGGCCGACATGGCCTCGGCACCCTCCGTCTCCACTCCCCACACCCGCACCCGGGGGCGCCGGGCGCGCAGCGCGGCCGCCACCCCGGCGATCAGACCCCCGCCGCCGATGCTGACGAGCACATCCGTCAGTTCCTCCGCGTCCTCGGCGAACTCCAGCCCCACGGTGCCCTGTCCGGCGATCACGACCGGATCGTCGAAGGGGTGGACCAGTGTCAGTCCCTCGTCCCGCAACCGGAGCATCAGCTCGAAGGCACTGTCCATGCCCTCGGTCAGCCGCACCGACGCCCCGGCCCGCTCGGCCAGCTCGACGGAGCGGGCCGGGGCGGTACGCGGCATCACCACGGTCGCCTTCACCTCGAGGGCCGCCGCCATCACCGCGAGGGCGATCCCGTGGTTGCCGCCGCTGACCGCCACCACACCGGCGGCACGCTCGGCCTCGCTGAGCGACAGGAGCTTGGCCGTCGCGCCGCGTGCCTTGAACGAACCGGTGCGCTGGAGCAGTTCGAGCTTCGCGGCGACCGGGACGCCGAGCAGCGCCGTGAGGCCGGGGCTCGGCGCGGTGGGCGTGCGTACGACGTGGTCCGCGATGCGCCGAGCGGCGGCTTCGATGTCCGTGATGCCGATCAAGGTGGTTCACCCTCCCGGCGCGGGGCTGCGGACCGCGCCGAAGGCACCGTGACCCGCGCGGCCGCCCCGGGTCAACACCGCTTCGTGCGGCGGTGGTTCACCCGCTCACAGATCGCGGCCCACCAGGAAGTCCAGCAGGGCGCACAGCTCGCCGGCGGCACCGGCGGCCAGGGGGAGTTCCGTGAGCAGGGCTCGTGCGGCGGCCGTCCGTGCCCGGGCCTCGGCCAGTGCGGCCGCCCGCCCGCCGGCCTCCTCGATCAGCGCGGCGGCCTCCTCGGTACGCGCGTCGCAGGCCAGGAGCTCGGGCAGGTGGCGGGCCGCGGGGGATCCGAGCGCGGCCAGAACCGGGAAGGTCTTCTTGCGCTCCCGCAGATCCCCGCCGACGGGCTTGCCGGTGACGGCCGGATCGCCCCAGATGCCCAGCACATCGTCCACCAGCTGGAAGGCGACGCCCAGATGGCGCCCGGCCCGGTCCAGCGCGGCGACGGCCGGTTCGGGAGCCCCGCCGAGCGTGGCCCCGAGCGCCGCGGCACAGCCCAGCAGCGCGCCGGTCTTGTGCTCGGCCATCACCCGGTACTCCTCGGGCGTCACCCGCTCCGGTCCGGCGAAGGGCCGTGCGGCGAACAGAAGGTCGTCGGCCTGTCCGCGCACCAGATCGGCCAGGGCCGTGGACAGGAGCCGTACGGCGCGGGGGCCGCCCGGAGTGGCGGCGAGGGTCTCCACGGCAAGCGCGAACAGCGCGTCCCCGGCGAGGACCGCCGGACCCGTGCCGTACGCCTTCCACACCGCGGGGCGGCGGCGCCGGGTCGCGTCGCCGTCCATGATGTCGTCGTGGAGCAGCGAGAAGGCGTGCACCAGCTCCACCGCGACCGCCGCCGGGACCCCGGCCCGCCCGTCGGCACCCGCCGCCTCGGCGCCGAGCACCGCCAGCGCCTGCCGTACGCCCTTGCCGCCCGGCGCGGCGGCGGGCGCGCCGCCGACCTCGCACCAGCCGAAGGAGTACGCGGCCATCTCGGCCACCCATGGATGCAGCCGCCCGACGGCCTCCGCCAGCGCGGGACGCACCAGCTCCCGGCAGCGGCCCAGGACATCGGGAGCCGACGGCGGCGCCTGCAGCGCCGAGGGGAGCGTGCTCACCGTGCCACCTCCGCGTCCAGGCCGAACTCCGCCTGCGCCCGCGTCACCATCTCCCGCGCGTGGCGCAGCCCGCTGCGCTCCAGCACCTGTGCCAGATCGGCGAGTTCGGCCGCCGTCTCGGCGCGGTCGCGGCCGAGGTGGGCCAGCGCCTTGGCGAGGCCGAGGCGGGAGAGCGCCTCGCCGCGGGGTTCGCTCATCGCCCGGAACTCGTCGAGGGCCAGCTCGTACAGCTCCCGGGCCTCGGCGTAGCGCCCGGCCCGGTAGAAGACGTTTCCGCGCATCTTGTGGTTGTAGGCGAGCGCACTGGACAGGTTCATCGCCCGGCAGGTGGCCTCGGCCCGCGCCAGCAGCTCCAGCGCGCGCTCGGTGTCCTTGTCGCGGACGGAGAGCACGTCGGCGAGTCCGCGCAGTGCCCAGGCGTGGCCGCGCCGGTCGTCGGCCCGCCCGGCTATCTCCGCCGCCTCCTCGAACAGGGCGTAGGCCTTGTCGTAGTCGCCGGTGTTGCGGTGCATCTGCGCGATGCCCTCCAGGGCCCACACCGTGTGCCGGGCCTCCCCGCGCCGGCGGGCCTCGGCCAGCAGCTGCTCGTGCAGGCGGCCGACCGCCTCGTAGTCGCCCTGGATACGGCCCGTCTCCGCGAGGCCCGCCAGCGAGTAGCCGCGGACAACGATGTCCCCGCCCCGCTCGCCGAGTTCGGCCGCGAGCCCGAGCAGCCGCCAGGCCAGCGGGAACGCCCCGCGCTGCCGGGCGAGGGTGCCTCCGCTCCACAGCGCCCATGCCATCGCGCCGGTGTCCTCGGCCGCCCGGGCCGACCGGTAGCTCGCCTTCCAGGCCAGGTCGGCCTCCCGTATCTGGCCGAGCCGCCGGTGGGCCTCGGCGACGGCGAGCCCGCAGCGGGCCGCCTCCTCGGGCAGTCCGGACCGCTCGGCCTCGCGCAGCCGCTCGGTGCCCTCGGCCAGCACGTCGACCAGCGAGGAGTTCACGGAGAGGGTGGTCAGGGCGCCCTGGTACTCCGGGGCGAAAGCCTTGCCGTACATGCATGCCCTTCTATAAACGATGTGTATACATGGTGTGTATAGTGCGCTGAAGAGGTGCCCTGGCGGGGGAGCCAGGGCTCTTGGTCTCTCTTGGTCTGTTGTCGGTCAAGACGCCGGCACGGCGCAGAGGGTTGCCTGTGAGGCGTAGATCACCTCACGGTGCGGTCAGTGCTGCTGGGCCTTCTGCGGGGTCGCCTCGCTCGGCCGCACCACGACATGCCCCTCGCCCTGGAGCATCAGCTGCACGGCTTCCCCGGAGCCGCCGCGCAGCATCGAGCCGATGGACTGCGAGCGGTGCAGCGAGGTCTCCAGATGCGCGCTCCAGCCGACCACCGCGTCGGTGTCGACGTACACCGGGTACTGCGGCGAGACCGGGATGACCAGCGGGTTGCCCTCGCAGACCAGGCCGAGCCGGCCATGTCCGCTGAACACGCTGTTGAACAGGCCGCCGCCGGCGATGCCCGAACCCTTCACGGTCTTGATCTCGTACGACAACGACGGGTCGAAGCACAGCACGTTGCGGCCGTTGACGGTGAACCGGTCACCGGGCTCCACCTCGAGCACGAAGCAGTTCTGCGCCTCGTGCGCGAACCAGACCTCACCCTGCCCGCGCACCGCCAT
Source organism: Streptomyces griseochromogenes (assembly GCF_001542625.1). Taxonomy (NCBI): domain Bacteria; kingdom Bacillati; phylum Actinomycetota; class Actinomycetes; order Kitasatosporales; family Streptomycetaceae; genus Streptomyces; species Streptomyces griseochromogenes. Next base: position 6,351,469 of record NZ_CP016279.1, on the reverse strand, counting down.
CAGGGGCAGCCCTTCGCCGGTGACGGCGCGCTTGAGCATGCCGCCGACGCCCTGGCCCTTGCGCTCGAACTGGAGGTTCCCGCGGTAGGCGATCATGGCGCCCTGGCGGGCGTACATCTCGCCGTTCACCGTGTACTTGATGCACTTGGCGTTCTCGATGGACATGCCCGGCTCGGCGGCCGGCCCCACCATGTGCTCGCTGGAGAAAAGATCACCCTTCATGCCGGGCATGGTGTCCCGGAGTGCACCCTTCCGCCAAGATCACGGAACGTATCGGTTCAGCCACCGAACAGCTGGGCCCAGTAGGTGCCCGCACGACCCCCGCCGGCGAACCCGACGCCGATGTGGGTGAACTCCGCTTTGAGGATGTTGGCGCGGTGGCCCGGGCTGTTCATCCAGCCGTCCACCACCTCGGCGGGGGAGCGCTGTCCGCAGGCGATGTTCTCGCCGATCGTGGACCGGCGCGAGCCCGCCGCGGCGGCGCGGTCCCAGGGCCGGCTGCCGTCCGGTGAGGTGTGCGCGTAGAAGTCACGGGCCACCATGTCGGCGCAGTGCGTCTGTGCGGCCGTGGCGAGCGGCGCGTCGGCGGACAGGGCGGGCAGTCCGGCTCGCGCCCGCTCGGCGTTGGTCAGGGCGAGGACCTCGGCCGCCGTCCGGGACAACGCGCCCCGGGTGAGGGGACTGGCCCACAGCGCGGTCCAGTACCGGTCGCCCGCGTCGGCGTGGGCCAGGGCGGCATGGGTGAAACCCGGGTCGAGAAGGGTGCGCCGGGCCTGGTCGGTGCGCAGGCAGTAGTCGACGAACCCGGCCGGGGTGCGCGGGCCTGAGACGAGGTGCTCGCCGACGGTGATGTATGTGTATCCGGCGGCGCTGATCCGCTGGTGGACCGACACACCGTCGTGCCCCTCCGCCGCGAGCCGGCCCATGGCCGCCATCGCCGAGGCGTGCTCCCGCGCGGCGGAGGCGAGCCGTGCGTCGGGGGAGACGGGCGGGTGACCGGCCTGCGCACGGGCGGAGTTGACCCGTGCGAGGAAGCCGTCGGCATCCGGGGCCGCTGCGGGCCGCGGTCCGTCGTCGACGACGTCCACCCCGAAGTCCCGGGCCAGCCCCGCCAGCCCGTCGGCATACCCCTGCCCGATCGCCCGCAGCTTCCAGCCGGTACCGCGCGCATACAGCTCCGCGAGGAGCAGGACGGTCTCCCGCTCGACGCGCGGCGGGGCGAACCGGGCCACTGTGCGACCGTCGCTGTCGGTGACGTCGAGCCGGGGCGCCGGCAGCCGGCCGATCGGTGTGCCCGGCTCGGCCGCGCTGACCGCCACCGTGACCCGGGCGGCTCCGGGGCGCAGCCGCGCGGGATCGATGCTGAGCGTGTCCCCGCGCAGGTGGACACCAGGTGCGCGCGGCTGGTTGTAGAACACGAAGTCGCCATCGCCACCGACCCTGCCACCCCCATCGGTGACGAGGGCGGACACATCGAAGTCCCCGGCCACCCGCAGTCGCAGCACCCCGCCCGGCAGGGGCAGATTCCCCCCGGGAACCAGCTCGTTCATCACACTGCGAGGAACGCGCGAAGGGGCCCGGCGAGTTCCGGGACCGTGGGGCCGAGCGGTCGGGAGACCGCCCAGGGGCGCGGGGCCGTGCCGGAGTGCGGCTCCGCCGCGCGGGCGCGACCGGCCGTCACCCAGCCGCACCCGGCCACGAAGCCCCTACTCCGCCTCGCCCCCCTTGCCGCAGAACGCCGACTCCAGCACCCCCGCCATCGCGTTCAGCACCCTCTCGTTGTTGGAGGTGTTCGCGACAGCGGTGACGGCCCGCTTCCCGTCCTTCGTGGCGAACGCGTACGTGTAGTACCCCTGCACCGCACCCGTGTGCCCGTACACCGAGATCCCGCAGGACAGATCGCGGCGCCGCAGCCCGAGCCCGTACGACGTCGTGCTGGTGACCTGGGTGAACCGCTCCATCTCCGCGAGCCGTGCCGCGGACAGCAGCTTCCCGCCGAGCAGCGCGGAGTAGAAGGTGTTCAGGTCCTCGGCGCTGGAGATGATGGCGCCCGCGCTCTGTGCCCAGGACACCGTCTGGACGGTCGCGTCGACCAGTTCCGCGCCGGGCGCGTCCGGGGTGAGGTAGCCGTGCGCGTACCGGCCCGGGATCCCGGTGCCGGGGTGGACGTAGAAGGTGTCGCGCAGCGCGAGCGGCTTGAAGATGCGGTTCTCGTACTCGGTGCGCACGGAATGTCCCGTGAGCTTCTCGATGAGCAGGCCGGCGACGACGAAGTTGGTGTTCGAGTAGGAGTACGCGGCGCCGGGCGCGTTGGTGCGGGGTTTCTTCAGGGAGAGCGCGATCAGCTGCTGGTAGGTGAAGACCTTGTTCCGCACCGCCTCGAAACCGGACACGCTGTCGGCGAACATGTCCTCGCTGTAGTCGTGCAGACCGCTGCGGTGGCTCAGCACGTGCCGGACCGTGATGCGGTCGTCCGGCAGCAGCCCGGGCAGATACCGGTTGACGGGGGCGTCCAGATCCAGCCGGTGCTCGTCGGCCAGCTGCAGCAGGACGACGGCCGAGAAGGACTTGGTGACGCTGCCGATGCGGAAGCGGTCCTCCGTGTCGATGCCCCGCAGCGTGTCGCGGTCGGCGACTCCCCGGGTCACCCGGTAGGTCGCGCCGTCGTCGTCGATCCGGGCCAGCGCGCCGGGCGCGCCCTGCGCCACCACGGTGCCCAGCACCGCGTCCAGGCCGGTGATGTCGGGCGCCGCCGGCGCGGGGGCGTGCGTCTGCGCGGTCGCGGCCTGCGCCGGGACCGCGAGCAGCGACAGGGCGACCGCTCCGAGGACCGCGGTCCTGCCCACTGTTGCTGAGACCATCCGGTTCCCACTCCCCTCGACAGGGTTCTCGATGCGACTTCGGTCACATTCCGGCCTGGGAACCTAGGCGATTGAGGCAACGTCTCCACAGCCGACACACAGTTGGTCATCTTGCGATCACCCTGTGGCGCCCATTTGTAAAGGATTGCCATAGAAGGTCGCGAAATGGATCATTCCGTCTTTACGTGCGCATGACTCGTCCGTAAGGGTTAGCGCCCTGGGGCCCGACCAGCCCCCATGGCGCTCAACGGCGCCATGCCTCAAGGCGGTTGGTGATCCCGGCTGCCTTCCAACGAAGGAGATCAGTGCGTAGACCGCACATACGCAGCGTCGCCGTTGCCGTCGCGGTGACGACCGCCGCCACGGGCCTGGCCGGTACGGCCTTCGCCGGCCCCACCAAGGGGGTGGAGCGGTCCGCCGCGTCCGCCGCCACGAACGCCACGGTGGTGGTGGAGGCGGCGCGCACCGCGGCCTTCGCCCACACCTCGGCGACGGGGATCTCGAAGGGCGACGAACTCCAGGCCCAGGACGTGATGATCGACCCCGAGGGTGCGCGTCACGTCCGCTTCGTCCGTACTCACAACGGAATGCCGGTTCTGGGCGGCGACCTCGTCGTCCACCTGGACCGGCAGCTGGCCTATGCGGGTGTCACCAGCGCGGCCGCCCACGCCGTCAAGCCGGCCACCACCGAGGCCAAGCTGACCGCTGAGCAGGCCGCCACGAAGGCCGCCAAGGTCGCCAAGGGCGACGCGGGCAGCGCCGAGCTGGTGGTGGACGCCCGCGGTGGCGCCGCCGCCCTCGCCTACCAGGTGACGGTGACCGACGACGGCAGCTCCAGCACCGTCGTCATCGACGCCCTCACCGGCAAGGTGCGCAGCAACACGCCCGACGCGGACGAGTTCCTGTCGCCGAAGCTGCTCGACGAGATGCGCAAGCAGGGCGAGACCGCCGACCCGGCCACCGGCACCGCCTCCGCCGCCGCCGGCCTGCTCGGCTCGGGTGTCTCCGGCGCGACCGGCTACCCGGCCACCGCGCACGGCACCGGCAAGACCCTCTTCGTGGGCAGCGTCGGCCTGACCACCACGGCGACCTCGCGCGGCCACTACCAGCTCAAGGACCCGAGCCGGTACGGCACCGAGACGCGGGACGCCAAGGGCTCGTACACCGAGAAGTTCAGTGCGGGCACGAAGTTCACCAACACGACCAACGTGTGGGGCAACGGCACGACCAGCAACCGTGCCAGCGCGGCCGCGGATGCCCAGTACGGCATCACCAAGACCCTGGACTTCTACAAGAGCACCTTCGGGCGCAAGGGCATAGCCAACAACAGCAAGGCCGCCCAGGGCATGGTCCACTGGGGCAAGAAGGTCGCCAACGCCTTCTGGGACCCGACCTGCAACTGCATGCTGTACGGCGACGGCGACGGCCAGATGTTCAAGAAGCCGCTCGTCGTCCTCGACGTCACCGGTCACGAGCTGACCCACGGTGTGGTGGACGCGACCGCGAAGCTGGAGCCGACCTACGTCGACTCCGACGGCAACCAGTACGGCGAGCCCGGCGCGCTGAACGAGTCGCTCGCGGACATCTTCGGCTCCAACGTCGAGTTCTACGCCAAGAACACGAAGGACACGCCGGACTACCTGATCGGCGAGAAGCTGGGCCTGGCCCAGAAGTTCCTGCGCCGCCTCGACCACCCGTCGCTCGACAAGCTCGAGGGCACGATCGACTACTGGGCGCCGAGCACGTACGACACCGAGGTGCACGCCGGTTCCGGCGTCTCCTCGCACGCGTACTACCTCCTCGCGGAGGGCAGCGGCAGGAAGACGATCAACGGCGTCACCTACAACTCGCCGACCTACAACCACGCCACGGTCAAGGGCATCGGCCGCACCAAGGCCACCGCCATCTTCTACCGTGCGCTCACCCGCTACATGGTCTCCACGACCGACTTCCACGACGCGCGCGTCGCGACGCTGAAGGCGGCCAAGGACCTGTACGGCGCGAACAGCACCGAGTACAAGACGGTGGACCAGGCGTGGGCCGCGGTCAACGTCACCGCCGCCAACACGCCTGCCCCCCGTCACTGACGGACGGCAGCACACCAGCACCACCGGATGCCCCGCCCCGCGCGGGGCATCCGCATGTCCGGCGAACGCCGGTCCCGGGAGGAACCGCAGGTCGGCAACTGCCCCCGGAACAACCGTTGTTTCTTTAATTGACAGCGGAAAATAACGCCCCTAGGTTCCCGGCCATGCGCTCGACCCCCGCCGCAGAGACGTTCCCGGCCCACACGCCGGCCGCCTCGCAGGTCTTCACGACGGTCCTCGCCCACGGACCCCTCACCCGCCTGGAGGCGGGCCGCCGGGCCGGGCTGTCCCCGGCCGCCGTCACCAAGGCCGTCCGCCCCCTGCTGGAGGCCGGCTATCTGGCGGAGGGCGCCGACGACGAGGCCCGCCCCGCGCCCGGCCGGCCCGCCGGCCTGGTCCGTGTCAACGGCGGACGGGCGCTGTTCATCGGCGTCAAGATGACGGGCGACGAGCTGATCGCCGTACTGACCGACCTGTGCTGCCGCATCCGACTCGCCCGGCGCACCCCGCTGCCGGGCCGATCGGCCCGCACGGTGCTGGCCGCGGTCGCCGGCCTCGTCCACGAACTCCTCGCCCACGCCGCCGAGTCGGGCGCCCCGGTCCTCGGGCTCGGCATCGCCGTCTCCGGCGACGTCGACCGCGCCGAGGGCGTGGTGCGCTACTCGCCCTTCCTGGACTGGCGGGACGTACCGCTGGCCGAACTCGCCGCGACGACCAGCGGGTTGCCGGTCACCGTCGACAACGACGTGCGCGCGCTGACCGTCGCCGAGCAGTGGTTCGGCGCCGAAGCGGGCCTGAGCGACTTCGCCGTGGTGACCGTCGGCGCGGGCATCGGCTGCGGACTCGTGGTCCACGGACAGGTGGTCGCCGGCGCGCACGGAGTGGCGGGCGAGATCGGCCACGTGGTCGTCGATCCGGCGGGCCCGCCGTGCCACTGCGGCAACCGCGGCTGTGTGGAGGCGATCGCCGGGGACGCCGCGATCGTCGCCCGCATCCGTGAGGTGACAGGCCGTCATGTCACCGACACCGCTGGAGCGGTGGCCCTCGCCCACCAGGGTGTCCCGGGAGCCCGCGAGGTCTACGCACGGGCGGGAGAGGCCATCGGCCGGGGCATCGCCACCGTGGCCAACCTGCTCGGACCCGAACGCGTGATCATCTCCGGCGAGGGCCTGGCCGCCTACGACCTCTTCGCCGAGCAGATCCGCGGGGCGTTCACCGCGGCCGCCTTCGGCTCGGCCGCCCGATGCGACGTACAGACCCGCCCGCTCCCCTTCGAGGAGTGGGCGCGCGGTGCCGCGGCCGCCGCGATCCAGTCCTTCATCACCTCGGCCCCCAGCAGCGGAAAGGGCTGAGCCGCCCCGACCCGAACCCACCCAGGAGGTACGGCCCATGCGGTCACCCTCGTCTTCCGTCCTGCCCGCACGCGGGCTCAGATGCGCCGTCGTCCTCGCCCTCACCGCGAGTCTCGCCGCGACCGCCCCGCACGCACGCGCCGCGACGGCTCCGGTGGCCGCCAAGCCCTACATGGGCTGGTCCAGTTGGAGCATGCAGTCGTCCAAGTACCCGGGCCTCAACCCGGACGGCGACTACAGCTACCTCACCGAGGCGAACGTCCTGAAGCAGACCGACGCCCTCGCCGCCCGCCTGGAGCGGTACGGCTACGAGTACGTCAACATCGACTCCGGCTGGTGGCGGGACAAGAACTGGAAGCCCGGGTTCGACGCCTACGCACGCCAGCAGGCCGACCCGGTCCGCTTTCCGCACGGCATGAAGGCGGTCGCCGACCACATCCACGCCAAGGGACTCAAGGCCGGCATCTACCTGCCCGTCGGCCTGGAGAAGGAGGCCTACGGCGACGGCAAGGTGCCGATCCGCGACGCCGACGGCTGCACCACCGCCGACATCGTCTACGGCGACCTGCGCACCACCAACGGCTGGGACAGCGCCTACAAACTGGACTTCTCCCAGCCCTGCGCCCAGAAGTACGTCGACTCGCAGGCCCGGTCCCTCGCCGACTGGGGCTACGACTTCCTCAAGCTCGACGGCGTGGGCCCCGGTTCCTTCAAGAGCGGCGACAACCACGACAACGTTGCCGACGTGGCCGCCTGGCAGAAGGCCCTCGCCGCCACCGGCCGGCCCGTCCACCTGGAGATCTCCTGGTCCCTGGACATCGGGCACGCCGCCGACTGGAAGAAGTACTCCGACGGCTGGCGCCTCGACACCGACGTCGAGTGCTACTGCAACACCCTCGTCAGCTGGGAGAACTCCGTCGACGACCGCTTCGACGACACCCCCGGCTGGACGAGACACGCGGGCCCCGGCGGCTGGAACGACCTCGACTCCCTCGACGTCGGCAACGGCGCCATGGACGGCCTGACCAAGGCCGAACGGCAGACCTACGCCACCCTGTGGGCCATCGCCAAGTCCCCGCTCTACACCGGCGACGACCTGACCAGGCTCGACGACTACGGCATCCGACTCCTCACCAACCGCGAGGTCATCGCCGTCGACCAGGGCGCCGCCCCGCCCGCCCGGCCGGTCACCCCCTCCGACCCGCAGCAGGTGTGGGCCGCGAAGAACCCCGACGGCGGCTACACCGTCGCCCTGTTCAACCTCGCCGACGCCCCCGCCGCAGTCACCTCCGACTGGTCGTCCCTCGGCTTCACCGGCGAGGCCGGCGTCCGTGACCTGTGGAACCACGAGAATCTCGGCTCCCACAAGAACGAGATCACCGAGGCGCTGCCCGCCCACGGCTCCCGCCTGTTCACCGTCACCCCGCACGGCGGCGCCCTGCGCACCACCGGCCACGAGGCCGAGTCCGCCGGCAACACCCTCGGCGGCAACGCCTCCGTCGCCGACTGTTCCGCCTGCTCCGGCGGCAAGAAGGTGGGCAACCTCTACCTCGGCGGCAGGCTCCGCTTCAACGACGTGGTCGTCTCCGAGCCGGGCACCTACCTCGTGAAGGTCTCCTACGTCAGCGGTGACGCCCGCGCGGTGAACGTTTCGGCCAACTCCGGGAACGCCGTGCGCCACAAGTTCCCCTCCACCGGTGACTGGGGAAGCGTGGAGACGGTGAGCGTTCCCGTGGCCCTGAAGGCAGGCACCAACACCGTCACCTTCGACAGTGGTTCGGACTATGCGCCGGACATCGACCGGATCGACGTTCCCGTCTCACCGCGGTGACGGTCCGCCGGGAGCGCCGTGGGGAGCCGCGGGTTCGTTTTGGCCGACCGCGCAGTTCCCCGCGCCCCTGAAAGGGCGCTGTTCGTGCCGATTCTTCACAGGTATTCCCGGAGTTTGTCATGGACCTCACACCCTCCAGCAGGCGCGGATTCCTTGCTCTCGCCGCCGTCACCGGAGCCCTCGCCTCGCTGCCCGCATTCACCGCCACCGCCGCCCCGCGGCGGCCCACCGCCACTCCCGTCTCCGACCCCCGACACCAGTTGTGGTGGCAGGCCCCGGCCGACGAGCACTCGATGATCGAGCAGGGCCTGCCCGTCGGCAACGGCCGGCTCGGCGCCCTCGCCGGCAACGACCCGGGCCGTGAAACGCTGCTGATCACCGATGCCACGATGTGGACCGGCGGCCTCAACGACACCCTCGACGCCGATGGCCAGTTTCCCTACGGCCGCACCGACTTCGGCTCCTTCACCCTGCTCGCCCGGCTCACCGTGGACCTCCCCGACCACGATCTGGGCGCGGTCAGCGGCTACCGTCGCACCCTCGACCTCGCCCAGGGCGTGGTGACGACGTCGTACATCCGCTCCGGAGCGACGTACCAGAGGCAGCTGTTCGCCAGCCGCCCCGACGACGTGGTCGTACTGCACCTCACCCAGCGGGGCGGCGGCCACTACACCGGCACCGTGACCCTCGAGGGCACGCACGGCGAGACGACGCCGGACGCCGCCTCCTTCGCGGGTTCCCTTCCCAACGGGCTGCGCTACGGCGCCGCCGTCACCGCGTACGGCAGCGGCGGCACCGTCCGCGTCGACGGCACTCGCGTCAGCTTCGCCGGATGCCAGGACCTGACCGTCGTGGTCAGCGGCGGCACCGACTACGCCCCCGACGCCTCGGCGCACTACCGCGACCCCTCCCTGGACCCCGAGGCGCTCGCCCGTACCAAGGTCCGTGCGGCCGCCCGCCACCCGGCGGACACCCTGCTGCGCACACACGTCGCCGACCACCAGGCGCTCTACGGACGCTTCGACATCCGGCTCGGCACCTCCTCCGCCCGGCAGCGCGCCCTGGACACCTGGGAACGGATCAAGGCCCGCGCCCAGGACGGCACGCCGGACCCCGAACTGGAGGCCGCCTACCTGCAGTTCGGCCGCTATCTGATGATCTCCGGCTCCCGGGGCAGCCTGCCGCTCGGCCTGCAGGGACTGTGGCTCGACGGGAACGACCCGGACTGGATGGGCGACTACCACACCGACATCAACCTCCAGATGAACTACTGGATGGCCGACCGGGTGGGGCTGTCGCCCTGTTTCGACGCGTTCACCGACTACTGCGTGGCCCAGCTCCCCTCCTGGACCGACCTCACCAGGAGACTCTTCAACGACTCCCGCAACCGCTACCGCAACTCCAGCGGCAAGAACGCCGGCTGGACGGTCGCCATCTCCACCAACCCCTATGGTGGAGGGGGCTGGTGGTGGCACCCGGCGGGCAACGCCTGGCTGTGCAACTCGCTGTGGGAGCACTACGAGTTCACGGCGTCGCGCGCCCATCTGAAGAAGATCTACCCGCTGCTCAAGGGCGCCTGCGAGTTCTGGGAGGCACGGCTGCTCACCCACACTCTGCCGGACACCGGCCGGGAGGTCCTCATAGCCGACAGCGACTGGTCACCGGAACAGGGCCCGCTCGACGCCAAGGGCATCACCTACGCACAGGAACTCGTCCGGGCACTCTTCGGCAACTACCGCACCGCGGCCGCCGAACTGGGCAGGGACGCCGACTACGCCCGTACCGTCGGCGCCCTGCGCGAGCGCCTCTGTCTGCCCGTGGTGAGCCCGAAGACGGGCTGGCTGGAGGAGTGGATGTCCCCCGACAACCTCGGCGAGACCACGCACCGCCATCTGTCCCCGCTCATCGGACTCTTCCCCGGTGACCGCATCCGCCCCGACGGCTCCACCCCCGCCGACGTCGTCGCAGGTGCCACCGCCCTGCTCACCGCCCGTGGCACGGAGAGTTTCGGCTGGGCCAACGCCTGGCGCGCCCTGTGCTGGGCCCGGCTCAAGGACGCCGACAAGGCCTACCGGCTGATCGTCGGCAACCTCCGGCCGTCGAGCGACGGCAGCAACGGCACCGCACCCAACCTCTTCGACATCTACCAGGCCGAACAGGGCCGGGGCATCTTCCAGATCGACGCCAACTTCGGCACCCCGGCCGCCGTGGCCGAGATGCTGCTGTACTCCCGCCCCGGCCGTCTGGAACTCCTGCCGGCCCTGCCGGACGCCTGGGCCGCCTCCGGCTCGCTCACCGGTGCCGGGGCCCGCGGCGGCTTCGTCGTCGACCTGCGCTGGCGGGACGGGAAACCCACCGAGGTGCGGATCCACAGCGTCGGCGGGACCATGACCTCCGTGGGGTACGCAGGCACGTCCAGGACGGTACGCCTCAAGCCCGGCGAGTCCGTCACGCTCAAGGACCTCGCACGATGACCGGCCCGTCGCGCCGCACGCGCCGCGGCCGCACCGCGCGGGTCTGCCGGATCGCCGCCGTCCTGCTCGCGGCCGTCGCCTGTCAGTCCGCACCCGCCCGGGCCGTCGCCCCTCCCGCCGGGCCCACCGCCCGGGGCTCCGGCGTCGTCACCTGGGCGGCGAGCGCCGACCGCCTGGGCGAGGGCGCCGCCGACCGCGGCTACCGGCTCGTCGTGCACACCAGCGTCGCCGGCAGCGACCTGCGCGTCCGTCTGTCCAACGCCTTCGGCGACCGCCCGCTGACCCTGGACAGCGTCTACGCGGGCCTGCGGAGCCGGGGTGCCGCACTGAAGCCGGGCACCAACCGGCGGCTGACCTTCGGCGGGGCCCGTACCGTCACCGTCCCGGCGGGCGCCGTCGTGTGGAGCGACCCGCTGCCCGGCAAGGTCCCCGCCGGCGTCGATCTGGTCGTCAGCCTCCACACCCCCACCGCGGCGGGCCCGGCCACCGGCCACGGGATGGCGATGCAGACGTCGTACCTCGCCCAGGGCGACCACACCGGCGAGGACTCGGCCGCGGACTGGACGGCGACGACCGGTTCCTGGTGGTACCTCGACGCCGTCTCCGTACGCCCGCAGCGGCCCGGTACCGGCGCCGTGGTGGCGCTCGGCGACTCCATCACCGACGGCTGGCAGTCCACCGCCGACCTCGACCGGCGCTGGCCCGACTACCTCGCCCGGCGCCTGAACACCGCCGGTACGGGCATCGAGGGCGTGGCCGACGAGGGCATCTCGGGCAACAAGGTCCTCACGGACGGCGCCGGGCAGAGCGCCCTGCACCGGCTGGACCGGGACGTGCTGTCCCAGCCCGGCGTGCGCACCGTCTTCCTCTTCGAGGGGGTCAACGACCTCAAGGCCCACACCGGCGTCACCGCGGCCGATCTGATCGCCGGATACCGGCAGATCGTCCGGCGGGCGCACGCGGCCGGCACGTGTGTGGTCGGCGCGACCGTCGGCCCGTTCAAGGGCTGGCCCGAATTCGACCCGGCCGCCGAAGCCGTACGGCAGGAGGTCAACCGGTTCATCCGCGACAGCGGGGAGTTCGACGCGGTCACCGACTTCGACCGCGTCCTGCGCAGTCCCTACGACCCCGAGCGGATCCTGCCCTTCTTCGACAACGGCGACCATCTGCACCCCAACGACAAGGGGATGCAGGCCATGGCCGACGCCGTCGACCTCGGCAGCCTCGACTGCTCGCGCTGACGCTCCGTCCCGGCCGGGTCACCCGGACCCGGCCGGCTCCGGCGCGATGAGTCCCCGGCGGTAGGCGATCGCCACCGCCTCCGTGCGGCTCGCGGCGCCCAGCTTGGCGAGGATGTTGGACACGTGCACGCTGGCCGTCTTGCCGGTGATGAACAGCTCCTCGCCGATCTGCCGGTTGCTGCGCCCGCGCGCGAGCAGCCGCAGCACGTCCCGCTCCCGCGCGGTCAGCGGGGAGACAGGACACCCGCCGGGTGAAGGCGTCGCGCGTATCAGCTCGTCGAGGCGCTCCAGCAGCGGTACGGCGCCCAGCGCGGCCGCCGTCTCCCGAGCCTGCCGGGCACACTCCACCGCCTCCCCGTGACGGCCGGCCGCGGCCAGGGCCCGCGCACACCGCAGTCGGCACCGCGCCTGTTCGTACGCGTCGCCGTAGTCGAACGCGGCGACCGCCTTCTCCCAGGCCGCCGGGTCCGGCCCCGACACGGCCGTCGTCCACTCCGCCTCGGCGCGGGCCAGCCACGCCTGCCCCTCCGGACCCTGGGGACGGCCCGCCTCGTCACCCTCGGCCGAGCCGCGCGCCTGCTCCACCAGCCAGGTCGCCGTGTCCGTCCAGCGGCGCAGCTCCCGCTCGTCACCACCGCCACGCAGCTCGGCGGCCCGGTCGGCGACCGGCGCGAGACAGAGCGCGGCGAGCCGCACCGTCACGTCGGGCCGCCGCCCCGAGTCGTCGCCGAGCGCCGTGAGCGCCTCCCGCATCCGCTCGACGGCCGCCTCCGGGTCGCCGAGCAGCGCGGCGGCGTCGGTGAGGACGATCCCCCCGACAAGCCTGCCCATCCAGTCGGACGCGCCGTCCATCAGCGCCTGGGCCCGCTCGGCGGCCGTGCCGTCGCCCCGTGCCACCGCCACGTACAGCGCGGGCCCCGTCGCGAACGCGCCCGTCGCGGGAAGCGCGGTCTCGGCTTCGGCCGCCGTGCTCAGGCACGCGTCCCAGCGGCCCAGCGTGTACATCACCAGCAGCTGGAGATACCGCATCCCCAGCGGATAGATCGAGGACAGCAGCCCGGTCCGGCGGGCCCGCTCCAGCGCCTCGGCCAGCAACGGCAGGCAGGCCTCGGGATCTCCGGCCTCGAAGGCGCTGACGGCCTGGTTGAACAGCGCCCGCATCTCCACCGGACCGTGCCCGGCCGACCGGGCCAGCTCCCGGGCCCGCCCGAGCCGCTCCTGGCCCGCCGGGGAAGTGCGGCCGCCGTCCTGGAGATTGGCCAGGGAGATCAGCAGATCGGCCTGGGCGTCGGCGGCGCCCAGCCGCTCGGCCACGCCCAGGGCGCGGTGGGCGATGCTCAGAGCCGTTTCGTCCTCGCCGAGGTGACTGCTCGCCATGACGTGCGTGGCCGCGGCCCACACCCAGGTCCGCGACGGTGGTTCGGCCGGGATCAGCGCGAGCGCCTCGCTGCTGTAGCGGAAGGCGGCCTCCAGCTGGTCCACGGAGAGCAGGTTGCCTGCGAGGGTGTAGCGGATCCGGGCGGCGAGCGCGGAGTCGGCGTCCTGGCCGACCCCGGCGAGGGCGGGCCGGGCGTCCGGCGGTACCGACGGCCACAGGTCCAGGACGGTTTCCAGATGCCGCAGTTCCTCGGCGGGGGCGCCGAGCCGCTGGGCGTGGTCGGCGGCGTCCAGGGAGGCGGTCAGCGCCTCGGGCAGGTCGTGGCTCTCGCGGTAGTGGTGGGCGCGCTCGGCCGCGGTCTGCGCACCGCGTCCCCGGGCGGCGAGCAGCCGGGCGTAGGAGCCGTGCAGCCGGGAACGCTCGCCGGGCAGCAGGTCGGTGTAGACCGCCTCGCGCAGGAGGGCGTGCCGGAAGGCGTAGGTGCCGCCGTCCCCGAGGACGAGCAACTGGCGTCCGACGGCCTCGCGCAGCGCCGACTCCAGCTCCTCCTCGGGCAGCCCGGCGGCCTCGCGCAGCAGCTCGTGTCCGACGCTGCGGCCTGCCACCGCCGCCGTCCGCAGCACCTGCTGGGCCGTCTCGGACAGTTGCTCGACCCGGATCAGCAGCAGGTCGGCCAGCCCGCTGGGCATCCCGTCGGCAGCGGCGCCGGCCGCCGCGACCAGCTCCTCCGCGTAGAAGGCGTTGCCCTCGGCCCGGGCGACGATGCCGCGCACGGTGGCCTCGGGCAGCGGGCGCTCCCGCAGCGCCCGCACCAGCCGGGCGACCTCCGCGTCGGGCAGCGGGCGCAGCTCCAGACGCTCCACGGCCGGCAGCCGTACCAGCTCGGCGAGCAGCGGGCGCAAGGGGTGGCGGCGGTGCAGATCGTCGGCGCGGTAGGAGGCGAGCAAGGCGAGCCGCCGCTCGGGGGCACCGGGGTCCGGCCGGTGCGGCACACCTCGGCTGAGCAGGAAGCGCAGCAGGTCGCGGGAGGACTGGTCGGCCCAGTGCAGGTCCTCCAGGACCAGCAGCAGCGGCGCGACGGCAGCCAGTTCGGCGAACAGCCCGGCGACGCCCTCGAAGAGCCTGAGCCGCCCGTCCGGGTCGCGCGCCGGGTCCGCTCCCGCGCCCAGCAGCCGCTCCGCCGCCGGGTGCGCGGCCAGCACGGCCGAGAACCGCTCGTCGGCGGCGAGCACCCCGAGGATCTCGGTGAACGGCAGATACGGCAGACCCACCTCACCGAGGTCCACACAGCGCCCGGTGACCACGGTCGTCCCGGCCCGGGCCGCCTGCCCGGCGACCTCGTCCAGCAGCCGTGTCTTGCCGACTCCCGCGTCCCCGGCGACCAGCACGGCCCGTGCCTCACCGCCCCGGGCACGCTCCAGTACGCCGGTGAGCCGGGCCAGTTCGCCGGTCCGGCCGATCAACGGCGATGTGATGAAGGCGCTCTGCGACACGCCCCCATCCTGACACGCAGGACCGACAGCTCCTCGGTGACGAAGGGGACCGGGCCTGCCTCAAGGGGCGCGGAGCCGTGTCGATGTGCGGCCGCGCCGTGCCGGCGCGATCGACCACGAACCATCCGCGGCCGCCGCCGTCGCAACATCACCCGACCCGACAGGCGCTCAACCCCGCAATGCGGAACCACCCGGTCCGCCAGGCGCTCAACCGCGCAACGTCTCCGCCCAGTTCGCCGGCACCCGCCCCGCAGGACCCGGCACCGGCTGGTCGTCGGGATGGCTGACCGGAGGCGCGAGCTCGGGACCGGAGCCGGACAGTTCGTCGGTGTCGTAGTTCCAGAACCAGCCCTCGCCCGGCTCGAAGCTGCGGATCACCGGGTGCCCGGTGGACCGGTAGTGGGCGGTGGCGTGCTGGGCCGGGGAGTCGTCGCAACAGCCGATGTGCCCGCAGGTGGCGCAGCGGCGCAGATGGAACCACCAGCCGCCGGCCTCGTCGCACTCCACGCACCCGGTGCCGCTCGGCGCAATGCTCGGGTCGATCGCGGACTCGCCGCTCATACTGCCTCCTCGGGGGTCGTCAGGGCGGACGCCTCCTCCGGCGTCTCGGCGGTCAGCGGCAGCAGGACCTGGAAGCGGGTGTCGCCGGGCACCGACTCGACCTGCAGGGTGCCGTGGTGTTTGTTGACGACGATCCGCCACGAGATGTCCAGGCCCAGACCGGTGCCCTCGCCGACCGGCTTGGTGGTGAAGAACGGGTCGAAGATACGGCCCCTGATCTCCGGCGGCACCCCGGGCCCGGTGTCCCGGAACTCGACCAGCATCCGCTCGTGGTCCAGCGCGGTCCGCACGGTCAAGGTGCCTTCCCCGCCGGCGCTGTCGATGGCGGACACCGCGTTGTCGACGAGGTTGGTCCACACCTGGTTCAGCTCCGCCGGATAGCCGGGGATCTGGGGGAGCGTGCGGTCGTACTCCTTGACCACCTTGATGCGCGGGCCGATCTTGGCCGAGAGCATCAGCAGCGTGCTGTCGAGGAGTTCGTGCACGTCCACCACCCGGTAGGGCGCCCGGTCCAGCTGCGAGTACTGCTTGGCGGCGTCGACGAGGTGCGAGATGCGGTTGGTGGAGTCCTCGATCTCGGTCATCAGCAGCTCGGTCTCGATGGTGTAGTTGAGCCAGCCGATCGCCCCGGGCAGGATCTCCTCGTCCACGGCCGCCGCGACCTGCTCCAGCCAGTCGACGTCGAGTCCCGCCTGCACGAAGGTGGGCGCGAGCTGCCAGCCGTAGTCGATGCCGTGGTCCTCCAGCCAGTCCGTGAGCATGTCCTCCCGGTCGGTGGCCTCCAGTGGGCTCAGCACCGGCGCCTTGGCGACCCGCTCGGCGGTGCGCTCCTGGATGTCGATCAGACTCGCCAACTGGTCCCGTGAGAACGGGCCTTCGGCGATCACCGCGAGCTTGTGCCGCATCTTCGCGATCCGCTCGCGCAGCGTCGACGTGGCCCGCACCGCGGCCGCGGCCGGGTTGTTCAGCTCGTGCGTGAGCCCGGCGGACAGCGAGCCGAGCGCCAGCAGCCGCTCCCGCTGCCCGACGGCGGCCTGGATGCTCTTCGAGCCGAAGAAGAGGCCCTCCAGCAGATGCACGGCCATCGGGAACCACTCGCTCATCACGGCCGCGAAGGTGTCCGCCGGCAGCACGAAGAACCGCGTCGGCTCCGTCACCCGCATCGAGTTGTTGTACACCTGCCGCACCCGGTCCCCGATGTACGCCTGCATGGCACCCGCGTACACCCCGCGCTGCGAGCTGCGGATGACCTCCACGTCGTCCCCGGCGACGCGCCGCGAGAGCACGACCGTGCCCTCGATCATCACGAAGAAGCAGGTGGCGGGGTCGCCCTCGGTGTACACCGGGCCGGGCTGGAACAGCTCCACCCGGCCCTCGCTGCACAGCCGCCCCAGCTGTTCGGGCGCCAGCTTCTCGAAGAGGAACAGGGAGCCGATCTCCCGGGGGCTGCACGGCATCGGCCGCCCGCTCATGACTGCTCCAGATACCGGTGGACGAGCATCACGGCCATGGCTCCCTCTCCGACGGCGGACGCGACACGCTTGGCGGACTCGGCGCGGGCGTCGCCCGCCACGAACACGCCGGGAACGCTGGTCTCCAGATGGTACGGCGGCCGGTCCAGCTCCCAGCCGGCCGGCGGCCGCCCGTCGGCGGTCAGGTCCGGCCCGGCCAGGATGAAGCCGCGCTCGTCACGCAGCACCGTGTCACCCAGCCAGTCGGTGAGCGGGGCCGCGCCGATGAACACGAACATCCACTGGGCGTCGACCTGTTCGTCCTCACCGCTCACCACATGACGCAGGGTCAGTCGCTCCAGGCGGTCGGAGCCGTGCGCCGCGTCGACGACGGTGTGACTGCGCACCGAGATGTTCGGGGCCTCGTTGATCTGCTGGATCAGGTAGTACGACATCGACGCCGACAGATCGGCCCCGCGCACCAGCAGCGTCACCGACTTGGCGAACCTGGACAGGTACATCGCCGCCTGGCCCGCCGAGTTGGCGCCGCCGACGATGTACACGTCGTGCCCCTGGCAGCCGGTCGCCTCGGTCAGCGCGGAGCCGTAGAACACCCCGCAGCCGGTCAGATCGGTGCAGCCCTGGGCCTCCAGCTGCCGGTACTGCACGCCCGTCGCCAGGATGACGCTGTGCGCCGCGATCGCCGAGCCGTCCGCGAACCGGATGACGCGCGCCGCCCCGTTGACCTCCAGTCCCGTCACCTCGCGCGCGGTCAGGATCTCGGCGCCGAACTTGGCCGCCTGCCGCCGCGCCCGGTCGGTGAGCTGGGCACCGGAGACGCCGTCGGGGAAGCCGAGGTAATTCTCTATCCGGGAGCTCTGCCCGGCCTGCCCGCCGGTCGCCGACCGCTCCACGAGGACGGTCCTCAGGCCCTCCGAGGCGCCGTACACGGCCGCGCCGAGCCCGGCGGGCCCGCCGCCGATCACGACGAGGTCGTAGAAGTCGGCCGTCGGCGTCGTCGCAAGGCCCACCCGCGCGGCCAGCTCCGGCGCCTCCGGCTCGACCAGCACCGACCCGTCCGGGGTGATCACCAGCGGCAGCCGCTGCCCGTCCTGCCCGGCCGCGGCCAGCAGCCGCCGTCCCTCCGGCTCCTCCACCGAGTACCAGCGGTACGGCACCTGATTGCGGGCCAGGAACTCGCGTACGTCCGACGAACGCGCCGACCACCGGTGCCCGACGACCTTGGTGCTGGGCACGCACTTGAAGTCGCTGTGGCGCCACGCCTCCAGGAGGTCGTCCAGCACCGGATAGAGCTTCTCCTCCGGCGGGTCCCACGGCTTGAGCAGATAGTGGTCCAGATCCACGACGTTGATCGCGTCGATCGCCGCGTTGGTGTCCGCGTACGCCGTGAGCAGCACGCGCCGCGCCCCCGGATACACGTCCAGGGCCTGCTCCAGGAACTCGATGCCGTTCATCTGCGGCATCCGGTAGTCGGCCAGGATCACGGCCACCAGATCGCCGCGCAGCTTCAGCTCGCGCAAGGCCTCCAGCGCGGACTCGCCGGACTCCGCGCGCACGATCCGGTACGACTCGCCGTAGCGCCGCCTGAGGTCACGGGCGACGGCGCGGGAGACCCCCGGGTCGTCGTCCACGGTCAGAATGACGGTCCGCGCTGCGTCGGCGGCCTGTGCCATGCCACTCCCGCCTCCCACCCTGCACCTCTCCCACCCCGAACGGTCGGATCAACGGCACGGCGCCGCTGGGCTCACCGCACCGGCTTCCGCCCATCGTATGTTCGATCGCCGGGGTTCGCCCCGGGATACGGAAGGGACCGGGATCCCGGCACTCGGGGCGCGGTGGCCCGTGCTCAACCGGACTCGGGGCGCTCGTCCTCCGGGACGACGGCGAGGGTCCGCAGCGCGCGCAGGAAGCCGTCGCGGTCCGCGTCGGGGAGGGGGGTGAGGAACCGGCGCTCCGCCTCCGCGCGGGCTTGTTCGGCCTCACGGAGCAGTTCCTGGCCCTTCGCGGTGGGCTGCACCGTGTTCCGGCGCCGGTCCTCGGTGCTGCGGCGGCGCGCCACGAGCCCCTTGCCCTCCAGGGCATCGACGAGGGCGACCATCGTGGTCCGGTCGACGCCGATCCGGCCCGCCGCCTCCATCTGCGACAGCGGCCGGTCCGCCGCGAGCACGGCGAGCACGGCGAGTTCGCGGCCGTCGACGCCGAAGGGTGCCAGTGCCTGCGCGGAGGCCTCGGTGAACCGCAGGTGCACGTGCTTGAGCAGATAGCCGAGACGCGAGGTCAGAGCCGCGGTGGATGCGTCGCCCGTCATGGCGGCATCGTATCCCCGGACTGATAGTCAGGACTGCTGATGATTTACTTGGCTGACGTTCTCGGCAGACAGACGGTGAGGGGATGGGCGACATGACCGGTCGGACAGGACACCCGGTGACCTTCGGCATCAAGACGACCCCGATGCGGGTCACCTACGACGAAATCCTGCGTGTGTGGCAAGAGGCCGACGACCTGCCCGACATCGCGGATGCCTGGCTGTGGGACCACCTGGCGCCGATCGCGGGTCCCAAGGACGGTCAGATCCTGGAGGGCTGGACGCTGCTCGCCGCCCTGGCCGCACGGACGCGGCGGCTGAGGCTCGGACTTCTGGTCACGAGCAACCGGTTCCGCCCGCCCGCAGTCCTCGGCAAGATCGCCACCACGGTGGACGTGATCTCGGGCGGCCGCCTGATCATGGGGCTGGGGGTGGGCGGCACCCACCAGCCGCCCGGCGCGGGAGGCGTCGCGGGTGAGAACCCCGCCGTCGCCGAGTACGCCGCCCACGGCCTCACCCTGGTGCCGCCCGCCGAGGGCATCGCCCGCCTGGCGGAGACCATCGCCATCCTCAAAGGCATGTGGACGCAGGATGTCTTCGACTTCCAGGGGCGCTTCCACACGCTCACCGGCACCCGCAGCGAGCCCAAGCCGGTGCAGCGCCCCGGCCCGCCCCTGCTGATCGGCGGCTGGGGCGACAGGACCCTGCGGCTGGTCGCCGAGCACGCCGACATCTGGAACATCCCCGGGCCACCGCACAACGCCCTCGAACGCGTCGCCGAACGCGCCCGCGTGCTGGACGCCCACTGCGTGTCCGTGGGCCGGGACCCGAGGACGATCACCCGCTCGGTGCAGTACATCGTGTCCTACGAAGACCCGGCCGCGGACCGCAGGACCGTCGCGGAACTCGTCGAGGCGGGCTTCACGCACATCGTGCTGAGCCTGCGCGGCCCCTATCCGCCGCGGGCCGCCCGGTGGCTCCTCGACGAGATCATCGTGCCCGTGCGCGAGGGTGCCCGATAGTGGGGACCAGCACCACGAGGACCACGGACATACGGCACGACGAGGAGGCCGGCGGATGGCACGCCCGATCACGGCAGGGGTGGACGGCAGCGAGGAGAGCCTGGCCGCGCTGGACTGGGCGAGCCGGGAGGCCGTACGCCGGGGACTGCCGCTGCGCGTGCTGCACGCGTGGCGCTACACCGCGTCGCTCGCCACCGCCGACCGGGACACGCAGCACGGCTGGGTGTCGGACGGGGTGACGGAGGCCGTGCGCACCGTCTCCGAGCGCCACCCCGAGCTGGCCGTGAGCATGGACGTGGTGGAGGGCGGGCCCGCCGTGATCCTGGCCGACGCGGCGGCGGAGTCCGAGATGCTGGTGCTCGGCTCGCGCGGGCACGGCGCGGTGGTCGGGTTCCTGCTGGGCTCGCTCGCACAGCAGGTGATCGCCGAGACGACCCGGCCCGTGGTCCTGGTGCGCGCCGGCGATCGGCCGGCGGCGGAGGCGGCCGGCCGGGACGTCGTCGTCGGCCAGCACGGCGGCCCCGAGGACAGCGCCGAGGTCCTGCGCTTCGCGTTCGAGACGGCGGCCGCCCGCGGCGCCGCCGTCCGGGCCGTACGGGCTTGGACGCTGCCGCCGGTCTTCGCCTACAGCCCCGGCTCGCTCAAGCTCCTGGACGACGCGGGCGGTCTCGAACCGTTCGAGAGGAAGGCCCTTACCGAGGCGCTGCGGCCGTGGCGGGAGCGCTTCCCGCACGTGCCCGTGGCCGAGCACGTCGAGATGGGCAGCGCGGGGCAGGTGCTGCTGTCCGCGGCCGCACGGGCCCAGCTGGCGGTCGTCGGCCGGCGGGCGCACCGCAGCGCCGTCGGGGCCTGGATCGGCTCGGTCGCCCACGGGATGCTGCACCACGCCGAGTGCCCGGTGGCGGTCGTCCCGCACGCGTGACTACCCGGGTGTCGTGGGATCCAGGCTCGCGCGGGTCTTCGGCAGCACATTCCTGATGTAGTCCTCGACGGCGACGTCCAGGCCGATGTCGTGCTCGGCCCGTTCGGACAGGTACCAGCGGTGTTCGAGCAGTTCGTGGTAGATCTCGGCCGGGTCCGTCGAGCCGCGCAGGACCGGCGGGACCGCGCGCACGGTCGGCCGGAAGACGTCGCGCACCCAGCGGTGGGCGAGCACCTCCGGGCGCGCGGCGAGGGGGTCGCCCGGGGCGTGGTCGTCCTGGGTGGCCATCCAGCTCTCCAGGTCGCTCAGCAGCCGCCGGGCCTGGTTCTCCTCGGTGTCGAGGCCGGTCAGCCGCAGCAGCTGGCGCTGGTGGTGGCCGGCATCGACGACCTTGGGCACGAAGGTGACCGTGTCGCCGCCCGAGGAGTGCTCGATCTGCATCTCGGCCACGTCGAAACCGAGGTCGTTCAGGCGGCGTATCCGGCGCTCTATGTAGTGGTACGCGCCCGCCGGGTACACCGAGGTGCGGGTCAGCTCCCGCCACAGACCGCCGTAGCGGGTGCAGATCTCGTGCCCGAACTCGACGGGGTCGACGGACGGGTGCAGCGCGCCCGACGCCTCCAGGTCCAGCAGCTCGCCGCTGATGTTCACCCGGGCCAGGTCGAGGTCGTACTCCCGCTGCCCGGGGCTGAGGCGGGGGTGCAGGTCGCCCGTCTCGGCGTCCACCAGGTACGCGGCGTACGCGCCCGCGTCCCGACGGAACAGCGTGTTGGACAGCGAGCAGTCGCCCCAGGCGAAGCCGGCCAGGTGCAGCCGCACCAGCAGCACCGCGAGGGCGTCCATCAGACGGTGCATCGTCGCCGGGCGCATGGTCGTCTCGAACATCGAGCGGTACGGCTGCGAGCCGCGCAGATGCCGGGTGACCAGGGCCGGCTCCAGCGGGGCGCCCTCGCGGTCGGCGCGGCCGGTGATCACCGCGAGCGGGTCGACGGCGGGGATGCCGAGCCGGTCCAGATCGCGCAGCAGCTCGTACTCGCGCAGCGCGGGCCGCTCGGCCAGCTCCTTGACGGCGATCACCTCGTCGCCGGCGCGCGCGTAGCGCACGACGTGCCGGGAGATGCCGCGGGGGAGCGGGACCAGGTACTCCTCGGGCCACTCCTCCAGGGGCACGTCCCAGGGCAGGGCGAGCAGGAGCGCGGGGTGCTCCGGGTTCGTGGCACTGATCTGCAAGGCCATGGGCGAACCCTAAGGCCCGCCGGACACCGGCCCGAAGGGGTCAGCGCACACCGTGCGGCCGGAACTGGACGCTGATACGCGGTCCCGTCGCGCGCGCCGTCTTGGGGACGCAGTGTTCCCAGGTGCGCTGGCAGGAGCCGCCCATCACGATGAGGTCGCCGTGTCCGAGCGGCCGCCGGACCGTCGTACCGCCGCCTCCCGCGGGCCGCAGCAGCAGGTCCCGGGGCTCGCCGACGGAGAGGATCGCCACCATCGTGTCCTCACGGGCCCCCCGGCCGATCCGGTCGCCGTGCCAGGCGACGCTGTCCCGGCCGTCGCGATAGAAGCACAGTCCGGCGGTGGTGAACGGCTCGCCCAGCTCCCCGGCGTAGTGCGCGGACAGGGCCGTGCGGGCCTCGTCCAGGACGGGGTGCGGCAGCGGGTCGTGGGCCGCGTAGGAGGCGAGCAGGCGCGGTACGGCCACCACGTTGTCGTACATCTTGCGGCGCTCCTCCCGCCACGGGACCTCGGCCGCCAGGTCTTCGAACAGGGCGTCCGCGCCGCTCAGCCAGCCCGGCAGCACATCGATCCAGGCGCCCAGGCCCAGTCCGGTCCGGCACAGCCCGTCGAGGGGGCCGAGCCGCAGCTCGTCGGTCTGGTCGAACAAGGAGCCCTGGAGGTGCGTGGACATGGGTCCAGCGTACTTCCTTAATCGAAAATACGTTCCCATTTCCGGAGGTCGGCGACAGCGGTACGGACAGCCCCGTGGCTGACGTCGTGCTCGCGGGCGAGGACGGCGATGGACCGGCCTTCCAGGCCCGTAGCTCGTCGTAGGTCGGCTCGCGTTGGATCGGCGGCGCCCTGGCGCCCCTGAATGTCCGGGTTCATCGGACACCCCCTCCTGTCGTCGAACGAAGGTGTGACGACAGGAGCGGTGAGGGAGCAGCGTCAGCGTGCTTGTGCGAGCAGGTCGTGCGAGAGGTCCCACAAGCGGCGTGCGCCCACCGGGTCGACGGCGTAGCGGGCGACGCCGTGCAGGGTGCCGGAGCGGCGGTCGACGACCTCGGTCTCATTGCAGTCGGCGAAGTAGCGGCCCCCGACACCTCCCAGGAGCGGTGAGGTCGCAAGGAGGACGGAGGTCGCGGCGCCCTGCTCGACGGTCTTGATCAGTTCGGCGGGGACACGGCCGCTGCCCCGGCCGCCGGTGTGGCGTTGCAGGTTCGTGTAGATGGCGCCGGGCATGAGTGCGTTGGCGGTGATGTTGTCGTCGGCAACAGCAACGACGGGGAGTCGTGCTCCATCGCGCGGGCCGGCAGAAACTCGTCCAACTCCTTCGGCTCCAACGACTTCGCCGGCCGCCACCCCAGACACTTCGCCACCTGCCGCAGATGGTCCGTACGCGTCTGCTCCCGAGACACCCCGCAAATGCCCAGCACCTCCATCGGCAGTCCGAGCCGCCGGGCCGGCCGCCCCACCGCAGCCGGCGGAGCCGACGGGACATCGCAGGGCCTCCGACTCCTCGTCGGAGAACACTCGCGTTGCGTACTACTGGGACCCCGAGGGTGCCCCCTCTTTCGATACATCGATGTATCGGATACGTTCGTGTATCGAATGGAGGTGTCGGCGATGACGGCGCAGGACGCGGCCCGCAGGGTCACCAGGCGGCGGGCCAGGACACGGGCCAACCTGCTCGACGCCGCCTTCGCGGTCTTCGCCGCCAAAGGATTCGGCCGGGTCTCCATCGAGGAGGTCTGCGAGGCCGCCGGCTACAGCCGGGGAGCGTTCTACTCCAACTTCGCCACCCTGGACGAGCTGTTCTTCGCCCTGTACCAGGAGCGCGCCGACCTCATCGCCGCCCAGGTGGCCGACGCGCTCGCCCAGGACGGGCCCGGCCTCGACGTGCCCGCCTCCGTGGACCGGGTCACCGAGGTCCTGCTGCTGGACGTGGACTGGCTGCTGGTGAAGACCGACTTCCTGGTGCACGCGGCGCGCGACCCCGCCGTCGCCCAGGCCCTCCTCGACCACCGCACCCGGCTCCGGGAGGCCATCGCCGACCGGCTCCTGAAGGCCCGGGGGCACACCGAACTGCCCGCCGTCCTCGTCGACGTCGACGGCGCCGCCCGCGCGGTCGTCGCGGCGTACGACGGCGTCACCACCCAGCTGCTGCTCGACAAGGACGGCGACGCCGCCCGCGCCTGGCTGGGGCAACTGCTCACCGCCCTGCTGACCGACGGCAGCGGCACCTCGAACGAGTCGTAGACGCATGAGTCGCGCAGGGAAGGACACGGACGCCATGGCCGCCATGCACGCGGACGTCATCGTCGTCGGAGCGGGCCTCGCCGGCCTGGTCGCGGCGCACGAACTCACCAGCCGGGGCCGACGCGTCGCCCTGGTCGACCAGGAGAACGCCGCCAACCTGGGCGGCCAGGCGTTCTGGTCCTTCGGCGGGCTCTTCCTCGTCGACTCGCCCGAGCAGCGCCGCCTCGGCATCAAGGACTCCTTCGCCCTCGCCTGGAACGACTGGCGGGGCAGTGCCCGGTTCGACCGGCTGGAGGACGAGGACTCCTGGGCGGTGCGCTGGGCCCGTGCCTATGTGGAGTTCGCCGCCGGTGAGAAGCGCTCCTGGCTGGAGGGGCACGGCATCACCCTGCTGCCGACCGTCGGCTGGGCCGAGCGCGGCGACCTGCGCGCCGACGGTCACGGCAACTCCGTACCCCGCTTCCACGTCGCCTGGGGCACCGGCACGGGCGTGGTCGAACCCTTCGTCCGGTACGCCCGACAGGCCGCCCGGGACGGGCTGCTCACCTTCTGCCACCGCCACCGGGTGGACGAGCTGGTCATCGAGGAGGGGGCGGCGCGCGGAGTGCGCGGCACCGTCCTCGCCGACGACGACGCCCCGCGCGGCGTCGCCTCCAACCGCGAGCGCATCGGCGACTTCGAGCTCACCGCCCAGGCCGTGATCGTCACCACGGGCGGCATCGGTGCGAACCACGACATCGTCCGCCGGTACTGGCCCGAGCGGCTCGGCACGCCCCCCGCCGAGATGGTCACCGGAGTCCCCGCCTACGTCGACGGCCGCATGCTCGACATCAGCGCGGAGGCCGGAGTGCGCCTGGTCAACCGGGACCGGATGTGGCACTACACCGAGGGCCTGCAGAACTGGAACCCCGTGTGGCCCGGCCACGGCATCCGCATCCTGCCCGGCCCGTCCTCCATCTGGCTCGACGCCCTCGGCCGCCGGCTGCCCGACCCCTGTCTGCCCGGCTACGACACCCTCAACACCCTCAAGTACCTGCGCACCACCGAGGACATCGCCGGGCACGACCACTCCTGGTTCGTCCTCACCCGGAAGATCATCGAGAAGGAGTTCGCGCTCTCCGGCTCCGAGCAGAACCCCGACATCACCGCCAAGGACCGCAAGGCTGTTCTGCGCGACCGGCTGCTCGGCAAGGGGGCTCCCGCTCCCGTGCGGGCCTTCCTCGACAAGGGCGCGGACTTCGTCACCGCGCACACCCTGGAGCAGCTGGTCGAGAAGATGAACGGCCTCACCGAGAAGCCCCTGCTGGACGCGGCCGAGGTGCGCCGCCAGATCGAGGCCCGCGACCTGCAGATCGCCAACCCGTACAGCAAGGACTCCCAGGTCCAGGGCATCCGCAACGCCCGCCGCTACATCGGCGACCGGCTCGGCCGGGTCGCCGCGCCGCACCGCATCCTGGACCCGGCCGCGGGCCCCCTGATCGGCGTCCGGATGCACGTCCTGACCCGCAAGACCCTCGGCGGCATCCAGACCGACCTGGACTCCCGCGCCCTCGGTGCCGACGGCACGCCCGTCGACGGCCTTTACGCGGCCGGAGAAGTCGCCGGCTTCGGAGGCGGCGGCGTCCACGGCTACAACGCCCTGGAGGGCACCTTCCTCGGCGGCTGTCTGTTCTCGGGCCGGGCGGCGGGCCGGGCGGCGGCGAAGCAGACGGGCTGACCTCAGCCTTCGAGCAACTCCGCCAGCACCGAGGCATGGCTCTGCTCCGGCTTCTTGGACGCCGTGAGCAGCGTGACCGGGCCCTTGCGGACCGACTCCCTGAGGCCGTCGAGCAGCTCGGCGGCCTCGGGAGCCCCGAGCTCCGCCTCGTAACGGCCCCGGAACTCCGCATAGGAGCCCTCGTCGCTGTGGAACCAGCGCCGCAGCTCCGTCGACGGCGTCAGGCCCTTGGGCCACTTGTCGACGTGCGCCGCGTCCTTGGCCACCCCGCGCGGCCAGAGCCGGTCCACCAGCACCCTGAGGCCGTCGTCGGGCTCGGGCGGATCATAGATCCGGCGTACGCGCACGCTCACGGTCGGGGCCCCTCTCGGGTTGCGGACGGTCCCGCGAGCGTACTTCGGCGGGCCCGGCCCGCCAGGTGCCGACGCGGCGTGACTTGACCAGAATGAGAGGGAAACCGGCGCGCCCGCGCCCCTAGTCTGTGGGCCACTCGATCACCCGCCATCCCGAGGAGCGCATGTGACGACCCCCCGCCGGCAGACCGCAAGACGACGCACCGCAGTCCTCCGCCGAGAGGCGGTCCTCGCCACCGTTCCCGTCGCCGTCGCGGCGCTGCTCGGGGCCGCCGGACCGGCGCCGTCCGGCACGACCGGCGCGGCCGGGGCCGGCGACCCCTACTTCCCGCTCAGCGGCAACGGCGGCTACCACGTGAGCCATTACGACCTGACGCTCCGTTACGACACCGCCTCCCGGCACCTCGACGGCAAGGCGGTCCTCACCGCCCGCGCCACCCAGCGGCTCAGCCGCTTCGACCTCGATCTCAAGGGCCTGAAGGTCACCGGCGTCACCGTCGACCGCAGCGCCGCAGGCTTCCGCCGCAGCGGCCAGGAACTCGTCGTCACCCCGCGCCACGCCCTGCGCAAGGACCAGACGTTCCGCGTCACGGTCACCTACCACGGCACCCCCAAGCCGGTCACCGACCCGGACGGCTCCAGCGACGGCTGGATACCCACCGACGACGGG
This sequence comes from Streptomyces griseochromogenes, assembly GCF_001542625.1. Classification (NCBI taxonomy): domain Bacteria; kingdom Bacillati; phylum Actinomycetota; class Actinomycetes; order Kitasatosporales; family Streptomycetaceae; genus Streptomyces; species Streptomyces griseochromogenes. The sequence goes on along the minus strand of NZ_CP016279.1, from coordinate 6,324,256 downwards.
GCGTTCGTCGCGGGCGAGCCGCAGGGCACGATGACCTGGTTCCCGGGCAACAACCACCCCAAGGACAAGGCGTCGTACGACTTCACCATCACGGTCCCCGAAGGGCGCACCGCCGTCGCCAACGGCGTCCTGCGCGGGCAGCACACCGCGCACGGCCTGACCACCTTCCGCTGGCACGCGGCCGAGCCCATGGCCGCCTATCTGGCCACCGCCACCGTAGGCAAGTTCAAGGTGGAGCAGTACACCACCCCCGACGGCATCCCGGTGTACAACGCCGTCGACGCCCGCGAGGCGCACGCGTCCGCACCGGTGCTGAAGAAGCTGCCCTCCGTCCTCGGCTGGGAGAGCAAGCTGTTCGGGCCCTACCCCTTCCGCGCCGCCGGCGCGATCGTCGACCACGCCCCGGACGTCGGCTACGCCCTGGAGACCCAGACCCGGCCCGTCTACGACTCGGCGCCCGACGTGAGCACCCTCGTCCACGAGAGCGCCCACCAGTGGTTCGGCGACTCCGTCTCGCTGACCTCCTGGAAGGACATCTGGCTCAACGAGGGCTTCGCGACCTACGCCGAGTGGCTCTACAGCGAGCAGCACGGCGGCGACAGCGCCCAGAAGACCTTCGACGGACTCTACGCCCGCCCGGCCGACACGGACCTGTGGGCCTACCCGCCCGGCGACCCGGGCAGCGGCAAGAACCTCTTCGGCGCGCCCGTCTACGACCGCGGCGCCATGGCGCTGCACGAGCTGCGCAAGGCCGTCGGCGACCCGGACTTCTTCCGGATCCTGCGCGCCTGGGCGGCCGCGCACCGCGCCGGGCACGGTACGACGGCCCAGTTCGTGCGGATCGCGGAGCGCCAGTCCGGGAAGGATCTGGACGGGCTTTTCCACACCTGGCTCTACGCCGAGGGCAAGCCGAAGAGCGCCTGAACCCTGACGAGTTCCAAACAACTGTCGGCCATGGTCGACCCATGATCCATCGCAGAACCGCGGTCGCCCTCCTCGTCTCCCCGCCGCTGCTCACCGGCTGCGGCGGCGGAGCCGAGGCGACCGCGCGCCGCGTCCCCGCCGGCCGCCCGGCGCCGACGGCCACCCCCGCACCGGAAGTCCACGCCAAGGCGGTGCCCGAGGGCATACCCGGCCTCGGCCCGAAGACGGGCGCCGCGATACCCGCCCGCTGCCGGCAGGCCGTCGTGGTCACCGGGCGCGGCAAGGACTCCCCGCTCTGCACGGTCGTCGTGCACGAGCGCACCGCCACCGGCTGGGAGGCGGGCGCGGCCTGGCCCGCCCACAACGCCCTGCACGGCTGGAGCGACCACCACATGGCGGGAGACCTGCGCTCCCCGCTCGGGGTCTACACCCTCAGCGACGCCGGCGGCCTGCTGTCCGATCCGGGCACCAGGCTGCCGTACCACCACTCGACGGGATTCGTCTCGCCCGGCACCGGCTTCGAGGGTGAACCCCTCGCCGGATCCTTCGACTACGTAGTCGCCATCGACTACAACCGCGCGTCCGGCACCTCGCCCCTGGACTGGAGCCGCCCCCTCGGCCCGAAGCGCGGCGGCGGGATCTGGCTGCACGTCGACCACGGCGGCCCCACCCACGCCTGCGTCAGCATCGCCAAGGCCCACATGAAGGACCTCCTGCGCACCCTGGACCCGCACCGGCACCCGGTCGTCGTCATGGGGTACGCCGACTGGCTCACCCGCTGAACAGCCTAGGATCCGAACTCGTGTGCGCACATGTACTGGTCGCCGAGGACGACGAGAAGCAGGCCGAACTCATCCGCCGCTCCCTGCTGGCCGAGGGACACACCGCCACGGTGGTCCACGACGGCGCGGCCGCGATCGACGCGGCCCGGCGCCTGCGGCCCGACCTCCTCGTGCTCGACCTGATGCTCCCGGTGATCGACGGCTTCGGCGTGTGCCGGGTGCTGCGCAAGGACGCCGAGGACCCCGGCATCCCCGTGGTCATGCTCACCGCCCGCGCCGCCGAGGACGACGTGCTGCTCGGCCTGGAACTGGGTGCCGACGACTACATGACCAAGCCGTACAGCCCGCGCGAGCTGATGGCCCGCATCCGCACGGTCCTCAGGCGGGGCGGGCGCGGTGCGGGCCTGCGGGACGACGACCCCGTCGTACGCGCCGCGGGGATCAGCGTCGATCCGGTCCGGCACGAGGTGCGCTGCGACGGGACGCCGGTCGACTGCACGCCGGCCGAGTTCCAGATCCTGCTCGCCATGGCCGCGGAGCCGGACCGGGTCTTCTCCCGGCGGCAACTGCTGCAGTGCACCCGCGGCTTCGACCGTGCCTCCACCGAGCGGGCCGTCGACGTGCACATCATGAACCTGCGCCGGAAGATCGAGGCCGACCCGCGGCGGCCGGTCCGTCTGGTGACCGTGTTCGGCGTCGGCTACAAGCTGAGCGGCGCGCGGCCGTGAAGCGCCGGATACCCCTGCGCAAACGGCTCCTGGTCCGGCTGCTGTTCGTCTCCGCGCTCATCGCCGTCTGCTCGGTGGCGGCCACCGCCTGGCTCGCGGTGACCACGACCACGAGTGCCCTCAAGGAGGAACAGGGCCAGGACATCGCCGCCGACAACAGCATCCTGGCCCGGCTCAGCGGTTACGCGGCCACCCACCCCGACTGGTCGGACGTCCGGCGCACCGTCCGCGACCTCGCCCACCAGACCGGCCGACGGATCGCCCTCACCAGCGCCGACCGCTCCCTGGTCGCCGACTCCGCGCCGGGCGGCACCCCGCTGCCGCCCCGGCCCGCCGCCACCGTCGACCCGCTGCGCACCGACACCTACACCGAGACCGGGGCCCAGCTCAGCGGCATCGACCCGCGGGCGGTGGGCCCCTACCGGGTCACCGCCGAGGAGCGGGACCGGCTGGACGCGCTCGCCGCCAAACGCAGGGCGTGCTACGAGCGTTTCGGCGTCGAGGCCACCGTGGTGCGGACCCCGAGCGGACGCCCCGTGCTCGACAGCCCGGACGGCGTCGACATCTCCTACGCCAACCAGAGTTGCGAGGACTGGCAGCCGGACATCACCACCCCGACGGAGAAACGGGCCATGACCGATCTCGCGGCGCTGATCCGGCCCTGCCTGAAGAAGGCGGGCATCGAGCTCGGTCCGCTGTATCTCACCTTGGATCCCAGTGGAAAGGATCCCCTGGGCGCCGGCTATCTGTTCAAGAAGTATGCGAAGACCCGCACCGTCAAGACGGCCACGCAGGCCGAGCAGCGCTGTGTGCTGAGCGCCCGCCGCACTCAGCTGGAGCCCTATGTCGCCCCGGTGGCGGAGCTGTTCCTCGGCATCGGGGACCAGAACCCCTCCCGCTTCGACATGTCCGCGGCCAACAAGGCCAAGGTGATCGGCGCGGCCGGGCTGGTCCTCGCCGTCACCTTCGCCGTGACCGCCGTCGTCGCCGTCCGGCTGGTGCGGCCACTGCGCGCGCTGACCGCGGCCGCTCAGCAACCGCCCGAACTGCATGTACGGGTGCCGGTGACGACCCGGGACGAGACCGGCATCCTCGCCGAGGCCTTCAACGGCCTCGCCGAGCGCCGCGAGCGCCTGGAGGTCCAGCGCAAGGCGATGGTCAGCGACATCGCCCATGAACTGCGCAGCCCGCTCACCAACATCCGCGGCTGGCTGGAGGTCGTGCGCGACGGCGTCGTCGCCCCCGATCCCGCCCTGCTTGCCTCCCTGCACGAGGAGTCGCTGGTGCTCCAGCGGATCATCGACGACCTGCAGGACCTCGCGGCCGCCGACGCGGGCACCCTGCGCCTGCACCGCGAACCGCTCCCGGCCGGTGACCTGCTCGGGCAGGTCACCGCCGCCCACCGGGTGGCCGCCGACGCCGCCGGAGTCGCCCTGCGCGCCGAGGCCGACGACACGGCCTGGCTGGAGGCCGACCCGGTACGGATGCGGCAGGCGCTGGGGAACCTGGTCTCCAACGCGCTGCGCCACACCCCCGCCGACGGCATGGTCACGCTGACCGCCCGCCGGGACGGCGAGGAGGTCGTCCTCACCGTCGCGGACACCGGAACGGGCATCGCGCCCGAGGACCTGCCGCATGTCTTCGACCGCTTCTGGCGAGCCGAGAAGTCCCGCAGCCGCCGCACCGGCGGCAGCGGTCTCGGCCTGCCCATCGTCCGCCACCTGGTCGCGGCCCACGGCGGCACGGCCGAAGCGGCGAGCGAACCCGGCCAAGGCGCGGTGTTCACCCTGCGGTTGCCCGCGGTGGCACCGCCTGCCGAAGGGTGAGGAACGGGCCCCCGCGCGGGATCAGGGGCGCCGCACGCCCCCGCGCCGGCGCAACGCTCGGCGTTCCGTCTCCGTCGTGCCGCCCCAGATGCCGACCGGCTGTCCCGTTCCCAGCGCCCACTTCAGACACTGCTCCCGGACCCGGCAGCACTCGCACACGGCCTTGGCCCGCTGCGTCTGCAGCGTCGCGGGCCCGGTGGTGCCGATCGGGAAGAACAGGTCGGGGTCCGTGTGGCGGCACGAGGCCAGGTCTCGCCAGTTGCCCATGGAAGTCACCTGCGATCGATGTCGTCCGCGCCCTTGCACCTGTGTAACGCGAGTTCGGGTCACCGTCGAGACGGCCGTCAAACACCGGTTTCCGGTCACTGCTCGCGCAGGCCCCACGGGGAGCCGTAGGCGGTCAGGAGTTCGAGGAACGGACCGGCGGGAAACGCCTCCGGGCCGAGGACACCCGCGCCCGACCAGGCACCGGTGGCGAGGAGTTCCAGGGCGACGACCGGATTGACCGCCGTCTGCCACACCACCGCCTGACAGCCGTACTCCGCCATGGACCACTGGTTGTCGACCACGTGATACAGGTACACCTCGCGCGGCGCCCCGTCCTTGGTGCCCCGCACCCACGTGCCCGCGCACGTCTTGCCGTGCATCCGATCGCCCAGCGTCGCCGGATCCGGCAGGCACGCGGCGACCACGTCCCGCGGCGAGACCACGACCGGACCCTCCGCGCCGGCCACGGTCACCGGCTCGGTGCGGTCGAGGCCCAGCCGGTGCAGCGTCTTCAGCGTCTCGATGAACTCCCCGCCCAGACCGTACTTGAAGGTGACGCGCCGCGCGCCGACCCAGCGGGGCACCAGCAGCACCTCTTCGTGCTCGACGTTCACGCACTCCACCGGGCCGATGCCCTCCGGGAAGTCGAACACCTCCGGCTCGCTGAACGGAGGTGTGGTGAACCAGCCGCGCCCCTCCTCGTACACGACCGGCGGGTTCAGACACTCCTCGATGGTGGTCCAGATGTTGAAGGACGGCGCGAAGTCATGGCCGTCGACGGTGAGGTTCGCGCCGTCGCGGATGCCGATCTCCTCGATGGTGTCGAAGAGTTCGTCGGCCGCGTAGCGCGCGAACACGTCCGACAGCCCCGGCTCCACACCCATGCCGACCAGGGCGAGCGCACCCGCCTCGGCCCACTCGCCGGCCAGCGCGAACTGCTCGTCGCCCAGCTTGGTGCCGCACTCCTCGTACGGCCGCTCGGGGTGCGGCCGGGACAGCGACATCGCCATGTCCACATAGGTCGCGCCGGCCGCGCGCGCGGCCCGGAACAGGGGCATGACGAAGCGCGGGTCGGTGGCGTTGAGCAGGACGTCGCAGCCGTGGCGGGCGAGCAGCCCGGCCACACCGGCCTCGTCGCCCGCGTCGACGCGTTCGGCACGGAACCGGTCCCCGGCGTCGCCGAGCGCCGCGACGGCCGCCTCGGCCCGCGCGGGGTCGTAGTCGGCGACCACCATCAGATCGAAGAACGGACGCCGGGCCGCGATCCGGGTGACAGCGGTGCCGACACCGCCGGCACCCACGAGCAGTACACGCATGACGGAATTACTCCCTGCCTGAAGGGAACGGAACGAGAACGTGGCAGGCGCGCCTTGGCCGGAATCCAACGCCGGGGCATGGCATAAGGTCAATGGTGTTGGCATAAGCCACGGAGACGACAGGAGCCGCCGTGCCCAAACCCGTGGTGCCCGAGGAGAAGCGCCGCCGGCGCCGCCCGACCCGCAGCGGCACCGTGCTGTCCGAGCGGCTGATCGTCGAGACCGCGCTGCGGCTGCTGCGCGAGCACGGCAGCGCCGGGCTCAGCGCGCGCCGCCTGGGCCTCGCCCTCGACTGCGACCCCAGCACGCTGTACCGGTACTTCCGGGGCATGGACGACCTGACCCTGGCCATCGGGGACGCGCTCATCGGTCGGGCGCTGACGGGCTGGGAACCGACGGGACAGTGGCGTGCGGACCTCCGGGCGATCGGGCTGCGCATCCACGCCGCGTACGTCGCGCACCCGCAGGCGGCGCTGCTGACCGCCAACCGGGTCACCGGCCGTTCCCACGAGCTGGCCGCCGACGAGGCGGTCCTGGACGTCCTGCGCACGGCCGGATTCCCGCTCGAGGAGACGGTTCGCGTCTACCACGCCTTCATCGACCAGACGCTGGCCTTCGCCGCCCTGGACTCCGCTTCCCTGGCCCTGCCGATAGCGGCCCAGAGGGCCGACGAGGCCACCTGGCACTCGACCTACGCCCGCCTGCCGCGCGCCGGCCATCCCCGCATCGCCGAAGCGGCCCCGCTGCTGGCCGCCCGCATGGTCACCAGCGCCTATCCGACGGCTCTGGAGATGCTGCTGGACAGCGCGGCCGGGCGGCTGGACGCGCAGGCTCGCTGACCGTCACGGGCGCAGTGCCCGAGCCGCCGTCGCCGCCACCGCCTCGGCCAGGGCCTCCAGCGCTGGGGAGTCGAGTTTCCACTGCTGCCAGTGCAGCCTGACGTCCATCCATGTGCCCGGCTCGAGCAGGCCGAGGCGGCCCTCGCGCAGCAGCGGGCGGGCCTGGGCCTCGGGGACCATGCCCCAGCCGAGCCCCGCGGCGACCGCGTCGAGAAAGCCCTCCGACGTGGGCACGTAGTGCCGCAGCAGCCCCGCCGACGTGCCGCCGAGGCGCCGTACGAAGACGTCCTGGAAGTCGTCCTTGCGGTCGAAGACGACGACGGGGGCCTCGGGCAGGAGATCCCGCAGGGGCCCGTCCAGGTGCAGCTCGGCGAAGTCCGGCGTGGCCACCGGCAGATAGCGCATCCGGCCGAGCACGCGGACCGAGCAGCCCGGCACCGGGTCGGGGGAAGAGGTCACGGCCGCCATCACGAGCCCTTCGCGCAGCAGCGCCGCCGTGTGGTCCTCGTCCTCCCGGTGCAGTTCGAAGCAGAGCCCCGGCACCCGGGTGAGCGCCCCGAGGAACCAGGTCGCCAGCGAGTCCGCGTTCACCGCGACCGAGACCCGCGTCGGTTCCCCGGCCCCGCTCAGCCCCAGCTCGCCGCGCGCGTCCCGCTCCAGCCGGGACAACTGCCGGGCGAACCGCACCAGCACCGCGCCGGACTCCGTCGGGCGCACCGGTTTGGTGCGCTGGAGCAGCACTCGGCCCGTGCGCTGCTCCAGCGCCTTGACCCGCTGGCTGACCGCTGACGGTGTCACGTGCAGAGCCGCGGCCGCCGCGTCGAACGTGCCCTCGTCCACCACCGCCAGCAGCGTCCGCACCTGTTCCAGGGGAAGCTCCGTCATCACGAGCGCTAAGGATACGTAAGAATCTTTAGCTGTACCTGCGGTGATCGGCTGCCTAACGTCGAGGGCATGAACCACGCCCTGACCGCCGCGGCCGCCGGATTCGGCACCGGCCTGTCCCTGATCGTCGCCATCGGCGCCCAGAACGCCTTCGTCCTGCGTCAGGGGGTGCGTCGCGACGCCGTCCTCGCCGTGGTCGGCATCTGCGCCCTGTCCGACGCGGTGCTCATCGCGCTGGGCGTCGGCGGGGTCGGTGCCGTGGTGGTGGCCTGGCCGGGCGCGGTGCGGGCGGTCGGGCTCGTCGGCGGCGCGTTCCTGCTCTGCTACGGAGCCCTCGCCGCCAGGCGGGTGCTGAGGCCCGGCGCCGGCCTGCGTACGGAGGGCGAGGCGGTGGGTTCGCGGCGGCGGGCGGTGCTGACGTGTCTCGCGATGACCTGGCTCAACCCGCACGTCTACCTGGACACGGTGTTCCTGCTCGGTTCCCTGGCCGCCGACCGCGGCCCGCTGCGCTGGACCTTCGGGCTCGGCGCCGTCCTCGCCAGCCTGTGCTGGTTCGCCGCCCTCGGCTTCGGCGCCCGGCTGCTCGGCCGCTTCCTCGCCAGTCCCACCGCCTGGCGGGTCCTGGACGGCCTGGTCGCCGTCACCATGCTGGCGCTGGGGGCCACGCTCGTGGCCGGATCCTGAGGAAAACCTTTCGTCATGTACACGGATCGCTGAGATGGTTAGGCTCGCGAAGCGAAAAGATGTAACGAGCAACCAGGACACCCGTGGACACGAGCGAGAGCAGCACCGCCGAACCCGACTCCGCGACCGACGCGGCGCCCCCGCCACGGCGCGGCTGGCGCCGCTGGGCGATGGACACCCGGCCCCTGCGCATCCCCGCCTACCGGCGGCTGTGGTCGTCGACCGTCGTCACCGCCGTCGGCAGCCAACTCACCGCCGTCGCCGTACCCAAACAGATCTACGACATCACCCACTCCTCGGCCTGGGTCGGCTACGCCAGCCTCGCCGGTCTCGTGCCCATGGTGGTGTTCGCGCTGTGGGGCGGGGCGGTCGCCGACACGGTGGACCGGCGCAAGCTGCTGCTGGTCACCAACAGCGGTATCGCCGTGACCTCACTGCTCTTCTGGGCGCAGGCCGTCACCGGCCTCGACTCGGTCGTCGTCCTGATGGTGCTGCTCGCTCTGCAGCAGGCGTTCTTCGGCCTCAACTCCCCGGCCCGCAACGCCTCCATCGCACGCCTCGTCCCGGCCGAGGAGCTGCCCGCCGCCAACGCGCTCGGCTCGACCGTGATGCAGACCGGCCTGGTCGCGGGCCCGCTGCTGGCCGGTGTGCTGATCCCGGTGATCGGGCTGCCCGAGCTGTACCTGATCGACGCGCTGGCCCTGTGCGTCACCGTGTGGGCGGTGTTCCGGCTGCCCGCGCTGCCACCGCTGGGCGAGGGGCGGGCCCGCCGGGCCGGGCTGCGTGAGATAGCCGCCGGATTCCGCTACATATCCGGGCACAAGGTGCTGCTGCTGTCCTTCCTGGCCGACATCGTCGCCATGGTCCTCGGCATGCCCCGCGCCCTGTTCCCGCAGCTGGCCGCCCAGACCTACGCCTCCTACGGCGAAGGGCTCGCCCTCGGCGTGCTGTTCGCCGGGATCCCGGTCGGCGCGGTGCTCGGAGGCCTGTTCTCCGGCGTCTTCTCGCGGGCCCGGCGGCACGGCTGGATGGTCATCGGCTCGGTGGTCGGCTGGGGCGTGGCCATCGCCGGGTTCGGGCTGAGCGGCAACCTCTGGCTGTCCCTGGCCTTCCTGGCCGCCGCCGGTGTGGCCGACATGATCTCCATGGTGTTCCGCGGGGCCATCCTGCTCTCCGCCGCGACCGACGAGATGCGCGGCCGGATGCAGGGCGTGTTCACCGTGGTCGTCGTGGGTGGCCCGCGGCTGGCCGACGTGCTGCACGGCACCGCCGGCTCGGCCTTCGGGCCCCGGGCCGCCGTCGCGGGCGGGGGCGCACTGGTCGTCGCGGCGATGCTGGCCCTGGCCGCGGCCCTGCCTGCGCTGCGCCGCTACCGGATCTGACGGCCCGCGGGGACTCTGGCGGTCTAGAGGGGCCCGCTGCGCCGCCGGATCGCGTACTGGTCCATCAGCTTGCCGCGGGTCGTCTCCAGGCGGCTGGCGAGGATCTCGGCGACCGTCCGCACCAGCGAGAGGCCGAGCAGCGGATCCTCCACGGACAGCGCGAGCACCGACGGCCCGTCGAACTCGTAGGCCCGCACGTTGCTGAAGGCCACCGCGCCGAAGTCCCACTGGTACGGAGGGAACAGCCAGGACCAGCCGAGCATGTCGCCCGCGCCGAGCGTGGCCACGGTGACCCGCTGACGGCTGGTGACCTGTGTGTCCAGGTGGACCGCGCCGGAGCGGATCACCCAGAAGCGGTCGGCCGTACCGCCCGCCTCGAAGATCCGGGTGTCCTCCGGGAAGGAGACCTCGTCGGCCAGTTCCATCAGTCGCTCGCGCTGTGCCTGCGGGAGAGCGGTCAGCAGTTTTATCGCTTTGGTCATGGCGCGGGACTCCTCGCCGGCAGCGGGTCGGGTGTTTTTCCCCAAGCCCATTTCAGCCGCTGCCGCCGTCCCGAGCACCTCGAAGGAGGCGGATTGGTGCGCCGAGCCCTGTCCGGAGACAGAAAAGAGCCCTGGCCGGACGGGGGAGGCCGGCCAGGGCCGTATGCGATGGTGAAGGGGGACGGCTCCGGTCGACCCCGTCACCACGTATAGGTGAACGGTAAACCATCTGGCGGGATTTCGCGTACTCAGGCCCGGGTCAGGTGACCTGTTTCACTCCGCACTCGGCCGGGGGCGGTCCGCCGGGATCGACGACCTCCTGCAGCACCCCCAACACCGCCTCGTACGCCAGCCCCCGTACGGACGCCTCCCGCGCCTCGTCCGGATCGCTCACCCTCAGGCGCCCGGCCCGCTCCCGCCAGGCCCGCTCCTGCTCGGCGGCGCGGTCCCTGGCCCGCCGGATGCGCCGCAGCAACTCGTCCGCGTCCACCGCGTCTCTCATACCGCCTGGGTACCCGGCACGCGCCCGGTCATGGCATGCCGCCCCCGGCGCCGAAGTTCCGGAAGAGGTGTTTGCCGCCGGGGCCCAGGGGCAGGCGGACACTCGTGCTTCGGACCACAGGCGCGCGTCCAGCGGGAACAGTACAGCTGCCGCAGGCCCTCTCCTGGCGGGGCCGGCGGCTCACCCGCGGCGAACCCTGACACCACCGTTCGGGCCAGGACCGGGAACCCCTGATCCGGCCGTGTCCCGACACCATCGTTCAGGAGCGATTCCGCATGCCGACCGACATGTCGACAAGCCCTTCCGGCAGGTACGACACCGCCTCCGCCGCGTCCTGGCGGAGGAACCACGACGACGCCCCCGACACCACCATCCTCTTCGCCCGGCTGGCGCGGCTGCCGGAGGGCCCCGAGCGCGACGCCGTACGCGACGAGCTGGTCACCGCCTGGCTGCCCATGGCCCACCGGATCGCCGGCCGTTTCCGCGACCGCGGGGAATCCGCGGAGGACCTGCGCCAGGTGGCCGCGCTCGGGCTGGTCAAGGCCATCGACCGCTTCGACCCGGCACGGGGAGCCTTCGAGAGCTACGCCGTACCGACCATCACCGGCGAGGTCAAGCGGCACTTCCGGGACCGGATGTGGGCGCTGCGGGTGCCCCGCCGGATCCAGGAACTGCGCAACCGCGTACGCGTGGCCCGCCGCGAACTCACCCAGCACCCCGGCACCCCCGAGCCCGACGCCGCCGACATCGCCGCCCACACCGGCCTCAGCCCGGCGGAGGTCACCGCGGGCCTGGAGGCGCTGGAGTGCTTCAGCACCCTCTCGCTGGACGCCGAGCCGGCCACCGGCGACGACGGCTGGAGCCTCGCCGACACACTCGGCGCGACGGACGCCTCGTACGACGTCGTCGTCGACCGCGAGGCCGCCAAGGACGGCCTGCGCCGGCTGCCCGAACGGGAGCGGGCCATCCTCTACATGCGCTTCTTCGAGGACATGACGCAAAGCCGCATCGCCGACCGGCTCGGCATCTCCCAGATGCACGTCTCCCGGCTGATCACCCGCAGCTGCGCCCGCGTACGCGAGGAGGCGCTGGGCCGAAGGCCGGGCAGCCGCGACGGACCCCATCGCCGCGGCACCCGGGACATCACTTCCTCGACGGCTCCCGCGTGATCCCGAGCGGCCTGGTCAGGCCCGACACCGCCTCGTCCAGACGCTGCAGATGCCGCAGCACCCGGTCGGTCACCCGGCCGTAGCGCGGGGTGCGCAGGGTGCCGGGCTCGAGCATCGACGCGATGCTCGGACCGGACTCGATCCTCTCCGTGGACCGGGGGTCCGTGACGTGCGCGGCGATCGCCTCGATGTTGTGCACGATCCGCCGGCCCGCACCGCGCAGCCGGGGGTCCGCCGCGATCGAGGGGTGCGTGGCCAGCAGTTCGGCCGTGGCCGCGAGCGAACGCGCGTGGTAGGCGCAGGTCTCCAGCAGCGCCACGACGTACCGGGCGGTGTCCCGGCGCGAGCGCAGCGGGCTGATCGGGTGGGTGAGCGGCTGTGTGGCCGCGCGCAGATCGGCCAGCGCCTGGTCGAGATCGCGCGCCCGGTCCACCAGATCGGCCGACGGCCCGCCGCTCAGCTGGTCCATGGCGCCCCGGCTGACGTCCGCCAGTTTGTCCAGGACGTCGACGAGCAGGTCGTTGGTGCGCCGGTCGGTGCGGACCGGCAGCACCACCGCCGCCGCGATCACACCGCAGGCCGCGCCGAGGGCCGTCTCCTCCACACGCAGCACCAGCACCGACGCGCTGTAGGTGTTCAGCAGCGTGTACAGCAGCCCCAGCATCGCCGTCACGAAGAACGACATCAGCGTGTAGGACAGGGGAGCGGTGTAGAACATCGCGAACACGAACAGCAGCACCAGGGCGAACGCCGTCCACGTGTGCTGCCCAACCAGACCGGCGAGGACGATCCCGGCCACCACGCCGAGGACCGTGCCGACCAGCCGCCGGTAGCCCTTCACCAGGATCTCGCCGGTCGAGGCGGTGTTGATGAACACGATCCAGCAGGTCAGCACCGCCCAGTACCAGCGCTGGCTGGACAGCAGCTCGCCACCGGCGATGGCGAGCGACGAGCCGACCGCCACCTGCACGGCGGCCCGCGTGGTGGGCCGCTGGAGCCCGGCCGGCTCCGGCTCCTCGGCCTCGTCCTCCTCGCTGCTCTCGATGGCCGCGTCCTCGGCGTCCAGCTCCTCGCGGGAGCGGGCCGTCGCCGGAGTGTCGTCGGACTCGTCCTGCGGCCCGTCCAGGGCGATGCGCAGCCCGAGCACGGCCCGCGCGGCCTCACCGAGGCCCCGGAAGACGTCCTGCACCGCGGGGGAGGCCTTCGGCAGGTTCTCCTCCTCCCGGTAGCCGAGCAGCCGGTTGCGCACCTGCGACAGCGCGGTCCCCGAGGCCTCGCCCACCGGCCGCAGCACGAGCAGCCGCAGCGCCTCCAGGTCCCGGCGCAGCACGGCGGTCGCCTCGTCCCCGATCGGCAGTTCACCGCCCGGCGGGAGAGAGGCGCCGGGCAGGTGCAGGGTGAGGGTGTCCGTCCGCTCGGCGCTGCGCGCGGTGAGCAGCAGCAGACCGAGCCGCTCGGAGGCGATCTCGGCGTCGGCGATGCGGCGCTGCAACAGCCGTGCCGTCGCCTCGTCCACGGCGCCGTCCTCCAGCCGGCCCTGGATCATCAGCGCCGACTCGTGCAGCCGCGCGGTGCCGGTGCGCAGATGCTCCAGGACCTTCGCCGCGGCGTCAGGGTCCTCGCGCCCCGCGTCCAGCAGCTCGATCTGGGCGGCGATGAGCTGCCCGAGCCGGGCCCGGAAGGCCCTGCGCAGCCGGTCCAGGGTGCCCGCCGGGGTCTGCCGCAGCAGAACGAATCGGGCGGCCGCGCTGCACACGAACGCCGCGGTGATCACGCCGTACAGGGCGGGCAGCGCGGACGGGACCGCGTGCACGAACAGGGAGAGGAAGTAGACCTGGAAGCCGATCAGGCCCAGCGCGGTGCCGCGGTCGCCGAACCGGCGTCCGTAGACGGCGCAGAAGATGAGGACGACGAAGAACAGGTCGCCCACCACCACCCGCTGGCTCAGCAGCGTGCCCAGCGACACCGAGGCGAGGGCCACCGGCAGACCCAGCGCGAGGGTCACGGCCTGCTGGGAGCGCTGCTTCTCCTGGATGGCGAAGGTCGAGACCATCGCCGCCATGGCCCCCGCGACCAACTGCGCCACCGGGACGCCCAGCACGCCGAGCACGGCCAGGGTGAGCGCGATGGCGGTCACCGTGCGCAGGCCCGCGGTGAGCCTGAGCAGCCCGGGATCGGACGCCGCCAGCCGGTCCCACATCCGTGCCCACCCCGACCGAACCGCTGTCCTCACGCCGCCGCGCTTTCTCCCGTACCAGAACTTGATCTACGACCCAGCATGGCACGACGGCCGGGACCACTTGTCCTCAGCCGTCGTGTGCGCGACGAGCGCGTGGGCGTGCCGGTGCCCCCGCCGTGCTCAGGAGTGCCCGGCGGCCCCGCCCTCCACGCGGGCGCGGACCTGCTCCGGCGTCAGATAGGAGTCCGTGAACTCGAAGTCCTTCAGCCGCGCGGGCTTGCGGGCCTGGAAGCCGGTGCGCACGAAATCGTCGCCCGCGACCGCGTTGAGCAGCCAGTTGGTCATCACCCGGGTCTTGGCGACATTGGTGCGCAGCGCCGACCAGTGATAACCGCGCGCCACCGCCTGAGCCGGCACACCGCGCAGTTCGATGCCCAGCGGCTTGGAGACGGCGTCCTTGCCGCCGAGGTCGACGACGAGGCCGAGGTCCGTGTGGATGTACGGCTGCAGAGGCTGGTTGCGCAGCGTCGCGATGACGTTGTCCGCGACCTTCTTGCCCTGGCGCATGGCGTGCTGGGCCGTGGGCGGGCAGATCGCGCCCTCCTCGCCCTTGGCCTTGTCGGGCACCGCCGCCGAGTCGCCGAGCGCGAACACCCCGTCGTGACCCGGCAGGGTCATCTCGGCGGTGACCGCGAGCCGGCCCCGGACGGTCTCCGCGCCGAGTGTGGCGATCAGCGGGCTCGCGACCACGCCGGCCGTCCAGATCAGGGTGTGGGTCGGCACCACCCGGCCGTCGGTGAAGGTGACCTCCTCGGGGCCCGCCTTGTCGATCGACACGCCCAGCGAGACCTCGATGCCGCGCCGGCGCAGGATCTCCTGCGCGCTGCGGCCGAGCTTGTCGCCGAGCTCCGGCATGAGCTTCGGCGCGATGTCGATCAGATGCCACTTGATCAGGCCCGGGTCGAGGCGGGGATAGCGCTGGACGGCCGCGTGCGTGAGCCGTTGCAGACAGGCCGCGGTCTCGGTGCCCGCGTATCCGCCGCCGACCACCACGAACTGCAGCCGGGCGGCGCGCTCGGCGGGGTCGTCGCTGGCGTCGGCGAGGTCCAGCTGCGAGATGACGTGGTCGCGGATGTAGGCGGCCTCGGCGAGCGTCTTCAACCCGTAGGCGTGCTCGGTGAGCCCGGGGATGTCGAAGGTGCGGGTCACGCTGCCCGGCGCCAGCACGATGTAGTCGTAGCGCTCTTCGACGATCTTGTCGGTGATGGTGCGGATGACGCAGACCTTGGACTTCAGGTCCACCCCGATCACGCCGCCCGGGATGATCCGGGTGCGGTACTTCTTGCTGCGACGCAGCGAGACGGCGATCGACTGCGGCGTGAGCACACCGGAGGCGACCTGGGGCAGCAGCGGGAGGTAGAGCTGGTAGGCGGACGGCGTCACCAGGGTGACGTCGGCCTCGTCGGGGGCGAGTTTCCGCTCCAGACGGCGGACGCACTCGACTCCTGCGAAGCCCGCGCCAACCACCAGGATCCTCGGTCGTATCACGGTGTCCATCCCTTTCTGCGGCTCCAGGCGGTGCCGACTCGACGGCGCTCGCTCGCCCCGGACCGCTGCCACCATCACACCGATCCCACCGTGCCCCGAGCCGTTCCGCCAGCGGGGGGCGGCGGGCAGACGAACGCGTGGGCACCAGCATGCCCCCACCGCGGCCGGAGTAACCCGGTCTCGCCCGGATCCGTCCGGCGTCGCTCACCAGGGCAGGAAGACGTGGATGTCCTTGCCGTGCTCTTCGACGACGACGCTGACCTGACTGCACAGCGTGTGCACGAGATGCCAGCCGATGCCGCCGCCGCCCGCACTCGGACGGAAGGGCCGCGGCTCGGGCCGGGTCGTGCTGGTGTCGTGCATGGTCACATGCACCCCGTCGAAGGTGCGGCGCAGCCGCAGGGCGAAGGGACCGGGAGCGTACTGGATGGCGTTGGCGGCCAGTTCCGTGACGACCAGCAGGATGTCGTCCCAGTACTCCGGTGTGCCGGGCGGGGCCTTTCGGGCGAGGGCGCACAGGAAGCCCTCCGCGGCGAGCCGGGCGCCCGTCACGTTGCGCAGCTCACCCGGGAAGGAGAACGAACGCTCGTACCTCTCCTCCGCGGGCGGTGTGTCGTCCCAACGCGGCTCCGTCGCCATCTCGCATTCCCGACCCCGCCCGGCCGGGGCCGGCTCGGCCCCTCGTGACCAGGGCAGTCGTCGTCGCTGATCAGTCCACTGATGCGGGTTCCCAGAGCCGGGCCCGGTATCCGTGCGTCCCGGGCGCAGTGCCGGCTCCCCGCGCCGGGAGTACGGTCACTCCCGGCGCGGTATGCGCATCTCCTGGCGGAAGACGTCGTCCGGTTCCTCCCATTCGGCCGGCTCCCGGGGGCCGGGCCGCCGCATCGCGAGGGACCGGGCTTCGTACATCGTGTCGATCTCGGTGGCGTAGTGCCGCGCGATCGCGTCCCGGCGCAGCTTCATGGACGGCGTCAGCAGTCCGTTGTCCGGGGCGAACGGCTCGTGCAGGAGACGGTAGACCCTGATGGACTCCGCGCGGGAGACCGCGCTGTTCGCCGAGGCGACGGCCCGCGCGATCTCCTCCCTGAGCGCGTTCTCCTCACGGGCCTCCCGGCCCGGTGACTCGCCCTGCAACGCCAGCGCGGCCCGCCAGTGCGCGAGGAACTCCGGGTCCAGCGTGATCAGCGCCCCCACGCAGGGCCGGTCGTCGCCCACGACCACCGCTTGGTGCACCAGCGGATGCATGCGCAGCCGCTGCTCCAGCGGGGCCGGGGCCACGCTCTTGCCGCTGCTGGTGACGATGACGTCCTTCTTGCGGCCGGTGATGGTCAGATAGCCCTCGCCGTCCAGCCTCCCGATGTCCCCGGTGGCCAGCCAGCCGCCACGCAGCACGGCCCGGGTGCGCGCCTCGTCGCTGATGTAGCCCTGGAACACCGACGGGCCGCGCACCAGGATCTCCCCGTCGTCGGCCACCTGGACGTGGGTGCCCGGCAGCGGCAGTCCCACGGTCCCGGACTTCTGCCGTCCCAGCGGCTGCATGGTGATCCCGCCGGAGGTCTCCGTCAGGCCGTAGCCGTCGTTGATGTACAGACCGATGCCCTCGTAGAACAGGGACAGTTCCCGGCTGAGCGAAGAGCCGCCCGAGGTGCCCCGTACGACACGCCCGCCGAGCGCGGCCCGCAGCCTGCGGTACACCGTCCGCTCGTACAGGGCGTGCTGCAGCCGCAGATCGAACCCGGGACCGGGCCCGAGGCCCAGCCGCCGGCGCTCCTCGGCCTCGGCGAAGTCCCGCGCGGTCTCGGCCGCCCGCTCGAACAACACGCCCCGGCCCGCCTCCCGGGCGGTCCGCCAGAACGTCTTGTACAACTTCTCGAACACCGACGGCACGCCGTACAGGTACGTCGGCCGGAAGGTGCGCAGCGCCGAGGCGAGGGCCGCCGCGGTCATCTCCGGCTCATGGGCCATCAGCACCCCGCCGCGCAGGCACAGCACCTGGATCATGAGCCCGTACACATGGGAGAAGGGCAGGAAGGCCAGCACGGACGGCTGTTCGCCCGGGGCCGCCCCGGTGTGTCCCCAGCCGGCGAGCAGGACGTCGCACGGGTAGGCCAGGCTCCGGTGGCTCAGCGCACAGCCCAGCGGACGGTCCGAGGTGCCCGAGGTGTAGGCGATGACCGCCGTCGAGTCCGGCAGGACGATCCGCCGCAGCGACTCCACCGTGGTCAGCGGGACGACCGCACCCTGCTCGGCCAGCAGGGGCAGCGCGCCCGCGTCCAGCTGCCAGACGTGCCGCAGCCGGGGCAGCCCCGCGCACACCGTGCCCACGGTCATGACGCCCTGCTCGTCCTCCACCACCACGGCCACACAGCCGGCGTCCCGCAGGATCCACTCCACCTGGTCCCGCGACGAGGACGGATGGACCGGGACGACCTCCGCGCCGACGGTCCACAGCGCGTGGGCGAAGACCGTCCACTCGTAGCGGGTACGGGCCATCACGGCCACCCGGTGGCCCGGCGATATCCCCGCGGCGATCAGCCCCTTGGCCAGATCGACCACTTCGTCCCGCACCTCGACCGCCGTCACCTCCTCCCAGCTGCCGGGCGCCGCGTCCGTACGGCGCGCGAGGAGGGGCAGAGCCGGATTCCGGTCCGCGGTCTCGAAGACGCTGTCGGCGAGCCCGCCGGTCAGCGGTGGTACGGCTGGTGGAGCGACGGCGACGTCGCGCATGCGCTGCTCCCGGAGTGTACGGAAGGTGACTCCGCCGGTCGGCTCAGTGCCCGGCGGTGCTCGAATGTAGCCCAGGGAACCGGCTTGCGTGCCGGGAAAAGGCAAGTCGTGATCGGCTGATGATCTCCGTGTGTCCGGAGAGCCTCGGAGCGCGCGCCACACGGCCCCCGACCCGGCCGGAGGGCCCCTCAGTCCTGGGTGCGGCGCACACACTCGGTGACGACGTGCCGAAGGCTGCCCGTGCGCTCCATGAGCAGCCGCTGCTCATGGGCGCCATTGCCCCGGCGCAGCAGTTCGGCGACGGCCTCCGCGACGAAGGCCGCGTCACCGCTGTCGGCGAGCGCGTCCCCCGTGTGCTCCAGCAGCGAGCCCAGCACCTCCACGGCGGGACGGGGCAGCATGGTCACGGGGTCGAGCAGATCCTGGCCCAGGCCGGAGCGGGCGGCCTGCCAGCCGGCCAGTTTGAGCAGGTTCACGCTGTGGTCCAGCGGCGGCCGGCCGGCCCGCCAGTCGCGTGCGGCCGTCTCCACCAGGGCACGGGCCAGTGTGGCGACGAGGACGGTGGTCTCTGCCCGCAGGCACACGTCCGCCACCCTGAGTTCCACGGTCGGGTATCTGGCGGACAGGCGAGCGTCGAAGTACAACATCCCGCTGTCCAGGACGACCCCGCTGGCCAACATGTCCCGCACCAGCCGGTGGTAGCGCTCGGCCGAGCCGAACAGCTCGTTCGGCCCCGTCTGCGGCCAGCGCCGCTGCACCCGGCTGCGGTAGCTGACGTAGCCGGTGTCCCGGCCGTGCCAGAAGGGTGAGTTGGCGCTGAGCGCGCACAGCACCGGAAGCCACGGCCGGATCCGGTCGAGGACGGCGACGCCCTCCTCGTCGGACGCCACCGAAACATGCGCGTGGCAGCCGCAGATGAGCTGCTCCTGGGCGGTCATCCCGTACTGCCCGGTCATCCACCGGTAGCGTTCGTGCGCGACGATCGTGGGGGTGACCGGCAGCGGGGAGGTGGCGAGCGCGGCGACCGCGCAGCCGATCTCCCCGGCGAGCCGGGCCGCCTCCTTGCGGCAGTGCACGATCTCGGCGCCGAGGTCCGCCATGTCCGTCTGCGGATGCGTGGCGAACTCCAGCATCTGCCCGAACAGCTCCTTCTGGAACACGTCCTGTCCGGGATCGTCCTGGGCGGCTCGGGCGAGGACGGCGGACTGCTGGGCCCGCGGCTCCCCACTGTCCGGGTCGACCAGAAGCAGTTCCTCCTCCACTCCGACAGTGCGCACGTGGGCCGCCCTTCTGTTCATGTGACGAGGAGCAGTCGTAGGTCTGTACGACCCTGACTGCCCCTCGGAGAGGGCGGCCGACACCTGCGCCTTCAGCGCACGGGCGTCAACCAGACAGTGGCGAGCGGAGGCAGCGTCAGGCGCAGGAACCCGGCCTCGGGCCCCAGCGCCCCCCGGGCGCCGACGCCCACACCGCCGCCGCCGTAACGCGCGTCGTCCGTGTTCAGCGCCTCCTGCCAGGCGGGAATCCCCTCGGGCACCCACAGGCGATAGCCGTGACGGACGACGGGGGAGAAGTTCGACACGGCCAGCAGCGGGGAGCCCTGGGCGTCGAACCGCAGAAACGCGAACACGTTGTCGTCCGCCGCGTCACACAGTACCCACTGGAAACCGCCCGGATCGCAGTCCCGCTGCCACAGGGCCGGGGTCGCCCGGTACAGCGTGTTCAGATCCCGGACCAGGTCCTGTACACCCCGGTGGTCGCCCGCGGAACAGTAGTCCGCGTCCAGCAGCCACCACTCGGGACCGTGCGCCTCGGACCACTCCGCTCCCTGCGCGAACTCCTGCCCCATGAAGAGCAGTTGCTTGCCAGGGTGGGCCCACATGAAGCCGAGGTAGGCGCGGTGGTTCGCCCGCCGCTGCCACCAGTCGCCCGGCATCTTCGACACCAGGGCCTGCTTGCCGTGCACCACCTCGTCGTGGGAGATGGGCAGCACGTAGTTCTCGCTGTAGGCGTACACCATCGAGAAGGTCATCTCGTTGTGGTGGTACTTGCGGTGCACCGGCTCGTGCCGGATGTACTCCAGCGAGTCGTGCATCCAGCCCATGTTCCACTTCAGCCCGAAGCCGAGCCCGCCGCTGTCCGTCGGCCGGGTCACCCCGTCCCAGGCGGTGGACTCCTCGGCGATGGTCACCACGCCCGGGCAGCGCCGGTAGACGGTGGCGTTCATCTCCTGGAGGAAGGCCACCGCGTCCAGGTCCTCCCGGCCGCCGAAGACGTTCGGCGTCCACTGCCCGGAGTCCCGTGAGTAGTCGAGGTAGAGCATGGAGGCGACGGCGTCCACGCGCAGACCGTCGATATGGAACTCCTCGCACCAGTACACGGCGTTGGCGACGAGGAAGTTGCGCACCTCGATGCGTCCGAAGTCGAACTCGTAGGTGCCCCAGTCCGGATGCTCGGCCCGCCGCTCGTCCCCGGGCTCGTACAGCGGGTCCCCGTCGAACCGGGCCAGCGCCCAGTCGTCCTTGGGGAAGTGGGCCGGCACCCAGTCCATGATCACACCGATGCCGGCCCGGTGCAGCGCGTCGACCAGGTACTTGAAGTCGTCCGACGAGCCGAGGCGAGGCGTGGGCGCGTAATAGGAGGTGACCTGATAGCCCCAGGACCCGCTGAAGGGATGCCCGGCGACCGGCATCAGCTCCACATGCGTGAAGCCCATCTCCTTGACGTACGCGGGCAGTTCGTCGGCCAGCCGGCGGTAGGTCAGGCCCGGACGCCAGGAGGGCAGATGGACCTCGTACACCGAGAACGGCGCCTCGTGCACGGGGGTGTCGCCCCGGTGGGCCATCCACTCCGCGTCGCCCCACTCGTACCGGGAGACCGAGACGACGGAGGCCGTCGCGGGCGGAACCTCCGTGCGGCGGGCCATCGGGTCCGCCTTCAGGAACCGGCCGCCGTAGCGGGAGGTGATCTCGAACTTGTACCGGGCGCCCTCGCCGACGCCCGGCAGGAACAGCTCCCACACACCGCACGCGCCGAGCGAGCGCATCGGGTACTGCGTACCGTCCCAGTACGTGAAGTCACCGGCGACGCGCACCCCCCGGGCGTTCGGCGCCCACACGGTGAAGCGGGTGCCGGTCACGCCCTGGTGGGTCATGGGCTCGGCGCCGAGTGCCCGCCACAGCTGCTCGTGCCGGCCCTCGCGGATCAGATGGAGGTCCAGCTCGCCGAGGGCGGGCAGGAAGCGGTACGGGTCCTCCACCTCCTGCTCGGCATCGTCGTAGGCCACCAGCAGCGTGTACGACGGGATCCGCGGGTACGGCAGCACGGCGGCGAAGAGTCCGCCGCCCTCGGAGGCCAGGGCCTCGCGCCTGCCGTCCACCACGACGCTCACCGCGCGGGCGTTCGGGCGCAGCGCCCGGAACAGGACGCCGCCCGCCACCGGGTGGGCGCCCAGCAGGGCGTGCGGATCGTGGTGGGCGCCGCCCAGCAGCCGGTCGCGGTCGCCCGCGTCGAGCGGGACGGCCGTGACCGGAACGGGTCCCGCGGACTCGGGACGTGCGGTGTCGCGCAGTGCCATGACCTCAGTCTCCCCACACGGCGAGCCGCTTGATCGCGGCCATCGGAACCGGCAGCCAGTCCGGACGGTGTCTCGCCTCGTACAGCACCTCGTACACCGCCCTGTCCGTCTCGTGCGCGCGCAGCAGCGCGTGCTTCTTGCGCGGGTCCCATCCGGCGTGGGCCGCGTAGCCCGCGCAGAACGCCTCCCGGCACCGGCGGGCCCACTCCGGCCGCCAGGGGCGGCGCTGCCGGGCCGCGTAGTCGAAGGAGCGCAGCATCCCGGCCACGTCCCGCACCGGGGACTGCGGGGCGCGCCGCTCGGTGAGCGGCCGGGACGGCTCGCCCTCGAAGTCGATGACGAACCAGTCGCGCCCGGCCCGCAGCACCTGCCCGAGGTGCAGGTCGCCGTGGATGCGCTGGGCGGGAGGTCCGGTGTCGCACGTGGCCAGGGCGCCGAACGCGGCGCGCAGACCGGGGACGAAGGGCCGCAGCGCGGGCACGGCGTGCGTGGCGGCCTCCAGCCGCGCGCACATCGCCTGAGCCATAAGCTCGTTCTCGCCCGGCCCGGCCGGCGGGAAGGCCTGGGCCAGCGCCAGGTGCACCTCGGCCATGGCCCGGCCCAGCTCCCGGGCCTCGGCGGTGAAGTCGTCGCCCGCGGCGAGCGCCCGCAGCGCCAGCGTCCAGCCGTCGGTGGCGTCGGGCAGGAACGGCTGCAGGACGCCCAGGGTGGCCGGGCGCGGCGCGTTCGTACTGAACCAGGCGACCGGCGCCGGCACCCGGTCGCACCCCTGAGCCGCCAGCGCGCCCGGCACCTCCAGGTCCGGGTTGACGCCCGGCTGGACGCGGCGGAAGACCTTCAGGATGTACGCGTCACCGTAGACGATCGACGAGTTGGACTGCTCGGCGTCCAGCAGCCGGGGCGGGAGCCCGCCGGGCAGATGGAGCGCCGGGTCCGCCTCGAAGCGGAGCGGACCGGCAGGGCCGGACTGCCGCAGCCGCTCCAGGAGCAGATGGGCGCAGCGCGGGTCGTGCAGCGCGTCGTAGACCGCGAGACCGGCCAGCGGGCCCTCCTCGACGCGGCCGATGAACGCCCGCTCCAGACGCGGGGCGAGGTGCTCGCGCACACCGAGCAGCAGCTGGTAGCAGTCGCCGGGCGGGGCGGTGCCGCCGGGTGCGGGTACCGGTGCGTGCGAGGCGTGGACGAGCAGGTGCAGACACCCCGGGAAAAGCTCGGTCACGGAGAGCACCGTCAGATCGGTGACGGGCCGGTCCTTGCCCGCGAACCAGCGCTGCCGCGGCAGCCAGTCGCGCAGCAGCCCGCCCAGCGAGGCCGGCGGCCGGTCCGCGCCGGCCGCGGTTCTCGGCCGGGGCGTGATGGTCTTCGGCATGGTGACGCGTCCTTTCCTCGGCGCCGGGTGCTCAGCGGCGGCGGCCGATGCGGGATGCGACTCGGGTGAGCCGGAACCAGTAGAAGCCGTGGCCCGCGAGCGTCAGCAGGTAGGGAAGTTCACCGATGGCCGGGAAGCGCACCCCGCCGATCAGCTCTACCGGGTGCCGTCCGTCGTAGACCCGCAGATCGAGTTCGGTCGGCTGGGCGAACCGGGAGAAGTTGTTGACGCACAGGACCAGGTCGTCGCCGTACTCGCGCAGGAAGGCGAGGACCGCCGGGTTGGACGACTGGAGTTCCGTGAAGGAGCCGAGCCCGAAGGCATGGTTCTCCTTGCGGATCTCGATCATGCGGCGGGTCCAGTGCAGCAGGCTGGACGGCGAGGACATGGAGGCCTCGACGTTGGTGACCTGGTAGCCGTAGACCGGGTCCATGATGGTGGGCAGGAAGAGGCGCCCCGGATCGCAGAACGAGAAGCCCGCGTTGCGGTCGGGGGTCCATTGCATGGGGGTGCGGACGGCGTCGCGGTCGCCGAGCCAGATGTTGTCGCCCATGCCGATCTCGTCGCCGTAGTAGAGGATCGGCGAGCCGGGCAGGGACAGCAGCAGGGCGGTGAACAGCTCGATCTGGTTGCGGTCGTTGTCGAGCAGGGGCGCGAGGCGGCGGCGGATGCCGATGTTGGCGCGCATCCGCGGGTCCTTGGCGTATTCGGCCCACATGTAGTCGCGTTCCTCGTCGGTGACCATTTCGAGGGTCAGCTCGTCGTGGTTGCGCAGGAAGATGCCCCACTGGCAGCCCGAGGGGATGGCCGGGGTCTTGGCCAGGATCTCGGAGACGGGGTAGCGGGACTCGCGGCGTACGGCCATGAAGATGCGCGGCATGACGGGGAAGTGGAACGCCATGTGGCACTCGTCGCCGCCGCAGGCGTAGTCGCCGAAGTAGTCGACCACGTCCTCCGGCCACTGGTTCGCCTCCGCCAGCAGCACGGTGTCCGGGTACATCGCGTCGATCTCGCGCCGGACCCGCCGGAGGAACGCGTGCGTGGCGGGCAGGTTCTCGCAGTTGGTGCCCTCCTCCGCGAAGAGATAGGGAACCGCGTCCAGACGGTAGCCGTCGATGCCGAGGTCCAGCCAGAACTTCAGGGCGGCGAGGATCTCCTCCTGCACCGCCGGGTTCTCGTAGTTGAGGTCGGGCTGGTGCGAGAAGAAGCGGTGGAAGTAGTACTGGCCGCGCACGGGATCGAAGGTCCAGTTGGAGACCTCGGTGTCGACGAAGATGATACGTGCGTCCTCGTAGCGCTTGTCGTCGTCGGCCCACATGTAGTAGTCGCCGTAGGGGCCGTCGGGGTTCTTGCGGGACTCCTGGAACCACGGGTGCTGGTCGCTGGTGTGGTTCATGACGAAGTCGATGATGACGCGCATGCCGCGCTGGTGGGCGGCGTCGACGAACTCCACGAAGTCGGCCAGGTCACCGAATTCGGGGAGCACGGCGGTGTAGTCGGAGACGTCGTAACCGCCGTCACGCAAGGGGGACTTGAAGAAGGGCGGCAGCCAGAGGCAGTCGACGCCGAGCCATTGCAGGTAGTCGAGCTTGGCGGTCAGACCCTTCAGGTCGCCGATGCCGTCGCCGTCGCTGTCCTGGAAGGAGCGGACGAGTACCTCGTAGAAGACGGCGCGTTTGAACCACTCCGGGTCCCGGTCCTTGACCGGGGTGTCCTCGAACGTGTCCGGCACGGGGTCGTTGACAGTCATGACGCTGAGGGCCCTCCGATCTGTGGCGTCGATCGCCGGACATGGAGCACGTGCGCGGGCGCCCGGCCGGGCGTGAGGCGCACGTAGTTGGTCCTGCCCCAGTGATAGGTCTCGCCGGTGAGCAGATCGCGCACCGGCACCGACTCGTGCCAGTTCAGGCCGAGTTGCGGCATGTCCAACGAGACCGTGGCCTCCTGGGTGTGGTGCGGGTCGAGGTTGGCGACCACGATGACGGTGTCCTGTCCCGTGGTCTTGCTGTACGCCAGCACGTGGTCGTTGTCGGCGTGGTGGAAGTGGAGATTCCGCAGTTGGCGCAGTGCGGGGTGTTCCCGGCGGATGGTGTTGAGGGTGGTGATGAGGGGGGCGATGGTGCGGCCCGCGCGGGCCGCGGCCTGCCAGTCGCGGGATGTGAGCTGGTACTTCTCGGAGTCGAGGTATTCCTCGCCGCCCTCGCGCAGGGGGGTGTTCTCGCACAGTTCGTAGCCGCTGTAGATGCCCCAGGTGGGGGAGAGGGTGGCGGCGAGGACGGCGCGGACCTCGAAGGCGGGCCGGTGGCCGTGCTGGAGGTAGGCGTGCAGGATGTCGGGGGTGTTGGCGAAGAAGTTCGGCCGCATGTAGGAGGATGTCTCGCCCGACAGCTCGGTCAGGTATTCGGTCAGTTCCTGCTTGCCGTTGCGCCAGGTGAAGTAGGTGTAGGACTGCTGGAAGCCGATCTGGGCCAGGGTGCGCATCATGGCGGGGCGGGTGAAGGCCTCGGCCAGGAAGATCACGTCCGGGTCCTGGTGGTTGATCTCGGCGATGACGCGTTCCCAGAACATGACCGGTTTGGTGTGCGGGTTGTCGACGCGGAAGATCCGTACCCCGTGGTCCATCCAGTGCCGCAGGATCCTGACGGTCTCCGCGGTCAGGCCGTCGAGGTCGGCGTCGAAGGCGATGGGGTGGATGTCCTGGTACTTCTTCGGGGGGTTCTCGGCGTGGGCGATGGTGCCGTCGGGGCGGTGGTGGAACCACTCCGGGTGTTTGTGGACCCAGGGGTGGTCCGGTGAGCACTGCAGCGCGAAGTCCAGTGCGACTTCCAGGCCCAGTTCCCGGGCGTGGGTCACGAAGTGGTCGAAGTCCTCGAGGGTGCCGAGGTCGGGGTGGACGGCGTCGTGGCCGCCTTCGGGGGAGCCGATCGCCCAGGGCACGCCGACGTCCTCGGCGGTGGCGGTGAGGGTGTTGTTGCGGCCTTTGCGGTGGGTGGTGCCGATGGGGTGGACGGGTGGGAGGTAGACGACGTCGAAGCCCATGTCGGCGATGGCCGGCAGCCGGCGGGCGGCGGTGCGGAAGGTGCCGTGGGGTTGTTCGGGTGTGCCTTCGGAGCGGGGGAAGAACTCGTACCAGGAGCCGTACAGGGCTCGTTCGCGCTCGACGAGCAGGGGCAGCGGGTCGGAGGCGGTGACCAGCTCCCGCAGCGGGTGGCGCGAGAGCACCGCGTCCACCTCCGGGGACAACGCGGCCTTCAGACGGTGGTGCACGGACAACGTGTCGTCGCCGAGAGCCCGCGCGGCGGCCCGGACCAGGTCCCGCTCCGGCCCCTTCGGCACTCCGGCGGCCGCACGCGCGTAGAGGCCGGCGCCCTCCTCCAGGACCAGCCCGGTGTCGATGCCCGCCGGCACCTTGACCCCGGCGGTGCGCCGCCAGGTGGCCAGCGGATGGCTCCAGGCCTCCACGCGGAAGGTCCAGCGGCCCGTCACGTCCGGGGTGACCTCGGCCCCCCAGCGGTCGGTGCCCGGGGCGAGTTCGCGCATCGGCGTCCACGGGCCGCGGCGGCCCGCCGGATCCCGCAGCACGACATTGGCGCCCACCGCGTCGTGCCCCTCCCGGAACACGGTGGCCGTGATCTGGAACGTCTCCCCGGTCACCGCCTTCGCCGGGCGTCTGCCGCAGTCCACGGCCGGCCGGACGTCACGTACCGGTACGCGGCCGATGGCCGGGGTCCTGCGCATCTTTCACCTCCGCCGTGCGCGAAGCCGGGCCCGGGGCCCGGCTTCGCGATCCGAGAAACGGTTCGGCTGCTGCCGCCCCGATGGAACGCCCTGTACGGTGCCAGGTCAGCGCCTCGGCGCCGTGGAACGCCGCTCCGGGGGCGGCGGCGCCCGCCGCCCCGTGCGGCCCGGCTGCGGGCGCCCGTCCTGCTCGCGCAGGTAGCCGGCCAGGGTGGAGCGCAGATAGCGCTCGGCCGCTTCGGCCGCCTCCCGAGCGCAGCGCTTTCCCATCAGCACGCACAAGGTGTAGCCCGAGTCCTCGAAAGTGGCCCGGACCCTGCGGTCGTGGGGCGAGGCGAGCATCACGCGCTCCCATGCCCGGTAACGCCGCAACTGCCGGGCCACTTCGGCCTTGGCGGGTAGCAGCATGACCCTCTTCACCTTCCACGCTCTCGACTGGGCGCGTTCCCGACGGTCGGGTGGTGGCCGCGCGGAAGAGGGCACGGCACCGTTACGGCGATCGAGGCTTTCACTCATGGTGCACGTACGGCCACGCAACGTCCTGTTGGATCTTCAACCATACGGGCGTATGTGGCGCTCGTGTTGCACGAATGGCGTAGTGCCCTCACTGTGGAGGTGACTCAGATGCGATAAACGCTCACGCTAGGTGTCCGGGATCCCTCCCGGACGAGTAGGAGTCCGGGATCCCTCCCGGAGCGGGCCAGGGGAGCGGGAGCCTCGCGGGTGAGGAGCAAGCGACGATGAAGACCGCAGTGCCCTGCTACTACCACCTCGACGTGGAAGTCAGCCCGGATCGGGTGGGACAGGTCAGCCGCATCCTGGCCGCCCACCTTCGCCACTGGGACCTGGAGAACCTCGTGGACCCCGTCCGTCACGGCGTCGAACTGCTGTTGCGGGCGATCGACCAGCACGCCACGGACAAGCACACCTCGATCGAGATGTGGTGGAACGGTCAGCACCTCATCACCGCCGTCGGGGGCGAAGACCGCGACCTGCGTCCCGATCAGGACCTCAGGGCGTGCCTCGCGGACATCGCCGCCATGAGCGACGGCTGGGGCTGCTGTGCCTCGGAAACCGGCTGCAAGATCATCTGGTTCTCGCAGCGCGCCCGCTCCGGCGAGCGCGTCCCGCTGGTCCCGAAGGCCCCGGCACCGAACCTGCGGCAGGGGCTCCAGGTGCCCCGCGCCCTCCCGGTGACCGTCCTGGCCGCCGACGAGGACGCCCTGGCGGGCGCCCGGTGACGGCTCGTACGTCCCGCAAAGGGGTGCCCGTGTGGAGCGGGCACCCCTACCCATTGGGTGCCTCCTTCGACGGACAGGGCACCAACTTCGCGCTGTTCAGCGAGGTCGCCCAGCGCGTCGAGCTGATCCTGGTGGACGACGCCGGCACCGGACGTCCCGTCCCGCTGCACGAGGTCGACGGGTTCGTGTGGCACGCCTACCTGCCCGGCGTCGGCCCCGGGCAGCGCTACGGCTACCGCGTGCACGGCCCCTGGCAGCCCTCCCTGGGGCACCGGTGCAACCCGGCGAAGCTGCTGCTCGACCCGTACGCGCGAGCGGTGGACGGGCAGACCGACAACCACGCCTCCCTCTACGAGCGCGCGCCGGACGGCCCGTCCCCGGCCGACAGCGCCGGGCACTCGATGCTCGGCGTGGTCACCGACCCGTACTTCGACTGGGGAGACGACCGTCCGCCACGGCGCCCGTACGCGGAATCCGTCATCTACGAGGCTCATGTGCGCGGCCTGACCCGCACTCACCCGGACGTCCCCGAGCGGCTGCGCGGCACCTATGCCGGGCTCGCCCACCCCGCGGTCGTCGAGCATCTGACCACGCTCGGCGTCACGGCCGTGGAGCTGATGCCGGTCCACCAGTTCGTCCAGGACGGCATCTTGCAGGACCGGGGCCTGGCCAACTACTGGGGCTACAACACCATCGGCTTCTTCGCCCCGCACCACGCCTATGCGGCCTTCGGCAGCCGGGGCCAGCAGGTCGACGAGTTCAAGGCCATGGTGAAGGCGCTGCACGCGGCCGGCCTCGAAGTGATCCTCGACGTGGTCTACAACCACACCGCCGAGGGCAACGAGCGGGGCCCCACGCTGTCCTTCCGGGGCATCGACAACGCCTCGTACTACCGCCTGGTCGACGGCGACTGGGCGTACTACTACGACACCACGGGCACCGGCAACAGCCTGCTGATGCGCCACCCTTTCGTACTGCAGCTGATCATGGACTCGCTGCGGTACTGGGTCACCGAGATGCATGTCGACGGGTTCCGCTTCGACCTCGCGGCCACGCTCGCCCGGCAGTTCCACGAGGTGGACCGGCTCTCGGCGTTCTTCGACCTGATCCAGCAGGACCCGGTGATCAGCCGCGTCAAGCTCATCGCCGAGCCCTGGGACGTGGGGGAGGGCGGCTACCAGGTCGGCAACTTCCCCCCGCTGTGGTCGGAGTGGAACGGCCGCTACCGGGACGCCGTACGCGACTTCTGGCGGGCGGAACCGGGCTCGCTGGGCGAGTTTGCCTCGCGGCTGACCGGATCCTCCGACCTGTACCAGCACAGCCGGCGCCGGCCGCGCGCCAGCGTCAACTTCGTGACCGCGCACGACGGTTTCACACTGCGCGACCTCGTGTCCTACAACGACAAGCACAACGAGGCCAACGGCGAGGACAACCAGGACGGCGAGAGCCACAACCGGTCCTGGAACTGCGGCACGGAGGGCGAGAGCGACGATCCGGCCGTGCTCGAACTGCGCGCCCGCCAGCAGCGGAACCTGCTGGCCACGCTGCTGCTGTCGCAGGGCATCCCGATGCTCGGCCACGGCGACGAATTCGGCCGCACCCAGCGCGGCAACAACAACGCCTACTGCCAGGACAACGAGGTCTCCTGGGTGGACTGGGACCTGACGGACGAGCAGCGCGGCCTCGCCGGGTTCACCCGGTACGTCATCGGCCTGCGCGCCGGGCATCCCGTGCTGCGCAGGCGCCGTTTCTTCCGCGGCGAGACCGCGACCAACGCGCGCCAGCCGCTGCCCGACCTGGTGTGGCTGCGGCCCGACGCGCGCGAGATGGCCGGCCGGGACTGGCAGCGCGGTGACGCGCACTCGGTCGGTGTGTTCCTCAACGGTGACGCCATCGCCGAACGCGACTCCTACGGCGGCCGCGTGGTCGACGACTCGTTCCTGCTGCTGTTCAACGGCTACTGGGAACCCGTCGACTTCCGCCTGCCCGACGAGTCCTACGGCGAGCGCTGGACGACCCTGATCGACACCGCGGACTCCGACGGCGTCCCCGACGAACGCGAACGCAAGGCCGGCACCCGGCTCCGCGTGGACTCCCGCAGCCTGGTCCTGCTGTCCCGGCCGTCGCGCGGCGGCGGATAGACCGGGCGGCCGGTGGTGTCGGATGGCCGCATGGCGAGACAGCGGGGGACGAAACGGCCGCCCTTCGGCCTGCCCGTGGGCATCGTGCTGACGGCGATGCCGGACGGCCGGCGTCACACCGTCCGCACCGCTGACGGCGGGATGGTCTGCGGGCGTCTCGCCGGGGTGCCGAGCGGCGCGGCAGCCGAGGAGGCGCAGGCCGCGGCCGCCGCGATGCTGGTGGCCTGCGCGCGTGACCTGCACGGCGTCGGCGTCGAGGTGACCTGGGACGCGTCCCCGGAGCCCGGTTCCCGGACCGGACAGGTCACGCCGCTCGCGGCGGAGCCCCGTCCGGGAAGCAGGTCAGCGTTCGGGGCGTGACGTCACCGTGAACTGGGCCCCGTCCGGGTCCCGCAGGATCGCCTCCGTCTCCTCCTCGTGCAGGACGCTGCCGCCGTGCTTCTCCGCGGTACGGGCACAGCCCACCACGTCGGACACCGCGAAATGGATCTGCCAGTGGGGCCGGACCTCGGGGTCCGGGGCCGCCTCCACCGCGCCCGAGTCGATGCGCGCCACCACATCACCCCTGCTGCGCAGCACCACCTCGCCGCCCTCGTACTCGACCTCGCAGCAGCCCGGCGTCCCGGTGGCCCAGCCGAGCGTCTCGCCGTAGAAGATCGCGGCGTCGAAGGCGTTGCGGGTGTGCAGCCGGATGAAGGTCGGGGCCGCCCGCCGCCAGGCCTCCCAGTTGCCGACCAGCTCGCCCTCCCAGATCCCGAAGGTGGCCCCGTCCCGGTCGGCGAGCAGCGCCGCCCGCCCCGGCGGGAACGACAGGGGCCCGACGGCCGCCGTACCGCCGCGCTCCCGCGCCCGTGACGCCGCCTCGTTCGCGTCGGGCACGGCGAAGTACGGGGTCCAGGCGACCGCCATCTGCCACATCGCGGCGACCGCCGCTATCCCGGCGACGGGCACACCGTCGGCCAGCGCGATCCGGAAGTGCTCGCCGAGCTTGGCGCCGCGCCACCGCCAGCCGAGCAGAGCGGAGTAGAACTCCTGAGTGGCCTCCAGGTCGCGGCTCGTCAGGCTCACCCAGCACGGCGCGCCGAAGACGGAGTGCGTGGAGATGACCTCCCTCGTCCTCGGTCCACCACCGGCGGGCTTCTCATCGTTCATCACAGTCGGGTCCTGGTCTCGGGGTCCGGCGGCCAACCGGTCTGGCACCAGTCTCCAACCGGAGCGCGCGCGGTGCCTGTCGAGTACCCCGGTGGCGGGCGTCCGGGCGGGTGAGCACGATGGAGGGATGGGAGAGACGGAGGCCGACCGGATCGCCGAGCTGCAGGCCGAAGTGGACCAGTTGAAGGAGGCTGTGGCCTCCCACGCCGTCGTGGACCAGGCCATCGGAATGGTGGTGGCCCTCGGCCGGGTGACCCCCGACGAGGGGTGGGAGGTGCTGAAGGAGGTCTCCCAGCACACCAACATCAAGCTGCGCACCATCGCGGATCTGATCCTCATCTGGGGGCGCCGGGGCGACATCCCGACCGAGGTCCGCGCCGAGCTGGAGGCGACCTTGGACCGGTACGGTCCCACTCAGGTCCCCGGAGCGGCCGAGCCGGTCCCCGCCGTCGCCGAGGAGACCCCCGACAGCTCACCGGAGTGACGCTCAGCCGGTCTCCGCGAACAGTTCCTCACGCAGCCGGTCGAAGCAGCCGCTGAGCAGCCGGGAGACGTGCATCTGCGAGATGCCCAACTGCTGGGCGATCCGGCTCTGCGTCATCCCGCCGAAGAAGCGCAGGTAGAGGATGGTGCGCTCACGTTCGGGCAGCGCCTGGAGGCACGGCTTGACCGCGGCACGGTCGACCACGAGGTCGAAGCCGGGGTCCGGCTCGCCCATGCAGTCCCCGAGCGCGTACCCCTCCGTCCCGGTCACCTCCGCGTCCAGGGACAGCGCGGAGAAGCACTCCAGGGCCTCCATGCCGGTGCGCACCTCGGCCTCGCTGAGACGGGCGTGCGCGGCGATCTCCGCAACGGTGGGTGCCCGGCCGGACGTGGTCTGTGCCAGCTCCTTGAGGGCGCCGCGGACCCGGTTGCGCAGGTCTTGCACCCGGCGCGGCACGTGCAGGGTCCACATGTGATCGCGGAAGTGGCGCTTGATCTCGCCGGTGACGGTGGGGACCGCGTACGCCTCGAAGGCGCGGCCGCGGCTGGGCTCGTAGTGGTCGACGGCCTTCACCAGACCGAGTGCGGCCACCTGGTACAGGTCCTCCAGGGACTCCCCGCGGCCGCGGAACCGTACGGCGATCCGCTCGGCCATGGGCAGCCAGAGCCGGACCAGCTCGTCCCTGAGCGCCCGGCGCTCGGGACCGTCGGGCAGCCGCGCGAGCCGCTCGAAGGACTCCGACGTGTCGGGGGCGTCGTCGTGGGGATGGGACTTCGTGCCGCCAGTGACAGGCATCGGGCGCACCTCTTTCAGCAGGTGCCGAATCGACAGACACCGTGGGAGGCGGGCTCGGACCGTGACAGGGACACTGCGGTACCCGGCTGAGCCGGCTCCCACGCACGTGCCTCCTGTCCGAAGCACTGTCGTTCGCATTCCCCTCGATGGATCCATCAAAACAATTCAGGCGATACCGGGGCACATCGGTCTCATTCTTGACCTCCTGTGGAGAGGCGTTACCTCTGTAACAGAGGTAATCTCCGAAGCGTGGAGGCGGATTTCTCCGAGGAGCTGGCCGACGCGCTCGTGCGGATCCAGCGGCTGATCCGGCGCCGGCTGCGCAGCGGGCTCACCGAGCCGCGGCTGCGCGGTGCCGAGGTGGAGCTGCTGCGGCTGGTCGAGGCCCGGCCCGGTATCGGCATCTCGGACGCCGCCCGGGCGCTGCACCTGGCAGGCAACTCCGTGTCGACCCTGGTCAACGGGCTCGTCCGGGACGGCCGACTGGCCCGGGAGACCGACCCCGCCGACCGCCGGGCCGCCCGGCTGCAGCTCACCGAGGCCGCCGAGAAGCGGCTGGAGGACTGGCGGCGCCGCCGGGCCGAACTGGTCGGCCGGCATCTGTCCGGGCTCGACGAAGCCGACCGCGCGGCGCTGCGTGCGGCACTGCCCGCACTGCGCAAGCTCGCCGCCGCCCTGCACGAGGAGGCCGAGGACCTATGACGAGCGACACCCCCGCCCCGCCCGCCGAAGCCGTCGGCTGCGCCCGCCTCACCTACGCCTTCGGCGACACCAAAGCGGTCGACGGCCTCGACCTGGCCGTCGCCGAGGGCGAGGTGTTCGGACTGCTCGGCCCCAACGGCGCCGGCAAGACCTCCGCCCTGCGCTGCATCACCACGCTCCTGCCCGTACCGGCAGGCATGGTCCGGGTCTACGGGCACGACGTCGCCAGGGAGCGCATGGCGGTGCGCCGTCTCCTCGGCTACGTCCCACAGCAGCTGTCCGCCGACAGCGGGCTCACGGGGCGGGAGAACGTCGCCCTGTTCGCCCGCGTCTTCGACGTGCCGCGCCGCGAGCGCGCCGAGCGCGTCGCCCAGGCCCTGGCCGCCGTCGGCCTCACCGACGCCGCCGACCGGCTCGCCGGCACCTACTCCGGCGGCATGGTCCGGCGCCTGGAACTCGCCCAGGCCCTGGTCAGCGCGCCCCGCCTGCTGATCCTGGACGAGCCCACCATCGGTCTCGACCCCATAGCCCGCACGGGCGTCTGGGACCACATCAACGTCGTCCGAGCCGCCACCGGCATGACCGTCCTGGTCACCACCCACTACATGGACGAGGCCGACCAGTACTGCGACCGGGTCGGCCTGATGCACCGCGGCCGCATCCGCGCCCTCGGCGCCCCGGCCGAGCTGCGCCGGGGCCTGGCCGAGAGCCGGGGCGCGGACACCCTGCCCACGCTGGAGGACGTCTTCCGGGACGTCGCCGGCAGCGGCCTCGACTCCGGAGGAGGTTTCCGCGATGTCCGAAGCACCCGCCGCACCGCGCACCGCGTCGGCTGACGGGACCGCCCTTCTGCTGACCCCGCCCAGGCCCCGCACCGGCTGGCGGCTGCTGCCCGCCCGTGTCGCCGCGATGTGTGCCGTGGAACTGCAGAAGCTGCGCCACGACCGCACCGAGCTGTACACCCGCGCGGTCCAGCCGGCCCTGTGGCTGTTGATCTTCGGTCAGACCTTCACCCGGATCCGGGCGATACCCACCGGCGGCATCCCCTACATCGACTACCTGGCGCCCGGCATCATCGCCCAGTCCGCGATGTTCATCGCCATCTTCTACGGCATCCAGATCATCTGGGAGCGGGACGCGGGCATCCTGAACAAGCTCCTGGTCACCCCCACCCCGCGTTCGGCCCTGATCACCGGCAAGGCGTTCGCGGCCGGAGTGAAGTCGCTGATCCAGGCCGTCGTCGTCATCGTCATCGCCGCTCTGCTCGGCGTCGCCCTCACCTGGAACCCGCTGAAGCTGCTCGGCATGGGCGCGGTCGTGGTCCTCGCCTCCGCGTTCTTCTCCTGCCTGTCGATGACCATCGCCGGCATCGTCCTCAGCCGCGACCGGCTGATGGGCTTCGGGCAGGCGATCACCATGCCGCTGTTCTTCGGCTCCAACGCCCTGTACCCCCTCTCGGTGATGCCGGGCTGGCTCCAGGCCGTCAGCAAGGTCAACCCGCTCAGCTACGAGGTCGACGCCCTGCGTGGCCTCCTGCTCGGCACGCCCGCCCACCTGGCCGCCGACTTCGGCGTCCTGGCGACGGCCGCCGCCCTGGGCATCGCCGCGGCCTCCTCGCTGCTCGGCCGGCTGGCCCGGTGATCTTGCCGCGGACGTGATGTGCGGCACGCACCGGTGCCCCGCCGGAAGGCCTTCGGCGCGATTGTCGCTGGGCAGCGCTTGATCACCGATCAAACCGGGCGAACCCCCTGGCCATAGCGCATTCTGCTCATTTGACAGTGCACTGAGCGCACAGATAGACAGCAGCTCTTGAGGTCGAGAGGGGCGCTGTGTACGAGCCGAACGTGGTCGGGGACTGGCAGGAGTACGACGAGCATGCCGGTCTGCGGATCCGCGTCCACCGTCTGGAGGCGGCCGAGCCCCCGCGCGGACGAGATGACGCCGCCGCCGGGCTGACGTACTTCAGCGTCCGGGTCACGGTCGAGAACCGGGGCGCACGGCACTACGGCATCCAGCTGGAGGACGGCCAGATCGACGTCAGGGTCGGCTCGGACGGGGAGGGCGCGTTCATCGACTGGCGCAACTCCCAGTTCATCGAGGGCTTCGACGTCTATCCGCTGCGCCGGGCCACCGCCGTGCTCTACGCGGCCGCCCCGGAGGCCGCCCTGACGCACGTGGACGTACAGGTCCAGCTGCGGGTGGAGGAGGAGTGGACCGACCGCCGGCTGTGGACGGGCGGCATCGGGGTCGTGGAGACGGCCGCCGTGGCCACCCCGGCGGGCACTGGCCAGGGCAGCCTGGCCCACCAGGTCAGCGCCTTCCTGAAGGACCAGACGGAGCCGGGCAGCGCCTGACGCGGGTCAGTGCGGGATGCCGTCGATGATCTCCCGTGCCCCCTGCCGCAGCAGCGCCACCGCGACGGAGGTGCCGAGCGTGGCCGCGTCGAGCCGGCCCGCCCATTCGTGGGCGTTCAGCCGGGTCTTGCCGTCGGGGGTGAACACGCAGGCGCGCAGGGACAGTTCACCGCTGGGGTCCACGCGCGCGTAGCCGGAGATGGGGCTGTTGCAGTGCCCCTGGAGCACATGCAGGAACATCCGCTCGGCCGTGGCCTCCCGGTGCGTGGCCGGGTCGCCGAGCCCGCTGACCGCGTCGATCAGCTCGGCATCGTCCTCCCGGCACTGCAGAGCGAGGATGCCCGCGCCGATCGGCGGCATCATCGTCTCCGGGGACAGCACCTCGCTGATCACATCGCGGCGGCCGATCCGCTCCAGACCGGACACCGCCAGCAGCAGTGCGTCCGCCTCCCCGGCGGCCAGCTTCTCCAGCCGGCGGTTGGCGTTGCCGCGGAACGGCACACATTCCAGGTGCGGGTGGGTCGCGGCCAGCTGGGCCACCCGGCGCACCGAGGAGGTACCGATCCGGGTGCCGGCGGGCAGCTCGTCCAGGGTGAGCCCGCCCGGGTGCACCAGGGCGTCACGGATGTCGTCCCGCTTCAGGAACGCGGCGAACACCGTGCCGGCGGGCAGCGGCCGGTCGGCGGGCACGTCCTTGACGCAGTGCACCGCGAGGTCCGCCTCCCCGGCCAGCAGGGCCGCGTCCACCTCTTTGGTGAACGCCCCCTTGCCCTCGACCTCGGAGAGGTCACCGAGCCACTTGTCACCCGTGGTCTTCACGGGCACGATCTCGGTGCGCACTCCCGGATACAGCACGCCCAACTCGGCGCGCACGCGTTCGACTTGGGCGAGCGCCATGGGTGAGTCGCGCGAGACGATACGGATCACTTCCGGAACGGACATGGGGGACACGATAGACCCTCGGACGCCCTGCCTCCTCCCCGTCGCCTGTCCGGCCGCAGACCGAACGGGAACGGATCCGCCCCCCGGCCGGGGCTCACGGTGACGGCGAGGGCGCCCGGCGACGGCGGCGCCCGACGAACGGGAACCCCCGGCGGCATCTTTCACGAACGGCCGTGCCGGGCAAGGGGGTTCGACGTCGCGGCCGTAGGGACGCCCCGAGCCGGACGCGCGGCCACGTTCACCCGAAGCCCTCCGGCAGGTCCGCCGCCGATTCCTCGGGGGTGAGGTCGGGGCGCAGCCGGAGCCACGACGGCTGGCGCAGCATCCCGGCCCGGGTCCGCGTGCTGTAGCCGACCTCGCCGACCAGCCGGGGCAGCACCCAGCGCGCGTCCGCGATCCGGGGCGCCGGGTCGAAGGGGCATCGGTCGCTCGCGCAGGCCCGCAGAAGGCCTGCCAGTTCCGTGCGCTCCGCCTCGCTCCAGCCGGTGCCCACCCCGCCGACGTACCGCAGCCGGCCGCCGGCTCGCTGGCCGACCAGCACCGCGCCCGGCAGCCCGGTCAGCCGCCCCTTGCCGGGCAGCCACCCCCCGACGATCACGTCCTCGCTGCGCATGTTCCGGATCTTGATCCAGGCGCGGGAGCGCACCCCCGGCTCGTACACCGAGTCCAGCCGCTTGCACACCAGGCCCTCCAGGCCGTGCTCCCGGGTGGCCCGCAGCGCCTCGGCGCCGTGCCCGGTCACGGCCCCCGGCGTCGACCAGTACGGCCCGGCCAGGTCCAGCTCCGTCAGCCGCGCCCGCCGGTCCGCGTAGGGAAGCCGCAGCAGCGGGCGCCCCAGGAAGGGAACGTCGAAGAACACCAGGTGGACCGGCACCTGGGCGGCCCGGCGTGCCGCGCGGACGGGGGCGTGCGCGAGGCCCATCCGGCTCTGCAGCAACTGGAAGTCGGCGCGTCCCCGTTCGTCCAGGGCGAGCACCTCGCCGTCCAGGACGGCGGGTGTGGCGCCCAGGGCGGCGCCGAGGGGCCTGAGTTCGGGGTAGGCGGCGGTGATGTCCTCGCCGGAGCGTGCGCGCAGCAGCATGCCCCCGTCGCCGGGAAGATAGACCATCACCCGCTGGCCGTCCTGCTTGGTCTCGTACGCCCACCGCGGGTCCTGGGCGGCGGGCGGGAGCGAGCCGGGGGTGGCGAGCATCGGAGCGATCAGCGGCAGGGTCACAGCGTTCACGGCTGAAGGTGTCGACCGCTCCAGGCGCCCTCACGCTCCTTTCGGCACCGGTTCCCCTGAACGGGTCCGTCGCGCCGGGCGGCCGTCCGGGGGCGCGGCTCCACGAGACCCGAATGACGGGCCGGCGCGACGAGTTGGGTCCGCCGCTCCGCGGGTGCGCCGCTCACGCGTGACGCAGGTGGCCGAGCACGGCCGGCACCCGGCGGTGCCCGCTGTCGCCGGGCGGCAGTCCCGGCTTCAGGAAGACGTTGCCGATGTGCTTGCTGACCGAGCGTTCGGTGATGACGAGCGTCCGGGCGATGGTGATGGTCGCGCCCGGGGATCTCCAGATGCTCACCCGTGGCGGCGAGGCGCGCCCGCCTGCCACCGCCGTTGAAGCGGACGCCGTCGAAGGGCTCGCCATCGCGAAGGAGCCCGCAGGGCGCCGGCCTCGGTGCGGCGGACGTCGGACCGACGCCGCACGGCGGTTGAGGGACCTCCGGTGTCAACTGGGGGTGGCCGACGCGAAGTTGCCGGGGCCGCCGAACGTTGGGCGAGGTGTGCCGCAGCGGTCTTCGGATGCGCTGGTCGCCCGGCGTGCGCCCGGGCGGTCGTCAGGTGCGCTGGGTCGCGATGCTGAGCGCGTTCGCGGCGACGACCGCTCCGATACCCGCCCACTCCGGACCGCCGAGCCCCTGGCCGAGGACGATCCATCCGACCACGGCCGCGAGCACCGGGTTGACGCTCATGAACAGCCCGAACGTCTGCGCGGGCACCGTCCGCAGGGTCAGCAGATCGACGAGGTACGGCACGGCCGAGGAGAGCACCCCCGCGGCGACGGCGCACAGTACGGCCCAGGCCGTGGGCGGATGGCCCACGGCGACGACGATCCCGACCGGCGGGAAGGCCAGCGCCGACACGCCCGCGGCGGCGCCCGCTCCCTGGGTTCCCGGGATCCGGCGGCCGACGACCCGGTTGAGCAGGATGTACGACGCCCAGCAACAGGCGGCCACCAGGCCGAGGCCCATCCCCACGTAGTCGGTCGAGGGCTGCGGGCGCATCAGGACGACGACCCCGGCAGACGCCAGCACCGCGCACCCGGCGTCCAGCCGGCGCCGGGACGCGACCAGCGCGATGGCGAGCGGACCCAGGAACTCCAGTGTCACCGCGAGTCCGAGACCGATCCGGTCGACCGCGCTGTACAGGCTGAGGTTCATCGTGCCGAAGACCGCGGCCAGCAGCAGCACCGGCCACCACTGGTGCCGGGTGAAGGACCGCAGCCGAGGCCTGCCGACGGCCAGCAGGACCAGCGCGGCGACGTACTGCCGCACCGCCACCACGCCGAGGGGCCCCAGTACGGGGAAGGCCAGCGCCCCGATGGCCGCGCCCGTCTGGTTGGACAGGCCGCTGCCGAACATGGTGGCCACTCCGGCCCACCGGCGGGCCTGGGGCGGGGTACCGGACGCCGCTGCGGACGCGGTCGTGGCGGCGGGGCCTTCGAGAGCTTGAGGCATGACGGGATGGTGCGTCACCAGGATGCTTGCGCATAAT
The DNA here is from genome assembly GCF_001542625.1 of Streptomyces griseochromogenes. Taxonomy (NCBI): domain Bacteria; kingdom Bacillati; phylum Actinomycetota; class Actinomycetes; order Kitasatosporales; family Streptomycetaceae; genus Streptomyces; species Streptomyces griseochromogenes. The sequence continues at coordinate 6,284,766 of NZ_CP016279.1, read as the reverse complement.
GCATGGAGCCGTCGATCTATACGCTGAGCGTATGCGACATCACGCCGACATCGACCTGCGACAGCTTCGCTGCCTCGTGGCGATCGTGGACGAGGGCACCTTCACCGACGCGGCCATCGCCCTCGGGGTCTCCCAGGCCGCCGTCTCCCGCACCCTCGCCTCCCTCGAACGGGCCCTGGGCGTACGGCTGCTGCGGCGCACCTCGCGCCAGGTGACCCCGACCGCGACCGGGCTGCGCGTGGTGGCGCAGGCCCGGCGGGTGCTCGCGGACGTGTCCGAGCTGGTCCGGGAGGCCACCTCGGGGCACGAGCGGGTGCGGATCGGGTACGCCTGGTCGGCGCTCGGCCGCCACACGGTGGCCTTCCAGCGGCGCTGGACCGCCGCGCATCCCGACACCGATCTGCATCTGGTGCGGGTCAACTCCCCGTCCGCGGGCCTCGCCGAGGGCGCCTGCGACCTCTCGGTCGTCCGCAGGCCGCTGGACGACCGGCGCTTCGAGACGGCCATCGTCGGTCTGGAGCGGCGCCTGTGCGCACTGGCCGCGGATGATCCGCTGGCCAGACGGCGCTCCGTCCGGCTCGCCGACCTGGTGGACCGCACCCTCTTCATCGACCGCCGTACCGGCACCGCCACGCCGGAACTGTGGCCGCCCGACAGCCGGCCGGCCGTGGAGGAGACGCACGACGTGGACGACTGGCTCACCGTCATCGCCGCCGGACGCGGTATCGGTGTGACCGCCGAGTCCACCGCGAACCAGTACCCGCGGCCCGGCATCGTCTACCGGCCGGTGCGCGACGCGGAGCCCGTGGCCGTCCGACTCGCCTGGTGGCGGGGCGATCCGCACCCGGCCCACCAGGCCGTGCTGGAACTCCTCACGGAGCTGTACCGCGCGGGCTGAGCACCCGGGAAGCCGAAGTCGCCGACAAAATTGTTGACAGTCTTGTTTGGCCGGATTTCCGTTCGACAGGCACTCACTCGGGGAGGGCACAATGCCGACGGAAGCCCGTCCGGCCACCGGAGTGCAGGCCGAACAGCATGCGCTCGCGCTGCTGCGGCAGGCGATCCTGCAGGAGATCTCCGGACAGCGGACCGCCGTCGAGCTGCTGGAGCGTCTGAACGCCCAACTGGTCGGACACCGCTTCCAGCCGGCGCTCAGACCGGGGCGTCCGCACCAATCCCTGCACGAGCACCTGGCGATGATCGAGGCGATCAGGGCCTGGAATCCGCAGGCGGCCGAAGCGGCCGTCCCCCGCGGTGGACCACGCCGGAAAGGGAGACCCCCGCCATGACGCACGCCAACGCGCCCTCCCCCTCCGTCGGCCCCGCTCGCGCGGGCGGACCACCGTCCCCGCCACGTTCCACCCTCGTCGTCACCGCGCACGCCGGGGACTTCGTGTGGCGCGCGGGCGGAGCCGTCGCCCTGGCCGCGTGCCGGGGCGAGAAGGTCACCATCGCCTGTCTGACCTTCGGCGAGCGCGGCGAGTCCGCCCAGGCGTGGCGTGCGGGGAAGACCCTCAAGGAGATCAAGGCGATACGCCGCGAGGAGGCCGAGCGGGCCGCCGACGCGCTCGGCGCCGAGGTCCGCTTCTACGACGCCGGCGACTACCCGCTCCTGCCCACCGCCGAGCTGACCGACCAACTCGTCGCCGTCTACCGCGAAACACAGCCCGATGTCGTCCTCACCCACCCGGCCGAGGACCCGTACAACGGCGACCACCCCGCCGCCAACCGCATGGCCATGGAGGCCCGTGTCCTCGCCCAGGCCGTCGGCTACCCCGGACCCGGCGAGATCATCGGCGCCCCGCCCGTCTTCTACTTCGAGCCGCACCAGCCCGAGATGAGCGGCTTCAGGCCCGAAGTCCTCCTCGACATCACCGAGGTGTGGGACATCAAGCGCAAGGCCATGGAATGCCTCGCCGCCCAGCAGCATCTGTGGGCCTACTACACCGATCTCGCCGTCCGCCGCGGCGTCCAGCTCAAGCGCAACGCGGGCCCCAACCTCGGCCTGGCGTACGACACCATGGCCGAGGCGTTCATGCGGCCGTTCCCGCAGATCGCCAAGGAGCTGGCATGAGCGGTGTCATCGTCACCGGCCCGCCGGAGGCGCGGGCGAAGGACGTCGAGGCGCTCGCCGGGTACGGCGTCGCCACAGTGCACGAGGCCATGGGCCGCACCGGCCTGCTTCCCGTGCGCCCGCGTCCGGCCCAGCGGGGCGTCCGGGCCGCGGGCACCGCGGTCACCGTCCTGTCCTGGCCCGGCGACAACCTCATGATCCACGCGGCCGTCGAGCAGTGCGCGAGGGTGACCTCCTGGTCGTCACCACCATCTCGCCCTCCGCCGACGGCATGTTCGGCGAGCTGTTCGCCACCGCGCTCCGGCGGCGGGGTGTGCGCGGTCCGGTCATCGACGCCGGCGTCCGCGACGCCGAGGAACTGCGTCGGCTCGGCTTCCCCGCCTGGTCGGCGGCCGTCTCGGCACAGGGCACCGTGAAGGCGACCGGCGGCTCGGTCAACGTACCCGTGGCCTTGGGCGGTCAGATGATCCGGCCCGGCGACGTGATCCTCGCCGAAGACGACGGCGTGGTGGTCGTCCCGCGCGAGCGAGCCCACGAGGCCGCTGAGGCCGCCGAGGCCCGCGAGACCAAGGAGGCCGCCTCCCGCGCCGCCTTCCTCGAAGGCCAACTCGGCCTGGACCGCTATGGGTTGCGGGAGAAGCCCGCACGGCTGGGCCTCACGTATGCGTCATACGCGGCCCACGTCCGGGACGCGGCCCACGTCCGGGACGCGGCCCACGTCCGGGACGCGGCCTGCGTCCGGGACGGAGCCGGGGCGTGAGGGGACTGGTGGAGGTGCGCTGCATGCTGTGATGCGCGGCGGCCCGGAGCAGGAGCTGATCGCCGCCCGCCGACCGGCCGTGCGCCGCACCCGGACACCGGGTGCGGCATCCGCCCGTCTCATCCCTCGTCCACCTCTTCCACGTCCAGCCCGGTGCATGCCAGCTGCCCGCCCACCTCGGCACAGGCCTCCACGCCCCGGGGGGACCGGACGGCGAGCATCGGGCTGGAGTACCCGGTGGAGTCGTCCGCCGCGTAGCTCGCCGACAGCCGGTCCTGCCCCGCCCGTACCGACACCTCGCGGGCTCGCGGGGAGCGCACACGCACCTCCGACCACGCCGTGCCGCAGGCGGGCGAGTAGCGCAGGCGCACGTCGTAGCCGGAGTCGGTGACGGTGCTCTTGGTCTGCGCGTCCCGGGCGCAGACCGAGGCTACGGGCAACTCGCCCTGGCAGGAGTACGCGTGACAGCGGGGCCCGGTCAGCAGGGTCTGCACGGCGGGGACGGGGGTGCCCGGCCGCGCGGCCACGGTGACGGCGGCGGCCACCGCCGCGGCCGTACCGAGCAGGGCGAGCGCCGACAGCGGAAGCCAGCGGGAGCGGGGCCTGCCCCGCTGCTCCGGCGGAGCCGGCGCGGGCGGATCACCGGCCGCCTCCCACAGGGCCACTACGGGGGCGGGATCGGCACCCGCCAGCCGGGTGAGCGCCACCACGGCCGGCCGCGGGGGCCGCTGGGTGCCGGTCAGATAGCGGTGCCAGGCCGACTTGCTGTACGGGGTGCGCGCGGCAAGCGCCGCCAGGCTCAGTCCCGTACGTTCCCTCAGTTCGCGCAGTCTCACCACCAGCGGCTCGTCCGGTGTGGTCGATCCTTGGGGATGCCGCATCGTGCGTCCCTCGACTCCCATTCCGCTATGGGCGCTTTCGCCCCTGTTGCCGGAATGGCTTCCCTGGAGATCGGCCTCCGCAACTCCTGGTGAGGTATGAGGACGGTGAAGCATGCACAGTCGAAGACCCGTTCGGGGAAGGGGAGTTCCCGAACGGGTCTTCGGCGGTCAGGCGGTACGGCGGCCGGCCGTGGTCAGCACCAGGGGACGGCGTGTCCGGTGCGGACGTAGCGGGCCGAGACATAGCCCCGGTGGTGGGGGAGCCGGTACCAGATGTGGTTGCCGTAGACCCGGGACCCGTACGTCTTGCAGGTGAGCGTCAGCAGCCGGTACGCGTGTCGGTGCCCGATCACCCGGTAGTAGGTGCCCGGGCCGGAACGGACGTTCAGCCGGGCGCCGTGCGTGGAGACGCGACCGTACACGGGCAGGGTCCGCCGGTACGACATGGCGTGCGCCATTCCCGGCGCGACGAAGTGACGGACGCGGCGGACGTGATGACGGCGGTGGTGGGCGCGGTGCTTGGGGTGGTGCACCGGGTACTGGGCGGCGGCGACGGGCGCCGGGTGCGAGGTCGTGGCGGCGCTCGCCGGGGCGGCCCCGGCCGCCGTCGGCAGGAACGCGAGGACCGCGACCGTGGCCAGCAGGCCGCTCTTGAGAGTCCGTAGGATCATGGAAACCTCCGGCTGTCGTTCTCGTGACCACGAGCAGTGATCACGCCAGCCAGCATTGCCGTGACGGACTGTCGCAATGCCGTCCCGGCGTCCCGTGGGACGCCGGGGACGTGCCCGGGGACGGGCGGCGCCGCTCCGCCTCGGCCCGTCCGGACCTCGACCGGGAGGGTCCGTTCATTTACTTAGGTTACGTAACCATATGCGTAAAGTCGCGGATCGAGATCGAGCGTGCCCTGACTCGCGTCACCTACCTCGGCACCCGCGCCCGGCAGCACGACCGGCTGATGGCGCTGGCCGGTGTGCCGCTGGACCGGGCTGCGGTGGCGCTGCTGCGGCAGGTCGCCGACTGTGAGCCGCTCAGGCCGGGGGAGCTGACCCAGCGCCTGGGCGTGGAGGCCTCCCATGCGACACGGACCGTGCAGCAGCTGCAGCGGGCGGGCTACGTCACCCGCGGGATGCGGCTCGCCCTGGCCGACTGGCAGCCCGAGGAGCTGCGTCAGCTGGCCGCGCTCTTCCATCGCATGGTCGACGACTTCCTCGCGCACGCGGTCGAGGACGAGTGGGAGCAGGGGGCGGATGCCCCCGCGGCGAAGGGCTGATCGCGACCGCCCGGCGGGGACGGCCGGACGGCGACTGCCTGATCGTGGCGGTCTGATGCGGTCTGATGCGATCTGATCGCCACTGCCCGGCGCCGGTGGCCCCGGCCGATCCTCCGCAAGGGGGCACCCGCCCCTTTACCGTCGAGTAATATCCGGCGGCAGATCATCGGAGGCGGCACCCCCGGCCCTGCGGGCCTGTCGTGCCGCCCGTAGCCGGGAGGAACGGTCATGACGCGGTCCATCGAGGTCGGGGACAAGGTCGAGGACTTTGCGCTGCCCGACGAGAGCGGCACCACCCGGCGCCTCACCGACCTGCTGGCCGACGGGCCGGTCGTGCTGTTCTTCTACCCCGCAGCCCTGACGCCCGGCTGCACCGCCGAGGCCTGCCACTTCCGCGACCTCGCCGCGGAATTCGCCGCGGTCGGCGCCCGCCCCGTCGGGATCAGCGGCGACAGCGTCGAACGGCAGCAGGAGTTCGCCGGACAGCACACCCTCGGCATGCCGCTGCTCTCCGACGCCGACGGGACCGTCCGTGAGCGGTTCGGCGTGAAGCGGGGCTTCACCATCGCGCCCACCAAGCGGGTCACCTTCGTCATCGCCGAGGACCGCACGGTCCTGGAGATCGTCCGCAGCGAATTCCGGATGAACACCCACGCCGACCGGGCGCTGTCCGCGCTGCGCGCCCGCAGGGGCTGAGACGGCCCGCTCCCGCGCTTGATGCCCCGGAACAATCGGATCATCCTGGGGCATATGGAGCGTGTCGCGGCCGCGGCGATCATCGATGCCCAGGGCAGGGTGACGGGGTGGAGCGAAGGTGCCCGGCTGCTCACGGGTCGTGCGGCGGAAGAGGTCGTCGGCCGGCCGGCGACCGACCTGCTCGCCGAGGACGTACCCGCGTCGGCCATCGGCGCCCAGGCCGGCACCCTCGCACTGCGGCACCGTGACGGACACCGGGTCGAGCTGGCCGTGACCGCCTGCCCCGTCCTCGGCCCGGACGGCGCGGCGAGCGCATACGTGGTCACCGTCGAGCCGCCCGGTCCGCCCGGCGTCACGCTGGCCGCCCAGGCCTTCCAGACGGCCTCCATGTCCATGTCGGTCTTCGACCTCCAACAGCGCTATCTGCGCGCCAACGACGCCTCCTGCCAGGTGAAGGGCGTGGCCGAGGAGGAGCTGGTCGGCCGCCTCTACCCGGAGACCGTGGTGGACGGCGCGCACGGCCGGGACTTCATGCGCCATCTGCGCCAGGTCGCCGAGACCGGCCGGCCCGTCCACTACGAGAGCTTCACCGGCGCGCCCGGCCTGAACCGGGAACACGCCTGGAGCATCGAGATGTGGCCGCTGCGGGACGACTCCGGCGAGCCGACCGCGGTCGCCGTCGCGGCCTTCGACAGCAGCGAGCAGTTCTGGGCCCGGCGCCGGCTCGCCCTGCTGAACGAGGCGGCCACCGGCATCGGCACCACCCTGGACGTGGTGCGCACCGCCGAGGAACTGGTCGAGCTCCTCGTTCCGCAGTACGCCGACTTCGCCAGCGTCGACCTGCTGGACTGGGTCCTCGGGGCGGACGAGCAGCCGATGATCCCGGACGGCGGTGTCACACTTCGGCGTGTCGCTCACGGCTCCACCCGGGAGGGCACCCCGGGAGCGGCCGTGTACCTGGGCGAGGCGGACGTCTACCAGCCGTCCTCACCCTCGGCCCGTGCCCTGCGCGAGGGTGGCGCCATGCTCAGCCACGTCGGCGAGCCCGATTTCGACCGCTGGCTCGAGGAGCGCAACGCGCGCTCGCCCGCGGGCCGCCCCTACCGGCAGGGCGTCCACTCGATGATCGCGGTGCCGCTGCGGGCCCGCGGCACCCCACTGGGCGTCGCGGTGTGCGTGCGCGTGGCGCACCCGGACGACTACGGCCCCGACGACGCCGTCTTCGCCGAGGAGCTCGCCAGCCGCGCCGCCGTCTGCATCGACAATGCCCGCCGCTTCGCCCGTGAACGCAGCACCGCCCACGCCCTCCAGCACAGCCTGCTGCCCAGTGGACTGCCCGGACAGGCCGCGGTCGAGGTGGCCCACCGGTATCTGCCGTGCGGATCCCTGGCGGGCATCGGCGGCGACTGGTTCGACGTGATCCCGCTCTCCGGCAGCCGGGTCGGGCTGGTCGTCGGCGACGTGGTCGGCCACGGCATCCAGTCCTCGGCCACCATGGGCCGCCTGCGCACGGCCGTACGCACCCTCGCCGACGTCGATCTGCCCCCGGACGAACTCCTCACCCACCTGGACGACCTGGTCACCCACCTCGGCGCAGAGGGCAGCGGCGAGGAGGTCGCCGAACTCGGCGCCACCTGCCTCTACGCCGTCTACGACCCGGTCTCCCGCCGCCTCTCCCTGGCCGCCGCCGGCCACCCGGCACCGGTCCTCGTCCTGCCCGGCGGCACGCCCGAGTTCGTCTCCATGAGCGCCGGACCGCCCCTCGGGGTCGGCGGGCTGCCCTTCGAGGCGATCGAGCTGGAACTGCCCGAGGGATCGGTCGTCGCCCTCTACACCGACGGCCTGATCGAGGACCGTGACCGGGACGTCGACCACGCCGTCGACGAACTGCGCCGCGCCCTCGGCGTGCGCACCGACTCCCTGGAGACGCTCAGCGACAACGTGCTCAAGGCCGTCCTGCCCGAACAGCCGACCGACGACGTCGCCCTCCTCATGGTCCGCACCCGCGCGCTCGGCGCCGACCGCGTCGCCACCTGGGACGTACCGCCCGACCCGGCCGAGGTGGCCACCTTCCGGCAGGCGGCCACCGAGCAACTGGCCGTCTGGGGGCTGGACGAGGCCTCCTTCGTCACCGAACTCGTCGTCAGCGAGCTGGTCACCAACGCCATCCGCTACGGCGAACCGCCCATCAAGCTGCGCCTGATCCGCGACCGCGCCCTCATCTGCGAGGTCTCCGACGCCAGTTCCACCTCGCCGCACCTGCGCCGGGCACACGCCTTCGACGAGGGCGGCCGCGGGCTGCTGCTGGTCGCCCAGCTCACGCAGCGCTGGGGCAGCCGGCAGACGGGCAGCGGCAAGACGATCTGGGCGGAACAGCCGCTGCCAGACGCCTGATCACCGGAACGGGCGGCCCGGGTTCGGTGCGTCCTCGGAGAACGGCGAGCCGTGTGGCAGCACACAGAGCACATAGAGGTCGATCGGGGTGTCGCCGAGATTGGGGCCGATGTGACCGTGGTCCGGACCGAACGGCTCCCGGATCGTCGCGCCCGTCCGGTACACGCGGTCCGAGGCGCAGGTGGAGTCGAAGCGGCTGAGGATGCCCTGCCTGACGATGCCGTACAGCGGACCGCCCTGGTAGTGCCGTCCGGTGCTCTGACCGTGCGGGACCGTGATCTCCCGCAGGGTGCGGTCGGTGTCGCCGACGGTGGTCCGGCTGATGGTCCGGGCCGCCACTCCGGGCCCCGCGGGGGTCGCCCCGGCGGTGCCGCAGGCGAGGAAAGAGGCGGCGGTCACCGCGCCGATGACGACGGTGCGGAGTGGGATGCGCGTGGGGGAGCCTCCAGGACCGCGAGCGGCCGTCGCCGCGAACATGGGGGCACTGCGGGCGCGTTGGGGGGCGGCACCCGGCAATCCCGATCGATGCGGCCGAGCCCCGCGTCGTGATGGGGCATCGGCCGAGGCAGGTCGAAGGCGCCACCGGGGTGGTCCGTCACGGCCGCCTGTCGCCGGGGTGTCGCGGCGCTTTGCGCGCCGCGATCCAGTGTCGGACGACGGCCACGGGCACGCGGCCGTCGGCGGCGATCACGTGCTCGGGTACGCCGGTGAGCCAGGCGGCGAGAGCGGCCCCGCGCAGGCGGGCGGTGCGGACGCGGAGCCCGGCACGGAGCGCGCTCGCGGAGCCGGCGGTCAGTCTCGGGGCGTCCTCCGCCAGTTGCCGGGCGGCCCGGCGGACGGCGTGGCGGGCGTGCCGGGTGACGGGGTCGTTCATGCCGCCGCCTCCCGCTCCGAGTCGAGGGACGTGTCGTCCAGGTGCCAGTGCAGGTCGCGGACGCCAGGTTCCAGGGACAGGCGGGTGATGAGCTGCTCCAGGGCTCGGGCGGGGTCGCCGCTGAGGGAGACCGCCGCCCGCAGGCTGGTGCCGCCCTGGTCGTCGCGCCGCACCCGCAGACCGGTGGGCGCGAGCCCGTCGCTCGCGAGGGCCTGGGACAGCAGCGCCCGGACATGCGTCTCGTCGTTGCGCTCGCAGATCAGGTGGACGGTGGCGCGCACACCCTCGTTGTCGGGGTCACGCTGCGGTACGCGGTCGATCAGCCGGCCCGCGGGGCGCAGCATCATGTGACGCCGCCGCCTAGGAAGCCGATGCCGGAGACGACGTAGGAGGCGACCCGGGTGGGGCTGTCGGCGTCGCCGACCGCCTGCGCCCAGACCGCCCCCGCCGTCGACGCCGACGGCTTCAACGGCACGGACCGGACGCCCATGAACCCGCCGAGGCCGAGCGGGTTCATGTCCTTCCGGTCGAAGACGCCCTTGAACCCGGTGAAGGGGCGTTCCTGACGAGGGCGCAGGTCAGCGGCACCGGCCTGCCTGGCGTCCGTCGGGTCCGGCGTCCACGAAGTGGAAACCGGGCCCTGGGTGCGTCAGTGAAGTCGTGGTGGGAGGTGTTCCCCGCTCGCCCTCGGCGGCCGGCCGTGGCCACGGGTGCGGCCAGGCGTCGACCCGCGGGACGGCACCGGGCCGGTCGTGGCCCTAGGCCGGTGCCGGTGGTCCGGCAGGTCGAGGCCGTCCTGGTGGCGGGCCGCTTGGTCAGGCTGTCCCGGCCGGGTTTTCCGCCCGTGACGGTCCATCGGTGAGTAAGGTGAAGGCGCGACCAACCGGACATCGGCACCTCACATGTCGAGAGGGAACACCGTGTCGGACTCCCCGCAGATCGACGTCGTCCGCCGCTTCTACGACGCGGCCGGCGACCTGGGCGTCATCAGGTCCGTCGTGGACGAGGACGCGCGCTGGGACGTGGCCGAGGGCTTCCCCAACGGGGGTGTCTACGACGGACTCGGCAGCATCGTGAACGACTTCTTTCCCTTCCTCTCCCGCTTCCAGGAGTTCCGCTGCGTCGGCGAGGCCTACTACGAGGACGGCGACCAGGTCATCGTGCTCGGCCGCTATGTCGGTGTCACGATCGGGGGCAAGCCGGTGACATCGCGGTTCGCCCACTTCTTCACCCTTCGCAAGGGCAAGATCACCCAGCTGCGGCAGACCTCCGACACGCTGCCCATCGCCCGCGCACTGGAGAACTGACACCGGCGCAAGGCACGTTTCAGTCGTCCGTGTGTCCTCGGTTGCCGGTTCCGGGCCCGACGCCGGGCCGGAGCATCTGGCCGGCGGCCAGCTCGCGATAGAGGGCACTACCGGTGAGCAGCTCCTCGTGGCGTCCGCCGGCGCTGATGCGGCCGTCCTGCAGCAGCACGATGTGGTCCGCGTGCTGCACCGTGGACAGGCGGTGGGCGATGACCAGCAGGGCGCACTCCTGGGCGACGTCCTTCATGACGGTGGTGAGCGCCGCTTCGTTGATGGCGTCGAGGTGGGAGGTGGGTTCGTCCAGCAGGAGCAGCGAGGGGCGGGCCAGCAACGCGCGGGCGAGGGCGACGCGTTGCCGTTCGCCGCCGGAGAGGTTGCTGCCGTGCTCGCCGATGACGGCGGCCAGGCCGTCGGGAAGGCGGTCGACGACCTCGTCGAGCCGGGCCAGTTCGACGACGCGCCGGATCTCCTCTTCCGTGGCCTCGGGCACGGCGTAGGTGATGTTGTCGCGCAGGGTGCCGTGGACGACGTGGGTGTTCTGGTCGACGACGGCGATGCCCCGTCGGCATGCGTCACGGCTGAGTTCGGCCGCGAGCCGCCCGTCGAAGAGCAGGGTGCCCGCGTTCGGCTCGTAGAACCTCGCCACCAGGGCGAACACAGTGCTCTTGCCGGCTCCGGACCGGCCCACCAGGGCCACCTGCCGGCGATGCGGGACGGCGAACGAGACGCCGCGGAGGACCGGCCGCTGCGGGTCGTAGCCGAAGTGGACGTCGCGCAGGGCGAGGACGGGTTGTTCGGGGGTGACGGGCGGCCCGTGCGGGCGCGGTACGGGTGCGAGGTCTCGCCGGTTCCGGGGCGCGGTGGGCTCCACCGGCAGGCGGAGCGCCCCGTCGATGCGCTGGTAGGCGCCCATCCCGCGTTGGACCAGGCCCACCGCACGGAAGACGGAGGACAGCGGCAGGACGAGGTACGAGGCGTAGAGCAGGAAGGCGACGAGATCGCCGAGGGACCCGGCGTGGCCGTTGACGCGCAGGCCGCCGACGACCAGCACGATGAGGAAGGAGCCCTGGACGGCGAGTTCGACGGCGGAGCTCATGACGGAGGCGAGCTTCGCCGCGCGTACCCCCGCGCCGTAGGCCGCGTCGACGCGGGCGCCGATGCCGGCCGCCTCGCGCTCCTCGGCGCGGTGCACCCGGACCATCGGCACGGCACCGAGGGCGCGTTCCAGATCGGCGGCGATGGCACCGACCGAGTCCTGCATGTGCGCGGAGGCGCCTCTGATCCCCGTGAGCAGGGAGGCGACGACCACGGCCGCCGCTGCCACGGTGCCGGCGACCAGGAGCAGCAGCAGAGGGTCGAGCCAGGCCATGAGGACGATCGCCCCGGCCGCGACAAGGCTGCCCGTCACCAGATCGACCAGGGCCTGTGACACGACCTCCCGGAGCAAGGTGGTGTCGGCCGTCACCCGGGAGATGAGGTCCCCGCCCCGGTGGCGGTCGTACTCCCTCATCTCCAGCCGTAGCAGCCGTCCCACCAGCCCGTGACGGAGCTGCCGTACGACACCTTCGCCCATCCGTTCCAGAAGGAAGCGCCCCGTGGCTCCCGTCGCCGCCTCGGCCACGAACAGCGCGCCCAGGAGTGCCAGCAGCGGCCAGATGACCTGTCCTCGGGCGCTCGCGTCCACGACGTGCTTGGCGACGAGCGGCTCGGCCAGTCCCAGGGCGGAGCCCACGAGGGTCAGCACGGTGGCGACGGCGATGGCCCTCCGGTGCCTGGCGGTGAGCCGGTACATCGTGGCCACCGCCACCCGGGTGGACGTGTCGCCCTCGGCGGCCGGGGCCCGGCCGTCGTACGACGGCGCGTCGCTCGTCATCGGTCCGTCGGAGCCGACAGCGGGTCGACGGCGATCAGCCGGGTGAAGTAGCCCTCGGGCAGACCCTCCCCGACGGGACGGCCCTCCGCCTCGATCCAGGCGTGCGCGGTGAAGGGCGGGACGACACGCACACCGGTGCACCAGGTCGGCCAGGTTCCGCCGAGCCGGCACAGCAGAGCGGCTCCCAGGGAGCGCGGCAGACAGCCCTTCGGTCCGGCGCAGCGCAGGCTGGCGGCGCACATGGCGTCGCGCGCGTTCTGGGCCTGCGTGGTGGTGGCGGGCGCGGCACCGCGCCGCAGAAGGCCGAGTACGGTGCGGATGCGGCGGGGCGGCAGCATGGCCAGGGCGACGGCGGGGAGCAGGACGAGGCGGGCGGCCAGGCGTCGGGCCAGGGGCACATCGGTGGGCCGCTCCAGCGCGCTGGGCGTCGTCATGAGACGAGCCCCGAGCTCCGCAGCTGCCGTACGAGCGTCTGGACGTCCCGCAGGGCCTGCTCCCGGCCGATGTCGAACTCCGTCGCCAGGGCGGCGGCCGCGTCCGCCTCCTCGCCGCCGTCGAGCAGCGTCCGCACCACCAGGGTGGCGGTCGGGTTCAACTCCCAGTAGGCGCCTGCCTGTTCGTCCAGCAGGACCGTGCCGTACTCGGTCTGGGCAGTGGATACGTTGTCGCCGAACCGCAGGGGCATGGGCGGGCCTTTCTGACGTGGGGATGCGATCAGGGCTGTGGGACGCGGGTGTGGCCGCGGTCCGATCCGCGCAGCCACACCTCGGCGGCGATCGTGGAGTACAGGATGGCGTCGGACAGCCCCGGGGAGGCGGGCCGCCGGGCGAGGCGGCGCAGCTCGGCGCCGTCCACCAGGCCCAGCTCCTCCAGCCGCGAGCCCTCCCACAGGGCCAGCAGGTCGCCGCGGTGCCGGCGCAGTCCGTCGGAGGCGTCCATGGCGGCCGTGGCCTTGTTGGCCCGGCGCAGGCAGGCATCGGGGACGATCCCGCGCATCGCGGCGCTCAGGACCGGCTTGTACCGCCAGGGCGTGACGCGCTCGCTCGGACGTACCGCGAGACACGCCTCGATGACACGGTCGTCGAGGAAGGGAGAGGCCATCGGCAGGCCCGCGCGGGCCGCCATCCGGTCCCACTGCCGGATGACACGGGTGCACGAGCGGATCTGCTCCAGGTCGGCGTGCAGTCCACGGTCCGGGTGCAGCGGCGAGACCGTCGCCGCGGCGGCGAGCAGCGCCCGGCGGGCCATGCGTTCGGCCTCGGGGGTCACCCAGCCGAACAGACGCGGTGCCGTGCCCCAGCCGAGCCCCGTGGCGACGGACGGAGGCAGCGGGCCACGCAGGTTGGCGACGGAGCCGGCGAGCCACTTCCCGTACGGCCGGGAGTCGGCGAGAGCGTGGACCGTGCCGCCGAGCGGCCACTGCCACAGCGCCCGGAACCCGCGCAACTGCCGCACGGCGAACAGCGGACGGGTGCGCAGCAGCCGGTGGTAGTACGCCTCGGAGCACCAGGCCACGTGGTCGCCGCCGATGCCGGTCAGGTGCAACCGGCTGCCGCGAGCGGCGAGGCCGGGCAGGTGGTGAAGGACCCGGGAGCGGTCCATGACGCCGATGGTGGGCTCGTCGAGGAGGTCGTCGATACCGAGCAGGTCCTCGTAGACCAGCGGCGAGGCGTCGGCGTCCCAGACCACGTGCTCGACGTCCGGGAGGTACCCCATCGCCCGTTCGGCCCAGGACAGATCGGTGTCCGCCGGATCGCGCCCCGGCCAGGTACTGGCCACCACGCGGGCGGGGGAGCGGTCGGCCAGGAAGCAGACGGAGGTCGAGTCCAGACCGCCGGACAGGTCACAGCTCACCACGCCGCCCTGACGGGTACGCGCGCCGACGGCCTCCTCCAGCGCCTTCCGGATCAGGGGCGCCGCTTCGGCGAGCGGTTGGACAGGCTCCGGCGGCGTCCACCACCGGGTGTGCCGTGCGGTGCGCCCGTCCGCGGCGACGACCACGGCGTCGTGCGGAGCAACGGCGGTGACCGAAGACCACATCGACATCTCGAACAGCGGATAAGGGGCGGGCCACAACAGTCTGACGGCCAGTTCCTCCACGTCGGGTTCGAGGCCCAGGACGGCGGCGAGCGTGTCGGCGCGGGTCGCGGCCACCCGCACACCGTCGATCTCCGCGTGGAAGACCAGTCGCAGTCCGGAGGCGGTGCCCTGCACCCTGATCTGTCCGTCGAGGGCGCCGACGAGATGGAAGCTGCCGGGAAGGGATCGGGCCAGGGCGTCGAGCTCCGCGAGATCACGCAACCGTGCGGTTCGGCGCCGCAGTTCGTCGGCGTCGACCGGGCAGCAGCCGATCACGGCGACGGAGGCACCACCGGCGCCCGCCGTGAGCACCTCGTCGTCGTGCCAGTGGCCGACCAGCCAGGGCCGGCCCGACGCGTGGGCGAGGGTCCGGCTTCCGGGACGGGCGAAGGAGCGGGCCACGGCGGCCGCGTCCGCACGGTCCGTGAAGACCGTGAAGTGCGCGTCGCCGGGGCCCGTCCCCGCACTTTCGTGCAGTTCAGTCATGACGTCGGTCAGCGACCGTCGGTCGTCAGTTCTTGCTCAGGATCAGCCGGTCGTTGCCGTGGCGCTGCAGGAGCCCCGTCTCCTTGCGGAACGTACCGAGCCGGACGAGCGTCGGCGCCTCGTAGGCCTTCTTCATGACCACTCCTCACATGCGGGTTCAGACCACTTCCCCTGACCAGCCGCCAAGGCTCGTCGGGAGCCCCGGCCAGGAAGTGGACGCAGCGCATAGCTAGCTGCAGAGCGTGATACCGGGGCAAGAGCCTTGAGGAAGGTCGGCTAATCGGAAGAATCCGAATCGCTTGGGTTGTGCGCCCCTCTCGTTCCGGCTGCCGTCAGCGCGTCATTGGCCCTCGATCCGTGAGCGCGCATGCTCGAATAAACGATTCGACATGCTGCCTGGCAGTTTCCCGCCGCACCTGCCGGACGCCCATGACAGCGGCTGCGGACGGGAGCCGCCGGGCGCGCTCCGCGTCCCAGGACGTGCTCCCTTTCCTGTCGCGCCACGACGAAGCGTTCTCTGGAGGAGCGAAGGGTTCCCCAATTGATTCACGATCGGCCATGAGCGGATCGGCGTATCCGGTGTCATAGCCACCGACCGGCTTTCCGGTCAGGTCCGTCCGACGGGAATCCGAGCGGCAGCAGGTGCCGAGCGGCGCCCGACGCGGTGATGACACGGGCGGGCCGCGAGCCCCATCATGGGTGGGTCATGGGGGGTTCGGCGGATGTGTCCCGTGTGCGCCGCCGCGGTCGGGTACCGCGTGTGGTGCCGGTGGCGGCTGTCCGGGCGGGACTGTTCTCGGTACTGGGTACGGCGGTTGCCGGCACCGTCCACCATCTGGCTTTCGACTCCAGCCCTTCGTGGGGTGTGCGGGCTGCCGCGGCCCTCTTCTTCTTCGCCGTCGCACTTCCGGGTGCGGGGCAGGAGAAGCCACTGGCACGGCAGTTGACGCTCGCCGCCGGAGCGCAGATGGCCGTGGGCTACTGGTTCGTGCGGACCGACGACGCTGTCGCGTTGCCGGCGCACGCGCTGTGGCCGTCCTCCGTGCACGCGGGCCTGCCCGTCGTCGTCGCGCACCTGTTGCTGACGGTGTTGAGCGCCGTGCTGCTGCGCGGCATGGACACGTGCCGGCGGCGCGTGCTGCGCGCGGCCGGGCGGGATCTGCTGCGCCGGTTGTTCGCACCGGTGCGCGCGCCGCTCGAGCTGGCCGTGGGCACGAATGCCGAGCGACGCCCCTGCTGCGGCGGCGACCGTACGTCTCCTGCCGTGACCTTTCTGGCCGACGCCGTCGTGCGGCGCGGCCCGCCCTGCCCCTCCCCGTCGTTCACGGCCTGACGTTCGGCCGTGAGCGGCTTCCGGTGTGCTCAACCGCCCGTTCCGCACCCAGTCATGCCGGGGCGCGGGCTCCGAGGGGAGTGCCGCGCCAGGGGGGAATTCACGTGTCCCGTAGTACTGCTGCCGCACCAATCGTTGTCATCGGGGCGGGCCCGTACGGCCTGTCCACGGCCGCGCATCTGAAGGCGCGCGGCCTGCCGGTCAGGGTCTTCGGCTCGCCGATGGCGAGCTGGGCCGAGAACATGCCCGCGGGCATGCTGTTGAAGTCGCCGCCGAGCGCGTCGATGCTGTCGGCTCCGGAAGCCGGGTTCACCCTGGACGCCTACTGCCGAGAGGCCGGGGAGCCCCGGCTGACCGGGCATGACCCGGTACCCGTGGAGATGTTCGTCCGCTACGGGCGCTGGTTCGCCGAGCGGTTGGTGCCGGAGGTGGCGAACGTCCGGGTGCTCGGTGTCGACCGGCAGACGGACGGCTTCCACCTCAAGCTGTCCTCCGGGGAGGAACCGCGCGCGCGGGCCGTGGTGGTGGCCAGCGGCATGGACGGCTTCGCGTACGTCCCAGAGGCGCTGGCGCCGCTCGTGCCCGAGGGGCTGGTCTCGCACAGTTCGCACCACGGCGATCTCGCGAAGTTCGCGGGGCGGGACGTGGTCGTGGTGGGAGCCGGCCAGTCGGCCCAGGAGAGCGCCGCACTGCTGGCGGAGGCAGGCGCTCAAGTCCGGCTGCTCGCGCGGACCCGGCGGCTGGTGTTCGGGACGGCGCCTTCGCCGCCACCGCACTGGCAGCCGGACACGCCCCTGGGACGCTCGTGGGGGCTGTACGCGGTGGTCCATCAGGCGCGGTTCTTCCGCTTCCTGCCCGCGCCCACCCGGCTGCGGCTGGTGAAGCGCGTGCTGGGGCCGTTCGGCTCGTGGTGGCTCAAGCCGAGGCTGGACGGCGTCCCCGTACACCTGGGAGAGACCGTCACCGGAGCCGAGCGGAAGGGCGACGGTGTCCGTCTCGTCACCCGGGGCGCCGACGGCACCATCCGCACGATCGAGACCGCGCACGTCCTGGCCGCCACGGGCTACCGGGTCCAGCTGGACGCCCTGGACTTCCTCGCCCCGCGGCTTCGGTCCGGGCTGGCCCGGACGGGAGGGTTTCCCGCTCTGGACACCGGGTTCCAGTCGTCGGTGCCGGGGCTCTACTTCACCGGCATCACGTCCGCGGCCACCTTCGGCCCGCTGATGCGCTTCACCTGCGGGACCCGGTTCGCGGCGCCCCGGCTGTCCGCCGCCCTGACGGCCGGCCTCCGCCACTGAACCACTCATCCGGTCCGGGGGCACGGCCCCCGGACCGCACGCGCCGGCGAGGGTTCTCGTCCGGTCCTGCGCCTCGCCCCGGCCGCCCTCTTCCCGCACGAGTCGTGGTCGATCGACTACTCTGTGTATGTGATCGGAGTGTGGAAGGTGCGACAGGCCTCGATGCGGTCCGGCCGCGCAGGGCTCTTGCTGGGCCTCGTCCTCCTGGTCACCGCCCATCTCGCCGGTGCCGTCCATGTCTCCGCCGTCGCCGGACCCCCTGTGAGCGTCGAGGCTGCCGAGATCGCTCGGCCGCTGCACGACGCCGGGCGCGAGAGCGAACCGGCCCCCGAGCATCAGCACCGGTCCGGAGACCACATCGATCACGCGGCCGACCGCCCCAGGACCGCCGTCGACGAAACGATCGTCGAGCCCGGCCACGCCGATCCGGCCGACAGCCCGTTCGGAGCGGTCGACGGCCCGCCTTCGCCCGCCGTCCGGTGCCGGCCATCCGGCCCCGCCGCCTCCGGCACCGACGCCCCGGACACCCTCGCGCTCCATTGCGTCCGGCGTCTCTAGACGCCGCCCGCACGCCCCCACCCGCCCGCGTTCCGCGGCAGGGGCGTGCCCGCGCGCCCATGACCCCGACGACCGCACCGCGTCCATGCCCCGCGCGGTGCGAAGGAGCCGTACCCGCATGAACCTCCCTCTGCCCGAAACCCGCGGAGCCCACGCTCCGCTCCCCGTGGTCGCCCGCCGCCCCGCCCAGTTGGTCGGCGGCACTCCGGTCCTGTGGATCGACGAACCCTTCGCCCCACCCGGCCGCGGCTTCTACGCCAAGCTCGAAGGCGCGAACCCCGGCGGCATCAAGGACCGCCCCGGTCTGCACATGATCCGTGAGGCCCGTCGGCGCGGGGACCTCGTGCCGGGTGCCCCGATCGTCGAGTCCTCCAGCGGTACGTTCGCGCTGGGACTCGCGCTGGCCGGGCTGTCCTTCGGGCATCCGGTCACCGTCGTGACCGACCCCGGCATGGAGCCGTCGGTGCTGCGGCTGCTGGCCACGCTCGGCGCGCACGTCGACCAGGTCGCTGCCCCGCACGCGGACGGCGGCTGGCAACGGGCCCGCCGCGAGCGCGTCGCCGAACTGCTGGCCCGCACACCGGGCGCGTACTGCCCGGACCAGTACCACAACCCCGACAACGCGCGCGCCTACCGCCCGCTGGCCACAGAACTGATCGCACAACTCGGCCGCGTCGACGTCCTCGTGGCATCGGTGGGCACAGGAGGGCACTCCGCCGGCATCTCCCGCGTACTGCGCGAGTCCTTCCCGGCCCTGACCCTGATCGGGGTCGACGCGGTCGGCTCCACCATCTTCGGGCAGCCCGCCGCGCCGAGGCTGATGCGCGGCCTGGGCTCCAGCATCCACCCGGGCAACGTCGACTACCCGGCCTTCGCCGAGGTCCACTGGGTGGCGCCGGCCGAAGCGGTGTGGGCCTGCCGCCAACTGGGCCGCCGCCACTACGCGACAGGGGGCTGGAGCGTCGGGGCCGTCGCGCTCGTCGCGGGATGGGTCGCGCGCACGTATCCCGCCGGAACCCGGGTCGCGGCGGTCTTCCCCGACGGCCCGCACCGCTACCTGGACACCGTCTACAACGACGCATGGTGCCGCGACCACCGGCTGCTGGGCCAGGAACCCCCGCCGCGACCCGACGAGATCGCAGAGCCGGACGAGCGTGTGGTGACCGGCTGGACCAGGTGCGGCAAGGTCCGCGATCCGCTCGGCCGGGCCACCGTGGAGCGTGCCGGGGCGGGCGTCCGATGAGGGGGCTGCGGGCGCAGATGGCCTCCTTCGGCCTGCCGACGCGGCTGCTGATGGTCAACCAGTTCGCCATCAACCTCGGCTTCTACATGCTGATGCCCTACCTGGCCGATCACCTCGCCCACGGCCTCGGGCTCGCGGCCTGGACGGTCGGCCTGGTCCTCGGCGTGCGGAACCTCTCCCAGCAGGGCATGTTCCTCGTCGGCGGCACCCTCGCCGACCGCTACGGCTGCAAGCCGATGATCCTCATCGGGTGCACCCTGCGGACGGTCGCCTTCGGACTGCTCGCGGCGGCGGACACGCTGCCCGCGCTGGTGACGGCCTCCGCTCTGACCGGCCTGGCGGGTGCGCTGTTCAACCCGGCCGTGCGCGCGTACCTGGCCGCCGACGCGGGTGAGGAACGCCGCGTGGAGGCCTTCGCCGCCTTCAACATCTTCTACCAGGCCGGCATCCTGATCGGCCCACTGGCGGGACTGGCTCTGTTGACCTGGGACTTCGGCGCCGTGTGTACGGTCTCGGCGCTCATCTTCGCCATCCTGGCCGTCCTTCAGGCCCGCGCGCTGCCGGCACGCCCTCCGGCCGGCAGGACCGCCGAGCCCGCCTGGCGCGCCGTCGCCGCCGACTGGCGCACCGTCGCGGCCAACCGGCCCTTCCTCCTGTTCACCGCCGCCATGACGGGCTCGTACGTCCTGGGCTTCCAGGTCTATCTCGCGCTGCCACTGCGTGCCCGGGAACTGTTCGGCGAACGCACCGGACTGGTGACAGGGGCGGTCTTCGCCGTCTCCGCTCTCGCCGCCCTGTCGGGGCAGCTGAAGCTGACCGCGTGGGCGCGGCGGACTCTGCCCGGACCCAGGGCCATCGCGTACGGGCTGGTGCTGATGGGCGCCGCGTTCCTGCTGGTCCTGCCCGGCTCCTACGACGGAACCGGCGGCCTGGCGGCCGGTGTCCTCGCGCTCACGTGCTGCGCCGCGCTGCTGGCATGGGGCGGTGCCCTGCTCTACCCCTTCGAGATGGACACCGTGGTCCGCCTCTCCAGCGACCGGCTCGTCGCGACCTACTACGGGGCCTACAACACCGCCTCCGGCATCGCGGTCTCCCTCGGAAACCTCGCGGTCGGGGCACTGTTCGACACGGGCGTGCGCTGGCTTCCGTGGGCGGCGCTGGCCGCCACCGGGCTCGTGTGCGCCGCACTGGTGGCACGCCTGCACCGTGCCGGGCACCTCGTGGCTGTGCCCGTGCCGACGACCGGGTGAGGTGATCCGGACGGTCCGCTCGGTGCGTCCCGGTTCATTCCTTCCCGGCGGATCCGGAAAGCCGTGGAGGGCGGATCGCCCCCCTCACCCGTGCACGTGGAGCCCGTCGGCGAGCCGACGGTGGCGGTGCCGCCAGCCGCCGGGCACCCGGACGGCGTCCGCGAGGTGCGGATGACCGGCGTGGAGCCCGGCGTGCTCGTGCTCGACGAGGACCGGCTCCCTCGCCGGCCACAGACGCACCGCCAGCAGCCCGGCGCCCAAGGCGATCACGCCGAGCGCGATCACCGCCGACTCCAGACCGGCAGCCGCACCGACCCAGCCCGCCAGCGGATAGGTCAGCAGCCAGCAACCGTGCGAGAGGGAGAACTGCGCGGCGAACGCCGGCGTGCGCTCCGCCGGAGGCGCCGAGCGGCGAATCAGCCTGCCCGCCGGCGTGAGCACCATCGAACAGGCGGCACCGAAGGCCGCCCAGATCCCCAGCAGCGCGGGCCGGCGCCACCCGCCGTTCCCGGCAGCGGTGAGGACGCCGAGCGCGGTGAAGACCGGCGTGAGCAGCAGGGCGCCACCCAGCATCACCGCGCGGTCGGACACCCGGTCCAGCACGCGGGGCAGCAGCAGTGCGACGATCATCGAACCGCCGCCGTAGGCGCCGAGGGCCAACGACACCTCGGCGGCGCCGAGACCCAGCAGCCGCCGGACGTACACCACGCTGTTGACCGTGACCGTCGCGCTCGCCGCCGCCACCGCGAGGTTGAGGGCGAGCAGCGCGCGCAGTCGCGGGGTGGCGAAGAACAGGCGCGTCCCCGCGGCGGCCTTCGTGTACGCGCCGCCGGTGCGTGGCGCGGGGGAGCCGACCGGCTTGGGCAGGACGACCGAGACCACCAGTGCCGCCGAGGCCAGGAAACCGGCCACCGTGCCGAGGAACAGCCAGTTGTACGTGATCACGGACAGCAGGGCGGCGGCGAGCGCCGGACTGAACAGGCTCTCCAGGTCGTAGGCCAGCCGCGACAGCGACAGTGCCTGGGTGTAGTCGCGCTCGGCGGGCAGCGCGTCGGGGACGACTGCCTGGAAGGTGGGCGTGAACGCGGCCGACGCCGCCTGCAGCAGGAAGATCAGGACGTAGACCTGCCAGACCTGGCTCACGAACGGCAGCATCAGCGCGACGGCGCCCCGTGTCAGATCCGCGCCGACCATGAGCGTGCGGCGCGGCAGCCGGTCGGCGACCGCGCCGATGGCCGGAGCGATCGCCACGTACGCCACCATCTTGATCGCCAGAGCGGTGCCCAGCACGGAGCCGGCATCGGCACCCGCGACGTCGTACGCCAGCAGTCCGAGCGCCACTGTCGCCAGACCGGTGCCGATCAGGGCGATGACCTGGGCGATGAAGAGGTGTCGGTAGGTGCGGTTGCGCAGCACGGAGAGCATGGGGCGGTCCCTGGGCCGAAGGCGGGGTGAGCACGACCACTGCCCACTGTACCTATAGGTGCGCATCTGCGCACATGAACGATTCCGGGTCGGGGCAGCCGACAGCTGTGACCGGGCGCCCGGCCCTCTACCCTGTGTGCATGCCTGCTCGCGAGCCCCTGCCAACTGCGCCAGGTGCGCATCTGCGCCCCCCGGACAGCACGCGTCTCGCGGAGGCGACCGAGGTCTTCGCGCTGCTGTCCGACGTGACCCGGCTGCATCTGCTGTGGCTGCTCGCCCAGGGGGAGTCGGACGTCGGTTCGCTGGCCGAGCGGTGTGCGGCCTCGCGCACCGCGGTCAGCCAGCATCTGGCGAAGCTCCGGCTCGCCGGGCTCGTGGACACGCGCCGCGAGGGACGGCACGTGTACTACAGCCTCCGCGACGGGCATCTGCGACGCCTGGTCATGGAGGCGCTCAGTCACGCGGACCACCGGGTGAGCGGGGCGGCTCCGCACGACTGAGCGGCTCGGCGGAAGGCTTTCCGGCGGTCGGCGTGTCCGCCGCCCGTACGCCGTACCAGGGAGGCGAGGCTTCTCGGATGCACGCCGTACTCCACGCACTGGCGATCACCGGGTCCATGACCTGGGAGATCACCTGGGCCCTGATCCTGGGCTTCACACTGTCCGCCGTCGTCCAGGCCGTCGTCCGCAAATCCACCGTCGTCTCCCTGCTCGGCGACGACCGGCCCCGAACCCTCGCCGTCTCCGCGGGCCTGGGTGTGGCGTCCTCGTCCTGCTCCTACGCCGCGGTGGCGCTGGCCCGCTCGCTGTTCCGCAAGGGCGCGGACTTCACCGCCGCGATGGCCTTCGAGATCGCCTCCACCAACCTCGTCGTCGAACTCGGCGTCATCCTCGCGCTGCTGATGGGCTGGCAGTTCACCGCCGCCGAGTTCGTCGGCGGCCCCGTCATGATCGTCCTGCTGGCTGTCCTCTTCCGGCTGTTCCTGCGCACGGGGCTCCTGCGCCAGGCTCGTGAACAGGCGCGACGGGGCCTCGCCGGCTCGATGGAGGGCCATGCCGCGATGGACATGTCCGTGCGGCGCGACGGCTCCTTCGCCCGACGCCTGTTCTCCCGGGAGGGCTTCACCGCCACCAGCCATGTGTTCGTCATGGAATGGGCGGCGATCCTGCGCGACCTGGTCGCCGGCCTGCTCATCGCCGGTGCCATCGCCGCCTGGGTCCCGGACTCGTTCTGGGGCGCCTTCTTCTTCGAGGGTCACCCGCTCGCCGCCAGGCTGTGGGGGCCCGTCGTCGGCCCGCTGGTGGCGATCGCCTCGTTCGTGTGCTCCATCGGCAACGTGCCGCTGGCGGTGGTGCTGTGGAAGGGAGGGATCAGCTTCGGCGGCGTGGTGGCGTTCATCTTCGCCGACCTGCTGATCCTGCCGATCCTCAACATCTACCGGAAGTACTACGGCGCGAGGATGGCAGCCTTCCTCCTCGGCACCTTCTACCTGTCGATGGTCGTCGCGGGATACGTCGTGGAGTTCGTCTTCGGCGGTCTCGGCCTGATCCCCGACCAGGCCGACGCCAAGGTCCCCATGGAGGGCGTCAGTTGGAACTACACCACCTGGCTCAACATCGCCTTCCTCCTCCTCGCCGCCGTGCTCCTGGTGCGGTTCCTGCGGACCGGAGGGCCCGCCATGCTCCGCATGATGGGCGGCTCGCCCGAAACCGGCCACGCCATGACGGCGTCACGGCAGGAACACCAGTGACCATGTCCTCGCGGCCGATCGAAGCTCAACGGGTGTTGACCCGATCGCCGCATGGTTCGGTCGCCAGTTCGGTCAACGCCAGTAGAGTG
Organism: Streptomyces griseochromogenes; assembly: GCF_001542625.1. Classification (NCBI taxonomy): domain Bacteria; kingdom Bacillati; phylum Actinomycetota; class Actinomycetes; order Kitasatosporales; family Streptomycetaceae; genus Streptomyces; species Streptomyces griseochromogenes. The sequence continues at coordinate 6,261,126 of NZ_CP016279.1, read as the reverse complement.
ACATGATGTCCACCCCTCGCCGGTCCCGCGCCGATCGCCGTCGAGCCACCGAGGCCCGCATCCTCGACAGCGCCCGGGAGCTGTTCGCCGAGAAGGGCTTCGAACGCACCACCATTCGCGCCGTCGCGGCCGCGGCGAGCGTCGACCCGGCGCTGGTCATGCAGTACTTCGGCTCGAAACGCGAGCTGTTCGAGCACGCCGTGCAACCCATCCCCGCTCCGCCGACGGCCACCGGCACCGACGCGCTCGTCGATCAGCTGCTGGCCACGCTCGGCCTCGAGCTCGGCGGTCTTCCCGAGGGCACGCTGGCGATGATGCGCTCCATGCTCACCGACCCGGCGGCCGCCGATCAGGTCCGCGCCGACCTCGGCCGGCAGATAGACAGCATCGGCGCCGCCCTGCCCGCGGCCGAGGACGCCGGACTGCGCGCCGCACTCGTCGTCACCGCCCTGCTGGGCGTCACCATCGGCCACCAGCTCCTCGGCCTGGCTCCTCTGCGCGACGCCCCGGCCGACCGCATCGCGGCCCTGCTCCGCCCGGCCGTCAAGACCCTGGCCGCACCGCCTGGGTGACGGCCGGCGCCGGCGATGCCGTGGGCAGGGGCGGCGAAGCCCTGGGCCCGCGGGCAAGCTGGGAGGTGGAGGTGGTTGCCGTGACCGCTGATACGCCGCTCATGATCGTGGACGGCGGGGGCGTCGTGGTGGAGTGGAGCCACCAGGCAGAACAGCTGCTGGGGCGCCCGGCGGGCGAGGTCGTAGGACGCCCGGCAACCGACCTGGTCAGCCCGCACCCGGCGTCCGGTCGTGATGATGCGAAGGGCCGCGGGCAGGTCGATCTGCGGGATGTCGCGGGCGGACCGGGCGGCGACGGCCTGCGCGTGCGACCTCTGTCGCGGCAGGACGGTTCGGTGGCGTGGGGGATCTTCCTGCCGCCGTCGATCGGGATGTTGCCCGGTATGGGGACCGCGGTGTTCGAGGCGCTGTCCGCCTACACGTCAGGGGCCTTGTTCGTGGTGGACGAGCGGCTGCGGGTCGTGTCGGCCAATGCGGCCGCGCAGGAACTGTCCGGTGCGGGCGCTCCCCAGATCCAGGGACGAGCCGTCACCGAAGCGTGGCCGCTTTCGTCGCCCGGAGATCTGGAGCAGATGGTGCGCCGGACTCTGGAGAGCGGCGCGCCGGGGGCGGAGCGCGTGCTGCGCACGGACCCGGGCAACGATCCCCGGCACACGCATGTGGCCGTCTCGGTGCTTCCCCTGCGCGACGCACAGGGAGTGCTGGTCCTGGCGCACGACGTCACAGGCCAGGAGAAGGCGATCCGCAGAGTGCAGGCTCTGTATGCCGTGCGGGAAGGGGTGGGACGGACCCTGGACGTCGTGACCACCTGCCAGGAACTGGTGGACGCGCTGGTCCCCGGGTTCGCCGACATCGGCGTGGTGGAGGTGGTGGAGCCGGTGGTGCGCGGAGAGGAACCGCCGCTGAGCCCGCTGGGACGGGATGTGCCGCTGCGCCGGGCCGCCTTCGGGCACAGTGGCGGTGAACAACAGATCCAGGCGCACCCGGTGGGCGATGTCCGCGCACTGCCGTTCCCGACCCCGTACGCACAGACGCTGGCCGACCTCAAGCCGCGCGCGATGGTCCTGGACCCCGGCACGCCCTGGCTGGCGGCCGACCCCGTGCGTGCCGAGGCGATCCGGGCGTCCGGCGCGCACGCGCTGCTGGTCGCACCGCTGACGCTGCGCGGCACGGTGCTCGGACTGATGAGTCTCTACCGCGTCCGACAGTCCGCCGCATTCGACGACAACGAGGTCACCCTCACCCTCGCACCGGCCACGCACACCGCCCTGAGCATCGACAACGCCCGCCGCTACACCCGCGAGCACTCCGTCGCCGCGGCACTCCAGCGCCACCTGCTGCCGCCGGCGCCCGCGTCGCAGACCGCGACCGAGACCGCAGGCCTGTATGTGGCCGACAACCGGGGTGCGGGCGGCTGGTCCAACGCGCTCGCCCTCCCGGGCGCCCGTACGGCCCTGGTCGTCGGGCAGGTCGCCGGCCACGGCATCCACACCGCCACCACCATGGGCCAGCTGCGGATCGTCATCGAGTCGCTCGCCGCACTGGACCTGGAACCCGACGAACTGCTCGCCCGGCTCGACGACGCCGCGGCACACCTGGCTCAGGAGCGCAGGGCGCTGCCGTCCGGCGACCCCCTGCGCGCTGAGCCCCTCAGCGCGACATGCCTGTGCGCGGTCTACGACCCGTTCACCCGTGCGTGCGCCATCGCCTCCGCCGGACATCCGCCGCCCGTCGTCGCAGGCCCCGGTTCCTCGACCCGAGTGGTCGACCTGGCGGCCGGTGCCGTCCTCGGCGGCTCAGGCGGTTCCCCGTTCGCCGCCACCTCCGTCACGCTGGCCGACGGAGACGTCCTCGCCCTCTACTCGCCCTCGCTCCTGTCCGCCGCACAGTCCGAGGACGGCACGAGCGACCCGCGACTGCTCCGGAGCGTGCTCGCCGACGCGGACCGGCCCCTGCAGGACCTGTGCGACGACATCCTGTACCGGCTGCGCGTCGACTCCCTTCCCGGCGACGCCATCCTCCTTCTCGCCCGCACCCGCCCCTTCCCCGCCGACCGTGTCGTCACCTGGCCGCTGGACGGCCGGCCCACCGCCCCGGCCGCCGCACGCCGGCACGCCCGGCAGCAACTCGCCACCTGGGGCGTGGACGAGGACACCGCCTATGCCACGCAGGAGATCGTCAGCGAACTGGTCACCAACGCCCTGCGGTACGGCGCCCAGCCGGTCCGACTGCGTCTCATCAAGGACCGCACCCTCACCTGCGAGGTGCACGACTCCAACACCTCCGCCCCGCGGCCGCGCCACGCACGGACGATCGACGAGGGCGGCCGGGGCCTGTTCATCTGCTCCCAGCTCTCGCAGAACTGGGGCATCCGCTACACGGCCCACGGAAAGACGGTCTGGACCGAACAAGCCCTCACCCCACCGAGCGGCTGCTGTCCGTCAACGGCTCCTGCCTGAGCGCGGCGCAGCCGGAGCGGGCGGTCCGCCCCGAACACACCGTCCCCTTCCGCTGGGAGCCGGGCAGCGTCGCCTTCCGGGACCACCGGGCCACCATCCAGCCGGCCCCCGGTGACAACGCCCGCCCCGCTTCCCGTGGATCACGCACCGGGTGATGCTCGCGGGCGACGTACCGTCAGTCCGCCGGCCGCCATCCCAGAGCGGGGCCCAGCTTCGTCGCCAGGTCCGTGAGGATCTGGACGTAGTCGTCGTGGGCGAAGGTGAACGGCAGCGCGAACGCCACCTCGTCGATCTCGCGGAACGCGGCGTGCGCGTTCAGGCACTCGGCCAGTTCCTCGCTGGTGCCGACCAGATCAGGGGCGAAGAGCAGCCGCGCCGGACCCTGCGGAGAGGCCGTGCGGGGCAGCCGCGCGGCGGCGTACTCCGCGTACTTGGCCCGCTGTCCGGGGCTCGCGGAGTCGGTGGGGATCACCACCAGCCCCTGGGAGACGCGGGCCGCGTCCCCGTCGGGGTGCCGGGCGCGGAAGGCGCGGATGTGCGACCGCTGGATCTCCGCGAAGTCCAGCGGCCCGTCCGTGTCCTCGGCCTTGACGACGCTGCTGGTCAGGAAGTTCATGCCGTGCTCGCCCGCCCAGCGCGCCGAGCCGAGGCCGGCACCCCCGTACCACATCCGCCGCCCGAGCCCGGGGGAGTGCGGCTGCACCACGTCCGCGAAGACCTCGAAGCCCTCCACACCGCTGAAGTCGGTGGCCGCCTCGCCGCGCACGAAGTCCAGCAGCCGCCGCACCCGCTCGTAGCTGAAGTCCTCGGTGTCCGCGGTGTCCGGATACAGGGCCTCCTTGACCTGCTCGTAGTGCATCGGCGGGCCCACGCTCACGCCCGGGTTCAGACGGCCGCCGGACAGGATGTCCACGGTCGCCAGGTCCTCGGCGAGGCGCAGCGGATTCTCCCAGCCCAGCGGGATCACCGCGGTGCCCAGCTCGATGCGGCGGGTGCGCTGCGAAGCCGCCGCCAGCACCGCGACCGGGGACGAGATGCCGTACTGGAGATGGCGGTGGCGGACCCAGGCGCTGTCGAAGCCCAGCCGCTCGCCCAGCTCGATGATCTCCAGCGTGGACTCGTGGCCCCGGCCCGGGTCGGCCGCGTCGAAGAGACCGATCGTCAGGAAGCCCAGTCTGCGCAGCGGGCGAGCGGTGGACGGCACGGGCTCCTCCAGGGGGCGTACATGAGTACTGCCCTGATTCTGGCAGCCGAGTGTGACAACCGTGTGATCACTTCAGCGGGATGGTGAAATCGTCCTCGACCGGCGGGTCCAGTTCCTGGGCGCGGTTGCCCGTCGCGGCGAAACAGCGCAGCCGTACCGCCTGTGGGGTGACGTCCAGACGCAGGAAGCACTTGAAGAACGGCGGGCTGTAGGTGGCGGAGCCGGGCGAGAACAGCTGGGTGTAGAGCTTGCGCACGGGCAGCCGGAACCGCGAGGTCCGGTCGGGGCGGCCGCCGGCGCCCAGCAGGCTCGCGACCATCCGGGTGCGCCGGGTGACACGGGCGTCCGGGCCGGGCGCGCGGCCCGGCTCGATGCCGAGCCGTTCGGCGATCACGGCCGTCGCCTCGGACTCGGTGAGTGTGAAGAAGCGGCGCAGGCGCAGCCGGCGGCCGTACAGGCGGCTGTAGAAGGCCAGCGAGTCGCCGCGCAGCGGATAGCAGCGGAAGTCCCGCTCCGTCACATCGGCGACCGACACCCGCGGGATGGTGTGCGTGGCGTGCATGAACGCGCCGCCGCCACCCGCCACCACGTACTGGATGGTCCGGCCGTGCACGTCGACCGGGTAGCGCTGGTAGTTGTGGATGTCTCCGCCGATCGCGGCGACGTAGTGATGCTCCGGGTCACGGACGATGTCGTCGACCGTGCCGCCGCCCTCGATGGCGCAGGGGTGGTGCTCGCCGTCCACGTACAGCGGAGACCCGGTGATCAGGATCTTGGGCTTCGGGCCCCGGGAGACCTCCCGCAGCCAGGCGCCCTGTTCGGCGTCGATCGTGCCCAGCAGCCCGGTGTCGATGCCGACGATCCGCACCGGTCCGGCGTCGATCGCCCAGTACGGCCCCGGCTGCACGGCCTGTTGCTCCGGTGCCGAGCGCAACTTGCCCGCCTCGGCCAGGTGCTGACCGTCCGTCGGGCGCGGCCGGTGCCAGAGCAGGGCACGCCACCAGGCCCGGGTGAGCGGACGGGGTGCGGGCTCGGGGTCGAGCGGCGGCGGGTCGGCGCAGAAGACGCGCATGAACGCGCCGAGATCCTCGTACCAGTCGTGGTTGCCCGGTATCGCGTATATCGGGGCAGGGTAGTCCTGGTACGGCTGGAAGAACTTGGTGCCGTAGTCGTCCGCGCTGCCGACGGGATAGATCACGTCGCTCGCGATCACCGCGAACTCGGTGTCCTGACCCGCCTTCAGAAAGCCCGGGACCACGGCGTACTGGCAGTCGTCGCCCTCGCCGGTGTCGCCGATGACCATGAAGGAGAACCGGTCGGGCACATCGCGGCGGACCACCTTGTCGGCGGGAGCCCCGGCCTTGGCCCGCCGGGCCACCCAGCGGCTGCGGGTACGGCCCGTCGGGTCGCCGAACCAGGACGCGAGCACCCCGTTCCGGGCGGCCCACAGGGTTCTCGGGTTGAGCCACGACAGCTTCTCGACATGGGCGGGCATGAGTTGCCGATAGGCGCCGTGCTCGGCAGAGCCCCAGCCGGCGCCCTCTGCGGTATCGCGTGAGGAGTCAGACACGCCGTGCACGGTAACAACGAGCAGGCCCCGCCCCGCAGGGCGGGGCCTGACGCCCGGAGCGCCGGACCGAGGGCGGCCGGTCAGTCCACGGTGAGTGAGAACGGCCCGGCCAGCACCGAGTAGCCGTTGTCGGCCAGGTAGTACACGTCGTACTTGCCCGCGCCGCGCAGCTTGCCGGTGGAGAAGGTCGCCGCGCCGCTGGCGTTCGGGGTGTAGGACCAGGCGAGCGAGGACTGCTGGCCGGGGGTGACGCCGGCCGGGTAGATGCCGATCCAGTTCTTCGCGCTCACCTGCGCGGCGGACGGCACCGCGTACCGGAACGTCACGTTGCCGCCGTCCGCGACCGCGTTCAGGTCGCCGGTGAGGGTCGGCGCCGTCGCCCTGGACGGCGCGAAGGCGTCGTTCAGCGGCGTCGCGTAGGTGTCGTTGGCGGTCAGCCCGGGCAGACCGAGGGCCGACTCGATCGTGCGGCCGATGCCGTAGTGGTCGTAGTGGGCCGGACTGCTGGTCCCGGCCGGAACGGTGCCCTGCGAGCCGACGACCGTCGTGGCGATGTGGTTGTAGCCTTCGCTCTGGCTCTCGTCCCAGGTCAGGACGAGCAGCGAGCGCTGCTGGGTCCAGGCGGGGGAGGACAGTACCGGGGCGAGGGTCTGCTTCAGCCAGCCGTCCTGCGTCTTCAGGCTGGTGGCGCTGCCGTTGCCGGACGCCTCGCCGTCGTAGTAGTCGTCGGCGGCGATCCAGGAGAAGTTCGGCGTGGTCGAGGCCGACTTCAGGTCCGTGGTCAGCTGCGAGGTGTCGAACAGGTGCGCCGCACAGCGGGCCGGATCGCCGCTGATGTCCGTGTAGTTGATGAACGGCGCGTCATCCGGCTCGTAGTAACTGTCGTTCTTGTTACTGGTGTTGCAGGGTGTGCCCATGCCCTGCTCGTAGGCCTTCCAGCTCTTGCCGGCCGCCTCCAGGGTGTCGCCCAGGTTGCGCTGGGGGGAGTTGATGTTCGGCCAGTAGGTGGCGCCCTTGGCGTAGGTGTCGCCGCCGGCGATGGCGAGGTAGTTCTCGTCGCTCGGGTGGTAGACGCCGTGGAAGTCGGTCAGCGTCGCGCCCTGGGACATCAGACTGTGCATGAAGGGCGTGTCGGCCGGGTCGTTCATGACCTCGGAGTAGTCGGTGTTCTCCATCATGACCATGAACACGTGGTCGTAGCCGGGCACCTTGGACACGGGCGGGGCGAGCGGGGCCGGCGCGGTCACCGGGGTGTCCAGGGTGAGGGAGAGGTTGTCGAGGTAGCCGGTCTCGTGCGACGTCGACAGGAACTGCACCTCGACCTGGATCGACCGGGTCCCCGCGGGGACCGTGCCGGTCGTGCTGCGGGAGAGGAACTTCGTGGCCATGCCCCGGTCGGACGCGGAGACCGTCGGCAGCTTGGCCGACGTGCCGATCGGACGGCCGTTCGCGTCGTGGAAGTGCAGGCCTACCGCCACGTACCCGCTGTACACGGTCCAGCCGCCGAGCCAGCCGGAGAGGTTGTAGTGCACACCGCCGCCGTCGATGGCCGTCGCCGCCGAGGAGACGTCGACGGTCTGCGTCATCGAGCCGTCACCGAAGTTGCCGGGCCCGAAGAAGGCCTTGCCGGGGGAGTTGCCGTCGCCGGGCAGCCCGAAGGAGCCGACGGTGTGGCACATGACGTCCGGCCCGCCGGCCTGGGTGGTCCAGCCCGGCACCGTGGTCGCCGCGGCCCAGTCGTCGGTGCAGGAGCCGCCGGCCTCCGCGTCGCCGTTGACGATCAGATTGCCGCTGCTGCCGGCCGCGTGGGCCGGCTCGGCGCAGACGATCAGTGCGCCGAGGAGGGCGAGCTGCCCGCCGAAGGATCTCCAGCGCATGCGCATTCGTGTACCTCGTCCCGTTGAGGAGAAGTGGTGAGGGTGAGGGCCTTGTGGCCCGGCTGTGCACGATGAACGGGACATGGGTATCGGCCGGTGCTGTCGAACGGAAGAACCGGGGCCAAACTTGACCAGACAAGTTGGCACGGAGACGGTCAGGTGGCATCGCCCTCGGAGCCGTCGCCGGACGCCGCGAGCCAAGGCATCCGGCGGACCAGGATGTCCCGCACCCCGGTGAGGGAGGCGATCCTCTCCTCCAGTTCCGCCACCCGGCGTGCGCCCACGCCATAGGCGTCGGCGCACGCGGGCGAGTAGGCGAAGACCTCCGGCAGATCGGTGTCGAGATAGCGCACGAACGACTTCACGTCCTCGACGGTGAAGCCGGAGGCCAGCAGATCACGGACGTTGCGCACCCGGGCCTCGGCGGCCGGGCCGTAGACGCGGTAGCCCGTCGGTGTCCGGTCGGACTCCAGCAGGCCCTGTTCCTCGTAGTAGCGCAGGGCGCGGGTCGTCGTACCTGTCCGTGCCGCCAGCTCGCCGATCAGCATCGTGTCCCCCTCTGAACTCCCGGTCAGGCTACTGACGTTCCCGCAGGCGCAGGGGTGAGGCGGACCACGGTCTTTCCGGTGTACCGGCCGCCGACCAGGTCCAGGAGCGCCTGCGGCGCGCTCGCCAGGCCTTCGACCACCGTCTCGTCGTAGACGATGGATCCCTCGCGCAGCCAGCCACGGAAGCGCTCACCGAACTCGGGGGCCCGGTCCAGGTGATCGAACAGGGTGAACCCGCGGAGCGTCAGACGCTTGGCGGCCACGGCCAGCAGATCGCCGGGCCCCTCGTCGGGACGGCCCGCGCGCTGTCGGTTGAGCGCCCCGCACACCGCGATGCGGCCGTGGATGTTCATGACCTCGATGGCGGCGCGCAGCTGCTCGCCGCCGACATTGTCGAAGTACACGTCGACCCCGTCCGGCGCCGCCGCGCGCAGCCGGTCCAGGACGGGGCCGTCGTGGTAGTCGAAGGCGGCGTCGAATCCGAGCGTGCCGGTCAGGTGGGCCACCTTCTCCGGCGACCCGGCACTGCCGATCACCCGGGCGGCGCCCATGAGCCGTGCGATCTGCCCCGCGAGACCACCGGTGGCCCCTGCCGCACTGGAGACGAACACGGTGTCCCCGGGCCGCAGCCGGGCCACCTCCACCAGGCCGACGTAGGCGACCAGCCCGAACCCCAGGTGCATGGAAGGGCTCGGGTGGGCATCGGCGTCGACCCGGCGGAACGCCTCCGCGCCTGCCGTCGCGTACTCCCTCCAGCCCAGCCGGTGCACCACGAGGTCGCCCTCGGCCAGCGAGGGATCCGCCGAGGCGACCACCTCGCCGACGGCGTCCCCGTACAGGACCTGTCCCACCTCGTAGCGGGGCATGGGCAGCCGGGGGCCGCCCGACATCAGCAGGAGCATGCCGGGGTCGAGCGACATGAACAGGTTGCGCACCAGCACCTGGCCCGGCGCGGGATCGGGGACGGTCGTCGTGACGACCTGTATGTGGTCCGCGGTGGGCAAGCCGTCGGGCCGTGCGGCGAGCCGGGCCTCCAGACCGGTGCGGGGCGGACCGGAGAAGACAGGCGGCAATGCGTTCGTCGTTAAGGACTTCATGCGGGGGACGCTAGGCATTGACCCATACGTCAAGGTCAACTCTGCCCGCCGCCGATGCCGGAAAGCCGGGTCCCCCATGCATCGACCAGGTGTGCCGCTGCATGGGACGGGTGCCCGCTCGGTCGTCGACGCGGTCCGGCCGGTCGGTGGGGGACCGAGAACCCGCGGGGGCGAGGTGTACGCCACCAACGCGGCGGGCCCGGCCGCCCGCCTTCGCGCTCGCGGACGCGCCGCGGACCGTCCGGGCGGGCGCAGGGGAGCCCCGGAGGCCGCGCGTCCGGCGCCCGGTCGAGGATCCGCGGCCGGTTCCCACCGGTCACCCGATCGCCGGCTCCGCAAGGGCGCCCGTCCTTCTGTCACCGCACGCCTGCGGAGCCGACAACCTCGTTTTTTGCAAGGGCACTTGAGGATGGAGCCGCCGGAATCCGGCCATGGGGGCCGTCCCGTCCGCCAGGATGCCCGGTAGACGCCCGGGACGGTGCGTGCGCCCGTCCAGGCAGCGAGAACGCCGCCTTGCTATCGAAAACGTGACTTCACCGCAGTTCCAGGCGAATGGGCGCACGAGGTGACATAGGGAAAACCCTCGAATGCCCTCAACGTGGCTGACATGTGCGGGACAAGCCTGACATCCTCCCCCAACACGCCGTTCCCCCAAGGTGTGTTCATGGATCACGGTCCCCCGCACAGCTCAGCTCGTCCCGGGCAGCACACCCGTCTGCCCGGTCTGTCACCGGCCGCGACCCGGCGGCCGCAGCAGGAGGAGTACGAGTGAGACGTCATCCCCACAGACGGGCCACGGTCGGAGCCGCACTGGTCTCCACCGCCGCCTTCCTCGCCGTCGGCATCCAGTCCGTCCCGGCGACCGCCAAGCCCGCGGGCCCCCACCCCAGCCCCCTGCGCACCGGAGGCCTGGCGGCGAAACTCACCCCGGCGCAGCACTCCGCGCTGATCAAGAGCGCCAAGGAGAAGACGGCCACGACGGCCCGCTCCCTCGGCCTCGGCGCCCAGGAGAAGCTGGTCGTCAAGGACGTCACCAAGGACAACGACGGCACCCTGCACACCCGTTACGAGCGCACCTACGCGGGCCTCCCCGTCCTCGGCGGCGACCTCGTCGTGCACACCCCGCCCGCCTCCCTGGCCGCGGGCACCGTGAGCACGACCTTCAACAACAAGCACCGGATCAAGGTCGCGTCCACCACCGCGACCTTCACCAGGTCCGCCGCCGAGACCAAGGCCCTGAAGGCCGCGCAGGCCCTCGATGCCAAGAAGGCCACCACGGACAGCGCCCGCAAGGTGATCTGGGCGGGCACCGGTACCCCGAAGCTTGCCTGGGAGACCGTGATCGGCGGCTTCCAGGACGACGGCACGCCCAGCCAGCTGCACGTGATCACCGACGCCACCACGGGCAAGGAGCTGTACCGCTACCAGGCGGTCAAGACCGGTACCGGCAACACCCGGTACAGCGGGCAGGTCACGCTGACCACGACCCAGTCGGGGTCGAACTACACCCTGACCGACGGGGCGCGCGGCGGCCACAAGACGTACAACCTGAACCACGGCTCCTCGGGGACCGGGACGCTGTTCTCGCAGAACAACGACACCTGGGGCGACGGCACCAACTCCAACGCGGCCACCGCGGGCGCGGACGCCCACTACGGCGCGGCCGAGACCTGGGACTTCTACAAGAACACCTTCGGCCGCAGCGGCATCAAGAACGACGGTGTCGGCGCCTACTCCCGCGTCCACTACGGCAACGCGTACGTGAACGCGTTCTGGGACGACAGCTGCTTCTGCATGACGTACGGCGACGGGTCGGGCAACAACGACCCGCTGACCGCGCTGGACGTCGCGGGACACGAGATGACCCACGGCGTCACCTCCAACACGGCCGGCCTCGAATACAGCGGCGAGTCCGGGGGCCTGAACGAGGCGACCTCCGACGTCTTCGGCACCGGCGTGGAGTTCTACGCCAACAACAGCTCCGACCCCGGTGACTACCTCATCGGCGAGAAGATCGACATCAACGGCAACGGGACGCCGCTGCGCTACATGGACAAGCCGAGCAAGGACGGCGGCTCCGCCGACAGCTGGTACTCCGGCGTCGGCAACCTGGACGTGCACTACTCCTCGGGCCCCGCGAACCACATGTTCTACCTGCTGTCCGAGGGCAGCGGCACCAAGGTCATCAACGGCGTCACGTACAACAGCCCGACCTCGGACGGGGTCGCCGTCACCGGCATCGGCCGGGCCGCGGCGCTGCAGATCTGGTACAAGGCGCTGACGACGTACATGACGTCCAGCACCGACTACGCCGCCGCCCGCACCGCCGCCCTCAACGCGGCCGCCGCGCTCTACGGCACCAACTCCACCCAGTACGCGGGCGTGGGCAACGCCTTCGCCGGCATCAACGTCGGCAGCCACATCACCCCGCCCAGCAGCGGAGTGACCGTCACCAACCCGGGCAGCCAGACCGCCACCGTCGGCACACCGGTCAGCCTGCAGATCCAGGCGAGCAGCACCAACAGCGGTGCCCTCGGCTACAGCGCCTCCGGTCTGCCGGCCGGCCTGTCGATCAACAGCTCCACCGGCCTGATCTCCGGCACACCCACCACCGCGGGCACCTCGAACACCACGGTCACGGTGACCGACTCCACCGGTGCGACCGGCACGGCGACCTTCGGCTGGACCGTCAGCTCCGGCGGAGGCGGCGGCTGCACCGCGACCCAGCTGCTGGCCAACCCCGGCTTCGAATCGGGCGGCACCGGCTGGACGGCGACCAGCGGGGTGATCACCACCGACAGCGGTGAAGCGGCCCACAGCGGCTCCTACAAGGCCTGGATCGACGGCTACGGCAGTACGCACACCGACACCCTGTCCCAGTCGGTGACGATCCCCGCCGGCTGCAAGGCGACCCTGACCTTCTACCTGCACATCGACACCGACGAGACCACCGGCAGCATCCAGTACGACAAGCTGACGGTGACCGCCGGTTCGAAGACCCTGGCGACCTACTCGAACCTCAACAAGGCCTCCGGCTACAGCCAGAAGTCCTTCGACCTGTCCTCGCTGGCGGGCTCGACGGTCACGCTGAAGTTCAACGGGGTCGAGGACTCCTCGCTCCAGACCAGCTTCGTCGTGGACGACACGGCTCTCACGACCGGCTGAGGCATGACGCTGCGGTCCCGCACCCCGGGTGCGGGACCGTGGCATGTCAGCTCAGCGGATCCAGCGTCAGATAGGCCTGCTGCGGGCTGCCGTCGTGGACCAGCGACTCCTGGTTGCCGACGTCGTCGAACGCGAACGCGTACGCCTTGCCGTCGGCCGTCCGCGCGTGGATCGCGCGCGCGTACTGGTTGGTCACCGGGTCCTGGTAGAAGTTCGCCGCCGAGGTGTCCGGCTGGTTCGGATCGACCAGCAGGGTCGAGCGGTTGAAACCGGCGCACAGCGTGCGCGAGATGGGCCCGCGCACCTGGTCGTTGGGTGCGTCCAGCAGCTTGTGGCAGCCGAAGACGCTGTCCGCGTCCGGCTTCTGGAAGCTCGTGACCACCGCGCCGGAGGAGTCGGTGAAGTTCATGACGTTCCCGGAGACCCGGCCGTAGTACTTGGTGTCCGGCCGGTCCCCGAACGGCGTGACGGTCAGGGTCGCCGTCGCGTATTTCTGCCAGACCCGGTTGACGTAGTCGTCCATCACGTTCGCCGGCAGGGCCCCGGTCTCCACGCCGTACAGCGGGGACAGGGCGCGCAGTACGGTGCCGTCGGAGCGTGTCTGGATCAGACCGGACCAGCCGCCCGGCTGTCCGCGCAGCGCGTCGAAGAAGCCCGTGTAGCCACCGGACTTGAGATGCCCGGTGCTGCTCACGCTGCCGTCGGAGCGCTGCACGCCTACCGCGTACGGCGCCGAGAACATGTCCACCTGGGTGCTGTTGAGCCACAGCCCGGAGTCGTTCAGCGTGTACTCCGACCAGTTGAACAGGATGTTCCGGTTGGGGTCGGAGGGATTCTGCACGGCCGGCTGGACCAGCCCGCCGGTGGTCAGCCTGAAGTCGAGCTTCTGGCCGTAGGAGAAGTAGACCCGGCCGGAGAACTTCGGGATCCGGATCGTCTTCGACTGCCCGGCCGCCGGGCCCGTGATCGCCGCGTCCGGGGCGGGAGTCGGCGGGTTGCCGCCGGCCGGCCAGGCGTGGAAGGCGCCGTTCTCATCGGCCCAGCCCTGCTGTCCCGAGGACAGCTGGGTGCCGAGGTCGTAGACGTACACCGGGCCGGAGCGGCCCGAGTTGTTGGTGATCTTCAGTGGGACGGTGTCCGGTACGGCGGCGCCGGCGCGGTCCGGTACGGCCAGTGTGAGGAGGCCGCCGACCAGGGCCGTCGCCGCCGCCAGGGGCAGCGCCGGTCGGGTGATGCTGGGGAGCACTCTCCACCTCCGTGTGGGGTCGGGGTCGTACGGACGTTGGTCCGTACCTGCTTGAGAGCGCTCTCAGGTTTACGGTCAGGCGCGTGCATGTCAATGAGTTGGACGGGATTGGGGGCGCCCGCCGCGTGCGGGCGCCCCGCGGAGCTCAGAAAGCGCGCTTCAGCAGGTCGAGCAGGGCCGCCCAGTGCCGCTCGTCGGCCTCGCGGCCGTAGGCGGGGGTGTCCGCCTGGGTGTAGCCGTGCTGAGCACCCGGGTAGACCTCGCAGGTGTGACGGACGCCGGCGGCGCAGAGCGCGTCCTCCAGGCGCCGGATCTGCTCCTCGGGCATGGAGTGGTCCTGATCGGCGTGGCCGAAGTACAGCTCCGCCGTGATGCGCCCGGCGCCGAGATGCGGGCTGTCCGGGGCGTCGGTGGCCAGCCGGCCACCGTGAAAGCCGGCCGCGGCGGCCACCCGCTCGGCGTGGGTCGCCGCGGTACGCAGGGCCAGCCGGGCGCCCATGCAGTAACCGGTCAGCGCGACCGGACCGTCGCTGACCAAGGGGCTGTCGGCGAGCCGGCCCAGATAGGCGTCCGCGTCCCGCTCGGTCTGCTCCGGGGTGAGGGAGGCCATGACCGGGCCGATCCGCTCCCAGATGGCCGGGTCGGCGGCGGGGTCGATGAACTCCGGAACCTCTCCGATCGGGGTGCGGCCGTGCCGGTAGAAGACGTTCGGCGCCAGGACCGTGTAACCGGCACCGGCGAGCCGGTCGGCCATCGCCCTCAGCTGCGGGCGCAGGCCGTAGGCGTCCTGGTAGAGCAGGACGCCGGGATGCGGGCTCCCGTCCGCCGGGTGGGCGAGGTAGGCGTCGGCGGTGCCGTCCGAGGTCGGGATGTCGACGTCTGCTCCCTGTACGGCGGTCATGGTGAGAAGCCTCCTGGGGAATCAGCGGCGGGAGGCGGTCGCCTCTTGGTGCCGTGTACACCTCATGCTGCCACGCGAGATCCGTACCGCCGTGACCGGACGCTCGGCCTCACTCGAACCGAGAAGTGTCCCCGGCGCCGCGCCGCACGATCTCCGCCTCGCCGCCGGAGAAGTCGACGACCGTCGTCGGCTCGGTGCCGCAGTCCCCGGAGTCGACCACCGCGTCCACCGCGTGGTCGAGCCGGTCCTTGATCTCCCAGCCCTGGGTCATCGGCTCCTCCTCGTCCGGCAGCAGCAGCGTGCTGGACAGCAGCGGCTCGCCCAGCTCCTCCAGCAGCGCCTGGGTGACCACATGGTCGGGGATGCGCACGCCCACGGTCTTCTTCTTGGGGTGCTGCAGCATGCGCGGCACCTCGCGGGTGGCCGGGAGGATGAAGGTGTAGCTGCCGGGAGTGGAGGCCTTGATGGCCCGGAACACGTCGTTGTCGACGCGGACGAACTGGCCGAGCTGCGCGAAGTCCCGGCACATCAGTGTGAAGTGGTGCCGGTCGTCCAGATGGCGGATCGAGCGGATGCGGTCGATGCCGTCCCGGCTGCCCAGCTTGCAGCCCAGTGCGTAACACGAGTCGGTCGGGTATGCGATGAGTGCCCCCGACCGCACCGCGTCGGCGACCTGACCGATGCTGCGCGGCTGCGGGTTCTGGGAGTGCACGTCGAAGTACTTCGCCATCCGCCGAGCTTATGCCGTCCCCGGGCGCGGTGCGCGGTCCGAGCGAGGCGTCGGCCGCGTCGCCCCGGGGCGAATCCGCACAGGTGCCCGCCCGTGTCCGGCATGGACGCACCCGCATCTTGGGTAACGTGCACCTCGAAAGCCGAGGTCAGCACGGAGACGAGGAGAAGGGCGACGTGGCCGGCCGAGCAGACGAGGGCCCCCACGCCCCGCAACCGTACGACAACGACACCGCCTGGGCCGAGCAGTTGCTCGGACAGCTGAGCCCCGCCGGCCGTGATCCGCGCCGGGTCGTCGCCTGGCTCGGGCGGACCGTCCGGGCGGCGGTCTGCCTCCAGGACGCGCAGGGCCACCTGCTCGCCGGTGACCGCCTGCCGCTCGACGCAGGCGTGCTCGCCGACCTGGTCACCGGCCGTCTCGCCGCGGCCGCCCTGCAGGACGGCTCACGCCACCTCCGTATGGTCGGGCTGCCGCACCCCGAACAGGGTCCGGCGGCGGGCGCGGTGCTGGCCGTGGCCCGCCCGGAACCCTTCGATCGGCGCGCCGCCGGGATCGTGCACCACACCGCGGGCGTGCTCGAACTCCTGCTGCGGGAGCGGAAACTGACCGAGGCCGGGCACCGGTTGCGGCGGGCCACCGCCGACCTGCGGCTGGCCATTCTGCAGCTGCTGATGGTGGAGGACACCGTCTCGGCCCGCCGGGTGGCCGCGGGCCTGTGGCCGGGCCTGCTGGAGGGGGACACCGCCCGCGTGTACGTCGTCGAGGGATCCCCCGCCGAGCGGGACGCCCTCGCCGAAGCCTGCGCGGACGCCGTCGACGGCCAGGCACTCGTCGTGCGCTGCCCCGCGATGGACGGGCATGTCATCGTCGTCAGCCCCGCACCGGCGGCGCAGGACCGGCTGCGCTCGCTGGTCGACGGCCGGCCCGGCGTCTTCCTCGGCGGCAGCCTGCGCCAGCGCCTCACCCGGACCGCCACCGCCTACGGGCAGGCCATCAGCGCCCTGGCCGTCGCCCGCTTCCGCCCGGACCAGACGGCCGTCTACGCCGAACGCACCCACCCCCAACGGCTCATGGACCCGGTGGCGCTGCGCGCCTGGTCCGCCGGTGTGCTGCGCCCGCTCGACGCCCTGCCCCACCACATCCGCGCCGAACTGCTCGCCACCACCCGGCTGGGTCTGGAGTTCACCGCCGTGAGCGCGGCCAGGGTCCTCGGCGTCAGCCGCAACACGGTCCGCGCCCGCATGGACCGCGTCGAGGCCCTGCTCGGCAGCGACTTCTCCGACCTCACCACCCGGGCGGCCGCCCACCTCGCGCTCAACACCGAGGCGGTGCAGGGGCCGTACGACCCGGGAGGCACGGACCCGCACCCGTCACCCCGGGCCGGGCTCGGTGATCTGCTCGACTCGACGGCGCTGCGCGCCTGGGCCCGCGACCTGCTCGGCCGTCTGGACGCGGACGGCCGCGACCTGCGCCGCACCCTGCGCGCCTGGATCGCCGCGGACGCGAACGCCGAGCGCGCGGCCCGGGACCTCGGTGTCCACGCCCAGACCGTCCGCGACCACGTCCGGGCCGCCGAACCCGTCCTGGAACGCCAGCTGCTGGCCCTGGGCAGCGATCTGTACGAGATCGTCCTCGCGCACCTCGTCACCGGCACCCTCGCCACACCCGCGCTCGGCGGGGCGAACCGGGGCCAACCGGACTCACCTGTGCACAGGTGAGTCCTCACCCGCACCGAAGGGGCACCGGCGCGATACCCGACGCCGCTGAACGCACGTAAGTTCAGTCTTCCGCGGGGCACGACCGGCACGGGGGTCCGGTCGGAGCCCCGCACCCGGCTCAGGCGCCCAGCAGGACCGGCACTTCCTGCCAGCCGTGGGCGATGAACGACGGCACGTGGCGCAGTTCGTCGGCGGGCACGGCCAGCCGCAGCCCCGGAAAGCGGGCGAACAGCGCGGGCAGCGCCGTCAGCGCCTCCATACGGGCCAGCGGAGCGCCGACGCACCGGTGCACGCCGACCCCGAACGCCAGATGGTCCCCGGCACCGCGCGCCGCGTCGAAACCCGCCGCGTCCGGACCGTAGCGCGCCGGATCCAGGCCGGCGCACGCGTACGTCGTGATGATCGCGTCCCCGGCCGGTATCGTCACCTCCCCGACCTTCAGGTCCGCCACCGCGAACCTGAGTGGCAGCGCGGCGATCGAGGGGTGCACCCGCAGCGTCTCCTCGACCACCCCCTCCCAGCCGACCTGCCCGGAGCGCACCGCGGCCAGCTGCCCGGGGTGCGTCAGCAGCGCGACGACCGCGTTGCCGATGAGATTGACGGTCGTCTCGAACCCCGCGCCCACCACGAGCAGCAGGGTGTGCAGCAGTTCCTCGTCGCAGAGCCGGTCGCCGTCCTCGTCCCGGACCCGGATCAGCTCCGTGGTGAGATCGTCGCCCGGATCCTCGCGCCGGTGCGCGATCAGCGCCCCCAGCACCGTGCCGATCCGCTCCTGCACGGACGCCGCGCGCTCCGGGCTCTGGTCGGAGGTGTCCATGATGTCGGCGATGAGCCGTCCGGCGTCCGGGCGCAACTCCTCCGGTGCGCCGAGCAGTTCACAGATCACGCGGATCGGCAGCGGATGGGCGAGCCCGGCCCGCAGGTCGACCGGGCGGCCGTCGGCCCCCTCCGCCTCCAGCGCGTCCAGCAGTTCGGCGGTGACGGCGGCCACGCGCGGGCGCAGCGCCTCGGTGCGCCGGTGCGTGAAGCTCGGCGCCACCAGCCTGCGCAGTCTGGTGTGGTCGGGGCCATAGGCGGACAGCATGTTGGCCACGCCCACCCAGGTGGCGATCCAGCTCCAGGTGGGGTGGTCGGCGAGCCGCGGCCAGAGCCGCCAGTGCCGGCGCGCGTCCTTGCTCACCAGCGGATCGAGGATCAGTTCCCTGAGGACGTCGTAACCGGTCGGAGCCCAGGCGGGGGCGCCCCCGGGCAACTCCACGGCGACGACGGGACCGAGGGCGCGCAGGCGGGCGCTCTCCGCCGCGATGTCGGTGCCGAACGGGTCGAGCGGGATGCGAGCGATGTCGGACACGACGGCTCTCCTGGCTGGTCGTCTCTCGCGAGGCGGTCACCGCCCAGTACACACCGTCAATCGGCCGTGAGCGAACGACGCGTCCTCGCCCCGGCGTGAATCCGGCCGGTTCGCGACCTCACCTGGCCGCCGGCTGGGCCGGCAGGTCGAAGACGTGACCGGGCGAGACGATCTTCGTGATCGCCTCGCCGAACAGGGTGCTCGGTTCCTGGCCGTTGTGGTCGATGTCGGTGTTGAGGAGCACCACGAGGGTCGCCCGCGCCGACGGGAGATAGACGGTCAGGGACTCATAGCCCGGCAGCGAGCCGTTGTGTCCGATCCAGCCCTGCACATCGAAGATGCCGAGCCCGTACCCCGCGCCCGGGATGGGCGTCGCGGGTGTGGTGAGCCGCTGCCTCTGCGTGGCAGGGCTGATCATCCAGCGGCCGTCCGGCAGTTGGCCGGTGGCCACCGTGCGCGCCCACACCCGCAGATCGTCCTGCTTCGAGATCATCGCGCCCGCCGCCCACCCCCAGGACGGGTTCCAGCCGGCCGCGTCCGCGACTTTGCCGTCGGCCGTCTGGTCCGTGTAGCCCTGCGCGTGCGGGACGGGGAACTCCGCGCCGACCGGGAACAGCGTGTTCCGCATGCCGGCCGGGTCGAGGATGTTCCGCTGGATGTAGGTCCCGAGCGGCTGCCCGCTCATCTTCTCGACCACCAGGCCCAGCAGGATGAGATTGGTGTTGGAGTACGAGAACTTCTGCCCCGGCGGGAACAGCACCGGATGCCCGAAGGCATAGCCGAGCAACTCCTGGGGTGTGAAGCCGCGCCGGGGATCGGACGTGAGCGCCTTGTAGAAGCCGTCGTCCTCCGAGTAGTTGAACAGGCCGCTGCGCATGCCCGCCAGCTGCCGCAGCGTGATCGTGCCGCCGTCCGGCACGCCGTCGACGTACTTGCCGATCGGATCGTCCAGACCCACCTTGCCCTGGTCCACCAGCTGCAGCAGCGCCGTCACGGTGAACGTCTTGGTCTCGCTGCCGATCCGCATGTACAGGTTCGGCGTCATGTTCCGGCCGTCGCTCTTGTCGGCGACACCGTACGAGGCCACGTAACTGCCCTGGTGGGGCGTCCAGATGCCCACCGTCACGCCGGGCACGTTCGCCTCGGTCATCACCTTCTGCACCGCGGCGTCGAGCCGGCGGGCCACGTCGGGGGTGAGGGTACGCACGTCCGAACCCGAAGGGGAGGGGCTCGGCGAGTCCGCGGCGTACGCGGGGGCCGCCTCCGTGGGAGCGCCGGCGAGGGGCACCATCAGCGTCGCCGCCGCGACGGCGGCCGCGGCTCCCTTGCGCAGGCGTGCGGGCGAATGCGACATGGGCTGACTCCAAGCACGTGAGAACCGAACGTGCGGTGGGCGAGACGTCGGAGCCCTGCCCGTCCAGCATAGGAGCGCGCACCGTACGACGCCCGTCGGCCGCGGCCGCCGGTTCCCGTCGTACGGCGCCGTCCCGCGGGATGTTTGTCGGACGGGCGGAACGCCTCGTTCGAGGGGTGCGGTCACCCGACCCGGTGAGCGGGCGGGGCGGGGGAGTACCAGCGGCGCGTCCCGGACGTTGCCCCGGCATGAACCGTATGGACCTCAAGGCCCCGATGGATCAGATGACGTCGCTTCTCTTCAAGCGCCTGTCCAGCCTCGAGACCGCTCCGCGTGTCCGCACCGACGTGGCCGGCGCCCTCAGGACGCGCGAGCCGATCTACACCCAGCTCGTCGAGGAGTGGCGGGCCGAGGGGCGGACGGTCCCCGCCGAAGGGGACGGCCTGTGGGCCTCCTTGGCCGGGCGCGCGCGGCGCACCCGGCACGAGCCCTGACGCTCCCGATCCGCTTCGGCTACCCCCCGCACAGCGGCGCGAGCACGGCCAGCGTGCCGCTGGCTCGCCGCAGCGCCGCCTCCAGGGCGCCGGGCTCGTGCAGCGCGCCGGTGCCGTCCGGCGGGACCAGCCACTCCAGGAAGCGGGCGGGCCGGTACGGCGGCGGCACGGCGACCCAGGACCCCTTGGTCGCGTACCGCAGGCCGGCGCCGCCCCAGCCCGCGGACGGGTCCGGCGGCAGGAAGAAGCCGACCCGTCCCGCGGCGGTGTCCACCAGAGTGGGCCCCGGCGAGGGCCGCGCAGGCCGCCACAGCAGGTCCATGGCGAGCAGGCCGAGCCGGTCCGGGACGCTCAGGACGTCCCAGAACCGGCCCGCCTCCAGCAGCGCGATGCCCTCGCCGCGGTCCCACTCGCTCTCGCAGGCGTGGGGATCGGCCGCCGCCGCGGCCGCCCACTCCACGCCCCGCATCCACATCGTGTTCGTCATGCACTGCTCCGGGTGATCCTCGCTCGCCTGACCCGAGGGCGGACAACGGCCGTGGCCGGGCACTCGGCACCTCCGCACGCCAACCCGGCATATGCATGCTGGTAGATGTCTCCACGTACGGAAAGGGTGGCGAACCCTGGCGCTTGAGGCGTCACGTTCGAACTCCGAGCATCCGTTCGTCGGCCGGGGTGTCACCATCGCGCCCTCGGCATGCCCCGCCGGGGTCCGGCACAGCGGTCAGGTGATCGCCGTGCCGGGTGTCAGGACGAGCACGCTGGCGTCGTCGCGGACCTCGTAGCGCCGCCGCCCGAGGTCCGCCCACACGGCGCCGGCCAGCTCACCGGAGGCCGTGTCCGCCAAGGCGGCCAGCCGCTCGGGCAGCGGATAGAAGCCGCCGGAGGCGTCCCGGGCCTCCCAGACCCCGTCGGAGGCCAGCAGCAGGCGATCACCCGGCTCCAGCGGCACGGTGACCTCCTTGGGCGGCTCGACGCCGACCAGGGCCAGGCCGAGCGGAGCGGCCCCCGCCACGGACAGCTCCTCGGCCCGCCCGTCGTGCAGCAGCACCGGCGCCGGATGCCCGCAGACGACCACCCGCACCGCACGCGCGTCGGCCGTGAACTCCAGCAGCACAGCCGTCGCGAACAGCTCGCCGTGCCGTACCCCCGCCGCGTCCACCGCCAGCCTGCGGTCCAGCCGGGCCGCGACCGACTCCAGATCCGGCTGGTCCAGCACCGCCTCCCGGAAGGCGCCCAGCAGTGACACCACCGTCGCGACCGCCGACAGCCCGTGCCCCCGTACGTCCCCCATCACCGCGCGGACGCCGTACGGCCCCTCCCGCACGTCGAAGAAGTCCCCGCCGACCAGCGTCCCGTCCTCTGCGGCCCGGTAGAAACCGGCGCACCCGACCCGTCCGACGCGTACCGGCAAAGGCGGCATCACGGCTCGCTGCACCGCCTCACCGATCGCGCGCTCCGTGTCCAGCTGGGCATCCCGCCGGCTGCGCACATAGGACACGAACACGCTCAGCAGGGCGACGAACACGATGGTCAGCAGATCGGTGTTGCCGGGGCGGTCCAGGTGGGTGCTCGGCACGTTCAGCACCACGACGACCAGCGCTCCCAGGGCGGCGGTGGCCAGCGGACCGTACGACAGAACGGCGAGCGGCGGGATCGCGCCCAGCAGGAATCCGAGATCGCGCGCGTGCGGAGTGACGGTCGTGGCCGCCGTCACCGCCACGAGAAGCAGTACCGGCAGCACCCGCACCCACCGCGGCGGTGGTGCGCCCCGCAGCCAGCCGCGCTCCTCCCGGTTCCGACGCGACGACCAGCCGCGCACCGATGTCACACCCCCACGCTACCCCGCCACCGGGAGCGGGTCGCCCTGCGCGAGGGCCCGTGATCGACCGTCCCTGCGATCACGGGGTCGGCCGCGACAGCGGGCCGCGCCCGCGGTGCGGTGGCGTCAGCGGTCCGGTGGCCCGCCCGTGAGCGGGCCGCAGGACCCGTACGACAACCCGAAAGGACCCTGCGCGCACATGCCGCACATGCCGCACACGCAGCTCACCGACAAGATCGCCCCGCGCCCCGGCGGCGAGTTCGTCCACACCATGACCGCGAGCGAGCCCGACCAGGTCGAGTCCATGCGCGCCTGCGGCGCGGCCGCTGGAAACGCCGTCGCGCACGACGTTCACCAAGGTCACGCCCACCAGCCGGCTGTGCTGCACCACGCTCGTGGACTTCGTGCCCGGTGAAGCCCCGTCGAGCTCCTCACCGAGGTCGACCTGAGCCCCGGTGCCGGCGGAGCAGACGTCACGATGACGGTCGAGCCCATGCGCGCCGAGGAGTGGACACTGCACCTGGTCATGGGCCGCGAGAACGAACCGGACGACCTGGCGGCGGTTCCCGACGCCACGAATGACCAGCCCGGTGGACCGGACGCGGGGGAGCGGACGCGGTAAGGAACGGACGCGCCCCCGCGTGTGCACCGGCATCGGCCGTGTGCGCCTTGAGCACCGGCGTTCCACGGAGCGTCGACGGCAGGGGACCGACGGTCAGCGGTCCGCGGTGCTCGACGCGTCCCGGTCGGCCGCTGACGCCGCCGACTCGGCCGCGTTCACCTTCTGCTCCATCCGCGCGTATCCCGAGGGGGTGCCGGCCGGGGCGGTGGACGAGGACGCGGTGCCGGGCGTGGTCCTCGGGGAGGCGCCGGCGTGCCGGGCGCAGCCCGAGGCAAGGGCCACCAGCAGTGCCACGGCCGTGGCCGCGAGGACCGGCAGCCGACCCCGGGCCCGCATCAGCCCGCCGCCTTCCCGCCGTTGTTGTCCCGGCACCACGTCTTGACCGCGGCCAGGTCCTTCTGCCGCTGTTGCAGGCTGGTGCGCAGCGACTTGCGGAAGTTCAGCCGGTCCTGGAGGTAGGTGGCGATCTCGGTGTGCCCGGCCTTCTTCGCGTCGTCGACGCGCTTCTGCAGGCGGGCAACGGAGCCGCGCCTGTCGGTTCCGGCGTCCAGCCGCTTCAGGGCCCGCTCGATGCGCCGGTCGATCTTCGGCACCCGCTTGCACAGCACTTGGGCCTTGTCACCGGCAGGCTTCGCGGGCGTGCTGTCGGCCGCGGCCGCCGCCCCCGCCGTGCCTGCCAGCACGGCCGTCACGGCGAGCCCCGCGAGCAGCGTGCGCGTCCCTCGTCGTACGTACATCTGCCTCTCCGTTCACTTCCCGGACGGTCACGTCGTCCGTCCGTCGTGACGGAGGCTAGAGACCGTCTTTGGGGAATCTCTGTGACCGGTCTGCCCGGTCTGTGCCGATCAGCCAGTCCCGTCGGCCGGGCAGCCCGCCGTCCCCCGCGGGCAGCCGCACCTCGAAGCGCGCTCCCACACCGCCCGGCGGGTCCGTCACCGCGACGCTTCCCCCGTGCAGGGCCGCCTGCTGGGCGACGAGGGTGAGACCGAGCCCCGAGCCCCCGCTGTCCGGGCCCCGCTGGAACCGCTCGAAGATCCGGCCCCGGGCATCCGGTGGTACACCGGCCCCACGGTCCTCCACCGCGATCAGGACGTGCTCCGCGGCACCGGTCACGCTCACCTGAACCCACGCCCGGCCCTGGCTGTCGCGGCCGTGGGCGAGGGCGTTGCCGAGCAGGTTGTCGAGCAGCAGCCTGAGGCCCGGCTCCCAGCCGTGCACGGTGAGACCGGGCGCCGTGTCGAGGCCGATGCCGGCGTCCGGAGCGCGGCGGCGGGCCTCGGCGACGGCGGCGTCGGCCACGTCGGACAGATCGACGTCCCGGAACGCCTCCGCCTCCACCAGGTCCCCACGGCCCAGCTCGCGCAGCATGAGCAACAGGCCCAGCAGCCGGGCGTGTTCGTGCCGCAGGTCGGCGACGACCTCGGCGCGGTCGGGCCCGGGCAGGTCGGGATGTCCGGCGAGGATCTCCAGGTTGGTGCCCATGCTCATCAGCGGGGTACGCAACTCGTGCGCGGCCGCGGAGGAGAAGGAGCGGGCGGTGTCCAGGGCCTCGGCGGTGCGCGCGGCCTGTTCGTCGTAGCGGGCGAGGACGGTCCGCAGGGTGGCCGCTAGCTCGTCGACCTCGCGCACCCCGGTCCGGGTGTGGTCGAGCCGTGTGCCGCTGGTGCGCGGGTCGAGGCCGGCGGTGCGTCGGGTCAGCCGGCGCAGGGGTGCGCTCGCGCCGCCGGCCAGGCCCCAGGCGAGCAGCCCGGACAAGGGTGCGGCGAGCAGTGCGGTGAGCAGCACCCGGCGCCGTACGAGCCCCAGCTGGGTGCGGTCGGCGGTGTCGGGCGAGAAGACCCACAGGGTGCCGGAGACGGTGGCGCCCCGGATCGGCCGGGCCAGGGCACGCCAGCCACGGGCGCCGTCGCGGACGCTGACCGGTCCGGCGGTGCGGTCGGGCAGCTTCACCGAGGGCCCGGGCTGGGGTCCGCCGCTGAAGACCGCCTCCGGTCCGACGATCCGCACACCGACGTCGAGCGCGGCGCTGAACAGCTGTCGTTCCCGGGTGTCGGCGGCCTTGGGGCGGCCCTTCTGCGACGCTCGCAGCAGCGCCCGGGCGTCCGGGGCGACGGCCGCCGCGCGCCGGCGCAGGTGCTGGTCCTCGGCGCGGTGCAGATCGCGGGCGACCAGGTGCAGCAGCAGCCAGCCGGACGCCAGGACCAGCAGCGGGACGGTGCAGCCGACGGCGAGGCCGACACGGGTGGAGAGTCTCACGGCGTGTCCCGCGTTTCCCTGAGCACGAAGCCGACCCCGCGCACCGTGTGGATCAGCCGGCCGTGCCCCTCCGCCTCCAGCTTGCGCCGCAGATAGCTGACGAAGGTGTCGACGGCGTCGGTGCGTACGTCGAAGTCGTAGCCCCACACCCGCTCCAGCAGCTGGTCGCGGGTGAGAACCAGCCCGGCGTTGCGGGCCAGCACCTCCAGCAGCTCGAACTCCCGGCGGGTCAGCTCCAGTGGCCGGCCGTCCCGCTCGGCGGTGCGCGCCGCCGGATCGATCACCAGGCCGGCCACCCGGAGCACCTCCCGGCCGGCCGGCGGACGCCGGCGCAGCAGGGCGTGCAGCCTGAGCACCAGTTCCTGCAGGGCGAACGGCTTGACCAGGTAGTCGTCCCCGCCCGCCTGCAGCCCGGCTATCCGGTCGGCGGTCTCGTCGAGCGCGGAGAGCATCAGCACGGGCAGGTCGCGTCCCTCGTCCCGCAGCCGTGTACACACCTCGATGCCGCTCATCCCGGGCATCGACACATCCAGCACGAGGACGTCCGGCGGTGTCCGGCCGATCGAGGCGAGCGCCTGCGTCCCGTCGGCGGCGGTACGCACCGCGAAGCCGTTCAGCCGCAGCCCGCGCTCCAGCGAGCGGCGGATCGCCGCGTCGTCGTCCACGACCAGCACCGCGCCGGTGCACACCGTCTCCCTCATGCCCCTCCTCATCGTCCGGCCAGGGTAGGGCCCCTGTGCTCGGGGCGTCTGTGGCGGGGCCCCGCGTGGACCACGGCGCTGGACCGGAGGCGGGTCCCCGGCGGTGGGGGGACCCCGGAAGACATCCCCTAGTCCGCCGGGCTCTGGCTCCCGGTGAGCCGGGCCTGGGCCGCGGCGAGGATCTCGGTGACCCGCAGTCCGAACGAGGCGTCGCAGGCGTGCGGGCGGCCGGTGCGAGCCGCGGTCACCAGGGCGTCGGCGGCGCGGGTGAGGGCGGGGACCGCGCCCTCGGAACTCCCCGGCAGCACCGACACCCCGGCCTCGCCCCGCAGCTCCACATCGGCTCCGGCGGCCGAGGGCGGCGCCGTCAGGCTCAGCGTGAGCGTGCTCGACGCGCCGGTGGCATGGTCGAGGACCAGATGCACGGTGTCCGAGGGACCGTACGCCGCCGCCAGGACCTGCCGTACGTCACCGAGGACCGGCAGCAGGACCGACAGCGCGTGCGGCCCGACGTCCCACAGCGCGCCCTTCTCGCGCCGCCACGGCGAGGCCGCGAACGGGCTGTCGCTCGTGAACACCGATCCGAGCCACTGCGCCCGCGCCGTGAACCAGCCCGCCACGGCCGCCTGTTCACCGATCCAGGCATCCGGCTCCTTCTGGAAGCGGGCGGTGAAGAACACCACCGAGGCCACCTGGGCCCGCTCGGCCGCCTCGGCGACGGCCCGTGCCTCGGCGACCTCCACCGCCAGGGGCTTGTCCAGCAGCAGATGACGGCCGGCCCGCGCCGCCCGCACCGCCATCCCGGCCTGCACGGACGGCGGCAGCGCCACCGCCACCGCGTCCACGTCGGCCAGCAGCGCGTCCACCTCGTCGTACGCCTCGACGCCGTACTGCTCCGCCAGCGCCGTCGCCGCCTCGGGCCTGCGGCCCCACACCCCGGCGAAGTCCAGGCCGGTGTGCCCGGCCAGGGCCGGAGCGTAGGCCGCCCGGGCCCACGGGCCCGTTCCGAGCAGTCCGATGCGCATGCCGCGTTCCTTTCTCCGAGCCGGAAGCCGCAGCTTCACGATGCCGTTTCCCCGTCGCCGTCGCCGCACGACCGCGCCGCTCGCCGGTCCCCCGCCAGCCATCGGGCGATGGTCTCGGCGATCGGCTGGCCGGTGTCCATCTCCACGAAACCGAACTGGCCCGACTGGTTGCACTCCAGGAACCACCAGATCCCGTCCGCGTCCTCCGCGAAGTCGAAGGCGCCGTACGCGAGTTCGGCGTCCTTCAGGTAGCGGAGGACGGCTTCGGCGACGCGCGGGGGCACGTCCGCCGGGAGCCAGGGGGAGACGGACCGGGCGAAGCGGACGTCCACCTCGTCGGGGTGGGCGTCCGGATCGGCCGGCTTGCGCGCGGCCAGCAGCCGGTCGCCGACGACCGTGAGCCGGATGTCGGCCCGTTTCGAGACCCGGCGCTGCAACAGCGTCGGGCCGAAGGCGACGGCGGCGAAGTCGGCGTCCGGAGCGACCCGACTGGTGGGCACCGCCCGCGGCGGTTCCTGCGGATGGGCGCCGGAGACGGGCTTGACCACCAGGTCCGGGAAGCGTTCGGCGAACTCCCGGGCCGCCTGCGGGAACGTCGTGATCAGCGTGGCCGGCACCGCGAGCCCGCTGTCCTGGGCGAGCCGCAGCTGCCAGGGCTTGTGGCGGGCGCGGCGGGCCGCGTCCGGGTGGTTCATCCAGCGCGCGTCCGTACAGCGCAGCATGCCGTACAGCGCCTGGGACGACTCCTCCGTCAGCCAGGCCGAGGGCTGGGCGGCGCGTGCGGCCGCCTCACCCGGCCTGCGCACCCAGATGGAGCGCAGGCCGTTCATGCTCACCAGGCGCCCGCCGACGGACAGATGTCCGCGGCAGGCGCCCTGCACGTACTCGCCCGACAGAGCCACCCCGTTGGTGAGGTCGGCAGGGTCGAGCCGGACCACGGGCACGCCCGCCTCGCCCAGCCGGAGGACCACCATGTCCGCCGTCACGTCCTCTTCACTGGTCAGGATGAGCACGGTCATCTTCCACAGGCCCGCGTTCAGTCGTCGAAGTGCGTCTTGGAGCCGGCCGTTGACGTCGTTGTCCCCAGTGCTCTCAAGGTGGTGTGGTCGGTGGCGGCGATCCGGCCGTCCGGGAGGACGTTCAACTGCAGTCCGGAGTCGTACGCGTACGGAATGGTGACGTCCAACTGCACAGCGGGCCGTGCGTAGTTGAGCGTGAACGGTTGCATGGTCTCTCCCTGATTCGGCTTTCACGTCCTTATACGAATCGAACGAGTGATTGGTTTCCTTACGCTCCGTAATCATGGTCCGGAGCAGGGTCGTTCGGGGCGTCGGGTAGTAGGACGCCGACGGAGGCCGCGAGGCTGCGCCGCGGTGCCGCCGATTCGTCCCGGCCGCCCATCATCCCGCCAGGGCGTCGCGGGCCGCGGTGAGGGCCTGTTCGCCGTATCCGCCGCCGAAGAGGACCGTGTGCACCAGGAGCGGGAAGAGCTGGTGCAGGCCGACGCGCCGCTGCCAGCCGTCGGCCAGTGGTGCCGCCTCCTGGTATCCGGCCAGCACCCGGTCCAGATGAGGACAGCCGAACAGCCGAAGCATCGCCAGGTCGGTCTCCCGGTGCCCGCCGTGCGCGGCGGGGTCGATCAGCCGGACCTCCCCGTCGGTGCCCCACAGCACATTGCCGTTCCACAGGTCGCCGTGCAGTCGCGCGGGCGGCTCGGCCGGCCCGGCGAGATCCGCGAGCCGCTCGCAGACCCGCTCGATCACCGCGGCCTGGCCAGGCCGCACGGTGCCGGCGTCGACGGCGCGGCGCGCGTACGGCAGTACCCGGTGCTCGGCGTACCAGGTGGGCCAGTCGGCGCCCGGTGCGTTGCGCATGGGCGCGAGGCCGATGTAGGCATCCTCGGGCCCGCCGGGCGGCGGTGCCCCGAAGGCGGGTGCTCCGGCGGCGTGCAGGGCGGCCAGGGCGCGGCCGAAACGCAGGGCCGCCTCGCCGTCGGGAGGGCCGGTCGGCACGCGCTCGGTGACCATCCACGACTCGTCATGGCCGAACACCTCCGGCACCCGGACCGCGCCCGACTCGCCGAGCCAGCGCAGCCCGGCCACCTCCGCGCGGACGGCGCCGGGGGCGTCGCCGCGCTTGACCATCACCACCAGCCCGCCCTCGAGCGTGACTTCGGCGGGCGAGGCGGACGCCGCCCGCGTACCCGCGACCCGGCGCCCGGTGAGCCGGGACGCCGCATGTCCTGGTTCTTCGCGATCTTCGCCTCGGTTGGCCACGGCCTCAGCGTACGACCCGTAAATGAGGCTCTCCTGAAGGCACTTCGACCGTTGATACGACTGTTTTCGGCCAAACCCAGGCAGTTACTACCCGTGTTGGCTTCGTACGGCTAGCGTGATCCCGCCGCGTCGCCACACCAGGGGCACAGGGCCCTGTCGGGACTAGCGCGCGGCGGAGGGTTCCCCCTTTGACCACAGCATCCGTGCTGATGGCCGACGTCTTCGAGGTTCAGCCCTACACCTCTCACTGCGAAGTCATCTTCGGCGAGGGCGCACACGCCGTCATCGGCGTGTCGCCGGGCAACAGCTACTTTTCCGCCCAACGCCTGCACGACCTCGCCCGCTGGGGCCTGGACCACTTCGACAGGGTCGATTTCGTCTACACCGATCTGTACGTGGCCGAAATGTACGAGGCGTCCGGCTACGCGCCGGACGAGGCCCGCCGCAAAGCGGTGAAGAACCTGCGGGGCGTGCGCGCGAAGGTCCGTGACGCGGTCTCCGCGGCCGACCCGGAGGGCAAGCGGCTCGACTGGCAGCCGATGTCGGCCTTCCGCACCAACCCCGCCTACCAGGAGATCCACCAGCGGCTGAAGAGCCGGCTGCAGGCGGACAGCGACTTCCGCGCCGTCTGCGACGCCCTGGTGAGCCGCTTCCTGTCGGCCCGCGGCGAGACGGTGAGCGAGCGGCAGCGCACCGTGTGTCTGGAGTACGTGTGCGCCGAGGCTCCGCTCTTCCTCGACACCCCCGCCATCCTCAAGGTCCCGTCCTCGCTCAACTGCTACCACCAACTGCTGCCGATGGCCGAGCTGTTGTACTCCCGCGGCGCCGGTCTGCGCGCCTCCCGCAACCAGGGCCACGCCATCGTGACGCCCGCCGCCCCCGAAGGAGCCGCGGCATGACCACCGCCCCCGACCTCCGCACGTACCCAGCCCTGCTGGACTTCCCCTTCTCCTGGGACGGCACCCGCCCGCCCGCCGAAGTCGAGGACCTGCGCGCCGCCACCCCCGTACGGCGCGTGCGGACCATCGCCGGCGACGAGGCCTGGCTGGTGTCCTCCTACGAGCTGTGCCGGCAGGTCCTGAAGGACGACCGCTTCTCCCTCAAGGACACCTCCGCCCCCGGAGTGCCCCGCCAGTACGCGCTCACGATCCCGCCCGAGGTCGTGAACAACATGGGCAACATCACCGGGGCGGGGCTGCGCCGTGCGGTGCTGAAGGCGCTCAACCCCAAGGCGCCCGGCCTGACGGAGTGGCTGCGTGCCGAGGCCCACCGTCTGGTGGACCTGATGGAGGCCGACGGCCCGACGACGGATCTGCGCGCGGCGTTCTGCGAGCCCTACTCGGCGGGCATGCACTGCCGCATCCTCGGCATCCCGCAAACCGAGGCCCCGGCCTTCCTGCGCAGCCTCGACATCGCCTTCATGAACTCGCCGTGCCCGATCACCGGCGCGAGGATCAACTGGGACCGGGACATCGCCCGGATGTCCGGCCTGCTGGACGACCCGGCCACGCACGGCCTGATGGGCGAACTCGCCGCCCTGCGCGACGACCCCGACTACGCCCATCTGACCGACGAGATGCTGGCCACGGTCGGCGTCACCATGTTCGGCGCCGGTGTCATCTCCACCTCGGGCTTCCTCGCCATGGCCCTGGTCTACCTGCTCACCCACCCCATCGCATGGGACCTGCTGCGCGACCGCCCCGACCTGATCGGACCGGGCGTGGAGGAGCTGCTGCGGGTGAACCTCTCCATCGGCGACGCCCTGCCGCGCCTCGCCCTGGAGGACGTCCGGCTCGGCGACGTGGAGGTCCGCGCGGGCGAACTGGTCCTGGTCCTGGTGGAGGGCGCCAACCTCGACCCGGAGAAGTTCCCCGACCCGCACCGCTTCGACGTCCACCGTGACAACACCGCCGACCACCTCTCCTTCGGCGGCGGCGCCCACTACTGCCCGGCGACCGCCCTGGGCCGCGCGCACGCCCGGATCGCCCTGGAGGTCCTGCTCGACCGCCTGCCGGAGCTGGCACTCGCCGTGCCGTCCGGCCAACTGGTGTGGCGCACCGGGTTCATGAAGCGGATCCCCGAACGGCTGCCGGTGACCTGGTAGCCCGAAGGCGCTCCGTACGTCCGTACGGCGTCCCGGCCCGGCACCCCGGGCGGGGACGCCGACGTACCCGGGCCTCACCGACCGGTGAGACGCCCTCGGGTCAGGCCCACCGGGTTGCCGGGCGGCAGCAGTCCCGAGTCCTGGACCGCGCGGGCCAGCGGCTCCAGCAGCTCGGCGAGGCGCGCGGTGCGCTCCGCGCCGAGCGCGCTCCACGGGCGCTCGGCCGCGTCGTCCGTCCGGGTCTCGATCACATCGCGCCGGGCCGCGCCCGCCCGGGTCAGCGACCCGTCCTCGGCGAGGAGGCCACGCTCGCGCAGAGCGGCCTCGGCGGCGGCCCAGTCCGCCGCCTCCCACTGGCGGGTCTCCCGCAGGAACGATCCGTCCGACTCCCCGGCGGCCGCCTTGAGCACCATGGCCTCGACGGGCCCGATGCCGAGGCCCACCAGGACCGCGACATGCCCGTCACCCCGGTGCTCGCGCAAGGTCGTCAGGGCCTGCCACAGCCGCACCGTCGGCCGCTCCGGCCGCTCCAGCGCCTGGTTCGCGGCGGCCAGGACCCGCCCCGGCGTGTCCGCCGCGGCCGCCGCCTCCCACGCGAGATCGGCCGCCTCCGCGAGGTCGGCCGACCCCGCCCTCTCCGGCCCGAACACACGGGTCATCGCCGCGTCCATGGCATCCCACCGGGCCGCCAGCACATTCGCCGGAGCGGCGTACCCCCATGCGTCGGGCAGGGCGCGGGCCACCCGGGCGGGATGGAAGACATAGAAACCACTCGTCACCACGGCCGGGGACACCGCGCCCAGCGGCGCCGCCCGCAGCGCGAAGTACCCCATCCAGAACCCGCGCATCCCCAGCCGGTCCGCCGCCCGTCGTGCCTCGGGTGCGAAGTACACGAGATCGTGCACCGGCTCGTACCGCTCCCACATCCCCCGCGCCGTCCCGCCCGCCACCGCTTCCTCCCACCGCGTCGGCCTGTCCCGCTGTCGGCACCAGCCTGCTCTATGACGGATGTCATAACAAGCGGCTGCGGCCGGATTTCCGTCTCCCGCGGCCCTTCGCCGTCACCGGGCGATCACCGGGGAAGGGTCCGGAGGCGCCCGACCGCATTGCCGAACAGCTCGGTGAACCACATCCCGTGACCGGGACCCGCGGTGATACGGAACGGCACCGTGTCCGCGCCCCCCTTCACCGGGAAGGTGGTGATCCTCCCGGTCGCGTCGACCCGTCCGATGCGTCCGGCCTGGTCGGTGTACCAGACCCGGCCGTCCGGTCCGAGGGCGATGCCGCTCGGGCCGCTGTCCCGGTCGGGCAGCGGGAACCGGGTGACGTGTCCGGCGCGGTCGATCCGGGCGACCGAGCCCGCGCCGGACGCGGTGAACCACATCCCGCCCGGTCCGGCGACGATCGCCTCGGGGAAGCCGGAGCCACGGGGCAGCGGGAACTCGGTGATCCGGCCGCTGAAGTCGATCCGCCCGATCTTCCCGCCGGTCAGCTCGGTGAACCACAGGGCGCCGTCCGCGCCCGCCGCGATCGAGCAGGGGGAGGCGCTCGGGGCTGGGACCGCGTACTCGGTGATGTGCCCGGCGGTGGTGATCCGGCCGATCCTGCCGCCGTTCTGCTCGGTGAACCACAGGGCTCCGTCGGCCCCCGCCGCGATCCCGGCCGGGAAACCGTCCGCCGTCGGCACCGGGAACTCCGTGAGGTGTCCGGCGGTGGTGATCCGGCCGATCCTGTTCGCGGTCCCCTCGGTGAACCACAGCGCGCGGTCGGGGCCGGCCGTGATGGCGAAGGGGAGGCTGTCCGGGTTCGAGGTGGGGAAGTCGGTCAGCTCGCCCTCCGTGGTGATCCGCCCGATCCGGCCGGCTCCGGACGCAGCGAACCACAGTGCCCCGTCCGGTCCGGCGGTGATACCGGCGGGGAGGGTGCGGGGCGCGGTGGTGATCGGATACTCCGTCACATCACCGGCGTCGGCCCGGGCCGGGGCGGCGACGGCGGTGACCCCGAGCAGGGCACCCAGGCAGGCCGGGAGGAGGCGGCGGATCGCTCGCCCGAGCATGGCTGCGCCGGACATGGGGCGGCCCCTTCCAAGCGGGTCCGGGGAGAGGGACACCGCCGGCGGCTGATGGAACGTCGGATTCAGGCTAGGGGCGCCCGCACCGTCGTACGACCGGACCGGCCTGGACGGGGGACGGGGACGGGGGACGGGTCAGGGCACGGCCCGTACCCGCGGCACGATCGGCGCAGGGGTGAGGGGGCGAGTCGCCCGTGTCGCGCCGGGCCGACCGCGAGCGGCGCGAGGAGGTCCGTCACGGCGAACAGGGCTCCGACGACGTACCAGCCGGGCCGCTCCCACTCGACGCACAGCGCGATCAGCAGCCCCGGCCCGAACGCCTCGGGGAGCCCGGCGCCCACCTTCCCCGGCCACCCGCGGCAAGCGTGCCGCCGACCGGCTGGCGGGCATCCTGCGTCTGCCCGCGCCCGCCGACGTCCCACGCAACCCCCTGCGCGGCCCGCCCCCACCCGTCCGGACGAGTTCGAGGCACGGCTCGGGGACATCGCGGACCCCTGCCCGCCGAAGACGTTGCCGCCGCCCGCTCCGTCTGGGCCGAGGCCCTCGCCGCCCCGGACGGGACGGGCGACCCGTCCGGCTGCACGGCGACCTCCACCCGGCCGACGTGCTCACCGCGGAGGGCCCCCTCGCCGGTGTGGCCGATGTCGGTGACCTCTGCGCGACCGACCTGCGGCCGCCCGACTGCTCCTGCCCGAGGGCGCGAGCACACGCTTCCCCCAGGCGTACGGGCAGGTCGACGAGCCGACGGCCCGGCGGGCCGCGCGGCTGGGCCGTCCTGCGCGGCCTCTCCCTGATGTGCATCGGGCGGGCGTGGGAGCGGGGCCTGCCGGACAGGAAGCGGGCCCGGGGACCGGAGGGGCGGGCGGCGGCACGGCCCGGGTACTGGCCGAGCGGCGTGCCGCCGGGTCACACCGGATTGGCCTCAAACGGGGGGTCCTCCGGCGTGTCGCTGGGACAGACGGGTGGCGCCATGACCCGGCTGGGCGGCCCGGATGGTGCGCCGCGAGGACCTGACTGACGGTGGTTCATGTCGAGGCCGGGTCCATTCAGCTGATGCCGTATCCGCTGCCCGGCCACGGCGAGAGGACACCGACATGCGTTCTGCCCGCCTTCTGCTCGCCACGGCGGCGGCCACCGCCGCCCTGGCCTTCGCCGTACCTGGCGCCGCGCTCGCCGTGGCCGCCGGGAACGACGGAGGCCGGGACGACTCCTCGCACAGCAAGGAGCGCGACAGCGGCTCCGGCCGTGACCGCGACAGTGACTCCGACAGCGACCACGACAAGGGCTCCGGGAGGGACCACGACAACGACTACAGCACGGAGAACGACGACGACAGCAGCCACCGCGGACCGCGCGGCGGAATGCACACGGGTGGCGGTGCGCTCGCCGCGGTGCGGGGTGACGACCGGGGCTCGGACCGGGACGACAGCAGGTTCGACCCCGAGACCTACCGGGACGAGGGCAAGGGCAAGGGCGAGGACAGCGACGACGAGGACGATGACGACGAGGGCGGCGGCGGCCGTGAGAAGGGCGACCAGGGCGGGGGCGGCGGTCACGGCAAGCCGCGCGGCGGCATGCACACCGGAGGCGGCGCCCTCGCCACGCCCGGGGTCACCGCGGGCGGCCTGGCCGTGCTCGCCGTAGGCGCCAGTGGCATGTACGCGCTGCGCCGTAAGAAGGGCACCGAGCCGGTGTCCTGACCGACCCGCCACACACCAGGGGACGCGGCCGCCGCCGGCACGCGACACGCCGGCGGTACGGCCCGCCGTCCCGATCCCTGTTGCTGCCGTGCCCGAGTGAGGTGGTGTCCGATGGCAGCAGATCCCTCCTCCGCGCCCGGCGAGCAGGGTGCCCGCCGCGGCGGGCGGCGGACCCTGTGGGCGGTGGTGATCGTCGTCCTCGCCGTCACCGTGTTCGGCGGCCCCCACGGGGCCGGCGACCCCGCGGGCACGTCCCGCGCCTCGGGGTCGAGCGCCGCCCGCACGGACCCGCGCGGGGCCGGTGAGGCGCTGCCCCGCTCCACGCCGCTGCGGCTCCTCATCCCGAAGATCTCCGTGGACGCCCCCTTCACCGCCCTCACCATCGGGGGCTCGGGCCAGCTCGAGCCCCCGCCCTCCGACAACACCAATCTCGTCGGCTGGTACGTCGACGGCGCCTCGCCCGGCGAGAAGGGCACCGCGGTCATCGCCGGGCACGTCGACACGGCGACCTCCGCGGCGGTCTTCGCCAACCTCGACCGGCTGGAGGAGGGCGACCTGTTCTCCGTCGACCGGGCCGACGGGCGCCGGGCGAGCTTCGTCGTGGACGACACGGAGACCTTCCCGAAGGACGACTTCCCCAGCAAGCGGGTGTACGCCGACACCTCGCGCCCCGAGCTGCGGCTCATCACCTGCGCGGGGGACTACGACCACACGGTCAACGACTACACCGACAACCTGGTGGTCTTCGCCCACCTGCTGTGAGTTCCGGGCCGACCCGGACGGCTCACACGGAGCCGTCCGAGAGAGGGCCGCCCGGGGCGAGGGCCAGCGCGGCGAAGCGCTCGCCGATCCGGTGGTGCGCGGCGGCGTCCGGGTGGAGGTCGTCGGGCAGCGGCAGTTCGGCGAAGTCGGACGCGCCGTAGAGGTCACGGCCGTCGAGGTGATGGAGACGCGGGTCCTCGGCGGCGCGCTCGCGCACGATCCGGGCCAGCTCTTCCCGGATGACGCCCAGAGTGAGCTTTCCGCGGGCCCGCTCCTCCGGGGCCCCGGAGGCCTGGAACCGCAGCCGCCCCGCACTCAGCGCGCTGAGGTCCGGGGCTGTGGGACCCGGCGTGTCCTCGTGGATGGGGCACAGGATCGGCGAGACCACGAGCAGCGGAGTGTCGGGGTGGCCTTCGCGCACCGTGTCGAGGAAGCCGTGGACGGCGGGACCGAAGGCGCGCAGCCGCATCAGGTCGGTGTTCACCAGGTTGATGCCGAGCTTGAGGCTGATCAGATCGGCGGGCGTGTCGCGCAGCGCGCGAGCGGTGAAGGGGTCGAGGAGCGCGCTGCCGCCGAGGCCCAGGTTGATCAGCTCCACCCCGCCGAGACGGGCGGCGAGCGCCGGCCAGGTGGTGGTGGGACTCGCGGCGTCCGAGCCGTGGCTGATCGAACTGCCGTGGTGCAGCCACACCTTGCGGCCCCGGTCCGGCACGGGCTCGACGGGCGCGTCGGTGCGCAGGGCGACCAGTTCGGTGGCCTCGTTGTGCGGGAGCCAGATCTCGACGTCCTTGGCCTCACCGGGCAGGCCGGTGAAGCGCACGGTGCCGACCGGGCCGGGCCGGTGCTCGACGGTTCCGGTGGCCATGTCGATCGTCAGTCTCGCCCCGCCGGTGACCGAGGCGGTGCCGGCCGGGTGCCCGTCGACGAGCAGGTCGTAGACGCCGTCAGGGCGTGGCGGGGCGCCGACGTAGACCCGTTTGGTCGCCAGCGTGTCGAGTTCGACGGCGGTGGCCCGGGTGCGGAAGACCAGGCGTACCCCGGAGGGCTGGGACTCCGCCATGTGCAGTTGCGGGTCGGCACACTGGGCGCGGGCCCGGGCGGGCAGCCGGTGCGGCAACAGCCCGTGTTCGGTGCGCTCCAGATCGAGGGCGCCGCGGACGAGGTCTTCGGTCAGGGGCGTCGTGATCCAGTCGTGCCGGGTGGAGGACATGGTGCGTACCTGTCGGTCGGGGTGCGGGGTCAGGGCGTCGGCCAGTTGCGCAGCAGCGCGTCGAGGGCGTCCAGGATCCGGGTCCACGACTCCTGCGCGTCGGGGGCGCTGTGACTGAATCCGCCGGCCGTCTCCAGGCTGACGTAGCCGTGGAAGACGCTGCCCAGCAGCCGGACCGCATGGGTCTCGTCGGGTTCCGTCAGGTCGTAACCGCGCAGGATCGCCCGGGTCATCTGCGCGTGCCGGCCCCCGGCGCTCGCCGCGGCCGTCTTCGGGTCCGGCCGGAACCGGGCCGCCTCGTAGCGGCCCGGGTGCTCGCGGGCGTAGTCGCGGTACACGTCGGCGAAGGCCGTGAGGGCGTCCTTGCCGGCCCGCCCGGCCAGCGCGTCGGCTGCCCGGTCGGCCAGTTCCTCCAGCGCGAGCAGGGCGATCCGGGTCTTCAGGTCCTGGGAGTTCTTCAGATGCGAGTACAGGCTGGCGACCTTGACGTCGAACCGGCGGGCCAGCGCGGACACCGTCACCTGCTCGAAGCCGACCTCGTCGGCCAGCTCCGCTCCCGCACGGACGAGACGCTCCGTGGACAGACCTGCGCGCACCATGAGCTTCCTCCCGTGAACCGAAAGAAATTATGCACCTGCCTAAAAGCTTTAGGCAAATAGCAGAGTGCTATAGCTGAGCTCCCGCTCGCGGAGCACCTCATGGTTGCCGGTGCTGTGCCACAGCGCACGGCCAACGCCGCGTCAGTGGTGAGCGGTTCGAGGGTCTTCGGTGGGCCGGAGGGCAGGCCGTCGTCCATCCTCAGCGGCGAACGGGAGATCAGCCACAGGGTGAGCAGGCCGATCTGCGCGGGGCGGGTGAGACGGCACAGCCGGTCCTCGCCGCGCTCGGCGCGGGACCAGCGGGGCGACGGGGTTGTAGCCATGGGCTCGGGCCCTCGGCTCGTACCACTGGATGTCCACCACGACGGTGTCCCGGCCGTGCGCGAGCAGATGCTCCCGCAGGAAACGGGCGTTCGCGAGCACCTCGTCCTCGGTGGCCGTGGTGCTGTGGCGGTCCCAGCTGTTGCAGTCCATCGGGGCGCAGGTGCCGGGCGGGGAGCGGCCGGTCCATGGCGGGTTCCTCTCGGTCCGCGAGGGTCACGGGTGCCCGCACCACGACGGACGAGTGTGTCCCATCGGAGTCGAGGCGCGTCAAGAGTCAGGCCGACGCCGGGGAACACCCACTTTTTTGTGGGTACTTGGCAGCCCCGCTCCACCGGGAGAGGCTGTGGTGCGAGG
Source organism: Streptomyces griseochromogenes (assembly GCF_001542625.1). Lineage (NCBI taxonomy): Bacteria > Bacillati > Actinomycetota > Actinomycetes > Kitasatosporales > Streptomycetaceae > Streptomyces > Streptomyces griseochromogenes. Next base: position 6,223,014 of record NZ_CP016279.1, on the reverse strand, counting down.
GCAGGGGCCGCCGGGACGGGAGACGGAGAGGAGGATGACAGTGCTTCAGGACGCCGGCTCGGCCTCGACGAGCCGTTCCAGACGGCGATGGCCCCAGTCGGACAGCGGAGCCAGGGCCTCGGCCAGGTCGCGGCCGAACCCGGTCAGCGAATACACGGTCTTCGGCGGCAGCACGTCGTGCACCTCCCGGTGCACCAGCCCGTCCGACTCCATCTCGCGCAGCGCCTGAGTCAGCACCTTCTCGCTCAGCCCCGGCAGCCGGCGCCGCAGTTCGCCGGGCCGGTACGGGCCGGACTCCAGAAGCCAGAGCAGGTGCGTCTTCCACTTGCCGTCGATCACGGCGATCGCGGCGGTCACTCCGCACACGTTCGGATCCCGGGCGCGGCCGCGCGTCATCCTCGTCCCCTTCGTTTCCCGGCACAGCCCCTTCGACTGTCCTTTCGCCACTTATCTTTATGCATACGGGAGTTGAATCATGTCCACACCCTACGCACCGTCCACCGTCACCGTGCTCGGTCTCGGCCCGATGGGCCGCTCGCTCGCGGCCGCCTTCCTGAAGGCGGGGCTGCGGACCACGGTCTGGAACCGTACGCCGGGCCGCGCCCACGAGCTGACCGGACAGGGCGCGGCCGGTGCCGCCACCGCCGAGGAGGCCGTCGCCGCGAGCGACCTGGTCGTCGTCTGCGTGGTCGACTACGACGCCGCCGATTCGATCCTGCGGGGCGAGGCGGTGACCCGGGCGCTCAAGGGCCGTACCGTCGTCAACCTCACCGCCGACACCCCGGACCGTGCGCGCGGCACGGCCGACTGGGCGGCCGCCCACGGCATCCGCTATCTGGACGGCGCGATCATGACACCCGCCCCCAGCATCGGCACACCGGACGCCGTGTTCCTGCACAGCGGCCCGCGGGACCTCTTCCAGGAGCACCTGCCCCGCCTGGAGGCCCTGGGCGGTACACACAGCCACCTCGGCGAGGAGATCGGGCGCGCCGCCACCTTCGACATCGCGCTGCTCGACATCTTCTGGACCGCGATGGCCGGCTACGCGCACGCCGTGGCGATCGCCCGGGCCGAGGGCGTCACCGCCCGGGAACTGGCGCCGTTCGCCCAGGGCATCGGCGCGATCCTTCCGCCGCTCTTCGCCGAGTTCGCCGAGGACGCCGACAGCGGCACCTACTCCGGGGCGATCAACCCCATCACCTCGGCCGTCTCGACCATGGCCCATGTCGTCGCCGTCTCCGAGAGCCACGGGATCGACGCGGGCGTGATGCGCGCGACCGAGGGAATGGCCCGCCGGGTCATCGGCCTCGGCCACGGCACGGACGGGTTCATCCGGGTCGCGGAGGTGCTCGGGCGCCACTGAGCGGTGCGGTCCAGAAGGACCGCCACCGGGCGGCCCTACTTCGTGAACTGCTCACCGAGCCGGCTGTCGCCTAGGAACGGGCGCGGCCGGCTCGGCGGTGCTGGCGGCCTGGCAGTGCTGATGGCTTCGTGGTCGCGGACGCAGGCGCCCCGGCGGGCGTCCCGCGGCCTTCACGGACACGCGGCCGCCAGCAGTGACTCCCCGGCCGGTGTCCTCGCGTACAGCACCCAGCGGCCCGCCCGGTGGGCGCTGACCAGGCCGGCGTCCCGAAGCGCCGTCAGGTTCTGGGAGACGCCGGCCGCGGACAGCCCGGTCCGGGTGGCCAGTTCGGTGGTGGAGGCAGGGCTGTCCAGCTCGGTCAGCAACAGCGTCCGGGAACGCCCGAGCACACCGGCCAGGGCATCGGTACGGGTGCGCTGCCTCGGTTCCCACAGCGAGCCGATGCCCCGGGCCGGATAGGCGAGTTGGGGCGGATCGGGCGGCGTCACCCTGGTCAGCGGGAGCGGGCCGGTGAATACCGAGGGGATCAGCAGCATCCCCGGCCCCGTCGTCGTCCGGGACAGGGCGCGGTGCCGGCGCAGCAGACGGAGCGTGTCGTCGTCCCAGCGCACCGAGGCGTGCAGATCGTTGAGGAGACGGGCCGCGCCGTGCTCGGCGACCTGGCGCGCGCGGTGGGACACATCCGCGTCCAGCACGGCCCTGATCCGCGCCCAGTAGGGGGCGTACGCCACCTCCCAGAACGTCTCTATCTCCTCGACGACCCGGGAGAGCCGTGCCTCCGGGCGGGCGTACAGGGCGCGTGCCCGCGGTCCGAGGCCGCCCTGTTCGCGGCGCAGGCGGTCGAGGTCGTCCCGGACCCGCCCGGGCGGCGCGGCGGCGATGCCGTCCAGCTCGGCGGCCAGGGCGGGAGCCGGGCCCGAAGGCGTCGGGTTGAGGAAGTCGGGGACGTAACCGGACGGCGGGATCAGCTCGGCCAGCCAGCCCCGGTCCAGCCCGGCGGCCAGGACGCGGGGCCGTGTCCGGTCCAGCCAGGTCCGGTGGACCGGATGCGCCGTCCGGGCGCGCAGAAGCCGGAAGCCCGGACCGACCTCCCACATGGGGCTCACGGCGAAGCGGGTGTGCGCCAGGTCCCGCACCGAGAACAGCAGGTCCGCCACGCCCGAGCCCCCGAGGATTCACCCATATCCGAATCGATGGCCGTGATCCTACGGCCCGCGGATCATTCCGGCATGACCTCGACGATCATCACCGCGGCGGCATCGGGCACCTGGAAGCTGGGGGACCTGGAGGTCCGCCGCATCGGCTTCGGTGCGATGCGCCTGCCGCAGACCGGCCCGGCGCTCGTGCCCCGCGCCGTACCCCGCGACCGTGACCAGGCGGTCGCCGTGCTGCGTCGCGCGGTCGAGCTCGGCGTGAACCACATCGACACCGCCGCCTTCTACTTCTCGCCGCTCCGCTCCGCCAACGAACTGATCGACCGGGCCCTCGCGCCCTACCCGGACGACCTCGTCATCACCACCAAGGTGGGCCCCGGCCGTGACCTCCGCGGGCACTGGCTGCCGCATGCCGGGCCCGGCGAACTACGGGGCCAGGTCGAGGAGAACCTGCGCCAGCTCGGCCGCGACCACCTGGACGTGGTGAACCTGCGCGTGGTCGGCACGGACTCCCTCGCCGACCGCTTCGGTGCCCTCGCCGAACTGCGCGAGGCAGGTCTCATCCGGCACCTCGGCCTGTCGAACGTGACCCCCGCCCAGCTCGCCGAGGCCCGGGCCGTCGCCCCCGTGGTCTGCGTCCAGAACAGGTACGGCATCGCGGTCCGCCCCGACCAGGACGCCGTCGTCCGCTCCTGCGGCGAGCAGGGCATCGCCTTCGTCCCGTTCTACTCGATCGCCGCCGACGGCGGGCAGTACGGCGCCGAGGACGCGGACGCCCCGGGGATCCGGCAGGTCGCCCTGGCCCACGGCGCGACCCCGGCCCAGGTCCGCATCGCCTGGACACTGCGGCGCGGCCCGCATGTGCTCGCCATCCCCGGCACCGGCGACCCGGCCCACCTGGAGTCCAACGTGGCGGCGGGCTCCCTGCGCCTGACCGCCGAGGACCTGGCCCTGCTCGACACCGTGCACCGGCAGGCGGAGGGAGGGTAGCCGCCCGGACCTGGCGGACGCGCGCCTTGTGCCCGCGAGGGCACAATGGAACGCTTCGGTCCGCCGGTCGCGACCACGGCCGGCCGGGGCGGTGAGCACCGGGTTTCCCGGGAGAGGGACGATCTCCCGGGGCAGGCCGTGGGACGGAACGGGGAGTGGACCGATGGAGCTGGAGCTTCGGCACCTGCGGGTGCTGTGCGCGATCGCCGACGCGGGCAGCGTGGGCCGCGCCGCGACACACCTCGGGTACTCACAGCCCGCCGTGAGCACCCAGCTCAGGCGTATCGAGCAGCACCTGGGCGAGCCGCTGTTCGAGCGGAGCGCGAGCGGCGTGCGGCCGACCCGGTACGGCGCCGAGGTCGTCGCGCAGGCCCGGGACGTCCTGGCCCGCGCCGACGCCATCGGCCACCGCCCGGCCGCCGCCCCGGCCCCCCGCACCCTGCGCGTCGCCGCGACCAACTCACCCATGCTCTCGGGCACGGTCTCCCGCGTGCGCACCCGGCTGCCGGAACTCTCCCTCGCCGTGACCAGCGTCTACGCCTCCTCGCGGATCGTGGAGCTGCTGGAGGAGGGAGCGGTGGACGCGGCCATAGCCGCCGACTACCCCGGCATGGAACTGCGCCACTCGACTGCCGTGCGGCACCGTGGGATCGTCACCGAGCCCACGTTCGTCGCCCTGCCCGCGCGTCACCGGCTGCGCCAGTGCGCCCAGGTGCAGCTGGCCGACCTGGCCGAGGACGCGTGGTTCGTGACCCCGGACGACGGCGCCGGCTGGCCCGGGGTGTTCTACGACGCCTGCACGGCGGCCGGCTTCACCCCCGTCGCGGTGCACGAGTTCCTCGGTGACCAGACCCAGTTGCAGAGCATGATCGCGGACGGGCTCGGTGTCTCCCTCGTACAGCCGACGCTGCGCCCGATCCCGCACGTCGTCGTCAAGCCGCTGGCCGGATCCCCGCTGTGGTGCCGCTATGTGCTGGCCTGGCGGCCCGGCACCGTCACCGACGACGTGGTGGACACGCTGCTCCGGTCGGCCACCGACGCCTACCGCGATCTGGTGGCCCAGGCACCGCACTTGAGGACATGGGCCGCGCGGACCTGGAGCGCCGCGGGGGCGTAGCGGGCCGGGCGGGGGTGCGCGATGTTATGGGTGGTCAGTGTCATGTGCTATGTCACACGCCATTGTTGACACGGGTGACCCGCTGAGACAGTGCCTCACACGCCTCAACACCCCACCGAGGCGCATCTCTTCGTGGAGGAATCCCGATGCGCTATCGCTTCGCGCTGCCCAGACGCCTGGCCTACGCCTCCGCCGTCTGTGTCACCGTGGCCGGCCTGCTGTCCACACCGGCGTTGGCCTCACCCCAGCCGCATGCCCGTACGGGCGCCCCCGCCCCCGGCAGGCACGTCCCCGCGCCACCCCCGGCCGGGCCGACCAGCGGTGCCACCGAACGTCCAGCGGCGCAGACACGGCGGCTCAGCCCCGCCCAACTCCCTCCCCACGCACCGTCGCTGACCCGTAGCGCGGAAACGCGCCCGCGTACCGGGGCGAAGAAGGCCTCCTGCACCCCGGGCGACTTCGGCAGCCGCACCGGATCCGCCCTCGTCACGTTCGTGAGGTCCTCCACCACGGACTGCGTCAACACCCTCTTCCCGGTCACCGGCAGGGACGCCCACGACATCTTCCGCGAGTCCCAGATGCTGAGCGTCGCGGACGCCTTCACCCGCACCGCCGGGCAGTACCGCGGCGACAACTCCGCCGGACTGCTGCAACTGGTCCTCTTCCTGCGTGCCGGCTACTACGTCCAGTTCAACCACCCCGGTGACGTGGGGTCGTACAGCTCCCAGCTGACCACCGCCACCACGCATGGCCTGGACGCCTTCTTCGCCCGGAGCCACTCCGAGGACGTCACGGCCGCCAACGGCGACATCCTCGGAGAGATCGTCATCCTCACCGACAGCGCCGACCAGCAGGGTCGCTACCTGGATGTCTACCAGCGCCTGCTGGACGCCTACGACAGCTCCTACGACGCGATCGACAGCATGGTCAGGGCCGTCAACAATGTGTACACCCCGCTGTGGCGCGGCAACTGGAACCCGGACTACGTGAAAGCGGTCGCCGCCGACCCGGGCATCGCCGACACCCTGCACGACTTCGCGCTGGACCACACGGACCTGCTCGGCACCGCCAATGCCTTCCTGGACTCCAATGCCGGCATGAACGTGGCGCGTTACGTCGAACACCCCGAACTCCAGGCCACCGTACGGCCGTTGGCCAAGGAACTGCTGGACGAGTCGGAGATCACCGGCCCCACGGCCGGACTGTGGGTCGCGGTGGCGACGCAGGCGAACTCCTACGACGGCGCCAACTGCTCGTACTACGACGTCTGCGACCTGCCCGCCAAGCTCACCAAGGCGGCCCTGCCGATCACCCACCACTGCGACGAGCAGCACACCATCCTCGCCCAGTCCCTGACCGCCGACGACCTCGCCGCCGCGTGTGCCAGCGTGCTGAACCAGGACACCTACTTCCGGGGCGTCGTCAAGGCCGGCGGCGCGATACCCGGCCAGTACGTCTCCACCATCCAGCTGGTCGTCTTCGCCAGCCGCGCCGACTACCAGACCTACGCGGGCGCGATCTACGGCGTCAGCACCGACAACGGCGGCATCACCCTGGACGGGAACCCCTCCGACCCGGGCAACCAGGTGAAGTCGATCATGTACCAGAAGGACTCCGACGACGGCTTCGTGGCCCGGATCTGGAACCTCAACCACGAGTACACGCACTTCCTCGACGGCCGCGACGACATGAAGGGCGACTTCCCCCAGCAGATCTCGGTGCCGGACATCTGGTGGATCGAGGGCCTCGCCGAGTACGTCTCCTACAGCTACCGGAACCTCGCCGACGACCAGGCGATCCAGGAGGCCGGCAAGCACACCTACAAGCTGAGCACGCTGTTCGAGAGCACCTACGACAACAGCGACGTGACCCGCACCTACCCGTGGGGCTACCTGGCCGTGCGCTACATGGCCGAGCGGCACCCCGACGACATCCAGAGCATGCTCTCCCGCTTCCGCGTCGGTGACTACACCGGCGGATACGCCGTCTACCACGACGGCATCGGCACCCGCTACGACGCCGACTTCGACCAGTGGCTCACGGCGTGCGCCGGGGGCGCCTGCGCCAAACGGGCCAAGGCCTGACCGCCCGCGCCCGAGCGAAACGGCCGCCGACCGGAACCCCGGTCGGCGGCCGCACGCGTGCGCGGACACCCGTCAGACAGCGGTCGACGGGTACGTCGGGTACTCCACGCCCGAGACGTGCTGGACGACCCGGACGACCTGGCAGGAGTAGCCGAACTCGTTGTCGTACCAGAGGTAGAGGATCGCGTTGTCCCCCTCGACCTTGAGGGCGCCGGCGTCCACGATCGAGGCGTGGCGCGAGCCGATGAAGTCGCTGGAGACCGCGTCGGGCGCCGTGGTGAAGTCGATCTGGCGCTTGAGCGGCGAGGTCAGCGACACGTCCCGCAGGTAGTCGTGGACGTCCTCGCGGGTGGTCTCGCGGGCCAGCTGGAGGTTGAGGATCGCGATCGACACGTCCGGCACCGGGACACGGATCGAGCTGCCGGTGATCCGCGCCTTGAGGTCGGGCAGGGCCTTGGCGACGGCGGAGGCGGCACCGGTCTCGGTGATCACCATGTTGAGCGGCGCCGAGCGGCCGCGGCGCTCGGACTTGTGGTAGTTGTCCAGGAGGTTCTGGTCGTTGGTGAACGAGTGGACCGTCTCCACGTGGCCGCGCAGCACGCCGTACTCGTCGTCCATGGCCTTCAGCGGCGGGACGATCGCGTTGGTGGTGCAGGAGGCGCAGGACAGGATCTGCTCGTCCGGCTTGATCGTGTCGTGGTTGACGCCGTGCACGATGTTCGGGACGTCGCCCTTGCCCGGCGCGGTCAGGACGACCTTCTCGATGCCCGGGCGCAGGTGCTTGGACAGGCCCTCGAGGTCGCGCCACTTGCCGGTGTTGTCGATGAGGATGGCGTCCCGGATGCCGTACTCGGTGTAGTCGACGGCCGTCGGGTCGTCGGCGTAGATCACCTTGATGGCGTTGCCGTTGGCGACGATCGTGCTGCTGTCCTCGTCCACGGTGATGGTGCCGTGGAACTGGCCGTGGATGGAGTCGCGGCGCAGCAGCGAGGCACGCTTCACGATGTCCTGATCGCCGCCACCGCGCACGACGATGGCGCGCAGGCGCAGGCCGTTGCCGGAGCCGGCCTTCTCGATCAGCAGGCGGGCGACGAGGCGGCCGATGCGGCCGAAGCCGTAGAGGACGACGTCGCGCGGCTCGCGGCGCTCTATCTTGTTGGCGCCCGTGGCGCCGGCGACGGCCTCGGCGGTGAACCCGGCGACGCTCAGGCCGCGGTCGTCGGCCTTGTAGGTGGCGGCGAGCATGCCCAGGTCGATCTGGGAGGGCCCGAGGTCGAGGGTGGTGAGGGCCTGGAGGAACGGCATCGTCTCGGTGACCGAGAGCTCCTCGCCGGCGATCTGCCGGGCGAAGCGGTGCGTCTTCAGGATGCTGACCACCGACTTGTTCACCAAGGAGCGGCTGTGCAGCAGGACGGTCACGTCCCGCTCACGGTGCAGCTTCCCGATGATCGGGATCATCGACTCCGCGATCTCCTCGCGGGTCTTCCAGTTGGTGAACGAGTCGTCGTTGACAGTCACAGATCTATCTTTCGAGCTAGGCAGCGCTCATATGCTAACCACACCTTACGGTGGCCATTTCGGGTCTCTGGAGCAGGGGTGGGCGGAGGGGTAATTTGCCCCGATTTAGGCGTTGATTCGGAGCTGATTCACCCTGAATTCAGGCGTAGGTTGCCGCGATTCCTGAATCAGGGTGGAAGATCGTAAGAAAGCCGGGTTGCGGATTGCGTGCCCCCACGGGCGTGACCAAGGTCGTAGGGTGAGCACGTCTTCTGTACCTCGTCCCGAGCCGGCCGCGCCGTCCGGTCTCCTCCGCCGTCCCGCGCTCCCCCCGGCCGTCCGGCCCCGGGGTCCGCAGGGTGCCCTGCCGGCCCTCGCGCTGTTCGCGGTCGTCCGGCTCGCCGGAGTGGTCGCGGTGATCGTCACCAATCACCTCACCGGACACCCGCTGGTGCGCAGCCTGGCCCACTCCTGGGACTCCCGCTGGTACCTGCACATCGCCGGCCACGGCTACGGACACCTCATCTGGATCACCCAGACCGGCGGGGTGCAGGCCGACTGGGCGTTCTTCCCGCTCTATCCCGGACTCATCCGGGCCCTGATCACGGTCCTCCCGTTCACCCCCGGCCAGGCCGGGATACTGATCGCCTGGGCCGCCGCGGGCGTGGCCGCCTACGGCCTCTACGTCCTCGGCCACCACCTCTACGGGCGTGCCGTCGCCACCGCCCTGGTCGGCCTGTGGGCCGTTCTGCCGCACGCCGTCGAACTGACCATCGCCTACACCGAGTCGCTCTTCGCCGCACTCGCCGTCTGGTCCCTGTACTGCGTGCTCAAGGGCCGCTGGCTGTGGGCCGGTTCGCTGGCCGCGCTGGCGGGCCTGTCCCGGCCGACCGGGTTCGCGGTGGCGGTGGCCGTCGGCGCCGCCGCCGTGCACGAGGTGCTCCGGTGCCGTGGCCGGGTGCCGGCGGGACTGTGGGCCGGTGCCCTCCTCGCCCCGCTGGGCTGGCTCGGCTATGTGCTCTGGGTGGGGCAGCGGACCGGCGACCCGCTGGGCGGCTACTTCAAGATCCAGAGCGCCTGGGACTCGCGCTTCGACTTCGGCGCCGGCGCCCTGCGTTTCCTCAAGGTGCTGTTCCTGCACGGTGGCAGCGCCGTCTACCCGGCGGCCCTGATGGTGGTCGTGCTCGGCGTCGTGCTGTTCGGGCTGCTCTGTCTGGACAGCGCCCCGTTGGTCCTGGTGGTCTTCGCGGGGGTGCTGATCCTGCTCGTGGTCGGGGGCTCCGGCTCTTTCTCGTCCAAGCCGCGCTTCCTGCTGCCCGTCTTCCCCCTGCTGATCCCGCCGGCGCGAGCCTTCGCCCGCACCTGGCGGGTCCGGCCGGCCCAGGTGCTGCTCATCGGCGGGTCCCTTGCCGTTGTGTCCGTGTTGTACGGGGCGTATGTGACAGTGGTGGCCCACTCCCCGCTGTGAGCCGTCACGGTGGATCCGGTATCGGTTCAATGAAAAGATCGAGCGGAGTCCGGACGAGAGAGGCGTGTCGATGAAGCTGCACACCCGCGAGTGGGGGACCGGAGACCGGGTCGCCGTCCTGGTCCACGGGATCATGTCCGACCACAGGACCTGGCACCGGGTCGCGCCGGCCCTGGCGGACAAGGGTTACCGGGTGATCGCGGTGGACCTGCGCGGACACGGAGCGAGCGGCCGGGGTGAGTACGGCGCCGAGATCTGGGCGGACGACCTCGTGGAAACCCTCCCGCACGGCCCGCAGCTGGCGATCGGGCACTCGCTGGGCGCCATGGCGCTGGCCCTCGCCGCCGAGCGGCTGGCACCGGAACGGGTCGTCTACTGCGACCCGGCCTGGGAGCTCAGGCGGGACCTCGACCTGGTGGCCCGCTCCTTCGCGGAGGCCAAGCACGTCAACCGCGCCGTGATCGAACACTTCAACCCGCGCTGGGACGCGGCCGACGTGGAGATCGAGCTGTCCACGCTCGCCGACTGGGACCCCGCGACGGCCCACGCCCTGCCCGAGGCCTACGCCGTCGGCCGGACCCCTCGGCGCCCGGTGGCGCCCTCACTCGTCCTGCTGGCCGACCCGAGTGACCTCGTCTCCCCGGAACTGGAAGGGGAGCTGACCCGGCGGGGCTTCACGGCCCGCACGGTCCCCGGAGCCGGGCACTCCCTGTACCGGGACGACTTCCAGGGATTCATGGGCGCTCTGGACGGCTGGATCTGAGGGCAGGCCGGCGGCGTCCTCGGTCCCGCCGGAAGCACCAGGTGCCGGCGAGCGACTGGGGCGCGGCCAGTTCCTCCGGGCTGCCGACTCCCGGGTCGACGATGTCGGAACAGTGGGCATCCTGGTGACCGGCAGGTCCAGCACCTGCCTCACCAGAGTGGCCGGCTCGACGCCGTACCGCTCGTGGAAGTGGCGCAGTACCGCCTGGTGCCGACGCCCCGACATGCCCTGGTCGCAGGCGCCCTGCCGGTCGAGCAGGGCCGGTACGGCGCAGCCGTGGTCGGCCCTGACGAGACGGAGGGCGGTGTGCTCCGGCCGGAGGGCGGATATGCGGGTGCCGCCGGCCCGGTCGAGGTCCACCTCGGCCGTGATGTGGTCGGCCGGCCGGTGGGCCGGGGTGCCGAACGGGTCCTGGTCCGCAGGGGTCGGCGCGTCCGGGGCGCGCGGCCGCCGCTCGGCCTCGCGGGCCCGGTGGGCGGCGCGCGCCAGGTGTGCCGTCGGCCGCCCCGGCGGGTCGGCGCAGCGAGGCCGGCGTGAGGTATCGGTATCGGCGCACCGCCGCGGCAGCCCGGAGATCGTCGTCGCCGTGCGGCCGAACGCGGCGGCCGGGTCCGACCGTGTGACCGGACGCCCGGTGGCCGGCTCCGCCGAGGGCCTTCTCGTCCCGCGCGCCGCTGTGCGAAGGGCGCGAATCGGGGTAGTCGAAGGAGGGTCCGAGGAAGGGATCGCCATGACGACCTACGTCATCACCGTGCCCGGCACCTTCGCCACGGGGGTCGGGGACGGCGCCCGGGCGCGGCTGAGCCGGGCGCTCGGGCCGGCCGATCCGCACACCACGCGGATGGGGTACGCCGAAGATCTGGACGTACTCAACGTCAACGAGGACAACACGTTCACCCTGCGTCTGACCGTCCATGCGGACACCGGCCCGCACGCCGTGGAGGAGGCGGGCCGGCTCGCTGACTCCGCCCTGCGCGGCGCGGGACTGGACGAGGGGGCGGCGGCGCTGGGACCCGCCGTGATCACCGGCATCGATTCGGAAGCCGACTGAGCAGCCTGTCACCGCAGACCTTCCCCCTTGAGGCAGGATCATCCGATAAAGGTAAAATCTAGGCGTTTGCCCAGAAGGGCCACCGCCCAGCCGGAAGTGATCGATGCCGAGCAAGCGCTCCACGGACGACGGCGACGAGCTGCTGGCCAGACTCGGGTCGCTCACCGCCCAGGCACGCGAGCGCGCGGAGCTGCAGCGCACCCAGGTCGAGCTGGCCATCGCCCTGCAGCGCGGCATGCTGCCCCCGGACCTGCCCGCCGCCCCCGGCCTGCACCTCGCGGTGCGGTACGCGCCCGCGTGTTACGGCCTCAACGTCGGCGGCGACTGGTACGACGCCTTCACCATGCCCGACGGCCGTATCGGGCTGTCCATCGGCGACGTGCAGGGCCACAACATCGAGGCGGCCGCCTTCATGGGCCAGGTCCGGGCCGGGATGCGGGCACTCGCCTCCGTCACCAGCGAGCCCGGGGAACTGCTCGCCCGGACCAACGAGCTGCTGCTCTCCCTCGGCAGCGAGCTGTTCGCCACCTGCACCTTCATGCGGCTCGACCCGGCCACGGGCGTGCTGGAGAGCGCCCGGGCCGGTCACATCCCCTTCATCTGGGCCACGGCCGAGGGAAAGTCCGGTGTGGTGGACGACGAGGGAGGACCTCCGCTCGGCATCCAGCGCGGGTCGGAATACCCCGTGACCCGGCACCGGCTCACCACGGGCGGAGTGTTCGTCCTGCTCACCGACGGCGTGGTGGAGGGCCCGTCGCTGAGCATCGAGGACGGTCTCGACCAGGTGGTGCGGCTCGCGGGCATCGCGGCCGTCGCAGGCCTGGAGGCGCACGCGCTGGCCACGGCCGTGATCAAGGGCGCCGAGAGCGTGGGACACGAGGACGACGCCGCCGTCCTCGTCGTCGGTCTCGACGGGCCCGCGGTTCAGCCATAGAGCCGGAACGGGCGCCTCTCGCCTCGCATACGGCGGGCCGTCGGTGTGAGATGGCTGCTGTGGTGGCCTACCAGTATCTGAACCGGCGGGGCGGCTACGCCGTCCGGGTGCTGGCCGTCGCCGCCTGCTATTACGGCGGGGCGCGGCTCGGACTCCTGCGCCGGCTCGTCGTCGAGGGCTCCGTGTTCACCCCCATCTGGCCGCCGACCGGCATCGCCGTGGCCGCCCTGCTGGTCTTCGGGCTGGGCTGCTGGCCGGGTGTGGCGATCGGGGCGTTCTTCACCGTCCTGTACCTCACCAGCCCCAGCCCCGACATGCTCGGATTCGTGTTCGGCAACACCGCCGCGCCCCTGTGCGCGGCGCTGCTGCTGCGCCGGACCGGCTTCCGCACCGACCTCGGCCGATTGCGCGACGGCCTCGTCCTGGTGTTCCTGGGCGCACTGTCCGCCATGGTGATCAGCGCGACCATCGGCGTCAGCCTCCTCGTGCTCACCGACAAGCTGCCCGCACGCAGTTTCTGGGTCGTCTGGCTGGCCTGGTGGGTCGGCGATGCGATGGGCGTCCTGATCGTCACCCCGCTCCTGCTGTTGCTGTACAGGACCCGGCGGCCGCCGCCCATGACACGCTGGAAGGAGGCCACCGTACTGGCCCTCGCCGCCTGCTGCGTCGTACCGCTGGCCGCCTACAGCTCCGTCAGCCTGCTCTTCCTCGTCTATCCCCTCATCATCTGGGCCGCCCTGCGCTTCCAGCTCGCGGGCGGCATGCTCTGCGCCCTGCTGACGTCCGTGCTGGCGACTGTCGCCGCGACGGACCGCGTCGGCGCCTTCTCGGGCCTGACCCGGGTCGAGGTCATGGCGAAGCTCCAGGCCTTCAACGGCGCGATGGCCCTGACCGCGCTGCTGCTGTCCGCCCTGATCACCGAGCAGCGCAACACCAGACGCTCGGTGGAGCAGGCCTGTCAGGAACTGGTCGAGGTGCTGGAGCACCTCACCGCGGGCGAGGCCCCGCCGCCCCGGCCGCGCACCGGCAGCGACGACCGACCGCGGACCGGCACCGACGAGGGGCCGCCGACCGACACCGGCCACCGGCCGCGGCAGAGCGGCGCCCCGTGAGGCGGCCGGGCCGGTGACCACGTGGTCACCGCACCGGCGCGGGCGTGGCGTCCCACCACGGTCACGGCGTGTCGGACGGCCGGCCGGGCCGCCACCGCCCTCACCGCCGACGCGGCCGGGCTCAGGGACCGGGCCGAGCGGCTCGCCACCGCTCTCGTGGCCGACGGAGTCGACGCACAGGCTGTCCGCAGCGCCGCCACGGTCGGCGGGGGAGGCGCGCCCGGCGTCACGCTGCCCAGCGCCGCGCTGTCCCTGCCCGAGCCGTACGCCGAGGCCCTGCGCACCGGACGGATCCCCGTGGTCGGCCGCCTGGAGGCGGGACGCTGCCTGCTCGACCTGAGAGCCGTCGCGCCGGTGGACGATCCGCGGCCGGCCGAGGCAGTACGGGCGGTACGGCCCGGCGCCGGGCGGTAGGCGGGATGCGGGTCCTCGCCACCGCCGGCCACGTCGACCACGGCAAGTCCGCCCTCGTAAGAGCGCTCACCGGCATGGAGCCCGACCGCCACGAGGAGGAGCGCCGCCGGGGTCTCACCCTCGATCTCGGCTTCGTATGGACGAGGCTCGGCGCCGACGGCGAACACCTCGCCTTCGTGGACGTACCCGGGCACGAGCGGTTCGTCGCCACCATGCTGGCCGGTGTCGGGCCCGTGCCCGCCGTGCTGTTCGTGGTCGCCGCAGACCAGGGCCTCCGCGTGTTGTCGTAGGACATGCCGGTCAGCTCCAGCTCGTCCTCCGGAACGGCGTTCCACTCCTTGCAGGCCACCTCGCACGCCTTGCAGCGATGCACACGGAGGTGTCGGTGAAGAAACCCATCCGCGGCGGGGCGTCCGGATAGCCCGCGGCACGGACCACGTCCGGCTGGGGGCCGTACAGCTGGTGCCCGCGTCGGCGTCCCCGCCCGCGTTCGCGCCGTCGTCCCGGGTCATGCCGTGCGCCACCGTGTGCCCGCCTTCCGCCGGGTGCCGCACACTCGGTGCTCCGCTTCGAGCCTGGCACGGGTGCCCCGCCCCCGCGCGTCCGCACCGGCCCGGCATGCGGGGTTGAACAGTCCAGACTGATAAACCTATTGTTAGTAATCGTGGGCATAGACGACAGCACCGAGGACACCGTGGCGCTGGCCGCCGCGCTGCGGCTCGCCATGGGCCGCACCGTCCGGCGGCTGCGCCAGGCGCACGCCGTGGGGGACGTGACCCTGTCCGGGGTCTCGGTACTGGCCCGGCTGGCCGGCACCGGACCGGACTCGCCCGGGTCGCTCGCCGAACTGGAGCGGGTCCGGCCCCAGGCGATGGCCGGCACGCTCGCCGGACTCGAACAGCGCGGACTGGTCAGCCGCAGCCCCGACGCGGCCGACGGCCGCCGGGCCATCGTGTCGATCACCGACGCGGGCCGGGCGATGCTGGAGGAGCGCCGCTCCGAGTCCGTGGGCAGGCTCGCCCGCGCCCTGGAGGAGTTCAGCCCGCGGGAGCGCGAGGCACTGCGTGTCACGCTGCCCCTGCTCGACCGCTTGGCGGAACGGCTGTGACCGGGCACGCGGACGGCCCGCGCGACCGGCGCCCGGCCGAGGGCCCGCGCGGCCGGCTGCTCGCCCGTTCCGCCCGCCACCGGGACACGCCCCCGGGCCCCGGCTACAAGTGGGTGGCCCTCTCCAACACCACGCTCGGCGTCCTGATCGCCACGATGGACGCCTCCATCGTGATCATCTCGCTGCCGGCGATCTTCCGCGGGATCGGCCTCGACCCGCTCGCCGCCGGCAACATCGGCTACCTGCTGTGGATGATCCTCGGCTATCTGCTGGTCTCGGCCGTGCTGGTCGTCGTCCTCGGCCGGCTCGGCGACATGTTCGGCCGGGTCCGCATCTACAACCTCGGCTTCCTGGTCTTCGCCTGCGCCTCCGTCGCGCTCTCCCTCGACCCGTTCCGGGCCGGCGCGGGCGCCCTGTGGCTGATCCTGTGGCGCATCGTGCAGGCCTTCGGCGGCTCCATGCTCACCGCCAACTCGGCCGCCATCCTCACCGACGCCTTCCCGGCCCGCCAGCGCGGCATGGCCCTGGGCATCAACCAGATCACCGCGCTGGCCGGGCAGTTCCTCGGCCTGCTCGCGGGCGGCCTGCTCGCCGCGGTCGACTGGCGGGCGGTGTTCTGGGTCAGCGTCCCGGTCAGTGTGACCGGCACCGTGTGGTCGTATCTGAGCCTGCGCGAGACCGCGGCCGGCGCACGCGGCCGCATCGACTGGCTCGGGAACTTCACCTTCGCCACGGGCGCCGGGATCCTCC
Source organism: Streptomyces griseochromogenes (assembly GCF_001542625.1). Lineage (NCBI taxonomy): Bacteria > Bacillati > Actinomycetota > Actinomycetes > Kitasatosporales > Streptomycetaceae > Streptomyces > Streptomyces griseochromogenes. The sequence continues at coordinate 6,207,209 of NZ_CP016279.1, read as the reverse complement.
TCGCCGGCATCACCTACGGCATCCAGCCCTACGGCGGCCACCCCACCGGATGGACCAACCCCTGGGTGCTCGCGGGCCTGATCGGAGGCGTCGGCCTGCTGCTCACGTTCTGCGTGGTCGAGACCCGGGTCGCCGAGCCCATGTTCCGGCTGTCCCTGTTCCGGGTGCGGGCGTTCGCCGCAGGCAACCTGGCCGCCCTGCTGACCGCGATCGCCCGCGGCGGGCTGCAGTTCATGCTCATCATCTGGCTGCAGGGCATCTGGCTACCGCTGCACGGTTACGACTTCGAGGACACCCCGCTGTGGGCCGGCATCTTCATGCTGCCGCTGACCCTCGGCTTCCTGATCGCCGGTCCCGTCTCCGGCTACCTGTCGGACCGGTTCGGCGCCCGTCCGTTCTCCACGGCCGGTCTGCTGGTGGTCGCCGGTTCCTTCCTCGGCCTGCTGGCGCTGCCGGTGAACTTCGCGTACGGCCTGTTCGCCGGTCTGCTGTTCCTCAACGGCCTGGGCCAGGGCATGTTCTCCGCACCCAACACCTCCTCCGTGATGGGCAGCGTCCCGGCCCGCTACCGGGGCGTGGCGTCCGGGATGCGCTCCACCTTCCAGAACTCGGGCACGGCCCTGTCCATCGGTGTCTTCTTCTCGCTGATGGTCTCCGGGCTGGCCTCCTCCCTGCCGGCCACGCTCAGCAGCGGACTCCAGGCACACGGCGTGTCCGAGGGAACCGCCCACGAGGTGGCCTCACTGCCACCGGTCAGCACCCTCTTCGCGACCTTCCTGGGCGACAACCCCATCGCTCACCTGCTGGGCGCGGGCGGCGGGCCGGACCATCTGACCGCGGCCCAGCGCGCCACCCTGACCGGTCACACCTTCTTCCCGCGGCTGGTCTCCGGCCCCTTCCACCACGGCCTGACCATCGTCTTCTGCGTCGCCGCCGGCATGGCCCTGGTCTCGGCCCTCGCCTCCGCCCTGCGCGGCGGCCATGAGCCCGCCGGCGACGACACCCCGAAGGGCTCTTATCCGGCGTACGCCCGCAAGGGGTAGTGGTCCGAGAGGTTCGTGTACGTGTACGAGGTGCCCCAGCTCGTCACCGTCCAGGGCGCCGACTGCCGCTCGACGACCTCGTTGCGCCAGTTCGCCGGGCGGGCGTGACCGGCACGGGCCAGGACGTGGTCGAGGTCCTCACGCGGGTCGTCCGGGTAGCGGTAGTGGGCGATGGAGTTCTCCTGGGTGTCGAAGGAGTACGGGTGCCCGGTGCGCGCGTCGGCACCGACGAAGCCGGCGTCGGCCTTGTACACGTACTGCTCCTTGTGCAGGATCGGCCACTTGCTCAGCACGGTGACTCCGCCGTCCTCGGGCGTGGTGGCCGAGTACGCCCCGCCGGTCGCGTCCCAGCCGCTCCTGCCGCGGCCCACCACCGGTCTCTGGTACGGGTATTCGGCCGCGGCGGCGCTCTTCAGCGGGCACGGCGCGGTGCGAGGAGCGTCACTGGATCTCCCTGTGGGCGGAGGGGGTTGAGTGGCGCCGCACATCAAACCATCGGGGATTACTCATAGGTAACAGCTGTGCGGGCAACAGAAGACTCACGGCCGAGGAAGCGGAGAGTCCGGTCGGTGTTCGCGCCGCCGCCGCACGAGGTGCCGTACGACGAGGGCCGCGAGCAGGACGCCGGCGGCGACGAGGGCGTAGAGCTGGTAGCGCGTGACGTCGTCGTAGACCGTGGTGACGTGGCTGCCCACCAGGTAGGCCAGAGAGGCCCAGAGACCGACCCACAGGGCCGCGCCGAGCGCGTTGAAGGCGAGGAAGCGGCGCCAGGGCATGCCCGTCGTGCCCGCGACGATGCCGTTGGCCTGGCGCAACCCCTCGATGAAACGGGCCACCGTGACGATCTTGCCGCCGTGCCGCCCGAAGAAGTCCTCGGCCTCCTGGAAGCGCTCCGGCGTCAGCAGGACGTAACGGCCCCAGCGGTGCACGAAGGCCCGCCCTCCGCTGTGCCCGACGAGATAGCCGATGTTGTCCCCGAGCACGGCCGCGCCGAACGCGACGGCCGCCACGGCGACGATGTTCAGCCGCCCCGCTCCGGCGTAGACACCGGCGGCGACCAGGATCGTCTCGCCGGGTGCCGGGACCCCGAAGTCCTCCACGAGGACCACGGCCCCCACGGCCCAGTAGCCGTAGTGGCCGAGCAGCGGGGCCAGATGAGCCAGCGGACCCGGAAGCGGAGCGGCCATGCCTCAACCGTACGCCGGAGCGGGCACGGCCCCTCAACCGCTCTGCCGTGGGCGTCGGTTACGGCCGTCCCACCGTGTCCGGGTCCCGCACACCGGGCTCCGCGCCGGCCACCGGGGTGCCGCTCTCGCTCTCCGGGGCCGCGGACACCGTACGGCTGCCGCGCCGGCCGGTGAGCCGCAGCGCGACCGGCTCGGTCCAGCGCGCGGTCAGCGGGCCGAGGACCACCAGGATGAGGACGTATGCCGTGGCCAGCGGCCCGAGGTCGGAGTCGATGCCCGAGGTCACCGCGAGACCGGCGATGACGATGGAGAACTCGCCCCGGGCCACCAGGGTGCCCCCGGCCCGCCAGCGGCCCTGGGCCCGGATGCCCGCCCGGCGCGCGGCCCAGTAGCCCGTCGCGATCTTCGTGAGCGTCGTGACGACCGCCAGGGCGAGGGCGGGCAGCAGGACGGGCGGGATGGCGGCCGGGTCGGTGTGCAGCCCGAAGAAGACGAAGAACACCGCGGCGAACAGGTCCCGCAAGGGAGCGAGCAGATGATGGGCGCCTTCCGCTACCTCGCCGGACAGGGCGATACCGACCAGGAACGCGCCCACCGCCGCCGAGACCTGCAACTGCTGGGCGACACCGGCCACCAGCAGGGTCAAGCCCAGCACGACCAGCAGCAGTTTCTCGGGGTCGTCGCTGGAGACGAAGCGGGAGAGGTGCCGGCCGTAGCGCACCGCCACCAGCAGGACCAGGCCGGCGACACCGAGGGCGACGGCGAGCGTGACGCTGCCCGCGGCGAGTCCGGTCCCGGCCAGCAGCGCGGTGACGACCGGCAGGTAGACCGCCATCGACAGGTCCTCCAGGACCAGGATGCTGAGGATCACCGGGGTCTCCCGGTTGCCGAGGCGGCCCAGGTCGCCGAGGACCTTCGCGATGACACCGGACGACGAGATCCACGTGATGCCGGCGAGGACCACGGCGGCGATCGGGCCCCAGCCCAGCAGCAGAGCCATGGCCGCGCCGGGCAGCGCGTTGAGGGCGGCGTCGAGGAGACCGGCCGGGTACTGCGTCTTGAGCTGGGAGACCAGATCGCCGGCGGTGTACTCCAGGCCCAGCATGAGCAGCAGCAGGACCACACCGATCTCGGCGCCGATCGCCACGAACTCCTCGCTGGCGCCGAGCGGCAGCAGCCCGCCCTCGCCGAAGGCCAGCCCGGCCAGCAGGTACAGCGGGATCGGCGAGAAGCTCAGGCGTGCGGCGAGCCGGCCCAGCAGGCCGAGGACGAGGAGGATCGCGCCGAACTCGATCAGGAAGACCGCGGAGGAATGCATCCGGGTCACTCCCGGCCGAGTATGCCGGCCGCGGCGTCGGCGCCCTCGCGGGTGCCGATCAGGATCAGGGTGTCCCCGCCGGCCAGCCGGAAACCGGGGCCGGGGGAGGGGATGGCCGCGGCGCGGCGCAGCACGGCCACGATCGACACACCGGTCTCGGTGCGCATCCGGGTGTCGCCGAGCGGCAGCCCGTTCCAGCGGGACGTCGCGGACAGCGAGACCCGTTCGGCCACCAGACCGAGTTCGGTGGTGGACAGCAGGCTGGGGCTGTGGTGCGTCGGCTTCAGGGCCTCGGCCAGCGCCTCCGCCTCGCCGCCGGTGAGCCGGACGGACAGCGCGCACGCGTCGGGATCGTCACCATGGTAGGCGCTCAACGTTCTCGATCCGTCCCGGTGCGCCACCACCGACAGACGGCGCCGCTCCCGGGTCGTCAGGTCGTACCGGACGCCGATGCCCGGCAATGGAGTCCTGCTCGTGCGTGCGGCGCCCATGGCTGCCCCCCCTGCCCGACTTGAATGTTTCTTGGTGAAACGATTACCGAAAGCTTAACCTGACGGCGAACGGCCGCCCGATCGGAGCCCGGCGGGGTAGGGGGTGATGGTCAACGGGGGGAGTCGAGGCCGTCCTCCCTGTCGCCCGGGTCGGGCTGGCAGGTGAGGCACAGTTCGTGATCCCCGTCGCGGGTGACGACGGTTCCCCAGCCGAGGCACTGCGTGCAGTTGCGGGCGCGCCTCAGGTCGGGATGGGGAGGCAGGAGCGGGGTGTGGTGGGCTATGTGTGCCATACGGTGAGCGGCTCCTCGAAGTTCGCGGTGTGTCGCGAAGACTGGGATGACAACGCTGTCCGGATGGCCTCTATTATGTCCTACTTGTCCCTTACGTCTGTGATGCAGATCACAGATGTCATGGCTATCCGAGATTTCCCAGCCGGGCGTCCCGCCACAGGTCCACGCCGCCGTCGGTGGCGTACTTGTCGATTTCGGCCAGCTCCTCGTCGCTGAAGTCGAGGTTCTCCAGCGCGGCGACGTTCTGCTCGAGCTGCTCGACCCGCGAGGCGCCGATCACCAACGACGTCACCCGCTCGTCGCGCAGGGCCCAGGCCAGCGCCATCTGGGCCAGCGTCTGGCCGCGCCGGGCCGCGATGTCGTTCAGGGCGCGCAGCCGGCCCCGCATGTCGTCCGTGAGCCACGCCGTGTCCAGCGACGTCCCCTGCGCGGCGCGCGAGTCCTGGGGGATGCCGTCCAGGTAGCGGCCGGTGAGCAGTCCCTGGGCGAGTGCCGTGAACCCGATGACGCCGAAGCCCTCCTCCTCGGCCGCCTCCAGCAGTCCTTCGGTCTCGATCCAGCGGTTCAGCATGCTGTACGAGGGCTGGTGGATGAGCAGCGGGGTGCCGAGGTCGCGCAGGATGGCGGCCGCCTGCCGGGTGCGCTCGGCGTCGTAGGAGGAGATGCCGACGTACAGGGCCTTGCCCTGGCGCACCGCGGTGTCGAGCGCGCCCATCGTCTCCTCCAGCGGGGTGCTCGCGTCCAGCCGGTGGGAGTAGAAGATGTCCACGTAGTCCAGGCCCGTGCGGCGCAGCGACTGGTCCAGCGAGGCCAGTACGTACTTGCGGGAGCCGCCGCCCTGTCCATAGGGGCCGGGCCACATGTCCCAGCCGGCCTTGGTGGAGATGACCAGCTCGTCCCGGTAGGGCGCGAGGTCCTGCTTCATGAGCCGGCCGAAGTTGGTCTCGGCCGACCCGTACGGCGGACCGTAGTTGTTGGCCAGGTCGTGGTGGGTGATTCCGAGGTCGAAGGCGCGCAGCGCGATCTCGCGCTGGGTCTCGAAGGGGCGGTCGTCGCCGAAGTTGTGCCAGTAGCCCAGGGACAGGAGCGGGAGGTCCAGTCCCGAGCGGCCGGTGCGCCGGTAGCGCATGGTGCCGTCATAGCGAGCGGGGTCCGCGACGTGGTTCATCGGGTCGTCTCCGGGTGGTGCCGTAGGGGTGCCCGTCGTATCTGAAGGGGCTCGTCCACCCTGCGCCACCAAGATTCGTAAGTCCAACCGATGCCCTTCATGGGATTGAGCGCCCTGGCTTCTGAATCGAGTGGCGGCGTCGCACTGTTCGATCCTACGAACTTGCCGTGCGACGGGTTACCGGCCTCCGCCGCATTTGATAGGAAACTTTCCTACCAGTATCGGTACGGACCAACTCCCCACCCCCCACCCCTCCTTGGAGTCCTCGTGGAGCACATGGACCGCGCGTCAGCGGCCTCCCCCCGTCTCTCCCGCCGGACCGTCGTCGCCGTCCTCGGCGTTGTCGCCTCCGGTGCCCTGCTCGGCGCCGAGCGCGTCGCGGCGGCACCGGCGGCACGGGCGGCCGGGTCGGGTCTCGACGACCCGGCGAAGAAGGAGATCGCCATGCAGCTGGTGTCGAGCGCGGAGAACTCCTCGCTCGACTGGAAGGCCCAGTACAAGTACATCGAGGACATCGGCGACGGCCGCGGCTACACCGCCGGCATCATCGGCTTCTGCTCCGGCACGGGCGACATGCTCGACCTCGTCCAGCTCTACACCGACCGCAAGCCCGGCAACGTCCTGGCCAAGTACCTGCCGGCCCTGCGCCGGGTCAACGGCAGCGACTCGCACAGCGGCCTGGACCCCGACTACCCCAAGGACTGGCGCAAGGCCGCCCAGGACAGCGCCTTCCAGCAGGCGCAGAACGACGAACGCGACCGCGTCTACTTCAACCCCGCCGTCGCCCAGGGCAAGACGGACGGACTGCGCGCGCTGGGCCAGTTCACCTACTACGACGCCATCGTCATGCACGGCGACGGCGACGACCCCACCAGCTTCCGCAACATCCGCAAGCGGGCGCTGCGCAGCGCCAAGCCGCCGGCGCAGGGCGGCGACGAGACGACGTACCTCAACGCCTTCCTGGACGCCCGGGTGTGGGCCATGAAGCAGGAGGAGGCCCACAGCGACACCAGCAGGGTCGACACCGAACAGCGGGTGTTCCTGCGCAAGGGCAACCTCGACCTGAACACGCCCCTGGACTGGAAGGTGTACGGGGACAGCTACCACATCGGCTGACGCGCGCCGCCCGGAAGGGCAGGTGCCCGGGTTCGAACCGGACGGCCCGCGGCCGTTCTTCGCCCCTCGTCCCGGCGTCGCCGGGCACCCGCTGCGGCCTCAGGAGGCGCTCGGCAGATCCGCGGTGCCCGGGACCGGGAGCGCGGCGCCGAGCGCTTCGGCCTGCCGTGCCGTGACACGCTGGATCACGGCGACCGCCAGGGCACCCGCGGCCAGGTTGAGGGCTTCGGCCACGAGCAGGGGGACGAGCGAAGACCCTTGGCCCAGCTGGGTGCCCACGGTGCCGGTCACCGCGCGCCCGACCCAGGCCGCCCACCACACGTTCACCAGGACCGTGTCGCGCCTGTCCACCGTGCCGCGGCCGCTCGCCCGGTGTACGTCGAGGACCAGCCCGCGCGGCACCCAGAGGTTCACCACCGGGACCAGCCAGCCGGCCACGGCCCAGGGGGCGGAGCCGGGCAGGGGCTCGGGGGAGAGGAGTCCGGCGTTGCGCCGGCAGCGGGTGAACCACACCAGGAACAACACGACCGCGGCCGTCATCGTGTACACGCTCACCATCGACGCGAACCCCGACGCGCTCGAAGACGTGTCCTGCGGACGGAGGTGGTGCGCCCGCACCGTCACCGCCCGGAACACCTCCGCCACGGCTGCCGCGGCCACGGCGGCCTGGGCGGAACGGGCGAGCGGCCAGGAGGCCTTGACGACGGGTCCGGACACGGTGGGACACCTGCCTGTCGGAAGCGGCACGCACGGGCGTGACGTGAAAACGGTCGTGGGAGAAGCGGATCATAGAGCAGACGCACCGGTCCGCCCTCCGCGCCGGTGGCGTACTCGCCCGACGAGCCCCCGACGAGGAAGGATGGGCTACAGCGATCGATCACACCGATGCGGAGGAACGGACTCATGCCGCACGAGCGAGCAGGCAGGCCGGCCGGTCCCGAGGACCTTGTCGACGTGGCGCGGCTGGTCACGGCGTACTACGCGCTGCACCCCGACCCGGCCGACCCCGCACAGCGGGTGGCCTTCGGCACGTCGGGGCACCGGGGTTCGTCCCTGGCAACCGCCTTCAACGAGGACCACATCGCCGCCACCAGCCAGGCCATCTGCGAGTACCGCGCCACTCAGGGCGTGGACGGCCCCCTGTTCCTCGGCGCCGACACGCACGCCCTGTCCGAGCCCGCGAAGGTCACCGCCCTGGAGGTCTTCGCGGCGAACGGCGTCACCGCGCTCGTCGACAGCGCGGACGGCTACACCCCCACGCCCGCCGTCTCGCACGCGATCCTCACCCACAACCGGGGCCGCACCTCCGGCCTCGCCGACGGCGTGGTCGTCACCCCCTCGCACAACCCGCCCGCCGACGGCGGCTTCAAGTACAACCCGCCCAGCGGCGGCCCGGCGGCCTCGGACGCGACCTCCTGGATCCAGGACCGGGCCAACCAGATCATCGCGGGCGGCCTGAAGGACGTACAGCGGCTGCCGTACACCCGTGCGCTCGCGGCCGAGACGACCCAGCGGTACGACTTCCTGGGCGCCTACGTCGGTGACCTGCCCAGCGTCCTCGATCTCGACGCGATCCGCGCGGCCGGCGTGCGCATCGGCGCGGACCCGCTCGGCGGGGCGTCGGTCGCCTACTGGGGCCGGATCGCCGAGGAGCACGGCCTCGACCTGACCGTGGTCAACCCGCACACCGACCCCGCCTGGCGGTTCATGACGCTGGACTGGGACGGCCAGATCCGCATGGACTGCTCCTCGCCGTACGCGATGGCCTCCCTCATCGAGCAGCGCGACCGCTTCCGCATCGCCACCGGCAACGACGCCGACGCCGACCGGCACGGCATCGTCACGCCGGACGCCGGCCTGATGAACCCCAACCACTACCTCGCCGTCGCCATCTCCTACCTCTACCGGCACCGCGAGCAGTGGCCCGCGGACGCGGGCGTCGGCAAGACGCTCGTGTCCTCCACGATGATCGACCGCGTCGCCGCCGACCTGGACCGTCAACTGGTCGAGGTGCCGGTCGGGTTCAAGTGGTTCGTGGACGGACTGGCCGCCGGCACCCTCGGGTTCGGCGGCGAGGAGTCGGCCGGCGCCGCCTTCCTGCGCCGCGACGGCTCGGTGTGGACCACAGACAAGGACGGCATCCTTCTCGCCCTGCTCGCCTCCGAGATCACAGCGGTCACGGACAAGACCCCCTCGGAGTACTACGCCGGCCTGACCGCCCGCTTCGGCGAACCGGCCTACGCCCGTATCGACGCCCCCGCCACCCGCGAGCAGAAGGCGCTGCTGGCGAAACTGTCCCCGGCCCAGGTCACCGCCGACACCCTGGCGGGAGAGCCGGTCACCGGCATCCTCACCGAGGCGCCGGGCAACGGCGCCGCCATCGGCGGGATCAAGGTCACCACCCCCAACGCCTGGTTCGCGGCACGCCCTTCGGGCACCGAGGACGTCTACAAGGTGTATGCCGAGTCGTTCCTCGGCGCCGACCATCTGGCCCGGGTGCAGGAGGAGGCAAAGGGCGTGGTCCTGGCCGCGCTCGGCGGCTGAGGGCGCACGACCGTACGACGACGGCCCCCGCGAGGTGGGTGCGGGGGCCGTCGGCGCGTGTGCTCAGCCGCGTCCGCGTCCGCGGCCCTGGTCCAGCCGGTCCAGCACGGCCTGCGCCATGGCGGCCTCGCCTGTGGCGTTGGGGTGGGCGGGGGCCGCGGGCGAGGCCGGGCGCAGCGGCTCGATCCAGCGGTCCGTGGGCGCCTTGCACATGTCGTGGCCGACCGTGGGGCCGTAGGTGTCGACGTACTCGGCCCGGTTCCAGGCGGCCACCAGGCGCAGCATCAGGTTCAGGCGCTTCTCGGTGTCCCGCAGATAGGGGAAGTCGCGCTGGGCGAACGGCACCGACGGGAAGCAGCCGTTGCCGTCGTCCGGCAGCAGGTCCGGGTAGCCGACGAGGAGGACCCGCGCGTGCGGGGCGCGGGCGTGCACCGCCCGCAGCACCCGGCCGATCTTCGGCGCGGTCTCGAGCACGGTGAGTGCCAACCGGTCGTATCCGGAGGCATTGTAGGAGCGCTCGCAGGGATTGCCCGTCGGGTCCTGCGCGCCGAGGCGGGCGCACGTGCTGATGATGGAGCCGAACCCGACGTCGTTGCCGCCGATCTGCACCGTCACCAGATCGGTGTCCCGTCCCAGCGCGTCCAGTTGGGGACCGTTGGTGCCCTGCGGCTTCCACATCTCGTTCGTCGTGGCCCCGCCACAGCTCACGTCCTTGAACGCGGTCGCCTGCCGATCCGCTGCCACGAGCGAGGGGTAATTGTGGTCGGAGCGGGCGCAGTCGGCGTCCACCTGGCGGGGGATGAGCGGGCCCGAGGCGTACGAGTCGCCGAGGGAGACGTAGCCGAGGTCGCGGCCGTGCCCGGGGTGCGCGGCGGCGGGTGTCGTGGACGCGGCCACCAGGGCGCAACCGCCCAGTACCGCTCCCAGGACAGCGGTCCGCCGCCGCCCTCTCGCCCCGTCGCTCACCGGAATGCCGTTCGCCATGGAATCCTCCCCCTGAGGCCGCTGCATCGCGCGGGGCCGGCCGAAGAGCGGCCTGCGCGCGTTCGACTGGGCCTGTATACCGTCCGGTAGGTCTCGCGGACCAGAAGCGGGAACGAACATTCGCGACCGCGGGGGCCGGCCGTGTCCCTGCACCACCGCGCTGCCCAAGCCGCTCGTCCCCATCGGCGACCAGCACGTCATCCCCGACGCCCGGCCACCTCCGTCTCGCCGACCCGACCGCCACGTTCGAGGGCCGCTGGTCGACGTATGTCTCGGTGCTCACCGGACCGGCCCGGACGGCACGGCACCCGCCCGAGCGGTTCTGCCACCTCGTCCAGGGCGTACCCGAGGCCCTGGTCCCGCCCGCCGCGCGCACCGCACACGAACGCGGCGCCGCGGTCTGCGGACCGGTCACGGGTGAACCACCCTATCCCTGGGCCGGGTTGACCCCTGCCCTGACCGGCGGGGACGGTGTGGAAGGCTGAGGGAGTCAGCATCCACGCAACGGGGGAGAATCACCGGCATGGCCGTCATCCACCACACCACCCTGAAGCCGACGAAGGTCGAACTGCTCGCCGGCTGGCTGCCCACCCGCCCGTGGTACCGGGGCGGCGCGGTCCCCGTCCTGGAGAAGTCCGGCGGGTTCCGGCTGGACGACCCCGAGGGCGAGGTCGGGATCGAATTCATGGTGGCGACCGACACGAGCGGCCCGGAGCGGACGGCCTACCTGGTGCCGCTGACCTACCGCGGGGCCCCTCTGGAGGGCGCCGAGCACGCGCTCATCGGCACGATGGAGCACGGAGTCCTGGGCGAACGCTGGGCCTACGACGGCTGTCACGACCCGGTCCTGGCCACCCGGCTGCTGTTCCTGATCGAGGGCAGCGCCCGGGCCATGGCGCAGAGCGTCTCCGACACGCCCGACCGTGAGGTGACCCGCTCCTACGCCGGCGACCCCATCTGCCTGGGGGACTTCAGGCCCGAGCCCACCGACGACGAGCAGGGCACCCGCCTGCCCGCACCACACGGCACGACCCTCCGGATCCACCGTGTCCTCCAGCCGGCCGCCAACCCGCCGCTCCCGCCCGAGGGAGCGGTCGGCCATGTGGCAGGCGCCTGGACGTCCTCGGACGGCATCCGTCCCGGCGCGGTCTTCGTGACCCTGAGCGCCGACTGATCCCGGCGCCGCACGCCGGCAGCCGGGCGGCTCCCGGGCTATGGCATGGCCCGGTCAAATCTGGCACGCTTTCGACAACCGTCGCCCTGACCCCATGAGGGCGGCGGAGCACTCCTCACCGCACGGCTCGCGCAACCCCAATCCACGGCCGCCCCCGGCTCACCCAGCCGACCCGGCGGCCATCGAGCAGGCCGGAATCCCGGCCGCCGCAAAAGGAGTAGCGTGTGAGATCGACCCCCCACAGGACCCTCGGCGCCGGTGCGCTCACCGTCGCCGCGCTGGTCGCCCTCTCCCTCCCCGTCACCCCCGCGGCCGCCCAGCCGGCCGAGAAACCGGCGGCCGCCGCCTGCACTCCGGCACAGGCGGTCACCAACGGCGGCTTCGAAAGCGGCACCTCGTCCTGGACCCAGTCCTCGTCCGGTGTGATCACCAACCGCACCGGCCAGAGCGCCCACGGCGGCTCCTCGTTCGCCTGGCTGGACGGTGTCGGCAGCACCCACACCGACACGCTCACCCAGAGCGTCACGATCCCGGGCGGCTGCAGCACCGCCACCCTCACCTTCTGGCTGCACATCGACACCGACGAGACGACCTCGTCCATCGCGTACGACAAGCTGACGGCCAAGATCGGCGGCACCACGCTGGCGAGCTACTCGAACCTCGACGAGAACACCGGCTACGTGCAGAAGTCGTTCGACGTGTCGTCGTTCGCGGGCCAGACCGTGAACCTGTCCTTCACGGGCACCGAGGACTCCAGCCTCCAGACGAGCTTCGTCCTGGACGACGTCGCCCTCGACACCTCCGGCGACACCACCCCGCCCCCGTCGGACTCGACGCGCACCCCGGCCGCGCCCTCGTACACCGTCAGCCTCAGCAGCGACACGAGCGGCACCGTCTGGAACGGGCACGAGAGCGTGTCCTTCACCAACGCCTCCGCCACCGCGCTCGGCGAGGTGTACCTGAGGCTGTGGGACAACTACCACGGCACCTGCTCGGCGATGCCGATCAAGGTCACCCATGTCATCGGCGGCACCGCGGGTGACCTCTCGGTGGGCTGCACCGCCCTGAAGATCACCCTGCCGACGCCCCTGAACCAGGGCCAGAGCGCCACCGTCGGCTTCGACCTGGGCATCACCGTGCCCAGCGGCGCCGACCGGTTCGGCCACGACGGTGCCTTCAGCTTCATAGGGAACGCCCTGCCGGTCCTCGCGGTCCGCGACAGCGCCGGCTGGCACCTGGACCCGTACACCAACAACGGCGAGTCGTTCTACTCCCTGGCCGCCGACTTCAAGGTGACCCTCGACCACCCCAGCACCCTGCTGGTCCCGGCCACCGGCACTTCCACCGACACCCCCGGATCCAGCGGCCGCACGGTCACCACCGCCACCGCCGCCAAGGTCCGGGACTTCGCCTGGGCCGCCGGGCCCTTCACCAAGATCTCCGGCACCTCACCCGGTGGCGTCCCCGTGAACATCTACTCCGTCTCGGGCATCAGTTCCTCCAGCGCCCAGTCGATGCTCAGCACCGCCAAGACCGCCGTGGACGCCCACGCGGCCCGCTTCGGCGCCTACCCGTACGGGGAGCTGGACGCGGTCATCGACAACAACTACTGGTTCGGCGGCATGGAGTACCCCGGGTTCGTCCTCGACCTGGTCAGCACCACGGCGCTCACCCATGAGATCGGCCACCAGTGGTGGTACGGCATCGTCGGCGACGACGAGTACAACAGCCCGTGGCTGGACGAGGGGTTCACCGACTACGCCACCGACCTGGCGCTCGGCAAGACCGGCAGCAACTGCTGGAGCGGCGTCTCCTGGGCCTCCGGCGCCGAGAAGATCACCAACTCCATGGCCTACTGGGACGCGAACTCCTCCCGTTACTCCACCGTCGTCTACGGCTACGGCAAGTGCGCCCTGCACGACCTGCGGCGCGTCCTCGGCGACACCGCCATGGCCAAGCTGATGAAGGACTACGCGACCGCCCACTGGTACGGCGTCTCGACCACGGCCGAGTTCAAGGCGGCCGCCCAGGCCGCCACCAGCACGGACCTGACCTCCTTCTGGACCCAGCACCGCATCGACGGCTGATTCGGACCGGCCGGTCGTGGGCGCCGCCGACGGCGCCCACGACCCTCGCGGCACGGTCGCCACGCCACTCACATGGACTAATTGCCCGCCGGGATGGCATCGTTGGGCGGAACCCGGAGTGCGGTGCGCTCCGGCCACGGGTCAGATGGATGCGTGGAAAGCCAAAAGCCCCCTCATCGCCGCCGCTCACGCCGATCCCTCATCGGCGTGCTGACCGGCCTCCTGCTGTCCCTGTCGATCTGCTCGGCCCTGCCTTCGGCGGCCGAAGCCATACCCGAGCGCGGCAGCGCCTACATGGGTATGGGAGTGCTCGCCCACGACGGCCAGAGCACCGCGCCGGCGGATCCCACGTCGGACCCCAAGGTGACCCAGACCGAGGGCGTGGACGTCTCCAGCTACCAGGGCAACGTCGCCTGGTCGACTCTGTGGAAGAACGCCACCAAGTGGGCGTACACGAAGGCGACCGAGGGGACGTCCTACACCAACCCCTACTTCACGCAGCAGTACAACGGCTCCTACGACATCGGCATGGTCCGCGGCGCGTACCACTTCGCGGCCCCGGACACCACCGGCGGCGCCACCCAGGCGGACTACTTCGTCGCCCACGGCGGCGGCTGGTCCAAGGACGGCAAGACCCTGCCGGGCGTGCTCGACATCGAGTGGAACCCGTACGGTTCCGCCTGCTACGGCAAGTCCCAGAGCGGGATGGTCACTTGGATCCGCGACTTCGTGAACCGCTACAAGGCCCGCACCGGCCGCGACGCCGTCATCTACACCGCCACCAGCTGGTGGACGCAGTGCACCGGCAACTATTCGGGCTTCGGCAAGACCAACCCCCTCTGGATCGCGCGGTACGCCTCGGCGGCGGGGACGCTGCCGGCGGGTTGGTCGACGCACACGATGTGGCAGTACACCTCCTCCGGTCCCACGGTCGGGGACCATGACAGGTTCAACGGAGCCGAGGACAGACTGAAGGCTCTCGCCACCGGCTGACATGCCGCCGGGAGCGCTCAGGCGGCCGCCCAGGCGCGGAGCGCTCCCGCCGGCCGGTCGCCGTGCTCCCGGGAGATTCCCTGCGCCGGCCGGGCGCCGGCTATGTGCGTGAGTTCCCGCCGGGCCAGGCCCGGGCAGGCATGGTGGCCGTCGAGGGTGGCCAGGAACCCGTGGCGGTCCCATTCCGGGTGCACGACGAAGCAGTCGGTTCCCGCATCCTCCGGGTGGTTCCGGCCCACCACCACGGGCGTGTGCCCGTACGCGAAGGGCACACGGAACGCCGGCCACCGCTCTTCGTCCGACAGCGCTTCCAGGGCCGCGTCCACATCGCAGCGGTCCGCCCCGAACCAGCCAGGGCCCGGGGCGCCCCGTTCCTCGTCGCCGCCGCACAACTCCAGCAGGCAGGCCGCCCAGAACCCGGGCAGGTCCAGCAGACCCTCCCCGGCGACGAGCGGGCCCTCGTATCCGTCGATCACCATGGGGCAAGCCTGCCGGTCACCACTGACAACGGCGGCCCCGCGCCGGGCAGGCCGAGCGGAGAGGGCAGGATTCGAACCTGCGTGGGCCGTCAGGCCCGACCGTGAGGCGTGCTCAGTGGTCCCCGATAAGCCACTCCGGGCACCTCTCCTCGTTCCCGGCCCGATCTCCCGCGCCGTTCACGGGAACAACAGTGGCAGGAGCCGCTGACGGCACGCTGACAGGGGAGCACCGTGGGACGGAGGAGGAAGCGGACCGGGCTCAACGCACACCGCGGATGGGCCGGATGGCCAGCGCGCCGAGCAGCGACAGGACACCGCCGAACAGGAACAGCGGCGTGTAGCCGCCGAGCGCGGTGACCACGGCGGAGGCGACGAACGGCGCGACGATCTGCGGGCCCGCGTTGGCGATGTTGAGCACACCCATGTCCCGCGCGGCGTCCTCGGCGCGCGGAAGGACCAGCGTGACGACGGCGGTGTCCACGGCCATGAAGCAGCCGAACGCGAGCCCGTCGAGCGCGCTGAAGACGAGCATCCCCGGCCAGGTGGGCGCCAGCACCGGGACGGCCATGACGAGACCGGCGAGCGCCGCCGACACGCCGACGAACACCTTGCGCCGGTTCCAGCGGTCCGACAACAGGCCGCCGACCAGTGTGGAGACGGCCATCGCCGCCATCGACACCGGCGTCAGCACGGCCATCGCCTCGGAGGGCCGCAGCCCCTCGGGCAGCGTGATGTGGTCGTCGAGGATGTAGAGCTGGAAGCCGACGACGGAGAAGTAGCCCAGCACCATCAGGGCCCGGCCGATGAACGCCCAGCGGAAGTCCCTGTTGCCGAGGGCGGACAGGAAGAGTGCCGCGCGGCGCCGCCAGGGCACCGACGGCGCGGGCTCGGCGCTCCGCTCGCGCGGCACGTCCCGGCACAGCGCCGTCAGCAGGACGGCGGCCACGGCGGCAACGAGCCCCAGTGTGAGGTAGCCCGCGGAGAGATGACGGGCGGTATGCGAGGCGATCAGCACGCCGAGGGTGCCGCCCACGGGCAGGGCCAGGCCCACCAGCGCGGAGGCCGTCCCGCGGCGGTCCGGCGCTATGCGGTCGGGCACGATCGCCGTGACGGCGGCCTGGTAGACGTTCATGGTCGCCTGGACGAGGCACCAGGCGATCCCGACCAGGAGGGCCGTGCGCACACTGCCCAGGAAGGCGAGGGAGGCCAGCGCGGCCAGGGCGCCGCCGAGCACCCAGGGGTTACGGCGCCCCGAGCGGTCCGACAGGGCACCGGCGACGGGGTTGCACGCGGTGGCGAACACCGAGCTGACCCCGCCGATCAGGCTGAGCAGCGCCACCTTGTGGTGCGGGTCGATCGCCTCGACCTGGGTGGGCAGCAGGACGGATCCGACTCCCATGTAGACGGCGTACATCGAGGCGTTGGCGACCAGGAGCAAGGACATGAGTCCGCGCCGTCGGGGGTCGGGGGTACCGGCGGCTCTGGCCGGCCGGATTCTGTCTGTCGCGGAGAACGGGGGCATGGCGACTCCTGGGGAGGAAGGGTTCAGAGCGGGCCGAGCCGCGAGGGAGGGGCGGCTGCGCGACGGGAATCCGCGGGTGTCGGATCGTCGGTTACACGCGTTGATGACACGAGTAACTAAGTGGGATGGTTCTTGTGTAGCACCCCGAAGACCCGGCTGAACAGAGGCCTGCATCGACGAGGCGGGGTCGTTGCTTACTCGTGTTGACAACCCTGCGTGTACCCTGGAGAGCCGCGGGAATCGGGTCCAGTGAGCGGAAGGGAAGCATGGCGAGGAAACCGGTCGCTGCCGTCACCAGCGCCGATGTGGCACGGCTGGCGGGCGTCTCACGCGCCACCGTTTCCTTCGTGCTCAACAACACCCAGGTGCACCGGGTGAGCGAGACGACCCGCGCGAAGGTCCTCGCCGCGGCGGACACGCTCGGGTACGTACCGCACGCCGCGGCCCGCTCGCTGCGCGCCGGCCGCAACAACCTGGTGCTGATCCCGGCCGCCGTGTCCGCCATCGGCCGCCTGGTGAGCGGCTGGATCGACGACCTCCACACGGAACTGGAGCAGTACGGCTGCACCACGGTCCTGCACGCGGGGCGGTTCCCCGATCCCGTCACCGCGGCCCGCGCCTGGGCCGAGCTGCGCCCCGGCGCGGTGCTGGCGCTGGACGGCTCCAGCCTCACCGCGGGCGCCGCCGACGTCCTCGGGCGCGCCGGGGTCCGGGCCCTGATGGCGTTCGCGCCGCAGCCCCTCGAGGGCGTGTGCACGGTCGCCTTCGACGATCAGCGGGTGGGCGTGCTCGCCGCCGAGCATCTGGTGGCGAGCGGCCGCCGTCGCCTCGCGGTCCTCATGCCCCGGGAGCGGGGCCTGTCCACCTTTGCCGCGCCCCGCCTGGCCGGTGCGCGCAGCGTGGCCGCCCGGACGGTGGCGACCGTGACCCCGGTGGAGATGGGTTACACGTTCGCGTCCGCCGTGGAACTGGCGCGCAGCTGGGCGTTGCGGGACCTGGACGGCGTCTTCGCCTACAACGACGAATACGCCGCGCTGCTGCTGCGCGCCCTGCTGGACGAAGGAGTGGAGGTCCCCGAGGACGTCGCCGTGGTCGGCTGCGACGACCTGGTGACGGCGGCCCTGCAGCGGCCGTCCCTGACCACGATCCGCCTGGATCCGCCCCCTGCCGCGCAGGTCGCCGCGGCGCTGCACGAACTCATGGAGAACGGCACCACCGCGCCCCTGCCCGGCGTCGAACCCGCCCTCGTGCGCCGCGGGTCCAGCTGACCGCCCGACCGACCGCCCGGGCGGGTCCCGCGTGCACCGGCGCCCGGGCGGGCCGCGGTCGGTCAGGCGGTCAGACGGCGCCGCAGGAAGTCGACGCTCTCCGTGACCACGGCGGGCACCTCCGCGGATCCCAGGAAGATGTGGTCGGCCCCCTCGACGGCGCGCAGCGTCACCTCCGCGCCGGCACGTGCGAGCGCCCGCTCCAGCAGCTCGCTCTGGCCGAAGGGCACGACCTTGTCCTCCCGGCCGTGAACCAGCAGGAACGGGGGCGGAGTCGTGGGTCCCGCGTAGGTCACCGGACTCGCGACGCGGGCCCGCTCCAGCCGGTCCTCCTCCGCGCCGCCGAGCAGTGACGTCACGGGGTCCGGGTACGGCGGCTCGCCCGGAACCGGCGGCAGGGTGGACTGCGAGAGCAGTGACACGAGCTCCGAGACCCCGTACCAGTCGACGACGGCCCGCACGGAGCTGTCCTCGTCCCGTACGCCTTCCCGGCCTTCGAGGGCGCCTCCGTGGGCGTCCGCGCGGACCAGCCCGGCGAGCGCGGCCAGATGGCCACCGGCCGACTCGCCCCAGGCGCCGATCCGCTCCGGATCGATGCCGAAGGCGTCGGCGTGCCGTCGTACGTACCGGATGGCCGCCTTGACGTCGTGCAGCTGGGCGGGGAAGTGGGCTTCGAGACTGTGCCGGTAGTCGACGCAGACCAGCGCCAGGCCGGCGCCGAGGACCGCCCCGTGCAGCAGCTCGACGGGCACGGTCGGCGGCGGGTAGCGCCGGTCTCCGTCCAGCCAGCCGCCGCCGTGGATCCAGACGACCGCCGGCACCGCTGCCCGCGCGTCCGGTACGTGGACGTCCAGCAGGCAGGGGCGGTAGCCCGGCGTCCGGGCGTAGGTCAGCCCGTGGAAGCGCCGTACTCCGTCGCTGCCGACCAGGGGCGGAGTGGGAGCCAGGAAGGGGGGCGGGGGCCAGCCCGTGTCGGTCGGGGCGGGCGCGGTCGAGGTCATGTCCGGAGCCTTCCGTCAGCCTGGGAGAGCGTTCGGGGTGTCGTACTCGGCGGGGATGTTACACGTGTAACTGATAGCTGGCGAGAGGGCGCGCGAGGGCGGCTGTGCGGCCTTGCCGATGCGGTGCGCGAAGGTGGTGTGGTGCTACGCCGTGGACGAGATCGCCGCGTGCCGGCGTCGCTGCGTCAACGCCCCCCGCCGCGGCGGAACCAGCCGCGCTTGGGCGGGGCGGGTGCGGGCGGGGGGCCGTAGGGCGGGGCCGGCGGCGGAGGCGGGGGAGCGGGGTGCGGATGCTGTGCGGGGCCGGCGAACGGGGGCAGTTGCCTGAACTGTTCGTCCAGTGTGACCGTCGGAGCGATGCGGTGCAGCGCGGCCCGCACCAGCGTGAGCGGATGGTCGGGGAATTGGGCGTCCCACTGCTCGTCGTCGCCCACGTGGTACGGCAGCCCGCCGAACTGTTCGCCGGTGGAGTACGGGTGGGGCCGGAAGTAGGCTTCGAGTCCCACCTGGTTCATCACCATGGCCTCACGCACACCGGTCACTCCGCGCTCGGCGGCCTGCACGTTCAGGACCAGACTGCAGGTGGCCTTGGGCACGGTCCACGAGCCGAGGAACCCCTGGCCGTGCTGGGCGTCGGGCAGCCGCCGCTTGATCAGCTGACGGACCGCCGGGACGCCGTGCACCGTGCCGGGCGCCGCCTCGATGAGCCCGCCCCCGCGCCCTCCCACGCCCGCCGCGAGCGCGGTGCGCAGGCGCTCGAACTCGTGCAGCGGGGCGGGCAGATCGGGGACGAGGGGGATGAAATGCACCGCCAGCACGAGTCCCGTCGCATCCGTCCACACGCCCGGCTCGCGTGCGGTGAAGCCGGTCAGATCGAGGCCGGTGATCGCAGTCATGGAGATCATCATGCCGGGCGGGCGCGCTCCGCCGCCGACCGGGTGCTTCAGTCGCCGTCCTCCTCGCCGAAGGCCTCGAAGCGCGCGAACTCGACCGGGTCGTCGTCCTGGTCCAGGACGCAGAGTCCGGCCGTGCTCAGCCGGCCGCGCTGCCAGGCCAGCAGCGTGTCGATCAGCCCCTGCTCCAGGGGCGGGCCCTGGTTCGCGTGCCGGGGCCAGAACACGAGCGGCCAGTCGTCGGGCCGGTCGCCCTCGGTGAGCCAGCCCAGGTAGTCACCGTCGATGGAGTCGGCGAAGGGCAGGAAACCGCCGGGCGCCGGGAAGGTGGCGAGCGGGTACCACTGCGGATGGCCGGACTTCAGTGACTCGTAGGCGTCGAGCGTCTCGTCCACGAAGGCGGTCAGGCGCGGGGCTGTCGTGCGCAGCGGCTCGGGGAAACGCAGCCAGCCGCTCCAGCAGCCGCTGCCGTACGTCTCCGTCAGCCGTACGTACTCGGCGGGCAGCGCGGTGCCGAGCTGCTCGAACAGCCACTCCCAGGTGCCGTCGCCGAGGCGCGGACGGGCCGGCGGCGTGGTGAGCAGGCGCAGCGCCTCCAGTCCCGTGCCGGTCTCCAGGGCGACCCGGCGCTCCGCCTCCGTCAGCCGGGGCGGGACGGGCGCGGGCGCAGTCCACGGCTCGGCGGTGTCCAGGAAGGCGGTGCGCGCGAGGGTACCGGGCAGCGGGCCCATCAACGGGCCGGGCGGGGAGGGGAGTTCCCAGGCATCGCGCACGGTGTGGCGGAGATAGCCGGTGAGCGTGAGGTCGTACCGGTGCCAGGGGAGCAGCCCGCTGCCGGGCACGGCACCTTGGTGGGTGACGACCACCGTCCACTCGTCGGGGTCGTCGGACGTCGAGGTGTCCCAGAACAGCACGTCACCGTCCCGGCTGTGGCCCCAGGCCAGCAGTCCGCCCGGCTCGGGGTGCAGCAGCGGCCGTTCGTCCTCGGGCAGGTGTCGCGCCTTGATGCGGGCCGTCCGGTGGGTGTCCCGCAGCCACTGGCCGTAGTCGAACCGGCCTGCTCGCACGCACGGCACATGGATCCAGAGGAACTCCCCGAAGTCCACGGGCCCGTACCGGTCGGCCAGCCGCTTGTAGTCGGCCGGCAGCCGCGTCCCGAGCCATTGCTTCACGGCCGGCCAGTCCACGGCGACGGGGGAGGGCGGGCGTTGGGCGTGCGGCTCGGCGAACTCGGCTGGGTCCACGGTCATGTGCTTCCTCTCGGTGATCATCGGATGAGCGGGATTCTGTCATCGGACGTCACGACCGCCGGCCCCTCTCCGCCTTCCCGGGACACTCCTCCCCGCGCCACCCGGGCCCCTTCCGCGTACGGCGCAGGGTACGGTCGGCCCCATGGCTGAACCCCGGCTGACCACCTCCTCGTACCTCGTGCTCGGCATCATCGACAAGCTCGGCGAGGCGAGCGCGTACGACGTGAAGGTGGAGGCCGGCCGCACCGTCGCCCCCTTCTGGTCGGTGCCGCACGCGCAGGTGTACGCACAGTGCGACCGGCTGCTCGCGGGCGGACTGCTGGCCCAGGTGCGGCAGGAGAGCGGGCGCAACCGCCGTGTGCTGGAGCTGACCGACCGGGGGCGGCGAGCCCTTCGGCAGTGGCTCGCCGACCCCGACTTCGTCCCCGTCGAGGCCCGCGAGCGCGGGATTCTGAAGCTGTGGTTCGGCGCCCGTCCGGAACTGCTCGCCCCCGTCCAGCTCGCCGAACACGAACGCACCTTGGCCGAGTACGAGGAACTGGCGGGCAGCGTCGGTGAGTTGCTGACCCCCGGTCAGCGGGAGGCGCTGGAGTTCGGCATCCGCTACGAGCGGATGATGACCGACTTCTGGGACTGGGTCCGGCACCGGGACGAGCGCGCCCAGGACCGCTGACCTCGTACGGCCGCTGATCTCTCCCGCGACCGTTGACCTCTGCGACGAGCCGCTCTACCGTCGGTGACCTTCAATAGTCCAGAAAAGACTATGGCGGGTCGGGCCGGGGCCGCCTGAGAGCAGGGAGTGGCCGTGCGCCCTTGGACGAGCAGCACCTGGCGCCGGGTCGCCGCGGTGACCGTGACCGCCGTGTGCGTCGGATACGCGCCCATCGCGATGAGCGAGCTGTGGCCGTACGCCCGCCCCGGCGCCCCCGCGTTCGGGGAGTCGCTCCTTGCGCACGCGGTCTCGCCCCGCTACGTCGCCGACGCCCTCGCGACGCGCGTCGCCCCGTACCGGCACAGCCTGATCCCGATGATCGTGCACTCCGTCCTGGGCGGACTGCTCATGCTGCTCGGCCCCGCCCAGCTGCTGACGGCCACGCGCCGGCGCGCACGTCCGCACCGCGCGCTGGGGGTCCTGTTCGCGGTCACCGTCTACGCCTCGATGGCCGGCGCCGGCCTCTATCTCGTCCGTACCGCGCCCCGGGACGCCTTCAGCGGCGCGGCCTTCTGGATCGTCCTCGCCACCATCCTCGTCGGCACGGTCCTGAGCGTCACCTTCGGCATCCTCGCGGCCGTCGGCGGCTTCCCCGATCTGCACCAGCGCTGGATGCTCCTGTGCTACGGCTTCCTGCTCACCGCGCCCCTGCTGCGCCTGGAGTGGGGCGCCCTTCCGGCGCTGCTGCCCGGGCTGCCGATGACGGAGATCAACCGAGTGGCCATCATGCATCTCGGCTCCCTCGTCGTGTTCGGCGCACTGCTCGCCTCGCGGGCCCGGGACCGCAGGGACACCGTCGAAGGACTCGGCCGGTCCTGGGCGCCGCTGCCCGTGACCGCCGTCGCGCACCTCGCCGGGGCCGCCGCTCTCGGCTGGATCGTGCAGGCCCTCTCCGCCTACGGCGCGGGCGGGCGCCGACTGCTGGCCGGATACCTGGTGCCGTACGCCCTGGCGTACGCGGTGATGGCCCTCGGCGCCCGGCGAGCCGCCCGCGAGGACCGGCCCTGGGCCCGCGAGGAGTGGCGGATCCAGCTCACCGGCCTGTGCCTGGCGCCCGTGGTCTCGGCCGGGGCGGTCGCGGTCTTCCGGCACACGCTGGGCCTCGACAGGCTCACCGCCCTGACGGCGGGCGTCGCCATCGGCTGCGGGCTCACGGCCTTCGGCGCCACCCAGGTGGTGAGCCTGCGCCTGATGTACGCCCGTGAAGTCCGCCGACGCTCCGCGTCCGCCCCGCTGCCCGCCGCGCGCCCGACGACTCCGGTGGCCTAGCGGGTACGCCGACTCCCGCCCCCGGTCCGCCCGTTCGACCCCTCGGAAACGGAACCCCCATGGCAGAGTCCACCGACCCGCCCCGCACCGTCGTGCCGGACGCCCCGCCCGCACCGGGGAGGCCGCTGTCGGCCGGTGTCGCCCTCCTGGCCACCTCGGTCGCGGTGATCAACCTTCTCGTCGGCGGCACGCTCACGGCCGTCGCCCTGAGCGGGCACGTCCTCGGCGCCTGGCCCTCGCCGGACCCGCTCAGCCCCGGTCTGATCGGCGCCGGCATGCTGGGCACCGCCCCGGCCCTGTTCGCCCTCGCGGGCGCCCGTACCTGGGAGCAGGCCCGCACCCTCGTCCTTCCGCTCGCCGTGGTCCTGGCCGGTCTGTTCGCCGTCAGCGTGCTCCACGCCGGCCGGCTCTACATCGCCCGCGGCGGCCCGATCGTCTCCGTCCTGTTCAGCCTGGGCTGGCTGTTCGTGCTCGGGCTGCTGTGCGTGGGAGTGGTCGTCTGCCTCGCCGTACAGCTCCTGCGCCGCCCCGGACCGGCCCTGCCGCGCACCGCCCCGCTGCCCGGCTGGTCGAAGCCGCCCCTCGCCGTGCTCGGCTCGTCCTGGCTGGGCATCGGCACCGGACTGCTGCTCCGGCCCGGCTTCTGGGCGGACTTCGTGCCCTGGCACACCAACCGGATGGACGCCCAGGCCCTCGGCGTCTGGGCCCTCGCCCTCGGGACGGGCGTGCTGGGCTCCCTCGCCGAGGACGACCTGGAGCGCACTCGGCCCGCCCTGCTGTCCCTGCCCGGCACGGCCCTCGCCATGACGGCCGTCCTGGCCGCGCGCGCCCCGCACGTCGACTGGGCCTCGGGGCCCGGGCTCAGCCTGGTCGCCATGGTGGCCGGGCTGTTGCTCGCGGGGGCGAGCGGCCGTCTCCTGCTCAGGTCGGGTGCCGCCGCCGGTGAGGCGGTGCGCGGCGCCGGTTAGGCGCGGCGCTTCCTCGTACGACGCTGGCGCCGGCGGCGGCAAATGCGGCGTGCGAGCCTGCACCGTGGGCGGCCTCAACCGAGGCTCGGCGCCGTCCAGTCGGCGTGGCGCAGGATGGCCCGTACCGTCGCCCGGGACGGGGCGAGGCGCAGCGCCGTGTTGCGCAGGGCGACCGCCACCGGATGGGACAGCTGCTGGCCCATCCGGCCGGCCTGCCGGGCCGCGCGGGCGACGGACTGGGCGCGCGGACGGCGCTCGGCGTCGTACCGGGCCAGCGCCGCGCTGACCGACGGTGCCTCGGCGAGCGCCGCGGCGAGCGTGGCCGCGTCCTCCAGGGCCTGGCAGGCGCCCTGGCCGAGATGCGGCGTCATGGCGTGCGCCGCGTCACCGAGGAACGCGATCCGGCCGGAGACGAAGGACGGCAGGGGCGTCACAAGCTCGTGGATGTCGTGGTGCAGAACGGCCTCGGGCGCGGTCGCCTCCAGCAGCGCGGGGATCGGATCGTGCCAGGCGCCGAACCGGCGGCGCAGTACGCCGAGGGGATCGGCATGACGTACACCGGGCGGCGAGTTGAGCACCGCGTGCCACTCGGCGCGCCCGTCGGCGAAGGCGATGTGGCCGAACTCGGCCCCCGGCCCCCAGGTCAGCTCGAAGTCGCTGCTCAACCCCACCGGACGCCCGGTGATGGCACGCAGGACCGTCGATCCGCTGTAGACCGGGCCGGGATGGCCGGGGAACGCCTGGCCGCGCAGTCGGCTGCCCACGCCGTCGGCCGCGACGACCAGGTCCACCGCCAGGACCTCCTCGCCGACCGGGACCGCGATCCGGTCGGGCGCCGAGTCGTCCACCGACGCCACGCGGACACCCACGCGCAGGCACTTCGGCGGCAGCGCCGCGCGCAGCACCTGGTGCAGCGCGGCCCGCGGGATCCCGACGATCGGTGTGCCGAGCTCGCGGGCGAGCGCGGCCCCGTCCATCCGCGCCAGCCTGCCGCCCGCGGGAGTGCGCGTACCGCCGTTGTACTGCGGCCGGGCCGCCGCCCGCACGGCCGCGCCGACGCCGAGCGCGTCCAGCGCGCGCAGCCCGTTGGCGTGCAGCGAGATGCCCGCGCCCGCGTCAGCCGGTGCGGCGGCGCGTTCGAGGACCGTCACCTCCCAGCCGATCCGGCGCAGCCCGAGTGCGGTGGCCAGCCCTCCGATACCGCCCCCGACCACGACCGCCGTACCACCCATGCCAGTCCCCTCCACCGTGCACGTTCTTCCGCCGGGTGCTTCTACAGATGTAGAAGCACACTACCCGGGCTCTCTACAGGTGTAGAAGAAGGGGGTGTAGAAAGAGGGGGTGCCCACCGATCGACGTACTCTCCTCGCCGACGCGGCCATCGGCGTGCTCGCCGACACGGGGATGCGGGGACTGACGCACCGGGCCGTGGACCGCGCGGCGGACCTCCCGTCCGGAACCACCTCCGCCTACTACCGCACCCGGCAGGCGTTGCTCACCGCGCTGGTCCGGCGTCTGGTGGCACTCGACCAGGCGGAGCTGCAGGAGATCGGGGGCATGACACCCGCCCTGCGGGACGCCGGGGAGGTGACGGCCGGCCTCGTGGCCTTCACCCGGCGGCGGCTCGCGGAGCCCGGACGGAGGCGCTCCCTGGCGCGCTACGCCTGCGCCATCGAGAGTGTGCGCCACCCCGAACTGCGCGAGATTCTGGTGCCCCGCGAGAACCTGGCCCGACAGGCCGTCCAGGACTTCCTGGCCGCTCAAGGCGTCGAGGACGCCGAGGAGCGTACGGTCACGCTGCTGACCTGCGTGGACGGACTGGTCTTCGACCGGCTGGTGAACGGGGGAAGCGTGTCCGAGCGGGAGATCCACAGCCTCGTGACCGCTGCCCTGCGCTGAGCCGTACGACGACGACGGCGGCGCCGCCTCCCTGGGACGGGGAGACGGCGCCGCGCTTCTTCACGCGTCCGGGGACGTCAGACCAGCCACCCGATGAAGTGGATGATCCCGGCGAGGACGTCGGTGAGAACGTTCATGATCGTGTTGCTCCTTGCGGTGTCGCTCTGAGTGGGACCTGTGCGTCAACCACGGTCTGCAGCCCGTCGCTTGCACACCGAAAGTATCGTCCCGGCTCCCGCGTCCCACCGGTCTCGCGAGCGACGATCACCTGTTCCAGGGAACAAGTGATCCCGTGTTCGGATCGATTTGAAGCCATGCCAACTTCGGTGAAATGTGCGGGAGTTGACTAAGATGGGGCCGCTCGCAGCGCGCGCAGCACCGACCACACCACCGAGATGAACGGGACGGCCACCACCGCGCCGATCACCCCGGCCACGATGCTCCCCGCGATGACGGACACGGCGACGACCAGCGGATGCAGCCGGACCGCCCAGCTCATCACCAATGGGTGCAGCACATGCCCCTCGAGCTGGCCGATGACCACGATGAGTACCAGCACGGCGGCGGCCGTGAGCGGGCCGCGCCCGGCCAGGGCGACCACCGTGGCCACTCCGAGCGCGACGGGCGAGCCCACCAGGGGAATGAACGCGGCGAAGAACTCCAGCAGTGTCAGGGGCAGTGCGAGCGGCACCCGCAGTACGAACAGGGCGATGCCGACGAGGACGGCGTTGGCCGCGGCCACGATGATGATGCCGCGCGTGTACCCGGCGAACGTGCGCCAGGCCGCCCGCCCCGCACGGTCCCACCGCGCACGGGCTCCGCTCGGCAGCAACTGGTCGCGCGCCCAGCTCCACATGCGCTCGCCGGAGTGGATGAAGAAGACGGAGGCGAAGAACGCGAGCGCGCCGCCCGTGATCAGCTCGACGACCCGGCCGAGGCCCGAGACGGCGCTGCTGAGCAGACTGGCCTGGTGCCCGGCGATGTAGTCCGTCACCTGGCGCTGCAGATCGGAGAGCTTTCCCGGGCTGAGCCGGAGCGGCGGCCTCTGCAGCCACACCTCGATCCGGTGAATGCCGCCGCGGAACTCGCCCGCCAGCTTGTCCGACTCGTTCGCCACCGCGTTGCCCACGAGCGCGAACAAGGTCAGCACGAGCAGCAGACTGCCGACGAGGGCCACGGCGACGCTCAGCGGCCGGGCGAGGACGCGGTTCAGGAGATCGGCGAGGGGACGCAGCACCGAGGTGACGACGAGGGCGAGGAACAGGGCGACGGCGATGAGCTGGAACCGGCCCAGGACGCTGAAGACGCCGTAGACGACGATGCCGACGAGGATGAGCCGCCAGGCGTAGGCGGCGGCGACCCGCAGCCACGGCACCGTGTGCTCGGCCACCGGGCCGCCCGGCCCGCGGCGGGCGGCCGCCGGGAGCCACACGGAGTACGACGGCCTGCTGCCCAGCACCGCCCCACCCGCCCCACGCCCCCGGCCAGACCGTCCGCCCGCATCACCCACCAGGCCTCCCGCCTCCTTTTCGCCGCAGCTCCTGACTGTCCGTCACGTCTAGAGAACGGTAAGGGCAAGCCGCGGGCGGGACCGTACAACGCGCCCGAGCCGCACTCGGGGCGCGTGGCGCACGCCTCCTCGCCGACGCGGAGTCCCGCCCGCTCACGGACGCACCTGCGGCCCTGGGCCGCCCACGAACGTGACGGTCTGCGCGAGCGGCGCCCGGTCGATAGGGCAGCAGACAGGGGGGCGCCGAAGCGTCGGGCGGCGGCCGCGGAACGCCGTTCGTGGTAGGGAGACTTCAGGTCCGCGGACACATCCGGTACTCCCGTTCGTCCCCGGGGCCCCGGACGCGGCGCGCCCGGCCGCACGTTTCCCAAGGGGGCGCCGGTCACGACACAGGTCCGCCATGGCTGGAGATTGCCGCCCGAAGGGCTCCGGGCCGAGGTGGCCGGGACGCATTCCCGTGTCACCCGAGGGACCGGCTCGTCCGTGAACGCGCGGATCGCCCGCCGGGCCATGCCGGCGGTCCGCGGCCTGGGCAGGACCGAGGACCGGCGGGTCACCAGGCGCCATGCGGGGCGTGTGTCCGCTGCCTCAGCCGGTCTCCCTTTCGAGTGCGCGCTCCACGGGCAGCAGTTCCCGGATGTCCGCGGGCAGCGCCCCGGCCATCCGCTCGGTCAGCTCGGGCGCTAGAGCGGCGTCGAGCACCTCCAGCACGGCGGCGGCATCGCGCAGGGCCGTGTCCTCGTCCGATCCGGCCCGGTCGGCGATCCGTCCGGCGAAGACCGTCAGCCCGAACCGCTCACCCGAGGTACCCGCGTCAGGGGTCGTCGACGCGTCCACCGCCTGCCGCACGGCCGCCGCCAGATCCGGCGGCAGCTGGGCGGCCACATGGCGGGCGAGCCCGGACGGCAGCCGCTCGGACAGGGTGCTCAGCACGGCGTGCGTCGCGCGCTCGGCCGATCCCCGGTCGGGCAGCTGGGCGAGCGCCTGCACCTTTCCGATCATCTCGTCGTGCTTCATGAACCGGCCTCCTTCCCCACGGGGGCAACGGCCGAGTACCCGTATTCGCCGACCTCTGCGACCGGTGTGCCGCCCTCGGCGGGTGCCCCTGCCGGAAGGGTACGAGGACCAGCGGAGCCAGGCGCTCCGGAGGCTGCGGAACGCGATCCGGATGGCGGAAGAGACCTCACCGAGGTAGGCGAAACGCCGCCGGGGTTCTTTCCGGCACCCCGGGAACTGACGAACATGCCATGTCATGGACATTCTGCTCGTCGCCAGCGCGTTCAACAGCCTCACCCAGCGGATCTACGCCGAACTGTCCGACCAGGGACACCAGGTGGACGTCGTGCTCGCCACCCACGGCGCCGACCCCGTCCGCGCCGCCGTCCGCGAACTGCGCCCGGACCTGGTCGTCGCCCCGATGCTGAGGACGGCCCTGCCCGAGGACGTCTGGCGGGAGCACACCTGCCTGATCGTGCATCCGGGACCGCCCGGCGACCGCGGCCCCTCCTCGCTGGACTGGGCGATCGCCGAGCGGGCGCCCCGCTGGGGCGTGACCGTCCTGCAGGCCGAGGCGGCCATGGACGCCGGGGACATCTGGGCGGCCGAGTCCTTCCCCGTGCCGCCCGTCGGCAAGAGCGACCTGTACCGCAACGAGGCCTCCGACGCCGCGGCCGCCGCCGTCCTGCTGGCGGTGCGCCGGTACGCCGACGCCTCGTACAAACCCCGACCCCAGACCGACGACTCCGACGACTCCGTCCGGATCGTATGGCGCGACTTCTACCGGCAGGAGCGGCGCCGGATCGACTGGGAGAAGGACAGCACGGAGCGTGTGCTGCGCATGCTGCGCGGTGCCGACTCGCAGCCGGGCGTCCTCGACGAACTCCTCGGCCGGGAGGTGTTCCTGCACGGCGGCCACCCCGAGGACCTGCTGCGCGGCCGCCCCGGCGAGCTGCTGGCGACCCGGGCGGGCGCGGTCTGCCGGGCCACCCGCGACGGCGCCGTGTGGATCCCGGAACTGCGCCCGCGCAAGAACTCCGGCGACCGGGCACCCTTCAAGCGCCCCGCGGCCTCCGTACTCGCCGCCTTCTCCGGCCGGGACACCCCGCCGCTCGCGGAGGACACCGTCCCGCTCGAACTGCCCCCGCGCCGGCGCACCTGGAGCGACATCCGCTACCGGCAGCGCGGCGACGCCGGCTTTCTGACCTTCTCCTTCCCCGGCGGGGCGATGAGCACCGACCAGTGCCGCAGGCTGCTCGCCGCCTACCGGTACGCGCTCGCCCGCCCCACCTCGGTCCTGGTGCTCGGCTCCGACCGCGACTTCTTCTCCAACGGCATCCACCTGAACGTCATCGAGGCGGCCGCCGACCCGGCCCAGGAGTCCTGGACCAACCTCAACGCCATGGACGACCTCGTCGAGGCGGTACTGCGCACCACCGACCGGCTGGTGGTGGCCGCACTCCCCGGCAACGCGGCCGCCGGCGGTGCCATGCTCGCCCTTGCCGCCGACCAGGTGTGGTGCCGCACGGGAACCGTCCTCAACCCGCACTACCGGCGGATGGGCCTGTACGGATCCGAGTACTGGACGTACACGCTCCCGCGCCGCACCGGCGCCGAAACCGCCCACCGGCTGACGCGGGACGCCTTGCCGATCAGCGCCGCGACGGCCGAGCGGATCGGGCTGGTGGACCGCCTCGTGCCCACCGGGGCGGCCGCGTTCGCCGCCGAGGTCGAGCGGCTGGCCGCCGCCCTCGCCGCCGCCCCCGACCTGCGACGACGCATCGCCGCCAAGGCCGCGGCACGCCACTCGGACGAGGAGGTACGACCGCTCGCGCACCACCGGCGTGACGAACTCGCCCGGATGCACGCCGTCTTCTTCGACCCCCAGGCCCCCTACCACGCGCTGAGGTCGGCCTTCGTCCGCAAGAAGCCGGCCGGCTCCGCCCGTCCCCTGGCACCGGTCACCGGAACCGCCCGGTGAGCCCCGTACCCGGCCGGCTGCTCGTCGCGGGCGTCGGCAACATCTTCCTCGGCGACGACGCGTTCGGCCCCGAGGTGATCCGCGCCCTCGACCGGCGTCCGCTGCCGCCCGAGGTACGCGTGCGGGACTTCGGCATCCGCGGACTGGACCTCGCCTACACCCTGCTCGACGGCTGTGCCACCGCCGTCCTCGTCGACGCCGCCCCCCGCGGACACCGCCCCGGCACCCTCACCCTGATCGAGGCGGAACCGCCCGACGGCACGGTCGTACCCGAGGCCCACGGCATGGACCCGGAGAAGGTGCTGGCCCTGGCCGCACACCTGGGGGACGAGCCGCTGCCCCGGGTCCTCGTCCTGGCCTGCGAACCCGGCGTCCTGCCGCGTGGCGACGAGGACATCCTGCCGGGCCTGGGCGCACCGGTGCGAGCGGCCGTCGACCGGGCCGTGGAGGCGCTGCACACCCTGATCCCCGTCCTGCTGGCGGATCCGGCCGCCCCCGCACCGCCGTTGGGCCGCCCGATGGAATCCGGGCCCCCGCACGCGGCTGCGCTGCCCGGTCTCGTGGCCGACCGAGCCGAAGATCGGTGAGACCCCGGGCCGCACGGGACGCGGCCGGGGCTCCGCTTCACGACCGCGAGGAGCTGCGCCCATGTGCCGGTCCGACGTCAAGCAGGCCGTCCTGGCGAAGAACGACGACCTGGCCGCGAGCCTGCGCGAGGACCTGACACGGCAGGGCGTCACGGTGGTCAACCTGCTGTCCAGCCCCGGCAGCGGCAAGACGGAACTGCTCGGCCGGGTCCTGGCCCAAGCCGTGGACCGGAGCGTTCCGGTCGCCGCGCTCACCGCCGACCTCGCGACCGAGAACGACGCCGTCCGGCTGGCGCGCTCGGGCGCGCCGGTCCGGCAACTGCTCACCGACGGACTGTGCCACCTGGAGGCCCGGCAGGTGGCCGAGCATCTGACGGGCTGGCTGCCGGCGGACACCGCCCTGCTCTTCGTGGAGAACGTCGGCAATCTCGTCTGCCCGGCGTCGTACGACCTCGGCGAGAGCCTGCGCATCGTGCTGATGGCGGTGACCGAGGGCGAGGACAAGCCGCTGAAGTACCCCACCGCGTTCGGTTCGGCCCATCTGGTCGTCATCACCAAGACCGACCTGGCCGAGGCGGCCGGCTTCGACGAGACCGCGTTCAGGGCGAACGTCCAGCGGGTCAACCCGGGCGTGGAGATCGTACGGTCCTGCGCCCGCACCGGCGACGGAGTCGACACCTTCCTCGCCCACGCGCTCGCCGCCCGGCGCGGAGCCCCGCCGCACCGGCCTCCGCTAGCCCCGCACCCCCACGGCCACCACCACCCCGCGTCCGCCACCGTCTCGTGACCGCGCCCGTCATCGGCCCGGTACGCCGGCGGCTCACCGTGCGCGGCACGGTCCAGGGCGTCGGCTTCCGGCCGTATGTGCACCGCCTGGCCGCCGACCTCGCGCTGGCCGGCTTCGTGAGCAACACCGCGAGCGGCGTGCTCATCGAGGTCGAGGGCCCGGCGGAGGGCGTCGCCCGCTTCTGCGACCTGCTGGCCGAGCGGCCGCCGCCGCTCGCCGCCGTCACCGGCGTCGGCTGCGAGAACCTCCCGGCCACCGGCGCGACCGACCCCTTCGCCATCCGTCCCACCGAGCGGTCAGCGGGCCGTACCCAGCTTCCGCCCGACACCGCGACCTGCGCCGACTGCCTGCGCGAGCTGGCCGATCCGGCCGACCGCCGCCACCGCCACCCGTTCATCACCTGCACCCACTGCGGCCCCCGCTTCACCATCGCGACGGGGATGCCGTACGACCGCGCGGCCACGACCATGGCGGACTTCCCGATGTGCCCCGTCTGCGCCCGCGAGTACGGAGCCCCGGCCGACCGGCGCTTCCACGCGCAGCCCGTCGCCTGCCCGGACTGCGGCCCGCGGCTGAGTCTGGTCCCGGCCGACGGCGGCGGCGCCCGCCCGGCCCGGGACGCCGACGCCCTGGCCACGGCACGGGCCCTGCTGGCCGCGGGGCGGATCGTCGCCGTGAAGGGCGTCGGCGGCTACCACCTGGCCTGCGACGCCACCGACCCACGGGCCGTCGCCACCCTGCGCACCCGCAAGGAACGCGGTGGCAAGGCCTTCGCCGTGATGTGCGCAGACCTCGACACGGCCGAGCGCCTCGCGCTCCTGTCCGACGCCGAACGGACCGCGCTCACCAGCGCCCGGCGCCCCATCGTCCTGCTGCGCAGACGCGCACGGGCGGACGGCCTCCGCCTCGCCGACGAGGTCTGCCCGGGCAGCCCGCACGTGGGCGTGATGCTGCCCTACACCCCCGTCCACACCCTGCTGTTCGGGCTGCCGGGCGATCCGCCCGGCCCTCGCGTCCTGGTCATGACCAGCGGCAACCGCTCCGGCGAGCCCATCGTCACCGACGACGCCGACGCGCTGTCCCGGCTGGCCGGGCTGGCCGACGCCTGGCTCGCCCACGACCGGCCCATCGCCTCCCCGTGCGACGACTCCCTGCTGCGGGTACGCCCCGACGGCACCGCACAGGTGCTCCGCCGCTCCCGCGGATACGTCCCCCGCCCCCTGAGGCTCCCGCTCCCGGTCCGGCCCGCGCTCGCGGTCGGCGGTGACCTGAAGAACGCCCCCTGCCTGGGCGAGGGCGAGTACGCCTGGTTCGGACCGCACATCGGGGACATGGGTGACCTCGCCACCCTCGAAGCCGCCGGGCGGGCCGAACGGCACCTCACCCGCCTCACCGGAGTCGTCCCTCGACTGCTGGCCGCCGACCTGCACCCCGGCTACCACTCGACGGCCTGGGCACGCCGACGCTCCTCCCGACTCGCCCTGGAACCACCGAAGCCGGTCCAGCACCATCACGCACACATCGCCTCGGCCATGGCCGAGCACGGTCTCGACGGCACCGCACCCGTGATCGGCGTCGCCTTCGACGGCACCGGCTACGGCGACGACGGCACCGTGTGGGGCGGCGAGGTACTGCTCGCCGACTACTCCGGCTACCGGCGCTTCGCCCACCTGACCCCCGCCCCGCTGCCCGGCGGCGACGCGGGCGTGGCCAACCCCTGCCGGACGGCGCTGGCCCGGCTGTGGGCGGCGGGGCTGGCGTGGGAGCGGGATCTGCCGAGCGTCGTCGCGTGCACCGAGCCCGAACTGGCCACGCTGCGACAGCAGTTGCACCGGCAGGTGGCCTGTGTGCCCACGTCCAGCATGGGCCGTCTCTTCGACGCCGTGTCGTCGCTGGCCGGCGTGTGCCATCGCGCGGGATACGAGGCACAGGCCGCGCTGGAACTGGAGGCGGCGGCGACGCGGGCGTGGGATGCGGACGCCGGGGCGTACCGCTTCGGATTCCGGACCCTCCCACCACCCCGCGGGGTCCGGGGCGCAGTGCCCCCGCGCCAGAGCCCCGACCGGCTGAGCCGGGCGGGCCGGTGGGAGATCGCACCCCCCTTGCGGGCCCTCCTCGCCGACCGGCGCCGCGGCACCCCCGCCCCGGTGCTCGCGGCCCGCTTCCACCGCGGTGTGGCGCGAGCCGTCACGGAGATCTGCCGACGGGCCCGCGGAACGACCGGCCTGACCACGGTCGCCCTCACCGGAGGCGTCTTCGCCAACTGCCTGCTGGAGGAGGAGTGCGCCGCCCTGCTCACCGCGGACGGCTTCACGGTCCTCAGGCACGGCGAAGTCCCGCCGAACGACGGCGGGTTGGCGCTCGGCCAGCTCATGGTCGCGGCAACGGCAACCAACCACGAGACGGAGTGACCCATGTGTTTGGCAGTGCCCGGCAAGGTCGTGGCCATTTTCGACGGCGCCGACCCGCTCACCGGGCTGATCGACTTCGGCGGAGTGCGCAAACAGGCGTGTCTGGAGTACCTGCCCGACGTACGGGTCGGGGAGTACGTCATCGTCCACGTCGGCTTCGCCCTGCAGCGCCTGGACGAGGAGTCGGCCCGGGCGTCCCTGGAGCTGTTCGAGCAACTGGGGCTGCTGGAGGAGGAGTTCGGTGACGCCTGGAAGCAGGCGGCCCGGCAGGAGACCGGAAGCGAGGTCCTGTGAAGTACATCGACGAGTTCAACGACCCGGATCTGGCACGCCGGTTGCTGGACGAGATCCACGCCGCGGCCACCCGGCCGTGGGCGCTGATGGAGGTCTGCGGCGGCCAGACCCACTCCATCATCCGCCACGGCATCGACCAACTCCTGCCGGAGAACGTGGAGCTGATCCACGGCCCCGGATGCCCGGTGTGCGTCACACCGCTCGACGTCATCGACCAGGCGCTGGAGATCGCCGCCCGCCCCGACGTGATCTTCTGCTCCTTCGGCGACATGCTGCGCGTGCCCGGCACCGACCGGGACCTGTTCCGGGTCAAGGGCGAGGGCGGTGACGTACGAGTGGTGTACTCGCCGCTCGACGCCCTCGACCTCGCCCGCAAGAACCCCGACCGGCAGGTCGTCTTCTTCGCGATCGGCTTCGAGACGACCGCCCCCGCCAACGCCATGGCCGTGCACCAGGCCCGCCGCCTCGGCCTGGACAACTTCAGCCTGCTCGTGTCCCACGTCCGGGTCCCCCCGGCGATCGATGCCATCATGACGGCCCCCGAGTGCCGGGTGCAGGGCTTCCTCGCCGCCGGGCACGTGTGCAGCGTGATGGGCACCGCCGAGTACCCGGACCTGGCCGACAAGCACCGGGTGCCGATCGTGGTCACCGGCTTCGAACCGCTCGACATCCTCGAAGGCATCCGCCGCGCCGTCCACCAGCTGGAGCGCGGGGAGCACCGGGTGGAGAACGCCTACGCGCGGGCCGTGCGCGAGCAGGGCAACCCGGCGGCTCTGCGCATGATCGAGGAGGTGTTCGAGATCACCGACCGCAACTGGCGCGGCATCGGCCGCATCCCGGCCAGCGGCTGGCGTCTGACGGACGCCTACCGTGCCCACGACGCCGAGCTCCGCTTCGACGTCGCCGGCATCCGCACCGAGGAGCCCGCCGAGTGCCGCGCCGGCGAGGTCCTGCAGGGCCTGATCAAACCGACCGAGTGCGAGGCGTTCGGCACCACCTGCACCCCGCGCACCCCGCTCGGCGCCACCATGGTCTCCAACGAGGGCGCCTGTGCGGCCTACTACCTGTACCGCCGGATGACCGGCCCCGCGCCCCAGGGATCCCGTATCCCGCGGGAGGAGATGAACCCCGTTGGCTGACCTCGCAACCGTCGCGGCCGAAGCGACGGCGACGGCCGTAGACCCCGCGAACTGGACCTGCCCCGCCCCCCTGCGCGACCAGCCGGTCGTCGTGATGGGCCACGGCGGGGGCGGCGCCCTGTCCGCCGAGCTGATCGATCAGGTCTTCGCCCCCGCCTACGGCAACCCCACCCTGGCCGCCCTCACCGACTCGGCCGTCCTCGACCTGGGCGGCGCGCGAGTGGCGTTCTCCACCGACTCCTACGTCGTACGGCCACTGTTCTTCCCCGGCGGCAGCCTGGGCGACCTCGCGGTCAACGGCACCGTCAACGACCTCGCCATGAGCGGCGCCCGGCCCGCCTACCTCTCCGCGGCGTTCGTCCTGGAGGAAGGCGTGGAACTCGCCGTCGTCGAGCGGATCGCCCACGCCGTCGGGGCGGCCGCCCGCGCGGCGGACGTCATCATCGCCACGGGCGACACCAAGGTCGTCGAGTCCGGACACGGCGACGGCGTCTACGTCACCACCGCCGGCGTCGGCCTCGTCCCCGACGGGGTCGACATCCGCCCGCAGCGCGCCCGGCCGGGCGACGCCGTCATCGTCAGCGGCCCGATCGGCCTGCACGGCGTGGCGATCATGAGCGTGCGCGAGGGGCTGGAGTTCGGCATCGAGATCGCCTCCGACACCGCGCCGCTGGCCGGCCTGGTGGCGGACATGCTGGCGGTCACCCGGGACATCCACGTCCTGCGCGACCCCACCCGGGGCGGTCTCGGCACCTCCCTGAACGAGATCGCCCGCGCCTCCGGGACCGGCGTACGGCTGCGCGAGCGGGCCATCCCCGTCCCGGACGAGGTCGTGAACGCCTGCGGCTTCCTCGGCCTGGACCCGCTGTACGTCGCCAACGAGGGCCGGCTCGTCGCCTTCGTGCCCCCGCAGGAGGCCGAGGCGGTGCTCGCGGCGATGCGCGCCCACCCGCAGGGCGGCGGCGCTGTCCTCGTCGGGGAGTGCGTCGAGGACCATCCCGGCATGGTCGTCGTCGCCACCGCCCTGGGCGGCACCCGGGTGGTGGACCTGCCGCTGGGGGAGCAGCTGCCGCGCATCTGCTGAGGGGGTGCGGACAGCGTGCGGCCCCGCCGGAGCCCGAGGCACCGGCGGGGCCGCTGCACCCGGTCAGGGCACCGCTTCGACGCCCGTGATCTCCAGTTCCCGTCCGCTGCGCAGGTCCTGCGAGGGCCGGTCGCAGCGCGGGCACCAGAAGAACGGCGGCATGCCGACCGCGAACTCCTCGGCGCACTCACCGCACCAGGCCCGCGCGGTCACCTGCTCGACGACGAGCCGGGCCGAGGCGAGGGCCGTGCCGTCCCGGGCCACCTCGAAGGCGAAGCGCAGCGCGTCGGGCACCACCCCCGCCAGCTCCCCGACCCGGACGGTCACCGACGAGACACCGTCGGAGCCGTCCTCGCGGGCGATCTCCTCGGCCTGCTCCACGATCGCGGTCGCGATCGACAGCTCGTGCACGGCCGGCTCAGGGGTAGCGGCGGTTCGCGCGGACACCACCGGTCATCCGGTAGATGCGCAACTCCCGTACCACACCAGGCAGTTCCCTCATGAACAGGGCCAGTGCCAGACCGCTCACCAGCAGGGCCTGCGCGATCAGCACCTGGCGACCGGACACCACCGATCTGGCTGACCTCGCTGACCCCGCCCTTTCGCAGCGCTTCATCACGCTCACTCCCTGCTCTCTCATCCCGGCGAGATGTTCGGCATTTCCTCGATCAGCGCGTCATGCCGCTTCGAGTCGATCCCCGTGGAGCGGCGCGCGTCGGACGTACCGTCCGCGTGGTGTCCGCTCTGATGCTCGTACGGGCCCTGGTTGCCCTGGTGCAGGCCGCGCACATGGCTGGGCGTGTCGGGCTTCGCCTGGCGGCGGCCCACTCTGATGCTGCCCATGGTCGTCTCCTTTCTGGGCTTCACGGCCGCTCGGTGAGCTCCGCGAAGAACCGCTCGACGGCCGGCCAGACCCGGCCGCCACCGGACAGACCCCGCCACTCGCGGCGGACGAGGGCGACCATCCGGAAACAGTCGTCGATGGGCACGATCCAGTGTGCGCGCGGGCCCCGGGCGGTGTTCACCAGCAGCGCCTCCACCTCGGGTGCCATGGATGCGAGCTGCGGAAACGTAGCGGTCAGCCGCTGCCAGGCGGACGCGTCCACCTCCCAGCGCATGGCTCCCGCCGGGCTCGGGCCCTGGGCGGTGACCGTGCCGTCGGAGCGCGGCACGAAGAACACCAGGCCCACCGGTACACCCAGCACCGCCGTGTCGACCGGCGGCAGCCGGAGCCGGCGCCGGGGCACCAGCAGGTGACGTCCCTCGCCCGCCCCGTCCTCGGCGAACAGCACCGAGCACGGGCGGCACACGCACCGCACCTCCGCCGCCCCGGTGTCGTACAGGTGCGGGTGCTCCTCGGCCACCGGGGCGGCGCACAGGTCGCACACCTCGGGCTCCGCGGCAGCCGCCCGGTCGGCGGCCGAGCGGATGATCCGGGCGAGCGCTCCGTCCATGGTCACCGTGCCGCCTGTGGCTGGGGCGTGGTCCGGCGCGTCAGCGTGGTCAGGGGGACGAAGGCGGGGGCCGCCCGCCGTTCGGCGGCGACCTGCTCCACGGCCTCGAGCTCCGGGGCCGCGGCCAGCACCGCCGCGCGGACGGCCTCCGTGATGTCGGCCGACCCGCCGCCGCACCCGGAACCGCACCCGCCGCCGGTGCTCACCCGCACCCGGGCCACCTGCCCTTCGACACCGGCCCACTCCAGGTCACCGCCGCGTTCGCGCACCGCGGGCCTGAGCTTCTCGACCGCGCGGGCGGCCCGGCGTTCGGCGGGCTCGGGATGCAGGGCGTGCAGCACCAGCAGATGCCCCAGCAGCTCGTCGCCGGCCAGGCGATCGCGCAGCGCGTCGTCCGCGTGGTCCAGGACCCGGGCGAGCGCCTCACCGTAGACCTCGGTCAGCAGACTCACCGCCTCCAGCGCCTCGCGGGCGGCCGGGCCGGGCGCGGACTCCAGCCGCGCCAGCACCTCGTCGAGCCGGGCGAGCCGCGCCTCCACCGCCGGATCGGGGAGCCGTACGGACGGGTCAGCCATGCGAGGCTCCGTACGTGGGCGAGTGCACGGTCGACAGCGTCTTCCCCTTGCCCATGTACATGTGCACCCCGCACGGCAGACACGGGTCGAAGCTGCGCACGGTGCGCATGATGTCGACGCCCTTGAAGTCGTCCGGCCCGTTCTCCTCGAAGATCGGCTGGCCCTTGACGGCGTCCTCGTACGGCCCGGGCGTGCCGTAGATGTCGCGCGGGCTGGCGTTCCACGGGGTCGGCGGGTACGGGTGGTAGTTGGCGATCTTCTTGTCCCTGATCACCAGGTGGTGGGAGAGGACACCGCGCACCGCCTCGTGGAAGCCGCAGCCGATCGCCTCGTCCGGTACCTCGAAGTTCTCGTACACCTTGGTGTCGCCGCTGCGGAGCATGCCCATCGCCTCCTCCAGGAACTGCAGGGCCATGGCGGCGGCGTAGGCGACGAAGTACGGCCGGGCCCGGTCCCTTTCGATGGTGTTGCTCCACTTCGGGATCCGCCACTCCAGCGTGGTCTCCGGCAGCGACTCGCCCTTGGGCAGCGAGATGCGCACACTGCTGCCGGTGGCCTTGACGTACGGCGTGTCCACGATGCCGCTCAGCGCGGTCGTCCACAGCCGGGCCAGGGGCCCGCCGCCGGTGTCCAGGGCGAGGTGCTCGCCGGTCTGCGGATGGTGCCAGCGCGGGCTCATCACCCAGCTGTACTTGCCGTCGAAGTCGCGCTTCTGCGGCACCGGGACGGTGGTCTGGTTCCACGGGTGGCGCATGTCGACGGGGTTGCCCAGCGGGTCGTGGGTGACGAAGGGCCGCTCGTTGACCCAGTCCTCGTAGTAGGAACTGCCGAGCATGATCCTGAGGCCGAGGTTGATGTCGACCAGGTTGTTGGTGACCAGCTCGCCGTCGACGACGATGCCGGGGGTGACGTACATCGCCTTGCCCCACTGGTTCATCGTCGCGTAGCGGTAGTCGACGACGTCCGGGTTCTGCCAGGCGCCCCAGCAGCCCAGCATGATGCGGCGCTTGCCGACCTCCTCGTAGCCGGGCAGCGCCTCGTAGAAGAAGTCGAAGACGTCGTCGTTCATCGCCACCGCCTTCTTCACGAAGTCGATGACGTGCATGAGCCGGCTCAGGTAGTCGGTGAAGGTGTTCGGCTGCGGCATCGTGCCGACCCCGCCCGGGTACAGCGTCGACGGGTGGACGTGCCGCCCCTCCATCAGGCAGAACATCTCCCGGGTGACCCGGCTGACCTTGAGCGCCTCCTTGTAGACCTCGCCCTCGAAGGGGTTGAAGGCCTTCATGATGTCGGCGATGGTCTTGAAGCCGTGGACGGCCCCACGGGGCGCGCTGGTGCGCTCGGCACGGGTCAGGAGACCGGGGTTGGTGGCCTTGACCATCGCCTCGCAGAAGTCCACGAAGACCAGGTTGTCCTGGAAGATGGTGTGGTCGAACATGTACTCGGCTGCTTCGCCGAGGTTGGTGATGTGCTCGGCCAGCTTCGGCGGCTTGACGCCGTAGGCCATCTGCTGGGCGTAGTTGGAGCACGTGGTGTGGTTGTCGCCGCAGATGCCGCAGATGCGCGAGGTGATGAACCCGGCGTCGCGCGGGTCTTTGCCCTTCATGAACACCGAGTAGCCGCGGAACAGCGACGAGGTGCTGTGGCACTCCACGACCTCACGGTTCGCGAAGTCGATCTTCGTGTAGATGCCCAGGTTGCCGATGATCCGGGTGATCGGGTCCCAGGACATGTCCACGATCTGTTCGGGCTTGCGTTTGGTGGAGGTGGTCATCTGCGGTACTGCCCCTCGCTGTTCGGGTGCTGCGGGTCGGTGGCGGGATGCGGGCCGGACGGGGTCATGGCCGGTAGTGCGGGTTGTAACCGCTGGTCAGCTTCTGCTTGTTGTGGCGCCACTTGGGCTCGTGGTTCACCATGTCGTTGGTCAGGCCGCGCAGCCGGCGGATGACCGCCCCGTACGGCTTGACGGCGAGGGTGGACAGCGTCGCCCCGGGGGGTTCGTCCATGAACGGCATGAACGCGTCGGGGAAGCCGGGCATCGTGCAGCCGATGCAGATGCCGCCCACGTTCGGACAGCCGCCGATACCGGCCATCCAGCCGCGCTTGGGCACGTTGCAGTTGACGACCGGGCCCCAACAGCCCGTCTTCACCAGGCACTTCGGCGAGTTGTAGTCCTTGCCGAAGTCGGCCTGCTCGTAGTACGCGGCCCGGTCGCAGCCCTCGTGGACGGTCTTCCCGAACAGCCACTGGGGCCGCAGCATGTGGTCCAGCGGCGGTGGGGGAGCGGTGCCGGCCGCGTGCTGGAGCACCCAGATCAGGGTCTCCATGAAGTTCTCCGGCTGGATGGGACAGCCGGGCACGTTGACCACCGGAAGACCGGCCTGCGATCTGAACTCCCAGCCCAGGTAGTCGGCGAGCCCCATACAGCCCGTGGGGTTGCCGGCCATGGCGTGGATGCCGCCGAAGGTGGCGCAGGTGCCGGCGGCCACCACCGCGAAGGCCTTGGGGGCGAGCTGGTCGATCCACCAGTTCAGGGGCTGCGGCTGACCGGTCTCGGGGTCGTTGCCGAAGGACGTCCAGTAGCCTTCGCCGTCGATGATCCTCTGGTTCGGGATCGACCCCTCGATGACGAGGATGAACGGCTTGAGGTCACCGCGTGCCGCCGCCCGGTACGGGGCGAGGAAGTCCTCGCCGCCCAGGCTCGGCGAGAGCACCTTGTTGACCAGGTTGACCTTGGGCAGGCCCGGGATGAGGCCGAGCACCACGTCCTCGATGGAGGGCTGGTCGGCGGCGGTCAGCGAGACGGTGTCGCCGTCGCAGCTCATCCCCTCGGAGATCCAGAGGATGTGGATCTCGTCGATCCCCGTGCGCTCCTCGGTGGTACTGCTCTGCGTGCTCATGTCGTAGGCCTTTGCTGCAGTCGGTCGCGGAGTCGGTCCTCGGCGTGCGCCGGCAGGTCAGGGGCGTCCATCGAACCGTCCCTCCTCCGGCCGGTCGGCCGGACGCTGGGGCCGCGGGGACTGCGGCCGTGGTGGTTGGCCCGGGCCCGGCGGACCCGGTGCGTCCGCCGGTGCGATCGGTTCGAGCTCGTCGGGCCGGAAGTAGTGGAAACGGCCGTACCAGCCGTGCAGTTCGGCAGCGGGATCGTCGTCGACGGTCACCGCGAGGTGCACGCTGCCGTCCACGTCGTGGAAGACCGCCGCGACGTGCGCGGTCCGGCCGGCCAGGAACATGTCCTGGGCGTCCGCGCCCCGGCCGCGCGGCGTGAGCCGCACCCGGCTGCCGCCGCCGACGGGGACGCCGTCCACCAGCACCGTGTCGGACGTCGGGGACAGACCGTCGTCGGCGCCCTCCTGCCACCAGGAGGGCCGTCCGGCCGGCGCCCCGGTCGCGACGGGTGTGACAGGGGTCAGGGAGCGGATCGCCCCGTGCAGCCGGGTGAACACCTCCGGGGGCATGGTGTCGACCCGGTCGAGGATCCGCGCGGCACGCGGGTCCGTGGCCCGGGCCTCGGCCTTCTCCTCGTCGGTCAGGAGCATCGTGCGCAGCGTCAGGATCTCGTCGATCTCCGCCGCGTCGTGCAGATCACCCGGGCTCTCCGGCGCCACCTGCGGGCGGTCGGGGAGAATGATCGGGGAGGAGAGCACGACCGGTCCGGTCGAGCCCGTGTCCTGCGCCGCGCCGCCGAGCACGGGAAAGGTGAACTCGTTGCGGCAGCCGCGCACCTGGTCCTCCAGGCCGGTCGGCGGATCGATCAGTGAGACGAACTCCAGGCCCGTACCGCCGATGAGCGTGTGTGCCGCGAGCAAGGCGGACCGCAGCGCATCGCCACGGGCGGCCCCGGCATCGGGGGCGTGCTCGGTGTTCTCGGTGCGCACACGCAGCCGGTACACGTCCTCGGCGACCGCCTCGGCCACGACCGCCGTACGCGCCCGGACCTCCTCGCGCCGCCGCACCACCCGCCCCGCTCCCGTGGGCAGTTCCCGTGTCTCCTCGCCCGCGGGCGCCCCGACCTCGGCGGAGCACTCGCCGCGCAGCAGGTCCTCCAGCGGCCACCGCAGATCCACCTCGTACGGGACCGCCTCGTCGAAGGTGAGATGGGACGTCCCGTCCCCGGTCCGCAGCGATTCCACCGGGCGGTGGCGGCCGTCCGCACCGACCGCATGCACCTGCTTGTGCTGCATCTGGAGATAACGCACCCGTACCCGTACGACCGCCCCGGGCCGCCGCACACGCACCAGGCACTCGGTCCGCTGGTACCAGGAGTCCGCGGAGCCGGAGACACCCGGCGTCACGGGGCCGTCCGCCT
Organism: Streptomyces griseochromogenes; assembly: GCF_001542625.1. Lineage (NCBI taxonomy): Bacteria > Bacillati > Actinomycetota > Actinomycetes > Kitasatosporales > Streptomycetaceae > Streptomyces > Streptomyces griseochromogenes. The sequence continues at coordinate 6,164,423 of NZ_CP016279.1, read as the reverse complement.
CCACCCAGTCGCGGGGCAGCAGCACCCCGAACTGCCAGCGGACCCGGTTCTTGGCCGAGGAGCGGCGGTACGGATACAGGAGATAGCCCTCGTAGAGGACGGCGTCGGCGACACCGCTCACCTGCGCGAAGGGATCGCCCGACACGTCGTACGACGCGTCGTCCGTCTCCCCTTGCGCGGCGGCGCATGCCACGCCGCTCCCGCCGCCCGTCTCCGCCATCCCGCCTCCTTGTCGCAGGTGCACCGGCCGATCCCTTCCAACCAAGGTCACACCCCTCACGGGTGCTCGCCCCTCCGGCGGACCGGTATTGCTCCGGTCAGGGGAGAAGGGGGACGAAGACGACGAAGACACGGATCGCGCGGCGGCGCCGTCCGGCTGGGACAGGGGCGGAGCGTCCGTGGCCGTCGCCCGAGCGCGCGGACCCCGCACGGGTCACTCGGGTCGCGCGAGATCGAGGCAGCAGCGGACGAAATCCCGCACGACCGGATTGCGGTCGTCGGCGGCGGCCCAGGCCACGCCCACCCGCGTGGGGCTCACGCCGGTGACCGGCCGGTAGACCACCCCCGGGCGGGCGTAGAAGCGTGCGGCGGACCGGGGCGCGAGGGCGATGCCGTAGCCGTTGGCGATGGCGCTCAGCCAGTCGTCGGGCTGCTCGGTGACGGCGCCGATGCGGACGGGGTGGTCCTCGCGCTCGTCGGTGGCCAGCCAGTACTCGCGCCACGCGCCGGTCTGCGGCGGTGCGGCGACGAACGGCTCGTCCCACAGGTCCCGAAAGGCGATCGTGTCGCGGCCGGCCAGCGGGTGCCCGCCGGGCAGGGCGACCCAGCGCGGCTCGCTGAAGAGCGGCTCGACACGCAGGGCGTCCTGGCCCGGGAAGGGCAGCCGCAACAGCGCGACGTCCACGTCCCCGGTGGCGAGGCCCGCGCTCGGGTTCGTCCAGGCAGCCTGACGCAGCTCGGCACGCCATCCGGGCCGGCGCCGGGCGAACGCGGCCACGATCTCCTGCGTCGCCTCGTTGGCCGCGCTCGCGATGAACCCGACGCGCAGCACCCGCCCGGCCTCCCGGTCGGCGGCCCGGGTCGCGCGAAGGGCGTCGTTCCATGCTTCGAGCACCTTCGGGGCGAGGTGCGCGAGTTCCCGGCCGGGCCCGGTCAGCGCCATCCCGGCCCGCGAACGGTCGAAGAGTTGTACGCCGAGCAGGCTCTCCAACTGCCGGATCTGCTTCGTCAGGGCGGGCTGGGACACGAAGACGTGCTCGGCGGCGCGGGTGAGGCTGCCCTCCTCCGCGACGGCCAGGAAGGAGCGCAGGAGACGGGTGTCGATATCCATTCCAGAAGGTTATGGGTGCAGGTATTGGACGTCGCGCCGACTGTCCGACGAGGGTGGAGCCATGGAACTCGCAGACGTCGTCGTCACCTGCGCGGCCGTCCTCGCCAACGCCGGTATCGCGGCCGCCGACCTCAAGAAGGCACCGTTCGTGCTCGCCAACTCCGGCGCGGTCGGCGTGCCGCCGGCCTGGCTGACCCCCCTGGCCCTGCTGAAGGCCGCCGGGGCCGCGGGCCTGTTGCTCGGACTGCTGGGTCTGCGCCCCCTGGGCATCGCGGCCGGCATCGGCCTGGTGCTGTTCTACCTCGGCGCCGTGGCCTTCCATGTGCGGGCACGTGTGCTGCACACCATCGCGGCCCCGGGCCTGTTCCTGGCACTGGCGGCAGGAGCCCTGGCCCTGGCCGCGACACGGCAGGCACCAGGGGCGTGACGCCGCGCCGTGTGCGATCAGCCCCGGCCGGTCTCGCACGGCAGGCGTTCCAGTGCGACCAGGGCCGCGTCGTCGTCGAGGTCGCCGCCGACGTGGCGCAGCAGGGCGCGGCGCAGGGCGGCGACCATCGCGGGCAGCGGGCGGCCGGCGTGCACATGGGTGTGGGCGGTCAGGTCGTAGAACCGGCCCCGCCGGTCGCGGGCCTCGATGAACCCGTCCGTGTACAGGACGAGCCGGTCGCCCGGACCGAAGGCCACCGTCTGGGCCACCGGAGCCGCGCCCAGCAGATCACCGAGCCCGAGGGGAGCGCCGGGATGCTCTGGTACATGGGCGTGGACCCGGCCCGCACGGACGATCAGCGGCTCGGGATGGCCGCAGTGGACGATGCGGGCCACGGCCTCGCCGGGCGGAAACTCCACCAGCAGCGCGGTCGCGAACCGCTCGGTGAACAGTGCCCCTGTTCCCTTGCCCTCCGGTTCACCGTCCTCCGGCCTGCCGTCCAGCGCCGCTATGTGGCGCTGGGCGCGCTCGTCCAGCTGCCGCGCCACGGTGGTCAGGGATGCCTCACGGTCGGCCAGCTCCCGGAACGCGCCGAGCAGGGTCGCCGAGGCCCCGACGGCGGGCAGCCCCTTGCTGCGCACGTCACCGATGAGGATCCGGGTGCCGTACGGGGTGTGGACCGCCTCGTAGAAGTCGCCGCCGATCCGCGCCTCCGACTCGGCCGGCAGATACACGCCGGACAGGGCCAGGGAGCGCATGCGGCGGGGGAGCGGGTGCATCAGCGCTCGTTGCGCGGTCTCCGCGACGGAGCGGGCCTGGCGCAGCTGCCGTTCCCGGCGCCGGCGCAGCGCACAGGTGACGAGCGAGGCGAGCCCGACCACGATCAGGGCGCACAGGACGACGTTCGAGTCGGGGGAGCCTCGTTGTCCCGCGTTCGTCTGCAGCAGCAGGGTCAGGACGAGCGCCGCGCCGCCCAGCGCCGCCGTCGCGGGGACGGGGAGCACGGCCGCAGCCAGGACCGGTACGGCGGCCATGACCGGCGCGACGTGCAGCCAGCGCGGCGTGAGCAGGTCGGTGAGCGTGACGGCCACCATGAGCAGGACGGGAGCGAGCGCGAGGAGCCCACGGCGCTCCGCGAGCGGGCCGCGGCCCTCGCGGTCGGGGACCACGTGGTCCTCGGCCGGTACGCCGGTGGTGTGCTGCGGATCTGCGGGGTGAGAGATCATCGTCGCTCTGTGGGCCGGAGGGTGCTGAGTGCGTGGTGGCGCCGGGTGGGCGGCCGGGACGGGGTGGGCACGGACGCCGTCAGACAGGTGAGGGCCGCGTCCAGGTGGTGGAGCAGGTTCCGGTCCTCGGCGCGGGCGGCGGAGGGATCGCAGCCGGGCCTGCCGAGCCGGGCGACCGCGTGGCGCGCGGCGGGCAGGGCCGGGTGGGGGCGGCCGCCCCGGCAGTCGTAGACGCACAGGGCCGTGGTGCGCAACAGGCGCGCGTACGGCTGCGTGAAACCCTCGGTGCGAGGGACGACGTCGATGGCGTCGGCCGGCGTTTCGGCACGGCTCACCAGGGGCTTCTCGTCCAGGAGCCGTCCGGTGGCGCACACCTGCTCCTCCACGTCGGCCAGTGCCCGCAGCACGCGCCGGTCAAGGTGCCAGCGGCGGCGACGTGCGGTCGGTCTGACGTTCCACCGCACGCTCTCGTGCGCCTCGTCCACGGCGGTACGTGCCTCCGCCACCGCGGTGTCGAGTTCATGGCGCCAGGCGGGGCCGAGCACCTCGCGCGGCCGACCGCGCCCGGTGACGGCGTCGGCCAGACCGTCGAGGTGGTGGGCGAGCAGGGAGCGCAGTCTCTCCAGCGCCCGCTCCGCGGACCGTACGCGCACGGCGGGGAACAGCAGCGCGCTGCACGCCAGGCCGAAGGCGAGGCCCAGCATGACCTCGGCGAGGTGGTCGACCAGTTCGGCCGGATGGCGGCCACGGACCAGGGCGAACGTGATGAGCGCGGTCGTCGGCAGATGCAGTCCGTGGTGGCCGAGGAACTCATGCCGGGCGAGCAGGACGGAGGCGAAGACCACGAGGGCCAGACCGGCCATGCCCGGCTCGACGTAGAGGGCCGCGGGCACGGCGACCGCCACGCCGAGCAGGCATCCGGCGGCGTACCGGGTCGCTGCGGTGACCGTGCGCACCACCGTCGCCTCGACGATGAGCAGCGCCGCGACGGCACCCACGTAGGGGTGCGGCGCATGCAGCAGGGTGACGCACGCCTGCCAGGTCAGCCCTGCCGCCACGGTGGGCGCGCGGCATCCGCGCACTGTGCTCGGCCGAACGGGATCGGTGGGGCCGTCATCCGTGCGCTGCGCATGCCTTCCCCCGTTTCCTTCCGTGTGCCCGGCTCCCCGGGGCCGCCCCAGCCGGTCCGGAGCAACAGCCGTCCAGGGTAATCGGACAAATGGGGCATCTGGCAAATAAGGAACGGGTTAAATCCGCGCCTGCGCCGACCGGGACTACCGCCGCCGACGCCGCTCCCTGCGGGCCTCCGTGAGCAGGGGCAGCAGGGAGAGCACGACGATGACGGCGACCAGCGGCAGCAGGTAGGTGTCGACGTGGGTGACCGACGAACCCAGGAGATATCCGGCCAGGACGAGGCTCTGGGACCACAGCAGGCCGCCGACGCACTGCCAGACGGTGAACTTCCGCAGGGGCACGCCGAGCGCGCCGGCCGCCGGATGCAGGACCGTCCGAAGCATCGGGACGAAGCGGCCGATCACCAGCGCCTTGCCGTGGCCGTAACGGGCCAGGAGCCGCTCCGCCCGTGCCGCCGACTCCCGTACCCGCCGGTTCGAGGTGCGGGCCAGCAGGGGACGCCCGCCGTGCCGCCCGAGCAGATAGCCCACCTGTGCCCCGGCGACGGCGCCGACGGCCGCGCACACCAGCACCTGCCACAGCACCAGCCGGGGCGCGTGATGAGCGCTCGCCGCGCACAGCACACCGGCCGGGAACAGCAGCGTGTCACCCGGCAGGAAGAACCCGACGACCAGCAGGCCCGACTCGGCGAAGATCACCACGAGGACGCCGAGCGCCCCGAAGGCAGCGAGCAGCGAGGCGCTGTCCGTCGGGTTGACGGCGATCACCGCCCTCGCCTCCCGGCTGTGCTCGTGGGTCGCTTCCCTCAAGTGTCCCGTGCGGACATCCCGTGAGTGATGCTGAGTTCTGCTCAGTCCCTGCCCCCGTGGCCTTGGCGTTCGTCCTCCCCCGGGCGCTCTTCAGCCTTGTGAGGTAACCGCGCCATACCTGCGGCCTTCTCGCCTCGCCCGGCCCGCCCCGCGGCAGGCCCACCCCCTGTCGGGTGCGCGGATGCGGCCCTAAACTGCCGATCCGCAGTCATACGGGGGCAGTTGACGGGGGGAGCCCACCATGTCCGGAGTTCCGTACGGTCCGAACCAGGGATTCGCCGTACCGCCCATGCCTCCGTCGCCGCCACCCGCGCCGCCGGACGGCTGGAGAGCGGCCGCGGTCGCGGTGCTCAACCTGAGCGGTCTCGGTCTCGGCTACGCACTCGTCCGCAGATGGATACCGATGGCCGCCTGCTGGACGGTCACCGTCGTCCTGCTGCTCGTCGCCCTGCCCGCGGACGCCGACGGCGTCCCCGGTGCCGCGCTCGCCGTCTACACCGTCCTGCTCCTCCTGGCGGCCGCGCACGGCGCGATCGTCGGACGGCGCACCCGGCTGACCTGGCCCGGCCGGGCACCCCTCGCCCTCCTGCTCGGCGTACTGCTGCTCGCCGTGCCGGCGGGCGGCGCCGCCTGGTACGACGACGCGCACGACGAAGCAGTACAGCAGGCGCTCCTCGACCGCCTCGACCGCGCCGACCACCTGGTGACGGCTGCGGGGCGGCGGAATTTCGGCACGGCGCGGTCCGACTACACGGCGGCCCTGGACGTCTACCGCGACCTCGCGGTCAAGCACTCCGTCTCCCGCGCGGCCGGCCAGGTCCCCGACCGTATGCGGACCTACTACACGACGGTCGGCGCGGCATACGGTCACCAGCGGTACTGCGAGGCGATCGAGCCGCTGAAATACCTGCGCACGGTGCCCCGCACCATGCCGGAGAACGAACTCGGATCGCTCGTCCAGTGGCCCGACGACCGGCTGGCCACCTCGTTGTACGAGTGCGGACGGACGGGTCTGACGGCGGGGCGGGACGACTGGGTCCCGCACTTCGGCGACCTGCTGAACACCTTCCCGCGGTCCGCGCCCGCGGCCGAGGTCGCCCCGGCCGTCGACGCGGCGGTGAAGCAGGCGGAGAAGGACGTGAACGGCGGTCAACCCTGCACTGCCGTCGAGCGGTTGAGGACTCTGAACACTCGGATCGGCAACCTCGCGGCCGCCGCGGACCACGCGCCCGAGGGCCTCGCGAAGTCCGCCGACCGGGCCGGCGGCAGCGGCGACGCCGGGGAATACGCCTGCGGCGTCGACCAGTACAAGGACGGCGACTTCGACGCGGCCCAGAAGACCATGGAGCAGTACGTCTCCGACAACAAGCACGGCGGCAACCGGGACCGCGCCAAGAAGATCGCCATCGGCGCCGAGGTGGCCCAGACCCTGCCGGCCGCCGGGAAGAAGCTGCCCACCACCGCCTCCGGCGGCAGCATCTCCGTCACGGTCAAGAACGACAGCCCCGATGACGTGACCGTCCTCTACACCGGCCCGGTCACCGGCAGCTTCACGCTGGAGGGATGCGGCAGCTGCACGTCGTACTCCCTCGCCGGCACGCTGATGACCGGCTTCAAGCCCTGCAGTGACAGCGGCAGGCACTACCCGCAGCGCACGCTCAGCCTGCCGGTCGGCACCACGTACTTCGTGCACAAGCCGCACGGCGGCAGCACCGCGACGCCCGCCTCGGACACGGCCAGGCTCCGGTCCGGGTACATCTACACGGAGTGCGCGTACACGACGCGGACGCTGGGGTCCGGCACCTGACGGTGCGACGGGAACGGCGGGGACGGGCCGGGGCCCGCCCCCGCCGGTGACCGTTGCCGTCACCGCCGCCGCCGGCCGTCGCGCCGTCGCACCACCACGACCGCGCCCGCGCCGAGGACCACGGCACCGGCCGCGGCGGCAGCGAGGGGCGCGGCCTTTCAGCCGGGCGCCGGTCACCGGGAAGCAGGCCGTGTTCTTCACGGTCGCCGCGTCCCACTCCTCCTGCTGGGCGCAGCCGGGTCCGGATCAGGCGTTCGACCGTGCCTTCGCGGGGCGCAGGAAGGCGGACCAGCCACCCTTCGGCTGCTCGCCCACCTCCAGGCTGCGCAGCTTCCTGAGGATCTCGGGGTCCTGGGCGTCGAGCCAGTCGACGAGCTGCCGGAAGGAGACGAGGCGCACGTCCTTCCAGTAGGAGATCCGCCTGAGGGTGTCCTCCGCCGCGTCCATGTAGATGCCGCCGTTCCATTCCTCGAAGTGGTTGCCGATGAAGAACGGGGCCCGGTTCGTCTCGTAGGCCCGCCGGAACCCGGCCAGGTACGACTCCGTCGCCTGCAGGCGCCAGTCCGCGTGGTGGTACGAGGGGGCCCGCGTCGAGTTCCCCGACTGGTTGGCCAGCATGTTGTAGTCCATGGACAGCACCTCGAACCGGTGCCCCGGGAAGGGGATGCTCTGCAGCGGCAGGTCCCAGACGCCACCCCTTCTGCGCGGCCAGCGCTGCACTCCGCCCGGTGACGAGGCGTCGTAGCGCCAGCCCAGTTCGTGGGCGACCGGCAGCAGGTTCCGCTGCCCGAGCAGGCACGGGGTCCTGCCGCCCACCAGTTCCCGGTCGTAGTCGAAGGGGAGGGACGGGTCGTCGTGCCAACCGGTGTGGGTGCGCCAGGACTTGACGAACGAGCGGGCCTGGTCGATCTCCGAACGCCACTGCCCCGCGGTCCAGTGGGCCACGGAACCCGGGCCCGCGCAGAAGTGCCCGTTGAAGTGGGTGCCGATCTCGTGTCCGTCGAGCCACGCCTGGCGGACGTACGTCAGGGTCGCCCGGATGTGGGCGTCGGTGAGGTAGTCGATGTCGGAGGCGCCGACCGGGTTGGCCGGAGGCCGGTACAGATGCTTCTTGTCCTCGGGCAGCAGGTAGAGACCGGAGAGGAAGAACGTCATGCGCGCGTCGTACGCGCGTGCGACCTCCAGGAACCGCGGGAAGAGGCCCTTGCCCACCTCGCCCGCGCCGTCCCAGGAGAAGACCACGAACTGCGGCGGCTCCTCCCCCGGGTCGAGGGGCGCGGGGGAGGGCGGCTGATGCGGCTGCGCGCCGGTGTACGCGGTCGAACCGTCCCCGATGATCCGCGGCAGGTCTCCTTCCCCCGGAGGTCCGGCCAGTCCGGCAAGGGCTCCGCACCCGGTCAGCGAGGCCGCCGCGACGCCGAGGGAGGCGCCGAGGCCGAGGCGTGCCGCGTCCCTGCGGGTGATTCCACTCATCGGCATCCCAACCCGCTCCGTCGCCGGACGCGTTGTGCGCCCCCTGTGGTGTTCACGACACCAGGCACGATAGAGCCGATAAGCATATGAATGGGTTATTTGGTGCGGCGTGGCGTGCAGAAGAGTCGCTCCGCCACCCGGGTGGACCGCTCCGCCGCCCGGGTGGGCCGCTCCCTCAGGCGCGCACCACACGAAGCGCCGGTGCCGGTCGCCCGGCCGCCGTGCGCTCCAGCCACTCCTGGTAGGCCGGCGCCTGACGGGCCACCTCCCAGTAGGCCTCCTCCAACTCGGCGGCACCGTTGTCGAGTTCGGCCGGTGTACGGGCCGCGAGCAGCAGTCGCACCCCTATCGGATCGCCCTGCAGGGGCCGGATGGCGAGGTCGGGACGCGGGCGCGCGGTCGGCTGGCTGACCGTGACCACCTCGCCGATGGCTGCCAGGGAGTAGGCGGTGAGATAGTCGCCGTGCAGCAGGTCGGGTTCGATGCCGGACTCGCGCAGCACGCGGCACAGCGCGTCCCATTCGCCGTCGACCGTGGAGTCGATCATCCAGCGGTCGTGGGCGAGGTCGGCCAGGCGCACCTCGTGCCGCTTGGCCGCAGGGTGATCGGCGGCCAGGGTGACGAACTGCGGTTCGCGTTCCACCAGGATCCGTAGGCACAGCCCGGCCGGGATGCGCAGCGGGCTGCCCTCGACCTCGTGCACGAAGGCCAGGTCGAGCCGGCCCTCGGCGACCATGCGGAGCAGCGAGTTCGCGGAGGCGTCCATCTGAAGGGTGGGTTCGGCGGGCGGGACCCGGGTGCGCAGTCGGCGCAGCCAGCCCGGCAGCGCCCGGCTGGCCGTGGCGCCGATGCGCAGTCGCGGGCCGCCCGCGGCCCGGGCGGCGGCCGCCCTCGCCTCGGCGACGATCGCGGCGAGTTCCGCGACGAGCGGCCGCGCCCGGCTCACCACGATGTGGCCCAGCGGGGTGGGGCGGCTGCCGGTACGGCCGCGGGTGAAGAGCGGACCGCCGAGCGTCTGCTCGATCCGGCGCAGCTGGGTGCTCAACGAGGGCTGGGCCATGCCGAGTTCGCGCGCGGCCTTGTGCAGACTGCCGGCGTCGGCGATGGCGCAGAGAACGCGCAAGTGCCTCACCTCGAGCTCCATGCGGGGAGCGTAAGGGCGGTGTCGGATGAGACGCCAGATGTTCAAACGCCAACAGATTCAGGAGAGTTGCCGGTGATAGCCGTGTGCTATCCCCGATTGGCATCATCCGTCCGGCCGGTGCGCTGACCGAGACTCATGGGCAACTCATCGTTCACCACCCCACACGAACGAGTAGGAGCCCCCCACATGACGTCGACCCGTACGTCCTCCCTGTCCGCGAAGGCCTCCAGGAGACTGCCGGTGCTCGGCCTGGGCCTGGCCCTCGCGGCGCTGGGCACCGCGGTCCCGGCGAGCGCCCAGCCCGCCACTCCCGCCGCCGCGCCGCACGCCCGCTACGCGGGCTCGGCCGAGGAGACGGCGAACAACAAGGCCTTCTTCGAGGCCGTGCTCACCTCGGTCGCCAAGAAGCAGGCGGCACACCCGGGCCTGAGGTCGGTGACCGTCTCCTACGACGCCTCCCAGGCGCCGAGCTTCCGCTCGCAGATAGCGAGCGCCGCGTCGATATGGAACAGCTCCGTGTCGAACGTCAAGCTGCGGGCGGCCTCGGGCGGCGCCGACTTCTCCTACTACGAGGGCAGCGACCCCGAGGGGTCCTACGCCTCCACGGACGGTCACGGCAAGGGCTACATCTTCCTCGACTACGCGCAGAACCAGGAGTACGACTCGATCCGCGTCGCCGCGCACGAGACCGGGCATGTGCTGGGGCTGCCGGACCACTACAGCGGTCCGTGCAGCGAGCTGATGTCGGGCGGCGGCCCCGGCCCGTCCTGCACCAACCGCTACCCGAACGCGGCCGAACGCGCCCGCGTCGACCAGCTGTGGGCCAACGGCCTCGCCAAGGCCCTGCACAAGCTGACCAAGGTGCACTGACCGAAGGGATGCCGGCCCTCTGAGATCCACCCGTCTTCGGCAGGGGCGGGCCGTGCCCACCGGCGCACGGCCCGCCCTTGCATGTTCTATGCCATACAGCATAGATTACTCACCGGTAGTCACCGGTATGCCACCTTCCCGGCTCGGGCGGGCGGCGTACGAGCCATACGGGAAGGTGCCGGGTGGTGACGGGATGAGCCCGCGCAGGAGCGACAGCCGGGAGCGGATGATCAGCAGTGCCGCGGTGCTGCTGGGGGAGCAGGGAGCCGGTGCGACGAGCATCGACCGGGTGCTCGCCCACAGTGGTGCGCCGCGCGGCTCGGTGTACCACCACTTCCCCGACGGGCGCGCCCAGTTGATCGACGAGGCCGTGGTCTTCGCCGGGGACGTCATGGCGGCCCGGATCGCGGCCGCGGCGAGCGCCGGCGATCCGGTGGCGGCGATCGACTCCTTCTTCGCCCTGTGGCGGGACCGGCTGGCCGGCAGCGATTTCAGGGCGGGGTGCCCGATCGTGGCCGCGGCGGTGGCGGCGGACGACGAGGGGCCCCGGTGGGCGGACTCCGCCGCCGTGGTTTTCGCCCGCTGGCAGGAGACCCTCGCCGCCCTGTTCGTGGCGGGCGGCCTGCCTCGGACGCGGGGCCGACGGCTCGCGACGTTCGTCATCGGCGCCGTCGAGGGCGCGGTGGTGATGTGCAGGGCCGAACGAAGCCTCGCGCCCCTGGATGCGGCCGCGGCCGAGATCCGTGACCTGCTGCTCCACGCCCTGCCCGACCGCTCCGAGCCGCCGGCCGAGCCCGGGAAGGGCTCCCGGTCATGAGGCGCCGCCCTTCGCGTCGGAGCCGGCCGGCTCCGCGGGCCGCCCGCGAGGCCATGACCACCGCCGGTCGTGACGGCGGCCCTCACGCTTTCGCCGTCGCCGTCGCGGAACGCACCGTCGACGAGGACTCCGTACGGGGCGCGGCCGTGGGACTCGCCGTCGCCCGGGCAGCCCCGGCAGACGTGACCCCGGGCACCGTCAAAGCCCGGACCGAGGCCCGCGTCCCGGCCCTGCGGGGCACGGCCGACCCTCTCGGCTGACCCGACCGCGCCCCGGCGACCGGCTCCGTCCGGTCCGCTCGCGCCGCAGCCCCCGAACGACCCTTCCGGCCCGTGCCCCACGGCCCGGGCTCTCCCACCGGCACGACAGCAAGGAACGCACATGGCCACCACCGACCTCGCCGCGCTCTCCGGACTGGAGCTCATGCGCTGGATCCAGCAGGAACGCCCCACGGACGTCCCCTCCATAGGCCGGCTGATCGGCATGCGCTTCGACGAGGTCGACCACGGCCGGATCGTCGTCTCCCTGGACACCCGCCCCGACTTCGCCAACCCCCTCGGCACCGTCCACGGCGGCATCGCCGCCACCCTGCTCGACTCCGCCATGGGCTGCGCGGTCCACAGCACCCTCCCCGCCGGAGTCGGCTACACCACGCTGGAACTCAAGGTCAACTACATCCGCGCGGCCCGTACCGACGGGCAGACGCTCACCGCCGAAGGCACCGTCATCCACGCCGGACGCCGTACCGCGACCGCCGAGGGCAAGGTGCTCGACGAGCAGGGCAAGCTCATCGCCCACGCCACCACGACGTGCCTCGTGCTCGGCCCGGGCGCCTGAGGACACGGACCGGCGGTGGCCCGAAGCCGCCGGTCCGCCCGTCAGGGCCGGTCCTGGTCCCGTCCGGCCGTCACTTGAGCTGCGCGGTCAGCAGATACGCGTCGAGCAGGGCGACGTCGGAGCTGCGGGCGGCCCGCGAGTAGCCCGCGAACATGCGCTTGGTGAGCGTGAGGGCTTCGGGCGAGCGCCGGACGAGTGGTCTGACCCATGCGTCGATCACGGCGTCCAGCTCGCCGAGGGGCGCGACCTTGTGCAGGATGCCGAGGCGGTGGGCGGTGGCCGCGTCGAAGGTCTCGCAGGTGAGCATGAGTTCACGGATCCTCGCGGCCCCGCCCTCGACGATCAGCCGGCCCATTCCGCCGCCCCACGCGGGAGGCAGACCGACCCCCACCTCGGGCATGCGGAACCGGCAGGAATCGGCCCCCGCGCGCAGGTCGCAGAACGAGGCGAGCGCGAGGCCCGCGCCGATGACCTTGCCGTGGAGCCTGGCGATGGTGACCGCGTGCGTGTTCTCCAGTGCGTCGCACACGCGGTAGGCCTTGTCCGCCATACGGCGCAGGGCGGCCCCGGTCGGATCCGCGGCCAGCGCCGCGCCGTACTCGCCCCGGTCCGCGCCGAGACAGAAGTCGTCACCTACGGCCGACAGGAGCAGGACCCGGATGTCGGGGCGCTCGTGCAGAGTGTGGAGCAGGTCGGCGAGGTCGTCGAGGGCGGCGGCGGTCAGCGTGCCGTCCTGCTCGGAGGGGTTGAACCGGACCCTGAGGACCGGTCCGTCCTGTTCGGCGGAGAGCGCCTTGAACCGGAGGCGGGGGGAAGTGTCGATCATGAGAGGGCGACATCCAGATTCAGCAGGCGTCGGAAGGCCACACGCGGTGCCCATGACGGCCGGCGTACGAGAGTGAGACGGGGGAAACGTCTCACCAGCTGATAGAGCAGGGTCTGGGCCTCCATGCGCGCCAGAGGTGCGCCGAGGCAGTAGTGGACGCCCCCGCTGAAGGCGAGATGCGCGGGCTTGCGGTGCAGGTTGAACAACTCGGGATCCTTGTGCCGGGCCGGATCGCGATGGGCCGCCCCCACCAGGAGGTGGACCATCTCGTCCTTGGCGATCCCGACCCCGCCCAGCACGCAGTCCTGGGCGGAGACACGGCTGATCACATGCGTGGGCGGGTCATAGCGCAACGTTTCTTCCACGGCGGCCGGCACGAGATCGGGGTGGACGGTGAGCCAGTCCCACTGCCGGGGGTGTTCCAGCAGCAGCAGGGTCATCGTCGACAGCAGCGTGGCCGTGGTCTCCAGCGCCGCGAGAAGCACGAACAACACCAGGAAATAGACGGCCTCGTCGGCCCTGTCGCGATCGCTTTCCATGCCGTCCCAGGCGGCGATCCACCGCGAGACGGGATCCTCGCCGGGACGGGCGCGCCGCTCGCGCACCAGGTCCATGAAATAGGTCCGCAGCTCCGCTGTCGCGGTGTCCGATCTCGCCAACTGGCTCGCCGACGGGAGGAGTTCCTGGGTGAACACCTGGTCGTGGGTCAGCTCCCGCAGCCGGGCGAAGTCGGCGGTCGGCAGCCCGAGCCAGTGCCCGATGACGGCAACCGGCAGCTCCTCGCCGACCAGGGCGTTGAAGTCCGCCTCGCCCTCGTGCAGTCGCTCGGCCAGGGAGTCGAGCAGCCTGCCGGTGATCCGGCCGACCGTCCCGCGCATCCCTTCCAGGGAGCCGCGGTCGAACGTGCCCGCCGACCGGCGCACTTGAGTGTGCTCCGGAGCGTTGAGCGCGGGCAGCGTCCTGCTCATCTCGCGCGAGGAAGGAGCCGTCCAGCGCGAGCCGCTCACCTGCTGCTCGCGCCAGCGTGCATCGGGCTCCAGCCAGTCGCGGCCGCGCAGGACCCGGTCACACAGCTCGAAGCTGGTGACCAGGTGCCCGCCCCACGGGGCTGCGGAGACTCCGCCTCTCGACCGCAGCTCCGCGTAGATCGGAAAGGGGTTGGCCTGGCCCTTCGCCGTCCGCAGACGGGAGAAGAGTGAAACGGTAACTCGCCGGTCGGAAGGCGGAGTTATCGCAATCTCCACGAATGACTCCTCGTGATCTGAGCATCAGCCGCCATGCATACCCCTGGGGCGGCTGATGCATACGACACGACTATTCGCGTGGAGAGTTGCCTACGTCACTCTCCTCGGGTCCATGCCAGGAACCGGCTGAAGAGGCCCGGTTTGGGCTTGGACGAGGCCGTCGCCGCCGGCTGCGGCGCGGGGCTCGGGACACGGTGCGGGGCGGCTGCGGCGGCCTGCGGCTGGGGTGCCGGAGCGGGCGTCGACGTCACGGTCCGCGACGTGAACCGCACCGGCAGGGCCACCAGGGAGCGGCTCCACGGAGCCGGCACCCAGGACAAGTCCTTGAACGGCACCCGGACTTCGATGTCCGGCAGCCGGTTCAGGAGGGTCTCGACAGCCGTGACGGCGATGATGAACGCCGGGTCCTTGGCGGGACAGGCGTGCGGCCCGGCCCCGAAGGCCAGATGGGCCTTGGCGCTGAGCTGCTCGCGGTGCTCGGCCAGCCGGGGGTCGGTGTTCGCGCCCGCGAAGGAGATGACCACCGGCTCGTTCGCCCGCAGTATCCGGCCGCCCAACTCCACGTCGTGGGTGGGGTAGTGGGCCGCGTAGTTGGCGATCGGCGCGTAGTTCCACAGCACCTGGGTGACCGCGTCCTCGACCGGCAGGCCGGCCTGCCAGTCGTCGCCGAGGATCAGCGCGCTGCCGGTGCCGATCGTCGCCGCCAGCGGCGCGGTGCCCCCGGACAGGAGCGTCACGAGCTGGTGCAGCGTCTCCTCGTCGGTCAGCCCCGCCGAGTGCTCCATCAGACGGGTCGTCAGGTCGCTTCCGGGTCGGCGCCGCTTGAGCGCGATCAGTTCGGCGAGCGCCTCGGCCAGCACCAGGTCGGCGCCGGCCGTCCCGTCGAAGATGCCGCTGATCCCGACGATGACACGGTCACCGATCTCGGGCGGGCAGCCGAACAGGTCGCTGAAGACCAACAGCGGCAGCGGCTGCGCGTACTCGGCCATCAGCTCGGCCTGGCCGAGACGGTCGGAACTGAACCGGCTGATCAGATAGTCGGCGGACTGCTGGGTCTGCCGCACCAGCTGAAGCTCGTTGACGGTGGCCAGACTGTCGGTCACGGCCTGGCGCAGCCGGGCGTGCGCCGCTCCGTCGCTGAACAGCGCGTTGGGCCGGTAGCCCATCATGGGCAGGGCCGGGCTGTCCTCGGGGATGCGTCCCTCGTTCAGCGCCTTCCAGCGCCGCGAGTCCCTGACGAACGAAGCGGGGTTCTGCAGGATGTGCAGGGCGGCGTCGTAGTTGGTGACCAGCTCGACCTCCACCCCGGGGGCGATGTCGACCGGCGCGCTCGGGCCGAGGCCGCGCAGGTGTTCGTAGTGGCCGTCGGGATCGGAGCCGAACTGGGGGCCGTAGAGGGGGAGGTTGCCGTGCGCAGGGCAGCCGGGCGGCGGTCCTTGTATGCCGGAACGCTGCTGCATGTGGGGGTGGCTCCTAGTCGAGAAGGGACAGTAGGTGGTGGACGAGGGTGATGAGAGCCTGCGCCGACGACTGCTGGTCCCGTACGTCGCAGGAGATGACGGGCGTGCGGTCGGACAGGTTGAGCGCCTCGCGGATCTCCGCGAGCGGGTAGTCGGTCGTGCCTTCGAAGTGGTTGACGCCGATGGCGTACGTCAGGCCGAACCGCTCGACCAGGTCCAGAATCGGGAAGGACTCGCTCAGCCGCTCGGGGTCGACGAGGACCAGCGCGCCCAGTGCCCCCCGGGACAGCTCCTCCCACATCTCCTTGAAGCGCTCCTGACCGGGCGTGCCGAAGAGGTAGAGCACCACCTCCTCGCTGATGGTCAGGCGGCCGAAGTCCATCGCGACCGTCGTGGTGGTCTTGTCCGGAGTCCCCGACAGGTCGTCAAATCCCACGCTGGCTTCGGTGATCTCCTCTTCGGTCCGCAGGGGCTCGATCTCGGAGATGCTGCCGATACACGTGGTCTTCCCGACCCCGAAGTGCCCCACCACGAGGATCTTCACCGCGGTCAGGACGCCTGAATCCAGGTACACGAATCACGCTCCGAATCGGGCTTTGAGGCCGTCGAGTACGGCGTTGAGCACTTCTCGATCAACACGTTCGGCGCGGGGAACGGGCTTCCTCGCGATGATGAGACCGCCTTCCTCCATCTGCGCCAGGAGAATCCGGACGATCCCCAGCGGCAGATGGGTGTGGGCGGAGACCTCGGCGACGGACAGAAAGCCCTCCGCGACCAGCTCCAGAACCTGACGCGCCTCCGGGGAAAGCGTGCGAGCCGAAGCAGAGGCACCCTCCAGCGCGGACACCAGGGTCGTGCGCTCGTAGGCATTGTCCGGGGGCAGCGAACGTCCGTTCGTGATCACGAAGAGCGGGACTAATGCGGAGGTCAGCTCCAGTTCCTGTTCCGGCTCGTGATTCACGTGCGGCTCGCCTCCCCGTGTGGTGCCGAATATGCGCCCAGCCGGGGCACCACCTGATGCAGTCGGGTGGTGAACTCCTCGATATCCGCGTCGTGTTCGGCGGCCGCGGCCAGGAAAGCGCCACGGCCCGCGGAGATCAGGAAGATCCAGCCGTGCTGGAACTCGATCACCGTCTGCCGCCACTGGGCGTCCTGGCCCACGCCGGCGAACTGTGAGGTGGCCCGGCTGTAGGCGTGAATGCCGGTCATGGCCGCCGAGATGGTGTCCGCCAGGTCCTGGCTCATGCCCGAGGTGGCGCCGCGCGGCAGACCGTCGGAGCCCAACAGGACGGCGTGCCGGGCGCCTTGGACCTGGCGGACCACCTCGTCGAGATCGGTGATCGGGATGCCCGTGCCGCCCGCCGTCCCGCCCTGCGCCCGGGACCGGTCCGACTGCCCGTCCCCGCCCTGTGTGTTCACCCTGGGCGGGGAGGTGAGGTTGTTGCCGAGCCGCGCGACGAGGCGGTGCATGCGGAAGGAGATCTGCTGCATGTCGACGTCGGGCGCCGCGGCCGCGGCCAGATACGCGCCCTGGCCGGCCCCGATGAGGAAGATCCAGCCGTGCGAGAACTCGATGATCGTCTGGTTCCACTGCCTGTCCTCACCCGGCCCGGCGAAGTGGGAGGTCGCCCGGCTGAGCGACTGCATGCCGGCCATGGCGGCGGAGATGGTCCGCACGTCCTGCTGCGCCATGCTGTCGGTCGCGCCGCGGGGAAGGCCGTCCGCGGAGAGAAGGACGGCATGGCGTGCCTTCGGCACGTTCTGCACGATGTCCTCGAGCATCCACGACAGGTCTGTGGTCATGCCTCATCGGACCCTTCGGACGGCGCCGAGGCGAGGTCGCGGCCCGAGAGCGTGCCGCGCTGGAAGGCTCCGAGGCTGCGGCCCGCGGCGCGGCCGGTCTCCTCCGACGCCGTGGCGGGCGACGGCGCGGTGTCCTGGTCGCGGACGCTGGCGATGGGCACCTGGCGCGCCCCGCGCCTCGGCAGGCCGTGCGCCGTACGAGCCACCGGCTCCGACCGGCCGACGGTGCCCCGGATGTCGCTGACCCGGGGGGCCTCGGCGGGCGCCGCCTCCTCCTCGGTCCACAGCTCCTCCGGCAGCAGGACGACCGCGCGTACGCCGCCGTAACGGGAAACGCCGGTCACGTCCACCCGGAATCCGTACTGTTGCGCGAGCAGGCCGATGACGGGGAAACCGAACTTGGGCTGGTTTCCGAGGTGGGAAAGCCGGGGGCGGTAGTCACCGGAGAGCAGGGCGGACGCCTTCTGCCGGTCCTCGTCGCTCATACCGACGCCGGCGTCGTCGATCACGATGCACAGGTTCTTCTGCACCCGCTGGAAAGTAATCTCGATGGGCGAACCCTGCTGAGAGAAACTCGCGGCATTGTCGAGAAGTTCCGCAACCGCCAGAGCGACCGGGGAAACAGCGGACGCCTTCAAAGCGAAACCGGTTTGCTGCATGATTTCGACACGCCGGAAGTTACGAATCTGACCCTGTGCGCTGCGCACCACGTCATAAACGCTCGCCGGCCTATTGCGGCGGCCCAGCGGTGCACCACACATAACGGCGATACCCTGTGCTTTGCGAGCCATCTGCGCATTGGCGTGACTTACTTCCAGCAAATCACCCAGAACGGCATGGCCGCCATACTTGCGCTGGATTTCTTCAAGCAGTGCCAACTGTTCCGCGGCGAGGCTCTGCAGAAAGCGTGCGGAACCCTTGAGAACGGCCTTGGTGCTTTCTTCCGCCGCCTCCTCGGCTTCTTGGATGGTCTTGGCGTGCTCGGTCTGGTGCAGGTGCAACTCGGCCCTTAATGCGGCCAGTTGGCCGTCGGTCTCGCTCACCCTGAGCGTGAGAGCGGCCTCGGCCTGCTGCTTCTTCGCCACTATGGCCTGGTTGCGGCGACGGAGCACCAGGGCCGAGGCAACGGCGATGGCCGTCGCCGCAACCAGGCACCAAACGAGTGCGTCTCGAGTCATGGAAACCTTTCCTATGTGTAGCCTGCAGTCGTCGACAGACGGACCTCGGGGGAAATCCGTGGCACAACCACTTGGAACGACTCGGCCGCCGTCGTGCTGAGAACCGCGCCTCTCAATGCGGCGGCTGAGCCGAGTGGACCAAGGTCGCAGACGCCGGGACTCTATCACTCACATAGGGGAACCATCACAACGCGGAGCGTTCATTGACAGGCTGGTAACCATCGCCTGTTCGCCGCGCAAGCCATTGAATGTGAGACGGTCCGGGGTCGTGCCGTCGAGCGGTGAGCGCGGGGGTATTTATTCGGCAACAAGCCGGACTGATTGCTCTTTGTCGGACTTACGTGTCGGTGATGTGCTGAACCGCCCGGCTCAGCACCAGCACACCCGTCACGATCAGCACGGCACCGCACGCCTCGGGTACCAGCCACCAGCCCGTGCGGACGTGCTCGTGGAACAGGGCGATGCCCAGGGCCAGACTGATCACCGCGTCGCCGATGGTCAGGGCGGGCTGCGCGGCCGCCAGCGGGCCGGCCTGCAGGGCGTTCTCCAGCAGCAGCACGGCGGCGACGCCGGTCAGCGCGAAGCCGTAGGTCTGCCAGGCCCGCAGGAACGCCACGAAGCCGTGGTCGGCGAAGGTCCCGGAGGCCGACTTCAGCAGTGCGGCGGTCAGGGCGTTGCCCGTCGCGGAGGCCACCGCCAGCAGCGCCGCTCGGCGCACCCCCGCCCGCCCCCGGCAGGCCGGCAGCACGGTCGCGGCCATCCCGCCGAGGCACAGCCCGAGCGCCGGGAGCCACCGGTCGAGCGGCGCCTGGTCGGTGGCTCCGTGCGGGGCGGCCGAGGCGAGCAGGACGGCCAGACCCGCCACGACGGCACCGACACCCCACGACGGCACCGACACCCCACCAGCCCGAGCGGGGCAGCCGACGGTGCATCAGCGGACCGGCGACGAGCAGGGCGAACGGAAGCTCCAGGATGAACAGCGGCTGGACCAGCGCGAGCGGCCCGTTGACCAGCGCCAGGCTCTGGAACACCGCGGCACCGATCACCCAGGCGGGCCGCCGCATCAGCTCCCCGAGGAGCCGTACCCCGGTCCGTCGGCTCGTGGACGCCGCCTTGCGCTGGAACGCGGTCCCCACGGCGTTGCTCGCCGCTCCCGCGACGGCGAACAACGCGGCCAGTCCGATCACGACCCTCTCCTGACTGCGGGCACACCTCTCGTACGGGCGTCGGGCACCCTCAGCCTACGAAAGCCCTGGCCGCGACGCCGGTGGACGGGCCGGGCCGACCGGCCGAGAAGACCGTCCGGGGCGGCGCGCACCGCGGTCGGCCCGGCGGCGCCCGGATGCGGCACGACAAGGCCGAGGCGATGAACCGCGGCATCCACCGTGAGGGTGGTCATCGGATCACAGGCCGTCAGCACAGGTGCCTGCGCGGCCACCTGACGCCCGGGTGCGGTGGCGACCGCGGCGCGGGCGAGACCGGGCCGTCGGTCCCGTCGGCATGGCACCGCGTCCCGGCGCACCGGATCGGCGCCTGGGGTGTGCGGGGCCGTCAGGCCACGCCGGGCGTCCCGCAGGCAGTGGAACGTCAGGCCCCGCACCGCTCGGCCCGTATCGCCGCTCGGCGAGCATGACTCCTCGTCACCCGGCTCCTGCGACACCTCCGCACCGTCCCCGACGGGTCGGCTCACACCCGGCTCGACGTCGCCGTGTCCGCCGACAGCCGCTGGGCGACGTAGATCGGGACGACCGACAGCAGGACGAGGACGGCGGCCACGACGTTCACCACCGGGGCCTGCTGGGGCCGGGTCATGTTGTCGAAGATCCAGATGGGGAGGGTCTCGATGCCGGGTCCCGCGGTGAAGGTCGTGACGACGATCTCGTCGAAGGACAGCGCGAAGGCGAGCAGGGCCCCGGCCAGCAGCGCGGAGCGGACCAACGGAAAGGTGACGTCCGCGAAGGCACGGAAGGTGGTCGCGCCGAGGTCCATCGCCGCCTCCTCGTACGAGGCGGCCGTACGGCGCAGCCGGGCCACGACGTTGTTGAAGACCACGACGATGCAGAAGGTGGCGTGGCCGACGATGACGGTGAAGAGGCCGAGGCCCACGCCGAGCGGTGCGAGGACCGTACCGAAGGCCGAGTTGAGCGCGATGCCCGTGACGATGCCGGGCAGCGCGATCGGCAGGACCACGACGAACGACACCGTGCCGCGGCCGAAGAACCGGTGCCGGGCCACCGCGAACGCGATCAGCGTGCCGAGCACGAGCGCGATCGTGGTGGCGCCCAGGCCCGCCTTCACCGACACCCACAGGGCATCCCTGGCGCCGGAGTTGTCCATGGCCGCGGACCACCAGCGCAGGGTGAGCCCCGGTGGCGGCCAGCTCGCGCTGCGGTCGGGGTTGAAGGAGTTGAGGAGGACGAGCAGGAGCGGGACGTAGATCACCGCGAAGCCGAGTGCGGCGCCTGCGCGCAGAGCGATGCGCGCGGTGCGGCTGAGGTGCATGGCGCTCTCCTCCTACAGGCTGCTCAGGGCACCGGTACGGCGGATCGCCAGCAGGTACAGGACGATCACCACCACGGGGACCGTGCCGAGCGCCGCGGCCATGGGCAGGTTGAGTTCGATGTTGGAGTAGACGACGTTGCCGATGAGCTGGGTCTTGCCGCCGACGATCTGCACGGTGATGTAGTCGCCGAGGCTGAGCGAGAAGGTGAACACGGAGCCCGCGGCGAGAGACGGCAGCACCATGGGCAGCACCACCGAGCGGAAGGTGCGGCCGGCCTTCGCGCCGAGGTCGGCGGAGGCGTCGAGCAGGGTGGCCGGGAGCTGTTCGAGGGCCGTGTGGACCGGCAGGATCATGTACGGCAGCCACAGGTACGTCAGGGTGAGCACGGTGGCGGTCAGACCGAAACCGGGGCCGCTGAGGCCCAAGGGGTTGAGCATCCAGTCGGCGAGGCCGCCCTCGGAGAGGATGAGCCGCCAGGCATACACCTTCACCAGATAGCTCGCCCACAGCGGGGTGAGGATCGCCACCACGAGCACGGGACGCCACTTCGGGCGGGCCACCCGCGCGGTGTAGAAGGCGACCGGGAAGGCGAGCACGGCGCACAGCGCGGTCACCGCGAGTGCCACACCTACGCTGCGCAGGATCACCTGGCGGAAGACCGGGGTCGTGAACAGGGCGTGGAAGTTGTCCGTCGACCAGACCTTCACCACCTGGGAGGTGAAGGAGTTCGTCGTCCAGAACGCCGAGATGAACAGGACCGTCAGTGAGCCGAGGTAGAGGACGGTCAGCCACAGCAGCGGGGCGGTGAGCAGGAGGGCCAGGCGGAGCCGGGGCCGGGTGTGCAGCGCCCCGGCGAGCCGCCGGACGGTTCCCCGTCCGGCGGCGGGCGTCACTTCACTCGTCACGGCTCAGCCCTTGATCTCGGTCCAGGCCTGCACCCACTTCGCGTAGGGCACGCACGTGACGTCCTTGCGGCCGTCCAGGCACTGCTCGATGGGCGTGTTCCAGAAGGCGATGTGCTTCCAGTAGCCCTCGTCGGCCGCGTGGTAGGTCGTGCAGAAGTTCTTGTCACTGGTCTCGGCGCAGGCCCTGGAGTTGGCCGGGGCCTCCCCGAAGTACTCGGCGACCTGGGCGTTGACCTTGGGCGAGACGATCCAGTCGAGCCACTTGTAGGCGCAGTTGGGGTGCTCGGCCTTGGCGGAGACCATCCAGGTGTCGGACCAGCCCGTCGAACCCTCCTTCGGCACGAACGCCTTGACCTTGGCGCCCTCACCGGCGGCGAGGTTGGCGATCACCTGCCAGGTGGTGCCGACGACCGAGTCCCCGCTCTTGAAGGCGGAGACCTCCTTGAGGTAGTCGCTCCAGTACTCGCCGATGTCCGCGTTCTGCTTCTTCAGCAGCGCCACGGCCGCGTCGAACTGCTTCTGGTCGAGCGCGTAGGGGTTCTTGATCTTCAACTCGGGTTTGGTCGCCTTGAGATACAGGGCGGCGTCCGCGATGTAGATCGGCGAGTCGTACGCGGTGACGTGGCCCTTGTGCTTCGAGGCGTCGTCGAAGACGGCCGACCAGGAGGTGGGCGCCGGGCTCACCTTCTCGGTGTCGTACATCAGCAGATTGGCGCCCCGGCCGTGCGGGATGCCGTACATCTGCCCCTTCACCGAGTTCCAGGCGCCGTTCTTCAACCCGGCGAAGACATCCTTGTAGTTGGGCACGAGCTCGGTGTTGACGGGAGCCGCGTCACCTGAGGCGATCAGGCGCAGGGAGGCGTCCCCGGAGGCGGAGACGGCGTCGTACTCCCCGGTCTTCATCAACTTGACCATCTCGTCCGAACTGGCGGCGACCTTGGAGTGGACCTGGCAGCCGGTCTGCTTCTCGAAGCCGCTGACCCAGTCGGCCTTGGGGTCGTTGGAGCCGTTCTCGACGTAACCGGCCCAGGCGATCAGGTTGACCTGGCCCTCGGTCCTGCCGAGCTTCGTCGGGGCCTTGAGGTCGGGCGGGTTGAGGCCGGCGGAGGAGCCGCCGCCGGAGCCGGAGGAGCCGCAGGCGGCGGTGAGCAGCAGCGCGGCGGCACAGGCTGCGGCCTGGAGGGTTCGGGTGAGACGCACGAGGTTCTCCATGGGTGAGGGAGTCTTGCGCGGAGCGGGGTTTGGGGAGAGCGGGGACTCAGGAGGGGATGCGGACGGCGTGTCTGCGGTGCCACCGGAGGCGGACCCGGGCGCCGCGGTAGGCGGCGACGTCCGCGGAGGAGGTGTCCAGGTTCTGCTGGAGGGCGGTGAGCCGGCCGCCGCCGTCCAGGTCGACGAGGAAGCGGGTGGCCTCGCCCAGGTAGACGACCTCGGCGACGGTGCCGGTGGCCGTGGCGTGCTCCGGAGCGTCCGACTCGGCGGACTCCTCCAGCACACGGATCTTCTCCGGACGGATGGTGTACGTGCCCGGGGCGCCGACCATCCGCTGGGCCGCCTCGCCCTCGACCAGGTTCGAGGTGCCGACGAAGGAGGCCACGAAGGCGGTCGCCGGGCGTTCGTAGATCTCGGCGGGGGTGCCGACCTGGGCGATGCGGCCCTGGTCGAAGACGGCGATGCGGTCGCTCATCGTCAGTGCCTCCTCCTGGTCGTGGGTGACGAAGACGAAGGTGATGCCCACCTCCCGCTGGAGTGCCTTGAGTTCGACCTGCATCCGCTCGCGCAGCTTCAGGTCGAGGGCGCCGAGCGGCTCGTCGAGCAGCAGCACCCGGGGGCGGCCCACGAGGGCCCGGGCGAGGGCGACGCGCTGGCGCTGCCCGCCGGAGAGCTGGGCGGGGCGGCGCTGGCCGTAGCCCTCCAGACGGACCTCGGCGAGCGCCTTGCGGGCACGGACCAGGCGTTCGGCCTTGGGCACCTTGCGGACCTTGAGCCCGTAGGCGACGTTCTGCTCGACGGTCATGTGCGGGAACAGGGCGTAGTCCTGGAAGACGGTGTGCACGTCCCGCTCGAACGGGGCGAGGCCGGTGACCTCCTGCCCGGCGAGTTCGATCCGGCCGCGGCCGGGGGTCTCGAACCCGGCGATGAGCCGCAGGACCGTGGTCTTGCCGGAGCCGGACGGCCCGAGCATCGAGAAGAACTCCCCGTCCCGGATCTCCAGGTCCACTCCGGCCACCGCGGTCGTCTCCCCGAACGACTTCCGCAGGTCCTGCAGGCGGATCGCAATTTCCTCCATGCGGGAACCTTTCTGGCGCGCTCTACGTTGGGCGCAAACATATGAAGTCATAGTTCTAAGCTCAAGACGCCCTCAGGGTAAAGCTTGAGTCAACGCACAAGGTGGTGGCCGTGAGGCAGCACGAGATCGACGGCGGCGCCCGGGAGACGGGAAGCGGCGCCCGCAGAGCCGTCTTCAGTCCGGTGGACAACCGGGCCCGGGTGGACACCGTCGTCCGTCGCATCGGCGACGCCATAGAGCTGGGCCTCCTCGCCGACGGCGAGCAGCTCCCCGGCGAGAGCGAGCTGGCCGGACAGCTCGGCGTCTCCACGGTGACCCTGCGCGAGGCGCTCATGGCCCTCCGCCAGCAAGGTCTGGTCACCACCCGCAGGGGTCGTGGCGGCGGCAGCTTCGTCTCGCTGCCCGAGGTCCCCGCCGACGACCGGCTCAGGGTGCGGCTGCGCGGCTGGAGCACCGAGGAGCTGCGCGACCTGGGCGACCACTGGGCCGCCCTGTCCGGCGCCGCCGCCCGCCTCGCGGCGCAGCGCACGGAACCCGCCGACCTGCATCAACTGTGCCGTACGGCAGACCAGTTGGCGCAGGCCGAGGGGACGGCGGCACGCAGTCGCCTGTACGGCCGTTTCCACGTCGAACTCGCGGCGGCCGCCCAGTCCGCCCGGCTCACCCGCGAGCAGGTCGCCCTGCAGAGCGACGTGGGCGCGCTGCTGTGCCTCGTCCTCGGGAGCGATGAATATCGTGAAGAAGTGGCGGAGCGTCACCGCTCCGTGATCTCGGCCGTGCAAGATGGGGCCCACGAATCGGCCGGCACGCTGGCCGAGCGGTGCGTCAGGGAGTCGACGGCGCGGCTCGTCGCCGTACGCCTCACCCTCTGAACGCGCCGCGTCCGGTTCCCGTCCCCGCTGGAGGACACCATGGGCTGGAGTCCCGTGCAGGCCGCTTCGCCGGCCGCGACGCTCGACACGGACGCCGAGTGGGTGGCCTCGCAGGTGGGCGGCACGCTGGAGACGGTCTTCGAGGCCGTCGCCGCCACTCGCGCCGACACCGCGGCCCTGCTCGCCCGGGTGGCCGCACAGGGGCGCGGGCCCGTGAGCGCGGACCTCGCCGCCCTCCGCCCCGGCTTGCACCAGCGGCTGGCCCGTCAGGAACTGGTCTCCGGCGTCGGTTTCGTCGCGGCCCCCGGCCTGCTGGCCGACGTACCCGCCTGGCTGGAATGGTGGCAGTCGGGCCCCGACGGCGAGGTACGACCCCTGCTGCTCGACCTCGACCCCAGCCGCTCGGCGTACTCGGACTACACGCACTGGGACTGGTTCGCCCTGCCCAGGGACACCGGACACCGAGCCGTGGCGGGGCCGTACGTGGACTACCTCTGCTCCGACGAATACAGCCTCACCCTGTCCGCGCCGGTCGAGAGCGAGGGGCGCTTCGCCGGCGTCGCCGCCGCCGACGTGTACCTGCGGCACTTCGAAGCGGCCGTACTCCCCTTGCTCCGGCGCCTTCCCCGCCCCGCCCGCCTGGTGAACGCCCGCGGCCGGGTCGCCGCCTCCGCCGACCCCGCCCACCTCGCCGGATCCCTCACCAAGGGCCCCGACTTCGGCGAACTGCTCGCCGAAGCCCGGCCGGCGGCGTACGGAGACCTGCGGCTGGTGCCGTGCCACGGGATTCCGCTCGTCCTCGTGCTCGCCGGCACATGAGCGGTGGCGGGAGCGGAAGCACCCGCCCTCAGCCGGCCGCCGGCTCCCGGTACGGGATGCGCGCCGCCTTGCGCACCTTCCCGATCGTGCTCCACTCGTTCCCGCCCAGCCGGGCCAGGGGGCGCAGGAGCGTGATGTCCGGCCGGCCGTCCACCAGCACGTCCTCCCTCACCGCCGCGTGGACCACCTGACCGAACACCACCGTCGAGTCGCCGAGCCGCAGTGTCGAGTGCAGCGTGCACTCCAGCGCGACCGGAGACGCGGCCACGCGCGGGGGCTTCAACCGCAGCGACGGCTCGCGCTCGATGCCCACCGCGTCGAACTCGCCTTCGTGGCGGGGGAAGTCGGTCGCGGTCGCGTTGATCTGCGCGAGCAGCGGCTCGGGAGCGAAGTTGACGACGAACTCGCCCGTGTCCTCCACGTTGCGCAGCGAGTCCTTGCGGCCCACCGAGGTGAACTGGACGACGGGCGGACGGGCGCTGGAGACGGTGAAGAACGAGTGCGGCGCCAGATTGGCCGTCCTGCCGTCCGGGGACAGGGTCGAGACCCAGGCGATCGGCCGGGGCACGACCACGGCGGTGAGCAGATGGTAGAAGAAACCCGGGTCCACGGATGCCGGGGAGTAGTCGACACGCATGGCCGCACGCTGTGCGGCAGCGCCTCGGACCGTCCACGTGCTCCCGCGAACAGGCGCCTGCGGCAGGCCGCTCAGCCGCCGGTCCAGCCGGGGACCGTCGGCAGGACCCGCTCGGCCACACGGAGCAGCGCCGTGTCGTCGGGCGGTACGTCGTCCTGGCGCCAGAGAGCGACCTCGAACGAACCGCCCCCGTCCTCGGCGTCCCGGGCGACCAGCAGATGACGGGCGATGCCACCGGTGCTCGAGCCGACCTTGCCGCCGCCGAGGCCGAAGTCGAGGGCGACGGTGTGGTCCGAGTAGAGCACGGCGGGGTGGCCGAGGACCGTCTTCGACTCCGCGGACCTGCCGAGGAGCCCGGACATCTCGCCGACCCGCAGATCGTCGTCCGACGCGTACAGCTTCACGGAGTACGTCTTCAACGAGACCTCCGCCTCGGGCGAGGGGGTCTCGGTGCCGTCGGCGTCCTTGAACGAACTCTCCGACCCGTAGGCCGTCTCGGCCTGTTCCCGCGGTGTCCCGAGAAGCGCGGGCAGATCCGACCGGTTCAGCGCCGTGCACAACCGGGCCGCGGACACATGACCGCGGGCGGCTTCGTGATCGTCGTCGGAGCAGGAGGCCGGTCCCCGGTCCGAGGAGCCCTGGAATTCCTTCTGCGCCCACAGGACTCCCAGCAACCCCGCGAAGACCAGCACCGCCGCGAGCGCCTGGACCCCCGGTCTGTGGTCCTTCCCGGACGCGGAATCGTCAGCCATGTTCCCCCACCTCAGTCGTTCCCCCGACAAGCGCTGGAGGAGCCTAACCGGTGATCGTCTCCTGCGGCATCCGCGATTCGCGGGCGGGCCGCGTCAGTCGACGGGCCAGGTGTGGACCGGGGCGTTGAGGTGCATGAAGTCGATGTACAGCTGCGTCATCCGCCGCAGCGCCTCGTGACGGCCGACATGGGTGGTTGCGTCGATGCGGTGGAGCATCTCCTTCTGCCACACGGCGCCGTTGCGCGCGGTGACACAGCGCTGCTCGATGATGCCGAGCAGCGGCTCCCGCCAGGCCGTGTCCATGCCGGAGAGCGCCAGGCCTCGGTGCGCGAGCGGCAGCAGCCGCCGCAGCACCAGTTCGGGCACCGGCACCTCGCCCATGCCGGGCCAGTACAGCAGCGCCTCGATGCCGTGCCGGGCCGCCGTGTGGAGGTTCTCCTCGGCCGCCGCGAACGACATCCGCGACCACACCGGGCGGTCCTCCTCGACCAGGGCGCGGGTGAGCCCGTAGTAGAAGGCGCCGTTGGCGAGGGTGTCGGCGACGGTCGGGCCGGCGGGCAGCACCCGGTTCTCCACCCGGACGTGCGGGCGGTCGTGGGAGACGGCGTAGACCGGCCGGTTCCAGCGGTAGATGGTGCCGTTGTGCAGGGTGAGTTCGGAGAGTTCGGGGATGTCGCCGCGGTCCAGCGTCTCCGCCGGGTCCTGTTCGTCGCACAGCGGCAGCAGGGCCGGGAAGTAGAGCAGGTTCTCCTCGAAGAGGTCGAAGACGCTGTTGATCCACCGCTCGCCGAACCACACCCGTGGCCGCACCCCCTGGATCTTGATCTCCTCCGGGCGGGTGTCCGTCGCCTGCTCGAACAGCGGGACACGGGTCTCGTGCCACAGCTCCCTGCCGAACAGGAACGGCGAGTTGGCCGACAGCCCGACCTGGATACCGGCGATGGCCTGCGCCGCGTTCCAGTAGTCGGGGAACGACTCCGGGGACACCTGGAGATGGAACTGGGTGCTGGTGCAGGCGGCCTCCGGCGTGATGGTGTCCGCGTAGGTCCGCAGCCGGTCGACACCGTCCACCTCGATGCGCAGATCCTCGCCCCGGGCCGCGAAGATCTGGTCGTTGATCAGCCGGTAGCGCGGGTTCTCCGACAGGGACGCCTCGCCGATGTCCTCCTGGCGCAGTGTGGGCAGGATGCCGACCATGACCAGGCGCGCGCCCACCGATCCCGCCCGTTTCTCCGCGTGGTTGAGCGCTGAGCGGATCTCGGACTCCCAGGCGTCCGGACCCCCCGCCGTCAGCCCGCGCGGCGGAACGTTGATCTCCAGGTTGAACCGGCCCAGCTCGGTGGACCAGGCGGGGTCCGCGATCGCCTCCAGCACCTCGGTGTTGCGCATCGCCGGCTCGCCCCGGTCGTCGACCAGGTTCAGCTCGATCTCCAGCCCCACTTGAGGCCGTTCGGCCTCGAACCGGGCATCGCGCAGCATCTGTGCGAATGCGTCGAGGCACTCCTGCATCTTGATCCGGTACCGGCGGCGGTCCTCGCGGGTGAAGACGAGCGCCGGGACGTCCCGTCCCATCGGCCCTCCTGGATTCCGCTCCTCGGACACCTCTCCACCCAGCGTCGCACCGACCGGCGACCCTCACCATGCGGATGGGCGGGGGCCCGCGGGCTACAGGGAGCGGGCGACGAGCAGGGCCACGTCGTCGTGGTCGTCGGGGTGACGCAAGCCGTGCAGCAGCAGGTCGCAGGTCTCCTCGAGCGGCCGGTGGGGCTCGTCAAGGAACCCGAGCAGGACGTTCAGACGGTCGTCGATGGGGTGCTGCCGGGTCTCCACGAGACCGTCGGTGTAGAAGACCAGCAGGTCGCCGGTGTGCAAGGTGGTCGTGGTCGTCTCGAACGGGATGCCGCCGACACCGAGCGGCGCCGCGGTGGGCAGTTCGAGGAACGAGGGGGGCCGGCCGGGCCGCGCGAGAGCGGGCGGCATGTGTCCGGCGTTCGCGATGGTGCACTGTCTCGTGCGGGGGTCGTAGACCGCGTACAGGCAGGTGACGATGTAGTGCTCCAGATCGCACGTGATCTTGTCGAGATGCTGGAGCACCGCCCCGGGGGCGAGGTCCAGGTCCGCGTAGGCGCAGGTGGCGGTCCGCAGCCGGCCCATGGTGGCGGCAGCGTCGATGCCGTTGCCCATCACGTCGCCCACCACCAGGGCGGTCTTGTCGTCGGAGAGCGGGATGACGTCGTACCAGTCGCCGCCGACCTCGCTGGTGGCCTGTGCGGGCTGATAGCGGGAGGCGAGTTCCAGGCCCGTGTGGTGCGGCGAGTGGTCGGGCAGCAGGCTGCGCTGGAGGGTGAGGGCGGTGTTGCGCACGCTCTGGAACCAGCGCGCGTTGTCGATGGCCATGGCGGCGCGGCAGGCCAGCTCGCCGGCCAGCACCACGTCGTCCTCGTCGAAGGGCACCGGGTTGCAGGTGCGTTTGAGGTCGAGGGCGCCGAGCACCTCGCCGTGGGCGATCAGCGGCACGGCCAGATAGGAGTGGACACCGGCCCGGGCCAGGAGCGCGCCGGCCTCGGCGTTGCGTGCGATACGCGGCAGATCCTGGTCACCGACATGGCGGACGAGGACCGGCCGGCCGGTGTGGACGCACAGGGTGACCAGACGGTCGCCCTCGTAGGCCGCGAGGTCACCGGGCGGGTCCGCGGCGCGCAGCGCCACCGTCGGATGGGCCGCCTTGAGCGCGAGGGCACGGAACAGCTCCGGGCCGTTGCCCGGCCGACGCACGCGCCGGCAGGCCAGCGCGGAGTCCAGGACGTCCACCGCGACCACGTCGGCGAGCACGGGCGTGCAGAGGTCGGCCAGTTCGTGCGCGGTCTGCTCCACCTCCAGCGTGGTGCCGACGCGGGTGGAGGCATCGGCGACGAGCGCCAGACGGCGCCGGGCCCGGTCGGCCTCGGCGGCCGCGCGGTGCCGCTCGGTGACGTCGACGACGGAGGCGGCCGCGCCCAGGACCCGCCCGCCGGGGTCCTCCAGACGGTAGAAGGACAGCGACCAGGCGTGCTCGCGGTCGGGGTCGGCCGGGGGACGGCCCACGTGGTACTGATCCAGGAGGGGAGTGCCGGTGGCGAGCACCTGACGCAGCGCGGACTCCACGGTGCCCACGTCGAAGAAGGGCAGTGTCTCCCGCAGAGGACGGCCGATGTGCTCTTCGGCGGGAATGCCGTCGATCCGCTCAAGCGCAGGATTGACCAGCAGGTACCGCAGATCGGGGTCCATGAGGGCCAGACCGATGGGGGACTGGTTGATCAGCCGCTCGCACAGGGCGAGGTCGGTCTCGACGCGCTGCAGCAGGGTGTGGTCGGCCGCGATGCCCAGCGCGTAGACGTCGCCCAGATCGTCCAGCAGCCGCATGGTGCGGAACTCCGTCAGGCGGCTGCTGCCGTCCTTGTGCCGGACGGGGAAGGCGCCGGCCCAGCCCCGGCCGGTCTCCAGCACCTCGGTGAACAGGCTCACCACGGCCTGCAGGTGCTCGGGACGGATGAGCAGCCGCGCCGCGTACTTGCCGAGGATGTCGTCCGCCGTGTAGCCGAACAGCTCCTCGGCCTGCGGGGTCCAGAAGACGATGCGCCCACGGGTGTCCAGCGCCACGGCGGCCACGCTGAGCATGTCCAGCAGGCCGGTCGGCCGGGCTCGCCCGGGGCCGTGTGCGTCGTCGACGCGGAAGGAATCCACTGCCATCCCAGATCCACCTCCACCGGCCGGTCGGCCGGCCGTGCGGGTACGGCCGAGCCGGAGCGCTGACGAGCGGTATCTCCATGCTGCCCCCGGCACTCCGCCTGGCCCAACCCCTGGGGCCCGTCCCGATCGCACCGCGTCGCCCGGCCCATGCGCGTCCGGCGAACAAGCAGGAACATGGTGGAGACAGAGGATGGAACGGATGGAATCTGGGCGAAACGGTTTCGACGCCTCCACATCCACGGGGACGGATGATCTCTTCGACGCGTCCACCGATGCCACGGCGGTGCTCTCGGCGGCCGGCGTCGTCGTCGGCTGGACACGGGCCGCCGAGGCGCTGCTCGGCTACCCCGCCTCGGAGGTCGTCGGCCGCTCCGCCGCGCGTCTGCTGGCCGTCCCCGGGGATCCGGCACGCGTCGCGGGCATCGCGGAGCGGTGCCGCACCGGCATGGGATGGAACGGGCTCGTACCCGTGCAGCACCGCGACGGCCGCCGCACCGACATGGATCTGCGGGTCTCGGCGTCCTTCCGCATCGGTGAGAAGGAGTGCTTTCTGCTCTCGGCGCGGGAAGAGCGCCCCCAGTGGACCGTGGGCCGGTCCGTCCTGGACGGCTTCCTGTCCCGCGCGCCGATCGGCATGGCCGTGATGGATCTGGAACTGCGCTATGTCTGGATGAACGACACGCTGGAACGGTTCGGCGGAGTGCCCCGGGACCAGCGGCTGGGGCGCCGGCTGAGCGAGCTGCTGCCCGGCCTGCAGGCGGAGACCATCGAGGGGCTGATGCGCAAGGTGCTGGCGTCGGGGGAGCCGGTGACCGACTACGAGTACGTCGGCTGGAGCTGGGCCGATCCACGCCGTCAGCACGCCTACTCCACCTCCTTCTTCCCCCTGGTGGACGGCGCCGACACCGTCACCGGGGTCTGCTACATGGTTCAGGACGTCACCGAGCGGTGGACCGCCCGCCAGCTCCTGTCGCTGGTCAACGAAGCCGGCAGCAGCGTCGGCAGCACCCTCGACGTGATGCGGACGGCTCAGGAACTGGCCGACTTCGCCGTCCCCCGCTTCGCGGACTTCGTCGTCGTCGACCTCCTGGAGCATGTGCTCAGCACCGAGGGGCACGGAGCATGGCTGAGCGATGCGGGACCGGCACCGGCGCGGCCGGCGATGCGCCGCGCGGGCATGAAGTCCGCGCGCGAGGGCTGTCCCGAGGCGGTGGCACAGATCGGCGACGAGGTGGACTTCCTGCCCCCGGCCAGCGATGCGAACCTGCTCGTCAGCGGCGATCCGGTCCTCATCCCCGTCCTCGACCCGTCCGACGCCGTCTGGGTGGCCGAACAGCCCGTACGGGCGGCCCGCATCCGTGAGTTCGGTCTCCACTCGCTCATCTCCGTGCCCATGCGGGCGCGGAAGACGGCGCTGGGGCTGACGACGTTCGCGCGCTCGCTCAACCCGGTCCCGTTCGGACCCGACGACGTCCTGCTCGCCCACGAGCTGGTGGCACGAGCCGCGGTGTGCGTCGACAACGCCCGCCGCTACACCCGGGAACACACCGCGGCGGTCACCCTCCAGCGCAGCCTGCTGCCGCACGCCCTGACCGGCGGAACGGCGCTGGAGGTGGCCTCCTCCTATCTGCCGGCGGATGCGGTCGGCGGGGTCGGCGGCGACTGGTTCGACGTGATCCCGCTGTCCGGCGCCCGCGTGGCCCTCGTCATCGGGGACGTGGTGGGCCACGGCATCTCCGCGGCGGCGAGCATGGGCCGGCTGCGCACGGCGGTGCAGACCCTCGCCGACCTGGAGCTGCCGCCCGACGACCTGCTCGCCCACCTCGACGACCTGGTGCTGCGGCTGAGCGACGAGGAGGCCGATCGCGACCCGGCCGCCGCCAGCACGGCGACCTTCATCGGCGCGACCTGCCTCTACGCCGTCTACGACCCGGTCACCCGGCGGTGCACGATGGCCCGGGCCGGGCACCCGCCGCCCGTCGTCGTCGCCCCGGACGGGCACGCCTACTTCCCCGAGATCCCGGCCGGACCCCCGCTCGGGCTGGGCGGCATGTCCTTCGAGGTCACCGAGATCGAGCTGGCCGAGAACAGCCTCATCGGGCTCTACACCGACGGTCTGCTCGAGGGGATCGACCCCGACGTCGAGTCGGCCATGGCCCGGCTCGGCACGGAGCTGGCCCGGACCGCGACCGACCTCGGCACCCTGTGCACCTCCGCCGTGCGGCAGCTGACGCGGGCGCCGCAGCCCGACGACGTCGCCCTGTTGCTCGCGCGCACCCACGCCCTGCCGGCCGACCAGGTCGCGTCGTGGCACGTGCCCGCGGACCCGGCCGCCGTCGCCCACGCCAGGGCCGAGGCCACCCGCCAGGTGACGGACTGGGGCCTTGGGGAACTGGCCATGACGACGGAACTCATCGTCAGCGAACTGATCACCAACGCCATCCGCTACGCCGAACCGCCCATCCGGCTACGGCTGCTCCGCGACGCCCGTCTGACCTGCGAGGTCGCCGACGCCAGCAGCACCGCCCCGCGCCTGAGGCACGCCCGCAGCACGGACGAGGGCGGCCGGGGCCTGTTCCTGGTGGCCCAGCTCTGCCACCACTGGGGTGCCCGCCACACGTCGGAAGGAAAGATCATCTGGGCGGAGCAGGACATCCCGTGACGCCGCCGGGAGAGCGGTCGTCTTCGGACGCGTGACCGAGCCCTGAACCGGTCGGCCCGGCGTCAGCGGAATGCCGGGGCGTTGCGGACGGCCCAGGCCGCGAAGGGGGCCGCGGGGCGACCCAGGATCCGCTCCACGTCCGCGCTGACGGACTGCTCCTCGGCGGTCGGCTCGCCGAGGATGGAGAGGGTCGCCTCCACCACCGCACTCGGCATGAACCGCGCCAGCTGCGCACGAGCCTTCTCACGGCTCTGTTCCACGAAGGTCACCGGCTCGGCCAGCGCGTGTGCGAGGGCGGCGGCGCGCTGCCGGGGCGTGGTGGCCGCCGGACCGGTCAACGTGTAGGTGACGCCGTCGTGTCCGTCCTGGCGCAGTACGGCGGCGGCGACCGCGGCGACGTCGTCCGGGTCGACGAACGGCAGGGCCACGTCGGCGAAGGGCGCGGCCGCCCGGCGGTGCAGCCGGACGGATTCGGCCCAGGCGAACGCGTTGGAGGCCATGCCGCCCGAGCGCAGCACGGTGAAGGCCGCTCCCGACGCGGCCAGGGCCGCCTCGAAGCCGGCGGCGTGCGCGTACTCGTGCGGTCGGGTGCCCGCGCCCTGCGAGGACAGCAGGACCACCTTCGTCACGCCGGCCGCGGCGGCCTGCTTCAGGATGCCCTCCGGATCGTCTCCGGCCACCAGCAGGAACAGCGCCGTGGCCCCCTCCAGCGCGGGCGCGAGACCGGCCGGCCGGGCGAGGTCGGCGGCGACGGCCCGCACGCCCGAGGGGACGTCCTCGGGCGTGATGTGCCGGGCCACGGCGGTCACCGTCTCGCCCTCCCGCGCCAGCTTCGCGACCAGCGACCGACCGACGTTCCCCGTGCCACCCGTTACCACGATCATGATGTCTGCTCCTCGACTGAGTTAGTTGACTAACTAAGTCGCTACGTTAGACGGCCCGCCCGGGTCTTGTCCATGTCTATGCTTAGTCAGATGACTGACTCAGAATCCGGCGCGAAGCCCGGAGCCGACGCCCGCTCCCGCCGGGGCGGCAAGCGTGAACGCCTGGTCGAGGCCGCTGTCCAGGTCTTTCATGAGCAGGGCGTGGAGAAGACCACCCTCGCGGACATCGCCCGGGCCGGCGATGTCCCGCTCGGGAACGTCTACTACTACTTCAAGACCAAGGACCATCTGGTCGAGGCCGCGGTGGACGCCCACTGCGACCGGCTCACCACGCTCACCGCCCGCCTGGACACACTCCCCGACCCGGCGGACCGGCTGAAGACACTGATCGCCGGCTGGGTGGAGCAGCGTGAGACCGCGGCTCGCTTCGGCTGCCCCTTCGGCACGCTGGCCACCGAACTCGACAAGCGCGACGACGGCCTGGACCTGGCCGCGGCCAAGGTCATGCGAGCCCTGCTCGACTGGGTCGAGCGGCAGTTCACCGAGCTGGGCCGGCCCGACGCCCGCGCCCTCGCCGTCGAACTGGTCGCCGCCTACCAGGGCATGTCGGTCCTCACCAACACCCTGCGCGACCCCGGCCTGATGGCCGATCAGGGCAGCCGCCTCCAGTCCTGGATCGACGGCCTCGCGAGGCCCTGACCCGGCCTCGTCCCCGGTGTGCCGGCGCAGACCGGCTCCGGCTGCGCCCGGCGCGCGTACCCGGAGCCGTCCGGCTACTCGGCCGCGGTGGAGTAGTCCGCGAGCGAGATCCGGCCGGAGTTGGCCAGCGGGATCCCGTCGAGGTAGGCGGCGGGCAGGTCGAAGGCCTCGACCAGCTCCGTCATCCGCGGGGCGAGTTCGCGCAGCAGGTCGTCCAGGAGCTCGGGCAGGGCGCGTACCTGCTCGCCGGACAGGTGGCCGTCGGCCAGCAGGTCGCCGGTGTGCTCGCCGATCTGGTCCAGCAGGAACAGCAGGCAGAGCTTCTCCAGAAGCGCGCGGGCCCCGGGGTCCTTCGCCCGGTAGGCCGCGTCCAGGAAGGCGTCCGCCGCCCGCAGCCGGGCGTGCACCGACACCATCTCCAGGGCGGCGGAGGAGGCGCCGTTCCACCGTTCCACCGGATCACCGGACGGACCCCGGCGCAGCGCCGCGCGCGCCCGGTCCTGCCATATGACCTCGGCCCCGGCCAGCAGCTCGCGCACATGCCGGGGATCCGTCAACCGGGCCGTGCCGCCCGGGGAGCCGGGGGCCGTCCGGGGCGGCTGGTGCTCGAAGAGCATCTCGGCGGCGGCCTTCACCCAGATCACCAGGTTGTCGCCCTCGGCGGTGATGGTGCCCTCGACGTACTGCGGGAACTCCGACAGGCCGTTGACGGCGAACAGGCCCTGCGCGCCGCAGCGTTCCCGGCACTCGATGGTGATGTCCCGTGCCTGCCAGGTGATCCAGCTCTTGGCGACGGCGATCAGCCGCTCGGTCTCCGCCCGTTGCCCGGCGTCCAGGCCGGTGTGCTGCTCGGTCCACCGGGCGAGCATCGAGCGGTGCAGGAAGGTCATGGCATAGGCCGTGGCGAGGCCCTTCAGGAGTCTGCCGTGGTGCGAGCGGTGCGCGTTGACCGGGATGCGCTCGCCCGCCCGCGGACCGCTGACCTGCCGCTGGTCGCCGTAGCGGACGGCTATGGCGAGTGCGGCCCGGGTCGCGCCCACGGCGGCGGCGCTCATGCACAGCTTGCCCATGGTGACCCGGCCGATGGACTGCAGGAACCGCTTGCGCCGGTTGCCGAGGCTGCTGCGGAGCCGGCCGTCGGCGCCGAGGCGGCCGTGCGCCGACTCCAGCAGGGCGTCGCGCGGCAGCAGCACATGCTCGAACGCGGTCAGGCAGTGGTCCACCGGGGCGCCGGTGCGCAGCGGCAGCCGTCGGACCCGTACCCCCGGCAGCAGGCCCCGCTCGTCGCTCAGCGGTGTCAGGAACAGGAAGACGCCCTCGTCCCGGCCGTCGACGAGGAGCCGGGCGGCCACCACGGCGCTCTTGGGCCCGCCGGTCATGCTGGTGTTGGGCATGAACTTCTGGGCACCCGCGTGCGGGGTGTTGAGTATGAACCCGCCGGTGACCGGGTCCAGTTCGGCGGTGGTCTCCAGGGCCCAGGCGTCGTTGCCGTGCTCCAGTTCGGTGCACAGGAACGTGCCGGTGCGCCGCAGGGTCGTGAAGTCGGACAGATCCCGGCTCTCGGCGCCTTCGTGGTCGAGCAGGCTGCCGAGGAAGAGGTTGTAGTGGATGCTCGCCACCGTGCACAGGCCCCCGCCGCCGTCCACGATCGCCGCCCACTCGTGCAGCCCTGCCAGCAGTCCCGGGTCGTCCGCCAGTTGTTCGGCCCCTTGGACGGTGTCGTTCACCATGCGCAGCCACTCGTAGGAGAGTGCGGCGCGTTCGGCGGAGTCCAGCCCGGGGCGGTGGCGGAACGTCTCCCGCGCGATGAGGCCGCGCCACCTCGTGTGGACGTGGTCCCGGTCCTCGCCGTCGAAGAGGAGCCGGGTCAACTCGCCGGTGAGTGTGCCGGGTAGCGGTTCGTCGGCCCTGAATTCCGCGACGTCTGCCCGGCTCCTTCCGGTATGAACCATCTGATGCGTGTCATAGTGCTCGATCTCCGGCAAAGAGGGGATATGTACCTG
The DNA here is from genome assembly GCF_001542625.1 of Streptomyces griseochromogenes. Taxonomy (NCBI): domain Bacteria; kingdom Bacillati; phylum Actinomycetota; class Actinomycetes; order Kitasatosporales; family Streptomycetaceae; genus Streptomyces; species Streptomyces griseochromogenes. The sequence continues at coordinate 6,127,283 of NZ_CP016279.1, read as the reverse complement.
AGGTGTCAGAAGGGTCATGACCCTCTCCAGTAGTCGCAGATCCGGAAGGGTTGGGATGTGCAGACCAAGAAGATACGGACCTCCCGGTTTGCTTATCAAGCCAAGTTTCTGCCAACGGCGGCTGAACTGGGACGACATGCCGATCCCGCCCGGCCGTGAAGTGAGAGACGAGATTCGACTTCTCCGCCGGCGGGCGGGGCTTTCCCGTATGCGCAAGTACTGCTCTGACGTTGAGATACCGGCTGACAGGTTTTATTCTGGCGGACAGCGACAGCCCGGGGATACCGCGTGCAAGGTGAGGAGGGGGACACGTGCATGCTTGAAAGGCCATCTTGCGGGGTGGCAGGATACGTACCTGTCGGTTTCTTTTTGTCGCCGACCGGCCCGTGAAGCCAGTGCGGAGGATGTGCCGTGGCCTTGCAGGAACGAGCGATCAGGACAAGGCGCACCATCCTGGTGGCAGCCGCCGACGTTTTCGCCGACGTCGGCTACGAGGCGGCGACCATCTCGGAGATCCTCCAGCGGGCGAACGTCACCAAGGGTGCCCTCTACTTCCACTTCGCCTCCAAGGAACAGCTCGCCCAGGCGGTGCTGACCGACCAGCTGAAGTCCGTGCCGGACTCGCCGCCCAGGGAACTGGTGCTCCAGGAAGGACTCGACGCCGGGTTCCTCCTCGCGCATCTGCTCGGCACGGGTGACCCCATGGTGCGCGGCAGCATCCGTCTGACCGTGGACCAGGGTTCACCGCACGACGGGCTGGACCGGCGGGTACCGATGGCCTCCTGGGTCGACTACAACGCCCACCTGCTCGAACGGGCGAAGGCGAACGGGGAGTTGCTGCCCCAGGTCGACGTGGAGGCGGCGGCGAAGGCGTTCGTCGCCGCGTTCACCGGGGCCCAGGTGCTGTCCAAGATCATGAACAACCACACGGACCTGATGGAGCGAGTGGTCGATCTCTACCGGCACCTGATGACCAGCATCGCGGTCCCCGCGGTGCTGGTACGCCTGGACATGTCGCTGGACCGCGGGAGACGGGTCTACGAAGAGGCCCTGGAGCTGAGTCGGGAACCGGAGGAGGCTCCGGCGGCCGGCTGAAGCGGGAAGCCTCCGAGGGTCACGGACGCGGGCATCCCGGGTGCGGGGAGCGGACATCGCTGCCATGGGCACGTCGCGACTCAACAACGTGATGCAGGACCGACCCAGGGAGCACACCGATGGAAAACACCGCCTGCCCGTACGCCTTGGACCTGATGGGCCAGGACCACATGGGGGAGGCAGCGACGCTGCGTGCCCAAGGTCCCGCGGTCCCGGTGGAGCTGCCCGGAGGGGTACTCGCCTGGGCCGTCGTACAGCAGAAATACGTGGAGCGGCTGCTGACCGACCCCCGTGTCTCGCGCAGCGCCCGTCTGCACTGGCCCGCGTTCATCGAGGGAAAGATCACAGAGGAGTGGCCGCTCTACCCGTGGGTGGCCAACGAGAACATGCTGTTCGCCTACGGCGAGCATCACACCAGGCTGCGCCGGCTGGTGGCCGGGGCGTTCACGGCGCGGCGCTCCGAGGCGCTGCGTCCCCGGGTGGAGGAGCTGTCGGCCGAGCTGCTGGGCAGATTCGCCGCCCTCGCTCCCGGCACACAGGTCGACCTGCGCACCGCGTACGCGGAGGTGCTGCCGCTGCGGGTCATCTGCGAGCTGTTCGGTGTGCCCCACGGAGCCGAGACGGACGCCCTGTCCGCGGCGCTGAGCACGGTGTTCAGCTCCACCGTCCCCGCCCAGGAGATGGAGGCCGCACGGCTGGAGGCCTTCGGGCGGCTCGCGACCCTGGTGAAGGCCAAGCGGGAGCGGCCGGGCGACGACCTGACCAGTTCGCTGATCGCGGCCCGCGACCACGGCGACCGGCTCAGCGAGGACGAACTGCTCGGCTCGCTCTTCATGTTCATCGCCGCCGGCCAGGACACCACCGCCACCCTCATCACCAACGCGGCCGGCGCCCTGCTGACCCACCCCGAGCAACTGGCCCACGTGCGCGAGGGCCGGGCCGGCTGGCCGGACGTGATAGCCGAGACCATGCGGATGCACACGCCCGGCGCGTACGCGCCGATGCGGTTCGCGGTGGAGGACATCGACCTGGACGGGGTGCGGATCCGCAAGGGCGACTGCATTCTCGTCAACTTCGCGGCGGGCGGCCACGAGACCGACCGGCACGGGCCGGACGCGGACCGCTTCGACCTGCTGCGCACGGCCGACCGCGACGTCCTCGGCTTCGGCCACGGACCGCACCGCTGCCTCGGCGCACCGCTCGGCGAGATCGAGGCCGCCTCCGCCCTCTCCCGGCTCTTCGAGCTGTTCCCGGACGCGCGACTGGCCTGCGCGCCCGAGGAGTTGGCGCCGCTTCCGACCTTCATGCTGAACGGGTACCGGTCGCTGCCCGTGGTGCTGCGTCCGTCCGCGTCCTGAGCGCGGGTCACGGTGCCGCCGGAAGTCCGCTGCCCGCCGAGGGCCGCGGACTTCCGCGTTCCCCGGCGTTCACATCGCCGTACACGGTCCCTCGCTCACGAGTCACCCAAACCAGGCACGCGGTTTGGTAGTTCCCAAGTGCCGCCCCTCGGTGTTTTTGCACCGGCGTCCCGTCAGGTCTTGCCGCGCCGAAGCCTCATAAACATACTGAACGTGCGGTTATCCGGGGTCTGAGGGATCCGGATCCGCATCCGCGCAGGTCCAGGAGGAGAGCGTCATGGTGAAGCAGGTCCGGGCGGCTCGCACACGGCAGGCCCTCGTCCTCGCGGCGGCGGAGGCCTTCGCCCACGACGGATACGCCCGCGCCTCCCTGCCCGCGATCAGCAAACGGGCCGGGGTGAGCGCCGGCGCCCTGCACTTCCACTTCCCCAGCAAGGACGCCCTGGCGGGCGAGATCGAGACCGTGGCGGCGCGCCGGGTCGAGGAACTGGCCGAGTGCTGCCGGAGTGCGGGCGGCAGCGCGCTCGAAGTGCTGGTGGCCGCCATCCGCCGTCTCGTGGTCACGTTCGCGACCGATCCGGTCGTGCGTGCCGGATTCGCTCTCAGCGGTGACCTTTCCCGCGACGGCGGGGCCGCGGTGCTGGACTGGTGGCACGACTGGGTGCGCGATGTGGTCGGCCAGGCGCAGCGGACGGGGGAGCTGACGGACGGTGTCTCGCCCGAGGGGGTGGCCGTCGCCGTGGTGGCCGCCACGGTCGGCTTCGAGGCGCTCGGCAGCCGGGACCGCGACTGGCTCTCTAAGGAACGCATGGTGGAGTTCTGGGCCTGTCTGCTGCCGCGTCTGTCGTCCGTACCCGGACGTGATCCCGGCGCCATCGAGGGCGAAGCCCTCGGCGACCGGGATCCCGAGAGCAGTCTCGCCGGCCTGTGACAGCCTCGCTCCGACGGCACGTCGACCCGATGACACCCCGCGTGACGCGCGCCATACCCGTGTTCCGGAACCCGGCCCGTCGACGGCCCGACTCCTGAAGCGCCACGGCCCCGACCCGGGGAGCCGTACGACGTGATCTGGAGAAGCGCTTGATGGACGAGTCCCGGCAGAATCCCTCCGGCGCGGGTGCGGTCCTGCGTCGAGCGGTGCCCCCGCCCGCCCTGTGCGGGTTCCTTCTGCTGCTGGCCCTGCTGTTCACGCTGTCGTACGCCGTCGGCGCCGCGGCGGGACCCGTCGCCCCCGGCATGCACGGCACCGGCACCGGTACCGGCCGCGGCGGCGACGGCTCGGGCACCGACGACATGGGGGACATGCACGGGGGAAGCCACTGATGGGCACGGAAGCCGATGTCGCCCTGGTGACCACCGACCTGACCGTGGGCGGCATGACCTGCGCGGCCTGCGTGCAGCGGGTCGAGAAGAAGCTCGGCAGGCTGGACGGGGTCACGGCGGTCGTCAATCTGGCCACCGGTCGGGCCCGGGTGAGCCACCCGCCGGGCATCAGCCCCGAAGAGCTCGTCGCCACCGTGGAGAAGGCCGGGTACACGGCCGCGATCTCCCAGCCGCCCGAGGAGCGGGCGCGGGAGGGCGGCGAAGCGGCCGGGCAGGCGCGGCGGAAGGAAACCGAAGCGGCCGGGGAGACACGGGGGGAGCGGGACCGGCTGCTGGTCACCACGCTGCTCGCGGCGCCCGTGCTGGTGCTGTCGATGGTGCCCGCCCTGCAGTTCCGTGACTGGCAGTGGCTGTGCTTCGCCCTCGCGGCCCCGGTCGCCGTGTGGGGTGCCTGGCCCTTCCACACGCGCGCGGCTCGCGGGCTGCGGCACTCGGCCGCGACCATGGACACCCTCGTCTCGCTCGGCGTGCTGGCCTCCTTCGCCTGGTCGGCCTACGCGCTGTTCCTGGGCGGCGCCGGGGGTCCGGGAATGCGGATGCCGTTCACCCTGCTGCCCGCCGCCTCCGAAGGGCCCGCGCACCTCTATCTCGAAGCGGCCGTCGGCGTACCGCTGTTCGTGCTGGCGGGCCGGTTCCTGGAGGCACGGGCTCGGCGCGGGACCGGGGACGCGCTGCGGTCGCTGGCCGAACTCACCCTCAAGGAGGTGACGGTACGCGACGGTGATCGCGAACGCCTCGTGCGCATCGAGAACTTGGCGGTGGGTCAGGTCTTCGTCGTGCGGCCCGGAGAGCGGGTCGCCACCGACGGCGAGGTGGTGGAGGGCAGGTCGGCGGTGGATCTGTCCCTGGTCACGGGGGAGAGCGAGCCGGTCGAGGCCGGGCCCGGCGACACGGTGCCCGGCGGGGCCGTCAACGCCGGCGGACTGCTGCGCGTACGGGCCACGGCCGTGGGAGCGGACACCCGGCTCGCCCGGATCACCCGGCTGGTGACCGAGGCGCAGGCGGGCAAGGCGAGGGCGCAGCGGCTGGCCGACTCGGTCGCGGGTGTCTTCGTACCGGTCGTGCTGGCGCTGGCCGTCACCACGCTCGGGTTCTGGCTCGGCGCCGGCGCCGACGCACAGGCGGCCGTCACGGCCGGCGTGGCCGTCCTGGTGGTGGCATGCCCGTGTGCGCTGGGTCTGGCGACCCCGACGGCACTGCTGGCCGCCACCGGCCGAGGGGCCCAACTGGGCGTTCTCGTCAGTGGTCCGCAGGCCCTGGAGGGACTCAGGCACCTCGACACCGTCGTGCTGGACAAGACCGGCACTCTCACCTCGGGCCACATGAGTGTCACCCGGGTCACCGCCCTGCCCGGCGGGCTCGGGAAGGACGCGGTGCTGCGGCTGGCCGGGGCGGTCGAGCAGGGCTCCGAGCATCCCCTCGGCCGGGCGATCGCCGCCCACCCGGGGCAGCCGCTGCCCGCCGTGCACGACTTCCAAGCACAGCCGGGCCGGGGAGTGCGGGGGCGGGTCGAGGGCCGCCTGGTCGAAGTCCTCGCCCCCGACGACGAACTGCCCGGGGCGCTGGCCGACGCCCTGCCCGTGGCGGAGGCGGCCGCGCACACGCCGGTCCTGGTCCGGGTCGACGGCGCGGCCGAGGCCCTGATCGAGGTCGGCGACGTCGTACGCCCCGGGGCCTACCGGGCCGTCGACCGGCTGCGGCGCCTGGGTGTGCGGCCGGTGCTCGCCACCGGCGACCGCGAGGCACCCGCACGGGCGGTCGCCGCGGAGCTGGGCATCGACGAGGTGCACGCCCGCTGCACGCCCGAGGACAAGGCCGCTCTGGTGGGAGACCTCCAGCGGCGCGGCCACCGGGTCGCGGTCATCGGCGACGGTGTGAACGACGCCGCCGCGCTGGCCGGCGCCGACCTCGGCATCGCCATGGGCGGCGGCACGGACGCGGCCATCGGGGCCGCCGACGTGACGCTGGTGCGCGGCGACATCGAGGCTCTCGCCGACGCTGTTCGTCTTGCCCGGCGCACCCTGGCCACGATCCGGGCCAACCTGGCGTGGGCGTTCGGGTACAACCTGGTGACCGTGCCGCTCGCGCTGGTGGGTCTGCTCACCCCGATGGTCGCCGCGGCGGCCATGTCGGTCAGCTCGCTGCTCGTGGTCGGCAACAGCCTGCGGCTGCGCAGCTGGCAGCCGTCGACCGCGGGGAGGCGCGTCCGATGAGCGAGCGCAGCCCCTGGCACCCCACCCCGCGCCGGCTGGCCGACGCCTTCCTCGCCGCCCTCGCGCCCGTCGCCGCGTGCGTCCTCGCCCTGGGCGGCCTGACGGCCTGGACCGGCGCCGGACGAGCGGGCAGTCCGGCCCGGATCACCGTCTCGAACGCGCGGGTCCTGCTGCCGTACGGCGACAGCACGGAGACGGCCGCGTTCTTCGACATCACCAACGCGGGCGGCGCGAACGACCGGCTGGTGCGGGTCACCTCTTCCCGCGCCGACGGCGAGGTCACGCTCAGCCGGCACCGCGGCACCGGCTCGGGAGCCGCAGCCAAGACGGACGTGGACTCCGCCGTCGTCCTGGCGGGCCGTGTGCTGACCATGGCACCGCACGGCCTGGACGTGAACCTGCGTGCCGGCGCCCGCTGGCGGGCCGGCGACCTCGTGCCGTTCACCCTGCACTTCGAGCGCGGCGGGGCGGTCGAGGTGCTCGCGGTGGTGATCCGTCCGAGCGCGACGGCCGGCTGAGCACGACGGCAGGCACAACCGGCTCCGGGACAGAGGTCGGCGCCAACCTGTCATCGGTTCCCGCCAGTTGCTGTGTTCTGGATCACATGGCGTTGGTTGAGTCGAGGGGAGGGGGAATGCCCGTACCGAGGCATGACGACGAAGGCCCGGATGCGAAGATGGGGCGCCATGACTGCAGGGTGGTGTTCTCGCACGGTACGGGCCGCGGTGTTCGCGGCCGTATGCGTGCTGCTCGCTGCCCTGGGCCACGTCATGATGTCCGGTCGGCACGTGCCCTGGTGGGCGCTGGCCGCCGGCGTGGCCGTGACCGGTGCCGCCGGCTGGTCGCTGGCGGGCCGGGAGCGCGGCCTGCCCCTGATCGTGACGGTCGTGGTCGTCGCCCAGACAGCGCTGCACGAGGCGTTCTCGCTCGCCCAGTCGGCCTCCGGCGGCCCGGTCTCCACGGCCATGGGCTCGATGCCGATGGATTCCATGGACATGGGCACCATGAACATGGGTGGCATGAGTCATACGGGCCACATGGGCCAGATGGCGCACATGGGGCACTCGATGGGCGGCGGCTCCTCGTCGTTCGGCATGTTCGCCGCGCACCTGCTCGCCGCGGTGTTGTGCGGCCTGTGGCTCGCGTGCGGCGAGAGGGCGGCGTTCCGCATCCTGCGGGCTGTCGCCGCCTGGCTGGCGGCGCCGCTGCGGCTGCTGCTCGCCCTGCCCGTCACACCGGTCCGCCCGTGTCCGCGGCTTCGCCGCCGGCGCTCGCACCGGGCGCCACGGCTTCTCCTCCTCGTTCACTCGATCATCTCGCGGGGTCCGCCCGCAGGGGTCGCTGTCGCCTGACGACAGCCGGTACCCCGGGGCGCCCTGTGCGCCTCGGGCCTCGGCCGTACGCCCGCACACCCGCCGTACGGATGGAACGTACGCACCAGCCGTACGGGCTGCACGTACGCACTGGCCGTACGGACTGGACGTACGCACCAGCCGTACGCACCAGCCGTACGCACACGACGTACGCACACGACGTACGCGCGCGTGAGCGCCGTAGGGCCGACTCCCCTCTCACCGGACCGCCGGCGCTCGACCGTGCCCGCGGCCCGGATCCCGGATGACCGAGAAGGACACCAGGTGATCACTCCTGCCCTGCCCACCTCGCGCGAACACGGCGCCCCCTGCGACCGACCGGTGTCGACCGACGAGTCGATCACCGCGTGGGCCCTGGCCGCCCGGGGCGGCGACGCCCACGCGGTGGAGCACTTCGTGCGCGCGCTGCACCGCGACGTGCAGCGCTTTGTCGCCCATCTGTGCGCCGACCCTCAGGCCGTGGACGACCTGGCCCAGGACACGTTCCTGCGCGCGCTCGGCAGCCTGCACCGTTTCGAGGGCCGTTCCTCGGCGCGTGCCTGGCTGCTGTCCATCGCGCGGCGGGCCGTCATCGACAGCTACCGGTACGCCGCAGCCCGGCCCCGGCTGTCCGACGTCCCCGACTGGCAGGTGGCCGTGGAACTGGCCCAGCCGCGCGACCTGCCGGGCTTCGACGAGGGCATAGCCCTCCTCGACCTGCTGGCCGCGCTGCCCGACGAGCGCCGCGAGGCGTTCGTCCTCACCCAGCTGGCCGGCCTGCCGTACGCGGAGGCGGCCGCGGCGAGCGGCTGTCCGGTCGGCACGGTCCGCTCCCGGGTCGCGCGCGCCCGCGCCACCCTGATGGATCTGCTGGCCGACGGGGGCACCTCCCGCGCCCCCGGGGCGGCGGAGGAGGGCGTGCCCGCCGTCGTGGCGGCCTGAGCCGACGGCGAGGGTGCCCGGCAGAAGAGCCCGGCACCCTCGCGCCGACCGGGCGGGAACTGACGGCGGGTCCGCCCCGACTACTGGACCGGGTGACGGACGTTCACCCGCGTACCGAGTGGAACCGGGAGACTTTCGATGCGTTTTCGTGGGTGGGGCGGTACCGCGGCCCTCGTGCTGGGCGGCCTGCTGGCGGCGGGCTGCGGCGGCGGGAACGGCACGGCGGACGAGAGCGACGGGCAGGCCGATCGTGCCGGCTCCGGTTCCTATCCGGTGACGGTGTCCGACTGCACGGGAGCGAAGACGACGTTCTCCACCGCTCCGAAGAAGATCGTCACCAGCAACGCCTCCGGTCTCGAACTGCTCCTCCGCCTCGGCGCGGGGGACCGGGTGATCGGCACCGGCTTCCCGCCCGGCAAGGGCACGCTGCCCGCCGGCCTCGACGCACAGGCACAGAAGACCGAGGTCCTCGGCCGGAGCGTGATCCCCAAGGAGAAACTCCTCGGCTCCGGTGCCGATCTGTACCTCGACACCTTCGCCGCCATGGGTGCCATGGGCGGCTCGGGCATGGGCGACGCGCCGACCGAGGAGGAGTTCAAAGCGGCCGGGATCAAGCACGTCTACCTCAAGTCCACCGCCTGCGCGGCGCAGGGCAAGGGCCCGGTCACCGATCTGTCCGCGGTCGAGGCCGACATCACCTCGCTCGGCGCGGTCACCGGGACGAGCGCCAGGGCGAAGGACATCGTCGCCGGGATGGAGAAGAAGGTGGCCGCCGTCCGCAAGGCGGTCGGTGGCACGCCCGACAGCGCGCGGCCGTCGTACTTCTTCTTCGACTACGACGCCGGGACCAAGCAGCCCACCGTCACCTGCAACCGGCAGATCGCCAACGCCGTGATCGGCCTCGCCGGGGCCCGCAACGTCTTCGCCGACTGCGACGGCGACTTCAAGCAGGTCGGCTGGGAGGACGTGATCGCCAAGAACCCGGACTGGATCCAGCTCGGGGTGCGCGACCGGGGCAGCGACGCGGCGAACCGCAAGGCCTTCGACGAAGCGGAGAACTGGCTCAAGTCCAACCCGGCCACCAAAGGCCTGAAGGCGGTCAGGGAGGGCCACTTCGTGCGCGTCGGCTCGGAGCGGACCACCATCGCGGGGGTGGAGAACGCCGACACGGTCGAGGCGATCGCCAAGACCCTCCACCCGGGGAAGGTCGGCTGACGGTGCTGACCACGCCGACCGCGTCCCGCCGTACGACGGCAGGGGCGCGGACTCTTCCCGTGGTGCCGCTCGCGCTGGTCCTGGCCGTGGCCCTGGTGGCCGCTCTGACCGCCGCCGTCGCCTGGGGCTCGACCTCCATCCCGCCCGCCGAGGTGTGGAGCGTGGTGGGACGCCGGCTCTCCGGCCAGGCGCCACGACCGGGTACCGACGACCTCATCGTGTGGCAACTGCGCGTCCCCCGCGCCCTGCTCGCGGCACTCGTCGGCGCGGGCCTCGGCCTGGTCGGCACCGCCGTGCAGGCCCTGGTGCGCAACCCGCTCGCAGACCCCTACCTGCTCGGCATCTCCAACGGCGCCTCCCTCGGCGCGGTCGCCGCACTGGTGCTCGGCATCGGCGCGGGCGGCACCCTGGGCCTCGGCCTGTCCGGCGCGGCCTTCGCCGGAGCGCTGGCCACCTTCGCCCTGGTGTGGGCGGTGGCCCGGCGCGGCGGCGGTTTCGCGCCGCTCAGGCTGGTCCTTGCCGGGGTGGCGATCGGCCAGTTCCTGTCCGGCTTCACCAGCTACCTGGTGCTCCGGGCCGGGGACGAGCAGCAGACGCACAGCGTCCTGTTCTGGCTGATGGGCAGCCTCGGCGGGGCGAACTGGCAACTGCTCGCCGTACCGGCGGTGACCGTACCGGCGGCGCTGCTGTGGCTGCAGGCACGCGCCCGGGGGCTGAACGCCCTGCTGATGGGCGACGAGACGGCCGCCGGGCTCGGCATCGACGTCGGCAGGCTGCGCCGCGAGCTGTTCACGGTGACCAGCGTCCTGACCGGCGTTCTGGTCGCGGTCTCCGGCGCGATCGCCTTCGTCGCGCTGATGGTGCCGCACGTGTGCCGTCTGCTCGTCGGCGGCGACCACCGCCGGCTGCTGCCCGTCTCCGCGCTGTGCGGCGCCCTGCTGCTGGTGGTGGTCGACATCGTCTGCCGTACCGCCATGGACACCCAGGAGCTGCCGGTCGGCGTGGTGACCTCGCTGCTCGGGGCTCCCGCCCTGCTGTATCTGCTGGACCGGCGCCTGGGGAGCGGACGTTGAGGATCGACATCGAGGACCTGCACGTCGCCTACGCGGGCCGCACGGTCGTGGCCGGAGCCCGGCTCATCGCCGAGCAGGGCGAGATCACGGGCCTGGTCGGTCCGAACGGCAGCGGCAAGTCGACGCTCCTGCGCACCGTCTACCGGCACCTGAGACCGACCGCCGGACGCGTGCTGCTCGCGGGCACCGATCTGCGCGAGCTGACCCCCGTCCAGTCGGCGCGGCACGTGGCGGCCCTGCCGCAGGAGCGTGACAGCGACTTCGAGCTGAGCGTGCGCGAAGTCGTCGCCATGGGCCGTACGCCCTACAAGCGGGCCTTCGCCGGGGAGGACGCCGCCGACCGGGACACCGTCGCGCGGGCGCTGGCCGACGTCGGCATGGCGGAGCACGCCGGGCGCCGCTTCACGGCCCTGTCGGGCGGCGAACGCCAACGGGTGCTGCTGGCCCGCGCGTTCGCCCAGGACCCGGACGTGCTGGTGCTGGACGAGCCGACCAACCATCTCGACATCCGCCACCAGGTCGAGCTGCTGGCCCTGCTGCGCGCCCAGCGGCGTACGACCCTGGTGTCGCTGCACGACCTCAACGCGGCCGCCTCCGTGTGCGACCGGGTCCATGTGCTGCACGCAGGGGCCGTGGTCGCCTCCGGCCCGCCCCGCGACGTCCTCACCCCGGCGCTGATGGCCGAGGTCTTCGGCGTACGGGCGGCCGTGGTCGACCACCCCCTCACCGGGGACCCGCTGATCGCCTTCGACCACCGGGATCCGGCACCGGCCGGGAACTCACCGGCCTCTCCTCCCGACTTGTGGGACGGGGCCGCCGACCGGCGGCCCGTCCACCACGACGAGGGGCGGAAGGGTGACACACCAGGGGCCCGGCTCGGAACGGCCCGGCGACATACCCGGCGGTGAGGACCACTGGACGCTGGTGGGGCTGGCGGGCCTGCTGTCGTTCGTGGCGATGCTCGACATGAACATCGTCAACGTGGCCCTCGCGGACATCGCCGACGGCCTGCGGGTGTCCGCGACCACTGCGCAGTGGGCCGTGCTGGGCTACCAACTCCCGGTGGTGGCACTGCTGTTGCCTGCCGGTCGGTGGCTGGACGGCGTGGGGATGCGTCCGGCCGTGCTCGCCGCGACCGCGGGCTTCGGCCTGTGCAGCGCGCTCGCCGCCCTCGCGCCCTGGGCGGCCTGGCTGATCGCCGCCCGGCTGGCACAGGGCGTCTTCGCCGCCGCGCTGTTCGTGCTGATGCCGGTCCTCGCGATCCGTTCGGTACGGCCGCGGATGCGCGGACGGGCGATGAGTGTTCCCGCCACCTTGGGGCCGCTCGGCGCGGTCACCGGGCCGGCCCTGGGGGGACTGCTGCTGGATCGTTTCGGCTGGCACTCCGTGTTCCTGGTCAAGCTCCCGTTCTGCGTGCTCGCGTTCGTGGTGGCGTGGTGGGCGATGCCGCGGGACGGGGCGCTGCGCCCGCCCGACCGGCGGTCGTCATGGGACGCGCTGCTGGTCGCGTGCGGTGTGGCCGTGCTGCTGCTGTCGCTGACCTCGGCGGCGGACGGCCCGGCGTGGCTGGTGCTCGCGGTCGCCGCCGCGGCGCCGCTGTGGTGGTGGCTGCGCGGCCCGGGCGGCCGCCCGGTGGCCGGCGTGCTGCGGACCTCGGGGCTGCTCGGGGCGCACGCCGCCGTGCTGGCGCTCGCGGCCGGATTCGCCGCGATGCACTACGTCGTCGCCTTGCACCTGCAACGCGACGAACATGTCAGCGCCACGACGACCGGCCTCACCGTCCTCGCCTTCCCGCTCGCCATGGGCCTGGCCGGGCCGCTCGGCGGGCGCCTGGCCGACTCCTGCGGTGCCCGGCCGACGGCGGTCTCCGGAGCCGCCGTCACCGCGGCCGGTCTGCTGCTGCTCGTGTCCCTCGGCGACGGCTGGTCGCCGGCGCAGGTGGCCTGGCGGCTGGCACTGGCCGGCCTCGGCATGGGCCTGCACGGCGGACCGGCCCAGGCCCTGGTCATGGGCGCGGCGCCGCCTGACCGGACGGCCACCGTCGGTTCCACGGTGCAGCTCGCCCGCAGTCTCGGCTTCACGCTCGGCCCCGCGCTGGCCACCGCCGCCTGGGCCCTCGGCGGGGTGCGGGCCGGGCTGTGCCTGGCCGCGGGCGCCGCCTGTCTCGCCGTACCCCTGCTCGCACTGTCCGGCCGCCGGACCGCCGCCGGCCCCGCGAAGACCACAGTCCCCGATCAGCCCACCGACCCCGTCTCTCCCTGACCCAGGAGCCGATCCCATGTGCGGAATCACCGGCTGGGCGTCCTTCCACGGCGACGCCCGCACCCAGACCCCGGTCATCGAGGCCATGACCGCCACCCTCGCCCCGCGCGGCCCCGACGCGGGGGGCCGCTGGCTCGGCGAGCACGCCGCGATCGGCCACCGCCGACTGGCCGTCATCGACCTCGAAGGCGGCACCCAGCCCATGACCGACCGGCCCGACGAGCCGGCCCTCGTGCTCGCCTACAGCGGCGAGGTCTACAACCACCACCGGCTGCGCGCCGAGTTGCGCGGCCGGGGACATGTCTTCCGCACCCGCAGCGACACCGAAGTGGTGCTGCGCGCGTACGCCGAATGGGGCGAGGCCGTGGCCGAGCACCTGGAGGGCATGTTCGCCTTCGCCGTCTGGGACGAACGCGAGCAGCGGCTGCTGCTGGTCCGGGACCGGCTCGGCGTCAAACCCCTGTTCTGGGCGCCCGTCGACGGCGGCCTCGCCTTCGCCTCCGAGCCGAAGGCGCTGTTCGCCCACCCGGAGATACGGCCCCGGGTGGACGCCGACGGCCTGCGGGAGGCGTACAGCCTGCTGTTCAACACCGGGCCGACGCTGTGGTCCGGCGTACGGGAGGTCGAGCCCGGCGGACTGCTCGTCCTGGACCGGGACGGCCTCCGCGAGCGCCGCTACTGGCAGCTGGAGGCCGTGCCCCACACGGACGACCGGGACACGACCGTGGAGCGGATCCATGACCTGGTCGGCTCGGCAGCGCGCAGCCAGCTGGAGGCCGACGTCCCGCTGTGCGCCCTGTTGTCCGGCGGCCTCGACTCCACCGTCCTGACCGCCCTGCTCGCGGACGAACTCCGCCTGCGCGAGGGACCGCAAGCCCGCATGCGCAGCTACGCCGTCGACTACAGCGACCAGGCCGAGCGGTTCACCGGCGACGTCCTGCGCACCGGCCACGACACCCCGTACGCCATCGAGGCCGGTGCCTTCATCGGCACCGACCACAGCACGGTCGTCCTCGATCCGCGCGCCCTCCTCGACCCCGAGCACCGCAAGGCCGTCGTCGCCGCCCGGGACTCGCCCATCGGCGTCGGCGACATGGACACCTCCCTCTACCTGCTCTTCGGCGAGATCCGGCAGCATTCGACCGTCGCCCTGTCCGGCGAGGCCGCCGACGAGGTCTTCGGCGGCTACCCCTGGTTCCACAGCCCCAGGGCGCTCGCCGCCGCCACCTTCCCCTGGCTGCTGGTGACGGGCGACGAGGCCGCGATGCCGCTCAACCCCGAACTCGACCTGCGCATCGGCGAGTTCCGCGACGACACCTATCGCACCGCCCTCGCCGCCGTACCCCACCTGGACGGCGAGAGTCCCGTCGAACACCGGCAGCGTGAGCTCCAACACCTGTCCCTGACCCGCTGGCTGCGCCAGCTCCTGCACCGCAAGGACCGGTTGAGCATGGCCCAGGGACTCGAGGTGCGGGTGCCGTACTGCGACCACCGGCTCGTCGAGTACGCCTTCTCCGCGCCCTGGGCCCTCAAGAGCCACGACGGCCGGGAGAAGAGCCTGCTGCGCGCCGCGGGAGCGGGCCTCGCGCCGCACTCGGTGCTGTACCGCCCCAAGAACCACTACCCGGCCACCCACCACCCCGACTACAACCGCGGCCTCCAGCAGCTGGCACGCGACGCCCTGTCCGTCGAGCAGGTCCGCGCCCTGGCCGACGAGACCCGCATCAAGCCCTGCCTCGACACCCCGCCCGACCGGCTGGAGTGGGGTCACCGGCTGCGCCTGGAACGCGTCGTCGACCTCGCCCTGTGGCTGGACCACCACCGTCCCGAACTCGCTCTGTGAGGAGCACCCGCGCATGACCACCCTGGAACCCCTGCCCGACCCGGTCCCGTTGACGGGCTGCCCCTACAAGGCCGACCCGTACCCTCTGTACGAGCGGATGCGCGAGGCCGGTCCGGTCCACCGTGTCCTCTTCCCGAGCGGCGTACAGGCCTGGCTGGTCACCGGCTACGACGCCGCGCACGCGGCGCTGAACGACGACCGCCTCGGCAAGAACCACGACCGGGGCAACGACCGGTGGCGGGCCCGGGCCTCGATCATGCCCGAGCCGCAGCACTCCCAGCTCCAGGCCCACCTCCTCCACCAGGACCCGCCGGTCCACACCCGGATGCGGCGCTTCGTCACCGACGCGTTCACCCCGCGCCGCGTCGAACGGCTCCGGCCCCGGTTCCAGGAACTGGCCGACGCCGTCGTCGACGCGCTCCCCGAGAGCGGCCCCGCCGACCTCGTGGCAGGCTTCGCCGCCCGCTTCCCCTTCCTGGTCCTCGCCGAAGTCATCGGTCTGCCACAGGAGTTGGCGGCTCGCTTCGACCGGGACTGGGGCAAGGTCGTCCAGCCGGTCGGCCCCACCGATCCCGGCCGCCCGCTGTACGAGGCCCGGCTCCACGGCCTGCAGAGCTACATCGCGGACGTCGTCGCGCACAAGCGGGACCACGGGGACGACGACCTGCTCGGCCGCCTGGTCGTGGCCCGCGACCGTGGCGAACTGTCGCAGGAGGAGCTGGACTCGATGATCTTCCAGCTGCTGGTTGCCGGACAGGAGCCGGTGACGAATCAGATCACCACGGCCCTGATCGCCCTGTTCCGCAACCCGGAGCAGCTGGCCCGACTGCGCGAGGAGCCGGGCCTGCTGCCCCGCGCGGTGGAGGAACTCTTTCGCTACGACAGCGCCTTCGAGCTGACGACCTGGCGGTTCTTCGACAAGGACAGCGATCTGCACGGCACCGGGATCCCGGCCGGAGACTCGGTGATCGTCTCCCTGTGCGCAGCCAACCGTGACCCGGAACGCTTCCCCGACCCCGACACCCTCGACCTCGACCGCACCCCGAACCCCCACCTCGCCTTCGGCCACGGCATCCACTTCTGCCCCGGCGCCGCGCTCGCCCGTGCCGAACTCCAGATCGCCCTGGGCACCCTCCTCACCAGGCTGCCCGGTCTCCATCTGGCCGTCGCGGACGAGGACATCGCGTGGATCCCGGCCGTCCTCGGCCGTGGCACGAACCAACTGCCGGCCGGCTACGACCGACGGCTGTGACCGACACGTCCCGCTGACCGGGCCCGGCCCGTCTCCGGGCCCGGCCCCGGCTTCCCGCCCGCACCGACCGACAGCGCCTGGCCGCCCCATGCCACGGCGCCATGCCCTCATGCCCCACGCACCCGGAGGAACGACATGCTGCTGACGACCGCCCACCCCACGCGCATCAGCACCGCGATCCTGAACCTGCTGCTGCCGCACCACCGCACGACCGACCGCGCACCCGCGCCCGCGGAGGCGTTCGCGCACCAGCACCGCCGGATCGCCGCCTTCGTGCGCGAGGGCGTGCCCGTGGAGTTCACCCTGCCCGCCTTCCCCTGCAAGTCGCCCAACCCGGCCAAGGTGCTGGGCCGGCTGCCCGACCAGGCGGAGCGCCTGTCCCTGCGGTTCCTGAACACGCTGTGCACCGAGATCGAGCGGGTCTACCCGCCCGGTGCCCGGGTGGTCATCTGTTCCGACGGCCATGTCTTCGGCGATCTCATCCGTGTCCCCGACCGGCACATCGACGCCTACGCCGACGAACTACGCACACTCATCGACGACTTGGCCCTCGGCAGACTCTCCGTCTTCGACCTTCGCGACGTCTTCGGGCCGCTCGCGCACGACGCGAAACGCGCCCGCGTCCACGACCGGTACGCCCCGCCGGTGGCGGCCCTGCGCGCCCAGGTCAGGTCCGACGAGCCCACCCTCGCCCTGTACCGGGGCATCACCCGCTTCCTCGTCGAGGACGCAACGGACTTTTCCGGCACACGTTCCGCCCTCCAACGCGAGTGCCGGGAACGGGCCTACGGCGTCATCCAGCGCAGCCGGGCCTGGGGCACCCTCATCGCCGAGCACCACCCCCGTGCCGTGCGCCTGTCCATCCATCCCCAGCCGGTCGGCGCCGCCAAGTTCGGCATCCGCCTGCTCGACGCGCCCGACGCCTGGACCACCCCCTGGCACTCGGCCGCGCTCCTGAGGCCCGACGGCACCTGGACCCTGCTGCCCCGGGCCCGGGCCGCCGGGCTGGGCCGACTGGTCCACCGCGGCACCAGGCCCAGCCACTTCGAACAGCGCTGAGCCCCCGCGGAAGCGGGTGCGGACACGGGGGTTGTCCCGACCCTCGATGCACCGGCCCACCGGATGGTGGGGGCAGGGTGCCGTCGGCCACGGTGGTGTGACGCAGGTACACACCGGAAGGACAAGTCCGTGCGCATCGTCACGACCACCGTCGTCGCCCTCGCCCTCACGGCGGCCGCCGCCCCGGCCGCGGGAGCCGCGCAGCCGAGCCCGCCGAGAACCGACGGGGTGTGGCGCATGGACGGCTACGGCACCGTCCTCGCCCTGGGCGGGGGAGTCCTGCAGGAGTACCAGACGACATCGATCGGCTGCCTCAAGGGCGACACCTCACGGCAGACGGGCCCGGGTACGTACCTGACGACGGACGGCACCCTCCTGACCGTACGGACCGGGCACGACCGCGACCACGCCACCCTCGCCGCGGACAGCTCGGTGGGCCACCGCAAGCTGCGCCGGCTCGCGGCACTGCCGGCCGCCTGCGCCCGTGCGCTGCCGGACGACCCCCGCACCGCCTTCGACGTCTTCTGGCAGACCTTCGAGGAGAACTACCCGTTCTTCGCCGCCAAGGGCGTCGACTGGCAAGCCGTACGGGAGCGGTACCGGCCGCAGGTGCACAGGGACACCACCCGGAAGGAACTCTTCACGATCTTCAGCCGTATGGTGGGGCCGCTGTACGACGCCCATGTCCTCGTCCGGGACGGCGACAACAGGTTCTACGAGGTCAGGCCGGGCACGGAGGTACCGGGCGAGGAACTGGACGCCAAGGTCAAGAAGTTCATCGTGGAACGCGACCTCAAGGACGCCCCCTACCGGCAGGACTTCGCGGCCGGCCGGATCACGTACGCCGACCTGCCGTCCGGCCAGGGCTATCTGCGCGTCTCCGGCTTCGGCGGCTACGCCGGCGAGAACGCCCCGTACAGCGCCGAGCGGGCGGAACTGGACAAGACGCTGAACACGGTCCTGACGTCCGAGCGGGTCAAGCGTCTGAAGGGGCTGATCATCGATCTGCGCATCAACGGCGGCGGCGCCGACGCCCTGGGCGTCCGCATCGCCCAGCGGCTGACCGACAGCCCCTACCTCGCCTACGCCAAGCGGGCCCGGAACGACCCGGCCGACCCCACCCGGCACACCCGCCCCGAGCCCGTTCCCGTCGTTCCGGCCGACGCGCCCCGCTACACCGGCCCCGTCGCCGTGCTCACCGGCGGCTCGACGGTGAGCGCGGGTGAGACCTTCACCCAGGCGCTCATCGACCGGCCCGGCCGGACCGTCCGCATCGGACAGCCCACACAGGGCGTCTTCTCGGACGTGATGGTGCGCCACCTCCCCGACGGCATGGTCTTCGCCCTGCCCAACGAGGAGTTCCTGACCCGCACCGGCCGCACCTACGACGGCACGGGCATCCCGCCTCACCTCGTCGAACCGGTCTTCACGAAGGAGGAGTTCGCCAAGGGCCGTGACTCGGCGTTCGACCGGGCGGTGAACATCCTCCCGGCAGCCTGAACATGAGCGCACGTCAGTGCGCCGATCGTCCTCTGCCAGGCTCCCTTTGCCTCCCACGGGGGAAGTCCGTGAGAGTCCGGCGCTGACCCTCCCTCAACAGTACCTGCGGACCGTGGCCGGTTGACCGCCCGAGGAGCCTTGCCGTGCGCCCGGAATGCCCCGGCCGGGCGTACGGAGCATCGTCCGGGGCCGGTGCTGGATCACGGCTCGCTGTGCGCCGTGGACCCGGCCCGTTCCAGCACCTCCGCGGCGACGGCCAGCGCCTCGGCGCGGTCCTCGGGGACGACGCCGATGCGGGTGCGCCGGTCCAGGAGGTCCGACGCGTCGAGTGCGCCCTCGTGCCGGGCGGCCCAAAGGAGTTCGGCCCGGGTGACCGGATGTCCCGGCAGGACCGGCTCGGCCAGCGCCGGATCCGGCTCGGCCAGGGCCTGGACGGCAGGGGCCTCCGTCCCGTAGCGGCGGACCAGACGGCGGGGTGCGGGCAGCGCGCGCAGCCGTTCGAGCGCGGCGGCACCGACCAGCGGCAGGGCGGCGGTGGGGGAGGGGCGCACGGGCAGGCCACGGGCCTCGGCGGCGGCGTCGACGGCGTCCTGCGCCATCCGCCGGTAGGTGGTGAGCTTGCCGCCGACGATGGTGGTGACACCGTCGGGCGAGGTCAGCACGGCGTGTCGGCGCGAGATGTCGGAGGTGCGGGCCGGTGTGTCACCGGGGCCGTCGTGCCCGCTCATGTCCAGCAGGGGGCGCAGCCCGGCGAAGGCGCCGACGACCTCGTCCCGGCGTACCGGCGTGTCCAGCACGGAGCCGAGTACGTCCAGCAGGAAGCCGATGTCGGTCTCGGGTACCTCCGGCACGTCCGGGACCGGGCCGTCGACCGGCTCGTCGGTGAGACCGACATAGACCCGGCCGTCGCCCTGGGGCAGGACCAGTACGAAGCGGTTCGTCTCACCGGGGATCGGGAGGTGCAGGCCGGCCGGCAGCGCGCCGAGCCGCTCCGAGCGCAGCACCAGATGGGTGCCGCGGGAGGGACGGATGCGAATGCCTTCGACGAGGTCGCCCGCCCAGACCCCGGTGGCGTTGATCACGGCGCGGGCGCGGATCTCGCCCTCCTCGCCGGTGAGTTCGTCGCGGATCCGGGCGCCCGTGCCGGTCAGCTGCAGCACCCTGACCCGGGTCAGCACGCGCGCGCCGTGCGCGGCGGCGGTCCTGGCGAGCGCGGTCACCAGCCGGGCGTCGTCGCTCACCCGGCCGTCCCAGGAGAGCAGCCCGCCGCGCAGCCCGTCCGTGCGCACCGAGGGCGCCAGGTGCCGGGCCTCCGTCACCGACAGCCGGCGCGGGGCCGGCAGGACCTGCCGCGGCGTCCGGGCGGCGAGCCGCAGCATGTCGCCCGCCCGGAACCCGGCCCAGGCCAGCGAAGCCTGGGCCCGTGACACCAGCGGGGTCAGCGGCAGCACGAATGGCTGCGCGGCCACGAGGTGCGGGGCGGTACGGGTCATCAGCACCCCGCGTTCGACCGCGCTCTCGTGCGCCACGTCGAACTGCGCGGAGGCCAGATAGCGCAGCCCGCCGTGGATGAGCTTGGAACTCCAGCGGGAGGTGCCGAAGGCCAGGTCGTGGGCGTCGACCGCGACCACGTCGAGACCGCGGGCGGCCGCGTCCAGGGCGGCACCGGCCCCCGTGGCACCGAGCCCGACGACCAGCACGTCGGCGACGGTGCCGTCCGTCGCCCCGTCCAGTTCCCGGGTACGCCGTCCGGCGTTGAGGGACGAGTCTCGTACGGCCTCGGTTCGGCTCATGGCGTCAGGGTCCTCTCCAGAAGGGTGCACAACTCGCCGAGGAAGGCCGGGGAGTCGAGGTCGGGGTCGTCCTCGTCGGTCATCGTGCGCAGGGACAGGGTGAAGGACTGCACGAGCAGCAGCAGCGCGCGGGCCTGCCGTTCGGTGTGGGTGACGCGGACCGATCCGTCCGCGTGGCCCTCGCGCAGCGCGTCGGCGAGCAGGGCCAGCAGCGCCTCCTGGCTCGCCCCGCGCCGGTCGAGCACGTAAGGGAGCAGCAGTTCGGGATCGACGTCGACGATCTTGCGGAAGAGGGGGTGCGCGCGGAACGCGTCCACCCCCGCCACCAGACCTTCCACGATCCGGGTCCGGGTGTCCGTGCCGGGCGTGGACTCCGGGATCGCGCGGGTGGCCACGGCGATCCACTCGCGGGTCATCAGATCGCCCACCAGCGTGCGCAGGTCGGGCCAGCGCCGGTACAGCGTCATGCGCGACACGCCGGCGCGGCGGGCCACGTCGGCGAGGGTGGTGCGGCGGACTCCGACCGCCAGCACACAGTCGCGCACCGCGTCGAGGACGTGATCATTGTCCGAACCGTTGTGACGAATAGGCGTCATGTGTCACAGTGTAACGCCCCGGGGGCCGGGCGGAGACGCCGCCGCGCGAACCGAGCACACCGACCTGTGAGGACGACCGTTCAATGGACATGCTGTGGAACGGCTGGGGCGACCCGGCCAAGGCGGCACCGCTGCCCGACACGGTGACCGGACTGCTGCGCGACCTGCTCGGCGTCAAGCCGCACACCACGCCGGCCCCGGCCCTGGAGGACATCCGGCTGCCCGAGCCCACGGCCGACCCCGCGGCGCTGAAGTCGCTCGCCGAGGCCGTCGGCGGCGCGGACCACGTCCGCACGGACGCCGAGAGCCGCATCCGGCACACCCGCGGCAAGTCCACGCCCGACCTGCTGCGCCTGCGCACCGGCGATGTCTCCGACGTCCCGCAGGCCGTGGTCCTGCCCGCCTCGCACGACGAGGTCCTCACCGTCCTGAAGACCTGTGCCGCACACGGTCTGGCCGTCGTGCCGTTCGGCGGCGGCACCTCCGTCGTGGGCGGCCTCGCCCCCGAACGGCGCGCCTTCGTCGCCCTGGACCTGCGCCGCATGAACGGCGTGCTCGACCTGGATCCGGTCTCCCGCACCGCCGTCCTCCAGCCCGGCCTGCGCGCCCCCGAGGCCGAGGCCCTGCTCGCCGAGCGCGGCTTCACCCTCGGCCACTTCCCGCAGTCCTTCGAGTGGGCCACCATCGGCGGGTTCGCCGCCGCCCGCTCCAGCGGACAGGCCTCCGCCGGCTACGGCCGCTTCGACGAGATGGTGCTCGGCCTCACCCTCGCCACCCCCGAGGGAACCATCGAGACGGGCCGCGCTCCCCGCTCCGCCGCAGGACCCGACCTGCGCCAGCTGATCCTCGGCTCCGAGGGCGCCTTCGGCGTCATCACCTCCGTCACCGTACGGATCCGCCCGCTGCCCGAGGCGCGTATCTACGAGGGCTGGCGCTTCGCCTCCTTCGAGGAGGGGGCTGCGGCGCTGCGCCGGCTCGCCCAGGACGGACCCCGGCCGACCGTGCTGCGCCTGTCCGACGAGACCGAGACGCTGATCGGCCTCGCCCAGCCGGACGCCATCGGCGCCGGTCTGGCGCGGAGCGACGCCGGATGCCAGGCGATCGCGGGTTACGAGGGCACGGCCGAGGAAACGGCCCAGCGCCGCGAGCAGGCGGCGGCCGTCCTGCGCGCCGCCGGCGGCACCCTGCTCGGCGCCGAACCCGGCGAACGCTGGGCCCACGGCCGCTACTCCGCGCCCTACCTGCGCGACGCCCTGCTGGACGCGGGAGCCTTCGCCGAGACGCTGGAGACCGCCGCCTTCTGGTCCCGCATCCCCGCCCTGTACGCCGCGGTCCGCACCGCCCTCACCGACACTCTCACCGAGACCGGCACCCCGCCCCTGGTCATGTGCCACATCTCCCACGTGTACGAGAACGGCGCCTCGCTGTACTTCACCGTGGTCAGCGCCCAGGGCGAGGACGCCGTCGCACACTGGACACGGGCCAAGCACGCCGCCAACGACGCCGTGCTCGCCGCCGGGGGAACCATCAGCCACCACCACGGGGTGGGCACCGACCACCGTGACTGGTACGTGAAGGAGGCCGGAGAACTGGGCATCGAGGCCCTGCGCGCCGTCAAGCGCCGCCTGGACCCCGAGGGACTCCTCAACCCAGGCGTCCTGCTGCCCACCGACTGACCGACCGATCCACCCCGCCCGGCCGTCCCACCCCCTACCGTCACCGCCCGGAGGCACACCGATGCGACAGTTCACCGCCGTCGTCAACCCGACCGCGGGCGACTCGACCGGGGCGGCGTCGCTGCTCCACCTGGCCCGTCTGCTCCGTGAAGCCGGAGCCGAGCTGGAGACGGAGTACAGCCGCAGCCTCGCCCACGCCCAGGACATCGCCCGGCAGGCCGGCGAACGCGGCCGGGTGGTCCTGGCGGTCGGCGGCGACGGGATGGCGGGCGGCATCGGCGGCGCGCTCAGCGGCACCGGCACGGTCCTCGGCCTGGTGCCGGCGGGCCGCGGCAACGATTTCGCCCGCGCCCTGGACCTGCCCTCCGACCCCGCCGGGCTCGCCGACATCCTGCTCCACGCCGAGCCCCGGCACGTCGACACCATCGAGGTGGAGTCGGCCGTCCACCGGAACACCGTGGTCCTGGGCAGCGTCTACGCCGGGGTCGACGCGCTGGCCAACCGGCACGCGAACCACGCCCGTCTGCTGCGCGGTGCCGCCTCGTACTATGCGGGCGGCCTGCGCGCCGTCACCACGTGGCGAGCGGCGGACTACCGCGTCACCGTCGACGGCGAGGAACACACCCACCGCGGCTACACCGTCGTGGCCGCCAACTCCCCCTACTACGGCTCCGGCCGGCTCATCGCCCCCGGCGCACGGGTCGACGACGGACTGCTCGATGTCGTCATGATCCGCGAGGCGCCGCGCAGGCTGTTCTTCGCCCTCATGAACGAGCTGAAGACCGGCGCCCACATCCGCCGCCCCGAGGTGCGGGTCCTGCGCGGCAAGGAACTCCGTATCGAGGCTTCACGCCCCGTCCCCTACGGCGCCGACGGCGAGGTGGAGGCGACCTTGCCGGTGACGGTCCGCGTACGGCCCGGCGATCTGCCCGTGCTGTACCGACCGGCCGGCGCCGACGGGGACTGAGGTCGTCCAGCTCGGCGGGGGTCTCTCACAGCTCGCTGATCGGGTGCCGCTGGACGAACTCGTCGGCCAGGATGCCCATCACGACGAGATCGCGGTGCCGGCCGGCCAGGAACACATGGTCGCGCAGCCGGCCCTCCTCGGCGAAACCCAGCCGACGATGCAGCGCCAGCGAGGCCTCGTTGTGCGCGAAGATCCTCGCTTCGCACTTGTGGTAGCGCCGCTCGGCGAACATGAAGCGCAGCAACAGCACCGCGGCCTCCGCCGCGTAGCCCTTGCGGCGGTGATCCGCGCCTATCGTTGTGCCGTATTCGAACCAGCCCGCGCGTGGATCGGCGCGGTTCGAGCCGACGGCACCGACGAGTTCGCCGCCGTCGACGGATTCGACGGCGAGCCGGAAGCAGTCGTCGCCGGGCTTGGCGGAGGCCTGTTCCTTGGCCCACACCCGGAAGCTCTCCGCGGAACGCGGTGGGTTCGGCAGGTCACCCGACCGCTCCTCGTCCTCGGCGAAGCGCATGAAGGCGCCCCAGTCGTCGGGCTCGATACCGCGCAGACGCACCCGCTCGCCCACCCACAATGAGGTCATCCCGTATGGGATCAAGACCCGGCATCCTGCGTCCATGTGTTTTTGACGGCGGCGATCGACAGGAACGTCGCAACCGCCTCCGCGAAAGCCTCCGGCGCCGCCCGGTGGATCAGGTGCCCGACCGGGAGGGTGACCATCCGAGCGTCGGGGACACGGCGGGCCAGCTCGGCGACGCCGTCCTGAGGCACATGGCTGGCCGGCCCTCCCGCCACCACGAGGGTCTCGGCGGTGATCTCGCCGAGCCGCTCCAGCCGGCTGGGGTCGGGCGCGTCGATCTGCCGCCTGACGGCCAGCACCATCTCCCAGTCGAAGGGCAGGGCGCCGTCCGGTCTGGCCGGGACGCTGGGCTCCCGGGGACGAGGCAGCGGAACGTCCTCCAGGACGAGCCGGCGCACCCGCTCCGGGTGATCCTGCGCGAGCATGTAGCCGACGATCCCGCCCATGGAATGCCCGATCAGATCCACTCGGTCCAGTCCCAGCGCGTTCAGGAACCGCAGCACATCGGTGCGCATGAGTTCGAGCGAGTACTCTCCGGGCCGGTCGCTACGGCCATGCCCCCGCAAGTCGGGGGCGTACACCCGTCGGCAACGGGCGAGGACGGGTAGCACCGGCTCCCAGTCGCTCGCGTCCTCGCCCAGCGCGTGCAACAGGACCAACGGCGGAGCTTCCGGCGGACCCGACACCCGATAGGCCAACCGGACCCCGCCCACATCGATCGAGCACTGATCAGCCATGTCCGGAGGGTACGCGGAACGATCTTGATGCCGGAACGGCGTTCACCGGCGGCGAACCATCATGCCCGGCCGGCGTCCCGCCCGGGGGAACGCCCCTGCTGTGCGCTGGGGTTGCCCCCACCCGGGACCCGGCGGCCAGCAGGAGTGATCTCATCGCGGCGCGAACCTAGCGTTGTTGCGCATGGCGACCTTTCCCATCTCCTCCACGCTGGGCGGACGCGCATGCGTGGCGGCCCTGTTGGCGGCGTCCGTCGTGGCGTCCGCCGTGCCGTCCGTCGCGGCTGACGCCCCAGTGGCCGTAGTGGCGCCGGCCGACCCCGGGCGGCACGCCGGCTGCGGAGCGCACGGCGAGCTGCGCCGGTCGCTGCGCACGCTCACCGACCGAGACGGTCTCGCCGGCGCGGCCGTCCTGGTCACCGACGCGGACGGCGGACCTTGCGCGCGCTGGAGAGAGGCCGCCGGAACGGCGGATCTGAGCAGCGGCCGCCCGATGAACGTCACGGACCGGTTGCGCGCGGGGAGCGTCACGAAGATGTTCACCGCGACCGTCGTGCTCCAGCTCGCCGCCGAACACCGCCTCTCGCTCGACGCCCCCGTCGACCGCTACCTTCCCGGGGTGGTCCGCAAGAACGGCTACGACGGCCGCCGGATCACCGTACGACAACTCCTGCAGCACACCAGCGGGTTGCCGGACTACCTCGACGCCCCCGAGTGGGAGCACCCGGAGCACCTGCGGTACCGCCACTTCACACCGCGCGAGCTCGTCGCCCGCGCACTGGACCTGCCGCGCCCGCGCGGCGGCTGGCACTACGCCACCACCAACTACCTCCTCGCAGGCCTGATCGTGGGCGAAGTCACCGGGCGCCCTCCCGAGCAGGAGATCACCCGCCGTCTGATCCGGCCCCTCGGGCTGCGCGATACGTACTGGCCCGGAGACGACCCCCGCATCCGGAGGCCGTATTCCCGCAGCTATTTCATCGCGGCCGACGGGCACCGCGTCGACGGCACCGACTGGAACACGAGCTTCGGCGGGGTCGGCGGCGCCCTGGTCTCCACGCCCGGCGATCTGACGCGGTTCACCACCGCGCTCCTCGGCGGCCGGCTGCTGCCCGCGGACCGACTCGCCGAGATGCGGCGGACGGTGGCGGCCGACCCGGACCGGCTCTGGCCCGGCGCCCGTTACGGACTGGGTCTCATCGCCTCTCCGCTGCGCTGCGGCGGCATGTGGTGGGGCCACGCGGGGACCGTGCCGGGAGGCCACCGGGCGCTGAGCGCGACGGGCCCGGGCGGGCGGACCGTCGCGGTCGCCCTCAACCAGGTACCGGCCACGCTCCAGTCCGAACAGGACTTTCTGAATGTCGTCGAGACCGCGTTCTGCGAAGACCGGTCCCCCGGAGAAACACGAACCGCAGAAGGGACGAATCCTTGAACCACCTGGCAACCTCCTTACAGCCGGCAAGGGCGACCACGGCACGAAGGGCCGCTCTGGGCCTGGCCGCCACCGCCCTCGCCCTCACCGCGCTGCCCGTCACCGCCGTTGCGGCCCGGGCGGCGGCCCCCGACCCGCTCGCCCGCTACCACCACCAGCACCTCACCTGGAAGAGTTGCCTGCTCGGCCCCCACGACGCGACCGGAAAGGAGCTGGAGCAGGCGGGCGCCCGGTGCGCCGACGTGACCGTTCCGCTGAACTACGCGGATCCGGGCGGCCGTACGATCACGGTCGCCCTCTCCCGGATCCGCGCGACCGACACCGCCCACCGCGTCGGCCCGCTGCTGCTGAACGGCGGCGGCCCCGGCGGCCAGACGATCGGCGACCCGCCGTGGGTGCGCAAGGCCATGAAGAACGTCGGACGACGCTACGACGTGGTGGGCATGGACCCCCGTTTCGTCGGCCGCAGCACCCCGCTGGACTGCCACTGGCCGACCGGCTCCGTGTTTCGCGGCGCCGGCCGCGACCGCGCCGGCTTCGACCGTGTCGCGGCCTTCTCCGAAGACCTGGCCCGGCGCTGCCGGACGCACGCGGGCGATGTGCTGCCCTACGCCACCACGCGCAACACCGCGCGCGACATGGACGTCGTGCGCGCCGCGCTCGGCGAGCGGAGGATCTCCTACTTGGGCTATTCGTACGGCAGTTACCTCGGCGAGGTGTACACCACGATGTTCCCCGGCCGCACCGACCGGGTCGTGCTGGACGGCGTGATCGACCCGGACCGGTACGGTCCCCGGCTGCTGCGCGGCGTCGGGCCGGCCAACCGGCACGCCTTGGACGGCTGGGCCTCGTGGACCGCCGCCCGCGACACGACCTACGGTCTGGGCCGCACCCGCGCGGCGGTGCTGGCGAGCGTGAACCGCGTCCAGGCCGCGGCCGCGCGCACACCGCTGCGGCTCGGCGAGTACCGCGTGGACGAGCACGTGGCGCCCATCGTCCTGTTCAACGGACTCTCGCAGGACAACGACAGTGCCTACGGCGACTTCGCACGGGGGATGCGGGACATGCTGCGCGCGGCGAACGGGCAACGGGTCACCCCGTCCCCGTGGCTCGCCGATGTGCTGAAGTTCGAGCTGACCGGGAGCGAGTCGCCGTACGGCAGTGTGCAGACGTCGATCCTGTGCGGCGACGCCTTCGCTCCCCACGACCCGGAGGTCTACTGGCGTGATGTCCGACGAGCCCGCGCGCAGGACCCGTTGTTCGGCCCCGTCACGAACAACCTCAACGCCTGTGCCTTCTGGGACCGGCCTCGCGAGCGCCCGACCACCGTGCGCCGCGATCTCCCCGCGCTGCTCGTCAACGCCACCGGAGACCCGCGCACCATTTACGAGGGTGCCACCACCGTGCACCGTGAGTGGCGCTCCTCCCGCCTGGTGACCCTGCGTGGCGCCGACCAGCACGCGGTGTTCGGCGTGTACGGCAGCCGCTGCGCCGACGCCACGGTCAACGCGTACCTCGCCACCGGCCGCCTGCCGGCCACGGACATCACCTGCGCGGCCCGCGCTCGGTAGGCATCGCGGCCGGGGGGAATGAACGTCACCGGCTGAGCCGGGCGGGACGCCGTGCGTGCCGCCCGGACCGGAGACCGTCTTCAGTGTCCCAGGAGCAGTCCTGTGCCCGTGACGTCGGCGTGGACGCCGTCCTTGGCCACCGTCACACGCTGCAGGCGCAGCGCGCCCGAGGACGGTTTCGGGAGCTGGAAGGCGAAGGAGAAGCGGTCGGCGATCTGCGGGCGGGTGAGCTTGGTCAGTGCCGTGAGAAGAGAGAGGTCCAGGCCCATACGTTCGAGGAGCTTCGGGTGGGCGAGCGCCGCGTCCACGAGGTTCACCCGGGTCAGGTCGTGCAGGAAGCGAGGCGCGCCGGTGAGGCGATGGAGCTCGTCCTCGTCGTGCAGCGCGGCACGCACCGCGCTGTCGGGCACGCCCAGACGGTGCACGATCTCCGGGACGGCCAGGAACGCCTTGATCTTCTCCGTCTCCCGGGTGAGCTGACGCGCCGAGGCGCGCGTCAGATGGAGGCCTTCCTCGGGCCCGGTGCCGGGCCGGTACGTCGCGAGGCCACCGATGTCGAGCCGCATGCCGTCCACGGACGTGGCGATGCCGCGCTCCCCGTTCCGGCGGATCCGGGCGTCGGCCCGTAGGCGCAGGTCGTGCCCCGCGACGTGCAGGGAGCCACGGGCCTGGATGCCGCCGGGCCCGTGGGCGGTGAAGGCCACCTGGGAGGCGCCGAGTTCGCGGTTCAGGTCGGCGAAGGACAGCAGAACCCGCCCGTGCATCTGCCGGACGAGTGCGCCGCGCACGGCGGTGAGACCGTCGCCGTCGATGCGTATCCCGTCCGCCGTCGCGGTGACCTGGGTGAGAGTGACCCGGTGGGCCGGGATGTCCGGGACGGTGACGCGGACCGAGTCGAGGCGCCGTGCGGCCAGCTGGGTGAGAAAGGGAAAGCCGCCGATCCGTACCTCGGGGGCGGCCGCGAGGTGCAATTGATCCTTGAGCCGATCGGAGGCCTTGTGCTCGGCGTACAGCAGTGCCCAGCGGTCGGCGAGGGTGACGAGGCAGGCGAGGGTGAGCACCCAGACGAGGGCCCTGAGCACGATGGGCAGGCCGGTGGCGCGGTTGCGACGGCGGCTGCCACGCCTGTGGTTGGGCGGAGACCAGGGTTCCTCGGCGTCGTCGTCCTGCGGGCCCGGCGTGGCGTCCTCGGTGAGGAAGTCGTCCAGCGGATTGTCCGCGAGCGAGGCAAGTTCGTCGTACGGATTACGGCCGCGTGGAACCTCCTCGGTGGGAGGCCCGTCGGACTGAGCAGGTTGATGCGTCTGTATGTGGGGGGTACGCATCGGGAGATTTGATCATATAACCATACCCGCCCTGCAAGTCCTACCCTAAGTGAGGCGCGGAATCAGCCACTTCGCGGCCGTCAACCCGTCGTCAGAAGCGGGGCCCTCCCGGTGTCTGCCGCGGTGTCGGAAGGATGGGCCGGCTCACGCCGGGGCTCTGGCGACCGGACGCCTTGCAGGTGACGTCCTGCGCCGGAAGCCTTCCGGTGCTCAGGTAGGTGTTGACCGCGCGGTTGGCGCACGAGCGCGGGTCGTCGGAGTAGACGCCGTGGCCCTCGCCGCCCTCGACATAGACCATGCGCGAGCCCTTCAGGGCGTGATGCATGCCGAGGCCGCTGGTCAGCGGTGTCTGGGGGTCCCACTGGTTCTGGACGGTGAGCAGGCCGACGTTGTTGTCCACCGTCGTGACGGGCTCGGCCGGCCTGTTCCAGAACGCACAGGGTGTGATGTTGGAGCCGAAGTCGCCGTACAGCGGGTACCTGGCCTTGTCCCGGATCGCGTCACGTCGGTACTGGTCGGGGTCGCGCGGCCAGGCCGCGGTGTCGCCGCAGACCACGGTCCAGAAGACGGAGGGGCTGTTGTCCTCCGGCGTCTGCGCGGCGGGCGCCGCGAAGCGGCGTGGTCCCCGCTCGCCGCCCGGCGCGACCGTGCGGCGCGGGGCCGGTTCGCCGTCGGCGGACTTCTTGAACTCGACGACGGCCTCGGCCGCGGTCTTGGGGCTGAAGAATTCGCCGCGCAGGGCGGCACGGATCTCGTCCCCGTCGAGCTTCCCGCCGCCGGACTCGATCGGATGGCGGTCGGCCCGGGCGATCAGGTTCCAGAACGTCTTCTTCACCTTGGCCGGGGTGTCGCCGAGCTTGTAGGTGCCGTGGTGCTGGGCGGTCCATTTCGTCCAGCGGGTGAACGCCGGCTCGGTACCCTCCGCCCACACCTGGATCATGCCCCGCCAGACCCGGGCCGGATCCACCGCGCTGTCCAGTACGAAGCGATCGGTGCGCTCGGGGAACATCTGCGCGTAGACGGCGCCCAGGTACGTGCCGTACGAGTAGCCGAGGTAGGAGATCTTCTTCTCGCCCAGGACGGCGCGGATGATGTCCATGTCGCGGGCGGTGTTGCGGGTGGTCATGTATGCGAGCCTGCCGCCGTTCTTCGCGCGGCACTTCTCGGCGACGGTCCGGGCCCACTTGACGTCGCGGCTGAACGTCCCCGCCCTGTAGGGGTGTTCGGTGTTCTGTTCCGTGGCCGTCAGACCGCACGTGACCGGGCTGCTGCGACCCACGCCGCGCGGATCGAACCCGATGAGGTCGTACTGCTCACGTACCTTCTCGGGCAGCGTGACCTTCATCATGGCCGGCATGTCCAGGCCCTCGCCGCCGGGACCGCCGGGGTTGAACAGGATCGCGCCGTGCCGCTTGCCCGGGACGCTGGTCCTCATCCGGGAGATGGCCAGCTTGAGCGTCTTGGAGGTGGGCCGGCCGTAGTCGAGCGGAACCTCGATCGTCGCGCACTGGAGCCCGGGGGGCATCGACGTGTCACAACGGTGCCAAGCGGGCTTCTGGTTCTCGAATCTCCTCAGGGGCTCCGTCGCGGATGCCTGTGTCGGGGCGAGGGCGGGGATCAGCGTGGCCGTGATCCCCACCGCGATGAAGGGCGCCATGCGTCCTATGCGCACGATGGCCGTTCCTTTCGATCAACTTCCAGGTCGGAACGACCATTTCGTGTCTAGGATGCAGGCGAATCCCTCTGTAGGGCGGTCTTGCTACGACTCCCGACGGACACGGAAAGAGACATGCGGAGGACAACCCGAAAGGGCTGATGGCCATCCGCACTTACTGATCGCCGCGAGGCCCGCGGCCTCGGGGATCAGGCGATTGGCCCCCGCGTGGCCCGCCGCCCCGGGATCGGCGGGCCGACGCCCCGAAAGGCGCCGACGCGGGGTAAGCGGAACATACGCTTCCGGCAGTCGAAACGGAAGCCCCTATTCCTATTGACCCTCGACCTGCACAGACGCACTCTGAACGCCACGCGTCGCAAGGGAGCACCGCATGAGCCGAGCCACCGACACGCTCCGCATAGTCGAGTACTGGACGGACAAGGACACCCACGTGATCTTTCCGGTCCAGAGAAGCGAAGAAGTCGACAGCATGAGCGACGAGCAGCTGATCACGAAGTACGGGGACCCCGAGGACGGGGAGATCACGCGCATCGTCCCGTAGGGCGCATCGGCGACGGCCCCGGTTGTACGGCGGATGCCGTGCACTGCTCGGGCGAGGAACGGGTGGAGGAGCGGCGGCAGGGCCTGCCGGACTCGCCGTCCCTCCCGATGTACTCCGTAGATCTCCTCATGGCCCACGAGGGCGGACTCCGCCGGGCCGGGTGCGCCGTGGAAGCCGAACCACCACGGCGGGCCCGTCGTTGCCGACGTCCGTCGCTCGCGGGCACGTATGGCATGGGTACAGATCCGCCACGTGTGCGGGAAGCCGTGCGACAGCGGGACGGCCGGGCCGTGGCCCGTCGTCGCCACGTCGAGTGTCACACCGCCCGCCGTGCCCCGGCGCGGTTCGACTCCGGCAGGCCGGCGGTCGGCGCGCAGGGAGTTGCTCGATGCGGTCATGCGCGGTGACTGTCCGGAACGCGGGCGCCACGGATGCCGGATTGGTGTGACATGCGCCACAGGCGTCACGGGCGCGGGAGACGGCGATCGCGGGGCCCGTTCGATCCTTGCGACCGGTGCGCCGGCTCCTCGACCGGATCGGTACAAAGTGTCTGAGGTGGGACGGCCCGGCCGCGCGCCGTGTCGAGCGGACGGCAGGAGCCCTAGCCCCGCAGTAAGGCCCTTACCTGCCGGGAGACCGTGGCGTCGGTGAGCAGGTCGTTGTGGGCCAGACAGCCCGCCGGGTGATTGTCGGCCCCGTCCAGGTGCACGCTGCTGTCCGGGTCGACGACCTCGTCGCAGTCCGACCACCAGGTGTCGTAGCGCACCGCGCCCGGTGTCTCGTCGCCCTGGGCCAGCCGGGTCTGCACATACGATCCGGGCGTCATGTCCCGGCATGCCTGTGACCACAGGGCGCAGCCCCAGGCCAGGGTGGTGCCGTGGTTGGGGCCGCCCAGCGACATCCAGTGGTCCACGGTCGCGGTGCCGCCGCCGTACTTGACGTACCAGCGGGTGACGAGGCTGCCGAAGGAGTGGGCCACGAGGTCGACCTTGCGGGCCCCGGTTCGGGCCAGGACCTGCTCGACGTACGAGGCGAAGCGGCCGGAGAGGGTCTCGTTGACGGACCGGCTGGTGTCGTAGCCCCAGGCGAACACGTCGTCCTCGGTGTAACCGGATGCCAGCAGGTCGGCCCGCAGCGAGCCCCATACGCCGGGGTCCGCGTTGTAGCCGTGAACGAGGATGACCGGCGTGACCCCGGTGCCCGCCGCCCGCTCACGTACCGCCGCCGAAGCGGGCGCCGCCGAACCGAGCAGCAGAGCGAGAGTGCACAGCAGGGCTCGGGCATGCAGGCGTACCACGGGGCCTCCTGGCGGCGCGTCAGTTGTCGCAGTGGCCACATGATGAGGGTGCGGGACGGAAATGAACATCCCTCATCTTCGATCCGCCGCGTCGTCACCGCCCGAGGCGCCGGGGCACGGGGCTCAGTGCTCTGCGTGCCTTCCGTGTTCTCTCTCCCGGTCCTGTCCGTGCCGCACTTGGGGGTGCGCGTTCGCGTCGGCGTCCTCGCGGTGCACCGCGGGCGGGGCGGGGGCGGTCGCCGACGGCGCGTTGGCCGGCGGAGTCCCACCGGCCGGCGCCGAGTCGGACGGAGCGGGTGAACGCGGCGTGTCGTCAGAAGAGTTGAGGTTCGATCCGACGGCCGCGGCCGCCGCGAACAGCAGTACGCCGGCCCCGCCCAGCGCCACCTGCGTGGCCCGGCTGCGACGGCTCCTCCCACGGGACCGAGCGGAGCGTGCGCCGCCGGCGGCCCGATGGGTGGCCGGCGGTGGCGGCGCGGCCGGCGGGAGCGGCGTGGGCTGTGGCCGTTCCTCGTACCGGGTCCCGGCCAGCCAGGCCGCCGCCTGCTCCGCGGTGGGGCGGTGTGCGGGGTCCTTGGCCAGCATGCCGATGACGTAGTCGTCCAGTGGGCCCGGTGTCCCGGCGTGCAGATGCGAGGGCGGGACGGGCGCGGCGTCCACGTGCTGCTGTACGACCGCCAGACTGGTCGCGCCGCGGAACGGCGGTCGCCCGGTGAGCAGTTCGTACAGCACGCAGCCGAGCGAGTAGACGTCGGAGGCCGGCTGCGCGGGGCGCCCGAGAGCCCGCTCTGGAGCCAGGTAGTCGGCGGTGCCGACGACCTTCCCGGTTGCCGTGAGGGTCCCGGCCGCGTCGTCGGCGAAGCGGGCGATGCCGAAATCCGTGATCTTCGCGGTGCGGTCGGCGGTCAGCATCACGTTGGCCGGTTTGATGTCCCGGTGGACCACACCCTGGGCGTGTGCGGCGGACAGCCCCGCCGCCATCTGCGCCGCGAGGGTCGCCGCCTCGTGCGGGGGCAGGGTGCCGCGCAGGGAACGTTCCTGGGCCAGGGTCCAGCCCTCGATGAGTTCCATGACCAGGTAGAGCCGGCCGTGGTGGGAGCCGAAGTCGTACACGCCCACCACATGAGGGTGGTTGAGACGGCCGGCCGTCTGTGCCTCCAGCTTGAAGCGCTCGGTGTCCGCCGCCTCTTCGGCGCGCAGGAGCTTCACCGCCACCGCGCGATCCAGAGTCCGGTCCGTGGCTCGCCACACCTCACCCATGGCGCCTTGCCCCAGGAGCCCGTCCAACTGGTAGCGATCCGCCAGAAGCAGTCCCACCCGCGTCCCTTTACTCTCGACGACAACCCGCGCCGTGCCACCCAATGACCGACCACGCGGACGCAGTTGTGGCGCTTCAAGATCATCTTATCGAAGTGGCGGGTGTCCGTTCTCCCGAGCGGTTCGGGGGTCGGTATGTCCTGGACGACTTCCTGCCCGGGAGGCCCGGTGCGCAGAATCGTCCGGGCCGGACGACTACACTGGGTGGGCGCACGTGCGTCGGCTGTGAACAGGGTGGGACGGGAGAGCGCTGTGACGCGGAACGCCGGTGGCTTCGAGGATCCGTCGGCCGAGGTGCTGGCGGCCGCTGCCGCCGAGTTCGGACTGCTCGCCTCCTCCTCCCGGCTGCATCTGATGTGGGCCCTGTCGCAGGGCGAGTGCGATGTCACGCATCTCGCCGACCGGGTGGGCGGCACGCTGCCGGCGGTCAGCCAGCATCTGGCGAAACTGAAGCTCGGCGGGCTCGTGCACGCGCGCCGCGAGGGCAGACGGCACGTCTACTACATCGACGACCCCGACGTCGTGACCATCGTGCGGGTGATGATCGGCCAGCTGGCCGGCAGCTCGCGGCGGGCCACCGGTCCCGTACGGCGACTGCGCGGCCTCGGCCGCTGAGACCTCTACGGCCTTGCCGCCACGGGGATTTGAGCCGCCCGAGGTTGTACAGTTGCGCAACATGGCAATCATGGCAGGGGTGCCGTACGCCGGGCGCGCACCGCTGCCCGGCGCGCAGAAGGGGCTGGCGGGATGTTTCGCAACGGACTGGAACCCTGGCATCTGCTGATCGTGGCGATCGTCATCATCCTGGTCTTCGGGTCGAAGAAGCTGCCGGATGCCGCGCGCGGACTGGGCAAGTCGATGCGCATCCTCAAGAGCGAGGCGAAGGCCATGAAGGAGGGCGACGCCCGCCAGGCCGCCGCCCCCGCCGAGGGTGCGCCCGAGCGGCCGGCCCCGAAGGCCACCGAGGCCACCCCGCCCCAGGCGGCTTCGCCCCGGGCGGCCTCCGAGGACGCCGCCGGCCGCTGACGTCCCGGCGGTCGCCCGTCAGGTTGCGGCTGCTGTCGTCCCGAAACGTCCGCGCTTCGGAATGCTGCCGCCAAGGACCCATGGTGATGTCTGTCGCCGATCCGCTGCCGGACCGCCTGAGCTGCGGCTTGTCCTGTTCCGCTGGTGCCCGGTCCTGCCTTGCCTGGGCCGGGCGCCAAGGGCAGGCTGTTCGTATGGGTGCCCCCGACAGCCCCACGCTCATCACGTCGGTGCAGCGGGCGTTCCGTCTGCTGGAGGCGGTGAGCGCGCACGAGAACGGCGCGCCGGCCAAGCAGCTGGCACGGGAGACGGGGCTGCCCCTGGCCACCGCGTATCACCTGCTGCGGACGCTGGTCCACGACGGCTACCTGCGCAAGCTGGGCGACGGCGGCTTCGTCCTGGGCGACAAGGTGCAGACGCTGCACGCCGCGGGTCGTGCGCAGGTGCTGCTGAGCCGGGTCCGGCCGACGCTCGCCGCGCTGCGGGACGAGCTCGCCGCCGCCACCTACCTCACGTTCTACGAGGAGGGCGAGATCAGGGTCGCCGAGATCGTGGACGGCCCCCGGGCACCCCGGGTCGACCTCTGGGTGGGCTTCGAGGACGCCGGGCACGCCACCGCGCTGGGCAAGAGCGTGCTGCGCGAACTGGACGAGGACTCACGCCGGGACTACCTCTCCCGGCACCACCTGGCCGACCTCACGCCACGGACGATCACCAGTCTTCCGGAGCTCCTGCGCAGGCTGGACTCTCCCCCCTTGGCCCCGGCCGTCACGGATCTCGAGGAGTACGCGCTCGGCACGGTGTGCGTCGCGGTGCCCGTGTACCGGGGGGACACGCTCGGCTCGCTCGGCGTCTCGGTGCCGGCCGAGCGGCTCGCCCGACTCCAGGAGATCCGGGACCGGCTGCTCGCCGGCGCGAGCCGGGTGACCAGGAGCCTCTCGCTCACTATCTGAAAACCCTCTCCTTGAGGCAGCCTCGCAGAGCCGCTTTCCTGGATAAATCGGACATGCCGGGAGCGGCGCCCCGAACAGGTGAGGACTGCGGACGAACATGAGTCAGGCCCGAGACCATGGTGACGGCCACTGGCCGATGCGGCCGTACACACAGCGAGTGACCGGCCGCGCCGCCGCGCAGCTGGCCGCCGGGACACCCGTGCTGCCGGTGCTGATCGTCGCCGTGATCGTGCTCTTCGACGTGGTCGGCGGCGGGGGAATGGTCTGGCTGCCGCTGCTGGCGGCCGGTCCCGCGCTGGCCGCCACCACCAACGGACCCCGGGGCGTCCTGTGCGTCGGTCTCCTCGCCACGGTGCTCGGCGTGACGCTGGGCGGCAGGCACTCGGTTCCGGGCGGCGAGCTGGCGGCCGTCCTGTCGGCCCTGCTGGCCGTCACTCTGGCGAGCGCCCTGGCCAGCGCGCTGCGCGGTCGGCGCGAGCGGGTGCTCGCGGCCGTCCGCTCGGTGGCGGAGGCCGCCCAGCACGCCGTGCTCCAGCCCGTCCCGGAGACCGTCGGCCCGTTCCAGGTGGCGGTTCGCTACAGCGCCGCGGCGGCCGAGGCCCGGATCGGCGGGGATCTGTACGCCCTGGTGCCCACCCCGCACGGGATCAGGCTGATCGTCGGCGACGTGCGCGGGAAGGGGCTGCCGGCCGTGGGAACGGCCGCGCTCGTGCTCGGTGTCTTCCGCGAGGCCGCCTACGACGAGCCCGATCTCCTCGCCGTCGTGGAGCGCATCGAGCGCAGCCTGGCGCGCAATCTCGGACCGGACGACTTCGTCACGGCCGTGGTCGTCGGATGCCCGCGGCCGGGGGAGCTGGAGGTGGTCAACTGCGGGCATGCGCCGCCGCTGCTCATCTCCGGGCCCGAAGGCGTCGTGGCCCTGGAGCCCACCCATCCCGCTCCGCCCCTCGGACTGCGTTCCCTCTCGGCCGAGGAGCCCCGCCTGCAGCGGATGCCCTTCGCGGCGGGAGACCAGCTGCTGCTCTACACCGACGGGGTCATCGAGGCCCGCGACCACGCGCGTGAGTTCTACCCGCTGGCCGAAGGCGTGGCGCGCCATGTGACCGACGAGCCCGCGCGAACGCTCACCGGGATCCATGACGAACTGCTGGCGCATGTGGGCGGCCGGCTGCACGACGACGCGGCCCTGCTCCTGCTGCGTCGGCAGACCGCCGACACACCGGCCGCGTCGGAGTCGGCGGCACGCACACCGGCCGCTTCGGAACCTCCGTACGACGCCGGTCGCGAAGCCGCGTCCGCATTGCCGCACTCCCGCTCCGCGGCCGTGGGTCGCAACGGTGGGCGGCAGGAAGGTCAGGGAACCGGGGCCGCGGGGAGCCGGGGTCGCCCCGGCTTCGCCCGCACACCGGGGGAGGCCGCTCGACGGAAGGGCAAGCGCGTGTACCGGCCCTTGTCCGAGCAGGCCTGACATCGGCCCGGAAGGGGGAGTCTCCCGCAGGGGACCACGCTCGTCCGGTCCGGGTGCGGGCAGCCGAGCCCGTGCCGTTTCACGTGGTGACGAGGTCGGCCCAGCGGGTGACCCCGCCGCCGTGGATGCGGATGCCGTGCCGGTCGGCCAGCGCATGGACGATCCCCTCGCCCCGACCGTGCTCGTCCGGGTCGCATCCCGTGCCCAGGTGTCCCCCCGGAAGGGCGGGGCCGCCGTCGGTGACCTCGACACGCAGGGTGCCGAGCCCGTCGCAGCGGACCCAGGACAGCCGCAGCACCGCCGGGGGCAGGGCGTGCACGATCGCGTTGGTGACCAGTTCCGACACCACCAGCAGCGAGTCCTCGACGATCTTCGGGCACACGTTCCAGTCGACGAGGAGCCCCCGCGCGCGTCGGCGTGCGGTCGAGACGGTCCCGGCGACGGGCAGCATCGGACAGATGTCCTCGTATGCCTCCCGAAGCGGCGTGTTCAGCTGTACCGCCATCTTCTCTCCAGGGTGGTGAGCGCTGCCGGTCAGGCGCCGGGCTCGGCGCATTGCCGGGCTGTCAAGCACGCTAAAAAGCGATTCAAGGCCGGTCAATGAACCGTGGTCGGCATTACCGAACGCGGCTGCCCCTCGTCGCCCCCGCGCCGCCTCTACGCAGGGCAAAACGCCCATGCCGGTAATAGGCTCGCATCATGGCCGGCCCAGTCCAGTCCATCGAACGGGCGGCGGCGATCCTGCGTCTGCTCGCCGGTGGACCGCGCCGACTCGGACTCGGTGAGGTCGCGGCCTCGCTCGGACTGGCGAAGGGAACCGCCCACGGCATCCTGCGCACACTCCAGCACGTGGACTTCGTCGAGCAGGACGCGGCGACCGGAAAATACCAGCTCGGGGCCGCCCTCCTGCACCTCGGCACGAGCTACCTCGACGTCAACGAACTGCGGTCGCGCTCCATCAACTGGGCCGACGCCCTGGCCGCCCGGAGCGGGGAAGCGGTACGCCTGGGCACCCCTCTGGAAGGCAAGGTCCTCGTCGTGCACCACGTCTTCCGCCCCGACGACACGCTCCAGACCCTGGACGTGGGCGCGCTGCTGCCCCTGCACGCCTCCTCGCTCGGCAAGGTGCTGCTGGCCTACGGGACGGCACCTCTCGACGCCGCCCTGGAGTCGGGCCTGGAGGCGTACACCAGGCACACCCTGGTCACCCAGGAGCAGCTCACCCGGGCGCTCGCCGAGGTCAGGGAGGTCGGGTGGGCCGCCGAGGTCCAGGAGATGAGCATGGGCGAGGCCGGACTCGCCGCGCCGATCCGCGGACACGGCGGTCTGGTCGTCGGTGCCATCGGGCTGTCCGGCCCGGTCGAGAGGATCTGCGACAGCCAGGGCCGGCCCCGGCCGAGCCTGATCACCCTGATCCGTGAGGCCGCGAGGGCCATCTCCAGAGACCTGGGAGCCGCTCGCTGGTAGGCCCCTCCCGCCCCTCGACCCATCGGAAGGAGGACCCGTTCATGGTTGAGCGGTATGTCATGTCCATCGATCAGGGCACCAACTCCACCCGATGCATTCTGTTCGACCACGGCGGACGCCTGGTGTCGGTCGCCCAGCGGGAGCACCAGCAGCACTTCCCCAGACCTGGCTGGGTCGAGCACGACGCCGTCGAGATATGGCACAACCTGCGACGCGTCATGCCCGAGTCCCTCTCCGCCGCGAACCTCGCCGCGCAGCAGGTCGCCGCCGCCGGTGTGGCCAACCAGCGGGAGACGACAGTGCTCTGGGACCGGCGCACGGGCGCCCCCCTGGGCAGGGCGATCGTCTGGCAGGACACCCGCACGGCGCCGCTCGTCGAGGACCTCAGACGAAGTCCAGGGGAGGAGTTCTTCCTGGAGCGGTGCGGGCTGCCGCCCTCGACGTACTTCTCGGCACTGCGGATCCGCTGGCTGTTCGACAACGTCAAGGGGCTGGAAGAGCGCGCCAAACACGGCGAGGTGCTGTTCGGCACGATGGAGACCTGGCTGATCTGGAACCTCACCGGGGGCGTCGACGGAGGCCTGCACATCACCGACCCCACCAACGCCAGCCGCACCATGCTGATGAACATCCGCTCGCTCGCCTGGGACGAGGAACTGCTGGGGTTCTTCGGCGTGCCCCGCCCTATGCTGCCCGAGATCAGGTCCTCCGCCGAGACCTACGGCGAGGCCCGCACGCTTCTGCCGGGCCTGCGTATCAGCGCGGCCCTCGGCGATCAGCAGGCCGCCCTCTTCGGCCAGACCTGCTTCTCCCCGGGCGAGGCGAAGTGCACATACGGGACGGGCAGCTTTCTGCTGCTCAACACCGGCAGTGATGTCGTACGGTCCCGGCACGGCCTCCTCACGACCGTCGCCTACAAGATCGGGGACCAGCGGCCTGCCTACGCCCTGGAGGGGTCGATAGCCGTCACCGGCTCACTGGTGCAGTGGTTCCGCGACCGTCTGGGACTGATCAGCAGCGCCCCGGAGATCGAGACCCTCGCGCGGACG
Organism: Streptomyces griseochromogenes; assembly: GCF_001542625.1. Lineage (NCBI taxonomy): Bacteria > Bacillati > Actinomycetota > Actinomycetes > Kitasatosporales > Streptomycetaceae > Streptomyces > Streptomyces griseochromogenes. The sequence goes on along the minus strand of NZ_CP016279.1, from coordinate 6,087,269 downwards.
GTCGAGGACAACGGCGGCTGCTACATCGTCCCCGCCTTCTCCGGCCTGTTCGCGCCCCGCTGGCGCAGTGACGCGCGCGGGGTCATCGTCGGCCTCACCTCCTACATCACCAGCGGGCACCTGGCCCGGGCCGTCCTGGAGGCGACCGGCTGGCAGACGCGCGAGGTCGTCGACGCGATGAACGCCGACTCCTCGGTGGCGCTGAAGGAGCTGAAGGTGGACGGGGGCATGACGGCGGACAACCTGCTCATGCAGTTCGTGGCCGATGTGCTGGACGTGCCGGTGGTACGGCCCATGGTCGCCGAGACGGTCTCCCTCGGCGCCGCCTACGCCGCGGGACTGGCCGCCGGCTACTGGCCGGACCTGGAAGTCCTGCGTCGCAACTGGCATCCGGCCGCCCGGTGGCTGCCCGACATGGACCCCGGCCGTCGGGACGCGGAGTACGACAACTGGCAGCGAGCCGTCGAACGGTCCCTGGGGTGGATCAGGCCGCCCGGCTCCTGACCGGGCGGCTGTCTCCCCTCATCTCCGCCAGATCCGCCCCGAGGCCGCTGAACCAGACCTCCACATCGACCAGTGCGGGCAGGGCCGGTGCGGGTACCGCGGCGAGGACGGACCGGGGTATGGGTGTCCGCCGGACCCGTACACCGCCGGGCGGGAAGTCGGCCGCGCGGACCAAGGCGTCGGCCAGCTCCCCGGCCGACTCCCGCGCCCAGTGCCGCGCGTCCGGCGGCATGGGTCCCGGGCTCAGCCGGGGCAGCCAATGGGCGCCGACGAGCGCGTGGCCGGCGCAGTTGAGGGCGGCGAGCCAGTCGGAGCCGCCGTCGGCGGGACTCCTGCCCGCCTCGGTGCGGTACTGGGCGTAGGCGGCCTCCGCGATGCGCAGCCGGCGCCGGGTCAGCCGCACCGCCTCCTCGGCCGGGCGCCCCGCTGCGTCGGGGGTGCCGGGGGCGACCGTGGCTGCCGCGGTGACCTCCACCAGCGGCGCGGCCGCGCGCAGCAGCTCGGCCATGCTGTGCCGGACCTCGCCACGGGCGCCGGACGGCCAGGCCAGCAGGCCGCACAGCAGCCCGATCGCGCAACCCGTGAGCACATCGAGCAGGCGGGCTTCCGCCAGCCGCCAGGTGACCGGTGAGAGCTGGCTGAAGGCGCAGGCGACGACCAGTGTGAACAGGCCCTGCGCCCAGGCGGGTCCGGCGATCGGCCCGAGCGTGAAGGCCAGCAGCATCGCCGGCACCAGCACCACCGCGGACACGACGGCGGCGCCGCCCGCCTCGAAGAGGAGCACCCCGGCCGCCAGTGCCCCCAGCAGCGTGCCGACGGCCGCCGACCGCACCGCCGACCAGGTCGCCCCCGCGGTCGTACGCCCCAGGGTGAGCACCGCCAGCAGAACCCAGAAGCCGTGCGACAGATCCAGCGCTCCCGCCACCAGACGAGCCGCCCCGATACCCACGGCCGTGCGCACGGCGTTCTGGAAGCAGACCGAACGGCGGGTGACATTGCCGGTGAGCCGAGCCGCCCACAGCCGTACCGTGCTCGGCCGCGCGTACCAGAACTGCTCGCGCGGGAGCCCGGTCAGGGTGCGCCGCCCTCCGAGCGCCACGGCGACCGCGGCCTGCACGGTGATCGCCGACGCGGCCGTGGCCAGGACGGTGGACCGGTGCACGAGGAGCGCCGGCGCCGGTGCCGTCCGGGAGCCCGAGGAGCGCCCGCGGTGGGCGACGAAGTCGGCGGCCATCTCCTCCAACACCTCGGGCCCCGGCACGGCGGGCGCGCCGCGCAGGGCGTCCGCCGTCCTCGTACACGCGGCCGCGATGCCCCGCAGCAGTGTCTCGGAGGCCAGGTCACGGTTGGCCGTGGGAGTCGTACGGGCCAGCTGGTCCAGGAGACGGCGCGTCGCCGCTCCCGCCTCGGCGAGGGCGCGGTGGGTCCGGCCGGCCCCGGTCGGACGTGAACCGGGTGGCTGCTGGGACAGACGCAGTCCCCGTCCGGTCGTGCTCAGCAGCCGGGCCCGGTCCGGGGCTGTGCCGCGACCGTGTGCGGCGACGACCGCCGACGTGGCCGCGAGGTCCAGCGCGTCGGCGATCCGTTCGCTGTAGGGCGGGTCGGGCGGGGCCGGGAGGAGCAGGAGCTCGCACAGGAGCAGCAGTGCGGTGCCCAGCAGCACGCCGACGAGCCGCTGCGGCAGGGCGTCCGGCGCGTACGGCGGAAAGCAGGCGAGGACGTAGAACAGCAGCAGCCCGGGGGCCACGCCCGCCGGTGCCGGTCCGCAGACCGCGCCGAAGGTCAGGGCGAAGCCGACCACCACCATGCCCGCCACCGCCGCGCCGGTGGTCACGGCGAGGACCGTGCCGAGGGCGGTCAGGGCCAGGGCGAACGGCAGCGCGAGCAGGACGACCCGGGCCCGCCGGCGGCTCCCGCCGGGCGGGGATGACAGGAGACCGAGGGCGATCGGTGTGAACAGGGCGTAGACCGCGATGACCGGCTGGTGCAGCGCGTACACGGCCGGGTAGAAGACCGCGGTGGCCGCCACGGTCACACGCACCGCCTGCCGTGCGGCCCGTACACGGTCGGGGGAGAGGTGCCGTGCCGGCATGAGGCCGCTCCCTTCCCCGGCCCCGCCCCGGGGGGTCGACCCCGCCGTACGCCCATTGTCGGCCGGTACGGGCACACGGGCAGCGCGACGGCGGCCCGGGCGGTCACGCGGGTGGACGTGAGTACCGCTCCTCGGGTCGCCGTCGTCGCCGGGCGGGATCGCGGGAGAGCGCGGACGATCTCGGGAGTTCGTCCTAGCGGGCCGTCGCGAAGTCCTGGGTCCAGTAGCTGCCCGGTTGTGCGAGACCGACGCCGATCTCCTTGAACGAGCAGTTGAGGATGTTGGCCCGGTGGCCGGGGCTGGCCATCCAGCCGGCCATGACCTGCTCGGGGGTGGAGTAGCCGTAGGCGACGTTCTCGCCGTAGGCGCTCCAGGCGTAGCCGGCGCCGGTGATCCGTTGGCCGGGGTCGGAGCCGTCGGAACCGGTGTGCGACATGTTCTGGTGGGCCGCCATGTCCTGGCTGTGCGCCTGCGCCACCTTGGTCAGGGTCGTGTTCAGGGTCACGGCGGAGCAACCGGCCTTGCCGCGCTCGGCGTTGACGAGCTGCACGATGCGTGCGACGACCGAGGACGCCGTGGCGGTGGGCTTGGGAGTGCTCGGCGCCGCGGGAGTCGCCGAGGCGGTGGCCTTGGGGGCGGTGGTGGACGGGCCGGCCTTGGGCTTGGCCGGCTGGGTGGTCTTCGCGGGGCCCGCCGGGGCGCTCGGGGTCTTCGACGTGACCGGGGCGGGCGCGACGGTCTCGTGGTGCTTGTGGTGATGGCGCCGGTGGTGATGACCCCGGTGGTGTTCGCCGTCGGCCCGGTACCGCATGTGCGCGGCCGCGTAACCGTGTCCGCCGCCGGGCTCGCCTCCGCCGTCGGTCGGCCAGTCGGCGCAGGCCACGGCGACGGACGGTATGCCCACGGCACCCATCGTGACTGCGGCTATGACCATCCGCCGGTAATGCTGCTTCTTACGATGCTTTGCCATGCGTGACCTCACCCGGTAGTCGCCGAGCGCCCCATGTGCGGCTGACTCTGCGCGGACCCCGCTCCTGAGCTGCGGAGACGTTGTTCGGGTCGTCATTGTTAGAACGGCTTCACAGGGAGGGCAAAGCGCCTTCGTACTATCTTGCTCCGTAGACCTGCGGGGCCCTTGCCAAGGGCTGCGGAGCGTGCTGGCCCGGTGCGGACCGCTCGGCCGAAGGGGCTGACACCTTGTCAGAAGGCCTGTCCGTCTCCGAGAACGGGTGAAATCGTCGAGTGTCCGGAGCGCGGGCGGGCCTTACACGGCCGGCGAGTGCGTCAAGCCGGACAAATCCCATATGTCGAGAGAGCGGCATCTACTATCCGGCACGCCTAACTCCGGCAGGTGGGGTGACGGATGTCACGGAACCAAAGCCTCCGCTTTGGTGTCACGGCGTGTGCAGCAGGTGGTGGGCGGCGTCGCGCGCCTGCCGGGCGGGCTCGGGTGTGGCGAAGAGTGCCGCGGTGACGATCGCGCCCTCGGCCAGGAGCGCGAGGTGGCCGGCGAGCGCGGCCGGGCGTCCGGACGCCTCGACGAGTTGGGTCAGATATGAGTGGAATGCCTGCTTGTGGTGCCGTGCCTGCTCGGCCACCTGGGGCGAGACCGCGCCCAGCTCGCCGAAGGAGTTGATGAAGGCGCACCCGCGGTAGTCCGGCTCGGAGAACCAACCGTGCAGCCAGTCGAACACCGCGATGATGCGCTCCTCCGGCGTCGGCCGCGCGTCGACGTGATCGGCGAGAGCCCTCATCCACCGCGCGTCACGCTCGCGCAGGAACTCCAGCACGAGCGCGTCCTTGGAGGGGAACAGGGCGTAAAGGCGCTTGAGGGAAACCCCTGAGGCGTTGCGCACCGCGTCCATCCCCACCGCCTGGATGCCCCGGCTGTAGAACAGCTCGTCGGCCGCGTCCAGCACTCTCTGCCGGGCCGGGTCCCGCTCCGTCATCTCTGCCTCGCCTGGAGTGTCCTTGCCTTGAGAACGCACGTTCTCTATGCTAGCAAGCGTCAGGGAGAACGAACGTTCTCGCACTGGTGCACAGGCTCGCCCGATCCGTGGCGCGCCCCGAGTACGAAGGAGTTGAGCCGACATGACCGAGGCCACCCGCCCGCCGGTACCGCCGTTCACCCGCGAGAGCGCCATCGAAAAGGTCCGCCTGGCCGAGGACGCCTGGAACACCCGTGATCCGCGCAAGGTGTCGCTCGCCTACACACCGGACTCCCGCTGGCGCAACCGCACGGAGTTCGCCACCGGCCGGAACGAGATCGTCGCGCTGCTGACGCGCAAGTGGAGCACCGAGCTCGACTACCGGCTCATCAAGGAACTGTGGGCCCACGACGGCAACCGCATCGCCGTGCGCTTCGCTTACGAACACCGCGACGACTCGGGGAACTGGTACCGCTCCTACGGCAACGAGAACTGGGAGTTCGACGAGCACGGGCTGATGCACACCCGCCACGCCTCCATCAACACGCTCCCGATCCCCGAGTCCGAGCGCGCGTACCACTGGCCGCTGGGGCGTCGTCCCGACGACCACCCCGGCCTCAGCGACCTCGGCTTCTGAGGACGCGGCCGCTCGACGCGGCCCCGCCCCGGATGCCGGTCCCACGCGTCGAAGCGCGCTCCGCTCGACGCGGTGCGCAACGTCCGGCGGTCCGTCTCCGGGAGCGGCCCGTCCCCCGGGGCACCAGGCGGACGCGTCAGGCCGGTTCGCCCCGCCAGGCGTCCCGCTGTGCCCAGCGCACGGCGGGCGCCACCGCGAGCCCGGCCGCGGCGAACAGCACACCCAGAACCGCCCAGCCCAGCGCGCCGTGGGCGATCGCGGTGACCGTGACCAGGGCCGGTCCCGCCATCATCCCGGCCGACATCCCCGCGCCGAACACACCCTGGTAGACGCCGTGCGCGCGGACGTCGGCCAGTTCGTACCCGAGGGTCCAGCCGCCGGCCGCCGACAGCACCTCCGCGAAGACCTGCACCACCGACCCGGCGGTCAGCGACAGCACCGCCCACACCGGGGGCAGACCCGCGGACACGGCGTACACCGCACAGGCCGCCGCCAGGAGCAGCCCCGACCAGCCCATCGCCCGTACCGCGCTCGGCACTCGGGAGGCCCGGCGGGCGACCCGCACCTGAAGGAGCGCCACCAGCACACAGTTGACGATCATCAGCAGGGCCGCCGTCCAGCGCGGCGCCTCGGTCCGCCGCACGATCCAGAGCGGCAGCCCGACCTCGGAGAGGGTGTACTGCACGACCAGCACCGCGTTGAGCACGGTCACCGCCAGGAACGGCAGGTCACGCACCGCTCGCCAGCGGTCCGCCGCGGGGGCGTCCGCGTCCGGGGCCGCGCGCTCACCGACATGCGGGGCCAGCGGCAGCCGCGGCACCAGCAGTGCCGGACCGGCGAAGGACAGGGCGTTCAGCACGATCACCGTCAGGTACGCGCCCCGCGAGTCCAGTTGCAGCGCGACCGCGCCCAGCGCGCCGCCCATGCCCATCCCGACGTTCGTCACCATCCGCAGGTACGCCCGCGCCTCCACCCGCGTCGCCGCCGGCAGCACGTCGGCGTACAGCGCGCCCTGCACCCCGCGGCTCGCCATCTGCAATCCGGTCGCGCAGATCACCGTGACGAGGAACCCGGCGTAGGAGTGCACCAGCGTGTACGCGGCCGTGGCGATCCCCGTCCCGCCCCACAGCAGCGCCCCGACCCGCCGGGCGCCCCAGCGGTCCGCGGCCCGGCCGGCGGGCACCCCGGCGGCCACACCGATCAGGCCCGCGACCGTCAGCCCGAGCCCGACAGCGGACGCGTCGAGGCCGACGATGCGGGTGAAGTACAGGACGCCGAGCGGGAAGTAGAGCCCGTTGCCGAGGGAGTTGACGGCGGTCAGCACGGTGGCGAGGCGCAGCGCCGGGTCGGCCGGCAGCAGCCCGCCCGCGCGGGTGGCGCGGTCCGGCTCGGGGCCGCCGTCCTGGTCGGGGGCGTGCGAGAGTGGTGGCGTGGTCATGCCCGACAGAGAACCCGGTGCCCGCTCGCGTCCGACAATGATTTAGCGTGGCGCTCAATGATCGAGTTCCGCTTCGCGGTCGGTGACCTCGCCACCACTTCCTTCGCGTACTCCCCGTTGCAGGAGGCGGTGTTCTCGCTGCGCTGTCTGCACGATCCGGCCCGGTATCCGCACCACCGGCCGTGGCTGCGCCGCATCCGCCCGCGTCTGGAGACCCTCGACCGCGAACTGCTCACCGCGCTGGTCGCTCCCTGGCTGTGGGTGCCCGATTTCCTCAGCCCGCGCCCTGCCCGCGCCCGGCCGGTCTTCGCCGACGAGCTCGACGAGGTCCGCCGCACCCCGCCGGAGGTCGTCACCGCCGACTTCCGTGCCACCTACCGCACCGAGGACGCACTCCCGCCGGTCGTCATGCGCGGGCTCGACGACCCCGTGGCCTTCCTCGCCCGGCTCGCCGACGCTCTCGACGCCTACTGGCACACCTGTCTGAGCGACGCCTGGTGGCCGCGGGTGCACAGCATCCTGGAGTCCGATCTCGCCCATCAGGCACGGGTGCTGGCGGAGCAGGGGGCGGCCGCGTTGTTCGCCGGGCTCGACCCGCGGCTCGTGTGGACCGGCGACCAGCTGCGGCTGACCCGTACCGGGGACACGGCCCCCTGGCCGTCCGCCGACATCCGTATCGCGGGCCGCGGTCTGGTGCTGATGCCGACGCTCTTCGCCCGCGGCGCCCAGACGGTGCTCGACGCGTCACGCCCGCCGATGCTCATCTATCCGGCCCGCGGCCGCGCCACCCTCTCCGAGGCGCCGCCACCGGTCACCGACCGCGCCCTGATACGGCTTCTCGGCCGCCCGCGCGCCCGCCTGCTGAGCCTCCTCGCCGAACCGGCCTCCACGACCGAACTCGCCCACCGCCTGGACGTCACCCCGGGCGCGGTCAGTCAGCACCTGGCCGTCCTCTACGACGCGGGCCTCCTCAGCCGCACCCGCAGCGGCCGCACCGTCCGCTACAGGCGGACGGACCTGGGCGACGAGCTGTGCCGTGAGGGCTTTCGGTGACGCCCCGGCTCAGCCGGCCACGTCCATGCGCTGGGTGCCGATGACCGACAGGAGCCGCAGCGCCTCCTCGGAGGGGGAGCCGGGCGTGGCAGTGTAGATGACCACCTGCTGGTCCCGGTCGCTGATGTCGAGGGCGTCGCAGTGGACGGTGACCGGACCGACCAGAGGATGCTCGAAGGTCTTGCACAGGGTGGGCCGGGCGGACACCTCATGGGAGGCCCACAGCCGAGCGAACTCCTCACTGCCGGCGAGGAGTTCCCGCACCAGGCCGGCCACCTCGGCGTCCTCCGGATAGCGAGCCGCGGCGGCGCGCAGCCGCCGGGCCGAGGTGCGGGCGAACGCGTCCACGTCGGACACCCCGTACAACCGCCGCCCCTCGGGGCAGGGGCCGAGGAAGGCCCGGCGCACCAGATTGCGGTCGCGCCGTGGCAGGGCGGAGAAGTCCTCCATCAGGGCGGCCGCCAGATCGTTCCAGGCGAGCACCTCGAACACCGCCGACGTCACGAACGCCGCGGCCTGCGGCAGCCGGTCCAGCAGATCGAGGATGCTCCGCCGCACCTCGCGCGGGGGCCCGGGCGGCGGTCCCGGCACTTCGCCGGCGAGGTGGTGGAGGTGATCGCGCTCGGCGTCCGACAGACGCAGCGCCCGGGCCAGCCCGGCCAGCACCTCGCGCGACGGGCGAGGAGCACGGGCCTGTTCGAGCCGCGTGTAGTACTCGGTCGAGATGAACGCCAGCTGCGCCGCCTCCTCACGGCGCAGCCCCGGGGTGCGGCGGCGCGGTCCGGCGGGCAGTCCCACGTCGGCGGGCGTGATGCGCTCGCGCCTGTTGCGCAGGAAGGCCGCCAGTTCTCGTCTGTCCACACTCCCAGTGTGCGCCGCTGCCGCCGAGCCGATCCAGGTACCGCCGGTGCCTGGATCGGCTCCCCGGACCGGCGCAGGCTCGCTGCCATGAACAACACACCCACCACTGACGCCTTCGCCTCCGACGCCCCGGGCCTGCTGGCCGGCAAGGTCGCCTTCATCACCGGTGCCGGTCGCGGCATCGGCGCCGCAGCGGCCCGGCTGTTCGCCCGGGAGGGCGCGCGGGTGCTGCTCGCGGCCCGGACGGAGGCAGAGCTGAAGGCGGTGACCGAGGAGGTCCGGGCGGCGGGCGGCAGCGCGGACCACGTGGCGTGCGATCTGGCCGACGCGGCCGGAGTGCGCGCCGCCGTGGACCGCGCCGTAGCTCTGTACGGACGGCTCGACATCGCTTTCAACAACGGCGCGGCCATCCAGCGGCCCGGTCCCCTGGACGAGTTGCCGGAGGCCGACTTCGACCACCTCTACACCGTGAACCTCAAGAGCGTCTGGGTGTCCATGGTCGCCGAGGTCGCCGCCATCCGCGCCACCGCCCAAACCGGGGCCATCGTGAACAACTCGTCCATCGGCAGCCTGCGGGCCAACCCTGAACTGCCCGCCTACGGCGCGATGAAGCGGGCGGTCAACAGCCTCACCGAGTCGGCCGCCGTCACCTACGGCCCAGAGGGCATCCGTGTCAACGCGATCGCTCCCGGCGGCACGCTGACCGACATGATCCGTGCGTGGGAGGCGGAATCGCCCGGCCTCCTGGAGCGTCTGACAGCGAGCATCCCGCTCGGCCGGACCGCCGCCCCCGACGAGATCGCCCAGGCCGCCGCCTGGCTCCTGAGCGACCGCGCCTCCTACGTGACCGGTACGGTCCTGCGCGTCGACGGCGGGGCCCGGGCCTGAACCGCGGCACCGCCGGATCGGTGCCGGCTTCCCGTTCCCGCCCCCGGTTGTGATCTCCCCCATTGCGGTCCCAGGGCCGGTGCGAGGAACCTCACGTGGAACGAGTGTCCGAATAACCGTTATCCGGGGCCCGCCCAGCGGTCTCCCAGGTATCGGACAGAAACGTTCGGCATCGAGGACAGGGAAGCTTTTGATGAGCACACAGCACGCGGTGGATTCGGTGGCACTGGTGAACGCTGCCCGAGCGGGTGACCCCGGGGCCCAGGACGCGCTGGTCAGTGCGTACCTCCCGCTCGTCTACAACATCGTGGGGCGTGCGTTGAACGGCTCGGTCGACGTCGACGACGTGGTGCAGGACACCATGCTGCGCGCCCTGGACGCGCTGGACGGTCTGCGCACCCCCGAGAGCTTCCGCTCCTGGCTCGTGGCGATAGCGATGAACCAGGTCCGGGCGCACTGGCAGGACCGGCAGCTCACGGCGGCCGCCGTGGAGGAAGCCGAGGAACTCGCGGATCCGGGCGCGGACTTCGTGGACCTGACCATGGTGCGGCTGCAACTGTCCGGCCAGCGCAGGGAGACGGCAAGTGCGACGCGCTGGCTGGAGCCGGACGACCGAGGACTGCTCTCGCTGTGGTGGCTGGAGTGCGCCGGCGAGCTGACCCGGGGTGAGGTCGCTGCGGCCCTGGAGCTGTCGCCCCAGCACACCGCGGTCCGCGTGCAGCGGATGAAGGCGCAGCTGGAGGCGGCTCGCGTGGTGGTACGGGCGCTCGACGCGCAGCCGCCGTGCGAGGAACTGCGGGGCGTGCTGGCCTCCTGGGACGGCCGGCCCTCGGCGCTGTGGCGCAAGCGAATAGCCCGGCACGCCCGCGACTGCGTGCGCTGTTCAGGCCTCTGGAGCGGGCTGATGCCCGCGGAGGGACTGCTGGCCGGACTGGCGCTGATCCCGGTGTCGGCGGCGCTGCTGGCGAAGATGGGGCCCGGCTCGGGCGGGATGGCCCTGGCCGGTTCGGCGTCCCTGCCTGACGCGTCCGCGGACCACGCGGAAGCGGCTCAGGCCGGCGGACACGCGGCTCCGCGCGGCCGGGCGGGCTCCCGGGGCGAAGCCCGGCGGCGCAAGCGCATCCGGCGCCGGGCCGTCGGCGGCGCCGTGGTGGCGGCCTGCGTCGCGGGCGGCGGCCTGTGGTACTTCGGAACGGACGGCGGAGCCGGGACGGAGGGCACGACCACCACACAGAGCGCCGGCGATCCGGTCGTGGACCTCTCCGCACCCAGTGCCGTGGCGACATCGCCGTCCGCCTCCGCGAAGCCGTCGCCGTCGCCGTCGAAGACCAAGAGTGCCAAGAAGACCCCGCACCCCGCGAAGAAGACCGCGTCCGCTCCCGTACGATCCCCCCGGCCGACGCGGACCGCGTCCGCCGCACCGCAGCCGCAGCCGGCCCCCGCGGGCACCGTGGCGCAGGTGGTGGCGCTGGTGAACAAGGAGCGTGCGGCCGCCGGCTGTGGCCCGCTGACCGAGAACGCCCAGCTGGACAAGGCCGCGCAGGGCCACTCCGACGACATGGCCGCCCGGAACTTCTTCGACCACACCAACCCGGACGGCGCCGACCCGGGTCAGCGCATCACCGCCGCCGGCTATCACTGGTCCACGTACGGGGAGAACATCGCGATGGGCCAGCAGACCCCGCAGTCCGTGATGGACTCCTGGATGAACAGCCCCGGCCACCGCGCCAACATTCTCAACTGCTCGTTCAAGGACATCGGGGTCGGCGTCCACAAAGGCTCGGGCGGCCCGTGGTGGACCCAGGACTTCGGCGCCAAGCTCTGAGTCCACGCCGACGGCTCCCGCACCGGCACCCCCGTCCAGGGCCCGACGGCTCAGTGGAACCGTGTTCGGGTACAGGCGCGCCTCGTCGATCCGGGCGCCGGTGCGGGTATGGTCACCGCTCTCGGAGAAATACACGGTCGGTCCGCCCCGCACCGAGTCCTCCTCGTCGGGGCGGTGACGGGATCGTCTCCCTGGCCTTCACCGCCGACGGCGCCGGCCTGTACGCGGCGGGCACGCACGTACCCGTCCAGCACTTCGACCACCCGAACACGCTTGTCCGCCGTTCCCGTCCGGCGTTAGCGTGCCGCGGTGGATCTCTTCTCACGCTCCTGGACGGCGTTGCGCACGGCGGTCGCCGATCTCGCCGACGAGGACTTCGAGCGGCCGTCCGGCTGTACCGGCTGGCTCGTGCGGGACCTGGTGTGCCACCTGGTCATCGACGCCCAGGACGTCCTGATCACCCTGGTCACGCCCGCCGAAACCGAACCGACCGTCGACGCGGTCACCTACTGGCAGCTCGTCGGACCCCCGACCGGCGACGACCCGCTCGACGCGCTGATCCCTCGGCTGGCCGCCGCGTACGGCGAGCCGTGGCTGCTCAGGTTCCATCTCGACGACGTCGGCTCCGCCGCCGGCCGTGCCGCCGAACTCGCCGATCCCGCCGCCCGCGTCAGCACCCGCGACGAGGTGCTGACCGCCGGCGACTACCTCTGCGCGTACCTGCTCGAATGGACCCTGCACCACCTCGATCTGATCGCACATCTGCCGTCGGCCGCCGGGCCGCCCGCGGAGACCCTCGCGGCGGCCCGCGCGTCGTTGGAGAAGATCGCCGGGCACCCGTTTCCCGCCTCGTTCTCCGACGAGGACGCGCTGTTGATCGGCACCGGACGTCGCACACCGACCGACGCGGAGAAGGCCGCACTGGGCGATTTCGCCACCCGCCTTCCGCTCATCCTCGGGTGAGCGGCCCCTGCTGGACTTCCGCACCGGACACGGCTTTTGCGGTCACTCCGCGCCCCGGCGAGCCTGTTGCGTCTCGCGCAGGATCGCCCAGGCGTCCGCCACGGGACCCACATGCGCGAGCTTGTCGGGGTTGCTCACCGAGCGGATCGCGGCGAGCATCCGCGCCACGTTCTCGGCACCGCGGAAGACCGGCTTCTCCGACATCAGAGACGAGTCGTCCCCGCCGTCCGTGACATCGAAAGGGGAGAACGAGGAGGACGCATGCCTGCGATGTCAGTGGGCGGAGAGCAGTTCGAGGGTGTCGATCACGCGGTGGGAGAAGCCCCACTCGTTGTCGTACCAGGCGACCACCTTGATGTGGCGGCCGTCGACCCGGGTGAGGGCGGAGTCGAAGACGGACGAGGCGGGGTTGCCCGTGATGTCGGACGACACGAGCGGGTCGTCCGAGTATTCGAGGATGCCGGCGAGCGGCCCCTGGGCCGCGGCGCGGTACGCGGCCAGCACGTCCTCGCGCGTCACGTCACGGCTGACGGTCGTGTTGAGTTCGACGATCGAGCCCACCGGAACCGGCACCCGGATCGAGTCCCCCGACAGCTTGCCGTCGAGGTTCGGCAGCACGAGACCGATGGCCTTGGCGGCCCCTGTCGTGGTCGGGACGATGTTGACGGCGGCCGCGCGAGCCCGGCGGGCGTCGCGGTGCGGGCCGTCCTGCAAGTTCTGCTCCTGCGTGTAGGCGTGCACCGTCGTCATGAAACCGTGCTCGATGCCGGCGAGTTCGTCGAGCACCGCCGCCAGCGGCGCAAGCGCGTTGGTCGTGCAGGAGGCGTTCGAGACGATCGTGTGCAGGGCCGGGTCGTACGCGTCGGTGTTCACCCCGAAGGCGAGGGTGACGTCGGCGCCGTCCGACGGTGCGCTGACGAGCACCTTCTGGGCGCCCGCGTCGAGGTGGGCGCGGGCGGCCCCGGCCGATGTGAAGCGGCCGGTCGCCTCCAGCACGATGTCCACCCCGAGTTCGGCCCACGGCAGCCGCGCCGGTTCGCGCTCGGCGAGCACCGTGATGCGACGGCCGTCGACGACGAGGGCGTTCCCGTCGACGGTCACCGGCCGGCCGAGCCGCCCGGCCGTCGTGTCGTAGGCGAGCAGGCGCGCGAGAGTGGCGGGCTCCGTGAGGTCGTTGACGGCCACGACCTCCAGGGCGCTGTCGCGTTCGAGCAGTGCGCGCAGCACATTGCGTCCGATGCGGCCGAATCCGTTGATGGCGATGCGAGTCATGTGTTCCGTCCCTTCGGTTCGCCACCAGGTTCGCGGGCCGTCCCCGGCCAGGACAGAGGCGAGATCGCCACGGTTCAAAAGGATCGCGCCACACGCACGGGCGGCTACTCGCCCCGGGTGAAGGTGCGCCGGTATTCGCTCGGCGTCGTGCCGAGGATGCGCTGGAAGTGCAGCCGCAGATTCGCGCCGGTGCCCAGACCGACCTCGGCGGCGATCTGCTCCACGCTCCGCTCCGAACGTTCGAGCAGCTCACGCGCCATGTCGATGCGGGCGCGCATGACCCACTGCATCGGCGTGTACCCGGTGTCCTCGCCGAAGCGCCGCGAGAAGGTGCGCGGGGACACCGCCGCGTGCCGGGCGAGCGCCTCCAGGGTGAGGGGCTCGCCGAGCCGGTGCAGCGCCCACTCGCGGGTGGCGGCGAACCGCTCACCCAGCGGCTCGGGCACACTGCGCGGCACGTACTGCGCCTGGCCCCCGCTGCGGTAGGGGGCCGCGACCAGGCGGCGGGCCGCGTGGTTGGAGGCGGCCACGCCGAGGTCGCCGCGCAGGATGTGCAGGCACAGATCGATGCCCGAGGCGGCGCCGGCCGAGGTCAGCACGCTGCCCTCGTCGACGAACAGGACGTTCTCGTCGACCTGGACGAGCGGATGCTTCGCCGCCAGTGCCCGTGCGTAATGCCAGTGCGTAGTGGCGCGCCTGCCGTCGAGCAGGCCCGTGGCGGCGAGGGCGAAGGCGCCCGTCGAGATGGCGGCGAGCCGAGCGCCGCGGGCGTGGGCGGCGCGCAGCGCGTCGACGACGGCCACCGGTGGGTCCTCGCGGTCGGGAAACCGGTAGCCGGGCACGAAGACGATGTCAGCCCACACGAGCGCGTCGAGGCCGTGGGCGACGTGGTACGACAGGCCGTCGCCACCGGTCACGAGCCCGGGGGCCGCACCGCACACCCGCACTTCGTACGGCATGCTCGCGCGGGTCGTGAACACCTGTGCGGGAATGCCGACATCGAGCGGCTTCGCACCTTCGAGCACCAGGACGGCGACGCGACGCAGACGGGAGGCGGACACGGGGAGCAGGGTACGTGGTGGTGCGCGGTACGGGTGCGGGTCAGCGCCCGAGCCGGCGTCGTCCTGAGGACGTCCCGCGCGGCAGTCGGTGGCTGGTCGATGAGGTCGGCGAGCGTGGGGTCCGGCGGAGCGACCTCGCCTCGACGGGAGGCGGCGAGCATCCCGAGGAGCAGGTCGGCTCGGGCCTCGGGCACACCGTGGGAGGCCAGGTCTTCCCGGTGGTGATCGTCGCTCACGACGACGCGCCTGATCCGGCGCCCGGTCAGCTCGCCGGCGATCCGCGCGATGCCGGCCGGGTCGGGGGCCCGTGCGGCGGTGAGGGGGGGCGTCGGTCCGTCGGAGCGGCCTCCCTCGGTGAAGCGCGATCGCGGCCGCCGCGGCCAGGTCGGCATGGGCCGTCCAGGAGACCGGGCCGTCCTGTGGTGCGGCCGGTTCGCCGTCTTCAGGGCGGCACCGAGCAGCGTCCCCGTGGCGGACGCGTAAGGGCCGTTCCGCAGTGCGGTGAAGGACCGGTCGCCGCCGCCGTCGCCCTGCGTGCCGTCCTCCCGTGGACCACGGCTCTGACCGACCTGCAGCGGGGCCTGCCGGGGGAGTGGCTCGACCGGATCGAGGCCCGACCCAACTGACGTTCTGCGCGGCCGCGGCGGGCCGTCGGCGTCGGAGGTGGTACGCGTTCCCGGCGTGGCCCGGTGCGACCGCGGAGGGCGGATACGACATGACCGCCGCCTCCTGGGAGACGGCGGTCATACTCGGATCGTTCCCGATGTGGGCGGGATCCGATCGAGGGCGAACTCAGCCGCGACGGCCCGAGGGGTCGTGCGCAACCCTGTCGTGGCCCTCGTCGGCGACGGGCTGGTAGCCGATGGACCCGGCGGCCGCGCCGGATGCCGGTTCCACCGCCTGGTCCCCGTGCCCCGGCCACCATGCCGCATGGCCGATCAGCGCGGTGAGGCTCGGGGTGAAGAACATCGCCATGACGAACGCGGCGATGGCGATACCGAAGGAGACGGCGAAGCCCATCTCCGTGAGCAGCGCCTGGCCCGCCAGCATCATCGTGGCGAAGGTGGCCGCCAGGATGAAGCCCGCCGCGGCCACGGTCGGCCCGGTCTGCCGCAGTGCCATGCCTGCTGCCTCACGCGGGCTGCGGCCCTCGCGGGCCTCCTCGCGAAGCCGGGCGATCATGAGGATGTTGTAGTCGGTTCCGATGGCGACCACGAAGAGATACATGATCACCGGGAGCAGGAACATCAGGCCGGAGTGTCCCACCCCCTTCTGGAAGATCCACACGGTGGAGCCGAGGGTGGCGCCGAAGCCGAGGCCCACCGAGGCCATCAGGTACCAGGGGGCGACGATGCTGCGCAGCAGCAGCCCCAGGATGATCATGATGAGGACAGCGGCTACGGGGAAGACCGTCCGGTAGTCGTGGTTGACCGCGGAGTCGATGTCCTTGTAGATCGAGGAGAGGCCGCCGACGACGGCTTCGGTGCCGGAGGGGGCGTTGGAGTGCGCGACCTCGCGAATGTCACCCACGGCATCGATCGCCTTGTCCGTCGACGCCTCGTACTTGAGCGTGACGGTGAAGTCGGCGGTGGTGCCCGGCTTGTTCAACTGGGTGATACGAGCACTCGCGACGCCGTCCACGGCACCGAGCTTCTTCGCGTACGCGTCGAAGGTGGTCTTGTCCAGCGGCTTGCCGTCGGTGCTGGACAGGTAGACATCGGTCGGCGCGGCGGCACCCGCCGAGTACGCGTCCTTCATCTCGTCCTGGACGACCATGGACTCCTTGGTCTTCGGCATGGAGCCCGACGCCAGGTCGAACGTGGCGTTGTAGCCGAACGTACCGAGTGACAGCACGACCAGGATGAGGCCGGACACCGCCGCGGTCAGCGCCGGGCGGCGCTGCACACCACGGCCGAGGGCGGCGAAACGGGCGTTGTTCGGCTCGTGCTTCCAGGACTTGGACGGCCAGAAGACCTTCGGTCCGATGAGCGACACCACGGCCGGGATCAGGGTCAGGCCCGCGACCAGGGTGGCGCCGACCGCGATGGCGAGGGCCGGGCCCATCTGCCGGAGGAAGCCGAGTGTGGACAGCGTCAGCGCGAGGAAGGCGATGATGACCGCTCCGGCGGCCGAGGCGATGGCCTCACCGACCCGGCCGACCGCGTTGATCATGGCCATCTTGGGCTCGTCGCCGGCCCGCAGACGTTCGCGGTAGCGGAACATCAGGAAGAGGAAGTAGTCCGTTCCCACGCCGAAGAGCACGACGATGAGAATTGACGAAATCGAGCTGTTGGCCTGGAGATCGAACAGTTTGGTGGCATACGCGATCAGCCCGTTGGCGATGGCGGAGACCACACCGATCAGTACGAGGGGGAGTACGGCCAGGATCGGCGCCCGGAAGATGATCAGCAGAGTGATCAGGATGATGGCGAAGGTGCCGATGCCGATCACCGCATCGCCGCGCTTGGACGAATCCTGTTGATCGAGGGACTGCGCGGCAGGGCCGCCGAGCTTGACCTCGAGGTGCGTGCCGCCGGTCAACTTCTTGGCGTCCTCGCGGAGCGACTTGGCGGCGTCCGCCTGTTTGGGCTGGCCGGCGGTCTTGTCGTTCATCTGGACCAGGGTCATGCCGTACTTGCCGTCCTTGGACGGCGGGCCGGGGATGACCTTTTGTACCTGGTCGATGTGCTTATTGCCCAGTTCGGTGGTGATCCGGGCGATGTCCTTCGCGTCGGCGGCGGTCAGCTTGCCGCCGTCGGTGCGCTGGTACAGCGCGATCGCCGAGGGAGTGAAGGCGCTGGGGAACGCCTTGTCCTGGACAGTCGACGCTTTGATGGATTCGTAGCTCTTGGGTAGGAAGCTGCTCTCATCAGTGCTCGAGGGAAGGCTCGGCGCAGTCGCGACGATGGCAACCGCCGCGATTAACCACGCCACTATCGTCCAGATGGGATGACGGACGACAGTGTTCCCGATACGTCGGAACATGCGGGGGGTCCTCCTGGGTGGGAAGATCACCGCCGCCCGGGGAGCGGACCCTGGCATCGGCGACCCCGACCGGCATTCACCAAGGGGCCGGTCGAATGATTGTCTTGGGATCCGATCATAGTGAATCGCGGCACGGGATCACATCCGGCGCTCACTGATGTGAGACACCGTTGACCTTCGGTTAAGACTCCCGCTGGAGAGGTGAACTCCTTATGTGGAATGGCGGGTCGGGGTGTGGCGTCGCCGGACCCGCCCTGTCTTCGATGGCTGATTTCCGACCACAAGCTGCCGCATGCGGGCCCGATTTCCCTACCCCGGGGGAAGGTTGCCATGCGCACTTTTATGATCTGTGACCTTGGCAGGGGGTGGGTCGTTCAAGATACGTGCTATCAGAACGACTTGAAGCGGTAATGGAGCAACTTGTCTGCTCTCGTACCCAGTTGGAGGGCTTGGCCACCGCCCTCGGTCCCGAGTTCCTGACCGGTCCCAGTGAAGAGGAGCGTGTCTTCCGGGCGGAACTGGCCACCGACGCACTCCGGCTCCTGGAGGATGCCGAGGTGGCGGTCGCTTCCGGGGAACCGGAGCATGTCGTGGTGGCCTTGGTCAAAGCGATCGAAGGGCTTGTCGTCCAGCTTCGGGACCGGGTGCTGGACGGTGTCGTGGCGTCGAGTCCCGCACCGGACCATTGGCCGCTCTAGGGTGTCCGGGCGCACCGGGGTGTTCGGTGCGGGTGCCGGTTCCGTCAGCAGCGGTTGAACAGTGAGGCGCCCATCGAATTCGGACCGGGGTGATTGTCCGCTTTCCGGCCGGGGTGGTTGTCCGCTTTCGGGCCGCGGTGGTTGTCCGCCGCGGAACTGCGCGGAGCCGGGCGGCTTTCGCGCGTTCCTGCCCGACGCCTTCCGCATTCTGTCGGCGGTGCTTTCCGGCGGACTTGCCGCCGGGGCGGTACGGCAAGGTCGATCAGGGTGCCGGCGGCCATGATGATGCCTCCGACGAGGCTGGTGTGCGCGAAGGACCCGATCGCCGCGTTCAGCAGGGCTGGGCCTGCTGAGAGCCGCCGGTAGGGGACTTCGCGACCTGGTCCGCGACCCCGAGGCCGGCGCCCACCGACTCATCGGCGGCGTCCGGCGCGGCGGCCGGGAGGTGACCACCGACCAGGTCGCCCGGCCTGTCCCTCGTACGCGGTGCCCAGCAGGGGACCCGGGACAGCGACGCCAAGGGAGCCGCGGAGCTTCGGCGCGGTGTCGTTGGCGCCACCGTCCGACGCCGAGTGCGGACTCGGGGAACGGGCCCGCAGGGCGCGACAGTCGCCGTCCGCACGGCCGCCCTCGGGCTGCCCCGCGTCCTGGGCGGGGCCGGCTGAAGCGGATGCCTGTATCGGTGGCGAGCCGTCAGCTCCGCCGGATCCCGCTGGGCCGGACGAGTCCGCTCTCGTAGGCGAGGATGGTCGCCTGGACCCGGTCGCGCAGCCCGAGTTTGGACAGCAGGGCGTTCACGTGGGTCTTCACGGTGCCCGTGGTCACGCCGAGTTCGGCTCCGATCTCGGCATTGGTGAGGCCGGAAGCGATCTTCAGCAGCACTTCCCGCTCTCTCGGCGTGAGCTGGCCGAGGCCCCCGGCGTCCGAGGCCGGCTGCGGGACGCCCTGCGCGAAGGCGTCGATGAGGCGCCGGGTCACGGCGGGAGCCAGGATGCCCTCGCCGGCCGCGACGACCCGGATCGCGGAGAGCAGTTCTTCGGGCTGGGCGTCCTTCAGCAGAAACCCGGACGCTCCGGCGCGCAGGGCCTCGTACACGTACTCGTCGAGGTCGAAGGTGGTCAGCACCAGCACCCGGGGCCCGTTCGCCGGCGCGGTGATCAGGCGGGTCGCGGTGAGTCCGTCCATGCCCGGCATCCGGATGTCCATCAGGACGAGGTCGGGCTCCTCGGCGCAGGCGAGCGACACCGCCGTCGCTCCGTCACCCGCCTCGGCCACGACGGTCAGGTCGGGTTCGGCGTCCACGATCGCGGCGAAGCCCGCCCGGACCACGGCCTGGTCGTCGACGACGATCACGCGTATGGCGACGGGGACACCTCCTGGACGGGGGCCGGAGCGGGTCCGGCCGGCAACGACACCCGTACATTACCGCTCGGCTCGAACACAATGCGTCCCTGCCCCGCGGTGACCTGCACACGCAGTCGCTCTGCGACCGGGCCGGCGACGGCGAGCGGTACGCCCGTCATCGTGATGTGCACGGTGCCGCGCCGCCGCCGCAGGGTCACGCGCGCCGGGCCGTGGTCTCCCGCGCCGAGCGCCGCCTCGACGATCCGGTACGCCGAGACGTCCACGGACGGCGGAAGGTCCCGCGCGGCTTCGGGCAGCCCGCGCACCCGCACATCGCGGCCGGCGGCGCGCTGCGCGCGGCACAGCGCGTCGAGGTCCCCGGCGGTCGGCGACGGAGCGAGCCTGCCGCCGGGATCCTCACCGTCGCAGAGGCCGTGCAGCATGTCCCGCATGGCGGCGAGGGCCGCCCGGGCCGCGGTGGCCACGTCGTCGAGCCGTCCCCGCCCGGCGAGGTCGACGAGCGACGCCGTGTGGTGCAGTACGGCCTCGCGCAACCTCAGCGCCAGCCGGTGACGTTCGGCCTCGGCGGCCCGCTGCGCGTGCCACATCGAACTGGCGAGCGCGAAGTCGTCGTTCGCCAGAATGCGCAGGCGCCGGCGGCGTACGACGAGTCCCGCGCCGCTCAGGGAGGCGAAGAGGGGAGCCAGCAGGATGCCCAGGAGGACCACCATCACCACGACGAGCCCGTCGACCGGGTCACCCGCCAGCGAGCCGTCGACAGCCGCCGTGGCCGTGACCACCGAAGCCGTCCCGAAGGTCGCCGCGATCACCGCCGGCCAGGTGGTGGAGGCCCCCCGCCCGTAGGCGGCGAGCGCGTACACCGCGAGCATCTCCACGAGCGTGCCCCCGACGAGAAACTGCGACACCCGTGGTGACAGAGGCGCCACGGCGACGGCCACGGGCCACAGCCAGGCCGTGGCCAGCACAGCCGCCAAGGACGCCAAGGGGGCACGTCTGCGCCACAGCAGCGGCAGCGCGTGCAGGACCAGCAGCACCGTCACGACGATCAGCTCGGGGACCGAGGCGCGCCGGGTCCGTTCCGACCAGTCCTCCGTGGCCGTGAGGGCGGTGACCACCGGCAGGACCATCGCGGTGAGCGCGAGGGCGGGATCGGCGAGCCGCTGCTCCCGCAGGACGTCGCGCCGCCACACCGGCCCGGACGGATGCCGGGGCCCGACGGTGTCGGGCAGTGTCGCGCGGACCAGCCATCCGCCGTCGGGGCCGGGGCCCGCGGTCAGCTCGCCTCCGGCCGCCGCGGCCCGTTCCCGCATCCCCGCCACGCCGCGTCCCCCGCCGAGACCGCCGGCGTCGTGTGCCGCTCCGGCGCGCGGCGGCGCGTTCTCCACCGTCAGTTCCAGCAGGCCGTCCGCCCGGCGGACGAGCACACGGGCGGCGGCGCCCGGGGCGTGCCGCAGGGCGTTGGTCAGAGCCTCGCGGACGATTCCGTGGATCGCCTCCGCCGTCGGGCCGGTCAGGTCGTCGGGCATGTGGGCCGCGACGGGCCGGCCCAGTCGGCCGAATCCCGCGACCAGTTCCTCGATATCGGCACTCGTGGTGCCAAGGCCCGGACGGTCGGTGTCCCGTAGGAGACCGACGAGTCGCTGCAGCGACTCCATGGTCTCCGCGCCGGTGCGTGCCGCGAACGACAGTGCCTCGGCGGCCAGCTCCGGCCTGCTGCCCTTGAGTCTGCGTGCGGCATCGACGGTGACGACGACCGAGGTGAGGTGATGGGCGCTCACGTCGTGCAGCTCGCGGGCGAGGCGCCGGCGCTCCTGGTCGCCCGCCGTCCGGCGGGCGTGCTCCGCTCCGGCCAGCCGGCGGGCCGCGGTCAGCCGCCCGCCGAGCCACTGGCGCCGCGCCTCGCCGAGCCCCGCGCACAGGACGTACGCGCTCAGGGCGAGCGCCATCGTCAGGAG
This sequence comes from Streptomyces griseochromogenes, assembly GCF_001542625.1. Lineage (NCBI taxonomy): Bacteria > Bacillati > Actinomycetota > Actinomycetes > Kitasatosporales > Streptomycetaceae > Streptomyces > Streptomyces griseochromogenes. The sequence continues at coordinate 6,065,744 of NZ_CP016279.1, read as the reverse complement.
CGAGGCGCGAAAGCCCTCGAGTACGGCGGACAGCACCCACTCGACGCCCACGGCTGCGGCGACGGCCCGGACCGTCACCGGCACGGGGCAGCGGACGGCGACCGAGTACACGGCGACCAGCGAGCCGGGGCCGATGTAGCCGTCCTGCCAAGCGACCGTGCCCAGGAGGTAGGCACACAGCGTCCCGGCCAGCGCCCGCACGGGTGCCTGCCGACGCCGGCTCAGCGCGGCCGTCTCCAGGGACAGGGCACACGCGACGGCGATCAGGCCCGGCAGGCCGGGTTTCTCGTCCGGGCCCAGCGCGGTCCACATCAGGGCGCTCTGTCCGGCTGCCAGGACGAGGGGCAGAAGCCAGTTGCGTATCGTCTCCATCTCGGCGACGAGCCTAGAGGGCCGCCAGGACGGCGGGCACCGGCCCTGAGACCGAGGCCCGTCCCTACCCAGCGATAGAGGCGCCGTTCGTGCCGCAGGGCGACGGCAGGGCCGGGTGCGGCAGGAAAGGGTGGTGTCATGACGACTTCACCGTTGCCCGAACCCCTGCCTTACCATCGACTCGCCCGGCTGTCGGTGCACCACCGGTGGTGGCGCCCCTGGGTGGGGACCCTGGTCGTGGCCTTGGTCTACACGATCGCCGTGACCACTCTCTACCTCGTCTTCGACGCGTGGGGTTCCCGGAAGGGATACCCCAAGGGCCCCGACGGATCGGTGGAGTTCGGACCTGTTTCGGGCACCGCCGTGGACCTGCTCCTTCTCGCCGTGGGGATACCCGTCGTGCTGCTGGCCGTGCGCTGGATCGGGCAGCGCCCGGCGGGCACGGTCTCCTCCGTGACCGGCCGGCTCAGATGGCGCCTGCTGGCGCTGTGCGTGCTGACGGCCCTGCCGATCGTCGCCCTGTCGACGGTCGGCATGCTGCTGCTGCCCACGGACGGCGGCCAGGAGTCCCGGTGGGCGGGATGGACGGTCTTCGGGCCCGCGCTGGCCATGCTCGTCGTGCTGGTTCCCCTGCAGACGGCCGCCGAGGAGTACATGTTCCGGGGCTGGCTGACGCAGGCCGTCGGCGCCTTGGCGCGCTCGCCCTGGTGGGCGATCCTGCCCCAGGCCGTCCTGTTCGCCGCCGCACACGGCTGGGGAACGGTGTGGGGTTTCGCCGATCTGGTGGTGTTCGGGGTGACGGCGGGCTGGCTGACCTGGCGCACGGGCGGTCTGGAGGCGGCCATCGGGCTGCACGCGGTCAACAACCTGCTTTCCTTCGGCTTCGCGGCCGCCGTCGTCGACGGGCTCAAGAGCGACGAGACGGCGGCGGACGCCCCCTGGCAGGTCGTCGCGATCGACGTCGTGAGCATCCTGCTGTACGCGGCGGCCGTCGTGTGGTGGACGCGCCGCCGTCCGCCGGTCCGTCAGGCCCCGGCGCCGCTCCCGCCCGTGCCACCCGCCGTCGCCACCTCGTACGCACCACTCACGGGCGCTCCCGTGTCGCCGACCTGGCCGGGCCGGCCCACGCCGGGCGCACCCGTCGCGCCCCCGTACCCGAACGCCGGAGCGGGAGGCGGCGACCGGGCATGAGCCGGCGGACGGAAGTCAAGGTCCGTGCGCCGGATGTGCCGAAAACAGTCGACGTACCGCCCACCATGGGAGGTACAGGGCGTAAACCGACCCGGGAGGGGAAGGGTGCTGTACGGCGCACTGCGGGGAGCGGTCGGCTGTGCCCGGGATGCCGGGCCTGGTGCACGGGGGAGGGGACCGGGCATGGGCGGGCAGCCCCTGTACCTCGAACCGCGGCTGGAACCGCGGCTGCGGTCCCTGCTGGAGGCCCCCGGGCTGCTGCACACGCTCACGGACGCCCTCGGCTCGCCGCTGCACGTCGTCGTGCCCGACCAGATCGCCGAGAACGTGCGGCGGTTCCGGTCGGTGTACCGCGACCACCACCTTTCCGGCCAGATCTTCTTCGCCCACAAGGCCAATCGGTCCAGCGCCCTGCTGAGGCGGCTGGCCGCCACGGACGCCGGCGTGGACGTCGCCTCGCTGGAGGAGCTGCAGCACGCTCTCGGCGCCGGTTTCACCCCCGACCGCATCACCGCCACCGGCCCGAAGAACCGGGAGTTCCTCTGGCTGGCCGCTCGTACGTCGGTCGCCGTCAGCACCGACAGCCGGGACGAGTTGGAACAGCTGGCCACTCTGGTGCGCCGGCACGCGCTGCCCCGATGCCGCGTCCTGTTGCGGCTGTCGGGATTCGAGACCGCCGGTGTGCGGGTGCTGAGCAGGCGCAGCCGCTTCGGCTCACCCGTACGGGAGTTGGACCCGCTCCTGGAGGCCGTCGAGCGCCACCATGACGCCGTCGACCTCACCGGTGTGGCCTGTCACCTGGACACCATCAGCCTCGACGAGAAGGCGGCGGCCCTCGAAGGCTGTCTGCGGGTGCTGGAGGAGTGCCGAAGCAGGGGACTGCGGCCGTCGGCCGTGGACGCCGGTGGCGGATTCGGCGTCGGTTATGTCGCCGAGCGCGAGCAGTGGGAGCGTTACACGACCGAACTCACCGCCGCCGTCCTGGGCACCCGACCGCCCCTGACCTGGGGCGGGTACGGCTACGGGCTGCGCGGCGAGGCCGGCACGCTGCGCGGGACGCTCGGGCTCTACCCGGCCCACCGGCCCGTCGCCGCGGCGCGCTACCTCGACGAACTGCTCGCGCGTCCGGCCACGTCCTTCGACGGCCGGCCGCTGGCCGCGCTGTTGCTGGACCACCTCTACGACCTGCACACCGAACCCGGGCGGGCGCTGGTGGACCAGTGCGGACTGACCCTCGCCACCGTGCTGGAGGTGCGCACCCAGCGGAGCGGCGGGGAACTCCTCGTACGACTGGAGGCGAAGGCCGACGACATCGCCCTGGAGGAACACGGCGTGCTCGTGGATCCTGTCGTCCTCCCGCGGGACGCGGCCCGCACCGGCCCCGCACACCCGGTCGCCGTCCATCTCTTCGGCAGCCTCTGCCTGGAGACGGACCTCATCACACGGCGGACGGTCTTCCTGCCCCGCCGCCCCGAGCCCGGCGACCTGATGGCCTTCGCGAACACCGCCGGTTACTGCATGGACTTCCACGCCACCCGCGCCCAGCGCCGGCCCGTGGGCCGCAAGATCGCCGCCTGGCAGGACGACGGTTCGTGGCGGTGGTGCCTGGACGATCAGTACTGGCCGACCACTTCCGTGGGGGGAGCGCAGTGAGGTACGACAGCATCACCGACGCCATCGGAAACACGCCGCTGGTGCGCATCGACCCGGCCGTGCACGGTCTGCGGCACATCGACCTGTACGCCAAGCTGGAGCTGCTCAACCCGTTCGGATCGGTCAAGGACCGGGCCGCCTGGCACATGGCGCGCCCGCACCTCACCGGCGCCGACGACAGCGGCCGGCAGGTCGTGGAGCTGTCCAGCGGCAACACCGCCAAGGCCCTGGCCGTGCTCGCGGGGATGCACGGACTCGGCTTCAAGAGCGTCACCAACCGGATGCGCATCCCGGAGATCAAGGACCTCCTGCTGCTCCTCGGCGCGGAGATCGAGGAGCTCCCCGGCCAGAGCGAATGCCTCGACCCCACGGCCACCGAAGACCCGCTCACCCTCTTCCACCGGGCACTGTCCGAACCCGGCAGTGCCTACCTGCACACCGACCAGTACTTCAACCCGCGCAACACCGAGGCCCATCTCACCGGCACCGGACCGGAGATCGTCAAGGACCTGGACGGCCGGGCACCGGACTGGTTCATCGCCTGCGTGGGCACCGCCGGTTCCTCGACCGGCGTCGCCCGGGTGCTGCGCGAACACGACCCCGCGGTACGGGTCGTCGGGCTGGTCGCGGCCAAGTCCGACTTCATCCCCGGCATCCGTACCATCGACGAAGCCCACGAGGTCGGGCTGTTCGACCCCGGCACCTACGACACGATCGAGTCGGTGAGCGCCGATGACGCCATCGAGGGCATGCTGACCCTGAACCGCCGCTGCGGCATCCTGGCCGGCCCCACGGGAGGCGCCGCCTACTTCGGCACCGTCCGCCAATTGCGCGACATCGAGCATGAATTGACGGAGCATCAGTCAGCCGTGTTCATCGTGTGCGACCGCGTCGAGAGTTACCTGAGCTACGTCCGCCGACGGCGCCCCGACCTGTTCGGCCGGCCCCGGCGCAGGAATTCACCGGCCGACCTGCCCGAGGCCGAGATACGCGCCGCCCCGTCCATCGGCGTCGCCGAGGCCCGGACGTGGATCGCCACCGGCCGGCCTCTCGTCGTCGATCTGCGCAGCCCCTCCGCCTACGCCGCCCTGCACATCGACGGTTCGGTCAACGTCGTCGACGCGCTGTTCGAGGAACTGCTCCATGGCGGCCTGCCCTTCAGCCGCAGTCGCCCGGTGCTGCTCGCCTGCCCGGTCGGTGAGCAGTCCGCCCGCTACGCCGCGCTGCTGACCCGGATGGGACACCCGGACGTCCGCAGCCTGAGCGGCGGCATCATCGCCTGGCGCGACGCCGGCGCCCCGCTGGTACGGGACTGAACGCCGTGGCCGTACCCGACCATGCCGCCGCGACCGAGGAGCTGAGGGCCTGGCAGCAGGCCCTGCGCGCCCAGTTCCCGATCGTCACCGGGCACCCCGACCTGGTCTACCTCGACAGCGCGGCCACCGCCCAGAAGCCACGCGCCGTACTCGACGCCGTCCAGACCTACCTCACCACGACCAACGCCAACGCCGGGCGCGGCACCTACACCTGGGCCAACCGGACCACGACCCTGGTCGAGCAGGCCCGCGACCGGGTCAAGCGGTTCCTGGGCGACCCGGCCCCCGAGCGGTCGAGCGTGCACTTCACCAGCGGCGCCACCGAGGGACTGCGCACCGTCGGCCGGGACTGGCTTCCCCGGTTCCTCGCCGACGGTGACGAGATCGTCGTACCCGTCGCCGACCACCAGGCCAACATCTCGCCCTGGGAGGAGGCCCGACGGCAACTGGCCCGTCAAGGCGTCCACGTCAAGCTCCTGCCCATGCCCTACCAGCAGGCCTCGGGAGACTACGACCACACCGCGTTGGCGGACATCGCCGGTCCCCGCACCAGATGCGTCGCCGTCACCCACGTCCACCACGTCTACGGCGGCGACATGAACATCCACCGCATCCGCCGGGCGGTCGGGCCGGACGCCGTGATCTGCCTGGACGCCGCCCAGAGCGTCGGCCATCTGCCGGTGGAGCTGTCACGTCTGGACGCCGACTTCGTCGTCTTCTCGGGACACAAGGCCATGGCCCTGCCCGGTTCGGGAGCCGTCTGGGCGCGCCAGGCGCGCGGACCGGAATTCGCCCCGGGCGGCTGGTCGGGCACACCCAACACCGTCGGTATCGCCTCGCTGGTCGCGGCGCTGGACTGGCTGGACGGTGCCGGGACCGAACGGATCGAGCGGTGGACGGTGGCCCTGGCGGCCCGGCTCACCGAGGCGCTGCGCCACCTCGACGCCTACGAGGTCCTCGGCTGCCGGACGAGTCTGGCCGCCGACTCGCCCGTTCAACGGCGCCAGGGCATCGTCACCTTCCGGCACCGCGACATCGACTCCGGCGATCTGGGTTTCATCCTCTTCAGCCACGGCTTCATGGTCCGGTCCGACAGCCACTGCCAGGGCGGCGCGGGGGAGAAGAGCGACTCGGTGCGGGTGAGCCTGCACGTATACAACAGCACCGAGGAGATCGACCGTCTGTTATCCGTCCTCACCACCTTGGGGTGACACGGCCGACCAGGCGCGTAATGGAAACCGTTTCCACCTGTAAGGTCGGCGCCGGACAAGCGAGTTCAGGTGCGAGACGGCAAGGTGGGACGACCGGATGGGGCTGAGCCTGGCGACGGCCGAGCGATGGGTGGAACGCTGGGAACGTCAGCAACAACGGTATGCCGTCGACCGGGAGGAGCGTTTCACGGTCATCGCCGACGTCGTCGAGCACATCATCGCCGCGGGCGCGCACCGCCCCCTGATCGCGGACCTCGGCTGCGGCCCCGGGTCGCTGGCGGCCCGGCTGGCCCGGCGGCTGCCGGACGCGGACATCGTGGCCGTGGACCGGGACCCGCTGCTGCTGGAGCTGGCCCGCACCCACCACGCGGACGCGGCCCGCTACGTCGACGCGGTGATCGGTGCACCCGGCTGGACCGAGGCCCTGGGTCTCGACCGCCCCCTGGACGCGGCCGTGTCCACGACGGCACTGCACTACCTCGGCCCGGACGTCCTGAGCCGTGCCTATCGGGAACTCGCGGCACTCCTGCGCCCCGGCGGCATCCTCGTCAACGGCGACCACCTCCCGCAGGACGACGCCGCACTCGCCGCCATCGCCCGGTGTGCCGGCCGCCGCCGGGCGGAGCGGCAGCGGGCCTACGCCCACGAGGACTGGGTCTCCTGGTGGACGGCCGTCGCCGAGGACCCCGAACTGGCCGACCTCCTCGCCGAACGCCACGCCCGTCAGCCGGTGACCGGCGCCGAAGGCGCCGCCGGCCTCCCCTTGTCCGCGCACGTACGACTGCTGCGGGAGGCGGGCTTCCGACACGCGGGTCCCGTCTGGCAGTACGGCGACAGTCATGTGGTGGTCGCGATCCGCTGAGCCGTGCGTCGGCGGTGGGCCTGACCCCACCCGCTCGTGCGTCCAGGCCCATATCCCGGCACTCGCGCGATCCGTAGCGTCGAGACCAGGACGACATGGAGGAAGACGGACATGGGAACCGCCTACCACATCACCGCGGGCGCGAGTCACCCCGACCATCCGCGCACCCAGCACGCGCTCGGCACGGTGAAGCGGCTCGTCGCGGTCTACGGCGCGCTGAGCACGGGCGTGTTCATGGCACTCGCCTTCCTCGCGGTCACCGACCGCACGGTGACCTCGTTCATGTGGGGCCGGTCGTTCGGGTTGCTCGCGAGCGCCGCGGTGATCTACTGGCTGACCGTCGTCGCCTCCAAAGGGGCGCGTTGGGCGTATCTGCGCGTGCGGGTGCTGTCGAGCCTCATGCCGATCGTGATCGTCGCCGTCGACATGGTCCCCGGCATCTGCCCGGCGTGGTTCGCCGGGATCCAGGCCGCGTGTGCCCTGCCCCTCGCCGCGGCCGCCGTCATCGGCAACGGATCCGCGCTGCGCGCCGCGTTCCCGAAGGGCTCCTGAGATCGTTACCCGCCCGACGAGGACCGGGGTCCAGCTGGAACAATGAGCCGTATGTTGAACGCCGCCTCCTCCGCCTCGACCCGCCAGCGCATCATCACAGCCGTTCTGCGGATCATCGGTGAGGACGGCGTCGCGGCGGTCACCAACCGGAGGATCGCCAAGGAGGCCGGAGTCTCACTGGGTTCGGTCACGTACCACTTCGCCACCCAGCACGACCTGTTGCGGGAGAGCCTGCTGCACTTCGTACGCGAAGAGGCACGGTACTTCACCGAGCTGGCCGACCAGTGCCAGACCGAGGGCATCGACGTCGAGGGCGCGGCGTCCCTGGCCGGCCAGGTCGCGTGCGGGACGGCACTCGACAGCGCCCATCTCGCGCCCTTCGAGCTGTACATCCATGCCGGGCGCGACGAGCGACTGCGCGAGTCGGCGGCGGAGGCGTTCAGGGCCTACGACCGGCTCGCCGCCCGGATCCTCACCGCTCTCGGCGTCCCGGACGCGGAACGCCTGGCGGCCACGACCGTCGCCCTGGTGATGGGTCTGCAACTACGGCGTCTGGCGACGGGCAGCCCCGCGGACGACCTGGTCGACGCCCTCCTGCTGCTCACCCGAGGCGCCGTCGGCCAGCCGGCCGAGCCGGACCCTCTGGGGTGAGAGCGACGGCCGGGGAGACTCTCGTCCGACCCGGCCACGAACCGGCCTTCCGCGCCGGGCCCCATGACGACACCGCGCCGCCGAAGGCATGCCGGAAACGGCCGCGCCGGCTGTATGCGCGGGTCAACGGGGGATCAGGAGGCCGTCCACCAGAGCACGGAGCTGGACCAGGAAGGTGTCCTGCGAGGTCAGCGGTGCCCACCGGTCCGCCACCTGCGCCAGCCGGGGATACTCGTCCGGGTCGAGTTCGCCGAAGACCTGCTCCCGGTAGGTCGGGCGCTCATCGGCCGCGCGCCGTCGGGCAGCTGCCGTCCGGATCACGATCTCGCCCGCGGTGTAGTACCAGATCGCACGGTACCCGTGCACAGCCTGCTCCGGGGTGAGCCCGCACTCCACCAGGCCGTCGACGATCTGCTCGACGAACCACAGCGCGGACGTCGACATGAGGTCGTCGGCGGTCAGCACCTCCACGATCCACGGGCAGTCGGCGAGCGCCCCATGGATCGCCGCGGCCGCGACGACGACCCGCTCGCGGGGGTCGGCGGGCAGTTCGGGGCGGCGCATCGTCCGCGCCGCGTAGTCGTCCAGCAGGAGGACGAGTAGTTCTTCCTTGTCACGGACGTGGTGGTAGAGCGCCATCGGCGTGCTGCCGATGTCCTTGGCCAGCCGCCGCATGGTCAGCCGGTCCACGCCCTCCTCGGTCACGATCCGGCGGCCCGTCTCGATGATGTCCTGGCGTGAGATACGGGCAGGCCGGCCGGGAGTCTTGCGCGGTGCGGACGGTTGCGACATGGCGCCATCATCCCCCAGGTGTCGACAGGAGCGATCACTTCGCGCTAGTTTTCTTACATGTATAGAAACTTAGAAGGGCGCCCTGGAGTGGTGCTGGCGGCCGCGGCCGTCGCCCAGTTCGTCGCCGCGCTGGACATGGCGGTGGTCACCATCGCACTGCCCGCGATCCGCACCGCCCTGGGATTCGCCCCGCTCGACCTGTCGTGGGTCGTGCACATCTACGCGCTCACCTTCGGCGGGTTCCTGCTGCTGGGCGGCCGGACCTGCGACCTGTACGGCCGGCGCCGGCTGTTCGTGCTGGGCATGGCCGTCTTCGGGCTCTGCTCGCTCGCGGGAGGACTGGCCCAGGAACCCTGGCAACTGATCGCCGCCCGTGCCGGGCAGGGCCTCGGCGCCGCCGCGGCCACCCCTGCCGCGCTGGCGATGATCACCACCACCTTCCCCGAAGGCCCCCGGCGCGTCCGCGCACTCGGGGTGTGGAGCGCGGTGAACGCCGCGGGTGGTGCGCTGGGCGTGCTGGCGGGCGGGCTGCTGACCGAGTACGCGGGCTGGCGCTGGGTCATGCTGATCAACGTGCCCATCGTGGCGGTGGCCCTCGCGCTGGTCTCCGCCACACCGCCCGCCGTGGCACGACCCCGCCGGGGCGAGAGGCTCGATGCGTTGGGTGCCGTCCTCGGCACCGGCGGCATCGGGCTCCTGGTGCTCGGTGTCGTCCGCACCGACGCGGTCGGTTGGGGGTCGCCCGCGACATGGGGGAGCCTCGGCGCCGCGGTCGCCCTGCTCGCCGCCTTCGCCTACGCCGAATCGCGCACGTCGTCACCGCTGTTGCGGTTGAGCCTGCTGCGCAGCCGATGGGTCGCCGGCGCGAACCTGCTCGTGTTCCTGGCAGCGGCCGGCCAGTTCACGGCGTTCTATTTCGTGTCCCTGTACATGCAACAGGTCCTGGGCATGAGTGCGGCGGCGACCGGTGCCGGATTCCTGCCCTTCTCCGTGGGGCTGGTCGCCGGCACGGCCGTCGCGACCCGCATCACTGCCACCCGCGGCCCCCGCGCCTCACTGGTGCCCGGAGCCCTGCTGGCCGCGGTGGGTCTGGCCTGGTTCTCCTTCATCGGTCCCCGCGGCGGATTCCTCACGGACGTGCTCGGCCCGTCCCTCGTCACCAGCGTCGGTGCCGGACTCGTGCTGGCCCCGATCGCCGCGGCCGCGACCACCGGCGTCGCCTCCCGCGAGGCCGGCATGGCATCGGGACTCTTCAACAGCTCACGCCAACTGGGCGGTTGTGTGGGCCTGGCCGCTCTGGCCACGCTCGCCGCACACCGCACCGGCACGGCCACCGACCCCGCCGCACTCAACGACGGCTACGCCCTCGGCCTGACCGTCACAGCCGTCCTCTTCGTGTTCGCGGCGGCCGTCGCCATCGGCATACTGCCCCGGAGCCGGGCCGCCACACCCGGCCTCCACCCCGGCGACACCGCGGACAACCGACTGGAAGGAACACACTCGTGACGACAACCCCCGTCGCCCTGTTCGCCCCGGCGTCGTACTACCACCCCGGCGGCGACGTGCGAGCCGCCGGAACGACGGATGACGGGCACTGACTCGGGCGCCTGGCGGATCGCCGCTCAGTCGGACTCGGGGCTCTGCTCGGCGGGTGTGGCCGGCGAGGCAGTGTCGGAGGTGGTGTAGAAGACGGATGTGCCCTGTTTGGTGCGCTGGGCCTGGTTCTTGGCCACGAGCCCTTCCAGCGTGGTGCGCACGACGGTTGTCCTGACGGTGCGCTCGGGGTGTCGCTCCGCCAGCGCGGTGGTGACTTCGGCGGCGGACCGGGGTTCGCTCTGACCCGCAAGATGCTCACGGACGAGGTCGACGAGCGTGGGCAGCGCCGACGGCGAAGTCGCCGCGGCCGAACTCTTCTTGCCGGCTCCCTTGCGCCCAGGAGCGGCGGCGGCAGTCTTCTTCCTCGCCTGCTTGCCCGCGACCGGCTTGGCCGCGGCCTTCTCACGGGGAGCGGGTACCGTCGGGAGACCGAGGGCTTGCTGGATGTTCAGCAGGACGGTGTGGTCCTGCTGAAGGGAGGCCAACTGCTGCTGCAGTGCCTGGATCTCATCGCTGAGGCGTTCCTGCTCTTTGAGGTTGCGCTCGAGGTCGCCGGTCACCTGTGCGCTGTACTGCGAAGTCAACTCGGTGGTCGCTGTGGTGGTTTCGGACATGCTGGGTGCACCCCTTCCCGAAGGCCACGTCCGGCGGGCGGCCGGTTCGTGGCGTATGCGAAATCCAAGGCATGCGGTGTTGAGCCTGGTGCCTTGTGAACACCAGCGGTTACTGCCGCACAGTGGTGTCTTAGCGATAGTACGGAAGACGTGCGCAATGGTCTCTGCAGTGTGGCTGAAATATTTCCTGTAGCTCGGACTCTGTCGGGAGCAGCCCCCTGTTGGCCGATCGAGGTTGCCGACGGACGAGCCGCGGGCCGCGTGCCCCGCCCGCCGGTGTCAGTGGGCAGTCGTCCGTGAGTCGGCCGGCGACCCGGATGGCGATCTTGCCGAAGGCGCCGCGCGCGAGGTGCTCGTGGACACTGTGAGCGCCCCCGAAGCCGTACACGGTGTCGAGGGCCGGCTCGATGCCCTCCTCCGCGGGGAACGTGCTCATCTCCAGGAAGGCGCCGGTGGCCGACCGCGGTGCCGCGGATCGCGTCCTGGCATCGGGCGCGGTCGGCCGGGTGGCGATCGGGTCCGCGGGAGCCGGCAGTTACAGCTGTCTGCCGGTGCTCAGCCGCGCCGTGGCAACCGAACGCCCCGGCATCGAACTCGTTCTGCGGGGGAAGACCCACGCGGGGGAGGCGTTGGGGCAGATCGCCGGTGACACCCTCGACCTGGGCTTCGTGTCGCTGCCCGTCCGCCGGGGCATCACCGCCCGGGTGGTGCGCAGGGAACCGCTGCTGGTGGCACTGCCGGACAGCCATCCCCCGGCGGCGCGCACCGACATTCCCCTGACCGAACGGGCAAGGGAGCCGTTCGTGACCTTCCCCGCCTCACGGGGCTCGGCCGTACGGGAGGCCATGGCGCAGGCCTGCCACGATGCGGGGTTCGTGCCCCGCATCGTCCAGGAAGCACCGGACGTGTACACCCTGCCGGCGCTGGTCGGCGCGGGGGTGGGTGTGGACATCGTGGTCGCCTCGGCCGACGCCATTCGCCTCGATCAGGTGTGCTTTCGCCCACTGGCGGGACCGGACGTTCCGGTGCTGCCCATCGCACTGGCTTGGCGCACCGGCAACCGGTCGGCGGCCCTGGACGCGATGCTGCGCGTCGCCGAGCGGGTGCTGCCGACGTCGGCCGAGTCCGACCGGTAGCGCTCTCGTGATCGCTCGCGGGTTGAGTGGACCCCGCTCGCGGGTTGAGTGGGTCCCACTCGCGCATTGAGCCGATGTCACTCGCGGGCTGAGCGGGAGGCACTCACGCGTTGAGTCGATTGAGACGCAGACGGTCTCAACGCGCCCCGCATTCTGGTCTTGGACGCCGGCCCGACACAACGTGCACAGTGAGGGAATCTCACGCGGACCTGGCACTCGCCCTCACGTCCGCGCAGGCGATCTCCCGCTACCCGCTGCTCACCGTGCTGGGCGCCCTGGCGGGCGCGGCCGGCGTGGCGATCACCTACGTCAAGACGACGTTCGCCCTGACCTGGGCCACATCGAGCGTTGACTTCAGCCGGACCAAGTTCCTCAGTGTCATCTCACTCGCCCTCGTGGTGCAGGTACTCGTCCAGCCCTTCGGCGCCTTCCTGGCGAGCAAGTGGCCCCTGCGCAAGGCAGTGCTGTGCTGAGCCGGCACAGCCATCATGTCCTGACCGAGCCGGGCTACGACGAGGCGGCCGTCCGCCGACTCCTCGGCGAGCCGCCCGCGGGGCCCTGACCCGGCTCGCCCAACCGCCCTACAAGCACGTGGAGTTGTCCGGGACGGTGACTTGTCCCGGGCACCTTCACACACGGGAGTCACTCGGCGGCGAAGTCTGCCGCCCGGTAACCGATCATCATCGTGGCCAGATTGGTGTGGGCCCGCGGAATGGTCGGCATGACGGAGGCGTCGGCCACCATCAGCCGGTCCACGCCCCGGACTCGTAGACGCTCGTCGACGACACTGGCATCGTCCCGGCCCAACCGGCAGGTGCCCACCGGGTGGTGGTACGACAGGGCCTGGGCGCGGCAAGCCTGCGGCAGGTCCTCGCTGCGCCACCAGGGTGCGTCGGGCAGCTTGACCCGTCCTTGTGCGGCCAGGTCGTCCACGATGCCGGCGGCCGTCGTGACGATGTCGGCTGCCCGTGACCGGTCCAGGGGCGCCGACAGATGACGGAGGCGGACTCGGGCTCGTCCTCGGCCCAACGCGAGGTGGCCCCGGCTCTCGGGGGTGACCAGCGAGGCGGTCACCGCGGCCGCGTGCGGGCCCGCGGTGGGGTCGAAGAAGGCGGCGTGGTAGGCGAATATCTGAGCCTGCGGATGACGGTCGCCGGGCAGTTCGTAGGTGAGCAAGGTGCCCTGACCACCCGGCATGGGCAGTTGGGAGGCGTCGGTGACGTCCACGTTCAGCTGGAACAGGACGTGATCGGACAGGTTCGTGCCCAGCTGCGGCGCGTGGACGAGGACCGGCAGGTCCGCGTTCCGCAGGTCGTCGGCCGGGCCGATGCCCGAGTGGAAGAGGATCTCCGGTGTGCCGAACGTCCCGGCCGACAGGATGACGCGGTCGGCCTCGACGACATGCTGCCCCTGCGCGTCCAGCAGCACCACACCGTGCGCCGCGCCCCCGCTGACCAGCACCCGCAGCACCTCACTGGCCGGCCGCAGGACCACGTTGGCGCGGGAACGGATGAGGGGCAGCACGCTCACGAGGGTGCTCAACCGCACACCGTCGACGCGGTTGGTGGGAAAGGGGCCGAAGCCGAGGGCTCCGGGGGCGTTGTGATCGGCCACCGGGTGATAGCCGTGGCGCCGGCAGACGTCCTGGAAGACGAGGTCGAACGCGCTCTGCTCGTACCGGGTGATCGCTATGGGTCCCTCGGCCCCGTGGTGGTCCTCCTGACCGAACTGCTGGTCGGCTTCGAGAGCACGGAAGGCGGGCAGGCAGGCGTCGTACGACCACAGTGCCGAGTCCCAGGCGTCGTAGCACCAAGGCTGACCGCGGACCGCCGCTGCCGCGTTCACCGCGGAACTGCCGCCGAACACCTTGCCTCGCGGCAGGAAGGCGCCGGTGTCCTCGTCGGTGTACTGCCAGTAGTAGTGCGCCGGCAGGAGAATCTCCGTGCGCAGTTCGTCCGGCACATTCGGGCCGGGGTCCGTACCCGCGTCCACCAGGACGACTTCATGACTTGGGTCCGCGCTGAGCTTCCAGGCACAGACGAGACCGGCGGACCCGGCTCCCACGATGACAGTGCGCATGGGACATCCCTTTCGACGGCGACGTTGTCCCAGCCAAACCGATCAGTCACCGGGCGAGCCATGATGCGAGTGATCGTCAACCATCAGTAAATGCAACGTGTCGTCGAGTTCAGGGTGACCGGGGAATGCCGATGGGCGGTGTCGGGCAGGTCCTGCAGGACCTGCCCGACACCGCCCATCGACGTGACAGCCGGTCAGGCGGTCACGGGTTCCTGCCCGGCCTCGGCCACGGCCGGATCCGCCGAGTAGAAGACGGACTTGCCCTGCTTGCTGCGACGGACGTGCCCCTTGGCGACCATGGCCTCCAGGGTGCTGCGCACCACCGTGAGTTTGATCCCGCGGTCGGGGTGGGCGCCGATCAGGGCGTCGGTGACTTCGAGGGCCGAACGCGGCTCACTCTCCCCGCCCAGGTGACTGACCACGAGATCGCGCAGCGTCGGACTGCCCGCGCCCTTGGGCGCATCGGCGGTGCGTGCGGCGGGTGCCGTCTTCTTCGCCGACGTCGTCTTCCTGGCGCGGTTCGTCTTCTGCTTGCCGGCCTGCGGAACAGGCGTGGCCTGGTGTGGAAGAGAGGCCTTGGCGGTGGGCGCGGCCGCTGTGTCACCCATGTCCTGCGCGCCGACGAGCGCCTCCTGCATGGTCGCCAAGAGGGCCTGGTCCTGGCGCAGCGTCTCCAGCTTCTCCTGGATCGCGGCCACCTCGCTGCTGAGCCGCTCCTGTTCCTCGGCGTTGCGCTTCAGATCCTCTGCCAGCCGGGCGGCGTACAACGGTCTGAGGCTGGTTGTCTCATCATGATTCTCGGCCACAGTCACTCTCTCCCTGAGGTTGTGTGCCGTTGCTTTACCGAATAGTACTCACAACAATGGTGAATACCCCGCTCATGCACCCCATCGCCAATGGCAGGTATGTTCGGACTGTCGGCATCCCGTGAACCGGCTGTGTCCGAGGTCGGTCCCTCACGCTCTGGAAAGTGACTCAACCCGCCGAGTAAGGTGACAGAACGAAAGTTCTCGCACATGGACGGCAAGGGCGCCCCAACGATGCACGATGACCCGATCCGGACCCGGATCCTCGACGCGGCCGAACAGCTCTTTTACAGCCAGGGCATTCAGACGGTCGGGATGGACGCTGTGCGTACGGCCGCCGGGGTCACGCTCCGGCGCCTCTACCAGCAGTTCCCCTCGAAGGGCGTCCTTGTCGAGGAGTATCTGCGGCGGCGGGACGCCCGATGGCGGGGCGAACTCGAGGAGTACGTCGAGGCGGCGGACGCGTCGGCGCGTGAACGTGTGCTCGCGGTCTTCGACTGGCTGCACATCTGGTTCGAGCAACCGGATTTCCGTGGCTGCGCCTTCATCAACTCGTTCGGTGAACTGGGAGCCACCTCCCCGGAAGTCACCGAAGCGGCGCGCCATCACAAGGAGCGGTTCCGGCACTTCGTGGTCGATCTGGTGCGGCGGGCGGGCGCTCCTTCGGAGGTGGCCGATCATGTCGTCCTGCTCGCCGAAGGGGCCATGACCACCGCCGCCATCTCGGGTGACCCTCAGTCGGCCGCACGGGGCAGAGCGGCCGCGGCGGTTCTGCTGCAGTCGGCGCGGGTGGGTTGAGTGTCACTCAGGCCGTCTGGCAGAGCAACTCGAAGGCCGCGTTGATCTGCGGCAGGTGTTCCCGGCCCCGTCGCGTGGCCAGGTATATCGAGTTGCTCACCGGCGTGTCCGGTGTGTGCAGCACACTCAGTGCGCCGGCGTCCAAGGCATCCTGCGCGAGATAGCGGGGGACGACGCTCAGTCCGGCGCCGGCGGCGACGGCGGACACCACGGTCCGAAGGTCGGCTACCGTCAACCCGGGTGTCGGTGGCTGCATGCCCCAGCACATGCGGAAGTAGCGCCGGGCCATGGGCATGGCGGGGGAGTACCCGATGAAACGTCGGCTGTCGTTCTCCGGCGTATACGGCGCCTCTCCGGCCGGGCCCACCAGTACGAACTCCTCGTCGCACAGATGCCTGAGGTGAAGCTGTCTCGTCGGGGCCCGCTCGATCCTGGTCACGACGGCGATGTCCAACTCGTCGTGCAGCACCACCTGCGCGAGCTCCGGTGACAAGCCGATGCGGCAGTGCACATCGACACCGCTCGTCAGCAGCGGGGTCAGCTTGGGCAGGACATGGACCGCGAGCAGGTCGCTCGGCGCCCCCAGCAGCACGGGGGCGTTGGCGCTGGTGGGAGGGAGCGCGTCGACCGCGTCTTCCAGGGCGTCCAGGTGGGTGGCGATCTGGGCGGCGAGGAGGTCTCCGGCCTGGGTCGGCGCCACTCCGCGCCCCAGCCGGTCGAAGAGGGGCCGTCCCATGATGCCTTCCAGCGCCTTGAGATGACGCGAGACGGCGGGCTGCGACAGTCCGAGCAGGCCTGCGGCTCTGGCGACGCCGCCGCATCGGTAGACGCACAGGAAGGTGCGGAGCATGCCGAGATCTGCTCCATGTCTCATGGCCGGAACCCTTCAGTGAGAACCAACGTTCTCCTAAGGTAGCAGCATCGCCGCCATGTCTGTGACGGGGTGCGCCGACAAGTGGGTCCGGTTGACTCGACGAGGCTTGACACGTCAACAAGGTGACTACAGACTGCCGTTCGCATACCGAAGAGAATTTCACTGAGTGGACTGGTTCGGTTGGTGCATGCGCCGAGCGTTCACTCGGTCAGTCTCCGGTCGTGCGTATCGGACACACCTGATACACCTCATCCAACGGAGTCTCCATGTCCTTTTCAGCGGAGCAGTCTTCCTGGTGGCGGACCTGGGCCACGCATCACAGAGTCGCGGCCGCCGTGCTCGCCGGTCTGGTGGCAACCCATCTCGCGACCGTCTTCGGATTCTGGCTCGGTGGGGTCGGGATGATGAGGCTCGACTGGAACACCTCGCAGGGCTGGGTCTTCATCCCCTTCGGCACCCCCCTGCAGAAGTTTCTTGTGGGAGGGCTGTCGCACTACGTCGACGGTGTGGTGTTCGCCGTGCTCTTCGCCTGCGCACTGCACCCCGCCCTGCGGTGGGGGAACACGGTGCGCGGCAACCTTGCCAAGGGCCTGTTGTTCGGCACTCTTCTGGCGTGCGTCGGCATCAGCTTCATGACGCCGTTCGTCTTCGCACCCGCCCGCGGCCTGCACCCGGGGTTCCTCAGTTGGGGATTCGGCTGGAAGTACATGACAGGCGTGTTCCTCTGGCACTGGGTCTACGGAGCACACCTGGGACTCATCTACAGTCCCGCGGAGGCGGCCGAGTGACGACGTGGCTCCGCGGCCGCCGTCGTGCCGTGCATCGCACCTCAGTCGCTGCGTACCGGCGCGAACGCGAAGACCGCGGCCATGTCGGCCTCGATGGCGCGGGCGGTGGAGAACAGGTGGGGCAGCAGCCGCTCGCGTGACTGCTCGGGAGTTTCCGTCCCCGCGTGCAGGGCCAGATTGACCGCGGCGACGGCGTTGCCGCGCGCGTCGCGCAGCGGGACCGCCATGGAACGAAGCCCCACCTCCAGCTCCTGCTCCACGACGGCGTACCCGTCCTGCCCTGCCCCCTCGATGGCCTTCGTCAGATCCGCGGGCGAGGTGCGGGTGAAGGAGGTCAGCGGGCGCGGCGGCAGTGCGGCGAGGAGTCGCTCCTGGTCCGGGTGCGACAGATCGGCCAGCAGGGCGCGCCCCATGGAGGTGGCGTAGGCGGGCAGCCGGGCTCCCGGTTGGACGCTGACGCTCGTGACCTGCTGGGTGGCGGAGCGGGCCAGGTAACGCACCTCCGCTCCGTCGAGAACGGCGACGGAGGCGGACTCGTGCACGCGAGCGGCGAGTTCGGCCAGATGGGGCTGTGCGATGTCGGCCAGGCCGAGGCCTGACAGGCGCGCGTAGCCGAGGCCGAGAGTGCGCGGAGCGGGCAGGAAGCGTCGTCCGCGCTGCTCGGCGTAACCCAGCTGAAGCAAGGTGAGCAGATTGCGGCGTGTGCTCGGGTACGACAGACCGGTCACCTGAGCGGCCTCGTTGAGCGTGAGGCCGCCGCGGGCGCCTCCGAGGGCGGTGAGCACGGTGAGGCCGCGAGCCAGCGCCTGAAGGAACGAGGGCCCCAGTTCCGGCTTGGCGTCGGTGTAAGGGGACGGGGCGAGCCGGCCGGCCGCAGGCCGGTCGGCGCCGAGGGCGTCGCCCATGTCCCGTGCCGCCCGGGTGAGATGGGTGAGGGCGTGTGCGCGCAGGGCCTCGGCGGTGAAGCGACTGGTGTGTGCGAGCACGCTCACCGCATACCGGGGCCCGTCCTTCTGACCGGGAACGGGAACCGACAGGGCGACCAGACCCGGAGCCGCGATCTGATCGTCCAGCGCCCAGCCCCGCTCGGCCGCGTCGGAGATCCAGGCGGCGAAGCCCGCCTCCGCCTCCTTCCCGAGCCGCGCGAAGCGCGCCGGCAGAGCCGGATAGCCGGTGTCGAGTGGGTCGGCGGCGCGCTGCGCCCGCCAGGCCAGCCGCTGTTCGCTGTCCCAGGCGCCGGCCAGGACGGCTCCGGCCGCGCAGCGGTCCGCGGGCAGCAGATCGCCGACCCTGAACCCCAGCGGAATCACTCGCTCCGGGGGGATCGCGCGAGCGACGATGCGCATGTCGCAGCCGTCCTCCGTGATCAGGGACACGGATTCGTCGAGGGCGCGGGCCAGGCCGTCCAGAGGGGGCTGGACGCTGTCGGGCAGGTTCGTGGCGCGCAGGTAGGCGTTGCCGAACTCCATCAGCAGGGGGGCGGCCCGGAGATCGCGGTCCGTCAGCCGCAGATGCCCCAGGTGCGCCAGTGTCGCGGCCAGCCGGTCCACGGCGGAGCGCGCCAGGCCCGTCGATCGGGCGAGGTCGGCCAGGCGCACCGGTCCGTCGGCCTCCGCGACGGCTCTCAGCACCGCGAGGCCCCGCGCCAGCGGGCCCTCCGCCTCCGCGCCGGGCCCTGCCTCCGTGGCGCCACCGGTCGTCGCCCTCGCGCGTCCTGCCATCGCCGACTCTGCTCCCGTGCTCTTCGTTCTCTTCGTTCCGATCCCTGACGAGAGAACGCTACCGAGCGTTGACAGCGCCGCGCAGACACCTCAGACTCAGATTTCACGTTTAATGAATGAAAGTTCACTCAGTGAAAAGGCGAGGGACCGGCTCTTGTCCACCACCCCCGACACCAACCCCTGGATCGGCGGCGTCCACACAGAGGTCGCCGCCGACACCGCCGAGGACGTACGGCGCGCGGTGGACGCCGCAGGCGCGGCCTCCGGGCAATGGGCGGCCACCAAGTCCGCCATGCGCCGTCAGATCTTCCTCAGGGCGGCTCGGCCGATGGCCGACCGCACCGACGACATCGTGCGGATCATGGCGGGAGAAGTCGGCGCCACCGCGCCCTGGGCGGCGTTCAACGCCCGCCTCGGCGCCGACATCCTTCTGGAGGCGGCCGCCGCCGTCAGCCAGTCGGCCGGACAGGTGCTCGCCACCGACGCCGATGGAGTGATCTCCACCCAGGCGCGCGTCCCCAAGGTCGTCATCGCCGCCATCTCGCCGTGGAACGCCCCGCTCGTCCTGGGCGCACGCGCGATCGCGCTGCCGCTCGCCCTGGGCGACACCGTGGTGATGAAGCCCAGCGAAGACGCCCCGGTCGCGTGCGGCCTGCTCATCGCCGACGTGCTGCGGGAGGCCGGCGTGCCCGCAGGGGTGCTCAACGCCGTCACCAACGACCGTGCGGACGCCGCCGAAGTGGTCTCGGCACTGGTCGCGGACGAGCGGGTACACATGGTCGACTTCACCGGTTCCATCGAGGTGGGCCGTGCCATCGCGGTCCACGCCGCCCGGCACCTCAAGCCCGCGCGCCTGGAACTCGGCGGCGAGAACACCCTGCTGGTCCTCCAGGACGCGGACCTCGACTACGCCGTGGACGCGGCCGTCCTCGGGTCCTTCGTGAACTCCGGCCAGATCCGTATGTGCCTCGGCCGTGTCATCGTCCACCGCTTGCTCGCCGAGGAGTTCACCGCGAAGCCCGCCGCGCGGGCGGCCGGGCTGAACCGCGGCGACCCGACCGACCCCGCCGTCGCCGTCGGCCCCGTCGTCAACTCCCGGGCCGCACAGCGCATCGCGGCGCTCGTCGAGGACGCGGTCGCCAAGGGCGCGACCCTCGCGGCGGGCACCGGCAGGCCCGAGGGGCCGGACACCTTGATCCGCCCGGTGGTGCTCACCGGTGTCACCGAACGACACCCCTTACGGGCTGACCGCCGGAGTCATCATCGAAGATCTGGGGCGGTGTGAAGGACTCCGGCTGCGGCCGATCCGAGCGTCCATCGGGCCGGTCGATGCGTCGGGCGAAGGTGAACGGCAACCGCTGAGGCCGGGGGCGCTGTGCCGCGCGCCCCCGGCCTCAGCGAACCGGACCGGCCGTCAGATCACGCGGTCTACGGGAAGTTGATGGTGGCGTCGGTGGAAATGGACACCACCACGGAACCCGCGGTGTCGGCGCTGAACGTGTCGACCGCGGCGATACGAGAACCCCAGCGCTCGACGAGTTCGGCCTGCGTGGCCTTCGCGACGCGGTCGATCCAGACCTTCTGCGCGGCCCAGACGTTCGCGGACTCGACCTCGGAGGCGGCCTCGGTGAAGGAGATCGCTCCCATGTTCTTCTTCGTGGTGTTCCAGAAGTCGACGAAGAATGCCCGGGACCGCTTCACGTCGGCTCGTGTTCCGGTGCGGTAGACATGACCGCCGACGTAGGTGTCGAAGTCGAGGTCGAGAATGGCGTCGTGGGCGAGGAGAATCCCGGGCAGGTAGTCCGCGTTGCCCCAGCCGCGATAGGGGGCCCAGCCCGGCATGACGACGTCGGTCATGGCCACGAGCCGCTGGCCGGGGAAGTGGGTGAGGATGTTCCCGGACTCATGGTTCGCGCCCGGGTAGATCACATGGATCTCCTCGCCTCCGATGTGCAGAACATTGTGCTTTCCGTGGAGGACCTTCTGGGGCATCGGCCGTGCCGGGTCCTTGTGCAGTGCGAGAATGGTGGCGCAGTCGGCGTGCGCGATACGGATCGCGTCCGGGAATTCGGTCACCGCGCCCACATGATCCAGATGGGAATGGCTGTAGATGAAGTGAGTCACCGGCTTGTCGGTCACGGAGGCGATGGCCTCCTTGAGTATGGCGCGGGAAGCGGGCGGTGCGTCGACGAGTACGACGCCGTCGCGGGTCACCACGAAGACGGACTGCACGAAACCGGTGATGACGACGTAGCCGTTCTTGCCGGCGCGCTGCAGCCGATAGCCCTTTCCGTTGTCGGGCAGCGGCTTCGCATCCGAGGGCAGGGGCAGGAAGCCGGGGGCCTCGGTGACGGCACCGGAAGTCGCCCCGGCGCTCTTCGGCGACCGGTTCTCCGTGTCGACGGGTTCGGCGGCCCTGGCGCCGCCGGGACTGAAAGCGAGAGCTCCCGCGCCGACGACGGCTGCGGCACTGCCGCCACGGATTACGGAACGACGATCGAGCATGACTGTCCTCTTTTTCCGACTAGGGGGATCAATGGCCGGCCGAGATCAACGCTACGAGTTACTTGAAGTTTCATCAAGTTATTCGGATGGCTAACTTTCATGTCATCAAGTCACTCTTGAGTGACCAGGTGGGAATTGAATGACCGTTATGAATCGCGGGTTGGAAGGGAAGAAGATGCCGAGTCCGGGCGAGGTGCGGAAATGAGCGGAACGCCGCGGCGTGAAGCCGAGATCTACGGCGCGGGTACTCCGGCGCGAGAGGCGATGGAGCGGCTGGCCGGCCGTTGGACGGTGCTCATCGCGCACGCTCTCGAAGACGGCCCCACCCGCTTCAACGACTTGAGGCACCAGCTGGGAGTGAGCGCCCAGGTGCTGGCCCGGGCCCTTCGCGACCTCGAGCGGGACGGGCTAGTCGCCCGGCGGCTCTACCCCGAGGTGCCGGTCCGCGTGGAGTACGAACTCACCGAACTCGGCGGGACCATGTGCCCGGTCGTGCGGGAGATACGGCGCTGGGCTGAGGAGGTGGCTCCGGCGATCGGCGAGGCGCGGGAGACGTACGACCGAAACCACCGGAGCTGACGCGCGGACGCTCGGAGGTCGTCCGTGGTGTCTGTCGCTGTGATCGCACGCCCTGCCCTCGACGGCCGGTGCGACCCGGTGCCTTCACCGGCGTTCGGTGGCGTCCGCCGATCGGTCCGGGAGGTGATCGCCCCGGAAGATCCGGTCGAGGTGGTGGTCCAGGATCATGGCGGCCGACTTCGCGCTGCGCTGCCCGACCAGGACGCTGGTGCCCAGTCCGGCGGACATGGCCAGCAGGCTGACGGCCTCCAACTCCACATCCACATCAGGCCGGATGAGGTCGCCCTCCTCGGCCTGCCGGAGGAGTTCGACGAGGGCGCTCTCGGCGGCGTCGGGGTTCTTGATGAAGGGCTGGGCGGCGAGCGCCGGGTCGGTGACGGACAGCACCGCGTACGAGGTGTAGACGAGGTGGAACGTACGGCTCTCCTCGTCCGTCGGCAACGCCGCCGTCAGTACGGCCTCGATCGTCGCGCGGGGTCCCGGAGCCTGCCCGGCGGCCCGGACCCGGGCGGCGGCCCGTTCCTCGAATCTCCGCGCCAGCTGCTGCAGCCCGTGGAGCAGCAGCTTCTCCTTGGTTTCGAAGTAGTACTGCACCAGTCGCAGTGACACGCCGGCCTCGGCGGCCACATCGCGCATTCCGACGGCGTGCAGTCCGCGTCGCGCCGCAACCCGAAGGAGAGCCTCGGCGATCTCGGTACGGCGCTCCGCATGGTCCACGCGCTTGGGCATCGACCGTTCCTCCGCTCGCTGTCTCCGCCGGTCGGGTCCGCCCCGGCCCCTTGATGATACAGCCGTACCAACATCGTGATACGTTCGTACCACAAAGGATCCGCACCCGGAGGTGACCGTGTCCCAGACCCTGACGCGCCCCCAGGCCGATGTCGGCCGATACGTGAGCGATGCCTGGCGTGACCGCTACTTCGCCGCCTGCGACGCCGTCTACGCCCTGGGAGCGACCGCTCTCACGGAAACGGACGTGGAGACCTCCTTCGGCACCACGCACGTCTACCGGTACGGCCCCGCGAACCCGGCGGCCCGCTCGAGAACCCCCGTCGTCCTCGTCCACGGAGCGGGCTCCTGCTCCGCCATGTGGTACCCCAACACCCCTGCCCTGAGCGCCGACCGCCCGGTCTACGCGATAGACACCCCCGGTGACCCCGGACGCAGTATTCAGCGCGAGGCCATCCACCAGCCCGAACGCGCCGCACAGTGTCTGGACGAGACACTGGCCGGCCTCGGGCTCGACCGCGTCCACCTGGTCGGCGCCTCCTACGGCGGATGGCTCGGCCTGAATCAGGCACACCGCAGGTCCGAACGCCTCGCCTCGGTCACGCTCCTCGACCCCGGCGGCCTGGAGAAAGTGGGCCTGCGCTTCTTCGTCTGGATCTTCGTCAGCCTCTTCGCGACCTTCGCGCCGAAGGCGCTGCGCCCACGACTGGCAGCGTGGCTCGAACAACCGGTCCTCATCATGCCGGAGCTGCGCACCATGATCAGGGTGGGGGTGCGCGCCTACCGCATCCGTCGCCCCGCCCCGTTGCCCTTGTCCGAGGAGGAACTGTCCACCATCCGCACCCCGCTCTATCTGGTGCTCGGCAAGCGAAGCCTCCTCGTGCACCCGCGGCGGCAGGTCGAGCGCGTCCCACGCCTGATACCGGGTGCCCGCGCCGAGATCGTCTCCAACACCGGCCACGGACCCGGGATCGACCACGCGGACGAGATCAATCGCCGGATGCTGAGTTTCATGGCCTCCGTCGACTGACGGCCGCCGAACGCGGGCACCGAGCCGGAGACCCACGAGACTCCGGCGTGCCGGTTGTGGCAGCCTGCGGAACGTCGTTCCCCACCTCGGGTGAACCCCCCGGCACGGGCGTGGCGGTGTGCCGAGCCCTGTCCGGAGGGTCGGCATAGTGGCGGTCCCCGTACCGGATTCGCAGGAGGACTCCCATGCTCGGCACCGACTTCCGCACCGGCTCACCCATGTGGATCGACCTCGGCAGCCCGGACACGGAGGCGGCCGCCGCCTTCTACGGCGCCGTCTTCGGCTGGCGGGTCGTGTCCGCGGGGCCGCAGGCCGGCGGGTACGGCTTCTTCCAGAAGGACGCGAAGATCGTCGCCGCGCTCGGGCCGCTGACCGAGGCGGGCGCCAGTCCGGCCTGGACGACGTACTTCCGCAGTGACGACATCGAGGCCACCGCCCGTCAGGTGGTCGCCGGCGGTGGCAGCGTGCGTGTCGAGCCCATGAGTGTGGGCGAGGGACGGCTGGCCCAGTTCACCGACCCCCAAGGCGCCCAGTTCGCCGTCCTGCACTCCGCGATGGGGCTGCAGAAGGCATCCGAGGACGACACGCTGGTGTGGGTGGAGCTGCACGCGGCCGACCCGGAGGCCGCGATCCGCTTCTACCAGGGGCTGTTCGACTGGCGCTCGCGGGACATGCAGGCGCCCGGCATGACGTACCGGGTCCTCAGCATCGCGTACGGAGACCAGCAGCAGGGTTCCTTCGGTGGCGTGGCCCAGCTGCAGGGGGAGCGCGAAGAGGCGCGCTGGGTGCCGTACTTCGCGGTGGCGGACGCCGATGCCGTGGTCGAGGCGGTACGGGACAACGGCGGGACCGTGCGCATGCCGGCCGCGGACGTGCCCGACGTCGGCCGCATCGCCTGGCTGGAAGACCCGAGCGAGGCGGTGTTCGCCGTGCTGAAGCCGAACCCTCGCCAAGGCTGACCGTCATCGGGACGACGCGGGCTCCCGAGCTCGGCCCAGGGCCGTGGGCGAGGCAGCCACCGGCACGCTGCCGTGCCGCGTGTCCGCCGGCCCCGGCAGATGGCCGAAGTCGTCCGATGCGGACGGACCTTGTCCGTCCTGCGCCCTGCCCCGCCCCTCACCGATCGCCTTATGATCACTACTCTGCGTACGAGGGGGGAGTGGCATGGCGGTGGGTGGATCGGCGTCGCGGCGGGCGCAGGAGGCGCGGCGGCAGGAGCGGCTGCTGAGGGAGCAGTGGCAGGCGGCCCGGCAGCAGGCACGCCGATGGGAAGCCGCCGATGAGGGCGAACGCAGAGTCGCGGCACAGCTGTTGGTCCTGACCGCGCGTGGGTGGCGGTTACTCGTGGATCGCAGATGGCCCGGAACACGGGCGGCCAATGTGGACATGCTGTTGGTCGGTCCCGGCGGGGTGTTCGTCCTCGATGTCAAGAACTGGCGCTCCGCGCCGGAGATTTCGCAGGGAAGGCTCCGCGCGGGCGGCGAGGCTCGCGACGAGCACGCGGCCAAACTGCTGGCCGTCACGAAAGCGGCCGAGTCGGCGGTCGCGTCCTTGGGGATGTCCCCGGTCGCGGTCCAGCCTCTCATGGTCTTCGCAGGTCACCGCGTCGATGCCGCACTGGGCAGGATCCGGCTGCTGGGGGAGCACGAGGTGGGTCCGGCCCTGCTCTCGGAGCGCTTGCGGCTGCCCGCCGCGTCCGTACGCGCCATCGCCGACCTCTTGGAGCGGGTCTTCCCCGAGTACGAGGGATCCGCTGTGCCGCAGCCGCAGCCGCAGCCGCAGCCGCAGCCACTGCCCCCGTCACCGGCTCAGCCTCAGGAAGACCTGTCCGACGGCCTGTTCGACCTCGACGGGCTGCGCGAGGCGGCACTGGACGAAACGCTGCGGGCCCCGATCGAACAGTGGATGACCTTCCTCGGCCCCGACCAGGTGGCTCTGGTGCGCCGCAACTGGGCCGGCCCCGCACGGATCAGCGGTCCTGCCGGCACCGGCAAGACCGTCGTGGGCCTGCACCGCGCGGCCCACCTCGCCCAACGCACCACCGGCCGGCTCCTGTACGTCACGTTCGCCAACAACCTCCCGCGGGTGCAGGCCACGTTCCTGAAGACCATGTCTCCCGCCGTGGCCGACAGGGTCGACTTCCGCAGTCTGCACTCCTGGGCCCAGGAGTTCCTGCAGGACCGCGGCGTCCCGGTCCGGCTGCACGGAGACAAGGCCGAGACCGCCTTCAGCCTCGCCTGGAAACACGTCGGCCGCGACAGCCGCCTGACCGAGATCGATCCGGCCCCGGGGTACTGGAAGGAGGAGATCGACCACGTCATCAAGGGCCGGGGCATCACGTCCTTCGAGGAGTACGCCACGGTGATCCGCCGACGCCGGCGTGCGAGCCTGCGCCGTGTGCATCGGCAGGCCGTCTGGGCGCTGTACGAGGCGTACGAGGCCCTCCGCGCCGAGCGCGGCGTACACGACTTCAACGATGTCCTCTCCCTGGCGCTGGCCGAGGCGCGGCGCCGTACGGGACAACACCGCTACGCGGCCGTGATCGTGGACGAGGTCCAGGACCTGACCCTGGTCGGAGTGCGCCTCCTGCACGCCCTCGTCGGCGATGCCCCGAACGGGCTGCTCCTGGTCGGTGACGGCCAACAAGCCGTCTACCCAGGCGGATTCCGGCTGTCCGAGGCCGGCATCGACATCCGCGGTGATCGTGGACAGGTACTGCGGACCAACTACCGCAACAGCAAGGAGATCCTCGACACGGCGCTCGCCGTCGTGGCCGAGGACTCCTTCGAGGACATCGACGGGCTGCGCACGCCGGGCCGCAGGGAAGTGGACCTCACGTACCACGACGGCCAGGTGATCCGGGTCGCGAGGCCGACGCCGGCCGAGCACGACCAGGCCCTCCTGGAGGCGCTGCACGGCCTGCCTCCCGCGGCCCGAGCCGACAGCGCGGTGCTGTGCCCCTCCATGCGCGCCATCGGCCGCTACCAGCGGCTCCTCGAACGGGCGGGCATCTCCGTATGCCTGCTGGAGCACTACGACGGCCGCCCCGTCGACGCCGTCAAACTCGGCAGTTACCACCGGGCCAAGGGGCTGGAGTTCAAGCGGGTCTACCTTCCCGAGTACGACGCGACCCTGACGGACAGCTCCCGGGCGCCCGACACGGAGGCCTCCGAAACCGGACGCGAGCGCGACGAACTGTCCCGCAGCCGGCTCTTCGTCGCCATGACCCGGGCGCGTGACGTGCTGTGGCTGGGCAGTGTGGACCGGTAGCCGGCACTGTTCGCACGGAGTCGCAGCGGCCTCGGCCTGTGTCACCAGCTCGGCCCGGCCCGTGTCTATCCTGATCTTGACGACCCGGTGCACCCTTGACGGGCACCGAGAGCGCTGCGGCCGCAGCAAGGACGGCCGCCGGGGGAAGGATGACCGATGAAGTGGTTCTGGTTGGTGATGGTCCTCTTCTGGACGGGGGGCTTCGCCTGGATCGCGGACAACGTCCGTACCGCTTTGCGGAACCGGCACGAGCGGAAGCTGCAACTGATGGACGCGGCGAAGGAGGAACGGCTCGCCGTCGACGCGGCGCACCTGGCACCGGAACCCGTGTGCGGGTGCACACACCACCTGGCCAAGCACGACAAGCAGGGCCACTGCCATGAACGCGTAGAGGTCCCGACGGCCTGGGACGAGAACAGGAAGCCGGTGCGCTACGAGGCCGGGCAGTGCAACTGCCAGCAGTACGTCGGCCCGCAGCCACTGTCCCAGGTGTACGCCGACGACCTGACGGACCGGATCTGAAGCCGCCGCCCCGTACCGGCTCGGGACAGAGTCCCCGGAGCGCTGACCGCGTCGAACAGGAGGCCGTCGACGACGGCCAGGAGCAGCCGGGCCTCGACCTCGGGGTCGGGCCGGGGCCCGCGCGGGGGCGCGGGCAGCACGCTCAGCGTCTGCCGTAGTTCGGCACGGATCGCCGCCGGCGTCTCCCGTCGTACGGCCGCGAGCTCGGGCGAGGTGGCGGCGCGCGCGGCGAAGGCGACGTACACGCGGCATTCCGCGAGCCGGTCCTCGTCGAGCGGCAGCAGTTCACGCAGGGCGGCGGACAGCGCCTCACGCGGGCCGGTGCGCGCGTCGAGGCCGGCGACCCGGGCCCGCGTCCGCTCCACGACCTGCCGGAACGCGAAGACCAGCATCGGCACCGCCCACGTCCTGCCGGGCGACGACCCTTACGCCCGGCAGCGCCGCCTCGGCCGCCGGCACCCTTGCGCGCGCTCAACGCGATGGTGGTGCGGATCATGGTGACGGAGCTGGTCACGGTCCGGGTGGATCTCGGGCAGCGGCGGGCGCGTCCCGCGTCCGCCGACCAAGATGCGGCACACCCCCGCTCCCCGCACGATGGGGGAAGGGAACGACTCTGCCCGTACAGCAGGAGAAGACGGTGAATCCTGAACGACTCCCGCCGTCGTGGCTCTTTCCCCAGGTGCAGTCCCCGGCGCCGCGAACCATGGGGAACGAACCTCTCATACCGTCGGTGGACGGCACGCAGATGTCCTGTGAGTGCGGATTCCTCCAGGGCATCATCGAAGGCACGTCCGCTCCCGTGGTCATCCTCGACCGTCATCTGCGCCATCTCTACGTCAACCCCGCCTGGTGCCGGGTCACCGGCGTACCCGCCGCCACCTTTCTCGGCAGAAAGCTGGGCGAGGTGCTGCCGGACGTGCAGACCCCCGACGACGTGCTGATCGAGGTGCTCGCGGACGGGCAGCCCCGGGAAGTGACCCTGAACGGAACCACGCGCGTCCCCTCACCCGTGGGACGAAGACTCTGGCGCGCGGTCTTCCACCGGCTCGAGGTGCAGGGCCACGTCGTCGGGGTGTGCGGAATATCCGTCGAGGTCAGCAACCTGCGCCAGTACCTGGACGACCTCGAGAACGCCCACCAGCGACTGGCCCTCCTGGATGCCGCGGCCACCCGGGTCGGCACCACCCTCGACCTCCAGGCCACCTGCGCCGAACTCGCCGACTTCCTCGCGCCTGCCCTGGCGGACGTGGTCGGAGTGGGCATCGTCGAGGAGGAGTTCTTCGGTGTGCCCCCGCCGCCGCCGGGCATGATCCGGCTGCGCAAGATGAAGCTGTCGGCACAGCCCGAACTGCAACGACACCTGCGTGAACTCGGACCGGATCCGTACGTCGACCTCCCGCGCGGTTCGGCGCCCCGGCGCTGCATCGACAGCGGACGGCCCTGGCTCGCCAACCTGGCGTCCGACGAACTGCTGCACAAGGCCGTCGTCGAACCCGAGCACATGCGGCTCTTCCGGGCGGCCGGTGTCCACTCGGTGCTGATCGTTCCACTGCCCACGGCCAGCCGCTGCGTCGGCATCGCCCTCATGATGCGGATCGGAGCGTCACCGCCGTTCAGCGAGGACGACATCCTCACCGCACAAGGTGTGGCCGCACGTGCCTCCGTCTCCATCGACAGCGCCCACCGCTACAGCCGCGAGCACACCATGACGCTGGAACTCCAGCGCGCCCTGCTGTCGGAGCCGGACAGCCCGCACCCGTCGGTCGAGGTGGCGACCCGCTATCTGCCCTCCGGCCGCAGTGTCCTCGTCGGCGGAGACTGGTACGACTCCATCGCACTCCCGGACTGCCGCACCCTGCTGGTCATGGGCGACGTGATGGGACACGGCTTCCAGGCCGCGGTCGCCATGAGCCAGTACCGCTCCGTCCTGCGCACCGTCGCCGCCTCCGGCATGCCGGTGGACGCCATGCTCGGCGAAGCCGACCGCAGGGCCGCACGCATCGGCCTCGACCGTGTCGCCACGTGCCTGCTCGTGCTGATGGATCCGCAGGCGGGCACCTGCGCCGCGGCCACGGCCGGGCACCTGCCGCCGCTCGTCATCCGCCCGAACGGCAGCACCGGCCTGATGAGCCTGCCGGCCGGACCGCCCATCGGAACCGAACTCGGCGACTACGAGATGACAACGTTCGCATTCGAGCCCGGCTCCGTCCTCCTGCTCTACACCGACGGACTCGTGGAACAAAGGGGCGTGGACATAGACGACTCCGTGCGCGCCCTCACCACGCTGGGACTGTCTGCCGACGGCTCGCTGGAGGACCTGCTCGACACGCTGCTGACCCAGTTGACCAACGGCATGTGCGAGGACGACATCGCACTCCTCGCCGCCCGTCTGAGCCCTGGACACGCCTCACGCCCGCACGCGTCGGAAGTCCACGTATGACGGAGCGTCGAGCAGGGCATGATCATCAGATGGCCGACTACGTACCCTCACCCGACGAAGTGACCGCCGCGCAGTCCTCCGGCGGCGGTTGGACGAAGAAGCAGCTTGCCGAATGGGGCATACCGTGGCCCCCGCCTCAGGGCTGGCGCAAGCACCTGGAGCGGAAATGGAGGGGCGAGGACGTCGCCCCACTGCTCCGTCAGGAACCTGATCAGGACGCCCTGTTCTAGCCGCTCCCGCCGCGGTGCGGCGGGAATCCGTCGGCCGCCGGCAGGAGGTCGAAGAAGTGGTGCTCGGCCGCCGGCGCGTACCGCACCAGCGCCACGAAGTGCGGTATACGGGACGGCGGCATCTGCGCGGACGCCTCCGACGCGGCCTCCTCCAGCGACTCGCACACGGTGCCGTGCCAGTAACCGGCGTCGTTCAACGGATCGCCGGTTGCTTCCCGCACGGGTCCGGAGGAATTCAGTCCGACCGCCAGGTACAGGCGCGGGATGCCCTTGTCGGCGCAGGCCCGGGCGAGGATCCTGCCGGTGAGACCGTTCTCGTCGCTGTCCCCCTCGGCGAACTGCGCCAGCATCACCTGAAGGGGCAGTTCACCGACTGCCGGCCAGCTCCGGGCGAAGGCTCCGCTGCCCGTCCGCCCCGGTTCGCCGCTGTTCTGGGGGCCGTAGTGACCGTTCGCCGCGTCCTTGGGCTCGGGCCGGACGGCTCCCTTGAAGTACGCCCACCGCCACCCCTCGGTCCGCCCGTCGGCGTTGCCCGCGACAGCGCCCTGCGCCCAGGCCTGCGCGTATTCCAGGCTGCGGACGAGCGGTGTACGGGGTACGCCGGGCGGCGAGCTGATACCGGCGTCGTATCCGTTCTGCCAGCCCGCGACCCCGACCGGCACCAACAGTCCCGGTTCCTCCGGGACAGGGAAAGGGTTGTGCTGCGTCATGACTCGGCTCCTCGGGCCCGAACCCCTGGCGGTGTGCGGCCGACGCCGTCGCAGCGGCCGGAACGGCGTTCCTAGTAACCGTGCGGAGGCCGGTTCGGGTCTGCCTGCTGCACGCGGGCGGTGAAGTTCGAGCCCGACTGGTTGACGTGGTATCTGTCGCGCACGTAGTTGACCGTCGCGCACATGTCGGCGACCACGTCGTAGGGCGTCGTCGCCGTGCCCGCCTGGTGGAACGCGGCGAATGTGGTGGGAATGCACTGGGTGGCGCCGCGGGAACAGTTCTGCCGGTGCCCGTCGGCGGCAAGGGGGCCCCGCGCGTTGGAATCCGTGTCGTTCACCCGGAACCTGGGGTTGTTGTAGGCGGACTCCCGCCTGGAGATCGTGACCAGTGCCGGGACGCCGAACTCCGGGTCCATGCCGGTCAGGTGGCATGCCGTGTCGGCGTACCGCCGCATCGCGGCCTCCCCGAACGCGTCGTTGGGGTCGTGGTACGTGACCTGACCGAGGGTGAGCCTGCCCGCACGCACCGGAGGCGCGGCGTCCGTGCAGTCGACGGCGAAGCCGGCGTGGCGGCCGAGGGCGCTGAGTGAGCGGCAGCCCGGGATGCCGTCGGCGTCCGCTCCGGTGAACCCCTGGGCGAGCTGCTCGGCGCGGTAGGCGGCTCTGGTCTGTTCGCCGAAGGTGCCGGTGGCTCCGTCCGGGATCTGGTGGCCCCGTGCGATCAGGGCTCTTTGTACGGTGCGTACGTCCTCGTTGGTCTTGCCGAACCGGACGTTGGACAGAGCGACCATGGTGGCTCGCTTCCTTCCTTCAGTCCCATGACGCCGCGGCGAACCGAATCCGGGATTGATCACCCACGGTCGGGCGACGGTGAACTCACAGCCCATCAGGGTGGGGTGTGAGCGAGGAGTCAATTTCTACGCTAAGCCTGTTCAAGAAGACGTGCCACTGGAGTTGTGCTATTGACGGCTCTCAACCGCCCGGCGGCGGGACCGGCTTGGTCCAGTCGGGGTCCGCCCAGCGGCCCGGCTCCTGCGGACCGGGCAGATCCGGACGGTACCGGGGATCCCGCTCCCGCCGCAGCCTGACGCTGGCGTGCAGCACGGCGTCGTTCGGCAGGGGACGGGAGCGCCGGCCCGCGAGGATCCACAGGGAGCCGTTGTCGTGGACCGGGGCGCCGGCGAATTCCTCGGTGATCGCGCAGGTGGTGCCGTAGGCCTGGGGGCGGAACACCAGGTCCTCGGTGACACCGTCGATGATCCACTTCAGTGGGATCGCGGAGAGCAGGGGCGCGCCCTCGGCATGGGCGAAGGTGCCGCCGACGTCGGAGTGCACCCCGGCGAACCAGACCTCCTCCGCGGTGCCCTGACGCGGCGCGGGACGGGGCTTCACCAGGAACTCGTGGTAAGGGCGGCGGGTCTCGTCGAGTGACACGGCGTGCCGGATGCGGGCCGCGTTCGGCAACTCGTGGGTGTACGGCCACCGCAGATTGCCCAGGCGCAGCAGACCGGCCGCCTTCACCGTGTCCCAGACGCCGAGGTAGGTCACCGGCAGGGCGTGGTGCGAGACCTGCCGTGGATCGTTCCGCTTGACGTCCTCCCACAGCGGTTCGTTCTCGGTGCGCCGGCAGAACGTGTGCGAGAACCGGGCGACCTCCCGCTCGCTCTCGTCGATGTCGTGGTTGAAGGCGTACTTCGCCACGGCGTACGGCACCAGGTTCTCCGAGCCCGGGCGCATGAGACCGGGCTTGTTCAGCATGCCGACGAGCGCCCGGGCGGTGTAGGCGCCGCGGCTGAATCCGAACACATACACCTGGTCACCCGGCTGCCAGTGCCCCATGAGGTACGTGTACGCCTCGGCGAGGTTGGTCCGCATCCCACTGCCGAAGGCGAGGCCGCACAGGCGGGAGAACCGGTGGCCCACCGGGCCGTGGGCGGTGGCCGACGACATGGTCCCGACGCCGGGGTCGTAGTAGACCAGCTGCCGGGCCGGATCGTCCGCGTCCAGCATCTCCATCAGCCTGACCACATTGGTGGGGTGACTCGCGCCCACCTGGTTGCCCGTCCCGTCGAGGCAGACGACGATCGCACGAGGCATGCCCGCGCTCCTTCGCTAGCCGGAGCGATGGCGGCCGTGCCGTGACGCCTCGGCCGACAGAGGACCGGAGGCGGTGCGCCGGTCGGGGGAGATCTGCCGGGAGTAGGCCTGCAGCGCGACCGGGCTGTTCGCCGGCAGAACGGCCATCAGTCCACGGTCCTGCGCCTCCGCGAGCGTCGCCGCGGCGGCGCTGCCCTCGGGGGCGAAGGCCAGGCGGACGTGTCCGTCGCCGGAGCCGCGGCGGTCCACCGGAGCCACGGCGCCATGGGTGCCGTCGGGCAGCGTCACCCACAGCTGGAAGTCGTCGTAGCGCACGAAGTCCGCACCCTTCACCGGCCAGGGGTAGTGGTGTTCACCGGGCACCTTGGGAAGGATCCCCTGGTGGTTCTCGCGGCTCAGCGGCACGCACGCGTTGAACAGGGAGTCGGTCCAGGCCTCGACCCCGTCGGCGTCCTTGATCGGCGTGCGCAGCAGTTCCTCGGCGCGGTCGTAACCCAGTTCCGCCAGCGCGGGCAGAGTGCGGGGGAAGGCGTCGACCAACTCGGCGGCCTCCTGCCGGAGCCGTTCGACCTTGTCGGGGTCGGCGCAGAACTGCATGCTCCACTCGATGCCCACCCGGGCGCGGTACATCAGCCAGCCGTGAGAGCCCATGACCCACAGGCTGCCGCCATGGTGCATCTCCCAGTGCTCGGCGTGCTCGGGCCCCGCATCGACAGGCCGTGGCCCGTAGGGCAGGTCGGCGTCGTTCATCTTGCGAAGGATTTCGTGTGCCGTCTTCTTGGCGGCGGTGAACTGCGCCGATTCAAATCGCTTCGGGTGTTCGACGAGGCGGATCTTCCACGGATGGTTCTCCGATTCGACGCCGCCCGGATGGAGTTCGGCCTGAGCCATGGCTGACCTCCTCGGCCAGGCCCCGCGCACTGATCCCCGCCGCACGGGGCAGAGTCCCCCTGCAGTCATCGTGCGCCTCGAACCGGTGTGCCGCGACTCGAGGCGCCGATGAACGTGGAAAGCGGCCAAGCGCTTCGACTGCCACACGGAGGGATCCGTCCTCGCCGCTGGGCTGGGAACCTCGCATGGCGCGGTCCGGGTGAGTCCGCCGCGGTGTTCGCGCTCGTGTGGAGCGACTGGCCCAACGGCAGCCTCCACCACGAACCGCACGGATACGAGGGTGCCCGCGGCCGGAGCATGTTCCCGCTCCGCGGACGCGAGAGGGGGCGTCGTCCGAGCTGTCGGCGGCGCCGTGGGTGCTGCCCGTGCGCGGTGGCAGCCCCGAATTCCGGTGCCCCAGCACGTCGTTCGTGACCGGGACTGCCGTTTGCGCGGTACGGCTGCTCCGGTACAGGTGCGGTGCTCAGTGTGACGGACGCGCACTTCGACTTCGCCGGACACCGACCGCCGGGGCCCACGCACGCGAGCACCGTGCAGTGCGCCGCACGCCCGGCTCCGCTCAGGAACCGGCGTCGGCCTTGCACCTCTTGGTCTCGGTGCGTCACATCGTCGGCTCCGCCCAGAGGTCGGGCGGGACGGCGCCGACGGAGCGGCCATGGGCGTCGAGGAGATGCCCGAGCAGCTTGTCCTGGCGAAGGGTGACGACGCGGTCGACGATGTCGAGGTTCGGGTGAGCGGTGGTGAGCTGGATCTCCAGGCGCAGGACGTCGCTGACGGAATGCAGGCTGGCCTGGAGAATGAGGTTGTGGGGTCCGCTGACGGCCGCGCAGTTGCGGGTCTCCGGCAGGCGCACGAGTGCCTGGCCGATCTCGGGGAGCTCGGCGGGTGGGACTTTGGCCCAGAGGGTGACCGCGACGGGCCAGCCGCCGAGGGGGCGGGCGAAGTCGCAGCGGAACCGCAGGAGGCCGCGGCGGCTGAGCAGTTCGAGGCGACGCTTGGCCGTGGAGAGGCTGACGCCGAGGTCGTTGGCCAGGCTCTGGTAGGAAGCGCGGCCGTCCTGGGCGAGCCGGGCGACGAGGGCGCGGTCGAACGGGGTGATCTCGCCTCGGGCAACGACTGGGGCTCGGGCCGGGGACGGGTCGGTCAGCTGGGCGCGTTGGCCGGGAGCCAGAGCGGCGACGCGCCAGCGGCCGCCCTCGGTGAACATGTGGGTGACGATCCTGGCCTGCACAGCGGCGATTCCGGAAACGTGCGGGAGCAGGTCGAGGGTGTAGCGGGAAAGGGCCGGCAGGTCGCGGGCGGCGACGGTGGCGAGGATGTCGTGGCTGGTCGCCGCGCGCTCGATCGTCACCATGTGGGGGTGGGCGCTCAGTACCTGGGCGACCTGGGCGGTCGCTCCCGGCGCGCAGTCGATCACCACGAAGGCCACGCAGATCTGCTCGAACAGGCGCGGGCCGGGTGAGAACCCCACCCAGGCGGCGCCCTGCTCGGACAGACGGCCGAAGCGGCGAGCGACCGTGACCGGGTCGACGCCCAGGGCGCGCCCGAGCTCGGTCCATGAGGCCCGCGGCCTCAGCTGCAGGGCGCTGATCAGCGCGAGTTCATCCTCTCCCAGCAGCGATGGTGCATCATCCTGCATAGTTCCCGCCTTGTGAGCCAGAATCCTGCCTTCGGCGGCTTTCCTGCGCCACCATCCCATTGTGGACTTCGAGCGGCCGCACCCGGCG
Source organism: Streptomyces griseochromogenes (assembly GCF_001542625.1). NCBI lineage: Bacteria > Bacillati > Actinomycetota > Actinomycetes > Kitasatosporales > Streptomycetaceae > Streptomyces > Streptomyces griseochromogenes. Next base: position 6,030,002 of record NZ_CP016279.1, on the reverse strand, counting down.
GGCGTACAGGAGGGCTGCATCATGGCTTTCGCCGACTATCAGGACGAGATCTACCTCGACGGACTGCGTGGGGTGCTGCCGAGCCTGCCCATGACGTCCGACGATCTGCGGCTGTCGGCCGAGGCGGCGATGCCGACGGCGGTGCGCTCCTACGTGGTCGGCGGTGCGGGCAACGAGTACACCCAGCGGGCCAACGTCAGCGCCTTCGAGCAGTGGGGCCTCGTGCCTCGCATGATGGTCAGCCCCACCCGACGCGACCTGTCCGTCGATCTGTTCGGGATGCGCCTGCCCACGCCGGTGTTCATGGCCCCGGTCGGCGTGCTCGGTCTCTGTGCCCAGGACGGCCACGGTGACCTCGCCGCCGCCCGCGCCGCCGCCCGCACGGGCGTGCCGATGATCGCCTCCACCTTGACCGTCGATCCGATGGAGCAGGTCGCCGCCGAGTTCGGCGACACCCCCGGCTTCTTCCAGCTCTACACCCCCACCGACCGGGAGGTGGCCGAGAGCCTGGTCCACCGGGCCGAGGCGGCGGGCTTCAAGGGCATCGTGGTCACCCTCGACACCTGGATCACCGGCTGGCGGCCCCGCGACCTGACGGCCGGCAACTTCCCCCAGCTGCGCGGCCACTGCCTGACCAACTACACCAGCGACCCGGTCTTCCGCTCCCGGCTCGCCAAGGCTCCCGAGGACGACCCGGCCGCGGCGGTCATGCACTGGGCGAAGATCTTCGGCAACCCCCTGACCTGGGACGACCTTCCCTGGCTGCGGTCGATCACCAACCTGCCGCTGATCTTCAAGGGCATCTGCCACCCTGATGACGCCCGTCGCGCCAAGGACGGCGGCGTGGACGGCATCTACTGCTCCAACCACGGCGGCCGGCAGGCCAACGGCGGCCTGCCCGCGCTCGACGCCCTGCCGGAAGTGGTCGAGGCCGCCGACGGCCTGCCCGTCCTGTTCGACTCCGGGGTCCGCACCGGACCGGACATCATCAAGGCCCTTGCCCTGGGTGCCACCGCGGTCGGCATCGGCCGCCCCTATGTCTACGGCCTGACTCTGGCCGGCACTGACGGTGTCGTCCATGTGCTGCGGTCCCTGCTGGCCGAGGCCGACCTGCTCATGGCCGTCGACGGCTATCCCACCCTCGCCGACGTCACCCCCGACGCCCTCCGCCGTCTCACCTGACACCCACGCCCGGGCACTCTGCCCGGCGCCGGTCCGTGCAAGGGGCCGTTCCGTACCGGGGGCTTCCCGCCGACGACGCGGACGATCCGTGCCTGCGCCGGTGCCGGGCCCCCGCGCGGAACCCGGTACCGGTGGCGGAACAGCGGTGCCGCCGTACGTTCACCGCGCAGGCGGCGCCCCGGACCGGGTCAGTCCGTGGTGGCCGGGAGGCGGAAGTAGTGCCCCTTCTCGAGGTCGGGGAGAAGGCCGGGGTGGGTCGGTTTCCAGCCCAGCAGTTCGCGGGTGAGGGCGCTGGACGCCGGGACGTCGTGACCGAGGAAGGCGCTCAGCCACGTGAAGTGTTCGGCCGCGGCCCCCGGGAGCACGGAGGTCACCGGCACGTCGAGGTGACGGCCGATCACCTCGGCGACGTCGCGGATCGCCACACCCTCTTCCGCGACCCCGTGCAGCACCGATCCGGCGGGAGCCTTCTCGACCGCCAGCCGGAACAGCCGTGCGGCGTCGAACCGGTGGACGGCCGGCCAGCGATTGGCCCCGTCGCCGATGTAGCCGGAGACACCCTTGGCGCGGGCCAGGGCGACCAGGGTTGCCATGAAACCGTTGTCGCCCTCGCCGTGGCAGGTGGGGGAGAGCCGCACCACGGACGAGCGCACGCCGCGCGACGCGAGTGCGAGGACCGCCTGTGCGGTGGCCGCCCGGGTCGAGATCGGCGAGCCGTCGAGCGCGGGCATGTCCCGCTCACTCGCCACACGCCCGGGTGCGATCCCGGCCAGACCGGAGGCGAGGACGAAGGGACGGCCGGAGTCGGCGAGGGCGTCGCCGAAGGCGTCGACCGCTCGGCGATCGGCCTCGGCGGCGCCCCGGAAGTCGCCCGAGAAGGCGATGTCGTGTTTGAAGGCGAGGTGGATCACCCCGTCGGACGCGGCGGCCGCGTTCCTCAGGACGTCGAGGTCGTCGATGGTGCCCCGGACGGCCTCGGCCCCGGCCTGGGAGAGTGCGGCGGCCGAGGCGTCGGAGCGGGCGAGCCCGAGGACCTGGTGCCCCGCGTCGATGAGTTCGGGAACGACTGCTGAGCCGATCCAGCCGGACGCGCCGGTCACGAAGATGCGCATGGGAGTGCCCCGATCTACTGATGTCAGTTACTGACATCGACAGTACACCTGATGTCAGAGACTGTCATCACGTAAGATCTGCGCATGGGTAGATGGGAGCCGGACGCGCGCGGACGCCTGGCGACAGCGGCGTTGGAGCTGTACAGCGAGCGCGGGTACGAGCAGACCACCGTGGCGGAGATCGCCAAACGGGCCGGGCTCACGGAGCGGACCTTCTTCCGGCACTACGCCGACAAGCGCGAGGTGCTGTTCGCCGGCTCCGGTGACCTGCAGGAGCTGTTCGTGCGGGCCGTCGCGGGTGCTGCGGAGTCCGTGGCGCCGGTCGATGCGCTGGCGGCGGGACTTGACGCGGTCTCGGAGGTGTTCGTCGACCGGCGCGAGTACGCGCGCCAACGACATGCTGTGATCACGGCGAACGCGGAACTCCGGGAGCGCGAGCTGATCAAGCTCGCCACGCTGTCGGCCGCGCTCGCCGAGACCCTGCGTCGGCGCGGCGTCGCGGAGCCGGCCGCGAGCCTCGCCGCGGAGGCGGGGGTCGCCGTCTTCAAGATCGGCTTCGAGCGCTGGATCGCGGCGTCCGAGGAACGCGAGATGTCGCAGCTGATGAGGGAATCGCTGAACGAGCTCAAGGCTGTGACCATGGGCGGTGAGGTCGCTTCCCCCCGCATCTCCGAAGGCTCCCATCCAGTACTCTGACTGAAGTGGTCCGGGTGTAGTGCTGCGCATGGAGTGGTGTCAGTGGCGAGACGGAACGACGAGCGGCGCGCCGCCCTCGTGGACGCCGCTATCGAGGTGCTGGCCAGGGAGGGTGCACGGGGCCTGACGTTCCGGGCAGTGGACACCGAGGCCGCCGTACCCGTCGGCACCGCGTCCAACTACTTCGCCAATCGCGACGATTTGCTCACTCAGGCCGGTGCGCGCGTCTATGAGCGGCTGCAGCCCGACAAGGACACCATCGCCCGCCAGCGGACAGCCGGCCGCGACCGGGAAACCTACGCCGAGCTGATGCGTGAACTCGTCGGCCGCGTCGCCTCCTTCCGCACCGGCTATCTGGCACTGCTCGAACTCCGCCTCGAGAGCACCCGCCGCCCCGGACTGCGCAAGATCCTCACCGAGCGGGTCCGGGCCGACATCGACGCGAACGTCGCCTACCACGAGGCGTCCGGTCTCCCCGGCGATGCCATGGCCGTCAAGCTGCTCATACTGGCTCTGAACTGGCTGATCGTCGAGCAGCTCACTTTGCCGGACGTGTTCACGGAGGCAGAGCGCGCGCAGTTGGTGACGGCCGCGGTGGAGCGCATCGTGGCGGCGGAGTAGAGGTCAGGGCAACGGGCGCTCGCCCGCCTCCATCCGATCCAAGCGGTCCGAACCGGCCGGCGACCCGTGCCGACGGCGACCCCGGCTGTGCCGCGCGGCGAGGCGGTCGTGCCCGAGCTCGAACCGGTGGCCCGAGTACCGTTTCGTACGGCGCGACCTCGGGTTTCCGGTGTTTCCGCGCACCTCGCATCCCACGGCTGTCGCGATCTGGCCAAGCCCGGCTCGGGGCGCTCATCGGGACGCGTTCGAAGGCCCAGCCCCTCGGCCTCGGGGATCGGGTGTGCGCCCTTCGTCTGCGCACCCTCGGATTTCGCGCACAGGCGCATACGGATCCTTGACCGCCGCCCGGGTGCTCCACGATGCTGTGTTGCGACACGTGAGATGTGTGCCGTAATGAGCAACATCTCGACTCTGAGCCAGCCGAGGAGTGACCATGACTCACCAGGTTCGTGCCGTCGTCGCACGGAGCAAGGGCGCCCCCGTCAGTCTGGAGACGATCGTCGTGCCCGACCCCGGTCCGGGTGAGGCGCTGGTCAAGGTCGAGGCCTGCGGCGTCTGCCACACCGATCTGCACTACCGCGAGGGCGGCATCAGCGACGACTTCCCCTTCCTGCTCGGGCATGAGGCGGCGGGTGTGGTGGAGTCGGTCGGTGAGGGTGTCACGGAGGTGGCACCCGGAGACTTCGTCGTCCTCAACTGGCGCGCCGTGTGCGGAAACTGCCGAGCGTGCCTGCGTGGCCGGCCCTGGTACTGCTTCGCCACCCACAACGCGAAGCAGAAGATGACCCTGACCGACGGCACGGAACTCTCGCCCGCTCTGGGCATCGGCGCCTTCGCCGAGAAGACGCTGGTGGCGGCCGGGCAGTGCACCAAGGTGGACCGGGCCGCGTCGGCTGCCGCCGCCGGGCTGCTGGGCTGCGGGGTGATGGCGGGCATCGGCGCGGCGATCAACACCGGCCAAGTGGGGCGCGGGGACAGCGTGGCGGTCATCGGCTGCGGCGGAGTCGGGGACGCGGCGATCGCCGGGGCTCGCCTTGCGGGCGCGGCCAGGATCATCGCGGTGGACATCGACGACCGCAAACTGGCCACGGCCAGGAAGCTGGGCGCGACCCACACGGTCAACTCCAAGGAGACCGATCCCGTCGACGCGGTCCGGGAGCTGACCGGCGGCTTCGGCGCCGACGTCGTCATCGAGGCGGTCGGCCGGCCGGAGACGTACCGGCAGGCCTTCTACGCCCGCGACCTGGCCGGCACCGTCGTGCTCGTAGGGGTGCCCACCCCCGAGATGAAGCTGGAACTGCCCCTCCTCGACGTCTTCGGCCGGGGCGGATCGCTGAAGTCGTCCTGGTACGGCGACTGCCTGCCCTCCCGCGACTTCCCCATGCTCATCGACCTGTATCTCCAGGGCCGCCTGGACCTGGACGCCTTCGTCACGGAGACCATCGCCCTGGACGACGTCGAGAAGGCCTTCGAGCGGATGCACCACGGCGACGTCCTGCGCTCGGTGGTGGTCCTCTGATGGCCGGCGCGCGCATCGAACGTCTCGTCACCTCGGGGACGTTCTCGCTGGACGGCGGCACCTGGGAGGTCGACAACAACGTCTGGATCGTGGGCGACGACAGCGAGGCGGTCGTCGTGGACGCGGCCCATGACGCCGACGCCATCGTCCGGGCCCTCGGCGGACGCGCCCTGCGCGCGATCGTGTGCACCCACGCGCACAACGACCACATCGACGCCGCACCCGACCTCGCCGCCCGCACCGGCGCACCGATCCTGCTGCATCCCGACGATCTGCCGCTGTGGAAGCAGACCCATCCCGACCGGACGCCCGACGGCGAACTGGCCGACGGGCAGACCCTCACCGTCGCGGACACCCGGCTGACCGTGTTGCACACCCCCGGCCACGCGCCCGGAGCCGTCTGCCTGCACGCCCCGGACCTCACCGCGCTCTTCAGCGGTGACACCCTGTTCGCGGGCGGTCCGGGCGCGACAGGAAGGTCGTACAGCCACTTCCCCACCATCATCGACTCGATCCGGGAACGGCTGCTCACGCTGCCCGAGGCCACCGTGGTGCACACCGGTCACGGGGAGACCACCACCATCGGCGCCGAGGCGCCGCACCTTCAGGCGTGGATCGACCGCGGCTTCTGACCGCCCCGCACAGCATCCGTTCCGCCTGCTCACGCTCATCGTCCGGGGGCGCTTTGACCTGCGCGGAAAGCAGTCGTCGCAACCGGCTCTTCCCGGCCCGTGGACGCCTTGACAACGGTTCCGGGCGGCCCCCAGACTGACGTTGCGCTAATCGCAATCCGTTTCGCTATACGCACCGAGGTGTCATGATGATTCCCGCGTGCCGACTCGCGGATCTGCCGCGAGGCGAGGCCCACCGGCTCGACATCGACCCACCGGTCTCGGTGTTCCACACCGATGACGGCGAGCTCTTCGCCATCGACGACACCTGCACCCACCAGGACGCCTCGCTCGCCGATGGCTGGCTGGAGGGCTGTGAGGTGGAATGCCCGCTGCACGCCTCGAAGTTCGACCTCAGGACCGGCGCCGTCGACGCTCCTCCGGCCAAGCTCCCGGTCCGTACCCACGAGGTCGTCGTCGAGGACGGCATGATCCATGTGCGGATCTCGACGGAGGCTCCCAACCTTCCGCCCTGTATCGCCGCCCGCCTGGCCGGAGGCCCCGCGTGAGGACCGTGGCCGTGGTCGGCGCCTCGCTCGCCGGCCTGTCGGCCGCGCGCTCGCTGCGCAAACAGGGGTACGACGGGCGGCTGGTCGTCATCGGCGACGAGCCGCACCGCCCGTACGACAGACCGCCGCTGTCCAAGGAGTTCCTGGCCGGTGCCATCGGCGAAGCGGACCTGGCACTGGAACGGGACGACGAGGACCTGCGGGCGGAGTGGGTGCTCGGCACCCGTGCCACCGGGCTCGACCGCGCCGAGCGGGCGATCCGGCTCGCCGACGGCCGGGACATACGCGCCGACGGCGTGGTGATCGCGACCGGTGCGGCCGCGCGCACGCTGCCCGGCACCGACGGCCTGGCCGGCGTGCACGTGCTGCGCACCCTGGACGACGCCCGGGCCCTGCGTGACGACCTCGCCCGGGGCGGTCGGCTGGTGGTGATCGGCGGTGGGTTCATCGGAGCCGAGGTCGCCTCCACCGCGTACGCCCTGGGACTCGACGTCACCGTCGTCGAGGCGGCGCCGACACCCCTGGCGGGGCCGCTCGGCGAGACCATGGGCGGCATCGTCTCCGCACTCCACGCGGACCACGGCGTACGGCTCCTGTGCGGAGTCGGGGTCAAGGGGCTGAGCGGGGAGCACCGGGTCGACGCCGTGCTGCTGGAGAACGGCCGCGGCGTTCCCGCCGACACGGTCGTCGTCGGTGTCGGCGCGCGTCCCTGCGTCGACTGGCTGCGGGGGTCCGGCATCGAACTCGACAACGGCGTGAAGTGCGGCGCCGACGGACGCACCGGTGTGGCCGGTGTGATCGCCGTCGGGGACTGCGCCAACTGGTACGACCCACGCGCCGGTGCGCACCGCCGTGTCGAGCACTGGACCGGCGCGATGGAACGGCCCGATGCCGCCGTCGCCGCTCTGCTCGCCCACGGCGCGACGGAGCCGGGCGTGCCCCGGCCGCCGTACTTCTGGTCCGACCAGTACGGAGTGAAGATCCAGTTCGCCGGCCATGCCACCGGTGCCGACAGTGTGACGGTCGAGGAGGGCACCACCGACGACCGCTGCTTCCTGGCCGTCTACCGGCGCGCCGGTCGGCCGGTCGCCGTACTCGGGATGAACCAGCCCCGGCTGTTCACCCGCTGGCGCAAGCAGCTCGCCGCCGCTCCCTGACAGCACCGACGCTCCATACCCAACGCCGTCCGAAGTCGCTCTTCCCGGCGGGTGAATGACCGATCCACGACGTTTCCGAGGAGTGCAGCGTGACCTCGACCAACCTGCCGGACAGCCTGATCGCCACCCTCCCGGGCTCCTCCTACACGGACCCGGGCATCTTCGCCCAGGAGCAGGAGCACATCTTCGAGACGATGTGGTTCTGCGTGGCTCGCGCCTCCGACCTGCCGAAGCCCGGCGCCTTCCGCACCGTCGACGTGGGCCGCGAGAGCATCCTCGTCACCCGCGGGCGAGACGACGCCGTCCGTGCGTACTTCAACGTGTGCCGGCACCGCGGCGCCAAGCTCCGCACCGAGGAGAGCGGTGAGGTCAAGCGCGCCTTCCAGTGCCCGTACCACGCCTGGACGTACGACCTGAGCGGCAAGCTCGTCGCGGCGCCCAACCTCACCAAGATGCCCGACGTCGGCCGTACCGAGTACGGGCTGGTGAACGTGGCCGTGCGCGAATGGCTCGGCTACGTCTGGGTCTGTCTGGCGGAGAACCCGCCCTCCTTCGAGGAGGAGGTCATCGGCGAGGTGATCGCCCGCCTCGGTGACGTGGAGTCGATCGAGCACTACGGCATCGACCATCTCGCGGTGGGCAGGCGGATCGTCTACGACGTCAGGGCGAACTGGAAGCTCATCATCGAGAACTTCATGGAGTGCTACCACTGCGCCACGATCCACCCCGAACTGACCGAGGTGCTCCCGGAGTTCGCCGACGGCTACGCCGCCCAGTACTACGTGGGCCACGGCGCCGAGTTCGGCGAGGAGATCCACGGCTTCACCGTCGACGGTTCCGAGGGACTCGAGCGCATCCCCGGCGTGTCCGAGAACCAGGACCGCCGCTACTACGCGATCACCGTCAAGCCGCAGGTCTTCATCAACCTCGTGCCCGACCATGTGATCTTCCACCGCATGTACCCGGTGGCCGTCGACCGCACGGTCGTCGAGTGCGACTGGCTCTACCTCCCCGGTGTGGTGGAGAGCGGCAAGGACGTCAGCCGGTCCGTGGAGCTCTTCGACCGGGTCAACCGCCAGGACTTCGACGCCTGCGAGCGCACTCAGCCCGGGATGAGCTCCCGGCTGTACGCCAAGGGGGGTGTGCTCGTGCCCAGCGAGCACCACATCGGCGCCTTCCACGACTGGGTGCTCGGGCGCCTCGGCACCCGGCGGCCGGAGTAGTCCCGGCGGGGCCGGGAGTCCGTCGCCCGCGCCTCAGCCGAGGAACCCCATACGGTGACTGATCTCCTCCGCACCCTCGAGGAGCACCGGAGCGAGCTCGTGCATCCGCTCCTCGGTGAACCGGTACGAAGGCCCGGACGCGCTGATCGACGCGATCACCTCACCGTCCCGGTCGCGGATCGGCGCGGCCATGGCGTGCAGCCCGATCTCCAGCTCCTCCAGTGTCCAGGCGTAACCCCGCTCACGGGCCTCGGCGAGGTTCTTCTCGAGCTTCGCCTTGGCACTGATCGTGTGCGGGGTCACCTTCTTCAGCCCGGCATCCGACAGCAGCGCGGCACGCTCCTTGGCGGGCAGGTGGGCCAGCAGGATCTTGCCGCTCGACGTGGCGTGCAGCGGGGTCAGCTGGCCGACCCAGTTGTGCGCGCCGACGGCACTCGGACCGCGGACCTGGAAGAGGTTGACCGCGTACTGCTCCTGCATGACGGCGATGTTGACGGTCTCGCCGATCACCTCGGCCAGGCGCTCGCAGATCGGACGCCCCTGCTGGGTGATGTCGATCCGGCCCGTGACCGCGCCCGCCAGGCGTACGATGCCGAAGCCGAGCCGGTACTTGCCGCGCTCGCCCGACTGTTCCACCAGGCCGCGTGCCTCCAGGGCGCCGAGCAGGCGGAACGCGGTCGACTTGTGCACGTCGATCTCGCCGGCCACCTCGCTGACGCCCGCCTCGCCGCGCTGGGCCAGGATCTCGAGGACGCTGATGGCCCGGTCGACGGACTGCACCCCGCCGGCCTGTGAACCGTTCGTTTCGGCATTCGGGCTCAAGTTGCTCATAACGAAACTATACGCGCAGTAAACAACATCCCTGCAAGCAACCCGCGGGAACCGAAGGCTTGTGCAAGTTGCGTTGTTCGCAACCTAGTGCGTATAGCGATACCCGTACTAGCATGCCTCGCGTATCGACGGCGCGAGCGAGACGAGGCACCATGGCTCTTCTGCACTACGACTTCGTCATCGTCGGTGGTGGGTCGGCCGGCAGCGCACTGGCCCATCGGCTCTCGGCCGACCCCGGCAACCGGGTGCTGGTTCTGGAGGCGGGCCGGTCCGACTACCCGTGGGACGTGTTCATCCACATGCCCGCGGCGCTGACCTACCCCATCGGCAGCCGCTTCTACGACTGGAAGTACGAGTCCGAGCCCGAACCCCACATGGGCGGCCGGCGCATCTACCACGCCCGCGGCAAGGTGCTCGGCGGATCCAGCAGCATCAACGGCATGATCTTCCAGCGCGGCAACCCCATGGACTACGAGCGCTGGGCCGCGGACCCCGGCATGGAGACCTGGGACTACGCGCACTGTCTGCCCTACTTCCGGCGGATGGAGAACTGTCTCGCGGCCGATCCCGACGACGAGTTCCGAGGCCACGACGGCCCCCTCGTGCTCGAACGCGGCCCGGCGACGAACCCGCTGTTCACCGCCTTCCTCAAGGCCACCGAGGAGGCGGGCTACGCCCCCACCGACGACGTGAACGGCTACCGGCAGGAAGGCTTCGCCAAGTTCGACCGCAACGTCCACCGCGGGCGCCGGCTGTCGGCCTCCAAGGCGTACCTCAAGCCCGCGATGAAGCGGCCGAACCTCACGGTCACGACGCGTGCCCACGTCACCCGCGTGCTCTTCGAGGGCAAGCGGGCCGTCGGCGTCGAGTACCGGCGCGGCAAGGGAGCGCCCCAGCAGGTCCACGCCGACGAGGTCATCCTCTGCGGCGGCGCGATCAACTCCCCGCAGCTGCTGCAGCTCTCCGGCGTCGGCAACGCCACCGAACTGGCCGCTCTCGGTATCGACGTCGTCCACGACCTGCCCGGCGTCGGCGAGAACCTGCAGGACCACCTGGAGGTGTACGTCCAGTACGCCTGCAAGCAGCCCGTCTCCGTGCAGCCGTACATGGCGAAGTGGCGCGCCCCCTTCATCGGGCTGCAGTGGCTGTTCCGGAAGGGGCCCGCGGCCACCAACCACTTCGAGGCGGGCGGCTTCGCCCGCAGCAACGAGGACGTGGACTACCCCAATCTGATGTTCCACTTCCTGCCGGTCGCGGTCCGCTACGACGGCTCCTCGCCGGCCGGCGGCCACGGCTACCAGGTGCACGTCGGGCCCATGTACTCCGACGCGCTCGGCTCCGTGAAGATCAGGAGCAAGGACCCGCGCGAGCACCCGGCGCTGCGCTTCAACTACCTCTCCACCGAGCAGGACCGCCGGGAGTGGGCGGAGGCGATCCGCGTCGCCCGCAGACTGCTCGGCCAGCCCGCGCTCGCCCCGTACAACGGCGGTGAGATCTCGCCCGGACCCTCGGTGGAGACCGACGAGGAGATCCTCGCCTGGGTCGCCAAGGAGGGCGAGACCGCGCTGCACCCCTCGTGCACCTGCAAGATGGGCACCGACGAGATGTCCGTCGTCGACCCGCTGAGCATGCGGGTGCACGGTCTCGACGGGCTGCGCGTGGTCGACGCCTCGGTGATGCCCTACGTCACCAACGGGAACATCTACGCACCGGTGATGATGATCGCCGAGAAGGCGGCCGACCTGATCCTCGGCAAGGAGCCGCTCGCGCCGTCGAAGGCCGTGTACTACCGGTACCGCGACGCCCAGAAGCGGGTCGGGTAGGCCTTGGCCGCCGAGGCCCTGAGAGGGCTGCTCGGCCGCGTCCGCTACGAGGTGCTGCCGGCGAGGGCGACCGAGGAGAAGGTCCTCGCCCATGTCCCGCGCGACATCGTGGTCACGGTCACGGCCTCGCCGGTCAAGGGCCTGGAGCCGACGCTCGGCCTGACCGAGCGGCTCGCGGCGCACGGCTACCGGGTCGTCCCGCACCTGCCCGCACGGCTGCTGCGGGACGACACGCACCTGAAGGAGGTCGTCGAACGACTGCGCGCGGCAGGCGTCGACGACGTCTTCGTCCCGGCCGGCGACGCCGATGCGCCGGCCGGGACGTACGACGGGGCGCTGCCGGTCCTGCGCAGGCTCGGCGAGCTGGGCAGACCCTTCGAGCACCTGGGGATCACCGGCTATCCGGAGAGCCATCCGCTCATCCACGACGACATCACCATCCAGGCGATGTGGGACAAGCGGGCGCACGCCACGTACATCGTCAGCAACCTCTGCTTCGATCCGCGCCTGCTCGGCGACTGGATCACCCGGATACGACGCCGGGAGGTCGCACTGCCCGTGCACGTGGGCGTCGCCGGTCCCGTGCAACGGGCGAAGCTGCTGTCCATGGCCACGAAGATCGGCGTGGGGGAGTCCACGCGCTTCCTGGCCAGGCACGCGTCCTGGTTCTGGCGGTTCGCCAGGCCCGGGGGATACGAGCCCGAGCGGCTCCTCGAGCGCGGCGCGGAGGCGTTCACGGCGCCGTCCGCGGGGGTGGCGGGACTGCACGTCTTCACGTTCAACCAGATCGCGGAGACCGAGAGATGGCGCCGGGCACTGCTCGACCGCCTCCGCTGAGTGCGCGGGTACACGAACGCCGGGCGGTGCCGGATCCGTGCATCCGGCACCGCCCGACTCGGTGCGGGCCGCTCAGCGGAAGACCACCGTGCGGTTGCCGTCCACCATGACCCGGCTCTCCGTGTGCCACTTCACCGCGTGGGCCAGTACCTGTGCCTCCACGTCGCGGCCCACCGTGACGAGATCGTCGGGATCGAGGGAGTGGTCGACCCGCACCACGTCCTGCTCGATGATCTGTCCCTCGTCCAGGTCCGGCGTCACATAGTGGGCCGTCGCGCCGACCAGCTTCACCCCGCGCTCGTAGGCCTGCTGATAGGGCCGTGCTCCCTTGAAGCTGGGCAGGAACGAGTGGTGGATGTTGATGGCGTGGCCCTCCAGCTCCTTGCACAGGTCGTCGGAAAGGACCTGCATGTAGCGGGCCAGGACCACGAGGTCGACGTCCAGTTCCCGGACCAGGCCCAGCAGCCGCTCCTCGGCCTCGGGCTTGGTCTCCTTCGTCACCGGGATGTGGTGGAAGGGGATGCCGTAGGTCCCCGCCAGTGACTCGAAGTCCCGGTGGTTGGAGACGATGGCCGGGATCTCGATGTTGAGGGCGCCGGTGCGGCAGCGGAAGAGCAGGTCGTTGAGGCAGTGGCCGAACCTGGACACCATGATCAGCGTCCGGGTCGGGGTCGCGGCATCCCGGAGGGTCCAGGAGATCCCATGGGCCTCGGCGACGGGGCCGAATCGGTGACGCAGGATTTCCCGGTCGACGTCCGGGTCCGAAACGTCGAAGTGAACCCGCATGAAGAAGCGGCCCTGCTGCCGGTCGTCGAACTGCTGGCTCTCGAAGATGTTGCCGGAGTTCCTGACGAGGAAGCCGCTCACGGCGTGGACCAGTCCGGCCGTGTCCGGACAGGAGAGGGTGAGGACGTACTCACGGCCAGGACGGGGGCTGGGGGACATACAGGGCCTCCCTTGGTGCGTATGGCACAACTTGGTGAGCGATGCGCAACATGGTTGGCTCCGGAGCGGGTCGCGGTCAAGGGGTGGAAGGGCTGTTGTGCAGGTGTCCGAATCGGGATCCGCCGCCCCCTTGACGTACGTCCGCCCATTCGGCCAGGGTGTTCCACCACAAGCAATCCAATGCACAATGCGCAACGAATTCCATTCGAAGGGCTCGGCGCGTGGCAGATCTGTATGTGGATGGAGAATGGCGGCCCCCGACGGCCGGCGGCCACCGGGAGATCCGCTGTCCGGCCGACGGCACGCTCGTGGCGACGGTGTCCGAGGGGACCCGCGCCGACACGCACGCCGCGATCGCCGCGGCCCGGCGCGCCTTCGACGAAGGCCCCTGGCCGCGCACCCCCGAGCGCGAGCGCGGCGCACTGCTCCTGCGCACCGCCGACATCTTGGAACGCGACGCCAAGGACGTCGCCCGCGCCGAGTCGCTGGACACCGGCAAGCGGCTCGTCGAGAGCGAGTACGACATCGCCGACGTCGTCTCCTGCTTCCGCTATTACGGCGGCATCGCCGGCACGAGCGCAGGCCGGGTGGTCGACACCGGCCGCGACGACGCCCTCAGCCGGGTCACGTACGAGCCCGTCGGCGTCTGCGGACTGATCACCCCCTGGAACTACCCCCTGCTCCAGGCCTCCTGGAAGGTCGCCCCGGCCCTGCTCGCGGGCAACACCGTCGTCCTCAAGCCCAGCGAACTCACCCCCTCCACCTCGATCCTGCTGATGCGGGCCCTTGCGGAGGCGGGAGTTCCGGCCGGCGCCGCCAACCTCGTCCTGGGCGCCGGAGCGGAGGTCGGCGCGCCCCTGTCCGAGGACCCGGGCGTCGACATGGTGTCCTTCACCGGAGGTCTGGAGACCGGCCGGCGCATCATGGCCACCGCCGCGGCGACGGTGAAGAAGGTCGCGCTGGAGCTCGGCGGCAAGAACCCGAACGTCGTCTTCGCCGACGCCGACTTCGAGACCGCCGTGGACTTCGCGCTCACCGCCGTCTTCCTGCACTCCGGACAGGTCTGTTCGGCCGGTGCCCGGCTGATCGTCGAGGACTCGATCCATGAAGCCTTCGTCGACGAGGTGGTACGGCGGGCCCGGCTCATCCGCCTCGGCGGGCCCTTCGACCCCGAGGCCGAGACCGGAGCGCTCATCTCCGCGCAGCACCGGGAGAAGGTCGAGGCATACGTCGCCGGGGGTCTCGCCGAGGGCGCCGTACTGCGCTGCGGCGGCGAGCGCCCCGACGACCCCGCGCTGGCGAACGGTTACTACTACCCGCCGACGGTCCTCGACGAGTGCCGCCAGGACATGCGCGTGGTGCACGAGGAGTCCTTCGGCCCCGTGCTCACCGTCGAGCGCTTCCACGACGAGGACGACGCCGTCCGCATCGCCAACGACACGGAGTACGGACTCGCCGGAGCCGTCTGGACCCAGGACGCGGGCAGGGCCCAGCGGGTCGCCCGCCGGCTGCGCCACGGCACGGTGTGGATCAACGACTACCACCCCTACGTGCCCCAGGCGGAGTGGGGCGGGTTCGGGCACTCGGGCGTGGGCCGGGAGCTGGGACCGACAGGTCTGGACGAATACCGAGAGCCCAAGCACGTCTGGCAGAACATCCAACCCCGGCCGCAGCACTGGTTCCGCGGCTGAAACGCCGAAAAGAGGTCGATCGTGACCCCAGCACAGACCGAGGTGTCGCAGCGGCGCGACACGTCCCAGGATCCTCAGGACCGCACCCCGGTCATCTCCGTGCGCCGGCTGTGGAAGGTGTTCGGGCCGAAGGCCGACCAGGTGCCGGGCTCCGAGGAACTGCGCGGGCTGACCCGCCGCGAGCTCATGGACCGTGCCGGATGCACTGCCGCCGTCCGCGACGTCGACTTCGAGGTGTCGCCCGGCGAGGTGTTCGTCGTCATGGGCCTGTCCGGCTCCGGCAAGTCCACCCTGGTGCGATGTCTCACGCGGCTGATCGAACCCACCGCCGGTGAGATCGTCTTCGAGGGCGAGGACATCCGCGGCGCCGACCCCAGGCGGTTGCGCGAACTGCGGCGCAGCAAGTTCTCCATGGTCTTCCAGCACTTCGGTCTGCTGCCGCACCGCAGGGTCGTCGACAACGTGGCGTTCGGCCTGGAGATCCGCGGCATGGGCAAGGCCGAGCGCACCAAGCGGGCCCTGGAGGTCGTCGAACTGGTCGGCCTCGCCGGCTACGAGAAGTCCTACCCCGACCAGCTCTCCGGCGGCATGCAGCAGCGCGTCGGCCTCGCCCGGGCCCTCGCCGGCGACCCGGACGTCCTCTTCTTCGACGAGCCGTTCTCCGCGCTCGACCCGCTGATCCGCCGCGACATGCAGAACGAGGTCATACGGCTGCACCACGAGGTCGGCAAGACCATGGTGTTCATCACCCACGATCTCTCCGAGGCCCTCAAGCTCGGCGATCGCATCCTCATCATGCGCGACGGCAGGATGGTCCAGTGCGGCACCGGCGACGAGCTCGTCGGGGCCCCCGCGGACGACTACGTACGGGACTTCGTCAAGGACGTGCCGCGCGGCGACGTACTGACCCTGCGCTGGATCATGCGCCCGGCCGGGCCCGACGACGCCCTCGACGGCCCCGAACTCGGCCCGGACGTCGTCGTGCGCGAGGCCACCCGGGCGGTGCTGGCCGCCGAGAAGCCGGTCAAGGTCGTCGAGAACGGCCAACTGCTCGGCATCGTCGGCGACGAGGAGATCCTCGCGGTGGTGGCCGGCCAGGAAGGCGGCGCGTGATGGCCCTGGCCGTGGAGAAACCCCACAAGACCGACAAGGTGCCGCGGGCCGCGGTGGCGGGCCGCAGGATCAGCCGTCCCATGGTGGTGGCGGCGATCCTCGTGGTCTGGCTGGTGCTGTTCGCCGCGCTGCGCGGCCGGCAGACGCTCACCCTCGCCGCGGCCGATCTCACCGGTCTGCACCGCTGGCTGAACGACGTCAACGACAGCGTCGGCGCGAACCGGAACTCCAACCCGCTCTTCCTCTACTTCTTCAACGAGATCCGCCTGGTCATCGACAACCTGGTGACCTTCGTGCAGTCCCTGATCTCCCAGCCCACCGACGGCCGCCCCCTCCCGCAGATCGGCTGGCTCGGCGTCGTGGGACTCACCGGCTATGTCTCCTGGGCCGTGGGCAACTGGCGGGTCGCGCTGCTCGCGGTGGCCGGCTTCACCTTCCTCGGGCTGCAAGGCCTGTGGCAGGAGAGCATGGACACGCTGGCGCTGACCCTGTCGGCGGTCCTCGTGGCGCTGCTCATCGGCATCCCGCTCGGCGTCTGGGCCGGTCTCTCCGACCGGTTCAACCGGATCATGACGCCCTTCCTGGACTTCATGCAGACGATGCCGACCTTCGTCTACCTCGCCCCGCTGACCCTGATCTTCCTCATCGGAGGGGCCTCCGCCGTGATCACCACGGTGATCTACGCGGCACCGCCCGCCATCCGCATCACCGCGCACGCCATCCGGTCCGTACCCGAGACCACCGTCGAGGCGGCCGACTCGCTGGGCACGACGCGCGTGCAGCAACTGCTGAAGGTCCTGCTGCCGATGTCCAGGCGCACGGTCGTCATGGGCGTCAACCAGACCATCATGGCCGCTCTGGCCATGGTGACCATCGCCGCCCTGATCGACGCGCCCGGCCTCGGCAAGACCGTGGTCCAGGCCCTGCAGTCCCTCGACGTCGGCACGGCCTTCAACGCCGGACTCGCCATCGTCGTCATGGCCATCGTGCTCGACCGGGTCACCACGGCGGCCGCCGGACGCGACGAGGCGGCCCGCCGCTCGGAGGACCGCTTCCTGAAGTGGCGCACACCGCTGCTGGCGGCGGGCGCGGCCGTGTCGGCCGTGCTGGTCTATCTGTCCCACACCTACGTCTGGGCCGCCGAGTTCCCCGGCCAGGGCAGTACCGGCAGCCATATCGCGAGCGCCGCGGACACCGCGACCACGTGGATGCAGGACCATCTGTCGGGCCTCACCAACGGCTTCCGCGACGCGATCACCAACGGTCTGCTCAACCCGTTCCAGACGCTGCTCACCGACTCGCCCTGGTGGCTGGTCGCCGCCGTCCTGGTCGGCCTCGGTGTGGTGCTCGGCGGCTGGTGGGCCGGGGCGATCGCGACCGTGTGCGTGGGCCTGCTCGTCGCCACGGGACTGTGGTCGGACAGCATGACCACGCTCGCCTCCTCCGTGGTGGCGACCGTGCTCGTGATGCTCCTCGGCGCCGTCTTCGGCGTGTGGATGGGACGCAGCCGACTGGTGGACCGGCTGGTGCGGCCCACCCTGGACGCCGCCCAGGTCATGCCGCCGTTCGTCTATCTCGTGCCGTTCCTAGCGATGTTCGGCCCTTCGCGCTTCACGGCGATCGTCGCGGCCGTCGTCTACGCGGCGCCCGTGGCGATCAAGATCATCGCGGACGGGGTGCGGAACGTGCCCGAGGCCACCGTGGAGGCGGCCACCTCCGCCGGGTGCAACACCTGGCAGATCATCACCAAGGTCCAACTGCCGATGGCACGCGGCGCCCTGACTCTCGCGACGAACCAGGGCCTGATCTATGTGCTGTCGATGGTTGTGGTGGGCGGCCTGGTAGGGGCCGGCGCCCTCGGCTACGACGTCGTGGCCGGGTTCTCGCAGGGAGAGCTGTACGGAAAGGGGTTGGCGGCGGGACTCGCCATCGTACTGCTCGGAGTCATGTTCGACCGGATCACTCAGGCTGCGGCGCGACGCGCCAGGGCTTAAGGAGCACGACACCATGGCAAGACACTGGCGAGCCGGCGCGGCCGGCATGGCCGTCCTCGGCCTCACCCTCACGGCCTGTTCAGGGGCGAAGGTCGGCGACAGCTCCTCCGGGGGCTCGAAGAGCTCGGGCGGCAAGTGCGGCACGTTCAATCTCGCCGTCAACCCGTGGGTGGGCTACGAGGCGGACGCGGCGGTCGTCGCCTACGTCGCGCAGCACGACCTCGGTTGTACGGTCACCAAGAAGGACCTGAAGGAAGAGATCGCCTGGCAGGGCTTCGGGACCGGCGAGGTCGACGCCGTCCTGGAGAACTGGGGCCACGACGATCTGAAGAAGAAGTACATCACCGGGCAGAAGACCGCCGTCGAGGCGGGGCAGACCGGCAACAAGGGCATCATCGGCTGGTTCGTGCCGCCGTGGCTGGCCAAGGCCCATCCGGACATCACCGACTGGAAGAACCTCGACAAGTACGCCGCCAATTTCAAGACCTCCGAGTCGGGCGGCAAGGGCCAGCTGCTCGACGGGGACCCGTCGTACGTCACCAACGACGCGGCGCTGGTGAAGAATCTGAAGCTGGACTACAAGGTGGTGTACGCGGGCAGCGAGACAGCGCTCATCCAGGCCTTCCGCACCGCGGAGAAGAACAAACAGTGGACGATCGGCTACTTCTACGAACCGCAGTGGTTCCTGTCCGAGGTGCCACTGGTCAAGGTCAACCTGCCCGCGTACAAGACGGGGTGCGACGCGGACGCCGCCAAGGTCGCCTGCGACTATCCCGTCTACAACCTGGACAAGATCGTCAGCGCGAAGTTCGCCAAGTCCGGGAGCCCGGCTTACGACCTGGTGAAGAAGTTCAACTGGACGAACGACGACCAGAACACCGTGGCCAAGTACATCGCGCAGGACAAGATGTCGCCCGACGCGGCGGCGCGGAAGTGGGTGGAGGCGAATCGCGGCAAGGTTGACGCCTGGCTGAAGTAGCGAACGTCCGGCCGACGGGGCCGTGGGGAACCGCGGGTCCGTCGGGGCTGGTCGCGCCCACGTGGCGGATCCGCATGCCGACGCGGTCGCGCGCCCCTTCGGGGCGCCCCGAAACACGAGCCTCGAAAGGCCCGGCAGGCTGCCTGCGCAGTCTGCCGGGCCCTTCGCGTTTTCCGCTGTTCACGGACGTACTGCGCCCCCTTGACACCCCTCCTCGGGACGGGCACATTGAGTTGCGCAACCTGAATCGCGTTGCGTAGACAGCAACTGGACTGGTTTCGAGTTCGGAGGTTGGCGATGGCGGGACCCCGAGTGGTCATCATCGGAGCGGGCGTCGTGGGAGCGGCCCTCGCGGACGAGATCTCCGCACGAGGCTGGACCGAAGTGACCGTGGTCGACCAGGGGCCCCTCCCGGCCACCGGGGGATCCTCCTCGCACGCCCCGGGCCTGGTCTTCCAGACGAACCCCTCCAAGACCATGACGGAGCTGGCCCGCTACACCGTCGAGAAGCTCTGCTCCCTCGACGTCGACGGCCGGCCCTGTTTCCTGCAGGTCGGCGGCCTCGAAGTGGCGACCACCCCCGAGCGCCTCACCGAACTCCACCGCCGGCACGGCTGGATCACGGCCTGGGGCATCGAGGCGCGCCTGCTGACCGCCGACGAGTGCGTGGAGCGGCACCCGCTCGTCAGCCGGGACAAGATCCTCGGCGGCCTCCTCGTCCCCACCGACGGCCTCGCCAAGGCCGTCCTCGCCGTCGAGGCGCAGATCCGCCGCGCCACCGAGCGGGGCGTGCGCTTCCTCGCCCGCCACGAAGTCCTCGACGTGCGCCAGAGCGAGGGCCGGGTGACCGGCGTCGTCACCGATCAGGGCGAGATCCCCGCCGACATCGTCGTGTGCTGTGCCGGCATCTGGGGCCCGAAGATCGCCCGCATGGTCGGGATGAACCTCCCGCTCACCCCGCTCGCCCACCAACTCGCCTGGACCGGGCCCGTACCGGCCCTCGCCGGCCAGACCGAGGAGGCGGTACGCCCGATCCTGCGCCACCAGGACGCCGACCTCTACTACCGCGACCGCTTCGACGGCCTGGGCATCGGCTACTACGGCCACCGCCCGATGCCCGTCTCCGCCGACGACATCCTCTCCGTGGACGAGGCCGAGGAGATGCCGTCGGTCCTGAAGTTCACCGAGGAGGACTTCGAGGACGCGTGGACCGAGACCCGGTCCCTGCTCCCGGCGACGAAGGAGGCCAAGGTCGAGGAGGGCATCAACGGCCTGTTCTCCTTCACCACCGACGGCTTTCCGCTCCTCGGCGAGTCACCGGACGTCCAGGGCTTCTGGGTCGCGGAGGCCGTGTGGGTGACCCACTCGGCCGGCGTCGGCCGGGCCGTCGCCGAGTGGCTGGTCGACGGCCACTGCTCCTCCTTCGACCTGCACGAGTGCGACGTCAACCGCTTCGAGCCGCACCAGCTCGCCCCGGAGTACGTCCTGGCCCGCGACTGCCAGAACTTCGTCGAGGTCTACGACATCCTCCACCCCCTCCAGCCGTCCGGAAAGCCGCGCCCGATCCGCACCAGCCCCTTCTACGCCCGCCAGCAGGAGCACGGTGCGTTCTTCCTGGAGGCGAACGGCTGGGAGCGGCCCCAGTGGTACGAGGCCAACGCGGGGCTGGTCGAGGGGCGTTCCGTCCCGACCCCCGACGACTGGGCCGCGCGGTACTGGTCGCCCGTCGTCGGCGCCGAGGCCCAAGTCACCCGTGAGACGGTCGCGATGTACGACATGACGGCCCTCAAGCGCCTCGAAGTGAGCGGCCCCGGCGCCGCCGACTTCCTGGAGCGGCTGGTCACCGGCAAGGTCGCCAAGTCGGTCGGCTCGGTGACGTACACCCTGCTCCTGGACCACGACGGCGGCATCCGCAGCGACATCACCGTCGCCCGGCTGGCCCGTGACCTCTTCCAGGTCGGCGCCAACGGCAACCTGGACCTCGACTGGTTCACCCGTCACCTGCCCGCCGACGGCTCGGTCCAGGTCCGCGACATCACTCCCGGCACCTGCTGCATCGGACTGTGGGGCCCGCTCGCCCGCAAGGTGCTGCAGCCCCTCACGGACTCCGACTTCTCGGGCGACGGCCTGAAGTACTTCCGCGCCAAGCGCGCCCACATCGGCAGCGTCCCCGTCACCGCGATGCGCCTGTCGTACGTCGGCGAGCTCGGCTGGGAGCTGTACACCACAGCCGACCAGGGCCTGAAGCTGTGGGACACACTGTGGCAGGCGGCCCGGCCGCTGGGCGGGATCATCGCCGGCCGCGGCGCCTTCAACAGCCTCCGCCTGGAGAAGGGCTACAGGTCCTTCGGCACCGACATGACCTACGAGCACGATCCCTACGAGGCCGGCGTCGGCTTCGCCGTCAAGCTCGACAAGGACGACTTCATCGGCAAGACCGCACTCGAACGCCGCAAGGCCGACGTCCGCCGCAGGCTCACCTGCCTCACCATCGACGACCCCCGGTCCGTCGTCATGGGCAAGGAACCGGTGTACGACGGCGACCGCGCCGTCGGCTACGTCACCAGCACCGCCTACGGCTACACGATCGGCAAGGGCATCGCCTACGCCTGGCTCCCGGCCGAACTCGCCACCCCCGGCACCACCCTGCACATCGGCTACTTCGACCGGCGCGTCGAGGCGGTCGTGGCCGAGGAGCCGCTGTTCGACCCCACCATGTCCCGCCTGCGCGGTTAGCACACCGCGAGAGCTTCGAGGGAAGGAACACCGCCGGTGACCGCACAGAAGCTCGACGGCAAGGCCACCGCCGCCGAGATCCGCCGTGAACTCGCCGCGCGCGTCGCCCAGCTGACCGCCACCGACGGCAGACCGCCCGGCCTCGGCACCGTCCTGGTCGGCGACGACCCCGGCAGCCATGCCTACGTCGCCGGAAAGCACCGGGACTGCGCCCAGGCCGGCATCGCCTCCATCCGCCGAGAACTGCCCGCCGACGCGACACAGCGGCAGGTCGAGGACGTCATCGACGAACTCAACGCCGACCCCGCCTGCACCGGCTACATCGTCCAGCTGCCGCTCCCCGGTCACCTGGACGCCAACGCCGTACTCGAACGCATGGACCCCGCCAAGGACGCCGACGGACTGCACCCCCTCAACCTCGGCCGGCTGGTCCTGGGCGTGGCCGCCCCGTTGCCCTGCACCCCGCGCGGCATCGTGGAACTCCTGCTCCGTCACGACGTCCCGCTCGCCGGGGCCCGGGTGTGCGTGATCGGACGCGGCATCACGGTCGGGCGGCCGATCGGCCTCCTCCTCACCCGCCGTTCCGAGAACGCCACCGTCACCCTCTGCCACACCGGAACCAAGGGCCTGGCCTGGCACGTGCGCGAGGCGGACATCGTCGTCGCCGCCGCCGGCTCGCCCGGACTGATCACCAAGGACATGCTCCGCCCCGGTGCCGCGGTCCTGGACGTCGGGATCACCCGCACCGAGCACGGGCTGGCCGGCGACGTGCACCCGGACGCCGCCCAGGCCGCCGGATGGCTCGCGCCGATGCCCGGGGGCGTAGGACCCATGACCCGGGCCATGCTGCTCGCCAATGTCGTCGAGGCCGCCGAGAGGAACGCGAACACCCCATGAACGCGCTGAACATCCCGCTGGCCGAGCTGGACCCGGAGGTCCACGCCGCGCTTCGCGCCGAACTGCGCCGCCAGCAGTCCACCCTGGAGATGATCGCCTCGGAGAACTTCGCGCCCTGCGGGGTGATGGAGGCCCAGGGCTCGGTCCTCACCAACAAGTACGCCGAGGGCTACCCGGGCCGGCGCTACTACGGCGGCTGCGAACACGTGGACGTGACCGAGCGGCTGGCCGTCGAGCGCGTCAAGTCGCTCTTCGGCGCGGGCTACGCCAACGTCCAGCCGCACTCGGGCGCCCAGGCGAACACCGCCGTCTTCTTCGCCCTCCTCCAGCCGGGCGACACGATCCTCGGCCTGGACCTCGCGCACGGCGGGCACCTCACCCACGGCATGCGCATCAACTACAGCGGCAAGATGTTCAACGTCGTGCCGTACCACGTGACCGAAACGGATCACCTGGTCGACATGGACGAGGTGGAACGCCTCGCCAAGGAACACCGCCCCAAGATGATCATCGCGGGCTGGTCGGCGTACCCGAGACAGCTGGACTTCGCCGCCTTCCGCCGCATCGCCGACGAGGTCGGCGCCCTCCTCATGGTGGACATGGCGCACTTCGCGGGCCTGGTCGCGGCCGGACTGCACCCCAGCCCCGTCCCGCACGCGCACGTGGTCACGACCACGACGCACAAGACCCTCGGCGGCCCCCGCGGCGGAGTCGTGCTCACCAACGAGGCCGACCTCGCCAAGAAGATCAACTCGGCGGTGTTCCCGGGTATGCAGGGCGGCCCGCTGGAGCACGTCATCGCCGCGAAGGCCGTGTCGTTCAAGGTGGCGGCGTCGCCCGAGTTCGCCGAACGCCAAGCCCGTACACTCGCCGGCGCCCGCGCCCTCGCCGACCGCCTCACCCGCCCGGACGCGGCCGCCGCCGGGGTGAAGGTCCTCACCGGCGGCACGGACGTCCACCTGGTCCTCGTCGACCTGCGGGACTGCCCACTCGACGGCAGACAGGCCGAAGACCTGCTCCACGAGATCGGCATCACCGTCAACCGCAACGCCGTCCCCTTCGACCCGCGCCCGCCCATGGTCACCTCGGGCCTGCGGATCGGCACCCCGGCCCTGGCCACCCGAGGCTTCACCGAGGAGGACTTCGCCGAGGTGGCCGACGTGATCGCGCGGGCCCTCCAGCCGGATCCGGACACGGACGCACTGCGCGCCCGCACGGCGGCCCTGGCGGCCGAGCACCCGCTCTACCCGCACCTTTCGGACGACGGAGACGCCCGATGAGCCCCAGCACCCCCGGCGCAGACATCCCCGACCACCCCGACCGGCTGTGGCGCAACCCCGAGCCGAAGCGGTCGTACGACGTGGTGATCGTGGGCGGCGGCGGACACGGCCTGGCCACCGCCCACTACCTGGCGAAGAACCACGGCGTCACCAACGTCGCCGTACTGGAGAAGGGCTGGCTCGCCGGCGGCAACATGGCCCGCAACACCACGATCATCCGGTCCAACTACCTGTGGGACGAGAGCGCCGGGATCTACGAGCACGCCCTCAGACTGTGGGAGGGCCTGGAGGAGGAGCTCGACTACCCGATCCTCTTCTCCCAGCGCGGTGTCCTCAACCTCGCCCACAGCCTTCAGGACGTCCGCGACAGCGTGCGCCGCGTCGAGGCCAACCGGCTCAACGGCGTGGACGCCGAATGGCTCGACGCCGAGCAGGTCAAAGAGGTCTGCCCGATCGTCAACACCTCACCCGACGTGCGCTACCCGGTCCTGGGCGCCACCTACCAGGCACGCGGAGGAATCGCCAAGCACGACTACGTCGCGTGGGGCTTCGCCCGCAGCGCCGACGCGGCCGGCGTCGACATCATCCAGAACTGTGAGGTCACCGGACTCGATGTCGTCGGCGGCAGGATCGTGGGCGTGCGGACCTCGCTCGGCCCGATCGCGGCCGGCAAGGTGGCCCTGTGCTCGGCCGGCCACACCTCGGTGCTGGCCGCGATGGCGGGCATCGAACTCCCGCTGCAGAGCCACCCGTTGCAGGCCCTGGTCTCCGAGCTGCTGGAGCCGGTCCACCCGTCGGTCGTCATGTCCAACGCCGTCCATGTGTACGTCAGCCAGGCGCACAAGGGCGAACTGGTGATGGGCGCGGGCATCGACGCGTACAACTCGTACACCCAGCGCGGCGCGTTCCACATCATCGAGGAGCAGATGTCCGCCGCCCTGGAGCTCTTCCCGGTCTTCGCCCGCGCCCATGTACTGCGCACCTGGGGCGGCATCGTCGACGTCAGCCCCGATGCCTCGCCGATCGTCGGCCTCAGCCCCGTCGACAACCTCTACCTCAACTGCGGATGGGGCACGGGCGGCTTCAAGGCCACCCCGGGCGTCGGCTGGGTCTACGCCCACACCATCGCCCACGACACCCCGCACACCCTCAACGCCCCCTTCTCGCTCGACCGTTTCACCACCGGCGCGCTCGTCGACGAGCACGGCGCGGCCGCGGTGGCCCACTAGGGAGCCGAACCCATGCTGCTCATCCCCTGCCCGTGGTGCGGGCCCCGTGACGAGGTCGAGTTCCACTACGGCGGCCAGGCACATGTGCCGTACCCCGAGGACCCCGCGGCCCTCACCGACGAGGAGTGGGCGCGGTACCTCTTCTTCCGCGACAACCCGAAGGGCCCGTTCGCCGAGCGGTGGAGCCATGCGGCGGGCTGCCGCAGATGGTTCAACGCGGTGCGGGACACGGCCAGGAACGAGATCCTCGCCGTGTACAGAGCCGGGGAGGAGCGTCCGGCGGCCGTCGAACCACGAGCGGTCACTTCTCGGCCGAGTCCAGTGTGTCCGGCCCGTCCGGGGGAGTTCGATGACGAGCCGGAAGGGCGATCCACGACCACCGGCCCCCAGCCGACGACGCATCGGGAAGCCGCCCCAGTGGGTGTTCCCGGGCAGGCGTTCCGACTGCCGACCGGAGGCCGGGTCGACCGCGACGACCGGCTCACCTTCACCTTCGACGGCACCGAATATCAGGGCTTCCGCGGCGACACCCTCGCCTCCGCTCTCCTGGCCAACGGCGTCATCGCGGCGGCGACCAGCATCAGACTCGGCCGCCCGCGCGGCATCTTCTCGGCCGGAGTCGAGGAACCCAACGCCGTGGTGCAGATCGAGGAGCCCTTCCCCGAGCCGATGCTGCCCGCGACGACCGTCGAACTCCACGACGGCCTGGTCGCCGTCAGCCTCCCCGGCCAGGGCCGCCTGGCCACCGAACCCGACCCCGCGCGCTACGACGCCGTGCACGCCCACTGCGACCTGCTGGTCGTCGGCGCGGGCCCGGCCGGCCTCGCGGCGGCGGCGGCCGCGGCGCACAGCGGCGCACGCGTCATCCTCGCCGACGACCGGCCGGAGCCGGGTGGCAGCCTGCTCGGCACGGGCGAACACCTCGACTGGGTGGCGGCGACCGCCGCCCGGCTGGAGGCCGCCCCCGAGGTGCGCGTACTGCGGCGTACCACCGTGTTCGGCTACTACGACGACAACCACCTCCTCGCCGTCGAGCGCCGCACCGGCCACCTCGGCGCCGAAGCCCCGGACAATGTCTCCCGCGAACGCGTCTGGCGCATCCGCGCCCACCGCGTGGTGCTCGCGACCGGCGCCCACGAGCGTTCCCTGGCCTTCGCCGACAACGACCGCCCGGGTGTGATGCTGGCCGCTTCGGCCCGCGCGTACGTCAACCGTCACGCCGTCGTCCCGGGCCGCAGGGCCGTCGTCTTCACCACCAACGACAGCGCCTACGCGGCCGCCCTCGACCTCGCGGCGGCGGGCGTCGGGATCGCGGCGATCGTCGACACGCGCCCCGAACCGGGGGAGTGGGCAGGCCGTGCCCGGTCCGCCGGCATCGAGGTGCTGGCCGGCCACGCGGTCACCGGAACGTCGGGCGAGGCCCGCCTCACCGCCGTGACCATCGCCCCGTACGGAGAGATCGCCCCGCGGCGGGAGCTGGCCGCCGACCTCCTCCTGGTGTCCGGCGGCTGGAACCCCGTGGCGCATCTGTTCAGCCAGGCGGGCGGCAAGCTCCGCCACGACAGCGCGCTCGGCACGTTCGTCCCCGACACCTGCCGCCAGCCGCTGGAGGTCGCGGGCAGCGCGGCCGGCACCTTCGACCTCGCCGCGGTCCTCGCCCACGGCGCGGCGGCCGGAGCCCGTGCCGTCGAGGCCGAGGGCTACACCCCCGAGGCACCCGCGCTCCCCACGGTCGCGGCCCAGCCCCAGTCCCCGCCCATGCACGTCTTTTCCGTCCCCGCCCCCACCGGCGCCCCCCGCTTCGTCGACCTCCAGCGCGACGTGACCGTCGACGACCTGGCCCGCGCGACCGGCGCCGGACTGCGCTCCGTTGAGCACACCAAGCGCTACACCACGGCCGGCACAGCCAATGACCAGGGCAAGACGGCCGGCGTCCTGGCCGGCGGGATCGTCGCCGAACTCCTCGGCGTGGACATCTCCGCCCTCGGCACCACCACGTTCCGCCCGCCCTACACCCCGGTCTCCTTCGCCACCCTCGCGGGCCGCGACAGAGGCGCGCTGCACGACCCGGTCCGCGTGACCGCGCTGCACGCATGGCATGCCGAGCACGGTGCGCTCTTCGAGAACGTCGGCCAGTGGAAGCGGCCCTGGTACTACCCGCGGGACGGCGAGGACATGGCGGCGGCGGTCCTGCGCGAGTGCCGTGCCGCCCGCGAGGGCGTCGCCTTCATGGACGCCTCCACCCTCGGCAAGATCGACGTACAGGGCCCGGACGCCGGCGCCTTCCTCGACCTGCTCTACACCAACATGATGAGCACGCTGAAGACCGGCATGATCCGCTACGGCGTGATGTGCCGTCCGGACGGCATGGTCTTCGACGACGGCACCGTCATCCGTCTCGCCCAGGACCGCTTCCTGGTCACCACGACCACGGGCAACGCGGCCGCGGTACTGGACTGGATGGAGGAGTGGCTGCAGACGGAGTGGCCCGAACTGCGGGTCCACTGCACCTCGGTCACCGAACAGTGGGCCACCGTCGCCCTGGTCGGCCCGCGCTCGCGCGAGGTCCTCGGCTCGCTCGCCCCCCAACTGGCCGCCGGCAACGACGACTTCCCGTTCATGGCCTGGCGGGAGACGACCGTCGCGGGCATCGACGCCAGAGTGTGCCGGATCAGCTTCTCCGGCGAACTCGCCTACGAGATCAACGTCTCGCCCTGGGAAGCCCTCGCCCTGTGGGAGTCGCTGTACCGGGCGGGCGCCGCCCACGGCATCACCCCGTACGGCACCGAGACCATGCACGTCCTGCGGGCCGAGAAGGGCTACCCGATCATCGGCCAGGACACCGACGGCACGGTCACGCCCCAGGACCTGGGCATGAGCTGGGCGGTGTCGAAGAAGAAGCCGGACTTCATCGGCAAACGCTCCTACGCCCGCGCCGACACGATCCGCCCCGACCGCAAGCACCTGGTCGGGCTGCTCCCCGAGGACCCGGGCGCCCTGCTGCCGGAGGGCACGCACCTGGTCGCGGACAGCGTGCTGCCCGCCCCGCCCGTACCCATGCTCGGCCATGTCACCTCCAGCTACCGCAGCGCGGCACTGGGCCGGACCTTCGCACTCGCCCTGATCAAGGGCGGCCGGGAGCGCATCGGTGAACGTCTCTACGCACCTGTGGGCGACCGGCTCCTTCCGGTGACCGTCGCACACCCCGTCCTCTACGACCCCGAGGGAGCCCGCCGCGATGGCTGACACCGCCCCGACCGCGCAGCAGCGCAGCCCCCTGGCGCACGCCGCCGAGCGCCTCGCGGCCGTCACCCGTGCCTCCGCAGGCGCGATCCGCCTGGCCGAACTGCCCTTCCTGGCCCAGCTGAACGTCCGCCTCGACCCCAAGGGAGCGACGGCGGACGACGTCGGACTCTCCCTGGGAATCCCGCTGCCGCTCGAGCCCGACACCGTCGTACGTGCCGGGGACCTGACCGCGCTGTGGCTCGGGCCCGACGAATGGCTGGTGGTGGGCCGCCCGGGCACCCAGCGGGACCTGGACAGCCGGATCCGTTCGGTGGCCGCGGACGAGCCGGTCTCCGTCACGGACGTCTCCGCCCAGCGCACCACCGTTCTCGTCACCGGACCCCGAGCCCGCGACCTGCTGTCCCACGGCTGCTCGCTCGATCTGCACCCGCGCGCCTTCGGCCCCGGCCGCTGCGCACAGACGAACCTGGCCCGCACCCAGGTCGTCCTGGTCGCGCGCGACGAGCCGCGGTCGGGTTTCTGGGTGCTGGTGCGCTCGTCCTTCGCCGACTATCTGAAGGAGTGGCTGCTGGACGCCGCGGTGGAATACGTCTGACCCGTTGCCGTTAGGCGCTGAGCCGCTCGCGTGACACGGGGCTCCCCGCCGCGTAGTGGACGTACTCACGGACCAGGCGGAACCCGGCCGTCCAGGCCAGGAGACGACCGGCGCGGTTGTGCACCGAGCAGTTCCAGCCGGGCGTGCGGCCACGGGCCCTGATGTCCGCGCACAGGGAGGCGACGCAGGCGAGGGCGAGGCGATGGTCCCTGCGGTCGGGGACGGCGTACACCGCCACGTCCTCGTAGCGGCTCCCGCGGAAGAAGGTGCAGGTCACCGCCAGGATGCGACCGCCGCGGCCCACCGCGCCCCAGGCGTGCCCGGACATGGAGAGGCCGCGCGGGCCGCCCCAGCCGGCCGACAGCCAGGAAGCGTCCGGGCCGAGGGCGTCGACGGCGTCGGCGTCCGCCGGTTCGAGTCGCCGTACGGTCACCGTGCGCGGGACGATGACGGGCCGAGGCTCGCACTGGAGCGTCCAGATCATGCGCTCCCACGGCGTGAGCCGGTCGAACGCGGCCCCGAGGGCGGGCAGGAACGGTGCCGGAGCCTCGACCCGGTTGCCGGCCAGCGGGGCGAGGACACCCGGTGTGAGCTTCTGCGGACTGCCGCGCAGCACGACATGGCCGGCGCAGGACACGGCGACCATGCTCGGCTGGACGGGCTGATCGGCCCACCAGCGGCCGATGCCCGTGGCCAGTACATGCTCACCGATCGTGGCGGGACCGGGAGAGCCGGTGGGGAACCAGTGCGCGAGCACGCGGCGGTCCGGCGGCGAGATCTCGATCATCAAGGCTTCGTGGGGTCGGGGAAGACGGGATACGGATCGGGAGGGCGACGGACCGCGGCCCCGGCACCCTCGGCGCCGAGGGCGAGCCCGGCGGCACGGTGGGGCCCACGAGTCCGGCTGGGGTGAGACCACAGGTGCCCGGTTCAGGCCTCCGGCGGCACCGTCTTGCGCTTGGTCAGCAGATGCCTCGTGTCCAGCCGCAGCCGCCAGGTGTTCCGGCGGTGCACGGCCGCCAGTTCGGACTCCAGCGGAGACGGCGGCACGGCGAGGACCGGGCAGCCGGCGTGGGTGAGGCAGTAGTGGCTCACCGAACGGGTGACCGCGCGGTGCAGCACACTGCGGCGGCCCGCGCCGACCACCAGGACGTCGTCCTCGCGGCCGGCGATGTCGACCAGCGCGGGACCCGTGGCGCCCCGGGCGACCAGCGCACGCATGGCGACCCCGGGACCGGCGGCGCCGAACGCGTCGTCGAGCGCGGTCAGCAACCGCTCGCGCGCCAGCCGCTCCCACTCGTCGGCCAGGTCGTTCGGAGGCGGGAACCGGCGGCCGGACAGCTCGCCACCGGGCGGCATCCAGGCCAGAACCGGCCACAGTTCCGCACCCCGTCGCCGTGCCTCTCCGGCCGCCCGGCACAAGGCCGTGATGCTGCCCAGGGAACCGCTCACCCCGACCACGACACGGACGGCCGCGGGGGCCTCGGACTCGGACATGACTCCACCGTTCTTCGCGCGCCCGCGGGGGGATCCCCGCTGGCGACCGTCTTGCGGACCGCCTCCATGGAACTCCCGCTGCCGGACTTCGAACAGCCTGCGCGGCACTTCTTGGCGCACTTCTGACAGCCTCCCCGCAGGCGCGTGACCAGCGGTGTCAGCATCCCGTCAGCGTCACCCGGATCGCCGCAAGCATCGCGTCAGAAGGTGTCCGGATTTCATGGGCGGCGGACGTAGCGTCGAGGGCGAGCCCCGGTTCCGCCTCCCGCGTCCGGCGCGCTCACCTCGTCACACGAACCACGGATCCTCCAGGAGGAATCCCATGGCAGAACTCCTGTGCGGTGAAGACCCGGAGCCTTCTG
Organism: Streptomyces griseochromogenes; assembly: GCF_001542625.1. Classification (NCBI taxonomy): domain Bacteria; kingdom Bacillati; phylum Actinomycetota; class Actinomycetes; order Kitasatosporales; family Streptomycetaceae; genus Streptomyces; species Streptomyces griseochromogenes. The sequence continues at coordinate 5,999,257 of NZ_CP016279.1, read as the reverse complement.
ATCGGTTCCCGGCCGGACCCCTGTTCGTCCCGGTCCGGCCGGGACCGTCCGGGTGCGCCGCCCGGCTGTTCCGCACACCCGTCGGCGACCGGACGGCCGTCGGCTTCACCTCCGTCCGCAGCCTGACCGTGACGCTCGGCCCCGAACAGGCGTGGATCAACCAGGCCGAGCCCGCGCTGCGGGTCGGACGAGGGGGGAGCGCATCATGACCACACTCCACGAACCCGCGGTCACCAGCCCCGACCTGTCGGTGTGGCCCGTCTCCACCGACGAGCCCCGCGTGGGCGCCGTGTCCGTGGGCGGTGTACCGCTCGCCGAGGTCGCCGAACGCTTCGGCACCCCCGTCTACGTCCTCGACGAGAACGAGGTACGCGAGCGCTGCCGCACCTACCGGGCAGCCTTCCCCGACGCCGAAGTCCTCTACGCGGCCAAGGCGTTCCTGTGCCGGGCCATGGTCCACTGGACCGCCGAAGAGGGCCTGGGCCTGGACGTCTGCTCGGCCGGGGAACTGGAACTCGCGGTCGCGACCGGGTTCCCGCCCGAGAGGATCGTGCTGCACGGCAACGCCAAGTCCCCGCGCGACCTGGAGGCCGCCCTGCGCCTGGGCGTCGGACGGATCGTGATCGACAGCCCGTCGGAGATCGCCCGGCTGGCCGCCGCCGTCGGCCCCGGCGGCCACCAGAAGGTCATGGTCCGCGTGGTGCCCGGCATCAGCGCCGGCGGTCACGACAAGATCCGCACCGGCACCGACGACCAGAAGTTCGGCCTGTCCATCGCCGACGGCTACGCCCAGCACGCCATCACCCGGATCCTGGACCAGCCCCAGCTCGAACTCACCGGCCTGCACTGCCACCTGGGCTCGCAGATCACCAGCGTCAAGCCGTATCTGGCCGCCGTGCGACGCATGGTGGGCCTCATGGCCCGGCTGCACGAACAGCACGGCCTGATCCTGACCGAACTCGACCTGGGCGGCGGCCACGGCATCGCCTACCGGCCCGGCGAGCAGGCCCTCGACCTCACCGCGCTGGCCCGCAAGGTCCGCGCGGAGCTGAGCGAGGCCTGCGCGGTGGCCGGACTCCCCGTGCCCCGCCTGATCATCGAGCCGGGCCGGGCCGTCGTGGGCCCCGCGGGCATCGCCCTCTACCACGTGCTGTCCGTCAAACGCACCGGCGACCACACCTTCGTCGCCATCGACGGCGGCATGAGCGACAACCCGCGCCCCGCCCTGTACGGCGTGCGGTACGCGCCCCGCCTGATCGGCCGGCACAGCACCGCGGCCCCCGCCGCGGTGACCTTGATGGGCCGCCACTGCGAGGCGGGCGACGTGCTCGACACCGACGTGGAACTCCCCTCCGACGTACGTCCCGGAGACCTGCTGGCCGTGCCGGTGGCGGGCGCATACCACCTGTCCATGGCGTCCGGCTACAACCTGGTCGGCCGCCCGCCCGTGGTGGCCGTGGACGCGGGCACCGCCCGCCTCCTGGTCCGCCGCGAGTCCCTGGACGACATCCGCAGCCGCGACGTGGGCCTGTAGCGCGCGGCGTCCCCCTGAACCACCTCCGGACGAGGCGACGGCCCGGCCCTCGCCCGGAGGTGACGCCCCGTCCCTGGTGTTCCTGCTCGCCCTCGCCACCGGAGCCGCCCTCGTCCTCGCCCCGCTCAACTTCCTGCCGGCCCTGTCCCCGGGGTCTTCGGCGGAGGCGCCGCAGTAAGAAGTCATCTCATTTGGTGAGTCTGCGGTAGCAGATGAGGGTGCAGGCGATGCTGGTGAAGGCCAGGAAGTGTTCGGCTTTGCGTTCGTAGCGGCGGTGGAGGCGGCGGCATCCGGCGAGCCAGGCCATGGTGCGTTCGATCGTCCAGCGGTGGCGGCCCAGCCGTGTGGAGGGCTCGATGCCTTTGCGGGCGATGCGATGTCGGATGCCGCGGCTGCGTAACCATCGGCGCAGGTGGTTGTAGTCGTAGCCTTTGTCGCCGTGGAGTTTGGCGGGCCGTCGTCGGCGCGGTCCGCGCCGGGAGCGAATGGGTGGGATGCCTCGCACGAGCGGTTCGAGGGCCTGGCTGTCGTGCAGGTTGGCACCGGATATCCCGACGGACAGGGGCAGCCCGGTACGCTCGGTGATCAAGTGGATCTTTGAACCGTACTTGCCGCGATCCACCGGATTCGGACCTGTCAGGTCCCCTTTTTCAGGGCTCGCATGTTCACCGAGTCGATCGCGCAGCGAGACCAGTCCAGTTCACCGCGAGAGCCGAGTTCGTCGAGGACCAGGCGATGGAGCTTCGCCCACACCCGGGCCTTCGACCACTCGGCGAAGCGCCGGTGAGCCGTGGGCCCTGAAAGCCCGAACGAGGCGGACGGCAGTTGCTGCCACGTGCAGCCCGACGTGGCCACGAACACGATCGCAGCCAACACCTCCCGGTCGCCGTGCCGGCGCCGGCCACCACCCTGAGGCCGACTCGGCGCCTCCGGAACCACTCGCTGGAACAACTCCCACAGCTCATCCGGCACAAGCCGCTCAACGATCCCCACATCTGGAGCCTATCGAACACCCCAAATGAGATGACCTCTAAGACCCCCGGGCGGGTCGGCCGGTCCTCCCTCACTCGCGCCGGCCGACCCGCCCGGGCCATGAACACACGCGCCCGGCTCCCGTCCGAAGGAAACTGTTGGCGACCGTCCGAGCGGCCCCGGTGAGGTCCCGATGGCGTATGGCCTGGCACGTCGAGAACTGCGACCGAGAGTCCCCCTGCGCCCGGGCGAAGGGGAGAAGCACCACCTGACCAGCCTGGAGGGCCTGGCCACGCTGTCGCTCGACGCGCTCAGCTCGGTCGCGTACGGTCCCGAGGCGATCGTGCTGGCCCTCGTGGCCGCCGGAACCGGGGCGCTGGCGGCCACCCTCCCCATCACACTGGCGATCACCTTCCTGCTCGCCGCGCTGGTGGTGTCGTACGGCCAGGTGATCGCCGTTCACCCGGACGGCGGAGGCGCTTACGCCGTCGCGAAGAAGGACCTCGGCCCGACGGCCAGCCTGCTCGCGGCGGCCAGTCTGGTCGTCGACTACGTCCTCACCGTCTGCGTCAGTCTCACGGCCGGCGCCGACGCGCTCACATCCGCCTTCCCCGCCCTCGCCCACGACAAGCTCCTCGTCTGCCTGGTGGGCTTGGCGCTGCTGACGGCCGTGAACCTCCGGGGCGTCGCGGAGAGCGCGCGGGTGCTGATGCTGCCCACCGTCCTGTTCATCGTGGCGATCCTCGGCGTCATCGTCGTCGGTCTGTTACGCACGCACCCGGCCGCCGTCGTCGGCGCCGCACAGCCCGTCCACGCGACCGAGACCCTGGGGATCCTGCTCATCCTCAAGGCGTTCTCGTCCGGCTGCTCCGCGCTGACCGGAGTGGAGGCCATCGCGAACGCCGTACCCACCTTCCGCACGCCCAGGGTCAAGCGCGCCCAGTGCACCGAGCTCATGCTCGGCGCCCTGCTGGGGCTGATGCTGATCGGTCTCGCGGTGCTGATCCGCCGCGACCACGTGGCGCCGCGTGGCGACGTCACGGTCCTCGCCCAGCTCACCGCCGGCGCCTACGGCGACGGCTGGGCCTACTACGCCACCAACTTGCTCGTCACCCTGGTCCTCGGGCTCGCCGCCAACACCAGCTTCGGCGGACTGCCGGTCCTGATGAGCCTGCTCGCCCGCGACCACCGCCTGCCCCATCTGTTCGGGCTGCGCGCCGAACGGCCCGTCTACCGCTACGGTGTGCTGGCGCTGGCCCTGCTGGCCGCGGTCCTGCTCGTCGCCGCCGACGCCGACACCCACCGGTTGATCCCGCTCTTCGCCATCGGCGTGTTCATCGGCTTCACGCTCAGCCAGGTCGGGCTGGTCCGGCACTGGGCGGCCCAGAAGCCCGTCGGCTGGAAGCGCCGCGCGCTCATCAACGGCACGGGCGCGGTGCTCACCACCCTGGCCGGAATCATCCTCCTCACCACCAAGTTCCTGGAGGGCGCCTGGGTGGTCGTGATCGCCGTACCGCTGCTCATGCTGCTGTTCGACCGCATCCAGCGCTACTACACGGCCGTGGGCGAGGAACTGCAGCTGGGCCGGGTCCCGGACCCGCCGGACCGGCGCGCCGGCAGCCTGGTGATCGTCCCGCTCGGCGAGGTCAGCAAGCTCGCCCGGCACGCCATCACCGCCGCCCTCGCCCTGGGCGACGAGGTGGTAGCGGTCGCCGTCCACGCCGATCCCGACAGGACGCGGATCCTGGAGGAGTCCTGGGAGCGCTGGAACCCGGGCGTGCGGCTCGACATCATCGACAGTCCGCACCGCTCCCTGGTCCAGCCGATCGTGGACTACGTGCAGCGCGCGGCCGGGAACGGCCGCCAGATCGCCGTCCTCATCCCCGAGGTCGAGCCCAGGCACCGCCGCTACGAGATCCTCCAGAACCAGCGCGGACTGCTGCTCGCCACCGTCCTGCGAGCGCGCACGGATGTCGTGGTGTGCATGCTGCCCTACCGGCTGAGTGTCTGATCCGGCGTGCGTCTCACTACAATTCCTGACAATTCCGGTGACGGGACGAGGAGGGCCGCGATCATGCGTGAGCTGGCTCGGACGGCACGGCAGTGGGCGGCCGAGGGCCGTACGGGTGTCCTCGCCCGCCCCCTCACCGAGCAGGGCTTCGGCCCCCGGCACCCCGCCGACGCCGTCCTGATCGACCAGGACGGTCACTGCCTCGGCACCCTGTACCGCGGTGTGTTCGACGCGTACCTGGTCACGGAGGCGGCTGCCCTGCCCGCGGGCCGCACCGCGTGCGTGCGCGAGGTGTCCGTCCACGACGACGAGGTGAGACGGGCGGGCCTGACCTGCGGTGGCCAGGCCGAGGTGCTGCTGCAGTCCCTGCACACCGTTCCCGCCCGCTGGTGGGAACTGCTGGCCGACGGGGCCGACGTCGCGCTGATCACCTGGCTGGACGAGGGACGGACCACAGTGAACAGCACCGTGGCGACGCCCGCGCCGGCGGCTGACGACGGGCCCGCCGAAGCGGTCGCACGCGCCCGGGAACTGCTCGCCCGCCGCCGGGCCGGCCGGGACGCCCGCTCCACGGACGACGGACTCGTCCTCATCGAGACGTTCCCGGCCGTACCCCATCTGGTCATCGTGGGAGGAGGCGAACTCGCCGAACTGCTCGTCGCACAGGCTCACCTGCTGGGCTGGCAGGCCACCGTGGAGTCCACCGTCCACAACGCCGTACGGCTGCTCACCGAGCGTCCTGCCGCCGCCTGCCTGATCGTCCTCAGCCACGACCCCGACGTCGACACACCGGTCCTGTCCACCGCCCTGACCGCCGGCATCGCCTATGTCGGCGCGCTCGGCTCCCGCCGCACCCAGGCCCGCCGCGCCGCTGACCTCGTCGCGGCGGGCCTCGACGAGGGACACCTCGCGCGCATCCACGGCCCCATCGGCCTGGACCTGGGCGCCCGCACCCCGGCCGAGACGGCACTGGCCGTCTGCGCCGAGGTGCTCGCCGCCCTCGACGGGCGCGAGGCCCGCGTGCCGCGCGAAGGGGACGGGCCGGTCAACGCCTGACCGGCCGACCGGGCGTCACGCGGCCGCGAGCGACACGTCGGTCGACTGGATCAGCGCGGCAACCGGCGAGCCATCCGCCACTTGCGGATCCGTACGGCCCTCGTAGACCAGAGCTTCTGGTGGTTCTGGGCCGGAGTGGCCGGTGATGGCTTGCGGCTCCTGCTGCCCCGCCCAGCAGCCCCTCGCGCTCTGATCCGTCACGCCCTGGGCGCGCGGCGCCGGCCGGCCCCGGTCGCGGGTCAGCGGCAGCAGAGCGTGGCGTGCCGCCGAAGTGGCCGTCGACGGCGAACTCGACGCCGACCACGCGGGCGGCCGCGTACGGCTCCTTGAGCGGCAGGTCTCCTCCTCGGTCACCTCGAAGTGACCCGTGGAGACCGCCGCCGGGCTCGCTCGGACCCCGGCCGGGTCACCCGGGTGGTGGACGGCGCCGCTGGTCGCCGGAGGTCTTCGCAGCACGACGTCCGCTCTGTCCCGATAAGATGCCTTCTGTGATCAGGTCAGGACGGCACCGGCGCCGCCGCCCTCCGAACGGTGGCCGACGGGAAGTCGTACTGCTCTCACCGGTGATCCTCACGGTCCTCATCGCCGGCCTCGCCTTCGCCACCCCCAGAGAGATCGCCTTCAGCCGCCTGCTGCCGGCGGCACCCGCCCTCGCGGCCGCGTTGTGGCCCGTCGTCCCGACGATCCTGCTCGGGGCGTTCTCCTTGATGGTGATGATCGGGCTCAGCCTCGTCTACTCCGACCTGGGGACGCCGTACACGGCTGCCGCGATCATCGCGGTCACCTTGGCGGCCGCGTATGCCAGCCATCTTCGACTCCAGCGGGAGGAGATGCTCTTCCAGGTCCGGCTCGTCGCCGACGCGGCCCAGAAAGTGCTGCTCCGCCCGCTGCCGCGCCGTATCCAGAACGTCGAAATCGAGTCGCTGTATCTGGCGGCCCAGGAGCAGGCCAGGATCGGAGGCGACTTCTACGAGGCGGCCGACACGCCGTACGGGGTCCGGCTGCTCATCGGCGACGTGCGCGGCAAGGGTCTCCCGGCGGTGGGAGCGGCCTCGGCGGTGATCAACTGCTTCCGGGAGAACGCCTACGACCAGCCCGACCTGAGGAGCATCATCCACCGCCTGGAGGCCAGCATGGCCCGGTACAGCCTTGCGACCCCCGCCCAGGACCAGCCGGAGCACTTCGCCACCGCATTGATCGCCGAGATCCCGAACGGCGGTGGGCGGGTGAGCATTCTCAACTGCGGGCACCCGCCGCCCCTGCTCGTGCGGCGAGGGGAGATCCGTGTTCTCGAGTCGACCACGCCCTCGACGCCGCTCAACCTCGCGACACTCCTCGGCGAGCACTACGTCGTCGACACCGTGGCCTTCGGCGCGGGCGACCAGATGCTGCTCTACACCGATGGCGTAACGGAGACCCGGGACCGCGACGGCTCGTTCTTCCCGCTGCCGGACTGGATGCGGCAGCTCGGCCCGGCGCCGCCCCGTGAGCTGCTGGACCGACTGCACCGGGACCTGCTGCACTACAGCGGCGGAAGGCTCGAAGACGACATCGCGGCCCTCGCCGTACGCTGCCGGAACCCCCCGGACCGGAAGGACTCCACGTAGCCGACCGGAAGCCGCCGGCACCTCCCGGGCCGTGCCCGGCACGGCCCGGTGACCGACGGCGTCGAACGCCTGGACCGCTTCGAGCAGGACCGCACCGAGCCCCGCGAGGTCGTCCTCACCGCGCGTCTCGTCGTGCGGGGCACCACGGCCGAGCCCTTCCGGCACAGGGCGCGACGTGTCCGGTGCGGCAGGCCGAGGGCCGGTCGAGGACCCCGAACCGGCGCCTGCGGGCGCCTGCCGCCCGGGTACCATCGCGGGGTGAACACCTACTGGCACGTCGTTCTGCCGCCGCTCTGCGCCTGACAGGGCGCAGACACTGACGGTTTGACCCCCGGCCCCCACCGACCCCAAGGTCGGTCAGGGGCTGTTGTCGTGCGCCCGTTTCGGATCGAGTCCCAGACCCGTTCGACGACGGAAGACCACGACTGTGCCGAATCGCAGTTCCTCTCCGACTCCCGCGCGCCCGGCCTCCGCCGGCCGGCGCCCTTCACGTACCGGTGTCCTCCGCGGCCCCGCGCCCATCCTCGCCTCGGCCGTGCTCTGGGGTACCACCGGGACCGCCGGATCTCTCGCGCCCACCGGTGCACCGGCGGCGGCCATCGGCTGTGCCGGGCTCGTCCTCGGCGGCATCCTGCTGTTCCTCACCTCGCGCGGCGCCCGTTCACTGCCCGGCGCCTGCACCCGCACCGAGCGCCGGCTGCTCATCCTCGGCGCCCTGGCGGTGGCCGGGTATCCGGTCACCTTCTACCCGGCCGTGGCGCGCACCGGCGTGGCGGTGGCCACCGTGATCGCGCTGGGCAGTGCCCCGGTCTTCGCCGGACTGCTGTCCTGGGTCACCGGACAGTCCCGGCCGACCGCAGGCTGGATGCGCGCCACCACGGCCGCCGTGCTGGGCTGCACCCTTCTGGTGCTCGGGCCCGGGCTCACCGGGCACGCCACGCCGATGGACCCGACGGGCGTGATGCTCGCCGCGTGCGCCGGACTGTCGTACGCCGTCTACTCACTGATCGGCGGCAGGCTCATCACCCGAGGGCACCCTTCCGACGCCGTGATGGGCGTGCTGTTCGGCGCGGCCGGGCTGCTCGTCCTGCCGCTCGTGCTGTTCGCCGGCACGCACTGGCTCACCACCGCCCGCGGCGGGGCGGTGGCGGTCTACCTCGCTCTGTTCACCGTCTTCCTGGCCTACCGGCTGTTCGGGTACGGACTGCGCCGTACGCCCGCGTCGGCGGCCACGTCGCTCACCCTGGCCGAGCCGGCCGTCGCCGCGATCCTGGGCGTCGGTGTCCTCGGTGAACGCCTGACGGCAGCCTCCTGGTGCGGACTGGCTGTCCTCGCCCTGGGTCTGGTCCTCCTGGCCGTGCCGGTCGGGGCCGGCGGCCGGGGCCGATAGTCGCCGGGCACGCCCCGGTCCGGTTCCACGGCCCCCGGGAACCGGACCGGGGCGTCGCTGCACCGGGCGCCCCCGCCACCGGCACTCTCATCGACTCAGGCACTCGTTCGCTCCGCCTCCCGCGGTACCGCGTATCCCGGGACGGAAGGCCACCGTACGGTCAGCACGACCGACTCTTCCTCCGCGACCCAGGAGTGGTCCACGCCCCGGCCCCAGACGACGTAATCGCCCTGCCGCTCCAGCAGCACGCTCCGACCGGGGAGTTCGACCCGGAAGCGACCGCTGATCAGAACCAGGAGAGCCGTACGTTCCTCGCCCCTGACCCACTGCGTTCGTGTGTCGCCCCGTGGGTGGACGCCCCACTTGATCTCTACGGCGTCGCTCCGGCGAGGGTCACCCCGCTCCTTGAAATGCCCGAGCAGCCAGCCTCGGTCCAGGGCCGCGTCCTTGCCCGCGTTGCCCACGTACACGCTGTCGTCCATGCGCCCGGACGCTAACAGCCGCCCGCCGGGTCCTGGCGGCGCTCGGGGGCACCGACCCTGGTGAGGTCAGGCGCCTTGCTCGAGAGTGCCGATCTCGTGGAGGATCCCGAAGGCCCGCACCAGAGGCGCGGTGCCGGTGTCCGCGATGCCGGAGGCGCGGCGCGCTCGGCGCGTGCGCAGCACCGCGCGTACGGCGGACAGAGCCGCGCACGCGATCACCGCCGCCTTGAGGTCGGCATCGGGCGTGTCCGGGGGCAGCCTGCGTTGCACCAGGACGGTGAGCCGCTCCTCGAAGTCGGAGAAGGCCTGGACGAGGCGGGTCGTGACGACGTTCTCGATGTCCTCGAGCGGATGGCTGAGGGCCGTCAGAGTGGAGGCCGAGAACGGTTCGGCGGCCGCCAGCAGCGCGTTGCACACCGCGTCCAGGGGCGCCTCGTCCGCCGGGCGCTCGGACAGGGCGTTCTCGACGTAGGCGAAGATCTCGACGCCGTCCGGCAGCAGCAGCGCTTCCTTGCTCTCGAAGTACCGGAAGAACGTGCGCACCGAGACGTTCGCGTATGCGGCGACGTCCGCAACCGTGGTGCCCTCGAAGCCCCGCTCCCCGAACAGGCGCGCGGCCCCTTCCAGCAGCAGGCGCCGCGTCTCCTCCTTTTTGCGTTCGCGCAGTCCAGCGGGGGTGATCTCACTCGGCATGGGCCGAAGCCTCCGCCATGGTGTCCCGGCTGTCAATCGGCACACATGTCACGCGGGACAGGCGCGGCCAGAGAAACTGGCACTGCTGCCAATTGTCATTCGTGCCACTTTCTCTCTAGAGTTCGTGTCACTCGTGACACTTCTCCTTGGAGGCCAGGGTGCCCCGACCCTCGCAGCAGTCCCCAGAGCTGAGCGCAGTGCGCACCGACGCGCACCCGCCGGCGGAACCCACTCCCGCACTCGGTGGATTCGGCCGCCTCGGCGGCTTCTGCGCCCGGCATCCGGCGGCGGTCATCGCGGCCTGGCTGCTGATCCTCGCCGCGGCTCTGGCCGGGCGGCACATCGCCGCACCCACCTTCAGCGACCAGGTCAGCCTGCCCGGCACCGCTTCCCACACCGGCGCCGACCTGCTCGACGCCTCCATGCCCCAGGCCGGCCGGCCCAGCGGCAAGGTCGTCTTCCACACCGGCTCCGGCACCGTGGCCGACCGGCGGTCCGCACTCGACCGAACCCTCGCCGACCTGCGCGCAATGCCCCGCGTCACCGCCGTGTCCGGGCTCGTGACCAGCGACGACGGACGCACCGCGTACACCACCGTCTCCTTCGACGAGCAGCTGAAGAACCTCGGCCACGACTACACCGTGCGACTCGACACGGCGACGGAGCCCGCCCGGGCGGCAGGGGTCGGCGTCGCCTACGGCGGCGACCTCGACCAGGTGGTCCGGGAACCCGCCAACGACAAGCTGAGCGAGGCAGTGGGCGTCGTCACCGCCCTGGTCATCCTGCTCCTGGCTTTCGGCAGTGTCCTCGCCTCGCTGCTGCCGCTGGTGACCGCGCTGATCAGCGTCGGAGTCGGCCTCGGCATCGTGGGCATCGTCGCCGCCACCCTGTCCTTCGCGACCTCCGCCACCACCCTTGCCGGCATGATCGGCCTGGGCGTGGGCATCGACTACGCCCTGTTCCTGACCACGCGCTTCCGACAGGACCTCATCGACGGCCGCGATCCGGTCGAGGCCGCGGCCCGCACTGCGCGCACCAGCGGACGCGCCGTCTTCATCGCCGCCCTGACCGTCGCCGTCGCCATGCTCAGCCTCTACGCGTGCGGGCTGACCTTCATCGGCAAGATCGGCCTGGCGGCGACCCTCGCCGTCATCGTCACGGGCGGTGCCGCCCTCACCCTGGTCCCGGCGGCGCTGGGCCTGGTCGGCAGGCGCATCGACCGGCTCCGGCTGCGTCGCGCCGTCGCCGAGAGCACGGGAGCGCGCGACGGCTGGCACCGCTACGCGCGACTCGTCTCCCGGCGCCCCTGGACCTTCCTGGCCATCGGCCTCGCCGTGCTCGGCGTGTGCTCCGTACCGCTGCTGTCCATGCGCCTCGGCCACGTCGACGCCGGCGCGGACCGACCCGGCAGCAGCACCCGCACCGCATACGACTGGATCGCGAACGCCGACGGGCAGGGCTTCGGAACGGGCGCGAACGGCCCGGTCGTCACCGTGATCGACATGAGCGAGGCGCACACCTCCGCCGGCCGGATCTCCGACGACGTGACCGCGGCCCTGCGGGGCACCCATGGGGTCGCTTCCTTCACCCCCGTCAAGCCCAGCGCCGACGGCAGGATCCTCGTCACCACGGTCACCCCGGCCACGGGCCCGCAGGACGCCGCCACCGACGCCCTGCTCGACACCCTCTCCGGGCAGACACTGCCCAAGGCCCTCGGCGGCACGGGCGCCGAGGCCTATCTCACCGGCAGCGTGGCCGGCCAGGCCGACTTCCGGCACACGGTCGGCGCGCGGCTGCCGATCGTCATCGGCATCGTCCTGGTTCTCGCCTTCCTGCTGCTCATGACGGTCTTCCGCAGTGTGGTGATCCCGCTCAAGGCCGTCGTCCTCAATCTGCTCACCACGGCCGCGTCCTACGGCGTGCTCGTCGCGGTCTTCCAATGGGGCTGGGGCGACTCACTGCTGGGGCTGTCCGAGCCGGTGCCCATCGAGTCGTACGTCCCGATGATGATGTTCGCCATCGTCTTCGGGCTGTCCATGGACTACGAGATCTTCCTGCTGTCCCGCATCGCCGAGGCATGGCAGCGCACCGGTGACAACCGGCTGTCCGTGGGCGAGGGACTGTCCGCGACGGCGCGCGTCATCTCGGCCGCGGCCTTCATCATGACCGCCGTGTTCCTGTCCTTCACCGCCTCGCCCACCGTGGTCGTGAAGATGCTCGCCCTCGGACTCGCGATCAGCGTGGTCGTCGACGCCACGGTGGTCCGCCTGATGCTGGTGCCGTCCGCCATGTTCCTCATGGGCAAGGCCAATTGGTGGATACCCCGCCGACTCGACCGGATCCTCCCGCATCTGCGAGCCTGATGACCCCACAGGCCCCGAACACCCCATCGAATCGGAGCACACGACCGTGAATCGCCGAACCGGCACCCGCATCCTCCTCGCGGTGACCGTGACACTGGCCGCCCTCACGTGCGCGACCGACCTCGTCGTCGAGCACAGGACCGAGGAGCGAGTCGTCGCCCAGGCATCGCGCCGGCTGAAAGCGGAAGGGCCGGTCCACGCCGATCTCACCACGCCGCTCGCCGGGCTCCGCACCCTCGGAGGGGAGGTCGGCGACGTGGAGGTGAGCGCCAAGGACATACACCGTCAGCACACGACGATGGACGTGACCGTCCGCCTCAAGGGCGTCACCACGGACGGCGACAGCGCCGGCGGAAGCGCGACCGCCACCGTCGGATACGACCAGGTGGCCCGGCGCATGGGGTCGTCGGGCGACGGCATGACCGCCACGGGACAGAACGGCGACCTCGTCCTCAGCGGGAACACCGGAGCCCTCGGGCTGCCGGTCACCGTGCGTGCCAGGCTGACCGCGACCTCGGACTCGTTCACCATCACGCCCACGACCGTGACCGTCCTCGGCCGCAGCATGGCGGTCGCCGACCTGCCGTCCGCCGCCGGTCTGCACCGTGAACTCCAGCCCCGGACCGTCCCCGTCACCGGCCTGCCCCACGGCGTCGCGCTGACCTCGGCGCACGCCGCCGACAACGGACTCGTCCTCGGCTTCTCGATCGCCCCGGGCCCGACACCGAGCGCGGGCGGGGGAGCGGCGGCCTGAGCGTCCGGCCGGCGGCACCGCACGGGCGCGGGCGAGGCCGGGCGCGGCGACCCGACCCGCTGGATGGTTACTTGCAGGTAGTAATAAGCTGGATGAACGTGCAACCGGCGCGTCGACGAACGCGCCGGAGGGCGGATCAAGTGCGAGGGAGCGACCGATGACTGTGGGAACCGAGCGAGCCGTACTGGCGGGCGGTTGTTTCTGGGGCATGCAGGACCTGATCCGCAAGCAGCCGGGCGTGGTGTCCACGCGGGTCGGCTACAGCGGCGGTGACACACCGAATGCCACGTACCGCAATCACGGCGACCACGCCGAGGCCATCGAGATCCTCTTCGATCCCTCGGCCACGAACTACCGGGACATCCTGGAGTTCTTCTTCCAGATCCACGATCCGACCACGAAGGACCGCCAGGGCAACGACCTCGGGCGCAGCTACCGTTCGGCCATCTACTACACCGACGAAGAGCAGCACCGCGTCGCCCTGGACACCATCGCGGACGTCGAGGCGAGCGGGCTGTGGCCGGGCAAGGTGGTCACGGAGGTCGAGCCGGTCGGCGACTTCTGGGAGGCCGAGCCCGAGCACCAGGACTACCTGAAGCGCTACCCGAACGGCTACACCTGCCACTTCCCGCGGCCCAACTGGAAGCTGCCGCGCCGAACCTCCTCCAGCACGAACTGACACCGGGACGTCCTCCGCCGTACATCTCGCCCGCTCTGGCCGGCGGGTGATGATCGCAGGCCGTCGCCCCCGGGGCCGACGGCCTGCGCAACCCTTGACCGCCGGGCGGGCGCTGTGCTCACAGCAGCCCGCCAGGCTCTGTGCGGTGCGCTTAACCCCTGATGATCACATGCGGAGACACCCGCGTAACGAGCGGTTCGTACGGTCATGCGGTGGGATCAGGCCGAGCACAGCAAGGGAGGCGCCGTGGCCGCGCCGGGCTCGCGGAACGACGACACGACGAAGGTGCGGACGGTCTGCTCGTACTGCGGGGTGGGCTGCGGCATGGTCCTGGACGTCGGCACCGGACCGGACGGGCGGCGTACGGTCCTGAAGGCGATCGGGGACAAGGAGCACCCGGCCAACTTCGGCCGGCTGTGCACCAAGGGCGCGACCACGGCGGACATGCTCGCCGCCCCCGGACGCCTGACCACCGCCCTCGTCCGCCAGGACCGCGGCGAGGAGCCGCGGCCCGCCCCGGTGGCGGCAGCCGTCGCCGAGACCGCCCGCCGCCTGCGCACGGTCGTCGACGAGCACGGGCCGGACGCGGTCGCCCTCTACGTCTCCGGGCAGATGAGCCTGGAGGCGCAGTACCTGGCGAACAAGCTGGCCAAAGGCTTCATCCGGACCAACCAGATCGAGTCGAACTCCCGGCTGTGCATGGCCAGCGCCGGCACCGGTTACAAGCTGTCGCTGGGCGCCGACGGGCCGCCCGGCTCCTACCAGGACTTCGAGAAGGCCGACGTCTTCTTCGTCATCGGCTCCAACATGGCCGACTGCCATCCCATTCTCTTCCTGCGGATGATGGACCGGGTGAAATCGGCGGGCGCCAAGCTGATCGTCGTCGACCCGCGCCGCACCGCCACCGCCGACAAGGCCGACCTGTTCCTGCAGATCGAGCCCGGCACGGACCTCGCCCTCCTCAACGGCCTGCTCCACCTGCTGCACGCGAACGGCCACATCGACCCCGACTTCATCGCCGAGCACACCGAGGGCTGGGAGGCCATGCCCGCCTTCCTCGCCGACCACCCGCCCGCCACCGTCGCCGAGATCACCGGCATCCCGGAGGACGACATCCGGGAGGCGGCGCGGCTGATCGGCGAGGCGGAGGAGTGGACGAGCTGCTGGACGATGGGCCTGAACCAGTCCACGCACGGCACCTGGAACACCAACGCGCTGGTCAACCTCCACCTCGCCACCGGCGCGATCTGCCGCCCCGGCAGCGGGCCCTTCTCCCTCACCGGCCAGCCCAACGCCATGGGTGGCCGGGAGATGGGCTACATGGGGCCGGGGCTGCCCGGGCAGCGGTCCGTACTCGCCGACGCCGACCGGGCCTTCGTCGAGGAGCTGTGGGAGCTGGAGCCGGGCTCGATCCGGGCCGACGGTGTCGGCAAGGGCACGGTCGAGATGTTCCGGAAGATGGCCGACGGGGACATCAAGGCCTGCTGGATCATCTGCACCAACCCGGTCGCCTCCGTCGCGAACCGCAAGACGGTCATCGAGGGCCTGGAGGCGGCCGAGTTCATCGTCACCCAGGACGTGTTCGCCGAGACGGAGACGAACGCGTACGCCGATGTCGTGCTGCCCGGTGCGCTGTGGACCGAGACCGAGGGCGTCCTGATCAACAGTGAGCGCAACCTCACCCTGGCCCGGCCGGCCGCCGATCCGCCCGGCGAGGCGACGGCGGACTGGCGGATCATCGCCGCCGTGGCCCGGGCGATGGGGTACGAGGAGGGCTTCGCGTACGACAGCGCCGAGGAGGTCTTCGAGGAGCTCAAGCGCGCCTGGAACCCGGTCACCGGCTGGGACCTGCGCGGTGTGAGCTACGAACGGCTGCGCACCACGCCGGTCCAGTGGCCGGCGGCGACCGCGGACGGCTCCGACCGCAACCCGATCCGGTACCTCGGTGCTGACGGCACGCCGACCTTCCCCACCGCGAGCGGACGTGCGGTCTTCTACGCCCGTCCGCACATCCCGGCGGCCGAGATGCCCGATGACGACTACCCGTACGTGCTCAACACCGGCCGCCTCCAGCATCAGTGGCACACCCTGACCAAGACGGCCAAGGTGGCCAAGCTGACCAAGCTCAACCCCGCCCCCTTCGTGGAGGTGCACCCGCAGGACGCGGCCGAACTGGGCCTCGCCGAGGGGGATTCGGTGGAGGTCGCCTCGCGGCGCGGACGGGCCGTGCTGCCCGCGGTCGTCACCGACCGGGTACGGCCGGGCTGCTGTTTCGCGCCGTTCCACTGGAACGACCTGTTCGGGGAGTACCTGAGCGTCAACGCCGTGACCAGCGATGCCGTCGACCCGCTGTCGTTCCAGCCCGAGTTCAAGGTGTGCGCGGTGTCGCTGACCAAGGTGGCCACCCCGGTGACGGTTCAGGCACCGGCCCTTGCGGCCGCGGAGGCCACCACTCCGCCATCGGCCGCGTCGGCCCTTCGACCGCCCGCCTCCCCTGCTGCCCATTCCTCTCCCAACCCGTTCGGGCTGGAACCCGCGCCCCTGCCGGTCCTCACCGAACACGAACGCCGCTATCTGACCGGCTTCCTGGCCGGCATCCCGTTCGGCGCGCCGGGCGTACCGGTGCTGCCGCCGGACGCCCCTTTCAGCCCGGAGCACGCCCTGTGGGTGAACGGTGCGCTGGCCGGGATGTACTCCAGAGCGGAGGCGACGCATTCCACCGCGCACGGCATCGACGGCTCCCCGCGGTCGTCCGCCCCGTCCGCGGACGCCCCGCGCCGCCAGGTCGTGATCCTCTGGGCGTCGCAGACCGGCAACGCCGAGGAGTTCGCGATCGCCGCGTCCGAGAGACTCACCTCCGACGGCCACTCCGCCGCCCTCCTGCCCATGGAGGAGGCCGACCCCGCAGCGCTGCCCTCCGACGCCGACCTGCTGCTGATCACGAGCACCTTCGGCGACGGCGACGCCCCGGACAACGGCGCCGAGTTCTGGGACGCCCTCGCCTCGCCCGACGCCCCGCGCCTCGCGGGCAGGCGCTACGCCGTCCTCGCCTTCGGCGACTCCTCGTACGACGACTTCTGCGGCCATGGCCGCCGTCTCGACCGGCGCATGGAGGAGCTGGAGGCGATACGCCTGGCCCCGCGCACCGACTGCGAACCGGACTTCGAGACCGAGGCCGGGGCCTGGCTCGACCAGGTGCTCACTGTGCTGAAGAGCCCCGAGCACCCGGCCTCCGATCCCGCCTTCGATCCGGCGCCCGATCCGGCCCCCGCCACCCCGGCGGCTCCCCGCCCGAGCCGTTCCGCCCCCGTCACCGCCCGCCTGACCGGAAACCGCCTGCTGAGCCTGCCCGGTGCGGTCAAGGAGGTGAGGCGCTTCACCTTCGACACGCGTGACAGCGACACCCCGCTGGTCTACGAGGCCGGGGACGCCCTGGCGGTGCAGCCGGTCAACTGGCCGGAGCTCGTGACGGAGTGGCTGGCCGTCACCGGCCTGGACGCGGACGCGGCCGTTCGGGTCACCAACGCCGGGGACGTGCCCTTCGCCGAGGCACTGCTGCGCCATCTGGACATCACCCGTATCACTCCCGGCCTGCTGCGCTTCGTCGCCGACCGCGCCCGCGACCCGCGCGAGCTGCGCAAGCTGCTGCGGCAGGACAACAAGGGGGAGCTGGCCCAGTGGTCCTGGGGCCGCCAGGCCGTCGACGTGGTCGCCGAGTTCGGAATCCGGGCCGGGGCACAGCAATGGGCCGACGTGCTGGGGCGCCTGCAACCCCGCATGTACTCCATATCCTCCAGCCCCCTGACAGACCCTCACCTCGTCTCGCTGACCGTCTCCGTCGTCCGCTACGAGAACCTCGGCGGCCGCCCCCGACAGGGCGTGTGCTCCCCGTTCCTCGCCGACGCCGAGCCCGGCACACCGGTTCCGGTCCGCGTCCAGCGGGCGTCGCACTTCCGCCCGCCCGCCGACCCCGCAGCACCGGCCGTGATGGTGGGCCCCGGCACCGGCGTCGCGCCCTTCATCGGCTTTCTGGAGGACCGCCGGGCCCGCGGCCACCACGCGCCGAACTGGCTGTTCTTCGGCGAACAGCGCCGGGCCGCCGACTTCTACTACGAGGAGGAGCTGACCGCG
Source organism: Streptomyces griseochromogenes (assembly GCF_001542625.1). NCBI lineage: Bacteria > Bacillati > Actinomycetota > Actinomycetes > Kitasatosporales > Streptomycetaceae > Streptomyces > Streptomyces griseochromogenes. The sequence goes on along the minus strand of NZ_CP016279.1, from coordinate 5,981,585 downwards.
TTCCTCGCCGACGGCACGCTCACCCGTCTGGACACCGCCTTCTCCCGCGATCAGCGCGCCAAGATCTACGTCCAGGACCGGATGCGCGAACACGGTGCGCAGCTGTGGTCCTGGCTCCGGGACGGCGCCCATCTCTACGTCTGCGGCGACGCCTCCCGGATGGCCAAAGACGTCGACCGGGCCCTGCGGGAGACGGCCGTCGTCCACGGCGGCCTGGACGAGGCCGAGGCGGCGGCGTACGTCAAACAGCTCGCCGCCGACAAGCGCTACGCGCGCGACGTGTACTGACCACGACGGCCGGGGCCGCCGCGTCGGCCGGTCCGGGTGCCCGGGTCGTCGTCGCGAGGATGACGGGAGCTGGTCGGCGATGGAATGATGATCCGCGACAAGGCGACGGCGATCCGAGGAAGCCGGTGTGAATCCGGCGCGGTCCCGCCACTGTGATCGGTGAGCGAGTTCCGACAGGCCACTGTCCGCGAGGGCGGGAAGGCCGGGACGAGCGACGACCCGAGAGCCAGGAGACTCACGCGGTCGCCTCCTCGACGGACACCGGGGCGGATTTCCCCGGGGGAGGAGTGGTTGACCGTGCCAGAGAACCTGGCGGAACCGGCATCCGGCGACGCGGTAGTCGTACCGGGGGCCGAACCGGCGCCCTGCCGTGTCGTCGTGTGCCGGGACTGCTGCTGTGGCAGTACCAAGGTGACCGGCGTCGATCACGCGGGGCAGACCGCGCGTCTGCGAGCGGAGGTTCCTGTGCGCATCTCCGCCTGCCTCGACGTCTGCGAACAGGCCAACGTCATCGTCGTACAGCCCTCCGCCGCCGGACGGGCCGCCGGCGGCCGACCGGTCTGGCTGGGACTCGTCAACGACCCCCACGCCACCGAGGACATCACCGACTGGGTACGCGCGGGCGGGCCGGGCATCGCACCCCTGCCGGAGATCCTCGATCTCTATGCCTTCACACCGCCGCGGCTCAGCGCGGCGACCCGGGACCGGCGCGGCGTGAGCCGTCGTTGAACCATCGAGACAAGGAACCGATGAGATCATGCGTGTCGATCGTGGCCCGCGGCCTGACGGAGGCGTTCGGACGACCGGTACCGAGGAATCCGTCCTGCTGCACACAGCCGGACGGGCCGCCCACATCACCCTCAACCGGCCGAAGGCACTCAACGCGCTGTCCCACGCGATGGTGCGCCGCATCGATGAGGCCCTGACCGCCTGGGAGCACGACCCGGCCGTGGAGACCGTGGTCATCACCGGGGCCGGGGAGCGCGGTCTGTGCGCGGGCGGCGACATCCGCGCCGTCCACGACGACGCGCGCGACGGCGACGGCACCGCCTCGGCCGCGTTCTGGCGCGACGAGTACCACCTCAACGCCCGCATCGCCCACTACCCCAAGCCCTACGTCGCCGTCATGGACGGCATCGTCATGGGCGGCGGCGTCGGCATCTCGGCGCACGGCAGCGTACGGATCGTCACCGAACGGTCGAGGGTCGCCATGCCCGAGACCGGCATCGGCTTCGTCCCCGACGTCGGCGGCACCTACCTCCTCTCCCTCGCCCCGGGCGAACTGGGCACCCACCTCGCACTGACCGGCGCACAGATCGGCGCCGCCGACGCCCTGCTGTGCGGGCTCGCCGACCACTACGTGCCGTCCGACGCGCTCCGGGCCTTCGTCGCCGACCTCGCCGACCTGACCGTGGAGCAGGTGCTCGCCCGTCACACGCAGTCGCCGCCCACGGGCGAGTTGGCCGGCCGGAGGGAGTGGATCGACGCCTGCTACGCCGCCGACACGGTGGAGGAGATCGTCCGGCGGCTGCTCGCCCATGGCGACACGGCGGCGAAGGAAGCAGCGGAGACCCTGCTCACCAGGTCGCCCAGCGCCCTGAAGGTCACCCTGGCCGCCCTGCGCCACGCCCGGCGGCTCGGCTCGCTGGAGCGGGTTCTCGACCAGGAGTACCGCGTCTCCTGCGCCGCCCTGAGCACTCCCGACCTGGTGGAGGGCATCCGCGCCCAGGTCATCGACAAGGACCGCAACCCCCGCTGGTCGCCCGCGACCCTCGCCGAAGTGACCGACACCGACGTCGAGCGCTGCTTCACCTCCCTCGGCGAACACGAACTCGGCCTCGCCGGGCCCGGCACGACTCCCGAGGCGGCCCGGTGAGCTGAACCGACGTGTTCACCGGACGGCCGGCACGAGCCGCCGTCGAGGGGTAAAACCGCTGGCCAAGAGGGTGTTCCCATGACAGGGTTCCCCACCGTGACAGACATGGACAGCATCTTGATCACCCCGCTCACCGAGCGTCCGTCATTGACGTCCCGGCTCTACGAGATGACCGAGACGTGGCCCGCTTTCATCCCTCAGGATCTGGTCGCGGGCGCCCTGTTGAGCCGGGTGGCCGAAGACTTCCCCGAGTACTGCGTGGTGGCGACGGACGGCGACCGCGTAGTGGCACGCGGGTTGAGTGTGCCCTTCGACGCCGGGCTCGACGGCCGTGAGGAGATGCCGGACAAGGGCTGGGACCAAGTGCTCGTATGGGCCTACCGCGACCGGCACCTCGGGAACGCGCCGACGACAGCCAGCGCGCTGGAGATCACGGTGGACACCGAGTACCTCGGCCGTGGTCTGTCCTACCGCATGCTGACCGCGCTGCGGGACGGCGCCCGACGACAGGGCCACGACGCGTTGCTGGCCCCGGTCCGTCCCACGGCCAAACACCTCGAACCACGGGTCCCCATGGCCGACTACATCCGCCGGCGGCGCGAGGACGGACTGCCTGCCGACCCGTGGCTGCGCGTGCACGTCAAGTCCGGTGGCAGCGTCGAGAAGGTCGCCACGGCGTCGATGACGGTCAGCGGCTCCCTGGCCCAGTGGCGGCAGTGGACCGGCCTGCCCTTCGACAGTGACGGGGACATCGACGTACCGGGCGCCCTCGTCCCGGTCCACTGCGACACCGCACATGACCGCGCGGTCTACGTCGAACCCAACGTGTGGATCCGGCACGGCGTGCGTCCTTCGACCACCTGACGACCTCGCTCAGGAGGCCGGGGTGACGAGCGTGTGCTCGTCACCCAGCCGGGTGACGCCGGTGTCGGTGTACATGGTGGTCTCACCGTCGGACCGGCGGACGACGAGGTCGTCCGTGCGGCCGTTTCCCGTGTAGTCGCCGGTGGTCATCGCCACGCCGTGGGTCCACGGCTCGTTGGCGTCCAGGAGGCGCCGCTCGGTGCCGAGCGCAGAGGTGGTGGTGCCGACGTAGTCGTCCAGTTCGCCGTCGGACCAGCGCACCATCAGGTCCCACTTCTGGTTGCCGGAGAACTCACCGCCGGTGAGGAGCGTGGCGTTCTTCCACGTGCCGTTCGGTTCCTTGAGCCGGTGCTTCTGGCCGAAGGTACCGGCACCGACGTTGGTGTAGAGGGTCAGCTCGCCGTTCGACCACCGCACCATCAGGTCGGTGACGTACTGGCCCGCGCCGAAGCGGCCCGCGGTGATCTGGGTGGCGTTCTTCCAGGTGTCGTTGGGGCCGATCATCCGGGTGCCCGCCTGGTGCAGACCCTTGGAGCCGACGTCTCCGAAGAGGGTGACCTCGCCGTCGGACCAGCGCACCATCAGGTCGAACTGGCTGGAACCGGTGAAGTCGCCGGCGGTGATGGTCTCGGCGTGGGTCCAGGTGCCGTTGGCGGCCAGCAGCTGCTGCCCCGAGCCGAAACCGCCCTGTCCGTCGCCGGGGTAGAGCGTGACCTTGCCGTCGGTCCAGACCACGATCATGTCGCTGTGGCCGGTGTGGCGGAAGTCGCCCGAGGCCAGGAGCTTGGCATGCTGCCAGGTGCTCGCCGAGCCGGGCAGCGCCGGGCCGTCGGTCGACGGCTGGTACGGGGGCCTGGGGCCCACCGTTCGATGGGCGGCGGCATCGGCGAACAGGTCCTGGGCGTCCTTGCCGTAGACCGGCGCGTACGTCACCCAGTCGTCGTTGGCGTCGTCCCCGCCCCCGAAGTAACCGCCCGTGTTGCCGATGACGTTGCCCGTGCCGGTGGTCCGGTTGTAGCCCTCGATCCACGGGCCGCCGGAGACTCCTCCGTAGAAGCCCTTGCAGGTCATGCGTATCTGCCGGAACCCCGGCAGACGCGAGGTGGTGACCGGGCAGCGTATCGCCTGGTGCTTCGGGTTGACGCTGTCGGAGCCGGGATAGCCGATGACGGTGACCTGATGGGTGTAGTTGCTCGCGGGCGTGAACGTCAACGCGCCCGTGACGGCTTCCACTTCACCTCGGCTGTTGGGATCGACCTGCGCGAACGCCAGGTCCAGGTCGGAGCTGGGATCCTTGGTGTTCGCGGCATAGCGCGGGTCGATGTACAACCGGGACACCGGGAACACACCGTGCGGCTGCTGGGCGGCGGACTGCCCACTGCGGTACTGCGGCACGAATATGCGGTGGGCGGCGGTCTCCAGACCGCGGCCGCAGTGCCCGGCGGTCAGGACGATGTCCTGAGCGGCCGTGTGCACGACACTGCCGGTGCAGTACGTACTCTTGCCGCCCAGGGGCCTGCCGTCGTAGAAGAACGTGCCCACCATCGGATGGCCGTCGAAGTGCTCCGGGGCGGGCGTGCCCGGGGGAGCAGCGTTGCGTACCCGGTTGCGGGGCGCGGCGGCGACGGGGGAGTGACCGGGGACGGCGTCGACCGGGACCGCGTTGTCCATGCGGTCCGCCGTCCAGAACTTCTCCTCTTCACCCAGGCTCGGCCCGCCGCCCGGGGAGGCGGACGAGGAAGCCGGCCCGGCGGACCGCGTGCCGGCCTTCGGCGCCGGGCGGGTGGGCGCGACCGATGCCGCGAGGCGCTGTTTCGCATGGGTCGATGGCGCGCTGTCAGCCGACGGCAGCGGGGTGCCCGTCGCGGCGATCGCCGGTCCGTCGCCCACTATGCCCGTGCACAGACCGAGTGCGAGGACCGTGATCCATCTGGAATGGGAACTCAACGAGGTGACTTTCCGTCTTGGAGAAAGCCGAACGGGGCAGTGCCGGCCGGACGTTCGGCCCGAAGGCCTGGCTAGCACTCCAGTTCGACGTGAAGTGGGCAGCGTATCAACCGTCACCCGCTGCCATGACGCAGCGTCAAAGCACAGACAGCCAAGGCGATGGCTCGACTCCGCACCGCGGCATGGGCGGCACTGCCGCTCCGGCTGTCCCTCCTGGCAGCCGGGCCGGCCTCAGCCTCCCCACCCACACCGCCCCGCTCCATCTCCGCAGTGTCCGGTCCGTGCATCCGGGCGACATCCGGTCACCCTGACCGACGCCGGAGCCGGCGGTCGGGCCGGGCAAGGGGTTCGATGGGCACGGGTGCGCGTCGAGCCGGCCGACGCGGCCACCCGCCGTGCCTGCCGTGACAAGGTGAAAAGGCTCCCCCCGTCCGACCGGGAGGAGCACTGGGACGTGAAGGATCCCTGGCCGCAATCGGATGGGGACGTGCGGACCTTCCGGGCCGGCAGCCGCATCACGGTCACCGACAACGACGACGAGGGATCGGACGGGCTTGTCACCCTCACCTCGCCGGTCTTCACCGACCGTCCCACACTGCGCGGTGCCCGAGCCGTACTGACCGCCACCACCACCCTGAAATGCGACGCGGCGCCCGGCCTGTACCCGATCTACCGGCATCGCCCCGACGACCGTCACGACAGCTCGAACCCGCCCTGGGCCCGCCTGCGCATCGCCCACGCCGCGCCGGCAGCCGCCTGCTCCACGTCTCAGGCGACGGCGCACCCCTCCAGGACCTGCGAGCCGGTGTGGCCGCCTGGGCCGCGGGCGGCCTGATCCTCGCCGCGGCAGCGGGCACGGCTGTCTTCTGGGCCCGATCGCGGCGTGCCAAGTCCGGCTGATCGCCGGCAGGCTCAGGCACACGCGTGCGGAAGCGGTGCGCCACCGGTCGTCTCATCCACGAGGTGAAGCGTCCGCGGTCGCCCGGCGCGGTCCGCCGACAGCCGGCGGGCGCAGGGGGTGTCATGGGGATGCGGCGGTACGGCCGTCTCAGCTGGTTTCGCGCTCCAGGACGCGGCGGGCCGCCTCGGCCTCTGCCGCCGGCGGGGACAGCTCGTCAAGGGTGTCGAGCTCGGTGTCCGCTTCCAGTTCCCGCTCCCAGGCCGCCGCGAGCTGTTCCTGTTCCGCGCGCGGCTTGGCGCCGACGGCATCCCGGTGCTCCGGGTCCAGGGCCGCCAGGAATCGTCCGACCGGGTCCGTCGGCATACCGTGCTCCTTGTCGCCTGGAAGGGTCTGCTCCCGGCCCAGCATGGCCAACCGGCCCCGCCCCTGCCGCCCGACACGACCTGGGGCCACCCTGATGGCCCCGCCGCTCGCGTGGCCGACGCCGCCGTGTCGGGATCCGTCACGGGGGCCACGGGAGCGGCGATGGCGTCGTGCGGACCCAAGGCTTCAGGCGGCGGACATTACTTCCATCATGGCCTTGGCGGTGTCCGCCGCGTTGTAGCTCTCGCCCACGCCGGGCACCAGGATGATGTCGCCCTCGATGTGACGCGAGCGCAGCGGCGCGATCTCCTGGTATGCGGCCGAGTCCCACCAGGCCCGCGCATGGGCCATCGACGGGAAACCGATCACCACGACGTGCCCGGGCCATGCGCCCTCCCTCACCTCGTGCTGCATGCCGTGGACCAGGAAGCGGCCGCCGTACGGTTCGAAGGTCGCGGTGACGCGCTCGATGTACTCGGCGATCTCCGGGTGGGGAGCGGCTTCCTGCAGATGGGCAATCGCGTAGGCAGACATGGCATCCTTCCGGCCGATCGGTTCTTGACGTCCACGATCCTGCCGCCGGAAGGCGCCGCGGTCGATGACCTGGCAGGTAATGCGGCTCGCGCCGGGGGGCGCTGCGGCTCAACCGTCTTTGGTCGCCCGGTCGCCCTTGCCGCGTCCCGGTGCGCTCGCCGCCGTGCCGGCCCGGCGCTGGAGTTCGGCCACGCGAAGGAGAGCCGTCTTGAAGGTGGCGTACTCCTGATTGCCCAGTGCCCGCGCGTGCCGTTCCTCGATGGTGCGCATGATGGAAGCGGCGGTCTCCATCTGGAGGAGGCCGCGTTCGGTGGGGTAGATCAGTTTGGCGCGGCGGTCCGCGGGGTCGGGTTTGCGTTCGACGTATCCCAGGCGTTCGAGGTCGTCGATGAGAGAGCCGATGACCTGCTTGTGCTGTCCCGAGGCGCGGGCGAGTTCGCTGGCGCGGATGCCGTCGGCGCGCAGGTAGGCGAGGACGGCGCCGGCCCGGGGCTGGATGTCGTCGAAGCCCTGCTCGGCGAGCGCGGTGAACAGCTCGCGCTGAACGGAGAAGAGAACCCGGGCGGCGAGCACGCCGAGGTCCGGTTCCGCAGTCGGGTGCCCGGTCAACGCCTCTCCCGTCTCGGCGGTCGTCCGTCGCTGTGCTGTGTGACCGGTGATTTTAGTGCCCGCTCAGCGCTTGCGCCCCGGGGGCCCGAGGTATACTTCAAATGGTCACTAAAGTTGACTATCAAGATTGGTGACCAGTGAGGCTGTGGCTCAACATCGAAGGAGCGGAAGATGAGCGAGCGCAGCAAGTTCCTGGAGTCGATCACCCGTGAGAACGCCGCCGTGGTCCTGGTCGACCACCAGGTAGGCCTTCTGTCCGGCGTCCGGGACATCCCGCTCGGCGAGCTGAAGCACAACGTGGTGGCGCTGGCACGGGCGGCGACCGTGCTGGGGATCCCGCTGGTCGTCACCACCACCGCGGCCGACAGCATGTGGGGGCCGACCGCCCCCGAGCTGGTGGAGGCCCTGCCCGCCGGACACAAGATCATCGACCGCAGTACGGTCAACGCCTGGCACGACGACCGCGTCCGCGAGGCCATCGAGTCCACCGGCCGGCAGAAGCTGATTTTCGCCGGGGTGTCGCTGGAGGTGTGCGCGGCACTGTCCGCGATCTCCGCGACGGCCGCCGGATTCGACGCGTACGTCGCCGTGGACGCCTCCGGCACGTTCAGCCAGGCCAAACGGGAGGCGGGTCTGCTGCGCGTGCAGCAGGCGGGCGTCATCGTCAGCGACTACGCCACCCTCATGGTCGAGGCCCTGGCCGACAACGCCCTCCCCGAGGCCGGCTCCTTCTACGCCGCCCTCGACATGCCGTTCGCCGTCCTGGTCGGCCAGATCTCCGCGGCTTACCAGGCCTAGAGGCTCCCGGCCTGACCGCTCGCCGACGGAGCACTCCACCCGCGGTGAGCGTCAGCCGGTGGACGTGAATCGCGCGACCTGCGATGTCGCCATGACGATCTCCGGGGAAAAAGGAGCCACAACCGCACCCGCACATACGTGTCCTGAACGACCCGTCTCGCCGTGATCTGCGCGAGCCTCCTGCGGGGCGTCGTGGCGGTGAGCGTGCCCTCGCCGGTGGTCCCGGAGCACCCCGGGCCGGCAGAGGCCCTGCGAAAGAGGGTGTCGCAGGCGTCGGAGGGCGGACTACGGGCTGTGATGGGTGCGGCCGCGGCGAACCTGTCCGATCCCCGGGGGCGAGCCGTGTCCCAACTCGCCCCCATCGACGGCGCGTCCGTGACACCGGACAGTCTGGGAGCCGTCCGGGTCCGGGTCGGTGAAGAGGCATCCGCTCTCTTCCTACGGCATCTGGGCTGACGCCTGCCTCGTGAACACAGCGGCGCAAGCGCCCAGTTGGTCCCTTATCGGGAGCGTGCAACCAAATGGATTGACCTACCGGCTGTTCGGAAAGTTGCATGCGGTGTGCCCGCTGTTGCCTGAGACGGAGGCCCGACCGTGACCGCTGCCACCCGTGATCTGTTCGAGCGCTACCACGCCTGCTGGAAGGCGCGCGACCCCGACCGGATCGCCGAACTGCACACCGTCGACTCGGTGTTCCACCTGCACTCGGGTCAGGCTCCCGTGCGGGGACGGACGGCCATCCGCGAGTCGGTGGCCGGGATGTTCGCGCTAGTCCCGGACTTGGCCTTCGAGTTCGTCTCGCTCCGCACGGGCGAGGACTTCTGGGTCGTCCAGTGGAAGCTGACCGGGACGTCCGCGTCCGGTGCCGTGGTCGGCGTCGATCTCGTGGACTATGTGGTGGTCGAGAACTGTGCGGTGAAGGAGAAGCATTCCTACGTGGACGGCGTGGCGATGCAGGCCGCTCTCGCGTCCCCCGAGGCGGCAGGAGCAAAGACTCACTGAACCCAGGCGATGTGCCTGACCGGCTCGGGGTCGCGCGGAACTGACGAGTGACGCCGTCGCGGTCCACGGCGGAGACGGGGGCGAGTCGGTGTGCGGGGGATACGGCCACCTGCTGGGCGTGGCTGCCCCTGGCCACCGCCAACCGCAAGCCTGCCATGGTCGAGTTCGTGTACGGCCCGGACGGCGAGGATCTCTGCGAGGACTTCTCCACCCGGCCGGTGCTGACACTCTGAACCCGCCCAACCGGTCACGCGCACCGATCGCCTGGGGCCGTCACGGCGCCGTGCGCTGCCCGCTGCCGGCCGAGCACATCAGGTCTGGGGTCGGTAACGAAAGCGGACCTTGGCTGTGGATGATCGTGCCTTGTGGGGCGCGGGGTACCTGACGAACGGTCAGTTGGCCGGGCTTGCGCCGCTTTCGCTGCAGGGCATCAAGCCGGACCGTCCGCCGGTGTGGACGCGGCGGCGGCCGGCCCGTGCGGTCATGCGCCGGAACCTCCCCAGGACAGACTGCATCTTTCTGTCCGCAGAGGCAGGGTGCCTCTCCACGGGGGGATGTCTTGAGGACACGTAGGACAGCAACGGTCTGCATGCTCAGTCTGGCGGTGCTGCTGGGGACGGTCGCCTGTGGCGGCCACGACAGCGCCGCCAACTGCGGAACATCGCACCTGCGCTGGAGGCTGACCCGCCTGACCGACAAGCGGCCGGGCGCGCCGGCGGCCATGCTCACCGCCAGGAACACCGGTTCACAGGCCTGCGCCCTCGATGGCGTCCCCGAGCTCGACGCCCAGGTGGGCAAGGCGCAAGGCACGACGTCGAAGCCGAAGAAGGGCAAGGCGCACCGGGTGGTGCTCGACTCGGGCCGCACCATCGACTTCCCGGTCTTCTACGACCCCCACCTCGCCCCGGACGGCTACTGCTTCATCACGGCCGACCTCGACCCGTCCCTCTACGTGACACCGCCCCACCCCGCCCGGCACGACTACGGCGCCTCCACGCAGCTGACCGACGCGAAGGGCCACCATCTGAAGGCCCAGATATGCGAGGACACCATCCAGATCGGCCCACCACAACCGCGCTAGACGGCCCTGCCGGCCCGACCCGGCACGCTCCTGCACGCCGGCGTCCGGGCGGTTCCTCGACGGCGGTGTCGAGTTCGACGCGCGAGGCGGTGGTGACGGGCAGTTCCAGGCCGCTGAGCTGTTCGTTGACGGCGTCGTGAGCGGCCTGGAAGGCGATCGGCTCGCGCAGGAAGGTAGGAAGGTGTGCAAGGCCTGCTCGGGGCCATGAGATACGGCAACCTCGCCGTCCGCTACCAGGCGCCCGCGCGGATCGCAGTCCTCAACGCGCGGCTGTGACCAGCAGTTTCGGCACGTCCTCACGGCACCGGCAGGGGCGGCCCCAGCATGGGAAGTCCCGTGGACGGCGACGATCTCTGGTGGGGCACCGCGACGGGATCCCGCTCGGACGACCATGGCGTCGGCGGTGGACTCTGTGGCCGTCGCCCCCTGCGCTTGCTGCGGGGTGTGCGCTGGGGCCACCACAGGACGTAGGCGGCGGAGCCCACCGCGAACGCGAGACGGATGAAGCCCTGGGCGGAGTCGGAGGGGACCAGCAAGGCGCTGCCGTAGAGGGAGATGAGCGCGACCCAGCTGACCCAGGGGACCAGGCGGCGCTGGCCGATCGAGTCCCAGATGAGGGTGCCGAGGAGGACCGAGGCGTTGTAGTACGTGTACACGCTCGGGTCCAGGACGATGCGGGCGTCGGCAGCGAGCAGTACGACCGCCGGCCAGCGGTGCCGGCGGACGGCCAGTGTGCCCAGCGCGAGACCCAGGGCCATCTGGGCCGGACGGTCCCACCAGGGGGTGGCGGGATCGTGTACGCCGAACCAGCGGAGGGACGATGCGGGCTGGTTGGGGATGGTGAAGCGGGCAGCGGCCAGGGTCTCCATGTGGGTGAGATAGAAGGGCAGCCAGGCGACGGCCACCAAGCCCACCGCCCAGGCGGCGGAGCGCAGGCGCGTGGGGCGTGGCAGTGCGAGGAGCAGGGGCAGGAACCCGACCGCCCAGGGTTTGGAGTCGACCGCCAGTGCCAGGAAGACGCCGACCGAGATGGCATTGCCACGGACCAGCGCACGTACGGCCAGGGTGGTGAAGAACAGGGCCAGGACGTCGTCGAGGTGCGCGAACCGTACCGAGACCTCCACCCACATGGGGATGAAGGCCGCCCCGGCGATGAGCACGCGCTGCTGGAGGCGTTGGTGGTTGAGCCCGGTGCCCCGGTAGTGGTCGGCGGCGGCGCGGCCGATCAGAACGAGGATGTACAGGCCGAGGCCCGACATGAAGGCGTCGGCGAGTTTCTCGCCCACCGCGGTGGGGAAGGGTTCGAACAGCGCGGCCACCAGGAAGCTGACCGGGCCGATCTGCAGGTCGGGGTGGTTGGCGTAGAGCGCTAGGCCGCCGCCGGACAGCTGACCGAAGAGCAGTTGCTGGCCGGTTCTCAGGTAGTGCCAGGACACGGCCCCGTGGCGCTCGGCCACGACGAACCAGACGACCGTCCACAAGGTCAGCAGCGCGTGATGCCACCGCACCGGGGAACGCCCGATCCGTCCGATGCGCGTTCTGTCCCTGCTGCCTCTGCTGTGTCTGTCGTCCTTGCTGTCCCTGGGCACGGCTTCCGCCGTCTCCCGGTTCCGCACGTTCCGTCCTTCCCCTCCGCCCGCCTCCGGCGTGGGGACGGCCGAGGACCCGGGCACTGCGCGGCGTCACCTCTCTAGAGGGATGACGAACGCCCTGGGTTCCTCAAGTCACGGTTTCCTGTTGGCATTCTTTGGCCCAGGTGGGACACCGCAACGCTGTGACCGGACGGAGGGGCAGAGGCAAGGGCATGGGCTGTTCCCCAGGGCAGGCCGCGGCAGCGGAAGCTGAGCGAGGGCACCCCCCCGGCCGCAGCGGCCGGCCGAGCGGGCCATGGAGGTTGAGTGCACCGGGCGTCACTCACCGCCGGGGCCCAGCTGAAGCGGAGTCACTCGCCTGGATGCCGCGAGGCGATGGGGCGCGCCGACGCCCACACAAAGGAGGACCGGCGGCACAGCTGTGAACCGCACGACGGGATGCGTGGAATGCGGCGAGGGCTCCGGTGACTGGTCATGATCCGCAGCCCCGCGGTGCGGTCGGCGCAGTCCTGCGATGAGGAGTCCGAGCAGTCGGCGTGCGTCGTAGTGGGCGTCCCTCTCCGCGCCGATGCAGAGGTTCCCGACGCCGCGCATGAGCTCGTAGGCCCTGAGATCGGGGCGGATCTCGCCGGAGGCGGCCACGGCTTCGAGCAGTTGGGTGCAGACGGGCACGAGGCGGTTGAGGAAGTAGCCGTGCAAGGTGTCGAAGCCGGCCGCTTGCCAATGCGGAACGCTGTTCCGTATTGTTAACGGAACAAGGTTCCGTTTGCTCGCGTTCTCAGAGCGGGACCTTGGTCGCCACTGCGCGCATTGTCACCACGCTGTTTCACCCGTCATGGAGGAACACGGTCATGCATTACCGCACTTTGGGCCGCACCGGTGTGCAGGTCAGCTCCCTCGCGCTCGGCGCGATGAACTTCGGCAGGATCGGACGAACCACCCAGGACGAGGCCACCGCCATCGTCGACGCCGCCCTCGAGGCCGGGATCAACCTCATCGACACCGCCGACATGTACAGCGCCGGCGAGTCGGAAGAGATGGTCGGCAAAGCCATCGCCGGCCGCCGCGACGACATCGTGCTGGCCACGAAGGCCGGCCTGCCCATGGGCGACGAGCGCAACCACCAGGGCGGTTCGCGCCGCTGGCTGCTGGCGGAGCTGGACAACAGCCTGCGCCGTCTCGGTGTCGACCATGTCGATCTCTACCAGATCCACCGGTGGGACCCGCACACCAGTGACGAGGAAACGCTGTCGGCACTGACCGACCTGCAGCGCGCGGGAAAGATCCGATACTTCGGTTCCTCGACCTTCCCCGCGTACCGCGTCGTACAGGCCCAGTGGGCCGCCCGCGAGCATCACCTGGGGCGTTACGTCACCGAACAGCCCAGCTACTCGATCCTGCAACGCGGGATCGAAGCCGACGTGCTCCCCGTGACCGAGCAGTACGGGCTTGGCGTGCTGGTGTGGAGCCCGTTGGCTTCGGGCTGGCTGTCGGGGGCGATTCGCCAGGGCCGGGACATCACCACCCACCGTTCCTCGTTCCTGCCGGAACGCTTCGACACCACCAGCCCCTCCAACCGGGCCAGGCTCGATGCCATCGAGCAGTTGGCGAAAGTCGCCGATGAGGCCGGCCTGACGATGATCCAGCTCGCGCTCGGTTTCGTGACGGCGCATCCCGCCGTGACCAGTGCGCTCATAGGCCCCCGCACGCTCGATCACCTGCACGCGCAGCTCGCCGCCGCCGACACCGTGCTGCCCGCCGACGTACTCGACGCGATCGACGCGATCGTCGCCCCCGGCACCGACCTCGCCGCGCACGAGAAGTTCGACACCCGGCCCGCGCTGCTCGATCCGTCGCTGCGACGCCGCTGATCGTCCGAGGCCGGCTGCCGTATTCACACCCGCGGCCTCCGAGTTCGGGGTGCGCCCCGGTCGGCGCCGCCGGTTTCGAAAGGACCGACAACCCGACGCTCCCTCGCAGGTGGACTACCACGACGTCCTGCGGGTCTGGCGCGAGGCGGACGCGACCCCGGAGATCGAGCACGCGTGGCTGTCCGGTCACCTCATGCCGATCGTCGGCGACCCGGACGGACGCAACCAGCCGCCCACGCCGTGGGGAGCCTCGCCGAGGCATGCACGGTGATCCGGCGGCTGTGGACCGAGGTCGAACCGTTCGACGTCCACGGCGAGTACCACCACCTCACCGGAGCGTTCGGCAACCCCGAGCCCGTCCAGCACCCCCGTCCGCCGCGGCGCACTGCTGGACCGCTACTGCGGCGAGATCGGCCGCGACCCCGCTTCCGTCACCCGCTCGATCCATCTGCCCGTCTCCTACGACCGGCCCAGCAGCACCCGGGACGCGATCGGAGAGGCGATCGACGCCGGTTTCCGGCACGTCGTCCTGGGGCTGCCGGCGCCGTACCCGGCCGGGATCGCGGGACGGCCACGGTCAGTCGCCGGATCCGGCGCCGTGCACGAGGCGTCCGCCGAGGAGGGTGTGGGTGGGGTCCAGGTCGCGCAGGGCGTCGCTCGGGCACCGAGCGGGGTCCTGGTCCCAGAGGGTGAGGTCGGCGAGGCGGCCCGGGGTGAGCGTGCCGCGCAGATGGTCCTCTCCGAGCAGGCGCGTGGCATGGGTGGTGTGGAGGGCGATGGCCTCGTCGTAGGTGATGGAGTGCTGGGGTCCCTGGACGCCGATGACGGTCTGCCGGGTGGTCATGCCCCAGACCGAGCGCATGGCGCCGAACTGGCCGACGGGGTAGTCGGATCCGGCGGTGACCAGTGCGCCCTGGTCGAGCCATCCCCGGGCCGGGAACAGTGCGGCGACGCGTTCCGGGCCCCAGAATTCCCGCTCGACCTCGGCGGTGTCGTGCAGCAACGGCTGCTGAATGGTGACGGGGACGCCCAGCGCGACGGCGCGGGGCTGCTCGGGACCGGCGAGGCCGCCGTGTTCCATGACGAGGGTGCCGCCGGGCAGGCCGGGATTGTTCCGCAGTACGCGTTCGTAGACGTCGAGGAGGATGCGCACGGCACGGTCGCCATAGGCGTGGGTGCCGACCCTCCAACCACGGCGGACCACGGCTTCGACGGCTTCGACCAGTGCGTCGGGCTCCCACGTCAGCGTGCCGGAGAAGGTGTGGTCGCAGGCGTAGGGCTCCTCGGTGGCTCCCGCCTCCAGGCCCCCGTCGAGGCCGAACTTCACTCCCCATGTCCCCAGCCACGGGTCGGCGGAGTGGCGCCAGTCCTCCATGGCATCGAGCAGGTCGTCCACCTCGGCCGCGCTGGACAGGCCGATCGCCGAGATCAGCGCGCGCACCCGGGTGCTGAGCGCGCCCGCGTCGCGGGCGTCCAGCAGGACGGCGTAGTCGTCGAGGGAGACCGCGCAGTCGCGGACGGTACCGATCCCCGTGGCGGCGTACTGACCACTGGCCAGCCGAAGCCCGTCGACGCGTCGGGCCCGGTCCTGTGCGGGGACGAGTCGCTCCACCAGACCCAGCGCGTTGTCGATCAGCCGGCCGTTGAGTCGGCCGTCGGCGTCGCGGCCGATCACGCCGCCGGCCGGGACCGGCGTGTCCTCCGTGATGCCCGCCAGGCGCAGTGCGCATGAGTTGACGACGTCGTTGTGGCCGCCGCGCTTGACCAGGACCGGATGGCGTTCGGTGGCCTGGTCGAGTTCGGCGGCGGTGGGCAGGCGACGCTCCGCCAGGTTGAGTTCCTGCCAGTTGGCGGTCGTGCGGATCCACTGGCCTTCGGGCGTCGTGGCGGCCCGCTCCCGGATCAGCTCGAGGAACTCGGGGATGGTGCGGGCCCGGTGGACGGGGACGTCGTGCGCGCTGTGGCCGGCGAAGATCAGATGGGTGTGGGTGTCGTCGAACGCGGGCAGGACCGTGGCCCGGGGCAGGTCGAGGATCCGGGTGCGCGCCGTCACCCAGGCGTCGAGGCCCTTCGGGTCGGACGACAGGGCGACGATGCGATCACCGCGCACCGCCAACGCCCGCTGCGGGTCCTGGCCGGGCACCAGCGTGTGCACCGCGGCGGCTCGGATCAGCAGATCGGCACCGTGATCGGTCATGGTCTTCTCCCATCTCGACGCTTCCTGGGCGGTGGGCCGCGGGGGACCGGACCTGGCCTCGGCCCGTGGTGCACGGGCCGTCGTCTCCGCCGACCAGACCGTTGTATGTGGCTTCAGCAGATCACCCCACATTCGGCGGCCACTGGCACAGGAAACATGTCACGGAGGGGGCCTATCATGCAGATCATGCGACAGGAACTCGACGAGACCGGCCGCCGGATCGTGGCCGTTCTCCTCGCCTCCCCGCGCGCTTCCTGGCGTGAGGTCGGTCGCGTTCTCGGGCTCTCGGAGCGCACCGTCGTACGCCGCGCCGCACCGCTGTACGCCGACGGAACCCTGTGCGCCACCGCCGTCCGCAACCCCTCGTACTTCCCCGACCTGGTCCCGATCGCCCTGCGCATCCGCTGTCGCCCCAGTCGGATCCGTCAGGTGGCCCAGGCTCTCGCGCGCCGCAGCGACACCGTCTGGGTGGACATCCTCGGCGGAGGCGACGAGATCTCGGCCGTCTTCTTCCTCGACGGCCCCGAGGCCCGCAACACGCTCCTGCTGCGCGACCTGCCCGCCACCGACGCGGTGCACTCATGGACCGCCCACACCCTGCTGCGTGTCTTCCCCACCGCGTTCCGCTGGACCGCAGGCCTGCTCTCCTCCGAGGAAACGGCCCGCCTCGCCCCCGCGCAGCCCACCGCGCGACCCGCACCGCTCGACATCGACAACGCGCTGACCGCGGCCCTCACCGAGGACGGCCGCGCCAGCTACACCGAACTCGCCCGCCGGGCCGGCACCACCGCACTCACCGCCCGCCGACGCCTCGACGCACTGGTGCGCGGCCAGGTCGTCCGCCTCGCCACCGAGGTGGACCTCGCACTGCTCGGCGTGCACGCCGAGGCCCTGCTGTGGATCACCGCGCAGCCCGGCGCGCTGGCGCGGACCGCCGAGAACCTCGCCGCCCACCCGCAGGTCCGGTTCGCCGCCGCGACGACCGGCCCCGCCAACCTGCTGGTCGCCGTTGCCGCGACGGACCTTGACGCCCTGTATGCCTTCCTCGTCACCACGGTCGGCCCGTTGAGCGGCATCAACACCGTGGATACGACCCCGCTGTTGGCGACCGCCAAACGCACCGGTCTCGCGCGCCGCTCCGCCCACGTGCATCGCTGACAGGTTCCCGACGAACCGGGCAGGACACCGCGTCAGTAGTCGCGGCCGTTGAGTCCGCGATAGACGAAGCGGGTGAGGGCCTCCGTCACCTGCTCGTCGGTCAGGGTGTCGAACTGCCGCCGCCAGTTCTGCAGGAAGGTGTGGACGAGCCCGAACGCCATACGGACGGCGATCTCCGGTGGGGCGGGCAGGGTGCGTCCGGCGTCGGTCACGGCCGTCACGTGGTCCAGGACGTCTTCCGTCTCGGCGGCGGAGAAGCGGTTCACGACGGCGGCGAAGTCGTCGCTGACCAGCGCGGCCTGCTGCATGGCGCGGATCGTGCCGATGTGTTCCCGGTAGAGGCGGATGTAGACCGCGACGTGCTGGCGGACGGCCTCGGGGTCGGTGAAATCCCCCAGATGCCCAGGCTCGGCGGCCACCGTGTCGGACTCGGCCGCCATGTCGGCCATCAGCGCCTCGAGCAAGGCCTCCTTGCCGCTGAAGTGGTTGTAGAAGGAGCCCGCCGCGCGGCCGGCCTCAGCGGTGATGTCGCTGATCTTCGTGGCCAGGTAGCCACGCTCGGCGAACACCCGCTTCGCCGCTGCCTTCAGCGCGGCCTCGGTCTCCGCCGCTCTCTCCTTGCGCTTCACGGAACCTCCCTTGACGGGAACCGTATCAACGGTGAAGATGAATCCAGATTCAGTGAATGATGATTCAGTGAATCTGGATTCATGAGACCGGAATCAGTGGGGGAAGCATGCATGTGATCGTCGCGGGAGCCGGGCCGACCGGACTGACGCTGGGTATCGACCTGGCCCGGCGCGGGCTCGACGTGCGCGTCGTCGACCAGGCGGACCGGTACTTCGCCGGTTCGCGGGGGGACACCCTTCAGCCGCGCACGCTCGAAGTGTTCGAGGACCTCGGCGTTCTGGACGCGGTACTGCGCCAGGGGTGCCCCGTGCCCACGACGCGCGTCCACCTGGACGGGGCCCACGTCATGGACCGCCGGTCGGCCGAACCCGTGCCGCCGACCCCCGACGTGCCGTACCCCAACGCGTGGATCCTCGGACAGTCGCGGACCGAGGCCATCCTGCGGGACAGGCTCGCCGGGCTCGGGGTGCGGGTCGAACTCGGCACGGCGCTGGCCGACTTCACCCAGGACGCGGACGGGGTGACCGTCGGCCTGTCGACCGGGGAGACCATGCGCGCCGCCTACCTGGTGGGTGCCGACGGCGCGGGGAGCACCGTCCGCAAGGGGCTCGGTGTGCCTTTCCAGGGGGCGACGGACGAGGCGATGCGGATGCTGATCGGGGACGTGGCCGCCGACGGGCTGGACCACGCGTGGGCCCACTGGTTCGCCCACGCGGCCGACCCGATGCACGGCGTCCATCTGAGCCCGCTGCCGGACACGGACCGGCTCTTCCAGTTCCACGCACCGCTGCCCGAGGGCGTGACCGACGCCTCCCTGGACACGCTCCAGGGCATCCTGGACGGGTTCGTGACGGGGGTCCGGCTGAGCCGGCCGGCCTGGTCGAGCATCTGGCGCCCCAATGTGCGGCTGGCCGAACGCTTCCGTGTGGGCCGGGTGTTCCTCGCCGGGGACGCCGCCCACGCGCACCCGCCCACCGGCGGACAAGGGCTGAACACCGGTGTGCAGGACGCGTACAACCTGGGGTGGAAACTGGCGGATGGCTCGCCCGAACTCCTCGACGGCTACGAGACCGAGCGACGCGCCACGGCGGCGCGGGTGCTGCGCATCTCCTCGGAGCTGCTGGAGCGACTCAAGGACAAGGCCGAGGACGCGCACGAGCGCGATGGGAGCACCCGCCAGCTGGACGTCACCTACCGGACCACCGAAGGCCGGATCGTCCCTGGCGATCGCGCCCCGGACGCCCCGGTCGTCGGCCCGGACGGCAAGGAGACCCGGCTCTTCGATCTCTACCGCGGCCCCCACCAGACCCGCCTGACGTTCGGCACGCCCGCGCCGGACGAGCCCCACGCCTACGCGGTGCTGCGGCCCGGTCGGACCTCACCCGGCCCCTATGTCGTCGACGCCGCGGGCCACGCACACGCCGCCTACGACGCCTGGGACGGCACCTCCGTCGTCATCCGCCCCGACGGGTACATCGGCGCTCGCGGCAACTGACACCGGCCGAACGCCCTCTCCCGGCCGGTGCGACGCGAATCCGGTTGTTTGGTCATGCCCTCCGGGGGACCGGACCTTTGATGGCACCTCAACGGCTGCCGACTCCAGGCACGCCACGTCGGCACCATGTTCCGCCGTCCGTGACACCGCGCTCACGGAACTGCGAGACTGGCCCGCCGACGGCCCCCGGGCGGTGGGCGGCGAAGAGGTGAGGAGCCGGAGTGGTCACACAGCAGCCTGCCCTGTCGGCGGTCCCGGCCCCCGCCGATGTGTGGATGCTGGTGCGGCAGCGGCCGGCCGTGCTGCGCCGGTCCACGCGCGACCTGGCGGCAGCGCTGGCCGACACCTACGGCCCCCGCTTCGCGGTCTGGCACACCGACGAGCTGCTCTTCGGCGTCCAGGGCGGGCGGTTGACGCTGCGTACGCTGGGCGGCGCGGACCTGCCGGCTCCAGAGGTGGTGTGCGTGCGCCAGGTGGCCGGCCCCATGCACAACGACCGCGAGGTGACCCTGCTACGGCACCTCGAGCGCATGGGCAGCACCCTCGTCAACACACTGGACGCCCAGCTCAAATCCCGTAACAAGGTCTGGCAGCTGCAGGAACTCGCCCTGGCCGGACTGCCGGTGCCCGACACGCTGTCCTACGCCACCGCCCCCTTGGAAGGCGTCGTCCGCAGCCCCCACCTGGCCACGCCGTGCGTGGTGAAGTCCGTCAACGGCGCCAAGGGCGGGCAGGTGTTCCTCGCCCCCGACGCGCACCTGCTGCGCGAGGTGGCCGGGAGCCTCACGCAGGAGGCGCCGTTCCTCTTCCAGGAACACGTGGCCAACTCGCACGGCCGTGCCCTGCGCGTGGTCGTGGTCGACGGCGAGCCGGTCGACGCCGTACTGCACGCCTCCCGCAACGGCGTCCTCGCCGCCAACATCGCCAAGGGCGGCTCCGCGACCCGGTGCGCGGGCCGCCATCCGCAGGCGGAGGAGCTGGCGGCGCGCGCGGTCCGCGCCCTGGGCCTGGACATCGCCGGGGTGGACCTGTTGTTCGCCTCCGGGGACACCTACGCCATCTGCGAGGTGAACGCCGTCCCGGGCTGGCGCCCGGAGATGACCGCGATCATCCCCGCCATCTCCGCCTGCATCGCCCGTCGCCTGTCCCTCCGCGGCCAAGGCTGAATCCCGGGCCGAGGGCGTCAACCGGGGCTGCCGCACGGCAGCCCCTATGGGCGGCGGAGCCCGTCCGCCGCCCATACGGTGCCGTGGTCAGCGCAGGTCGATGACCGTGCGCAACTTGCCGCTGGTCGCCGTGCGCTCGAACGTCTCCCTGCGCACGGTCTCCACGGAGAGGGCCAGCAGGCCCTCCGCCTCGGCCGAGGCCAGCTCTGTCACCTCGGCGACGAGGGCGTCCCGTGCGGACTCGGGGTCGTTCGCGTACTGGTCGTCGAGCCGGACCGTCAGCATCTCCCGGTCGGAGCCGGACGCGACCACCAACTGCAGTTCGCCGTGGTAGCCGAGGCGGTCCTGCGCGGCCCGCAGGATGCGCCGGTAGTTGAGGAAGTACGTGCCGACGCGCACGACGTCGCCGTAGCGCCCGAGCAGTTCCAGGCGCGGTACCCGGCTGCCGCACGTGCACGCGCCCTGCACTTCGCGGCCCAGGTCACCGATCTCGTAGCGTTCCAGTCGCTGCCCGGCACGGCCCCGGGAGGTGAAGACCAGCCGTCCCGGCTCACCCGGTGCCACGGGGCGGTCGCTGTGCGGATCGAGGATCTCCAAGGTGTGCAGGTCGGTCAGCACGTGGTGGACTGAGCCCTCGCCGGCTGTGCACTGATAGCCCAGCGGTCCCAGATCGGTGCTGCCGTACGCCGCGGAACGGATGACCTCGACGCCGAACTCCTCGGTGAGGACCCGGCGTTGTTCGGCGGTGAAGTGCTCCCCACCGTAGAAGACCTTCCTGATCCCGCCGTACGCACGCAGCCGGTCGGCCTCGGCGTGGAACAGCTGCCACAGGTAGGACGGCATGCCGAAGACGGTGTCCGCCCCGTGGGTGACCAGCGCTTCGGCGGTCATGGCGTGGTCGGGGCCCGCGGCGATCGGGAACTGGGTGGCGTTCAGGCGTTCCAGAATGGAGAAGAAGCTGATGAAGCTGCCGTACATCCCGCCGCTGTAGAACAGGTTGGCCGCCCGGTCACGGGCCGGGTCGAAACCGGCGGTGAGCAGTCCGTCGGCCGCGGCGCGCATCTGGTTGTCGTAGTCGTCGCAGGTGAACACCGACAGGGCGGGCGTGCCCGTGGAACCCCCGCTGCGGAAGTACAGATGGGCGTGGCGCGGGTCCAGGGAGACGAGGGCGTGCTGCACGCCTTCCTTGCCGAGCAGGGGCGCCGTCGGCGCCGGGGGCAGAACCGGGGGCGCCACCAGGTCGTCCAGGCACGCGACGGTGCCGAACTCCGCGCCCGGCGCACGCACGCTCACCCGGCGGCTGTAGCGCTGCAACGCGTAGACCCCGTCGTGGGGTTCGCCCTCGTAGCCTTCCAGCATGGAGCCGACCGGTGTGACCCGGGTGACCCCGGCGGCGAAGAGAGCGCGCGACAGCTCGGCCACGTCCGTCCGGCTCCCGGCCACGGCCGCGGTCTGCAGATAGCGGCGCATCGGCCGCAGCGTCGCCGCGACGCGGTGCCGGGGGAGTGGTTTCACCCACACGCTGCGGTGCAGCGGGGAGGCGTCGAGTGCGGGCCGGGTGTCCGCCATCACCCGCCATGAACCGTCGGCCGCGGTGAACACGCGGGTGAGACCCAGGTGTTCTTCGAGCCGGGCCAGCTGCTGCACGGTGGTGATCTCCGCCTGCTCGGCCGGTCCGGGGCGCGGCGCGGGCCGGGCGTCGGACACCTTCGCCAGCCGTTCGGCGAACCGCTCGGCGAGGGCGAAGACGTCCTGGGCGTCCGAGGTGTCGAGATAGACCACCTGCGGGCTGGAGCAGGCCTGCTGTTCGAAGCGGCAGACATCCTCGGCGAGCGCGTCCAGGATGTCGTCGTCGGTGGCCGCTTGAGGGGTCAGGTAGGCGAACGAGATCCGGTGCCCCCACTCGACGACCCGGCAGCCCGGCGGTGCGAGCTCGCTCACCGCGCGTATCGCGTCCTCGCCGCCCCACGCGGCGATCGCGTCCGCCTGTCCGCACAGCGTCCGGATCCAGTCCTGGCGCGACGACGGGAAGCGGAGGGCCACGACGCGTTCCGTGACCAGTCCGGTCGGGTCGGCGGTCCCGAGCGCGGCGAGCAGGTCCTGGGCGAGTGCGGTGTCGGAGCTGCTGGTCTTCAGGACGTTGAGGTTGCCTGCCAGCAGGCCCTCGACGACGCTCAGCGGTGCCACGGCGGCGGCGTTGCCGGGCGCGATGTGCACCAGCAGGCCCACCGGCGCCCAGGACTCGTACACCGTCTCGCGGCCGTCCGGCCGGGTCAGCCGCTCCGGCCGCAGCCCGCCGAGCTCGCGGCGCAGCTTGCGTTCCAGCGCCTGCCGGGTGAGCGCGCCGGCCAGCTCGGCCAAGGTGGCCGCGGCCTCGTCGGCGGGCAGGTTCCCCGCCAGCCGGCCGTACAGGGCGGAGCCGGGATCGGACAGGTCACGGCTGACCGCGGCGCAGGCGGCGAGCACCACGTCGGTGGGCAGCGGACGCGCCAGGACCCGCCCGGTCAGCTCCGCCAGCCCGGCGAGCCGCCGGCCGGCCTCGGCATCGTCGATGTACTCGCCCTGCCAGAGGTGAGGTGCGGAGGTGGTCACGACATTCCCTTCATCAGTTCGGCGGCGGCGACGGCGCAGCTGCGGTTACGGCTCACCCCGGCACGGCCGTGCACGGTGAACCAGTCGGTGGACAGCGGGCAGGGGCATTCCTCGCCCGGGTGCAGCGAGGCGAGGTCGCCCATCACGACGCTTTGTGCCGGAACGGAGGTGATGTACGGGCTGACCAGGTGAAGAAAGCCGCGCTCTCCGTACGGCAGCGGGTGCAGCGTCCCCGTGTCGCGGACCGCGGCGCGCGACCACACCGGCACGTGCAGCCGGTGGTGTGCGCACTCGACGTACGGCACGCAGTGCTCGACGGAGCCGAAGGTGTCGCGGATCCGGTCGCCCGGAATACCGAGGCGCTCGGTGACCTCGGCACAGAAGTCGGCCTTGCCGATCTGGCGGTCGGCATGGCCCTTCCAACCGCCGCCGAGCACCACCAGCGATCCCTCGGGCAGCCGCAGCGGTGGCAGACCCATCGCCCTCATCCGCTCCAGGGTGAAGTAGAGGAAGGCCGGGAAGCCGAGGATACGGACCGGCACGTCGTCCTGCGCATAGCGCTGGAGCGCCGCGATGCAGCCGTGCACGTCGAACTCGTGGCCGGAGCCGGTGTGCCGCAGCGCGTGTGTGGTGTGCCGGGCCGGGGCGAAGTCGCACAGGTAGTTGTCGGTGAACGACGTGCCCAGCTTCAGCGACGGCGCGGGCTCGTAGCTGTAGAGCAGGTAGTTGACCGGCTGGTCGGGGGTGATCCAGCCGTAGTGGTCGAAGATCCGGGCCACCATGCGCTGCGCCGAGCGGATCGTCCACTCGTCGAAGAACATCTGCGACTTCTGGCCCGTGGTGCCCGAGGAGGTCAGATGCAGGAACACCTCGTCGCGGGGGACGGAGAGCACCTCGTGGCGTTTGAAGAAGGCGGCGGGCACGAGCGGGGTGCGCACCCCTTCGCCGACCGTGGGCGCGGGAGCCTCGGGCGTCTCCTGGAGCAGGGCGGCGAAGAGCGGGGAGCGGCGGGTGTGCCAGGCGTTGGTCTCGGCCATCGCCGCGGCGAACAGCTCGTCGACGTCGGCGCCGGCCGCGTACGGCTCGTCGAGGTCGCACAGCCGCTGCACGTGGCCGAGCGCCGCCGGGTCGGGAACCTCGACCGGAGCGAGATGGGGGTTCATCGGGACACCTCGTGAAGGGGCAGGTAGGTGGCGGTCCAGGCGCTCAGGTAGGCGCCCAGATACGGCTGCAGCAAGGGGCTGACGGCCGTCGTGCGGAAGTCGATCTGGCGGCTGGTGCGGGAGAGCACCACGTAGTCGTGGAAGCGGTCGTCGATGCGGCGCATCGCCGGATAGACCGCGCTGGGCACGAACCCCGAGGCGAGGAATACCTCCAGCGCCTCGGTGTCGGCCAGAGGGAGCAGCGTCTCGGCATAGTCCGCGCCGGCCCGGGTGACCGTGGTCATCAGCGCCTCCAGCGCGCCGGCCACCGCGGCCGGGCGCGGATGCACGGCGACCAGGGCGCAGCTTCCCGCCACCGGGTCGAGGTCGGCGTACGCCTCGAAGCCGCCGTCGGCCGCCACCAGGAGCGCGTTCGGCGTGTGCAGCGGGAAGAAGCGGTCGCCCGCGTCGGGAAAACGCTCCAGGAAGCGGCGGCGGACGAAGGCCGGGGCGTCGATCAGCTCGATGGGATCGGCACCGGAGGCGGAGCGTGCCGCCGCGCGGTCCGGGACGATCCCGGTGGCGGAGCAGTCGATACCGATCCCGGCGGACGCGGCGGACAGCAGCGCCGACAGGCGTTCGGGCACGCGCTCGACGGGGGCGCGGCGATCCAGCACGCCGTCGGCGTAACGGGCGAACAGCGCGAGACTCTCGCACCCTTCGACCTCCACCGCGTTGGGCATCAGGCCGAGCGGCCTGAAACCGTTGCGTACGACGACGTGCTGGGGGCCCTCGGTGACGACCCGGACGGTGGCGTACACCGAGTCGAGGCGGCCGGTGGCGAACGCTTCGGCGCAGACGGCACCGGTCAGCCGGGAAGCCAGCCCGCCGCCCCGGTGACCCGGATGCACGGCGAGCCCGACGAGTTTGCCGATGCGGCTGCCCGGATCGGTCTGCACCACGGCGGAGCCGACGAGGTCGCCACGGGGCGTGCGGGCGGTGAGCCAGTGCGCGGTGCCGTCGGTGATCAGGCGGCGCATCACGGCCGGGTCACTGCCGAGCGGCACCGGGTAGCCGTGCCCGTACACCTCGAAGTACAACTGCCGCAGTTCCGCGATGTCCTGGACCGCGGCGGGGGCGAGGACGACGCTCATGACGTCTCTCCCGCCCGTGCCAGGGGCTGCGTGGCGGACGCCCGCACATCGCCGGAGTCCGCCCGGCCGCCGAGCCACCACAGCGCCAGCGCGACGGGCACGAGACCCGCGCCCTGCACCAGGCAGAGCGTTCGGGCCGTCAGATGGTCACCGAGTGCGCCGAAGACGAGTGAGGCAACGGGGAACGTGGCACCGAGCAGCGCCTGCATGGCCGCGAAGAACTCGGGCTTGTCACCGGCGGGCACCAGTCGCTGGAACAGTGCGACGAAGCGGACACCGATCACACCGACGCACCAGCCGGCGACGGCCAGCGCACCGAACGCGACGGCGTGCCCGGCGGCCAGACCCGGCAGACCCAGCGCCACGGCCATCACGGTCAGACACGCGCTGCCGACGGCGACGGGACGTCCCGGAACGCGGGCGC
This sequence comes from Streptomyces griseochromogenes, assembly GCF_001542625.1. Lineage (NCBI taxonomy): Bacteria > Bacillati > Actinomycetota > Actinomycetes > Kitasatosporales > Streptomycetaceae > Streptomyces > Streptomyces griseochromogenes. The sequence continues at coordinate 5,955,901 of NZ_CP016279.1, read as the reverse complement.
CGGTGAAGGACCCGACGAGCGTGCCCACGCCGAGCGCCGCCTCCAGCGAGGCCACGGTCGAACCGGTGGAGTGCAGCACACCCCGCGTGTACAGCGGCATCACGACGTAGACGGCGGTGGTGAAGACGTTGGCCGCGGCGAAACAGAGCAGTACACGGAGGATGAACGGCAGTCCTGCCAGCACCTGGCGCAGCGTCCGCGACGCGGGTGCCGCGCCGCTCTCCGCTCCGTCCGTCCGCGTCGTGGCGTGCGGGAACCGTGCCGAGCGGACCAGCAGGGCGGCGAGCAGATAGGCGGCGGCGCAGGCAGCGACGACACCCGGGAGGCCGCCCGTGTCGACGATGAGCGGGCCGAGCAGTCCTCCGCCGAGCCCCGCGACCGACTGGGTGGACAGCTCGAATCCGGTGGCCGCCTCGATGTCGGCGTCGTCGACGAGTTGTGGCACCGATGTCGTCAGACACGGGTCGAAGAGGGCCTGACAGGCCGCCAGCGCCAGCCCCACCGCGTAGACCGCCGCCATCGGCAGCGCCCCGGCCTGCGCCAGGACGGCCGCCGCCATGGCCACCAGGCCGGCCACGGCGGCCGCGCAGGCCAGCACCGTCCGAGGGGCGTGACGGGCGATCACGCGGGCGACCACGGGAGCGAGGGCGACCGCGGGCAGTGTGCTGACCATGAGGAACAGGCCCGAGTCGAGCCCGCGGTGCGCTCCGCCCGCGAACCCGACCAGCCACCAGACCGCGCCGACCTGGAACATCCTGCTCGCGGCCTGCGTGAGAAGCTGACCGGCCCAGACCCGGCCGAAGGACGGGTTGCGCAGCACGAGGGGCAGACGGCGTGCGCCGGTCCCCACCGCGCTCATGAATGCGGCCGTTCGTCGACGACCCGGATGAGCTTGCCCGAACGAGCGTTGACGGCCAGATCCTGGTGCCGGACCCATTCGACGGTGAGCGGGTTCACATGACCGGCGGTGACCGCACTCCGATAGAGCGGGCGTTGCGCCAGGACCGCGGCGGCGACGGCGTCCCCCAACGCGGCGCTCCCGTCGCCGGGCTCACCTGCCGCGAGCCGCAGTGCCAGGCCGTCACGGCCGTCGCCGCGGCGCACCACCAGCTGCATCCCCGTCACCTCACCGGCCGTGTCGGCGGCCATGACGATGTCGTGGACGTCCTGGGTGTAGAGGGAGACGGGACCGACGCGTACGCCTTCCTCGGCGCGACCCAGGATGCGGAACACACCGGCGTCCCGGTCCACCCATTGGGCCCGGTCACCGGCCGGGTAACGGAGCACCGGCATCAGCCGTCTGCGTAGATCGGTGACGACCAGTCGCCCCGGAACGCCGTCGCCGGTGACGGGCCGGTCGGTCTCGTCGTCGAGGATCTCGACCACTGTGTACGGGGTGAAAGCACGGTGCACGCGCGGGTCGCCGCCGGGCACCGCCTCGCCGAGCAGCCCGGCGTCGACGCTCGCGTAGCCGAGCGACCGCACCTGTGCGTTCGGGAACGCGGCCGCGAGCAGGGGCAGTTGGTCGCCGAAGAGGCACTCACCGCCGAAGAACAGCAGTTCCACGTCCGGTAGCGAGCGGCCGGCGCTGGTGAGGCGCTCGGCGAGGGAGCACAGCGTGGTGGGCGTACCGGCGACGACCTGGACCTGGAAGTCCTCCAGCGTGGCCACGATCGACTCCAAGGGCGCCGCACCGCCGAGCGGGAAGCGCACGTTGGCCACCGGGGAACGGTGCAGCGAGTCCAGGACGAAGCTGAAACTGGCGTACAGATCACCCGCGTAGAACAGATCGGCGACGCGGTGGCCCGCCAGGAGCCCGGCACGGACGAGTCCGGCGCCGAACGCCGTGGTGAACTCTCGCCATTCCGTGCGCGTGTAGTAGGAGAACTTCGGGGATCCCGTCGTGCCACCGCTGCGGAAGACGACCGCCTCGTGGAGGGGTGCGGTCAGGAGCCTGTTGTCGCGGGGCGAGTTGGCCCGCCAGAAGTCCGTCTGCGGCACCACGGGAAGGTCTGTGAGTTGCGCCACTTCACTGGGAAGGTGGGCATAGAGCTCACGGTAGAAAGGTGAATTGTTGCGCGCGAAGCGTATGAGCTCCGTAAGTGGTTGAACGGGCATCAATTCCTGCTCGAAAGGCGTGAACCGTCGGAAGGGAAAGGCCGACGGAGGTACGACGAGTGGGCCGCTCCGGAACGATGGAAGGCCTTGTCGTTGACGATATGAATCAACGGCTCGCCCGCGATGAACGGGGCGTCCGGACCAGAAGGATATCTCAACATTCGGGACGGGCTTGCGCTAACAAGCCATGTGAGCAGGGGCTTCGGTGCTCGAGCGGACGAGATGTGACCGCTTTTGGTTCCCTCCGGACGCGAGACGGCTGTCACATGAAACCCCTTTCTATAAGGAATTATTGAGCGTTCCTCAAGCGGGCTTTATGAATGGGCGTGATCGACGGCCGGCTCGCTTCTTGGCCGAATGCGGCACCGTAGCGACTCGTCCGGCTCGGCCGCGCTCGATGCCCGGGGTGCTGGTCGATCAGGAGCCCGGAAAGCCGCCCCTTGATCCCTGTAGGAGCCACCGTTTTCTCAACGCCCGGCAACAGCCATGCGACGTGGGGGTGTTGACGGTCACGGTTTGGCCAACCCATTCCCGCGCGTTGGCCACATGTTCACCGCCCTTCCCTGATACGCCCCGCGGTCCTGGAGGAGGGTGATCGATGGCCCGCTCTTTCGCCGGGCCGGCCGTCACTCCGCAGAGCTTCTCTTGCTCAAGAAGGGGCAAACATGGCCGAGTTGACACGCCGTAGACTCCTGGGTTCGGCTGCGGGCGCGCTGGGCGCCGCCGCGGCCCTCTCTCTGCTCCCGCCGAGCGTCCGGAAGGCCGTCGCCGCCGAGCCGCCCAAGAACGGTTCACTGCAGGACATCGAGCACGTCGTCATGCTGATGCAGGAGAACCGGTCCTTCGACCACTACTTCGGCACCCTGTCGGGCGTCCGGGGCTTCGCCGACCCGCAGGCTCTCAAGCTCGACAACGGACGTTCCGTCTTCTACCAGCCCGACGCCGTGAACCCGAAGGGCTATCTGCTGCCCTTCCACCTCGACACCCACAAGTCGAGCGCCCAGGCCATCCCGTCCACCAGCCACGCCTGGTCCGTGCAGCACCAGGCCTGGAACGGCGGCAAGATGGACCGCTGGCTGCCCGCCCACCGCAAGGCCGACGGCGTCCACGGCCCCTACGTGATGGGCTACTACACGCGCGAGGACATCCCGTTCCAGTTCGCGCTCGCCGAGACCTTCACCATCTGCGACAACTATTTCTGCTCGGTGTTCGGCCCGACCTGGCCCAACCGCCTGATGTGGATGACCGGCTCGATCGACCCGGGCGGCACCCAGGGCGGCCCGATCATCAGCAACGTCGCGCCGACGCCGTACCGCTGGACGACGTACGCCGAGCGCCTCCAGGCGGCCGGCATCAGCTGGAAGGTGTACCAGCAGGACGACGACTACGGCTGCAACATGCTCGAGCAGTTCGCCGCCTTCAAGAAGGCACGGCCCGGCTCCGACCTGTACGAGCGGGGCGTACGCCCGCAGCCCGAAGGCACCTTCGAGGACGACGCCCGGGGCGACCGTCTCCCGACGGTGAGCTGGATCATCCCGACGGGCTACCAGTCGGAGCACCCCGACTACCTCCCGGCGGCCGGCGCCGACTTCGTGGCCTCGAAGATCGAGGCGATCGCCGCCAACCCGAACGTGTGGCGCAAGACCGCCTTCATCCTCAACTACGACGAGAACGACGGACTGTTCGACCACGTGGCCCCGCCGACCGCAGCGCCGGGGACGCCGGACGAGTACATCCAGGGCCTGCCGATCGGCGCTGGCTTCCGCGTCCCGGCCGTCATCGTCTCGCCCTGGACGGTCGGCGGCTGGGTCGCCTCGGAGGCCTTCGACCACACCTCCGCCCTCCAGTTCCTCGAGCGGTTCACCGGGGTCGAGGAGCCGAACATCAGCGACTGGCGGCGCTCCACCTTCGGCGACCTCACGACCGCCTTCCGCTTCGGTGACGCCCAGCCTGGCCCGCCCCAGCTCCCCGACGACACGGCGGAGCAGCTGGAGAAGGCGAAGGAGGAGGTGGCGACGCTGCCGAAACCGACCCTTCCGGGAGCGGACCAGACCTTCCCGCAACAGGAGTCGGGCCGGCGTCCGCACGTGTGACACCCGACAGGGCCCGGGCCCTTCACGCCCGCCCGGGCCCTCTCCGCGGGCGCACTTCGCAAGCGCTCCCACCTGGACCGGACGCCGCTGACACACGGCTCGCGTCCGCCTGCCCGGCGGAGCCACACGCCCCGGTCCTGGACGCCTGCCCAGGCGGCGAGGAAGATCTGCCGGCCGCGGGCGGGCACGGTCCTCGGAGGCGGCGGCCAGGGGCTGGGCGATCCCGCGGATCAGCCGGCCGATGCCGATCCACCGGGCGAGCGGCGGGATCGACCGCGGTGCCTGGTGCAGCGGGGCGGACTCGAAACCCACGGACGGCGGATCCTGGGCCGCTCCGTCGTCCGGACGCGAGGTTCCGACGGCGGGTTTGGCAGGCTGTCCCCCATGAATACTGCTGGTGGCCGCACGAGAGCGCCGAAGATCCTGGTCGTGGACGACGAGCCAGAGGTGCGGTATGCCGTGGAGGACGGACTGGCCGTGGAGGGCTACGAGGTACGCGGCGCGGAGGACGGCCTGGCCGCGCTGGCGGCCGCCGCGGACTGGGAGCCCGACGCCATGGTGGTCGACGTGATGATGCCGGGCCTCGACGGGCTCGCCCTGTGCCGACGGCTCCGGGCTCTGGGCGACCGCACTCCCGTACTGGTGCTCACCGCCCTGGACTCCGTGAGCGAGCGCGTCGACGGTCTGGACGCGGGCGCCGACGACTACCTCGTCAAGCCCTTCGCGCTGGACGAACTACTGGCGCGCATCCGGGCGTTGCTGCGGCGCAGCACGCCCGCCGGGGCGGAGGCGGAGACCGACCTGTCCTTCGCCGACCTCTCGGTGAACCCCGCCACCCGCAGCGGCAGGCGCGGTACGCGTGCCATCGAGTTCAGCCGCACCGAGTTCTCCCTGCTGGAGCTGCTCATGCGGCACCCCGGCCAGATTCTGCCCAGGGAGATGATCCACGACCGGGTGTGGGGCGGCGACTTCGGTCCCGACTCCAACTCCCTGGCCGTCTACATCGGCTATCTGCGCCGCAAGCTGGAAGCCGGGGGCGAGCCGCGGCTCGTGCACACCGTGCACGGCGTCGGCTACCGGCTGGACCTGCCATGAAGGGTGCACGGATGCGCCCGCCCGCGCGTTGGCTGCGCCGGCGACCGCTGCGCACCCGGCTGACCCTGGCCGCCTCGCTGGCCGTCGCGCTCGTGGTGGTGGGCGTCTGCACGGCCGCCTTCCTGGTGATCCGGCACCAGCTGCTCCAGCAACTGGACCTGCATCTGACCCAGTCCGCCCGGCTCGCCGCCCAGCAGTACCGGCACGAACCGGTCGGCGTCGTCCAGGGCGAATGCCGGTATCTCGCCGCCCCGGCCTGCGCCCAGCTGGTCCCCGCCCGGGCAGTCGACGATCCCTCCAAGCCGTACCTGTTGCCGGTCACCGGCACCACCCGCAAGGTCGCCGCCGGCACCCACGGCTCGTACTACAGCGAACTCCGCCTCGCCACCCATCGCGCCCGGATGCTCACCACGCCGCTGGACAGGGGCCGCGCCCTGCAGGTCGCTGTGCGCGCCGACACCGTCGACCGCGGGGTGCGGCAGGCCGCCGGCCTGCTCGCCGTCGTGGGAGCGGCCGGGGTGCTCCTGGCCGGTGCCCTGGGCTACTGGGTCTCCCGCACAGGCCTCGCCCCCGTCAGCCGGCTCACCGCCACCGCCGAACGCATCGCCACCACCCGTGACGCCCGGCACCGCATCGAGCTGCCGTCGGACGCGACGGGCCGCGAGGACGAGATCACCCGGCTCGCGGCCGCCTTCAACACCATGCTCGACGAGCTGGAAAAGTCCATCACCGCCCAGCGCCGACTGGTCGCGGACGCCTCGCACGAACTGCGCACCCCGCTGACCGCGCTGCGCACCAACGCCGAACTGCTCACCCGTGCCGCCCGCCTCACCGAAGCCCAGCGCGAACGGGCGGCCGGCGCGCTCGGCCGCCAGCTGAGGGAGGTCACGCTCCTGGTCAACGACCTGATCGAGCTGGCCCGCGAGGAGGAGCCGGACCCACTGGTCGAAGACGTGCGCCTGGCGGCCGTCGTGACCCACGCTGTCGACGCCGCCCGCGACCACTGGCCGCTGACCCCCTTCGACCTCGCCGTGAGTCCGCAGGCGCACACCACCATCGTCGCGGGCGTACCGGCCCGGCTCTCCCGGCTGCTGTCCAGCCTCCTTGACAATGCGGCGAAGTTCAGCCCGCCCGACCGCCCCGTCGAGGTGACGCTCATCCACGCGGCCGACCACCTCGACCTGGCCATCCGTGATCACGGGTCCGGTATCGCGGCGGAAGACCTGCCCTACGTCTTCGACCGTTTCTACCGGGCTCGCACAGCACGTGTCCTGCCCGGCTCCGGTCTCGGCCTGGCCATGGCCCGCCAGATCGCCCGCGCGCACCACGCCGACCTGACCGCCGAAAACGCCCCCGGCGGCGGCGCGCTCTTCCGGCTCCGCATTCCGTCCAACGGTCCGGCCGGTTCCTGACAGGGCGTCCGGTCCGTCACCGGCACGAACCAACGGTTCTCACAATGTTCTTATCCGCCGCCACGACAGTGGCCGACCATGAGCAAGAGGAAGATCAAGAAGACCAGGAAGAAGGTCGCCGCGGTGAGCGGTGCGCTCGCGGTGATCGGCGTGATCGGCACGGCCACGGCGTTCGGGACCGGCACGCACGACCACCGGGGCATCGAAGCACACGGAGACCGGCTGACCGTACCCGTCGCCGGTGGACGCGCGGAAGTGGATGTGGCGTCCCTGGCCGTGCGGGCCCGGGCCGACGACGGCCGCACCTGGCCGCTCTCCGCCCCCGCCGCCGGCAGCCTCGGCTCCGCCGGAGAGATCTCGGTGCACGGCGAGAAGGCCGCCTGGCGGTACCCGGCCAGGGGACTCACGGTCACCGCGTCCGCAAGGGACGGCCGGCTGGCGATGACCGTGCACGCCGACCGCGGGACCACACTGAACTGGCCGGTGACGGGAACCGCACCGGACACGACAGAGCTCCAGATTCCGCGCGGCGAGGGCCTGTCCGTTCCGGTCACCGACAAGTGGTGGAACTCGGCGTCGGCAGGCCTCGCGGGGTCACAAGCAGGCATGGCCGACGGCCTGACCATGCCGTTCTGGGGCACGAGCCAGTCCGGGCGGCACGGCGCGAGTTACATCGCCGAGACCGACATCGGCACCACGCTCAAGTTCGTCTCCACCCACGGCCGTCTGCACACCGAGACGGAGCACCGCTTCTCACCGAAGGAGTCGACGACCGACTACACGGTGACCTTCGCGCTCACCGACGGATCGCCGGTGGCCGCGGCCCGCGACTACCGCGCCTGGCTGCAGAAGCACGGCGGCATCACCACCCTGCGCGAGAAGATCGCCCGCAACCCCGAAGCCGGCAAGCTGGTGGGTGCCTTCCACGCCTACACCTGGGGCCAGGCCCGCACCCCCGAGGGCATACGCCGACTGCGGGATCTCGGCATCGACCGCATGTGGATCGGCTACGACGCCGACGGCTCACCCATGAACCACGCGGCGACGGACCTGGCCAAGCGGGCCGGCTACCTCGTCGGGCCGTACGACTCCTGGGCCAACGCACAGGACCCCGCGTCGGCCGACACCTCGGTGTCGAAGTGGCCCGCCCCGGTATGGCCGGATGCCTGTGTGCGCGGAGCGGACGGCAAGATCGTCACCGGGTTCGGCGGCCGCGGCTGTTACGTCAGTTCCGAGGCACTCCGGAAGGCCGAGCCTGCCCGTCACTACCTGGCCGACCGCACCCGGGAGATGACCGCGGCCGGCGCCACCAGCTACTTCCTCGATGTCGACGCCGCCGGTGAGCTGTTCACCGATCACTCGCCCGCACACCCGATGACCCAGGCACAGGACCGCCGCAACCGCCTGGCACGCATGGCGTGGCTGTCCGGCGATCGCAAGCTGGTGCTCGGCTCGGAGAGCGCCGGTTCCTGGGCGAACCGTGTGCTGGCCTTCAGCCACGGGTCCGGTACACCGGTTGACGACCGGCTGTGGAAACTGGAGCGTGACCGTGCGACCTGGGGCGGCTACGCGCCCTACGGCGCGCCCGCCATCTTCTTCAAACCGGTCCACCTCCCCGCCGATGTGGCCAAGGCGATGTACGACCCCAGGTATCGGGTGCCGCTGTACCAGACGGTGCTGCACGACTCGGTCATCAGCACCGAGCGCTGGGAACTGTCATGGTCCAAGCTGCCCGACCAGAGCCGCACCCGCGCGCTGCTGGCGATGCTGTACAACGTGCCGCTCAACATGGTCCTCGACAAGACCGAACTCGACCAGCACGGTCGGCAGATAGCCGCGTTGCAGAAGTACTTCGAGCCGTTGCACAAGGCCGCGGCGACTGAGCCGATGACGGACTTCCGCCGGTTGACTCCGGACCACCTCGTGCAGCGGACCACGTTCGGCGACGGCACGCTGACCATGACCGCCAACTTCTCCACCACCTCGCACGACGGCCTGCCCGCCGGGTGCGTCGAGGCGGTGGCCAAGGGCGGCAAGGCCCAGCGTCTGTGCCCCGAGGGCCTGTGAGACATCGCCGGAGGGCACGGCGACGGCCGTGCGGGGCCGGCAGCCGTTCCGCTACGACACCGAGCCGGGGCGGGAGTCGTAGAGCACACAGTGGAAACGACCTGCCTCTTCCCGCCCGGACGGGTCACCGCCGAGTTCTCTCACGGCCTCGATGGCATACCGCTGTTCCCGCTCGTCCGTGAAGCGCCGCTGCGGGTAGGTGCGGGACGGATCCACCGTGGTACGCAGGCCGTACGTGGCCAGTGTCCGTACGACCGGCTCGTACGACACGGTCCGCAGCACGAACGCGCTCACCCAGACGGGGCGGCGGGCGCCGTCCAGCAGCGCGGCGAACGTCCGCTCGGTGACGTAGCTCCCGCCGCCCGTCAGGGTGATCAGCCCGACATCCGTCAGCGCGCTGCGCAGCTCGGGCCCGGGCGGCGCCTGCTCCAGATCGTCGGTGAAGGCGCCGTCCAGCAGACCGGCCTGCTGGGCGTAGTGCACGGCCGGCGCCGCGATGTCCAGGCCGTACACCGAAAGGGCTTGAGGCCGTCGGCGCCCGGCGTAGAACTCCTTGTCCCAGGCGGCCAGTTCCGTCGTCGACATGCGTCCGGCCGTATCGGACGTGTACCGCTCGTACAGTTCGGCGAGCGTCACATCGTGATTGAGCAGCGCGGCGTTGATGCCGTACGAACAGCACACGTCCAGCACCACCGGCCGGTCCGGCCGGCCGTTGTCCAGCGCTGCCCGCTCGGCGGCCTCCCTTCGGAAGACCGGCTGGGCATGGTGCGGGATCTCGTACTCCAGCGGGGCCAGCCGGGTGAAGTAGGCGCGCGGGTCCGGCTGGACGTAGATGTCGTCGAACCGCGACTTGCCACCCGTCATGCCTACTCCCTGTTCACGGAAACGCGCCCAGGTCCCGTCATCGTCACATCGTCACTCCCGAGCGCACACCAGACGGGCCAACCCTACGTTCTGTAGTCGCCTGTATGCAGGCAGCACTCGGCCACGATGCGCCGAAAGAGCCATGCGCCCCTCTCTGCGACGGGCGAGCATGGGGCCGTCTGAGCTCAAGTTCACTCAGTCCCGACCAGGAACCGGCCCGCCCGCAGACCGGCGGCAATCTCCGTCACGGTCTGCTCCACGGACTGAACACGCGAATCGACCACGTGGTCTTCGAGCGGTCCGAGGTCCACGAACGCTCCGTACAGGCCGGTGATCGGCTCTACTTCCTTCAGCTGCCGCCCCTCGCGTCGGGTGGCTCGTGAAAGCGCCACATCCCGGCTGGGGCGAAGCGCGACGTAGGAGAGATCCAGGCCTGGCGGACGGCAGCCCTCCACCGCTGGGTCGGCCGACGTTCGCGTGTTGTCTACGGCGGCATTCAAACCCCTGTGCCCCCAGCCCGGCCGTCATCCGCGGGCTCTTCGGAGCACAGCGCCCGTGTCCAGATGTCGGGGTACCGCGTTGGGTAACGGGAGGATCCACTCTTGAGGAGAAGCAGCGAGTCGTCTGCGGCCGTTCGCGCCGCGGGAAACGTAGTCAAGACCACGATGATTCCGCTTTGGCGGTCCCTTCTGCGGCGTGGGCGTGACGGGCAGGAGCGGGCACGGCCGGCTGATGACACCGGTGTGCTCGATGACGATGGCGCGGATCAGGACCACGTTGTACATCGCCGGGGAGGGCCGCCGCGCTCCTTCGTGATGAACACGGTCTTGAGCGGCGGCCGAGCGATCGGCGAGTGGTGCTCTCGCCATGCCGGGTGGTGTTTGGCCCTCTCCCTGGCCTTGCATGTGCTGTCCGTCAGTGCCTTCCCTCCCGTGACGTTGGATCTGCGCGTCTACCGCGAGGCATCTCCGCTGGTGCTCTCAGGTGGCCTCTACGACTACCAGCTCCACACCGCGCCGCCGATTCCCTTGCTGCCGTTCACCTACCCGCCGTTCGCCGCCCTGGTCTTCCTGCCGTTGTCGCGCCTCCCTTGGACGGTCACGGTGTGCCTGTGGCAGTCGGCCTCCGTGGCGGCTCTCCTCGTGATGGCCGGCTGCGCGAGCCGACTCGTTCCTCCCACTCCCATGGACACGCGGGGACGGTCCCGCGTCCTGCTCTGGTCCGCTGCCGGCCTATGGCTGGAACCCGTACGCCACACTCTGGACCAGGGCCAAGTCAACCTCCTGCTGGGCGCGTTGATCCTGGGGGGTGTGACGTGGCTGCGTACGGCTGCGGGCCGGGGTATCGCTGTCGGTGTGGCTGCCGCCGTGAAGCTGACTCCGGTCGTCGGTGGGCTGTATCTGCTGGCGACCAGGCAATGGCGGGCAGCGGCGTGGACGGTGACAACGGTGTGCGGGGCTACGGCGCTGGGATGGCTCATCGCCCCGAAGGAGTCGGCGCGGTACTGGTCCGCCCTGGTGATGGACACTCAGCGGATAGGCCTGGTGTGGTCGGTGCGGAATCAGTCACTTCGAGGTGTGCTGAGCAGGTTCCTCGACCACGGTCCGGGTTCCGGTATGACATGGTGGACCGCCCTCACAGTGGTGACCGTCGTCGCGACACTCGCACTGTGGAACGCCATTCGGTGTGGTGACCGTCTCGGTATCATGATCGCCGTGGAGCTCTACGGGCTGGTGGCATGCCCCATTTCGTGGAGTCACCACTGGGTCTGGTGCCTGCCCGCCATGATCTGGCTGGCTCACGGCCCCCAACGGCAGTGGCTTCTGAGCCGCGTCACCCTCGCGGCATGGGTCACTGCCACCGCCACCCGTCTCGTACCGCTCCTGAGCCGTACGGAAGACACTCTGCCCTCCGGCGCCCCGTACCCGACCCCGCTGGCCTGGCTCGGTTCTGCCTACGTCCTGTGCGCCGTGCTGACGTTCCTCACCCTTGGCCTCCGCCCGGTTCAGGCAGCCGGCCATGAACAGGCCGGGTTCGCCGCAGTACGTACTCGGCCGTCGACCGACGCGCGTCACGATCGTGGCTGAGCACCAGGACCTGCGTGCTCCGAAGCCGGGTGAGAGGGCACGACACGTGAAGGAAGTCTGCGCCGAGTCCACGATCCCCACCTGAACCGGTCACTCAGCACGATGACGACCCGTCGCGCTTGGCGGCGGAGCAGCACCTGTGCGAGTCTGCTGCCTCTGATCCGAAAGGGCTGACCGTGATGCTCGGCATGGTTCTCTGGGACGTCCGCTCTCGCGCTTCGACGCGAGGGCGGTAACGGCCACCTGCCTCAACGCACACGTCTGTCCCGTGGACAGACGTCGGTTCGGCCTGCTCCTCGTCGAAGTGCTCTTCGTGTCCCTGCACGTTCGATCACGAGGGGTATCACGGTGTCCACGATCCACTGGACAGAAGGTCACACCCACCATTCCGCCCGCTGGCATTCCGAGAACGGCTCGGCTCTTCCGCGGCGGGTCGTCGTTGTCGACGACCGGACGAAGGCCGACGAGGCCTACCGCCGGGCGCGCCAAGGCACGGGGCTGCTCTGGCAAGGCGACTTCCACAACGCCCGACACCTGCTGCGGGCGATGGGCCGTCGCATCGATCGCAAACGGCCCAGTGCCAACACCTCCCAGAAGGAGTCCTTCGATCTGCACCGCCGCGCCGGCGCCCACCGCGCACGCGTCCTGGGCAGGCTCTTGGTGCTCCTGGACGACGGCTACACCGTGGCGTTGCGCCGGGCTCCCGACGTTCGCCACGCCTGTCTGGAAGCCTACGGCCCGCCGAAGGGCCCCATGGTGATCTCCCTCCGGGAATTGCTGGGAGTGATCGGCGCTCACCAGTGGCGTCTGAGGGGCATCGATGTGCCGGTGCTGGGCACGCGTATTCACCCCCACTACGGCGTCTTCGCACCCGTCAGAGGCGAGTACGTCGATCTGGTCGCCCACACGCCGCTGCCGCCGGTGACCCGGTGCAGCCCCGCAGGCAGCGCGGCATTCGATCTCGGTACGGGAACCGGCGTGCTCGCCGCGGTCCTGGCCCGCCGAGGAATCGGCCGCGTCGTGGCCACCGACATCAGCCCGCGTGCTCTGGCATGCGCCAAGGAGAACGCCCACCGGCTGGCGCTGGCTGACCGTATCGAGGTGTCGGGTCCCTGTCTGTTTCCCGAAGACCACGCCGACCTGATCGTGTGCAACCCGCCCTGGCTGCCCTCCCGTCCGACCAGCCCGATCGAGCAAGGCGTCTACGACGCGGACAGCGCCATGCTCCGAGGCTTCCTCACCGGACTGTCCGCGCACCTCCGACCGGGCGGGGAGGGCTGGCTCGTCCTGTCGGACCTCGCAGAGCATCTCGGCCTCAGGACACGCGGACAACTGCTCACCGCCATCCAGGCAGCACACCTCCGGGTCGTGGACAAGATCGACACCAAGCCTCGGCACCCACGCTCCAGGGACGCCACCGACCCGCTCCACGCCGCGCGTAGTGCCGAGATCACGTCGCTGTGGCGGCTGACAACAACAGACCGGTGACGCAGTGGGTTGTGCCCAGTGTCGGCCGACCCAAAGTTGGGTGGTGGGGCTGAGGTGATGGGTGAGGGAGCGGCAAACGCCGTATGCGGCACCGGTGATGATGAGACGCACTCATCACGCCCGCCACCGTCACGCGATCGTTGGATCACGGGCATCGGTAAAGTCCTGATCTCGTAGGGACATTACGGGGGCAGCAGTCGATCGACCTGGCCTGCCGTGTGACTGAGAGGCTGATCGTTCGTGAGAAGTACAAGGGCATCGTTGGCTGTGCCCATGCTTGTGGGGATGGTGGCACTGACGGCCTGCGGCGCGAGCGGGGACGGGGGAGGGGGCGGAGGCAAGGGCGTAGGCCCGAAGGCGACGAGCCCCGGCGGAAGTCAACAGGCCTTGAAGGTGAACGTGCCGGTCCCGCGGGCGTTCGACAACACCAAGGGCTGGCAGGAGGCTCTCACCTGGGTCCCGGAGCGAGGCACCGGTCGGCCCTATGCCGTTGCGCCCGGGGCCGGGGTCGTCGCGCTCCTCCAGAAGCGGGGGAGCTCGTACGTCCTGGAGGCCCGTGACGAAACAACCGGCGTGCTGCGGTTCGGCACCAAGCCCTGGCAGCCGCCGAAGCCGCGGGAGATCGTCGGCCGGGTCACCGAGGAGACCCCGGGCGTGGAGGCTGTCAAACAGGACGGCCGGGAGTACTTGGCCGTCTGGGCACGGGGCGCGGACAGCGGTGACGCGCTCAACAAGCCCCAGGAAGTGGTCGAGGTCGACATCTACCCCGTCGACGCTTCCGGTGCCACGGCCGTCCCCGCACACGTGGTGAAGGTGCCGGTCGAGAAGTACTCGGGTGTGGCGCGGGCGCGCGACGGCGGAGCGGGGCTGCTGGTCAGCACGGAGGACGGAGACGAGTCCATCTCCGTCGACATGCGGACCGGGCACGTGAAGCACTACCCCATCACCACACAACTCGGCGAACCCACGTGTGGGGAGATCGCCTGTGTCGACAGTGAGGTCAAGGCGCTCACATCGCGCGGTCCGGTGCTGGCCAACTCCGTCGGCGGGTTCGGTGTCCCCGGTGTCTGGAACTCCAGCCGCGTCGTTCCGCCCGGGGCCTCGACGCACGACTATGCGCAGTACAAGAGCACGGCCCACTTCGCCGTCTCCGGCCATCTCATCGCTTCCTGGTCCGCCGCGGACAACGGGGACCACATATGGGCCGTGCACAACACCGAGAGCGGCAAGGTCGAGGCTTCGACCAGGTGCTCGGCAACCGATCTGCCGGAATTCGACACCCCCAGCGCCTTGTCGACGAACGGCCGTTACCTGCTGGCGGGACCGCTCGCGTTCGACCTCACATCGGGCAAGGGCTACTGCTTCGCGGGAAGCGGCACCAGCCGTCAGATCCAGCTGCTGTCGGTCGACGACGACGGACAGGCGTACGGCATCGCCCAGGGCGACGACACCGCAGCCGGTGCGCCCGTGGCGGTGTCGATGAGTACAGGGCATCCGACGCCACTGCCGCACGGACAGCAACCGCCCTTCCTGTCCCTTCGCGCGGCCGGTGCGTTCTCCCCGCCGGCGGATGGCCCCGGCGTGTTGTTCGTCTTCCTCCGGCGTCGCTGAAATACGGCCGGGAAGGGCAGGCGTACCGGATGTCCGCCCTTCCCGGCCGGGCAGATGACGCTTGCCGTCGTGTTGTGCATTCATGCAGCGTGGCGCCTGGCAGAGCCCACCGTCGGCGGCCGCGATGGGCTCTGCCGGTGGTCCGACAGGCACACCAGCCGGGCCCTGGCCGCAGCCGCGTAAGAGGGGCGCTTGTTTGAGTGTCTGCCGGGGAGCCGGCCGGCGTACGGGTGTCGCGACCCGTTCCCCGCCGGCCAGGTCCGCATCACCCCCCTGCCCGACGGCACCGCACAGGTCCTGGGCGTAAGTGCCGGTCAGCCGGCTCGTGAAGATCGATCGTGCCGTCGGCTGCGGGGGAGAGGACCGGCACCCTCACGCTCATGACCACAGCCGTCGAGGCCGTACTCGCTCTTCCTCTCAGGCGTGGGGAAGCCCTGACCGGGACCGGGAGCCACCCTCCAGCGAGGGCGCCTCTCCTTCCGGCGGCACGAGATGTGCGGGAGGGTGAGAGAGGTGTCGCCGCTGGACGAGCCTAGGCGTCCTTGTCGGCCTTGAGCTTCTGCCACACCGTGCCGAGCGCTTGCAGGTCGTCCTGGTCGAGGAGGTCAGTGAAGACAGGGGCGAGGCACTCCCGGCGGGTGGCGTCGGCCGCCTCGAAGAGCCGGTGGCCCTCGGGGGTGAGCGAGACCTCGACGGAGCGGGCGTCGCGCGGGGAGGGGGTGCGGGTGACCAGGCCGCGGCTCTGAAGGGCGTCGACGACGCGTGAGACCTGGCTGCGGCTGAGCATGGTGCTGTTACCCAGGACCGAGGCCGGAACGGGATCGGGGCTGGAGGCCAGCCAGAGCAGGACCTCGAACCAGGAGACCGGCAGGTCGTGCGCCTTGCTCAGGGCACGGTCGACGCGGTCCGTCAGGACGGTCCCGGCCCAGACCAGCCCGTAAAAGGCATAGTCGGCCACCGGCATCTCCGCTTGTGTGAGCTTCTTCTTCGGCATGTCCCCAGTTTAGCGGTTGCGTGTACACACACGTAGATGCAATATGGTGTGTGTACACGCACTCAAGTGCGCAGCAACCCCGTCCCATGAAGGGCATCCCCATGTCTTCCCAGTCCTCCAAGATCGTTCTCATCACCGGTACCTCCTCCGGCATCGGTCTCGCCGCCGCCGTCTCCGCCGCACGCGCCGGCTGGACCACGGTCGCCACGCTCCGTGACCCCAGCCGTTCCGACGCCCTGCGCAAGGCCGCCGCGGAGGCGGGTGTGGAACTCGACATCCGCCGGCTCGACGTCACCGACGAGGCATCCATCACGTCCGCGATCGACGGCGTGCTCGCCGACTACGGACACCTGGACGCCGTCGTCAACAACGCGGGCGCCGGACACCTCGGCACGCTGGAGAACGAGTCCGTGGCCGAGGTCCGCAAGGTCATGGAGGTCAACTTCTTCGGCGTACTCAATGTCTCCAAGGCGGCCATGCCCCACCTGCGTGCCTCCGGTGGCCGTCTGATCACCGTCACCAGCGTCGGCGGCGTCATCGGGCAGCCCTTCAACGAGGCTTACTGCGCGGCCAAGTTCGCCGTCGAGGGATACATGGAGAGCCTGGCTCCCGTAGCCGCGGCGCACGGCGTGTCCGTCTCCGTGATCGAGCCCGGCGCCGTGGCCACCGAGTTCGTCGCCAACGTCGGCGTCGACCTGGAGCAGGCCGTCGCCGGTGCCGGGGTGTACGCGCCCCAGCTCAGCGCCTACGTGAACCGCACGGTCGCGCAGTTCCTGGACGGCGCGCAGACCGCCGAGGGCGCCGCCGAGGCGGTGATCGAGGCGCTGACCGCGGACCAGCCCGCCTTCCGCCTCCAGACCTCCGACTGGGCCCGCGGCTTCGTGGGAACCAAGATCACCGATCTGGACGGGTCCGCGGTCCTCGGCATCACCAATGGCTGGGTCGCCTGACCGTCCGCACCCGGCGAGGGGGCGCCACACAGGTGCCGCCCCCTCGGGCCGTTGTCGCGCTTCGGGGCACCGTGGCCCAGCGGACACGTACGGGTGGCAGGGGGTGTGGGCCGGGTTGGCAGGCCCGTGTCCGGCTGACGTTCATCGAGTTCGGGTCGATCGCCGCCATCGCCTCACCCATTCCCCGCTCCTGGGTGGCGCCTGCACGCCTCCTTCTGACCAGCCGGGGGAGTCATTGCACTCGGCGGGCCATGAAGAGCGCTTGTTCACCAGCCGACTCCGTGCCGTCATAGAGCGTGGTGTCCAGCCCGCAGAAGACGAAACCCATCCGTAGGTAGGCGCGAATGGCGGGCGCGTTGATGTTGCTGACCTCGAGCCACACGTGCGCGGCCTTGCATTCCTTCGCGAAGCCGAGGGCGTGATTCATCAGGGTTCGCCCAACCTCCTTCCCCCTCCACGCCGGCGCGACCTCGATATCACAGATGGTCAGGCGAGCGTTCCACGGATTGAAGGCGGTCTTCACGAAACCGCACAGCTCATTCCCGTCGAAGGCGACCACCGTCCGCCTCCACGCGGGATCGCCGTCGCCGTCGTCGTCGCCGCCGTCGTCGCCCTCGCTCTGGTCCTCGTCCTCGTCATCGGGGAAGACCTTGTGGATGGGAGGCTCCACCGGAGTCTCGTGGATTCCGAAACCCTCGTCCGTCACGGCCACCGTGAACACCGAATCGGTCATGAACGACCCGTCGAGGCCCGCAAGAGCCTCGCCGTCTTCAAGCCGCGCCAACCGATAGACGATGGTCCCTGCAATGGCAAGCGCCGGCGCGCCGTCTGCAGTCGTCTCCATGAGCCGACCGTAAGCGCGCCCTGTCGAGGGCGATCGAATTCCGGCCGGGAGGCGAGGGTCGGTCCGCGGGCGATGGTGGGAGTTGCGGCACCGTGAAACAGGCGGTCATCGCTGGGCTGACGCTCGGCATGGGTCTGCAGGTCGGATCATGTGACGGCCTAGGGACTGTCGCCGCGGCGGACTGGCGCATCAGCGGCCTCATGGGGCTGGTCGTTATCGCCGGGTGCCAACAATGAGGCAGCCCCACCAAGTTGGCGGAGTCGGCTCCGGTGCGTGCGGCATGCGATGCGAGTGCCGTTCGGTACGGATGCCCGACTGGAGACCGCATGCCTACGAACGCTACGCCGACGCAGCCAATCCGACCCACTTCGTCGGCCCCCCACGGCGTTACCAGATCAGGCACCAGTAGTTACCGGCCCGCCCGGTGCCCACCGATGTGAGGCCCCTGGGGAGCAGCGCCGGATCCGGCTGGCGGACGGCCGACAGCGAGCAAGCAGGGTCGCCGACTGCCCCGGCTGCGGCCATTCGCTGGGCAGCGGCCGTTGCCGCCGGGCTTGTGTACCAGCGTGTCGCTCTCGTTGATGGCGTTGGCGTGGGCGATGGCGATGCGGGTGGCGGTGGTGATGATGATGTCGGTGAGGCGGGCGACGTCGGTGCCACGGGTGAGGCGGGTGCGATTCTCGGTGTCGTTGTTGCCGAGGGCTTAGGTGTCGAAGGCCTGGGCACCAAGGGCTGTGCCGATGTCGGCATCGGCGTCGGCGTCGATGTCGGTGTTGATGTCGGCTTTGGCGTCGGTGTCGATGTCGGCATCGATGTCGGCTTTGGCGTCGGTGTCGATGTTGATGTCGGCTTTGACGTCGGCTTTGACGTCGGCGTCGATGTCGGCTTCGGCACGGGTGGGGGTGACGGGACGGCTGTCGTTCTGCTGGGCGTCGGCTGGGACCGGCTGCTGGACGGTGTCGGTTGTGGGGAACGGGTTGTCGCTGTCGGCGTGGGTTTCGGCGTGCGTGTCGGTGTGGGCTGTGTTATGGCCGATGGTGGCGGGTGCGGAGTGCCGTGGTGCGGCGTCACCAACGCCCAGATGCCGATGCCGCTGAGGATGAGCACAACGGCACCGCCCGCGATCCACGGGGCCCGCCGAGGTGGGCGTCGGTGACGGTTCATGGTTCTTACTGTCCGGAAGTGGCCGCAATGCCGCCACTCGGGCTACTGACGTCGGCTCTTCGGGCCGACGGCTCTTCTCCGAAGTGACCGAGCGATCCAGCAAGGAGGTCGTGTCCGTACCGATCAGCCCTGGCTCACGTCCGTGTCATGGTCGAGGCCGACCCCGCCCAGGGGGAACGGCGCTTTCACACGACCCGTCGAACACGGCCCAGGGTCCGCAAAGGGGGCTGGGCCGTTCGGGTGAGGGGGGAGCGATGCGGCGGCAAGCGCCAGGACGGCGTGATCTTGGGAAGGGTGCCCCACGGAAAAGCGGCTCTGAAGCTTCGGTCGGTCGTGTTCAGTCGACGAGGGCATGAGGGCCGGCCCATATGCCCGATGTACACGTCCGCATCGATGCTCCGTCGGCTGTGCCTCACGACATTCGTGTCATCTTTCGGCCCGTTGGGTGATGGCCGCCTCAGTGCGGTCTCCCAGGAACTCGTACCACCGGCGCTCCAGGCAGACGTAGCGCACATCCGCTTCGACGAGGCTGAGGAAAGCCGACACTGTCTCGGTGAGACGTTGCTGCAACCCCGGGTCGGCCAGCGTTCCGTCTTCGGCGAAGGCCTGATAGCTGTTGGCCACGCTGAACATGTCCGGGTAGACGCGGGTGCCCAGGTGTTCCAGGGGAATCCTCAGGGCCCATAGCCCGCGGTTGCCGCCGACCAGGGACGGCGAGGCGGATACGAGCATCGCGTGTTTGGTCTTGAACGGCTGCGGCCGGACACGGGAGACCCAGTCGATCGCGTTCTTCAGCACTCCCGGCACGGAGGCGTTGTACTCCGGCGAGGAGATGACGAAGGCGTCGCTCTGCTCGAGGCGGTCACGCAGGGCGAGGGCGCCATGCGGCAGCCCTTCGGTGGCCTCCGTGTCGCCGTCGTACACGGGCATGTCGAAGTCGTGCATGGCGGCGAGGTCGACGGTGGCACCGGTGTCGGAGATGAGTCGGGCCACGAGGGAGGCGAGGCGGGCGTTGGTCGATTCGGCACGCAGCGCCGCGCCGAAGACCAGCACCCGCAGCGGGCTGGGAGGCGTGTCCGTGGCCATGGGTCCGTCCTTCCGTAGTGGGCACGCGCCTCCAGCGGGGCGCTCCACGGACCAGTGTGGTCGTGAGACGGCCACCGTGCGACCGGGCTGGGAACCGGCAGCCTGGGAGTCGGCCAGGCCGGGGGTTCGGGTGCTCACGATGCAAAAGGGGGGCCAATACTTCGACCAGGGCACCGGGAAACGGTGCTACGAACATCGTCGCCTCGGTCTTCGTCACGGCCCCCGAGAACCGTCGCGGCCCTGGAGGAGGCATAGCCTCAGCTGCTGAGCAGCGCATGGGGCGCCTTCCACAGGTCCCGCACCACTGACGATCTGCTGATCTTGCGGACCGTGATCGTCAGGCACTCGCTGTCGAGAGGCAATCCGCCGATGCCGTGGCCTGCCCGAGTTCTGGTTTCAAGCGGGCGACCGACCCTGGCCGGTCTGATGGACCCTGCCCGCGTTCGCACCGCCGACGCCGACCCGGAGCCTGCCCGGCCCCGAAACCGGCATACGAATCGCCGTACAACCCCGGAGCCATGTGACGGGTCGTTATCACCGTACGAACCAATCCGTCCTTTCGGTACAACTTGCTGCAACGGGGGATCGCATGAGCTTCGTCCGTAACCGCACCCGCACCCGCACCCGCACCCGCAGCGTCGCGACCGCGGCCTGCACCGTCCTCATGGCTGCTGCCCTCGGGGCCGCAGGAGCCGGAGAGTCCAACGCCGACACCGCAGCGCCGCGGACCCAGGTGATCGCCTCCTCCGTGCTCGGGAGTGACTACAAGGTCACGCTGACCGCGGTGCGGTCGGCAGAGGACCAGTACGCGGCCTCCGTGCGGCTGCAGGTCTACACGCACGCCGATGGCGCCTGGAAGGAGTCTGACCGGGTCACCGTCGGCGATGTCGACGGGTGGTTCTGGTATCCGCTCACGGGCAGCGGTGCCGTCTGCACGTTCTCGACCGCGAGCACGGAGCCCGCACCGCTCACCGTGAGCCTGCTCGTCACACCGTCCATCGGGTGCTCCGCGCCGGCGCACTACATCGTGAAGCAGGGCAGGGTGTTCGCCGACTGACCCGTGAGGCGCCCGACGAAGACGTCGTGCGGGAAGCGGACCGAGACACCGGTCTCGTGCGGCAACGTCGTCAAGAGGGGGTGCAGGCGGTGTGGTGCGGCCTGGGTGAACCGCTTGCCAGCGCACACTGCCGCAGGGACAGCCGCGGGGGCGGGGGTGTGTGTCCAGGCCCCGCACGGGGGTGGGTGTGGCCCCACTCTTCTCGGTGGCTGGGTGCATGGATCGCGTTCGTGCGGATCCGTAGTTTCGATGGCGTCGGGAACGGACACGGACGAGGGCTGGGCACATGACCGGGACGCACATGGTGAACAAGCGGGCGGGTTCGTCGAACGGGCCGTTGTTGCAGAGTCTGGGGCTGAATGTCGTTGCTCCGCTGGCGGTGTTCTACGGTCTGCGGGCGGCCGGGGTCGGTCTGTGGTGGGCGGTGCTGGCGAGTGCCGTTCCGCCGTTGCTGGAGGGGCTGCTGACGGTGGTGCGGGAGCGGCGTGTCGGGATGCTGGGTGTCCTGGTGCTGAGCATGGTGGCTCTGGGTGCGGCGATGTCGGCGGTGACGGGCAGTCCGCGGTTGATGTTCGCCAAGGACGGCTGGATCACGGGGGTCATCGGGCTGGTGTTCCTGGCCACGCTGCGCGGTCAGCCGTTCATGTACCGGGTGCTGTCGTCGGTGGCCAGGGGTGACAAGCGTGCGGAGCTGGAGCGCAACTGGCAGGCGTCGCCGACCTTCCGCCAGGTCATGCGGCGGCTGACGGCGGTCTGGGGTGTGGGTCTGCTGCTCGACTCGGTGGTGCGGGTGGTGCTCGCGTACACGTTGCCCATCGATTCGGTGGTGCTGGTGACCACGCTTCAGTACGTGGCGCTGTTCATGGGCCTGGAACTCTTCAGCCGGCGGTATGCGCGGAAGCCTGCCCGGCTCGCCGTCATCCACAACGAGACCGTGGCCGTGGCTTCCTGACGACGGAGTCACGGGTGTCGCCCAGGTGCAGGAGCACGGCACAGAGCGTAGGGGCGGTGTGGGGTGCGTGCTCCGCGGAACTCGTGCCAGAACTCGTTCGGAGGCATTTGCGGTCATGGGATAGTGCTGTGGTAGCCAGGGTTCGGTCCTGGGCGTCACGAAGCTTCGGAGGGTGACGATGCGTACCTTGACCTTCGTCATGGGGACGGGGCGGAGCGGGTCGACTGCGCTGTCCCGCATCCTCAACGCCCATCCGGATGTTCTGAGCCTCAACGAGTTCATGGCTTCCGTGGGCGACGCCGCCTTTCCCGAAGGCGAGGTGACAGGTGAAGACTTCTGGCAGTCGCTCTTCCGCCCCGCCCCGCACTTCGAGCGGATGATCCGTAGCGGGCTGCCGCTGCCGGAATTCCTCTACACACGCCGCCCCGGCAGGTACGCGGCGGAGACCACCGGTATTCCCGCGCTCTCCCTGATGGTGCTGCCTCACCTCACCGATGACCCGGACGGGCTCATCGACGAGCTCCACCCAGCAGTGGTCCAGTGGCCGGAGCGCACCGCCGCCGAGCACCACCAAGCGCTCTTCAGCCTGCTCTGCACGCGCTTCGGACGGACCGCCGTCGTGGAGCGATCCGGTTACTCGACGGGCTGGGCACCAGGGCTGCGGGCCGCGTTCCCGGACGCGAGGTTCGTGCACATGTTCAGAAACGGACCGGACTGCGCCCTCTCGATGAGCCGTCACCCCGGATACCGCGCGATCTCCCTGCTGCGCGAGATCAAGGCACGAGCCGGCGTCGAGAGTCTCGCCAACCTGACCGACGAGCACGTACGTGCACTGCCTGCGGACCTGTCACCGCTGTTGGACGAGCGGTTCGATCCGGCCCTCGTGCGCGACCGGGACATCCCCCTGCGGACGTTCGGCACCCTGTGGTCCGAACTCGTCGCCGAGGGAACGGAGTTCCTCAGCCGACTACCCGCCGACCAGCGCACCACGCTTGCCTACGAGGACATCCTCGACAACCCCACCGCAGAGCTGACCCGCCTGGCCGAATTCGTCGGCGTCGACCCCCTCCCACACTGGCTTCTCACCGGTTCCGAACTCCTCGACCACAGCCGACGCGGTTCCGCCCTGAAGCTGCCGGCCGCTGAACTCGACGCACTTCGGGAGAGTTGCGCTCCGGGCACCCGCGCTCTGGAGAGAGGGCCGATCCTCAACCGCTAGAGCCCGTACGCCTGGGTTCGAGGTATTCGGCCAGACTCGGAGCGACTCAAGTACGGCTGTCTTCTTCGTGGTTCCAGGCGAAGACGTCGGAGCGGTCCAGCCCGGGGAGCAGAGCGAAGAGGTCTCCGTTCCCAGCGTCCGCGAAGAAGAGCAGAGGATCGAAGGGCATGTAGAGCGCAGCGAGATCTTCGTTGCTGCGAAGAGTGGCGTTCTCGAAAGCGATCTGCTTGGCCGACCAGATCAAGCCTGCTCCGTATTCGCCCTCGATACCGTTGCTCTCCCGAAGGAGCGCCGCAAGGTCCGCAGGCAGCGGATGCAGCCAGCACTACCTCCATGAGACTGTACGGTGATTGATCGCTCAAGCAGTAGTCCCAAATGACCAGCCTTACGTTGAACAGCCCAGGCCAGTTGCCGAGGCGGAGTGAGGTCGTGTCTCGGGACGCGCGGCGTTCGCCACAAGGCCCCGCAGATCACCGGGCGCCCGAGATCTTCACCAGCGGCTCAGCACTCGTCATTGACATCGTCCGGCTGAGGTGAAGCAGTCACCTCGCCTGCAATGCGGTGCCACTGGACTTCCCCGCCTGGCAGCGGCCACGCCCAAGTGGGCTGCTGTCCCGTGTGCAGTTCGTGGATACGGCGGGCAAGAGCCGGACCTGCGACGGCGGCACCATCGGGGACGGAGGAGCCATGGGCGGTGCGGAGTTCGGCGAAGCGGGCCAGTTCGGCCTCGTAGAGATGCACCGCCTGTTGGGTGCCTGCAGCTACGTCATCGCTCGGTGCGGTGCGGTGCAATTGCAGCAGCGGAGGTGCGATCGACTCGGCGAGCGCAGCGGCGAGCCGCGCGTGGCCGTCCAGGATCAGATGGCAGTCCAAGCCACTGACCCACCACAACAGAACGGGCGGCAGCGTTCCGTCACGGGCTTGCTTGCGATACGCCTTGACCCGGCTGTCGGCGGCATCGGGCATCGGGCGCAAGGGGAAGATCTCCCACGAGCAGGAATGGATGAACCAGTCGATGTATCCGTCCGGGTGACCTTCGATGAGCATCGAGTTCCAGTATTCGGCCTGCGATCGGCGGCCATGGTTCCAGCGCAAGAGCGGGCTCTCGCGTGAGAGCAGCCATCGGCCGTCGTGCACAGGGCTGCCTGGTGATTCGAGCAGGTGCTGTGCGAAGCGGTAGGCCCAGCGATCCAGGTTGCCGGCCAAAGCCCGTCCTGTCTCGGCCCGCAAGGGCGGGATGGGTGAGCGGTAGGCGTCAGTGGGCCAGAACTCGACTCCGTAGAGGTGCTTGTCGACAGTGGCAAGGAGCACGGGCCGCTGCTGCTGGGTGAGAAGCAGCCGTTGCTCGGCGCTGAACAGGCACAGACCCGGTTGGCGGCATGTCTGTACCTCTAGAGACAACCCTGTCCACGTGCCGTCGTCCCCAGTGATGTCCGTGCGCCGCATGCCGAGAGAATAGATGGTGCGAGCGGTGCACCGCGCAGGTGCAAGATGGTGCAGCACGGCAGGGTATTCGCCTGCTGATCCACGGGGCGTCCGACGACGACGCCATCTCCGCGTGCGCGGCCTACCGGGGGAGCGCGTAGGAGAACTCCGAGCGGGAGGCCGGTCGCGCAAAGCCATGCTTGTTATGCGTCCAGTGGACGCATAACATGCGTCCACTGGACGCACAACCGCTTGACGTCACCCGGGCGAACGGTGCGAGTGCAATCGCATGCCCCATCACGTCTGTCGCCACGCCCGCCCCTCCATGAACGGTGAGCCCGCACTTGACCCAGCGCATCACCACACAGAACGAACCGCCGGACGAGCGGAATCCCGTGGTCGGATCGGCCGCCTGGTGGAGCGGACGCTATGCGGCCCGGGCGCGCCAGCGGTCCCGGCCGGGAGGTCTCACCCTTGACGTGATCATGGATGCGTCGCTCCGGATTGCCGACGAGCAGGGCCTGGACGCGCTGACGATGCGGGCCGTGGCCGAGCGGATGAAGCTGCGGCACACCTCGCTGTACCGGCACGTCCCGAGCCGCGAGGCACTGCTTGTGGAACTGGTCGACCACATGCTGGGGGAGATCTCCCTGCCCGCGCCGGGCCCGGACTGGCGCGCCGCGACCGAGGCCGGGGCACGCGAGTACCGTCGTGTCCTGCTCGCGCACCGCGCACTGGTGCCCCTGCTGACCCTGGGACAACTGCTCGGGCCCAACGCCCTGCGCGCCCGTGAACACGGACTCGGGCTGCTGACCGAGGCGGGCTGGCCTGCCGACAGTACGGTACGGATCTATTTGACGGTCACGCACTACGTAGTCGGCTCCGTACTCCTGGACACCGGGGGCGCGGCGCGCACACCGGGCGAACGCGCGGCTATGACGAGCCTGTTCGCCTCGCTGTCGACCCGGACGCATCCGCTGGTCGCCGCCCACTCAGCGCTGCTGAACGGGCTCGACGGTGATGGGGAGTTCGACTTCGGTCTGCGCTGCCTTCTCGACGGAATCGCCGGAACATGGGAGAGCCGCTGATGCCCCGGACCGCCATGCCTACGAGCGCGAACTGGGTCGCAGGAGGAAGCAGGATCACCGTTCACGGGCGCACGGGCCGGCACACGCTGTTCGTCCGCCAGGACGGTCCCGCCGCCGGCCCGCCGGTGACTCTCGTGCACGGTTTTCCCACCTCCTCCCACGACTGGTCCCTGATCGTGCCCCGGCTTGCGGCACGAGGACACCGCGTCATCACCTTCGACCTGCTCGGCTTCGGGCACAGCGACAAACCGCGACGGCACATGTACTCGGTACTGGAACAGGCCGACCTGGTGGAGGACATCTGGCGCGGCCTCGGCATCACCGACACGGCGTTGGTCGCTCACGACTACGGCGTCAGCGTGGCCCAGGAGCTACTCACCCGCAGCCCCGACCGGATCACCCGCATGGCCTGGCTGAACGGCGGCCTCTACCCGGACCTGCACCGGCCCGTTCGCGTGCAGCGGCTGCTCCACGGCCCGCTCGGCCCGCTGCTCGCTCGGGCCGTCACTGAACGCGGTTTCCGCACCACGATGCGCCAGGTGCTGGGCAGACCCGTCCCTGGCGGCGATCTGCACGCCATGTGGGAGAGCATCCGCCATGACCGGGGACACCTGCTTGCTCCGCGGCTACTGCGCTACATCGACGAGCGGCGCACTCACCAGGCACGCTGGGTCCCGGCACTGGAGGGCTATCTGGGCCCCACCCTGTTCCTCTGGGGGCCCGCCGACCCGATCAGCGGCGCCCACGTACTGGCCCGCATCAGGCAGCGCATGCCGTCCGCGACGGTGAGTGAACTCACCGGACCGCCTGCCGTCGGCCACTACCCCCAGGTAGAGGCTCCGGGAGAGGTCGCCGCACACCTCGCCCGCTTCCTCGACGCCTGGTGATCCGACCGCTGTGCGTCCACTCGTCTCGCCGAACGAGTGAGTCAACAGGGATGGGCCCCGTAACCGATAGGGGGCGCTGGACGACTTCATCGACAGGGGCCCGACGGCTGGTTGGTGCTCCGACGGGGCGACTCGACCTACCGACGAGGTCCGGGGCTGTCCACTCTCCACTCGCGGCCGACGTACCTCAGTCGGACAGCTGGGACCGCAGCATTCGCTTGTCGGGCTTGCCGGCCGCCGTCAGCGGGATGGCGGGCATCAGGTGCACGGCGTCGGGAGCGTAGAGGTGACCCTTGCGGGCGGTGACGAAGTCCCTGATCTCTTCCAGTGAGGGCCGCTGTCCGGCGACAGGTACCACGGCGGCGTGGACATGCTCCACCGACTCCTCGTCCCGGGTGCCGAAGACCGCGCACTGGGCGACGGCGGGATGACTCAGCAGCAGGTCCTCCAGCTCCGCCGGGTAGACATGGCCTCCGACGACCACGATCATCTCCTTGATCCGGTCGACGATGTAGAGGTAGCCGTCCTCGTCGAGATAGCCGACGTCACCGGTGTGCACCCAGCCGTCCCGCAGCACCTCGGCGGTCAGCTCCGGCTGCTTCCAGTAACCGTGCATCGCATAGGGCGTGCGCACCTGCACTTCGCCCCGTTCCCCGGGCGGCAGGGTGGTGCCGTCGGCGTCCCGGATGGCGATCTCCACGCCGGGCAGGGCCCGGCCGACGGTCAGCTGTCCGCCTCGGCCGGTCACCTCCTGCTCTCCGGGGCCCGCTTCGGTGATGTGCTGCGCCTCGGCCTGTCCGTACAAGCCGTAGAGCACGGGACCCAGGACCTTGGCCGCCTGCCGCATCCTGGTCGGTGAGGCGGCGGTGCCGCCGTAGGTGATGCGGCACAGGCTGGACAGGTCGGTGCGGGGCAGGTCCGGGTGATCCAGCAGCTGGTAGAGCAGTGGCGGCAACAGCCAGATGTGGGTGATCCGCTCCCGTTCGATCGTGGCCAGCACGTCCCCGGGCTCGAATCCGTGCCGCAGGACCACCGAGCCGCCCTGATGGAGCGCCATGTCGGTGAAGATTCCGGCGAGGTGGGCGAGTGAGGTGCAGGCCAGGTAGCGCGGCGGGTCACCGGCGTTGGTGGTTCTGTGGTCCAGGCTTCGCCGATAGGAGCCATGGGTCATACGGATGCCCTTGGGAATGCCGGTGGTACCGCCGGTGTGCCGGATGCACCAGTCGTCGTCCGGCCCCACCAGACCACCCATCGGTCGCGCCGGGCGCCCGGCGGCCGTGACCAGTACGTCCTCGGCGAAGCCGCTCGGCCCCAGGGAGAGCACTTGGGGGACGACGGGGTCCTGCAGCAACTCTCCGGCCGTGGCGAGCCGTTGGTCGTCCACCAGCAGCAGGGTGCAGTCCACACTCGCCATCACGTGCGCCATGGTCGGCGGGCTCATGCCCTCGTAGAGGGTGACCACCCGGGCACCGGCCAGATTGGCGGCATAGCGGGCGACGAGGGCCTCGGCGGTGTTGCCGGTGAGCAGGGTGACCGTCGCGCCGCGGCTCACACCGCGCTCCGTCAGCTCCCCGCCGAGCCGGTAGACCCGATCTCGGAACTCCGCCGCGCTGATCACCAGCCCCTCGGCGGTCGTGATGACCGCCCGAGACGGCTCGGCGGACAGCGCATGAAGGACGGCCTCCACATACCCACCGGAACCGGCTTCCACAGCGGCGTGTCGCTGGCTCATCACAGTTCTCCCATGTCGGAACCGGTGGACGCCCTTGACGCTAGCGCCGACCGCTCATGCCTACCACGACCTGTTTCGCCATGTGCTCATGACTCGTCGAGAATGAACCGTTCTACGGCCAGTCGGCGGAAGTCCTGGGCGGCGGGGGAGAGGTAGGCGTGCGGGCGCCACACCAAGGTGAGTGTCCGGTGGCAGTCGGCGGCGTCCAGCCGCAGCCAGGTCGCCGGGCTGAATTCGCCGAGGGCCCGCCGGGTGACGGCCGGCATCAGGCCGATGCCGAGCCCGGCGCCGATCAGTTCCGTGGTGGCAGCGGCTTCGTCGCCCTCACAGACCACCCGCGGCGTAAGTCCCGCATGGGCGAAAAGCCGCTCCAGCAAGGCACGTTGCCAGTGGCCGGGGCGTGTGCTGACGAACTCCTCGTCGGCCAACTCTGCCACCGCGACGCGCTCGGCCAACGGCTGGGAGGCGAGCGCGAAATCCACTTCGGCCGAGCGCAGAACAGCGTTTCGGCGGCGATGGCGACACGGCCCGGTCCGGCACCAGCGGTATCGGCCGTCTCCCGCCGAGCATCATCGAGCTCGGCCAGCGCCCGCTCGACCCGGAGCAGAAAGGGCTTGGTAACGGTGGGTGCGTTTGTCGTGGCACGCGGTCGGGGCCATGTTGTGCTTGAGCCGGCTGAAACGGCGTTCCGCTTTGTGGCAGCGTCGCTGTTCACTCGGTCGGGGCGGCGCAGGCGGCCGGGTCCATGCGGTGGCCGGGTCGATGCACACGATCGTCCAGTGTCGACGATGCTGAGGGCTGCGGAATGGTGCCGGAGATCGGCCGGTAGGCGAGCCCGGAGCCTCCACCCATATTGTCAGTGAGGACATGTAGCGTGACCGGAAACGCACCGTTCGCCTCGCGGCCAGCATGTTCGGGAGTATCACGTGGCCCACGACGATGAAATTTCGCGACCGAGCGGCCACCAGGCCACGATGCTGCACGCAAGCGTGGTGTGCGCCCCATGACGTCCGCGCACGGCAGGTTCATCCAGCAGGTCCGGCTGGCCCCGGGCGTCGACGACAGCCGGTACCCGTTCAGCCTTCCCGCTGTGAGGCAACTCGCTGGTTCAGGCACACTGGTCCTGCCGCCGGGGGTCACATTCCTGGTGGGTGAGAACGGTGCGGGCAAATCGACGCTGATCGAGGCGATCGCGGTGGCCGCCGGGTTCAATCCCGAGGGCGGTAGCCGGAACTTCCGGTTCGCCACCCGCGCCACCGAGTCGGAGCTGGGTGACCACCTGATCCTGGCCTGGGGGATCCGGAAGCCCCGCACCGACTTCTTCCTGCGGGCCGAGTCCTATTACAACGTGGCCAGCGAGATCGAAAGGCTCAACGTGGCCGGAGGACGGCCACTGCTGCCGGCCTACGGCGGAGTGTCCCCGCATGAGCGCTCCCACGGTGAGTCCTTTCTGGATCTGGCCACCCACCGTTTCGGTCCTGCGGGACTGTATCTTCTGGACGAGCCGGAGGCCGCTCTCTCCGTCCAAAGCTGCCTTGCCCTCCTGGCCCGGATGCACGAGCTTGTCGCACAAGGCAGCCAATTCCTCGTGGCCACACACTCGCCGGTTCTCCTCGCCCTCCCCGGCGCGACAATCATGGAGATCTCCGACGACGGAGGACTGGAGCAGGTCGAATTCGACCAAGCCCTTCCGGTGCGCCTGACACGCGAATTCCTCGGAGCACCGGGCCGTTTCCTGAAGAATCTGCTCGGCACCGGCGAGATCGACGATGCTCGGAGCAGTTGGCACTGAGTACGTATCCGGGTCCTGGGCCGATGTCTGTGACGAACGACGCTCAGTCATGGCCGGACATCGAAGAGCAGGACGCGAGGTGGGGCAGGGACGAGCACTGCGCGAAAGCGAGCGCGCGGATCAGAGCCTCGCATTTCTCGGGCTCGGCGTCAGCGACGTCACAGCCATCCGAGGGTTCCGAAGACGGCGAGCGCCGCCACGTCGATTCCCAAAAGGGCTCCCACGGTCACCGCCTTCGTGCGTACGGCCGCCATGTCGTGGACGAGGAAGCAGGCGGTGAAGAACGGGACGTATCCGATCAGGAAGATCAGGAAGGGGAATCCGGCCTGCCACCACGGCCAGTCCCAGGTGAGGACTCCGGCCCTGTTCAGCAGGAGCTCCACTCCCACTGACGCCACCGAGTTGAGCGCGATGAGGACGGGGCGGTTCGGGAGGCCGAGGATGCGTGTGCCCGGCGGTGGCAGGAGTTTGGCCGCCGCGATGCCCATGACGGCGAACATGAAGCAGATCTCGATGTTGAGTCCGATGAGGATCTGGTAAGCGCTGTCGCCGCTCGCTCCCCATACCGGCGCCCGGCCGCTGAAGTGGAACACCAGCGAGTTCCAGATCTCGTTGAACCAGTCCGCGCCCCAAAGCGCCAGGCCGGCGAACACGACGTTCCAGTTCCGGCGCTCGACCTCGACCGCGTACACGTACAGGACGAACAGGAGCAGGGGTATCACGTACCAGTGGAAGTTGGTGCTGTCACGCAGATGTTCCACGGCGGCGCGCGCGTGATCAGTCATCGAGCCCCTTCGTCCCGCACACACTCCCAGCCGCCGTGGACCGGAAGGCGTGGGGGACGGCGTTTCCGCCCATGGTGGCTACTTGCCGGTAACTATGGCGTGCGGGGCGAGAGAGGGGCAAGACCCGGTCGTCACGATCCGATGTCGAGTGCGCGCCGGTATCGACGACGACCGCTGGGTGCCGCCCCCGCAACCACCGCGGTGGCCAACGCCACAGCGGCCAACGCCACAGCGGCCAACGCCACAGCGGCCAACGCCACAGCGGCCAACGCCACAGCGGCCAACGCCACAGCGGCCAATGCCGCTTGGCGCCTCCGGACTCGTCGGTGACTCCTGGTCACTGGCGCGCCGTCGCTGAGGGTGGCGCACGGCGTGCGTGGAAGCGGAGATGTCGGCGGTGTCACTGACGGGGCACGTCAGCGTGGGCGCGTCGGCGGGAGCAGCGGCCACCCGGACGCGTCAGCCGACCGTCGTCGGATCGCTGAACGCAGCCGGCTTCGAGTCATTGAACGCAGGCGCGGTCGGATCTATGAGCACGCCCGGATTCAGGATCCCGGCCGGATCGAGTGCCCGCTTCGCGGCGCCGAGGGCCAGCGCGAAGGGCTCCGGACGCTGGCGGTCGTAGCCCGGCCGGTGGTCGCGACCGACCGCGTGATGATGGGTCACGGTCGCACCTAGATCGTGCAGGAGGTCCATGGCCGCGGACTTGATCTCGTCCCACATGGCCACCTCCGCACCGCGCCGGCCCGGCGCGATGACGGTGAAGTACGGCGCGGGCCCGTCCGCGTAGACATGGGTGAAGCGGCAGTTGACCGTGCCGACCGCCCCCGTCACTTCTCGCACGACCTCGGTGAGCCGTCCGCGCACGGTCTCGTACAGCTCCGGGGCGCGGTCCCAGGTGCAGGCCGTCTCGAAGGTCTCGGTGACCACGCTCATGCGGGCGAGCGCGTCACGGAGGTACGGCATACGCAGGAATGCCGAGCGCCACGTCCGTGCGGCGGTGTCCCCTCCGTCGGGACCCCCGGACATGGGCGTGCCTCCGTGGTCGCGGGCCAGGGCGAGGAGCTCGGTCAGGCGTGCGTCGACCGGCGCGTGCGCGGATTCCACGCCGAGGACGAGCACGCTCTCACCGTCCTGCGCGACTCCCGCCAGAGCGGCCTCCCCCGGGTCCAGAAGCCGGCAGTTGGCCGGGTGCAGTCCTGACTGCGAGACGGCGCGCACGGCCTCCACGGCTGCGTGGAAGTCGTCGAAGACCACCGTGGCGGACGCCTTGTGCCGCGGGCGTTCCTGGAGGCGCATCCAGGCCTCGGTGATGACGCCGAGTGTTCCCTCGGAGCCCAGGAAGAGCCGGTCGGGGGAGGGGCCCGCGCCCGAACCGGGCAGCCTCAGCGACTCGTTGATCCCGACGGGCGTCACCACGCGCAGCGATTCCACGAGATCGTCGATGTGGGTGAACAGCGTGGCGTAGTGGCCCCCGGCCCGGGTCGCGAGCCAGCCGCCCAGCGTGGAGAACTCGAAGCTCTGCGGGAAATGGCGCAGGGTCAGGCCGTAAGGACGCAGTTGGGCTTCCAGATCGGGGCCGAGCGCGCCTGCCTGGATGCGCGCGGCCCGGCTGACCCGGTCGATCTCCAGCACCTGATCCAGGGCGGAGAGATCCAGGGACACCACACCGTGGCGCGCGTCCGCGCGGTACTCGACCCCGCCGACCACCGAACTGCCCGCACCGTACGGCACGACGGCCACGTCGGCCTCGGCCGCCCAGTCGAGGACGTCGATCACATGCTGCTCGGTCCGGGGGCGGACGACTTGGTCGGGGGCTGCGGAGACATCCCCGGCGAGCGCCCGGAGCACGTCCCGGTACGCCTTGCCGTAAGTGTGCGAAGCCCGGTCCCGGGGAGCGGACGACATCAGGGGAGCGAGTGCGGAGGGCGGCCGGACCCGTACTTTCGGCAGGGCGAGAGCGGGGACGTCGGGCACGGGCAAGGGGGTGTCCGCTGCTCCGGGGATCAGTTTGCCGAGCGCGGTGCACTCGGCGTCGGACAGTGCCTGGTCCACCGTTCCCCAGCCCCACCATGAGCGGTCTGTGGGGGAGCCGGAGCCGGAGGGGCCAGGCGTGCTGCTGTCGGTCACGAGATTTGACCTTCCAGTAATTTACCAATTGGTAAGTTACTGCAACGTATAGTTCTCCCATGACGATCGCAAGAGCCTCGACCGCACCGGATCCGGCCGACGGCGGAACGCGAGCAGGGCTCGGCGGGAACCGCATCGCCGGTACCAAGGGCGTTCCACGGGCCCGCCGGGAGCAGCAGATCCTCGCCGCAGCCCTGGAGGAGTTCGGCAGGCGTGGCCACTCGGCGGCGTCGATGGCCGAGATCGCCCGGCACGTGGGCGTCACCAAGCCGATGCTCTACACCTACTTCGGCTCCAAGGACGGCCTCTATGCGGCCTGCGTCGATCACATCGGCCCCCGGCTGCTCACGGCGATCGACCAGACCATGGCGACGTGCCCGCCGGAAGGCGAGCCGGCGCACGCTGTCCTCGCCGCCCTCTTCCAAGCGCTGGAGGATCAGCGGCACGCGTGGTTCGTGCTGTACGACCGGACCCTGCGGGCGGGCTCCGAACCCTGGCACGCCGCCCGGCGCCATCGTGAGGCGATCGACGAACTCGCGGCCTCGGGTACGGCCGCTCTGCTGCTTGAGCAGGGCAACCACGACACCCTCGACGCGGACGCGCTCAAGCACGTGTGGACGGGCACCGTCAGCGCACTGATCGGCTGGTGGATCTCCCACCCCGAACTGTCCGCACAGGACATGACCGACCGCTGCGCCCGCCTCCTCACCGTCATCCGCATGACCACGAGGCCGACGCCCCTCGACGGGCACGGATCGGTTGATTCGAAGGTGGGTGACCAGGCAGCAACCACATGAACGACGGCAACGGTGGATCCCGTTTGAACAGAGCGGATTCGACCTCGGGGACATGTACGTTGCCGGGCACGATGTCGGGTCCCGACGCGCCGACTTCCGCGAGCAGGCGGGCCGACAGGACGCAACCTCCCTGACCGTTCTCACTCAGGTCCTCTGGCGCATCCTCACGATCGCAGGCCGGCCCGCAGGACGCGAGCGCATTCCCCCCTGGCCCGGAAAGACATCGTGACGGAGTCCGCCGTTCCATGCGTGAGCGGGTGCTGTCGCAGGCACAGGGGGCCCAGCGGGGGCACGAAGATACGGTCGCTCTCGTGGCTCACCAGGAAATACGTGCCGAGCCGCCCGTTGACCCGACCGCTCGCCGGCCGTCGGGTGACGGGAGACGGCCGCTTCCCCAGCCTCTCGGGGGCGGCTACCGGCACCTTCCCCTCAACCCCCGCGTTCCAGAGCGCCGAGAAGTCGGACGACCTCTCGAACCGCTGCAGGATCGGCCAGCGACCGAGTGCTTCCCGGTCGGGGCCCTCGCCCCGCAACAGGGCACTCCACTCCCGGTCGGACCGTTGGCGCCCCAACACGACGCCCCGGGAACCCCAGCACTGGCGCTCCTCGACATCCGTCGCCTTCAGCACCCACGCGCTGCGGTCGCCGGGCACCAACGCTCCGCTCTCCAATGCCGATCGGACATCGTCGAACAGATACGACTCGATGCACGCTTTGCGCAGAAAGGCGAGGTTCTCCGCGCCGATCGATTCCTCGAGAACGGCTGTCAGTGAGGCGTCGTGCAGGACGGCAAAGATCATCTTGGAGTCGAGCCAGGGTTCGGCGGTGACCACGCGGTGTCCTCCCGTGCGCAGCGGATGTTCGAGTTCCGACCGGTAGAAGAGCCGGTCGACGAGTCCGTGCGGTGCGGGCGTGTCGACATCGATGTTGATCGAGGTGATGTCGAATCCGAGCATGTCGCGCAGGGCGCCTGAGAACAGGTCGACTTCTTCCCGGCATTCGGTCACCGTGCCGGTCGCGTAGTACACACGGGTCGAGCCCATGGACTCGTACCAGTGGGCGAACTCCCGCAGGAAGGCGATCCGGTCCGCGTCACTGACCAGGCCGGCCAGCACCCAACCACGACCCGAGGGTACGAAATCCAGCTCACAGATTCTCGGGCCTTGCGAGGTGAGCAGGACGTCAGGCCGGCAGACGTGGCCGGGGGAGGCGAAGGCCCCGTAACCGGGCACGGAGAAGGGCAGTCTGCGGCCCCACTTCGGATGTTCACGCAGCGTGGGCCCGAGGGTGAACCGAATGAGAGGCGGGAGTGCCTTCGCGAGCCGCTGGAAGAAGCCGTCCACGGGAAGAGTCACCAGGTCGTCGGCGATGTCCACCGTGATGGTCGGGGAGTCGGGGGTCACCACGAGGGATCCTTTCCCGGGGTTCCGAGGTGCGGGTCCCGCACTGTCATCCCCTCCCACGACTTCAGGTTGCCGCCCGTCGCCCCTCCCCGCATCCGGGACGGACGGACGGCGGGCGGTGCGGGTGGAACTCCGTGGCCAGGCAGCCAGGGCGTTTGGGGCCACCTCGCGTGGTGTACTGCGTTCATCCACGGCAGTCCGCGTGGTCGCGGCTCGTGCGGCACTACGACCGTGCCGTCGCCCTCCCCGGACGGTGAGGTCGGCTGCGGGCGGGGGTGCTTGGTGCGCCTCGCCGAGAGCGGTTGCCGTCACGCCCGTTCAACCGTTTGGCGGGACGTCGGATTCTTCGGGCTCGTCGGCGAACTGTACGCAGGAGGCGCCGGATCAAGCCGGCACAACGCGCGCAACAGAGCCGTGCGGTCCACGCCCCCTGGGTGTGACTCTGCGTCGTGGTCGGCCCGTTCGGCCAGGTGCTGACTCAATCAGCGCTCGAGCCCACTTCATAGACAATCACGCAATGGCCCGCAGAGTGCGGCGGGCTGTGGTGCGGAGGTGGCTGAGGACCTCCGGGTCGGCGTCGAGGGTGTAGTCGGTGTCGAGGCCGGCGAGGGTCTGGGCGATGCGGGGGAGGTGGTCGTCGGAGGCGTCGAGGCCAGGTCCTTTCGTCGAGGGGGCGCAGGCGGGTGGCCAGGCCGCGGTTGCGGGCGCGGACGTGGTCCGCGGCGGCGTGGACGGTGGCGATGGCGCGGTAGCGGGTGGGGGCTGCGGAGAGACGACCGGCGGCGAAGGCCGCGGGGTCGCCGCCGGGAACCGGGCGCGGCGGAACCCGCCGGCCTGTGGGTGCGACATCGGTCATGCGGTCGAGGCGGAAGAGGCGCCAGTCGTCCTTGTCGGTGTCGTGGGCGAGGAGGTACCACAGGCCGCCGGAGTCGACCAGGTGGCAGGGCTCCGCCCGGCGGGCGGTGGTGGTGCCGTGGCGGGCGGTGTAGTCGAAGGTGACGATTTCGCTGTCGCGGCAGGCGACGGCGAGGGCGGCCAGCAGAGCGGGGTCGGCACGCGGGCCGCGGGTCTCCCAGGCGATACCGGAGGCAGTCGTCTGGAGAGCATTGACCTGGCCGCGCAGGCGGCGGGGGAGGACCTGTTCGAGTTTGGCCAGGGCGCGCAGGGCGGTTTCCTCGATGCCGGTCAGGCCACCGGCCGCGGTGCGCAGGGCGACGGTGATGGCGACGGCCTCGCCGTCGTCGAGGAGGAGGGGCGGCAGGTCGGTGCCGGAGGCGAGGCGGTAGCCGCCGGCGTGGCCGCGGGCGCTGTCGACGGGATAGCCGAGGTTACGCAGGCGGTCGATGTCGCGGCGGACGGTGCGCACGGTCACGGAAAGCCGTTCGGCGAGATCGGCGCCGGACCATTCCCGCCGGGTCTGCAGCAGGGACAGCAGCCGCAACATGCGGGCGGTCATGTCGCTCGTCATGAATTCCATGATGCCCGTGTCAAAGGACAGGAGCTGTCCTGAAACCGCCCTAACGTGGTTGGCGTCCACGCGGAGCAAATCGGGAGGTTTACCCATGAAGATCGCTGTTCTCGGTACCGGCGGCGGCGCCCGCTGCCACATCGCCAAGCTGCTCGAACTCGGCCATGAGGTCGTGGTCGGTACCCGCGATCCGCAGGCGACGCTGGCCCGCACCGAGCCCGACATGATGGGTAACCCGCCGTTCCAGCAGTTCCTCGCCGAGCATCCCGGAATCACACTGCTGCCCTTCGGTGAGGCCGCGGCCGCCGCCGACGAGCTGGTCATCAGCGGCATCGACGGCCACAACGCGGTCGCGGCTCTCACAGTGATCGCCGACCAGCTGACGGGGAAGACCCTGATCGACTACGCCGTCCCGTTCGTCTACCAGCACGAGCCGGAGCACCCCTGGCCCACGCCGTGGGGGATCATGCCGAAGCTGGAGCCGGTCGACACGGACAGCCTGGGCGAGCAGATCCAGCGAGCGCTGCCCCGTACCCGGGTCGTGAAGTCCTTCGTCACCCAGGAGCAGAGCACCGTCGTCAACCCGGCCGGCGTCGGCGGCGGGGATCACACCATGTTCGTCGCCGGTGACCACGCCGACGCCAAGCAGCAGACCGCTGCCCTGCTCAAGTCCTACGGCTGGACCGACATCCTCGACCTCGGCCCGCTGGTCGCCGCCCGCGGCATGGAGATGTACGCGCACATGCACTCCGCCATCGGCTTCGGCCTCGGCCAACAGTTCGGGGGCCACTTCGGCATCAAGGTCGTCCGCTGATCCCTGCGCCTGACCGGGGGTATGACGTGGCCGGGGGGTATGTGACCGGCTCCGCACCTCACCGCCCGTACAAGTTCCTGTAGCCCGAAGAAGCCACCGAACACCTCGCTCTCTCGGCAGGCCTGCAAAGCGACTTGACGCTACGTCACTGCTGCGACGGCAGGCCCTGGCCGGTGTTGTCGATGTTCTCCTCGGCCCAGGTGCGGAGCAGGTTGAGCGGGACGGCGGCGCTCTTGCCCAGCGCGGTGAGGGCGTACTCGACGTGCAGTGGCACGGCCGGGTAGACGGTGCGGTCGACCAGGCCGAAGTCCTCAAGGCGGCGCAGGGTCTGAGTCAGCACCTTGGGGCTGACGCCCTGGAGTCGGCGCTGCAGTGCGCCGAACCGCTGCGGTCCCTCCTCCATCGCGCCGATGGCCAGCGTGGACCACTTGTTGGCCAGCAGGTCGAGCAGGGCGCGGCAGGGGCACTGCGCGGCGTAGGCGTCGTGGTGCGAGTGCCGGCCGGTCGGGCAGCTGGTCGTCATCTGAGGGCTCTTCTCGCCAGGGTGCTTTCCAAAGGGAAGTACTCTCCCTTGCTGGTAACTACACCCTCGGACGTAGCTTCATTCCCGTCGGCAGTCCTGCCGGCGCGGAGGCCGCCGAAAGGCCTTCCGCTCTCTGCATGGTGCGATTCCAGGAGATGACTCATGTCCGCAGGCATGATGCGCGCGGTGGTCCAGGACGGTTTCGGCGGCCCGGAGGTACTCCGTGTCGAGCAGGTACCCCGGCCCGAGCCGCTGCCGACGGAGGTGCTGGTGCGGGTGCACGCCGCCGGCGTCAACCCGGTGGATTGGAAGACCAGGGCGGGCGATGGCATCGCGGGGGTGCTGGGGCAGCCGCCGTTCGTACTCGGCTGGGACGTTTCCGGAGTGGTGGAGGCGGTGGGCTTCGGCGTCACCACCCTGAAGGCGGGTGATGAGGTGTACGGGATGCCGTGGTTCCCGCGTTCGGCCGGCGGATACGCCGAATATGTCACGGCCCCCGCCCGTCAGTTCGCCCGCAAGCCCATCACGGTGGGACACGAGCAGGCGGCGGCGGTGCCGCTCGCGGCGCTGACCGCCTGGCAGGCGCTGGTGGACACCGCGGACCTCCGAGCCGGGCAGCGCGTGCTGATCCACGCCGCGGCCGGTGGGGTCGGCCACTTCGCGGTCCAGCTCGCCAAGCACCTGGGCGCGCACATTGTCGCCACGGCCGGCGCCGGCCGCCACGCCTGGCTGAAGGAGCTGGGTGCCGACGAGGTCATCGACTACACCGAGGTCCGGTTCGAGGATGTCGCGCGCGACATCGACGTCGTGATCGACCTGGTCGGTGACACCCACGACATGACGAGCCTGCGCTCGCTCCAGGTCCTGCGCCCGAACGGTCTGCTCGTCGCTATCCCGGCCGGTGTTTCGCCCGAACTGGCCGCCGCCGCGCAGGCCCGCGGCGTCCAGGTCACCCCGTTCCTGGTGGAGCCGGACGCTCCGGCCCTGACCCGTATCGCCGAACTCGTCGACGCCGGTCAGGTCGTGGTCGAAGTCGAGGAAGTCTTCCCGCTGGAGCAGGCCGCCCGGGCACACGCCCGAGGTGAGAACGGTCGCACGCGCGGCAAGCTCGTCCTGCGCACCACGGCCTGATCCAGACCGCCAGGGGTATGACGGTCACCGGGTCCTTGACCCACCAGGAGCCGTCCGGCCGATCTGCGCGGAGCCGGGATGACCAAGGCCGCTGCGGTGACTTTGCCCAAGAAGCCGCGGCTGCGTTTGGCGCAGCGGGGTGGCGACGGCCCGCAACTTCTTCAGCCTGTTGAGGGCACACTCAGCGGTGCTGAGTCGCGCCTTGCTCGACGCTGCCTGGGCACAGTCGGCGTCTGAGGGGGGCAGCACCACGGGTGATGTTGGCCAGCGGTCTCGCCTGCTACGGGTCCGATCCGGCGCCGCTCCCGATGCCGGTGGTCAGCGAGTCGACTTTGCCCGTTGCCCGTCAGCCTTCCCGCGCTCACGGTCTTGGCCGCCGAAGTGATCGCTGCGCTGCGGCAGGTCGGAGACGAGGTGGTCGCCGATCTGGTCACCCGCAAATGGCCCCCGCTGTCGAGGCCATTGTGGCATCGTGACCCGCAGTCTTCGACAACAGGTTTGCAGACGAGGTTCCGTTCCTTCCCTCTCCCGTGTCGCTGGTGCCGAGGCTGGAGGAGCTGGCGGGCTGGGCGTGCGAAGGACGAGCGGTAGGGGCGGTATCCGGAAGTCGTTTCCGGGTACGGCCCCTACCGTATGCGGGGCGATTGGTGCGAGGTGGAGGGATGGCACGCGGGGTGCCGCCCCTCCACCTCTCGGGGGATCGCCAGTTGGCCTGAGGGTCAGCCGCGCGGGGAGCGTTCGATGAACGGGGCGAGCAGCTTGGGTACGGCCTCTTCGGCGTAGGCGAGGCCGACGCCGAGGGATACGTCCCGCACCTTGTAGCAGCCGACACCCGCGGTGGTGGCGCCGATGGTGAGCAGCCCGTTGCGTCGCTGGAAGTA
The DNA here is from genome assembly GCF_001542625.1 of Streptomyces griseochromogenes. Lineage (NCBI taxonomy): Bacteria > Bacillati > Actinomycetota > Actinomycetes > Kitasatosporales > Streptomycetaceae > Streptomyces > Streptomyces griseochromogenes. The sequence goes on along the minus strand of NZ_CP016279.1, from coordinate 5,915,944 downwards.
GGAGCGGGTGATGTTCCAGCCGATGACGCCGTCCCGCTGGAGGGCGACGGTGCGGCGGGCGAAGGTACCGGCACGGACGACGAGGTAGCGGTCGCGGATTCCGTGGCCGAGGGCACGGTAGGCGTCGTTGGCGAGGGCGATGACGACCGGTATACCGACGAGTGCCGTGATCCAGGCGGTGTGCACCAGGACGGGGGTGAGCCACAGCCCCAGGCCCAGCGGGATCGCGACGACAGGCGCGAGGACCAACAGGCCGCGGTTGATGCGACGGCGCAGGGCGGCGCGGGAGTGCGGGACGAGTTCGGTCAGCTCCGTCGGGGACTGTTCCTCGGCGAGGACGGTGGCGGCGACCCGCAGGGCCTCGTCCCGGGGCACAGGCGGGGTGAGGGAACAGCGGCTTCGGTTCTCGTCGCTGTTGCTGAGGCCGCTGGCTATGGCGCTCAGGCTGGCGCCGCCCGCCCAGCGCAGCAGCATCGGCTCGGCGACCTCGACGCCGCGCAGCCGACGCTCCTCGATGGTGACGGAGCGGGAGATGAGCAGTCCACGGCGGATTCGGAAACTACCGTCCTGCTCGCGCTCCAAGCGGTAGTTGGTCCAGGCGTCCACAAAGGTGGCGGTGGAGATCGCGGCACCCGCGACGGCGGTGATCACGACGGCGACGAGGACGCCGAACCACAGGGGTACGGAACCGAAGCGGTCCTCGATGTCCTTGACGATGCCCAGTTCGAGCGGGTCGACCTTCATCTCGTGCAGGATGCGGTAGGCGGTGCCGACGCCGACGAAGACACTGCCGACGCCCCAGACGGTGAGCGGCGCGTACCGCAGCCAGGCCCAGTCCATCTCGGCGATGGTGACGTCTTCGTCCTGGCCGGTGGCGCGGCCGCTGCCACGGCGGTCGATGAGGAGCCTGCGCAGTTCGCGCGCCTGATGCCTGGTGATGCCGTCGAGGGAAAGCTTGCGGCTGGAGGACGAGCTCTGTTCGCCGGTGCCGATGCGCAGCGAGGTGAGGCCGAAGAGGCGGTGCATCGGCTTGGCTTCGAGGTCGACGCTGCGGATCCGGTCGACGGGGACCGAGCGGTGGCTGCGGAAGAGCAGGCCGGAGCGCAGTTCGACGCGGTCGCCGGTGACGCGGAAGCGGGTGGTCAGCAGCCGCATCGTGCTGATCCCGGTGATGACCAGGAAGGTGATCACCAGTGAGCCGAGCGAGATGAGGGCCTGGAGGTCGGCTCCGGTCAAGGCGACCGTGACGGCGAACAGGGCGAGCGGTCCGGCGAGCATGCTCAGGTTGACCAACAGCAGTCTGGGGCTGAGCCTGCTCCACTCGGGGCCTTCGGCGGCGTCGTTGGAGGTCCCGGTGGCCTCCCGCTGTTCGGTGTCGTGGCTCATGTCGCGTCTCCCGGCGTGGCCTGGGTCGACTTGGTGAGGTGTTCGACCACTTCCCGCGCGGTCCGGTGGTCGATTCCCTTGATCTTCACGGCGCCGGAGTAGGAGGCGGTGGTGACGGTGATGCCGGAGAGACCGAAGAGCTGCTGGAGAGGCCCGCGCAGGGTGTCCACGGTCTGGATGCGAGACAGCGGCACGACCCGCCACTGCTGCCAGAGCCAGCCGGACGCCGCGTAGACGGCTTCGTCGGTGGTCTCCCAACGGTGCACCCGGTAGCGCCAGACGGGCATGACGGCCATGTAGGCGAGGCCCGGTACGAGCGAGATCACGAAGGCCCAGCCGAAGAACAGCCTGGCGGGCGGGATGAAGAGATACAGCACGCCGAAGACGATCGGCAGGGGCAGGGCGAACATCGCAGACTGAAGCGTCCACCAGCCCACTGCCCGGGCTTCGACACGATTGCGCGGGGGCCTGAGCCTGACATCATCCATGTGTTTCACTGCTTCACCCTAGTTCCGAGACGATCTTGCACCAAAGCCGGACCTGACGCTCCGTCATATCAGTGCGTATTGACGGAACTCGCCTGGTGTCCCGCCGTGTTGCCGGCCGCAGGAGTCTGCCCGTCGCGCAGCCGGCGGCGCTTGTCCAGCAGGACGGCGGTCCGCGTCAGCACCATGGCCAGGGCCATGAAGACGAAGGCGTTGGAGTAGACGGCCTGTCCGCTGAGCTTGTAGTCGATGCTGAACCGGACGATGCCCTCGCTGAACCAGTGCTGTGAACCGTAGGCGAAGAGCACACGTGAGGCAGACAGTACCGTCCACACCAGCGCGTAACCGATACCGCCCTTGGTGTAGACCTCGCCGGAGGCGTCCCGGTGGGCGGGGAGCAGTGCCGCGGCTACCAGTCGGCAGATGATACCGGTGCCGATGCCCGCCAGTTGGAGCGAGGGGTCGTTGCCGTCGATCGGCAGCGTGTGCACGAAGAGCGCGAGGCCGCCTCGCCCGCTCCGTCCCCGACGCCCGTGACACCGGCGAATCCCTCGCCGCCCGCGGCGTCCGCCTCTGTCTCGGCGGCACCCTCTACGACCCCACCGAGCCCATGGGCAAGTTGATCTTCAACATCCTCGCCACCTTCGCCGAGCTCGAGGTGGATCTTCTCCGCCTGCGGACCCGGGAGTGGTCCCAGGTGAAGTCCGCGAAGGGGGCGCTCACCAGCGGCAGGTCGTCCCAGGGTGCGGTGATCCAGCCGCCGGTGGTGCGGACGAAGACACGGGAGAGGTCGTAGGGGTCGTTGTGCACCTCCCAGAGTCCGCGTTTGGCCGCGTGGCCGGAGTGTTGCCGCCGCCACGGCCCGAGTTCGGGCGCGTCGTAGGTGCGGTGAGCGATGAGGATGCCGTAGTCGTTGATGGCCCGCCAGGCCACCGGCAGCAGCTCCAGGTAGTCCTCGCCCCGCAGCACCAGCGGCAGATGGCCGCAGGCCGCGACCACCGAGGCGTACTTGTCGTTCGGCGACATCGCCTTCTTCGGCCTGAACGGGTCGCGCAGGCTGTCGTGCGGCCTGGCCTGCCACCCGGCCAGAAGCCACTCGTCAAGAAGGTCCTGGAGTTCGGGGATCGTCCAGACAGCCTGGTCCTCGACCCTCTCGCCGTGACGGGAGACGTTCGGCCCGGTGTAGCCCGCACCGCCTTCGTGCCCACCGGCCGCAGCACCGACGCGCAGATGGTGCGGGTGGCGACATTGACCGCGATGGTCAAGTCCGCGCGGGTGGTGAGTCCGGAGTCGAGCACCACCATCATGTCCAGCGGGGTGGAGTCGATCTGCACCTGTTCCCCGGGCCGGTCCGCGAACGTCGGCGTGAACGGCCCCTCGGGCCGGTTCGCCGTCTGCCGCCGCGTGACCGCCGAACCGAAGGTGTGCTTGCCCGTGGAAAGCACGTCGACGAGCTTGTAGAAGGTGCGCGTGCTCGGCAACGGAACAACCCCCTCACCGTGCGCGGCCTCCACCGTTTTGATCACGCGGCGGCGGATCAGCCGCGACCGCGTGCCGGTCGAGATGTTCGTCTCGCTGTCGAGCACTTCGCGGATCGCAGCCACCAGCCGGGCATCCGCCCGGCCCGTGGCCTCCCACCGCCGCGTCGTGCGCTGATCCACCAGCCCCCGAAGCCCCTGCTTCAGGTAGCGCGACCGCTTGCCCTCCACCGTCCGCAGGCTCACCCCCAGCTCGGACGCCTTCGCCCTCATCCGTTCGGTCAGTGACCGCGTCGCCGGGTCGTACTCCGGCCGCGCAGGTGTGCCCGGCTCGGCCCCGGGCGGCAGCCCGGTCTCCACCTCCACCACATGCCGCAGCCACTCAACCGCCGCCGCCCGCGCCGACTCCGGCAGCGTCTGGAGCGGCCCGAACGGCTCCATCTCCGGCGACGGCTCGGCGCCGGTAACAGCGAAGTCCGGCGCCGCCATCAAGAAGGGGGCCAGCACTACCGATTCCGCCCCTCCGGCCGACCGCAGTCGCACCGCCGTCCCGGCCAGCGCCACCACCTGATGTTCGCCGCCGTCGAAGGTCACCGTGCCGGTAGCCCGCCAGCCACCGGACGTCTCGGACCACGACCGGATCCGGGGCACCCAGTAGCCGGAACTCCTACCCCACCTCGGCGCGGGCTGCCTCCGTCGCCTCGAACTTCGCGCGGTCCTGGGGGCCGCGGCGCTCGGCTGGACGGCAGCCGATGACCACGGCCGTCCCGTCATCGTGACGGGCGAAGTAGTCCGGCGCGTGTGAGACGGCCCGGCCGTTCGCCGCCGACCAGAACAGCCAGAACGGCTGCGAGGAGATACCCACCACCGTCGGGTCGAAGTCCACCAGCATGACGCGGTCGCGCTCCAGCCAGGACTCCTACCCGACGTGCCCGCCCGTCGTCGCCGACCACCACCGGCCCGGCAAGTTGCGCTGCCGACGGTACGACGCGAAGGCGCGTACGGGGAGGGCGCGCTCGAACGGCACGGCCCATGCTTCCGTCAGCGGGCGGCGTAACTCCGACCCGTCCGGGGCTACATACGCGACACCCGCAAGATCCCCCGCAAAGTGAGGCTTCAATCCGCACAGGACCACCTCGCCGATCACCCCGGCACACTCCCAGGGCGGATAGCGGTGAAGATCGAGGATGGAGAGACATGGATCCGCGCTCGATGACGGAGCCGGCTCGGTCACGCAAGCCCTTCGGTCCGTTTGTACGCCCCCGCCCGCGCGGCAACCGCGGCGGCTTCGGCGGCCCGGTCCGCGGCGGCTTCGTCCAGGCGATCGCCGCTGGTCAGCAGGCGATAGTAGAGCGGGGCGGAGACAGCGCGGATCACTTCGTGGGTGTCGGTACCGTCGGGCACCTCGCCCCGGTCGATGGCTTGCTGGACGCAAGGGGCCCACTCCTTGACACGGATGTCGTAGAAGTGATGGAGGGCCTCGGCCGTCTTCGCCTCGCAGGTGGCTGCTGCGATCACGGCCTTGAACAGCGCTCCCTGCCGCGGGTCGGCCAAGGTGCGCTGCACGAGCCGGGCGTTGGCTTTGAGGTCGCCGAGCAGTGAACCGGTCTCGGTACGCGGCAGCGACTGCTCGGCCATGTCCGTCAGCAGGTCGGCCACCAAGCCGGTCACCGTTCCCCAGCGACGGTAGACGGTCGTCTTGCCCACTTCGGCGCGGCGCGCGATGTCGGCGAGGTCGAGGTGGGCGAAGCCCTGCTCAGCCAGTGTGTCCCCGGCTACCTGCAGCACCGCCGCCCGCACTCGCGCCGTGCGCCCTCCCGGCCGGACGGTCCCCGGCCCCGCGCTCTCCGAATCCATAACGGGACTCCAGTTTCTTTAGTCGCTCGATTCTGCTACCTTGACCCACATATTAACGGAACCACGGAACCGTTAGTCATCCGTGGCTGAGGAGATCGAGGAGCGACCATGGAGTACAGGCGGCTGGGTGCATCCGGACTCAAGGTCCCCGCGCTGAGCTTTGGCGCCGGCACCTTCGGAGGCCAAGGACCGCTGTTCGGCGCCTGGGGCAACACTGATGCGCGAGAAGCGCGCCGCCTCGTGGACATCTGCCTGGACGCCGGAATCACGATGTTCGACACCGCCGACGTCTACTCCGGCGGCGCGTCCGAGCAGGTGTTGGGCGACGCCATCAAAGGCCGCAGGGACCAGGTGATCGTGTCCACCAAGACCAGCCTGCCGATGGGGGACGGCCCAGGCGATGCGGGCTCCTCTCGGTCGCGCCTGATCACCGCGTGCGAGGACGCGCTGCGCCGGCTCAGCACCGACTACATCGACCTGTTCCAACTGCACGCCTTCGACGCAGGCACACCGATCGAGGAGACCCTGTCCACGCTCGACGATCTCGTCCGAGCGGGCAAGGTCCGCTACCTGGGCGTCTCCAACTTCTCCGGCTGGCAGGCGATGAAGTCCCTTGCGATCTCCGACAGATACGGCCACTCGCGCTACATCGCGCATCAGGTCTACTACTCCCTCGTCGGCCGCGACTACGAGTGGGAACTGATGCCCCTCGGACTTGACCAGGGCCTCGGAGCGTTGGTCTGGAGCCCGCTCGGCTGGGGACGGCTCACCGGCAAGGTTCGCCGCGATCAACCGCTCCCCGCCGGCAGTCGACTGCACAACACCGCCGACTACGGCCCGCCGGTAGATGATGAGCACCTCTACCGCGTGATCGACGCCCTAGACGAAATCGCGCAGGAGACCGGCAAGGCCATTCCGCAAATCGCCATCAACTGGCTGCTGCAGCGGCCGACTGTCTCCTCCGTCATCATCGGCGCCCGCAACGAGGAGCAGCTTCGCCAGAACCTCGGCGCCGTCGGCTGGGCACTCACGCCCGACCAGATGGCGAAACTCGACGCGGCGAGCGGCAGGACAGCGCCCTACCCGTACTTTCCTTACCAGCGCCAGGAAGGGTTCGCCCGCCTCAACCCGCCGGTCGGTGACCTCACGCCTGTGACCGCTGCCTGACGTGGTGGGTGACGAGGAACGTGTCGTCCGTGTCGTTGAGGTCGTCGATCGGCATGAACAGGGCAACCTCGGAGGGATCGTCGATGTGGTCGTCGTCCTCGCTGTCGGCGCAGTGGTACTGAGCACCCATCGGACGTCACTCTCCCGGTGACGACAAGCTCGCCTGGAAAGCTCGGGCGGTGTTGGGCGAGCCCGCTGGGGCAGGTGGTGGCCTTGTGGCGAGAGTGACCGTGGTGACCACCTACGGGTGGTAGAGGGCGCGGGTGCGTGCCAGGTCGGCGGGACCGTCCTGGCCGAGGCTGAGGAAGTGGTTCACCTGCCACGCCTGCGTGCCGCGGGCCTGCCGGTTGGTCGTGGTCACCCACGGCGGATAGACGCGGAATCCGCGCTTTCCTCCGGAGCCGTCGCGGGAGACGATGCCGCGCTCGCACAACACCTCGCGCGGGAAGACAAACTGCCCGAAGCCGTCGTCGTCGCGGCTGCTGATGACGAAGAGGTCCACGTCGTCCTCGACGTCGAAGGGCCGGATCGGTCCCTCCTCGGACCGCTGCCACACGGTGACGAACTGACCCACCTTCGTCGGGGTGGTCTTGGCCACGCGGAAGCGCACTGAGCGGCCATCGAGTGTGAACGCGCATGCCGCGTACTCGGCGCTCTCCGGTTCGGGTACCGGCGGCGAGCAGGTGAAGCCGCTCGGGTCGTACGCCAGCGTCTTCGCCGCGAGCAGGTCACCATGAAGCATGGCCCAGGGCTGATTAGTCACCATGCTGTCATCCTGCCATCGCGGACCGGGCCCGCTGTCCTGGCCTTCCGTGAGCTGCCTGATTGTCTCCGGAGACAGACACACCTTGAGAGGACGCAGGTCATGAGGCGGCAAGCGCCGTCGGCGTCTGCGTGCTGCGGGGGAAGAGCGTACCGGGGTGTGTCATGTGGTTACAGACTGAGCACGATTGCTGCGCTCACACCTCCTAGGCCGAGTGCGAGGGCGGCCTCGCCCCAGCCGCCGGTACCCCAGCGGAAGAACCAGTCGAGGGCCAGTCGGCCCGGGCCGATGGCGGCGATGGCCAGGGCGGTCACGGTGATGGCCACGCTGTACTCGACCCCGCCGTGCGTCTCCCACAGGCCATGGGCCCCTGTCACCGTCGCCACCGCAGTGATCATCACGCCGATCACGGCAGCGGCCGCGAGCGGGGTGAGGAGTCCGACAGCCAGGCCGAGGCCCCCGAGGAATTCGGAGAGGCCGCAGAGCGCGGCGAAGAGCTTTCCGGGGTGGTAGCCGAGGGCGGCAAATCCCCTACCGGTCGCGCTCAGACCGTGGACGCCAAAAATTCCGAACAGTTTCTGAGCGCCGTGTCCGGCCATGAACAGGCCGAAAGTGAGTCTGAGGAGCAGAATGCCCCAGTCCGCCGCGTACGATGCCGACGCGGTGGTCCGGGGCACCGGTGAGTCTTCGGAACTCGCAGGACGGTACAGAATGCGTTGTGCAAGCATGCTGTTGCTCCCATCGCCGGAGCGGGCGTACGGTGAGCTGCGCTTCCCCCGAGCGGGCAAATAATGCTGGTATGTATGCGTCGGGTATGCCGAGATTCAGGGCCCGTCCACTACGAGTGACGGCCGAAGCACCGGTCCATGCCATCGAGGAATTATTCCTAGATGAGCGCTCATCTCTATGTATACGAAGCGGAGATTTTGAGGGATTGAGGACGGCCTGGCCCGCTCCTGGACTGGTTTCCGGTGCGGCCGTTGGGCGGACGCGGTTGCTCAACTGCCAGCAGACTGAGGGGAATCAGAATGACCGTCGGCAGCCCCCGAGGAGCGCGCCTGTGACACGGCGCGAACGACCAAACTACGGGCCGTTCCCGGTCCCGGACGAACGCGCCACCGTCGTCGTGACTCCCGGCAGCGAGGGATCGTTTCAGTCAGCAAGTCGGTCCAGTCGGCGCCGGAGCCTGTCTGCCGCTCTGTGATGCTCAGTCGTCCCCCGCACAGCAGCCGTGCCGAGGCCCGGAAGCGGCGGTGGTCTCCGAACGGCAGAAGCAGGACGCGTCGATCGGCACGTCCGCCATCGCCGCGGCGATCTTCAGCTGCTGGGCCACGATCTGTGCCTCTCCCTCCTTGCCGAGCCGCACGAGGCACTCGTGAAGGCCGTGCAACGCCCAGACGTTGCCCGGGTGCTGCAGCGGGCGCGGCAGCGTGTCGTCGAGTCCGAGGTCGGCGCGGTAGACGGCCTCCGCCTCCGCGACCAGGCCCTGTTCGAGAAGCAGTGCGCCGTATGCGTGCCGGGTGGGCTGCATCCACCCCCACGGCTCGTCGTACGGGAGGCCGTCATCCAGCTCCGTCGACCGGCGCAGTGCCGCGAACGCCGTGTCTACCTTCCCCTTGCGGTAGTCCAGCTCTCCGTCCAGCATCTGCGCGGCGATCGCCAGGATGTCCGCACAGGTGTTGTTGAACAACATCCGCGTCTCCGGAACCCGGGCGACCGCGGCGCGGAAGAGTTCACGTTCCGTTTCGACCTCGTCGATCCGGCCCGTGGCCGAGAGCGCGACTCCGCGCGCGTACCGCAGCATTGCCGTGGTCACGCAGTACAGCTGCGCGTCGGCGGGCATCTCAAGGCTGAGGATGTCGTCCCAGCGACCGAAGCGGATGAGCACATGCACCCGCATCGCGAGGAAGCCCTCCAGCCAGTCCGCCATGGGAGGGCTGTCCACCCGCAACAGTTCCTCGGGTACGGCCCCTTCGAGCCGGCCCGCCGTGTCGATCGCGTCCTGGAAGCGCCCGAGGAACATCGCGCCGTAGATCTTGAAGTGGAGGTTGTGGCACCGGTACAGGGTGTAGAAATTCATCGCCCCGGCCCTGGTGTGGAACTTCTCGTCGGCCGCGATCGCCTCGGCGTTGTCGGAGATCACACGGCGGTAGTCGCCGCAGAGTACTTCCAGGTGTGACGGCATGTGCTGGAGGTGGCCCGCGTCCGGCACCAGACCGCGCAGCCGGTCACCCGCCGGCAGGGCGACCTCGGGAGTCGGCGACATCTCCATCAGGTGGATGTACATGTGCAGCAGGCCCGGGTGCCGCGCGCCCGCCCGTGTGGCGAGCGCCCGCTCGAGTACGGCCTTGGCCTCGGTGGTGCGCGCGCCCGGAGCCGGCCTGCCCGTGCGGATGTCCCACAACTGCCAGGGCGTGAGGTTCATCAGGGCGTCGGCGTACAGGGTGGCCACGTCGAGGTCGTCGACCGCCAGTTCGTGGACGGCTCGCATGCTGTCGGCATAGGCGACGTTCCACACGGAACAGTCCTCGGCGTCCGGCGCCTGGGCCCGTGGATAGCGGGCACACAGTGCGCCGATGAGCGCTTGCTCGACCGGGGTCGCGCCGGCGGCCTTCGCCTGCGCCCGCTGTACCGCGGCATGCGCACGCTCCACGGTCCGCCCGAGGTCCTGTTCGTCGAAGAACTCCCAGGGTTTGTTGTAGTTGGGGCCGAGTGCGTAGGCCAGGCCCCAGTCGGCCATGGCGCAGTCGGGATCCGTCGCGGCGGCGGCCTCGAAACAGCGGACGGCCTCCTCGTGGTTGAAGGCGTACGTCCAGTTGAGCCCGCGGTCGAACCAGGTCTGCGCATCGGAGGACGATGTCGTCACGCGCCGACCGTGACTACCGAGGTCGTAGTAGTGCATACGAGCTCCTCAACACTGACGGGCAACCGCCCCGGTTACTGGGATGGCGCGACGGCGGCCGGTGCGACGACCCTAGCGAAGGATGGCGGAGATACGGCCGATTCAGGTAGGGAACTACCCAGGTGCGATGTCTGGAGAATTACGTCGTTGGGCCGAGCCGGATTCTGGCTCTGGGCTCATGTCCGCGCAGCGAACAGGGTTTCGAGGTGGCAGGACTTCGCCCCACCAATACATGTCGCAAAGACGTGCTTGATCTTGAGAGCAGCGGGCGTGACCTGGGCCGATGTGGCGTCGTTGAGTCGGTCATGAAAAAGATCGGCGCGCTCGCCGCGCTCACCATGACCGGTCTCGCGCTCGCCACCCCAGCCCACGCCGGCAACGACAGCGACCACGGTCACATCAACGTCACTGGACGGAACTTCTCCGCCGCCAACCTCTGCAAGCAAGCACTCGGGCTCGTCCCGCTGCCCGCACCGTGGACGGATGACGCGGTGGACGACGCCTGCAACAACCGCGACCACATCCACTACGCCCACAACTAGTACGCCGCCCTGTGGGCCGGCGAAGCAGGCTGAGGCTCTAGCGTTACGGTATGACGTCAAGGCCATTCCGCTTTCCGTCGCAGCCGGTCCGTGGCGTGCGCGTGTTGCATCAAAGACAGAACTGCGCGCCGCACTTCGCGGAGATCGTGGTGGATTTCGAGCCCGCGGCCGAGGGGTTCGTCTTCGAGGTGGCCGAGGGGCTGGCGGTGGAGTACGAGCCCGCCGGGGATCTGCCGCGGTTCTTCGCCGCAGTCGCCGAGGGGATCAAGGAGCAGTTGGGGCTGCCCGAGCACGGTGTCGAGGCCGCCACCAAGGTGGTGCTTCGGCAGGTCCGAGCCGAGGCGTTCGGCTCCCATGAGTTGGCGTTCAAAATCGCCGGCTATCTCGCTGCTCGCAAGGCGCTGGAGCAGTCGGCAATGCCGCGCGTGTGAAGGGTTCCGCCGCAGTGGCCTGCACCGTGCTTCCCTGTACGACGGAGCGAGAGGTGAGTCAGGGGTGTCACGGCGGGCACTTCACACGGTCACGTAACAGCGAGCCGCGCGCACAAGCGTGGTCGGGATCCAGACGGACCGTCTGCACGGGTGTGGGCGGACTCTCGACGGTCAGACACGCTGGACAATTGTTGCTCGAAGTAACGGCGTGGTGTCCCGTTGACTGACATCATCAGTCATAGTCGCGGCAGTTCTCGACGAAAGGTGCGCGGCGAGAGGACTGGGCGCTGGCGTGACACGCCGAAAGGGAGGCATGCCTGGCTTCCGCACGCTGACGGCGGTCCGGCCTGTCCGTGGAATGTGTTGGGGGCGCCGTCGATGAGTTGGTTTCACCACACCTGGACAGGTGATTACGCGTTACCGGCCGCCGTGAGCGCGGCCATCGCGTGGGTCGGGCTGGCACGCGAGTTCGCCGGAAAAGGACGACTGCTGGGCAGCTGGGCATCGTCCGGTCTGATGCTGCTCGTGCTGGCGTTGATGGGAGCGGTGGCGGCCGGCGCGGTGGTACTGCTTCCGCACGCGGCATCGATTCCTCCGGTGATCGCGGGCGCCGCGACGGGTGCCACCGCGCTGCCCCGACGGAGACAGGACGAGACGGCGCAGCCGTACGTCAAGTTCATGACGCTGGGAATCGCCCTGGCCAGGGAGCGGCTGGTGCAGCGTGTGCACCTTGACGCGTGTACCTGGTCGGACCGCTTTCTGCACGGTGTTGAAACCTCTGCCCAGCTCAGGGTGTTCGTCCACGATCTCAAGCTGTACCTGCTGGAGCGGCATCCGCTCGCTGCCGAGACGAAAATGATCAACGCCATCTATGCGGATGTCGAGAAGGCGATCGACGCGGCGCTGGACGTGCAGACCGGCATCGACGAGTCGTGCCGTCAGGCTGAGCGTGAGCCGACGGGTGATGAACTCATCGCCCGACGCCAGGCGTTCGGCACCGCCCTCGCACAGTGCGGACACCTGCTGCGTTTCGCGTACGTCCACGGCCGTAGGAGCGAGAACGGAGAACTCCAGACGCTGCGGGCGAAGGCGATGTCGAACGACGCTTTCCACAGTCCGGCACTGCCACCGCAGCGTCGGTGGTTCGACCGCTGGCTGACCCGCTGAACCAAGGCGGGATCGTGATCCGCTGCGGGCGGGCGGGATGACTGAGGCAGAAGCGCTGGTCCCGACGCGCAGCGGTGGGCCGGGAAGACGCCTACCGGTGGGCCGGGAGCCCGCTGCTCCTGACGGGCGACGCATCTGTGGTGCCGCCGGATTCGGCGTCCGCTGACCGTGGTCGGGCACAGAAGGTGATCTGGACGTCGGCATCCAGCGCCTCCGCCACGGCGGCGAGCGTCCGGACCGTCAGGTTCGCATCGCCGGACATGATCTGGCTGACCCGGCCCGGGCTGACGCCCATCGCGTGCGCCAGATCGGAGCGGTTCTTGCCCAGCCCTGCCAGCAGTCCGGCGAGGGAGGCCGTCGCCTGCCTCGCTATCCGGGCAGCCGCTAAGTTCGTCCGGCTCTCGTCACGGGCAAAAATGCCCATGGGGCACCCCCAACTCATGGAGTGGCAACACTTGTTGCCACTCCATGAGGATGCCACCTTTAGCTATGACTAAAAACCCGGTCGGTGAAGAATCTACGCCCAACATCCCACGTCGAGGTCGCTGACCTGCAGTAATTCACTTCGAGAAAGAAACGCAAAGTCACCCTGTCGGGTCAGTGGCCGTCTCGTCCGGCCTGATCCGAGGCGACGGCGTCTCGAGCCGCAGGCGTCGGCAGTACCCCGACCACTCCAGTCGTTCCACGACCGTGGGGACGTGCTCGTCGGCGGCCCGCCGGTTCACCGGCGGGCCGCCGCCATGAGCCCGGCGCGGAGGTCCCCTGTCAGATCGCGCGCCACTCGCACACCACGAAGGCCACGACCGCGTACTCGTCAGCTGGCGCTTTGTGACTTGCGGGCCGGCGTACGCGTCCGAAGCATGGCCGGGCGCTGCGTCCAGCAGTCCCGCTGCCCCGGCCTCACCAGGTGACGGGCAGGCGGATGGGGAAGCGGCGGATGGTCCCGGTGTCCCATTGGATCTCGTCGCGGTCGACATCGAGGCGCAGGTGCGGGAAGCGGGTGAGCAAGCCGGTGACCGCGCTGTCCAGCTCCGCCCGTGCGAGCGGTGCGGCCAGGCAGTGGTGCCCACCCCAGCCGAATGTCATGTGCGGGTGGGCCGGGCGCTCGAGGTCCAGGGTGTGCGGATCGGGGAAGATGACCGGGTCCCGGTTGGCTGCCAGGTAGGACACGTGCACGTAGTCGCCCGCCCGGATGGCGGTTCCCTCGACCTCCGCGTCCTCCAGCGCGATCCGTGGGATGCCCACGCCCTTGCGGAAGGGGATGAACCGCAGCAGCTCCTCCAGCGCGTCGGGGAACCGCGCGGGCTCGCGCTCGAGCGCGCTCCGCTCCTCGGGCCGGGTCAGCAGCAGATAGGCGATGTTGCTGATCTGGCAGGTCGCGGTGTCGTTGCCGCTGAGGATGAGCGTCACGGCCAGGACGGCCAACTCGTCGTCACTCAGCGGCTCCTCGCCCTCCGGCACCGGGGCCGCGGCCATCGCGCTGAGCAGGTCCTCGCCCGGCGCGCGCCGCCGGTCCGGGATCAAGTCGGCGAAGTACTTCCGCAGCTCGGCCTTGGCGTCGGCCGCGTCCTGCTTGGTGTCCGGGGAGGTGGCCAGAAGCCGCATGGTGCACGTGCGCAGGTGATCGCGGTCGGACTCGGGGACGGCGAGCAACTCGCAGATCGTCAGGTGGGGGAGCGGAACGGACAGATGTGTCACCAGATCCGCGGGCGGTCCCGCCTCGGCCATCGCCGTGAGCAGACCGGCCACCACTCGGTCCACGGCGGGACGCATGCCTGCCACCCGCTCCCGTGTGAACGCCTGGGCTGCCACATGCCGCAGCCGGGTGGCGTGCGGCGGGTCCGCCACGTTGATCGACTCCGGGGACACGATGGGCTCGGGCGTCATCCTCGGATAGTCGCGCCCGACGATCGCCGCCCGGCTGAACCTCGGGTCGCACGTCACCTGGCGCACTCCGGCGAAGCTGGTCACCAGCCACGCCTCGGTCTCGCCGTAGGGCAATCGGATCCGGCTGACGGGGCCGCGCTGCGCCAACGCGGCCAGCGAGGGATCGAACTCCAACCCGTCAGCGAAGTCGAAGGGGCAAGAGCGCGCTGTCGTGTCGTGGGACGTCATGGGGAGTCCTTAATGCGTCGAGGGGTGCGTCGCTTTCGAGGGTGCAGGCTTTTCCCGTACTCGCCGTACAGCGAGCTTCGGGTGGCATGGATAGGCCGAAGGGGTTGTTCGAGCAGCCGCAGAATCGGGTCAGAAGGGCTTGTGTCCCGAGCACCGATTTCTCGATGTCCATCACCGTGGCGGAGGCGCCGCCGGTCGAACCCCGGGCTGTCTGCGGCCGGCCTTACACGGAGAGCCGTGTCAGGGATCTCGCCGTTGGGGGCCGGGCCGTCCGGTATATGGGCACCGGGACTCCTGCCGCGGCTCTTGCGGCGATGCGGGAAGGCCCTTGTCCGGTCGGCTGTGCTGCCTGAGCGATGGCCGTTCAACCGGCCACAGCGGTGATCTGCTGGGCGGTGACGGGTTGGCTCGGGCTGGTCGCGATCCGGGATGCCACTTCGTCCCTGAGGCCGGCCTCGGAGAGGGGCGAAGCTGCGGAGCGGATCTCATCCGGCTGGAGAACGTCGGGTGCGCCGCCTCGCGGCTCGCTGGACATAGCGTCCTCCCGGTTGTCTGGCCTGAAAGAGGTCATCTGTATCAATATGCGGCAGGTTGGCGTGCCTCGCAGAACAGACGCTTCAGGCAACGGACTGGACAATGGAGTGGTCCGTCGGCCGGCGTGCGGCCGTTGTGTCCGGTTGGGCAGGCGCCGATCCCAGGCTCCGGTCCGCATTGTCAAATCATCAATCTGGAAGAAATTCCAGGGCATGGTTCTGCGCCCATAGGACAAAGGTGCGAACCGGGCTGCCGGTGACCTCCTCGGCTGTGGCTGTCGGGACGTCCGCCGCCTGCGGCACCAAGGCGCGCGGGCCGTCCCGTGTCGGGCCCAGTGGCCCACGTATGAGTTGCCCTGAACTGCCAAGGCGCCGCCGACCGAGTGGCCCTGCCGTGCGGGTGGGTCTACGGCCGGAATCGCGACGATCCCCAGCAGGGTCCCGATGGCGGGCCTCGCCTCCGCCAATGCCGAACTGGTTGATGGTCCGATGGAGGGCCGCTGCTCGGCATCGCAGGCTGGCTCCGGGACGAGATCGGCATTGGAGGTTTCCCTCCAGGGCGAGCTCGGGCAGTGCGGGTCCCGCGAGCGGGCGTGCACGATCCGCGTCCGGGTGATCCGGCCTGCTGGGGCTGGTCGGGTGACAGTCCTTGATCCTCCGGATTCGGTTGGGTGCGGACACCGCAGCGGCGTGGACCCTGCCGGGGCGCTCAGGCTCGGCGCCGTGCCGGGGCCCGATCAAGGAAACGCAGGTGGGCGAGTCTCTGCGTGAAGATCTGGTCGGGAGAGGGGAGCCGCTGTCAGTGCGGTGCGCGGCTGGTCCGGAGAGCAGTGGTGGCGAGGAATCCTGTTGCGGCGGCGGTAAGGAGGGCGCACAGGGCGAGGAAGAGTGTGTTGCGCTGCATGGGGGTTGCCTTTCTTGCCGTGGTGATGGATGTCCTGGACAACGGCGGCGGTGCCGATTTCGGCTCGTCCGTGCCGTGGATGCAACCCGCATGGACGCGCCTGCTCGTGGCAGCGGGCTCGCCCGGTCGGCCACGGAACCAGCGTTGCGCGGTGGCTTCTTCTTCGCCCAACAGGCCATCCGGCGTCCGCCCCGAAGTCATCCAACGTGCCGGCCACATCGAAGAGACGCTCCGACGGTCCGACTTGAGACGGTGGCTTTGAAGCCGTTGACTTCGCTCCCCAAGATCCATCCAGCCGTGATCTTTTGGGCCGCAAGGTGGTGAGGCGTTGCTTCAGCGGCTTTGGCTCGGGGCTTGATGATTTCGCGCGCCGGGTATCACAGGTGCATGCGGGCATGGGGAGAGGCCGTATGGGCGGGACGCCGGTTGGAGACATTTCTGCGGGGCGTGGCGAGGCGGGCGCCGGCGAGGGATGAGCCGCAGCCGTGGTGGATGCCGCGGCGCATGCTGACCGTGGTGTCGGTCGATGTCGACGGCACTGCCGGTGCCGGGGCGATCTGGATGGTGTGGCGTCCGAAATCGCCGCGGGCGTGTGAGCACATCGCGCTCCTGGAGTGGTCCGGCGAGCAGTGGCGGGACGTGGGGGGCGGCAGCGGCCCCGCAGACGATCCTGTCAACGTCGATGTGCTCGACGTCAGCAACGGCGGGGGCGCCCTCAGTCTCACCCGCAGCCTTGACCTTCCGCACTCCATCACCATGGCCCCGTGGATCGGTTGCGCCAAAGTGCGCCTCGGGCGGGACGTGGGCCACGTTCTCATCGGTGCCCGCCGGATCGAGGCTCCCGCGCAGCGCAGGCTGATAGCTGTCTGGACGTCCCCCTACACCAGCCGTGCAGTCCGCCCCGTCATCGTGGCACTGGGACGCGACGGCGTCGAACTCTCCCGCCTCGGCCCCCACGACAGTCTGGACACTCATACCTGGGCGCGGTTGAGAGAGGAGTGACAGCCGGTCTGCTTCCTGGGCCTCTGTCGTGCTGCCTGTACTGACCGTTTCCAAGGAGGAGGCATCCCCTCCGCGCCCCCGTATCTGCGCGAACAGCATCAAGCCCTCCGTGGTGCCGGCCCTCCTCGGCGGTCTGCAGGGCCAGGGCTTCGGCGTCCTTCCCGCACATTCCTGGGGACCCGCGCCCATCGCCGACGGGGTCCCCCGTGGCTGCTCCGAACATCACTTCCAGATGGCGGCCCAATGCTGACCACGACCAGCCGGGCCGGCTATGTCGTGTCCCATACTGTCGTCTTCGAGATGCCCAACTTCTTTGGAGCAGCGCCTGGTTATGCATCTGGTCTGCCGACCGGTTCTGATGGTCAGTGCCTGAGTCGCTGGAAGCCGGCCCCCTGACATGGCGCGAATGGGCATGACTGTGCACCCTTCGAACGGGCGTATGTCACGGGGTGGCGGGGACGGTCGGTGGGCAGGGTTGACATGCTGCGAGGGGCGGGGTGACGACCGCGCGTTGCCAACTGCCCCTCAAAGTAAGGGACTGTGATCTTTGAGTGAGAGGAGACTTGGGCGATCCTTGTGTATGCCTTTCGTGACCAGGATGGTGTCTGGCACGGTGACCGAGACGCCGTGATCGCTGATCGGGAACCTGGACCATGGTGGACGGAGTCATCCAAGGGGAGCTGTCGGGCGAGTTGGCTCCTGGTGATCTGGCGGCGGTGGGGCGGCTGATCGCGGCGGCAGTCGCCGCGTCCCAGGACACAGCCGCCGCGCCATCGGCCACTGTGCTGCCCTCATCGGCGTCTTCCATCGCGAAAGCCTCGCCGGCAGCTGGTGCATCGGGCAACGCACGTGCGGTGCGCACCGGTGCCGCGTGGACACCGGACGATGAGGAACGCCTTCGTCGGCTGCATCAGTCGGGCATGGAGATTCTGAACTCGCGCGCGAGTTGGGGCGATCCGAGAACGCGATTCGTTGGAAGCTCTACGTTCTCAAGCTCGCCGCCTATCCAGCCGATTTGGTGCCCGCCGCGCGGGCTGCCGTCTCTTCACAGGAACAGGCCGCTCAGCCCAAGGCGTACACGGTGGCGGAGAAACGGCAGAGCCATCCGCGGGCATACGAGCGCCGGAGTCCCGAAGAGGACGAACGGCTTGCTCGGATGAACGCAGACGAGGTGCCGGTGGCGGAGATGGCCCGCGAACTGGGCCGTAACGAGGGAGCCGTCACCTCCCGCCTGGAGAAGATCCTTCCGCCCTTCTGGCCGGCGCGCGATCAGCCCGGCTCGCCAGGGAGGGTGCCTGGTCCTGTGGCGCGGCTGGTGACTTGATGGTGCAGGGCCTGTGGGGGCCCGCTCCGCACGGCACGGGGCGGGCCAGAGGCCGCGAAAGCGTGATGTCCCGGAGAGGAGGGGCGGCCGTCGGCCCGGCTGGGGCCTATCGCGTGTACTCGGACCGGGGCGGGACGTGCGGAGAAACCATTCCTCTCATGTCATTGTCTTCCCTTAGAGATGCACGATTATCAGGAAAACCGCCCCTATCTGACCTCTCAGTGGTTACGGTCTGGGCGCATGAGGATCCTGCACACGTCGGACTGGCATCTGGGCCGTCCACTGCACCGCGAGCCCCTGCTGGACGCGCAACGCGCTTTTCTCCGACATCTGTTGGAGACCGTGCAAGCGGATCACGTCGACGTCGTGGCCGTCGCCGGCGACATCTTCGACCGCGCCATCCCCCCGCTGGACGCGGTCGACCTGTTCAAGTGGGTCCTTGAGGAACTCGCTGCACTGCGTGTCCCGCTCGTCATGATCAGCGGCAACCACGACTCCCCACGACGGTTGGGTGTCTCCTCCCGTCTCATCGAGCACGCGGGAATCCATCTGCGGACCAGCGTCGAGGACTGCGCCCGCCCGGTGGTCCTCACCGACGAACACGGCCCCGTGGCCTTCTACGGGCTGCCCTACCTGGAGCCCGGCCTCGTGCACACCCAGGTGCAGGCCGAGCGGCCCAGCCATCAGTCGGTGCTGGCCGCCGCCATGGACGCGGTACGTGCCGATCTGGCCGGGCAGCCGGCCGGCACCCGGTCGGTGGTGCTGGCCCACGCGTTCGTCACCGGAGCCGAGGTCAGTGAGAGCGAACGCGACATCACCGCCGGAGGCGTCCCGTCCGTCGCCGCGTCGGTCTTCGCCGGGGTGGACTATGTGGCGCTGGGACATCTGCACCGCTGCCAGCGGGTCAGTGACCGTATCCGCTACAGCGGATCCCCGCTGGCGTACTCCTTCTCCGAAGCCTCCCACCCCAAGGCGATGTGGCTGATCGACCTGGCCGCCGACGCCGCGCTGACGGCACGCAAGCTGCCATGCCCGGTGCCGTACGAGCTGCGAGAGGTGAGTGGCGCCTTGCAGGACCTGCTGACCAGCCCTGAGTACGCCCGCTACGAGAGGTGCTGGCTGCACATCACACTGACCGATGCGGACCGGCCGTACATGGCCATGGAACGCCTGAAGCAGCGTTTCCCTCAGACGCTCAAGCTCAGCTTCTCCACCGGGCGTCGCAGCGAGGGGGAGTCCTACCGGGCCCGGGTACGCGGGCGTAGCGATCATGAAATCGCCGTGGGCTTCCTCCACCACGTCACGGGCGTACCCGCCACCCCCGCCGAAGAAGGTCTCTTGAGTCAGGGCCTGGAAGCCGTCCGTACCGAAGCCGCCGTGCGAGAGGTCCACTGATGCATCTGCACCATTTGAACATCCAGGCCTTCGGCCCGTTCGGGAACAGTGAATCGGTCGACTTCAACGACCTGTCCGGGGCGGGGCTCTTCCTGCTGCGCGGCGACACCGGAGCAGGCAAGACCAGCGTCCTGGACGCGGTCTGCTTCGCCCTCTACGGCACGGTGCCCGGCGTCCGCCCCACCCACCGCCTGCGCAGCGATCACGCCCCCGTCGACCGGCGTACCAAGGTGACCCTGGATTTCAGCGCGGCCGGCCGCCGCCTGAAGATCACACGAACCCCCAAACAGAGCTACCCCAGCTCCCGTGCCAAGAACGGCTTCGCCACCGCCGAGGCCACCGTGCAGCTCCATGAATGGGCCGGCACCCTGGATGCGGGCGGCGACTGGGAACCTGTCTGCGCGAACCATCAGGACACCGCCCGGGAGATCGAGGCGGTGCTGGGACTGTCCAAAGAACAGTTCTGCCAGGTCGTTCTGCTGCCCCAGGGAGACTTCGCCAAGTTCCTGCGCGCAGACGCAAAGGACCGCGCCGGCCTGCTGAGCCGGCTTTTTGGCACCAGCCGCTTCCAGGAACTGCAAGGCTGGCTGGCCAAGCGCAGCAGGGCAGCCAAGGAAGACCTCGAACAGGTCGCCACCGGCCTCCTGCACCTGAGTGAACGCATCGACCAGGCAGCCGGCCCGATCCTGCCCGAGGACAGCGGCGCCCGGCACGCAACCCGCCCCGACGCCGAGCAGCCCGCGGCCACCCTCGCCTGGGCCCAAGGCCTGCTCGATCGCGCCCAGGAAGCACACACCGTCGCCCTGGCCGAAGAAGACCACAGCGACGGGGCCTATCAAAAGGCCAAACAAGACCAGCAAGCCGCCATGGACCTGGCCGACCGACAAACCCAGTACACCGACGCCCTCCAGCAGCGCGCAGCCCTCGACGAGCAGGCCGGCGGCCATCCCCGGCTACGCGAACAACTCGACCACGGCACACGAGCCGAACCACTGCGGATACCTCTGGACGCCGTCGAACGCACCGCACATGCCCATCAGGAAGCGCAGGCAGCCGAGACGGTCGCCCGCACCGCACTCGACGCCGCCCACACCCACGCCGGCACCCCGCAGCTGCAGCTGGCCCATGACCAGCGGCACACCGAGATCGGCCGCCTTCAAGGGCTGCTTCCGCAAGAAGAGCGGCTGACAGAACTGGACAGGCAACTGGCCGACCTGAAGGACAAGGAAGCACAGGCCCAAGGCGTCCACGACGATGCCGATCAGTGGCTCCAGACCTGGCCTGCGACCCAAGCCGAACACACCGCCCTCATCGAGGCCCTGAGCAAGGCAGCCGATCGCATCCCCCAACTCGAGGAGCAGGTCAAGGACCTGGACGCGACGCTCGCCGCAGCCCGCAACCGCGACACCTTGGCCGAGCGTCTCGACCAGGCACAAACCCTGCAGTCACAGCGGCACGCCGAAGCCCTGGCTGCCAAGAAGACCTGGCTCGACCTGCGCGAGCTCCGTCTGAACGGTATGGCCGGCGAACTGGCCGCCGAACTGGCCGACGGCACCCCCTGCACGGTCTGCGGCTCCACCGTCCACCCCAGCAAAGCACCCCTGCCGGCCGGCCGGCCCACCCGCGAGGCCGAAGAAGAGGCCCGCACCGCCCACGAAGAGGCCGAAGCCGCCCACGCCGACGCCACCCGCAGCGGCAGCGACCTGGCCACACAGCACGCCGAGGCACTGGGGGCAGCGGGAACCACCTCCATCGCATCCCTCGAAACCGAACTCGAGGCAGCGCGCGCAGCCCACCAAGCCGCCTGCGACCAGGCCGGCCGACTCGGCACAGCCCAACAGCACCTCGCCACCCTCCGCACCGAATGTGACACCCGCACCCAGCAGCGCCAAGAAGCCAAAGACCTGCTCGTCGAATGCCGGACTCGACACACGGCCCTGGCACAGCAGCAGCGCACGATCGCCCTCACCCTCGCGGACGCACGCGGCACCGCCACCACGCTGAAGGACCGCATCAGCGAACTTGTTCGTGAGGCCGAGAACCTCTCTCACGCCATCGACGCAGCCCAACTCCTCGCTGCCGCCGCCGACCGCCACCAGGACGCCGTCAACGCCGCTGACCAAGCCGCCCACCAGGCAGGATTCCCCACCCGGCAGGACGCTGCCGCCGCCCTGCGACCCACCTCACTGCTGAGGCAATGGGCCGAGGAACTCAAACAGTGGGACCACGACGACGCGATCGTCACCAACACCCTGAACCGGTCCGGCCTGATCGAAGCCCACGCCCAGCCCCCCGCCGATCTGCTGGCCGCCGCCGACACTCTCCGCCAGGCGGAAGCACAACTGAAGACCACCGCCGGCGCGCCCCAACAAGCCCACAAACGCGTCACTGACCTCACCCCTCTCGTCGCCGATCTCACCGCCCGCCTGGCCGACCTCGCCCCCCTGCAAGCGCGTTACGCGCTGACTGACCGGCTGGCCCGCATCGCCTGTGCCACCGACACCACCAACACCCTGAGCATGGAGCTGGAGGCCTATGTCCTTGCCGCTCGGTTGGAGGAGATCGCGGAGGCAGCCAACACCCGCCTGCAAGCCATGACCTCCGACCGCTACCTGCTCGTACACAGTGACGAAAAGGAAGCAGGCCGCCGCGGCCGCCTCAAGGCCGGACTGGGGCTGAGAGTCCTGGACACCTGGACCGGCACCCATCGGGAGACATCCACCCTCTCCGGCGGTGAAACCTTCACAGCCTCACTGGCCCTGGCCCTGGGCCTGGCCGACGTCGTGACCCAGGAAGCCAGCGGCCGCCCTCTGGGAACGTTGTTCATCGATGAAGGCTTCGGCACACTCGATGAACAAAACCTCCAGGACGTCATGGACGTCCTCGACCAGCTCCGCGCCGGCGCCCGATCCGTGGGAATCGTCAGCCATGTTGCCGAACTGGGCCGCCGGATCCCCAACCA
Organism: Streptomyces griseochromogenes; assembly: GCF_001542625.1. NCBI lineage: Bacteria > Bacillati > Actinomycetota > Actinomycetes > Kitasatosporales > Streptomycetaceae > Streptomyces > Streptomyces griseochromogenes. Next base: position 5,893,531 of record NZ_CP016279.1, on the reverse strand, counting down.
GCTGCGCGTGACCAAGCAACGCAACGGCTCCGCACTCCGCCATGTCGTCGACACCGACCTGTGAGCTCTCTCCGCGGGCCCTCTGGGAGCGACGGGCTGAGTCGACGATCACCGCAACCGAGCAGGGCGCCCCATCGAAGAGCCTCACGGCAATCAGGTGCCCGCGCCCTGGCCGGGGCGGCCGGGATGCGACGCCTGTGTCGGGGCCGGTCGATGGTTCTGGCCATCCACGCTGCGGACTCACCGAACAGCGCCCCGTCGAGCTGACGCCCTGCCCCGAACGGGCGGCGCGGCCACCGGCATCGGGCCGTGTGCCCATGGTGGTCATCGGGGACGCCGTGGGGCTCGTGCTCAGCCGAACGACGCGATGAGCTCCAGCGTCCGCGCGTTCTCCTCGTCGGTTCCGAAGAGCGTCGCCATGAACTCGGTGGCGCCCGCGTCGGCGTACCGCCGCAGCTCGCGCTCCACGGTCGCCTCGTCGCCGGCGATCGCCACGTCGACCGCCGTGGCGACGCCCTCGCGGTCGAGCATCGCCCGGTAACTCGGCTCGCCACCGGTGCCCACAGCCGCGTAGACGGTGCTCAGCAACTCGCGCCGCGCTGACGGGTCGTCGGACACGCAGACCGCCAGGCCGACCACGACGCGCGGCGCCGGTCGCCCGGCCTCGCTCGCGGCGCGGGTGATCGTCGGCACCACATGGTCGGCGATGGTGCGTGGCCCGGTGAAGAGCGTGACGGTGCCGTCCGTCAACTCGCCCGCCAGCCGCAACATCGCCGGACCGAGCGCGGCCACCATCAGCGACGGCGGCGTCGCGCCGGGCACGTCGAGCGCGCCGACGGCCGTCACCGTCTCGCCGCGGTACTCGACGGGCTCGCCGCGGAGCAGCGGTGCCAGGGCCGTGAGGTACTCGCGTACGTGCCGCACCGGCCGGTCGTAGGAATATCCGTAGATCCCCTCGACGGTCGCCCGGTGGCTCGGACCGATGCCCAGCGTCAGCCGCCCGCCCGTCGCGCCCTGCACCGTGAGTGCCTGCCCGGCGAGCGCCAGCGGGTGCCGGGGGTGGGTCGGCACGACGGCGGTGCCCAGTCTGATGCCCGGCACCTCACGGCCGGTGACGGCCAGCGTGGTCAGCGCGTCGTCCCCGAGGACCTGAGGCAGCCAAGCCGTGCCCACGCCTGCCCGAGCCGCCGCCCTGATCTGTCCGACCACGCCGTCGAGCGTCAGCCCGTGCGTGGTGACAAGAACACCACTTCGCATATCAGCGCCCATAATCATCTAATAATACTTAGAGAGTTGTTTGTGGGGTTTGCTGAAATTGCCGAGTCGGACCGGTGGGAGAGCGTCCGGAACCACACGCCTGCGAGGCTCGCGCGGATCCGGCCAGACGTTGGACGATCACCGGGCATCACTGAACCGGGTTCGGCCGCCGACATCGTTTGCGGTGGCCCGTCGAGTCGGTGCCGGCACCCAGGTGGATGCCCCATCGCGTGTCATTGCAGTGCGCACCGACGCGGTCATGCGTCGTCACGACGGACAGTGTCCGCTACGGCCATGATGTGCGCCGCCGCTTCCTGCGCTGCGAATGACTCTCGGAGTCAAGCCGCATCGGGGTTGAGCAGGACGATTTTGCCGATGTGGGGGGCGTCCAGGATGCGATGCGCTTCTGCGGCCTGGTCCATGGGCAGGGTCCGGTCGATGACGACCTGCATGGTTCCGTTCTCGATCAAGGGCCATACGTGTTCCTGGACTTCGGCCACAATGGCGGCTTTCTGGCCGGCTTGGCGGGAGCGCAGGGTGGTGCCATGGACGGATGCGCGCTTGGCGAGGAGTTCGACGAGGTTGAGTTCGGCCGACAGGCCGTTCTGCAGCCCGATGATGACCAGGCGTCCGTCCAGGGCCAGGGAATTGACGTTACGCGGAAGGTAGTCGCCGCCGATGACGTCGAGGATCACGTCGTAGGGGCCGTGCTCGGCGAAGTCCTCGGTGCGGTAGTTGACCGCGAGGTCGGCGCCGAGTTCTCGGACCCTGGCAGCCTGCTCGGGGCCGCCGACCGTGGTGACGACGCGGGCGCCATAGGCCCTGGCGATCTGTATGGCCGTTGTGCCGATGCCGCCGGCCCCGCCGTGCATGAGGAAGGTCTCGCCTTCCTTCAGTCCACCGGTCATGAAGACGTTGGACCACACCGTGGCGGTGGCTTCCGGCAACGCTGCCGCCTGGACCAGGCTGACGCCTTTGGGCACCGTGAGCAGCTGCCCCGCGGGGACAGCGACCCTTTGCGCGTATCCGCCCCCGGTCAGCAGCGCGCACACCTCGTCGCCGGGCTGCCAGTGCGTCACACCCTCGCCGACGGCGCTGATCCGTCCGGACACCTCCAGCCCCGGGTAAGGCGATGCTCCCTCCGGAACCGGGTACAGCCCCAGCCGCTGTGCCACATCAGCGCGGTTGACGGCGCTGGCAACGACGTCGATGACCACCTCTCCCGCTGCGGGGACGGGGTCCTCCGCAGCGATCCACTGCAGGACTTCCGGCCCCCCGGGCTCCTTGATCGAAATTGCCTTCACGGCGTTCCTCCAAGTACGCAGCTGACGGGACGGCACATACGCCGGTCCCCATGGTGTCGAGATGCCAGGCGACAGGGCCCGCCCGGCAGGCTCACTCCGGTCCGGGGCCGCCGCGGGACCTCCGCCCGGGCCTGCCCTGGCCGGCCCGCGCACCGAGACCGATGCGCCCCGGCCCCGGGCGGCCCCGAGCTCGCAGAACGAGAGACCTGTCACCCGACGAGACGTGGGCAGAACAGCCGATCGCCCCGAGAGGCTCTACGAGCAGGGCCGGGCCAGGCGTTGTCGATCAGCTCAAAGGCGGTGCAGCGTCTCGATGAGTCGTGCGGTGACGGCCTTGGTGGAGTACGGGTTCTGCCCCGTCACGAGCCTGCCGTCAGCGGTGGCGAAGGGGGCCATCGGGATGGTGTGCCTGACATAGTGCGCGCCCCGCTTGCGCAGTTCGTCCTCCAGCAGGAACGGCACCCGCCTCTTCACCATGGCGACTCGCTCCTCCGCGGTGGAGAACCCGGTGACTGTGCGGCCGTCGACAAGCAGGGAGCCGTCGGAGAGGGTGATGTCCAGCAGCCCGCAGGCGCCGTGGCAGACGGAGGAGACCACGCCGCCGTTCTCGTAGATCTCCCGGGCGGCCTGCTGGAGCGCGGTGTCGGAGGGGAAGTCCCACATGACGCCGTGCCCGCCGGTGTAGAAGATCGCGGCATACCGCGCCGGGTCGACATCGGCCGCTTTGCTGGTGTGGTCCAGGCTCGACATGAACGCGCGATCACTCATGTAGTCGCGCACCTCCTTGTCGGCCCATCTGGTGCTGCGTGGGTCCAGCGGCACCTGCCCCCCTCCGGGGCTGACGATATCGACTTCGAAGCCGGCCCGGCGGACCCCGTCGTAGAAGTGAACCAGCTCTCCGATCCACAGTCCGGTCCGGTGGTGGTTCGTCCCGTAGGTCGCCTGGTTGGTAACCACGGCGAGGATTCTGCTCATCTGTTTCCCTATGACCGTAAGGGCCGGGTCCGACTGGGGAACGCGGCGTCCAGTACCCCCCCCGCATGCGCGATCGGTGATTGCGCGCGTCAGGCCAGCTTCCTCAGCAGCTCCACGGCCAGGGGCGCGGAGGAGGAGGGGTTCTGACCGGTCAACAGGTTGCGGTCCACGACAACGTTCGGCACCCAGGGCTCGCCCACCTGGACCTGCACACCCGCCTCCGTCAGGCGATCCTGCAGCAACCACTTCGCCTTGTCGGCGAGACCCGACTGGGCCTCCTCCGCATTGGTGAACGCGGCCACCTTGTACCCGGCGAAGGAGTTCGTGCCGTCCTGCTCGACCGCGGCGAGCAGAGCAGCCGGGGCGTGACAGACCACGCCGAGGGGCCTGCCGGACTTCAGCGCCGAGGTGAGCAGGCGGCCGGAGTCTGAGTCGACCGCCAGGTCCTCCATCGGGCCGTGGCCACCGGGGTAGAAGACGGCGGCGTAGTCGTCGAGGCCGACGTCCTCCAGGCTGATCGGATGCTGGATCTCGCTGATCGTGGCGAGGGCGTCCGCCATCTTCTTCGCGCCCTCCTCGCCGCCGTTGAACTGGGGCGCCAGGCTGCCCTGGTCCAGGGGCGGCACGACGCCGCCCGGGGTGGCAACGACGATCTCGTGGCCGGCGGCCGTGAACGCCTGGTACGGGGCGACGGCCTCCTCGGCCCAGAAGCCGGTCGGGTGCTTGGAGCCGTCCGCCAGTGTCCAGTGGTCGGCGCCGGTCATCACAAAGAGGATCTTCGACATGGTGCGGTCTCCGAGAGCCGGTGGTTCGCGTTCTGGCGCTGCGTGCTCAGAACGTCATCGCTGTCGTTCTCGAAACTAAAGGTGCTGAAGTATCTGCGCCAATGAATGCACCGATACGTGGTATCGACGAATCGATGCCCCGTACGGGGACGGATCGGCAGGTGACTGCCGGGCGCACCTCGTAGGCTCGACGTCGTGAGCGATCAGGGCATTCATGGGGCCGGTCCGCTGGACCTGAATCTGCTGCGCACCTTTCTCGCCGTGCACCGCTTGGGGTCCTTCACCGCCGCCGCGCGACAGCTGGGGCTGTCGCAGTCCACCGTGACCACGCAGATCCGGGCGCTGGAGAACCGCCTGGGCCGCGAACTGTTCCAACGCCGGGCGCACGGCGTCACCCCGCTGCCCCACGCGGACGAACTCGCCGGGCAGCTGTCGGCTCCTCTCGATCAACTGGCCGCGATCGCCGGCGAGGAGCCCAGCAGTACCGTGGCACCGGTGCATCTGGCCGGGCCCGCGGAGTTCATGAGCGTCGCCGGCCTCCATGTGCTGGCCCCGCTGGTCGCGCAGGGCGTCCGGCTGCGGGTGACTATCGGACTTACCGAACATTTGCTCGAAGAATTGCGGGCCGGACGCCACGACCTCGTCGTCGCCACCCGCCGGCCCCGTGGCCGGACTCTCCACGCCGAACTCCTCGCCGACGAGGAATTCGTCCTGGTCGCCGCCCCGGCATGGGCCGAACGGCTCAAGGGACAGGAACTGCCCGCCGCCCTGGAAACCCTGCCACTGATCACCTACGCCGAGGATCTCCCCATCGCGCGCCGCTACTGGCGCCACGTCTTCAACCGCCGCCTGCACACCCAGGCCGCGATCACCATCCCCGACCTGCGCGGCGTCCTCACCGCCGTCACCGCAGGCGCCGGCTGGAGCGTCCTGCCCAGCTACATGTGCCGCACCGAACTCGCCTCCGGCGCCCTCCGACTGCTCCACCAGCCGGAGGACCCCCCGATCAACACCGCCTACCTCGTGCAACGCCCGGGCAGCTCCACCAATCCGCACGTGACGCTCGTACGCGAGTGCCTCGTGACCGCCGCGAAGACCTGGTGAGCCCACCTGTCACCCGGAGGCCGCGTCTGTCTGCCATCGGTCTGCGGAGTCGGCACTGCCGGCCGGCTGGGGCGGGCACGGGCCCGACACCGCACCCATTCGCCATGCGAAGTCATGGACTCACCGCGTCGCGCCTCGCCGGCACACAACACTGACCATTCTGACCCGTCCCGGAAAGGATCGGCCGCCGCCATGAAAATCGGCCACAGGACGCCGGCGAGGCGCAACGCGGTGAATGACAAGCGTGGTTACGTCCGCATCGGCACCGTCACCGCCGCTGCCCTCATCGTCCGGCTCCGCTCATAGCGGGAAGGAAGCCGGGCTCACTGCTGGGACTCGCCAAGGGGTGTAGCGATCCCCGTGATCCGGGACACAGGCCCCGATGCCGGCCCTAGCGTCGCGGGACGTCCTTGACGAACACGATCCCGTCGCTGTCCGCCAAGTGGGACGGGTCGAGCGGGGAGTAGCCGAACCAGGGGGAAACGCGGGGCGCGGGCCGTTCGTCGCTGAGGGCGGTGGCCAGCCGCGGGGCGTCGATGACGCAGCGGTCCTCCGGGAGGGCGTACAGGAGTCCTTCGACGGTGTCCGGCGGCGGCGTGTCGACTCCTTGGTGCCGGATCGTGCCGAGGGCCGTGGCCACGAAGGCGTACCCCTCGCCGAGCTGGGCACTCACCAGCGCACCGGCGCTCCACCACTCCAGCGGCATCCCGCCCATCCGCATCGTGCTCTTCTGCCGCTGGAGATGGCCGTTGTGGGCGTGGACGAGTGCCGGGCCCCGAGCGGCGACGGCGAGGAGGTTGTGGGCCATCATCTGGTCCCGCACGCCCACCAGCCGCGTCATGCGGGCCTGTGAGGTGTCGGCCATCCAGTAGTGGTAGCGCAGCAGGCCGGTCGCGGTGCGCCCGTACAGGCGCGCCCGGTCCCAGTCGTCCCGCGAGGTCGCAGTGATCAAGTACGGCGCCTGCTCGTCGAGCAGCGCCGCCAGATCGTCGGCGAGCAGCCGCAGCTCCCTGGCCTCGGCCGACTGCCCCACGGACCGGGCCGGGTCCATCATCGCGGCGGGATTGGTCCACCGTTCGTCGGTGCCGAGCAGGCGGTCGAGTGTCCCCGCAGTGCAGGGGAGCAGGTCCGCGTCCACCCGGGCCGAGAGGTACCCGTGGAGTGCGATGAGGGCCTGCCGGGGGCTCGCGGCGCCGGTGATCTCCAGCGGGCCGTCGAAACCGGCGAACCGGAGCTGCTCGGACGCGGGGCGGCCGTCGTTGTAGGCGCGCATCCAGCGCACGAGCTCGCGGTTGGCCGCGGACGTGCCCCAGCCGTGGCTGATTCCGTGCTCCATGACCTCGTCGAGCGTGCCCGTGCCCGAGGTGACGTGGTCGTCCACGACCAGGCCCATCATGCAGTCGCTCTCGAGCGCGATCGTCCGGTAGCCCTCCTGCTCGACGAGCTGCCGGAAGAGCTCGTTGCGCAGGTCGAGCAGAGCGTCCTGGCCGTGGGTGGGCTCGCCCAGGGCGAGCAGGCGGGGCCGGGCCGGGAGCAGGCTCATGACGGCGGCAGCCTCGACGGTATGGGCGGTGTCCTTGATGTCGGTAGCCATGCCTTCAACGGTATCGTTGAACCCTCGGTTGAAACTTTTCCGCGATATCGTCGGTCACATGGGGCGAAACCTTCAAAGCGGCGTGCGGCTCAGGCCGGTCGATCTGGCACGCGGGCACGGTCTGTCGACTCAGGCGATCAGGAACTACGAGGAGGCCGGCATCCTTCCGGCCGCCGGCCGCACACCCCACGGCTACCGCACCTATACCTCGCTGCACGCGGGGGCCCTGCGCGCGTTTCTCGCCCTGGTGCCCGGCCACGGCCACCAGACGGCGACGTCGATCATGCGGGCCGTGAACCAGGATGCGGCCGAGGAGGCATTCCGCCTCATCGACGAGAGCCACGCCCAGCTTCTCGACGACCGGCGGACCCTCCAGGCCGTGGAGAGCGCCCTCCGTGACCTGGAGCCCACCCCGACGCCTGAGCTCGGTGCGGGGACCGAGCCGGCCGCGGTGTCCGGGCCCAGCGGCACGTTCATCGGGCCGCTGGCCGGGAAGCTCGGTATCCGGCCCGCGACACTGCGTAAATGGGAGACGGCCGGGCTGGTACGCCCGCGCCGTGACCCGCGAACCGGGTACCGCGTCTACGACGAGGCCGACGTGCGCGACGCCCGGCTGGCCCACCAGCTCAGGCGGGGTGGCTACCTGCTGGAGCAGATCGCCCCGCTGATCGCCCAGGTGCGGGCGGCCGGCGGTCTGGAGCCGCTGGAAGCCGCACTGCGCGACTGGCAGGGTCGGCTGTCCGCCCGTGGGCGGGCGATGCTGACCGGGGCCGCAGAGCTGGAGGCGTACCTTCGCGAACGCGGATGAGCCTTCGGCCGCCGGGCGAAGGGAACGAGTGTCACAGGCGGTTCCGATCAGTCCCAATTTGCTGGAACGTCAAGTGTGTTCGGTCCGATCGAGCCCGGCCGGCTTGGAACTACGGCTACTGGAGGGAGCTGCGGAAGGGGTGAACTGTGGGTTCTCGCAGAGCGCTCCCTCACCGCCCACCTTCCCTTCCTGCTTCCCCACGCATCCGCCTGACTCGGCATCAGAGCCTTCCGGCCTCTCTGACCGGTCCAGGAATCGGCTCATGGCGCGGGAGGAGCAGCGCATCTTCCTCGTATCCTGTCGGAACCATGACTCGCCCGCCGGCTCGGTGCAACACGTGAGCCGGGTGAAAACGCTCGAGCGAGGCGTGTGTGGCCGGGGCTCGTTCGTTCCTGAAGGCGCGCATTCTCACCCAGCCGTCGATTCCCCTGCCGCACCGGTGTCCTGGTCGTCAGGAGCGCTGACGTTGCTCATGCAGGACAGCCGCGGCTTGAAGGTCATTGGTCACCATCACCTGAGCCAGTCGGGCCGCGATGGTGATCACGATGTCCCACTCCGCAGCATCGAGATAAGCCTCATCCGGGGCGCGGCGACCCACGGACTCCTGCACTGCCGAGTAGACCGTGCCCAACTCCCTCATGAGCGTGACTTCCTCCTCGGTCCGCAGGCTCTTGCCCAGCCACGGACCGGGGTCGTCAGCGTTGCAGAAATCGTCGAACAGTACGTTGACCACGTAGTCCAGGTCCTCGAACTCCTCTGGCTGCAGCCACACGTCGCGTTGCCATGAGGGACTCGCCAGAGCGAGGACCGCCGGCACGACATGCAGACGAAAAGCGGGGAACTCAATGCCGTGATCAGACACCCAGCCAGCCTACGAGGTGGTGAGGGACGCGGCGTTGCCCGATCACGGAACTGTGGACAGAGCCTCGAAGGGGTTCTGGCCGCGGTCCCGTGAATGATCTTCACCTGCGCCCGGTGGTGCTGGTGCCGGCGGAAGGGGCCGGAGTGCAGCTGGCGCTCTACGACCGGGCGCGCACCTCGTTCGCGCGGCTGACGACAGCCAGGCCCGCAGAGTCCCGAAGCCACCGGGTGCGGCGGACACGCTGCTGGAGGCGGGCGAGGAACCCACCAGTCTCTCGCCCACACCGCTCGCCGGGCTGCACGGCGGGCCCGGCCTCCATCCTGATCAGGACTGAGCGGCGGCGGCTCAGCGGTGAGGGATGCCGCCCAGCGTCGAGGGTGACTCTCTGGGGGGGGGCGCCACGGGCCCGGTGGGGCGCGAAAGAAGCGGAAGCTCATGTTCTATGACGTCGGTCACAGTGCTCCGCCAATCAACCGGCACACTTAGTAGACGCGGCATGGCAGACATCTAAGGATTTGTCCGTCTTAGCCCGGATGTCGATCCCGCCGTGCGTCCCGGGATTCCGCCCGGCCGACTCGCACGCCCATTGCCCCGTGATGCAAGGTTTCTGACGCCGCGACAGCTTCCCCTGCTGCCGCCATGTGCGGACCGGAGCCCCGCGCACTGCCCTGGCGAGGTCCCGGGGCCTACGAGGCGAGGTAGTGGCGGGACCCTTTGCGCTCCCTGTCGAGCCGTTCTAAGAATGGCGACCCACAGGACGTCGCCGCAGTTCAGAACCGGTGTTCGCGCAGAGTCGACCGCGCACCGTGCGCTCGGCGTCACCGAGTGAGTAGGAGCCCCCCCACATGAAGTCGTCCCGAACGTCCACGAGACTCCTCGCCCTCGCTCTCGGTCTGGCCTCCAGCGCGCTGGGTGCGGTGGTGCCGGCGAGCGCCCAGACGGCCGCTCCGTCCGCTGCCGCCGGTACCTCCGTGGCGCGGTACGCCGGGTCGGCTGAGGAGGCCGCGAACAACAAGGCGTTCTTCGAGGCCGTGCTCAAGTCCGTCGCCGAGAAGCGCGCCGCCCAGCCGAACGCGCAGGCGGTGACCGTCTACTACAACGCCTCCCAGGCGCCGAGCTTCCGTTCGCAGATATCGAGCGCGGCCTCGATCTGGAACAGCTCCGAGTCCAACGTCAAGCTCCAGGAGGCGTCGAGCGGTGCCGACTTCTCCTACATCGAGGGCAACGACTCGCGCGGGTCCTACGCCTCCACCAACGGCCACGGAAGTGGCTACGTCTTCATCGACTACACCCAGAGCCAGCAGTACGACTCGGTTCGCGTCGTCACCCACGAGACCGGGCACGTGCTGGGTCTGCCGGACGACTACAGCGGGCCGTGCAGTGAGCTGATGTCGGGCGGTGGCGCCGGCCCGTCCTGTACCAACCGTTACCCGAACGCCACCGAGCGCTCGCGTGTCGACCAGCTGTGGGCCACCGGACTCGCGCAGTCCCCGGGCACGGTGACCGGGCCCGCTGGCCCCCCGAGCGCTGCACCGCCGGTACGGCCCGCGCCGGGCCAGGATCCGGGGTATCCGCTCCACGGCATGCCCTGGAGTTGATCGCGTTCCCGAGCGGGAAGCGGCTCGCTGTCGAGGACGGCTTCAACCACATGCTCAAGACGGCCGCCTGAGCACTCTTGCGGACTGGCCGACAGACGCTGTCGCTTTGTATGGCTGTCCAGAGAGGGTGGAGCCGGGAGGTGAAGCCGCTCGCACAGCGCAGGCAAGTTCTGGTGACGGTGCCTCTCGTACAGATCGACGAGAACTCCGTCGATCAGACTTCGCAACCGTGGCAGGTCCATCCGCTCAGTGATCACCGAGGGTCTCCAGCTGGTGAGCCGTGCCGATCGAGACCAGCAGCTACCCTTCGGACAGCACCGCGCCCGCGCCCATCATCGTCGCGGACGTCTGCTGGAAGTACACCATCCTCATCAGCCCGGGTCTGGCGTCCTCGGTCATCGTCCCGGCTCTCTGCCCGGACACCCGCACGGGCAGAGGCGATCGAACGCCGTGCGGAACGCGGCGTCAACAGGCCGCGTGTCAGAACATCGCCAAGACCATCGGGCCCCAGCTCCTGGGCACACGCGGAGCAGTCGTAGGCGTGGGTGCAGGGACGCTCTTCACGGTGGACGCGGCTCTCGCTGCAGCGGTGAGGTGAAGGCTTCCGGTACAGCAACCACAGCGACCAACCCCGCCCAACAGCGTCCGTGGAGGTCTCGACGCGACCCAAGTGTGTTACGAGAATGGGCCGGCGTCACACCCTGTGGATCAGGGACGCGGTCGAAGTGAAGCGTGCGGGCTGGATTGTTGGCTCCAACCCTGGTAAATGATCCTGTCATGACCATGAAGGCGATTGAACTGCACAGTATCAATCGTTGGGAGGCGTCTTTCCTGCGCGAGGAGGTGGGCGGCTACTTCACCCACGGCATCGAGTGCATGCCGGGTGCGACGGTACTCGACGTGGGCGCCAACATCGGTGTGTTCTCGGCGGCCGTCTATGAGCGGCTGGACGGGGAAGTGCGAATCTACGCCTTCGAGCCGGTGCCGCCACTCCACGCGACACTCGAACGTAATGCTCGCGAGTTCTTCAACGGACGTCTGACCGCGCTCCCTTACGGCCTGGCGTCCCGTGACGACGAGATCGATTTCAGCTACGTTCCGGCCGCCACGATCTTGTCGTCCTCCTCGCGGGATCAGGGGAACATCGAGGCTGAGCGGCGGCGGGTCACCGCCAGTGTTGTCGAAATGATCCGCCAGGGCGGCCTGGGACCGGCCCTGCGCCGCGTACCCGCTCCCATCCTCACTCTTCTCGTCAGCCGCCAGCTGCGGGTGATGCGGCGGCTTGAGACGCACCGGGTGAGAGTCAGGACCCTGTCATCAGCGCTCGACGAGCAGGGCATCGACCATGTCGACCTGCTCAAGGTCGATGTGGAAGGCGCCGAACTCGATGTGCTCAGAGGCATCGAGGAACGGCATTGGCCCCTGGTCCGCCAGGCCGTCGTCGAGGTGGAGCGCTGGCAGCAGAACCGCGACACAGTCTGCGAGGTCCTCCTCGCGCACGGCTTCACGGTCAGTACCGAGCAGGACCCGGTGCAGCGGGCCGGCGACATCGGCATGGTGTTCGCGGTCAGGCCCTGACCACGCGCAGCACCCGGCACTCGATCGTCAACGGACTTGCCGATCTCCCCGGCCGGGCGGGGACCTCACGGAGGGATCCTCGGCGCCGGGGGAGCAACGGCAGCAGGTCAGCCCACGGCACACAACCCCCAAGTCACCCATGACACCGCAGCGACCCGGGAGGGGTGCTCTGCGGGGCCGCCTCTGGGCCGTCCGACTCAACCGGGGCCGGGGTACAGCCTTACGAGTTCCCCTGCGCAGGTAGATCGCGCCTACGCGTCGTACACCCCGGACGCTGACAGGGTGGAGTACCCGCACGAGGTCTCATCATCAAGGTGTCCAACGTCGGCAGAGCACCGGTGACAGTGACCTGGCCCAGCGCGGACTTCAAGCGAAACGCTATATGGGGAATAGGCACTTCCCCCTGGATGCGCGTTGCCCTCGCTGTTCCTCAGGTGTTGGTGGTGTGGCCGGGTCTTGGGGTGTGGGGTACTGCTGTCTCTGAGCGAATGGGAGGAGACGGGTGTACTGGGGCGTAACGGTCCTGTGACAGGGAATGATCAAGTCCGTCGACAAACCTGACTAATTTCGATCAGGCACGCCGTCCTTTCTCTTTCGGTCCCCGCCCGTGGGGGAGCAGGCGACGCGTGAGTCCTCATCGTCATGTTGTTCAGGAGAACACGCATGTCCCTCTGGAAATCCCGCCGCCCGGCCGCTGTCCGTGTGCTGACCGGCACCGTCCTGGCGGCCGCCCTGCTGGCGCCCGCTGCTACCGCCGCCGCCGCGACACCGGCCGTGCACGGGGCGGCCGCGCCGGTCGCTGCGGCCGCGGCGGCGTCCCCGGTCCGCACCCAGACCCTGGCGGACGGCAGCACGGCCGAGATCTACAAGCTCGGCGCCGAACACTACCTCGCGAAGATCGTCTACCGTGGCCAGGTCTACGGCACGCTGGAGGCGAACCAGCACGACACCGGCGTCGACGCCAACGACATGTTCGTGGTGCTCACGCTGGACGGCCAGGTCCACTCCTGGCTGGGCGGCGGACACCGCGGGCCGGGCACCTTCGCCCTGCCCGGCGGCTGGACTGCCAGGGTCACGAAGGTCGGCGCCGAACGCTACCGCGCGCAGATCCTCGGTGACCGCGGCGTGGTGTACGGCACGCTGGAGACGAACGGGCACGACACCGGTGTGAACGCGAACGGTGTGTTCATCGTGCTCAGCCTCGGCGGCGTGATCAGCGCCCACCTGTAGGTGTCCGTCCGGCTGCGCGGTGGAGCCGCAAGAGGCGGCTGAGACCGTGGTCAGGGCTGGCGGTCAGGCCTTCTTCAACCATTTCGCCTGGAGCCGTTGATTGTGAGCTGGCGGTCATCGGCGTGATGGGTGACCAGGTCAGGGGGCTTCTGGGGTTTTGGGAGACGGGTGGGGGTGGGGACGCATTGCTGTGTCCTCGCCCCGACAATCGCTCACCGTCCACGTACTCGCGAAGCCTTGAGCATGCCCGAGTGCTTGAGTCCTGTTGACCGATGAGGCCGACTCCGGGTGCAGCGAGGGCTCAGGGTGAGCGGGGGCGCGTCTTCAGGGGGCCAGGGGCGTCCAAGCCCCGGCACCGCTTCGCCCGGGGTCGGTCCGGCCGTCTTCCCTGAACGCCCCAGGGCCTGGGCAGGGCCGCATCGACCATCTGTCGCCGGCAGTAGCCCTCCGGCAGCCCGCCCCCGTCCTCCAGCCACCTCGGCACCGGCAGCGACGCACGGACCTCGGCCGACTCGGCATCCGGCATATCCAGCGGATAGCGGCGCGGCACATACTCCGGACGGTCCACCGCGTCCCCGTACGGGCGGGCGAAGAAATCGCACTGCAGGGACCCGAGCCGGACTCGAACGGCAGCACCGCGGAAGGCTGCGGCAACCGGGCCTCCTGGGCGCTCCTGGACTCGACAACCCCGAGCCGCGCGGGAGGCAACGCTGTCATGCGTGCCCGGCTGAAAGATCACCCGAGCGAGAGGCCTTACTCGAAGCCATGCTCGCCATGATCGGTAGAGCGGCTGCTCTCGGAATCGTGGCGGTCCCAGACGCTGCCGACCGCGGCCGCCAGCGGTGCCCGGCAGGCGGGGTTCAGTCGGATCTCGATGTCGTCGGACATCGTCTCCGGCGCCGGGTCGGCGGTGACCCGGACCCGTACCGGACGGCCGGTGTCGGCTTCGACGAACGACAGGGGTGGGCGGCCTTCCTGTAGGTGCGTGTCGCCCCATTGCATCAGCGACAGGAGCACCGGCAGCAGATCCTCGCCGGCCTTGGTCAGCCGGTACTCCGCGCGGGCCCGGCTGCCGGGCCTCCGGTAGGGAACGGGCGCGACGATCTGCGCGGCCTTCAGCTGCGCGAGCGCCCGTGACACCGCGGGTGCCGAGGCCCCGATCCGCGCCACGAAGTCGTCGAACCTAGTGGTGCCGTAGAAGCACTCGCGGATCACCAGGAACGCCGTCTTCGTGCTGAGCAGGTCCAGCACCCGCCCCGCCGAGCATTCGTCGCCGATCGGCCACGGATCCCGGTCGCGCAGCCGTTCCTCGAAATTCATCGCCATCCCACGAGTGTAACTAACGTTTGCGTTATCCAGCACTGCGTGATTCCATCTAACTAATGAGGTCGTTACCCAGATGGGAGATGTCGTGGTTGCTGTAGCAGACAAAGTGGTCATGGTGACCGGGGGCCGGCGGGGACTCGGCGCGGCGCTGGTGGACGAGCTGCTGGCACGCGGGGCGCGAAAGGTGTACTCGACCGCGCGCTCGGCGTACACCGACGACCGGACAGAGGTGGTTACCGCCGAGCTCGAGGTCCGTTCGGCGGCGTCGGTCGCCGCCCTCGCGGAGGTCGCCACCGACGTCGACATCGTGTTCAACAACGCAGGGATCCTGCTGCCGGCTCCGCTCCTGACGGGCGACTTCGAGGACGCCACCATGACGTTCGACGTGAACGTCTTCGGGCTGCTGCGGGTGGCACGGGCCTTCGCGCCGATCCTGGCCGCGAACGGCGGAGGCGCACTGGTGAACATGCACTCAGTGTTGTCCTGGCTGGCCGGCAGCGGCGCCTACGGGGCGTCCAAGGCGGCGGCGTGGTCCCTCACGAACTCGCTTCGACTCGAGCTCGCGAGCCAGAAAACCCAGGTCGTCGGCGTACACGCAGGGTTCATCGACACCGAGATGGTCTCCGCCATGGAACTGCCGAAGGCGACGCCGGCCGAGGTGGCCGCGCGGATCCTGGACGGCCTGGAAGCCGATGCCACCGAGGTGCTCGCCGACGACGCCACCGTCGCCGCCAAGGCGGCGCTGTCCGGCCCCGTGGAGCGCCTGACTTTGTCGGCCGCCCGTTGACGTCCCACCCGACACTCGATCAAGGACTGGACCGTAATGCCACTGTGGACCATTCACCACACGCCCGGAGTCTTCACCGACGAGGAAAAGCAGCGACTCGCCTCCCGGATCACTGACCACTACGAAAAGATCGGGCTGCCCCGGTTCTACGTGGTCACGCTGTTCCACGAGACCCGGCCCGAGGACATGTACGTCGGTGGGGAGCCCACCCCGCTAGGGGTCCGCATCACCATCGACCACATTGCCCGCCGCAACCCCGACCAGGAGAGCCGGCGCCGGACCGCCCAGTGGGTCAACGGCGTACTGCAGCCCCACCTCGAACGGAACGCAGGGCTGCACTGGGAGTTCAGCGTCGACGAAACCAGCGAGGACCTCTGGATGATCAACGGGCTCGTACCGCCCCCCGGAGGCTCCGACGCCGAGAAACTCTGGGCTGAGAACAACGCGCCCTCACCCTATTGATCGCGCCGCCGGTACTGACCCGCAAAGCGAGCCGCACTGGCCTGAGATCACGCGCACACGCTCCGGACGGACCGCCGCGCTCCCGTACGGGCAGGCGAAGCAGTCGCACTGGGCTGGGGCGGCGATCAGGTCGGTAGGTATGCGATCGAGGATGTCGCAGGTGGTGGTCAGCACCGGCAGGGACCGCCGTAGCGGGGGTGCCGGAGACCGGACCGGTGCCTCCGGGAGGAGGACGAGGAGGGCAGTGTGATGCAGCGTTCGGCCAGGTGTGGCATGAACTTGACGACGGTGAACATGCCGCGTGCGGCTCTCAGTTCGCGCAGACTCCACCGTTAGTCGATCTGGAGTGGACGAGTTCGGATTCGGTCACGGTCATGGGGAGTCGGCGGTGTCATTCGAGGTTACCCGCCGGACTCGGCGCCGCCCGCGGGACCTTGACGCTGGACCGGCCGCTGTTGCGCCGGCGGGATCCCGTTGGCGCCGCGCACCGTCCGCCCGGCCGTCACAGTTGAACACCGTCGAACTGCGTTACGTTGCCTGCCCGTAATCACCCCCCACGAAGGAGTGAACATGCCGGTAGACGTGACGACGCGTCCGGACGCGGAGGCCCTTGCCTCCGACTTCGATCTTGACGTCCGCACCGAGCTGCGCGACCTGGCGGACGGTGACGGGGCCCTTCAGGCGAAGACGGTCTCGATGCCCCATGGCCCCGCCACCAGCTCGTGCTTCTGCGCGACGTGGGCCTGTCCCTCGTCGTTCTGTTGATGACCGGGACGACGGTCCGTATGACGCACCGAACGGGCAGCCGTGCTCTCGTCCGGGGCTGACCGCGCGTTTCGTGCGGCCGGCAGCGGCATGCTCCGCATGCCGCTGCTGCCGCACACCGCGGTCGGCGCCGTCGCCCGCTCCGGCACCGGTATCGACCCGCGCGACCGAGCCGACGCCGAGCGCTACCTCGCCGCGCTGACCGCCGACGAGCGGATCCGCGAGGCCCTGGCGATCTCCAGCCCCTCGCTCGACCGCGCCCTGCGTGGCCTGCTGGACGGCGCACCGATGAAGCCCGCGGCCGTGCGCAAACTGGTGCTGGGCGTGACGCGTTACGTCCTGCGCGCCGCTGCCCGCCCCACCCCCTTCGGGCTGCTGGCGGGCATCGCCCCGGTCTCCTTCGCGGACGGCTGCCGCATCCGCGTGGGGGATGCCCACCGCGCCGCGGTACGCCCGGACAGTGGCTGGCTGCTCGGGCTGGTCCGGCCCTGGGAGAGCGAGCCGGCGCTGTTGCGCAAGCTGCGCGTGGTCGCCCACGACCTGGGGTTCAGGCGCGGCTCGCGCTGGGTGCTTCCGGTGTCCCCGGCCCCCGACGAGAGTGACGCGTCCGCATCCCGCACCGAGGAGGTCTCCGTACGGCTCACCGGGCCGGTACGGCTCGTGCTGGAGCGGGCCCGCCGTCCCCTTCCGGCCGGTGAACTGGCCGCGCTGCTGGCCGAGGCGTACCCGACGGCAGGCTCGGCGGTCGTGGAGCGGCTCATCGCGGACCTCGTACGGCAGGGTTTCCTGCTGACCGAGCTGCGCCCGCCGCTCACACGCACCGACCCGTTGCGCCACGTCCACGACGTCCTGGTGTCCGTTGCCGAGTGGGAGAAGGCCGACACGCTTGCCCGGGTGGCCAAGCTCCTCGACGGGTTGGCCGCCGAACCCGTCGGCGCGGGTGCCGCCCGCTGGCACACGGCTGCGGACTGGTTGCGGGCGCTGCACCGACACGACCGTCCGCTGCAGGTCGACCTGCGGATGGATACCGAGGTCACGCTGCCGGCGGCGGTGCTGCGGGAGGCGGAGCGCGCCGCGGCCGCGCTCTGGCGTACGGCGCCCAAGGACGACCCCGTGCCGCATCTGACCGAGTATCACACGGCGTTCGTGGAGCGGTACGGCATCGGCCGAGCGGTCGCGCTGCTGGACGTGCTCGACCCGCACACCGGCCTGGGCACCCCGGCGGGCTACGACCGTCCCGGCGAACGCGGCACCCAGGGCGGCGCCACCGGTGCCGACCCGGCCCGCGACCGGGTGCTGGCCGAGCTGGCGCTGACCGCGCTCGCCGACGGGCAGCGGGAGATCGTCCTGGACGAGGCGACGCTGGACCGGCTGTCCCGCACGGTGCCGCAGCCCGCCCCGAACGCGGCGGAGCTGTGCGTCCAGCTGACCGCCGAGTCCCGGGAGGCCGTCGCCCAAGACGAGTTCGGACTCGTGGTCTCGCAGACCACCGGATCGACCGCGCCGGGCGCGCTGCTCGGCCGGTTCGCCTACCTCCTCGACGACGGCGAACTCATCGCCCGGCTCGCCCGCGAAGGGGCGGCGTCGGCGGCCCGTCCAGGAGCCGAACCGGTGCACCTCGACTTCCAGCCGCTGACCGGCGGAGCCGCCAACGTCGCCAGAGTGCCGTCGTATTGGGCCGGACGCCTGGCGATCGGCTGCTTTCCGGACACCGCACCCGGTGCGTGCCTGGAAGCCGTTGGGGGTACATCCCCGGGGATCTCAGCGGGCGCTCCCGTACGCAACGCGAGGGACATCGCCCTGGCCGCCGACGACGAACGGCTCTATGCCGTCGACGTGGCCACCGGCCGGGAACTGGTACCGCAGTCCGCGACCGTACTGAACTTCGTCCTCGCCCCGGCCGCCGTACGGCTGCTGCGGGAACTCCCGGCGATGGGCCGTCCCCTGTGGGCCGCGTGGTCCTGGGGCGCCCTCGGCAGCACCGCCCCCCACCTGCCCCGGGTCCGCTACGGCCGCACGGTCCTGGCCGCCGCGCACTGGAAGCTGTCCGACCCCGCGCTCACCGACGCCCGGACCGGCGACGAGGAGTGGGGTCGGGCGCTGGACGCGTGGCGCGCCCGCTGGAAGGTGCCGCGTCAGGTCAGCGTCGGGGTCTTGGACCGGCGGGTGGTGCTCGATCTGGAGGCTCCGCTGCACCGGGCGCTGTTGCGGCGCGAACTGGCCGGTGGTGCCGACCCGGTGGCGTACGAGACCCCTGAGGAGTGCGGCCCCGGGGAGAACTGGCTGCGCGATACCCGCGGCGACGCATACCGCGGCGAACTCGTGCTGCCCGTCTTCCCCGCCCGGCCGCTCGCGCCCGAGCCCGCGTCCTCCGACACGGTGCGGCCGGCCGCGTCCCTCGACACGGTGCGGCCGGCCGCGTCCCTCGACGCCGTACGGCCGACCGCGTCCGCCGACGCCGTACGGCCGGCCGAGTCCGCCGACACGGTAAGACCGGCCGAGTTCGGCGACGCCCGATCCGTCCTCGCGTCCACCACCGGCACTCTGCCGGCGACCGGGTCCGCCGATGCCCCGACGCCGCCCTTGCCCGGTGCAACCTCGCCCTCTCCGGTCGCCGGCCCCACGCCGCTCCCGGCCACAGGCGCCCCGGTGCTGCTCCGGTCCGGGCAGGAGGACGGCCGTCGGCACCGCGCCTGGTTCTACGGCAAACTGCACACCGTCCCGGCGCGGCAGGACGAGGTGCTGGTCGAGCATCTGCCGCGGCTGCTCGCGGCCCTGCCCGACGGCGGTGGACGCTGGTTCTTCATCCGCTACGCCGCCCCCGAGCCTCACCTGCGACTCCGTTTCCACGGCGACCCCGGCCTGCTGTGGTCGCGGCTCGCGCCCGTGATCCTGGACTGGGCCGACGATCTCTATGAGCAGCGGCTGGCAGGACGCCTGGTCGTGGACCGGTACGAACCCGAGACCGTGCGCTACGGCGGCCCCGGCTCCCTGGACGCGGCCGAGCGCTTCTTCCACCACGACAGCCTGACCGTGCTCGAACAGCTGGGCCCGCTCGCGTCCGGTGCCGTCACCGCCCCGCCGCCCGTTCTCGCCGCCGCCCACTACGTGGACCTCGTCCGGCAGGTCCACGGCGAGCAGTGGCCCGAGTGGTTCCTGCGCATACCCCGCGACGAGCAGCACCAGCCGTACGCGCACACGCACAGGTCGGAGGTGCTCGGCCTGCTCGCCGACGACACCGCGCTCGCCCCGGCCGCCCGCGCGGACCGGGCCCGGGCCCTCGGCGCCTTCCCCGCGGCGTCCCAACGCACCGTGCTGGCGTCCCTGCTGCACATGCACCACAACCGGCTCGCCGGAATTCAGCGCACCGCCGAACGCCGCTCCCTCGCCCTGGCCCGGGCGGTGGCGGAGGCGGAGCGGGGCGACGTGAGGAGGCAGCGATGAACACACCCAGGAGCGCGGGCGGGGCACGGGCGGGGCAGGGGAGCGGACCGCGGACCCGCCAGGGCGGTCAGGAGGGCGGGTTGCTGCTGGGCCAGGACGGTGGACCGCGATCCGGCCGGGGCGGCGGGGTGCCATCGGGTCAGGACGGCAGGGTGCCCTCAGGGTCGGGCGACGGGGTGGGGCCGGCGCAGGGAGGCGAGCTACCCCCGGGCCATGGCGGCCGGGCACTGCCGACCCGGGCCGGCACCGGCAACCCGCCCCCCGCTCCCACCGCCGAAGCCGTCGTCGCGGAGATCGCCGCGCGGGCGGGCGCGTGGAGTGCACCCGCCGGTACGCCCATCGGGCTGGCCGGGGGAACGGCGGGCACCGCCCTGCTCCTCGTCGAGCTGAGCCGGGCGGATCCCGCGCTCCGGCCGGCCGCCCACGCCCGGCTGGCCGCCGCCGCGCGGACCATCGGCAGCGCGCCCGGCTCCGAACGGCACGGACTCCACGACGGCCTGGCCGGACTGGCGTTCGCCCTCAAGGCGGCCGTCCGAGCCCCCGGCGACTACGCCACCGTACGCACGCAGCTCGACGCCTTCCTGCGTGACCGGCTCGCACGCCTGCTCGACCTGGAGCGTGTACGGCTGGCCCACCGCACCGAGCCGGTGCCACGCGATCGGTTCGACGTGGTGAACGGCGCGACCGGCCTGGCCCGCTACTTCCTGACCGACCCCGTGGATCCGGAACCGGTTCGCGCGGTGCTGCGCTACCTCATCGCCCTCACCGAGCCGATCCGCCGCAACGGCCGCACACTGCCCGGCTGGACGGTGACTGCCTGGCCCGGTCGGGAGGCGGACGGCGACCTGATCGACCTCGGCCTGGCGCACGGCGTCGCGGGCCCGCTCGCCCTGCTCTCCCTGTGCTGGGCCAAGGGCATCCGGGTGCCGGACCAGGACACCGCCATCCGGCGTATCGTCGACTGGCTGACCGACCGGGTGCGGACCGACGGCACCGGCCCCTACTGGCCGAGCGTGTACCCGGCTGCGGCCGAACTCACCGGAGGCCCGTCCGCGCCGCCCCCGCACCGCCCGAGCTGGTGCTACGGCACCCCGGGCGTCGCACGGGCCGTACAACTGGCCGGTGCGGCGCTGGGCGAGGGGGAGTGGGTGAGTACCGCGGCGGATGCCCTGCGTGCGGTGCACCGCCGTCCCGGCGCGCTCGCGGAGATGACCGATCCGGGGCTGTGCCACGGTGTGGCCGGTCTGGCCCATCTCACCCGTGTCGTCGCCTTCGACCTCGCGGACGCGGAGCTGGCCCGGCACGCCGACGCGCTCACCGACCGCCTGCGCGCCCGCTTCGACCCAGCCACCGCCTTCGGCTACCCCACCACCGCGCCCCCCGACCCCCAGGACACCCCGACCTTCCTGGAAGGCGCCGCCGGAGTGGCACTCACCCTCCACCGGCCCGGCGCACCGGCCCTGTGGGACGCCGTGCTGCTGGTGTCCTGACAGGCCTCCCGCCCCCGCGAGGGGCGGCTCACCCGCAGGGCACCACACACCGTGCGGACCGGGACGGCGGGGCCGACAACGGTCGGCGGCTTGACGGCTGGGGAACGGGCTCGCGCGAGCAAGTCCTGTTCGCGGCCGCCGCAGCCGTCAGCGCCCAGGGCCCCGAGGCGGGCGCGGAAGAGGTAGGTACTGCCCGCGATCGGTTTCGCCTTCTTCCTCGGCGTAGGCGCCGGCGGCCAGGGCAAGGGGACCGACGTGAAGCCGACGGCTGACAAGGTGCGGCCGACGGCCACGGTCACCACGACGGTCACGGCCACGAAGACCGCGACACCAGATCCCGCGCCGACGGTGACGAGGACGGTCAAGGTGAGGGTGACCGTCACCGCGCACGCGGCCGCCGCGGATCCGGGAAGCAGTGGGGGTTCGTCGGGCGGATCGTCCGGGGGCGGCGGCTCAAGCTCCTCGGGTGGTTCAAGCGCGGGAACGTTGCCACCGCCCTCTGCAACGACGGCACCTACTCGTACGCCGCGCACCATCAGGGCGCCTGCTCGTACCACGGGGGCGTGGCCGTCTTCTACAGGTAGGCCTGTAAGCGCAACGAACTGCCCGGTCGGCGGCATTGACGGGTCGGGCGGGGCTCGGGAATCACCGGGCTTCGAAAGGGACGTGATGACCGGCCTTGCCGTCCCCGATCGCTTGCGGCCCCGTCCGTCACAGGCGCGCCACAGTCGACTCGACTGCATTCCAGCAGACTTCGCCGCGCCTGCGGGTGATGCAACCGTCACCCCCGGCCGCCCCGCCGAAGGAGCACAACAGGTGATGACGCCCCCTTGAGCCCGGACCAAGCAAGCGGAGAAGTTCGCAGTGGCCCGGCCCGCGCGGCCGTCTGCACGATCGAGCAGGTCGGCGGCCGCGAGTGGGCCCGGACCCCGCCCTCGGCGCCCGGTTCCCGTACGAACTCCCCGGCGGACTGTGTCAACGCGACCCACATCGCCCGATCGGCGATCCCCGAGCCCGACTGCCCATGGACACTTCGCCGCCGAGAGGCTCATCGAGGCCGGCGCCCGCATCGCCTGCGGCGAGAAGGCCGACCTCGCTCTCCGGCGTGCCCGCGCGCGTCTGAGGTGAACTGGCTCCCGAGCGGCGCGGCCCGATCTCTTGCGCTCTGACGCGTCCTGATGGCGGGAGGGTGTGATGCCGCGCCCCTCATCACCCCTGAACCGGCGTTGCGCACCAAGTCTTGAGGCACGCTTTACCCATCGCATGCAACTGCGGACCATGCGGTCACTGTCTGACAGAGCATCGGGCCCGTCGGGGCCGAAGAGCGAGAGAGCGAGGCAGAGCGTGAGACGGCGCAAGGGCGGCATAGGGATCGCACTCGGCACGGCCGCGATGCTGATGGGCGTGAGTGCCTGTGGCGGAGGCGGCAGTGACAAGGCGAGCGGGAACGACGCGAAGGCGTCGGGAAAGCCGGGTGCGAGTGCCTCGCCCACGCCGACGAAGCCCGCGGGCCCGCCGATGCTGCTGGAGACGATCACCCCGCAGACGGGAACCACGGTCGGCGTGGCCATGCCGATCTCGGTGGTCTTCACGAACCCCGTGGCGGCAAAGGCACGGGCCACGGTCGAGAAGCACCTGAAGGTGAGCGCCTCGCAGTCGGTGGCCGGCGCCTGGCACTGGATGGGCGACAAGCGCGCCGACTGGCGGCCCAAGACGTACTGGCCCTCCGGTACGAAGGTGAAGATCGACGCTGACTTGAAGGGCCTCAGCAACGGCAACGGACGCTACGGCGTGCGCAGCTACACGCACTCCTTCACGATCGGCGACGACGTGCGCGCGGATGTCTCGGTGACCGGCCACACCATGAAGGTGACCCGGAACGGCAAGACGCTGCGCACCCTGTCGATCAATGCGGGCAGTCCCCAGTTTCCGACGTGGAACGGCACGATGGCTGTCATCGACAAGGAGGAGAAGGTCCACATGACCTCCTGCAGCGTCGGTATCAGCTGCGACAAGGGCAGCCCCAACTACTACGATCTGACGCTGCCCTGGGACGTCCACCTGACCCAGACCGGTACCTACGTGCACTACTCGACCGGCGACCCCAATCCGGGCAGCGGCAGCGCCCGCGGCTCGCACGGCTGCGTCCACCTGTCCAAGTCGGACGCCGAGTGGTTCTACAACCAGGTCAAGCAGGGCGACCCCGTCACCATCACCGGCTCGTCCCGTGCCAAGGCACCGGCCGACAACGGTTACGCCGACTTCAACCTGGGATGGGACCAGTGGCTCGCAGGCAGCGCGTCGGGGGAGGGAACGACCGCGACGCTGTGACAGGCTGCCGCGAGCACGAGCCGGTTCCACGCTTCCCCAACGGGAAGGGACGGCCGTTGCCGCGCGGTAACGGTATGGCCCGCGACGGGGCCGTCACTGCCCTGGACGAGTGGTGACGGCCCCCTTCCGCGTCCACGCTGACTGCTCGGTGCTCCATGGCGGCAGTCCCAGGCGCCCGGCCGTGGCAGTGACGGCATCGCAATCGCCGTCTTGTGCCGTGCCGCCGGAGGTCAGTTGCCGGGCCGGAATCGGAGCGCCGACCAGGTGTCGTCGATGGCGATCTGCCGCACGGGCCGCACTCCCTGCTCGGACAGTGCGGCGGCCAGGGTGTCGCGATTCAGATCCGTTCCCAGTTTCCCGCCCTTCGGGTAGGCGACCCAGGCGAGGGCATCGCGCCGCGCGGCGGCGAGCGCCGCCAGCGCATCCGTCCCGAGAAGGTCACCGGAGGCGGTCACGAAAGCGAGCACGGCATCGGCCGAGGCCGCGTCACCCACTGCCTCGATCTCCAGCTGGACGTCGTTCGGCTTGCCCAGTACTGCGACACTCTGACCGGGCTTGATCTGCAGCTTGCTCATGACGGACATCCTCTGATGCTGCCATCCGTGGTACGCCAAAGGGACTGACCCCGCCCACGCGGTCTTCGAACGGATCGCCGTCGTGGGTGGCTGCGCTGCCCCCGAGGACCAGTCCAGCCGTCCGGCGGTCACCGGCCGACCGATGCTGTCCCGTGAATGACGACGCGGCCGTCCGGGTCGGTTTCCTACACTCACAGGATGAACAACTACACGTGCACCCATTGCGGCACCGTCGGCCTGATGGAGGGTTTCATCGAGGACGCCGGCGAGCACTCACGCGGGTACGCGCGCTGGATCGAGGGCGCGTTGGAGCGCGGCATTTTCGGGGGCGCCAAGCGGATGGGCCGACCCCGGCGGCAGATAGAGGCGTTCCGCTGTCCCAAGTGCGGGCACCTCGAACTGTTCGCCACCGGTGAGGTGTAGCCGGCCCTCAATGTCCTGGGCTTCCATACAGTCGGTCGCGCGGCGCGCGTCGGATGCCCGGGCATCCGGGCTTCGGCGCCCCCACATCTCACGCGACCTGGTCACCCCAGGTCAAAGCGGCCGCTGCTGTGACAGAGCGCTTGAGCATGAGCTGCTGCCGACCGAGCTCCGAGCCGCGGACCGGCTGGACATGTCCCGGGCGGTGATCGACACGCTCCACTTCCGTGCGCTCAAGGGGCGGCCCAAAACTGGCCGGAGCCCGGTCGGCCGAGGCCGACCGGGCTCCAATTCTCAGGAAACAGCCGCTGGTACGCGTCTGGATCCGAGGGCGGTGGAGTGCGCCCAGACGATGACGAACGCGAGGATGAGTTCCAGGGCGCCGAAGGAGTGGAATTCCGCCGGTCGGCTGGGCAGGCCAAGGGGAGCCCAGCCGATGTAGATTCCTCGCTTGTCTCGCAGATGACCGCAGACTCGGTGTTCAGACCTGCTCGGTGGGGCGTACGAGCAGCTCGGCGACGGCCACGTGCCGGGGGCGGGTGACGATGTAGCCGACGGTGTCGGCGATGTCCTCGCCCTGCAGCCGCTCGATGTCGCCCAGAGCGGAGGCGATGTACTGCTGGACAGCAGCGGGGTTGTGAGTGCGCAGTTCGGTGTCGACGCTGCCCGGCTCGACGACGGACACGCGGACGTGCTGGCGCGCCAGTTCCTGGCGTAGCGACTCGCTGAAAGCGCCGACGCCGAACTTGGTGGCGCAGTACACGGCGGACATGGCGAAGGCGCCCCGGCCCGCGAGGGAGCCGATGTTGACGATGTCGGCGACCTGACGCGGTGCTTCGGCGGCTGCCTTGACCAGGTGGGGGACGGCCGCGTGGGTGGTGTACATCAGGCCCATGAGGTTGATGTCGATCATGCGGCGCCAGTCGTTGAGGTCCGCGCCGGGGGCGGGCCCGAGCAGCATGAGGCCGGCGTTGTTGACCAGCGTGTCCAGGCGCCCCAGACCCTCGACGGTCCGCTCGACCGCCTCCGCGGCGGCCTGGGCATCGGTGATGTCGGCGGGCACGACCAGGGCCTGACCACCGGCGGTGGTGATTTCCCCGGCGAGGTCGGTGAGCCGGTCCTCGCGTCGGCCGGCCAGGGCCACGGACGCGCCCTGGCGGGCAAGCTCCAGAGCGGTGGCGTGGCCGATGCCGCTGGATGCTCCGGTGACCAGGGCGACGGTTCCTTCAAGACGACGAGTCATGTGCAAGCCTTTCGATGAACGGCCTCGCTGCTGCGGGCCGTACGGGGTAGGGCGACGGCGCTCCTGATCGGGGCCGTAGGGGGTAGGGCGACGGCCCTATTGGTGGGGGCCGTGTGGGTTAAGGCATCCGTTCCCTCCCAGTCCGTGTGACTGTTTGCGGGAGGCGAGGCCGTCCACGACAGCGACGGGCGTGAGCGTGTGAGTTTCCGGGGAAAGCCCAAGTCGGTGGCAGTGTTGGCCAAGCCCACGGTGCCGACACGTAGCGCTTCTGTCTGGCGTGCTTTCGCAGTGACAGAGCCCGGTCCGTCCGGGTTCATGTGGATTGTCTACAGGCACTCTCAATCGCATGACCAGGGGAAACGCCGTGGTCTCGCAATGGACCGACACCCGTTCAGCTCAGCGGGACGTCGAGGACGGCCTTGCGGTGGCTGAACGTCCCGATGGAGTAGCGGCCGTGGTAGTTGCCCATGCCGCTTTCGCCGACGTCGTCGAAGGGGAGGGGCGGCACGGCGAGGTGGTGCATCGGCAGGCCGAAGTCGAGGCCGCCCGAGGAGGTCTCCGCGGTGAGCCGGCGCTTGGTGCTGTCGGTGTCGGTGAAGGCGTACAGGGCGAGCGGCTTGTCGCGCTCGTTGACGAACGCGATCGCCTCGTCCAGGTCCGCCACGGTCAGGATCGAAAGGGTGGGCCCGAAGATCTCCTCTCGCATCACGGGTTCGTCGGGCCGGACATCGGCCGGCACGGTCGGGGCGATGTACTTGTCTTCGCGGTCGGTCTGCCCGCCTCTGTCCGGCGTTGGCGAACTTGGTCCGCGCCAGGCGCCGCGCGACCATGGCGAGGTCGGCGTCCCGGTCCACGAACACCGGTGACTTGCCGCCGAGCTCAAGGACGACGGGGGTGAGGTTCTTGGCGGCGGCGGTCATCACGATGCGGCCGACCGTGCTGTTGCCGGTGTAGAAGATGTGGTCGAAGTGCTGCTGCAGCAGCACGGTGATCTCCGGCGAGCCTCCCTCTACGACCGCGGTGGCGTCGGTGTCGAGATAGGCGGGCAGCAGTTCGGCCAGCAGTGCCGAGGTGTGGGCGGCGTAGTTGGCGGGCTCGGTGTGGGCGCTGCCGCCGGGAAAGCCGGGCGCCGTCACCGGGGCGGGCTGCGGGGCGGTCCACTCCTCCAGGTGCTCCAGGTAGTCGTCGATCTCGACGATCGTGGTGTCGATCTCCATGGCGTCGGCTTCGGCGGCGGTGAAGGTGTCGTAGAGGGTGAATGCTGCCTTGGTGTCAGCCACAGGTGCGTCCCGTTCGGACGAGAGGGAAAGCCGGCCGGCATCCCGGGGAAGGGAGAGCGGTACCCGGCAGCCACGCGTTGTTGATTACCGCCACGTCGGCATGACCGGCGCGGGTTGGCGGGAGGCGTTCGCCCCGTGCGGCAGGATCTGCTGAATGCGGGCGAAGCCCTCGGGCGTGAGGGTGACCTGCGCGGCGGCAAGGTACTCGGTCAGGCCGGGGCCCAGCGGGGAGAAGGCATGAAGCCGATGCCCAATTGTCGATGTGGTCGGCGCCCAGGCAGCGCAAATTACTCTCGGTGACTTCACGGATGCGTTCGGGACGGCTGCCCACGACGGCTCCCCCGATCCTGGCGGGAGCGGACAGCTCGTAGCCGAACTTGGTCGCGAGCAGGATGTCGTCACGCAAGCCCTTCCCAGCACGGCCGAGGAGCTGCTCATTGCTACCGGTGCCCAAGCCGTACAGCTCGGCCGTGTCCAAGAGCGTGACGCCGAGTTCGTAGGCTCGGCGGATGGTGGCGATGCCGCTCTGCTCGCCCGGAGCCCCGTGGGCGATCGTCATGCCCATCGTGCCCAGACCGATTTCCTCGGCCTTGAAGCCCTGGCCGCCGAGGGTGTGCTGGGCGAGGTGCGTGGTGCTCTGTGCCATGTCCTCGACGCTAGGGACACGACACCCGGAGGTCATGGGGCACGGATCGCATAGAATTGCCTGATCCTCTCAAGCAAGGAGGGCCTCGTGTTGGACCGACTGGCCGCGGCCATCGACCGGCACTTCGGGGGAGTGGGCTCGGCCACCGCGGTCCCCCGCCTCACCCTGGTTGCGGTCGACCAGCCCATCGAGCCCACCGACCAGCTGTATGACCCGATGATCTGCTTCGTCGCCGACGGCACCAAACGCACCACCGCGGGCGAGCTCCGCCACGTCGCACACGCCGGCGAGATGCTGTTCACCACCATCGACCTGCCCGTCACCGTCGAACTGGAGAAGGTGCCCTACCGCTCCGCCGTCGTACGACTCGACAGCCAGGCGCTCACCGAGCTGCTCGTCGAGCTGCACGAGACGGGCCCGGCCACCCCGCCGGCAGTCGCAGGACAGGTCACCGCGCCCATGACACCGGAACTGGTCGACGCGGTCACCCGCTATGTCCAGCTCCTCGACACCCCCGACGACATCCGCCCCCTCGCCGCCCGGATCGAGAGCGAGATCCTCTACCGGCTGCTCCGTAGCTCACTCGCCCCCATCCTGCGCGAGTGGTCGCTGGCCGACTCGACCACGACCCGGATGCGCGAGGTGACCCGATGGATATGCGCCCGCTACACCGAGCCGCTCAGCATCGACGAGATCGCCGCCGTGGCACGTATGAGTCCCGCCAGCCTTCACCGGCACTTCAAAGCGACCACCGGAATGAGCCCGCTCAAGTACCAGAAACACCTACGGCTGCAGGAGGCACGGCGGCTCCTGGTCGCCGGCGACGCCAGCGCGGCCCAGATCGCGCAGGCGGTCGGATACGCAAGCGCGACCCAGTTCAACCGTGAGTACCGCAGCACCTACGGCCTCCCGCCCGGCCAGGACGCGGCACGCCTACGCGCTCGACTCACCCACACCCCCACTGCCCCAACCCAGCGGGCATAGAACCTTGTGGTCAGACGCCGCGTGGGCACAGGGCGGAGACAGCCAAGGCCGCAACATGCGTCCGCCAGACGACGGTTGGACGTATTGCGGCCCGACAAGGCATTGGCCGCAGCCATCACGGGAGTACGGTCACAACCCGGGGGGTGACCGCGTTTCCCTGATGGCCACGACGAGTCAGAAACCGCCTGTCCTTGGCCACTTGTACTTGAGTCAAAGGCTTACCGTCCCGCCCACCGTGTCCCAGAACCAGGCATGTGTCGCCGCTCCCATGCACCGTGCGGGTGGTGATCGACCAAGAGCTGCCGACAGAATGGTGAGGCGTTGTGGCACGTGCCGTTCCTACGGAACTGAGTGGCGAGTGCTGTGCTGCCGACTGGGGCATGCGCGGGTGCAGGTCAGGGTTCGATGACGAGGTTCTCGATCAGGCCGCCGCTGAGGGTGAAGCGGTAGCGCAGATCCACTACCCCGCCCGGGAAGTTGCCCTCGAGGTGATGTGTGGCGACGTAGTGGTCCACGTCGACCTTCTGTACGCCGGTAAGTTCGATCGTGTATGTGTACTCGCCGGCGGAACGGGTCAGCCAGGTCTCGATCGCTGGGGCTCCCCGGTGGGTCTTGCCCTCGTCGGTCACGCCGGCGTCAGGACGGAAGGCGCTGAGTGCGGTGGCGGTGTCATGGGCGCGGTGGGCGTCCAGATAGCGGGTGATCACCTCCGGCAGGTCGGCGAGGGTGATGTCCTGGGGCTGGTCGGTGTGCATGGCGGTTCCTGACGGTGGTGGAGTTCACACGGTGGGGATGGTGCCGCCGTCGATGACGTGCTCGGCGCCGACGATGGCGGAGGCGCGGTCGGAGACGAGGAAGGCGACGAGTTCGGCGACTTCTTCAGGGCGGTTGGGGCGGCCCAGGGGGATGCCGCCGAGGGAATCCATGAGCTGTTGCAGCGCCGCTTCGTGGGTGGTGCCGGCGCTCTCGGCGATGCGGGCGACGAGGTGGTCGGCGGCGGTGGTCTGGACGAAGCCGGGGGCGACAGTGTTGACGCGGACGCCGTGCGGTGCGACTTCGTTGGCCAGGCCCTTGCTGTAGGTGGTCAGCGCGGCTTTGGCGGCGGCGTAGGCGAGGGTGCCGTTCCACAGGGGCATGCGGCGCTGGATCGAGGAGACGTGGATGATGACGCCGCGGCCGGCTTCGATCATGCCGGGCAGTAGGCCGCGGTCCAGACGGACGGCGGCAAGGAGGTTGACGTTCAGCTCCCTGACCCAGTCGTCCTCGTCGAGGGCCTCGTATCCGCCCGAGGGCGCTTCCGAGCCGCCCAGGTTGTTGATCAGGATGTCGACGCCGCCGAGGCGGCGCAGGGCTTCCTCGACCACGGTGGCGGCCCCCTCGGGGGTGGCCAGGTCGGCGGTGATCATGTCCGAAGGTGCGACGTCGTCCGGTCGGCTGCGCGCGGTCACCAGCACGGTGGCGCCGGCCTGGGCCAGACGTCGGGCGACGGCGGCGCCGACCCCTTTCGTGCCGCCGGTGACCAGGGCGCGCCGGCCCTTCAGGGATTCGTTGATTTCGTCGGCGGGGGTGGTCATGGCGAGTTCCGTTCGCGGAGCGGGCAGGGCCGGAGTACCCCACTCATCATTACTGCTAAAATAGAAGCTAGTGACTTCGACTTTAGCAGTAACTCTCTAGGGGTGGTCAACCTTGGCAAGCCGCATCAGGGCAGAAGACCTCGAATGCCCGCTGTCCACGACGGTGCAGCACGTCGGCGAATGGTGGACGCTGCTGATCCTCCACGACGCCTTCGACGGCTACACCCGCTTCGACCAGTTCCAGGAGAACCTCGGCATCTCCACCAGCATGCTCACCGCACGCCTCAAGACCCTCGTCGCCGACGGCCTGCTGGAGCGCCGCCCATACCAGACCAATCCGGTCCGCCACGAGTACGTCCTGACCGACCTGGGCCGCTCCCTACGCCCGGTGGTCATCACGCTCGCTGCATGGGGCAACTCCCGCCTCGACCCAGAGCAGCGCAGCATGATCCTCATCGACGCCGGCAGCGGCGAAGAAGTCGAACCCGTGGTCGTCGACGCCAAGACCGGCCGACGTCTCGATGACAGCCACGCCTACGTGTTCACCGCCGGCCCCGCCGCCAGCCACGCCATGCGCACCCGCTACACCCAAACCACGCCGGCCACGCCTGATGGTGCAATCACCGCCTGACGTCCCCTCTCGCCAACAGATGGCGAGCCGTGCCCTCGGAGCGGACGGATCCGTTGCTGGGGTGTGAGGAAGCCGAATGCTCAACCGTGGCTCGTCGGCGAGGAGTTCTGGGCCAAGACCGAGCCGCTGCTGCCGGTTCGACGCCGTCACCCTCGGCACCCGGGCCGCAAGCACCCGGACAAGCGCAGGGTCCTGTGCGGGATCCTGTTCGTCCTCCACACCGGGATCCGCTGGGAGTGGCTGCCTGCCGAGCTGGGATCAGGCTCGGGAATGACCTGCTGGCGCAGGCCGCGGGACTGGAACAACGCCGGGTCTGGCAGCGGCTGCACGAGGTGCTGCTTGCCGAGCTGCGGGCCGCCGGTCGGCTGGACATGTCGCGAGCAGTGATCGACAGCACCCATGTCAGGGCGCTCGAGCGCGGCCCACGACGACACACGGCGCTCGGGTGCCGGAGTGCGTCTGGGCAGCGCCTGGGATCCCGCGCTAGGAGACGGGACGCCTCGCCGTCAGTGCCGTCGAGTAGGTTCTGTCCGTTCGGCCTGACAGGCGGGCCGCCGAACTGGAGGACTCGTCGCCGTGAGCATCCACCTGCACCTGCGTGCCGTCGCGGAATCCGAGATCCGGGACGACCACACCTGGCTTGCGGCGTTCATGTGGAAGGCTTGGGAGAACCACCCCGACGAGTACGCAGCGGGCATCGCCGACTCGATCGACAAGGTCTGGAGCTCCGTCAATGACCTCTACGCCGCAGCCGAAGTCCTCGTTGCACATGCTGACAAGCCCTGGACGCTGCCGATTTACGGTGGCCGCCCCGTGGCACACAGCACAGACGCCGACCTCTCCCGCCCGCCCCTGATGATCCTGGAGCCGCTTGGGGTGTCACAGGCCGCAGATTTCCTCGCGAGTGTCTCTTTCGACGAGCTGTGGAACGTCGCCAGTGCCAAGCTCGTCGGCTGGGACCAGGAGGAGGCGCAGGCCAGGCAGGAGTTCCTCGACCATCACAGGGACCTTCAAGGGTTCTACGGGCGGGCCGCTGCAGCAGGCCACGGCGTGGTCAAAGCGGTGTGGGCTTGAGACGTCGTCACCTGCCGGCTGCAGCCGTTCGTTGATGGGCCCGGCAGACCGTGGAGTCGACGTTCACGTCCCAGACGATCAGGTCCTTCGCGTCGGCAGGAAACGCTGGCGCTGCAGTTCGCAGCGCACCTCGTGGGAGCCGATGCATCGCCCTGTCGCCCGACCGGGCGCGGCCGGAGCGGGCGGCTGGAGTACGGGACAGTTGAGGAAAGGCCTGCTCGATGGGTCAGAACGCACTCGTCGCGGTCGGGTCCGCGCGGCCTCACAGCCGGGATCTCAGCACGTCGACCTCACAGCCTGGCGCGGACGGGTCGAAGCCGTGCTCGACCAGCCAGCGAACCGCCAGCAGGCTTCGCAATGACCACCACGCGCGGATTACGTCGAGGTCGACGTCGGTGCCGTAGCCGGCGACGACGTCGCCGAGGTGCTCCTCGTGTCCGAGCGTCAAGATGGCGAGGTCGAACAGGGCATCACCCTGGCCCGCCTCGGACCAGTCGATGATGCCAGTGATCTCGTCGCCGTCGACGAACACGTGAGCGATCTGCAGGTCGCCGTGTGTGAACACCGGAGTCCACGGCCGGAGCGCGGCCTCGGCGACCTGGCGGTTGCGGGTGACCAGATCGGCCGGCAGGACGCCGTTCGTCACGAGCCGCTCGCACTCGCCGTCGAGATCCGCCGCCAACTCGTCGAGGCCCCGGCCGGTCCAGGGCGGCAACGGCGCGTCGTGCAACTTCCGGATGGCGGCACCTGCCGAGGCCCACGCCGCCGGCGACGCGGTCGACGGCTCGCCGAGGCGGCCGAGCGCCGTCCCCGGGACCGCGGCGATCGCGAGCACCGGCGGCTTGCGCCACAGGACCTCCGGGGTCGGGACCGGCGCCAGGGCCATCGCCTCGACCTCGACGTCGATGCGCGCCTGATCGGCGTCCACCTTCAGGAACACGTCGCCGACGCGCAAGGTCGCGCGCTCGGAATGGGCGACGACGACTTTGACCTCATCCATGGCGACCAGTATCCCGGGACGACCGTCGACGTCGCCGGGTTTATCGCGTGCGATCGCGCGGCTGACCGCGTCCCGCTACCCAGCGGCCTCGTGCACGACACCGACCGCTGGCCAGGTCAAGCCCATCACTTTTGTCAGGAGTCCTCAGGGCCGGCTCGATGAGGTACTGGCCACGATGCTCTCGTCGTAGCCGTCACGGAAGCGCGGTCAGATCCCTCCAGTTGGCCCGACCGGCCAAGTGCGTGGTCAGGCTGTGTGGGGCCACGGAGTGTCGATCTCGATCGGGGCGGTGTAGTCGATACCGGGCACGGCAAAGCCGTACAAGCGCTGTACCTCACCTCGGAACCAGTCGAGATCGGCAAGGTCGCCGATGGTGTCGGTGGTCGCTCTGTCCCAGCGTTCGGCGACAGCCTGCTGCACTTCCTCGGCGAGCTCCCAGCGGTCAAGGCGCACACGGCCCTCGCTGTCGAGTATCAGCGCAGTGGTGCCGGTGAGCTGGTCCCACAGATCGGCCAGCTGGACCGTCGGCGGAATGAGGCTGTCGCCGAGCACGCCGCGCAGCAGTCCGGTGTAGAGGGCGATGCCGGGGACAGCGGTGGAGGACTGGGTGACGGCGGCGCCGTTGACCGAGGTCACGGCACGTCCACTGACGAGCTGCGCCAGCCGTGCGTCGAGAGCGCGAGCCGTGGCTTCCAGGTGGGCCTTGGCCGCTCCGATGGTGCCCTCGCGGTAGATCGGGGCGGTCAGTGGTGAGCCGATGTAGGAGAGGGCTGCGGTGGTGAACCCCTCGGCGAGCAGGCCCCGTTCTGCGAGGTGATCGATCCAGCGTTCCCAGTCGATGCCGCCCATCACTGCCACGGTCTGTTCGATGTCGTCCCCCAGGGCAGGTTCCGTCTCGACTTCGCGGACGTCGGGATTGCCGTCCGCGTCGAAGACGAGCGTCTTGGTGCGGTGCGCCGTGCCGATGGGCTTGATGGCCGAGGCGTAGGTGGCGCCGGTGTCGGGATCGGTGCGCCGGGGGGCTGCGACCGAGTAGATGAGGTAGTCCAGGCGTCCTTGGAATCGCTCCTGGAGCAGGTCGGCGACCTGGTCTTTGATCGCATCGGAGAAGGCGTCCCCGTTGAGGAAGACCATGTCCCGGCTTGCGGCGTGGGCAAGGTCCCGGGTGGCTGCGGTGCGGTACCAGCCGGCAGTGGCGGTGCGTCGCGCGCTGTGCGCCTTTTCGAAGCAGACACCGATACCGCGAATGCCGGCGCGCTTGAGCCCGGCCAGCGTGGCGGCCAGGCCGTACCCGGCCGACGATCCGATGACCACGGCAACCGGCCCGTCGCCCGTGGGCTCTGCTTCGGCAGCCGGTATGTCCCGCCACATGCCGTTCACCAGCTCGCGGCAACCCGCCGGGTGAGAGTCGAGGAAGAGGAAGCCACGGTTTCGGGGCGAGATCACGCGCTGGTTCACGAGAGAACGATCCTTTGGCTGGCCGGAGTAGGACACGACGACCGCAGAGGTCTGTCGTGTCCTGCAAGTCTTCAAGGCCGCAGGCGCAGGCACAGGTCTGGTCCGGCACAACAATGTCGTCGCGATCTTGGAACGTTCCACCACCTCCGGCACGTTCGGCTCGGCGCCTTGGGTCGACAAGAAGGCTCAGCGGGGCGGCCGACTACCACGCTCACGGTCCAACTCACGGAATTCTGGCCGCGGTTCCGTGAACCGCGTGGTGTCCTTCTGGTGATCCAGCAGCCGCTGTCGACGGCGCTGACGAGCTCAGGGCGCGGTGAAGAAGGCGCTCATGCCGTCCACGTCCGACAGGTAGCTGTCGATCGCGGTGATACGGCCGTGTCGGGTGGTCAGTACGGTTGCCAGGTGTTCGTCGAGTCGGCGTCCGTCGGGGGCGATCGCCGTGTTGCGGAGCGAGAGGGCGGCGCCGTGTGCCCCGACGAGCACGTGCAGCAACTCGGTGTGCAGTCCCTGGCCCGCGATGTGCTGGGCTCGGCGTACGACCGCGTCCGTGCCATGGATGGTGCCCGAGATGGTGCCGCTCCCCGGCATGGTCCAGGTGATGTCGTCGGCCAGCAAGCCGCGCAGCCCCTCCCAGTCTCGTGCTTGGAACGCGGCGAGGAAGCGTTCTGCGTCCGTGGCGTCGGCGTTGTTCGTGGACATGGTCTCCCGTTCTTCACCATCTGTCGTCAATTCCCCATCGACCCTACGAGGTTCGCCAGGGCAGCACGCGCCGACAGCCTGGTGCTCTCGCTACCCCGCACCGCTGGACGCGGCCAAGAAGCACTCTGACTTGTGGATTCACGGAGCCGCGGCCAGAACCAACCACGGCGCTCAGTCACAACCGTCCACCTGCGCCGGCGAGGTGGGACCAGCACTGCTCGAGCCGTCCGGGCTTGGCTGCGTAGGAGAGAACGGGCTTTGGCCCACATGGTGTGGAGCGGTTGCTCGCCGTCGCAGTATCAGGGCTTCGGCGTAGTGTGCCCGATCCACGAGACCCGCGAGGCGTGCGGCACGCTCTGGTGGTTGTGCTCGCGCTGACCGCGTGCACGGTACTGGCCGGAGTGAGCTCTGTGCTCGCGGTCGGCGAGTGGATCGCCGACACCTCCTCCTCGGTCCTGGAACGCCTCGGCGTACGACCCGTTCCGCTGTTCCCGAAACGGTCTCTGCCTGCGGAAACAACGGTGCGGCGTCTGCTGGGCCGCATCGATGGCGACGCACTGGACCAGGCGGTGGGCCGCTGGCTGGCCGACCGGCGCACAAGCACCGACGGCCAACTACGTGCGCTGGCCGTCGACGGCAAGAGCCTGCGCGGCGCCGCCAAGGCGACCGGGCGCAACCCAGCCATCGGCGCCCTCCGTCTGGCCGGCAAAACCAGCATCGCTTCCGCCCTTCGGCACAACGCCCGCAACGTCCGCCGACCGCTCACTCTCCTCGGACTGACATAATCGCGAACCGGACATCGAGCAACTCTGCCGATGCCCTGGGCCGGATGGCCGGACAGGAACGCGACTTGGGGCTTTGGAACTCGCGAGTTCGAGGGGCTCACAAGCCGTCGGATCTGGGTCCTGCGGAGTTCACGTGTTGCTCAGCCAGGTGAGGCGGCGAGCGAAGTGGGCCCAGGCGGCCAGCACCATGAGCGTGGCGGTGAGCCCGCCGAGCGTCATGACCGTAGATGGGGAGGTCCGGTCCACTATGACGCCGCCGATCAGCGCGCCAAGTGAGATGGTCGCCTGGAAGGAGGCGGTGAAGAGCACTGATGCTGCCTCGGGTGTATTTGGCGTCGCCTTGGCGAACCACGTCTGGGAGGAGACGGGAACGGCACCATAGGCAGTACCCCAGATAATGAGCAGGGCCACGACGCCGACCTGCCAGCGTCCCAGGATCGGCAGCAGCAGGGTGGCGGCCGCGATCATGGCGGCCGCGAGACCGAAGGTGACTCGGGGATAGCGTGCGACCACCGCCCCGCCCAGGAAGTTGCCGACGATTCCCGCAGCACCGTAGACCAGCAGGAAGACTGTGATCAGTTGCGAGTTGGCATCGGTGACCTGCTCCAGGAACGGCGTGACGTAGGTGTAGGTCCCGAAGTGTGCCAACACGATGAGGAAGGTCAGCAGCAACGCGAAACGCGTGTTGACGGTCTTGAGCATGCCACGCAGCACATTCAGGCGGGTCGTCCGATTGGGCGGCAGCGACGGTACAACCAGCACGAGCATGATCAGTACACCGACCGTGAGGGCACCCAGCACGACAAAAGCGGTGCGCCAGCCGGCCAGGTCTCCGATGAACGTGCCAGCTGGTACACCGAGGACGGAACCGAGCGGTGCCGCAGAGAAGATCACTGCCGTGGCACGGCCGACCGCCTCGGTCGGCACCAGGCGCTCGGCCAATCCGGCGCCGATCGACCAGAAGCCACCGATGACAATACCGATGACGACGCGGGAGACCAGGACAAGCCAGTAACCGGGTGCCGCGGCGGCCAGGAAGTTTGCCACGGCCAGCAGGAGCATGAACACGCACAGCATCAGCCGGCGGTCGATACGTGCTGTCGCCACGGTGACCACCGGTGCGGAGATGGCCGCGAGGAACCCGGGCATGGTCATCATGAGCCCAGCCATGCCGTCAGAGATGGCGAAGCTGGGGCCGATCTTGGTTAGCAGGCCGATCGGCAGGATCTCGGTTGTGACGATCGAGAAGATTCCCAGCATCACCGAAACCACGGCCAACCACCCGATCAATGGAGATCGGGTCGGTAGCCCGGCTCCGCCAGTGTGGTGCGTGGTCGCGGTGTTCGTTGAGGCCATGGGTTCCCCGTCCTGTGAAGGGTCTGTCATTTCGTGATCAGTGCAGCAGGCTCCGCACGAGGAAGGCTGGCAGTTCAGCGACATCACCCTCACAAGGCAATGGTGATGTCGCAGATCTGCTGACTCAGCGCTACACCATCGGCGCTGGCCAGGGGCCGACCGGCGCATGAGCACCGACGGCCAACTACGTGCACCGGCAGTCGACGGCCACTGAGCTGGCAGATCATCACGAACCAGACACTCTGCGACTACGCCGAAGCCCTGGTCGCAGTAGTGCCTCGGACAGGCCGTCAGTCGGTGTCATCACCGGTTTCGCGCCGTGGTCGACGAGGTGCAGGAGCAGTGGGATTGGCATGTCGGAAGCGGCCAGTAGCCTCAGGCACCATGGGAATTCAGATCGATGTAGTGGTGGCTTACCCAATCAACGATGAGATGGAGAGGGTGCTCGGGCTGGCCGAGGCGGTCCGCGAGCCCGTCACTCTCACGTTCTTGTGGGAGGGTCGTGAAGAGGCGGAGCGCGCCGTGCTGGTGCCCGCGGCCACGCTGGCGCTCTGGGAGCATTGGGCACCCACCGCCTACCCGACGAGTGACGCTGGGGACGAGAACCGGGCTGAAACGGAAGAGCAGGAACTCGCCCACCCAGCGGAATTCGGGGCGTTCACGCTCTTTCGTCGTCGTGCGGGAGCGCGCACGGCGGTCGCTCGCGGAGGCGTGGTCGTTGCCGAGCTCCTGGACCCCGACGAGGCGCACTGGCTTCAAGAGCAGGCCCGTAGTATCCGCCAAGGCTTCATGGATCCGAAGCAGAAGGCGGCGTTCG
Source organism: Streptomyces griseochromogenes (assembly GCF_001542625.1). Taxonomy (NCBI): domain Bacteria; kingdom Bacillati; phylum Actinomycetota; class Actinomycetes; order Kitasatosporales; family Streptomycetaceae; genus Streptomyces; species Streptomyces griseochromogenes. The sequence goes on along the minus strand of NZ_CP016279.1, from coordinate 5,855,286 downwards.
AAGAGTTCCTCGCCCGACAGGCATCCCTCGATGAGCAGTGACGCGCCGACTCATGCTTCGGGCACGGCATCTGACATTGCGTCACCATGAGTCACTGCGAGCCAGGGTCCGAGGTCGTTGATGAGCATCCCGGGCATTGCCGGGTCGGGTGAGGGTGCACGGCCGATGGACGCGGCGACACGCATCTGCTCGACGCGCTCGGGGTAGTAGCGGCCGAAGAGCTCGGCGGACTGGCCGAGGTCGCTGGTCCAGCCGTTCCATCGGGACATGATCAGGGTGAATCCTGTGCGGACGAGGCGACGGCCGACGAGACGGCTGAGGGGCCGGCGATCGGCGTCCGTGGTGGCTTCGGCTGCTGCGGCACGCCAGTGTGGAAGCACGCACGCGGGCGAGGTCGCCGTTGGTCTCTCGCGCGAGGAGGGCCGTGGGGCGATAACGGGGCAGCTGTCAGGAGTCGGGGCCATCGAGCGACTCCTGGAAGTCCCTGGCCAAGGCCGTGGGGTTGCTGGATGAGATCAACGGGGTTTGACGGGCGGCTTCATGGCCGACGTCTGCGGTGATGCCCAGATCACGACGCATCGTCTCTCTCGTGACGCGTATCTGAGACCAGAGCGCATGCTGCGCTTCGGCGGCTGACTGCAGTGACTCGCCCGGCCGGGGGTTTCCCTGCTCCAGGCGTTTGACCTGCCCATAGACGCGAGTCAGTGCTTCGTTGAGTTCGTGAGCCGGAACAATCACGGCGTCGGGGGCGATCATCAGAGTCTCGGACCAACGGTCACGGTAGGCGTCCTTGGTTCCTTCCAGCGCCGACACGTCCTCATCTCCGGGCGTGCGATCCCGCATGACGTACAAGTGACGACTGAGCGCCGTGGCGAACTGCCGTGCATCCCTGTGCAGTTGCGTGTAGCAGCTCCGCCGGAGTTCACGATTCTCACGAGCCTCCTGGATGGCTCGGGTCATCTCCATTTCGCGCTTCTTAGCCCGGTCGGCGCCCCGCTGCGTGAGCAGCGCACCCCCGAGAGTCCCCGCAACGCCAGTGATCGCGATCAGTACCGCCCCCACGTCCATCGGATCACCCTAGACCGCATCATGTGCCGACCGGACGACGACGATCGCAGCTCGCCGCCTCGGCCGACCTGCGAGCGCTGATCCGAAGGAAGGGCTCTGGCCTCGCGCTTTCACGGGTCGGCCTGTCCGGGGGTTGATCAGAAACCTGAGAAGTGCTCCTGCGCGGCCCCGCACCGTGGCGCAAGACCCGTGCGGTCCACGGTCCGGGCAAGGCCCTGCCGCGCCAACGGAGCGGGATGTGGCACTGGCGGTAGCACTCGGCGGGGACTGCCTGGCCGACATCGGCCTGCCGCACGTAGCGCCATCGGGATACCCAGAAGCGCACGGTCCGCGTGCGCCGCGCACCGCACCGTCGCAATCTGGACGCATGACCTATCGGTGCGCGGTGAAAGGCGGCCCATGAAGTCGGCAGTCATCGGGGGTACCGGCCTGATCGGGGCGCGGGTCGTGAAAGAGCTGAACGCGGCCGGGCATGAGGCCGTGCCGCACTCGCAGTCCACAGGTGTCGGCGTTCTTCCAGGCCTCGATGGACAACCTTCTGGCCGCGGCCCAGAAGGGCGGGGTGGGCCACGTCGTCATCCTCTCGATCGTCGGCGCGGACCAGGTGCCCGGCCTCGACTGCTACCGGGCCAAGGTCCTGCAGGAAGACATCCTCAAGGCCGGGCCGCCGGGCCCGACGTCCTCCCCATCGACGAACTCGGCCGGACCACCCTCAATGCCCATCCCGACGGCCGCACGGTCGTCACCGACGACACCGCCGGCATGTTCGCCGCCGTTCAGGGCGATGGTCTGATCGCCAAGGGCGACGTCCGGTATCGCCCCCACCCACTACAGCGACTGGCTCTGCTGAACCAGTCGGCCCACCACTGGAGGCTTCACCATGTCGAACGACGAGCCAGCAACAGACAGCACTGAGAGCCAACCGCGTTCGGAAGCATGGAAGACGGCGCTCACTGTGCTGCAGTCGGTGAAACCGCCGTCCGTGCCGGAGGGGGCAGAGGCGATGACCGTCCTCATCGAGTTCCCTCCCGGCGACCCCGGAACCCCTCCGCACCGGCACTCGGGACCCGCTTTCGGCTACATGCTCGAGGGCGAGATGCTCTTCGAGCTGGAAGGCGAGACCGAACGAGTGATCAAGGCCGGGGAGACGTTCTGGGAGCCGGGCGGCGATGTCATCCACTACCAGGACGGGAACAACCGGTCGGACTCCTGGAGCCGCTTTCTCGTCACCATGATGTGTGCGCCCGGTCAGCCCATGCTCACCCTGGTCGACGACGAAGAGCTGGCCCAGCGTCAACACCTGCGAGCTCCCCGTCCTGGCACCTGATCCGCCGCTGATGCCGGATCTGAATGTCAAATGCCCCATCTTGCTGTCTTGCCACCCCTGGGCGGAAACTCATCTGGTCAGGAGGCCCTGACCTGCGGTTTCGTCGCTGGCAGCTGCGGCTCGACTGCCGCAGTCGGTTGCCGTCGGGCGGCTTGTGGCGGCTTCACGCGGCAGGGCGTCCCTTGGGTGATCAGAAACGCGAAGAGCGCTCCTGACGACTGGCGGAAGTTCAGGGCGGCCTGAGCGCCGCCTCGGAACATGTGGGCCATGCCAGGATGACCCACATGTCTTCCGACCCTCAGACTTTTGCCGAGCCCGGTGGTCAGGCTTTAGCCCACGACTACGACAGCTTCGCCGAAGCGTACGCGGCCGAGAGTGAGTCCAACCTTCACAACGGCTACTACGCGCGGCCCGCGATCCTTGACCTGGCCGGGGACGTGGCCGGGCGCAGGATCCTTGACGTCGGGTGCGGCGCCGGCCCCGTGCTCGAGGCGCTGCGCGATCGCGGCGCCATCGTGACCGGTGTCGAACCCAGTATCAAGATGCTGGAGCTGGCCAGGCAGCGGCTCGGTGAGGACGCGGCCCTGCATCAGGCTGGTCTGGGCGGCGCTCCTCTGCCGTTCCCTGACGGCGCGTTCGACGATGCCATCGCGTGCCTGGTCTTGCACTACCTGGAAGACTGGACGGCGCCGCTGGCCGAACTGCGGCGTGTCCTGGCGCCCGGAGGCCGACTCATCGTGGCCGTCAACCACCCCTTCGTCTACAGGTTGCAGCATCCCGATGCCGACTACTTCGCGACCAGCAAGTGGTCCGAGGAGTACACCTTCAGCGGCCAGAACGCGACGCTTACGTACTGGCACCGGCCGCTGCACGCGATGACCAGCGCCTTCATCGAAGCCGGCTTCCGGATAGCCGTCGTCAGCGAACCGCCCCCCGCGCCAGGCGCCCGCGAGCGTTTCCCCGAAGTCTTCGAAGAGGTCTTCGGGAACCTGCCCTCGGCGACCGCATTCCTCTGCTTCCTGTTCTTCGTTCTGGAGGCCGCCTGAGGCTGGGGACCATGTGGCTGAGGTGACAGGCTTCAGCCACATGATCGGTCCTCGGGCACCAAGAGGTGCTGCCAAAACTGGGTTATGGCACAGATCTTGGGGAGCGGTCACGGAGGGCTACTGGAGCAGGATCATCTTGCGGAGTAGTTCGAATCCGGCATGTCCGTAGAGGCGCCTTTTGATCTTCTTGATGCGATTCACCGCGCCTTCGATGACGCCGGAGCGCCAGTGCAGGGTGAGTCCGGCGGTCATGGCGTCGAGGTCGCGGAGCATGTGGAGGGCGAAACCGGTGCGGCCGGATAGTTGGCCGGCGTCGACGGGGTTGATCCAGTTGGGGAGCGTGGCGCCGAGGCGGTTGGTGAGGATCTCGCCGAAGCCCCTTTCAAGGCGGCGCGCTCTGCCTCGCTCAGGTTCGTGGGATGGCGGGCGAGCCAGCCAGTCACCTGTCGTCCTGTCGGCGGCGGGGGCGGTGCTTTTGGCGGTGTGGGCGCGGACCATCTGGTAGGTGACGGGGGTGTGATCGGCGAGCAGTTCTTTGTGCAGGCGGGTGGCCCTGGAGCATCACTCCCGCCCGTACGGCGGCGGGATGTGCGCGGTCACACGCGAAACCGAAGCGCGCAATCGAACACCGCGGTAACCCCCCGCGAACGCTCCCCAAGCTTCGTGCCAGAACCCACAACTGACCGACAAAACCCCTTCGTTCGGCGCTTGTTGACGGTGCTCGTACTTGCGGCCTGAAGGGTGTCACGCGGTGATGGCCGCTACCAGTTCGTTCCGCCCGCAGGTGCCGGTCTTGCGGAAGATCGCTCTGAGATGCTCGTTGACCGTGTGCACGGACAAGTCGAGGACCCGGGCGATCTGCTTGGGCGCGGACCCGTCCTGCAGGTGGTGCATGATCTGGCGTTCGCGAGCGGTGATTCCGTACCAGTCGCAGAACGAGGGGAGCAGCAGGGCGCCGGTGGCCCGCTGGATCATGACCGCGACGTCGCCCTCGTCGCCGAGCGGCTGTGCCTCGATCGCGGTCCACCAGCCGGATCCCACGGAGGGTACGCACAGCCGCGGGTATTGCCGACGCGGGCTTTGCGCGTGCTCCCGTGCCGCGGCTGCCAGCGCGGCGAACGACGACTCGGTCAGCCAGTCCGGAACATTCTGCCGAGCCGTCATCGCCTCCAGCCACGTACGCGCCTGAGGTGTCATCGCCCCGATCCGTCCGTCCGCAGCGACGATGAGCACGCTCGGCGGCGGCACATGCGCTGACGGGGCGACGGGCCCAGCCGTCACATAGCTGCGCAGCGCGGCGATCAACGAAGGCACGACCTCGGCGATCCGCCGCGCGTCACCGTCGTCGAACGGCCGTCCGCCCGCCTCCCGCAGCAGGCAGAGCACCCCCCCCCACACTCCGCGCGTGTCCCGCAACGCGAGGCACAGCTCCTCACCGACCCCGTACTCGGCGAGCAGCCGGTCACACGCACCTGGGTGATGTCCCCGATCGGCCACCGTCACCGGGAGTGTCTGCCGCGCCAGGCGGTCCAGCTCCCGCGCATCCCCTCCCGTGCCGTCCGGGCTCAGGAGCGCGCGACCGACATCGGGCGCGTACCCGTGCCAGAACGCCAGTGATGTGACGCCCAAACCCGACGCCGGGTTCATCACGCCACACCGCAATGCGTCATGCGCCACCATCGGCGCGAGCACCCGGGACAGCGCCGCTCCCGTCTCCTTGAGGTCGGCTCCCGGCACCAGTGCCGCGCGCAGATCCCGGTACAACCGATCCCCGTCAGCCCTCATGCATCCAAGTGTGGGTACAAGCGGATCCCCCAGGCGGCATGCGGCTGTGTCAACCCCCAAAAGTTTGGAATTTCCGAGGATCCAGCGCCAGGCGATCCTCAGACGTGTGCTCGGGCAGCCACCTGACAGCCAACACGGCTCAGGCCTTGCCCAGCACGGCTCAGATCAAAGCCGGTCAGTGAAATCGGGAGGACAGATGGGATCTGCACAGCGGATTTCTGTGGCCGCAGCGGCAGCGGTGAGTCTGTTGGCGCTGGGACTGTCGTCGGCGGGAACCGCCCATGCGGCGACCTACTACCAGCTCGTGGCGCGCCACAGCGACAAGTGCGTCACGGTCCCCAATGCCAGCATGGGGCACGACGTTCCGGTGGAGCAGTGGACCTGCCGCGGCGAGGCCGACCAGCAGTTCGAGGTCGACCACCTCGACCACGGCGAGTACGCGATCAAGGCCCGGCACAGCGGCAAATGCCTGGACGTCGAATGGGCCAGCCATGAGGACAGGGCCCACATCGTCCAGGCCAACTGCCACTACGGCGACAATCAGCGCTGGTACCAGCAGCCCACCAGCGACGGCTACGTCCTGCTCATCGCCAAGCACAGCGGCAAGTGCATGGACGTCGCCTGGGCCGACCAGGGGGACGGCGCACCGGTGGTCCAGTCGGGCTGCTGGCACGGGAACAACCAGCAGTTCAAACTGGCGCCCGTCTAGAAGGGTCAAGCGGCTCACGGACCGGACCCCATACGCTGACGCACCAGGTAACACCCTGTCAGCACTGCTGCGGCCGGCCGGCATCGCGGGCTCGATCCGCCGGCCGACCGCAGCCACCCCTATCGCGGCAAGCACGCGAGCCCGTACGCCATTTCCTGACCCACTGACACCCCTGATCACACAACCTGTCGGTTGGGCCCGTTTCATTGACGGCCACCCGTCGAGCGCCGTCGCGGGCACGCGACCGGCGCGCAACGCCCCCCGGAGCGCAGACTCGTCGGCCGACACCCCATTCCGTCATCACTCATGACGGGGTCTCCAGTGGCGTCGGTTGTTGCGGGAAGCCCGTTCCGACTTGGACGCGGTTGGATCCTCTCCTTGGCTGAACCTCTGTGGAGGAGGCCGGGGCGGTCTTCCCCGTCGGCGGCGTGATGGGCTATGCCTGCCTCATTCGCATGAGGAGGCACTCTGATGGCGACGGCCCGGAACCAGCACGCAGCGGGTACGCCGACGCGGATGACCCGCTTCGACGACATTTACAGCCGGCCCGATCCGCGGCCGTACTTCAGTACTCTGGGGGCGCTGGGCTATCAGACACCCCATCACGCCCAGGGTGTCTTCCGCCGTCTTCTGCCTCTTGTCGGCTTGCCCGAAGTGCCCGAGTGCCCGGCCGACCAGGACGGCGGGCCACGGGCCACGGTTTTGGACATCTGCTGCTCGTACGGCATCAACGCGGCCTTGCTCAACCACCATGTGACGCTGGAGGAGCTGTACGACCGCTACACCTCACCGCAGGTGACCCGCCTGACAACCGCCGAACTGATCGAGTCGGACCGCAGGTACTTCGCGGCGTGCCGTCGTCCGGACGCCGTACCCGTCATCGGCCTTGACATCGCCGCGCCTGCCATGGCCTACGGCCGTGCGGTCGGTCTGCTCGATGCGGGGTTCGCCGAGAACCTGGAAGCCGTCCAGCCCAGCCCCGCGTTGTGCCGGGCCACCCGCGGCACCCGCCTGATCACCGTGACCGGCGGGGCGAGCTTCCTGTCCGCCCGCACCTTCCGTCCGCTGCTGGAAGGCAGGCGGGAGCCACCATGGGTGGCGGCTTTCGTGCTGCGTACCGGCTCCTACCAGAACATCGCCGACGCCCTGGCCTTGTTGGGCCTGACCACGGAGAAGGACACAGCCCGCACCTACCCGCAAAGGCGCTTCACCGACGTCGACGAACAGCGGTACGCCATCGCCGCAGTGTCCGCGGCCGGCGACGACCCACGCGGCAAGGAGACCGACGGTCACTTTCATACGGCCCTGCACCTCACACGGCCCTGCGCGGACGCAGCTGCTCGTCCCCTGAACGAGCTGCTGCGAGATGCATGAGCCCGCCGAGGGCACGGGTCACTCCATGGCGGGGAGTATCTATCATCCATACAGCGCCGCCCCCCTCACGTTCGGAGGCCGGGCTGCGGCGCACGGCCCACAGCTCGGGGGCCATGCAGCGCACGGGTTGCCGAAGGCGGTGAGCGGCAACGCTGCCGCAGCTCACACCGTCACCACTGAGACGTTCTCCTGACCGCAGGTGCTGGTGAACCGTACGGCCTGGCCCCATTTCTCCAGCATCGGGTGCGAGCACCACCCGGGACAGCGGGGTACCGCGGCGAGCCGTCCTTGTGCGTCCTGCGCCGGCGCAAGGCACACGGCCCGACCTGATCTCATGGGGCAGGCCGGTGGCGACGGGTCCGGCTCTGTGGCGGGAGGCGCGGGAGGAGTCATCGTGTGGTCGCAGCGCGCGCAACAGTGGGGGCAAGCGCTCACTCCGTCCGCAGGGCCAATATCGGCGAGACCGATGCGGAGCGGGATGCGGGGAGCACGGACGCGGCCAGGGCAAGAGCCGGCGCGGCCAGGAGAGTGAGGATCAGCTGCCCGTACGGGATCGTCGCGCTGCCCAGGTCGGGTAGCGCGCCGAAGAGCAGCAGGCCGTAGGCAATGCCCAGGGCGAGGCCGGGGACGGCCGCGTACAGCCCGACCAGTGCCGCCTCCCAGGCCAGCACGGAGCGCAGGCCGGAGCCCGTCATGCCGATCGCGCGTAGGACGCCGTTCTCGCCGGTGCGCTCGGTGACGGAAAGGGTCAGGGTGACCGCGACGCCGACGAGCGCGACCAGGATGGTCAGTGAGACCAGCCCCAGGGCGAGCAGCCGCAGTCGGTCGATCGACTGCTGTGTCGAGCGGCGTTCTTCGCCCGGGTAGGAGAGGTGGAGCGAGGGGTCGAGCGGCAGGGCGGTGTCGAGCGGGGCGCGCAAGGACGCAGGGTCGCTGCGGTCGACGGCGGTGATGTACAGGGCGCGGGTGGGGGAGTTGGGGGCCAGGTGGGCGAAGTCCTGGGGGAGGAGGGCGACGTCACCGAGGGCCTCGGAGGTGTCCGGGTGGATCATTGAAACCCGGACGCTGAAGCTGGCGTCGGGGGTGCGCAGGGAGATCCGCTCGCCGGCGCGCGTGCCGAGAGCCGTAGCCATGGTGGCGGACAAGGCTGCTCGGCCGGGACGCAGTTGTCCGCCGTGCCGGCCGAGCAGGGCGGGCACGGCGGATGGGTCGATGCCGTGGATGTCGCCCTCCTGGTGGCGGCCCCGGGCTCCGGTCGCCTCGCCGTCGGCCTTCGCGACCGTCACCACAGCGGCGGTCTCGGGGAGATCGCGCACCGCGTCCACGACGGCCGGGGTGAGCACCGAGCGCCCGGTGGGAGGTACGGCGACGACCGCGTCGACCGGGTCCCGGTGTGCGAGCCTGCGGTCCATGCCGTGCTGCACCGAGGCCAGGGTCACGAGAACCGTGCTCACCATGGTGAGGCCCAGACTGAGAACGACCGCGCAGGCGGCGGTGCGACGCGCGGCACGGGACAGGTTGCGCAGGGCCAGGGTCCCGGCCAGGCCCGCCGCCGCCCGCACGGGTCGCCGTCCGGCAGCCGCAGTACGGCGAACGAGGGCTGGGCCGAGCGTGAGGAGGCCACCGAAGGCGGCGGTCCCGGAGGCCACCGCGCCGATCACCGCCACGTCGCCGCCTCCCGTGGCGGCTGCGGCACAGAGCGATGCACCGGTCAGGCAGAGCCAGCCGGTCACGGCACGCGTCCGGCCGATCCGGTCGGGTACGTCGCGGACCGCAGCGGTGGACAGTGCGGCGACCGGCGGGGTGCGGGCGGCGGCCCGGGCCGCCGGGGCCGCGGCGGCGACGGAGGTCAGCACGGACACCAGGACGCACCCGAGGAGCGACGGCACCGGCACCGCAGGGGAGCCCAGTCGCGCGGCAGCGGTGACCGCAGCGGCGCAGCCGACCGCCGCGAGGGCACCCAGTATCCCGGCGACCAGGCCGGAGAACGCGGCCTGGGCCAGCACGGAACGCAACACCTGCCCCGGCCGGGCGCCGACGCAACGCAGCAGGGCCAGCCGCCGCTGATCCCGGACGAGCAGGACCCGGTAGGTGGTGGAGACGATCACGGCGCCGGCGAGCAGCGCGACCACCACGAAAGCCGTGAGCAGCGCGGAGAGCGTGCCGATCCAGCTGTTCCCGCCTTCGCCGGCCCGCAGCTCGGCGCCCGTGCGTGCCGTGAGCCGTGCGCCCAGGGCGGCGCGGACCTCGGAGAGCACCTGCGTCGCCGGGCGACCGTCGCCGCGTACCAGCGCCTGCTGCCAGCCCCTGGTGTGCAGCCAGGAGCGGGCGTCGACGGGAGTGGTGAGCAGCGCGGCGCCGAGCGCGGCGGGCGCCTGAACGACGGCGGAGACGGTCACCGTCAACGGCCGGGGCGCCCCCTGCGTCTCGGCGACCACGGTGATGCGGCTGCCGACGTGCAGCCCGGGCCGGTCGCCCAGCGCGCTGGTGAGCGCCACCTCGCCGGGCCCGTGCGGCAGGGTGCCGCGCAGTACGCGCACCACGGACTGGGTGCCGCTCAGGGCCGTACCGACAAGCGGGTACGGGCTGCGTCCTGCGCCCTTGACGAGGACCGAGCCGGTGGCCACGGGCTGCACCTCGCTCACTCCGTCGAGGGCGCGCAGCCGCTTCAGCCGGGCGTCGTCGAGCAGACGGCCGGCGTCGGCACTCTCACCGTCGCCTGTACCGTCCGCGGCGACCACGACGTCCGTGCCCTCGGCCACGGGAGACAACTCGTCGGTCACCTGGCGTTTGAGTGTGGCCGTGAAGACGACCGAGCCGGCGAGGAAGAAGGCCGTCACCAGGAGCGTGCAGCCGGTGAGCAGCAGCCGCGAGGGCCGCGTCCTGATCTGGCGCACCGCCACTGCGGTGAGTCCGCTCATCTGGAACACCGCCCTCACCTCCGCAGCTCTTGCAGCGCGCCGAGGACGGACTCGGGTGTGGGCGCCCGCAGTTCGCCGCTGATCTGGCCGTCGAGGAGGAGGACGACACGGTCGGCGTAGGCTGCGGCCACCGGGTCGTGCGTGACCATGACAACCGTCTGGTCGAATTCGCGCGTCGAGTAGCGCAGGAACTCCAGCACGTCCCGGCCGGAGGCGGCGTCCAGATTGCCCGTGGGCTCGTCGGCGAAGACGACGGCGGGCCGGGCCGCCAGGGCTCGCGCGATCCCGACGCGCTGCTGCTGGCCGCCGGACAACTCCGAAGGGCGCCGGCACAGCTGATCCCTGATGCGCAGCGCGTCCACTACCGCCTCCAACCAGGCCGGGTCTGGTCGGCGGCCCGCTATCTGCAGCGGCAGCAGGATGTTCTCGGAGCCGTTCAGCTCGGACAGCAGGTGGTACTGCTGGAACACAAAGCCGATGCGGTCGCGCCGCAGGTCCGTGCGCCGTCGCTCGGACAGCGCGGTGATCTCGGTGTCCTCGATGGTGATCGTCCCGGACGTCGGCCGGTCCAGCCCGGCCAGGCAGTGCATCAGCGTCGACTTCCCCGACCCCGACGGCCCCATGACGGCGAGGAAGGCGCCCTGGTCGATGTCCAGGTCGACCCCGCGCAGCGCCTGCACCCCGGCACCGTCTGCTCCGCCGCTCGTTGGATACACCTTGGCGACACCTCTGGCTTCGACGGTCACACGCGTGAGCGAGGTGGCGATCATCGACAGCACCCCGTCCCCTCAGCCCTGGAGGTTCACGAAGCAGGACACCGTGCCGTGGGGGTCCGGCTTCTTCTGCTCGACTTTGAGCTTTCCGTCGACATAGATGCGGCACACCGTCCCGGCGGGCGCGTGAGCGACCCCCACCTGGTTGAAGCCGAACCCGACGTTCTGCGCGTGGGTCCACGGCAGGCTGCGCCCGCTCACCGTGTCGTCGTTGTCCCCGGCGAAGCTGTAGGAGATGTCAGCTGCCGCAGGGCCGGTGACTTCCATCTTCACGTCCCAGCTCTTGCCGAACAGGCCGCAGCCGGTCATGGACACTGCCGACACGGCGGCGGCGCCGGCCGCCAGCAGGGACGTGACACGGGGACGCAAGGAACGGGACTGCATGACATCTCCTGGAGATCGGATGGATTGTTCGTCGGTATGCCGATGATTCTGCGAGCCGACGGGCCGCCGGCGGTGCCACCGAAAGACCGTACGTGTGCCCCGGGCATCGGCCGAAAGTACGTATCCGTCGGTCGACAGCGACAGCGACAGCGACAGCGACAGCGACAGCGGCGGGGCCAGGGTCGGGACGGGACCATGCCTGACGGGGCCCCAGGTCCTCGGCCGCGTTCGGCTCATGTGCATACGCGGGCGTACGAACATTGCCGGCCAGATGCACGCCTTGCAGTCCGGCGCATCTCGAAGACGGTGCTTGATCAGCGAGCGGACGATCCTGCCACCGTTCCCTCGTCGTCCGGGCAGTGAACCCGCACGACGGCAAGCCCCTCGTCCAGCCGGGGGCGGGGATCCCCCAGCAATGCGGTTCTCAACCACCCCAACACGTGAGCGCCGCATGCGGCCTTCTATCCTTCTCGCTATGTCGCCCGTGCTCCCGTCCCTCCGGTGGCCGGCCCGCGAGGCCCTCGCCGCTGCCTGTGCGTGTGCGTTGCTGCTGGTGATCGACGCGGGAGTGGTCAGCCGAACCTACGTCGGCCTCGCAGTGGTCGCGAGCGGCGCACTTGCCCTGGGCACGGTCATCGCCGTCCTGCTCGCTTACAGGGCCGGCCGTCAGTGGACGGCCTGCGCGATGTCCCTGACTGCGGCGGGAGTCTCTCTGCTGACCACATCACTGGTGGAAGGATCCGTGCTGCAGCGCACCCCGGGCTGCGCCGAACTCGTCGGCTTGCTCGGCGTGTTGTGCCTGTCGTGCCGGTACGGGCGGCCACTGCCGCTCACGCTGTCGGCCCTCGCGTCGTTCGCAGCCATCGTGCGGCTGGCCGGCCGGGCACCCTCCCTGTCTGACGTGCCTGTGCTGGACCGGTTCGACGGACTGTTCCCGCTCCTGCCGGCCGCCTTCGCACTGCTCGGCGGCTATCTGCGCACCGAGGACGGCCGACGCCGCGCCGCCGCTGAGCGAGTGCGCCACTCCGAGCGGCTCGACCTGGCCCGCGATCTGCACGACCACGTCGCCCACTACGTCACCGCCATCGTCGTCCAGGCCCAGGCCGGGGAACACATCGTGGCACGGGACGCGGACACCGCACGCCAACTGTTCGCCAACATCGAAAAGACAGGGCAGGAGGGACTGGCGGCCATGAGCCGCATGGTCCGGCTGCTGCGCGAACCCGGCGCCGAGCAGCAGGCCCCGGTCACCCCTGCCATGACCACCGTTGAGAACCTCGTCCGACGCTTCTCCACGCCCGGACAGCACGCCTGGCTGAACATCGAGGACGGCCTGGACAGCACCGCCTGGTCCCCGCAGCTCGCCCGGTCCGTGGAACGCGTCGTCCAGGAAGGCCTGACCAACATCCGCAAACACGCCCGCTCGGCCACCACTGTGCACGTACTGCTGGCCGCCGATGGCGACCGGCTGGTGATCCGCGTGCGCGATGACGCGGCCCGGCAGCAGCGCGGCCGGATACGGTTCAGACCGAGCGGCTTCGGGCTGGTCGGCCTGACCGAACGGGTTGCCGAACTGGGCGGCGAACTCACGAGTGGTCCGATGCCCGAGGGCGGCTGGGAACTGGCGGCCTCGCTCCCCATGAAGTGACGTACCCGACCCGACCCCCTCGCGTGCGACATCCCGTACGCCGTGAAAATACGGAGTGAGGAGACGCCTTGAGCGTGTCAGTGGTGATTGCCGATGACCAGGAGATGGTGCGAACCGGCTTCCGCCTCATCCTGGAGAGCCAGGACGACATCCGCGTGATCGCAGAGGCCTCCGACGGCGTGGAGGCTGTCGAGGCGGTCCGCCGGCTGCGGCCGGACGTCTGCCTGATGGACATCCGCATGCCCAAGCTCGATGGCCTGGAGGCGACGAAGCTGCTGCGCGAGGACGACACGAAGATCGTCGTGGTGACCACCTTCGACCTCGACGAGTACGTATACGGCGCGCTGAGGGCCGGTGCCAGTGGCTTCGTGGTCAAGAACTCAGGACCCCGGCTGCTGATCGAGGCCGTGTACGCCGCAGTCAAGGGCGATTCCCTCATCTCCCCTTCCGTGACCGTACGGCTGCTGGAACACCTCGGCCGGCCCTCCCGCGCCCGCACCAGGGACGCGGCCGTGCGACGGCTCACCCCGCAGGAGCTCAAAGTGGTGACGCTGGTCGCCCGCGGCCGCACCAACCACGAGGTCGCCGAAGACCTGACGCTGTCCCTCAGCACGATCAAGAGCCACCTCAGCCGCATCCAGGACAAGCTCACAGCCCGCAACCGAGTGGAGATCGCGGCGTGGGCCTGGGAAAACGGCATCGTGGACTGAGCAGAGCTCTGCGCGCAAACCGCCCGTGCCACGCCAAGCTCCTGTGCCCAGCCGGTTGATCACCACCCAGCCGGTGGCCGGGCCCGCCGCCGACCGTCGCGGAACCGGTCCTCTCGGCGTCATGACCGGACGCCACCGAAGGCAGGCGGTCCGTGTGGAGCCGCTGGCGGAGGACCGGCCGTCGCTGTTCGGCATCGTCCGTTTCGTCAGCCATCGGGGCGTGGTCCAGGCAGGGGACGTGGTTGTGCGGCTGGGCCGCAGCGCAGAGAGGGGAATCCGGCGGGGGACATGATGGTCGGCTTCTCGCGCCGCCACCAGGTTCAAAGCATGCCGGGGAAAAGAGATTTCAGGATCCCTGTCACATCCTGATGCGCTGGTCCGTCAGTGCAGTGAAGCCATCGACCAGACGGATGCGAAGGGGCACAGCCATGACGAAGACCTCGATCTCCCGGATGCCGAACCCGGCCGAGTTCGTGCCCGAACTGAACGACATCAGCGCAGCTCTCTTCCGGGCTACGGGCAACCGCTCGGTGCCGCGCGCCACGATGAGCCTTGTCCACCTGCGTGCCGGGCAGATCGTCGGCAACACGTACCTGACGATCCTGAACACCGGCTTCCTGCGCAAGGCCGGGCAGTCCGAGGAACGCATCACCGCCGTCTCCTCCTGGCAGGACGCCCCGTACTTCAGCGACGCCGAACGTGCTGCCCTCGCCTTGGTGGAAGCCACCCTTCAGCCCGCGCCGCACGGCAAGGAGCGCGTTTCCGACGAACTGTATGCCGAGGTGGCGAAGCACTACGACGAAAAGGCCTTGGCCACCCTCACCATTGCGATCGGCCAGATCAGCTTCTTCATCGCCCTGGCCGTCATCGGCAAGCCGCAGCCGGTCAGCTCTCTCGCGGACGCGCAGTGGGACTGAGCTGACCCGCCCATCAGGCAGGTGGGACTGCCCCCATCGCGGCCGCGGGCGACAGGTAGGGCACCAGTACCTGCGGGACAGCCATCCGTGCGCCAAGGCGCACGGGGCCGCCTGAGCCTGGGCCGCGGGGTGGGGGCGCCGATACGGGAACCTCGGTCGGCGGCCCGACCGCCGTAGTCCCAGGAGGCGGGCGGAGACGGAACCGGATGATGCATCCGTCCACCACCGACGGCGCGTTCGTGCTATCCGTCGGGCCGTACCGGGTGCTTGCCGTCGCGGGCTCCGGCGCCTGACCCGGGGAGCTGTTCCGTTCTTCGTCGAACTTGGCATGGAGACGCTCAGCCAGGCCTTGAAGCCAAGTCAGTCTTCTGGCGGTTCATCCGTGACTCTTCTGGAGCCTTGCCGTGCCCGCCATCGCCGGCCCCCTTCCTGGTGTGGAGGGCCGGGACGACGAGACTTCCGGGACCCGACGGGGGTTCCAAGGCGTCAGAGCATGAGCAGCAGCCGGGTGTTCGGTACGAGTTTCCGGTTCACGCTGGTGCTCTGCACGAAGATCGTGAAGTCGGCGTTGTGGTCCGGCTTGACGCGAACCTCCACGTCCGGCAGGCCGAGCAGGGCTCGCGCCTCGGGACCCGTATACACCCGGTCCGTCTTCTTCTCCAGCACCGCGATCTGCTTCTTTGCCTGGATCTTCTCCGACTTACTCAACTGGTAGAACGCACCGCCGGTGCGGTAGGTGTGCCCGCATTCTATGACCCACTCCCGGATCGCCGCGTCACGAGATACCGGGATCAGCTGGTACTTTGACGCATTCACCGGGGTGAGGCCGGCCGCCTTGATCGTTTCTTTGTTGACCGCATCCGCACCCATGGAGAACACCGCCCGCGATCCCCGGATACCCTGGGTGCGGCCCACCATGAATTTCTCGGTGGCTTGCTGGATGACCTGCCCGGCCTCTTCCAGACCCTGTGTGCTCGTAGCATCCCAGATAGCGATGTTGTCCTTCGGGAAACCGCACTGCATGGCCTCGCGCTTGCCCATCTGGTCCGGCACGAGGACGGCCAGTGTCCAGTTGTCCTCCTGTGTCTCGATCATCTTGGACACGGCCTCGACCAGTTCACGCGGATCCCTGGTAGAGGCGTCCGGGCAGCGATGACTTGCGTTCTCCTGCCCGTCGGTGAGTACGAACGTCAGGAAGCTGTGGTCTCCGTACAGTTGAGCCGTCTGCGCCAGCTCCCGCTGTGACTTCAGAGCGGCCGCCAGCAGAGCCGTCATTCCACCGACCCGATATAGCTGCTTCAGCGACGGCATCCGCAGCACGTCCTTGTCGTAGATGACGCACTCCACCTTGTCTGCGAATACGTACACCGTGACGCGGGTTTCCTGGTCCAGTTCCCTCGATCGGCGGGCAAGGTACGCGATCTGCTGGTCGGCTACCTCGACGACCTTGCGGCTCAGGTGCGACATGGACGAACTGGCATCCAGCACGAGAGCAACGTGGTTGATGTAGTTCTGGTTCCCGGACATGGCAGCTCCCCCTCTTTCCGACTCGATGCTCCTACTGTCTCACCCACCACTGACAATCGATCTTGGCTCCCAGAGTGGGTGATGAGCCCCCCCTGCCCCAGGGGGAAGTTGGGACGCAGCATCAGGCCCCGCGCCCGGGACCTCTCTGTGTACTGGTGTGCCTGGCAGGCTCATCGGCCAGCCGGTCGAGGCCTATGCCCAGCAGGGGGGAGGTTGCGGCGCACCCCCCTGGCGCTTCGGCAGGGAGTTCCACCACGGGGCGGTCTCGCCGTGGCGATCCACGAACTGCTGTCGGGGGCGCCGGTCTGTGCTTCGGGGACGTCGACGACGGCCGGGATGCTCTCCTGGGGGGTGAGGGGCGCGTCGGGTCCGCCGAACCGAGTCTGATGGTGCCCGGGGTCGATGAGCCGCCCCGGATGCATCCCGCAGATCTGGCCCGCGCCCTGGGTGTGTTCGCGACCCGGGTGCTCTCGGCGAGGCTACTGCTGATGGGTTGCCGGCCTCTCGACAGTGAGTTCGGTCCCCTGAATCGCCCTCATGGGCAACCCGATACGGCAATCCCGCACGGCCCAGGCACCTACGCGGCGCATCCATGCAGTTCAGAGTGCATCGGGTTCGATTCGACGGCCCGTGTATCTCGCCCCCGCTCACACCCACGGGCTCACCGAGTGAAGGACGCTCCACGTCACCGGGGGAAGGCTTCGCGCAGCCATTGTGCATGCTGGCGGATGCGTGACGGATCCTCGGGGAAGTAGCCGTCCCAGTCCTCGTCCAGCGACATCCAGGCGGCTGGCTGTCCGCTCTCTGCGGCCAAAGGCGTTCCAGTATCCACGATCGAGGCATAGGACAGCCCAAGAGTCGCTGGCCGTTGCGGGTGGTAGGAGCGAACGGTCGCCGCAGCAGGTTCCGGCAGCAGATCCGCCTCTACGCCGTTCTCTTCGAAGAGCTCGCGGCGTGCGCCCTCCCGGGGTGTTTCACCTGGCTCAACCCGCCCGCCCGGCGGACCCCCCCGCCACCGATGCTGAACCAGCAGCACCCGGCGGCCCGGATGCCTGAACCTGCCCTCCTTGCACGGCAGCAGCGGCTCGGTCCGCCGGACCGACAGGTGCTGTGCGGAGTCGGTGGCCGTCGGGTCGGCGGTCTTGGTGATCTGGTATGCGCCCTGCAGGGACAGGTCTGCCGTCAGCAGGAACTCCTCGCCGCTCGGGGCGGTTAGCGTGACCCGCGACGGGACGTCCGACAGTGTGTTCACCGTCGCAGGCGCCCCGCCGGCCACGACGGCGACTTTGTATTCAGTTCGTCAAGTAAGTGCACAACCAGCCCCCTTCTACCGTCGGGCAGTAACTCACTCGGTGGATTTGTGTCACGAAGAAGGATGATGGGCGTTTACGTCTCTCCTAAACAGTCGACCATCTCAGTCCGGGAACAACCCGTCGCCTATGAAAGGGGATTGAAGTGCGATATGTGGTGGGCTTTCTGGGGTTCGTGGCGCTAATGGCAGTAGTGTTGCTCGGGATCGCTGGAACTGAATACGCGGCACCGTACGTCAGTGCTAGGCAGTGTGTGGCCGGGGGTGGGCAGGTGGTGCACTCTTCGGTAAGCCCGACCGGATCCCTCTGTTTCGGTGGGGAATACAATGGGCGTGCGGTCATCTACACCTAGCGAATCCGGTGCAGAAGCAGCCCTGCGTCGTGCCCGGCTCGCCAGAACCGGGCGCGACCTCATATAGAGTCATGATTGCTAACCTCTGCAATCCTTCTGCAACGAACTTCTGATACAGCGTCTAACGCAATGAGTTGATCTGTCTGGGGCGATGAGGCAGCAGGCCAGTCGAAGGAAGGCGCCGTGGATGTCGGCTCGTCGTTCCCAATTGTCCGCACAGAGCAACAGAAGAAGCGGCGGGGCCGCACGTCTTCCCCCTGACGTCTGCTGATTCCGGTCGACCACGGCGTCTTCGAGAACCGGATGTGCGCACCAACCCGCTCCGCCGCGCGGCGGAGCACCATCGGCCTGAGGTGTGATGTGCCGGTACGGCCGCGGTCGGCATCGTGGTGATCGGCCGGGAATCCCCTGCCCGCAACACCGCATCCAGTGGAGGAAATCATGCCTCGCATTCGCCTGCGCCGCCCTTTGGTCGCCGCTGCCACGGTCCTCGCCGTGGGTACGGCGACCGTGCTGACCCTGGGGGATACGGGCGCGGCCACCGCGGCCGAAACCGGTGCTCATGGCGTCCCGCACATCGTCGACGAGCCAATGCTCAAGGGATCCGCCAAGCTCAAGCGTGGTTCGGGCGACAATGCCTACTTCTCCGTCGACGCCCATGGGTTCGCCGACAAGGCGCATGGCACCTTCTACGTCAGCCACCACATTGGCCCGGAGTGGGGCGGCTACTTCAAGGGCCATATCGATTGCCTGCTGACCGGCGGCCCGGTCGCCGTCGTCACCGGCGTCGTGTCGGAGTCGCACTTCAAGGATGCACCGGGCATGCCGCACGTCGGTGACCTCAAGGGCAAGCGGTTCGGCTTCACCGTGCTGGACGACGGCAAGAAGGACCGGCTGGGCTACAGTTGGGCCATAGACGGCCTACCGAAGAAGAGCGTCGGCAAATGCGAGAGCAGCGCCCCGTTCGAGACGCTTGAGAAGGGCGACTACAGGGTTCACCACTGGATGCCGCCGCGCGAGCCGGCCAAGCGTTGAGCCGCTGATCCGGCGGATCAATCGGAACGATGGGACAGCGGAGATGGGCCCAGACGGCAGGTTTTTCGCGGGTTAAGGGCTCCCTTTGCTGATCAGAAGGGTGGTCACTTGACAACGGCTAACACAGCCAGGTTGATCGGCCCTGGTTGCCGTGTCCAGGACGGTAGTTGAGCGTTCGGTCCGGTGTGGGGATGTCACCACTGGTCTCGCTGCGTGGTCGGCTCCTCCCATGTCATGGCCCTAAAAGGGGGCAGCACACGGGCCCTTCGCCGGTCGACCGAGGCCGCCCCGGCTAGAAACACCACCTGATCACCGATGGGTACGGCACCCTGCCTAACAGTCCTGCTGGCAGGCGGCAACCGCAAAGACGTGTCCCAGCTGTTGCCCCTGCTCGAGGCGATCCCACCGGTCCGCGGCCGGGTCGGCCACCAGCACCGCAGACCCTACTCACTCTTCGCGGACCGTGGCTGCGATCACGACATCTACCGCGACCAGGTCCGCGCCCGCGGCATCGCGCCGGCCATCGCATGCCGCGGAACCCGGCACGGCACCGGACTGGGCACCTACCGCTGGGTCGCGAAGAGGAGATCTTTGGGAGCCAGCGGTGCGCTACCCCATGACCTCGCGGGCCGCGTCGAGAAACGCCGACCGGTTGCCCTCCGGGTAGTCCCGCACGCTCTCACCGGCGGGCAAGCCGCGCCACACGCTCCTGTTGAGGTCAAGGGAATGCGCGTGTGCGGCGTCGTGCACGGGCAGGGGGAATTGGATGCGCAGGAGCCGATCCGCGACCCACAACCTGTACATGACCTCCCGGGTCGTGAGGTACCAGTCATCGGTGTCTTCCCACTCGGACGGCCGGGTATAGGCGCATCGTTCCGCCTCTGCCGATACCTCGATGAACCGCTCCAACAGCGCCAGCCGTTCCGCCCGTCGCGTCTCCGACAACGCGATCCGCTGCCGTTGCTGTTCGGCACGTTCCGCCGACAGCTGAGTCCTGTACTGGACGAGGTAGGACAACATGCCGCCGAGGACGACGCCGCCCAAGGATATGAGTGACACCCAGATCTGACCTGCCATGACGGTCATCGTCCCATGCTGTCGATCTATGGGGATTCAGGGAGCAGCCATGCGCCTGCCGTCCCCGCAGAAACTGTCGCCGACGTCATCTCTTCCATCAGCTCCTTCGTAACAGCCCACGCTCTTCGATGATTTGAGGCGGGGCAGGCGTGGAGTATGTCCAGGTGAGAGCCGTGGCGAGAAGGCACCTGATGGCGGAGGAATGTCACAGTGAAACCGGGAATCTGCGCAGGGTTCACACGGTTGCTCCTGTTGACGCGCCCGTCCCACCGACTCTTCCAGCGGGTGGTCCTGCGGAGCCATGCAGGCGGGTCGGCCTGCCCGGCAGCGGAGCCGAGGTTGCCTGCCTCAGAACCAGCGAAGTCTGAGCGCTGATCGAGATCCAGTGCTTTGCGCAGAGCCTTTGCCCCGTAGTCCTGCAGGATCCTGGACTCTGGCCGTAGCGCCTTTGTCGTAGTGCTTACATTGGTAACGGTCCCAGGGGCGCCATCGGTTTCTTCGACGTCAAGGAGGCTGCAATGTCCGCACCGCGATCGTTGGATCCTACGGCCGGGTCTGGCTGAACAATCCGGGTTCCGGGCTCGGTGAGGATGCCGCGAACGACGAGGCGCATGAGTTTGAAAGCGAGTCCTTCGATGTTCTCCGGCAGCAGGCCGAGATCGAGGGCTTCGCAAAGGTCACGGGCATCGACGTATCGTTCTGATCCCGGCGCTGCCGACTCGCCCAATGCCACGAGTACGTCTCGGCGGACAGGGCGGATGTCACCGAGCCGGTCTACCACCATGCGGTGCGCGCGGCGTTTATCGGTTCCGCCACACATGTGCTACAACGCGGCAGTGTGTGAGGCTGAGTTGTGGCGCCCCGGCTCTTGAGCGTTCCGGCCGGGATTGTCTGCCCACGTGCGCGATGGGGAACGGGAGAGGACCGCGAGGATGCCTGACATTCGCCTCCGTGACCACCAGGTCGAGGCCGTCGACGCGATCGTGCGTGGCCTGGACGTTCCGCCGGGTGGTATTCCCGCGGATGGGCTGCGTGGCCAGGTCCATGCCGCTTGCGGCACTGGGAAGACCGTCATGGCGGCGGCAGCGGTACGGCGGATCGCGCCCAGGGGCAGGACGCTGGTTCTGGTCCCGACGCTGGACCTGCTGACCCAGACGGTGCAGGCTTGGCATGCGGCCGGGCACAAGGGGCCGGCGGTCGCGGTGTGTTCGCTCCAGGACGACCCGGAGCTGTGGAACCTCAAGGTTCGTTGCACCACCAACCCCATCCAGCTGGCGCTGTGGCACGGGCAGGGGCCGGTCACCATCTATGCCACCTATGCTTCGCTGCCGGTGCTGGCAGAAGCATTCGAAGGCGCCTACGGCCAGCAGTTGGCGCCGGTCGACATCGCCGTGGTGGATGAGGCGCACCGCACGTCGGGCTCGATGGGAAAGGCGTGGGCGGACGTCCACGACCAGCGGATCATCCCGGCCGCCCGCCGGCTGTACCTGACCGCCACCCCGCGGATCTGGCAGGAGCGGCCCCCGCACTGGGAGGTCGCCGAAGGCGTCCGCGACGCCTTGCCCGAGGAGATGGCCGCTTCCATGGACGACGAGGAGATCTTCGGGCCGGTCCTGTACAGACTCTCGCTGGCATCGGCGGTCTCCCGTGGCCTGCTCGCCCGCTACCAGATCATCGTGATGGAACTGACCGACCCCGTCGTCACCCCGCAAAGGCTGATGGGCGAAGAGCGGCGCGGCGAGGAGGTGCGCGGGCAGCGCCTCGGCGCCCTGCAGGCCGCGTTGCTGCGGACCATGGCCGACCACAACCTGAGTACCTGCATCACGTTCCACCACCGCACGATGGAAGCAGCGGCCTACGCGGAGGGCCTCGAGCGTGTCGCCGCCAAGCTGCACGCGGATCAGCCGGGGAAGTACCCCAAGGCCATCTGGGCCCACTGGCTGTGCGGCGAACACGCCCCCGAGCGGCGGCGGGAGGTCCTGGGCGGCTTCGGCACCACCGCACGGCGCGCCGTCCTGTCCAACTGCCGCGTCCTGGGGGAGGGCGTCGACATCCGCGCCGTGGACTCCGTCGCGCTCCTGGACCCGAAGGGGGCGCCGCACGACATCGTCCAGGCCATCGGACGCGCCCTGCGCCAGAAGCCGGGACAGGGGAAACTGGCCTCTTTGATCGTGCCGGTCTTCTTGCAGCCACAGGAGAAGCCAGAGGACATGGCCACCTCCGCCTCCTACCGGCCCCTGGTGAAGGTCCTGGCCGGCCTGCGCGCCCACGACGAAGAGGCAGTAGAACTCCTTGCCATCCCGCAGGAGCCGCAGAAAGACGTCGCACAGCCCTCCATGCACATCGGCCCGGAGCCCGGAGAAGGCGAGGAGGAATCCCGTCTGCTGCTCAGGTTCGCGGCCCCCCGCGACCCCGTGATGGTCGCCGAGTGGGTGTCCTTCAACGTGATCGACACCGAGCGGCAGGACTGGGCCCGCGGTTGGACAGCGCTGCGCCGCTTCGCCGACCGCGAGGGCCACGCACGGGTGCCCTACGACCACAAGGAGGACGTCTATCCGCTGGGCCAGTGGGTCGCTGAGCAGCGGCGCGCGTACGGAGCCGGCCAGATTACCGGCCGGAGGGCCCAGCGACTGGAGAAACTCGGCATGATCTGGAGCCTCGCGGACGAACGGTTCCAGGAGAACCTGGCGGCCGCCCGCGTCCACTACGACCAACACTGGACCCTGTGCGCACCCCGCACTGCCACCGCCCTCGACCGACCGATCGGGCAGTGGCTGTCCAACCTCCGCCGACCCGGCGCACTGGACGGGCATCCTGACTGGGAGCAGGCGCTGCGCGCGGTCGATCCGGACTGGAATCCGGCGTGGCCGGCCGACTGGCAGCGGCACTACGCGGCCGTACGTGAACTGCTGCGCGACGAAATCCAGGCAGAGGTCCTGCCCGGGGTCACGGTCCACGGCATGGACGTCGGCAGGTGGCTGACGAAGCAGCGCCAGCACACGACCTGGGAAGGCCTGATGGACGGACAGCGTGAGCGCTTGGAACAGCTCGGCGTCGCGCCCCTGCCCCCGAAGCGGCAAGCACCGGCGAAGGCCCCCAAGAGCGCCTCTGGATCCTTCGAGCGGGGCGTTGCGGCCCTGAGACAGTACAAGGCACGCACGGGCTCCGTGACAGTGCCCAGGGCCCATGTCGAGCGACTGGAGGACGGCACCGAGGTGAAGCTGGGGGTGTTCCTGTCGAACACCAAGAGCAGGCGCGCCAAGCTCACCGCCGACAGACTCCAGCAGCTGGCGGCCCTCGGACTCGACTGGGCGGCGTAGCGTCCCGTTCGCAGCTGACTGGCGGATCACTCCCGCTCGCGCGGGGACCGGGTGCAGAGGACCGAGGCGTGCGCCTTGCCGTACGGAACGCCTCCGCTCGCGCGGAAACCCGGTCCATCGAAAGCAGAACGCCTCCTTCAGGCATGCTGGCACCAAGGCACGGCCAGGCTCGTCCGGCACTTCCCGGCGTTGTGGCAGCTGCAGGTCGTTCAAGAGAGGCGGTACCAGGTGAGTTCCAGCCGCATGGTTTTGGGCGAGGAGGCCGACGAGGTCCGTCGTTTCTGGGGCGGGCTCGGTCTTCCCGGGCTGATCGACGTCCACACCCATTTCATGCCCGAGCGCGTCCTGCACAAGGTCTGGGACTACTTCGACACCAACGGGCCGCTGCTCGGCGGACTGAAATGGCCGATCACCTACCGGAGACAGGAGGCGGAACGGACGGCTCTGTTGCGGGAGTTCGGGGTTCGGGCCTTCACCGCGATGCTCTACCCCCATAAGCCCGGCATGGCCCGGTGGTTGAACGGATGGGCGGCCGACTTCGCCCGCCGCACCTCCGACTGCCTGCACACCGCAACCCTCTACCCCGAGCCGGACGTCGAGACATACGTCCGCGAGGCTGTCGAAGCAGGGGCACGCGTCTTCAAGGCCCATGTACAGGTGGGAGCGTACGACCCGGCCGACGAACGTCTCCAGCAGACATGGGGGCTGCTGGCCGAGGCTGGGATTCCCGTGGTGATGCACTGCGGCTCCGGGCCCGCGCCCGGCAAACACACCGGCCCCGAACCCATCGCGCGAGTGCTGGCATGCCACCCGAAACTGCGGCTGATCGTCGCGCACATGGGCATGCCCGAGTACGAGGAGTTCCTTGAGCTCGCGGAGCGGTACGACCAGGTACGGCTGGACACGACGATGACGTTCACCGATTTCACCGAGGGATTCATGCCGTTCCCTCACCGGGCCGTGCCACGTCTCGCCGCACTTGGCGACCGCATCCTGCTCGGCTCCGACTTCCCCAACATCCCCTACCCCTACCTGCACCAGCTCCACGCCCTGGAACGGCTGGGACTCGGACGGGACTGGCTGCGGGCCGTATGTCACGACAACGCGGCGAGCCTGTTCGGCCTGTGACACCGAAAGCCGACCAGCACCCGTTGACGGCTGGAACGGCACCCAGCCACTGCGACAACGCCCAAGAGTTGGTGATCAAGAAATGCGCCTGTCTGGGGGAGGTGCACGCCTTCGAGGAGGGCTCGTGCTCTGACCGGGAAGGTTCGCCGAGTTCGTCGATCGCTCCGGAGCATCACGTTGCGCGCTGTATGGTGCTGAACCCTCGGGGCATCGCGGGGCTTGGGGCGAAGGGGCGGGGGACGGGTGCGGCAGGTTGTCGGTGAGGCCGGGCCGGCAAGGTGGGAGTACGCCCCGCTCGTGAGCGTGGGGCCGCTGCGCTTCGGGATGAGCCACCAGCAGGCGATCGAGGCAATGGAAGCCGAAGGCTTCCTCTGCGACGCGCTTCGGATCGAGACACAATACGGCCGCCTCAACCGACGGGCCGAGTTCCGAGTGCCGGATGCACCAGAAGGGGCGGCCCCTGTCACCACCTATTTTCTGGACCACAAGAGCTTGGCCGTTGTTGCGGTCGATGCGTTGCGCGGACCGCAAGTTTGGCTTGACGCCATCCGCCTGGTGGGCCAAGAGCCGTCCAAGCTCACCGAGCGAGTCTGGGACTACGTGACCGAGCGCGGCATGCCCTGCATGCTGTCCGTCGAGGGCGAGGTGTCATCGGAGGAGCTTGGCTTGATGGTTCGCGCGCAGTGGGCGGGAGACGCTCGGCTGTCCCGTCCAATCTTCGTGAAGTGCGACGGCTGGGCCTGCATGGTGCACGACTGCGTCCCAACCACCGAGTGGAACGTGCGTTGATGCGTAGGAAGGTGTCCAGGGACCGGCTGTAGCTGCCCCGGAACCCTTTGGGTCCCAAGGGACGCCACCGGTGTTGCTGGCCTGCGATCGGGCCGTCACGCGGCTTTCGCCGGCCGTCCGCCCCAACGGATGCCTTTCTCGCAGCGGATCCGAGTGCGCTCCTTCCATTGGGCGGCGAGGACGTCGGGGTGGCGGGCGTTCGTGTCGCACCAGCGCAGGTAGGCCTGCAGGGCCCGGGTCTGGGCGGTGTGGTTGTGGTGGTTGGAATTGGCGACGGTGAACTGCCGCAGTGGTCCGAAATGGGCCTCGATCGGGTTGGCCCAGGACGCGTAGGTCGAGGTGAAGCACAGCTCGACCCGGTTCTTCCTCGCCCAGCGTCGGATCGTCTCGCCCCTGTGGGCCGAGAGGTTGTCCAGGATGACGTAGATGGGGGCGCCGTCCGGGCGGGCCGCGTGGATCGACCTCAGCGCTGCGAGGGCGTTCGCGGCGGCTGCCCGCAGAGCTGGGTAACCTACCGCGCACGGCCGGGCAGCAAACACCACGTCATCACCGACGGCCAGGGCATCCCGCTCGCGGTGTCGCTGACCGGTGGCAACCGCGACGACATCACCCAGCTCATGCCCCTGCCCCTGCTCGACAAGATCCCGCCGGTGGCCGGCCGCGTCGGCCGCCCCAGACTCAGGCCTGATGCCCTGCCGGCCGTCGCGGCTACGACCACGACAAGTACCGGCGCCTGCTATGGCAACGGGGCATCCGTCCGGTGATCGCCGAGCGAGGCCAGCCGCACGGCTCCGGCCTGGGCATCTTCCGCTGAGTCGTCGAACGCACCATCTCCAGGCTCCACAGCTTGCGACGCCTGTGCATCCGCTGGGAACGGCGCGACGACATCCACGAGGCCTTCCTCGGCCTCACCGTCTGCCTGATCACCCACCGCCACGTGAAGCGCCTTTGCCAGGGGTTCTTAGACCGTGTCCGATATGTGGCGTAAGTGAGCGCTCCTTCGGCACCCGGCCGGCGCGAAGTGGAACCGGAGCGTTCCGGAGCCCCGTCATCCCCGGGGGAGAGCCTTTGACCAGCGTTTACGGAAGCGGTGAATCGACTGTTGTCGGACGAGATGGTGTTCCGGAGCGAGGATGTGCCCGCGGCGGATCGGTTCGATTACTGGACCGAGCTGTTGGGCCGTACCCATGCGCCGATGGAGCTGCGCAGCGACCACGTCGACGACTTCCGGGCCTCCCAGCGCGTGCTGGGCCTCGGCGCTGTCACCGTGTGGTCTGCCACGTTCCAGCCGCTGGTGTTCCGGCGCACGCCGAAGCTGATCCGGCAGTCCGACCCCGAGACGTACCACCTGTCGCTCGTCGTACGCGGGAGCGGGGCGGGCGTGTGGCGGCACCGGGAGACCGAGTACAAGCCGTACGACGTGTTCATCAACTCGTCCTCGCTGCCGAACGACGTCTACAGCACCGGGGATCCGGTCCAGACCGTGGCGCTGGAGGTTCCCAAAGCCCTGCTGCCGCTACCTCGCGACATGGCCGGCCGGATCGTCGGCGCGCGGGTGTCGGCCCGGGACGGCATGGGCGCCCTGCTGGCACAGTTCCTCACCCGGCTGATCGCGGACCCGGCCGCGTACCAGCCCTCCGACCGGCCGCGGCTGGCCACCGTCGTGACCCCTCTGGTCGCCGCGCTCTTCGCCCATCTGCTCGAAGCCGACGACTGCTTGCCCCCGGAGACCCGCCGACGGGCCCTCACCTTGCGCCTCCAGGCGTTCATCCGAGAGCACCTGCACGACCCGCACCTCACCCCCAGCAGTATCGCCGCCGCACACCACATCTCCACCAGCTACCTGCACCGCCTCTTCCAGGACGAAGACGCCACAGTCGCCGCATGGATCCGCCGCCTGCGCCTGGAGGCGGCCCGCTGCGACCTCGCCGACCCGGCCCACCAGGACATCCCCATCCACGCCATCGCCGCCCGCTGGGGATTCCCCCGCGCCGCCGACTTCAGCCGCGCGTACCGTGCTGCCTACGGCACCACGCCCAAGGACCACCGGCACCAAGCTCTCCACGGTCGCGCCTGAGTTCATTGCCATCGCAGTCGTGTACTCAGCGCTCACGACTCACCGCCCGCGTTCCGGCTTGGTGGAGGGCAGTCGACCGGAGGCGGTCGGCCATATCGCCCGGACAGCGTCGGGCGATCGACATTCCAGATGAGTGAAGCGCACACAGTGCCGTCCGGTGGTTTCCCACCATTTTCAGAACTTCTCGCCAAATAACCAGGGGAAATTCAGGACTTCCGCCGCTGTCATCTACGCGCCAACGGGCGGCAGCCGAAATGGAATGAGTTCGTCGAGGGGGCGCCCGCGCCAGGCAATGAGCAGTTGGAAGTCCACTCATTGCTAAGGGGAGTGTGGACCGATTGCTAATGACCCCTCGGCGCGATTCTGGAATCCTTCACTCATGCGAGTTTCGACCGAAAGGTTTCGTCGAGCGCGGCGTCCGCTTTGCGCGACGTGATCACGGCGGGACCGCTTCGGCCTTGACGCACAGCAACGCGCACTAGGGCCGGTGCTTCGCGGATGACAGCACCAGCCACCAAAGGAGAACGGGGATACAAGATGAAACGCACGACGCACAGCACCGTCGCCAGGGCGGCTGTCGCGCTGGGTGCCGCCGCCGGCCTCGCCCTCACCGCGGGAGTGGGCTCCGCCCAGGCGGTCACCTACATGGGGAGGCTCGCTACGCCGACCGCCGTAAACGGCCCTCAGGCTGCGCCCGTTGCCGCGGACGGCACTGTCGTCGCCGCGGACGGTTCCGAGGTCGGTCAGGTCGCCACCCATAAGCGCAGTGACGGGACGAAGCCGCCCGCAGAGCTGGGTAACCCCTCTGAATGGGGCGTGGTGAAGATCGAGATGGACACTTCGGCGGGCTCCGTCAGGCCGGACTCGGAGGCCTGCGTCCCTGCCAGTGGCGGAAAGTGGTGTTACGGCTGGTACACCACTACGAGCGGCAAGTACTGCTACTCGAACTACCTGCATGGGACGAAGTGGCACTCGTCCTCGGTGAAGATCGCCCACTCCTCGCTCTCCAGTGGTGCGGTGAAACCCGGCAGCGCCTCCAATGCCCACATCACGGCGGGCTTGGTCTTCACCTGCTACAGCTACTACGACATCCTTTAGGTTCTGATCCCCGCATCAAGCGGTGACTCCTCGGCAGGTGGGGTTGGCTGGTGCGCCACTCAGGGTCTGTTCGGCCGCCTGCGCAGCCTCGGAGTGGCGCCACCTCCAACTCTGACCGTCAGGCTCTGTCACGTTCACTCCCGATAGTCATAAACACGCCGTCACCACATCCGGCATGGTGCACATTTGGGAAATTGATTCGGGACATGAACTGGCTGCCATCAAACATCCCCACCTGGGTTGGCCGGAGTTCAGCCAGGATGGGCAATTCCTGGCGGCAGGCGACGGAAGTAATATCCTTTGCTATGGCGGCTGGACAGTCCAGAAGACCCTGTATTTCGGATGTCGCTGGTCAACCAGAGCCACGCGAACATTCGGCTCGATCTCAAGGAACGAATACTCCGGTACGGCGACGGTACCAAGCCGGTGGTGGAATCCGTCTCGCTGGGCCATGCCCTCGACCAGTCACACTCAGCGCTGCCTTCAGCCCGGATGGTCGCCCTTCGTGACGATGGCCATCTCCTTGTGACGAACGACGGTGAATTGGCTGACCTGTCCTCTCGCAAGGTACGGCATACCCCGCTCGCTCAGTATCAGGCCGCTGATGTAGCTTTCAGCCCCGACGGCAGCTACCTCGCGGCAACGGGCGACGGCTCCGGATGGGTGGGCCTTTGGGGCGGCCATGCCCGGCGACGGTTGGGTGAACTCCCCGTAGACTCCGCTGACACGCTATTGACAGACGACGACAGGACAGGCGGGCACTTAGAGGTCATCTCATTTGGGGTGTTCGATAGGCTCCAGATGTGGGGATCGTTGAGCGGCTTGTGCCGGATGAGCTGTGGGAGTTGTTCCAGCGAGTGGTTCCGGAGGCGCCGAGTCGGCCTCAGGGTGGTGGCCGGCGCCGGCACGGCGACCGGGAGGTGTTGGCTGCGATCGTGTTCGTGGCCACGTCGGGCTGCACGTGGCAGCAACTGCCGTCCGCCTCGTTCGGGCTTTCAGGGCCCACGGCTCACCGGCGCTTCGCCGAGTGGTCGAAGGCCCGGGTGTGGGCGAAGCTCCATCGCCTGGTCCTCGACGAACTCGGCTCTCGCGGTGAACTGGACTGGTCTCGCTGCGCGATCGACTCGGTGAACATGCGAGCCCTGAAAAAGGGGACCTGACAGGTCCGAATCCGGTGGATCGTGGCAAGTACGGTTCAAAGATCCACTTGATCACCGAGCGTACCGGGCTGCCCCTGTCCGTCGGGATATCCGGTGCCAACCTGCACGACAGCCAGGCCCTCGAACCGCTCGTGCGAGGCATCCCACCCATTCGCTCCCGGCGCGGACCGCGCCGACGACGGCCCGCCAAACTCCACGGCGACAAAGGCTACGACTACAACCACCTGCGCCGATGGTTACGCAGCCGCGGCATCCGACATCGCATCGCCCGCAAAGGCATCGAGCCCTCCACACGGCTGGGCCGCCACCGCTGGACGATCGAACGCACCATGGCCTGGCTCGCCGGATGCCGCCGCCTCCACCGCCGCTACGAACGCAAAGCCGAACACTTCCTGGCCTTCACCAGCATCGCCTGCACCCTCATCTGCTACCGCAGACTCACCAAATGAGATGACTTCTTAGAGGTCCTAACAAAGGCGGTGGACGTGTCGGTAGGTGATGAGACATGTAGCGAGCCCGAGGAAGGCTTCATGGATGTTGTCCCGTCGCTCCCACCGGATGCGCAGGCGGCGGAAGCCGTGCTGCCAGGCGATCGTCCGTTCGACGACGTATCGGAAGATGCCCAGGCCGGAGCCGTGTGGCTCGCCTCGCCTCGCGATCACGGGACGGATGCCGCGCTGCCACAGCAGGCGCCGGTACTTGTCGTGGTCGTAACCGCGGTCGGCGAGAAGTGCGTCGGGCCGGTGCCGGGGCCGGCCGACAACCCCGGCGACAGGGGGGACCTTGTCGAGCAGGGGCAGGAGTTGAGTGACGTCGTTGTGGTTGCCGCCGGTCAGCGACACCGCGAGCGGGATGCCCTGGGCGTCGGTGACGACGTGGTGCTTGCTGCCCGGCCGTGCGCGATCGACCGGGCTGGGACCGCTTTTGGGCCCCTGCGGGCCGCCCGCACATGGGAGGAGTCGATCACCGCCCGGGACCAGTCCAGCTTCTTCGCCGACCGCAGCTTCTTTAACAGCAGCATATGCAACTGGTCCCACATCCCGGCCTCGTTCCACGCGGCCAGCCGCCGCCAGCAGGTCATGCCCGAACCGAAGCCCAGCTCCTGGGGCAGGTACTCCCACTGGATGCCGGTATGCAGCACGAACAGGATTCCGCACAACGCCTGCCGGTCCGGCACCCTCGGCCGTCCCTCGACCGGCTTCGGCCCCGGCTTGGGCAGCAACGGCTCGATCAGGGCCCACAGTTCATCCGACACGATCCACGGCCGCGACTGACGTTTCCCCACGACCAGACCAACGAGCGGGCAGGCCAAAAGTCACATGATCAACCACTTCTGTTAGGACCTCTTAGCCCTGGCCATCTCTCATGACGGCGCGACCTTGGCCATCGGGACAGGCGACGGATCGATATACCTGTGGGACGTGGCATCCCGACGGCGGATCGGAGCAGCAGTCTCCGATCCGGGCGGCGCGCTTATGGCACTGGCATTCAGCAGCGATGACCACAATTTGTACGCTTCGGCTGCACACATGTCACTGCTCCGGTACGAGCTCGACACACGTCGGATCGCCACCGAAGTGTGTCGAAAAGTCGGCGATGGCCTGTCAGCTGCCGACTGGCGAACGTAACTGCCGGCGGCTCAGATCGCGGAACGCAGGGACTCGCTCGTCGACCACGGGCGAGTCGTTCGCGACCAACTCGTTTGGCCGTTGTTCTGGGCCCGCACCACCAAATACTCGACGGGTTATGGGATTCTCTTGGTGTTGCCCGATGAGGTACCAGTCTCGAAAAGCTTGATCGAGCGGGAACATCTGTTGCTGATGATGGCGGAGCTCGCGCCGGTGTGGAGCGAGGACTGCCAAAGGCTGGCGCCGAAACCCCTGCGCTACCCGCGGGCAGGTGTGCCGTCCGAGTGGGCCCGCGACCTCGAAGCTGGGACCGAGTAGGTCGACCACGTCACCTGGGTCGTAGTCGAGACCGCGGGGTGATCGAAGTCGGCGGTGGACGATCGGGGCGATGTACCCCTCGCCTGGTTCGCGTCTTGTCCCGGGCTTCGGGAAAGTCCACATGGTGTCTGTAACCGGGGGGCCTGGGCGCGTGTTCTTGAGCGGTCTGGGTCGTTGGATGGATCATGCAGACCAAGTGGGTGACACGGCTGGCCAACAGCCCTGGTTGTAGGCAGAGCCCTGACGCAGGGCGCAGCCCCTACGATCACCTTCCTCCGTCCCGGTGGGGGTTGACTCTGCCCGGTTGGGAGTGGTGAATCGGTGACTTCGGGTGTGGTCGACGCGCAAGCGATCGATCTGCGCGCGGTGCAGCGCCAGGTAGATGCAGCGCTTGAGGATTTCCTTGCCGAAAAGACCCGCGCGGCGGCGGACCGGGGGCATCCGCCAGAGGTGGTGCAGACCGTGCGGGACTTCTTGGCAGCCGGCGGGAAGCGGATCCGGGCGTTGCTGTGTGTGGTGGGCTGGCATGCTGCAGGCGGAGACGGGGATGCGACGTCGGCGGTGCGTGTGGCGGCGTCGTTGGAGCTGTTCGTGGCCTTTGCCCTCATCCACGACGACATCATGGACGACTCGGCCAGCCGCCGGGGCCGTCCCGCGGTCCACCGCGTGATGCGTGCCCGGCTGGGGGAGGACGAGCGGGCTGAGCGGCTGGGTGCGGGCGGCGCGCTGCTGGTGGGGAACCTCGCGTTGATGTGGGCACAGGAGTTACTGCATACCGCTCGGTTGGAGCCGGGGCGGCAGCGGCTGGTGCATGGGCTGTTTGACGCGATGCTGGAAGAGGTGATGTACGGCCAGTACCTGGATGTGATGGGTACCGGCCGTGGCGCTGACGACGTCGAGGCAGCCTTGCGGATCATCCACTACAAGACCGCCACCGCGACCATCGAGCGGCCTCTTCAACTGGGGGCGGCTGTGGCCGGGGCCGGTGAGGCCACGATGGATGTCTTCACACGGCTGGGCCTGCCGCTGGGTGAGGCGTTCCAACTGCGGGATGATCTGCTGGACGTGTTCGGCAGTCCGGGCGGCGCGTGCGCGCCGGGTCTGAGCGATCTCCGGGAGGGCAAGCGGACTGTTCTGCTGGCGCTGGGTCTGCAGCGCGGCGACGAAGTCCAGCGGGAGCGGCTCCATCACCTCGTGGGCCGGCCCGACCTGGGGGAGCGCGAAGCGGCCGACGTACGGACGATCCTGCAGGACACCGGGGCACGGGAGCACACTGAGCGGATGATCGCTGCCCGCTACAATCAAG
Source organism: Streptomyces griseochromogenes (assembly GCF_001542625.1). Classification (NCBI taxonomy): domain Bacteria; kingdom Bacillati; phylum Actinomycetota; class Actinomycetes; order Kitasatosporales; family Streptomycetaceae; genus Streptomyces; species Streptomyces griseochromogenes. The sequence goes on along the minus strand of NZ_CP016279.1, from coordinate 5,822,499 downwards.
TGCTGCAGGTCCTGGACGGGGCTGGCTTCCCGCAGGCCGCGGACCACGCTCTGCGCGGCCTGGCGGTCACCGCAACCCGGTACACCTCCTGACATCGCGCCGGGCGCCTGGGCACCAGTCCTCACCGACGTGCGTCTACAGCTGTGTCACCCAACCCTGAGCAGGAAGTACTCGTCATGACCCAGCAGGTTCTCGATCGTGTCGCCGGGTACGAGCGCCGGTTCAACACGCTCTTCGAGGAGTATTTCGACACGTTGAGCGCCGGGGTCGATGCGCCGTCGTTCAGCCGTTTCACGCCGGAGTGCGTGCAGTTGCTGCGGGAATTGTCCTTGCGGGGCGGCAAGCGGATGCGGGTCGTTCTGCTGCATGAGGCAGCTCGTCTGGTAACTGCCGAGCCGGTCGAAGGACTGGATGCCGCGGCGCTGAGCATCGAGCTGCTGCAGACCCACGGCCTTGTGCACGACGACCTCATCGACGACAGCCCCACCCGCCGCGGCGGCCCTTCCACCTGCTACGCCTACCGTGAACGGTTCCCCGGCCACCCGCAGACGGCACTTGGGCTCACCGTGCTCGCGGGCGACCTCGCACTCGCCCTGTCCCTGCGGGTACTGCTGGATGCGCAGCTGCCTGCCGCGGTGCGGCAGGCCATGGTCGAGGTGCAGACACGGGCGGCGGCCGACACGTTCGTGGGCCAGATCATCGACCTGGAACGCGATTTCACCGCCACCGCAGGCGAGGAGATCTTGCACTGCGTGGCCGACTACAAGTCCGCCCGCTACTCGATCCTCGCGCCCATGCAGCTCGGACTCCTGGCCGCGGGTGAGCGACCGGACCTCTTCATGCAGGAGCTGCGCGACTACGCGCGGCTGGTGGGGATCTGCGGGCAGATGCGCGATGACTATCTGGACCTGTTCGGGGACGCGGCCATCATGGGCAAGCCGACCGGCACCGACATCCGCGACGGGAAGCACAGCTACACCGTCAGCGCCCTGCTGTCCGCCGTCTCAGACACCGAGCGTGTGGCGGTGCGGGCCGCGCTCGGTGACCGGTCTTGCACGCCGGAAACCGTCGCCGCCGTCCGGGAGATCGGGGAGAACCGTGGTGTGACGGTCAGGATGCAGGCGGACATGCGGCGCTATGCCGAGCAGGCTTCCGCGGTGGCCGCCGGCTGGCGGTCACGGTGGCGTGAGGAGGCGGTCACCTTCTTCGAGCACCTGCCGCTGTGGAGCGTCGAGCGAGCCATGTGACCAGCGCGCGCACGGCAGGCGTGGCAGGTTCGGCCGGTGTGCGTCCCGCGGGCGCGGGATCGGAACCCGGGGTTGGAGGGGCTGTGGCCGCCAGGTCCGCCAGTGCCTGGCGCCAGTGCGCGGGAAGGCTGTCGGCGGCAGGGAGGGCTTGGTCGATACGGAAGCATGCGCTGGTCGTGTCCCCGTAACTGACCGCCACAGCGGCCATGGGGACGCCAGGCGGGCAGCAGATGATGGGGGCGATGTGGTGCACTGCCGCCTCGCCGTAGTGCAGACGCTGACGCACCACGACATACGAGGCGCAGACGGTAAGCCGACCCGGGACGGTACTCGCGGCCACAAGTCGCTGGAACAGCCACCAGGGAAGGCGGGTGAGAGCCGCTCGGAGCACCGCCTTGTGTCCGGCGGACTTCAGGGCAGGGGTGACGGCCCGCGTGCGCTCCAGCCGTCGGCCCACAGGCATGGTGCCGCCGGGCAGGTCGATCCGGGTGAGGAACAGCCGGTTGCCGGGTGCCGCTGTTTCGTCGGGCGTGCGCAGGTTGACGGGAACCATCACGGGAACCGACACGTCGGCGGCGCGGGGCCAAGCCTCTTCGGCCCACTGGGTGATCGCGTGCACCACGGCGGTGAGATAGACGTCGTTGGTGCTGGCTCCGCCGACGCGGGCCGCGGTGCGCAAGGCAGCGGAGGGCACCTGGGCCCACAGCGTGTGACGGCGGCTGGACAGCGGATGCGAGGCGGACTGCCACAAGTGGTGCTGGCGCGCGTGGCGCAGCAGGGTCACGGTGCTGCGCAGGGCTTGGTGAAGGCGGGGCCGAGGGGTTGGGGAGACGTCCCGGGTGAGCACTGAGAACTGTCCCGGCAGCAGCCGCGGCCCGAACAGCGCCTCCAGGACCGTGACGACGTTGGCGCCGTCCTGGACGGCATGATGGGTGAGATACAGCAGAGCGAACCCGTCGGGCGCGTGACCGTGCAGGAGGATCATGCGCCAGGACGGGGCCCCCTCGGTCCAAGGCTCTCGCAGGAGGAGCCGCACCGCTGCCTCAAGAGCCTCCGGCTCACCGGCCACCTGCTGATCGCGAACATGCCGGGCCATGTCCGGGACGGCAGGCATCCACCGTGCCGTCGGCCCGTCGCCGGTCAGGACATGCCTCAAACAGGGAAGGCCGGCAAGGCGCGCGGTTACGTGCTCGCGCAGAGCGGCCAGAGCGGGCACGGCGCCGGTCAGGTGCAGCACCGCCCCGACCGTCGAGTTGGCGTCCGGATGGTCCGCGAGCCGTTCAGCCTTGACCATGACCAGATCGGCAGGGCTGGGATCCAGGAACCGGCTCATACCCATCACCTCAGAAAGTCGAAGACTGGTGCACTGACTGCCGCGCCGATCAGCACCCCGACGGTCACCTGGCCAACGGTGTGACAACTCAGCCGGATACGGGACCACCCGATCAGCACCACCAAGGGAATCAGCACGAGCATCCAGGGGCCGAAGACCGATGTGAGGATGGCTAGGGCGCCGGAAGCGACCGCGGAGTGAACCGACACCTTCCAGAAGAAGGTGATCACCAGCAACGCGAGCAGGACGGACAGCATCGCCGTCACCAGGGCCGTCACCTCGGCGGGAGCCTCGAGCCCGTACAGCAGCACGGTGCCGGTGATGACCGAGGCCATCACCCCGGGGGCGGCCACGATACGGTCCTGCCGCCGCCGCACATGCCGGTCGCCCCAGTACTGGCGGCGCTCACCGAACCCCAGGATCAGCGTGGGAAGCACCGCGGTGAACACCGCCGCGAGCAGCCCCCACCCGACGCCCGCCCATCCACCGTCGTGCCAGCCCACCAACAGGGCCAGGACCAGCATCCAGTTCCTCGGCTCCCCGCCGTCACTGAGCAGCCACGTCCAGCGCGCCTCACCACGCGGCGCCCCATCCCCCACCGGCGAGCCGGCACAGCGGGCCGACGCGGCTGATGCGGCCGGTGAAGCAGCCGAAGCCGCGGTCTTCTGTTCCGGCACCTCTGAAAGCCTCCGCCCCTCACATGATCGTGCTGCCACCGTGCGCGGCGCCCATCATCGAAACGACGCCCTCCAAGGGCCGGTCACGGCACCGGCGCGGCCGGCTCGACACCCGCCAGGCTTCCCTGGGCCGTGCCCGGGTGGTGGGTACGGGTACGCACGGCGAAGGCGGCCATGCCCAGCGCCGCCATGCCCACGGCCCAGCCTGCGCCCACCAGCAGGCAGCTGGACGGCACCACCGGCAGGCCACCGGCGGCCACCGAGGTCTGCACCGCCGCGTAGGCCGGCAGGAAGCGCACAACCGGACTGTCCGCATCCGGGTTGATCAGCGGGTTCTGCATCACCAGATCGATGGAACTGATCATGATGGCGAGGAACATGCCGGCCAGCTCGCTGCGCAGCACAGCCGCCAGCACGATCCCGATACCGCCATAAATCAGAGCACCGGTGAACATTCCCGCGGCAAGCAGCAAGGGTTGCTCGGGACGCCAGAACAGATGCATCCACGCGGTGGTGTAGGCGGCGACCAGGACCGCGACCAGAACGAGCGCGGTACATTTCGCGAGCGCGAGGCACGAGCGGGGATAGCCGGCCCGCACCAGTCGCTGGTCGAACAACGCGGAGCGGGCGGTGGCGACGAACATCATGAACGCGATGACGAGCGTAAGGGCCTGCAGTGCGCCGTTGATCTGGACCAGGATGTTGCCGTCCATGACCACCGTGCGACCGACCGGCCGGATCCGGAACCGCAAGGGCGTGCGGGCTACCACCGTGAACGCGAGCGTAGTCCACAGCGGAACGAACAGGACCACGATGAGCAGCGCCAGCCTGTTACGGGCCTGCTCGATCAGCGCGAATCGCAAGGCCGTGCGAAAGCAGGACCACCACCGCGTCATACCGACACCACCTCCGATCCCGTCTGCTCCGTCTCGTGCAGCACTCCTGCCTGAAGGCGGTACAGGGTGTCCAGGCGGGAGGCGTCGTAGGCGAGGTGCGAGACCACCAGCACCGCGCAGCCCCGGTCTCGCAAGGCCGCTGCCAGGTCCCAGAACCGCAGATAGGTCTCCCAGTCGAAGCCCTGATACGGCTCGTCCAAGAGCAGCACCTGGGGATCGTGCATCAAAGCCAGGACCAGGTTGAGCTTCTGGCGCGTGCCGCCGCTGAGCGCTGCCACCCGCTCGTTCCGGTAGCTGCTGAAATGCAACTGCTCCAGCAGCTCGAAAGCTCTGTCCAGGCTGCCCAGGCCGTAAGCGGCCTGGAAGAACCTCAGATGCTGGTCAACGGAGAAGGCTTGATGGAGCACCGCGTCCTGCGGGCAGCTGCCCAGCAGGCCCGTCCGCTCCACCACGCCGCTGTCCGCGGCGAGATCCCCGACCAGAATGCGCAGCAGGGTGCTCTTGCCGGCACCGTTCTCGCCGACGATGCCCGCCAACTGGCCCGCACGGAGATCCAGCGACACACCCCGCAGGACAGGACGGTGCCGGTAGCTCTTGCATACATCCCGAATCCGCAACACCGGCTCGCCGGCCGACACCACTGCATCCCCCATGCAAAACGCTCCTCACACGGCCGGCCTCCCGAACGCACCACCTGCTGGAGCGCAGTCACGATGCCTGTAGCCGAACGACAACCCCACGCGAGCACCAACGACACGAAGCGACAGCGGTGACGGGCACACCCGCCAGCTACGCCAACCACCTACAGACGCGCGCGTGAGTTACGTGAGCCTGCTGCGGCAGCGTCCGGTCCTGGCCCTGTGGCTCGCCGAGACGGTGTCCGTCTTCGGCGACCGCTTCTTCACTCTGGCGCTGGCATGGACGGCCTGGCAGCGATCCGGCTCCCCTCGTCGGACACCGTGAACCTTGCAGCCGAGTTGACCAAGTGAATGGATGCCGTCGAACCGTTCACCATCATGGTCGGCAGACCACTCGCGTACGGCTCGGGTCTCACTTTTGATCTCGGACCGGACGAGCCCTCGAACGCTCTCAGGACCACGACAACCAGCACATGTGAAGCCGTGCGGCGCGCCGACGCCACCTCGTACGACACCGATGTCCTCCACCTGACCGAGTCATACGCCACGGCCGAGATCGGTCCTGCGCTCTGTCTCCCTAGAACCATCGCCGAGGCTTCGCCGCCGTCCCGGCCTCGCTCACTGCGAACTGACGCTGCCCCGGCGAACAAAGCGCCCCGGAACCCCCTCGGTTCCGGGGCGCTTCGCGCTCCCACGGCCGCCGGCCCGTCAGGACGGCCCCCATGGGCGGAGCTTGTCCGGGTTGCGTACCGCCCAGATGTGCGTGATCCGGTCGTCGTCGGCGACGTTGAACGAGAACACCGTCTCGATCCGGCCCCCGGACTCGATCGCCAGGCCCGGCAGCCCGTTGACCGTGCGCTCGAGGATCGTCCGGGGCGGCGCGAGCCGGGCGATCGTCAGGTAGAGGTGGGCGATCTGCTCGGCGCCCTCGATCGGCAGCAGGTGGGCGATGGCGCGGCCGCCGCCGTCGGAGATCGCGGTGGCGCCCGGGTCGAGGAGGCCGATCAGGGCCTCGATGTCCTGCGTCTCCCAAGCCGCCTTGAAACGCCGGACGACGCTCGCCTGCCGGGCCGCGTTCGGGCTCGCCTCGGCCCGCGCGGCGGTGATGCGGCGGCGGGCCGAGGACGCCAGCTGACGGCACGCCGCCGGGCTGCGGCCGACGATCTCGGCCACCTCGGCGAACGGGTAGCGGAAGACGTCGTGCAGCACGAACGCGACGCGCTCGGCCGGGGTCATGGACTCGAACACGACCAGGAAGGCCATGGTCACCGACTCGTCGAGGGTGATCCGGTCGGCTGGGTCCACGCCGGCGCCGCCTGCCGCCCCGGCGATCCACTCGGCCGGGTCGGGCAGCGGCTCCGGGATCCACGCGCCGACGTAGGCCTCCCGCCGAGCGCGCGCCGAACCGAGCAGGTTCAGGCAGATGCGGCTGGCCACCTTCGACAGCCAGGCGCCCGAGGACTCGATGGCCTCCTGCTCCGCCTGGGACATCGCGTACCAGCGGGTGTAGGTCTCCTGGACGACGTCCTCCGCGTCGGCCAGGGACCCGAGCAACCGGTAGGCGAGATTGAGCAGCTGTCGCCGCTCGCTCGTGATCGCGCTCAGGCCCGGGTACCGCTGCTCGTCTGCCTGCCGCTGTGTCTGTTCCGACGGAGTACTCATGCGCTCTTCGGCTCCTTCGTTCACGCGCCCTCTCCAGTACGACAAATCAGAGCGGCGGAATGTGAGGTCGGCGGCTCGCCTCACATTCGGCGGGGCTGCGTTGTCGGGATTGGTGAAGACGAGTACACCATCCACAGGACAGGACGCTGAGCATGAACGACTTCCAGGAGATCGCCGACCGCGTCGAGATCGAGGCGTTGCGCGGCGAGTTCACCGACGCGGCGATGATGCGCGACCGTGCCCGCCTCGCCGCGTTGTTCACCCCCGACGGCGTTCTGCGCATGCCCAACGTCCCGGTCGAGCTCATCGGCCGGGAGGAGATCCGGACCGGAGGCGAACGCCTGCAGAGCCAGTGGGACTTCTTCGTGCAGAACAGCCACCCGGGAACGATCCGGATCGACGGCGACACCGCCACCGGTCGCACCTACATACAGGAGATCGCGCGCGTGCTGGACGGCCGCTCGGGCCTGAACTTCGCCATCTACCACGACACTTACCGTCGTACGCCGGAGGGATGGAAGTTCGCCGAGCGTGTCTACGAGGTCAGGTACGTCGACACCACCCCGCTGAGGGGTTCGGCGCCCGGCCCCGACGCCAAGGCGCACGACTTCGGTAAGGCCGGGGACGTTGGTCGGGCACCGGGTGCCGGTGAGGCGGACGTGTCGGCCACGGGGGTGGCTGACGACTTCACCGCACCGGCGTCCGCCGAACGGCTGGACCGGGCGATCGCGGCGCTGCGGGCGAACGGCTTCACCGCCGAACTGCTCGACGACGCCGCGGCGGCCCGCGCCCGCATCAGGGACCTGATCCCGGAGGGCGCGGGCGTTTTCACCGGGGCCAGCGAGACGCTTCGGCTCTCCGGCGTTGCGGAGGACATCGAGGCGGGCGACCGTTACCAGGCCGTTCGGCCGCGCGTGCTGAAGATGGACCGCGCCACCGAGTCCGACCAGATCCGCCAGCTGGTGGCCACGCCCGATGTCTTCGTCGCCAGCGTCGCGGCCGTCACCGAGACGGGCTCGCTTGTCATCGCCTCGGGCAGCGGCAGCCAACTGCCCGCCTCCGCCGGCGGCGCCGCCAGGGCGATCTGGGTCGTCGGGGCGCAGAAGGTGGTGCCCGACCTGAGTACCGCACTTCGCCGGGTCGAGGAGCACGCCCTCCGCCTGGAGACCGAGCGCGCCCAGGCGGTCTACGGGCAGCCGAGCGCCATCAACCGACTGCTCGTCCTCAACGCCGAGCCGCAGCCCGGGCGCGGCATCGTCCTGCTGCTGCGCGAGGCCATCGGATTCTGACATCGCGCGCGATGAGGACGTGAGAACTCCGCGGGGCGGACGGCGAGCCGTATAGGGCTCACCGTCCGCCCCGGCGGTTCCCGGGTGGCAGCGCCCGCCGGCGCGGGCGTATCGCCTTCAGGTGGCGGCGCGGCAGGTCGGCGACGTGGGTCAAGGTGCGCGTGGACAGCCGGGCGGTGAACTCCCCGTCGGAGATCTTCCGCAGCCAGCCGCGGTCGGCCGGCTTGGCCGGCTTCCCGCGCAGCGGCTCCGGGGCGCCCCGCACCTCAGCGTCCAGCCCGAGCGCCTCGCCGACCTGCCAGGTCATCACCGGCCGCGCGGCCTGCCGCACGACGGCGAGGATGCGGCGGAGCGGCGGTTGTCACCGTCCCGTCACAGCCTGCGGTAGGTGAAACCCATGCCTGCGGTCCGGTATCTCCCTTGGTGTCAGCAGATCTTCGTAGCAGAGGATGCTCATGAAGCACCGTTACCTCTCCGGCGTTGTCGTTCTCGCCTCCGCCGCCGCGCTCGTCGCCGCCGCGTGCGGATCTTCCAGCGCCAGCCCGAACGCGCCGGCCGGCACCCTGGTCGTGCATGCCAAGGCCGAACCGGCCGGGACCACGGGGGCTACGGCCTGGAAGCCGTGTTACCTCCCCGCGGGGTACAAGAACTTCTTCAAGCTGGACTCCGCCAAGAACGTCCGGGGCAAGACCGTCGTGCGCGTCACGCCGGAGACGTGCAAGGTGAACACGGAGAACGACGAGGACGTCGTCTACACCCCGAGCGGAGCGGCTCGGTCGTTCGCCTTCGCGTCAGGCGCCTCCGTCAAGGTCCTCAGGGACAGCACAACCGTGAAGGTCACCCCGAAGTGGCTGGTGAACCACCAGCTCGACAACACCCCGTACTTCTACTACCGCGTCAACGGCCACAGCCAGATCACCGCCATGCAGGAGATCTTCCACCCGTAGAGGAGTGAGTCTGTTTTCAGCGGCCGCAGGCGATCAAGGCGCGCTTGACCTTGGCGCCGGCGGTCCGGTGGCGACAGATCCCCTCGGCGCGGCCCCTGGACCAGAAGGTGGGCACCCTGGACGCGGAGGTGGACGACCTCGCCGGTGAGGTTCCCGGGGAGAAGATCGATCGCGATCAGGCACGGAGCACCGAACTGCTGACTCAGCAGATCGCCCCGGGTGCTCGGGCTGCCGGCACGGGATCGTCAGGATGCTGGGCATGGCGACTGAGGAGTCAGCCTCGGACCGGGGGGAGCCAGAATGAGGCGGGCAGCGCCTCGACTTCACTGGCGGCCTGATCCAGCTCGGCGGCAACCGGCTCCAGCGCTGTGTAGACCGGGTTGCCGCCCCCTTCACGGCGCCTTCACCGCCAGCGGAGCCTCGGTCATGGAGCATGTCCGCCGGCGACGACTCGAACGAGCACGAGCCGACCTGCTCTCCACCACATGGACGGTCTCGGAGATCGCCGCCCGCCGGCACTTCACCGACAGCAGCCACTTCATCAGGGCCTGCAGGAAGCGATACGGCGAGACACCGACCGCCTCGCGCCGTAGCCAACAAGCCGTCGCGCACTACACGCCGCCCAACGGGCCGGTGTCCCGCCCCGCCGAAAGTCGGCTCGATGGATGCGACGCCGCCCCCGTGTACCGAGAGACCGCACGTCGAAGCCCCCCGCAGGAGCCATGCCGCTCGTAGCCGCAGATCTCCTGGGTCGCCTTCGTCGCCTGCGGCACCCGAGCAGTGATCGACCGTCACCGATGCCGCCAAACAGCCGTCCTCGGGCCCATGACAGGCTCGACCACCCCCTCCACGGCGGCTGATCGAGGTCTCCGCCGGCATCCTGCTCCTGCACCTGTACGAAGAACCGAACCGAGCACGAACCGAGACCCGTGATCGGTCTTCGTGACTGGACCCGCGGACTTGTCAGAGCGTCCGAACGGCCTGTTCGAGTTCGGCAAGGTTGGGCATGACGCCGATCCGGCCGTCGTCCGCGGGTGCGGGCCCGGTGTTGTGGCTGCGGTCGCTCAGCAGCGCACGAAGCTGTTCAGGTGCCAGGAAGTCGCCCTGAACCGAGCGTCGAATGTTCTGCAGTACGACGGCGACCCCGGCCACGATCGCTGCTGCCCCCGATGTGCCGCCGAAGTTCGTACGGTACGGCTGGTTCGACACAGGATCCAGTAGCGAGGCAGTCGTCAGGATGTTCTCGCCCCACGCATAGCAGTCGATCCGGTTGCCGTGGTTCGAGGCCTGGGGTTGGGCAACGGGAAAGCGCATGCGCTGGTGCGGGTGTTGGGAAGTCGCCGCTGCCACCATGACGGCACCGCTCTCGAAGAAGGCGCCGGTGGTGTCGTTACGGTCGAAGATCCGGCCCGAATCGAAGAGATGTCCCGGCGCCACGAAGGTGTCGAGGTCGTTGCCGGCGCCCAACCCGTTGCCTGCGGGCTCGATGACCGTGATGCGTTTCCTTGTCAGCTCCTGTATGGCCAGGCGGATGAACAGGTCTGTCTCGATCGGCAGGTGCTGCGCGTCCTGCTGCTCGATCAGGACGACGCTCCCGGCTCCGATACCGGGGATCGTGCCCACCACGGCCAGAGCCGCTGCGACCGCGTCGGTACCGGCCGGGGTCTCCACCGGTGCGACGGACGCCTTGACGTTCGGTGCCAGCCCGAGGATTCCCTTCTCGTTGTCGGTCGCCATCACGATCCCGAGCGTGTTCGTCCCGTGGTTCACCAGAGCCGAGTCGGTGGACACGGTCCCGGTGGGGAGAATGCCGACGCGGTTGACCCCGTTCGTGTCGATGAGGTCCTCGTGGGTGAGCTGCCAACCCCACTCGACATCGACGAAACGAACCTGGCTGCCGTCCGTGAACGGCAGTGCCCAGGTGTGCAGCCCGTCGACCCCGAACGGCGCCGCGCCCAGGTAACCCTGCCCCACGATCAGGGGGTCGTCCGCCGTGACCGAGGCCGGGATCACCTCCTGCTCGACGTAGGCGTGTTCGACGAAAGGCAGGGCGTCCACGGCTGAGGCGACCTGCTCACTCGAATCGGCGGGCAGCGGGATCACGTAGAAGGAAAGCAGTTGCTGGGACGGCGTCCCGTGCGCTGCCTCGTTTTCGCTCAACCATTGCCGTACTGCCTCAGGGTCGACACCCGGCAGCGCTCGGTTGAGCGTGAGGGACAGGTCCGGGAAGGCGCCGGCGGCCATGTCCCACGCTGTGCGGTCCTCGGGTGGGAGGAACTCCTGAGCGTTGTCCTCGTAGGGGATCTGGGCGGCCGATTCGTCGCGGAGTTTGACGATCACCTTGGGCACGAACGGTGTCTGTGGATGGTCCTGCGCTCCATAGGAGATCTCGTCCAGGCGCCAGACCGTTCGCGGGCCCACGTCGGCGATCAGTTCGTCGGCGGGCACGACGAGGACGTCCTGCTTGAACCGGGTGACGGCGGAGGCAGTCTCGTCGCCGTAGTCGCCGTCGGCACCGAATCGCGGCAGGCTGTCGGGGTCCCAGACGAGCAGCGCGCGCTGCAGCGTGTTGACGGGGGCGAACTCATTGTTGAGCTGTTTGTTGATCCTGGTCTCGTTCTGGGCAACGGCCTCAAGGATCGGCTCGCCCTGGAACAGCTGTGACAGAAACATGAAGCATCCTTCCGGCCGCCGGACTCGCTGGATCACCAGGGCGTCGGGCCCGGATCACTTGACTCTCTTGGAGATGAACAAGTCACAGAGTTTGACCTCGGTACGGGGTGTGACCGGCCGGATGAGCAGCAAACTCATTCGCGAGGGTTTATCAGAGCAACCTTCAATGTGGAGTCCTCTGCACAGAGGCTCAGCTCCTCCCGCTCCATAACGGCGATGAGCTGAATGGACTCGTCCGGCACTGGGTGCCCTCTGTGGTGAACCGAAAGCGGTTCGCGAAGTCCCCACCAGATCTCGGTGCATTGGCAACCAAGCATGGGACAGCGACGTACGTCGACGTTGAGTTGACCGCATTCGACTCACCGACGCTGCTCTTTTCCCGCCCGGTGAAAGGACCGTATCTCAAGTCGAGCTGGGCATTGGTGTAGAGCACTTCTTCAAGGGCCTGTTGGGATGCGAGTTCTCATGCCCAACCACCTGCCGAGTGGCGCCTACGCTCGCACCAATCAGTATGTCAAAGCGTATGGAATGCTGCACATCCACTTGCCGTGTTAGGAGTTCCCTCGAACCCTTGCGTGGTGCTCTGACCGCATCGGACCAGCTCAAGAGCGGGGCCCGCCCTCAGAGCTCATGACACGATCGTGCTGCGGTGTGCTGGTCGGCCATGACCAGTACGACGATCACGCCGTTCGTGAGCTGTGGGGGAGTGGGCCATGGAACCGCGGACGCGACTTGTGGGCGCTGATCGGGCTGTTGCTGCCGCCGTGGCCGCAGAAGGCGCCCGGCCCGAGGCTGGTGGGCGACCGGCTGTGCATGCAGGCCGCGTCGTGGTCGTGGCCTCGGGTGGTGAAGAGCGAGACGGGCTCGAGGCGCGGACGCCCCGTTCGGTTGTGGACCGACGGGATGGCATCGAGCAGGGGCAGCAGCTGGGCGACGTCGCTTCCGTTCCACCTGGATCACGGGAACAGCGCAGCCCTTGGAGATCACCGGAGACCTCAGGAGAGAGCCCGCCCCTGCCGCCGTTCGCAGCCCTCTCGCCTGACGGTGGGCGGTTCGGCCGCGCGACCGCCTACGGTAGAGATATGAGCGAGATCGTCGTCTACGAACTCGAAAAGCCGACGGCAGCGCGCTTCTCTCCAGTGCCGTCGGGTGGAGCGGAACGGCGTGTCCGCAAGGTGCACGTGGCACCGGCTGCACCGGGGTCGCGCACCGTTGCCGGACCGCGCACCCTCTGTGGCAAGGACACCTTCGCCATGGAGACGGCCTCCTGGACGCCCTCCGAACGGCCTGGGGCGCCCTGGTACCCCGCGGAGTATGCATCCGTGGTCTGCCCGGACTGCGATGCCGTGATCGAAATCTGACGGCGGTACCGGCTGCCTTACGTAGTCGTGCCCACCGCGATCATGCCGTTCACCCTCGTTCCACGTACTCCTTGAAGTGCTCCAGATCGCTGCGGACGAGCCGCTCGATCGCGTTCGTCTGGGCGAACCCCTTCGGCCCGCCGAAGGTGTCCCGGACGCTGCCGGGGTCGTACTCCAGCCGGGCCTGGATGCGGGTGTGATTCTTGTCGAGCGGCTGAAGCGAAAAGGAACCCGCCAGCTCTGGGGCGCCCACGCTGAGCCACTCCATCACGCGCTCGCCGCGGTCGGAAACCTCGGCCTCGACGTCCCGGGCCCGGCCGCCCGCGTCGACCTCCAGATGCGCTCGGCCCCCCGCCTCCGTACGCGCGCCCCGCACTCCGTCTACGAAGTGCGGATAGTTCTCCACCTGGTGAAGATTCTCCCAGGCAGTGTCGATCGGAACTCCGACATCGACGTGAAGTTCGAGGGTGCTCATGGCTAACCTCCACGTGCAGCTCATGACACACATCCTTCTCCTTACAGTGTGCGCCAGGCCGGGACGGTGCTCTCCCGACCGTGCCTCCCCTTGAGCAATGATCAGCAGCAGCCACCGGAACCCTGCGATGGACGTCCACACACTCAAGCGTCAAGAGATCCGCACCTACGGGTGGTGACTGCTCGGGACCGGAGAGTTTCGGCTCAGCGGTCGGACTTCGACTGCAGGTCGCGGGGAGTGGACCATGACCGGACAGTGGTCGCGCCGAGGCGGCCTGTCACGGAGTGCCTCTGCTCGCGTACAGCACGTGCCGGCAGTTGCTCGGCACGGCCAAGCCAAGCGGTTGACCAGGAGAAGAATCATGGGCGCCGAAATCTCACAATGTGTAGGCCAGCGTGAGCTCTTGGAAGTCGCTCTCCATCGCGCGACCGGCGATCCCGACGAGTTCTCCCGTCCCGGGGTTCGGGACGATACTTCCTTCACTGCTCTGGTCGGCTCCATCGGCCAGCCCCCAGTGCTGAATGACGAAGGTGCCCTGGCGACCGTCGAGCGTTTGTCGGTCATGAGGGCTCGATTCCGGGGTGCGGGAATGGTGAAGTGTTGGAATGCGGGGGATCACCGAAGCGGGGGCACCGCGTTCACCAGGTCGTCGATGCTGCCGGACATGATCGTGCGGACGTGTTCGGTGATGTGCTGGAGCGGCCAGTCCCACCAGGCCACGGCTAGCAGGCGGTCGATGTCGGCGTCGCTGTAGCGGCGGCGGATGAGACGAGCGGGGTTGCCGCCGACGATGCCGTAGTCGGGGACGTCATCGACGACGACGGAGCCGGAAGCGATGATCGCTCCGTGGCCGATGCGGACCCCGGGCATCACCATGGCCCGGTAGCCGAACCAGACGTCATGGCCGACCACGGTGTCACCCCGCCCCTCCAGGCCCGTGATCAGGTCGAAGTGTTCGGCCCATGAGTTGCCCATGATGGGGAAGGGGAACGTCGAGGGGCCGTCCATGCGGTGGTTGGCGCCGTTCATGATGAACCGCACGCCCTCGCCCAGCGCGCAGAACTTCCCGATGACCAGCTTTTCCGGACCGTAGTGGTACAGCACGTTGCGGGTCTCGAAGGCGGTCGGATCGTCGGGGTCGTCGTAGTAGGAGAACTCTCCGACCTCGATCAGCGGCGAGGTGATCAGCGGCTTCAGCAGCACCACCCGCGGCTGTTCGGGCATCGGATGCACCACGGTCGGGTCGGCGGGAACAGGGGACATCACGAATTGCTTCCTTTCTGCAGGCATGAGTTCGGGCGTGGAGGACGTCGGGCCGTGGTGGGGGACGTGACAGTCATCCGCATAGCCAGGTGGGCGCCCTGCCTGCGCCATCAGACATCGGTGATCGGTTTGTCGTGCTCAGGGAGTGCCGAACCAGCCACTGAGCGCCTCTCGTAGCGCGGGTACGGCGCTGTCGGCTGGTTCGTCTGTGGTCGCGGCCCAGGCGATGTGCGCGTCCGGACGGATCAGGAGCGCATCGACCGGTCGATCGTCGGTCTTGGCGGTGTGGACCTCGACGCGTTGCCCCCAGTCATCAGCGGTCTCGCGGAGCTCTGGACGGTCGGCGAGGTCCAAGAAGATGGGCCGTGCGGTGCGCATGAGTTCGGCGACGCTGGTGGTGCCCTGGTCGGTGTGCAGGGTGAGGTCGGCTGCGAAGGTGCCGGCCGACGGGTGGTGATGGGAGCCGGGCATCGGGTACCGGATGTCGGTGCCGGCGACGAGCGCTCCCATGCGGTGCAACGGTTGCTCGTCGACGAGCAGTTCCTGGAAGACTTGGCGAAGTGCTTCGGCGGCTGGGTCGTACCCGCGCCGCAGCGCCACCTGAGCTTGGGTGTGCAGCATGGTGCGGGCCCCGGCGAGGCTGCGTTCGTCGTGGTAGGTGTCCAGCAGACCGGCTGGTGCCCAGCCGTGGATGTCGGCGGCCAGCTTCCAGGCCAGGTTGACCGCGTCGAGCATGCCGGCGTTGAGTGCCACGCCGGTGGCGGGAAACAGATGCGCCGCGTCGCCGGCCAGCAGGATCCGCCCGTCGCGGTAGCGCTCGGCCTGCCGAGCCTTGAAGGTGAACCGCGACAGCCGAAGCGGTTCCTCCAAGGGCAGGTCCGCGCCGAGTACGCGGCGGATGCTGTCCTGGAGTTCGGTCACGGTCATGGGTGTGTCGTCGTCGTATTCGATGCCCTCGTCTTCAGTGGTGTAGAGCGAGACAACCTTGGAGGCCGGCGACGTGCCGAGTCCGAACAGACCTCGGTCCGTCCGTGTGAAACCGGCGCGGATCGTGCCGGAGCCGGGGACATCGAGATCACCGTTGGCGAGCACGGTCACCGTGTCGGGCAAGGTGAACTGGGCCAGTCGGTTGACTTCCGGGTAGGTGGTGCCGAGGAACGGAATGCCGGCTCCGTCACGGACCCGGCTGCGTGCACCGTCGCACCCCACCAGGTAGCGGGCGGTTACCCGGTACGGCCCGTCCGGGCCGCGCACGTCCACGATCACCGCGGCATCGTCCTGGCTCATCCCGGCCACCTCGTGTCCGTGGCTGATGTCGACACCGAGTTCGCCGGCGCGTTCTTCGAGGAGCCGCTCAAGCCTCGGTTGCGGCAGCGGCAGGGCGTGCATCGGTGGATCTGCGAGCTGCGTGAAGTCCAGATGCACACCGCCGAACGGGAACCGGGGAGCCGGGACGGGGTCGGTGCATGCTGCTTCGAAGCGTTCCAGCAAGCCCCGGTAGCCCAGCAGTCGAAGGATCTGCCCGCCAAGACCACCGGCCTTGGGCGTGTTCCGGCGCTGCGGCTGCCGCTCCAGCACCAGCGGCCGCACACCGGCCAAACGCAGTTCACCGGCCAACATCAGGCCGGTCGGGCCGGCACCCACAATGATCACATCGGCGTCCATCACTGGCCACTTCCCCCACAGTCTTTCGGCGGCTGACTGAACAAGCAGATCGGCACGGCACGGGCCGTGCCATGCCGATCGGGAGTCTGATCAACAGGACAGCCTCCTGTCAATACGGCACGTGCCGTGCCGTTAAGGTGGTGGCATGACCGATCGTCGCGCCAGTCGTAACGACAACCGAACCGAAGCGATCATGAGGGCCGCGCTCGACCTGGCCCTGGAGGTCGGCTATGCCAAGCTGAGCATCGAGGCGGTCGCGACCAGGGCCGGCGTCGGCAAACACACGGTCTACCGCCGCTGGCCCTCCCGGGGCCTGCTCTTCCTCGACTCGGTCCTCACTCTGAGCACCGAGGACCTGAGCCACCCCAACACCGGCGACGTCGTGGCCGACTTGCGCGAGGTGATAACCAAGGCGGTCGACCTGCTGGACCAGCCCCCCTGGGGGCCGCTGTACCGGGCCCTCATCGGCGAAGCGCAGCACGACCCCGAGGTCGCCACCGCGCTCAACCGGCGATTCATCGAACCGCAGACCGCCGACACGCTGGCGCGCCTCAAAGCGGCCAAGGAGCAGGGGGAACTTGCGCCCGACTTCGACCTCGACCTGGCGTTCGATGTCCTGTCAGGCCCTCTCTACTACAGACTCCTGATCACGCAGCAGCCGATCACGCACGACTATATCGACCGGGTCCTGCGAGCGGTCTTCGCCGGGATGAGCCCCAGAGCACAAACGCGCTAGCCGGTGTCCGCCAGCGCGGAGCTGAACAGTCAGCCAACCGGGACCTGTGAACGTCCGTGGTCAGCCTCCCATCACTACGCCCTGCCCCGCTGCCGAGTCAGGGCGACACCACTGTTGGCGACACACGGCCTGAGTGGTGAACACGGAAGCCGGTCGCTTCGCAGCCGACCACGATCATGTCAATCACGAAATCCCCTTCAATGAGATCGTCACCCTGTCGGCGAAGCCGCGACGTGGCCACGCCGTGTGCTCGCCAAGGAGCTGCACTTCGGCCGGGCGGCTGTTCGAGCGCAACAGCCGCAACGTCTGGTCACGGTGCTGGGCGAGCAGCTCCGGCAGGACCTGTCGGCCGGCTATCGGCAGATCACGGAGGGCATCGCGAAGGCACGCGCCGCAGCAGGCGCCGTGTCAGGGACGCTGACGCTGGGAACCATGGGCCGATGGCACAGCCCATCAAGCCCATCCTCGACCTCTTCGCGTCCACTCACCCGAACGTGAAGCCACGTCACCGGGAAGTCCCACCACCTGCCCCGCTGGAACGGTTGCGCTCGGGCGACCTCGACGTGGCACTGCTGTGGCTTCCCGTCGACGATCCTGGGCCGAACGGTCTGCAGGCCGGGCCACTCCGAGCAGCCGGAATCCGGGGCTGGGACTCGGGGCCGTAGCAGGCGGCATACACGGCAGACACGGCAACGGATCAGGTAGCCGCCGCTACTCGTGGTGGGTGTCCGGATGCCGACTGGACGCCCACCACGAGTCATTCATTTCCTGTTCGCGCCGGCTGGGATCTTCGGCGGGAAGCCGGGGACCCCTCCGGACTCGACAACTCCTTCGCTCAGATCCTCAAATCAGGGAGGGGATCCGGGAGGGAATCCGATCGCGGACAGCGCCCCGGCGGGCACCGCCCGGCGCCGAGGTCACCGTTCGATGGTCCAGCGCTGATATGCCTCGTCGTTGCAGACACCGACCGACAAGGGGATGCCCGCCCAAGGCGTGGGCAGCAGGCACCGGTGCGTGGCCTCGTTGCGCAGGCGGACGGTTCCGTCGGCGTAGACCTCCGCGACCCATCGCTCGCCCGAGCCGTCGTCCTTGCTGTCGGCCCACATGCAGCCGTGCAGCACGACACGAACACCGGCCCCGGAACCGGTGTTCGGAACGTTGGCGCACTTGTCGGCTGTACGCGACTTGAGCCGCACGACGTTGGAGTCCGGGCTCGCGTACTGGATGTCCCATCGTCCGCCGAGCGATTGTCCATAGCCGGTCAGCGGGGTTCCGTCGAGCCCCCATCCGTTCAGGGTGGCCAGGTAGAGGCCATTGGATGCGCGCAGCCGGACCTGGTCGTCACCGTCGTGCCACGAGGTCACGTGACGGGCCTCGTCCCACCACTGCTGGGAGCGGCTGTCGGTGCACGGGAGTGCCATGACAAGGGCGTCCGACCGGTTGGTGGCGGTCAGACACAGGTTCGGGAGAGCGGAGTTGTGCCAACGCAGCGGACCATCGGAGCCCGGGACTTCGTCGGGACGCCACTGGGCGTCCGCCGCGTCACACGGGCGCGGCATGACCATCAGTGGCGCCACCGGGTTCAGGCCGGGGCACCTCTGGGTAGCTGCCGCCCGGCCGGTGGCGGCGCCGCCGGCCACTCTCGTGGGGCTGTTGCCCTGACTGAAGCGGTACCAGTGTCCCTGCACGGTGGACATGTCGAACCGCTGCCCGTCGCCGTAATGGTCCGGCGCGGTGATCACGGTGCTGTTCGTGACGCTCAGGACATTCCCGGTCTCGGCGTTCACAAAGGCGGACGAGTAGTCGGGGGCCGGGCCGTCGGGCGGCGCCGGCACGGGGGTGGGGACCGGCTCGAAGTGGACGGCGTAGTGGTCCGGGCCACGTCCCTCGGGAATGTCCGCGTTGAACCGGTGCACGCCCCGGGTGATCGCGTAGTCCAGTTCGCCACCGCTCTGGTGGGTGGGGCGGTCCGGCCGGTCCAGTTCCTCGGAGGCACGCACTCCGAGCATCTGTCGGGCCGTCTGTTGGTTCCGGCCGACGATGTCGGTGTTGAAGTCGCCGGTCACGACCCAGTTCTCCCCGGGGCGGGTCGCGTCGCGGATCTGGTTGAGCAGGAAGGGGACGTCCCTGCCTCCCGGGCGCGCGTGGATGTTGTAGTAGACGGTGTGGCCGAACCTCAGGCCCAGAACGCGCCGGTAGCGGTACGCATTGTTGGGACCGTTCACCTGGTACAGCGGGTTGCGGATGACGCGTACCTCGTCCGCGCGGGCATGGGTGACCATCGCGAGGTTGACCCGGCCGCCCCTCCAGCGGTCCTGGCCCGTAGTGGAGCTGCGCTGCGGGTCGGTCTGGAGGAAGTACACGTAGCGGTGCTGGCCCTCGTACTCCCACCGGGTGAGGCGCACACTGTTCGGCAGGTTCGGCGGCGACGAATTGGGGATGGGGATCGACTCACCGGTGCCGTGGTACTGCAGAGGTGCGTCCGGTGGACCGCTGCCGACCTCCTGGAGGACGACGATTTCGTGACGCATCGTCAATGGACCGACCTCCTCGGTCCAGCGCCTTCCGCTGAGTGAGCCCTGCATGTTGTACGTGGCGAACGACCACGAGTCTCCGGGCTCCGGGTCCTGCACCGCCGGCCCGCCGTCGGCCCAGGCCGCCTGGCTGACGGGACCGGGCACGGCGCCGACCAGCAGGCCAGCGGTCAGCAGCACGGAGGCGAGCATCGCCGTCAGACGTGATCTGTGAGTTCTGGGACGGGACGCGCCGGAATGGGGCATGTCCGAAGGGCGTATCGGTGGTAATCGCATGGCGAGTATCTCCTCGCTCCGGTTCGGAAACGAACAACCACGGGAGCGATTCGCTCACGATCGCCAGGTCCGCGTCAAAGCGACTCGCCTGGTTTCGGCAAGTGTTGGCGGACTTGGTGCTCGTGCGTGATCGGTCTGTGGGGTGAGCCGCCCAACATCCTCGGCGTGCAGGGGTGTTGGGCGCGACCATGGCCCTGGGACGCGGGACGATGATTCTGGGCTGAGGAGGGGCATACGCCGCCTCGGTCCTCACCCGCACCTGCCGCGCCCGCCGCCGGTGGGCCGAGACTGGGGATGTCGGGGCTGGTGAGGGGCGAAGGCTGCGTCGTAGGTTCCGGGTGGGATGTGGAGAGCGGTGGTGTCGTAGTCGCCGAACTGGCGACCAGGGCGAGGAACTTGATGGCCTTCTCCTGGAGTTCCGGGTCACGGCTGCGGAGGTAGCCGTGGGATCCGAAGTGCAGCCACTTGGTGAAGCCGTTGTATGCCTCGGCTTTGTTCGTCGCCCGGCTGATCCGCTCGCGCAGGACGGGGGCGGACAGGTAGCGCAGCAGGACGATGGTCCTGACGGCGCGGCCCACCTCGGGAAGGCTCGGTAGATCTGGTTCTTGCGGGAATGGTTGTTCAGCCGCCGTAGCAGGATGACCGAGGAGACACTGCCTCCCCACTCGGCGATCCGCGGTGGCCCCCTTGGCCGCGCCGGTCGTGGCTGCCACACTGCGGCGGTGAACATTCGGGGGATGGGCGGGTTGGTCCGCAACCGTTCGCGTTACGGCCGGTCGCTTTGGTGGCTGCTGTTCTCGCCGCGGTGTTGGTCGCGCTGTCAGGGCGGTACGGGTTTCATCGCGACGAGCTCTACTTCCTGCTCGCCGGCCACCATCCAGCCTGGGGCTACGTTGACGAGCCGCCGCTGACCCCTTTGCTCGCCCGGGCCGGCGCCGCCGAATTCGGCGCGAGCCCGACAGGTCTGCGGGTCATACCCGCACTCCTCTCCGCATGTAGCGTGGTGCTGACCGCCCTGCTGGCCCGGGAGCTGGGAGCCGGTCGTGGCGGGCAGATCTTCGCGGCTGGGTGCTGTGCCTGCTCTGGGTATGTCCTGGCCATTGGCCACTTGCTGTCCACCAGTACTTTCGATCTGACCGGCGAGCTGGGCGTCCTGCTCGTGACACTCCGGCTGCTGCGGACCCGAGACGGCCGCTGGTGGCCGGTTCTGGGCGTGGTGATCGGGGTGACGCTGCTGAACAAGCAGCTCGTCCTGTCGCTGCTCCTCGCATTGCTCCTCGCGTTGCCGCTGGGTCTGCTGGCGGCCCACCCCTGGCGCGAGCTCGCGCGGCGCCTCCGGCCCAGCAGCGCAGGGCTGCTGCTCGGGCCGCTGCTCGCGCTGTTCCTCGCGCTCCTCATCTGCGCACCCACGCTCTGGTGGCAGGCCACGCACGGCTGGCCCGAGGTGAAGGTGGCCCGGGTTCTCGGCCACGTCCAAGGCGTGTCGGGACGGCTGCTGTTCCTGCCGCTGCAGTTGCTCCAGTTCTCCCCGCTCCTCGTTCCAGTCGCGATAGTGGGCCTGCGCCGACTGCTCCGCGATGACGACCTGCGCTGGGCCCGGCCGCTGGCGCTCGCCTACCCGGTGCTCTGCGTCCTGGTGCTTCTCGGCGGTGGAAAGCCGTACTACCCGCTCCCGCTGCTGCTCGCCGTGACAGCGGCCGGCTGCGAACCCGTCGTCCGCCGCGCCCGCCGGTCCTGGCGAACCCTCACACCCCTCCTTCTCCTGGCGGCGGCCACCAGCGCCCTGGCCGCACTGCCAGTGCTGCCGGTCTCGGCGGTCGCCGTGACCAACGCCATCGACGCCGACCAGGGCGAGCAGGTCGGCTGGCCCCAATTCGCCCGTGCCACCGCGGCCGCCTGGACCGCGATCCCCGCAGCACAGCGCACCCACGGAGTCCTGCTCACCTCGAACTACGGCGAGGCGGGCGCCCTCGCCCGCTACGGGCCCGCCTACCGGCTCCCCATCGCCTACTCCGGTCACATGAGCCTCTACGACTGGGGCCCGCCCCCGGACAGCGACGACGGCCCCGTCCTGCTGGTCGAACAGGCCGACGGTCAGCACCGTCTGGAACGGCCCTTCACCGACTGCCACACGGCTGGCCGGATCGACAACGGCCACGGAATCAGCAACCAGGAGCAGCACGCGGAGGTCGTGCTGTGCGAAGGCACACACCAGCGGTGGTCCGTGCTCTGGCTGTCACTGCGCCAGTACTGACCCGCCGTCGATCATCTTGCGTGACCAGGTGTCAGTCACATCCCGGCATCCGGATCTTCCATTTCTGTCCTGAACAGTGGTCGTCGTTCCACCCCGAGGTCGATATCGTTCTCGGCGGAATTGGTGACGGCTTCACCGCGACGCGGCTTTTGCTCGCAGCTACGGAGAAGGGCCAGTACATGACCAGTTCACCGGTACGGGCCAGGAGACGCGCATGGCGTGGCTGACGAAGGTCGATCACGTCACTTACGCATGTGCGCGGGACACCATCGAAAAGTGGGCATGGTTCCACATCGAAGTGGAGGGCGGGACCCTCATTCGTCGCATCGACGATGTCCGGCCCGACGCACTGGACAGCAGCATGAAGCTGTGGTGCATCGACTACGGAGACTTCGGGGTCGCGCTGGTCGAGGGCATCGACAGGCTCAAGAAATCGCAAGTCACCCAATTCGTGGAGCGTCACGGGGACCACGCGTGCCAGCACGTGGCTTACGCGTGCCGAGATCTTGAAGAGTTCCGCGGGCATCTCGAGCGGATGGGAGGGAGGTGCCGCGGGGAAACGCTAGTCCGCAACGACGGGTTCGGCACCCTCAAGCAGATGTTCGCCAAGGGATACAGCACGGGAAATGCTGGAGAATCCACTTTCCCGGAATATCTCGAACGGCCGGAGATACCTGACGCGGAGGGAGGAAGGATTTCCTTCTCCCGGCAAGCCGGGCAGGGGTTCTACGATCAGATCGCAGCCGCGGTCGACGCCGTCGATGAGCAGCCCGTCTTTGACTTTGCTGCCGTACCGGCCCACTGGAGGCCCCCGGAGCCTCGGCCCGGACATCCCCGTTCGCCCGGCCGTGAGCCGTCTCCGGCACCCGGACGGCGCCGGCCCAACTGACCGGCGTATGAAAGGGGCACTACGTCCATGGCCGAGCTCGACGTTCTGCCGAAGGTCATCCGCCACTGGATCGCCGGTGAGTCCGTCGACAGCGTCGGCGCGGCGACCTTCGATGTCACCGACCCGGCCTCCAACACCCCGTACGCCATGGCCGCCGCTGGAGATGCGCGGGACGTCGCCCTGGCCGTGGCCGCCGCCAGGTCCGCCTTCCCCGCCTGGGCGGCACTGGCCAACCCAGAGCGTGCCCGCATCCTGCACCGTATCGCTGACGCCGTCGAGGCACGACAGCACCGGCTCGCGCGCTACGAGTCGTATGATTCGGGGCTGCCGATCACCCAGGCGGGCGGCCAGGCCCGGCGCGCCGCTGAGAACTTCCGTCACTTCGCGGGGGTCGTCGTCGCGCTGGGTGAGGAGGCATTCCGGCAGGGCGGGAAGCAGTTCAGCTATGTGGTGCGTACTCCGGCCGGCGTCGCGGGCCTGATCACCCCGTGGAACACACCCTTCATGCTGGAGAGTTGGAAGCTCGCCCCGGCGCTCGCTGCCGGGTGTGCGGTCGTCCTCAAGCCCGCCGAGTGGACACCTCTGTCCGCGAGTCTGTGGCCCGAGATCCTCGACGAGGCAGGGGTTCCGGCCGGGGTTGTGAATATCGTGCACGGCATCGGCGAGCAGGCCGGTCAGGCCCTGGTCGACCACCCCGATGTGCCGCTGATCTCCTTCACAGGCTCCACCGCAACCGGCCGCCACATCGCCCGTTGCTCCGCCCGGCACCTCAAGAGGCTGTCGCTGGAGTTGGGAGGCAAGTCTCCGGTGGTGGTCTTCGCCGACGCCGACATCGAAGCAGCCCTGGACGCCGTGGTGTTCGGAGCGTTTTCTCTCAATGGAGAGCGCTGCACAGCGGGTTCCCGGGTGCTGGTGGAACGCGTGCGGTACGCGGAGTTCACCGACCGGCTCGCCGAGCGCGCCGACCGGGTCGTGGTCGGCCCGCCGTCCGACCCGGCCACCGAGGTCGGGGCGCTGGTCCATCCCGAGCATTACGCACGTGTGCGGGCTCATGTCGAGGCCGGCGCGAAGGAGGCCCGTCTCGCCGCGGGCGGTGCCCGACCCGCGCTGCTGCCCGAAGGCAACTACCTGAGACCGACGGTCTTCGCGGACGTCCCGCGCACCGCCCGGATCTTCCAGAAAGAGATCTTCGGGCCGGTGGTGGCGGTGGCTCCCTTCGATGACGAGGCCGAGGTCATCGGGCTCGCCAATGCCACCCGCTATGGCCTTGCCGCATACATCTGGACGCGTGACCTCCAACGTGGCCACCGCATCGCGCACGCCGTGGAATCCGGCATGGTCTGGCTCAACTCTCCCAACGTACGCGATCTGCGCACCCCCTTCGGTGGCGTCAAGGACTCCGGTCTCGGCCGGGAGGGCGGAGTGCACAGTATCGACTTCTACAGCGAGTCGAAGACCGTCCATGTCGCCCTCGGCGAGACGCCCATCCCGCGCTTCGGGAGCTCAACATGACCGCACCGCCCGCACCCGACGTCGTCCGCTCCGCCTACGCCCAGCTCGTCGTCACCGACTTGGCACGGGCCCGCTGGTTCTGGGCCGATGTACTCGGCCTGCACGTCCAGTACGAAGACGCACACGTGCTCTGCCTGCGCGGCACGGACGAGCTGACCCACCACTCCCTCGTGCTCCGCACGGGCGACCGTGCCGCCCTCGACCATCTCGCGTACCGCGTGCGCACTCCCTCGGACGTGGACCGGGCCGAGGAGTTCTTCCGCGCACGGGGCCGACCGGTGCGCCGCGTGCCGGCGGGGGACGGCACGCACGGTGTCGGCGACGCCGTCCGCGTCGTGGACCCGCTCGGCTTCCCCGTGGAGTTCTTCCACGGGATCGCGCGTGCGGAGCGGCACATCCAGCGCTACGACCTGCGGCACGGCGCCGAGATGGCACGCCTGGACCATTTCAACCTCTGCACTCCCGACATACCGGCCGCGTACGTCCACTACACCTCGCTCGGCTTCGGCTGCTCCGAGACCATCGAGGGCGACGAGCACGAGCTGTACGCGGCGTGGATGTACCGCAAGCAGACCGTCCACGACGTGGCCTTCACGGGTGGGGCTGGGCCACGGCTGCACCACGTGGGGTTCGCCACCCACGAGTCCCCTCAACTGCTGCGCATCGCAGACATCTTGGGCTCCCTGCACAAGGAGGGCCACATCGAGCGCGGCCCCGGTCGGCACGGTGTTTCCAACGCCTGCTACCTCTACCTGCGGGACCCCGACGGACACCGGGTGGAGATCTACACCTCCGACTACTACACGGGCGACCCCGACCACGAGACGTACCGATGGAACGTCCACGACGACCGCCGCCGTGACTTCTGGGGCCATGCAGTCATCGACTCCTGGTACAAGGAAGCCGTGCCGGTGCTGGACCTTGATGGCGTCCCGCAGCCCATCACCGAGGCCGTGCTCGACGAGTCGGCAGCCCGGGTCGGCGCGGACGGGCTGGGCTGAGGTTGCAGCCGGAGCGCCGTCGATATCACGAAGCTCACCGGAGCGAGCGGCCGTCACTGCGAGGCCGCGGAGAACGGTGACCGGCTGTGCATGACTGCGTCCTCGGCCACAGAGGCGGACATCAAGGAGGCGCAGCAGGATCGGCCCGGATGGAAGGGGGTACGCGCGGCTGCTGCTCCGCGTGGCCCACATAGGCTTCGACGACGACTACGACTTCCCACCCGAGATGCCGTTCGGCGGGCGTCGTGGCCCGGTCACCGAGACCGTCGCCGTCGTCCTACCCGCCACCGACAGTGGCACCCTGCGGATGACCGTCCAGGTCCACGACAGCCTGCCCCGCCCCGTACCCGGTGAGGATGGGGGCCCGCGGAGGAGATGAGCCTGTTCGCCGACGCTTCCACCTTCAGCCTCGTCACCAACGGGGAGGGCGACTTCTGGGATGCCTGTTCCGAAGAGGAACCGCCCTTCGGGGCGCCGTCGGCTGCCGACGGCGGTGGCTGGGTCCGCATGCGCGCGGCTCCGCTCGTTGAGCCCGCCAACGCCTCGTGGCAGGCTGACGACCCGTGATCGATGAATTCGCGAAAGAGTACCTTCACGACGATCTGCGGGAGGTGCGTGAGGCGTTGGTCTGGAAGCTCGACGGGCTGTCCGAGTACGAGATACGCCGCCCCCTGACCGCTACCGGGACCAACCTCCTTGGTCTGGTCAAACACCTGGCGTTCTCCAACGCCAGGTACTTCGGCGAGGTCTTCGACCGGCCTTTCCCCGACACGGTGCCCCGCTGGGACGACGAGGACGCGTGGAAGAACGAACACTGGGCCACGGAACACGAGACGCGTGAACAGATCGTCGGCCTTTACCAGCTCGTGGGAGAGCACACGGACGCGACGATCAAGGCCCTGGCCATTGACGCGCCCGGATTCGTGCCCTGGTGGCCGCGTCCCCACGTAAAGCTCTTCAATGTCATGGTCCATTCGCTCAGCGAGACCACCCGGCACGCCGGACACGCCGACATCCTGAGGGAACAGCTCGACGGCGCGGTCGGGATGGACCAGGGGAGCAAGGCCTTGCACGGGCACGACAGCGAATACTGGGAAGCTCAGTGCGCGATGATCGAGCGGGCCGCCAGAGCAGCCGATTCCATGCGTTGATCAAGGCTACGGAACGATCTGAGCGCGGCGCGCGGGGACCCGACGGACGAGCAGGGGGCGTGGGCGGGGCCGCTGTTACCTTCGATACCGAAGACGGGTTGGCCATCCGGCTCGGACAGCCCGGCCGGGTCTGGATGCGGAACCGGAGGACAATGCCCTCTGGCGCTCGCGCGGCGGCCTGAGCACGAAGCCCCGTCTCGGGGCCCGTGTCGGATGCCGCTTCTCAGACCTGGGCTTCTCCCGCAGTCTCACGATGTGTCGGGCACTGGAGTCTCAACGACCTGTCGGATTCTGGGCGATTTCCGTGAGGTGACGCCGGTACCGGCGATCGAGCGTTGAGCCCTGGAAACGTAGGCCCTGGTTGGGTGTTTCCACGGTCGGCCATGCGCGTTCGTCCACCGTCAGAAGTGGCTCGCCCACCACGATCGTCGGCGTTTGAGCCGGTGAACGCCATGATGTCCCGATGCGGATGGGACTGGCCGCAATAGCCGCCGTCCGCCGCAACTCGGGCTGCGCCTTCAGCCGCGACCATGCGGTGCACCGCATGGTCGCCGACTTGTTCACCAGGTGGTTGACGTGTTCAGGGAGCCACAGGCCGCTTGCTGAGCTAGGGCTGACGGTGTGCGAAAAGGACCGCCCCTGGAATGCTCTGGTCGAGGTCGAGGAGCATGTGGGCCTCGACGGTGAAGCCGGCATCGCGTAGCCAGGTCGTCACTTGGTCAGGCCGGCGGCGGTGGACGTAGACGTTCATCGGGTGACCGCCGTAGCCCTGCGTCTTCAGCTTCGACTCGTCGCCGACGTGAAATCCCAGCAGCAGTGGTCCGCCGGGGCGTAGCACGCGGAAGAAGTGGCTGAAGACTGTGGGGACGGCATGGTCGGGGACATGTATCAACGACCAGAAGGCGAGCAGGCCGGCGAGCGAAGCGTCGGCGAGGTGGAGGTCCGTCATCGAGCCGACTTCGAATCGCAGGCCGGGGTGGTCGCGCCGAGCGATGTCGATCATCGCGGATGAAAGGTCGATGCCTAACGCGTCCACGCCCAGCTCGTGCAGGTGAGCGGTGACGTGTCCAGGTCCGCAGCCCACGTCCGCCACCGGCCCGCCGCCGGTGGCGTGCACCAAGTCGGCGAACAACGCCAGAGCCGCTCGAAGGTACGGTTTCCCGGCCAGAACCTCGCGGAGTTGGTCGGCATAGCTCACCGCGACCGTGTCGTAGGAGGCCCGGGTATCTGCCAACCACTTTTCCGTGTTCATGCCCCGGCACAGTAGCTCAGTGATCAGGATGCCGCACTCCACGCAGAAGACCTTCGCCTCCACCAGCAACTCCCACTCGGCGCTGACCTGGTGGAGCGCGACCCCAGGAGCCGATGGAGGCCAGTACCTCAGAATGACCAGGACGTCACACCGGAGGAGGTTCCGCTCACATCGGCTCCCGGGATGCCGCGACCATCGATCGGTGTCACACGCCGTCGACCAGCCACATCACGTCGCAAGCGCGCCCACGGCCGGCACGTGGGTTCGGTCTCCTAGCCCGTGAGGCAGGAGCTGATCGACGGCATCGGCGGCGAACCTGGTTGCCGGGTCAGGAGGTGGACGTCCTCTTGCGCCTGCGGGCCAGCAGCACCGCAGCGGCGGCGACCAGAGCGATGGCCCCGGTGCTCGCACCCGCCCATACGGCGATCGGCAGTCTGGTCTCACCGTCGCCGCGAGTAGGGCCCTGGGTGATGGTGAGGTAGCTGGTCTTCTTCACTCGCCCGTGGTGGCTGACGATGGTGACGGGATAGGAGCCCCGCTTCAGGTCGGACTTGATCCGCGCCGGGCCCCAGAAGATCGGGTCATCCTCCTCATGGCCCTTGACGACATCGAACTTCAGCCTGGCCGGGGCCCGGAACGCCGGGGATGTCGCGGTCATCCACTCTTCCTCCCCGGGGTCCGGGTGCGCGTCCTGCCACCTGACGTACACCGTCCTGCCCGCGGCGATCGTGAAGCCCTTGGCCCGGGCGCTGAGCAGATAGCCCTCGTTTCCGAAGAACGCGGGGCCCTGGGCCTTGCCCCGATAGTCGTCGTCGCCGGGGCGGGCCGAGCGGATTTTCAGCCGGACTTCGGCTTTCCGCTTCCCGGCCGCATCGGTCACCCATACCGCGTACGTCCCGTCGTGGAGGGTGCGACGCAGCTGCACGTCGAGGGCGTTGAAAGTGCGGGTGTTGTTCCAGGACTTCTTGTCGTGTGCGAGGTGGACTGGTGAGGTGAACGCCGTGGAATGGGCCGTGAATGTGGTGCCGCTCTCTCCGGGGTACAGGTCGTCGAAGTAGAGATTCACCTTGACGCCCGGCCGCCTCGTGCTGTCGTCGTCCATTGCGATGGACGGACGCTTCAGCGGTTTGACATTGATGGTGTCACGGGCCACGACCCTGCCTCCGGCCTTGACGACGAGCGGATACGATCCGGGCTTCGCCGATGCCGGGATAGGCGCCTTGACGCCGAGCCCATCGGTGTTTCCCGCAGGGTCGTCCATCCGGATCGGGGCCGCGAAGACCGGTGATTCGGCCACCAGGTGTTCGCCCCGTTTCCGTTCGTAGTAGAGCAGATCGATACCGATGGCCTCTCCCGGGCGTGGGTCCGCGTACGCCTGGGTGATCATCGGACGGTTTTCGCCGGCTGCGGCAGGCCCCGCCAGGCCCCCACAGCTCAGCACCGCACCACATACACCGATGGCTGCCATCCGCTGCCAAGTCGCCCTCATGGCGTCCCCCTCTCGTTCACAGACGAAGAGGGGAAGACGGTCCCGGCGGTTGGTCACGCAGCCCAGAAGGCGCTGAGTGCACGGCGTCACGGGAGGAGGCACTGGCCTGCTGCAGTCGTGATCACGTGCTTTCCGAAGCGAGCCCGGGCGGCGTCGGTGGCACGGTTTCAGCCTGCGGTGCCTGTCGTCGACGGGGTCGAGGAGAAGCTGGTGGTAGGAGTCCTGGGCGGCGAAGAGATCGGGGGCCTTCAAGTTGAGTTCGCGAACTCTGGCTGGCTGAAGGCAGTCTGCGGGGGAGCGGATGGTCGGCTCGACCAGGGTCCGGGTGAGGCTGTTCACGTGGGCGGGGGAGATGCTGCTCGGGGCGTGTTGTCGGCGCCCTGGGCAGGAACACACTCCCTCCGAGTCATCGCAGGTCATCGCCGAAGTCACCCGTCGGCGCCTGTTCGACGCGCTCAGTGATACCGGTGCGGGTTACAAAGACGGCGTTCCGGTGATTCATGTGCCGTCGGCCTCAGTCCCGCAGGCGCTCGTCGATGCCGCGGATCACGACGCCCGTATGGCCGTCCTGGTGCGGATGGAGAGCACCGTCATGGCCGACTGTGAAGCGGCCGTCCTGGCCTGCGTGAGCGTCGAGGAATTCCGGACCATCGGCATCAAGGTGATGGAAGCCTGGCGCGCGGGCCACCGTGAAGCGGCCGCCTGTCTGGCCCTTGCCGGTGCTGAGGAAGCCGTCTTCCAGGTCACCGGAGTGTCGCGGAAGCGCTTGGATGACTCCGGCCGGTCCGGGAAGTATCCGGGTCTGCAGCGGGTGGCCGCACGAGGCGCGCTCCCACATTGGGGGGTGGAGTCTGCGGCCTTGCTCGGCCCGCTCAGGACGCTTTATGTCAACTACCATCCGGAGCGGAACGATCCGCTGCCGACCGCTCTTTCTCGGCATGCGGTCTTTCATCGTCTGACCTTGGACCATCTCCACGCCGGACACTCGATCGTCGCCATCATGCTGATGGCCAGCATGTTCCGGGAGATCCAGGTCTACTGCGACGACGCCCTTGCGGAGGAGCATGAGCAAGGGTAGGCACCCGGAGGCGTGCGAACGTGGGTTGGCAGCGGGTCTCGTACCAAGAATGATCGGCCGTGCCGACGCGGGGCGCGAGCCCGGCCGCGCCGCGCGCACCTGGCTCTGACGTGGTGTGTGGTGTTCTCGATCTTCCGCTGAGCGTCTCACCGGATCGTGCGGCTGCCGTCACCCACACGGGTGGTGGGCGCTCACGCCGCGCTCAGCTCGTCCTACCCGGTGACACCTTCCCGACCACCGCACCGCCGTGCTGCCCGGACTCCGTCTGATGGGACAGTGCCTACTCCTGCGGCTGATCACCTCCGGTGACGCCCTCGGCCGACTGCACGCAGGGCCGGGCTGCGCCGCATCCTTGCGCTCTGTCTGCTCGCGCCCCTTTTTGGCTCTTTGCCCGATGGGCAGCGCTCCGGGGCACCGGCATCAAGACCCCGCCCCGGGCGGCCGACCCACTCGCGCCCCGCTGGAACCGCCCTCCTCCTGTGGTCGTCTTGTGCGCTGACTGTGTACGAAGCGGGGATGTGGGGGACGTTATGAGACGGAACATGGCGAAGGCCGGTCTTATGGCGGTGGCCATGGCGACGGTGCTCGGGGCCTCGGCCTGCGGCGGGGAAGCCGGCGCGGCGGCTGGGGGGAGCGGCGGGAAGCTGCCCACGCACGGGAAGGGGGAGTCCGTGGCGCTTTCCGGGGACGGGGTGTCGTCCGGCTCGGCGCGGACGTCGCTCGGTATCGTGGGGAAGTTGTCCGGGGGCGCGCAGTCCGGAGCGACGCCCATCACCCGGCACGTGCCGTGGAACCTGGACATTCTGGACCAGCGGTCGCGGCCGCTGAACGGGAAGTTCACGACCACCGCCACGGGCAAGGGCGTTCACGTCTACGTGATCGACACCGGGATGGACATCGCCCACAAGGAGTTCGGTGGACGCGCCCACCTCGGCGCCGACTTCGTGGGCCCGAAGGACTCCCGGGACTGCTTCAGCGAGGACGGGCTCGGCCATGGCACGTTCGTCGCGGGCATCATCGGCGGGGCGAGGTACGGGGTGGCGCCCAAGGCGGAGCTCGTACGGGTCCAGGGCGTCCTGTGCGAGAGCGAGGGCGGTGGCTCCACGGCGGCGGCCGAGGCGGCCGTGGTGAAGTCGGTCAAGTGGGTCACCGCGCATGCGCAGAAGCCTGCGGTGGTGAACATGTCGCTCAACTTCGACCACCGGTCGGCGGCCGTGGAGTCCGCCGTGAAGAAGATGGTCGACGCGGGGATCCCGACGGTGGTGTCGGCCGGTAACTTCCATGACGACGCCTGCAAGCACTCCCCGGCCGGTGTCCCCGGCACGATCGTCGTGGCGGCCTCCACCTCGAACGACCGCCCATGGAGCGACGGCGGCTCCTACGGATCGGGCTACGGACCGTGCGTGGACCTGTACGCCCCGGGCCAGAAGGTGACCGCCGCCCTCGCCGGCGGCGGTACGACCACGGAGAATGACGGCGCGACGTCCTGGGCCGCGCCGCATGCGACCGGTGTGATCGCGCTGTACCTGTCGGCACACCCCCACGCCACGGCCAACGAGGTCCACGTCTGGCTCGACCACACGGCCACCCGCGGTGTCCTGCACGGTGTCCGCTCCGACACTCCTAACCGGCTGCTCAACACCGGCGGCCTCTGACCTGCCCCGGCCGCCCCGGTCGCACGGTCACCCAAGCGCCGCGCCTCACCGGGATGGGGGGCGCCAGCCGCGCGGCGACCATGCCCACACCCTGCCGACGCGGTCGTCGTCCGGAGGGCCGCCGAGTAGATTCTGGACGCGTTCGCCGCCTCTGGTCTGGGGGTCGCGGCGCGTGTCGGGTGGCACGGGGACAGCCTCGCTGGATGGTCGGCGGCCCGGCTCCTGAGTCCAGTGGCTGCGCCGCCGTGCATGCAGGTGCCAGTTTGGTGCAGGAGTTCCGGGCGCGTCGGTCCATCACTTCGTGCATCACTGCGAACCCTCGCCACGCTGGACGCGCAGACCGTGCTCCCCGGCCACGGCAACCCCTGGACGGGCGGCATCTCGGAAGCAGCCCGGCTGGCCATGGAGCGCGGCGTCATGTGAACGGGGCAAGCGGTACGAGCACGTGGTCGGCGGCATCGCGTCCGTGAACGCCGCAGGCGGCCGACCCCGCCGGCTCTGATCCGGCTCCGCTCGAGCCGAGGCCGGGAGCATGGCGGCCCAGGGCGGCGAGCGTCGGCCTTTGCCGACACTGCGCACCTGCTCCCAGCGGGCGTCCGGGCGTGCGGCGGGCAGGGCATCGACGTCACCGCCGGCCTCGCCGAGTGGTGGGGAGTGGTACTCGCCCTACGGCGACCGCTACATCCAGGGGGCACGGGCCTGGACATCGGCCACCTGGTCCCGTTGGCGGAGGCCTGGGACTCGGGCGCCTCCGCGTGGAGTGCGAGGGAGTGGGAGGTCTGGGCCAACGACTTCGGTGACGACCGGGCGCTGACCGCGATGTCGGCCGCCGGTACGTGTCCGGTCCTTTCCACTCCCGCGGCTGGGTCGCCTCCATGTGTCTTCTTGCCCAGAAAACTGAAGCCCTGGTCAGCCACCCGTCCGGTCGAGCACCCGTTAATCCATCCACTCGTGTTGTCCAAGAAGCGGTTCATCGCGCGGCCGGTGATCGTGCGCGCCCGGTGGCCCGTTCGTCGCAGTGCCCGGTACTGCGATGGTGTCATCCCGGACGCTGTTCCTGGGCGGACCGCGCCCGCGTCCCCGTCGTAGACGTGCGCCGCTCCTCCGGCCTGCCTCCAAGGAGCAATGCCGCCCCGGGCTGGGTCGCTCACCTTTCGTGCGCCCGTGCCCACTTGCATGCGCGTACCTCCCCTGAACTGACGGATCGTCATCAAAGCGTGCGGTGGTGCGCGTCGGCGCACGATGCTCCGCAAGCTCTGCGCGCCTTGTGAGCGGCCGGGCGTCGCTGCCGTACTGCCTACAGCCCGCCGGATCACCGGTGGGCGGCAACCGCAGTGGAGGGGAAGGCCTATGACCGCACGACCGCGGTACCGCCGCAACGCGCCCGCACGGCTTCTGCCGTCGCTCCGCACCGTCCTCACCGTCGGCAGCTTCGGCATCGTCCTGCCACTCCTCGGCCCGGTTACCAGCGAAGCGGCCTCTGGCACGACCTGGGACCGGGTCGCCGGCTGCGAAAGCGGGGGGAACTGGAGCATCAATACCGGCAACGGCAACTACGGCGGACTGCAATTGAGCCAGCCGACCTGGGTGGCGTACGGCGGGATGGCCTACGCGCCGCGAGCCGATCTGGCGAGCCGGGCCGAGCAGATCGCTGTGGCGGAAGTGGTGCTCGCTCGGCAGGGGCCGGGAGCGTGGCCGGTCTGCTCGGTGCGGGCGCACCTCGCGCGGGACGGCGGGCAGAGCGAGCCGGTCAGGCATCCCAGCCGTCCCCGGCACACGACGCCCAAGTCCCGTTCTCACGGCAGTATCAGCCAACGCTCCGGCACGTCGTACACCGTGCACGACGGGGACACATTGTCCAGCATCACGCGGCAGGCTGCCGTCCCCGGCGGCTGGCAGCGGCTGTACGACACCAACCGGAGCGTCATCGGCCCGGATCCCGATGTGATCTACCCCGGGCAGCGGCTCACCCTGCCATCCGCCGATTAGGAGTGTGAGTCAGGAACGAGCAAGCGGCTCTGCTAGCCATCATCGGCGGAGCGGTCGCGGCGGCCCCATCGGCAGGTGTGAGGCTCTGGTGGGGTCCTGCGGTCCTGCGGTCCTGCGGTCCTGCGGTCCTACGGTCTTGCCGTCTTGCCGTCTTGCGGTCCTGCGGTTCGGCTGTCCGGCCCGTAGGGCCGTGGCCGGGGAAGCCCGGCCGTCAGGCGGCTAGGGTAACGACCCCTGCCGTCCCCAAGTGTCAGAAGATCTTGCATACCAGTGCTCGCGTCCGTGCGCACGGGCACCCGACCGCGCAGGGCTTTGCCGTCCCCTTCGGGTAGGAGGGTCAGGATGGCTGACTGGTAGTCCATGACGAGGAGAGCGGTGTGCGTGGGGTCAAGTGCGGGGGAGGTGCTCACGTAGGTGTTCTCCTTGCCGGTGTGTGCCTGGCCGAAGCGGACGCGCGTCGGCGGGCCGACTGCTGCCTGCGGGTTTCAGCGGCGAGTGGTGTGTCATGAGTGGCTACTGGCCGGTGCCGGCTCGGACGCGACGTGGTTGTGTCGGGGAAGCAGGAGCGGCGTGGTCAGGATGAGCAGTCCCGCGACCGTGAGAGCGGTGCGTGGGCTGGTGACGTCGGCGAGCAGGCCGCCGAGCGCGGTGAGAATGGCGATGGATGCCTGCTGGCCGATTGACCAGGCCGACAGGGTGCGTGCGACGACATGCTTGGGGGTGTGTTCGAGCCGGTAGGTGGCGAGCACCGGGGTGTACAGGCTCATGTTGATGATGATCGCCAGCTCGACGGCCATCACGGTGAGGAGGCCGACGACGCCGGGACGGACGAAGGCCAGGCCGATCAGCCAGATGGCGCGCAGGGTGCCGACGGTCCGGAAGACCGCATGCTGGCCGTAGCGGGTCACGACACGGCGGGCCAGCCGGGAGCCGATGAGTCCGCCGACACAGGGAGCGGCGAAGGCGAGGCCGTACTGCCAGGGTGGGAACCCGAGCTGACGAAGGAGGAGCACGGCCAGCAGCGGCTCGGTGGCCATGATCAGCCCGGCGACGAGCATTTGGTTGAGGTAGAGCGCCCGCAAACCGGAATGGCCCATGATGTGTCGCCAGCCGTCAAACAATGCGCCTGCCCGGGCCGGGCTCTTGTCGGTTGTTTGCGGCGCTTCTTCTCGGCCGCGGATCGCGGTGATGCCCAGCGCGGAGAACAGGTAGCTGAGAGCGTCGGCCACCACGGTGGTGACCGGCCCGAACAGACCGATCGCCGCTCCGCCCAGCGGTGGCCCGACCGCGATGGAACTCCAGTTCGTGGACTCGAACCGCGCGTTGGCCACGAGCAGGTCATCCGGCCGGACGAGAGCCTTGAGATAGGCGCCGCTGGCCGCGTTGAAGGCGATCTTGGCTGCTGCGACCACGGCTGAGATCACGAGCAGCTGGACGAAACTGAGCCAACCGAAGACGTAGGCCACCGGGATCGTCGCCATGACCGCAAACCGGGTCAGGTCCATCGCGATCATGACCGGGCGCTTGCGACGAAACTCCACCCACGGCGCGAGTGGCACCGCGATCAACGCGCCCACCGCAGGCCCAACCGCGGAGAGCGCGGACACCTCAGCAGGGCTGGCATGCAACGCCAGCACGGCGATCAGAGGGAATGCCCCGAACCCCAGCCCGGACCCATAGGCGCTCACCGCATAAGCCGCCCACAGCCAGCCGAACTGCCGGCCCAGTCGTCTCCTGCCCACCAAGCTCACAGCGCCCCCTTGATGCCCCACTGCACAAACCGATATTGACCAGTGAGAGCTAAGCGAGCAGCACAGCAGCAGGTCAAACAACTGCTCTGCCAGCGATTCACAACCATCCGTTGTCCACCGAGGTGGATCGGCGTGGATCTCGAAGGTACGAACCCTCGTCCTTGACGGCCGGTGAGGTACAGCGACCACGGGCAGCGCGATGCGTACCTACTGCCGACTGCTGGGCACCAATCCTGGCCCCGCCCTGCCCGGGCACTGGTGGTCGAGTCGTTCGCCTGCCCGGCGACCCGCAAGGTACGGCCGAGTGCCTCACGGCGTGGGCCCAGCTGATGGAGGCGCTGGTGGCCGAGCGCCGCCCCGACCGGCCGGTACCGCCGATGGCCGGTACGGCCGCGATCGGGGCGGTTGTGCGGCTGCCGGCCGCCGCTCATCGAGGAGGGCCGGGGCCTGTCCTCGATGAGCGGCATCTTGGCCGACACCGCCTAGCGTCTGCTGCCGGCCTGGCGACCCGGCCTCACTTCAGGTGCCGGGCGAAGAACCGGTTCCCGTCGTCCACCTCGAACCACGGGGTGCCGGCGTGCCCGCCCATATTGGCGTGCAGCGTCTTCTCCTTGGTGCCGAAGGCGTCGAACAGGTCCAGGGCCAGCTGCCGGTCGTTCCCTTCGTCGTCCCACTGCAGCAGGAACTGCAGCGGAATGGTGACCTGCCGGGCCTCCTCGCGCTGGGCGCGGGGCACGAAACCTCCGGCGAAGAAGCCGGCGGCCGCGATGCGCGGTTCGACCACCGCCAGCCGAATGCCGATGGCGGTCATCCCCGAGTACCCGACCGGGCCGCCGATCTCGGGCAGCGAGAGGAGAGCGTCCAGGGTGGTCCGCCATTCCGGGACCGCCTTTTCGACCAGCGGGACGATGAAGGACTCGAAGATCTCGTCGACCGGCTCGCCAGCCTGCATCGCCCGGCGGAGGTCGGCGCGGGCCTGGTCGTCGACGGCGGAACGGGGCCGCTCACCGTGCCCGGGGTGGTCGATGGCGGCCACCGCGTAGCCGTACTCCGCCGCGGAGTGCCGGGCCCGGGCCACCAGCCGCGATTCCCGTTTGTGCAAGCCGCCGTTGTGGCCGATCAGGATGAGCGGGGCCGGTGCGGATCCAGACGTCCACAGGATGCCGGGGATCTCGCCGAGGGTGAATTCGCGTTCGAGGACGCCGTCGTCGAGGCGCTGCTCGGAAGTGAATCGCATGGTCGTGCCTTTCGGGAGTGCTCTTGAACGGCGCTCCCGGACGACCTATCGCCCGACCGTGACCCCGGAGGGGAGCACCCATGTCGATACGTTCACGGGTACCACCTCCTCGTTCTCTTGCACGGCCTCCGGGAGATTAGCAGTGGTCGCCGTGGTCTGCCCAACGGGTTTTTGCTGAGGCCGAGGACCAAGTAGCAGGGAGAGGCTGCCTTTGAACGGGCAGCGCGCGCGTCCCAGCTGCGGCCGAGATTTTGCCAGGGCTACCCCCGTTCGCTCTGTGCCACGGACACAGAAGAGGTGGTCGCGGAAGACGGCGAGGAAAGGGCCTTCGTCGCTGTGGTGGTTGGGCAGGCGGCTGTCATTGACCCAGCCGTTCCTGCCGTTGCACCTGGCGTGGTACAGGGGCAGTGGTGCCATGTCCTTGTAAGGTCGCCGCATTCCGACTCGGCGGGTCCCGCTCCTCACTTCGTCGGCCCTGTGAGTGCGTACGGCCACGGACCGGATCATCACGCGATCCGGTTCGTGGCGTCGAAAACCGGTGTGCCCGGGCCGCCCTGACGACACCTCCGGGTAGTTTCACGGGCCGCCGCCGTTTCCCGGGCTCATGTGCCCTGGATGTGACCGCGGCGCCAGTGTGGCCCGAGGCCGGGTTGAACTCCTGCACAGAGGGTGGGTACGGCGATGGCGAAGGAGGTGACCCGTTGGCCGGCTCGGGCCAGATGCCCGGTCACGCCGACGTTTATGGTCGCGTAGGCGTGAGGTCAAGCGGTGGTCATGGATTGGGAGGGCCGGTCGGCGGGGGCGTATGGTTGACGCGGTTTAGATGGGACACCTCGTTCGGTGAGGCGTCTTCACGGACACAGGCCACTGATCCCACCCGTCGAGAGACGCTCCGGATCAGGACAGGTCTCCCCGGCCCAAGGGGTGACCCCAAGTGGCTTCCCCGTACGTGCGGGGACACGCCGTGGAGTGCCAAAGCTCTGACGAGTTGGGGTGCGCCGGGTCCAGCCACCCGGGTGCCCCGTGCCGTGTGGCCGCGGCGTCGCGAGCGCGGCCGGGATCGGGAGGAGGCGACATTGGACAGTAGTCCGGGCCATAGTCGGCCCCTTTCCGAGTTGTCCTCGCTGTCTTCCCGCGGCCCGGGGCAGCCTTCCTTCTCCTGCTGACCTGACCAGACCAGACCTGATCGGCACGCCGTCGTCGGCCCGCTCGGGCGGGGCGGGGTCACGTGTGTCATGCCGTCATCGACGGGGCGAAGACGCTGCCGTGGCCGCCTACTGCCCCGTCACGCCGGGGCAAGGGGGTGTTCCTCATGTCCGTCAACACTGTGCTCATGTCCACCTCGGCCCGTCTGCGCGACCGCCGGGTGACCCTGGAACGCCGCGTCACCGCCTCCAAGGCGGTTCGCACGTCTCTCGTCTCGCTGGCCGGACTGATCGGCGGCCCGGTCACCAACCAGGCCGGCGAGGAGGTCGGCCGTGTCGTGGACGTTGTCGCCCGTCTGTACGGGCCGGATCCCTATCCGCCGGTCACCGGGCTGATCCTGCGCATCGGGCGACGGCGTACCTTCCTGGCCGCGGA
This sequence comes from Streptomyces griseochromogenes, assembly GCF_001542625.1. Lineage (NCBI taxonomy): Bacteria > Bacillati > Actinomycetota > Actinomycetes > Kitasatosporales > Streptomycetaceae > Streptomyces > Streptomyces griseochromogenes. Next base: position 5,783,988 of record NZ_CP016279.1, on the reverse strand, counting down.
CGCCATCAGCAAGGTGCACGCCGGGCATGTGCGGTTGCGCACCGCCCGGGTGGACCTGCGCGACTTCGTCCGCCGACCCGGCGAGGCCCTGCTGGCCCGCGACGTCCTCGACCACCAGCTGGTCGACGTCGACGGCATTCAGGTCACCCGCGCCGCCGATCTCTACCTGGCGCCCCTGGTGGACCGGGTGGTGCTGGTCGGCGTGGACGTATCGCTTCCCACCCTCCTGCGGCGGCTCGGCCCCCGCCGCTGGCAGGCCCGCCCGACCCCGGAGCGGGTGCTGGACTGGCAGGCCGTCGCCCCCTTCGCCGAGCAGGCCACCGACGGACCGCCCGAGGTACGGCTGCGCGCCTCCCGGACCGCGCTGCACCGGCTGCGCCCGTCCGATCTTGCCGACATCCTCGAAGACCTCGGCCGCAGCGAGCGCCAGCAACTGCTCGGGTGGCTGGAGCCGGAACAGGCCGCCGACGCCCTGGAGGAGATGGAACCGGCCGAACTGGAGAACCTCCTGCGCGAGGCGGCTCCTGACCACGCCGCCCGGCTCGTCGACGAGATGGAACCGGACGAGGCCACCGACGCCCTGCGCGACCTCACCCCCGAGGAGCGCGAGAACTTGCTGCGCCGTATGCCGACCGGTGAGGCGGCGGAACTGCGTCGGCTGCTGACCCATCGGGAGGGCACCGCGGGCGGCGCCATGACCACTCTGCTGGTCACTGTCCACAGGGACGAGAACGTCGCCGGGGTCCGGGCCCGGCTGGCGGAACAGGCCGAGCACCGCACCGAGATCGACGCAGTTGCCGTTGTGGACGACCAGGACCGCCTGCTGTGCGACATCGCGTTGTTCGACCTGGCGGTGGCCGAGGACACGACGCGTGTGGCCGACCTGATCGCGTGGCTGGCCCAGTTCGGCCTGCCCGTCACCGTCCATGCCGACACTCCGCTGGCCGAAGCCGCCGACCAGTTGGTCGCCGCCCGCGCCTCCTCACTCCTGGTGGTCGACGACGTCGACCGCCCGATCGGCCGGATTCTGGCCGACGACCTGCTCGATGCGATGCTGCCCGAGCGTGGACGCCTGCACTTCCGGAGGTTCCTGCAGTGACCCGCGACCAAGACACGATCACCGTGACCAACCCTCCTGCCGCGGCGCCGGTGCGCCGTACAGGTTGGCGGCGCCTCACCATGGTCGCGGCGATCGCCGGCCCCGGACTGGTCGCTGCCAATGCCGGCAACGATGCCGCAGGTATCGCCACCTATGCCTCGGCCGGCTCCCAGTTCACCTACGGCACACTCTTCTTCATGGTGCTGGTCACCATCGCCCTGGTGATGGTGCAGGAGATGGCCGTCCGTCTCGGTGCTCACACCGGCAAGGGCCTCGGCGCGCTGATCCGTGAACAGTTCAGCCTGCGCCTGACCGCCCTCGCCGTGTTCTGCCTGCTGCTGGCCAACACGGGCTTGGTCGTCAGTGAGTTCGCGGGCATCGGCGCCGCTTTCGAACTCCTCGGCGTACCCAAGTGGGCGGTCATCCCGCCCGCTGCGATCCTGCTTTGGGCGCTGGTGCTGTTCGGCTCCTACCATTGGGCCGAACGCATCTTCCTGATCATGTCGCTGGCGTTCTTCGCGTACCCGATCGCGATGATCCTCGGTCATCCGGACTGGGGCGCCGTCGGCCACCATCTGGTCGTACCGCACGTCGAGCCGAGCAAGGACTTCATTCTGCTGGCGGTCGCACTGATCGGTACGACGGTCAGCCCGTACATGCAGTTCTATGCGGCGGCGGGCGTCGTCGACCGGGGCGCCAAGCCCGCCGACTACCCCCTCATTCGCGCCGACGCGATCCTCGGCGCCGTCTTCGCCTGCGTCGTCAGCCTGACCATCATCGTCGCCACTGCCTCGGCCATCGGTGGCACCGGCCCGCTCGACTCCGCCGCCCAGGCGGCCGAGGCGCTCAAACCGGTCGCCGGACAGAACGCCGAACTTCTCTTCGCTCTGGGCCTGATCGGCGCGTCGGCACTGGCGGGGGCGGTCGTACCGCTGTCGGCGAGCTACGCCATAGGGGAAGCCGCCGGTGTCGAACGCTCGGTGTCCCGCAGTTTCCGCGACGCCCCGCTGTTCCTGGGCCTGTTCACGGCCCAGATCGTGCTGGGCGCCACAGTGGCCATGACCCCCATCGACGTCATCCAGCTGCTCATCGGCACCCAGGTCCTGCAGGGCCTGATCAGCCCGATCGTCCTGGTCTACCTGCTGGTCCTGACCAACCGCCGGTCCGTCCTCGGCGATGCCGCCAACGGACCGCGCTACCGCGTCATCGCCACCGCCGTGGTCGTCGGCGTCGCCGCCATGTCCACCATTCTGCTCGTCCAGACGGTGCTCGGCTGGTTCGGCCTTGCGTGACCTCGACACCGGCGCACCGTGGGACACCCCTTGCGGCGCCCGCGGCCGCTGGGGGACTACGGTCCCGCTGTGGAGTTGAGGTGACTCGTCCCATGAGACCCGAAGGAGGGCGATCTGCATGGTTGGTCAGGCGGTGACCGTTCAATCGGCAGGGCGGCTCGCGGAGCTGACTGCCGGGCGGCTGTTGTCCTCGTGGCAGCTGGACGTTCCCGCGCTGCTGCTGGTCAGTGCTCTGGGGGTGCTCTACGGCTGGGGCGTGGCCCGGCTGCGTGGGCGCGGCGAGCCCTGGCCGCCCGCCTGTGTCGCCGCCTTCGTACTGATCGGGCTCGGTGGTCTGGTGACGGCCACGATGTCCGGGCTCGCGGTGTACGACCACGTGCTGTTCTGGCCCGCCGCCGTGCAGAACATCCTGCTCGATCTGGTCGTGCCTCTGGGCCTGGCCCTCGGCGATCCGCTGCGGCTGGCTTTCGAAGCGCTGCCGGAGGGGGCCGCCGGGCGGCTCCGACGGGCGATGACGAGCCGGGTGGTGCGTACGCTGACGTTTCCCTTGGTGAGTACGGCCCTGGTGCTGGGAACCGAGCTGACCGTCTACTTCACGCCGTACTTCGCCACCGCCCTACGCGTGGGCTGGCTGCACGAGTTGATGTATCTGCACCTGGTGGCGGCCGGCTGCCTGGTCGTCGTACCCGTGCTGACGCACGAGGAGGCGCTGCCGACCTGGTGCACGCATCCGGTGCGGGCGGCGCTGATCTTCCTGGACGGTATCGTCGACGCGGTCCCCGGCGTCGTCGTCATGACGCACGGCTCACTGATCGCGGGTTCCTGGTATCTGCACCACGCGCCGTCCTGGTCGCCGGACGTCCAGCACGACCAGCAGATCGGCGGCGGCGCGATGATCAGCATCGCCGAACTGGTCGCGCTGCCCTTCCTGCTGGCGATCCTGTATCAGTGGGCGCGCGCCGAACGGGCCCAGACCACGGCGCTGGACCGCCGCCTGGACGCCGAACTCGCCGTCGTCCCCGCGCCCGCGGGAGACCACAGCCCGGCACCGTCCCCCGAACGGGTACGTCCCTGGTGGGAGACGGAGCAGAACGACGTGGCCGCCAGGATCCGACGCCAGCACGCGGACGACTGACCAGTACCCGGAAGCAAGGTCGCCTCCCAGGGCTCGTGCGATGGGCAGAGACGGGCTGCTGATGTGATCTAGGCAGCGGCCGGCAGCACGTGGTCGCCGATCTTGTCGGTGCTCAGGCACAGGGAGCAGACCATCGCGTTGTGGGTGGCACAGGCGGCGAGGTCTGGGCGTTCGTAAGGCTGGTGGCAGACGTGGCAGTCGAGGGTGGCCGCGCTCGGGTTGCCGTCCTCGTCGAGGAGGGGCTCGTCTATGCCGTCGTCGGTGCGGCGGAGGTAATACCTGCCCTTGGTGACGATGGCCGTCAGGGGGGTGAGGACGAAGGCGATGACGGCCGCGGCGACGGGGGAGTACGGCTGGAGGGTGTCGCCCAGCAGGTGGAAGTACATGGCGATCGACAGGCCGGAGGCGGCGACGAAGGCCACGACGCCGACCGGGTTGACGGCATGGAGCATGCCCCGGCGGAACTCCGGCTGGAGCGGGGACAGCTTCAGCAGGTACTTGTTGATGCCGATGTCGGTGGCGACGGTGACCACCCAGGCGATCGCGCAGTTCGAGTAGAAGCCCAGGATGCTGTTGAGGAAGCTGAACATGTCGGCTTCCATCAGACAGAGCGCGAAGCCCAGGTTGACCAGGACGAAGACCATGCGCCCGGGGTAGTGCTTGGTGACGCGGGTGAAGGAGTTCGTCCAGGCCAGCGAACCGGAGTACGCGTTAGTCACGTTGATCTTGATCTGGCTGATGACGACCAGGGCGACGGCGAGCGGGATGACCATCCAGGAGGGCATCATCGCGTCGAAGGCGCCGCGGAACTGCTGGATCGGCTCGGTCGCGGCGGCCGGACCGACCTTCGCGAGGATGTACACCGCGAGGAAGACGCCGATGGCCTGCTTCAGCGCGCCGAGCACCACCCAGCCGGGGCCGGCCATCACCACGGCGGTCCACCAAGTGCGCTTGTTCGTCTCGGTCTTGGGCGGCATGAAGCGCAGATAGTCGATCTGCTCGCCGATCTGTGCGATGAGGGAGAGACAGACACCCGCGCCGAGCAGGACCGAGGGGGTGTTCACACCGCCGTCGCCGTCCGTGCCGGCGTAGGCGAGGAAGCGGTCGACGGTGCCGGGGTCGTTCGTGACCAGGTAGACGAGCGGGCCGACCATCAGCAGCAGCCAGATCGGGGTCGTCCACACCTGGAGTTTGCTGAGCGCCTTCATGCCGTAGATCACCAGCGGGATGACCATCAGCGTGGAGACCAGGTAGCCCAGCCACAGCGGCAGTCCGAGGCCCAGCTTGAGGCCCTGAGCCATGATCGAGCCCTCGAGGGCGAAGAAGATGAAGGTGAAGCTGGCGAAGATGACGCTGGTGAGGACCGAGCCGTAGTAGCCGAACCCGGAGCCGCGGGTGATCAGGTCGAGGTCGATGTTGTAGCGGGCGCCGTAGTAGGCGAGGGGGAAGCCGGTGATGAAGATGACGACGGCGGCCACCGCGATGGCGACGAGCGCGTTGCCGGTGCCGTGGGCCAGGCCGATGCCGGCGCCGATGGAGAAGTCGGCCATGTAGGCGATGCCGCCGAGCGCGGTGGTCGCCACGACCATGGGTGTCCAGCGGCGGTAACTGCGGGGCGCGAAACGGAGGGTGTAGTCCTCCAGTGTCTCCTTGACCGCCTGGTCGGCGGTGGTCTTCGTCGTGCCTGCCGTCGCCGGCCGTGACTCCGTGGTGCTCATGTCGCGCCTCCCGGCGGTGCTGGTGCGGGTGCTTCGATGCTGGGAAGAGCCCCCGCTTCGCGTCATCGGCAGGACGGGGAGTCGACGGACCGTCATGGGTCACATGCGGCCGTGAACGCGCTATTGATCCCAGGGCCAGCCACGCTAGAAAGCGCCTGTTACCGCCGATTCCCACTGTCGTGAACGCGACGTTTCCGGGAACTCACCTGCTGCCTTGCGATCGCGGATCGGTGACGGTGGGCCGACAGCACGCGGAAGGGGCGGGACTGCACGTCGTCGGCGATCGTGGCGGCCTAGGACTTGTCCGGGGGCGAAATCACCGGCAGGTGATTGACGGGATTCTGCACCGGGTGCGGACTGGGGTGCAGTGGCGGGATCTACCGGAGCGGTTCGGGCCGTGGAAGACGGTGTATGAACGCCACCGGCTGTGGTCGGCAGACGGCACCTGGGAGCGTCTGCCGCAGCAGGTGCAGGCCGCGGCTGACGCCGCGGGAGATGTCGACTGGGACATCTCGGTCGACTCCACTATCGTCCGCGCCCACCAGCACGCGGCCGGCGCCCGTACCGATCCGCCTCCGGCACCTGCTTCAAAGGGGCAGACGGAAGAGAACATCAGGGCGAGACGCCGAGGCAGAGCCTGCCCGCCCGTTTGGTGGAGGTGGCGCAGGGAGTGAGGGCCTGGGTGGCTCGCGTGGCGGGCTCACCAGCAAGCTCCACCTGACCGCCGACGGCCGCTGCCGCCCGCTGTCCCTGCTCGTCACCGGCGGACAACGGGCGGACTGCACCCAGTTCACGGCGGTGCTGGGGAAAATCCGCGTCCCACGGATCGGGCCGGGCAGGCCTCGCGCGAAGCCCGGCAGTCTGGCAGCGGACAAGGCGTACAGCAACGGGCCATGCCGCACCTGCCTGCGGCGCCGGGGTATCCGGCACACCATCCCGGAGAAGTCCGACAGCCAGGCAGCCCGCCTGCGCAAGGGTTCGCGCGGTGGACGCCGCCTGGCTTCGACGAGGAGCGGTACAGGAACCGCAATACCGTTGAGCGGGCGATCAACAGGCTGAAGCAGTCCCGGGCCGTGGCGACTCGCTATGACAAGCGTGGCTATGTCCATACCTCGGCACCGCTACTGCGGCAGCCCTGGTGATCTGGCTTCATTCATGACTGCCGGGACGAGTGCTAAGCGGTGTGGTGCTCCAGACGTCGGTGCTCGAGGAAGTACGCGAGTGCGTTGAGGGCCAGCATGGTTGTGGCGAGGGCCGGCTGGATGGGCGGAACCCAGTCGCCGTCGACGAGGGCGGTGCCGGGGTAGAGGATCGCCGACAGCTGAGTGATCCAGTACAGCGACTCGGCAACGACGATGACCTGGACCAGGGAGCGCGTCCAGGCGCCCCGGTGCACCCACAGCAGGTACAGGCCGATCAGGCCGAGTGCGGCGCCCATGCTCATGGTCTGGGCGTTGTGGAACTTGGCGTGCGGCGGCCAGTTGGGGTTGTAGATGTGGGTCTTGTTCCAGTCCGCGATGTAGGCGCCGGTCATGGTGACCAGTGAAGTGAGGGTCAGCAGGACCCTTCCAGTGGTGATCTTGGGCATGGGGTTTCTCCTCAAGGGTGAGTGGTGTGTGAACGGGCGGGGTGGCGGGTCCCGGAACGGGTCAGGCGGCGACCTGATCGCGGAACGTCTTGGCCTGCCGACGAGCCTGCTGGTGCGCGTCGGTCAGGGACGCCTCGTGAAGCGGGATCAGGTGGGTCAGCGCCGGGACGACGGGCGCCATGGTCAACTCGGGTGTGAGCGAGGTGACTTCGAGGCCGAGCATGTCGTGCAGGATCGTCTCCAGCGCGGGCACGACGAAGTCCTTGCCGTGGTTGGGGGTGCCGGGGCCGTAACCGCCGCCGCGTGCCGAGATCACCAGGGCCGGACGGCCGGACGCCGCGGGACCGTCGGGGAGTCCGAAGGTGCGGCCCTTGACGATGACCTGGTCAAGCCATGCCTTGAACGCCGAAGGCATCGTGAGGTTGTACATGGGCACGGTGAACAGGTAGGCGCTCGCGCCGAGGAACTCCTCGATGAGTTCGTCCTGGACCGCGGCGGCCGCGGCTTGTTCCGGAGTGTGCCGGGCGGGGTCGGTGCCCCAGGCCGCTATGCCCGCCGCGTCCAGGTGGGGTACGGGCGAGGCGGCCAGGTCCCGGTGGACGACCGGCGCGCTCCAGGTGTCCCGGAAGGAGCGGGCGACCTGGGACGAGACCGAATCGGCGCCGAGCGAGGAGGAGTCGATGTGGAGCAGGTAGGACATGGAGGAGCCCTTGCTGGTCGGTGGAGAACGGGAAATGGGCAGGGCAAAGCCGCAGGCTGGGCTGGTGTGGTGTGGGTGAGGTGACTGCGTCGATGCCGTACGGGGTCCTGGCGGCTGCTTCGACGCAGCCCTCGGTGGGGGGTACGTCGGCCGTGCCGGTCACCTGCGCCGACGTCCCGGCGCGGGGTGGGGAGAGCGGTCAGGCCGCCGCGGGCCCGGCGGTCGGTGCGTGGCCGGTGGCGTACTGGTAGGAAGCGGCGATGACCTTCTTGGCCACCTCCAGTTCGGCCTTATCGCGCGGGGCGTAGAGCATGACGACATTGGCGCCACGGTCGTAGAGCGGGTGCCTCTCGCCCCATCCGGAGGCCAGGAACGCGGCGTGGTCGTCCGGGTTCAGGGCCAGGTGCAGGCTGCCGTCGGCGTGCAGGTGCACGAACTCCGCGTTCCCGCGCGGCAGGAACAGCCGGGCACCGCGGGCAGGGGCGGCATCGCTGAGGAACACCGCCCACGTGCTGGGAACGGAGATCTCGCTGCGGCCCGGGACGGTGCCGGGAAGCGCGGTGGCCATCCACCGCCGCAATGCCTCCTTGATCTGCGGCGGGCTGGGCTGGGTGAGCTGCAGGTGCGGGACCTCGGGCCCGGTCTCGGGCCGGTCACCCGCACGCTCGGGCAGCGCGGGGAACGTCATGGTGGTGCCTCTTTCGGCAGTGCGGACGGCCCATCGGTACGACGGGTCGCCATCCGATCGTCGAGCGGTCCGGCTTGCTGTCGGCTCGCTCGCTGACACCACCAAGCTAGTATCCTCGGGATAGTGGTTTCCTCTAGGAAAGTGCCCCGACCACTGAGTACGGGCAGTGCGGGCGCAAGCGGAAGGAACAGTGCCGTGACCGATCCGGCGCAGCAGGCGTGCCCGATCAACCCGGTGGTGGAGCTGGTGTTCAGCCGCTGGACCACCCCGATCCTGTGGGCCCTCGAACACCACGGACGCTCGCGTTTCAACGAACTACAGCGGCTCCTGCCGACGATCACGCCGAAAGTGCTCACCCAGCGCCTGCGCCAGCTGGAACGGGACGGCCTGATCACCCGCACCTACCATGCCGAGATCCCGCCGAGGGTCGAGTACGCCATCAGTGAGCTGGGCCGCACCCTCGTCCCCGTCTTCGACGCCATCGCGGGCTGGTCCGACGCCCACCTGCCCCAGGTCACCGCTGCCCGTCGGGACTACGACACGGCACGCGCGGAGGAAGAAGCCTGGGCGGAGGGCTGAGGAGGAGCCTTGGTGGTTGGTCACACAACCGGCCTGTGCCTGGTGCAGCTGCCGGGGATGGTGAGAGTGGGTTCGTGGCCGCGCAACGGGCCATCTCCTTGCTCACATCAACAATCGGGCAAGGCGTAATCGCATGATCGCCCGGACAGCCCTGGTCCATATGGACCAGGCCTCGGGGTCGGCGACGATCGCGTGCGGGGAAGCTCCCGAGAGCAAGCTGCTCGCGGGAGCCTTCCGGTTGAGGAGTGGTGACGTAGGGGTGTTCCCTGCGGCCGTTCGATTGGCAGGCGACGTCGGGGGACTCCGGCGGGTTTGACCGTGCCGTCAGGTCCGGGTGAACGGTTGCTTTTGCGTGAGCTGAAGACGGACCACTGGCAAGGGTCGTGCTGGTCATGCCAGAAGACTCACCTGGCACCGACAGCCGGTCCACATCGCTCGGAGAGCGGCAGCGCTGTCCAACGCCAACTCGCGAAGGTTCGGGGTGGTCGCAGGGCGCATGAGCCGGGTGAGAACGTTCGAGCGAGTCACGCAGGGCCGACCGCGCCGCTGCTCGCCGACCGGCCCTTGGACTGAAGCTCGAACCAAGTGATCTTGCCGGTGGCCGTCCGGACGCTGCCCCAGGCGTCCGCGAGCAGTTCGAGGAGTTCGATGCCGCGACCGCCCTCCGCGTCCGGATCGGCGACGTTGCGTACGGGGCCGGAGGACTCGGTGTCCTCGACCTCGCACAGCAGGCGGGAGTTGCGCAGCCGCAGGTTGAGCCTGAGCGGGCCCCGCGTGTGACGCAGGGCGTTGGTGACCAGTTCGCTGACCAGAAGCTCCGCGGTGTCGGCCAGGTCGTCCACAGCCCAGTCGCCCAGTTGTGCGGTCGTCAGGTGGCGGGCCGCGCGCACTGAGGTCAGTTCCCGCCGCAGGGGCCAGGAGGCGTCCCATGCGGTGGCGCGGCCGCGGGGCGCGTCCAGCGGCCGCAGCGGTGCGAGGCTGCGGGACCAGAGGGCCTGCTGCCTGGCGGCCCACGAGGGGGCGGTGGCAGGCGAGGGTCGACCTTCCCGGCGGCGGGCGAGGAGACGGCCAAAGGCCCTGAGCATGGAGATCGGTCCCTTCTGGGCTGGTGGCGGACGGGGGCGGTGGTGACGTGCCGGGCATGCGCCAGGCTCGTACATGTAGCATCCGCTACGCTTAAAATATACATGTAATGGGTGCTACGGTAAAGATCCCCCCAAAAGTGGTTAGAACGGACAAACGGGAGTCGCCTCTCCCGTCCCTAGGAGCCCGCATGCCCCGCTCGCCCGACCCGGTCAAACGACGCGACCTTCTCGACCGAATCCGCGACTACCTGCTGCAGAACGGCCTCGCGGACCTCTCCCTGCGCCCACTGGCCCGAGCCCTCGGTACCAGTGACCGCATGCTCCTGTACTACTTCGGCACCAAGGAACGCATGGTCGCCGAGGCACTCGCCGTCTACGAACGTCGGCCCCTCCTGCGCACCCGCGACATTCTGAAGACCGTCGGCTCGCCCACCGACCCTGAGGGCCTGCGCCGTTTCATGGAGGAGCTGTGGCGGCAGTTCAGCGCCCCGGACGTACGCGCCACGCTTCCCTTGTACCTCGAGATCATGAGTGCCGAAGTGCTGCACCCGGACCGCTACGGACCCGTCATGCGCGACATCATCACCGCATGGACGGACCTGCTCACCTCCGTCTTCCGCGACCTCGGCCTGGACCACGACCGAGCCTGGACCGAGGCGACTGTCCTGACCGACGCCACCTTCGGCTTGCTCATGGCCCCCCTTGCCCACGGCGACTGGGAGCGGGCCGGCCTGGCCTTCAACGTCCTCCTCGACAGACTGGAACCCGGGTGGGATCCAATGGCATGACGAGGCCCAGGTGCACCAGGCAGTGCGCCGTCCCCGCCCCCAGGAAGCGCGCCCAAACGCTGAGGAACTTCCTACCCGAACGACGCAACGGCGCCACTCTCGCAGTCGTCAGCGCTGTGCTCACGGCGTCTGGGCCTCCTTGTGCATCCTGCCCGGCGCCCCGGCGTTCCCGTCCTTGGCATCGGCTTTGCCGGGCTGACGACGGGACTGGTCATGGTGACTGACCGCCGCTACGGCTGACCCTGCCACCGCTCCAAATCGACAAGAGTGGGCCGCAGCCCCACTCAATACGATCCCGCGGCTTGCCGAAGCCCCGCTCCCGATCCCCCTGACGGCAAAGGTGGCCGTCGGCGCGGCAGCTGTTGCTGATTGCGCGCCGGCAATTGCCGTGACACTTCGTGCCTCGAAGGCCGCACCCTGACGGAACCGCTTTGTGGGCGATGTGTTGTCTAGTTGATCACTGTCTGGTGGATGCGACCGGGGCCGCATGACATGCGTTTTCGGCGCAGGGCACGAGGCCGCCACATTATTTAGGGTGTTAGGTGAGTGTTCAGTGACGACAGAGCATCAGACGCCCGAGTTGCCTGGCGCGCTTGGAGCAGAGCAGGCCGCGGACCTGCCGTACCAGCATGCCGTCCTGGACGCTGCTTGCGCTGTGGCTCAGGGTGCCGCCCTGGCGGCAGCTGTGCTGGGCGCAGCGGGTCTCTCCGGCTGGATTCTCGGCATCGGCGCCCTGAGGCGCATGCCCGGTGCCGACACGACCATGAAGGCGAACACCGCCGTGGCACTGCTGGCACTCGGTGTCTCCCTGTTTCTGGTGGCTCGCAGACGCGTCACTCCGTGGGCGATCACCGCAGCCCGTGCAGCCGCAGCCCTGGCCGCTTTGATCGGCGGGCTCACCATGGTGGAGTACCTGACCGGGGCGGGCCTGGGCATCGATGAACTCCTCTTCAGGGACGACACGGCGCGGGTGGCGACAGAAGTGCCCGGACGGATGGCGCCGAACACGGCTGCGGCACTGATGGCCGGCGGCGTGGCGGCCCTCTGCGCGAGCACGCGCCGGCTTCCCGCCTGGACGAGTCAGGTCCCGGGCCTGGCCGTCCTCACACTGGGAATGCTGCGCCTGTACGGGTTCGCGTACGCCGTGCCCGAACTGGAACGGTTCGGCGCCTACAAGGGCATGGCCCTGTACACGGGGCTGGCTCTCGCGCTGCTGGGCATCGCCGCCTTCCTCGCCCGGCCGGACCAGGGTCTGGCCGGACTGCTGATGAACGCGGGCACCACGGGCGCGCTGGGGCGTCGGCTGTTCGCCACCGTCCTGGTAGGACCACCTCTGCTGGGCTGGCTCGTCCTGGCCGGTGAGGGTGCGAGGCTGTTCGGAGCGCGTCTGGGTACGGCGCTGTTGGTGTGCGGGCACGTGGCCGTGTTCACCACGGTCGTCTTCGCGACGTTGGCCGTGGGGCGCCGCATCGAGCCGGCGCACGCCCGTGCCGAATGGCAGGTGGCGCAGCGAGACCCCTGCGCGGCCAGGGCCACCATGGGTGCGCTGTTGGTCATGGCATCCGCGGTGCCGGGCAGCAGATTGATCGCACCAGGTCCCAGCGTCGCCGAGCACACCCCGGCGCGGCCGGTGAGCCGCCCGTAGATCTCCGCCATGAACGAGGCGGTCTGCTCGTGGCGCACCAGGATGTACCGGATCCCGGAGTCGTTCAGCGCGTCGACGAACCGGATGTTCTCCTCGCCCGGAATCCCGAACACGTGCTCCACACCCTCGGCCCGCAAACAGCGCACCAACAGGTGCGCGACGTCCTCCACTGCTGCCGTGTTCCGCGACTCGCTCGCGCCTTCGGTACCCATGAGACGAACGTAGGCACGCCCACCGACCCCGGCACTCATCGGCCGCCGACCGAGGCGGCCGTGCGGATACCGATGCCTCAAGCATGCCGAGGCCGTTCGGCGGCACTGTGATGGCGGCCGCCCCGGGCTGCCCGCAAGCTGGAGCCCGATGTGGACGCGCGCCGCCGAGCATCGTGCTGCGCAGAGGGTTCTGGGAGGACCGTGTGACCGCTTCGTCGCCCGCCACCGACACACCGCCGGCCCGATACGACGACCTGCGTGCCTTGGTGATCAACTGCACACTCAAGCGCTCGCCGGAGACAAGCAACACCCAGGGCCTGATCGACCACAGCACCGCCATCCTGGACGCGCAGGGCGTGCATGTGGAAGTCCTCCGGGCCGTCGACCACGACATCGCCACCGGCGTCTGGCCCGACATGACGAAACACGGCTGGGAGACCGACGCCTGGCCTGGCCTGTACCAGCAGGTCCTGGCAGCCGACATCCTCGTGCTGGCCGGCCCTATCTGGCTCGGCGACAACAGCTCCGTGATGAAACGCGTGATCGAACGCCTCTACGCCTGCTCCAGCCTGCTCAACGAAGCCGGCCAGTACGCCTACTACGGTCGCGTCGGCGGCTGCCTGATCACCGGCAACGAGGACGGCGTCAAGCACTGCGCCATGAACGTGCTCTACAGCCTGCAGCACCTGGGCTACACCATCCCGCCCCAGGCGGACGCCGGATGGATCGGCGAGGCGGGCCCGGGCCCCTCCTACCTCGATCCCGGCTCGGGCGGCCCGGAGAACGACTTCACCAACCGCAACACCACCTTCATGACCTGGAACCTGCTGCACCTGGCCCGGGCCTTGAAGGACCTCGGCGGCATCCCCGCCTACGGCAACCAGCGCACCGCATGGGACGCCGGCTGCCGCCGCGACTACGAAAACCCCGAACACCGGTAGGGGCACCAAGGGCCGGACGGCCGCCTCCACCGGGAGCAGGCGCCCGCCCCTGCGCCGGTCGCGGCAATCCCGGCCTGAGGGGGCGGACCGTGCCTCCAGGCAAGGCCCTGGCGCCGTCACCGCTCATGTGGCACGGCAGCGGAGCGGGGGAAGCAGCGGAAGGGTCGTCGACGGTGTCGCGGCACAGGACCTGGACGCGGCCGTGGGCGTCGGCGATGGCGTGGACTTCCTGCTGCACGGACGTGAACGCGGCGTGCATCGTCTCCGGGACGGCGTCCGGGCACTCGAAGCGGGTCGTCCACAAGGTCGACCCTGGTTTGCGATTCCGCGGTCCGTCCGTCGAGGTCAGCGGGTCACAACGCTCAGCGGTCGTCGGATGGGGCCGGCGCGATCGATGACGTAGGTGGCGGGCAGCGGCAGGGTGAGCGGGTGGCCGTCGTTGACGCGCTGGAGGTCGAGGCCGCGCAGACACTCAGCAGCCGGACGGCGGTGTGAACCGGTGACCGGGCGCCCGATGCCCTTGCAGGGTCCGGCGCAGGCATCCACGCCCACGGCACGCTCGACCGAACGGCCGTGGAAGGACGGGCCACTTCTGATGAGGGTGACGCGACCACGAGGCACGGGGGCCTGGATATCGCCGAGGCGGTGGTTGGGCCGTTCGGCTGGTGACAGACACCCGCTTGCACTTCAGGCCCGGACAGCCCACCTGACCTGTGCCAGCTTGTAGGTGCCCTGTTCGTCCGGCATGGGTCGTGGCATTGCGGCCGTCCTTGTGTGAGCGCGGCTCGAAGACTGGAGGAGACGGCCGATGGCAAGTGGCGAACGGCCGCCGGGTCCGGCCCCAACCGGTGGGTCGCGACGCCGCAGGCCGGAAGAGAAGCCGGCGCTGAAGCGACTGAAACGCGTGCTGGGCGCTGTGGCTGCTGCCGCTGCTGCGGGCCGTGCTCGGACTCTGGCAGCGGCACAGCGTGTGGGACAGCTGCCCCCGCCCCCGGGGCCGTTCCGTCCTGGATTCTGGCGCAGTCCGATCCGCGGGCCTTGGCTGACATCGGTGTTCGGACTGGTTCTCCTGATCGGTATTCCGATCCTGTTCATCACCGGACTGCTCTCCTACGCTTCCTACAACCCCGACCTGAGCCCCCTCAACGACGAGACCCCCGACAAGGGCGTCCTCGGCTTCTACCTCTTCAGCTGGCCCACGCATCCGTACTGGTTGTACCGGCTGCTCCAGGGCGTGCACGTGACGCTGGGTGTGGTGCTGGTTCCGGTGTTGCTGGCCAAGTTGTGGTCGGTGATCCCGAAGCTGTTCGAATGGCTGCCGGTGCGTTCCGTCGCCCACGGCCTGGAGCGGCTTTCGCTGCTGATGCTGGTCGGCGGCGTCATCTTCGAGTTCGTCACCGGCATCGTCAACATTCAGCTCTACTACGTCTTCCCGGGCTCGTTCTACCGCCTGCACTTCTACGGCGCCTGGGTGTTCATCGCCGCCTTCGTCGTCCACGTGTGCCTCAGACTCGGCCGGATGACCCAGGCCCTGCGCTCACGCGACCTGGGCGCCGAACTGCGCACCGACCTCGCCCACACCATGCCCGAACCCCCCGATCCCGACGGCCTGGTGGCAGCCGCTCCCGCCACGCCCACGATGACCCGCCGCGGCGCGGTGGGCATGGTGGGAGCCGGATCGCTGCTCCTCCTCGTCGTGACCGCCGGACAGAGCATCGGCGGATGGCTGCGCGGCACAGCCCTGCTCGCGCCGCACAACCGCGATCCGGACAGCGGGCCGAACAGCTTCCAGATCAACAAGACGGCGGCGAAAGTGGGCGTCACCCCCGCGCTCGTCGGACCCACCTGGCGGCTGGAGGCGCACGGACGCGGAGCGCCACGGGTCTTCACCCGCGATCAGCTCCTGGCGATGCCCCAGCACACCGCCGCACTGCCGATCGCCTGCGTGGAGGGATGGTCCACCGAAGACCAGCACTGGAGCGGCCTACGGCTGGCCGACCTCGCCGCGCTGGCCGGACTGCCCGACGCCAGAAGCGTTCTGGTCCAGTCCATCCACCCCCCCGGCCCCTTCACCCGGGTGGTGCTGCGCGGCAACCAGATCCACGACCCCCGAGCGCTGCTCGCACTCCGCGTCAACGGCGCGGCCCTCTCACTCGACCACGGCTACCCGGCCCGCATCATCGTCCCGGCCAACCCCGGCGTGAACAACACCAAGTGGGTCCACCGGCTCACCTTCAGGGCGTGACCATGGCACGATTCGTCCGCTGGTACGGCTCCGGCCCCCTCCACCTGCTCGTCCTGATCGCCTCGTTCGCCCTGACCGGCTACGCCCTGGTGCGCCTGTTCGCCGTCCAGCCCTGGGAGGTGGCGATCTGGTTCGTCGGTGCGGCGATCCTCCATGACCTCATCCTGCTGCCCCTGTACTCGCTGGCCGACCTGTCCGCCCTCTCCGTCCTGCGGCACCGAGCCGCCGACGGACCGACGGTGCCGTGGATCAACCACCTGCGCGTCCCCGCGTTCCTGTCGGGTCTTCTCCTGCTGGTCTGGTTTCCCCTCGTCTTCCGTCTGGCGGTTCCCTACCCCGGTGACACCGGGCTGTCCGACAGCGTCTACCTCGGCCGATGGCTGGCGATCACCGGCGTGCTCTTCGCGGCCTCCGCGGTGGCCTTCGCGATCAGACTGCGCCGCGTCAGGCGGGCCGGCCACGGAGACGACACCGGACCCGCCGCAGGGCATGGCGCAGCACCGTGACAATGGACGAGGAGGAGCTGTACGACGCCGACGACGACCCCTACGCGCTCGGCCTCATGGCCTGCTGCGCCGCTGCGGCGAGCTCGTATAGCGGTCTCCGCCCGTTCCCTCGCCGAGGTCGAGGAGCGCGTGACCCTCCCGCAGTTCCGGATGCTGGTCGTGCTGTCCACCTGGGGGAGACCAAGCTGGTCGCGCTCGCCGAGCTGCTCCAGGTTGCACCCTCCACCGTCATGCGGATGGTCGACCGGCTCATCGTCGCCGGGCTCGCCGACCGCAAGGCCAATCCCGCCAACCGTCGCGAGACCCTGCTGCGGCCGATCGCGGAAGGCCGGCGCACCGTCGAGGAAGTCACCGCCCGGCGTCGAGCCGACATCGCCGCCATCGTCGAACGACTTCGCCCGACCGAGCGCCTCGCGCTCGTCGAGGTGCTCAACGCCTTCAACGAGGCGGGAGGCGAGCCTTTGGCTCCGGCGGCGGACGATCCGGAGCCGCACTCGCTCGGCTGGACCGTGGACGGAGCGATGGAGCACGACGCCTGACACGGAACGGCAGCCGGTCATGGCATGGTCGGGGTCCGTGGTGCCTACCCCGATGCGTCGGGAGCCCGATTCGCGGCGATCAGGCCGAGCAGGCACACGGTGACGCCCGTACAAGTGTTGCTCCACAAGATCCTGGGCGACACGCCGTGGGATGCCGTCGCGACCGCTGGGGAGAGGATCAGCCAGAGGCCGAGCGGCACCATGGTCCATGCGAGTCGGTGCATCCGGTGTGGCGCCAGGGGAGTTTTGAGAGCGAGCAGGGCGACGCCCCCTGGAGGTGGGTGCGGGTGGTCCCGTGCGCGTCGAATGCCAAACACGGGGAACGCGCCGACCCACACGTGGTCTGGACGGCGACGGGTGGCGTCCCGAGGGTGCCGCGCGTGCGCCATGGCCGCAAGACGTCCCTGTTCCGTAAGGCGGTCGGACGTTCCATGGCGGCCTTCCTCCGGGTGGGATGGACGGCATGAGATCGCGCTTCTTTCCGCCCGTGTTCAAGGGCAGACTGCACGACGCCCGCACGGCGACCTCGATCGGGCGGTGGCTCGGCCTGGCGTTCGCGGTGTGTTTCTGCACGGGCTTGATCAGTCATTTCATGCAGCACCCGCCCGGATGGCTCGCCAACGAGCTGCCGAGCCGCCCGGTGTGGGGCTACCGGTTCACGCAGGGGCTCCACGTCGCTTCCGGTATCGCGGCGATCCCCCTGCTGCTCGCCAAGCTGTGGACGGTGTATCCCCGGCTGTTCGAGTGGCCCCCGGTGCGCTCGGTGCGGCACGCCTTGGAACGGGTGTCGGTGGCCGTCCTGGTCGCGGCGGCCCTCTTCGAACTGGCGACCGGCCTGCTGAACACCGCCCAGTGGTACCCGTGGCCCTTCTCCTTCGTGCAAGTGCACTACGCCGTGGCTTGGCTGCTGGTAGGAGCGCTGGTGCTGCACATCGCGGTCAAGGCACCCGAGATCGCGGCACACTGGAGCCGTCGCTCGCCGGGCACGCTGTCCCTGCCGGCCGAGGACGGCCCCGATCGACGCTCCCTGCTCGCGGCGGTGGCAGCGGCGGTCGGCGCGGTCACAGTGACCACAGTGGGGCAGTCCTTCACGCCGTTGAAGGACCTCACCCTCCTCGCGCCGCGCCACCCCGACCACGGTCCCGAGGGCCTGCCGGTCAACCGGACCGCCGCGTCGGCCGGCGTCGGCCTGATCCCCGCCGAGCGCTACCGCCTGACCATCGACGGACCGCGGCCCTACACGCTGACGTTGGACGAGCTGCGCGCACTGCCCCAGCACGAGGTCGAGCTGCCGATCGCCTGCGTGGAGGGCTGGAGCAAGTCGGCGCACTGGACGGGCGTGCGCGTCGTGGACCTGCTGGAGCGGGCGGGCGCCCCGGTCCATGCGCGGGTACGAGTGGTGTCGTTGCAGACCCGGGGCGGTTACCGGGTCTCCGAGATGGGTCACGAGCACGCCCGGGACCCGCTGACCCTGCTCGCACTGCGGCTGAACGGTGAGGAACTGTCGCCCGACCACGGTTATCCGGTGCGCCTGATCGCTCCGAACCGTCCGGGCGTACTGCAGACCAAGTGGGTCGGCCGACTGGAGGTGCTGTCATGAGGGTCAAGGTGCTGCGACTGCTGGCCGGCGCCGCCGGGCTGGCGCTGATGGGTGTCGGCGCGTCCTTGCTGCTGGACAGGCAGCAGGAACTGATGGGTGTGCTGGAGTGGCTCGGCGGGGCGGTCGTGTTGCACGACGCGCTGCTTGCGCCGTTGGTGCTCCTCGTCGGACTGGTGCTGGTCCGTGGCGGGGTGCGGGGGCCGATCCGCGGGGCGCTGCTCGTGGCGGGCGCCCTGACCGCGGTGGCGCTGCCGGTGCTACTGCGGCCGGGGCCGCGGGCCAACCCGACGGTGCTGCCGCTCGACTACCCGCGCAACTGGCTGCTGACCCTGGTGGCCGTGGCCACGGTCACGGCTCTGCTGGTGGTGGCGAAGGAGGTCCGTCGCGGCCGACGGCGTCCCCCTTCGTGACGACGGCGTCTTACGGGTGTCTTACGCACTCCCGGCACGGGCCACGCCCGGCCCAGGGCATTCCTACGGCGGCGCCATGCGCACTCTTCGTACGGTGGCCCTCGTGACGGCTCCGCCCGTGTTTCTGGCTGTGGCGGGCCTGGTCCACTCGCGGCATCTCACCGCGTCGACGTCCGCTCACTGGGTGGCGCTGCACATCGCCCTGCTGCCCGCCTTCCCGTTGCTGGTGCTCGGTCTGCTGGTGCCACTGTGGGGCAGACCGGCGCGTGACCTCGACGGCGCACTCACCGTGGTGGTCTGGGCCGGGTGTTTCGGGTACGCGGCCTACTACTCGGGGCTGGACGCGGTGGCCGGCATCTACAGACGCGCAGCCAGGCTTAGCGTCGGAGCATGTTGATCCTGGTCACCGGAGGTGCGGGCTTCATCGGCTCGCACATCGTCAGCGCTTTCACCAGTGCCGGACACGCGGCACGCGTGTTCGACGCGCTGCTGCCCGCCGCCCACCGTACGCCGCCGCCCGTCCCTGACGGTGTCGACTGGCGCCACGCGGATGTGCGTGACAGGGGAGCGGTGGTGGACGCTCTGCGGGGCGTGGACGCCGTATGCCATCAGGCGGCGACGGCCGGGCTCGGCAAGGACTTCGCGGACGCGCCCGACTACGTCGGCTGCAACGACCTCGGCACGTCCCTACTGCTGGCAGGCATGGCTGCGGCCGGGGTACGCCGGCTCGTGCCGGCGAGTTCCATGGTCGTCTACGGCCAGGGCCGCTACGAGTGTGCCGAGCACGGCGTCGTACGGCCGGGGCCGCGAAGGATCGCCGAGCTGGACGCGAGCCATTTCGAACCACCATGCCCACACTGTGGCGAGCTCCTGTCCGCCGGCCTGGTGGAGGAGGGAGCGCCGACCGACCCGCGCAACGTCCACGCGGCCACCGAGCTCGCCCAGCCCGATCAGGGACATGGCCACCTCACGGCGACGATGGTCGGGCCGGAGCTTTCGTCTGGTTGATGTCGCCGATCATCTGCCAGAGCCGCAGCGCCCGCCCTCGGTGCTGGTGCGCCAGGTGGTGAAGGCCGGCGGCGGCGTCCAGGTCGCCGATCAGTTGCCAGCACGTGGCTTCGTCTTGGCGGTCGCCGTGCCGGTGGAACAGACCCGCCGCGCGCTCCAACGCCGGGCTCGCCCGGTCCCGGTCGTGTTGACCGGCGTACACGCGGCCGACTTCCAGCAGCGTGTACGCAACGCACCGCTCGTCGGTCAGTTCCTCGAAGGTGGCCAACGCCTGCCACAGACAGCGCAGCGCCTCGTTCGGATCACCGCGCCGATCGTGCAGCCGGCTGAACCGCCGCAGCACCACGGCCACGCGATGCCCGTCGCCCAGCGCCCTGGCCTGACTCAAGGCCCCGTCGAACCAGGACTCCGCTTCGTCGAGTTTGCCCTGCATGAGCTTCATCACGGCCATGGAGCAGGACAGCTGCGCTTCGATGTGCCGGTCGCCCTCACCGGCCGCGATGGCCAGCGCGTGCTCGACACGTTCGAGGGCTTCGTCGTCACGGCCCTGCACCCGGCTGACCGTACCCAGCATGGCCACTGACAGCGCCTCGCCGCGTTTGTCCCCACCGTCCTGGCACAGCCCGAGGGAGGATTCCAGGGCCCGGGTGGCCCGATCGAACTCGTCTTGGTAGATGTGCAGCTGGCCAAGACCGCGTAGGAGCACCGCTGCGCCGCGCACGTTGCCTGCGGCCTCGGTCGCGTCCAACGCGAGCCGGTGCCCGTGCTGCCAGTCCTGATAGAGACACCGGTGGTCGTAGTAGGTCGCCGTGCCGGCCGCCAGCTCCCAGGCCAACTCGTCCAGGCCCCAGTCCACGGCCAGTTTCACCGCGCCGAGCAGGTTGTCGCGTTCCGCGTCGAACCAGCCGACCGGGTCGGCCATCAGCCGGTCCACGACCGCATCGGGCAGCGACCGGCGCGGTGCCGAACCGGGCGCGGCTGCCAGCAGCCCGGCCGCCGGCAGCCGATCGGTGCCGCGCCCGATCAGCTCGAGCCAGGCGGACAGCACCCGGATGATCGCGTCCCGCTTGTCCTCCGTCGGCAGCGGGGCGGCGATCTCCACGGCACAGGTCCTGATCAGGTCGTGCAGCCGGTAGCGCGGCTGGCCGATGGCGTCGGTGGAGGTCAGCCGAACCAGGCTGGCGTCGACGAGGGTGTCCAGCACCTCCTCGGCGTCCGAGTGGTCCAGCAGCGGGCCGACCACCCACCCGGGCAGGGTGTAGGCACCGAGCAGACCCAGCAGGCTCAGCGCGCGTACCGCGTCGGCCGACAGCAGCCGTAAGCTCAGTTCGACGCTGGCTCGCACGCTGAGGTCACCGATTCTCAGCTCGGCCAGCCTCCGGGACTCATCCTCGATCCGTTCCCGCAGCACCCGCAGCGACCAAGCCGGGCGGCCCGTGAGCTTGCCGCTGGCGATCCGGATCGCCAGCGGCAGGTTGCCGCAGCAGTCGAGGATCGCGTCGGCCTCCTCCGGTTCCCGCTCGACCCGCCGCCGCCCTACAATTCCGGTGAACAACTCTCGCGCCTCTGCCGGGCTCAGCACGTCCAGGTCGATGTGCCGAGCGGCGGGAAGTTGCGTCAGCAGAGTGCGGCTGGTGATCAACACGGCACAGCCGTCGGCCGCGGGCAGCAAGGGCAGCACCTGATCGGCGTGACCGGCATCGTCCAGCACCACCAGCATGCGGCGGTCCACCAGCAACGACCGGTAGAGCGCGGCCCGCTCGGACAGGCCGTTCGGGATCGCGCTGCCGGCGATCGAGAGCGCGCGCAGTGCCTCGGCCAGCATCAGCCCCGGGTCCCGCGGCTCGTCCGACGTCGCCGCGAGGTCGAGGTAGAGCTGGCCGTCGGGGAAGGCGGCGCTCGCCAGTCGCGCAGCGTGCGTCACCAGGCAGGACTTGCCGACACCGGGACCGCCCACGATGACGGCCACCGGGGCCCGGTTCGGCGCCGACCCGTCGAGCAGTCCAGCGATCTCGGCCAGCGCCTCGGCCCGGCCCACGAAGTCGGAGACGTCGAGGGGAAGTTGACGCACGGGCATCGCCATGGCCGGCTCGGCGGCCGCCGCGTCAGGGCTCTCCGGAGGTATGTCTAAGGGCCTACTTGCTGGGACCGGAGCCGTCAGGGCGGGATCCGCGGTGAGGATGCGCTGATGCAGCGCCTGGAGCGGAGGGGTGGGATCGACACCGAGTTCGTCGGCCAGTGTCCGGCGCAGCCGCTCGTACACCTGCAGCGCCTCGCCTTGTCGCCGACACCGATAGAGAGCGACTATCAAGTGTTCGGCGACATGCTCGTCGTAGGGGTGCTCGCGGAGCAGAGCGGACAGCTCGGTAATGACCTCCTGATGACGCCCCAGGTCGAGTTCGATGGCCAGACACTCTTTGAGCGTGGCCGCGCGTTTCTCGTTCAGCCGTGCCGCATCGATTTCCAGGACCCGGCTGGAAATGTCGACCAGGGCGTTCCCGCGCCAGCAGGCCAGCGCCCGCCGCAACGCGGCAGCTGTCTCGAACGGGGCCGTGTGACGTTCGGCGAGGTATCGCTCGTGGTCAAACTCCAGCAGGTCGAGCTGATCCCGGGCCAGGTGGATCTCGTAGCCGCCGCGCCGGGTGCTGATCAAGGAGCCTGGTGCTCCGCAGGCTACGAGGTTGCGGCGCAGCCCGGAGACGGCGTCCTGGACCTGACGGACAGCGGTGGCGGGCGCTTCCCCGTCCCACATCACGGCGACGAGCCGTTCCATGGCGACGATGTTGTTGGCGTCGATCAGAAGCGCTGCCAGCATCTTGGCCTGCCGCGGTCCGTTCAACCGAACCTCGCGTCCGGTGATCTGGGCGCATAACGGACCCAGCACGCCGAATCTCATGTATCCCCCGGCACGTGAAGATTGACGCCGACCCCCCCGGCTGACCTCGCATTAGGACGAATCTAGGACGACCGACGGACCCGCGTCCATAGCGTCACCGTAGTTGGGCTCACCGAACGGCGGGATATTCCCGCAGGATCCAGAAGCAGAAGTGTCTTGAACTTGCCTAGAAAGTTCCTCGCTGGCGCCTTTGCTGGAGCCGTAGTACTCGCAGGCGTCGCGGCAGCCACTCCGGCGAGTGCGATCGCCAACGTTGGTTGCAACGCCAACACCCTGCATGAGTACAGCCACACCCACGACTAATGCCATGCCGGCGTCGGTGACGGCTGGGCGAACATCTCAGAGGTTTACGCGACGAGCTCGGGGAACAGCGGCAGCGATGTCCACGATGTGCTGTGTTTCGGGACCTGCTGAGACGAGTCAAGATGAGAAACGCGCGTAGAGCAGCCGTCGGGCTGGTAGCACTACTGCTGACTGCCGGGTGCTCGAGCCAGGCACCCCGGCCCCCGGCGCCGGCACTGGGGCCGATCCCGGAGATAACCTCGGTCGACGCCATCCGTTTGCCGATCGATGCATACATACCCACCTCGGCTCAGATCCTGGCGTTGCAGAAGGCCACTGACGTGGTGTCGGCGCGTTGTATGCACAGCTACGGACTGCCGTATCACCCGCCGATCATGGAGGGGTTCGCCGACTTCGCCCGGCAGAACAAGGCACGCACTGTCCTGTACGGTTTCTTCGACCTTTCCACGGCCCGCAGCAAGGGATACGACACGCAGCTCGGCAGTCCTGACGGCACGTCCAGCGAAGTGCCCTACACCATGACGGAGATGGGTGTGCTCCGCGGACAGAGCGCCTCCGGAACCACTGTGGCCACGTTCAAGGACAAGAAGGTCCCCGCCGGCGGATGCCGTCAGCAGGGCATCGACGCTATCGGAGGCCCACCTCCGATACCTGCCGCCGAAGCGCTTCCGGAGGGAGGCCCCAAGATTCCCTCGGACAATCCACACATGAAGGCGGTCAATGCACGCTGGGCGGCCTGCATGAAAGGCAAAGGGTTCATATACCCCAACCCTTGGGCGGCATACAGCAGTCCGAAGTGGAGAGCATCTACGGCTGGGGCACCCCCTCGACAGACCCCTCACACATCAGAGGAAATCGCAACTGCCACAGCTGATGTGGAGTGCAAGCTGTCTACCAACTTGGTCGGCGTCGCCGTAGCCGTCGAGATCGCCTACGACCGTCAATACATTGAGGCGCACACGACTCAACTTGCCAAATTCAAGCGGCGACTTGGCGACCAACTGCGCGCGGCGTCCACCCTGGTCAGCCCTCCGTGACGATTCGTAGTTGGCCATCGGGAATCCGAACTGCATGGCCGAATCCGATTCGGAAGACCGACGTGCTTCGGCCCCCGCGATGCCGTGGAGCGCGGGGGCCGAAGGGCGTGCCGTTCTCACTCCGACTCAGGTCACTGGATTCCGGTGGCTCTGGTCACCATGCGCTGATGACCGGCGCGTCGGGTTCGTGCTGCCGCCAGGCCACATTGAGGCGCGCGAGCCGGTCCGCGGCGGCGATGCCGTGCAGGGACGCGACCTTGCCGTCGCTGACTTCGAACGCCACGGCGCCCACGACCCGCTCGCGCGTCTTGTACAGCAGCAGCCGCCTGGCCGGTCCGTAGCCGTCCGAGACCGCGGTCGCGTCGTCGGTGAGCAGCGCCACCAGCCGTTCGGTGCGACCCGACGTGGCGGCGGCTAGGAACTCCTCGACGATCCGGCGCGCGCACGCGGGGTCCACCTCGTTGCCGCCGCGGCGCTCGGCGGCGACCCGGTGTCGGGCCCGGTGGACATGCTGTTGATTCGCGGACTCGGTGATGTCGAGGATCCCGGCGATCTCGGCGTGGGGGTGAGAGAAGGCCTCGTGCAGGACGTATGCCGCCCGCTCGACCGGCGAGAGGCGCTACAGCCCCTGCACTTGAGTACGTATCCGTGTTTCGGGGCTGCCTATGGCCGGTGCCCGGTTGCAGTTTCTAGTGTCGTTGGCGCCCACTGGCCGGCACAGGCCGCGTCAGTGGGCGCCGAGGATTCCGATCACGGTCGCGTCTGTCGGCACCATGTGTGCCTCGTCAATGGAACCGTCCTGGGGCCCGGTTAAGGGGGCACACCACTGGCATGGTGCGGGTCCGGTGATCCCTCGTCCGTCGGTAGAGGCCGTGACCGCACCGTGCAGGCACGACGGGTGCAACGGGTCTTCGGCTGTCAGATGAGCTCGGCGACGCCAACTCGCCACATACAGAAGGGCTTCTGCGATGGGAAAACACAGACGAGCTTCCGCGACGGGCCGCCCACGACTCCTGGCAGCCGTGGCGGCAGGGATGCTGGGCAGTGCGCTGTACGTCTCCAGTGCGTCGGCGGCTGAGGCTGCCGATGGACAGTCCACCAGCACAGAAGACGTACAGCCGAGCACCGACGCGCAATCCAACGGACTCGACCAACAGCCGGACAGTGACACACAGCCCGGTGCATCGGACGCACAGCCCGGCACCGACCAACAGCCTGCCGCAGACGCTCAACAACCCGCCACCGACGCTCAGCTGCCCAGCACCGGGCAGCAGCCCAGTGCGGGCGAGGAGTCCGGCACGGATCAGCAGGCCAGCACCGATGCGCAGCAGCCCGGCCCCGACCAGGAGACCGCGGCCGACGCTCAGCAGCCCAGCCCCGGGCAGCCCGGCGCCCCGGATGCACAGCCCGGCACCGACCAACAACCCAACCCCGAGGCGCAGCCCACAGAGGGGGATCAGCCCATCGCCGCCGGCGACAGGATCCGCCCCGACGCAGTAAGTCCCCTAGGCGGATGCTCGGTCGGCGTTCCAGCCACCGACGGGGAGAACAACTTCGTCATCACCGCAGCACACTGCAACTCTGGGCTGGGCTCTGTAGGGGAGGAGAATTCGAACCTGAACGGCACAGATCCCGGCTGGTTTACGGAGGATGGGCAACCCGTTGGGCACACCGAGAGGCGGGGAGGGCCGGGCGCCGACTTCAGCGTCGTGAGGACCGACGCTGATCTCAACCCTGAAGATTTCACCAAGGTCGGCGAGGCTTACGACGGTGAGGAGGTCTGCGCGCGCGGCGCCACTTCATTCGCAGACAAGCAAGAAGACAAGTGCGGTGTGGTCACCGACGTGGGCGAGCCCTTCACGTTCCATAACGGGGACGGCAGTCAGCCCACGGTCGACGACCTCATCTTTACCGACGGCCTCGATACCCTGCCCGGAGACAGCGGCGGACTGCTCTACGACGAAAACACCCATCAAGCCCTGGGTGTGCTCAGTGGTGGAGGCAGATTTTACCCCCTGTCCAAGGTGCTGGAACAGAACCCGGACTTGCACCTGGGGGTTGCGCCGAAATCCGGTTCGTGACCCTCTCGGTGCTTGAGGCATGCCGAAGACGTGCGTCTGCGGCCAGGGCGTACGTCTTCGGCAGAAGCCTGGGGCTCCTGCTTCTCGCATGACCGGGTCGTCCCCGAGAGCGAGTGGTCCGTCGCCTGAAACATGACGAACAGGGGCCGCTCACCTCGGCAACGCGGCAGCGGTCAAGGCCGTACCCCCGGGCCGGCGCGCACTGGCCTTCCTGCGCGCCGGCGGCGACCTCGTGCTGATCGTGAACGCCGGCCACATCCCCCCATGACCTCTGCGGTTCTTGCCGCCCTGGGCGAGGAGCCGGCACTGCGGGCGCACGTCGCGCAGAGCGTACGGCGGGTCCTTGCGGCCAGGCAGGCGGCCGGACTTCTGCGTTGCGCCCCCTGACACCGGGGCGGCGGCCGCCCCGCCTGGGGAGGTGTCTCAGTCGCTGCGGACCGGCGAGAAAGCGAAGACCGCGGCCAGATCCGCCTCGATCGCCCCTGCGGCGGACAGCAGAGGAGGCAGCAGACGTTCATGGGACTGCTCGGGGGTCTCCGGGCCGGCGTGCATGGCGAGGTTGACCGCGGCGACGGCCCTGCCTCGCGCATCGTGCAGCGGGACCGCCATGGAGCGAAGACCCGTCTCCAGTTCCTGCTCGACCTGCGCGTAGCCGCCCTGCCGCACCTGCTCGAAGACGCCGAGGAGTTCGCGGTGCGAGGTCCGGGTGAAGGGGGTCAGCGGGCGCGGAGGCAGCAGGGCGAGCAGCCGCTCCTGCTCCGCGCGGGGCAGGTCCGCCAGCAGGACACGCCCCATGGAGGTGGCGTAGGCGGGCAGCCGGACGCCCGGGTGGATGGCGACGCTCGTGACCTGCTGGGTGGCGGAGCGGGCCAGATAGCGCACCTCCGCCTGGTCGAGCACGGCGACGGACGCGGACTCCTGGACCCGGCCGGCGAGCGCGGCCAGATGCGGACGCGCGATGTCCGCCAGGCCCAGACCGGACAGCGAGGCGTAGCCGAGACCGAGCGTGCGCGGGGCCGGGAGGTAGTGCCGCCCGCGCTGTTCGACGTAGCCCAGTCGCAGCAGGGTCAGCAGGTTGCGGCGGGTGCTCTGGTACGAAAGCCCGGCGGCCTGCGCCGCATCGTTGAGGGTGAGGCCGCCACGTGCGCCGCCGAGCGCGGTGAGCACGGCGAGCCCGCGGGCCAGAGCCTGTAGGAACAGGGGACCGAGTTCCGTCTTGGCGTCGGTGTACGCCGAGGGCGCGGGCCCCTGCGCCGCGGGCCGCTCGGCAGCGAGAGCGTCGCCCATCTCCCGTGCTGTGCGGGTCAGATGAGCCAGACCGTGGTCACGTAGCGCCTGCGCACTCCACCGGCTCGTGTGGGCGAGCACGCTCAGCGCGTACCGGGGGCTGCCGTCGGGGCCGGGGACGGGAACGGACAGGGCCACCAGACCCGGGGCGGCGATCTGGTCGTCCAGGGCCCAGCCCTGCGCGTGAGCCTCGCTGATCCAGGCGGCGAACTCCGCCTCGTCCGCCTGGCCGGGGCGTGCGGCGCGTGGGGGAAGAGCCGGGTAGCCGTCATCCAGCGGGTCGGCGGCGCGGTGTGCCCGCCAGGCCGCGCGCTGCTCGGGTGCCCAGACGCCGGCGAGGACGGCGCCGGCGGCGCAGCGGTCCGCGGGCAGCAGGTCTCCGACCCGGAACCCCAGCGGAATCACCCGCTCCGGGGGGATCGCGCGAGCCACGATGCGCATGTCGCAGCCGTCCGTCGCGATCAGTGACACGGATTCGTCGAGCGTGCGGGCCAGGGCGTCCAGGTGGGGCTGGGCGGCCTCGGGCAGGCCCGAGGCGCGCAGATACGCATTGCCGAACTCCATCAGTCGCGGGGCCGCTTCCAGCTCACGGCCCGCGGCGCGCAGGTAACCGAGGTGAATCGCCGTCGCGGCCAGCCGGTCCACCGCGGAGCGCGCCAGGCCGGTCGTCCTGGCCAGGTCGGCCGCCCGCACCGCCTCGGCGGAGCGGGCGACTGCCTCCAACACGGCCAGGCCGCGCGCCAGCGGGCCTTCCGCCTCCCTGCCG
This sequence comes from Streptomyces griseochromogenes, assembly GCF_001542625.1. Taxonomy (NCBI): domain Bacteria; kingdom Bacillati; phylum Actinomycetota; class Actinomycetes; order Kitasatosporales; family Streptomycetaceae; genus Streptomyces; species Streptomyces griseochromogenes. Next base: position 5,755,840 of record NZ_CP016279.1, on the reverse strand, counting down.
GCCCCAGCCTCCCCGGTGTCGCTGCTGGTAGCCCTTGCCCGTCCTGCCATCTCCGGCGCCGCTCCCGTTCTGCTCCGTACTGATCGTTCTCGCAGGAGAACGCTACCGAGCGTTGACAGGGCCGCACAGACATCGCAGACTCAAGCCTCACGAGGAACGAACAAAAGTTCACTCAGAGAAAAATTCGCAACGCCCGGTCGTGAGTGCATCCGCCGGCCCGGCCCCAACTCCCGAGGACAGCCATGAGTTCTTCCTCCCGTAGCCGGGTGGACCTCGCCCGCCGCAGCGGCTACGAGTTCCTGTCGACCACCGTGCTCTTCTTCGGCGTGGTCAGCCTGGTCCGTGTGCTCGCCCTGCCGGACTCGCCCCTGGCGATCAAAGACCCCCACCTCATGCTCGGCACGGCCGGATCCGTGGTGGCCCTGCTGCTCGCCGCACTCATGTATGCCCCGACCGGCCGCGCCTCCGGCGGCCACTTCAACCCCGCCGTCACCGTCTTCCTCTGGGCGGACGGCTTCTTTCCGGCCCGCGCCGTCCTGCCCTACATCGCCGCCCAGCTGGCCGGCTCCGTCAGCGGTCCCGCCCTCGCCCGTCTGGTGTGGGGCGCTCCCGTCGGCCGGATGCACTACGCCGTGGTCGCCCCAGCCCCCGGACTCGGTACGACGGCGCTGTTCCTCGTCGAGACCGCAGCACTCGTGGCCGTCCTCGCGGCCGTCGCCGTGGTGATGGGCCGCCCCCGGCTGCACGCACTGATCCCCGCCGTCATCGCGGTGGGAGTGGGCCTCGTCATCGCCTCGCTCGGCACGGTCACCGGCGCGAACATCAACCCGGCCCGCGCCTTCGGACCCGCCCTGCTCTCCGGCCGGTACGCGCACCTGTGGATCTACCTGCTCTCGCCCCTCGTCGCCGGTCTCCTCACGGGTCTGGCCCACCGCGCCCTGCGCACCAGCGGCCCGGCCACCGCCCAGCCGGCCACGACCTGACGCCCCGCGCCCGATCGGCCACGACCCGACCGACCTCTTTCGCGTCCGGCGGCCCGGCTCTCACCCAGCCGACACGCCAGACCAGCCAACCGACCAACCGCCTGACCACTCGCCCGTCCGATCTACCTGAACCGGAGCAGCCCGTGTCCGCCACCCGAGGCCTGATCATCAACGGCCGCGAGGTTCCCGCCTCTTCCGCCCGCACCACCTCCGACACCAATCCCTGGACCGGAGAGGTCTACGCCGAGGTCGCCGCCGCAACCGTCCAGGACGTGACCCGGGCGGTGGACGCCGCCGACGCCGCCTTCGCGCAGTGGTCGGCCACCAAGCCCGCCACCCGCCGGCAGATCTTCCTCGAGGCGGCCCGGCTGATGGCCGACCGCAGCGACGACATCGTGCGGATCATGGCCGCTGAAGTCGGCGGCACCGCCCCATGGGCGGCCTTCAACGCCCGGCTCGCTGCCGACATCCTGCTGGAAGCGGCCGCCGCCGTCAGCCAGCCCACCGGCCAGTTGCTCGCGACCGACGCCGACGGAGTCATCTCCGCCCAGACGCGTGTTCCCAAGGGCGTCGTCGCCGCCATCTCACCGTGGAACGCACCCGTGATCCTCGGAGTGCGCGCGGTCGCGCTGCCGCTCGCCGTCGGCAACACCGTCGTGATGAAGCCCAGTGAGGACGCCCCGATCGCCTGCGGCCTGCTCATCGCCGACGTCCTGCACGAGGCCGGACTGCCCGCGGGCGTGCTCAACGTCGTCACCAACGACCGTGCGGACGCCCCCGATGTGGTCGGCGCGCTCATCGCGGACCCGCGGGTGCGCATGGTCAACTTCACCGGCTCGACAGAGGTGGGCCGGGCCATCGGAGTCCGGGCCGCCCAGCACCTCAAGCCCGCTGTCCTCGAACTCGGCGGTAAGAACGCCCTGGTGGTCCTGGAGGACGCGGACGTCGACTACGCCGTGGACGCGGCCGTCTTCGGCTCCTTCATGAACTCCGGCCAGATCTGCATGTGTCTGGACCGGATCATCGTCCACCGCTCGCTCGCCGAGGAGTTCACCGAGAAGTTCGCCGCCCGGGTGGCGCAGCTGGACTGCGGCGACCCTTCCCACTCCGCCACCGCCGTCGGGCCCGTCATCAACTCCCGAGCGGCGCGGCGCATCACCGCGCTTGTCGAGGATGCCCTCGCCCGGGGAGCGGCCCTCGCCGCGGGCACCGGCCGGTCCGAGGGACCGGACACACTGATCCGCCCGGTGGTGCTCACCGGTGTCACCAAGGACATGAAGATCTACTACGACGAGACCTTCGGCCCGGTCACCGTGGTGCACGTGGTCGACAGCGCCGAGGAAGCGGTCGCCCTCGCCAACGACACCCCCCACGGGCTGACCGCCGGTGTCATCACGGAGGACCTGCGCGCAGGTCTCGAGGTCGCCTCCCGGCTGCGCACCGGGATCGTCCACATCAACGACCAGTCGATCGCAGATGAACCCCAGGCCCCGTTCGGCGGGGTGAAGGACTCCGGCTACGGCCGCTTCGGCGGCCAGGCGGGCGTCGACGCGTTCACCGACATTCGCTGGGTGACGGTCCAGGCCCGCGGTCACGCCCACTTCCCGATCTGAGCCGCGACCGCCGACGTAGGTGTCGAAGTCGATGTTCGAGGATGGCGTCGTGGGCGAGGAGGCCACCGGCCGCTGCCGGGAAAGCAGGTGAGAGTGTTTCCCGGCTTCGTGGTTGGCGCCCGGATAGATCACCTGGATCTCCTCGCCCCCGATGTGCAGCGTGTTGTGCTCGCCATGGAGGACCTTGTGGGTCATCGGCCGCGCGGGATCCTTGTGGAGCGCGAGGATGGCGGCGCAGCCGGCGTGGGCGATACGGACGGCGTCGTGGAAGTCCCGCTCAAGCGTCTCCGCCCCGGCGGGGGCGGTCGTACCGCTGTCGGCGAGCTACGCGATAGGGAAAGCCGCCGGTGTCGAACGCTCGGTGTCCCGCCATCTGGGTAGGGGCGGGACGGAGGGTCGCCCTGCTGAGAAGGCGTGTGTGCATGTGCATGGCGCCGTGCTGCTCATTCGGCATGGGCGGAGCGAGTGACGGTGGCAGTCAGGATGCATTCAGGGACCCGATGGCACTGTCGTGCAGCATGACCTATGAAACGTCTGAGAGTCCGGTGGTTCCAGGGGCAGGTACCCAGCAGCGAGCCGGTGAGCAGCCGGCCGGGGCGGCCTCTCACCGCCTCTCCTCCGAGAGTCGTCGGACGCCTGCCAGGCAGATGCTGAACAAGGTTCCCGAGGTCACGATCTGGTTTTGGATCATCAAGATCTTGTGCACCACGGTCGGCGAGAGCTTCGCCGACTGGATCAACATGAACCTCGGTGTCGGCCTGATCAATACCGCATTGATCTTCACCGTCGTTCTGGCGGGCGTCATGGGCTGGCAACTCACCACCAAGCGCTACATCCCGTTCGTGTACTGGCTCACCGTCGTGGTAGTGAGTGTGACGGGTACTCTCTACACCGACATCCTCACCGACAGTCAGGGCGTTCCCCTCGCGCTGAGCAGTAGCGTGTTCGCCGGCGTCCTCGCCGTTGTCTTCGGCATCTGGTACGCCCGCGAGCGGACCCTGTCGGTCCACAGCATCACCACCCGTCCCCGTGAGCTCTTCTACTGGCTCGCGGTGCTGGTCACTTTTGCCCTCGGCACCGCCACCGGCGACTGGACCCTGGACCTGACCGGCTGGACCCCGGGCGTCTCCGTGTTCCTGCCTCTCGGGTTGATTGTCGCGATCGTCCTTGGATGGCGCCTCGGCGCCAACGCAGTGCTCTCCTTCTGGCTGGCCTACATCCTCACTCGCCCGCTCGGCGCCAACCTCGGCGACTGGCTCGGCTCGCCCAGCGGCGACGGGGGCCTGGGTCTCGGCACCGCGGTGACCAGCGTGATCTTCCTGGCCGCCATCCTTGCTACGGTCGTGTACCTCACGCTCAGCCGAAGTGATGTCATCGAAACCCGGGACCTGACCGATACCCCACGAGCGCTGAACCCGGCACGTGAGCGGATCATGCTCGGTTACTACGCCGTTGTAGCGGTTGCGACCGCGGCGCTGCTCGTCTGGGCACACAACCAGCCTCACGCGGCCGCGGCCGGCGAGGATGACGCCCCCGCGCCGGTAACCGCCCATCTCACCCCGGAGCAGGCGACGTCACCGTTCCCTCCGGCTGAGATCGCGAAGTTCCGCACGATCACGGCTGACACCCGGGCAAAGCTCAATGCGGGCAATCAGCGGGCCGCGACCACCCGAGTGACGGACCTCGAGACCGCTTGGGACGACGACCAGCCCACCCTCGAGCCCAAGAGCGAGCAGTCGTGGCACTTCCTCGACAGCGAGATCGACCAGGTCCTGAAGGCACTACGCGCCCCGAACCCCGACAAGGCCACCGAGGTCAAGGCACTCAACACGCTCCTCACCTCTCTCGGCTGACCAATCGCGATGAGGACTGCCCCGACACATCCCCTGCGTCGGGGCAGTCAACATCCCGGACTTCACTCGGCTCGTGGATCGCCAACTGGCCGGGGTCGTCAGGTCGGCCAAGTGGCTGATCATGATTGCCGATTGGCTGCCACCGAAGCGGGTGTAGCTGTCGGGCAGCGGTGCACCATTTCCGGAATCTCATCGATGACGAGCCGAGTCGATCCCACACGCAAGCCCGGTCACGTTCGGTCTTCGTGGCCGCTCCTGTCAGGATTGCCTCCGGATCCAGAACACAGACCGAAGCGGATGCGCACTGCGCATTTGGCCGGCTGAGCCATTCGGGGCGGGACGGTCGAGCAGCGAATCGGCTCCTGCCGTAGTCCGTCGAGGTGGGGAACGTGACGTCGAGTGCAGCATCTCTGGTGCCAGTCAACACGACCCTCGGCATTCTGCTCGCCGCTCTGCTGTTCCTGGCGACGGCGATCGCAGGGTGGTGTCATCTCGATCCGCACCCGCACAAGAGCCGTGCCCGGGAGATCCTTGTCGCAGGCCTTCGCGCCGTCGTCCAACTCGCCCTGGTTTCGGTGGTCATCACCTGGGCCGTCGAGTCGGTGCCGGGACTGCTGGTGTTCCTCGTCCTCATGCTCACGGTGGCCGTTCGCACGGCCGGACGGAGAATCACCGGCAATCACACGTGGTGGTTGGCGGCCGCGCCGATTGCCGCCGGCGTTCTACCGGTCGTAGTGGCGCTCCTCGGCACGGGGCTCGTCCCACTGGAAAGCGTGACCCTGATCCCCGTCACGGGCATCCTCATCGGTGGCGCACTCACCGCGACTGTGCTTGCTGGACGTCGCGCCCTGGACGAACTGTCCCAGCGACGCGGTGAGGTGGAAGCCGCGATGGCACTGGGATTGTCGGATCGGGATGCCCGGATGGAGATCGCGCGTCCTGCGGCCTCCGACGCTCTCCTGCCCGGCCTGGACCAGACCCGTACTGTCGGTCTGGTCACGCTCCCCGGGGCGTTCGTTGGCATGCTCCTGGGAGGGTCCAGTCCCGTCCTGGCCGGGGCGGTGCAGCTGTTCGTCCTCATCGCGCTCATGGCCGTGCAGGCCATAGCCGTGGCGGTGACCCTTGAGCTCGTGGCGCGGCACCGCCTGTATCGATCCGCGCTGAGTACACACGCGAGTTCCCCGTCCAAGTCGAGAAGGCTCCCAAAGGCGCCGGCACCGACAGCCAGTCGGCCCGGCGCAAGCAACGTCGGGCAGTGACCCGGCGACCAGCCCTGTTGTCGGGCGTTCCTGACCTGCTCACGGCAGCTGGGAACAGAGCCCCTGGTCATGACGGTCGCCAGGTCGGGCAGGCGGAACCTTGCCACCGCCTGGGGAACTGATGTCACCCCATCTCTGCTCTGGATTGCCCGCCGACGGCTGACTCTGCTTGCTCAGCCCGCTTGGGGCCGGGTCAGTCCGTGGTCGTAGGCGAAGATCACTGCCTGGATGCGGTCGCGGGCGCCGATCTTGGACAGAACGCGACCGACGTGGGTCTTCACCGTGGATTCCGAGAGGACGAAACGCTCGGCGATCTCGCCGTTCGTCCAGCCCTTGCCGATCGCCACGAGGATCTCGCGTTCGCGGTCGGTGAGGGAACTCAACCTCGAGTCTTGAGCGGAGCCGTTGGCGTTGGGCGGCACGAGCCGCGCGAATTCGTGCAACAGGCGGCGGGTGAGCGCAGGGGCGATCACCGCGTCTCCGGCGGCCACCGCGCGGATGCCTGCCAGGAGTTCCTCGGGCCGGGCGTCCTTGAGGAGGAAGCCGCTGGCCCCGGCACGCAGAGCCGCGTACACGTACTCGTCGAGGTCGAAAGTGGTCAGGACCAGGACGCGGGAGCGGTCGCCGGCGGCGACGATCCCGCGAGTCGCCTCGATGCCGTCCATGCCCGGCATACGTACGTCCATGAGGACGACGTCGGGCCGGAGTTGAGCGGCCTTGCGCACGGCTTCGGTGCCGTGCGCGGCCTCGCCGACGACTTCCGTCTCGGTCACGGAGTCGAGGAGCATCCGGAAGCCGTACCGCTGCAGCGGCTGGTCGTCGACGATGAGCACGGTGGTCACCGGGCACCGCCATGGGGTGTGAGCTCGAGTGCGGCCCGCACCGACCAGCCGGCGCCGGCTGGGCCCGCGCTGACGTGTCCGCTGTAGAGAGCTGCTCGTTCTCGCATGCCCACCAGGCCGTGTCCTTCCTCGTTCGCCGTGCCGGATCGGCCGTCCGGATCGGGCGGGCCGGTGTCCTGGACGGTGATGGTCAGCCGTGTGTCCTCCACGACGATCGCCAGGTTCGCACGCGCCCCGGCGCCGGCGTGTTTGAGGGTGTTCGTCAGGGCCTCCTGCACGATGCGGTAGACCGTGAGCTGCACTCCGCTGTTGAGGGCGTCGATGTCTCCGGCCGTACGGTAGACGACCTCCAGGCCGGCGGCGCGCACTCCCTCGCACAGCGCGTCGATGTCCGCGAGACCGGGCTGCGGGCTCAGCTCGGGCTCGGCCGGGGGACCGTCCGCCTCGCGCAGCACGCCGAGCACCCGGCGCAGTTCGCTCAGGGCCTGACGGCCGGTGTCGCCGATGAGGTGCAGGGCCTCCTTGCCCCGTTCCGGAGTCACGGCCGTGGCGTAGGCGCCCGCGTCGGCGAGCGTGATGATGACGGACAGGTTGTGGCCGACGATGTCGTGCATCTCTCGAGCCACCCGCGCTCGCTCTGCCGCGACGGCGAGCCTGCCGCGCTGGTCGCGTTCGATCTCCAGCCGTGCCGCACGGTCCCGCAGCCCGGCCAGCTGAGCCCGCCGGATACGGATCACCAGGCCGAGCGCGAGGGCCGCGGTCGCCGTGCTGAGCAGGAAGAACAGTACGTCCCAGACCGACACCACGGCCGAGATCCGCGCCGCGACCAGGCCCAGTGCACCCGCCGTGACCGCACAGGCCCACGGCAGCTGTCGCAGTCGTCCATGGAGGGCCAGGCTGTAGAGGGCGACGAAGAGTGCGGCGTCCGCACGGAGTGCGGCGCCCAGGGACCACTGGAGGACGAATACGGCAGTGATGGCGCCGAACGCCATCGCGGGCGCCCGCCGTCGCCACAGCAGTGGCAGTACCATCCCCGCTTGCAGAGCCAGCATGCCGGTGGTGGGCACGTGGGTGAATGCCAGCCGGAAGCGGCGTGGGCCGTCGCCGTCCCCATCCATCCCGTGGAGCAGGTCCGGCAGGCAGAACATCAGGAAGACCAGGACCACCACCGCGGTGTCGAGCACCCACGGACGGGCCTGGTCGGCGTGCCGGAGCCGCTGGCCGGCCCGGCCGAGCCGGGCGACCAGCGGCCCCATCCCGCCGAGATCTTCGGTGGTCATGGAATTCACCAGACCATGATGCAGGTGCTGGTACTCAGACGTCGCTGCGCACCAGCCGGTAGGCCGCCCCGATCAGTGCCAGAACCGTCCACCCCAGAAAGACCAGGAGTCCCGCACCGGGCGACAGGGTGGTGGAGTCGTGCGTCAGCGCGAAGATCGACTCGCCCGCGTGGCTCGGCAGGTAGGGGTCGATGTGGCTCTGCCACGAGGTGGGCAGCAGCGAGATCAGGCCGGGTACGAGCATGAGGGCGGCGACGAGTACCGAGATGCCGCCGGCCACCGACCGCAGCAGCGCGCCGAGCGCGGCGCCGATCACGCCGACCAGGCCCAGGTAGAGACCGGCCCCGAACAGACTGCGGATGACACCGGTGTGGCCGAGGCCCATGGCGGCGGGCGTGCCGGAGACGATCTGGCTGCTGACGAGGAAGGCGATGAACGCGCCGATGGTGGCGATCACCAGCGCGACCAGCCCGTAGACGGCCGCCTTGGACCACAGCACGGGCAGCCGGCGCGGTACGGCCGCGAGGGTCGAGCGGATCATGCCGGTGGAGTACTCGCCGGCCGTGACCAGCACGCCGAGGACGCCGAGGGCCAGCTGGGCGAAGTTCGTGCCGAAGAGGGACAGGCTCACGGCCGTCGAGGTGGCGAAGTCGCGGTCCATGTGCCGACCGGAGTCGAGATTGGACTTGTAGTGGCTCGCGGCGATGACGCCGAAGGCGACGAGGAACAGCAGGCCCAGGCCGAGGGTGATCCAGGTGGAGCGCAGGGACCAGAGCTTGGCCCATTCCGAGGACAGCACGCGCCGTCCGGTCACCCGGTAGGCGGACCTGGTGGGAGCGGCCGGGGCGGTCTCGGGGGTCTCGGGTGTTGCCGTGAGGGTGGTCATGCCGCGCTCCCGGAGGTCTCGATGCCGGTCGTGGAGCCGTGGTATTCCACGGCGTCCCTGGTCAGTTCCATGAAGGCCTCCTCCAGCGACACCGCCTTCGTGGTCAGTTCGAACAGAGGGATCCCGTGCTCGGCCGCCTTCAGCCCGATCTCGCGGGCGGACATCCCGGTCACCTGCAGTTCCTCGGAGCCGATGCGGCCGGTGATCTCCACGTCCGGCCCGGCCAGGGCGTCCCGCAGCCGCGCGGGGTCGTCCGTCGCGACCTTCACGGTGTCGCCGCCCGCCTCGCGGACCAGGTCCTGCACGGTCGTGTCGGCCAGCAGCCGGCCACGCCCGACGACGATCAGGTGATCCGCCACCAGGGCCACCTCGCTCATCAGATGCGAGGAGACGAACACCGTGCGCCCCTCGGCCGCGAGGGAGGTGAGCAGGTTCCGGATCCAGAGGACGCCCTCCGGGTCCAGTCCGTTGACAGGCTCGTCCAGCATCACGGTCTGCGGATCGCCGAGCAGCGCGGCCGCTATGCCGAGTCGCTGGCCCATGCCGAGGGAGAAGGCACCGGCCCGCTTCTTCGCGACGCTGCCGAGACCGGCCAGTTCGATGACCTCGTCGACCCGACGACGCGGAATGCCATGGGTCAGCGCGAGCGCCCGCAGGTGGTTGTAGGCCGAGCGGCCCGGGTGGATCGACTTCGCCTCCAGCAGCGCCCCCACCTCCTGCAACGGCGCCTGGTGCCAGGCATAGCGCTGCCCGTTCACCGTGACGGAGCCGCTCGTCGGCGCGTCCAGACCAACGATCATGCGCATCGTCGTGGACTTGCCCGCACCGTTGGGCCCCAGGAAGCCGGTCACCGTGCCCGGCTTCACGGCGAAGTCCAGACCGTCGACGGCGGTCTTCTCCCCGTACCTCTTGGTGAGCTGCTGTGCGTCGATCATTCGCGTTTCTCTCTCTCGGGGTGCGGCGTCCGGCACGCCTGACGCCTCCTCCTCGACGCTAAGTCCGCGATCTCCCTGATCCGGTGGTACCGGGGGCTGAACAGTGCCGGGCGGGTAGTACCGGGGTACTACGGACGCCGGCGGTCAGTGACGGCGACCATCGAGGCGACCGCGGCGTTCGCGACCCTCGGCAGGCCCAAGCACACGCACGTGGCTCAGAGCGACCCGGTCTCCCGGCCGTACACCCTCGGGCCCGTAGCAGCGTGGCGGCGCTGCGCTGCGCTCGTCCAGCTCCGCGTAGCCGACCCCGCGACGTCAGGCGCGCCGCTCGGCACTGGTGGAGGCGCTCTTCACCGGCGCCGTCGCCGACCGCACGCTGTGGGAGGCCGCCCGCGAGCTCCTCGTCGCCGACCACGACGGGGACATCGGGGAGCGGAGTGGCCTCGGCGGGGTCGACCAGCGGACGTCGAAGGCCGGCACGCGCCCGGCGTGCGGGAGGGACGGGGCGCCCCGGCCGCCGCCCACCAGCTGCTCGTCGGCCACGGCCTACCGGGATCGGCCTGCCCGAGACCCAGGAGGCGCTGCTGCGCGCGGTCGCCGCGGTCCGCCCGGAGACCGCGCTGGTCGTCATGAGCAGTTACCCCTACGCCGTCGACTGGGCCGACGCCCATCTGTCGGCCGTGCTGTGGACCTCCCACGGCGGACAGGAGACGGGCCGGGCCCTGGCCGCAGTCCTGCTCGGCGCGGCCGACCCCGCCGGCCGGCTGCCGCAGACCTGGTACCGGGGCGAGGACTCACTGCCGCACCCGCTCGACTACGACATCATCAAGGCGGGCTGGACGTACCAGTACCACCGGTCCGCACCCCTGTACCCCTTCGGACACGGCCTGTCGTACGCCGACTTCACCTACCGCGACCTGCGGCTGTTCAGCCCGGTCTTGGTCCAGGAGGGCGCAGTGGACGTCTCAGTGACCCTGGCCAACACGGGCACCCGGTCCGGGAGCGAGGTGGTCCAGCTCTACGTCCGTGCGGTCGGCACCCGCTACGAGGCCCCCGGCTCCGGCTCGCGGACTTCCGCAAGGTGCGGCTCGAACCAGGGCACAGCGGGGAGGTGACCTTCCGTCTGCCATCCGAACGGATGGCGCACTGGGACGTCGCCACGGGCGCCTTCACCGTCGATCCCGGCCGCTATGAGGTGCTCCTCGCCCGCTCTGCCGCGGACATCGTCCTCAGCGCGCCGCTCACCGTCAGCGGTACCCAGGCCGCACCTCGGGCACTGGTGAGCCGGCGTACCCTGGCCGCCGACTTCGACGACTACACGGACGTCAGCCTGGTCGACGCCACCCGTGCCCGGGGCGATGCCGTCGCCCCGGCGGATCCCGCTCACCCCGCGACCCTGCTGTTCCGCGCCGCGGACCTGTCCGGTGCCGCCCGCTTCGAGGCCGAGGTCGCGCGAGACCGCCGGACCGGGTGAGGCGCGGCTGGAGGTGCGGGCAGGAGACCACCTCGTCGCGGAGACCGCCGTACCGGTCACCGGCGACCGCCACACCTGGACGACCGTCAGCGCCGAGACGGCGCCACCTGCCGAAGGCCACCACGATCTGCGGCTCACCCTGAACGGCGACTTCCGGCTGGCTTCCTTCCGCTTCACCGCACCGGATGACGCACTCGCGGGAGACGGCGCGCCTGCCCCGCGGAGCGAGGACGATGCCCGGTGAGCAGCGCCCCCTTCCCGGCGCTGCCCGTCGGCTTCCTCTGAGGCGCGGCCACGTCCGCCTGCCAGATCGAGGGCGCCCATGCACCAAGGGCCTGGACTACTACGACCGCCTCATCGACGACCTGCTGGCCGCCGGTGTCACTCCCGCCGTCACCCTCTACGACTGGAACCTCCCGCAGGTCCTGGAGGACTGTGGGGGTTGGCGCGTGCGGGAGACCGGCGAGGCGTTCGCGGCGCTCGCCGCCGACCGCGACGGCGACCGGGTGGAACGCAGCAGTAAGGGAGCCGCCAGTGTGAAGCAGAAGCGCCCGCCCCAGGAGGGGCTGCGTTGCGTGTGTTCGGGGTCAGACCGGCAGGTTCCAGGAGGGGCCGTCGGGGTCTCCGAGCCAGACGCGTTGTGTGCCGTCGGTGTCCACGGTCAGGCCGAGGCCGGACAGCGCGGGCGAGCCTGCACTCTGCCAGGTGATGAGGGCGTCTTCCACGGACCCCACAGAGCGAGGGGGCCGTGTTGGTGAACGGTCCAGCCGTCCCCGGCCGGTTCGGTCCACGCCTGTGATCCGGTGGCGACGTCCACCAGGGTCACGCCGCTGCTGGTGGTCATGAGTTCGGCTGACGTTAAGGGCTGCTGCATGAGTCTCCTTCGTCTCGCAGGTGATCCAACGGTGTCCCTCGCCCTCTGGTGATTCCAGATGGCGAGGGGCCCGGCCGGGCGCATCGGGGGCCCCCGCCTCAGGGGATTGGGCGGGCGGCTTGGTGGTCCCCGACGAGGGGCGGGGACCAGGCCCGCGCTTGTGCGGCGGGTGCACCGCGCGAGGGTTGCTTCCACCCCGGTGGCCGGGTGCGGGGCGTGGCGACCGGCCCCGGGGCGGGGATCATGAGGTGGCCCGTGGGCCACAGCAGCAGGTGTGCTGCGTGTCCACGTGGACCGCGGTGAGGACTGTTGCAGGCAGCTCGGCGTGTGGGACGGAGTACGCGGTGAGTGCTGGGGCAGTCCGGGCCTCGCTGGTCACGATCGACGCCACCAGCCCGAAGCCGACGACGACGGCGCCTAAGAAGTCATCTCATTTGGTGAGTCTGCGGTAGCAGATGAGGGTGCAGGCGATGCTGGTGAAGGCCAGGAAGTGTTCGGCTTTGCGTTCGTAGCGGCGGTGGAGGCGGCGGCATCCGGCGAGCCAGGCCATGGTGCGTTCGATCGTCCAGCGGTGGCGGCCCAGCCGTGTGGAGGGCTCGATGCCTTTGCGGGCGATGCGATGTCGGATGCCGCGGCTGCGTAACCATCGGCGCAGGTGGTTGTAGTCGTAGCCTTTGTCGCCGTGGAGTTTGGCGGGCCGTCGTCGGCGCGGTCCGCGCCGGGAGCGAATGGGTGGGATGCCTCGCACGAGCGGTTCGAGGGCCTGGCTGTCGTGCAGGTTGGCACCGGATATCCCGACGGACAGGGGCAGCCCGGTACGCTCGGTGATCAAGTGGATCTTTGAACCGTACTTGCCGCGATCCACCGGATTCGGACCTGTCAGGTCCCCTTTTTCAGGGCTCGCATGTTCACCGAGTCGATCGCGCAGCGAGACCAGTCCAGTTCACCGCGAGAGCCGAGTTCGTCGAGGACCAGGCGATGGAGCTTCGCCCACACCCGGGCCTTCGACCACTCGGCGAAGCGCCGGTGAGCCGTGGGCCCTGAAAGCCCGAACGAGGCGGACGGCAGTTGCTGCCACGTGCAGCCCGACGTGGCCACGAACACGATCGCAGCCAACACCTCCCGGTCGCCGTGCCGGCGCCGGCCACCACCCTGAGGCCGACTCGGCGCCTCCGGAACCACTCGCTGGAACAACTCCCACAGCTCATCCGGCACAAGCCGCTCAACGATCCCCACATCTGGAGCCTATCGAACACCCCAAATGAGATGACCTCTAAGAGGCTCGCACCGGCGGTCACCCCGTCCGGCTCGGGCAGGCGGTGGCGGCCGGTCACTGGTCGGCCGCCTTGATCACGATCTCAGCCCAGACCCGTTTCCCCCACGGAAGGAGGTCGGTTCCCCATCGGTCGGAAATAAGGTCGACCAAGAGCAGGCCCCGGCCGCCGAAGGCCTCCGGCTTGGCGTGGTGCATCTCGGGCATGCGGCGGGACTTGTCGACCACGGCGACGCGAAGGCGGTCGGGTCGGCGCTGCTCGGCGATCACGCGGACGCTGTGAGAGTGACCGTGCCGCACTGCGTTGGTGACGAGTTCGGACATCAGGAGTGCGCCGGTCTCCGCGGCGTCGACGCCCATGCCCCACGTGCCGCATGCCTCACGACTATCTGACGCGCTACCGGAACGGTTGCGGCCTCGTTCGCGAGGTTCGCGAGGGTGACGCTTTGGTGGGGGTGCTGCCGGCCGGGTCTCACCTGCTCGTCGGTCATGGTCATCGTCAACGCCTTGGTCGGGGCGGTTGGGGGATGTCTCGTCCGCGATACCTCGGGGGAGAAGCACGCTGGCGGGACGGCCACGAGGGGGCGTTCACGGGTACACCCCCTTGGCGGCTGACAGACAGTCAACGACGACGCCAGGGGCTGGGGAGACTCCAGAAGGTGACTCCAACCCGGAGTCACCTCAAGGCCGTTGGGCATAGCATCGACTCACCGCTACTCAGGGGACATGGGCGCGGTGTTCCGCATGCTCAATGCGCGCGGCGTCAGTACGCGGCGTATCGCTGCAGCCGTCGACATCACGCAGGGTCGCCTGTACGACTACATGAACGGCAAGAGCCAGTAGAGAAGCTGACGCTGTTCGAGCAGATCGCCGACGCCTTCCACATCCCCGGTCATCTGCTGGGGCTGGCTCGCCAGTCGTGGGAGCCTGCGCCGGCAACTGCCGAGCATCAGCGGGCCGACCATCCGCCGCCGGACGGTGACGACCTGGTGGCCATGGACCACTTCCGCAGCGCTGACCGGCAGACCGGCGGCGGCCGGTTGTACGGGGCCGTCGTCCGGCACCTGTCGGGCAGGGTGGTGCCCCGGCTGGTCGACCTCGGCAGCGGCTCGCAGGTCTTCGCCGCAGCAGCCGCGCTGACCGAGATGGCCGGATGGATGGCCCACGACTCCGGCCACGACAGGCGCGCCGCGCAGCACTTCGCCCGAGCGCTCCCCCTAGGGCACGTATTGAGTCGTGATCACCAAAGACAGCGGTTCGATCTGCGGCCGGAGCACGGCCGAGGAACGGTGTTGCCCTCGCCTGCGGTGATCACTAGGGTCGGTAGCGTGACTGCCGGGTCGGCCTTGAGCCATGCACGAGTGAGTTTCCCGGCCTCGGCGTGAGCCCGAGGCGGGCCAGAGGCCCGCCTCCTTCTCCGCGTCTTTGCTCCCGGCGCCTGCGTACGGCGCCTTTCAAACGGATCCCAAGACCGGAGACCCACCACTGATGTCCTACAACCATCCGTACCCACATGCCGGCGTCCAGCTGAACCACACGGCTGTCTACGCGAGCGACCGCTACTTGTCCGCCGAGTTCATCGCCGCGATCCTGGGCCTGAAAGTCGGCGCACCGTTTGGGCCGTTCCTGCCAGTTGACCTCGGCAATGGCGTGACGCTCGACTACTGCGAGAAGAGGGACGAGCCGATCCAGTCGCAGCACTACGCCTTCCTCGTGCCTGACGAGCAGTTCGACACCGTGATCGCCCGGCTGGAGGTGGTCGGGGTCACTTACTATGCGGACCCTGGCCACACCGATCCCGGCCGGGTAAACGATCTGTTCGGTGGTCGCGGCGCCTACTTCGACGACCCGGACGGTCACAATATGGAGGTCATGACTCGGCCTTACGCCCGCCCGTAGAGCATGACAGGGCTGTGATCAAGGGGCGCCTCGGGTGAGGTCTTTGATCCAGATCATCGAGGCGCGTAAGTGGAGGCCGGCGAGGTAGCTGTCCGGGGTCTTGTCGTACCTAGTGGCGATGCCTCGCCAGGCCTTGAGCTTGTTGATCAGGCGCTCGACGGTGTTCCTCTCCTTGTAGAGGTCAGCGTCGTGGCCGACGGGTCGGCCGCCTCGGGAGCCCTTCTTCTTCCGGTTGGCGGCCTGGTCCACCTTCTCTGGTATGACGGGTTTGATGCCGCGTTTGCGCAGGTGGGCGCGGTTTCCGCGGGACGAGTAGGCCTTGTCCCCGGCGACGGCGTCGGGTCTGGTGCGGGGGCGGCCGACGGGCCCACGGACCCGGATCTTCTTCAGTACTGGGATGAACTGTGGGCTGTCGGCCGCCTGTCCGGCGGTCAGGACGAATGCCAGCGGGCGGCACTTGCGGTCAGCGGCGAGGTGGACCTTGCTGGTCTGCCCGCCTCGCGAGCGTCCCAGGAGGGCAGCCTTCAGACGGAGCTTTCGGCGACGCCGGACGCGTCGTCGTTCCTCCCTCACGGGATCGGCTTCGGCGTCCTGCCCGTTTTGTTCTTCCGGGCCGCCCCCTTTGACCTGGCCTTTCCCTCCTCGGCGGCAGCCTTCTCCAGGGCGGTGAGCACGTCCTTGCTCATGTGCATCCCGGCGGCGTCGTGGTGAGCACGTGCAGTGGTTGAGTCGATGCTGACCAGCGACAGATCCACCTGGCCCCGCTTCGAGGCTTCCGCGATCAGGCTCTCCAGAAGGACCTCGAACACGCCGGCGTCACGCCACTGCCGGAAGCGGTTGGAGACCGTCGACCATGCGCCGAACTCCTGCGGCATCTCCCGCCACTGCGCGCCGGTCTTGAACCGCCAGATCACGCCCTCGAACTGCTGGCGTAGGTGCTCGGGATACGGGCCGTACTCACCGATTGGCAGATATGGCCCGATGAACTCCCACTCGTTGTTGGTCAGTTGCACTCGCGTCACGCAGGACGATCTACTGGGTCGGCCTCCATTACGAGGGCCAATCCCGCAGATTGATCACGATTCGATACGTGCCCCAGCCCGCACCTCCGGTGACCTCCCCGTTGGCCGTGCACGTCGCCGCAAGCAGCAGCCACCTTTCACTTCAGACCGGGGACGCTCCCGGGGCGGTGGGCTGGGCGCGGACCGGCCTGGACCTAGCGCAGCAGCCACTGCACAAACGTCCGACGCGGGGGCCGCACCACCACGCGGCCGTGGGCCTTCTGACCGACCAGCTCCACTCGCAGAGCGACCGGTGTAGCAGGATTCGTCGGAGCCTGACGGTGCTTGATCCTGCTGTGTACCAGCTGCAGACCATCAGTGTCGACCACGATGCCCGGCCTGGTGACCAGCGTCAGGGTCTTCCCCGTCATGCTCACGTTGATCCGCAAGGTGTCGTGCGTGATCACGGCATCAGTGAAGTCAAGCGTCACCCCGCAGTACGTCACCGCGAGCTCCAGCCTCCGCGGCACCACCCAGCGTCCCACGCGCTCGACCGCGCCGCTGTGGACCTGTTCGATCCGGACTACGTCCTTGACCTCGGCTCCAGTCACGCCACCCGTAGCCGATACGGGCGGCAGGTCAGCGGTGAGCGCAGCCAGTTCGCTCACGGTTCGCGCCGACAAGGCGGCTTCCAAGCGCTCGTCCAACTCGTCCGCGGTCAGCAGGCCGTCCCCCGCCGCGACACGCAGCACATCCACCACCCGGTCCCGGTCCGCATGAGAGGCGCGCAGCTCAGGCGACGAGCCGGGGCCGGAGCCCTTCCCGGTGGGCGAGATCTCTCCCGACATGCTTCCGTCCTGGTCCTGTCGAACGTCTCCGCGCGACGCGGGCAGCGGCGCGAGTAGAAGACTAACGCTATATCGCGACACGGGTCCCGGCTGGGCCCCATCACGGAGAGACGATCGGAAGCGTCGATTGACGGCATGCGGCATCCATCAGGCCGAGGCCCGGTCGCGACAACAACCGCGTCCAAGGGGGCCGGGCGCCAGCCCTAGCGCCCAGCCCCCTCCAAGCCTGTCCATAGGGTTCACGAGTTCGCCTGCCCGCTGCAGGGTCCCAGGATCCTGCCGCCACAGCCCATGTGCGGACGGATCCCGGGGCATCCGTTCCGCCGCCCGTGCGGTCGACTCCATCGCGGTGAACAACGCCGTGCCGGCTGGGGGGCCGCGCCCGGCCTCGTCAGCTCCCGGTCAGGGCCGCGTCGAGCGCCAGTGCGAACAACATCGGAAGCAGCACGCACCCGAGTCCGGCGCCGGCGACCAGCGCGCGTGGAGTTCGCAGGGACCGGCGGTGGGGCAGCGCCCAGGAGAGGGCGACCAGACCGACCGACCAGTAGATGATTCCACCGAAGGCGCCGACGCCGTCCTGGGACCGGAACCAGTTGTACTCCAGCACGAGTAACGTAAGGCCGAGCAGGGAGGCCACGAGAGGTGCCTTCCACCACGTCCGATGGGTCGAGCGCGGTCGCACGTCGTTCGGTCGCATGTCGTCGGGAAGCATGCGGCAACCCCATCATCGCGGCCGGGCCCGGGGCATCGGGTCGCGTACTCACGCTCGTGCGCGCGTACTCACGCCGCCGCTGGAAGGTCTGCCAGGTTCAGGACGCAGTCGGCGGGCTGCTTCGGTGCGCCAGGGCCTCATCTTGACGTTTATCCAGTGACCTCGAACGGCGTCTCGAACGCGGTCCCTCACATGAGGGTTCGCCGGACACGGGGGCGGCCTCCGCTTGATCATGCACTCGGGCTAGGGGCGGGTGATCGGAGCGAAGGCCGTTGGGGACGAGTGCGTCGTGTGACAGGACCGGTGGGGACGCGTTCGCTGAACTGTGCCGCTTTCGGGGCGAGTTCTTCGACTGGCTGATAGGGCGGGGCGATGAGCTGTTCGAGCTCACGGACGCGCTGCTGTGCTCGGAGGGGCCGGTAAGACGCTGGTCGGGTTGGCGTTGGCGCCCGAGCATCGGCGCGGGCGCGGCGCCCTGTACGGCGCTCTGAACCGGGGCCTCATCGAAATCGGCCGGCTGCGACGTTCCCTGGCTGGGGTGTCGCTGCAGCGGGCGGCCGACGGCCGGCTGGTCCTGGCCGTGGACGTCTCCCACTGGCTACGGCCCGATGCCGCCACCAGCGACGAGTCCGGTCGATCGTACAAGGTGAATCTCGGCCTCAGGACAGTTTCGCTTCGGGGACGAAGGCGGGCAGCCTCTCGAGACTGCTGCGCACGGCCTCGGCGCCATACTCGAACATCTGTCGCTCGTAGTCGTCGACCGCGCTGAGCAGATCCTGGCGGCCTTCGTTGGCCTCGATCAGGCAGCGGCGCAGCAGGTCGGCGTCGCGCAGCGCGGTGTTCGCGCCGTTGCCGCCGGTCGGGGAGGTGGCGTGGATCGCGTCGCCGAGCAGCGTCACTGGACCGGACGCCCAGCGTTCACCGGGCTTGACCACCCGGATGGACAGCAGCGTGCTGTTGTCCGGGTCGGCCTGTTCGATCAGCGCGCGCAGCTCCGGGTGCCAACCTTCCATCCTGGACAGCACGGCGTCCTGCGCGGTCAGGTCCCCCAGTGAGCCGTTCGGCGGCAGGATCATGGCCCAGCGCACGTAGTCGCAGATGTCGGGCAGCGTGACTTCAGGGGCCAGTTGCTCGGCGGCCTGCTTCGGCGGGGTACGGAAGCGCATCGCGCCGAGCAGCAGGCTGACGCCGTCGCCCGCGATCTTCGAGCCGTAGGCCTTGGACAGGCTGGCGAACTCGTCGGTCAGCGGGGTGCGGCCGATGACGAACCGGACGCCGGTGTCGGTCGGGGTGGTTTGCGGCGACAACACCCCGCGGACCGCGGAGGTGACGCCGTCCGCGCCGACGAGCAGGTCGGCGGTGGCCGGGTCGCGGCGGGCGAACTGGGCTTGGACCTTGCCGTCGGCCAGCACGTCGTAGCCGGTCAGCCCGGCATCGGTGTGCACGGTGAGGCCGGTCAGCAACAAGTGTCGCAGCACCTGCCGGTCGACCACGATGCCGGTCCGGCCCGCGCCGAGCTTGCCGATCTCGTTCAGCTGCGGGTCCAGGATCAGTTGCTCGGCGGAGGCATCCATGACGATCTCGTCCAGCAGTGGGTGCCAGCGCGCCGGCAGGCAGTCGCGCACCGCCTGGAAACCGATCAGGTTCAGCACGAGCCGGTAGCCCTGGAACCGTGCGACGATCCCTGGGTCGCGCTCGAACACGTCGGCCTCGATCCCGGCACCACGCAGACCCTGCGCGAGAGCCAGACCTCCCAGGCCGGCTCCGACAACGGAAACTCGCATCACACACCTCCGGAACATCGATACGAACTTAGTTCGTTCTGGCGATCTAAGTTCTACTTACTGAACTTAGATCGTGTCAAGTTATAGTGGTCGGCATGTCCGCTGATCCCCGCCAGCGCCGCGCAGCTCGCCATGCCCAACCCGCAGGGGAGGTCGCCGCGTCGGCACCACGTAAGAAGCCGATCACCGTAGAACGGATCACCGACGCTGCCCTGGAAGTCGTCGCCACCGAGGGGTATGACGCGCTGACCATCCGCCGGGTCGCCGCCGTGCTCGGCACCGGTCCGTCGTCGCTGTACGCGCACATCGTCAACAAGGACGACATCGACGATCTGCTGATCGGCAGGCTCTATGTCGAGGTCGTGCTCCCCGAACCGGACCCGGCTGCCTGGCGCGAGCAGCTGCTCGGGGTGTACACACAGATCCGCGACCTGTACCTGAAATACCCCGGAGTCTCGCGCGCCGCGCTGGCCACGGTGCCGACCAACCTGGAAACGCTGCGGGTCGGCGAAGGAATCCTGGCGATCCTGCTCGCGGGCGGCATCGAACCGAGGACGGCCGGATGGGCCCGCGACGCGCTGTCCCTCTACGTCAGCGCCTACGCACTGGAGCAGTCGCTGGTCCAGCAACGGCGCCGGCACCAGGATCACGAATGGGTGCTCAGCCACGAGGAGTTGCTGGACCGCTTCACCGCACTGCCTGCCGAGCAATTCCCGCAGACTCGACGCCATGCCGCCGAGCTGATCTCCGGCACCGGACACGACCGCTTCGAGTTCGCCCTCGGCCTGCTCATGAACAACCTGCGGCCCGCATCCGGTTGACCTGCGGCGTGCGGTGGCCACATGGTGCCGAGACGATCACAAGTCGCATCATGAGACGCGCGCTGGCCGTCGGTGGAACCGGCAGGCTCTCGGGTGTCGTCGCCGAACTCGTCCGCGACGGCTGGTACGTGGTCACCCCGTCCCGCCGTGACGCGTCACCAGCGCCACCCACCCGAACCAGCAAGATCACCCGCTTGGATCGCGCGGGACCGTACCAGGAAGACGATCACCAGCCAGTCAGCGGCTCCGAGCAGCCCAAACTCGACACAAGATCAACCCATGACGGCTCTTGGGCTCCTACCAGTACTGCACAGACGCACGCCGGTTCGGCGCTCAAGACAACGATCGTTTTGGCACGCTGCCTTGCTGTTTACTGACTTCGGCGCTTCGGCGCTTCGGGGTGATGGATCGGCGCGTTCTACCGGCGGACCGTCGCAGTGACCGGCGCATCCGGTCCCGAGATCTGCCACCGGCGTCACCTTCAAGCGCCGAGGTCAGTATCCAGCGGCCTCGAACAGCGCCTCGAACCTGATCACTCACATGAGGGTTCGCCGGGCACGGGGGCGGCATCCGCTTGATCATGCACTCGGGCTAGGGGCGGGTGATCGGAGCGAAGGCCGTTGGGGACGAGTGCGTCGTGTGACAGGACCGGTGGGGACGCGTTCGCTGAACTGTGCCGCTTTCGGGGCGAGTTCTTCGACTGGCTGATAGGGCGGGGCGATGAGCTGTTCGAGCTCACGGACGCGCTGCTGTGCTCGGAGGGGCCGGTAAGACGCTGGTCGGGTTGGCGTTGGCGCCCGAGCATCGGCGCGGGCGCGGCGCCCTGTACGGCGCTCTGAACCGGGGCCTCATCGAAATCGGCCGGCTGCGACGTTCCCTGGCTGGGGTGTCGCTGCCGCGGGCGGCCGACAGCCGGCTGGTCCTGGCCGTGGACGTCTCCCACTGGCTACGGCCCGATGTCGCCACCAGCGACGAGCGCTCCGCTCCTTCTGTCACACCTACGGCCGCGGCGAGAACAAGCACCTGATGATCCCGGGATGGCCCTACTCGTTGATCGTGGCGCTGGAGTCCGGGCGGATCTCGTGGACCGCACCGCTGGACGCCATCCGGCTGCGTCCGGGCGATGACCTGGCCGCCGTGACCGCCGGCCAGGTCCGCGATCTGGTCGAGTGCCTGATCGCGGCCGGGCAGTGGCACGAAGGCGACCCGCTGGTCTGGATCGTGGTGGATGCCGGCTACGACGTGCCGCGCCTGGCCTGGCTGCTGGCCGACCTGCCCGTCGAGGTCCTGGGACGGCTGCGCTCGGACCGCGTCATGCGCAGGCCCGTCCCCACACCGTGGATCTGCCCGCCGCAGGGCGGACGGCCGCCCAAGCACGGCGGCGAGTTCGTCTTCAAGGATGCCCGGACCTGGGGAGAGCCGGCCGCGGAGACGAAGACCGACACCACCTGTTACGGCACAGCCCACGCTCAGGGCTGGGACCGACTCCATCCCGAACTGCAGCACCGTTGCGCCTGGGCCGACCATGTCGGCCCGCTATCATCGCGGCCTGCACCGAACTCCGCCTTGCCCGTTCGCTGGCCACGGACCTACGACGCCTCTGCTGGCCCTGGCCACCGGCCAGCCCTACCAGCCACCGACCCACCACAAGGTCGGCACCAAGCCCCGACGGACTGGATAAACGGCAAGCTCATTACCTGGGCGGTAATCGCGTGGTCGGGCGGGCTGCGGCAAGGTGAGGTCATCGGGTTTCAGGCCGGCGCACTCCGGCTCGGAGCCCGGGCCAACCGACCTGAACGCCAGACTATTTCACCCGAACGGGAGTCCCATCATGTCGATCTACGAAGCCGCCGTCGTCCGTTACTTCGAGGCATGGAACGCCACCGATGCCGACGCGCTCGCCAAGGCGGTCGCCGCGGCGTGGTCCGAGGACGGTACGTACACCGATCCGCTGGCCGACGTGCGAGGTCACGAGCAGATCGCCGCGGTCATCCACGCTGCCCATGAGCAGTTCCCCGGCTTTGAGTTCAGGCTGGCCGGTGACGTGGACGGCAACCATCACATCGCCCGCTTCGGCTGGGAACTCGTGTCTATCGCCGACGGCTCCGCGCCGGTCGCCGGGTCGGACGTGGTCACCCTGGCCGAGGACGGCCGGATCACCTCCGTGCTCGGCTTCCTCGACCGGCTCCCCGAGGCATGAACCTTCACCCGGGAGAGGATCGGCAGGGGCCTGCTCGATCGGGGCCCACCGGGTATCGGAAACGTCACTGCGGTACGCACGGCGAGCACTCGCACGCCGGGCTATGACCGCCGGCACCAGCAGTCACAAGAACGTCCCAAGACACCAACTACCCAGATCAGATGCCTTCTTACTCGGTCTGACGCGGAACGCCCCAGCCTCGGCGGGGAGCAGGTGAGCTGGACGAAGAAGCGAACATGCCCAGTCGGAGTATCCGCGAGGCGGCGGGGCCCCGGCTTGTGGGGGCCTCCACCAGTGTGTTGGTCCGGTACGCCCCGGATCAGCGGGGCCAGGCGGGTCATCGAAACGTCGGTCCACTGCGGGAGAACACCCCCGCACACGCGAGGAGCACAAGGCCGAGATGTACCTCCGTTTCGGCCACCACTGGGCATTCCCGTGCCGGCAGGGGAGTGCGAGGCGAACGGCGTGGTGTCGGTGTTCTCGCCATCCATCGAGCGGACAAGGCTCCCCTCTGAGCGCCTGTCGCGCCCCTGGGCGATCCGCCCAGCAGCGATCGTCGGGGGACCATCCCGCACAGTCGGGGAGCACGTGTGCCAATGAACTTGGGGATCCAGCGACTGAGGTCTTTGCCGCCGACGGAGGAAGCGGCGTTCATTCTTCCAGCTCCAGTCGTCCGGAACGGGACCGTCTCCGGCTACGCGGTGACGGTGCTCCGTTTACGGGCGCTGGATCGTCCCGTCCGCCGAAATGTGGGAGGCGTGCGAGCCGAAGTCCTCCTCCGACAAGCTGGTGACGAGGTCGATTGCCTCGCCGCCCGGTTCCGGTGTGCCGGGCTCCACGATCTGGGTCGGGTGCAGGTGCCCGGAGACATAGGTGCCGTCGGGGTGGAGGGTGACGTGGAGCACGCCGCTCGTGGAGAGTGTGCCGCCGAGGCTCATGACCTTGTAGCCGGCGAAGTTGCCCAGGCTGTAGGCGACCAGTCGTCCTTTGTAGAATTCCATTCCCCGCATGACGTGCGGGCCGCTGCCCACGACGAGGTCGGCGCCGGCGTCGATCACCGCATGGCTGAAGCGGTAGGGGTCGCCGCGGTTCTCGCCGAGGAAGTACTCGGTGCCAGGCTCTACGTGGGTGTGGTCCGAGCCCTCCGCGCCGGCGTGCATCGTGACGATCACGATGTCCGCCATGGTCGCGGCGCGGGCGGTGAGTCGCTTTGCGGCGGGGATGTCCGTGAGGTCGTTCGATCCTCGGTCGGGAGCGAACCCGATCAGCGCGACCCGGAGGCCGTGTACCCGCTGGATGGTGATCTGGCCCAGGCGGCCGGTGAACGGCAGGTTCACGGCGCGCAGGGCGGCGAACGTCTCGCGCCGCCCCTGTGCCCCGAAGTCGTCGATGTGATTGTTCGCCACGTTCATGACCGTGAACCCGGCCTTCTTGAGCCAGCGGCTGTAGGACGGCGGGGCGTGGAACGCGAAACAGTT
Organism: Streptomyces griseochromogenes; assembly: GCF_001542625.1. Taxonomy (NCBI): domain Bacteria; kingdom Bacillati; phylum Actinomycetota; class Actinomycetes; order Kitasatosporales; family Streptomycetaceae; genus Streptomyces; species Streptomyces griseochromogenes. Next base: position 5,731,825 of record NZ_CP016279.1, on the reverse strand, counting down.
CGGGCTGTCGTTGTCGTCGCACTTGCCGGGGCCGCCGGTGGCGAGTGTGCTCTCCAGGTTCCCGAGCACCACATCCCCGGCGAGCAGGTCGTCGACAGGTTCGAAGAATGACGCGCCGTCATCCGGCGGCAGATCGTCCGGCAGCGAGCCCATCACGATGTCCCCCACGGCGGCGATCCGCACGTTGCCGGGAGGGCGTGGCGGTGCCGGCGCACCGGGCATCGTGGTCCCGGTCGTGCGTAGGGGGGTCTGCGGGGAGCCGGTGGAGGCTGTGTCCTCGGAGCCGGCCCGGAATACGAACGCCGCGACGACCGCTACGCCGATCCCGGCCAGGCCGAGGGCGAACGGGCGGTGACGGTGCACCGTCTTCTGCCGCTCGCGCCGCTGCTGGGGGCGCCGTTCGCCGGACGTGATCATCCGCTCATGTTACGGATCAGGCGTCCATCCATCACGGAGGGTCATCTGCTGGCGTGTTCCCGGCGCCGTTCCCGTTCGCGCTCGACGTCGTCCGCGCTGCCTCGCGGCACCGGCCGCGAACCGAGCGGGCGGGCGTAGTGTCCGGCAGGGCGGCATCCCAACCTGGGCTGCGGGTGTGTCACCACTGTGCGTGGGCAGGGCCGCTTTGGCAATCCACCGACAGCACCGGCCAGGCCAGTGTCCCTCGCTCCGTCGGTACTGTGACCTCGCTTCGTCGCAGTGCCGGACTCCGTCCGCGCTTCCGCAGACGTCCGGCCAGTACCGGCCTGGCGCCGGATCCAGCCCAGCCGGTCCCCGAGCCGGAGGATTTCGAAGTCCCGTCCGGCTCGCTCTGGCCTGCCGGACATCGTTTCGCCGACCGCACCCGTGCCAAGCACGCGAGCGTTCACGAGCTGCTGGCTGCCGGGCTCAGGCGGAGGGCGATCGGCCACCGGCTCCACATCACCTCTCTCACCGTCAAGCTCTACGCCTACGGTGCCGCCCCCGAAGAACCTCTTCCACGGCCGGTGCCAGGGGCGGCCGTCCAAGCTCGACGCGTTCAAGCCCTGCTTTGATGACCGCTGGAATCGGGGCTGTACGAACGCTTGGACAGCGTGGGAATTGATTGTGCGGTCGGCTACCAGCGGGTTCGCACCTACTCTGCGAGAAGCGCTCTCCGAAAGCGAGTCCTGCCGTCGTGACTCAAGCGGTGCAACGGGACAATGCTCCAGGAAGTTGCGCGAAACGGGCAAGCTCCTCGCGCGTCCCCGTGCTACCCGACCCGTGCTCTCCGCCACTCCACTTCACGGGGAGCCATCGGGGCCTGGACGCTGTACACGTCGCCGACGCGCAGATTGTCCGGCGTGCTGTACTCGCCGTAGGTGCCTATGACGGAGACGGCCACATGAGAATCGGGCTGCCAGAAAGTACGGTAATACGGGGCGTTCGCCGGGAACTCCGGGACCTCCAACAGGGGGATGCCACGCCGCACCAGTAGACGTTGCAGTTTTTCGAACCGAAGTCTGGGAGTGAACCGCCCGTACCGGGCACGAAGCGCGTCGTTGACGAGGGTGCGGTTCCGGTACGCGAGCCGGTGCACCTGCAGCGTGAAGTGGTGGCCCGACCAGGGATGGTCGGCGGAAGAGCGGTCCCAGTAGAACTCGGCGAGGCCGTAGTCACGGCACATGCTGTGGTGGCCGAAGGTGTTCTCAGCGAAATCCGGCCCAAGGACCTTGGTGACGTGGTCGGGAGAATCCGCGGGGCCCACACCGAGCAAGGTGCCGGTGGTAACGACGTCCACGTAGAACGCCAGGGAATGCGGAGTCAAAGGCTGATCCTCGATGCGGTGTGGTCCAACGTGAAGCGGGAAACGTCCCCACTGGGGGGACCTCCCGTGTCCACCTGCATGGGAACCGGGGCCCGGCCGACCCGGCAAAGACCTTACTCCACCCCGGCCGCTTCACCACCTCCAGACTTCCGGCACCCACGTCTGGCTTGTCCCGCCCGTTCCGCGCACCGAACATCTCCAGTGAATGCAGCCTCCCGGAGGCCGATGCGAGCGTCAGCCATCGCTCAGCGTGCCTGCTCCAAGGTCCGTTGTTGTGAGGCCGTCTGGGAGTAGAGAGAACAGGACGAGGTCGACCCGGCCGGTACGGACGAAGCCTGCGTTTCGCAGGATGCCTACGCGGTGGAAGCCAGCCTCTGCGACAAGGGAACCGCAGCAACTTGAATATCCATGGCGCCCGAACGGGCCGGTGAGCCTTGCACATGACTCGACGCTCGGAGCCTGACGGTTCCCCGTCCGGCAGGCTGGATGCGGTCATGCTTTTGACTGAGCAGGCCCTGCCTCGGATTTGCGGGCGAGTAGGTGAATCTCCTTGAACTGCCGCCGGTCGGTGGGCTGAGGTTCGCGAACCATCCGGGCTACCTCGGCCAAACCGGCCGTGCGCAACATCGCGGCGAGATGATCCGGCGACCACCGATAGGCCGGCGCGACTGTGTGATCGAAGACCTGCGTCGGGTGAGACGGATCATCGCTGGCCGAAAAGCCGACCAGAAGGTGGCCGCCAGGTGCCAGCACACGGTGGAACTCCGCCAAGATGACGGGGAGTTCTCGCGGCGGAGTGTGAATGATCGACCAACGTGAAAGTACGCCTCCCAGTACGCCGTCAGCGATGTCCAACGCGGCCATCGAGCCCACGTCGAACTGCAGGCCCGGGTAAGTCTGTCGAGCTATCTCGATCATCGCAGGAGAGGCATCAACGCCAAACGCCGCCAGCCCCAGCTCATCCAGGCAAGCGGTGATATGGCCAGGCCCACACCCCAGATCTGCGACCTGACCGTCCCCACTCGCACTTACGGCCTCGGCGAAGGCGCTCAAGATCGCGCGGTCCAAAGGCCTGTCACGCAGTTCGTCGCGGAACAGTCGCGCATACAGGGGGGCAGCAGCGTCGTAGGCCTCGCGAGTGAACCTGAGGGCGTCGTGTTCGATCACGCTCATGACCGTAGTCCCTGACGCTGAGGCGAGGCGAAGAATCGCGATCTTCCCTCCTTCTCGTTCGCCTGGGCCATCGGTAGTTCAGAGAAGGCACCGGTGTGAGGTGGTCAGCCGACCTGGCCTTCGACCCCGCCCTTCTCGCGGGCGCCGCGCAGGCCCGGCTCGCAGGAGAACGGAGCGAAACGGTAGGACTCACGGAAGCTGGTCCAGCGCGGGTTCTCCTCCCGTGAACGTCTGCTGGCATGCCCGCAGACGACAGGAGACGCTCTTTGCGTAGAGCCGTCATTGCGGCCGCCCCAGTCCCGCGGGCGGCCGCTGCGCAGCCCACGCCGGCCGACGGGCCAGTAGAGGGCGGACTGCGAGTCGGACTGTGCGGTGCTCAAGCTGAAGTAGTGGAGATCGTCGGTTCTAACGGAAGATCATCTTTCCATTAGGATCACCCCCGGTCATGTCATGAACACGGGGGAGTGTGATCTGTGAACCACAGGAGCGGGATGCGTCCGCGGGCGTGCGGCGCGGTCGTCGGGATGTCGGTGTCCTTGGCGTTGCTGACGGGATGTGGCGGCGGTGACGGGGCGGCCGGCGGCGGTGGGGCGACGGCACCCGTCCCGTCCGCCAAAGACGTCGTGAAGGGCCTGCCTATCATGGGCCCGGGCTGCCCGGCTTCAGCGCCCAGTCCGCCTGGAGCCTGCCCGCCGAGGGCACCTCGGCACCCGGCGTCCTCGATCTTGGCTCCACGCTGCTGCTGGCCAAGGACGCCCAAGGCGACTACGCAAGCAGCGGGCTGACCGAGGGCATGCTGTACTCCTCCGAGGAGGCCGAGCCCCTCACGCTGGAGTTCCGCGACGTGAAGACCGGCGCCGTCCGCAAGGCGCTGAAAGTGCGGGCCAAGACGGTCGAGGCGGTCACCTGGCGCCACGGCGCCCCCGCCGTGGCCGTGACCTCCTCCACGACCAGCAAGTCCGACGGCCTCACCGAGGCGAAGACCACCACCACGGCCACCCTGTACGGCGCCGACGGCGGCGAACTCGCCAAGGTCCCCTCGTACGAGCGGGGCACCTTGCTGGACGGCTACCGCGTCGAGAAGGCCGACGACACGCTCCGCCTCACGCCCGTCGACGGCGGCCCGTCCCGCGCGGTCACCTGCACCGGCACCGTCGCCAGCTGCACCTACGACGCCGAAGCCGGCACGGCGGACGCCTCGGTGGCCCACGCCCCGCTCATCAGCGGCGACTACTACCCGGGCTTCCTGAACGCCAGCGACTACCAGACCGAGCCCGAGCAGATCACGCTCAACGAACTCGCCACCGGCAAGCAGGTGTGGAGCACCGCCGACGCGAAGATCCCCAAGGGCGTGGAACTGGACGACAAGGGCCACCCCGAGAGCGAGGAGAAGCGCATCCTGCGGATCGCTGACGGCAAGGTCCTCGTCGGCTGGAAGGCCGGCTCCTCCCTCTCCTCCGGCAGTTGGATCCATGCCTGGTACGACCTGAAGAGCGGGGCGCTCCTCACCTCGTACAAGGGCGCGCAGGAGGTGCTGTTCTCGCCCTCCGGCGACCTCGCCGCCCGGGACGTGGTCAAGTTCGAGGACTTCCCCGGCACCGCCGTGTGGCAGACCGCCGACGGCAAGCAACTGTGGGAGCAGCAGGACGGCGAACATGCCCTCGACCCGGTCCGCTTCACGGCTGACGGGTCAGTGCTGTACGGGGAGACGGACGACAAGAGCGCCACGAACACCGGCATCGCGGTGGACACCCGGACGAAGAAGGTGCTGGCGAAGAACCTGCCCGAGGAGAACATCCCGTCCGTGAACACGGCCACCGGTTACGGCTACGTCGGCACGGGGGCAGGCCTGTTCGTCTTCGCGCCGGCGTGAGTCAGTCTTCCGCCGATCCGAGCGTCGATCCGGGGTCGTTACCTCTTGATCAGAAGGTGGGAACCCTGGACGCGAAGGTGGGCAACCTCGTTGGTGAGGTCCGCGTCCTCGGGAAGAGGATCGATCGCATTCAGGCGCAGGTCATGGAGCTGCTGACCCATCTGATCGGGCGGCACCCCAACGCCGGCTGATCTTCCTTAAACGGCGGCCCGAACCTCTGCCTGTTCGGGCCGTTGTCCTATACGTGCTGGTCAGACGCTCGCTCGATGAGACAAGGCGTGGGGCTTTCAGGGCAGTGGGCATGGCGAACGAGAGCGACGCGTGACTCGTGTGCTCGCCTGAGGTCTCTCTTCCGTTTCAGGTCCCTGAAGGGGCCTGGCGTGCCGTGGCAGGGTGCAGTGGTTCTACAGCTTGGTCATCTTGGTGTACGGGCTCAAGATCCGCATTTGCGCCGAGCCGAAGTCCACGAGGGCTGCGATTCCTTCCTCGATGCCGACGACCCGGCCGAGGCCGTACATATCGTGTGTGACCTGGTCGCCCACGGCGAAATGCTTGGGGGCAGGCGGGACCGGGGCCTTGAAGGGGCTGGTGGGCAAATGGCGCTTCGGTGCAGCAGGCTTTGTCATCGCCCCCAGTATGCACCTACGCACTGTGCTGGTGGCTGCCTCTCAGGGGCAGGAGCAACTGATGATGGGGATTCGTGATGTCGGCTCTGACCGGAGTTCCGGAGACGCTGCCTCAGGTCGCTCGTGCCGTCCTCGGCTCCCCGTACGCCACTGCTGGCTCCCGCTGTGCCACGTGGAGGATGCGCCAGTGGATGACTCCGTCATCGGTAGCGAGTGCGGCCGGCGAGGAACCCGCAGGTGTGATGCATCGGGTCCCGTCCACTGCTGCGCGGAGCAATGCTCAAGATCTGGTCATCGAGTAGGCCCGCGTTGCCGCGCGGGTCGGGAAGGCACGCCCGTGTTCAGCGTAGTGAATGCCGGCGGTTCCACGGAGTCCGGCTCTCTGATCGACGAGATCGTCAATGAGGGCCCCCAGCGTATGCTCGCCGCCGCACTGGGGGCGGAAGTCAACCAGTACATAGCCGAGTCGGCGGCCGGGACGGACGAGCGGGGCTGCCGCCTGGTCGTCCGCAACGGTCGTCACCGGCTCCGCACCGTGGCCACCGCGCCAGGTCCCGTCGAGGTCACCGCGCCACTGGTGAACGATCGCCGCGTGGACGCGACCACCGACGAGCGGAAGCGGTTCTCCTCGAAGATCCTGGCGCCGTGGTGCCGTAAGTCCCCGAAGATCTCCGAGGTACTGCCGCTGCTCTACCTGCACGGGCTGTCCTCCGTTGACTTCGTGTCGGCGCTGGAGCAGTTCCTCGGCGGCACGGCTGGCCTGTCCCCGGCGACAGTGACCCGGCGCACCAAGCAGTGGAGCGACGACCGCGCCGCGTTCCAGGAGCGCGACCTGTCGGATCGCGACTTCGTCTACGTGTGGACCGACGGCGTGCACCCCAAGGTTCGGCTCGGCCAGGCGCACAGCTAGGTCCTGGTCCTGCTCGGAATGCAGCTGGACGGTACCAAAGAGCTGATCGCCCTGTCCGAGGGGTTGCGCGAGAGCACCGGGTCATGGGCCGACCTGCCGCGCGACTGTCGTCGCCGGGGCATGCGCGACCCGGAGCTGGTCGTCGGCGACGGCGCGATGAGCCTGTGGAAGGCCCTGCGGGAGGTGTTCCCCGCCGCCCGGCATCAGCGATGCTGGGTCCTCAAGGGCCGAAATCTCGCGAACTGCCTGCCGAAGTCCGTATAACCGGGCGCGACGAAGGCGATGCGGGAGATCTACAACGCCGAGGACCGCGCGCACGCGGAGAAGGCGATCAAGGCATTGGTGAGAAGCTGCCACGGGCAAGTGCGTCGACGACAGCAACTACGGCCTGCGTGACTTCGGCTGTCAGGACAAGAACGGTCCCTACGTAGGCTTCCAGCAATTCCGGCTCAGCTAGCACGGAGCGGTCAGGACCGCCCCCAGAGGTGCGGCCGCCCACCGCGCCCATCCCGCGCAGGTGGGCGGCCCCGCCCGTCGGCTCGGTCACCGCCGTGCACCCACCGCCGCGATCGTCGTGTCGAGTCGGTCCTCGGAGACGAAGTACTGCGGCGAGGTGCGGCGCGGGCGCACCCGCAGGCCACCGTCCCCGCACCAGCCGGTGTGGTGCGCGCACCTGGGTGAGCCCAGGTTGATGAGAATGGGCGAATTCGCAAAATTTCAAAGAGCCCTATCACTACCGTTGGGCTCCACTCTGCAAGAGCTGAGCCTGCCGACCGGGCAGTGGGCGGGTGGGGTCGGGCGGTTCGGATTTGTGGGAGGCCGGGCCACACGTACCCTTCGTGTCTACGGTGCCACACAACGGGCGCCAAACACTGGAGGCAATACCTCGTGCTGATCGCTCAGCGTCCCTCGTTGACCGAAGAGGTCGTCGACGAGTTCCGCTCCCGGTTCGTGATCGAGCCGCTGGAGCCGGGCTTCGGCTACACCCTCGGCAACTCCCTGCGCCGTACGCTCCTGTCCTCGATCCCGGGTGCCGCTGTCACCGGCATCCGCATCGACGGCGTGCTGCACGAGTTCACCACCGTGCCGGGCGTCAAGGAGGACGTCACCGACCTGATCCTCAACATCAAGCAGCTGGTCGTCTCCTCGGAGCACGACGAGCCGGTCGTGATGTACCTGCGCAAGCAGGGTCCGGGTCTGGTCACCGCCGCCGACATCGCGCCCCCGGCCGGTGTCGAGGTGCACAACCCCGACCTGGTCCTGGCCACGCTGAACGGCAAGGGCAAGCTGGAGATGGAGCTGACCGTCGAGCGCGGTCGCGGTTACGTCTCGGCCGTGCAGAACAAGCAGGTGGGCCAGGAGATCGGCCGTATCCCGGTCGACTCCATCTACAGCCCGGTGCTGAAGGTCACGTACAAGGTCGAGGCGACGCGTGTCGAGCAGCGCACGGACTTCGACAAGCTGATCGTCGACGTCGAGACCAAGCAGGCGATGCGTCCGCGCGATGTCATGGCGTCGGCCGGTAAGACGCTCGTCGAGCTGTTCGGTCTCGCCCGCGAGCTGAACATCGACGCCGAGGGCATCGACATGGGCCCGTCCCCGACGGACGCCGCCCTGGCCGCCGACCTCGCGCTGCCGATCGAGGAGCTGGAGCTCACGGTCCGTTCCTACAACTGCCTCAAGCGTGAGGGCGTCCACTCCGTAGGTGAACTCCTGGCCCGTTCCGAGGCGGACCTGCTCGACATCCGCAACTTCGGTGCGAAGTCGATCGACGAGGTCAAGGTGAAGCTGGCCGGCATGGGCCTGGCCCTCAAGGACAGCCCGCCCGGATTCGACCCGACCGCCGCCGCCTTCGACGCGGACGACAACGGGAACACGGGTTTCATGGAGACCGAGCAGTACTGAACGCCGCGCCGGGTCGCGGGGGAGCCAGGAAGGCAGGGAAGGCGGCGACTGGAAGTCGCCGCCTTCCTGCTCCCGGAATACATCAACCGCCTCACCGATGACCCGACTTCGCCACCCGCAGGTGGATCTGTCCAGTTCGGGTGGAGACTGGCGTGCCGTATCCTCCGCCCCGGTTCAATCTGGAGGGGTGTGCAGGCGGTGACCGCGCCCGATGACGAGGCTTACCACTGGTCGCGCACGGTGTCGGTGGTGTCGGGTCAGCAGGTGGCGGAGGGACGGGGAAACGGGCGGTCGGCCATGAAGTGGGCGATGCCGACGCAGTAGGCGAAGTCGCCGTTCACGGTGACCTCGCGCCGGCGGTCCATGGCGACGGTGAGGTCGTCCTGGCGCCGCAGACGACGTGGTGGCAGGCGAGGGCGGCCTCCAGGATCGGGTGCAGCCAGGCGAGTCCGGCGAGGTCGAGTTCGTCGCCAGCGCGATCCGGATCGGCCCAGGCGGCAGACAGGGCGAGGCGGGTCTGGGCGATGGCCGGCCCGCCTGCGACATTGTGCTGTCCGGCCTCCGCCTGCGTGTTCTCGAAGGCTTTGATGGCACTGGTGAAGTCGCCCTGGGGCCGGTGGATGTCGCCCGCTGTTGGTTGTCCCGGAGTGTTCTTCCCATGTACGACTCCCCATAGCCCTCGCCGTCCCCCTCGACCCGCGATCCCAGTGGGCCGGAGCTGTCGTTCTCGTCGAGGACATCGTGGCGCTGTCGGTGGACGAGTTCTGACCGGAGTTTCGTGAAGCCTCGGTCCATCATCCCGGGGCACAGCAGATGCCCAGTTCGGGCCACCGATGCGCCTATCCGAGTGCCTTCCGGACGTCCCGCGAGCGAGAGACGCGCGGTGGGGGGTATGTCGTTTCGCGCGAGGTGACTTTGGGATCCGTGAGGAGATCAGCTATGTACGCAGTAGTTCGGCGGTACGAAGGGGTGACTGATCCTGCCGAGGCAGGACGCCGAGTGGACGAGGGATTCGTGCCTCTCCTGCGCCAAGTCCCCGGGTTCGTGGCTTACTACTGGGTTGACTCCGGGGATGGAGTGATGGTCTCCACCAGTGTCTTTGAAGACCAAGCCGGCGCCGAAGAGTCGAACAGGAGGGCGGTGGACTTCGTTCGGGACAACCTTGCGCCACTGCTCCCGAACCCTCCTCAGGTGATGGCCGGCCAGGTTGTTGCTGCTGGTTGACTTCCGCTCCCCGGCCTAGAGGCCGGGGTTCCCTACCAAGGTCGGGTCACCGTCTCGGTGGGTTCCTGCTTCAACGCGCTGTGCCGGTGGGGGTACCGGTCTTATCTGCGCTCAACAGGCTGTCACCGCCAGTCCGGCGGCCCGGTCGGCGTCGATGACGACCTGGTGATTGGTCGAGCAGCGGTAATTCTTCGACTGCTCGGCGACTGTATGGTCGCTGGTGGGGACCAGGGTGCCGTCCATGATCAGAACGGTGTCCTTGCGGAACCGCTTGCGGGGCTGGAGTGCAAGACGCGGGCTGAGGTCGTCGATGATCCGGTCTGCGGATGACTTCGAGACGCCGAAGAGGAGAGCGAGCTGGCGTAGCGTCAAGTTCGTGCGCCAGTAGGCGGCCACCCGGAGGATCACGGCGGACACCTCGCCGAGCCATGCGCGCTCGGGGATCTTCTCGGCCTCGGTGATGACCTGCTTGGACAGGGCCCCAATCCTCGGGTACGGCTTGCCGTCGGCGTGAGCGTCCGAGGACCGTTCGGCTACAGGCGCAAGCCGTACGGCTGCGCCAGGAGTACCCGGAACTGGTCCGGCACTACTGGCGCGCAGAGCGGCTGTGGTCCGGCTTTTGCTTCGCCGGCTCCGTCGGGGGTGTCCCGCTGTCGTTCGTGAAGCAGTACATCGAGCAGCAGAACCGGCCATCCTGGGCCAAGGTAACAGTGCAGATCCGTGCCCATGACTGAGATCAGAGCAGGCTGAAGATTCGCTTCACCCTTGGTCTGAAGCCCAAGGCACTGCGAATGAAGTCGGTAGCGACCGCCGGTGTGGCGCTGGTTTCCAAGTACCCCTATGCCGACGGCCTGGCCTTTCACGAAACTCCGGACAAAGCCGTTTCAAGGATTCCCATCAGCAGCCTTCCACGGGCGTGCCCGCCGCGTCCCGGGCGTGAGCTACCGGATCACCGTGGCGACCACGATCCTGCCCATACTGGCCATGCCCGGACTCGACCAGTCGGTCTGGAGGGTCGTCGGTGCGGACGGGCTGGTCGCGCCCGGCGTGGCCTTTGTGCGCTGACGCTGGAGCAGGCGCAGCCGAAACGCGTGACGTTGTATGCGGCACGGACCGCGGTGGTGCTGGTCGAGCAGTCCGAGCTCGGTGCCAGCCCGTTCCCCTACTGGGTGCCGCTGGACCGGCCGTACACCCTGGTGGTGGATGAGCAGGCGGATCCGGCGACTGTGGCACCGTTCCGGACTGATGGCGCGGTGCTGCTCGCGCCGGTCACTTCCGCTCCAGCGCGGCCAGCCGTAGCTCAAGCTGGTCAATCCGGTGCCGTAGCAGGGTGACCTGGGCTTCCAGGCTGACTTCTCGTTCCGCCCTGCGCTGAATGCGCGGTGACGCGGCGGCGCGCTCGGTCACCGCGTCCAGCCGGACCAGGCGCTGCGGCCCGTTCGGGCCGTCCACCAGCCGGGACTGGATCTCGCCGTTGCGGTACCAGGACCGCAGAGCCGAGCGGGAAACGCCGGTCTCGGCTTCCGCCTTGGCCAGCGTGACCCAGGGTGCCTCGTCCAACTGCTCGAACAACTCCAGCTCATTCTGCCAGCGCGCGAGCCGGTCCTCCCAGTCCGACGGTGCATCCATCACACCCTCCCTTCAGCATGGTGACCCTATCAATAGCAGTGTATTGACATGCCTGTGACCATAGAACCATGACATTTGAAAGGTTCACGGTGAAAGCCCGCCGGGTGGTCGTCACAGCCCAGGAGCAGGCGAGGCTGCTCAAGCACGACCACATCGGCACGGAGCACATCCTGTTGGGGCTGCTCGAGGTGCCGGACGGCACGGCGGCGAGAGTTCTGCACCAGCTCGGGTACGACAAGGAGACGGCGCAGGTCGATATCGCCGCGGCGGTCAAGCCCGGCACGGAAGAGCTGAGCGGCCATATCCCGTTCGCGCCGCGTGCGAAGAGGACGCTGGATCTCGCGCTGCGTGAGGCGCAACAGCTGCACCACAACTACATCGGTACGGAACACATCCTGCTCGCCCTGGTCAGGGAAGGTGAGGGCGTCGGCGCGAGGGTGCTCGCCGAGCGGATCAATCCGGTCAGCAAGATCCGTGCCGCGGTGCTGACATCACTGGAGGGATCGCAGGAAGTCGTGGCCAGCCCATGGCCCGCCGGCACACCTGCGACCGAGGACACCGTGTCCACCGCCAGCGCGCTGGCTGGTGGCGCGCCGGTCGGCAGCCATCATTTGCTTGAGGCGATGCTGCGGGCGGAGAACAGCATGGCGGCCAGGGTGTTGCGCGAACTCGGGGTTGACCCGGACGCGGTCGCCGCCAAGATCGACGAACTGGATCCGGAGACGACCACGGACGCGAACCCGGAGGAAGCCGCCGCGCGCAAGATGGAAATCCGGCTGGTCGACGATGAGGTACACCTGATCCTCCGGGACCCGACAACGGTCACGATCGCCAAGAAGGTCACCGAGCTGTCCGACGGCCCGATCCAGGGCGTCGGGCCGGTCGCCGGCATGTTCGTTCCGCTCTGGCGGTCGACCCACCAACTGCTGCTGCAGATCCAGCGCGTCCTGGAACCGGAACCCGAGGAAGAGGACGGATCCGCCGCGAGCAAGGTGGCCAGGGCCGTGCGCACGGTGCTCGCGCACCGGCTCCGACGGTGAACAGCCCAGCTGGACGCGCAGCTTGGCAAACCGGCACTGCGATCGGCCTGTCCACGACGGCCCGGCCGGTCGAGGAGCTGAGCACCTTCCTCGCCGGCGGGCAGCCGGTCAGGATCGTGCGGCCGGCGAACCGGAGATCGGTCCGGCTGCGGGTGGAATCTCGGTGGCGGACATGGTCACGCTCGGGGAGGCCACCGGCGGGTCCGGCCCGTCGGCAGGACCGGAGCGGCGGTCCTGCCGACGGGCCGGATGCCGAGCAGCGGATCCTCGCGCTGGTCGGCGCACATCGGTCGGCCATCGCGTTCGCCAACTCCCGCCGGCTTGCCGAGCGGCTCACCACCCGGCTGAACGAACTGGTCGTCGAGCCGGCCGAGGCCGGCCGGCTGACCAGGTTCCCGGCCGAGGCGATCGGTGAGTCCGGGATCGCGTTCGGCGCCCCGCCGGTGGTGGCCCGCGCACACCAAGGGTCGATCTGCCGCGAACAGGCAATACGGCGAACGCGAACAGGCCATACGGCGAATCGGAGGCAACCATGACCATCACCATCGTCGGAGCCGGCTTGGGCGGCCTGGCCCTTGCCCGTGTGCTGCACGTGAACGGCATCGACGCCGTCGTGTACGAACGTGAATCGTCGCGCGGCGCGCGCGGTCAGGGCGGGATGCTTGATCTGCACTCCGGGACCGGACAGCGGGCGATGCGCGAGGCCGGCCTGATCGACCAGTTCCACGCGATTGCCCGTCGTCAAGGCCAGGACCTGCGTCTTCTCGAGCCGGACGGCACCCTGCTGCTCCAGGAGGATACGCCCGACGACGCCCCGCTCGAGCGACCCGAGGTCGACCGTGCCGATCTGCGCAACCTGCTGCTGGACTCTCTCCCCGAACACGCGGTGTGCTGGGGGCACGCGTTCGAGTCCGCCGACAATGGCTTGCTGCAGTTCGCCGACGGCAGCAGCGCGACGTATGACCTGCTGGTCGGCGCCGACGGCGCGGACTCCCGGGTCCGCACGCTGCTCACCGACGCCCGATCAGCGCACACTGGCCAAAACGTCGTTGAGCTTGGTATTCCCGACATCGACCGCACCCACCCCGACCTCGCGGCGATGGTTGGGCGCGGTAACTACTGGGTGCTCGGCAACGGACAATCCCTGTCGGCGCAGCGCAACGGCGACGGCCGCGTACGTATCTACCTCAGCTTCTACAACACCGCCGAAGACTGGTTCGCGACCAGTGGGATCCCCTTCGGCGACCCAGCCGCCGCCCGGGTCCGGCTGATCGACCTGTTCACCGGCTGGGACTCACGGTTCACCGCACTGATCGCGGCCTGCGACGACACGGTCCTGCCGCGGTCGATCACTACTCTCCCGGTCGGCCTGACCTGGCCGTCCAAGCCAGGTTTCACACTGCTCGGCGATGCCGCGCACCTGATGCCGCCGGTGGGGCAGGGCGCCAACATGGCGTTGCTCGACGGCGCCCTGCTCGGCCTCGCGCTGGCCGCGCACCCGGACGACTTTGCCGCCGCCGTCAAGGAGTACGAACGCGAGATGTTCGAACGCACCAGCGCCGCCGGTCGGCAGTCCGCTCGCATCCAGGAAATCCTGTCGTCGCCGGACGCCAGCCGCAAAATGCTCGCGTTCTTCCAACCGGGCTGAAGGCAACCGAATACGACCGAGCAACCGGCCGCCCAGCCAGCGCGGTCACCCGCGGTTCAGGTCCCTCGGCTGTCTCACGGGACGTCACGCGACATGAGTCTCAGAGCCTGGACAGAAGCCAGGCCGGCCCGCGGGGGAGCTGGGATGCTTCATCTCCCTTGCGGGCGGCAGGGATAGAAGCCGGTGCGGTGGAGTGGGACGTCGTTCTTGGGTAGTGCCAGGCGCATGGTGGCGACGCTCGCTCCTTCCGGTCCGCGATGTCCTGGAGCGACAGGCGGTCGTTGCTCGAACCAGACACGCCATCGTCCGATGCGGGTGGCCGTGTACCGGGTGCGTCGGAACCGGGGCGGGCGCGATGGTCGGATGCGCGAGACGGGGGTGATCCGGTCAGGGTGTGGAAGACCCGTCGTTGCGCGTGCGTGGTATCGGGAGTGTGGTGAGCACGCAGGCGGCGCTGCAGGTCCAGCCAAGCCGTCGGGGCGACGAAGCAAGGGCGTGGAGTGAACAGGCCACGGCGGCGTGCGTAGTCGATGGGGCTGCCATGTTGGTCGAGGTGGTCGACGAGTGGGATCAGGGCGTACCTGAGCGGCGTACGCGTCCTCGACCTGCTTCATGCCGACACCGCCGGAACGCCGTACATGCCCGCGTAGCAACCGCACGCCCGCAGGTCGCTGACGGGATATCGGTCCGATGCGGTCCCGGCGCCGCCGCCCTCACAGGGAACTGACCGCCGGCCCCTACGGCGCTCCCACAACCGCGCACGGTCAGCCAGCCCGGACCGCTCGTGGGGCTTCGGCGACGGTTCCGGGACGTCCATCGCCCCCAGCCGGCCGCCGGATGGATCATCGATCGGATGCTGCGCTTGGGGGTGCCTCCTCGGGCGGGCCTGGGGCGAGATGGACGGCGACCTCCTCGTGGGTGGGGGCTGTCGGCAGTTGGCGTGTGGTGTTGGGGCGCAGGCCGTCGAGGAAGATGCCGACGTGGCGGGTGACCAGCGTGGCGGCCTGCTGCTGTGGCAGATGCGGTAGGGGACGGCAGACGAGCGCGGCGGTAGTGATCAGGTCCACCGCAGCCACATCCGGGCGTACCGCGCCGCGAGCCCGCGCGGCGGACAGGACCTCTTCGAGGGCGGCTGCGATCTGCCGCTGTAGGTCACGTGCCTGCGGATCGTTGGTGACAGGGCCACCGATGAGGGGCAGCACCAGCGTTTCCCGGTTGTCCACCAGGCTCAGCATGAACGTCTCCAGGGCGCCCAGCGGGTCTGTCCGAGCGGTCTGCGCTGCGGTGCGGGCGGCGTCGAGCACCACGGCGAAGCCGTCCAGGACCACTTGGGCGATCAGCGCGTCGCGGTCGGGGAATCGGCGGTAGAGGGTGGCGATGTTCACGCCGGCGCGGCGGGCGATCTCGTCCAGCGGCGCGGCAGTGCCCAGTTCGCGGAAGGCGGTGCGGGCGGCGGCCAGGACTTGGGCGCGGTTGCGTGCTGCGTCAGCGCGCAACCGGGGGCGCAGGCTCTTGCCGGGAGGGGTGCTGGCGGTCACCGCGGTCACTTTCCTTGTCTGTGCGTGCGTGTCTTGGTGCCGAGACTAGCTGGACCACTAACTGAAGTATTTCCTGCGCTTAGGGTACTGTGGAGACGACGGCCCTTGCGGCAGAGCGGGAGATTCCCGGTGAGGCGGTGCTCGCGCCGCAGGGCTGGTCCCCCTTGTGAGGAATCGCTCCGGCATGCGGCTCCCCACTGCTTTCGATGTGATGAAGAGGCGAGAAGAAATGGCAGCAATGGCAAGTGCGCGGTTCGTGGGCAAGGCCGCGGTGGTGACGGGCGGCAGTCGGGGAATCGGAGCAGCGGTCGCCGCCCGGCTGGCCGGTGAAGGGGCCGCCGTGGCTATTGGCTACCGGGGCAACCAGGGGGCCGCCGACAAGCTGGTCGCCGCACTGCGGGCCGACGGCGGCCGGGCGATCGCCGTGCGGGCGGATGTGGCCGACCCCGATGAGACCAAGGCGTTGATCGATCAGGCGGTGGCTGAGTTCGGGCGGCTCGACGTGCTCGCCTCCTGCGCGGGCATCGAGCACTTCGATGCCTTGGAGGACATCGCCCCGGCCGACTTCGACCGAGTCTTCGCCGTCAACACGCGCGGTCAGCTCTTCGCCGTCCAGCACGCCGCAGCTCATATGCGCGAAGGCGGCCGGATCGTTCTGACCTCCTCGGTCAGCGCCTCCCGGGCGGTGTTCGGCCACACCCTTTACGCCTCGTCCAAGGCCGCGGTGGAGTCGATGGTCCTCAACCTCTCCGCCGAGCTCGGTCGGCGCGGCATCACCATCAACGCCATCGCCCCTGGTGGAACCGCCACCGACATGGCCGCCGACGTCGCCGACAAGTACCAGCATCCCCAGCTGGCGGAGAAGGTCTCGTTGACGGAATGGCTTGGGGTTCACGGAGCCCTCGGCCGGCTGGCCGAGCCCGCGGAGATCGCCGCCGGGTATGCGTTCCTCGCCTCCGATGACGCTGCGTACATGACCGGCAGCACCCTGCAGATCGACGGCGGCTACTTCTAGACCAGCCCGCTCCACGGCAGGTTCCGGCACGCCAGACGGCGTGTCTCAGCGTGCCGGGAACCACACGGAGAATCGCGCTCTCCAGTGTGGGCGGGCGGCTCCGCCCGCAGCCACGACCAGACTTCAGCCGGTAGAGCGGCCGCCTACGACCATGAAGCCGAGACTCGGCTGGGGTCGAGGCAGAGCCTCTCGTCGGGCGGTACCGCGATCCCGCTCACGCGATCAGCAGACGTTCCTCAAGAAGGCCCCGCTTGTAGGCCGCAGAAAGATCCCTATGCACGACAGCACCCCCGTATACCCGTCTCCGGATCCTGACACTGCCAAGCCGGCTTGCCTTGCGCAGCCTGCCGGCCCGTCGGCGCGGGCCTCGACCAGTGAGCTGCCTTCCCCTCACACACCGGGGGAGAGGCGGCGCGGGCACGGCCGTCACGCGCTGGCGGACACCGAGCCCGGCATTCCCGCCCCGGTACTCGCCGCAGCCGCCGGAATCCGCAAAGCCGTGATCGTCCCGGTGGTGACCGCATTGACGATCGGAACGGTGTTCGTCGCGGTGTACCTGGCGGCCTTCCACGCACCCACCGCCCGCCACCAGCCGTTTGGCATCGTCGCCTCCGCCCCGGTGGCCGCCCGCACCGAACTCGCCCTGAGCGACGCCCAACCCGACGCGTACACCTTCCACCGCTACCCCAGCACCGCCGCCGCTCGCGAGGCCATCACCCACGACCAGGTGCCCGCCGCCCTGGTCGCTCACGGCCACGAAATGGTGCTGCTCGCCGCCGGCGCCCAGGGACCCTCCACCATCTCCACTCTGGACGCCGCCGCCAGCCGCGCGGCCGGGCATCCTGTGCAGATCGAGGACGTCGTCCCGCTGGCAAGCGGAGACGCGCGTGGGCTGTCGGTCTTCTACGCCTCATTCGGCGTGGTGTTGGCAGGCTTCTTGTTCGCGGTCGCCTCCTACCAGATCGCCCCACGCCTGGCTCTGGCCGCCCGGGTGGCGTCCATGACCGTCTTCGCAGCAGCCTCGGGAATCATGGTGGCGCTGATCGGTCATCAGGCCCTGGGCGCATTGCCTGCCTCGTTCACCACAGTGGCCGCGGTGGTGGGCCTGCTGGCCATGGCCACGGCCACCGCGGCCGGTGTGCTGATGCGGCTGTGCGGTCCGGTCGGCATGCCGGTTGCGTCCGTGGTACTGCTGATCTTCGGCAATGCCACCTCCGGCGGCATTCTGCCGCCGTCCTTCCTGCCGCCGTGGCTGTTTCCGTTGTCGCAGATCATGCCGCCGGCTGCCGCTGTACGCGCTCTGCGCGGCGCCAGCTACTTCCACGGCGCCCACTCGGCCGGCGGCCTCGTGGTACTCGCCTCCTGGACCCTCGGATGCTTGGCCATCCAGTACGCCCTGGACTTCCGTGCCAGCCGACGCCTGGTCACTGCAACACCATGACCGCGCAGACCACCGCTGGCCCGGCGAGGGTTCACCCACACCCTGGCTCCCGAGGGACAGGCCCTTGCCTCCGCGCCGGAACAGAGTCCGGCCCGGTGGCAAGTGCGTCCCCGGCCCGCGAGACCTGCGGGGCCCTACCGCAGGAATCAACATGGCCGCCGGTCCATAGCAGGTGGGTGCGGTGGCGACGCGCGCCACAAAGGCGGTGTCATTCACCGATGTCTGCGCGTCTGCCGACTTGGCTGTGCGGATCACGCGAGGCCGCCTACTGCCTGCCCCTGCCCGGTGGAGAGCACCGCGTGCTCCAGGTGCGAAGTATCCGAGAAGAGGAGAAAGCTCATTGATCTACCCGTGCTGTTCGGAGTCAACGTCGACCCGGTCTGGGGCGACGTGGACCAGCCGCTGCGGCTCACGCTGCTGGCTGACAGGGCCGGTCTGGACTTGGTCACCGTCCAGGACCACCCCTACCAGAAGGCGTTCCAGGACACCTGGACGCTGATGTCCTTTCTGGCGGCCTGGAGCGAGCGGGTGACGTTCGTTCCCACGGTGGCAAATCTGCCGCTGCGTCCGCCGGCGATGCTGGCCAAAGCCGCTGCCAGTTTCGATGTGCTCTCGAAAGGCCGCTTGCGCCTGGGACTGGGACCGGCGCGTTCTGGGAGGCGATCGAAGCGATGGGCGGCCCACGTCGAAGCAAGAAGGAGGCCGTCGACGCTTTGGGGGAGGCAATCGATGTCATCCGGGCGATGTGGAGCGGGCTGAGATCAGTGCGGGTCCCCGGCACGTACGACCACGTGGCCGGTGTCCACCCAGGTCCCGTGCCCTCGTCCTCATTGGGAATGTGGCTGGGCGCCTACGGTCCACGCATGTTTGAGGTGACGGGTGCCAAAGCCGACGGGTGGCTGCCGTCGCTGGCGTATCTGGACATGGACCGCGTCGGCGAAGCCGTGCAACGCATCAACGACGCCGCGACCCGCGCTGGGCGCGCCCCCGGCGCCCTTCGCAAGGTCTACAACCTCAACGGCCTCATCACGCCGAGGCGACTTCCATGGTCCGGCCGATCAGTGGGTGGAGCAGATCACCATGCTGGTACGCGACCACGGCATGAACGGATTCGTGTACTGGCCGGACCAAGACCAGGAGCGCCAGTTGAGCCTGTTCGCCGAACAGGTGGTTCCCGCCGCCCGCTTGGCCCTCGCCGAGACATGAAATCCCTTCGCCTTTCAGGGTGGGTGGTGGGCAGGCCGGTGGCCCGGCTGTCGCGTCGGGTGGGCGCCGGGTTCCACTGCCCGGGGTGGGGTGGTGCTGCCGTCGGTACGGGAGGTCTGCTGGTCAGCCCGGGTTGGGCAGGAGCGCGAGTCGTTCGAGGGCGGCTGTGATCTCGCCTGTCCAGGGCCAGTGGCGGGTGAAGCGGAGGATGCGGCGCCGGCCGGTGGTGACGAGCTGGGCGGCCGCGGAAAAGAGACGGAACCGCAGTCGGCGGGGTTTCCAGAGCCGGGCTGTGCCAGTCAGGGCGAGCATGGGCATCCAGGCCAGCAGGTCGAGTGCGATCTGAAGGATCTTCAGCCAGACCCTGTTCTGCGCGGTGTGGTGCAGGGGCAGATTGCGCAGTCCGGTGGTCCTGGCGGCCCGGCTCCGGTCTTCCGCTCGGGCGCGCAGCCGGTCACGGAGCTCGAGCTCAGCGATCGGCCGGTCAGGGGTGTTGGTCGCGAAGCAGGTGATCCGCATTGCCGTCCGCGTCCGTGATCCTCAACTGGGCTCCGGGATACGGTCGTTCGTTGCGGACGATCAACCGCATGCCCTTCGGCCTCGGCGGCCCAGGCTCCGTCGCGGACCGTGCCGTCGGCTTCGACGGCCGGTGTCCAGGCCGACGCCGGGATCTTCACAAAGTGCTGGTGAATCTGTTCGGTGATGACCATGCCGACCGAGTAGGAAAGCCATCGTCCTCGCTTGGCGAGCCAGGACACGAAGTCGTGAGTGCCGCCGGCGGAGTCCGTGCGGATCAGGGTCTGTCGCCCTCGTCGGTACTTCTTCGGCAGCCGAGCCAGGGCCAGTTGAGCGGTGGCGATGTGGTCGGCGGCCGTGTTCGAGCCCGCGTTTTCCGGTCTGAGGAGGGCGGCGACCGGCTCTCCGGTTCCGCCCGGCCCATGGTCGACGAAAGCTGTCAGGGGGTGATGGCCATAGGTCTTCTTCCAGATCGCGGCCGCGTCCTCCTTGTCGGAGCGCGCGATCACCAGGGCATCGTCGAGGTCGACCGTGACCTGTCCACCGGCGTCCGGAGCGTGTTTGCCCGCCAGCGACCAGCCCCGGTTACGCACCTCGGACCGTGCGGGCCGGATGGCCTGCAGGGCCTTCTCGCCGGAGGCGGTAAGGACGTCGATCCGGCGGGAGACCGTCGGGTCGGAGGCGACCGGGCCGAAGACGACCGGCTCGCACCGCGGCATCGCGACATCCGCGAGGCAGCCACCGTCGAGCGCGACCGCCAGGGCGACGGCTAGGAGGACCTTGCCGGGATCGTGTGTGGCCCGGGGCTTCCGCCACGGGGCCAAAGTTGCGGATAGCACCGCATCCAGACCGGACCTGCGAACCGTCTCGACCAGCAGTACCGCACCGGCTTGCGAAACCACTCCGCGACCGCCGCCCTCGACGCCGACACGCGGGTGGGGCCGATACGCTTCTTCGTCTGGAAAGTGGCTCCGGCGCTGGCGGGAAAAAGGACCTAAGCAATCCTCATTCTCCCTGGTCAGAGGGACTCTCTGCTTTCTTGACCACCAGTCGGACAGCCCGCCTTGTGTAAGCGCGAGGCTAATTGACCCGACCGGCCGTCAGTTCTTCTTCAGCTCCTGGGCGAGCATCACAAGGATGCCGCTGGGACCGCGGACGTACGTGAGCTTGTAGACGTCCTCATAAGTCGCCACACCGCGAAGCGGACGGCATCCGTGCTTTGCGGCTGTCTCAAGGGCTTTGTCGATGTCGTCGACTGAGAAGGCGACGCGATGCATGCCAATCTCGTTGGGACGAGTGGGCTTCGACTCGATCGCTTCGGGATGGATGTACTCGAAGAGCTCAAGGCGACCGTGACCGTCTGGCGTCTGGAGCAACGCAATGTTGGCGTGATTGCCATCAAGGCCGACGGCGGTGTCGGTCCACTCACCACTGACCGTGTCACGGCCGACGACCGTGAGGCCGAGGTCGGTGAAGAAGGCAATCGTTGCTTCGAGGTCGCGAACGGCGATGCCGACGTTCTCAAGTTTGATGGCCATGCGTTGCATGCTACCGAGCCGGGCCGATCGGGTGCTTCCGGCAAGAACGCAGCCGAGTACCAGGGCACCGTCGAGGCCGACCGTGACCTGTCCACCGGCGTCCGGAGCGTGTTTGCCCGGCGGTATGGACGTCGATCCGGCGGGAGACCGTCGGGTCGGAGGCGACCGGGCCGAAGACGGCCGGCTCGCACCGCGGCATCGCGACATCCGCGAGGCAGTCACCGCCGAGCGCGACCCTCAGGGCGACGTCCAGGAGGACCTTGTCTTGCGGACCGTCTCGACCAGCAGTACCGCACCGGCTTGCGAAACCACTCCGCGACCGCCGCCCTTGACGCGGACACGCGGGTGGGGCCGATACGCATCTTGGTCTGGAAAATGCCTCCGACGGTGGCGGGAACAAGGACCTCAGCAATCCTCATTCTCCCTGGTCAGAGGAACTTTCTGCTTTCTTGACCACCAGTTGGGCAGCCCGCCTTGTGTAAGCGCGAGGCTGGTTGACCAGGGGAGATGGGTGCCAAGTTCTGTGCGCTGAGGGTCAATGACAGTCGGTACTCCCGTGCCGGAGGATTCTCGCGCGGACCGAGAGGACAAGTAGCACGTCAGGGGAAAGATGGAGACGGTATCAGCGATCCCGGAGCACCTTTTCAGCTACTCGGGCACTTGCACGCAGGGCGCGGAACAGTTCCAGACCTGGATTCGGATGGTGCTGGCACCTGCGCTGCGGGAGTATGAGATGAGCCCGGGCGCTGTGACGTGCAGCGTGTTGGACACGGACGTCGCCGAGCAGGTCGCTGCCGCGTACTACACCGACCGGAACGTGCGGCGAGTCGGCCAGGCATTTCTGGAGACACAGCGTGACGTCGTCACTGTCCGAACACCCACAATGCCGGTGTTCGCCCAGGAAAAGGCGGTCCAGGCGGCCTACGATCGGCTGGGACAGCCGACGGGGCAGTCGAGCAGGACGCCGAACCCCCGGCCGGGCCAGTCGCCCGGGCCGTCTCTTCTGTCCCACGAGCTCGAGGATGCGCACGACTACACCCTCCCGTACGTGGATGCCGATGGCTCGAGATACTCACCGCGTGAGGATGCCGTCCTCAGCTGGATCGAAGCACACCGGGACGTCATCGTCCGCGAAGCGCGACTACGGGGGATCTCCCCGAAGGCGATCGCCGCTGCCATCGCGTGGGAAGCGCTGGAGAACGTGCAGCCCGCCTGGCCTGTGCCACCCGGTACGAAACTCTTGGGCGTGCGGATAAGCCAGCGATGGGTCGGTCCGGGCAAGGTGCACTTCATCGATTCGCCTCTCGTGGAGCAGGTTGAAGCCCAGGGCTACCTGCCCCGCGCGAGCGTGCCGGAGCGTGAGGCCATCTTGGCGACTGACGAGGGATCGATCAGGTATATCGCCGCGATCATGGGCGCCATCGCCGACACCACGGACCGCGTTCCGGCGTACAGGAGCTACAACGCCCGTGAGAACGTCGCGTTGCTCACCCACGTGTACCAGGGCGGCGGCCCGGCCAAGGACCTGACCACATGGGAGACACACCTTCGCGGCAATCATGGCCGAAAGATCATTTTCGCCAATGACATGGCCCAGTGGGCAGCGAGCCACCAGAGTTTCCTGGACGAGGCCATGCGTCCGTGGCAGCCGGGGGACGGGCCGCCTCCCCATCTGACGCAGACGCCGCCTCCACGCCTGCGCGTCACACCGGCACCGCCCACTCCCGGACCCAGCCCCAGGCCCACGTGAGATGCGCTGCCGGCGTTTGACGTCGGCGCCCGCCCGACCGCCTGGCACCGGCCCCGACGGTCGGGTGGTGCGCTGGAGGGTGGAACCGACAGGCCTGTACGCCTGGAGAGTTCGGACCAGGTCGATCCGTAGAGCCGGTGCAGCGAGGTGAGGAAGACGGCGAGGACTGCCCGTTCCCGGAGTGAGCGGCCCGACGGGCCGGGCGGTCACGGCCACGGATCCTGCGCAGCGCGGACGGTTGCCGCGGCAGGCGCGCGGGTGAGGCGGCCGTCCGCCAGTGGGACGTCGGACAGTTTGATGTTGGTCTGCTGGGAGATCTCCCACAGCACCGCGAACCCGTCGCACGGGCCTGTCTGGCCCCGGCACGATCAGGACGCCTCGGTGACGCCCGTGACCTCGAGGCGAGCCTCCTGCAGGTGGCTGGCGGCACCATCGCGCACGCCGAACCGGTGACGGTCCGTCTGGCCGGCTACCTCGCCCACCGACACCGGCGCTGGCCCGGCACCGCCGACCGTACCTGTTCCCCACTGGCCGCACCGAGACCATGTACGGCCACCCAGGGCTCCGGCCTGCGTTCTCTAGTGGCCGCGGTTCAGCAGGAGGCGTCCTGCCGGGCGGCAGGGGCGGCCGATATCGGTGCATCGCTGCTCGAAGTCCGTTGGAAGCCAGCCGCGTTCCAGCAGTCGGGGGTGGGCGGGGGGAAGTAGACCTTGCGTGTGGTGACGGTGATTTCTCCGGACCCGTCCGTCACCCAGCGTGGTTGCGCGTCGTTCGCGGCGGCACGGAGTTGCCGAGGGCCGAGGTGGCCATGCTGCCGAGTACGAACGGCGGACTGCCGAAGGCAACTACGCTTCGGTACATGCAGCTGCCGTCGCCGAGGGCCTGCCAGGTCGAACGCTGTGCGGGGCCGACGGCGAGTGCGCGGTCTCCGGGCTCGAGCCGGGCAACGGTGGCGACCAGCGGACGCGGCTCCAGCCGCCCTTCGGCTTTACTGAGATGCCTACACGAACGGACATGTAGCGCTGTGCGTCTGCTGTGGACGTCGTTTCCCCTCGCTGGGCGACTCGTTGAGCTGAACGAGTGATCTCGGGTGGGTCGGGGGTACGCGTGTGCGGCAGGACTGGGAGTCGATTACGCGTCTCCCGCAAGTCCGCCTATGCCTGGCACACCCGCTGGCGGTAGGGCGGAGTGGAAGCCCTGCGTTCCAAAGGGCCGTCCGGGCGGCCGTCCCGGATGAAGCCCGGCTGGCGGGCCTGGCTGGCCGCCGAGTTGGAGAAGGGGCCGGCCGTCCACGGCTGGGTGGAGGACCAGCGGTGGATCCTGGCCCGGGTGGCCAGGGTGATCGCGCGGCGCTTCCACGTACGGTTCAGCCCGGCGCAGACCTGGCGCATCCTGCGCCAAATGGGCTGACCGTACAGGTCCCGGCGCGGACACACGCCCGTGGTCACGGTCAGGGCCGCGGGTTCGGGACGCATCTCGCTGGCCGGTCTGGTGTGCCTCCGGGTCGGCCGGTGCACGCGGCTGATCTACCGAATGCTGGTGCACCACGGCCGTAAAGATGCCGTCAGTGGCTCACCGTCTTCGGTTTCCCCACCTACGTACCCGACCTCAATCCGGCCGAGGGCGTGTGGGCGCATCTGAAGGACAGCCTGGGCAACCTCGCCCCCTGCAGTATCGACGAACTCGCAGCCCTGACCCGTACTCGCCTGAAACGCATGCAGTACCGGCCCGACGTGCTCGACGGCTTCATCGCCGAGACCGGACTGATCCCAGCCTCGCCATGACATCGCCCGACCAGAAGCCCTCGTTGTCGGGCTGCCGCCGGGCGGACCGCGAGTGGGACCTGGCGGCGGACAAGTACCACCCCGGCTTCGATGGTGGTGGCCCCTTTCTCCCATGGGCTCGGCCCGGTGCAGACGGGCGGTGACTGGGGAGGACGGGCGTCGTCCTCGTAGGCGTCCCAGGTGGCGGGGCTTCGGCGCGCGCGGCTGTATGCCGGACCGCTCAAACATCACCCTTGGCCGTCTGGATATAACCAGGTACTGTGCAGCGCAAGGTACCTGGCATCGCAGTTCCAGCGGGTGTAGTCCACCCCCCACGAACCGGCGCGGCCCCAAGGGTCCGACACCCGACGATAAGGAGACCGTGTGTCAACACAACTGCAGACCAACCCCACTCCGGGTCGACGCAACGGCAGTGTGGTGGCCGGGGCACTGGCCACCGCGTTCCTCACCGGCATATCCCTGATCGGCACCCAGACCCCCGCTTTCGCCGACGACGGTCAGCCCGCGACGGTCGCCGACGGGACCTACGAGTCCGATCAGGACGTCCTCGCCTCGCTGGACAAGACGGATCCGGTCAACTCCTCGGAATCCTCGATGGGCTACCCGGCCGGGCTGGAGAAGGACAAGGACGGCAACGTCAAGGCCATCACCCTGGCGGACGTGAAGGGCACCTACGACCCCGAACAGGCCGTCAAGGACGCCCAAGAGGCTGCGCGGCAGTACGCGGCCGACGAGAAGAACTCCGCGCCGCTGCGGGAGAGCGCCAAGCACCTGGCCGACGGCTGGGCCGACCCCGGGGCCGAGTCCCAGACGGAGAAGCCCAACGGCACCGAAGTCCGCCAGAACACCAAGGACGGCATGCTGTCCGGCGGACTGAGCGCCGAGCAGTACTGCAACATGGCCAACAAAGATTCGCAGAGCTCGTCGTTCGGGCAGGCGGCACCCTGCATGTTCGTCGGGAAGCTCGAGGAGAAGTACCCGCAGCGGGGGGCCAGCGACGGTCTCACCGGCGAGGGCAAGCTCACGTACAAGGTCACGGCGTCCGTAGCCGATGAGCAGAGCACGACCGAAGGCTGGCAGGTGGGCGGCAAGATCACGCCCAGCATCAGCGGCGACGGCGTATCGGCCGGCGGTGAGGCCGGCTTCGCCTACAGCTACTCCACCACCTCGACCACCAAGGTGCAGAGCACCCGGGAATCGGATATCGAGATCAACGTGCCTCAGGGCAAGAAGGGCTATCTGGAGGGCCGGGCCAACGGCGCCACCTACAGCGGCTACATCGTCATCCGCGACCTCGACACCAGCGACAACCAGGAGCACCTCATAGCCATCCCAGCACGGGCCTACATCCAGGCCCCCGGCAGCAGCAGCCCGATCACCTGGGTGAAGCGGCTCAAGGCCGCGTAAGGGGCGACCCCCAGAGTGCGGCGCCGGAGATCCGCGCTCATACGTGAAGGGCGGGGCCGACGTACGGCGGCCCGGCCCTTCAGCGGCTTGTCTCACATCGTTGGCCGGTTAATCGACGCGCTGCCGGATGACCTGGGCAAACCGACCCGGCGGCGTCTGCGACGCTTTACTGTGCTGTCGCCTCGTGTCCCGCATCGTGAGCTGCCCGCGTGGGTGAGCCGATGTCCGCTGGGCACGCGAGGCGAGGTGGCACGTTTTAGTGAGCCTCCACCAACTTGAATTCGCGCGTTCTCGCACGGTTCGGCCAGGTTGCAGCCGGGCGGTAGTCAGGGAGGGGCGGCGGTGTCCCTGTGGGTGTCCCAGGCGGCGGGATTTGAGCGTGGGTGCCGCATACCGGACCTCACCAACATCACCTTTGGACATCAAGAGATGGCCAGGTACTGTGCAATGCATGGAACCTGACATCGCAGGTAAGCCCGTCGCGGGCAAGGCGGAGAGCCAGCTCCGCAAGGGGGTGCTGGAGTACTGCGTGCTCGCGATCCTGCGGGAGGGACCGCGCTACGGCGTGGAGCTGCTCGAAACCCTTGGCGCGGTGAATGTCATGGTCACGAGCCAGGGGACCATCTACCCCTTGCTGTCGCGGCTGCGGCGTGACGGACTGGTGGAGACCCGCTGGCAGGAGTCCCCCAGCGGGCCCCCGCGGCGCTACTACGAGCTGACGCCGTCGGGGCATGCGGCGCTGAAGGAGTTCACCGCCATCTGGCCGCACTTCCGTGACGCGGTCGACCACTTCATCACCGACTGACAGGAGACCACCGTGACGATCACCGAGCACCCGCTGGTGAAGAGTTACCTGGCCACCGTGGCGCGTGAAACGGCCGGCCTGAGCCCGGAACGCCGCAACGAGCTGCTGGCCGACCTGGAGGAGCACATCGCCGTCTCCCTTGCGGAAGCGTCCGCGTCCGGCGACGACGAGATCCGCACCGTGCTGACCCGCCTCGGCGACCCGCGCACCATAGCGGCAACCGCACTCGGCGACGAACTCCCCGCCCCGCAAGTGAGCCGCGCACGCACCCTCGCCCTGCTGGCACTGCTGGCGGCGACCGGCCTCCTGACGCTCTTCGCACCCCTGCTGGGCGTCCCCGCCCTGACCGGCGCGATCTGGTGGCTGTGGAGGGCGCCGCAGTGGCGCAACCGGGACAAGACGATCGCAACGGCGGCCGCCCTCGTACCACCGCTGTTCGCGGCGGCGCAGTGGGTGGTCCCCGCGGGCACGCTCAATTTCGGTCTCGGAGCATTCACCCCCGTCCTCCTGGCCGTCCCGGCACTCCCGGTGGCCGCCGCCGTCTACCTGCTGCGGTCCGCACGGCGCCCCTCATGACACGGGCTCACCCATGACGCACTCGGCACCCCGGAACAGCCCGACTGCCGGCAACCGAGACCGTCCGACCGGGCGCCGCTCTCAGAATCCCCCCACCAGCAAGAGGAATGAACGATGCAGGCACAGCACGCACACCAGATGGCCCTTGCCTCTACCGGCAACATCGTGATCACCTGCGCAGGAGCCGCCGTGGTCGTCGGCGCTCTCGCGTTTTACTTCGGCGCTCTGCTCAGCATCGTCAGGTCCGACCTCACCGGAGGCGTGAAGCTGCTCTGGGGCGCTTTCGCCGTCATGGCCCCCTACCTCGGGAGCCTGCTCTGGTTTCTCATCGGTCGCCGCAACGCCCAGCGCCGGCCAGGCATTGCCTGATTCCAGCGGATGTCCCCGCCCGGTTTCGCCCGTGGCGCCATCCCTCGCGTGAACAGCTTGGCACCCTCGAACGGTACTTGCTTGCCCGAGACCGTGGCTTCGCGGTCGGACCAACCCCATCGGGATACGGGACGACACCGAAGGCCGAGCCCCCGGCCGGACGGTCACCTCCCGGACTTGCACGATCTTCCAGACACGCTCTGCGGCTCGAGTATCAGGCGGTCTGGAAGGAGCGTTTGGCGAAGCCGAGGACGTAGCCGTCGATGATGGTCCTCACGGGTCGTTCGGGCTCGCCACCGGCGCCGAGGGTGATGAACAGCGGGGTGTAGTGGTCGGGAGTGGGGTGGGCGTGGGGCATGCCGGGCGCGCGGTCGCGCCAGGCGGCGAGTTCCTCGACGTCGCCGCGGGCCAGGGCGCCCGCGGCCCAGGTGTCGAAGCCGGAGGACCACCCGGGGACGATGCCCTTGTAGAGCATGTCGGGAGTGACCGCATGGATGCCGTGGGTCATGAACCCGGAGCCGATGACAAGGGTTCCTTCCTCGCGCAGGGGGGCCAGCCGGGCGCCGAGTTCCAGTAGTCGGGCGGGGCTGTGGGTGGGCATGGACAGCTGGAGTACGGGGATGTCCGCGAGCGGGAACATGGCCATCAGCGGGAGCCAGGCTCCGTGGTCCAGGCCGCGGCTCGGGTGCTGGTGGACGGGCTCGTCGTGCGGCATCATCGCCGCCACCCGTCGGGCCAGCGCGCTCGCGTCGGGGGTGTCGTAGCGCACCTGATGGTATCGGGGGTGGAATCCGGCGAAGTCGTAGACCAGCGGGGTGTGCGCGGCGGGTGCCGACAGGGACAGCGGCGCGTGCTCCCAGTGGGCGGAGACGATCAGGACGGCCTTGGGTTTGGGCAGGCTCTGGGTCCAGTCCAGGAGCTGGCGCATCCAGGGGCCGTCGTCGAGCAGTGGCGGGGCGCCGTGGCTGACGTACAGGGCGGGCAGGGGACCGTCGGCGGGGGTCCAGTCGCGCTGGGCGCGGGCTCGGTGCAGGGCGCCGGGCAGGAAGTCGTCGTAGGCACCGGCGGGCACGGTGGGCTCGAATGTCGAGGACATGGTGAGCCTTCCGCGGGGCGGGCCGGACCGATGTGTGAGGCGCATCGTCAGTCCAGGCGGCAGGTGTCGGTGGGGTCGACAGCCTGATTGACGCGGTGGCCGATGGCCCGCAGGGTGCGCTGCTGGGCCTGAGTGAGCGGGTCGAAGACGAGGCGGCGGACCTCCTCGACATGGCCCGGGGCGGTGGCGACGATTTTTTCCCAGCCCGTTTCGGTGAGGATGGCCAGGGTGTAGCGGCCGTTGTCCGGATCGGGGGTGCGGCGCACCCAGCCTTGCTTCTCCAGGCGCTTGACCACGTGGGACAGGCGGGAGAGCGAGCCGTTGGTGAGGATCGCCAGGTCGCTCATGCGCATGGTGCGTTCGGCGGCCTCGGACAGGGTGGCGAGGACCTGGTACTCGAAGTGGCTGATCCCTGCATCGCGCTGCAACTGGGTGTCCAGCGCGTTCGACAGGTTGATCACCATGGCGGTCAGGGAGAGCCAGGTCTGCCTCTCCTCGGCGTTCAGCCAGCGGGGCTCATGCGTGTCCATGACCCCATCCTAGCTTGATCCTTCAAGTCAAATCCAATCCTCCTCACTTGACGCTTCAAGTCTCCAGCGCTAGCTTCGGGCTTGAAGCATCAAGTCAATGGATAGGGAATCCCCTGATGAACACCGCCCTGTGGATCGCTGCGAGCATCCTCGCGCTCCTGTTCCTGATGGCAGGGCTGATGAAGATCAGCCAGCCACGCGAGAAGCTGGCCGCCTCGGGCATGGCCTGGGTCGAGGACTTCTCCCCGAGGTCGGTCAGAGCGATCGGCGCCGTCGAGGCGCTCGGAGCCTTGGGGCTGATCCTCCCCGCCGCGCTCGGCATCGCGCCTGCCCTGGCGGCCTGGGTCGCCCTCGGACTCGCGGTGACCATGCTGGGCGCCGCCGCGGTGCACGTGCGCCGCAAGGAGGCGAAGGCGATCCCGGTCAGTCTGGTGCTGCTCCTCCTGGCTGCCCTGGTGGCCTGGGGCCGCTTCGGCCCCTACGCCTTCTAAGCCTCACCCCCCTCTCCCCAGCGTGATCTCGTAGACAAGGAACCGACATGATCAACCGTCGCAACGTCCTCCGAGGCGGAGGTGCCGCCGCCCTGGGCGCCCTCGCCATCACCGCGGTAGCCAGCGGAACCGACCTGGCAGCCGCGGCCACGGGCAACCGGGAACTGCTCGGCGACCCGGCCTCCACCCCACAGGCCGAGTCGTTCTGGCCGACCCACCTGACCGATACGGAGCGCAAGCACCTCGAGATCTTCGACGAGCTGGACTTCGCCGTCTACTCCGGTCAGCAGTGGGACAGGATCGGTGAGAGCCACGCACAGAACATCCGCGTCCACTGGCCCGACGGCCACTACACGGACGGCATCGACCGGCATATCGCCGACATGAAGAGCCAGTTCGTCTGGGCGCCGGACACGCGCATCACCGAGCACCCGATCCGCATCGCCAAGGACAACCTGACCTCGGTGACCGGTGTCATGCAGGGCTCCTTCACACGTCCCATGCCGGACGGCATGGGCGGCTTCATCCAGCCGACGGGCAAGAAGTTCTCCATCAACATGGCCACGGTCGGCATCTGGAACAAGCAGGGAGTGATGGAGGAGGAGTTCCTCTTCTGGGACAACCGGACCTTCTACCAGCAGATCGGCTTCGCCTGACCCGTGCGTGGCCGGCGATGCGGCGCCCGCCGAGCCACGCACAGGCGCGTGCGGCATCGCCGCCACCGGGCGCGGCGAGCGACGAACTGCTTCCCCTGCAAGGCCCCGGTCTCCTGCCTCTGCCCCACGATGCAAAGCGGGGCGGGCGTACTGCTCCAGGGAGCGGACGGAAGCGTGCCGGGACCGTGCGAGGAGCATCGGGGTGGAGGTGCCGTCCTCGGCGTCGTGGGTGAGGGCGCTGTGGCGGAGCCGGTGCAGGGTCCAGCCGTCCAGGTACTCGATGTCCTCGGGTGAGGCGAGCGGGTTGACCCGCAGCCGGGTGTTTTCCTCGAAGATCTCCTCGGCTCGGCGGTAGGAGAGCAGGGCTCGGCCCGTCTCCGGACAGACGTCCAGCGTCGGCGTCCCGGCCGGGGCTCTGCGGCCGGTGAGGAACAACGGGCCGCGGGTGCGGCGGGCGTTCAGGCGGGGCAGCAGCTGGGCGGTGCCGGACTGCCAGTGAATCCACTCGATCGCCCCGCCTTTGGCAGATCTTTCCGCGCTGTCCGCCGGGTGCAGGTCCTCGACGTCGGTCTTACTGAGTGCCGGAGTGTCCGGGTCGTTGTTGAGCTGGGGCGATGCGTCACGTAGGTGTCGGTGAAGTGCTGTCGAGTCATGGCGTGGGCCGCCCGTCAGGGACGCGGGGCTTTCTCGCCGTGCACGGCTGTGTACAGGGTCAATCCTGTGCGGACGATGCGACGGCCGACGAGACGGCTGAGGGTCCGGCGATCGGCGTCCGTGGGGGCTTCGGCTGCTTTGGCATGCCAGTGTGGAAGCACGCGGGCGAGGTCTCCTCGGCCATCCCCCCTTGCCCCAGGACCTGTTCCAGACGATAGCGTCCGCCCAGGCGACGTGAACGATCCACGGGTGCTCCCCCTCGTTGCCGACTTCCGCCGAGGCGCCGTAGGAGCGGTTCTTGTGGGATCTCTGTGATCCTTGGCCGACCCTGTGGCGCGTCCCGTCAGTGGTCGGGGCGCGTACCTTCCCCGCGTGATCCTCGGCACCTGGGAGGCCGTACGCCGGACTGCTCCCCGAGTTCAGGTTCAGCGATGACGCGCAGGGCTTCCAGAACATGCTGTGCCTGCTGGCCGAGATGACCACACGGGAACTCCGACTGCCCGAACAAGCACTCTTGGGGGAGCGGAGCACAATGTGCCTGCGTCAAAGGCAATTGCCCCTCCCTCGCAACCGGCCATACACCCTGTTGTCGCACGAAGCCACCAGAGTGTCATGTCCATGCGTGCTTTCAATTGGAGGGTTCCTTGCTGACTCTGCGACGTCCCCGGCTGTCCTGGGCCAAGCGGTCCGCTGTGCTGATCGCCACCATCGCCTCCGTGCTCGGTGTGTCCGCCGTCAACAGCCCTGCCGCGAATGCGGCGGTCTACAGCTCCTGCAGCATCAACGGCTGCTCCGACGCGGCCTCGGCGAACTCGACCTGGTCAGACCTCGGCTACCCGACCGCTCGCGGCTGGTACGACTGGCCGGACGGCGAGTGCAGTTACGCGGGCGGCGAGTTCTACAACAACGACGGGCAGTTGCCGTCCGGTGACACCTTCTACGAGTACGACGTCTATCCGCGCGCCTGCGGCGCCCATCGGGACGCCTACCGGATCGTCGTCGATTCCAACACCGGCGTGGTCTGGTATTCGCCCAACCACTACACCGACTTCTACCAGCTCTGACACTCCGGCAGGACTTCAACCACCGTCCTGTTCAGATGGGGGCCGAGGTTCGTGAGCTGAGGCTCCATCAGGGGCGGTCCTCCTGGACCGCCCCTCGCTCATGGGCAGGCGGCCCCCTACGCGGTAGCGTGCAATACCTCAGCCGGCCCATCCGATCTCGCGCACCTCGATCGTGCCCGCACGCGGCATCTACCGAATCCAGCAGCGCGCCCCAAACGCCTCGCGAATCTCCTCAATGCTCCCGGTGTCGCGCACATCCGGCCACGCCGGGGAATCAGCGCGCACCAACTCAACGAACCCCAGCCCCTCGTGCCGCGCCTCACCCGTCGGAAGCTCCGCCATCACCTCGGCGTCCAATTCCTCCACCACTACGCCGTACCGCACGGCCCACCCCCACGCCCGTCCGACCAAGGTCAGCACACCTCGAAACCAGACGGCCCTACGCGTGGAGCCTGTGTGTTGCCGACGTACTTCGTGTTCACCACTGCGGCGGTGAGGTCGCGGCCGATGAGGCCCGCTGCCTTCGCGGCGGCGCTGTCCGCGATGGCGGTGCGGTGCCTCCTGCGCAGCCGCAGCCGCAGCCGCAGCCCGGTCAGGCCAAGCCAGCCTGGCGCATGATGCGGGCCACGGGGGTGACCGCACCGGCGCCGGCGGCGGAGTGGGAACTGCACATGACGCACCGGTCCGTCACTCGTCGGCCGTCCCGGCCGTCACGATCACCGGCAGTGCGCATGATGGCCTGGTCGTGAGGGTCGTGATGGAGGTGATCAGCCGGTCAGCCCGAACCTCGTGTGAAGCCGCCGCAACCAGCGAGGGCAGTACCAAGCGCGCTCGCCGAGCAGGCTCAGGAAGGCGGGCAGGAGCACGCCCCGGACGATCGTGGCATCGACGAGAATCGCCAGTCCGCTGCCGAGTCCGAACATCTGCATGAAGGTGACCGAACTGGTCGTGAAGGCCAGCAGGCTCACGGCGAGCAGGGCAGCCGCGACGGACACGAGGCCCCCGGTACGGGCGAGCCCCCGCGGCACTGCCTGCGCTGCCGGCAGTCCCTGGTCGTGCAGTTCCTTGATACGTCCGAGGACGAACACCTCGTAGTCGGTGGAGAGACCGAACACCAGACAGAACATCAGCAGGGTCATCGCGGTGTCCATCGGCATCGGTGTGAAGCCCAGAAGGGAGGAGAGGTTGCCCTCCTGGAAGATCCATACGAGCGTGCCGAGGATCGCGCCGAAACCGAGTGTGTTGAGCGCCAGTGCGCGCAGGGGCTGGATGACACTGCCGGTGAACAGGAACAACAGCAGGAATGTGCTGACGGCGATCATCGCGATCACCAGCGGCAGTCGTTGCCGAATCGCCTGCTT
Organism: Streptomyces griseochromogenes; assembly: GCF_001542625.1. Lineage (NCBI taxonomy): Bacteria > Bacillati > Actinomycetota > Actinomycetes > Kitasatosporales > Streptomycetaceae > Streptomyces > Streptomyces griseochromogenes. Next base: position 5,698,217 of record NZ_CP016279.1, on the reverse strand, counting down.
GGTGTCCACGACCTGTGCGGCCGGCCCACCGACGAGCGCGGCGGTGTGACGGGGAGCGTCCACCGCTCGGATCCGGGCCACCAGCCGCTGTGCCGCTGCCGAGTCGGAGGCGTGGGCCGTGCGTACGGTGAGGTGCACGATGCCGCGGGTCGGTTGCGTGTCGGCGGGGGCTGATGGAGTACCGGGTACGCAGGGCCCGGTGCCGCAGTCGACGGATGTCACGCCGGGCAGCGCCGACAGGCTCCGTGCGTACGCGGCGACGCGCTTCGGGTCGGCGGCGTCGGTCAGCACGACGTCGAGGGTGCCGGCACCGCTGAAGTCGGGGAAATCCGTGCGCAGGGCGGTGGCGGCCGCTCTGCTCGGCGAGGTCGGGGGCAGGACGCGTTCGTCGGGCATCCCGAAGTGGACGCCGAGCAGCGGTGCGGTGGCGAGCGCCAAGAGGGTGGCGGCGGGCACGGCGGACATCAGAGGGCGCCGGAAGACCGTCCGGGCGACGCTGTACCAGGCGCCGCCGGTGGCCGGGCGTGCCCGGGAGGTTCTCTCGCCGCCGCGTCCGCGGGCTGTGGCCGGTGCCACGCGGTGTCCGAAGACGGTCAGCAAGGCGGGCGTGACGAACAGTGCCGACAGGGCAGCCGTTGCCACGACTCCGAGCCCGGCATAGGCGAAGGAGCGGAGGAAGTAGAGCGGGAAGGCCAGCAGCGTGCTCAGCGCGGCGATGACCGTGGCGGCGGAGAACACGATGGTCCGGCCGGCGGTGGCGACCGTATGGGCCAGGGCTTCCCCCAGGTCGTGGGCGGAGGCCACCTGTTCACGGAAACGGCTGACCATCAGGAGTCCGTAGTCGATCGCGAGGCCGAGCCCCAGCGCCGTGGTGAGGTTGAGCGCGAAGACCGACACGTCGGTGACCGCGGCAAGGAGACGGAGTTCGGCGAGGGTGACGAGGATGGCCGCCGTGCCGATCGCCAGCGGGATCAGTGCGGGGACGAGACCGCGGAACACGAGGATGAGCAGCACCAGCGTGATCGGCACGGCGATGCCTTCGGCCAGCCCCAGGTCCTTGGCCACCTGTGTGGTGACGTCGTGGCCGATGCCCAGCGGACCTCCCGCGAGTACCGTGAGTTCGGGGCCGGCGGCCTTGCCGGCAACGTCCTCGGTGAGGAGCGCGTCGGCGTGCTGCGCGGCCTCCGCCTGGTCACCGGTGAAGCGGACGAGGACGAGTGCGGTCCGGCCGTCGGGCGCCTTGAGCCGGTCGTCCGGTGTGCGCCAGTAGGAGACGACGTCTCTGACATCCGGACGATGGCCGAGCCGGCCGGTGAGGTTCCGGCCCGCGGTCTGCGCCGCCGGTGAGTCGACGGTGCCGTGCCGCGGGTGTACGAGGAGCACCAGCCCCGTCGTCCCGCCTGGTTCCTCGTCGAGGAGCCGGGCCGCCTTGCTGGACGGCGCGGCGGGGTCCTGGAAGCCTCCGGCCTTGAGATGACCGAAGACGCCCGAGCCGACGGTCCCGGCCACGACTGTGATCAGGCCGGCCAGTACCAGGACGGTGCGTGCGCGGCGGGCGACGAGCGTTCCCAGTCGTCGAAGCATCCAGTGCCTCCAAAATGTTCGGGGCGCGCCAGGTGCGCACCCGACGGTCGTGCGGTGTTCCCGGAGTCGCGGCACGCGAGGGCGTGCGGTTGCCGCGGATCAGGCCCGTCGGGCGAGCCCTCGACGGTGTCGTGTAGCGCGCCCGCGGGCGTCCGGCCGGCTCTCCAGGCGCACAGTGGCCCACACGACGTGTCCGTCCGCGATGCGCGTGGATCCCCAGGCGGTGGACAGCGCGTCCACGATGGTCAGCCCGCGACCCGAGGTGCGCAGGGCGCCCCCGGCCGGGTCGCGGACGGGCGTGATCGGTCCCCGGCCCGTGCCGTGGTCGCCCACGAGGAGCTGGAGGGCCTCGCTGCCGTCGTCGTGCACGAGGTGGCGGAGCGTGAGCCAGACGGGGCCGGCGCCGTGGTGGATCGCGTTGGCGACCAACTCGGACGCGATGAGAGTGCAGTCTTCGGCCGGCGCGGCACACTGTCGTCCCCGCACGAAGGAGCGCACGTGGCGGCGTGCCACGCCGGCGGAGGTGTCGTGCGCGGGTAGGTGCCAGGTGGCCGTGGCGTCGACCGCGCCGACATGGTCGGGAAGTTGAGAGCAGTACATGGCCGGCCTCCTTCGTGGATGACGATCCGCTGGACGTGCTTCAGGGACAGCGGGAGGATTCGTCAGGGGTGCGAGCAGGGGCAGTTGACGGGACGTCCGGCGGCGTGACGTCCCGGGCGTCTGACATGGCGCCCACGGCGGGGCGGCGTCGAGGGTGTGGCGTCGCCGGCGGACAACCTCCGGCTCAGCAGGCAGCACAGCAGGAGGACGCCGATGGGTAGGACCAGGGTGGTGCGCCACGCATGGACGAAGGCGTGCCGGAAGACGGCGTCGGCGAGGGTGTGGAAGTGGTCGGCCTGTGCGGGGTCCACACCGGTGGGCGTCGGTGGCGGGGTGATGCCATCGCCAGGAGCGTGGGTGACGGTGTCGGTGAACAAGGTGCGCAGCGGCGGGGGTAGTTCGGGTGCGGCGGCTCGGGCGCGGGAGCGCAGCTCGGTGGCCAGCCGCGCGCGGAGCAGGGCGCCGACGACCGCGCTGCCGAGGACGCCGCCGACCTGCCGGGCGGTGTTGAGCACTCCGGAGGCGCTGGCGGTGACGGCGGGAGCTATACCGCCCAGCGCGATCTTCGCCGCGGGGGCCAGGGTGCATCCGATGCCCGCGTCGGTGACCAGCATGGCAGGCAACAGCCGCCATGCGTTCATCCCGGGCCGTGCACAGGCCGCGGTCAACGCCAGCCCGGCCGCGTAGACGAGCAGCCCGGTGACGAGCAGCGGCCTGGCACGAGGACCGTTGCTCAGCCGACCCACGACCACGGCGACGAGACCGACGGTGAACGCGGAGGGTGCGGTGACCTGTGCGGCGGCGAGTGGGGTGTTGCCCAGGACGTCCTGGAGGTAGAGCAGGAGCGGCAGTGCCGTACCGGTCACGGCGAAGTAGACGCCGGCGCCGATGGCCGCGGCAGGCACGAAGTCGCGTTGTCCGTAAAGGACGTGCGGCACGAGGGGTTCGTCGTGGTTGGTCCGTTGCTGGATCACGAAGGCGAGCAGCAGGGCCGTTCCGGCGCCGAGCGAGAGCAGGGTGGCGGATCCCGCGAGGTCTCCGGTCGCCGGTCGGCGGTACTCCAGCAGGCCGTAGGAGAGGGTTGCCAGGCCGCAGGTCGCCAGGAGCGTGCCCGGGAGATCCCAGCGGTGGCGGATGAGGGGTCGGTGATCGGGCACCACCACTGCCGCGAGGACGAGCGCGACGAGCCCCACCGGCACATTGACCAGGAAGATCCACTCCCAGCCGGCCACGGCGACCAACGCACCGCCGGCGAGCGGACCGGCCACCGCGGACAGTCCGATCACGCCGCTCCAGACGCCGAATGCGGTGCCGCGCCGCTCCGGGGGAAAAAGTACGGCGATGAAGGCGCTGGTCTGCGGCGTCAGCAGCGCCGCGCCCAGCCCCTGGACCGCGCGCAGAGCTGTCAACTCGTCGGCGCTGCCGGAGAGTCCGCACAGTCCGGAGGCAACGGTGAAGATCAGCAGACCTGTCAGGTACATCCGCTTGGGGCCGAAGCGGTCGCCGAGCCGTCCAGCTGTGATCAAGAAGACGGCGCAGGCCAGGATGTAGGAGTTCACCACCCAAAGTGCCTGGCCGAGGCCGGCGCCGAGATCACGGAGCATGGCGGGGATGGCCGCGTTGACCATCGTGGTGTCCAGGATGATCAGGAAGAATCCGCTGCACAGCACGGCCAGGACCAGCCACGGCCGACCAGGGTCGCGACGTCTGCGGGACATCGGGTCGCCTCCTCTCCTGTGACAGTGCCGGCGTCGGTGCTATCGGGCCGTGTAACCGCCGTCGACGACGAGTTCGGCGCCGGTGATGTAGGAGGCGGCCTGCGACGCAAGGAAGCCCACGGCGGCGGCGACCTCTTCGGGCCGGGCGCTCCGGCGCATGGGGGTCTCTTCTATGACCCGGTCGACGAACGGCCCGGGCGCCCGGTCGGTCATCGGGGTGTCGACCATGCCGGGGTAGACGGCGTTCACACGGATGCCGCTCGGGGCCAGCTCGACCGCCGCGGCGGTGGTCATGGCGCGCACCGCGCCCTTGGCCGCGTGGTAGGCGAATGACACGCCCGAGCCGACGATTCCGTAGATCGAGGCGACGTTGACGATGGCGCCGCCGCCTGCCGCACGCATGCAGGGTGCGGCTGCCTTCATGCCGAGGAATGTGCCGCCCTGGCAGACCGTCACGACACGTGACCACTCCTTTGAGTCGACGTTCTCCAGCGGGCTGTACCCCAGCACCCCGGCGTTGTTGACCAGTACGGTCAGGCGTCCGAAGCGGCGGCGGGCCAGTCGTGTCGCGTCCTCCCACGACCGGGGTTCGGTGACGTCCAGTGCGCATCCCACCGCAATCCCGGGCTTCCCTCCGTCGTTGAGCTCGCGGGCGGCCTGGTGGCACGCCGCACCGTCGAGGTCGGTCAGCAACACCCCCATGCCCTGCTCGAGGAAGTGATCGGCGACGGCGCGCCCGATGCCGCCGAGGGCGCCGGTGATGACGGCCACCTGGGTTCCGGTTCCTGTCATGTCTCGGCGCTCCGGGCCGGGAACCAGGCGAGCGCCGCGGCGTACCCGTTGGCGTGGGTCAGGGAGATCCCGGGCTGGGGAAGGCGCAGGTTCTGCAGACGCTGTGCGGGGGCGCCGTGGAGCGCCATCGTGGGGGCGGTGCCGGGCACACGGTGAACTTCCATCGCATGCCATGTGCGGGGGTCCGCCGGACATCCCAGCAGTCGCGCCACGGCCTCCTTCGCGGCCTTTCGCGCGGCGAGATGCTCGCAGGCACGCCGGAATCCGTGGCTGAAGGAGATCTCCGCAGGGGTGAGCCAGTGGCCCCAAAGGGGGTCGTACGGTGTCGGCACCCGGGTCGGAACGACCAGGGCCAGAGCCTGGGACGGCGTGTCCATCAGCGGTCCTCCGGTGTGCGGGGTCCGTGCGCTGCGAGCCGGCGCGGCGCCAGGACGGCAGCGAGGATTTCGGTGAGGGTGGGCCAGTCGGCCCAGGGGTGGGCGGCGGAGCCGGACTCCTGCGTCGGGGAGCCGGTCACCGGGACCGGGAACGGGGTGTCCATCACGCTGCCTCCCGCGTCGCCTGTGCCGGCGGCCGGTCGCCTGCGTACGGCGCGAGGACCAGGGAGGCGTAGGTCCCGCCCCAGTTGGCCGCGGTGATCAGGCACGGTCCGCCGTTCCCGCGCGGTGCGCGCAGGTAGTCGGCAACCGTCTCCCGGGGATGGGCGGGGGCGGGGGTCTCGGGGCTCCACCCGGTGTGCACGGTTTCGGTGGCGCAGACCACGGACATCAGCGATGTGGTGCTGTGGACGTGACCGACGTAGGGGCTGAGGTTGCTCAGCCGTACGCCTCCCGGCTCCCAGACCCGGGCGATCGCCCGGGCCTCGGCGAGATCGATGGCGGACGTGCCCCGGGCGTCCCCGTAGACGGTCCCGATGTCACCCGGCGTCATGCCGGCGTCGTCGAGCGCACGGTGAAAGCTTTCCGCCCAGGCCCGCCCAGAGGGGTCGTTGCCTGCGACGCGGTACGCGTCCGAGGTGGTCGCATGGCCCTTGATCTCGGCGAGGATCGTGGCACCGCGGGCGAGAGCGTGCTCGAGTGACTCCACGACCAGCGCTGTGCTGCCCGCGCCCAGCACGGTGCCGCTCGAGGTCGATTCGTAGGGGCGGACAGTGTCGTCGGAGAGCAGGCCCAGGCGGTCGAAGCCACAGTGGAGCAGCGGGGTCAGCTCGTCGGCGCTGACGGCGAGCATGGCATCGGCTTCCCCGCGGCGCACGAGGTCGGCGGCGTACGCCAGGCCGCTGAGACCGGAGACGCAGCCGGTGGCCAGGGTGGACAGGGGGCCGCGGATCTGCAGAGCGAGACAGGCGTGGCCGGCCGCCGCGTTCATCACCGAGTTGGGGAACAGGCGCGGATTGACCCGGTGCGGGCCTTGGGTTCCGATGGTCTCGCTGAGCTGGGCGACCGTTTGCATCGGCCCGCTGAACGTTCCGAAGATCATACCCACGCGTTCGGAGTTGGCCTTGGTGATGCGCAGTCCGGCGTCGCGCAGCGCGAGGCGGCTGGCCGCGAGGGTGAGCAGGCCGATCTGGTCGAGGCGGCGGGCATAGGCCGGGTCGACGTGGCGGCGGCATTCGGAGCTGTCGATTTCGGCCGCGCGCGCGGTCCTGGAGAGGGCGAGGTCGGTCAGGCGGGCCGGGCCGACCGCACTGTTTCCCGCTCTCAGCGCGTCCACCAGGGTCTGCCGTCCGCTCCCCAGCGGGGTGACGGGCCCGGCTCCGGTGATGACCACGCGATGATCGGGAGCGGCGGCGGACGGGACCGGGTTGCGGCCCAGCACCAGTGAGCAGTTGTTGCCGCCGAAGGCGAAGGAGTTGGAGACGACGACGTCCAGCGCCTGCGGCCGGGCCTGGTTGGCCACGATGTCCCATGGCACGTCGGCCGGCCGGTCGACGTTGATGGTCGGCGGGATCACGCCGTCGCGCAGCGCCAGGACACATGTCGCGGCCTCCATGGCCCCGGCTGCCCCCAGCATGTGTCCGACCTGGGACTTGGTGCTGCTCATCGGCGTCGACGGTGCGTCGGCGAAGAGGTCGGCCACCGCCCTGGCTTCTGCCTTGTCGTTGGTCGGGGTGCCGGTCCCGTGGCCGTTGACGTAGTCGACCTGGTCGGGTGTGAGCGATGCCTGTGCGAGCCCGCGCCGCATCGCCCTGGAGGCGCCGCTGCCCGCCGGGTCGGGAGCCGTGGCATGGTAGGCGTCGCTGGTCAGCGCATACCCGAGGAGGTAGCTGAGGATGGGCGCCCGACGGCGGCGGGCGGCCGATTCCGCCTCCAGGACCAGGAATGCCGCTCCCTCTCCGAGGTTCAGGCCGGTGCTGCGGGAGTAGGGCGCGCAGGGCTCGGAGTCGAGGGCGTTGAGGCTGTCGAATCCGGCGAGGGAGAGGATGTCCAGCACATCGACTCCGCCGGCGATCATGACGTCGGCCCGTCCCTCGCGGATGGTGTCCACCGCGTATCCGATGGAGTTGGCCCCGGCCGCGCAGGCGTTCGAAATCACCACCTTGGGTCCCTGGAGCCGGAACGCCACGCTGATCGCGTCCGCCGAGGTGTAGAGGGGGTAGCTGGTCAGGAGACCGCGCCGGCCTGCCGTCGGGCCTCCTTCGAGGAGGTCCCAGTGGAAGCGCTCGCCCTGATCCAGGCCGCCGACGGAGGTGCCGACGGCCACGCCCAGCCGGAACGGGTCGTACTCGGCCCGGGCCAGCCGGGCGCTGTCGATGGCCTCTTCCGCGGCCGCCAGCGCGAGGCGCGTCGCGCGGTCCTGGCGGTTCCCCGTCCGGCGCACGGTGCCGGGGACGGATTCCACTTCACCGGAGTACCGGCAGCTGAGCGTGGAGACGTCGAGCCGCCGGGTCTTTCCGATGCCGCTCGCTCCCTCGCACACCGCCCGCCATACCTGCGGTACGCCGTTGCCCAGGGCGCAACTGATGCCGATTCCGGTGACGGCGACACTGTCGTTCCGCCGCTTGTTGGGACGCATGGTGTTCTCCTGTTCGCCGCCTTGGCGGACGTGGACGATGGTGGGGAGCGGCCTGTGGGTCCCGCTCAGCCGAGCGGCACGCCGAGACTGGTCGCCGTCAGGAAGGGGGCGGAGATCGTGCGCACCGGCGTGTTGGTGCCGGCGAGCCGGAAGCCCTGGCCGGAGGCCGCGACGCCGTTGCCGACAACGGCCGTACCGATGAACCGGCCCAGAGCGGGGGACCACACGCAGTGCGTCATGATGCCCACGTCGGCGTCGCTGACCCCGATGACGGTTCCCTCGGGGGGTGCGGTCTCCAGGGCGGCGTCAGCGACCCAGCACACCGGGGAGCGGTGCACCTGGCCGCTGGACTCGTCGAGGGCCTGCCGGCCGACGAAATCCTGACCGGCGTCGAGCATCCACTGCAGACCCACGTCGGACGGGAGGACCGGTCCGCCGGTGTGCTCGCGTTCGAGGTTCACGAAGCGGACCTCCATCCGGCAGACATCGACCGCGTCCTTGCCGCACTCGACGGCACCGAGGTCCAGGAGTTCGGCCCGCAGCCGGGGTGCGTCGCCCGACGGGACGATGAACTTGTAGCCGTACTCGCCGGTGACGCCGGTGCGCGAGAGGGTCACCGTGCCTGAGCCCCACTCGACAGCGGTGCAGCTGCGGTAGGCGAGGGAGGCGACGGGGAAGTCGAGGTACTTCTGGGCGATCTGGAAGGAGGAAGGGCCCTCCACGGCGAGTACCGCGCACTGTGAGCCGACGTCCTCGACCGTGACGTCCGGGAAGTCGGTCGCGGCCGCGAGCAGGTGGGCGACGGCCTCGGCGGCCTGGGCGGGCCAGATCTCCACGAGGTAGTCGGTGCCGCGGCAGTGGATGAGCGCTTCGGCGACGATGGTGCCGTCCTCGCGCAGCAGCAGGGCGGAGGTGCTCTGGCCTTCGAGAAGGAAGTCGACACTGCGTGTCCCGACCCGGCCGAGGTACTCGGTGGCCCGGGGACCGGTCACGGTGACCAGGCCGGCGCCGTCGTAGCTGATCAGGCCGACGTGCCGGCGCAGGGCCTCGTACTCCTGATCGGTGGTGGTGTAGCTGCTCTTCATCATTCCTCCATGGGTGGTTTCGGCGGAACGCTGGGGTGCGTGTCCGTGCTGGGACGACGGACCCGGGCGCGGTGGGCCGGCGGCCTTCCGGGGCTATGGCTGCTCGAGTTCGGTGACGGCCAGGCGGGCGGTCATGACCAGCTCCCGGCCGACCGACGCCTGGCCGGTGACCGAGATCAGTCCGCCCAGCCGGGAGCCGCTGTGGGCCCGGAAGACGACCTGGTCGCCGGGGAACACGGGCTTCATGAACTTGGCCTGGCGGATCTCGGCGAGATAGCCGACCCGGTCGGCGACATCCGCGACCAGTTCACCGGTGGACGACTGCGCGGCCGCGCTGCCGTAGATGACCGCGGCGAGCTGTGCGACGCATTCGACGAGCAGGACACCGGGGTACAGCATCCGGCCCGGGAAGTGACCGGCCAGCACGCCGTCGGAGGCCGTGATGTTCTTGATGGCCTCCGCGCTCACGCCGGGTGCGAGGTCGGTGATCCGGTCCAGGAGGAAGAACGGGTGGCGATGCGGCAGGAGCCGGGCGATGTCGTCGGCGGTCAGGACCGCGCGCGCCGGCGTGGAGGAGGGCTGTCCGGTCATGCTCGGGCGCCCTCGATGTGGTCGACCAGCCGGTTCAACGACAGCAGGCTCTGGGTGTCGTCGTCGGTGACGGTGACACCGAAAGTGTCCTCCACCGCCATGGCCAGTTCCAGCGTGTCGATGGAGTCCAGCTCCAGCCCGCGTCCGAACAGCGGCTGGTCGTCCCCGATTGCCCGGGGGGCGACGTCCAGTGAAAGGCGGTCCACGAGCAGCTGCTTGACCTGCGAGCACAGGTCCTGTCGGGCCGCCGCCCGGCGGGTCGCCTCATCGAGTTTCATCACCATGGTGTTTCTCCTGTTCCGTGTGGGGAGGTGGTCGGTGGTCCGTGGCGGGATGCCGCCGGAGAGCATCAGCTGATGAGGCCGCCGTCGACGACGACCGAGGTGCCGGTGACGTAGCCCGCCTCGTCGCTGAGCAGGAACCGCACGACGGAGGCGACCTCTTCGGGTTGTCCGATACGGCCGAGCGGCACGTTCCGCAGGTACTCCGTCAGTCGGTCGGAGGGCATCTGACGGGTCATCGAGGTGTCGATGAACCCGGGGATCACGCAGTTGACGCGGACCCCGTAGGAGCCCAGCTCTTTCGCCAGCACCTTCGTCAGCGCGATGCCGCCCGCCTTGGCGGCCGCGTAGTTGGCCTGGCCAGCCGGCGGGTTCAGCGCGCTCGTCGAGCTGACGGTGACGATGGCGCCGCCGCGCCGCCGGGCCATGAGCCGGGCCGCGGCACGGGTGCACAGGAAGGCGCCGGTGAGGTTGGTCTCGATGACGTTGCGCCACTTGGTCTCGCCCATCATGAGCGCGTAACCGTCGTCCGTGATGCCGGCGTTGTTGACGAAGGCGTCGAGCCGTCCGTGGTCGTCCCTGATCTGCCGGAACATGTGTTCCACGTCAGCCGGGTCGGCGACGTCACCCTGGATCAGCCGGGCATCGTCCCGGATCTCCTGTACCCGGGACAGGGCGTCGCGTGCCCGGTCCGGCTTGCCGCGATGGTTCATCAGCACGGTGGCGCCGCAGCGGGCCAGTTCAGCCGCCACCGCCAGGCCGATGCCCTTGGTGGCACCGGTGACCAGCGCGATACGCCCTTGGAGATCGCTCACGTCGTCGTCCTTTGCTCGAGGTCGGTCGAGGCCGAGTGGGTCCCGGTGTCCGGGCCGGGGAGGGCCTCCGGCGGCGCCGCCCGGTGCAGCGCATCCCAGGTCGTCAGGTGCCGGGCGGCGCGGACCATCTCGCGGCCCAGACCGCCCAGCACCCTGCCGGGGCCTGCCTCGATGTAAGTGCCGACCCCCCGTTCGGTCAGGGTCCGCACGGTGTCGCTCCACCGCACCGGTGCGATCACCTGTGCCAGCAGGTCCCCGCGGTACGCGTCGATGTCCGTGACATGGCGGCCGGTGACGCTGGAGACGAACGGGATGCGGGGAACGTCGAGCGGAACGCCGCCCAGCCGGTCCCTCAGACGCGCGTGGGCCTCGTTCATCAGCGGTGAGTGGTACGCGCCGCCGACGGCCAGTCGGCGGGCACGCAGCGCCCCGGCGCCGGTCGCGGCGGCGATGACCCGCTCCATGGCGGACACGGTGCCGGCCACCACCAGCTGGCGAGGAGAGTTCCAGTTGGCGACGACAGCGACATCGGGCCCGGTGGATGCCTCCGTGCACAGTGCCTGCACCGTCTGCGCCGGGAGACCGACGATGGCCGCCATGCCGCCCGGACGGTTGCGGGCCGCGTGCGCCATCGCCCTGCCCCGGCAGGCGACGAGCGACAGCGCCGTGTCCTGGTCGAGGCTCCCGCAGGCAACGAGCGCCGTGTACTCCCCGAGACTGTGACCGGCGACCGCGCACGGCCGCCAACCCTTCTGCCGGAGCTGGTCCAGCGCGGCCAGCGACCAGACCAGGACGAGTACCTGGGCGATCTCGGGATCGGCGAGGGTCGCAGCGGGGGCGCACGTCATCAGGTCGGCCACCGGCAGTCCGGTGATGTCTTCGGCCCGGAGAGCGAGCGCACGAGCCTGCGGGCCCAGCCGGTTCAGCTCATGGCCCATCCCGGGAAACTGGCTGCCCTGCCCGGGGAAGACGAATGCGGCGGTCGCGGTCATGACGGTGTGTCCAGCGTGCGGGCCGCCGCCCAGGCGAGGGTCATGCGGTCCGTGAGCGGGCCGGAGGAGGCGACGACGTCCACCCGCCGGGCGCAGGCCCAGTCGGCAAGGGCGCCGCTGAGGCGTACCGGCCAGGGCCGGCGATCCCAGGTGCCCTCGGGGATCTCCACGCAGATGTCCGCCAGGCGCGCGGTGGGCGGCAGGCCGCCCGCCATCTTGACGACGCTCTCCTTCACACCGAAGAGATGGCCGAGGATGTCGGCCGCGGACCGGCCCTCCGTGGCCCGCTCCCGTGCGGTCCGGCGTTCCTCCGCCGTGAAATACCGCTGCGCCAGAGCATCCCCGCAGCGTTCCATGGCGCGTTCCCAGCGGCACAGGTCCACCAGGTCCACACCGGCCGAATGAATATGTTCCGGAAATGTCCGGGCTGCGTTGGCAATCTGCATGGCTAGCTCCCCGTCGCTTCACCGAGAGGGCAAGTAAAAGAAAATCCCGAGCCGACAGAAACCGGGCCGGAAGGAACATCACATTTCGCGGTGCCCTTGGGTCGAGAAGAACGTAGGAGCGCATCCTCCGCCGCGTCAACGGGAAAGCAAGATACCGGTCAGGTGTCCAGGGCGCGCATGAAAGACACCGTGGAGGCGGCGAAAGATCTGCAAGAAGACCGAAACATTCGGCTCCCCTGATTGACCCGTCTCGATCCTTATTCCTAGGGTTCCGCACATCCAGGTGACCCGCACGGATCAGCTGAATGTGCCGGAGTTCCTGCCGGTTCCGCCCCCGTGCCATCGCGAGAGGATCGACGAACAATGCCACGTCTCGTGCAGTCCGCGACGAACATCGTGCGTGACGTCAGCGTAGAGGTCACCACCCGGGTCCGCTGGGGAGAGTGCGATCTGCAGGGGCACGCCTACTACGGCAGTTACATTCCCTGGTTCGATCTCGGACGGGAGAAGTATGCGCTCGACATAGGGGCCGACTACCGGAAATACCAGATCGCGACCACCGATCTCCAGGTCCGCTACCACGATCCGGCCATGTACCTCGACGACCTCGTCATCAAGACGTGGGCGGCCACTCCGAGGACGCTCACCTACTACTACGAGATCTACCGGAAGAACGGCGGCCGACTCATCGCCGAGGCCCGAACCGTCCATGCATTCGTGGACATCGAGCGCGGCACACTGACCAAAATCCCGGACGATATGCACCTGGCTTTCATTGAATTTCTGGAGCGCCGCCGGAAACAAACTGGAAAGCCCGCCGGAAATCCCGCCGGTCCGGAACCCACCACATCCGGGGACTGAACGGCTCCGCTCGTCCGACCCGAAGACCTGGAGAGACTTCATGAAGCCTGATGCGCTCGACCGCCTCCGCGGAACGCTGCTCGGCGAGGTACTGGGACCGCAGGACGCCGGCTACGGCACCGCCCGCCGCGTCTACAACGCCATGATCGACAAGCGGCCGGCGGTCATCGCCAAGTGTCTGGGAAACGCGGACGTCGTCCGCGCGGTCCGCTTCGCCCGTGAGGAGGATCTGCTCATCGCCGTCCGCGGTGGCGGACACAGCATCGCGGGCCACGGCACGTGCGATGACGGCATCGTCATCGACCTCTCCCTCATGAGGGGCGTGCACGTCGATCCGGTGCGTCGCACCGTCCGGGTGCAGGGCGGGGCGCTGCTGGGTGATGTGGACCGGGAGACCCAGCTGCACGGCCTCGCGATTCCCACGGGCCAGATGTCGGACACCGGCATGGCCGGGCTCACCCTCAACGGCGGCGTGGGCATGATGCTCCACAAGTACGGCCTGACCTGTGACAATTTGCTGTCCGCCGATATGGTCACGGTGGACGGCGAGCTGGTGACGGCGAGCGCGGACAGCCGTCCGGAGCTGTTCTGGGCGCTGCGTGGCGGCGGCGGCAACTTCGGTGTGGTCACCTCGTTCGAGTTCCAGGCACATCCCGTCGGGCCGATGATGCTGGCGGGATTCCTGGCGCACCCGGTGGAGCGGGCCGGTGAAGTCCTCGAGTTCCTCCGGGACTTCACCGCGACCAGCCCGGCACACCTGAGCGCGGACGCCATGTTCCTTCGTGCTCCGGAAGCGGATTTCGTCCCCGAGGAGTACCAGGGAATGCCTCTGGTCACCCTGCTGGTGCGATATTTCGGTCCGATGGAGGAGGCATGGCAGGCCGTGCAGCCGCTGCGGGACTTCGGCGACCCCCTGTACGACAGCGTGGGCCCGATGCCGCTGGTGGCCGTGCAGTCGATGCAGGACGGATTCTCCCCGCCCGGCAATCTCCATTACTGGACCAGTGAGTTCGTGCCGTGCATCGGTGCGGAGCAGATCGCCGCCATCGCCGAGATAGGCAGCGAACTTCCCTCCAGGATCAGCATCATCAACGTGCATCCCTTCGACAAGGCGGCCACCGATGTCCCGCCCGACGACACCGCGTTCGCGCACCGCACGGACAGCTGGCTGATCCATGTGATCGGCCAGTGGCAGGACGAGGCCGATTCCGAGCGGTGTCGAGCCTGGGTGAAGGAGGCCGGTGCGCTCCTCAGAAGGTTCGGCCTTGGCAATACGTACCTGAACACGACGTCCGAAGACGGCGAGACGGACCGGGTACGCGCCTTCTGGGACGAGCGGCGTCTGGCACGCCTGGCCAAGGTCAAGGCGGAGTACGACCCGGACAATGTGCTGCGGTTCAACCACAACATTCCGCCCGCCACGAACGAGTCCGCGTCATGAACCGGCAGGCTTCTCGACGGCGGGCCCCGCATGTGGTGATCATCGGAGCCGGGGTGAGCGGCCTCGGACTGGCCATGGCCCTCAAACGCTCGGGGCACCACGATTTCACCATCGTGGAAAAGGGTGACGCCCTCGGCGGGGTCTGGCGGGACAACACCTATCCCGGTGCGGCCTGTGACATCCCCGCCCACCTGTACTCCTATTCGTTCGAGCGGCACGACTGGTCGCAGCGCTATGCCGGGCAGCGGGAGATTCTGGAGTACCTGCGCGGCTGTGCGGACAAGCACGGCCTGGAGGCGCACCTGCGGCTGGGTACCGAGGTCCGCTCCGCACACTTCGAGGAGGGCACGGGACGGTGGCGGCTGCGGACAGGGACGGGTGAAACCCTGGAGGCCGACATCCTGGTCCCGGCCTGCGGGCAGCTGAGCCGTCCGGCCTATCCCCGGATACCAGGCACCGATCGCTTCTCGGGGCACACCTTTCACTCGTCCCGCTGGGATCACGGCCACGATCTGACGGGCCGCAGGGTCGCAGTGATCGGAACGGGGGCGAGCGCCATCCAGATCATTCCCGAAGTGGCCAGGCACGCTGGTCGGTTGACGGTGTTTCAGCGATCCGCGCCGTACGTGGTCCCCCGCTGGGACCGTGTCTACCCCCGCCGAGAGGGCGTCCTCGCCCGGCTCGCACGTACGTCGGCCCGGCTCGGGTGGTGGACGTTCAACGAGCTGACCGTGCCCGGTCTGACCCGCCGCCGGCCGATCAGCCGTCTGACCTCGTACGGCTGCGCCGCCCAGCTGGCCAGGCAGATCCATGACCCCGTCACCCGCGAACGCCTCACGCCCCGGGACGAGGTGGGGTGCAAGCGGATCGGCGTCTCCAGCGCGTACTACCCGGCCTTCAACGAGCCCCACGTCGAGCTGGTCACCGACCCGATAGCGGAGATCACCGAGCGGGGCATCCGCACGGAGACCGGCGTGGAGCACCGAGTCGACACCATCGTCTACGCCACCGGTTTCACCGCCACGGACTTCCTGTCACCGCTGCGGGTCACCGGCACCGGGGGCCGCTCTCTGGCCGACACCTGGAAGGAGGGTGCCCGGGCCTACCTGGGGATGACCGTCCCCGGCTTCCCCAACATGTTCCTGCTCTACGGCCCGCACACCAACGTCGGTGCCGGCTCGGTCGTCTACATGGTCGAGAGCCAGATCCGCTATGTCCTCGACGCCGTGCGGATCCTCGCCCGCGGAAAACGCCGACGACTCGACGTCCGGCCCCAGGCCGAGGAGAGCTTCACCGCGGAGATGCGCCGCCGCCTGCCCGGCACCGTGTGGTCGACGTGCCGCAACTGGTACCGCGGAAGCGGCCGGTACGTCACCACCAACTGGCCCGGCCAGACCATGGAGTACCGCCGTCGTACCCGGCGGGTGAACCTGGCGCACTACCAGCCCGACCGCGCCGGCCCCGGGATGCCCCACGGCCGTGACACCGGCCACCGCTCATGAACCGGCCCGTTCCCAAGCCCCCTCAGGAGTTGCCGTGTCGTTGCATCCGGAATCCGCCGCCTTCCTCGATCGTCTGGCGGACCAGCACATGCCGCCCCTGGAGCAGGTGGGCGTACTGAGGATGCGTGAGCTGATGAGCGGCCTGCAGCAGGCCCAGGGACCGGCCGAGGTGGTGGACTCGGTCATCGAGACCCACGTTCCCGGACCGGCCGGTCTGCTGCCCGTCCGGGTGTACCAGCCCGCCATGCGCCCGGGGCCGCGACCGCTGCTGGTGTTCTTCCACGGCGGAGGCTGGATCGCCGGAGACGTGGAGCTGCTCGACAGACCCCTGCGGAGCCTCGCGAACGCCAGCGGCGCCGTGGTGGCGAGCGTGGCGTACCGGCGCGCCCCGGAGACCCGCTTCCCGGGACCCGTGGAGGACGCCTATGCGGCCATCGCTGCCCTGGCGGACCGGTCGGAGGAGTTCGGGGCCGACGAAGGGCTCGCGGTCGCGGGGGAGAGCGCGGGCGGAAATCTGGCCGCGGCGACGGGCCTGATGGCCAGGGACCGCGGCGGCCCGCACATCGACCTGCTTGTCCTGATCTGTCCCAGCCTCGCCCCCGCCGACGGCTCCCCGTTCGCCTCCTACGACCAGTACGCCTCGGGCTTCCTCAACACCCGTGCCGCGATGGCCCGCTTCTGGGACCTCTATCTCCCCGGACCGAGCGCAGCGACCAGCCCCTACGCCTGTCCCCTGCGCGCCGAGGACCACAGCGGACTTCCGGCCACGCTGATCCTCACCGCCGAGTGCGATCCGTTGAGAGACGAAGCGGAGGAGTACGGCCGGCGGCTGCGGGCCGCAGGTGTGCCCGTCGCCACCCGACGGTACGACGGCGCACTGCACGTCTTCTTCCTGCTCACGGAGTTCACCGCCGCACGGCAGGCGAGGAACGACATCACCCGCGCCCTGCACGCCCATTTCGGCGCATAGCCGCCGCCGAGAAGCTTCGCACGTCAAGGAGTTCTCTGTGCCTGCCTACGACCGCATCTATCTGAACGGCGCCTGGACGCCGTCCCACAGCAGCAGGATGCTCACCGTCGTCGACCCGACGACGGAGCAGCCGCTGGCCCGCGTACCGGACGGCACCTCGCAGGACGCCGATGCCGCCGTCAGCGCGGCGCGCGCCGCCGCCGGCCCATGGTCACGCACCGCGGTGGCCGAGCGCGCCGCCCACCTGCGCGCCATCGCGGAGGAACTGGCCCGCCGCGCCGGTCCCCTTGCCCAGCTGATCAGCCGTGATGTCGGAACCCCGCTGTCCTTCGCCCGGGCTGTTCAGGTCACCTTGCCGGTCAACAGCTTCCGGCACGCCGCGCAGACAGCCCTGGCGCACCCCTTCGAACAGCGTCGAGGCCCCTCGCTGATCGTGCGTGAGCCGTACGGCGTGGTCGCGGCCATCACACCGTGGAACTACCCGGTGCACCAGGTGGCCGCGAAGGTCGCCTACGCACTGGCCGCCGGCAATACCGTCGTACTCAAGCCCAGCGAACTCGCGCCGCTCAGTATCTGGGAACTGACCGACATCATCGACTCCGTCGGGCTGCCGCCCGGGGTGTTCAACCTCGTCAGCGGAACCGGGCGCGGCATCGGAGAAGCACTGGCCCGGCACCCCGGGGTCGACGTGGTCTCCTTCACGGGCTCCACCCGCGCCGGCCGCAGAGTGGGCTCCCTCGCCTCCCGGACCGTCAAGAAGATCACGCTGGAACTGGGCGGCAAGAGTCCCGCGGTGATGCTGCCGGACGCCGATCCGTCACGGGTCGTCCCGGCGGTCCTGGCCGCCGCCTTCCTCAACAACGGGCAGACCTGCTCTGCCCTCACCCGCCTGATCGTGCCGCGCTCCATGCTCGCCGACGTCGAAGAACTTGCCCGCCGTGCCGCGCAGGCCTGGGTGCCCGGCGACCCCGGCCGCGAGGACACCCGGCTGGGCCCACTGGTGTCCGCCGCCCAGCGCGACCGGGTGCGCCGCCACATCAGCAACGCTCTGACGGACGGAGCGAAGCTGGTCACCGGCGGTGCGGAGCCACCGCCGGACCCGGACCGTGGCTTCTTCGTCCGCCCTACCGTGCTGTCCCGCGTGACCGGCGACATGGCGGTACACCACGACGAGGTGTTCGGACCCGTCCTGGCCATCGAGTCCTACAGCACCGAGGACGAAGCCGTCCGGATCGCCAACGACACCGTCTACGGCCTGGCCGGCGCGGTGTGGTCCGCGGACGAGAGCCGTGCTCTCACGGTGGCCCGCAGGCTCCAGGCAGGACAGGTGCAGATCAACGGAGCCGCCTTCGACCCCAACGCGCCGTTCGGCGGCTACAAGCAGTCGGGCAACGGCCGTGAAGGCGGCCTCGCGGGTCTGGAGGAGTTTCTGGAGACCAAGGCGATCCAGGTCTGACCCACCGGCCGCGGGCCCTGCCGTCCCTGGCTGCCCAACCTCCCCACCCCTCAACCGCATTCGAGAAGGGCGATCCCATGTACTACCGCACCATGTTCAAGTCCAAGGTCCACCGTGCCACCGTCACCCAGGCCGACCTGCACTACGTCGGGTCGCTGACCCTGGACGCCGACCTGATGGAGGCGGCCGACCTGCTTCCCGGAGAGAAGGTCGACATCGTCGACATCGACAACGGAAACCGGCTGTCCACCTACCTCATCGAAGGCCCCCGTGGCTCTGGTGTCGTAGGCATCAACGGGGCCGCGGCCCGCCTGATCAGCCCCGGTGACCTGGTCATCATCATCTCCTACGCCGATATCTGGAATTCGGACGCCGCCCGGCTCGTCCCCAGGGTCGTGCATGTGGACCGCGACAACAAGATCATCTCTTTGGGGTCCGACCCTGCGGAGGCCACCCCCGACGGCACCACCACACGTGGTGACCACATCTTCGTCGACTGAGCCCCGACGCCTCTGCCGGCCCCGCCCACGCGGCCCCCTTTGCCGTGGCAGTCCCGGGTGGCGTCGCCCCTCGGTGGACCGGGGCGGCCCAGTCGTCACGAGACGGCCCGCGGCCACGTCCCGAACACCACCGAGGGCCGCAACCCCAACTGCACCGAGCACCCCCGGGGACCAGGGCAGCCACGGGTGACCGGAACAACACCCGCCCACGAAGCAAGGAGGGCCCATGTGCGGCATCACCGGCTGGATCGCCTTCGACCACGACCTCGTACACCACCAAGAGACCGTCGATGCCATGACATGGTCCATGGCACCGCGGGGCCCCGACGCATCCGGGGTGTGGGTCAGCCGGCACGCGGCCCTCGGGCACCGGCGCCTGGCCATCATCGACCTTGCCGGCGGCACCCAGCCGATGACCGTGGACACCCCGCACGGCCCCGTCGCCATGACCTACAGCGGAGAGGTCTACAACTTCGTCGCCCTGCGTCGGCACCTGCGCGGACGCGGACACCGCTTCCGGACGGACAGCGACACCGAGGTGGTGCTCCACTCCTACCTCGAATGGGGCGAAGAGATGGTCGACCACCTCGTCGGCATGTACGCCTTCGCGATCTGGGACGGCCGCTGCGACCGCCTCCTCATGGTCCGCGACCGGCTCGGCATCAAACCGCTCTACTACCACCCCACCGAGGACGGCGTCCTGTTCGCCTCCGAGCCCAAGGGCATCCTCGCCCACCCTGCCGTGGAAGCATGCGTCGACCACGACGGCCTGCGGGACATCATGCTGGGCGTCAAGACACCCGGAACGGCGATCTGGCACGGCATGCAGGAACTGAAGCCGGGATCCCTGGCCACCGCCGACCGCGGCGGGGTACGGGAAACCACCTACTGGCGGCTGACGGCCCGAGATCACACCGACGACCTGGACACCACCGTCGCCCGCACCCGGGAACTCCTCACCGGCTCGGTGCGCGAACAGCTCGTCGCAGACGTCCCCCGGTGCGTGCTCCTGTCCGGCGGACTCGACTCCAGCACCATCGCCGGCCTCGCCGCGAACGAACTCAGCGCCGACGGGCGGCGGGTACGCACCTTCTCCGTGGACTTCCCCGGGCACACCGACCACTTCGCCCGCGACTCCCACAACGTCAGCCCCGACGCGCCTTATGTACGGATCGTCGCGGAGCACCTCGACGCCGATCACTCTGACCTGATGCTGGACGCCACCAGCCTTTCCGAGCCCGCCGTACGCCGTGCCGTCGTCCAGGCCCGCGACCTGCCGGTCGGACGCGGCGACATGGACCACTCACTCATCCAGCTGTTCACCGCGATACGCGACCACTCCACGGTCGCCCTGTCGGGAGAAGGCGCCGACGAGATGTTCGGCGGCTACTGGTGGTTCCACGACCCCGTACTGCGCCGAAGCCCCGGCTTCCCCTGGCTCACCGCGGCCCTCGGACAAACCCGCCAGGAACGCGCCTTCCTGCCCCCCGACCTGTCGACGGCGCTAGATCTGCCCGCATACGCCACTGAGCGCTACCGCGAAGCCGTCGCCGAAACGCCCTCACTGGACGGCGAGGACAGCACCCAACGCCGCTCCCGCGAACTCCTCTACCTCCACCTGACCCGCAGCCTGGCCGGCATGCTGGACCGCAAGGACCGGCTCAGCATGGCCGTGGGGCTGGAAGTCCGCGTGCCTTTCTGCGACCACCGCATCGCCGAGTACGCCTTCAACACCCCCTGGTCCTTCCACACCGTGGACGCCCGGGAGAAGAGCATCCTCCGGGCTGCCGGCCGTACCGTCGTCCCCGACGCCGTACTCGGACGCCTCAAGAGCCCGTACCCGATGACCCGAGATCACCGCTACGTATCCGCCCTGCAAGAACAGGTGCGCGAGGCCCTGTCCCAACCCGACCACGATGTCTTCTCCTTGTTCGACAAGGCCGCAGCCACCAAGGCGGCGTACACAGATCACGACCACCACCCGAACCCTCATGGGCACCGAGCAGCGCTGGAGAAGTTCCTCGACCTGCAGACCTGGCTCGACCTTTACCGGCCACGGTTGACGCTGTGAGCCTTTTCAGCGTTGCCGCTGCAGGGTGAGGACGGCCGCGGTACCCGCAGCAGCCGGGCGCGCGGTCGGCCGGCAGATCGATGACTGCCCTCGCGTAGGCGTGGCGGTGCCGACGGCTGTGCCGAAGCCGGCGGCGATCCGGGCGTGGGTGTCGCTCCCGTCCCGCCCATCCGGACGCGGGGACCGACATCGACTCAACCGCGGAGGAAACCGTACCCGTCAACGCGGCCCTCTACAGCATCACCGTCGTCCGGACGCAACATGACTGTCGGACACCTCCTCCAACGGCACGGGAGCCTTGTGCGTGCGGGCAGCGACGCCGTCGTCCGATCAGTGGCCACGCTGAAAAGGCTCTATGACTGCGGGGCGATACCGGAAATGGACGTCACCGGCGGTAGTTGTCACCACGTGCCGACCTCACGAAATGGTTGCCGACGTACGGC
Source organism: Streptomyces griseochromogenes (assembly GCF_001542625.1). Lineage (NCBI taxonomy): Bacteria > Bacillati > Actinomycetota > Actinomycetes > Kitasatosporales > Streptomycetaceae > Streptomyces > Streptomyces griseochromogenes. The sequence continues at coordinate 5,677,054 of NZ_CP016279.1, read as the reverse complement.
CGGGCCTGTCGGAGAGCGTCGCGTGGCCTTCCATTCAGGTCCTGCGCGCATACCCTCGGGTCCGCCGACCACAACGGCCTCCGCCCCGAAAGAATCGAAGGGGAGCAATCCATCCGGCGCTGACGGGACCGGACAATCATGATGAAGTCGGTGGCGGGCGTGTGTCAGGCGGTCCGCTCAAGGAATTCGTGGACCTCGCGCACCATCCGGTGGTTCTCGAATCGGCTACGGAAACGGCGCGTGTGGGCGGAGGACATTCCCTGGAGACCGTCGACAGCCGACAGAGCCGTGCGGGCGGCGGCGTCGACGTCCCCGGCGTCGAAGCATGCCTGGGCCGCGTGGAAGAGGTACCGGGCGACGACGCTGGGCAGCAGACCGCGCGAGACGTTGTCGTCGCCCAGGATGGTGAACCGCTCCAGGGCCTGGCGGGGCCGTCCGAGTTCGAGCAGGGTGACTCCTTCGGTAAGCTTGAGCCATTCGTGTGTCACCCAGCGCGTGGCGGGGCTCTCGTCGCCGGAAGCCCCGTTCAGTGCGGCGTAACCGGCCTCGATCTCCCGCGTGCAGGCGCCGGCGTCACCGAGCTGGGCATGCGCCCTGGCTGCCCGGGCGTGCAGCAGGGCGGCGAGACGGGGGCTGGGCGCTGCGTGGCGCGCGGTTGCTGATGCCGCGCCGATCAGCGAAAGCGCCTCCCTGGGCTGCCTCCGTTCGAGGCGCTGGTCCGCCAGAATGCCCAGTGAGGACGCCGCGGTCTGTGCGGCCCGGACTGCGGCGGCCGCCCGGACTGCGGCGAGGTGATAGCGCCCGGCACCCGCGTTGTCCCCCGCACAGGTGGCCAGCCAGCCGCAGATGCGTGCGGTGTCGGCTGCGGCGGTGTGCAACCGGACGGAGAGAGCGCGCCCGTGGGCCAGGCCCTGGCGGTCGTGGGCCATCAGGGTGGCCAGTACGGAGTACTCGGCCCGCGCCAGCTGTTCGAGCATGCCCGGGCCCACCAGCGCTTCCAGTTGGTGCAGCGCCATCACCCTGGTCTCCAGGGCCTCCAGCACGGTCGGCGAAAGAAGGGTGACGGTGCCGGAAGGCGAGTGCAGCGTGGTGTTCAGGGTGAGAGGGAAAGCGGCGGCCATGGTCGCGGTGGCGCTTCGTGCGTCATCGATTTCCGCTGTCCGCGGAACCCTTTGTGACGCCGTGTCATTCCATGCTGGGCCGAGTGACGCATTCGAGGCGTTGCCGAGCTTCGGGACCGGACGCCGTTGATCCGTGATGCCGTCGGCCAGAAGCAGCCACTCGGGCCAGCGCCCGCCCAGGACGTCGCCCCGAGCCACTCCGTGAAGGTGGGCTATGGCGTACTGCGCCGTCAATTCGGGCTCCGTGCGCCCGGATTCCCATCGAGCGACCTTTTCCCTGCGCTGCGCCATGCGTCCGAAGCCGAGCTGGACATGCGTGTCAGCCACCAACCGTGCATAGGAGGACTGAGAATGCCCCAGTGTCCTCCGCAGAATCGCCAGCGGATGTTGTGCCCCGGAGCCGAAGCGGGTGGTCATGGGGTGATTCCCCTCCCTCTTCCACGGTGGATCGCAGCCCTCGTCGATCGAGGCGCGATGAATGGATCGCGCACCGTCGGACGGCGATTAATTCAAACACGAGAATCCGAAAATTCAAGTGGCCGGGCCTGGCCCCATTCGTATCACAGGGATTCCTGACGACACTGTCGCGCTTTGCTTCACTGAGGCCGGCCTTATCGCCGACAGAGTTTAAATCGAGGTGAACGCTCGACGTATTTTTAGTTCCGGGAAGGAGGCGACACAGTCAAGGTATTGATCAACTGCTGCCTGATGTTTGCTTCGCTTGGCCTGCGGACGGGCGGTGTGGCAGATCCGCAGCTGATCGACCTGTCGGCGCCCTGGCGCCTACCAGCGCTGACCTTCCTTCCCCGACGCACTCGGTTTCGATGTCGCCGGGCGCGACGTGCGCGTGATCGCGGTCTCAGCAGGCGAGGGCCACGACTACGTCCGTAGTTCGGGAGCGCATGAAGTGATCGACAACCGCCGCCAGCGGCTTCGCCGAGATCCTTCGCGGCACGCACACCGGCAGCATCGACTCCGTGCGCGACCTCGTCGATGGCCGCAACGTCGTCACGCAGAAGAGCCTTCTGCGGTCAGGGCGGCAATGGGTACGACTACGACCACCTGCGTTGATGGCTCCGCTCGCGGAACACCACGCCGCTCATCGCCCGCCAGGGCATCGAATCCCCTCAGCGGCTGGGCCCTCACCGCTGGACTGTGGACAGAACGGTGGCCTGGCTCGCCGGATGCCGCCGCTCGCACCGGTGCTACGTGCGCAAGTCCGCGCACTTCCTCGCCTTCGTCGGCATCGCCGCCACCGTCATCAGCTACCGCGGGCTCGGTGACCTCGCACAGCCAGGCTCTGAGCCGGAGTTTTCCCCCTACCAGCAGGCAATGCGGGAAAGGCTCCTCGCGGCCATCGCCGAAGCGTCGAGCTGTTGATCCAGGGCCGACGGCAGCGATTTCGTGCGCCAGGTCAGCCGGCCGATGAAGTGATCAGGCGTGGTCGCCGGATCCATCGAAGCAAGTTCCGCCCAGCTGACCCAGCTCGCGCCGTGCAGGACGCCCGCTGAGAAGCAGGGCTCGAGTTGCGAGCGCATCCCGCTCGACAGATCGATGGGAAGACCGCGGTCCGGTGCAAGTGGTGGGAAGCCTGCCTAGTTGCGCACTCCGAAGAGACAGCCGAAGGCCGCGTAGTCGGTCTCGTCATACAGTGGCCAAAGATCCATGGCGGTCACCCACGGCTCACCGATGTAGTAGTCGGTGTCGACGCCGGGATGACGAAACTCGATGCCGCCGTGGATGCCCGGGTAGCCTTTGCCGCCCAGGACGAAGTCCCAGTCCCCATTCGGAGCTGAGCACCAAGGCGGTTTCGCCTGGCCGCCCGTCGGGACCTCAAGTCGTCCCAACTCTGCCAGCGACGGGTCGAGCAGGCGGATGCAGGCGTCCGTGAAGCCGGAGAGATCAGCGTTCGGGTCGACTTCTGGATCGATGGCGGCCACGAATACGAGTCGGTCAGCCTCATCCGGCAGTCCGTCGAAGAAGACGTAGATCGCGGCCTTGTCGGGGGTAGTGGCCGGGATGGCGCGGAGAGAGCCGTCCGGTGTCTGCGGGTTGTTGTAGAAGACGAAGTGATCGTCGCTCAGGACGTTGTTGCCACGGCAGACGAGAGTGCACACGTCCAAGGCGACACTTCCGGTCCAGGACATGCCCAGGACGTTGTGACCCTCGGGCAAGCGAGTATCCGGGACCGTCGGCGTCTGCTGCGCTGCCGCACGACTCGTGCCATCTCCCAAGCGCCCACGGAGTCCATGACGATGCAGCAGGTCGACCGGTTCTGTTCCCGAGACCAGTTCCAGCGGCTTGCCGTTGGCGAAGGTGCGTGAGCCAGGACCGAACTTCGAGGTCGTCACGCGAACGCCCTTGTTGGCGCCGGTGTCCTGGGCGGTCCCGTACAAGTCACGCACAGCGGTGGGCGGCACCGTGTTGCGGTAGCGCTTCACCTGTACGACGATCTTGCCACCTCGGATCGGTGCCGGATCCAGTGCGTCGACGTCCACTCCGCCATCGTTCGAGCGTTGCGTGGTGACCGCCTGCATGCCCATGGCGCGGAAGAGATCGTGCAACGAGGTTCTCGAAGGCGATGGGGTCCATGTCGTACAGGTCGGGTTGCTCGTCGCTGCCGTGCGTCCATGCGCGAGCTGATCGCCGCCCGATTATGGCTGACCGTCTACCAGCTGCCGCCGTACGCTCCCGAGCTCAACCCCGTCGAGGGTGTGTGGTCTCACCTGAAGAGGTCGCTGGCCAACCTCACCAAACACAGCCTTGACCAGCTCACCGCGCTGGTGAAGACACGGCTCAAACGGATGCAATACCGCCCCCGCCTTGTCGAGGGCCTCATCGCCAAGACCAGGCTCGACCTCGAACCTCCCTAACCCAGCCGTTAAAGATCTTCTAGAAGGCGCCAGGGGGCAGCAGGTGCGGGGCGCGGATGCCGAGGATGCCGAAGACCTCGTCCTTCGCCGGACCTCGCAACTCCGCCATGAAGGCGGGGTCCACGTGGCCCGTCCTGGCCCAGATTCCGCCGAGGGACTCCGCGCACTGCTGGGCCAGCACGCTGGTGAAGTCCTCGGCGCGAATGGTCCGGATCAGGCCCGACTCGACGAGCGGGCCGGAGAAGTCCTCCAGATACATCGCCGCGTCGTCCTTTTCATCCTCGCGCGCCGCGGGGTCGTCGAGGATTCCGACGAGCAGAACCGCCCGTTCCTCGGGCGAGATCTCCGCCCGGCTCTCCAGCGCGGTCTCATCCGAGGTGCGGCGCCGTCTCTTTGTGAACAGCCCCTCCAGCCAGGTCCTCATCTGTAACAAATCCTCGATCCCGTCCACAATGTGCCCTCGCCGATGCCGACCACCTCACCGAGGACACCGCCCACGACGCCGTCGCCCACGGTCCCGACCGGCCCGCCGACGAAGCCGACTTCCGCCCCGGTCTCGGCGCCATTGCCCGCGCCGGCGAGGCCGCCCGCCAGGCTGGCGCCGTCGTGGATGGCCGTCTGGGTCCGCTCGGTGCGGACGCCACATCGTAGACGTCGTAGGCAGCGGGTGGCAGCGATCAGCAGCCTGCCGTCGATCTTCCAGATCGATGGCTCCGCGCGGCGACCACGGCTTGTCCAAGGTGATGTGCTCAAGGTTCGCAACCCTGCTGTGCTCGACTGCGGCAGCAGGCCGATCTTGGCTTCACGCTCTCGTCATCAAGACCAGACTCGCCCAACCTTCGCAATCCCAGCCGTTAAAGATCTCTAGACATGGTTCCCTCGGGACGGGCCGCGGCCTGCCTTACTTCCGTCCGCTCCCAGGTGTTCCCGCTGCTGGCGCCCAGCGGTTCCGGCCGTGCATCCAGATGCCGTGTAAGAACCGAGAAACGTTATTCGACGCGGATTAGAGGCGGTGTTACTTTTCACGCGCCGGGGAATCGGCCAGGAATTAATGAGCCGGCTGCGCGTGGTCGCACGGCATTTCTGCCAGCTGACAGCGAGGAGAAAGATTCATGTCCAAGAACACCTTCAAGCGGGCGGCCGTCACCGCCGGACTGGTCGGCGCCGTGGCCTTCACCGCGGTCGGGTCGGCTCAGGCAGCTCCGTCGCAGTATGTGCGCAGCCCACAGATGGCCGTCACCGAGGACGACGCCCAGTGGTACCAGGGCACGATCGTGGCCTTCACCGACGATTTCCTGGAGGTCGATGTCGACGGGACCATCGCGGAGTTCGACCTCACCAAGGGGGCGGACTGGTTCGGCCACATGATGATAGGCGCCACGGCAAACATCAAGGCCAAGATAGTCGACGGGGTTTACGTCGCCGTGGCTGTCATAGCCCGATAGGCACCCGCACCGCCCGCGCTTCGCACCCGAGCACTGCTGCACTACACGTCGGCTCCGCACCTGCAATCAGGGCAGCCCTGTACGGGCCGCGTAAGAAAATTCGCAGCTTGAAGGGGCCTCTGTTGTTTTTTAGGCGGCCCTGAAAAGGTCGGAATCCGAATCCACATGAATGCGGTTCCGGAACAATTCCTGAACCGGCGAAACAAGGAGAGAAACCATGTACAAGCGCACGCACACCATAAGGCGGACGGCGGTCGCCGCCGGACTCTTGGGCGCCGCGGTACTCGCTGCGTCCGCGCCGGCGCAGGCGGCGGCGACATCCCAGGACACCCAGGTCTCGCGCTCGACCGAGGCCGGCAGCTGGTGGCAGGCGGCGCATTTCCAGGGCACGGTGATGGCCGTGCACGCGGGCTCCATCGATGTCGACGTGAACGGTTCGGTCAAGAATGTGGACACCATGGGTTCGATGGTGATCGGCAAGCTGGAGGTCGGAGCTGTGGTCGACGTCACGAACTGGGGGACCGGCGCGGTCGTCGTCGTTCTGAACAACTGGGGCTGAGGTCCATCGGACCAAGGGCCCACATGCGTCCCGCCGGGCACCCACCCGGCGGGACGCATTCTTTGTGAGGCCAAGGCAAGTTCCGCTCCCGCGCCGCCCCTTCCGCCGTCACCGACTCCTCCGCCCTGCCGGGCTGGGCCTCTATGAGCTGTACCTGCCGAGCAGCCACACACAGGCTGGTACGAGCACGGCCGGGAGTACGACGTCTCCGGCCTGGAGGAATTCCTGGACGTCAAGTCCCCGCAGATCCGACCGCCGCCCCCGCGGCCCTCCTCACACCCTCGAAATGTTCGGCCGCTACTGGTGGTTGGATGACCGGGCAGGCAGCGCGGCCGTCGGCTCCCCTGGCTCATGGCGGCTCCAGATATCGCCTGGCAGGGTCGGGGGTGTCTGCGCGACGATCTCCGGGCGGCCGTGCACATACCGGGGTTCGTGACTCAGGGCTACTGTGATGTGGTCGCCGAGACGCCCCTGCTGGTGACCTACACCCGCGGTACCTCTGCGCGCTCCACGGCCAGGTGCACGGGATCCTCGCCGCGTCGGGCGGCGACGTGCTGACCTTGGTCGGACGGACTCTCGCCCGCCGCTCCGTCGAGACGGCCCCTGCTCGGTCTGAGTGTCCGGCCGGAGCTGCTCACCGGCTGAGCTTTGGTGCGGCGAGGTGCCCGGCGGGGCCTTTGGTCAGTCGTAGAGCGCCTCGTACCGTTCACGGAAGCGTGCGTGCACGACCGGGCGGGCCACCTTCAGGGAGATCGTCAGCTCGCCCTTGTCCACGGACAGATCACGTTCCAGAACCGTGAAGGCCTTGGCCCGGTAGTATTCCTGGAGCCCGGCGTTGGCGCGCGTGACCACCTCGTCCAGCTCACGCAGCAGTTCCGGCTCCCGAACCAGGCTGGGCAGCGCGCCCGGCAGCCCGCGCTGCGCAGCCCACGCGCGGGCCTGGCACTCGTCGAGGGTGAGCAGCGCGACGAGGTGGGGCCTGCCCTCGCCGTAGAGCACCGCGTTGGAGATCAGCGGGCTGGTGCGCAGCTCACGTTCCAGCGGATGAGGTGTGACCGCCATGCCGTTCGAGAGCTGGATCAGCTCCTTCTTGCGGCCTGTGAGACGCAGATAGCCCTCGGCATCGATCTCGCCGAGGTCGCCGGTGTGCAGCCAGCCGTCCCGTACGGCGCCGAACTCCCGCTCGTCGTACCCCCAGTAGCCGCGGAATACATTGCCGCCGCGCACCAGCACCTCGCCGTCCGGCGCGATACCCACCTCGACTCCCGGCAGCGGTTTGCCGACCGTGCCCAGCCGGTAGTCGTCAGGAGTGTTGGAGGTCACCGCGGCGGCGGTCTCGGTCATTCCGTAGCACTCCACGATCGGGACCCCGCAGCCGAGGAAGAACGCAAGGAGGTCCTGGGACACCGCCGCGCCGGACACCGTCACCCGCCGCACGGCGCCGCCGAAGTGGTCGCGCACCTCGGCGAAGAGCCCCGCGTCGGTCTCCTCGAACCAGCGCTGGAGTCCGTCCGGGACGCGTTCTTGCCGGGCGTGCATCTCGCGCACCCGCAGTCCGGTACGCGCCGCGTCCACGATCTGCTGCCGCTCCAGCTCTGTCCGGTGCGCCAGGACCGCACCGTGAATCTTCTCCAGCGCGAGCGGCACCAGCGGAAGGATCGTGGGCTTGGTCTCGCGCAGCTCGGCCAGCATGCGTTCGGGGGAGCCGCCGCTGAAGTAGGCCAGGGCGTAGCCCGACCACCAGGTCAGCACCTGCATCAACAGGGCGATGGTGTGGGGTCCGGTGACCACGAAGATGGTGCCGTTGCCCGTGGTCGCCGCGCCGTCGGGCCTGCGCGGGGGTGCGGGATGCGCCCGGAGCACGCTGACGTAGTTGCCGTGGGACAGGGCGCAGCCTTTCTTCGGCCCGGTCGTTCCCGAGGTGTAGATGATGACCAGCAAGTCGTCGGGTTGCACGGCATCCTGACGTGCCATCAGCTCTTCGGCCGGCACGGCCGTTCGCCCGAGTCTGCGGAGCCCGTCGAGCGTCATCGTGCCGTCGTCCGGGAGCGGATCGCCGACACCTCCGGCAGATTCGCCGCCGGTCCCGTTCGGCCGCGGTTCCTCGATGACCATGACATGCCGCAGCTTCGGCAGCCGGGATCGGGCGGCCCGTATCTTGGCCAGCTGAACGGCGTCCTCGCAGATGACCGCCGTCGCGCCGGAATCGCCGACCACGTGCACGATCTCCTCCGGCACCGTGGTGGGCAGCAACGAGACCAGCACCAGCCCCGAGGCCGCCGCGCCGAGGAGGGCGAACGTCCACTCCGGGCGCAGTGTGCTCTGGATCGCCACTCGGTCACCCGGCCCGAGACCGAGTGCCATCAGCCCGCGGGCGATCTCCTCGGCGGCGTCCCGTGCCTCGGCGTACGAGAGCCGGCACCAGTCGCCGCCGACGCCCCGCCATCGGACGGCCGGCGCCGTCGGCCACCGTTCGGCACCTCGTTGGGCCAGGTGGGCGAGAGTGTGCGGGCCGTCCGCGCGCCCGTCCGCACCGTGCTTGCCGGTCATCCTGTTCCTGTCATTCATGCGGTCTCCGCATCTTTCTCCGGGTTGATCCATACGTTCGTACGATCGGGAAGCCCGGGTGGTCCCGGACAACGTCACGCACTGCGTCGATGTACAGGGAGCGAGGCACCGGTACGCACAGCGTCCGCAACGCCTTCCCCGGAAGTCGCCCGGAACCCGATCCAGACGTCTTTGCCGGTGGCTGTCGGGGTGGCGCCCCAGGCGTGGGCTGTATGGGCGAGAAGGAACATGCCGCGACCACGCTCCGAGAACGGATCGGGCTCACGCACGACGGGGAGGTCCCGGCTGTCGTCGCGGACCACGATGCGTACGCCGGACGGCCGGCAGTGGCAGCAGGAAAGCGGTGACGGGTCGACGCACGCTTCCGCTCTGCTCCGGCTCAGCGGTCGGTCCCAGCCGGTAGTACTGGATCCCGGCACACTTGGCGGCGGTCGTGTAGCGCTCGGTGGTCATCGGACCCTTGCGCTTCTTCGTGGCTCGTGGGATCGGCGTGTCATCCGCGACGACGGGGCCGCTGACGGGGGCGTGCGAACCGCATCGCTCGTCGGGGCATGCCGGCGCGGTGGTCCGCTGGGATGGAACCAGGGAACGGTGAAGGGGGCTCGCGTCCAAACGGTGGCGGGAACGCGTAGGCGACCACAGGACCTTCGCAGCTCTGGCTGCTTCCACAGCGGCACGACTCGGACACCGGGCATCGCGGTTTCGGATGCACACCATCAGGGGGAATCTCCGTCTCTTCGGGTGTCGAGCAGGTATCCCGTGCGCCATACGGTCTTGATCACCAGGTCCAGGGGGGCGAGTCGGCGGCGGGCCCGGAGCACCCGCACGTCAAGCGCGTTGCGGCGGTCGGTGCCCTCCGGCCACATTCGTGTGGCCAGTTCGATCCGGTCGACCACCGACCGGTAGTTGTCGAGCAGCAGCCGCACAAGGTCCGCCTCGCCGGCCGCGAGCGGAAGAGCCCGCCCGGCATGATGAAGGACGTTGTGCTCATCGAGCATCGGTTTGCGGCGCTCCGCCCGTGCCTGCAGAGCGGCCCGGCGCGCCTGCAGGTCCCGCTCGCCGGCCGGCGCCCGGACCCAGTCCTCCAGTGGGTCGACGCAGACCGGCGGCGGGGTGGCCGGTTCCACGACGAGCAGCCGCGGAATCCCGTGCGCACGGCACCGCTCGACCTCCGCGGTCTGCTGGGGCCAGCGCAGCACGGGCACCGCACGCTCGGCGCCGGATCTGCGTGACTGCTGTGCCACAACGGCCGGGGAGCGCCGGACCGCTGTAGCGAGGGACGGGGGCTGGCCGGGCACCGCGGACGGCGAGAGTGCGGACTGCGGTGACATTGCGGGATGCGAGGACATAGGCATTTCCGTGGGGGAGGGGACCAGCCGGTCCGCATGGACAGGGATGCCGGGTTCCGCGCCGGGCCCAGGGCCGCGAGATTCTGCGGCCGCGGTCAGAAAGACGGCGCAAGAGAAGGGAACCCTCGCGGAACTGCATATTCCAAGAGAATCGGGCGTGCCTTTGACGTGTGTTCGGTTGTGCTCCGGCCGTGCCTCGGCCGTGCCCCGACCCGTGCCTTGTGGGGGTGCCTCGACCGTGCTCCGACCCGTGCCGCGTGGGTGCCTCAGCGGTGCCCCGCGGGTGCCTGGCGCCGCGTTTCAGGCGCACCGGGCTGTCATCCCTCAGGCATCCCGACCGTGATGAGCAGCACATTCCCGCTCCGCTCCGGGTGCACCTCGCCTCGCACAGACCGGCCCCCAGCGGCCGTCCCGCCCAGAGAGCTATTAATTACGGATTCAACTTAGCGGTAGAAATTTCAATAGTCTCGACTGGGTATTGATGTGGTTTGCGCCTTATGTCTATCCTTCGTACTGGTAAGTAACTCACTCCGCCCCGTCCCCCCACCGAAACGCTCCCGTATGCCCCATCGCCCCGTCCGCCATCCCCTTGCCCTGCTGCGCAAACAGGAGGGCCTCTCGCACACCGCCTACGCCCGCCGCATCGCCGAGGCTCACACCGAACTCGGCTTCGGAACCATGGCGGCCCGCCGCGAGAAGATCGCCCGCTGGGAGTCGGGCAAGGTCACTCCGGAGCTCAACGCCCAGCTCGCCATCGCCCACATCCACGGCGTACCCCGCTCGGACGTACTCCGGCACGGCTGGCCGGAATGGCTGTACGCGGCCACGGGACAGGCATCCCTGCTCCAGCTGCCGTGGAGCTGCGACGAGGCACTGCACGCCCTGGAGACCATCGCCCGGACCCTGCCGCGCACGGACGGGCACGGCCGCGGGATCGTCTCCTGCGATCAGAGCATCGCGAGCCTCACCACGGCCTGGCTGGACACCGCCGCTCCGTTCGAGCCGCACGGCCGCGGCCTGCGCATCGATGCGGCCGGCGTGGCCGCCTTGGAACGACGCCACCTGAAGACCCGAAAGCTTTACCACGAGCTTGGCCCCCTCGGCGTGCGGACACTCGTGGACGCCGAACTGCTCCTGCTGTGCGACCTGTCCCGCAACGCCTCATGCGACCGGCAGACCGGAGCCGACCTCCTGGCCCTGACGGCCAGCGCGGCCTGCTACAGCGGCTGGCTCGCCTTCGACCTCGGTGACCAGACACGCGCTCAGTCCGCCTACCTGGCCGGCATGCGCACCGCCGCCGCCGCTGAGAATCGCATGCTCGGCGGATGGGCGATGACGCTGCTCGCCATGCAGCATGTGTACTGCGGGGACCCGGCAAACGCCCATCCCCTCCTCGACGCCGCTCACCGAGCCTGCGAACGCTCCGGTCATAGCCCCCGGTTGACCTCCCTGCTCGGCGTCGTCCGTGCCGTCGCCTATGCCATGCAAGGAGAAGCGACCGCCGCCGTCGGCCAATTGCACTTCGCCCGTACGCTCTACTCCCCCTCCCCACACGACAACGACCCGCCGTTCATGAACTGGCTCACCGCCGATGTCATGGAAGTCTTCGTCGGCGCCGCCCACTTCTATCTGGGGAAGATGGACCACGCCCTCGGCCATCTCTTGCCCCAGCTCGCCCCGGCCCCGGCGGCCACCCGCCTCGAAGCCCGCAACACCGCCGTGTGGAACGGATACGCCGCACGGGCACACCTCGCCTCCGGTGACGCCGACATGGCCCTGGAACACGCCCGCCAGACCGTCACCTTCCTCGCGGAATCCCCCTCGTTCGGCGTCGAGAAGCAGTGGGAACTCCTGCGCACTGAATTCCCCGACCCTCAGGCCGACGCATGGCAAGAACTCTGCGCCCTCGCCCACCACACGGCCTGACCGGAACACCGGTAGCTGCACGGCCGGGACAGCGCCGAGCCCGTCGGCAGCGCTGTGCGCAGGCTGCCGGTCCCGCCGGACACAGCCCCTGCCGCATGGACGCCGGAAATCCCAAGCTCGAGGTGCACGCTGTCAACGGTCACGTAATTTCCCAGGGCTGTGGTTACGTAATCCCTCAGGCGGTGGACGTGGCAGCTGCCGGTGCCCGCTCGTGATGCCGAGTCCTACAAGTCAGTCCTGTCCGTCCGTCTGTGGTTCGGGGATCCTGATGAATCGTGCGTGGTCCGTACCCTGCTGTGAAGTCGCCCGTATCCGAATCCGGTTGCCGCTTCGTGTCCGGCTGCGCATCCTGCTGGGATGCGCTTCTCCATCAACATCCCGAACTTCGGTGACTTCGCCGACCCTCGTAACGTCGCGACCGTTGCGGCTGCCGCCGAGCAGGCCGGCTGGGACGGACTCTTCGTCTGGGACCACGTACTGCACCGGCGGCACCAGGGGCGTCCCTTCGGAGACCCCTGGATGCTGCTGACCGCAGCCGCGCTGGCGACCTCTCGGATCCGACTGGGCACTCTACTGACGCCGGTCCCTCGATACCGTCCGCAGCAACTGGCCCGCCAGGTGGCCACCTTGGACCACCTCAGCGGTGGCCGGGTGATCTTCGCCGCGGGCTTGGGCGGTCCGATCGACGACGAATACCGCAGCTTCGGCGACGCCGCCGAGCCACGCCTCCTCGCCGAGCGGCTTGACGAGGGACTGGAGTTGTTGCGGCGCTTCTGGTCCGGCGAGCCGGTGAACCACCGCGGCCGGCACTACGAAGTCCGGGACGTGACGCTGCTGCCTGCCACCGTGCAGCGGCCCGGTCCGCCAATGTGGATCGGAGGGTTCTGGCCGCGTCTCCTGCCCATGCGGCGGGCCGCCCGGTGGGACGGCGCGGTGCCTCTCTTCGAGACCGCCCGGCACGGGCACGTGCCCGATGTGGCGGAGGTACGGGAACTGGTCGGCTATGTACGCAAGCACCGTACGGCCGAGGCTGAGCGGCCCTTCGAGCTCGTGCTCGGCGGTGCCACGTCCGCGGACGCGGCGAAGGCCAAGAACGTGATCGGTCCGCTGCACGACGCCGGCGCCACCTGGTGGGACGAGCGACAGATCCAGACCGGCCCCGACCTGGACCGCCTCCCTCCGGTGCTGCGCCGCATCGAGGCGGGGCCGCCGGTGCTCTGATCAGCCATTCCGGGATGTGTCGGACGCGATCAGTATCCCCCTGGGGAATCGTGACCGCTCGGGTGCGGAATTACATCGGCGGTTGAAGATCGTCTAGAGGGCGCCGGGGGGGGGAGTAGGTGCGGGGCGCGGATGCCGAGGATGCCGAAGGCTTCGTCCTTGGCCGGCCCCCGCAGCTCCGCCATGAAGTCGGCGTTCACCCGGCCGGTCCTGGCCCAGATCCCGCCGAGGGACTCCGCGCAGTGCTGGGCCAGCACGCTCGTGAAGTCCTCGGCGCGGATGGTCCGGGCCAGGCTCGATTCGACGAACGGACCTGAAAGGAACTCCAGAGCGCTCGCTGCGTCGTATTTCTCGTCCTCGCGAGCCATGGGGTCGTCAAGGATGCCGACAAGCAGGACGGCCCGTTCCTCATCGGGGATCTCCGGCTCGGCCCACACCGGGGCACCCGGGGCGGACACATTCGCGGTGTGGGGCCGTCCCTTTCCGAACAGCCCCTCCAGCCATCTCCTCATCCAGAACAGATCCCTCATCCAGCACAAATCCTCGATCCCGTCCACGATCCCGCTGCCGGCCACACCGCCCACGACGCCGCCGACCACGGTCCCAACCGGCCTCCGAAGGAGCCGATCTCCGCGCCGATCTCCGCGCCGTAGCCCGCGCCCGCGTGGCCGCCCGCCAGGCTGGCACCGTCGTGGATGGCCCTCTGGGTGCGGCCGCCACATCGTAGGCGGCGTAGGCAACGGTGGCAGCGATCGGCGGCCTGCCATCGACCTTCCAGATCGATGGATCCGCGCGGCGCCCATGGCTCGTCCAAGGCGATGTGCGCGAGGTTCGCAACCCTACGGTGTTCGACTGCGGCAGCAGGTCGATCCTGGCTTCACGTCCTCGTGTTCGCTCGTCGAGGCCCATACGGTGAGCGGGAACAGCTGCATCAGGCAGCGCTGGCAGGAGCGTTCCATCGGGAACAGAGTGACGCGGCGGCCGCGCTCGATCCGCTCGTCGCAGGCCAGGCACATCCCGTCGCTGAAGCTCCTGGCCGGCGCCGGGGTCTGGAAGACGGTGCCGCAGTCTTGGCGCGTTCTACGGCGTGGATCGGCCCGGCGCCGGGCTTGCCGGTCCACGCGCCGGCCGCACATCCCCGACACGAGGCGCGGGAACACTTCGCCGCGGCCGGTGCGGGTGCGCCGCTGTTGCATCTGCTGGCGCTCCGGGGCCGACGGCGGCCGCGTCTTCGCCGACTGCTCCGGCTCTCACAAGGACACCCGGCCCCGTACCACCGGTGTAGATGTACGTGACCGGCGGCTGCCCCACGGCGGGCTTGCGTCGCACCCCGACCAGCTGGGTTTTCGTCCGCGGGAACGCCGGTGCCCGGCCGCTGTCGTACACCGAAACCAGCGGGCTCGATGAATCTGGACGGTGCTCTGGCGAGGACCCGCTGGGGGTGTGGTGGTCCTGGTCGGGGGTGCCGTGCGGGTTCGGCTTCGGCGTCCGCGACAAGATGGGGGCTCCGATCGGTGGAGGGGGAGCTGGTATGGGTTACGACCTGCAAGCAGTGATCGCTGGCGGGGAAGTGCTGCGTGGCGCGGTGTGTGACCTGCCTGCTGCGCGGCTGGCATCGATCGGGCAGGGCCTGTCGCTGATGCCTGTGACAGACGCCCTCTTCGACTCCGTCGCAGACGGCAGTGACGTGGGCGCTTTGGGGTTCTGGCGGCTGCCGGGAGGGTTCGGAAAGACCCTGGCCGACTGGTCTGCCGCTGGGCCGGTGGCCTACGTGGAAGCCGAGTACTTCGGCGGTGTGGGCGAGCAGCAGGCTGCCGTCTGGGATGCCGGCACCATTGTGCTGGGGCCGGTCCGTGTGCGGGAGGGCCAGCCGATTCCGCCTGCTGGCAGTCCCATCTCTCAGGCACTTCGGCGGTTGGGCGTCGTGGCAAGCGCCGGTGAGGACGAGTTCTCAGCCGTGGGGTTGGACCGGCATCGGCACAGCGAAGCATGGATCGCTTGAGGAGCGAGTTCCGAATGCCCGGATGAACGGGCAAGTTCCTGGCTCCACTCGCGGAATCTGCTCGTGAGCGTGAGAACCTGGTGCGCTTGTCGGAACGCCTGGCGGCGGGTGCTCACCTGACCACTTGCGCCGATGCGGATGCCGTACGTCTCGGGGTACCCCGTCAACTCCAGTTGGCACCCCGCCCGCGGATTCCAGCGGCCTACCCCGGGCAACGCGCTCCGGGTCGACGTAGTCCTCCTCACCTTCCGGACCGTCCAGATCCTCGGCAGCGAGACCTAGGAGAGCGTCGGCCAGCCGACAAGCGGCCTACGGCGAGAACGGCTGACTCTGGCCCTGAGGCTTCCTGTAGGGGGTCTCAGGCCAATCACCTTCCTCTGGTCATCTGCGAGCCCAGATCAAGATCGCGGCGAGGGAAGCGGGTGGCCATGTGCTTGACCGGTTCCACCGGCCGGCAGCCCGGCGTCCGGCACTGGCAGGTGCGTAGATGGCCGCGCAGTGCGTCAGCACGTGCGTGACGGGCCGGGTGGGCCGGGTGGGTCGGATGGGCCAGGGCGGCGGACGCCACACCCGTGGAGCGGGTACTGACCACGCCGGTCGCCGACTAAACGCCCCGGTCGCCGAGTACACGTCGTTAGCCCAACTGCGGAACTTGGTCTATGTCGAGCCCGGACGTCTCGGGTCTGCCCGAGCCCGGCACGCGGGCCAAGGCGATCGTCGTCCGGACCGACAGGCTCGTGGAACGCGGCCGGAACTCGGGGCCGCTGCACAACGACATGCAGGCCGCCTGGCCGGCCTCGGCGTTCTGCGACCTGGCCGAGGCCGCGTGGGAGCTGACACTCGAAGGCTGCATAGGTGCCGGTCGAGCCCCGGACTTCGTCGACGCGATCCTGCTGCACGGGGCGACGGCCTGAGCATCGCCCGGAATCGGGTGGTCACGGGCCCTGGCCGACCGGTCACGTGAGCTCGGCGGTGCGCCGGTGAGCCTGCCCTGCGACCCGCCGGGCTGAAGGGTGGCGGTCGGCCCGTGGAGTTCGCGCCGTAAGCTGCGCCGGGTTTCTGAATTCAGGGGAGGCGTGAGTGGGGCGGGACATGGTCCTCGGCGGCCGGTACGAGCTGGCCGAGAAGCTTGGTCAGGGTGGTATGGGAACGGTCCATCGTGGGGTGGACCAGCGGCTGCGCCGCACGGTCGCGGTGAAAGTGCTCTCCTCGGCGCTGGCCCACGATCCGCAGTCACGAGCCCGTTTCCGGCGCGAGGCGCACGCGGCTGCCGCGCTGAACCATCCGGCGGTGGCCACCATCCACGACGTCGGCGAGGAGCCGCATCCGGATGGCCCACGGCCCTACCTGGTCATGGAGTACGTGCAAGGCGCCACGCTCGCCGAGGTCCTGCGAGGCGGACCACTGTCTGTGGTCGACGCCGTCAACGCGGCCTGCGCGGTGCTGGACGCGCTGCGGCACAGCCACGAGTGCGGGATCGTGCACAGGGACATCAAGCCCTCGAACATCATGGTCACCGGACCCGAGACCGTGAAGGTCCTCGACTTCGGTATCGCCAAGGCTTTCACCGAGACCGCCACCCGCATCACGGGCAGCGGCGCGGCGATCGGTACTCCCGCATACCTTTCCCCTGAGCAGATCAACGGGGCGGAGATCGACCATCGGGCCGATCTGTACGCGATGGGGTGTCTGCTGCACGAACTGCTGACCGGGCAGACCCCGTTCCGTGGCGAATCGCCCTTCGCCATCATGCATCAGCACCTGTTCGCGACACCCGAGCCGGTCTCCCGGCTGAGAGCGCAGATACCACCGGCGGTGGACGCGGTGATCCTGCGCGCCCTGAGCAAGGACCCGAAGGAACGGTTCGACGATGCCGCGCAGATGCGCGCAGCCCTCGCCGGCGCCCTGGCTCAGGCGTCCCTGCCGACGGTCCAGGCGACCGCGTCCGGGCCCCCGGTGACGCGAACCGGCGGCCGAACCGCTCTCAGGGACAAGTTCCGTATATCACTGCGCCCTTGCGCGGACAGCGCACTGGCTCTGCTCGGATGTCTGCTTTCGCTGCTGTGCGCACGTGGCCAACTGGTGGACACCGCTCACTTCGGCCGGGTCGCCATCGCGGCCGGCGTGCTGGGCCTGGTGACGCTGCCCTGGTCGACACGTCTGTCGTGCGCGGTGGGCTGGGGGCCGGTGGCCGAGGCCGTGGCGGTCAACTCCGAACTGCGGCGTGCCTATATCGGGTGGCAGCACTCGTACGTCGCCATCGCCGCCCTGCTGGCACTGGCCGCCGCCTGCTGCCTGGTCAGCGCGGCACGCGGCCAAAGACGCGGCGCCGGCTCATGGGTCGCCTTCTGGTTCAGTGCCACCGCATCGATCTGGTACGTCCTCGACGACCTGCACAAGCTCTTCGTCTTCTACCTGCTGCTGTCGCTGGTGGCCATCGCCACCGTGTCGTGGGAGACCTTCGAACTCGTGCGGCGCCGGGCCGGGACAGGCAGGCAGCCCGGGAAGGGCCGTTCGCCGGCGTGACGCCGCCTCGCCGCCGGTTCACAGGCACGTCGACCTGAACCCTCAGGGCATGGCGAGGTCGGCGGATGACCCGGAGACCGTCCGGGCCGGCCGTTGCGGTCGACCACTTCGCCGGCACGGAGGGCGCCCGGTCCAGCGGCACGAAGGGTGTCTGGGGCAGCGGGAGGAGGACCTCGGCTTCGGATGCCTCGAACACCGTCAGCGGTGCCGCCCCGTGAAGCGGCCCCCACGCGCGGCGGCCGCCAGTCTCCCGGGCCCGGGCGAGGGTATCGGCCTGCCTATGGTCCAGGGAGGCGAACCGGCGGCCGCTCCAGAACGAGTCCCGGATGTATCCCGGATATAGGGCATCGGCCGCTCCGCTCTGGGCTTGTCCTTCGGACGCGAGCTCTGGCCGGGTCCACCAACCTCCCGTAGTGGGAGGCGAGTTCAGCGTACCGTTTACTGATCCGCAGGTCTTAGAGGTCCGGCTTCTCCACCCCGGGCTTCAAGCTGTCCGGGCACCAGACGGCGCGGATGCAGCGGTCCTCGCTGATGATCTCGGTGACCGCGTCCAGGAGCCGGTGGGTGCGCTGGCGGCGTTCGGTGGCCGGCTGGATCAGCTCGGCGCCGGTGGCCTCGAGCCAGGTGATCAGCTCGGCGTCGAGATGGCCTCCGCGCCGCCGCGGGGCGGAGTAGGTGTTTTTGATCCCTGGCCGTGAGGTGCGTTGGCCTGCATGATCTGGGTTGTGGGGGCTGGCGGGACGGCTCGGCGGTACTGCCGGGAGTGCGGTGATTCGCTGCCGCGGACGATGGCGGCAGAGGCGGTTCTCTGCTCGGGTCGGTGCAGGTCATGGCGGTGGCGGAGGCTTCAGCGGCCCCGGCAGCGGGTGGTTGCGACGCAGCGGGGTGACCAGGCGGAGTGCCTAGTGTGCGGGTGGTCGTGGACGGTGGGGGTCGAGCGGTCGAGGGCAGCGGTGTACTGCTCGGACCGCTGTCGGGTTCGGGCCTGCCGCCAACGGCGGGCGTGACGGAACGGCGTTACGGAAACCCCGTAGCCGAACGCCTCGCCGACATCTCCAACATCTGTTGCTTTGCAAGGGGTTAGAGGAACCTGCCTGGTGCTTCGGGCGCCATGGTGGACACACTCGGCCTGCCCGTGATGATCAGGTGACGCCCGTCGACCTTCAGGACCGTGACGCCGCCTGCGACGTCTTCCGGGACCTCCGCACTCATCACCATGATGACCTGGCGCCCGACCCGCAAAAGCCCCGCTGTCTCATGGGCCGAGAAGAGCTCCTGTTAGAGGTCCTAACAGAAGTGGTTGATCATGTGACTTTTGGCCTGCCCGCTCGTTGGTCTGGTCGTGGGGAAACGTCAGTCGCGGCCGTGGATCGTGTCGGATGAACTGTGGGCCCTGATCGAGCCGTTGCTGCCCAAGCCGGGGCCGAAGCTGGTCGAGGGACGGCCGAGGGTGCCGGACCGGCAGGCGTTGTGCGGAATCCTGTTCGTGCTGCATACCGGCATCCAGTGGGAGTACCTGCCCCAGGAGCTGGGCTTCGGTTCGGGCATGACCTGCTGGCGGCGGCTGGCCGCGTGGAACGAGGCCGGGATGTGGGACCAGTTGCATATGCTGCTGTTAAAGAAGCTGCGGTCGGCGAAGAAGCTGGACTGGTCCCGGGCGGTGATCGACTCCTCCCATGTGCGGGCGGCCCGCAGGGGCCCAAAAGCGGTCTCAGCCCGGTCGATCGCGCACGGCCGGGCAGCAAGCACCACGTCGTCACCGACGCCCAGGGCATCCCGCTCGCGGTGTCGCTGACCGGCGGCAACCGCAACGACGTCACTCAACTCCTGCCCCTGCTCGACAAGGTCCCCCCTGTCGCCGGGGTTGTCGGCCGGCCCCGGCACCGGCCCGACGCACTTCTCGCCGACCGCGGTTACGACCACGACAAGTACCGGCGCCTGCTGTGGCAGCGCGGCATCCGTCCCGTGATCGCGAGGCGAGGCGAGCCACACGGCTCCGGCCTGGGCATCTTCCGATACGTCGTCGAACGGACGATCGCCTGGCTGCACGGCTTCCGCCGCCTGCGCATCCGGTGGGAGCGACGGGACGACATCCATGAAGCCTTCCTCGGGCTCGCTACATGTCTCATCACCTACCGACACGTCCGCCGCCTTTGTTAGGACCTCTTAGAGCTCAGCGTCCGCGATCCGCGACAACGCGAGCTGATAGGCAGTCTCGACCGTTCCGGCTTCCGCGAAGCCGGGCGTGTCGAGACATTGCCGCGCCAGTGTGAGTGAACCGCCGCTGCTTGCTTGTTCACCTCTCTTCGGCGCGTGACAGAGAGTCCAGAGGCGAACCGGCCGCTGACGCGAGGGCAGAAGCTGTCCAATAGGGCCTTTACCGCAGTACGGGCAGCCGGTCGAGCATGGCTCGCCCACCTGAAGGACTGGCGTGTCCTCGGCAAGGTGCGCACCGACCCGAAGTGGGCGACCGCCCTGGGGAGGGCCCTGCTGGTCCTGACGAACCGCGAAGTCTCCCGGTGACCGACGATCCTCGCCGAAGTCATCCACCCGCGACCAGCACGAGCCCCCCGGACATCACGCACACGAGGCCCGTGACCTGCGACTTCAGGATGCACAGTGCTCAGTGCGCCGATGGGGTGATCAGTAGTGGCTATGTGCGTTGCCCTGGGGTCTTCTGGCGGTTGGTGGTGATGAGGGTGTGCAGGACCGCCTGGGCTGTGGGGAGGCGGTTCGCGGCCTGGCGCCAGGCCAGGGAGCGGGGGCCGTCGAGTACTTGGGAGGTGATTTCCTCTCCGCGGACGGCGGGGAGGCAGTGCAGGGCCACTGCATCGCGTGGGGCGTGGGTCAGCAGGACATCGTCCACCCGGTAGGGAGCAAGGCTGGCGGCGCGTTCCTCGCGCTCGTGGGGCTTGTCCATGGGCACCCACACCTCGGCGTAGATGGCCTGCGCGGTGCGGACGGCGTCCACCGGTTCGGTGGTGACCATGACCGAGCCGCCGGTCTGTGCCATCAGTTCGCGGGCCCGCGCGAGGCTGAGCGGGTCGGCCGCGTAGGCGGCCGGGCTGGCGATGGTGAGGTGCATGCCGTTCGCTGCGCAGGCGGCGAGGAAGGAATTGCAGGTGTTGCTGGTGCCGTCGCCGAGGAAGGCTGCGACCATTCCCTTCAGGGTGCCGAAGTGCTCGCGCAGCGCGAGGAGGTCGGCCAGCGACTGGCACGGGTGGTGGGTGTTGGTGAGCGCGTTGACGACCGGGATCGTCGCGGCGTCGGCCATCTGCTCGACCGCGGCGTGGTCGAAAGTCCGCACCGTGATGGCGTCGAGGTAGGACGACAGGACGCGGGCGGTATCGGCGGCAGTCTCGCCGTGTCCGAGCTGCATTTCGTCCGGATTGAGGGTGATGGCGATCATGCCCAGCCGGTGGGCGGCCGTGGCCAGGGACACCCGGGTACGGGTGGACGGCTTGTCGAAGAAGCAGCCGATGGCGCCGCCTCGCAGGTCCTCGTCCCAGCCCAGTGGCTGCTGCTTCATCGCGGCAGCGAGGTCCAGTACTTCCGTCATGGTCTGCGGGCTCAGGTCGCTGACTTGGAGGAGGTCCTCGGGGACCTTGCCGTTCACCATCGGGCGATCGTCCTTGGGAGTGAGTGCTGGTGGGGCATCGATGTCTCCATGTTGTCGCATGATCGGGTGGAGCACCTCCGGGTTGGGGAAGCCACGACGGTGAGACCGAGTGAGGAAGCCGTGGCTGCTTGGATGAAGGGTCGGTGATCACTGGGATCCACCAGGTCAGCGCATGAGTTCCGTGGCTGGGACGCGCCGTCGGCCGGACGGGAACTCGAATTCGTACGACAGGGCGGCCAGGACGTCCCGTTTCAGGGCCCACAGTTCCGTGTGGTCGGCGCAACTGCCCCAGATCGCGTCCAGGTTCCGCGTCACGACCCCGGCGGTCAACCGGTCACCGGGGCGGACAGGGCCGTGGGCGGACGAGATCCTTGACTCGCTGGCCGGTCGTCCGATCGAACTCACGACCGACGAAAGGCGTTTTCCATTCTTCTGCCGCCCGATTCGCTGTCAACTGCCGTGTACTTTGAGCCAACTTGACAGCCGCTGAGCCCAGATGACCGGGAGCGTGGTTGTCGTGTTCGCGACGAGCTCGTTTACTGCGGACAGCAGCTGAGACTCAAGGAGGCGCACCAGTCTCATGATCAAGCGAATAGCCGTCCTGACGGCACTTGTCCCGGCCATGCTGAGCACTACGGTCGGCGTCGCTTCGGCGCACTCCGCGCCACACGCGACCCCGGCTGTGGTCACCCTGACCTACGACGTCGGCGATGCCGGTCAGTGGGCGGGCCCGATCGAGCAGGCCGTGCAAAACTGGAACGACGCGCTGCACAACGTGCGCCTGGAGCCGACGAGCACCCCCGGGTCGGCCGACTACGTCTACGAAGCGACCAGCGGCTGGCCGCAGGCCACGTTGGGGCCGATCTTCCCCGGCGGCAACGGTGACGTGCAGCTGGGTCGGCAAGCGGTGGACGAGGGCTACGACGCGACCCGGATCGCGGCGCACGAAACCGGGCACATCCTGGGGCTGCCCGATGATTACAGCGGCCCGTGCTCGGAGCTCATGTCCGGCCACGGTCCCGGCACGTCCTGCACGAACGCCAAGCCGGACGCTGCCGAGGCAGCGCAGGTCGACAAGAACTACGCCTCCGGCACGTCGGCGGTGCGCCCGCATCGCCACCAAGTGGTGATCGACGTCTGGTCCGGCTGGGTTCTCACCGGCTCGCGCTGACTGATCAACAGTACGCCGGACCGGCTGCGGCTGCACATTGCCTTCAGGTCCGCCTGGCTCGCCTCTTGCCCCACTGCCGTACCTCGACGGTGGGGCTTTGCCTTATGCGTCACCGGTTTACCCGGGACGATCTGACGGAGTGCTACTACTTTTCGTGAACATCGAACACGATCCCCGGCGCGTGACTCCTCACCCCGTGAACAACCGCTGTCGCACCTCAGGTTCTGGCTCGCTTTCCGTGAACCGGTCACGGTGAGTCATGCGACGTAGCTCAAAGGCAGTGGTTCTGGGTGCGCTCTGTGGCGAGAATGTCTCGCGCCGCGGAGGTGACCCGGTCGCGAATGTGCTGCTGGTCCGGAGGTTGATCGTTCGGCAGGTCGAGCCCTCTCGCCAGATCAGCGATGGGTTGCAGCGCGTCGGGGTAGTCGAGTTCGGCTGCAGCTTCCTCATAGATCAGCTTCGCTCCGTGCACCGGATCGAGTCGGCACGCCACGATCTGGCCGGCCCACCACTGGGCCGCGGTCCATCGCGCCTTGGCAAGATCTTCCGAGGTCAGCGGCAGCAGATCCAACTCTTCCAAGACAAGGTCGAACAGCTCGCGGGCCTGGGGATACTCACCACGCGCGAGGCCGGCCAGCAGGGGAAGCGAGGGAGCCTCGATGTCGGCCATCAGGGCGTCCAGGCCCAACTGGACCAGGTAAGCGTCCGAGGGGCGCTGCCAGGGTTCCATGGCCAAGTTGGCAGCGGCCATGCGGATCTGGCTGATCGCTACTACTGCGTCCACGCTGTCGCCTTCTCATCATCTTTCCGTAGAGGGAAGTCCTATCACCGAGAGCCGGGTGGTTGATCAGGTGGCCGGCAATACGCGCTTGCGTAGCAGGCTGAAACCGGCTCGGCCGAACACCTGGCGCTTGAGCATCTTGATCCTGTTGACGTGTCCTTCGACGACGCCGGAGTTCCAGGGCAGGGTCAGGCCGGCGATGACGGCGTCGAGCCACTGCGGGAGTCGTTCCCCCTGCCGCTCCGTGAGCATCTGGGCGAAGGACCGGACGTGACCGGTCAGGGCGTCGAGTTCAGGGCAGTTGGCAAGGACGGCCTTGAGCCGGAGCTGTTCGATCTCGGTAAGCGTCTCGGGTCGGCTGAGGATCCATCTCGTCACCACGCGGGGTGTCGGCGGTTGCGCGGTGACCGGCCGTGGCGAGGTGCGCTTCCCTCGCAGGTAGGAGCTGACCCGGCTATAGCTGCCTCGATAGCCCAAGGGAACGATCTCCTCCCAGAGCTTCCAGGCGTTGGTGCAGCCCTCGTCCCAGCGTTCGTCCAGGTAGGGCTTGTACTCATCGAGGACGGAGGTCCTGTTGTGCTGCCACTGGCCGCGAAAGAGGTCCTCCGGCTTCTCAGCGTCGGCGAGGCTCTTGACGGTGCGGTGGGTCATCTGGAGCTGACGCCCGATGGAACGGCGGCTGTGGCCGGCTCCAGCAGCGCGTGGACCGTGGCGTGCCGGGCTCGGACGCGGTTGGCGAATCGCTCACTCAGCCATGGAGAGTTCGCCTTCTCCTCGGGCGGCGCCGGTTCGTCGGCCTTCGCCTCGCGATCGGGGACCAGGACGCGAAGGCACTGGCGGTGGCGGGCGACAGCCCGCTCGGCGGCCTCCCCGAAGTTGTGCTACAAATGCCAGCGGTCGGCGACCTGCGTCGCCTGGGGTGCCCCGGCTGTGGCGCCTTCCGCGAAGAACGGCGCGCGGTCCCGGCAGACGATCTCGATCCCGGGTCGCTTCGCCAGCCATGCGGCCAGGCTGGACGCCTCTCGGTCGGGCAGCAGATCCACCGGCCGGCGGGTCTCGACGTCGACGAGCACCGTGCCGTAGACCCGTCCTTTGCGTGTGGCGTACTCATCAACCCCCACCACTCGCGGGGCCGGGACTGCGGGTTCAGGCAATGCATCGAGCAGCCGCAACACCGCGCTGCGGCTGGTGGACACCCCGAACGCCCGGGCCGTTCGGGCGCCGGCCCGGCCGGCGAGGGCGAGACCCACCGCGGCGAGAGTCGACCGCAACCGTTCCGTCCACCTGCTGTGCCGCCGGGTCAGTCCCGGCATCTGCTCAGCAAACGTCCGACGAGCACACGAAGGCTCCGGACAGAAGAACCGCCGAACTCGCAGTTGCAGGACCACCAGACGTCCCTCACTCGGCACGTCCGCTGGAAACCGCAGGTAAGAGCTGTGCACCCGGGTCGACTCGCTCTCACAGTCCGGGCATGCCGCCCGGTCCGCCGTACTGCAGACGTCGATGCGTATCGCCTCGTGGCTCACGTCCAGCGACAGCACCGACACGTCCGCGATGGACGGTAACAGCAGGCCCTCCAGGCGGAGCGCCATCTCTTCCACGACGCCGCACTGTCGACCACATCAAGATCGGCTCTGGTCATTTCCAGGCAACTTCCCGGATCCCGATCGGAGCGTCCGGCGTCACTCAGCGTCCGCGCATCACGGAAAGCGAGCCAGAGCCACCTCATGAACAAGGCCAGTTGCTGCCGGGTGGCCTTCCGGAGGACTGCCCGCTTGGGATGCGGCTGGTCACTGTCCCGGCTCGCGTACTGGATACTCGGTCTGTCACATGATCGGCTCGCAGCACGGCGGTTGCCGTGCCGCTCCCACCTCAGAAGGCAGATCTCAGCGTGTTCCAGGAAACCCCGATCTTCAACCGCCTTGTCGCAGAGCGCGGTGATGTCCCGGCCCAGGCTCGTGGCGAAGCCGACCGTGTACGCCACGAGTTGGCACAGGTCTTGCCCTCCGCTCCCTGGCCCGCCGCCCGCCCGCTGCGACAACAGCCTCAACTGCCCGGCGGCAACGGCTCTCCCGCTGCCCTGTGAGACGTCCGGGAAGGTCACGCTCACGTCCTTATTGACTGCCGGCCCCCCGTTGTCCTCGGACCGCACGCCAACGAGCTGTTCGCCACCGTGATCCTGGCGCGGTGCACCACCGAAACCTGGCGGCACCTCGCCCCGATAGCCGGCCCCGCCCCGAAGGACAACGCACACCCGGGCCGCGTCCACGTCGTCCAGCACGGCACCGCCCACCAGATGCAGGTGGTCCCCCTGACCGGCGCCGAAGCCGCCGACTGGCTCACCGCCGCGGCGGCCGGGGGCGGATCTGACCCCGCCTCGGACACGCCATGGGCCCCGGGGGATCAGCCATGACATCCCCGGGGCCGCGCATATGGAGTCGCGCTGTCCAACGACGGCACGCCCCCGGCGCTACGTCGTGGCTGGCTCCGGGACTTTGAGGTATTCGGCGACCCGGCGGGCCATCGCGGCGGCCTCCGGCGGGAACCGGTCCAGCGAGCTGAGGTCGTGACACAGTCTGGCCCGCAGCCCACGCAGGCATGCCATTTTGGAGTGGGGTGCGAAGGTGCTGAGGGGGTAGCGTCGCGCCCGCCCGCGGGGGCACGCGATGTCAGGCAGTGCCGGTTCGGTGGATGTTCGCTTGTGCCGCCGTGTCAGTCCCGGCGGTCAGCGGCGAGGCCGTCGGTCGCGCGGGCAGACGGTGGCTCTGCATCCGAGACCGCGTCGGCGCCCTCGTCGCTGCACCTGGACGACCCGAGATCGGGAGTCCGTCGGACCTGCGTCAGGGTGCTGCGTGGGCACAGCGCGGTCCTGTCCGGCCAATGGGCTGGCCGGGAGGCGGGGACGAGCGGGAAAGCACCGGACGCACAGATGCTCTGTGGTCCGGCACGTGCGCCTGGAGGCCAGCGCGAGGTTCGTTCGGTCAGGTCAAGCCGAGTGAGGCGAGTGCTGAGGACCAGTCGCTGGCGATCGCTTCCTGGGCCTGGGCGAGGGTGACCTCGCGGTTGCAGATAGCCCATTGGCCGCTCCTTGAGCGGTTCCTTGGAAGCATTGGTTGTCCCGGCGGGCGTGACACCTATTGGGGGGTGCCGGGTGCCGGATTCCCCGGTGTCTGCCCACGCTGGGAGCAGAGACAGTTTCTGCACGCGGCCATCGGACAGTGGCCCCTGCCTGGTCCTGTCCTGTGGGTGTACGGGGCGACAGGGAAGGGCGGGCTCTCTCGCGTACCGGTGGCCAAGAGCCCGATGGCTCAGGCGCGGTCTCGGCACCCGGAGTTGTGGTCCGCACCGCCTCGAAGCCATGAGAAGAAGATGACCTCCTGGAGGAAGCCATGACGTTGCACAACTGTCTCCGAAGGCTCGGGTACCGTGCGCGTCGTCGCTGTGGGCGACGGTGAGCGAAGCAACGAGCGCGAGTTCGCCTACATGTGACACGCCATCGCGGCGGCTGCGGGACAGCCTGCGCGCGGACGGGCACGAGGAACTCAAATCGCCACCCCCGTGCGTCTTCTCGCCACCATGGCCGGCGGCGGGGGCTGAGGTTCGAGCCATTGGACGAGACCCGCTGTCCCACGACGCGTCGACGTGGGACAGCGGCGCGGCGGCCGACTCCCAAGAGGCGGGTGCGTCGGCCTGCCCGCACGGCGTAAGCCGAAGGAGGGCCTGGTAAGCGTGGTGGGCGAGGTCGCGGTGTTGCGCGCGAAGTTGTGGCAGTACCTGCGCGAGCAGGCCGACGTCGGGCAGCTGAAGGCGATCGAGGACGGCCGGAGCGCCGGCGTGCCGTGGTACCACTTCACCGAGGCGCTGTGCGTCACCTCCAAACAGGGCGCGAACCAGAAGGCTCGGCGGCTGAAGGCCGAGCAGGTCCGTGATCCCGGCGAGCGCCGCGCACCCGAGATCGCCCGCGAATACGAGGACCGCGTGGCCGCTGAACAGCGGGCCGAGAGAGCTCGGTGATTGTGCCACGCCGGCAGCGCAATCAGCCCTCCACCACTACCGAGGAGGCCCGCCGGGCCCTGGCGCCGGCCACCGAATTCACCTTCCAGGCACGGCCCAAGATCCCCGAGCAGGTCTCACGTTCGGAACCCAGCGCGGCGCGAGTGCTGACGAACACTGTCCTTCGACAGCGAAGTTGGCTGTGTGCAGTGCGCTGTTCTGGGCCGACTGGATCGGATGTCAAGGTGGCTATGTCGGTCTTCGCGGGAGTCGCGGTGGGCAAACCGCCGTGATCGGGGTCAGCAACTTCTGACGTCACTCGTGCCGGTTTCGCACCGACTGATGGGGGTGCCGCGACCAACGGGGCGCCTGGCTCCGCATCGATGTCGCCGTGTCCGCGTGTCCGCGTGTCCGCTTGTCCGCTTGTCCGCGCGAATCCTTTGTGGAGAGACCACCGAGTGCCGAGGAGGCGCCGAAGGTAAGATCAACGACATCGTTGGCGATCAGTACGGAAGGGGGAAGGCGCGTGTTGCCGGAGGCTTTGGCGGTGTTGGCGACCGCTGGGGGAACCGCAGTGGTCCAAGCCGCCGGTACGGATGCCTGGGAGGGGTTCCGTCGGCGGGTGGCCGTGTGGTTCGGGCGTGGGGACGCTGAGCGGGAGTCTGGTGAACTGACTCGCTTGGACCAGACCGCGTCCGCGCTGGACGCCGGCGACGGCGTGTCGGCGGAGCGGATGCGCATCCGTCAGGAGGCCCTGTGGCAGGCCCGGTTCGAGAGCCTTCTTGAGGGCCTCGCGCAGGACGAACGCGACCGTGCCGCCGCGGAGTTGCAGTCGCTGTTGGATGCGCACCGCTCGTCCGGGACCGTGGTCGGGGACGGCGGCTTGGCCGTCGGCGGGGACCTGAACGTCAGCGCCGACAATCATTCGGTCGCCGCCGGGGTGGTCAACGGAGGTGTGCATCTGAGCCCCCCTCCGCCGCCGGTTTCGTCCCAGGGCTGACCGAACCGGCTGACCTCCCCAGCCCACGCACGTTCACTTCGTCCAACGTGCCGACGCCTCACGTCGTCCAGGCCAGTCACCACGGCGTGGCCGTCGGGCACGCCGACCAGGTCTCGTACTACGGCAGTTCCCGTACCCCCGCGTCCTGGCCGCTTCTCGTGGGGGTCATTCCGGCTGCGTCGCGTTGCTTTCAGCCGCGCCTCACACTCGATGAGGACACACATCTCACGGGACCGGCGGACGCCGAAGGCGGGCTGGCCGCGGCGCGCTGCACGGTACTCGTCGGCACTGCGGGTGTGGGCAAGACGCAGCAGGCCGCCCGCATCGCGCGTGGGGCTTGGCGGGATGAACAGGTCGACCTGCTCCTGTGGGTCACAGTCACCGACCGCGAGACAGTCGTAGCCGGATACGCCCAGGCCATGGCCGAGATCACCGGGACGGACGCGGCCGCCGGCTCGGGCACGGCCGCGGCCGAACAGGCGGCACAGGCGTTCCTCGCCTGGCTGCGGCCCGACGCCGAGGGCTCGGAACGCCGTTGGCTGATCGTCCTGGACGGCGTGGCCGACCCCGGGGATCTGCAGGGCCTGTGGCCGCCCGATCACCCGGACGGCCGGGTCCTGGTCACCACACGGCGCCGGGACATCGCCCAGCCCGGACTGAACCGCCTTGTCGTCCCCGTGGCAGGATTCACGCCCCACGAGGCGACGGCTTACCTCTCCGAGGCGCTGGCCGAGTACGGGTGTGCGGGGGCTGCGGCCGATGAACTCGCCACCCTTGCCGGGATGTTGGGACACCTCCCGTTGGCCCTGTCGCAGGCGGCTGCCTATCTGGCCGGCGCGGAACTCGGCTTGGCGGCGTATGTCCGCCTGCTGGACGAGTACGACTTGCTCAGTGGGCCTGACAAATGGGGCGGGGGTCGGCCTCGCCGTGGGCAGCCGCTCGCCGAACTCGTGCCCGGGCCGGGCGCGTTGCCCGACGGGCAGAACGTCGCCGTGCCCGAGGCGTGGCGGTCGTCGCTGGAGCGGGCCGACGGGATGCCCGCAGGCGGTCTGGCCCGTCCCCTGCTGGAGCTGGCCTCTTTGCTCCCTGCCGCGGGGATGCCTGAATCCGTCTTCACCAACTCCGCCGCCGCGGAGTACCTCCAGACGCACCGCGTCGCTGCGGGGTCCGGGCAGATGCTCCGGGCGGACGAGGTGCAGGGTGCGCTCCGTTTGATGGACGGCCTGGGGATCATCGAATACACACCAGGTGCCTCGTATCGCGCGGTGCGCGTGCACCCGGTACTGCAGCGCGCGACGCGCGAGGCACTGTCCGTTGACCGGGTGCGGGAACTCGCCTCGAAAGTCGCGTCAGCTCTGGTGCTGGCGGCCGACGCTCAGGGGGAACCCGGTTCCGCCCCGGCACTCACCGTCGACCCGTTCCACGGGCATCTGAAGATGACCAACACCGTGGACCCCGGTTTCGTCCCTGTACTCGTCGACGCTGTCGACGTGCTCCGCGGGCACGCCGATTCGGCTCTCTGGTCGGGCATGCCGTACTCCAGACCCGAGGCGTGGTCCGGCCTCTCGGGCAACGGCCCGAGCCCGTCCGACCATGAGCTGCTCTACCAGGTCGGTGAGGTGCTGGGGACGACCGGCCAGGCACAGGCAGCCGTCGCCTACTTCGAGCGGCTGGCAGGTGTGGCACTTCACCACCAGGGGCCCTACTCTCCGGGCCTCGAATTCGCCCGCCTCCGTCAGGCCCACTGGCAGGGCGAGTCCGGCGATGCGGCCGGGGCCGTGACGGCGTACGAAGCGATCCTCGACCAGCAGTGTCGCTTCTTCGGCCCCCACCACAAGCGCACCCTGGACACCCGGGCCGCTCTGGGGCGCTGGCGCGGCGCCGCGGGTTACGCGGCCGGTGCGGTAGCCGCATACACCGAACTCCTGTACTTGCTGCAACAGCACTCGTTCCCGGACTCCACGGCGGTCCTCGACACGCGAGCCGAACTCGCACGCTGGCAGGGTGAGTCGGGGGACCTGTACGGAGCGGCGATGGCGTATGAAGCACTCCTGGCCGATCTGATCCGTGTGCTGGGCCAGCACGGCGGTCTCCAGCATCCGCAGGAGAGCGGCACCGGGCCGTACCGGAGCGGCCTGGAAAACCTGACGGCGCTCTCCAACTGGTTGAAGGTGTTTGACGCGCACCACAGCCACGCGCACTGGCGCGGTCGGGCCGGAGACGCCGCCGGGGCGACGACCTCCCTCACATACCTGCTGAACCAGCAAATACAGATACTCGGCTCCGACGATCCCCGGATCCTGGCCACACGTGAAGAACTGGCTCACTGGGAGGAACGCATCCGAAACCGGTGAGCCTGCGGTCACGGCCTGCCGCGGCGGGCGGCGACGGACGGTCCCGCTCCAGCCACGACTCGAAGCCCGCGTGCCGGCCGGTCGTCGCCGCCCGGTACCAGCCCGGGAAATGGCACTGCCCCCTTGACCACCGAAACGGTCGTACCGGAAACGCGTCCTCGCCCCCCGTGTTCTGGTGTGCGGGAGCCGGCGTTGGTCTTGGCTCGAAACGGTGGAGGCGGTTCTCGACCGGTCGAAGGCCCGCTATGGCGGACGGCCCGCCAACTCTAGTCACCAGATGATCGTATTCGTAGGCGGTTCGATCATCTTGCGCCGCTTCTAGGCGGACCTACCTCGCGGCGGGCCGACGCGCCTACGGTGCGGCTATTGGGCGGGTGAGGAACCGGAGCCCGCCGCAGCCGACAACCAAGGGGAGGCGCCGATGGCGAGTGTGGAAGTGGCTCTGAAGGAAATGATGACCGGGATCGAGGGGGCATTGGGGGCGGCCGTGGTCGACTACACCAGTGGCATGGCCCTTGGCACCCTGGGCGGGGGCAGAGACCTGGATCTGACAGTCGCCGCAGCCGGGAACACGGACGTGATCCGTGCCAAGGTGCGCACCATGGAGCATCTGGGCCTTGAGAGCCAGATCGAGGACATCCTGATCACGCTGGAGGGGCAGTACCACCTCATCCGGCTTGTGACCGGCCGGAAGGGCAACGGCCTGTTCGTCTATCTCGTCATTGACAAGGCCCGGTCGAACCTGGCCATGGCCCGCCATCAACTCAAGCGGATCGAAGAGCAACTCGAGGTCTAGCCCGCCCCCAAGGGCCGGGTCGACACGTACCCATGAATTGAAAACTTCTTCAAGTCATCACATGGAGAGGATGACAATTCACGAACGAGAGGCGCCCGGACCGAGAAGAATGAGCAGGTAGGACACATATCGCGGTGGAGTTCTCAGGACGCCGCCGCGATATGGGAAGCCACCCCGACAGGCAGGAAGAGCGCTATGCAAGTCCCTCTCTACCAAGCCAAAGCAGAGTTCTTCCGCATGCTCGGGCACCCAGCGCGCATCAGGGTCCTGGAGCTGCTGCAGCACGGCCCGGTCCCGGTGCGGGACTTGCTCGCCGATATCGAAATTGAGCCTTCGAGCCTCTCGCAGCAGCTAGCGGTTCTGCGCCGTGCAGGCATCGTCGTGTCCACACGAGAGGGCTCTACCGTCAAATACGAACTCGCCGGCGGCGATGTAGCCGAACTCCTTCGTTCAGCCCGCCGCATCCTGACTGAGCTTCTGGCCGGGCGAAACCAGCTCCTGGCCGAACTGCAGCAGACCGACATCTCCCCGCCGCGGGGAAGAGCAGCAGCCAGCCCTTCAGCCGGCTCTGGACACAGAACAGTGTAAATCCGATCAAAGAGGTTGTATCTGATGACAGGCGTGACAGCGCCGGTCGAAGCAGTGGGGCGCATGGGCCGACGCGGCGGCGGCCTCCAGCTAGCACGTCGGCATCGTTCTTGATGACGGTGAAGATGCAAGGGTGCAGCTCCTCGCGCGGCTCTTTGCGGGCGAGCACGCTCGTGAGGGCGTTCTGCACCACCTGGGCGTTCTGCACCACCTGGGTCGAGGCCGGCTCAGGTCGCGGCCATGTGGTGCCTCTGTCCGGTGGTGCTGCTCGTGCCTCCCGACGGACGACCTCGGTGTCGATTCCCTACGGAGCGATCATTCGCATTTCCCCATTGGCAGCCCAGTCGTCATGGGGCATCGGGCGGCCGATCCGGGAAAGCCACAAGCGGCAGAAGCGTGAAAGCCACACTCGACGCCCCCGGGCGGGTCAACCATACGAAGGGCTCAACGCCGCTCCCGCGCCCTCGGCGACATCGCCGTCACCCACCGACCGGATCGGCCGTCGCAGTGGCTGCGTCCGCACTCTGCTGGCCGCTGAACACTGCCCTCCCGAGGAGACTCACGCTCGCCCGGCGACGAAGTCACTCATCTCCAGCCCGCTGGTCTCCCGGCCCACCTCGACGGAACTGCGCGGCCTCGCGGTCCGGAGCGGGGTCCTTCTCTGACGGGTTTTGGTTCTGCGCGGCGTCGTGGAGGGGAGGTCGCGCAGGCCGGTGACGCGGGCGGCTCGGCTGCGATCCTCGGCCTGGGCGCGCTGGCGGTGGCGCAGTTCGAGGGTGGCGATCGCCTCGCCCGCCGTGTTGGTGGCGAAGCAGGTCAGCCTATGGCCGTCGGCGTCCGTGAAGCGCAACTGGGCGCCGGGGTACGGTCGTTCCTTGCGCACGATCAGCCGCAGCCCTTGCGGCCAGCCCGTCAGGCAGTCGCCGGCGAGTTCGGCGACCCAGGCGCCGTCACGGATCTCGCCGTGCGGCTCGACGGCCGGCGTCCACGGTCGGCGTCCACGCGGAGGCGGGGATCTTCAAAACGGCCTGGTGGATGGCGTCGGTGATGATCATGCCGACCGAGTACGACAGCCATCTTCCGCGCTGGGCGAGCCAGGCGACGAACTCGTGGGTGCCGCCGCCGGAGTCGGTACGGATCAGTGTCTGCCGGCCGCGCCGGAACCGCTTCGGCAGCTGGGCCAGGGCCAGCATGGTGGCCTCGACGTGGTCCGCGGCGGTGTTGGAGTCCGCGTTGCCGGGCCGGAGCACGTCCACGACCGGCTGGCCGGATCCGCCGCGGCCGTGGTCGACAAACCCCTGAGCGGGTGGTGCCCGAACGTCTTCTTCCAGGTCGCGGTGGCGTCCTGCTTCTCGGAGTGCGCCAGGACAAGGACGCCGTCGATGTCCACGATCACCTGCCCGCCCGCGTTGGGCGCCGCGTAACCGGCCAACCGCCATACGTGTTCGCGCACTTCAGCACGAGCGGTGCGCAGAGCGGCCAGGACTCGTTGTCCGCCCGCCGTGGGGTTGGAGGCTAGCGGCCCGAACACGGCCGGCTCGGCACGCAGTATGCCCACATCGGCCAGGCAGTTCCCGCCCAGAGCCACCGCGAGCGCGACATCCAGTAGGATCTTGACCGGATCGTGCACCGTCCGCGGCTTGCGCCACGGCACCAGCGCCGCCGATATCGCCGTATCCAGACCGGACTTGCGGACCGTCTCGACCAGCAACACCGCCCCGGCCTACGAGACGGCCCCGCCACCCCCGCCCTCGACGCGGACACGCGGATAGGACCCGATACGCTTCTTCACCTGGAAAGTGCCTCCGGCAGTGGCGGGAACCAAGACCTCAGCAATCCTCATTCTCGCTGGTCAGAGGCACACTTTCTGCTTTCCTGGTCACCAGCCGGACAGCTCTCCTCGTGAAAGCGCGAGGCTAACAACGGCCCTCGGATGGGTCTGTCACGGGCAGATTCGGGGCAGATCGTGGACGGACATTCCATCAGGGCGTGTGTCGAAAGTGCCTGGTGAGGATGGCGGAGAGCCCATTGTGTGATCCAGAATGATTGGATGGTCACGCTTGAAACTCCCCGTTTGATCCTGCGTCGCTGGCGTGAGGAAGACGTTGCGCCCATGGCTGCCATCAATGCCGACCCTGAGGTCATGCGGTGGATCCGTGACGGCAGTGTCCGTGACGAACAGCAGACTCGCGGCGGGATCCAGGCATGGGAGAGCGAGTGGGAGTCACAGGGCTTCGGCTTGTTCGCCGTGGAGATCCGGTCCACTGGCGATCTGGCCGGGTTCACCGGCCTTTCGGTGCCCGACTTCTTGCCGGAGGTACTGCCGGCGGTTGAGGTCGGCTGGCGGCTGGGACGTTCCCACTGGGGGCAGGGCTTGGCCACCGAGGCCGCTGCGGCCGCTGTACGGTTCGGGTTCGAAGAGCGAGGCCTGGAGCGGATCGTCAGCATCACTCAAGTGGGCAACGACGCCTCCGAGCGGATCATGACCAAACTGGGGATGCATCTGGTCCGTGAGACCGTCAATCCCACCGGCGGTCGGCGAGTACGGGTCTTCGAGTTGTCGTCGGGCCAGTACGTCACAACCACTCGTTGATGGTGGCAACGAGGACGGTAGCCTCGTAGCGGACCGTGAGTTTGTCGTACCTGGTGGCCACGGCTCGATGTCTCTTGAGGCGATTGATGCCGCACTCAACCGTGTGCCAGGCCTTGTAGTCCTGTGGGGCAACTTCGGTGGTCGGCCACCGCTGGACCCGCGCTTCCTGCGGTTGCGGACCTGGTCGGCCTTGTCCGGAATGGTGCAGCGGATTCCCCGGCGGCGCAGGTAGGCGCGGTTCTTCCGGCAGGCGTACACCTTGTCCGCAGCGACCGCACCAGGCCGGGTTCGGGGTCGACCGACGGGTAGATGGGCACGCACCTTCTCCAGCACGGGGAGAAACTGCGGGCTGTCTGCGGCCTGTCCTGCGGTCAGTACGAGGCATAACGGACGGCACTTGCGGTCTGCGGCGAGATGAGCCTTGCTCGTCAGCCCATCACGGGATCTGCCGAGCAGGGCTTCCTTCAAGCGGAGCTTGCGTCGCCGCCTGATGTGCCGCCGTGCTTCCCGCCCGGGGCTGTCACTTTCGTCCTGCCCGTTCTGCTCCAGCGGGCCGCCCCCTTTTGCCGGGCCTGCTCCTGCTCGGCAGCGGCTTCCTCAAGGGCGTCCATGACCTCCTTGCCGATACGCATCCCGGCGGCGTCGTGGTGGGCGCGGGCGGTGGTGGAATCCACGCTGACCAGGGACAAGTCCGTCTTCCCCTGGTGGGCGGCCTCGGCGATCACACCTTCCGGCAGTGCGGTGAAGACGCCGGCATCCCTCCACACCCGGAAGCGGCCGTAGACCGTCGGCCACGAGCCGAACTCGCCGGGCATCTCCCGCCCCTGGCTGCTGGTGCGGAACCGCCAGATCACCCCCTCGAACTGCTCCCGCAGCCGCTCGGGGTACGGACCGAACCCGCCGATCGGCAGGTAGGACTCGATGAACTTCCACTGCTCGTCGGTGAGTTGCCTACGCGTCACATCCAGTGACCTACCGGATCCACCCCCTGTACGGGAACGGAACCAAAACGGTGATCACGACATCACACAGACCCTAGCGTCAACCGCTGTAGGCCCTCGGGAAGTATCGGAACGGGAATTGGCGGTACGCCGATGGCGTCACGGCCTGGTGCCGTCCGCACTTCGGCGTGGTTTGACGCCGGTCGTTCGTTCGGTTGTTCCTCGGCCGGTTCGGAGGCGCTGGCGCCCCAGGGCGGGGCGCGGCGGAGCGAACTCGCCGAGTTGAGGTGCCCTTGACGAACGGCGAACCGATCGGCATGTGGCTGAACGTGATGCTCAGAGCGTGTCCGCCATAGTCATCGGCCGTTTTGAGGTGAGAGAGCAGGCGGTCGCGAACGCTGGGGTGCACATGACGTCCATTTCCCCTCATCGGGAGCCGATCCGCGTCGGTGTCGTAGGACTGAGCGCGAGCGGCGGGTGGGCGGCCACCGCCCATGTGCCGGCGCTGGCCGGGCTCGACGGATACGAGTTGCGGGCGCTGAGTGCCAGCGGCGCTGAGTCGGCGCGTGCGGCCGGCGAGAAGTATGCGGTGCCGCTGGCCTTCGGCAGTGCAGAGGAGCTGGCCCGCAGTGAGGAAGTCGATCTCGTGGTGGTGACGGTGAAGGTTCCGCACCACCTGGAGCTCATCCGGCCCGCGCTGGAAGCGGGGAAGATGGTGTTCAGCGAGTGGCCGCTCGGTGCCGACCTCGCGCAGGCCGAAGAGCTGGCCGACCTCGCGCATCGCAAGGGTGTGCTCACGGCTGTCGGCCTGCAGGCCCGGTCGGCTCCGCCGCTTCGGTATCTGCGGGACCTGGTCGCCGACGGCTACGCGGGGCGGGTGCTGTCGACGAGCATGCTCGGGTCGGGCTGGATCGGGGGCGCCACTTACGACGACAACTACGCGTACGTGCTGGACGTCACGAGCGGCGCCACGCTGCTGTCGATCCCCTTCGGACACTCGGTCGACGCGCTGACCATGGTGCTCGGGGAGTTCCGCGAGGTGTCGGCTCATATCGAGAACCTGCGCCCGGAGGTTGTCCACGTCACGAGCGGGGCGGTCGCGGCCAAGAGCGCAGAGGACCAGATCGCCGTCACAGGGGTGCTGGAGTCGGGGGCCGTGGCCGCGATGCACATGCGCGGTGGGACGTCCCGCGCCACCGCGTTTCATTGGGAGATCAACGGCACCCAGGGCGATCTCGTCGTCAAGGCCGACCAGGCCCAGTGGTGGTACGGGGGGTTGCGGCTGTACGGCGCCCGGG
Organism: Streptomyces griseochromogenes; assembly: GCF_001542625.1. Taxonomy (NCBI): domain Bacteria; kingdom Bacillati; phylum Actinomycetota; class Actinomycetes; order Kitasatosporales; family Streptomycetaceae; genus Streptomyces; species Streptomyces griseochromogenes. The sequence goes on along the minus strand of NZ_CP016279.1, from coordinate 5,640,330 downwards.
GAGAGGACGGCACCTTGGCCGAACTTCCGGTTCCCGCCCACTACCAGCGGTCGCTGACACAATGGACCGAGCGATCCGACGAACCTGCCTGCAACGTCGCTCACGAGTACGCCCTTCTGCGCGACCGGATCACCGGGAGCCTTGCGCCGGACGAGGACGGCGTTCCCGACTTCCGGCACGCCGTCCGGCGGCACCGCATGCTGGAGCGGATCCGGGAGGCGGCGCGCGTGGGCCGGAAGGTCACACTCACAGGGCAAGGCGTGTGGGCCCCGAGGCGGGTCCACGAGGCGGTCCTTGGCGCCTGGGAGAGCATGGATGCTCGGCTCACCCTTGTCGCCCAGAGCGAAGGCGGCCCGCAGCCGGCGCTGTGTGCCCAAGCGGTTACAGCACGCCTGTGAGGAAGTCGGACGCCGCCGCTCGCAAGAGTGAACGACGTGACGCATGTGGAGTGGGTGGTGACCTGCGGTTTTGTTGGTGTGCAGGAGGTGCGGTGCGAGCGAGCCCCGTGACCACCGCACCGGGTGGCCACGGGGCGTCGGCCTGCGTAGCCCGGACTTCATGCCCGTGCTTCGCCACACCGGGATGGCGTTACCGCTGTGTCCAGACCTGGTTGGGTTGTGTACCGCCGCCGTAGCAGTCCCATATCTGCAGGAGCGCGCCGTTGCCGGAGCCGCCGGAATCCAGACACTTTCCGGACTGGGGGTTCGTGATGGTGCCGTTGGTGTCGAAGCGCCATTGCTGGGCACCGGTGCCGTTGCACGACCACAGCCGCACCTTGGCGCCGTTGGCCATGGAACCGTCGGCCACGTCGAGGCACTTGCCCGACCGCGGATTGACGACGGTGCCGCCGGTCCTCGTCCACTTCTGGTTCCAGTCGGTTCCGCAGTCCCACAACTGGACGGGAGTGCCGTCGGCCGTGCCCCGGTCCTTCAGGTCCAGGCAGCGGCCGCTCTGCTGCCCGACGAGCGTGCCGGTCGCGCCGTCACCGCCGTCGGAGCCGCCGGAGTCGTAGGAGAAGGAGTTCACGGCCAGGCCGGGGCCGCCGACCCAGGGTTCAAAGCCGAACTGCACGCTGGTCATGTACCAGGCCGATGACAGGTGGCCTCGGCTGATCGAGTCGTTGGTGAAGTCCTTGATGTTCACCGTGATCGAGTCGGTGGGCTGCTGGCGGACGTAGGAGACGGTGTTCCAGGTGATGCCGTTGCCCTGGCGGCCGTACCACACGTCCCAGTTGGCGCCCTCGATCCAGACCGTGGCAACCTTGGAGCCGAACGGCCTGGGTGCCCCGGCATGGTTCGCCCAGATCATCATCTCCTCACCGTTGTTCTGGCCCGAGGGGTCGGGGCTGGTGTCGAACCAGATGTCGTACGCCGCGTCCCACTGCCCGTCAGCGGTGGAGAAGTCGACGCTGGACTGCGGGTTGCCGAACGCCGACACCTGAAGCGGAAGGCCGTTGCCGCTGGAGCAGTTGCCGTAGTGGCAGCCGGCGTAGATCGACGGATACGCCGCCGGTGCGCCGCCGGTTCCCACGTCGTGCCAGCCGGTGGCGACCCGGAAGCCGTCGTCCGACACGTCGATGCACTGGCGGATCGTGTCGCCCCACTCGTTGTTCTGGACGACGTACTTGCCGCCCGAGACCTTCGCACTGTCGGTCCTGCCGCAGAGAGTGGTGTTGGCGGACGCCGGCGATGCGCCGGTCAGGGAAAGGGCGACCAGTGACAGGATGGCCACGACTACCGCTACTGCCGTGGCTCCACGGTGCGGCTTCGGGCGGGATTTGGTCATCGGAATCCTTTCGGTGGTCGGGTGGTCGGGTGGTGTCTGCGGCACTCGCACGGGGGCTCCGCAAGGCATGGGAGCGCTCCCATGATCGGCGAAGCCGACGTCGGCGCCTTCCGGAAATGAAAAGAGGGGTTCTCGGCCCAAGGCGGCCTGTCAGTGCTGCTCCCGAGGCGGAAGCGCTGCCCCCGAGGGGGTACCAGAACGCGGCGTGCGAACTCGCCCGGCTCGGTCACGCCGCGACACATGAAGCCAGCGTGGCTGACTGGCTGTCAAGCGGTCTGCGTTCGTTCATCTTGTGAAGGCGACGCATGTGCCCTCGGGTGCTTCGATGTGAGTGAGTTCTCTTGTCGGAGCGCCTGGGCGGGACTAGGGTGCCCTCCCGGACAAGTCACTAGCTAGTAGCTACTAACTAATTCGCCCTGGTAGCGACCGGCAGAGTGTCCGACGACCACCTATGAGCCGACGGTGGATGTGATGATGCGTCCTCAAGTAACAGTCAGTGGTTGCCCGCCTGCGACGGCTGGGGTGATGGGATACTGACCCCTATGCGTGCAACGTACCGTCTGTGCCGTGCCGTTCGGGAACGACGACGCCCGAGGAAGGGTCTTGGCGAAGATGCCTGAGGGGGCGCACGGGTATCGGCGTGACCGACCGCGGCTGCCGGCCGCCGAGCGACGGCGCCAGATCATCGAGATTTCCTCCGCACTGATCGCGGACCGAGGTTTCTGGGGCCTGTCGATGCAGGACGTGGCCGACCGGTGCGGGCTCACGGTTCCCGGTGTGCTGCGCCATGTCGGCTCCAAGACCGGCTTGCTCGTCGCGGTGCTGGAACACCGGGATGTCGAGGACGCCCGATCGCTTCGCGCTCGACTCGGCGTCGGTGAGGACGAGATCCCGGACGAATGGTCCGCCGGCGGCCCCGAGGGAGTCAGTCTGCGGCAGTTGTGTTCGGCGACGATGCGGCGTAATGCGGAGCAGCCGGAGATGGTACGGCTCTTCACCGTGCTGGAGGCCGAGTCATTGGCACCGAGCCATCCCGCGCACGCCTACTTCGTGAAGCGGCAAGAGCAGGCGGTGGCCGCCTTCGCATCCCTGGCCAGGGACTTCAGCGACCGTCCGGAAGTGCTCGCCCGGCACATCGTGGCGATGATGGACGGCCTGCAGATCCAGTGGTTGCGCGCGCCGCAGGAGTTCGACCTGATCCGGGAATGGGAGGCCGCCGCCGAGGTGTTGTTCGGCAGGGCGGCGGACCTGCCACGGCTTGACGCCGACGAGTAGTCGCGCATCGGGCTCGTCGGCGCCAGGACTCTTCACCCTCGACTGACCGGCGGGCGACGATCGGTCCAGGGGTGTGCGAACTCAAGGGTGCGGGACACCTGGAGCAGGAGATCCTCCCGCCATGGCGCAGCGACGATCTGGACGCCGACGGGCAGGCCGGTGGCGGCGTCGTGGTGGACGGGGAGTGAGATCGCCGGTTGACCGGTCACGTTGAACACGGAGGTGAACACCCCCATCGGGTAGCTGTTCAGCAGCGCCCTCAAGGGATCGTCGTCGGTGCCTGCTCGCCAGGCACCGACGGGCGGCGGGAGACACGCCATCGTGGGCGTGACGAGGAGGTCGAAGCCGGCGACGAAGCCTTCGACGATGCGCCGCGACAACTGCTGGGTCTTCCTCACTCCTTCCACGTACGCCCACGAGTCGATCGCTCGTGCCGCCTCACGCAGGACGCGATTGTGGGGCTCGACACGATCCGGTTCCGCGAGCTCGATCCCGGCACCGCCGACGTTCCAGATGGTTGTGAACGCCGCGACCAGCTCGTCGGTCGGGGGAAGCGGAAGGCGCGTGTCGACGACGTGGTGGCCGGCCGATTCAAGTGTCCGGAGCGTGACACTGACGGCTTCCGCGCACGCCGGGTCCACGCTGATCCCGTCGACCGGTGAGTCGGTGAGCGCACCGATCCGCAGTCCGGCCGGCAGGTCCGTCTTCATGGCGGTGGCAAAGGACCTGTGCGGGGTCGGAGGTGACCACCACGCGGCCGGGTCATGGCGCGCGAGCACGTCGAGCGCTGCCGCGGTGTCCGCCACCGAGCGGGTGAGCACGCCGCTGGTGGCGAGACCTTCTACGGCGACGGTCCCGCCCGTGACCAGGCCACGGGTGGGTTTGAGGCCGACGAGACCGTTGCACGACGCGGGGATGCGGATCGATCCGCCGCCGTCTTCGGCGTGGGCGATGGGTGCCATCCCGGCGGCCACGGCAGCGCCGGCTCCACTGGACGACCCGCCTGGCGTGCGATTCGGGTCCCACGGGTTGCGCGAGATGCCCAGGGCTTCGCTCTCGGTGAAGGGCAGGCTGCCGAACTCGGAGGTGGTGGTCTTGCCGAGCAGGATGAACCCCGCGTCCACGAACCGTTGCACGACCAGGTCCGATGCCGCGGCTGGTGCCTGCCCCGCGCCGGCGGAGCCATGGGTGGTGGGCCATCCGGCCACGTCGAGGAGGTCCTTGATCGGCAACGGGACGCCGTGGAAGGGCGGGAGGTCGTCGGCCGTCGCGGCCCGTGCCACCGCGTCAGCCGCGGCCGACGCGGCTTTGCGAACGTCGTCGTCGGCCCGGTGGCAGAAGGCGTTCAGCCGGGGGTCGAACTCGTCCATCCGCCGGAGACAGCGATCGACGATCTCGACCGGGCTCACCTCCTTTCGGCGTATGGCCGCGGCGAGTTCGACGGCGGGCGTGAACGGGTCGATCGACTTGCGCATGGCGAACGGTCCTTTCCGGTCCGGGTGCTTGCCGTGGCCGTCAGTGTCGTCGCGTCTGCGTCATCGTGTCTTGGACGAATGTCGCGTAGCCTGGCGACATGCGAACCGCCGAGTCGGGCGATGACGCCGCCGCGGTGTGGGACATCGCCACCCCGCCCTGGCCCGCTCGGCTGCAGGGCGTCGGCATGGCCGGATTCCGCGCTCGTACGACGGACCCCGTCGACCTGGGCGTGGTCCCGTACCCGGCTGTCACGGTGGCCGTGGATCTCAGCGGCGGGCTGCTCGCTGTCGGCGACACGAGCGGCCGGCAGTGCAACGGCAGTGTCGTCGTCGGACTCGAGCCCACCGGCGTTCGCGGGCGCGGCCGTGACATCGAGTGTCTGCAGGTACGGCTGTCACCGGTGGTCGCGCACGCGGTGCTGGGCGCCTGTTCGGAGTTGGACGGCACGGTGGTACCCCTCGATGACCTCTGGGGCCGCGACGCCGCCCGCTTCCAAGAACGACTGCGTGCTGCCGAGTCATGGGACGAGCGGTTCGCGATCGCGGAGGCGGCGCTCGCGCGACGACAGGAGGCCGGGCGAGCGGTCGATCCTGAAGTCGCTTTCGTCTGGGAGCACATGGTGACGAACCTGGGAGGGGTCCGGGTCGAGCGGCTGGCGGCCGAGGTCGGGTGGAGTCGTAAGCGTCTGTGGTCCCGCTTCCGATCCCAGATCGGACTCAACCCCAAGCGCGCGGCTCAGCTTGTCCGTTTCGACCAAGCGGTCCACCGTCTCGCCGCGGGTCACAGTGCCGCGCGGGTGGCAGCGGAGATCGGCTACGTCGACCAGTCCCACCTCCATCGGGACGTCAGGGCCTTCGCCGGGGTGACGCCCAAGGCTGTTTCCCGCGCGCCGTGGCTCGCGGTCGACGATGTCGCGTGGGCCGCCCCCGCTTACCTGTCCGGGCCATGTGCTCAAGACGCCGGGCGCTCGCGCTGATCGCACTGCGCGCATGGCCAAAGACCGGTACGACTCACCCCGTCCCCTGTGCCGGTCCGGGCCTGGAGCGCCGGCACGTCCGGTTCGTGGCAGCCGTTCCGTCACGACGTTGATCAGTTGGGCATCGCCCAGATCTGGTTGGCCTGCCGATGGCCGCAGGTCTACGCTTCGAGCCCCGTCAGATCGGCGGTGCCGCCGCTTGCCACGTCGAGGCAGAGCGACGGCTGCGTTGACGAGGGTGCCGTCCGGCGCGGCCGTCCAGACCTGCGTGGGCGCTCCGGTGCAGGTGGAGAGGACGACGGGGCGGCCGGGGGTGGTACCGTCGGCGGTCAGGCACTTGCCGAGCGAGCGCAATGTGTGGTCGGCACCGGTTGTCCAGCGTTGGTTGGGGTTGCCGGTGCAGGTGTAGGGGATCACCCGGGTGCCATCGGCTGTGCCGCTGCCGGTCACGTCCGCGCACTTGGCGCCGTTGCCGGTGAGCTGCCCGGTGGGCACCGCGGTGTCGCAGCCGTGGCCCGGGGTGAGCCGCCAGATCGCCGTATCGTGCGCGGGAACGGTCGCGGTCAGCGCGTCGGCGACGGTCCAACGCGTCCCGGTCCACAGATCAAGTCCGGGTCGTTCCAGTGCCCCGGCGAGGCGTAGCGGCCGATCCATCGGTTGTAGCCGTGGTTCCCGAGCACGCTGGACCACCGATTCGCGGTCGCCGACGAGTCGCTGGATCCGGCGCAGCGGACCGGAGCCGACCGGTGCGTTCCCCTGGTACGCGACCTGGGACCGGTGTTTCGGCCCTACAAGTGGGAGCGCGGTCAGGCGCTGTGGTGACTGCTCGCCCACACGGCGGGGGTCCGCTGCGCCCAGGGAGCGGCCTGTTCCAGCTGTCCGGCGAGTCGGAAGAGGACGTCCTCGCGTCCGTATCCCGCGGCGAACTGGATGCCGATGGGGAGTCCGGTGGCGAGGTCGGTCTCCAGGGGGACGGACATGGCGGGGGTGCCCGCGACATTGAACGCGGCGGTGAAGGGCGAGCGGTGGAAGAGTTGCTTGAGCCAGCCGAGACCGTCGGCGCCCTCGGCGCCCTCGGCGTACGTGCCCAAGGGGACGGGCAGTTCGGGCAGGGTCGGGGTGAGCAGCAGGTCGTAGTCGGTGAAGTACTGGCCGATCGCGCGCGCGACGCTGTTGCGCATGGCGAGCGCGTGGACGAACTCGGCCCCGCTGACCTGCTGTCCATAGGCGTAACTGGCCAGCATCTCGGCTTCGACAGTGGTGGAGTCGACGGGTCGTTCGAAGGACGCGGCGGAGCCGTCGATCCACGTCACCAGATTGGTGCTCCAGAGGCGGGCATTGGCCAGGATGAATTCCTCCCAGCTGACGCCGAGGTCGACCTGGACCTCTTCCACCCGGTGCCCCAGGGACTCGGCGAGTTGTGCGGAGCGGAGTGTGGCGTCGACGACGGTGCCGTCGACAGCCCGACCGCCCCAGGGCCGTGTAAGGAGGCCGATCCTCAGGCTGCCCGGGGAACGGGTGATCTCCTGCGCGTAGGGCCGCTCCGGCTGCTGGGCGAAATAGGGGTCACCGGCCTCGGGGCCATGGACGAGGTCCAGCAGCGTGGCGCTGTCGCGTACCGAGCGGGTGAGGACGCCGTGGACGGCGAGCCCGTTGAAGACCTCGTCCGCGTCGGGGCCCATGGAGATCCGGCCGCGGGTTGGCTTCAGCCCGAACAGACCGTTGCTGGCGGCGGGGACACGGATGGAGCCCGCTGCGTCGGTGGCATGCGCGATCGGGATGATGCCCGCGGCGACGGCGGCTCCCGAGCCGCCGCTGGAGCCGCCAGGGCTACGGGTCGGGTCCCAGGGGTTACGGGTGGCGCCGTACAGGACGCCTTCCGTGGTGGTGCTGTATGCGAACTCCGGAGTCGCCGTGCGTCCGAGCGTGACCAGCCCGGCGCGACGGAAGCGCGCCATGAGCGCTGAGTCGGCCCCGGCGACGTTCCCGGCGGCGATACGGCTGCCCAGCTCCACCCGCTTGCCGGCCATCGCGACGGCGAGGTCCTTGATCAGGAAGGGCACCCCTGCCAGTGGCGTACTGCCCGGAGCCGGCGTGTCCTGTGCAGGCCAGGTCTCGACGACGGCGTTGATCTGCGGGTTCACCGCATCGGACGCCAGCTGGGCGGTCGAGGCGAGCTCCGCGGGAGTCACCTGGCCGCGAGCCACCAGGTCTGCCAGGCCGACGCCGTCGTAGCTCACGTACTCGGAGAGCTTCATTGTCGTCCATTCACGAGAATCGATATCGGTCAGCGATACCGATCGGTACCTCAAGAGACCGATCGGTATCGTGCGGGACTGATCGGTACCGTAGCATTGCGGCCAGGGTGGTGCACCGCCCCACCGGACCGATGAGGGGCCGTATGCCGAACATGGACAGAGCCAGCAGGCAGAGCAGGGTGGCCAAGTTGCCGCCCCGGGAGCGGATCCTTGACGCGGCGGAGGAGCTCTTCTCGCGTGAGGGGATCAAGGCGGTGGGTGTCCAGGCGATCGCCAACCGGGCCGAGACCACCAAGATGGCGCTGTACCGCCATTTCGCGACCAAGGACGCGCTGGTCGAGGAATGGCTCCGCATCGTCGCCGCCGACTACACCGCTGTGTTCGACCAGTTGGAGACCGCACACCCCGACGAGCCCCGGGCGCAGATCCTGGGGATGGCCCGGTTCATCGCCGACGGACTTCCCGATATCTCCCACCGGGGGTGTCCGTTCAACAACTCCATCGCGGAACTGCCCGACCGCACACACCCGGCGCGTCGGCTGATCGAAGCCCACAAGGCCGGCCAGGTGCGTCGGCTCACCGACCTGTGCGCCCGTGCCGGGCTGCCCGAACCCGACGAGGCGGCCGCGGAGATCACCTTCGTCCTTGAAGGAGCCCAGGTAAGCGCCCAGAACGGATGCATCGAGCACGCGGGTGAGCGGCTCATGAGGATCGTCGAGGCCGTCCTGGACCGCCACTCGGCCCCGTAGGCTGCCCCTGTGAAGGGACGCGCCACGGAGTGATCCTGGTGCGGCGGAGGAGCCGGACGGCGTGAGCGTCTGCTCGGCTCACCCGGTGCTTCGAGTCCGTGAGCGAGCTGCCGCGTGCGCGTCACCGCGACCGAGGGGTATGACGGCAAAAGCCCGGACCAGCGCCTGATCGAGAAGTTCAGCCCGCCACGGGAGCACAGTCCTGACGCGGCCCGGACAGTTGCCGCGGCAGCGCGAGTCGGTGGGGACGGGCGAGAGCCGGTAGGCGTCCTGATGGGTGACGACATGGCCGACTGCGGGTGGTGCGAAGTGGGTGCTCAGGGCGAGAGTGTCCGTGTCGGCGAGTGAGTTGAGCAGCGTGCGACGACGATCTGGTGCACCTGCGCCAGGTGCCGGAGGGCATGGAATTCGCCGTCCACCCGGCCAACCGGAGCAGCCCTACAACGTCGGCATCGACACTTACGGGCTTTTTCTCGGCAACGAGGTCCACCTGCTGGCGTGCCCGGCCCCCTGCGATCCGGCAACGGTCTGGCCGGTGAACCAGAACTGCCCCCTCTGCGTCGCCGACCCGCTTCCCAAGGCGCGACCCGGAGCACCGAGCTGATCGCCGTGGCGGCCGCGGGCATCATCCTGTTCGTCGCCTTCGGCTCGCTGCTCGGCATGCTGGTGCCGCTGCTGGTCGCCGTCGCCGGGCTCGGAGTCGGCCTGCTCACGGTCGGCCTGTTCTCCCACGTGACCACGCTGGGCAGCATCGCCCTGCACTCTGCTCGTCCCCGCGGTGATGCATATGCTCGGGCGGGCGAACTGGTGGCGTCTGCTGGTGGTTCGGCGGCGGCACGTCGCTGAGCAGTGCACATGTGCTCGGGCCGAGGCGGCGGCCGCTATGAGTCCGAGCACGCCGGACTCGTCTTTCGACCAAGATCCGGACTACTCGGACGGGCGAAGCGGCTCTTGGCGGAGGTGTTCGGGCTCCTGCGGCAGTCCGTCGGCGTGGCGGTTGTCGCTTTCGATTGCTGCCATGTGCTGCTCCGCCCATGTACGCAGGGCGCCCAGCGGGCCGTCCAGGGAGCGGCCCAGCGCGGTGAGCTGGTAGTGCACGCGGGGTGGCACTGTTGGTTCGACCCGGCGGGCAACCAAGCCGTCGTGGACAAGGCTTTGGAGGGTGACGGAGAGCATTTTCTGCGAGATGCCCGGTATGCGGCGCCGCAGTTCCGCGAAGCGCACCTCGCCCGGAGTCGATTCGGCCAGGACCTTCACCGTCAGCGAGGTCCATTTGGTACCGATGCGGTCGAGCAGCTGCCGGGTCGGGCACAGAGGGTTGAACAGATCGCCGCGCTTCGACGTGGTCACCTGGAGCTCACCACCTGAGGGGAAAGTGCCGCCTTGGAACGCCCAGGTTGGTTCCCTAGCGTTGGTCACGATCAGTTACCCACTATCCCCTGGAGTCCTCCATGCCTGAGCCGTGCCGCATTCCTGTCAACGGCATCGAGTTGAACGTGGCCCTGGCCGGATCGGGGCCGGACGTCCTGCTGCTGCACGGCTTCCCCCACACCTGGGAGTTGTGGAGCCACGTCATGGCGGACCTGTCCGACCGGTACCGAGTCATCGCCCCGGACCTGCGCGGGTTCGGTGCGAGCACCCGGGCTCAGACGGGATACGACGCGATGACCCTGGCTGAGGACGCCGCGACCCTGCTGGAGGCGTTGGGTGTGTGCTCGGCGGCCGTGGTGGGGATCGACGCGGGCACCCCGCCTGCCTTCCTCCTCGCGATGCGCCGTCCCGGGCTGGTACGGCGGCTCGTCGTCATGGAGGCCCTCGTCGGCCGCCTGCCCGGCGCCGAGGACTTCCTCGCCGACGGCGCTCCGTGGTGGTTCGGCTTCCACGCCGTTCCGGGCTTCGCGGAAACCGTGGTGGAAGGCAATGAGGCCGCCTACATCGATTGGTTCCTCAATGCCGGCACCCTTGGCTCCGGCTTGCCTGCGCAGGCGCGGGATGCGTTCGTCGCCGCCTACACCGGACGTGAAGCCCTGCGCTGCGCGTTCGCGTACCACCGGGCTCTACCCGAATCCGCCGCACAGATCGAGCAGGCTGTCGCCGCCACACGGCTGACGATGCCCACGATGGCCATCGGCTCGCACCCCGTCGGCACGGCGTTGGAACGCCAGCTCCGTCCGATCGCTGACGACCTCACCGGTCATCTCCTTGAAGACTGCGGCCACATCATCCCGCTGCACCGCCCCGACGCCCTTCTCGACCTTCTTCGCCCCTTCCTGGCCGGTCACCAGACGGGGCAGGCGTGTGTGCGCGGGTGACCGGAGCATGACCCTCGTGAAGGCCGGCCAGGGCCTGGTGCTTGAGCCGACCACGGTCAAGCGACTGAGGAACCCCCGATAGAGACGACTTCGTTCCTGGGCGCAACGGCTCACCGTCGGCGCGTTCATGCTCGCTCCCGCGGCGGACGATGACCGGGCGTATACCCACCTCGCACGGCTCGCGGCGCACAACGCCAACGGACAGCTTGTCATTCAAAGGCGCAAGCGGCTCATTTTGTCAGGAGTCCATGGGAACCCGGGGAGGGTTAGTCTGGATTCGTAAAAACCTGTCTGCTGCACGGGGGGACCAACGTGACCACCGAAAACACCATGCCAGAGGTATCTGAAGACGTCGGCGCGGTCGCCAACTCGGTTTTCACGAACATCGCCAACAAATGGGCTCTCCTGATCATTGAAACACTGGGTACCGAGACGCTGCGGTTCGGCCAGATCAAGGCGCGGATCAACGGTGTCAGTCACAAGATGCTCGCCCAGACTCTGCGCAATCTGGAGCGGGACGGCATCGTGGATCGCACGCCGTATGCCACCGTGCCCCCTCGAGTGGACTATGGCCTGACCGAAGCCGGGCGAGAACTACAGCAGACCGTTCACGGCATCTGTCACTGGACCCGGAGCCACCTGGACCACATCGAGGCCGCCCGACAGCGCTTCGACTCAGCAGGCGGGTAGAAGCTGGACGTCCCTTTCGGCTACTCAGCCGGGGCGTCGTCCCGCGCCCTTCGTCCTCGGTCGACGACGTGGTGCGCCGCACGGTTACCTGCAGGTTCCCCTCTCACTAAGAGGTCATCTCATTTGGGGTGCTCGATAGGCTCCAGATGTGGGGATCGTTGAGCGGCTTGTGCCGGATGAGCTGTGGGAGTTGTTCCAGCGAGTGGTTCCGGAGGCGCCGAGTCGGCCTCAGGGTGGTGGCCGGCGCCGGCACGGCGACCGGGAGGTGTTGGCTGCGATCGTGTTCGTGGCCACGTCGGGCTGCACGTGGCAGCAACTGCCGTCCGCCTCGTTCGGGCTTTCAGGGCCCACGGCTCACCGGCGCTTCGCCGAGTGGTCGAAGGCCCGGGTGTGGGCGAAGCTCCATCGCCTGGTCCTCGACGAACTCGGCTCTCGCGGTGAACTGGACTGGTCTCGCTGCGCGATCGACTCGGTGAACATGCGAGCCCTGAAAAAGGGGACCTGACAGGTCCGAATCCGGTGGATCGCGGCAAGTACGGTTCAAAGATCCACTTGATCACCGAGCGTACCGGGCTGCCCCTGTCCGTCGGGATATCCGGTGCCAACCTGCACGACAGCCAGGCCCTCGAACCGCTCGTGCGAGGCATCCCACCCATTCGCTCCCGGCGCGGACCGCGCCGACGACGGCCCGCCAAACTCCACGGCGACAAAGGCTACGACTACAACCACCTGCGCCGATGGTTACGCAGCCGCGGCATCCGACATCGCATCGCCCGCAAAGGCATCGAGCCCTCCACACGGCTGGGCCGCCACCGCTGGACGATCGAACGCACCATGGCCTGGCTCGCCGGATGCCGCCGCCTCCACCGCCGCTACGAACGCAAAGCCGAACACTTCCTGGCCTTCACCAGCATCGCCTGCACCCTCATCTGCTACCGCAGACTCACCAAATGAGATGACTTCTAAAAAGTGCGTTCTTGCTGGTCATTCACGGCTTTCATACGGTGTGCAAGTAACCGTCGGAAAGCATGGGAGTTCGGAATGGCCATCCTCAAGACTTATGCGCGCCTGTGGAGCGAGGACCTGGACAAGGCGCTGCCTCCGCTCGTCGAGCTGGTCGGCGCGGACCCCCATCTGCGGTTCGAATTCGAAGATGTGGAAGTGGGTGCCATCGGCGACTTCCTGGTGATCGCGGGCACCGCGGACGCGGCCGCCCGGCTTCCCAGGGGGACCACGACCGTCATAGTCAGCGACCTCGACCAAGTCCAGACTGTGCTCACCTCGCACGGCGCCGAGGTCACCTTCGGCCCCGCACAGGGGCCCACGGGCTCCTACCTGTTCGCCCGGCACGCGGACGGCTCCGAAGTCGAGTACGTCCAGTGGAAGCCCGAACTCGAGGCTCAGATCATCATGTGAGACCTCGTGACGTGACACCGCATCACCGGTGCCCCCGTAAGCGGGGGCATTCGCCGGCTCAGCGAGGCCCATTCGGCGGCCGCCTGTACCGTCGTGAAGTGTCTGATGGCTGCTGGACCTTGGTCGCGCGGAGCGAAGGACTCACACGCGGACAGGCAGGCGGGCAGGCCGTGTGATCACCGTCCGTCGGCCGCGGGAGAACTCGCCACTGTCAACGGGGTGTCGTGGTGTCCGCAGAGGGGTCGGCACCGTTCGACGCTCGTACGGAAGTGGACGGTCGGCAAGGGCTTCGGCGGCGATACCGCGCAGCAGGATCAGTGCGTCGGCGCTGGGAGTGCCGGGTTCGGCGGAGTAGACGAACAGCTGCTGGCCGCGAGCGCTGGTGACCGTGAACGCCTCGTAGTGCAGGCGCATCTCACCGACCTGCGGGTGGAACAGGCGTTTGTCCTCGCTGGTGCGGAGCCGGACCTCGTACCTGGCCCACAGAGTCGCGAACGCCGGGCTGTGCATGGCCAGTTGGCCCACGATCTCCGTGACGCGCGGGTCGTTCGGGAAGAGCGCGGACAGCGCGCGCAGGTTTCCCACGACGCCGTACGCGGCATGGTCCCAGTCCTGGTAGAACCGCCGCGCGGCGGGAGTCCAGGAAGACCATACGCAGCAGGTTGTCCAGGCGGGCGAAGCCGGAGTAGAGCTGCCGGCCGGCAGGGTTGGCAGCCAGGATGTCGAGCGCGGGATTGACCACACAGGCCGGCAGATCCAGGAAGTGGTCCAACAGCCGCATCAGCTCCGGGCTGACCGTCTGTGCCGGGGCGGAGACGGCGGTCCGCGGTGTCGGCTGGGCCAACCGGAACAGATACGCGCCGACGTCGCCGTCGAGGCGGAGCGCGCGGGCGACGGCATCCAGGACCTGCTCGGAGTACGCACCACGGTAGCGGCGCGCCACGTGCTGACCTGGGTGTGCTGCACCCTGCCCGGGAGGGGGTGCGGCACACCCTTCTCCGCCCGGCTCGGCCTTCGTAGCGTCAGTCTCCTCACGAGGCGTCGGCCTCGAAACGACGCAGGGAAGGAAGGACATGAACCGGACAGCGGGCGTGCCCGAGTCGGCCCCGCCGCGCGAGGTGAGCGGTGCCGTGACCCTCGCGCTGGCGGTGGCGTGCGGGCTGACCGTGGCCAACCTCTACGACGCGCAACCCCTGCTCGGTCTGATCGCCGCCTCCTTCAGGGTCGGTCAGGGGGCGGCCACCGTCGTCGTGACGCTGACCCAGGCCGGATACGCCGTCGGGCTGTTGTTCCTGCTGCCGCTCGGTGATCTCGTCGAGAACCGTGCACTGGCGACACGGACCCTGCTGGCGACGGCGTCGGCCCTGCTGCTGACCGCGGTCTCCCCGGTCTTCGGGATGTTCCTCGCCGTCTCGGTGCTGGTCGGGATCACCTCGTGGCGGCCATGCCGAACTGGTTCAACCAGTAGGCCACGGGCCCGGCGATGCCCGCTCCCGCGACGAGAACGGTCTTGGGGGCGTGGATCATGGCGCTTCTCTGTCCGGGGGTCGGTGCTGTGCGGGCCGTGGGCTGCTGCGGGAGGTGTGCCGTGGAGACTCTCGCAGCAGTCGTCGGGCCGGGTGGGGGGCTCAGGGGTGCGCGGGTTCCGCTTCCGTGCGGGACGGGTGTGCATCGGCGGTGGACTTGACGGGGGTGGAGGGGATGAGGAAAGAGGCCAGGAGTCCGAGGGCGACGAACCCTGCCGCGATGTAGCCGCCAAGTACGACGCCGTCGGTCATCGCGGAGCGAGCGGCCTCGGCCACGGAGGCAGTCTGCGGATGGGCGGCCAGGGGGCTGATGGCGGCGCCCGCGCTGTCCGCGACGGCGCTGGTGAGCTTGTCGGACTGTGCTGTGGACAGGCCGGCATCGGTGAGGCGGTCGTGCAGCTTGGTGCTGAGCGTGGTGAAGAACGCCGTGGTCAGGGCGGCGATGCCCAGGGCGGAGCCCAGCTGGCGGACAGCGCTTTGGACGCCGGATGCCTGGCCGGAGCTGTGTTCGGGGATGTCGTTGAGGACGACGTTGGTGACCTGGGCCGTGGCGAAGCCGACGCCGATGCCGTACAGGAAGAGCACCAGCGAGACGGACCACCAAGAGCTGTCCGGCGAGGCGGTCAGGCCGATCCCGGCCAGTCCCACGACCTCCAGGGCCAGGCCAAGGCGCACCATGTTGAGCGGGGAGACCTTGGCGGCCATGCCGAAGCTGGCACCGCTGGCGACGAAGCTGCCGAGGGCGACGGGTACGAGGGCGAGACCGGCCTGCAGGGCGCTGTAGCCGAGCGTGAACTGCAGCCACAACGGGAGCACCGCGACGATGCCGAACTCTCCGATGCCGATGATCAGGGTGGCGATGTTGCCGCTGCGGAACGAGGAGATGGAGAACAGGCTCACGTCCATCAGGACTCGGGAGGTGTCACCGCTCCGGCTGAGGGACAGCTGGCGTCGGATGAACGCGGCCATGGCGAGGGCCGACAGCATCAGGGCCACCAGGACCGGCGACGGTCCGCTGTCCCATGTGAAGCCGAACAGCTCCAGAGGGTGAACGGAGGTGACCCAGCCGTAGGCGCGGCCCTCGACGAGGCCGAAGGCGAGCAGGCCGAGGCTGATGACGGACAGCAGCCCACCGGGCACGTCGATGCGCCCGCGGGTGCGGGGCGAAGGTGTGATGCACAGCAGCACGCCGGCCACGACGAGCCCCGAGAGGGGCACGTTGATGCCGAAGGCCCAGCGCCAGGAGACATGCTCGGCGAGCCAGCCGCCGAGCACCGGACCGAGTGCCGCGGCGGCGCCGATGGTCGAGCCCCAGACTGCGAACGCCTGTTCGCGCGCCTTGCCGGTGAAGGTCGCTTTCAGCAGGGACAGCGAGGTCGGCAGGAGCATGGCCGCACCCGCGCCCTGCAGGAATCGGGCCAGGATGAGCAGGCCGCTGCTGGGTGCCAGTCCGGCGAGCACGCTGGTCGCCCCGAAGACCACGGCTCCGGCGATGAAGATCCGGCGGGCACCGAAGATGTCCGCGAGGCGGCCGGTCAGCAGCAGCAGAGCAGCGAAGACGATGGCATAGGACTCCTGGATCCACTGCGCTTGGGCCGAGGTGGCGTCCAGATCTTCGACGAGCGAGGGGACGATCACGTTGACGATCGTGGTGTCCACCACGATCAGTGACACCCCGAGTGCAATGGCGATCAGGCCGAGCCAGCGGCTGGTGGAGGACGGATGACGCATCCCAGTTCCTTCCATGGTGGAATAGTTCGACCATAGAATTATGCTGGTCGCGGTAGATTGTCAAAGCGAGCCAGCGGCTCGTATGGCAGAGCGGACAGGAAGGCGGCAGTACGTGGTGGGGAAACCAGCGTCCGGCAGCGTCGTGGTGCAACGGGAACGGCTGGTGGAAGGACTCAGGGTCTTCGCCGGCCAGTACAAGGAATTCAGCCACCGCTTCGCTGCTTGGCTCGGCCTGCACTCCACCGATGCCCTCGCCCTGCTGGAGATCCTCGCCGCCGAGGAGCGCGGCACCCCACTGTCCCCCGCACGCCTCAGCGGCCGGATCTCTCTGTCCCCGGGGGCCACCACCGCACTCCTGAACCGGCTCGAAGAGGCCGGGCACATCGTCCGCAGCCGCGAGAGCACCGACCGCCGCGTCGTCACGCTGCGCGGCGGCACTCACATTCAGGAACGCGCCGACGTCTTCTTCGGCCCCCTCGCTGAGCGCTTGGACGCGCTGCTGGAGCAGTACCCATCGGAGCTACTGGACCAGTTCGACGAGTTGCTGTCGAGCCTGCGCGACGCCATTGACGCCCAGCTCGTCCAGCGGAATCCGGACGCCTGACCGCAGGGGGTACGGGGCCTTGAGGGCCGGCGCAACCTGGCGCGTCGGGCGTCCATGCCCCCCTTCTCGCAAACGGTCCTTTCCCGGAACCCGGTCACCGACAGGCCGGAGAAGCCCTCCAGGGCCCGGATCGGTTCTCACAACCCGTTCTCACTCAAGAGCGGTCCGCACCCCGTTCTGGGAACTGCATTGTGAGAACATCCGGGGTCATGACGGACCCTCACGACCCCGCCCCGGCCGACGCCGACGACGTCGAGCGCCACCCCTGCCCGCGGTGCGCGGCCGAACCCGGATCGCCCTGCCGCTCGCGCGGCGGCGCGGTCGCCGGGACGTACCACACCGGCCGGTTCACCAAGGTGCCCCGGCTCGCGAAGCTCCTGCGGGTCCAGATCCCCGCCGACCGCGGGCCCGGCCAGCCCTGGCGGCCCGGCACCCCACCGCCCGCCCCCGTCGACCCGGACACCCCAGGCGCGGACATCCACATCGGCTACGCCCGCTGCTCCACCCTCGGCCAGGAACTCGACTCCCAGCTCGACGCCCTGGCCAAGCACGGCATCCCGCGCGAGAAGGTGTTCAGCGAGAAGATCAGCACCCGCATCCGGGTCCGCCCCCAGTTCGAGGCCGCCCTCGCCGCCGCCCGCGAGATCAAGGCCCACGCCCCGCACTGCCGGGTCATCCTCACCGTGTACGAGATGAAGCGCCTCGGCCGCGACGCCGCCGAACTCACCGCGCTCGCCGACCACCTCACCGCCCACGGCCTGGTCCTGGAAATGCTCGCCGGACCCCTGCCCGGCATGTACGACCCCAGCGGGCCCGGCCGGCTGCTGTTCGCGTTCTTCGCCGCGATGGCAGAGACCGAGCGCGAGAACATCCGGGAGTCCACCCTTGAGGGGCTCGACACCGCGGCCCGCAAGGGCAAACACGGCGGCCGGCCACCCGTCATCACCGACGACATGCTCCACACCGTCCTCCGGCGCCGCACGGCCGGCGAGTCCGTCGAGCAGATCCAGCCCGACCTCATCATCCCCACCGGCAAACGCAAGGGACACAGCCCCTCGGTCGCCAGCATCTACCGCGCCCTGGCCGAACACGAGAAGGCCCAGGCGTACCCCGAAGCCGTCGAGGCCGCACAGGCCGACTTCGCCGCGCTGCGCCAGCGGTCGACAGCTACGCCCACCAGCGCCTAGCGGAGTCGCTACTCACCGGTCCGATCCTCCCCAAGGGCCAGTCTCCGGCGGGCCGACGGCCGCTCTCGCCGGCCCACGCCGCTCAGATCTTCAGCGGCTCGTTCCGCTGCCTCGTCCCACGACAACAGCCTCGGTCCCCGCTGGCGCCGAACTTTCCGCCAGCGCTCAAGGAACCGGGCCACCACACCAGAATTCTGCTCATCACCCATTGAGCAAGATCACCCCATGGCCCCTTTTGGGCTCACCTCGGCGATACCCCGTATTCAGCAGGTGGGCTCAGTCGTCGAGTTCGTGCCGGATTCGGCGGGAGGGGCGGTGCCGACGGCGTTGCGCTGCACGCTGCCCTGCGGCGTGGCCTCGGCCTTGGACAGGGCCTTGCAGGCATCCCCGGCCTTGGCGCTCCGCCTGTGTGTCGGCTCCGTAGGTAAGTGCGACAGCATCCGCAGCGGTTTGCCGCGCTGTGCCGGGTCTTCTCCGAAGGAAGCAGCGAGTGCTCTTCCGAACAGGGTGATGACGCGCGTTGACTCGTCACTGTCCCGGCCGGGGGAACCTGCGGGCACACCGACGGCCCGACCGGTCGGCCGAGGGTGTGCGGCTTTGCCGCCCGCAGCTCACGGGTCTATGACACAAGAACAGGAGCCCACAAACATGTCCAACCGCGCACGTGGCAAGCATCGCGCACCCAGCCAGAGCCGGAGCCGGCGTCTGGCAGCCCGGGGGACCGCCGTGACGGCTCTGGCCGCCGGCCTGGCCGGCTACGGCCTCACCACCGCGTCGACGGCATCGGCTGCCGACAACACGACGTCTGCCTCCGCGAAGGACTGCGTCAAGGCCGGTGCGGCAGCTCGCTTCAGCTTCAAGCCGATCTGCCCGGCGACACCTCCCAGCGCCACGGAGGAGGCAGTCAACCGAGGTTTCAACGCTTTCATGTCCTTCGGTGTCTCCGAGCTGTTCAGGGCCGCCCACACCACCAACGACGGCCGAGGGCAAGAGGGGTGCACCAGCGCCGGCAATGCTCGCTTCAGCACCAAGCCGCTGTGCAAGCCCAGGGAGCTGACAGGTACGGAGAAGGCTCTGAGGGACTTGGCCGTCGGAGCGCTGCTGCCGTCCCCGGCCAAGTTCGCGCCGTCCGCGATACAGGACCTCAACACCCTCCGGGCCGCCGGCGCGGGTGTTGCCCAGGGTGCAAAGAAGGCCGACTCGATGCTCCACAACGGCTCGGGGACGACCGTAGGCGGGCAGAATTCCGACGACAAGTCGCCTCAGGCGTCAGGCGGTGCGTCCTCCCAGGGTGCGAATAATGGGCCCCTGATGTCCCCTACGGATTGGGATGCGCTCCGGGCCTCCAACGGAGTGCCCTGGGACGACCTGCCCTCCCAGGGGTCCGACGACAAGTCGCAGCAGGCATCGGGCGGTGGGCCCTGCTTTGGATCACCGCTTGAGGACGTGAACCAAATCCGAGCCTGGTACAGGCTGCCCCCGATCGACAACTGCTCCGATGGCTCGGCCAACGTGTCGTCCCAGACATCGGACAACAAGTCCCGCCCGAAGCGGGACGCGTCGGATGACGCTTCTGATCTGACCCCGGGACAGACCCCGGACCCGTCTCAGTCGGGTGACGGGCCCTCCGAGGGGGCGGCTGAGGTTCCTGGGTCGCCGGAGCTGTCCTCGGAGGAGACGATCGACGGCGGGTCTTTCTCTCAGTCGGGAGACGGGACATTCGGTCAGTCAGCGGAGGTGTCCTTCCCGGGCTCGGACGACGGTTCCTCGGCGGGGTCGGATGACAGCTCCTTCGGTCAGTCGGACGAGGAGTCCCTCGGTCAGTCGGACGACGGTTCCTTCCCGGTAGCGGACGTCAGTTCCTTCGCGAGGTAGGACGACGGCCACGCCGTGTCCTGAGCGCGTATCACCACATGGGCGAGTGCCCGGCCCGGTGAAGCCGACGGGCCGGGCACCTCACCAGGACAGGTCGGAGTGCCCGGCATGAACTACAGCCGGAGATCCTGAGGGTCGGTGATGGGAGATGGACCGGTGGATCCTGGAACTGCGGGCTCAGAGCGGCATCCGCCGGGACAAGGCCGAAGTGGTGCGTGAACTGCTGCGCGTGGCCCGCACGCCCGACAGCATCCTGCGCGACGCCCTGACTGCCCGCGCCCGAAGGACCGGCGACTGAACAACCCGCGGCCGCGCGACGCACAACGGCACGGACGGCCGCAGGGGTGCCGGGCACGGCAGATCCGGCCGACGGTCTCGGTGCCGCCACTGCGACGGGTCGTCCCGGAGAGATTCCGGAGCACGCTGTGCGTGCGGGCGTCCAGCGCGGCGAGGTGCCCACACTGCCGCACACCACGACCGAGCCGTCCAACGGCGACACGCTCACCGCCGTACCCACAACCCCTGGGTCCGCCGATCTTACGAATGACCGGCTAGGCCCACGCTTGGAAGGCAGGACAAGCTCAGAAGCAGTCCGCGGGCATGTCGAGGGTGGTGCGATCGAGGCTTTCCAGCAGCGCGAACTGCGCCTCCGTCCTGGGCAGTTCGTACCGGAAGAAGTATTGCCCCGCCCGCCGCTTGCCCTCGTAGAAGGCGCCGCCGCGTCCGCCGGCGGCCAGCATCTGCTCCAGCCACATCCAGGCAACCACGACGTGGCCCACGGACTCCAGATAGACCGAGGCGTTGGCGAGGGCGGTCTCGGCGTCCCCGGCCTCCCACAGGCGCCGCGTCACGGCGGCGACGCGGGCGACGGAGGCGTCCAGCTGCCGTCCGAAGCCGGCGACCTGGCCCTCCGCGGCCACCGCGCGGGCGGTAGTCATGGAGACGGTCTCGATGAGCAGGCGGAGCCCCGCGCCGCCGTCCATGACGACCTTTCGGCCCAGCAGGTCGAGGCCGTGGACGCCGTGCGTCCCCTCGTGGATGGGGTTGAGGCGGTTGTCCCGGTAGAACTGCTCGACGTTGTACTCGCGGGTGTAGCCGTAGCCGCCGTGGACCTGGATGGCAAGGTTGTTGGCCTCCAGGCACCACTGGGAGGGCCAGCTCTTGGCGATCGGGGTGAGCATGTCCAGCAGCAGCCCGGCACTGGCCCGCTCGTCGGCCGTCGGGGCGGTGCGCTCGTCGTCCAGCAGCCGCCCGCAGTACAGGATGAGAGCCAGCGCGCCTTCGACGTACGACTTCTGGGCGAGGAGCATGCGCCGGACATCGGGATGCCCGACGATCGGGATCTGGGGGATGGTGGCGTCCCTGGCCATGAGCGGGCGCCCCTGGGGCCGGGTGCGCGCGTAGTCCAGGGCGTGCAGGTAGCCGGTGTAACCGAGCGCTGTGGCACCGAGTCCGACACCGATGCGGGCCTCGTTCATCATGTGGAACATGTAGGAAAGCCCGTGGTGGGGCTCCCCGACCAGGAAGCCGACGGCACCGGGGGTCCCGCCGGGCCGGAAGGCGCCCTCACCGAAGTTCAGCAGCGTGTTGGTCGTCCCTCGATACCCCATCTTGTGATTGAGGCCGGCCAGGGCGACGTCGTTGCGCTCGCCGAGCGTCCCGTCGGCCTCCACCAGGACCTTGGGGACGATGAAGAGCGAGAGTCCCTTCACCCCGGGCGGGCCGCCGGGGATCCTGGCCAGGACCAGGTGGACGATGTTCTCCGTCAGCTCGTGGTCGCCACCCGAGATCCACATCTTGTTACCGAACAGGCGGTAGGTGCCGTCGTCGGCCTGTTCCGCGCGGGTGCGCACATCAGCCAGAGAGGAGCCGGCCTGCGGCTCCGACAGGCACATGGTCCCGGAGAAGCGGCCCTCGACCATCGGGCGGACATAGGTGTCGATCTGGCCGGGGGTGCCGTGGGCCAGCAGCAGGTTTGCGTTGCCGATGGTGAGGAAAGGGTAGGCGGCCGTTCCCACGTTGGCTGCCTGGAACCAGGCGAAGCAGGCGTTGGCCACCACGCTGGGCAACTGCATGCCGCCCACCTCGTGGTCCATGCCCCCGCCGATCAGCCCGGCGCCGGCGAAGACCTTCAGGGCCTCTTCGACTTCGGGGATGATGTGCACCCGCTCGCCGTCGAAGCGCGGCTCCTGGGCGTCGTTCTTCTTGTTGTGCGGGGCGAAGTGCCGGGCGGCGATCGTCTCGCTGAGGTCCAGTACCGCGTCGAAGGTTTCGCGCGAGTGGTCCGCGAAGCGAGGGCGCGCGGTCAGGGATTCGACGTCGAGCCACTCGTGCAGCAGGAAGTCGAGGTCTCGGCGGGAGAGCAGGAGGGAGGCCATGGTTGTCTTCTTCTCAGGTTCGGGTTGCTTGTGCGAGGGGGAGTGGAGCTGTCGCCGGCCGGTCAGACCGTGGTGCCGAGCCCGCCGTCGACGGGGATGACGGCGCCGGTGACGTAGGCGCCAGCACGGCTGGCCAGATAGACGGCGACGCCGGCCATGTCGTCCGGCCGCCCGATCCGGCGCAGCGGAGCCGCCTGCGCGATCGCCTCGCCCATGGCGTCCAGGGTCGCGGCCATCATCTTCGACTCGAAGGGGCCGGGCGCGATGGCGTTCACCGTGATGCCCTGTGGCCCGAGCTCCTTGGCCAGCACGCGGGTCAGGTGGTGCAGGCCCGCCTTGCTGGCCGCGTACGAGTAGGCCGAGGCGGGGCTGACGTGCAGGCCGTCGATGGATCCGACGTTGATGATCCGCGCAGGGTCCTCCGTCGACCCGCCGGCGCGCAGCTTCGGCAGGAGGGCTTGGGTGAGCAGGAAGGGGCTGCGCAGGTTGAGGTCCATCACCTTGTCCCAGCCGCTGACCGGGAACTCGTCCAGGGGCGCACCCCAGGTGGCGCCGGCGTTGTTCACCAGGATGTGCAGCCGCTCCTCCCGCTCGCCGATGTCTGCGGCGAGTCGGTGGCACTCCTCCTCGCGCGACAGGTCGGCGGGCAGCGCGACCGCCTGGCCGGGACCGGAAAGCCCGCGCACGGCCTCCTCGCAGGCTTCCGCCTTGCGGGAGCTGACGTAGACCTTGGCTCCCGCTTCGATCAGGCCCCGGGCGATCATCAGGCCGATGCCGCGGGAACCGCCGGTCACGAGGGCGGTTTTGCCGGTGAGGGAGAACAGTGAGGTCACGGTGGACTCCTGAGGGGGAGGGGCGGCACGGGCAGGCTGCTCCCGCCCCAGGGTAGATACTAAGCAGTCGCTTAGCCGCTGTCCAAGCCTTGCGTCCATGGAACCCCGTCCGTGCCTCCGCGCCTCGACGGTGGGGGAGTGGACCGGCGGCGGATCCCTCAGGGGCGTCGGCCTCACCGACGCCCGAGGCGACCGGCCGGCCGATGCGCCGAGCGAGGGTGAGGGTGGCGTCGGCACCCCACGCGAAGCCGACGGGTGCCGACGCCGTTCACCAACCGGGGCCGCCCACAGTGGCCCCGGGCTGCCGGTGCACCGTATCCCGCCCGCCCCTGGCAACGGAGAGGCGGACGTCGGCACCGTAATCGCTGGCGGCAGCATGGGCCGGGTCATCTCTGACCTCGACCCCCGCAAGATCAAAGACCTGGCCACCCTCGCCTTCGTCGAGGCCAAGGCCAACGCGGCCCTGCTGGGACCGCCCGGGGCCGGCAAGACCCACATCGCCGTCGCGCTCTCGGTCGCCGCCTGCCGGGTAGGGGTTTCTCCGTCTACTTCACCACGCTCGATGACATGGTCCGCCTGCTCAAGGCCGCCGAGGCAGCCGGACGTCTCAACAGCAAGCTCCGCACCTACCTGCGCCCCGGTGTTCTCGTCGTCGACGAGGTCGGCTACCAGCCGCTGGAACGGGCCGAGGCGAACCTGGTGTTCCAGGTGATCTCGAAGCGCTACGAGAAGGGCTCGATCATCCTCACGTCGAACAAGACCTTCAGCAAAGCGCACATGTTCCGGCGAACCTGTGCCAGGTACCGCCGAGATTCAACAAGTTCAGCCCGGATGCTCGGGGCGGAGAAGCCGGTGAACCTCCGAGGCGAGAGCCGCCATCTGCTCACCGGCCTCAAGCCACGTGGTGATCGAGGCTTCCCAGCTGTTCGTCGGTCCCCGCCAAGGACGGAGCGTCCAGGTCAACGCGACATGGCCGCCCGACCTGAAGGCTGCCGTGACCGTGAGGTCGCGGTCGTTGGTCTGCCAGACGCGCTCGCCGTCCCAGCCGCGGAAGTCCGCGGCCAGTTGAGCAAGGAACGGCGCGAGGTCGGCATCCCAGATCCAGGCGGTCACCCCGTCGACGCGGGCCTTCAGCCCCAGTGCGTCGGCCTCGACCGTGTAGTGCAAGCAGTCGGGGTCATCGCGTACGGGGTCGGACAGTCGCACGCACACAGCCCGGTTGATGCTGCAGCGGATACTCACCGTCTGTGGCTCGTCGGGGGCGGCATCTTGGGAGTTCACGCGCCGAACGGTAGCTGTCCTCCCTGTTCGCCGTCACCGCGATTCCTGCGGTGGCAGTCGGCCCGGGTCCACGCGGTCGGCGAGATAGATCAGGGTGGCCTGCGGGTCCATGCCGAAGGCTGCGGCGACGAGTTTGGCGTCCATGGCGTTCACCAGGTCGATGAGGCGGGTGCTGCGGATCATCCGGGATGGGAATCCGCAGTCGTCATGGACGTGGAGGGTCTCATGGGGGTGGACATGCTCGTCGGTGGTCCAGCGCCGGAACAGGTCGCGCTGCTGGTCGAGGGTGAGGGTTCTGACGTGGAAGCCGTTCGCCTCCTTGGCGATCAGGCCGCGGGTCGGGTCGACCAGCACCAGCTTCTGGGCCCGCGCGAAGCGGAAGAACTGCCGCAGCACGGTCAGTCGCCGCTTGCGAGCCCTGGGCAGGACGGCCAGGAAGGATTCGATGTCGTGCACGTCGACGAGGGACCAGTCGGTCTTGCCCCGCGCGTTGATCAGGAAGACGGCCAGGTCCCGCATGGTGGCCAGGGCGGTTTCCAGGGTGTGGTTGCTGCGGGGGCGGGTGCCGGCTCGGCGGGCCCGGTCCTGGGCTCGCATCTGGGAGGTGTCGAATGCGGCGACTGCCGGTCGCAGGGGTTCGGAACGGCTTCAACTCGGCAACGGCGTCGGCAAGTTGCGAGTCGTTCGTCCTGGTCGGTTGGCAGAGCCTGACCGCGGAGGGTGAAGAAGTCCTCGAGTGCACGGGCGAAGGAGCCCATTGACCGTCCGGGCCTGCGGGATCGCTCCAGCAGGGCCTGAGGTGAGTTGGAGTGCTCGTCCTTGAGGAGCCGTCCCAGGTCGGTGATGAAGCCGCAGGCTCTGGCGACGCAGTGGCGGGCGGCGATCTGGGCGACGAAGTCGGCGAGTCACACGGGTGGTTCGGTGAGTCGTTCCTGGAGGTATTCACCACGGATGAAAGGGCGACCGGCGTGTTTTTGCCAGCAGGCGGAACACAGTCCCAGCCCGGCATGTCGCCGCAGCTGCCCGCACTCGCGGCAGATCCTCGGCGGGTTCTTCCCCCGCCGGGGTCGTGAGCAATGACCGCACCAGCCGGTCGTCTCGCGCAGATAACCGGGCTTTTGGCAGCGTGGACATGTCCGCTGTCCGGCCAGCCGGCCTGCCCGGCGCTGGCAGTCCCAGCACAGCTGGTTCTGTGGTGAGCGGACCAGATGACCGCACTCCGTACACACGCGTGAGCAGGTGATGCACCGGCCGGTGTCGTCCTGCAGCACGCGGTCGAGACCGCAGGAAGAGCAAGGGGCCTTGGAGGCCTGCTCCTTCATGTGGCGCCAGCACAGGCAGCAGTGCTGGCGGTCGAGATATCCGACCTGTCCGCCGCAGGTGACGCATTCCCGTTGCTTCTTGCCTATCGTGGCCTGCCGTCACAGGGGCGGCATCGAACGGCCCCGGGCGGAGGCAGCCTGCGGGAGATCGGCGACCGGGCGAGGGGGTGCGATCGGCCGTTCGACGGGGGTGGTGTCGACCTCGATCAGGTCGTTGGGGGTGCATTCCAGCGCGGTGCACAACGCGGCCAGCGTGGTCATCTTCACCTGCGAGGGCTCCTTGGTGAACAACGCGGACACCGAGGCCGAGGACAGCTGAAGACCTGCCTTCTCGGCCAGCAGCCGTCGCAGCTCGGTCCCGGTCCACACCTCGCGCTGGCCCGCGGCCATCCGCAGCCGCCATTGGATCTTCATGCCGTGGTGTCCTTCCCACTCAGCTCGGCCAGAGTGCTGGCGACCGCCCGTTGATAGGCGTCCTCGATGAAGGTCGCGGAGGGGCGGACATAGCGCATGGTCGAGCTGACGGTCCAGTGACCGAGCAACTGTTGGATCGCCACGAGGTCGCCGCCGCGTTCGTAGTTTTGGGTCGCGCAGGCTCGTCGCAGGGCATGGGGGCTGAACCGGTCGGCCGTCGGGCGGCCTTCGAGTTCCATCAGATAGCGCAGGCGGTTGCGGATGGTGCCGCGGTGGCGGCTGCCGCCGGACTCGTCGGCGAACAGCACGGGCGAGTCGGGGAATTTGGGTCGCACGTCCTCCAGGAACCACCGCAGCACAAGATCGAGGCCGTCGAGCATGGGCACCCACCTCGGCCGCGGTCCGGAGGTATGGGCTCCCTCGCCGAACCGGACATGCAGCTTGCCGAATGGCCCACGGGAGAGGTGCAGGCCCGGCTTGTCCAGCAGGGACGCTTCCTCGGAGCGGAGTCCGGCGTGATACAGCGTCCGGAACATCGCATGGTCTCGGGCCGCGGGTCCGTACTTCCGCGCGGTCGCGATCCGCTGCTTCATGAAGTCGAAGAACTCGCCCACCTGCTCTGGCGTCGGAGGCGGCAGCACGGCCGGCGAGTCGTCGCCGACATGCCGGGAGGCGTTGAACTCGTCGATCGGGCAGACCAGGCGGACGCTGAACGCGGCCTCGATCTCGGCCGCCTTGCGGGCCTGCAAGAACCGGTGGAAGCACTTGAAGATCTGCACATACTCGCGCCGGGTCGACGTCTTGCGGCCCTGGATCGTAAGGTCGCCGATCACGCGATCGATGTCCTGGGGCGTCTCCCACGCGGGCCGCCCCAGAGCGGTGAGGGTCCGCTCCAGCAGGCCGATGTCGTTGTCGATGGTCACCGGGCTGAACCCGCGAGCCCTCCAGGACACGACGAACGCGTCCACACACGCTGCATGGAACCGCCACGGATCCGTCGTCAGCGGCTCCTGCGGGACGGCCCCGCCCGCGATGACCTGGAGTCTCACCTCGGCCACCGGCACACCTTCCTCGCACCTGAACGGTCAAGGCAGCACCTGGAGAACCGGGGTGCCACCGCGAGATTCAGCGAGGACCGCCAGACCGGGATACGGCCAGGTGGCAGCAGCAACTCTTGTGAGGGAACAAGTGCCAGCCCCAGATGAATGGGGACAGGTTTTCGGCGACGAAGTTCTCGCCACGGCCATTCTCGATCGGCTCCTGCACCACTGCGACGTCGTCTCCATCAACGGTCCCAGCTACCGGCTGAAGAACCGGCTCGCCGCCATCGAGCGCGAGCCCGCAGCCTAGGCTGCGAGCCGGGCTGGGGACTCATCGAATGATGCGGAGGCCTGGCAGCGGAGAGGTCTCCTCACCTTCTGCGGTGAGGACTTCTCGCGCCAGCTGCCGGGCACGTCCCCACCCTGGGTCGGTGGACAATGCCTCCCTTGTCCACCGACCCACGTCCGTGTCCTGGGTCATCTCGCTGAAGACTTCATCGATCATCCGCAGCGAGGGCAGCACACCACGTCTGAGCTGACCGTCCTCGACCAGTCGCTCAGCGAGGCGGAAGGCGTCATCGAAGCTCAAGGCGATCTCGTCCGGCGGCACGTCGTACTTGCCCAGCCAAGTCACCTGAGCCGAGGCATCTGCCGCGACCACGACCACCGCCTCGATCAGCATGCGACGACGGGCTGAAGAAGCAGAACTCTCCACAAGGACATCGTGCCACGACTCCGCTTGAGCCGAGAGGACAGCCTGTCATCCAGCTGAGCACGTTCGTCCGTACTCCATTGAGCACATTCTCGTGTACGCCGACACTCCGGAGCTCCAGGGCAGGGTCAAGCCGGCAGTCACTGCGTCGAGGTCCTGGCGGAGGAAGCCGGCGAAGCCCTTCATGGGTTTCGGTGCGTCCTGCTCGGCCTGTCGGATCCACTCCAGCAACAGGTATCCGCGCTGGTGACGGACCAGAGCGGCGAAGGCCCGAGCGAGGTCGCGGGCCCGGGTGATGTCCGGGCAGGCGAGCCGGACTTGAAGGAGTCGCTCGTCCTGACTTTCGGTGAGCGTCTGGCGGGGCCGCATGATCCACGGGGTGGTCTTGCGGGGGCTCGGGATGTCGGCCCGGACCGGTTCGGCGGTGCCCGGCCGGAGGGCGGCGAGGTGTTTGCGGACCACCTGGCGGCTGCCATGGTAGCCGCGGGTGTGGATCTCCAAGAAGAGCTGGGTGCTGCTTACCTGGCCTTGGACTTCGGTGAAGCGGGCGTTGAGGTATGCCTTGAACGGCTCCAGGACGCCGTTGGGGCGGCGCTCGCGGGCGGAGGCGAGCAACTCGTCGAGATCGGTGTCGCGGAAGCGGCGCACGGTCTTGCGGTCGAGGTTCAGACGGCGGGCGACGGCACTGATCGTCCAGTGTGTCTCCAGCAAGCGGTGTCCTGCCGGCCCTCATCCTGGCGATGCTGTCGTTCAGCGTGGTGCAGACCGCGGTCGTCCCGATCCTGCCCTCGCTGGCCAAGGAGCTGGACGTCTCCGGCTCGGATATCACGTGGCTGATGACGGCGAACCTGCTCTCCGCCGCCGTGCTGACCCCCCTGCTGGGCCGCTTCGGCGACCTTCGGGGCCGCAAGCCGATGCTGCTGATCTCGCTGGCGGGCCTCGTCGCCGGTTCGGCGCTGGCGGTCGGCACCCACTCCTTCACCTGGCTGGTCGTCGCCCGCATCCTGCAGGGCGCCGGCGGTGGCGTGCTGCCGTTGGCGATCAGCATCGTCCGCGACGAGCTGCCCACACACAAGGTGACCGGCGGCGTGGCCGCCATCAGTGCCTCCATGGGTGTCGGCTCCGGTCTCGGCCTGGTCGCCACCGGCCTGCTCCTGGAACACTGGAGCTACAAGTCGATCTTCTGGATGGGCCTGGTCTTCGGCCTGCTCGCCCTCGCCCTGGTCGCCCTGCGCGTGCCCACCGACCCGGTCACCGACAAGGACGGCGGCGCCGACCCGCTGGGCGCTCTCACCCTCGCCGGCTGGCTCTCCGCCCTCCTCGTCGCCGTCAGCCAGGGCAACAACTGGGGCTGGACCTCCAACCGCACCCTCGGCCTGTTCGCCGTCGCCGCCGTCGTCTGCCTCGTCTGGATCATCATCGAGGCCAAGGTGCAGCACCCGCTGGTCGACCTCACCATGATGTCCCGCCCCGCCGTCGCCTTCACCAACCTCGCCGGCCTGCTGATCGGCTTCGGCATGTACGGCTCGTTCATGGTCATCAGCAACTTCGCCCAGACCCCCGCCAAGCTCGCCCACTACGGCTTCACCGCGACCGTCCTGCACGCCGGCATCATGCTGCTGCCCTCCGCCATCGGCTCGATGATCGCCGCCCCGCTCGGCGCCCTGTTGATCGCCCGCCGCGGCCCGCGCCTGCCGCTGGTCCTCGGCGGCGTGCTCGGCGCCGCCGCGATGGGCTACCTCGCCCTGCGCCACAGCCACGAGGCCGACATCTACACCGCCTCCGCCATCTTCGGCCTGGGTATCGGCCTCGCGTTCTCCGCCATGCCCGCCTACATCAACGGCGCCGTCCCGGTCGAGCAGTCCGGCATCGCCAACGGCATGAACGCCGTGCTCCGCACCGTCGGCGGCGCCATCGGCACGGCCGTCATGGCCGCCATCCTGACCGGCGACACCATGAAGCTCCCGATCCCCATCGCGCTGCCCACCCTGGACGCCTACAAGCACGCCTTCTGGACCACCACCGTCATCTGCGCGATCGCCGCCGCTGTCCCGTTCCTGATCCGCACCGTCAAGCCCGCCACCAACACTGCGCGCGCCGCTGCCATGGCCGCCGCTGACGAGGTCACGGCGGACCTCGGCGCCAGCCCGGTGCGGGCCAAGACCGGCGCCTGACAAAGCGGCCGGCCCCGCGCCCATGCCCCTGGGCGCGGGGAGCCTCCCGGAACAGTCGAAGGCGGGCGACCACCCGAGGCCCGGCACGACAGGCGGCCCCATCCGGATTGCCCCGCCGGGTGGGGCCGCTTCACCTGCTCAGGCAGTCATAGGTGCGCCGCTACAAGGCCACAGTTCTCACCGAACGGCTCGGCGCGCTGGTCGAAACGACCGCAATCGGGCGCGGCGCGTCGGGTCAGAACCGCAACCTTGTGAACGCCCATCGGTAATGTCCGCTGGGTGTAGCTCTCCGGTAGGGACTGTCTGAGCTGGGAACGTCCCGATCGTAAGGAGGAAGTGTGTCCTTCCACGCAAGGAGCCCGCAAAGTTACAAGTGGCGCACGCTACTTGGGCGTGGACGTGCTCGGCATCGTCGGGTGCTGCGCCGGCCCTGGCGGGGGTAAACGGGGCACCATAGGGATTGGCGTCGGCGTAGCTGGCACCGACGCGATCGTTGAACCGGGGTCCTGCCGAGAACGGACGTGCCCTCCCTGAGGGAAAGCGCTCGGTAGGCCTACGATCTCCGCCCCAAAGCCGGCAATGGACAGCGTCAAGTCCGAAGCCATCCAGACCGCACGAGTTTGCGGACGGGCACGCACGCCATTACGCAACTCGTGACCGTGCTGGGCTTCAAAGGGGGCGTTCTCCTGGCCATCGTGCATCATCTGCACCAGATCCTGTTCCGCTCATCGTATTGCCTTTCTGGGTTGGCTCCCCGGAACCGAGGTCAGTAACTTCGGTTCAAGGCACACCGGATCCTGCGAGTTGATGTGAAAGCACGGGCAGACTTCCACACTGCACCAGCCGCCTGCGACGCATGCCGAGCGGATCGGGCGTGACAGCAACCTACGGCGGGATCCGAACCACGAACATCCGCACAGAGAAAGTACGCAGTCGCCTTCGGCGGAGACGGAGAAGGCTGCCACGCGGGCGGCTCTCTCCAACCGGGCTCTGGCGCCGACTCCGTCGATTACGGCGCTCAGATAGCCGGCCACAAAAGGAGGCTCCCGCGCCCACTGGGTCGGTCTCGGTCACGGTATCGGCCGCGACCTGGCGGACTCTCTTCGGGCCGGCGGCCACGGCGCCGTGTGATCCTCGTCGTCCAGCGCGTCCCCGATCAGAGCCGAGCCCACGGCGACTGCGGGTGCCCCATCGGCCAGCCAACCTTCGACACCCGCCAGGTTTATGCCTCCTGTGGCCACGAATGGCCGCTCGGGCAACGGGCCATGCATCACCGTGGCGAAGTCCGGGCCAAGCAGCGAGGCCGGGAACAGCATGGCCGCAGTCACGCCGACCTGCCAGGCAGGCACAGCCTCGGTCGGGTTGAACATCCCGGACAGTGTCCCGAGGCCGAGGGCTGTGGCCTCGGCCGCAATTGGATCGTCGATGTGCGGCGGCGACACCACGCGCTGTGCCTGACGGCGGCTGTCTGCCGTACCTGGTCGGGCGGCAACATGGTGGTCTTCTCGGTGGGTGCGTGGGTGCGTGGGTGCGTGGGTCGGCGGGCGGCGGAGCGGGTCGCGGTGACAGACCGACAGTGCCACCTGGCACGGACGGTGGCGCGGGCCGGTACGGCGCCGTCGGCACAGGTCCGCGCCCGGACCGGCAGACAGTGGTTCCGGGCTGTAAGCCCCAGACGCGGCTGTACGGATCGATGTCTCGGTGCCCGATCACTCTGGCCGACTCCGTGGTATGCGGTAAGAGGCACACCCGGGACCACCTACACCTGAGAAGCCCCGACGCACTCCCGGTCACGCGCGCTCAAGGGGCGTGCGCGACCGCGTGGATCTCGTGGGCGCGGAGCAGGCCGAGCAGCGTGCGGCAGTCCTGTGGTGATGGTGGCGCGGTTGCTGGTTCCGGTCGCAATGACGATGCCGAACCCGGCGGCCAGGCGTGCGTGGGGGGCGCGGGCCTCCCAGCAGGCGTGGCAGCGGTCGAACACCTCATGAGTGGCAGCGGTCACGGGCGGGCCTGCGTCTGCGGGACAGGCGGGCACACCGCATGCAGCCCCCGTAGCAGCCGCACCTCGGGCCGCGCCCGTGCACGCTCGCCAAGCGCGCCGGGTCCTCGGCCTCAGCTGATCGTGAGCATCCGGGCGTTGCTCGGCGCCCCCTGAGCGTCGAGCGCGAACAGCATGTACGTCCCTGGCAGGGCGACGCCCGGGTCGGCCGGGATGTCGACCTGGTACGAGGTGCCGGCCGTGGCACGGAACCGCAGTGGCACGCGGCGCTGGTCGTTGTCGGTGGTGTGGGTCGCCGCACTGGCGCGTACGAGGGCGAAGGAGGTGACCGCCTTGTCGGTGGTTACCGACAACTGCGTGCCGTTTTCTGCCCGGGCGGGCACCTGACCGGTGATGGCCGGACGGGGCCTTTCGCTGCCGTCCGCGTTGAGCAGATACGGCGGGGTGAAGATCGCGCCGTCCAGGTGGTTCGTGGCGCAGTCCCCGCACAGGCCTCCGCCGCCGGAGAAGATCCGGCCGTCCGGCAGCAGATTGGCGACGCTGTGGTAGTTGCGCGGCACGGCCATGGATGCCGCGGACGTGAACTTCCCGGTGGCCGGATCCCAGATCTCCGGGGTCATGACGGACGTCGCGTCGCTGAAAGGTACCGGGTACGACTGTCCGCCGAACACCGCGACCTTCCCGTCCGGCATGACCACGCTGTTGCTGAACGCGCGAGCGAAGCGCATGTCCCCGGTTCGGGTGCTCACCGGCTGTCCACTGCCGCTCGCGTCGACGGTATAGGCACGGTTCGTGGCCTTGGCCTTCTCGTAAGCGGTCGCGCCGCCGAGGGTCAGCAACTTGTCGATGTCGTACGCGACCGCGTTGCCGTTCATCGCGTCCTGGCTGTCGGCACGGGTCCCGGCCGACGCGATGGTCCCGGCGCCCGTCGTGGTGATCCAGTTCATCTGCTTGCTCGGGCCGAGCTGCAGTACCCGGCCGTCCGAAGTGGCGTGCAGCCACTCATGGTTGTCCGCCCGGTAGGGACCCGCCGGGTCCGCAGTCATGGTCGGGGCGACGGGAACGCCGGGCAGGGTGCGCCAGGTTCCCGTGGCAGGCGACCACACCTCGGCGTCCTTTCCGCCCACGCCGCCGCTCCAGGAACCGCCCAGGACGAAGGCCTCGCCGTTGGACAGCAGGGTCATCGCCTGGTAGCCGCGGGGTATGTGCATGTCCGCGGTCGAGGTCCAGGCGTCCGTCGCCGGGTCGTAGATGCTGGCACGTTCCGCGTTGCTGCCGCCGGTGACCAGGACGCGCCCGTCGGACAGGATGGCGATCCCCGGGCAGAACATGTCGTGCCCCGTGTTGTCGATGCGCCGCTGCGTGACCTGACCAGTCGTCATGTCCATGATTGCGGTCTGGGTGTAGCCATTGCTGCCGCCGAACCGGTCGACGCCGTACGCCGACCAGGCGAGCAGTTTGTTGTTCGGCAGGACGGCCGTGGTCACCGGGACCAGAGGGAAGCCCTTCACCGGACCCCACGCACCCGCTTGGGCGGGATCCGCGGGCCCGGCCAGCCGGATTTCGGCCGCCGAGGACCAGGGGCCGCGGCCGCCCGCCTCGGTGGTGGCGGTCAGACGTACATACCGGGCCGTCACAGGCCGGATGAACGAGGCGCCCTTGATCGTGTCGTCGTCGGCCCAGGTGCCGGAGGCGACCGGCGCACCGAAGGACGTGCCGTCCGAGCTGGTGGTGACGGTGAAGGCGCCGATCCGGCCGTTCGTGGAGTCCTGACGCGGCTGGTAGGTGAGTTCGGAGACCGTGCGGGGCCTCTTCATGTCGATGGTGATGCTGTGCGGCAGCGCAGCAGTGGAACTCGACCACTTGCTGTGCCAGATGGTGTCGGCATCCCCGTCCAGTACGTTGGCGGCGCGTCCGTCCTCCGCCGAGCTCTCTTCGTCGCTTGCGGTGGCGGTCCATCCCTCGCGCGACAGGGCGACGACACCGGCGGTGGAGCCGGGATCGCCGAGCAGGTCGAGTTCCGCCGCGGACGCCCATGGCCCCCGTCCGCCCGCTTCGGTCAGCGCCGTCAGCCGCACATACCGTGTGCCCTGCGCGGCGAAGGACAGCGTCTTGACCGTGGCGTCGTCCGCGAGAGTGCCGGAGGCCACCGGCTCGCTCCAGGTCCGGCCGTCGTTGCTCAGCCGGATCTCGTACGTGCCGATACGGCCGTTGGGGCTGACGGCCCGCGGCCAGTAGACGATCGCCGACACCACGGCGGTGCGATGCATGTCGATGGTGATGCTGTGCGGCAGCGCAGTGGGGGTCCCCGACCACTTGCTGTGCCAGATGGTGGCGGTATCCCCGTCCATTACGTTGGCGGCGCGTCCGTCCTCCGCGGCGTTCTCCTGGTCGCTGGCGGTCACCGTCCAGCCGTCCCGTGGCAGCACCGGTGCAGCGGGTTCCATCGCGGATGCGGGCGCCACCCCGTGGTGCGGGGCGAACCCCGCACCGGTAGGGCCGGGCACCTCTGAACTGTCCGCCTTTGCGTCTCCCTGGCCGAGGCTCGCCAGGGGGAGCAAAGCGGTGGCCACGGCCAGCACGGCGATCAGGATGAGAGTGCGGGAACTTGTCAGGGAACGCCGCGGTTTGCGCGACGAGCCGGGTCTGCGAACACGCGGTATCGGCACGGTGATGTTCTCCGGAGGTGAGAAGGAGCCTTTCGGCGCAGCCAGATGATGACCGTCAACAGCTGTGTGGTGCAGGGCGTACAGACGGTTCTGAGCCAATGAAGGGAGGTAGGCGAGTTGGGCGTGGCACGGGCCATCCCGGGACGGCGGCCGCACTTGCCCTGGGAGGGCCGAAGCGGAGGCGTCCAGTGTGTCCGGCACCTGCCGGGCCTCGCGGTCCACCTGGTGGAACCGCGACCGCGACACACTCATGGCCCTGCACGTCGACCTCAGCGTCACCCAGTCCGTGCCGGTCGCCAACCTCAACTGCGACGACCTCAGCTTTGACATCGCCGTCTACGAAATTCTGGCGCAGAACGCTGGGTTGAACGGCGCCGCAGCCGCAGGCTCGGCGTCGAGGGGGAGGAGACAGCTCAACAGCTGACCGCGTGTCGGCTTTCGTGGCCCTATATGGATGTCAGCTGGCCGTACTCGTGTTGGTGGGGTGGCCCGCCTCCGCGGCAGACACCTCGCGTTGGCGCAGCTGTCGTCCGCGCCGTTCTGGTCGCCAGGTCCGCGGCTGTGCACGATGCCGTGGCGCATGCCATGCTGCGCTCAGGGTTCCGGTCCGCGCCGCCTGAATGGATCCTCGGATCGGTGATGGCGCACCTGGGTTGAGCCGGAGTCGGCCAGGGTCGGGCCGGCGCTCGTGGCGATTACGCAACCCGCTGGCGGTGAGTGCGACAGCACCTGTGCGCCTGATGCTCATAGGGCGGTGTCCTTCCGGTGGAGGCATACGGGAGTGCCGCTGACGGGCCGTGCGAGTCAACGTGACGAGCTTGTCCACCACCAATCACTAGGACAATCAGGAGCCGCTGAGATACGGATACGTAATGATCGCGAGAGTGCCGCGCATTACCACTCTTGTCTCTGGTCCACGGAACCTACCTGGGCGCCTCGTGATCATCAGGATGATGAACCCGCCGGGTGGCTGCTCCGGCTTCCGATGGAGTTGCGTCCTAGGAATTGGTGTACGAGTTCGACCTGATGCGGGGTTTGTTCCGGCGTCGGGGTGAGGCCCGCACAGACGAACGGCCACCGGCTGATCTTCGAGGTGTCCAAGCCCGAAGGAGATCAGCCGGAGGGTGCGGTGACGGCGTCGTCGACCCACTGGCTGCGTAGGCCATCTCCAGGAGTGGTTGTTTGTGGCTTTCAGGAACGCTCTGCGCCATCTTGAAGTGGCTGGTCAGGGTGCTGGTGTGACGCCGTTTCGGGGTGCTTGTGCTGGTCGTGGGCGGCAGTCTGGGGTGTTGATCATTGGGTAGAGGCGGGTTTGCGGATTCCCGTCTGTCGTCGCGAGTGCCGCTCCTACGCTCCGGCCCATGATGGATCCCGAGGTGCTGGAGCGGATCGCCGCGCGGCGTGCGGAGCTGGACGGACTCGAAGAGCAGCTGGTCCACCAGCTGTCGGAAGTAACGAACATCGAGGCCACTACCGACAATTGATCTCTACCGCAGGAGCCCACGATCAGCACATACCCCCGGAACAGCGTCACCGGGCCGGGATCGGCTGAGTGAGGTTCAGCGGGTTGCCGTCGGGGTCCTGGATGTGGGCGACGCGCTGTCCCCACGGCATGTCGTTGGGGGCGCCGCGGACCGAGCCGCCCAGCGCCTCCACCCGGCCGAGCGTCTCGTCGACGTCGTCGACACCGATGCTGAGCAGGATCCGCGGTGCCGCCCCGGTCCCCGGGTTCGCCTTGGCCACCAGCCCGAGGTCGGTGTCGCCGATGCGCAAGCCGAGGTAGAAGGCCGGGCCCTCCGCCGGTATCCGGAAGATCTCCTCGGCGCCGAACAATTTCGTATAGAAGCCGAGCAGGACGTCCTGGTCGGCAGTGATGATCACTGGCTGGATGGTGGACATGGCACTCCTGTCGAGAACGGTCGTGTCGCTGGGTAGACCGTTCGAGGACGGTGAACTCATCGGTAAAACCGCCCTGCCAGACGATCTCCATCCCAGACTGCCGCCCGCGACCAGTACGAGCAGCCCGAAACCGGGTCACACCACCCCTGCTGACCAGCCACTTCAAGATGGCGCAGCCTCAGGAACCCGGGGGAGGCCACCACGCTTCCCAAGCCGTGGGTGAAGTGGTCGTACGAGCCCGCGCGCGCCGAGGATGTCCCGGAGGCGTTCCTGCGGGCGTACGCGATGGCCCTGCAGCCTCCGGCCGGTCCCGTCTACCTTTCCGTGCCAATGGACGACTGGAAGCGGCCCCTGTCCGCCTTCACTCGCACGCGGACCTTCAGCGACCGGGTCCTGCCCGACCCAGACCGGCTACGGAGCTTCGCGGACCGTATCTCCGCAAGCCGCAGTCCCGCGCTGGTCTTCGGGCCGGAGGTCGACCGTGCCGGCGGCTGGGACGCGGCGGTTGCCCTCGCGGAGAAGCTGCGCGCGGCCGTGTACGGCTCCCCGCTGCTCGACCGTGCGTCCTTCCCCGAGGACCACCCCCTGTTCCGCGGCCCGCTCGGCATGTCGGTGAAGACGATCAGCGACCGGCTGACCGGGCACGACCTGGTCGTCGTGATCGGCGCCGAGGTGTTCCGGTACTACCCCTACGTCCCGGGCTCCTACCTGCCCGACGGCACGGAGCTTCTCCAGATCACCGGCAATCCCGACGTCGCCGCCGCGGCGCGGGTGGGCGACAGCCTGCTCGGTGACCCCAAGACGGCGATCGAGCAGGTTCTGGCGACAGTCGCGGAGGGAACCTCGCGGACCCCACCGGAGCCGATGGCGCGCCCCAGGGTGCTTCCGGAGTCGCCGAACAGCCCGCTGACGCCCCCGGAGGTCTACGCGGCCCTGAGCAGCGTCAAGCCGGCCGACGCTGTCATCGTCAACGAGTCGACCTCCACCATGGCCCAGCAGATTGAGTGGCTGCCCACCACCAAGACTGGCTCCTTCTTCGCCACGGCCAGCGGCGGCATCGGCTGGGGTGCGCCGGCGGCCGTCGGGGTCGCCCTGGCCGACCGGGAGCGAGGTGCCCCCCGGCCGGTCGTCGGGCTGATCGGCGACGGTTCCTTCCAGTACTCCGTGCAGGCGATCTGGACGGCGGCACAGCACCGACTGCCCGTCGTCATGCGCAACCAGGAGTACTCCATCCTCAAGTCGTTCGCGGTGTTGGAGGAGGCTCCGGGCGTCCCCGGCCTCGACCTGCCCGGGCTCGACATTGCCGGCGTGGCCCG
The DNA here is from genome assembly GCF_001542625.1 of Streptomyces griseochromogenes. Taxonomy (NCBI): domain Bacteria; kingdom Bacillati; phylum Actinomycetota; class Actinomycetes; order Kitasatosporales; family Streptomycetaceae; genus Streptomyces; species Streptomyces griseochromogenes. Next base: position 5,602,433 of record NZ_CP016279.1, on the reverse strand, counting down.
CGGCTTCGGCTGCCGCGCGGTCGACGTCGACACGACCGAGGACCTGCAGCGCGAGTTCAAGGCGGCCCTGACCGCCGACACCACCACCGTCATCGTGGTGGCCACCCAGCCCCAGAAGGCGATGCTGTAACAGGAGCAGTGATGGATCTCGGACTGAAGGACCGTGTCTACATCGTCACCGGCGGCACCGCGGTCTCGGTCCGGCCGCTGCCCGCTGGCTGACCTCCGGCGGTGCGAAGGTGGTGGTCAGCGGCTGCAGCACGCACTCGCTGGCCGCGGCGGAGGCGGAGCTCGGCGGCCCCGGGCAGGCGGTAGGGGTTGTCGCCGACAATGCCGACAATGCCGACAACGCCGACAACGCCGCCCCCGGGACGTCGGACCGGCTGATCGCATCGGCGCGCGGGCCCTTCAAGGGGCTGGACAGCGCGCTCATCAGCGTCGGCGGCCCGCCGACGGGCACGACGGACGCCGTCGACGACGACCAGTGGCGCGCCTCCTTCGAGTCGGGCTTCCTGGGCGCGGTGCGGTTGTCACGGGTTGTCGCCGCGCAGCTGGACGAGGGTGGGGTGATCGGTTTCGTCCTGACCACCTCGGTGTACGAACCGATCGCCTGCTTCGCCATCTCCAACGCCCCGCGCCCGGCCCTGTCCGGTTACGCGAACACCCTCGCCGGTGAACTCGGCCCCAGGGGCGTGCGCGTGGACGGCCTGGTGCCCGCGCACATCGGGACCGACCGGACCCTCGAACTCCAGTCGATCACCGGCGACGCCGACCGCACCGCTGCGTTCCTGCTGTCGCCCGCCGCGTCCTAGGTCACCGGCGCCATGGTGACGATCGACGGCGGAACCCGGACCAGTTTCCAGGGCACTCAAAAAACCCGGCGCCGGGCAGGCACGGCCGCAGCAGTTCACTCGACGTCGACACCATAGGCACGGGCGAGACCGTCAAAGCCTTCTGCCCAACCTTGACCGATGGCCCGCAGTTTCCAGACGGGTCGGCCTTCCACGGTGTGCCGATACAGCTCAGCGACGACCATGGCTCGGATGTCGAGGTCAGTTGGCGGCTGGAATGTCCGGGCCGCTCCGGTCACGCAGTCCATGTGCAGGGCGGCGTGGGACAGGGCACCGCGGGTGAGTCCGGTGTCGACGTCCATGTTGACGGCTCCGCGCCTGCGAAGCCGAAGGCCACGTGCAGGCCCTGCCAGGCTTCCTCGGGCAGGACGAGGGCGTGTCCGGGGATCAGGGCGGTGGGGACGGCTGGAGGTGCGGATGGCATGGGAGGCGTGCCTGCCGGTGCTTCCTGCTTCCACTCGGCGAACGCCTTGATCCGGTAAGGATCGGTGACCAGGACACCGTCACCGGGCGCGGTATTTGCACCGAGGCTGATGTCCAGGTCGGCGAGGGTTGTCTCGCCGGAGTCGGATTCGTCCTGCGCGTGGTCCAGCAGGTGATGCAATGCGGGCAGGTGTGTGGTGTCCAGCGGCTTGATGGTGCTGGAGAGGTTCCCGGAGGCCGTGGTGGTGACAGAGCAGGCCACATCCTGGCCGACGTTCATGAAACGCAGGGCGTCCTCGGGTTCCCGCCAGAGCGTGGACTCGATCGCCGCGCGGGTCCAGCGGCCGTAGGTCACGAAGCCGAGGCGTTGGGTGTCGGGCAGACGTGTCAGCACAACGAGGTCGATGGCGGTGATACCCGGCGGCCAACTGCTCTCGCACTGCCTGGAGGCGGGCGGTTTCCGCAGCCAGGTAGAAGAGCGCGTCCTGTTCCGCTCGTTGTTTGCCGGCAGACCGCTCCGCGCGAGCCAGTCTTCCGACACCGTGCAAGTGAAAGGCGCGGGCCTCGGCGAGCGCCCAGGGCAAACCCAGGTGAGGCGCGTTTCGGATCTCCGGCACCTGGGTCTGGTTCGGCGTCGGGCCGCTGACTTGCGGCGACCAGTTCACTTGAGACGTGGGGATGCCGGGAATCTCGGGTGATGTGGTCCTGGCTGGATGAATCCCGAATGCTGTCTCAGCTGATCAGGTCCGGCCCTGTTTCGAACTGGCACCACGCCTGGGTCGTCAGCCACGACTGATGGTTGAGTGAGATCATGGACAGCTTCGAGATCGATGAGAACTTGGTGCGCTCTCTGGTGCGAGAGCAGCATCCGGACCTTGCGGGCTTGGAACTGCGTGAGGTGGCCGGCGGTTGGGACAACCAACTGTGGCGCCTCGGGGACGAGTTCGCCGTGCGCATGCCACGCACGGAGCGAGCGCCCTCCCTCCTGCGCAAAGAGCACCAGTGGCTGCCCGCCCTGGCCCCGCGCCTTCCACTACCGGTCCCGACTCCCATGCGGATCGGTAAACCGTCCGCACGCTTCCCGCGGCCATGGACCATCGCGACATGGGTTCCGGGCGAACCAGCCGACCGCTCCCCAATCAGCCACGACGGCGCGGCCGACACTTTGGCGGGCTTCCTCAAGGCACTGCATGTGAAGGCGCCCGCGGATGCACCGGTCAGTCAGGATCGCGGCGTTCCCCTCAAAACGCTCTCGGACGGTTTCGAAAAGGGACTCGAGGAAGTCGCCTCCGGAAGCGATGTCGCTGACCTCCGGAATTTCCGGGACGTCTGGGACGAGGCCATTGCGGCTCCCGATTGGGAGGGCCCGCCTGTATGGCTGCACGGCGACCTTCATCCAGCGAATGTCGTCGTCTCGGACGGGACACTCTCGGGCGTGATCGACTTTGGTGACATGTGCGCCGGTGATCCGGCGGTCGATCTCGCGGCTGCCTGGGTGCTTCTTCCCGCGGGGGCGGCTTCACGGTTCTTCGACGCGTACGCAGACGCGGACGAGGCGATGATCCGGCGCGCACGAGGGTTGGCTGCCGCGAAGAGCCTTTTCCTCATCCTCATGGGCCGGGCCGGGGAGCGGGGCCTGCCAGGCGGCAAGCCGACATGGGGACCCGCAGGCCGGGCGGCGCTTGACCGTGTTCTGGCATCAATCTAGGAGGCTGGCAGACCTTTCACGTTGCTCAGCTCTCCGAGGCCCCGCCCGAGGTTCGTTGCCAAGAGACACCCAGGTCGCCTGAGACCGCAAGCAAATCGGGCCAGATCACCAGAGACAGGGACCAGATCTCTGGAGACGGGACAACCGACCTCCCTGCCTCATCCTGGGCGCGCCCATGTTCTGTCGCAGCGATTCCTAATGCGGTTTGTCAAGCGGCGAGAGCGGTGGAGGGTGCCAAGCCCGAGCTCGTTGGGGGTTACCTACGCTCAGGAGTTTGGTCAGACTCAGCGCATGGGAGAGGACGCCCAATGGTCGCTGGACGATGACTGGGATTGGCAGATGCAATGCGCACGGGCCCATGATGCGTTGCTGCGTGGCACGGACTCGTGGGTGCCTCCTGTTGAGGAGGAGTTGGTGCTGGCCGCCCGGGCAAGCGCGTTGAGCCAGTGGTACCCGTCCACCAGTCACAACTATCTCCGGTTCTCGAACGGTCCTCCGCCCTGGGTGCCCGGCGGGCGCGACGGCGTGAAATATCTGCCGGGCTGTATCTCCTTCGCAAAGGAGAGGGCGGACGGCAGCGCCGTCTTCCGGGTCTGGAGCGGATTCCTGTTGCAGACCCCTGATCCCGTGCTCGTGCTAGCCACCCTGGAGGCCGTGGTCGCTGTTGAGGCCCTGGTGGAGGTTCTGACCACTGACAGCTGAGAGTCCGCAACGATCTGCGAGTTCGGGTGGGTGCGGCGGGGGCGTCAGACGGTAAGGACGGCCAGTGTTCGCCGCGGCCCCGCGCAGGCTGCGGGCGGTTTGAGTTCGTAGCATCGTCCGTCGCGCAGGAGGGCCCAGAGGACGTTGACGCGGCGGCGCGAGAGAGCGAGGACGGCTTGGGTGTGCGTTTACCCTCGGCGCGTTTGCGGTCGTAGAACCGGCGGGACTCCTCGCACCTTCGGATGCTGAACAGCGCGGAGGTGTAGAAGACTCGCTGAAGGCGACGGTTGTATCGCTGTGGGCGGCGCAGGTTGCCACTGATCTTGCCGGAGTCGCGCGGACGGGGGCGACACCGCCGAAGCCGGCGAGCCGGTCGGGAGTGCCGAAAACGGTCATGTCGCCGCCGGTGGCGGCGAGGAACTCGGCGCCGAGGATGACGCCCAGGCCAGGCATGCTGGTGATCACTTCAAAGGTGTGGTGGTCACGAAACCGGACCTCGATGAGCTTGTCGAGCTCGGCAACCTGCTGGTTGAGCGCCATCACGGAGCGGACCTTGAAGTTCGCCACGACCGCCCCAGGCATCGAGTACTTCACGCGAGAACAAGTCGAGTTGATGATCCGGATGGCCCGGAATGCCCGCGACCGCTTTCTGATCGTGCTGATGCGGGCCACCGGCATGCGGATCGGCGAGACGCTGGGCATGCGACGGGCCGATGCGCATTTCCTGGCCGACTCACACCAGCTGGGCTGCCATGCCGGTGGCCCTCACGTGCATGTTCACCGGCGGCGGGACAACGCGAACAGCGCGCTGGCGAAGTCCCGGAAGTCCCGCACGATCCCGGTGACCACAGATGTCGCCGGCTACTACCGGGACTACGAGTGGGAACGTGAGGCAGTACAGGAGGCGGCCGATAGCGACATGGTGTTCGTGAACCTGTTCCGTGCGCCGCTGGGACGGGCGATGAGCTACCCGAACGCGAAGCAGCTCTTCGACCGCCTGGCGAAGTGGGCCCAGATCGTGGCGCGACCGCACATGCTCCGTCACACCGCGGCAAACGAGTGGATCAGGGCAGGGGTTCCCCGGGATGTCGTCCAGAAACTGCTCGGCACGAGTGGCCCGGGTCGCTCAAGCCCTACTTGCGCACCACTGACCGCGAGCGGCGCGAAGCCGTCGAACGTGATACGGCAGGTGCCCGATGACGGCGGCTGGCGTCCCTGTTCAAGAGGCTGTTGCGCCGTTCGCCGTCGACTGGGTGGGTTGGCAGAAGTGGCTTGGTGATCACGTCGATCCGGGATGGCGACCGGGCGAATGGGGTCATCAGTGGTGGCTGTTCACCGGAAATCTGGACAGCCCCCGTACCTCGGTTTGGAGCTGCCGCACCCCCCGATGCCGAGCCATGCTCGGTTCCCGTGCCCGCTGCCGTGGCTGCACGCGAGGCCGCGAAGAGAGTGGGCTGACCTGGGAGGAATTCGACGCCCAGTACTCCCCGTCCGACCGGCCGCGCGGCAGCGACCCGGCTCTTTGCCAGGTCGCACGCGACTCGGTGAGATGCGGTCGGGTGGGTGTCATCAACAAGCTCTGCCAGGCCCATTGCAATAGCCCCACCGCTGATCGGAGAGATCGGCAGAGCGGTGGGAAGACGCCGGTAGGGTGGGCTGTTGTGGACGCGGGGGCAGGAAACGAGATGGTTGCGGTTCCGTCGGGACAGGTGAGGCTGTCGGTCCGGCGGACGCAGAGCAGTTGGCCGGTCGAGGTCGCGCCGTTTCAGATGTCGGCGTTCCCGGTCACGCAGTCCTGGTACGCACGAGTCACAGGCCGACGGCCGAGTAGCACCCAAGGCGAGCGGCTGCCGATTGAGGGTGTTTCGTGGTGGGAAGCGGTCCAGTTCTGTAACGCCTTGTCCCGACGCGAGGGGCTGACGCCCGCGTATCACCTGTGCGTCGACGCCGAGACGGCCGAATGGGACACCTCCGCAGGCGGGTACCGGTTGCCGACCGAGGCCGAATGGGAGCACGCCTGCCGTGCGGGTACTGCTGGCCCGCGGTACGGCCAGCTCGACGAGGTCGCCTGGTACCAGGGCAATTCCGATGGGCGGGTCCACTCTGTCGGCGGCAAGCAGCCCAACGCATGGGGCCTGTACGACATGCTGGGCAATGTGTGGGACTGGTGCTGGGACGTCTACGACGCCGAGGTGTATGGGGCCTACCGGGTGCTCCGTGGTGGTGGATGGGCCGACGAGCACTGGAGCTGCCGGGCGTCGGTGCGGCGGCGCAGCCACCCGACCTTCCGGATCGACGACGTGGGATTTCGCGTAGCGCGCTCCACATCACTGCCTCGGCCGTAACAGCCTCATTCCGGATCGGTCAGTTAGAGATCGTCCCGATTGTTGATCAATCAACACTCCGTCACGGGGGAACGGGCTGTCGGTGGACAATCGGCGTGCACCGGTTGATCAGGGTGGGGAACACTGTGCTGATGAGCTCTGCAACCTCCCAGACACCGCAGGAACGGGCCCTTCGGCATGTCACGGAGCTGGCGTCAGGCCCTCCGATGGACCCGACATTGCGGGTGACCCTCAACTTCCACCCGGACCGTCTGCTGCACGGCAAGCCGATCCTGGATGCTATGGCCGAGGGCGGCGTCTACCACTCGCAGTTCGTCACTGGGACCAGCAACGGTGGCCTGACCGCGCATCCCGGCGGCGACCGATGGCGCTGGGAGAGCCGGATCTTCGCCGGGGCGTACGACGAAGCACCTGCTCATGAGCGCCCCGTCTACGGGGCGTTGAACTTCCGTCGCAAGCCGGTCGGTGGGGCGCCGCGATTCGGCTCGGCCCACTTCCGGCTGACGGCCCAGACGCTGACGCGGACCACGTTCTGCTACCCGGACAGTTTCCTCGAACCGTCGGATTTCGGTGTCGCGGCCCGTATGGGGCTCCTCGACCTTACCCTCGCCGATCGTCAGGACGAGCTGGACGACTACATCGAGGCGCAGGTGCACGGGTCGGTCCGCTTGCAATGCGCAGTGGAGGCGCTGGTCCTGGACCCCTGCTACCGAGGCACGGCGGTCGAGGACGCGGCTCTGCGTCTTGGCTGCCCGGTGGAGTGGCACCCCGGCTTCCGACTCGGGGTTGAAGAACTCCGCCGTCATCCCGGCTACCGCGGTCAGGAATACGTCGACTTGGGCTCGCAGATCGCGGTCGACGGCGTGCTCGATCCCGGGATCGTGGGAGATGCTGCACGTGCCGGCGTCTATGACTCCCAGGCGATCAAGAAGGTGTGGCACTACCTGGCGCGATTCGGGTCTCCCTGGAAGGCCACGGACAGCTCGGTGACTCCGGCACCGAGGGAGGGGACGGTACTCGATGGCCTTCGTTGAGGGGCTGGTGCCGGAGGGACTGTGGGATTTGTTCCGGGCTGTGAGACCACAGATCCCCACGAGGCCGCAAGGCGGCGGTCGTCGACGGGTCGACGATCGCGCGGTGCTCGCCGCGAGCATCTTCGTCGCCACGTCAGGGTGCACCTGGCGGCAGCTGCCGCCAGTCTTCGGTGCCTCATGGCAGACCGTCCACCGGCGCTTCTCCAAGTAGACCGCGGCGCGGGTGTGGGCGAAGCTCCACCGCCTGGTGCTGGACGAGCTCGGCGCCCGCGGGGAGCTGGAATGGTCGAGGCGCGTGATCGACTCCGTCAACATGCGAGCCCTCAAAGACATCTCAGGGGGCTAAGGAGTCAAGTGGGCCCCTGGGTGGTCGGGCTTGTGGGCCATGAACCTGGCGCTCCTCATGCCAATCTTGATCGCTGCCGAGCCTGCTGATTGGCTGACCAGCACGACCGAGCTCGTGTGAGCGGAATCCACTGGTCCGCCGCCTGCGGTCTGTTGGGGTGGTGGGGTGAGTGAACGCAAGCCGTATCCGAGTGACTTATCGGACGAGCAGTGGTCGTTGATCGAGCCGGTGATCACTGCGTGGAAGGACCAGCACCGTTCGGTCAGTGGCCATCAGGGCGCCTACGAGATGCGAGAGATCGTTAACGCGATGCTCCATCAGGGGCGGACCGGCTGCCAGTGAGCCTATCTCCCGCGCGATCTTCCCCAGAAGAGTGCGACGTACTACTACTTCGGCACCTGGCGGGACGACGGGACCGACCAGATCATCCATGAGCTCCTGCGCTGCCAGGTCCGTGAGCGGGCCCGCCGATTAGAGGACCCGACGCTGGTGGTGCTGGACACCCAGAGCGTTCACGCGGCCGCCGGGGTCCCCGCCGCCACGACCGGTCGGGATCCGGCCAAGCGGGTGTCGGGCCGCAAGCGCGGACTGGCCGTGGACGTCCTCGGCCTGGTCATCGCGGTCGTCGTCCTCGCCGCGAACACGCACGACAACACCGCGGGCATCGTCCTGCTTGGCCAGGTCGCCGAACACGCCGGCGACACCGTCCGCAAGGCGCTGGTTGACCAGGGCTTCAAGAACCAGGTGGTCCTGCACGGCGCCAACCTGGGCATCGACGTCGAGATCGTTGAACGCAACCCTCAGGACAAGGGGTTCGTGCCGCAGCCGAAGCGGTGGAGGGTCGAGCAGACCTACGGGATCTTGATACCGCACCGGCGTCTGGTCCGCGACTACGTGCACCGCCCTTCGTCGTCCGCCTCCCGCGTCTATGGGGCGATGCCCCACGTCATGATCCGCCGCCTCACCGGCGCGAACCGCAGGCGGTGACCGCATGAACATCCAGCCCCTGCTCGACGCGCTGGACATCCAGGAGGATGCCGCCCGGGCCCAGGCCAACGACGTCCGCACACAGATCGGCGAACTGCAGACCCGGCTGCGGCAGGCCGATACGCACCTCGAGCACCTCGCGATCACCCGGAAGACCGTCACGGGCCTTGCCGACCGACTTCCGGCCGTCCCACCGGACCTGCCCGAGCACCCTGACTACTCTCGTATCCTCGCCGTCTTCAACGAGGCGACCGGACCGCTGCGGGCCAAAGACGTCTGCGAAGCCCTCGACCATAAACTGCTGCCGAAGAACATTGAAGGCACCCGAGCCAAGTTGAAACGCCTGGTCACACACGGCATCCTCACCGAGGTCGACACTGGCGATTTCGCCAGGAAGCAGTAACCGGCCGAGCCCCGTGGGTGGGGATCAGTGGGCCTTGTCAGCCAGCCGGTGGGGTGAGGGTGGTGCGGTCGAACGGGCCACCGTGCGCGGCGGCGTACGCGATGGCGTCGTTGACAGCATCGAGGCCGAACGACCGGACCCGTTCGGGGGCGAGATCCAGAGTGCCCGAGGCGAGGAGCCGGATGATGCCGACATTGGCTGTGCGCGGGTACATCCACTGCCCGCGCACGGTTATCGAGTTGCGCATGATCCATGGGTACGGGAGCGCGAGGTCGTCGCCGCCGAGCATGCCGACGCCGCCCATGAGGACGACGCGGCCGTACTCGCGGACGGTCATGGCCGCCGCGCGCGACGCCGAGCTGGGTGCGCTCGGCGGGAGCAGGTCGATCACCATGTCGATCGGGCCGTCGGCCGCCGCGGACATCGCCGCGCGGTCGGTGGCCTCGTCTCCGGTCAGCGGGACCGGGCGCAGCCGCGGACCGAACCGGTCGGCGAGGAGGTCGAGCGCGGCCTGGTTGCGGCCCGGGGCGACCACGCGGCCCGCTCCCATCGCGAGCGCGACCGCGACCGCGCTGCTGCCGAGGTTGCCGGTGGCCCCGCTGACGAGCAGCGTCTCGCCGGCTGCGAGCCCGCCTGCCAGCAGCCCACCGTAGGAGATGGCGTGCACGGTGAGTGCGGCCCAGCGGGCCGGATCGTCCCCTGCCACGGTGGGCAGCGGGAAGACGTTCTCCGTCGGGACCCGCATGAGCTCGGCGAACGAACCGTCGTGCAGGTACCGGGCGAGCCGCGCGCCGCCCTCGCCGCGCGAGCTCCAGCCCTGGAGCGTGATGTCGGGCGTCAGGGCGTCGTCCCGCGAGCGCACCGTCGAGTCGCACCACACCAGGTCGCCGACGCGCAGCCGGGTGGCGTCCGGGCCGACGTGGATGATCCGCCCGACGCCGCCGACACCGGGCACGACAGGAGGGACGAGGGGGTAGTTCCGCTTGCCGCCGAAGACCTCGGCCGCGTAGGGCGCCACGCTGGCGGCGAGGACCTCGACCACGACCTCGCCGCCCCCGGCCTTGGGGTCGGGTACCTCCCGCACCGCGAGCGGGGCGCCGAACCGCGTCAGAACTGCTGCTCGCACGTGATGACCTCCGTGTTCGTCCGTGCTCGTGGGATCGACACTAGGAGCTGGGTGAGCATGCGGGAAGCGATGATCTGGCATTCGTGGTATGCGTATGCCGCATGGACATCTCCAGCGCGGGACTGCGGGTCCTGCGGCAGATCGCTGAGTCCGGCAGCTTCACCGCGGCAGCTGCCCGACTCGGCTACACGCAGTCGGCCGTCTCACGCCAGGCCGCCGCCCTCGAACGCAGCGTGGGCACCACCCTGTTCGAACGCCGCCCAGACGGGGTACGGCTCACTCCCTCCGGCTTGACCCTGCTGCGGCACGCCCACACGGTCCTGGCCTCGCTCGCAGAGGCCGAGCATGAGCTCACTGGCACCGTCCCGCGGACCGAACTGGTGCGGCTCGGGGTGTTCCTGAGCGCGGGCGCGGCGATCCTGCCCGCCGCCCTCGCACACCTCGCGGCGGCCGGCCCGCAGATCACGGTCACCACCAGCGAGGGCACCACGCCCACTCTGATCCGGGCGCTGCGCGCCGGCTCGCTCGACCTCGCCGTGCTGACGTCCCGCCCACCCCACCGGCCCTTCGACGGCGACTCGCCGCGCCTGCACGTCGAGACCGTCGCGGACACCGAACTGGTCGTGGCGGTGCCGTCGACCGGAGAGTTCGCCGGACGCACCACGGTGCACGTCGACGAGCTGGTCGACGCCGCGTGGATCGCCACCCCGTCATCGAGCTCTGAGCCGCTGCTCGGCGTCTGGCCCAGCCTGCCCGGACGGCCTCGCGTCATCCACTCCGCGCGCGACTGGCTGACGAAGCTCCAGCTGGTCGCCGGCGGCTTCGGCGTGACGACGGTGCCGTCCCGGCTCTCACCGGTGCTGCCGCCCGGGGTGAGCCTGCTGCGCGTCGACGGCGCACCCCCCGAGATCCGCCGGGTGCTCGTGGCACGCCTCCCCGGCCACCCCGCCCCGGCGATCACGGCCGTCACCCGAGCGATCACGTCGACCGCCTGAACCGCTGCCAAGGCCGCGCACGATCGCGTGTACCCCTTTCCCCCTCACGGGTGGGCACCGCGGTCACCGTCGGCCTGTTCTGCGCGGTACTGGCGATCAGCTTCGCCGTCGTCACGGCCCTGCACATACTCCTCGCGCCCCGCGGCCGCGCATAACGGCCGCCGGCAGCCAGCCTTCCGCCGAGGTTAGCGGGCTCGTTGCCGGTGGACACGCCCAACGTGTCACTGGTCGAGGTTTCGTGTCCGATCCCCATCAAACACTCTCAAACCATCCTCCGAGACCGGCACTGACTCCTATCGCCTCGCCAGCACACGAGCCCGGGCTGAGGAATCCGCCAAGGTCGGCTGAGTGCGATAGCTGCCGATCTTGACCTGAGTGACGAGGGGGGTGAGGGACATCGGAACGAAGGCCGGTGCTAGAAGATTGTTGTATGTGGGTTCAGCGAGTGATCGAACTGACCGGGTGGGAGCCGCTCGGGATCTCCGTCGACTGGGCGGCGATCGAGGGAGAGCTGGGTGTTCCGCTGCCGGCGGACTACAAGGAGCTCTACGAGGCCTTCGGCGGCGGCGTCTTCAGTGATTCCCTCTACTTTCTGGGGCGCGACGAAGGCCCCGCGTTCGACTTCCTGACACAGTGGCGGGTCTCCCTGTCGGTCGACCAGGACAACAACCTCGGAAGCCACTGCGCCGTCGAGCCCTATGCGATCTACGCGCCGGGCGGCAAGGGGCTGGTTGAGTGGGGCTCCACCGAATGGGCCGACGAGTACTTCTGGCTGATCGACGCCCAGCGGCCGGGCGAGTACCTCGTCCTCGCGCGGTCCAATGACGTCGGCGCATGGCACCAGTACGACATATCCACCTCGGAGTTCCTCTACCGCGTCCTTGCCGATGCCGACTTTCAACCTTTCGGGATCGCGCAGTACGACCTCGGCACGGTGTTCAGGCCCGGCTCCGGCGACCCCTTCGACGGCCAGCCACTCTGACGAGAGGCTGGGCGTCCCAGGTTCGTGGACACAACAGTGCCGTCGTTTCTCATCGAGATCCGTGAGCCAGGTGATCACCAACTGCCTCCGGAACCGGTCGCCAGACGCTGTTCCTAGAGATCCACGAAGCCACCTGCGACGGCAGCGCGACCCTGCCCGCCCTGTCCTCCAGCAGCCAGCCCCGTTCCACCAACCGTTCCAACCTCGCCCGCGCACCCTCGACGGGGGAGTGGGAGGCACTGTCCCAGCCCAGCACCACCGCCGCCCGCCGGGCGCCGATCCCATCGACTCCCGCCTGCTCAGCGGCGGTCATCAACGCCTGGTAGTCGACCGCCAGCACCTCACCCCCCACCGCGTCCTGCCCATGAGGAACAGCCCGGCGCGGCCCGGCCGGCCTCACCTTCATCCCCTGCGACCGGTCATCGGACGGCACCGCGGGCGCATCCGTCTCGGCCAGCGCCTCCAGATACTGCTCCAAGCCGATCACCCGTCGCCTGAGCACTTCTTCGGCGTCCGCCAGCGCCAGCCGCGCCCGCTCCGGCTCGGCCTCGAGCTCCTCCCCCCCATTACCGTCTTCGTGGCCCCGCAACGGGGTTACCGGCCTTCGGAGTTGGCATGACTGCCTCCCCTTGTCGAGTGCATGGCCTGGGGGGTGGTGTCACCAGCTCCGGAGGCACTGACAGACCGCTGATTAGGGGCATGACCACCGGCCTTTCCCCAGGTCGGGAGGCTCTTCGTAATGTGGATGTGGCGATCAGTGCCGTGGCAGGGCCGGACGAGTACGACCGGAGGACACTGCACGTGATCGACACCCGCGACATCGACGTCTACCTCGGCCTGGACGTGGGCAAGGGCGAACACCACGCCACCGCCGTCACCCCGGCCGGCAAGAAAGCCTTCGACAAGCGGCTGCCCAACAGCGAGCCCAAACTCCGTGAGGTCTTCGCGAAACTGCAGGCCAAGCACGGCACCGTCCTCGTGGTCGTCGACCAGCCGGCCACGATCGGGGCCCTGCCGCTGGCCGTCGCCCGCGACATGGGCTGCCAGGTCGCCTATCTGCCCGGCCTCACGATGCGGCGGATAGCCGACCTCTACCCCGGCGAGGCCAAGACCGACGCCCGCGACGCATTCATCATCGCGGACGCAGCCCGCGCCATGCCGCACACCTTGCGCTCGCTCGACCTGGACGACGCCACCGTCGCCGAGCTGGAGATGATCGTCGGCTTCGACGACGACCTCGCCGCCGAAGCCACCCGACTGTCCAACCGGCTCCGCGGCCTGTTCACCCAGGTCCACCCTCACCTCGAACGCGTCCTGGGCCCGCGCATGCAGCACCCCGCCGTGCTGAAACTGCTCAGCCAGTTCGGCTCCCCAGCCCAGATCCGCAAGGCCGGACGCCGAAGGCTGATCACCCTGATCCGCCCCAAGGCTCCCAGGATGACGGAACGGCTGATCGACGAGGTCTTCACCGCACTCGACGAACAGACGGTCATCGTCCCGGGCACGGACGCAGCCGCGCTGATCGTCCCCAGCCTGGCCGACTCGCTCCAAGCAGTCCTCGACCAGCGCAAACTCCTCGCTCACCGGATCGAGGAACTCCTGGAGGCCCACCCTCTTTCCCAGGTCCTGATGTCCATGCCCGGCATCGGCATCAGGACCGGAGCCCGCATCCTCATCGACGTCGGCGACGGCACCAACTTCCCGTCCGCCGCCCACTTGGCCGCCTACGCCGGCCTCGCCCCGGCAACGAGAAGCTCGGGCTCCTCGATCCGCGGCGAACAGCCCTCCCGCCGGGGAAACAAGCAGCTCAAGCGGGCTTTCTTCCTCTCCGCCTTCGCTGCCCTGGCCGACCCGACCTCCCGCACCTACTACGACAAGAAGATCGCCCAGGGAAAGCACCACACCCAAGCCCTCCTCTGCCTCGCCAGACGTCGGGCCGACGTGCTCTTCGCCATGCTCCGCGACGGCACCTTCTACCAACCCCCAACCCCGATCACCCCTTGACCAAAGTCATAGGGGCACCCCCCCCGCACTGCCGCGGCCTTCCGCCGCGCTTCCAAGACCGCCCGCATCGACGGTATCCACCACCCCCGCAACATCTCGGCCAACGACGGGCCGAGACTTCCGCGAGAGCTGCCATCCCATGTCTGAGCAGCGGAATCCGCCCACGAGGTTTGGAAAGACAACGACCTCTGAGGCCTGTGGATTGGGGCGAAACAGAAGCCACGCAGCTTCCTCGTTAACGATCACCGGTCTTATGCCGTGTCTGCGGCGCTGTTGTTTGGTGGCGTGAGGTCGTCTCGGAGTATGGAGAACACGATGAGGTCGACCCGGCCGGTGTGCACGAATCCTGCGTTTCGCAGGATGCCTTTGCGGTGGAAACCTGCCTTCAGCGCGGCCTTCTGGGAAGCGGTGTTCTCGGTGGCGGCTCGGAGTTCCAGACGCTGGAACTGCTGGTCGGCCAATAGCCATTGGGCCAATGCCTTGGTTGCCTCAGCGGCGATCCCGCGGCCGCGGGCCCAAGGGCATACCCAGTAGCCGACCTCGCTCACCAGAGCTCGCCAGTCGGTCTTCTTCAATCCGACGGTGCCCATCAGTCGCGCGGTGCGGGCGTCGGTGACCGCGAAGTGGATGCCGTCGCCGGACTCACGAAGGGTATGGGCGGCAGTGGTGCACCAGTCGGTGACGTCATTGAGTGGTGAGAGCATCGGCGCAACTCGCCTGCGTGTCTGCGATGTCGGCGTCGGTGAACGGACGGAGCATCAGTCGTTCGGTGTGAAGCACCGTCTCAGGAAACATCCGACCATCCGTCCATAGTCGATCACCTGGCCCGGCCGACGCTAGCAGGGACTGCTGGAGTGACGACCAGCGACCGGCACGGAACCCCGCTCGCCGTCACGCTCACCGGCGGCAACCGGCACGACGTCACTCAGCTTCTGCCCCTGCTGAATGCGGTTCTCCCGATCAGGGGCCTGCGGGGACGCTCTCGGCGCACGCCCCGGCGACTGGACGCCGACCGGGGCTATGACTTCGACAAGTACCGCCGCCTGCTGTGGAAACGCGGCATCAAACCCGTGATAGCCCGACGCGGTGCCGCCCACGGCTCCGGACTGGGCAAGGTCCGCTGGGCAGTCGAGCGCGCCTTAGAGGTCATCTCATTTGGGGTGTTCGATAGGCTCCAGATGTGGGGATCGTTGAGCGGCTTGTGCCGGATGAGCTGTGGGAGTTGTTCCAGCGAGTGGTTCCGGAGGCGCCGAGTCGGCCTCAGGGTGGTGGCCGGCGCCGGCACGGCGACCGGGAGGTGTTGGCTGCGATCGTGTTCGTGGCCACGTCGGGCTGCACGTGGCAGCAACTGCCGTCCGCCTCGTTCGGGCTTTCAGGGCCCACGGCTCACCGGCGCTTCGCCGAGTGGTCGAAGGCCCGGGTGTGGGCGAAGCTCCATCGCCTGGTCCTCGACGAACTCGGCTCTCGCGGTGAACTGGACTGGTCTCGCTGCGCGATCGACTCGGTGAACATGCGAGCCCTGAAAAAGGGGACCTGACAGGTCCGAATCCGGTGGATCGCGGCAAGTACGGTTCAAAGATCCACTTGATCACCGAGCGTACCGGGCTGCCCCTGTCCGTCGGGATATCCGGTGCCAACCTGCACGACAGCCAGGCCCTCGAACCGCTCGTGCGAGGCATCCTACCCATTCGCTCCCGGCGCGGACCGCGCCGACGACGGCCCGCCAAACTCCACGGCGACAAAGGCTACGACTACAACCACCTGCGCCGATGGTTACGCAGCCGCGGCATCCGACATCGCATCGCCCGCAAAGGCATCGAGCCCTCCACACGGCTGGGCCGCCACCGCTGGACGATCGAACGCACCATGGCCTGGCTCGCCGGATGCCGCCGCCTCCACCGCCGCTACGAACGCAAAGCCGAACACTTCCTGGCCTTCACCAGCATCGCCTGCACCCTCATCTGCTACCGCAGACTCACCAAATGAGATGACTTCTTAGCCTGGCTTCACCAGTTCAAACGACTCCGCATCCGCTACGAACGGCGTGCTGACCTCCAACAGGGCCTGCTCGAACTGGCCTGCAGCCTCATTGCCTCCGCCGCCTGCGGACCTCGTTGTGTAACGATCAGTCAGTCGCCCAGGATTCGCTCCCACAGCAGCCCGTCCCGCCAGCTCCCGTCGAGAAAGATCGAGGAGTGTGCGACGCCGTACGGGCTGAACCCGTTGCGGCGCAGCACCCGTTGCGACGGCAGGTTCTCCAGATTGGTGGATGCCTCGGCGCGGTGCAACCCGAGTTCGTCCGTCATCACCCGGAGTACAAGCCCGACGGCGTGACCGGCGTGCCCTTTGTTCTGGGCGACGCTGGCGATCCAGTATCCGACGGAGCCGCGGCGCAGGTGCGGCTGCGGCAGGATGCCTCCGACGGTGACCTGCCCGATCACCTGGTCGTCGGCGAGCACCACGCCTGGCCAGACCGAGCCGGCCCGGTATCCGGCCAGCAGCCTGTCGATCCGTTCTGCCTGGCCCTCCGGGGTGAAGAAGTCGGCCGGTTGGGCCGGTTCCCACGGCCGGAAAGCCTCGAGGTCCCGCACCCGATGCGCGGCTATCGGGGCGGCGTCGGCGGGCTCGATCAGGCGGATCCTGGTGCTGTTGTGCATGGGCTGATCCTCGTCGCGGTGCGTCGGATGAGACCGGCCAGCCTATGCGAGCCGCAAGAGCCGACACTTCTGGCCAAGCGCTTCATTCTGAAATGATCAGTTAAGCCGTGTCTGATGGGTCGATGGCGCCTGGGCTTCAAGGGGCGCCTCCTATCGCATCACTGGCCACGTCCTGCAATCGCGCAGCAGGGTCCGGGGTAACTCTGCTGCGCATTTCGCTGGGGCGTGCGGGGTGTCGGGTGCCGGCAACTGCGGGGTGACGTTGGGGTGTCAGGTCTCCCGGTGTTCGCTCAGAACAGTGCTTGGTCCTCGCCGCTGGTGTCCGCGATGACTGGTCGGATCTGGGCAGGGAGGCCGTCCAAGCGGTCAGGACCGGCTGCGGCTGCTACGGCGGGGGCTGTCTCGGCCAACCAGATGCGAAACCGCTCGGCGGCTTCGCGGTAGGGGACTTGGGCCAGGACGCGGTGCTCGCCGGAGGGGCAGAAGTCGACGGTGACTGTGAGCAGGCAGGATCGGGGCGCGTTCTGGCTGCCTGTCCAGGACACGCGCAGGACACCGCAGGGCTTGCGCCCGCGGGGGGCGCGGTGGGTCGGGCGCAGCGATCGGCAGGCTATGTGGGCGGTCCATGCGGCAAGGTGCGGCAGGGGCAGGGTGTTGCGTGCGCGGCAGCCGGGGCAGCGGTGCCAGTGGCGGAGCCAGTGGTCGGCTTCGGTGTGGAAGAGGCGTGTGTAGCGGTTCGCCACGCGGATGTCGTTGCTGTACAGGTGGTCGGGCCGTTCTTGTGTGTTGCAGGACTGGCAGACGGGGGCGCGGACGTAGCCGTGTTCGTGGCAGTGGTCGAGGACGGCGGCGGGCGCGGTGCGGCAGACGGCGCATGCCCACCCGGCCACCCTGCGGGAGGTGCCGGGCTTCCTGCTGAGCACCGAGTACAGCTGGCCTTCCAGCTCTGCGTTGTACGGGCGCAGTGAGGCGTTGGGGCCCTCGGGGCTGGTCGTCTGCCGGCCGTCGGCGGCTCGTGCCTGGCGGGGGTGGGAGGGTGGCTCGGTGACGGCTGCGCCTGCCTGGCGGGTTCGCGCGGCTTGCAGCCACTGCGTTTCGGTGTGCTCGGCCGCGTCGAGCAGCCTGACCACAGCGCGCGGCAGCCACCACGTCCGCTGTGTCCCGTCGCGGGTCTGCTCCACGAGTATCTGCCGCCAGTCGATCCCCGCCAGATGGTATGGCTGGGCGTCTTCACGTCGTGCTGCCCGCTCGGGGCCGCGCAGCTCCTGCAGTTCCCGCGTGATGCGCTGGCGCCAACGCAGGGGCGTTTCCTCGTTGCACGCCTGCCTCGGCGCCCCACGAAACGGACCGATGCGGACGAGGTCTTGCCCATCCATCCCCACCGCGTTCAGTTCCGCGGCCGCCCGGCGCACCTCAACCTCCGGAACACTCCACTGACTGCCGCTCGCTTTCACCGTGGCCACCGCATGGCCGCCGAGCAGGACGTACCCCACCCGGGCACAGGAAGGAGAGCAGGTGAATGCCCCGGAAGCCGTCGGCACAGCACTGTCGGCCGTCAAATCGACCCACAGAGCGTCCGCGGCCCCCAGGGTGATCAGGCCGTCCGTACGACCGGGCATGACACGCTCTGACATACCGACAGGCTAACGGCCTGCAACGCGGCACCGCCCGGTCTTCCTTGCCGCCCAGCAGTCACCGACGTGCATGGCGTCGGCGTTGGTCCGGTTCAGGCCGTACTGGATCAGCCAGGCCGCCGCCCGGTCCTTACGCGCCCCGGCTGCCCGTCGCTGCGCCTCGCGCTGCTCCTCGTCTGCGATCCACCGGTCGATGAGGGCCAGCTGCCGTGTGGCCTGCTGTTCGACGACGCGGCGGGCGAAGCGCAGCATGTCGAGACGGGTCACCGGACATGGTTCGTTTGCATGTTCGATAATGGGCGGTGCGCTGCCCGCGGGATCAGGGGGCGACAAGGGGGCGGTCATGTGGGGATGACCTGCAGATCCTCGCGGCCCTGGGTATCGGTCTCGCGACCCTGGATCCAGTCCCGGGCGGGCTGTTGCGGTACTCCGGAAGCCGGGACCGCATCTACTCGCCGAGCCGCTATCCGTGCTCAGCCTGCGGGGCGCCGGCCGTCGCGACTTGCCGGCGGACCGTGCCCGGACTGGGCCTGCGCTGGCAGGACTCCTCCTGCGACTGCATGATCGCCGGGTGGCGGCTGTGAACCCCGGCCGCTACCGCTTCACCCTGACTGCTGCTGGCACGACGCTGATGCACGGTTGGTGGGGGAGTGAGGAGCTCGGGAGCCGTCAGTGCGCGCGCACGGTCTCCTTGCCGGTCGTGGTGCCGAGGGCGGCGGAGCGGTGGTCTGTCCGGCAACGCAGCAGGATGCCAGGCATCGACTTCAGTGCGTGCTGCTTGGTCTTGCCATTGCGTGGAGGCGCAGGGTGATGGACTGCCATGGTGGGGTCGCGGTGCCCTGGACCGTGCAGTCGTTGGCTGTGGAGGTGATGGAGCGGTAGGCCGTCGTGAGCGTGGGGTTGTGGGGTGTCGGGTCCACGGGCTGCCAGGGCGTTTCCTGCCAGGGCGCATCGAATTGGGGGGCGGGGCCGGTTGAGGCGTTCACGGCGGTGAAGATGAGGTCACCTGCGGAACACAGTGGCAGGCCGCCCATGTTGATGGATTCGGTGCTGGTGCCGGTGTCCGATCCGGCGGGGATCCAGTGGCCGATGTCTGATTCGGCCTCGGTCCAGGGTCCGGCGGCGGTGATCCCCCGGAATGCGTCGACTGCGGTGTGGGCGGCGGTGGCTCTCGGCCAGCGAATGGTGATCTGATCGAGCGTGTCCAGCGGCCTGGCACGGAGGACTGCGAAGAGCTGCAGGCGGCCGTGGTCGTTGATCTGCCCGGCCGGCCGGTAGGTGTTTCCGGCCGTGTCGGTCACGGTGACCGCACCTGAGCCCGCACCGGTGAGCGCGACGGTGACGATCAGTGTCTCGCCGCGGGCGACCGTGTGCAGCACCTGCAGATCGGTCCCGGTGATCAACGGACCGTAAGGGGACGTGACGTCGTAGTTGCCGATCCGGGCGGCATAGGCACCCCTACTCGTGGTCCGGGAGACGCGCGGGCCGTGGTGGGACGGCAGTGCGGGCAGCGGGCTTCTATGCGTGGTCCGGGAGGCACGGGGGCTGTCGTGGGACGGCGGCGCGGGCAGCGGGCTTCGGTCGGAGGAGAGCGCGGTGACCGTCAGCAGGGCGGTGAGCAGGATGCCGTAGTGTGCCGCGGGTCTTCTCCCACGCTCGTGTCCGGCTTGATGGCCGCTGGCCTCGCCGCTGGGGAGCGTGGCCGGCTCGTCTGGCGGGACGAGTGCTGGATGCGGATCGTCACCGCGGGTGGGTGCCGTCGTGGCGGGAGCGGTCGGTAACTCGGCGTCGGCGCGCCCGGGTCGGGCCGGTGGTAACGCCTGGCGGGCAAGGCGAAGGAGTTCCTCGCCCTCGTCCTCTGGCAGGCCGAGGGCCGTGGCCAGCAGCCGCAGCGTTTCCCGGCGGGGCCGGGCGACCCTGCCGTGCTCGAGGTCACGGATGGCCCGCACGCTCAGTCCCGAGCGTTCGGCGAGCTCCTCCTGCGTCAGCCCGGCCCCGCTGCGCCGGGCGCGTAACAGTGCCCCGAATCCGTCCTCGTTCATCACGCCCCCCGCCGGATGATCCAGATCTGCGCAGGTGAGTACACCACAGGGGATATCTGCCGGGAAAGCTGCCGATTCTTCTTCCGGCCGTTCTGCCTGGTCACTGCCGTGGGGGGGGTGCCCCTATGACTTTGGTCAAGGGGTGATCGGGGTTGGGGGTTGGTAGAAGGTGCCGTCGCGGAGCATGGCGAAGAGCACGTCGGCCCGACGTCTGGCGAGGCAGAGGAGGGCTTGGGTGTGGTGCTTTCCCTGGGCGATCTTCTTGTCGTAGTAGGTGCGGGAGGTCGGGTCGGCCAGGGCAGCGAAGGCGGAGAGGAAGAAAGCCCGCTTGAGCTGCTTGTTTCCCCGGCGGGAGGGCTGTTCGCCGCGGATCGAGGAGCCCGAGCTTCTCGTTGCCGGGGCGAGGCCGGCGTAGGCGGCCAAGTGGGCGGCGGACGGGAAGTTGGTGCCGTCGCCGACGTCGATGAGGATGCGGGCTCCGGTCCTGATGCCGATGCCGGGCATGGACATCAGGACCTGGGAAAGAGGGTGGGCCTCCAGGAGTTCCTCGATCCGGTGAGCGAGGAGTTTGCGCTGGTCGAGGACTGCTTGGAGCGAGTCGGCCAGGCTGGGGACGATCAGCGCGGCTGCGTCCGTGCCCGGGACGATGACCGTCTGTTCGTCGAGTGCGGTGAAGACCTCGTCGATCAGCCGTTCCGTCATCCTGGGAGCCTTGGGGCGGATCAGGGTGATCAGCCTTCGGCGTCCGGCCTTGCGGATCTGGGCTGGGGAGCCGAACTGGCTGAGCAGTTTCAGCACGGCGGGGTGCTGCATGCGCGGGCCCAGGACGCGTTCGAGGTGAGGGTGGACCTGGGTGAACAGGCCGCGGAGCCGGTTGGACAGTCGGGTGGCTTCGGCGGCGAGGTCGTCGTCGAAGCCGACGATCATCTCCAGCTCGGCGACGGTGGCGTCGTCCAGGTCGAGCGAGCGCAAGGTGTGCGGCATGGCGCGGGCTGCGTCCGCGATGATGAATGCGTCGCGGGCGTCGGTCTTGGCCTCGCCGGGGTAGAGGTCGGCTATCCGCCGCATCGTGAGGCCGGGCAGATAGGCGACCTGGCAGCCCATGTCGCGGGCGACGGCCAGCGGCAGGGCCCCGATCGTGGCCGGCTGGTCGACGACCACGAGGACGGTGCCGTGCTTGGCCTGCAGTTTCGCGAAGACCTCACGGAGTTTGGGCTCGCTGTTGGGCAGCCGCTTGTCGAAGGCTTTCTTGCCGGCCGGGGTGACGGCGGTGGCGTGGTGTTCGCCCTTGCCCACGTCCAGGCCGAGGTAGACGTCGATGTCGCGGGTGTCGATCACGTGCAGTGTCCTCCGGTCGTACTCGTCCGGCCCTGCCACGGCACTGATCGCCACATCCACATTACGAAGAGCCTCCCGACCTGGGGAAAGGCCGGTGGTCATGCCCCTAATCAGCGGTCTGTCAGTGCCTCCGGAGCTGGTGACACCACCCCCCAGGCCATGCACTCGACAAGGGGAGGCAGTCATGCCAACTCCGAAGGCCGGTAACCCCGTTGCGGGGCCACGAAGACGGTAATGGGGGGGGGCTGCGGACGATCAGGACCGGAAACCTCAACGAAAGGAACAAGCGCATGCGTCGCTCGACCCGAACCAGTCCCCGTGGTGGGAGTATTCACAGGAAGGTGGGAGCCGCTGTCTCGGCCCTCGCTCTGGCAGGCGCCGGCCTGGCGATGGCCGCGCCCGCGCACGCGATCGACAGGGTGAACTGCCCGACCAACGGGCTCACCGTGTTCACCACCGGCACCACGAATTACTGCGCCGCGGGTTCCATCGGCTACAAGAACACCCAACAGCTCTTCGGCGTGGGCCAGATCTCCCCCGTCGCCTACGAGCAGACGAACTGGAACTGGGCGCAGTTCTATAACGCGACCGGGGACAAGCCGCTGCAGCTGCAGCCAGGCCAGAAGAGCGTCTACCTGGGCGGCACGATCACCTACGCGCTGGAGATCGACAACCCCGGCTGGACGTGACCCTCGGCTGGAACGGTCCGTGAACCCGGCGCCCGCCGACGCTTCCATGCGGCGGCGGGCGCCACTCCTGCGAAGGACGAGAATGAAGCTCTTACGGACGATGGCTGCCGCCACGCTGGTCGTGGTTCTCGCGGGCTGTGGTGCGGCAGCCGACCGGCCGGCCCTGCCGCCGGTGCGCAAGATTGCTGCCATCACCCGTGTCGACCAGGTGGTACGGCCGGTCGACGCTTACCTTCCCACTGGGGAGCAAAGTCGGATCGTGGAACGCGCCGCCTATATGTCGAGCATCAAGTGCTTGAAAGGGTTCGGTATTTCTCAGGTGCCTGGCCCGGACCCGGCAACGGACGAGACCTGGCGGCGCGATGTGCGATCGCAGCTCTACGGCTACTTCGCCCCGGACCAGGCGGCGACCAAGGGGTACGACGCCGTCGTCATGCCCCCGTCCGGGGCACGGATGTCGGATGCGGCTCGGCGGGTCTACATCGGCCGGGACGACACCGGTGCCGCCATCTCCGAGTTCCGGGGCAAGACCGTGCCCAGGGGCGGTTGCCTGAAGGCAGGTCTCGGTGCCGTCGGTGGATCGCTCCTCCTGGGAGCCGATGCGTCGGCGCTGCCGGGAGGGGGCCCCAAGGAACCACTGCACGATCCGCGAGTTGTAGACGCCGAACACAAATGGAGCGCATGCATGAAGGCGCACGGGTTCGTGTACGCGACGCCTGCGGACGCCTACATGGACCCGCGTTGGCGCGCCCCGGCGATGAGTACCCAGAGCTCCGTGACCCACAGCCGGGCCGAGATCGCGACCGCCACCACCGACATGGCCTGCAAGCAATCCACGAACTTCATGGGGATCACCGTCGCTGTCCAGAGCGGCTACGACAAGCAGTACATCACGGCCACGACAGCCGGACTGGCGCGCTTCAAAGAACGGCTCGACAAGCAGATCGCCATGGCCAAGAAGATCATTGCGGACAGCAAGCCAGAGTGAGCGCCACCACGCCCTGTCGGGCGGCCCGGCGTCTGCCGCCAAGACCCCGCCGACGGCACGCCAAGGCGCCCTCAGACTGGAAACCCAGCCCGGTTGCCGCGCCCAGCCAGCCCGGCCGGGGCGCGGCAGCCCCGGCCTTCTTTACGAGTTACGGGCTCTGGCACAGATCTTGGGGAGCCGTTACGACGAGTGATATTGCCGTTCGATTCGGAGGCGTCGCAGAGTTGTCGGCCGGGAGCCGGCCCGTACTCGGGGGTGCCCCGGTGCGGGTGTGCGATCGGCTCCGCTCCCGGACGTGGCAGCCTGGCCCGGTGCTCGGCACCGTGTCGGCGCCCCCGGCCGCTCTGGTTCAGCCCAGCGCGTCCATCAGGGCGGTGACATAGGCATCCAGCCGCTCCTCCACAACTCGCGTCGTCAGCTCTGTCCTCCCCGCCTTCTGCCATGACTGCGCCAGCAACTGCACTTCTTCCGAGCACGCCAGCCCGTCCCGCACCAGCCAGTACAACCGTTCGCTCGTAGCCGCGGCCAGCACTCCGCCGGCCTCCTCATACGCCTCAGTGAACCGCAGACCCCACGCCGGGCCGTGCAGCAGCGCGAGATTGGTGGAGCAGTGCGCCACATCGAGATCCGCCGGGCCCCAGGAGGCCGCTGCCCAGTCGACGACGCCGGTGATCCGGGCACCTGCCGGCTTTGAGGGTGGCACGTCGAACAGCACGTTGCCGGGTTGGAAGTCCCAGTGCAGGAATCGCCCTTCATAGGGCGGCGCGGGGTTGCGGATCACGTCGATCGCCGCGGCCCATGCCGCCGCGTCGGCGCCCTTCGGGACCACGACGGTGTCGGCGGTCGTCAACGTCACATACTTCCGGGGCCGCTCGGCGGGTCGCAACGCGTGGATCGCCACGAGTTGACGGGCCAGCAGGGGAACGCGCCTCTCCGATCCCTCATCGTCGAGGACCGTCCGGCCCGCCAGATGTGTCATCAGGAGCGATGGATACTCGCAATGCGCGGCGGTCGGATCAACTGCGACCAGTCCAGGAGCCGGCACGCCGGTCCCCGTGAGCAGGGTCAGGGCGCCGGCCTCCCTGTCCAGCCAGTCCTCGGCGCGCTCCATATAGAACGGGTCGACGAAGGTCCGCAGCACCAGGTCACGGGTGCCTCCATCCCGCGTGCCGATGGTCAGCCTCCGCATTTCGGCAGTGATGCCGCCGCGCAGCACCTCGGTTCTAACGACCCGTTCGCCGACCTCCAGGTGCCGGCTTACCCAAGCCAGGGTCAACGGTCGGACAGCCGCCGCCTCATCATGGTTGGTCACCGTGCCACCTCAACATCCGGACGACGGCATGCGCAAAAGCTTTCCTTGGAGGCAAAGGCAGCACTGCTCTGCTCCTCTCGCAGCTGCCGCAGGCACCATTCAGGCACTCGCATCGAGCCGTGGCTACAGCCTGGAAAGTCCCCGTACAGCGGATCCTGGCATTGATCGCGAGGAGCCGTCGCGATCAATCACTGAAGCAGGATCATCTTGCGAAGCAGTTCGAATCAGGCGCGCCCGTAAAGCTGCCGTGGGACCGGCACGACCGGAGGGCCAGGTCGCTGACAGTGGTCGTCCTCAGTCAGCGGTTGTTGGGGCTCAGCAGCGTGGCGGCCGCGGCGATGAATGCGACGGATGCTTCCTTGGCCGCATGGCGCCGGGCGTCCAGCTCGGTCCGGTTGGTGGCCTTGCGTAGCGCGGACGTGGCATCTGCGGCCTGCTGGGCGGGGCCGGCCAGCTCGGGGACCAGGACCTGAAGGCGGATGTGGGGCGCGGTGATTGCCGCCCGGGTGTCGTGGGACCTCGTCTGGGCTTCCAGCTGGTGCTCGGTGCCTGCCTCGGTCAGTGCCAGGCGCTCACGATGGAACATCGCCGAGCGGTGCGCGTCCAGGGCGGCCGCGAAGTCGGTGACGGCGCCGAGCTGGTCCTGGCGGTGGCTGTCGGCGCGCTCCTCGGCGCGTGCGGTGCGTGCCGAACGGTGCTGGAGGAGTCCGGCGGTCAGGGCACCGGCGAGGGTACCGAGTACGGCAACGATCGAAGGCCATATGGACATCAGGTGTTGGGTCCTCTCGGGTAGTCGGATTCGGTGGTGAGGTCGGCGGACAAGCACGAATCGAACGTCACGTGGAAGCGGCCCTGCGACACCAACTGCGGCCACGAGAACATCAAGTACGAGACGCTGCGCGAGGAACCGGGACGCGGCTACCGGTTGCAGTACGGCACCCCCGACTGCGCCGATGCTCCTGCCGGGGCGCTGATCGTGGAATCCGTCCCGGACAAAACCCCCAGTCCTACAGCAACTGCGGATCCTCCGACGCCGACAACGGCCACTTCCAGTTCACGTTCAACCCCGACCCCGCCGCGACCGGCCCCGGCTTCGGACAGTACGAGGCCAAGGGCGACCTATACCAGATCGGCGGTGGCCACGGCGGCCAGTTCTGGTACTCCCACACCCGCGACATCCACCACCTCGGCGGCGACAGCGGACGGATGACCAGCAAGGGCACCTGGACCCTCGACAAGAGCATGTCCTGCGCCAGGGCGATGGTGCACCTTCCTGACACAGGGGCCCAAACCCGGCAAGCCCTCTATGTGATCGGCGGGTCAGACAGCACCAGCCCCGGCCGAATCGTGGAACAGCACGCCAGCTGGTGGGTCAGCCTCGGTGCCTTCCACTTCACCGGCACCCCTCCGTTACCCTCACCAACGCCACCGCCGACGAAGACGTAGCGTGGGACGCGGTCGCCCTCCAACCCCTTCCCAGCAAGCCGAACAACATGCTCGTCGGCATGGGCGACTCCTACTCCTCCGGCGAAGGCGCCTCTGACCCAGGCGGCGACGACTATTACCCGCAGTCCGACTACGTCAGCAAGGCGGGCGGAGGCAAGGTGCGGGACGACTGCCATCGCTCCAAGTACGCCTGGACCCGCCGAGCCGTGCGCGTGCGGGCCGTGCGCCGGGCTCAACCTCGGCAGCGCACGGCGCGCTCCTCATCCGCCAGCCGACCGGTCCAACGCTCCGCCGACCGGACGGCCCCCAGCGGCGTGCCGGGGCTCTTGCCGACCCCGCGATGTGCTCCGTCACCGTCCAAGCCATCGCCGCCCGCTGAGGCTTTGTCTTTGCCGCAGACTTCACACGCGCATTCCGCGCCGTGGCAACCATTGAAGCAGCAGATATGTTCACAATCCCGTCGCGTCTCAAGCGCGGCATCGCCATCACGGCGGCATTGGCCGGTCTCAGCGCCATCGGATTGGCCGGGCCAGCTTCCGCCACTCCCGCAATGCCCGCCGCCAAGGCTGTACAGGTATCGTGCTGTCGGCTGGCCACCCGTACAAGAAGCATGGGACTGTCTGGGGTAACGGCAGCGCCAACAACTGCGGTGGAAAGTGGGACCACGTCCTCCTCATCCTGTGGGCGGGCAATCCCGCACCGGGCGGCGTCCAGTGGTGGTCGCAGGACTCGAACGACAGCGGAAAGCTCGACGAACTCGAGAGTACTTGGTTGACAACAGGGCGCGTATCGAGTTGTGATCAGTTGGTGGTTTGGGTGAGGTCCTTGACCCAGATCATCGAGGCGCGCAGGTGGAGGCCAGCGAGGTAGCTGTCCGAGGTCTTGTCGTATCGGGTGGCGATGTCTCGCCAAGCCTTGAGCTTGTTGATCAGGCTCTCGACGGTGTTTCTCTCCTTGTAGAGGTAGGCGTCGTGGCTGACAGGCCGACCGCCCGCGGAGCCCTTCTTCTTCCGGTTGGCGGCCTGGTCTCTCTTCTCCGGGATCACTGCCTTGATCCCACGTTTCCTCAGGTGGGCCTGGTTGCCGCGGGAGGAGTAGGCCTAATGGGACGACGCGAAGGTGATCTACCGGTCCAGGCCTCACCACTGCGCTGCACGCCTTGTCGACTGCCGGCAGGTGCTTGCCCCTATGGGTTTCGTCAAGGCGTGGGGGCGGGGTTCGTAGAAAGTGCCGTCACGGAGAACGGTGTTCTGAAGATCGTGCCGTCGATCCCCTCAACGCGCGGTGCGGTGTCAGACCCTGCGGATAGTGTCCGCACTACCGGCCATCGCCCTGTCGAAGGAGATCTCTTGAGTGACGCCTA
This sequence comes from Streptomyces griseochromogenes, assembly GCF_001542625.1. Taxonomy (NCBI): domain Bacteria; kingdom Bacillati; phylum Actinomycetota; class Actinomycetes; order Kitasatosporales; family Streptomycetaceae; genus Streptomyces; species Streptomyces griseochromogenes. The sequence goes on along the minus strand of NZ_CP016279.1, from coordinate 5,575,058 downwards.
CTCTCCCATCCCTGAACTGAACCAGCTAAAGGAGTTCCAGGACAGCCTCGGAGGGCAGTTCTTCGCGCCCGGATTTGAGCTGATGAAGTACAACAAGGGCCTGGACTGGTTCTGCGGCGATGCACCCGACGCATACCTGGACCGGTTGATCCCCTTCGCCTACGCAACGCACTCTGGCTCGTACTACGCCTTGTGGCGCTGTGACGACCGCACTGACCTCGCCACCCTTCCCGTCATCTTCTTCGGTGACGAGGGCGATCTCTGGGTCGAAGCCAGCAACCTGCGCGAACTCTTCCAGTCACTCGCCCTTGAGCCGGACGACCCCGAGGACCGCGCTCGCCTCGCCTCCTCACGCCAGAGGTATCTCGTATGGCTGCAGCAGAACTTCGGGCTCGCACCGCTCGGCAACTCGGACGACGTCGACGGGGAGAACTTGGCCTCGTACACCCAGCGGTTCGCCGTCTGGGTCTCGGAGTTCGCCTCTGACGACCTCCTCGACGACGTGCTCAGCGCGCTCGGCGTGGACATACCCACGCCCTGATATCAACCAGGACTGGGGATATTCGAATCGGCCGCCGCCCTTCCCCCTGTCAGGGCAGCAGCCGGAAGGAACAGGTTCAGGTCAGCTGACCGGCCGCCATCGGCTTACGGACCCCTGCCCTTGGTGCGCTTTGCCCTGCCACCGTCGGTCCCCGCGCTCACTTTGAACCCTTTGACACCGGGGTCGCGTTGGACGACTTCGACGTCGATGCCGAGGCGGGTGCCATGGTCGATGCCCTTGGTGCGGTAGCCGGTGTCGGCCCACGCCTTGGTCACGCGAGGGCTTGTGGTGGCGATGCGTGAGAGCAGCTGGATGCCACCTGCGTTGTCGGAGACGCTGGCGGCGGTCACCCAGACGGCCAGGAGGAGGCCGAGGGTGTCGACGCCGAGGTGGCGCTTGTGACCTGCGATTTTCTTGCCGGCATCGATGCCCTGGTCGGCTGCGGGCACATTGGCGGAGGTCTTGATGCTCTGCGCGTCCAGCACGCAGGCGCTCGGCTCGGCATCACGGCCCTGGCCTCACGCACCAGTTGCCGCAGCAGGCCGTTGAGCTGGTCGAAGATTCCTTCCTTCTGCCATGCGGTGAAGTGATCTGCTTGATCCGGATGCGGGGACAACTCGCACGTCCGGTTCTGAGGGGCCCCGTCCCTGCGAAGGAGTACACCAGGCGTCTGCTGGCCGCCGTGCCTCGGCTGACCGTGGGCGAGCCGGTGTGCACCGGGTACGCTGAGCACCCCCGGTCAGCCGGGACCGCCGAGAGGCCGGAGCCTGCTGGGAGCGGGGAGGAGTCCTCGCACGGCGGGCGTGCCGAGGGGCCGGAGCAGGCCGGGTACGACGAGAAGCGCGAGGATGCCGGGTGCATCGGGAAACCCGACCCTGCCGGGTGTACCGCGAAGCCCCGGCCCGCCGGGTGCGTGCCGGAGCCGGATGGATCGGGGCCGGTCGTGGAACTCCGGGACGTCTCCGTGCGCTTCGGCCGCGGGCGCCGCAGTTTCAGGGCGCTCAGGGACGTGTCCCTCACCGTCCACGCCGGCGAGACGGTCGGCCTCGTCGGCGAGTCCGGCTCTGGCAAGTCGACCGCCGCCCGGGTCGCCCTGGGCCTCGTCCGCGCGTACGCCGGCTCGGTGACGCTCTTCGGCAGCGACCTCGCCTGCACCCGCGGGCGGCCCCGCCGTTCGCTGCTGTCCGGTGTGGGCGTGGTGCTGCAGGACCCGGTGGCCTCGCTGGACGCACGGATGAGCGTCGCGGAGTGTGTGGCCGAGCCGCTGCGCGTGCACCGGCGGGGCCTGTCCGCCACGCAGCGGCGCGCCCGGGTCGTCGAGGTGCTCGAACTCGTCCGGTTGTCCGCCGGGCTGGCGACGCGCGGGCCGCGCGAGCTGTCGGGCGGTCAGCGCCAGCGGGTGAGTCTCGCCCGCGCCCTGGTGCTCGAGCGGCGGCTGCTGGTGGTGGACGAGCCGACCAGCGCGCTGGACGTGAGTGTGCAGCGGACGGTGCTCGAAGTGATCGCCGAGCTGCAGGAAGAACTGGGCTTCGCGTGCCTGTTCGTCTCCCACGATCTGGCCGTGGTGCAGGAGTTCGCGCAGCGGGTCGTCGTCATGCGGGCCGGGGCCGTCGAGGAGGAGGGGCCGACCATGACCACGCTGCTGCGTCCGAAGACGGAGTACACGCGTCGGCTGATCGCGGCCGTTCCCGTCCCGGACCCCGTCCTGCAACGCCGGCGACGGGCCCCTCTCGGGCTGGATCCCCCCGTAACGGCTCCTGCCGGGATGCTCGCCGGTGTCGACATCGGAGGGACGGTCACCGAGGTGGTGCTGTGCGCGGCGGACCTCCGTGTGATCGACCGGCTCACCGTGCCCACCCCGGCGCACGACGGCGGCACGGCGATGGTCTCGACCGCGCTCGACGCTCTGCGTCTGCTCCTCGACCGCACGCCCGGGCGGCTGCTCGGCGTAGGGGTCGGTGCCGCCGGTGTGGTGGACCCGGGGGCGGGGCGGATCCTCGTGGCCAGCGGCTCCTTCCGTGGCTGGGCGGGTTTCCCGGTGACGGCAGCGGTCGAGGAGGGGCTGGGCGTACCGGCGTACCTGGACAACGACGTCAACGCATTCCTGCGCGGCGAGGTCGCGCAAGGTGCGGTCGTGGGCGAGCGGCACGTCCTCGGAATGACCCTCGGCACCGGAGTCGGCGGTGTGCTGTGGCTGGAGGGCAGGCTGTACGGCGGCCCGCACGGCGCGGCCGGCGAGATCGGCCATGTGCCGGGCTTCGGCGCTCTGCCGTGCACCTGCGGGGGCCGCGGCCATCTGGAGACGCTGGCGTCCGGCCGGTCGATCGCCGCCCGCTACGCCGAGCGGACCGGGCGGAACACCACCGCCCGCAGGGTCGCCGAGGCGGCGGCCCTCGGCGGCCCGGACGCGTGCGCCGTGTTCGAGACCGCCGGTGCTTCCGTGGCCCGCGCGCTCCTCGTCACCGCGGGCCTGCTGGATGTCTCCACCTTCGTGATCGGCGGTGGCGTCAGCCGGACCTGGGGGCTCCCGGAGCCGTCGGTCCGGCGGACGCTGACCGCCGAACCCCCGGTCAGCGGACGGCGGATCCGGGTGGCGCCGGCCCACCTGGGCGGCGACGCCGTGGCGGTCGGCGCGGCGTCCCGGGCCCGGACGGAACTCGCCCCGGGCACCTGCGTGTGACGTCCCGTCAACGGTCGGGTGACTGCGCACCTCCGGCTTCCCGACACCGGAGGTGCGCCGGTGCGGACGATCGCACCGGGCCGTCTACACCGCGAGCCAGGCCGCGTGGTCGGGTGCGAGCAGGCCGTTCTCGACCGGTCCGCTCGCCAGCAGGACCGAGGTGTGGGCGGGCAGGCGGTACATCCCGGCCGAGAAGTTGACCACGCAGACGAAGCCGGGGTCACGGCCGAAGGCGAGGACTGCCTCGGGGGTTTCCAGCCAGGTGAGGGAGCCGTCGCCGAGCGCGGGGTGCTCGCGGCGCAGCCGCAGGGCGCTGCGGTACAGCTCCAGCATCGAGGTCCCGTCCCCGGTCTGGGCCTCCACGCTCAGCCCGCCCCAATCGGCGGGCTGCGGCAGCCAGGGCGCTGCCGAGGCGGCCGCGGGGCTGAATCCGTACGGCGCGGCCTTCCCGGACCACGGGATGGGCACGCGGCAGCCGTCGCGGCCCCGGTCGGTGTGTCCGGACCGCTCCCAGACGGGGTCCTGGAGCATGTCCTCGGGCAGGTCCTCGACCTCGGGCAGGCCCAGCTCCTCGCCCTGGTAGATGTAGGCGCCGCCGGGCAGGGCGAGCATGAGCAGGGCGGCCGCGCGGGCGCGCCGAGTGCCCAGTTCCAGGTCCGCGGCGCCGTCTGGACGGTACGGTTCGTTGGCGGTCCACCGCTTGACCCTCTCGCGGCCGTAGCGGCTGGGGTGTCGCATGACGTCGTGGTTGGACAGCACCCAGGTGGCCGGTGCGCCCACGGCGCCGAGCATGGCCAGGGAGTCGTCGATGACCGCGCGCAGGTCCTTCGCGTCCCAACCGGACATCAGGAAGTCGAAGTTGAAGGCCGTGTGCAGGCCGTCCCCGCGAACGTAGGCCGCGAGGCGTTCGGGCGTGTCGGCCCAGGCCTCGGCGACGAACGACCGGTCGCCGGGGAACTCGTCGGCCACCTTCCGCCAGGCGCGGTAGATGTCGTGGACCTCGTCACGGTCCCAGTGGGGGTGGTCGACGTGCTGCCGGGGCTGTTCGTCGACGGGCTCGCGCGGGGCGAGGGGACCGAGCACCGCCGGTTCCCGGCGCGGCGGCAGGTCGGGCAGTTCGGGGTGCTTGACGAGTCCGTGGGCGACGTCGATGCGGAACCCGTCCACGCCCCGGGCGAACCAGAAACGCAGGATCGACTCGAACTCCTGGCGCACATCGGCGTGTTGCCAGTTGAGGTCGGGCTGCTGGGGGGCGAACAGGTGCAGATACCACTGGCCGTCCGGCAGCCGGGTCCAGGCCGGTCCGCCGAAGCAGGAGACCCAGTCGTTGGGCGGTTCGGCGCCGCTGGGTCCGCGGCCGGGCCGGAAGACGTACCGGTCGCGTTCCGGGCTGCCGGGTCCGGCCGCGAGGGCGGCCCGGAACCAGGGGTGCTGGTCGGAGGTGTGGTTGGGCACGATGTCGGGGATGACGCGGATCCCGTGCCGGTGCGCCTCCTCGATGAGTTGCTCGGCCTCGGCCAGGGTGCCGAAGAGCGGGTCGATGGCGCGGTAGTCCGCCACGTCGTACCCGTGGTCCGCCATCGGCGACCTGTACCACGGATTGATCCATATGGCGTCGACGCCGAGCGACCGGAGGTAGGGCAGCCGGGAACGGAGGCCGGCGATGTCGCCGACGCCGTCGCCGTTCGCGTCGGCGAAACTACGGATGTAGACCTGGTAGATGACGGCGCTGCGCCACCACGGTGCGGTGCGGGGCATGGCGTGGAGTGGGCCCTTCGGGTGTTGGGACGGCGGATTGTCTACTTGGCTGCGCCTGCGGTGAGTCCGGCGACGATCCGGCGCTGGAAGAGCAGCACCATGACCACCAGGGGGACGGTGACCAGGACTCCTGCCGCCATCTGGCTGCCGAACGGGGTCTCGAACTGGGTCGCGCCGGAGAACTTGGAGATGGAGACGGGGGCTGTCTGCATGGCCGGCTTGTTGGTCATCGACAGGGCGATGAGGAACTCGTTCCAGGCGGCGATGAAGGTGATGATCGCCGTGGTGAAGATGCCCGGGGCGGCCAGCGGAACGATGATCTTACGGAAGGCCTGGCCGCGGGTGCAGCCGTCGATCATGGCGGCGTGCTCCAGCTCGTCGGGCATCTGCCGGAAGAAGGTGGTCAGGTTCCACACCGCCAGCGGCAGTGCGAACGACATGCTCGGCACGATCATGGCCTGGTAGGTGTTGATCCAGCCGATGTCCGTGAACAGCTTCAGCAGTGGGACCACGATCGACACCACCGGGAACATCGAGGTGGCGATGATCAACGTGAGGATCAGCCGCTTGAACCGGAACTCCAGCCGGGCCATCGCGTAGGCGGTGAAGGTGGCCAGCAGCAGCGCCAGTGCGGTGGTGATGCCGGCGACGATCAGACTGTTGAGGAGCGCATGTGTGAACCCCTGGGACGGGCTGAACACCGCCCGGTAGTTCTCGAACGACACCGGGGAGGGAAGCAGCGAGGTGTCGAAGATGTCCGAGGTGCGCCGCAGGCTGGAGACCACCATCCAGTAGAACGGGGCCAGGCAGTAGGCCACCACCGCGGCGACGCCGGCGTACAGCAGCCGCCCCCGCCATTTCGCCGTGAGGGTCATGCCGTCACCTCCGCACGGCGCAGCGCCGGGACACGTACTCGTCTGTTCCTGCCGGCGCCTTTGCCTGCGGCACCGCCGTCGCCGGCGAGGTCCGTGCCGAGCACGCGGACGAAGGCGAGCGCGATGAGGAGGACGTAGAGGAAGAGGAGCACCGCGTAGGCGGAGGCCGGTCCGAAGCGGACGTTGGAGGCCTCGTTCTGCGCGAGCATGGACAGGGTTTCCACCGAGTTCTTCTGTGCGCCGACGAGGATGTACGGCAGGTCGAACATCCGCAGCGCGTCCAGGCACCGGAACAGGACCGCCACCAGCAGTGCGGGTTTCACCAGGGGCAGGGTGATGTGCCAGAACTGCCCCAGGGCACTCGCCCCGTCGATCCGCGCCGCCTCGTAGACCTCCTTCGGGATCACCTGCAGTCCGGCCAGGACCAGCAGTCCGATGAAGGGGGCGGTCTTCCACACCTCGGCGATGATCACGGCGACCTTGGCGTGGAAGCCCTCGGTGGTCCACAGGATCTGGTGTCCGACGAGGGCGTTGGCGATGCCGTTGCTGTTGAAGATCCATCGCCACAGCAGGGCGGAGATGGCCGTGGGGACGGCCCAGGGTACGAGGATGCCGGCCCGCACCAGGGCCCGGCCCCGGAACGCCTTGTGCATGATCAGGGCCATCGCCACGCCGATCAGCGTCTCCAGGCCCACCGTGACGACGGTGAAGAAGGTGGTGTTCCAGAAGGCGTTCCAGAACCGGTCCCCGCCCGTGCCGAAGATGTCGCCGTAGTTCCTCAGCCCCACGAAGGGCTCGGTGGTGCGGATGAAGCCGGTCTTCGGATCGAGTCCCTTGGTCCCGTACAGCGACTCCTTCAACGCCATGACCGTCGGATAGAGCACGACGATCGAGAGGACCAGGAGCGTCGGCGACACGAGCAGTGCCGCCATCCGCCCCGAGCCCGCGGTCGCCCTGGCCCGCTGTCGCCGGAGGCCCACCGGCGGGGAATGCCGCCCTGGTCGAAGGGCGGTCGGCCCGGGTGCGTCCGCTGCGGTTCCGGGCGGGATCTTGATGTCGGCCATGGCCCGGCTCCTCACTGCGCCGTTGCGTGCTGCAGGTCGTTCTGCAGGTCCTTGAGCGCCTGCGTGCTGCTCTTGCTGCCGGTCAGCGCGGCGTAGGTCTCCTGCTGGATCGCCGATGTCACGTCGCCGTACTGCACCACCCGCGGGCGCGGCACGGCCCGCAGGATGGACTGCTTGAGGACGGGCAGATACGGATACTGCTTGACCAGCGAGGCGTTGTCGTACAGGTCCGTGTACGGCGGAGCGAGGGAGGCGTCCCTGAGGAACGTGCCCGCGCTGTCCTCGCTGCTGAAGAACTTCATGAAGTCCAGTGCCGTGGCCTTGTTCTTGGCGAAGGACGACAGGGCCAGGTTGTGGCCGCCCAGGCTGGAGGAGCCGGGTCCGTTCAGGCCGGGGAGAGGGGCGACCGCGAACTTGCCCGCCGCCTTGGATTTCTCGGCCAGGGCGTACACGTACGGCCAGTTGCGGAGGAAGATCAGCTTCCCGGACTGGAACGCCTGACGGCCGTCCTCCTCCTGGTAGGTGACGGCTTCCTTGGGGATCGTCCCGTCCTTGACGGAGCCGGCGAGGAAGTCCAGGCCCTTCTTCGCCTCGGGGGTGTCGACGTGCGGCCTGCCGTTCGCGTCGGTGACGACACCGCCCGCCGAGTTCACGGCCTCGGCGAAGTTCACCGTCAGGCCTTCGTACTTCTGGAACTGTCCGGCGTAGCAGGACATGCCCTTGGCCTCGGGCAGCTTCTTCACCTTGGCGCAGTCGGCGGTCATCTCCGACCAGGTGGCCGGGGGCCTGGTCACGCCGGCCTTCTTCAACAGGTCGGTGCGGTAGTACAGCAGTCCGCCGTCCGAACTGGCCGGAGCCGCGTACAGGTTGCCGCGGTACTTCGCCGTCTCCACCACCGGCTTCAGCATGGTCCGCAGCGGGAACTGCTTCTCGGGCAGGCGGTCGATCCACTGGTGGGCGGCGAACTCCGACGTCCACACGACGTCGAGGGAGAGCACCGTGTAGGCGTCGGACTTCGTCTCCGCGTTCTGGATCATCTGCTGGCGCTGCGAGTCCGCATCCGTCGGCAGCTGGATGAAGGTGACCTTCTCCTTCGGATGCAGCCTGTTCCACCGGTCGATGACCTTCGGGACGACGCCGGACGTGTCCTTGCCCGCCACGTACGTGATGGGGCCACGGCCCTGGAACGACGTGCTTCCGGCCGACGCCCCGGCTCCGCCGTCCCCGGACGACCCGCAGGCGGTGACGAGGAGTCCGGCGGCCGCGAGTGCTGTCGAACACTGGAGGGCTCTGGTGGTCCTGATCTTCACTGTCCTTCTCCTGGGTCGTGCGGAACCGAAGCGTGGCTGACAGTGCTGTCACGGCGTTTTCGCGCATGAAATGTGCAGGTCATGGAGCCGGTAGGCAACTACCCGGGAGAGGGGTGCGACTCCGTCGAGACAACGCTTGCACGCTAGGAGTGCACCTAGGGGAAGTCAATGCGTAACTTGCCGGTAGCACCGCCGAGTTTAGATGTGATGCGCATTTTATTTGCGGGCAAATGGTGCAATAACGCCCGACCGTAAGATCGTGACAGCGCTGTCACGCGAAGGCATGCAGAAGAGCGGACCTGTGCTAACTTCCGCTCATGTCATCCGCTCAACGGCTTCCCACGATGGCCGACGTCGCCGAACGGGCAGGGGTGTCCCCGTCCACCGTCTCGCGCACCCTGCGCGGCCTGCCGACCGTCTCACCGGAGGTCCGCGCCCGGGTCGAGAAAGCCGCCCGCGAGCTGAACTTCGCGGTCTCGCGGCAGGCCGCGAGCCTGGTCACGGGCAAGACCGGGGTCGTGGCGGTGCTCGTGCCCACGCTCAACTCGTGGTTCATGGGATCGGCACTGTCCAGCCTGGGCCCGCTGCTGCGCGCAGCCGGCATGGAGCTGACCGTCTACGTGATATCCGACATGAGCGAGCGCACCGCGTTCTTCGAGCACCTCCCGGCCCGGCGGAACGCCGACGCACTGGCGGTGTTCGGATTCGACCTCACCGACGAGGAGACCGTACGGCTGGACGACCTCGGGATGCCGGTCATCTATGTCAGCCAGCACGCGGAGGGCCGTCCGAGCGTGTACGTCGACGACGTGGACGGAGCCTGCAAGGCCACCCGGCACCTGCTCAACCTCGGGCACCGCCGGATCGCCTTCGCGCCGACCGTGGGCGCCAGCGGCTTCTGCTTCAGCTCGCGCGAGCGTCTGCTCGGCTACCGGCAGGCGCTCACCGAGGCGGGCATCCCGATCGACGACGACCTGGTGGTCACCATGTCGTTGGAGGACAGGCGGGGCATCACGCAAGGGGTCGGGAAACTGCTGAGCCTGCGGGAGCCGCCCACCGCGATCTTCGCCGAGATGGACGAGCTGGCCATCGCGATCATCCACTCCCTGCGCAAGGCGCGGATCCAGGTGCCCGAGCGGATCTCCGTCATCGGTTTCGACGATCATCAGGTGGCCGAGTGGACGGATCTGTCCACGGTCGCCCAGTCGCCCTCGGACATGGGCCGCCTGGCAGGCGAACTGGCGCTGCAGCTCATCCAGGACTCCGACACGGGCCACACGCGCCACATCGTCCTGCCCACGCACTTGATCCCACGGGGCACAACGGCCCCGCCGCCCGTTCCCCGGCGCGAGGGCGACTCCGAGGACGAGCGCGCCTGAGAGTCCACCGCAGACGGGGGGCACTGGGATCAGCTGCCCGCAGCTCCGGCAGGGGCCGGAGCGGGGGTGACCTAGGGAGCGATGCGCACGAACGCGCCGTCCTCGGGGTCACGTACTTCGAGATCAGCTGCTGGTCGCTCATGCGATCGACTTCGTCGTTCCTTGCGACGGGAAAGATCACGTGAGTGCCCTTGTCCGTCCAGTAATCGACGGCGCGATGTGTGTCGGTGGCTCGGCTCATGCTCTGCTCCCTTGCGGCGCGTGGGGTTCCGGGTGCGTCAGTGCAGGCTGCAGGGTCAACGGGAAAAGGGGCTTCCGTTTTTCGCCCCGGGCTTTTCGGCTGGTGCGGATCCAGTCGAGCCCACTCATCGTCAGATAGATCGCCCCGCCCCACAGCGAACCGAACGATTGCCTGAAGAGCCCGTTACCCGATCCGTCGGACAGGCTTTAGTGTCCCGAGTCAGTGATCCGTCGTTGATTTGGCATGGGCGTCCGGGGCCGAAGCTGGCCGTGCTGGCGTTGTCGGATCACGAGCGGCACGTGCTGCAGGGGTGGGTGCGGGCGACGTCGACGCCACAGGGCCAGGCTCCGAGATCGCGGATCGTGCTGGCCTGCGCGGAGATCGGTCTTGATGGGCTGCCGCGTTCTGCCAGCGCGGTCGCGCGGGAACTGGGGATCACGACGGAGACGGTCTCCAAGTGGCGGTCCCGGTTTCTGCGGCACCGGCTCGACGGTCTGGGCGACGCGCCCAGGCCCGGGCGGGCCCGCACGGTCAGCGACGAACAGGTCGACGCAGTCCTCAAAGCCACGCTGGAGTCGAAGCCGAAGAACGCCACGCACTGGTACACGCGGTCGATGGCGGCGAAGCCGGGTCTGTCACAGTCGACGGTCTCGCGGATCTGGCGGGCCTTCGGCCTTCAGCCCCACCGGGCGGAGGCGTTCAAGCGGTCCACCGACCCGTTCTTCATCGACAAGGTCCATGACGTGGTCGGGCTCTACCTCGATCCGCCGGAGCGGGCCCTGGTTCTGTGCGTGGACGAGAAGTCGCAGATCCAGGCCCTGGACCGGTCCCAGCCCGTCCTGCCGATGATGCCTGGGGTGCCCGAGCGGGTCAGCCACGGCTACCTGCGGGCCGGCACCACCACCCTCTTCGCCGCACTCGACGCGGCAACGGGCAAAGTGATCGGTTCGCTCCACCGCCGGCATCGCGCTGCGGAGTTCAGGAAATTCCTGTCCAAGCTCGACCGCGAGCTCCCCATCGGCCTGGACGTCCACCTCATCTGCGACAACTACGCGACCCACAAGACCGAGACGATCAGGCGTTGGCTGCTGGCACACCCCCGCTTCCACCTGCACTTCACCCCAACCGGATCGTCCTGGCTCAACCTGGTCGAGCGGTGGTTCGCCGAGCTGACCAACAAGAAACTCCGCCGCGGCGTCCACCGCTCCGTCCAGTCCGTCGAGCGCGACATACGCACCTGGATCGCCACCTGGAACGACGACCCCCGCCCCTACGTGTGGACGAAGACCGCCGACCAGGTCCTTGAATCCCTCGCCGCATACTGCCGACGGATCACTGACTCAGGACACTAGGACGTGTTTGAGATGTGGTCACAGGGCTTGCAGTATGAGGGTGAGTTGGACGGTCGACTCGTAGCGGACGGCGAGCTTGTCGTACCTGGTCGCGATGCTTCTGGCCTGCTTCAACAGGCCGATCCGGCATTCGACTTTGTGTCTGCGCTTGTACATCTCGCGGTCGAAGCCGGGCGGGCAGCCACCGGCCGAGCCTCGGCGGATCCGGTGGCCGGCCTGATCGCGCTTCTCCGGGATGGTGTGCGCGATCCCGCGTTTGCGCAGGTAGGAGCGGATCTGGCGCGACGAGTACGCCCGGTCCGCGAGCACATGCTCCAGACGGGTGCGCGGAGGTCCACCGCCGACCCGGGGTACGCGGATCTTGTTCATGACCGGCTCGAAGACCGGTGCGTCACCCCGCTGGCCGGTGGTGATGACGGCGGCGAGAACGTGGTAAGAGGCGTCTACGGCGAGGTGAATCTTGGTGGTCAGCCCGCCGCGCGAGCGTCCGAGGCCGTGGTCGTCCGGCTCGGCCGCCAAGCCGTCCGGACGCGTCCGGATCGGATCGTGAGCCCCTTTTTGCGGGCCCCGGCGGCGTGCTGGTGAGCTCGGCAGAGGGTGGAGTCAATCGAGACCCCCCACTCGGTGGTGCCGTCGGCATCGGCCGTGACCTGCAGCTTCTTCAGGATGCTGGGCCAGGTCCCGTCGATCTGCCAGCGCCGGAACACCGCATACGCCATCTCCCAGGGACCGTATCGCTCGGGCACGTCCCGCCAGGGCGAGCCAGTCCGGGCTCGCCACCAGATCCCTCGAAGACCTGTCGTCGATCCCTCGGCGGCCGGCCCATCTTCGGTATCGGCGGCAACAACCGCTCCAGCCGCTCCCACTGTGCATCCGTCAGATCGCCACGAGACATTCGAAGATCGTTTCACGATCTTGATCAACACCTCAAACACGCCCGCACGGCCCATCCGAGACCCACCCCGACGGTCACACGAGCGGCGCGCTCACGATCCCGCCGCTCGAGCGCCCCTCCAGTCGTATGCCACGCTCGCACTGTACGTACCGCCTGCGTCCTCCGCTGTCGATTGCGCAACGGCCTCGATGCGCCTTGCTACCTTTCCTCGTTCCCCTCGCAGCGACTCTCTGCCTCACCATCGGAGATCTCGTGCGCCGACCGGCTGGCGGTGCACCACAAGCGGAACCGCATCCAGGCGCACAATCGAGCGCAGGCTTGCCGCGTGTCGACGTCTGCTGCGAGCGCCTCACGCCAGGCGACGCCCGCGATTACGTTCGTGCCTCCGGTGTCCTGGCCGGTCCGAGACGGGTGTCCGCGCGTCCGCGTCGGTGCAGGTCATCGACTATGGCTCGAGCGGAATCGGGAGCGCGCCTTACGCCGCGTACCAAGCACCGACGCAGGTCACTGTCACACGAGCAGCGCCTCGAGCTCCGGAAGTCGGCCGAACAGGTCGGGGAGGCCGCGCACTCCGTTGCGCACGGACTCGTGCGACAGCGCGAGGTCAGGGCCTGTGCTCGCCTCGACACCGGCGAGGCACCGGAGGATGTTCCACCTCGTGTGCCCCAGCCAGCCGCCGATCATGAACACAAACCAGCTTGCACCTGACCGCGGCAGCGCTCCGCCCCCCGCGACATAGCCGTCGAGAACCGAGCGGAAGATGGCGGGCTTGATGTCGTCGAAGCCAGGTCCCTTCGCGAGGCTGAGCGCGGTCGAGCCGAGCTCACTGGACAGGTCGAGCATCCCCGAGAGCTCCCAGTCGAGCACCACCGGCCGACCCTCTCGAGCGAGCAGGTTCCACGGATGGATGTCCCTGTGGGTCAGCACGACGGGGCCTGGCCGTTCGCAGGTGTCGACGAAGTGGGCAAGCGAGAGGAATGTCTCGACGTGAGAGGCGAGCTCGTCGGCCCACGGCTGTCCGGTCGCCGCCGCACGCGCGGCGAGCTCGGGCCAGTCCCGTGACGTCGGGTCCTCGATCGACACATGGGTCCACGCGACGTCGAGCGCGTGGATGCGCGCGAGGATCTCACCGATCTCAAACGCGTACGCCGCCGACACCGGCGCTTCGGGCACCTTCTCGCCCTCGACCCATCGGTGAACGAGCGTGTAGTGGCTGGCCGAGATCGGCTCCGGCATCGGAATGCCGGCAGCGAAGGCCGCCCGCTCAAACCTGAACACGTCCTCGACGCGATAGGTCCAGCGGCGGTCGACGAGGTTCAACTCCTTCACCGCGAACGACCCCTGGTCGGTGTCGAGCCGGTACATCCGGTTGGCGAACCCGCCGTGGACGCGGATCATCGGCCCGATCGGCGCGCCGAGATGCGAAAGGTTCACCCACGCATTCTAGGAGCCGGCAGTTCATCGATGCACCGGACTTTCCCGCGATGCATGCTCACGATCACCGCCACGCCGACGAACGGCCACAGCCCGACCACTTACCCAACACGCCTTAGCACCCCACCAGCTACCACGCCCACCCCACTGGCCCACTGCTCATCCATACCGGTTACCGTCGCTCAGCACCCCCGTCCCATCCGGACGGGCCCTGAGGGCGAGGGCGCCGGAGGCCTAGAGCGGGGGACAGGTGTGGGCTCCGCGGGCTGCGGGACGGGTGGCGATCTGGTCGCTGCGCACGCGCAGCGCCTTGTCCGCAAGGTTGGCCGTGCCCTTTTCCCGTTGCGGATTCCACAGCCAGGTCTCGTCGCCGGTTAGGTCGAACACGATGACCGGGTGGTCGACGGGTAGTGGTCCTGGCTGCACGGCCGTCTTCGCCTCATCGAGCGGGTGTATGCAGACACGCCGGGCGCTGATACCGAAATAGGCAGAGGGGCCGTGACCAGCCGCGCCCTGTGCGGCGGTGCGATTGGCAGCCGTGGTGGCGGACGACAGACTCACTATCAAGGCCGCGACCATCATCATCGTGGTGAGGGTGCCGATGATGGTGATGCAGTACGCCTTTGATCCGTTGATCCAGTAGAAGCGCCAGCTCCAGCACGAAGTACACCACCAACCGGGCGGGCAGCAGCCGCTTGCGCTGTTCCGCGCACCCGCAGGCAGCTACCACCCGATCCACCAAACCCGGTGGATACACCCACGTCAACAGACCAACACCCGATAACTCAGAAACGCTTCCAGACACCCGAACCACCCCCGGGACCACCACCAAGCAGCCTACGCGCGCAACCTAAGGCAACGGCATTGCTCCTAAAGGGTGTTGCACAAGGCTGTGAGCTGGGCATCTCCGTCGCGTGGGCGCGGTGTTACGTACTGAGCGGGTCTGGGTGGAGACGTTCACGGGGCTGCGGATTACGCAGTTCGCGCGCTTGTTGAAGGTGGTGCGGGAGCGGGGCGGCAACGGCACGATGCGGGGCCGGCCGTGGTCGTTGCCGCTGGCCGAGCGGGTGCTGATGGTCGCGGTGTACTACCCACGAACCTGACCATGCGGCAGCTGGTTCCGCTGTTCGGTGTCTCCTGCTCAACGGTGTGTCGGGGCATCCAGCGGCTGGGACCGCTGCTCGCACTCGAGCCCGTCTCCCGCCCGGCCGATGCCCCGGAACGGATGTGGATCGTGGACGGCACCCTCATCCGGTCCGCGACCGAAGTGTCGCGGCCTCCGGCCGTAACTATCGATTCTCGGCGAACGTGCAGGTCATCGTGGATGCGGACACCAGGCTGGTGATCGCGGCAGCCCGCCTGGTGCCGGGAACCACCGCGGACGCGCACGCCTGGCGCGCATCCGGGCTCAGCGAGCACTGTCAGGGCGTGACGGTGCTCGGTGACGGTGCCTATCTCAACTACGGGATGGCGGTGCCGCACCGCAAACGCCCTGGGCGCCCTCTTCACGTGCCGCCATGAGTGCTGCCAGCGGCAGACCCCCTGTAAGGGGTGCGAGCACCCTGCGGCTGGGCAGCAGGAGCAGCCATTGGCCGACGGTTCACGGTCATAGGCCGTCGGACCTTGCTTCCCCGTGTTTGTTTTCGCAGCCAGGTCTGGTTAGACCTCAAGCTCAATCGCCGTCGGGGCGGTGGCCCGGTGACAGTGGGGCAGCCGCGCTCCAAAGCGTCTCGAAGAGTTCGCTACGGCGGCGGATGATCTTGCGGGCGTGGTCGCTGTCGTCCCTGGACCAGCGAGTAAGCAGGGAATCCCAACCCACGATGTCCAAGAGGCGGCTGCCGGCGGTCTCGGGGGCAGAGGCGGCAGGGGTTGCTGTGGGTGACGGGTTGGGGCGCAGATGGAGCTTGTCGTAGATGCCCTCGTACAACACTTCGTTGTTGATGAAGTAGAGCTTCAGGAACGGCGACATGTGGAACACGCGGAACTCCACCATCAGAGTTCCTCTCTGACCGGCAGTCATCCGCTGCACCTGAGACTCCAGACTGCGCTCGTAGTCGCCGATCTGGCGTCTCAGGTATTCGCGGAAGCGTGGAGCGTCGGAGACCTTGCCGTTCGCGTCCACCTGACCGGGCACCTCGATCCTCTTGGAGAGGTCCGGTACCAGCACGCGCAAGCTCACAGAGCGCCGCGGATTTTCGCTCAGTTCCTGGAGGATCCTCATCAGCGGGACGGCGAGCGTCGCGCCGGTGAACCCCATCGTCGCCAGCCGGACTTCGTCCCCAGCCTCGAGCGCCTCCTTGATTTCATGCTCCAGCGCGATCGGCTTGACCACCTGTCCCGCCCGCGGGTGCAGCATCATCTCGCTCAGGTGCTGCACCTGCCGGTCCAGCCGCTGCACCATGAGTCCCAGGGTCTCCTCGTTCTCCCGCTGGGCTGTGCTCGCCCCGTTGAACCGCTGCGCCTCGGCGTACAGCACGTAGCCCACAACGGCGAGCAGCGCCCCGACCAGGCAGGCTTTGCCCTGCAGGGCATCACCGACGGGCTGTACGAGGCTGATGCCAAAGACGGCTATCAACAAGAGTCGCGTGATCGTGCCCTCAGCTCGTGCCCAACCGGCGGCCAACCTGCCGCTCCACGGCGTCCTTGTGTCCGTCACCGGTTCCCCCGCAAGCCAATGAGCTCAAACCCGCATGTCCATGGTGCCCGCTGAAGTGCCGTCAGGAACAGAACGGCTCTGTCTCGAAGGGCAGATGATCCCGTCTCCCCAGGCCATCGCTTTTGTACTGAAGGTCATGCTGATGTGTTGGGCAGGTAGTTGATGAGGTCCGCGAGTGCCCTGAGGGCGCCGCGGCTCTCACCGGCGCAGATGCAGATGTCTCCGTCGTAGCGATGCACGGACTCCGGGAAGCGGGATTCCTGCGCGGTCCCTGCCGGGACGACCTGCTGCTTGAGGCGGGCGTACCGGCGACGAAGCTGCTTGGGGCGACGCTCGGGAGCATCAAGGACGGACAGGTGCTTGATCCTGGAGCGGTTGGTGGCTGCGACATTGGTGGCGACCCAGGACTGGTCCAGGTCATGACCTTGTGTGCCGAGCCGCTCGACCTGTTCACATCTGGTCTACAGAAGAGCACTGCGCTGGGCTGAACCAGTTCTTCACCGGCTGCTGGCCGGCCGCCTTCTCCCGAAGGCTCAGCTCGACCAGATGCGCACCACCGTCCCCGCCGGTTACCCCTTTCCTGCCGGCGCCCGTTACGGGCCGGGACTCGTGAGCACGCCGCTGTCGTGCGGCGGTGTGTACTGGGGCCACGGCGGCAGCATGACGGGATACGAGACCCGAGGCGGCGCCACCGAGGACGGCCGCGCGACCAACGTCGCCGTGACCACGCAGCCGAGCCAGACAACCAAGGAGCGCATGGACGGTGTCGAGGACACGGCCCTGTGCCGCTGAACCGCGCGACCGATGGAGTGTCCGGCAGGTCACTGGCGGAGCCAAAGCAGCACCCGGTGTGGACGATCATGTAATTCCAGCCGCTTGGTCACGTGGTTTTCCACCCTGTCGGTGGCGAGAGGCAGTTGTGAGGGGCCATCGACGACTGATCAGTGACCTCTGGCAGACTCCGTGGCATGGGAATGTTCAAGCGGGCCAATGAGGCGGAGAGCGCTGGTTAGGCCGGGGAGCGAGCCGACCTTGGCCGCCCGGGATAGCGGATGCCGCCGAAGACGACCGGTGGCCACTCCAGCACTCCGAGGCTGGATCGGTAGGAGATCGCTCGGTCGTCCACGCCGGCGGCCCGGGCTGCTTCCACGAACACGGCCATCAAGACCGCGCTGTCCTTGCTGCCGGACAGCTGGGGCGCCAACAGGTCGTAGGAGGTCAGTGCCCTCACCGGTCGTTGACCGGGACATCATCATCAGTCCCATGGCCGCAACGGCCTTGGCCCGGTTGGCGCTGTCGCGCCTGGCGCGGGTTGGCTTGCGCTGGAGCCGTCGGTACCGGACGGCCTCGCCAAGAGTGATGAACGTGCGGTGGTGGAAGTGACCATCGCTGGTGACCGCGGCAGTCTTCACCTCGCGGTCGATCCCCACAGCTGTGTTCGGCATCGTGTGCCGCTCCAGGGCGACCGCACCGTCGTCCACGAGGAACGATGGGCGCGTGTTCGAGGACGAAGCCGGCCAGGGTCGGAGGCCGCTAAAGGGCCACACCCCGGTGGCGGCGGGTCACCGCCACCACCGGGGTGTCGATGGCGGCGCTGATCTGTATCGCTGGCCAACCGCACGAAACACAGCCTCGACCAGCTCGCTGCGTTGGTGAAGACGTGGCTGAAACGCATGCAGTACCGCCCCCGCCTCATCGAAGGTCTCATCGCCGAGACCGGGCTCGACCGCCAACCGCTGTAACCCCAGCCGTTAAGTATCTCTAGCCCCGCTATCACGCACAGTCATCATGGCCCCGCATTGCAACATGACGCCTATGGATTTGCGCTACGGCGTGCTTCCGATGCGCCCCCTCTTCTTCTGTAACCATCAAACGCTTGGGGCCATCCTTGCCGGTAAGCCCCGCAGCCTCGGGGGCGTAGGCCACCCTCTTCATGATCCTCGTACTAGGACAGTGCCGTGACACAAGAAGAACAAATCATTGCGGGTCTGTTGGGAGAATGTAGGGCCGTTTCCGAGCGACTCGCCGCCTATCTCCTGTTGGGTGAAAAGATACTCGCCAGCTCGGTGGTACTCATTTCATTTGGCGTGTCAGTCGCCATTAATTCAGGGAAGCTATACCTACTTATAGGCCTACCTTTCGCCCTCTCATTCCTCGTTGTCTACCTGCTCTTCCTAAACACAGAGGCGCTGTCACTGGGCGGCTACCAGGCAGTATTGGAGCGAGAGGTAGCTAGAAAGATGGGGTACCCCGTGACGCACTGGGAATCTGAAATCGCCCGCCACCGTCACGGAGCGATGGCAAATGTTTGCATCCGGGTCATGATAGGCGTCATCTATGTAGGGAGCGTGACCGTTGCGCTGATTCAGTCCGTGGCGACAACGTCAAGCGAACGCCTTGGCCTGACGAATGGAATATTCTGTATAGTGGGTACTTCGGCCTCAATTCTCATAGGGTCCATCGCAATGGTTCTCTCATTCATCGCCGAGCAGCGAGCTCACGCGAAAATTAAGGGGATTTCTGAGTCGGTGATTCGCAATGGCAGCAGCCTTTAGGCTCGTGAGTGCCTGAGACCCTCAGGTTCACCGCCGATTCCCTGCGGGAATGCACGAACCCGTCGGTTTCCGAAGGCGCCCTCGGTCACCGGAGTCTGCGGATTGACCAGCGTCTCCAGCAGGACTTCGCCAGAAGCGGCGTCCACCACCGCGACCTCCATCACCCGCCCCCACAGGGCATGTGTCTCGGTGTCCAGCACGCAGGCCACACCGGGCTGCAGCATCCGCCGCGCCCAGTGGATGGCCTCGCCCTGCGCGCTGAGCAGCTGGATGCCGTCGGCGAAGCGGGACGCGGCCGGGTTGCCGGCGAGCAGCGCGGCGACGTCGTCCTGCGACGGGGTGCCGTCCAGGGCCGGCTCCCAGTCGATCAGCCAGAGGTTGTCGAGGTTGGCGAAGCGCGTCCAGACCGGCAGGCCGAACCTCTCGCGCAGTTCGTCGACGAAGGCGCGGACGATGGCGGCCCGCTTCGGCGCCAGCTGGGCGAAGGCCCGCAGCGGGGACGGCCGGCCGGGCTTGGTCGCCTGTACCGCTTCCCAGTCCACGCCGGGGATGTCCTTGAGTGCGTCCAGGTCCCCGACCCGGTACATCGGCACCTCGACCACCTTCCGGTGACCGCGGTCGCCTGACCACACCGTGCGCTGCACGTGGCTGACGGGCGCGAGCCATCCGGTCTCGATGCAGTAGTCCAGGTCCCGGCGCCGGATCTCCAGGTGCTGCGCCGCCAGCTCCGGCCCCAGCATCCGTGCGGCCAGCACGTCCGCCCTCAGGTCCTCGTTGCCGGCGAGCCGCTCGACGTCCTCAAGCGCCCACCGCCCGAACCGGCCCGGCGTGACGCCCTGCTCCTCGGCAACCTTAGAGACGGCCCGCCCCTTGTGACCTGGGACGACCTGCACCAGCACGCGGGGGAGGGGCTGACCGTGCTACTCGGCCCCGCCGCCGAGCCCATCCGCGCCCTGGCCGCCGGCCGCAGCGGCCTTGGCGAACACCTCCTCGCCCCCTGGCGGCAGCTGCCCGGCATCCGGCTGCGCCTGGAAACCTGCTGGCTCGGCCACGCCGGCACCGGCCCCGGCTCACTGCGCCTGGCCGCCCGCACCCTCACCCTCGCCGACCGGCTAGGCATCCCGGCCGTACTGATCAACGCCGTCCGCTACGCCGACGTCGACCAGCACCGCCTCGCCGACGTCCTGGACGCCGCCCGCCTGCTGCGCCCCATCGACCGCCGCCGCCTCGACTCCGGCGAGCGCTGGCTGAAGCCCCCGGCCGCCATGGGCGAGACCGCCCGCCGGACCGCCGAGGCCGCCGGCCACGGCGACGACCGCGCAGCCCGTCTGCTGGCCGACACCACCGCCACGGCCGACGCCTGCACCGTCGACCCCGTCGAGGATCTCGGCCTGGGCCGCCCCCACTTCCCCGAACCCGCCGTCGTCGGTGCCCCCGGAGGCCTCGAACACGCCGCCGGCCTGCTGTGCGAGCGCACCGAAGCCGGCCTCATCCGCCGCGGCCTCGACCGCGCCCCCCGCGCCCGCCAACGCCTCGAAGAAGAGCTCGACTGCATTCGCACGCTCAAGTACGACACGTACTTCCTCACTGTCGCTCAAGTCGTCGCCGACGGCCGCGAGCTCGGGATCAGGGTCGCCGCCCGCGGCTCCGGCGCCGGCAGCATGGTCAACCACACGCTCGGCATCGCCACCGCCAACCCGCTGGACTACAACCTGCTCTTCGAACGGTTCCTCTCGGTGCGCCGCGCGAGCCTGCCGGACATCGACATCGACGGGGAGTCCGCCGCCGACTCGAGGTCTACGACCGCATCATCGACCGGTTCGGCAACGAACGCGTCGCCCTCACCGGCATGCCGGAGACCTACCGCGCCCGCCACGCCCTGCGCTTCCCTGTCAACTTCTGCGTGTTGAAAGTGGGGTCGGCTTGTAGAGCGGCCGCCGTCTGGGTGTCCGGGCTCAGGATTCCGAGCGGAATTGCTGCAGGAACTCCTGGAAGGAGTGCGCCCCACTGCCCGTTAGTGGGGCGCCGTGGGCAAAGCCGACTGCGTTGAGGTTCTGGGGGATGCGGGCAAGGCTGCCGGGCCTGAGGTCGGGGTCGGCGGCGAGTGCGGCGGGGCCGATGGCGAGTTTGCCGCGGTTGAAGGCTGCGTCTCCCATGAGGATGGTCTTGCTCGGTTCGTGCAGCAGCACGATGTGGCCGGGCGAGTGGCCGGGGGTGTGGATGACGCGCAGTCCGTCGCTGCCTTCCACTACTTCTCCGTCGGAGACGGTGCCGTCTGCGGTGGTGGGGGTCCAGTGGAGTTTGGGCAGGTGGTCGATGAGGCGGCCGATGGTGCCGGAGCGTCCCTCGGCTGGGACGCGTCCGGCTTCCAGCCAGGCGCGGTCAGCGTCGTGGATGAGGATGTGTGCGCCGGTGTGGCGGCGGAGTTCGGCGGCACCCTGTACGTGGTCGGGGTGGGCGTGGGTGAGGATGACGCGGCGGATGTCGGAGGGCTTGCGGCCCAGGGCGGCGATCGTGTCGAGGAGTGCTTCGGGGGCTTTAGACCAGCCGACGTCGATGAGGGTGAGACCGTCGTCGCCGTCGATGAGAAAGGCGTTGTCACGCTTGCTGGTGGCGATCTGGGTGACGCCGGGGGAGAGCTGGCTGTGCATGAGAGTTCCTTGATCGTGGAGTGTGCAGTCCCTGACGGGGAGGGAACGGTGTTGGAGCGGCGCCGACACCGCCCCGACACCAGCTCAGTGGCCGCGTGCGGCCGCCGGGGCGGGTACGTAGCCTTCGCGGGCGAGTTTGGGCAGGATGCCGCCGTTGGCCAGGATGTCGAGGACCAGGGGCGGCAGTGCGCCTCCGTCCAGGCGGGTTCCGGACCTGGTGTTCTCGGCCCAGCCTTCGGCGAAGTCGAGGCGTGCGGTGTCGCCGTCGGTGAATGCCTTGGTGGCGCCGGGGACGGTGAGTGCGGGCAGGCCGTGGTTGATGCAGTTGCGCAGGAAGAGGGAGTTGAA
This sequence comes from Streptomyces griseochromogenes, assembly GCF_001542625.1. NCBI lineage: Bacteria > Bacillati > Actinomycetota > Actinomycetes > Kitasatosporales > Streptomycetaceae > Streptomyces > Streptomyces griseochromogenes. The sequence goes on along the minus strand of NZ_CP016279.1, from coordinate 5,553,319 downwards.
CTCCTCCGCGATCAGTGCGGCGATACCCAGTTCGAGAAACAGCGCGGCGACGGGGCGCGATGAGCCGAGGCCGAAGTTGCGGCCCGCCACCACGATGTCGCCTGCCTGGACCTGGTCGGTCCAGCCGGGGCGCAGCTCGTAGAAGATGTGGCGGGCGGCTTCGGGTACGGGCAGTTTCATGGCGAAGGCGGGGTACATGGCGTCGGTGGTGACGGAGTCGCCGACGACCCAGACGTGTCCGGTGATGAGGGTGTCCATCAGCTGAGTTCTCCTCGCGGGTCGGTGACGTGGCCGGCGAGGGCGGAGGCGGCGACGGTGGCGGGTGAGGCCATGTAGATCTCGGCGTCGGGGCTGCCCATGCGGCCGGTGAAGTTGCGGGTGGAGGAGGTCAGGCAGACCTCGCCGGGGGCGAGGAGTCCCATGTGGTAGCCGAAGCAGGCGCCGCAGGTGGAGTTGGTGACCACGGCGCCGGCGTCGGCGAGGTCCTGGAGGTAGCCGGCGCGCATGGCGTCCTTATATACCTCCTGAGAGGCCGGGGTGATCAGCAGTCGTACTCCCGGCGCGACTTTGCGGCCACGCACGATGTCTGCGGCGATCTTGAGGTCTTCGAGTTGTCCGTTGGCGCAGGATCCGATGAAGCACTGGTTGACCGGACGCTTCTCGATCGCTGATATCGGCAGCGAGTTGTGGCTGACGGTGCCGGGGCGGGCGACGTAGGGCTCCAGTGACGAGAGGTCGACGGTGCGTACGGCGGCGTAGGTGGCGTCCGGGTCCGGATCGGCTGCTGTGTAGGAGTCGGGGGCGGCTCCGTGGGCGGCGAGGAAGTCGCGGGCGAGGTCGTCGATGGGGAAGGTGGAGAAGTCTGCGGAGATCTCGGCGCCCTGGGTGGCGATGGTGCGCCGGTCGTTCATGGGGATGGAGGCGAGGCCGGGTCCGCCGTATTCGAGGTTGTGGTTGGTGGCGTCGCCGTAGGTGCCGCCGATGTACAGGAAGATGTCCTTGCCCGAGACAGCGTCCGGCTTGGTGCCGGTGAACTCGTAGCGGATGGTGGGCGCGGCCTGGAACCAGGTCTTGCCGGTGCACAGGATCGAGTACACCTCCGCCGGCCCCAGGCCGCGGGCTGCTGTGTTGTAAGCGCCGCCTGCGCAGGTGTGGGAGTCGGTGCAGGCGAGGATCTCGCCGGGGCGGGCAAGGCCGTTCTCGGCGATGACCTGGTGGCAGATGCCGTGCCGACCGACGTCGTAGAACTTCTCGATGTGGAAGTCGCGGGCGAACGCGCGGGCGTGGGTGCCGCCGATCGCGTCGTGAACGTTGGGGGCGGGCACGGCATGGTCCATGATCACCGCGACCTTGTCCGGGTCGTTGATCTTCAGGGGCTGGACCCAGCTGGTGGCGAACTGCAGGTCGATCATGACGGTCATGTCGACGTCGCAGACCACCGTGTCACCGGCGCTGACCTTCTCCACGCCCGCTTTGCGGGCGAGGATCTTCTCCATCATCGTCATGCCCATCAGGCACTGTCCTTCGCGTTGTCGTGGTAGCGCTCGCCTATTGCGGACCACTCGCGCAGCCCGACGAGCTCGAACAGACCCTGCGGGCCGGGCATGGCCTGGGGCATGGTGCCGCCGAGGCGGCCCAGGGCCTCCAGCCCGTGCAGGACGTAGGGGGCGAGCAGAGCGCCGGGGTGGATAGCGATGCGGTAGCCGAGCTCGGCGAGCCGGTCGGGCGCGGTGTCAGGGGTGAGGCCGCCCTGCACCATGTTGATCAGTAGCGGGGCGTCGACCTCGGCGGCGATCTTCTCGATTTCCCGGATGTTCTGCGGGGCTTCGACGAAGAGGACGTCGGCGCCTGCGGCTGCGTAGCGGCCGGCGCGGTCGATCGCCTCGTCGATGCCCAGCGGTCCGCGGGCGTCGGTCCGCGCGATAATCACCAGGTCGTCATCGGTGCGTGCCTGGAGAGCGGCGTCCAGCTTGGCGGTGAACTCCTCGGGGGTGACGAGCTCTTTGTCGGGCAGGTGGCCGCACTTCTTGGGAAATGCCTGGTCCTCCAGGTGGAGGGCGGCGACTCCGGCCTTCTCGTACTCGCGCACGGTGCGCGCCACGTTCATCGGTGCGCCGTAGCCGGTGTCGGCATCGGCGATGAGCGGGATGCCGCCGAGTGCGGTGACCACGATGCGGGCCCGCTCGGTCATCTCGCTCTGGGTGAGCAGCCCGATGTCGGGCAGGCCGAACCCGGCGACGGACACGCCCGCGCCGCTCAGATAGGCGGCGCTGAAACCGGTGCGCGCCACGAGGTGGGCGGAGAGGCCGTCGAACACGCCCGGGGCGGTGATCAGGCTGTCCTGGGCGAGCAGCGCGCGCAGCCGGCCGCCCGCGGTGGCGGGACGTGCTTGTTGAGACGGTGACATGGGGATTCCTCGCGGTTCGTGGCGGATCAGTCGAGGACGCTGCGGGCGGGTGCGGCCAGCAGTTCCACCAGACGGTCGAGATCGGGCTGTTCTTCGAGGTCCAGGACGATGCGTTCGATCTCTGCGGCCCGGTCGGCATCGATGACTGTGGTAGTCAGCGCCCGGTGCTTCTCACGGATTTCCGTGTTGGTGAGCGGGTCGTCCGGACCGCCGTGGGGCTGGTTGAGGGCCTGGGTGAGGACCTCGCCCCCGCGCAGCGTGATCGTGAGGCGGGTGTTGTAACCGCGCTGGGTCCAGGCGGGGTCCTGCGGCTCGTCGACCTGCTTGACCTCGGTGCGGCCGATCAGCTGCCAGACGTCTTCGGCGTCGATCCGGGCGGGCGTGAACTGCTCCGGCCGCACGTGGCAGTCCAAGAGGGCCACGGCAGCGGCGTAAGCGATGTTCATCTGGGCGCCGATGGTGGTCAGGGGGCGCTCGGGGGTCCACCACCCGTGGTGGTAGATCGCGTCAGGGACCTCGATGAGGATTGAGTCGATGTCGTCGGCGCTCAGCGTGCGGCCGTCGGCCATCGCGATGGCCGCGTCGATGGCGGGATGGAGCAGCCCATGGCCGCGTGGATCTTCACCGTGATCTGCTCGGTGTTCCATACCTGGCCCAGGCCCTTGGTGATCTGGGTGGCGTCGGGGTCGTGGCCTTCACCGAAGGTGGACAGGAAGCCGCCGTAGGGGCGCTCGAAGACCCTCTTGATGCCGGTGTAGCCGGCCTGGGCGAGCCCGGCGGCGTAGAAGCCGTTGCGGGAGGCCAGACCGTGGTGCATCCGCTTGGACATGGCCTCGTACTGCGCGGCCATCAGGCCCGCGGACTGTGTGGCGGCCAGGCCGAGCGCGTCCTCGAACGCGGCGGCATCCAGGCCGCGCAGGACGCCGGATGCGGCGGCGGCCGCATGCGTGCCGAAGACCGAACCCGAATGCCAGCCACGGGAGAGCATTTGCGATCCGTGCAGGGCCAGGCCCACCCGGGTGCCCGTCTCGAAACCCAGGATCGACGCCCTCAGGAACTCCGCGCCCGTGACCGACGGCAGCTGCGATGCAGTGGACAACAGTGCCGGCAGGACCAGGGAAGTGCTGTGCAACGGCGCGGCCGGGTAGTAGTCGTCGAGCTCGAAGCCCTGGATGAACGTGCCGTTCAGCACGGCGGCTGCCGGGCCGCTGGTGGTGCGCCCCCAGCCGATCACCGGGACGTTGCCGGAGCCCTCCAGGTTCAGGACCGCTTCTACGGCGGTGCGCGACCAGGGCAGCTGGGCGCCGATCAGTGCGCAGGCCAGGCCGTCGAGCACCAGGTGTGCGGCCCGCTCCCGCACGCTGGCAGGGATCTGTTCCAGCGAGGTGGTGGTCAGCCAGGTGGCCAGCTGCCCCGTGGGGCCCTCAGGGTCGGTGGGCTGTCGGGCGGTCGTCGGCGTCGGTGTGGACACCGCGCTCACCTCCAATGTCGTGGGACTCGGCTCGGGCGGAAGGAGTGGTCCGGTCTCCCGCGACCATCCCGCATTACAATTTATAACATCTAGTTTCAGCGGGTCGGTGGGTAGCATGGGCGGGTGGCACTGAAGCGAACCTCTCTTCCCCGTACCGCCGAGGCTGTGGCCCTGGCGGAACTCCGCGACGCGATCGTCCGCGGTGACCTGCCCCCCGGCGCCCCGATCCGCCAGAGCGCTGCCGCCGAGGAACTGGGGCTGAGCGTCATTCCGGTCCGCGAGGCCCTCAAGACGCTGGCCGGGGAGGGGATCGTCACCTACGTCCCGCAACGCGGCTACACCGTCACCGAGTTGAGCCCACAGAGCGTGGACGGCATCTTCCGGATCAGGGAACTCCTGGAGGGCGAGGCCGAGGCGAACGCCGCGGCCCGCATGCGGCCCGAGGACATCGCCGCGATGCGCACCGCCCTTGAGGCCCAGCGAGCCGCCGTCGCCGGAGTCGATGTGCCGGGCACGATTTCCGCCAACCGGATTTTCCACTTCGCGCTGCTCGACCGCTGCGACAACGAATGGATGCTGCGCTTCATACGGCAGCTGTGGGAGGCCCTGGAGCCGCACCGGGCGCTGGCCTACCGGCGGGCAGCCGCGGCAGGGGACGCCGTCCGGGCGGAGGCGATCCTCGGCGAGCACGAGGGGATCGTCGCCGCCTTCGAACAGGGCGACTTCCCTCTTGCCCTGCGCCTGCTTGCCGAGCACCGCACCGGCGGCCGGGCGGACTTCCACCGTCTGCTGGTGGTCGACGCGGCACCGGTGTAGCCCTGTCTAGATGCCCTCGAGGGCGACCGCGTTGGTTCGGGGGCCGAGCATGGCGACCGCGAGGGCCATCAGTGCGATGATGCAGGCGCAGCTGAGGTAGACGGGGCCTGCGCCGAGCGTGTCGAGGACGGGCAAGGTGCAGAAGGGCAGGATGGCCGCCACCAGGCGGGAGAGCGAGTAGGTCCGGCCGAGTGCGGTGTTGCGGACCTCGGTGGGGAAGAGTTCGGCGCCGTAGGTGCGCGAGACGGTGGCGTTGATAACACTCATCAGTGTGGTCAGCAGCCCGGCCGGGACGATCACCCAGACGGAAGTTCCTATACCGAAGATCGTGCCGGCGACGGCCACCAGCAGGGACGAGACGATCACCAGGGTTCTGCGCTGGATCCGTTCGGCCAGGTGCATCAGCACATAGCACCCGAGCGGATAGCCGATCGCCGTCATGGCCGAGTACGTCAGCGAGTCGACGACGGTGAATCCCTTGTGCAGGAGTACGAGGGGGGCGATCGAGGCGAAGCCGTAGAACCCGACGGGCCCCAGGGTCTCCATCAGGCACACCAGCAACGTGCGGCGCCGCAGGACAGGGCTCCAGAGCTTGGGACGGCCGCTCCGTTCGCAGGCTTCCTCACGGCCGAGTCCCAGTGCGGGAGCGGCGGTGAAGGTGCCGGTCACCGGCAGGCCGGCTGTCTCCTCGATGCGGTCCATCGCGGCGAGTGCCTGCTGGGGTTTGTGGGTGGCCAGCCATCGGGGCGATTCGGGAAGGTTGCGGCGCAGCAGGTAGACCACGAGAGCACCTGCGCCCGCCAGGGTCATGAGCCAGCGCCAGCTGGAGGCGCCGAGCATGGTGTGAGGGAGCCTGGCTGCGAGCACTCCGGCCGCGGGCACGGCCAGCATGCCGAGGCCATAGGCGGTGGCCAGCATCCTGCCGCGGCGGGCTGCGGGCATGAGCTCGGTGAGATACGTGTCGACCAGGGCAAGCTCAGCACCGAGTCCGATACCGAGCAGGAACCGCAGCACGATCAGATGGGTCGGGCCCTGAGCGCACGCGGCCGCGACGGACAGCGCGGCGTAGGCGACGAGGTTGATCTGGAACATCCGCCGCCGCCCAATGCGGTCGGCGAGCCCTGACAGGGCAACCGCGCCGAGAAGCTCACCGGCGAACGTCGCGCTGATGAGCAGGGACTTGCCCGTCGTGGTGGCGGCCCAGTCCACCGGCAGCAGGGGAATGAGCAGGCTGCTGAGGGCCACCTCGAAGAAGTTGAAGAAGGAGCCGAGACCGACGACAGCAAGCACCCTTCGGTGCCAGCGGGTCAGAGGGAGACCGTCGAGGCGGGCCGCGACGAGAGACTGCAGCTGGCGTGTGTCGGAGATGTTGCCCACGGACGGCGAAGCGCCGCGAATGTCTGCCATTGTCCCGTCCGGTTTCATTATTTGTAACCTGGGTTTCACATTGGGAGGCCGAGAGTGACAGGGGCGTACACCCTCGTCAAGGGGTGAGGCGCGACCGCCCTGAGTCGGCGAGCAACGCCTTGCAGTCGGCACACAGGAGGCATTAGGTTTCAGATAATGATCCCAATGGTGTAAATGTTGAGACAGGAGAGATCGTGGCGGATCAGACCCAGGGCGGTAACACCGCGCGGCGGGCTCTGCGGCTGCTTGAGGCCGTCGCCGCGTCACGGGAACCTGTCGGCTTGCAGGAACTGGCGGAGACCGTGGGGCTCAGCAAACCGACGGCCTACCGACTGCTGCGCGTGCTGCAGGAGGAGTCATACCTGACACGGGCGGATTCCGGCGGATATCGCATCGGCACACAGTCGATGGCCCTCGCCGCCCAAATCATGCCCCGGGCCGACGTGTTCGTCGATGCCCGCCCCGTTCTGCAGGCCCTCGCCGGGCTTTCCGAGGAGACGGCGACGCTGCACTTGCGGGCCGGGGACGAGGCCATCTTGGTGCTCGGAGTCGACAGCGCCCATGAACTGCGCCGGGCAGCCCGCCTCGGCTCCGCGACTCCACTCCACCGCGGATGCAGCGGGCAGGCAATCCTGGCCCATCTCCCCGTCCGCGAGGTTGCCGCGGTCCTCAAGCGGGTCGACAGCGACCTGGACACGTCACAGGTGGTCCAGGCGCTGAGCGCCGTACGCGACCAGGGGTTCGCCCTGTCCGAGGGCGCCAATCACCCGGGGCTGACAGGCGTCGCCGCGCCGGTGCTCACCGCATCTGGCCGGCCGGCGGCATCCATCGCCGTCTCCGGACCCTCTGCACGCTGGACGGCGGAGAAGGCCAGGGAGTTCGCCAGCGTACTGACCGAGCACTGCAGCCGAGTGGCCGAACTGTTCGCTCCTCTCCCGCCTGCGGACAGGACGTAGCCAAGGAGCTTGTCGCTGCGCGATGAAGAGTTGGTGGACGGAGCTCATGAGTACGGCTCAGGGAATCCCATTGGGTCGCGGCTGCGTCGGCACAGCCCGTCTGAAACAATCCAACTCCACGTACCCCGCCCCATGACCGACTCAACGAGCCTGCACCACGTAGGACGGTCTTAGAGGTCCTAACAGAAGTGGTTGATCATGTGACTTTTGGCCTGCCCGCTCGTTGGTCTGGTCGTGGGGAAACGTCAGTCGCGGCCGTGGATCGTGTCGGATGAACTGTGGGCCCTGATCGAGCCGTTGCTGCCCAAGCCGGGGCCGAAGCTGGTCGAGGGACGGCCGAGGGTGCCGGACCGGCAGGCGTTGTGCGGAATCCTGTTCGTGCTGCATACCGGCATCCAGTGGGAGTACCTGCCCCAGGAGCTGGGCTTCGGTTCGGGCATGACCTGCTGGCGGCGGCTGGCCGCGTGGAACGAGGCCGGGATGTGGGACCAGTTGCATGTACTGCTGTTAAAGAAGCTGCGGTCGGCGAAGAAGCTGGACTGGTCCCGGGCGGTGATCGACTCCTCCCATGTGCGGGCGGCCCGCAGGGGCCCAAAAGCGGTCCCAGCCCGGTCGATCGCGCACGGCCGGGCAGCAAGCACCACGTCGTCACCGACGCCCAGGGCATCCCGCTCGCGGTGTCGCTGACCGGCGGCAACCGCAACGACGTCACTCAACTCCTGCCCCTGCTCGACAAGGTCCCCCCCCTGTCGCCGGGGTTGTCGGCCGGCCCCGGCACCGGCCCGACGCACTTCTCGCCGACCGCGGTTACGACCACGACAAGTACCGGCGCCTGCTGTGGCAGCGCGGCATCCGTCCCGTGATCGCGAGGCGAGGCGAGCCACACGGCTCCGGCCTGGGCATCTTCCGATACGTCGTCGAACGGACGATCGCCTGGCTGCACGGCTTCCGCCGCCTGCGCATCCGGTGGGAGCGACGGGACGACATCCATGAAGCCTTCCTCGGGCTCGCTACGTGTCTCATCACCTACCGACACGTCCGCCGCCTTTGTTAGGACCTCTTAGCGAAGAGGTGCAGCTGGGCGATGCGCTCCATGGTGGTGAACGGCGCGCCCACGGCCTGTTCGGTGGCTTCCCGCTCTGCCGGCAAGTCGAAAGCGCGGGCCGCCTCGGTCAGAAACGAGAGCGTCCGTACTGGAGCATGCCGGGGTTGCGCATCTGCTCCCTGGGCCGGACCTCACTCACAGTTTTCCAAGATCTGTCGGGCTCGCCCGCCGACACCGCGCGTGCGCGTACATGGCTTCGTGCATCTTTGGAAACAGCAGATGTGGACGAGGTTGGGAGGCGGTTGATGATCTTTCCTCGCCTGGATGTTCGATGAGAAATGACGGCACTACTGTAACGGCGCTGGAAGCTGGTTCACGTCCCTGACAAGAGCACAGCTCCCCGGCGGGGCTGTCGCGGCTACTGGGGAAACCGACGTGACAGGCGATGCCTGCTGAGGAAGACTCGCGTCGTGCGCGATCGTGTAGATACCCCCTCTGGCCTGGTGCTGCGGAGATGGAAGGCCGAGGACGCCCAGGCGGTGATGACCGCGTTCGCGGATCCGTTCATGCGTGGCCAGTCCATCGAGCCGGTTGATTCTGTCCCGGCTGCCGAGCGGTGGATAACGGCTCATGGTGACCAGTGGGCTGCGGACTCTTCTTACTCCTTCGCCGTCGTCGACGGCGGTGGCCTCGTTCTCGGCCAGGTGTGTGTTGGCCCAGTGGATCGGCGTCATGCCACTGGATGGGTGTCCTACTGGACGACGGCAGCTGCCCGTGGCCGGGGCATAGCTTCCCGTTCCTGCCGTGCTGTGGCCCGCTGGGCCTTCAACGACGCCGAACTCTTCCGGCTGGAGCTCGGGCACCGGGTGAACAATCCCGCCTCATGCGGAGTGGCTCGCGCTGCCGGCTTCGCGGTGGAGGGACAGCAACGACAGAAGCTCGAATACGACGGTGTCCGCTTCGACGTGGAACTCCACGCCCGCCTGGCAACGGATGCGGAGCCCGTGTCCTTGTAAGGCCGGCTCCAGCCCGTGGCACGTCTTTGGTGGGATTGAGCGAGAGGTGGTGCGGGACAGCCCGCCGCCCGTGAGGGCCGGCGGGCTGTCGGGTGAGCGCCTCTATCAGCTGACCTTGGCGGGTTCTTCGGCACGGGCTCGGGTGCTGGCCAGGTGGTAGGAGTCGGTGCCGGTCTCGATGATGGTTCCGTTGAACGTGAGCCGGTCGACGATGGCCGCGCAGAGCCGAGGGTCAATGAACCCCTTGGTCCAGCCGCCGAAGGACGTCGAAACGGCGTCACGAGTGGCCCAACTTCTGCCGACCTTCGAAGCGTCATCGACAGGGTTGGCAAAGGTCAGCTGCACGACGTCAGCGACATCTCGGCAGCCTTGAGGGGCTATTGATGGGAGTACAAGGGATGAATATTGAGCAGCTCATGGAGAGACTGGGCCGCTCAGGCGTCACTGTGATCCTCAAGGTGGACGACGAGAGGATGGTGGAAGGTGGTGAGCCCTGGATTTTGGTGATGTCGGGTCCAGGACTGGGCGAGCAGGGATTCATTCGCGCTGAATCTTCCAGCCTCAGTGACTGCCTCGAAGAGGGTTTCAGGCGGCTGCGTTCCCGGCCCGGCGACTGGGAATGGCTGGCGGAGATCTCGTAACCAATACAACGAGGCCCTCCCGAACTTCTCGGGCGGGCCTCGTGCCGTTTGACGGCAGTAGCTGACAGTAACGTCAGCGGAGGGGTACGGCGCAGGGTGGCGGTTCGTCGCCATTGGCTTTGTTCACGAGAACCGGTTCTGGTCCAACTTCTGTGGAGCGCCCACGCTCTCTGACCTTCTGGGACAGTGTGGCCCTTCGTGGCATCGGGCGGGAGCCGGGACGCTGAGCGGCGAGGACACCCTCGCACGGGATGTGCCCACTCGTGAAGGCGCCCCGACGGACTGCGTCTTCAGTGCTGGTGCGACGATGCGGGGATGCGCGAGGTCGATGAGCTGCTCAACGTCGATGATCCAGCCTGGCCGCTCCTTCTCCAGGAGCTGTCCGAGGGGCACGGGTGGTCCCGCTGGGCGACCCGGTGGAGCCGCTGTACGGCCGTGTGCCGCTCTCGTGTCAGCGGGGCGGACACGAGGCCGCCGCATAGCTCAGGAGGCGGGAAAAACCGTGTCGACTCCACGAGCTCGAGCCCGCATAGCCCCCGCCCTGGAGAGGGCAGCCGCCGGAGAGCACGGCTGCCCGTCGCCGAAGTGCCGAGGCGTCAGCTTACGGTCTCACAGGCGCCCTGGCGGGAGGTGTAGGTGAAGGACGTGGCGCAGTAGTACCCGGGCGTCACGTTGTAGTCGAAGTTCCAGACAACGCTGTACCAGCCGCCGCTCTCGTAGAAGTTACCCGTCTGAGCGATCACACCCGAGGGGCCGTTGATCTCCATGTTCACCGTGCCGGCGCTGGGGAAGTGCGTCGAATTCTCGATGTAGTAGACGAACCTCCCGCTACCGTTGATATTGATGCAGACCTCGAAGCTGCCACCCGCGCAGCCGGACGCGGAGAAGGGCCGGACCCCCGCAGCGGAGTCCCGGTAGATGTCGACCGTACCCTGCGCCGTCTTGACCTCCTTGACCAGCACCGAACCCGCAGGAGCAGCCACGGAGTGAGTCGGCGTCACGCTGCTGACGCTCGCTGCGTCGGCAGCCGCGGCCCCGGTCGCACCGACCGTCGCCCCCAGGGCCATGGCGACCGCCGTTGCCTTCGCTGCGGTCAACGCCCATCTCTTCGACATGAACTTATTCGTCATCTAATCCCCGTTTCCTTTCGTTGCGCGGGAACGGCTGGATACCGCACGGTGACGCTACGGACACGGGTCCTTCGGTCGTCCTAGATTCGTCCTAGTGCGAGGTCAGCCGGGGGGAGCCGGTGCTGATCGTGAAGTGCCGGGGTCAACATGAGGTTCGGCGTGCTGGGGCCGTTACCCGCGCGGATCACCGGGCGCGAGGTCCGGCTCGACGGGCCGCGGCAGGCCAAGATGCTGGCCGGGTTGTTCTGGAGAACCAGAACAACCCGGTTCACCTGGTACTACCGAGCGCTCGGCTCGCGGTGGCCGCCGCTGCACGGGGCGCCCGCCGTTTGTTCTGCTGCACCAGAACAACCCGGTTTACACCGTGTCCTATGTGGTGAGGCGTCGTTGGTCTCGTCATGGGGCGGGGTACATGGAGTTGGATTGTTCCGGACGGGTTGTGGGAGATCGCGAAGCCGCTGATTCCGCCGTCGAAGGTGCGGCCTCAGGGCGGCGGGACTCAAGACACGCCTGATGAGACGCTGTTCGCGGCCGTCGTCTATGTGCTGGTCAGCGGGTGTGCCTGGCGAGCGTTGCCGCCGTGCTTCGGCGTCTCGAAGTCGACTGCCCATCGCCGGTTCCTGATCTGGTCCCGTGCTGGGGTGTGGGGCCGGCTGCACCAGGCCGTGCTCGACAAACTCGCGGCCAAGGACCTGCTCGATCTCTCCCGCGTGGTCCTCGATACCGCCCATGTGAGGGCGAAAAGGGGGGCGAACTCGCAGGTCCGAGCCCCGTGGACCGGGGTAAGCCCGGTTCCAGGATGCATGTCCTGTCCGACCGGTCGGGACTGCCTCTCCTGGTCGGTATCTCAAGTGGCAACACCCACGACAGCCAGGGGCTCAAGCCCATGATCGCCGGGCTCCAATCGAGACACGACCCCGATCGGGGCCGACGCTACAAGCCCCGAAAGCTCCACGCCGACAAAGCCTATGACCAGCCCGACCTGCGTAAATGGGTCCGGGGCAAGCGCATCGGCGTGCGCATCGCCCGCAAGGGCATCGAATCCAGCGAGCGTCTGGGGCGTCACCGTTGGGTGATCGAGCGCACTATGTCGTGGCTGTCCGGCTATCGCCGAATCAGCCCCCGCTGCGAACGAAATCCCCGCAACTACCTGGGCTTTCTGGGTCTCGCAGCCGCACTCTGCTGCTACAAGCGATACGTCCGCCTCGCCACATAGGGCACGGTCTAAAAATTCCCGTATACGAGGCTGGTTCTCCAGGAACGACTCTGACTAGGTGTTTGAGAACCTCTCGCTCGGCGATCACGGTGCTCTTCTCCGGCCCCGATCGAAGCGAAACGACTCCTCCCGCCAAACGAGGAATCCTGCCTGTACAGCTCAAGTGAGCCACGTAATGTCTTGAATGCGCAGCTGCTCCCGATCATGGCTAGATTGCGGTGCTGTGCTCCTCTTAGCTGACTTCTACGCTGGTTCGGTCACCCGGTGAAAGCTTGTCTGGCCGGTCGCCAGAGCTCGACCGGCATGAGAAAGGGGGAGGCGTGACAACACAAGACTTCACGCATGACATCGACACCATCCTGTGTGTCGGCAACGGCTATTGGATCTTCAAGGGCAACAAGTGTCTGAAGACCAACATGGCTGGTGACAAGTTGCTGGTCGACGAAATCGACATCACCGCCAGCGGCGCATGGCCGGCCCTGGCGGGCACGCGGTTCGCGCGAGACCTGGACAGCATCGCGTTCTCCAACGAGTCGGGCTACTACTGGTTCCTCAAAGGCGACTCGTGCATAGCCACCAACGGCGACGGCAATCAGATCGTCTGCTCCGAGCGAAAGATCGCGGGCGGGGGCGGATGGCCGGCTCTCGACCGGTAATCACGGGTTCACGTCGAGGGTCCTCCTTTAGGTTCGCCCCTGAAGGAGGACCTCGGCTGCGGCACGATCGAGTCGCCGGAGATGAGCCTGCGCGACATCACCAAACGCCTCGTCATCACCACCGGCACGAAGAAAGGCCAGCACCCCTCACCCGCCACCGTCATGCGCATGCTGCGTGAACACGACGAGCACACAACCGCGATGGAAACCACCGGCTGACCCGCGACCCAGCCCTTGATGCTGACTCCGCGAGATGAGTGATCACCTCGTGCCCGTCTTGGCCTGTGCGCCCACCAACTACCAGTAAGGCCCGTGGGGATGGGCGCCGCGCAAGAGGCCAGTGATCGTCACGGTGGGGGTTGAAGACACCCCCGGCAGGCTTCGGGCGGAGACGGCGCGGCATGGTCTCACCAGGGAATCGGCCCGTCCTCGGCCAAAAAGGCGCCCGTCGGGCCGTCCTCGCCCGCCGTCGCCAGGTCAACCGCCACGGCCGCGCCCTCCTCCGCCGTGCGTATCCCGGTGTGGCGGTTGAGGTCGGTCGCGCAGTAGCCGGGACTCACCGCGTTGACCAGGATCCCTTCGGCGCGCAGTTCATTGGCGTAGAGCACGGTGATCGCGTTCAGCGCGCTCTTCGAGGTGCAGTAAGGGAGGAGAATCGAGGAGTAGGCGGACCACGGGCTGCCCGGGTCGGCCAGGTGGGTGAGGGAGCCGAGTTCGCTGGACATGTTGACGATGCGTGCGGCGGCGGAGCGGCGTAGCAGGGGGAGCATGGCGTGGGTCACCGCGATGAATCCGAACACGTTGGTCTCGTAGACCTGCCGGACGGTAGCGGCTGGGGTTTCACTCGGCTTTTGCGGTCCGGCGGCGATCGCGGCGTTGTTGACGAGGATGTCGAGGCGGCCGAACGTGGCGTCGATGTGCTTGGCGGCGGCCTGGACCGAGGTCTCGTCGGTGACGTCCAGCGGAACGAACCGTACGTCGGCGCCGCCCGCGCGAAGCTCCTCGGCCGCCGCCTCGCCACGCTCGGCGTTGCGGGCGCCGATCAGCACGGTGATGCCGAGGGCTGCGAGCCTGCGCGCCGTTTCCTTGCCGATGCCCTTGTTCGCGCCGGTGATCAAAGCAGTCTTCTGCGAAGTCGTCATGGCACCCAGCCTCCCCTCACCCACGGGCAGCAGGGAAAGACCAGAAGACTCTGGATCTATAGTCCACAGATATGAGTGAGCTAGAGGTGCGGGAGCTGAGGTACTTCATCGCGGTCGCCGAGGAACTGAACTTCAGCCGGGCCGCGCAACGCCTGGGGATGGCGCAGCCTCCGCTGTCGAAGGCGATCGCTCAGATGGAGTCCCGGCTCGGGGTACGCCTGCTGGAGCGCACCACCCGGCAGGTGACGCTGACCACCGCCGGTCAGGTGCTGCTCGACCAGGCCCGGATCGCGGTCGACGCGGTGCACGCGGCGGCCCGGCGAGCACGCCGGGCCGGTCAGCCGACACCCCAGCTCGTCGTGGCGGTCAAACCGGGAGGCGATGCCGGGCTGCTGCGGGAGATCCTCGCCGCCTACCGGGGAACGGGTTCGCATCTGCCGCCGCCTGAAGTCGTCGTCGGCGGCAGCGGAGAGCCGATCGCCATGCTGCGGGACGGCCGTGCCGACGTAGCGCTGCTGCGCAGCCCGTTCGACGGTCAAGGGCTGGATTCCCAGACACTCGTGGTCGAGCCGCGACTGGCCGTCCTCCCCGCCGCGCACCGCCTGGCCGGACGCCGGCGACTGCGGCTGACCGACCTCAAGGGCGAACCGATCCCGCGCTGGAAGGGGGCCGCCCCCTCCACCACCGCCTACTACACCGGATACGACGGCGCAGAAGCAGGCGATGGCCACACAGGCTTGGCGCCGGCTGACACTCCTGAGGGGCCGCTCGTGGCCAGCGTCGAGCAACTCCTGGAGGTGGTCGCGCTGGGGCAGGCGGTGGCGTTCCTGTCACGCTCCACCACCGAGCGGCACCAGCGCCCGGACATCGCATACCGGCCGGTCACCGGCCTCAGCCCCAGCGCGGTCATGGTCGCCTGGCCGGAGACCTCGCGATCCGCAGCCGTCGCCACCTTCGTCCAAGCCGCCCACGACGTCGCCACCCACCACCCTGACCACATGACCGCACTGGCCTGACCGGAGTACTCAACCCCTGGTCGCGCCGACCACGCGCTTCTTTCCTCGCCCCGATACCAGACAGCAACCGGCGCGAAGAATGGCCAGCCCCCACCCGTCACCTAGGTGATGTGTGTATCTCAGCCAGGGCGCTTAGGGTTCACGGCCTTGTTGACGATCTCGAGTCGGTTGCCGTCGAGGTCGATAACGTTCGCGGCGTAGTAGCCGGGGCCGAAGTGCGGACGCGGACCGGCTCCGCCGTCATCCTGGCCGCCGGCGGCCAAGGCGGCGAAGTGGGTTGCGTCTACTTCGTCCAGGCTGTCTGCGGCCAAGCCGAGGTAGAGGCCGGTCTCGCCGGGCTGCCGCTCACGCAGCCAGATACTGGCGCCGATGGCTTCCCCCGATCCGTAGACCCGATCGCAGAGACCGAAGAGGTTGGGGACGCCCGGGGTGTCCGATTCGTAGAAGCCGATCTCTCTCCACCCGAGCGGCTTGAGCGCCGCGAGGTAGAAGGCGCTCGCGCGGCCGAGGTCACTCACCGTGATGTAGACATGGTCGATCATTGCAGAGTCCCTTTCGATGCTGTTCGATACTCAGGCGTTCGCACAGGGCGTCGTCACCGTGGACCGGGCGGCCCCACTGCTGGCCGTGCTAGACCACGTAGTCGTCAGGCGACAGCGCCCAGGGCGGCGCCGGGCTCCGCCGGGGTCAGGCGTCACCGAGCAGGTCACGAGGCGGCCCAGATGTGTGCGTTGCGCCTGGCGAACTCGCCGAAGGCGGTGGACGGCCGACCGGTGACCTTCTCGATGTCGCCGGAGGGCGTGGCTCCGTTGCCGTCGATGACGGCGCCGGTGAGCCAGCGCATCATCACCGCGAAGTCGGCGGGGATCCCCGCGGTGAGGAGGTCGGTGATCCACGCCTCCTGGTCGATGTCGTGGTAGGAGACGGGGCGGCCACTTACGGCGGCGATGGTGTCTGTGACCTCGCGGAACGTGAGGGCCTGCGGGCCGGTGAGTGCATAGGTGACACCCGTATGGGCCTCGGGGGCCAGCAGCGTCTCGGCCGCGACCGCCGCGATGTCGGCCGCGTCGACGAAGGCCTCCCTGCCACCGGCGCTCGGCGCCGTCAGCACTCCGTCGATGACCGGGAGGTGGTCGTCGGCGAAGTTCTGCATCACCCACGCGGAGCGCAGCACCGCGTGGGTGATGCCGGGCCGGGAGGCCAGATCGGCCTCGACCGCCGCGATGTCAACGCCCGCCGGCGCCTGGTCGGCGTTGTAGACACTCAGGTAGGTGACGTGGCGCACACCGGCCGCCTCGGCGAGGTCCAGGAAGGCTGCGACCTGGGCGGCGTAGCTCAGGCGCAGAGTGGGTGCCACCAAGTAGAGGCGGTCGACGCCGGCCAGGGCGCCGGAGTGGGTGGCCGGGTCGTCCCAGTCGAATCGGACGTCCGCTCCGCTGCGCGCCGCGGTACGCGGGGTGATTCCTCGCCCGGCGAGCGTGTCGGCCAGCAGTGAACCGGTGCGCCCGGTGCCGCCCAGGATGAGTGCGGCGGGGGATGTGTTGTCGTTCATGACTCCACGGTAGAAGTCCAGAGCGAGACATTCCATGCGTATGTCGCTCAGTTCTTTACGTGATGCTCTCACGGCTTGACCATGATGCTCGTACTGGTCAAGCTGATCGCATGGACCTACTGTCTGACCACCTGGTGCGGGCGCGCGCCACCGGCGCGGTGTTCGCACGGACAGTCGCCGAACCACCGTGGGGACTGCATCTCGGCGGGTCGACACAGCTGTCCGTTCACACCGTCGTCCGTGGCCGCGGCTACCTCTGGCTGGACACCCCCGGCAGCTCCGTGGAGCTCATACCGGGAAGCGTCACGCTGGTGCGCGGCGGGCCGCACCACTACATCGGGCATGAGCCGGGTGCCGCATGCCTGGAGCCCGAGGAGTTCCGGGCCCGCCACGCCCGGACGAGCCCCGAGGACCACCCGCAGGCCACGGTGTTCCTGTGCGGCGCCTACCAGTTCTCCGGAGAGGTCGGCAGCGGACTCCTTGACGCACTGCCCCAGGTCCTGACCCTCTCGGCGGCCGACGACGATCCCCTGCGGGACGTGATCACTTTGCTCTCCCGAGAACTGGTCCGAAGCGAACTCGCCCAGCAGATCGTCCTGGATCGCCTCCTGGACCTGCTTCTCGTCCTGGCCATCCGCTGCGACTTCCGCCGCAGTGCGACCGCACCCAGCTGGTACCGGGCGGCCGCGGACCCTCGCCTTGCCGCCGCGCTGCGGGCCATGCACGAGAATGCGGCCCACCCATGGACGGTCCCCGAACTCGCCGCGATCAGCGGCCTGTCCCGGGCCGCCTTCGCGCGGGTGTTCCGGGAGGCACTCGGTCGGGCCCCCATGCAGTACCTGACCGAATGGCGCATGACCGTCGCCCGCGACCACCTGCGCGCCGACGAACTCACCCTGCCTCAGATCGCCGACGCCGCTGGCTACGGCTCACCCTTCGCCTTCGCCGCCGCCTTCCGCCGCCACCACGGAGAGCCACCCGGAACCTGGCGGCAGAGGGAGCGAGCGACCGCAGCAACTCGACTGCTCACCAATACCCACCCTGGACCGTGAGCGTTGCCCTGTCGGCAGACGATGGCGAGCTCAAGCGGTCAGCGCATCACCGCTGTTCAGGAGGTCAGCGCAGACCTCTGCCGGAGTTCGGTAGCCGTGGGTCTTGCGCGGACGGTGGTTGAGCTCGTGGGCGATGGCGTCGAGGTCGGCCTGGCTGAACGTGCGGAGGTCTGCGCCCTTGGGGAGGTACTTCCGCAACAGCCGGTTGGTGTTCTCGTTGGTGCCGCGCTGCCACGGGCTCCGCGGCTTGCAGAGATAGATCGGCATACCCGTCTCGGCGGTGATGGGCTGGTGTTCGGCCATCTCACGTCCCCGGTCCCAGGTGAGCGTCCGCCGCAACCGGGGTGGGATGCCGAGAAGGCCGCGGGTGAGGTGCGGTGCGACCTGCTCGGCCTTGATGCCGTCGGGCAACGCCACGATGGCGGTGTAGCGGCTGGTGCGCTCGACGAGCGTCGCGACCGCCGAGGGCCGTGTGCCCATCACGAGGTCGCCCTCCCAGTGGCCAGGCACCTTGCGGTCCTCGACCTCGGCGGGGCGGGCGCTGATGGACACCATGCCGCGGATCACGCCACGCCCGGCGACGACGCGGGTCGAAGAGCGAGAGGTAGATCGCCTCGTGCGAGACCTGCATGGAGACGTCGCCGGGGAACTGACGTCGCAGCCGGCCCGCGATCTGCTCAGGCGACCAGCACAGGGCCAATTTGGCCTCCACCAGCGCCCGCAGAGCGGGCTGTTGGGCGAGCTTGGCCTGCTTGGGCCGCCGCCCACGCGCGTAGGCGGCCGCGTCTGCGGGCGCAGCACGGTAGTGGTCCCGGCCGCCGTTGCGGGCGATCTCGCGGGAGACGGTTGACGCTGATCTGCCCAGTCGCTTGGCCAAACGCCGGGCCGACTCGCCGGCCGCGATACCGCGGGATATCTCCTCTCGCTCGCTGCCGGTGAAATGCCGCTTCGACCGCTGCTGCGGGGCCTGGCGGACGCCGCCGCTCTGGTACAGAAACCGGCGAACGTGATGCATCGGCGCCCCAAGCGCCCGCCCCATCAAACTGAACGACTGCCCTTCACGCCAGCGTCTCCAGATCTCGTCCTGCTGAGCCGACGAAAACCCATAGTCACGCACCTGTGCCTCCACGACCATGATCATCCGTGGGTGGTGCGTTGATCACTTGAGGGTGCCATCGTTTGCCGACAGGCGGCCGACGCGTCCAATGAACCCGCGCAATCCGGGGGTTCGCAGCGGCCCGAATCCAATCAGATCCGACGGCGATTGCTGACAGGGTTTGACGACAGATGGGGTCCGATCCTCCGTACGGAAGGGGCTTCTCGGTGGCGAACCTGGTCTACAAGCGGGTCTCGACCGACCAGCAGTCCACCGCCCGACAGAGCCTCGTCCTCGACGAGGCCGGGATCGAGGACCCCGTCGTCTTCGAGGAAGACCCAGGCACCTCCAGCCGCCTTCACCCCCTCCAGCGCCCGAAGTACCGCGCGCTCCTCGACTACGCTCGGCCCGGGGACACTGCACATCTCCGAGATGTTCCGCCTCGTACGCGGCACCGGGCACATCCTCGACGTGCTCGACATCCTCCACCGCGATCAAGTGGCGCTGCGCATCCACGACGGCGCGTTCTCCGCGTTGGACCTCACCGCCCGCCCCCCGCGCACCGGCGAGCTGCTGTCCACCGTGAAGTTCATGGTGCAGACCCTCGCCGCCGGCGAACTCCAACGCGACCTCCAGCGCGAGCTGATCTACGACGGACTGCGCGCCGCCGAGACCAAGGGCAGCAAGGGCGGCCGCCGCCCCGCCGTTCCTGCCGACAGGACCGCCGACGTGCGCGCCGCGTACCTGGAGGGCCGCTCCATCGCAGCCCTCGCCCGTGACCACGAGGTCAGCCGCGGCGCCATCCGCACCGCCGTCGCCGACCTCCTGCACGACCACACCGCCACCACGGAGGACGCCCCCATCCCGGAGCTGCCGGTCACCCTCGACATGCCCGGCAAGGTTGCCGACTTCCTCCGCGCGATCGAACTGGAGCCCGCCGAGCGGGACGCGCTCGACCAGGGGGTGGTCGTGCGGCGTGGCCAGGGGTACACCCTGCGCGTCACCGCCGTCCCGGCCGTGCACCGCCAGCTCCTCGCCCGCTGCCGGCCGCTCGACGGCTGCCAGGGCGTCCCGGTGGCCCCGGCCCAGCGCAAGGCCCGTCGTGAGTACGAGAACCGGGTGAGCACACTCGTGCCGCCCGGATCATGATCAATCTCACCGGGATTTCCTGTACCGCAACTACTCACACCCGGATGAGTGCGGACACAGCCGAGCACGACCTCACTCGGACAGCGCGACCGGGGACCACATGCCGAACCACTGCTCAGCGCCGTAGGCCTCGAACCGCTCTACCTCGATGAAGCCAAGCTTCGCCGCCAGGCGCATCGAGCGCTCGTTGGCGCTCTGGGTGGCGAGTACGACTGGTTCGCCGGGAAGTGCGTCGGCAAACCAGTCCAGTGCCGCTGCGCACGCCTCGGCGGCGTATCCGCGTCCCCAGGCCTCCGGCAGAAGGAGGTAGCCGAACTCGGCCTTCCCGGCAGCCACCTTGGCGAGACCCTGCGCGGCCGCGCGTTCCCGCCCGGCCTGGATGACTACATCGCCGACAAGGCTCTCGCCCGTCACTCCCGCCAGCTCACGGTCCCGCAGCCCGGCCGCCGGACCCCGGAGCCGGACCAGCTCACTTAGAACTCCTAACGAAATGATCTTCGGGGTGGTTGGATCACTCCGGGACTGGCGATCCGGGGGTGTGGGGTGGCTCGGCCGAAGCCGTGGCATGTTGATGACGAGCTGTGGACGGTGATCGAACCGCTGCTGCCGAGGGTGGAGCGGCGGACGCATCATCCCGGGCGTAGGCGCCATCCGGACCGATTGGTGTTCCAAGGCATCCTGTTCGTGCTGCATACCGGAATCGCCTGGGAACACCTGCCGCAGGAGCTCGGCTTCGGCTCGGGCATGACGTGCTGGCGTCGCCTGGCCGAGTGGACCGAGGCTGGTGTGTGGCCCCGGCTCCATGAGGTTCTCCTGGCCAAACTCCGCAGCGCGAACGTGCTGGACTTCTCCCGTGCTGCGGTCGACGGCTCGCACATCCGGGCGTTACTGAGGACGACGGTTTGATGTCATGTCGTGACTGGTGCGCCAGCCGCAGAGAGACCTGTTATCTCAAGGCCGCACCAGGATTCGTGTGACCCCCGCGAACAGCGTCGTGGCCAGCGTCCAGCCACTGATGATCAGCGCATAGGCCAGCACCTGACCGGACCCGCTCGGATTCCACGCACCCGATTGACCGAGGCTAACCACCGGCACTAAAAGGTCGAGCGTGTATGCGACCGCGTTGAAATGCGGGCCGCCCGCACCCAGCGGTGCAGGACGGTGGGACGCGAAGTAGACCGATCCGGCGGCGAGCAGGCCCAACAACCACAGCCCCGCCAGCCAGGGCCGATACCCGTACCCGACCGTTGCGTCCTGGAGAAGGCCCCACACTTTCGTCGGCACGCCCGCCGCCTCACGTCGCCGCCGTTGCTGAGCCAGCAGCACCCGCCGTGACTCGCCGTCACGCCCCACCGCTCGGTAGCACGCGGCCAACCGCTCATAGGGCTGAGGCTGATAGGCGTCACGAGCCAGCCAGGGCAGTCGTGTCCCCGCCGTCGGCAAAGGCATCAGTTCGTCATAGACGAAGCCGTCCAGGCGCAGCTTGACGGGCCAGGACGCGGCGTCGTCCTCGAACGTCGCAGTCCGTGCCCGCCGCAGATCCAAGCGGTGCGCGGTAAAGCCCTCATTGCAGACCATCGCCCCCTCGACGCGTGCGCCGGAGGCGTCGAGCGTGCCCAGTTGCGCACCGCTCAGCGTGAGCGGCCCGACGACGCGGGCCGAGTCGAGCCGGACCCCGCCCGAAGCCGTGAGGCCTGACAGGTTGACACCGCCCTCGACCGAAATGTGATCCGCGCGCAGCGCAGTTCCACCGCAGTCGTCCACCAGGTCGGCATCGGGCAGCATGAGCCCGCCCTTGATCGTGGCACCGCTGAGGTCGACACCGCCGGTGACGGTGAACCGGTTCTTCGCTCGGGTGTTGCCACGGCGCGCGAACATGCCGGTGTCGACGCGCAACCCCTGCGCCAGCAGGGCGGGCGTGGGTGGGAGGTTGGGCTCCTCGTGGGTGATCCGGGCGCCGTCCAACTCCAGGTAGCCGCCGATGCGCGCGCCGGGGAGCCGGAACTGTCCGTCGACGACAACGTCGTGGCAGTACATCGCAGTGTCGACGACGAGCAGGTCGCCGTAGACGGCGGCGCGTGGCGGCGTCCAGTCTGCGTCAGGGTCCGGTGAATCGGGCGAGGGCGCGGTGATCGTGGTCCCGCTGATCTCGATCTCGAAGACGCGTGCCGCGTAGAGGCCGATCCCGCCGAGGCGGCAGCCCTCCACCTGAAACTCGCCGCGGATCTGGGCACGCGATGCTTCCAGCCCAGAGAGGTAGCAGCCGCGCAGGCGCACACTGCGAGTCTCGGCTTCGGCGAGGTCCAGGCCGTCGTCGAAGCAGCACTGCTCGAAGTCGAGTACGTAGGGGACTTGCGTGTGGGCGAGCGCGAGTCGCCCGACGACACGGACGCCCGCCAGTTTGACGCCCGCGCCGCCGCTGGCTTCAGGCCCGCTGCCGGTCAGCAGCGCGGCGATCACCTCAGCGCGGACGTCACGGGTGCGGGGCCAGGACGTCGCCTTATCGGGGCCGTCGTCGGCTCCGGAACGCAGGTCGACCAGGGCACCGGTGGGGAAAGCGTGCCAGAGTCGCTCCTCAGTGCTCGTCAGCGTGCTGATCTCCAAGCTACTCACGGCATTTGAGCATCGCCGCGCTGGTGCGGCGGCGCAAGGGGATTGCCCGCTGTGGGCGGACGGTCGCGGCGGGCAAGTCTCCGACGAGGGCGTCCCGCGAATTCATGGCGGTGGCGGGTTGAAGGTCAGGCTGGTCTCAGCGACGAAGCCGTCGAGGACGGCGGGCCGGTACTGAAGGCGCTTGAGTCGGTTGCGGATCAGCGTCTCCAGCGCATCGACGGTGACCGCGGCCAGGTTGGCCAGGCTGCGTTTGACATGGGACCACACGCCCTCGACCGGGTTCAGGTCCGGGGCGTAGGCGGGGAGGAGCACAACGGTCAGCCAGGCCCGTCCGGCGATCATCTGTTTCATGGTTGCCGAGACGTGGGTGTTCAGCCGGTCCCAGACCAGGATGATCGGGGCTCTCAGCTGCTGGTGGGCGGCGTCGATCAGCCCGATGTAGTCGCGTTCGGATAAGGAGCGTCGCTCGTTCTTGCGGCGGCGGTGGATGCGCAGCCGGTAGAGCAGCCTCGTGCGCACCCCGGGACGAATCGCGATCAGTCCGGCGATCGACACCCGCCCGGAGCTGCGCCCGGCCACCTTCACGATCGGGGTCTGGCCCCGACGTCCCCAGGTTCGGCCGCGCGGTGGCGTCAGATGCTGGCCTGCCTCGTCCTCGAAGCAAACGAAGGCGCCGAGGGCGGCCTGTGTCCTTATCGCAGGCCACGTTGTTTCCTTCCAGGCGGCGATGGCGAGCTCGTCGCGCTGGGCGGCCCGTCGCGCCGGCATCTGCGGGGTGAAGCCGAGCCGACGGATCAACCGGGCCGCTGCGTCGGCGCTGTAGGAGACATGGAACTTGCGGCCGATCAGCTTGGCGACCCGAGCCCCCGTCCACACCTGGTCCTCATCCCAACCGAACGCCGCCGGGCCCTCATCAAGCATCCGGGCCAGCTTGGCCTGCGACTTCGTACTGAGCTTGCACCGCTGCCCCAGCGGGCCCCGGCTTGCCAGCACCGCCGTCCCGCCGCGCTCGAAATCCGCCCTCCACCGGTACACCGACCGCACCGTCACCCGCAGCCGCTCGGCGATTTTCGAAGGCGTGACGTTCTCGACGAACATCGCGGCCGCCTGCATCCGCAACGCCTCGCGGCGCGCCCGCCCCGCGGCGTCCAGCCCGCCGCCTTGCGCGCATCTCACACCAACGACATAGCGCCGTCAGAGCCGTCCGTCAGCGGATCTCGGCGAGACGACATCAAAGCGCCGTCGTCAGTAAAGGGGGCTCCAAGACCGGACGAAGCCCTGTTGACCGGGGCAGGACGGGCAGCAAACGCCACCTAATCACCGACGGCACGGGCATCCCGCTCGCTGTCACGCTGACTGGCGGCAACCGCAACGACGTCACCCAGCTCATCCCGCTCCTCGAAGCCATGCCATCCGTGCGGGGCAAGCGCGGCCGACCACGGCGCCGACCGGACGTCGTTCTCGCAGACCGCGGGTACGACCACGACAAGTACCGTCGCCTGGTGTGGAAGCTCGGCGTAAAGCCGCTGGTCGCCCGGCGAAGCACCGAGCACGGCTCCGGGCTGGGCACTCAACGCTGGGTTGTCGAGCGCGCCTTCTCGCCCACCTGCACTGGTTCCGCCGCCTGCGGATCCGCTGGGAGGTCCGCGACGACATCCACGAAGCCTTCCTGACCCTCGCATGCGCACTCATCTGCTGGCGGCACTTGAACTCATCCCGATGAAAGCGCGTCACCGCGTGCAAGCGAGGTCACGGGCTGGGAGCTCACCCACCCATTCGTTCCTGGGCGGCCATGACCTCATCGCCGTGCTCGAAGGCCCACGCGCCGAATGCGTCGATCGGGCCGAGCAAGGTCCGCCCCAGAGCGGTGAGTTCGTACTCGACACGAGGTGGCGCTTCGGCATAGGCATGCCGTGCCACCAGCCCGTTGAACTCCAGCCGCCGCAGCGTCTCGGTCAGGACCTTGGGACTGATGCCGCCGATGCGCTCGCGTAGTTCGCTGGGACGCCTGGGACCGTCCCGCAGAACCCAGATCAGCACGGCGTTCCAGGTGTTGGAGAGGAGGTCAAAGGCGAGGCGGGCGCGGCAGTCAGCGAGGTAGGCGTCGGTCGTCACGTACCAAATGGTGCCTGACGGGTTTCCTAGTGTCGTCCCGAAAGCGGTTGGAGTAGATGCGGAGAGGGGCGTATCGATGAAGATCGGTGTGCTGGGAACGGGGAACATGGCTGACGCACTGGCCACGCAGTGGGTGCGGGCCGGACATGAGGTGTTCGTCGGAGGCCGGAACGAGCAGAAGGCCCAGCGGCTGGCGACGCGCATCGGCGGTGCGGGGCACGGGAATCTGTGGGCGGCAGCCGGCTTCGGCGAGGTGGTGCTGGCAGCGCTGCCGTACGGCGCGGGAGCGGACATCGTCAGGGAGCATCAGTCGGCGCTGAAGGGGAAGGTCCTGCTCGACTGCGCCAATCCGGTCGGGCCCGGCTTCCGGCTGCTGACGGAAGGCGGCCCCTCGGCCGCGCGCCGATTGGCTGCGGCGGCACCGGGCGTGCACGTCGTCAAAGCGTTCAACCTCTGTCACGAGGACGTGTGGCGGATGACCCCGCCGGTCTTCGACGGTCAGCCCCTGACCGTTCCGATCTGCGGGGACGACGAGGCGGCACTCGCACTGGCACGCAAGCTGGTGCGGGACATGGGCTGCGAGCCGGTGGCCGGGGGCGGGCTGGACCGCGCCGGACTGCTGGAGGCGACCGCCGCGCTGTTCATCGGACTGTGGGTGGCGGAGCGGGCGGACGTACGGGCGATCGCGCCGCCGCTGGCCTATGCGACAGGTCCACGAGCCGAGAATGCGTGAAGCCTCCAGGGCATTGCGTTAGCAGCTCTAAACATCGTCTGAACTGGGAAGACGGCCAATATGAGCATTTGCCGACAAGGGTCGCCAAGATCCTCAAAGGGCTCGTAATCCGTCGGCCGTGGGTTCGAGTCCCACCCGCCCCACCAGTGCAGGGCTCTGAGCGGCGGAAACGCTCATTTTTCGGTGTCTGATCGTCATCGGCGATAGTAGGGCATGAG
This sequence comes from Streptomyces griseochromogenes, assembly GCF_001542625.1. Classification (NCBI taxonomy): domain Bacteria; kingdom Bacillati; phylum Actinomycetota; class Actinomycetes; order Kitasatosporales; family Streptomycetaceae; genus Streptomyces; species Streptomyces griseochromogenes. The sequence continues at coordinate 5,527,872 of NZ_CP016279.1, read as the reverse complement.
GGCGAGGCGAGCTGGGACGGCGTTCTGCGCGGATGCTGGCCACGGACCGGTGGGGTGGCGGTGGGTGCCGGACCGGGGCCAGCTACCTCGTTGAAGACCGCCGAGCGCGCGCTACCTGTTGGCGGAGAAGAACAACCAGCCGTCCCTGGCACGACAGTTGAGCCCGCTGCCCTGGAGTCATGTCCCCATTCTGGACTGTTCCCGCGAACGCGGGAGGGCTGGGAAGAGATCCGCGAAGTCAAGATCGTCACCGTCAGCAGACTGCGCTTCCTGCATGCCCGCCAGGTGGTGCGCATCCGCCGCAAGCGCCGCCGCATCGGCGAGAAGGAGCGGCAGGCCGAGACCGCCTACGCTGTCACCGGTCTGCGCGCCGAGCAGGCCACCGCGAAGAAGATCGCGGCCCGAGCACGTGCGTACTGGGTCATCGAGAACACCGTCCACCGGACCAAGGACGTCACCTTCAGCGAGGGCGCCAGTCAGGTCCGCCACCACAGCCCGGTCGTCGTGAGCGGCTTGCGCGGTCTGGCCCGCGCTACCCTCCACCGGGCCGGCGGGTCAGCATCGCCGGCGGATGACGTGCTTACGCCCAGTCCGAAGCGGTCCCCGCCCTCCGGGGAATCCGGTGATCAAATCGGACGCCCACGCCGCGGCGCCCTGAGGATCTCCCGTGTGCCGTGGCGCTCCCCGCGGATAAGGTGGACGGTGATTGACAGGGACGGGCTGGGCGAGGGCGGCGGACGGCGTGGGCGGTGCCGAGGAGAGCAGGAGCACGGGCACCGGGCGCCCGACGTCACGGGACGTCGCCCGGCTCGCCGGCGTGTCGCACACCGCGGTGTCCTTCGTGTTCAACGGCCGAGCCGAGGGCAACCTCTCGCCCGCCACCCAGGAACGCATCCGGCAGGCCGCGGCCCGGCTGGGCTACCGCCCCGACCCGGTGGCCCGCGGTCTGCGCCGTCGCCGTACGGCCGTGATCGGGCTGGTCACCGATGAGATCGCGTCCTCGCCGTTCGCCGGTCGGCTGCTGCGCGGCGCCATGGAGACCGCCTGGGCCAGCGACCATCTCGTCCTCACCGTCGACTCCGGCGGTGACCCGGCCAAGGAGGACGCGGCCGTCGCGGAACTGCTCGACCGGCGCGTGGACGGCATCATCTACGCGGCCATGTCACTGCGCCGGGTCCGCGTCCCCGAGGGCCTGCACCGCACCCACTCCGTGCTGGCCAACTGCCTGCCCGAGGACGACTCGCTGCCCGCCGTGGTCCCTGCCGAGCGCGCCGGTGGCCGTACCGCGGCCCGGCTGCTGCTCGGTGCGGGCCACCGCCGGCTCGCCGTGATCGGCGGTCTGGACGACATCGCCTCGGTGGAACGTACCCGCGGCTTCCGGGACGCGCTGCGCGCCGAGGGCGTCACCGTGCCCGAGGAGTGGATCGTGCGCGGCGGCGGGGAGATCTCCGCCGGATACGCGGGGGCGCTGCGCCTGCTCGACGGGGTCGAGCCGGGCCGTCGCCCCACTGGCGTCCTGTGCTACAACGACCGGGTCGCGGCGGGTGTCCTGCACGCCGCGACCCGGCTCGGGATCGACGTGCCCGCCGATCTGTCCGTGGTCGGTTACGACGACCAGGAGCACATGGCCGCGTTCCTCACACCGCCGCTCACCTCGGTCGCGCTGCCGCACCGGGCGATGGGCGAGGCGGCGGCCCGGCTGGTCTTGGATGCCATCGAAGCCGGCCGTACGCCGCCCGCGACCGTCCGGCGCCTGGCCTGCCCTGTGGTCAGCCGCGCCTCCGTGGGTCCGGCGCCCACCCGGTGACCCGGGCACCCGGCCCGTCGACGACCAGCTCGGCGATGTCGCCGGGGCGCCGGTAGACGCGCTCGGTGACCATGGCCCGTTCCGCGACGAAGAGTTCGAGGAGCGAGCCGTCGACGAGCAGCCGGAGCGCGAGTTCCGGCCCCTTCGGCACATGCACGGTGATCGGGGCGGAGCCTTCCCTGCCGGTCCGGGGCCAGGCGCTGCGGTCGAGAACGACGGTCCCCGTGGCAGGGTCCGCCCGGACGGTCAGCTCCCGGCCCGCCGCGCCCCGGAGCAGGCTCGCCGTGGTCGGTTCACATGCGGTGACCGTCAGGTCGTACGTGTGGGGAAGCGGCACCCGGCCCGGCGCGGTGACGAACGGCTCGGCCGGGCGCAGCAGGTCGAGTTCCGGGGCCGGACTCACCCGCAGTGAACCGTCGGGGTGGATGTCGACGACCCGTGGCGCGGTGAGTACGCCCGCCCATCCGGCCCGGTGCATCTCCTCTTGCGGGCGGGCCTCCCACGACCAGCCCCACAGCAGTGCGCGGTCCGGCTCCTGGAGCACGGCGGGAGCGTAGAAGTCCCGCCCCTGGTCGAGCCGGCCGCCGGCGCGCGACACAAACCTCAACGCGCGCTGGCCATCGGCCTGCAGACGACCGGTCAGGTATCCGGTGGAGCAGGGATCTCCGTCCCACAGGGACACCAGAAGCACGTGGTCGCCGCCTGCTGTCCGGTACAGGTGCGGGCACTCCCAGCCCACCGACTTGTCGCCGAACACGCCCACGGCCACCGGGTCCTTGCCGTCCAGCAGCACACCGGCGAACCGCCAGTCGGTCAGGTCGTCGCAGTCGTAGAGCAGGACCGACGGCGTGCCGTCGGCGTGCCCGGCCCCGACGAGGGCCCAGCGCCTGCCCGCGCAGCGGAAGACGAACGGGTCGCGGAACATCACCACGTCCAGTCCCGGCGGCGACCCTGCCACCACCGGCGTCGGTAGCGGCTTCCACTCGGTCAGCCGCTCGTCGTCCGGGTCCGCCGCCCGCGCCAGGCAGATGGTGCCGAGTCCGGCGTGGGCACGGTCGACTCCCGTGTATACGGCGGTCGGTGTGCCGGCGTCGTCGATCACGCAGCCCGACCAGCAACCGGCCTCGTCGGGGCCGCCCGGCGTCGGCGTGAGGGCGACCGGGTGGTGTTCCCAGTGGACGAGGTCGCGGCTGGAGGCGTGGCCCCAGTGGATGTCGGCGTGGACCGGGGCGTCCGGGTTGTACTGGTAGAAGAGGTGCCGGCGGCCGCGCCAACGGAACGGACCGTTGGGGTCGTTGATCCAGCCCCAGGCCGGACTGATCCGGAACCGAGGTGCGTGGGGGTCGTGGCTCACCGGTTGACTCCTGCCGAGGTGATGCCCTCGCGCAGAGGGCGCTGGCCGACGACGAACACGGCGACGGCGGGGAGCATCGAGAGCACGACCCCGGCCAGGACCACCGAGATCGACCCGGTGCCGAGGTTGCCCTGCAGGGAGACCAGACCCAGCGGAAGCGTGTAGTTCTGGCTGGAGGTCTCCAGGATCAGTGGACGGAAGAACTCGTTCCAGTGGTAGTTGAAGGCCAGCACGCCGACGATCGCCAGGCCGGGTGTGGCCAGCGGCGAGTACACCGAGCGGAAGATCCGCCAGGGCCCCGCACCGTCCAGCATGGCCGCCTCGCCCAGGTCCTTCGGCATACCGAGGAAGTACTGGCGCATCAGGAAAGTGCCGAAGGCCGTCGGGAAGGCCGGGATGATCAGGCCGAGGAGCGTGTCGGTGAGGCCCATCGACTTCAGCACCAGGAATACCGGCACGATGGTGACCTGCAACGGCACCATCATGGTCGCCAGGACCAGGCCGAAGAGCGGCTTCTTGAGACGGAACTCCAGGCGTGCGAAGGCGTATCCGGCCAGGCCCGCCGTGATCATCTGGCCGACGGCGATCAGTGCCGTCACCAGCGTGGAGTTCAGGGCGAGCAGCCACACGTCGATCTGCTGGAAGACCCCGCGGTAGGCCGCGGTCGTCGGGTGCGTCGGGATGATCTGCGGGGGCAGGTCGAAGGACTGGGCCGGAGTGCGCAGTGAGGTGGCGACGGTCCAGATGACCGGGCCCAGCGTCAGCAGGGCGCACACGGTCAGTCCAGCGATCCGGGCCCAGGGGGTGAGTGAGTAACGTACGCGACTCAGGGTCGGGGTTGCTTGGCTCATGCGGCTCACCGGCTCACTGGTAGTGGACGAAACGCCGGCTGAGCCGGAACTGGAGGGCGGTGACCGCCATGATCAGCACGAAGAGCAGCACGCCCACCGCGGATGCCTCGCCGAAGTCGAGCTGCTCGAAGGCCCTCTCGTAGATCACCATCACCACGGTGCGGGTGGCGTCGCCGGGTCCGCCGTCGGTGAGGACGTAGGGCTGTTCGAAGACCTGCAGGGCATTGATGATGCCGACCACCGACGCGACGAGCAGCGTCGGCGACAGCAGCGGCAGCGTGATGCCGAGGTGCTTGCGCAGGCCGGTCGCGCCGTCGAGAGCGGCGGCCTCGTGGATCTCCTTGGGGATGTTGTTCAGACCGCCGACGAACAGCAGGAACGAGAAACCGAACTGCTGCCAGACGTAGACCAGGATCACCGTGGCCATCGCCGCGTGCTCCGAGGTCAGCCAGGGCACGGGCGCGACGCCGACCAGGCCGATCAGCCAGTTCACCACCCCGAAGTCCTGGTTGAACAGGTACTTCATCACCACCGAGATCGAAGCGGCGGACAGCACCAGCGGGAAGAAGAACGCCGAACGGAACACCGACCGCAGCCACACCGGCATCCGCCCGTTCAGCGCGAGCGCCAGCGCCAGCGCGATCAGCAGTTGCAGCGCGACCGCGAGGACCATGAAAAGGAGCGTGTTGCGGAAGGAGACCAGGACGGTCGAGTCCGTGAAGGTCGTGCGGTAGTTGGCGCCGCCGGCGAAACGGGGCGGGTCGATCACGTTCCAGTGGAACAGGCTCAGCACGATGGACCCGATGATCGGCACGACCGTGAAGACGACGATGCCGACGACCGTGGGCGCCAGGAACAGCGCGGCCAGCAGCCGGGCGCCGCGGTCGCGGACAGACGGCCGCTCGGCGACGGCGGGTGGCGTGGAGGGCCGCGGACGTACGGCCGGGACCTGGGTGTTCGTCATACCTCACGCTCCATGGCCTGCTCCAGGTCGCCCTGCATCCGGCGCAGCGCGGGACCCACCGCACGCGGCGAGGCCAGCGCGGTGCCGGTGTACTTGAGCAGGACGTCGGTCACCTCGGCGACCTGCGGCGGCGCGGGGATCGGGCCGGTGTCGGGAAACCGGTCGAGGGTGTCGTAGAAGACCTGCCAGTGTGCCGGGCCGCTCGCGGCGTAGCGTGCGGCGTTCAGCATCGAACGCCGGGCCGGGGTGGTCTGGTTGCTCTGGAACAGCCGGGTCATGGTGTCCTTGCGGGCCGCGTATTTGATGAACTCCCAGGCGGCTTCCTGCTTCTTCGAGGTGCGCAGCAGCGCGTAGCCCGCCGCGCCGAACTGGTGGCGCTGGGTACGCCAGCGTGGGAAGTACTGCACGTCGTAGTCGGCGGCCCGCATGCCGGCCAGATGCAGGCCGCCCGCCCAGAAGCCGCCCGCCGGTGTGACGCCGACGCGGCTGGTGGAGAACACGCCGACCAGATTGCTGCCGTTGCCGCCCTCGGGCCGGGTGCACAGGTCCTCCTGAACGAGGGAGGCGAGATAGTCGTACGCCTCCTCGACCCGGTCGGCGGTGGCCTGCGGGGTCGTCCAGCGGAAGCCCCCGCCGCGCCCCTGCCGGTCGGCGGCCGGGTAGAAGGTGTCCCACAGCCAGGAGCCGCCGGGCGCCTTCGACTCCTTCAGCAGGTTCGTGCCGTTCGCGAAGAGCCAGGGCACCACGCCGCCCCACAGCCGGTTGGTCCAGAAGTACGGCGTGAAGTGCGCATCGCCGGCACGTTTCATCTCCCGCAGCAGCGCGGTGAAGTCGTCGCGGCTCCAGTCGGCCGCCGGGAAACCCGCGCCTGCCCGTTTCAGCACCTGCTTGTTGAGGTAGATGTCGGCGGCGTTGAACTCCATCGGCAGTTGGTAGAGGTTCCCCTCGTACATCATCGACTCCACCAGCGAGGGGTGGACGTCGGCGAAGTACTCACGCAGCTGTGCCGCGTCCCGCCGCACCCAGCGGTCCAGGGGCACGCCGAGCCGCCGGGCGAACAACTGCACGCCCTCGGTGGCCACATACACCAGGTCGGGGGCGGTGCCCGCGGCGATCTGGGTGAGGATCTTCGCGAAGAAATCCGACCAGTCGACGGCCTGCACCGCGTTCACCCGCAGCGGGATGTCGGGGTGGAGCCGGTGGAAGCCCTTGGTGAGGGCGTCGACGGTGGCCGGGTCGAAGGCGGAGCCGAGGGTGGCGACGACGAGGGAGCCGTCGTCACGGCCGGGGATGTCGGCTCCCGTGAGCCGGTCCCAGCTCGCGGCGGTCGCGGCCAGGGCGGCTGCTCCGGCCCCGTATGCGCCGTACCGCAGCAGCGTGCGGCGGGGGAGGTGCGAGTCAGTCATCAAACGGGCCTAACTCGTGTTAGATCAGGGTTGATGCCCCAGATGATGTGAACCGGGCAGCAGGCCTGTCAAGGGTCCGGAACGCTTGACCTTTAACGAGTTAGGTCTACAGTCCTCGTTCACATGAGCCGAATTTTCACGCCCTCCGCGTTGTGAGTCGCACTCGCGTGCGTGACGAGCCGCCACGGGCCCTCATGGGCCGCCACGAGAGGAACGATGCGTCATGCCCGGAACATCGGGGATTTCCAGGAGATCACTGTTCGCGGGATCGGCGGCGGGCACCGCCGCCGCGCTGTTGCCCACCGCAGCGGCCACGGCCGCCCCGGAGCCCAAGCCCGGGGCCACGGCCAAGAGCAGGACCAAGTCCGCGGCGAGCGGGGCGAGTTACCGCGCCGCGTACCACTTCACGGTCCCCGACCAGTGGAAGAACGACCCGCAGCGGCCCGTCTGGATCGACGGCGAGTACCACTACTACTACCTCTACAACGCCGACTACTTCACCGGTGCCGTCGGCACCGCGTGGCGCCTGGCCACCACCAAGGACCTGGTCTCCTTCGCCGACCGCGGCGTCGCCGTGCCCAAGGACACCACGCCCAACGGCGATCTCTGGTCGGGTTCGGCGGTGGTCGACACCGGCAACTCGGCCGGATTCGGCGCGGGCGCGGTCGTCGTCATCGTCACCATGTCCCCCGGCGGCGGCACCGACCACCAGGAGCAGTTCCTGTACTACTCGACCGACGGCGGCCTCACCTTCGACAACTACGGAACCGACCCCGTCCTGCCCAACCCAGGCGTCGCCGACTTCCGCGACCCCAAGGTGATCCGCGACGAGGACCGGGGCCGCTGGATGATGGCCCTCGCCGAGAACGACAAGATCGGTTTCTACCACTCCGACGACCTCAAGTCCTGGACGTACGTGAACGGTTTCGTCCACGACGGCATCGGCGTCCTGGAGTGCCCCGACCTGTTCCGCATCACCGCCGATGACGGCACCGTGAAATGGGTGCTCGGCGCGAGCGCCAACGGGAAGAGCTCGGGGCTGCCCAACACGTACGCCTACTGGACGGGTTCCTTCGACGGCAGCGCGTTCACCGCTGAGGCGAGTGACCCGCAGTGGCTCGACCACGGCTGGGACTGGTACGCCGCCGTCACCTTCGAGAAGCGGGACGCGAGCGGCGCGGTGGACGCGGCTGCCCGGTACGCGATCGGATGGGTGAACGACTGGGACTACGCCGACACCACTCCCACCATCGACTGCGACGGCTTCAACGGCACCGACTCCATCGTTCGCGAGATCACCCTGAAGAAGGCATCCGACAACACCTACTACCTCGCCTCCAAGCCCGTCGCCGGCCTCGACTCGCATGTCTCCCGCACCGTGAACCTGGGCGACGTGACCGTGGACGGCACGAAGGTGCTCGACTACACCGGTATCTCCTACGAGGTGACGACCGAGATCACCTGGTCCCGACTCACCGGCGCCGGCCTCCAGCTGAGGCGCTCACCCGACGGCGGTCGGCACATCGATGCCGGGATCTACGCCAACTACGTCTTCCTCAACCGACGCAACACGGTGAACGCCGACACGTCCGGCAAATGGCAGGAGAGCCACACCCCGTTCGACCCGTCCGCCGGCACGGTGAAGCTGCGCATCCTGGTGGACCGCACGTCGGTGGAGATGTTCGTCGACGACGGCCGCTACGTGCACACCAGCCAGGTGTTCCCGTACCTGCTGGACACCCGGCTCGCACTGTTCACGATCGGCGGCAGCGCGGTGTTCCACAACACGGTGGTACGCGAGTTCTCGGTGTGAGGCCAGCCAGGGGCGCGGGTGCACACCATACGCGTGAACCCGATCGGCAACACCGGAACGGGCCGCCCGGTCCTGGAAGGATCAGTGCTCCGCCCCGCTGACGCGGCGAAGCCGAACGTCTTCCGCGTCCGGGCCGTATGGCTCATGTCGGCGAGGCTGTCCTGACCTCCCACCGCATTCCGAGATCAAACCGGGCGAACGCGGCTCTCCCCGGACCTTGCCCCGGCGGAGCCCCTGCGCGTTGGAAGGGGAATCCGCCGCGGTCGAGTACGAGCCCCGTTCGCGAGCTGGCGAGACCCTCCCGCGCGGCGCTTGCCTGGCTCCGTGGGGCCTGATTGAGGCCGCAAGGACAGGAACAAATCGTGGTGCTGTGGTCGATGACCATGCTCATGAGCGGTCGCCTGGCCGGACGCCGCCCGGCCGGCTTCAGACGGCCGGCACCGCGAGCGCGATGAACACTCCCGGCCGCACCTGGAGTGCCCACCCTCGCTCCACCAGTCGTTTCGCCTTCGATCTCAGTCCCTCGACCTTCGCCGGGATGGCCTCCAGTCCCAGCCCGACGGCCAGTTGCCGGCAGCGCTTGCCCTCCCGGCCCGCCTCAGATTCCGGCACCGACAAGATCCGCGGTAGTCCGGCGCGAGGGCTGTCGCCGCCGTACCCGTCTCCCGCCGGGGGCACCGTCGAACCCGTCACCGCGCTTCCCGTCGGCTCCGTAACCATCGAAGGCGGCCCGGCCAGCACCTCGGTCACTGTCACCCGGGCATCCACCAACCGCTGAAGCTCGCGTTCGGCCTCACCGAGCGCGGCCTGCACCCGCTGGGCCTCCTGCTGCAACCGCGCGATCTCCTCCCGGACCCTCTTCTCCCTGGCCTCCAGCAGACCGAACACCGACGCCACCAGCCGCCTCCACGAGCCAAACGAGCGGACGAAATCAGGCCCATCTCTCCCGCCATCGACCGGAGTTCATGCCCACCGGCCCCGAACCAACCGATCACGTTCGGAAAGCGGATGACGTCTGAGACGACGTCTGGCATTTACTCGCCTAGGACCACATCACCCGAGATTCCCAGCTGCCCCACATCTCAACTGAACTGGTCGTCGCAGGTCGCAGCTCCGTCCTCGGCTCAGATCATCAGAGACGGGACAGCGGTGGTCGGGCGGGTGTGGACGTCGGTGGTGGCTTCGCGGGTGACTGGGTCGGGGTCGTCCAGGTGGGCGGCGTTCAGTTCGGCGGCCGGGGCCAGCACCGGCGCCGGGTTGGTGGCGGTGCGCAGGTGGTGCATCTGGGCGGCGGCGCGCTTGCCCGGGGTGGCGGCCTGGTGGGCGGGTGGGGATCAGGGAGTGCAGGCCGCGCGGCGGGGAGCTGGTCACTGCCCTGTTCTCCCGGCTCCGGCCAGGCTCCGGTGCCACATCAGGTTTTGGCGGCCTGGCCGGCGGCGGCCGCCTCCTTGAGACGGGTGGCGCACCGAAATCTCAGCCGGTCTGGACTGGTGCGTGCGGATGCGATGTGCCGTCTCGATCGGATGGACAGCCAGAGAATCGCGCCCGGATCTCGCTCGGACGTCGCATGGTCGAGTCGGGCGGGTGAGGGGCATCCCGGCGTTGCGGTGCGGCGGCGACGCGGCCGAGCGCAAGGCCCGCGCCCCGGGCCGAGGCGCCGCCCCGAGCGGGTGGGGTGGCGTCAGGTTCCCATTCCGGATCAGGTGAAGGGGCCGTCGGTGACGAAGCGCTGGAGGTGGTGGGCGAAGGTGCGGGCTTCGGCGGGCGGCCAGGAGGCCAGGGATGCCTCGATGTGCGCGGCGAGGCGGCGTCGGGTGACGTCCACGGTCTGCTGCCCGGCCTCGGTGAGCGCGAGCAGGGTGGCGCGCCGGTCGCGGGGGTCGGGATCGCGGTGCAGGAGGCCGGCGTCCTCCAGGCGGGTGGCGCGGCGGGTGACGCCGGAGCGGTCCAGGCCGATCTCGCCGGCGAGGTCGGCGGCGCTGCGCGGGCCGGTGCGGGCCAGCCCGCTGAGGACGGGGTAGGTGGTCTCGTCCACGGCGTCGCCCAGGCCCTCGGTCAGGCGTTGGTACAGCTGTGTCCGGGTGTCGCGCTTGAGCAGCGCTGCCAGTGCGTCGGCGATCTCGTGTCCTACATCGTTCGGCATGCCCTCCACCAGCACAGGCCCGCCCGCTCGGGGCGAGTTCGTCTTGGGCGTGGACACGCACGGCGAGGTTCATGTCGCCGCGATGGTCTGCCCAATGGGCCAGATCCTGGGCACCAAGTCGTTTCCGGCCACTGCGGTCGGCTGCCGTCGGCTGCTCGCCTGGGCCCGCAAGTTGGGGACGGTGCGGCGGGCCGGGGTGGAGGGGACCGGTACCTTCGGCGCGGGCCTGTCGCGCTACCTGCTGGCGCAGCATGTCGCGGTGTTCGAGGTGAACCGGCCGACCGCTCGGCCCGTCGACTGCTCGGGAAGTCGGACCCGCTCGACGCGCAGGCCGCCGCGCGGGCCGTGCTCAGCGGTCGCGCCCAGGCGCGGGCGAAAACCGGCGACGGTCCGGTGCAGAGTGCCGGGATGTTCAAGCTCGCCAAGGATTCCGCGGTCAAGGCCCGCACCCTGGCGATCAACCAGCTCAAGGCCGTCCTGGTCATAGCCGACCCGGCCCTGCGGGAACGACTGTCCAGCCTGGGCAACCGCGAACTGTTCCGCACCTGCGCACGCCTCAGCCCGCGCGAGGGCCGGGCCGGCGGGAGTGTTGAGGACCCTGTAGCTGAGGCTACGCTCATGACGCTGAGCATGCTGGCTCAGCGCATCGAGCAGCTCACCGGGCAGATCGATGAGCTGAATCAGCGACTGACCGGGCTCGTTGAACGCCATGCCCCGCAGCTGCTCGCGCCGGTGGGTATCGGCCCGGACTCCGCTGTCACGCTCCTGATCACCATGGGCGACAATCCCGAGCGGCTGAGCGCCGAGGCGTCTTTCGCCGCGCGGTGCGGAGTCAGCCCCATCGAGCACTCCTCGGGCGGCGGGAGCTCACGGCGGCTCAACCATGGTGGCGACCGGCAGGCGAATGCCGCTCTGCACCGCATCGTGTTCACCCGGCTGTGCCACGACCCGCGCACCCAGGCGTACTACGCACGCCGCACACAGGAGGGCAAGACCCGGCGTGAGATCATCCGATGCCTCGCGCTATGCCGCCCGCGAGGTCTTCAACCTGGTCAGGACGGTCTCTACCGACCCCCCTCGTTATAGGGGCGTTGTGATACCGCGTGAGAGGTGAGGAACCCCCGTCGGCTTGCTCCGGCGGGGGTCCTGCGTAGACGGGGAGATGTTCGGGCAGGCACGGTCTCGCTCGGTTCTCATGGGTTTCGACAACCACATGATCACCAAGAGCCGTGCCTGCACAGCTGTCCGGATCCCCTTGCTGCGCAGCAGACATCACGCCATGTCAATCACGAACCAGGCGAACCGGACCGATCTCGACTACGCAAGGCTCCCGGTGGACACCCCCCTTGACCTGGTGACTTTCCTGGAGTTCCCCCGCCCCTGTTGCTCGCCCGGCTGTCCCACTCGCTCAGGCGATATCCGTTGGTGTGGTTGACCCACCATCTCCAGGGGCGCCACCGGCGGTTCACCGGGTACGGGGCGCGACTGTGTCAGTCGGGAGACCTCGCCGGCAGCCATGGTTCGTGCCATCGCGGATATCCGGCGACGAGCTTGCTCGCGCCCGCCGGTCCCCAGGTCCCCTGCCGGTAGGGCTCGGGGTCGCCGGGCGCCTCCAGCAGTGGCTGGACGATTCGCCACGTCTCCTCCACCGAGTCCTCCCGGGTGAACAGGCTCGCGTTGCCTTGCATCGCATCACTGAGCAGGCGCTCGTACGGTTCGGGTGCCTCACCCAGCTCGGCCGCGAAGAGGAGGTCGAGGTCCACCAGCTGCGTGTCCTGCTTGCCCGGCTGCTTGGCCTGGATGCGGAAGTTCATGCCAGGGCTCGGATCGATCCGCAGGATCCACTGGTCGGGCTCGGGCGCGAACCGCTCCGCGAACGCAAGCCGCGGCGGGCGCTTGAACATGATCCGGATCTCGGTCACTCGCTCGGGGAGCGACTTGCCGGCGCGGATGAAGAACGGCACCCCGGACCAGCGCCAGTTCTCGACCTCCAGCCGCAACCCGACGAAGGTCTCGGTGCGCGAGCGCGGCCGCACGCCGGGGACCTCCAGGTACCCCTCGTACTGCCCGCGGACGTAGTGGGCCGGGTCGGCGTCGGGGATCGCCCGGAACACATCGACCCGGCGGTCTCGGAGCGCGTCCGCATCGGCGGCTGATGGCGGCTCGGACGCCACCAGGGCGAGCAGCTGCAGCAGATGGTTCTGCACGACGTCGCGGAGCGCGCCGACCGGGTCGTAGAAGTGGCCGCGGTCCTCGACCCCGAAGTCCTCGGCCATGGTGATCTGCACGCAGGAGATGTGGTCGCGGTTCCACACCGGCTCGAACACGGAGTTGGCGAACCTCAGGAACAGGATGTCCATCGCCGGCTCCTTGCCGAGGAAGTGGTCGATCCTCAGCAGCTGGTCCTCGTCGAGGAGCTGACGCAGCTCGTCGTTGAGGGCGCGCGCCGACGCGAGGTCGTGCCCGAACGGTTTCTCCACGACGACCCGGGCGCCCTTGGTCAGCCCGGCGCCTGCCAGGCCTCCGACCACCCGGGCAAACAGCGACGGCGGGATCTCCAGGTAGAAGACGGGGCGCCGCCTGCCGTTGACCGCCCGGGCGAGGCGATGGAACGTCTCCTCGTCGGCGTAATCGCCCTGCACATAGCTGAGTCGGGCGGCGAACCGGGCAAAGACGCTGTCGTCGAGCGGCTCACCCGTTGCCTTGATCGCCGTGCGGGCGTGGTCACGCAGCGCGTCGTCGGACCAGTCGTCGCGCGCCACTCCGACGATCGGGCAGGTCAGCAGCCTGCGCCGCTCAAGCCGATAGAGCGAGCGAAACGTCATCTTTCGCGCGAGGTCGCCAGTGATCCCGAAAATGACCAGCACGTCTGCGGGAACGTTCGACGAGTTCAAAGCCATCTGATCTCCCTTACGGGGCCGGCACGGCAACATGGGCCGGGCGTCATGGTGATGCTGGCGACTGGGCGTCGGCGCGAGCCGGGCCCTGGCCGGCCGCCGCGTCCGCGAGGACGAGCGACGCCGCCGCCTCGACCCGGCCGGCGGGAACCGACCGGTCTCCCGCCACGAGCCTTGAGAGCGGTTCGCGCTTGTCCGCTCCGGTGATGCGCCAGAGCACTTGCTGGGCGCGGGCGAGCGCAGGGTAGGTGAGTGTCATGCGCTGGTGGCCCATGTAGGGCGCCGTCAGGGCCACCAGCCGGTCCGAGACTTCGAGCACCGGGTCGCGTGGCACCAGCGAGGCGGTGTGCCCGTCCGGGCCGAGGCCCAGGTGAACGAGGTCGAGACGCTCGGGCAGCGACCGCCCGTAGGCGGCGGCCGCCGCGTCAAGGTCGGTGTCGTTCACGGGCATCGCGATGACCTCGGCCGGGGCCGCACCGAGGCTCTCCCGCAGGTGGGTGAGGTTACGGTCCGGGTCGCCGTCAGGCGCGACCCGCTCGTCGACCTGGAACACCGCCACGTGCTCCCAGGGAACCCGCTCACGTGCGAGCCGCGCGAACATCGCCCATGGCGTGTGCCCCCCGCTGACGGCGAACGTGAATCGGCCGTGGGCTTGCACGCAGGCCCGGGCCAGCCGCGCCACGAACGCCGCCGCAGTGCCGGCGACCGCATCGGGGTCGGCGACGACCTCGAGTTCGTGATGCACAGCCCTCAGCCCTTCTTCTCGGCGTGCCCGCCGAACTCCGAGCGCATCGCCGAGAGGATCTTGTCGGTGAACTCCCCAGCCTGCCTGGACTCGAAGCGCTCGTACAACGAGGTGGTGATGACCGGTGCCGGGACGCCCTCGTCCACTGCGGCGAGGACGGTCCAGCGGCCTTCCCCGGAGTCGGAGACCCGCCCGGCGAAGCCGTCGAGGGAGGGCGAGCGGGCGAAGGCGTCGGCGATCAGGTCGACCAGCCACGAGCCGACGACCGAGCCGCGCCGCCAGACCTCGGCCACCTCACCGACGTCGATGTCGTACTGGTAGGCCCACGCATCGCGCAGCGGCGTCGTCTCCGCGTCGACCTCCTGCCGGCTTGTGCCGGCGTCCGCACGCTTGATGATGCTGAGGCCCTCGGCGATCGCGGCCATCATCCCGTACTCGACCCCGTTGTGGACCATCTTCACGAAGTGCCCGGCACCGTTCGGCCCGCAGTGCAGATACCCGAGCGGGGCGGTGCCGCCGGTCCGGGACCGGCTCGGCGTCGGCTCGGCGCTGCCCTCGCCGGGAGCGATGGTCCTGAAGATCGGGTCCAGATGGGCCACGACCTCGTCCTCGCCGCCGATCATCAGGCAGTAGCCGCGCTCCAGCCCCCAGACCCCACCGCTGGTCCCGCAGTCAACATAGTGCAGCGATTTGTCGGCAAGGCGCTTGGCGCGCGTGATGTCGTCGCGGTAGTAGGAATTGCCGCCGTCGATGAGGATGTCGCCGGGCTCCAGCAACGGCTCGAGCTGGTCGAGGATGGAGTCGACGATCGCAGCCGGAAGCATGAGCCACAGGGCCCGTGGCTTGTCCAGTTTCGCAACGAAATCCTGGAGTGAGTTCGCGCCCGTCGCACCCTCGTCGGCCAGTTCGGCGACTGCGTCCGCGTTGACGTCGGACACGACGCAATGGTGGCCGTCTCGCATCAGCCGACGCACCAGGTTCGCCCCCATCCGGCCGAGCCCGATCATCCCGAGCTGCATGGGCTTGTCTGTCGCCATGTGGTGCCTCCTAGTCCTTGAGCGTGCGGTAGTGCCGGATCAGCGCGTTCGTGGACGAGTCGTGGCCGAGTTCAGGCTCGGTCGCGCTCTCGAGCTCCGGGATGATCGCGACAGCAAGCACCTTGCCGAGTTCGACGCCCCACTGGTCGAAGGAGTCGATCCCCCAGATCGTCCCCTGGGTGAACACGCTGTGCTCGTAGAGCGCGACCAGCGTGCCGAGCCGGTACGGGGTGAGGACCTCTGCCAGCAGCACGTTCGTCGGGCGGTTGCCCTCCATCACCCGGTGCGGCGCCACGTCCTGAGCCGTCCCCTCGGCGCGCACCTCCTCCTCGGTCTTGCCGAAGGCGAGCGCCTGGGCCTGGGCGAAGACGTTCGACGAGAGGATGTCGTGGTGGCTGCCGAGTGGGTTGAGCGACTTGCCGAAGCCGATCAGGTCCACCGGGATCAGCTTGGTGCCCTGGTGGATCAGCTGGTAGAAGCTGTGCTGCCCGTTGGTCCCCGGTTCCCCCCAGTACACCGCGCCGGTCTGGTAGTCCACCGGCACGCCCTCGAGCGTCACGTGCTTGCCGTTGGACTCCATGGTGAGCTGCTGCAGGTAGGCCGGGAAGCGCTTCAGGTATTGGTCGTAGGGCATCACGCCGATGGTCTGGGCGCCGAAGAAGTCGCCGTACCAGACGGCGAGCAGTCCCATCAGGACCGGCAGGTTCTGTTC
Organism: Streptomyces griseochromogenes; assembly: GCF_001542625.1. NCBI lineage: Bacteria > Bacillati > Actinomycetota > Actinomycetes > Kitasatosporales > Streptomycetaceae > Streptomyces > Streptomyces griseochromogenes. The sequence goes on along the minus strand of NZ_CP016279.1, from coordinate 5,512,143 downwards.
GAACGGCGCGGTGCGGAAGTGCGTGTCCATCGCGTGGAACCCGGCGAGGAGATCGCGGTATTTGTCGGGACCCACAGCGAGCATCGTCGAGAGACCGATCGCGGAGTCCATCGAGTAGCGCCCGCCGACCCAGTCCCAGAAGCCGAACATGTTCGCGGTGTCGATGCCGAACTCGGTGACCCGCTGCGCGTTCGTGGACACCGCCACGAAATGCCGGGCGACCGCCGTCTCGTCACCGAGCTGCGCCAGGACCCATTCACGCGCAGAGCGGGCATTGGTCATCGTCTCCAGTGTCCCGAACGTCTTCGAGGCGATGATGAACAGCGTCTCCTCGGCGGCCAGATCACGGGTCGCCTCGACGATGTCGGTCGAGTCGACGTTGGACACGAACCTGAACGTGAGATCGCGCCGGCTGTAATGGCGCAGCGCCTCGTAGGCCATGACGGGCCCGAGGTCGGAGCCGCCGATGCCGACGTTGACGATGTTGCGGATCGGCTTGCCGGTGGCGCCTCTCCAGGCGCCCGAGCGGACCTGGTCCGCGAACGCCTCCATCCGGTCGAGTACCTCGTGCACCTGAGCCCCGACGTCCACTCCGTCGACGACGAGCGTGGACTCCTTCGGCATCCGCAGCGCCACGTGCAGCACCGGCCGGTGCTCCGAGACGTTGATCCGATCGCCGGCGAACATCTGGTCGATGTGCTCGCGCAGCCCCGACTCCTCGGCGAGCTGGAGCAGCAGCCGCAGGGTCTCGTCGGTGATCCGGTTCTTCGAATAGTCCAGGTACAGGCCGGTGGCCTCGGCCGTCATCCGCTCGCCGCGTCCCGGATCGGCGGCGAACAGCTCGCGCAGGTGGCACCCGGCGATCTCGGACTGATGGCCCGCGAGCGCCTTCCACGCAGGACGCTCGCGCAGCGCGGTCGATGGCATGGCTCGCTCCTCTGATGGGTTCGGTCCGGCCGCTCGACACCAGGTCAGGCCACGGCCTTGCTCTGCACGTCGATTCGCTCCATGAGGTCGCTCCAGGCCGCGACAAAGGACTTGGCGCCTTCGCTCTGCAACTCGGTGGCAAGCGCCTTGATGTCGACGCCCGCGCTCGCGAAGCGGGCCAGCATGGCCTCGGATTCGCCCCCGTCCGACGGCAGTGTCTCTCCGATCTCGCCATGGTCGAAGAAGGCTTTCAGGGCGTCGTCGGGCATCGTGTTGACCGTGAACGGCGCGGCCAGACCGTGGACGTAGAGCGTGTCGGAGGCGGCCGGGTCCTTCGTCCTCGTGCTGGCCCAGAGCAGCCGCTGCATGCGCGCGCCGGCGTTCTCGAGCCGCTGGAAGCGCTCCGAGCCCATCACTTCGCGGTACGCCCGGTACACGTCGAGGCCGACGGCGAGGGCGAGGGTGTCGGTGAGGTCGGCCGGTGCGGTGTCCTTGACCGCCACGTCCCAGCGTGACATGAACACCGACGCCACCGAGCCGACAGCGGGGTCGTGCCCGGCCTGCACGCGGCGCTCGACGCCACGCAGGTAGGCGTCAGCCGCGGCCCGGTAGTGGTCTGCCGAGAACAGCAGCGTCACGTTCACCGGAACGCCCGAGGCGATGGCCTCCTCGATCGCCGACAGCCCCTCGGGCGTCCCGGGGATCTTGATGAAGAGGTTGCGCCGGTCGGCTCTGGCGTGCAGCGCCTTGGCGGCCGCCACCGTTCGCTGCGTGTCGTAGGCGAGCAGCGGCGAGACCTCCAGCGAGACCCAGCCGTCGACGCCGTCGGTGCGTTCGTGGATGGGCAGGAACAGGTCGGCGGCCCGCTGCAGATCCTCGATGGCCAGCTCGAAGAACAGCTCCTCGCCCTTGCGCCCGCCCGCCGCCTTCGCGCGGATCGCGTCGTCGTAGTCACCGGAGCCGATCGCCTTGTCGAAGGCCGAGGGGTTGGAGGTGAGCCCTGTCACGGAGTACTGGTCGATGTAGTGCTGGATCTGGGCCGTATCGAGCATCGAACGGGTGATGTTGTCCAGCCAGATGCTCTGGCCCTGTTCATGAAGCGCCTGGGTTACGTTCACGCCTTCTCCCTACCGGCGGCCACGCACTCGCGGGCAACTTGGGTGACCTTCTCGGGAGTGAAGCCGAATTTGGTCAGCAGCTTCTTGAGCGGCGCCGATGCCCCGAACGTGTGCATGCCGACGACCGCGCCGCCGTCGCCGACGTAACGGTCCCAGCCGAGGGTCGCCGCCTGCTCGATGGCGACCCGGGCCCTGACCCCGGGCGGGATGACCGAGTCTCGGTATTCCTTGGGCTGACGGTCGAACAATTCCCAGCAGGGCATGCTGACCACGCGAGCCGCGAGGCCCTCGGCGGCGAGCTCGGCACGGGCCACGAGCGCGAGTTGCACCTCCGACCCCGTGGCGAGCAGGATGACGTCGGGCTTGCCGTCCGCCGCGTCGACCAGAACATAGGCTCCCCTGGCCACCCCGGATGCGGCCCCCATCTCGGAGCGATCGAGGGTCGGCAGTGCCTGACGGGAAAGGACCAGCACCGCCGGCTCATGCCTGAGCGCGGCGACGACCCGCCAGGTCTCGACGACCTCGTTCGCGTCGGCCGGGCGGAAGACCAGCAGCCCCGGCATCGCGCGCAGCGACGCGAGCTGCTCGACCGGCTGGTGGGTGGGGCCGTCCTCGCCGACCCCGATCGAGTCATGGGTGAAGATGTGTACGACCGGGATCTCCATCAGCGCTGAGAGCCGGATCGCGCCGCGTGCGTAGTCCGAGAAGATCAGGAACCCCGACCAGTACGGGCGCAGCTTGGTCAGCGCCATCCCGTTCGTGATCGCGGTGGCGGCGTGCTCGCGGATCCCGAAGTGGAGGTTGCGCCCCGAGCGGTCATCGGCCTGGAAGTCACCGGCGCCGGAGAACGTGAGGTTGGTCTTGGTCGACGGTGAGAGGTCCGCCGACCCGCCGAGCACCCACGGCACGGCTTGGGCAAGCGCGTTGAGCACCTGGCCGCTGGAGTCACGGCTGGCGATGCCTTTGGGGTCGGCCGGGAAGGTCGGCAGCGCCGACTCCCAGCCCTCCGGCAGGTCACGCCGCTGGATACGCTCCAGCTCGTCGGCGAGGTCGGGATGGGTGGTTCGGTAGGCCTCGATCCGAGCCTCCCAGCTCGTCCGGGCTTCGCGACCGCGCGCGCCGACGCCTGCGGCGAAGTGCTCGTAGACGCCGTCGGGAACGAAGAAGTCCTTGTCTTCAGGCATCCCGAGGAATCGCTTGGTCGACTTGACACCCTCCACGCCGAACGGCGCGCCGTGCGCCTTCGGGGTGTCCTCGACCGGTGACCCGTAGCCGATGTGGCTGTGCACCACGATGAGCGTCGGGCGCTCATGCTCGGACTTGAAGGTGTGCAGCGCGCGGGCCACGGCGTCAAGGTCGTTGGCGTCGGCCACGGTGGTGACGTTCCAGCCGTAGCCGATGAACCGGGCCGCCACATCCTCGGTGAACGCGATGTCGGTGTGGCCCTCGATCGTCACCCGGTTGGAGTCGTAGATCCAGCAGAGGTTCGACAGTCGCTGGTGGGCCGCGAGCGAGGCGGCCTCCGAGGCGATCCCCTCCATCATGCAGCCGTCGCCGGCCATCGCGTACACGTCGAAGTCGAAGACGGTGAAGTCGTCGCGGTTGTACCGGGCGGCGAGCCACTGCCCGGCGATCGCCATCCCGACCGAGGTCGCAACGCCCTGGCCGAGCGGGCCGGTCGTGGTCTCCACGCCGCTGGTCCACCGGTACTCCGGGTGCCCGGGGCAGTGCGAGCCGAGCTGGCGGAACGTCCTGAGGTCGTCGAGGGTGACGGCGGGTCGGCCGAGGACCTCGTAGTCGGGGTCGACGGACTGCACGCCGGCGAGGTGCAACAGCGACCAGAGCAATGCGGAGGCGTGTCCTTCCGACAGCACGAAGCGGTCGCGGTTGGGCCAGATCGGGTCGGTCGGGTCGAAGCGCAGGAAGTGTTGCCAGAGCGTGTACGCGACCGGGGCGATTCCCATCGGGGTCCCCGGATGGCCGGAGTCGGCCGCCTGAATGGCGTCCATGCACAGAGTGCGGATCGTGTTGACGGAAAGTGAATCCAGGTCGTTGTTGCTCAATGCGAGCCTCCCTGAAGGTGCTGCCCCTCCGCTCATATCGAGCGCGGCAGACTAGGGTTGGGCTTTCCCGGCCGGGGCGAAGAGCGCCGCGCCGACAATGCCCGCATCGTTCAACAGCTGCGCCGGCACGATCTCGGTCCTGAGCTCGATGTACGGCAGGAACTTGTCGGCCTTCTTGCTGACGCCACCGCCGATGACAATCAGGTCGGGCCACAGCAGCCGCTGGACGAGCTCGAGATACGTCTCCAGACGGTGCGCCCATTTCTTCCAGGACAGGTCGTCGTGCTCGCGCACCGACTCCGCGGCCCAGTCCTCGGCATCCATGTGGTGCAGCGGCAGGTGTCCCAGTTCGCTGTTGGGTACCAGGTACCCGTCGGAGAAGACGGCGCTGCCGATGCCGGTGCCGAGCGTCACCATCACGACGACACCCTTGCGTCCCTTGCCGGCGCCGAAGCGCATCTCGGCGATCCCGGCCGCGTCGGCGTCGTTCACTACCCTCACGTCGCGGCCGGTCGCTCGTGCGAAGAGCTGGGCCGCGTCCGTCTCCATCCAGGCCGGGTCGATATTGGCCGCCGTCTGGACTTTGCCGCCCCGGATGACCGCCGGGAGCGTCAGCCCGACCGGTCCTGGGACGCCGATCTGGGAGAGCACCTGCACGACCACGTCCGCGACTGCCCCCGGGGTCGCCGGATGCGGGGTCGGGATCCGGACCCGCTCACCGATGAGGCTGCCGAGCTCGAGGTCGACCGGCGCTCCCTTGATACCGGTTCCGCCGATGTCGACCCCCAGCACGTGGGCCGTCTTGTCCAGACTTTCCTGCGCCACTGCCCGCTCCCCTCAGGGGCCGGCCCAAAATGTTTTGTTTGAATTTTGGACATCAAACCCCGTAAGAGCTTCGCTATACAATTCTCAATACTCGCACACATCCTTTATATTCGCCACATCACCCTTATGGGGTTTTCGAAGCCCAAAGGGTATTTAAAAATGGCGCACCTTAAAGGGCATCGGCCGTCCCTCTGCTCGAGAGGAACACGACTGCGACTCATGCCAGCCGTGACGGTATCCTCCAGCAACTTTCGGAAATCAAGCCGACCGGGAATCCGTCCCTCAAATCCCCCGCATCCACGAGCCGATGCCTCTCCCCACCCGGACCGGCCGCGACCAGGGCTTACGGAGGCGTGATGCCAACCCGCCCGATCCGCCTGCTTCTTGCCGACGTCGACGGCACTTTGGTCACGAGCGACAAGGTCCTCACCGACCGCGCCGTCCGTGCGGCCCACAAGCTCTACGACGCCGGCGTCCTCTTCGCGGTGACCAGCGGGAGATCGCCTCGCGGCATGTCCATGATCATCGAGCCCCTGACACTGGCCACTGAACTCGCCGCCTTCATCGTGTGGGTTAGCGCACGGAAGCACTCAACAGCGCAGCCACACGGGCCACTTGACCGCGCGAGCGGCCCGCACGCGCCTCGCGCCAGCCCCGCTCACCGCCCCCAGGCTCACTACCGGGGTTGTCGAGCAGCAGGTCATTCCCGCAGAGGTGGTGGCCCCGTGGCCGCCTTGATGATCTCCCGCCAGGTCGTGCTGGGGCGTACCAGCCATAGGCCGGAGGGAAGCCGTCCGTGCTGGTCCAAGGTTCGTGGGCGGCAGGCCGCCGCTGCGGGTGCGGCTTGCGGGCTGGACCGTCGTGGAAGAGGACCGATATGTCGAAGGTGTCGGCGTCGACCAGGGGCGGCACGTCGGCCACATGTGCGGGAATCACGTCGGTCACCCTTTGAGGGACCGTCGCCAGCCTTCCTCGATGAGCTCGTTCGTATCAACCTTCCGGCCGGGCAGCGACGCTGACAGGAAAAGAGAAATAGGCGTCGTGTAGGTAATGGTTTCGATCAAGTTCACCGCGGACTGCAACGGGTCTCCTACACATCCGCACTCATCAGCATCCGCAACTGCGCAGGGTCCCGTCGGTTCTGCGACCGCAAGAGAGCTGAAGGAAAGCGGCACACCCAAGCCGTGCTGGCTCTCGCCCGCCGACGAGTCAACGTCTTGTGGGCGCTTCTGCGTGACAGACGGTGCTATGAAGTCCTACCACCCGTCACCGCAGCGGCTTGACAACAACTGTGAGTCCCACCGAGCTCGGTTCGATCACCCACGCCGACGTCGACTGGCTCCGTGACGACGTCCTCAAGGAGCTGAACAGCACGATCCAGCGGGTCACGTCGTTCTTCGGCGACCGCTACGTCGACGTCTACTCCTCCAGCGTGGGCCACGACGCCTGCCAGCCCGCGGGCACCAAGTGGGTCGAGGGAATCTGCGGCGACGCCGCGGACTACTGGCCCGCCAAGGTCCCCGGCACGCTGCTGAACTGCGCTCTCGTCGGCAAGCGCGCCACCCTGGTCCATCCCAACGCCGAAGGACACGCCAACACCGCCGCCCACGTCGAACGAGCCATCCGCATCGCTCTCCTCGAACGCTGACCAACCAGCCCGAACCCCGACGCCAGAGCCACGGCACCCGTACGGAAACGCGGACCGAAGCCACCTGGCCGACCAGCACAAGGAACGCCGCCCTCCGGCGGCCAACATCTTCCGGGCGCTCGCCGGGTACACCCATCGCGAGGTGTACCCGGAAGAGCCAGGTCAGCCAGATGCTCGACCGTGCTCCTTCGGTCAGGGAATGGCTACTGCGGGAGAGCGCGGGCCCGGGCCTGCCGTGACAGGCGTTGCCAGCAGATGAGCGCGCATCCCAGGGTGAGGCTTCGTGGATGTCGTCGCGGATCTCCCAGCGGATCCGTAGGCGGTGGAACCAGTGCAGGTGAGCGAAGGCCCGCTCGACCACCCAGCGGACCTTGCCCAGTCCGGAGCCGTGAGCGACGCCGCGGCGGGCGATCACGGGTTTGATGCCCCGTTTCCACAGCAGGCGGCGGTACTTGTCGAAGTCGTAGCCCCGGTCAGCGTACAGCCGCCGGGGTCTGCGGCGGGGGCGGCCCCGTAGGCCCCGGATCGGCGGGACCGCGTCCGGCAAGGGCAGGAGCTGGGTGACGTCGTGTCGGTTGCCGCCAGTGAGCGTGACGGCGAGCAGGGTTCCGTGACGGTCGACGATTAGGTGGTGCTTGGAGCCGGGACGGGCCCGGTCGACGGGCGAGGGGCCGACGTGATTCCACCCTTTGAGAGCGCGGACGTGCGAGCCGTCTACGGCGCTGTCATCCAGGTCCGACAGGACCGCGCGACGCAACTCGCTGAGCAGAGCAGCGTGTAGGCGGGGCCAGACGCCGGCCTCGGTCCAGTCCCGCAGCCGGCGCCGGGCTGTCACCCCGGAGCAGCCCACCGTCTCCTCGGGGACATCACGCCAGGCGACACCGGTCCGCAGCACGTACAGGACGCCCGCGAGCGCCGTTCGGTCCGGAACACGCAACCGTCCCGTATAGCGGCGCCGCCGCTCGGGAGCCGGCGGCAGCAGCGGAGCTACCCGCTCCCACAGGTCGTCAGGAACGAGATCAGAACGTACCCGGGACAGCCTGTTGACCAAGATCGTCAAGCACAAGACCCGTGGCTCAACTCATTCTGAAACGATCAGTTACCCGCACCGGCGTCTCAGCCATGAGGCCGCGGATCCGGTTCACCCCGAGCTCCTGCCGCTCCTGACCGGCAACCCCCTCGCGCCACCACGCGGTCTGCCACCCGCAGACCGTTCTGCGACCTGAAACGCCTCCCTCAGGAAGGACGATCCTGATGCATACCGGAACGCACATACATGCCGTCCGTATACGGGACAGGCGCCTGTGAATGGCGGCTCTCGCCGTTGTCTCGCAGTGCCTGGCGCTGGTCACTGGCATGACACCGACCCGCGCCCTCGCCGCGGTCGCAACCACCTCGATCACCGTCGACGGGAAGTCTCCCGGCCGCACCTTCGACGGCGTCGGAGCCATCAGCGGTGGCGGCAGCAACTCGCGTCTTCTCATCGACTACCCCGAGCCGCAGCGCAGCCAGATCCTCGACTACCTCTTCAAGCCCGGCCATGGCGCATCCTTGCAGATACTCAAGGTGGAGATCGGTGGCGACACCAACTCCACGGACGGCGCCGAGTCCAGCATCGAGCATTCTCCCGGCAAGATCAACTGCAGCGCCGACAACGGCTACGAGTGGTGGCTGATGCGGCAGGCCAAGCTGCGCACCCCGAACATCAGGCTGTACGCCCTCGCATGGGGCGCCCCGGGTTTCCTCGGCGGTCACAACTTCTGGTCCACCAGCTCACCGTCGACCGTGGACTACCTGATGAGCTGGCTCGGCTGCGCCAAGCAGAACAACTTCACCGTCGACTACCTCGGCGGCTGGAACGAGAGGTACGACACCACGAAAAGCCCCGCCTGGTAGGAGGCCCTGCATGCCGCACTCGCGAAGAGGGGCTATCCCACGAAGATCGTGGGCGCCGACAACGACTGGGCGATCGCCAATGACATCGTGAGCCGGCCCGCGCTGGCTTCGGCCGTGGACATCATCGGCGCGCACTACACCTGCGGCTACCGATCCGATCAGACGAGCTGCGGCAGCTCGGCCAACGCGCAGGTGTCGGGCAAGCAGCTGTGGTCGAGCGAGAACGGTTCGGACGACGCCGACGCCGGCGCCACCGCGATGGCCCGGGGTATCAACCGCGGGTACCTGGACGCCAGGACGACCGCCTACATCAACTGGCCGTTGACCGCCTCGATCACTCCCAACCTCGACTACAACGGGGTTGGCCTGATCCGGGCCAACCAGCCCTGGTCCGGTGCGTACAACGTCGGGCGCAGCGCCTGGGTCATGGCGCAGACCAGCCAGTTCACGTCTCCCGGCTGGAAGTACCTGGACACCGCCGGAGGCTATGTCGGCGGCGACCGGGCCAACGGCAGCTACGTCAGCTACGCGGCTCCGGACAAGTCGGCCTGGAGCACGGTATTCGAGACCATGGACGCCACCGCCGACCAGACCGTCTCCCTGAGTGTCACCGGCGGTCTGCCCGGCGGCACGTTGCACGTGTGGACGACGGACATGAGTACCGATCACCCACGCATGGTCCCCGCATCCGATCTGACAGCCTCCAGCGGCAGCTATCAGCTCACCCTGCGACCCAAGGGCCTCTACACCGTCACCACCACGAACGGGGCAGGCGCCCGGAACCGCCACGGGCCCACAGCGCTCCCTGCTCAGGCTTCCCTATGCCGACAGCTTCGCCGGCTACCCCACGGGCAGTGAGGCCAAGTACTTCGCCGCCATGAACGGCGCCTTCGAGGCGGCGCCCTGCGCAGGCGGACGCGGCGGCCGGTGCCTGCGCCAGATGACCACCACCTCGCCGATCCAGTGGACCGGCGAATCCAAGAATCAGCCCTACACCCTGATGGACGATGTCAACTGGTCCAACTACACCGTTTCCACGGACGTGCTGCTGGAACAGTCCGGTGGGGGAGCGGATCTGCTGGGCCGTGTCGGCTGGCAGAACAAGAACAACAACGGCCTCAACGCCTACCACCTGACCCTGGACACCGAGGGCAACTGGACGTTGCAGAAGAGCGACCAGTCGTGGAACTTCACCACACTGCCCGGCGCGAGCGGCAAGCTCGCCACGGCACCGGGCACCGGGCACCGGCACCTGGCACAAGCTCTCGCTCACCTTCCAGGGCAGCACCATCACCGCGAAGATCGACGGTACTCAGGTCGCCGATGTCAGCGACAACAGCTACGGCGCCGGACAGATCGGGCTCGGCACCGTGTGGAACTCCACCAACCACGGCTACTACGGCGTCCAGTACGCCAACTTGTCCATCAGGCCCGGGTCGGCACCGAACCTGAACGGCACGTACACCCTCGTCAACGCCAACAGCCACTTGTTGCTCGACGCCTTCGGCGAGGGCACCACGGACGGGACGCCGATCATCCAGTACCCGGCCACCCACGGTACGAACCAGCAGTGGACGCTGACCGCCAACGCCGACGGCTACTACACCATCACGGGCGTCGGCAGCACCAAGGCCCTGGACGTCGACAAGTACACCACGCTGCCCGGTACCCAGCTGGAGCTGTGGAAGCCCAGTGGCGGCACCAACCAGCAATGGGCCATAACCCCTTCGGGCAACGGCACCTACACCATCGAGTCCCGTAACAGCGGCCACCTGGTCGACGTCTCCGGCGCCTCGTCCGAGCAGAAAGCCCCGGTCATCCAATGGAATCCGAATGGAGGCACCAACCAGCAGTGGCAACTGGTGAAGGCCGGGTGACCCGTCAACAGTGACCGCCGGCCAACCGCTGGGTTTCCCACTCCGCGCCGGAGCAGGGAACTCCGGCGGTTGGCTGCGTCCGTGTTCATCCGCCCGGCAGAGTCGTCCGCCCGTAGGGCGCTGTGCCGGCCGGCGGGCGGGAGATACGGCCCCGTTGAGGAGAGGGTTACACACTGTTGCCTGCGTAAAAGCGGAGGACATGGACTCGGGCCACACGCCGTATGCGCGTCACCGACGAGGGCGGGCCCGGGCCGGACCGCTTGCCTGCCCGGGAATCCGCCGACCCGTGAACGTGGCCACAATCCGGCAAGATCGGTCAGGAAGGGTTGATTTTCCGGCAAAGAGGTACACAGACCGCCAAGGTGTACCCCATCTCCCTATGCTGGCAGCTCATCGGCCCGGTCGGGCCGGATATGTGTCGCGCCAGGGGGGTTGCCGACGCGCATGCACGCACAGCTGTTCCCGGAAGGGGTGGGCCGGGAGGGTTGCGCCGGCCCGGATGTACGCAAATGTTTGGCTGAACATGACGACTTTTCAGAGAAATGGATCGCCGCTCGACCACATGTTGTCGCCTATGCCAGATTCACGATGTGCAACGCCGCCGACGCCGAGGACCTCGGCCAGGCCGTGGCCATCCGGGCCTGGCGCGGATATGCCACTTTCCGGGGCGAGTCGGCCTTTCTGACCTGGGTCATGGCCATCGCCAGCCGTGAAGCGGCGCGACTGGCTGCACATCGACTCAGACGGGCCGAACGCGAAGTGCCGCTCGAGGTGCAGGGAGAGCCGGTCACGGCCGCCTGCCTGCCGCATGCGGACCCGCCGAGCACCGATTGGCTGCCCGCACTGGCTGAACAGGCCTGCGAGCGAGGTGACCTCAACCTCACCGAGTACGCCGTCGTCCGGGCCAGGCTCGCGTTACCCGGCCGTACCTGGGACGAGATCGGCACCACGTTGGACCTGCCCGGCTCACGCTGCGCCGTCGCCCACTGCCGGGCCGTCGCGAAGCTGCGGGTCGCGCTCTTCCTGCACCACCCCGAACTCCTCGGTGGCGAGTCCGCGCTGAGGCACGCCATGGCACAGGCCGCACGTGTCCCACACGACCCACTCACGGAGGCCGAGGCCGACGTCTTCCGGCGTGCCGTCCTCGACCGGCGCTCCGACCACCGCCGCCGCAACTGGCCCACGCTGCTGCGTTCCGCCTGCACCAAGGTCGTCGGACACCTGGACATGCCATGAGGCGCCGCCTCGCACCGCGAAGTCGGTAATGCCGCTGCGCCCACCGGGGTCTGCAACCGGTGAAGCGCCGATGCGATCGGCCAACAGTCACGGAGGAGGAGACCGTGGACCAGGCGTCACCATTAGAGCCACTCCACGAGCTACCGGCGGACGTCGTCACCCAGTCGGTCGACGCGGGCGTCGACGTCCCTTACGCACTCGGTACCCTGCCCGACGGCCGGGAGACCCTGATCATCGGCGATGTCGACACCTACGCCGACTTCACCCACCGTCAGGGTGACAACTCCTTCGGCTTCCAGGGCACTTGCGGGCTGTGCTCCTGCGAGGGAGTGCTCAGGCAGTTCGGTGTCGACGTCACCGAGAACGATGTCGTGGCCCATGCGGTCTCCCACGGCCTGTGCGAGACCGGGGGCGACGCCACCGCATGTGGCGGCACCACACTGCCCGACCAGGCCCGCATCCTGTCCGACTACGGCGTGCCCGCCCACAAGGAGACCGCCGACTCCCTGGAGGACCTGGCCGCCCACCTGGAGCAGGGCCACGGAGTGATCGTCGCCGCCAACGCCGGTGTGCTCTGGGACGACGCGACCTACTGGGACGCCGGCCAGGCCAACCACGCAGTCGTGCCCATCGGGGTCGCCCGTGACCCGGCGAACGGGGAGATCGAGGGATTCTTCGTCAACGACAGCGGCACGGGCGAATCCGCCCGCTTCGTCGACGCCGCGACCATGGCCGACAGTTGGCTGGGGGCAGGAGGCAACTGCGTGGTCACCGACCAGGTCCATGCCGCCGTCCCAGGGGAGAGGACACCGCTGTGAACACCGCTGACACTTCGCACGAACACATCCGTACGCCCTATGAGCAGGCTCGCAAGGGGGTGGTCGAGCATGCGCTGCGCGCGGCCGAGGTGCCCCTGGAGCACTACGTCTCGCCACCGCTGCCCACCCTGCGCTGGGGCACCCCGGCCTACGCGGTCTTCGCCGCCCCCGCCGTACGGGCTCCGCGGCAGCCGCTGCGGGTCGACACCCCTGACCGCTGGTGGGCGGTCGGCATCACGAGGCCCCGGCTGCTCGTGTACGCCCTGGTCCCCGTCGCCCCGTTCAGCGACGCGCCGCCGGGCGGTCCGGTGACCGTAGCCCCGAGCGGCCGACCCCTTTCCGCGGTCCGCGAGGACCAACGGCTCTTCGACGCCCTGATGGACCGGGCGCTGCCCTCGTTCCTCGCGGGCAGCCCCGGCGACCCCACGGTCCGCGGCGATCTCGCCGCCGCCCTCGCTCTGGTGCTGCCCCGCGAGTGCCGGGACTGGTCCCTGGCCCTGACGCCTGACTTCTACGCATGGCTGGAGCGGTGATGGCCGACTTCGCAACATCCGCAGCCGCCGAGCTGGACACGCTGCTCTCCGCCGTCGTCCAGGCTGCCGGACGTCACGGCTGGACAGCCGTCACCGAGGCCGCCGCCGCACTGCCGCAACCGGACGACCGGACCGTACTGCTGTGCGCCTCGCCCAAGGCGGACAGCTCGGCGCTCGCCGTGTGGCTGCACACCCGCCTGGACGCCCACGAACCGCTCAGCGCCCCCCTGGAGGCCCTGCACGCCGACCCGGCGCCCGCGCTGCGCGCCAACCGCCTCGTTCTCGCCCTCGGCTGCGCGGAGCTGCTCGGCCCCGAGGCGGCCGAAGCCGCCGCCGCACTCGCCGCACGCCCGCCGGACACGGTGGTCGTGGTGCTCACCGGAGCCGAGGCGCTGACCGGCGACGGTGACCTGGACCTGGTGGCCCGCCGTATCTGGCGCCTGTTGTACGCGGGACCCGACGAGCAGTGGGCCGGGGGCGATCTGACCGACCACCAATGCCTGCTGTGGGCCGCTGCCGAGGCGCCAGAGCCCCTGCGCGAGCGTCTGGCACGCGACGCCGCCACGCTGGAGGAACGGATGACCGCCAAGGTGGCGGCCCCCGCCCGGCTGCAGGCGTACCGGATCGCCCGCCTGCTGGACCTCGCCTCGGACGTGATCGCCGAGAAGACCCGGGAGCGGCCCGCCGACCCGGCCCGGCGCCGTACCGGCCAGGGCGCGTCCGCCCGCACGGCCCTGACCGCCGGCCGCCGGGAACTGCTGCGGACCCTGGACGCCGAGGCGTCCGCTGCCGAGCGAGAGGTGGCCGCCGCACTGCGGATGCTGGAGCAGGACCTGCAGCGCGACGTGAGGCCCTTCCTGGAGCGCCATCGCGAGGAGCTGTCCGAACCCGCCCGGATGCGGAGCCTCGTCGGCAGCTGTGTGGACCGGGGCATCCACCGCTGGGCCGCCACCACCGGACCCGGGCTCAGGGCCAGGGCTGCCCGGATCGACTTCGCGGTGAGCGAGCTCTTCCACCGGCTGGACGAGGCGCTCAGGGCGTGCGGGGCGACTCCGGACATCGTGGGAACGGTGCCGACGGTGTCCCTCGACGACGCCCTGATGGCCTCCGTCAACCCCGCCGCCGGCCAGGTCGCGCCCGGACGCTCTGCCGGCATGGCCACCGAGGTGGTGGTGGGCGGGGTGCTCGGTGCCGCCGCGGGAGCGGTGCTCACCAGCGGACTCGGCACCGTGCTCGGCGCCGGGGTCGGAGCCGCCGCCGGAGGCATGCTGCACCACGTGCAGGCCGAACAGCAGCTCGTCCGCGCGACCGGCTACGGGAAGGACGCCGTGCGCAAACGCATCGCCGGCCTGACACAGATCCTCCCCGGCGCGATGCGCAGGGAGGTCGGCGCGCTGCGCAGGACCGTGGAGCAGACCCTGGACCGGGCCGGCCGAGAGCTGGACACCCTGTGCCCGGCGCAGGACGGCGGTGAGGACGTACCGGAAGCCGGGCAGACGACCGGCCCGGGCGCCACCGCGGAGGCCACCGCCGAGCTGGACGCCCTGCGGCGCCGTCTCGCCGCCGTACGGATCTGAGAACTTCCGCCCCGCGGGGCGGAGGACGCGCCACATGCCGGGCGGGCAGCTCGACGCGCGCCCGGAGAACAGGGAGGGGAGATCGTGGCACAACACACGAGCAGCACACTCGCAGAGATGATGCAGCAGGGCGCCGAGCGGGCCACCGGGGAGGCCGGCGTGGCCATCGACGGCCTGGCCGCGCTGGCGCGGGGACTGGAGATGAAGGAGACCGCCTCGCGGCTGGAGACGACCGCCCTTCAACTGAGGTCGGACACCTTCAACCTGATGGTGATGGGGCGCTTCAAGAACGGGAAATCCACCCTGCTGAACGCCCTGCTCGGCGGCACGACCCAGCCCGTCGACCTCGCGGGGCACCAGGGGCCTATGATCGTGGACGATCTGCCCGCCACCGCCACCCTCACCGGGGTCCGGTACGCCGACGAGCCGTACATCAAGGCGTGGAGCTTCGAGGGCAAGTCCGAGTCCTGGTCCCTGGACCGGTATCTGCGCGAGTCCACGCTCGACATCGACGAGCAGGAGAGCGAGCGCCGCTTCCGGCACATCCGCGAGTTCGAGATGGGTTTCCCCGCCAGGCTCTGCAAGGCCGGCGTCATCGTCTACGACTCGCCGGGACTGGACGAACACCCCACCCGCACCAAGGTCACCCAGGAGGCCACCCAGCGCTGCGACGCCGCCGTACTGGTCTACCGCAGTGATGTGCTGATGGGGCAGAACGAGCTGATGAACGCCTCCGACCTGGTACGGGAAGGGACCCGGATCTTCACTGTGGTCAACCTCTTCCACAGCCGTGCCGCCGACGACCGGCTCAAGGGGTTCGTCTGGAACCGGTATGTACGCGACCAGCTCGGCGGTCCCGCCTGGGCCGGCCAGGAACTCGCCTCCCGCGACATCTACTTCGTCGACGCCGAACGCGCCCGCCGCGGTGTCTACGGCAACGACCCGGAACTGGTCGAGGCATCCGGCCTGGCCGAACTCGAGCGGCGGCTGGGTGACTTCCTCCTGCGCGACCGCCACCATGTGCACCTCAAGCGATACACCACTCAGGCCACCCATCTCGCCCAGTCGGTCGACCAGCACATCGGCCAGCGAGTGAAAGCCGCCCGCACCGACCAGACCCGGCTGCGTGAGGCGTATGCGGGCATGCTGCCCACCCTCTCGGCGATCCGGAGCCGCCCGGCCAAGCTGCCCGCGCTCTTCGCCCGTTACCGTGCCGAGGCAGAGGCCGCCCTCACCACCAGCCTGACTGGGCGGATCGCCGCCATGCGCGACGGCCTGGCCGACCATGTGGAGGGGGTGGAGGTCAAGCTCGGCAAGATGCTCGGAGTCCTTCAGCAGAAGAAGGCGGCGGCCACCATCGCCGAAGCGGTCCAGCAGTACATCACCGACCATCTCTCGGCCTGGGCAGATGCCGAGGCGCAGGACCTGCTCGGACCACTGCTCAAGCACCTGGCGGACGACATCGAGGTGGAGATCGCAGCGATAGGAAGGGAGTTCGACGCCCTGCACCTCGAACTCACCGGGTGGGAGGTCGCTCCGGGCGGCAAGCCACTGGTCGGTACCACCGAGCGCGTGCTGGCCGCGGTGGCCGGCTTCGCACTGGGCGGCCTGGGCGGCGCCGTGGCCGGAGGCGCGGCCGGCTGGCGTGGCGCGGCCGGCGGCGCGGGCGGCGCCCTGGGCGCGGCAGTCGTCCTCGGCATGCTGGGCGTCAGCCCGGCCGCGCCGATCGTCATCCCGGCCGTGCTGGCCGCCTCGCTCCTCGGCAGCATGGGCGCCGCCGGCCTCAACCTGGAGAAGCGCCTCAAGCGCAGGGCCGTCGAGGACGCCGACACAGGCCTGCGTGATCTGCCGGTACAACTCGGCCCACAGCTCACCGAGCGCGTCCGGGCGGGCTTCGAGGAGCTGGAGAGCCTGGTCACCCACGAGATCACCACGACCATCGAAGAGGAGGAGAACAACATCCGGTCCATGGTCGAGGACAACCAGCGCGACCAGGACGAACGCGACCAGGCCCTGACCCGGCTCAGTGAGGCCAAGACGTCGGTCGCCGGACATCTGGTGCAGCTGCAGAAGGCCCTCACCACCGCGCAACAGGTGTGAGCCGGTGACCATGACCCGCAGCCCCGCACGGCCGGCGGTGGCACTGCCGCCGGCCCTTGCCGGAGAACTGGCACACCGCCACGGCGACGCCTGTCGCCGACGGTTCACAACCGAACTGGAGCGGGTACGGGCCGTGCTGGCCGCGTCATGCACCACGGTGGTCTTCGGCGGCCACTTCAGCGCCGGCAAGTCCAGCCTGCTCAACCTGCTCATCGGCCGCCCGCTCCTGCCGGTCGACGACTTCCCGGAGACGGGAGTCGCCTGCGTGATCAGAAAGGGGCCCGCCGACCACGTCACCGTCGTCCGTGCGGGCCGGCGCACAAAGCTTCCCTGCACCACCGACGCCATCGCCGATGCCGTCTCCCTCGTCGCCGCCGACGGCGACTACCGCAGCGAGGTGCTGGAGAGCCGCCGCCTGGTGATCGAGCTGGCCGACTGCCCGGTCCCGGACCGCGTGCGCTGGGTCGATTCACCCGGCATCAACGACACCGATGCCATGACCGCGCGGGCTGCCGAGGTCGCCGCCCATGCCGACCTGCTGGTCTGGGTCGTCAGCTCCCGGCAGCCGATCTCCACCGTCGAGGAGGACTTCCTCCGGGCCCACCGCGAACGGCACGGACCGGACTCGGTCGTGCTGCTGGTGAATGTCTTCCTCACCGAGGACACCCCCGAACAGTGGCAGCGCTTCCTGACCACCAGGGCCGATCACCACCGGGCCCGGCTCCACCACGCACTCGACGGCGGGGCGCCCGCCGGACTCGTCTTCGTCAGCGCCCGCGCGGCCGCCGCCGACCCCGGCCACTTCGGCGCCCCCGAGGCCCGTGCCCTGCTCGACCGGATCAGCCACGCCGACCCGGCGGTGGCTGCCGCCCGGCGAGCCCGTGCGGCTGCTCTGCTACGCCCCCTGGTCGACGAGGCCTCCCTCCGGATCCGCGAGCAGCGGTCGCTCCTGGAACAGGAATGCGCCGGCAACGACCTGCTGCGAGCCGAGCTCACCACCGCGGGCGAGCACTTCCGCTCCCAGGTGGAGCGGGCCGTGGACGACTGGGCACGGAATTGGGACACACATGCCCGCGCCTGCGGTGAACAGGTCGCGAAGCTGCTGACGACCGGTCCGGTCCAGCGCGACGGCAGCTACGGGCGCCTGCTCACCGAGCAGTTGCAGCAGGCATCCGCCGCACTCGCCGAAACCCTGGCCCGGACGCTGGACCGGAGCGCCGCCGCCACCCGGCACGCGGCCCTCACCGAGACGGAGACCCGGCGGCTCGCGGAGCTGCTGCGGCCTCCCGTCGTCTGCGTCGAGGTGCCGGGCCGGCTCGCCGGACGCTTGCCCGAACTGCGCACCAACAGCCTCGGGCGCACCGTCAGCGGGCGGATCGGCTCGCTGATACCCTCACTGTCGGCCAAAGCCCTGCGTAGCATCGACCAGGTCGTCAACGCTGCGGCCGACTCGGTCGAACGGGCCAAGGAGGCCGCCGAGTCCGCCGTACCCGACCGGGAACGCACCCGGGCGAACATCCTGGCCGCCGCTGCCGTAGCCGCACGGCACGCCAAGGAACGGCGGAGCCTGGTCCTCCAGCTGCTGGGGGGCGCCTGCCGTCCCCTCACCCCGGCCCCGAGGGCCCCGGACTCCGGCCCGCTCACCGTCCTTGAGGCCCTGCACCGGCATCTCACCGACTGCCTGGACAGCTGCGGAGGAACTCAGTGACCGGCGTCCTTGGTATCGACCTGCAGTACACGCGCAGCGTCGTGGCACTCCGTGAGGGCAGGCCAGGAGCCGCACGGCTGTCCCTGCTCGGCGACGGCCGGCGGACCCTCATCCCCAATGCCCGCGCCGACGACGCCTGGGGCAGCGCGGCAGCCGAACAACTGCTGGACGACGGGCCGGCCACGGCCGAGCGGCTCCTCGTCTGGCGCAACGACCCCTGGTCCGAGGGCTTCCTGCGTGGCGTGCACAGGCGCGCCGCCCGCTACCTGGGCCTGGCCGGCACCACCCCCGCTCTCGGCTGCCACACCGTCGTGTGCACGGGTCCGGGAACTCCGGCAGACGCCGAAGAACGCTGCGAGGAATCGGGCCTGGGCAGACCGTCGCGGATCGGCGCTGCCGATGCCCTGGTCTGCCGCTGGCTGGCGGAGAGCGATGCGGTGCCACCCGAACGGGCCACGGTGCTGGCCGTGGTGTGCGGGGAGCGGTGGACCGTGCTCGCGCCCTACCAGGTGGCATACGCCGACGGACAACCTCTGCTCGACCGACGTGCGGTGGACACGGTCCACGCGGCGGGCGCGGGCGCGTGGACCGACCTGGTCGCCCAGGAAGTACTGGCCCGCTGCGACCAGGGCACCCCGGCCCGCGACCTGCTCGCCCTGCTGGACGCGGCCCTGGAGTGCGCGGGCCTGCTGGGCACCGAAGCGGTGGTGCCCTGGTACGGCCCGCTCGCCCACCGGATGTTCACTCCGCTCGCTCTGCACCGCGACGAACTGGCCGGACGGCCAGAGGTGGCAGGAACCGTCAGCGAGGTGCGGGCCCTGGCGGAAGGCGCCGCGCCGCAGGCCGAACTGGTCCTGGTCGGGGGAGTGGGCGCGGCATGGCCCTTCCTGCGCGACGCCCTGGCGAGGCTCGCGCCGGTATGGCGAAGCCCTGCCCCGGCGGCCGACCTGGCCGCGGGGGCCGCCTACTGGCCGGAGTTCCGCGGCCGGTTGCCAGCCGCGGCACCCGGCACCGCACCGACGCCAGGCGATCCTTCCCAGGCCCCCGCTCCCGGCGACGGCCATGCCACACCGGTCCCCGACGACCTCCCGCCCTGGGAACGCTGGTCCGCCTCACCGGAGACCCGGTGACCCTACCCTGCCGCGCGGCGGCATCCACGCAACGCGTCGGCACCGAAGTCAGTCGGGCCACGAGTGAAGCCCGCCGTCACGGGAGGCCGCTGATCCACTGCGAAGACGACCGGCCATGGCGGCCCCGGGCCCTCATCAGCCCGTCGACACGCCGGTCATGCACTTGCCGCAGCCATGGACGACCCCACGCAAGCCGGAGCCACGATGACGTCCAAGCCCCCAGCCGTCCCAGGACCGCTGCCCCAGCCTCCCGTACAGTTCCCCGGGCCCGGCAGCCCGCCCGGTGCCGTCGACGCGCTGCTGGGGTCGGACGGCTTTGCCGAAGCCATGCCGCAACTGCTGCTCTGCCTGCTAGAACGCCGCTACCTCACCGACTTCGACCCCACCCGATGGACCGTCAAACCGCCATCAGCGGACGGGTCCCGGCCGCTGCTGCACGAGATCCGCGCCCTGGGGCGCCCGCCCGCCGAGACAGGCTGGGCCGCTGCTGTCCCCCACGTCCTCACCGCCTGCCACAGCGGTGGCCATCTGCTCAGCGTGGCGGTCCACGGTGACGGCATCAGGCACCGCATCCACTGGGGCGGGCGCCGCCTCGCGGGCACCTCCAGGGGCTCCACCGAGGATTTCCTGCAGAGCCAGGCCGGGGTGCTGCGCGCCCATGTCCCGGGACTCGAACTCGGCCCTGCCGACTCGTTCGAGGAGGGCACCCACGCGGATCTGGCCGCGTTCGTCCGCACCGCTCCGGCCCTCGCCCTGATCACGGGCATTCCCGCCCCCGTCCACGGCCGCAGTCCCGCCGCGTTCCAGTCACTCGACCGCCTCGCCGCCGCCGTCGGCGCCCGCCGCTACGCCGTGGTGGTCGCAGCCGAACCCCTCTCCGCCGGGGAGCTCGACCGCACTCTCGACCACTGTCGTCGCCTGCGCAGCGAAATCCACGCCCTGGTCCGGCACACCGTCGGCAACCAGCAGGGGGAGACCAGTTCCACCTCCACCACCGAGGCCGCCGGATCGGAACCGGGACTGTCGACCTGCCTCACCGCCATCGCGGTGTTCTGCTCCTTGGCCGGCATCTTCCCGGCCGTGCGCCCGCTCGCAACCGCGGCCCCCTCGGTCCTCCAGCTCGCCTCGATCGCCGGCGGCCCGCGCAACACCTCCCAGACCAAGGGCGTCTCGACTCTCCGCAGCCACAACGCGGAGCTGCTGGACGCCACTGCCGAGGCGTGCGAGAAACTGCTCCAGCAGCACATCGACCGGCTGGAGACCGCCCGGGCCCAGGGCTGGTGGCGCACCGCCGTCTACCTGGCGGCCGAGAGCGAGGGCGCCCTGGAGTCACTCGCGGGGGCGCTGCGCGGCACCTGCAGCGGCGAAGCCACCGCCCTTGACCCGCTGCGGGTGCTGCGGCTGCCGCCGGCCACCCTCCGCACCGCGGCCCTGCACGGCCGTATCCTCCCCCTCGTGCCCGCGTCCGGCGGCATGGGACATCCCCTGGGCCCCGCCTTCGACGCCCTGGCGACCTGCCTCACCTCCGCCGAACTCGCCGTCCTGGTGGGCCTTCCGCGCGGGCCGATGGCCGGACTGCCGATGCCTGACGTCGCCGAGTTCCCCCTCTCCGCCCCGCCACCTGAGCCGAAGGCCGTGACCATCGGCCGTGTCACAGATGCCCAGGGCGGTGAGTACCAGCAGGTCACCGTCTCCGACCGGGCGCTGAACCGGCATGTCTTCATCACCGGAATGACCGGGTACGGCAAGACCACCACCGCCAAGAACCTCCTGGTCGAGGCGTACACCGAGCTGGGTGTGCCGTTCCTGGTCATCGAGCCGGCCAAGGCCGAGTACCGCCAACTCGCCCAGCACCCGGCCCTCAAGGGCAGACTGCGCGTCTACGGCATCGGCCCGGACGCCCCGCTGCCGCTACGGCTCAACCCGTTCGCCCCAGTCGCCTCCGTGCCGCTCTCGCGCCACATCGACCTGCTCAAGGCCGTTTTCAACGCGTCCTTCCCCATGTTCGCCGGCATGTCCTATGTCCTCGAGGACGCGATGCTCGAGGTCTACACCGAGCGCGGCTGGGATCTGCACACGTCCGCCAACGAGTTGCTGGGCGCCCGGCCCTCCGCACCGGACGTCGCCGCACTCACCCCGACCATCAGGGAACTCCAGGACAAGATCGAGGAAGTCCTGGAGCGGCGCGCCTACGGACGCGAGGTCCACCAGAACCTCGGCGCCGCACTGCGCTCCCGGTTGGGTAGCCTGGTGGTGGGCACCAAGGGCATGGCTCTGGACACCCGCCGCTCGGTGCCGGTGGAGGACCTCTTCGCCCGGCCGGCCCTGATAGAGCTGCGCAACCTCGGCGACGACGAGGAGAAGTCCTTCGTCATGGCCCTGCTGCTGTGCCGCCTGTACGAGTACGCCGAGTCACGCGCGGGGGCAGCCATGCCCGAAGGCGAGGAGCTGCGCCACCTGACACTGATCGAGGAGGCCCACCGGCTGCTGCGTGCCGCCCGGCCGCCGTCCGGTGCCGAGACTCCTGATGCACAGGCCAAGGCGGTGGCGATGTTCACCGACATGCTGGCCGAGATGCGGGCGTACGGTGAGGGCTTCATAGTCGCCGACCAGGTGCCCACCAAGCTTGCGCCGGAGATCGTCAAGAACTCCAACGTCAAGATCCTGCACCGGCTGGTCGCCGCCGACGACCGCGCGGTCGTCGCCGCGACGGTCAACCTCACCGAGCAGCAGAGCCGTCATCTGGCCACTCTGCCGCCCGGTGAGGCCGTCGTTCACGACGAACGGATCGGCTCCGCCGTGCTGGCCAGGATGCGGCCGCCCGAGCCCTTGGCCGTGCGGGTGCAGGGAGCGGCCGGCGCACCGGCCGAGGCCGACCGGGCGTATCTGCACCGTCACGGCGGCTGCCGCCGCTGTCCGGCGCCCTGCACGGTGCTGCACCTGGCGGACCGGGACCGCGCACGGGCCGCCGCGGACCAGGCGCTGTCCCCCTTCTTCGATCGTTTGTTGCTGGGCACACCGGAGCAGTTGTGGGAGGCCTGGACGGCCTGGCGCTCGTCCGTGCCCGCGGGAAGCCTGGCGTACTGCACCTACGCGCAGGCCGCCAGACGACGGCTGGACGGCCTCGGCGCACCGGACCGCGGTGCGGAGTTCCTCGGGCGTGACCGTGCCGCCCGGATCCTGGCGCGACTGGGGGAGGGCTGGCTGAAGGCGGAGCACCTCGACGGATCGGCACGTGAGCTGCTCTCCGAGATCCGTGCGGACCTGAACCGGACCATCGGCTCCCGCCCGCCCCGCGAGTTGTCCGGCTGCGCCACCTGCCCGAGTCGCTGCCGGGTGCTGCCACTCGTCGCCCCGGCCGTTCAGGCCCTCGCCGCCTCCGTGAGCGCCTGCGCGGACCGCCCGGTCCCCCTCGACACCCGCCTGCGTCAGCTGGATGCGCTCGCCGAGGAACACCTTCCTCACGCCTGCCAGATACTCTCCGAAGGCCAGAGTCGACGATCGCTCCTCTACTGCATGACCGTCAACGCCACCGCCGCAACCTCTCGTGGCCGCCGGCCAACTCCGGCCATGGACGCCGCCGTCGCCGAAACCCTCGCCGCGCTGCGCAGCGAGACCCTGTGAAGGGCACAAGCCGCCGCGGATGTGCACGACGACCTCGCGGAGTCGAGCGCGGAAAGCTGCCCTTTTGGCGCACGGGCGGAATGAGCAGCAGTCGGAGCGGAGCTGGCCGAGAACCTCCACGGCAGACAGACCGGCCAGCAGGGGGGCGATCGGGCTGCGTCGTATCGGGGGTCCGGCACGTCCAGAACCGCCGGGTCCCTTGGGCAGGTGCCAGGTCCAACGGACCGTTGGCGCAGACAAGTTGGCGTCGGAGTGCTCCGCCCATGACAGGGTGCCGGGCTGTCGCAGTCCGTGTCCCTGCCGCTGGACTTCGAGGCGCTCTACCTCGGTCACCAGGAGGTGTTCCACGCCTACGCGGAAGTCCACTTCGGGTGATCACATCGCTCAGGTCGAACGGCGCCGGTGTGCGAGGCGGCAGTGCCGTACACGGACCCGATCAACGAGGTGCACGTGAGCGAGCCGGGCCTGGTCGTCATCGATGTCGTGGCCACCGACGATGCGACCGCGCGCTTTTCAGCAGCTGCTCGCCGAACGGTGGGCGACGCCGCCCGCACAGCACACGACGCGGGACGTGGGCAAGCCCGGCGATCGGCCGTGCTTCTACCTGGATCTGCGGCAGCAACTCACCAACGTGGTCGGCTCGGTGGTCGGCCCGTCGATGGGGACGACCACGGTCCGACCTGGCTCACGGCGAGATCTCACGGTCGTCCTTGCCGAACAGCGGAACCTCCCGGACGCCAGCCGGTCCCGCTCCCGGACCACCAACTAGCCATCGGGCCCGGAATCCGTCGGCCGCTGTGCTGTGACCGCATGGGTTCGCCGGGTTGGCCTGTGTGGCGGTTGTATGCGCGGTGACATCCGATCACCGGCGTAGGTGCAATGGCCGGGCCCGTCCGTGTGCGCCCCCAGCTCAGCTGCATGGGGTGGAGAGTTGACGCGATTCGTCAGTGTCCGGCATGGGCATCGCATATCCGTTCCCACCCAACCCGGGTTGGATCTCGTCCACGGCCGGTTCGAGGACGCATACCTGCACGCGTCCGCCATCAGCCCGGGCGGCGAGCTTGCTTCCCACGTCCCCACCGCCCTGTTCGTCATCATGGATCTCACCGAGGCCGCCGCCAGAACAGGCCCGACCGCGCAGGCGCGAGCGCACGCCATGGCCGCACATGAGTCGGGTGCCGGAGCCATCTCGCCACGGCTTGCCATGACCGTAAAAGCGTCGGTCGCGCTCACCGCCGACGATCGCCGCGCGCTCGACTTGTTCGACGAGGCGCTCAACGAACCCGGCACCGACCGCTGGCCGTTCGAGTGGGCTCGGGACCAACTCGCCTACGGCGAACGCCTCCGGCGAATGAAGTGCATCAGGGAAGCACGCACACACCTCGGCGCCGCGCTCGACACATTCGGGCGACTCGCCGCACGGCCCTGGGCAGCCCGGGCCGGCAACGAGCTGCGGGCAACCGGGCTGTCCGTCGGGCACGCCGGAGGCTCCGGACCGGCGTCACTGACGCCACAGCAACGGGAGATCGCCCTGCTCGCGGCGGCCGGTCTCACCAACAGACAGATCGGCGAACGGCCCTTTCTCTCCCCGCGTACCGTCTCCACCCACCTGCACCAGCTCTTCCCCAAGCTGGGTGTCACCTCCCGGGCCGCACGGCGCGACGCCCTGGCGGACGCACCACCCGATTAGGACCTGTCCGGCGGACCATGCGACTCCCGCACCCTCAAGACCGCCCCCAGTCAGCATTGGTGCTCGTCAACACCCTGCTCCTCCAGAACATTCTGAGCGAGGAGAGGCGGAGGAACAGGCTCACCGACGCCGGCCGACCGGTCTTGCCCGGCTGTTCTGGACCAACGTGAACCCCTACGGGCGGTTCGAGCTGGACAGACGCCGAGGGCAGGCAGCCCCGGGGTGAAGTGCACCTGTTCAGTCGATGACGGCGGTGACTTCGATCTCGACCAGGTGCTCAGGGATATCCAGTGACCTCGACCAGGGCCTACTCGAACTGGCCTGCAGCCTCATATGCCTCCGCCGCCTACGCGTCTCATCCTGACGCATGGCTGTAGCCGTTCGCGGGAGGCAGGTCCTCGGGGCGCGCGAGGTGGCGCAGCGTCACGTCCTACTCATCCGGGTCCCAGGCCAGGAGCTGGTCGAAGAGACGCCGGTCGCCGTCGACCTTCAGGGAGTCCACCGGAGTACGGCTGTACAGGGCCAGGACCAGCTCACCGGCCGTGCCGCGGAGGGAGGCGTCGGACCCGTCCGGATCCTCGCCTGCAGCGGTGGCGGGCGTTGTGCCGGGTTCAGACAGGCGGGCGGTCCGTGCGCCGTCAGCGGAGAGCATGAGGCGCCAGGAGCGGCCCTCGGTGGCGTGGTGGTCGACGGCGGCGGGCTCGTGCGGCCAGGCGCTCGTCGTTGCGCAACAGGTGGACAGGAACTCCTCGACACCGTCGAGCGCCACCTCGTCCGGCAGCGGCTGCGGGGCGCCCGCGGTGATCTAGGGCCTGTCCTGCGGATCATGCCTGGGATGCGACACGCTCGCGTAGGTGGGCGACTGTCACCCGAGCTGCACCGAGGCGGTCTTGCGAGCCCTCGGGAATGAATCTCAGGATCTCGTGGCTGTCGATCAAGCCCGGGTGATCACAGCTGCCCGGCTCCGCTGTGCAGTTTTGAGGGAGTGTCAGCAATATGTCCGTTACACAGCCTGCCGCCGAGCGCGTGCGCGTCACTGCGGAACCCGACTGGTACGAGTCGGCCGGTATCTCGCTCGGCGTCCGGGTCGGGAACTTGGTCTTCACCTCAGGGCAGGCGCCGATCGATGCCCAGGGAGCCACGGTCGGCGCCGGGGACTTCGAGACGCAAGCCCGTCAGGCGCTCGCGAATCTGTCGACGGTCCTCACAAACGCGGGCTCCAGCCTCGCCGACGTAGTCAAGGCGACCGTGTTCGTTACGGACATAGCGCAGCAGGACATCTTTGCCAAGTTGCGCGCGGAACACTTCCCGGACAAGCCGCACCTCGCCGAGTCGTTCGTAGAGGTCTCCTCACTCGCCAATCCTGAGTGGATGATCGAGATTGAGGCCATCGGACTCGTGCGGTGATGCCGGGCACTCACAGGCTCTTCGGCGGGTTTAAGAGCCAAGCCACAGGCGAATTGCTGCGACGGTCACGGTGCCATGAAAGATGTAGACCCTCTTGTCGAACCTCGTAGCCACCGCCCGGAAGTTCTTCAACGCATTGATCGTCCGCTCAACTTCGTTCCTGCGCTTGTAGATCGTCTTGTCGAAGCCAGCGGGCCGGCCGCCCCTGCTGCCCCGGCGTTGGCGGTTGGCCCGCTGGTTCTTCGGCTCGGGGATGGTGTGCTTGATCTGGCGTCGCCGCAGGTAGCGACGGTTGCGGCGGGACGAGTACGCCTTATCGCCGCCGAGGTGGTCGGGCCGGGTGCGCGGACGCCCGCCGCACAGGCGACTGACGCGGATGCGTTCCATGACCGGGATGAGCTGCGGGGCGTCGCCCCACTGGCCCGGAGTGATCAGCAGCGCCAGAGGGCGGCGCCCGCCCTCACCGGCGAGATGAATCTTGCAGGTCAGGCCACCTCGGGAACGTCCGAGTCCCTCGTCAGGGCGATGCTGTCGGGGGCGTGCGCGTGCGCCTTTTCCCCGCACTCGCGGCGCTGTTCTGCGGGCCCCGGCGGCATGCTGGTGGGCCCGGCAGGAGGTGGAGTCCACACTCACCATCGACCAGTCGATCCGGCCCTCCGCGTCGGCGTCGGCCAGGATGGCCGCGAAGACCCTGTCCCATGTGCCGTCCGCCGACCAGCGTCTGTGCCGCTCGTACACGGTCTTCCAGGGACCGAAACGCGCGGGCAGATCCCGCCAGGGCGCCCCGGTGCGCTGCCGGTACAAGACCCCATTGATGATCCTGCGGTGGCTGACCCAACGGCCCCCGCGCCTCCCGGACTTCGGCAGGTGCGGCTCAGCCGGAACCACTCTGCGTTCGACAGATCTCCCCGCCCCATGACCATGCCAACGACCCGAGACCGCGACGGTCACAAGATCCGTCGGGCGGTGCCTAACCGCCCGCGCTGATGGCGAGTACTCTGCGTAGTTCATGGCGTCCTGAGATGCCCAACTTGCGGTATGCGGCGGACAGATGGAATTCTACGCACCGCACGGTGATGTCCAGTTGTACGGCGATCTGTCTGTTGCTCAGGTGCTGTGCGGCGAGTTCGGCGACGCGTCGCTGTTGGCGGGTCAATGGGCCCCAGGGTGCGTCCGAGCCGGATGGCGGGTTGATCCCTGCCAGCTCTTTGGCCGCGCGGACGGCCAGTGGTCCGGCGCCGCATCGCTGGGCCAGGGTCTCGGCCGTCACCAGGTGCTCGCGGGCCTCGTTCAATTGTCCTTGGCCGCGGCACGCCACGCCCAGGGCGTACTGCGCGTGTGCCAGCTCCAGACGTGCTGGCGACTCCCGTAGGACGGCCACCGCGTCGGTCAGCTGCTTGGTCGCCTCCGGGCCGGTGCTCGCCCGTCCCAGGGCTGCCCGTGCGGTTCCCGCTGCGCGGGGCGTTCCCCAGCGCAGTGCGGCGGCCAGCTCCTGCTCGGCCAGCTCGCGTGCCCGGCGGCGGTCACCGAGGGCGAGACAGGAAGACGCGGCCTGCGATCGCCATGGCAGCACGGCCGGGTTGTCCATGCCCCACTCCGTGAGGCTGTATCCACATTCGAGGAGGTCCCTCAGGGCGCCTTCGTGATCACCGAGAGCCATGTGGATGCGACCGCGTGCGAAGAGGACCCAGTTGTAGTGCACCTGGTCGGGAAGTTCTCCCAACAGGCCGCGCTGTGCCAGAAGTTCGTTGGCCTCCTCGGTGCCTCCCTGCTCGACGAGCGTCTCGGCCGTTCGTGCCAGGCACCATATGCTCTCGCGGGTCGGGTTCCCCGCGCTCCAGGCGTCGAGGAGGCTGTATGCCGTACGGAAGCGGTTCAGCGCGGTGTCAAGGTTCCCGGACATCCGCAAGGCGACGCCGCGCAGGAGCATCACGGCGGCCCGGTCGCAGTGGGACCCCTTGCCCACGGCGTTCGTCTCCAGCTGGCGCAGGGCCGCGTCGGCGTTCCCGAGTGCGTCGGCGTACAGCAGGGACAGCAGGGCGAGGTGGTACGGGCTCTGGGCCATTCCCGGGCGCGGGTCGCGCAGTGATTCCGTGGCGTGCCGTACGACGTTCGGGCGGTCCAGGCCACGCCAACTGTGGTGATGGGCGAGGTAGGCCAGCCGGGCCCGGCGCAGACGAGGGTCCTGCGGCGTATCGGCGAACAGGGTCACGGACCGGGCGGCGGCGCCGGAGACGGTGCCGAGCCGGCCGAGCGCTCCCTGGTAGGCCAGGCCGCCCAGGTGCCAGGCGGTGTCAGGGTCCGCCTCGGCCACCCATGCGGCGACCTGGTCCGCGACGGTGGTCGCTTCCTCGTCGGACTCGGCCGAGAGCAGCGCGGGCACCAGGATGAGCGCGGTGTGGGCTGCTTCGTCGGCGTCCGGTGCGTTCTCCAGGGCGGCCCGCAGCGTGGCGATTCCCGCGCAGTGGTCGAAGGCCAGTTCGGCGGTGCCGAGTTCGCGGAGCACGGCCGCGCGCTGAGCCGGTGTCGCGCGGGCTGTCAGGGCCCGGCGCAGCAGGGGCACGGCCCGCTCCGGCTGACCGCGTCCCATCGCCTGTCGGGCGGCGGATCGCAGCGTGGTCGCGGCCCAGCCGATCCGGACGACGTCGGCGCGCAGCAGATGCGCGGCCACCGTCTCGTCGGGCTCGCCCGCCTCGTGGAGCAGTTCGGCGGCGCGGGTGTGCCAGGCGATGCGCGCGCCCATGGGTACGGCGTCGAGGACGGCGGCACGCAGGACATGGTGCCGGAAGCGCAGCGGGGGCGTCTGGTCCATCAGCCCGAGCAGGATGAGGCGGTCGAGCCTGGCGGAGGCGTCATCGAGGTCGAGCCGGGCCAGGGCCGCCGCGCGGCCGAAGTCGGCGTCGTCGCCGAGGACCGCGATCGCCTGCGCCAGGGTCGTCGAGGCGGGATGGCGGCTGAGCCGGGCACCGAGCCACTCGTCGATGTCGGCCGGTGCGGGGGTGAGTCCGTCCCGGGTGGCGGCGTCGGGGGCCTGGGGGCCCGCGGTCCGGGAGAGGAAGGCGGCCGTGTCCGGTGAGGAGCGGCCCGGCGCGGGGATGCGGTGCGCCGTGGCCGTCAACTCCCGCAGGGACGCGTCCATGACGGCCGGTTCCGTCTCCTCATGTGCCAGCACGAGGACCACCGGCTTGCCGTGGACGCGCCGCATCGCGTGGGCCAGGTAGCGCAGTGACGCGGTGTCGCACAGGTCAGCGTCGTCGAGGGCCAGCAGTACGGGTTCGTGTGCCGCCAGACGTGCCAGCAACTGGTCGAACACGGGGAACATCTCGTCGGCCGGCCGTTCCTTCATGACCGTACGGGCCTGGGAGGCCGCCCAGGGGCCGCCGGGTGCCAGCAACTCGTCAAGCATCTGGTGCAGGACGCCGAAGGCGCGGTCCCGAATCGGTGGGCGGCCTCGCCCGGTCCCCACCCGGTATCCGATGTCGGCGGCGATGTCGATGGCCGCGTCGAACGGCCTCGTCCTGGCGACGCCCGGTTCTGTGCCGACGGTGATCACCGACGGCTCCGAGAGGAGCGCTCGCACCAGATGGCCGCGCAGTTCCTCGAATTCGCCCCGCAGTCCGAGGATTCCGGGTGCCGGCCTGCGGCCCACTGGTCCTCCTTCGGTTCTGCCTGTCACCCGCACCCGTTTGGCCGGGAACGCGTGGGGGTCCGCTGCCCGCCACTGGACCCCCACGCGCTCATGCGGCCGGCGCGGGCTGCGCGGCGCGCATCAACGCACGCACGTTTGCGGTGAGGGCAGCCCGGCGCCGGTTCTCGACCTCCAAAAAGGCCGAGAGCACCACCTCGGTGAAGCCGCC
The DNA here is from genome assembly GCF_001542625.1 of Streptomyces griseochromogenes. Classification (NCBI taxonomy): domain Bacteria; kingdom Bacillati; phylum Actinomycetota; class Actinomycetes; order Kitasatosporales; family Streptomycetaceae; genus Streptomyces; species Streptomyces griseochromogenes. Next base: position 5,482,109 of record NZ_CP016279.1, on the reverse strand, counting down.
GGCTCGTGGCTTCACCGAGGTCAGATGGGCGACGGCACGCACGCGTGCCCCGGCCGGTACGGGGCTGTGGAACCGCAGCTTGTCGACTCCGGAGTTGAGCATCAGTTCCACGCCGTCGATCCGGACGATCTGGTTCAGCAGCGAGGGCAGCAGGGACACGGTCAGAAAGCCGTGGGCTATGGCCCCGCCGAACGGACCGGTGCGGGCTCGCTCGGCATCGACGTGAATCCACTGATGGTCGCCGGTGGCCTCGGCGAACTGGTCGATCCGCCGCTGGTCGATGCGACACCATGGGCTCTCGCCCAGCCGGTCACCGACGGCCAGCGCCAGGTCGGCGGGGGTGTTGAACACGCGCATCACGCAGGCTCCTTCACCGCTGCCGGGGCATTGCCGGGCCCGTCCTGGGAGGACGGCGCACCGATCGCGTGCGCCCCACCGTCGACGTGCAGCACTTCCCCCGTCACCGCGGGCAGCCAGCCCGACAGCAGCGCGCACACCACCCGGCCGACGGGTTCGGCGTCGCCGACATCCCAGCCGAGAGGCGCCAGCCGGGGCCACAGCTGCTCCGAAGCCGCGAAACCCTCGATGGACTTGGCGGCCATCGTCCTCAGCGGCCCGGCGGCCACCAGGTTCACCCGTACTCCCTGGGGGCCCAGCTCCCGGGCGAGGTAGCGGCAGCAGCTCTCCAGAGCGGCCTTGGCGACGCCCATCCAGTCGTAGCCCGGCCAGGCCCGGTCGGCGTCGAAGTCCAGTCCCACCAACGACCCGTGCTCGGACGCGGCCAGCAGCGGACCGAAGACCCGGCCGAAGGCGGCGAACGAGTAGGTGGACACATGGAACGCGGTGGCGACGTCCTCCCACGCGGCGGTGAGGAACCCTCCGCCGAGCGCGGAGGCTGGTGCGAAGGCGGCCGCGTGGACCACCCCGTCGAGCCGGCCCCAGCGCCGCCGGAGGTCCTCGGCGACCCGTTCGAGGTGCTCCGGCTTCGTCACATCCATCTCAAGGACGTCACAAGGGGCCGGCAGCCGCTCCGCCACCGCGCGCGTGATCCCCAGCCCGCGGCCGAACCCGGTGAGCACGACCTCGGCTCCCTGCTCCTGGGCGATCCGGGCGATGCGGTATGCGATCGAACTTTCCGTGAGCACCCCGGTGACGAGCAGTCTCTTGTTCTGCAACAACAACTGTCCATGCCTTCCTGTGCGAGAGGTGAACTGCCGCCGTTTCACACGGCGTTGAAGACGAGCACCGCGTTGAGCCCGCCGAAACCGAAGGAGTTGCTGATCGCGGTGCGTACGGGCATGGTGCGGGGCGCCTTCGTGACGATGTCCAACTGGACCTGTGGGTCGGGGCTGTCGAGGTTCGCCGTCGGCGGTACGACGTTGTGCCGGACCGACAGGACCGTGCAGACCGCCTCGATGGCACCCGCCGCGCCGAGGGTGTGACCGAGGGCGCCCTTGACCGAGGTCACCACGGGCCGGTCGCCGAAGATCCGCCGGATCACCTGGGCTTCGGCGGCGTCGTTGAGCGGTGTCGACGTGCCGTGCGCGTTGATGTGATCCACCTGCTGCGGCGGGATTCCGGCGTCGGCCAGCGCCATCCGCACCGCTTGTTCCACTCCGGCCCCGTCGGCCCGGGGCGCCGTGGGGTGGTAGGCGTCCGCGGATGCCCCGTAACCGCTGAGCAGGGCCAGTGGCTGGGCTCCGCGGGCGCGGGCGTCGGCGGCCCGTTCCAGCACCAGCATCCCCGCCCCCTCGGCGGCCACGAAGCCGTCGCGGCCGTCGTCGAACGGCCGGGACGCGGCGGCCGGGTCGTCGCCCCGCTTCGACAGCGCACCCAGCTGATGGAAGCCGGCGATGATCGTCGGACTGATCGCCGACTCGGTGCCGCCGGTCACAACCACGTCACACACGCCGGATCGCAGCAGGTCGCGAGCCGTTCCGATGGCGGTCGCGCCGGAGGCGCACGCGGTCACCGTGGTGATGTTCGGTCCGGTGGCCCCGCAGTCGATGGAGAGGAAGCCGCCCAGCGAACTCTGCCCCATCTGCGGGATCAGCACGGGGGACACCTTCCCCGCCCCTTCGGAGTCCAGCGTGCTGCGCGCCTCCTCGAACAGCTTGGTCCCGCCGAGCGCGTTGCCGACGACGATGCCCACCCGACTGCCGTCCCAGCTCTTCGGATCGAGGCCGGCGTCGGCGAGCGCCTCGCGGGCGGCCACCAGCCCCAGGTGCACGAAGCGGTCCTGCCGCCACGCGATCCGTCGGCCCAGCAGCTGGTCGGCGTCGAATCCCGGCACACGGCAGCTGAAGTCGACGGGAAGGCCCGCCAGTTCGGGATCAGCCGAAGCGGCGGTGGATTCGCCCCGCAGGATCAGTTCCCAGCTGGGCCACACTCCTACGCCCCCCGGCGTGACCAGGCCGACGCCGGTCACCGCGACGTCGCACCGCGTGTGTCGGTACGACATCAGACCTCCCCGCCCTTCTCCTCGATCACCCGGGCCAGGTCGGCGACGGTGTCCTCCGAGGACACGTCGTCCTCGGAGACCTGAACGCCGTACTCCTTCTCCGCGACTAGGCCGAACTCGACCATGGCCAGCGAGTCCAGATCGAGGCTCCGCAGCTTCGCCTCGGGGCGGATCTCCTCGGTGGGGATGCCGAATCGCTCCGAGAGCAGGGCGGTCATGTGGTCGAACAGGGCGCTCATGGGGACTCCTCAATCGTGTTGATCGTGCGGTGGTGAAAGGAAAGGTGTTGATGAGGACGGCTCATGACGGCCGGTCAGTAAACCGGCGCGCAGTCGGGCCACTGCAGTACGGTGGAACCCCAGGTCAGCCCGCCGCCGAAGGCGCTCAGCAGTACCCGGTGGCCCGGCCGGATGAAGCCGTCCGCCACCGCGTCGGCCAGTGCCAGCGGGACCGAGCCCGCAGCCGTGTTGCCGACCCGGTCGATATTGCGCACCAGCCGTCTCTCGTCCAGTTCGAGACGGGCCGCGACCGAGGCGAGGATCCGCGCGTTGGCCTGATGGGCCACGAAGCGGTCCACGTCCTCGATCCGCCAGCCGGATTGCTCCAGCACACGCTGGGAGGACTCGGCCATCCGGAGCACGGCCTGACGGAAGACCGCTTTGCCGTCCATCCGGAAGTAGTGGTCCGCTTCGGCCGTCGGTCCTTTGCTGGAGCGTTGGCGCGACCCTCCGGCCGCCACCGCGACCAGGTCGGCCAGATCACCGTCGCTGCCGAGGTCGAACGGTCCGATCGCGCCGGGTTCCTGCGGGGCACCTGCGCGCAGCACCACGGCGCCCGCCCCATCGCCGAAGATCGCGGTGGTGGTGCGGTCCTGGGGGTCGAGGATCGTGGTGAAGGCATCGGCTCCGATCACCAGGACCCGCCGGGCAATCCCGGAGCTGATCAGCCCGGTGCCCGCAGCCAGCGCGTAGACGAACCCGGTACAGACCGCCGCGACGTCGAAGGCCGCGATACCGGTCAGCCCCAGGCGGCTGGCCACCTCCGGAGCGGTCGCCGGGCATGGGCGGTCCGGTGTGGTAGTGGCCAGGACGAGCGCGTCGGCATCGGGTCGCCCGGACGACCGCAGCGCGCGTTGTCCTGCCCGGACAGCCAGCTCCGACGTGGACACGCCGGGATTCACCACATGGCGCCGGCTGATGCCGGTCCGGGTCCGGATCCATTCGTCGGAGGTGTCCAGACGCCGGGCCAGCTCCTCGTTGGTCACGGCTCGGGGCGGAACCCATGAGCCGATCCCGCATACGACGGCGGCGGGCGCCTTCATGAGGCGTGCTCGATCGCCGCCGGGTGCAGCCGGCCACCGAAGTAGAGCAACGGCCGGCCCATGCCGTCGGCTACCGCCGTGACACCGGCCAGGACCAGTTCGTGGTCGCCGGCCCGGATCCGCCGCCGCGCCCGGCACCACAGCCATCCCACCGCGCCGGCCAGCACAGGAGTGCCGTCCACGCCGGATTTCCAGGACACTTGGTCGAACTGGCGCGCTCCGGGCTGGCGACGCCGGTCGGCGAAGTGCCGTGCCAGCGCTGTCTGTTCACTGGAGAGAACATTGACGGCGAACCTGCCACGCGGGCCGATCAGGTCCAGCAGCACGCTCTCCCGCTTCAGGCACACCGAGACCAGGGGCGGAGCCTGGGAGACGAAGGTGAACGAGGTCACCGTCGCCCCGTGCGCGGACACCCCCTGGCCGGTGGTCACCACCGAGACCCCGGTGGCGAACTGCCGTACCACCTTCCACAAGCGGTCCGGATCAGGCGCGGACTCTGGTGCCGGGGCTGCCTGTAGAGGCCCGGCGGGCGAGGCCATCACCGGCCTTCCGCCACGACGCGCACGCCCTCACCCGGCGCCGCCAGGTCGGTCAGCGCCTCGCCGCCGACGACGACGGTGACCTCTCCGAAGAGAGCGGCCAGTACGGAGCAGATCGACCGCTTGATCACCCGCTCGGCGGGCGGGTCCATGATCCCGGCCAGGCTGTCGATGCCGAAGTCGTAGGTGGCCTCGAAGGTGATCTCGCAGCCCGCCTCGACCCCGTCGAGCTGCCAGGTGCCCTCGAGCCGCTCGAAGTCGCCGTCGATCTGATCGAACACCACCCGTCGCTGGACAGGGTCGATCACATCGCGCTCGGACCACTTCATGATCCCTCGCCGGAAGTTGACCTCCCACTCGCTGACCCGCGGCTGCCCGGGTTCCGGTGCGGGGTGGACGCGCACCGACCGCACGTCCTCGGCCAGAGTCGAGTACTCGGTGAAGTCGACGAGTCTTTCGAATGCCTTGTCCGGGTCGTCGGCGGGCACCGTGGTCCGCAGGTGAATGGTCCTCATCGGGTTCTCCTCGCTCTGGTCCGGTCGGGTCGTCAGGTGAGTACGGCGTGCGCGGCCTGCTCGAACGCCGACAGCAGCACGCTCACGTCGTGGTCGGTGAGCACGGCCGGCGGAGTCAGGCGCAGCACGCGGGAGGTGTTGAGGGAGTGGTTGGCGATCACACCGGCCGAGAGCAGCTCGATCAGCAGATCGGCGGCCAGGCCCGGCACGGTGAACTCGATGCCGATCAGCAGCCCCAGGCCGCGGACCTCGCGTACGCGGTCGCCCAGGACCGAGCGGGCGATGCGTGCCAGCTCCGGGCGGATCGTCTCCCCGAGGTTGCGGGCCCGCTCCACCAGGCCGTCGTCGCCGATGGCTTCGATCGAGGCGCGTGCGGCGGCGGCCGCCAGCGGGCTGCCGGAGAAGGTGGAGGTGTGGATGAAGGGGTCCCGGTCGAAGGCGGCGAACGCCTCCCGCGTGGCCACGGCCGCCGACACCGGTACGATCCCGCCGCTGAGGCCCTTGCCCACCAGCAGCACATCGGGGACGATGCCGTCGCGGTCCGCGCCCCACCAGGATCCGAGCCGGCCGAGGCCGGTCTGCACCTCGTCCAGGACGAGGAACGCGCCGTACTGGTCGCACAGCCGCCGGACGTCGCGCAGATATCCCTCGGGAGGGACGATCACACCGCCCTCGCCCTGCACCGGTTCGACGATGACGCACGCCACCCCCTCGTACCGGGCCAGCTCACTCTCCAGCCGCTCGGCATCGCCGAAGGGCACATGGGACACCTCGGGCAGCAGCGGCCGGAACGGAGCCTGGAACACCTCGCGCGCGGTCACGCTCAGCGCTCCGAACGTCTTGCCGTGGTAGCCGCGCTCCATGGAGATCAGGTGGTACTTGCCGTGCGTACGGGCCATCTTCAGTGCCGCCTCGACGGCCTCGGCACCGGAGCAGGCGAAGTGCACCTTCTCCAGGCCGGCGGGGGCCGCCGAGGCGAGCGCCTCGGCGGCCCGTCCGACCTCCGGCTCCAGCAGCATCCGGGTGGACACCGGGTTCGTGGTGAGCTGCCGTTGGACCTCGCCGACCACATGGGGGTGCCGGGCACCGGTGATCAGGACGCCGTAGCCGCCGCAGTTGAGCAGATCGCGGCCGCTGCTGGTGCGCACCCAGGCACCGCAGGAGGCGATCTCCACCTCACTGCCTGCCATTTCGGCCACCGCGGCCCGGCCCCTGCTGAGGTGGCTGCGCCACCGCTCGCCGGTCCGTACCGGATCCTCGGGCCACTCCGGCCAGGTGGTGATGGTCATCAGTGCTGCGCTCCTCTCGTTCGGGACCCGGTGCGTCAGCCGACCAGCAGCGGCTGGCCGGCGAAGTAGCCCAGCAGGCCCTCGGCGGTGCTGGTACGGGACGGCGGGTGGAAGGCGATGGCCTGCGCGGCGGCGGCCAGATAGGCGACGTCGCAGGAGGAGACGTAAGCCATACCACCCAGCAGCTCCACGGCCTGGCCGACGGAGCGGACTACCGCGTCCTGCACGGCATACCGGGTGACCAGAGCCCGCGCCAGCGTGTCGTTGGCCGTGTCACCGCTGTCCACCCGCAGGGCCAGACCCTCGGTGAGAGCGGCGGCGGATTCGATCCGCACCGCGAGGGCGGCACGGTCGGAGACGCTGCCGCGGGACCGTTCCAGTACCTGGTGCACCAGCCTGCTGGCGATCCCCGTGTAGGCGGCGCAGATGATCATCTGGAACCAGATGAGACCGACGCCGTGCAACTCCAGCAGTTTCTCGATGACTTCCGGCTGTGGGACGAGGACCTCCTCCGCACCGACGAAGACGTCGTTCAGCCGCACCTCATGGCTCTGGGCTCCGGCCAGGGCGAAGGTCGACCAGAAGGGGTGGACCGTCAGCCCGTCGACGTCGGCCGCAAGCAGCGCCAGACCCAGGTCCGTCGAGCCGTCTGGAGCGGGCAGGGCGACACTGGCCGTCAGCAGATCCATGGAGTCGGCCAGGCTGCACGGCTTTTTCACCCCGTTGATCACGAATCCGCCGTCGACGGGGCGGGCCTGCATCGTCGGGGCCAGGATGCCCTGGCCGACCCGGCCCTCGGCGAAGCCGGAAGCCACGAGCATCCGCTGGCCGGCGATGCGCCGCAGCGCCGCTTCCAACGCGGGTGTGCCGGCGACCTCGGCCATGCCGAACAGGGAACCGACCGAGAAGTGGTGCATCATCGTCGCCACGGTCAGAGACGGCGCTACGGCGCCCAGCGCCCGCACCGCCCGGACCGCCTCCAGCGCCGTGGCACCGGTGCCGCCGTACGAGACCGGCACGACCAGATTCGGTCCGCCGTGGACGCGGAACAGGCTGATGGCGCCGCTCTGTTCGGACTCCAGCTCGCTCAGCGATGTGACTGCCAGGCTCTTGCGCAGGCCCGGCATCAGTGTGTCGCAGGTGTGGTTGTCGGCTTCCATGAACTGCACGGCTGACTCCTCGCTCCGGCGACGGCCGGTACGGGTCGGGGCGGAGATGGGGTTCGTGGGGGAGGAGCGAAGAACGGCTCAGGTACGAGCGTCGTAGGCGTCGAAGACGGCGCTGCGAGGCCGTACGCCGTGGGCGATGGACACGCCCTGGAGATGGGAGGTGCGCAGCATGAGGTAGTTGGCCTCGCCGAAGACGCCTCCGGTCAGTCCGGTACCGCCGTGGCTGGGCAGATACGGCACGAAGCCGATGTGTGAGTCGTTGACCTTCAGCAGGCCGCCGTTGCCGACCCTGCGCACGAACTCGTCCACCACCGAAGAGCTGCTGGCCCACAGGGAGTTGCGCAGGCCATAGCGATTGGTGTTGACGTGGTCGATGATCCGCGCGAGCAGCGCGTCGTCGGCCTGCGGCTCCGGGACGACGACCGGGAGCAGGGGGAAGAACGTCTCCTCGCCCACCGCCTGGACGTCGCGGCAGCCGTCGAGGCCGTTCACTCGTATCACGGTGGGCTCCAGGAACGGGCCGGTGTCCGACACCGAACCGTCCACCTCCAGCCGACGCGCCCCATGGACGACCGTCGCCCCTCGCGCCACCGCGTCCCGTATGTACGCGAAGAAACGCTCGCTGCGCAGTACGGGCGACAGCAGCGCGCCCTCGTCCTCGGGATAGCCGGGGCGCAAGGCGGCCGCCGCGGCCCGCAACCGCTCGATCAGGGCGTCGGCGACCTCTGGGTGGACCACGACCTGATTGGGCAGCATGCAGATCTGCCCGGAGCCGTAGAAGCACTCGGTCAGCGCTTCGGCGGCCAGGTCCAGGTCGGCGTCCCGCCAGACGACCACGCAGTCGTTTCCGGCCAGCTCAAGGATGGGCTTCTTGCCCTTCGCCACGCACTCGGCCTCCAGCTCCAGGCCTCGTTCCACGCCGCCGGTGTAGAAGATGTCGTTCACCAGCGGGCTGTCCAGCCAGGACTGCAGCACCGGCGCGGGCCGTGCGCAGAAGACGTTCAGTACGCCCGGCGGAGCGCCTACTTCCGCCAGGGCCGGCACGACCAGTTCGCGCAGCACGTACATCACGCCCAGGGGGCCGCTCTGCGGTGCCCTGATGACCACGGCGTTGCCCGCGAGCAGGGCTGTGGTCGCGAACAGGGCGCTGGCCGCCGGGGCGTTCTGCGGAGGGTTCACACACACCACGCCGTCGGGCATACGACGCACCAGCAGGCGGCGCGGTCCGTGCCGGAACTCGCGGTGCAGCTGCTCCGCACACCAGCCGACGGTCTCCTCGCTGGCTCCTTCGAGCATGCCGGCGACCTGCCATTCGGCGAGGGCACGCGGGTTGCCCTCGGCGATCAGCACCTCGACCAGTTCCCCGCTGTGCCGCTTCAGCCGCTCGCGGAGGATCCCGGCCACCCGAACCCGCTCTTCCAGCGGGAACGCCGCCCATATCGGCGCCGCCGCGGCGGCGGCCCGCACAGCCGCCTCGACCGTCTCGGCGTCGGCGAGGGCGCAGCGCCCGACGACCTTGTCAGCCACGGTGCTCACATCCAGCCGGCCCTGTTCAAGCCCGCGCTTGAGTGTGAGGCTGGTGAATACGTCTTCCAATATGGACCGGCTGCTGACCGTGTACGCATACCGGTCGGAGTGGAATTCCTGGCCGTTGACATAGGACGGATAGGTTGGTACCGGCTGAGTCTTGTCGCATCGCAGCCGCTCGAATACACCGATGTTGTTCGAATCGGCCCGGTGCCTGCCGCTGCCCATCTCCAACCCCATTTTCCGTCCTGATTCTCAAATTCCGCACACGCCGGGTGGCGTTGTCACCCCAACAGGGCGCCGTCTGGCGGCGGTAGATACATGAATGCGTGAATTTATCTTCCGTTGACCCAGTCTTCAGATGCGAGGAGGGCCTTCATCTGTTCCAGAGCCCGTCGCCGAGTGGGCCCTATCGACCCGCGCGGAATGCCCAGCCGCGCGCTGATCTCCGTGTAGCTGGCGGGTGCTTCGGAGAACAGAAGGAGCAGCAGCGCGCGCTGGTCCGGTCCCAGCAGCTGTACCGCGGCCCGCACCGAAGCAGCCTCGGCCTGGGCCATCGCGCGCTCCTCCGGGGTCACCGAGGTGTCGACGATGTCGCGGAACTCGTGCCCGCCCCCCCATCGGAACCTGCCGGTCGGAGCGGGCGCGGTGACGCATCGCCTCACGCCGGGCGACCGTGACGACCCAGGCCCGCAACTTGCCGGCGTGCTGGATCGAGCGAATCCCCTCGATCATCTGGATCCAGGTCAACTGGCAGACGTCCTCGCAGTCGACCGGTTGCAACCGGAAAGAGCGGGCCACTGTCCGCACCGGAGGTGAGAAGCGACGGATGAGTTCGCCCCACGCGTGTTGGTCGTCCTGCCGACAGCGGGCGAGGAGTTCGCCGATATCCAGATGCTGGACGGCCTCGGGGGGGTTCGGGACGGCATGGGCCGCCGTCGGGGATCCGTCGGGATGGTATTCCGTCGCCATTCCTGCCACTGCTCCGCTCGGTCTTGCTTGCGGCGATCATCTTGGTGACGGGGGCGGCGGTGTCGCTACGGTCCGACGACCGTAAGAAGGAGGCGCTGCGATTCCTGCCGCAGTTCGGGATTCCGGCCTCCTGCACCGGGCACCACGATGTGTCCCGCCCCTCGGAGACGAGGATGGCGGGCCCTTCTTGGACAGAACTTGAATGGCACGAGCCTTGGATGGCCCCAGCGTCACGTGGGGAGCGTCGCTGCCTGCGCCGGTCCGGTCAGGTGTGTCTGCTGCCGCAGTGCCGCCGTGAATGCCTGACGCAATTCCGGGCCGGGGTCGGTGCCCAGTTCCGCGGCGAGTACACGCCGGGTCCTGTCGAAGACGCGCACGGCGTCGTTGAACCGGCCCGCTCGGCACAGCGCCGCCATCAGAGCCCGGCTGAGCCCTTCCCCGCGTCGGCTCCTGCGACGACGGCTCGTTCAGGTCGCGCACCACGGCATGCGGGTCGCGCCCCCAGGAGAGATCGCAGTCCGCGCGCATTTCGACGGCGCTCAGCCGCAGTTCCTCCAGCCGGAACGCCTCCCGCCGGGCGAAGCGGTACCCTCGCAGCTCCGTGTACGCCTCGCCCCGCCACCGCCCGAGGGCGGCCTCGAAGGCAGCGGACGCCTCTCGTGCGCGGCCCTGCTCCCGCCGTCGCGCGAGGTCGATGGTGTCCTGCACGGCCCACACATCGACCCGGAGCTGGCCGGCGGCGAGGCTGTACCTGCCGTCACGGGACCGCAGGACCGAGTTGCGCGTCCGAGGGCCCTTGCCGGGTTCCAGCGCTCGGCGCAGGTGGGAGACATAGCTGTGGAGCGTGCCGAGCGCTGACCGCGGCGGAGTGTCCTGCCACACGTCGTCGATGAGGCTGTCGGTGCTGAGCGGGCGGCCGTCCGCGACGATCAACGCGGCGAGGACGGCGCGCTGCCGCAACGAGCCGAGGTCCAGTGCTCGACCATCGCGCAGCGCGGAGAGCGGGCCGAGCACGCTGATACTCAGCGCAGGTGCGTTCGATGGTGTGGCCGGGGACATCAGCGGCTTCTCCGGTACTCGCAGGTCTTGGCAAGGATGTGCGGACCCGGGGCGGCCTCCACCTGGAGCGGTACCGGCTGACCCGAGCCGCCTCCAACGGTCCCCCGACGGCGGCCGGCGAACATCGGCCATGTCGCTGAGAAGCGTCGCGCGCGGCCCGCTACCGGCTGCAGAGCCGGTGGCAGGATCCCCTGCGCCGGATGTGTCCCTGAAGAAGCGGAGGATATGTCCCTGAAGAAGGAGGATATGTCCCTGGAGAGGTGGGGGATGTGTCTTTGAGGAAGCGGAGACGGTGTCAGCGTGCGTCTTGCTGCGCCATGCGGATGGCGACTTCGACGCGGGAGGTCAGGTCCAGTTTGGCCAGGATGCTGGAGACGTGGATCTGTACGGTCCTGCGGGAGATGAACAGACGCTCGGCGACGTTCGGGTTGAACAGGCCTTCGGCGACCAGACCGGCCACCTTGAGCGCGGTGTTGGTCAGGCTCTGCCAGCCGTGAATGGGGCGGCCGCGTGTGCCCCGTGCCCCGCACCGGACCCCCAACTCGCGCAGGCCGGCATCCACGCGGGCGACGTTCCAGGCCGCGTTCAGCGCTTGACAGCCGGCGGCGGCCGGCTCCAGCTCGTGGCGGGCCTCGTCCCGGTGACCGCGCCGGGTCAGCAGCACGCCGGTGTCCTCGTGGCACCGTGCCGCCTGCCAGGGGCGGCGGAGCTGGTCGCATGTGTCGGCCGCGGCCAGCAGTGTGTCCGTACGACCGTCGAGGAGTCCTTGGCAGTGCAGCAGGCCGGGGTGAGCACACCGGCTTCGGCCTGCTCGGCCTGTGCCGGTGGAAGGTGGCTTCGAAAGCCACGGGCACCGCCTGGGAGAGGGAGGGGGAGGTTCTGGGTGTGACCTGCTCGGATGCGTCGACCGTGGAAGGTGCGTCGGTTCCGGGTCTGGCGTGATCGGCTCGCGCACGCGGTCCGCACGCTGCCACCATCTGCTCACCGGCCGGGCGAAGTCCCGCCGGGCCCGCGGCTATTCGAACCCCAGCACACGTACCTGGAGATACCGTCATGCCCATGCACCCGTCCACCGGCGCCGCCGGCGCCCGGCCGGCCGCCCCGGCCGCGTCCCGGCGTCTGGGAGCCGGTGAGGCCTGCGTCCTCATCACCTCCATCGCCGCGGTGACCGTGCTCGCCATCCTCCAGCGCCCGATTCCCGCTGTGCTGACGGCGCTTGTCGCGGCGGTCTGTCTCCTGCTGCTGCCCGGGCGTGCGAGCCGCCTGCTCGCCGCCCTCGCCTCCGGGATCCGGGAATGAGCCGCCCCGGCAGGCCGGGTCGTATCGGCAGGCGGGCGGCCGAACCCGTGAAACTGACCGAGCTGCGCGGCTGGATGCGCAACGCCAAGGGCAGACGGACCTTCGACAGCTTCGCCCGCCGGGCGAAGCTGGCCGGTATGCCCATCTCCGAGTGCACCCTGCGCCGGGCCCTGACCCCGAACGGCCGACTGCCCACGCGGCACACCGTCCTCGCCTTTGCCCGAGGCGCCGACGCCGACGGCCGCACGGCCGCTGAGGTGTGGGAGGCGGCTGCGGGCGCCGTCCGCCCGCAGCCGGTCCTGGCGGCCGGAGACCGGTACGTGCCGCGCCGCTTCACCACCCCGACCGGAATGGGCAGGGCCATGGCCCTCATGGTCGCCGCCGCCGGCGGTCCCACCCCGGGCGCGATAGTCGCCGCGGGCGGGGGCCGGTTCTCCCGCAGGGCCCTCGACAAGGCTGTTGATCGACTTCGCCGCGGCCATCGGTGCCGGCGAGAAGGCCACCCGGGCCCTGCTGGACGGCCGCTCGCGGATCCTGGCCGGGCCGCCTGGACCGCTGCACTCCTACCCGTGCGCGGCGTTCGACTGGGCCGAGGAGCAGCGCCAGCGGAAGGAAGCTGCCCTGGCGGCGCGTCAAACCCGAACTCGACTGGTACGACCAGCAGCTGCGCAACGAGGAAGAGGCCGAGCACCGGCGCAAGGTCGCCTGGATCAACTCGCTCACCCAAGCCGAGCTCGACGAACTGGAGCGGCAGACGAGGCTGGCGGCCAGCGCCCAGGACGACCTGCGCGCCGAGCTGGCCGCGTACCTTTAGCGCGCCCGCTCCGCCGACGAGGTCGGCCGCTGACCCAGCCGTCTTCCTCCTGGGCACTACCGCTGCCGGCGGTCACGCCACCAGGCGAGCCGGTGAGCGGACTCCTGGGGGAAGACCGACTGCAGCGCGATGACGACCAGGCCCAGCACGAGGCAGCCGAAGGCCGCGATGGCCAGCCACCACGGTGCACCGGTCACCGCTACCGCTGTGCTGGTGACACCGGTGGCCAGAAACGAGATCAGCGGTCGGTTCATTGCGAGGTCTCCCCCATTGAGACGGGCGCACCGATTGGCGGTGCGCAAATGCCGTGCCCGGATTGTGCGTCGAGCGTGCATCCAACTCACAGGAGCGAGGGGTCTTCTGTGTATCGGTGGGTGTCACATACGGAATCCATACTGATCAAAGGCGCGGTGCCAGGCCTGCTCCATCGCCCGCTCCAGGATCAGGGAGCTTCCGCTGTGAGCCGCAGCGGCGAGCCACCGGACGAAGTCGGGCGGGGTACCTGCGGCGAGTTCGGCGGCCACCGATCCGCCGGGCCATGCCCAGGTGGCCCAAGCCACACGGACCTTCGGCCTCGCGTGCCGGGGGTAGGTGCGGGTGAGGCGGTGGAACGCGCGGGCGCTGCCCCGCGCCTCCTTCAGCTTGTGCAGGTCGAACTCGCTTGCCCCCTCGTCTGCGGCCCAGGCGATGAAGTCGTCCATGGCCTTCAGCGTCATGGCGCGGGCTTCGGCCACGGCCCGGTGCTGTTGCTCGGCGGTGATGAGGCCGAAGCGGCGGGCCCGGTCTGCAGGGAGGTCCAGAACGGTCCGCACCCCGAGTTCCTCAGCGAAGGTGTGACTCCAGTCGATGAGGACGGCCTCGATGAAGCCGGTGACCTTGTCGGGGCGCAGCCCGGCAGCCGCGGCGGCCACGGATTCGAAGCCGGGCACGGGGGCCAGCCCGGGCGTGCCCTGCTGGCGCTGGAGCGGCCAGAAGGCCTGCCGGTTCCGGTAGGGAAAGGCCAGCATGCGGCCTTCTGCGACCCACGAGGCACACAGCCGGGGAACACGGCCGGAGGCGCTCTGAGGGGCGTGAGCAGACCAGGCAGCCGGTGTGCGCAGCAGCCAGAGGGGAGCTCCTGAGTCTTCCATCACGGCGGCGTCAGGGTCGCCTTCTGCACGGTCGACCAGCCAGTCCTCAAGGTACTCAAGGTTGACTCGGCGCTCGGCGCGCCAGACTGCTGTTCCGCCCCGGCCGGTCCAGTCGTAACTCGTGATTCCGTGCCGCCGTCGGAACGACCTGCTTTCCCAGTCCCTCTGGAGCGACTTCCGCTGCAGCCGGTGCCAGGCGTCGCCCTGCTCATACAGGGCCTGTTCGGCGGCCTCGGCGCGAGGGCCGGTGAGGTAGCGGCGGGCTGCGACGGTGGCTATCCGAAACCGCATGGCCGCATGCCATGCCTCGTCCTGGTCCAGGACCTCCGCGACGCGCAGGAGGTGCTGTTCGTCGGGCTTCGACAGGATGTTGGTCCGTCGGTAGCCGGCTCGTACGGCGTCCGCTTTCTCCAGCAGGGCCTTCTCCGGTCCGGTGCTGGTCGCGGCCACCACCAGCCGCCACAGGCCGAGTGCGGCGCCATGGCGCAGGAGCGGGAGCAGGCCCGTGAGGAAGGTGTCGGTGAAGGGTTCGGCCTGGGCGATGGCTGTTGTCACCGCATCCGTGAGCAATCGGCCCTGGTAGTCCCGGTGGGCGCGCGAGTGCTGGCCGGGCAGTTGCAGGGAGACGGCGCGGGCCCGCTGCAGCAGGCTGGCAGGTGCCCGGACCCGCAGAGGGACGTCGTGTCTGGGGTCGCCTCGCCAGCCCGGCGGCCGCGGGTAACGCAGCACGGTGGAGATGTGGGTGATCCGGTCCTCAGGCTGCCTCTGTTCCTGCGCGGCAACGTGCTCGGTGAGCAGTTCGCGGATCGTCGCGTCCCGCGACGTCCCGTGCCGGGCCATGACCCGCGTCAAGGCCTCAAGGGCGCTGGGTGCGATACGCACGTTGGTCTCTGCGTTGCCGGACATCTCCCCCACTCCTGTGCGCTCCTGCCGATGTGCAGTACCCGGCGGTCGTCCAGCGGTCCGCGGTTTTCCCCTCCGGTGGGCCGGGCCAGTCGGAGTGCGGTCAGCGGGCCCCGGCACGCGCGGCGTAGTGCTCCTGCAGCCGGTTGAGCATGGTGTGGCAGTACTCGGCCAGCGGCCGGTGCTGGTCCTCGTCGATGACGAGGGCGACGGTGTGGACGCCGTCGGCTCCCGGTATGGCCACGCGGCTGGGAAGCGCGCAGGTTGGGCCAGTAGCGGCCGTGTGCGAACCCGGAGGCCGCCGCCAGGCGGCGCCCACGTTGACCGCGGTCAGGCCGGCGGTGGGCGCGGCAGCAAGCACGATCTGGTGGGTCCTGGGTCGGGTGAGCGGGGGCAGGCCGAGACGGTCGGCGATGCCCCGTATCTCGGCGCGGCGCTGCGCGCCGCTCATACCGTCGCCGGAGGGCTGGTGGCCGGTGTCCGTCTCGTGCTGCTGGCGGTTGCGCATGTCCTCGTCCCACAGTGACAGCGCGCGGCGTCGGCGTTCGGCCCGGCCGGGACCGTCGAGGAGCCACAGGGCGGTGGCGAAGTTCTCCAGGGCGCCGCGCAGCAGCGTCCAGGGGCTGGTCGGGTCGACCTCCCCGGCCGCCGTCAGGCGGCGCAGGGCGTCGGTGTGGGCCAGGCCGGCGGTGTAAGAGCTGCGGATCAGGTGCGCGCCGGCGTACGGGCCCAGCGGGGCGTCGTCGGTGGCCAAGCTGCTGGCCGGTGCGGGTGCGGGCAGCTGCCGGTAGGCGCCATCACCGCGGGCCTGCTCGATCGCGTGGAACAGCGGCAGAAGATAGGCGCCCTGGAAGGCCTGCGTGCTCATGCCCAGCAACGGTAGAACGCAAGAACCGCGAGGTAGCCGTTTTGACGCCCCCGGTCCGGCGCGCCGGTGAGAGCCGGGCTGGTGTCAGCCGCTCATCCGGGTGGGCGAGGCGCGCTTTCTGGCCAGTACTCGCAGGTAGCGGTACGGGAGGCCAGCTGGTGGGGGCATGATCGCGCTTGTGTTACACGACGACATACCCGCTTGCGTGCGGTGGGAGATCTGATGCACGAACGGTTCAGCGACGTGTGGATCTGCAAAGACCTCGGCCGAGCGAGCACCCGTGCGGACCCCGCCGAGCTGGGCCGGGCCGCCCTGGCCGCCTACCTCGCCGGCCGGGACAGCCGGGGCGAAACGTTCCGCGTCGACGTCCGCACCGACCACGGCAACCACATCGTCATCACGGCCGACCAACTCACCGACCCCGGCTGGGAAGCAGACTCGGCCGTCCGCCAGGCACTGCCCGCCTACCTCCGCAACGCCCTCGCCTGACGTCGGGCCCACGACGACCACATCGCCCGTCCTGCCCCGGCCGCTCACCCCGGCTCGAACCATCCCTGCCCGCCCTCAGAGGCGCCCACGCCGAGGCGCGGACTCCGGGGTGACGGGGCTGGCCGCCGAAGGCCACGGCTCTGGGCGACGGAAGGCATCACTCGTCGTCCATGATCGACCGGAGTTGTTCGGTGAATGCCTCGTCCTCTGCGGCGCCCGGGGTGCGCGTGTAGGTGCACACCAGGCACTGTCCGTACCCGACCCGGCCGAAGACAGGGTCAAGGCCCTCCACGCAGAATGTCTCGTGCCCGCAGACGGGGCAGGTGTCAAGGTCGTGTCCATCCGGGTTGTGCTTCGGGTGGTAGGCGTTGGGGTTGGCCACGTTCTCGGCGCGCCGGGTGGCTTCTTCCTCACCGATCCGTTCGAGGTACTCGGCAGCTCGTTCCTGGGAGGCCGCGTCCTCTGCCTGCGCGATCTGCTGGATCCGGTCCTGCTGCTCCTCTCCCATCACTCCAAGGCTCCTGTGGCCGTCGAGGGCCAGCAGGGCCTCGATGTGGCGATGCTGCAGAGCTCCGGCGCCGCGGCCGTGACGGGCCGCCTGACTGGCCTCGATCCCGTTCTGGAGCGTGCGCACATCGATCCGGGTGTGCGACGACAGACGAGGCACCTGGAACAGCGCGTCCGTATCGCCCTGGGGGATGTCCGGCATCGGATGCTTGTCGGAAACGAGGACGATGCCGTCAGTGGCAGGGACGTGTTCCTCGATCACCTTGAGCAGCGCGCTGGCCGACAGGACCCGTCCCTTGCGGTCCGCCTCTTTCCCCGGCCACTCGGAAGCGACGATCGCAGCCAGCCCGTTGGACAGCGCCTGATCGAAGACGCCCTCCCGGCCGGCCATCGACGGAGCGAAGGGGTCATCGCCTGCCGGGGCGGGAGCGGCGAAAGGATCCGTTTGTTCTTCCGGGCCAGCGGCTACCGCACGCTCTCGCCGTGTCTCGCGCAACTCCGCGGCCAGCACGACGGCGCACCGGGCGAATTCTTCAGCTCGCTGATCCTTCATGGAGAGCATGGTGCCGTGCGCCACCCGACTCAGGTAGGCCACTTCGTGGTCGGAGCAGTGCCGTTCTTGGCGCCGAGCATCAGGTCGCCTCGGGCCGCGAGCGCTGGGATGGCTCCTGTCACCAAGGGCGTTGAGCCCTGGGGACTCGCCGCGCTACCCTCGTCCCGGCGACCGTGATCGCCCGACTCCCGTCTGCGGGCCCCCACGTGGCTCACGGCCTGGTGGACAAGGTTCTACGAATCTCACGGTGAACACCTTCTGCCTGCACGTGATGCGTACCAGGCGTGGGACGTGGGGCTGCGCCGGAGACGAGACCATCATGACGCGTAATCGTGCACGCAAGCAGGCCATCCGTGCTGCGGCGGGCGAGGGCGGATACGCCCGTACGGCCCGCATGCACGCGGAAGGCTCCCGGGCCATCCTCACCGCCGATGTGCAGCGCAGCGCAGTTCAGGCGTTCCACCAGGCCGGCTGGCCGACGGAAAACGATGGCTTCCCCGAAGGGGGGGCAGTGGTCCGCGTACGCCGGACCGGTGTGGTCACTGCTCTCCCGCCCCAGTGGGACGGACACGGACGCTCACCCCGACGACGCCGAACGCTATGACCTGACAATCACTCCTGAGTTCACCTTCATCGCCCCGCCCATCAGCATCAACACCGGCGAAGCAATGGTCCTCAAGGTGCCAGGCGACACACCCCCGCCGGAGCTGGTGAGCCAGGTGTCGGCCGCGGTGGCCCGCGCACGGGAGAACGAGATCGCCAAGCTGGTCAACGACGCGCAGTGCGCGATCTGCGGCGACAGCTACCCGGCGCGGTACCTGCTGGCGCCCACCGTGGCGCAGGAGGTGACCGTGTGCCCCTCCTGCGCCTTCGACGGTGACCTGTTCGGCGGGTACGACCCTGTGCGTCTGGCCTACGACATCGACCACCTGTGGTTCGAGGAGCTGGCCATGCCCGCGGGATGGGCGGCGGTGGCCGCGCTCCTGGCCTGCGCGGGCGGCAAGACCTTCGTCGAGCGTCTCAACGATGCCGGTGTCCTGGCGCTCCCGGGCACGCACTGGTCGGATCTGAGTCAGTTGTGGATCTGGCTGCCCCCGCACTCGCGTCCGGCTGCCCTGGACGGCCTGGGTGCCGGGGCCGGCCTGGCGAGGGTGGTCGAAGCCGTCGAAGCGGCCCACCCGGACCTGCGGGAGCGGTTCCGTGCGCATCTGGCCGAAGAGTTGGAGCAGGAGTCGGACGAGGACGGCCGGGACTACCTCGTCGAGCAGCTGTGGCCCGCGGTGATCGCCTACGCGGTCACTCTGGCGACCCAGGAGCAGGAACGGCCAGGGCATCGCCCGCCCTGGCACGTACTGTCCGACTCCTTCGAGCCGGGCACGCTGGCCGGCCACTTCCGTCAGATCGGCAGCAGCCTCGACGCCCACGGTCTGGGGGTCTGCTTCACCCTGGAGGTCGGTCTCCAGGTCAGCGCCGAGGCGCTGGGCTGGAACGTCCACTACTGACCAGTGGCGCGAGGCCTGTAGTCCCGATGCGGGGACCGGCGCCGCTGGTGGAAGCCACCTTCGGCCCGGGCCCCGTGCTCGCCGGGAAGTCCGCCGGCGCCGTGCTTAGTACGGGCTTTGGTCAGCCAGGCACCGATCTTGACGGTGTTCCCGTCACCGTGGAGGGGCTCGCGGGGCGAGTGCGAGTTGAGCTGAGCCCGGTTGGAGGGACGGGAGCCACTGTCGGTGGCTTCCGCCCCTCCTCCATGTCCGCTGGTGGTCTCAGCTCTCCGGTTCCCTCGGCACGAGACGGGAGAAGAACTCCTTCGAGGTTTGGGCGTCGAGCTCCCCGTCCGTGATCGCGGACCGCCGCAGCGCTTCGCCGGACACCTGAGCGGGGATGCCGAGCTGCCGGTCCGCCTCGCTCATGATTTCGCCGAGGTACCACTGGGCCGAGGTCGGGAAGTGCTGGATAAACCAGCCGAGCATCTTCGCCAGGGGCAGCGACAGGATCAGGTCGAAGCCCTTGAGCTCACCGCCCCGGCGTTCGGCGGTGCGCAGCGAGGTGGTGAAGTCCTCCAGGACGGCGTGGCGGATGGTCGGTCCGAGGGCGTCGGTCGGGATGATCTGCCGGAGGCTGTCGGCGACGTCGAAGGCCAGCTGGTCGGCTACTTCCCGCACGCTCGGCTCGTTGCGGTGGCGCAGGGCCCAGCGTTTGCGGATGTCGGGCCGCTTCCACAGGTAGCGGAAGAAGGTCTCGCTGAGCCGGTCGCGAATCTGAGCCGCTCCCGGGGCGAGGTGGTGGCGGTCGCCGGCCGTCATGGCCTCCTTCAGTCCTTCGGCGGAGCGGCGCCGGGCTTCGGCCCAGTCTTCGGCGACGGGGCGGGACCACTGGGCGCGGCCGCCGACGGTCGCCTGGGGCAGGGGGATGTCGTTCTCGCCGCGGGAGATGTAGCCGCGCAGGGTGGAGGCCGTGATGCCGCCGAGCGCGGCCATCTCGGGCACGCCGAGCAGCCGGTCTCCGGCGAGTTCGGGACTGGCCAGGTCGACGACGCAACGGTCGAGCGGCAAGGGGTCGACCTGCCGCTGGTGGTGCTGCGCCCACCGGGTCAGGTCGTCGATCCAGTTCTCCGGCTTGGCGGTGGCCGGATCGAAGGTGGCGACCTTTTGCAGGTGGGCGCGGTCGGGGTGGGCGTGGCCGTCGAGCATGTCGGCGGCGTGGACGGTGGCGGTGGCGCGTGCCTTGTGGCGTGCGTAGTCCTCGGTGACCGGGTCCCAGATCTGGCCGGGCCGGTACCAGGTGTGGCCGTCCCACCAGTAGCCGCCGGCCCTGAACAGCAGCGGCGCACCGGACCAGTAGGTGTGCAGGCTGGCGGTGTCCTCGTCGCGGAGCAGGAGGACGGTGCGGCCGTGCTCGGGGTGGTGGCGAATAGCCCAGCCCAGGTGGTGGGCTATCGGGTCGGTGGTGAAGGCCAGCCAGCCTCCCGCGTGGGAGGTGTCGCAGCGGCCCCACATGCCTTCGCTCTTGTTGCGGCCGACCGCCTCGATGGCGTCCGGGCCGTCGTCCAGCGGCAGGTGCGAGTCGTCGACGAACGGCAGGCCGGGGACCGGGTGGTCCGTCCGCAGCCCGTTGGCGAGCGGGCGAATGTCGTAGACCAACGTGCTCTCCCCCTTCAACTCAAGTGCTGTACTTAGCTACAGCACTATTGATGCCCAGTAGTACACGACTGGAAAGCGGATCGACACAGCGAATTCGAGACAGGTTTCTGCAGCGGCGGGAGGGGCGGCCGTCGCCCCGGGTCGGCACCTGCCGGCGGCCACTACGCCACGCGCATCGCGGTGTTGACCGGTCCGGCCCCGCGGCTGCAGGGCGATTCGCCGCGGCGCTGGTCCCGCAGGCCACGGGAGAGCTCAGAAGTCGCTCACTCAAAGCCGCTGGGCGAGCACGCCGTGATCCACCCGGGGAGCACTTTCAGGAGGCCCTGCGAAGTGGGCGGTCTGAGCAACTGCCCGACCGTTCCTGATCGTCTTCTAGGCATGGCTCACCCGAACCCTGTACCGCCGCCACCGTCTGCGTGGCCGTGCTGCGCATGGCGCTGACGCGGAGGATCCGGTCGGCTGCCGCGGCGTCCGGATTCCTGGTCACGGCGCATGTCTGGCCCATCTAACCGAGATCGATCGCGACACCTACCTTGATGGGCTGGCCCCCGGTACCGACATCGATCACCGTGGCACACCGTTCACCGAACCGCTCCTCGCAGCCCTTCTCCGTGCTCTCCACGACCCCACGATCGGAAAACCCCACTTCGGGGTGGCTTCGTTCACTTCAAGCAGCAGCGTTTGTCCATCAGTTTGGGTGGCGATGGGCGGTCGGCGGGGCCGTGGATGTTCACGAGAAATGACGTCAGAACCCCTCCTTGCACCCGCAGGGTGAAGCAGCGCGGCTTGTGGCCCGTTGGAGGGGGATGTGAGTCGCCTGGCCGCTGGCCCCGATCAGGACCGAGAGGCTCGTGCTTCGTGAGTCCGAGTGCCTGTCCTGAGGCAGCCATGACATGGTGACGTCTGTGGCGCGTTGACGAACGGCTTGTTGTTGACGCGTGCGGCGTTCCTTGGGAAGGACATGATGAAGCTTCTCCTCACCGACTCCGGCGTCAAGAACGCGAGCATCCAGGATGCGTTGGTTGACCTCCTGGGTAAGCCGATTGCCGAGTCCAGCGCCCTGTGCATCCCCACCGCGGGGTACGGGGGCCCGTATGCCGATCCGGGCGGGCCATGGCGATTCATCAGCGGACGATCTCCCAGCCCCATGACCGAGCTGGGGTGGAAGTCGGTGGGCGTGCTGGAGCTCACCGCGCTGCCCAGTATCGAGGCTGCGCTCTGGGTCTCCTGGGTCCGGGAGGCCGACGTCCTGCTGGTCAACGGCGGTGACACGCTGTATCTGTGCCACTGGATGCGGGAGTCCGGGCTGGCTGAGCTCCTGCCGTCGCTGCCCGACACTGTCTATGTGGGTCTCAGCGCCGGGAGCTGTGTGATGACCCCCCGCGTCGGGGAGGAGTTCGTGGGCTGGAAGCCGCCCGCGGGCGGCGACAGCGCGCTGGGCGTGGTTGATTTTTCGATCTTCCCGCACCTGGATCATCCGGATTGTCCGGACAACACCATGGCCGCGGCAGAACGGTGGGCGGCCCAGATCGCGGGGCCGGCGTATGCGATTGACGAGCAGACCGCCCTCAAGGTGACCGGCGGCGCCGTCGAAGTGGTCTCCGAGGGCAACTGGAAGTTGTTTTAGACCGAGGTCGTGCTCGGCGGTCTCCGCACTCATCGCGATGAAGCCGGGCGAGCGCGAGGATCCAGGTTCAAGGGTGGGTCATCACTTCGTGGGAGGCCCGCCGCCCGTGAGGGCGGCGGGCCGTCGAGGTGGGGCCTGCGGGTGTCAGCCGGCCTTGGCGGGTTCCTCGACCCGGGCGCGGGTGGAGGCGAGCCGGTAGGAGTCGGTGCCGGTCTCGATGATCGTGCCGTTGAAGGTGAGGCGGTCGACGATGGCCGCGCAGAGCCGGGGGTCGGTGAAGGTCTTCGTCCAGCCGCCGAACGACTCGTTGGAGGCGATGGCGACGCTGTTCTTCTCCTCGCGTTCGGTCAGGACCTGGAACAGCAACTCGGCGCCGTGCCGGTCCAGTTCCATGTATCCCAACTCGTCGATGCACAAAAGATCGACGCGGCCGTAGCGGGCGATGGTCTTGGTGAGCTGCTTTTCGTCGGCGGCCTCGACCAGCTCGTTCACCAGTTTCGTGGCCAGCGTGTATCGGACCCGGTAGCCCTTCATGGCGGCCTCGGTGCCCAGGGCGATCAGCATGTGCGACTTGCCGGTGCCGGAGTCGCCGATCAGGCAGAGCGGCTGTCCCTTCTTGATCCACTCGCAGCTGGCGAGCGTGTTGATGGTGGCCGCGTCGATGTTGGGGTTGGCGTCGAAATCGAAGGTCCGCAGCGACTTCTCCCGCGGGAACCCGGCCGCCTTGATCCGCCGTTCCGAGCGGCGGCGGGCCCGGTCGTCGCACTCGGCCATCAGCAGCTCGGCGAGGAAGCCGCGATAGGTCATCTGGTCCTTCACCGCCCGGTCGGCGATGTCGGCGAACTCCTTGCGGATCGACGGCAGCCGCAGCAGACGGCAGGCGGTGTCGATGGCGGTGGTGGCGGCCTGCTCGGTCAAGCCTCGCTGGCGGGGCAGGGTCACTGGGCTTCTTCCTCTCGGTGGGCGCCGCCGTCGGCGCGACGGCGGCGGAGCAGCTGGTCATACGGGGCCACCGAGGGCAGCGGCCTGGTGTCCGGCGGAAGGTGGGCCAGCTTCCACTCGTGCAGAAACGTCACGGTCCCCGACGGCTGGCCCGCTCCGGTGCCCGACGGGCCAAGGGCAGCGGGCTCATCCTCGGCCTGGGCGGCCTTGCGGGCCTCCAAGGCGACCGCGTCCGCGGTCAGGGCCCCGGCCCGCAGGGCGGTGGCCAGCCCGGCGACCAAGTACTCGTGCGGGATGTGCCGGCCCAGCAACAGCACCTCGATCAGGGCCCGGGTGCCGTCCCGCTCGCCGTGGACCTTCTGGGCCTGGGTCCACCAGGCGTCATGGACCGGGGTGAACCTGCCCGCGGAGCGGGCCTGTTCGAGAGCGGTGGCGCCGGGGAAAGCGCCCGGCTTGCGGATCAGGGCTTCCAGA
The DNA here is from genome assembly GCF_001542625.1 of Streptomyces griseochromogenes. Classification (NCBI taxonomy): domain Bacteria; kingdom Bacillati; phylum Actinomycetota; class Actinomycetes; order Kitasatosporales; family Streptomycetaceae; genus Streptomyces; species Streptomyces griseochromogenes. Next base: position 5,458,511 of record NZ_CP016279.1, on the reverse strand, counting down.
TAGTGGTCCAGATCCAGGCGGCAGCCGCCCTTGGCGATCAGCCGCTCATGCCGGGCCACTTCCACGTTCTGGTCGTAAACCACCAGGTGAGAGGCGTGCAGCACGACCCGGACGCGTTTGCCGATCAGGCGGACCGGCACCGAGTAGCGGTTGGTGCGCACCGCGATCTGGCTGTAGCGGTCGACCCTGGGGGTGAACACTCTCCCAGTCTCAAACGGTTCCTGCGGCAGCGGCATCAGCAGCGGCTGTTCGACGGCGAAGTACTCGTCGATCGTCCGTGGCCGCGAGCCGATCCGGCGCCGGCCGTCGTGCAGGTCCCACTGCTCGACCATCTCGTTCAGCTCCGCCAGCGAGGAGACCTCCGGCACCGGGGTGAAGTGGTTGCGGCGGAAGTAGCCGATCTGCCCCTCGACACCGCCTTTCTCGTGGGCGCCGTCGACGCCTGGGCGGCAGTAGAAGCTCTCGATGCCGAAATGCGATCGGAAGGCGATCCACCGGTCGGTCTCCACCCTCGCCCGGCTCAGCCCCAGCACCTGGGCGACGGCGGCCTTGAGGTTGTCATAGCGCACCCGCCCCCGCGGGACACCGCCCAGCGTCCGCAGCGCGTGCACGTGCCCCTCAAAGAAGGCTTCCTGACCAGCAGAGGCGAACACCCGGTGGACGGCCTTGCCCGAATACGACAGACGGAAGGAGAACAGGTAGCAGGTCACCAGCTCGCCTGCCAGACGCACGGCCACGTCGCCGAAGTCGACCTCCGCCTCCATGCCGGGCGGATGGGTCTGCGGGACGAACGCCTCGATGGGCGCCTTGCCCGCCTCCACCGCGATCTGCGGCTTCCGGTCGGCGACATAGCGCCTGACCATCGGATAGGACACGTCGGCGCCGTGTTCCTCGATCAGCCGGTGGAAGATCCGGGTGACCGTATGCCGCTGCTTGCGCGGCGCGTCCAGGTCCGCCCGCAGGATCCCGTCGATCACCGCCTTGTACGCATCCAGCGCCGATGGCCGCGGCGGCAGCGGCTTGCGAGGCTCCGGCCAGGCCGAGTCCAGGGCCTTGCGCACCGTTCGCCAGGCAACGTTGTGCTTGCGCTCCAACTCCCGCATCGTCATGCCGGCTCGGTGGTCCCGCCGGATCGCCGCGTACAGCTCCACCTTCGACATCTGCGGCATGACCAGGGCCTTTCACCGGGAACACCCCGATGCTGTCCTGGCAAGCCCCCCACTGCCTTCAAAACTCGTGAACATCACCCGACCGTGGAAACGGGCGCCTCCCAAACCCGTGTACAACCGCCGTCACGACTCGTGAATAAAGCCACTTCGGGGCCTCCGCCTTCCAGGAGGCGCAGTTCTACGGCGACGCCTCGTTCCGGGAGGCACAGTTCTCCGGGACCGCCTCGTTCCACAGGGCGGAGTTCTTCGGCGACGCCGATTTCGTCGAGGCGCGGTTCTTGGGCGACGCCGGGTTTCATAGGGCGCAGTTCTCCGGTGACGCCTTGTTCGACGAGGTGCAGATCTCCGGCGATGCCAGGTTTTACGTCGCGCAGTTCTCTGGCTACACCTCTTACAACGCAGCTAGATTCTCGGGCGACGCCCGGTTCTACATGGCGCAGTTCTCCGGCGAGGCCAGCTTCCGCATGACCCAGCTCTTCGGTGACGTCTGGTTCTACGGGGCGCAGTTCTCCGACAACGCTGACTTCTCCGGGACACGGTTTGCAGCGATGCCACACTTCGGGCCGGTGCTGTGCGCGAAGGAGGTTGATCTATCCGGTGCGGTGTTCGAGGTGCCGGTGACGTTGGAGATCGCGGCGCCTCGGATATGGGGTGCCAGGACCCGGTGGGAGTCGACAGCCACCCTGCGTTTGCGCTATACGATCGTGGATCTCAGCGATGCGGTCTTGTCTTCGCCCGTGGCGGTCACCGCTCATCCCGCCCCCTTCGCGGTCATGGATACGGTGGCCGATGAGAGCCTCTTGGAAGGTACAGAGAGCGGAGTGCGAGTGACCTCGGTGCGCGGGGTGGATGCCATGCACTTGGTCCTGACCGACGTCGATCTGAGCGATTGCCTGTTCTCTGGAGCCTTCCACCTCGACCAGCTCCGCCTGGAAGGCCGTTGCGTCTTCGCCCTCACCCCCACCCGCCTCCAGCCCCCCATACGGCTCTCCCGCTGGACCCGCCGACGCACCTTGGCCGAGGAGCACCACTGGCGCGCGCGAAACGCCGACCAGCCCCATCCGGCCCCGTACGCCGCCGACTTTTACTACGGCGAGATGGAGATGCGCCGTCACGACCGCACCGGAACCCCGCCCAGCGAACGCTTCCTGCTGTGGGGGTACTGGCTGCTCTCCGGTTACGGCCTGCGCGCCTTGCGCGCCCTGGGCTGGCTCGCTGCCGCCATGCTCGTCACCATCGTGCTGCTGATGGGCTTCGGCCTTCCGAACGACTCCCCGAAGCAGGAAGTGGCCGGCACTGTGCCGCCCGGCGGAGGCAAGGTCACCTTCGAGATCAACACGACCGACCCGCAGAACCCCACCGGGGACAGGTTCACCGGCGAGCGTTTCGAGAAGTCCCTAAACGTGACCCTCAACTCGGTAGTGTTCCGCTCCTCCGGCCAGGACCTGACCACCAGCGGCACCTACATCGAGATGGCCTCCCGCGTGGCCGAACCTGTCCTCCTGGGTCTGGCAGTCCTGGCCGTCCGGAACCGCGTCAAACGCTGACCTGCGCCACCACGGGCCCACCTCTGAGACCGGACGCGTCTTGGTGGGCTCGCATAGCCAACGGTGGGCGTCTACGCCAGGACGGCGGGGACGGCGTCCTCGCTCGTCCAGTCCCCGTCAAACAAGGCGGCGACCAGGCGTGCGTCCGCTTCGGGGAGCTGGCCGGAGCGGTGCCGGTGGCGGGCCTTGGCCAGCCAGGCGCCGATCTTGACGGTGTCACCGTCGACGCGGATGCCCTCGCGGGCGGCGGGAGCGCGGCCTTCGCGGTGCAGGAAGAGCTCCAGGAGCTGGACGGTCTGGGCGAAGGTGCGGCGGGCGCGGCTTGTGGGGGCGAGGGGGTTGCTGTCGGGCGTGAGGCTAAGGGCGGTCATCAGTTGCTGCTGGCCGGGGGTGAGGGTGGGCCAGGTGGTGAGTTGGCGGTGCAGCCAGGAGCCGATCTTCACGCCGGCGAGCTGGGTGTCGCGGGTGAGGGCGGCGGGGTCGGCGCCGGTGGCGAGGTGGGCGCGCAGCAGGTGGTATTTGCGGTGCCAGTCAGCACCGTGGGGCAGGCGCCAGTCGTGGGCAAGGGCGGTGAGGGCCTCGGCGCGGGCGGTGTCGAGTTCGTTCTTGGCGGCGAGGTGGCGTTGTTCGGCGAGCCAGGCGCCGACGGGGGTGGTGGCGGGCGCGGCGAGGTGACCGTGGGCATGGTGGTAGTCGGCGGCGGCGACGAGGCGGGAGCGCCAGGCGGCGTCGTGCTTGTCCCAGATCATGCCCAGCGCGTCGAGTTCGGCGATCCAGTCGGCCTCGAGGCGGCCGGCTTTCGCGGCGTCGCGCATGGTGGTGATGAAGGTGCCGAGGGTGTAGCCGGTGGGGTCGGTGTAGTCGGCGGGGACGTCGAGGTGGCCGTGTTCGTCACGGTAGGACTGGGCGGCGGCCAGTCCGAGGCGGCGGGAGCGGGAGAGGGCCGTGCCGCGGGGGTCGAAGCAGGTCAGGTCCATGGCACGGGCGATGCGCTCGGGGTGGACGGTGAAATCAAAGTGCCAGCGGCGCTGGATGACCTCGCTGGTCTCCCTGGGGAGGCGGTTGGCCTTGTCGGGAAGGCGTTCGAGGATGCGGTGGTCGTGGCTGGCCAGTGCGGAGGCGATCGCCCACACCGGCTCGTACGCGGTGCCCAGGATGTCCTCGGGGTCGGCGCCAGGCGGAACGTAGACGGGAACGATCAGGGAGGCGGTCTTGCCGGACACGTCCAGGCGCAGGGCCCGGCCGAGGGCCTGGACGCAGCGGATGACGCTGCGGGTGGGGTCCGCGAAGACGATCGCGGAGACGCTGGGAATGTCGATGCCCTCGGCGATCAGGCGGGAGTTGGCCAGGATCGCGCACTGGGCAGAGCGAAAGTCGCCGAAGATACCGGCGCGCTGTTCTGGGGTGTGCTCGCCGTGGACGAAAAACAGCTCCGGGGCGATGTCCGGGCATAGCTGGGGGTCGGTCTTGCCTAGCAGGCGCAGGGTGTGGGGCAGCTCGTGGGCGAAGCGGCGCGCGTCGGAAACGAGGTTGAAGTAGACCAGGACCTTCTGCAGGCCGTGCTCGGCCATGGCGCGCAGCACGGCCAGGTGCAGGGCGGTGGTGCGCAGCGCGCCGTCTCCCCCGTCGCCGGTGATGTCGCCAGGGGCCGTGATGCCGGGAGCGGGCAGGTTCAGCCGGCGGCGCAGGTCGGCGTCGGTAAGGGTGGGCACCACGATGCGGTAGTCCGCCGCCCGGCCGTCTTCGACCGCCTGAGCCAGCGGGTACTCGAAGACCTTCTTCCCGTACACCTGCTCGTTGTCCATGGAGTTGGCGAACGCGTCCGCCTCCGGGCCTGCCGGGCGCCGACGGCGCGGGCGGGTCGTGTCGGCCGACTCCGCCAGCTCGGGGGCGCCGAAGATACGAGGAGTGGCGGTCATGTAGAGGCGGCGGTCGGTCAGGATCCGCTTCCCGTCGTTGACCACAGCCCACTTCTTGTCCGCCCGGCCCGCGATCCTGTGCGCCTCATCCATGACCGCCAGATCGAAGGCAGGGACCGCGTACTTCGTGTTCTGGGTCTCTGCGATCTTGTCCAAGGAATCGTAGGTGCTCACCACCGTCAGACCGGGCAGGGCGTCGCGCCCGGTACCGACGGCGGCAAGCAGAGAGGCCAGGAGGCGGTAGTCGGTGACGGAAGCGATGTGTTGCGCGCTCAGAGCGTCGTGGGCAGCCACGTCCATGGAGGAGACGATGACGAGAGGTTCGTGGTGGCCGTCGCGGCGCAGACTGAGGGCACTTTGCGCGGCCAGGTCCAGGGTGGGGACGACGAACAGCAGACGATGCGCGAGCTGGTGAGCGGCACGGCTGGCGACGAGTGTTTTGCCGGTGCCGGTCGCTGCCACGTACAGGCCGCGAGTCCCTGGCCGGTCCAGGTGCTTGAGGATCCTACGGAGGGCTTCCTCCTGATCCTCATGCAGCGGGAGCGGCTTGTGCCGCCTGCGGCGCGACGAGAGCTTCAGCCCCAGTCCGGGCAGGTCCCGGACAGTCAGCGGCTGCTGGTCGGACGCCAGGGGCATGGGCGGTTTCATGAGGTCTCCGGGCGTTGCGCGGCCGGCCGATGGCGTGGGCGTCATCCGATTCTGTCAGCTCTCCCCCACCGCCACAGCCGCCCGTCCCGCACTTGGCGTGTGAGGCCGGGATTCCAGCCCGCGGTCAGGGAGCCTCCAGCGCGGGTGCCGGAGGCTGGGCGGGCAGAGCTGACGCAGGAGCTGGTGTGGTCTGCGCGGCCAGCTTGCGGTAACCGGTGGCAGTAATGGCATGCCACGACAGGTAGAAGCCGAGAGCAGCCAAGGTTCCCAAGACGGTCGCCGTAGCCACGAGCAAGGGCCGGTCCTCGACGGAATACCGCCACAATGCGAGATCGATGGCCAGGGTAAGCATGATGCTGTTGAGGATCCAGCCACGGCAAACCCTCAGACGGGAGCGTGCGTAGTCGGCCAGGGCTGCCAGCTCGGGCATCTCAGAGATCTTGAGGCGTGCCTGGGCGTAGGCGGCAGACGTGGGGAAGGACTGGCTGCGCAGGCGGCGGCGTACGGTGGTGAGGGCGGTGTCGGCGGCGCGGTCGATGAGAATGCCCAGAGCGTAGGCTAAAGCGAGGGCTGCGCCAGCTGCGAGGGGGGTGTCTGCCACCAGGGCCAGCCGGCGGCTGTTGCCGGGGCCCGCGACGGCGGCGGCCAGGATGCCCAGGCTGGTGAGGAATCCAATACCGACGACGAGGACCTCGACGAACATGGCGGTGGCGGCCACGACAGCGGACGGTTCGGGCTGCGGCGGTCGGGTCACAGGTGGACGCTCCAGATCTCTGCCATGTCGCTGAGCAGGGTCTTAGGCAATTCGTCATCCCAGACACCTCGCAACAGCATCTTGGCGGTGGTGAGACGCTCGAAGATGATCAGGCTTTCCGGCTGGCTGGCCAGTATGTAGCGGCCGTGGGCTAAGAAGAGTTCGCTGGTGGGGCCGTATTCGCGATAGGCCTGTTCGAGCTGCTGGCGGTACTGCTCGGCGAACTGGGCTAACTTGTTGGGGTAGTCCTTCTCGTGCTCGACGGTTTCGATCAGGACGTCGACGATGTCTTCGGACAGGTCACGCCGGTACTCGTGCTCGGTGAACGTGCGGTACAGGAACTCTGCTTCGGCCAGGAGTCGGTTGGTGCGGGTGAAGTCAGGGTGCTGTGCCAAGACGTCTACCCCCCGTTCGACCTCGAGGTCGTACAGTTCGACCAGGGCGATCAAACGGTACAGCGACCTACTGACATCGCGGGGCACGCTGGTGGTGCCTGTTTTGTAGAGCAGCCGGTGGGACATGCGGGCCCACAAGTCGGTTGCTTCGGTGCGGATTTGGATCTCGCACTCGTAGGGTCGGCCGTCGCCGTCCCTGAGGTCGCTGGCAGCGAGGGCTTGGACGTGCAGACGGGGGTACTGCAGCGTGTACTGGCCCTCGGCATCCTCCTTTTCTCGATAGTCCTGGGGGTCCTCGACCAGTGTCAGGTTGTCCTTGACGACCTCGAGAGCTTTGTTGAGGAAGCCTTTGTGTTGGACGGTGATACGGACGCCTGCCTTGTCCGTGATCTTGGTCCAGGGGTCGGCGTATTCCTTGTGATAGGCCTTGGCGACGAAGCTGCCGATCTCTTTGGCCCGGTGGGTCACCTCGCAGGTGATGTGGGCGCGGGCGGCCTTGCGTCGCAGAAGGGCCGCGGTGAGCTGTGCCGCCTTCCGGATGTTGGGGAGCTCCGCCTGGTACCGGTGGAAGGCGTCATTGACCACGCTCACCCGGCGGAGTCCGCACCGGGTGCTTGGACATCCGTGTGCGGGGCGTCGAGTTTGCGGGGGCTGTAGTGGCTGCGTGTGGACGTGATCTTGCCCCTGACGGTCACCGTGGAGGTGCCGTCGGAGTGTTCGTCGATCTTGATGTCCTCACGCACCCGCTTGACGGGGGCAACGATGGAAATGCCGCTGGCGAAGCCGATCTGCAGCTCGCTCAGGCGGGGGGCCACCCGCGCGATGTCCTTGTCGAAGATGGTCGTTGGAACGTCCTTACTGGCCAGGTAGGCCAGGAAGCTGTCCTGGTCATAGAGGTCGAGGTGATCAGCGGCGAAGGCAGTGGGATCCAAGGTGGCGGTGTTGGAGCGCAGCTCGACCAGGACGGCCATCAGATAGTCGACGCTCTTCTCGGGGTCGTCGACCCTTTTGTCGACCCAGTCGACTGCCGCCTCGTGAAATCCTTGAGTGACGCGCTTAGGATCCTCTTTCTGCCGGCAGCCGAGGAAGGTCTGCAGCCAGAACTGTGCCATCTTGCCCGACAGTTGCTTGTCAGCTGCCCATCCCTCGATCGGGCCGTCCTCGGGGACGCCGTCAACGCAGAACAGGGCGGCCTTGTAGATCTTGTTGTGCTCGGTCATCAAAAGGTTGGCGAAGTAGCTCATGTCGAAGGTGCGTTTGCCGTCGACGATCACCTCCCTGGCCCGAAAACCGCCCTCCTGCTCCAGTTTCACGATGAGCAGCGCCCGCTTGCCGGCAAGTCTGGCGGAGGCAACAAGGAGCAGCCCGGCGGGGCTGTTCCCCTTCTGGCTGTCGAAGAGCAGTTCGGCAAGGTCGATGGAGACGTTCACCAGGTCACGCTGCTCGGTGAGGTACTCGTAGACGCGGTCCGGCAGGGTCGACTTCTTGGCCTCGAGCTCTTCTACAACCGGGCGTCCATGCGAGACGAGCAGGCCCCGGAAGTTGGCCTGGATCTTGCCTCGCACATCCTCACTGAGCTGGCACACCGCTTCGCTGTACTGGACTTGTGCTGGCACCGGGTCGTTCCGCTTACGCGTCGGGACCAGGTGAAAGATGGCCTCGTCAACGACGAGTTGAGCGAAATCGCCCGACATGCCCCACCCCGTAGATCCTTGAGCAGACACCCATTGACTGAGCATCAACCGCATGTCCACGCCACGCCAGAACCGACGGGCGTGTGTGTTGTTCCTCGCGGCGCGAACACCCCTCCCGAGAAGGATCGCTGACGTCGCGTCAGGAAACTGATGCGGTCATCGTAACGGCCTGTGCACGGCGGGGAGGGCGTTTGCCAGGGAGATATGCGGCTAGTCATGAGAATGACCGAAAATAGGTGAACCTTGCGTCAAATATACGCGTCTCCTACTGCCGTGGACGCGTCACAGATTCCTCGGTCGCCCGGCGTGCCACAAGTGCTGGCACTCTCCGTCATCAGCGCACAGGTCTCACTCCCGCACCTGTCGGGGAACGGCCTGCAAGGCTCGACCCGTCCGGCCGCGACCTGCTGGCGCCGGCTCCGACCTCTGACCAGCGCTCAGACGCATGGTCGGCTCCGCAGTCAACCCCCGAGGGACTTCCAGAGCCGACCACTAAGCGTTGATCTCGATGTCTTCGGAGTCGGACGCCCGCCCGAGGGCGATCGCCTCCTGCACGCCGGCGACCGTCAGTCGGGGGTCGTGGGCGGTGTGGCGTTCCGGGCAAATGACGCGGACGCTTCCGGCTTCGGCGTCGGCCTGGAGTGTCAGGCCGGTGCGAGCCTGGCGCTGGGGCAGACGACACGCAGGCGGCTGAGGCCTGCGTCGTAGACGACCCAGATCCCCCCGGCGCCTTCAAGTACTGCTGGCGGGCGCGGGACTGTTCAACGTCCACCCTGGCTCCGGCCGCCCGGGCGCCGTGCCATCGCGGGTGCGCGGTCCCTGATGGTCGGGTGGGGCTGCCCCGTCTGACCCGAGGACCGGGCGTGGTGGGTGATCACCGCGAGCGCCGTCTCCCACGCGAGGTCGAACGTACGGCTGCCGTACGCGGCAAGCAGCTGCTCACGCTCGGCAGCGCCCAGGACTTCGTACGGGCACGTCTGGAGGGCGAGCAGGGCATGGTGCTGCAGGACGCCCCGGATGCTGACGGATGTCCGAAGCACTGGGAGAACAGGTCTGGCGCGAGTCCGGCCTTGGAGCCCCCACCGACATCGAGGAACTCCAGCAGACGCTGCGCTCCATGGGGGGCGCGCCGAGCAACATCGCTGACAGCTCCTGCGGCGCGCTTCGCTCACAGAGCGTGACCGCGGCTCTATCCTCCGTGCAGTGGTTCGGATGACGGGGGCCGTGCAGTGCGGTGGTGGCGACATGGCATCTGGCTGGGAGCGGTAGCGGTCACGGGCAGCGTGCTGCTCGTTGCGCTGCTGACGGGAGAGCTGGGCAATGTATCGACCCTGACGGCCGTCCTCGGCTTGGGGGTGTCGGTCGCTGGGCTGGCCATCAACCTCTGGCGCAGCGGTTCAGCGGCCGGCGAGTCCGCCGAGGGTGCCTGGTCGCAGGAGCGGCTGGAAGGGCTGTCCGGGCGTCTGGCGGCCTCGGTGCAGGAGCAGTGGCAGGCGGAGTGGCGGCTGCGCCGGCTGCAGGATCCGTACCCGTTCCAGGTGCACTGGTCCAGGGCGGAGGCGTGGCTCGCCGATGCCGCTGAAAACGGCGGCCTGCCCGTGGAGCCGGGCGAGGGGCCCGAGGGTATCTCGCCCGCCTTTGACACGGTGCCCTCGCGGCGGCTGGTGGTGCTGGGTGAACCGGGCAGTGGAAAGACCGTGCTCGCCGTCCGCTTCACCCTGGAGCGGCTCGCGCACCGTGCGGTCGGCGACCCCGTGCCGGCGGTCTTCCCTCTGTCCGGATGGCAGCCAGAGCGACAGCGGCTGCGGGACTGGATGACCGCCCACCTGCGCGCCACCTATCCCGGAGCTCCCTGGACCAGCAAACTGCTCGCGGCCGGCCTCGTGCTGCCCGTTCTCGAGGGTCTGGACGAGATGCCCGAGTCGGCGTGGGGCGCGGCCCTGCGCCGGCTGAACGCGGAACTCGACCCGGGCGAGCCGGTGTTGCTGACCTGCCGCACGGCGGCGTACACGAAGGCGGTGGAGAGCGGGAATGTGCTGACGTCGGCGGCTGTCGTCGAACTGCGGCCGCTGACGTTCGAGGCGGCGAGCGCCTACCTCACCAGGACCGCGCGGCCGGTACGGGGGGCGGACGGACAGCGGACCACCCTCTGGGACCCGGTCCTCGCGCACCTGCGCGCCCATCCCCACACGCCGGTATCCCAGGGTCTGCGTCAGGCACTCGGCACGCCCTTGATGGTGGCCATGGCCCGCGCTGTCTACGGCGAAACCGGCAAGGACCCTGCCGAACTACTGGAGGACCGGTTTGCCGACCCAGTCGAGCTGGAACGCCACCTACTCGAGGCGTACGTTCCTGCGGCCTTCGCCGACAGCCCCCACGCCGAGCAGGCCCAACGCTGGCTCGCTTATCTGGCCGGCCACCTGCAGCACCAGACCACCCGGCAGCTGGCCTGGTGGCAGCTACGCCTCGAACTTCCGTGGCTACTGCGCCAACTGGGACCCATCCTGCTGCTCGGGTGTGCGGCCGTTGCGATCAGCCTGGGGCTGTACTCACCCGCGGCGGTCTTCACCAGCGGCTTCGTGGGCGGTGTGTGCCTGGGATACCTGATCCTCTCGCGCAGCCGCTCCGGCACAGCCAGAACAAGCATCCGCAACCGCCATCAGCTGGCGCGCGAAGCCAAGCTCGTCGCCATAGCCGCAGTACCAGTGGGGGTGATGGTCGGCTGCACAACCAGCCCCAGCCTGGCCTGGGCCGTTCTTGAGTTAGCTCAGGTTCGGTTGACGAGATCCCGCTGATCATGATGATCGGCGGGATCTTTGTCGTTTCCGGTGCCTGTTCGAGGTTGTTCGGGGTGGTGGATGGCGGGAGAACGCAGGTGTGAGCGCGTTCACTCGCTGTCGTGCGGTTGTGTGAGCGTGACGGCCAGCCCCGGGGGTCCGGGGCTGGCCGTCACGAGTCTGTGCGGTTGTTTCGCGGGTGGGTCATCCGTTGGGCGGGGGTGGACGTCCTGTCGTTGCGGGCGGATTGGTGTCCGGCCCGGCCGGTGGGGGGATCGCTGTGTAGTCGCTGTGGGTGAGGTGGGTGCCGGTGTGCTGGTAGAGCCACGTTTCGAGGATGTCGAGGTTCGCGGCGGTGACCATGATGGCGACCAGGAGGGTCTGGGCGACCTGGCCTGGTGCTGGGCGGTGTTTCGGGTTCCCGATGTCGGTTTCTTCGCCCTTGAGGCGGCCGTGGATCCCTTCGTTGTGGCTGCGGATGGGCTTGTAGGACGCGGTCCAGGTGCTGGTCAGGTAGTGGTCGTCCTGCCGGAACTTCGCGACCAGCCGGTCACCGCGGGCGTCGGCGGGGACAGTGATGTCGGACTTGCCGCAGACAGCCGGCAGCTCCTTGGCGGATGGAGTGGTGCGCCATTCGCCGTCGGGGAGCTGGACGGTGGGCCGTGCGGCGGGGTGGGCTGCTCGTGCACGGCTGTCGGCGAGGTTGATGACGGCCGGCGGTGGTCCAGAACCGCGCGGATTGCGGGGGAAGAGCCGGTCACGGCGAGCGCAGTTCACCGATGGCGACGGACCGGCTGCCGGGCAGTGGAGCCGGACGGCGCCGCGGGCATCGGGGCCTTGTTTGGTCTTGAGGAAGTACGGCACCCGCTCCTCGATCGCCTCTCGCAGGTCCTCGGGCGGCAGACGTACTGTGGCATCGTCCGCGCCCTGGGTGGCGCGGGTCAGCGCGGGCGGCATGTGGGGGCAGGCCAGGGAGCCGTCGATGAGCAAGGCGCCCTGCCAGCTGCCTTGTTGTCCCCGGTTCTCGACCTTGTAGTCCAGGGCGAGGCGGTAGCCGAGGCGGCGTACGGGGATCTGGAACTTCTCGGGTGCGCATCCGGTGTAGGCGCGGTCGGCCGCGCAGGTCCCGGTCGGCAGGCCGAGTTCGGCGAGCTGCGTCAGCGCGGTGACGGCGTTGGCGCCGGTGCGGACCGTCGGGGTGTCCAGCACCAGGCCGACGCACATCTGCGGGTAGGCCAGCGGTTTGCCCGCGCTCTCTCCGGGACGCCGGCGGTGGGCGGCGACGACGAAGCTGGCGCTGTAGCCGAAGGTGGGCTCATCGGAGCCGCCGCTGTAGTGCCAGCCCGCGGTGATCTCCACCGAGGCGGTTGCGGTGCGTTCGCTGTCGGGGTGGGCCAGGACCGGGATCGGAGTGGCATCCACGCCCACGTCTCCGCGCCAGCCGCGCAGGTAGCCGCGGGCCTGGGCGAGGCGGACGGGGGTGAGGACCAGCTGGTTGGCCAGCTGCTGGAGCCGCTCGGCGGCCTGTCGTCCGGACGGGACGTCCCAGGCATCCGCGTAAGCGTCGGCGACAGGCTGGGGAAGGCGGGAACGCCGGTTGCAGCGGGCTGGGTCCAGCACGGTGGTGATGCGGTTGAAGCCCCGGTAGAGGCGGCGGCTGGCCGCGATGGACTCCCGCGCGGTGGCTGGCGGTTCCTGCGGGATGCCCAGCCAGGTGCGGGCCCGGGGCTCCAGGCGGAAGTGCAGGATCCGCCACGCTTCGGCGATGGTGGCCCGGCCGGTGAGGTAGGAGGACAGCAACAGCCCCGCCAGGACCGTGCGCGGCCGCACTCCCGCCGGTCCCGGCCGCCCGGCAAGGAGCTCCTCCAGCTGCTGCGGGACTCCGGAGCGGTCCAGCAGAGCCAGCATCTGGCCGACCTTGGAATCCTCGATCCGGGTCAGTTTCCCGGGACGGACACGGGGTCGCAGGGCCCTTGCTGCCTGCTCGTCCCGGGCGGGCCGCGGCATCACGGGCGTTGCCCGTGCAGCAGCCGGATGACCTCCTCCCTGGGCAGGGGCGGGACCCAGCGGTGGTAAGGAGCGAGCCCGGCCGGCGAGGTCATCCCGGCAGCCTCGGCGACCACGGACGGGCTGATGCCCTCGGCCAGCAGGCCGACGATCCACGTCGAGCGCAGGCGCCGGGCAGACAGCGGCGGCAGACCGGACGGGGGCCGGTGTCGCTGGGGCCAGGACGAGACGAGGTTCTTGGCCGCGGCCACCTTCCGGCCCGGCCGGAACAGGAAACCCGTACCCGCCTCCACGGCCAACTCGGCCAGCACACTGTCCCACCTTGTGTGACAGGCCACCAGACGCCCCAGCATGTTCTCGTCCAGCACCGCGACACCGCTGGAGGTGACCCGGACGTGATCCCCGCGGACGGGCACGACCTCTCCGGGGGCCAGGCCGCATCCGGCCCCCAACGCCATCAGCGCGAGCCCGTCCGCCCGGGCCCGACCCGGAAGATGTCCCGTCCAGGCTCGCAGTCGGGACAACTCCCCGTGTTCATAGGGTGGTTGCGGATCGCGGGGCGAGGACAGCCGTGCGGGTGGAGCCTCCCCGCGCTCGACCCACACCAGGGCCTCGCACACCCGGCGCAGCCAGGACCGATAGGTCTGCACCGTCGAGCCGTCCATGCCCGCGCAACCCGACAGCACGAACGCGTCGATCGTCTCCGTGCGCAGCCACACCCCCGGATCCCGCGGCAGGCCGCCGCTGTCGGTCCAGACGGCCAGCCGTCCGACCACATGCAGCAGATGCCCCGCCTCGTAGCAGGTGGCCGGGGCGGCAGCCGCCACGGTTGCTCGCACCTGGTCGGCAACCCGTGCCCATCGTGCTTGCGGGAGGCGCGGGCAGTACTCACGGATGCGGCGGGAGACCTCCGGGCTCAACGTCACAGACCAACGAAACTGGCTGGACAAGCAGCCAGTGAAGGGGTCGAAGCCGATCTTCACGGAAAGGAGTGCATCGACATGGTGGGAGGTTTGGCCCGAAAAAGGCCGCCGCGCGAGCTTGCCGACAATCCGGAATCCTGGCCCCACGCAGGGATCGACGACTCCGCCGCCGATGTCGTTCAGGGCATCGCCCGCGCCCTCGAAGCTGTGCTCAAGACCCAGCGGCGGAGCCTGCGGCAAGCCGCCGCCGGCTCGGGGGTCAACCGGCAGGCCATCGCCGACCTGATCGCCGGCCGCTGCTGGCCCGACGTCGCCACTGTCGCCCGCCTGGAGAACTTCCTTGCCGTGCCGCTGTACCCCTCCAGCGGGGGAATGCCGCATACGCATGGGAAAAGGCCCTTCCGTCCCCGGGCCTCACCGGCGCAGGGAACGACAAAATAGGCCACGCGCCCCCGAGGCGAGCACAGTTGCTCTAGCCTCGGGAACAGCGTGAGCCACTATCAGGGGTCCACGTCAAAGGTTCCGAAGAGGGTGCAAGCTCAACGGAGCCCGTCCCCTTCTCCCCGCAAATGGGAGGAGGGGACGCTCATGAGGGCGCAGTCGCTAGGCGGCCCCCTTCACGTGCCCGCTGCCGGCGGAAGCGATCGCGAAGACCCCGGGCTCGGGCTCGACAGCCCGGCCCTGTGAGACATGCCGCTTGCAGGTCTTGCGGGTCGTCTCGATCGCGGCCGCCCCCTGCTTTCCGGAAACCGGCCTTCCGATGGCTTCCGTGATCTCCTTCACCCGCAACGGCCGCCCCGCCGTGGCCAGCACCTGCAGCACCTGCTGACCCAGCTGCAGGTTCCGCGGCGTCGTGGCGCCCTGCTGTGGAGAATCTGCGGAACCCGTCGCGCCGTTCTCGTCTGACGCCGGTCCCTGTGCTTCGGCGTCTTCATCACCGGGCCGGTCGCCAGGGGCCTCAGGGCCGGCTTCCGCTCCAGCGGTGATCTCTTCCAAGGCGGCTGCCAGATGGTCATGAGAAGCGGAGGCGCTGGCCAAGTCGGCATCCACCTGGGCCAGTTCCTTCTCCAGATCCACCCGCTGCTGCCGCAGACGCGCGGCCTTGTCGGCATAGAAGTCCACAGCCGTGCGCAGCCCCTCGACCGCAACCGCCTCACCGGACACCATCAGCCCTCCCCGAACCGCCAGCACGTCGGCGCAACGCCAGACATCGTAGGGAACGCCAGCCATGCCAGACAGCCAAATGCACAACCCTGTCTGGCAGTTGAGGGCAAGCCGCCCTTGCGCGCGCAGTCCTGCCGACCTGACCTCCGCCCCCGGCATGCCAGCCTTGCCGACATGGTGGCCCCGATCCCCGGACTGATGCGGGACACCGCAACCACCATCCGCCTGTGGACCCTGAACTCCTTCTGTTCTTCGACTGGGGATGCACTCGCCCTTCCTGCCGGGCTGACCACCAGCACGGCGCCCGAGGCGCCCTGCAAGCCCCGCCCTGTCTGTAAAGCAAGCTTGACAACCGACGAGGGGTGACAAGTAAGCTTTACATGTGCGAAACAGCGTCAGGAAACTGCGGTCGGAACGTGGACTCTCCCAGGGTCAGCTAGGCACGGCCCTGGGGGTCTCACGGCAAACGATCAACGCCATCGAGACCGAGCGGTACACACCTTCCCTGCCGCTCGCCATGTCCCTGGCCAAGTTCTTCGAAGTCAGCGTTGAGGAGATGTTCCATGCCGAAGAGGACCCAGCAGATGACCAGTAACACAGCCAGGCGGTCCGTCCCCGGCTTCTTCCTCGTCCTCGGAGTTGTCTGCCTCGTGGCCGCGGCTTTCGGGGGCCGCCTCGCTATCGGCCTGGTGACGTTCGGGATCCTGGCGGTCTGCAGCCTTGTCTTAGTGCTGCTGGGACGCCGGAACGAGACCTACCAGGGCCTCACCGAGAAGGAACCCGACGAGCGCTTCGCCCGGATCTCAGGGCGAGCCTGGGCCGGCACGGGCGTGGTGCTCACCGTGGGGAACCTCTACGCCTTCATCGGTGACCTGGCATCCGGACGAAGCGGCGACCCGTACTTCTGGTTCGTCGCCACCGCCGCCATCGCCTACATCACGTTCGTCGCCTTCTGGTCCCGGCACGCCTGAGAAGCCATCGCCTCGAACGCGGCCCCGACGACTGGAGCCTCCACGGTGGCTGACCGCAGCCTGACGGGCAACGATCACACGTCTCACGGGAAAAGGTCTTCCAGCTGGCGAGTCGTGCCTGATCAGACCCACTCGTGAACACCCCTGGCCTGGTACACGTCCCTTCCCCAACCGGACCCAGCCGTACGATGGCTCGGCCCGGCCACATGGGCCATCGCGTTCGGTCTGGCCACCGCCCTCGCCATCATGGGAGTCGTCGGCGAACCACACCCCTCATACGCCCCCTTCGGCAGACACCCACTGCTCACCACCTCGGTGATCGTGCTGCTCGCAGCAGGCGCCGCCTACTGGACCTTGGCCATCTTCCTGTTTCCTTCGCCCTTCACCGCCTGCGCGTCCTGCGGCCTGGTCGCGGTGCTGACCGGCGGCCTGGCCTTCCTGGGACTGCGCAACACCCCCCGCGCCATCGGGACAGCATCCGCACAACCCTCCACGCACGCCGTGCGCCGGCACTTTGGGCGCTCGTTGCTGCGAGGGCTCAGGACCGGCCTGCTGGCCGGGCTGGCTCTGGGATTCGTCTTCGGGATCGCCGACACCGCAGCCCTGAGCGTCCGCACCATCCTCCGCCAAGACCTCCCCCACGGCACGCTGCACCGCCTGGCCGACGGCACCCGCTATGTGATCACCCCCGACGGATGGCTCCACGGCCTGCGCCCCAACGGCGACCGCTACGTGCGCACACCCAACCCGGTCGACGGAGCGGTCGCACAGTTCCCCGACGGCCGCCGCCAGCCGTTCGACGCCCCCTCCGCCGACTACGCCCGCCGGTTCTGCCAGCGCTGGGTCCACACCTTGACAGAATGCACGCCCTTCCATGGCCACATCGAGTTCCACCTGCGGCTGCGTTTGCTGAGATTCTTCGATCCTCGGAGAACGCAGACAATCCACGACCATCTTGAGGCCAGGCTCCCGAACGGCGCATATACCGAGTCCTACGGTGCCGGTCTGCCCGACCGCGAGGCCGAATGGCTGACCACACTGCCCCCGCTCGCGCTCCTCGGCCGCACCCTTGGACTGAGCCTGACGATCGGCCTCGCACTCGGCCTGGTCAGCGGCCTGACCGCCGGCCTCCACACCTGGCTGGTCTCCCCCGCCGACACCGCACGAGCCGTCAGCCCCCTGGCCAGCCTGCGCACCGACCGGGCCACCGTCATCACACGAGGCATCACGCTGATGACCTCGGCAATCCTCGTGCTGTCCCTCTACAGCGTTTCCGCATATCAGCCTGAAGAGCGCACAGCCGCGTCGGACTACCTTCCGATCTCCCTCGCGGCCTGGCTACTCGTCAGCCCCTTCGCCATCTTCCTCAGTGCCTGGGGATGGTTCCTTACCACTCAGCTATGGCTGTGCACTGCCGGACGACTCCCCTGGCGCCTCATGGCCTTCCTTGAAGAAGCCCACCAACGAGGAGTCCTCCGCCAAACCGGCGCCGCATACGAGTTCCGCCACGCACGCCTACAAGAGCAGCTCGCAACCCCCACCACACACGCACAACCACCGTCGGCCTGAACCAGACGGGGGCCCCACGGAATCCAGACGCGGAAGGTGTCGGCCAGCAGCAGCGCCATGGTGACAATCACTCAGTCTCAGAGATCCCGAGTTGGCCGCAGCCAGCCCTACTGGTCGGTGGTCGTCTCGCAGGGGGTCAGCGGGCTGATGAGGCTCGTTGAAAATCCCACCAGGTGCTTGGAGTGGAGCAGACCTGCTCGGGTGATCTCCCCACCTATCTGGCTGCGTGCCCGGTCCTGACTACCGCTTGACACGTTCTCGTACAGCGAGGACGGCGAGAGCCAGCAGGATGGGCTCGATGATCTTGGACACCATCTCGACATAGCTCCCCGCGCGGGTGAGGTTCTGGCCGGAGGTCCGAAAGACCACGGCGTTGACCGACACCCGGACGGCCCGGTCAGCCCGCTGGAGCGTCCACCGGTCACCGGTAATGGAGAGGTCCGGCTTGTCCGTCTTCAGGCTGATGGTGCTGCCTGTGGCGGTGCCGGTTGCGCTGGGCAGCGGAACCGTCGTGGGCAGGCCCCACAACATGAGCGCAAGGACCGTTCCGGACATGGCGAGCCCGAGCCAGAGCAAAGCGCGGGAGGCGCGCAGGCCGTAGCCGGAGAGCAGCCAGTACGCCCGAACCAGTACGCGCTCGATGACCGTCGTGCCGGCCAGATCGTGACGGCGCATCTCCATCTCGCCGTAGTAGAAGTCCGCCGCACCGGGCTCGTTCTTGCTGTCCTCGAACGCCTTGCGCAGCTGCCGGTAGGTCGCGGCCAGATACTCCGGCTTCGGCGGGCGAACGGAGCCGGGCAGACCCGAACGTGCCTGCCAGCCCCGTGGCGGGTCGGGGTTGCCCGCCCCTGCCCGGTGCGCTCGCCAGTGGTGTTCCTCCGCCAAAGTGCGTCGACGGCTCCACCAGTAGGGCCAGATCTTGCGCCAATGGAGACCGGTGGGCGTGCGGGTGAAGGCGCAGCGGCCTTCAAGGCGGAGTCGGTCCAGATGGAAGGCTCTGGAGAAGAGGCAGGTCGTCAGGTCGATATCGGCTAGGACCATGTGAGCGGCGTCCACGCCCTGAAGCGAGGTCAGACGGACGTCGGGCGCGATGAGGATCAGCATTTTTTCGTCCAACGTCCCGCCGAGATTAGTTGCGAAGGCGGTGGAGTGAGCGGTGACAGCCATCGGGGCTGACAGCACTGCATCGCTCAGGTCCACGGTCGCGTAGCGCAGACGCATGGTTGCCGTCGACTCCCACCGTGTCCGTACGCAGTGCACTTCCTGTGCCGCGACCTCTAGCGTCACCGGGGCTTCGAAGACCGCTCCGGACAGGGTGACGGTCCCGCTGCACACCAATGGTTCGAGGTGCGACGGCACCGCGAAACTTGCCCGGCCGAACCAGGCATCGCGGGCGAACGTCGCTCGGCCAAAGTCGGCATCGCCGGTGAACGTCGTCCCGTCGAACCGGGCATCGCCGGTGAACGTCGTCCCGTCGAACGAGGCGCTGCTGTTGAACATCGTCCCGTCGAACGAGGCGCTGCTGTTGAACCAGGCGCCGCCGCTGCTGAACGTCGCCCCGGCGAACCAGGCATCGCGGGTGAACGTCGCCTGGTTGAAGCTGGCGTTGAAGTTGAACTTTGCCTCACCGAAGGCGGCGTAGCCGGTGAACTTCGCCCCGCCGAAGCAGGCATCGCCGGTAAACGTCGCCCCGCTGAAGCCAGCCTCGCTGGCGAACGTCGCTCCGTCGAACCGGGCAAGGCCGAATGTTGCCCCGTCGAACAGGGCAGGGCCAATGAACGTCGCCCCGGCGAACCCCGATTTTCCGAAACCGGCCCAGGCGCCGGTGAACGTCGCGTCCATGAACCGGGCGCGGCCGATCCTGGCGGTGTGGGTGTCGGGGTCTCGGAGTGCGTGGAGTAGAGAGCCGAGGAGGGCCTCGGTGAAGGGAGTGCCGCTGTGGTCGACGTCGGCGCCGGGGGCCAGCCCGGCAAGGTATCGGCGTAGCTTGCGTCGTGAGAGATGGGCCAGGCATACAGCGTTGCCTGGGACGCGAAAGCCCCGGCAGCCTACCGGGTCCGTCGCGGGGTCGGCGCCGTGCCCGCAGTGGTCCCAGACGGGCGGCTGTGTTGAAGGGGCGGGAGCCGGGCTCACGGCCCGCAGGGGGTCGGCTGCGCCATGCCCCTCATAGTCGGCGGAGAGCACGAACCGAGACGGTGCCCGCGCCGCCTGCCCTGGGGGTTTCACCCACCCGGCAGCACTAGCCTCCAAGATCGGGGCCAGGGACAACCGGGCAGCAGCTCCTCACACTCACTCATCGCTTTCCGCCCTTTTCACTCCCTTGATCAGCTCAACCAAGTGAGGCAAGAAGCGGCAGTGGGGAAAATCGCGGCTCTGTCCGCAGTTCCGTGAATCCCCAGGTCAGGAAGGTGAGCGAGGGATCGTTTCGGCAGAGTATGTCCCGGCATGGCAAGCAAGACAGTCGAGGCTGTGCTGTTTCCCGGGATCGATGTGCGAGTGGAGCGCGTCAGCGACTCCTCCGACGTCCTCGTGGTGGAGGCCGTGTCCACCGCTCGCCCGGGCCGGTGCCCGGACTGCCGGAAACAGGCGAGGCGCATACATAGCACGTATCAACGAGCCCTGAATGAAAGGCCATTGGGACCTCGCCGGGTCATAGTCCGGCTGCAGGTCCGCCGGTACTTCTGTGATCGGAAGAACTGTTCCCGCAAGACGTTCGTCGAGCAGGTGCCGGGTCTGTCCGAGCGGCACCGCCGCTCCAGCACCGGACTGACAGGCTGGCTGCGGTCGATCGAGCTCGGCGGCCGTCCGGCCGCGCGGCTGTGCCGCCGACTGCGGCTGGCCGCGGGCCGGACCCGGCTGCTCAGGCTGTTGACTGCGCCGACGGTGCCGGACCGTGCGCCGCGGGTGCTGGGGGTCGACGAGTTCGCCTTCCGCAAGGGCTGCACCTACGGCACCGTGCTGGTCGACGTCGAAGCCGGCCGGGTCGTGGACGTACTGCCCGACCGCACCTCGGAGACGTTCGCGGCCTGGCTCACCGAGCATCCCGGCGCCGAGATCATCTGCCGGGACCGGGCCACCGCTTACACCAAGGCGGTCAGGGAAGCCGCCCCGCATGCCCTGGAAGTCGCCGACCGGTGACATTTGCTTCAGAACCTGTCCGCGGCGGTGGAGAAGACCTGCCACCAGCACCGCGACTGCCTGCGCAAACGTGCCGAGGAGGAGACGGTGACCGAGGTGCCGGAGCCGCCCCCGATGCTGCTACCGCCCGCGGAGCTGCCCCGCACCCAGATCATCGAACGCACCCGCCATCGCTACGAGGACATTCACCGCCTGCTGGAGAAACGCTGGACGATCAGCGCGATTGCCCGCCGTTTGAACCTCGACCGCAAGACCGTGCGCCGCTTCCGCGACACCGACCTCGACGAGCTACTGGCCTCCGCTCGCGAGCGCCGCCCCAACGGGGTGCTGGAGCCGTTCAAGGCGTATCTCAACGCCCGCTTCACCGAGGCCCAAGGCCAGGTCAGCGGCACCCGACTGTTCCTGGAGATCCAGGATCGCGGCTCCCGCGGCAGCCGCCAGGTCGTCCGCAACACCTCGCCGCCCTTCGCGCGGGCACCGCCGAACCGGTCCGGGTCGACATTCCGAGCCCCCGCAAGATCACCTCGTGGATCATGCGGCCCCGGGAGAAGCTCACCGAAAGCCAGGACGAGCGACTCCTTCAAGTCCGGCTCGCCTGCCCCGACATCGCCCGGGCCTGTGATCTCGCTCGGGCGTTCGCCGACCTGGTCCGTCACCAGCGCGGATACCTCTTGCTGGAGTGGATCCGGCAGGCCGAGCAGGACGCACCGAAGCCGATGAAGGGCTTCGCCGGCTTCCTCCGCCAGGACCTCGACGCCGTAACCGCCGGTCTGACCCTGCCCTGGAGCTCTGGCGTCGTCGAGGGACACGTAAACCGGGTGAAAACACTCAAGCGAGCTATGTACGGCCGAGCCTCCTTCGCGCTCCTTCGGGCAAGAATCCTCACTCAGCCATGATCTCACCTGACCGCGAACGAGCCGACCGCACGAAGCAGCATCAGCTGTGAGAGGCCTGCATGCCATGTCTTTTCGGCGGCGCATCCTGCATCCGCATGCGAGTCGCCTGGTGGAACAGGCCGCGGACTCCGGTTACCAATGCCCATACCAAGAGGGGAAATGCCGCTACCCGCTCCATGCCGCCCATCCCGAGTCCGAGATAGCGGTGGGAGAGGAAGAGCCCAAAGGCTATGAGCGCCGTTACCCCCAGCAGGCTGGTCGCCCAGCGCAGCGGACCCGGCACATCGTCCGCCAGTCCTACGCCCGCTAGCACAAGCCCGATGTTGCCCATGGCCATGATGAGCAGCGCACCCAGGACATGCTGGTTCTCGTGGACGTCCGCAGGCGCCAGCCCGGTGATCACGAATCCCATGCCGGCGCAGGCCAGCAGCCACCGCACCACGAGCGGGCTCGCGCCTCTGCGCCATACAGCGCCGGTGAAGAAGACACCGACGGCGAGGAGCGTCCCCAAAGTGATGAACGAGGCGTTCATCAGGCCGTGTTCGGGCGAGCAGATATAGCGGGGTTCGGGTTCCGACTGCATGGCGCAGTGCGCGTTACCTAAGTCGCTGATGTTGTTCCGCGCCCAACTGTATGGTCTGGCCCAAGCTGATTCGGCGATCACGTGGGCCACAAAGAACTGCGCCACACCTGCAACCCACGCGGCGTATCCGATCCGAGACTTCATATCCACCTTCTCTCGCACGGTTCACGTGCGAACAGGGGATCATGCACTGCTGGCCTCAGGCACTCCTACAAGCCCCCGGGCACGAGGTAGGGCAGACCCCACATCCAGCCACGTCTCAGGGCTTCACGAAACTGCGGACAGAGCCAAAATCGCGGATCCTCATCAGGGCAGGGAGCTACCAGCAATGCGCAACGTCAGCCGCGGGCGACGCTCCCCGCTGGCCGCCCTGGTGAAAGCTCAGCAGCAGGAGAAGGAGGCCCCGCCGCGGCGTGAGCGAGCGCCACCCTTGTGGGTGATGACAGCCGCCTGGTTCGGCGAGACGCTCAGCAGAAGGTCGAGAACCCCACAGACCACTTCAGGGCCCGGCCGCGCAGCGCGGCCGGGCTCGCGCCGTGCGGCGGCGCGGCCATACCGCAGCGGCCGTTCCGCCCGGTGTCCCGTCTTGCTGAACGTGAGGCACTTCGGCGCTCTGACCTGCATAGCTCAGTTTGAGCGAGACCCCCAGAGCACACACTGTCTCGTTCGGTCTGAGGTATTCGGCCACGACTTTCCGAATCGGCGCGGTAGTTGGGAATGGTCCGGGGCCCTGCGATGTTCCACTAGGTGAATCCCGCCGACCTCTGAGGGATTAGGGCAAGTCTCCCTGTGATCTGAGGCAGCCGCACATGTCCGTGCCGGAGCGATGAGAGCAGGCAGCCAACACGCCTTGCGCGTGCGCGTCGGCCGCACTCGCGTGATCACGTCTGTTGCTCATGCCAGCAGGGGTGTTCAGGCTCGGCTGCCTGCGTGGCATCGGACTGGCCTCCCCTGCCGGACTTGCTTGGAGGGGAGACTTCGTGACCGTCAAGGTCCTGTCCGTGCTGTTCGTTCTGTCCGTGGCGTGCATCTTTGGCCTCATGTCCGCAATTGTGGCTGTCTCGCACGGTGCAAGGAGATGGGACGGGATACGCGCCGGAAGTACGGCCTTCATCAGCATCGCTGGCCTCGGAATGATCCTGGTCAACTACCTGATGCCCACCACATCCTCCTGACCGCGACCGAGAGTCGCAGGTGCCCCGGCCCGTGGCAGCGGGCCGGAGCACCTCAGTCAGACACCTCGGATTGAGCGAGACTGCCTCGCTTCCAGCGAGACCGGACACCCGGGCCGCCTGCTGGCAGTGCGGGAGTACGTCAGCAGGCGGCCGGTGTCCGCCGGGCGCAGGCTCGTCACCGAAATGCGGCTGCGCTGGCCGGTGGCAGGCCTTCGGCCGGTGCGGCCGGGCTGATCGGCTGGCGCAGGTCCAGGTAGCAGCGCAGCCGTACTCCGGGCTCGCCGGCGTCCCGCGTCGTGTGTTGTGCGGGCGACGTCGCCCACCGATCGGCGAGCAGCTGCTGGAAGGTCAGGGCGGTGGCGTCGTCGGCGGCCGCGACGTCGACGACGAGCAGGCCCGGCTCGCTCACGTGCGTCTCGTTGATCGAGTTCATGTACGGCACTACGCCCGGGCGCCCTGGGAGGGTTCCGCCGCGGCAGTGTCTTCACCCGACTGAGTGGTGGGCGGTCAGGGGCTGTCGCCGCCCCAGTCCCAGCGGGCTGGGTCGCCGGGCGCGGGCGGCACCGTGCGGGTGCCCTGCCGCGGCCGGTGGGACCGGCTCTCGGCAGGTCAACACGCGGTCAACGCCGCGCGTCCCCATCCGGGCCCTCGGCGAGCAAGCCATGGCGACCCTAAAGACCTGGCGCCTGCTGCGGAAACTCCGCAGCAGCACCGTCCGAATCACCGGCCTCGTCCAAGCCGTCCTCACCCTCCACCTGACCTGCTCAAAGTGAGGTTGACAAAGGCTCCATGCCGATCATCGCGGCTCAGGGGCCCGACGGCGAGCTACGATCGGCAAGTGGATCACGGACGCACCGCCCGCTGTCCGCGCTGCTGGCGGCGGCAGCTACGGTGCTGGTCAGTGCCTGCTCCCGACCCCTGCGATCCCGCGGGTGGGGCACCGCGTCCAGGAAGGGACGCAGACCGAAGGCGTCGATGAGGGGTGTGCAAGAAGCAGCGTGAGCCAGGTGCTCCAGCGCGACGCGTATGGTGCAGGGGGAGGCACGGTCTCGTTCGGTTCTCATGGGTCTCGACAACCACGTGATCACCGGCGCCGTGCCTGCGCTGCTTCTTGGCCCCAGTACGGGACATGACGCGACGTCATGGACGAGGCACATGAACCGGACGGATCCGCTTCATGCAGTGCCCCTGCCCATGGCCGATGCACCTGACGGATGTCAGTACAGTTCGGCGCGTCGATCAGTAATCTATTGGTTTGAGAGTAGGAGACTAACCATCGCGCTGAAGAACGCTCTTATAGCAGAGAGATAGGGGTTGACAGAGTTTATGTCTCTCACATTGATCGAGCGATTCTTGCGCGGATTGGAGATATCCCCCGACCGTGACGCCGTACGGGTCGGGTCGGATCTTGTCACCTATCGGCAGGCACACGAGACGGCTTTGCTCTGGGCCGGCTCGCTCATGGCGGATGGCTCTCATGGCTCGGTAGGAGTGCTGGCGGGCAAGAGCAGGGCGGCCTACGTGGGCCTGCTCGCAGTGCTGTACGCGGGTGGCACCGTTGTTCCACTACAGCCGAGCTTTCCCGCCAAACTGACCCGCCGGATGATGAAGATGGCCGGGGTGGACAAGCTGATCGCTGACGATCGCGGTCTGGCGGTTCTGCCGGAGATCCTCGACGAGGAAATGACCGTGAGGGTGCTAGACACCGACGGTCTTGCCGACAATTTTCCGACCATCCCGGTGACTTCGGATTCGGCGCTTTCGGCACCAGTCCAAGTCGCGGCCGATGGCCCAGCATACATTCTTTTCACATCGGGTTCAACGGGAGTCCCCAAGGGGGTTCCGATCTCGCATCGCGGTTTCGCAACCTATTTCGGCGAGCTTGACCGCCGTTGCGACTTCGGGTCGAATGATGTGTTCTCTCAGACCTTTGACCTGAATTTCGATCTTGGCATACATGACGTGTTCGCCGCATGGGGTGCGGGAGCGACGCTGCAGGAAGTCCCGCCGTCGGCTTACCGGGACCTTCCCGCATACGTTGCTGAGCACGGGATCACCGTATGGAACTCCACGCCCAGTGGCATCTGGATGACCCGGGAGATGGAAGGGCTGGAGAAGGGCGCACTCAACGGCCTGAGGTGGTCGTTCTTCGGTGGGGAGGCACTTCGCTGCCAGGACGTCGAGGACTGGCTGGTGGCCGCGCCGGGATCGAAGTTGGACAACATCTACGGGCCGACCGAGTTCTCGATCGGCATCTGCTGGCACCGCTGGCTGGGGGAAGAGTCGAAAAAACGCGGCGTCAACGGCACCGTGCCGATCGGCAAGGTGCATGCCGGCCATGACTTCCGACTGGTGACTGAGCAAGGGGAACAGTCCTCTGTGGAGGGCGAGCTGTGGGTCACCGGTCCGCAGATATCGACCGGCTATCTCGATCCGGCCGAAAACGAAGGCCGGTTCGTCGACCTCGACGGCCGGCGCTGGTACCGCACAGGTGACCGGGTGCGCGCGACCCCCGACGGCGACCTCTCCTACATCGGACGCCTGGACTCGCAGGTGAAGGTGCACGCGTGGCGCATTGAGCTCGCGGAAGTAGACCATGTGGTAAGCGAATGCGACGGGGTGCGCGACGCGGTCACCGTCCCCAAGCCCGCGGAGCACGGCACGGAGCTGATCGTCTTCTACACCGGCGACGAAGTGCCGGAGTCGACGTTGGCTAATGGCGTGCGCGCTGTGCTGCCGTACACGGTTCTTCCCCGCCGATACGTACACCTTGACGAGTTCCCGCTGAACTCGAACCGGAAGGTCGACCGGCTCGCCCTACGCAAGCGGGCGGAGGAGCTACGAGGCTGATTGAGGCGTCGAGAGGGGTGAGCGCGAGGAGCCCGGCACCCCCTGCCGTAGCGCCGCCTTCCATGGGCTCAGGCGTGATGCGTGCCTATTCCGTGAGACCGAGTTCGCGTAGGAACCTTCTACGAACCGCAGCCGTCGGCCTCAGTCACTCGACCTGCGGGCCTGCGAGGAGGGCGACTCGATCAGCCTCGACGTCGAAGCCGAGCACCGGACGGCCATAGTCGCTCTCGGAGTCCGTCAGTACCGGCTTGCCCAACCCCCGCCCGATCTCCCGGAGGAAGCCGCAGAACACATCAAGCCACTCCTGGCCCTGCAACTCCCGCAGGTCGACGTCGAAGTCGACTTCGGTGGCATGGAAACGGAAGATCGCCAGCACATCGTCCGTCGGGCGGACCCGCAGGTCCGGGCACTCGGCATCCGCCGGGCGGGACAGCACGCCCTCCGTCCAGGAGACCGGAAACACTGTCTCTCCCTCGGAGTACTGGCACTTCCAGCCCCTCTCCGCGACAAGATCAAGAACCGCCTACTGACGTTGTCGCTGTGATGTCGTCAAGGTGAGACCCGTTTCGGCGAGGCATCCGTTGATGAGGTTGCTGCGGTACTGGATCTGGCGGAGACCATGTCGGATCGTGCTGATGAGGTGGTCGGGGTCGGTGAAGGCGGTGTTGACCTGGCTGCTGCGCCGCAGCAGGGACTAGTGCTGGATTCCTCAAACGGAGTAGACGTATTGGCGGCGTAGGACGCGGGTTGAAGGTGTGGGTCTTCCCCATATCCAGGGCCGGGCTTGGGTGTTGAGCTGGGCTGTTGCCAGGCGGGTGGCTTGGTCGATCTCGGGTGGTCCGGCGAAGGACTGGCCGGCGAGGGCGGCTTTGCGGAAGATGCGCCACCAGCCTTCCTGGAGGTTGAGCCAGCAGGCGCCGACGGGGATGAAGACGTGCCGGATTCTTGGATGGTCCTCCAGCCAGGTGCGGGTAGACAGGCTGTTGTGCGAGGACAGGTTGTCGGTGACGACGTAGATGTCTCCGGCGGGATTGGCCGTCTCGATCTTCTGGAGAAACTGCTGGTAGAAGGCGCTGTTGCGGGAGGAGGCGGTCATGGTGATTTCATGTCCGTCGCGTACCCGCAGGGCGCCGTAGACCCAAGTTTTCTCCGGCCCGCGGCCGTAGTCGACCTCGGATTTGATGCGGTGGCCGTCCGGCGACCAGCCCGGCGCCGGCGGGAAGGTGCGGGGGATCACCGGTCCGAGCTCGTCGGCGCAGACGACCGTCGCGCCTTCGGGCGGGCAGGTGTAGAGCTCGATGATCCTGGTCCTTTTCCCTCGAACTCCGGGTCCTTCGAACGGGTCCAGGACCGGGTGCGGCGCCAGCGCACCCCCTCGGCCAGCAGGATCCGCCGGACCTGGCTGCGCCCGACCTGGATGCCCAGCCGCATCGCCTCAGTGGCCAGCGCGTCGAGGGTCCACTCCGGTGGCCCGGCCTCCTCCGCCGCGGCGAGGTCGCCGCCCGCCTGCACCGTCAGCCGACCCGGTGCCGACTGTCTGACCAGGCCAATGATCTGGGAGCGTTCCGCCTCGGAGATCCGTCGATTGCGGCCCTGCCCCCCAAGGTCTTCCAGCCCGTCCAGGCCTGATTGGTTGAAGCGGTGCAGCCACCGGCGAACCGTCTTGGCATTACACCTCAACTCCTCCGCAATGGCAGGCACTCGCTGTCCGGACCAGCTCAGCTCAACCATCCGGGCCCGCATCACCAGATCACGAGGCGCCTTGCGCGCTCGCGCCAGTCGACGCACGAGCTGATTCTCGCTCTCGTCACGGCTCGGCCGTGCTCGTAACACCACCGTCCAGCACCCGCCCCCGAGCACCCGAACCACCCCGCCACCAGGACATATACCCAGCGAAAGAGGAATCCAGCACTAGTACTGCAACGGTGCTTGTCGTGACTGATGGCCAGGCTGGTCGTTGGTGTGGTTGTGGGTGGGAACCTTGCTGATGTCAGGTTGTGGGCCGGTGAACTGACCGCTCTGCATGAGCGGTTCGTGCACCGGTTCAACAGGTCGGAGCCGCGTGAGTCGACGCTGGCTTATATGCGTGGGCTGATCGCACCGATGGAGCGGAAGAACGGCTGGACGCTGGCCGAACAGGCCGGGCATGCAGGCCCGGACCGTATCCACCGGATGCTGAACCGGATCGAGTGGGACGCCGAGGAGGTCCTCGACGACGTGCGCGATTATGTCGTTGAGCACCTCGGAGACCGGGATGCCGTCCTGATCGTGGACGACACGGGCTTCCTGAAGAAGGGGCTGCGGTCGGCTGGGGTGCAGAGGCAATACTCCGGCACGGCCGGTCGGACGGAGAACTGCCAGATCGGTGTCTTCCTCGCCTATGCCACCGACCGGGGGCGGACCCTGATCGACCGACGCCTGTATCTGCCCACGTCCTGGATGGAGGACCGCGAGCGCTGCCGCCGGGCCGGCATCGGTGACCATGTTGGGTTCGAGACGAAGGTGGCCATGGCGAAGGCGATGGTCCGTCGTGCCGTCGCGGACCGGATCCCGTTTCGGTGGGTGACCGCGGATGCCGCCTACGGATATTCCAAGGGCTGGCGGTTCGAGCTGGAGCAGGCCGATGTCTTCCACGTCATGGCCACCACCCGACATGACACCGTCGTCACCCGCTGGGCGATCGACCACCCCGTCCACGACCTGTTCAACGGTCTGCCGCGACAGAAGTGGAAACGCCGCTCCTGCGGCACCGGGGCTCACGGCCCGCGGATCTACGACTGGGCTCGCATCGAGGTGCGACCCTGGCACCGGCCCGATCGCCGCCACTGGGTCATCGCCCGCCGCAGCGTGAGCCGGCCCGGGGAGATCTCCTACTACATCGCCTACTGCCCCACCGAGACCACCCTCGACGACCTGATCCGCATCGCGGGCAGCCGGTGGGCCATTGAGGAATGCTTCCAGAGCGCGAAGCAGGAGTGTGGCCTGGACGACTACCAGGTCCGCCGGTATCCCGGCTGGCACCGCCACATGACCCTGGCCATGGCCGCCCATGCCTGCCTGACAGTGCTGCGGGCCCGCGAACTGGATGCCGACAAAGCAGAAACGGATCCTCCCCACTCATCCACCTCAGCCTCGCCGAGATCAGACGCCTGATCACCCGACTCACCGACCGCCGGCCCGTGAGCATCGACCACATCCTGCACTGGTCACACTGGCGGCGCCGACGCCAGTTCCAAGCCCGCATCAGCCACTACAAACGACGCGGACACAGCCCATGAAGCTGCCCAACACTCAGCACAAGCACCGTTGCAGTACTAGAGCGTGTCTCTTTGGTCGGCCTACGGACGCCACTCCTGGCGGTACTGGGGGTGCTCGGCGTACGACTGCGCCAGCACTTTGAGCGCGTACGCGAGCCCTGTGCGACGTGAATCCGCCGGGTCCATTTCCTGGTAGTCCCTGGCCAGCATGTCGACCAGGTCGAGCATCGGCAGGTGGCTGTCGAGGAGGGCGTCGGCGCCGAAGCGGTGGGCCACCTCGGCATAGGCGTGATTGTCCTCCATGTTGCGGTCCCGAAGGAACTTCACGAGGTCGTCCATGAGTTGATCTTCGCGCAGGGGCAAGGGCCAATCGGGTGGGCTCACCTTTATCAGTTCAGCTACGGAGCTGGCTCACCTGCGGGCCCAGATGAGGATGGCGGCGAGGTGAAGTGCGGCCTGGTAAGCGATGGCGAGCTTGTCCGTTCGCAGGGCCAGACCGCGCCACTGCTTGAACCGGTTGATGCATCGCTCGACCGCGTTGCGCTGCTTGTACGCCTCGGCGTCGAAGACTGGCGGGCGACCGCCGGCGCGACCTCGCCGCAGACGGTGACCAACCTGATCGGACGGCTGCGGAATGACGGCACGGATCCCTCGCCGGCGCAGCTGCCCACGGATCGCGCGGGACGAATACGCGCGATCTGCCAGGACGGCCTCCGGGCGGGTCCTCGGTCTACCGCGTCCGCTTCTCGGAACGCGGATGCCGGCCATGACGGCCTCGAAGGCCGGTGCGTCGCCCGCCTGGCCTGCGGTGACGTGGAGGGCCAGGGGTCGTGCATAGCTGTCGCTGGCGAGATGGACTTTCGTGCTCAGGCCGCCGCGGGAGCGTCCGAGCCCGTGATCGCCTGGTTCGGCGCGGTCCGAAGCCCCCTTTTCCTCGCCCCAGCGGCATGTTGATGGGCCCGGCAGACGGTGGAGTCCACCGACACGGTCCAGCCGATGTCGTCGCTTTCATCGGCCGCTGCCAGGACCGTGGCGAGGATCCGTGCCCAGGTGCCGTCCACGGCCCACCTGATCAGCCGTTTGTGAGCGGTCTGGAACGAGCCGAGCTCGTCCGGCAGGTCGCGCCAGGGCGAGCAGGTGCGGTACTTCCACGCGATGGCCTCCAGCGTGCGGCGGTGGTCGGCCCATCGCCGCCCACGGACCGGATCGGCCGGCATCAGCGGCTCGATCCGGTCCCACATCGCATCAGTGATCACTAAGCGGACAGACACATCCGATCAACTGACCAACCCATCAAAGAGACACGCTCTAGTACTGCAACGGTGCTTGTGCTGAGTGTTGGGCAGCTTCATGGGCTGTGTCCGCGTCGTTTGTAGTGGCTGATGCGGGCTTGGAACTGGCGTCGGCGCCGCCAGTGTGACCAGTGCAGGATGTGGTCGATGCTCACGGGCCGGCGGTCGGTGAGTCGGGTGATCAGGCGTCTGATCTCGGCGAGGCTGAGGTGGATGAGTGGGGAGGATCCGTTTCTGCTTTGTCGGCATCCAGTTCGCGGGCCCGCAGCACTGTCAGGCAGGCATGGGCGGCCATGGCCAGGGTCATGTGGCGGTGCCAGCCGGGATACCGGCGGACCTGGTAGTCGTCCAGGCCACACTCCTGCTTCGCGCTCTGGAAGCATTCCTCAATGGCCCACCGGCTGCCCGCGATGCGGATCAGGTCGTCGAGGGTGGTCTCGGTGGGGCAGTAGGCGATGTAGTAGGAGATCTCCCCGGGCCGGCTCACGCTGCGGCGGGCGATGACCCAGTGGCGGCGATCGGGCCGGTGCCAGGGTCGCACCTCGATGCGAGCCCAGTCGTAGATCCGCGGGCCGTGAGCCCCGGTGCCGCAGGAGCGGCGTTTCCACTTCTGTCGCGGCAGACCGTTGAACAGGTCGTGGACGGGGTGGTCGATCGCCCAGCGGGTGACGACGGTGTCATGTCGGGTGGTGGCCATGACGTGGAAGACATCGGCCTGCTCCAGCTCGAACCGCCAGCCCTTGGAATATCCGTAGGCGGCATCCGCGGTCACCCACCGAAACGGGATCCGGTCCGCGACGGCACGACGGACCATCGCCTTCGCCATGGCCACCTTCGTCTCGAACCCAACATGGTCACCGATGCCGGCCCGGCGGCAGCGCTCGCGGTCCTCCATCCAGGACGTGGGCAGATACAGGCGTCGGTCGATCAGGGTCCGCCCCCGGTCGGTGGCATAGGCGAGGAAGACACCGATCTGGCAGTTCTCCGTCCGACCGGCCGTGCCGGAGTATTGCCTCTGCACCCCAGCCGACCGCAGCCCCTTCTTCAGGAAGCCCGTGTCGTCCACGATCAGGACGGCATCCCGGTCTCCGAGGTGCTCAACGACATAATCGCGCACGTCGTCGAGGACCTCCTCGGCGTCCCACTCGATCCGGTTCAGCATCCGGTGGATACGGTCCGGGCCTGCATGCCCGGCCTGTTCGGCCAGCGTCCAGCCGTTCTTCCGCTCCATCGGTGCGATCAGCCCACGCATATAAGCCAGCGTCGACTCACGCGGCTCCGACCTGTTGAACCGGTGCACGAACCGCTCATGCAGAGCGGTCAGTTCACCGGCCCACAACCTGACATCAGCAAGGTTCCCACCCACAACCACACCAACGACCAGCCTGGCCATCAGTCACGACAAGCACCGTTGCAGTACTAGCCCTGACCGATGTTAGTACGGGCGAACGCCGCAGTTCACTAGCTTGCTCCCCATGAGAGACCACTGCCCCGCCGGGCCACGTACCACTCCATGACCGACGACCGACTTCCATTCCACCGAACGGGTTCCATCGACACGGTGCCCACTACGCAAGCTCACCGGTTCCGATCGACCACGAGGTTTGTGCAAGAGACGTTCGGCTAGCGGGCATTTTCGGATTCTGACGGATTATTGCACGGACCTTCCATAAAGCCGCACAACTCATTTGATTTCCTGATTATTTAGTCTCTGGACTTCAGGCCGCCAATACGTTCGGCCGGAAAGGCTGGCACTGTGACGGAGCAGGTTGAGGCAGCCCTCGGTCAGCAGTCACGCGGAGTCGGACCGATGAGGCCGCTTCCCGACCGCCGTGCTCACGAGCTCTTCGAGGAGTGCGCACGCAACACGCCGTCAGCCACCGCCGCCGTACACCGCGAGACCCGCTGGACCTATGCAGGACTTGATGCCGCCGCGGACCGGGTGGCCGGGGCGCTCCTGGCGGCCGGACTTCAGCCCGAGGGTGTCGTCGCGGTCATCAGCGAGCGCTCGCTCGACTGGCTGGCCGCGATCCTCGGCATCTTCAAGGCGGGCGGTGTCTACCTGCCGATTGACCCGGCGTACCCCGACGAGCGCATCGCCGACCTGCTGCGCCGCAGCGCATCCCAGCTGGTGCTGGTCGAAGGCGAGGCGTCGGTGCGCCCGGTCGAGGCCGCGGCCGTCCACGCGATCCCGCTAGTGCCGGCGCAGGCCCTCGAAGTGCGGCCGGACCGCGTCCCGGACCACGCCCTCGCCTACATCTACTTCACGTCCGGCTCCACGGGCGCACCGAAGGGGGCCGCCTGCGAGCACGCCGGCATGATCAACCACCTGTTGGCGAAGGTGGACACGTTCGGGCTCGCGCCGGGCACGGTGGTCGCCCAGACCGCGTCCCAGTGCTTCGACATCTCGCTGTGGCAGGCGATCGCGCCGCTCATCGTCGGCGGCAGCACTGTGATCATCGATCCGGAGACAATGCTGGACGTCCCTGGGCTCTTTCAGCTGTTGGCCCGGGAGAGCGTCGGCGTCCTGCAGCTCGTCCCGAGCTACTTGGACGTGATCGTCACCAGGCTGGAGCGCGGCGACATCGCCCCCGGCTCACTGCGGATGCTCGGCGTCACAGGCGAGGCCGTGTGTCAACAGCTACTCACCCGCTGGTTCAAGCAGTGCCCCGAGGTGCCCGTAGTCAACGCCTACGGCGCCACCGAGGCGTCGGACGACACCACGCATGAGGTCATCCGCAGCATGGCGAAGGGTGACCAGGTCACCGTGGGCGTGCCGATCGCCAACGTCCTCGTCGACGTCATCGGCGAGGACGGGCTGCCGGTGGAGGGCGACACGATTGGCGAGATCACGTTCTCCGGCGTCTGTGTCGGCCGGGGCTACATCAACGATCCGGAGCGCACGGCAGAGGCGTTCGGCGCCGACCCCGTCCGGCCCGGGCTGCGTCGCTACAGCACCGGGGACTACGGGCACTGGCTGCCCGACGGACGGCTGCGTTTCGTCGGCCGCCGGGACGAGCAGGTGAAGATCAGCGGCGTTCGGGTCGAGACCGGCGAGGTCGAGGCCCAGCTCCTCCGGGTGCCGGGGGTCCGATCGGCGTGCGTGATTGTGATGCCGGACGGTGCCAGCAAGCGCCTGGCGGGCTTCTACACTGCCGCGTTGCCTATCGAGGACGTCCGAGACTTGCTGGCCAAGCTGCTGCCGATCCAGCTGGTCCCGCGTACTCTGCGCTGGCTGCCCGAGCTCCCGCTCACCGACAATGGAAAAGTTGACAAGCGGAAGCTGGCGGATCTCGAAACCAACAGCGCGAGCGGCAACAGCGTGACGCCGCCGCAGACCGCTACCGAACGGCGCATTGCCACCGCGTGGGCGGAAGCGCTGGGCATGCCCCTCGAAGAAGTCGGCCGGAACGACGACTTCTTCGCGCACGGCGGCGGCTCACTGGCGGCCGTACGGCTCGTCGTGCAGCTCGGCGGGCTGATCTCACTCGTCGATCTCATGGTGCACCCAGTGCTGGCCGACCTGGCGGCGGCAGCCGATGGAGTCGACTCAGCCGAGGGGGCCGATTCGGCCGACTCGCCACTCCTTCAGGCCTTGTCGGTCCCGGCGAACGCGACCGCGGCCCTGGTGTGCGTACCGTACGAGGCGGGCAACGCGCTCAACTTCGCCGCCATTGCACGAGAGCTGGCCGCGTCGGGCGTGGCCGTGTACGCGGTGGAGCTGCCCGGCCATGACGTCGCTCGGCCCGACGGCGAACTGGTCGGCCTTGACCAGATCGCTGGCCGACTGATCCAGGAGATCCGCGACCGGATCGAGATTCCCGTGGCGCTGTGGGGCCACGGTGCGGGCGTGGCGCTCGCGCTGGAGGCGGGCCAGTCGCTGCAGGCCGCCGGAGTGCCTCCCCTGCACCTGTTCCTGGCCGCGGCCGCCCAGCAGGATCCCGCCGTCGCCGAACCGGCTGCCGACAGGCCGGCCGACATCGGGGCCTGGCTACGTGATGTCGGCGCGCTCACCGACGTCGACCAGTGGCGGTCGACCCGCGGCGAGCTGATCGAGCGCGCCTACCGGCACGACCTCAGCGAGGCAGAATGCTACCTCGGTGCCGTCACCGGAACCCTTGACCTGCCCGCGACCGTCATCCTGATCCCGCGGGCCCCCGGTGAGAGCGATGTCGCGGCACGCTGCACGACCGTGCTCCCCGCAGCGCGGATCACCTGCATCGAGGACGCGGGTCGGTATTTCGTCCGCAGCCACCCCGCTGCCGCAGCGGATCTCGTCACCGCGACGCTCGCGACCACGGAGGAAGGCGGCACCCGTTGAGACTGACCGGCCGGCTCACGGCAGAGCCGGACGATTTCATCAGGCAGGAGTTCCTTGAGCCGCAGTTCCGGCACGAAGTCGCCAACCTGCTGCCCTGGTACGTACTGATCGAGAAGGCGCTGCTCCGTGAGTACCACCGTATGGGTGTCCTGTCGTCGACTCAGGTGGGGCACCTCGCGGGAGCGCTCGACGGGCTGACCCAGGAGGAGCTCACCGCAAACGCTGGCGTGGCCCTCTCCGACATCGCGCTGGCGATGGAGACCCGGGCCGCAAAAGCCCTCCCGGAGCCCGTACCGGCCTGGCACGTCGACCGGAGCCGCAACGACCTGCAGGCCTGCGCCCAACTTCTGTACGGACGGGCACAGGTGAGCGAGATCGCGGCCATGCTCGGGGAGCTGACTAAGGTCGCGCACGAGCGGGCGGCCCAAGACGTCACCTCTCCGATGCCCGGTTACACCCAGCTGCAGTCGGCACAGATCATCACGCCGGGGTTCTACCTCAGCGCCGTGGTGGAGCATGCGCTGCACGTCTCGTCCCGGCTGCTCGCCACCTACGACCGGATCAACTTCTCGCCTCTCGGTGCCGGACCTATGGCCGGCCAGGAACTGGCCTGGGACCGGAACCGGCTGGCGCGGGCGATCGGCTGCGACGGCCCGGTACCCCACTCGTTAGCCGCTGTCGCCTCGCGGGAGTGGCTGCTCGACGTCGCCTCGGACATTGCCTCCGCGGGCGTGGGGTTCAGCCGCTTTCTGACCGACCTCATGGCCTGGTCGTCGAGCGCATACGGGCTAGTCGAGCTGCCGGACGGGCTGGCCGGTATCTCGGCGGCCATGCCCCAGAAGAAGAACTATCCGCTGCTCGAACGCCTGCGTGGTCGTACCGGCCATCTGACGGCCCTCTACGTCGACTTCGCCACCGGCCAGCGGAACACGCCGTACAGCAACATGGTGGAGGTCTCCAAGGAGGCGGGCTTGCACGCAAGCACCATGTTCGCGACGGTCCGCGCGGTGCTGACGGGTTTCACCCTGGTCATCGACAACCTGCGGTGGCGCACCGACCGGATGCGCGCGGCCTGCGAGGAGGATCACTTCGGCGGCTTCAGCCTGGCCAACGAACTCACCCTGCGCGCCAACGTACCGTGGCGGACCGCTCAGGTCATCGCGGGCAGGTACGTCACAGCCGTGCTGGCCGAAGGCGATGGCCGTGCCGGGCACGTCAACCCGGCGGCACTTGGCTCGGCGGCCTGGGAGGCGGGCTATGCGCTGGACGCCCCAGCCTCCTATCTGACGAACTCCGTGGACGTGGACGCGCAGCTGCGCGCGAAGGTGTCCGCGGGCTCGGCGAGCCCCGCCTCCGTGGCGGCACTGCTGGCTGAGCAACGGGAGCGACTCGACACAGTGGCGGCGGAGTGGAACACGCGCAGGGCCGCGGTGCAGGACGCGATCGCTGCCACCGACGCCGCCCTGCGGCCCGCGCCGGAGGGAGTCATATGACGAGTCGGCAACTCATCCAGCGGCCGGGCAGGTACCACGGGTCCCACGCCCGTGCCGTCGCCGTCAGCTCCGCCTTCGGCACCTTCGGGGAACTGCTGCAGGGTGCGTTGCCCGACGATGGGCCCGACTTCCTGGTCACCCTGCCCATCGCCAGGTGGGTCACCGCGACGTTCGAGTACGAGAGCGCACGCGACGGGGTCGAGGTGTTCCCGGCTACGAAGACGAAGGCCCGTAGGGTCGCCAAGGCCGTGCTCGCCCGTTACTCCACCGGTGGTGGATCGCTGAGGCTGAACGGCTCTCTCCCGGAGGGAAAGGGCCTGGCGAGCTCCTCGGCCGATCTGGTGGCGACGGCACGGGCGGTGGCGAGCGCGGTCGGCGTCGAGCTGCCGCCGCACGCCATCGAGGACTTGCTCCGTCAGATTGAGCCGACGGACGGAGTCATGTATCCGGGAGTGGTGGCGTTCGAGCACCGCAACGTCGCACTGCTGGACCGGCTCGGAGTGCTGCCGCCGATGACCATCGTAGGCATCGACGAGGGCGGAACCGTGGACACCGTCGCGTTCAACAGGATCCCCAAGAACTTCTCGGTGGCGGAGCGGGACGAGTACGCCCGGCTGCTGGACGAGG
This sequence comes from Streptomyces griseochromogenes, assembly GCF_001542625.1. Taxonomy (NCBI): domain Bacteria; kingdom Bacillati; phylum Actinomycetota; class Actinomycetes; order Kitasatosporales; family Streptomycetaceae; genus Streptomyces; species Streptomyces griseochromogenes. The sequence continues at coordinate 5,421,342 of NZ_CP016279.1, read as the reverse complement.
TCCGGATGGCGGTGAGGGCCGGTGACGCCGCCGCGATCGGCCGGGTGGCGACCCGCAGCGCCCACCTCAACCAGCGCCTCTGCCGCAAACGGACACTGAACGCGATGACCGCCCTCAGCGCCGAGGTCGGCGGGGTCGGTGTGGTTACCGGGCACAGCGGGTCGACGATTGGGCTAATGCTTCTCCACGACGTCCCGGACTTCCGGAGCCGACTGGCCGAAGCCATCAACCGGTGTAGGCAGCTCGCGCACTGCGAACAGGTGTTCTGCTACCAGACCTTGGGTTTCGAGCTGAAAGGAAGCGGAACAAGCGATGATCTTCAATGACCTCGTCGAAGCCATCGGACACACTCCGCTCGTGCGGCTGCGGGCCGCGTCCGTGGACGTGACAGTGACGGCCAAGCTCGAACTGCAGAACCAGTTCGCGATGAAGGACCGGGTCGCATGCCAGATCATTCGCGAGGCCCGGGAGAACGGGGTGCTGGCGCACGGCGCGCCGATCATCGAGAGCTCCTCGGGAACGATGGCTCTGGGCCTCGCCCTGGCGGGCCACGTGCTCGGCCATCCGGTGCATATCGTGACGGACCCCCGCATCGACGCGGTCACGCTCGCGAAACTGAAGGCGCTGGGGTGCTCGGTGCACGTGGTCGAGGAGATGACCGCCAACGGCTGGCAGAGTGCGCGGCTGGAGCGGCTGGCCAGCCTGCGAGAGGAGCACCCGGGGGCGTTCTGGCCGCGACAGTACTCCAACCCGCAGAACCCTCTGGCGTACGCCACCCTGGCCGGGGAACTGGTGGCGGACCTGGGCCGGATCGACGTGCTCGTCGGCGCGGTCGGCAGCGGCGGATCGCTGTGCGGCACCGCGCGCGCCCTGCGCCGGGCGCTGAAGGCCGCAGGGATGTCCGATCCGCTGCGGGTGATCGGCGTCGACGCCGTCGGCAGCGTCCTCTTCGGCCAGCCGGACCAGCCGGGACGCAAGCAGAGCGGCATCGGCAACAGCCTGATCCCGGGCAACCTGGACTACTCGGAGATCGACGAGATCCACTGGCTGAACGACCGGGAAGCCTTCGTCGCGACCCGTGACCTCGCTCACGACGAGGGCATCTTTGCTGGGAACTCCTCGGGGTCGGTCTACCAGGTGCTGAAGCACGTGGCTGCCATCGCCAGCCCCGGCACGCGCGTCGTCGGCATCTTCCCGGACCGGGGCGACCGTTATGTGGACTCGATCTACGATGACGGCTATTGGGAGCGGGCCGGCCTCGCTGAACTCCCCCTCCGGAGCGAACCGTTGCGGGTGTCATACGGCACCGAGGTCAGCAGCTGGGCGCGGGCGGAGGTGCCGTCCACGCCGCGCAAGCGCCTGGTGTTCGTCGAGTCGAACACCACGGGCACTGGGATGCTCGCCCTCTCGAGTGCCAGGGACCTCGGTCTGGCACCCGTGCTACTCACCAGCCGTCCCAGCCGGTACCCGGGCATCGGCGAAGCCGACTGCGAGATCATCCGTTGCGACACCAACAGCGCGGACGCACTCGCGACGGCCCTGCGTGCCCACTGCGCCCCCGACGAGGTGGCCGGCGTCACAACCACAAGCGAGTTCTACCTGGAGGCCGCCGCTTCGCTGGCCGAATCACTCGGCCTGCCCGGCAATCCGTCCGCGGCCGTGGCCGCGTGCCGTCGCAAGTCGGCGACCCGCCGGCTGCTGACGGACGCGGGACTGCCCCAGCCGGTCTCGGTTCCCGTGACGCGGGCAGCCGAGGTGTCCGCGGCGGTCGCGGCCACGGGCTTGCCGTGCGTGGTCAAGCCGGCCTCGGACTCGGCGTCGACGGGCGTGTTGATGTGCACCTCCGTCGAGCAGGCCCACGAGCACGCCGCGAAGCTGCTCGCGATCACGCACAACGTGCGCGAGCAGGTCGTCCCGCCGGAGGTGCTCGTTGAAGAGGTCGTCCAGGGACCAGAGTTCAGCGTGGAGACGATCTTCGTCGACGGTGAGCTCCACCTGGTGGGCATCACCCGGAAGTCGGTGTCGCTCCCGCCCTCGTTCGTCGAGCTGCGGCACGCTTTCCCGGCACCGCTGGACGAGGCCTCCTCGGGTGAGATCGAGCAGGTGGTCCGGGCGGCCGTCGAGGCGGTCGGGCTGCGTCACGGCGCCTGCCACACCGAGCTGCGCCTGACCGCGGCGGGGCCAACGATCATCGAGATCAACGCCCGGCTCGCCGGGGGCATGATTCCCGAACTGATCAGACTGGCCGGCGGACCCGACATGCTAACCCAGCAGCTGCGCGCGGCGGCCGGACTGGCGGTCGAGCTGACTCAGGGAGAGCTGACCCCGACCGGAGTCGCCTTCGTCACGAGCCCCGCGGAAGGGTGTCTGGCGAGCCTGGAAGGCGTCGAAGCGGCGCGTGAAGTGGCCGGTGTCGCCGAAGTCCGGCTCGCACGTCGGCCGGGCGACCCCGTACGGCCGGCCACCGACGCCTACGACCGGATCGGTTACGTCATCGCATCGGCCCACTCGCTCGCGCAGCTCGACCATGCGCTCGATTCGGCGCTGGACCGCATCACCGCCCGATTGACCAACGACTGAACGAGGACGAGCCGACATGATCGAAATGAGGAGCGACACCTTCACGCTGCCTACCGAGCAGATGGTGTCCGCGATGACGCAGGCCGTGCTCGGGGACGACGTGTATGGCGAAGACCCGACGGTCAACCAGCTGGAGGAACTCGCCGCGAAGAGCATCGGTAAGCCCGCCGCGTGCCTCATGCCCAGCGGGACGATGGCGAACCTCGCTGCCCTGCTGGTGCACGTACCACGGGGTGGGAAGGTGGTCGTCGGCAACGAGAGCGACATCTACCTGTACGAAGCTGGCGGGGCGAGCGTGTGCGGCGGCATCGTCTACGAGCCGATACCGACCCAGCCCGATGGCAATCTCGCACTGGACGACCTGGCCGCGGTGCTTCCGCCCGACGCGGACGACCCCCAGTTCGCCCTGCCCGGCCTCATCTGCGTGGAGAACACCCACAACCGGATGGGCGGACAGGCGCTGAGCCAGGAGTATCTGGCCGAGCTCAAGCGCTTCGCCACCGGGCACGGCCTCGCGGTGCACATGGACGGTGCCAGGATCTTCAACGCCGCCGTGGCGACGGGTGTGTCGGCGGACCAGATCGCCGCTCACGCCGACTCAATCCAGTTCTGCCTGTCCAAGGGCCTTTCGGCACCCATCGGTTCGATCCTCGCGGGCGAGGTCGCCTTCATCGAGAAGGCGCGGCGCGTTCGTAAGATGCTCGGCGGCGGCATGCGGCAGGCCGGTGTGTTCGCGGCGGCCGGACTGCTGGCGCTAACCTCCATGGTCGACCGGCTCGCCGATGACCATCAGCTCGCAGCGCAGCTGGCGGAGGGCCTGGCGGAGGTGGACGGAATCGACATCGATCCGAAGGCGGTCACCACCAACATCGTGCTGTTCAGGGTCACGGCCGACGGGCTGAACGACAACCAATTCCTGGCTGCCGTGCAGCAGCGCGGGCTGGTTATGGGTGAGTTCGGCCACGGCCGGATCAGGGCCGTCACGCATCGTGGTCTCACCTCGGCAGACGTCTCCGCCGCGGTGGCGATTGTGGCGGACGTGGTGCGCGAGACTTCGTGATCTTGTTGTCAAGCGGCTGTTGTCACCTGAGGTGTGGCTGCATAGCACCGTCAGTCACGAATGAAGGCGTCCACAGGAGGTTGCCCCCGTCGGGGGCGCGAGGGTGAGCACGGCCTGGACTTGATCTGCCGCGTCGCCCCGGCGCGTCGGATCGCGGCTGGGTTTGGTAGCCAGTCAGCAGCCTGAGCGGCCCAGTATTCGCCATATCCAGGGCCCATTCCGGGCGGGGAACATGCCGCGCAGGCGGTTCACCGTGCGGGTACGGTCCTCGACCAGGTCGGCTCGGCGTCCGGTCAGCAGCTTGAGTTCGTTGGCAGCTTCGTCGCCGGGCCGATGGGCCGCAGGTCACGGCGCATGCTGGCCTGGTCGGCGATGACGCAGGCGGCGAGGGCGCCGGTCTTGCCCCCCCCCGTTACCGTTTTCGTGGCTCCGCAATGGGGCCTCCGGCCTTCGGGTCCGGCATGACTTCCCCCCTTGTTGTTCATGATCCGGGGGGGGTGGTGTCACCGGGCTCGGAGGCATCGACGGACCGCTGATGAGGGGCTTGAGCACCGGCTTCACCCAGGCCGGAAGAGCTCTCCGTAACGTGGATGTGGCAGCTCGGTGCCCTGGCAGGCCGGACGAAAGCGTGATGGAGGGGCCTGCACGTGATCGACACCGGCGGCATCGACGTCTTCCTCGGCCTGGACGTCGGCAAGGGCGAAAACCACGCCACCGCCGTCACCCCGGCCGGGAAGAAGGCGTTCGACAAGCGCCTGCCCAACACCGAGCCCAAGCTCCGCGAACTGTTCGCCAAACTCCAGGCCAAGCACGGGACGGTGCTGGTCGTGGTCGACCAGCCGGCCTCGATCGGCGCCCTGCCGCTGGCCGTCGCCCGCGACATGGGCTGCCTGGTCGCCTACCTGCCAGGGCTGACGATGCGGCGGATCGCCGACCTCTATCCGGGCGAGGCCAAGACCGACGCGAGGGACGCATTCATCATCGCGGATGCAGCCCGCGCGATGCCGCACACACTGCGGGCGATCGACAGCGAGGACGAGACGATCGCCGAGTTGGAGATGATCGGCGGGTTCGACGACGACCTCGCAGGCGAAGCCACCAGGGTCGCCAACCGGCTCCACGGCCTGCTGACTCAGATCCATCCCTCGCTGGAGCGGGTGCTGAGGCCACGGTTGCAGCACCCGGCCGTCCTCACCCTGCTGGAACGGTTCGGCTCCTCGGCCCAGATACGCAAGGCCGGCAGGAGCCGCCTGGTCACCCTGCTGCGGCCGAAGGCACCGAGGATGGCCGAGCGTCTGATCGAGGAGATCAGCTACTGACGTTTTTGCCGTGATGTCGTCGAGGTGAGGCCGGTTTCGGCGAGACATCCGTCGATGAGGTTGCTGCGGTACTGGATCTGGCGGAGACCGTGCCGAAGCGCGCTCATGAGGTGGTCGGGGTCGGTGAATGCGGTGTTGGCCTGGCTGCTGCGTCGCAGTAGTGACCAGATGCCCTCGACGGGGTTGAGGTCGGGTGCGTAGGCTGGCAGGAAGTAGCAGCTGATCCAGTCGTGGGTGTCGATGAACTCCCGCAGTCGGCGGTCTCTGTGAACGTTCAGGCTGTCCCACACAAGCACGATCGGTGCGCCGAGTTGCTGGTGGGCGGCGATGAGCAGGTCGCGGTAGTCGGTCCAGGTGAAGCTGCGTCTGCCGCCCCGCTTGTGATCGACGTGCCGCTTGGGCCGGTAGATCAGGCGTGAGTGTTCGCCCTGCTTGTAGCAGGCCAGAGCGGCGATGGAGAAGCGGCGCTGGGAGCGTCCCCGCACCCGGATGACGGGTGTGTGTCCACGCCTGGCCCAGGTGCGGGTGGTGGGCGGCGTCATCGAGAAGCCGGCTTCGTCTTCGAAGCAGAGCCAGGCCCCGAGCGCCGCCACGGCGTTTCCACCTGGGGCCAGGTCTCCTTCACCCAGCCGCTGACGGCTTCCTCGTCGCGCTCGGTCGCGCGGCGGGCCGGGACCTGGTGGCTGAAGCCGTGCCGGTGCAGCATCTGCGCGATGGCCGATAGCGTCATGCTGAACGGAAAATCGAACCTTAGCCAGGCAGGCGGCAGGGTCCGTTCTGCGAAGCAGAACGGACGTCCGAGGCAGGGCGGGAGGTTCAGGCTGCAGGTGCGAGGGTGACTTGATGCCCGAGGGCCTGGAGCTGACGGACAAGATCTCTGGTCTTGCGGGCGGGATTGAGATGACGGTGGTGCCATTCAGCACCGAGTTCTTGGTAGGAGGCTTCGGGCTCGCTGAGCAGGTGCCAGGTGATGACAAGGAGCGAGCGGGCAACGGCGACCAGTGCCTTGCTGTGGCCGCGGCGTTTGACGATGCGTCGGTAACGGGCACCGAGGAAGGTATCGGTGCGGGCAGCGGCGCTGGCGGCTTCACCCAGTGCGCCCCTGAGCCAGGGATTGCCCCTACCGGCCGGACCGGCAGTGTTCTTTGCTCCGGACTGGATGGTCCGCGGACACAGTTTCGCCCACGAGACCAGGTGCTCGGGGGTGGGAAAGCGGCTCATGTCCAGGCCGATCTCGGCGAGGACGATCTGGGCAGTGGCCTGCCCGACGCCGGGGACGGCATCCAGACGCTCGGCCAGGTGCTGAGCGGTCACGTCAGCGCGGCCGGGCGGACTGCTTCCGCGGTCGTCGTGCGGGGCCGTGGTCCGGCCCATGAGATCCACAATCAGCCGGTCGAGTTCCTGGATCTGCGCGGTGAGATGGTCGACGGTTGACAGCAGCACGCGCAGCAGGCGGGCGTGATGGTCGTCGAACTGCCCGGTGAGTGCTTCGGCCAGGGCCGCCTTCTTCTTCACCAGATTCCCTTTGGCCAGACCCGCCAGCGTTCTGGGATTACGCTCCCCGGCGACCAGGGCATCCAGCATCGCCCGTCCGGACATCCCGAAGAGATCCGAGACGACGCCGGACAGCTTGATCTGCGCGTCCTGCAGGACCTTGTCCACCCGGTGCTTGTGCCGAGTGCGTTCTTGGACGAAGACGGTTCGGGTGCGGGTGAGGTCCCGCAGCTGCCGCACCGGCTTCGGCGGAACGAACGAGGCCCGGACCATGCCCCGTTCGGCGAGCTTGGCCAGCCAGACCGCGTCCAGCTTGTCGGTCTTGGGCCGACCAGGGACGTTCTTCACGTCGCGCGCGTTGACCAGCCAGCACTCCAGGCCGCGGGATTCCAGAAGATAGAAGAAGGGCCGCCAATAGCTGCCCGTCGCTTCCATCACCACCCGCTGGACGCCTTGACTGACCAGCCGGTCTCCGAGCTCGAGAATCGCGTTCGTTGTGGACGCCACCGTCCAGACCTGCTGAATACGCCGGCCCTCGATGGTGTCGTGCGGGACGCGCAGACATACCATCCCGGACGCCTTGGCGATGTCGATTGCCGCGACCCGGGCAACACTTCCATCGTCGTGGTCCTCCCTCAACTCCTCCATGGGCTTCCTCCCCTTGTGCATCGTGCAGGGAGGGGCTGCCCGGAGAGCCTGAGGGAGGCGGAGAAGCTGAACGGCGTGTTCGAGACGACAGTGTGCGGCCCCTCGGACGGCTCTCTCACCAGACTCTTGTGCGGGCTCACGGCCCAAACATGAAGCGGCGTCGGCGGACAGCCCCGTACCAATTTTCACGCCCGCGAGGCGTCAACCGCAGGTGAACGGCTGACTCTTGTGGAACCGGCGCCCGATCAGCGTCTTGATCCGGGCCAGCGTCCAGGTCTGGTCCGGCCAGCCGTGCGCTACCGGCCCCCTGGCCAGCTCCTGCTCGAGCACCGCGAACAGTGCCTCACTCAGCTTGGGCCTGGATGCCTGCCCCTTCGACTCCAGGGCCGGCCTGCCGCCGTGCTCCCATGCCTGGTGCCACCGCTGTACCGACCGCACGCTGACACGTAACTGCCTGGCGACGGCGGCATTGTCGTGTCCCAGGGCGAATAACTCGCCCGCCTGCATCCGGATGTGTTCGCGAAACGCACGTCGCTCCGCGGTCAGCCCGCCCCCTTGCGGATACCTCATATGACCGGCCTACTGCGACAACCACAGGCTGTCGACCCCCACGACATCACGCAAGCAAGGTCAGTAACGCAGCATGAGGCGGTTTGAAGCCTCCCCCCGCAGGGCGACTCCGAAGGGCCAAAACCTTCATCTTTCACACAGCACCATGATCGGAAGCTGCCCTACGACCAACTCCTTCTCACGCTCAGGACACACGGAAACAAGCAGATCAAACGCGCCTTCTTCCTCTCCGCGTTCGCCGGCCTGGGCGACCCCGTGTCCCGGGCCTACTACGACAAGAAGGTCGCCCAGGGCAAGCACCACACCCAGGCCCTGCTCTGCCTCGCCAGACGCAGGGCCGACGTGCTGTTCGCGATGCTCCGCGACGGGACCTTCTACGAACCGCAGCCGTCGACCTCAGTCACCTGACCTGCGGGTCTGCGAGGAGAACGACTCGATCAGCCTCGACGTCGAAGCCGAGCACCGGATGGCCGTAGTCGCCTTCCGGGTCCATCAGCACCGGCTTGCCCAACCGCCGCCCGATCTCCCGAAGGAAGTCGCAGAGCACATCAAGTCGGTCCTGGCCCTGCAACTCCCGCAGGTCCACGTCGAAGTCGACTTCATCGTCGGCATGGAAACGGAAGACCGCCAACACCTCGGCGGTCGGCCAGACCCGCAGGTCCGGGCACTCAGCATCCGCCGGGCGGGACAGCACGGCCTCCGCCCGAGGCATCGGAAGCACCGTCTCTCCCTCGGAGTACTGGTATTTCCAGCCCTTCTCCGCGACAAGATCGAGAACCGCTTGCCAGTCCTCCACCGAGGCATTCGGGACACGCACGTCCGGCAGCGACCCCATCAAGTCCAGGTCGAAGAAGCACTTCACCTCATCCCACAGCAGGTCAGTCACCCCGCCATGCTGCCCGGACCGCCGACCCAACGCACCCCCGTTTCCCTTGACCAAAGACATAGGGGCACCCCCCGCCGCGGTAGCCGTCGGAGGCCCGGTTCAACCAAGACCGTCACCATCTACCTCGCCGGACTCCACGTCGCCGGCATCTTCATCTGGGCAGCGAGATGATCACCAAAAACGCTCTGATCAACCGGACGACGTGACCGAGGACCACACGCCGAACCACTGCTCGGCGCCGTACTCCTCAAACCGCTCCACCTCGGTGAACCCCAGCTTCGCGGCGAGGCGCATCGCGCGGTCGTTGGCCGTCTGGGTGCAGAGCACCACCAGCTCGCCGGGAAGCGCGTCGGCGAACCAGCCGAGTACCGCTGTGCACGCCTCGGCGGCGTACCCGCGTCCCCACGCCTCCGGCAGGAACATGTAACCGAGCTCGTTCTCCCCGTCATCCGGACGGACGTGCCCCCGACGCTCTGCGTCCCGCCGATCGAGCGTGATCATGCCGATCATCGCTCCGTCGAGATCGATCACGAAAAGACCAGGGCGCTGCCCGGGCACCTCAGGGACTGAGCGTTCCAGCTCATCACGCGGTCGGGAACCACCGATGTAGGTGCCCACCTCTGGCGATGCGAACAGCTCGATGAACACCGCACGGTCCCGGGCCTCGGACGCACGGAGCAGGAGCCGTTCGGTCTTTATCGGGGCAGGTGGCCAGCCAGCGAGTCCGAGTTGCGTCATGGCAGGCAACTTATCGCGCGCCCATAAGATCCGAAAGACAGGTGCCTGGCCTCAAGACCAATGAGGCTTTTCAGCGTGGCCGCTGATCGGGTGACAGCGTCGGTGTCCGCAACGCACGAGGCTCCCGTGCCGTTGAGGGAGGCGTTCGAAGTCTCAACCCACTGGCGCAGGAGCCTCGTTGGTTCCCTATCCTGCCGCACTCGACCTGCCTCACGCCTTGGTCGAGTGGGTCACCATGCTCATCGTCACCCGCGAGGGTGACCGCCGCTCCAAGCTCCCACCGCACCAGCGTGCCCTGATCGGCCTGCTGTACGTGCGTCGGCACGACACCCTCGCGCAGCTCGCGGCCGACTTCGGCATCGCCGTCGGCACCGCCCGCGCCTACACCACGGCCGTCATCGACCTGCTCGCCGACCGCGTGCCCGGCCTGCTGTGCGCCCTGCGCCAGGTCTGCCCCGACTACGTGCTGCTGGACGTCACCCTCGCCGAATGCGATCGCGTCGGCGACAGCCGCGCCGACTGCTCCCACTGTGAGGATGGTGGCCGTGTCGTTCTGGCTACCGCTTGACTCGTACTCTCACTGGCTGCTTCAGCGCACTCCGAGAGCATGATCCGCCTCGCGATGATCTCGAACCTGGCGAAACGCGCAACCGGCAACAACGCCATATCCTGGCGCAATCCATGACCTAACACGCATACAAGCGGGACGTCCCCTTAAAGAGCGTTTTGTCCCCTCGGGGTTGTTTGGTGGCGCTTCGGGTGGCGAGTGGGACCGAGGCTGCTGAGGCAGTAGTGGTCAATGCGGGTTGTGCGACAGATGACGTCGCGCCTCGGCCCGTTTCGGTCGAGTCGATCCTGTCTGATCCCAAGGCGCCCCTGATTGACGCCGTTTGCTCCCTGGGGACATGCCGTGCCCGACGGTACTACCGAAACATGACGCGACAACGCCCGTACCCCAGCGACCTGTCCGACGCCCGCTGGGAACTGATCGGCCCCACGCTCACCGCCTGGAGGGCCGAACGACGGGGCAGGGGCCTGGACATCGGCCGCCCGCCCGAGCACGACCTGCGCTGCATCATGGACGCCATCCTGTACGTCGACCGCACCGGCATCCCCTGGCGCTACCTGCCGCACGACTTCCCGCCGTGGGAAACGGTCTACGGATACTTCGCCGCATGGCAGAAGGAAGGAACCTTCGACCAGCTCAACGGCCTGCTGCGGCGACTGGTGCGTGAGGCCGAGGGCCGCGATGCCGAGCCGAGCGCCTGCGTGCTCGACGCGCAGAGCATCAAGACCTCCGCCAATGTGCCCGCAGCCGACCAGGGCATCGATGCCGGCAAGAAAATCGCTGGTCGCAAGCGCCACCTCGGCGTCGACACCCTCGGACTCCTCCTGGCCGTCTGGGTGACCGCCGCCAGCGTCTCCGACAACGCAGGTGGCATCCATCTGCTCTCACGCATCGCCACCACAAGCCCTAGCGTGACCAAGGCGTGGGCCGACACCGGCTACCGCACCAAGGCCATCGATCACGGCGCCCGCCTCGGCATCGACGTCGAAGTCGTCCAACGCGACCCCGGCGTCAAAGGGTTCAAAGTGATCCCCCGACGTTGGGTTGTGGAGCGGACCTTCGGCTGGCTCATGCACCACCGCCGACTCGCCCGCGACTACGAGACTCACCCTCGCCGCTCCGAAGCCATAATCCACGTCGCGATGACCGACCTCATAAGCCGCAGACTCACCCGCGAATCCACTCCGAACTAGCGCAACACCTGAACCTCGAACCAAACAACCTCGCGGGGGCAAAACGCGCGCGGCGGCCGCACCACGACGACGGCTCGGTTACGGCGGACTGGAGCCACGGGCCACCCGCCCGGCGCATCTGTGGCGGCGGTGGCCCCGGAGGGACGGAACGATGGCCACAGGCCGCGGCCGACGGCGCGGCCTTCCCGGACGGCGCACCTGACGGATGTCAGTACAGCCAGTTGCGGCGATCGGTAATCTGATAGTTCGGAAATTAGAGGCCAACCGTCCCGCTGAGGAAATCCGGAGTCGGCATTGGCCGATAGTCTGCGCGCCCTGCTACCGGACAGCATTCCGCCACACCGATCCCTACACCGGCAAAACGCACGCTACGTCGCCTGGAAGATTGCCATGGTCAACTCGTCCGGACCTGCAACGGATGATCCCACGCCACAGACGGATACCGAGCGGATGCTCGCGGAGCTATGGGCAGAGGTACTGGGGCTGTCGGCTTCCTCTATCGGCCGCAATGATGACTTCTTCTCGGCGGCAGGATCCTCACCGACGGTGATTCGACTTGCCGTCAAGCTCGAAAAGCAAATATCACTGCGCGATATTGTAAACAACTCGACACCGTCTAATCTCGGGGCGATACTCGACAAGGGCATGCCGCATGACAACGCGACTGGCGTTCGAGGCCGAGTAATCATATTCCGGGACAGGGTCGAGTAATTACCGGGAAAGGATTTCAGAATGCCGGACGATGACCAGAAGGCCAGGCTTCTGCGTACTATCGAATACCGTCAGAAATTTGATGAGCGGCTTGGTCAAATCGATCAGCAGACGCCGTTCGATTCGGTTCATGGCGTTGACACGACAGAATCCGTAGAGCTTTGGGAGCTTCCCGATGCTGAGCAGACGTGGGTGGGTCGAAACGCCAGGTACTCGCCCACGCCGGTCCTTACCGTGCGCAATGCGCTCAGCAAGTGTGACGTTAAACACGAAGAAGTGACGTTCGTCGACGTCGGCTGCGGCAAGGGCCGGGTCCTACTGCTCGCGGGTGAGCTGCCCTTCCGTCGGATCGTCGGCGTGGAGGCATCGGAGGCTCTCTGTGCCATTGCCCGGAGCAATGTAGAGAAGGCTTCGGAGGCCAGCGGCGGCCACGACAGGATTGACGTGGTGCATGCCGATGCCACGAAGTTCGACGTCCCGGCTGACGCCGGGCTCTTCTATTTCTACGAGCCCTTTTCGGTGGAAGTTTCCGCCACGGTTCTGGACAGGATCGAGGACTCAATCCGACAGCACCCTCGTAGGGTGGTCCTTTGCTTTACCGGTCGCGGCCAGCCGGATGGGGAGGGGACCGATCTTGAGAAGACCCCGGTGGCAGCCGCGCCCGCAGAGATGCGGGACCAGTGGAATCTGGTCAAAGTCGTTTTATCTCCTGATGCGGAGTTTTACGATTCTTTCTTGTATGAGTACGCAAGTAGCCCTGCCTAGATAGTTCATGACCTACCTGATCGGCCTACCAGCGCCGCAGGAAGCGCCGGACCCTCCCAAAGCTCTGAGAGGCAATCATATGGGCCATGCAATTGACACTATTCGACCGAAGCTCTATCTCGATGAAGCTGTGTCCCTTCCCGACCTGTTCCGTAGCGTTGCGGTGATTCGCGGCACCGCTCCGGCCGTTCGCGACGACGGACGAACACTCAGCTATCAGGAACTCGACCTGTTGTCGGACCGGCTTGCTGCAAAACTTGTACAGGAAGGAATCCGGCCGGGACACCGAGTCGGGCTGATCCTCCATCGCTCAGCCGAAATACCGATCTCCATTCTTGCCGCACTGAAGGCGGGCGCCGCTTATGTGCCGCTCGATCCCACTTACCCGGCGGAGCGACTGCGATATCTGATCGAGGACGCCGGGCTGACGGTGGTCATCGGCGAGTCAGGGCAGATCGCTTCTGCCGGACTCAAGGATGTCCGCGTGGTCCCACCGGACACCGACGGGGAGGAACTGCCGCCGCTGCCACCGATCGACCTCGACGGCAGCGAACTAGCGTACATCCTCTACACCTCCGGGTCGACGGGCGTCCCCAAGGGCTGCATGATCGCCCACCACAGTGTGCTCGAACTGCTGCGCAGCGCTGTGTCGGTATTCGATGTGGGTACCGAGGACCGCATCACACTGTTCCACCCCTACATCTTCGACCTGTCTGTCTCCGAGTTCTGGCTCGCGGTGGCCGTCGGAGCCACGTCGGTCGTCGTTCCCCTCAAGATGGCGCAGTCCGCGTCCGACTTCCTCGCGCTGCTCCACCGCGAAGGCGTGACCTTAACCAGCCAGGTCCCGACGTCCCTGCGTGCACTGGTCTATGCCTACGAAGAGGCCGCCAGGCCGCTACTCGCCCTGCGCTACGTCCAGGTCGGTGGCGAGGCCGTAGAACTCGACGTCATTTCTGCCTTCCTGAAGGCATATCAGGGCATCCCGCCGACCGTCGTCAACGTGTACGGTCCGACCGAGGCCACGTGCTACGCCACGTGCCACGCGCTGACCCGGGCGGACCTCGAAGGCCCGGTGCGCGCGCCCATCGGTTCGGCACTGCCGCATCTCGTCGTCGAAGTGCGGGACGAGGCAATGGAGTTGCTCCCGGACGGCGACGTCGGAGAACTGGTGATCGCCGGTCCGGCGGTCGCGGTGGGCTACCTGGGGCAGCCGGAGCTGACGGCCGAGCGTTTCGTCGTCCTCGACACCCCGAAGGGGCAGCTGCGCTACTACCGGACCGGGGACCTGGCCCGGCGCCTGCCGGACGGCTCCTTCGAGTACCTCGGCCGCAACGACCAGCAGGTCAAGGTACGTGGCGTCCGAGTCGAACTCGGTGAGGTCGAGGCGTTCCTGCGGGCCCACGAACTGGTCAAAGACGCTGCAGCCACGATGGTCACCACTGCGGCCGGCGCCCAGTTCCTCGTCGCGTGCCTGGTGCTCGCAGAAGAGACCAAGGAAAAGCCCCAGGCGCTGCTACGCCGGCACATGCTCGACTCCCTGCCGGCCTACATGGCGCCGGATCGCTACCAGGTCGTTCCCGAGCTTCCGTTGACTGCGTCGGGCAAGGTGGACCGGCGGGCTCTCCAGGACATTGCGACTTCGCGCCGGGCCCGTCGCCCTTGATCCCTGGCGGTCCCCAGCGCCCACACGCGCGTCTGCCGGCGCGGACCGCCAGGTGAGATGACCTCCGAGTGGGGCGGTCTCCAAGTGGTCATCCCTGGGCGGGCGCGTACGGCGGCTGCCATCGGCGGACCTCGTGCCGCCGATGAGAGCTCATCGGCGCCTCTTCATCCGAGCGGCCCGCGCCTGACAGACATCTGGCAGCGACGCGTACGGTGCCACAATCACCCGTCGGCGGGGACGTCCGAAAAGCACGAGACCGCTGCTGCCTCGCGGGCAGCAGCGGTCTCGTGCCTTGCGCGGGAAGCCTTTCCCATGGGGAATCACTTCCAGCCCGTGTCGGCAGAACGCACCGATCGCGCCGCCTCACGGAACCGACTGCTGAGCCGCTGGTACGACAGGGTCGCCAGCACGTAACCCCCAGGGACGCGTCTGTGCCAGCTCAGGTCGAGTGCCAGCCGGTGGTGGGCACGGTTGTACCGGCGTTCAAGACGTCGGATCGCCTTTCGGACCGCGCCTGGATCGTCGTGAAGGCTGATGAGCCCTTGGGACTGCAGCCACACGGACCCGCTGCGGTACTTCGCCACGGACATGGCAGCGGAAGGGACCCTCCGAAGAACCTCGCAGTCGCGTTTGTCGACGAGGAACGAGATCCGAGCCTCCCCCTTCACGTTGACCAGTTCGAAGCCGACCTGACGACAGCGCAGCAGACCGCGGTGGTCGAAGGAAGCGAGGTGTCCGTAGGTGGCGTTCAGGGAGCGGTACCCGTTCCCTGAGGCCTGGGGCAACACGCCCAGAATCGCCAGCTCGTCCCGAGCCTCGCGCAGCTCCGGCTTGTCTTCCGTGTACTTCTCGTCCGGTCCCCAGAAGCCGTCGTGCGAGCTTCGCCCGGACGACAAGGGCAGGTCGGCATCGCCGTACCTCGGCGCCAACGCCTCGACATAGGGAACGGAGCGGAACGTGGGCTCGTCCCCGAGCTCGTCGCGGACTCGGTAGGCCAGGACCTCTAGTCGAAGGCGCTCGTTGCGCTCGCGCTGGTCCCAACTCGTGTAGTTGCCGTCACTCTGTTCTCTGATCTTTCGAGTGCTGTACATTTCGGCCAGCGTACGAATCAGTTCGCGCTCGGGGTCGGGCGACTGACGGACGAAGCCGCCCACTTCGTAGGACAATTGACTCCCGATCCCGGCGGGAACGGACAGGGCAACCAGTGGATCAAGGGCCGTGGCTCTTGCCTTGATCCTGTTTTCCACCGTGCTCATGACCACGTTCCCGCCGCTGGTGGTCGCCCAGACCGGCGTGACGCTGACGCGGCCCTGTCCGGTGTGAACGGCCAGGTGCGCATATGGTCGGTCAGGACTGGGCAGATGGATGGAGCGGCCGTACGGCGGTCGCAGGACGGCACACTCGTCCGCGGTCAGCGCGATGCCCCCTGCCCTCTCCACCAGTGCGCCGATGCCGCGTGCGCGCTGATCGATCTCCTCTCGTGCCGCACGGGCCAGGGCCAGGTCGTCGCCGGAGAGATTCCGTCGCTGCGCGGCACGCGTGAACAACAGAGACGAATCGGCGCTCGGTGCTCGGCCCAGCTTTTCTATCACGTCGCGGTCAGACGCGACGTGGTGCGAGCGGATCGAAGTGCGCAGTCCACCGGCAGGAAGTACGCACGGAACAGAGAAAGCTTCATCGCTTTGCCGCACCCGCCTACTCTCCTCAAGCCGGGGAAGGGGCCGTGTTACGGAGAGGCCCCGAGCAGTCAATCCAGGTAAGGAAGTGCTTCAGCTCGTCCCGCAGCTGATCGACCGACGGCCGCTGCACCTCGATCTCGGTTTTGGCCTGCTCGCCGACGGGCGACGTCCGGTAGACGTTTGTGAACTCTTCCACGGCCGGCTGCTGCAGGACGAGCGACGCCGCGGCCTTACCTGCGGACCTGGAGATGCAATGCAGGACCTCATGATTGATGTGGTAGACCGTTCCAGCGGGCAGGACCGCCTCGAACACGGAGGTGAGCTGCTCCTTGCCCTGTGCCTCCAGGGAGAAGGCCTTCCCCTGCCCGATCGGCAGGTACTTGAAGTGGTAGTACTCCTCACCGGGGCCGATCCTGTACTCCTGGGCGAAGTACTCGCCGACCACGAGCGCGGTCGTGAAGTCCCAGCGGTGCGAGTGGATGTCCTCCGCAATGATCCCCGAGGCGTCCGGCTGCGGATGCCACATGTGGAGACGCAGCTTCCAGGGGTTCTTGTCGCCAGCGAGCAGCACGAGCTTCAAGAAGTTGTTCGCGTGGTAGTACGAGAGCGCGGCTATCTCGGCAAGAGCGTCGTCGTCAGAGATGATCTGGCCGATCAGAGAACACAGGTCTCCCGGCTCGGAAAGCTGGCGGACCACCGACTCCGAGCCTTGGAAAGTCGTACCGCGCCCGCTGTCCACGATCACTTCGAGGTGGTCCTTGATTTCTTGCAGGGTCGCATCCGCTAGAACCTGCACCATGACCCTTACTCCTATTCTGGATGCTGGTAGTCCAGCGATTCGAAAAGTAGGACAAGGCAAGACCGTTGATCAGCGGTCCACCTTCTGCTTCTGGGACCCGTGATCGATCCGGCGTGTTACTACTCGCCGAGGGCGATCAGGAACTCAGGGGAGCCTGCGAATGGCGAGCGGCCTTGGGCCATCATGATGTTGTCGGCGATCAGCAGGTCGCCGCGGCGCCACGAGACACCGATCCTCACCATGTCATAGGCGTTCTGTATGGCCGTCAGGTGCTCATCGGACACCGGTGATCCGTCACCGAAGTAGGTGTTCATCGGGAGGTACTCCCCGAAGGCATCGGTCATGATGTCACGCTCGACCGGATCCAGGTTGGCGGAATTGAGGAAGGAGATCTGGTTGAACCAGCACTCTTCCTCGGTCGTCGGGTGGTCGATGACGGCCGGCAGGCGGCGCACCGTGTTCAGCGAGCCGCCGGGCAGCCACTCGGCTTCGATTCCCGCGGTCTCGAAGAGTGTGTCGAGTGCCGCGCGGTCCCGTACGGAAAAGGCCTCTCGCCACGTGATGCCGAACCCGTCGTGGAAGGCACGGGCCAGGGTCCAGCCACCCTTTCGGACGCGCTCGGCGAGGGGCGCCGGCAGGTGATCGGAGATCCGGCGGGTGTCACTGAGGTGCGACTGGCCGTCACCGTCCGGCGGAGCGATGCACGCGGTCAGGACGACCGAAGGGAACGTCCTGCTGAAGGAGACTTCCTGGAACGGGCAAATGATCCGGTCGGCCGGCCAGGTGATCGGCGAAAGGATGCCGTTCCCGAACTCGTTCCGGTTGTTGAACGCCTCCGTGGGCGTGTGGCTCGTGATGCCCAGGGCAGCGCGCGCCTCGGCCAGACGGTCCGGTCCGTCCAGGGGGAGGCCGTGGATGAGAATCGCTCCGTGGACCAGCATGCGGTCACGAACGGTCTCCGCCATGTCCCGCAGCCAGGAGAACGGCGAGTCGACCGGCGCGTCGAAGGAAGGGATGCCTACTTCCCGCAGCGTGGGGACGGTCTCACTCACTTCAACTCCTCCTGTTTGACTGAACTATCCGAAATTCACCGAGGTGCGTCACCGATCGCCGTCCGAGCGCCTGAACAGCCCGCCCAACACCGTGACCGCGCCGACCACTCCACACGCCGCAGCGCCCCTTCGACTCAGCGCTGTGCCGCAGCAGCGGTGTCCGCGGCGCCGGTGATCTTCCCGACCAGTTCCGCCGTGTCGTCGGCGGTGAGCGTCAGCGGGGGCGCGATCCGGATCACACCGCGCTCGTGCCGCGTCATCACGCCCGCCTGGGCCGCTGCCTCCGCGATGGCGCCGGCCGACTCCTCGGTGTCGGTCTCGACGGCGATCACCAGGCCGAGTCCGCGGACGTCGGTGACCAGCGGGCTCGACTCGACGAGCTTCTGCAGGCCGTCCAACAGCGTGGCACCCTGAGCCGCCGAGTTCTCGACGAGCTTCTCGTCGGCCATGATGTCAAGCACGGTGTTCGCGACGGCACTCGCGACGGCATGGCCGCCGGTCGTGTGTCCGTAGCGAAGTCCCTGGGCGATCGGCTCCCGGACGAACGTCTGCTTGATCGTCGAGGTAACCGCCGTCGCGGCCAGCGGCAGGTAGCCGCCGCTGATGCCCTTGCTCAGGGTGACGATGTCCGGGGTGATCCCGTCGTGATCGAAGCCGAACATCCGCCCGGTGCGGCCGAAGCCGCAGAACACCTCGTCGAGGATGAGCAGTGCTCCGTGCTGGTCGCACAGCTTCCTGAGCCTGGTGAGGAAACCGGCCGGAAGCACGACGCAGCCGCCGAGGCCAAGCAGCGGCTCCACCATGACCGCGGCCGCGGGAGGCCCGGTCTCCAGAGCCTTGGCGAACAGCTCGATCAGCGCGTCGGCACTTTCCTCGGTCCGCATCTCGCACGGCGCTGCGGGCAGGGAGATGTGCTCGATAGGGAACGGCGGGGCCCACTCGCTGGCGGTGAACGGCAGCCCCGAGAGCTGCTGGGCCAGGTAGGTCGTACCGTGGTACGCCGCCTCGAAGGTGATGACCCGGTTGCGGTCCTCACCGATGTTGCGCCAGTACTGCAGTGCGATCCTGAGGGCCGCCTCGGTGGCCTCCGAGCCACTGTTGAGCAGGACGATCTCGTTCAGCTCACCCGGCAGCGTCTCGGCCAGCCGCGACGCCAGCGTCTCGGCGGGGTTGTGGCTCGACACCATGGGGTCATAGTGGACGAGCTGCTCGAACTGCCGATTCGCGGCTTCGATCAGCCGAGGATGCCCGTGCCCACAGGACATGTTGAGGACTCCGGAGATGGCGTCCAGGTACCACTTGCCCTCCGCGTCGCGGACGCGGGTGCCCTGCGCCTCGACGATCCGCAGTGAGTTGGCCTGCTGGGTGATCGGCGTCCAAGGCCGCCACAGCGAACTTGTTGACGTGGAACTGTGCATATCTCAACTCTCCAGTGGGCCGGTCATCTGGTCTTCAGGATTTCTGCTGGGTAAACTTCGTCGAGATCGCCGTGGTGAGCCAGTGGAGCCAACGGGCGCCGAACTCCTGCACTCCGTAGTCGGCGCTCTCTTCGTCCAGGAGAAGACGGAGCTGGAGTTCTCCCTTGCAGACCGCCGCCGCCGCCAGGAACGTGCACATCTCAGGGGGGCGGGTCTCGGTCGACTCGACCTCGACGGCCGGCACCCCGGCGATGTTCACCGTGCGCTCGATGCCATGCGTGTAGCTGAGCATCGCCGTGACCGATCCGGTGAACGTGGATCCGAGGCTCGTGACCGTAATGAAGGGCACGTCGGCATGATCGATCTCCTGGTACCAACTCCTGACGAAGCCGTCTGGGGAATCCGGTGTTTGCTGTAGGCCGGGGGTGTCAAGAGAGATGACTGTGTTCATGAAACACCCGACGACATCGGCGTACGCGGCGTTCCGCCCGCCCCACGGGTAGCCGATGACAGTGGGCCCCGGCTCCGCGACGTCGCGCAAGGCACGGTGGATCGAGTAGAGAACGTAAGGGAACAAAGAACCCCGGAAGGAAAGCGGGACGGCGACATCGGGGAGCCGTTCGATAGAGTGCACGCGGGTGGATTTCACCCTTGTACGGGGGAATTCTCCAACACCCCCTAGGCGATCCGTCCAAAACTTGATCCCGGGTCCATTTACGGCCGTTTCCTCAAACGCGATCCGATTATTGATGGCAGCTTGATAGCGGACCAATTGGAGCTCGTCCGGGTCCGAAGGGGAAGCCAGCTGCTGCTTGATGATCAGCATTGACTTTTCGTCGACCATAGCGTGATCGAGAACCAAGAGCAGGTGGTCGTTCTCGGGCGAGCGTATGAGGCGCGCCGCCATCGTTGCACCGTCCAGGGAGGTCTCGAATGCCTCGATCACCTCTGTCATGCATCCGGACACGTCCTCAGCCCTTGCCGTGTGGAGCTCGGCGAAGTCGCATGGCTCCGGGTACCACTCTTGGTAGGCGATGCCGCGGCAGAACCCGATCCGGTAGGACAGCGCCGGGTTGCGGAGCAGTACGGACCCCAGCACCTCGCGCACATCCGCTGCCGACAGCTGGCACGGAGGCGTACGGAACATCAGGGTGACGGTCGCTCGCCGACCCGAGCGCTGCGCGGCCAGGGCGAAGGACAGCTGTGCACTCAACAAGGGAAGCCTGTCTGTCATGTGGTTCCCCTTGTTTTCGGCGGTAAGCCGCGGATCCGCGACCTCGGATTGACTCAATGGCGGGAATAAAAAACTGCGAGCCGACTGTTACCGGCCGGCTGACGAACGTCCCGATACGCGACGACGGGTGGAATAGCCACAGCACCACACTCCTGCCCGCTGAACTTGCACTCAGTTTGCCTTGACCGTGGCTATCTGAAGTCCTAACAAGTAACAGGACAGGAGTTCTAACTCACTTGGGCCGGCCATGCTACGTTGCCCACCATGACGGAAGTGGCCAAGGATTTACAGGACATCGGGGCTGAAACCGATCGGCCAAGCCTATGGCGGCATCGGGATTTCATGCTGCTGTGGAGTGGCCAGACTGTCAGCGAGATAGGGTCGGCGGTCACGCAAGTGGCTCTTCCCCTGATTGCTGTCGTCGTGCTCGACGCGAGTACGTTCGAGGTCGGTCTGCTGACTGCCGCCACCACGCTGGCGTTCGCGGTGATCGCTCTGCCCGCCGGCGCGATCGTGGACCGTCGCGCCAAGCGCTCCATCATGATCGTCTGTGATCTGCTGCGCCTGCTGATCATCGGCTCGATCCCGCTGGCGGCTGCGTTCGACGTCCTGACCATGGGACAGCTGTACATGGCCGCCATCGCGGCCGGTGTATGCACCGTGTTCTTCGACGTCTCGTATCAGAGCTACCTGCCTTCGCTGATCCGCACCGAAGACCTGATGGCCGCCAATGGCAAGCTCGGCACGACCCAGTCTTTCGCGCAGCTCAGCGGACCGAGTTTGGGCGGTGGGCTGATCGGGCTGCTGGGAGCCGCCGGAGCGTTGGTCGCTGATGTGGTGTCATACGGCGTCTCGATGCTGGCGGTCACGGGCATCCGCCGCCGGGAGGAACCACTGCCCGCGCCAACGGCGGAAGAGCCGCTGAGGCATCGGATCATGGAAGGCCTCCACTTCGTCTTCAGCCACCCGATCCTGCGACGGGTCGTCATCTGCACCGGCTTCGGCAACCTGTTCTCCGGTATGACCTCCGCCCTGGCCATGGTGTTCCTGGTCCGCGTCCTGCACGTGAACCCTGCGATGACCGGACTTATCCTGGCTGGCTCGGCGATCGGCGGGATCGCCGGCGGGCTCTTCGCCGACCGGCTCGCCACGAAGATCGGTTCGGCGCGGATCATCTGGGTGTCAATGCTGGTGTTCAGCGCGCCGCAGGTCATCGCGGCAGCTGCCTGGGAGGGCTGGGGGGCGCTGTTATTCCCGCTGGGCTGGGGCATCACGGGCTTCGCCTTCATGGTCTACAACATCGCCCAGCTCAGCTACCGGCAGTCAGTCACCCCGCCCGCGCTGATGGGCCGGATGAACGCGGCCGTGCGCTGGGTCGTGTGGGGCACGCTGCCGCTCGGCAGCGTCCTCGGCGGAGCGCTGGGAACCCTGATAGGCATACGCCCCACCCTCCTGGCGGCCTTCATCGGCACCTGGGCGGCCGGCTGGTTCGTGTTCTTCTCTCCGCTTCGCCATATGCGCGACATCCCCCAAACCCCAACGATTTGACTGAGGTTCGGCGACGCTCGCCACCACGGGCAGTGTCCCATCCCGATGGAAGCCGGACGTCGTCGTCCGGTCGGGAACGCCGCCCGAACGAGTTTGCCTGCCGCCTTCGAAGCCGACTGGATTACCTCGGCTGCGCCCGATTTCCGCAGCGGAGAAGGGATCGTGGGCGATGCAGTCGACAAGTGGCGAGCGGACAGGCGACCTTGACGACTGCTTGGAACTGATCGGCACTTGCTGGTCGGGCACTAGATCGTGAGGGCTGAAACATGGCTATGGGCTTTTCCTCGGCTATCGCAGACTTTGACCAGAAGCAGTTCGACGCGCTCGACACCAAGGCCGGTGCCGCCTCCTCATACAGCCGCCTGCGTCAGCAGGAGCAGGACGCCAGGTGGACCAGTCGCTATCTCGGATGGCACGAAGGCGATGTCCTGAAGGCGGCCATCCCGGTATATCGGTACCGCATGCGGTCGTGGCCCGATCCATCGTATGACCCTGGTTCGTGGGGCCTGTCAGGCGCGATCGGTGATGAGTGCTCGCCCAGGGACTCGCTGATGATCGGTGGGTGCATCGACCGGCGGACCGGCTTCCATGTCGATGAGGGTGCCAGGACTCCGGGCGAGTTGCGCAGGCTCCTGGCCGAAGTCGCCAAGCTTGCCGCCGACAAAGACCTGTGTCTGGTATTCCCGTACATGTACCTCAATGCCAAGGAGGCGCTGGACGCGGCGACTGATGGCCGCATCGTCTGGGGGCAGTTGGAGCGTGAAGCCCATCTGTTCGGCCTGGTCGACCCGGATTGGGAGGCCAAGTTCCCGGCCAAGATCCGGTACAGGCTCCGCCAGGATCAGCGCACGATCGCCGACGTGCCCATGACGGTGAACAAGGCTTCCTGGGACGAAGTCGACCCCTGGGCATCGGAGTTGATCGCCCAGCACAGCGCCGCCAAGGGTCAGAAGGTGTGGCCCGAATTCGTGAGTGACCGACTCTCCGCCTGGCAGGACAACCCCGATGTCGACCTCGTGGTGTTCACGGCAGAGGCAGCCGGCCTGCGTGGGGTGCAGACCATCCTGCTCTGGGGGAACGAGCTGGAGATCTACGAGATCGGATTGAGTGGTGAAGAGAGCAAGGAGCGCTTCGCGTTGTACCTCAACCTGGTCTTCCACCTGCCGATCCAGTACGCGCGGGCCCATCAGGGGATCGATCACATACGTCTCGGCTCCAGGTCGGAGACGCCGAAGTCGCTGCGAGGAGGAGTGTTCCAGGAGTTGCACGGCGGAGTACTCAGCATTGCCGAGACGAAAAGCCTGGCCAGGAGCGGATCGTAGGGGCGCAGACAGCCGAAACCCGCCGGCGACCGTCGGTAAGCGGCCGCACGGCGGGTGGTCATGCGGTCAAGAACGCGGCGTCCTCGAACGCTTGAGGTCGGGGAGGAGGCCGAGGTGCTCCTCCTGGACCAGGTCAAACCGGAGCGCGAACGCAACCAGAGCTTCACGCTTGGAGTGCATGCGGCCTTCATCCACGTACTTGGCCCAGTGATCGACCGGAAGCTTCTGGTCAGTAAATGTCCTTCATCCTGAATATTCGCAGGTCAAGATGGTATGCACGGCTGCCACGGTCCTTCTGATGCGGTTGGTTGAGCAGCGTGCTCGCCGCAGCAGTTGCCAGGACTTGAGGCGGGCGAAGGCGCGTTCACTGGGAGCGGGAAGACGTGCGTGGTCGCGGTTGTACTGTTGATAGTGCTCCGGCAGGTCGCGATGGCTGTAATAGGGGTGCGGATGGCGGAGTCGGCACCCTGGTAGGCGCGGTCTGCCAGGACCAGGATCTGACGGGTCAGGCAGGTTTGGATGATGCCGTGGGCGCGGACCGCGGTCAGGTCGCGGGTGCGTTCCGGCGTCGCTCGCCAGAACCAGAGCGATGTGCCGTCCGGACGTGCGATGACCCGGACGCTCATGCCGTGCCGCTTGTGATTCTGCGAGTAGTACGGCTCGTCCGCGGCGACGCGGTCGGTGGGGATGAGGGTGCCGTCGAGGATGACGAAGTCACCTTCGCCCAGACCGACGAGGGCCTCGTGCAGCCCCGGCGCCCACGAGGCGAGGACCTCGACGGTCTCGTGCACGTACCACCACGCCGTCGCCTCAAAGACCCCGAACCCGGCGCCGACCTAACGAGTTGGTGCGTGATAGCGGGTGAAGCGTGTTCGTTCTGCTCACGGCCGTTTTCAGGTCATGACTGTGCGGTCGGAGACGAGGCCGGCGATGGCTCGGTGGGTCTCGGGCAGGCGATCGCGGCGATGGGTCCAGCGCATGAGTTGTTTCCAGCGTTTGTGATCGGCCAGGGCGTGCTCGACGGTGATGCGGTCGGATGAGTGCCCGTGACGATCACGTTCCCATTGCTCGACTCTCCCTGGCAGTGCCCCGGGTCGTGGCTTCCTCGGGGGTGTGATGGCCTGGTCGGGTGGTCACGTCTCAGGCCGAGGTAGCCGTCGTCCAGGAGCACTTCCACGTCAGGGAAGTGCTGGAAGCAGTCGGCGATACCTTCGCTGCGGGCGGCCGTGGCGTCATGCGTGCAGCCAGGTCGCAGGGCATCGGTCCATAACGTGCGGCCGTGCCAGTCGGCGATGACGGTGGCCTTCATGGTGTTCTGTTTCTTCTTGCCGGAGACGAACGCGCGCCGTCCGCTGCGGCTGGCGAGGGGGCGGCGGACCTGGATCTCGGTGGCGTTGAGGCGGAGCTCGATGCCCTCGGCCTGGGCATAGGCGAACACATCCGCCAGCGTCCGCAACCGCAGGTCAGGACGGTTGGGGACTGCGTATCCCCGCTCGGCTAGGAGCGTACGCATTTCTTGGACTGCCGTGGTGATGGTGGAGCGGTCGACGCCGAACAGCAGCCCGAGGACGCCGTGTGGGAGGTCGTGTCGCAGGTGGATGAGCGTGGCCACGAGCCGGTCGACGAAGACGAGCTGGTGGCGGGCGCCGGCACCCGCGGCCCGCTTTCTCGCCCCGCCTCGTACTTCATGACGGCGGCCTTCGACTGCGGCCTGCCACGGTTGGGCCAACTCCTGGGCCAGGCAGCTCTGATGGCGCCGGGAGATCCCTGTGAACAGCCGATGCGCCAGGAGCACCCGATTGACCGTGATCGTCACAGACGGATCATGCCATCCACCAGCCGGACGCTTCACCCGCTATCACGCACCAACTCGTAAGCCAACGTCTCGTTCTTCGATGGAGGCGTAGGAACTCTCATCGGCCAGGCCCAGGTCATCAGGTGAGTCTTTGCCCGCTGCCCATCAAGGGGTGACTGTCACGCGATGGATCGGGGGATGAAGTACTGACAGGTATCAGTACCGGAATACTGCCTATGCGTCTGCATACTTGACACAGTCACATCAAAAGGAGACTCGGTGTGTTCCCGCTCAGCACCTCACAACAAATCGTTTGGCTGCAGCAACAGGTAGTTCCTGATAGTCGCGCCTATCACGCTACCGCGGTTATTGATTTCCATGGTGAAGTCAATTCTACGGTTCTCCGAAAGTGTCTCGTCGACGCAGTCGGCCGACATGATGCCATGCGGATTCAGATATGCGGCGAGGGCTCTGCGGTAGCCTCTCAGGAAGTCGTGGAGAGTCCCCACATAGAGATTCCTGAGCATGATCTGCGGGGTGCTGAGGATCGCGAAGGGGCGCGGACGGAGCTTCTTCATCGGCACGTACACACCGAATTTGACCTGCGGACCGCTCCACTGGCTCGCTGGGCCTTGGTCCGTTTGACGGAATACCACTGGCAGCTCTTCTTTACCGAGCACCACCTGATACATGACGGTAGGTCCACGGTTGGATTCCTTACCGGCGTGCTTCAGCAGTATTCAGCAGAACTGACGGGCCGGAGTTTCACTGCGGAACCTGCGCCTCCCTATGAAGAATACGTAGCGTATATCGCTACCGATGAATACCGTGAGCGTGTCGCTTCTGACGTCAAGTGGTGGGTGGGCACGCTTGACGGCGCGGACTTCGGCATCGAGTTTCCTGGCCTGGGCGCCCAGCGGTCGGAACTGTTCGACCACCGCGGAGCGCAGTACCGGCAGATCCTCTCCGCCGATCTCATGGGCCAAGTGCGCGCAGTGGCCCATAAGGGCGGCCTCACTGTCTTCGCCGCACTGCTGACGGTCTACGCCGAGCTCTGCCGCCGCTACTCCGGTAAGAACGATCTGGTCATCGGCATGCCAATGGCCAACCGTCCCGTGGGGTTCGAGCGTACGGTCGGCATGATGGTCAACACCGTACCGGTCAGGTTGGCCGTCGACCCCGAAACCCCGTGCGGCGACGTGGCACTGGACGCCATGACCGCAATCTTCGATGCGATCGACCATGAGTCTGCGCCGATCCAGGAGCTCGTGAAGGCTCTCAAGCGCAGCAGCAAGGGGCTGGGCAACCCCCTCTTCAATTTCATGTTCGGCATGCATGACGGGCCTTGCCCGAGGGTCGAACTCCCTGGCCTCTCGGTCGACATGCAGGTTGCCCTGGGTGCCGAGAGCACCAAGTTCGATCTCAGTGTCGTCGTCATGCCCGACAAGGTCCGCCACGGAGACCACGGCAATCACGGCTACGAACTGGTCTGGGAATACTCTACGCAGCTCTTCAGCTCCAAAGACATCGAGCTGCTCTCCGCGGGATTCGAGGCCATTCTCCGTGCGTATCTCGCACACCCGTCCGAGCCGATGGGCACCCTGGCCCTTACCGAGGTCGCGCCGGTGCGCGCCGGCCGTGACGCGCCCCAGGGGCACAGGAAGACCAGCGAGGCCAGAGCCGCCGTCGAGTCCGACGTCACCCGGCCCGATCCGGCTGCCGAAGGTGGAGAGCCTTCCGGCTCACTGTGGCTTCGGACGTTCCGCGACATCCTGGAAGACGACGACATCTACGAGGACACCGACTTCTTCCAGGCCGGCGGCTACTCGCTGCTTGTCCCGGTGTTGCTGTCGCACTATGAGTCGCTCTCGGGATGGCGCCCTCCGACCAGCCTGATCTTCAAGTGCTCCTCCCCACGGGAGCTCGAAGCGGCATCAGCCGCGCGCCATCAGCCGACCCCTGACCTCCGGCGTTGACAGCCAGCTTGCCGGTCGTCGTGATCACACAGGGCGCCAGGAGCACGAGCAGCACCGCGCTGCCCGTAGCCCTGGCGCCCGCGCCGTCGAGGAGACATACAGCAATGGACAAATATAAACATACGGTCGAAGAAGGAAGTAACTTCAGCAAGCATGGGATCGACCTGTCTGTTTACCGTCACTCCGACCCATCGGCGACAGTCGCTCGTGTACAGGTGAAGCGGGGGCATTTTCAGGAATTCTCCAACGAGAGAAGTTCCTATATCTACTACGTGGTCAGTGGACAGGGCGTCTTCTATCTGAACGGCGAGGCGGTCACCGTCCGCGCCACTGACCTGATCACGATCCCGCCGAATACTCGAATATATTATTTTGGTGCAATGGAGATGGTTCTCATCGCGACACCTGCATTTGATGAGAAGGATGAACGGCACGTCAGGTTCATCAGCGAAAGTGAGAGTCCTTACTGATGCCGATACCGCCCGGGCACCACTACGAGTTGGATGGAGGATGGCATGTCGATCACAGACGACGACGCACTGCTCGCAGAGCACTGCTCGCGCACTCTGGCCTCGCTGCCGAGTGAACTGGCACTGCCGACGGATCGTCAGAGGCCGTCTCAAGCTTCGTCGGTCATGGAGGTGCACCGCTTCGAAGTTGCTCCCGAGACCCACGTTCTCGCGGCAGCCGGGGAAACCCGGGCGACGTTGCACACGATGGTCTGCGCTGCCGTCGCCACGCTTCTGACCCGGCTGGGAGCCGGCGCCGATATTCCGATCGCCGCCCCGGCAGCGGCGCGGCCCGGTGCTCCGCAGGGCGGCGCGGCACACTTCTTCGCGAATCATCTCGTGCTCCGGATCGATACGTCGGGCGATCCGAGTCTGCGCGAGCTGCTCGCGCGGACGCGAGAGGTCGATCGTGTCGCCCGCGCGATCCACGACGTTTCCGCGGAGCAGTTGGCCCGGGTCGTCGACCTGAAGCAGTACGCCGGGCAAAACCGGTTGGTTCAGGTCATCGTGACTGTGAACGACGAGGCCACGCCCGGGAGCGGCTTGGCGGGCACGTCGGGGTTTGACCTCGCCATCGGCGTTGCCGAACACCGTCAAGACGATCAGGGACCGGCAGGGATCGTCGGCGAGATCGCTTACGACACCGACCTGTTCGACCGCGCGACTGCGGTTTCGCTGGCGGATCGCCTGGTCCGCGTGCTCACAGCATTTTCCACCGAACCGGACACCGCACTGTCCCGCGTGGAGCTGTTGTCAGGCCAGGAGCGCAAGGAGTTACTGGAGACCTCTGGCGGTGCGGAGCGCGCGCTCGGCGAGCACACACTGGTCGAGTTGTTCGAGGCTCGGGTCGTGTCGACGCCGGACGCGGTGGCGCTGGTGTGCGGAGAAGAGTCGCTGACCTTCGCCGAACTGAACTCCCGGGCCAACGCCCTCGCCCATCGGCTGGTCGGAAGCGGCCTCCGGCCGGAAGAGCCGGTCGCCATCCTGATGCACCGGTCCGCGGAGACCATCGTCGCCATTCTGGCGACGCTCAAAGCCGGCGGCTGCTACCTCCCCCTGCACTTGGCTCACCCGACGGAACGCATGCTCGGCGTCATGGATGCCGCGGACGTCCGGGTACTGTTGACCGACGCGCCGCACGCCGACCACGAGGCGACGCGGGGTACCGCCAGGGCGGTCGTCGTGACGAAGGACGCCGAGGACGGCGCGTCCACGGGTAACCTCGACCGCAAGCCACTGCCCGACCAGGCCGCCTACCTCATGTACACATCGGGCTCGACCGGAGTTCCCAAGGGGATTCTGGTGCCCCACCGCAGTGCGGTGTGCTTGGCGCTCGACAGCTCCATGAAGGACTCGGTGCTGGAGCGGATGCTGGTGCAATCGCCGCTGGCGTTCGACCCGTCAACGGGGGAGATCTGGTGTCCACTGCTCAGGAAGGGGCAGTTGGTGATCGCCCCGCCCGCCGATCTGGACGCACAGGTCATGAAGGGGCTCATCAAGCGCCACGGTGTGACCGGTGGCTTATTCTCCGGCGGCCTGTTCAAGATGCTCACCGATGACGCGGCGGATGTGTTCAGCGGGATGCCCGGTGTGTACACCGGTGGTGAGGTGCTTTCGCCCGTCGCGTTACGGAAGGCACTGCAGGCGTCGCCCGGTCTCGTGGTGCGCCCCCAGTACGGACCTACCGAAGCCACCCTGGCCGTCACGTGCCACGCCCTGGAGCGGGCAGACCAGGTGCCGGGGGACGTTCCCATCGGCAGGCCGATGGACAACAGGCGAATCTACGTGTTGGACGAGCATCTCAATCCGGTACCGACGGGTATGGTCGGCGAGTTGTACCTCGGCGGCGAGGGCCTGGCCCGGTGCTATGCCGGCAACCCAGCTTTGACCGCGGAGCGGTTCGTACCCGACCCGTTCCACGGCACGGGTGCACGGATGTACCGGTCGGGGGACCTGGGCCGCTGGACTCGTGACGGTGTCCTGATCTTCGTGGGCCGGACCGACGAGCAGGTCAAAGTGCGAGGATACCGCATCGAGCTGGGTGAGGTCGAGACCGTTCTGTCCTGGCAGGAAGGGGTCCGGAAGGTCGCCGTGATCGTCAGGCAGGACCAGCCGGGCAACGAGCGTCTCGTGGCCTACGTGGTGCCGAGCGAGGGACGGGCACTGGACCTGGCAGCGCTGGCCGAAGGGGCGCGGAAGACGCTGCCCGGATACATGATGCCCGCCGCCATCGTCGCGCTGCCTGAGCTTCCACTGACGCCGAACGGCAAGCTGGACCGCAGGGCTCTGCCAGCGCCGGACTACGGCGGCGGGGCCGGCTGCGGTGCCCGCACGGCCAACGAGGAACGTCTGTGCGCTATGTTCGCCGAAATTCTGGGCCTTGAAGACGTGAGCGTCGACGACGGGTTCTTCTCACTGGGCGGAGACTCGCTGTTGGCGACTCGGCTGAGGACCAGGATCCGGGCCGATCTCGGTGTGGACATCAAAGCGCAGATACTGGTCCGCAATCCGACCGTCGCCGAGCTCGCGCAGTTGATCTGACCTCGTGCGACGCCCGTGAAGTCTCGTCCCGCACGGTTCGGAGGGGAAGGGACCGCACTTGAGTGCAGTCCCCTCCCCCGCGTTCGCGGTGCGCATGCCGTTCCCGCACGGATAAGGGGGTGTATCCGTGCAGCACGGCGCAAGCTCTTCCGCACGGCCGAGCTGACGGTGCTGGGCCGTGCGGGAGCCCACCTGTTCAAGGCGCCGCCCCGGTCGGGGCGGCGCCTTGAACAGGTGGGGTCAGTACGGTGACCGCACTTGAGGAATGCGGCAGGACCCGGAGTATTGGGAGCATGGGCTACTGCACGGGTGCCCCGAGGTAGCCGGGGAAGCGGCCTTCCGGGTCACGGGCGGTGCGGATGCGCTGGAACTCCGACCAGGCCGCGTCGGACATGACCCGGTCGGGTCGAACGGTGAGGTCGCTGTCCCCCAGGTAGCAGCCGGCCGAGTACGGAGCCACGCGCTCCATGGCTGCGTCCAGCCAGGAGCGACACCAGGCGTCTTCCTCCGGGGTTTCACCGATCACATACGCGGCGAAGTACAGATCGGTCTGCACCGACAGGGACATGTCCGGCGGACGGCGGCACAGCAGCGGGGTGAAGTCGCCCAGCACCGTGAACGTCTTGGGCGTCGGCAGATCGGTGAAGGCGGGCACCAGTGCCGGAACCAGCTCGGAGGCGGAACCGGCGAGGAAGGCGTTGTCCGCGAAGTAGCGGTGGTATTCGGGGCTGGATCTCAATTGCGCAGCCTGTAGGTCAGCGAAGTCCACCTGCTGGGCGACGTTGGCGGTCAATGCCTTGCCAGCCACCGGGCAGGTGCCGAGCGCGGCCAGCGACACCGGGCCGCCGTCGAACGAGACAGCGTCGACGATCAGTACCGGAGAGCCGGAGCCAGGCGGAGTGCAGCCGACGGCGGCGAGTTCGACGGACGACGGCAGGTCATGGCGCGCCATATGGTACCAGTTCAGGACCTCGGGCGCGAGCCAGACGGGGTAGACGTAGGTGGACTGAGTCAGTTCACGGAACCGCGGGCGGGTACGCAGCCGGAACTCGGTGACCACGCCGAAGAAGCCGGGACCCGACCCGCGCGCTGCCCAGAACAGGTCGGGGTTGTCCGTCTCGGAGCACCGCACCAGTTCGCCGTCGGCGGTAACCACGTCCATGGACTCGATGGACTCCGCCGCCCAGCCCCAGCCTCGGCAGTTCCAGCCGATGCCGCCCTGCAGCAGGAAGCCGCCCATGCCTACCGTGGGTGCGTGGCC
Organism: Streptomyces griseochromogenes; assembly: GCF_001542625.1. Lineage (NCBI taxonomy): Bacteria > Bacillati > Actinomycetota > Actinomycetes > Kitasatosporales > Streptomycetaceae > Streptomyces > Streptomyces griseochromogenes. The sequence goes on along the minus strand of NZ_CP016279.1, from coordinate 5,390,013 downwards.
CACGGCGAAGAACCGGCCGTAGCCGGCGAGATACGGGTCCAGGTCCAGGCCACCGCGCACTGCGGGGCCGACCGCCACCGTTGCGCTGTCGGGGTCGTAGGACATCCTGGTGAACAGGGCCAGGTCGATGAGCAGGGTGTCCTCACGCAGCGACCAGGCGGCCCAACTGTGCCCGCCGGAACGGACGGCGACCTTCCAGCCCTCGGCCGCCGCCAGTCTCACTCCTGCCGCCACATCAGCGGCGTGAGCGGCACGCAGCACCACCGCCGGCCGCCGCGACGGCCGCCGGTGATTGAAGAGGCGCGAGGCCGCGGCGTCGTCGAACCCGGTGTCGCCGTTCCGCCAGAAGGCCCCGGTGAAACCAGTCATCAGTACGCGATCCCCAAGTCGGTCTGCACGCCGTGCAGATCAGTAGGCTCATGCTCGGGCTGCTCCAAGGCCATCTGCCCGGACTAGTGAATGGACGTCCCCAAGTCATGGATCTTGGCGGCGAGCCGCCCTGCCGGATCCGTCTGCCGTCAGGCGGCGGTCCCCTCATCGCCGGACAGGCTTCGGCGCAGGCTTGCCGGCCTCATGTTCGTCCAGGAACGTTCGATGTAGGCGAGGCACTCGGTCTTCGAGCCCCGGCTCCCGACCTCGAACCAGCCTGCGGGCAGCTCCCGGTGGGTCGCCCAGATCGAGTACTGCTCCTCGTTGTTCCGCACCACGCGGAACTCCGATCCCTCGATGTCGAACATGCCACTCCCTCAGCTTCATCGCCGACGCGGGTACCCGAGAGCGGTTCTCGCGTGTACCCGTCGGTCCGGGGCGGAGCGACCGGCCCGGGCGCCGACACCAATTCCGTGATACTTCAGAAGAAGGGCCGCCGCTCCAGGGGTTCCGGGAGCGGCTACCTTCGTACTTCCTGCACGGGTGCCGAGATCGGCGACCCCAGAGCCTGATCCATGCCCTCCGGGCCTTCCAGATCGGTGAACGTGGAAGGCCGGTTCGGCGGTCTTCCTAGCTGCCTGACGGCAGTAGGTACCTCTCGGCCGCCTCGAGGAGTTGTTCCACGTCGGCGCTGGGGAAGCGGGCCTCGTTGTAGTACGCGACGAGCTGTGGCCTCGTCTCGTACAGGTTCCACGAAACGACCACGGTATCCAGAGCGCGCTTCCCGCCGGGGATGTCGAGCGTGACGTACTCCGCCTCGGTTCCCGTGAAGGGCGGCATGTCGTGCGAGGACGGCGGCTCCTCGTTCAGACTGACGTACAGCCCAGCAGCCTGGTCCGCCTCCATCAGAGTCTCGTTCCAGTACCTGCTGGCGACCAGGAGCGGAATGCTGTACTCGAATACGTCATGAGTGCGCAGGAAGACTTCCCGGGCCGTCTCCAGTGGACTCTTGACCTCCCGACCGAGGTGCAGCGGCACGGTCTGGACGAACAGCCCGGCAGTCTGCGCAGTACCCGGCAGCATGCGGCCGTGCTGGTTGACGGCGATTCCCGTCAGCGGATCGCTGGTAACTTCCCGCGTGGCCGCAAGCACGCCAGCGGTGGCCACAGCGAAAGGGGTCACCCGAGCCTGCGCCGCGAATTTTTGCAGCCGTGCCTTCGCGTCCGCCGGAAGTTCCCGGGTGATCACCTTGGGCCGGTACTCATCAGTGTGCCCGGTGCCGACCGAAAAAGGCGGGGGAAACGTCCCGAACTCCTCGGTGTAGGAGTGCCAGAAGTCCCGGCACTCCTTGCCCCACGCGCCGGCGAACATGCGACGATGCTCCGAGGAAAAGCTCTGGTAGCTGCTGCTCGTATTCGGCACGTCGCTGGTATCGCCGGCCAGAGCACGGTTGTAGAAGTCCGTGAAATCTCCTCGTATTCGGGCCCAGGAGGCCAGATCGTTGATGATGTGGTCGATCGCGATTCCGAAGAGGAACCTTCGCTCACCGCGCTGCACAATGGCGACGCGTGAGAATCCCGGGCCGTCCAGGCTGAAGGGAGTGCCGATGAAGCAGCGCATCAGCTCGATTGCCTCTGCGTCCGTTTCGGCAGTGTGAAGTTTCACCTCACTCAGCGCATCGTCATCCGTACACGCTTCCTCCGGGGAAACGTACGTCCGGCGCAGCACGTCATGACGCAGGCAGACCCGCCGCCATGCATCGTGAACCGCGGCGATATTCAATTCCCCGGTCAGCCACATGGCCATGTAGTGCAGATTGTGCCAATCGGCGAACTCTCCGGTCAGCCGGGCCATTTCCATCAACGAAGTAGGCCCCCGGGAGGCCTTGCCCTGGGGCACTGTCATTATTTACCTCCTGGCATGAGATAATTGCTCGGGTCAGGAGTTGGCGTCATCCGCGCCGGAACTCGCGCGCCCCTCACTCTCCAGGAAATCCGAAAGACTTCTCGGTGAAGTGTTGGAAAATACGTGCCGCAGCTTCACGTTGATACCAAGAACGTCATGGATCCTGCCGGTGATCTGCAGGACGTGCAGCGACGATCCATCGTTATCAAAAAGGTCCGAGTTCTCGTCGAGGGCAGGATTGGCGAGAACCTCGCGCCAGATTTCGGTCAGGGCCGCGATACGATCCGGTGCCTTTTGGTCCTGCAGGGACATGTCGAGAGCTCCTCACGGCTGCTGCGCGATGTTCCAGTACGACACTTTCAAGTTGCGGAGGAAGTACAAGCTAGCGATCGGTCGGAGGGGGCTGTACTGACATCAGTCAGGATCATGCCGAGCTGACCACCCCCTCCGCGATCGCGGCGGCAACCACGCAGCCTCGGCCACCCGATAGATGTCGAGGAACGGGTGCGTAACGGAATCGTGTTGGAGTCGTGGTCGCAGGCAGTGGCGTGATGTATGGTTGGCGCTCGCGCCGATGCGCCGAGGTATTACGGAATCAAGCATTCGGCACCTTTCGCCGCCGGATAGTGCTTCTCGCAGCTCGCAACGGCACCAGTACTTCGTCATCGCTTTTCGGAACCTCTATGATCCTGAGGACGTTTGATTCGCCTTCTCCCCCTTTACCTATAGGACGCATCTATGAGGCCTAAGCTCCTGAAGCTCGCGACCTGGAACATGGGGGGAGGGATTCTTGGCGAGTCTCATCAGCGAAACGGAAATCCGTCGCTCGACTACTATGCCGCAGTCTTGAAAGAGTACCTGCCCGATGTGGTTTGCCTGCAAGAGGCTCATGACTATCATGGACACCGAGAAGGGCAAGCCGAATACCTGGCAAGGTGTCTCGAATATCCGTACTTTGCGTCATTCCCCATAAGTGAATCGCATTTGGCCGACAATGCTTCGCTCGCGCTTGGGATCTTATCTCGGTTCCCTATCAGAGATGCGGTGTACCAGCAGTTCCCCAATCCGCGGCTGGAAACTGTCAGCCCGCACGGCGAGCCCTGGAGGCTTCATGACAAGGGCTATGTGGTCGGATCGATAGATCTGGGTGACCGGACGCTCGGTCTCGTCAATGGGCACTGCTTCCCCTTACAGCGCTTCGGAGTGAGCCCCACCGGCCCGATGTTCACGCGGATGTGGGACATGCTCACGGAAGATCTGCTGGCCAGCGGTGGTGCCGGTATGGCCTTTGCTGCAATTGACGCGAACCATAGTCGGATAAGGGAGTTGCTTGCGGGGGCCTTGCGTCCAGGCAGTTATCTGAACGCGTTCGAGGGAACTCCTACGACACCCAAGGGTGTTCAGAAGGACCATATTCTCTACGGGCATGCGATGCGACTGCTCACTACGACGATAGCAGCGACCAAGTCGGACCACTTCTATTGCCAGGTGAGCGTTCTGACCGACGGGCTCCCGAACGACGAACCTAACGCGCAGCATAACTGATCATTTCAGAATGAGGTTCGGAGTCGTCGTAAGCAGATGCCCTGGCCGACGTGCACGACATCGAGGCCTTCTTGACCACCTTGCCCAAGGCCCACAAACGCAGGCTCGTCGTTCTGCGGCAGTTCTTCCGCTTCGCCCGTTCGCACCACATCGTCCTGGTCAACCCGACGCGGACGCTGGCCGCGACGCAGCTGAGCGGCTTCCGCGGCAGGACCCTCGCCCTCGACCAGCAGCGCAAGCTGTTCCGCCGCTGGACCACCGGCGAACACGTCCACCCGCACGAGGCCCTGATGGGCATACTCGCCCTGCTACGGTGCTTCCCTGCTTCGAGGTCCGGATGCTGCAAGTCACCGACGTCAACCCAGTGGCCCAGACGCTCAAGCTCGGCAAACGGCCCCATCCCGTCCCCTTGGACCCCGCCTCCTGGACTGTGCTGCAGCGGTGCCTTTCCCACCGCGAGGCACGGCCGACGACCAACCCCCACGTGATGGTCACCAAAGGGACAAAGGCCGGGCGGGGCCCGGCCTCAACTGCCTACCTGTCCCACGTTCTTGACGACTGCGGATACCGAACCCGAATGATCCGCGGCACCCGTCTCGTCGACCTGGTGAACGCGATGGATCCAAAGCTCGTCGCCGCCGCCTTCGGGATGGATCCCGAGGCCACCTTGATCTATCTTGCCGACCGTGTCGATCCCGGACGACTTCCCGCCCCGGAAACACCATGACGGCGGATACCCCGCTGACCTGCCGTTTCGCAAGTGAGCCCCGAAGACACCGCCACCGACAACCCCACCGACCTCATCGTCCGCTGCCAGCGTGACCGGACGGTCCACGTCAGGCTCTGCGACCGGTTCCGGGAGGGCGAGGACTGCGTGCACTACGCCGTCGAGGCCAGCGCACCCGGTTTCAACGCCCGCGTCGGCGCAGTGGCGGCCTGGGACTGGGACACGGACCTGACGCCCTTCCTGGACAAACTCGCCGCGGACTTCCGCGGCTGGAACGGGGAACGAACGCATCCAACGCCCCGCGTTCCGCCGCCGCCTCGAACAGATCACCGGCGTGGCCTTCTTCGGCTTCGCCGCCAATCTCCTCGCCGACCGCTCGTAGAGCTCCCGCCCATTCCGCCCTGCCAAAAGCCAGCCGGCGAGCATGGCGAGGCATCGCCACCCGCTATGACTGTGAGGGAAACTACCTCGCTGACCTCCACCTCCGCGCCGCGATGATCTGGATCAAGGACCTCAGACGAGCCACTCCTTGATCACAACCAAATACGCTCCCTAGCAGGTCGCTGTAGCCCATCTTTGCCTCGTCGGCCCGCTGGATGTAGTGGTTCAGGGCCTCTGCCAGGTGCGGCAGGCCAAGCATGACGGCGATGGTGCGGGTGCTGGTCAGCTCGCTCAACGGGTGTCCTCGGTCGGGGCGGGTGAGGTAAAGGGCCCGGTGCCGGTCAGATCGTCATAGACCGACAGCGGACGGCGGCCGACCTCGACACTTGCGGCTGCGGACCGGTTCAGCAGAGCCTGCAGCGGACCGGTCCCCGACCCGAGCGGCTGGCTGCGGCGGGGCGAAAGCAGAGCGTCAGCGGTGGTGACACAGCGGCCGGCGCCGGTGGGCAGTCCCTTCCAGTGCGTCTCGTCCACGATGCGGGCTCCGCGGCCGGCCGCCCGTGGGTGGACGGCCAGCAACGTCTGCCCAGTGGCGTCAGAAACGGTGCAATGCAGTGTGACCTGGGACTTCGTGGCCCGGATCTCGACCAGCGGTCGGGGACGGACCTTGCAGGCGGGCACCAAGTAGAGGTTCGCGTCGAAGGCGACCAGGCAGTCCTTGCCGACGTGCCGCAGATGCCGCTGGGCGACCACATAGAGGGCCCTTGGCAACGGACGCAGAGCCGTGTGGTCGCGCACGGCCCGGTGTCCGATGACTTCGCCGTGGGTGCCGTGGACCTTCGACTGCCGAAGTGGCACCCAGGCGGCGCAGGCGGCGTTCATCTCTTCGACGGAGGAGAAGGCCCGGCCTGCCAGCACGTGGTCACGGACGCTGTGAATTGACGTTACTCACTCCCCTTCTATCTGGCCGGAGCAGTGGCAGCTCGTGCCGAGGACGAGATGTCAGGACCGGCGTTGATGCTGGCACGCTTGGCGAAAGGCGGAGTCCGGTAAGCAGGTCGAGGTGCTCCTCGTTCACCAGATCGAACCGGAGCGCGAAGGCGACCAAGGCCTCGCGCTTGGAATGCATAGGCCCGTCGTCCATGTACTTAGACCATTGACTCACTGGAAGCTTCTGGGCCGCCAGGTAGTCGATGTGATAGTTGATGCTGCTGCGGTTTGCGTCCCTGAACTGGTCGATCCCCTTCAGCCGTTCAACGACCTCCCGGACAGAAGGCACAGCCGCCATCGATGACCCGCGCAGGCGTGGCTCGCACAGCGCGACGAGGACGGCGAAGTACTTGCTCGTCTTGTCGAGATGAATCGACGAGGCCAGCGTCCACGTGGCCAGGTCCATTCTGAGCAGACGTGGCGGAGGGGCATAGACGTTGAATTCGACGATGCCGTTGACGGTTGGAATGAGGATACGCGACATTTCGAACGGTATCACCATCTCTAACTGGCGGGGGCGCACCTTGACCAGCTCCGCTCCACCCTCCAAATTCTCAATTGCGTAGGTGGTACTGTTGGTAAGATTCGAAATGAGAGGACGGTGGGCGGAAACTCTGAGTGCGCCGGCGCTCGGTTCGGCATTCGGATGAAACCCTCCCGAGCGATTCGATACCCCGAACTTCAGTTCATCGCCAGGCTTCAGGTTGATCCGTTCGCCATTCCCGCGCCCCCGTCGGTAACCGGAGTGGTTCGACCACGTCAGGATTACCTCTATGTCATGCATCGTAGCCTCGATCCCCTCAGGTCTCCCCATACAACTTCAACGATCCCTGGAACTGGAATCCACGACTTATTTCCCGCAGGCCCTAACACCCCCATATCTCAATGCCCGACAACGACCGTGCGGGCACTGTCACGTTGAGCTGGACCCGTGAGATGATCTTGACCGCCCATAGGCCGCTCCATAGATCTTGACCATTGATCGGCGAGAAGGACTGGGGAACTCGGACAGGCGGGCTGCTCACACACCTGTATGGATGGCGTGTGGGTGGCAGCGCGGGCACTTCTCCCCAATTGCCAACGGCGCCGAAAGTGCGGAACCGCGGATTGAGGCGCGCCGCCGGTGTGCCCACACCGCGCTGGCCGCACCACTCCGGCAGGCCGGGGCGGGACACCTCCCGGTGACCGCCGATGGGGACCGTAGACCGCTCGACATGCTGGACGAGATCAGACCAGCCGCGCCATGCCAGCTCTCGCGCCCGGTCGCACAGCCACCTCTCTGGCAGGCCCTGAGCCAGTGGCTCGCCGGCCTGAAGCTCCAGCTTGGCTCGGGTACCTTTCAGCACTGGTCGCGCGAGAGCAGCCGCGTACGCAGGAGTATGACAGGGTGTGAAGCAGCGATCCCTGCCAGGCGAAACTCGTTTTCGCCAGCGCGGGAACCGCCAGCCCCAAGGAGGCACACGGGTTCAGACATTTCTACCTTTGACGAGAAGTTGCTGCGAAACTGGCCTCCCAGTTACTCCCGTAGTGACGCTTCAGGGGCAGCGCTCCGAGAGTGTTGGCAGGGTCATGGAACTGAGCCTCTATGTCAGGAAGCCCGAAGGGCACACCGAAACCTGACCGCCTATTGATCCGAAACGGTAGTAGGTGTTCTGGGTCATTTATCTCTGCGCGAGTGAACTGGCGGGGGATGCACGGCAGTTGTCGCGGTCGGCGCAGCAGGCCCTGCGGATGCGGGCGGCGGCTGCGCTGGCAGCGGGCCGGGACCAGGAGGATGTCGCGGCGCTGTTCAAGGTTTCACTCAAGGTCGTGGACAACTGGTGGGCGAAGTGGCTGGCGGGCGGGCATGAGGCGCTCGTGGCCCAGCCGAGCGGGCGCCAGGCGGTAGGGCTTGGCACTGCTGTGCCTCCTGCTACTCGGTGTGTCGGCATGGACACCCTGCATGGCCTCTAAACGGTAGTCAACTGTTGTGATGCCCGCGTGTCGCGAGCATCTGTCGTCAGTTGACTCAAATTAGCTGGCTTGCGCGCGGTCCGGCCAAGTGAGGGGAAGATAGGCTGGCTTGCGTCGCATGCCTCGCATGCCTGAAGACCGAACGGGTGGTGGAATGGTGGAGCAGGGTGCCGCTGGCACTGGCGAGCCAGCCGGAAACGGGGGGCGGACGAATACGTTCATGGGTCGGCTCAACCGGCTGTTCGAGACTGTCCATCCCTCAGGACGGGGCCCATGGAGCAATGCCGAGGTCGCTCGCTCCCTCGGACTCTCCGAGACCTACATCGGCTATCTCCGTAAGGGCGTACGGGACAACCCAACGCTGGCGCACATGCAGGCGCTCGCCGACTTCTTCGGTGTCCCGGTCGCCTACTTTGTTGACGATGAGCAAGGGGAGGAGGTCCGGCAAGACCTTGAACTGCTCTCCAAGCTCAAAGACGTAGGCGTGCGCCAGATCGCGCTGCGCACCATCGCGGACATGTCAGAGAGCAACGTCGAGTCGATCCTCCCTGTCCTGCAGCGTCTGGCCGAGACACAGGCCGAGAATCAAGCCACTCCTAGGCGGAGGATGCAGCCACGTGCGCGCAAGGGCACCAGTCCCGGCGCCCTATGATCACCAGACCAAAAATACCTGTTGCTTTCGTATCGTGGCGTTGGCCGGGCGGTCATCCGATTGGTGAGGGCATGAACGACAAGGAGCTGCGCCGGTACTGCGCCTTAGTGGTGCAGAAGCTGGAGATACCCGAACGGGCAGACGTGAACGCCCTCTGCGACCGTCTGGAAGACCTTCGAGACCGCCCCATCTCGCTCCTTGAGGTGGCTATGCCGACAGGATCTGGCCGTCCTTGCGGGCTGTGGGTGGCGACCGATGAGGAGGACTACATCCTCTATCAGAAGTACACGACCCAGGCGCACCAGCAGCACATCGTCCGTCACGAACTCGGGCACATGGTCTGCGGCCACGAGGCGGCGCCGGTGATGCCTGACGAGGTTGTTCGGCTCCTCATGCCCACCCTCAGACCAGAGCTGGTGCGCAGCGTGCTCGGCCGCACGCAGTACAGCAACGAGGAAGAGAAGGCAGCCGAGTTGGTTGCGTCTCTAATGCCCGTGGAGGCAGTGGCGACTGGCCACCGCCTGTCAGAAAACCTCGCGCCCGGGATGGCCAACCTCATCACTCACCTGGGCCGCTCACTCGAGCGCCCTGACAAGTAGGGCTGACGTGCTGCGCTTCAACCTCGTCTACGGCGTCCTGGCAGTGATCTCCTGGAGTGCGTTCTTCTACAAACTCCGCGATCTCATCAAGTCCCCCCGGAACCGCGAGCTGCAGCTCATATGCGGGGCGATAGCCTTGTACGCTATTCCGTTCGTTATCGCATCGCCTTGGATCTACGTCCGTGTCGACACGGTGCTGGGCGTAACCAACATCACCACCCTCTTCGTCTACTGTTCGGTTGCCCTCTGCGAGGCGTCTTTCCTCGCACTCCTGGTGAGCTGGTCCTCTGCGCAGAACCGCATCCAACTCTGGCACCGGCTCTTGATCGCCTACGCCGTCGTGTCTGTCGCCGCCATGGTCACCCTTTTCAGCCTCGGCAATGTAAGCGATGGCGAGCACCACGTCGACTTCGACGTCCATTACGCCCAGGCCCCCTATATCAGCGAGTTCCTGCTGGTCTACGCGCTTTTGTACGTGGTGGGCATGTTCGGCCTGGCCTTCATGTGCCGGCGCTGCGCCAAAGTCGTAACCGATCGGCCCTGGCTGCGCCGGGGCCTGAGGACCGCAGCGGTCGGCGGCTTCATCGGCGGCTCCGGCTACGGAGTGACCAAGTTTGCGTCCTTGACCTGGGACATACTTGGCACGTCCCCTCTGCACTGGGCCAGTGTCAACGTCGCGCCCATGTGCGCCAGCGTCTCCGCCTGGCTCCTCACCGTCGGCCTCACGATGCCCGTCTGGGGCGTAGGGCTGGACCGCCTGCGCGAACGTATATCGCTGTACCGAGCCTACCGGCGCATGAGCCCTCTGTGGGCAGAACTCACCCGCGTCTACCCCGAGGTCGTGCTCTTCCCAGACATCCACCACGCCAGCCCGCTCCAGGCGCTGCGCGACGAGGACCCGCACTTCCTCGTCAACCGCACCATCATTGAGATCCGCGACAGCCAGCTTGCCCTTCGCCCCCACTACGACCCCCAAGTCGCCAACGCTGCGCGCGAACTGTGCACCGCCCGCGGTATGGGCGGCGACGAGGTTGAGGCCATTGCGGAAGCCGCGCAGATCAAGGCCGCCCTCCGAGCCCGAGCATCTGGGCACGATCGGCATCACGGCGCGGACATCCCACACGATCCGGCAGCGGGCGACATGAAATTCGAACGGGAATGGCTCGGCCGCGTCGCAGATGCCTTCCACGGCTCCAGCCTTGCCGAACAGGCGACCACAGTCATGCAGGCCGTCAATCAGGGAGCAGCACGACCATGACTTTTGCATCACTGCCGGCCACCTTGTTCGGCGACGACCTTGTAGCCGACCCTCACAGCATATACGCCCAGCTGCGGGACGCCGACCCCGTCCATCGCACCGTTACCCCCGACGGGGCCCCCGTGTGGGTCGTCACCCGCTACGAGGACGTCCGTGCCGTCCTGGCTGATCCTCGGCTCTCGCTGAATAAGAGCAACGCACAGACGCCTGACGGCTACCAGTCATCCATGCCTCCAGAGCTGGACGCCCATCTACTCAACATGGACCCGCCCGACCACACACGCCTGCGCCGCCTTGTCGCCAAGGCATTCACCCCGCGACGCGTCGAAGCCCTCCGCGACCGTGTCCAGACCATGACCGGCGGTCTTCTCGCCACGATGGCCGGCCCGCGTGTGGACCTCATGCAGGCCCTGGCCGTCCCGCTTCCAATGGGCGTCATCTGCGAGCTACTCGGCGTCCCGGAGGAAGACCGCCGTGACTTCCGGTCCTGGACAGACACTCTTCTCTCGGCGGCAGCCACAACAACGGACTCACGGGCCGCGATGCGGCAGATGCACAAGTACCTGACCGACATCATCCAGGACAAACGCAGCCGCCCAGCCGACGACCTTCTCTCAGCGCTCATCCATGCTCGCGACGACCGCGACTCGCTCACCGAGCCCGAACTCCTCTCCCTCGCCTTCCTGCTACTGTTCGCTGGCTACAACAACGCCACTTATCTCATCGGCAACACAGCGCTAGGCTTGATGCTCGACCCGAAACTGCTGAAGGCAGTGCAAGACGACACCGTCCCAATCCGCGCAGTGATCGAAGAGAGCCTGCGCTGGAACTCTCCCTCCCCCTTGGGAGTACGCCGCTTCGCCCTCGAAGACGTGGCCATCGGCGGCACCGTCATCCCGGCCGGCAGCCGAGTCTGGGTCTCCATCGCCTCCGCGAACCGTGACGAGACAAAATTCCCGTCGCCCGAGACCTTCGACCCGCACCGCACCACAGCCCACCTGGCCTTCGGCCACGGCATTCACTACTGCCTCGGTGCACCCCTCGCTCGGATGGAAGCCGAGATCGCGATTCCAGCCCTCGTTCGGCGGTTCCCGACCCTGCGGCTGGACATACCCGAGAACGGACCGGACTGGCTGCACTCATTCCGCAAGCGCGGCCTGAAGACTCTCCCGGTGACATGCTGAACGCCGACCGGAAGTCCTGGCCGTGGTCACCTACGGTCGTTGAGTCTGCCGCCCTGGATCCGCGGTCGAGGTCTGAAGTCGCCGTGATGTCCGTGGGCGGCCAGTCCAGCACGGTCAGCTCGGACCACTCCTCCTGCCACCGTGCTGCCATGGCCTCATAAACGGACCGCGGGGCGAGCACCGGGTGCGGCCGGAGAACGAGGTTGAACACGTCCGACAGCCCATGGGGCGCATAGACACGCCAGCGCCCGTCCGTCCACACGTACTCCCAGACAGCATGTCGTTGCGGCGAAGCGGTCGGTCGCCGCCTCGGCGGAGTCATACGGCGGACACAGGACACCGAACTTGGTGCACAGGGCAGCGCTTCGCCGCCTACCGCGCGCTGCTCGGCGACGCCTTCGACGGGCGCGTCCTCCCGGACAGCGCCGCCAGCCCGGCCCCACCTCCCTTCTTCGCCGACCTGGTCGGCACCCCGCACAGCGTCGTCACCGCCCATCTCGACGACAAGGCTGGCCACCCCACGGTCCGGGCCCGCGACGAGATCCTCGTCTTCCTCACCGACCGCCTGCACCCGCACCGGAACCGACCGCTGACCGCCACCTGACCGGGCCCCAATCGGCAGCGTCTAGATATCTTCCGATCATCGGATTGTTGGTCCGATGGTGAGGTGTGGGGAGACTTCTGACGCCGCGTGGGCGGTGATCGCGCCGTGGCTGCCGCCCGTGGGCCGGGCTCGCGGCCAAAGGCGGGATCACCGCCAGGTCCTCGAGGGCATCATGTTCAAGTTCCGCACCGACCTGCCCTGGAGAGGTTTGCCCGAGCGGTTCAGACTCTGGCAGACCGTCCACGGACGGTTCGCCCGCTGGGCCGCCCCTTCGACCGCCTCCTAGCCGCAGCTCGGACGAAGGCGGAGGTGGACTGGCTGATCGCCGCCGGCCGGGCCAAAGGCCTTCCTCGACGGCGTGTACCACCCTCCTGGCCGTGGTGAATCCGAACCAGCGGGCACAACGATGCCGTGCCAAAAGCTCGCGGGCTCACCCGAGACCGAGTCGGCTGAGCGCGGTGGTCCAGTCGGTGACGATGGCCTGCTGCGCCACGGCCACCCCCTCTGACGAGACACCGTCCGTCAGCTCTCCCGTCCGCCGTCATGCGGGCGAGCCCGTGGACGAACTTCACCGTCGAGGGCTTCAAGTGCTCGGCCTGTGCTTCGCGGGAGGCATGGCGGGCGAGCGTCAGCACTGGCGCGGGGGATGTCATGATCGGGCCGGGCGCGACCGCCGTACGCCCGCGCGGTTCAGTGGTCCCGCATCCACCAGGTGACTCCGGCGATCAGCGCCGAGCCCGTCGCGGCGGCCATCCCGCGCACCAGCCCGAACACGGCCACCCGGCTCAGGCGCCGGATGGTGTCGGGCTCGGTCCGGCGGCCGCCAGTCCCGCCGCCGACGGCCTCGTTCTCGGCCGGGCCGATCGTCTCGTCGTTCATCGTGATCCCTCCGTCGGTGCGGTTGTTCGGAGTTGTGGCAAGTTCGCCGGTTCGGGAATGCGCGGTGCCGGTTCGGGCCGAACCGGCATCTCTTGTCCGCTGAGAGGCTTAGGCTCCACGTGCTACGGGGTGAGGGGGCAGCGCGTGGGTGTGGGGACGCCGGCCGGCCGGTACGTGGTGAGCGGCGGGGTGGGACCGGCCTCGGCCAGGCTGCCCGACAGCGGGGGCCGAAGTCCCGGACTGCGGCCGAACCCGGAATTCCCGGGTGAACACGCAGGTCAAGGGGCGTATCAGGGCGGCGGATCCGGAGTGCGCCGGAACTGCGGTCACCGGGAGCCTCGATGACTTCGGCCGCCACGGGGCACGAGGCAGCACAGGAGCAGCGGGTCCGGCTGGGGCGGCGACTGCGTGAGCTGCGCGGCGAAGCGGGTCTGACGCAGGAGTCGTTGTCCCTGCGGATCGGGTCGGCCTCGCAGACGCTCTCCGACCTCGAACTCGGCCGGGGCAGGAGGCTTCCCGCCCGCGCGTTGTTCGACAAGTACGTCAAGGCCTGTCTGAGTGAACTGAAGACCGGCCGGAAGACGAAGCAGGATTGGTGGGAGGGCCTGCTGGGCGACTACCTGCTCCTGGGCAACCTGCTGACCCGACCGGCCGATCAGGCCGGCGTCATTGCGCCGGAAGCGCCGGACGACACGTGCCCGTATCCGGGGCTGAGGGCGTTCACCGAGGACATGGCGAGGTGGTTCTTCGGCCGTACGGCGCAGGTCGACGAGCTGCTCCGGCTGGTGAGAACGCGCCTCGACGGGGGCGCGCCCATTTTCGTCACGGGCGCCTCGGGAGCGGGCAAGTCCTCGCTGCTGAGCGCCGGGCTGTCGCCCGCGCTGCGTCGAGGGCAGTCGGCGAAGGACGCTGCGGGTGCCCCGACGGTCGTGCGCATCACGCCCGGGCCCAACCCCCTGACGGCGCTGGAGCAGTCGTCGGCGACAGCGGAAGAAGACGGTCCCGGGCCGGCGGTGCTGCTCGTCGACCAGTTCGAGGAGGTCTTCACGCAGTGCACCGATCAGGAGGAACGCCATGCCTTCGCGGCCCGGCTCGTCGCTTTGGCCGCCGGCGGCGAGGGGATCCAACGGCCGACCCCGGTGGTGCTGGCGGTGCGCGCGGACTTCCTGCACCGCTGCATCGCCGTACCCGGACTGTCCGGGGCGATGAGCAAGGGCGGTCTCGTACTCGGGCCGATGACCGAACCGGAACTGCGGCAGGCCATCGTCGGACCGGCTCGCACCGCGGGTCTGGAACTCGAACCCGGCCTCGTCGAGACGCTCCTGCGCGACCTCGGCGTCCAGGGTGGCCGTCATGACGCGGGAGCACTCCCCCTGCTGGCGCACACCTTGCAGGCCACCTGGGCGCAGGGCGACGGACGCCGTATGACGCTGGCGGGCTATCAGGCGTCCGGGGGGATCCGGGACGCGGTGGCCAACACCGCCCAGGGCGTGTACGACGCCCTCGACCCCGAGGAGCGGCAAGCCGCACGCCGGCTGCTGCTGAGACTGGTCACCGTGGACGAGGGCGGTGAGGCCGTCCGCCGCAGGGTGGGTGAGGACGAACTCGCCCACGAGGGCGGTCCCTCGCGAGTGGCGCTCCAACGTCTGGTGGACCAACGGCTTGTCACCGCCGACGACGGGGTCGTCCAAATCACCCACGAAGCGCTCGTGCGCGCCTGGGACCTGTTACGCGCATGGCTGGTCGAGGACCGTAACTGGCTGCGCCTGCGCCGCGACCTCACGGCCGCCGCGGAGGCTTGGCAGGCACTCGGGCGCGATCCCGGCAGCCTGTACCGGGGACACCGGCTGGCCAGGGCCGTGGACATGGCGCAGGCGCGGCGGAGCGACCTCAACCCGCTGGAGTCCGAGTTCCTGGACCGGAGCGCGGCTGCGGCGGAGTCCGAGATCGAAGCGGCGGCGGCCGAAGCCGAGGCAACGCGCCGGAGCAACCGTCGGCTGAGGCGTCTTTCAGCGGCTCTCGTCCTGCTGGTCGTCGTGTCCCTGGGCGCCACGCTGCTCGCGGGCCGACAGTGGCAGATGGCGGAAACGGAACGCAAGGCGGCCGACGACAAGAGCCGCATCGCCATCGCCGACGGCCTCGCCGCTCAGTCGCGCGCACTGCTGCGCACCCGGCCCGGGCTGGCCGGTCTTCTCGCCCTGGCCGGACTGCGGTACGAGGCGAACGGCGCGACCACCGCCGGCGCGCAGGGCGCGCTGGCGGTCCCCATGTACCCGGTACGGCCGTTGGCCGGCAACGCAGGAACGCTCACGGCGGTGGCGTTCAGTCCCGACGGACGGACGCTGGCCACCGGCGGGACGGACACAAAGGTCCGGCTCTGGCGTGCCGACGGCGGCGGCACGCCTGTCGTCCTGTCGGGGCACACCGGCGCGGTCGCCGCCGTGGCGTTCGGCCCCGACGGCCGGACCCTCGCCTCGGGCTCCGCCGACGGTTCCGTCCGCGTCTGGGACGTACGCACCGGCACGGCGGCCGTCCGGCTCCCCGCTCAGGCGGGCGCGGTCACCGCGGTGGCGTTCAGCCCCGACGGCACGAAACTGGCCACCGGTTTGGAGGACGGCACCGCGCGACTGTGGAACGGGCGTACGGGCCGGGCGCTCGCCACCTTCACCGGCCACACCGGGAGGGTGAGCGGGGTGGCGTTCAGCCCCGACGGCCGCACGCTGCTGACCGGCAGCTGGGACGACACCGCCCGGCTGTGGAACCTGCACTCCCACCGTTCGGTCGGCGTCCTGCGCGGTCACAGGGGTGAGGTCTACGCGGTGGCGTTCGGCCCCGACGGCACGACAGCCGCCACGGGTTCCGCCGATGGGACGGCGCGCCTGTGGGACGTGCGCACCCGGCGCGGTACGGCAACTCTGCGGGGTCATACGCGCGTCGTGGCCTCGGTGGCGTTCAGCCCCGACGGCCGCACGCTGCTGACCGGCAGCTGGGACGACACCGCCCGGCTGTGGAACCTGCACTCCCACCGTTCGGTCGGCGTCCTGGACGGGCATGTGGGCCACGTCAACTCGGTGGCCTTCCGGCCGGACGGGAGGGCCGCGGCCACGGCCTCCTCGGACGGCACCGTACGCCTGTGGGGCACCACCGCTCAGAGCGCTACCGAAGTACTGACCGGCCATCGCGACTACGTCGACACCGTGGCCTTCGGATCCGACGGCCGCACGCTCGCCACTGGCAGCCGGGACGGCACCACCCGCCTGTGGAACCTGCACTCCCACCGTTCGGTCGGCGTCCTCGACAACCGGGCGGTACCAGTGCTGGCCGTGGCCCTCAACTCCGGCGCGGGCCTGCTCGCGGCAGGTGACCAGGAGGGGCAGACCCGTCTGTGGGACACCCGGACGCACCGTGCCCTCGTCACGCTGCGCGGACACGGCGGCGCGGTGGACGGGGTGGCGTTCAGCCCTGACGGCAGGAGGCTGGCCACCGCCTCCACCGACGGCACCGCACGCCTCTGGGACACCCGCACCCACCGCTGCGTCGGCACGCTCGGGGGGCA
Organism: Streptomyces griseochromogenes; assembly: GCF_001542625.1. Classification (NCBI taxonomy): domain Bacteria; kingdom Bacillati; phylum Actinomycetota; class Actinomycetes; order Kitasatosporales; family Streptomycetaceae; genus Streptomyces; species Streptomyces griseochromogenes. Next base: position 5,373,411 of record NZ_CP016279.1, on the reverse strand, counting down.
CAGCGGCTGGGTGGACGCGCTCGCGTTCAGCCCCGACGGCAGAACACTGGCGACCGCCTCCACCGACGGCACCGCACGCCTGTGGGACACCCGCACCCTCCGCGGCACCGCACGGTTCGACAACGCAGACCTGCTGAACGCGGCGGCGTTCAGTCCCGACGGGAAGATGCTGGCGCTCGGCTCCAGCGACGGCACCGCACGCCTGTGGGACATCAAGGCCGGAACCGTCGTCCGCACCGTCACCGGCCACACCAAGGAAGTGACCGCCGTCGCCTTCAGCCCCGACGGAAGGATCGTCGCGACGGCGAGCCGGGACCGTACGACAGTCCTCTTCGACCTCCGCGCAGGCCGCACCCTCGCGACGCTGGGCGACGCGGCAGGCTGGGTCACATCGGTGGCGTTCAGTCCGGACGGCAAGACCCTGGCCACCGGTTCCTTGGACCGTTCCGCCCGGATCACCCCCGTACCCCGGCAGTGGCCGCACGCCCTGTGCCAGCGAGCAGGCCGCAATCTAACCCACGAAGAGTGGACCACCTACGTCGGTGACACCCCGTATCGCCGCCTGTGCCCCGAATACCCGACGGCCCCAACCCACCGCCCCGACCCCGACGAGCAATGAAGCGGGGCTCCGCCCACCGGCGTCCGTAAGGCACCACCGACCGGTGCGCACGGCCCTCCTACTGCGTCCCGGCGCAGTACCCGGTCAGTGCGACCACCCTCGCTCGAAATCCGCAGACCAATCGGTGACGTAGGCAGGTGCGACAGACCCGTTGTGCTGACCGATGGCGCCCGGGCCACGCAGTCTGCCCACGACCTCACAACCTGGTCGGCCTCCCGCGGCTTCCCCTGAACGGCCAACCAAGCAGGTCAACGCCCGCCGCCTGGCCGAGGCCGAGGACCTGGCCGACGCTGTCGCCCAGGAGATCACCCCGGACAACACCCTCGACACCTACACGAAGTCGTGGCGGGTGTGGCAGCGGTTCTGCCGGTCGACCGGCCTGCCGGAACGGGAGGACTCCCGCGGCGCCCTGGTCGCATTCGTGACGTGGAGGCTGCGCGAGGGCCGACAGAACGGTACGGGGTACGCCTCCACTTCGGCCTCCACCCACCTGGCGGCCGCGGTCGTCGGGCTGCGCCAGCGTGGCGTGCAGGTCTCCGGCGATGACCAGGCCGAAGCCCGCGCCGCCCTGGAGGGCCTGACGGTCAAGCTGCTCCAGGCCGGGGAGCAGCGTGGCCGCGGACAGGCGATTGGCGCCGACATCGACGGCCTGCGCGCCGTGATCCGGGCCTGCCCCGACACCCTCACCGGCGCCCGGGACAAGACCCTGGTCCTGACCGGCTTCCACTACGCGAGCAGGTCGCAGGACCCGGCCGGGCTGCTCACCGGCGACGTCACACTGCACCCCCGCGGCCTAGTCGTCGCCGTCCTCACCGGCAAGACCAAGCACAGCGTGCGCAACGCCAAGATCCGCTACGCCGACGACCCCGAGGTCTGCCCGGTGCGGGCCTGGACCGCCTACCGCACCCGCCTCGTCGCCGAACACGCCCAGCGGTGGGCCGACCCGTCGACGCCGGCGTTCGTTGGCATCGACCGCTGGGGCCACGTCACCGGCGGCATGGGACCGGACTCCGTCACCCGCGCCATCAAACGCATCTCCGCCCGGGCCGGCGTGCCCCTCGCCTGGACCGGCCACTCCCTGCGCATCGGCCTGGCCTCCACCGCCCGCCGCGCCGACCGCGACGGCATCGCCATCGCCGACCAGGGCGGCTGGGCCCGCCACTCCCGCTCCATGCTCCGCTACATCCAGATCGACGACGGCTGGGACGACAACGCCGCCGCCGGACTCACGTGACCCGCCCGGGCGGTGCCCGCCAGCCACCGGTGGAGCTCGTCCTGCGCGCGGACGGCAACTTCGGCGGTGCCCAGCGGTGTGCGCGTCCAGGGGCGAACAGCTGGCGACCATAGCCTTGCACGCCCTCACGCAGGGAAGGGCTCCGGTCCGCATCCGCCCTTCGGGCGGTACGGACCGGAGCTGGTCGGGCGCGGCGGCGGTCAGGCGGCCGTCTGCCGCCAGGTGTCCAGGACGGCCTGGACGGCGCTGGAGACTTGAGCCTGCTGGCCGTTGTCCGCCCACAGGTGGACATCATGCTCGCTGAGTGTCACCGTCTGTCCGGTGACGGTGGCGGCGAAGTTGTACTGGCGGGTACGGCGGCCCGAGCCGGAGCGGTAGTCGAAGTGCCCCAGGTGCGTTCTGGGCCGAGGAGAGCGAGCCGCACCCGCAGTTCGATCCGGCTCGCACGACGCTGACGCAGCGCCGTGAGGCGAAGGTGGCCGGGCTGGCCGCCCTGCCGGCCGAGGACGCGAAGTTCCTGGGGCTCGGGCAGGTCGGCGAGCGCACGCTGCGGCGGATGGCGGCCGCGTTCGCGGAGGAAGGTCTGGTGGGCCTGGCTGACGGCCGCTGGACGCGCGAGCTGTCCGGCCACCGGTCGATCATCCCGGAGTTCGCCGAGGCGATCCGGGCGGTGCACGCCGAGTCGCTGCACCGCTCGAAGGTGAGCATGACGACCAGGGAGAGGATGATCCACCAGTACGTCCGGGAGAGGTTCGGGCCCGAGCTGGAGAGGAAGCTGCCGCACCGCACCACGCTGGCGAAGGTGTGGAAGGAGTGGTTCGGCCCGGACGGCGCCCGCCAGCGCTACGTGCGTTCGGCCGCGGCGGTGGAGCCCGGCGGCTCGCCGGTGGTCGTCTCACGGCCGGGGCAGGTGGTGGTGCTCGACACGGCTCCCCTGCCGGTGAAGGTGCTGGACGACGTCTTCGCCGAGCCGATCGCCGTCGACCTGACCCTGGCTCTGGACGCCTTCACGCACTCGCTGGTCGCCTTCTGCCTGACGCCCGGGTCGGATTCCTCGGTGGAGGTGGCGATGCTGCTGCGGGACGTTACGGTGCCGCTGCCGATGCGGCCGGGGTGGGGACCGGAGATGGAGTGGCCCTACCCCGGGGTGCCGGCCGCGCTGGTGGCGGAGTTCGCCGGGCACCCGGTGGCCGGGCGGCCGTTCTTCGCCCCGGAGACGGTGACCACTGATCACGGCAGTGTCTACAAGAACCACCACCTGGTCCAGGTCGCTCGCACGCTCGGGGTGACGGTGCTGCCGGCGCGGGCGATGCGACCGCAGGACAAGGCGTCCTGCGAGCGGGCGTTCGCCGGCATCCAGTCCCTGCTGCTGGAGCTGCTGCTGGGCTATCGCGGGGTGGACGTCGCCGACCGCGGCGCGGACCCGGAGGGCGACGCGGCCTGGACCCTGTCGGAGATGGAGCACCTGCTGGCGACCTGGATCGTCCGGGTCTGTCAGAACCGGAAGCTGGACCAGTACGCGCCGGCCTGGGATCCGGGCGGCCAGCACAGCCCGAACACGCTGTTCGCCGCGGCGGCGGCCCAAGGCGGCGAGCCGCTGCAGATCCCCGAGCCGGAGCTCTACTACCAGCTGCTGCCGGTGCACTTCGTGAAGATCCACCGAAACCGCGGGGTGAAGATCGGCGGGCTTTGGTACTCCGGGCCGGCCCTGCGGCGGGCTGGGGGACCGTCCCGGCGGGGCGGCAGCCACCGCGGGAAGTGGGCGGTCCACCGCGATCCGCGGGACTGCCGCGAGGTGTTCTTCGAGCTCGGCGGCACCAGGCACCCGCTGCGCTGGAAGGGGCTCCCGGACGGAGACGACGTCCCGGCGTTCTCGGATGCCCGGCCCGCGGTCACGGATCGGCGGGACGCTGACCAGCGTGAGGGCGGTGCAGCGCCACGTCGGCCCGGACCGTGCGGGTCCGCTGCTCCAGCGGGACGAACGAGCACTGCGTTACCGCATCGACGACACGCTCGTGGCCGGGCTCAGCAGGGCCTTCGCCATGGCCGACGCCCGCCCCGACCTGCTGCGCGGCGAACCGGCCGAACCGGCCACCTGATCGAGGGACCCGCCAACAGGACCGCTCTGCTGCTCAGTCGGCACGGGCGATCGCATCGAGCCGCCTGTCCAGGCGTGCCAGGTCGGGATGGTCGAGGATCTCCTTGAGGACGCACTGCCGCATCTCGTGGATGTACGCGTCGGTCAGCTCCTGCGGCGTCACCGCAAGTCCCTCCGCCACTCGGGCTGTGGTCGCCTCGTCCAGGCCGTCGGACAGGGCGACGGCCGCCAGGATCAGGATCGTTTTGTGGGTGTCCGGGTCATCGATGTCGTAGCCGGCCAGGCGGCACTGGTGTAGCAGCCAGCTGGCGAACCGACTCCTGCGCAGTTCGTCACGGGACATGGTGGTCTCCCTGGTTGAGTCGGCCCGGCCATGCGACTTGGGCCGGGGGGAGCGTCTGTCGGCATAGGGGCGGCGCCCGGTCTCTGGGGGCATGCCGGTCACTGGTGGGGCCCCGGGCGAGGTGGTTCGCGGGCGCCTCGTCACCCTGATCGGCGACGAGTCGTACGAAAGTTGCGGCGCGTGATGACGCGAGAGGGGGCGACGTCTTACAGGTGCTGCTCCAGCCACCAGAAGGCGAGGCCGGCGAGGCCGGTTCCGATGCCGTAGCACAGGCCGCGCAACAGATGGGTGGCGGCGGTGCGACGACGCCGGCGGATCCATGACAAGGCCTGTGGCACGGTGCCTTTACGCGGGTCCGGGCTGGTCTTGGTGGTCGTGGCGGGGGCCGGGGGCTTACTCTGCATGTGGAAAAGCTCCTTGTGGGGGCTTTGCAGGAGAGCCCGTTGGACGGTCGGTGGCCTAGGAACCTGTGACCTTCCGGTGGGCTCTTCTTGTGTCCGGGGCGGTGTCAGTGCTGGTTGCCGCAGTCCTGCAGCCGGTCGGCGAGTTCACGCTCGGGCAGTACCAGGACGTCGTCGGGCTCGCGGGTGGCGAGCCGTTCGACTTCCTCAGTCAGACGGGGCACCGGTGTGGCGGTGCAGTGGCGACGGACGTATCCGGCGAACTGTTCGACGATGTTGAGGAATTCATCATCGGGGCCGTCGATGTCCTGCTGGAGCTGTTTGCGCCACTGGCGTGCTTCCTTCACCTCTCCCTGCTCCAGGTGGTGCAGGGAGAGGCAGTAGGTGGCGGCCCGGTGCCCTGCGCCGGCGGCCAGCTGCCACCAGAAGCAGGCGCTTTCGGGGTGTCCGGCCAGGTACAGCATGCAGGCGAAGACCTGGGCGCCGTCGACGTCCAGGTCCGCCACCGATACCTCTTTCAGATCGACCGTGTCCTCCTCGCCGATTTCCTCGGCGAGGCGCTGGACATGACCGGCTGCCTGGGGCTGGTTGAGCACCCAGCGGGCAACCACGCAGAGCTGGTGCCCCGCGCGGGGCCCGGGCGGCACATCACCGTTGGCCGGGGCACTTCGGCGCTCGCGCTGGCGGGGAGCGGGGCGAGCGGAGGCCGTGTAGCCGGCCTCGTGGGCCAGACGGCGCAGGCCCGTGCTGACGTCGAAGGAGCGCCGCTCTTCGTGCAACGCCTTCCCTGCCGCCTTGAGACGTTCTTCCACACTGCTCACGCGCGATCCCCTTCCTTCTTCAGGTATGACGAGACGGCCCGTTGCAGGCGGTCCTTGCCCTTGCGGCCGTGGTAGTCGACCGTGCTGGGGGTGACGCCCATGTACCAGCTGATCTTCTTCGTGTCGTACGATAGGACGTGCCGGAGCACGATGACGTCGAACTGGCGCGGCGGCAGACTGGACATCGCCTCGAACAGGCCGATGTCGCTGTGCAGGAGGGCCAGCTTCTTGCGGAAGTTCTCCAGCGTCTGCGATATGACGACCCGGCGCAGGATCGTCCAGGCCTGCTGCTGAAGGTTGCTTTCCCCAAGCAGGGCGTTCCAGTGGTTCAGGATCTCCAGGAAGGCGCGGTGGACAGCCTCTTCCGCGCAGTCGTTGGTGCCAAGGTAGAACAGGGCGTACTCGTGGAACGGCTCCTGGGTGGCCACGTAAAGGGCCTCGAACTCCAGGGGCAGCGGGAGTACCGCGTCGGCGTCGGCGACGGGGCCGCCGCTGTCCTCCGCGCGCACGTCTTCGGTCATGAGTCCTCTTCGTTGAGGGCTGGGTTTGGAGAGCGGGTTCAACCCGGTTGATCCCGCCCGCTGGTGAGGACTACTCAAGCGGCCGAAGGGGCCGAACACGCATGCTCCCGGCAGCGAAAATTACTCAGTGAACACCATCAAGCGCTGTAAGTGATCCCGGCGATGTGGCCCATGTGCCATGAACTGCCCTTTTGTGCCGCACCCCCGGGGGCGCACGCCCCGCGCAGTGCGCCCCCTTGTGGCGCACCTCACTGCACACTGTTGGCAGGTTCACGCCCTTTGGTGACACGAACGGGTGACATCTACCCGAAACACCCGCCGGAGGGAACGTTTTCTCGCCACGTCGGCGAGTATCCGGCGCGTCAAGAACGGCCGAACCACGGCACCTCGCACCGAACGGAACGGAAAACGGAAACGGGCCGCGTGGACAGGCGAGCGAGCCCGACCCAACAGGTCCGGGCTCGCAGGCTGTTCGGGGTGCCGCTGCTACAGATCGAACTCCAGGTGCTCGATGTCCGTGAAGCGGACCTCCTCCAGCTGGCCGGCGCGGCGGCCGTTGTCCTGGAAGTACACCTCCTTGAGCGCTTCGGCCGCGATCTCCCGCAGACGCTGCTCGGTAGCGCCCTGCTCCTGGGCCTCGAAGAGACGGGCGGCGTAGCGAGGCGGGAGCGCCACAGTGAGATGACGGAGGCGGTCCTCGTCAGTGGAGCCGATCGGTGCGGTGTAGCCGACCCGGGCGCGAGTGTCGATGACGATGCCGCCGGTGGTCGCCGCTGTCTGCCGGGCCTTGGCGCGGATCTGTGGCTGCCACCGTTTCTTCACTTCGCGTTCCAGGCGGGCGGCGAGGTCTGGGCGGGGCTTCTTGATCTGGTCCTTCACGTACCGTTCGACGGTGCGCTGGGAGACCCGCAGCAGCTGGGCGACCGGCTTGGTGCCCTTGAGCTGCTTGACCAGGTAGCGCATCTGGGCGCCCGCGCTCTTGGGCGCCGGGCGGGTGAACGCCTTCTGCACCGCGGTGTCCAGGCCGTCCCCGAACAGGCTCATCGCCCTCTCCTACTCTCCGTTGTCGACGTCGGTGACGGTGCCGTCCTTGATGTAGCGGGCGAGGTTGAGTTCCGGGGCGTTGAATCGCTCGCGGACCTCCTCACCCCACAGCACAGACTGGGTGCCCTCGTGCTTGACCAGGCCCGGGTTGATGCCGAGCTTGAAGCCGCCCGGCAGCGGCTTGCCCTCCCGGTACGGCAGGAAGTCCAGCGGCGAGGGCCCGTTGGCCGCGTAAACGACGCAGTCGGACAGGATCGCGACCGGGTACTGCCCGGTGAACGCTGCGTGCTTGACGATCTTGCGGTGCAGGTTGATCCGGGTGCGGGAGATGACCGCCGCCCGGATGTCGGGCCGCCACGTCGGGCGGGACAGGGCGCGCCACGGCTCGCCCGGCCGCCAGCCCTCGCCCCGGGGCCGCTCGCGCAGCTTCCCCAGGCCGCCCTTGACCGTCGCCTTGATCGCCGAGACGACGATCGCCAGTTCCGGGTCGCGGCCCTTGTAGCCGTCCATCGCCGCGAGGAAGTCCTCCGGCGACAGGTCGGCGTCGACGCCGAGGTCGGACATCGTGGCGAGGTAGGCGCCCCGCAGCCGGTTGTACCAGCCGTCCAGGTAGCGGCCGTTCTCCCGCCGCACCCACGCTTCGGTCGGGCGCACCTCGTAGCCGAGCTCCACCGCGTAGGCCACGGTCGGCGTCGCGTACCAGGCTGGCCCCTCGGGCCGGTCGCCCTTCGGCGTGAACGGGCTGGGCAGCAGGCTGCCGTCCAGCTCCACCCACTCCTTGCCGACCTTCACGCGGGACAGGTCGACGTGGCTCAGGTCGACCAGCCACGAGCCGGGCAGCTTCGCGTCGAAGACCGGGTTCGTGACGTGCGTGGGCGCTCCGAGGCCGACGTTCAGGCCGTTGGCGCCGGCCGCGAAGGCCATGTTGACGTCGATGCCGACCAGGTGCCGCAGGGTGCACTCGGCATCGGTCATCGGCCGTGCCCAGTCGTACGCTTCCTCGAACAGCTTCTCCGCCGGGCCGCGCACGTGGAAGCGCGGCAGGTCCTTGAGGAGGGGGTGGCCGTCGGGGGCCTCGCACGGCGCAGGGTCGACCGGGTCCTTGCCCAGCGAGCCGGGGTTGTGCTCGGAGTGCCGCTTGCCGTCGGCGTCCGGCTCGGAGGCGCGGGTCGCCGGGTGCAGGGCGGTCATCAGCTCCAGGCCGGTCACGGCGGTCGATCCGCGCGGCGTCATCACCCGCGAGGCGTACACGCCCAGGACGCGGGCGAGTTCGGCTGGCTGGAGCTGCCCGGCCTCGCCCCAGTGCCGGGTGTCCAGCGCGTTCCACGACGGGATGCACAGCTGCACGCAGGCCCGCTCCGAACCCTGCGCAGGACGGTAGATCCGCGCCCACGGCCCGAAGCCGCGCTTGGTCAGCTTCCACTGCGCACGGGCCAGTTGCTTGATGACCTTGTGGCCCTCCGGCAGACGCCCGGCGAGCCGCTCCTCCTCCGTGAGCGTCGTCGGCAGGCCGTAGCGCTCCAGCGCGGCCTCGGTGAGCACGAGCAGCGGGTCAGCGTCCTTGCCCGGACCGGCGGGCTTCGGCTGACCGAGCTTCGCCTCCTTGAGCGTCCAGTCCACCAGGGACGGAAGTGACTTGGCAGGCACGTCCAGGACCAGGCCTCCGGTGCAGTACGCCAGCACCTTGCCGTCGGCGTCGACGTCCAGGACCGCCAGTGGGCCGTTTTCGAACCGCGAGTCGGTGCCGCCTGCCGGGGTGTTGGCCGGGGCCGCCTTCCGCGCGCCGGGCTTTTCGGCGAACGCCCGGTCAATGGCATCGTCCGGAACCGCTGGCATATCAGTTACCGGGGTGGGAGCGGGCGTAAGGCCTTCGACAACTTGGTCTATCAGAGCGTCCGGCACCGTCGGCATTTCACCTGCCGGGTCGGGCGCGCCGGTGAACGTGTCGGGTACCGGGGCGGCCGGCTCTTCCGGCGCTGCGGGGGCGGGGTAGAGCTCCGCGAGCTGCCGCAGCAGGCGTGCGTACGCCTCACGCTCGGGGCCGCGCGGCTCGGTCGGCTTCGTGAGCGACTCCCAGCCGGACACGGTGGCTCGCCGCACCTTCAGCGCGCCGGCAACTTCGTCCAGCGTCAGGCCGTGCGCGGTGCGCAGCCGCTTGCGCTCCGCCGCCGGCGGCAACGGAGAGCGGGATGCGACCAGAGCGTCGACCGCGTCGAACAACTCGGACATGGAACACCTCCTGACCCACATTCTATCCCATGAACCGTACGAATCGCGTACATTCACCGTACGCATGACGTATAAGCCAGGGTTGCGTTCGGGGTTTGAGGCAACTTTGACGTTGCGTGTCCCTACGCCTCCGGGTCAGAAGCTCTGCTGAGCTGCTGAAAAGTGGAGTTGACGCGAGTTGCTCATGCTGCTTAAAATCGAAGTGGAAGTCAGCTAAACGGGCCCTTGGGCCACTGATGGCAGGAGACCGCATGGCCACGCTCAGCATCCACTTCGACCCCGCCGTCATCGCCCGGCTCACGAGCGCGAGCGGCGACGACACCATCCACGTCACCCTGTCCCTCGGGGGCGGATCCGCCCCCGAGACGGCGGCGCCCGTCGTCCCCCACGGGCCGCTGGCCGCGCTGATGCAGGCCGGGCTGCTGAAGCCGGACACGGTCCTCACCTTCCACCAGCGCCGCGCCAACCGGTCGGGCCGCGCTGTCGTGACCGCGGACGGCCAGCTCATCGTCGACGGCCACTCCTCTGCGTTCCCCTCCCCGTCGAAGGCAGCGGAAGCCGTCACGGGCAACGTCATCAACGGCTGGACCCTGTGGCACACGCCCGACGGATCCACCCTGGACCAGCTGCGCCAGAAGCTGGACACCGAGTAGCCGGCCCCTGGCCGTTCCGGCCCGCGCGGCGTCGCGCGGGCCGGAACGGCACACCGGATCGGACGGAAGAGCTCGCACGCGGCCGGGAGACGTTGGTGGAGAAGTACGGCGAGCTGCTCGCCGATGTGATCATGCCGAAGCTGACGGCGGGCGCGGTCCCCCAGGAGCGCCCGGTGGCGGTGTTCGTGGCCGGGCAGACAGGCAGCGGCAAGACGCTCGTGATGGACCTCGTGCACGCCGCCCTCGAACAGCGCGGCGGCGCGGTGCGGGTGGACCGGGACACCTACAAGACTGTCCACCCACACTACGCCGCCTTCCTGGCGGAGGACGTACGGACGGCCGGGGTGCGGGTGCGGCCGGAGACCTACCGCTGGCAGGCCGAGGTCGAAGCCCACGCCCGCGGCTGCCGGTACGACGTGGTGGTGGAGGAAGCCCTGGCCGACCCGGCCGGGTGGCTGGCCACGCTGGCCGCCTACCGCACGGCCGGCTACCGGATCGAGGTCGTGGCCCTGGCCGTACCGGAAGCCGTTTCCCAACTGGGTGTCCTGGACCGGTACCTGCGGCTCGCCGAGGAGGGCCGGGCCCGGTACGTAGGGTGGGACAACCACGATGCGTGCGCGGCCGCGCTGCCCGCCGTTCTCGCGGACCTCGAGGCCGGGCGCCTGGCCGACAAAGTCGTCGTCGTCCGGCGCGCCGGCGAAGTCCTGTACGCCAACGAACTCACGCCCCCAGGCCACTGGCGCCACCCGGTCGGTGCACGCGAGGTGCTGCTGGCTGAGCGGTTACGCCCGTGGAGCGCGGCGGAGACCGGCGTCTTCCGCCGCCAGCTCGCCGAGGCCGACCGGCGTGCGCACGATCCGTGGCTGCCCGAGGACTGGTCGCTGGCCGTACGGCGCGACGCCGAACGCGCGGCTGCTCTCGCCGAGCCGCTGCGGCGCACCGCCCAGATCCGGCGCCAGGCTCCCGGCACCGACTACCACCGGCTCTCCGCCGAGGAGCACCGCTGGATCTTCGACGTGCTGATCGCCCCGTCTCTTCTGGAGGGCATCACGCCGCAGGAGCGGCCGGTCGCGGTGTACGTGATGGGCCAGCCCGGCTCCGGCAAGACCCGCCTGGCCCCGATGGTGCGCCGGGCCCTGCGCGGACGGCCCACCCAGATCAGCGGGGACGACTTCAAGGCGGCCCACCCGGACTACCTGACCCTGCTGCGCGAGGAGCCACGGACAGCCGGCGAACGGATCCGGGCGGACTACCGCGCCTGGCAGGCCATGGCCGAAGCGCGCGTCAGGGAGCGTCGCGGGGATGTGGTCATCGAGATCACCCCGGGCGGCGCGGCCTCGTTCGTGGAGGGCGCGATGCTCTACCGGAGCGCGGGCTACCGGGTGGAACTGGTAGCTCTGGCCGTACGGGCAGCGGACTCCCGGCAGGGCACCGCCGAGCGCTGCGCCCAGGTGAACAGACTCGGCGGGCACGGCCGGTTCACCACTACATACGGACACGACAAACACTTCGACGCGCTCGCCCAGGCCGTGGCGGCAGCCGAGGAGACACGCGTGGCCGACTCGGTGATGGTGTGGCGGCGCGACGGCACCGTCCTGTACCGCAACGCCCTCACCCCCGAGGGAGCCTGGACACGGCGGGCGGGCGCAGCCGACGCCCTGCTGGCTGAACAGACCCGGCCCTACACCGTCCAGGAGGCGACGCGGTTCTGGTCTGTTCAGCGCCGGCTGCGGGCCATGCTGCCGCAATACCGCCGGGACGTGGAGGCGATCTCCGTCCTGGCGCGGCCGCTGATGCCCCCGCAGTTACGGCCGCGGCGGCTTCCCGGCCCCGCCCCGGTCGCCACCCTGCCCGCGGTCCGCGAGGTGCACAGGCGCAGCGGCTATGAACCGGTTGCCTTCAGCTGCTCCAGTCGGGCCGCGTAGAGGGCGCCGATCCGCGCCGTCTCCTGTGCGGTGGCGTCCCGCAGCCGGTCCTGGTCCCGGACGCACGCGTCGTGTTCAGCGAGCAGTTGCTTCAGCCGCGCAGGGTCGGAGGCGGTACAGCGCGCGGCGAGGATCTCCTGCCGGTACCAGGCCAGCACCTCCCCCACGATGTCCGCGGTGGCCTCCCGGCTCACCGCGTGGGCCGGCTCGGGCTCGTCAGGGGAGGGGAGTTGTTCGGGCACGAGCACCAACCTCTTCGAGGGAAATCAAGGCCGCCGGGCTTCCCTTCCTCCACCGGTTCGTGGAACTCGCGACCGCCTTCCACCACGCCGTCCGCGGCGAACACCAGGACCTGGCCGCCACCATCGGCCGCCTGCGCGAACTCACGGTCAGCGGCGACTTCGCGTACTTCGTCGACGTCGCCCACTTCATGGCTGGCCTGCCCCTGCCGGGGCCCTCGGCCATCCGCTGGACCGAGAGAGAAGAACACGTCCGTTGGTCCGCCTGGCTTCGTCGGTGTAAGGCGGCTCTGGCCCACTTGTTGTGGCCACTTACGCTGAGTGACCATCGATCTTCTCGTGCTGGTGGTTGAGGTCGCCCGCAAATCGCCCGGCCGGTGGACAGCGTGGTCGACAGTGCTGCGCCGTGAACGAAGTACGGCCGCAGCTCGAAGAGTTGCTGTTCTCCTCCGTGGAGGACGTGTCTGTGGGATCAGTCCAGAGGGCTGAAACGATCGTCCGGGTTGAGGCTCGGAGCACGGCCCGACAGGCGGCCTGCCCGGGGTGCGGGTGCCGGTCGGGGCGAGTACACGGCTCCTATCTGCGGTTTCCGCGTGATCTACCAACGGCAGGCCATTGTGTCGTGGTGGTGTTGAGAGTACGGCGGTTCGTCTGCACGGAGGCGTCCTGTCCGCGCAAGACCTCCGTTGAGCAGGTGCCGGAGCTCACCCGGCGGTTCGGCCGACGAACGGAACGGCTGCGATCGACTCTCATCTCGGTCGGTCTCGCGCCAGCGGGTCGGGCCGGGGCTCGAATGGCGGACGCCTTCGGAGCGCCGGTGAGCCGGAACACCCTGTTGAGACTGATCACTTCGCTCCCGGAGCCGCCCACCGTCACGCCCAGGGTGGTCGGCGTACCGAGGACCACAGCCAGACCGGCGGCGCGTCGCGGTCGCCCAGCAGATGGTCGACCTCGATTCGAGTCGGATCAACGTGCCCTCGATGATGGGGAGTTCACCGTCGTGGTCGATCCAGGCGGAACGCTGCTGCAGCTCGGGGTGGAGCCGGTCCCACGCACGTACTTCGGCCTTGCCGTAGCGGGGTGTGTCGTTCACCGTCACCACCAACCGCTCCGTCCAGGCCTGCGGCCTGGCCAGACTGAACTCCTTGCCGTGCCTGGGCGGCCGGCCACCCTTGGGCTGGTGGACGCTCGACCGGAGATGTCCGATCGATTAGTGAAGAGTCTTCCTGATCACGGCAGTTGGCGGAATTGGATCTTCGTGCATCGTCCCTTCGGACAGGTCCCCGTCCAGCTTGCACGAAGAGAACCTTCCGGCTGCGACCGCCCCGCTCACAGAGGGAAGGAGTCGTGCTGGAGAACACCGGTGACGATGCCGTAGATGGCAAGGAGCGCGAAGATGACAGGCGCGCCCTGTGGAGGCTTGGCCCTGCGGGCACCGCTCCAGAGGAGCATGAGAGCGGGCGGAACCCATCCCGCGAGGTAGATCCACCAGGCGTAGCGATCCCAGCCGGGATGCTTGAGCACGGAGAACTGGACGAAGGACGCCGCGATGAACAGCCCGGGGGACATCCACAGGTTGTCAGATATGACTTGCGCGACAGGCTTCTTGCCGCTCTGCTCGGTCAGCAACTTCTCTCCTGAAACGGGTGGGCCCCACCGGCAGACAGCCGAGGGGGGCCAACACTTTACGAGATGTGCATAGTTCAGAACACGAGGTCACGCAGGTACTCGTAGACGCCGTACTGGATCTCGCCGCTGACGACCCACAGAGCCCACCGGATCGGGTCCAACGCGAGAGGCCGAACGCCGCTATCACAGGTGCCAGCTGCGCTGCCTGAAGGGTCACTTCTCCGGCGCAGACCGCGGTGTGCAGCTTCGTCTCAACTGGGTATTTTTTGTTGTTGATGTTCGCCACCAGCCGCAAAGTGGCGGCGTGATCAGGCGCGCTACTGCGGCTTACGGAAGCCCCGAGCATCTTCCCTCAGCCAGCGCAATCCACCCTCCGGGGCCGGCCACATGTCGATGCGGTGCCGCTCCGTCAGCTCGTGCCCGTCCTCTCCATACGCCACCGACAGAGAGTCGTCAGCGCCCTTCACCGACAGCCTCACCCGCCAGTTGCACTCATCGCCGTAGCCCGGCCACGGCAGATCGAACTCGTGCAACTGCCCGTCCAGGTTGCTCAGCTGAACGTACGACTCTGCCTGGAGATCGCCCTCCACGATCTCGTCCCAGCCCTCCCCGTCCAGCTCCGGTTCGCTTTCGTGGACCCGCACCACGGCTGGAATGTCACCGTGCTGCACACCCGTCCTGATCACGAGCCCCGGATGCTCCTCGCTGGCTTCCAGCACCGCCACCCGCCCGTTGTCCCGCTGCCGCCCCGCCCCCCTCGGAACCTCTCCCGGCTCGGGCTCGCTCCCGGTGATCCAGTAGTGCACGTAAGCGGCGTGGAGCGTCATCTCTTGCTGCATCGCAGGCATCCCCGAATCGTCGGCAGAAGGTGTGGCAAACGTACCGGCCCCCACACGGATGCGTGGGGGCCAGCTTCAGCGTCGTCGGGTCAGCGAACGATGGCAACCTGGAACGGGTCCTTGTTCAAGATCCGGTTGACTGTGTAGAACTTGTTCAGGTCCCGCCCGGCGTCCGTGTTCTGCGTCTCGTTCACCATGCGGCGGCTGAACCTGCCCAGCAGCGCACCGCCCTGGTAGGTGCTCGCGAACGCGTACTCGTCACATGACTTCCCGGCTGGACGCGGAAGGCTGTCCGGGCAGGACGTGCGCCGGTTCCGCCGGATCTGCCTGTCATCATACAGCCGCTGGAGCACCGTCCGGCCGCCGTACGCGCCGGGAAGCCCGGATGCCTGCGCGTCCTTGATGTGCTTCGCGACCTCCTTCACGTACCCGGACAGTGAGTACTGGATCACGTTCTTCGACTGCGGGAAGACGCACCCGTACGACCTCGGGTAGCCCTTCAGTGCGTTGTCGCAGCGCACCACCGGAGCGGGGAACGACACCGGGTTGCTCGGCGTTGCACCCGGCACCGTGAAGATCCACTTCGGTGTCGCTCCGCTCGCAAGGATCTTCCCCCTGCCGACCTTGCTCGTGAAGGTGAAGTTCGCCGACGCCTTGCCGCTCGCACCGAGCGGTTGCGACGGGATGTTCCCGCGCGTCGTCGCGTTGCTTGCGGAGGCACTGCCCGAGATCACCGCACCAGCGGCAGCGCCGGACACGCTGTTCCGGGTGAAGTGCAGGCTGTACGGGAACGCCTTCGACCCAGTGCGGGAGGTCACGTCACCGTGGACGGTGTACGTCATCTTCCCCAGCTCCCTGCCGGTACGCGCATCGAGCACCCGGAAGATGCCGGTGGCGTTCGCGCACGCGTGGAAGCGGCTGATCAGCCACGCGTTCCGCACGAGGGAACACGAGGTGGTTGCCTGCGGGCTGGCGCTGAAGCTGTTCACGAGGGCGACACGGTCACCGTTGGCGCGTGCCTTCGTGAGGGCTAGCTGGACGACGTCGGCCTTGGCGCCCACGGGCTGCGTGACCGACGTTGTCACCGTGGTGGTGACGGGACTGCTGCTCTGCGGAACGGCGTTGGCCGATCCGGTCAGAGAGCCGGCCGCGGTGGCGGCGATGGCTGCTCCGGCGGCAGCGAGGCGAATGAGCCTGGAGCGCGTGCTGTGCGTTCTCTGCAAGGCTTGTTTCCCCCTCCGAAGCAATTCCCAGTCCGCCCTGATGACGGTCCGGTGCGGCTTCAGAACATGATCGAGGCTATGCGTCAGCAGATCGAACAAGGAAGCGAATTAGTGGCTTTGGCCTACTCTTTTCGGTGTGGCCGGTTCCCCACCTTCGATCGGGCGCCCGCAGCGCCCTGGACACCCTCAACGGCACGGACACAACCCGAACTCCGAATGAGGCACGGCCCAATGGGCCACCGAGACGTGCGCCCTGCGGGAGGCTTGACGGCCTTCGGCGTCATCGTCCCCGAATGCCTCCCGGCGAGCCGGGGGTTGAGGAACACCTGCGCCGGATCGTGCGGCAGCGGTAGATCAGTTTGCGAAAGCGCCTCGATCCGAAGTGCCTGTCCGGTGACCGCTCCCGGCATCGTCGACCTTGACGGCCCCATCACCTGGCCGGCCAACCTCGCCGAACTCGCCCTCGTCACCCCTAAGAGCTCGTAGCAAGATCTTGCCGAGGTACACGGTGTGGCTGAGCGCTTCAGGTGGCACTCAAGCCATGCCGGTGGCACTTTGAGGCACTGGCTCCGCACGCGATGCTGGCCAGAAGAGCGGACACGGCTAGAGACGGCCAGTTGAAGGGGCGGGGAGCGTGGGTGCGAGCGAGGAACGGGAGTGCTGGGCGTTGCTGTCCGGAGTCGGGCTGGGGCCACTGCGGTTCGGGATGAGCCCGGCCGAAGTGGCCAGCGCGCTCCAGGTCTCTGAGCCGCAGGAGCAGGTGGGCGGCCCGTACGGGCAGGAAGACTTCGCCGACGGGGTGAAGGTGTTCTACGACGCGGGCAAGCTGGCTTGCATTGCGCTGGATGCTGTCACGGGTCCACAGGTCTTGCTTGCGGGCTTTGCGCTGGCCGGCCGCGAGCCGGAGCAGGCGCACCAGTTCCTCCTTGACTACGCCGCCGAGCATGGGAGCTGCCTGCTGTACACCCTCGATGGCTCCCTCTCCCTCACCGATCTGGGGCTTCTTCTGCGTTCGCAGGAGGTGGGGGACGTACGCCTGTCACGTCCGGTCCTTGTGATGGAGGAGTGGTTGGAATCGGAGTACTACCGCGACCGACTGCCGTTGGAAGGTGCTCCGGCCACGGGCGAATCGCCCTGGCTGTAGTAGTGCGCGTGCTGCTGACGCAGGAGGGCTGAGCACTGGGGCCGGCGAGCGGTGCCAGGCTGAACTGCTCAGCCACAGCGGGTCGGGCGTAACCGGTGGGACCATTCGGCCGTTCGGGCGGGTGTGCCTGTTTGGCCGGTGGCGTCGTCAGCGATCCTGGCCCGGGCGACCAGCGTGCCGTCGGCGTCGACGAGGGCAACGTCATGATGGTCGCCGGCCCACTTGGCGACCCCCGCTGAACGGGACCTCGCCAACGTCCTCAGCAGCCTCCAGCGCGCCTCCGGACTCAGCCTCAGAGCCCTGGCCACCCGCACCGGGCTCTCCGCAGGCCACCTCTCGCGCCTAATGTCTGGTGAATGGTGGCAGGAGCTTCGCCCTTGCTGCGGCAGGCGGCGCCGGTGTCCTTCTCTGGCCGGGCCGTATTCGTGGCGTGCTGGTGGGCCCCGTTGATTGTCGAGTCGACCGAGACGGTCCAGTCGATTCCGTCGGCCGAGTCCGCCTGGGCGGTCAGCTGGACCAGAACCGTGTCCCAGATACCGTCAGCCGCCCACCTGCGATGGCGCTTCCATACCGTCTGCCAGGGACCGAACCCTTCGCGGGGCAGATCTCTCCAGGGGATTCCGGTGCGGTACCGGTAGATGATCCCTTCGATGATGCGACGGAGGTCGGCGAACGGACGCCCTGCCTTTCCGGCGTTGTGGGGAAGGCAGGGCGCCAGGCGTGCCCACTGCTGGTCGGCCAGCAGGCGCATGCGCCCGCTCGTGGTCACCGAGGCTGATAGCGGTGGCCAGCACAGAGACGGTGGCCTGATCGGGCAGGAGGCCGTCACCGTATCGCCGACGTCCTCATCGATCAGAGTGACGCGGGCTCCGGGCATAGCGCCCCCGTACAGGCCAACCTAGTCGCGGAACTTGGCGCGGCCGACCTCGTCACTCCCCAACCAGCCGTGCCGCACCGGCCCCCCGGGCATGGCGAGCAACAGGTGGTAGCAAGCCGGACTGATCATGCGAGCCGGATCCCTCTCGCCCGGCCCGACTCGCGGATGATCGCCTGCTTCGTCTCCAGCTCGACCAGCTGGTAATTCACGGAGACCCGGCTCCGCATGCCGACCGCACCCCCGATCTCCCACACCGTCGCGGGCGACCGCGGCCGTGCCGGCCACGGCAAGGGCATGCGCGCGGTGCTTCACTCCGATTTCGCCGTCGGTCTAGCCGACTACTGGCTGACTCAGGCGACGAACCACCGCTCTGCGCAGCCCCACGAAGGCGCGGTCCACCGACGTTGCCGTCAGAGACCCCAGCAGCCCCAAATGAAACAAATCCGGTGCAACTTCTCGTTCAAAAGGGTCACTCTTCTTCGTCAACCAATCCGAAATTATCGGGAAACTCCAGCAGTGCTTGCCTGCGTTGAGTCGAGCTCTCACCATCGGCCAATGATTGGACGATCCTGACGACGTTTTCCCGCTCCCCATCGGACAATTCGTCGAGCGTGGCCATCACATCCTCGAAAGCCGACGAGGCGAAATCCGAGTCCACCGTTTCTTCGTCACTTAGATCAATCGAAATGATCAAATTGACAAGTGCCTTAACGATGACCTGATCTGTCATGGAGCAACCACCTGAACATCGATGTTAGTGATCCCTAGTCGCGCAAACATCCTGGTTGCACGATTGAAGGCGCGCTGGTTGGCAACTTCCCATAGCCCCGTATAGCCGTTTTGTTCGAGAGCCATGGACTGGTTGATCACAGTGCGCTGGGTCTTCTCTGCAGTCGCGACACCGTACTTGCGGTCGATCATGACCCCATTCTTTTCGTCGAACCCGTCGAACTTCACTTGGCGCGTGTCGCCTTCCAGGTTGACGTAGTCCAGGGCAGGAACTTCCCGCTTCTGGTTCGAGATTCTGGACCTTGCCCCTTGCGCCCCATCTTCGTAATCCTGGGCAGGCCCAGTCCGTGTCGGTTCGCTAACCCAGTCAACGTCACCGTCACAGTTGTGAACCAAGATCGGCGTGGGCCCCGCCAGCACATAGTACGTGTGAAGTTGCTGAACGGTGAGGTTGTACATGTCGGCTGCGCCGCGGCGCACCCGGACGGTGAGGATACGGACGTGCCCGTTCGTGGCGGTCTCCAAGACGTGATGTGTCTTGAGCAGACCCGCCGGGACCCAGGTGTGGTCCGTGTCGTCCCAGAAGGGATGGTGGGAGGTGGTGTGAATGGTCTGGGAGTGGCCGGGTGCCGTCTGAACTGTGAGGTCGATGAGGTCCTTGTCGTGGTTGACGAACCTGGCAAGGACCTTGCGGGGACCCTGGTGTTTGCCGTTGTGGGGATCGGCGGCTTCGACGGTGTCGCCCGCCTTGATCTTGGCTATCGGCTTCGTCTTGCCGTGGGCCATGAGTACACGCGTGGTGGGGGTGAAGCTGCACCGGGAGGGCTCGACGGGCTCCACGCCTTCGGGTGCCCCGCTGAAGATGGAATTGACTGAGTTCCCAAGGCTCGTGGCTCCGCTCACGCATTCCGGGCCGATGATGATCGCCCCTTCGATGCATGCTGCTCCAGTGGGAACTGCGGCGATGAGGCCCCCGGCGACCATGGCTACCATCTCGAAGTCATGGATCTTCTGAGCGACTGTCTCGGCTCTGGCCGCCTTCTGGACGGCATGCCAGCGGTCCGGGTTCTCGAAGCAGGCACGGTTGCAGGTCTGCATCGTGTTCCCCGTGACGCTCCCGTCATGGTGCGTGCCGCTGGACGTCGATGTGTCGTCACCGCAATGGGTGGCGCAGCCACCGTTCATGTCCGGCAGGAAGAGGCCACTGGGATCGCTTTGCGTGACGGGGTTGTCGGCGGCGTAGGTGTAGCCGCCGAGTTGCTGGGGACTGGTGGCTTCGAAGACGGGGTCGATGCTGATGAAGCGGCCGAGGGTGGGGTCGTATTTGCGGGCTCCGATGTCGGTGTAGCCGGTGCTCGTGTCCTGGGGTTTGCCTAGGTAGGAGTGGGTGGGGTCGGGCCAGGCGGTGGTGTTGGCGGTGGCTCGTGGCTGTCCGTAGGGGGTGTACTGCTGGCGGGCGACCTGCTGGGTGGTGGTGTCCATTGCGAGGGTCGCGGTGCTGTGGGCGTCGTTGAACAGGTACTTCAGTCCGCCGCCTGTGAGGCTGGAGCGGACTGCCACCGCGCTCCCCGAGCCGCCGTGGCTGTATGTGCGGACGGCGCCTAGCAGAACGTTGGGGGTGACGCTCGTGTTGACGACGATCTCGGTGTCGCCGGCGAAGAAGGTGGTCCGGCCGGGGTCGCGGCGAATGAGCTGATTGCCGTCGGCGTCATACAGGTACTTGGTGGTCGACGGGCTGGAGCCGTCTGTGTCCACCTGCGTCAAGTGATTCTCGTCGTCCCAGGTCAGGGTCTGGCCCGGGCCGGTGGTGGGGGTGCGGGTGCGGAGGTTGCCGTCTTCGTCGTAGCCGAAGGCGGTCGGGTTGGTGCCGCCGGTGGTGGCAGTCAGGGTGTGGGGCTGGGCACCGGTGCGGTTGCATTGGGCGGTGCAGCCGTTGGTGTAGGTGGTGGTGGCGGTGGTGCCCGAGCTGCCGATCGCGTGGTCGACAGTCTGTTTGCGGTTGCCGATGGCGTCGTAGCTGAAGGACTGCCAGTAGGAGCCGGCCGTCGTGGTCAGGGTGCCGGTCGTGGGCTGGTTGGCGGCGCAGTTGTCGTTGGCGGTCCAGGCGTCGGTGAGCCGGTCGAGGGCGTCGTAGCCGTAGCACTGCTGGTCGGTGACGGTGTTGCCGGTCTCCGACTGCTGGTCAGTGGTGGAGGTGGGGTTGCCGGCAGCGTCGTAGGTGTACTTGGTGTCATCGACCGTGGGGCCGGGTGCCTGGGTACGGCTGATGAGGCGGTCGGTCAGCCGGCGGGTCTGGTCGTCGTAGCTGTAGGTGGCCCAGGCCGGGTTGGTGGAGGCCCCCAGGGTGAGCTGGGAGGGTTCACCGTAGTTCGTGTACACGGTGGCGCCGACATAGATGTTGCCGCTGCTGCCCGTCGTCGTGGGGTTGCCCAGCGTGTCACGGCCGTAGGTGATGGTCTCGCTGTTCAGTCCCTGGGTGCGCGGGTCTGTCTGTGTTTTCAGCAGCTGGTCGTTGATGCTGTAGGTGGAGGTCGTGGTGTACGTCGATGACAGTGGTGCCTCGGATGCCGGCAGGGAGATCTTCGTTCCGGTGGGCTTGCCGAGGACGGTGTAGCCGGTGGCCGCGACCGTGTAGCCGCCGGTCACGCCCTGGACGTAGCGGGTGGAGGAAGTCTGCAGGCCGATGCGCAGGGTGTCGTAGGTCCAAGAGGCAAATTGGAAGTTGGACTTGGACTTGTCTGTGCCGGTGAGCTTGCGTCCCAGCAGGTCGTAGGTGTAGTCGAGTTCGATCTGCTTGGCGTCGGTGGTGGAGGTCAGGTTGCCGGCGTCGTCGTATCCGTAGCTGCTGCCGCCTGCGTCCGGGTCGGTCTGGGAGGTCTTGCGGCCGAGCAGGTCGTAGTCGAACCTCCACTCCGTCTTGTCGGGGCCCGTGACCTGGTGCTGCTGTCCTGCGGCGGTGTAGCCGTAGGTGGTGGCCGAGGTGGTGCCGCCCGTCGTGGTGAAGCCGCTGGATGCGGTGCCGGAGACGGTGGGTGCGGCTGTGTATTGGTCGAGTTCGGTGGTCTGGCCGCGGGCGTCGACGACCGTGGTCGTGGCCACCGCGCCCTTGGGTGGCAGGACGGTGGTCTTGTCCCCGGTGTAGGCGGTGGTCGTGGTCCAGGTCTTGACCCCGTCGTGCTCCTCGGTGACCAGGTCGGCCCGGCCCTGCCCGTCGTAGTCGGTGACGGTGGTGTCGGGGATAGAGACCTGCGAGACGGAGATCAGCTTGCTGCTGGGGCTGCCGGCCACGTTGTAGGCGTTGTTGGTGGCAACTGTCCAGCCGTGTGAGTCGTACTGCGTGTCCGAGACCGTCGTGCTGGAGTTCTCCGCCGTCGCCTGTACCTGCAGCGGCCGCAACAACGCGTCGTACAGGGTCTCGCTGGTCTTGTAACTTCCGTTGTCCAGAAGTGTGTTGGATGCCACGATCGAGGGTGCCGACTTAGACAGGCTGTAGGTGTAGCTCATGTTCGCCGGCGCGCTGTTGGCTTTGATCTCGTTCGGCAGCCACACGGCGGTCATTCGGCCGAGTGCGTCGTATGTGAGTGAGGTGAGCAGGCCGGCCGCGTCCGTCTTGGCGGTGGGCAGGGCGCGGGCCGGGTCCAGGGTGTTGCCGGCGAGCTGGCAGTCCTTGGAGGACACGGTGACCGTGGAGCAGTTCACGCCGGGCGCGACCTGGGTGATGGTCGTGCTGCTGGTGGGGAGTTCTCCGCTTGCGGGGGTGTAGGAGGTGAAGACGGTCTGGGCGAGGCTCTTGCCGTCGGGGGACGTGGACTTGGGGGTGCGGGTGGCCTTGGTTACGCGGCCGTAGGAGTCGTACCGGGTGGCGGCCTGGTCGACGAACGCGGTCGCGGTCGCGCCACTGGCGGCCGATGCCTTCTGGACCAGGGTCGCGTCACCGGTCTTGGGCAGAGTCGGGTTCTGCTGCCCATCCCCGTCGTAGGCGAAGGCGTTGGTGTCGTAGGAGGTGCGGGTGTCGGAGATCAGCGTGCCGCTGGGCGTGGCCCCGGCGCTGGAGCAGTCCTGGGCCGTGGTGATGGTCTCGGCGGACAGCACCAGAGTGTCCGGAGTGCCGGTGAGGTAGCGGGTGTAGGTGCACTTGGCGACGTTGTCGCTGTCGGCACTCTCACCCCGGTCGTCGGCCTGCACCGCCATACCGGTGGTCGACTTGCCCAGTGTCGTGTTGTAGAAGGTGTCGGTCTCGGTCTTGCGCCAGCCGTAGGAGACCGCCTGCCGGGTGAGCGACTTGGCGGTGCGGACCATCTGCGCCGTCAGGTCCGGCATGCCGCTGCGGTTGCGGGTAGCGGTGGGTCCGATGATCTTGGGCACGGTGACGACGGCCTTGTCCAGGCCGCCGCCGGAGGCAGTGTAGGTATCGGTCTCGAAGACCTGCCCGGCCAGCGCGTCGTCGTCGGCGACAGTGGCGGTGGTGCCGTCCTGACTGGTCAGGTCGGGCACCGAGCGCGTCTTGCCGCCGGGCAGGGTGTCGCCGTTCATGCCCAGGAAGTAGTACGTCTTCGTCAGCGTCTTCTGGTCGTGGACCTTGGCGCCGTTGGTGTAGTGGAAGACGTTCGTGTCACCGGTGGTGGCATCCACCTCTGGGTAGCCGCGGAACTGTCCCCAGGTGCGGTTCTTGGCCTTGACGACCTCGTTGTCGTCGTAGTGCCAGCCCGGCTTGCCCTTGTAGGTGTAATCCGTCTCCAGCTCCGGCTGGGTGCCGTCCTGGTAGGAGTTGTGCGGGTCTTGTGTGACGACCGAGGCGACCTTGTACTTGTAGAACCAGTCCATCCACGGCGCCGGCTGACCATAGGGGGTCCAGTACACCGGGAAGCACGACAGGGTGTTGGTGGAGGCGAACGTCTTAGCCGCCGCGTCCGTGGGATCGTTCGGGTCGCTGGCCGGGGCGCTGGAGCATTCGGGCCGGTCGTAGGTGACGGTAGTCTGGGCGCCGGTCTCGCTGGTGACCGTCTGGATGCGGTCGTGGTACATCAGCGGCATCTGCGGGATCGTGCCGACCCGGTTGGGTAGCTGCAGCGGCGGGTCGAAGCTCACCGCCGGCATCGAGGCACTGCCCGACGCGCCACCCAACGTGTCCAGGCCGGTGCGCTGTACCGAGTCCAGCCACAGCGTGGGGGCATGGTCGCCGCCGTCGGGAAAGGACTGAGTGAAGCTGTACTTGTCGACCTGCTTGGTCGCCCCGCCGGTCTGGATCTGAGTCGTGATGGACGTCAGGCGTTTGCGGGACCAGAAGCTCGGCCCGTGGTTGGTGCAGCTCTTGCCCGAGGCGCAGTTCAAGTCCACCGGCACGTCCGGCCAGTAGGCGGCGTTGGCCGCGGTGAACTGGCTGTCTGCGCACGTGTTGCCCGACGGCGTGCCCGGGATGCAGCGCTCGGCGGTGTCGAAGAGGATCTGCTCCGGTGCGGTGCCCGAGTAGATCGTCGAGGAGGTCATGCCGTAGTCGATCCGGGACAGGGTGCCGCCGCGGGTGTAGGCGACCGCGGTGTCCTTCATGTCTGCGCCGTAGTAGCCGGTCTCCGGGCTGTAGTACCAGGCGGTGGCGTTGCCGTGGGTGTCGACGGCGTAGTCCAGGTTGAACCGGTAGCCGAGCGTGCAGGAGGTGGAGGCGAAGTCCGTGCTGTCCGGGCACGCCGATACACCGCTGTGCGCGTGGTAGACCGGCATGGTCCACACGGACTTCGTCTCGTCCTTGCCGCTGGACCAACCCGGCAGCCGGTTGAGGCCGAAGAAGTACTGCACACCGTTCTCGGTGACCTTGAAGTACTCGCCGTTGTCGGTGTTGTTCTTGGCGCTGGTCAGGTTCTCGATCTTGGTGGTCGAGTCGTCGTCGGCGGGATGGAAGGTCTTGGTGGCGTCGTCGTAGACGATGTCGGTGGACTTGCCGTTCAGCGACAGGGTGAGGATCTGCCCCGCCCAGCACTGGTCCCCGTCGTTCTTGGGCGCGCCCGCGGACGAGTCGCCGTTGCACGACTTGTAGGTGCGCTCGATGTAGTTCTCGGTCGAGTTCCAGCCGTCACCGAGCCAGGAGGACTGGTTGTTCGTCCCTTCCGTGCGCGCGTCCTGACTGGAGGAGTCGTACGACAGGTCTACCTTCGGCGCCGCTCCACCGATGGCCGCGGGGACCGTGATCGGGTAGCTGTAGGTGAAGGAGCCGGCGTTGCCCGTGGTGGACCAGGAGCCGCCGGGCGACAGACTGGTCGCCGAGTAGTCACCGGCGGAGCCCGAGGTGCCCGAGGTCGCGGCCATGACAACCGTCTGGCTGGGCGAAGTCGTTGCCGAGAGAGGAGAGAGGCTGGCTCCGGAAGCATTGGGGGCTGCCTCGGGTACGGAGACTTGGGCGGACAGTGGTGCACCAGGGGTCGCGCGCACCGGAGTCTGTGTCTGGCAGCGCGTCAGCTTGGGGATGGTCAGGGCGCACGCGGGCAGCTGGGCCAGGTGCAGACGGGAGGCGAACTCACCGCCGAAGGCGTAGCGGAACGAAGAGTCGTCCACCCGCAGTGCGACCTTTCCGCCCCCGGGGCTGGTGCGCTGCAGGGTGAAGAGCACACCGTGGACACCGGCGGCGCGCGCGGCCTTCTGGTCCAGCACGGCCACCCGCACGCGCTGTGTTTCGGTGACGGCGGTCCCCTGAGGCCGTGCGGTCGCGGCGGCACCGAGCAGGACGGGCGTGCTCCCGGCCCGCACTTGCGTCGCTTTGGCAGTCAGCCTCGTGGAAGCAGGAGCAACGGGCAGGGTGACCACGGCGCTGCCGGGCGCGGGAAGCTGGGCGTGCGTGGCGGGATTGAAGTGCTTGAACTCCTTGGGAGAGGAGCCCCGCTTCGGTCTGGCATGTGTGAAGGGGATCCGCTTGTCATGCGGAAGGGCCGGGGCCGACACGTGCCGCTTCTCCACAGTGGCAGCGGTGGCCATGCCGGAGGGAAGCAGGCCCACCAGCAAGGCGCCCGCCGTCACCACTGCTGTGCGATGAGCCCTCCGGGTCGCGCGCCTTGCCCGAACACGCTCCCACCCCGTTGTCCGCGCCATGCGGTGCGTCCCCCTCCTCGGTCCCGAAACGCCCAACTCTTCTGCTTGCGAAGCAGTTTGAGTGCACGCCGAAGGGGAGGCACAGTCGATCAAGCCCCCCACGAAAACTTCACGCTAGGTGCTGAATCCAACACAATATGTAAAGCATCTCCACATGAAGAGCAAAGAAATCACCCAGATTGGATCCCAAGTCAACCCGCATCCGTCAAAAACGGACCACCACGAGTACCAGGTCGATCAGTTGACGATGGACCCCCGCATCCGTCGGCCCTGAGAATGCACAGCGGCGCGGAGCCCACGGGGGGAACCGCCTGAACTGCGAAGGATCCGAACTTCAATGTCCGCCTCTCGCACACCCAGACGTGGGCCCAGACGCTCCGCGCCGAGGTCGGTCGCCACCGTTCTCGCCATAGTCATGGCCGCCGGGTCACCGGCCGCCATGGCACCTGCCCATGCGGCATCCGGCGCTCCTGCTCCATCGCCCGAGCACTCCGCAGCAAGCGATGGCCAATCGTCAGCCGACAGGCGGCTCAACCCCACAGAGTCGGCGTCCGCCCAGGCCAAGGCAACCGGCAAGCCGGTGACAGTCGATCAGCTCACCGACACCGGCACGCTGGTAGTGGCCAACCCGGACGGCACGTTCACCCGCACCGACTCCTCGATGCCGCAGCGCACCCTGCAGCACAGGAAGTGGGTACCGATCGACACCACGCTCGTGCGACAGGCGGACGGGACCTGGGCGCCCAAGGCCGCCGTCACAAATGTGGCATTCTCCGGCGGCGGCTCCGGTGCTCTGGTCACGATGCGGAGCGGCGACGACAAGCTGGGCTTTTCCTGGCCGGACGCGCTACCCACGCCGGTGGTATCTGGTGATACCGCCACCTACCCAGATGTGCTACCCCAGGTCGACCTGCAACTGACCGCGGACGCCTCCGGCTACTCCTCGATCCTCGTGGTCAAGTCCCCCAAGGCGGCGGCCGATCCACGCCTGCGGAGCCTTGCGCTCAGCACCACCTCGGCCAATCTGAAGCTGGCTGCCACCCGCGATGGTGGTGCGCAGGCCACGGACAAGCGCACAGGTGAGACGGTGTTCCACAGTGACACCGCGCTGATGTGGGACAGTGCTGGCCAGAAGGCCACGAGCCTCACGCACACCGCGACCACCTCCTCCGCCCGTGCCGAGCACAAGGCGGCGGCCAAGGTCGGCACACACCGCGCCCAGGTCCGGGTGAGCCTCAAGCCTGGCAGACAACTGCTGGACCTGGACAAGAAGTTGCTCACCTCCAAGAGCACCTCCTACCCGGTCTACATCGACCCCGAGTGGAGCGGCAGGCCCTCCCAGCTGGACTGGGCGCGGATCTCCGACAACGGATGGAACGTCTACAACTCGACGTCCACCACGGGTGCCACCAATGCCCGTGAGGGTTGGGACAACAATCCTCCCGGCAACGGCGAACGGGCCCGCACCTACTACCAGATGAACACCAGCGGCATCAAAGGCGCTGTGGTCACCCACGCCTCGCTATACGTGAAGCAGCTCTCCGCCGCCTCCTGCGACGACACCCCAGCCGCCGTCTACGGCACCGACCGTCCCGCCGGATGGGGCTCCTCCTCGCTGTACTGGGGCCACGAGCCCGACGGACGTACCGGCTCGCTAGGCACCAACCCCAAGAGCCACGAGGCGGGCACCTGTCCTGTCACCGATGGCGCCCACTCCTCGGTCAGCCCGCCGTCGCTCGAGTTCGACGTGACCTCGCGTGCGCAGAGCGCGGCGGCCGGCGGCTGGAAGAGTATGACGCTGATGGTCCAGTCCCCCGACATGAACGACCCTCACCAGTGGAAGCAGCTCGCCTACGGCGGCGGCGCCACCATGTCGGTCACCTACAGCTACCGGCCCAAGCTCAAGAACGGCACCGGCACCCCCTCCATCAAGCCGTCTGCGGTGAGCATGGGCAAGACGATGACCACCACCCACACCCCGACGCTGTCCGCGCGAGCGGTCGACCCCGACCTGGCGGGCGGCAGTGAGCTGGTGCGCATCGAGTACAACGTCTACAACTCCTCCGGCACACTGGTGCATCAGGGCTTTGGCCCCAGCACGGACTCGAAGAAACGCGCCCGGTACAACACCAACGGCAGTGACTGGACCACGCCGAGCCTGCCGGACGGCACCTACACCTGGAAAGCCACCGCACAGAACGCGGCCGGCTACTGGGCCGGCACCGGCTCCGGCATCTGGACGAGGACACAGACCTTCACGGTCGACACCAGCGCACCACCGGCCCCGACGGTGACATCGAGTCAGTTCCCGGCCAGGCAGATAGGCTCTGCCTTCGGTGACAAGGGCACCTTCACTCTCAGCAACAACCACACCAACAACATCACCGGCTACCTGTTCTCTCTGGACGGCACGCTCGGCAACACGGTGTACAGCAGCAGCGTCGCCCACTGGACCACGAGCACGAAGATCGCGCAGGGCAAGGCGTACTACGTCGCCTCCGACAACGGCCCGGGCACCGGGACCTCGGTCATCAACGGCAGCGCCTCCCCCGCCTTCGCCCCCGGCCAGAGCGGACCGCACACCCTGTACGCCAAAGCCGTGGACCAGGCCGGCTCGACGTCCCTCACCCAGACGTCCTACGCCTTCTACGCCGGCACCAGCACCCCGACGTACGCCTACGGCGACAAGATGATCAGCGGCTGGACGGCGACCAACACCGACAACACGACCACCGCCGTGCCGAAGGCGACCACGACCACCAAGGGCGGTCAGCTGATCAGCCAGGCCGCCGGCAGCGGTTATGAGTTCGCTGACGGCTACCAGGCCTTTCTCGCCAGCAAGAGCAGCACCTCGAAGGTCGTCAGCGGTGACAGCGCGACGTTCAGCTTCGACATCCCCAAGGACGGCTCCTGGGGCTTCGGCGCCAATCTGACCAAGGCCAAGGACTACGGTATCTACCGTCTGGTCCTGGACGCGGGCAAGCCCACCGAGTCCACTCTGATCAGCGGCTTCGACGCCTACAGCTCCTACGTCACCACCCGGTTCGTCAACCTCGGGATCCCCAAGGACTCCAGCGGCCAGCTGCTCACCCTCAAGCAGGGTGTGCACACCCTGACCCTCACTCTGACCGGCAAGAACCCCAGCTCCACCGGCTACCAGGCCGGCATCGACGTGCTGCGGCTCGCGCCCGCGCTGTCCTGCACAATCAACGCCACCAGCAGCTGCCTGAACAACACCGCCACCAGCACCTTCACCACCACGACCAGCCCGGCCGACGCCGACGGCTCCGGCAACAGCATCAACTCCGCCGACCTGACCAGCACGGCCGGCTGGCAGAGCGGCAAGACAGTGACCGTAGACGGCGCCACCATCACGCTACCGAAGTTCGGCACCGGCACTTACGACAACATGCTGGCGTCCGGCCAGACCCTCACCGTTCCGAGCAGCGGTGCGACGAACACCGGTGGCGCTGTGGTCTTCCTCGCCTTCGCCACCGGCGGCGCAGCCAAGGGCGCCACCGGCACCATCACCTACGCCAAGAACAACTGCCTGGATCCCAACGGCGACCCCGCCAACCAGGAATACCAACTGGACACCGTGCCCGACTGGCTCAGCGGCCCCTCCTCCGCTACCTCGGTGCCCCTGGTCCACGAGAACCACAGCAACAACACCCAGACCAGTCCCAGCTCCGGTCCGAAGATCTACGCGATCAGCGTCCCGCTGGAATGCCCAGGCTCTGTCGTCAGCAGTATCTCCCTGCCGCTGTTCACCAACGGCGTCCAGGCCGGTCAGCCCTCCCTGCACGTCCTCGGAGTCGGTGTGCGGCCGTTGGCCGTCACCGGCAGCGGGTCGAGCGCCCAGCACTGGGTCGGCACCTGGTCCTCCGTCCAGGACACCGCTAAGGTGCAGCAGTCCGGCGGCAGCATCGCCACCGTCAACGGACAGACGCTGCGCATCCCGGCACACATCAGCATCGGCACCGATGACGGCAACGGGGTCCGCATCCACCTCTCCAACGCGATGGGCACCAGCCCGGTGGCCTTCGACGCGGCCTCCGTCGCCCTGCAGGACGGCACCGCGGGCGGCGCCACGACGGCCGCGGCACCGATACCGCTGACCTTCGGCGGCGCCACCACCGTCACCATCCCCGCGGGCGGCGACGTCACCAGCGACCCCGTGGCACTGGCCGTCGCGCAGCAGGCGACCGTGCTGGTCAGCCTGCAGGTGCACGGCTCACTGTCCGCCATGCCCGGCCATGCCACGGCCCAGACCCCCGTGTGGGTCAGCGACGCGGCCAACCGCACCGGTGACACCACGGCCGGCAAGTACACGCAGACGACGTACACCGGCCTGCCCTACCTGGCCGGCATCGACGTCACCACACCCACCACCGCCCCCACCGGCTCCCTGGTCCTCTACGGCGACCAGAGCGTCAACGGGGACACCGCGAGCGGCGACGGTCAGCACCACCTCAGCGACGCCATCACCGGCGCTCTCGCCGACGACCCCAACGGCGACAGCACCGTGGACTACGGCGTCCTCAACGCCGGCACCAACAGCAGCAGCCTGAACAACAACCTGCTGCCGCAGGGCACCTACAGCGACACCCCGACCAGCGCGCTCAATCCGCTGGACCGCAATGTCCTGGCCCAGGGCAACGTGCGCACCGTCCTCGTCTCCACCGGCGCCGCCAACCTGCTCAACTGCACGAGCGACGCCAACACCTGTGCCACGAACGTCGAGAACGGACTGTCCACGCTCAACAACGAGCTGAGTTCGTACTACGCCGACGACAGTCAGATTTATATCGACGGGAAGCCGGTGACCCAGGACTCCAACATCACCGTCTACCTCACCACCATCCCGCCGTTCACCGCCGCCCACCCGGGCACCGCGACGCAGGAGAGCGCACGCGAGCAGGTGAACAGCTACCTGCTGGAGGCTTTCCGGACGCAGGTCATCGACTTCGCGGCGGCGGTGTCTACGGACGGCACCGCCACGTCGTCGTCCGTGAAGGCGGGCGACCTTTCGGGTGGCAGCCCGTCCAACACGTACTACGCCGACCTCGCCAGCCGGTACCTGAGTGACACCAACACGCAGGTCGTCAGCACGGCGCCGAACCTGATCGTCCCGGTCGCCACCGACAGTGACACCCCCGACGACGAGTGGGAGCTGGCCTCCGACAGCACCGACCAACGCGGGGAAAACCCGTTCACCACAGTCGGAAAGGTGACCTTCAATGCGGCCGGACCCGATGCCGTCAACGCCCCTGCGGGCGCCACGTCCTTCGACGGCAGTACCGGTTTTCTGGAGAGCGACCACACGGCGATCAACACCCTCGCGGACTACACCGTCTCGGCGTGGGTGAAGCTCGACTCGGCAGCCGGTCCCGCCACCGCCATCTGCGAGGGAACCAGCCAGCACCAGGCGTTCTACATCGGATACGACAGCAGCAATAAGGGCTGGATGTTCCAGACCACGACAGCCAACGACGACAGCGCCGGCTTCCCGACCGCGGAAGGAGACACCAACACCGGAGCCTTGGGTACCTGGACGCACCTCCTCGTCACCTACACCGCTCCCGTGGACGGTGACTCCAGCACGGGTGCCATGTCGATCTACCAGAACGGCACCCTCATGGGCACCGCCACCAACCTCACTCCGCAGTACGACTCCTCCATGCCCCTGACCATCGGCGGCTGCGTCAACAGTCCTGACTCGACCACGCCGTACAACGCCTTCCCCGGCTCCGTCTCGGACGTCCAGGTCTACCCGTACGCCATGTCCGGCAGCGAGGCCGGCACGGGCAGCGTGATCGTGCCCTCCGGTTGGGACAAGGGCATGCCCGAGGACGAGTGGAAACTCGCCGCAGACGGCACCGACACCGCATCCCTCAACCCGCTCACCCCGTCCGGCAGCACCACCTTCAGCACGAACGCCCCGAGCGGGATGGCCGGCAGCGTCGCGTTCGACGGCAGCACCGGCTTCCTCAAGAGCAAACAGAGCGCAGTGAACACGCTCGGCGACTACACCGTGTCGGCCTGGGTCAAGATCAACTCTGCTCTCGGCACCACCGCGGTCTGCCAGGGCACCACGCAACACCAATCCTTCTACCTGTCCTACGACAAACCCAGTGGCGCCTGGATGTTCCAGACCAGCACCACCAACGATGAGAACTCCGACTTCCCCACCGCGGAAGGAGACGCCAACAGCGGCCCGGTCGGCACCTGGACCCACCTCGTCGCCACCTACCGGGCACCCGTCGCGGGAGCCTCCGGAACCGGCTCGATGGCCCTCTACCAGAACGGCACCCTGATGGGCACCGCCACCAACCTCAGCCCCCAGTACGACTCCTCCATGCCCCTGACCATCGGCGGCTGCGTCAACAGCGCCTCCACCACCACCCCATATCTGGCCTTCCCCGGCTCCGTCACAGACGTCCACGTCTACCCCCGAACACTGTCGGCCACCGAGGTCAGCGCACTCCACTGACCCCCACCCGCACCCCCTGGCCCTGCCACTCCCACCAGGAGCGGCAGGGCTCACCTCCATTCACCTCCGGGGGGGCACGGACGCCGGGCGCCCTTCTGGGCACGCACCACGCACCGCCGGGACGACAAACCGCTGAGAGAAACCGCGACAGTCCTCTGCCCCGGCTGACGGAGTGCAGCGCCGGACCGCCACGCTCCCCCAGCAGACCACCTCAGGAAGACATCAGTCCCCCGTCAGGCAGCCCTGCCAGTCTTGTTCACGTGAACGGCACCGGACACCACCCGGAGCCGGAAACAAGGGAGAGGTGCCCGGAGCGGTTGATCGGGGACCAGCGAGCACGCCTCAAGGTCGGGCCCCACGAGGCCCACGCAGGTTCGAATCCTGCCCTCTCCGCCTCATGGAAGGCCCCGGACAACCTCGAGAACCATCGCGCCCGAGGGCCCTGGCTCGATTGGGGGCGCGATCAATTGGTGCAGGTGTCGAGCATGGACGACAGTGCCGTCTTCTCGTTGTCCGTGGTGGTCACGACTTGATGTGCGTGGAGTCCTTGGCGTAGGTGCACCAGAAGGCGCGGTTGGTGGGCCCCCAGTCGGCCGGCCGTCTGTCCGACTTCGAGGAGTTCACCGACTCCGAGGCGATCAGCAGCTACGGGTCTTTCAGGTCGTTACCGGAAGCATTGCGCTGGTCCGCCGTCCAGGTGTCGGCCCCTGAGCGCCAGGCCTCGGCCAAGGGGACCATGTGATCGATAGTGGCCTTCGCGACGTCGGTGACCGTGACGTCGTCGTAAGCCGAGTACCAGGAGCCGGAGGCGGGCTGGCAGTGGTCGGGCTTGTCCTGCACGTCCTTGCCGTCCCGGGCCAACACGTCCTGGCGGGTGGTACAGCCGTCCGGCTGCGTGGACCAGATATCGAACTTGTCCCGGGCATAGCCGTTCATCGAATGCGGGGCGGCCACCGTGAGGGCGGCCAGCGCGCTGCGGGCGGTAACAGTCGACGGAGGCGCGGGCGGCTCCGCGAGGACCGGAGCGGCACAGAAACCTGTCAGGAACAGAAACCCGCAGCCGTGACACCATGCGCTATGCGCGTTGACAAGGTCCGACAACTCCCCCACGGCTCCTTCACCGCGTGGTCACCGGCACTACGGGCAGGCCGGGCCGTCACGGCAGAGCCCTGTGCTGTCTCCTGACCGCGGCCTGGCCGGCCAGGTGCCGAAGGAGAGTTGACCCTTGGCGCGCTCGAAGCGCGCCAGGGCGCGGGCGGACTGGAAGGGCGGTCAGCGGGCCTGGGTGACAGTGATGGGAACGTCGGGGCAGCCGTCGAGCACGTCCGCGAGGGCGGCCCGCTCCGCGGGGTCGATGCTCAGGCCCCAGCGGATCTTGTCCGCGACCCAGTCGGTGACGTACTGGCAGCGGTAGCCGGCGGCCGGGGGAAGCCACGTGCTGGGGTCCTGGTCCGCCTTGGACCGGTTGCTGGCCGCCGACACTGCGATCAGCGCCCGGTCGTCACCTAGGTCGTTGGCGTAGGCCTCCCGTTCTTTCGCCGTCCACGCGTAGGCGCCGGAGTCCCAGGCCTCCGCCAGCGGGACCAGGTGGTCGATGTCCAAGCCCCTGGGCCCTTGGATGTAGCGGTCGTCGTACGGTGAGTACCACTCGCCACCAGTCAGCGCGCACTTCGCACCCTGCACCGGGGCGATGACCGCTTCGGCCTTGAGGACCTCGGCGCGGGTGGTGCAGCCGTCCTTGTCAGCGTCGATCCAGTGCTTGAACTTGGTGCGCTCGTATCCGGTGCGGTCCTCGGCCTGGACGGGCAGGCCGGCGAGGGCGTCACGGACGGGCAGGGTCACGGTGTCGCCGGGCGCGGCAGCAGCCGAGCTGGGAGCGGCATTGGCGGTCGTCGGGATGAGGAGAGCGGCGAACACGGCAGCCGCGGCAGCGGTGCGGGCGAAGTGCACGAGCAGGATCCTCTCGAAGATCACGGCAGGTCGTGATCTTCGTAGCGACTCCCGCAAGCAACCCGCCCGGGAACCGGTCGCGGCTCTACCCGATCGGGCGGTAAGTCAGATCGTCAGCACGCCCCATGCGCCACTTGGGATCCACGCCCGTAGCCCAGATCCCCGATGAGCCGATCAAGCTGGAACGATCCGCCGAAGAAGAACGCACGGAGCTCGCGCCAGCCTCACCGGTGACGACTACGACGCCCAGTGGCGCCGCTGGCGCAAGGCATCCGAGAGAGCCCAGGCGGCCAGACCGCGCACGCCGCGGCGACCGAGACCGGCCGGTACGAGGTAGAGCCGGCCGTGAAGACGGCCGTACAGCACGCCCAGGAGGAACCGGCCGTCGAATAGCCAGTCCAGCCCGTGAACTCCATGCCCGACGGGCCGTCGAACACTGTGCGGGCGGCTACTTCGAAGCCCGCCGTTCTGACTCAGGACCTGCAGTGGTCCCGGGTATCACCGAGTCACTCAGCGTGCGCGTACCACACCCAAACTGGCGGAGAGTACCGCGCAACACCCGAATGAAGCCACCCGCGACACCAACACGCCTAGCTGTTGCGGGACATGACGTTGGTGACACAAGCCGATGTCGGTGAAACCAAGATGCTTCGACGGGCATCGGTCGGGTAGCGTGCGGACCATGTCGAGTCCTGAGTCAGACAAGACGGGGGCTTTCGGTCACGCCGTCAGCCCCCTGAACCACTGAGCTCATAGCCCTGCCGTCGCGCCGCGTTCTGCGGTCGGACGGATGCGCCCTTAGGGGCTGGCCGCGGTGACGAGATGACCTTCTCGTGCTTCTCCTCGCCTCGGAGCCACTCGATGCCTCTTCCGCTGTACCTGCTTGCCCTGGCGGTCTTCGCCATGGGCACCTCGGAGTTCATGCTCGCCGGCCTCTTGCCGGACATCGCCTCGGATCTCGACGTCACCGTCGGGACAACAGGCGTGCTCACCTCGGCCTTCGCGATCGGCATGATCGTCGGCGCCCCCCTTGTCGCCGCACTTGCCCGCAGCTGGCCCAGGCGCTCCAGCCTGCTCGGGTTCATCCTCGCTTTCGCAGCAGCTCACGCCGTGGGCGCCATCACCACGAGCTTCCCGGTCCTGTTCGCTACCCGGGTCATTGCCGCGCTCGCGAACGCAGGGTTCCTCGCTGTCGCTCTGACGGCTGCCGCCACGTTGGTCTCGCCCCACAAGAAGGGACGTGCGCTGGCCGTGCTGCTGTCAGGCACGACGGCGGCCACGATCGCCGGTGTCCCTGGTGGCTCGGTACTCGGCGCCCTTCTCGGATGGCGGGCCACATTCTGGGCTGTTGCCGCTCTCTGTCTGCCGGCAGCTCTCGGCATCCTGAAGGGCATCCCAGCAGGACGTGTGAAGGAACAGGCGACTGGCGGGCCGGCCTTGCGAGCGGAGCTCGCCCAGCTGGCAAGGCCACGGTTGATCCTCGTGATGTTGCTGGGCGCGCTGGTGAATGCGGCCACCTTCGCCAGCTTCACTTTCCTCGCCCCCGTCGTGACCGGCACCGCCGGGCTGAGTGAGCTGTGGGTCTCTGTCGCCCTGGTCCTCTTCGGCATCGGTTCCTTCGTCGGAGTCACCGTCGCCGGTCGCTTGTCCGACCAGAACCCCGGCCCGGTCATCGCGGTCGGTGGTCCGCTGCTGCTGATCGGCTGGTCGGCCCTGGCCCTGCTGGCCGATGAGCCAGTTGCTCTGCTTGCCCTCGTGTTCGTCCAGGGTGCTCTGTCGTTCGCGCTGGGCAGCACCCTGATCACGCGGGTCCTTTACGAGGCCGCGGAAGCCCCCACCATGGCCGGTTCGTATGCGACCGCGGCGCTCAACGTCGGCGCCGCCGTCGGCCCCCTCATCGCCGCGACCACCCTCAACACCGGAGCCGAGAACCTCGGGCCGCTGTGGTCGAGCGGATTCCTGATCGCCATTGCGCTGCTCATCGCATTCCCCCTCCGCACGGCGATCGCGGCTGGCCGAAGCACCGAGGTGCTCCAGTGACGCATACGAACGCACCCTTGAACATCGAGGGACACCGAAGGCTCATCGAACGATGCCACACCCGTCCGATCGCCCACGTCGCCACCGAGGCCGGCGTCTCCCGCGCCCGCCTGTCCAAATGGAAGAACCGCTACGACCAGTACGGCGAAGCCGGGCTGCGAGACCGTTCCAGCGTTCCGCACTCCTCACCGACTCAGACCCCGCCCGACGTCGTCGAACGGATCGAACGGCTGCGGCGGGACAACAAGTGGTCAGCGCGCAGGATCGCGTTCGAACTCGCGGACCAGGGCGTGCGGATCAGCGAACATACCGTGGGCCGGTGGCTGGCACGTCTGGGCATCAACCACCGCCGGTTCCTCAATCCCGACGGCTCCGCCAACCGGCGCCCGCCGAAACGGATCGTGGCTCGCTACCCAGGCCACATGGTCCACCTCGACGTGAAGAAGGTCGGACGCATCCCCGAAGGCGGCGGGTGGCGGGCACACGGACGCGGATCCGAGCAGGCCAAGGCAGCCCAGCGCGCGAAGACCGCCGGCGACAAGGGCGGGTACATCTACCTGCACTCCGCTGTCGACGGGTTCTCCCGCCTGGCCTATACCGAGCCCCTTCCCGACGAGAAGGCCGCCACCACCGTGGCGTTCTTGAGCCGCGCCCGCGCGTTCCTCGCCGCCCACGGCATCCACAGGGACGTTCGCGTGGTCACCGACAACGGCGCCAACTACCGCGCCGCAGCCTTCGCGCGCACCTTGGCCCCATGGGCCTCCCGCCACCAGCGGACCAGACCCTACACACCCCGGCACAACGGCAAGGTCGAGCGCTACCAGCGCATCCTCGCCGAAGAGCTGCTCTACGCCCGTAACTGGACCTCTGAAGCAGAGCGAGCCCGAACGATCACAGTCTGGAACGTCCACTACAACTACCACCGGCCCCACACCACCACCGGAAACCGTCCTCCAGCCTCACGCCTCCGCACGGGCGTCACCAACGTCATGGCCAGCAACAACTAGCGCATCTGGTGGAGGAGCGCGCGGCAAGGAGTGGCGGGCGGCTCCATCCGAGCGTGTGGACACGGAGATACCCATGCCCTGACATCCTGTTCATCCGTCTCCGAGGAGACGGGCTACGGCGCTGGCAGGTACATCCAGTCCAGAGCCCAGCGGTGTCTCGGTGAGCACGGTGCGCAGCCGCTCGCAGAGCCCGGCGGAGATCTGTCCGGTGCGGGTGATCTGGTCTTCGACGTCGGCGAGCAGCGTCTGCAGTAGCTTTGCGGGTGAGCCGGGTCTGATCAGCGTGAGGACGGCGCGTAGTTCGCTCACAGCGCTCAGCGCGGCCTCGGCCGACTCGTCACGGCAGGTACTAGGCCGCCAGGAGGTACTCGCTGGGTGGGCCGCGTGTGCGTGGTCCCCGACCGCGAGATGCAGTCGAGTTCTTGCATAGTCGTCGAGGGTGTGTGACGGTCGGGGCGGCTTCAGCTCGAGATCGGGGGCCCAGGCGACGAAGCGAGGACGTGCATCAAAGCCGTCGTCCTGGCGGGCGGGCCGGTGACCGTCCTCGCATCGGTCGGTGTGCTCAGTTCCTTCCATCCATTCCTGGAGCTCCTGCTTGCGTCGGGTGAGGCTCGTGAGGTTGATGTCGATGCTGCTCTCGGTGTCCTGCAGCAAATGTTCCATCCTGCCGTCGTTGCTGCGGTCCTGCGTGCCGTCTGTCATGCCTGCTCCTCCCCTCGGGGCCGGGCGGGCTCGGTGATCTGCGGGTGCGGCATCACTGCGTGGCGCAACGCCGCGCGGGCGATGGCGACGTGTTTACGTACCCCCGAGGGCTCGATTCCCAGGATCTGGGCTATCTGTGCTGTTGAGCGTTGCTCGACGAAGTACAGGATGGCTATGTGTCTGCGCCGCTCGGGAAAGCTGCGGATCGTCCTCCAGCAGCGCTGAAGATCCTCACGGGCCAGGACGACGTCGGCGGGATCAGGAGGCGGCGAGGCGTAGTCCCGTAATAGTTCGGCGCCCAGCCGGCTCAGCCGCTGCGACCTGCGGATATCGTCGACCCACAGGTTGCGGCACACGCGGCGCAGCCATGCCCGGTGCCTTCCTGCCTCCACTTTCCGGACTGTTGCGAACCGACTGACTTCGGCGAGTTCGTCCCACTGTTGGGCCACCGCCATGAACACTCGCTGCACCAAGTCTTCCGCGGCCGGCTGCGCGCCGCCCGTCAGCAGCATGGCGTAGCGCAGCAGGGGAACCGCTTCCAAGTCCCATAGCTGTGTCACCTCATGCGCCGTCTGCCGGGAGATCCGTCGATCCGTCACACCGGCCTCCTCCCCTGACCGCCGCTCCCACACGGACCTCCATCGCGGGCCCGCCCCTGCTGCGCTGCTGGACCACTACTGTGCCCGGGGGCGCGTCACGCACCAGCGCCAGCAGCGTGGACCTGCGCGTGCGCTCAGCCAGCCACGAGCAGCCACACACCAGCAGCACCACTACGCAGACACCGGGTACGACACGCCACGATGCAACTACCGGGGACAGCCCCGACAGCCAGCGTCCTACAACAACTGTCATGCCTCTCTATCGAACAGCGGTCCCCAAACGCTGCCATCCACGTCCGACCATCCACGCGGTATTGCCGAACTGCACTCTCCACTCGCCGTCACCGGCGCCTCGATTCGGTCGGGTCGGTGCCAGATCCGGCCGTCGGCGGCCGGATCCGTGCCGGAGACGGCCAGGACTGGCCAAGTCACGGACCGCTTGTGGTAGCGCCTGGCAGGGCGCAGTTCATGTGGGTCTGCGGTTGGCGGTGCGCTCCGGCGCTGGAGATTCGGCATGGCAATCGACGAGGCTCACCTGGCGCAGACGCAAATGACGTGGTTATGCGCTTGCTCGGGTGTTCCTGACACCTACTAAGGTTCTCAGCAGCAACGCGTGAACGCGGCTTCCGCGAGCAACGGGGAGGAACGAGGATGGGATACACGATCCCGGGCTGGCTGGACGAGATCCTGGACTTCATCGGGATCAAGTTCCCCAACGTCGACGAGGACGATTACCGTGAAATGGCCGACGCCATGCGGGACTTCGCCGACAAGTTCGAGGGCCACGGCGCTGATGCGCACAAGGCGGTCTCCCGGATCCTGTCCTCCTCCCAGGGGTGGGCCGTTGACACGATGGAGAAGCACTGGAGCCACGTCAAGGCCAGCCATCTGGAGAAACTCCCTGAGCTTGCCCGTCTGTTCGCCACCGCCTGCGACGCCCTCGCGGACATCATCTTCGGCATGAAGACCAAGGCCGAGGCGGAACTAGCCATTATGGCCGGATCATTGGGCATCACGGCCGGCCTCGCCGTCGTGACCGGCGGTCTGTCCGCGCTCATCGGCGCAGCCGAGACCGCGGCAATGCGCCAGGTGATCAAGAGAATCATCGACGAGGCCGTGGACCGGATCGTGGACGAGGTTCTGGCAAAGATCACGGAGCCGATCAACGCCAAGCTGGAGGCGATGGTCGAGGACATGGTGCTCGACCTCGCCGAGGGGGCGTTCTCCATGCCGCCCGCCAGCGGGGGCAAGGAAGGACACGGAGGTCATGGCGGCCATGGGGGGATGAAGCTCGCCTCGGCCGGCGGCGACTCCGGCGGCGCTGCGGGCGAGGGCGCCCAGAAAGTCACCCATATCGACCACATCGAGTTCGAAGACGGCGCGGGCAAGGTCTCGCGGCACGGCGGCGAACTGCATCTGGCCGCCTCCTCGCCACTGTCGCGGGCCAAGGGAGCTTTCGGGCGGAGCAAGGGCCGCGATCCGTTCACGCAGGCCTTCGACAGCGTGCTGCACGGCGCGCTCAAGGGCTCGGAGAAGGCACTCGGCAAGATAGCCAAGCATGTAACGGATACGGTGCCGGACCGGGTGAAGGCCACCTCTCGGCTGCACAAGGGCATCGACATGGACGTCCGGGACCGAGTCCGCGGCATCCACATCAACAAGGCTGACATCGGTGGCGGTTCGGAACACGGCACGGTCCCCGGATCCGGCCACAAGCCAGACCACGACTTGAAGATCGACTCGGCGAAGCTCTCTCAGCAGTCCCATGCCCTGAACAGCAGGGAATGGTGTGGCGATCCGATCGACATGGCCAGCGGCCAGATGATGTTGGCTCAGACCGATGTGGACTTGCCAGGCGTACTGCCGCTGACGCTGCGCCGTACTCATCTCAGTGGCTACGAGGCAGGGCGCTCTTTCGGCCCTTCATGGGCGTCCACTCTGGACGAACGCCTTGTGGACAACCGGGACGTGGGCGGCATCTGGTGGTACCGGGAAGACGGCTCGGTTCTGGTCTATCCCCGCCGTCCCGATGTGCCCGGCGACCGGGTTCTTCCTGTTGCCGGCACCCCGCTGCCCCTGACGTACGTCACGCGCGGCACCTCTTACGTCCTTACCGTGGAGGATCCTTACACCGGGCTGACCCGTCACTTCGAGCCGGCCGCGGCGGAGGAGGGCATCTGGTGGTTGGCAGAGGTCCAGGACCGTAACCGCAACATCATCGGCATAGACCGGGGCGAGGACGACGCTCCGCTCGCCGTCACGCACACCGGTGGCTATCGCCTCCAGGTCACCACCGACACCGTCAGCGACCAGATACGCGTCACCGCCCTGCACGCGCTCAGCGATGACGGTCCCGTCGCGCTGCGCGCGTTCGTCTATGCCGAGAGCAGCGGGGATCTGACCGAGGTACGTAACGCGGTCAATGCCCCGCTGCACTTGACCTACGACGGCACGCACCGTATCACCAGCTGGCGTGACTCCAACGACACGGCGTTCACGTACGAGTACGACGCGCAGGGCCGGGTGATCGCTACCCGAGGGACCGCCGGTATCCTCAATTCCACCATCGTGTACGCCGGGCCGGATGCGGACGGTGTCACCACCGCGACGTATACAGACTCGCTGGGCCACGCCACCGTCTACCGCGCCAACCGGCACGGCCAGGTCATCGCGGTGACCGACCCGCTCGGCGCGACAACCACCCAGGAATGGGATCGACGCGACCATCTGCTGTCCCGCACCGACCCGTTGGGCCGCACCACGCGGTGGGAGTGGGACACCGCCGGCGACCTGGTGACCACCACGGCGCCAGACGGCACGGTCAGCCGCACCGTGTACAACGACCTGCACCTGCCCGTCGACTGGACGGGCCCGGACGGCACCCGGATCCTGCAGGAGTTCGACGAGCGGGGTAATCGCATCGCGGTCACCGGCCCTGACGGCGCGCTCACCCGCTTCACCCACCATCCAACCGGAGCACCGGCGACCCTGACCGACGCGCTGGGCGCGAGGGTACAGATCGAAGCGGACCAGGCGGGATTGTTGGTTGCCGTCGAGGACAGCCGCGGCGCCCGCACCACCTGCCAACGGGATACGTTCGGCCGCCCCATCGCCCTCAGCGACGCGCTCGGCGCCACGACTCGTCTGGCCTGGGATGCGGAGCATCGCCTGGTGGAGCGGGTCGCCGCCGACGGAACACGCGAAAGCTGGAGCTGGGACGGCGAGCACAACTGCCTCTCCTACACGGACCAGACCGGTGGCCGCAGCGCCTTCGCCTACGGCCCCTTCGACGTGCTGCGCACCCGCACCACCGCGGACGGTGCCGTGTACACGTTCACCCACGACACCGAGATGCGGCTGACCACGGTCACCGAACCCGCTGGGCTCACCTGGACGTACCGCTACGACGAGCGGGGTGCCCTGGTGGCGGAGACGGACTTCGACGGCCGGACGACGACCAGCACTTACGATGCGGCCGGCCAGCTGACGACCCGCCGCACCCCCACGGGAGCGACATTCGCCTTCGAGTACGACACGGTCGGCGATCTGCGGGCCAAGGAGGCCGACGGAGCACGCACCGAATACACCTACGA
This sequence comes from Streptomyces griseochromogenes, assembly GCF_001542625.1. NCBI lineage: Bacteria > Bacillati > Actinomycetota > Actinomycetes > Kitasatosporales > Streptomycetaceae > Streptomyces > Streptomyces griseochromogenes. The sequence goes on along the minus strand of NZ_CP016279.1, from coordinate 5,331,382 downwards.
CAAGGCTGGCCGCCTGACTGCCGCGGTCTGCGCTACTTCGCAGGTCGGCCTGGAGTATGACGCTGTCGGGCGGATGGTGGCCGAAACGGTCGACGGGCGTACCATGCGCTACCGCTACGACGCGGCCGGCCGGCGCACCGGCCGTACGACGCCCACCGGAGCGGTCACCGAAACGTCCTGGGACACGGTAGGTAACTGCACCGGCCTGACAGTCGCGGACGTCCACCGCTTGGCCTTCGAACGCGACCTGCTGGGCCGCGAGATCCAGCGGAGCTGGGGCGAGCAGGCACTCCTCTCCTCTTCCTGGGATCAGCTGGGCCGCCTCACCGGCCAGACCCTTTCCCTCGGCGAACACCGGTCCCACGAGCGGGAGTTCACCTACCGCCAAGACGGCTACCTCACCTCCGTCACCGACCGCGGAGCCGACCGCAGCCTGAGCTACGAACTCGACCCGCTCGGCCGCCCCCTGTCCGTCTCCACCCGGCACGGCACCACCGAGACCTACCGCTACGACCCTGCAGGCAACCAGACCCACGCCAGCTGGGCCGGCGGGTTCGGCGACCCAGATGCGGCAGGGGACCGTGCCGTGGCCGGGACCCGCCTGGTGTCCGCAGGGCGCATCATGTATCGGCACGACAGCGCGGGCCGCCTCGTCGAACGCAGCCGCAAGCGCCTGTCCCGCAAGCCGGACACGTGGCACTACTCCTGGGACGCGGAAAACCGGCTCACGTCCTGCACTACCCCGGACGGCACCGTCTGGAACTACCGTTACGACGCCCTCGGGCGCCGCACAGCGAAGTACCGCCTGGCCCCGGACGGCACCACCGCGGAAGAGATCATCTTCAGCTGGGACGGCACCCGTCTCGCAGAACAAGCGGACGCCACCATGGGCACGGTGCTGACCTGGGAATACGACGGCTACCGTCCCCTGACCCAGTACGAGCGCAAGACGATTTCGCAGGACGAGGTCGACGCCCGCTTCTTCGCCATGGTCACCGACCTGGTGGGCACGCCCACGGGACTTGTCGACGAGAACGCGGTGGCTTGGCACACCCGGACCACCGCATGGGGGACCACGGCGTGGAACACCGACGCCACGGCCTACACCCCGCTGCGTTTCCCCGGCCAGTACGCCGACCCCGAAACCGGCTTGCACTACAACTACTTCCGGCACTACGACCCCGAGACCGCTCGCTACGCCAGCCCCGACCCTCTTGGCCTTGGCCCGGGCCCCAACCCGGTCGCCTATGTGACCAACCCGCAGACCGAGCTCGATCCCCTGGGCCTAGCCCCGTGCAACGAGCAGGACGTCACCTGGGGCGGCCGCGTCCACTACGGGCCACCGGGCCCGGGCAATCGCGCGACCGGTGTCCGCGCCACACTGGAACCCGACATGATGGGCGGCAAGACCCGCCCCCGCGTCAACGTGCCCGGATACAAGAAGGGCGGAGCCTGGAACAAGGGCCACCTGCTCGGAGCCCAGCTCGGCGGCTCCAACAAGGACCCACGGAACTTCGTGGCCATGCACGCCTACGCCAACAGCCCCGTCATGCGGCAGGTCGAGAACGACGTGCGAGCGGCCGTGGACCGAGGCGAGACCATCACCTATCACGTCACACCGATCTACCGGACCAACGACCCCACCGATGTCGTGCCCGTCGGCGTCACCATCGAGGCCCACGGCAACCGCGGATTCCAGTTCACACCCCTGGGCTCGGACAGCCCCACCAACTCGGTCACTATCCTGAACGAACCCCGACCCGAGGAACGCTGATGAACCCCTCCCTCACCCGCCTCACCGAACTGCTTCCGCCCCCGGAAACGACACCCAAGGACTGGGCCGCCGTCGAGGAGCAGCTAGGAACGCCGCTGCCGGAGGACTACAAGGAACTGGTCGACACCTACGGCGGGGGTCTCTTCGACGAGAACGTCTGGCTGCTGGAGCCCGGCTGCCCACGCCCGCGCTACGACCTGATCTCTATGGACGCCCAGTGCCGCGAGTCACTGCAGCAACTGTGGGACCACGGCGAGCCCCGCCCCGCCGAACTGGAGCAGGAAGGCGCCCGCCTCATCCCCTGGGCCTACGAGGACGAGGGCGGCGAGGTCCTCTACCTGCTCTCCACCCCCGGCCAGAAGCCCGAAAACTGGCCCGTCCTGATCAACGAAGGCCGCGGCCCCGAATGGGAACGCCACTCCGGCCCCTGCACCTCCTTCCTGCTCTCATTGATGACAGGAGAAATCGAATCCGAGTACTTCCCCGACATGCCCATGGACGAACACCTCTTCGAAACCAACGAGGAGATCTTCGCCAACGGGTGAGGACGAAGATCTCGTGAAGGCGTGTACGGAACTTTGTGTAAGACATCGTTTCCTTTGGCACCTGCCAGCCGCAGCGATGTCTTGTCATTGCGGTGTGAGAGCCTCCGAGCATGAGTTACGACTTGGCCGTCTGGGAAGGAGAGCGGCCGGCAGATGACAGGACCGCCGGTCGAGTCTTCACGGACCTCTTCGACCGCTACCTGGACACAGAGGTGGGCTCTTCTCCTCCGACCGAGCGCATCGCAGCTTACGTTGCCGCGCTTGTGGAGCGGTGGGATGACGTGACGGATGATGTGGAGGACGCCTCGCCTTGGTCCGCAGGACCGTTGATCGGTGGGGCCGGTGGCCCTCTCGTCTACTTTCCGATGAGTTGGAGCAGGGCTGAGGAGGTCTCTGACTGGGCAGCCGCCCTCGCAGACTCGATGGGGCTGGTCTGCTTCGATCCTCAGCAGAATCGGCTCAGGTCCTGACGGTCTTGGTCAGGCGGCGGTATCCGATCGGAAGCGCCGCCAGGCCGACGAAGGCGAGGAAGTGCTCGGCCTCGCGTTCGTAACGACGGTGCAGGCGCCGGCATCCGGCCAGCCAGGACACGGTTCTCTCGACGACCCAACGGTGGCGGCCCAATCGCGTGGAAGACTCGATGCCTTTGCGGGTCCGGTCCAGCTCGTCCGCGACGGCCGTCACGTCTGAGCGATACGACGGCCGCCACGGCTTGGACAGCACTCATGACGGTCACCAACAACCAGCGGAAACGAACAACGACGAGGTAGGCATACGCCGACTTCCGGGAGACCCTCAGACGCCGCGCGACCTGCGGTGGCGCCACCCCTTGCGTGAATAGCTCGGCGGCCTCGATCCGTACTTGCTCCCTCTGAGCCCGCTGCTTCACGGTCCCCTATCGGGATACCGCATGACACTGGGATACACCCACCACCGAGATCTCCGTCACCCCGAACCGAACCTCAGTAGTCACGGGTGTCGGGGATATCGCGGATCCAGGTCAGGCCTCCAAGGTCCAAGCGCTGGCGGGTGCGAGTGACGGCTACATAGGCCAGGCGGGCTTCGGCATCGTCAATCGGGCCGGGAGACGTTGTGCAACCGCTCTGATTGCCCAGTTGCTGGTCTTGGGGGCGGGCGAAGTCGTCGGCGATGAGCACGCGAGGCCATTCGCGACCTTTGGCCTTATGGGCGGTGGAGATGGTGACCTGAGCGTGTGGTTCGGGGACGAGCTGGGCGACGGCAGCGAGGATGGCGCCGGTGCCGTGGGTGTCGACAAGGTTGACGAGCGGCTGGAGGTCGCGTCCGGCGGGGTCATGGGCGGCGTAGTCCTGCAGGTCACCCCAGCAGGGGAAGAGGACCAGTTCGGGGTGGTGAGTGCGGCGGCCCTCTTTCAGGTCGCGGGAAGCCTGGGCGAGGGCGCGCAGGCCGTCTCCTCCCCCGGTCAGGGCGACTTGGCATCCGGCGGCCATCAAGGTCATGACGTGGGCCATGGCGCCGACGTTGGTGCGGCACAGGACGGCGTCGGGGTTGGTGACGGGGCCGATTTCGGTCGGTACTGCGGGGGTGCCGGTAAGGCGGAGGGGGGCGTCGGCCAGGTGCAGCCAGCGGTTGGCTTCCTCGGCGAGGTGGGGTCCGAAGCGGAAGGACTGCGACAGGGTCAGGTGGGTGCCGTTGAAGCCGGCAATGACGTCTTTGGCGCCGCGCCACTGGTAGATGGCTTGTGCGGAGTCGCCGACCATGACGAGCTGGGCGTGGTGGCGCTGGTTGAGGAAGATCTGTTCGACGACGGGGTCGGTGTCCTGGGCTTCGTCCAGGAGCAGGTAGTCGGCGTCGAGTTTGGGCTGGGTGAGGGCCCAGATCTTGAGGTAGTGGTCGTGTTCGAAGCGGACGCAGCCGTCGTCGGGGTTTTGCAGATCGGTCCAGGCTTTGCGGGCGACGGGGATGATGTGGGTGGCGAGTTCGCGGTGCAGGTCCTTGTCCTCGAGGCCGCGCAGTTTCGGTACGTGGTGAGGGGTGATCGTTTCGTCGGCGGTGTGACAGAAGCGGGTGACGGTGCGCAGGAGGGCGTTGGACAGGGCTCGTTGGGAGAGGTCGCGTTCGCCGATGCGGATGGCTTTGGTCAGGCCGAGGGCCTGTCCGGTCTGCCAGGCGGGGCGGCGTGGGGCGTTCAGGCGGCGGGTGTAGCGGTGGCCGACGACGGCGTAGGCCAGGGCGTGGGTGGTCTTGCACTGGACGGTGCGTGGGAAGCGGGCGGTGGCGTCTTGGGCGATGGCCCGGTTGTAGGCGAGGTAGCGGCCGCGGCGTGGGGTGGTGCGGGCGAGCAGGGCCAGGGTGGTGGTTTTGCCGGTGCCGGCGCCGGCTTGCAGGGCCAGGTGTTCGCCGGCGTGGAAGGCGTCGGCTGCGGCGGTCTGTTCGTCGGTTGGTTTCATGGCGTGGGGTCGTCCTTGGGGAGTCGGGTGAGTGCGTGCCCGACGGCGGCGAGCAGGTGTGCTGGGGTGGTGCGGGCCAGAATCCGGTGCACGTCCTGACTGAGGCGGTCGATTTCTTGCTCGGCGTGGCTGGTCAGGGCTCGGTGCACAGCCAGTTCCACGAAGCGCTCCGGGGGCAGGCCGGTCCGGCGGGCTTCGGCCTTCATGGCAGCGTGCGCGTGAGGGGGAAATGCCACGTTGAGCAGCGCTTTGTGCTCCGCGTCGGGGTAGTGCGTGGTGATCACGTCGATGGGCAGCAGTCCCCCGAGCTGGTGGCGCAGCCGACGTGCAGCCCGGTGGGGTGTCTTGGCGTCGATGAGGGCTATGAGCCGGGTGGTGTCGTGGTTGGCGGCGAGCGGCATTCTGTGGCGCGCGGTGTCGAGTTCGAGCAGGTCCAGGGCTTGTGTGAGGGTGATCTCTAGAGCGTGGTGGGGCATCTGTCACCTTCGGCGGAGGTGGTGAGGCTGCGGGGGCGGCAGCTGGGTGTGGATGTGAACGGTGTGGAGGAGCGGGTCGAAGGGCTGCCAGCCGGCCAGGGCCAGGTCGGCTGCCGTTGGGGTGGCGGCGTGGTTGGTGCAGCGTTGGGTGCGCCAGCGCAGTTGGTCCGCGTAGGGCAGGTGGCTGAGGTCATAGACGGCCATGTGTGTGTCGGGCAGGGTGAGTTGGCCGTGTCGGGGCTGGGTGGGCAGCAGCGTCCAGTGTCCTGTGGGGCGGGCCGGGTCGAGGATGGGGTGCGTGCAGCGGCGCCTTTGGCGGGTCTGGGCGACGCAATGGATCTCTTCAATGGGTCCTTCGCCGAGGTAGTCGACGAGAAGGATGCGGGCGACAGGACGGGCGGGTTGCTTGTCGTCGTCTTCTGGGGTTGCGGTGGCGGGGGTGTGGGATTGAGGGGTGAAGGCGCCGGTGTCGATCAGGCGCCGGGAGCGAAGGGCCAGTTCGCGGCGCAGCGGTGTGAGGCGGGGACTGCTGGTTCGGGGGTGGGGGGTCTGCTGGGGGCAGAGGGCGGCATGCGGGATGCGGCACCATCCGCTGCCGTCGTCATGCGGGTGGGCGATACCGCCGCTGAGGTGCCAGCGGCAGGCTTGGGAGACGTCAGCGGTGGCTACTTCCGTGGGGTGCAGGGCGATGGGCCGGTCGTCGTGACGGGGGTACCAGTCGATGCGGGTGCCGCAGTGGCGGCAGCGGCTGGTCTGCCCGGCGCGTAGCAGGCGGCTGGGGCTGTTTGAGGCGATCTGCAGGGAACGGCGGGGAGGGATGCGGCGGGGGCTGTCGTCCCAATGGCGGCCGGTGTGTGCGGGGCGGGGGCGCATGGCGGCGACCGTGCCAGGCGACACGTGGCCGGGCGCAATGTGTCAGCGGGTATGTCCCACGTTTGGCGCAGCAGCCTCGAACACATAAGCCCCAGTTCGGGCAGGTGTTTGATGGCGGCTCATCGGTTCGGGTGATTCGCAGCCAGGTGTGCCCGCTGGCGGGCGGAGGGGTTCAGGACTTGCTGACACCAGGCGGCGTGTGGTCGTCGCAGAGGGTGCCCAGCAGCTGTTCGATCGGCACGTCGAAGGTGTGGGCGAGAGTGTGCCAGGTGGTGAGGCTGCCGCTGGTGCGGCCGTGTTCGAGGTCAATGAGGGTGCGTCGCGCAAGGCCGCTGCGTTCGGCGAGCTCGTCGAAGGTCCAGCCGCGCTCGCCCCTCAACCGCGCGAGTTCGACACGCAGTGCGGTGAGGTCGGGGTCGGGCGGCAAGATCGTCACTCCACCATCCGACGGTGCAGGACCCTGCCCTGTCAGTGCAGACTTCTGCACTATTTGCCGGAACGGGGGTGATATTCGCGGTGCACAGATCTGCACTAGCGTGCGTCCGTTCCGGAATGCCTGCCTGCCAGGTAACCGGCTCTACGGCGCGGACAGAACAGGAGGAAAGCCAGCCGATGAGGCTCGTCGGCGCCGCGGTGCGGCGCATCTGGACGGTGGAACTGCGTCCGCGCCCAGGCGGGCCCACCCTCGCCTGCATCCGTTGCACCGCCCACACGCTTCCCCTTCAGGCCGAGTCCGCACGGTCTGCCGCCCTGGCCCACTTGGCCAGTCACGCCCGCGCCGACGCTCTGCCCACGCACCTGCGGACTTGCCAGTGCCGTGCTCAGGGTTGCCTGTGGCATCCGCGCCACCGCGGCTGCGCCGGCCCTGTCCTGCTCGCCCTCACCCGCGACCACAGCGGCCGCGCCTGGCGGCTGGCCGATGCCTGCGCGGCGTGCGCGGCCGCAACCGGCAACACCGCCGTCGTCCCCGACACTCTGCTCAGCAGTCCGCGCTCCCCCACATCCGACCCCACGGCTGTGCGACGCGTACCTGGACCGGGCGCAGACGAGTACCTGCGCGTGCGAGAGATGCTCACCTATCTGGCCACGGCGCTCCCGAGGTGCACCTCCCCCGCAGCCCGGCTTCTCGCCCTGCAGTTGGCGCTACGCGCCAACGCTCACGGCCTTGTCCGGCTGCCTGCCGGGCTGCTGCGCAGCATGCGCCTGCGCGGACGCACCGAGATCTGGGAGGAACTTGCTCACGGTTTCTGGTTGCGGCCGCCGGATCTGAGGCCAACGCCGGTCGAGGTGCAGCTGCTCGATGCTGCCGTCAGGGACCAGGCCCCCGGCCGCGGCGCACGCCGCCGAGCCGCCCACTGGGCGCTCCGCCCCAGACCGCTGGCCCTGCACACTGCCGCACCTCCTGCCGTCCAGTTGGTTGCGCTCGTCCTGGCCGCGCACCCTTCCCCTTGCTCTACGCACACCGTCGACATGGGCGTGCTAGCCCGCCTGTGCGGCCACTCGCCGCACCAGACAGCCGAACTGCTCGACCGGCTCGTCGCCACGCGTACGCTGGCTCGCTGGCGCCACGAGCGGGACATCGACGAGGTGGTATGGAATCTGTACGGCCAGCGGCCGTAAAGCGCGCCGCAATCCGCCACACCGCACGCGTGAAGACAAGGCACCTGCCCTGTCGCCCATTTCAGAGCCGTTCCCTCAAGGTGAGCTCAGCCGGATGATCGTGCAGCCCTCCTTGCCCTCGGACGACTCGGGCAAGCTCCAGACGATCACGTCGCCTTCTCCGTTGCCGTGATCCCGCCCCTCCGTCAGCAGGTCACGAGGCAAAGGCCACACGATCATCGCCTGATTCGGTCGTTGGCCAGGGCCGGAGTCAGCGCAGGATCCAGCCGGTCACGGGCACTGCCGTATCAAGTCCGGTCCGTCACCGGAGGGCGAGGTGAGCCGGCCGGGTCCACGACAGATCTGGTTCGGACCACCAGGCGTCGGCGCCGAGGACATCCTCCATGGGGCCCTCGTGGGTGGTGGCTGGCCTGAAGACGGGGTCCAGGTCGATCCCGAGTGCGACAAGGGCCGTGACTTGGGGTGTGGTCATCTGCGCAGTGTCGCTGCGGCATCTGCGCAGCCACTGGCCGAGGAGGACCTCGTCGCCGTGAACGTCTTCGCGGTGGGCCAGCGTGACGTCAAGGTGGCCTTCGCGCTGCTGGAACTGGCGGGCTGCCGTCAGGCCGCGGCTGAAGGCGCGGGCGCGGGGTGCGGGGTCGGCCAGCAGCAGCATGGTGTGGGCGTGCAGGTGGGGGTGCTGGGCGGCGAGTTGGGCCAGCAGCCGCATCTGCTGGGGATGCAGGGTGTGCAGGTTGGTGAGCTGGTGGTCCAGCCAGGTCGCGGCCTCCTTGCCGGAGGCGGGCGTGGGGGTGGTAGCGGAGACGCTGGGGGTGAGGGCGAGGTGGGTGTAGTCGTATTGCCAGGACACGCCCCAGGGCGGATTCCACCAGGGGTCGACGGCGATGAGGGCATCGACGCGGTCATCGTGCAGCCTTTTGTCTGCGGCCAGTCGGCGCTGCCGGGCCAGCCAGCGCACCAGTGGCCGGTCGTTGGGTGCGGGGGCTCGGGTGACGGCCAACGTGCCGTGGTGGGAGGCGAAGGCGATGGCCTGTTCCAGATGGGCTTCGAAGCTTCCTTCGGGGTGAGGCCAGGAGATGTTGAGGCTGGTCAGGGCGAGGGCGCGCTCGGGGATGAGGCTGCCGTGCGCGTACAGCGAGCGTTGCTGGCCTAGCCAGAGCCCCAGGGGGTATCCGGTGCGGTCGGTGTACTCGCTGGGCACGTCGAGGTGTCCGCAGCATTCGAAGTAGCGGATGGCGGCCTCCCAGCCGACCTGCCACAGTCCGGTGTCGACCTGGTGGGTGCGCAGCTCGGTGACGGCGGCGACTTCCCCGGCTCGCTCGGGCGCCGGGGGGCGGGGAATGGTGCGCCGGAAGTCGGCGTGGTCGCCGCCCAGGCGCCGCCAGTAGCGTGAGTCGTGGGTGCGCAGTCCGTTGAGGACCTCCCAGAGGATGGCGAACTCCGAGGAGAGCATGGCCTGTTCGGTGCTTTGATGGGAGCCGATGTAGACGGGGACGATCAGGACGGCGATCTTGCCGGCGCCCGGGGGCTGGCGCAGGGCACGGCCCAGTGCCTGGATGATGTCGGAGGCGTTGCGTTTGGGGTCGGCGAACAGGACGGCGTCCGCGTCGGGCACGTCGACTCCTTCGCCCAGGACCCGGACGTTGGACAGCACGGCCCCGTCGACGGAGTCGGCGGGGCCAGTACGGCGGCGCAGCAGGGGGATGCTTTCGAATTCGGCCAGGAACTGGGCGCGCAGGCGGGGCGGCTGCTTGCTGTGCAGGGCGTGGGCCCACAGGCGGCTGATACGGGTGTTGGCAGCAGCCGCCTGGACGGTGTGGGGCAAGGTGTCGCTGAACTGGCGGGCGTAGGCGATGCGGTTGTGAAAGCTGATTACCCGGCGGATGCTGTGGGTTCTCATCGCATGCAGCAGGCAGACCTGCAGGGCAGCCAGCCGCAGTCCGTTGGGGTGACGGGAGATGTCGTCGGTGGTGAGGATGTCGCGCAGGTCGTCGTCGGTGATGACCGGGGCGACGATGCGGTAGTCGGCAAGGATGCCCCGGTCGATGGCGTCGGCGAGGCCGAGGTTGTAGACGACGGGCCCGTAGATGGAGGCGTCGTCCATGGAGGCCAGGGGTTCGGGTTTTTCGTCGGGATCTGGTGAACGACGGCGGCGGCGTGGTGCGGTGGGGTCCTCGGGCTTCCAGATGCGGGGGGTGGCGGTCATGTAGAGGCGGCGTTCGGCGGGGATCTCGCGGTCGTGGTGGATGGTGGCCCACTGCTTATTGCTGCTGCCGCTGCTGCGGTGTGCCTCGTCGATGATCACGATGGCCCAGGGAGGGAGCCGGTAGTGCCGGTGGGCGCGGGCGATCGCGGGGAGGGATTGGTAGGTGGTGAACACGACGCCCGGGCCGGGGAAGGCGGCCAGGGTGCTGGCGATGTGGGCCGGGTCGGTGGTGGCGGTGAGGCGGTCCCCGGAAAAGCTCACCATGGTCGGCTTGAGTGTGCAGACGGCGAGCATGCGGGTGATGTGGCTGTCGGCGTGCCAGTGCCAGGCGGTCTGGCTGATCAGGTTCAGGGAGGGGACGACGACGAGGATGTGTCCCGGGCCAGCGAAGTGTTCGGCGATGCGGATGGCGGTGATCGTCTTTCCGGTGCCGGTGGCGGAGATGATCGTGGCCCTGGGCATGCGGGACAGGGCCCGCACCGCGGCGTCGTACGCTTCACGCTGGTGGACCCGTAGTTGTTTGACGCCGCTCTCCGCCACAGCAGGGGCTCCCTTCGCGGGACGGTGCAGGCAGCAGCTGTCCGGCCGCATCCGACTGCCCGGGGGCGGCAGGCGCTGAGTCGACCTTGCGTCAGCCGCGTCAGCTGTTCAAAGCTGATACGGAAAGTCGTTACCGAGATCACAGCGCACGGTACGAGCCAGGGCACCGCACGCGCGTGGACGTACCGGTGCGCGGTGGAGGTGCTTGGTGGAGCGTGTGCGGCCGCTGCCTTACCGGATGCCTCTGGTGGACGGCGAGTCGACCGGTTCCTATGTGACGCGGCTGGCCGCCCGTCACGGACAGTCCGTCAGCCATCTTCTGGCCACGGTGGGCGAGGGGCAGTCCGCCGCCGAGGTCGCTGCGAGGGAGAGCGAGCTGTATTTCAACCGGGCCGCGCGCCAGCGGCTGGTGGCGATGACCGGGCAGCCGCTGGCGCAGCTGACGCGGGCGCTGGTGAGCCTGCGCGATGAGCACCTGCTGCCCGACTCCCCCGGCGTGCCGGCGTGGAAGTGGCCGTGGCGGCCGCACGCCGGGTTCCTGGTGCGCGGGTGCGCGCTATGCGCGGCCCGTCGCGGCGTGCTGGATCCGGTGTGGCTGATCAGGCCGGATCCGTGGTACGTCTGCGTGCGCCACGGCCGCTTTTATGACGACTCCCGCGACGACCGGGTTCCCTTCATCGATCTGTCGCCGGGCCCGCATGTCCTTCAGGCCGAGCGGCGGCGGCTCCGGCTGGTGGGTTCGGGCCCGGTGGGTCGGCTGCTGGTCGCTGATGCCTTTGGTGTCCTGGCGCACGAGGCCGTGTCACTGCCGCGTCTGGGCGGCGGGCGGACCACACCGTTGCGTCTGCTGCCCATTGTGGCCCGTGTCGCCTCCCGGATGGCCTCCCTGGAACGGCGCCGCTTGGAGTGCCAGCTCGGGCCGGACGAGCACCAGCACTGGCGCGACCAGGTCAGCAAGGATCTGGGATGGCAGCTGGGGACGGCCTTGGACGCATGGAGCCAGCAGCATCCGCCGCTCAGGCGTGAGCGGGCCGAACGCCTGCAACAGCGCTGGCAGCTGTTGTCGGCCGCCCCGCATAAGGACGTGCCGGAGATGGCTTCCGTCGACAAGCTGACCTGTGTCCCCTGGGAGGTGCTGATCCGCGGCCCGCGGCCCTATGGCTGACCTGCTGGTCCGGCGCCGGGGCGGCTGGAGCTGTCGCCCCGCCGCCGCAGGGTGTCGCCTAGCATCGGGGTCAGCACTCCCAGGCCAGCTGGGGCCTGGGGGGTGTCAGGCGCGGAAGGGAATGCCCTGGCCGATGGACATACAAGTGCAGTACCGAAGCGCGGCAGGCCGCACCTGCCGCGACGAGCCGGCCGGGCTGCGGGGGGTGCCGGTCGAGGAGCGTGAGCCGCTGTCCGAGCCGCGCGCGTACAAGGGCCGCCGCTCCATCCTCACCAAGTGGGTCTCTGCCTCCGGGCAGGTGGTGTGGTGCACGAGTACGGTGCAGCTGGACGCGGCGATGCTCCTCGACTTCGACCCGGACATCGTGTGCTTCCAGTCCCGGGTGGTTCAGCTGCACTGGGAGTTGGACGGCCGGCGCGGCACCGTGGAGCCTGCGTTCGTCGCCCGCACCCGCGACGAACGCAGGCTGGTCTTTGCGCATCCGCCCCGCGATGGGGCGGGCGTGGAGGAGCGGGTACTGCGGCAGTCGGCCGACAGGGCGGGCTGGGAGATACGCCCGCTTCAAGCGCCGCAGGGGGTGCTGCAATCCTCGCTGGAAAGCGCCGCCCACTTTCGCGGCCCGGAGTTCGCCGCCGACGACCGCGCCCGCCAGATGCTGCTGGATGTATTCGCCACGCCGCGGCCACTGCAGGCGGGCGCGGCGGCCTCGGGCCTCGGGCTGAAGGCGCTCGGCTATGCCTGGCATCTGGTGTGGATGGGTGAACTGACGTGGGACTGGACCGAGCCGCTGCTGCCGACCTCGCCAGTGTGGACCAGCCAGGCGGCTTCTGCCGGGGAAGCGTAAAGGATGGCGGCGGCCGTGATGCAGGCGGATACGGGAGAACAGGCCGGACTGCGGCTGGGGGCGAGGCTGCGCTGGCATGGCGGCACCTACCGGGTGCTGGTGCTGCAGGGCGCGGAAGTGCAGCTGGGCTGCCTGGACGAGGAGGGGCTAGATGCCCGTGCCCTGGTCTCAGTCGTGGTTGGCGCCGACGACTTCGCTCTCCTCGACGAGGATCTGCAGGAACTCGAGCAGGAGCAGGTGACGGACACCAGCCGTCTGTCCGTCCTGTCAGAGGCCGAGTTGAAGCTGGTGCGGGACTGGGAGCGCCATCTGCGGGAGATCGACGACGGGGTGCCTCCGGATGCCGAGGAGGGCGCGGTGCCGCGCCCCGGCTACGACCCCGACCGGTTCACCGTGCGCCAGCGTCTGGCTGCCAAGGCCGCGGAGATGAAGGCGCTGGGCTTCAGACATGCCTCGGCCGGCACGATCGAACGGCGCAGGCGCGCGTATCAGTCGCGCGGTGTGTTCGGGCTGATCCGCGAGATCGTGCCGGGCTCGCCCTGGGGGCGTACTGATGAGCGAGTGGTACGGCTGCTGCTGGCGGAGCTCAAGGCGGGGCTCGGGGAATCCGACGGGGACGCCAGCCGGCTATATGAGCGGCTGCAGGCGGCTGTCCGGCGCGAACACGAGGCCGAGTACGACGACTTGATGATTTCCCGGGCCACCTTCTACCGGCTGCTGGGGCGGCTGGGCATCAACGTGGCCTCGTTGCACTGGCCCACCGACCGGCGCCTGGACGAGGCCAACGGCGCCGTGCCCCCGTACACGCCGACCTTCGCGCGACGCCTGGGCGAGCAGGTGCAGATCGACTCCACCGGCCTGGACATCATCGCGATCGGCGACGACGGGCGGCCGGTGCAGGTGGAGTTGACCGCGGCGATCGACGTGGCGTCCCGGACCATCATCGGGGCGATGATCGTGCCGAAGGTGCCGGGCCGCGGCCCCCGGGGACGGCGGCTGGGCGGACGCGCCACCCGTTCCTTCGACGCGGTGCTCATGCTGGCCCAAGCCTTGGCCCCGATGCCCGCCCGGCCCGGCTGGTCGCCGCGGGCGCTGGCAGAGCAGTCCGAAATGCCGTACGCGGATCTGGTGGCGTGCGATCCGCGGATGGCCGGTGCGACCGCACGGCCGGTGATCCGCCCGCGGATGGTCATCGTCGACCACGGCAAGATCTTCAACAGCGAGCACTTCGATGACGTGTGCCGGATGCTACGCATCAAGGTCCGCCCGGCCCGGGAACGCACCGCCACCGACAAAGCCATCATCGAAAGCACCTTCAACGCGATCAAGCGCCGGTTCTCGCAGTACGTGACCGGCTACACCGGCTCCGACCTGAAGCGGCGCGGAAAGCACGTCGCCGAAGGGCCGTTGTGGAGCCTGAACGAGCTGCAGGACCTGCTCGACCAGTGGATCGCCCTGGACTGGCAGCAAAAACCGCACGACGGGCTGCGCAGCCCGTTCCTGCCCGGCCTGACGATCAGCCCGAACCGCATGTACGCCGCGCTGGTGGCCGCCGAGGGTCATGTACCGCTGGTACTGACGCCGCACGAGAACCGCAAACTGCTGCCGTTCACCCGTCTGAAGGTGACCGACAAGGGCGTCAGGATCGGCAACCGCACGTACAACAGCGAGGCCTTGCAGGAGTACAGGAACCGGCATTCCGGGATTCCCGGGCAGGGAAAGCGCTGGCAGATCCGCTACAGCCCGTATGCGCCGCGGTTCGTGTGGCTGTGGGACCACACGAAGGATGACTGGGTGGAGGCGGAATTCATCCACCAGCGCCTCATCAGCGACGAATGGACCCAGTGGACCTGGGAGCAGGCCACCCTCACCGTGCTCGAGGACGGCGGCCACAAGGAAGACCAGCGGCGCATCGCCCGCGAGGTGTCGGCGCTGCGCGAGCGGGCCCGGAAGGGCCCCGACGTACAACGCCCACGCGTTCCGAGCCTGTTCACCGGGCCTGTGCTGGACCTGGACGTCCCCCAGGCAGACCCGTATGAGGGGGTGCCCGATCCTGACCCGGCCGTCGTCGTGCGTGCGCCCTCTCTGTCCGGGGATGCCGCACGCATTCTCTCTGCAGGCTGGCCCGGCCCCGGCCTCATGGCCGCGGCATCGCGGCCGGATGGGGAGGCTGCCGTCGAGTACGCCTGTGAGGGGGATCCTGCACCGGCGGGGCCGGTCGAGCGGTACGGTTCCCTCAGCCTGCACGGCAGCGCTGCCGATGTCTTCGACCGCCTCCATCCCCGTACCCCCATCGAGCGCTGGTCCGCCGACAGCCATCCATCGTTGGACGACGCACACGACGAGGAAGACGGAGAAGAGACGTGAGCCGGGAAGAGCTGATCCGTTCCTTCGGCCCGAACGTGGCCGGTGCGGTGACCGCGCCCATCGACGTGTCGTTGCTGACCACGCTTGAGGGTTGGAATCGTGAGGCCTCGCGCCGACTGGCCGCGCCTGATCTGGCCGACTGCGCCCCCAAGGGCACACAGGTCGGCCTGCTCGATCCCCGCCTGATGTACCACGGCGACATGCTTCCTGTGATCACGCCGGCGCTGCGGCGGGGGCTGCTCGATGCCAGGCGTCTGCTGCGCAAGAGCCTGTTCAGCACCCTCGGCCGCAGCACGGACCTGGTCCTTGACGGAGACCGTGGCACAGGCAAGAGCACGATGCTGATCCAGATCGGCCGCGGCTTCCAGGCGCTGATCGAACAATACTTCGGCCCCGACCCCAACCGGATCCCGGTCGTCTTCATCACCGTTCCGCCGGAAAGGGAGAGCAACCTGCACTGGTCACTGCCCTTTGCGGAGTTTCTCGCCCTGAACCACACCCTGAACCCCCAGGACCGCACACGCCGTACCGTCGACATGACCGAGCCCGTCGCCCATGTCATGAAGCAGGCGGGCACCCGGCTGGTCCTCGTCGACGGCATCAACCGCATCCAGGACAACGAGATCAGGGCCGCCTTCGACTACTTCGAAGCCCTGCAGGACCGCACCAACGTCACCTTCATCTACTGCGGCACCGGCGCTCGCGAAATCGTCCACGAAGCCCGCTACGACAAACGCCGCAAGAACCTCCCCGACGTGGTCAAAGGCAAGACCTACTTCAGCGACCTGCCCGTCCTGTGGGCAGGCGTCATCCCCTACGGCGACGACTGGCACAGTGTCGTCCAGGCCTTCGAAGAAGATCTGCGCCTGTACGACCACAAGTCCGGCACACTGGTGAAGCTCTCCCGCTACCTGCACCAGCGCACCGGCGGTTACATCGCCTCCCTCAACGACCTGATCTGCCAGGCCGCACAAGAGGCCATCGAAACCGCCACCGCAAGTGCACCGGAAGCCATCACCAAGCAGCTCCTGGACGACATCCGCATCGGCCGCGGCGACAGCCGATGACCCGCCGGAGGTCACGGAGGAACTGACGACTCGAGGGGACACGCCGTCGTTTACCAGGAGAATTGAGGGGCTATCGGGCGTGGCGCCACCGAGAGGGCCGAGGCCGTGCAGTACGCCTCTCCACCGCGCTCTGCCGCAGCAAGTCCGTTTCATCAACGCGGAGTCGACCGGCTCTTTTGTGCGCCGTCTGGCGCTGGCCAACGGACTGGAGTTCGCCGGGCTCCTCGACCTGATCGGCCGCGGCCGCAAGGCACTGCCCGCCCTGGGATCTGCCGAATTGTACTTGAACGCGCCGGCGCTGTCGCAGCTTTCGGTCCTCACCGGCTGCGCTCCGCCTCGGCTTGCGCAGGCTTTGCCTGCTGCACAGCCGGAGCGCCTGCTGCCCGGCCTGCGCAACTATCCGGCCTGGCGCTGGTTTCCTCAGGAGAGCGGGCAGCAGTACCTGGTGAGGGCCTGCCCGTTGTGTGCCGCAGCCCGAGGAGCCACGCAGACGGTGTACGTCTGGTCTGACATGCCGTGGCAGGTGTGCCTCAAACATGGCACGTGGCAGGACAACGTCCGCCCGGAGGGCGCCTGGCGGCCCTCGCCCGAGGCCATGGCGTGGATTGCGCGGGCGCACCAGCGTCGCAGGCTTTTCGAGCAGCATCTGGGTCAGGCGGGACGAGCTCTGTTCGCCGACGCCCACGCGACCTGCATGTACTGGAATCAGCAGGTTGTGCGATTGCGGGGCTGGCGTGAGCGGCAACGACAGTTCACCAGGATGGACGAGAGTACCCCCATCCTGCAGTCGCTGGCCATCTATCCCGAAGCCGTCGAGCTGGCCAAGCTCTTTGGGCGGTACGAACGTCAGCGGCTCACAGGAACGCTCGACCGCATCCTGTGGTGGCGGCAACTGGCGCACAGGATTGAAGAATGGGCCCGCCCCCTTCGATGGGGGCTTGTTCGCAACATGCTGTGGCAAGAGTGCGGGCTCAATCTGCCCATCACCGCGTGGATCGCCCACCACGATCCGTATCTGCGGGTGCACCCCAAGCTGTACAGGATCACAGGCCCTTGCAGTCGCGCATTGCGCCGCACGCGCCGCGTGCCGTCGTACGGGCGGCATCGCGCCCACGCCGACGGTTTCCTACCCCTGGACCAACTTTCCTGCCTGCCATCGCCTTCCAGCAGTGAATGGAATGTGAACGAGCTGGGCGACTGGGCCCAAGCCACTGGATATCAGCAACTGCGAAGTCGTGCGCTGGGCATGCGGCTTGGCTTCTGATCGGGGCGGCTCGTTCACGGGAGAGGGCAGGTCCGCCAGGAGCCGCTCACTGCGCAGCAACACCCTTGCCGCATCTTCGTGTTCACCGAGACCGAATAATCCGGGCTGAGGTCGTGATCCTCGGTGTGACGCCCACGACAGGCATGGCGCCCTTGGGCTCGAGTCTCGTGCGAGACGGCTGCGGGTGGGCCGCGCTGGGTGCGCGGCCTCACCGCTGGCCGGGCGCACCCCAAATGCGCTGCGGTCCAGGTGCCTGCACGGTGGTGTCCGAGGTGCCGACTCCTGCGGACAGGGTGTCCCAGACTGGCCACACGAGGCAACATCAAGCCCGGACGAGCCTGGGACAGACGCCCCTCGCTTTGAACTGCTGTGCCGTTAGCAGCCCGTGAGCAGGACATATGAGTCAGGACGCAGGCCTGGACGCAGGTGGGACAATCCACTGAACCCCAGGTTCCGGGTGGAGCGGCAAGCGTCTGATCCGGCAGCATCAGAGAGGCGTGCAGCGGCGGTCTGGCCCCAAACCTCCCGTCGGCGATGGGCACGCATGTCCGAGGTGCTGCAAGGGAGTTCATACATGAGTAAGACCCTGCTCTGTGTCGGGGACGGCACGCCGGTCCCGCGTCATCTGTCCGAGGCAGTGACGGTTGTCGCTGTGCTGATTGTGGTGCTCGGCGCGCTGCGTTCGGCGTCCGCCTGGCAGGGCGCCGCCCAGGCGCTGATGGCCGAGACGGTCGCCGCCGTGGTGGTGGCCGTGGCAAAGCCGTCGCCGTACGGCCGTATGTGACGGCTGGTCTTGTCATGGCGGGGCGACGGGAAAGGAAACTTGTTGCCCGGGTGCCGGAAATGGCAGAGGTGGCGCACTGGCTGCGACAGTCGCGCCACCTGTCCGGCCTCACCTACGAGGAACTCGCCCGGGTGACGGGATTCAGCAGAGGAAGCCTGCACCGGGCGGCAAGCGGCTGGCGCTCGCCCTGGCCGGTGGTCGAGGCGTTCACCCAAGTCTGCGGCACGGATGTGGGCACGGCCAGGGTGCTGTGGCTGAAGGCCAAAGAGGCCCTCGAGGGCACCGACCTGGTCCCGGATGTGATTGCAGTCGGACACGTAGGCACCTTCGGTGAACTGCGCGCGGCGATGGGTCACTTGCGTGTTCTGGCCGGCCGGCCGAGCCTCAGTGAACTGGTCGAGCGGAGCGGGGGGAGACTGAGGCGCAGTACCTTGGCCAGCGTCCTAAACGGAACATCCCATCCCCGCAGAGAGCTGGTTGCGGCGTTTGTCAACGTCGTGGGTGTGGGCGGCGACGACGCCGCTGGCTGGGCAGCGGCGTGGGATCGCGCCCAGGCCCACTTGCGGAGTGCGCGCGAGGCGAAGGCCCCGATGAAGCCTTTGGCAGTGGTGCCGTCTCCGGCCCTGCTGTCGGTCCTCGGTGATCTGCCCCTGTCCGACTGGGCCGCGGTCGCGGAAGTGGTGGACGTCGTCCGGAAAGGCGGTGAAGGGGAGGTCCCCGCCTCGGTCGCGGTCGACTTTCAGCACGATGGAACCGTGCGCGAACGCGACACGATTACCATCTCCTGCCCGGACACCGGTTTCGACCGTGAAGCCATCCAACAATTGTTCCGGATCAGCTGGGCAGGCAGGCCCCAAGAGCAGAACGAGTTCGGCCCCGGCTTCCTCGTCGCCTGTCTTCGGCTGGGCTCACGCATCACACTGCGCACCGCCCAGCGGCACGAGCCCGCATGGACCGTCTTCACTCTCGATCTGGCTTCCCTCGCCTCCGGTACCTCCTGGCGGATCCCCATCGGCGCAGAACCCAAGACGGAGACCGGGCAGCAGGGCACACGCATCACCATCGAAGCCCTGCGCTCTGCCTGGCCCTCCAACATGCAACACCGTCTGCGGCGGCACCTGGGCGACGTCTATAGCTACATGCTGCGCGAGCAGCAGATGCAGCTGACCGTGTCCGATTCTGTGGTGACCCCCCGAAAGCCGTGCATCTGGGGAGAGAACCGCTTCGTCCAACGGCGTGGTCAGGACATCAGCGCCGTGCAGAAGCTCGACGTGGTGCTGGCCACGATGTACCGGTGCCAGGACTGCTGGCATCCCAGCCCGCTCGGCTCGCCGTGCTGCCCGCAGTGCCAGGGAACGCGGCTGGAGCAGACCGAGCACCGCGTGTGGGGGTGGCTGGGGGTACAGCGCTACCTGCACCAGCGTGACTACGGCATCGACTTCTACTGTAACGGCCGGAAGATCCTCGCCAGGGACAAGCGGCTGTTCTCCTTCGCTGAAGATCCTGAGGAGATCTTGGAGTACCCAGTGGACCCGCCTGCGAAGGGGCGGCTGGTCGGGGAGATCCACTGCGACCACGTGCCCGTCAACTTCACCCATACGGCGTTCGATTACAACAGTCCGGAATGGCGTGGGGTCGTCCATGCCATCCGCGGTCCGGGCCCGCTCGCTCCCCTGCGGGCCCAGAAGTTGGGATTCGCGCCCAACACCAGCCCCCTGGCCACGCTCTTTGGCGCTTTCCGCAGGAACGACCCCGGACTGCGGTGTCTGATTCCCGGAGACGGTGCCCGGGCCCTGCACGACACTGCCGCCACCTGGGCAGAGCGCTTCCACAAGGGAGACCCTGCTTACCGAAGCGACGAGGCGTGGTACGACGCCGCGCTCCGCCACGACAGGCCAGCCCCGACCCCAACGGTGGTTGACGATCGCATCGATCTTGCGCATCTTGACCCGGAGGATCTCAGCGACCTCGTCCACCGCCTCTACATGAACCTGCACGGCCCCACCGAGGGGCCCCGGGAACTGATCGGGCCGGGAGCAGCAACCACGGTCTTCCGGGACAGGCCTCGCTCCGGCGAACGCTGGGTGCTGCAGACACGACGCAGTCACCACGCTGTGCCGCTCGAGACGGTTCACGCGCTGGCCGGGCAGATGCTGGATGTGCAGGCCGTCCGGGGCATCCTGGTCACCACCGGCTGGTTCGGAGCGAGCAGCCGTGCGTTCGCAGCCCGCTCCGGGCTCATCGAGCTCGTCGATGGTCGGGCGCTGAAGTCTCTCCTGCACGAGCACCTCGGTATCGAGGCACGTCTGCGGCTTAGAAGTCATCTCATTTGGTGAGTCTGCGGTAGCAGATGAGGGTGCAGGCGATGCTGGTGAAGGCCAGGAAGTGTTCGGCTTTGCGTTCGTAGCGGCGGTGGAAGCGGCGGCATCCGGCGAGCCAGGCCATGGTGCGTTCGATCGTCCAGCGGTGGCGGCCCAGCCGTGTGGAGGGCTCGATGCCTTTGCGGGCGATGCGATGTCGGATGCCGCGGCTGCGTAACCATCGGCGCAGGTGGTTGTAGTCGTAGCCTTTGTCGCCGTGGAGTTTGGCGGGCCGTCGTCGGCGCGGTCCGCGCCGGGAGCGAATGGGTGGGATGCCTCGCACGAGCGGTTCGAGGGCCTGGCTGTCGTGCAGGTTGGCACCGGATATCCCGACGGACAGGGGCAGCCCGGTACGCTCGGTGATCAAGTGGATCTTTGAACCGTACTTGCCGCGATCCACCGGATTCGGACCTGTCAGGTCCCCTTTTTCAGGGCTCGCATGTTCACCGAGTCGATCGCGCAGCGAGACCAGTCCAGTTCACCGCGAGAGCCGAGTTCGTCGAGGACCAGGCGATGGAGCTTCGCCCACACCCGGGCCTTCGACCACTCGGCGAAGCGCCGGTGAGCCGTGGGCCCTGAAAGCCCGAACGAGGCGGACGGCAGTTGCTGCCACGTGCAGCCCGACGTGGCCACGAACACGATCGCAGCCAACACCTCCCGGTCGCCGTGCCGGCGCCGGCCACCACCCTGAGGCCGACTCGGCGCCTCCGGAACCACTCGCTGGAACAACTCCCACAGCTCATCCGGCACCAGCCGCTCAACGATCCCCACATCTGGAGCCTATCGAACACCCCAAATGAGATGACCTCTTAAAAGGTCAGCCATGGGTGCAGGACTACCGTCCAGCCGCACATACGAGCTCGGGCAGAGGGGTGGATCGCTACGCTGGTCGCAGGTGCGGCGCTCCCCCCGTGGCGCCGCACCGACCCGCCTTCAGGGGCTCGCCCGTATCGCTGCGGCAGGCGGACATGGGGCGTCTAGCCGCCGCTGGCCTGGTCCTCCTCGCCCTCCCGGCGGACAGGCCCGGCCAGTGCTTCGGCCTCCTGCATGAGCCGGTCTGCTAGAGCGAAGTCCCCCAGCTCGACCGCGAGCGCGGCGCGCACGAACGCGGCGAGCGCGATGCTTCCGTTGCGCACCTCGAAGATGCGGAACACCCCGTCCGCGTACGCGGCGCGGTGTCGGCACCTGGACTGCACGCAGTACCCCTCGGCGGCCAGGGCGAGCCGCTTGAAGGCGCCGTTCTTCTCGTCGGTGAGCTGGGCTGGACAGCCCAGGTGATCCAGCGTGATCCGGATGTGGGCGCGCATCTCGGCCGGGCGGATGGTGAGCCGGCCGCCGCCGGGCGTGACGTAGCGGCCCGGTGTCACCGGGCCGTACGGATGGATCAGCGGCAGATCCTTGTCCACCGCGTGCAGGGCGGGCAGTCCGTCGTACTCGAAGTAGGGGCCTGCAATGCCGTTGTGCTCGATTGCCATGCGGTCCTCGTCTCGGTCGCGGGGCGGGCGCCGGGCCGTCCCGTCACGCGCTGGTGCCGGGCACGTTCCGCAGCAGTGCGGAGGTCATCGCCAGCAGCGTCTCCGCCTCGGCCCGGTCGTACTTGAAGTCCTTGGTGACCGCGTCGTTGTGCAGGGCGCCGCAGGTCTGGCCGTACAGGGCGTCCTGGATCCGCCACCACCGCTCGGTCTGGCTGCACTGGCTGGGGACCTTCCTCCCGGGGTTGTCCCAGCCCGCGTTCTCCCGGACCCACTCCAGTGCCCGCCTGATCTGCAGGATGGACGCCGGGATCTCGCCCACGGTCAGCAGCCGCTGCGCTTCTCGCAGGGTCCGGCCGACCTCGTCCCTCTCCGGGTCGCCGAGCGGGTACGGCACGGCCATCTCGAACGCCGCGGAGGGCCCCAGCTGCGCGAGCTGCTGTTCCCACCGGCTCTTGGCGATGGTGATGTGCGCCGTGTCCTGGGCGCTCCCCGGGTAGCCGGGCGCCTGTGGCAGGGTCGCGTTGAGGTCGATCTCGAACCGGACGTCGCCGGTGCGGCCCTCCTCGATCGCGTGGATCTGCAACGAGGTCAGCGGGAACGACAGGTTCATGCGGTGGACGGTCACCTTCGGGGTGTACGCCAGGTTCGCCGTGGTCCGGGCGAGGCGGGAGCGCTGCCCCGTGGTATCGAAGCCGAACAGGTCCGCCTCCAGGGCGAGGATCTTCCCGGCCTCGGTGAAGGGCGACACCCCGACGGCGAGTTGGACGCTCACCTCGTGGGCTCCCAGCGAACGGTGCAGCCACGTCTGGTCGCTGCTGACCTCCGCGGTGAACCGGATGTCGTCGTCGAAGCGGAATTCCTGCATAGCTCCCCCAAAGGGCGTGTCGATCACCCGATTCTGCCGGGCGGGCCGCCACATCACCCCCGATTTCCCCCAGCCACGGGCTCCAGCCCTCAGGCCCAACGAACCCAGCGGCCGTCGACCCAGGCTCGGCGCAGCCAACTACCCAAACAAGGAGGCACCTGGCGTCTCCCGCCCAGGGGCCCCCGGATATGATCACAGCACACCCGATCTCCTCCCCTACTTACAGCCCTCTCAATGGGTTTGCAGGCTGGTCTCAATCCTTGCAGCCTTGCAGGTCAAGGCGCTGTTTGGCCGGTTAGGTCTCACTTGATCGCATTCTCACTCTTTGCAGCATCACAGGTCAGAGACCTACTAGAAGACCATCAGGATGCAACACGACTGAGACGACATACCCCTCGGGCGGGCGTACGTGTGAAGTACGCGGGATGTCGGTAATCCGGGCGTCGTTTGCTCGGCCTGCATCCCTTTTTACGAAGAGGGCTCGTGCCTGTTGTATCGGTGGGTGTCACACGCTTCCTCCTGGAGGTCACCGGCGCCGTCGGGAGCTGCGCTCCCTGGGGGCGTAGCGGTCGAAGGCCTCGCCCCACGCCTGCTGCATCGAACGCTGCGTGATCAGAGAGCTCCTCGCGTGTGCGACGGTGGCCAGCCACTGCACGAGGTCGGTGGAGGCGCCGGCCAGGAACTCCCCGGTCACCGACTGTCCCGGCCACCGCCAGGTCGCCTTGTGCACCCGGAACCGTGCGCCGATCCGGCTGTCGAGGCGGGTGGCCTCGTCCGTGAATTGGCGGACGTTGCCGCGCACGTGCCGTAGGTGCCGCAGGTCCTCGTCGTCGCAGCCGTCCAAGGCCAGCTCGTCGATGATCTCGTCCATGGCCCGCAGGGTCGCCGTGCGGGCCTGGGCCATGGCCTCCTGACGTTCCTCGGCGCTGATGAGACCGAAGTCGTATGCCGCGCCCACCGGGACGTCCAGCGCGAGATAGAGGTCGGGCTCGTCCTCGTCGCCGAACTCGTGGTTCCAGTCAACGAGTAGGGCCTCGATGTACTGGAGGATCTGATCGGGCGGCAGACCGGCCGCGGGGGCGAGCAGTGCTGCGGCGCCGGGCACGGGCTCGTAGCCCGGCGCATCCGGTCGGCGCTGAAGTGGCCACACGGCCTGCCGGTTGCGGTGGGGAAAGGCCAGGACGCGGCCCTCGCCTGTCCATGCCGCGTACGGCTGCGGCAGCCCGCCGGTGTCCGCGGCGGCCGGGGCGACGGCGCGCCAGCCGGGCGGGCGGGTGAGCACCCAGCCGGGCGGGTGGACCGCGTACTGGGGCGTGTCCGTCCGGGTGCGGTGGGTGAGCCAGTCCTCGAAGTCCTGCAGAGCCACCTGTCGTTCGGCCCGCCACACCGCGGTGCCGCCCCGCCCACTCCAGTCGTAGTCCGTGGTCCCCCGCTTGAGGTAGCACCGGCGCTCCTCGTCTGCGTGGAGAGTGTCCTGATGCAGGTCATCCCAGGCCTCGCCCTCCTCCTGCAGCATCCGTGCGTTCGCCTCGGCCTGCGGGCCGGTCAGCAGGTCGCGGGCAATGTTGTCCGCGACCTGGAATCGGGCTGGGGAGTGCCAGGCCACGTCCTCCTCGAGGGCCGTCGCGATCCTCAGCAGGCGCTGGTCGTACTCATCCAGCTCGGTGTCGGGCGTCCAGGCCGTCGCCTTACGTAGCTCGTCGGCCGCGTCCAGGAGGTCGAGCTCCGGACCGGTGATGAGCGCGGCGGTCGCCAGCCGCCACAGGTTGCGGGCGGCGCGGTGCCGCAGGAGGGGAAGCAGCCCGTCCAAGAACTCGTCCGTGAACGGCTCGGCCACCGCGATGGCGGTCACCGCCGCGTCGGTCAGCACCCGTCCTTGGTAGTCCCGAAACGCCCGCTCGTACTGCCCCGGCAGCAGCAGCGAGACTGCGCGGGCCCGCTCCAACAACGCGGAGCTCGCCCTCAGCCGCAGGGGCCGGTCCTGACGCGGATCCTTACGCCAGCGCGGCGGGGGCGGGTAGCGCAAGACGGTGGAGATGTGCGTCAGCCGGTCGTCGGGATCAACCTGCTCCTGCCGCTCGACATGCTCGGCCAGCAGACGGCGCACGGTCGCGTCCCGCGAGGCGCCCTGCCGGGCCGCGACGGCGGCCAGCGCATCGAAAGCACAGAACGGGACCCTGACATTGGTCTCCATGTACTTCGGATTCACAGGCACCCAGGGATTATCCGGACGACACCGCCCCCAGCGCGACACGGGGCACGGCCCGGAGCGCGCCGACCGTACGCAGCCACGGGGTGCGCCCCGTAACGCACAGCAACGGCCGCCCCGGGTCTCGCTCCAGCCAAAGACGTAGCCCTGGAACCTTTACGTCGCGTGCGGCTACGGCAGGCGCGGCAGGACTCACGGCCCTTCGGGCCTGCTTGAGCGTCCCCAGCGGTCGGGCAGCGGCTTGTACCGGGCCCTCAGGACGCCAGCTCTGCGGGCTTTGCTGGTCCAGCTCGATGCCGTCCTGTAGCTGACGTTCCACAGGGTGCAGATCAGAGGCAGTGGTGGCTGTTCCTGGGCCAGGGCGAAGAGGTAGGCGTCAGTGACCTGGCGCAGGTGGTCTGGTCCCCGGGTCCGCACGGGTTCACCCACGACGCCCCGGGCCGTGGTGAGGTAGAGGTTGCCCTGCAGAGCCGCGAGCCCGCGGGCGAAGACGTCGTCGAGCGGAGCAGCGGCAAGAACCTTGTCCGTCAGGTGCGTTCGCCAGCCGCCGGCGTGCGTAATGTCGGGCTGGATCGCCCATCCACGGACGAACACGTTGCCCTCGCGGGCACCAGGTTCGATGCGGAAGGACCAGTCGGGACAGTCGGGCAGGTCGCGCAGTGTCGCTCCGTTGGTTCCCACGGTGGTCTGCGAGGAGGGCGGTTGGTGTGGCGGGCGCGGCAGCGGGATCACCCCGCGCCGGTCCGGCTCGGTGCGGGGGCCGTGGCGGCTGGAGAGCGGATCCTGTCCGAGGATCTGACGCCTGCGCGCCTCGGCCAGCCAGTTGTCCACGGTGTCCACTCCCCTGCCCCAGACAGCGGCGATCACATGGCGCGGCGGGAGGTGGCGGGCGACCGCAAGCGCGTAGACCGCGGCGACGAGCAGGCAGAAGTCGCGGCTACCGCCCCGGGGACGCCGCGTCCAGCCGGCATCGAGCTGCTCGGCGGCGCGCGTGGAGACGGTCGCCGCCACGGTGGCGATGGCTAGCACCCGCTCCCAGTCGACGGCGCGCACCGCCCTCGGCGTCACCCTGCCGGGGCGGGCGCCAGGAACACGCAGGCGCAGGGCGGCAGGCCGGTGGATGTCGTGCTCGCTGCGGCGCAGGCCCACCGTGAAGACAGCGGTCCGGGCACCCTCCAGCCCGCTGATCTCGACACGCCCGGCCTCCGCTCCGGGCCGCTCGCAGGCGGCTCCCTTGTCGTACAGGGTCACCGACACCCACATGGGTCTCCTCCTCTCCCCCAAGTCCTCATCCTTGGGTAATCAGGGCGGAAATGGGAGATGGTCTGCACGGGGGTGGGCGCCATACGGTCGAAGCACCGGCCAGCAAGGTCGCTCGTCCGCCAACTCCCCCGCCTGTAGGAGAAGTTCGTCATGCTCGCTTCGCCGACGCCGTCCGTGCAGCCCTCCTCCCCGGTCCGTCTTCCGATGTGGCTGCGGCTGGCCCGGCCCGCAGCCTTCCTGCTGGTCATCGTCTTCGCCGGCGTGACGACCTACCAACTGGTGACGGGCCCGTCCCTCACCACGGCGCCCTGGGCGACCATGACCGCCGCGGTCTCCGCGGTCTGGGTGGGTCTGCTCATGTACGGCGCCCATGTAGGCGCCCAGCGCTAAGTCATCGCCGCGACCGAGCGGATGTTGCCCGGGCAGTCGCAGACAGATGGCGCGGGCCCACCCCACCAAGTCGGTGGGCGCCCTTCCGAACCGTCGGTGTCCCGTTGTGGACGTCCCGGGCATCACGCGACCGCAGGCGAGGGGCCTCCCCCTGGGCGTTTGAACACTGCATTGCAGGACGGCCTGGCGGCTGTCCAGCGTCGTGGGGTCCTGTCCGCCGGGCTGGTTGGCTGCGGGGGCGGAGAGGGCGAGCGCGTCCAGCGGGCCGGTCGGCGGCTCGTGCGGGGAGGTGGCGGCCGTCTGCGCCGCGTTGTGGGCGTGCGCCACCTGCTGGGACAGCCACAGGAGCAGGCCCCGGCGTTCGAGCCGGGTGGGGGCGTCCCAGGCGGTCAGAACCCGAGTGGCGGCCTTGAGGGCCGCCACGGGCGGCGGGCGTGCAGCCGGGCCTGACCGGCCCGATCCCCCGTCCCTGCTCGACTGGGAGAGCGGCGGCATCGCCTGGGCGCTGGCCACGGGCACCATGCCCTGCCCGTTGCTGCTCACCCGCCTTGCCGCCCTGTACGGGTATCCGCACACCGAGGGCGTCGACCGGCTCCGGGACGGTGCGCGCCGGACCCTCGCCGTCCTCGCTCTGGCCCAGGACCCCGCCGGTGCATCCACCGGGGAACTGCTGGCGGAACTGGAGGGGTTGTTGGAGTACCTGCTGTCCGTCATCGGCCAGCTGCGCGGTCGCGTCCAGGACGCGCAGCACCGCCTGGTCGACGAGCTGGTCGGGCGCCTGCCCGAGACCGCGCACGTGCCGGCCGTCCGCCCGGCTCCGACGCCCACCGGGCCCTCCACGCCTACGCCCGGGGCGGATACGATGGGCCCGGCACGGCACTCCTCGCGCGGGGCGAGCAGTCCGCCAAGCGTGCTCTCGCCCGCCCCGCCCGGTGACGCCGACCGGGCCGGGCGTTGGGCCGCGGTGCCCGGCTTCCCGGCCGCGCCCCCGGATCTGCACGCCGCTGCCCGCTGCTGCTCCTGTTCCTTCAGCTGCCGGAGGCGTCGGCGGACCTCGGCCGGGTCCACACCCAGCACCTCGCGGCCGAGCTCATCGAACTGCAGCGCCTGCTCCTCGGATGCCTCGGTGAGCTGCCGGAGGAACCGCTGCTCGGCCCCGTCCCCGGCACGGGCCACGCACCCGAACTCCCATCCACCTTCACAGCCCCCGCCGCCGCCGGGCGCTGGAGGTAGTGATCGGGGTCTGGCGGGACGAAGCAGAGATCCGGGGCCGCCGCGCCCCCGACCGCCTTCACGCCAGGGCGGCGACGACGGCCGCCAGTACCTTCCTCCTGGCCTCGTTCACGGTGAACGTCAGGCCCTCACCGGCCGCGGCCAATGAGAGACGATCTGTGGCGGCTGCCGCATGACAGCAGCCCGGACCGCTGGGCGGACGAGCAGGCCGTCCGCGACCAGCTCGCGTACTACAAGCTCACCGGAGACCGGTTCTTCACCACCTACTCCGAACCCGTGCGTACCTCCTGAACCACATACGGCGCCGCGATCCGGTCAGGCGTGTCACCCCTGCCGCACCCGCCGTCGCACGGCCCGCACTAGCGCGGGTCGACGGCGGGTGCGGCGCCTCGGATCGCGGCCCGGAGGCTACGGACAGGGCCGGAGCTTGTCAGGGGCATCTGGTGACCTGGCAGGTTCAGGGCCGAGGATGCTCTCTACGGATCGCAGGGGGTGGGGGGCGTGGACATCGAGGCGTTCTTCAGCAGCGGGGACGGCTGGGCCAGTCCGTGGGTGCTCGACGTCGGGCTGGTCGAGTCGCTGCGGTTCGGCCCTCCGGCCGGTCACACCGAGCTGGACGTGGCGATCGCGCTGACCCGGCTGCTGCACTACGACTTCGTCTCCCACGGGACCGACGGCAAGGGCAGGCACCTGGACGACGACAACGTTTCGATCGTCATCAAAGCGCACCGCGCCGTCTTGGAGCGCCTCGCGCTCGAGCCGCCGGTCTGGCCGTTTCGGACGTTCGACGGGCCGCGCGGGTTCGGCACCTACTGGCGCGACAACGGCATGCGTAACAGCTGGCAGGCCCGCCGGGACTGCATCGAGCAGATCCTCGGCCCCACCAGGGATGCGCTGGAGGAGCTGCAGGAGCTGGAGTACGAACGCCGGTTCACCAAGGGACCGTCCGGCAGCTTCAAGAACCTGATCTTCGCCGCCGCCGGGGCGAAGCCGCAGATCGTGCTGCGCGACGCGGTGAACAACGACGTCGAGATCGTCCGCCACGCCGACACCTGCCTGGTGTTCACTGACCCCCTGCCGCCGCACGGGTTGACCTGGCGGCAGACGGTCGCCTGGTGGAGGAAGAGCCACCAGCCGGACGCCGACGAGAAGACTGCCGCCGACGCCTTGTACCGGCGTCTGTATCGGTCGCTGGACTCCCCGCCCGAGCAGCTGGTGATGCGGACGTACTGCGCCCGCTACGCCGAGGAACGCGGCTTCGACCTGCCCGCGCTGATCCCCCAGGTGTACCTCCACTACGACCCCTACTCGCGCAGGAGCGGCAAGCAGTCGGGAGCGCTGTACCGGCAACGGATGGACTTCCTGCTCCTGGCGCCGGACCGCTCCCGCATCGTCATCGAGGTCGACGGCGTGCAGCACTACGGAATTCCAAACCCGCCCGACGAGAAAGGCCGGGTCACTCATACCGCCGTGCCGCGGCTGTATGCGGAGATGGTCGCCGAGGACCGGCGGCTGCGGCTGGCCGGATACGAGATCTACCGGTTCGGCGGCTGGGAACTCACCGCGCCCGGCGGGAAGCAGCTCCTGGAGGACTTCTTCACCGAACTCCTGGCTCGACATGAGAAGCCGACGCTGTAACCAGGGGTCAGGGCGCGGCGCCCCGCCCAGGAGGCAGGCCGCCGCGCGGGGGAAGCGGAACTCGCACCGGGCGTAATCAACGCTGGCAGGATGAGCCTGACGGGGCGCACCGAGCCCCGTCGGGGGGAGAGAACTAGGGCATGCTGAGAGCCGGAACGACCTGCACCGAGGCGATCAATTTCCTGGAAAACGATCTCGTGGCCGGGAGCCTCAACGACGTCTCCATCCGGATCCCTCCCAGGATGAGGACCGGTGCGGACGCCGAGGCTGAGATGCGGGCCGTGCGCAAGCGGTACGACGAGTGGACCTGGAAGGCCGCCGAGGAGCTCAACCGGCGGTTCAGCGACCGGGAGATCGCGGGGCAGCTCCGCGCGGGCCGTTACCGGGCGATACTTACCGCACCGTTGGACGAGGCCCGGCTGATGATGTACGTGGAGCTCGCCGAGCTCCAGGACTACTTCAGATCCGTGGCGAACCGGGTGCGTGCCATGCAGGAGCGGTACGGGCGCGCCGGTGCCGTCCGGTACGCGGTGCTGGACACGAACACGACACTGCACTTCACGCGGTTCGACAAGGTCTCCTGGCAGAAGGTGTTCGGGAAGGGCACCGCGGTCATGGTGCCGCACGTCGTGGTCGACGAGATCGACACCAAGAGCTACCAGACCGGGGACAGGAAGATCTCCAGGCGGGCGCGTGGCGTGTTCCGGCTGCTGGAGTCGGTGCTGGAAGCTGGGCCCGAGAAAGCGGCCGCGGACGACGGGACCCCCGTATTCATCGCGGCCGATGAGCCCGGTCATGCCCGTCTTCCCGTGCCGGACGACGAGTTGGTGGCTGCGGCGCTGCGTCTGCATCAGGCTGTCGCTCCCGCGGAGGTGGTCGTCATCAGCCGGGACATCGGTGTTCGGACCCGTGCCGGCACCTGGGGGCTTCCGGCACGGCCCTTGCCCGACATGTACTTGATCGAGGGCGGCGAGCTGCGCCGGCAGGAACTGGAGCAGGCAGCGGCCGAGCTCGTGCCGGGCGGGGGCCTATCGCAGCAGTCCGCGCCGAAGGAATCCGCCGCATCCTCCCCGGGCCCGGCGGAACGTCAGGCGGGGGGCGGCTCGTGAACGAAGAAGACGGACAGGACGGGCAGGGCCGCCAGGACCGCGCGGACGCGGTGGACCGCGAGATGGCTGCACGTCTGCTGCCCGATGCCGTGGTGCGGGCGCTGGGCCGCTGGTGGGAGGTGAACGCGTCCGCTTACGTGGACGGGACGCCCGGCGCGCACACGGTCCGCTACACGCCCGGCCGGTGGGCGCAGATCACTCCGTGGCCGCCCACGCTGGCGCCCACCTGCGCAGGCGGTGATGCGGCAGTCAGCCGGGCCGAGGTGGCTGCGGCCGTCGCCGACGCGCTGCAGCGGAAGGCGTTCAGGGAGGCGCTGATCGCAACGTATGTGTGGGGCAAGGGAAAGCGCGGCACTCCCGGCGGCAGCGGACCGGCCACCCTGCACAGAATCCTCGCCTTCGACGGCCTCGACGCGGTACTGGCCGCCGCGGTCACCGCACTGCGCGAGCACGGTGCACCCCAGGCGTACGCCGCGCTCCGCCGGAAGGTTCCCGGGCTCGGGCCGTCCTTCTCCACCAAGTTCCTCTACTTCACCGGGATCGTCGTACCGCCCGCCCACGGCCCGCGGCCGCTCATCCTCGACCGCGTACTGGCCAGACGCCTGCGGCAGATCGCCGCAGCCGTCGGCCGCAAAAGCGGCCACGACGTGGACGGCTCGGTCGCCGCCTGGGTGTGGTCGGACAGCAACTGGACGCCCCACCGCTACGGGGTCTACCTCTCCTTCATGCACGCCGCCACCGGACAGCTGGCCACAGGCGACATCTGGCCGTCCGGCGCGGCCCCTGACCTCCTCGAATGCGCGCTGTTCACCACCGCCTGGGAGGCATCGGGTTAGCGGTGCCCGCCGGCACTGCTCTGTCCGTTTCAGGATCCGGCGTGGGTAAGCCGGGTTCAGTGAGAGGTTCGAGCCACCGCCTATGACAGCATGCCGCCCAGGACCGGCCCTGCTCACACCTCATACCCATGGCGTACATATCGCGTACCGACTGCGTGCGGACGGTGCGCCCTCTTCCGGACAAGACGTGCGCGAGGGCAGGTTGCAGCTGTTGCGGTTCGGGTACTCCTGGGCAATCGGGTCGGCGATGAGGGGACAGTCGCGCCAGCAGGGTTCCGGGTCGGCTCGGGTATCGACGCGGAACCCGCCTGCTCATCATCCGCTGGATTGGCCGCACGAAGGCATCACACGCCGATCGTCGTCCATCGGGGAAGGCGGCGGCGCGGACAGCAGGGTGGCCCGGGGAGTTCCCTCGCCGAGTACCGGCAGATCTGCGCGAAGATCACTCACCAGAGGGGCCTCTGGCGGGCCGCCGTGCTCAACGGGCTTGACAAGGCCCGTGCCTCCCAGGGCCCGGCCCCGGGTATGCCGTGAGCCGAACCGGCCTACCCAGCCGGAGCGCCGGTACAGACCCGCGCGCCATGTCATAGCCGTCCGTGCCGGGGAGGGTGACCCCGTTGGGCAACCGAGCACGCCGGTCGGGCGCCTGTGTCACAGTGAGCGACGAGAGCGAATAGGCGACCAGGGGCGGGCTGTCGTGCGGCGTGACCGAGGGCTTCCGGTGCTGCGGGAGAAGGAACTTTTGGCGGCCGGGGTGGACGTCGGGCCGCTGCGGCGGATCACCGTGGTCCTGGGGCGTGCGGGCGGCGGGAAGTGGCACGTTCCTGCCAAGGCGGCGGGGTGGCGGAGCCATTGCCGCTACGCGCAGCACCTGACGGGCAGCCCGCTCGCGCTGCTGGACGTCTGTGAGCAGGTGTGCCGCCACTGTGCCCCTGGGGTGCGGGTGGAGCCGGGCGAGGAGGCACTGTGGCGGGCAGCGGCCGACGTTGTGGCGGCTGACGGGCGAGTGCGCAGGCTGGAGGAGCAGGAGGCGGGCCCGCGGTCCTGGGAGGGTTATGCGCGGGTGCTGTGGGAAGCGGCACGGCACCGCGATGCGGAGGTTCGCCGCGGGCTCGAGTCATGGACGGCTGATCCCTCGGTCGGTGCGGGCGCGCGGCAGATGCTTAAGGCGTGGTCGGGGGTGCTGGAGCGGTCGGAGACGGTACTGGCCGGCTGGCGGGCGGCAGCGCCTGCGGCGCGCGAGGTGACGTCGGTCAGCGGGGCGTGTGATGCGGTGGCCGCCGACGGGAACGTGCAGCGCACGGGCCAGGAGTTGGCGGCCGCGGTGCTGCAGTCCCGGTGGGCGCAGCCGTTCGACGTGTGGGCGGCCGTCCGGCGGGCGTGGAGCGGCGTCCGGGACCAGGGCGGCGAGGCGACTGCGGCACGTGCGGCCGCCATGCTGGCGGTGGAAGCCGTCTGGGGCGGGGCGCGGGTGCGTGACGTGACGGCGCTGCCGGGGCCGGCCCTCGTGGCGGGTACAGGGTTTGCTTCTCCCGCGCAGTGGGCGGATGCGGAGTTCCAGCACCGGTGGCAGCAGTACGTGTTGGACTGCTGCGACAGGCTGGAGGAGGCGCTGGGGGCGGCCCCGGGTGACGGCGGCGACGGGCGGCAGCTGGTGCTGGTGAGCGGCTGGCCGCTGACCAGCAAGCGGGATGCGGAACTCGCCTACCTCGCGCAGTACGAGCAGCACGGGCCAACCGTCCCGTTCGGTGGCCGCCGTACCAGCTATGGCGTCGAACCCGACCACGCTGTCGTGCTTGCCGTCCCCCGCTTCGCCGCCCGGCACGCCGCCGACCACACCCGCGACGACCGGCTACGGGTCGTCCTCGGACCGGAGCTTGTCGCGGCCGCCGCCGAGCCGGACGAGCGGGACGTGCTGGCGCTGCTGCGCGGCGCCTACCCCTATCTGCCGGCGGACGCTGAAGGCGACGGGCCGGGCGCCAGGCCCACGGCCATGGTGACGACGGCCCGGGCGGTGCGGCGCGCAGCCCAGCTCGGGCGGCGGGCCGCCTACAGCGGGCCCGACTCGATGGAGGTCTACAACGACCTGGTCGTCGGCAAGTACAGCTGGGTCCCCGACGACGAGCATCCCGGCCCCGCAGCCGCCGAGATGGAGAACCTGCCCGTCCACTGGCTCAAGGACTGGATGCTGTGCCTGGACGTCGAGTGCGGGATGCGTGCTGAGACCGTGCTGCACCGGCTGTACGGCACGGTGACCTCCTACGAGCCCGGCACGGGCCGGGTGGGGTTCTCCCCCGCGGGCGGCCACCCGGCCATCTTGGTACCCGTCCACCGGATCGTCGCGCTCACCGGTGACCGGCAGCGGCGCAGCGACGGGCAGGTGCCCGCCCACGAGCCGTACGAAGAGTAGAAGGCCGTCCGCCTCGGCCCCGGGGGCGGCAGGGTTGGGGAGGTTCCAGGCGACATTCGTGTCCGTCAGATGTTGAACCGGCCGACTGCTTGGACGAGCACAGGGCCGACAAGATCTCGTGCCGGATGGCCGGCCGGTCCTGCCGTTGTGGCCCTATCGACGCTCCGTACCGGCGCCGGTCGGTTCTTACGAATCGAAGGGCGGCCGACTCCCACGAGTTCCGAGGCCTCGGATTGCTGTGATGTGGATCACAAGAAGATTCAGGGGATGCGTTGTCGGATCGTGCCCGTGCCGGGACCGAGAGGAGAAGGATTTTCCCCGACAAGGAGACGCCCATGGTCACCGAAGACCCGAACGCCCAGTCACGCCATGGTCGAGGATGACGACTCTGTCCACACCGACTTGGCGGAGCGGATCAGCCAGTTCAACTGGGACTCACGTACCGGCGCGGCGGTCATGGCCTTGTTCCCGGCCCACTGGAGCGAGAACACCGGCGATACCGTGACCCTCCGGGAGGACGGAAGCGTCGCTCTCGACGTGGACGGCACGTTCGGACTGCCGGAGCCGTTCGACCGCGTCGCCCCTCCCATGATGATCTCCACCACCACCGGCATGGCGGTGCTCAAAACCGGCCACCCGGCCAACCGGACCATCGAGTCCGGGTTCCGGGCTCTGAACATCCCGGTCCCGGAGGTGATCCAGGCGCTGAGCGCCCGCGAGGCCGCGCTCGTCGGCGACGGACCCACGATTCACTCCTTCACGTCGGAGGTGCTGGGGAGGTGGAGCGGGTGGAATGAGCCGGTCTCCACCGCCTTGCTCGGCGACTGGGCGGACCCTCTCTACGACCAAGGTCACCTGACCCCTGAGTCCTTGGACAAGCTGAAGTCAGAGGCCAGTGTCATCCACCGGCAACTCACCCCGGTCTGGCGCCGCAAGGTCAACCAGTCGCGGCTGCTGCTGCTCGACACCCCGCTCGGCGACGGGCTGACCCTGTACGACCTGGTCTGCGGACAAGCTGCCGTCGACCCCGGCCTCGAGACCGGCTTCGAGAACTCGCGCCTGATCGAGATTCTGAAGGCCCTCTCCCCGGCCGAGCGAGCGGTGACTCTCGCTCTCGGCGCCCGTGGGGTCACCACCTGGGCCGAAGCGGCCATGGCCGCTGGTGCTGCGGAGCCGGACAGGCAGGCCGAGAAGGTTCGCCGGAAGGTGAAGCGGCTTGCTGGGCGCATCACCGGCAGCTCTCCCGCGACCGAGCCGGATACGGTGAGCGGCCGATGAGCGCCCCCGCCCCTGTCGCAGCACGCCCGGCCCGGCGCCGGGAGGTGGTGTTGCGGATCGCCCTGCCGGGAATTCCGGCCTGCACCGCGGTACTCGGCACCGGCAGCGTCGGCGCGGCCCTGGTCCACGGCACCATCGCGTCCCCGCTCGTGTGGCCGCTCGTGGTCCTCGCCCTCGGCGCGATGGCGTATGACGTCGGGCTCCGTGCCCTCGCCGCGTCGGCCGACCGCGCTGCCGGGCGGCAGCGCGTTCCTTCTCGGCCTGAGTGAGTCCGGCCCGCGCCGCGCCTGCCACGCCCGGGCCCGGCGCTCGCGACGCGTTCCTCGAGCCCGCGGAGAACATCGCGCTCAGCATCGAGCTGGCGCGGTCGTCAGCCGCCGTCGCGAGCAATCCGCCGGCCGATGCCGGTCCAGACCGGCTCGGCCGCTTCCTCGGGCACGGCGCCGGTGAGGCCGTCGAGGTGCTCGACGGCCTCACCGGTGATGTAGCGGTCGGGGTCGGGGGATTGCAGGTAGCGGCGCAGCAGGTCGGCGTCGAGGTCCTGGCGCTGGAGGTAGGCGGCGAGGGTGCCGACCAGGAGGTGGTTGTGGGCGAGGGCGTCGGTCAGGGCGTACAGGACCAGGCGCTGCCACTGCTTCATGCTGTCGCCGTGCAGGGTCTTCAGGTGCTGGGCGCGGGCGAGGTAGGCGTTGATGTGACGGCAGTGGTAGGTGACCAGCGCCAGCAACTCGGGCGGTACGCCCTCATCGGCCGGGAGCGGAGCGGGCGCCACGGTGCAGGAACCGGGCGCGGGCGGCAGGGCGTCGCGGACTTCCTGCAGGCCCGCGGTTTGCTGCGGGCCACGGGGGATCTCGCTGCGCCGCTGGGGGCGCCTTCGCGGGTGGGGTGAGGTCATGGCGGTGCCGTCTTCCGGCCGACCCCACGATCCGGCGCCTGTCGGGCGGCCGGGGCCGCACGGCGGGGCGCTGTGAGTGACGCGGCGCGTCTGGGACCTACCAGTCCGGGTCAGTCGTGGGCTGACGCGGCACTCGGCCGGGCACCGTCACAGCGCGACAGGAAAGGGGCGGCACCGCCCCGACAACGACGAACGTCCTCCCCACGTCACGGCCGATTTCCCGGGGGGAAGAAGTCGTACCGGGCGGCCCGGCGCCGCCCATCGTTGACCTGGGGAGGCCGCCCGCCCGGGGGCCGACGAGACGAGGGTAATCCGATGACGGAAGCAGTTCTCCCGGAGGTACGGGCCGCGCAGCGGCGGATCGTGAGCACGGTGAGGGTGTCCGGCGTGCTGAACAACGACGGGCTCGCGCTGTGGCGGGAGACCAGGTGCGGCGAGTGGAAGGCCACGGCCGCTGAGATCGGCCAGGACCTTCAGCTACTCGAAGTGCCCTACACGATCGTGACGGCATTCCGCTTCCCGCTCGCCAGTTCCTACAACAAGGCCATGCGGCAGGGCGATGAGGTCCGTATCGTCCGCAACGATCTCACCCACCTGGTGCGGTGGATGCCCTCGTTGAAGGAGTCCATCGGCGACATCCCCGAGGACTGCCCCGGCTGGGCCTTCCCGTGTTCCAGCCCGGCGCCGTAGGCATGGCGATCTGCAACCTCGCCCTGTCGGCGGACTGGCCCGCATGGTCGAAGAAGCAGGCCCGCGCGGCTGGCCTGGTCTGCGCCGAGTGCGACTTCGACCTACGCGAGTCCAAAGACACCTCTCGGCTACCGCACGACATCCGGCTGCCGGAGAAGCCCAGGAAGCGGCGGCTGGTGTGCGGGCAGTGCTGCGACTACGGGCCTGGGCGAGCTGGAGCGCCTGGCCGCACTCGCCGGGAAGCCGTCGTGACCACCCGCCAGCCCGCAGGCGCGTCACTCAACAGCGCACCCGGACAAACGAGCAGACGAGGGTGTATCGCCATTGCAGCACAGGGGATGCTGTCCTTGTCGGGGCACACGATGGGGAGCCGATGGGGTACACCGCCCTGCACGCGGGCTGGGGCCGGCTGGATGCGTCGCTTGACGATCTGGGGTGCGGCCGGTCCTGGGCAGACATTCACCGCGTGAAAGGTCTGGAGCTGGCGTGTCCGGAGTGCCGGGGAAAGGTATTCGCGCGCGTCTCCCCGCACCGTGCCCGGCACTTCTACCACCAGGTGCGGCCCCGCGACTGCGCGCTGGCGAACGAGTCGCCGGAGCATCATCTGCTGAAGCTCGAGCTGGCCACCGCCGCCCGGGCAGCGGGCTTCAGGGCTGAGCTGGAGGTCGGCAACGAGGCCCGGACCTGGCGTGCCGACGTGCTGGTCTTCGACCGGCGGGACCGGCCGTTCATGGCACTGGAGGCGCAGCTTTCGCCCATGACGCCGCAGGAGGCGCAGGGGCGGACGGACCGCTACGCGGCGGACGGTGTGGCGGTGTGCTGGATTGCGGTGGAGAAGCGGCCGTGGGAGCGCGGTGTGCCCTCCCTGCGGGTGGCGCCCCCCAGGAGCCGCGGGGACGCGTGGACGGTGCGTCACGGGATGGCGCGCTACACCTGGGCGGCGCCGCACACGTTGAAGACAAAGGCGGCGTGGACCCACGTCTCCTGCTCCCTCGTCGATGCGATCCGGTGGATTCTTCAGGAGCGGGTGCATGCCCATGCCGGCCCGGACGCCACGGTGTGGTGGACCGCCCGCTCCTACGTCCAACTGGCCGTCGTCCGGGCCCGGCTGGAGGCCGACGCCGAAGCAGTCCTGCAGGCGGCCGCCGCCGAGCAACGCCGTCAGGCCGCGGACATGCGGGCCGCTTCCGCGGAACGGCGCAGACGGGCCGCCGAGGACCGCCGGCAGGCCGCTGAGGAACAGGCGCGGGAAGAGCGGGCGGAGCAGGAGCGGCTGTCCGCCTTCTTCGAGCACGCGGGCATGGACGCCGCACTGTGGCCCGCGTTCATGCACATGGTCCGCTCCACCTCCGGCAAGGCCGTCGAGTGCGGCGCCCAGAGCCCCGCCCACGGCAACGGGCTGCTCCTCTACAGCCGGCCGTGCAAGGACAGCGCGTTCCAGCTGGCCGGTGTGGTGTGCCCCGACCCCTCAGCGCTCGCCCGGTGGCCTGCGGACCTGACCATCCTGGTGCCCGGCCGAGCCTGGCTCTCGAGGATCGAGGAAGCCGCCCGGAGCCCGCTGAAGGTCGCTGTCTTGAACCCGGTCACCAAGCGCTGCGCTTACGAGCGCGTCGGCCCCGGACTGCGACGCTGACAACGAGCGCGTCCCGTGTTCAGGCGTCCTGGGCTGGTTCTCCCCCGGTGGCGTTGCCCACGAGGGCGTCGCGCTGACGGCCGAGCGGTCGTCCGGTTCGAGGCTGGTGGCCGTGTGCTGGTGGATACCGCGGCTTACTTGCGGGAGTAGGCGGAGGGTGTGGTGCGGTTGCCGGCGACGATGCCGACGACGACTGCCCGGTCTGTTGTGGCCCCCCGGGGCCGGTGGGCGGTGGTCCAGGCGACTTCATCGACGCGCAGATTGCCTTGAGTGTCGTTCTTCGGGGTGAGGTCCAGCACGAGGAGCTGTCCGAAGGGGGCGTTGGTGATGCTGTACTCGGCGGCCTGGGTGAGGTAGCGCCTTTCGAGGTACTGGGGATCGTTGTCGGTGGCGTCCTGTTTGATCTCGGTGAGGTAGCGCAGGGCTCCGAAGTGCGCCATGACATCGGCGCGGCCCATGCCCACGTCGACGGGTTCGACGAGGACGACGTTGTGCAGGGGGCCTTTTTGGAGCCACTGATGGAAGTCGCGCTGCAGGTCGGCCTCGACGGGCTTGCGGTCTCCCTCGGGTTTGCGCCGGTAGTCGAAAAGGGGTGGTTCGCCCTTCTTGGTGGAGCCGAGGAGGTTGGTGCGGGTGATGTCGGAACGGCTCTTGAGAAAGAGGAGGGTTTGCTCGACTAGCACGGAGAAGGTCTGGCGGACTTCCCCGGTGAACGAGGGATGGGCGGACAACTCGGCCATGAGCTGGTCGAGTTTGGGCACGATGAGCGGATCGGTGGCTTTGAGGCGGGCGACGTCGCTGTCGTGGGCGAAGCCTTCCAGTACGCGGAGCTGCTGGTCGTCGAGTGTGCTGGCGATGCCCAGGGCCTGGTCTTTGAGCTGGAGGAGCAGGGTCGGTGCCAGGCGTTGCAAGCGGGCGAGCACTGCTCCGCCGGGGTCGTCGTCATCGCTGCCGTCGTCGGCGGCGTTGGAGGAGCTGGCGGAGCTCATCTCACGCTGGGCCGCGGTCTCGATCGCGGTGAGCAGGGTGTGGGCGGTGGCGGCGTCGAAGTCGCGGGCGGCGTGCTGGGCTGTTTCCTGGGCGGCGCGGCGCAGTTGTGCCAGGAAGGCCTGCTGGCGCAGGAAGCCGTCTTCGATCGCGGGCTGGACCAGCAGGGCCAGGCCTTGGCCGGTGTCGCCTGCCAGGGGGCGGACGGTGCGGGCGGCGCTGTAGGCGGCGAGGACGGTGTCGAGGGCTTGCCAGGCGTCCATCCATGCGTCGTCTTGGAGGGTGGTGGCTGCGGCGCGTAGTTGGAGGACGAGGTGGTGCCAGGCGATTTCTGCTGAGCGGCGCGGTTGGAGCCATTCGGGCTGGTGGGTGCGGTGGATCCAGGCCTGGCGCTGGTCCAGGGTGTCGGCGATCTGGTCGGCGGCGTGGTTGATGGCTGCTGCGTCTGCCCGGCCGAAGGCGAGGATGGCGTCGCAGACCGCTGCGTAGGTGAGGGCGTCGTGGCGGGCTTCTTCGGCCTGGGCGGCGGTTTCGAACTGGTGGCGGGCCTGGACGAGGTGGGTGGTGACGGTGCCGATGTCCTGGGAGGACAGGGCGCGGCGCAGCAGGTCGCAGCCGAGTTCGAACATCGCGTCCACGTCGGTGGCTTCGTCGTGGGTGAGTTGCTGCAGCAGGGTGCGGACCGTGTCGGCGAGGGTGTCCTCGCCGGCCCAGCGGTCGAGAGTGAGGCCGAGGAGGCGGGGCAGGCGTTCGAGGAAGTCTTCGGGGCCGTCGGTCGGCACGTCCTCGAGCGCCTGCCACAGTTTGAAGGGGGTGACCGCTTCGGCGACCGCCAGGCGTACGGCGCCTTCGAGGCGGGCGGCGGCCAGGAGGGGTGCGGCCTCGATGCGGTCGGGCAGTCCGTCCAGCAGGGCTGCGGTCAGGGGCTTGCCCAGTGCCTTTGCGGCTGCGGGGCTGTGGAGGAGGGCGTCCATGGATGCGGTCAGGTGCAGGACGCTGTGCTGTGCGGCGAGTCCTTCAGGGAGTGCGGTGGCTGCGGGCTGCCATTGGGCGTCGCTGCGGTTGTATGCGTCGGCGACGGCTTCGGCGAGGTAGGGGGCGAAGGGGCCGGCGGCCACGTCGCCGGCCTGGCTGGCGACGGTGTCGGGGGCGAGGCCGAGGGCAGGGAAGGTGATGGGCTGGCCGTCTGCGGCCAGTTCGGTCAGCCGGTCGGCGAGTTGCGGCACGGCAGCCGTCCTTTCCTGCGTGCTCTCGGGTGCGGCATCACCATAGGGAAGCGCCGGGCTCGGCCTGCCGGATGCTGTCGGCGGGCAGGGCTGCGCGGGCCAGGTCGAAGTCCGCGGTGGTGATGACCACCTGCAGGTCGCTCTCGGCTGCGACGGTGGCCAGTTCCTTGAAGAGCTTATGGGCGTCGGCGGACTGCATCTCCTCGGACTTGGGGCTGTCGATCAGCAGCAGGCCGGGGTGGGTGGATACGCCGTTTGCCCGACCGACCCTGAGCAGGGCGATGGCGACCGCGATGCGCAGCCGCAGGCGTGCGCCGGCGGTCTGGTCCTTGAACCATTCCTGCTTGCTGCCGAGGGGGAAGATTTTCAGGCGGGCGCCGCGGTCGATCGACACCGACTTGAGGGAGGGAACCCCGAACAGGGTCGCCAGCTCGGCGGTCTCCTCGTTGACCTCTTTGAACAGTGCCTCGGCGGCCGTCTTGCTGTCCTTTTCCAGCAGGTCGGCGGCGGCAGCCAGGACCTTGATGGCCTTGGCCTCGGTTTCGTCCAGGGCCGGTTCCTCGGGCTCGCGGAACACGCTGAGTGCGCCTTCCAGTCGCAGCACGTTCTCCTGTGCGGCCAGGCGAGCGGGCAGGTCGGCGGCGGACTGAGCGCGCCGCAACTGCTCCTGCGCGCGTTCCAGTTGGCGTGTCAGGCCATCGACGGTGGCCTCGGCCTGTTCCAGAGCCTGTTTGGCTGCCGCTTCGGCGGCGGTACTCGTCTCCAGCCTCTGCTGTGCCTCGGCCTTGATTTCCTGCGGTTCTTCGTCGTCTCCGGTCACCTCGCGCGCACACCGCGCAGGTGTGGGCGTGCCGCTCCTGCTGGCGGCGTGTGTCGTCGATCTGCTGGTCGCAGCGGGGGCAGCTGGTGGGGTTCAGGCCGTGGAAGAGCAGACGGGCGGTGGCACTTTCGGTGACGTCGTTGAGGAGCTTGGCGGCCTGCTGGCGTTCGGTGCGCGCCCGGCGGAAGACGCGCACGGCTTCGTCCCACGCGTCCTGCGCGTCGGCCAGCGCCCGGGCGAGCTGGACCGCGTCGCGGGCCAGGTCGGTCAGGGAGGCGTCCTCGCCGTCCCCGGGCAGCAGGCGTGCCAGTGCCTCGCGGGCCTGGGCGAGATCGGTTTCGAGGCGTTCGCGTTCGGATGCGCGTTCCGCTGCTTCGGCGGCCGCCACCGCGCGGCGTGCCTTGTCCTCGGCGAGGCGCACGTCGTGCACGGTCTTGACGCGGGTGAGGGCGGCGGCCGCGGGCAGGTCCAGGAAGACCTGCAGCAGACGGCCCGGCAGTCCGTTGGAGGTGACCTCGCCCAGCAGTGCCTTGTCGCCGCCGGCCGGCAGGTAGACCGCCCCGAAGTAGGCGGGCCACCCGTGGGTCTGGGTGCTGGTCTCCTTGAAGCTGTTGACCAGGGGCTGCAGATCCATCCGCCCCAGCATCAGGCCGGCGATCTGCTCCGCGTAGCTGTCGGTGCTGGAGGCTCGCAGCAGGACGGTGATGCCCCGGTCCGGGGCGGGGCCGCGTACGTCGGCCAGGGCGGCCGAGTCGGGGCCGGTCAGGACGGCGGCCGCGGTGATCTCCCCGTCGGTGAGGTCCAGGCGGAACGCCATGGGCTCCCCCGCGACGGTCGCGTCCAGGTCGACGTGGTGCAGCCAGCTGCGGACACGGCTTTGCATCTCACTGCGCGGCGTGCCGCGCAGGCACCACGTCAGCAGTTCCAGCACCGACGTCTTGCCCCGGAAGTTCGAGGCGACCAGCGCTGTCAGACCTGCGGAGAAGGACAGGGTCTTGTCGAACGGGCCCGGCTCGACGTCGCCGGTGCGTTCCCCGGCCACCCGCAGCCGGTGCACCCGCAGCGACCGCGGACGTGCCGGAGAGATGACCAGCGGCAGCCCGTAAGCGGCGAACACGTCACGGACATCGTCGACCTTCACACCCGCCTTGTCCGCAATACGCGTCTCCAGCAGTGCCTCTTCCTGCACCGTGCTCATGCTCCCCCCGCTCCCTGTGCCTGCAGCTGCTGCCGGAATGCCGCCAGCCGGCGGCGCGCCTGCTCACTGATCGACCCGATCCGGCTCCCCCGCGGCGTGTCGGCGTACTCGCGCGTCAGGTACTGCTGCTTCTTCAGCTCGCTGCCGCTCTTCTCCCCCGCGAGCCGCAGGACGTCCTCGACGCGCTGCACGTAGTAGCCGAAATCCGGTTCCTGGCGGATGATCTCCCGGGCGACGTGACGGCCGTGCTCCAGCAGGAAGTAGTCGTGCTGGCGCACCCGGTTGACCGTTCCCCGCCGCTTGCGCACCAGCAGCCCGGCGCTGCGCAGCACCGCCAGGGCGTCGTCCAGCCACTCGTAGGCGCCGAAGTGGTGGCGCAGCATCGGATAGCGCCGCACCTCCGGCTCCTCGGAGTCCAGGATGCGGCCGGCGAGGTCCAGCAGTGCTTCCTCGGGCTCGGTCTCGTAGGCAGTCAGCAGCTCGTTGGCCAGGTAGTCCGGATTGCGCAGCCAGAAGTCCAGCTTCTGCAGCTTGACCTGCGTCCTCATTACGCCCACTGCCTGCTCCAGGCCGGGCAGGGCCTTCTCCGCCTCGGTGAGCGGCTCGCACGCCCCGTCAATCAACAGCAGCAGGCGCACCGCGTCCTGCTCCCGGCTGGTCACCGCACCCCCTGGCCCCTGCTCCGCCCCCTCGTGATCCATCACGCCAGAGTAACCATCCGCATACGAACCTGACCATGGAGTGACGAAATGAGTATGGGAGCACGGCCGCCGAGGTTGAACGGCGGGCGCGGCGTGGTCCTCCAGGCGCACGCAGCATACGGACCCGGCTCCGCCCCCCTGTGCGGGCAGGCGTCTACGCCAGGATGGCGGGGACGGCGGCCTCGGTCGTCCAGTCGCCTTCGAAGAGCGCGGCGACCAGGCGTGCGTGGGCTCCGGGGAGCTGGCCTGTGCGGTGCTTGGTGCGGGCTTTGGCGAGCCAGGCGCCGATCCTGACGGTGTCGCCGTCGACGCGGATGGTCTCGCGGGCTGTGGGGGCGCGGCCTTCGCGGTGGAGGAAGAGTTCAAGGAGCTGGACGGCCTGTTCGAAGGTGCGGCGGGAGCGGCGGGCCGGGGCGAGGGGGTTGGTGTCGGGGGTGAGGCCGAGAGCGGTCATCAGGTGCTGCTGGCCGGGGTGGAGGGCGGCCCAGGTGGTGAGCTGGCGGTGGAGCCAGGAGCCGATCTTCACCCCGGCCAGGAGGGTGTCGCGGGTGAGGGCGGCCGGGTCGGCACCGGAGGCGAGGTGGGCGCGCAGCAGGTGGTATTTGCGGTGCCAGTCCGCGCCGTGGGGAAGGCGCCAGTCGGGGGCGAGGGCGGTGAGGGCGTCGGCGCGGGCGGCATCGAGGGTGTTCTTGGCGGCGAGGTGGCGTTGTTCGGCGAGCCATGCGCCGACGGGGGTGGTGGCAGGGGCGGCGAGATGGCCGTGGGT
Organism: Streptomyces griseochromogenes; assembly: GCF_001542625.1. Classification (NCBI taxonomy): domain Bacteria; kingdom Bacillati; phylum Actinomycetota; class Actinomycetes; order Kitasatosporales; family Streptomycetaceae; genus Streptomyces; species Streptomyces griseochromogenes. The sequence goes on along the minus strand of NZ_CP016279.1, from coordinate 5,287,446 downwards.
GCGCAGGTGGTCGGCGGCGGCGGCGAGGCGGGAGCGCCAGGCGGCGTCGTGCTTGTCCCAGATCATGCCGAGCGCGTCGAGTTCGGCGATCCAGTCGGCTTCGAGGCGGCCGGCGGTGCGGGCGTCGCGCATGGTGGTGATGAAGGTGCCCAGCCGGTAGCCGGTGGGGTCGATGTGGTCGGCGGGGACCTCGAGGTGGCCGTACTGGTCGCGGTAGGACTGGGCGGCGGCGAGCCCTAGGCGGCGGGAGCGGGAGACCGGCGCGTCGCGGGGGTCGAAGGAGACCAGGTCCATCGCCTGGGCGATGCGTTCGGGGTGGACGGTGAAGTCGAAGTGCCAACGGCGGGCGATGACATCGCTGGTCTCGCGTGGGAGGCGGTTGGCCTTGTCCGGGAGGCGCTCGAGGATGCGGTGGTCGTGGCCGGCCAGTGCGCAGGCGATCGCCCACACCGGCTCGTATGCGGTGCCGAGGATGTTCTCGCCGTCGGCGCCGGGCGGGACGTAGACGGGGACGATCAGGCTGGCGGTCTTGCCGGAGACGTCCAGGCGCAGGGCGCGGCCCAGGGCCTGGACGCAGCGGATGACGCTGCGGGTGGGGTCCGCGAAGACGATCGCGTCGACGCTGGGGATGTCGACGCCTTCGGCGATCAGGCGGGAGTTGGCGAGGATCGCGCAGTCGGCGGCGGCGAAGGCTGTGAAGGTGTCGGCGCGCTGGGCTGGGGTGTGCTCGCCGTGGGCGAAGAACAGCTCGGGGGTGATGTCCGGGACGAGGTCGGGGTCGGTGCGGGCCAGCAGGCGCAGGGTGTGGGGGAGTTCGCGGGCGAAGCGGCGGGCGTCGGAGACGAGGTTGAAGTAGACCAGGACCTTGCTCAGACGGTGTTCGGTCATGGCGCGCAGGACGGACAGGTGCAGGGCGGTGGTGCGCAGCGCACCGTCGTCCCCCTGTTCGCCGGAACCGGCGGCTGTGTGCGCGGTCGTGCCCGGGGCGGGCATGTTCAGGCGGCGGCGCAGGTCGGTGTCGGTCAGGGTGGGCACCACGATGCGGTAGTCCGCGGCCCGGCCGTCCTCCACCGCCTGGGCGAGGGGGTATTCGAAGACCTTCTTGCCGTAGACGGCCTCGTTGTCCATGGAGTTGGCGAACGCGTCCACGTCCGTGTCCCGGTTCGGGGCGGTGGCACGGCGGCGGGGGCGGGTGGTGTCGGCGGACTCGGCCAGCTCCGGCGCGGCGAAGATGCGGGGGGTGGCGGTCATGTAGAGGCGGCGATCCGCGCGGATCCGCTTGGCGTCGTTGACGATCGCCCACTTCTTGTCGGCGCGGCCGGCGATCCGGTGGGCTTCGTCCATGACCGCGAGGTCGAACGGCGGCACCGCGTATCCCGTGCGCTGGGTCTGTTCGATCTTGTCCAGGGAGTCGTAGGTGCAGATCACCGTCAACGCACGGATCTGGTCCTCCCCCTCCCCCACCACCGACATCAGCCCGCCCAGCGCGTGCGGGTTCGTGGTCGACATGACGCGGGCCGCGACCAGGTCGTCCCGGCCGCTGGTGTCCAGGGAGGAGACGATCACCATGTGCTCCAGGTGACCGTCGCCGCGCCAGGCCAGCGCCGTCTGGGCCGCCAGGTCCAGGGTGGGCACCACGAACAGCACCAGCCGCGCGCCGAGTTCGTCCGCTGTGCGGATCGACACCAGCGTCTTGCCGGTGCCCGTCGCCGACACGAACAGCCCCCGCGTCCCCGCGCGCCGCAGATGCCGTACCAGCCGCTTGACGGCCTCGGCCTGGTCCGGGAAGAGGCGCTGCCTCCCGGGACGGCCGGGCCGCGGCAGTTCGACCACAGTCATACAGCTCTTCCTCGATCCGAAGCAGGCGGCGGCATCCGGGCGGCGGGCGGACCGGGGAGGCGGTGAGACCTTCCGAAAAGGGCGCCCTCCGATCGGGACCCTACCACCCACACCCTTCATCCGTACGCAGAATGGACGCTATCCGTACGCAATAAGTACGGTTCATGGGGTAGAGTGGAGGCGGAGGTGCCCCATGTCCGAGTTGTTCGATGCGGTCGACGCGCTGGTCGCGTCCCGGTCCCCGCTGCCGCCCCCGGCGGAGCGCAAGCGCCTGCGCCAGGCCCACGCGCTCACCCTGGACGAGGTGGCGTCCGCCCTGGACGTGCGGCGGGCAACCGTCAGCGCCTGGGAGTCAGGCAAAACGGAGCCGCGGCCGCCGCAGCGGGAGCCGTACGCGCGCCTGCTCAAGCAGCTCGCACAGCTCTACCCCGCCGCCGGGAGCACCGCCGCCCTGCAGGAGGAGGCCCCGGCACCGACGGCGTTCAGCGGCCCGGCACCCACGGCAACGACCGGGCCCGGGGGCGGGGCTGTTGAGGCTGCGGCCGTGACCACACCCGTGGCCACACCCGCCGCCCCGTCCGTCTCGCCCGCAGCCGCTCACGCGCCGGGAGCCGCATCGCGTCCGGCGCGGGCCGCCCGGCCGTCGCAGGGATCACGCCGCCCGGGTGCGTCGAAGGCCGCTGCGGCCCACACACCCGCGCCCGGCGGTGCGTACGCGCACGGTCCGCTGCTCGTTCTCGACGCCGACACCGAGCGCAACGTGACCGGGTACGGCATCGGCGGCCTGATCCTGGACGTGCCCGCCAAATCCCTGCCCGCGCTGGTGGAGTGGACGCTCACCGAGGCACGGCTGGGGTCGGAGAAGCTGCACGGCTCGGGCAAGGACGGCGACCCGCTGCTGGTGCTCACCGAGGCGGCGTGCGAGCGCTACGGCCTGCCCGCCGCCCTGTCCGAGGCCGAGCGGCTTGCCGGGCGGCTGCCGGAAGGACACAAGGTCATCAAGCAGCTTGAGCGCGCCGACTGGCAGCTGACCAAGCGCGGGCTGGGGCCGTGGGCGCGGATCTACCGCCCCGCCCACGGCAGCCGCCGCCAGTGCGTACAACTGTGCATCCCCTCCTGGCGCGCCCTGGACGACCGCGCCTGGGGCCACGCCGCCCAGTTGCCGCCGCCTGAGCTCGCCCGGGTGCTGGGTGTGTACGCGCAGCGGGTGATGACGCCGGTCGGCTCCACGGCCGTGACGGGGCTGCAGCTGATGACCGCGCTCAACCCGCCGACCCGCGCGAGCGAGCCGGACGAGAACGGCAGGCGGCACCGCGAGCACCGGCCCGGGTCACTGGGCACGGAGCCGGTAGACCCGGCGCCGTGCGAGGCGATCGACGGACACCCCGTCCTGGCCCATCTGCCCCGCTTCCACGTGCGCGGCCCCGACGAGCGGCTGTTCGAGGAGGCCTACGACTGGGCGCGGGACCTCACCGACGCCGAGTGCATGCAGGGGCACCTGGTCGGTCTGGATGTGAACCTGGCCTTCGGTGCAGCCGCCAACGGTGCGGTCGTCGGGCTGTCATCGCCACCCGAGCACGTCACCGATCCGGTCTTCGACCCAGCGGTGCCCGGTTCCTGGCTGGTCGACCTCTCCCACGTCGACCTGTCCCGGGTGAAGGTCGGCAAGCAGTGGCGCGACCTCGACGCCGGCCTGCTGCCCAGCCCTTTCACGCCGAGCGGCCGGCGCCCGACCGGTCCGGCCTGGTATGCCACGCCCACCGTGGCCTACGCCGTCGAGCTCGGCTACGACGTCACCCCCGTCGAGGCCTGGCTGCGCCGGGAGAGCGGCCGGCTCCTGGACGGCTGGTACAAGCGGCTGCGCGATGCCTACGTCGCCACCATGGCGGACCTCGGCGTCGCGGAGAAGCTGCCCCCGCACCAGTTCCTTCAGGCGATGGACGGCTACAAGAGCCGTGATCCGGAGCTGGGGATCGTGGTGGACGCGGTCAAGATGACCGTCAAGGGCGGGATCGGCAAGCTGCAGGAGAAGGCGCGCGGGGGCGGCTGGAAGCCGGGGCAGGCCTGGCCCGCCCTCGCGCGGCCGACCTGGCGGCCGGACATCCGCGCGACCGTCATCTCCCGGGCCCGGGTCAACATGCACCGCAAGATGCTCCACCTGGCGGCGGCCACCGGCCGTTACCCGGTCGCGGTCCTCTCCGACTGCGCCGTGTACGCGGCCGACGGGCCCAGCCCTCTGGACGTCCTGCCCTACGGAGCCGACGGCAAGACCGTGCCGGGCTCGTTCCGGCTCGGCGTCTCGCCCGGGATGGTCAAGCACGAGGGCACCCAGAGCGTGCTGTGGGGGGCTGACGTGCTCGAACAGCTCGGCGCCGACGGCCATGTCGCCAACCTCGCCCGCTACATCAAGACCGGCGAGGTCACCGCCAAGGACACTGGAGAGTAGGAGAGTTACGCCGATGGTCACGGTCGGGGAAGAACTCGACAGGGCGGTGCAGGGCGCGTTCACGCGGCCCATCCCCAAGTCCGCCGGGGCGCGGATGCGTTACCTCCTCAAGAAGCACGGCGGCCGGACGATGCCGGTGGCCGAGCTGCTCGGCATCAGCCAGCGCACGGTGGAGCGGTATGTGAAGAACCAGATCAAAAGGCCCCGGCCGGAGCTCGCCGACCGCCTCGAGCGTGAGGTCCGCGTGCGCTGGCAGCCGCAGATCAGGGCGAAGGCGAAACAGGCCGCGGCCACCACGAGCGGCATCATGATCGATGTGCAGGCGAGGTTCGGCTACACCGCCGCCGTCGGCAGCACCGACCAGGCCCGCGTGCGTCACCTCACCCTCGCCCTGCCGCCCCGGCACGCCGCCCGCCTCCTTCAAGCCCAGGAAGCAGGCGTCGACGAGGACGACCTCCGCGAGCTCGCTGCCGAGGCGTTGGGTGAGGTGTACTTCCGCGACGGCGGCCGCCGTGCCCACGGCCTCGAAGTGGAACTCAAGGACATCGTCGACCTGCAGTTCGAGCTGTAGGCGATCAGTGCGCCGGGGCAGGAAGCAGGACAGGGCGTCAGGGGAGAGCTGTGAGAGCAGGAGCGTTACGGACCGTGCCGCTGGCCGGGGAGCTGACCTCGTCACTGATCAACCGGGCCGCGGACCACTACGGCCTGCCGGCTGCCGGTGTGCTGCGGCTGTGGACGTGCCGCAACTCCCCCGCCCGCAACGACAGCGGCGGTGTGCGGGCCGATGCGGAGATCGTGCTCAACGAAGCCGGGCGGGCTGTGCTCGCCGAACTGTGCGGGGTCGAGCCGGCGGTGCTGGCGCACGCGCTGCCCGCTTTCACCGTGGATGATCCCAAGATCAGCACCGGCCGGGAGGCCGCCCTGGCGCAGGCGCGGTGGCGGGCGGCGGGCGCGGTGGCGGGCGAAGCGGCGTTCGCCTGCCGGTCGTGCACCGCGCGGCGTACCGGGCAGACGGTGCGGGCGGTGCGGTATCTGCCGCGCTGGCAGCGGGTGTGTGTCCGGCACGGGCGGTGGCTGCTGGACGCCGACGCCGACCAGCCGCTGGAACACCTCGACCTGCACGGTCTCCCGGAAGTCGCTGCGGCGCAGCGGCAGTGGGCGGGGGTGGCGCGCCGTGCGGGGCGGGCCGCGGCGGAGCCCGGTCAGGTGTTCGCCCTGGCGCACGCGGTCGTGGCCCGGTGGTGGGATGAGGCCCTGCACTGGGAGCAGGAGGAGATCTGGCCGCACAGGCTGCACCGGCTGGCGGGCGGCAACGCGGGAACGGATCTTCAGCGGTGGCGGATCGTGGACCGGGACGCGGCCATCTTCCCCGAGGTCGTGGCCGTGACGCAGGCACTGCTGGAGCCGGCCATGGCCGAGCTGGTGTGGAGGGACAGCGGCGCCGGGCGGCCGCGGCCGCTGCCCGCCGACGGGGCGTTCTGCCGCCGGCTGGGCGAGCGGGTGGGACGGGGCTGGCTGGGCCCGCTGTCCGCGGTGGACTACGGCGGGCCGCTGCTCACCTGGATGGGCGCGGTCATCCGCCAGCGGCGCGGTGAAGGCGGGCCGCCCGGGTGGAGGGACGATCCGTGGCGGCTGCAGCGGGAACAGCAGCCCGCCACGATGGCCGGCCAGCTGCGCGTGATGGCGGCCGAGCAGCAGTCGGGTGGCTCGCGCACCCGGTGGCGGGCCACAGTGAGCGCCGAACACCGGTTCCACATCACGCAGTTGGTCGACGAGGCCCGGGAGCAGCTGGTGGAGTTGCGCGGCGTGCACAGCGGCACTACCGCCGAGGTGGCCCGCACACTGCTGGAGCACCTCAGCCACAGTGCCGCCCTGATCGACCAGGCCCTCGTGCACACCGCCACCGCGGCCGTCACCGCCGGGGTGTCGCTTCAGGAAGTCGCCCATTGGTCGCGCCTGCCCGCCCAGGAGCTGGCCTCGGTGCTCGCCGCAGGCCAGGACGAGGACTGACACAACCGGCGGCGGCCGGGAAGCGGCCCGGGCACTGCGGCCGGTTGGCGCGCCGACGAGCCGTTGCCGGGCCGAGGCCGCGCGGCGGGGCAAAAAGTGCAGGACTCCGCACTGACACCGGTGCCCGCGCGCGGCACCCTGGGTGCCGCGCGGTGAATGTCCGGCGGTGGTACCGAGGTTGCGGTTACCGGCCGGTTCTCCTGCGCAACAGGGCAGGCATGGCGTTGTGTGGAGTACGTGATCATCGACAGCAGCCAGGACGGCGCGGAGGCTGGCTTATCCGCCTTCACGCAAGTGCCGGAACCGGGCACGGTGGAGGCGGAGTTCACCGGGGCGGACAGCACGCCGGTGCAGCGCCGCTGGGTCGAGGCAGCCGTGGCGGTGCGCTTCGAACAGCTTGCGCCGGTCGCACCGTTCCCGGTGGTGCCAGGGCGGCGGTGGGGGCCGGGCTGGTGGTGGTCGGCCACGACCGGGCGGCATGTGATGCACGGTTCACAGGCGATGTGCACGCAGCTGATGGTCCTGGACCGCGATCCGCAGGTGGTGGGGCTGTCGGCGCGGCCGGTGCGGCTGATCTGGCGTGATCCGGACAGCAGGCGGGTTTTGACGTGGGTGCCCCAGCTGTTCGCCCGCTACGCCGACGGGCGCGCCCTGCTCGCCGACTGTCCCGCCACTTCCGAGCCCTCCGCAGGCCGGGCCGGGCGCGCCGCCGCGGTGCTTGCCGCGGCGTGTGCGGCGGTGGGGTTCACCTACCGGCGCCTGGTGCCGCCGGAGAAGGTGGTGGCGGCGAACGTGCGGTGGCTGGCTGGCTACCGCCACCCCCGCCACCGGGACGCAGGCGGCCTTGAGCAGGCGGTGCTCGAGGCGTTCGCCGCCCCGCGGCCGCTGATGGCCGGGGCTACGGCGGCGGGCGAGATCCTCACGGCGCTGCCGGTGCTCTACCACGCGCTGTGGGGCGGGCGGCTGACCGCAGACCTTGAGAGACCGCTGGGTGAGCACACTGTCGTCTCCCCCGGCCCGGCCGCAGGCGACAAGGGGCAGGAGCAGCACGCAAGTTGAGCAGACACGGCGCAACCGCCCCCGGTGGGCGGCATCTTGAGGTGGGCGCGCAGGTCACGTTCGAAGACCGCACCTGGCAGGTGGCCGCCCAGGTCGACGGCCGGGTACACCTGGCTGCCGACGACGGGGCCGCCGCCTGCGTCGTGGCCGCCCGCCTGGTGGCCGCGCCCGGCTTCTCGGTGATCGGCACAGCCGCCGCGGCGCCGCCTGCCCCGGCACTGTGGGAGACGGTGCCGCTGGCGGCGCAGGAGCGGGCCCTGGCCTGGCAGCGGCACATCCGCGAGGTCGAGACCGGGCTGCCCGGCGGCCCCGAAAGCGGTGTGCCCCGGACCGAGTACGACCCGCAGCGCTTCACCCTCGCCGAGCGCGAGCACGCCAAGGCCCAGGAGCTCGCAGGGCTGGGCTGGGCCAGGGTCAGCCGGACCACGGTGCAGCGGATGCGGCTGGTCTACGGCAGGCAGGGGCTGTGGGGGCTGGTCGACAAGCGCCACCTGCGCGCCCCGTCCCCTACCGGGCGTACCGATGAGCGAGTGGTGAGCGCCGTGCTGGAGGCCCTGCGCCGGTGCCGGGGCCGGTCGAAGACCACCACCAAACAGGTCATCGAGCTGACCGAACAGATCGTGGCGGACACCCACGGGCCGGGCCGGGTCCAGTTACCCGCCCGCTCGTCGCTGTATCGGCTGGTGAAGGCGCTGGCGGATCCGGCCGAGCCGCCCGGCAGCCCGGCGCGCACCGCCACCAGCCCCGGCCGGACCGGTGGCCCGCCTGCCGCGCTGCGGCCCGCAGAGCGGGTGCATGTCGCCACCGCCCGCCTGGGAATCGGCGCGGTGGGCGAGGACGGGAGTGCGGTGGAGGTGGCGGTGACGGCCGCGCTGGACGGGGCGAGCGGCTGCGTGCTGGCCGCCGTGCTGCACCCTCAGCAGAGCGGGCCGGTAGAGCTGTCGGTGCTGCTGGCCGAGATGGCCGTGCCCAGGCCGCTGCGCCCGGGCTGGCCCGCCCTGCTGGAGCAGGCCCACGCGGGCGGGCCGCCCCGGCGACTGATGTCCTTGCCCGCCCGGATCGAGGCCACCGCGGCGCGTCCGGCGGCCGTGCCCGAGACGCTCGTCGTCGACCGCGGGCCGGCCGCCGTCACCTCCACCGTCCTAACCGTGTGCGAAAGCCTCGGCATCAGCCTGGAGCCGGCCCCACCCCGGACGGCGGGCGCCCACCGCGGTGCACTGCGCACGCTGGAAGTTCTCGCCGGCCTGTTCACACGGCACGCCGCCGCTGCGGCCCGGCCGCTCGCCCCGGCGGAAAAGGAGAGCGGGGCGTACTGGAGTGTGCCGCAGTTGCAGGACCTGCTGGACGAATGGATCACCGCCTTCTGGCACCACCGCCCCCAGGAGCAGCTGCGCCACCCGCTGCTGTCCCGGGCGGGGCTGACTCCGCAGGAGATGTGGGATGTGCTGCTGGGCGCGGCCGGGATGGTGCCGCTGCCGCTGGCCGGGCAGCACTATGGCGAACTGCTTCCGGCCCGCCGGTGCGCGCTCACCGAATCCGGCATCCGGCTGGGCGGGCGCCGTTACGACGATGCGTGCCTGGACGAACACCGCCGCCGCGGCCAGCGGTGGGAGGTCCACCACCACCCCTACGACCTGCGGCAGGTCTTCATCCGGCTGCCCGACGGCCTGCTGCACGCGATCGGGTGGGCAGATGGCGAGCACGCGCTGCGCCCCTTCGACGAGACCGTCCGACGCCGCATCGGCGGCATCCTCGCGCGACGCGGCGCCTGCGCGAGGCCCGCCAGCGAGACGACCGGCCGCAGTGCCGGGGCGGCCGGGGAGAAGGCGGCGACAGGCGGGATCGTCAGCGGTGCGGTGCGCGACGCCTGCGGGGACAAGGCCGGTGGCCAAGCGACCGCCGAGGGCAGCGGGTTCGGGGTGTGGGATGCGCACGCGGAGGCCGAGCAGTGGTGAGCGCACCCGCAGGCCGTCCGGTGGCCGCCGCCCGGAACCGGCAGGTGAAGCTGGGAGCGTATGTGACGTTCGAGGGCCGCACGTGGCAGGTCGCCGCCGTGGCCGGTGCGTCGGTGCGCCTTGTCGACGAGCGTGGCCAGACGGCCTCGGTGCTGGCGCCCTTCCTGTTCGCCGATCCCACGTTCGCCGTGGTGGATTCGCCGGCCGCCGGTGTGCCGCCGTGGGGGCTGTTGGAGTCGGTGCCCGCACGGGAACGGGAGCGGGCCCTGGCCTGGCAGCGGCACATCCGCGAGATCGAGACCGGGTTGCCCGGCGGCCCAGCAAGCGGCGGGATACCCCGGCCCGAATACGACCCCAAGCAGCAGTCGATGGCCGCGCGGGAGCAGGCCAAGGCCGACGAACTCGCCCAGCTGGGCTGGCCGCGGGTCAGCCGGGCCACCGTGCGCCGCATGCGCGCCCGCTACCACGCGGGCGGCCTCATGGGGCTGATCCCGCAGCGCAAGCCGTCGAGTGCGACGGGGCGGGCCGATGAACGGGTGGTAGCCGCCGTGCTGGAGGCACTGCGCCGCCAGCACGGCCGCTCCAAAGGCACCTTGAAGGGGCTGCGCCAGCTGACCGGGCAGATCCTCACCGACACCCACGGGCCGGAGGCGGTGGCGCTGCCGGCGCCGTCGACGTTCAACCGGCTGGTGCGGGTCCTGGCCGATCCGCTGGAGCATCCCGGCCGCCCGGCCCGCACCGCCACCACCACGCCGGCGCGCCCGTTCACGCCGACGGTGGCACTGCGGCCGGGTGAGCTGGTACAGGTCGACACCACCCGCCTGGACGTGATGGCTGTCGGCGAGGACGGCCATCCGGTGCGCCCGGAGCTGACCATCGCCCTGGATGTGGCCACGCGGTCGGTGGTGGCGGCCGTGCTGCGCGAGGAGAGCACCCAGGCGGTGGACGCGGCGCTGCTGCTGGCGGAGATGGCCGTGCCCCAACCGGCACGGCCCGGCTGGCCCGGCCATCTACGCCTGGCCCACGCCGCCGTCCCCTACGCCCGGCTGCTGGCCCTGGACGCGCGGCTGGAGCAGGCGGCGGCGCGGCCGGTGGTGGTGCCCGAGACGATCGTCATCGACCGCGGGCGCGTGTTCGTCTCCGCCGCATTCCTGGCCGCCTGCGAAACCCTCGGAGTGAGCGTGCAGCCCGCCCCGCCGCGCTCACCGGCCGCCAAGGGCGCCGTCGAGCGGACGTTCGGGAGTATCAACACGCTGTTCGCGCAGCACGTCGCCGGCTACACCGGCTCCCACGTCCTCGTGCGCGGCCAGGCGGTGGAGGACGAAGCACGCTTCACCGTGGCCCAGCTGCAGGAACTGCTCGATGAGTGGGTCACAGCCGTCTGGCAGCACCGCCCCCACGACGGGCTGCGCCACCCGGTCCTGCCGAAGAAGGCGCTGGCCCCCAACGAGATGTGGGGCGCGCTACTGGGCGCGTCCGGGTATGTGCCGCTGCCGCTGACCGGCGCCGACTACCTGGAACTGCTGCCCGTGCGCTTCCACCCCATCACCGGCCGCGGCATCCGCATCAACTACCGCACCTACGACCACGCCGTGCTGAACGAACACCGCGGCCGCCCCTCCCCCACCGGCCCCGACAGCAAGTGGGAAGTCCACCTCAACCCGCACGACGTACGGCAGATCTACATCCGCCTGCCCGACGGGCACCTGCACGAAATCCCGTGGATCCACCGCGACCATGTCCACGCCCCCATGGGCGAGACCGCCTGGCGCCACATCCGCGCCACCCTCAACCATCGCGCAGGCCGCGAGCAGCACGAGGCCGACCTGGCCGAGGCCGCCGACCAGGTCCTGCGCCACGCCCGCCCCCTACCCGGCCGTGACGCACCCGCCACGGCAGCAGCCCCGTCCGCAGCAGTGGCAGCAGCGGCGGGCCCACAGGCAGCGGATGACGACGCGGAGGCCCAGGACAGTCTCGACGCCGTCGAAGCCCACGCCCGTGACGATGACGGCAGACCCGCCGCCGACGATGAACTCTCCCCGCTGGCCGGCCGATTCGCGCTGTATGACGCCTTCGAGGAGGCCGAGCACTGGTGAAAAGCCCCGAGACCACACCCGCCGTCGAGGAGCCAGCCTCAGGAGCGGTCACCACATTCGATACGTTCGCCCGGTTCGCCGCCACCGCCCCGCCCGCACCCCCGCAGCCGGGCCAGGCACCGCGCTCCCTGGAGGAACGCCTGGCCTACCACTCACAGTTCGTGACCGTGCGCACCCCGGCCATCGAGAACCTCTCTCGCAGCGTGCGCACCCTGATGATCCTCGGCCGCCACCAGCACGTCACCGCCCGCCCGTCCCTGATCGTCACCGGCCCGGCCACCACCGGCAAAACAACCGCGCTGCTCGAGGTCGGGCGGACCTGCCACCTGGCCCACACCCGCCGCGCCCACCCCGGCGACGACAGCGTGCCCGTCGCCTACGTACTGGTGCCGCCCGGCGCCACGGCCAAGACGCTGGCCTGCGAGTTCGCCCGCTTCCTCGGCATCCCCGTCACCACCCGCATGACCACCGCGCAGATCACTACCGCCGTCTGCCACACCTACACCGCGGCCGGGGTGAAGCTGGTGCTGATCGACGAGATCCACCGGCTCAACCCGCGCACCTCCAGCGGCGCGGAGGCCGCCGACTGGCTTAAGGACCTCACCGAACGCGTTGGCGCCACGTTCGTCTATGCGGGCATCGACGTCACCGCCAGCGCGGTGTTCACCGGGGTACGCGGCGCGCAGCTGGCCGGGCGCGCCTCTCTGATCGACTGCGGGGCGCTGCCCGCCCGCGCCGGCGAGCGCGAGCCGTTCCGCGAGCTGATCGCCGCCCTGGAAGCGGCCCTCGACCTGCACGCCCACCGCACCGGCAGCCTGCCCAGACTGGCGTCGTACCTGCACGAACGGACCGCCGGACGCATCGGCAGCCTCTCCCGCCTGATCCGCCAGGCCGCCATCGAAGCCCTCCTGGACGGCAGTGAACGCATCACCAAAACGCTGCTGGACGGCATCTCGCTGGACCACCTCGCCGAGGAGCACTACCGGCCCCGCACCCCCACCCGCCGCACCCGGCCCGGCAGCCGGTGACCACCCACACCGCAAGCCGCCCCGCGGTACCAGCCAGCACCATGTGGCCCATCCCGCCCGGCGCGCTGCGCGTGCGGCCGCTGCCCCGCGAGACAGCAGCCTCCTACCTCACCCGCCTCGCAGCCGCCTACCACCTGACCGCTGCCCAGCTCCTCGACGGCCTGCACATCACCGCCACCGGCACCTCCCCGGCCCCGCCCGCCACCGAAATCCACCTCAGCACCGAAGCCGCCCGCCGCCTGTCAGACTTCACCCGCATCCCACCCGCACACCTCGCCCGCGCACTGGCCCGCCAGCCCCCGCCCGCCTCCATCGGCATGGCCCACGCCGCCCTGGCCCGCTGGCAGCCCGTCCAGCCCGCGGTGCAGCCGCTGCCGGCGTGCACCGCCTGCACCATCCGCCGCAGCCCGCACAAAGCCGTCCCCGCGTGGATCCACCCGGCACCCAACCTGCCCCGGGCCATGATCTGCACCCGCCACCAACAAGCCGCCAGCGACCCCAGACAGCGCACCCCCCTCGACATCCGCTCCGTCCCCGAACTCGCCCATGCCCGCCTCACCGCCCGCCGCCCACCAACGGCGTCCTCCCTGAGCTGGTCAACAACGATCACCACGCGTTGGTACGACCACCACCAGCACCTCCACATCCGCTGGCACACCCGCCTGAGACAGCTCACCACCGCCAACCCCCACCTCGCCTCAGGCCCGGCCTCCCCCACACTGACCTGCCGGGCCCTGATCACCTACCCCGAGACCCTCACCCTCGCCACAGCCCTCGACCGCCTGCCCCCGCACCCCCTGACACGCACAGAGCAGACCGCCTTCCTCCACCAATTGGCCAGCCGCCTCCAACTGCCCCGCCTCGCACCCGCCGACCACGACCTGCTCTGGCAACGCCTGCACGCCCGCTGAAACCCACGCTCCGACGCAGCCCCGGCCCCAGCACATGGCCCGACAACTCCCGTACCTATAGGCGTGCCAACTACCCTGCGCAAAAACCGGCACCACACTCAGCTCACTGCGCAGCACAAAAAGCCAGCTCAGCTCACGTACCACCGGTCGCCCACACCTCGGCGCCGCATGAGCATCCCCCGCGGAACAGACACACCGCCCAGTACAACTGAGCAACAGCAGGTCACAACCAAGATCAATAAGCAACCGCAACGGCTACGCCACAGAAAACACCCGCGAAGCCGCCCAAGGCGGTCTCAGGGGCCTTCGAGAAGGGCGTAGCAGCCCTCGCTCAGTACAAGGGCCCGGGAAGGGCACCTGAAGGCCCCCAGAGGGCACACAGAGACGATCGTGGTCGGCGGCCAGGAGCACACCGTGAAACTCGGAGTGTTCCTGTCGAACACGAAATCGAGGCGCGCGAAGCTCACCCCCGAACGACTCGCTGCCCTCGCCGCGCTCGGGCTGGAGTGGGCGGCGTGAGCGTCGCCGTACGGGAGGGACAGCTCACCGGCGTCGCCCGCTCCGCTGAAGTCTGACGCCGCTGGGCCGGCAGAGATCCTGCTGGCCCAGCGGTGAACAATGCGAGCCTGGTCAGGCCGCGGCTTCGGTGTGTGGCTTGTCGGCCTCAGATTCGAGGACGCGGGCGTGAGGCGTTGCGCCGCCGCGCTCAGATGACGTTGATGGTGGTGGAGGGCGAGGTACGGTCGCCGACGGTGAACTCCACGCTGGTGGCGCCTTGGGGTGTGTCGTCGGAGGCGCTGACGCCCACCCACATGACCGCTTGGGATCCGTCCTCGGGAATTGCCAGGTCGACGTCGGGGAAGGTCAGTGTCTGGTTGTCTTCGGAGATGCTTCCCGCGTACACGGTGATGTTCCCGTCCGAGCCCCAGACGGTCAGCTGGTGATCGGCGATGGTCTGGGTGCCGAACCGCAGGGCGGCATCGGCCGGGAGGACCGCGGTGACCGTCTGCAGCGGAATGGCTTCCGTGCCGTTGTTCCTGACCTCCACCCCCGGGTAGACGACCGCTCCTCCCCTCTCCGCGGTTACCGGAGCGCCGCCGGGCGAGACGCTGAAGTTCGGGGCGACGACGATGGTGGTGGAGGGGGAGGTCTTTCCTCCCACGGTGAAGGTCAGGCTGGTGGCTCCGAGCGGGGCATCGTGGCCGGCGCTCACGGCGACCCACATGACGGTCGTGCCGGGCAGTTCCAGGTCCACGTCCGCGAAGACGAGCGAGGTTCCGTCCTCGGACAGGGTTCCCGTGTACTGGGCGGTCTCCCCATCGGCGTTCTGGACGGTCAGCTGGTAGTCGGCAAGGGTCTGCGTGCCGAAGAGCAGACCATGGCCGGCGGGCAGGGCCACCGCCACCGCCACCGGGGCGAACGCCACACCGGATTCGACATGCACGCCCGGGTACCCGGCCCTTCCGCCCTGCCTCAGCTCCACATCAGGCGGTCCGCCGGGCGTCACCGTGAACTCCGTCCACTGCAGCACCACCTGGCCGCGGTTGCCCGCGTCGCCGACAGGAGACTGGTACAGGGGATCGTCCTTGCCGCCCGCCCGGGTGCCATTGCCGGCCAGGGTGCGTCCGTTGGTGACGCCCGGACCGGTCACAAAGCTGCTGCCGCCACCCCCGCCACTGGCAAACCAGCCGCTGTCGCTGCGGCCGACACCGGTGCCGCCACCGCCGCCCGCGTAGCCGGCACCACCGCCCAAGCCGTACCCGCCTGCGCCTCCGCCGCCGCCTCCGCCCATACCCCCGATCGGCACCTTGCCCCCAACGGTCCCGCCGCCCCCGCCGGCGCCACCGTTTTGGCCGTTGTTGCCGCCACGTCCTCCGAGATAGAGGTGCCAAGCAGGGGGAGGGACCGCGCCGGCGCCGCCCGTGGAACCCGAAGCTCCACGCGCAGGGGTACCTGTCCACCCGCCGCCGGAGTCCGTCCCTCCGTTAGAACCGCTGATGCCGCCGCCCGCACCACCTTGCACATTACGGACATACTTATTGCCCGCTCCGCCTCCGCCGGCGATCAGAAGAGCCTTCCCCAGCCGCTGGCTGAACAGGCCGCTCATACCGCCCCCACCCCCTCCGCCTAGGTCGACCACGACCCGCAGCGTCTCCCCCGGCACAACGGCGATGTCTCCGGCGACGAAGCCGCCCCCACCCCCAAGACCGACTCCCCAACCCCCGCCGCCCCAGCAACGGGCGTTGACCGTGGTCACACCGGGGGGAACGATGAAGTCCGCAACGCTGCCGGAATAGTTGAAACGCCGGATGTGGGTGTACGGAGCGATCGGTGCGCTCGCGGCCTGCGCAATAGCCGTGCGGGGCTCAATGACGCTGGCCGGTTGCTGGGGGGCGGGAAGGGTTTCCTGGGGCATGATGTGCCGTCCTTTCGCTGCTGTATGGGGTGGGGGGTTGGCCCTGCCGGGATGCCTTCGGGCCCCGCCTCGCCGAGCGGACTCGCAGCGCGGTGCCGCGGGTGAGCAGATGAAAGATGAAGGCGCCGACGTGGCCGAGGCCCGCCTACCGGCAGGGTCTGTCTGGGGTCGTTGCTCGTGGCTGCACAGGCGTGTGGCACTACGCGCAGGGCCCCAAGCAGGTGATGTTCAGGTCAGATGACCTGGATGGTGGTGGAGGGTGAGGTGCGGTCGCCGATGGCGAAGGCCACGGTGGTGGGTCCCGTGGGGGTGTCGTCGGAGGCGGTGACGCAGACCCACATGACCGACTGGGAGCCGGCTTCGGGAACGCCCAGGTCGACGTCGGGGAAGGTCAGGGTCCGGCCGTCGGCGGAGAGGACTCCCACGTACACGCTGTGGCTGCCGTCGGCCTGCCAGACGGTCAGCTGGTGATCGGGGCCGGCTGCGGTGCCGAACCTGAGCGCGGTATCGGCCGGCAGGGTCGCGGTGACGGTCTGCAGTGCAATGAATTCCGTGCCGCTGTTCTGGACCTCGACCCCCGGGTAGACGGGTGCTCCTTCCCGTTCTGCGGTCACCGGGTCTCCGCCGGGGGAGACGGTGAAGCCGGGTGTGACGATGACCGTTGTGGACGGAGATGGCTTTCCTCCCACGGTGAAGGTCAGGCTGCCGGCGCCGAGGGGGGCCTGGTGGCCGGCGCTCACGGCGACCCACATGACCGTGGTCCCGGGCAGCTGAAGGTCCACGTCCGAGAAGGTGAGCGAGGTTCCGTCCTCGGACAGGCTTCCTGTGTACTGGGCGGTGTTCCCGTCAGCGTTCTGGACGGTCAGCTGGTAGTCGGCAAGGGTCTGCGTGCCGAAGAGCAGATCATGGCTGGTGGGCAGTGCCACCGCCACCGACACCGGGTCGAACGCCACGCCGGCTTCGACATGCACGCCCGGGTACCCGGGCCCTCCGCCCTGCCTCAGCTCCACGTCGGGGGGTCCGCCGGGCGTCACCGTGAACTCCGTCCACTGGAGCACCACCTGGCCGCCTTTGGCCGCGTCGCCGACGGGGGCCTGGTACAGGGGATCGTCCTTGCCGCCTGCCCGGGTGCCGTTGCCGGGCAGGTTGCGTCCGTTGGTGACGCCGGGACCGTTCACAAAGCTGCTGCCGCCACCCCCGCCACTGGCAAACCAGACGGTCTTGGTGCCGAAAGCGGCGCCGCCACCGCCGCCTGCGTAGCCGGCACCACCGCCCATACCGCCCTGGCCTCCGCCTCCGCCTCCGCCCATATCCCCGATCGGCACCTTGCCCCCGATGCCCAAGCCGCTCGGGGCGTTGCTGCCGTTGTGGCCGCTGTTGCCGCCACGCCCTCCGCTATAGCCACCGGGGGGAGCGACCGTGCCGGCGCCGCCGGTGGCACCCGAAGCTCCACGCGCCGGCGTGCCTGTCCACCCGCCGCCCGAGTGCGTCTGTCCGTCGGAGCCGCTGATGCCGCCGCCTGCACCACCGTATGCATTGCCGACATACGAAATGCCCGCTCCGCCTCCGCCGGCGATCAGAAGCGGCTTCCCCAGCCGCTGGCTGAACAGGCCACTCATACCGCCTCCATTGCCTGCGCTCCCCAAGGTGACCACGACCCGCAGCGTCTCCCCCGGCACGACGGCGATGTCTCCGGCGACGAAGCCGCCCCCGCCCCCGAGACCGGCTCCATGGCCTCCGCCGCCCCAGCAGCGGGCGTTGACGGTGGTGACTCCGGGGGGAACGGTGAAGTCCACGGCGCTGCTGGAATAGTTGAAACGCCGGATGTGGGTGTAGGGGGCGAGAGGCGCGCTCGCGGCCTGCGCAACAGCCGCACGGGGCTCAATGACGCTGGCCGGTTCCAGGGTGGCGGGAAGGGTTTCCTGGGGCATGATGTGCCGTCCTTTCGTTGCGGATTGAGCAGATTCCATTCGGCTTGCAGGTGAGGCAGCTCTGTGCGGGCAATGCCCTGCATGCGGCGGATGTTCTTCAGGGGCGCTGTGGTGCAGTCCGACGTCCTGGCGGTCGGCGCCCAGGGAGGCGACGCGGTGGTCCGGCTTCGCCGCGTCCTGCGGTCAGGGACACGTGCGTCGCTCGGCTCCGGGCTCCGGGGCACCGCCCCCGGGTGTGCGGCTCATCTCGCCGGCGTCGACGAGCGTGCCGATCGCGCGCCCGTGCCAGCCGTTCGGGTGGCTGGTCCTGCTGAGGGATTCGACGGCGTCGCACCACAGGTCCAGGTCGGGGGCGGCGCTGAGTTCGATGGAGCGGGCCCTGGCCCGGCGGGAGGCCCGCTCCCAGGTGCCCGGATCCCGCAGGGAGGTCAGGGCGTGGATCCAGGCGTTGAGGTCGTCGCGGTAGGCGAAGATCCCGGCTTCGCCGAAAAACTCGACGAGGCCAGGGGTGGGATGGGGCGATGACCGGGATGCCGGAGGCGAACGCGTCCACCGCCACCCGATCCAGAACTTCCCGGCCTGTCAGATGACGTTGATGGTGGTGGAGGGTGTGGTTCGATCGCCGACGGTGAACTCGAGGTGCGTGGGGCCAGTGGGTGTGTCGTCGGAGGCGCTCACGCAGACCCACATGGCCGACTGTGATCCGTCCCCGGGGATTCCCAGGTCGACATCGGAGAAGGTCAGTGTCTGGCCGTTGTCGGAGATGCTCCCCATGTACACGGTGATGTTCTGGTCGGCACCCCAGACGGTCAGCTGGTGATCGGGGCTGTCTTGCGTACCGAACCCCATGTCGGCGTCGGCCGGGAGGACCGCGGTGACCGTTTGCAGCGGGATGGCCTGCGATCCGTTGTTCTGCACCTCCACACCCGGATACACGGGCAGCCCTCCCCTCTCGACAGCCACCGGGGCACCGCCGGGCGAGACGCTGAAATTCGGGGCAACGACGATCGTCGTGGAGGGCGAGGGCTTTCCTCCCACGGTGAAGGTCAGGCTGGTGGCTCCGAGCGGGGCATCGTGGCCGGCGCTCACGGCCACCCACATGACGGTCGTGCCGGACAGTTCCAGGTCCACGTCCGAGAAAACGAGCGAGGTTCCGTCCTCGGAGAGGCTTCCTACGTACTGGACGGTTTCGTGGCCAGTGTTCTGGACGGTCAGCTGGTAGTCGGCGAGGGTCTGCGTGCCGAAGAGCAGACCGCGGTCGGCGGGCAGGGCCACTGTCACCGTCGCCGGGTCGAACGCCATGTCGGATTCGACATGGACTCCGGGGTAGCCGGCCCGTCCGCCCTGCCTCAGCTCCACGTCAGGCGGACCGCCCGGCGTCACCGAGAACTCCGTCCACTGCAGCACCACCTGGCCGCGGTTGCCCGCGTCGCCGACAGGAGACTGGTACAGGGGATCGTCCTTGCCGCCCGCTTGGGTGGCGTTGCCGGCCAGGGTGCGGCCCCCGGTGACACCGGGACCGTTCACGAGGCTGCTGCCACCGGCCCCGCCGCTGTAGAAGGCGGCGGCGGTGCCGCCGATACCGAGGCCGCCACCGCCGCCCGCGTAGCCGGCGCCCCCGCCGCTGGAGCCGCCGTAGCCGGCACCCCCGCCTCCGCCCATGCCGGGGATCGGCACCTGGCCCCCAGGGGATCCGTTCACGTTGGCGCCGCCGTTCTGGCCGGTGTTGCCGCCGCGCCCCCCCGCAGCTGGTGTTGGTGGAGATGGCCCCGCCGGCGCCGCCGGTGGAACCCGAAGCTCCATGCGCCGGCGGTCCGGTCCAGCCGCCCCACGAGCCCGTCCGTGCGTCAAAACCGCTGGTGCCGCCGCCCGCACCACCCCGCACATCAGGGTTGTCCAACGAGCATGCTCCGCCTCCGCCGGCGATCAGCAGCGTTTGCCCCAGCCGCTGGCTGAACAGGCCGCTCATGCCGCCCCCTCCGGAGGGGCCTCCTCCCAGGTCGACGACGACCCGCAGGGTCTCCCCCGGCACCACGGCGATGTCCCCGGTGGCGAAACCGCCCCCGCCCCCAGTGCTGAGCCCAGCGCCCCCGCCGCCCCAGCAGCGGGCGTTGACCGTGGTGACGCCAGGAGGAACGGTGAAGTTCTCCACGCTGCCGGAAAAGCTGAAACGCCGGATGTGGGTGTACGGAGCGATCGGTGCGCTCGCGGCCGGGGCAATGGCCGCCCGGGGCTCGATCACACTGGCGGGCTCGAGGGCGGCGGGGAGGGTTTCCTGGGGCATGGCGTGTCGTCCTTACGTTGCAGGTTGAGCTGATTTCCCGTTGTTCGCATGGCACGCAGACAGGTCCGCAAGCCAAGTGCGCGGCGGGTGCCGGGCGTTGTTCCGGGGCTGTTGCGGTGCGGGGCGGTGTCGTTGTCCGGGGCTGCGGAGGCGTGGTCCGGCTGCGCTGGGCAGTGCCGTCAGGGGCAGGTGTGTCTTTCGGCTCCCGCATCCGCGACGTCGCCCCCGGGGCTGCGGCTCATCTCGCCGGCGTCGACGAGCGTGCCGATCGCGCGCCTGCGCAAGCTGGTGCGTGAGCTGGTCCTGCTCAGGGATTCGACGGCGTTGCACCAGAGGTCGAGGTCGGGAGCTGCGCTGAGTTCGATGGAGCGGGCCCTGGCCCGGCGGGAGGCGCGGTCCCAGTTGCCCGGGTCCCGCAGGGAGGTCAGGGCGTGGATCCAGGCGTTGAGGTCGTCGCGGTAGGCGAAGATGCCGGCTTCGCCGAGGGACTCGACGAGGCCGGGTGTGGGGTGGGCGATGACCGGGATGCCGGAGGCGAACGCCTCCACCGCCACCCGCCCCCACGACTCGTACAGGCTCGGCATGAGCATCACGCGGGAGCGGCTGTAGACGTGCTCGCGCATCTGCTGTCCCGGCACCGAGTCGGCCACTTCGCAGTTGGGCAGCCGTGGGGGTGGCATGACCTGCTGCCCGTAGGCGCCGCGGACGCCGAGGAAGTTCCATTCCGGGGTCCAGGCGGCGATCTGCCAGAACACCTCGCCGCCCTTGTCGGAGTTGAGGTTGACGAGGGTCGCGCAGGCGCCGGGCTGAGTGCGGTACTCCTCGGCGATCACCGGTGGGCGCACGACGATGCTGTTCCTGGGCAGGAACTCGCGTGGGTAGCGGGCGTAGAAGATCTCGCCGTCCCGTCTGATCCACTCGCTGTTGTAGACGACGAGGTCGGCGCCGGCCGCGTTGTGGAAGCTGGTGGCGAAGTTGTCGTGGCAGATCACGGCCAGGGGGATGCGGCGGTCCCGCGCGAGCCCTGCCACCAGCGGCACGTTCTCGAAGTGGGACAACAGCACGTCCGCCGTCTGGGCGCGGGCGGCGAAGTCCATGCCTTCCTGATAGGGGACGACCTGCACCCCGTCGATCTCGTAGGTCTTCTCGATCCTTCCGGGGTGCGAGAGCCAGACCTCCACCTGGTGACCACGCTCGGCCAGCGGGCGGAGCATCGAGTGCAGCATCCACTCGGAGCCGGCGTTGTGGCCGGGCGGATACCCGTACACCCGGGCCACGATCGACATACACCGCCCCTTAGGTCTCACGGCCAGCCTGATTGGGCGGGATGCCGCTGTCTCCACCTGCAACTTTCTCCCAACGAGTCGAAACGACAACGTTGGTGCGTCAGGCGGAGCAGGTCTGCGTGCCCTCTGCAACGCTCGAGCGGGGCGACACCTACACGTTCGGCGAGAACACCAACACCCCGCCAACTACCCTGCGTTGCCGATCGAATGCTCTGTGTGTCCATCGTGTGGGTAAGCGTACGGAAGCACTCAACGGCGCAACCCCACACGTCACTTGACCGCACGAACGGCCCGCGCGCGCCCCGCACCGGCTGCGGGAAGGAGGGTGAGCCGGCCGCCGGCCCGCTCGGCGATCGCAGTGGCCTCGGGGGTCTGGACGCAGGTGAACCGCGGGCGGTTGCCAGGGACGATCCGGTCCCAGGCCAGACCGTAACGCTGGGTCCAGGCCCGGCCGTCAGCCTGGTTCCACCGCTCGATCGAGGGGCATCCCGAACGGCGGGTTGCCCAAGGAGCAGCCGGCCAATCCCGCCGGGCAACCAGGAAGCACCGCTCCTACGCGAGCAGCACGGCCCACTCGGCCCGCTCTTCGGTGGCTGCGCGGTCCTCGTGCCCACTCGCGGCCGCGGTGTCAGGCCACAGGCGCATGTGGCAACCCGGCAATGTGCAGCCACGTTCGGGCGACGTCCTGGCCAACCGATTCGAGGCCGGCTGTCGGCCGGCCGAAGTGGCCATACAGGCGTCGCAGCATCGACAGGGTCGCGAGCGGAGCTCCGGCACAGCGAAAAGCAGCTTCCTGGGGGCTGAACTGCATTTGCCTGTAGACGAAGTGGTCGTCCGGTCCGGTCTCAGGGGCCCCTGAGACTTCCGCGTAGAACATCGTCAATCCATGGGTTTGGCCATGCACGACAGCCGAGGTGGCCCGCCACAGCAGGACTCCTAGCGCGCTGCGGCCCGGCGCGATGATGTCGCCGGCCAGCTCTGTGGTGCTGGGAACCGGGCACGGACCGAGGTAGCAGGGCCTGACCTTGTCCGCGATCTTTCCCTTGACGGAGAAGCCGTGGTGCCGTGCGGCATGCAGGATCTTCGCGGTGCGTTCTCGCGGATGCCGGCGGGCGCCCTCCGCAGCTGGCGTCGAATCGTCCCCGACCGTCAATTCCTGCTCTTTCAGGCTCTGCAGTCGGTAGTTCATGTGCCGGCGTACCCGCTCGCGCGTGCCGATGTCCGGCTCCGTCTGAAACCATGGCTTTGTCGCAATGTCCAGGGCGCTGCGGGCTACCGTGTGCGAGGCCGTTAGACCACTGGGCGAAGTGAACGGAAGACCGAGGCTGTCGAGGTGGTCCATGACAGCCATGACTGGCGATATAGGCGCCAGATGCGCGTCGTGCACCGGGCAGGCCCCCACTCGCCCGCGAGGCCGTCGTCCTGCAACTCCAGGGCAGCCGCCGAGCCCGGTACATTCTGGCCGTTGTACCGGGCGTAGGTGTTGTCGAACTCCTGGTGACGTCTTTGCAGGGAGCGGCTCAGCACATGCCACGCATCTGTCGTCACGGCTTCGACGGTAGGCCGCATTCCAGCCACACGCGCGTGAATATACGAAAGCACTGCCATCGGCTGGGAGGGTCCGGACGCTGATCTGGCCGTAAATGGAGTCCCTTGGTCCTGCAGGGCTTCGGCGTAGTCAGGCCCGCCCTGGGGCACGTCATCCGCCCGCGGCGTCCTCGGCCTCCCAGCGCAGCAGGTCACCCGGCTGGCACTCGAGCACCTCGCAGAGCGCGGCGAGCGTCGCGAAGCGCACCGCCTTGGCCCGGCCGTTCTTGAGTACCGCCAGATTGGCGGGCGTGATCCCTACCCGGTCCGCGAGCTCGCCCACGGACATCCTCCGCCTGGCCAGCATCACGTCGATGTCGACGGCGATCGGCATCAGATCACCTCGTCCAGCTCGGCCTGCATCTGTGCCGCCTCGACGTCGCGCGCGACGGCCTGGGCGAGCAGCATCCGCAGCACGAGCACGATAAGGGCGACCCCCAGGATGGCCACGCCGACCCCGCCCATGATGACGGTGACGCCCGGGTCCGCGCGCTGGCCCGGCGCGTTGAGGGCCGTGACGGCGAACCACGCGAGGGCGGCCGCCACGATCGCGCCGATCACGCCGTCCACGTACCGGAAGGCGGCGTGGGAGAACACGGTTCCGCGTCGCACCATCGCCACCAGCCGCCATACGCAGACCAGGGCAACCTGGGCCGACACCATCCCCAGGATCGTGATCACGCGCAGCGGGGTCAGCGGGAGCGACCCGTCCTCCGGGTCGCTCCCGCTGGCCAACGCCCACACCATTCCTGCCTGTACGAACACGGTGCCGGCGAGCACCACCACGAGCACGGCGCGCAGCGCACGCACTGCCAGCTTCCCCATGACCCATCCCCCCTATCGACTTGCGATGGAAATCTATCGAATATCGATAGGTGAAACAAGGGCTGGTATCGAATAGTTGGCCATCGCTCCCGTTTCGGCTGCCCAAGACAGGCACAAGCGCCCGTCGGAGGCTCAGCCGCTCGTCTCAGTTCGGTGACCCGCATCACACCCGGCTCCTGTCAGCAATCGCAGCGCCGTCTCGTTCAAGGGGCACGCGAACGAGACAGGAGCAACGCCATGAAGCACCGCATCGTGGTACTCGGCGCCGGATACGCCGGGGCCTTCGCCGCCGGAAACCTGGCCCGCCGGCTCTCCCCCGCCGACACCGAGATCACCGTCGTCAACGCCGTGCCCGACTTCGTCGAGCGGATGCGGCTCCACCAGCTCGCGATCGGCCAGGACCTCGCGGTCCGCAAGCTCACCGACGTATTCGCGGGCACCGGGGTGCGGCTGCGCCTGGCGCGCGTCACCGGCGTCGACCCCGAACGCAGGACCGTCGCCGTGACCGGCGAGGACGGCGACGGCGAGCTCGCGTACGACACGCTTCTCTACGCGCTCGGCAGCTCCGCAGCCCACCATGGCGTTCCCGGCGTGGCCGAGTACGCCTTCGATGTCACCGGCCTGTCCTCGGCGCTGCGTCTGCGCGAGCGCCTGGCCGGCCTGGGCGAGGGCGGCACCGTGCTGGTCGTCGGTGAGGGGCTGACCGGCATCGAGACCGCCACCGAGTTCGCCGATTCCCGGCCCGACCTCACGGTCGCGCTCGCCGCCCGCGGCGAGCTGGGCGCCTGGCTCTCCCCGAAGGCCCGTCGTCACCTGCGCCAGGCCTTCGACCGGTTCGGCATCACCGTCCACGAGCACACCGGCATCGAAGCCGTCGAGCCGACACGGGCGATCGCCGCCGACGGTACGCCCATCCCGGCCGACGTGACCGTGTGGGCGGCCGGGTTCGCCGTGCACCCCATCGCGGCCGCCAGCGGCCTGAAGGTCGCCGAGACCGGCCAGATCGTCGTCGACCGCACCATGCGCTCGGTCTCGCACCCGGACGTCTACGCCGCCGGCGACAGCGCCTACGCGATCGGCGAGAACGGCCGGCCGCTGCCGATGTCCTGCGCCTCGGCCGGCTACACCAACATGCAGGCAACCGCCGCGATCATCGCGCGCCTGACGGGCAGCAAGGTCCCGACCACCGGGCTGAAGTACCACGGCAACCACATCAGCCTCGGGCGGCAGGACGCGATCTTCCAGATGGTGGACGGGGACGTCCACTCGAAGTCCTGGTACCTGGGCGGCCGGAGCGCCGTGTGGCTCAAGTCGGGCATTCTCAAGGGGGCCGGGTGGAGCATCGCCCACCCGACCTTCGGCATGCCGAAGCACAAGCGCCGCCTGGCCACCACGCCTGACCGGGCCGGTGTGAGGGCCGCCGCATAGGCTGCTCCGCATGAACAGCGCAGCCATCGATCGGTTCGAGGCCAGCCGGGGCCGGCTGGCCTCGCTCGCGTACCGTCTGCTCGGCTCGGCCGCCGACGCCGAGGACGCCGTGCAGGACGCGTTCCTGCGCTGGCAGGCCGCGGACCGGGAACGTATCGATGTGCCGGAAGCGTGGCTGACCAAGGCCGTCACCAACCTCTGCCTCGACCGGCTCCGCTCGGCCCAGGCGCGCCACGAGCGAGCGGCCGGTGCCTCGCTGCCCGAGCCACTCCTCGAGGGCGACCCGATGCTCGGCCCTGCCGATACCTTCGAGCAGCGCGAATCGGTGTCCTTGGCCGTACTGACCCTCATGGAGCGCCTCTCGCCCGTCGAGCGGGCCGCCTACGTCCTGCGCGAGGCCTTCTCCTACCCCCACGCCGAGATCGCCGGGATCCTCGACATCACCGAGTCCGCGAGCCAGCAGCATGTCCACCGGGCCCGACGCCGGGTCGCCGCCGAGCGCCGCGGCGGCGACGAGGTGGACCCCGCGTCCGCGCGCCGGATCGTCGAGGAGTTCCTCGCCGCCGCCACGTCAGGGCGCACCGAACGGCTGGTGGCGCTGCTCACCGACGACGCGACCGCGGTCTCGGACGGCTACGGACTGGCCAGGCGGCTGCTGCGGTACACCACGCGCGAGCGGGTCGCCTCGTACGTGCGGGCCGGCTTCAAGCCCACGCCGGCGAAGCGGCGGCTGGCCGGCGGCTCCCCCGCGTTCCACATCGCGATGGTCAACGGCTCCCCGGCCGTCCTCGCCGTGGTCGACGACCGGGTCGTGGGCGCCGTGGCTTTCGAAGTCAGCGACGGCAAGGTCGCGTTCCTGCGCGGCATCGCCGCCGCGGACCGGCTCGCGCGCCTCAATGTGGCCTGGCGGCAGCACGAACCCGACGCGCCGGTCATCAGCGCATGGTGACCAGAGCCACCGGAATCCAGTGACCTGAGTCGGAGCGAGGACGGCACCCCTTCGGCCCCAGCGCTGCACAGCAGCACGGGGGCCGAAGCACGTCGGTCTCCCGAAGCAGACCCGGCCATGCAGTTCGGATCCCCGATGGCCAACTACGAATCGTCATGGAGGGCTGGCCAAGGCCCGGATGACTGGCAACTCACCGAAGATGTCGACGACTTCCTCGCCCCGAGCCGGAGACCTCCTGCGCTCGCGGCCCGCCAGGAGGCAGACCCTAGCTGAAGGACCGGCTGAAAACGCCGGGCGCCCGCGCCGGAAGGCGCCAAGCGTTAGTGCATGCCCTACCCCTTCGGGGTCCAAATCCCCAAAACCACCGTAGCTGCCAGCGGATACGGCTTGGCTGAAGCAGATGATCAACACGGGTGCAGCCGGGCCCGGGAGCCGGGCGAAGCGGGTGAAGACGGAGCGGGGCGCACGGTTCGAGGCGGTCTTCCTCGACCCCGTCGGGCAGACGGTCCAGCAGCGGTGGGCGGACGCGGCCCTGGCGGTGGCCTTCGAGGACCTGCCGCCCGTGTCCGCGTTCCCGGCCGTGCCGGGGCGGCGGCGGGGACCGGGCCTGTGGTGGTCGGCTACGACCGGACGGCACGTGACCGCGGGATCGAACGCGATGCGCACCCAGTTGATGATGCTGGACCGCGACCCGGACGTGACCGGGCCGGCGGGGCGGCCGGTACGGCTGCTGTGGTGCAATCCCCGCGGGCAGGTCCGCTCCTGGGTGCCTCAGCTCTTCGCCCGCTACACCGACAAAACCGCGCTGCTCGCCGATTGCCCCAGCCACTCCGACGCCGGCGGCGAACGCGCGATGAGGGCCGCCGAGGCGGTGGCGGAGGCGTGCGCGCACATCGGCTGGACCTACCAGCGGCTTGCGCCGCTGGATGAGGTGGTGGCGGCGAACCTGAAATGGCTGGCCGGCTACCGCCACCCCCGCAACGCCGGCCGCACCGGCCTGATGCCCGCCGTCCTCGAGGCGTTCACGCGGCCGCGGCCGCTACTCTAAGGCGCCGAAGCGGCCGGCGACCCGATCGAGGTCCTCCCCGTCGTCTTCCACGCCCTGTGGCATGGACAGTTGACGACACCGCTGCAGACGCCGCTGCACGAACGCGTCCTCGTCGGCCCGCGGGGCTGGAGCGGCCCCGGCAAGACGGGAGGTGCCAGGTGACCGCGCGGCGGAATGCCCGGCCGGCCGTGAAGATCGGGGCTCACGTCCGTTTCCGCGGCGTGAAGTGGCAGGTGGTCGCCCTGTCCGGGCAAGGCATCCACCTCGTCGGCCCGGACGGCGGCGGTGAGGCCGTGCTCGCCGGGCACCTGTTCGCCGACCCCGGCTTCGCCGTCATCGGGGCCGACGTGCCCCAGGCGGCCCCGCAGTGGGGGCTGTTCGAAACCGCCCCTGCCGCGGCGCGCGAGAAGGCACTGGCCTGGCAGCGGCATGTAAGGGAAGTCGAATGCGGACTGCCCGGCGGGCCCGGCAGCGAAGGAGCGGTACGGCCGCAGTACGACGCCGAGCGCTTCACTCTGGCCGAGCGGGAGCAGACCAAGGCCGAGGAGCTGACCGCGCTGGGCTCCGGCCGCGTCTCGCGCACCACGGTGCAGCGCATGCGCCCGGCCTACCGCAAGCAGGGCCTGTGGGGACTGGTGGACCACCGCACCACGCGCGCATCCACCCCCACAGGGCGGGCCGACGAACGGGTCGTCGCCGCCGTCCGCGAGGCACTGCGCCGCCGACGCGGCCGCTCCACAGGCACCATCAACGGCCTGTTCCCGCCGATCAACCAGATCCTTGAAGACCAGCACGGCCCCGGCACGGTGCCCGCGCCGTCCCAGGCCACGCCGTACCGGCTCGTCACCACCCTCGCCCGCCCCGGCGAACTGCCCGCCGGGCCCGTCCGGCAGACCCCCGCGAGCTTCGACGGGCGGGCCTTCACCCCCACCACGGCGCTGCGGCCCGGCGAGCAGGTCCAGGTCGACACCACCCGCCTGGACGTCCTCGCCCTCTTCGACGACGGCACCCTCGCCCGCCCCGAACTCACCACCGCCGTCGACGTCGCCACCCGCGCCATCGTCGCCGCCGTCCTGTGCCCCGGCGCGACCAAGGCCGTCGACGCGTCCCTGCTACTGGCGGAGATGGCCGTCCCGCGCCCCGCCCGGCCCGCCGTCAGCAGGGCGGTGAGCAGGAAGTAGCGTGCCGCGGGTCTTCTCCCACGCCCATGTCGGGCCTGACGGCCGCTGGCCTCGCCCTTCAAGAGCGTGTCCGGCTCGTCCGGCGGGACGGCTGCGGGATGTGGATCGTCACCGCGGTTGGGTGCCGTCGTGGCGGGAGCGGTCGGCAACTCGGCGTCAACGGGCCCGGCCAGAGCCGGTGGTAACGCCTGACGGGCAAGGCGAAGGAGTTCCTCGCCCTCCTCCTCTGGCAGGCCGAGGGCCGTGGCCAGCAGCCGCAGCGTTTCCCGGCGGGGCCGGGCAACCCTGCCGTGTTCGAGGTCACGGATGGCCCGCACGCTCAGCCCGGAGCGTTCGGCGAGCTCCTCCTGCGTCAGCCCGGCCCCACTGCGCCGGGCGCGCAACAGCGCCCCGAATCCACCCTCGCTCATCACGCCCCCGCCGGATGATCTGAAGCTGTGCAGGTGAGTACACCACAGGGTGTCTGCCGGGAAAACTGCCGGTCTTTCTTCCGCCTGTTCTGCCTGGTCACCGCCGTGAGCGGCTGCGGACGATCAGGACCGGAAACCGAAACGAAAGGAGTAGGCGCATGCGTCGCTCGACCCGAACCAGTCCCCGCCGCAGCCGTTTACGCGTGTCCCGCACAGCAGCCACACTCGCCACCGCCACAGTCATGGCCGCAACCAGTGTGACGCTCTCAAGCGGGACGGCTCACGCGGAGATGCTGTCCCACCACGTGGTGTAGCCGATCATGTCGCCCATCGGGTCGATCTTGAGTGCGCATGCCCTTTCGTAGGGCTCACTCCATCTCCCCGATGGGAAGCAAGGGCCGGCCGACGGGACGTCAGACCGCAGGTGACCTGCTGATTTGGCGCGCATGATCGGCCACCCCACTTCGTGGGGCGCGACCCGTCAACACCCGTGCTCCTGTCAGGCCGAGTCCGGGCAAGGGGCGTACGGAGTCGTACGGGAAAATCCTCACATGCACCGACTGTCCATGACGATTGTCAACCGGGGCCGGGCATCGACCACTGACTGAACCAGCTCAGATATGCCCCTTTGCCCGTCACTACCTCCGAAGGAGTAACCGTGAAGATCGGACGCAGGATCAAGTTCGCTGCGGCAGGGATCGCCGCAGCAAGCCTCGTCGCCGTCTCGGCCAGCGCTGCGTCAGCAGCCAGCCTGGGTGGGGATGCGTTCGCCGGCAACTGCCATGCGTACATCCTCCCCTACTCTGACATGTACGCCTACGGTCACGTCGACGGGCCCGCCAACGAGTGCAAGGTGGACCTGTGGCAGGTGAACACTCAGACTGGCGGCAGCACGCACACCGGCTGGGGAGGCGGAGTGAACACGTGGCCGGAGTACCACAACGACGGTGTACACAAGCTCTCTGTAGAGGTCTGGGACATCAACACCAACCAGGTTGGCTGGGGCTCTTGGGTCTTCTGATCTGCCCGAGCTGAGGGAGAGTGAACATTCTCCTCCCTTGGGGCTGGTACGCCATCCAGGTGCCGGGCCGAATCGTGCCAGCCCGGCACCAACACCGCTCTGCGCAAGACCTGTTCACCCGAAGTTGCCGACCGGGTTCGAACGGCTGTGGACTGCGCAGACGGTGTCCTCGCTCGGTGACGGGGTGTCGCATGCCGCGCTGCCGCTGCTCGCATGGACGTTGACGCGGGATCCGATGACCCTCGCCGTCGTCACGGCCGCCGGAACACTGCCGTGGCTGCTCTTCGGGGTGCCCGGCGGTGCGCTGGTGGACCGCTGGGACCGTCGGCGCACGATGCGGGCCATGGACGCGGCGCGTGCGGTGCTGCTCGCCATACCGGCGGCAGCGGCCGCGCTCGGCGTGCTGAGCATTCCGCTGTTCGCGGCCGTCGCCTTCCTCCCCGGCCTCGGCGGACTCTTCTTCGACACGGCCGCCACGGCCTTTCTGCCGGATCTGCTCGGCCGCGACCCCGCGCTCCTGGAGCGACCCAACTCCCGCCTGCGCGGTGCCCAGACCGCCATGTCCGGCTTCGCGGGGCCGCCTGCGGGCAGTGCGCTGCTCGCGCCCGGGCGTGAGCCGATCTCTAAAGTCCGCGCACGAGCGCTGGGTGCAGCAGGAGAGGCAGCCCCGCGCCAACGGCCCCAGCTCCGCTGGCCCCAGTGGGCAAGCGTGACATTGAGCTCCGCTACGGGGTCCACGGCCATCAAGCGAAGGGCACGCAACCGACCCCGGGATCTGAAAGGGAATCTCCTTAGTGCTGCAACGGTGCTTGTTCTGAGCACTGGGCAGTTTCAGGAACCCTCGCTGCCGCCCTCAGCTGCTGGAAGAAGCTCGCTCAAGTCATCATTCGGGGACACGGTCCTGTTGACTCATCGCGGTGACGAGGGTGGAGGAGATGTGGGCCAGGGCGGGGTCTGCAGCGATGAAGAACGTTTCGACTCCGGCCAGTTCGTGGTTCATGCGGGCCATCGGCATTTCGTAGTCCAGGTCGGGAACGCCACGGACTCCGCGGATGACGACGTCGATTCCGACTCGGCGGCAGTAGTCGACCAGCAGGCCGCCGGTATGGGAGTCGACCGTGACATTGCTCAAGTCAGTTGCTGCCGCGCGGAGCCGGTCCAGCCGTTCCGTGATGGGGAACCGGCCGCTCTTGTTCGGATTGAACATCACGCACACGACGACCTCGTCGAACAGGAGGGCAGCGCGCCGGAGTACGTCCTGGTGCCCTTGAGTGACCGGGTCGAAGGATCCCGGGAAGAGGGCTCGCATGACCGGAAAGAGTAACAAGCCGCCGCCCCCGGTGGTGAAGCGCCAGGGCGGCCAAGACCCCCAAGATCAAGCGTGGCAGGGAGAACGTCTAGCAGGACGGGACAACCGCAACGTCACACGTAGATCACGGCCACGTGGGACACGCTCCTGGCGGGTGCGCCAGGAGCGGACTTCCAGGTGGAGGATCTGGACGTCGGGATGGATGCGTCCGGTTTCCACGAGCCATTGATGGACGGCGGCGGTGACGTCTCCAGCGACGGCGTCGACTCGTCGGGCGAAGTCGACGGCGTCGAATCCGCCGGTCTGGGCGGAGCCGTAGGAGCGTTCTTCGGTGTGGTCAGCACGTTGGATGACGTCGCGGCGGATTCCAGATGAGTCGGTGCGGCTGCCGGAGGGGTGCAGGTAGCCGGTCTTGGCGAGGCGCACGGTGAACGCCAAACGCAGTCCCAGGCGGGCGGCTTCGGCGATCAGAGGGCGCAGGCGGGCGGAGCCGGAAGCGCGATGGCTTGGTGGCCGACGCGGCCGGTGCCCGAGCCAGTAGGGGTGATCAGGACGGCTTTTCCGCGTACGCGGGCGCGAGCGCCGGAGGCGGTGGTGCGGCGGGTGATGTAGCGACCCGCGATGGTGGCGAGTTCGGGGACGTCGGTGATGCCGCCTGCTTCGACGGCAGTGAGGACCTGCTGAAGTGCTGTGACGAAGGCGCGCCTTTGTTCTTGGTGTAGAACTGCGAGACCAGGGAGGGACCCCGATTGGTGATGTGGGCGATGTTGAACCGCTCCGGGGCTGATGGAGGCTCGATGCCCTGAGAGGATCGAATCATGGCACGTCCGTCCCCCTACCCCTCTGAGGTTCGTGAGCGTGCTGTGCGCATGGTCGCGGAGATCCGTCCGAACTACCCCACCGAGTGGGCCGCGATGAAGGCGGTTGCCGCGAAGCTGGGCATCGGCACGGCGGAGACGGTGCGGAGCTGGGTCCGCAAGGCCGAGGTCGACGCCGGTCAGCGACCCGGCACCACCTCGGAGGAGGCCGCGGAGATCAAGCGGCTGAAGGCCGAGAATGCCGGACTGCGGCGGGCGAACGAGATTTTGAAGGCCGCGTCGGCTTTCTCCGCGGCCGAGCTTGACCGGCCGTCGAAGCGCTCGTAGCGGTCATCGACGAGCACCGGCAGGTGTTCGGGGTCGAGCCGATCTGCCGTGTCCTGGCCGGCCACGGACTGAAGATCGCAACGAGCACCTACTACGCCGCCAAGAAGCGCACCCCAGTGCCAGGGCGGTCCGCGACGCCGAGTTGAAGACGCAGATCAGTCGCGTCCATGCCGACAACTTCAGCGTCTACGGGGTCCGGAAGGTATGGCGGCAGCTGCACCGTGAGGGCATAACCGTGGCCCGTTGCACGGTCGCTCGGCTGATGCGCGACCTGGGTCTGGAGGGCGCCCTCCGCGGCAGGAAGATCCGCACCACCATCCGTGACGATGGGCACGGCCGGGCGGCTGACCTGCTACAACGTGACTTCACCGCGTCCCGGCCGAACGAGCGACGGGTCACGGACTTCACCCACGTCGCCACCTGGTCAGGAATCGTCTACATCGCTTTCGTCGTGGACGTCTTCTCCCGGGCGATCGTTGGCTGGTCCGCCGCCACCAGCAAACGGGCCAAGATCGTCCTCGACGCCCTCGACATGGCCCTATGGCGACGCGACCGTGCCGGCACACCAGCCAGCCCCGGCCTGATTCATCATTCGGACGCGGGCAGTCAATACACGTCTTTCGCGTTCACCGCACACCACCGCGAGGCCGGCGTCGACGCCTCCATCGGCACCGTCGGCGACGCCCTGGACGACGCACTCATGGAATCCCGGATCGGCCTCTACAGAACAGAGCTGAACAAGCCCCGTCGGCCCTGGCACGGCCTCGCCGATGTCGAACTCGGCACCGCGGAATGGGTTGACTGGTTCAACAACCAGCCCTGCTGGGTGGTGCCGTCCGCTTCCCACTTCGCGTAGTAGTCGTAGACGCTCTTGTGCGGCGGGAAGTCGTGCGGCAGGCACTCCCAGGGAATGCCGGTGCGGTTGACGTAGAGGATCGCGTTGACGATCTCTCGCAGATCGTGCACCCGGGCCGCCGTGCCGGGTCCGGTTCGTCTCGCCCGCCAGGCGGTGAACACCGGTTCGATCAAGGCTCAGCGGGCGTCCGACACGTCACTGCGGTACGGACGACCAACACTCACGCCTCATGCAACGACCACCAACGGTGCCAGTCACAAAAACATCCCAGAACACCAACTACCCAGGTCAGATGCCCTCTAAGCGCCCCACAGCGGTAAACGGCTGGACGAATCACCCCGCGCCAGCACCCGCCGGGAAGTGAAAAGGGAACTCGACCCCGAACCCGGACGACTCCTCGCCATCGGCTGGACCCCACTGCGCCCCGGCCGCAGCGAAGACATCGTCTTCACCATCGACATGGGCGCCGTGAACGGTGTGAGTACGCGCGCGTGCGAGGGTGAGTGTGTGCCCCGATGCCCCCTGCCCGGGCGGCTGTGATGCGGTGGTCGCATGCTTCCCGACGACGTGCAGCCGAACGACACGCGAACGCGCCTTGCCCACCCGACGTGGTGGAAGACGCCTCTCGTGGCCTCCCTGCTCGGCCTGCCTTTCCTCGTACTGGAGTACCACTGGTTCCGGTCCCAGGACGGCCTCGACGCCCTCGGAGGAGTGTTCTACTGGTCAACCGGCCTGCTCGCCCTCTCCTGGGCCCTGCCGCACCGCCGCTCCCTGCGCACACCACGCATCCTGACCGCCGGCGCCGGCCTCGGATGCGTACTCCTTCCCATCCTGTTCGCACTGGCACTGGGCGCAGCCATGACCAGCAACTGACAGAACCAAGAGCCGCACCGGACTCCGCCCCGCCACAAGCTCGGAGCGCACCAGGACCGGCTACCCGGCGCACCACCACGCCGAGAGCGCGCTGCACCCGTCTCCGGGCACCACGCAGCGCCGCCCTACCCCACACACCACCCACAGACCCAGGACACGTCCGGGGCCGGGCCCAGGCCCTGAAATGCCGGCGGGCGCGACAGGCCCATACAGACCGACGGTTTCAGATGCTGAGGGGGAGGCCGAGGGGGGATCCCACAAGGGTGCTGACGGGTTGTTCGAGAAGACCGTCGGTGATGTCGTCGGGGTCCGGTGCCCGGGCGGCTACGGCGGGGACGATCGTTCCAAGGGAAAGCAGTGCGCTCACTGCAGCAACAGCCACGATGCGGCGGACAGACAGCACGGTGATTTCCTCTCGGCGAGGAGAAGACGCTGAACGTATGGACGGGCAAGAGACTTCCCACCCACCACGCCCGCGCACGCTTCACGTCACTCGTTTAACGGACAGCCGCCCCCACCCACAAACGATTGGCATAGGCATCGAGACACCCCCTGACAGAACCCGGGAGATCGGGTGCGGGCCCCGCCAGCCCGGAACCCCCCGGCCGGGGGTTCGGAGCGTCGGGGCCCGATCGGCATGGCCGGGCCGGGTCCCTGGCGGGATCCGGGACGTCAAGCGCGAGGCCGGGCCTGTCGGCCCTCGGCGAGAGTGAGGCGCAGCATGGGGACCACGGCGCGGCGGCCGCCGCGCCCGACAGACGCCGTGCGACGCCATCCCTCAGGCGCGGGGCCGGCCGTCGGCCGACATCCGGGAAAGCCTCCTGACGGGGGCTTCACACGGGGCCGGGCCCCTGACGGGACCCGGGCGATCGGGTGCCGTCCCTGGGGCCGGTCGGCCCCGGGGAGGGACGGGGCGCAGCCCCGCACCGAGACCTCGGTGCGGGGCTGCGCCCAGCAACCGCTGTACGACCGCGAATCCCCCAGACACGGGGCCAGCCATTGACCGGACGCGGGGAAGCCCCCTGACGGGGGCTTCGCACGAGACCGAGCCCCGGCCCCTGACGGGACCCGAGGCCTCGGGGACGGGCCTGGAGCCGGTCGGCCCCAGCGGGAGGCGGGGCACAGCACCACCGCACGCCACGGCGTGGGGGGCGACGCGCAGGTAGAGGGTTTCGCTTTCCTCGACGTCGAGCAGGCCCTGGCGGGCCGCCCACAGGGCGCCGCGGATGTCGCCGGCCTCGCGTCGGCGGGTGGACATTCACTGGCGGCGAACGTGAACGTCAGCGTGCTGTGGCCGCGCGGCTGATGGCGCGCAGGATCTCGTCACGGTTACCGGCCTTGACCATCCAGCGCGGAAGCCGGGCCAGCGCCGTCATCTTCGCGTTCATGTCGTACCAGGGCGCACGTTCGCGCAGGGTGGCTTGCACGAACCGCTGTATCAGCGTCAGATGTTCATGGTTGTACGCCCACACATACCCGTGCCGGGTGCGAGCCTTCAACAACAGCGGGAGACCAAACCACGGATCCGTCGGCTCAGCCACGCGCCCGGCGAAGGACAGGACCTTGCCATGGTTCATGCGCGACAGACCGCACCCAGCGCACGTCAGCCGACGCGGTGACCACCAATACGTCTCGGACGAGAGCCGAGCAATCCGCGCCTGACCCCCGCAGCCGGGACAGTGGACCAGGACGGCGTCCACAAGAAAGGCGTAGGGCTCCCTGCCCGGATCGCGAAAACGCGGTGGTGACGAGGCCATCGGCCCAGTATGCACAGCCTGCCAAGGACACGCATGGGCATTCTTACCCGTACCCGCGCCGCCCTGGAGCTGATGCTCGCGTCGTGGGCGGAACAGATGCCCATACAGGCGCCGGGTGATTGGGTCAGCTGCCAGGTGCGTGCTCACCGGGACTGGGACCGGCCCATGATCGTCTCCTTTACGCCCGGCGACCGGGGCAGGGAGTTCAGCGCGATCATCTACGACCAGGACCACGAGCAGACGTCACAGCGGGCGGCCGAAATGCGCGACCGGGGCTGGCGTGAGCTGGACACCCACCGCCGCTGGAGCATCGAACTGCCGGAGACGGACCCCCACGCCCCGGCCGAGATCGCCAGGCTGGTCATCGCTGATCTCCGCGCCCGCGGTGCCACGTGCCCCGCGGAGGTGACGGCATGGGACATCAGCGCAGGAGATCACGGAGACCTCTGGGTCCCCGGCCTGGGAGTCCAGACTCATCCAGCACGCGGGGAGCACTACTAGTGCGCCCGGTACTGTGAGCCACCTCACGCCGTACATGGCGTCCGGCACCGGTGCCAGCGCGGCCATCGCGATGTTCACCATCGGCATGGGCACCGTGAAGTTCATCCGAAGCAACGACCACTGATAGAGGGCACGGTCGAGGGTGGGAGCTCCCGCCCTCGACCGCCTCCAACGATTCCGGACGCCCCGGCACAAGCCGCCCACCACCAACACAACGGGCCACTCCGCCTTCCCCCAGCCGGCTCTCAACCAGGAGGGGAAGCCCCCTGTCGGTGCCTCATACGCGATCGAGGCCGGGCCCATGACAGGCCCCGGGCGATCGGGTGCCGGCCCGAGGGCCCGCGGCCGACGGGGTGCAGCCGGAGGTCCTATTGGCCCACGGCCGGTCACGGACTCGCGTGGCAACGCCCCGCCGGGGCGGGGCGCGGGGACATAGGCAAAGCCTCGCCCCGCCGATGCAGACAGCGAGCTGGACGCAGCACCGCGCCCGGGCCGCACCACCCCGCAGGATGGTGCGGCTCGACGGTGCGCCGGGCCACGGTGGCCCGGCGCACCGTGGGTCAGGCCCGGGTGAGCTGGAGAAGGCGCCGGTGGGCCTTGGCCTTCATGTCGTCATCGGCCCCTTCCAGGGCGGCGGTGGCGCGCGCGATCTCCTCGGTCATCGTCTGGCCGGGGCGACGTGGTCGAGGTAACCGGTGATGGCTCGCTCTGCGGCGTAGGCGGTGCGGCCCACCTTCTCCGTCTCGGTACGGAACCGGTCGTCGAGTGCGCTGAGCCGGGTGGCGTGGTTGGTCCGAGTCCGCTTGGAAGCGTCGTCGTCGAGGAGCCACAGGTCGGCGACGACCTTGTGGAAGTTGGCGACGGCCAGGTCCGTGCGCGCGAGCGCGGTCTCCTCGGCAGCGAAGTTCTCGAAGTACTGCACCGACAGGCCGCCGCCGACGTCGTCTTCGCCGTCGACTACACCGTCTGCACCCACTGCCGGCTCGGCTGGGTCGAGCAGCCCTACACCATGGAGAAGTACCAACGGTGCGGGCTAGCCACCGCCGGCCTGGAAGCGCTGCGCCA
This sequence comes from Streptomyces griseochromogenes, assembly GCF_001542625.1. Taxonomy (NCBI): domain Bacteria; kingdom Bacillati; phylum Actinomycetota; class Actinomycetes; order Kitasatosporales; family Streptomycetaceae; genus Streptomyces; species Streptomyces griseochromogenes. The sequence continues at coordinate 5,250,230 of NZ_CP016279.1, read as the reverse complement.
TGAGAAGCTCTTGCGTCCGTCGCGTCGTCCGTCGTCCCTGCGCGGCCGGTAGATCAGCCGGGACCGGTGGCCGGGCTTGTAGCAGGTCAGCGCGCCGCGCTGTGACCAGGTCTTCGCCGTTCTCGCGGAGGTCCCTCAAGCGCTGTGGCAGGGAACATCCGGCGTGAGCATCTCGTGGATGCAGCGGCGCAGTCCGCTGTTGGAGTCGACCGGTCCGAGCCACGGCACCCGCTGGAACAGGTCGCTGCATCGGTCGGTACTCAGGTCGGTCAGGAGGGCTCGGAGCTCGTCGGGGACGGGGTTGCCGACCAGGCACAGCCAGGCGAGGCCGGCGCCGATGCGGATCTCGGGCGATCGGCCGGGATCCGACCACAGCTCCCGGGCCCACACCGGAGCGTGTTCGTCCTGGTGTTCGCGGGCGAGCTGGGCGATCGCCAGGATCAAGCTCACACGGACCACCGGATCGTCTTCTACCGCCAGCCTGCGGTGCAGGGTTGAGGAGACGCGCGGGATCTCGCTGGTCGCCGCCGCCAGGACGAAGGCGGTCGCGGAGCGGACATCGGGATCGGGGTCGGGGAGAAGAGGGAACAGGAGGTGCAGGTCGTCCGTGATGGCATCGCGAGCAGCCTGAATCGTCCAGTTCGTCGGACACATCGTGGTGCCCTCCGCCTCCAGCGGATCCTCGGCGACTTGGAGAAGGCCTTCACGTGTTCCGTCCCCGAAGTGCTGGCATCGTCCGATCCCGGCGACCAGGCGAAGGGTGCTCGCCCGGAGCCCGGGAACCCCAGTAGTCGCGATCCGGAGCAGGAACGGTACTGCCAGTGCTCCCACCGCGATCGTGCTGCCCTGGTGGTGGAGGTTTTCCCACAGTTCCCCCAAGGCCCGGCCGGCGGCTTCGGCATCTCCGGAGGCGAGCGTCGCGAGGCGACCGGGTACCTCCTCGCCCGGGCCGTAGAAGTGCGGAAACCGCTGCCAAGGGATCGCGTCGTACTTGAACCCGTCCTTGACCTCCCGCGGGATCGCGCCCATGACCGTCCGCATGTCGGCATCCGTACCTGCCCACGGCTCGGGCCACCTGGCCCAGCGGTCATCGTCCATGGTTTGGCCTTCCGGTCCACCGACACCAGCCGAACCCCGGGAGTCTAACGACCGGTGATCTAGAGCGCGGTCCGCCGCTGCCTTAGAGGTCCTAACAAAGGCGTCGGACGTGTCGGTGGGTGATGAGGCAGGTGGCGAGGCCGAGGAAGGCTTCGTGGATGTCGTCGCGTCGCTCCCAGCGGATCCGCAGGCGGCGGAATCCGTGCAGCCAGGCAATCGTGCGCTCGACCACCCAGCGGAAGACGCCGAGGCCAGAGCCGTGGGGCTCGCCTCGTTCGGCAATGACCGGGCGGATACCGCGCCGCCACACCAGTCGGCGGTACTTGTCGTGGTCGTAGCCGCGGTCCGCGAGGAGCGCATCCGGTCGGCGTCTGGGCCGGCCGACGGCGCCGGCAACGGCGGGGACCTTGTCGAGCAGGGGCAGGAGCTGGGTGACGTCGTTGCGGTTTCCGCCGGTCAGCGACACCGCGAGCGGGATGCCCTGGGCGTCGGTGAGGACGTGGTGTTTGCTGCCTGGCCGTGCGCGATCGACCGGGCTGGGGCCGCTTTTGGGCCCCGCCGAGCGGCCCGCACGTGGGAGGAGTCGATCACCGCCCGCGACCAGTCCAGCTTCTTCGCGGCCCGCAGCTTCTTCAGCAGCACCAAGTGGAGCGCGTCCCAGACACCGGCTTCGTTCCACGCGGCCAGGCGCCGCCAGCACGTCATCCCCGAGCCGAAGCCCAGTTCCTGGGGCAGGTACTCCCACTGAATGCCGGTATGCAGCACGAACAGGATCCCGCACAACGCCTGCCGGTCCGGGATCCGGGGCCGCCCCTCCACCAGCTTCGGACCCGGTTCAGGCAGCAATGGCTCGATCAGCGACCACAGTTCATCCGACACGATCCAAGGTCGCGACTGACGTTTCCCCACGAGTAGACCAACGACCGCTCAAGCCGAAAGTCACATGATCAACGGCTTCTGTTAGGACCTCTTACTCCGGTGGCACCGCACCACAGTGACGTCATTTCTCTGGACGATCCGCACTTCGTCGCCCGCTACCACCAGGCCGTCCAGGACTACCGCGACCAACTTGCCCGCGAGCGGCGCAAGAAGCTGCGCGTCGCCTGACTCACCCGACCGGCCTGGGGCATGCCGTCGTCGGTGGCGCAGCCGCCACAGAATCGTGGCAGCAGCGCCACTGAAGAACCGAGATCGGTCAGCGGACTATGACCGAGCTGCATGCAGCAGCTGTGCATATAGATCCCGCCCGGAACATTGCGGATCCGCGATGTTATGCAGCTGCCACTGCCCCGTTGCTGCACTTCGAGCAGCGCCGTCGGCTGCATGCAGCAGGGACCAGTGTGGCATGCAGCAGCACCGCGACTGCTGCACGGCCGGGGCCGGCCTGCTACCCGTGCAGCACCCGTGTGCCGCCTGGGCCATGCAAATGCTGCGCTGCACGACCACGAGCAGCACCACCGCGACGACGATCACCACCCACCGAGCAGCACCCTGGTCGCTTTGTACACGAGTTGCGGACGTCATTTGTCGATGAGTGCGGGAGTCACCTCTACGACGGCCAGGTCGATGGTCACGACTACGGGAGGCACTCCGCCGCCAATCCGATCCGACCGCTCTGTCGGCGCTCGCCGATGACGGCTGGTCCGGTACACGTAACTGCGACCACAGAGTGGCGTTGGACAGATCACAAAGAAGATGACCGTCTCATCGAACAGGAGCATCACAGTGATCATGAAGGTTCTGGCCGGCGCGGCTTTCGCGATTGCCGCGACGACGGCCGTCGCCGTACCCGCATCGGCGACGGACTTCGGAACTGCCAGCGGCGACACCGCCATCACGGGCGACGCAGGCGGCATCCTCAACACCTATGGCGCTCCACTCATCAACGCCGACCTCCGCTGCGCGGTGCCGCTACCGGAGGGTGAGGGCATCGGGGGGCACCTGCTCGGCGAGCCCAAGGCCGCGTGCAACATCGCGCCCGCCGACCAGTACCAGGAACCGCAGAAACTGCTCTGACAGCAGCACCGAGGAGTAACGCTCCCCCGCCGGCCCCGCGGATCCGCCAAGGCCGCAAGCAGTTTGAGCAGGCCGCGATGGAGCGGTCCCGTTGAGTGGGCGACTTGACCAAACAGGCGTCGGCGACCGCACCGCTGAGGAAGAGCGGCAACGAAGGCGACTCAGGGAATTCGCCGGTGGACGGCCTTCCAACCCTCCACCGGGCCGTGAGTGACTCCCGAACTCATCGACATTGATCAAGCGGCGAGGCTACGTAACGACTCCCGTTCGTTCTCGCGTACAAAGCCACCCTGCTGCACACACCCCGAGCAGCAGGACCAGGAGCAGCATCGGCTGACTTGCCTCACCGAACTTTGACCGATCTCATTGAACTTGGACCGGTCCCGCTGCTGGTCGGCCCGTCACGGCTCCGGCTTTGGGACGGATCTCGCAGATGCCGGGTCAGCGGCTGGCGCGGGGGAACCGAGGGCAGCCCCGGGCAGGCGGCCGGGGCTGCGCAGCGGGCGTCAGGCTGCTGGCACCAGACGAGTGGCAGGTGGCACGAGGGCGGGAGCGCCGTCAGGGACGGGTACTGCGGCGAAGATCGCGTCCTGCTGGTCCTGCAGCTCCCTCTTGCGCTCGGGGCTGGTCGACGGCAGCCGCTGCTCCTCGTACAGCTTGTGCGTCTCCGCCTGGGCGAACTTGCTCGCCGGGGTGTGGAACTGCACCTCGAACAGCTGCCGCGACCCAGGCGCGCGCCAGCCCGTGTTGAGTCCCTTGTAGCCCTTCTCCCGACCCCAGGTGTTGGACCACTTCGTGGTGTCGCTGCCCCAGGCGGACAGCGAATCCGAGGCGATGGTGACACCAGTGACGTAGCGGGTGTCGGTCCATTGGAGGGTGTAGCGCACCGCGTCACTCAGGCGCGCCAGGACGTCGTCGGTGTTGCGTTCCGGATGCTCCTTGAGGTCGGTGGCGACCTTCCGCCTGAGGGAGTCGGGGGACTTGAGGCGATAGTCGAAGCCGACGAGCTCGGCATGGCTGAGGGCGGCGGCAGCCCGTACATCGCGGCTGATCGACGGCTCCGCCGTGCGGGCACGGGCAAGGTACGCGTCAACCTTGCGGTTGTCCGCGGCGTTCAGGCACAGTCCGTCGCCCTCCCAGCCGTCCGGGTCGTCGTCGCACTGCCCCGCACCGCCACCGCTGCGCATGGCGGTGGTGTGCTTGCCCGTCGTGTCGGATGGGTCGGCGGCGTACGCGGTAAGCCCGTTAGTGGCCGTGGCCAGGGCGACAGCGGCGGCCAGGACGGCGGCCGCCCGGCTCAAGTGGTGCGTGCTCATACGGCAGGAGTGTCCCTTCATGGCGCGTGGCACCGCCTGCACCGGATGAACGGGGCGGGCGGTGATCGTCGCCGTGGACAACGGGAGGAAGGACGGAGAAGTACCGCGAAGCAGCCCCAGATATGGGGCATTAGCGTGATGGCGCCGTCGCGGCGGAATCGTGCGGCAGAGCGGTGCTGTCAGCCGGCCTCCAGGCCGGTGATCGTCTCACCGCACCTTGGACGCCCGCGCGCGGCAGCCGCGCGCCGACCCACAGCGGGACCGGTCAAACTCCGGTGAGTTCGGTCAGAGTTCGGTGAGACGGGTCATCGGCAGCAGCCGCAGGCTACGCGCCCTGCGAACCGCCCTCACCGGCTGAGGCCGACCGGCGCTTCCTGACCCAGGCCGCCACGGCGACGAACGCCACCGGCGCACCGACGGCCGCCTTGACCCCCAGCTTCGCCATCACCCAGCCGAAGAAGAAGTGGTGCCACCCGTCCACCCACCACGTGACGCCCGCCACCAGCCCGGCGACGGATAGACCGCAGACCACCGACACCGCGATGCGAGCCACACGCCCGAGCTGCGGCTCGCCGTCTTCCTTGATCCCCTCCATGGACCCCACTATAGAAGCGGCTCGCTCGCGCACCGAACGAACGAGCCAACCAAGGCGCATCGTCCGGGACGGCCTCAGCGGCGGGCTGACCGACGCCGTCAGGGCCGCGCGGGAGCGGATCCGGCTGGAGGCCGTGGAATGCTTCGATCGCGGGAAGAAGAACCGGGAGATCGCGGCCGCGCTGCGGGTGAGCGAGCGGTCGGTGGAGCGGTGGCGTCGGGCCTGGCGCGAACGAGGCGAGGCCGGGGTCCTGACGAGGGGCTCACCTGGCCGCCCGAGACTCGGCCCACCGCAAATCGTCAGGCTGGAACGGGAACTGGAGCGTGGCCCACTCGCCCATGGCTGGGCGGACCAGCGATGGACGCCGGCAAGGGTGAAGACGCTGATCGGCCGGCTGTTCCACGTCTCGTACACAGTGGAAGGCACCTGGCGGCTGCTGAAGCGGCACGGCTGGTCGTGGCAGCAGCCCGCACGACGGGCCATCGAGCGCGATGATGCGGGTGCGGGGCCGGGGCAGTGGCCGGGTGTCAATGGCGGGCATGACCTGCTGCAAGCCGGGCGAGCGGCCCCGGATGTTCTACGCAGTCCGCGAGTACAACGGGCGCAAGGACCAGCCCAAGGGCTTCACCTGGCGCGACTTGCGGGACCTGCTTGTCCGGGCCCGTACCCAGCTCGGCGGCCCGATCGTGCTGGTCTGGGACAATGTGCGCATCCACCTCGCCGCCCCGCTACGGGAGTTCATCGCCGCGAACGCCCACTGGCTCACCGTCTTCCAACTCCCCTCCTGCTCACCGGATCTCAACCCGCAGGAGGGCATCTGGTCGATGGTCAAGCGCGACGTTGGCAACCTCGCCGCAGCCGACCTGGGCCAGACCACCCGTGCCGTCAAGCACCGGCTCAAGCAGATCCAGTACCGCCCGGACCTGATCGACGGCTGCCTCGCAGGAACCGGCCTGGTCATGGACGGCTGACCGACGTCACGAATTCAAGTTCAGGCAGCCCGCGTCGCCCTGCCCGATGCCCGTCACCTCGTCGTAGGAGGCCTCGGGGTGCCGGATCGCGGCGAAGCTGCGGAAGGGGCGGAGACCGTTGTGCTCGGTGACCGCGACTTCGGTGAGGCGGCCCGTAGCCAGCAGGCAGCTCCCGGCGCACACCGACCCCGCCGTCGCCCGGTATTGATCACGGGTTGACCAAGGGTAGAGGATGGTGCAATGAGTGTCGGGATAAGGATTGCCCTGAAGGCATATGCAAGTCTGCGAGATGTCCAGACTTTTGCATGGAATCAAAACTTAAATATCGTGGAGGTGACCCGAGAGGATGAGACCCCGACCAGGTTCGGCTGGGAAACCTGTGATGAAACCACGAGTCTCGATTACCTTGAAGATCCGATCCTAGGCGTCAGTTACGTCACGATCAGAGGTGAGAGGATCGCCCACCTGAGTGAAGCGGTCCGCACGGGTCTCGCTACCTGGACATTCCAGGACGGCATGCGTCTCATCTCTGCTGGAAATGACAGCGACGCCATCATTCAAGGCGTCTATGTCGGTGCAATCTCTGCGACGCGGAAGGATGTCCCTGTCGTCTCGGAGGCGTTCCGATCAGTAATTCGACATCCGGATCGGGAAGTCCGACGCGCTGTGTTAGTCGGCATTGGCTACGTGACAGTGGGCACAGAGTTGCGGGAAATCGCAAAGGAAATTCGAAACTCTGATCAGGATGAAGGTATCCGAGTCGACGCAGGGTACCTACTGGAGGGCCTTGAGATGGCCTCCGCGGCCCCCGTTGCCGACGATGATGACGCTCTCTGAAAGCGGCTCTGGCCGCAGTTCCGTGAACCCCCTGAGTCGTGGCTGCACGTAGGGTCTGCCCTACCTCGTGCCCGGGGGCTTGTCGGAGTGCCTGGGGCCGGCCGTGCATGATCCGCTGTTCGCACGTGAACCGTGCGGGAGAAGGTGGACAGTTGAAGGCTCGGATCGGATACGTCGCGTGGGTCGCAGGTGTGGTGCAGTTCTTCGTGGCCCACGTGATCGTCGAGTCGGCCTGGACCAGGCCATACAGTTGGGTTCGGAACAACATCAGTGACCTAGGTAATGCTCACTGCGCCATGCAGTCGGAACCTCAGTCACGCTACGTCTGCTCGCCCGAACACGGCCTGATGAACGCCTCGTTCATCGCTTTGGGGACGCTTTTCGTCGTCGGTGTCGTCTTCGCTGGGGCTGTGTTTCGCACAGGCGCGACCGCGATCATAGCCCGGTGCCTGCTGACCTGCGCCGGCGTGGGATTCGTGTTGGCCGGGCTGGCACCCGCGGACGTGCACGAGAACCAGCATGTCCTGGGTGCGCTGCTCATCATGGCCATAGGGAACATCGGTCTTGTGCTGGCGGGAGTCGGCCTGGCGGATGAAGTGTCGGGTCCGCTGCACTGGGCAACCAGCCTGCTGGGGGTGACGGCGGTGACGGCCTTCGGGCTCTTTCTCTCCCACCGCTATCTCGGACTCGGGATGGGTGGCATGGAGCGGGTAGCGGTGTTTCCCCTCTTGGCGTGGGCGCTGTCAGCCGGTGTCCGCGGCCTGTTCCACCAGGCGACTCGCATGCAGGATGCGTGGCCGAGAAGGGATACGGCGCAGGCCACCCGCAGCTGATGAGGCTTTCTACGGTCGGCTTGTCCGGAGTTCCGTGACGGTCATGGCTGGGTGAGGATCCGGGTCCGTTGAAGTTCGAACGAGGCCCGGCCATACATTGCTCTCTTGAGTGTTCTCACCCGGTTCACGTGGCCTTCGATGACGCCGGAACTCCAAGGGAGGGTAAGCCCGGCGGTGACGGCGTCGAGGTCTTGGCGGAGGAAGCCGGCGAAGCCCTTCATGGGCTTCGGTGCGTCCTGCTCGGCCTGGCGGATCCACTCCAGCAGCAGGTATCCGCGCTGGTGACGGACGAGATCGGCGAACGCGCGGGCGAGATCGCAAGCCCGGGTGATGTCCGGGCAGGCGAGCCGGACTTGAAGCAGCCGCTCGTTCTGGCTGTCCGTGAGCGTCTCTCGGGGCCGCATGGTCCACGCGGTGATCTTGCGGGGGCTGGGCATGTCGGCCCGGACCGCTCGCGACGGCATGGCCGAAACATTCCGAGTGCTGTGGTCGTGGCCCGGTCACCATGGGCGGGTATCTGCACCGTGTGACGGGTCCACGACCATGACCGAGCCCGGTCACTGGGCGGTGATGGACGTCAGTATCTTCAGCCGGGAGGCGCGGTGAGCCGGCCAGAGTGCGGCTAGCACCCCGACCACGAGGGCGATCAGGAGGAACAGCCCGAGCCGGTACCAGGGCAGTGCCATTGCGTAGGTCGGCAGCGCCTGGCTTGCCAGCTCGCCGCCAGCCCAGGCGATGAAGACGCCCACGCCTATGCCGAGGACCGCGCCGAACAGTGAGATCAAGAAACTGCCGATCACAGCCGGCTACTGACGGCCTGTCAGGGTGATGTTGGGTCGGCGAGGGTCAGGCCGGTGCCCGCTATGAAGCCGTCGAGGGTGTCGGGCCGGTACTGGAGGCGTTTGAGCCGGTTGCGGACGAGTGTTTCCAGGCGGTCGAGGGCGACGACGGCGAGGTCGGCCAGACTGCGTTTGACGTGCACCCACACGCTTTCGACGGGATTGAGGTCGGGCGAGTAGGCGGGCGGCAGGAACGCCGTCAGCCACCCACGCTCGGCGATCAACTCACGCATGGCGTGGGAGACATGAGTGTTGAGCCGGTCCCAGACCAGCACGATCGGCGCCTGGACGAGCTGGTGGGTGCCGTCGATCAGCGCGATGAAGTCGCGCTCGCCCATGCCGCGGCGTTTGCCCCGGCCTGCGGGGTGGGTGCGCGGGCGGTGACACAACCGGGTGCGGGAGCCGGGCCGCATCGCGGCGCCCGAGGTCCTTAGAAGTCATCTCATTTGGTGAGTCTGCGGTAGCAGATGAGGGTGCAGGCGATGCTGGTGAAGGCCAGGAAGTGTTCGGCTTTGCGTTCGTAGCGGCGGTGGAGGCGGCGGCATCCGGCGAGCCAGGCCATGGTGCGTTCGATCGTCCAGCGGTGGCGGCCCAGCCGTGTGGAGGGCTCGATGCCTTTGCGGGCGATGCGATGTCGGATGCCGCGGCTGCGTAACCATCGGCGCAGGTGGTTGTAGTCGTAGCCTTTGTCGCCGTGGAGTTTGGCGGGCCGTCGTCGGCGCGGTCCGCGCCGGGAGCGAATGGGTGGGATGCCTCGCACGAGCGGTTCGAGGGCCTGGCTGTCGTGCAGGTTGGCACCGGATATCCCGACGGACAGGGGCAGCCCGGTACGCTCGGTGATCAAGTGGATCTTTGAACCGTACTTGCCGCGATCCACCGGATTCGGACCTGTCAGGTCCCCTTTTTCAGGGCTCGCATGTTCACCGAGTCGATCGCGCAGCGAGACCAGTCCAGTTCACCGCGAGAGCCGAGTTCGTCGAGGACCAGGCGATGGAGCTTCGCCCACACCCGGGCCTTCGACCACTCGGCGAAGCGCCGGTGAGCCGTGGGCCCTGAAAGCCCGAACGAGGCGGACGGCAGTTGCTGCCACGTGCAGCCCGACGTGGCCACGAACACGATCGCAGCCAACACCTCCCGGTCGCCGTGCCGGCGCCGGCCACCACCCTGAGGCCGACTCGGCGCCTCCGGAACCACTCGCTGGAACAACTCCCACAGCTCATCCGGCACAAGCCGCTCAACGATCCCCACATCTGGAGCCTATCGAACACCCCAAATGAGATGACCTCTTAGCACGGTCTGTCCTGCGGGCATCCGCTACGTACTTCGATGTATCACGCACGCCTCTCGCTGCCCCTGTGCAGGCAGACGCGCCGATTGCGTCCTCGAGCGACCAATCTCTCTGCGGAGTACCCGTGACAACTGCACCAGTGACCATCCTGGGGATCAGTCCGTTTGGTGAACCCGACCCGAGACTCGTCGCTGCCGTCTGCCAAGCCGGTGGGCTCGGCGTGCTCGACCTCGGGAGGGGCGACCGGCGGGCGCGAGAGGCACTGAGCCTGGTCCGGCAGTGGGTACCGGGGCCGTTCGGTGTGCGTATGGGCGCGGGTTGCCTCCTCGCCCCCGGTGATCTGGGGGAGGCCGGGGGCGTGGACACGGTGCTGCTCGCCGCGGATTCGCCCCTGCGGCCGGGTGACCTCGGGGCGGGCCACCGGGTCCTGGTCGAGGTCACCAGCCGCGAGGAGGCGATCGCGGCCGCGCGCGCCGGGGCGCACGGCCTGGTCGCCCGTGGTCAGGAGAGCGGCGGGCGGGTCGGTGAGCTGAGCACCTTTGTGCTGCTCCAGCAGCTGCTGGCGGACGGGGAGTTGGACCTGCCCATCTGGGCCTGCGGCGGCATTGGGCCGCACACCGCCGCGGCCGCAGTGGTCGGTGGAGCGGCGGGAGTCGTCCTGGACACCCAGCTGGCGCTGCTCGAAGAGTCCGGGCTCGCGGAGGAGGTGGCCGCGGCGGTACGGACCATGGACGGCTCGGAGACGGTCGTGGTGGGCGGCCACCGGGTGCTGCGCCGCCGCGGGCCGCGCGTGCCGCCGATGCCGGAGGACCCGGCCGAGGTGGCTGGCCTGCTCGGCAGCCGGGACTTGCGTACCCAGTTGCTCCCGGTCGGGCAGGACGGCTTCCTGGCCGCCCGCTTCGCCGAGCAGTGGGGGGACGTCGGCGGTGCGGTCCGCGCGGTCGGCGCCGCCGTCGTCGATGCGGTGCGGGACGACGCGGCGTCGAACGCGCTGCGCGGTGACTCGCCTCTGAGCCGGTCGCTGGGCACCCGGCTGCCCATCGCGCAGGGGCCGATGACCAGGGTCAGTGATCAGGCGCGGTTCGCCTCGGCCGTGGCCGAGCACGGTGCGTTGCCCTTTCTGGCGCTGGGGCTGGCCGGTCCGGAGCAGACGCGGACCCTGCTGGATCAGACCCGTGCCGCGCTGGAGGGCCGCCCCTGGGGCGTGGGCGTGCTCGGCTTCGCTCCCGAGCAGATCAAGGCCGCGCAGCTGGAGCTCATCCGGGAATTCCGGCCGCGTTGCGCCATCATCGCGGGCGGCCGTCCCGCGCAAGCGTCCGCGCTGGAGGAGGCCGGTGTCGCAACGTTCCTGCATGTCCCCTCGCCGGGGCTGCTCAGACAGTTCCTTGCTGCCGGTGCGCGCAAGTTCGTCTTCGAAGGCTCCGAGTGTGGTGGTCACGTCGGGCCGAGGAGCAGCTTTGTGCTGTGGGAGGCCCAGATCGCGGTGCTCAGTGAGTTCCTGGACGGGGCCGAGGGAGCCGGGGGCATCGATCCCGGCGAGCTGAGGGTGTTGTTCGCCGGTGGCATCCATGACGAACGGTCATCGGCGATGGTGGCCGCGCTCGCCGCTCCGCTGTCCGCCCGTGGGGTGGCCGTGGGGGTGCTCATGGGTACCGCGTATCTGTTCACCGAGGAGGCGGTCGACCGCACAGCGGTGCGGCCGCTGTTCCAACGGCAGGTGCTGGCAGCGCGGCGGACCGAGCTGCTGGAGACCGCGCCGGGCCACGCGACGCGCTGCGTGCACAGCCCCTTCACCGCGGGCTTCGCGGGCGTCAAGGACGAGTTGCGGTCCCAGGGTGTCCCGGACCGGCAGGTGTGGGAGCAGCTGGAGCGGCTGAACGTCGGGCGGCTGAGGGTCGCCAGCAAGGGAGTCGAGCGGGTCGGCGGGGACCTGGTCGAGGTGGACGAGGAACGACAGCTCGCCGAGGGCATGTTCATGGCCGGTCAGGTGGCGGTGCTGCGTTCCGAGGTCACTACGGTCCCCGCCCTGCACGAGTCGGTCAGCACAGCGGCCGCCGAGTTCTTCGCCGAGCGCGCGGCACAGCTGCGCGACCGGTTCGGTGTCGCCCCGCCCTGCGACGAGGCCGCGGACCCGGCCACGGGACCGGCCGCTGCCCCGGAGCCGCTGGACATCGCCGTGGTCGGGATGTCCTGCATGTTCCCCGGCGCCGCGGACCTGGCCGACTACTGGGCGAACGTGGTGGCGGGAGTCGACGCCGTCACCGAGGTGCCCGCCGAGCGGTGGGACCCGGCGGTCTATTACGCACCCGAGGCGGACAGCGCCCACACGGAGTCCAAGTGGGGCGGCTTCCTGCCGGACATCCCCTTCGATCCCTTGCGCTACGGCATCCCGCCCTCCTCGCTGGGCAGCATCGAACCGGTGCAGCTGCTGGCGCTGGAGGCCGCGCGGCGGGCCCTGCGGGACGCCGGTTACGAGGGGCGGGACTTCGACCGGTCCCGGGCCTCCGTAGTGTTCGGGGCGGAAGCGGGCAGTGATCTGTCCGGCGCCACCACACTGCGCAACCTGCTTCCGGCCTATCTGGGGGAACTGCCGGCCGGGCTGGACGCGCAGTTGCCCAGGCTCACCGGGGACTCCTTTCCCGGGATGCTGGCCAATGTCATCTCCGGCCGGATCGCCAACCGGCTCGACCTGGGCGGTGCGAACTATACGGTCGACGCGGCCTGCGCCTCCTCGCTGGCCGCGGTGGACGTGGCCTGCAAGGAGCTGTCCGGTGGCACCAGCGACCTGGTGCTGTGCGGCGGCGCCGATCTGCACAACGGAATCAACGACTACCTGCTGTTCTCCTCGGTGCACGCGCTCTCACCGACCGGCCGCTCCCGCACCTTCGACGACGCGGCCGACGGCATAGCCCTCGGCGAGGGCGTCGCCTGCCTGGTGCTCAAGCGACTGGCGGACGCGGAGCGGGACGGGGACCGGGTCTACGCGGTGATCAAGGGCGTCGGCAGCGCCAGTGACGGCAAGTCGCTGGGCCTGACCGCCCCCCGCCCGGAGGGGCAGCGCTCGGCGCTGGAACGCGCGTACCGCAACGCCGGGATATCGCCTGCGCAGGTCGGCCTGATCGAGGCGCACGGCACCGGGACCGTGGTCGGCGACCGCGCCGAGCTGAGCACCCTCACCGAGGTGTTCACCGAAGCCGGGGCGGCACCGGGCAGCTGCGCGCTCGGCTCGGTCAAGTCGCAGATCGGGCACACCAAGTGCGCCGCGGGTCTGGCCGGTCTGATCAAGACCGCCATGGCGCTGCACACCGGGGTCAAGCCGCCCACGGTGAACCTGCGGCAGCCCAACCCGGCCTGGCAGGAGGGGACCAGTCCGTTTGCGTTCCACACCGCGGCGCGGCCGTGGGCGGCGCCCGCGGCCGAGCGGGTCGCCGGGGTCAGCGCCTTCGGATTCGGCGGCACCAACTTCCACGTCGTACTGGGGGCCTACGACGGGACGCCGCCGCCGGTGCATGCGCTTGAGGCGTGGCCGGCCGAGTTGTTCGTCTTCCGGGGCGCCGACCGCGCGGACGCCAACCGTGCCATCGAGCAGCTGCTGAAGCTCGTCGAGGCGAACGACCTGGGCGGTGGTCCCTGGCGGTTGCGCGACTTCGCGGTAACCGCGTCCCGCCGCTGCGACACCTCTGAACAGCCCGTTCAGTCCGCCGTGGTGGCCGGTGACCTGGCTGAGCTGGCCGGGCTGCTGCGACGGGCGCTCGCCGGCGAGCACGACCCGTCGGCGGGGGTCTTCGCCGCCGGGCCGGCCGACCGAGGAGACGGGGGCGACCGGGCCGGGGTGACTGGAGCGGACGATCCGGAAGACCACGGCAATGAGCCCAGGACGGCTGGAACGGATGGTCCGCAAGACCGAGGCGACCGGGCCAAGGCGACGGGAGCGAACAGCAGCGGCGAGGGCCCAGGCGACGGGCCCGGCGTGGCGTTCCTCTTCCCCGGGCAGGGCAGTCAGCGGCCGGGAATGCTCGCCGAGTTGTTCGTCGCGTTCCCGGAGGTCCAGCGGTACCTCCAGCTCGGCCGCGAGTGGGCCGGCCGCCTCCACCCGCCGGCCGCCTTCTCCCCCACCGTCGCCGCCGAGCAGCGGACCCGGATCACCGACACCAGGGTCGCGCAGCCGGTGCTGGGCATCGCTGGGCTGGCCGTGCACGAGCTGTTCGGCCGCGCCGGTGTACGCCCGGACATGGTGGCCGGGCACAGCTACGGCGAACTGGTCGCGCTGTGCGCCGCTGGGGCGTTCGCCCCCGCGACCCTGCTGGAGCTGAGTGCGGAGCGGGCCGAGGCGATCCTGTCCGCCACCGGTACGGACCCGGGTACCATGGCCGCGGTCGCGGCCGGAGCCGCCGAGGTATACGGGCAGTTGACCGCGGACGGCCTGGCGGACCGGATCGTCGTCGCCAACCACAACGCCCCCGACCAGACGGTCATCTCCGGGCCCGTCGAGGCGGTCGACGCCGCGGTACGGCGGCTGCGCGCGAACGGCTACGGCGCCAAGCGCATCCCCGTGGCCTGCGCGTTCCACAGCCCGCTCGTCGCCGGCGCCGGCGAGCGGTTCGCCCAGGCGCTGCTGGACCGGCCCGTACGCGAACCCGAGGTGCCGGTGTGGTCCAACCGCACGGCTGCGGTCTATCCGGGACGACCCGAGGACATACGGGCCGAGCTGGCCGCCCAGATCAGCGCACCCGTGCGCTTCGTGGAGCAGATCGAGCGGATGTACGCGGCCGGGGCCCGCGTCTTCGTCGAAGCGGGCCCCGGCTCGGTGCTCACCGGTCTGGTGTCCGCGATCCTCCGCGACCGCCCGCACACCACGGTGGCCTGCGACACGCCGGGCAGGCGCGGCCTGCACGGTTTCCTGAGCTCGCTCGCCCAAGCCGCGGTCGCCGGTGTGAGGGTGCGCACCGGCTGGATGTTCCACGGCCGCGACGCCACCGAACTGAGCCGCGCCGCCGCACTCGAACTGCCCGGCTGGACCGTCAACGGACAGCTGGTGCGCACCCGTGACGGCAGCCCTCTGCCCGGCTCCCTCATGCCGGCCCGACGTATCCAGGAGATGACCGTGACCAAGGCGGAGGGCGGCGGCGCCGTCGCCGACCGTGACCAGATGATCCACGACTTCCTGCGCGCCAGCCGGGAGATCGTCGCCGCGCAGCGCGATGTGCTGCTCACCTACTTCGGCGGCGGCGCGCCGGGCGGTCCGGTCGCCGCACCGGTCGCCGCGCCGCTCCTCCCGGCCGCGCCGGCGGTGGCGGTCACGTCCACGACGCCGGTGCCCGAGGCCGCCGCCCCCTCGGCCGCCCCGCCGCCGCAGGAGCCGTCTTCGGCCGCCACGTCGGGACCACGAGGACTGCCGACCGAGGCGGATCTACTGCGGACCGTCCTGGACATCATCAGCGAACGCACCGGCTATCCGGTGGACATGATCGAGCCTCAGCTCGATCTCGAGGCGGAGCTGAGCATCGACTCGATCAAGCGGATCGAGATCGCCGGTGAACTGGCCGCTCGTCTCTTCGCCGGTGCCCAGGGCGGGCCGGGGACCTCCCAGCTCGACGATACGGAGCTGGAGGTGCTCTCCAAGGCCCGTACGGTCGCTCGCATGGCCGAGTTGCTGTCCGAGCGGCTGAACGGCGCCGAGCAGCAGGGCCGGGGCGGCCAGGACGCCCCGGCCCAGGCGAACCCGGATCAGCCGGCCCCCGGCCAGCCGGGCCCAGATCGGACAAGCCCGGTCCAGGCAGGCTTGGGGGAGCCGAGCCCGGCCCAGGAACACCCGGCGCACGAGGCCCCGGAGCACCAGCGTGCGCAGGGCCCGGTCGGCCATCCCGCTCCCGCATCCGTGGTCGCCGAGGCGCCGGTCCGTATGGTGCTGCGGCCCGTCGCTCTCCCCGAGCCGACCGCGGAGGCCACCGCCCTCGCGGGCAGGAGATTCGCGCTGCTGGGTGAGCGCGGTGCCGTGACCGAGAGCTTGTCCGCCCGGCTCGCCGCCCACGGCGCGGAGCCGGTCGTCCTCGACCCGGGGCATCTGCTCACCGATCAGGACGGGCCCTGGGACGGCGTACTGCATCTGGCGGCGCTCGGGGATGGCGAGGGCCCGCTGCTGCCGGAGTCCTTCCCGGTGTTCCAGGCCGCGCTGGGTCGCGGCCCCCGATGGCTGATCGCCGCCGCCCGAAGCGCGGCGCCGGACAGGGCAAGCGCGGCACCGGATGCGGCCGCGGGCGGCACGCCGGGCGACGCCGCCTCGCTCAACGGGCCGGCGGACGGGCTGCGGGGCATGTTCCGGACCATCGTCCAGGAGTATCCGGACACGGTCGCCAGGGTGGTCGAGGTCGCCCCTGAGGACTCGGCGACCGACGTGGCGACGGCGCTGGTCGGTGAACTGCTGTCCACCGAGCGTGCCCCGGTCGTGCTCCGGTCCTCCGGCGGGCGGTACGGGCTCGAACTGGTCGAGGCCGGCCTCGGTCCACTGGGCGACAGGGGGGCCGGTCCGGCCGGAGACGGCGCGGCCGAGGCCGCCGCCATCGGTCTGGACCGCGACTCGGTGATTCTGCTGGTGGGTGGTGCGCGCGGCATCACGGCGCGGTTCGCCGCGACGTTGGCGTCGGCCGCCCGCTGCCGGATCGAGTTGGCCGGCAGGACCGCCGCACCGGTCGGCCCGGAGGACCCGGCCACCCGGTCGGCGCCCGACCGCGCCGCGTTGCGGGCCGCCCTCGCGGCTCAGGAAAGCCGTTCGCCGGCCGAGATCGAGCGGGCCGTCGCACAGATCCTGGCGCAGCGGGAGATCCGCGCCACCGTGGAGCAACTGGGCCGTCTGGGCAGTGCGGTGCGGTACCACTCGGTGGACGTCCGGGACGCCGAAGCGGTGCACCGGCTGGTAAAGGAGATCCACGCCGAGCACGGCCGGCTGGACGGCGTGGTCCACGCCGCCGGGGTCATCGAGGACCGGCTGCTGGCGCAGAAGGAGTTCGAGTCCTTCCGGAGGGTGTTCGACACCAAGGTGGACGGCGCGCGCACGCTGTTGGAGGCCATGGCGGACCTGCCGGACCGGCCCAGGTTCGCGGTGCTGTTCGGCAGCGTCTCGGCCGTCGTGGGCAACCGCGGCCAGGTGGACTACGCGGCGGCCAACGACGCCCTGCAGAGCCTGGGCAGCCGATGGGCCGCGCGGAGAGGCCACCGGGCACTGACGGTCCACTGGGGGCCGTGGGCGCCCACCGGCGAGCACAACGGCATGGTGACCCCGGAGCTCGCCCGGGAGTACGCCCGCCGCGGGCTGAAGCTGATCGACCCCGAGGAGGGGACGCTCTGCCTGCTGCGCGAGCTCGCCTGGGGCGAGGAGTCGGCGGACGCCGTGGTCTATACGGGATCGGGTTGGTGACATGTCCGGCGACGAGCAGGGGTTCGGGCTGAGCGGCGGGCGCGGAAAGCGCCCTCCGGTCGCCATCGTCGGCATGGCGGTACTGATGCCGAAAGCGGCGGACCTGCAGGCGTACTGGCGGAATCTGGTCGACGGGGTGGACGCGATCACCGACGTCCCGTCCGGACGGTGGGACGCCGGCTTCTACGACCCTAAGGCGGTGGACCGCTCGGACCGGGTGTACTGCCGCCGCGGCGGGTTCGTCGACGAGCTGGCCCAGGTCGAGGTGACGCGGTTCGGCATCATGCCCAACTCGGTGGCGGGTACGGAGCCGGAGCAGCTCATCGCGCTGCAGGTGGCCGCGGAGGCTATCGCGGACGCGGGCGGAGAACAGCGGCTGCCGGACCGGGACCGGATCGGCGTGATCCTCGGCCGCGGTGGCTATCTGTCCCCCGGGCTGTCCCGTGGCGCCCAGTGCGTACTGACTTCCAATCAGCTCGTGCGCACGCTCGGGGAGCTGCTGCCCGAGCTCGGTGCCGACCAGCTGGAACGGGTACGGCAGGCGTACACCCGGCAGTTGGGGCCGGACGAGCCGGAGCAGGCGATCGGCCTGGTGCCCAACCTCACCGCCTCTCGGATCGCCAACCGGCTCGATCTGCGCGGTCCCGCGTACACGGTGGACGCCGCCTGCGCGTCCTCGCTGGTCGCGGTCGACCAGGCGGTCGGTGAACTGGCCGGCGGCCGCTGCGACCTGGTGCTCGCCGGCGGCGTGCACCACTGCCACGACATCACGCTGTGGTCGGTGTTCGCCCGGCTCCGCGCGCTGTCTGCGAGCCAGCGGATCCGCCCCTTCGACCAGGCCGCGGACGGCTTGCTGATCGGTGAGGGCACCGGTGTGGTGGCGCTCAAGCGGCTCTGCGACGCGCTCCGTGACGGCGACCGGATCTACGCCGTCGTACGCGGCACCGGGGTGGCCAGCGACGGTCGCAGCGGCAGCCTGGTCAACCCGGACCCCTCGGGTCAGGTCACGGCGGTGCGCAAGGCATGGCGGGCGGCCGGTCTGGATCCCGCCGAGCCGGGCTCGATCGGGCTGCTGGAGGCGCACGGGACCGCGACTCCTTCGGGGGACGCCGCCGAGCTCGCCACCCTGGCCGAGGTGTTCGGTCCGCCCGGCGACGAGGACCGCCCGGTGATCGGGTCGGTGAAGTCGATGATCGGCCACACCATGCCGGCCGCGGGAGTGGCCGGCATGGTCAAGGCGGCGCTCGCGGTGTACCACGGGGTGCTGCCGCCCACGCTGCACTGCCAGAACCCGCACCCCGCGCTGGCGCACACCCGCTTCCGCCCGATCGACGCCGCGCGGGCCTGGGAAACCGGTGGTGGGCAGCGGATTCGGCGGGCCGGTGTGAACGCCTTCGGCTTCGGTGGCATCAACGCCCATGTGGTGCTCGAAGAAGCGCCCGACGCCGCGCCCCGTACCCCGATCCGGCCCACGGCGACGGTGCGGGAGCCGGAACGGGTGCTGCGGCTGGCCGCCGACGGTCCGCAAGCGCTCGCCGCCCTGCTGGACGCGGATGATCCGGCCGTGCTCGCGGCCGGGCTCGACCGCCCCGTCCCGGACGCGGGCCGGACCCGTCTCGGCGTCGTGGATCCGACCGGCAAGCGCCTGGCGCTGGCCAGGAGGGCGGTGGCCAAGGGCCGCCCCTGGCGGGGCCGCGGCGATGTGTGGTTCACGCCCGAGCCCCTGCTCGGCGGCGCCACAGGCGGCCGGCTGGCGTTCGTCTTCCCCGGCCTCGAAGCCGAGTTCGAGCCCCATGTCCGCGATGTCGCCCAGCACTTCGGGCTGTCCGCGCTGCTGCCCTCGCTCCGCGCCGGGGAGTTTGCCGATGTGGCGGACGTCGGCCGACACGCGGCCGAGGTGATCGGCGTGGGCCGGGTGCTGGACGCCGCCCTGCGCCGGATGCGGATCGTGCCGGACGCGGTCGCGGGCCACAGCGTGGGTGAGTGGACCGCGATGGCGACCGCCGGGCTGTACGCCGGCGGTGCGGTGGACGAGTTCGCTGAGTCCTTCGACCCGGACCAGGTCCGGGTGCCCGGTCTGGCCTTCGCCGTGCTGGGAGCCCCGGCCGACCAGGTCGCCGCCGCCATCGAGGACCGTCCCGAGGTCGTGCTGTCCCACGACAACGCGCCGAACCAGTCGATGGTGTGCGGTCCCCCCGGCCCGGTGGAGGAGCTCGTACGGTGGTTCCGGGCGCGGCGTGTCTTCGGCCAGGTGCTGCCGTTCCAGTCCGGCTTCCACACCCCGATGCTGGCCCCCTACCTCGACCAGATCCGGCACTACGCGGGCCTGTTCGAGCTGCATCCGCCGACCGTGCCCGTGTGGTCGGCGACCACCGCGTCGGTGTATCCGAGCACCGAGCAGCAGGTGCGCGAGCTGTTCTTGCGGCATCTGCTGGAGCCGGTGCGCTTCCGCCCGCTGATCGAGGCGATGTACGCCGACGGCTTCCGGGTGTTCGTCCAGGCCGGAACGGGGCAGGTCAACTCGCTGATCGACAACACGCTGCACGGCCGGCCGCATCTCGCGATCTCTGCCAACTCCCCGCACCGCGGCGGGCTGGCCCAGCTGCTACGGGTCGCCACGGCGCTGTGGGTGGACGGTGGTGAACCGGATGTCGAGCGGCTGGCGGCCAAGGGCGACGCCCCGGCGCGGCGCGCCCCGATGCAGCTGGACCTCAACGGGAGGCTGGTCTCCCTGGATCGGGACACCATCGCCGGCGTCCGCTCGGCCCTGGCCGTCCGGCGCCCGGTGAGCGGCGCCACGGGCAGCGAACTGACCGCGCTGGAAAGGCTGTCCGACCGTTTCCCCATGGCGGCCGAACTGCGCGCGCTGCTGCAGGACACCGCGGACACGGCCGCCGCGCTGACCGCCGCCGACGCGGCGCGACCGCACTCCGCCGCGCCGGCGGTGTCCGGTGGCCGGTCCACCGCGGCAGGCCCCCAGATGCCCGAGGGGCGTGAACTGCGCACCGTACTGCGGGTGTCCACGGACGCCATGCCGTATCTGCGAGACCACTGCTTCTTTGTGCAGCGGCCCGGCTGGCCCGACGAAGCGGACCGCTGGCCGGTGGTTCCGGCCACCACGCTGATCCACCACATGATGGAGTTGGCCGAGCGGGACCGGCCGGGTTCGCGGGCGGTGGCGGTGCACCAGGTGCAGCTGAACCGATGGGTGACCGCCGCACCCGCCGTCGACGTGCCCGTCACCGTGACACCGCGGGAAGACACGCGCGCCGGCGTGACCTTCGACCAGTTCGCAAGCGCCCAGGTCGAACTGGCCGCGCACCACTCGGACGATCCGCCCCGTCCCTGGCAGTGGGATTCAGGGTCCGAACGGCTGCCGGAGATCACGGCCGGGAATCTCTACAGCGACCGCTGGATGTTCCACGGTCCCCTCTTCCAGGGCGTCACCGAGCTCACCGCGATCGGTGAGGCACATGTGCGCGGGGTGCTCACCACCCCGCCCGCGCCCGGAGCGCTGCTGGACAATGTGGGGCAGCTGCTCGGCTACTGGATCATCACGACACTGAACGAGCGGACCATGGTGTTCCCCATACGGATGGGCCATATCCGCTTCTTCGGCCCGCACCCGGTGCCCGGCACCCAGGTGGACTGTCTTATCAGGATCACATCGGTCACCGACTCCGCTGTGGAAGCCGATATGCAGCTCCTCGTCGAGGGCCGGATGTGGGCGGAGATCACCGGCTGGCGGGATCACCGGTTCGACAACCACCCGGAGACCAGGGCGCAGGAGCGGTTCCCCGAGCGCAACACCCTCTCCCGCGTACAGCAGGGCGGCTGGTCGCTCGTCTTCGACCGCTGCCGGGACCTCGCCTCCCGCGACCTCGTCATGCGCAGGCATCTGAGCAGCGCCGAACTCGTCGACTACGAGAAGTGTCCGCCCCGGGGCCGCCGCCAGTGGCTGCTGGGCCGGATCGCGGTCAAGGACGCTGTTCGGCAGTGGCTGTGGGACCACGGCGAGGGGCCGGTCTTTCCCGCCGAGATACGGGTGAGCAACGACGAGGACGGGCGCCCGCGCGTGACCGGTCTGCACGGGCGCACCCTGCCCGAGCTGGACGTCACGCTGGCCCACCGCGCGGAGGCCGGGGTGGCGCTGGTGCGGCCGCACACCCGGCACGGGCGGTGCGGGGTCGGCATCGACGTGGAGGAGGTCGCCGAACGGACGGAACAGACCCGGAGCGTGGCGCTCGACCGGGCCGAGCGCGAGCTGCTCGCCGCGCTGTGCGCGGCGTCGGGCGAGCCGGAGGCCCTGTGGTTCACCAGGTTCTGGGCGGCGAAGGAGGCGGTGTCCAAGGCGGAGGGGACCGGCCTGCGGGGGCGGCCGAGAGATTTCGTGGTGGTCGCCGCGCAGCCGGACGACCTGATGGTGGACGTGGGCGGCCGCCGCCACCAGGTCCACTGCCGACGGATCGGCAACCCGGCCGATCTGCCCAGCAGGGACTACGTCGTCGCATGGACGACGGGATTGACCGACGGACAGGAGACGGAACAGTGAACAGCGGTCAGCCGGTGACACCGGTCCGCGGGGACGTGACGGTGGTGTTCGACGAGATCGTCGGGATGCTCCACGCGGTCCTCGACGAGTACGGGCTGGACGAGGCCGAGATCACCATGGACACCCGGTTCCACGATGAGCTGGACCTGGAGAGCATCGACCTGGTGACCCTCGGGGGTCATCTGGCGGCGCGGTACGGCGACAAGGTGAACTTCCCCGAATACCTCACCGGCTTGGGCCTCGAAGAGATCATCAACCTGACGATCGGCCGACTGGCCACCCATGTCGCCGGGTGCCTGCGGGAAGCCGGGGAGGACTGAGCCGTGGCAATGATCAGCGCCAACGGCGTCGAGTTGCACGTGGAGCGGATGCCGGCCCGCAACAGCCCCGGCACCGCGGCTCCGCCCACCGTGGTATTCGTTCACGGCATGCTCATCGACAGCCTCATCAGCTACTACTTCACCCTGGCAGCGGTGTTCGCCGCCGCGGGGCTCGACGTGATCATGTACGACCAGCGCGGGCACGGCCGCAGCGAGCGGCCGCCGAGCGGCTATCTGCTGGAGGATTCCCTCGGGGATCTCGACGCGCTGCTCGACGGCCTGGAGGTGACCGGGCCGGTGCACCTGGTCGGCTACTCCTACGGCGGCACCGTCGCGTTCGGCTATGCGGCGCTTCGGCCGGACCGCGTGGCCAGCGTATCGATGATCGAGTCGGAGCCGGCGACCGAGGCCTGGTCCCGCAAGATGGCGGTCAACCTCGAACGGGCGGCGGCGGGGTTCGCCGAAGCAGCAGGCGACGAGGCACTGGCCGAGGAACACGGCCCGTTCGTGACCCGGCGGGTGAAGTCGGCCTCGCGGCTGTTGCACACCACCACCCTGGCTCGGGACATCCCGGCCAGCCGGGTGCTGGACGAGGACGAGATACGGTCGGTGCGCTGCCCGGTTCTGGCCGTCTACGGCAGCGAATCGGAACTCGCGGCCCGGGAGCCGTGGCTGAAGTCGCTGCTCACCGACTGCCGGACGGTCGTGGTGCCGAATCAGGAGCACTGGATCCTGTTGGGCGCCACGCAGGTCGTGAGCGACCTGATCATGGCGTGGATCCTCAACCACGAAGGGGCGCACCGGCCCGACCGGAACCCGCCTGCCCGGCCCCGCGAGGCCCGGACGGCGGGGGTGGAGCACCGGTGAGCCGATTCCTGTTCGTGGTGCCGCCCCTGGTAGGACACGTCAACCCCACGGTCGGGGTCGCAAAGCAGCTGGTCCGGCGCGGTCACCAGGTGGCCTGGGCGGGACTGCCGGAGATCGTGGGGCCGCTCGTGGGCGAGCGGGCGGCGGTGTTCCGCTGCGCCTCGCCGCCGCTGGACGACCCTGCTCTGCTGCGGCCGCACTCGCTCCGCGGACCGGCGGCGCTGAAGTTTCTGTGGGAACGTTTCCTCGAGCCGCTGGCGGACGCCATGGCGCCCGGTGTCCGGGCCGCCGTCGAGGAGTTCCGGCCCGATGTGCTGGTCGCCGACCAACAAGCCGTCGCCGGCGGGCTGGTGGCCGACCGGCTCGGTGTCGCCTGGGCCACCTCGGCGACCACGTCGGCGGGGTTCACCGCACCGGCCGGAATGCCGAAGGTGGACACCTGGATCACCGAACTGATCCAGGGGCTGCAGCAGCGGATCGGCGATCCGGGCAGTACGGTGGACCCACGCCTGTCCGACCGGCTGGTGGTGACCTTCAGCACCGAGGCGCTGGCCGGCCCGGCCCGTTCCTTGGGCGAACAGGTGCGGTTCGTCGGCCCGTCGATCGCCTCCCGGCCGTACACGTGCGACTTTCCCTGGCAGTGGCTGGACCCCGCGCGGGCCACCGTGCTGATCACACTCGGCACCGCCAACTCCGAGGTCGCCGCGCACTTTCTGACCCAGTGCGCGCAGGCGGTGCGAGCCCGCACGGACGGGCTGCGGGCCGTGGTCGTCGACCCGTCGGGAACCCTGCGGGAGAGCGACGACCGGGTGCTGGTACGGCCGCGCGTCCCCCAACTGACGCTGCTGGAACGGTGCGACGCCGTCATCTGCCACGGCGGGCACAACACCGTCTGCGAGGCGCTGTGGCACGGGCTGCCACTGGTGGTCGCGCCCATCCGGGACGATCAGCCCGCCGTCGCCGCCCAGGTGGTCGACGCCGGTGCGGGCGTACGGGTCCGGTTCAACCGGGCGACCGCGGCCCACCTCGGGGCCGCCCTGGACGCCGTCCTCCGCGAGCCGGGCTACCGGACCGCCGCCGCACGCGTGGGCCAGTCCTTCCGCGACGCCGGCGGCGCAGCCGCCGCGGCAACCCACCTGGAAGACCTCGCCGCCCGCGCCAGCCCACCAGAGCAGGACCAGCCTTCGCCGCAGGAGCCGTCGTGAACGGGCCGCGGGCGGTGCGCCCGGCACCGTGTCCTATGTGGTGAGTTTGACGAGCCGTTTGTAGCATGCAGGGGGCTGCGGTGAGGCCGAGGAAGGCCAGGTAGTTGCGGGGGTGGCGTTCGTAGCGGTGGTTGAGGCGGCGGTAGCCGGTCAGCCAGGACATGGTGCGTTCGATGACCCATCGGCGTCGGCCGAGTCGTTCACTCGAGTCCATGCCCTTGCGGGCGATACGGACGCCGATACGCTTGCCCCAGAGACATCGCCGCAGGTGAGAGATGTCGTAGGCTTTGTCGGCATGAAGACGCACGGGCTAGGAATCGGCTGCATGGGGTTCGTGTCCCATGTGGAAATGGGACAGCATCGGCTTCAGGGCGAGGCTGTCGTGGGTGTTGGCCGCGGAGAGCCCGACGCGTAGGGGCAGTCCGTCCGCGTCGGACAGGACATGCGTCTTGGAACCGGGCTTACCCCGGTCCACGGGGCTCGGACCTGCAAGTTCGCCCCCCCCTTTTTTCGCGCGGACGTGAGCCGAGTCGAGGACCGCGCGGGACAAGTCCACCAGACCCTTTTCGTCCAGGAGTTGGAGAACCTTCTGCTGCAGCCGGCCCCATACCCCGGCTCTGGACCAGATCAGGAACCGACGATGGACGGTCGACTTCGACGCACCGAAGCACGGCGGCAGCGCCCGCCAGGCACAGCCGCTGACCAACACGTAGATGATCGCGGCGAACACCGCCTCATCATCGATGTTCGCGACCCCGCCGCCCTGCGGCAGCAACGGCCCCGCCAACTCCCACAGTCCGTCCGGAACGATCCAACCCCACCGCCCACTCCCCACTCAACTACCAGCAACGCCATGTAGGACACGGTCTGACACTGCAACGGTGTTTGTGCTGATTGCCGGCCAGTTTCAGGGGCTGTGTCCGCGTCGTTTGTAGTGGCTGATGCGGGCTTGGTGTTGGCATCTGCGGCACCAGTGTGACCAGTTGAGGATGTGGTCGACCGGTGCGGGCCGGCGGTGGGTGAGTCGGGTGATCAGGCGTCTGATCTCAGCGAGGCTGAGGTGGATGAGCTGGGAGGATCCGTTTCTGCTTTGTCGGTGTCGAGTTCGCGGGCGCGCAGGACGGTCAGGCAGGCGTGGGCGGCCGTGGCCAGGGTCATGTGGCGGTGCCGGCCCGGGTAACGGCGGACCTTGTAGTCGTCCAGACCGCATTCCTGCTTCGCGGTCTGGAAGCCCAGTCACGACAAAGACCGTTGCAGTACCAGGGCGCATATCGGGTCGCGATCAATGAGCATCGCAGCTTGCGGGGCGGGTGCCCGTCTGGGGTACGAGGCCCGGCGATCTGCGGCTGCGCCGTGTGGGCGCGAGTGACCGGAAGCGATGCCGCAGGCAGTCAGCGGCGGGGCCCTGGGATCACTGCGTGCCCGCCGGGATGGCGCGTCAGACCATGGCGAACCGGTCCACCAGAAGCTCCGCCTTCGGCTCGGTGTCCTCCGGCGCACGTGTCACGCAAGACGATCTACCGGATCGAAGATCAGCACGGGGAAAGAACCCGCTCATTGCTCACGACCCGATACACGCCCACTGTATTGACCTGCAGCGTTGTTCACGCGGCTGATCGGTGGCTGACCGCGACGGGAGATGCCCCTCCTCTGCGGCGACGTGGGCGACGGGACGGCCGGCGCGGACACGTTCGACGAGCAGCCGCCGCCGTGGACGGGAGGCCGGAAATTACGGTGGGACACGAAGGCCTCCGTGCGGTGAAGATTCGACACCTCCACCACACACGGAGGCCTTCGCCACGATCAAGACCGGCCACCGTTAACAACGCTCGTGATCAATACACCCAGCCGGCTGCACCGGCCCGCGCCCGCTGACACAGGTCATGCTCACCCGCCCCCGGAAGCGGGTCCCTGGCGTTTGACGTGGACGGCGTACGCCATGTCGTCGCCCAGATTCAGAACGGCGAGCCGCCTGGCCGGCGTGGGACGAGTCGGTGGCGCTATACAGGCTCGGTGCGGCGATGCCACTGGAGCGGCTGGCGCTCGCCCAGCCCCGGTAGGGCTCGGAGGCCAGGAGCCGACGGCTCCTGGCTGCCAGGCTGTACCGCCGTCCGTTGTGCGGACTCATGGAGAGACACCTGCTGGGGCCTGCTCCGGGCTGCCCCCAGCTACCAGCAACCCGGGGCGGTCTGGGAGCTGCCCCGCGCCAACGCCGCGCTGCGCACCGCAGCCCGCCTCTTCGCCTGCGTTCACCAGCGCGACTGGGCTGCGGTCCCTTGAAGACAGCGAGGCACCGCGGGGCTCTCTGACGCCCGTCCCCCCTGCCGTAGCGGACGCCGGAGTGGTTCGGTTCCGCTCCTAGGGCTGCCCGGCGAGCCGACGGATAGCCGACCGGCAGCGCGCGTGCCGGCCCGCTCAAGCACCGCTACGCGAGCCGGGGCGCCCCTGAGGTTCAGTCGAGAACATAAATAGTCCCGATATATCGGCATGTATATGCGTACAAGGTGACCGCTGCGTCCGGTTCGTCTGTTTCTCCGTGAGGTGGCGGATGTCTCGGCCACCGGCCGACAGCCACTGTTGGTGCCAGGTCGAGCCCGCAGCATGTGGCTGACCGGGCAGAGCACACCTATCCCGATCGTGTTGGCGTTGAGGAGCCACTGTGACCTTCCGCGAGAACGACTCCTTCCCTCTGCAGGGGCTTGTCCGGCTCCTCCTGCAGCGGGAAGAGCGCGGTGACTGGACCGTGACGCCCGGTGGTTTCTGGTGCCATGTCCAGCCGGCCGACTACCCCTGGCCGGTGCAGGGCTGGAAGCTGCACATCTCGGCCACCCCTCTGTCGGCCCCGGTGGTACTGGAGCGGGCCGCGACGGTGCTGCTGCGCCACGGCTGCGCTTTCAAGTTCACCGCTACGCAGGAGGAACTGATCAGTCTCGTCTCGTCGAACTGCGCCCGCGGCAGCAGCGGGAAGTTCATCACCGCCTACCCCCGAGATGACGAGCACTTCCGGCTGCTGGCCGGGAAACTGGACCGGGGAACGCAGGGGCTGCCCGGCCCCGCCGTGCTCTCCGACCGCCCCTACCGGCCCGGCAGCCTGGTCCACTACCGCTACGGCGCCTTCCGCGGCATCACGGCGCTGTCCAACGACGGCGGCTACGAGTCGCTGCTGAAAGGCCCGGACGGCACCCTGGTCAAGGACGAGCGCAACGCCTGGTTCTCGCCGCCCGCGTGGGCGCCCTCGCCACTGCCCGGCCACAGGCCCCCGACCGCCGCGACACAGCAGCCCTCGGCCGTGCTGCTGGCCGAGAGGTTCATGGCGCACAAGGCGATCAAGCACTCGGCCAAGGGCGGGGTCTTCCGCGCGGTCGACCAGCACACCGGCAAGGACGTGGTCGTCAAGCAGGCCCGCCCGCACGTGGGTGAGCGCATGGACGGTACCGATGTGCGCGATGTGCTCCGGCACGAGGCAACGATGCTCGATGAGCTGGCGCCGCTGGGGTTCACCCCGCGCGCCGTCGCCCTGTTCGAACAGCAGGACAGCCTCTTTCTGGCCCAGGAGGCCATTGCCGGGCTTCCGCTGCGGGGCTGGATCGCCGAGCGCACCGCATTCGGCAGCAACAAGGCTGTGTCCTTCGCCCGGATCACACGCATGGCGTTGCAGCTGGCCGAGATCGTCGCGGCCGTGCACGGGCGTGGGCTGCTGCTGCGCGATCTCACCCCCAACAACCTCATGGTCACCCCGGACGGCGACCTGCGGATGATCGACCTGGAATACGCCACACGCCCGGGCACCGCCGTCAACCGTGTTCTGACCACGGCCTACGCCTCGCCCGAACAGGTCGGTGCGCCCATGCTCGGGCCTGCCCCCGAGCTGTCCTCCGACCTGTACGCGCTCGGCGCGACCCTGTTCTTCCTCGTCTCGGGCTCCGACCCGGTCCTGCCCGAGGACCAGCCCGCCTGCCGCCCGGTCCGCCAGCGCATCCAGACGCTGCTGGACGCCATGAGCGTCCACAGCCCGGCGGTGCGCTCCTTCACGCCGCTGATCGTGGCGCTGATGGACGACGATCCTTCCCGCCGCTGGGACCTTCAGACCGTCCAAAGCCACCTGCGGACCCTGGCCGACAACTCCAGCTCTGCCCCCGTCTCCGGTACCGAGGGCACGGGCTGCGGCGCACCGGCCCCGCTGTCCGCGGCCGGCCAGGACCGGCTGGTGGCCGACGGGATCGGCCACCTGCTGGCCACCATGGACCCCAGCGGCGACAGGCTGTGGCCGTCCTCGGGCGGATTCGGCGCCATCACCGATCCGTGCAGTGTCCAGCACGGTGCCGCCGGCGTGCTCCAGGTACTGACCCGAGCCGCCTGTCAGCTGCCGGACGCCCGCCTGGCCGACGCCGTGGCGCAGGTGGCCGGATGGATCGTGCGGCGGCTGCCAGCTGAGCCCCGCACACTGCCCGGCCTGTACTTCGGCCGCGCCGGCACAGCCTGGGCGCTCCACGACGCGGCACTGCTGCTGGACGACAAACGGCTGGCCGAACGCGCCGTGGACCTGGCCCGCCGCCTGCCCACTGCCTGGCCCAACCCTGATGTCTGCCACGGCACGGCCGGCGCCGGCATGGCCCACCTGCAGCTGTGGCAGGACACCGGTGACAGCGACCTCGGCGACAGAATGCGCGCCTGCGCCGACGCCCTGGCCGCCGCTGCCGTACACACGCCCGAGGGGGTGTGCTGGCCCGTCCCGGCCGACTTCGACTCGGTCTTCGCCGGCACCACCTCCTACGGCTTCGCCCACGGCACCGCCGGCATCGGCGCCTTCCTCCTGGCTGCCGGGGCGGCCACCGGAAACCAGGAGTACCTCGCCCTGGCTCGCGCCGCCGCCGACGCTCTGGCCGCCGCCGCGCTCCTCGACGGCGATCAGGTGTCCTGGCCGGCCGGCCCGGGCGAGACGCACCCGTCCTCGCTGCCGCTGTCCTGGTGCAATGGTGCAGCCGGTATCGGTGCGTTCCTGGTCCGCATGTGGCAGTACACCGGCGAGGTGCGCTACCGCGACCTGGCGATACGCGCCGGCCGCACCGTGCTGGCGGGCTCCTGGCAGCAGTCCTCCGTCCTGTGCCACGGCCTGGCCGGCAGCGGCGAGTTCCTGCTCGACCTGGCCGACCACCTGCACGCCCCCCGTTACCGGCAGGCCGCGGCCGACCTGGCCGTACGCATCACGGCACGGCACGCCCTGCACGAGGGCCGCATGGTCGTGGCGGACGAGTCGATGCACGCGGTGAGCGCGGACTACAACACCGGACTGTCCGGGGTGATCGGCTTCGTGCTGCGGCTGCGGCACGGCGGAGCGCGCATGTGGATGCCCGCCATGCCCGCCCCCGCTGCCTCCCTTGCTTCCCAGGAGGCGGCGTGATGAGCCTTGACACCACCAGCACACCGCTGTCGCGGGTCAGCTTCCGCTTCGACGATCACGGCCGCCACGCCGCCGGCCTTGCCACCGGCCCTGACGACGCCCTGCACGTGGAGACCTGGTCCTTCGACAAGCAGGGTGCCGGCCAGGCCCGACTGCTGCCCACTGCCGGCACGGAAACCCACGCCACCCAGCCGGTCCCCGCCGGTGACGGCAGCGTCGTGGTGCTGCGCGGCGCCGGCCTGCCCCGCGAGCTGGTGCTGATCGACCCTGTCGGCCAAGGCGCCGACGAGTACCTCATCGCCCGCCTGGGCCACCCCAGCGCTCGCCTGCTGCCCAGCCCCGACCCCGGCACCCTCGCCCTGGTCATCACCACGGACGCCGCCGCCCACACCACGATCTGGCGCCTGACCGCGCCCGGCCGGCGCCTGGAGGCGGCCCTGCACTGGCCCGGGCCGCTCGGCGGCGGCCTGTGGCTGGAGGACACCGGACGCCACCTGGCCGTCATCACTTCCCCCCAGGACGGGCCCAGGGCGGCCGTGGCCGACCTCCGGCACGCCACCGTCACCCCCCTGTGGCCCGGCGGGGAACTGCCGCTGCTGATCAGCCGTCGCTCCCGCCTGGCCCTGGTGGCCGCCCGCACCTCCGACGGCCACCGCCTGGGCATAGCCGACACCGGCGGAACGAGGCCCACCCGCTACCCCACCGCCCTGAACACCCTCACCGACAGCGTCACCCCGCTGGCCGCGGACCCCTCGGGAGAGCGCTTCGCGCTGGCCCTCACCCGCGGCGCCCGTTCACACCTGGCGGTGTACGACACGGCCGACGACAGCATCACCACGCCTGTGCTGCCCGACGGTGTGATCACCTCCTTGGGTTCCTGGACGCCCACCGGACTGCGCTTCGTGTTCACCGGCCCCCGGCTACCAGCCACCGTGGCCACCGTCACCGAGGACGGCACCTGCCACCTGCCCGCCCCCTCCCCCACCCCGCCTCGGGCCTCTGCCCGGGCGTCACACCGGGACGCCTGGGCAGAGGCCCGCCTGGAAACCCTCGACGGCCCGGCAGGCCCCATCGAGGCCGTCATCTACGGCGGACCCGCCTGGCGCCACAGCTCCCGCCTGGTCCTGGCCCTGCACGGCGGACCCGCCTCGGCCTGGAAGCTCGGCTTCTCCCCCTTGTTCCAGCGCCTGGCCCAGGCCGGGATCGCCGTCCTGGCCCCCAACCAGCGCGGTAGCACCGGCTACGGCCGCGCCCACGACGAGGCGCTCCACCACGCCTGGGGCGTACCGGACCTGGCCGACATCCGCCACCTGGCCACCGCCCTGAACGAGGAGCGCCGCGCCGCCGGCCTGGAACCACCCGCGCTCTACGGCACCAGCTACGGCGCCTTCCTCGCCCTGCTGGCCGCCGGCTGCAGGCCCGGCCTGTTCTCCCGCTGCGCCGTGACCGCACCGTTCGTCTCCGCACCCCGCCTGCACGAACACGCTTCCCCACCGGTGCGGGCGATGCTGAACCGCCTGGGCGCCCTGACCCAGGCCCGCGACGCCCTCGGGCCCCGGGACCTGGTGCGTTTCATCGGCCGTATCCGCACCCCGCTGCTGATCGCGCACGGCACGCACGACGAGGTCATCCCCGTGACCCACGCCAGAACCCTGCGCGCACACCTACGCAGCACAGGCCGGCGCGAGGGCGAGGACTTCTTCTACCTCGAAGTCCCCGGCGGACGCCATGACCTGCTCGGCCAGGCCGACGGTGGCCACCTGGCCACGGCCCTGGTGCGCTTCCTTGCGGGCGCGCGCACCACGAACTCCGCGGCAACACCGACCGCGGTATCCCCGGCGGGGATATGCCGGGACGTCACCTGACGCCCCGACAGGGAAAGAGAAACAAAGCAAAAAGGAACACTCATGGATATCGATGTAAATGCCCTGCAGATGCTGACGAATGAGGAGCAGGACGGGCTGACCGACTGCACGTTTACCTGCGTGCGCACCAACAACAACTCCATCACGATCGAAACCCCCTATGGCAGCTATACGTTCTGATGCCCCATCACCCCTCCTATGAGTGCCGGGCTCACGAACAGCCTGCCCTGGTATACCGATCCTCACGCCGGTCACCGGCCTGCCCCAGGCCGCGTGCGCTTTCTCGGGCGCCTTTCGAATTCCGCGGCGGCATCCGCCGCGGCCGCCCGCACCATCAGGCACAACCCCGTACCGGGCATCACCAAATTCTCTGAACATGAAGGAACACAACCCATGACCCTCGACATCAACGCCCTGCAGACCCTCGAAGGCGAAGACCCCGCCGGTCTGACCAACTGCTGGCTCACCTGCGGCCAGACCGACAACAACAACGTCAACGTCTGCGCGTTGGGTACACAGGCCAACCCCCAGGTCAATCCCATGGTCAACGTCACCAGCACCAACGGCGGCGTCACCGTCAAGTCGCCGCTCAGCAGCTGAGCCTGGCACACCTTCTGCACCAGGCACACCCCCACAAACTCCGCAGCGACACCCGCCGCGGACGCCCTGACAGGCGCAATCACCAACACGGCATCACCCGATGCCCACAACACGAAGGAAAACAACCCATGACCCTCGACATCAACGCCCTGCAGACCCTCGAAGGCGAAGACCCCGCCGGTCTGACCAACTGCTGGCTCACCTGCGGCCAGACCGACAACAACAGCGTCAACGCCTGCGTGGCGGGTACGCAGGCCAACCCCCAGCTCAACCCCGTGATCAACGTCACCAGCACCAACGGCGGCGTCACCGTCAAGTCGCCGCTCAGCAGCTGAGCACATCCTCAACCCACCGCATGCCGGGCACCGACGGCTCACACACCCACGTGCCCGGCAGACGGAACCCACCAACCACAACCCTGGCACGCCCTCTGCGTCAGCCACGCCCCTCAGACTCCGCAGCGACACCCGCCGCGGTCCCACCCACTCTGACGGGCGCAATCACCAACACGGCATCACCCGATGCCCACAACACGAAGGAAAACAACCCATGACCCTCGACATCAACGCCCTGCAGACCCTCGAAGGCGAAGACCCCGCCGGTCTGTCCGACTGCTGGTTCACCTGCGCAAGCACCGACGGCAAGTTCGTCAAGGTCTTCGACACGACGGCCAAACCCCCGTTCAAGGTCACCGTCGACATAACCGGCGGCAACGGCAGCATCAACGCCACCGTCAAGGCCGGCTGAGCGCATCCGTAACCGACCGGGTGCCGGGCACCCACGGCGCCCTGCACGCCCACGTGCCCGGCACCCGGTCACCGACGAACCAGAAAGACATCCACCATGGAAGGCAAGAACAGATGGTGCACAGGCGGGGACGCCACCGGCTTGAGGGCCCCGGCCACATCCTGGTGCGTGCGGCATGGCAGCGGCCCGGATATCTGGTGGCCTTCGCCCTGGCCAGTGTGCTCTCCGCGGTCACGGGGCTGCTCCTGCCCCAGCTCCTGGCCCAGACCATCGACACGGTCCTGCACCGGGGCGGCACACCGGACGCGCTGGTTCGACTCGGCCTGGTGGTGATCACCGGTGTGGCCGCGCAGGCGGTCGCCGGCCTGGCCGGAGCCGCGTGCGTCGTCGGGGCGACCGTGTGGCTGCGCCGTCGTCTGCTGCAGCACATCTTCGCTCTCGGCCCAGTCCGGAGCGCCCGTTTCGCACCCGGCGATCTGATCAACCGCCTGCTCGGCGACGCCGCCCAGACAGCGCAGGCCCTGCCGGTCATGGCCGGCATCGGCCTCAGCGTGGGCACCTCCCTCGGCGGTGCGGTCGCCCTGTGGCTGATCGACCCGCTGCTGGGCCTGACCCTGCTGGCGGGTCTGCCCCCCATCGTGCTGCTGATGCGCCGTTTCATGGCCGGATCCACCGACCTGCACACGCGCTACGAGCGGACGTTCACCTCCATCGTGGTCCGCCTGTCCGATGCCCTGACCGGCGTGCGCACCATCCGCGCGGCCGGTACCGCCGGCAGGGAGGTCGACCGCGTGCTCGCCCCGCTGCCCGAACTGGGCCGCACCGCTCAGGGCATGTGGCAGCTGCAGCGCCGGGCGGTGTGGAAGAGCATGCTGTTGATGCCCCTGATGGAGGTGGCCGTTCTGGCCGTCGCCGGCTGGGCGGTGGCCGCGGGCCGGATCCCGCCCGGCCAGCTCCTGGCGGCGGGCGCCTACGTCGGCATCGCCTTGGGCGCGATCGGCCAGGTCGACGCCCTGATGGGCCTGTCCGCCGCACGGGCGAGCGCCGGGCGCGTCCTTGAGGTGCTCTCCCAGCCCGCCCCGGACACCACCGGTGCCCCGCACCCCGCACCCGGCGGCCCTGGTCACATCGTCTTCGAGGCGGTCACCGTCCGCACCGGCGGACAGGCCGTCCTGGACGGTATCGATCTGACGGTGCCTGCCGGCACGGCCCTGGCGCTGGTGGGCCGTTCCGGCGCGGGCAAGTCCACCCTGGCCGCGCTGGCCGGCCGCCTCAGAGACGCCGATCAGGGAACGGTGCTGCTCGACGGTACCGACATCACCCGTCTCGATGCGGCTGCGCTGCGCGACCGTGTCGCCTACGCCTTCGAACGACCCGCCCTCTTCGGCGACACCGTGGCCGACGCGATCGCTTACGCCCGCCCCAGCGCCACCCGCGCCGACATCGAGCGGGCGGCCGCAGCGGCGCGGGCCGACACCTTCATCCAGCGCCTGCCCGATGGTTACGACACCCCGCTGGCCAAGACCCCGCTGTCCGGAGGCGAGGCCCAGCGTCTCGGCCTGGCCCGCGCCGTCGCCCAGGACGCCCGCGTCCTCGTCCTGGACGACGCCACCTCCAGTCTCGACACGGTCACCGAGGCCGAGGTGAGCCGTGCGCTCACCGAACTGTTCAAGGACCGCACCCGCATCATCATCGCCCACCGCGCTTCCACCGCCGCGCACGCCGACCTCGTCGCCTGGCTGGATGAGGGCCGCCTGCGCGCCGTGGCCCCGCATGCGCAGCTGTGGCGTGACCCCGACTACCGCGCCGTCTTCGGCACCCAGCCGGCGGCGCCGGAGGAGACATCATGAGCCACCACGGCTGGCACGTGCTCGGGCACGAGCTGCGGCGCCGGCGGCGCCCCCTGTTGAAGGTCGCCGCCTGGTCACTGGCCGAAGCGCTGCCCTCCACCGCTTCCGGTGCGCTGATCGCCCGCGCTCTGGACCAGGGGTTCCTGGCTCACCGGCCGCTGACCGGCTGTGGGTACCTGGCCGCCTTCGCCGTGGCCATGCTGATCGGCGCCCTGGGCACTCGGCAGATGTTCCCCCATCTGGCTGCCACCGTCGAGCCGCTGCGGGACCAACTGGTGCACCGTCTGGTCCACGCCACACTGGTCCGGTCGGTCGCCGGCCTCGACGGCGGCGCCGACACCAGCGTCTCCCGCCTGACCGGCCTGGCCGAACACACCCGCCAGCTGGCCACCACGCTACTGCGTACCGTACGGCCCGCGGTGTTCAAGATCATCGCGGCACTGGCCGGCGTAGCCACCCTGGCGCCCGCCATCGCCCTGATCGCCATGCCGCCACTGCTGCTGGCCCTGGGCGCCTCCGTGCTCATCATGCGCGCCATCGCCCGCCATCAGCGCACCCTGCTGCTCACCCAGGAAACCATCGCCGAAGAGGCCACCACCGTGGTCGGCGCCCTCCGGGACGTCATCGCCTGCGCCGCCGAGCCCCGCGCCCGGGCCCGGATCGACCAGGCCATCGACACCCAGGTCCGCCACACCCGCCGCATGGCCCGCCTCACCGCGCTGCGCACCGTGACCATGTCCCTGGGCTTCCAGCTCCCCCTGCTGGCCCTGCTGGCCGCCACCGGCTGGCTGACCCGCCACCACGCCCTGACACCCGGCCAGATCATGGGCGGCCTCACCTACATCAGCGCCGCCCTCGTACCCGCCGTCAGCTCACTGGTAAGCACCGTCGGCTCCACCGGCCTGGAACTGAACGTGGTCCTCAAACGCCTCAGCGAAGCAACCACCCTCCCCGACAGGGCCGACCTGCCTGAGATGTCCCCGCAGGACACCAGCCCCGGCTCCGCCCCGGCCGCCGCCCCGCGCGTCCTGCCCTCCCCCAACCTGAAGCTGCACGCCCTGACCTTCGCCTACGGGCCCCATGCCAAGCCCGTGGTCAACAACCTGCACCTGCACGTCCCCCACGGCGACCACCTGGCCATCGTCGGCCCCAGCGGCATCGGCAAGTCCACCCTCGCCCAACTCCTGACCGGCACCGTGACCGCGGACAGCGGTGAAATCCTCCTGGCCGGACGCTCTTTGGCCGACATCCCCCCTTGCCTCGCCCGCAGCACCATCGCCCTCATACCGCAGGAGGCCTACGTCTTCGCCGGCACCCTGCGTGAGAACCTCACCTACCTCGCCCCCGACGCCACCGACGCCGACCTGGACGCCTCCGCCGACGCGGTCGGCCTTCGCACCCTGGCAGAACGCCTCGGCGGCTACGACACCCTCCTCGGGCCGGAAGGCCCCCAGCTCTCCAGCGGCGAACGGCAGTTGATCGCCCTGACCAGGGTCCACCTGTCACCAGCCCCCGTCGTGATTCTCGACGAGGCCACCTGCTACCTCGACCCCGCCGCCGAAGCCCGGGCCGAACAGGCCTTCGCCACCCGCCAAGGCACCCTCATCGTCATCGCCCACCGCATCACCTCAGCACAACGCGCCCGCCGTATCCTGCTGTTCAGCGAAAACGGCACCACCCTGGGAACCCACACCCAGCTACTGGCCACCTCCCCCCTCTACACAGACCTCGTCGGACACTGGGACACCCCCCACACGCCCCGTCCGGAACCCGCCACCGCATGAAGCGGCCCCAAGTCCCGACCACCAACCCCGCCACAACGCCATGGAACGCCCGGCAAGCCCCTGCCACCACGCGTGGCACAGGCCGGAACCGCGGGGGCGGCAGGGTCAGCGGCCCAGGGGCATGGCCAGGCGGGTCTGTACCGTCAACGGCCCTGTCTCACCTTCGGTGGTAACAGGGGAGCGTCTGATCAACAGGACTTGATGATCAAGGAGACGCCGGATGACCAGGACTGCCGGTGAGCACGAGTCCGTAGATCCTGCCGTCGGGACGCCGTCGGATACGACGACCGACAAGCAGTTGATCGCGATGCTCGCCGGCAGGGCCCGTAATGAGGGCCTGCAACTGACCGGCGAGGGCGGGCTGTTGCAGCAGCTGACCCATCGGGTGCTGGAGTCCGCCCTGGAGGGCGAGATCACCGACCATGTCGGCTACGAGAAGCACGATCCGGCCTAGAAGAACAACGGCAACAGCCGCAACGGCCGCGCAGGCCACCTGTTTCCATAGGGCCTGGCACACACCACGCCGCGCCCCGCGCTCCATGGGGCCGCGCAGGCATCGCCTTCTCAAGGCCGCGCAATGTGCCGTCTCTGGATAGTGTGACGGGCGCCTCACTGACCGGGCGATCCCACTCCACCCTCTCCGACGGGTCCCACGCACACCATTTCCACCGAAGACGACGACGCCTGCCAGCGGAAGCCAGCCTCGCCCCTCGTACGGCCGGAAACCGTACGCGACGGCCTCCCCCTCCCTCTCCCAGGCGGTGCCCGTGGCTTTCGAAGCCACCTTCCACCGGCACAGGCCGAGCAGGCCGAAGCCGGTGTGCTCACCCCCGGCCTGCTGCACTGCCAAGGACTCCTCGACGGTCGTACGGACACACTGCTGGCCGCGGCCGACACATGCGACCAGCTCCGCCGCCCCTGGCAGGCGGCACGGTGCCACGAGGACACCGGCGTGCTGCTGACCCGGCGCGGTCACCGGGACGAGGCCCGCCACGAGCTGGAGCCGGCCGCCGCCGGCTGTCAAGCGCTGAACGCGGCCTGGAACGTCGCCCGCGTGGATGCCGGCCTGCGCGAGTTGGGGGTCCGGTGCGGGGCACGGGGCACACGCGGCCGCCCCATTCACGGCTGGCAGAGCCTGACCAACACCGCGCTCAAGGTGGCCGGTCTGGTCGCCGAAGGCCTGTTCAACCCGAACGTCGCCGAGCGTCTGTTCATCTCCCGCAGGACCGTACAGATCCACGTCTCCAGCATCCTGGCCAAACTGGACCTGACCTCCCGCGTCGAAGTCGCCATCCGCATGGCGCAGCAAGACGCACGCTGACACCGTCTCCGCTTCCTCAAAGACACATCCCCCCACCTCTCCAGGGACATATCCTCCGCTTCTTCAGGGACATATCCTCCGCTTCTTCAGGGACACATCCGGCGCAGGGGATCCTGCCACCGGCTCTGCAGCCGGTAGCGGGCCGCGCGCGACGCTTCTCAGCGACATGGCCGATGTTCGCCGGCCGCCGTCGGGGGACCGTTGGAGGCGGCTCGGGTCAGCCGGTACCGCTCCAGGTGGAGGCCGCCCCGGGTCCGCACATCCTTGCCAAGACCTGCGAGTACCGGAGAAGCCGCTGATGTCCCCGGCCACACCATCGAACGCACCTGCGCTGAGTATCAGCGTGCTCGGCCCGCTCTCCGCGCTGCGCGATGGTCGAGCACTGGACCTCGGCTCGTTGCGGCAGCGCGCCGTCCTCGCCGCGTTGATCGTCGCGGACGGCCGCCCGCTCAGCACCGACAGCCTCATCGACGACGTGTGGCAGGACACTCCGCCGCGGTCAGCGCTCGGCACGCTCCACAGCTATGTCTCCCACCTGCGCCGAGCGCTGGAACCCGGCAAGGGCCCTCGGACGCGCAACTCGGTCCTGCGGTCCCGTGACGGCAGGTACAGCCTCGCCGCCGGCCAGCTCCGGGTCGATGTGTGGGCCGTGCAGGACACCATCGACCTCGCGCGGCGACGGCGGGAGCAGGGCCGCGCACGAGAGGCGTCCGCTGCCTTCGAGGCCGCCCTCGGGCGGTGGCGGGGCGAGGCGTACACGGAGCTGCGAGGGTACCGCTTCGCCCGGCGGGAGGCGTTCCGGCTGGAGGAACTGCGGCTGAGCGCCGTCGAAATGCGCGCGGACTGCGATCTCTCCTGGGGGCGCGACCCGCATGCCGTGGTGCGCGACCTGAACGAGCCGTCGTCGCAGGAGCCGACGCGGGAAGGGCTCAGCCGGGCTCTGATGGCGGCGCTGTGCCGAGCGGGCCGGTTCAACGACGCCGTGCGCGTCTTCGACAGGACCCGGCGTGTACTCGCCGCGGAACTGGGCACCGACCCCGGCCCGGAATTGCGTCAGGCATTCACGGCGGCACTGCGGCAGCAGACACACCTGACCGGACCGGCGCAGGCAGCGACGCTCCCCACGTGACGCTGGGGCCATCCAAGGCTCGTGCCATTCAAGTTCTGTCCAAGAAGGGCCCGCCATCCTCGTCTCCGAGGGGCGGGACACATCGTGGTGCCCGGTGCAGGAGGCCGGAATCCCGAACTGCGGCAGGAATCGCAGCGCCTCCTTCTTACGGTCGTCGGACCGTAGCGACAACCGCCGCCCCCGTCACCAAGATGATCGCCGCAAGCAAGACCGAGCGGAGCAGTGGCAGGAATGGCGACGGAATACCATCCCGACGGATCCCCGACGGCGGCCCATGCCGTCCCGAACCCCCCCGAGGCCGTCCAGCATCTGGATATCGGCGAACTCCTCGCCCGCTGTCGGCAGGACGACCAACACGCGTGGGGCGAACTCATCCGTCGCTTCTCACCTCCGGTGCGGACAGTGGCCCGCTCTTTCCGGTTGCAACCGGTCGACTGCGAGGACGTCTGCCAGTTGACCTGGATCCAGATGATCGAGGGGATTCGCTCGATCCAGCACGCCGGCAAGTTGCGGGCCTGGGTCGTCACGGTCGCCCGGCGTGAGGCGATGCGTCACCGCGCCCGCTCCGACCGGCAGGTTCCGATGGGGGGCGGGCACGAGTTCCGCGACATCGTCGACACCTCGGTGACCCCGGAGGAGCGCGCGATGGCCCAGGCCGAGGCTGCTTCGGTGCGGGCCGCGGTACAGCTGCTGGGACCGGACCAGCGCGCGCTGCTGCTCCTTCTGTTCTCCGAAGCACCCGCCAGCTACACGGAGATCAGCGCGCGGCTGGGCATTCCGCGCGGGTCGATAGGGCCCACTCGGCGACGGGCTCTGGAACAGATGAAGGCCCTCCTCGCATCTGAAGACTGGGTCAACGGAAGATAAATTCACGCATTCATGTATCTACCGCCGCCAGACGGCGCCCTGTTGGGGTGACAACGCCACCCGGCGTGTGCGGAATTTGAGAATCAGGACGGAAAATGGGGTTGGAGATGGGCAGCGGCAGGCACCGGGCCGATTCGAACAACATCGGTGTATTCGAGCGGCTGCGATGCGACAAGACTCAGCCGGTACCAACCTATCCGTCCTATGTCAACGGCCAGGAATTCCACTCCGACCGGTATGCGTACACGGTCAGCAGCCGGTCCATATTGGAAGACGTATTCACCAGCCTCACACTCAAGCGCGGGCTTGAACAGGGCCGGCTGGATGTGAGCACCGTGGCTGACAAGGTCGTCGGGCGCTGCGCCCTCGCCGACGCCGAGACGGTCGAGGCGGCTGTGCGGGCCGCCGCCGCGGCGGCGCCGATATGGGCGGCGTTCCCGCTGGAAGAGCGGGTTCGGGTGGCCGGGATCCTCCGCGAGCGGCTGAAGCG
Source organism: Streptomyces griseochromogenes (assembly GCF_001542625.1). Taxonomy (NCBI): domain Bacteria; kingdom Bacillati; phylum Actinomycetota; class Actinomycetes; order Kitasatosporales; family Streptomycetaceae; genus Streptomyces; species Streptomyces griseochromogenes. The sequence continues at coordinate 5,210,025 of NZ_CP016279.1, read as the reverse complement.
GCACAGCGGGGAACTGGTCGAGGTGCTGATCGCCGAGGGCAACCCGCGTGCCCTCGCCGAATGGCAGGTCGCCGGCATGCTCGAAGGAGCCAGCGAGGAGACCGTCGGCTGGTGTGCGGAGCAGCTGCACCGCGAGTTCCGGCACGGACCGCGCCGCCTGCTGGTGCGTCGTATGCCCGACGGCGTGGTGTGTGTGAACCCTCCGCAGAACGCCCCGGCGGCCAGCGCCCTGTTCGCGACCACAGCCCTGCTCGCGGGCAACGCCGTGGTCATCAGGGCACCGCAGAGCGGCCCCCTGGGCGTGATGTACGTGCTGCGCGAACTGGTCGTGCCGGCCCTGGCGGAAGTAGGCGCTCCGCCGGGCGTACTGAACGTCTTCTGCGCACGGCCCGCGCCGGTGCTGCAGTCCTGGCTGGACAGCCCGCTGGTGAACGACATCTTCTACACCGGCGGCGTGGAACGAGGCCTGGAGCTGGAGGCCGAGTGCGTGGCGAAGGGCAAGAAGCCCATCCTTGAGCTGGCCGGAAACGACTGCGTGGTCGTCTGGCGGGACGCCGACCTGGACCTGGCCGCCGAAGCGCTGACCGAGTGCTTCTACGGCTCCGGGCAGATCTGCATGCTGCCCAATCAGGTCGTGGTCCACCCAGAGGTCGCCGACGCCCTGATCGAGCGGTTGCGGGCCGCGGCGGCCGCCTTGCGCCCCGGCTATCCCGAGGACGAGGGCGCGCTGCTGTCGCCCGTACTGCGCAGCGAGCGTTTCTTCGCGTACATACGGGACGCGGTGGCGCGAGGGGCGACGGTCGTCCATGGGGCGCGTCGGCTGGAGGTGGACGGTTCGGTGTCGGACACCGGCCCGTTCCTGGAGCCCACCGTGATACGAGTGAACGGCCTCGACGGCTGCCGCGACGTCCAGGCGGTGGGCGAGGAGACGTTCTTCCCCCTGCTCCCGGTCGTCGTCCCGGAGCCGCAGGCCGACGACGCGCTGCTCGCGCGGATCATCGACCACGTCAACACCAATCGCTATGGCCTGCGCAACTCCCTGTGGGCCAGCAGCTCTTCGGTGGTGGACGAGTTCGTGCGCAGGGTCGGCAACGGCGGCCTGCTGAAGGTCAACGACTCACACATCGGCTTCGTGCCGTATCTGCCCAGCCACGGCGGTACCGGACTGACCGGAGGCGTCTTCGGCGAGGCCAACTACCTCATGCTGCGCACCTCCCATCTCCAGGGCGTGTCCATCGCCCACGGCGTACGGCCTCGCAGCGCCGTCTTCGACGCCTACGACGCTCGTACCTGAGCCGTTCTTCGCTCCTCCCCCACGAACCCCATCTCCGCCCCGACCCGTACCGGCCGTCGCCGGAGCGAGGAGTCAGCCGTGCAGTTCATGGAAGCCGACAACCACACCTGCGACACACTGATGCCGGGCCTGCGCAAGAGCCTGGCAGTCACATCGCTGAGCGAGCTGGAGTCCGAACAGAGCGGCGCCATCAGCCTGTTCCGCGTCCACGGCGGACCGAATCTGGTCGTGCCGGTCTCGTACGGCGGCACCGGTGCCACGGCGCTGGAGGCGGTCCGGGCGGTGCGGGCGCTGGGCGCCGTAGCGCCGTCTCTGACCGTGGCGACGATGATGCACCACTTCTCGGTCGGTTCCCTGTTCGGCATGGCCGAGGTCGCCGGCACACCCGCGTTGGAAGCGGCGCTGCGGCGCATCGCCGGCCAGCGGATGCTCGTGGCTTCCGGCTTCGCCGAGGGCCGGGTCGGCCAGGGCATCCTGGCCCCGACGATGCAGGCCCGCCCCGTCGACGGCGGATTCGTGATCAACGGGGTGAAAAAGCCGTGCAGCCTGGCCGACTCCATGGATCTGCTGACGGCCAGTGTCGCCCTGCCCGCTCCAGACGGCTCGACGGACCTGGGTCTGGCGCTGCTTGCGGCCGACGTCGACGGGCTGACGGTCCACCCCTTCTGGTCGACCTTCGCCCTGGCCGGAGCCCAGAGCCATGAGGTGCGGCTGAACGACGTCTTCGTCGGTGCGGAGGAGGTCCTCGTCCCACAGCCGGAAGTCATCGAGAAACTGCTGGAGTTGCACGGCGTCGGTCTCATCTGGTTCCAGATGATCATCTGCGCCGCCTACACGGGGATCGCCAGCAGGCTGGTGCACCAGGTACTGGAACGGTCCCGCGGCAGCGTCTCCGACCGTGCCGCCCTCGCGGTGCGGATCGAATCCGCCGCCGCTCTCACCGAGGGTCTGGCCCTGCGGGTGGACAGCGGTGACACGGCCAACGACACGCTGGCGCGGGCTCTGGTCACCCGGTATGCCGTGCAGGACGCGGTAGTCCGCTCCGTCGGCCAGGCCGTGGAGCTGCTGGGTGGTATGGCTTACGTCTCCTCCTGCGACGTCGCCTATCTGGCCGCCGCCGCGCAGGCCATCGCCTTCCACCCGCCGTCCCGTACCAGCACCGCCGAGGGCCTGCTGGGCTACTTCGCCGGCCAGCCGCTGCTGGTCGGCTGACGCACCGGGTCCCGAACGAGAGGAGCGCAGCACTGATGACCATCACCACCTGGCCGGAGTGGCCCGAGGATCCGGTACGGACCGGCGAGCGGTGGCGCAGCCACCTCAGCAGGGGCCGGGCCGCGGTGGCCGAAATGGCAGGCAGTGAGGTGGAGATCGCCTCCTGCGGTGCCTGGGTGCGCACCAGCAGCGGCCGCGATCTGCTCAACTGCGGCGGCTACGGCGTCCTGATCACCGGTGCCCGGCACCCCCATGTGGTCGGCGAGGTCCAACGGCAGCTCACCACGAACCCGGTGTCCACCCGGATGCTGCTGGAGCCGGAGGTCGGACGGGCCGCCGAGGCGCTCGCCTCGGCGGCCCCCGCCGGCCTGGAGAAGGTGCACTTCGCCTGCTCCGGTGCCGAGGCCGTCGAGGCGGCACTGAAGATGGCCCGTACGCACGGCAAGTACCACCTGATCTCCATGGAGCGCGGCTACCACGGCAAGACGTTCGGAGCGCTGAGCGTGACCGCGCGCGAGGTGTTCCAGGCTCCGTTCCGGCCGCTGCTGCCCGAGGTGTCCCATGTGCCCTTCGGCGATGCCGAGCGGCTGGAGAGTGAGCTGGCCCGGTACGAGGGGGTGGCGTGCGTCATCGTCGAACCGGTGCAGGGCGAGGGCGGTGTGATCGTCCCTCCCGAGGGATATCTGCGCGACGTCCGGCGGCTGTGCGACCAGTACGGCGCGTTCCTCGTCCTGGACGAGGTGCAGACCGGCCTCGGCCGGCTCGGATCCTGGTGGGGCGCGGACCGCGACGGCATCGTCCCCGATGTGCTGCTGGTGGGCAAGGGCCTCAGCGGCGGGATCGTACCGGTGTCGGCGGCCGTGGCCACGCGGGAGGCGTTCGCCGCCTTCGACCGGGACCCCTTCATCCACACCTCCACCTTCTCCGGCAGCCCGCTGGCGGCCGCCGCCGCACGCGCCTCGATCGAAGCCATCGGCGACGACGGCCTGGTGGAGCGGGCCCGCAACCTCGGGGAGACGATCCGCCCGGAGCTGGCACGCATCGCCCGCTCGGTCCTGGGCGACCGCGTACGCGAGGTCCGCGGCCTGGGGCTGCTGATCGGCATCGAGTTCACCGTGCCGGGCCTGGCCGCCGATCTGCTGATCGAGCTGCTCTCGGCCGGTGTGATCGCCAACCACTCCCTCAACACCTCCCGCGTGCTGCGCCTGACTCCGCCGGCCGTGCTCACCGACCACGACGTGAGCGTGCTGCTGTCGGCGTTCGAGCAGGCCGCGCACGCCGTACTCACCTGACGACCCGACCGGACCAGAGCGAGGAGAACCCGATGAGGACCATTCACCTGCGGACCACGGTGCCCGCCGACGACCCGGACAAGGCATTCGAAAGACTCGTCGACTTCACCGAGTACTCGACTCTGGCCGAGGACGTGCGGTCGGTGCGCGTCCACCCCGCACCGGAACCCGGGCAGCCGCGGGTCAGCGAGTGGGAGGTCAACTTCCGGCGAGGGATCATGAAGTGGTCCGAGCGCGATGTGATCGACCCTGTCCAGCGACGGGTGGTGTTCGATCAGATCGACGGCGACTTCGAGCGGCTCGAGGGCACCTGGCAGCTCGACGGGGTCGAGGCGGGCTGCGAGATCACCTTCGAGGCCACCTACGACTTCGGCATCGACAGCCTGGCCGGGATCATGGACCCGCCCGCCGAGCGGGTGATCAAGCGGTCGATCTGCTCCGTACTGGCCGCTCTCTTCGGAGAGGTCACCGTCGTCGTCGGCGGCGAGGCGCTGACCGACCTGGCGGCGCCGGGTGAGGGCGTGCGCGTCGTGGCGGAAGGCCGGTGATGGCCTCGCCCGCCGGGCCTCTACAGGCAGCCCCGGCACCAGAGTCCGCGCCTGATCCGGACCGCTTGTGGAAGGTGGTACGGCAGTTCGCCACCGGGGTCTCGGTGGTGACCACCGGCCAGGGGGTGTCCGCGCACGGGGCGACGGTGACCTCGTTCACCTTCGTCTCCCAGGCTCCGCCCCTGGTCTCGGTGTGCCTGAAGCGGGAGAGCGTGCTGCTGGACCTGATCGGCCCGCGTGGCAGGTTCGCCGTCAATGTTCTCTCCAGTGAACAGACAGCGCTGGCACGGCACTTCGCCGACCGGCGTCGCCAGCCCGGAGCGCGCCAGTTCGACCAAGTGTCCTGGAAATCCGGCGTGGACGGCACTCCTGTGCTGGCCGGCGCGGTGGGATGGCTGTGGTGCCGGGCGCGGCGGCGGATCCGGGCCGGCGACCACGAACTGGTCCTGGCCGGTGTCACGGCGGTAGCCGACGGCATGGGCCGGCCGTTGCTCTACTTCGGTGGCCGGCTGCACCCGGCGGCGATCGAGCACGCCTCATGAAGGCGCCCGCCGCCGTCGTATGCGGGATCGGCTCATGGGTTCCGCCCCGAGCCGTGACCAACGAGGAGCTGGCCCGGCGTCTGGACACCTCCGACGAATGGATCCGGACCCGGACCGGCATCAGCCGGCGCCATGTGGTGAATCCCGGCGTGTCCACGTCGGAGCTGGCTGTCCGGGCAGGACAACGCGCGCTGCGGTCGTCCGGGCGACCCGATGCCGACGCGCTCGTCCTGGCCACTACCACACCGGACCGCCCATGCCCGGCGACCGCTCCGGAGGTGGCCAGCCGCCTGGGGCTGACCGGTATCGCGGCCTTCGACGTCGCGGCGGTCTGTACCGGGTTCGTCTACGCGCTGGCTGCGGGCACCGGGCTGATCAGCTCCGGGATTGCCCGGCGGGTCCTGGTGATCGGAGCCGATGCCTTCACCACGATCCTCGACCCCCAGGACCGCACCACCACCGCGATCTTCGGCGATGGGGCGGGCGCCGTGGTGCTGCGCGCAGGTGCCCCGCAGGAACCCGGCGCGATCGGACCGTTCGACCTCGGCAGCGACGGTGATCTGGCCGACCTGGTCGCGGTGGCGGCCGGAGGGTCGCGCCAACGCTCCAGCAAAGGACCGACGGCCGAAGCGGACCACTACTTCCGGATGGACGGCAAAGCGGTCTTCCGTCAGGCCGTGCTCCGGATGGCCGAGTCCTCCCAGCGTGTGCTGGAGCAATCCGGCTGGCGGATCGAGGACGTGGACCGCTTCGTGGCCCATCAGGCCAACGCGCGGATCCTCGCCTCGGTCGCGGCCCGTCTCGAACTGGACGAGAGACGGCTGGTGCGCAATATCGACCGGGTCGGCAACACGGCTGCGGGCTCGGTCCCGCTGGCACTGGCCGACGCGGTGGCGGACGGCTTCATCCGGCCGGGCCACCGGGTACTGCTGAGCGCCTTCGGCGGCGGGCTGACCTGGGGTTCCACCGTACTGCAGTGGCCCGACTGCGCGCCGGTTTACTGACCGGCCGTCATGAGCCGTCCTCATCAACACCTTTCCTTTCACCACCGCACGATCAACACGATTGAGGAGTCCCCATGAGCGCCCTGTTCGACCACATGACCGCCCTGCTCTCGGAGCGATTCGGCATCCCCACCGAGGAGATCCGCCCCGAGGCGAAGCTGCGGAGCCTCGATCTGGACTCGCTGGCCATGGTCGAGTTCGGCCTAGTCGCGGAGAAGGAGTACGGCGTTCAGGTCTCCGAGGACGACGTGTCCTCGGAGGACACCGTCGCCGACCTGGCCCGGGTGATCGAGGAGAAGGGCGGGGAGGTCTGATGTCGTACCGACACACGCGGTGCGACGTCGCGGTGACCGGCGTCGGCCTGGTCACGCCGGGGGGCGTAGGAGTGTGGCCCAGCTGGGAACTGATCCTGCGGGGCGAATCCACCGCCGCTTCGGCTGATCCCGAACTGGCGGGCCTTCCCGTCGACTTCAGCTGCCGTGTGCCGGGATTCGACGCCGACCAGCTGCTGGGCCGACGGATCGCGTGGCGGCAGGACCGCTTCGTGCACCTGGGGCTGGTGGCCGCCCGCGAGGCGCTCGCCGACGCCGGCCTCGATCCGAAGAGCTGGGACGGCAGTCGGGTGGGCATCGTCGTCGGCAACGCGCTCGGCGGGACCAAGCTGTTCGAGGAGGCGCGCAGCACGCTGGACTCCGAAGGGGCGGGGAAGGTGTCCCCCGTGCTGATCCCGCAGATGGGGCAGAGTTCGCTGGGCGGCTTCCTCTCCATCGACTGCGGGGCCACCGGACCGAACATCACCACGGTGACCGCGTGCGCCTCCGGCGCGACCGCCATCGGAACGGCTCGCGACCTGCTGCGATCCGGCGTGTGTGACGTGGTTGTGACCGGCGGCACCGAGTCGGCGATCAGTCCGACGATCATCGCCGGCTTCCATCAGCTGGGTGCGCTGTCGAAGCGGGGCGACGACCCGGCCGCCGCGTCCCGGCCGTTCGACGACGGCCGCGACGGCTTCGTGGCCGCCGAGGGGGCGGGGATGCTGGTGCTGGAACGGGCCGCCGACGCCCGCGCCCGCGGAGCCCAGCCACTGGCCCTGCTCAGCGGTTACGGGGCATCCGCGGACGCCTACCACCCCACGGCGCCCCGGGCCGACGGGGCCGGAGTGGAACAAGCGGTGCGGATGGCGCTGGCCGACGCCGGAATCCCGCCGCAGCAGGTGGATCACATCAACGCGCACGGCACGTCGACACCGCTCAACGACGCCGCCGAAGCCCAGGTGATCCGGCGGATCTTCGGCGACCGGCCCGTGGTGACCTCGGTCAAGGGCGCCCTCGGTCACACCCTCGGCGCGGCGGGTGCCATCGAGGCGGTCTGCACGGTCCTGTCGGTCCGGCACAACGTCGTACCGCCGACGGCGAACCTCGACAGCCCCGACCCACAGGTCCAGTTGGACATCGTCACGAAGGCGCCCCGCACCATGCCCGTACGCACCGCGATCAGCAACTCCTTCGGTTTCGGCGGGCTCAACGCGGTGCTCGTCTTCAACGCCGTGTGAAACGGCGGCAGTTCACCTCTCGCACAGGAAGGCATGGACAGTTGTTGTTGCAGAACAAGAGACTGCTCGTCACCGGGGTGCTCACGGAAAGTTCGATCGCATACCGCATCGCCCGGATCGCCCAGGAGCAGGGAGCCGAGGTCGTGCTCACCGGGTTCGGCCGCGGGCTGGGGATCACGCGCGCGGTGGCGGAGCGGCTGCCGGCCCCTTGTGACGTCCTTGAGATGGATGTGACGAAGCCGGAGCACCTCGAACGGGTCGCCGAGGACCTCCGGCGGCGCTGGGGCCGGCTCGACGGGGTGGTCCACGCGGCCGCCTTCGCACCAGCCTCCGCGCTCGGCGGAGGGTTCCTCACCGCCGCGTGGGAGGACGTCGCCACCGCGTTCCATGTGTCCACCTACTCGTTCGCCGCCTTCGGCCGGGTCTTCGGTCCGCTGCTGGCCGCGTCCGAGCACGGGTCGTTGGTGGGACTGGACTTCGACGCCGACCGGGCCTGGCCGGGCTACGACTGGATGGGCGTCGCCAAGGCCGCTCTGGAGAGCTGCTGCCGCTACCTCGCCCGGGAGCTGGGCCCCCAGGGAGTACGGGTGAACCTGGTGGCCGCCGGGCCGCTGAGGACGATGGCCGCCAAGTCCATCGAGGGTTTCGCGGCTTCGGAGCAGCTGTGGCCCCGGCTGGCGCCTCTCGGCTGGGATGTCGGCGACGCCGAACCCGTCGGCCGGGTGGTGTGCGCGCTGCTGTCGGGCTGGCTGCCCGCGGTGACGGGGGAAGTGCTGCACGTCGACGGTGGGGCGCACGCGATCGGTGCGCCGTCCTCCCAGGACGGGCCCGGCAATGCCCCGGCAGCGGTGAAGGAGCCTGCGTGATGCGCGTGTTCAACACCCCCGCCGACCTGGCGCTGGCCGTCGGTGACCGGCTGGGCGAGAGCCCATGGTGTCGCATCGACCAGCGGCGGATCGACCAGTTCGCCGAGGCCACCGGCGACCATCAGTGGATTCACGTCGATGCCGAGCGAGCCCGCACCGGTCCGTTCGGCGGGGCCATAGCCCACGGCTTTCTGACCGTGTCCCTGCTGCCCTCGCTGCTGAACCAGATCGTCCGGATCGACGGCGTGGAACTGATGCTCAACTCCGGAGTCGACAAGCTGCGGTTCCACAGCCCCGTACCGGCCGGGGCACGCGTGCGTGCCGTCGCCCATCTGACCTCGGTGAAGCCACGAGCCGGCGGCTTCACCGAGGTGGTGCTCTCGGCCTTTTTGGAGGTCGAGAACCGGCGCCGGGCTGCCCTCACCGCAAACGTGCGTGCGTTGATGCGCGCCGCGCAGCCCGCGCCGGCCGCATGAGCGCGTGGGGGTCCAGTGGCGGGCAGCGGACCCCCACGCGTTCCCGGCCAAACGGGTGCGGGTGACAGGCAGAACCGAAGGAGGACCAGTGGGCCGCAGGCCGGCACCCGGAATCCTCGGACTGCGGGGCGAATTCGAGGAACTGCGCGGCCATCTGGTGCGAGCGCTCCTCTCGGAGCCGTCGGTGATCACCGTCGGCACAGAACCGGGCGTCGCCAGGACGAGGCCGTTCGACGCGGCCATCGACATCGCCGCCGACATCGGATACCGGGTGGGGACCGGGCGAGGCCGCCCACCGATTCGGGACCGCGCCTTCGGCGTCCTGCACCAGATGCTTGACGAGTTGCTGGCACCCGGCGGCCCCTGGGCGGCCTCCCAGGCCCGTACGGTCATGAAGGAACGGCCGGCCGACGAGATGTTCCCCGTGTTCGACCAGTTGCTGGCACGTCTGGCGGCACACGAACCCGTACTGCTGGCCCTCGACGACGCTGACCTGTGCGACACCGCGTCACTGCGCTACCTGGCCCACGCGATGCGGCGCGTCCACGGCAAGCCGGTGGTCCTCGTGCTGGCACATGAGGAGACGGAACCGGCCGTCATGGACGCGTCCCTGCGGGAGTTGACGGCCACGGCGCACCGCATCCCCGCGCCGGGCCGCTCCTCACCGGACACGGCCGCCTTCCTCTCCCGGACCGCGGGCCCCCAGGCCCCCGACGCCGCCACCCGGGACGGACTCACCCCCGCACCGGCCGACATCGACGAGTGGCTCGGTGCCCGGCTCAGCCGCCATCCCGCCTCGACGACCCTGGCGCAGGCGATCGCGGTCCTCGGCGACGACGCCGACTTCGGCCGCGCGGCGGCCCTGGCCCGGCTCGACCTCGATGACGCCTCCGCCAGGCTCGACCGCCTCATCCTGCTCGGGCTGATGGACCAGACGCCCCCGCTGCGCTTCCGGCACCATGTCCTGCGTGCCGCCGTCCTCGACGCCGTACCCATGGGCGCGCGCATCGCCTGGCACACCCGCGCCGCCGAACTGCTCCACGAGGCGGGCGAGCCCGACGAGACGGTGGCCGCGCATCTGCTGCGCGCCGACGTCGTCCGGATCGGCTGGGCCGCGACCACGCTGCGATCCGCCGCCCGACAGGCGATGGGACGCGGTCAGCCGGAGCGGGCCGTGCCCCTGCTGCGCCGGGCCCTGACAGCCCGCGCGACACCGGCTCAGCGCGCGGCCGTGCTCCGCGAACTCGGCACCGCCGAACTGGCCTTCGACCACTGCGCGGGAATCGCCACGCTGCGGGCCGCCCTGGAGAACGCACCGGACGCCGACGAAGCAGCCCACACCGCGCTCATCCTGGTGCCCGCGCTGCTCTCGGCCGAGTCCGACGAGGAAGCGACCACCGTCGCGGACCAGGTCGCCGCATGGGTGGCCGAGGCGGACCCTGACACCGCCTGGCACCTGGGCGGCCTGGCCTACCAGGGAGCGCTCGGCCGGCTCGGCACCGTCTCCGGCGCCGCCGCCCGGTCCGTGACCCTGTTCGCCGATACGCCGCAGGACCCTCGTCTGCGCCGGGCCCGGCTGGCCTACCTCGCCCATCACCACAGTTGGCGTGGCCTGGACCGCCCGAACGTCGTACGGCACGCCACGGAATCACTGCGCGACCCGCGCCCGGGAATGGCCCAGAGCCCGTACCACCTCGCCCTGCTGTCCCTGCTGTACGCCGACGCACTCGGGAACGCCGACGCGGCCCTGCGCCAGCTGGAGACGAACGCCGTGGGCAAGGGGTCCCACTGCGACCGGGCCGCCGTGATGCTCCTGCGCGGCGTCGCCTTGCGGATGTCCGGGAACCTTGACACCGCGCTGAACCGCTTCCGTACGGCATACAGCCTCCTCGACGCCTGGAGCGCGGGGAACCCGACCCGCGAGAGCATATGGTGCCTGGCACGAACGGCCGAGACGCTCGTCGAGCAGGGAGGCACCGAGGAGGCCAACGAACTTCTGGCACAGCGCGGCCTGTTGGGAGAACTTCCCGACCAGGTGCACTACAACTGGGTCCTCTTCGCACGCGGTCGCATCCACATGGCTCTCGGTGATCACGAAGGCGCCCTGAGGGACCTCCTCGAATGTGGATACAGCCTCACGGAGTGGGGCATGGACAACCCGGCCGTGCTGCCATGGCGATCGCAGGCCGCGTCTTCCTGTCTCGCCCTCGGTGACCGCCGCCGGGCACGCGAGCTGGCCGAGCAGGAGCTGGCCGCCGCACTGCGCTGGGGAACGCCCCGCGCAGCGGGAACCGCACGGGCAGCCCTGGGACGGGCGAGCACCGGCCCGGAGGCGACCAAGCAGCTGACCGACGCGGTGGCCGTCCTACGGGAGTCGCCAGCACGTCTGGAGCTGGCACACGCGCAGTACGCCCTGGGCGTGGCGTGCCGCGGCCAAGGACAATTGAACGAGGCCCGCGAGCACCTGGTGACGGCCGAGACCCTGGCCCAGCGATGCGGCGCCGGACCACTGGCCGTCCGCGCGGCCAAAGAGCTGGCAGGGATCAACCCGCCATCCGGCTCGGACGCACCCTGGGGCCCATTGACCCGCCAACAGCGACGCGTCGCCGAACTCGCCGCACAGCACCTGAGCAACAGACAGATCGCCGTACAACTGGACATCACCGTGCGGTGCGTAGAATTCCATCTGTCCGCCGCATACCGCAAGTTGGGCATCTCAGGACGCCATGAACTACGCAGAGTACTCGCCATCAGCGCGGGCGGTTAGGCACCGCCCGACCAGGTCCGTGACCGGCCCGTGCGCCGATGGGCGGCGCCCACTCCACCGTCAGCGCCGCAGGCCCGTCAACCACCCCTCCAGCACATCGGCCGCACGCTCCGCGCCGCGTTCAGCGGCCACCCGCTCCTGAAGGGCACGGGCCCGTTCCCGCATGGGTCCGTCGACATCGGCCGCACGGCCCACCGCCTCGGCCAGATTCTCGGCCGACAACTGCAGGATCGACCGGGGCGATGTGCCGACACCCAGCGCGTGCAGGCGCTCTCCCCAAAAGGGCTGGTCGAAGAAGAACGGGGTCGTGACCTGGGGCACGCCGGCACGCAGAGCCGCCGCGACGGTGCCCGCACCACCGTGGTGGACCACTGCGGCCATGCGAGGGAAGAGCCACTGGTGCGGGGCCCCGCCGATGACATGGAACTCGTCGTCCGAAGGCTCGGCGTCGGGGTCACCGAGCAGCACGCCACGCAGTCCCGCCCGGCGCAGAGCGTCCCGTACCACCTCTCCGGTACCCCGCTGATCCTTCAAAACCATGCTGCCGAAGCCCACGAAGACCGGCGGCGGCCCCACGGCCAGGAACTCCTCCAGGTCCGGTGGCGGCGTCCACGAGGCAGGCGTCCCGGTGAACCAGTACCCCGTGACATGCACGAAAGACGGCCAGTCAACAGGCCGCGGAACGACGGACGGGCTGAACCCACACAACAGCGGGTGCCCGGCGCGCCTCAGCTGCGCGGAGGGCGCGCGCAACGGCGGCCGCGGCCCGGCAGCAGCCCGCCGGGCCAGAGCCGCACGGACACAGAGCCACATCACGCTCTCCACCGCGCTATGACTCCACCGGTTGCCCCAGCCGCCAAGTGAACGCCGCTGGGAGAGCTGAATGGTGGGGAAGGCCCGGGTCGGATATGTCGGCTGGAGCCCGCCATAGGCGAACGGGGTGGACGGCGGCACGATCGCAGGCCGGAACATCATCCCGAGCAGAGAGCACACCACCGCGTCGGCCGCCACGCACTCCCCCGCCGCACCGGCGACGACTTCGTCGACATAGGACGCCGCCAACGGCTCCAGCCGCCGGGCCAGACGCAGCGGGTTGCGTTCCGCGCCGAGCCACTGCTGTCCGTCTTCGCTCTTCAGGACCTGCTCCACGTCCACATCAATCGGTATGTGGTCCAGCCCGGACTGACGCACCAGTTCCGCGTAGCACCGCCCGGTGGCGATGCCCACCCGGTGTCCACGCTCCTTGAGCACCCGGCCGACCGCCAGATAAGGCTGAGTGTCACCGCGGGAACCAAGTGCAAGGAAGATGATTCGGTAGCTCATACTGCCGGACGCTAAACAAAGCCGCCAGCACAACGCATCAATATCGCCAGGCTATTGGCACGACTGCCACCAATCGGCTAACATCCCCGGCCCCACCACACCACCCACACCATCTCAAGTACTCCCGAAACATTCCCAATGCAGAGCAACGAGCACCGACGAGACCACACCCCGACCCAACTTCTCTGCTGCGATCACCCGCTCAGTTCAGCCATACAGAGACCACCACGAGTCCGAACAAACAGCGAGCGACGCAACAAATTGGCGCGCTCTCGTATCTACGGGCGACAACGGACGCCCTGTTCACACGATGACACCGCCCGATGCTTGTCAAAATTGAGACAGCCAGCGGGCGTCAAAGAAGCGCCCGAATCCCAGGTGGACCGTGATTCAGGACTGATTCCCGATCAAACCGAACAAAGAGAGAAATCCTGTCCAGGCGCATGCACATCGTCAACCTGTCGGTCGCCGCCACCGGACTCGTGGGCGCCGCGGCGATCGCCGCGGCCGCACCGGCGCAGGCAGCCGCGAAGCCCCCGGGAATCGAGGTCCCCACACTGCCGAGACCGGCAGCCCGATACAGGCGGACTCCGTGCTCCGCGTCGCGCATTTCCAGGACAGGGTGACGGCCGTGCACGTGGGCTCTGACGATGTCAACATGAACGGTTCCGTCAGGGAGATGGGCATCACACCTCGTCGGCGACCGGACACCTGACCTCCGGAGACCAGACCGACATCACCGCCGTGGAAATCGACGAGCGTTATGCCGCCAAGGCCGTTGTCGTTCCGTAGCCAGTTGAGCCGAGGCTCACCGGGCCGCGAAACACTTCATCCCGCCCGACATCCCCCCGGCGGGGCGAAGACATATACAGCCACAAAGAGTTCCACCGTCACACGCCCGCCCACCCCGAGGCCAAAGAACCACGACACGTCCATGCTCTGCAGCCCCGGTAACGGGATCAATCAGGCCAGCTCCACGCGCCCCGCCACACAGCGCTTCCGTGAACCGCCAGGTTCACGACAGCTTCCCGGTTCCCACCCATGACATGCCACCCAAGAGATCCGACTCGAAAATGGCCGCACGAGGGCACAGCCGATTACCCCGAGCATCGAGACAGACACCCTTGGCACACACCACAGCAGCGGCCACATCACCGAGGACACCCTCCAACCAGACCCCGCCATGCGCCGTGACACCCCAACAACTCCAGCCCACTCACACACCGTTCCCAGGAACCACGCCACTCCAGCTTGCCAGAGCGGCCGCGGTGGAGAAGCGTGTCATGTCGGCGCCCGTCTCGGCGATCACGGCCTGTGCAAGGCGGGTTGAGACGCCGGGAATGGTGACCAGGAGATCGCACTGCCGGCGTAAGGGCGCGGTCTCGGCATCAATGCGCCGATCGAACGCAGCGATCTGCGCGTCGATGGAATCGATGTGATCCAAGGCCTGGGACGTCAAGAAGACATGGTGGTCTTCGAAGCGGCCGGTCAGGGCCTCGTGGAGATCCGTCATCTTCGAGCGCGCCTTCCCGACGGCCACATCGGCCGGCACTACCGGGTCACGCTCACCGGCGATGAGTGCTTCGATCATGGCGCAGGAAGACATACTCAGCGTCTTGGCCAGCACGAGCGAGGTCTTGATGCCCGCGTCCTCGAGCACCTTCTCCAGCCGGTTCAGCGCGCGGGAACGCTCTCGGACCAGGCTGGTGCGTTGCCGGGTGAGGTCACGGAGCCGTCGAATGCGCGGGGGTGGCACGAAGGACGGGGAGACCAACCCTGCCCTTGCCGGAAATCTCGTCCGCGCGGGTCAAGCGGCATGTCGGTACTCGTGGAGGACGCCGCCGAGCTTGTCATGTCTTCGTACGTCGAGGCCGACGATGCGAGCCGGATCGGTGATCGGCGTGGGCAGCGGGTGGAGATGTGTGCCAGAACCTCCAACTCGTGAACAAAGCCACGCATTGGCAGGACCGTGGCAGCCGTGCACACCCTCTTGACCTGCCAACACTCAGGATGAAAGAGGTTCACTGACCTTGAATGCGTGAGGTCGTCATCGTGGAGTGGGGACGAGGCCAGTTCCGGTGAAGCAGCCGTCAAGGACGTCGTGGCGGTGCTGTAGCTGGCGTAAGCCCCACCGGACAGCGGTGATCACGTCCTGTGGGGCGCTGAACGCGCAGTTGGCCAAAGTGGTGCGCCGCAGCACTGACTAGACGCCCTCGAGGGCAGGGATACACGCAGCGAAGACGGCACGGAGATCACCTCACCAGCCGGGCGAAGCCGTCGCTGTGCCAGGGGGTGACGTCGACGCGGGTGGTGTCCAGCGCTGCGGCGCGCCGGTGGCGCACCGCGTCACTGGTGGCAGCAGCGGCGCAGGCCCGGACGGCGGCCAGAGGCGCTGTGCCGCTGTGCCGGGCCTGCCTTCTCCCGGTCAGCCCCCACCGTCCCGTCGTGTTGCTGCCGCAGAACGTGGCCAACAGCGCGACGGCGGTGCACTTGCTCTGTGGCCGCCGGTCGCCCGCGGCCCGGCCCCGTGTGCCGGCCTGTGCTGCGCCGTCGCAGGCAGCGCGTCACGCTGTCTGTGATGGGATACTCCGGTGTATGAGGACGAGCGTCGCAGGCGGTCCTGGTGCGTCAGCGCCGGTGGGCCGTGAGGACGAGGTGTGCACGGTCGTTCAGGCTGCTCGCCGGGCTGTGGCCGGGCAGGGCGGCGTCGTCTTCGTCACGGGCGAGGCCGGTATCGGCAAGACCACGCTGGTCCACGCCGTGCTGGCACGTCTGCGGAGCCTACAGATGCAGGTGTACAGCGGCACCGCGGACATGCTGGAGGCCCGCTGGCCGTTCAGTGCGATCAGTGACTGTCTTCAGGTGTACCGCCGCAGCCCCGACCCCGAGCGTGCACGCCTTGCGGTTCAGATCCACCCCGAGATAGACGGCACGGGGCAGCCGGCACCCGGCGATGACATCGGGCTGGTCCAGCAGGTGATCGCGCTGGTGGAGGACGACTGTGAACAGTCCCCGCTCGCGCTGGTGCTCGATGATGCGCAGTGGGCGGATCCGCAGAGCGTGATGTGTCTGCAGCGTATCGGGCGGCTGGCCCGGCAGCTGCCGCTGCTGGTTATGGTGGCGATCCGCTCCGGGCCGAGCACCCCCCAGCTGCAGCACCTGATGGCGACCTGGCAGCAGCGAGGCGCCATCATCATCGCCCTGGGTCCGTTGGAGCAGCCGCAGGTGGAGGAGCTCCTGACAAACCTGGCCGGGGCTTCGGCCGGCCCGCACCTGCGCCGCCTGGCCGCCGACGCCGCCGGCAACCCTTTCTACCTCACCGCGCTGGTCGAGGCCCTGACCGCCGCCAAGGCGCTGTCGGTGGACGGCAGTCAGGCGGAAACCACGCATACCGGCGGCCCGCACTCCCTGCACGAGGTCATCACCCAGCGGCTCAGGTTCCTTCCCGGCCAGGTGGTGGAGGCTCTGCGGGCAGCCGCCCTGCTCGGCAGCCGGTTCTCGGTCAGCGAGCTGGCCGCCGCGACCGGCACACCCCCGCACGAGCTGGTGGCCTGTCTGGAACAGGCCGAGCAGGCCGGGGTTTTGACCGAGGCCCACGATCAGCTGGCCTTCCGGCACGACCTGGTCCGCCAGGCGCTGGAGCAGACGATGAGCGTCTCGGCCCGCCAGGCGATGCACACCCGGCTCGGTCTGGCACTGGCCGGTGCCGGGTACCCGGCCGAGCGGGTCGCCGACCAGCTGCGGCGCTCGCCGACCGCGCCCGGCCACGCCGGGCTGGACTGGCTGGACGGCGCCGCCGGCCATCTGGCCGCCCGCAACCGCAAGACCGCGCTGGAGCTGTTCGAGCGGATTCTGCCCACCACCGACCCGGCCGATGCGCGGGTGCAGCGTCTTTATGTGCTGTGGGCCGAGACCCTGCTCGCCCAGGGCCGCGCCGACCAGTGTCACAAGGTCGCCACCTGGTCCCTGGAGCGTTGCCAGGACCCCGCGCTGCGCACCCGCCTGCGCTGGACCCTCCTCCGCCACGCCAACGCTGACGAAGAGGTGCGCGGCGAGCCGACCGTCCTGCGCCTGGCCCAGCAGGCCGCCGACCACCCCGACGCCACCCCTGCCGAGCGCCTGCGATTCCTGGCGATCCGCGCGCTGTGCCTCTGTAACGACCTGGGCGAGCACGCGCGTGCCGCGCAGCTGGCGGAGCAGGTGCGCGGCCAGGCCGCCGAGCTCGGCGAGCAAACCGCCCTGTCACAAGCCCTGGCAACCCTCGCCCTGATTGAACTGTGCAGGAACCAGCCCAGCAGCGCGCTGGCACTGCTGGAGGAGATACCGCACGGCCGGCGCGTGCGCGTCGCCGACACCTATCGGGCCCACGCCCTGCTGGAACTGGGCAGGCTGCCAGAAGCGGTCGCCGCCGCGCGCCAGTCGTCCGCCTGGCCGGCCGAACCCGAATCCGCAGCCGACATGCTCTGGCGGCACCTGTATGCGGCCTACGTGCAGTTCGTCGGCGGCTGGTGGGACGACGCCCGTGCCGAGGTCGAGGCGGGCCAGGAACTGCCCGACTACGCTGGCGCCCACCGGGGTCTGCACGGTGTGGGAGCGCTGATCTCGCTGCACCGCGACGACCCGGCCACCGCAGAAGCGCACCTGGACTTTTCCCCCCTGCGCGATCCCTACGTCACCGCTGATGCGTTCACCGGCTCCATGCTCCGCTGGGCGCACGCGGTCCACGCCCAGCACTGCGGCCGCACGCGGCAGGCGCTTGAGCTGTTCGAACAGCTGTGCCGCCACGACGCCCCCGACAACACGGCACTGTGGCTAGCCATCCCGGCCCCCGAAGCCGTCCGCCTGGCCCTCGACGTCGGGGAACACGATCGTGCTCTGGATATCCAGGCCCTGGTACTGGAACAGGCCAAGCAGGCAGAGCCCGGCCTGCTCGAGCCCGCCGTGCTCGCCTGCCAGGGCCTGCTGGAACAGGACGCCGACGCCCTGCACACCGCCGCCGGCCTGTGCGAAGCGCTTCACCGACCCCTCACCCAGGCGCGCTGCCTCGAGGACGCTGCCGCCGTCCTGACCCGACGTGGCCACCGCGACGACGCCTGCCGACAGCTGCGCCAGGCCGCCACCGGCTACCAGCAGCTCGAGGCCGCCTGGGACCTGGCCCGCGTCAACGCCGCGCTGCGCACCCTCGGGGTCCGGCAGGGGGTACGCGGCCCGCGCGGCCGGCCCAGCCACGGATGGGAGGCGCTGACCGCGACCGAACGCAAGGTCGCCGACCTTATCGCCCAGGGCCTGTCCAACCCCCACATCGCCGAACGCCTGTTCATCTCCCGGCGCACCGTGCAGACCCACGTCTCCCACATCCTGGCCAAACTCGGCATGAACTCCCGCGTCGAAGTCGCCGCCCTCGCCGCCCAGCACACGAAGTAGCCCTCCCCTCGCGCCGGGACCACAGAGCCGCCCCCCCCATTACCGTCTTCGTGGCCCCGCAACGGGGTTACCGGCCTTCGGAGTTGGCATGACTGCCTCCCCTTGTCGAGTGCATGGCCTGGGGGGTGGTGTCACCAGCTCCGGAGGCACTGACAGACCGCTGATTAGGGGCATGACCACCGGCCTTTCCCCAGGTCGGGAGGCTCTTCGTAATGTGGATGTGGCGATCAGTGCCGTGGCAGGGCCGGACGAGTACGACCGGAGGACACTGCACGTGATCGACACCCGCGACATCGACGTCTACCTCGGCCTGGACGTGGGCAAGGGCGAACACCACGCCACCGCCGTCACCCCGGCCGGCAAGAAAGCCTTCGACAAGCGGCTGCCCAACAGCGAGCCCAAACTCCGTGAGGTCTTCGCGAAACTGCAGGCCAAGCACGGCACCGTCCTCGTGGTCGTCGACCAGCCGGCCACGATCGGGGCCCTGCCGCTGGCCGTCGCCCGCGACATGGGCTGCCAGGTCGCCTATCTGCCCGGCCTCACGATGCGGCGGATAGCCGACCTCTACCCCGGCGAGGCCAAGACCGACGCCCGCGACGCATTCATCATCGCGGACGCAGCCCGCGCCATGCCGCACACCTTGCGCTCGCTCGACCTGGACGACGCCACCGTCGCCGAGCTGGAGATGATCGTCGGCTTCGACGACGACCTCGCCGCCGAAGCCACCCGACTGTCCAACCGGCTCCGCGGCCTGTTCACCCAGGTCCACCCTCACCTCGAACGCGTCCTGGGCCCGCGCATGCAGCACCCCGCCGTGCTGAAACTGCTCAGCCAGTTCGGCTCCCCAGCCCAGATCCGCAAGGCCGGACGCCGAAGGCTGATCACCCTGATCCGCCCCAAGGCTCCCAGGATGACGGAACGGCTGATCGACGAGGTCTTCACCGCACTCGACGAACAGACGGTCATCGTCCCGGGCACGGACGCAGCCGCGCTGATCGTCCCCAGCCTGGCCGACTCGCTCCAAGCAGTCCTCGACCAGCGCAAACTCCTCGCTCACCGGATCGAGGAACTCCTGGAGGCCCACCCTCTTTCCCAGGTCCTGATGTCCATGCCCGGCATCGGCATCAGGACCGGAGCCCGCATCCTCATCGACGTCGGCGACGGCACCAACTTCCCGTCCGCCGCCCACTTGGCCGCCTACGCCGGCCTCGCCCCGGCAACGAGAAGCTCGGGCTCCTCGATCCGCGGCGAACAGCCCTCCCGCCGGGGAAACAAGCAGCTCAAGCGGGCTTTCTTCCTCTCCGCCTTCGCTGCCCTGGCCGACCCGACCTCCCGCACCTACTACGACAAGAAGATCGCCCAGGGAAAGCACCACACCCAAGCCCTCCTCTGCCTCGCCAGACGTCGGGCCGACGTGCTCTTCGCCATGCTCCGCGACGGCACCTTCTACCAACCCCCAACCCCGATCACCCCTTGACCAAAGTCATAGGGGCACCCCCCCAGCGAGCGATTCGCCCTTCAGAGGTCCTAACAAAGGCGTCGGACGTGTCGGTGGGTGATCAGGCAGGTGGCGAGGCCGAGGAAGGCTTCGTGGATGTCGTCGCGTCGTTCCCAGCGGATCCGCAGGCGGCGGAATCCGTGCAGCCAGGTGATCGTGCGCTCGACCACCCAGCGGAAGACGCCGAGGCCGGAGCCGTGGGGTTCGCCCCTTTCGGCGATGACCGGGCGGATACCGCGCCGCCACACCAGTCGGCGGTACTTGTCGTGGTCGTAGCCGCGGTCTGCGAGGAGCGCATCCGGTCGGCGTCTGGGCCGGCCGACGGCGTCGGCAACGCGGGGACCTTGTCGAGCAGGGGCAGGAGCTGGGTGACGTCGTCGCGGTTTCCGCCGGTCGGCGACATCCGTGTGCTGGTGCAGATCGCGCGTCGGGCTTCAGCAGGGCGCGGTGGCGTGGTCCTGGTCACGGGTGAAGCCGGCATCGGCAAGACCACGCTGGTGCGGGCTGTGGTACCGGAACTGGAGGCTCCAAGATGACGCCAAGCGGCCGCCACCGTACTATGGCGGTGAGCACAGCGGCATCGGACTTCGGTCGCGAGCAGCGTCAAGAGCGGCCGTCCCGCGGCAGGAGTGTCGTAGTCGAACGGCGGACTACTGCGACGCACGAGGTCCCCGTCGCCCCATCCGGGCAGCAGGCTCCCTCTGGCGCGGCGACGGCATGGACATCCGATACATCCCCTGGCCGACTACGGCCTCACCGTAAGCTTCGAAGCCGACCGGGCAAGGGACCAGTGCCAGCTTCACCAACTCATTCGCCCCTAGCTGAGGGCTCAGGGCAGCGGCACCGCATAGGAAGTGCCATCAATCTGTCCAGCAGCAATGCCACGTGATGTCACCGTCCGATGTCATCAGACACCACCAAGAAATTCCCACTCACTGCAGGTTAGGGTTCTCGTATGCGGGAACTGATACTGGCTCAGTAATGGCATCTCCGCAGTGACCCCACAATGGCTCTTCACACGGGTGCCGCACTCTGCGGGCCGCTGCGGTGGGGTTGGCTCCGCCTCCCATCCTCTCCACCGCCGCGGAGCAAAACATCGCCACCTGGCACAGATACACGCTGGCACCCGGCACACCACCCACCGGGTGCACCCGGTACACCGCCCAGGGTGTGCTGCACCCGGGGCCCGGCACACTCCACGCGGCACCGGCGCGGCTCGCGCATGGCTGCTGCGCCCGCTGCTGCCCCAGGCTGTACGCCGCACCGCAGGCGGCCCGGTCAGCAGACCAGCTGCGAGAAGCCGTCGCCGCGCCAGCGGGCGACGTCGACACCGGCGGTATCCAGCAGGGCCCCGCGCCGACGGCGTGCAGCCTGGTCGGTGGCGGCCGCGGACAGCGCCAGATCGCGGGCCTGCCAGTGCCGGTCCGCATGGACGACCAAGGTCTGGCTGCCACACACCGTCGTCCCGGCGGCGACCGTACGAATGGTGGGGATGGTGACAATCCACGGATACATATCCGATGCCTGCCTATCGTCTCGGTGAAGGAAGCTGCCGGACGACCACGCGCCCGGCCGGAAGACCGGCCGGCTCCTGGCCGCCTTACGCAGCCCGACCTGGCATCCACCATCGCCGTCCCGGCCCGGAACAACATCCGCCACCTGGCGTACAAACTCACCCTCCCCGCAGCAGCCGACAGGGCAATCCCCACACCTAGGCCGTCCGTGCAATCGTTGCCGATAACACCCGGGCGGCTTGGGTGGCATCCACCCGTCCGGCCTCCCCAGGCCCTGCAGTGTGGCCTGCCAGGGCGGTCGCGGACGCAGCAAGCAGGCCGCGCCTTGCGGGGTGGCATGCCAGCCCTGCCCGGTTCCGGGCCACCCGCACGGGCACGGTGAGCAGCGCGTACGGCGCACCTGCGGGGACCGGCGGGCCTTGTTCCCGGCACGAGGTGCGGCCCGTGCGGCTGAGGGGCGCCCGGGTGGGGCCAACTCTGTGGCGTCCGCGCCGGGGTACGGCTACTGGCCGGTGTGCTGGGCGGCGAGGGCGGCGACTTCGACGCGGGAGTTCATGCCGAGTTTGGCCAGGATGTGGGAGACGTGGGTCTGCACGGTGCGCCGGGAGATGAACAGGCGTTCGGCGATGTGGGGGTTGGACAGGCCCTGGGCGATAAGGTCGGCGACCTTGCGTTCGGTCGCGGTCAGCGCCTCCCATCCGTGGCTGGGCCGGCCGCGCGGGCCGCGTACCCCCTGCCGGACCCCGAGGGTGCGCAGCGCGGCGTTGACGCGGGCCAGGTCCCAGGCGGCCTCGAGCTGCTGGTAGCCGGTGGCGGCGTGGCGCAGCTGTCGGCAGGCGTCGTCGCGGTGGCCACGTCGGGTCAGGACGGCGGCAGCGTCCTCGAGGCAGCGCGCCTGGTCCCAGGGCCGGCTGAGTGCCTCACAGTGGCCGGCGGCGGCGCGCAGTGCGTCTACGTCCTGTTCCAGCAGGCCCTGGCAGGCGAGCACGGTGGCTTCGAGCAGGCCTGGCTCCGTCTGTCCGGCCTGTTCCAGCACCAGCGCCTGGATGCTCAGGGCGCGATCGCGCTCCCCGGCCTCAAGGGCCAGGCGGACGGCTTCGGGGGCCGGGCCTGCCAGCCACAGCGGCCAGAGGCTGCGGGCATCGTTGTGGCACAGATGCTCGAACAGCTGAAGTGCCCGCTCGGTGCAGCCGTGGTACTGGGCATGGACCGCGTGTGCCCAGCGGGCCAGGGAGCCGGTGAACCTATCGGCGGGGCGATAAGGATCGCGGACGGGAGCGGACTCCAGGTAGGTCCCGGCGGCTGCATTGTCGCGGTGCAGCGCGATCAGCGCTCCCACACCGTGCAGCCCCCGGTGCGCGTCTGCGTGCTCGGGCAGTTCTTGGCCCGCCTCGACCTCGGCGCGAGCGTCGTCCCACCAGCCGCCGACGAACTGTACGTACGCCGCAGCCAAGTGCCGCCAGAGCACGTCACCCGCGCATTCGGGTTCAGCCAGCCAGACAGACCGCTGGCGCACGGCTGCGACCGCTTCTGGCAGCCGGCCCAGCTCCACCAGGGCGCCAGCCCGGAAGGTGTCGGCGAAACGCCAGCCGTGCGGTATCTGCTCCAGCAGCGCCAGCACGCTGCTGGGCCGGTTCCTGCACAGTTCGGTCAGAGCGAGGGCTTCCGAGGCTTGCAACAGGACGGTTTGCTCGCCGAGCTCGGCGGCCTGGCAGCGCACCTGCTCGGCCAGCTGTGCGGCCTGCTCGAATTCGCCCAGCTCGCGGCAGAGGAGCAGCGCGCGGAACGTCAGGAACTGCAGCCGCTGCGCGGGGGTGGTGTCGGGGTGGTCGGCGGCCTGCTCGGCCAGGCGCAGGCCGACCCCTGCCTTGGCTAGCTCCTCATCGGCGGCGGCGTGGCGGGCCAGGGTCCACCGCAGGCGGGTGCGCAGCCCGGGGTCCTGGCAGTGGCCCAAAGCCCAGCCGGCGACCTTGTGGCACTGGTCGGTGCGGCCCTGGGCGAACAGGGTCTCGGCCCACAAGACATTCAGGCGCTGCACCCGCGCATCGGCCGGGTCGGTGGTGGGCAGAATCCGCTCGAACAGCTCCAGCGCGGTGTCGCGGTTGCGGACGACCAGATGGCCGGCGGCGCCGTCCAGCCAGTCCAGCCCGGCGTGGCCGGGCGCGGTCGGCGAGCGCCGCAGCTGGTCGGCGACCCGCTCGGCCGGGTACCCGGCCGCGGCCAGCGCCAGACCGAGCCGGGTGTGCATCGCCTGGCGGGCCGAGACACTCATCGTCTCCTCCAGCGCCTGGCGGACCAGGTCGTGCCGGAAGGCCAGCTGATCGTGGGCCTCGGTCAAAACCCCGGCCTGCTCGGCCTGTTCCAGACAGGCCACCAGCTCGTGCGGGGGTGTGCCGGTCGCGGCGGCCAGCTCGCTGACCGAGAACCGGCTGCCGAGCAGCGCCGCGGCCCGCAAAGCCTCCACCACCTGGCCGGGAAGAAACCTGAGCCGCTGCGTGATCGCCTCGTGCAGGGAGTGCGGGCCGCTGGCCAGGGTGGTCTCTGCCTGGCTGCCGTCCACCGACAGCGCCTTGGCGGCGGTCAGGGCCTCGACCAGCGCGGTGAGGTAGAAGGGGTTGCCGGCGGCGTCGGCGGCCAGGCGGCGCAGGCCCGGGCCGGCCGAAGCCCCGGCCAGATTCGCCAGCAGCTCCTCCACCTGCGGCTCCTCCAACGGCTCCAGGGCGATGAGGGTGGCGCCACGCTTATGCCAGCTTTCAAGCAGGACGTCGAGCTGGGGTGTGCCCGGCCCGGAGCGGATCGCCCCCAGCATCAGCAGCGGCAGCTGCCGGGCCAGCCGCCCGATACGCTGCAGACACATCACGCTCTGCGGATCCGCCCACTGCGCATCATCGAGCACCAACGCAAGCGAGCCCTGTTCACAGGCCTCTTCTACCAGCGCGATGACCTGCTGGACCAGCGCGACGTCGTCTCCGGCGGCCCCCGGCTGACTGCCCGGTTCGGGGTGGATCTGCCCAGCCAGGCGCGCCCGGCGAGGATCCGGGCTGCGGCGGTGCACCTGAAGACAATCACTGATCGCGCTGAACGGCCAGCGGGCCTCCCCCACGTCCGCGGTACCGCTGTACACCTGCATGTCCAGCCCCCGCAGCTGCGCCAGCACGGCCTGGACCAGTGTGGTCTTGCCGATGCCGGCCTCGCCCGTGACCAGGACGACCCCGCCCTGCCCCGCCGCGGCCCGCCGGGCGGCCTGAACGACCGTGCGTACCTCGTCCTCGCGGCCCACGGGCGCCAGCACACCAAGGCCGTCCGCGGCGTTCATCGCCATAGTGCCAACTATGGCATCGCAGGCAGTGGGATGCGCGTTCCATCGACGCCCGCAGCCCGGCCGACGGGCCCAAGGCCGGTGCAATGGCCGACCGGCTCACCCAGCAACGAACAGCCGTGACGGCCCGCTGGCACCGCCGCTCACCTCGTGCAGCAGCGGCGGGGCAGAAAGGGGCCTGTCGGCACAGGGCCCGGGGACGCTGCCCGGGCCCTGCCAGCGGCGTCGATGAACCTACTGGCAGGTCTTTCTGCCAGGTGGCGGCTTCTCCGGCCGCACACCCGCCAGAGCCGGAGAAGGCCAAGGCCGGCGGCCCCGCCAGTGCCCACTTCCCCGCCCACCGTCATAGCAAGGCACCGAACTCATGGATCACCGGACCATCACCATCCCCACCGGCCGCAACGTCGAGCTGAGCGTGATCCAGTCCAGCGAACCCGCCGATGCCGGGGCGAGCCCTTCTGTGGGCGCCCTAAGGTCTTGGGCGTGCTGGCCGGTGGCCCGTCAGAGAACTCCGTGGGAGTCCTTATCCCAGCGACGACGCTGGGCGAGCGATATCCACCTTGCCCATCCGCGATGCTGTGGGACTGCGACCGCAGCATCCGGAGGCATGTCCGAAGGACCCGCGGGGACAGGGGCCTTGGCGCGTCGCAGAAGCCCTGCCACGAAAGGAAGTTCACCCAGAGGCACGCAGATGACGGCCTTCGCCTGCAGGTACTGCTCACCCCTCCACCAACCCAACAGCCGCACGGGGAGCTCTGCTTGGAGTTACCCATCGAGCCGGGCCACGCCCTTGTAGACACTCATACAGGCGGGACACACACGCAGACGGCCGACGACTGCCACGTCCATGGAAGACTCAGGCCACATGGACAGGCGCCCGATGACATCCCAGCACTCCCGGCGCCCCTGGCCGTTCCAGATCACCGGGATCCCGCAGCGCCCCAGTCCCGGACGTCCGGCGAGAGGGTTTCGCGTTCCTGGTGCCAGCGCACGATTGCGGTCATACGGACGTTCCCCAGCACGTGCAGGCGCAGGCAGCCGGGATAACGGCGCCCGCCGAGGGACTCGCCGGCCAGCACCTGTGGCAATTGAGCGACTATCAGATCTCGGCTCATCCCCCGCACTCGCCAACCAGCCCGACGCCTCACACAACATCCGCATACGGCCAGCTACGCCACGCACCGATCGCGGCCAGAAGACCAGACGCGAGCGCTGCCGGCCAAGGCTGTCGGGCACACCAGGTGCCAGCCGGAGCAAAGTTGCTCCACGAACGTGACGACGGATTCCAAGACCAACCGCACCAGGCTCATGACCGTTGATCCGCGGCACAAGACGATGCCTCGACATCCTGACCACTGCCTCAGCGCCGGGAAACTCTGCTCGCACAGGTGCTGGACAGCGCCCTTGCGGACCCACGTCGGCAGCGTCTCACCAGTGATCCCGAACTCCGCGGCCACCGCCGCGTACGTGCGCTTGCCACCGGCGGCTCGTTACAACGCGACGGCGTCCCTCCGAAACTCCTCCGGATACGGAGACTGGCCACCCGGACATCCCTTCCTGACCTCCAAGAACCGTTGTCGGGGCGTGCCCCCTCCAAAGGACCAGCATCAGAGAGCAGGACGGCATCGAAATGAGTATGCGGCCCTCCCGGCAATCAACCGGCGACCAGATACCGCACGCGCCGCGGGCGGGCCCGACTGGACAGATATCCCGTTTATCGCGTCTGACGATAGCCCGATCCCACGTATCACCCCTTGAGCCATAGACACGAAAATTACTCCTCTCCCCCATTCGCCACACACCACTTACAGGACAGATTCTCCGGAGTCGTATTAGGTTCGACCTCGGCGGAGACACCAGGCTCGAGGAGAGGGCACAGGAGCATGGCAGTGTTGGGCATGTCGGTGCAGCCTCGAAGAAATTCCCTGACCGTCTTGCTGCTCCTCACCATGGCGGCAATCCTCTTTCAGGCAGCCTTTATCCCGCCTACAGCTCAGGCCCAGACAGACCGGCACCGGGCCGGAACGTTCAATATGCAAGGCGCTCCGGACCGCTGGCAGCAGGGTGTTTACGTAGCGGCCAAGCAGGTCGAAGTGCTCGCCCTGCAGGAAGTCCCGGACGCGGCACCACCGGACGCGGAGCTGGCGGCCGGTGCATACGTGGCCGCGCGGACGCCACTGGCCCACGGCTTCACCGTCGATCGCTACCGCTGGGTGAACTGCCGCCCGCCCGTGGCCGGCCAGCCACAGCGGAAGCCCTGCATCATCTACAAGGTGAGGTCGCTCACACGCAAGAACCGTTCCCTGGCCATCGTCGTCAACCAACCGACTGATTCGGTGAGAGCAGTGCAGGTTATCCCCCCTCAGCCGGTGGTTCCCGGCGGTCCGGTGGACAGTTCCGCCAAGCCCGCCCTTGGCATCAAGCTCACTGACGGGACCTGGTTCTATTCCCTCCATGCACAGAACAGACCAAGCCGCACCAATCAGCGAAACGATGCCCCCAACCTAATCAGCAAGATTTCATCCGTTTCGGAGGATCACTGGGCGGTTATGGGCGACTTCAACCGCACACCCGACTCGCTGGAACCAATTATTTCCTCGGATTACCCGGACACGAAGATCGTCCGATCGGGACACTTCACCTATCCGGTGAAAGGCCCCAAGGACGAGTTCGACTACATGGTCGCCAGGGGACTGGCTGACAATCAGTACGCCGGATTCCGTCTGACATATTTGGACGCCTCCGACCACTTCCCCATCGGTTTCTGGGCCAGCCCTGCTTCCGGCGGGCACGACTTCCCCTGCGACCCCATCGACGAGATCCTGCGGGCCAGCCGGGAGGGCTGTGTACCGTCCAGGAACCCGGCCATCGTGTCGATGGGTGACAGTTACATCTCCGGTGAAGCCGGGCGGTGGGCGGGCAACGCCGATACCGGGGCGCAGGGCTCGGCGTGGGGAACGGACCGCGCTGCTGCCAACTGCTCCAGGGGCGAGGCAACGTGCGACCACGACCTCGACACGGTCTACGGCCCTACCTCCTATGCCACGGGCGGGAACCAGTGTGACCGCTCCGACCTCGCCCCGATCACCGGCACCGACTATCCCCAGGTCCCCCCATGGCGACGCTTCAACCTCGCCTGTTCCGGAGCCACGACGCACGAGATCACCCACTCGTACACCGAGAAGGACGAGGACGCACAGGCCGACCAGCTCGCGTACATCGCAAAGAAGTACCAGGTCAAGATGATCGTGGTGTCGATCGGCGGCAACGACCTCGGGTTCAAGGACATCATCACCGACTGCACCGAGCGGTTCATGAAAAGGCCGTTCCACGGCTACTGCAAGAACGCAGCAGCCTGGTCGAACATGAGCAGCAGACTCGACGCGGTCGGAGAAAAGGTGACCCAGGCCCTCAAGGACATCCAGAGCACGATGGAACGGGCCGGCTACCAAAGCGGCGACTACCGCCTGCTGGTGCAGAGCAACCCTGCTTCGCTGCCTCCCAGCGCCGACTACCGGTACAACGAGTCACGCTTTACGAGATACACCGCCGGGGGCTGCCCGTTCTACGACGAGGACACGGACTGGGCTCGGCAGACCATCGTAGGCGGCATGAGCAGCAAGATCAGGGCAGCCGCAAACACAGTAAACGCCAAATTCCTCGACCTCAGCGATGCGTTCGCCGGCCATGAACTGTGCAACAAGACCTCCCACCAGGCCACCACTGCCAACTCTCTGCGGAATCCGCTGCCGTCCCAGGATGCGGAGTGGATCCGATGGGTTCCCTACCTTCCCGGCTACGACTTCCTGAACAAGGCGCCTCAAGGAGACATCCGGGAGGCAATTCACCCGAACTCCTTCGGCCAGCAGGCGCTCGCCACATGCCTGACCCAGGTCAGCAGACGGCCCGACCTGCTCAACAACACAGCCACCAGGTTCAAATGCGTGAACGACGGCCGAAACGGCACGCACGGCATGCGAGTCACAGGAAACGGATACCTCCAGCCCGACTCCTACTGAACCTCTTCCGCCCTGTCAGGGCCGGGTGAAATGAGCTGGCCAGGTTGGGGTGACGTGGCAAAGCCCCTCGTCGTTGCCGGTGTGATGATCTCCGCCCACCGAACCGTCCGAGACGATCAAAGCCGTGCCCAGCGAGCCGGCCACGGCGCAGCAGGGCGACCTCACCAGTGCAGGGTGCGGTCGACGACGGCGAGCGCTGATTCGGCCAGGGCGCGGCGGCGGATCCACGCGTACGGGCGACTGCGGCTCACCGTCACGGTGAACTCGTCCGGCAGCGGCCGGCCGTCGAGGCGGAGGGGTTCGGCGGCCTGCCAGCCCAGCGCGTCGAGCCGCCGGTCGAGATCGAGGTTCCCGTGATCGCCGTACGCATCGAGGTGGAGGACGTGGCGTTCGCCCTCCCGGCCACCGACGGTCACGGCCCATTGGCCGCCGCGGTGCGCGACCCGGATCAGTGTCGCCGGCACCTTCTCGGCCTGTGATGCCGGTGGCGCTGGTTGCGCCCGATCCGGATAGCGGAAGGCGTCGGCATACGCGCGGCCGTTGCTCTCCCTCCTCCGATGGGCAGACTTCTTGCGGCGGTTACCGCCCTTGCGGGTCACATCTTCCCCGTCTCCCGGCCGAAACCACGCCTTCAGCCACAGGGACAGGACGTACACCCGACGGAGGGCGAGCCCGCGCACCCCGGGTAGGGGCCGAGGGGGTCCCAGCGATGACGCGCAGACCCGGGTCCGGTCCCGCTGCAGCAGTACCTGGCATGAGCCGCTGCGATGCGGGACGTGGGTGACAATTCCGCGGCGCTGCGTCGCCGTGACGTGGTGGGCGACCGTCGAGGCGCTCAGCCCTGCCGCTGCCGCGGTCTCCCCCGTAGGGGCAGTGGATACGGAAGTCGTCAGCCAGCCTCGGATGGCCCGCACGATCCGCCATGGGCGCCTGTCTTATCCAGGTGATCGTTTCGGGGTTTCTCCGCGCGATGGCGGATGTCTGCCTGCGGTGGCCCGGGGGACGGTGGAGGCGGCTCAAGGAGATCGACCGCGACCTATCAGGTGCCGGCATCCCAAGTGGCCGCAGGTCCGGTAGCAACGGGGGCTCCTGCGGCCGGCACGCACCATACGCCTACAGAAAAGGACCCCTATGAGGTTCGGAGCTGCCCGGCTGCGCCGCGGCCTGCTTGCCATGCTCGTCACTGCCGCAGTGGCCGCCCCGCTGTCCGCAGCGGCGCGGACCGGTACCCCGGCACCCGCCCCGCCACATCTGCCCGCCGTCGCCGCGCACACGCTCGACATCCGCTATGCGGCCAACCGCGACTACATCGCCGAGGCGGCAAGGGTGGCCGAGCGCTACGGCGACAGCGGCCGGGCTCACCGGCTGGAGGCGATGGCCGTATCCGGACGGCACTTCCTGACCTTCGACGGCCGGGGCAGCGGCCGGGCCGTGGAGGTCCTGGGCAGCCTGGCGGCTGCTGAGCGCATTGTGGTGGTGGTCCCCGGCTCCGACACGACGATCGACACCTACGACGCCCACGGTTCCAAGCCCTACTCCTCGGCTCTTGGCGGCGGCGCCAGCTCGCTCTACGGCCAGTTGCACCGCCAGGACCCGAACGCACACGTGGCCGTGGTCGCCTGGCTCGGCTACGACGCCCCGCAGATACCCAGCACCGACGTGCTGACCACCGCACGGGCCGAGGACGGTGCACGTGCGCTACGCGGCTTCGTGCACGCCCTGCAGCGCGTCAACCGCGAGGCGAAGGTTTCTGTGCTGTGCCACTCCTACGGCTCGGTGGTGTGCGGTCGTGCGGCCGGCGGGCTGGCCGCCACCGACATCGCCGTGTTCGGCAGCCCAGGGCTCGGGGTCGGGCGGGCCGCGGACCTCGGCACTCGGGCTCGGGTGTGGGCCGGGCGCGGCGCCGGTGACTGGATCTCGGACGTGCCTCATGTGCGCCTGGGTCTGCTGGGGACGACGGTCGGCTTCGGCGCCGACCCGGCCGAGGCCGGTTTCGGTGCCCGCACATTCGCCGCGGGCGGTGGCGGGCACGGCGACTACCTCAAACCCGGTTCCGTGGCCCTGCGCAATCTCGCGCTGATCGCTGCCGGCCGTGGCTCGGAGGCTTCCCATGGCTGATCTGAATCTGCGGGCGCTTGCCCGAGGCGCGCGCCGCATCGATGCGGCCACCCCGGCCAGCCGGGACCGCGCCGTGGATGCTCTGCGCGCCCTGGCCATCGCGGGCGTCGTCTTCGGCCACTGGCTGGTCACCGCCATCAAGGACGCGGGGCACGGGCGGCTGCTGGGCGCGAGCCCGCTGCAGCACATGCCCTGGCTTACCCCCGTCTCCTGGCTGTTGCAGACCCTCGCGGTCTTCTTCTTGGTCGGCGGACACGTCGGCGCGAAGAGCTGGGCAGCGGCGAGCGCGGCAGGCACCGGGTACGGGCAGTGGCTGGGCAAGCGGCTCTCCCGGCTGTTCGGGCCGGTCGTGGTGGTGTTGGTGGTGTGGGCGGTGGCGGCCGGCTGCATGCTGGCCTCCGGCGTCGCGTTGCAGAGCGTGCGCACCCTGCTGACGCTGGTGCTGTCGCCGCTGTGGTTCCTGCTGGTCCTCACCCTGATCACGGCGGTGACCCCGCTGGTGGCCAGGCTCCATCCGTTGTGGCCGCTCGCCGTCGTGGCCGTCGTCGACCTGGTCCGTTTCGGCTTCGGAGGCCCGGCCTGGCTCGGCTGGGCCAACGTCGCCGTCGGCTGGCTGGTCCCGTACTGCCTCGGCGCGGCCTGGGGCCGGGGTGCCCTCGATCAGCGCCGCCACGGGCTCGGCCTGTTCATCGGGGGCGCGGTGGCCACCGCCGCACTCGTGCTGTGGGGCGGCTACCCGGCCAGCATGGTGGGCGTGCCGGGCGCGCCGATATCCAACCTCAACCCGCCGACGCTGGCTGCCGTCACCTTCGGCTCGGCCCAGTGCGGGTTGGCTCTGCTGGTGCGCGAGCCGCTGCGTCGGGCGATGCGACGCCCCGTGCTGTGGGCGGCGGTGGCGCTGGTGAACCTGTCGGCGATGACGGTGTTCTTGTGGCACCAGACCGCGATGCTCGCGGTGACCATCACCGGCGTGCCCTTCGGCCCGCTCCATGGGCTGCACACCGCACCGGACAGCCCGGGCTGGGTGCTGGCTCGTATCTGCTGGCTGCCTGTCTTCGCCGCCGCGCTGGCTGTGTGCTGGGGCGCCTTCCACACGCTGGATCGGGGGCACCCCGCCGAGCGGCACAGCCGGGCAGTCGACGAGAGGTACCGCCGGACATCACCACGGACGGTGGCGTCGGAGCCTGTCTAAGGTTGATGAGGGTGAACGGGCCGACCATGCACGGTCCAGGGTAAGCACTCCGAGCGACCGAACCAGCACGACCCACCAGCGCTGCCCCGGCAAGACGGCCGCCACCGGCGGGACCGTCTCCGGCAATGTGCGGTGTCGCTGTGCTGACAAATCTTGCACCTGCCCACGCCAACAGCACGCCGGCGCCCCCTGCCCCTGGCGGCTGACCATCCGCGGCGATCTCCGCAAGGTGGCGGATGTCCACGTGCCTCCCCCGGGCGAAGGTGGACACGGTTCGAGCAGAGCCCTTGTGGCACAAAGACGCCGGCCAAGGCCCGCGAGCCCTCTCACTCGCACCGCGTCACCCGGCAGCGGGCGCGGTGCCCCGGAACGGAAAAGGAAACGATCACGTGAAGCCCCGCATGACCGCAACCGCACTCGCCCTCAGCGCCCTCGCCCTGGCCGGCGGCGCGGCCAGCGCCGCCCAGGTCACCAAGCCGACCGCGCAGCCGGTCACCCGGAGTGCTCTGGTCGAGCGTCTGGTGGAGCGTCTCGCCGACGTCGTCGAGCGGGGTTGAAGATCTGCCGGCCCCTGTGCCCGACTTCGTCCACCACACGGAGCAGGGCGGTCACCGCCCCGGACAAGAAAGCGGCACCTCAATGCACCGCACCAGTCGCGGTGCTCGTGCGGCGCGCCCGGAGACCTCGTCACGAAGGATGCAAGCGTGCAGTGCAGCCGGGTACCAAGCCTTGGTGCACGCCTGCCTGTGGCCGCCTTGCCACGCCCCACTGCACCGCGCGAATCCCAGGGCGGGGCCGTGGCTGGCGGCGCGTGATCATGGCCGATCTTCCGGCCGGATCGGGCCGATCGGCGGTGGTGACGGGCGGCAGCCATCCCGCAGCGTAAGGGAAATGCCGTCCCCTCCTCGGGGACGGTTGGTATGGCAGAAGACAGAAGTGCGAGAGGCTTGTGATGGACGATCGGCAGGACCGGGCGGCGCCCCACGGGATGACGACGGACCCAGCAGGGCTGTCGCGACGCGGGATCGCGGCCGAGGCGGTACTGCTCGGCGCTGTGGCGGCGACCGTGTCGACGTGGACGTGGCCGGCAGGGGCCCTGACAGCCTTGGCGCTGCGGTCGTTCTGCTCGCCGTGACCCAGGGGGCGGCGTCCCCGGCCGCGGTGGCAGTGGCCTTCGCCGCCGGGCGGCGGATGGGAGCGCCGCGGCGGGCGTAGAAGTCGCGGGCTGTGCGGTAGGGCAGGGAGTCCTCGGCCCAGGTGGCGTAGCAGTAAGCGAGGGCGCCGAGGTGGTTGCGGTCAGAAGATGAGCAGGCTCGTGGCCGGGTCGGCGGCGAGGCGCCGCATGGCGCGGGCCTTGTCGAGCTCGTGCCACAGGAACCACAGGGAGTGTACGGCCGGGCTGGGGTGCACGGGCGCGGCAAGACCCGTCGCGAGGCAGGCGTTGGGTTCGGTGAACCAGACAGTGTCGTCGCCCAGGGCGCACACCAAGCGGGCGAGCGGGGAGGTCTTGCCGGCTCCGGGCGGGCCGCCCAGAGCCAGGACGGAAGGCGTGGTGGGCCACGATCAGGCTTCCTTCCGTGTGCGGGTGCCGCGGCGGGTGAGGCCGGCCAGAGCGAGGGCGAGGTCCTCGACGCGCAGCGCGAGGTCGGCGCTGGTCGGCAGGTCGACGGGGTGCTGCCCGGACAGGCGGGCGTCGATGGACGCCCACACGGCGGCGAAGGGGTCACCGAAACCGTTGGTGGTGCCGTCGGCGGTGGTGAGTTGGGTGGCAAGGGCGGGCGAAGGCGATGGTGGCGGCCGTGGCCGCGTCAGCGAGGTGGATCTGTTCGCGGAAGACCCCGGCCGGGGTGGCCGCGATGATGAGGGTGAACGGCTCCCCCGCAAGCCCCTCAAGGTGCGCGCGCAGAGACTGCCCGGCGGGATCGAGACGGCATGCGGTGGCGGTGATGCCGGGGACGGCGAGCACGAGTGCGGTCAGCAGGTGGTAGCCCTGCCACAGCAGGATCTGCAGCGCCGTCACCTGATCCGCGTCAGGTGCTCGGGCACGGGCTGGGGCGGGTCCTGGGCGAAGGTGTACGGGGAGAAGCCGGGCGGCAGCAGGCGGCGACGCGCGGCTTCGTCGACGCCGTCGGCCTTCACCAGCCAGCCCCCGGTGGGCTAGGGCACGTGGGCGAGGGCTGCGTGCAGCGCCGGGTCGCGGGCGCGCATCGCTCCGACCTCCAGCAGCAGTCCCGCGTCCTTGGCCCGGGCGGCGAGCTTGCGGGTGCGGACGGCGTCCAGGCAGACGGGTTTCTCGGTGACGACGTGGACGCCGGCGTCGAGGGCCTCCTCGATGAAGGAGTCGTGCACGCCGGTGAGGATCACCAGCACGTCCGCGTCGGTCAGCAGGCCGCCGTCCCGGTTCGCGGTACGGGGCACGGCGAAGCACTGCTGGGCGATGTGGGCCCGTGCGGGGTCGCGGTCGGCGACGGCGATCACGTCGAACTCGTCGGACGCCGCAAGCCGCGGTAGGTGGAGGCCGAAGGCGGAGGCGCCGCATCCGGCGGCGGCGAGCCGCCACGGCCGCCCGGTGGTGGGGGTCATCGGGGTGCCTCCGGGAGGGTCCAGCAGCGGGTGGCCGCGTGGTGGGACAGGCGGGCGATCTCGCCTGCGGGCAGGGCCCGCAGCTCGGGGTTGAACAGCTCCACGCTCACCGGCCCGGCGTATCCGGCCCGGGCCAGGGCGTCAGCGAAGGACGTCCGGTCCAGCGCGCCGTCGCCGGGGAACAGGCGTTGGCTGTCGGTGAGTTCGCCGGCGGCGCGGCTGCTGGGGGTGAGCACAGGCGGCATCCACCCGTTCTCCAGCTCTTTGCCACAAGCCCTTGCGTGACCATCTCGGGCGGGAGGTCCGTGAGCCATTGTCCGCGAGGATCAGCACCTGGAGTTCGGTGCCCTGCCAGACCGACTCGGGTACCTTTCCCAACTGCTGACCCCATAGGTTCAGCACATGCGGGACGGCATGATCCCTTTTTCAGTATGTCGGCAGGTCAGGCGACGAATCGCGGCAGGAGGCCGGGCAGGAAGCCACCTGACCTCCGATAAGTAGTCACACCGGATCAGATGCACAGGCCCGTCCACCGGACGTCACCAACAGGTCCAGCACCTGGCCAAGTTGTCGACGCAACTCCACATCGTCAATGAGACCGCCGTCGCCCATCATCCCCCGGTCCACCGGAAGCTTCACGCAGGCCGCCTCCACGATGTCGGCGCCCGTGTACTCCAAGACGGCCCGCAGCGTGACCTCCGCACCCTGGCCGCGGCCCGGTGCCGCCGCATTGACCCAGGCCACCGGCTTGTCGCAGATCTCGGTGCCGCCGACCGTCCAGTCCAGCAGGTTCTTGAACGAACCCGGCAGGGTTCCGGCGTATTCCGGAGCGCAGATCAGAATGCCGGCCACCCGGTCGATAGCCGCCCGCAGCGCCACCACGGGTGCTGGCAACGGGTCAGTGTCGTCATCCGGGTTGAAGTGCGGAAGTACCGCCAGACCGTCGTACATTTCGGCACACACCTTCACGGAGGGAGCCACGACCTGCGCTGTACGCAGCACTGCCTCATTGGTGGAACCGGCTCGCAGGCTCCCCGACAACAGCAGAATCATCGGCACAGCGGACATCTGTCCAACCTACTTCCCTGACGTCCCCTTCGGCCAACGGCGTTGTCCATGAAAGGCGTTCATGCCGGTCAGACGGTCAAGGGCCCGCAGGATCGGACGTCCGGCCTGCCCATCGCCGTCCCAGACGAACGTGCTGGGCGGCGGCAGGCTCCATGCTCTGTCCGGGTGGATGGGGGCACGAGCGTTCGCCTGGACGGTGCTCGGCGTCTTCACGCTGTGGCTGGCATGCGAGATCATCGCCAACGAGGCCGGTGGACGGGAGCCGGTGGTGCGGGCCGCGGTCTGCCTGTTCGCCCTGGTCGTGTGGCTGCCGCTCATCCGTTCGTCCGGAGTCGGCGAGTCCGACCAACCAGGCTGGTACTTCAGTCGGCGGCGACGTTGTCGTTGGGGATAGCAGACCGCTGAGGTGACCGGGCCGTTCCGTGAAAGGGCGTGCTCATGTCGCAGTAGCTGGAGGCATCACATGAACCTCTGCGCCAGCTCATCAGGCACTCCCAGCGCCTGTACCACCTCGTAGGAGAGGGACCTGAGGTTCGTCGGCTGGCCGTCGCGGATGGCAGTCACGATGGTCACGGCCTCGGCCAGGTCCCTGCGGTGGAGCAGCGAGCCGATTTCTCTCTCCTGGCGCTCAACTCCAACCCAACCCGGGCCCCAGGTCCGGCGCCCCACACCGGCCGAGCGCGGCGGCCCCGCCGGCGCGCAACCTGGCAGAGCGCGCCGCCCCGATCCCCGGCTGCGTCCACGCCGCCCATCCCGCCCCTCCTTCTCCCTCAACTCCAGCCAGGAACTGGTCGAAAGCGGCCGCAACGGGGATGTCGGCCTCCCGACCACGGCCGGACCAGTGTGGTGACCTGCGGGTTCACGGGCAAGCGCGGCAGGGGGTGCGGTCAGTTGTCAGCCAGGTTGCCGGAGGGGATTTCGGCCTGGTCCACGGAGGCGTTGTCGCTTCGTGACCATGGTCGAGCCTTCGTGGTCGGCTGTCTGGTCGGGGCCGACTGCTGCTGTGGTGAGCGGTACGCGCGGCGCCGGGCAAGACGGCGCCGCACCGTACGGGAAGCGAGCGGATCTGTGATGATCGGCGTAGACGCGGGCGGCGGGGACCGGCTGGCGCTGGCCGTGCTGACGCAGTACCGGATGGCAACCACCGAGCAGACGCACCGGGTGATCGCTCCCGAGGTGCGCATCGAGCAGACCCGGCGGCGGCTGGCCAGACTGCGTGACGAGGGGCTGGTCGACCGCATCACCCTGCCCCAGGCCGGACGGACCCGGGTGTGGTTCCCCACCCCGTACGGCGTCCACCTCGCCTCCGAATGGCCCGAGATGCGCGGGCACCGGCCCTCCAGGACCGTCTCCGATCCGACCGCCGTGCGGCTGAAAGCCGGCCACACGCTCACCGTGACCGAGACCGCGCTTGCCTTCCTCCAGGACGCCCGCCGCCACGGCGAGCTGTGCCAGCCGCTGGACTGGATCCCCGAAGCCCATCACCCGATCGGGAGCGGCGAGGCCGTCATCCCCGACGCCCTCCTGTACCACCGGCGCGGCCCCGCCGACGGCGGCAACAGCTCGATGCTGCGGGCGTTCGTGGAAGTCGACCGGGCAACCATGGGCCCCGAACGCCTCGCCGCCAAGCTAACCGCGTACGAGCGCCTGCACCGCTACGTGCCCGTGGTCCCGGGGACGCCGGCCAACCATCCAGGAACCGGTGGTTGAGGAGTTGATGAGGATCTCTGGAATCGGCCAGGGCTACTCGTCGCCCCACTCGCTCCGTTGCTCAACCGAGTGGGGAGTGAAAGTGAGCGCCTCGCAGGTAACGAGCCGGGGCTGCCCGCTCGTGGAGTGTGCGGGCTGCGCCAAGCCGTCGCTGGACCTGGCTCTCTTCAAAATGCCCCCGAGGCGGCTTCTGTGCGTGGAGTGAGAGTGACCTCGTAGCCGAGGGCGTCGAGCTGGGTGAGGAGCCGTCGGCGGCGGGTTTCGTGGCTGATGCGGTTGCTGAAGAGGTCGGGACCGAGGTCCTGGTAGGGGGTGTCGGTACTGAGCATGTGGTAAATCGAGACGATCATGCCGTGGGCGACGGCGACGATGGCGCGTTTGTCATGCGCCGGGACGTTTGCGATCCCGGCGGTGGGCGCCTCGCATCCAGAGCCCGTCCGTTGGGCCACGCTGGCCTGTTGATCGGCAAATAAGCGAGAAGGGCTGTCGTCGGCAGTCGTGGCCGTCACACTGTGAGGTACGGCAACTGAGGCTTCGTAATCGGGGGACTGATGCAGGTGGAGGATTCCACGAGCCATGGACCAGGGAGATGCGGTTCGGATCGCGTGATGCAGTTGCTGTTGTCCATCGCGTTCGATCCCGAGCTGGACCCCGAGCCTGCCGAACGGCTGACGCGCCAATTACGTGCTGAGATCGCCGAGCTGGATATCGAGTCGGTTGGCCCCGCGCACGCCGAGGCGGCCCCTGACGGGGCGAAGGGCACCGATGCCGTCACGCTGGGGGCGGTTGTCGTCGCACTGAGCGCATCCAGTGGAGTGTTCACCACGCTCATCGAGACATTGCGCGACTGGCTCAGCCGGCATTCCGCGCGGCATCGCATCTCGCTGACCATCGATGGCGACACCATCGAACTGGAGCGGGCGTCCGCCGCCGAGCGGCAGGAGCTGATCGATGCCTACGTGCGTCGTCACACCGGCGGGTAGCCATGGGCCGCCGGCTGGCGCTGCTGATCGCCACGTACGAGTACGAGGACGACGAGCTGAGGGCGCTCACCGCCCCGGCACACGATGCGGAGGCCTTCGCCGCGGTCCTGAAGGACCCCGACATCGCGGGCTTCGAGGTCACCACGCTGATCAACGAGCCGAACCATCGGGTCGGCGAGTCCATCGCCGACCTCTACCGCGACCGACGGCGTGACGACCTCACCCTGCTGTACTTCACCGGCCACGGCCTGAAGGACGACGACGGCAGGCTCTACCTGGCGATGACGAACACCCGCCGTAGCAGTCCGCTGTTCACAGCGCTGTCCGCGGAGCAGATCGACCAGGCCATGTCCGACTGCATGTCCCGGCAGAAGGTGCTGATCCTCGACTGCTGCTACAGCGGAGCCTTCCCCGCAGGGCGCCTCGTGAAGGCCGACACCGAGGTGCACACGCTAGAACGGTTCCAGGGCCGGGGACGGACCGTGCTGACGGCATCCGACGCCACGCAGTACTCCTTCGAGGGCAGCCAGCGGCACGGCACGGCCACGCAGTCGGTTTTCACCCGCCACCTGGTGGCGGGCCTGCAGGACGGCAGCGCCGATCTCGACGGCGACGGCGACATCACCCTCGACGAGCTGTACAGCTATGTCTACGACCGGGTCGTCGATGAGATACCACAGCAGCGCCCCAAGAAACAGGACAACGTCGAGGGCCGCATGGTCATCGCCCGGAACATCAACTGGTCCCTGCCGACGCACCTACGCCACGCGCTCAGCAGCCCAATCCCCACCGACCGGCTCGGTGCCCTCGACGGGCTCGCCCATCTCCACCGGATCGGCAACAACCTCGTTCGCCAGCGCGCCCTCGACGAGATCCAGCGCCTGCTGGACGATGACAGCCGGACCGTGTCCGCCGCCGCTGCGGCCCGCTACCAGCCACTCCTTCCGCCGACGCCCGAACCCGCGCCGCCAGCCGCGTCGGAGACGAAGCAAGCCGTTGAAGAGCAGGCAGCCCCGCCCGGCCCACGAACCGTCATCTCAGAAGCACAGGTCCCGGCCACCGCAGCCCTGACAAGCGACAAGCAGTCCGGCGTCAGCAGCGCTGACGGCCCCGCCGCACCGGTCTCCCCCGTTGCCGCGCCCTGGCAGCGAATCACGGTGGGTCACCCCGCCGCCGAGTTCGAGGCACGACCACCGGGCCAATACTCTTTCGACTTCCCCGACACCGAATGCGACGGCTGGTCAACTCCCGCCCTTGTCTTACGCTCTGCCTCGGTACGCGGCGACGCCCACCGCTACCACCGCAAGCCGCGCCAGGACGCCGCCCGTGCCGCAGTGCATGAGCCCACGGGCAGCATCGCCTTCGCCCTCGCTGACGGCTCCTCCCGCGCCGCAGAATCCGCGCTCGGCGCCATCGAGGCATGCCGGGCCTCCCTGGAGAGAATGCTCCACCTGTTGCCTCAAGACCAGGGGCAGTTGGACTTCCAGGATGTAGCCCGCCATGCCGCCGAGCGGCTGTGGCAGCTCACCCAGTGGCGCCTCAGCGGCAAAGAGCCCGAGCGAAGCGATGTGATGCAGTTGTACGCGACCACACTCGTGGCCGGAGTGGTGCGCCCCCACCCGGCTGGGCCTGTGGTCGAGGTCTGCAGTATCGGGGATTCAGGAGCTTGGGTGCTGGATTCATCGAGCGGGCAATATCAGCCGCTGTTCGGCGCGAAGACCGCCTCGGATGCCCTGGTGGCGCCGAACGAAGCGATGACACTCCTGCCTCATCTGCCCGATCCGGTGAAACACACCAGCATCCGCCTGACCTCTCCTCATCACGTACTGCTGATTGGCACCGACGGCTTCGCGGATCCGCTTGGCAACGGCCACGGTCAAGTCGGTGCCCTGTTCGCCAAACACCTCGCCGCACCGCCGCCTCCTCTGTGGCTCGGGCACCTACTGGACTTCTCCCGGGAGACCTTCGACGGCGACCGCACTCTACTGGCCATCTGGCCCCACCCGACAGCAGAGTCACGATGACCCCCAGGCGCTTGACGCCGGGCGCGCCGCGGGTCCTGGAGGCACTGACGCGGGCGGAGCGCGAGACCGTCACCCGGCTTGTGGGTGGGGAGATCCATCGAGCAGGTATGGGGGCATCCCCGAGCAGCGGGTGGTCGCTTTCAGGGAGCGTCATCAGAGTGGCGGCGGCGCTACCCGCTCCTCCCTCGCCTCCTGTTCGTCCTGGACGGCACCGGACCCGCCGGTGCCGAGAACAGGATCAGCGCCCTGCGCGCGGGAGCCGGGCTG
Organism: Streptomyces griseochromogenes; assembly: GCF_001542625.1. Classification (NCBI taxonomy): domain Bacteria; kingdom Bacillati; phylum Actinomycetota; class Actinomycetes; order Kitasatosporales; family Streptomycetaceae; genus Streptomyces; species Streptomyces griseochromogenes. The sequence goes on along the minus strand of NZ_CP016279.1, from coordinate 5,169,430 downwards.
CTGGCCCGCTTTCCGTACGACGTCCCCGTCCTCGCGGCACCACTGGCCGACCTGCCCCACCACGGCCCCTCCGCTCCCGTGTGGCGCCCTGTCCACGACCCCGACCAGCGAGTCCCCTGGACCGGCTCCGGGCATCGACCGACATGACGCGCGGCCGCCGCAGAGAGGCCTCAGCCATGCGCTGACCAGCCATGGTCGCGGCCGGACGCGGCGCGGCCGCACCAGTGGCCGGTCTCATGGCCGGGGCGGGGCCGGGGCGTTGTGACGGCATGTAGGCGCAACATCTGTCGCAACAGTGCCCGGTCAGCGGTCCACGGCGGGCAGGTGGGCCAGGCCGGTGTCGAGCATGATGCGGTCGACGGTCTCGTGCAGGGCACTGTCGGCGCCGATGACGGTCTCGATGCCGCCGGGCAGCAGATCGCGCGCCCGGTACCACTCGCGCAGCTGCGTCTCGCTGACGTCGTCGGCGATCGGCTTGGTGGCGTGCCGGGCGAGGGTTTCGCCGAACGGCACGTCCAGGTAGTAGCCGTGGGTCGGGCCTCGGTGGTCGGCGCGCAGAGCCGCGAGCATGTCGCCGTAGCGGTCGGCACAGAGGATGCCTTCGACCACGACGTGGAACCCGGCGTCCAGGGCGTAGCGGGCGGTCAGGCCGATCAAGCCGATGTTCGCCGCGCCGGGCCGGTCCCGCTCGCGCAGCACGATGCGGCGAAGGTTGTCCTGGCCGACCACGGCCAGCCCGCGGCCGAACCGCTCGCACAGACCGGCCGCGACGGACGACTTCCCCGAAGCGCTGTTGCCGCGCAGCACAACCAGCCGGGTTTCTTCGGTACCCACCATCACAGCGCTCACGCTATCGGCAGCCGGTGACAGCACCGAGGACGTTCCGAGAAACGCCGGCATCGACACCCCGACAGTGTCTCTGTACTGTGCCGCGCTGCCGGCTGCGTGGCGCCGGTTGAACGAGAGATCACTACTTCGCTGGAGTCCAGCGCGGCTGAGATCGTGCGGTGCAGTGCCTCCGGGAGAACCCTTCCCCCGAGACCGCAGGAACGGACCAAGTCGGAGCAATCCTGAACCTGGCGCCCTGTGACGACCGTGGTGAACAGGCGGTGCGCGAGGAGTTCACGAGCGGCATAGCCGTTCTGCGCTTCCGTCGCCCGCCAGACCAGGTCTTCGGCGACTGGGCGAGCGCCAGGGTGCTGGGCGGATTCAACCGCGTCCAGCACAGTCAGGCCGAGACGGGTGTCGAATACGGTCAAGCCTGGCTTGGCTTCGTGGCACAGGAAAACGTTCACGAGATCGGCCAAGCAGTCGTCGAACGGCTGGTTCGCGTAGCGGCGACATAGCACCGTCAGACAGTGGGTGACGGCCTGCTCCCACGGATCGCCAGCAGCCGTGCCGTTGAGAAGTTCTGCGGCGCGTTCCGTATCGCCTGCCGTGAGGGCGGCCACTATGGCGACCTGGCGTCCGTCGAGCATCCGTGTGCCCACCCCTCGATGCTGCTCGATGTGAGCCAAGGCCTCCGGCCAACGGCCCGTGGTCGTGAGGGTGCGCGTGCCGTCGGCGAGCACCACGCGCCAGAGCCAGGCGTGCACTTCCCGTCGGTCCTCGGCAGCTCCGGTGAGGTCGTCCGGCACCGTGATGCCTTCGAACACGGCGGCGCGACCCGCGCCAACGGCTTCGTACAGGCCCAGGAGCCGCTGACGTCCCTCGTCGGTTTGGCCGGAACGAATCTGCAGACGGGCGAGGTTAACCAAGGGCTCCAGCCCACGGATGGCGCTCACGGCTGGCAGCGGACAGGCCCGGAGGTACGCATCCGCGTACCGATGACACATCGATCGGGCCATGTCGGGCAGATCAAGATCGGAGGCTAGAAGCGCGGCCTGGTTGAAGACGGTGGAGGCCAGTCCTGGCTCACTCTGTTTCGACGCTCTGTCGGCCAGTTCAGCCAGCGTCCGTACACGGGTGGGCAGGGGCAGGCAGACGGGCCGGAAACGGGCAACGAGCGGGAAGCGCCTGGCTATCGGGCCGTGCGGGTCCATGTGTCCTCCCCCGGAGGCAACGCTGATCGGGATGAGCGAGGGCGACCGGCGGTGCCCGTCAGCCACACGACAGGCACCACCGTCCTCACCCTCGGGCTGCCGTCAGCGCCAGTCGATGACGATGCGGTTCATTGGGGTGTCGATCGCGAAGAGCCCGGGGGCATGTTCGACCGCCGGGGCGCCGAGAGGCCGGATCTCGAACTCGGGTTCGCACCCCCGGTACTCGCGATCCCAGGTGCGAATGACGTCCGCGACCCGTGCGGCCAGCTCATCACTGCCGGGCCCATGACCGATGACGCCGAACTCCCACAACTTGCCGCCCTCGGCAGTCTTCTGATCCGACAGACGCCGGGCGAGGTACGTCACGGCGCCCTCATCGACCACCGCAGTCGACGACGGGTAGGGGTCGCCGGTGAGGACGGTGCCCCTGGCGTCCTTCGGGAAGAGCATGCGAATCAGCCCGGAAGCCAGCGAGCATGAGACGAACAACTCCATCCACTCAAGCGATTCCATAGCGCGCACCATCATCCCGGACCACTCCTCAATGCGCGGCCGAAGTAGTGCTTGTCGCCGATCAGCGTTTGTCCGGGTGGCCGGTCGGTGACGAGCGTGGGTTCGGTGGCAAAGATGTCGAGGAGAGTCTCGCGTTCGTCAGCCTTCGCCCCGGTCAGCGCGAACGCGATCGGCAGCCCGCCTAGCCTGCACAGCAGATGCAGTCGAAGTCCCCAGACGTAGCGCTTGTGGCTGGCGCAGCAGCCGTACTGCGCCCATCCGGCCAGGTCGGAGCGATTGACGGTCTCCCGAAAGCGGCCGCACTCGATCGGCGTAGAGTCCACCACCCACACGTCGTCGGTCCACAGCGCGGTGTCCGTAGCCAGCTCGCGCATGACGTGCCGGATGAGCTCGGCCGCCTTGCGCAGCCTCTTGTTGTAGCCGAGCTGCTTCGGCAGGTACGGAACAGGTGCCTGAGGTGGGCCCGGGCGTGCCGGAGCCACCGCGCCTCAGAGGTGTAGCCGAGCATTGCCTGCATCATCGACAGCGTCACCAGTTCGGCATCGCTGAGCTGCGGCGTTATGCCGGACGCCGGCCGCCATGGAGCGAGCTGCGGCGAACCCTGCAGCAGGTCGTCGGTCCTGACGTAGAGTGCGGTCGCGAGGGAGTCCATGTCTGGCGTCACAACCTGACTGTGGACTCCCTCGTCTCATGCGTGCAGCCAACCCTTGGAATCGATCTTCTAGCAGCCGGAGGTCCAAGTGTGCGACCCGCCTTGGTCGTTGGCGCTCTGGCTGTAACTGACCTCCTGCCCGGGCGCGAGGCAGATGGTGGCCCGCCCGAGCAGTTCACGCCCCTCATAGACGTTGACGTGGTCCTTGACCCCGGGCCCGGAGATCCCGTGGTTCGCCCACGACGAATCGTGCTTGAACATGTCGCCCTCCCACCAGTGGTCGTCGCCGATGTGCTCGATTTTCATGCCCTGGAAGTCGGCGTCGGTCCAGACACAGAAGTAGCCGCTGCGGCAGGGGGCGGAGGCCTGGGCGGTGGAGGAGGTGGCGAGGACGGCTCCGGCGGAGATGAGGGTGGCGGCGAGGAGGGCGCTGATGCGCTTCATGGGGACGGTTCTCCTGTCGTCGTTCGGTTACTGAGCAGGGCGGTGGCTTGGGACAGCGCGTGGGCGCGCAGCCGATCGAAGTCGGCGATCTCGGCGGGGTGCCGGGCGCGGACCTCGGCGAGGCTCTGGTGGTTGTGGTCGGCCTCGGGCTTGAAGTTGTTGACGATCACGGACGCCCGGAACCAGCCCGGCTGATCCCCGTAGAGCCGCTGCTGTGCGGCGGCAAGACAGCCGTCGGTGTGGGTACGTACGACGTATCCGGTGGGGAGGCTGACGGACAGCTGGGCCGGGCCCGAACCGAAGAGCGCGGCACTGACCCTCTGTTGCTGCTCGGATGTCGGACTCTGCCCCGGCCGGGGCGGGACAAGCCCCTGCCGACTGAGGCAGCCGTCGGTGAGCTGCTGGGTGGCGGCCTTGATCACGTCGTCGGGGTCGGGGCGAGGTGAGCGGGCCGGGGCGGCGCATCCGGCGGCCAGAAACAGGGCCGCGACGAGAAGCCACGAGCCCCTGGTACGAGAGGAACTCATCGATGGATCAACCCGGCTCGCACCCCATATTGGTGTCAATCACCCCGTCGAACTTGGTCGCCCAGGCGGTCCAGTTGTTGTCGTAGTCGTCCGGCAGGATCGCCCGGTAAAGGCACCCGCCGCCGCCATGGTGGCTGATGGCGTAGACGGTGACACCGGCGTGCGAGTCGAAGGAATAGGCATGTGCAGGGCGGGCAGATCAGTGATGAAGTACCGCGCCTGACCGAGCGTGCCGTTCCGTGCGTCTGAACCAACTCGGCATCCGGGCCCGCCCCGCTCGCAACACCGCATTGTTCGAACTCGCCGCCGAACTACCCCCGGTAGTCCTCGCCCGTCTCCTCGGCCTGAACATCACCTCCGCAGAACGCTGGGCCTCCGAAGCCTCAGCCAGCACCGCTTCCTACGCCTCAGAACTCCACGGCCGTCCCTACTCACCGCGCTCCTGAGCTGTTGAGCGCCAGAGGGCTCTCCTACACCGGGTACCTCGCCGAGTTGATGATGTCTGAGTGCGAGGGCCGCGGATAACGGTCAGGCGGTCTCGTCCATCTTGTGGGCGGCTGCGGCGGGGAACAGTTGCCCGACGGCGGTGACGATCGCCGCCCTGCGGACCCTCAGGAATGTGTCGCGGTCGATGCCGGCCGGGATGGGGCTGGCTGGCCCAGCCGGTGGCGATCTGGCTGACGATGACCAGGACGTCCATCGGGTCCCAGGCCGGGTCGAGCTGCCCGGCGCGTGTCCTGGCGCCAGGGGGCCTTCTCCTGGTCTCGTTCTTCGGGACCGACGCGCCCGAGCCGGTCCGCTGCCGCGAACCCCCGGATGGCACGGGTTCATTGGACGCGCCGGCCGCCATCGTTTGCCGACAGGTGCAAGCTGGCCGACAAGCAGCCTGTGGAGATCGAGGATCGGGGCGTTGAGGTGATGACCCGAGCCCCCGTTGACTGCGGAGCCGGGCCGATGAGTGGCCGCCGCTGTGGAGCCCGGGCCCTCGCCGGCCGGTCCCGGGTTTACGCCTACCGGAGGTACTGCCGCCCTCCACTACTCGGTGGTACCGTATAGCGGTACTCGGTAGCACGTAGTACCGACAGACTGAGGAGCGCCCGCGATGGAGGACCTGACGGAGATGTTGAAGGGCACGCTCGAAGGGTGCGTGCTCGAAATCATCGGCAGCGAGGAAACCTACGGGTACGCCATCACCCGTCAGCTGAACGAGCTCGGCTTCGCCGACGTCATCGAGGGGACGGTGTACACCATCTTGCTGCGGCTGGAGAAGAACGGGCTCGTCCAGGTGACGAAACGACCATCCGGGGTCGGTCCGCCGCGCAAGTTCTACACGCTCAACGATGCCGGACGCCAGGAACTCGCGAAGTTCTGGGCGAAATGGCAGTACGTCTCATCACGCATCGACAGGCTCAAGGAGGGCGGGAGATGAACTTCTGGGAGAAGGTCACAGGCAACGATCTCCGCAGGGAATGGAAGGCGTTCGAAGCCCGGGCCGAGGCCCTGCCGGACGGCTACCGGGCGGCGTGGGGACAGATCATCGCCCACCTCTTCCCCTACGGGGACTTCACCGGCCGCAACCTGATGCCGATCCTCGACGCCGCCCTGGGGCTGCTCGAAGTAGCAGCGACGGACGGGCAGAGCATTCACGAGGTGTTCGGCGACGACATCGGAGGCTTCTGCACCGCGCTTGCCGGTGGAGAAGGGGCTCGAACCTATCGCGACCGGTGGCGCGAGCAGTTGAACAGGAACGTCGCAAGGAAACTGAGCCGGCTGGGAGGCTGACATGAGCATCCAAGACATCATCGAGGGCAAGAAACAGTGGCGGGCGCACGTGGCTCGGATCAAGGTTCTCCCGCCGGACTATCAGATCGTCTACAAGGAGATGCAGAGGTACCTGTTCAAGGTCGGACCGATCAGCCTGTCTGACGGCTCCCTGCTCCCCGGGATCGTCGACTTCTTCGAGGAGGGCGTCGCCGCAGGCAAGGGCGTCTTGGAACTCATCGGCACCGACGTCGCCGCGTTCTGCGACGACCTGGTCAAGGACTCCCCCACCTACGCGGATGTCTACCAGGCATCCATCAGCGCGGAACCCGGCGCGAACGAGAAGTGACGCCCGCCGCCCGCGCTGGCGGGCGTAGGCCGCCCGAGCGGTTCGTTCGCCTCGGCGCAGCCCAACCAGACGCCGGCGATTTGGCTACCGGAAGCTGCCGCAGATCCTGCCAACGGAGGCGGTCGACCGCGCGTCGACAACCAATTCCGCAACATCGAATAGCCGGGATCACCGACAGCAGTGTTTGAAAGTGTCCGTCGTCCACTGTGATCTTGCTCGGGCAAAGCGTTGTTTATGAGAGCGGCTGCCCCTTTCAGCGCAGGGTCGGTGCCGTACGTGGGATCGCCGAAGCCCTGGTTCGGGCACCGAGGAGCCGTCGATGCTGGACCAGGATTTGCTGCGCGCCACGCGCCTGGCTGGTCACGGGACCGTGAGCACTCAGCTCTCCTTGCTGAGCGACCACCGGCTCGGGGAGGCCGTGGCAGCCGCTACCCCGCTCGGGTCGGGCATCGGCGGCAGGTCGGCAGAGGTGGACATCGACGGAACTCGCGTCTTCGTCAAGCGGATTCCGTTGACGGACACCGAATTACGGCCGGAGAACACGCGGTCGACGGCGAACGTCTTCGAACTGCCGATGTTCTACCAGTACGGAGTGGGCTCGGCCGGGTTCGGTGCCTGGCGGGAGCTCGCCGTGCACATCATGACCACCAACTGGGTTCTCAGCGGCGAGTACGGGGGATTCCCCCTGATGTACCACTGGCGGGTTCTGCCTGACTCCCCTCCCGAAGGATTCACCGACGAGTTCGGGGGCCTGGAGGGGGCCGTCGCGCACTGGGAGGGATCACCCGCCGTTCGTGACCGGTTGGAGGCCATCGGCCAGTCCTCGTGCAGCCTGGTGGTCTTCCTGGAGTACGTGCCGCACACACTCGCCGGATGGCTGGCCGACCACCGCAATACCGCCGTGCCGGAAGGCGGGGACGGCTCGCCCTTGCGTTGGGTGGAGGAAGCTCTGATGGACGGAGCTGCCTTCATGAGTTCTCGCGGACTTGTCCACTTCGATGCTCACTTTGCCAACATCCTGACCGATGGCCGCCAGCTCTACTTCGCCGACTTCGGTCTTGCCCTGAGCTCCCGCTTCGACCTCACGGCGGACGAGTCCGACTTCCTCTCGGACCACCTCGCGTACGACCGCTGCTACACCGCGAGCCACCTGCTCCAATACCACTTGCTCGACGGAGTGCGAGGTGACACGGAACGCGAAGTCTTCCTGCACGACTGGATCGCAGGCCGGCGACCTGGCGGCATCGCACCCGAGATCACGGCCATCATCGACCGGCACGCACGCCCTACCGTCGTCGTGGACTCCTTCTTCCGCAGTCTGTTCACCGAGAACAAGCAGACGCCGTTCCCGGCAGTGGAGATCGAGCGGCAGTTGGGCGCTGGCGTCACAACCCCGAGTTGATCCACGCCCTCGCCTCGGCCTGTCAGGGGCGGCCGGGGGCGGTGTCTCCCGTTCTGAGACTGATCAGGGTGACGCCGCTGTGGGCCTGAAGGGCGACTCGCAGGGCCTCGTTCTCCAGGGTCAGGCGCCGGATGTGGTCTTCGTAGATGTGCAGGTGGCAGGTGAGGTTCTCCTTCTCTGCGCGCAGGCAGGCGATGGTCTGCTGGTCCTTGTCGGCGTTGCGGGCGCGGGGCTGGGTCGCCGGGCGGGCCGCTTCCGTCTGGAGTCGGGTGATCTGATCGGGGAAGTCCCGGTAGAGGGTCTGGCGGGGGACGTTGAGGCAGCGGGCAAGAGCGGAGACAGCGGCCCGGGGCCCGTCTGCGGTGTCTTCCAGCAGGGCCTCGACGGCGGCATCGACGAGGAATGGTCAAGACTTGTGGATGAGGAGTGGTTGGCTGCTGGCAGGCGAAGGGACTTGAGTCTCCAGTAGGGGGAGACACAAAGGTGGGGGCATGGACGGCGACACGCTCTACTCGATCGGCGAGCTCGCTCGGCGGACCGGTCTCACGGTCAAGACCATTCGGTTCTACTCCGATCGCGGAATCGTGGCGCCGACAGACCGCAGCCCGGCCGGCTACCGCCTCTACAACATCGACGCCGTCGCACGCCTGGACCTCGTGCGGACCCTGCGCGAGCTGGGACTGGACCTTCCCACGATCCGCAAGGTCGTGGACCGCGAGCTCTCGCTTCCCGAGGTCGCCGCGGCGCACGCCGAAGCACTGGCAGTGCAGATCCGCGTCCTGCGCCTGCGGCGCGCGGTGCTGACGGCGGTGGCCGAGCGCGGGTCCACACCTGAGGAGACGGAACTCATGCACCGGCTGGCCCAGCTCTCCGAGGACGAACGCCGACGTCTGATCGGCGATTTCCTCGACGCCGTCTTCGGCGGTCTTGACGTCGCCCCCGCATTCGCGGGGGTCATGCGCTCGATGACCCCCGAGCTGCCCGACAACCCGGAGGCGGAGCAAATCCAGGCGTGGGTGGAGTTGGCCGAAATGTCCCTGGACCCGGATTTCCGCGCCGTCGTGCGGCGGATGGCCGAGGACCAGGCAGCCGAGCAGGCCCGAAGCGACACGATGGGCCCGCGCCGCGACATTGCCGCAGTCGTCCGCGACCAGGCCGGCCCGGCCCTGACCGCTGGCATCGACCCGGCCTCGTCCCAGGCCGATCCGATCGTCTCGGCGTTCACGGCGCACTACGCGCACGTCCTCGGCCACCCCGACGACGTCGAGCTTCGCCGCCGGTTGGTGACTCGGCTGGAGAGCGTGAACGACCCCCGCAGAGAGCGGTACCTCCAGCTGCTCGCAGTGGTCAACGGCTGGCCGGCCCCGGAGAGTCTGGCTCCAGTGTTCGACTGGTCCGTCCAGGCTCTGCGCGTCCGGACACAGCAATGACGGGGCGGTCGCAAGGCGGCATGGGCCGGACGCGGCCGGCGTCGGGTGAAAACGCCGCCGCACATGATCGGTTTATGAATGCCCCCGTCGTACTTCAGGTGGCCGCGACGCCGGCCTCTCCCGCTCTCGTTCTTCGCCCCTGGCGCATGGAGGACGTTGCCGCATTGGTCGAGGTGAGCCGGGATCCCGCATTGCGCCAGTGGGCGAGCTCTGTCGTGGACAACGATGCTGACGGGGCACGGTGGGTGCAGGCCCACCAGCGGGGCTGGGCAGCGGAGGACCGGTTCGGCTTCGCCGTCCTTGAGGCACAATCCGGTTCAGTTCGCGAACGGTTGGTGGGCAACGTGGTCCTCAAGGAAGTCACCTCCGGCAAACCGGCGGCCGAGGTGGGCTACTGGACCGCGGCGCATGCTCGCGGGCGGGGAGTGGCTCCCGCGCTCTGGAGGCACTCACCAGCTGGGCCTTCGACACCTTCGAAGCCGACGGGCTGCAGCGTCTCGAACTCCTGCACCAGGTGGACAACCTGGCATCGTGCCGGGTTGCGCAGAAGAGCCGGTACGACTTCGACAGCATCCTGCCCCGGGCGCCGCCCTCCTTCCACCGCGATGGCCACCTGCACATACAGCGCACGAGTGCCTGAGATCCTCCCGGCTTCTGCGAATCGGCTGAGGCTGCTCACGCCGCGAGGGTCTCGGGGCGTTCGACGAGGCGGCCACGTTCGAAGCGGGCCCCGGCACGGACCAGAGCGACGAGGTGGGGCGCGTTCACAGCCCGCCAGCGGGCCTGGGCGGACTCGACCAGCTTGAAAACCATCGCCAGCCCGGCGGCCCGGCTGCCGGCACCCTTGGTCACCTTGGTCCGCAGCCGCACGGTGGCGAACGTCGACTCGATGGGATTCGTGGTCCACAGGTGGATCCAGTGCTCGGCGGGGAAGTCGTAGAACGCCAGCAGCTCGTCCTCATCGTCCGCGATCTTCTTGACCGCCTTGGGGTACTTCGCGTTGTACTGCTTGGCGAACATGGCGACGGCTTTGCGGGCCTGCTCCTTGTCCTTCCGGTTGATCGATCAGAGCGGAGGTGCACGTCGTGCAGCGGCCATCGCCGTCGGGATGGGCGCGCCGGGGGGCCGGGGCAGGTGCGGCAGGGCGGCCAGCTGAGGCAGGCCGGGCAGAGGTCCTCGCCGGGGGCGGTTCCGGGCACGCCGCAGCCGGCGCATTCAGCGAGGGCCCGGTAGGTCAGGGCCTCGCTCACCGTGCGCGCGGCCGCGGAGCTGGTCGACCGTGGTGGCCGGTCGTCCCAGGCGGGCGTGTCCTGGTCGGCTGCGATGGCGGGCCACGAAGGTCCCGGTCTACTTCTGCGACCCCGGCAGCCCCTGGCAACGCGGCTCGAATGAGAACACGAACGGCCTGCTACGGCAGTACTTCCCCAAGGGCTCGGACCTGTCCACGCACACACCTGAGGACCTCCAGGCCGTCGCCACCGAGCTCAACAGCCGACCACGCAAGACCCTCGACTGGGAAACCCCAGCTGAGCGACTCCACAGACTGCTCGCGGGTTGATCAACTCACAGCGTGTTGCAACGATCCCCTGAATCCACATGGTCGGCCCGACCATGGACTTCGTGTCCCCATCGTGACCTTGGTCGGGGCTTCGTGGTCGGTGGTCGGGTCGGGGTCGGCGGGTTTCCTCAAGGTCAGCAACATCCGTTCTGACCTGGGAGTTTGACCATGTCCCCTGGCAAGCAGGCCGCACAGAGCAAGGCTGCTGCTTCGATGGCGGCCGGCGCCCGGCTGGAGGCGATGCGGCGCCGCGTCCGCCTCTCGCGCGTGGCGGTCTGGGCCGTCATCGCGGCCGGCCCCGTCGCCCTGTGCGTCGCCCTCGCCTCCACCCCGACCACGGTCCAAGCGGCCAGCCCAGCCAATCCCACCGCCGTGCGTACCGCGGCGGCTTCCGCCGACCCGGGCGGCTATGCGCAGCTGTTCGTCAGCGTCTGGCTGCGCAGCAGCGCGGACGACGCGACGAGTGCGCAGGCGCGGCTTGCGCAGTCGATGGCGCCGGACGTCAACCTGCCCGATCCGGCCGCAGCTGCGCAGTCGGGGCCGCAGTCCGTGACGGCGGTGCGCAGCGCGAAGCAGGTGCGTGGTCGGTAACGGTGGCTGCGCAGTACGCCGGCGGATCGGTGCGCTACTACGCCGTGCCGGTGGCCGCCGACCGGGCGGGCGCCTCGTTCACGGTGACCGGTGCGCCCAGCGTGGTGGCCGCCCCGGCCCGGGCCGAGTTGCCGAAGTCGTCGTACGGCGTGACCGTCCCGGAGGGTGATCTGTCCTCTGCCGTCGGGGAGTTCCTGGCCGCCTACCTGACCGGTGCCGGCGAGGTGAGCCGCTACCTCGCGCCGGGGGTGAAGCTGACCGCCGTCTCCCCCGCCCCGTATACGGCGGTCTCGGTCGAGCAGGTGGCGGCCGTCGAGGAGGCCGCGGCCGCCGAGACGGTGCCGGCCGACGGCACGGCGGTGCGTGTCCTCGTCCGGGTGGAAGCCCGGGATGCCGACGGTCGGTGGCCGCTGGCGTGCGAGCTCGTACTGAAGGCCCGTTCGGGCCGGTGGGAAATCGCGGCGCTGGAGTCCGGGGCCGCCCACGACGGGGGTGCCCGGTGAACACAGCGCACAGCCTGATCCTTGCCGGGCAGCTCAATGACCTCGGGGACGGCTGGATCAACATGTTCAAGGAGTGGGCGACCAAAGGCCTGCAGGCTGGTCTGGTCTGCCTCGTGGTCGTCATCATGATCCAGAAGTTCAGCCTCAAGGCGGGGATCGGCGCCCTGATTCTGATGGTGATCGCACTCGGTCTGTACAACTCACGCAACGACCTCGCGAACATGTTCCAGGACGAGGTGAAGCACCCAGCCAAGGGCGCACCCGCGGTCCCCGGCATCGTCCAGTCCGACCTCCCAGCCTCCCGTGACCACTCGCCCGGCGGCGGAGGCTGGCTGTGACCGCGGCCGAGAGCCGGGTGAGCTGCTTCTACACCGCCGCTCGCCGCCACCCCTGGGTGCTGGGCAAGGTCGCCGACTGGAAGATCCCCCTCGGGCCGTACACGCCTGCGCAGATCGCCCTCGCCGTCGGCGGCAGCCTCCTCCTGGTCAAAACCATCAGCTGGTGGGCGTGGATGGGGCCGGTCCCCATCGTCGCGTGGGTCCTGGCCATCTGGACCGTGCGCCGGCCGAAGATCCGGGGCCGGGCTCCGATGCAGGCCGTTTGGGGCTGGGCGCTGGTGGGCTGGCAGCCAAGAGGAGGGCGTATCTGCGGTCGGGCAGCCCGTGACCGCACTGCCCGGCCGCTGTTCGGCGGCTTCACCATCGAGGGCGCGCACGCTCAGTGGACGAAGATCGAGCCGCTACTGCCTGCCAACGGCAAGCCTGGTGGGCAGTGAGCAGATCACCGCACGGTAATCAACGGCGTGTTGTACCGGGCGCGTATCGGTGTGCCCTGGCCGGACCTGCCCGAGTGGTACGGCCCTTGGCAGACCGTCTACGAGCGGCACCGCCGCTGGTCAGCGGACGGCACCTGGCGGCAGATCCTGGGCGCGTTACAGATCGAGGCGGATGCCGCCGATCCCGACGGGGCACTGGCCAAGGCGGTAGAAGCGGAGAGCGCGCAGCGCCGGCGCGAATGGGCGGTGAACATCGACTCGACGTCCTGCCGCGCGCATCAGCATGTGGCCAGGGCTCGTCACCGGCCGCCACGCGACTCAAGGTTGGCGGCGCGTTATGGGCAAGGGGGAGCCAGCCGGAGCCGTGTGGTTGCCCACTGCCTCATCTCGTGGACGCCACCTCATCGCACGATCTCTCCTCGGGAGGTTCAACCTGCACGAGGTCGCCTGACGCACGATCAGGCATGCGGCGCGCCACCGTCCGCCGCCAGGCGCGTGAGCCACTCACGCAGCAGGCGCTGCTCGGCGTCGCTCAGGACATCGGCGTCGTCGGGGAGGGCGGCGCGCAGCGCGCGGGCCGCTGCGGTGGTACCGGATTCCGCGGCGGGGACCGCCGGCTCGGCGCGAGTGACGGCCGCGACCATGGACTCGCGCAGGACGGTCAACAGCGCCGGATTGCGGCGGTCCGCGGGGGTGGAGTGCCAGGTGGTGACCGCGCCCTGGCCTGTTGCCTGGATGATCTGGGCGGCCAGCTCCTCGTCGACCCGCAGCCACCCCCCGGCTGCCAGCCGACGCACCCGCCCATGGAGGATCTCCAAGCCCGCGCGGTGTGCTGCGTCCGATCCCCGGCCGGTGGCCCGGTTCATCACCGCGAACAACTCGGGGCGGGAGACCCCGAACTCGACCACCATGTCCCAGCCGCGGCGCAGCTCCTCCACCGGGTCCTGCGGGGCGGGGTCGAGCTGCGCGCGCTTTCTCTCCAGGAACTGCGCGTAGCCGTGCTCGGCGACGGCCTCGAGGAGCCCCTCCTTGTCGCCGAAGAGGCGGTAGATCGCTGGCGGCTGCATTCCGGCCGCGGCGGCGACCGCGCGGGTGCTCACCGCGTCAGGGCCGCCGTTCTCCAGCAGCTCGACGGCGGCCTCGACGATGCGGCGCCGAGGGCTGTCGGTTGAGTCGCGCGTAGCCATGAACCGATGGTACCGAGGATCTGTTTCCATCGGAATTTCCAGTGTTACCGTTGTAATGATTCCACCGGAAACAGTGTCGGGAGAACCCAATGATCATCGTTACCGGAGCCACCGGAAAGCTCGGCCGCCGCACCGTCGAGCGCCTCCTGGAACGCGTCCCCGCCGACCGCGTCGGCGTCAGCGTCCGCGACCCCCGCAAGGCCCAGGACCTCGGCGGCCGCGGCGTCCGCGTCCGGGAGGGCAGCTTCGACGACCCCGCCTCGCTCGCGCACTCCTTCGAGGGCGCCGAGCAACTGCTCCTCGTCTCCCTCGACCGCACGGGCCAGGAGTGTGTCAGCGGCCACCGCGCCGCCATCGACGCCGCCGTGCAGGCCGGCGTCGGCCGCATCCTCTACACCAGCCAGATGGGCGCCGCCCACGACGCCCGCTTCCAGGCATGCCGCGACCACGCCCAGACCGAGGACCTGCTGCGCGCCACCGGCCTGCCCTGGACCGCGCTGCGCAACGGCTTCTACGCCTCCAGCGCCCTGCAGTTCCTGGAGTCCGCCCGCCACACCCGCGACATCACCCTCCCCGCCGACGGCCCCGTCGCCTGGACCGGCCACGACGACCTCGCCGAGGCCACCGCGGTGATCCTCGCCGAGGAGGCCCGCTTCGAGGGGCCCACCCCGCCGCTCACCGGCCCGGCGGCGCTCGACTTCGACACCGTCGCCGAGATCGCGTCCCAGACCACCGGACGGCCCTTCACCCGCACCGTCGTCCCCGACGACGCCTTCCGCGAGCAGGTCCTGGCACACGGCGCCCCGGCCCCGATCGCCGACCTGATGCTGAGCATCTTCGCCGCGGCGCGGAATGGCGAGTTCACCGCTGTCGACTCGACGCTGGCCGAGCTGATCGGGCGAGAGCCCGCCACCTTCCGCACCCAGCTGGAGCGTGCCTGGGCCGAATAGATCCAGCGGGGCGCGCAGACGGCCCCGGCCTGACTCGCCGCCCACAAAGGCTCGTCCTGTGTCGCCCGAGGACGTCGATCACCAGATCGGCGGCCTCGGGCACAAACCCAGGCGACGCATCAGATTCCGCACCATCCCAGAGGTTTCCCGTGCCCCACCCCCCATGCCCGGCTGACCATCCACGGCAGACGACTCCTCGTCGACCGGGTCCGCGCTGGCAGGCCCATCACCCACGTCGCCGAAGAAATGGGCATCTCCCGCACCACAGCCCACAAATGGGTCCGGCGCTGGCGAGCCGAAGGCGATCCTGGGTTGTATGACCGTTCCAGTCGACCCCTGACGACTCCGCACCGAACCCCTGCCGATGTCGAGAATCGCATCTGCGAGCTACGGCGCGACCGCAAGCTCGGCCCTGCACGGATCGGCCCGATCCTGGGCATACCCAGCTCGACGGTCCACCGCGTCCTGACCCGCCACGGCCTGAACCGGCTGCACTGGATGGACCGGCCCACCGGTCAGATCATCCGACGCCACGAACAATCACGTCCCAGCGAACTGGTCCACGTCGACATCAAGAAGCTCGGCAACATTCCCGACGGCGGCGGACATCGGATCATGCCCCGCCAGCAGGCCGCCGGCAATCGGCAGGCCACAACCGACGCGCGTAGGGGCGGCAGTCCCGTGATCGGCTACAGCTTCGTCCACACAGCCGTCGACGATCACTCCCGGCTCGCGTACAGCGAGGTTCTGACCGACGAACGCAAAGAGACCGCGGCCTCCTTCTGGCAACGCGCGAATACCTTCTTCGCCGAGCACGGCATCACCGTCGAGCGCGTCCTCACCGACAACGGCTCCTGCTACAGATCCCGCCAGTTCGGCCAGACTCTCAGCGCCGCCGGCATCGTCCATAAGCACACGCGCCCCTATCGCCCGCAGACGAACGGCAAGGTGGAGCGCCTAAATCGCACCCTGCTCGACGAATGGGAGTACGTGCGCCCATACTCCAGCAACGCCGAACGCACCGAAGCCCTGGCGGACTTCCTCCACACCTACAACTACCACCGGTGCCACACCGCACTCGACGGCCAACCACCCATCAGCCGCGTCAGCAACCCTGCGGGTCAATACAGCTAGTGCTGGATTCCTCAAACGGAGTACACGTATCGGCGGCGTAGGACGCGGGTTGAAGGTGCGGGTCTTCCCCATACCCAGGGCCGGGATCGGGTATTGAGCTGGGCTGTTGCCAGGCGGGTGGCTTGGTCGATCTCGGGTGGTCCGGCGAAGGACTGGCCCGCGAGGGCAGCCTTGCGGAAGATGCGCCACCAGCCTTCCTGGAGGTTGAGCCAGCAGGCGCCGACAGGGATGAAGACGTGCCGGATTCTGGGATGGTCTTCCAGCCAGGTGCGGGTGGACAGGCTGTTGTGCGAGGACAGGTTGTCGGTGACCACGTAGATGTCTCCAGCCGGATTGGCTGCCTCGACCCTTTGAAAAAACTGCTGGTAGAAGGCGCTGTTTCGGGAGGAGGCGGTCATGGTGACTTCGTGTCCGTCGCGTACCCGGAGGGCGCCGTAGACCCAGGTCTTCTCCGGCCCGCGGCCGTAGTCGACCTCGGACTTGATGCGGTGACCGTCCGGCGACCAGCCCGGCGTCGGCGGGAAGGTACGGGGGATCACCGGTCCGAGCTCGTCGGCGCAGACGACCGTCGCGCCTTCGGGCGGGCAGGTGTAGAGCTCGATGATCCGTGTCAGGATCCGGCGGACCTGGCTGCGGCCGATCTCGATGCCCATCCGTCCGGCTTCGGCGGCCAGTGCGTCGAGGGTCCATTCCGGCGGCCCGGACTCATCCGCCGCGGCCAGCTCGCCGTCGGCCTGCACGGTCAGCCGACCTGGCGGCGGCTGCTTGACCAGGCCGATGACTCTTGAGCCTTCTGTTTCGGTGATCCGTCGCTTCCGGCCCTGTCCACCCAGGTCCTCCAGCCCGTCCAGGCTCAAGCGGTTGAAGCGGTGCAGCCACCGGCGAACTGTCCTGGGATTCCACCTCAACTCGTCCGCGATGGCAGGCACTCGCTGCCCGGACCAGCTCAGCTCGACCATCCGTGCCCGCAGCACCAGATCGTCAGGCCGGCGTGTGGGTCCATTCCCCCTGCCTGCCACAAGACCCGCCCATGACCTGCCAGTCCGGGGCCAGAGCACAAGAAATTCTCAGCAGCCATCCATAGTGAGGACGGCTCGCCGGGAAACGCATAGTGGTTCCATCGCGACTTATAGTGAACTGACGCCGTGGGCGTTACCGTCGTCTTGAACGCCTGCGGCATGGGGGAGGACAGGTTGCTCGACGAAGTGCTGTTGGCTCTGGCGTCGTCCGGTGGTGGTGCCGTGGTCACGGCGGCAGGGACGGACGCGTGGAGCGGGTTGCGGCAGGCTGTGGCGCGCTGGTTCGGCCGAAGCGAACCGGAACGCGAACAGCGTGAACTCGAAAGGCTGGACCGTACCGCCGAGGCCTTGCAGACGGGCAGCCCAGACACCTTGGAACAGACCCGTGTCCTCCTGCGGACCGAGTGGCAGACCCGGTTCGCGATGGCATTGGAAGACCTGGATGGTGAGGCACGCGACCGGGCTGTCGAGCAGTTGCGTGCCCTGCTCCCCGCGCCCACGGCGCCGTCCGGCGTCAGCACCGGGGACGGCGGCCTCGCTGTGGACGGCAGTGTGAATATCCGTGCGCATGGCCCCGGGTCGTTCGCGGCTGGTGTGGTGAACGGGGAGGTGCGGACAGGTATCCCTCCCCAGCCGGATCCGGCTCAGGGCTGACCGGACCGGCTCAAGCAGGCCCACCCCCCACCTCATCGTCCTCGACTTCCGCCGGACCGCGGAACGCCACCGTGCAATCCACCGGGGGTGGCCTCGCCGCAGGCACCGTGACTGGCCCTGTCCATGTAGAGAACGCCTTCTACGGCACGGCGTTCGGCCCTGCGGAGGCGGCAGCCTTCCCTTCCTCGAGTGCGCCCTTGGCCGTGCCGCAACGCAGGGTGCGGTCGGACCGGCTGCGTGGACGCGACCGGCTCGTGGCCGAGGTGGTCCGCGCGATGTCACGACGGGCCAGTGGTGACGCAGGGGAACCCGGGGTGTGGTTGTTGACGGGTATGGGTGGCTCGGGCAAGACGGCGGTAGCCCTGGAGGCTGCCCATCGGCTGACGGCCGCGGTGACCCATACGTGGTGGGTGTCCGGGCAGGACGGTGAAAGCCTGTCCGGGGCGCTGCGGGCGGTCGCGTTCGCGGCGGGCGCCGCCCCGAGCGACTTCTATGGTGCGCACCCGGCGGACGTGCTGTGGAGGCATCTGGAGGCTCTCACCGTCCCATGGCTGGTAGTCCTCGACAACATCGATGAACCGGCCGTGCTGGCCGCCGCGCCCTCCCGCACCGCCGAGGGCACCGGGTGGCTGCGTGAGCCCGCACATCCACGGGGGACGGTGCTCGTCACCAGCCGTGAGTCGCGCCCCGAACGCTGGGGGCACTGGGTGCGCATAGAGAGCGTCGACCCCCTCTCCAGCAAGGACGGCGCGCTGGTCCTGCGTGACCTGGCCTGGCGGGCGGCAGACCCGGCACAGGCCGAGCAACTCGCCGACGACCTCGGTGGCCTCCCGCTCGCGCTCGACCTGGCGGGCTCCTACCTGGCACGCGCTCTGGACGACCCCTGGCCGTCGCCACAGATGCCCGCGACCTTCGGCGCGTACCGCCGCAGCCTCGACACGAACCTCGCCGAGATGACGTCCGATGCGGACCTCGACCTGGGACCGGCGGACCGTCTCCGCCGGGCGATCCCGAGCACCTATGAACTCTCCCTCGATCTGCTGCACCGCCAAGGCGTCGATCTGGCACGCCCGTTGCTGAGGCTGCTGTCCGCCTTCGGGCCGGCTCCCATCCCCTACCAGGAACTCCTCGATGCGGAACTCCTCGCAGCGAGCGAGCTGTTCCCGCGCGCCACGCTGCCTCGCCTGAAGCAGGCGCTGGGTGGCCTCGCGGGATTGAAACTGATCACCATCGAGCCGACGGCCGGCGCTTCGGAGGACTCGGACGCGGGCGCGCCGACGCTCACCATTCATCCGATGGTCCGGGCGGCCAGCCGCGACAACGCCGACTTCACCGCACACGCGCCGACCATGCTCCGTCTCGTCACGGCACTTCTGCAACGGTTCACCGCGCCTTTGGAGGCGGGCAACCCCGCGCACTGGCCGCGATGGGGGTCGATCGCCGCGCACGCCACCGCCGCCCCTCTGCTGTTGTCGGCCGCCGAGAGCGACGGCGTAGCCGACGCAGACCTGGTCCTGGCAGCCACCGAGCCCGCCCTGAATGCCGCCCGCTCCCACGTATACGCAGGGATGTTCACCGAGGCCACCAGCGAACTGAAGGCAATCGACAAGGTCAGGGCGCGCCTGCTCGGCAAGAAGAGTCCTGACACCGTCGTCGTCGGACTGAACCTCGCCTGGGCCCTGCGCGACGGCGGATACCTCAATGAGTCGGACCGGCTCTACCTGCGGCTGGCCGACGCGGCCGAGAGCCTGGAGCCTGGTCACCGGCATCGGCAGTCGGTCCGCGCCGGCTGGGCCCGTACGCTGGCACAACTGGGGCAGTACGAGGCCGCAGAGGTGCAGCTGACCGAGGCTCTCGCCCTGCGCCTGCGCGACCCGCAGACGAACCAGCGGCGTGTTCTGCATCTCCGCGCCGACCTGGCACGGCTCGCACACAGCCAGGGCCGTCACGAGGAGGCGGTTGGCCAACTGCGCGAGGTGCGCCTCCAGATCATGGAACTGGCCCGGCCCGGAGACCCCGACGTGCTCGGCGTCGGCCTCAGCCTCGTAGGGGCCCTGCGCGACGCGGGACGGTCCGAGGAAGCCGAGGCGCTGGCGGAGGACGTCGTGGCGGAGCACCGTCGATTCCTCGCGCCCGACCACCCCGACCTGCTCCTCGCCCGCCACGAGCAGGCCCGCATCCTGCGCGACCACGCCCAAGGCCGTGAGTCATTGGAGTGGGTGAGAGACGAATTCAGCGACGTCTGGCGGACCAGTGAGCGCCGGCTCGGCAAGGATCACCCGAACACCATCGCCGCCAGGCACGAACTTGCGACCGCATGGCATCTGCTCGGTCACCCCCGCTGTGCTGCCGAGCACTTCCAGGCGGCGATGGATGCGGGCACCCAGCGACTCGGGGAACACCATCCCAATGTCGTGCTCTGTGCCCGCAACCTCGCCAGAGTGCGAGCCGAACTGGGTGAGACAGCCGTCGATTCAGAGGTAGGAGCAGCCGCCATGGACAACTCGTGGCAGATTCAGGAACCGCTTCGGTCAAAATCGCCGGACCCGACCAGTCTCACGTCCGCTGCGGCCCCGTCCGCCGAGCACGACCATGTGGACGCCTCCGCCTTGGCACGGTGGCTGGACCGTTTCGTTCGCGCGGACCGGACTGTCGCCGGCGTTGACGGCGGTGGCGGTGGGGGCTACTCCTCAGGGAGTTACGGCATGTCGTCGGAACCCGTCAGCGGCAGGTTCTGGACATACCGGCCACCTTCCCGGGAAGATGCCGAACCGGATCTCTTCGAACGCGAAGTGCACCCGGTCAGGCTCGGCAACGCCGCAGTCCACGCCTTGGCAACGGGCGACGAGGACCGCCCCCTGATCCGACGACTCCGCGACCAGCAGTTGGCCGCACGCGTGCTGTGGCTGCGTGAACTGGTGGGTCGGGCCGAGACGGTCATGGCCGGGCATCCGGGCATGCTGCCGGCGGTAGGGGAAGTACGGGCCCTTCTGGTACGGGCAGACCGCGCCGATTCCCGGGTGGTCGCCGAGGTGCTGCTGGATCCGTCCGTGGGACGGTGGATGAGCCGGACGCTGCGCGCCCTCAACGACCGGCTGGTCAACCTGCCCTCCGACGATCTGGCCCACCTGCAGTGCGTCGCGGCCGCGGCCGCCGTCCGGGCCGGACTCGCCTTCGACCTCTGGCTCCCGCTGCGGGACGGCTTCGCCCTGCTGCCCACTGTCGGCGCCGCCGACCTGCGCGCGGGGCAGGGCAGCGAGGCACTTCTGCACGTACGGGAGTGGGACACATACATCGCACGCGGCACCAGGCACGTACCGCTGCACGGCTGCGACCACAGCGTTCCACGCCTGTGGCATCCGGTTCATCGTGTACAGACAGCCCCCGAGGCCGGCCGCTTCGACTTCGTCCTGGACGACCTCGACCCCTACCGAGTGCCGGGGGCTCTGTTACCTCCGTCCCCGAGCCACCCGGCCGAGGCAGCAACCTGGGAAAGCCTGATCCACGACGCGGGAAGCCTTTTGAGCCGCATCACGCTCCAGCGGGCCGACGCACTCGGTGGTGCCCTCACCGCGCTCACCCCTCGGCCCAAGGAGCCAGGTGGCGTGGTGAGTTCCGTGTCGTCGAGCGACGCGTTCGGAGGCATCGTGGTCAGCGAACCGCCCGACGGCGTGGAACTCGCCGCATCTCTCGTGCACGAGTTCCAGCACCTGAAGCTGCACGCTCTGCTGGACTCCGTTCCGCTCCACGACGAGAGCGATGAACCGAGCGGCGAGGCCTTCTACGCCCCGTGGCGTGACGAGCCTCGCCCCCTGCCTGGCCTGTTCCAGGGAGTATTCGCCTTTTTCGGGGTCGTCGACTACTGGCGGAGGCTCACGCTGACCGCCGAGGGAGACACACTGCGACGAGCCCAGTTCCAACTGGTCCACTGGCGGACCCAGACCCTGGAGGCGTACGCGGCTCTCTGCTCGTCCCCGCGCCTGACCGGGACAGGACGTGACTTCGTACGACTCATGGGTGACACCACCGCGGCCTGGACCGAACACCCGGCTGTCCCCGAGGACGTGCTGGTTCTCGCCGAGGAAGCGGTCGTCGCCCACCGCACCCGCTGGCGACTGCACCATCTGCGCCCGGATGCCCCCGCGGTGGCGGAACTCGCCGATGCGTGGACCTCCGGAACACGCCACGCATCCCCGTGGTCCATGCCCCTGGCTCTGTGCCCGGACCCTGCCGCGCCTCCTTCCAACGCCTACGCGGCGCTGCTGTGCCGGGTCGCGACCGCCCCGGCAGGGCCGGGCTTGCAGATCAACGAGGTCGACCCTTCAGACTTCGCCCGTCTCCTCGGCTCGCCGGACGAAGCGTGCCGCCTGGCCGTCGAACAGGTCACCGGAGGGTCTGAGCCGCACGAGACCTGGGTCCGACTGGGGCTCGCCCTGCGCAGGCAGCGTGCCCCCCAGTCCGCGGAGAACCTCGGCACCGACGCGGCGGCCCTTGCACTGACGCATCGACCGGAACTGATCCGGGCCGTCCATGGCCAGGTCGCCGAGCTGACCGGCGCCGCGCCGGACCCTGTCGCGCTGGCCACGTGGATAGGAGCCAAGGCCAGTGTGCCCGACTTCCCCGACCTACCGAAGATGGACGCGGCCTTCACGTTCCGCACGTAGTGGAACAGGGGATGCGGTCGCTTGGGGCGTGCAGAAGAACAACATGCGGATGAGCGGCACCCTGACCTTCGAGGTGAAGTTTCAAAACCCACAAGTTGAGCGCAGCTTCCGAGCCCTTTCCCAGGCACGCGACACGCCTCCACGCACTACCCGCCCTCTACAAGGCCGCCGCCGAAGGCCTGCCCACCTTCGCGGACAAGTGCTGCATCGGCGCCGGCATCGGAATCCACACCCCCCGTCCGGCGGCCTCGCGGCCGGTGCGAGCAGGCCCTCCACGTCGACACCCGCATACGAAACACCCCGCCTGAGCCGCCCTCGTCCTCGATCACCAAGGGAAGTGATCTTCCTTCAGAAAGCCTCACTGGCCAGCCCGTTCTTCCTAGTACTGCAACGGTGGTCGTCGTGACTGGTGGCCAGGTTGGCCGTTGGTGTGGTTGTGGGTGGGGACCTTGCTGATGTCAGGTTGTGGGCCGGTGAACTGACCGCTCTGCACGAGCGGTTCGTGCACCGGTTCAACCGGACGGAGCCGCGTGAGTCGGCGCTGGCCTATATGCGCGGGCTGATCGCTCCGTTGGGGCGGAAGAACGGCTGGACGCTGGCCGAGCAGGCCGGACATGCAGGCCCGGACCGCATCCACCGGATGCTGAACCGGATCGAGTGGGAAGCCGATGAAGTACTCGATGACGTGCGCGACTACGTCGCCGAGCACCTCGGAGACCCCGAGGCCGTCCTGATCGTGGACGACACCGGCTTCCTGAAGAAGGGACTGCGGTCGGCCGGAGTCCAGCGGCAGTACTCCGGCACCGCCGGGCGGACGGAGAACTGCCAGATCGGCGTCTTCCTCGCCTACGCGACTCCGCGTGGACGGACGCTGATCGACCGACGGTTGTATCTGCCCACGTCCTGGATGGAGGACCGCGAGCGGTGTGGCTTCGTAGGTGAGAACTGGTTCTGGTCCAACTTCTGTGGAGCGCCCACGCTCTGTAACCTTCTGGGACTGTGTGGCCCTTCGTGGCATCGGGCGGGAGCCGGGACGCTAAGCGGCGAGGACACCCTCGCACGGGATGTGCCCACTCGTTGACAGGCCCGTTTGGCATCATGCCCGCATGGACTTCGACCTCGCCCCACCGTCCGGCGTTGGCCCATTGCGGATCGGTATGACTCGGCACAGGGCCAACACGGCGCTGGACTCGCTCCGCGATCTTTCCGCAGTATCGGAGTCCGACCGGTCTGGTCAGCACGTTTTCCGTCCCAGCGGACTGATGATCAGCATCCACTGCGTGCGCGACATGCTCGAAGCCATCGAACTGGGGAGACCGTCGACCGCGACGGACCGAGTGCTCTTCCAGGGTGTGGACGTGTTCGCGCTTCCGGCCCGAGAGGTCGTCCGGCGCGTAGGTGAGTTCACCTCCATCCAGGAAGATCCCGACGACGCTGCTTCATTCATCGCGCAGGACTTGCTGCTGAGCTTCTGGCGCCCGTTCGCCGCCGACGGCGAGCCAGAGGAAGAGCAGGGCTACTACTTCAATTCAGTCCTGGTGGCACAGCCTGGCTACTACGACACCCCTGCTCAGGCCGCGGAGCGACTCCCGCAGAGCTCGTGACGGGCTAGTCAGGAGGCCAACAGGACTCGCTTCCGCAGCAGGCCAAAGCCGGCCCGGCCGTACATTTGGCGCTTGATCATTTTGATCCGGTTGACGTGGCCTTCGACGACGCCGGAGTTCCAGGGCAGCGTCAGGCCAGCGGTGACGGCGGCGAGATCCCGTTCGAGGCCGTTGACGAAGGCGTGGAGGCTAGGCAGGTCGTCGGCGCGGACCGCCTTGATCCACTGCGGGAGCTGGTCACCCTGGAGTTGGGTGAGCATCTTCCCGAACGCGCGGACGTGCCCGGTGAGGGCATCCAGTTCGGGGCAGCCGGAGAGGACGGATTTCAGCTTCAGGCGCTCGCTCTCCGGCAGTGTGTCGGGGTGAGTCAGGATCCATCCGGCGACCGTGCGTGGGGACGGTGGACGGGCTGCCGGTGCCGTCGGGGATGTGCGAAACGGCTGGAGGTGGGCGCGGACGGCTCCATAGCCGCCGGTATAGCCATGCGCCTTGATCTCTTCCCAGAGGGTCCAGGCGTTCGTGCAGGTACGGCTTGAAGTCGTCGAGCTTGGTCCTGCGGTTCTGCCACTGCCCCTGGAACAGGTCTTCCGGCCTCGCGGCGTCCGCCATCCGCTGGACGGTTCGGTAGGTCATGCCGAGTTGGCGCTGGACCGAGCGTCGGCTGTGGCCGGCGGCCAGCAGCGCGTGAACGGTGGCGTGCTTGGCGCGGGTGCGGTCGGCGAACCGGTGCCCGGTGGGCCATGGCGACCCGCTCTCGGCCGGTGCCGGAGCCTTCTCCGGCACCGAATCGGCGAAGGTCGCGCGGAGGCACGGGCGGTGGCGGGAGACGCACCGCTCGGCCGCTTCGCCGAGGTTGCGCCACAGGTGGAAACGGTCGGCGACCTGGACCGCGGTGGGTGCCCCGATGTTGGCGCCCTCGGCGAAGAACGGGGCGCGGTCGCGACAGACGACCTCGATTCCCGGGTGCTCGGTCAGCCAGGCCGCGAGCGTGCCCGCCTCGCGATCCGGCAACAAGTCCACCGGTCTGCGGGTCTCAACGTCGACCAACACGGTCCCGTAGACACGCCCCTTGCGCATCGCGTACTCATCGACGCCGACCACGCGTGGGATCCGCGGTTGAGGTTCCGGGAGAGCGTCGACCAGTCGCAGGACCGTATTTCGGCTGGCCCTCGCCCCGAGGACGTCCGCCAGCCGGGCACCGGCGCGACCGGCCAACGCGAGGCCGACCTCGGCCAGCACCGATCGCATTCGTTCGGTCCGCTGGCTGTACCGGCGGGTCAGACCTGCGACCTGCTCGACGAACGTCCGCCGCCCGCAGGAGACGTCTTCGCACGTGAAGCGCCGGACACGAAGCCGCAGCACCACCCGCCGTCCTGCAACGGGGAGGTCGGCGGGGAACCGCAGGTAGGACCCGTGCACCCGCCCCGACCAGCTCCCGCAGCCGGGGCACCGAGCCCCGGCGGTCCGACATCTGACACCGACTTGGATCACCTCGCGGTCGTCCTGCACCGACACCACCCTGATCTCCGGCGCCGCCAGGAAGAGCAGCTCTTCCAGCCGGAGCAGTACCTCGCGCACAGCCCAGAACCATCAGGCCAACGAGGTCGGCACCGGCAGTTTCCAGACGATCTCGCGGGACGTACCAGCAGGATCAACGGTCACCGGGAGTAGGCACACCACAGAAGTTGGACCAGAACCAGGACTCACTGATAAAGCCAGCGGTGCCGCCGGGCCGGCATTGGTGACGAAGTCGGCTTCGAGACGAAGGTGGCCATGGCGAAGGCGATGGTCCGCCGCGCGATCGCGGACCGGACCCCGTTCCGGTGGGTGACCACGGATGCCGCCTACGGCTTTTCCAAGGGCTGGCGTTTCGAGCTGGAGCAGGCCGATGTCTTCCACGTCATGGCCACCACCCGGCACGACACCGTCGTGACCCGCTGGGCGATCGATCACCCCGTCCACGACCTGTTCAACGGCCTGCCTCGGCAGAAGTGGAAGCGCCGATCGTGCGGCACCGGGGCTCACGGCCGGCGGATCTACGACTGGGCTCGCATCGAGGTCCGGCCCTGGCACCGGCCCGATCGCCGCCACTGGGTGATCGCCCGCCGCAGCGTCAGCCGGCCCGGGGAGGTTTCCTCCTACATCGCCTACTGCCCCGCCGAAACCACGCTTGATGGCCTGATCCGCATCGCGGGCAGCAGGTGGGCCATCGAGGAATGCTTCCAGAGCGCGAAGCAGGAGTGCGGCCTGGACGACTACCAGGTCCGACGCTACCCCGGCTGGCACCGCCACATGACCCTGGCCATGGCCGCCCACGCCTGCCTGACCGTCCTGCGAGCCCGCAAACTGGACACCGACAAAGCAGAAACGGACCCTCCCAACTCATCCACCTCAGCCTCGCCGAGATCAGACGGCTGCTCACCCGCCTCACCGACCGGCGGCCCGTCACTGTCGACCACATCCCGCACTGGTCACACTGGCGTCGACGACGCCAACACCAAGCCCGCATCAGCCACTACAAGCGACGCGGGCACAGTCCATGAAGCTGCCCAACAATCAGCACAAACACCGTTGCAGTACTAAACCCTGCGGCCCGGCAGCGGTCCGGGTCGCACGTCCAGGAGTGCGGGATGTGCAGTTCCCGGTCCATCGCCGCGTGTCCGCGCTCGCCGGCGTAGACGAGGTAGACGGCGACCTGGGAGTTCTCGATCCGCCCGGCGGTGCCGGTGTACTGGCGCTGGACCCAGACCGTGCGAGTCCCCTCTTCACGTCGCCGGTCTCGTCGACTACCAGCACCGTGGCCTCGTCGTGAAAGCGCTCGACGACGTATGCGCGCACGTCGCCACGGACAGCATCGGCGTCCCAGAAGGCTCGGCACAGCAGGTGCTGCATTCCGTGCGGGCCGGCCTCCCCAGCCCACTCGGCGATCGTCCAGCAGTTCTTGCGCGGCAGGCCCGACAGCAGGCACAGCACCAACCGCTCGGCCCGCAAACGGGGTTCGACCCGCGCGAACCGGGCCGCGATACGGCCCATGACCACCTCGAACGCGCCTCCCGCCAACGGGCGGGATCTATGCTGTGACCTGCGGCCACCGTCCCTTCGTCAGTCCACACAACTCACGATGATCAACGGTGGCCGGGTCGTCCAAGCTGGTGGACGGTCCAGCCCGTCGGCTGTTTGCTGTCATACCGACTGCTGCCCGAAATCCGGGGTGTTCACGAGTACAGCTGACCAGCAGCGCAACAGGTCAGTTGGTGATCCTTTCCCAGTGCCAACGTGATCGTTTCCCACCTCGTCAGCGGAGCGAGTACGGTCACCGCATGGTGGCTCGGCAACAGCGGCTCCAGCACGGCCCATTGCTCGTCCGTCAGATCTCCACGCGTCACGAACCAAGATCACCTCACGACCAAGATCCACTTTTGACCTCTGCCGCAGCGCCGCGAGTGCGGCCGGCACCCAAGTCCAACTGTGCTGCTCAAGTAGCAACTCAATTGCTCAGCCACAAGAGCAAGAGCCATGGGATCAGAAACACGTACCAGGCCCGACCGCGCCGTACGCTGAGCTTCACGGCGTGCTGACCGGACGTCGTCGGCTACGACGCTCCGCACACGGCCACCGTGCTTCGCGCCAGCCCGCGCAGCCAGGCGTGGGCCTGATCGGTGTCGTAGCGCTGATGCCACGACAGGTATATCGGTGCCGACGGCAGTTCGAGCGGCAGGGGGAGCACGGCCAGGCCTAGGTCGGCGACCGCGGAGCGCGTGGTGGCTTCGGGGACGCTGATCAGGAGATCGGAGCCGCGCGCGAACTCCAACGCGGCCGCTTCGGTGGGTGCGGCCGCCACCACACGGCGGGTGAGGCCGAGCCTTGCGAGGGCGTCATCGAGGGCGTTGCTGAGGCTTCCGCGCCGTGAGACGGTGACGTGCTCAGCGGCGGCGTACTGCTCTGCGGTGACGGTTTTGACGCGAGTGAGGGGGTGCCCCTGCCTCACGACGATGACGAGGCGGGACTCGGCCACTTTCTCGGCACGAATGTCCGGTGCGCTCGGACGATTGGCGTTCGCTTCCAGGTCGACCTCCCCACGCCGCAACTCGGGGGTGTCGATGCTCGATTCCGCGACGAAGCGCAGTCGCACACCCGGAGCCTGACCGCGCACCGCCGCGAGCAGCGCGGGACCGCTCAGAGCGATGAGGGAATCGTGCCAGCGGAGTGTGAAGGTGCGCTCCAGCGTTGCCAGATCGAGTTCACGGCTCGGTGCCAGCACCCCCTGGACCTGGTGCAGCAGCTCGTGCACCTGTTCCCGGACGGCGATCGCATACGGCGTCGGGGTCATCGTGCGGCCGGTGCGCACCAGGATCTGATCCCCGGTCGTGCGCCGAATCCGGCCCAGACTCCGGCTCATCGCGGGGGCGGTGACATGCAGGCGCGCCGCCGCCCCGGCCACACTGCCCTCCTCCAGCAGCGCGTCGAGCGCCGCGAGCAGGTTCAAATCCAATTGCATGCGAGTAATCCTAGGCATGCCTGACATGCATTTGAAGTAAATGGGCTGCATACCGTTGAGGCGAAAGCGCAAGAAGTAACGCGCAGTTCGGCCCTCGACCGGCCTCAGCACCCCTCCTCAGACGGGAGTACCACCATGTCCGAAACGCTTCAGACCACTGACGTCGCCGCCCTCAACGCCGACCTGCTCGCCCAGACCGCGATCGCCGTGCGTGAGGCGGGTTCGGCGCTGCGCGAGCGCTTCGGCGAGGTGGTCCGCCACCCACCGTCGGACCGGCGCAGGCCGAATGTGTAGACCCCGGTCGAGATCATCTGGATGCTCTCGCCGATGTTCCTCGTCCGCACCAGATAGGCCCGCACCTCAGCGGTGGCATCGTCCGTCGTCGTGACCACGACATTGCCTAGGTGGCGCCCTTCCGCTCTGGGCCGAGTGCCCGTCACGGATGAAGTCGAGCGCCGCCGCGCGCCCGGCGACCGGGACGAGCACTCCCTGTCCGGGCATCGTGGAGGTTCAGGTGGTGTCTTCGGTCAGGACCGCTTCCAGCTCGGGCACATTCAGCTCGTCCAGGGCGTGGGCGTGGTGCGCCACCGCCTGCTGGAGTTCGGCGATCACGAGACCACCGTCAGCACGATCTTGCCTTGGAGGTGGCCCCGCGCGGCTCGCGTGTGTGCGCTGCCCGCCTCGGGCAGCGGGTAGGTGCTGTCCACCCCGACCTGGAGCTTGCCCTCGTCGAACAGGCGCCCGATCTCGGCGAGCTGGGAGCCGTTGGAACGCACCTGAATGTTCGAGACCGTGATGCCCAGACTCGCCGTCTCTTCCGGGTCGTACTGGGCGAAGAACACCGGAAGCATGGTGCCGCCGCGCTTGAGCACGGCCAGGAAGCGTGAGCTGTCCGGGCCACCGACGGTGTCGACCACCAGGTCGACACCGCTGACCGCGTCCGCGGCCCGCGTCCTGGTGTAGTCGATGAACTCATCGGCGCCGAGCTTGCGCAGGAACTCCTCGTGCCGGCCCGAGGCCACCGCGATGACGTGTGCCCCCTTCCATTTCGCCAGCTGCACCGCGAAGTGGCCCACTCCACCGGCGGCCCCGTTGACCAGCACGGTCATCCCTGGCGTGATCGGCACCGGCTGGTGCACCTGGCCGGTGAAAGGAGACGGTACGTCGTGGCCGAGATCAACCAGGTACTGCCAGGCCGTAAGCACCGCCATCGGCGCCCCAGCCGCCTGCACGTGGTCGATACCGGCCGGCTTGTGAGCCAGGTCCGAAGCCGGCGCGGCCACGTACTCGGCGTACGTCCGGCCGTCGAATCCGGGGAACCGCAGCATGCCGAAGACCTCGTCACCGACGGCGAACCCCAGCACGTCCGGAGCGACCGCCTGGACCACACCCGACATGTCCGCTCCGGGGATCAGAGGGAACTCCAGGGCCGGCCTCATCTCGGCCGGCACGACCTTCATCCCCTCACGCAGGTACCAGTCCGGCGGGTTGATGCCCGCCGCGTGCACCCGGACGAGCACCTCGCCCGGGCCGATCTCGGGAACCGGCACCTCGTCATACTGCAAAACTTCCGGCCCGCCCGCTTCGTGGAACTGGATCGCCTTCATCGCGCCTGTCGCTTTCTTGGGGAAACGTTGCTCCTTCAGTCAAGTCCCAGGACGGTATGGCCGTCCAAGACCGTTTCGGCAACCTAGTCATTCCGAAACGGCATGACGCGTACGCTGCCAGGGTGAACGATCTCGGACAGGACCTGGAACTGCGGCTGGTGCGCTACTTCACCGTGGTGGCGGCGCATCAGCACTTCGGCCGGGCCGCCGCCGACTTGCACGTGGCCCAGCCGGCGCTGAGCCGCCAGATCCAACGGCTCGAAAAGTATCTCGGCACACGACTACTGGACCGCATACCCCAGGGCACCCGGCTCACTCCGGCAGGCCAGAGGTTCCTCCCCCAGGCCCAAACCCTGCTGCAGGCCGCCCGCCAGGCCGAACTGGCCGTGCGTGAACAAGCCGAGATTGAACGAATCGCCATCGGCTACGTTGAAGACCTGGTGATCACTGCCGCCGTACGGGAACTGCGCCGCCGTCACCCGGACGCCGAGATCACCACCCGGTACCTGAGCTGCCGCGACGTCGGGGCGCTGTCCGACAAGCGCGTCGACGCCCTGATCGCGCGGGCCCCGCTGCCGCTCGCCGCCGACGACGTCTTCACCACCCCTCTGTACGAGGAGCCCCGGATGCTCGTGGTCCCGCGCGGCCATCCCTTGGCCGACCGCCCGTCGGTGACCGCGGAAGAACTGGCTGGCGAGGAGGCGGCGCCGTGCCCGTTCGAGACCGCGGACTGGACTTCCTACCGGATCCTCGGGGCCGACGTGCCGCCGGTCGAGAGCTATGAGGACAAGCTCGAACTCGTCGCGAGTGGCAGGGCGATCGCCGTGCTGCCGGTCGGCGATCGGCGTAGCTCACTGCGCCCCAACCTCGTCACCGTCCCGATCGAGGGCGCTCCTTCCAGCCAGGTCGTCCTGGTCAGCCGCAAGGGCGACCCGAATCCGATGATCAGGAATCTCCGGCTGGCGGCCAAGGCCGTCCTGACCGCTCCGGCAGCCTGACCGGGCTCGCCTTCTCCTACAGCAAGGCGATGCGCGAGGGCAGGAGGTGCGCATCCTGCGCAAGGACCTGGCCCACCTGGTGCCGTGGATGCCGTCGCTGGAGCAGACCGTCGCCGACATCGCCTAGGACGCCCCGCACTGGGACTTCACGGTTTCCAGCCCAGGGCCGATGGCATGGTCATCGCCAAGGTGGCGCTGTCGACGGAGTGGCCCCCTTGGTCGAAGAAGCAGGCCCGCGCCGCCCGGCTGGTCTGCGCGGTGTGCGACTACGACCGGCGCCAGTTCAAGGACGAGACCCGGATGCCGTTCGACATCCGGCTGCCCGAGCGGCCCAAGGTCCGGCGGCTGGTATGCGGTGCTGCAACGACGGCGTGGACGAGATGGAGCGCCTGGCCTCGCTCGCCGGAACGTCGTCGTGACGCCCGTCGATCCGGGATTTCCTGCAATCCGCCCTGGTCTACCTGTTGACTGAACTACCGGGAAAGTTGGGGAGGTTGGCCTCCCATCCGTCGAGGAGTCGTTCGAGTCCCAGTTCGAACCCGCGCTCGGCCCTGTCGGCCGCGTGGGGAAGCTCGGCATCACGAATGACCCGGGCGAGGAGTGGGTGGCGCCCGCTCTTGACGACTTTGTCGAGGTAGGGCGCATGGGCGTCCATCCATTCCTGGATGCCCACTCCGGAGCGTCGGACGGCTTCCTGTTGGGCGAGCTCGCCGGTGGCGTAGCCGCGGACGAAGGCCTGCAGCGTGTCGACGACGGTGATCATGACGTCGATATCGAAGCCGAGGGGATCGAGGGCGGCGAGTGCGTGTTCGATGGCGTCGAGGGAGTTCGGTCCAAGTGATGGGCGCCCTGCCGCAAGGGAGGTCATCCAGGGATGCCGGTGGAAGGCGGCCCGGGAACGATGGGCCAGGCCTCGCAGGTCGCTGCGCCAGTCGCCGGTGGGGGCAGGTTGGCCGCCGTCTTCGGCCGCTACGGCGTCGAGCATGAGGTCGAGCAGGTCGTCTTTGGACGCCAGGTAGCGGTAGAGCGAGGCTGTGCCCGTTCCCAGTTCCTTGGCGACGCGCCGCATGGACAGTGCCTCGATGCCCTCGGCGTCGGCGATCGCGATAGCAGCGCTGGTGATCTCCGCCCGCGTGCGTGACGGCGCGGGGCCTTTCGCGGCCCGCTCCGGCCGGTTCCAGATCACCGTGTGAGCGTCGTCCATCGGTTTCCCTCCTCGCTACTGCGTCCACTGTTCGCAGTAGTGCTATCGTGGCGCCGGTACTGCGAACACCGTATCGCAGTAGAGCGGTGCCCAAGCGAAAGGGAAACCACCATGACCACTCCCGTCACGATCGTCGGCGCCGGGCTCGGCGGCCTGACCCTCGCACGGGTCCTGCACCTGCACGGCATCCCCGCGACCATCTACGAAGCCGAGATATCGGCGGACGCCCGCACGCAGGGCGGTCAGCTCGACATCCACGAGTACAACGGGCAGCTCGCCCTCGAAGCGGCCGGCCTCACCGACGAGTTCCGCGCGATCATCCACGAAGGCGGCGAGGCCCTGCGCGTGCTCGACCAGCACGGCGCGGTACTGCTCGACCAGCCCGACGACGGCACAGGCGGTCGCCCTGAGGTGCTCCGCGGAGACCTGCGTCGGATTCTGATCAACTCGCTGCCCGACGAGATGATCCAGTGGGGACACAAGGTCACCAGTGTCCGCCCCCTCGGAGGCGGTAGGCACGAGCTGACCTTCGCCGACGGGCCAACCGTGACGACCGGCCTCCTCGTCGGCGCGGACGGCGCCTGGTCGAGGATCCGGCCGCTGCTCTCCGACGCGAAGCCCGAGTACGTCGGCACGTCGTTCATCGAGACCTACCTGTACGACGCCGACCAGCGGCACCCCGCAGCGGCCAAGGCCGCCGGCGACGGTTCCCTGTTCGCCGTCACAGCCGGCAAGGGGATCCTTGGCCATCGAGAGGCCGGCGCCGTTCTTCACACCTACGTCGCGCTCAACAAACCTCAGGACTGGATCGCCGCCATTGTCGCCAGTCCCGAAACGGCGGCGGCCCAGGTCGCGGCAGAATTCACCGGATGGGCGCCTGAACTCACCGCACTCATCACTGACGGGGAAACCGCCCTCGCCCCGCGCCCGATCAGCGCCCTGCCGATCGGCCACCGCTGGGACCGCGTTCCCGGAGTGACGCTGCTGGGCGACGCCGCCCACCTCATGTCACCGTTCGCCGGGGAGGGCGCCAACCTCGCCATGTTCGACGGCGCCGAACTCGGCAAAGCCATCGCCGCACATCCCGACGACGTCGAAGCCGCCCTTGCGGAGTACGAGCAGGCCCTTTTTCCCCGTAGTGCCCAGTTCGCCGCCGAATCCGACAAGAATCACCAGCTGATCTTCGGCGACAACGCCCCCGCCAGCCTGCTCGACCTGCTCATCGGCCTGGAGTCGACCGAGTGATCGACGAACAGTCCAACGCCGCGCTACTGGCCGAGGACGACTTCCCTGACCACCGGCAGGTGGTGCAACGGTTCGGCGACCTCGCACCGGACGGCACGACAAGCACGGTGGCATTGTCGCGTCTGTTCGAGCATCCCCGGGTTGGCCTGCGCTTCTCGCGCTTCGAAAGGCTCACGGCTGACGGCGGGTTCAAGCCGTACCAGATCCTGTTTGTCGGCCAGCATGTTGAACGGCAGGCGGCGTTCGGCAAGGTCGGCGCAACCGTCCGGATCGGCACCGGTATCCGCGCGATCGGACGGTCCTCGTACACCTACGGTCAAGGCATGTTCATCGACGGGCACCTCGTCGCCACGGCTGAGGCCACCATCGTCCTCGCCGACAAGTCCGGGCCGATCACCTTGCCGGACGAACTGCGCGCCGACCTTGAGGAGCTGCAACTGCCTCAAACCAGTGCAGCAATCGCGTCGAAACCCGACCCGCGTCGCCGCGAGCGGCAGTACTACCCGGCCGCTGCCACCGTCCACAGCCGCGTCGGGGACGTCGACCTCAACCGGCACGTCAACTACATCGCCCAACTGGGCTGGTACGACGAGGCGATCGCGTCCTATGCACACCGTCTGCTGGGAGACGACGCTGCCAGGAAGCTCCCCCGATACCTCCCTTGGCGCTACCGCGTGACCTACCTCGGCGAAGTCCTTCACCCTCGCTCCTACGACATCGGGATCGCCGTCAGCGGACACGACGAGCACACCGTGCACTACGAACTGGGACTGTTCGACGGCGGACAGTGCCTGGGGACCGCGGACGCCGCCGCACCACGCGGCAAGCTTTCCGCCACCGCACTCGCCTGGTCCCGCCAATGGACAGGCTCGTGAATTCGCCGCCGCTGATGACCGGTACGCGCTCACCGTTCCAGAACACAAGTCGATCAAGCCGCAGGCAAGAGAGATCGTCGCCGGCCAGACGAACGCGCTGCTTGAGGGGGGTGTTCTCCGCGGTGATCCGCTGGATCGCGAACGCGTTACCGAGGGCGCCATCGCCAAGGCCGTCGACGACCAGATGGACTCCAGCGCCGGCTCTCATTTGGCCGGACTGGCGGCCCCGAGCGGTGAACTCGTGCGTGACTTCGTCGATCTCCAGGAACAGCGTCGGTCGACTGGTTCCGGAGGCAGTTGATGATCAGCAGAGGTGCGGATGTCGATGCCAAATGACGGCATCGTCGTGTACCAGATCGAGTTCACGGCTCGGTGCCAGCACTCCCTGGACCTGGTGCAGCAGCTCGTGCACCTGTTCCCGGACGGCGATCGCATACGGCGTCGGGGTCATCGTGCGGCCGGTGCGCACCAGGACCTGATCCCCGGTCGTGCGCCGAATCCGGCCCAGACTCCGGCTCATCGCGGGGGCGGTGACATGCAGGCGCGCGGCCGCCCCGGCCACACTGCCCTCCTCCAGCAGCGCGTCGAGCGCGGCGAGCAGATTCAAATCCAATTGCGTACGAGTAATCCTAGCCGTTCCTGACATGCATTTGATGTTAATGACGGGGCTGCATACCGTTGAGGCGAAAGCGCAAGAAGTAACGCGCAGTTCGGCCCTCGACCGGCCTCAGCACCCCTCCTCAGACGGGAGTACCACCATGTCCGAAACGCTTCAGACCACTGACGTCGCCGCCTCCGACGCCGACCTGCTCGCCCAGACCGCGATCGCCGTGCGTGAGGCGGGTTCGGCGCTGCGCCAGCGCTTCGGCGAGGTGGTCCGCTACCAGACCCGCGAAGAGCTGATGCGTGCGCTCGCCGCCAACGACGACACGGCTCTCGACATCCTGCGCCCCCGCCTCACGAGCCTGCGCCCGGACGCCGCCTGGGTGGAGGACGAGCTGGACGGCGGGGCGCTGCCGCCCGGCGAATGGTGGGTCGTGGATCCGGCCGAAGGCAACGTCAACCACCTGCACGCCCTGCCCGAGTGGGCGGTGACCGCCACCCTCGTGCGCGACAACCAGCCCGCGCTCACCGTGGTCCACATGCCGTTGACCGGCGAGACCTACACCGCGCTCACCGGCGCGGGCGCCCAGCTCGACGGCCGGCCGCTGCACGTCTCCCCCGCTGCGGACCTCGGCCTGAGCATCGTGGCCACCAGTCAGGCCCGGCCGGACGAGGACGCGAAGGTCGTGCGGCGCGTCGGTTCCTCGATCACCGCGATGCTCTTCGACGCGCTCGTCGTCCGTACTTCCGTGCCCGCGACCCTGCACCTGGTGAACGTGGCCGCCGGCCGGATCGACGCCTTCTGGCAGTTCGCCGGCGCCCGCGCGGACCTGCTTCCCGGGGCGCTGCTCGTCACCGAGGCCGGCGGACGGATCTCCGACGCCGAGGGCCGCCCCTGGACCCCCCAGAGCGAGAGCTTCCTGGCTACCGCGCCCGGTATCCACGCCGAGGCCGTATCCACGCTCTCGCGCTGATCGCACACCACAACCCGCACCTACAGAAGGACCAGACCATCATGACCACGATCGCAGTTCTCGGAAACGGCCGCGTCGGCGGCAACCTGGCCACAGCCCTCACCCGGGCCGGGCATGAGGTGACCGTCGCGGACCGTACGCCGGGCGCCGCCGCCGACGCCGCCCGCACAGCCCAGATCGTCATCAACGCCACCCCGGGCGACGGCTCCCTGGAACGGCTCGCCGCCCTGCGCGACGAGCTGCGGGACAAGGTCCTCGTCGACGTCTCCAACGCCACCGTCGACGGACCGGACGGAATGCCCGCCGACCTGATCTACCCCGGCTCAAGCCTCGCCGAACAGCTCCAGGAAGCACTTCCCGAAACCCGCGTCGTCAAGACACTCAACACCATGCTCTTCCCGGTGATGACCGCGCCGACCATGCTCACCCAGACACCGACCGCGTTCCTCTCCGGCGAGGACCCGCAGGCCAAGCAGACCGTCCGCGAACTGCTCACCGACCTCGGCTGGCACAAGGACTGGATCACCGACCTCGGCGGGATCCAGACCGCCCGCGCCACGGAGGCCGCGATCCTCTTCGTCCCGCACGTCATCCGGTCCACCGGATTCACACCCTTCGCGATCTCAATCGCCCGCTGACCCGTACCCAGCGCACTGCCCTGGGAGGAATCACCTCGCCGGATCCTCCACTGTGGGCCTGGGGCAAGAAGCTTGCCAGCAACGGCTCGTGGATCAAGTTGCGCCTCGGGCAGTGCCTGGAGTCCCGGCGCTCGTGCGCGGGTTTTGGAGGCCGGTGTGCGCCCTCGCTGTCGTGGAGTGGGACGCCTTGGGCGAAGCGGTGGTTCAGGGCGTGTTGCAGGTCGGCGGCAGGGCCTCGGTGCGCGCCTCAGTGGGCGCTGGTGCGTAGCACGGCCGCTTGCCAACCGGCGAAGGCCGCTACTTCGGCGGCCACAGCCAGCAGGAGGACGGACACGGCGTCGATCGGTCGCGTTACCGCGAGCCCGCTGACGAGCACGACCACGACGATGTTGACCGCCAAGACGCTGAGCAGTGACGCACGCAGCGGTAGTCGGGACACCGCGAGCAGCAGCAACCCCGCCCACCCTGCCGTGAGCACCGCCGCGCCGGCCACGAATCCGGCCGACACTTCGAGTGCCGCGCTCAGGGGGCTGGCGAACACCCCCACGCAGGCTGCCGCAACGGCGCAGTACGCCGCGTCCACCCGCAGGCACACCGAACCCGACTCCTCAAGCCGCATACGGCAAGCGTAACCGCGTTTGGACGCAGAATTCGAGACTGCCTCCCAGATTCGAGTCGCGGGCTGAAGCGGGAGATGCGCTGGCTGCCGATGCGTCAGGGCCCGACGAACGCAAGCGACGGTGCGGCAGAACTACGAGGCGCAATCACCGGACTGCACAAGTGCCTCACTCATCCCAAGCAGTCCGCCTCGTACGACAAAGTTCACTGTCGCAGGCGCGCGAACGACTGGGTTCCCTGTCAGACGCCCGTACCCTTCAAGCAGGCTCGATCGGGCATGAGCGGCAGCCCCGGGTCACCGGTGCCGCTGCTCGCCCTCGCTGCTAATTGAGCGCTGCGATCAGGATCGCTACAGTACGGGCATACAGGTGGGCTCCCGGTCGGGCTGTGAACTCCGCGTCCAGCCAGGAAGGCCGGATGCGACTAGGTAGAGCCTGCCCGTCAAGGGGCTTATGTTGACTCCGTCAGCCGGCCTTCCGGGGCGCCCCGGAACTGCTGATTATGAGTTGCGACTCGATCGCTTGTACGGACTTGCCGGTGGGCGTCCCTGCTGCCTGATGATCGTTGTATCTACAGCCTAAGTGGTCGGCTCCGGAAGTCCTTCGGAGTTGACTTCTGAGCCGGTGCCGTGCGTGCCGTGGGAGGCCTCGAGGGCGCCGTGGCCGTATGTCCAGGGCCACCCACCATCGCGGCCGTCTCTGCCTAGATGATCAAATCCAAGGGGTGCCTGCGGAGATAAGACCGACGACCTACTGAAGGCGCGTCCGGACCTGGCTCCAGAGCGGCCGGCCGTGGGAATCACACCACAGCTCACCGACGCCGAGCTGGTCACCCTGGCGATGATGCGGGCCATGCTCGGTTTCACCTCCGAGGCCAGGTGGATCCGGCATGCCCGCGTCCACCTGCGGCATCTCTTCCCGTACCTGCCGCAGCAATCCGGCTGCAACAAGCGGCTGCGCAAAGCCGCCGAACTGCTGCGCCGGGTCACCCGGATCCTGGCCACCAGGACCTCGGTGTGGAGCGACGATGTGTGGGTCGTGGACTCCACACCCGTGGAATGCGGCCGCTCGCGGGAGACCGTGAAACGCTCCGACCTGGCCGGATGGGCGCAGTACGGCTACTGCGCCAGCCACAGCCGCTTCTTCTGGGGCCTGCGGTTGCACCTGGTGTGCACCCTCCAGGGCCTGCCGATCGCCTTCGCCCTGACCGGGGCCAAGGCCGACGAGCGCGAGACCCTGCTGGACCTGCTCGCGGCCGAGTCACACCTCCTCGCCACCCGACCCGGCCAGACCCTGATCGGAGACAAGAAGTACTACGGCCGCGCCTTCGAACGGGAACTCGCCCAGCAGGGCCTCCAATTGCTACGACCAACCCGCAAGGGCGAACGGCAGCTGCCCGGCGGATCCCTATTCAAGCCGTTGCGGCAGGTCATCGAGTCCGTCAATGAAACCTTCAAGGGACAGCTGGACCTCGAACACCACCGAGGACGCACACCCCGCGGCGTCATCGCCCGCGTCATGCAGCGCATACTGGCCCTGACCGCCGTGATCTGGCACAACGACCACACCGGACAAGCCACCCTCCGCCAGCTCACCTCGTACGATCACTGAGCCCTTGGACTTGATCATCTAGGCTGCCTGTTCCCAGCCGACGTCCAACCAGAGCCGCCCCGGACCCAACGCAGAAGGTCCGTCATA
Source organism: Streptomyces griseochromogenes (assembly GCF_001542625.1). Taxonomy (NCBI): domain Bacteria; kingdom Bacillati; phylum Actinomycetota; class Actinomycetes; order Kitasatosporales; family Streptomycetaceae; genus Streptomyces; species Streptomyces griseochromogenes. The sequence goes on along the minus strand of NZ_CP016279.1, from coordinate 5,130,714 downwards.
GGAGGTCGGCGAGGCGGTCTACGTGGTTCGAGTCGAGGCCGTAGCAGTAGAGCATGACCTCGTCGGCGCCGAGGTCAGCGAAGCTGGCGATCGCATCGCGAATCTCGGTCGGCGTGGTGAGCAGTCCGGCCACCATCCGGTCGGCTATGCCGGTGAAGGTGTAGTAGGAGTGCATGTTGGCCCGGGCGTCGTCGATCACGTCGTGAGGGCCAAGCGCGACGTTGACCTGCGCGACAATGCGCGGTTCGCCGTCGCGGCCGTACTCCTGCCAAAACGTGCGGACGGTCTCGAACAGGCCGCCTGCCCAGGAGGGCGCTGCGGCGGCGAGGAAGCCATCGCCCCAGCGCGCGACGCGTTCGAGCGCAGCGGGCTGGAAGCCTCCGAACAGCACGTTGCTGTCAGGCTTCGCTGTCAGGCCGACCTCTGCCGTCTCGACGGACCGTGAGCGGGGCGGCCAGGGTGTACGGGTGAGCGATAGCCGCACGACCGGGAAGCCGGTCACGCGCCGAGCCGGAAGCGATGATGGCCCGCGTCGGTCCTTGCCTGCATTGGGCAGCGGCGGTCGGCGCGGGCACTGGAATCGCTAAGGCTTTCCGGACATCTCCTGCTTGGCCAGCTCCAGCTTCTTCGTCAGCTCCTCGGCATCGAAGCCGGGGATGCCGCCGCCTTTCTCCCCGTCGAGGTCGGGTGCCTGCTGGAACTCCGGCTCGGCCGGTGCGGCGGGCTCGACGTGCTGGCCGACGGCGTTGGGTGGGTAGTTGGCGATGGCGTAGGACGGGAACTGGAATGACAGGGCCCCGGCCACCGCGCTGCCGTCGACCCGGTACAACTGGAGTTCGTGGGACTTGACCCACAGGACCCCTGATGCCTGTGGCGGGGTGACCATCTCCTGCGTCCTGGTGCTCTCGGTGAACTCGGTGAGCGAGGTGCGCTTCTCGTAGCCGGTCTCACGGGTGATGTTGACGTCCGCGCCCACCGAGAGGCCCTTGAACGCGATGCCGGCCGAGGCGGAGACAACGATGCGGGTCAGCGTCGTCCACGCCTCGCTCTCGCTCTGGACGACGCCGGTGACCACCTGTTCCGAGGCGCGCGCGGGCTGGGTGCCGTGCTGGTTGTTCGTGAAGATCGCCCGGTTGTAGCCGACGCGGCGGTGCAGCCGGTAGAACGGGCTGTTGAGGACCTTCCATTGCAGGTCGCGTCCCTCGTCGTTGACGCCCGTGAACGGAACGCGCACGATCCGGTCGGTGACCGGCTGCGGGTTGGACGGCTCCTGGTAGGAGGTCAGGGGCGGTGCCTCCGGCTCCGGCCGCTTCTCGACGCCGGCCGGCACGTCCAGGATCCAGGTCGTGTCCGTCGGTGCCGGAGTGCTGTAGTGCGTGACGGTGGTGACCGTGTTGGGGGCGAGGAGCAGCCGCTCGGAGGGGTCCTCCGAGATCGGGGGGACATCGACCCGCCACACGGCCACATCCCCGCCGTTGCCGCCGGTCCCCTGGTCCATCCAGACCCGCTCCCTCAGCTCCGCCCGGCGCACATAGGTGTGTCCCTGGACGGCGGTCTGTTTCACGCACCAGATCGCGTTCAGCGGCGGTTTGACGTCCCAGCCCGACATCCACACGTCCCCCAGAGCCACGTACCCCTGCGGCGGGACCGGCCGCCACACCGACCCGTAGAGGTACGCTCCGGTATTGCTGTCGTGCCACAACCGCCGGTAGTCCACCGGAGAGGCCACCACCCCCGACTGCCCTGAGACCGGGGCGATCATCAACTGCGCCACCCGCCCGAAGCGGCTGAAGTCGACGTCGTCACCCGCGTCTTGAGCCGACCCGTAATGGCGTGCGTAGGACCCCAGCGGCCGAAAATTGGGATCACCTGCTGCTGAGGACAGCCAGACACTGACCTCACCGTTCGGCCGCGGCTTCGGCGGCTTCCCGCCCCAATTCGGGACCTGGTAAGACGACCAGAAGAAACCATTCCGGTAGTCGTGATCAATTGTGTAGCAAAGGTCGAGTTCTCCGAACCTTTCGTACCAGGACATCTGGCGCCCCTTCGGTCGACTAACTCCCTGCATGACAAGCAAGAAGAATCACAGTTACGCTCCGTTGTCGATAGGACACAGATTGAAACCAGACACCGCCCCTCCAGGCGGCCAAAGCCCCTCTCGCAACTGTCCGGTGTGCCACTGCACCTTGACCGTTTGCCACTGAAGTTTGAATCCGCTGGGCGAGGGAGGTCTTGCTGGAGGACGGCAGCGGTGCTGCATCCTGCCCGATCCGCTCCCAGCCGCGACATCCGGGCTCCGCCCCTGCGGCGGGCAGGGCAGGCTGCGGCTCGCCAGTGATCCACTTCGGCCGATCGGTTCGCCCGCCATGCCCGTCTGCAATGCCTGTCCGATAGCCCTGAGCGCCGCCGAACGCATGCGGTTGAAGAAGATGGCCTACGGCCACAGGACCGAGCACCGGTTGCGGGTGCTTGCGCAGGTGGTGCTGCACGCCGCGCGCGGACGCTCCAACGCGCGGATCGCCCGGGAGACGGGGCTGCACCTGGACACCGTGCGCCGCTGGCGTGGCCGGTTCGCCGACGCGGGCCTGCCCGGGCTCAAAGACCGCCAACGCTGTGGCCGTCCCGCCTCGTTCACACCGCTGCAGGCCGCCGAGGTCAAGGCGCTGGCCTGTCGGCTGCCCGCCGAGACCGGAGTGCCGGTCTCACGCTGGTCGTGCCCGGAACTGGCCCGCGAGGCCGCCGAGCCGGGCATCGCCGCGTTTGTGTCGGCGTCCACCGTGCGCCGCTGGCTGGCCCAGGACGCGCTCAAGCCCTGGCAGCACCGCTCCTGGATCTTCATCACCGACCCCGACTTCCGCACCAAGGCCGCCCGGGTGCTGGACCTGTACGCCCGCACCTGGCAGGGCCGGGCGCTGGGTGAGGACGAGTACGTGATCAGCGCCAACGAGAAGACCTCTATCCAGGCCCGCTGCCGCTGCCACCCAACTCTCGCCCCCGGCAAGGCCAGAGCAGTGCGTGTCAACCACACCTACGGGCGGGGCGGGGCCCTGGCCTACCTGGCCGCCTACGACGTCCACCACGCTCGCGTGTTCGGCCACACCGAACCGCGCACCGGCATTGGCCCGTTCATGGCCCTGGTCACCCAGGTCATGAGCCAGCAGCCCTACGCAAGCGCGAAACGTGTGTTCTGGATCGTGGACAACGGCTCTTCCCACCGCGGGCAGAAGGCCGCCGACCGCCTCACCGCGGCGTTCCCGAACGCCGTGATGGTCCACACCCCGGTACACGCCTCCTGGCTGAACCAGGTGGAGATCTACTTCTCCGTCGTCCAGCGCAAGGTGGTCGCGCCCAACGACTTCACCGACCTCACCGAGGTCGGGGACCGGCTCCGAACGTTCGAAGACCGCTACAACGCCACGGCACAGCCGTTCCAGTGGAAGTTCACCACCTCCGACCTGGATGATCTGCTGGCCAGACTCGACCGGCACACCACCGGTCACCAGGAAGAATCCTCCGCCGCGCTGGCAGCATGATCAACCCCCGAGGGACTTACGGCGCAGACCACTAATAGGACTCCGTTAGGTCTGTCTTGATCTTGGTGTCCTGAGGGTTCTGCTGGGCAGGGGCCGTTGACAGGTGGTGCAAGATGCCGGTCCAGCACCTCAAGACGTCCTGCAGGGTGTCTACCACTTGGTAGAGGGTGAGACCGGTGCCGGGGCTTTTGGGGCCAGGCGCTGTTCGGTGAGGAACGCGTGGGTGGCGGTCACGAGGGTGACGTGGTGGTGCCAGCCGGGCCAGGAGCGGCCTTCGAAGTGGTCCAGGCCCAGGCCGTGCTTGAGCTCGCGGTAATCGTGCTCGATGCGCCAGCGGACCTTGGCCAGCCGCACGAGGTCGACGATCGGGGTGTCGGCCGACAGATTGGACAGCCAGTAATCGGTGGGAGCCTCGGCGTCTTCGGGCCATTCGACCAGCAGCCAACAGTCCGGCAGAACGCCGTCCCACCAGCCCTGCTCGGCCGAAGCAGCGGCCTTGATCGGACGCTCGACGGCCTTGCCCGCCGGGCGGACACGCACGGCGGCGAAGCGGGAACGTAACTCGCCTCGCGATCCCTGTCGCCAGGTCAAGGCGGTGAAGGAATCCTTTGCGAGGCCGGAGGCCAGGTCCGCAACCGACGGTGCGGGATGACGGTAGCGGGGCTGGGGCCAGCATCCGATGGGCCCGTTACGGGACGGGGCCACAGGCTCGGCGTCGAACGGGTGGGCGCTCACGTCCGCGCGGACCGCCAGTACGTAGCCGATTCCGCGCTCCGACAATGCGGACCGCAGGTGTGCGTTGGTGCCGTAGGCGGCGTCGGCCACCACGGCCGGCGGCCTCATGCCCCAGCCGGCCAGCGTGTCGAGCATGTCCAACGCCAGGCGCCACTTCTCGCGGTGCGTGACCTCGGACGGAATGCGGGTGACGGTCCGGCGCTCGGTGTCCGAGGTCCACTCCTCGGGCAGGAACAGACGCCATTGCAGCGGGCAGGAGGCGGTATCAGTGGCGGCGTGGACACTGACCGCGACCTGGCAGTTGGCTCGCTTGCCCAACGCTCCGCAGTACTGCGGAGCCACGGCGACCGACATCCTCCCGTCCTTGGGCACCGACACATCGTCGATCACCCAGGCCGCCGGGCCGATCAGTGGCAGCATCCGCTCGCAGATGCGCCGCTGGACCGGTACCGGATCCCAGGTGGACTGGTTCACGAACTGCTGCAGGTTCTGTTCGTCGCCGTCCGGCAGCCGCGAGGCCATGGACTGGATGGACTTGCGGCGGCCGTCCAGCATCAGGCCCCGCAGGTAACAGTCGCCCTTGACCCGCTGGTCCTTCCGCGGCACCGAGGCGAACACATCGCCCACGAATAACGCCAACGTCGCCCGGAATCAGTTCACTTGAAGTGCGTCCACGTACCCAACATGCTCCCGAACAGGCCCGACGCGAAGACCTAACGGAGTCCTACTAGGTCGCTGGGTGACCCTGCCGCGGCTTGACGACAACGGATGGCAAGGCATTGCAAAGGAGCACGTGGTGCACGCAACCTGTGGAATCGACTGGGCCGAGGACCACCACGATGCGGCGGTGGTCGACGCCGATGCCGGGCTGCTCGCCAAGCTCAGGATCAGCGACGACGCAGCAGCCTTCCAGAACCTGTTGCGCCTGCTCGCCGAGCACGGCGACAGTCCGGACGATCCGATCCCGGTCGCGATCGAGACCTCCCGGGGCCTGTTGGTGGCCTGCCTGCGGGCCACCGGACGCCGGGTCTACGCGATCAACCCGATGGCCGTCGCCCGCTACCGCGACCTTGTGTGGAATCAACGGTGTCAAGTGATGACGGGCGCGGACGACGGAGTGGTGCCTTCGCAGCAGTGGGTACGGTGGGCGGGCGTTGTCAGTGGGATCGGCTTGGATGTGGCTGTGTCTGTCTATGAAGTGATCCGCCAGCTGTCCGAGATCTCGATCGTTCGGGATCGCTCCCGAGCCATGGCCATGGTGGATGCCATCATGAGCCCGGACTGGGAGGCCCGGTTCTACTCGTTCGACTCCCGGTGGTCGCTGACGGAGGAGATGGCTTCCATGCGCGACGGCTGCGGCAATGAATATTCGATCGTCTTCTCACCGGCGGGCGCCTACGCCCGCGGCTTCGATCACGAATCGCCCATGAGCCCATATCGGGTGACGCCCCCAGCGCTGTGGCCTGGCCTGTTCGGCAGAGTGCCCGAAGCATTCCTGCCCCAGGTCACAGAGCCCGCCTTCAGCGAAGTCGACGGGACGCCGCGAGCGACGGTGTGCTTCTGGCGTGAACAGGCCGACATCGAGTGGAAGTGCGGTGCCGTCCAGGCTCTGCCGGAGGGGGTAGAGGACGACGGCAGCGCGGAGTGGCTCTTCGACGTCCTCCTTGACGGCCGGCCCGAGGCATACCAGCAGTTCGCGGAGGAGCACTACGAGGTGGCGGTAAGCCTCCAGGCCGTGCGTCACGTCTATGCCTTGCGGCCTCTCACGCAAAGCGTCGTGTCATCACTGAACCCCGATGTCGACCTTGCGAGCCTTGTAGAGGACATCGCCCAGATCGGCTATCCCTTGCGGGGGTGAGGAATTGTTCGAGTGGCGTGGGTCTGTCACGTTGTTGCCGACCGTTGTCTCACTTCCACGATGGGCAGCAGCGTCGTGGTGGGTGGGATGCCGATCTGGCGCGGGGTCGGCCCGGCAGGGGTGGGGACGTCGGTGAGCCGTTCCAGGAGTTGGTCGAGGGCGGCCTGGCCGTCGTCGACCGCGGCGCGTTCGTCGTCGGTCAGCGGGATGCTGGCGAGCATCTTCTGCAGGTTCTCCTTCGCCTCCACCAAGGGCCAATTGCTGGAGGCCTTCGGGGTGCAGAAGTCGCAGCGTGCGCAGGCCATGCGGTGCTGGCATTGCTCGAAGAAGGTGAAGGTGCACCAGCCGTGGCCGAGGTCGAAGTACTGCCACGGGTCGCCGCTGGCTGCGGCGCCGGAGGTGACGGCGTCGCGGTCGACGAGCACTTCGATGGTGCGGACGTCGCGAGCGAAGTACCCGGCATCGCTTTAGAGGTCCTAACAGAAGTGGTTGATCATGTGACTTTTGGCCTGCCCGCTCGTTGGTCTGGTCGTGGGGAAACGTCAGTCGCGGCCGTGGATCGTGTCGGATGAACTGTGGGCCCTGATCGAGCCGTTGCTGCCCAAGCCGGGGCCGAAGCTGGTCGAGGGACGGCCGAGGGTGCCGGACCGGCAGGCGTTGTGCGGAATCCTGTTCGTGCTGCATACCGGCATCCAGTGGGAGTACCTGCCCCAGGAGCTGGGCTTCGGTTCGGGCATGACCTGCTGGCGGCGGCTGGCCGCGTGGAACGAGGCCGGGATGTGGGACCAGTTGCATGTGCTGCTGTCAAAGAAGCTGCGGTCGGCGAAGAAGCTGGACTGGTCCCGGGCGGTGATCGACTCCTCCCATGTGCGGGCGGCCCGCAGGGGCCCAAAAGCGGTCCCAGCCCGGTCGATCGCGCACGGCCGGGCAGCAAGCACCACGTCGTCACCGACGCCCAGGGCATCCCGCTCGCGGTGTCGCTGACCGGCGGCAACCACAACGACGTCACTCAACTCCTGCCCCTGCTCGACAAGATCCCCCCTGTCGCCGGGGTTGTCGGCCGGCCCCGGCACCGGCCCGACGCACTTCTCGCCGACCGCGGTTACGACCACGACAAGTACCGGCCCCTGCTGTGGCAGCGCGGCATCCGTCCCGTGATCGCGAGGCGAGGCGAGCCACACGGCTCCGGCCTGGGCACCTTCCGATACGTCGTCGAACGGACGATCGCCTGGCTGCACGGCTTCCGCCGCCTGCGCATCCGGTGGGAGCGACGGGACGACATCCATGAAGCCTTCCTCGGGCTCGCTACATGTCTCATCACCTACCGACACGTCCACCGCCTTTGTTAGGACCTCTTAGAGGTCATCTCATTTGGGGTGTTCGATAGGCTCCAGATGTGGGGATCGTTGAGCGGCTTGTGCCGGATGAGCTGTGGGAGTTGTTCCAGCGAGTGGTTCCGGAGGCGCCGAGTCGGCCTCAGGGTGGTGGCCGGCGCCGGCACGGCGACCGGGAGGTGTTGGCTGCGATCGTGTTCGTGGCCACGTCGGGCTGCACGTGGCAGCAACTGCCGTCCGCCTCGTTCGGGCTTTCAGGGCCCACGGCTCACCGGCGCTTCGCCGAGTGGTCGAAGGCCCGGGTGTGGGCGAAGCTCCATCGCCTGGTCCTCGACGAACTCGGCTCTCGCGGTGAACTGGACTGGTCTCGCTGCGCGATCGACTCGGTGAACATGCGAGCCCTGAAAAAGGGGACCTGACAGGTCCGAATCCGGTGGATCGCGGCAAGTACGGTTCAAAGATCCACTTGATCACCGAGCGTACCGGGCTGCCCCTGTCCGTCGGGATATCCGGTGCCAACCTGCACGACAGCCAGGCCCTCGAACCGCTCGTGCGAGGCATCCCACCCATTCGCTCCCGGCGCGGACCGCGCCGACGACGGCCCGCCAAACTCCACGGCGACAAAGGCTACGACTACAACCACCTGCGCCGATGGTTACGCAGCCGCGGCATCCGACATCGCATCGCCCGCAAAGGCATCGAGCCCTCCACACGGCTGGGCCGCCACCGCTGGACGATCGAACGCACCATGGCCTGGCTCGCCGGATGCCGCCGCCTCCACCGCCGCTACGAACGCAAAGCCGAACACTTCCTGGCCTTCACCAGCATCGCCTGCACCCTCATCTGCTACCGCAGACTCACCAAATGAGATGACTTCTTAGAGCGTGCCCCACGTGGCCGTGATCTACGTGTGACGTTGCGGTTGTCCCGTCCCGCTAGACGTTCTCCCTGCCACGCTTGATCTTGGGGGTCTTGGCCGCCCTGGGACTTCACCACCGGGGGCGGCGGCTTGTTACTCTTTCCGGTCATGCGAGCCCTCTTCCCAGGATCCTTCGACCCGGTCACTCAAGGGCACCAGGACGTACTCCGGCGCGCTGCCCTCCTGTTCGACGAGGTCGTCGTGTGCGTGATGTTCAATCCGAACAAGACCGGCCGCTTCCCCATCACGGAACGGCTGGACCGGCTCCGCGCGGCAGCAACTGACTTGAGCAACGTCACGGTCGACTCCCACACCGGCGGCCTGCTGGTCGACTACTGCCGCCGAGTCGGAATCGACGTCGTCATCCGCGGAGTCCGCGGCGTTCCCGACCTGGACTACGAAATGCCGATGGCTCGCATGAACCACGAACTGGCCGGAGTCGAAACGTTCTTCATCGCTGCAGACCCCGCCCTCGCCCACATCTCCTCCACCCTCGTCACCGCGATGAGCCAACAGGACCGTGTCCCCGAATGATGACTTGAGCGAGCTTCTTCCAGCAGCTGGGGGCGGCAGCGAGGGTTCCTAAGACTGTGTCCTACATGGTGAGTTTGAGGAGTCGCTTGTAGCAGCAAAGGGCTGCGGCAAGCCCGAGAAACGCCAGGTAGTTACGGGGATGGCGCTCGTAGCGCGGGTTCAGTCGGCGGTACCCGGACAGCCAGGAGATGGTCCGTTCTATCACCCACCTGCGGCGGCCCAACCGTTCGCTGGACTCGATGCCCTTGCGCGCGATGCGGACACCGATGTGCTTGCCCCACAGCCATTTCCGCAGGTGGGGGATGTCATAGGCCTTGTCGGCGTGGAGTCGCCTGGGTTTGAAGTGACAGCCTCGATGCGGGTCGTGTTGCGTTTGGATACCCGCGATCATGGGCTTCAGGCCCTCGCTGTCGTGGACGTTGGCGGCCGAGACGGCGACGACCAGGGGCAGTCCGTTCGCGTCCGACAGGACGTGCATCTTGGAACCCGGCTTACCTCGGTCCACGGGGCTCGGACCTGTGTGTTCGCCCCTTCTTTAGCCCTGACGTGGGCGGAGTCGAGGACCACGCGGGAGACGTCGACAAGGCCCGCATCATCCAGCTGGTGCAGGACCGCTTCGTACAGGCGTCCCCAAACGCCGGCTCGCGACCAGATCATGAACCGGCGGTGCGCGGTCGACTTCGATATCCCGAAGCACGGCGGCAAGGCCCGCCATGCACAGCCGCTGACCAGCACATAGATGATCGCCGCGAACAGCATCTCATCAGGCCTGTCCTGCGTTCCGCCGCCCTGCGGCCGCACCCGCGGCGCAGGGATCAACGGCTCCGCGATCTCCCACAGTCCGTCCGGAACAATCCAACTCCACGGACCCCGCCCCATACCGCAGTCAACGACCGCCTCACCACGTAGGACACGGTCTTAGCCGGAAGAGGATCCCGTTGATCACTTGACGGTGATTCTTCCAGCGCCCGCCCCGGCCGACGATCTTCGGCAAGCAGGGCTTCAGCCGAGCCCATTCTTCGTTCGATAAGTCACCCCGCCCCACGCCGACCGGAACGATCAGAACCGCTCAGTAGTCATGCGAACCGTCGGACAGGCCCTATGAGCCGATGAAGATCTTGATCTGACCGTCCGGCCCTGCCGGGGAGGTTGCTGCGCGCGCTGTAGGATCCGGTCGGTGTAGAGACCTTGTCGTTCTTCTGGGGCGAGCGCATGTCCGAGAGTATTGCGGATAGTCAGCGAGGCGATGCTGGGGAGAACTCGTACTGCAACTCGAAGAGATGAGCCGCTTCCACCGCGTCGGTCACGATCACGGGCCGGTCCCCAGTGCTGTACGCCACACGGAACGTACGTAGCAGCGGCACCGTTTCAGGCAGTCGAAGGATTGTGTTCTGCTCTTGTGTCGGGGTTTGGGCGGTGACCAGGTCCACGCACCGCAGAGCGGGGTAGCCGAGGTGGCTGAGAAGGGAGGGAATGCCACCGCGGATGAGGCGACGACCAGTGATCAGGGTTCCATCGACGATGTCGTAAGCGAAGTACACCTTGATCAGGGCTGCCGGCTTCCCGTCGAAGGTCAGCAAGAGATGGCCCAGGACGGCCCGTTGTCCATCGGCCAGTTGGAGGGCTTCGACGATCCGTGCCGGAGGTTCGGGCAGGACCTCGACCTCCAAGAGGGTGAAGCGAGCGTCGATCCCACGTCTGCGAACCTCGACTAACCACGGGAAGGGCTCGCTGGGGCCGACAGGCGACATTCCTTGGGCGGGGCGCATGGTCTGTCGGTGGTGGCCCACGACCATTTCACCGTCGGCGTGCGGCGCGGTCAGATGTTCGTCCTGTAGGTTGCGCAAGGCCCGGTGAACCGTCGTGTCGTCGGCGCCCAAGCGTTGGGTGAGGTCAGCGTGGCGCAGCACGGTACCGGGAGGGGTGGTGCCGGACAGGATCTCTTCGCGCAAATCGGCGGTGATGCGTTCGTGCATCGGGCGCTGGTCAGGGGTCTCGGGCGGACCTGCTGCCAGGTCCATCGCCTCATGGGCCGTCGTCATGCCGGGTCTCCCGCCTCGCCTTGGGGGCAACGGACCTCTGTTATGGCGGGACTTGGCGTTGCGCGGCTAGGGTGCCCTTTCGGCCACGGGCCGAGCGGTCATCTGTCTGAGTGGCCTCGGGGCGGCCTGATCCTCGGCAGGCCGAAGCCCGCCATCTGATTCTCCTCGTAGGAAAGGAAGCCCAGCTGCCGGTAGAAGGCGTGGTTCCGCTTGCCCTCCGGTGTCGATTCATGGGCGGTGGACAGCAGGAAGAAACGGCAGTGCGCGTATCGCCTCATCAAGCGTTCGAGCAATGCCCGGCCGATGCCCTGCCGGTGGAACTTCGGGTTGACCAGAAGATCCTGCACGTAGCAGATGCTCTCGTCATCGGAGACCGTCCTGGCCAGCCCGAGAAGTGTGCCTGACTCATCGCGGGCGGTGAGGACCAGGTGCGACTTCGTCAGACCACGGCAGAGCTTGTCGACGTCGCAGGTGTAGCCCTTCCACCCGACTGAGTCGTAGAGCTGGGAAATCTCCTTCGGGTCGAACGTGATTTCTTCAGTGAGGGTCACGCCGGACTCTCTCATCCCACTCAGCGACCTCACCCCGGCTCGGCATGGAGGGACCAGCCCTCGTTGCCTGCAACTTCCCCACTCAGCGGCCGGCTATGTCTCCAGACCAGCCAGCATTCACCGCTGTGACCCGGCGTGCCTTGGGCGGGCCCGACGGTCACAGCAAGATCTTCATCAGCCTCCTAGGACGTACAAAGGCGACAACAGGGCCTCCCGGAAAGCTCGTTGGGGCAGACACCTTCCGAGCTACCAAGAGGCTCTGTTCTCATGCGCGGCATCGGTCACGATCACCCGATCGGGACTCCCGTTCGATCGACAAGGTCCTCGGTCGGCGCGACAACGGCTTCTTACCCTGGCCGGGCGCACCGCACCGTGATCCTCCGGCCGGGCTGACACTCACGATTGGGTCTCCCCCACGCGGGGGAAGCCGGATGACCCGTGGGACGGATGTGATCAGCGCGGGCGACAGGGAATCTTGGACCGTCGGCAATCCGAACATACGGGGGTCACGGTGGATGTTCCTGCGAACTCGGAGGTAGGCGGCGCTCCTGGGCCACCGACCGCGAGCTTGGGGCGGATGTTGTGGTGGCGGCGGTGGCCCAGGTGGACGCCCTTGGCCGCTGCATCGTGGGGCGTGCTGTACGCCGCTGTCGAGGTCGCGTGGGCGGCGGCGGGCATCACCGTGCCGTGGAAGGAGCACGCCTCGTTCGCGCCGGCGGTCCAACTTCTCCTGGCGGCCCTCGCCGTCCTGGCCAGCGGGGCTTGCCTGGCCAGTACCCGAACACTTGCCAAGCCTGGCCGGGCCGCGGTGGCGACGGCGCTGATCGTGACGATCCCGGTGTTCGTCGTGGGGACGAATGGCCTGCCGATCTACTTCGTGACGCTGGTAACGCTCTCGGGGATCGAGAGCGCCACAGGTTTGGCTCAGGTGCTGTTGAACACGCTCGGCGCCGCGCTTCTACTCCTCGTCGGCCTGTCGTACCGCCGACGGCTGCGTGGCGACTGCCCGCGATGCGGGCAGCCACACACCGGCACCAGCGACGGACCGCTTGCTCACCCAGCTGTCTCCCCGCCTCCGAAGCGGACCCGCAAGGCGGTGTACCTGCTCATGTGCGGGCTACTGCCGTGGGCAGGAGTCAAAAGCATCTGGACGCTGGGCGGCAACGCACTTGGCGTCTCGGGCGTGGACTGGCAGAAGACGACGAGCGTCGGCGCGTCGGGGCCGTCGAAGGCGGCTGCGGCGGCGGGGATTGACGTGACCGTGCTGGCTGCGATGGTCGGGGTCTTCCTGCTGCTGGGGCTACTGCACGCGTGGGGGCAGGTGTTCCCCCGCTGGACGCTGATCCTGTCCGGACGACGGGTCCCGCGCTTGCTGCCATTGATCCCGGCATGGCTGACCGGCATCCCTTTGACGATGTACGGGGCCGTCCTCACCATCATGGCCCCACTCATCGCCGTCGGCGTGCTGCCCGAGATCAAGCCGTCCCCGCCGTTCACCACCAGCTCGGGGATCACCTGGATGGTCGAGTTCGGCGGCCTGGCATTCGCCGGTCTGGGCATCGGCCTCGTCGTGGCCGCTCGCTCCTATGCCGCCCGCACCCGCCCCGTTTGTGCCAGCGCCACAGCAAGGAATCGGCCCGAGTAGCCGGGCACCGGAATGTCAACTTCCTGCCGACGACAGACGTGCGGCCGAGGGCAGTTCCCGGTCGAAGGCGCAAGAACACCCGTCAGGCCGACTGGGCTTCCGCCGATAGCCTCGACGCCGTCTCTTTGATGCTGTCGAACAGCCGAGCTCCAAGGTCGTGCTCCAAGCAGCGTGGTTGGTGGCTCACCACCGGCTGTGAGTACCCAAGTGATGTGACGGCGTTGTCCAGGCGGCCGTTCGGCGATCTCCGCGGAAGTCGGGGACGCAACTGAACCCGCCGTACTCGGTAACGACCGGGACCATGGGCGTCGGGCGGAACGTGGCTATGGTCACTGTCAGGTGCACGGCGCTTTCCAGGCGGAGGTGGCGGCCGAGACCGTGAGTGCGAGAGGGCTCCCGCCGCGCGTCGCGCAGCACCGGCCGCCCGGGCCTGTTGCAGGGGTACGGGACGCAGTCGGCGCGGCGCCGGGAACATGCGCCGCTGCTCGGCTGGTGCTGCTCGGGTAGTCGTGGAGGTCTGCGATGCCTCGAACCATCTGGTCAGGCGCCTCTCGTTCGGGCTCGTCACTTCTCTGAACTAACCGTCCGCCTCCCACCAGGCACTAACCCGTGAGCGGTTCGCCCCGGACTGCCGGCTGTTCGGGCTCCGGCATCGGCCGGTCGGCCGGCCTTGACGCAGCGATGGCGCCATACACCCCGCTGAGGGAGGGCTCAGTTCTCACTTGCGCCCGGCCCCTGTGCGCCGGAGCCAGGATCAGCCACGCGCGGCCGTAACACTGTCCTCCTCGTGAGCGGCGCCCGACTCAACGGCAGAGACACTCACGTTCCGGGCGCGCGGCTCCTTCTTCGAATTCACCAGGGTTGCAGCCACGGAGGCGCTGGCGACTGCTGCGATACCGAGCCATTGCGGCCAGCAAAGGTGCTGCCCCAGGACGGCCAGGCCGAACACGGCTCCGGCAGCTGGTTCCAGGCTGGTGAGGACGCCGAAAACCCGCGGCGGGATCCGGCGCAGTGCTTCGAGGTTGAGGGAGTAGGGCAGGACGCTGGAGGCGACCGCGACCACTGCAGCCACCCACAACACGTGCGGATCCAGCAGCGCTGTTCCACCGTGCAGGATGCCGTACGGTGCGCTCACCAAGGCGGCCCAGGTGAAGACGAGCGCCAGTCCCTGGCCTCCGTCGGTCAGCCTGGCCATGTGGGCGGAGACGAGGATGTATCCAGCCCAGCAGCAGGCCGCCACGGCGGCCAGGACGATGCCGCCCGGTGACAGGGAGGCGGTGCCGCCTCCGCTCAGCAGTGCCACGCCGCCTGCCGCCACGCAGGCCGGCACCAGGTCGGCCAGGCGCCGGGAAGCGGCCAGGGCGATGGCGAAGGGGCCGAGGAACTCGATCGTGGCGACGACGCCGAGCGGGACGTTGCTTTCCACCGCCGCGAAGAACGCGATGTGATGGCCGGCCAGCAGGGTGCCCGCGCCGAGCATCGCCGGCCAGGCTCCCTTCATCCGCTTCAGAGCCGCGCGCCGCGGCCGCCACATCACGCACAGCAGTACGCTCGCGATCAGCAGGCGCAGGAACACCACTCCGGCGGAACCCACCTGGGAATACGCACGGGGAGCAAGTGCCGCGCCGAACTGGATCCCGCAGACTCCGGCCAGGACCAGACAAGAGGCGGGCACCTTGCCCGCCACGGCCGAGATTCCCTGGGGTGCACTACTGAGTTGCATCGTTTTCGTCCATGATCGAAGGCTCTGAAGGCACGAGACGTCCGGAGCCGCTGTGTGGTACCGGGCGCAGCCGGAGTGCCTGCCGCGCTCTGGTCGGGGGGTGTGTTCGTCTCAGGCGACGTGCAGCAGGAGCTTGCCGGTGGAGGTGCGTCCGCCCATGAGACGGACGGCCTTGGCCGCGCCCTGCAGTGGGAAATCCGCGGTGACAAGCAGGAACACGCTCCCTTCGGGCCCGGCGCTTGCCGACGGCCAGTGTGTCGAGGCAGACGTTGATAGGGACTCGACAGACCCACAACCGCAGCGACAACCATTCCTCGAACCGGTCGAAGCTTGTACCAAGCCCGGACCATGGTCTCCTGCACGGCGTCTTCCGCCTCGAAGACCGATCCCAGCATCCGGCAGCAGTAGCCGATCAACTCAGCTCGCCGCCACTCCAATCGGACCACCGCCGCTTCGCGTCCGGAACCGACTTCACCGACTTCAAAACCGTTCGCTCCCGCCCCCTGACGCACACAGAACCCACACGACGCGCGCTGTCGAGCGGACCCGGGGCCCGGCGCCTGCACCACTCGGCAGCTCCGCCGACTTCGCCCACCGAAGCAACACGACCTGCCCGGGCAGGATAACTTCCGCAGTTTCGAGGGTACTCACGGCGCCGCTTGCAACGGTTCAGCGAGCGTCAGCGAAACGCCATAGCACCGCCCACCACCGCCGCCAAGGCGAGATCCACATGCGGTTGCCGGTGAAACCGTAGCGGACCGCACATGCCGTCTGTGGGATCGGTCCCCGGGACCGGGTGCCAGCACAGGCCGTATACGGGTTGCAGGGCGCCGTGTCTGGACGGTCACCAATTCCGTGGCCCAGGCAAATCCCGGCCGGGACCGGATAGGCCTGTTCACCTGCTGAGCGTCTCCAACAGCGACGGAAACAAGGACTCTTACACTCCCTCTTCACGCCGGCCACAGACACCTCCTGCTTTCGCCATCACCTGCCGGACAACCCGTTTCGTGAAAGCACGAGGTTAAGAACTGGGACCAGAATGAGTTCCCGCATGACTGGAAATGATGATGCATCAGTTCCCGTTACACTTGCCACCTAGAGGGGTGTGCGCTAGCACTCCAGCAGGATTTGCTGTCTGACCTGCGGTTTTCGCTGGGCGGCTGGAATGTAGCGGGCCGTGGAGTGGTCAGGGGTGGCCGTCGACAAGCCGCCCCTCGATCGTGCGACAGCGCCGCAGGTAGTGACAGCGTGCCGGGCAGCCTCCCCACGTGATCACCGCGCGTGTTGCCGAGCAGTGGGACCTGGAACTGGACGACGTCTTCGTGACCATCGGCCATCGCTTCGGCAGGGTGGAACTACGCCGCCGAACACGCTCGGCGAGAACGATGGCGTGCTGGCCGTGCCCAAGTCCCAGTTCACCGTGGGCTGTCCCCGCATCGACGGCCTGTTCGCAAAGGCCCCGGCCGAAGCTGGGAGAAGACCTCATGCGGAGACGGCGCGAAGGGCCCTCGCTCCTACCACTGGGCAGCAGTCCGGCTGCCGGCCGTCGCCGAGTTCGACTACCAGGGCGAAGTCCCTCACCGGATGCGGTGGGCACCGGCCCGTCGCAGCATCCGCAAGCCCGACGAGATCGCCTACTACCTCGCTTACGCCCCTTTGGAGACCACTGTTCAGGAGCTGGTGCAAATCGCCCGGACGCACTGGGCGATCGAGGAGCGCTTCCAGGCCACAAAGAACGAGTGCGGCCTGGACCAGTACGAAGTCCGTCGCTACGTGAGCCAGTACCAGCACATCACTTTGTCCATGCTCGCGCACACCGTCCTGGCCACCACGGCGCACCAAGTCCGGGAAAGGGGGCGGCACCGGTGGGACAGCCGCGGCAATCGAGTTCACAGTGGCGGAGGTTCGGCAACTCCCGGCAGCTTGTCGCCCCCGGCCGCCCCACCTTCGTGGCCGCCGAGGACGACACCACGCGCTGAACCGGTCGAACTGGCGCCGACGACGTCAAGCACTCGCCCACCGCTGCCACTGCCCGCGGCGCTGTCGCACGATCGAGGGGCGGCCTGTCGAAGGCCACCCCTGACCACTCCACGGCCCGCTACACTCCAACCACCCGGCAAAACCCGCAGGCCAGACAGCAAAATCCTGCTGGAGTACTAAGAGGTCGTTTTCACCCTCAATGTGAGGTTCATTCTGCGATCTTTGGTGTGGGTTCGTCGTTGAGCCGGGTCTTGTGGAGTGAGTGCGGCGGATGCGCTGCGTGGGGTGACGCCTGAGACGCAGTGCGGCTTGCGCCTGTCTCATCCCGAAATATCCGTCGCGCGGTCCGTGCTCCCGCCGCTCACGGTGCACGCCTGGGCGAACGCCCCCGAACGGCGGTACGCCCAGGTCATGGCCGGACGTCGTCCGTATCCGAGTGATCTGTCCGATGCCCGCTGGGCGTTGATCGAGCCGGTGCCAGCCGCCTGGCGGGCCGAGAGGCGCCGGTCTGCGCTGAACATCGGACGCCCGCCGGAGCACGACCTGCGAGAGATCATGAACGCGATCCTGTACGTCGACCGCACGGGGGTCCAGTGGCGCTACCTGCCGCACGACTTCCCGCCCTGGGAGACCTGCTACGGCTACTTCGCCAAGTGGCAGAAGGACCGTGTGTTCGCCCAGCTCACCGGCGTGCTGCGCCGGCTCCTCAGGCAGCAGGAAGGCAAGGTCGCGGAGCCGTCCGCGTGCGTGATCGACGCACAGAGCGTGAAGACCTCCACCAGCGTCCCGGCCGCCGGGCAGGGCACGGATGCGGCGAAGAAAGTCGTGGGCCGCAAGCGGAGCATCGTCACCGACACCCTCGGACTGCTGCTCGCGGTGCTGGTCACCGCCGCGAGCGTGCAGGACTCCGCCGCCGGCACCCACCTGGTCGACCAGGTCGCGGCCTCTCACCCCACCATCCGAAAAGTCTGGGTGGACGGCGGCTACCGCCAGCACCTCGTCGAGCACGCCGCCACCTTCGGCATCGACATGGAAATCGTCCAACGCGCCCCCGGGATCCGGGGATTTACCCCACCCCTCAAGCGCTGGACCGTGGAGCGGACCTACGGATGGCTGATGTTCCACCGCCGCCTGGCGTGCGACTACGAAACCCTCCCCGCACGCTCCGAAGCCATAATCGGCCTCGCCATGACCGACCTCATGGCCCGCCGCCTCGCCGACGAGGCAACCATCTCGTGACGTGACCCGATATCACAGGATCAAACACCAATTCCGGGATGAAACATCAGGAGAAAACTACCTCTAAGAGCTGATGCTGATCCCCGGATCGTGGGCGGGCGTCGTGCCGACGCCGGCACCCGACAACCTAGCCGGGCTGGCGGGGGGCAGCAGCGGCTCGACTCTGCATTCAAGGGGCCGGGCCCCGGGAGCCCGCGACGGGTACAGCCCAGTCCCTCCCGCCACCGGGCGGGGTCGGAGCCATCGAGCCACTCTCGATTTCAGGGTTCGTCGACCTGGGCCAGGACGAGGCTTCTCCGGCTCCAACTGCTCCCATTGGATCGTGGGCCGGGAACGCAACATCGTCGCGGACACGCTCGGCCTGCTGTACCGTCCGCAAGGTGCGGGGCGACCGCGAGCGACTACGAAACCCTCCCCCGCACGCTCCGAAGCCATAATCGGCCTCGCCATGACCGACCTCATGGCCCGCCGCCTCTCCGACGAGACCACCATCTCCTGGCGCGGCCCCGCAAGGCCGCACCAATCGCAGATTCCGGGATGAAACAACGGGAGAAAAGGCCCTCTCACAACCCCGACCAGCCCGGGATCCGTCAGTTGAGTATTAGCCCAGCGGCGGGATACAGCTGTGCCGGTCACCGGTTGACACGGTTTCCAGTGCTTCCATCGCGCCAGGAGGCACATGATATGAGTGACGAGCGATCCCAGGACACCCGGTCCCGGCTCACCGCGTCCCGGCGCCGTGTGCTGGCCGCGGCCGTCCTTGCGCCCGCAGCCACCGGTGAGCCCGCCCGGGCTCGCGCCCTGTCCACCAGGCCTGGGGACCGCGCCCTGGTCCAACCGGTGATGACCAGGCTGGCGGACTGGGCGGACGTCAGTAAGGCGCTCGGCCGGTCCGGTGACATGAGGCGGTTCATGTACCACACGGCCCTGCCGCGCCAGGACCTCACGGTCTCCTCCCGCGGCATTCTGATCAAGCCCGCACTCGCCCTGGGTACCCATGTAGCCTTCGTCCGCTACGCAGACCACAGCACTCTCCTGATGGGCGACGCCGTGGTCACCGAACGCGAACTGCAGCACTTCTGTGACGTCCTGCAGGAGCACGGGATCATGCAGACTGCCATCCACAAACACCTGCTCGCCCACAAGCCGGATGTCTGGTGGATCCATCTGCACGCGCACGGCCACGATCCGGTCGCCATTGCCCGTGGCCTGCGCGCTGCATTCGACTGCACCGGTACTCCACCCGCCGGACCCGCCACCTCCTCGCTACCCGTCGGCCTGGACACCACCGCCATCGACGCCGCAATGGGCGTCAAGGGCGCCCCCGACGGCGAGATCTACAAGTGCACCTATGTCCGCCGCGAGACCGTCGCCGACGGTGACATGGCTCTGCCTGCGGGACTGGGCTCCACAACCTCCGTCAACTTCCAGCCGCTTGGCGGAGGGAGGGCCGCCCTGAGCGGCGACTTGGCCATGATCGCCAGCGAGGTCCAGCCCGCCCTTGCAGCCCTGCGACGCGGCGGCGTTGAACTCGTCGAGGTGCACCACCACAACCTCACCGACGAACCACGCCTGTTCTTCGTCCACTTCTGGGCCGTCGGCGAAGCCGTCAGGCTCGCCAGGGCCATTCGCCGAGCCGTGGACACCACCAACGTGGTGCCCATGCCTGGAGAAACCGGCTCATGACCACGGACGACACGACATCACCTCCCCGCCCGGCTTCAGCTGAGCGCTGGATTTAGTACTCCAGCAGGATTTTGCTGTCTGACCTGCGGGTTTCGCTGGGCGGATGGGGTGTAGCGATCCGTGGAGCGGTCAGGGGTGGCCTTCGACAGGCCGCCCCTCGATCGTGCGGCAGCGCCGCAGGTAGTGACAGCGTGCCGGGCAGCCTCCCCAC
This sequence comes from Streptomyces griseochromogenes, assembly GCF_001542625.1. Lineage (NCBI taxonomy): Bacteria > Bacillati > Actinomycetota > Actinomycetes > Kitasatosporales > Streptomycetaceae > Streptomyces > Streptomyces griseochromogenes. The sequence goes on along the minus strand of NZ_CP016279.1, from coordinate 5,110,724 downwards.
GTGATCACCGCGCGTGTTGCCGAGCAGTGGGACCTGGAACTGGACGACGTCTTCGTGACCATCGGCCATCGCTTCGGCAGGGTGGAACTACGCCGCCGGATGCGCGACTACGTACGTGGGTTGCTCGCCCCGGTGGCCCGAAAGAACTGCTGGCAACTGGCCGAGCAGGCAGGTCACGCTACTCGCCGCACGGCCAAAGTTCCCAACGGGCGGGGGTTCGCTACCAAGGGCGAACTGGCCCGACACATCGTGCCGCGGTCCCTCGCCTCACCGCTGCCCATCGCCTGGGTCACCACCGACGCCGCCTACGGTCAGGAGAGCCGCTTGCGCCGACTGCTGGAACAGTCGGGCGTCGGCTACGTGCCGGCCGTGCCCAAGTCCCAGTTCACCGTGGGCTGTCCCCGCATCGACGGCCTGTTCGCAAAGGCCCCGGCCGAAGCAGGGAGAAGATCTCATGCGGAGACGGCTCCGAAATCCCCTGTCGTAGCATTCCGTTGTGGAGATCGGACACTACGCCGACCGTGAGCGGCGCCGCCCGCGTTTGGGGCACACCGGGTTTCTCGACTGCGTGCCGCTGTTCTGGGGGCTCGCCCGCACCGCTGCGCTCTTGGACGTCGATCTGGTGGCGGATACCCCGGACCGTCTCGCCCGGCGGCTGCTCGCGGGCGATCTCGATATCGCGGCGGTGCCCGCCGTCACCTATCTGCGGCATAGTGAAGAACTGCTCGCGCTGCCCGGCATCGCCTCCGGAAGTGACGGGCCGATGATGTCGTCCGTGCTGGTCAGCAACGTGGGCTTGGACGAACTGCGTGGCGCCACCGTCGCGTTGGCTCCCGCCGGCCCCACCTCCCGGCGCCTCGCGCAGCTCCTGCTGGAGGAGCGGTACGGCGTGGTCTCACGGTACGTGCCCGGTTCCCGGGACCCGGTCTCCGTCCTGCGAGGCGCGGACGCCGCTGTGCTGTTCGGGGATGCGGCGCTGCACGCCGCGGTGTCCCGGGGCCGGACGCCCGCCGGGCCGCGGGTGTACGACCTCGCCGGGCTGTGGCGCGAGTGGACCGGTCTGCCGTTCGTCTTCGCGGTCTGGGCGGTGCGCCGCGAGGTGGCCCGGCGCCGGCCGGTCGCCGTCGCGGCGGCGCACCGCGGTCTGCTGGCCGCCCGCGACCTCGCCCGTGCCGAGAACGCCGAGCTCGCCGCCCGCACCGCCCGCTGGGAGCCGTTCGACGTGCCCACGTTGGAAAGCTACTTCGGCCACGCGCTGGACTACTCGTTCGGGGCTCGCCAAGTGGCCGGACTTGCGGAATTCGCCCGCCTTACCGGCCACGGTGTTCCGGCTCTGGTGTCGGGCGAGTGGTTCCCCGTGGCGGGTGACGAGAGCACGGTGGCGTGACGGCGGCAGGGTGACCCGCTGCCACCGATCCGCGCCCGCCTGCCGCGATGTGGCCTCGCGGCTGCGCGTTTGCCGTGCATGACGGCCTGATGAACAGCTGGAGCCTGCGGGTGCCGGACGGTGAGGCGGAACGCTACGGGAGGGAAGTACGCCGTCCGGCGGTGGGCGAGACGGTCGGCCTGTGGCCGGGCCGCCGCCGTATTTCTCCGGTCTCCTCGCCGCTGGTGTCACAGGGAGCGGGGCTGTCTCGTCTTGGGTGGCAGAGATACGCGTCCGAAGCGGAAGGTGATGGTCATGCGGGTTTTCGTGGCAGGCGGAACCGGGGTGCTGGGGCGGCGGCTGCTTCCGCGGCTCGTCGCCCGCGGGCACCAGGTGACCGCGACGACGACCAGTGCGGCCAAGTTGGGACTGCTGCAGCAGCTGGGCGCGGAAGGGGTCGTCATGGACGGCCTGGACGAGGTTTCGGTCGGCCGGGCGGTGGCCCAGGCCCAGCCGGACGTGATCGTGCACCAGATGACCGCGATCTCCCCGGCCCACGCCGGCAAACCCGACATCAAGCACATGGACCGCTGGTTCGCCACCACCAACCGACTGCGGACCGAGGGCACGGACCACTTGCTGGCCGCCGCCGAGGTGACCGGCGCACCCCATGTCGTGGCACAGAGCTACGCCAACGGGAACGGCATCCGCGAAGGCGGCTGGGTGAAGACCGAGGAAGACCCGACAGACCCGATGCTGGGGACGTCCGCCGCCCCGGGAATGGCGGCTGTCCGACATCTCGAAGAAGCGGTCCTCAAGGCCGACGGGGCGGCCTTGCGCTACGGCGGGTTCTACGGGCCGGGTGCCACGGACGACCAGGTGGAGCTCATCCGCAAGCGGCAGTTCCCGCTGGTGGGGCGCGGCACCGGCTACAGTTCGTGGGTGCATGTCGACGACGCGGCGAGCGCGACCGTCATGGCGGTGGAGCAGAAGGCGCGTGGCATCTTCAACATCGTCGACGACGAGCCGGCCCCGGCGAGCCAGTGGCTGCCGTATCTGGCCGCGTGCACGGGCGCGAAGAAGCCGATACGCATGCCCGTATGGCTGGCGAAGCTGTTCGCCGGCGAGGTGGCGGTGACGATGATGACCGAGGGGCGCGGCTTCTCCAACGCCAAGGCAAAGCGCGAACTCGGCTGGGAGCTGCGCTACCCGTCGTGGCGGCAGGGCTTTGACGAGGAGCTGTCGTGACGCGGACGGAGGAGTTCGAGGAGCTGCGGTCGCTGCTGTTCGCGATCGCCTACCGGATCCTCGGCAGTGTGAGCGAGGCGGAGGACGCGGTGCAGGAGACCTGGCTGCGCTACGAGACCTCCCCGGCGCAACCGGCGTCGGCCAAGGCGTTCCTGTCATCGGTGGTCACCCGGATCTCGATCGACGTCCTGCGGTCGGCGCGGATGCGGCGCGAGGCGTACGTCGGGCCCTGGTTCCCCGAACCGCTGCTGACAGACCCCTACCAGGACCCGGAGCGTTCCACGGAACTGTCCGACTCGCTGTCGATGGCAGCCCTGCTGCTGCTGGAGCGGTTGAGCCCGGTCGAGCGCGCAGTGTTCGTGCTGCGAGAGGTGTTCGCGTTCGGCTTCCCGGACATCGCCTCCACGGTGGGGCGCTCCGAGGCGGCGTGCCGGCAACTCGCGGTGCGGGCACGCCGCCACATGGACGCGGGCCGACCCCGGTTCGAAGCAGACCGCAAGGAACGCGAGGAGCTCGCGACGCGCTTCTTCGACGCCTTCCGCGACGGCGACGTCGACACCTTGCGGGAACTCCTCGCCGACGACGTGCAGATGGCCGGTGACGGCGGGGGCAAGGCCCCGCTGTGGGGCAAGGAAGGCGCCTTCGGTATCGACAACGTAGCGCGCCGGGTCGCCGTATTCGCCCCGCTGTTCACCGGAGTCGGCGGCGTCGTGGAGCTACGCGAGGTCAACGGCCAGCCCGGCGCGATCCTCCGCGCCCGGGACGGCAACATCCTCGGCACGTGGGCGCTCGACATCCTCGACGGCCGGATCCAGGCCATCCGCACCGTCATCAACCCCGACAAGCTCCGGCACATGGGCCCTGTCGCGGACGCCTGGGCGATTCTCCGCGAAGCGAGCCTGACCCGCCGATCCTCGCGACAGCCGGACAGCGCCTAGCACGGCGGCAGTCGCATCCACGGTTTCGGCGGTGCCCTTATGGCAAACACATCTACCACAAGGACAGCATGACGCTGCGCGTTTCCGAAGGCGGGGGCCTCCCCCGAGCCCGCCGCATCGCCCGCGGCCGGATGCGGATGGCGGCGACGGCCACGATGCGGCGCCCTGGAGCCGGAACCAGCCAAAGCCCCAGAGGCCACCGGGCCAGTTGCCTCCCCCTTGCCGGCCCGACCCAGAAGAGGATCCATCGCTCTTGACCACGTACACCTTGCGCCCGATCGGACACGTCGAATCGACGCTGACCGACCGGACGGCAGCACCCCGGCAGCCCGATGAGGGAGCCCCCGACGCCTGGCTCGTCTTCGACGACCGGTACGCCCCCGCCCTGGAAGGCCTGGCCCCAGGCACCGACATACTCCTGCTCACCTGGCTCGACCGAGCCGACCGGGACACACTCACCGTCCACCCACGCGGCGACGCCACCCGCCCTTGCACAGGCGTGTTCACCACCCGCGCGCCCGACCGGCCCAACCCGATCGGCCTGCACACCATCCACATCCTCTCGATCACGGACACTCGCGTGCACGTCCGCAACCTCGAAGCCCTCAACGCAACCCCGATCCTGGACATCAAACCCCTCCTCACCCCGGGCGGGTGATCGCGCAGCGGCGCGCGCCCTTGCTGCCCAGCAGCAAAGAGCCGCGTGAGCGCTGGCGGGCGTCGGTCTCCTTGTCGGTGGAGTGGCGCAGGTATATCCGGTCGGCCATGGGCGCCTGGGCCTTCCTCGGGTCGGCCGGGCGGGGCCCGGCGGCGGTCTGCCGCCCGCCCTTGGGTGCGAATTGGGGAGGCTGAAGGGCGACAGGATTCGAATGCATCGGCGTCCCGTTCCCGCAGGTGGACAGGCCGTTCCGATCGGATTCGCGACTGGTGGCGGAATCGACCGATTTGACCCCAGCGAGTCATCTGACTGGTCGGGAGCTGGCAGCGGTCGTGCTGTCAATTTCCGAAGTCGCCTGCATGGATGTCCGAAGTCGTGTGCGTGATCACGATCCGGTTGCCCATGTCGAGCTCGAACGTGCCGCTCGCCGGGTCTTGATGTCGCGGTAGCAGTACGCCGCGATGGTCAGGACAACCACCATGAGGAAGGGCCACCTTGCTGAGAGGTCCAAATGATCCCGGTAATGGATCGCAATCTTTACGAGGTTCACCGGGATGGCCGCCACGGCCGCGTACCCCGTCCCGCGCGTCAGGCTTCTGGAGCGCGGTGTGAGTACTGCCGTCAACACCCAGGTGAGAGCCAGGGCGACCGGAACCCCGATGTCCGACGAGGCGACGGCCAGCAAGGTGAGGAGCAACCATAGGCATACCGGGAGGACGAATCGTGTCGCACGGCCACGGCGTGCCGGCGTATGCGTCGATGCGGTGTCCGGCCGTGGGGGGAGGCTACTCGCTCTGCGGGTGGGGGCCACAGGCGGAAGCGGAATCGCTGCTGTCATGGAGGGGGGCTGGGCGGCCCCTCCTGCTGGTGGCGCGGGGCCTCCGACGGGCTCAGGTGTGCGGTCGAGGTGTCGTAGTGCCTGGGCGAGGTCGGTGGCGTTCGGGTATCGCTGATCGGGGTCCTTTTCCAGCAGCCTCAGCACGAGGTCGTCCCACGCGGAGGGGACGCCGGTGGATACCGAGCTGGGTGTGGGCGGCTCTTGGGTGATGTGCGCCGAGAGGTATCCCACCGTGTCGGGGGCCTGGAAGGGCAGCCGGCCTGTGATCAGCTCGAAGAGGAGGCAGCCGAGGGCGTACAGGTCGCTGCGCGGTTCTGGGAAGCCGCGTGCTTGTTCGGGCGCCATGTAGGGGGGTGTGCCCACGATGAAGCCGGTCTGGGTGAGCCGGTCCGCGGTCGCATAGGGGTCGACTGCCCTCGCGATGCCGAAGTCGAGGACTTTCACGGCGCCGGAAGGCGTGATGAGGATGTTGGACGGCTTGATGTCCCGGTGCATGATTCCGGCTGCATGCGCCACGGCAAGCGCGTCAGATATCAGCGAGCCCCATCGGGCCGCGTCCGCCAGGGTGACGACACCTCGGCGCAGCATCGTGTCCAGGCCCTCGCCTCGGACCAGCTCCATCACCAGGAACGGGACCCGTTCGTTTCCCGCGCCGGTCTCGCCGAGGTCGTGGATGGTCACGATGTCGGGATGCTGCAGTTGGGCGGTGATCCGTGCCTCGCGCAGGAATCTGGCGCGGGCCTCGTCGCCGCGGCTTCCGCCACCGGCGAGCAGGGAGATCACCTTGACCGCGACGTTCCGGCCCAGCGTCTCATCCTGCGCCTCCCATATGTGCCCCATTCCGCCCTCGCCGAGCTGCCGCACCAACCGGTAACGGTCCCCGAGGAGCTGATCTCGCATCGCCACGCCTCCCCCGTTTCAAACATTCCTGTCCCTCCTGCTGCAGCGCCGGCGTGATGGGGATCAGGACGCGACCGCGAGGGCGGCATGCCCCAGAAACCCGCCAAACGGCAAAGGAGTTCGCCAAGGCGGCCACCCTGGTCCGGATCAGCTTTCCATGTCCGGCGCGTCTTTGGCAGCACAGCGGTGCCGTCGAGCGCTGCTCGCGCCAGGTTTCCGCTTTGTCCGATGATTTCGACCTGCTGCGGGTCAGGAGTCGGGGTCATTGCGCGCCTCCGGACGGCGTGGCGGAGGCTGCCCGAGGTAGCGGTGGAGTGAGGTCTTGGGGATTCCGGTCTGGTTTACGAAGGCATACAGGCCTGCGTCCCCAGCTCGACCGGGTAGGGGCTGATTCGCTGGGCACGGGCGAACTCCTCGGGGGCCTGGCGCAGGCGGCCACAGCCAGCACCGTCCAGGCCCGCGGCGAGCGGCCCCAGGGGTGTACTCCATCTCGCGGAAGGCGAGCAATCCGTAGCGGTCATCATGGATCTCCACGAGGGCCTCGGCCTCATCGCGCATCCGAGGCTCGGTCAGGCTATCGGCCCACCGCACCTCCCCGCGGGCACTGCCAATCCACTCGATACAGACCCGGGTGTGAGTAGTTGAGGTACAGAAAGTGCCGCTGAGATTGATCTTGCTCGGGTCCGCCTACTGCGCGGGCTCTTCGAGCTGACGGGGCACGGCGCCCGTGCGTAGTTCGCGCAGGTCGGGGATGTGGTTGTAGAGAGTGCCCGGGGAGACGCCGAGGAGCTTGGCGATCGAGGTGATGGAACGGCCGGGGTCGAGCAGCAGGTCGCGGGCGGCCTTGAGGACTTCCTCGGTGGCGACGGTGGGGCGTCCGCCGACCCGGCCGCGGGCGCGAGCGGCGGCCAGGCCCTCGCGGGTGTCCTGGACGATGACTTCGCGAATGAACTCCGCGAGGGCGGCGAAGACGTGGAAGACGAACCGGCCGCCGGGGGTGATGGCGTCCAGGTTCTCGTGCAGCGAGGTGAAACCGATCTCGCGCGTACGGAGTTCAGCGACCATGTTGATGAGGTCTTGGAGGCTGCGGCCGCAGCGGTCGAGCGTGGGGACCACGAGGGTGTCTCCGGTGTCGAGGAAGGCGTGGCACGTCTTCAGCTCCGGGCGCAGGTCGGTCCTGCCGGACAGGACTCGGGCGGTGCGGCCGAGCTTCCGCGACAGACGGAGCGAAGGCGCCAGGGTGCGGGGTGAGCGAGTTCGAGAAGGAGAGCGCGGCAGCGAAGGGCTCACGTGCTGGACAGCCGCTTCCGGTAGCCCGAAAAAACTCCCTTGCCAAATGGTCAAGAATCATTGACCATTGGGCGCATGCCTACCGATGATCTTCCCGAGACGTTCCACGTCACCACTGACGAGCAGCTACGCGCCGTCTCCAATCTCACGCGTCACCGGATCATGGCCGTGCTCCGCTTCGAGCCCGCCACGATTACGCAGATCGCCGAGCGAGTGGGCCTTGCGAAGGGAAGTTCCAGCTATCACGTACGGCTGCTGGAGCGAGCCGGCCTGGTGAAGGTGGTGCGAACTCGGAAGGTCCGGGGGGTCACCGAGCGGTACTACGCAATGGCCGCGCGGGCGATCGTGCTGCCGGATCCGGGTGAGGGAGGCCCGGATGTGCTGATGCGGCATGCGGTGGCGGACCTGGAGGCAGCGCCGGTGGATGGCGAGCGGCATGTGCGGATGGCGCATCTGCGGCTCACCGAGGAGCAGTTCGCGGAGCTGGGGGCGCGGCTGCAGGCACTGGCGGACGAGTACCGGGAGCTGTCCGATCCGTCGCTGCCGGACGCGTCACTCGTCTTCGCACTGTTCCACCCGGCATCGCGCGAGCAGGCCGAAGGGGACGCCAAGTGACCTCAGACGTTCGGAAGCTGCCGACCGGGTTCGGACGGCTGTGGACTGCGCAGACGGTGTCCTCGCTCGGTGACGGAGTGTCGCATGCCGCGCTGCCGCTGCTCGCGTTGACGTTGACGCGGGATCCGATGGCGCTCGCCGTCGTCACGGCCGCCGGAACGCTGCCGTGGCTACTCTTCGGGGTGCTCGGCGGTGCGCTGGTGGACCGCTGGGACCGTCGGCGCACGATGTGGGTCACGGACGCGGCGCGTGCGGTGCTGCTCGCGATACCGGCGGCGGCGGCCGCGCTCAACGTACTGAGCATTCCACTGCTCACGGCCGTCGCCTTCCTCCTCGGCCTCGGCGGACTCTTCTTCGACACGGCCGCCACGGCCTATCTACCGGATCTGCTCGGCCGCGACCCCGCGCTCCTGGAGCGTGCCAACTCCCGCCTGCGCGGCACCCAGACCGCCGCGTCCGGCTTCGCCGGGCCGCCCGCGGGCAGTGCCCTGCTCGCCCTCGGGCGGGCGTTCCCGCTGCTCGCCGACGCGGTCTCGTTCACGCTCTCCGCACTTCTCATACGGTCGCTGCCTGCCGCACCCCGGCCCGTACCGCAGGCCCGTGAGTCGCTGCTGCGGCAGGCGCGGGCCGGCGCCTCGTACGTATTCCGGGATCAGTTGCTGCTCGGGCTCGCGCTGCGTCCGGCGGTCGGGAACATCGCCTTCCTCGCCGTGGAGACCGTACTCGCCCTCTTCGCACACGACCGGCTCGGCATCGACACCTTCGGCTTCGGCCTGCTCCTCACGGCGGAGGCCACCGGCGGTCTGCTCGGCGCGGGCATCGCCTCCTTCCTCGGCCGACGACTCGGCACCGGCGCCGCGCTGACCTGCACGGCCGCGGTCGAGGGACTCGCCATCCTGGGCCTTGCCGCCGCCCCGAACCCGTACGTCGCCGGCCTCGCGCTCGCCGTCTGCGGCGCGGGCATGGGCGCCACGATGGTGCTAGGCCCCTCCCTCCGACAGGCGATCGTCCCCGCCCACCTGATGGGCCGGGTCGCCTCCACCTCCCGCATGCTCGCCATGTGCGCCGCCCCGTTCGGCGCCTTCCTCGGCGGCTGGCTGGCCACCACCTACGACGTACGCACCCCGCTCTACGCCGCCGCCGGCCTCCTCCTCACTATGACCACCGTCACCGCGACCATGACCAGCAACCGCCGGGTCGAGGCGGCGCTGCGTGCCGTCGCCCCAGCCGATGATCCAGATCACCCGGAATCCCGGGATCCCGTTCAGGAACGTGCGATTTAGAAGTCATCTCATTTGGTGAGTCTGCGGTAGCAGATGAGGGTGCAGGCGATGCTGGTGAAGGCCAGGAAGTGTTCGGCTTTGCGTTCGTAGCGGCGGTGGAGGCGGCGGCATCCGGCGAGCCAGGCCATGGTGCGTTCGATCGTCCAGCGGTGGCGGCCCAGCCGTGTGGAGGGCTCGATGCCTTTGCGGGCGATGCGATGTCGGATGCCGCGGCTGCGTAACCATCGGCGCAGGTGGTTGTAGTCGTAGCCTTTGTCGCCGTGGAGTTTGGCGGGCCGTCGTCGGCGCGGTCCGCGCCGGGAGCGAATGGGTGGGATGCCTCGCACGAGCGGTTCGAGGGCCTGGCTGTCGTGCAGGTTGGCACCGGATATCCCGACGGACAGGGGCAGCCCGGTACGCTCGGTGATCAAGTGGATCTTTGAACCGTACTTGCCGCGATCCACCGGATTCGGACCTGTCAGGTCCCCTTTTTCAGGGCTCGCATGTTCACCGAGTCGATCGCGCAGCGAGACCAGTCCAGTTCACCGCGAGAGCCGAGTTCGTCGAGGACCAGGCGATGGAGCTTCGCCCACACCCGGGCCTTCGACCACTCGGCGAAGCGCCGGTGAGCCGTGGGCCCTGAAAGCCCGAACGAGGCGGACGGCAGTTGCTGCCACGTGCAGCCCGACGTGGCCACGAACACGATCGCAGCCAACACCTCCCGGTCGCCGTGCCGGCGCCGGCCACCACCCTGAGGCCGACTCGGCGCCTCCGGAACCACTCGCTGGAACAACTCCCACAGCTCATCCGGCACAAGCCGCTCAACGATCCCCACATCTGGAGCCTATCGAACACCCCAAATGAGATGACCTCTTAGAGCTCCGCGAGGTCGTTGAGCCAGTACTAAGAGGCCCTGACAAAGGCGCCGGACGTGTCGGTGGGTGATCAGGCAGGTGGTGAGGCCGAGGAAGGCTTCGTGGATGTCGTCGCGTCGTTCCCAGCGGCCGCCCGCTCCGCCGTCGGCGGAGCTGCCGGACCATCCGGCCTATCAGCAGATCATGGCGGTGTTCGCCGCAGCCGAAGCACCGTTGCGGGCCCGGGCGGTGTGCGAGGCGATGGAGGTGGAGATCGCTCCCAACAACATCAACAACGTCCGCCTGAAGCTCAAGCGGCTGGCCGAGCGCGGGATCCTGGCCGAGACCGGGCAGGGGTTATTCACCCGGCCCCGGCCATAGCCGCCCCGCGAGCCCGCGACCAGGCCGCTTGCCCCAACCGAAAGGGCAAAGCGGGCGTCAAATCACCAGCGAGCCTGTGCAGTTTCGGCTCTCCAACCTGCCCGCTGACATCCCGCTGACCACCCTGGTCCGCCTGGCCAAGCTCCGCTGGAGGATCGAGCACGACTACCGAGAGATGAAGCAGGCTCTGGGACTTGCCCACTTCGAGGGCCGCACCAGGACAGGCTGGCATCACCACGTCACGCTCGTCTTTCTCACCCACGCCTTCTGCACCCTGCAACGGCTGGCACAGTCCCCCAAAGACTCGGCGCCGGTCTGAGCCTCTACCAGGTCGTCCGCGACTTGCAGACACTCCTCGTGCTCTAGGCCGGCGCCTGTCCAGCCTGCCACCGCAACATACCAACCGCCGCACCTACCTGATCAAGCCCTACTAGCCTCTGGCCGGGGTGAGCCCCCAGAACACGCACGCCTCCAGCCTTCGGCCGGGAGGTGTCCCGCCTTGCGATGCACGCATGGATGGGGGTGCCCCCGCTGGGGCTGGGGAGTCACGCGCTGATCCGGCCTGCTCCGTTAGAGAGGGGCGCCGAGCGGGTCCGGCGGGTGGGCTCCCCGAGCGCGCTCAGCGGCACAGGGTGCGCAGGGCGGTGAGGCAGTCCGCGGCCCGGCGCTGGGGGTCGGTGTCGGCGCTGGCCCAGGCGATCCGGGCGTCCGGTCGGATCAGAACGGCGGTGACGTCCCGCCAGATCGGGTCCGCCGCTTCGATGTTGACGGTGACCGTCCGCTGTTCCAGACCGCCCGCGGAACACGGCGTCCGCGTCCCGCCGAGGTCCAGCAGCAGTGGCCGGCCGTGGTGCATCAACGGGTGGGCGGTGGGTGCGTCGGCCGTGTCCAGGGCGAGGCCGGCCAGTCGCGTGCCGTTCAGCGGGTGCGAGCCGGGTGCGGTGTCGGCGGGGATCGGGTCGTCGAAGCCGGCGATCCGGCGGGCCCACTGGCGGTTGGTCTGCGGTTCGGCCAGCGCGGCGGACCAGACCTCGCGCAGCGCGATCTGCTCCGGGCTCGCCGCGGCGAACAGGGCGAGCTGCGCGCGGGTGTTGTCGATGACGGCGCGGGCGGCCGGCCGGCGCTCCGTGTCGTAGCTGTCGAGCAGTCCGTCGGGCGCCCGGCCCTGGAGAGTGGCGGCCAGCTTCCAGCCCAGGTTGGTGGCGTCCTGGATGCCGAGGTTCATGCCCTGGCCACCGGCCGGGAAGAACATGTGCGCCGCGTCTCCGGCCAGCAGCACCCGTCCGGCTCGGTACCGTGCGGCCTGGCGGGTGGCGTTGCCGTAGCGCGACAGCCACCGGGGGTTGCCGATGCCCAGGTCCCGTCCCAGTAGCGTGCGGGTCTGCTCGCGCACCTCCTCCAGAGTCAGTGGTTCACCGGCGCCGTGGTGCATGGTGGCCGTGGAGAGGCCCGCCAGCCGGTGGACGCCGTCGCCGATCGGGGCCGCCAGGAACGAACCGGCCGGCCCGGTGGCGGCGAGCGGCGCGGTGGGCGGGTCGTCGAGCTCGACGTCGGCGAGCCACCCGGTCAGCGTGGTGTCCTGACCGGGGAAGTCGATGCCGGCCGCCTGGCGCACCGCACTGCGGGTGCCGTCGCAGCCCACCACCCAGCGGGCCCGCACGGTCCGGTGGGTGCCGCCGGCCCGGACCACCGCCTCCACGGCGTCCGGCCCTTGAGTGAGCGAGACGACCTCCTCCCCGCGCAGTACCCGGGCGCCCACGGCAACCGCGTGCTCTTCCAGGAGCTGTTCGGTGACGGACTGACCGAGCGCCAGCATGAACGGGTGCACCGCCCCGACTGTGGAGAAGTCCAGCCGGGTGGTCGCCGCCCCGAAGTGGCCGGTCGGCACCGGGGTGCCCCGTTCGATGAACCGCTCCGCGAGTCCGCGGGTGGCGAAGGTGTCCAGCGTGCCGGCCTGCATACCGACAGCGCGCGACCGTCCGTCCGGTGCCGCCCGGCGTTCCACGACGGTCACCTCCACCCCATGCAGGCGCAACTCCGCGGCCAGCCAGAGCCCCACCGGGCCGGCCCCGGCGATGAGCACGTCGAGCATGACAACCACTTCCTCTCAGCCTTGTCCATTGGATAAGGATGAGCATGCCCTATAATTGTCCATTGGACAATAGGGGTTCGGAAGTCGACCAGGAAGGCGCATCGGATGGGTACGACACGGGGCGAGATCGTCGCTGCCACGCTGGCAGTCCTCGACGAGCACGGGCTGGACGGCGTGACCATGCGCGCCGTCGCGGCCCGGCTCGGCGTGCAGCACAACACCGTCCGCTGGCACGCCTCCAGCAAGGGCCGCCTGCTCGAACTCGCCTCCGACGAACTCCTCGCACACTGTCTCGACGAGCCGCTGCCCGAGGCGTTCCCCGACCGGCTCAAGGAACTGAGCCGCCGCTGCCGCGCGGCGCTACTCTCCCACCGCGACGCCGCCAGAATGGTCGCGGGCGTCTTCGCAGCCGAGCCCCGCACGCTGCGCTACGCCGACACCGTGATCGCCACCCTGCTGGCGGCCGGCCACTCTCCGCGCACGGCCGCGTGGACCCACTGGACGATCTTCTACCTGACCCTGGGCCTCACCCAGGAACAGCAGGCCGCCCAGGAAACCGCACCGGCCCTCCTCCCGGACCAAGTCCCGGCCGACACCTACCCGGCCCTGGCCGAGGTCCTGCCGTACGTCGGCCCCGACAACTTCGACCAGCGCTTCGAATTCGCCCTCGACCTGATCATCGCCGGCCTTCCCCAGGCCGAAAGGCCAGTCGGCTAGCGGTCGTGAAGAAGAGTTCCCGCTGGACAGACGGCCTGCGGGGCTCGGTCAGCTCCAGCAGTCCCGCACAGAGCGGGGTACGGCGCCGCTTGCAAGCCAGCCGGAGCACGTAGCCGGTCGGCGCACTCGGGTGTGCGACGGTGGAGTGTCCAAGCAGGCCGCCCCACGAGCCGAGCGTGAAGAAACACGACCGCAGTGGGTACAGCGTGGCTCGTGATCGCCGCGCATCCTCGAATCACCATCCCTTGCAAGAGCCGCAGCCAACGACATTCGACCTCGGAGATCGCCAGCGTCGGTCATTTCGGTAAGACGGGTGATCACCGGCTGGGGGCGGATCCTCCAGGGCGGTGGTCGGGCGGGTGTGGACGTCGGTGGTGGCTTCGCGGGTGACTGGGTCGGGGTCGTCCAGGTGGGCGGCGTTCAGTTCGGCGGCCGGGGCCAGCACCGGCGCCGGGTTGGTGGCGGTGCGCAGGTGGTGCATCTGGGCGGCGGCGCGCTTGCCCGGGGTGGCGGCCTGGTGGGCGGGTGGGGATCAGGGAGTGCAGGCCGCGCGGCGGGGAGCTGGTCACTGCCCTGTTCTCCCGGCTCCGGCCAGGCTCCGGTGCCACATCAGGTTTTGGCGGCCTGGCCGGCGGCGGCCGCCTCCTTGAGACGGGTGGCGCACCGAAATCTCAGCCGGTCTGGACTGGTGCGTGCGGATGCGATGTGCCGTCTCGATCGGATGGACAGCCAGAGAATCGCGCCCGGATCTCGCTCGGACGCCGCATGGTCGAGTCGGGCGGGTGAGGGGCATCCCGGCGTTGCGGTGCGGCGGCGACGCGGCCGAGCGCAAGGCCCGCGCCCCGGGCCGAGGCGCCGCCCCGAGCGGGTGGGGTGGCGTCAGGTTCCCATTCCGGATCAGGTGAAGGGGCCGTCGGTGACGAAGCGCTGGAGGTGGTGGGCGAAGGTGCGGGCTTCGGCGGGCGGCCAGGAGGCCAGGGATGCCTCGATGTGCGCGGCGAGGCGGCGTCGGGTGACGTCCACGGTCTGCTGCCCGGCCTCGGTGAGCGCGAGCAGGGTGGCGCGCCGGTCGCGGGGGTCGGGATCGCGGTGCAGGAGGCCGGCGTTCTCCAGGCGGGTGGCGCGGCGGGTGACGCCGGAGCGGTCCAGGCCGATCTCGCCGGCGAGGTCGGCGGCGCTGCGCGGGCCGGTGCGGGCCAGCCCGCTGAGGACGGGGTAGGTGGTCTCGTCCACGGCGTCGCCCAGGCCCTCGGTCAGGCGTTGGTACAGCTGTGTCCGGGTGTCGCGCTTGAGCAGCGCTGCCAGTGCGTCGGCGATCTCGTGTCCTACATCGTTCGGCATGCCCTCCAGACTAGCGTGCGCTGCGCACGCAATCTGTAGTACTCTTCAGATGCGTGCTCAACGCACGCAAATCTCTGATCCGGGAACCCGTGTTCCCCGACCCTTCTGTGAGGACCGCCATGACCACCACCGCCTTCCGTACCGACGTCGTCTCCGCCATGACCGATCTGCTCTTCACGCCGGGGCTGGAGCTGTCCGAGGCCGTGGACCGGCACTTCGCCCCGGACTACCGCCAGCGCACCGACGGCCGTTGGGACGACCGCAGCGAGTTCACGGCCCACATCGCCCACCTGCGCGGCATCGTCGCGGGTGGCTCGATCCGGGTGCTGGACGAACTCGTGCAGGGCGACCTGTACGCCGACCGGCACATCATCGATGTCGACAAGACCGACGGCTCCTCCGTCCGCATGGAGGTCTACCTCTTCGGCGAGTTCGCCGCCGACGGGCGCTTCCGGCGCATCGAGGAGACCACCCTGATGCTCCAGGGCACCGACGGCGACCGCAACATCGGCAGCGCTCGGTAGGCCGCGTCCGCAGGGGTTCGTCGAAGTGCAGGTGGAGCATCTGGGCGGCGGCCCGCTCGCCGGGCGCGGCGGCCTGGCGGGCGGTGGGCGCTGTCCAGCACCTCCGGGGGCACCGGATCGCTCGGACCGGGACGGGAGCAAGGGCCCGGCCCGATTGGCATAGCCCGTTCGCAATCGGCTGTCTGGCGTGGTCAGGAGCTCCGCCACGTGGCAGTGAAGCGGCTTCGGGGCACGGACAGCTCTCACATTCGATGTCCTGATCGGGCATCGCCAAGCCTTCCCCTGGCCGCTGTCAGCACGCCGGCAGCTCCCGGTCAGGCTGCACAGCAAGTCGCTCTCGTAGGGCTTCTGTTGCGGTCGCTCACGGAGCCGCTTCAGCACAGCCGAGCCCCGTGATCAGCCACAGGTCCGCAGAGCTACACGTTCAGACGACGACAGAACCGACATCAGCTCACGTATCACCCTCTCAGCCTCACGACGTGTCGGCTGGCGGCTGTCTCAGAGCGGTGTCATTTCCTCAGACGGTCCAGCAGGCTGCAGCCGCCCGGAGGTGTCACGAACCTGCATCGGCAGCCATCCGTTCCACCCATGCACGCACGGTCACTGCTTGTTCGATGCGGCTGACGATGTCCTTCTTGGACGCCGTGTCCAAGGTCTCGGGGATCTTGTCGAAGGTGTCGGGAAGGACATCGAGGAGACCCCAGATCTGTTCGCCGGTGCTGACGGTCAGCAGTTGCTGGCACCTCCACTGCAGCGGCGCCTCGGGACGGTGCGTGAGCCGCTGCACGAGCGTAGGGAACAGGTAGTGCGTCGCCTCTGCGGCGAGGTGCTCTTGGAGCCAGTCAACCGGGAGACGCTGGCTAAAGCCGTGCATGGCGGCCTCTTGGGCCAGGTCCAGGAGCTGAGCGGTGTCGACGGCTCGGACAGTGCGGGGAAGAACTGGGGCCATGCCGAAATGATGCCAAGAAGCCCTCGGAACACCGAGAGGTCGGCGGGGTCGGGCTGCAATCTGGCAAGGAATTCGGCCCAGGCTTTCTCGAACTCGCCGGATGTCGCCCTTCCAGGGACGGCTCGCCCTTTATGCGGATCCGATAGTGGATGGTCTCGATGGCGTCGAGGAGGTCCTGGAAGGCGCAGAGATCCCAGTGCTGTTGTCGGACCTGGCCTGTTGCCACGTCCCCGTACTCAAGCTCGGCTTCCCCGCTGCTCCCGACGGTGAGCACGGCGACGAAGCCATCGTTTTCGAGCGTCATCCAGGTGCTGGTCCTGGTTCGTCCGTCCTCGGGCGACGACTGGACGACACCCGTGATTCCGCAGGATTGCAAGCGTTCCTCATGCTCGGCGAACCAGGCCTGGAGCCTCTGCGGCAGTTCGACCGAGACGGGTTGCCCTTCTTCGCTTTGCCTCATGGCTGGGCGATGAACCCTGCGGATCGGGCGAGCTGGAAAGGAAACCCGGCCCTGGTTCATTCCCAGCCTCGGTCCCGTACTTCTCGGCTGCCGGCAGCAACGTGGGCTGGGCGAATGGGCACCGCCTCGGCACCCACCCAGATACTGGAACGGGCCTGACTGCTGGTGACGATCAAGGTCGTGCCCGACTCGTAGCCGTTGGCCGCTTCGGCCGCGTAGGTCATAGGTGTCCAGCAGAGTCCCTGCATGTAGGAGGGCTTCCTCCGGATATGTCAGCGGTACTCACTCCCGTCAACAGTTATGCGCCGGACCCCTCGTAGCGACTCCCACAAGCAACCCGCCCGGGAACCGGTCGCGGCTCTACCTGATCGAGCGGAAAGTCAGATCGTCAGCACGCCCCGTCCGTACCGACCACAGCGGAGAGCCGCCGCAGCCCCGTAGAGCCAAACGACACGGCGGGTCCCGGGGGCCGCCTTTCCGGGGCTGCACATCCAGAACATCATGTCGACCGTCCCGAAGCAGAGCCGCAGAGACAGCCGGACCAGCCTCGATCCTGTGTGAGGGGCCTGCAGCTTTGTCGGACCTTGTTGCGCATCAGATCGTGGGCCGCGCAGATCAGGTCCTCGTTCACGACGGTAGGGCGTCTGCCGTCCCTGCCACGGACGCGGGCTCCAGCACGAAGACGGGGATCACACGGTCGGTCTTCTCCTGGTATTCGGCGTACGGCGGATACGCGGCGACCGCTCGTTCCCACCACTCGGCCTTCTCGTCTCCGGTGATCTCACGGGCCGTCATGTCCTGGCGTATGGATCCGTCCTGCAGCTCCACATGTGGGTCGGACTTGACGTTGAAGTACCAGACCGGGTGACGCGGGAAGCCGGCCTTCGAGGCCACGGCCGCGTAACGCCCCTCGTGCTCGACGCGCATCAGCGGGATCTTGCGGATCTTGCCGCTCTTCGCGCCGCGAGTCGTGAGAATGACGACGGGCAGGCCCGTGTCCCAGAGCGTCGTCCCTTGCGTGCCGCCCGAACCCTCATACAATTCGACCTGGTCGCGCACCCACTGCGCCGGACTCGGCTCGTACTCGCCCTCAAGAGGCATCGTGGTCCACCTGTCGTCGCGTGCGGATTGTGTTGCGCAGTTCAACACAAGCACCGCGCGGATTCATCCTCGCCGCACTGGCGGGCAAGTGTCTTGCCCGGCTCGCCCAGCAGGTAATGGGGGCTGGAGTCCTTGCCTATGTTTCGTGACGGGCCGTCAGTGTGCTGACGGCCCCTCTTTGGCTTCGAGGATGGTGCAGTTCGGCCTGTGTGCAGGTCGATGGCCCGGCTGACGCGTCGGGTGAGCGCCGGATTCCACGGCTCCGGGTGGGTTGATCACGGTCGTCGGGGTTGGGCGCTGCGCTGGTCAGCCGGGGTTGGGTAACGCGGCGAGGCGGTGGATCGCACTGGTGATGATGTCGGTCCAGGGCAAGTGGTCGGCGAAGCGTAGATGTCGGCGACGTGCGGTGGTAACCAGTTGAGCAGCGGCGGAGAACAGTCGCAGCCGCAGGCGGCGGGGCTCCCACAGTTTCGGCTTGCCGGTCAGGGCGAGCATCGGCATCCATGCGAGCAGGTCGAGGGCGAGGGAAACGATCTCCAGCCAGATCCGGTTCTGCGCGGCCTCGTGCAGCGGCAGGTTGCGCAGGCCGGTGGCGCGGGCGGCGCGGATGCGGTCCTCGGCCCGGGCCCGCTGGCCGTGCCGTAGCTCCAGTTGGGCGATCGGGATGTCTATGGTGTTGGTGGCGAAGCAGGTCAGCCGCATGCCATCGGCGTCGGTGAAGCGCAACTGGGCGCCGGGGTTGGGGCGTTCCTTGCGCACGATCAGCCGCATGCCCTTGGGCCAGCCGGCGAGGCAGTCCCCGGCCAGTTCGGCCGTCCAGGCGCCGTCGCGGATCTCGCCGTCGGGTTCCACCGCCGGGGTCCAGGCGTCGGCGGGCACATGCAGCACGGCTGCGTGGATGGCGTCGGTGATGGTCATGCCGACGGAGTACGACAGCCACCGGCCGCGCTGGGCGAGCCACGCGACGAACTCGTGGGTGCCGCTGCCGGAGTCGGTGCGGATCAGGGTCTGCCGTCCGCGGCGATAGTGCTTCGGCAACTGGGCCAGGGCGAGGCGGGCGGTGGTGATGTGGCCGGCGGCGGTATTGCCGCCCGCGTTTCCGGGGCGCAGCAGCGCGGCCACCGGCTCGCCGGTGCCGCCTCGGCCGTGGTCGACGAAGGCCATCAGCGGTGGTGGCCATCAGTCTTCTTCCAGGTCGCAGCGGCGTCCTGCTTGTCAGAGTGGGCGACGACCAGCACCCCGTCGATATCCACGGTGACCTGGCCGTCGGCGTCCGGCGCCGCAGGACCGGCCAACTGCCACACCCGCTCGCGGACCTTGGCCCGCGCGGCACACAGGGCCGTGATGGCCTTGACGTCAGCCGCGGCGAGCGTATCGACTAGGCGGGAGACGGTCGCGCCAGAGGCCACCGGCCCGAACACCGCCGGCTCCGCGCGCAGCGCGCCCACATCGGCCAGACAGTCCCCACCCAGCGCCACCGCCAGGGCCACATCCAGCAAGACCTTGCCCGGATCGTGCACCGCTCAGGGCCGTCGCCACGGCGCAAGTGCCGCCAAGATCACCTGGTCCAGGCCGGTCCTACGGACCGTCTCGACCAGCAGCACGCCGTCGGCTTGGGACACCACAGCCCGCCCGCCGCCCTCGGTACGGACACGAGGATAGAAACCGATACGCTGCTTCACCTGGAAAGCACCTCCGGCGCGGGCGGGAACAAAGACCTCGGCAATCCTCATTCTTGCTGGTCAGGGTCACTTTTCGCTTGCCTGGCCATCATCCGGACGGCCCAGCATATGAAAGCCCGAGGCTAGCGAAACGGCAAGGCCTATCATCGGGTCCCTTCCGAAAATGCTGACACCTAAGGCCCCGCCTGACCGGCCAATACCGCCGGTCGGGCAGTTCGTCGCCCCCTACGGGCCTACCTGTAGAAGATGGCCACGCCCCGTGGTGCGAGCAGGCGCCCTGATGGTGCGCGGCGTAGGAGTAGGCGCCGTCGTTACACAGAGCGGTGGCAGCGTTTCCTGCGCTGGAACCACCCCCACCGAGTGGTGTAGCCCGTTCGGCCCCAAATCCCGCAAAGCGGTCCTGGGGCACGGTTGAATCTCCTTGATCGCTGACAGCCTGCGGGCGTTTAGGGTGCGGGGCATGTCTCGAAGATGGTGGCTACGGCAGGCTCTCGTTGTGATCGGAGTTGCCGCTTTTGCGGCAATCACGAACATTGCCCAGCATCACAGCTGGCCAATGGTGATCGGTTGGGTACTCGGCATCGTGCTGCTGAGCGGCCTGGCGGCGCTGAATGTGTTGTGGCATCAGCGGTACCGGCCGGAGAAGTTCGAGAAGTTCCGGGCCAAGGCCGAGGCTCGGTATCAACGGTAGTCCGGGCGAGAGCCGCCCAAGTGAATATGCACCCTGGGTGCCAGGTGCCGCAGGGCCGGATCAGGCTTCTCCTGGGGGTTCAACATCGACTCGGACAGTCGCATCACGCTGCAACCCGCACAAGCGTTGAGCCCCGGGGACCGGGACGCTCACCGACCATACCTCAACACCTCCTACCCCGCTGGGTGTTCGATAAGTGGCAGCCTGAGCTGCGAGTCCTGCCTGTCCGTTCCCCCGCACCCTTTCAGGGCGGCATCGAATATCGTGTCTGCCACAGGACTGGACGGCCAGCTCCTCGGTATTTCTTCTGTTTCGTGGTCGGGTTGTGGATCCAGCGGCCGGGCGCGGCCTTGTCACGGCCGGCGCGGGTTCGCAGGAGCATGCCTCGCGGTCGCGCCTCAAGGGGCCCAGGCAGGCTCGAATGCCGCCCTCTCCGCCAGGCGGGATGTCACAACACCAGCAACGGCATCGCTCCCCCACCGATCAATCAGTGCGGTACCAGTCTTCGCCGTCGCCGCCAAGGGCGCTGCGCACATAGCTCTCCAGCGACGATGCAACCCAGGTGCGGCTGTCCGTTTCGTGATCCCATACGGAGATTTCATCGCGGGCCGGGGTACGCACGAAGGCAAATTGGTCGCCGCCACCGTTGTCACCGAAGAACATGAAGGCGTCGAACGGCATGTACAGGTTGCGAAACTGCTCGTTGGTACGGAAGGACTGGTTCTCTCCCAGGATCTTCTCGGCCGTCCAGACAACCTCCGTCCCATAGTCCCCTCCGATCCCATCGGTCTCGGTCAGGAGCTCACGCAAGGACTCGGGAAGCGGCTGGCCAAGCTGCTCCTCGATCGCGGCCAGGACATCGGGATCGACCGCGTCCCGCAGCTCCACGTCAGGGAACTCTGACGCGAGCTCTCGCCACATAAGACACTTTCTCCTTTTCGTGCGGACTGTCTGATGCGGGGGTTGAACCAGCGAGGTTTTCTCAGGGGCTACTGAAATTGAATTCGTGATGTCGGCCTTGCGGGGCCAAGCAGTGTCACTCAACTCTGGGGGGGCCGGATGCCATTCGCGGGTCATGTCCCCTCATCCCGGCCGGCCGTGGGGCCCGCCTCGAGGGTTGCGCGAAGGATGGCCAGGGTTGAGGCGATGCGGGCCAGGTCCTCAGGGGGAACCGCCGCGGTCAGTGAGATGAGCTCGCTTTCGACAATGGGGCGGGAAGCGGACAACTGCTCCTCACCCGCGGATGTGAGGCGGAGGACGGACGAGCGGCGGTCCTGGGGGTGCGCGACCCGCAGGCACCAGCCCGCAGTCACCAGCCGGTCGACCGCCTTGCTGACGGCCCCCACGGTGATCGCCAGTTCGCCGACGATGTCGAGCACGCGGCACCCCGGCACGCGGTCGATGATCTCCAAAAGCTCGAACTGTCCCAGCCCCAGCCCTTGTTCGGCGCGCAACCGGGCGCCCACCGCGTTGTAGAGCCGGGTCTCGACGCGGACCAGATCGGCGAAGATCGGAGTGATATGGCTCACATTAGCCTTCCAGTAGATTCCCGGGAATCATCTTCCTTGGAATCCGGTTGGAGTCGGGCAGGTGGATTCCCAGGAATCCATCCTCGCACCCCGACCCATGGAGGCCCCACATGTCCCGACAGCAGCGCGACGCCCTGGACGCCATACTCCGCTCCGCCCCCCGCAGCGAGACGCGGCCCACTCCCGAGGAGCAGCGCAGCGGTTTCACCGCGGCCATCACCCGCCCCGCACCGGAGGGCGTGGTCACCCGCAGGACCGTCCTGGGCGGGCGGCCGACCCTGGAGCTGGAGCCGGCCGAAGCCTCCGGCCGCGGCCGACTGCTCTATCTGCACGGCGGCGGCTACGTCATCGGCTCACCGGACACCCACGCAGGGCTGGTCGGCGAACTGGCCCGCCGCGCCGGGCTGCGCGCGACGTCGGTGGATTACCGGCTGGCACCCGAGCACCCCTTCCCCGCGGCTGTCGACGACGGGCTCGCGGCCTACCGCGAGCTGCTGGCGTCGGGCACCGACCCACGGGACCTCGTCATGGCCGGCGACTCCGCCGGTGGCGGATTGAGCATCGCCACGCTGCTCGCCGCCCGCAAGGCCGGGCTGCCGCAACCAGCCGCCGTGGTCGTCTTCTCCCCTTGGGCCGACCTCACCCTCGCTGGAGGAAGCATCCGTTCCAAGGAGAGCGCCGACCCCATTTTCACAGAGGCCGACGTGCGCGCCTACGCCGATCTCTACGTCGGCGCAGGCGACAGGGCTCATCCCCTGGCCAGCCCGGTGTTCGCCGACCTCACCGGACTGCCCCCACTCCTCGTGCAGGTCGGGGCGAACGAGGTGCTCCTCGACGACGCGGTCCGGCTGGCCGCCCGCGCGGGCGCCGACGGCGTCGAGGTCACGCTCGAAATCGGCCCCGGCCTCCCCCACGTCTTCCAGCACCACTACGGCCGCCTCAACGAGGCGGACGCCGCACTCGACCGCGCCGCCCGCTTCCTCACCGCCCACCTGAGCGCCGGGCGCCCGGGCGCCGACCATCTCGAACCGGTCCACTGACACCGACCCCGGCGGCTTCCACGTGATGTCGGCGACGGCCCCAGGAGCACCATCGCCGACATCACGGGTTCACTTTCAGTAAGTTCAGCGTCTCCGCGGGATCAGGCATGGACCACTTCGCGTATGCGCGTCCTTCGCCGGCAGGGAGTCACACCGGGGTCGGCAGGTCCATGAGCGCGAGTCTGGCCGGGCCGGCAGATCGGCGCGATCAACCTGGAGTTCGCGCTGACCAACTCCTTCAACCGGATCAACCACACCATCAAAGAACCGGCCGGCAAGACCTGGGGCCGAGCGCAGCGTGGCTCTTTCCCACTGAGGCTTCGCCGGCGAAATGATCTACGGGTGAGCCACGAGGCCGGGCAGGCGTGAAGCCTCTGGCAGGAATGGTCTGCCAAGACCATGTCCGCTCGAATCAGAGGCTTCACGTTGGTCACCTATGCTGCCGCGCTCGACGTCCCACGCCACATTTGGAGTTCCTCGCCCGGTTGCCGGCCGCCCACCGGCGCGGGACCGGCACGCCGACGGACTCTCGCGCCCCGGGCCCGTTCCGCCAGACGGTACTGGTGCTGCGCTGGTCCCGAGAGCACGGCTGCGTGCACTGGCTGGCTCGGGACGCCGGGATCTCGCAGGCCACCGGCTACCGCTATCTCCATGAGGGCATCAGTGTGCCGGCCGCCCAGGCTCCTGATCCACACGAGGTGTTGGACCTCTGCCGCGCCCAGGGGATGACACACGTGGTGCTGGACGGCACGCCGATCGCCTGCGACCGGCCGGCCAGCGTCCGGGAGAACGGCAACGACATGTGGTTCTCCCAGAAGCACAAGAGCTTCGGCGGCAACATTCAGTTCCTGGCCGAGCCGGACGGCACCCCGTTGTGGGTCTCCGACGTCGAGCCGGGTTCCACCCCGGACATCAACCTCGGCCGCATCCACGTGCTGCCCGCGCTGTACAAAGCCGCCGCCGACGAGATTCCCACACTCGCCGACAAGGGGGCTATCGGCACTGGCATCGGCATTCACGTGCCCGTACGCCGCCCCAAAGGCCGCTCCGAGACCACCCTGGCCCGAAGAATCCGAGCCACGAATGCGCTGATCAGACACGTGAGGGCGCGCGGCGAGCGGACCGGGCGGAACTGAAGGAACGCTGGCGAACCCTCAAGCACGTCACCCTCAGCCCCAGCAGAATCGGCGACATAGCCCGCGCCGCACTTGTTCTCAACGGGCACTGGAAATGATCTTCACTGAGAAAACCTCATTGCCCACGAGTACAGAATGATGTGCGTTCCGCGCAACGCGCCTGTTGATGGCTGTGTCAGTGCGCACCGACGCCGTTTCCAGACGACTTCGGATGCCACTGCGTTCTTCGCGGGCCGAATGCGGCTGTCGCTCGCCGCCCGTCCAGGTCATACGTCCCCGCTTCGCTGCGCGCCCTCCACCTGGACCCGCCGCTCTCCGACGGCAACAGCCCGCAGCAGTCGAGGAAGGAACCAGGGCCTGTCTTCGGTGGGGATCACCAGGCGGGGCAAAGGCTGCGGATCCAGATGATCGCCGCCCACAGGCGGAGTCCGGAGAAACACCTCTCGGGTGCCCACTCGCAGCAACGGAACAGGCGCGGGGGCAGCCGTCACCTGTCCGTGTCCCGGGCCGGTGCGGTGGCCCCCAGAGTCCGCCGGGCGTCCAGCCACACCCTCTCGAACTCCTCGGCCGAGATCCCGCCGGCGCGCGGTGCTTCCTCCCACCCCGTGAGCCTGCCCTCGGAGACGAGGCCGTACCGCTGCTCGTACCGGCTCATAGTGGCGATGTCCGCACGCTCCTGAAGCCGCAGAACCTCCTCCAGGGAGGAGGCGGTCACCGGGGTACCGTCATCGCCTCGCAAGTCCACTTGCCGGAGAACCCAACCCTCCTCATCACCCTCGAAGTACTGCCACAGGCCTCGGGCCTCGTCATACATCCGGATCCACATCACCATGACACCACGCTCGCGCAGGCAACAGGGTGTTCAGGTACGGCACGCGAGCGGCTGCGAACGGATCACCCCGCCGCCGAGTACCAGGCCTGTCCCCGGCGACTGGCTGATCACAACAACACACAGGCCCTAGTAGGGCTTGGTCTGGTTCGTATGGGGGTGGGTATGTCGCGGTGGCAGGTGGGGCAGGTGCCGGCCCAGGTGGCGAGGAGTGTCTGCATTTTGCGGACCACTTGGTAAAGGCTCAGTCCTGCGCCGTGTCTTTTGGGTCTCGTGTCAGCGGTTGCAGGGTGCAGAAGGCGTGGGCGGCGGAGACGAGGGTGACATGGTGGTGCCAGCCTTGCCGGGTGCGGCCTTCGAAGTGGGCAAGTCCCAGGGCCTGTTTCATCTCCCGGTAGTCGTGCTCGATGCGCCGGCGGAGCTTGGCCAGGCGGACCAGCGTGGCCAGGGGCATGCCGGAGGGCAGGCTGGACAGGCAGAACTGCACCGGTTCGCTCTCGGTGGCGGGCCATTCGGCCGGCAGCCACCGCTCGGGAAGTTCCGCGCCCTTGGTGGCCTGGCGGATCTCGCGTCCGGCGAGACGGATGCGCAGGGCGACGAAACGGGAGTACATGCGCTTGAGGCCGCTGCGGCCCTTTCCCGGCTGGGAGCCCTCGCGCCAGGACACCGGCCGGGCCGCTGGCCGACCGGCCTGAATGACCAGTTCCTTCACCGTCATCGGCTTGTCCGGATACGTCGCCACCGGCGGGCCGCCGGTGCCCTGGTAGGGCGGGGTGATTGGCCGCGCGTGTGCCGGATGGGCGGTGAGCCGGGAGGAGATGCCGACGGCGTAGGTGAGTTTGCGTTCCTCCAGGCCCAGGCGGAAGGCGGTGGCGTCGCCGTATCCGGCGTCGGCGAGGACCAGTGGGACGTCGACGCCCCAGCTGCGGGCCTCGTCGATCATGTCCAGGGCCAGCTGCCACTTCTCCACATGACCGGACCCAGCGGGGATACCGCACCGCTTGCGGCGGGCGACCTTGGCCGGATCCGCCTCCGGGGAGACGGGATCCCAGGAGGCGGGCAGGAACAGCCGCCGGCCGATTGCGGCCGAGGCACGGTCGTGGGCCAGGTGCAGCGACACACCCACCTGGCAGTTGGTGACCTTGCCAGCGGTTCCGGTGTACTGCGTGGATACGCACGCCGAGGCGTCCCCGTCCTTGAGGAAGCCGGTGTCATCAACGATCAACGCCTCCGGCCCGATCGCGTCCTGCATCTTCCAGGCCAGGCGAGCCTGCGCATGCGCCGGATTCCACGGGCTGGTCGTCACGAAGTGCGCCAGAGCCTGCCGGTTGCCGTCCTCACCCAGCCTCGCCGCCATCGGCTCCACCGACTTGCGCCGTCCGTCCAGCAGCAGTCCGCGCACGTACACCTGCCCCCACCGACGCTGGTCAGCACGGAAGAACCCGTCGAACAACTCCGCCGTGAACGCCTCCAGGTCCTCCCGGACCTCGGCCATCTCCCCAGATGTCACACCATCACAACGACACCCGCAGCCCACCAGACACACCACTCACGACTGAAGCTGACCAAGCCCTACTAGTACTCCAGTCAGAAATCGTTGCCTGAGCTGGTTCTTCTTCGGTAGTGGCAGCGGCGGGTGATGGCCTGGTGCTGTCTGCGCCAGAGGGACCAGTTCAGGGCGTGGGTGACTGGTCCGAGGCGGGGTGTGGGGCGGGGTAGGAGAGTGTCCAGGAGTCTGCGGATCTCTGCCACCGTGAAGCGGATGGTGCTGGTGGTGTCGTTTCTGCCGCCCCCCCCTTTCGGTTGTCGGGGCAGCGACGACGGCCAGGAACGCGTGGGCAAGCATGGCCAGGGTGACCAGCCTGGGTAACGGCGGACCTCGTATTGGTCGAGGCCGCATTCGTTCTTGGCGGCCTGGAAGGCTTCCTCGATCGCCCAGCGCGAGCCGGCGACACGGACCAGGTCGGCGACGCTGGTGCCGCCTGGTGCGTAGGCGAGGTAGTAGGCGATCTCGTCCGCGCCGGCGAGTCTGCGGCGGGCCAGTACCCACCGCTGGTGAGTTGGCTGATCCCCGTCGAAGACGCTGATCGCCGGCAGACGGGCGGCGGCCCAGTAATAAAGACGCGGGCCTTTGGCGCCGTCGCCGCAGGAATGACGTTCCCATGCCTCGTCGGGGGCATCGGCGATGGCCTGGTCGATACGGCCGAAGGGAGCATGCAGTTGCTGCGACTTCGGCACCGCCAGGACGTAGCCGACACCGGCTTCTTCTAGGGTGCGACGCATGCGCCATTCCTGCCCGTAGGCGCAGTTGCCCGTCACCCAGACGATCGGCAGAGAGATGAGGCCAGGGCCCGCAGAATCATCGCCCGGGCCAGCTCACCTTTCGTCGCGAACCCGCTGCCGCCAGGGACCTTCGCCACTCGGCACCGGTCCGTATCCGAGGCCCACGACTTCGGCAGATACAGCTCCAGGTCCACCAGTGCCCTGCCCTTGGCCGAGGCATAAGCGGCGAAGACTCCGATCTGACAGTTCTGCGTGCGGCCGGCCGTGCCCGAGTACTCCCTCTGCACGCCGACGGAGGTGGTGCCCTTCTTCAGGAAGCCGGTGTCATCCACGATCAGGACTCCATCTCGGGTGCCGAGGCACTCGGCGATGTACTGCCGGACGTCGTCCCGGACTGTGTCAGCGTCCAAGGACGCACCGTTCAGCAGATGCTGGAAGCCCGCCGGTCCGCGGTGGCCTGCGTACTCGGCGAACTGCCAGCCGTTCTTCCGCTCCACCGGAGCCAGCAGCCCGCGCACGTAGTCCCGCATCCGCCACCGCAGACCCACTCTTGAGAACCGGCCCGCGACCCGTCCGAACACCGAGTCCAACTCCGCAGCCCACAAACCGGCTTCATCCATCCCCACCATGCCCGGACCAACGAAGCGGACCAGCTCAGGCAACGATTTCTGACTGGCGTACTAAATGCCCACTGAGAACCCATCCTTGAACCTCGATTGATCTCCTCGCGCTCGCCCGGCTCCATCGCGATGAGTGCGGACACCGCCAAGCACGACCTCACTCGGACAGCGCGACCGGGACCACATGCCGAACCACTGCTCAGCGCCGTAGGCCTCGAACCGCTCTACCTCGATGAAGCCAAGCTTCGCCGCCAGGCGCATCGAGCGCTCGTTGGCGCTCTGGGTGGCGAGTACCACTGGTTCGCCGGGAAGTGCGTCGGCGAACCAGCCCAGTGCCGCTGCGCACGCCTCGGTGGCGTATCCGCGTCAGGACGGGCTTTGATACTTCATTTCTCGTGAACATCCACGGCCCCGCCGACCGCCCGTCGCCACCCAAACCGATGGACAAACGCTGCTACTTGAAGTGAACGAAGCCAGGAGATCCTTGCCGTTACGGGCGTCCAGGGCGATCGCACCGTGGTCGGTTCCACCGTAGACGCGGCCGTGCCAGGCTGTGGTGATCTTGGGAGCGATACGGTCGGCCTGCTTGACTGGGAGC
Organism: Streptomyces griseochromogenes; assembly: GCF_001542625.1. NCBI lineage: Bacteria > Bacillati > Actinomycetota > Actinomycetes > Kitasatosporales > Streptomycetaceae > Streptomyces > Streptomyces griseochromogenes. The sequence continues at coordinate 5,082,782 of NZ_CP016279.1, read as the reverse complement.
TGCCACAGCACCTTGCCGCTGGAGGCGTCCAGGCCGTAAGCGACGCGCGATTTGGGCGGCACCGGTGCCGCCCTCACACCCCCGCCGTCATGAGCGCCCCGCGCGACCTGGCCCGCCCCACCCTCCACCGGGCGGGCTGGGCCAACATCGCCAGCGGCGAACGTGCTCAAGCCCAACCCGAAACCGTCCTCGCCCGCCACCGAACCCCGTGACCAAACCGGACGATCAAGACTCTCCCCAAGGCCCTGGATTCATGCCACCGATCATGCACTCATCGTCAACACCTTTGCACTACGCGTCAAGGACTTGGCGTTCAAGTTCTGCGATCCTCACGGCGAGGCATGCAGGAATTGGTGGCGGCTCTGACGGACATGTGTTCGCGTGATCGCAGATGTCTCTCCCGGCAACCAGGAGGATCGCCATGGGGCAACCGTACGAGAATGTCAACTACGACTGGGCTGCAGCTGACAACCTCGTCGGGGTACTGACGGCCTTGCATGCAAAAATCGGCGCGGTGATCGAACTCCGCACAAACAAGAGGCGGGAACTGCTCGGCGCGAACCCATGCGATGTTTGGCAGGGAGCGAGACGCTCAGATTTCGAAGGGGCGTTCCGTTCCGAGCAGAGAGATTTGACGAAGCTCAAGGAAGAAATTTCGGCGATCAAGGGTGCGGTCCTTGACCTCACCGCCGAGGCGCGCTCGGTAAATCGCGGTGCTCACTGAAGGGCCTTTCAAGTGAGTGATGTTTCTGCCGTCCCGGCAGATCTCTACCTGTATTCCGATAGCTGCGTGGGCCCGGCGCGAGATTTACAGGATTGGGTTCGGCGTAACCTCCAGAGCGCGTTGGATGCTTTCTTCTACGGCGCTCGACCCAAACCAGACGGAGTGAACATAGATGTGAGCCGGGTCATGGCTCTCGTAGGTGAACGGAAATATGGGAGAGGAAGCTTGGAGGCGGAAATAATCAAGCAGGTGCGGGCGGCATACTTGACCGATCAACGAGTCCGAATCGTTGGCAAAGCCTTCGAAGAAGCGGGCGGGACTACGGGTAACGTGCATTACCCTGATCACCGCACCTCGGACGGGCCGCCATCTCTTCTGCTCGCTATCATCACCTCGGACGACAAAGCAATTCAGAACAACTATGAGAAGGAGAAATGGTCATTCGATCCGCGCACAAGCGAGGCATACAGTCCGGATGACCCGCTCCCCAAATGGGTCGAAGGGCACGATGGGCCGGTCTGGGGCTCGCGCGCGAATTGGGTGACTCCAGGGGACCAAAAACTCCACGACGACCTCCGGATGGCCGCTCGATACTACCTGGGTGATGTACACCACTTCGCTAATGCCGCCGCTATGCTTCAACATTGGCTCGACAATGTGGGAAGCGACTACCAAGTGGACCCCATGCAGATTCTAAGGGATTGTCCGTCGTCGGAGTATGCCATAAAGGTGAACGCCGCCCTTGCTGCGGCCCGCGCGAAAGATGGCCCTTTCGACAGCGGGTGGCACAATGTGGAAATCAAGGGTCAGGACAACCTCGACTGGTACTGGGCGCTCCATGACGTCCAATACCGAGTTTCATCGACGCAGACTTACGATGCGAGTGGTCACAAGATCACGACTGTTCGCGTTCAAATTTGGAAACGCTACGCTTTCGGAAACGAGGGAGACAAGAACCGGACGGACATCCCCACTCCACTGGGCGGCATCCCTCAGAGTAAGATTTCTCAACTGCACGACCTCGGTCTGGCTCGGAATTACAACGTCGTTGGCGAGTACGACGAAAAATTCCCCTCCCCCTGATCAACAATTAGGATCTCCTGCCAGATCATGGGATGGGATGGTCGTCAGTGGCCCTCCACGATATCGCGGTCACCGTCCCCTGGACTCCGCCCCCGCAGGCCTCGATCTCCTGAGCGGACTTGCCGCGCCCACGACCCCACGACCAATGATTGAATTAGGGTCTGTGTGATGTTGTGATCACTCTTTTGGTTCCGTTCCCGTACAGGGGGTGGATCCGGTAGGTCACTGGATGTGACGCGTAGGCAACTCACCGACGAGCAGTGGAAGTTCATCGAGTCCTACCTGCCGATCGGCGGGTTCGGTCCGCACCCCAAGCGGCTGCGGCAGCAGTTCGAGGGGGTGATCTGGCGGTTCCGCACCAGCAGCCAGTGGCGGGAGATGCCCGGCGAGTTCGGCCCGTGGCCGACGGTCTACGGCCGCTTCCGGGTGTGGAGGGACGCCGGCGTCTTCACCGCACTGCCGGAAGGTGTGATCGCCGAAGCCGCCCGCAAGGGGAAGACGGACTTGTCCCTGGTCAGCGTGGATTCCACCACCACCCGCGCCCACCACGACACCGCCGGGATGCGTATCGGCAAGGAGATCATGGACGCCCTTGAGGAAGCCGCTGCCGAGCAGGAGCAGGCCCGGCAAAAAGGGGCGGCCCGCCGGAACAGAACGGGCAGGACGAAAGTGACATCCCCGGGCGGGAAGCACGGCGGCACATCAGGCGGCGACACAAGCTCCGCTTGAAGGAAGCCCTGCTCGGCAGATCCCGTGATGGGCTGACGAGCAAGGCTCATCTCGCCGCAGACCGCAAGTGCCGTCCGATATGCCTCGTACTGACCGCAGGACAGGCTGCAGACAGCCCGCCGTTTCTCCCCGTGCTGGAGAAGGTGCGTGCCCGTCTACCCGTCGGCCGACCCCGAACCCGGCCTGGTGCGGTCGCTGCGGACAAGGCCTACTCATCCCGCGCTAACCGCTCCTACCTGCGGAAACGGTACATCAAGGCAGTCATCCCGGAGAAGAAGGACCAAGCCGTCAACCGGAAGAAGAAGGGCAGCCGGGGCGGCCGCCCCACACGCCGCGACGTCGATCTCCACAAGGAGCGAAACACCGTCGAGCGCCTGATCAACAAGCTAAAGGCCTGGCGGGGCATCGCGACTCGATACGACAAGACGCCCGAGAGCTACCTCGCCGGCCTCCACCTCCGCGCCTCGATGATCTGGATCACCGACCTCCTGAAGGCAACTGGCTGATCACAACATCACACAGGCCCTAACGGAGTCCTATTAGCCGTCGTCAATGGGGACCGCCTCGTGCACACCGCCGGCCGGGGTCCAGTTGAGGATCCCTCCCTGGAACCTGTTGTACCGGTATGCGGGGGACGGGCCGACCTCGTCCGAAAGCGGGTACCGAAACTTGCTGCGTTCCCATCCGTGCTGCGCCCAGTACTCACGGATGGCCCCGTGGACTTCGTGGGCACCGGTGTCCGGTGTCCAGTAGATCGAACCGTATTCGAAGTGGTTGTAGCGCCCGATGCCGTCCGGAGTTCCGGTCTCATCCGTCAGCGGGTAGCCCAAGAAGGACCCAGGTCCGCCGAGTTGCGCATAGTGGTCGCGGATCGCACCGTGCACTTCGTGGGCACCGGTCTGCGGCGACCATTCGATCGTTCCGTTCTGGAAGTCGCGTGAACGGCCGCGACCGTCAGGATTGGGGCCCTCGTTGATTCCTCCACCGGCATCCACCGGAGGACCGATCCACTGGGTTGTCTGCCATTTGTCGTCGATGGAAGACATGGTCTGCCTCTGGTTCTGCTCAGCGTCACAAGACATGGATGGCGCATGCGCCGTCATCGGCTCCGGCGAGGAGACACCCTATGGCCCTCGTCCCGGCCTGTGTGTTCGCATAGCCTCTCGGACTACTTCCATCGCAGCACGCATCGCCGAGCACAGCAACCCCAACGTCAACCGGCCTGAGCCTGATGCCGCGAGCCGGTGTCGCCAGCAGCCAGGAGGCGGTCCTGAGCCCTGAGCCCGCCGGCGATGCCGCTAGTACTCCAGTTGCACTTCGCTATTGCCGCTGGTCAGTGGCTGGTTTCTGAGCATACTCAGCTGACATCTCGTCATGTGGGCGAAGTTCGTGACCGGCGGCCCTCGATCGCCGTTGTGCTGATCATGCAAGACGATGTGAAGCCTGGTGTCTGGGCTTTGGAACTTGAGGAGGTGCTGTTGCGGGTCGGTCACCGGTTCGGCCGGGTCGATCTGCGGCGGCGGATGCGGGACTACGTCCGTGGACTGCTCGGTCCTGTCGGCCGCAAGAACGGCTGGCAACTCGCCGAGTACGTCGGGCTCGACGGACCAGTCGGCTTGCAGCACCTGCTGAACCGAGCCCATGGGATCCACCGCCGCGGCGCCATGCTCCCCGCCTGGATCGACGCTGTCGACGCCAGCCAACTCCCCGGCCTCACCGGCTTCGCACTCCACTTGCTTCGAGACATCGACGCCGTCACCGCCGGACTCACCCTCGTATGGAGCTCTGGCGGCCCAGAGGGCGCCGTGAACCGCATCAAGAAGATCAAGAGGCAGCTCTATGGGCGGGCCGGATTCGGACTGCTCCGCAAGATGATCCTGCTTCAGTGACGCTCCGCGACCGCTCCCCAAAAACTGTGCCAGAACCGAGTTTCGACGGCACCGTGCTCTCCTCGGGCAGCTGACGCACGGTGTCGTCGCGCCTCCGCATCGTAGCCGCAGCGAGCGTCTCGCCGATCACCCTGGTCCGGCATGGTCCGAAGGAGACGGCTTAAAGTGGCGAGATGCCCCTGCCTGCCGATCAGACCGCCCTGGACCTGCTGGATGCGTACCTGGAGGCGCTATGGGACGGAACGGACCTCCCGCTCTCGCCGGGGCCGGTCCGCCTTGCAGCGGAAGGAGGAGGCGAGCCGGTCCACTGGGCCCTCGACCAGCTCCGGCGCATCCCCCGCGAGCCCAAGGACGCCTTTGCCCGTCAAGTCGGCGGTCTGCTTGCAGAGTTCCGCTACCGTCGCTGTCCCTGGAACGCGGCGGCGCTGCGGCTGCTCAACGACACGTACACCTTCGCGGCTACCGGCCCTCGGCGGTACGAGGACTGGGCGCACGACGTCCGCGCCGTGCTGCACCGGTCGGTCCCTGACCCCCGGGGCTGGGTCCGACTGGACTGGGACCGCACCAACGCCGCCCGCCACACGGTGCCTGCGTACCCCTTCGACCCCCCGGACACATCAGAGTTGCCCGGCCGCCTGTACCGCCTGGAGGCGGAGGCGGCAGTCGCCGCGCTCGCCATCATGGCCGAGGAATGGCAGTCGGAACCCGCCCCCGTCCGCTCCCGCCCGGACCGGGACGCCGTGCTCGCGGATGCCCGGACCCTGCTCGACCGGTACGGGCCCACCGCGCGCTACTGGACCAACGCGACAACCGCCGCCTCTGACCCCGCCCCGGACTTCCTCGCAGCGGGCCTCCAGGGCACTGAATCCCATGGTTTCCTCACCTCCGAGTACCACAACGGCCTCGACCTCCTCGAGGACCTGGGCCTGATCGCGGTAACCGACGACGAGGTCGGCGTCTTCTGGTCGTTCGGGGCGTACTGATGGTCGTTCGGGGCGTACTGACAACGTTCAAAGAAGGCACCTGGCGACCGTCTACCACCGTCCCGGCCCCCTGGCCGGGCACCGCCGCCCCGTTGAAGCGGACCGTGCCTGGGCCGACCGCCTCGGGGTGCCGTTCCACTTCGCCTCCTGGGACGTCCCCGATGACGAGGCCCCGCCCTGGCGGACAGCTCAGGTCTGTCCGAGGACATGATCGGAAGATGGATCGGGACAACGCTCGGAAGCAAGGTCAGCCGCCGGGTGCCTCCCGTTCTCCTGAACACCGCCCCATGCACTACGTCGCCGCCCACGAAGAGCACGCCGAGCAGGCGTTCCTGGCCGCTGCGAAACTCCAGGCGGACGGCACCCACATCATCTTCTCGCGCGACGACCACGACAGCCTCCACCTGTTCAACCGAGCCGACCGTTTCCTGCTCCACGGCTGGTGCGTGCTGTCGCCCCTGCAGGCCTGCGACAAGGGAAACGTCTGCCTGACCTGCTCGGTCTTTGTCGCCGCCGCCTCCCACCAGAGTGCCCTTCAGGGGCAGTTGGCCGAGACCGAGGCCCTGATCAACCGCAGCACTCGTGAGCGGATCCGGATGGAGGCCTCCGAGCAATTCGCCGCAGGTGCCGCCAACGCGGAGGTCGCCAAGGACTTACGGGTGAGCGTGCGTTCGGTGCAGAGGTGGCGACGGGCCTGGCAGGACGTCGGCGCCTAGGGGCTGCGATCCGCTGGACCGGTTTCAACGCCGAAGCTGAGCGACACGCTGTTCGCCGTGCTGGAAGTCGAGCTGGCCAAGGGCGCCGTGGCGCACAGCCGTCCGGACCGGACCTGGCCCCTGGCCCGGATCAAGACGCTCATCGGGCGGCGGTTCCACAAGTCGTTCACCCTCTCGGGGATCTCGCAGATACTACGACGCCACGGCTGGAGCCACCAGCCATAGCCGGATGGGTGAAGGAGACCTGGCCATCCGCGGAAGCACCGCGGCGGCACTCGACGCCTACCTCGTCTTCGAGGACGAAGCCGGCTTCTCGATGACGCCGCCCACCGCCCGCACCTGGTCCCACCGCGGCAACACCCCGATCGCCCGCGTCCGCGGGCGCTCCCAGCGCCGAATGTCCATCGCCGCCCTGGCCTGCTACAAGACAGGCGAGCGCTCACGGCTGATCTATCGGCCGATCGTCCATGCGGACCACAAGGCCGGCGGCCGCCGAAGCTTCGCCTGGACGGACCACCGCGACCTGCTAGTCGCAGCCCACCAGCAACTCGGCAGGCCGATCGTCCTGGTCTGGGACAATCTCAACGTCCACCGCGACCGCCGATTACACGAGTTCATCGACGCCCACGACTGGATCACCGTCCGCTACCTGCCGCCCTACGCACCACAGCTCAACCCAGGTCGAGGGCGTCTGGTCCCTCCTGCGAAGGCGCTGCCAGGCCAACACCGCCTTCATCGACCCCACCCACCTGATGCGCACCCTGCGACGAGGCCTTCACCAGGTCCAATACCGGCCCGACCTCATCGACGGATGCCTCGCCGGCACCGGGCTCACTTTGACGACATCACACCTCAAACGTCAGTAACGGGGTTGGTCTCACAGACCATCACCGTGATCAGGCCGTCGTGCGCAGAGGTGCAGGATGCGGAACAACGGCCGCTGTCCCGGCCTCCCGTGCTGCGCGTTCCGCCCTCGCCCGGCGCGGTGGCGCGGCCTGGCGGTGAGCCTGGAATGCGGGCTCGTACCGGTGGTTGCACGGTGCTCGGAGCTTGGGTTCGTCTGGTGACGTTGCGTCGGCTGTCTGACGGTCGGTCCGTGTTGTCCGGGGCCCCGCAGGGGCTCGATGTCGGACGCAGGGTTGGTGTCAGCGGGATGCGCAGAGTTTCGTCAGTAGCGACGCAGAGTCCGTGTCAGTACGGACGCGGTAGCGCGGAAGGGCTATCGGTGCCTTCCGGTGGCGGCTCGGAGAGCATCCGCAGGCTGTACACGACGTTGTCGTGGAGCTGATCGACGGTGTCGCCGGGGGTGACCATGTCGGCGGCGGCGAGGTCTTCGAGAGCCTGCCGCTGGGCGCGTCGCCGGTGTTAATACCGCGGTCGGCTCAGACGCGGAGTAGGACCTCGGCCTCAATGGGCTGGATGCAACCGCGTACGGAAGGGCGGGGGTTCTTGCGGCCGACGATGGCGTCGTCCTGGTCTGGGCGGAGGACGTCGAGCCGGGGTGTGGCGGTGTATCCATCGGGCGGGACACGGCGCAGGACGAGTGCGCCGGCGACGTCGGGGTGGGTGCGGGCGTGGTCGAGTGCGGCATCGAGCCGGGGTGCGGACCAGGACAGGGCGGGCGCGAGGTGGTCGGCTGTGAGGGCGTCGCGGTCGGCGCTTTCATCTGCGGTGTTTTCGCGGGAAACGGCAAGAGAAGTTGCTCGGGCGGGCTGTGCTGGGGGCATGGAGGCATTGGTCCGTACACCGGCCGTCGTGTCGGGACCGGTTCGGTCGCACAGCTGCACGCCCATCGCTGTGTCGTGCCTGTCTGCATCGCCCAGCGATGGGCTACTCCGAGGAGGCCGATCAGCTCCGGAGGACGTTACCTCTAGCCGCTCCCGCATCCGTTGTGGGTACGTCCCCGACAGGACGGGCTCGTCGTTTCCTACGGCGTGGTGAGGTTCAGCTTGTACGTAGGCTCACCATCGACCCAGGTGTCGACGTCACCGTTCGACGAGTGGCCTTCGACGTGCAGGCGCAGAGTGAAGCGGTAGGTGCCAGGCCCCGCGTAGCGCAGCTCTTTTACATCCAACGGGGCGCCGTTCTTGGACACGCTGAGTAGGTGCGACCACATCACACTGCACTCGGGGAGCTCGCTCCACGGAGAGATCGGGTTTGAGATGAAGCACCTCGCCGATGCCAGCCCATAGTTCAACGTCTTACCGTCAGTGGACGCGCACAGCTCAACCTTTGAGCTCATCTGCTTCCAACCGTCATCCGTGCGGAAGTCCTCGATGGAGCAGGCTTTCTCCGGCCCCGGTACCGGGGCCGCGCTGGCCGTAGTGGCCGACGCCGATAGCGCAACGGCGACCAGCAACGAAGTGCCCAAGAGCATGGGAAGAGACGACTTTCGGACCGACATCGGGGATCCTCTCGCGGAGTCGACGAACACAAACGATGGGCCTGGACGCGCGCCACGACCGCCGGAAAGGCCACCCCGGCGCGGCAGCCTGCGCAGCCGCCCACTCTGTGAAGGGCCGCCGCGACCGCGCGGCGGACGGGCAACGGGCGCCCGCAGGAAAAACCTGTCCGCAGCCGCGTCCGACCTCACTCGAACACCACGCGACGGCCGGAAACACACCAGGGCGGCGAAAAGATCGCCTCATCGCTTCCGTCGGGTGTGTTTCCTTTGGCGGGTGTGTTTCCTTTGGCGGGACGCAGCCGTTTGACCTGCTCGACGACCGCCGAGGCCCAGAGCGTCCGCGCGGCAGCGCAGGCTGCCTCGTGGGTCGGCGAGCTGCACATTCTTGTAGATGCACAGGTCATCGGGTCCCTCAAGAAGAAACGCACCCGCTTCCGTCCAGCGCAAAAGCCGGGGCTCGCCCAGCGGCCGCTAGGCGTCACCCCCCGTCCCGCATTACACCTGTCTGACGCCTTTTCCCTCGCAGCCAGCCCATCCTGCGGCAGCGGACTCCCGGCACCTGCACCAGAGTCACGGCTCATTCCCCATCACTCACCCGAGTGATCACCCCCCGATCTCAGCCACGACGTAGCCAACAACGGGCGAAGGCGGCGTCCCTGGCAGTGTCGGCCCCCGGCCGGGCCGGGCACTGGGGCGCCAACCCGACCATCGAGAGCACCCGAGACTCCACAGGCGAGCGATTGGCACCGTCCTAAGCACCGAGGATCGGAATCAGCTTCGCCGACGCAATCCCGCGCCGAGGACACTGCGCACTGACAAAACCCTGCGGCTCAATGACATCTACTCTGCGCCCGACACTCGAACGGCAGAAGACCCAGCGTCTGCCCGGCCTTCTGCTGTCTGGTGGAGGTCAGTTGCAGCACTCGCATCCGGAGTGGCAGCCACAGGTGTCCGCTTCAGCGTCGGCGTCCGGCACTGCTGCGGCTGCGGGTACTGCGCAGCAGACCTTGCCCTGCCAGGCGTCGCGTCCTTCCTTGACCGCGATGGCGGCGATGGTCAGGGCCGCGATGGGGTCGGCCCAGGACCAGCCAAGGGTGGCGTTGAGGACCAGACCCACCAGGAGCACGGCGGAGAGGTACGTGCACAGCAGGGTCTGCTTGGAGTCCGCCACGGCTGAGGCTGAGCCGAGTTCCCGGCCGGCGCGACGCTGAGCGGCGGACAGGAACGGCATCACAGCGAGGGAGAGGGCGGCGATGACGATGCCGGGAACGGAGCGTTGGGCCTCGCCGGTGCCCGCCAGGGCTCGTAGGGCGTCGACGGTGACGTATGCGGCGAGCGCGAAGAAGGAGACGGCGATGATCCGCAGGGCCGTCTTCTCCCGGGCCTCGCGGACGGCGTGGTCGCGGGCTGAGAACTGCCAGGCGACGGCGGCGGCGGCGGAAGACACTTCGATGATCGAGTCGAGGCCGAAGCCGATCAGGGCGGTGGAGGAGCGAGGGTGCCTGCGGTGATCGCGACGACGGCCTCGATCACGTTGTAGGTGATGGTCGCGGCCACCAGGAACCGTATCCGGCGGGTGAGGGCGTCGCAGCGGGCCGGGGAGGGCCCGAGGGATGTGGATATGTCTGCGGCCATCAGCACCAGCCTTTCTCCTCGGCGTCCGTGCAGGTCCGGTCGCTCTCAACGGCGACCACGGCCGTGCGCAGATCGTCCAGCGCATGGCCTAGGCGTTCGTCAGCCAGTTCGTAGCGGGTCCGCCGTCCGTCGGGGACGGTGACGACGAGGCCGCAGTCGCGCAGACAGGCCAGGTGGTTCGACAGCCGGGTGCGGGAGATGCCGAGGGAGTCGGCGAGGTCGGAGGGGTAGGCGGGGGCGTCGCGCAGGGCGAGCAATAGACGGCAGCGGATCGGGTCGGCGAGCGCGCGGCCGAAGCGGGCCAGCACGTCGATGTCGGAGGCAACGGTCCGCACCCCTCGACAGTACATACATTCCTGAATTCAGGAACGTCTGAATCATTTTGGGTCAGGCCGGGTGCTGCTCGTTCCCGAGCGCATCTTCCTTGAGGAGCTGGTGGGCGAGGGTCGCGTACCTCACGGCGGTCGTCTCGGAGATGTCGACGATCGCGGCCAGGTGCAGGGGGGTCAGCTCCGGTGGCGAGGGCTTCGCCCAGGACGCGGTCGGCGCGGACGCGGTCCAGGCTGACGCCGTGCTTCGTGAGCTGGTGTCTGAGGAAGTGCGCGCTGACCGGGTCGGTGCTGAGCGCGGTCTGCCGGGATACCGGAACATGGCGGTTGAGGGCTCGGGCCAGCGGGTGTGCCGTTCGCCGAGCCAGGCTCGGAGGGCCGCGCGGGTGAGGGAACCCATCGGCTGAGTGTTGCCGTCGAGGGTGATGCGGTTCTGCTGGAAGTCCAGGTCGTCCAGCTGCAAGGCTCGAATCACTTCGCCCCGGACGGCGTGCACGGCTGCCAGGGCGACGGCCAGTCGGGCGGCTGGCGTCTGGACGGTGGTCTGGACGTGGGCGATCTCGTCCTCGGACATCGGCATGACGGGCCCTGGTGGACGGCGGCCGACGCGGATGCCCCGCATGGGGTTGGTGAAGACGCGCTTGTACTTCTTGCCGTAGAGGAAGAGGGACCGCAGGGCCGTGAGGACGGAGGTGTACTGGCTGCCGCGGAGACCCGTGACCGCATCGGTGACGTCCTCGTGGGTGATCTCCCGCAGCTGGGACCAGTGCTCGGCCCATCGCTCCACGATCGGCCGGACGGCGCCGAAGTAGGAGTGCAGGGTGCCCAGGGCCCGGGGCGGGTGCGGGCGTCGCCGTCCAGCAGCCAGAGGAGCCAGCCGCGGACATCCGAGACGAAGCCGTCGGGCAGCTCGGCGGTGCGCCGCTCGATCCTGTCCCTGGCGGCTGGTGCCCGGTCGTCGTGCAGAAGAGCGGCGGGGACCTCGGCGGTGTGTCGCATCGGCAGGCCGGTCCCGGACAGCCGATGCCGCAGTTCGACGTGGCTGACGCGATCGCCGTCCGGCAGTCCGGTCAGCAGCCGGCCCAGGGCTTGGTGGACATCGCGATGCACGTAAACGGTCGCCGCGTTCCTCGCCCAGCCCGACGGCGTACTTCCGGGCTACGCCCAACATGCCCTCCCCTGTCGGCTCGGGCCGCTTCAACGCCGCCTGGGATCGGCCGGCGTGACCGCGCCGATAGGCCCGGCTTTTACACGCGTTGGAGCAGTAGACGCGCCGACGCCCCAGCCCGGTGCGGACCGGCAACGGCGCCGAGCGGACCGGGCAGGTCATCGCGGCGGCAGCGATCGGCCGCCGCGTGAGCGTGGCACTACCGCCGACGCGGGCCCAACCTGTCCGACCGCCTCGGCCGTGGGCGATTGTTCGCTCGTGGTGCGGGTGACGTTTTCCGGCTCGGGCGCCATGATCTCGGTGATCCCGCAGCCCGGAGCTACACAGATCACTTCGAGGTCGGAGAGCTTGATGCTGGCTGGGGTGCTCGACCACGGACCGGACATTTTCCCGGCACTGATCACAAGACCGTGCTCCGCGAGGAGCCTCTGCAACTCGGTCGCCTTTCAGATCTCCCGATGAGCCGCGGCCAGTCTCAGGTTCCACTTCATCGGGTCAGTCCCTTCCAGCGGTCTTCGGCGCGCTGGTGGGCGGCCGTCCAGGCGTCTTCGATGTGCGTGTGGTGCACATGGATGTAGCGCATCGTCGTCGCGATCCAGCTATGGCCCAACAGCTTCTGGACAGCGACCAAATCCATCCCGGTCAGGTAGAGCTGGGAGGCACAGAAGTGCCGCAGGACGTGTGGGGTGAGCTTCCCGGCCCAGGCAGGGAGGTGACGGGTGGTGGCCTGGGCCAGCGAGGTGCGGAACACCGTCGGCACCGGCCCGGCCGGAGACCGTGCGCCGTTCGGAGGGGAACAGCGCCGCTCCGGGAAGGGTGTGGTCGGCGCCGAAGTGCCCCCAGACGTCTTCGACTTACCGGTGCAGGCTGCGGTCCGCGCCGTTGATCAGCTGCACCATCCGCTGGCGGGGACCGGAGCGCCGCGAGCCCTTGCCGAAGCGCACGTTCTGCTTTCCGAACCTGCCCAGGTCCCAGCGGACGTCGTCCAGGTCGAGTATCCGGGCCTCGTTGATCCGAAGGCCGACATCGGCAGACAGGCGTGCGACGGCATGGTTCCGCGCGGCCGGAGCGGACTTGCGGCAGCTCGCCAGGTCTTCACGCCACCCCGCGAAGAGCTGCTCGACCTCGTCACCGTTCGGCGGGATGCGCAGCTGCGGCGTGATGGTCGCGCGCGGGCGGTTCATCTCATCGAGCGGGCATTCCACCTGTCGACCAGTCAGCTGGCTGAGCTCGGCCCGGTGCCGTAGGTCCAGAAAATCGAAGAGCACGCTGATGGCTCCTGCTCGGCCAGCCCGGAGTGAGGGAGTCGCGTCACGGATGACCTTGCCGAAGTACGCGTCAGCGTCCGGCGGCTCCATCTCCCACAACGGGCGGCCGAACCAGTCCCGCATCCTTTCCAGATGACCGGCGTCGCCCCGGATCGTCCCGTCGGTCAGCCCCGCCGACGCACGGGCTGGCTAGGCGGACTTGGCAGTCGCCCGGACGCCGAAGTGGACGTACCGGCTGCCGTCGGGGAGGGTGTAGAAGACCACGGGTATCCAGGCGTCCTTCTCGTTGCGGCGGCCGGCGAACACCGTCTTCGCCGGCGTGTGCGAGACCGGGGTCAGGTGCCAGACCAGCGGGTCGAAGGTGCCCGCCAGGCCGTCCGCGCCCTCGTACCTCAGCCGCAGCGTGCCCGGGCCGCCGTCGCCGTCGCCGTCGGCGATGGTCATCAGGAAGCCCTCGCGCTTGTAGCTGCCGAGGAACGGCTCCGTCTCCACGGCCAGGGGTTCGGTGGCCGGCGCGAACCCGGGCATGGTGACCCCGGCGAGTTCGGCGCAGAGCTCGCGGCAGAGCGTCTCGAAGACCTTGGGCGCCGCGCCGCCGCCGTTGGTGAGCAGGGCGATGGCGAGGCCCTTCTCCGGGATGGCGCGCAGGTAGGCGAGCTGGCCGAAGGTGCTGCCGTCGTGGCCGAAGCCGCGCGCGCCGTCCCATTCGAACAGGCCCCAGCCCAGGCCCCAGTGGGCGCCGAGGAACCACTGGTCGGGCATCTCGACCTCGCGGGTCAGCATCGCGTCGACCACGGCGGCCGGCAGCACCCGGGTGCCGTCCGGCGCGGTGCCGCCGTCCACGAAGGCCCGGGCGAACCGGGCCACGTCGGCGGCGGTCGCGCTGATCCCGCCGTACGGGCCGGCCGAGCGCGGCAGCATGTTCCAGAGCGGGGTGGGGACGGGGGGCTCGCCCGGCTCGCCCATGTGCCCCATGGCGGCGCGGAAGCGCAGCACCTCCTCGGGCAGGGTCATGGTGTGCTCCAGCCCGAGCGGGGTGAGGAGCAGCTCCTTGAGCGCCTCGTCCCAGGTCTGGCCGGTGACCACCTCGACGATCCGGCCGAGGACGTTGTAGGCGGTGCTGGAGTACGACATGGTGACGCCGGGCGGGTTGGTCAGGCCGACGGTCCGCGCGCCCTCGATGTAGCGGGCCAGGCAGTCGTCGCCCCGGCCGGTGTCGTTGACGTAGTCGCCCTCGATGCCGCTGGTGTGGTTGAGCAGTTGACGCGGCGTGATCGTCCGGGTGGCCCTGGCGTCGGCGACCGCGAAGTCCGGCAGGACGTCCGCGACCGGCGCGTCGAGGTCCAGCTTCCCGGCGTCGGCGAGCAGGACCACCATGGCGGCGGTGTAACCCTTGCTGACGGAGCCGATCTGGAACACGGAGTCCGGGGTCACCGTGACGCCGGTGCCGGTGTGCAGGACGCCGGCGGCCAGTTCGTGGATCTCGCCGTCGGCGAGCACGGCCAGGGCGGCGCCGGGGATGTGGTGGGCGGCGAGGAGCTCGCCGAGCCGGGCCTGCCAGCGGGCGGTGTCGAACGCCGGGGCGCCGTCGCTCACGCCCAGCGCACGGTTGACCGTACGGGCCACGTCGCGGTCGGTCTGTTCCAGGATCTTGGCCACCTCCTGGTCGACGAGCTTCGACACTTCCCGGCGCAGGTTTTCCGACATGCTGCCTCCCTCGTGGTCACGGTGGAATTGCGCGGGTGGGGTGGGGCGGGGGTCTGCCGGCTAGCCGGCGCTGCGGGTCCGTCGGCCGACGAGCCCGGTCAGCGAGGCGACCGTCGTGCGCGGCGGCTGCCGGAGGTCGCGGTCCGGGTGCAGGACGGTGCGGAACGCGGCCCAGGCGAGTGCCCCGAGAGCGAAGCCGTAGCAGGAAACCAGCCCGTGCCCATTCTCCTGCGCGAACCACATCGCCAGCCCGAGCACCGGCACGCCGAGCGCGAGCAGCCGGTTCTTGCGGACGGCCTTGCCGCGGCTCGCGGCCTCGTCGTCGGGGCCCTGCTCGGCACCCTGGCCGGCAGCCTTGCCGGAGTTCTCGTCGGCGCCGCCGCGCAGCAGCAGGGCCGCGGCCAGCGTCGCGCCCAGGAAGTAGGTGGCGCCGGAGCTGCCGGCGAAGTTGCGGGGGTCGGTGCTGTGGGAGGTCTGGCCCCACAGCTTGTCGATCTGCTCCGGCAGCAGGATGCCTGCGGCGAACAGGCCGAGCGTCAGCGGTGCACCCCAGAACCATTCGGCGAAGGCCGCGACGGCGGCAAGAGTGGCGATGTTCCAGGCCGCCCCGCCGAAGCCGCCGTTCTGCATGAAGACCGAGGTGACCACGCGCCACCAGCCGGACTTCGACGGATCCGCGTCGAGCGCGCCCATCGCCCCCGACCAGCAGAGCTGGAGGGCCACCCCGGCGAGCGCGAGCCCGGTCAGGCCGACGGCCGCCCAGGGGATCCGCCGCCGACCCAGTGTGCTCTGGCCGACCAGGGCCAGACCGCCGTTGAACATCAGCACCATCAGTGCCGCCGTGGTCACGTTGAACAGCAGGATGTCCATCGTCACCACCCCCCCTCCGAGCCGCGTGCGATTTTGCTGATCATGACATTAGCGCCACCCGAGGAATTTTCAAACAGTGTTTGAAAGCTAGCGCCGGTCGCTAGACTACGGCCGTGAAGCTGACCGCAGACCGGATCATCGACGCGGGGATGGCAGTGTTCGCCCAGACCGGCTACCACGGCTTCTCCGTGCGCCAGGTCGCGGACCGGCTCGACGTGCACGCCGGCAGCCTCTACTACCACGTGCCCAGCAAGGCCGCGCTGCTCCAGCTGATGGCCGACCGGGTGGTCCGGCAGGCGTACGAGGCCGGCACCGCCGCCCTGGCCGGACTGCCCGCGCAGGCAGGCTGGCCGGCGCGGGTCACGGCGCAGGCCGTCGCCCTGCGGCAGAGCATCCGGCAGCACCCCGGCGGGGCGATCATGCTCGCAGGCAGCCCGAAGACCCTCAGCCCCGGCGCGCTCTCGCTGATGGAACGGCTGCTCGCCACCCTCGCCGAGGCCGGCGTGCCCCCGGAGCACTGCGGAACCGCCGCCGACACCGTGCTCAGCCACGTCACCGGCTACGTGCTCCAGGAACAGAGCGATCCACCCGCGGTGCCGGTCACCGCCGAGGACGTCGCCGCCCTGCACCGGAGCTTCCCCTGGACGGTGGCCGCCGCGGCCGCGCACGGGCCGGACGAAAGGTTCACCCGCAGCCTGGACCTGCTCTGCGCCGGCATCGGGACGCTGATCCGGCCGCCGGCCGAAGGGGCGCCGTCCGAAGAACCGGACGGCAGGAGCTAGCGGTGATTTGTTGGAGGACGTCTGGTTCATGTAGTCAGTGGGTAGTTGCGGTTCATGCGTCCCGCCACGTAGGGGTGGTTTGATCTCCAGCCTCGCCAAACGCGCAACCAGCGGTACAGCTGATCCTCAGAGGCCAGCGAACACACACCGACCACCTGCCGCCCCTCTCGCCGTTCGGCGATACTCCCCGGTGCGGTCGAGTCGGAAGACTCGCAGTCCGTCCTGCGGACCAGGGTGCCGGGGAGCACCGTTCCGGGGCGTGACAGGGCCCCCACAAGCCTCCCCCGCAGGTCAGCACACGGTCACACTGGACAGCATGAGACGTGAGCGCGCCACTACGAGCGGGGGCACCGAGCTGGGGCGCTTTCTGCGCGCCCGCCGCGCACGGCTGAACCCCGCCGAGGCCGGGCTCGCGGCGCAGCCCGGACGGCGGCGCACGCCCGGACTGCGCCGCGAGGAACTGGCCACCTTCGCCGGCATCAGCATCGACTACTACAAGCGCCTGGAACAGGGCAGGGAAAGGCATCCCAGCCCGTCCGTGATCGACTCCCTGGCCCGCGCTGCGACTGGAGCAGGACGAACTCGAGCACCTGCGCAGCCTCGCCGTGCTCACCGCACGCAGCCCCGCCGAGCCACAAGCAGCCCCCTCCCGCTCAGTAAACGGCCAGGCGTCCGGCTCCTGTTGGAGAACCCGCGGCCGGGCCCCACGTACGTGGTCAGCCGGACCAACGACCTGCCGGCCCGCAATCCGAGCGGACTGCGCCTGCTGCCCGGCATCGAGGACTGGCCCGTCGGCAAACGGAACATCACCCGCTACGCCTTCCTCCGCCCCGCCGCCCGCGACCCGTTCGCCGACGACTGGCACAACCAGATCCGCGGCGGCATGGCCCAGCTGCGCACCCTGGCCGGCACCGACCCCAGCGACCCCGACCTGACCCGCCTGGTAGGTGAACTTCTCCTCATAAGCCCAGAGTTCGCTCGCATGTGGGACCGATACGAGGTCAGGCTGCTCGTCAAGGATCCCGATTAGCCGAGGCTCGGCTATACGCCCGGGCACCCAAGCAGTACGGCACTCCCCCGTCGCCCCCCTCCGCGCCGACGCCTTCCCGAACACACGCTCGCGCACTGCCTGGCATACGCCTCGCGGTACCCCGGGCCACCCCTACGCCGTCGAGAACGGCGAGCCGGAGCACAGCAAGACCGCGTCGAACGCCACGCAGCAGGCCCATCCCCGAACGCAGAGACCCCCGCCGAAGCCAGCCGACGGGGGTTCCTAACCTCTCACCTGCTATCACACTGCCCCTACAGTGGAGGTTATGGCTGTGTGGGCCTGACCAGGTGGAAGACCTCCCGGGCAGCGTAGCGTTTGAGGCATCGGACGATTTCGCCACGGGTTTTCCCCTCCTTGCTGCGGCGTTCGTAGTAGTCCTGGGTACGCGGGTCGACGCGCAGGCGACTCTGCACGATCCGGTGCAGAGCGGCGTTGGCCTGCCGGTCGCCGCCACGATTGAGACGCCGGTACTGCCGACTGCCTGAGGAACGCTCGACAGGACTGACCCCGCACAGCGTCGCGAAGGACGCCTCGCTGCCCAAGCGTTCCGGATTGTCCCCCACCTGATCAGCAAAGTGACGGCCGTGTCCGGACCGATACCCACCACGGCTGACCTCCCGCCGGGACCCGATCAAGGCACTGGTCGCCGTTGAGCACTCGATCATCACTGCGATCTGGCACATGCTCAGCAACGACCTGCCCTACCACGACCTGGGCGGCGCCTACTTCACCCGGCGGGATCCCGAACGGGCCGCACGCCGAGCCGTCTCCCGGCTCAACGAACTCGGCTTCCGCGTCACCCTCGACCTTATTTACGCGTCAGAGTCGCCCAGCGGCTCTCACGCGATCTGTTCCCCGTCGGGGTAGTCGGTGGACTTCGACAGCTCGTTCCAGGCGGCTGTCTCCGCATCGAAGGCGGAGCGGGCGTCGGCGACGAGGCGGAGGGCGTCGCTGCCGAGGATGAGGTGGGTCGGCGGCTTTTCGGCCTCCACGATGGCGAGCAGGGCGCGGCCGGCTTGGGCGGGATCGCCGAGTTGCTGACCGCGCATGTCGAGGCGGCGTTCGCGGATCGGGGCGAAGATCGGGTCGTAGTCGGCGATGGTGCTTTCTACGCGGTGCATGGAGCGGCCGGCCCAGTCGGTGCGGAAGGAGCCGGGCTCGATCGCCGTGACGTGAATGCCGAATGGTGCGACCTCTGGGGCGAGCGTGGCCGCAATGCCCTCGACGGCGAACTTGGAGCCGTGATAAGCGGCCAGACCGGGGAACGCGCGCAGACCGCCCATGGAGGTCACGAACAGGATGTGCCCGGCACGGCGCTCGCGCATGCGGGGCAGAACGGCTTGGGTGACCGCGATGACGCCGAAGACGTTGACGTCGAACTGGTGGCGGAAGGTGTCGGGCGGGGTTTCCTCGAAGGTGCCCTCGACGCCGTAGCCAGCGTTGTTGACGAGTACGTCGATGGGGCCCACCTCGCTCTCGACCGCTGCGACGGCCGGCGCGATGGCATCGGTGTCGGTGACGTCTAGCACGCGTGCGTGAGCGCGGCCCGGAGCGAACTGCTCGAAGGCGGCGATCTGGTCCGGGTTCCGAACGGTGCCGATGACGGTGTGGCCGGCCTCGAGGGCGGCGGTGGCGAAGGCGCGGCCGAGGCCGCTGCTCACGCCGGTGATGAGAAACGTGCGGGACATGTGTCTCTCCGTTGGAATCGGAAGTGTCGGACGGTGGAGCGCATAAGCCCGTCGAGTGCAGTGCGCGCGAGCTTCTCGGCGTGCTCGTCCGTGAGGTCGTAGTGTCCGGTGAGCCTGCGGAAGATGAGTGGCCCGAAGAGGATGTCGATGACGTCGTCCACGTCGGTGTCGGGCGAGGCATCACCGCGGTCGACGGCGCGTTGCCACAGGGTCGCTACGGCGTCCGGCGGGACGTCTCCCGGCCAAGGTCGGTGTCGCCGTCAACGGCTGTTCGCTGATGCCTCGTTCGAGGTGGTGACCGCACCTGGATCGGTGGAACGTTGCGGCGCCGCGGAGCCTTGCGCGGACTTGGACCTCGCCAGCCACAGGCCGGTGAACACGGCGGCGGCCAAAGTGACGGTGCCGGCAGCGAGGAAGGCGCTGTTGAGGCCGGTCTCGAAGGAGGCGCCGCCGGATTGCCGGGTGCGGACGATGGCTCCGAGTACCGCCACGCCGAGCACCGCGCCGATCTGCCGGGTGGTGCTGCTGATGCCTGATGCGAGGCCGCCTTCCTGCGGGCTGACTGCTTGGATGGCGGCTCCCGTCAGTGGGGACATGGCCAGGGCGAAGCCGATGCCGACGACTCCCAGCCGCCACCACACGTTCCCGTAGCCGGTGTCGGCGTGCACCATGCCGAGCGCCAGCAGTCCCAGGCCGGCCAGGGCCAGGCCGGTGGTAACCACGATTCGGAAGCCGTGCCGGGCGGCGAGCCGGCCCGCGTACGGGCTGACGATCACCATGGCGAGGGATGCCGGCAGGGTCTGCAGGCCGGCGCGCAGGATCGAGCTGCCCTGGACGTACACGAAGAACTGGGAGAAGAAGAACGACGAACCCATGAGCGCGAACCCCACCACGACCATGGCGGTGTTGGACACGGTGAACAGCCGCTGCCGGAACAGCCGCAGCGGCAGCATCGGAGCGGAACGACGCGCTTCGACGGCGACGAAGGCGGCGAGGAGGATCACCGCGGCGGTGAAGCTGACCAGGATCACCGGCGACGTCCAGCCGCGGGCGCCACCCTCGATCAGCCCGTAGGTCAGCGCCCCCACCCCCAGAACGGACAGCACCGTCCCCGGGATATCGATCGGGGGGGCGCTCGGATTGCGGGCCTCTTCAAGGCTGCGCAGACCGACCAGCAGAAGGACCACGCCGATGGGCAGATTGACCAGGAAGATGGCGGGCCAGCCGAAGGCGTCTGTCAGCACGCCGCCGGCCACGGGGCCCGCGGCCAGACCGATTCCGCTGAATCCGGCCCACAGCCCGATCGCCTTGATTCGTTCTTGCGGCACGGGATAGGCGGCGGCGAGCAGGGCCAGCGAGGCAGGGCTCAGCGCCGCGGCCCCGATGCCCTGCAGCACCCGGCCGGCGACCAGCCAGCCGACCGAAGGCGCGAGGCTGCACAGCACCGACGCGGTGGTGAACACCGCCACGCCTGTCAGGTACACCCGCTTGCGGCCGAACCGGTCGGCGAAGACACCGCCGGACAGCAGCAGCATGGCGACGAGCAGTACGTACGCGTCGACGATCCACTGCAGACCGGTCAGCTGAGTGTGCAGCCGGTGCTGCATATCGGGCAGCGCTGCTCCAACAATCGTGTTGTCGAGCAGGACCATGAATTGGCCCAGGCAGGTCACCGTGAGCAGTACGGCCCGGTTTGGCCGACTGCCTACGGCCGCGGGCGATGCAGCCATGGGGATTCCTCTCAATCGTTGGTTGCGCCTCTCCACGGCCGACGTGGTCAGCCTCCGGGCGCTCTAAAGCAGCCGGTGGCTGCGTTAGGCGACTGTAAGGAGGATTGCCTCACAAACGCAAGTCTCGACTGCGTTAAGGTGGGGGCATGAACGAGCGACAGCGAGCCCGGCGGCCCGGCGGGCGCAGCGCCCGCGTCGGCGCGGAGGTGCACCGGGCCGTCACCGAGCTGATCAACGAGCGCGGCTACGGCAACTTCACCGTCGGCGAGGTCGCAGCCCGTGCGGGCGTAGCCGACAGCAGCATCTACCGCCGGTGGGGCGGCCTGGAAACCCTGCTCACCGACGTGGCGCTCACCCGCCTCAACGCGCAGTCGCCGATGCCCGACACCGGGAGCCTGGCCGGCGACCTGCGCACGTACGCGGCCCAAGTGGCCCGCGAGATCACCGGACCCGACGGCCTGTTGTTGGTGCGCCTGGCTGTCGCCCTGTCCAGCAATGGCCAGCAGGGTCAGCAGGCGCGTGACGACCTCCGCGCCGAACGCACCCGGCAACTGCAGTGCATGCTCGATCGCGCCCGCGAACGTGGCGAGCACGCACCTGACGCGTTCGGCGTGCTGGACCACATCCTGGCCCCGATGTATATCCGCGTCTTGTTCGGCATGGAGCTCACCCCGGACTACGTCGACGGGCTGGTCGACCGATTGCTGTGACCTCAACCCGGTCCCCGGGATCAGCCCTCGGACGCGGTGCCAGGGCTCCGCGGTGCCAGGGGCTGGACGCTGAGACCGTCGCGATCATCGCCGCCCGACTGGACGCCGCGCGGCACGGTACTCAGACCCCTGAGGCAGGGCGCGGCGATCGCCATCCGGTTGGCGGCTCTTCCCGACGACGGCCCCACTGGTCAGATGTTCGACGACAACGGAGTCGTGCCATGGTGAAGTTCTCATGTGTTCTTGCTCGGCTGGGCTGCAGCTCAATGCGCCCCGCCACTGCTGTGTGAGCAGCCGTTGCCTACGGCCTGAGCGTGTTCCTTCACCCTCCGACTCGAACGACGGCTCGTACGTGACCGCCCACATCATCACCCTGGGCGGCTCACTTCAGGAGAGCAGGCGGCCACACCACGCTTTGCCGCTACGCCCTGACAGGTCACTCCTCCTCGACGCCAACGACGTCACACCGTCGCTCGATGACCGACCGGCGTCGCCCTAATCGTTCGCTGGACTCGATGCCATTGCGCGCAATGCGTACGCTTGATTGCGGCGGGCCCCGCGCCCTTCTCGACCAGGGCACAAATCCAGAGCCCCCATCGGCATCAGCCGACGGAGGATCCTCACCTCTCACCTGCTATCACGCCGATCTCACCGCTGACGGTTCGTGGGGCCGTCGCCCACGGTGCTCATGCCGCGTCGTACCGGGCGGCGATACGGGTCACCGTGACCGTAACGGTGACCGGCTCCGGGGCGGAGAGGTGGGAGATGACGGCGGTGCGCACCCGGTCGTGGACGTCGCGGGCGATGTCCAGTGCCCGTCGGCCCTCGGTCAGGACGCAGCGCACCTCGATGTGCCATCCGGAACCGTCCGGCGCCCGGTCGGCGCGGATGCCCGCCTCGGGCGACGTGCGGTGAGGCATGGGGTCGGCCCGGGTGGTGGCGGCTGCCGCGAGACGGTGGGCGAGGCGGGGTTGCAGGCCGGCCACGCCGGGAACCGCGAGGGCTGCATCGGCCGCGACGCCGAGGAGCGCGGTCGTGCCGGTGGCGGTCATCACGTGACACCACCCGTGGGGTGGCCGACAGTCAGGGGCGGCCACGGCTCCAGTGCGCCGACCACGGTGATGTCGACGGCCGTCACGGCGAGCCCCAGGTCCTGTCCGGCCGAGTGGAAGACTGCTATGCGTACCTGATGGGCCCGGTCGGGCAGCGGGCGGTCGAGGGCGGCGGCCAGGGTCATGGTCACCCGCACGTCGGTGCCGTCGCCCTCGGGCACGAGCCGGCAGGTCGCCGCGCTCGCGCCGGGGACGGTGTCCGCGGCCTGCCTCAGTACCTTCGCCGCCGTGCTCTCGGCGATGCGCAGGTCCCGGTCCGGGTCGGCCAGGGGCAGCAGCCGCCCAAGCCGGACCTCGGCCCTGACGACCTCCATGACGCGGCCGGCGACTGCGTGCAGGCCGGGAGGGTCCTCGGCGCGCAGCACCCGCGTGGCGGCGTTGACCGTGGCCAGTCCCTCGACGGCCTCACGGCAGTGAGGACAGGACACCGTGTGCGGGTCCGTGGCCGGTGCCGCGTCCTGCGCCTGTTCCCAGACCCGGCTGAGGAGGCGGCCACAGGGCAGTGCCTCATCGCCCGCGAACGGGGGCACGTCGGCGGCGGCCGGGCCGGGTCGGGGCCCGTCGGCTCCGGGCGGTTCGGGAGGCCGTGTGTGCGGGTCGTCTAGCGCCATGGGCCCATCGCCTCCTGCAGGGATCGGCGTGCCCTGAACAGTCTGCCGCGCACTGTCTGTTCGCTGGTGCGTGTCACGTGGGCTATGTCTTTGTAAGGCAGGCCCTGAACTTCTCTCAGGATCCAGCAGATCCGCTGCCCGTCGTCCAGTTCGGCGAGCGCGCGGGACAGGGCGGCGATGGCCGCGTCCTGCTCTGCGGACCGGGCGGGCTGGCTCCAGGCGTCTCCCGTCGCGGGTTCGACGACCCTGTTCAGGGAGAGGGGCGGCGGCCGGCGCCGACGAATGGTCAGACAGCGGTTGACGGTGATGCGGTACATCCAGGTACGGAACTCCGCGCTGTGGCGGTATTCCGGCAACCGGCGCCAGGCGCTGACGAAGGCGTCCTGAACGGCCTCCTCGGCATCCTGGGGGTTGCCAAGCATGCAGCGAGCCAAGGCAAGGAGCGGCCGGCCGTGCCGTCGGACGAGAACGGCGAAGGAGTCCTCGTCACCCTCGGCCGCCCGTACGGCCAGCAGCCGGTCCGGCACGTCGCGTTCCGGCAGATCGCGTTCCGGCAGATCGCGTTCCGGCAGATCGCGTTCCGGCGGTGGGAAAGCAGTGCGTTTGATCATGGCGCTCCCGCGCAAGGCTCGGACCGTCCGGGTACCCGACAGGCAATCTGTGATGCACATCACATTCGATGCGCGTGAGAAACGCGCCGCCCGATATGTCCAACATTTTGACGGGTGCCGCACCGGTGCCTGACCGACCGACCGAGGCGAACGCCATGACGGACAACATCACCAGCGTCGGCGGGGGCAGTCGGCCCGAGGCGGGCGTGAGCGCGTTGAAGGGCCGTACCGGGGCCGGGGCTCCGGCCGAGACTCGGGGGAAGACCACCATCGCGGACGGGGTGGTGGCCAAGATCGCGGGCATGGCTGCCCGTGAGGTACCGGGCATCTACAACCTGGGAGCAGGGATGGCCCGCGCCTTCGGCGCCATGCGGGAACGCGTCCCCGGCGCAGGCGGAGGAGGGGCCGTCACGCGGGGGGTGAAGGTCGAGGTCGGCGAGCGGCAGGCCGCCGTGGACCTCGACGTCGTCGTCGAGTACGGCGTCTCCATCGTCGATGTCGCCGGCGGCGTACGCACCAATGTCATCAACGCCGTTGAGCGGATGACGGGACTGGAGGTCGTCGAGGTGAACATCGCCGTCGACGACGTCCACCTGCCCGACGACGAGGAGGAGCAGAACGAACCGGAGGAGGGCCGCGTGAGGTGACCGCTGACGTGACCACCGCGCCGTGTCTTCGGGCCTGAGCGGGTGATCACGGCGAGAGGGACCCTCGCGAGACGGGTGAGCGCATGATGAACACAGCGACAACGGGCCTCGCGGCCGGCATGGCCCTGGGTTTCGCCGCTTACTTCGGCGGCTTCTGGGCATTCCTGCTCGTTCTCGTCCTGGGCACGGTGGGGCTGATCGTCGGCCTTGTCGTGCAGGGCGACCTCGACCTCCATGCGCGGAGACAGCGATGAACACCCGGCCCGGCTCCCCCGACGACGGGGCGAGCCCGCCGGCACCGGCCGTCGGCCTGCCGCCCCCGGCCGAGCGGGGCGCCACCGTCATCCCGGACAGGGTGGTCGCCCGCATCGCCGCCCGGGCCGCGCGCACGGCCCAGTCCCGGCGCGCCGCCCTACCGCCCGACCGGGACGGGCCAACGGCACCCCACGCCTCTGCGGCCGTCCGTACCGGATCGGTGCGCCTGCACCTGACCATGGACCTGCCCTACCCCACCGACATCCCCCAGGTCTGCGAGCGGATCCAGCGCGACGTCGCCGAACGGGTGGCTCAGCTGACCGGCCTGAGGGTGGGAGAGGTCCTCCTCACCGTCCGGCGGCTGGTGACCGCCGCCGACGCGAGCCGGGGGCGGGTCCGGTGAGCGGCCGCGCGGCCCGGATCGCCGGGCACGTCGTTCAGAAAGGGGGATCGCGATGACACCCGATTCCGGTCATCCCGGCCCCAGCTCCGCGCCGTCCGCGCACCGTGCCACAGTGCCGCCGGCGAAGGAGCCCGATCCAACCGAACGCAAGGTGTCCAGCTCGAACCTCAAGGCCGGTGAAGACGACAGACGACACCGGGCGCACCGACCGTGGTCCGCGCGCCGCATTCCGGCCGCACTGGTCGCCTCGGTGGTTCTCGTGGCGGCGGGCGCGGCGCTGATCGACGTCGTCGCCGTACGGGCGGGACGCCCTGCGGCAGCCTGGCGCAGGCACCTGGCCGACGAACTGGCCACCCGCCCCGTGGACGACATCTGGATGCTCACGGGAGCCTCCGTGGCCGCCGCCGTCGGCATCTGGTTGCTCGTGCTGGCACTCACTCCCGGCCTACGCCACTGGCTGCCCCTGCGCTCCCCCGCGCCCGGGCTGCGGGCCTGCCTGGACCGAGACGGCGCCGCCGATGTGCTGCGCGACGCCGCCATGCGGGTACCCGGGGTCAGTAAGGCCCGCGTCCGGGTGCGCCGCCACCGCGTGAAAGCCCGCGCGGACGTCCGCTTCCGCGACCCCCACCAGGTGAAGGACGACCTCACCGCCGCCCTTGACCACGAGCGCGACCAGCTCGCCCTCGTCCGCCCTCCCCGCATCGTCGTACGAGTGCGGCAACGCACCCACTGAGCGAAAACCCCCTGGACCGGAGCACGCACCATGACGCCGCGACCCGTACTCAACCGCAGTCTTCTGGCCCTCGCCGGACTGGTACTGCTCGGCGGCGGTCTGCTGGTCCTCTTCGCCGGGCTCGACATCTACCGGCGACACGATCTGGTCCCGCCCACCGGCTGGCCCCTGACCACCCCGGACGACGTCCTGCTCGGCTCCGCCGACCGAGCCCGCTGGAGCAGCCAGGGCTGGTGGTGGTGGCCCGCGGTCATCGCCGGCCTCGTCCTCGTCGCCCTGCTCGCCCTGTGGTGGCTGCTCGCCCAACTTCGCCGACGCCACCCAGGAGCACTGCCCGTCGGTGGCACACCCCCGCAGGAGGGCGTCGAGCTGCGCGACAGCGCGCTCAGCGACGCGATCGCGACCGAAGCCGGCGCCCTGCCGGCGGTCGAGCACGCGGCCGTACGCATCACCGGACGCCCTGCCCACCCCCGCACCCGCGTCGCACTCATTCTCACCCCTCAGGCGTCCCCCGGCACCGTCTTCGATGTCCTGTGCGAGGGCCCGCTCCGAACCGCCCGTCGGTCCACCGGCACCCCTGGCATGCCCACCGAGGTCCGCCTGCAGGTCGCCGGCCACAAACCGCACCGCGCGGAGTAAGAAGGAGACCGACCATCCCCGTGTCCACCGCCCTTGCGCTCTCTCGCAGTTCACAGGGGCACCGACACCACTCCCCAGGGGAGACATCATGATCGTCCTAGGCATCATTCTGCTCGTCGTCGGCTTCCTCACCGGGATATCCATCCTGTGGACCATCGGGATCATCCTGCTGGTCGTCGGCGCCGTCCTGTGGATCCTCGGCTCGATGGGACACGCTGTCGCCGGTCGACGCCACTACTGGTGACCGACCCACACGCCCTACGGTGCGGGTACCCCTCTGACCTGTCGTACGGCGCCCGACTCGGCTCCGGTCGGCTCAGGCGCTGTCTCGTTTCGGCCCCTCGGCGGTCACCGAGTGAGCTGTGGCACGTCCTCGACACCCTAGATCCACCGCGTGGACAGCGGTATTGCCGCATACGGCCGGGAGTTCAGTCGGAGGGCGGAAGCAGTGTGCCCAGCGGCCCGAGGTCCAGGTTGAGGTCCTCCATGGTCAGTCCGTACTGGGCGCACAAGTCGCTCATGCGGTCGTGGAGGAGCATGAGTGTCGCGCCCAGGCGTTCTTCCTGTTCGTCGGTCAGGTCTCCTTGGTCGACGCGGTGCAGGGCCTGTCGTTCCATGAGTTGGCGCAGCAGTTCCACGAGGGTGAGGACGAGCTTGAGGAGGTCCCGTTCGACGGTGTCGCGGTCGGAGCTGATCCGCCGAGCCGGGGAACGTGGGCCTTTTCCGGCCGGCGGGTCCAGGTCGCGTGGGGCTGCGGGCAGCAGCCGGAAGGCGCGTGCGGCGGCCTCCGCAACTTCGTCGGCGCGGCACGGCGGCCGGCTCCCGCCCTCAGCTGTCATGGTCGCCGCGCAGCGGGCTGGTGCTCGTCCATGGCGAGGGGTTCTGCTCGCTGATGGAAACGATCAGGGCACGCAGCGAGACGCGTACCAGATCGATGTCCGCGATGGACAGCACGACGTCACCGGTGAGGACGACCCCACCGGTCAGCAGCCGGTCCAGCAGATCGATGAGAGCGACCTGCCGCTGGGGCAGGCGCTCCGCTTCCGGTGGCGGGCCAGGCGTGATCACGGGGGCGCTCCCTCCGCGGTACCGCCGGATTCACCGGGTGGCATGGCGAAGGAGTACGGAGCCCAGGGGCCGGTGGCCTCGACCCGTACCCCGTCCAGCCCGTCGGCGGCGCGCGTCACGTCGGCCAGGAAGTCGTCGCAACGATTCAGGGGCACAAGGTAGGCGTCATTGACCACGTTCTCGCCGGCGGCGCTGCCGGCCGCTTCGGCGAGAAAACCCTGCTGTACTCGGTGCCGGACCCGGTCGGCCGCGTGCTTGCGGCCCGCGGTCTCCACCCGCTCGGCGGCCTTCTGCGCAGCCTGGTAGACGGTGTCGCGAACACTTTGCTGCTGCCGGCGGTTCCGCAGATAGGCGCGCCCGGGGGTCAGGTCCGCAGCCGGAACGGCCGGGGCCGCGGGGACCTCGGACGGCTCGACATAGATCTTGACCCCCCATTCGACATGTTCGGAGAGCCGGGCCAGGCGCTCGGCGAACACGGTCCGCCCGGCTGACAGGACCTCCCGGGCCCGCTGGTCGTCGAGGTAGACGGTCGCCAGGCGCAGAGGAAGGACGGTGGTGCGCTCGGCCAGGGCCTCGATGACGCCGTGGTGGGCTCGGGCCACCGCCTCCAGCCATTCCAGGTCCTCGAGATGCCGCTTGAGAGCGTCCTCCCTGAAGTCCTGCGCCGGCACATGACTCACCACGAGCCCCAGCTGAACGACGCCGGTGTCGGTGACGAGGCCGACCGGGGCGTCGGCGACGCCCCGGAGCGGAGCGGCCGCCTCCTGCAATCCCCCGGCGGCGCGTACCACCGCATACGCGTACGTCAGCAGGTCACTCATCGCGAGCACTTCCCCGGCGACGGCCGCCCGTGACCCGGGGCGCTTCCTCCTCCACGGGGAGGGCGTTGCCCTGGCGGAGAGTATCGATCTCGGCCCGCAACCGGCGGTTCTCCTCGGCCAGTGACCGTTCACCGCTGGCCCGGGAGGAGAGCGCGGGATCGTGCTCCCACCAGTCGATACCCATTTCCTTCGCTTTGTCGACGGAGGCGACCAGGAGGCGCAGTTTTATGGTCAACAGCTCGATGTCGAGAAGGTTGATCTGTATGTCGCCCGCGATGACGATGCCCTTGTCGAGTACTCGTTCAAGAATGTCGGCGAGATTGGCGGAGGAGCCCTGTCCGTAGGGCGGCGCCGCTCGGGACGGGTAGGAACCAAGCCTGTTGGCCAGGGGTTCAGTCACGGTTGCGGCCTCGAATTCCCTCGGGCCGGATCAGGAGCGTCAGCCCTGCCGGTAGGCACGGATCTCCTCCAGCCGGTCGAGCAGTTCGTCCTCGCGCTGGTCGAACGTCTCCTCGTCGATGTCCCCCGCGACGAGGAGACGTTCGAGCTCGGCGAGTTCGCGGTGCACCGGTGCGGGGTCGTAGTACTGGTTCTCGGCTTCCTCCCGGACCCGCTCCACGACCCATACGACGCCGCGCACGGGGGCCAGGGGAAGGGTGACGAGTTGGGTGAACAGGCCCATGAGAACTCCTTCAGACGAAGCTGTAGGGCGGCAGGGGGCCGTTGAGCCGGAAGTCGACGTCGTCGCCCATCTGATGGGCGACGCTCAACTCCGTGGTGAGGAACGCCTCTTCCCGGTCCTCGGTCACCAGGAACGACACGTTGAGAAAATCCGAACCCGTCGGCTGGGATGATTCAAGCGTCCGGGCGAAGGGACGCAGTGCTTCGACCACACCCGCCGCCAGCGCCTCCTGCCGCGTCTGTACCTCCTGGGCGACCAGCTCACCGAGTCGCAGCGATGCGTCGGGGGCGGCGGAGCCGCCCCGGATCTCGGCATTGAGCTCTCGTGCCACGTCCGACTCCCGCAGGATCTGCCGTAGCAGTGCGTCCTCGTCCTGCGACGCTTTGAGGTGGTACTCGCTGCACCCCTCCAGTGCCTGAAGCCGGTCCGTGTAGTCCGCGGCATTCTGCTCCAGGGCCACCAGGACGGCCTCGTCGTTCTCGGCGATAAGGCCGAACCGCATGGGGAGCACGGTGCCGTCGGCCATGAGGCGCTCCTGTACGGCCTGGTGCGCGATGACGTCGCGGCGCTTGGGGCGTAGATCCTCTGGCGCATCGCTCACCACAGCACACAGCGGTCCGGCCGTCACTGTCCGCAAGCCCGCCGGGGGTTCACCGACGCCGTTGAGACCGTCGAGGCGGAGCGGATGCTGCTTGCCGGTGATGGAGTAGATGTATACGGCCATGGCTCATTCCTTCTCGCGCGGCGAGCCTCATTCGCGCTCACGTCGGGAGGTGCGCCGAACCGGCCGCCGTCGCCTCTCCACGGGTTCCCTTTCCTTGCCCTCGCCTTCTTCCTCGGGCTCTTCTTCTTCGGCGTCGTCACGGCCGGTGATCCCCTTGAGGGAATCGGTGACCGCTTCCGCCGCGCCGGAGAGGGCCCCCTTGGACTTGCCTTTCGCTCCGCTCTCGACCGTGTCTCCGACGATGTCGGTCAACTGGGCGGGCGCCTTCCTCCCGGATTCGAGGTCAAGGCGGTTGCACGCCTCGGCGAAACGCAGATAGGTGTCGACGCTGGCCACGACGATGCGAATGTCGATCTTGAGGATTTCGATCCCCACCAGCGACACGCGGACGAACACGTCGATGACAAGCCCGCGGTCAAGAATGAGTTCCAGGACGTCGTAGAGGCTACTGCTGCTGCCGCCACCGCGAGCGACACCGCCTCCACTTTGCGGCACCACTGTCATGGTGCCTCCCTTCACCGGCTGTGGTGTCTCAGCCCCGCCGGTCGATTTGGCCACGCGTATAGCGGCGCTTCCGTTCGTATCCCACCAGATCGCCTTCCTCGTCGAGCGTCACTCGATAGGTGGCCATCACGCTGGTGGTTTCGGGGACGCGCTCCAATTCGAGTACCTCAACATCGGCCTCCCAACCAGTTTCGGTCGGTTTCAGTGCCGAGACGGACTCGGGAGCACGACCGAGCAACTCCTGAAGTTGTCCGACAGCGGAGCGCATGGCCCAGCCGGCGTTGCCCTTGCCGGAGCGGCGACGGGAACCGCTCGTGCCGTCCCCGTCGGAGCCGTGGCTCCGACCGCTGGATCGCCTTCGGGGTTCTGGTGCGGCCATGATCTCTCCGGTGGTCGGAGCGGGCGCGCGGGCGCCATGTCCCACCCACGAACCCTATACTTTCATCACATAGGCATGCATATCGCCCCAGCGTGGATGACTTCGCGGCGGCCTGCCCGGTGATTGCATGGTGTGTCAGTGACATAGCGGGCTGTGAGGCACGGTGCGTGCGATCCGCCTTCTGCCTCCATCGCGGGTTCGGGACCGGGGCGTTAGTCCGGACGCGGGCGTTTTCACCTGCCCTTTGCGAAGGGAATCGCTCATGAACGACACGACCAAGGTCAGCCTCGCCGCCGCCGTCGCAGCGGGCTATGTGCTCGGACGCACGAAGAAAGCGCGCCTTGCCTTCGCCATGGCAACTTACCTTGCCGGCCGCCGCTTTGGGCTCGACCCCCAGCAGCTGCTGACGACAGGACTCCGCAAGATCGGTGATGTTCCAGGGGTCGCCGAACTGAACGAGCAGGTGCGCGGCGAACTGCTGGGCGCCGGCCGCCAAGCCCTGGCAGCTGCTGCCGATCGACGCCTCTCCGACCTCGCCGACTCGCTCCACGAGCGGACGCTGCGCATTGGCCAGGAAAGGGACGAGGACGAGTACGAAGAGGACGAAGACGAGTACGAAGAGGAGCAGGAGAAGGGCGAGGGGCATTACGAGGAGGAAGAAGAAGCGGAAGAGGGAGCGGAGGAATCGGAGGAAGAAGAGCCGGAGGACGAACTGGAGGAAGAGCCCGAGGAGGAGGAACCCGAAGAGGAAGAGGCCGAGGAGGAACCGACGCAGCGTCGCCGTCGGCGGACGGGAACCACGGCGCGGAAGCGCCCGGGCGCACCCGCTCCCCGTAAGGCGGCCGCCAGGAAGGCTGCTCCTGCAAGGAAGGCGGCCACGGCGAAGAAGACCGCAGCGCACAGGCCCCCCGCCAAGAAGGCGGCACCGGCGAAGGAGACTGCGAAGAAGTCTCCGCGTCCCGCCAAGAAGGCCGCCGCGAAGAGGCCCGCAGCCAAGAAGACTTCCGCGAAGAGGACGGCCGCGAAGAAGGCTCCGGCCAGGAAGACGGCCCCGGCGCGGAAGACGGCTCCGGCGCGGAAGACCGCTGCCAAGAAGACGACCGCGCGGCGGAGGTAGGCCATGGCCGGCAAAGTGCGTGACACCAACCACGAAGAGAGTTCGGGTCTGGACCTGCTGCGCGAAGAGTTCGTCGACTACCTCGGCGCTCAGATGGGACATCTCGTCGACAAGGCAGGGGACAAGTTGGGGGATGTCACCGACCAGCTTCTCGATGTGGCCGAGAACGGGGGAACACTCGCCGGCGTCGGCAGTCGGATTCTCCATGGCGAATCCCCGCTGAAGGCATTCGTGGGTGAGAAGGCCAAGGGGCTCAAGGACAGCGTGATGGGCAAGGTCAAGAGCGTTTTCGGCGGAGGAGGCAGTGGCAAGGCCGGCAGCACCAAGGTCATGAACATCATCGAAGTACTGGACGTGGGGGTCCCGATCCGCACGGCGTACAACTACTGGACCCAGTACGAGGAGTTCAGCGGCTTCACCAAAGGCGTACGCAGTGTGTCCAAGAACGACGAGGCCGCCAGCACCTGGAAGGTCAAGGTCGGCCCCTCGACTCGCGGCTGGAAGGCGACAGTTGAGGAGCAAGTGCCGGACGACCGCATCGTGTGGAACTCCGAGGGCGCGAAAGGCACCACTCACGGGTGTGTCAGCTTTCACGAACTCACGCCCACCCTGACGCGCATCGTGCTCGTCGTCGAGTACTACCCCTCGGGCTTCTTCGAGAAGACCGGCAACCTGTGGCGCGCCCAAGGCCGCCGATTGCGGCTGGACTTCAAGAACTTCCAGCGCTACGTCACGTTCGCCGACGAGGAAGTCGAGGGCTGGCGCGGGGAGATCCGCGACAGCGAGGTGGTCCGCAGCCATGAGGAGGCGCTGGAAGAGGAGGAAGCGGCAGGGGAGGACGAGGACCAGGAGGAGTACGACGAAGAAGATGACGAGGCGTCCGACGAAGAAGAAGGAGAGGAGTACGACGAAGAGGAGCCGGAGGACGAGTACGACGAAGAGGCCGACGAGAACGAGCGCTGACGCGGCCCGGGACAAGCGGTTTCCCTCGGCGCGACCTGCCCGGAGGGTCGGCTGGTGTTCCCGGACTCTCACAGCCCGGCGTATGGCCGCAGTGCGGTCGTACGCAGTCTGACCTGGTGGTTCCGGATGCCGAAGCGGCGCCCCGAACCACCCATCACAACCACGCCAGGAATTGTGCTGCCAGGCGGTTCAGAGCCGTTGTGCACGGTGGAGGAGGGTGTGCAGTCCGTTGGGCCGTAGCGCGGCTCGGGCGGCGTTCGCTCCGGGAACTCCGTGGACTCCTCCGCCGGGATGGGCGGCCGCGGAGGCGAGGTAGAGGCCCTTGACGGGGGTCTCGGGTCGGCCGGTACCGGGGACGGGGCGGAAGACCGCCTGCTGGTGCAGGGCGGTGGTGCCGTTGTTGATGGCGCCGTTGTGGAGGCTCTCGTTCATGGCCTGGAGGGTGGTGGGGGCCAGGATCCGGCGGGCAAGGATCCGGGTACGGAAGCCGGGCGCGAACCGCTCCGCCTGGGCCTCGATGCGGTCCGCCATGGCTTCCTGTTCGTGGGCGTCCCAGCCGCCGGTGATGCGGTCGGGACCGGCGTCGGAGGTGATGCGCTGCGGGACGTGGGTGTAGGCCCACGCCGATTCCGTGCCGACGGGTGAGCGGCTGGGATCCGCCGTCGTCATCTGTCCGAACAAGGCGAACGGCTCGTCGGGGACCTGTCCCATGGCGAGCTGCGAGGCGAACCGGGTCAGGCTGTCGATGCCGTCGGCCACGTGGACCGTCCCCGCGCCCACGGCTTGCGGAGCCGTCCACGGCATCGGTCCGGTCAGCGCCCAGTCGACCTTGAAGGTCGCGAAATCCCACTGGAAGCGCTCCAGATCCCGCAAGAGGCGGGACGGCAGGTGTTCCTCGCCCACAAGCTCCCCCGGTACAGCGCCGGTGCCGACGTGTCCGCGAGCACGGCGCGGCGCGCGCTGACGGTCTCGCCACCGGCCGTCCGGACGCCCATCGCCCTGCCGCCCCGTACGACGACGGACACGGCGCGCTCCCCGCACCGCAGAGCGCCGTCGCGGTGCTCGAGGCGGCTCACGAGCGCCGCGGTCAGGGCGCCCGCCCCGCCGACGGGTACCGGGAAGCCATGGCTGTGCCCGAGCATCGACATCAGCCAGCGGAATCCTCCGCTGCCCACCGCCTCCGGGGCCAGGTCGGCGTGCAAGGCGTTCCCGGCCAGCAGGAGCCGTCCCCCCTCGCCCCGGAACTCCTCATCGCCCAGGCGGCGCACCGGCAGGGCCAGCTTCCGAGCCAGCCGCAGCCCGCCCGCGGCCCGCAGCTTCGCCGCCAGGCGGAGCCCGGAGCGGACCGGCGGGAAGGGCGTGAACATGGCCTGCACCAGGTCCTGCCCGACACGGCCCCACGCCTCGTACATGTCCCGCCAGGCATGACCGTCACCCGACGCGAACTCCTCCAGCCCCAATGCGGTCTCCTGCACACGGCGCTCCAGCACGGCGCATCTCCCGTCCCTCAGCGGGTGGGCCAGCACACACGGAGCATGGCTCCATCGCAGTCCCTCCGCGGCGAGATCCAGGCAGGCCAGGACCGGGGACACGGCGGGCAGCGGGTAGAAGGCGCTGAAAGGATCAGAAATGTAGTCGGGGTGGACACCGCGATCGCTGCGCACGGCGCCTCCAGGTTCCTGCTGCGCCTCCAGGACTTCCACGCTCCACCCGGCATCCGCCAGCACATTGGCCGCCACCAACCCGTTGGGCCCGGCGCCGATCACCACGGCGTCAGGCATGACGGGCCCCGGCGTGATCCTGCTCGACGGGATCCTGTTCCGTGAGCCTGGCCAGGCGGGCCAGCATGCCCCGGTGCCGCAGTTGGAGCAACGCTTCACTCGCAGCGTTGTGGAGGGTGCCTCCCAGGCCGCGCAGGGGGTGCTCGTCACAGATGACGAGGGTTTCCTCATCGCCCCACGGCCTGAGCTGGAGGAAGATCCTCGCCGTGCCCAGCTGCTTGAACGAAGCTTCCAGCTCCAGCTCTTTTCCGGATTCCTGGTGGCGGACAGTCGTCACCCCGTTGGCCGACCAGGGCCCCAGCCGCAGGGTGTAGCCGAGCCTGGATCCGACAGCGGGCCAGGTCTGATCGAGCGGCACGGACTGGGAGGGCCCCACCACCCATTCCCCGTAACAGGCCGGATCTGCCAGGACCGCCCATACCGCGTACGGGGGACGCCGGATCAACCGATGGTGGACAGCCATGGAGGGACCCCTTCCACGGGAACGGTCGATGTGCCGCACGGCCGAGCGTGGACGACGGGCTTTTGCAGGTCGAAGTCGTACAGCTGCGGCGTGCGATGCGGACCGGGCCGGACACAGACCCGGTCCGCGCAATCCTCATGGCGTCCTTCGGCCTGAGCTCCGACGAGGCACGGAAAGTCACGGCCTCCCAAAGCACCAATACCAAACTGCACCGTCTGGCCTGGGACGTGATGGCCACGGCACAGGGCCGACCTACCCGGCAGACAGTATGTTCGGGTCAGAAGCCCGCCTAGGTGCCGCCTCAGTCCTCGCCCCTGACGACGTTTCACTCCGCCGCTCGTGTGCGTGGCGGGCGCGGCACTCGCGTACGCCACGACGGCGCAAGTCCGCACAGCCCTGCCCCGGAGGCGACGGGCCCTCGACCAGGCCGTTTCGGCCCTGCGAACGAGCGGCTTCTGCGCGGTCACGGCACTTCATCTTCTCTCGTGCGTTGCCTGTTCACGGGTTGCCCGGCACGGCATGCGCAAACGTCGCCCCCTGCCCCCGTCGGACTGGGTGCGGGCGACCGGTAGTGGCGACGGCGGTCACGGCCTTCTCCCCTCTCTGGCCGACGAACCGACCGCTGACGGTTGCGGGATGAAGGTCGCCCGTTCGGTCTCCCTGCCGTTGCCGGCCATCGGACGGGCTCCTCACGTGGTCACCAGGCGGTTGAAGAACGAGCGGCAATAGCGAACCTTCTTGCGCTCGTCGAAGTCCCCGGTCCGTGGTTCCGTCGCCGGGGTATTCGTGCCGTTGGCCGCGATGGCGTTCAGGTCGGTTTTCCCGTCGCCCACTCCGGGGTGGACCGGCGGCGGCCGGCGAGGTGCTGTCCAGTGCTACATCAGTCTCGCGAGGCCGCACGAGGTCCTCGGTGGATAGCCCGGTGTCAGCCGTGTGCGGTGAGTCGTCGCCGTTGCATGTCGACTCCGTGTCCGTCGGTTGCATCCAAGAGGATCCGTCGTCCAGACAACGTTTGACTCGGCTGCTCGGGGTCACTCGCGTTGTGGGTCCCGAGTGGGGCCCCGACCCGACGCCAGGCTGTCTGCCCGATGTGCGGCGCGTGCCGGGCAGGAGTGCGGCGCCGCTGCGGGCCGGCGCTCCGATGAAGAGTTCCGCCCGCTTGGGAAGCGGGCGGCGAGGCCCGCGCCTCAGAGGCGACTGGGGCAGCCCGGCACCTCGAACACATCTTCACGTGCCGGTCGAACATCAACGAAACCAATCGGCAAGCGCATCGCCGACGGCGTGCGAGCAAAGTCCGACGAAAAGGACCCGAAGGCGGCGGAACAGGGTAACCCCGCACGCCCCGCCGTGCAGCACAAGGCATAGGCCCCTTCAACTGCGTCCACGTTGAGCGACACAGCCTGCGACCCGAAACCCGAGAGAGGGAACCTCATGAACACACCTGGTGACAAAGACACACCTCCGGTAGACGACGAGACGCGGCAACGGTCCGCGGAGCAGCGGAACGTCACCGCGCCCACACCGCGAGATGTCCGGGCCAAGGCCAAGGATGGAGACGAGCCCGAGTTCCCGACCGAAGATACCTCTTGACCGCCGGTTGCCGCTTCTCGGGCACCCGCGTTCTTGACTACGCGGGACGGCATGACGGAAACGCCGTCTGCATACGGCGGCTTTCCCGTTTGCCCGCGGCTTCGGGGTCGGCCATCACCAGAACCCGCCGTCGGCACCCCCCATGAACGTCGCGGCAGTGTCCACCGGGGCCGCGTTCTTGATCCTCCACGACCGCATGTCCGACCTGCGCGGCAGCTACGGCCTGACCATGGAGGACCTCAATCTGGACCTCGGCCCGCTCGGAACACTTCTCCCACCTGTTCGTCCAGGCTGACTACTCCCCCCACCCCGTTTTACATCCCGACAGGGGGTACTCGGGATGGGTGCACGTTTTCCCACGGACCTAGGAGAGTGAACGAAAATGGCCGGAGGGCAAAAGGCAAAGGGCAAGATGGAAGAGGCCACGGGAAAGACGAAGGAGGCGGTCGGCCGTACCGTGGGCAACGAGCGGATGATGGCCGAAGGACAGGCCAAGAAATCGAAGGGCGCGGCCCGTCAGGCCAAGGAGAAGACGAAGGACGTTTTCAAGCACTGACAAGGCAGATGCTGAGCGGGATCTCATTTCGGGGATCCCGCTCCTTTATGCCATCGCGCCTAAGGTTTGCCCCGTAACGATCTTTGGGGCGGAGAAGTGTGCGGCTTTGCCTCACCGGCTTGGCGCTTGATGCCCTCACGCGCCAGGCGGACCAGTCGCAATCACGCAAAGACCCGTGGAGCACGCTCCCTCGCCTCGGGTGCATCCGCGCCCGTGAAGGCCACAGCCCTCGTCTGCCGTGTACGTCACCCGCCCTCCTGCACTTCTGCCGCCGCACCCGCGTCGCCACCGCTGCCCTCCCTACGCCTTCGAGAACGGCGAGCCGGAGCACAGCAAGACCGCATCGAACACCACGCATCAGGCCCACCCCCGAACGCAGGAACCCCCGCCGGAGCCAGCAGACGGGGGTTCCCCACCTCTCATCTGCTATCACACAGCCCCTATGAGCGGGGCGTTCGTGACTGCAGTCTGTGCGCTGCCGAGCCCGCGCCTGGCCGAACCCGGCACCGCCGTCATCGGGAAAGTCGTCCTGACACCCTCCCCCTGACACACGCCATCCCCGGGATGCCGACCACCCCCGCTCGCGTCCGCACGTGCACCCCCACCACACCCGAAGGAGCATCACCGTGACGTCTCGCCCGCCCCGTGCCGTGACCGCGCCGACCGCCGCCGCGGCCCTCAGCGCCGCCACCACCGCCTACGCCGCGCAGGACGCCGAACAGCGCCTGCCGAGGATCGTCACCGACTGAGCCCACCCCGGGAACGGCACCGACCCCCAAGCGCTCGGCGACCGGTTCACCACCGACGGCACCTACACCGACGAGGCCGTCGGCATCACCTTCCACGGCCGCCAGGAGATCACCGGGTGGAAGGCCCGCGCCGACGCTGCCATCGACAACGTCCACGTCACCGTGCGCGCCACCCACCGCCACGGGGGCCCCATCACCGTCGAGGCCCGTCTACGCGGGCCGCATCAAGGGCGCGCCCAAGCCTTTCGCCGTGCCGATGACCACCCTCCTCAACCTCGAGAAGAACCACTGCCTGATCACCTCCGACGAGGACCACTACAGCCTCGCCGCAGTCCTCTCCCAGTCCGGCCTGCCCGCCGACTGGACCCCGCCCACCGACTGACCGGCCGCCGGAGCGCACCCGGCCAACCGGTAACACGACGACGTCCTGCGTAGCCCCCAGGCGGTTACGCAGGACGTCAAAGCTGAGCGGTTCGGAGGAGTCCGCGGGCTCGGCGGGTGGTTACGCAGCGTGCCCGTAGCCGTTGGTTGACGGCATTGCGAAAGCCGAACGCCGCGCGGGCGACGAGCTTGATCACGCGGTTGATCCCTTCGCTCTTGGCATTGCTGTGTCCGGTGTCGAGGAACTCAGCGATCTCGGGCCACCAGCGGTCGATGGTGGTGGCGAGTTGTCGCACTTCGGGGATGTCGGAGTCTGCGCACCACGTGAGGAATTTCCACCGGGCCTGGCCGACTTGGTGGCGGTCGGCCCCGGTACGGGCCAGGGCGAGAAGGTTGCGCAGGTTCTCCTTGGCGATCCACGCGGTCAGCAGCGTCTGTCCGATCCTGCCCTCGCTCAGCAGGGTGTTCCACATGCTCGTGAACTGTTCGTCGGTGAGGTCCTCGCGGTTGCGGAGCAGGCGCCGACGGGCCTTCCACTCCGGGTCGGTGGCCCGTCCGCGCCGTCCGCGGACCTCGGCGTGGTGCGGCGCCGGACCATGGAGAGCAGCTTGTTGGCGAGCTGGACGACGTGGAAGTGGTCGACCACGGCGATGGCGTCAGGCAGGCCGGTGCGGATCGCGGCGCGGTAGGTGGCCGACATGTCGATGGCGATGTAGCGGATGTTCTTGCGCCAGGTCAGTGGAGTGGTGGACAGCCAGGCCAGGATGTCGGCGACGGTACGGCCCCCGACCTGGCCGAGCAGCCCCCCGTGGCCCAGTGCGTCGACGAACCCGGTGTGCCACCGGTC
Organism: Streptomyces griseochromogenes; assembly: GCF_001542625.1. Lineage (NCBI taxonomy): Bacteria > Bacillati > Actinomycetota > Actinomycetes > Kitasatosporales > Streptomycetaceae > Streptomyces > Streptomyces griseochromogenes. The sequence continues at coordinate 5,043,680 of NZ_CP016279.1, read as the reverse complement.
CCGGGTCACACGCCACTTGCCGCCGTCGGGGACCTGCTCCCACTTCGTCTTGCCCCACCGGGTCTCGTCGACGCCCAGCAGCTTCTGCTCGGGCAGCGGTGCGTCGACGACCTCGCGCGCCGATGCACGGAAGGCGCTCATCACCGTCGGCCAGGACAGATGCAGGTCGCGGGCGGCCTGGATGACCGTGGAGCCGGCATCGCGCACCCGGCGCCCGGCCGCCTCCCGCAGCCGGGCAGTGACCCACGCCCCGGCTGGTATCCGGGCGATGCTCTCGGTGAACGACTTCCTCGGGCACGCCGGCTCGCGGCACCACCAGCAGCGCTTGTGCCAGAAGGACTCCAGCCCCCGTTCCCCGTAGGGGATGTCACGCGGCCGGGTCACCGCCGGCCCCTTCACCTGCGAGGCGAAGACCCCGCTGGACGGACAGGCCCGTGCCGCCTCGTCCACCGTGATCAGGTCCACCCGACGCGTCCCGTCGGCCAGTGACTCCACCCGCACGACGGACACCCCGTCAAGACCGAGCAGCAACGTCGTATTGTTGGCCAAGCCCGTGGCTCCCCGGTGATCCTTCTGAGTAGAGAACAGAAATGATCAACCAGGACCACGGGCGTCCTGAGTCCGGGGGCCAGTCCCGCCATGCTCATCACACCGTGACGAACAGTCAGCGTGCCTGACGAGACGCACCGCTCAAGTCCGAAGACCCGATGATCGAGCCGCTGATCTGACTCTTCCACCGCATCAGGGCAGTTGTCAGTCCTGATCACTAGGCTCCAGGCGCATGACCTACATCTTCGATGTCTTCACCGGTGCACGCCGGGGCGCCACCCTGACCGGCACCGTGCAGTACCGCGATCCCGACAACTACGGGTTCTCCCAGGGGCCCGTGTTCGGCCTGCAGCTCATCATGGATGCCTGGAAGGAGGGCGGTGGCTTCGGTGCCGGGCCTGTCTCCGCCGCAACGGAACTCGAGTTCAAAGAGCTATTCGAGCTCTATTGCGGCGGTGAGGTACGCGTCGACGAGGAGGGCTACCGGCTCGAAGACGGCTCCGCCGACGTACGCATACCCCGCGTCAACGTAGTAGAGCGCTACAAGGACCAATTCGGAGGACGGAGCTACCGCTCCCACGGACAGCGCTACGTCATGCTCCGGCCCCAGCCCGCCGAGTTCGCACGCCGCACCGAGGAGATCATCGTCTCCTGGGAGATCCGCCAGGACGACCCCACCGATCTCGACGAAGACGAGGGGACGTCCGCCGGCTTCACCCTCGAAGTGAGTGACCCCCGCTGCCTTGAACACTTCACCAAGAACACGTACTTCCAGACCGTCTTCACAGGCCACCTCCCCTCGTAGATTCGACCAGCTGGTATCTCACCGTCGTCCGGAGGCCTTCTGGGCTGCCGGGCTTCAGGTGGGGCGTCGGGTCATGAGGGTGATGAGTGCCCAGGTCAGATGGGCTTCGCTGTGTTACGGGAGGCGTTCATAGTCGCGCACGTTGCGACGGGCACGCATGATCCAGCCCAGTGTTCGTTCTACTTTCCAGCGGCGGCGCTGAGGAGGTCTTCGGTGACGGCGCCGCACCGGGTGCCGAGGATGGCCATGGCGGCGAGGCCGACGCTGCGGGGCACACGGATTGCGTCCCAGTCGTATCCGGATCCGGCATCGTGCAGGGTCGCTCCTGCGGCGGACGGTAGTCGCGCCCTCGGCATCGTGTCTCCTCAGCACCAGGTGTGATCAGGCGCGAACAAGACTGGCCCTGAGGGACCGCCAATCCGAGGACTTGGAGAGGCCATCATTGCGCCAGAAAGAGGACTTTCTATGCGCCGAATGGGTGAGTACTGGCCAATGACAGGGCCTCGGTGGACACCTATCGACAGGTACTCGTCCAGGGAGTGCAGTAGCGGCCGCGACAGGCAACGTCCCTCTCAAGGCGGCGCGGATCGTCGCCGGTTACCTGACCCAGCAGGATTTCGCCGACGCGCTCGGCGTGCTGGCCGCGCATCAACCTGGCTCCACTCATCAGGCCCCCTTGGAATCGATCATCTAGGAAACCGGGAGGCGCTCTACCGGCGGACCGCCGAGATCAGTGCGCCGGGCCGCTCCTCGCGCTGCGGCGGGGTGCTGATCGGGCGGCCGTAGGCGGCAGCGCGCTCGCGCAGGGTGTGGCTGTCGGCCTCCCAGCCGTGCCCGGCCAGCCAGCCCACCGGGTCGTCGGGCATCTCCGAGACCCACATGGACGCCGCCGATCCCGGCACGGCGTCCGCGCCGAAGCGCTCGATCACGCCGCGCGAGCCCAACGTCAGCCCCATCCGACTGCCTGCCGCCGACTGCGCGCTGATCCGGGCCAGCAGCAACTCCACCGCGTCGTCGGGCAGATAGATCAGCAGTCCTTCGGCGATCCACACGGTCGGCACGGCCGGGTCGTGCCCTGCGGCGGCCAGCGCGGCTGGCCAGTCCTCACGCAGATCCACCGCGACGGTGATCCGCTCGCAGCGTGCGACGGCCCGCTCCTGGCGCAGCACCGAATCCTTGAAGTCCAGTGGCGCGGCGGTGTCGACCTCGAACAGCCGGGTGCCCTCGGGCCAGTCCATCCGGAAGGCCCGGCTGTCCATGCCGGCGCCGAGCAGCACGACCTGCCGGACCCCGGACGCGGAGGCCTGCTGCAACAGGTCGTCGAGGAACTTCGTCCTGATGACGATGGAGAACGACACGGCCAGCCGGCGGCGTCGCGCGGCCTCGTCATCGGGCGGCGGGGAGGAGGGCCACAGGCCGCCGGCTGTGGCGAAGGCCTGTGCCAGTGGGTCCCGGAACAGCGCGTTCTCCCGCTCGGTCTCCAGCGCCCGCACCCTGGCCACCCCCACCGCCGTGGCCCACACTCCCGACGGCTGCACCCGCTCCTGCTCATCAGTCACCGCGCCAGCCTAGATGAACGATTCCAAGGGACCTGATGAGGGGTGCCAGGTTCATGCGTGGCCAGGCAGTCATGCGCGCACTGACCGCCTACGACCACTAAGAAGTCATCTCATTTGGTGAGTCTGCGGTAGCAGATGAGGGTGCAGGCGATGCTGGTGAAGGCCAGGAAGTGTTCGGCTTTGCGTTCGTAGCGGCGGTGGAGGCGGCGGCATCCGGCGAGCCAGGCCATGGTGCGTTCGATCGTCCAGCGGTGGCGGCCCAGCCGTGTGGAGGGCTCGATGCCTTTGCGGGCGATGCGATGTCGGATGCCGCGGCTGCGTAACCATCGGCGCAGGTGGTTGTAGTCGTAGCCTTTGTCGCCGTGGAGTTTGGCGGGCCGTCGTCGGCGCGGTCCGCGCCGGGAGCGAATGGGTGGGATGCCTCGCACGAGCGGTTCGAGGGCCTGGCTGTCGTGCAGGTTGGCACCGGATATCCCGACGGACAGGGGCAGCCCGGTACGCTCGGTGATCAAGTGGATCTTTGAACCGTACTTGCCGCGATCCACCGGATTCGGACCTGTCAGGTCCCCTTTTTCAGGGCTCGCATGTTCACCGAGTCGATCGCGCAGCGAGACCAGTCCAGTTCACCGCGAGAGCCGAGTTCGTCGAGGACCAGGCGATGGAGCTTCGCCCACACCCGGGCCTTCGACCACTCGGCGAAGCGCCGGTGAGCCGTGGGCCCTGAAAGCCCGAACGAGGCGGACGGCAGTTGCTGCCACGTGCAGCCCGACGTGGCCACGAACACGATCGCAGCCAACACCTCCCGGTCGCCGTGCCGGCGCCGGCCACCACCCTGAGGCCGACTCGGCGCCTCCGGAACCACTCGCTGGAACAACTCCCACAGCTCATCCGGCACAAGCCGCTCAACGATCCCCACATCTGGAGCCTATCGAACACCCCAAATGAGATGACCTCTAAAACCACCATTGGGCGAAGATCAACAGTCCCACTGTGACGCGACCACACGAAGTGGACCAGAGCCTATTCGTGGATGTCGTTTCGACGCGAGTTCGGGAGTCACTCGCGAACGCGTTCTCAAGATCATTGTCGGTGGGAAGTGATGTCGCTGCTGCGTGTGGCAGCCGTCACCGGTGCGGCTTTGTGGTGAGTGAGGAGAGCGTGGGGGTCGGTGCCGGGGGAAGGTGGTCGGTGTGGACGGAAGCGGCAGCCAGGATGGGGAAGGCGTGGATGAGGGTGCATTCGGCAGGTTAGGCGGGCAGGGCTGAGGCGTGATCAGTGTTCGGATGCCTCGGCCATGAGTGCCTCGGCCGTTTCGGTCCGGGCGTACAGGATGCTGCGGCCTATCCGGGTGGGGCGCACTAGGCCCGCGTCCCGAAGTGCGGTGAGGTGCTGTGACGCGCCGCCGACCGTGAGCCCGGTGAGCGCGGCAAGTTGAGTGGTGGTCGCGGGTTCGTGGAGCAGGGTGAGCAGGCGCGCCTTGGGTCTGCCGATCACCCGGGCGAGTGCGTGCGAGGGAACGGCCGGGCGTGACTCCCAGATGGTGGCGGTCCCGCGCGCCGGGTAGCGCAGGAGTGGCTGCCATGGAGGCGCGGTGAGCAGTGACACTCGGGGCCAGGCGAAGGCGGACGGGGCGAGGACCAGGCCTCGCCCGTCCAACTCGACCGTGCCGGAAAGGTTGTTGCGCAGCCTGACCCCGAGTCTGCCGTCCTCCCAGCGGAGGTTGGGGTCCAGGTCGGAGAAGAGCTGGCGGCTGCCGCCGGTGGACAGCAGAAATGCCCGGTGCCGTACGTCTGCTTCGAGTACCGCGCGGATGCGCGGCCAGTACGGTGCCACTGCCAGCTCCCAGTAGGCCTCGATGGTGGTCACCACCTGTTCAATCGCTGCGACGGGATCCGCGTACCGGGGCAGCCCCAGGACTTCGAGGTCGGCTTGGATCCCTTCCACCGGGTGCGTACGCATCGCGGCGAGTTCGAGCCGGATGTCCGGTGCCGCGGTCACCGGAGCCGGCGCGACGAACGCGGCGACCCTCGGCGTGATGACTTCGGTGACCGGCCGCAGGTCCAGCCGCGCCCGCGCCAATCGAGGGCGCACGGCCGCGAGCCACGGGCCGTGCAGCGCGTGACCCTCCTGCAGGGTCAGGACACGCAGGCTTGCGATGGCCTCCCACAGGGGCGAGATCGCCAAGCGGGTCAGCGCGAGGTCCTCGGTGGTGAACTCCAGCTCAAGCATCCGCTGAGTTTAGGTATTTCTGAGCTTATGGCGAGCCGTGCGGTATCTCCGCCAGCCTCGGGCGCCATGACTCGCCCACTCGTCACGCCCGCACCCGCCGCCATGGACCGGCGGCACCGCAGCGCGCTCACCGACCGTGACTTCCGGCTTCTGTACACGGCCGACGCGGCCGGCAGGCTCGGCGCACAGGTCAGCTTCCTGGCGCTCCCCGTGCTCGCGCAGACCGTGCTCCGCGCAGGGCCGGGACAAGTCGGTGTGCTGTCCGCGCTCGGTACCGTGGCCTTCCTGCTCATCGGCCTGCCCGCGGGGGCATGGGTGGACCGCATGCCCAAACGGACGGTGCTCGTCGCGGCCAACCTGAGCAGGGTCGCGCTGACCGGCTCGATCCCCGTGGCCTGGGCCTGCGGAGTACTCGCTCTTCCCCAGATGTATGTGGTCGTATTCCTCACCGGAGTAGCAACAGTCTTCTTCGACGTCGCACATCTGTCGTACGTCCCCCACCTCGTCGGCGCGGACCGGCTCGTCGCCGCGAACTCCGCCCTCACCGGGCTGAATCAAGCCGCCGATGTCTCCGGACGCGGCATCGGCGGCCTGGTGGTGCAGTTCGTCGGGCCGGCGGCAGCTGTCGTCGCCGACGCGCTCGGCTTTCTGTGGTCGGCATGGTGCATCGCGCGGATCCGGGCCACCGAGCCAAGCCCGCAACGTACAGCCGCGGCTAGGCCCCGGCTCTGGCAGGAGACGGCCGCCGGGCTGCGCTTCGTGCTCAGCCATCCGATGCTGCGGGCACTGGCTCTGAAGGGCGCTGTGACCAACCTCGCGATCCAGCTGTGCCAGGTCTCGTTCGTGGTGCTGTTCACCGAAAAACTGCACCTGTCGGCCGGAATGCTGGGGCTAGTGCTGTCGAGCGGTGGCATCGGCGGTTTCCTCGGCGCGATCGTCGCGCCCGCTGTCGGCCGGCGCCTCGGGCACGGCCGCGCCTTGTGGATCGCCGGCGCGGTAACGAGCCCTTTCGCCCTGCTCACCGCTCTCATGGCCCCAGGGCCCCTGCTGTGGGTGGGAGCAGCAGGCTGGATGGTCACCATCGTCCAGACCGGCATGGCCAACGTCCTTGCGGTCAGCGCCCGCCAAACGGTGACCCCTGCGGCGATGCTGGGCCGGATGAACGCCACCTTGCGGTTCCTGCTCACCGGGGCTCTCTCCGTCGGCGCCCTGCTGGCCGGGCTGATCGGCACCTACTTCGGGGTACGCGCCGCGATCTGGACCGGCGCTGTCCTGATCGCCACCAGCTGGCTCGTCGTGTTCTGCTCACCGCTGCGGAACGTACGTCACCTACACGAACTCGGCGACTGAGCGCGACATCTCCATCGGGCCTCCTGCGGCATACGCACACTCGCCCCTCCCACCGCAAGCCCCTGGGTGACTTCAAAACAGACCGACGTCGCAAGGTCGGTCAGAAGGCGACTCCCGCACTCACCTCGAAACGACTCCCGCCCTCAGCTACACAGCCACACGTGGCCAGAGAACGTGGGTCGGCCAACAGCGCGTGTCAGGACCGTAGTCGAGCGGCTGTCTCCCCGCCGATGTGGTCGTTGAGCGTGGACGGAGCGCCGTCGCGTTCCGCGGCGGACGGCGGACGGCGTCCTGGCCCACCCGCTGAACTGCCGGACGGCCCTCTGTGGGGAGGGCCGCCCGGCCCATTTTGTTGCCGCTGGTGCCGTTTTCCACCTGCGCCCGAGGGGCGGTCCCCGCATGCGGGCCCCGCTCTTCGGATGCCCCGGTCAGCGGACGAAGGAAATCTCCGGGAATTTCTTGTCAGGCCCGTCGAGCAGGGTGCCGTGCTGGTGGCGTAGTTCCTGGTCGAAGAAGGCGGCGAGATAGACGCGCTGGATCTCGATCGCTCGGTTGGGGTCGATCGTGCCGTACACCTGCTGGAGCTGGGCCGGGGAGAGCCCGAGCAGGCCCGCCTCCTGGGGCGCCATCGCCTCGTCGTCGACGAACGACACATGCGCCGAGCCGTGCAGCTGGATGTCGACCCGGTATCCCTTCAGATGCGACCACAGCGTGCGCCACGACTTGTCGTTGTTGCGGTTGTGGGTGCCGGAGCTGAAGAGCATGAAGGGGCGGTCCAGGTTCTTGCTCGGTGCCGAGCCGAAGAACTGGCCGTCCAGGTTGACGCCGGCGGCGATGCGGTGGTCGAGCTGCATGGCGGTGTCGACCGCCGCGCCGCCCAGCGAAGCGCCGAACATCCCGATGCGGGACATGTCCACGTGGTGCGACAGACCGGTGGGGAGCCTGGCGTGGTCGACGTCCGGGTTGCCGCCTTTGGCGATCGCACTGAGCTGGTTGATGACGAAGTGGATGTCGGCGGCGCGCACGTTGAGCGTGTCGGCGGAGTGCGTGCCGACCGGCATGGTGTTGACCTCGAGCCGTCCGCCGGGGAACTGCACCTCGTTGGCGTCGTGGGTGTGGTCGACGGTGACGACGAGGTAGCCGCGGCTGGCGAGGTCCTCGGCGAGCACGGTGCCCCTCGCACGGTCCGAGTGCAGCCCGCTGGAGTACAGCAGGACGGGCAGTTTGCCGAGCTTGGTGTCGACCGGGGCGAGGACATGGCCTGCGGTCTTCGGCAACGTCACCTGTTGTGGCGTCAGGCCCTGGGAGGCGAGGAAGTGGGCGCCGGAGGCTGACGGCATCCACGGCGCCTGGTAGTGACCGCGGGTCGAGGCGGCCGGGTACCAGAACGACACCATCAGCTCGCGCGGTCTGTTGCCAGGCACGTACGGGTCCGTGCGGGACTTGTCGACGAGGTGCAGGCTGAACGTGCCTACGCCGTGGCGCCCGGTCGGCTCGGGCAGACTGAGCTGGAGAGCGGACGTGCCGGCGCGAGGCGTGACGGCTGCCGGACGGACGGCCTTGTGCTGCGGCGGCGCCTCGTCGTTCTGGGGCGCCCAAGGCGTGTCGTCCTGGTCGGGCGAGACCCCAGTGGCAGTGGGCTTTTTGGAGGTCTTTCCGGCGGCCATCGCCGGCGTCATCCCCGCACCCAGGGCTACGGCCAGCACACCCGCCGTACCGACCGCTCTGGCGATCACTCTGCGACGGTGGCGCGGGCGGCGGTGTTTCATGGGACCCCTTTTTTTGTTGGGCAGCGGTCGAGGAACTGGCGATCGGCTGTCGTCCGCCGTACCGCCGCAGTGGACTACGGATTGCGGGCCCCTGGCGTTCACCGTGTCGGCGGGCGGGACGCGCAGTTGAACCACGTGACCAATTGGGTTCACCGAGCAGCGGATCCAGCGTTCCCGGACTGGGAGCCGCCCACGGCGACTGCACCGACGAACCCGCAGCGGCCGCCCGGCCCGCTGACTGCGCTCCGCGCACTCCGGTCACTTCGGGAGCCATGTTGCGCCGGTTCCCTCCAAGGGGAGCGGCAGGCAGTGGGCATCAGACGGGCAGGCGGCTCTGCGTGTCCCGCGAGGTCGCCCACTTGCGCCGTGTTCCTGCACGTCAGAGGGTGGGACGTCCCGAGAAGGCGGCATGTGCCCGGCGCCGCTTGCCCTCCTGTCTGGTGGCCGCCCATCGTGGTCGGCGGTTACGGGGTGGCGTTGAGCGCCCCGGTCCGCGACTACGGGAGGGAACAGAAGCATGAACATGCGCAGGAGCGTCACGGCGCTCGCCGCGACCACGGCACTCGCCGGTATCGCCAGTCTTGGTCTCGCCGCCTCTGCCGGCGCTGTGACGCCCGCTGTGGAGTCCGGTACCTCGCATTCCGCTGTGGTCCACCCGGACGGTTATGAGCCGAGTTCCGTCAAGACCCGCGGCTACTGCAAGGGATGGGTGTACACGAAGAAGAGCAATGGCCACTGGTTCGCCAAGGGTGTCATGTCCTCCCGAGGCGGTGGATACCGCTGGCACTGCGAGATGCACATCGAACGCGAGCACGGCGGCGGCGCGTACACCCAGATCTCCGACGAGCACCTCGCATCGGGTGAGACCGTGTCGACCGGCTACTACTGGGACGACAAGGGCTACAAGGTGCGGATCTGTGTCGCCAACCTCGACTGGGGCGATCAAACCTTCTACTGCGGCAAGGGCGTCTGAACGACGGAAGCCCCCAACTGGGCGGCTGGGGGCTTCCGGCCCGCGGACTGCTCCACGTATTCCATCACCTCGGGAACCCCATATCGTCGGTTCTCCGAGCTGGGCGGTGAGGGTACACAAGGTGGTCGTGCTGCCGCCGTTGCCGGTGCAGACCAGGATGTGTGCGGCGGCGCCACTTCCTCGGACGCAACCTACGGGTGATCACGTTCGGGGCATCGTTCGAGGTCAGACCATGGAGAACAGGCTGAGAGCCTCACCGCGTACACAGACACCAGGGTTCGCCCCTGTCAGGCGCGGCAGTGGAAGATGCCCCAGCGCAGTTCCCCGCGACGTGCGGCAGCTACCCACAGGGGCAGATTGGCCAGCAGGCTGTCGACGTAGGCGGGGCTGATGATGCGGCGCAGTTCCTGTTCGCGCCGGCGTGTCTCCTCGGTGATGCGCTCGTAGTGGCGGATCAGTTGGTCGCTGCGGTCGTCGAAATCGGTGTGGGACAGCCCCAGGCCGGCGAGTGTGCGGCGGTAGAAGTGCGGCGTGGCCAGGGAATCCACGCCCAGTCGGGAGACGGCGGCGCGCAGAGCTGCGGCAGGGGTGTCCTCAGCAGCCATCAAGTCGGTGAAGACCAGGGCCCCCTCCGGCTTGAGGACACGGACGGCTTCGCTGAGCAGGCGGGGGCGGTCGCCGCTGTGGCAGAAGGCTTCCTGGGACCAGACGACGTCGAAACGGCTGTCGGGACAGGCGATGTCGTGGAAGGACCCGGTGACGACCTCGATGAGGTGGTCGAGGCCACGCTCGGCGTTCGTGGCGCGGTGGCGCTGGTTCTGGGTGTCGCTGAGGTTGAGGGCGATGACTCGGCATCCGAAGCGTTCGGCCAGGTAGCGGGTCGGGCCACCGTAACCGGAACCGAGGTCCAGCACCGAGCTGCCCGCACAGACAAGGTCGCTCACCTTGTCCGCGGCCTGCTCGACGGTGTGACGGGAGGCATCCGCGACCGATTCGTCCGCCCGGGCGTAGATCCCGGTGTGGATGTCCTCACCGCCCCACACCGCGTCGTAGAACGCCTCGACGTCCGGGGTGTCGTAGTAGCTGCGGGTCGCTTCCTCGGAGCTCGATGCACTGCCGTAAGGCATGGGTTTCTCCTCGCCCTGTCGTGCTGGTCATGATCCATGTACCAGCACACCCAACCTGCAGCCGCCCTGCCAGACGGGAAACACGCCAACCGGAGCATTCGAGCTCCGGCAGATCATCGGCCGGTGTGACGTCGTCTGGAACCAACCGTCACCGCCGTACGACGCCGGCTGAGGTGTGGCGAGGGTCGCTTCCCGGTTCTCCCAGAGGTCCTGGACCGTCTGGGCGGTGGTGTCCGGGTGGCCGCTGGCCAGGTGGACGCCCTCACCGGCGGCTCCGAGCCAGCCGATGCGGAAGGCCAGGCGCTGCCACCCGGCCCGGTATGAGGAGTGTCGGACGCGGCCTTCGACCTTCGGCAGGATGCGGGTGCCCGAGCGCCAGAACGTCGCGTCGGTCTTGCCCTCGCCGTCCATGGGGCGGCCAGCCGGGAACCGGCCGATGCCGAACATCAGGGATTCGGCGGTCTCCTCGCGGATGCCGTCGGTCGTCGGACTGCTGGAACAGCACGAGCTGGCCACTCGTCGTCGAGTCGACGGTCTGCGGGAGAAGGCCGACCGCATCCAGGCCGAGTTGGCCGCGGCCGAGGAGGAATGGCGGGAGTGGGCGATCGCCCGCTGGCGGGCCGATGTGGTGCTGGCTCCAGACTGCGGCAACACCGCCGACACGGAGACGGCCCCGGATCCGCGGGATGCGGACGCGCGGTCGGCCCCCGGGATGCGGCGAAGCCGAAGTCTCAGGTGCCGGTGTGGCGGGAAGGGCTGACCTGGTCGGTCCTGTCGATGGACTACCAGCGCATCCTCAAGGGCGCTCGCGGATCGCGCCCGGCTCGGTCAAACGCCGCTGGCCTGCCAGGAGATGGCACCAGGGTTCGGCATGGACGTAGTGCCGGCGCGGGTGGAGGCCGTGCGGTCGAAGGCGAAACGTCTGGTGGCCCGCAGCTGGCTGGCCGAGCAGCAGCCGAGCCGATTCACGCTCGCGCAGGGTGTGGCCGGGCCAGGCGGCGGGTCATAAGCAGGGTCATCGACCAGTAGATCACCGCCTCGGCGCCGGCGGTGCGGCGCTCGTAGTCACCTGCCAGGCGGCGGGTGCGCATCAGGGGGCGAAGAACCGCTCAACGATCCACCGCTTGGGCAGCACTACGAACCCCCGCTGGTCATCGCTCCGTTTGACGATCGCAAGGACAGGGGCGAACGCGGCCAGGCAATACTCGACGAGACTGCCGGTGTAGCCGCCATCAGCCCGGATGAGGGCCAGCAGGTGGTGCGCACGTCAGCGACTTGACGCAGCAGGATATGGGCGGCGGCCGGTTACTTACGCCGAAGACCGTACAGACCGCAACGGCATGAGGTCCTTGTGCGTTGCGGACACCTACGCCGCCACTCGATCAGTAGCCCCGCTGAAGAAGCTCACTCATTTCGAGTCGACGTACTGCAAAGGCAGATGTGTACCGACTGCTAGCGCTTCACGTCCTGCAGGGAGCAAAGCTGTCAGGGCGCGCAGAGTGCGCGCCCTGCATGAGAAGGATGTGTATGAAGCGCAAGTTGTGCACGGCTGCTGTGGCGCTCGCGGTGACGGGGGCTGCTTTCGCTACGGCCGCCGCTTCCCCGGCCGTGGCCACCTCGCTTGGCTCCGCGAAGCCCGACTGTCTCCTGGGAGCCTTCGTGCAGAAGGAAAATGGTGAGACCTACACCCTTGGAAGGGTGTACTGGTGCGACAACGGTGACAAGATCGGCGTCAACGACATGGCGTACGACGGCCGTGCCCTGGGGGTCCGGGTCGACGACGGCAGTGGCAAGTACCGCTGGTGCAAGGACGTCTCCGGTGCGGACGACAAGTGGAAGGACTGTTCCTTCGACCTCAAGGAGAATCGGAGGATCAAGGTTCGGGGCTACCTGGAGAAGAAGGGGCAGAAGTCCATCTGGCTCAACACCCATACCTTCTACAACTGAGCTCCGATCGGCTGCAAAAGCCCGTCCAAAGTTCTGACATGGTGCGGGGCTCGGCCGGAGACGACTGGGCCCCGCACCGCCCGATGTCTGTCGCACATCCCGACCGCCGCTCTCAGGGGCGTTCGGGTGCCGGTAATCCCGCGACGAACAGCGCTCCCACCTACCTCGCGCCCTTCGCATCACAGTCGGTGACGCGAAGGGGGCAACCTGCTGTGCGCGACATCGGGGCAAGGGGGGAAGCGGTCAGATACTGAAGGCGTGGGCCGGGACGGGGACATCATCGAGTGTTGTTCCAGTACAGGGCGCCGGCGGTGGCACCGCGTCAACAGCTTCGTCAGCTGTCGGTCAACTCGCTGGACGCTCCTGCCCACGCCGGTAGTCGTTCGGTGCGAGGCCATAGGCGTTGCGGAAGGCTCTGCTGAAATCTGCCGCGCGGAGAAAGCCCCACCGGGCGGCGATGCCGTGGATGGGCAGCGCACGCAGCGCGGGATCGGTCAGTTCCCGGCGGGCGGCCTCCAGGCGCCGCAGACGAATCCAGGCTGCGACAGTGGCTTCTTCACCTTCGAAGAGACGATGCAAGTAGCTGACGGACACATGGTGTGCTGCCGCCACGGCGGTGGGAGTCAGGTGCGGGTCGTGCAGATGACTCTGGATGTAGTGCTTGATGCGCAGTACGAGGGTGCGCTTGCGGGTGTCGGGAGGTACCAGGGATTCATCTTCGACGGCGTGTGCGAACAAGGCAGCGACCAGCTCTGCGGCGACTCTTCCCAACCGAGCACCGTCGCTGGGCTCGTAGGTGTCGGCGTCCTTGACCACTTGAAGCAGAAACTGGGACAGCAGCACGCTGATACCCCCCTGTGTCGGCATCCGCCGTGGCAGCATCTGGCTGGTCATCCTCCGGGGTAAGGGGATGATCGACTTGGGAAGTTCCAGGCTGACAGTGGACACAGGGTGTGCATCCGTGCGGATCTCCCAAGGTAACGAGGAATCGTTGAAATACAGGTCAGTGGGCTGATAGACGCTCTCGTGATCGTCCCAGGTGGTTATGCCTGTCCCCTTCAGGATGAACGAGACGTGATACAGCTCCGGGTCGGATCGGCGGATCAGCTTCGGCGTGCGCTGGATGATCAGTTGCTGGAAGGTCTGCGGCCACACCGACACCGTTCCCAGTTCCAGCACGCGCATCTGGGCATGGAAGTCACCTGCATGCTCGCTTCGCATGCGTACCGGAGCATGCGTCTGTCCCACGGACTCTGCCCAGTAGGCCAGTCGATCCTCCCTCGGCACATCGTCGCTTCGGATAACTGTTTCCTTCAGCACTTGCCCGCCCCCCAAATCATGCGTTGCGTTGGCGCGAGCAAGAACGATACTGGGCGCGGGGAACCCTCCCGGGCCGCGGGAGACGACGTACGGGGCGAGTATGGCCAGGATCAACTACGCAGCGACGGGCAGGCGGTGCGCGTCGTCACTCGCGCCCCCTCCTCGGCGCGGGTCGCCGGGGATGTCGAGGTCGTCGCAGGCGATCTGCACGACCGACAGTCGCTCGTGCGTTCCGCTACCGGCGCCAAGGCGATCGTCCGCACCGTTCAGGTCGGTGGCGGCAAGGGAGCGAACGGTCCCCTGGGTATTGAGGGCACGGGCATCCGGCGCCTTATCGGCGTCGCGCAGGACACCTCGACCGAACACTTCGTGTACTTCTCGACCGCAAACGCCCGCGCCGACCGCCGGGGCGAGTTCTTCCGCTTCGAGTCCGAGGTGGAGCTCACACTGCGCACCTGCGGGCTGCCGTTCTCGATCCCGCGGCCCACCCACCTGATGGACATCTGGTGAAGATGCTCGCGGAGTCGGTCATCAAGAAGGGAAAGGCCATGGTGCTCGGCTCGGGCGTCAACCCGGTGTCATGTGTGGCAGGTGCGGACGTCGCCCGCCGCGGCCCTGGCCGTACGCCGGGGTGAAGGCTGGTCCGCCGACCTTTCTGCGGCAGCATCCTCAAACCGGACGTGGTGTACTTCGGCGAAACCATTCCGCCACGGCGGGTCGAACACTGCCGTGAACTGGTCCGTGAAGCAGCCTCCTTCCTGATCCCGGGCTCCGCACGGACTGTGATGTCAGGGCTCCGGTTCGTCCGCCACGCAGCCCGGACCAAAGCACCGGTGCTGACCGTCAACCGGAGCCCGACCCGGGGCGACCCGCACCCCCTCCCCCGGGGGCACGCTTCCCCTGGGAACAGCCCTCACCACCGTGGCCGAGCGCCTGGACGCCCCCATCGACGACCAGGCGACTGCCACAGGCTCGTCCATGGCCACGCAGATCCGCGAGACCTCGGGCTTGGAGATCCCCGTGTCGCCCCCAGGGCCTTGACCAGGTCGTCGACCCGAGCGGGGCGATACTCCGTGCACCTACGCCTCCATGATGACGGCGCAAAGGGCCTGGTGATACGGCGCCGGCATTCCAGCAGCGACAGGATGAAGCTGCCGGTGCGGACTGTGGGGATCTCCAGGTCCAGGTCGCCGGCCGGCGTGGTCAGGGTCTTGCCGCAGTGCCCGTTACGGAAGGCCGTCCGTGAGGCGCTGTACTCGTTCCCCTCGGCGCGGATGTGCGCGTCAGCCTCGGCCTCGATCAGCTCCTGCAGCATCCGCTCGACCACCCTGCGGACGAGCTCGATTCCATCGGTCGAGCGTAGTGACTCCGGCGGGCGTACCAGGTCGGACCGAGACAGGGCCATCGTGCACTCCTGCCGCTTGAACTGGCGTTTTAGCAGGGAGAGTTGCACGATGGCCCGCTCCTTGTTCAGGGAGCGGCCACCCGCATCAGGTAGGCGCCCCGGGCAAACGCCCAGGCACTCCCCCACTTTGACCGGCTACACCACCGAGCGGGACGCCATGGCAGCCACTGGCGTCTGCAGGGCGTTCGCAGCCGGTCTGCCGTTCTCGCCGCGCAGAGGAAGCCGGCGTGTCAGCAGGGTGCCGCGACGTTCCCGCAGTAGATCCAGCCCCACTGGGGAGAGTCGAGCTGGTACCAGGTGCTGCCGTACCGGTTGACCTTCTTGCTGTAGTAATGGAGAGGCTGTCCCGCGGAGGAGGTACGCCAGAGCACGGACCCGGTCGAGTAGTAGGTGTCCCTGACCGGATCACCCGCCCTGAGGGCATTGGTCCAGCCCGCTTCCGCCACGACGACGGTCTGACCCGATGCGGTGGCGGAATCCGAGGCTGCCGTTGTCATGGCGGTTTCGGACGCCGCCTGGGCCGGGGCGGTGATTCCGCCGGCGACAAGGGCAGCGCCCATGGTGACCCCGGCGAGGAGGGTTCGTATGCGCACGATGATGTCTCCGTTCGTGTGAGTTGTCTGGCTGCCGCATGCGCGGTGAAGCATGGTGCGCTGTCACGGCAGGCACTGAGCTCGCTGTACTTGCAGTGGGGGCGGACGCCCGTCCGCCCCCACAGCACCCGGGCCTCCCCCTGGTCACTCGATAGCGGACCGGACCCGGTGCCCTTGGCGCCGGACGGCGCGTATTCCAACGCGCCGTGGCATTTCGGGTGAACTGAATCCCCTGGCCGTCCGGCAGTCACCCGAACGGCTCCCGGGGGCTCGCAGCACCGATTCCAGCCGCCGACGCATTGTTTGGCAGTGCTGGTCAGGCGGCCGAACAATGGCCGGACGCGATCTTTGCGGGTGTTGTGGTGCATCCGTATCGTGCCTGGCCTGTCCAGTGCAGGGGCAGCGGCCGGGGGGGTGGCGTGTGGCGGGTCGTCGTGAGGCGCCGTTGGATCCAGGGGCCGGTCCGGTGCAGCGGTTCGCCTGCGAGTTGCGCAAGTTGCGCGCCGAGGCGGGCGGGATCACCTATCGGGTGCTGGCGGACCGGGCGGGGTACTCCATCACCACCCTGTCTCAGGCAGCGGCCGGCGAGCAGTTGCCGACGCTGCCGGTGGTCCTGGCCTACGCCCGGGCTTGTGGGGGCGACCCGTTGGAGTGGGCAGCCCGGTGGACGGAGGCCGTGGAGGAGGTAGCCGCCGCCTCCGACCCGGCGACGGACGACACGGGGACAGAGTCGCCGTACAAGGGGTTGGCGCGGTTCGAGACAGGGGACCACGGCCGGTTCTTCGGCCGTGACAAACTCACCGCCGACCTGCTGGAGCTGCTGCGTCACCGCCGGTTCGTGGCGGTCTTCGGCCCGTCAGGCAGCGGCAAGTCCTCCCTGCTGCGCGCCGGCCTGGTCCCCTCCCTCCAGCACACCCGGGAACCAGGCCTACGTCCGGCCGCGATCCGTATCCTCACGCCCGGAGAGCGCCCGGCGCGCACGCACGCCCACGTGTTCGATCCCAGCGACACCGAGTCCGGCGCCGGTGACGCCGGTGCGGACACGTTCGTGATCGTCGACCAATTCGAGGAGATCTTCACCCTCTGCCAGGACCCCACGGAGCGCGCCCGCTTCCTCAGCCTGCTCCTGGCCGCATGCCGGCCTGAGAACCGCTTGAGGGTGCTCATCGTCGTGCGCGCCGACTTTTACGGCCGCTGCGCCGAAGATCGCGATCTGACCGACGCACTGCGCGACGCCCATCTGCTGGTCGGCCCGATGAGCCGGGAAGAGCTGCGCGAGGCCATCGTCAAACCTGCCACTATGGCCGGCCTGACCGTGGAGCGGACGCTGACCACCCGTCTGATCGAGGAAGTCGTCGACGCACCGGGCGGATTACCGCTGCTCTCGCACGTGTTGTTGGAGACCTGGCGCCGCCGCCGCGGCAAGACGCTCACCGTCACCGGCTTCGAAGCAGCCGGCGGCCTCGCCGGAGCCATCGCCAAGACCGCCGATGACGTCCACAGCCACTTCACCCAGGACCAAGCCCGCACGGCACGCCGCCTCCTGCTGCGGCTGGTCACCCCCGGCGACGGCACTCCCGACACCCGACGCCCCACCCGGCATACGGAGTTGTACGACATCGGCGGCGAGGAAACGGATCAGGTACTGGATGCCCTCACCCGCGCGCGCCTGCTCACCCTGGACGACGGCACCGTCGACCTGGCCCACGAGACCCTGCTCACCGCCTGGCCCCGGCTCCGCGGTTGGATCCAACAGGACCGGGAACGGCTGCGCCTTCACCGCAAGCTGACCGAAGCGGCGCGCGCCTGGGAGGAACTGGGTCGCGACTCCGGGGCTCTGTACCGCGGCACGCGCCTCACCGCGGCCGAGAAGCGGTTCGATGCGCATCGCGCGGACCTCACCGAACTCGAACACACTTTTCTCACCACCAGCATCGCCGCCCGCAGGCAGGAAGAAGACGCCGCCACCCGCACCACGCGCCGGTTGCACCGGCTGCGGGCGGGACTGTCCGCCCTGGCGGTGCTTGCTCTCCTTGCCGGTGTCATCGCATGGCGGCAGAGCGAGTCCGAGGATCAAGAACGGCTGCGCACCGAGGCTCGCCGGGTCGCGGCGCTGGCTGAGAGCCTGCGTGCGACGGATCCGGTCACCGCGGTGCGGCTGAGCATTGCCGCCTGGAACCTGGTCGACCTCCCCGAGACCCGCTCGGCGCTGATGAGCGCCGCGGTGCAGAAGGAGCAGGACGCCTTCACCGATCCGGCCACCGAACCCGAGGCGGTGCGGTATCTCAGTCGCGACGGCCGGACCCTGATCAGCGTTACCGCCAGGCGGGTGACGACCTGGGACATCGGCGCCCACAGACGCAGCGCTTCGTTCCCCGGGCTGGGTACGCACCTGGCACACGTCGGCGTGCTGAGCCCCGACACTCGCGCACTCACCCTGCTGGGCGAGGACGGCGCAGTGCAGATGTGGGATGTGCGGGCAGGCCGCGTGGCAGGGGGCAGCCTGCCTGCCGACGACGGAGGCGAGATCAGCCCAAGTGGCCGCATCCTTGTGCTCTATCGCACCGCAGGACCACGGGCGACAGTCCAGTTGCGGGACATGAAGACCCGGCAGGTCTTGCTGGAGCGCCACATGGAGGACCGCTTGCCCGATATCGGGTCGGACAAGCTGTACGACGTCTCGGACTTTTTCGAGCAGCAGCTCTTCAAGCAACGTCGGATGACCAGCTACCCGCTGCCCGACGCCCAGGTCAGCGCGGACGACCGCCTGATGGCACTGTGCTTGCCCGGCGCCCGCTTGGAGGTATGGAACATCGCGCGGGGGCGGAAACTACCGACCCCGTGGGCGCCGGTCACCACGGCGAGAAACTGTGCGGACGAAGATTTCCAGTTCGCTGCCGACAGCCGACGCCTGGTCCTGCGCAGCCCGGCGGGAATCCGCACCTGGGACATAGCCTCAGGCCGGGAACTGCCCAGGATCCGGCATGACGGACTGAAGGGCCTCGCATTCAGTCCCGACGGCAGATTCATCGCTGCCACGGATGCCGACGAGATTCTGCTGTGGCGAACCGACGCGCCCGCAGCACCGGTCTTCCGCTATTCCCTCTCCGACGAGGTGGTCAGCGAGCTCAGACTCGACATGGGAGAACGCCGGATCCGCTACTTCGCGGACCGGTCGCAGACCGTCGTACGTTCCCTGTCCTTGGACGGAGTCGTGGACTCCCGCTGGCAGAACCGGCCAGGTGTATCGGCCGCCTTCAGCCCTGACGCAGGTGCACTCGCCTTCGCCCGTCGGGACACCGGCACAGGAGGGGCCGACATCCAGCTTCGCGAAACGCACGGTGGCCGAAGCGCGGTAGATCTGCCCCCTGCCCCCTGCCCCTCTCCGGCCGATGCCCCGCGACCCCCAGTTCCCTGTCCCGTGCACATGGCTTTCAGGCAGGACGGGCGCGTTCTCGCCTATGACATCAGCCATCCGACAACATCCGTTCCACCGGAAAAGGTGCATCTCTGGGACGTCGGGGCTCGCCGCATCACCGGCTCGCTGACAGTGACGCGGTACGACTCCACGATCCCCGGCGCGCAGGGGCCCGCGGTCAACGGCATCGTCTTCCACCCGGACGGGAGAACACTGCTGGTCTCCCGGATTCCCAAGGACGAGTTCATCGAGTACTGGAACATTCGTCGTGGTAAGAAGACCCGCGAGATCGCCGCCGGCGGTGAAACGCTGTCGGTCAAACCCGGCGGCGGCATTCTCGCCACCAACCACGGCCAGTTCCTGGATCTGCGGAACGGCCGCCTCACGCGTCGCACCCTCACCACCGGCACGACGACCACCGTCGCATACAGTCCGGACGCAAGATATCTGGCAGCAGGCGACGAGTCCGGTGGGGTCACCGTGTGGGACGGCGACGCCCACCTGCCCCTCGCTGTGCTCCCCCCGCCCCCGACCCGCGAAAGCCAGCCCAGATACGTGTCGGCGCTGGCCTTCTCCCCGGACGGACGCACCCTGGCCGCCGCAGGCATGGACGGCACACTGCGATTGTGGGACGTGTACTCCAGCCGACAACTCGGCTCCGCCCTCCCCACGACGGGTACGGCCGTCCTCGCCGTGGCCTTCGGCTCCGACAACAGAACGCTGTACACATCAAGCGCACACGTGCCGCTGCAGCTGTATGACATCGCTCCGGAACACACGGCAGCCCAGGCGTGCAAGCGAGCCGGAACGGGCCTGACCCGGACCCAATGGCACACATACATCCATGGCGCGCCCTACCGGCAAACATGCTGACCGATCAAAGGTGCCCTGAACACGATCGAACGCCACGGAGCCCCGTCGACCGCAGCAGGGCGGGACACCTGCTGGAGCAGCAGGGTGTTGATGTGGACGAGGCTGGTCTGGAACAGGTGCAGGGCAAGCATGCTGGTCTCGGCGTGCTCCTTGTCCGGGCCGGTCAGGGCGCCGTCCTTGCCGTAGTGCAGCACGGTGTTCGCAAGATCGGCGAGGTAGTCGCAAGCGAAGACGGTGCGTACGGCGCCGCCGAGTTCATTCGAGCGCGGCACAGGTGTCAGTGCGGCAGGCCAGGTAGACAGGTCCGGGACTGGAAAGCCGTCAGCGCTGAGGCGTTCCCGGCGGTTGGCGGGCGTCGTTGAGCTGCTCGCCGACCTGGGTGTTCACTGCAGGATGCGTGTCACCGCTGTCCGCGCCCAGGCCCGCGAGCAGGCGCAGTCCGTCCTCGGCGGGGCTGCCGGGGGCCGCGGACAGTACTAGCAACTCCATGCCCGATTCATCCGGTAGTGCGAAGTTCTCCTGGTGCAGTTCCAGGAGTCCGACCAGCGGGTGCCGGTACGCCTTGCGGCCATGTGTGCGGGCGCACACGTCCGCGCGGGCCCAGAGGCGGCGGAAGCGCTCGCTGCCCATCGCCAGCTCGCCGATGAGTGAGGCCAGACCGGGGTCCTCGGGGTATTTGCCGGCGGCCAGGCGCAGGTGCCCGACCACGTCGAGGGTGCATTTCTCCCAGTCCGCGTAAAGCCCGCGCTCGGCCTCCTCGAGGAAGATGTGCCGGGCGGTGTTCAGGCCCGGCATCGGCCGGCCGTAGAGGAGCCCGGCGAGGCGATTCCCGGCGAGCACGTCCAGGCGGTGGTCCATGATCAGCGCGGGTGCGTCGGCGACCAGGTCGAGGACGCGCAGCAGCTGCGGCCGGACCCGCCCGCCCGGCGCCTTCGTGCGGCGGCGGCGCTGCCGGGCGAGCCGGTAGAGGTGCCCGCGTTCGGTCTCGTCGAGGCCGAGGACGCGGGCGAGCGTGTCGAGGACCTGCTCGGACGGCTGGGTCGCGCGGCCCTGCTCCAGGCGTACGTAGTAGTCGACGCTGACTCCGGACAGGTGCGCGACCTCTTCGCGGCGCAGCCCTTCGACCCGGCGGCGGCTGTCGGTAGGGATACCGACAGCCGCCGGGTCGACCCGGGAACGCCGGGTCCGCAGGAAGCTCGCAAGATCGTCCATGCCCCCAGTATGGCCTCGATGGTGCCGGCGAAGGTGGTCCTGCCAGTACCAGGAAGTCCCGTCCGATGGAAGAGGAGCCCCTGAACGCCGGGCGCCCCGGCGCCCAGAATCGAAGGCACCCGATCCCAAGGAGTTCCCGTGAAGACACTGATCGTCTACGCCCACCCGGAGCCGAAGTCGCTCAACAACTCGCTGAAGGACCTCGCGGTGTCCACATTGGAGACCGCGGGGCACGAGGTACGGGTGAGCGATCTGTACGCAATGAACTGGAAGGCTGTCGTGGACGCCGCGGACTACGGCCCCGACGCCTCAAGTCCGCTGAAGGTCGCCCTGGACTCGGGCCGGGCCTTCGACGCCGGGACGCTCACCCCGGACGTCCTCGCCGAGCAGGAGAAGCTGCTGTGGGCCGACACGATCATCTTCCAGTTCCCGCTGTGGTGGTACACGATGCCCGCGATCCTCAAAGGCTGGGTGGACCGGGTGTTCACCTACCACTTCGCGTACGGCGTCGGCGAGCACAGCGACACCAGGTACGGCGAGCGCTTCGGTGAAGGCACCCTCGCGGGCAGGAAGGCTCTGCTGTCGGTGACCGCCGGCGGCCCGGAGTCGCATTACGCCGCTCGCGGGATCAACGGCCCCATCGACGATCTGCTGTTCCCGATCCACCACGGCATCCTCTACTACCCGGGCATCGAGGTGCTGCCGCCGTTCGTACTGTACGGCACTGACCGGATGACCGACGAAGACTACCCGGACGTCGCCAAGGCATGGGAGCAGCGCCTGCTCACCCTGGAGTCGACCGAACCGATCGCGTTCCGGCGCCAGAACTTCGGCGACTACGAGATCCCCTCGCTGCAACTGAAGAAGGGACTGGAGCCCGCCGGCCGCACGAGCTTCGGGCTGCACGTGCGCGGCTGACCGCCGGCGATGGACGGGGAACCGATGAAATGCGGCCAGCGCACTCAGTCGCCCACTGCCGGCTGACCTGCGGCGACTGAGTTGGTTGACAAGGGACCTCCAGCGGCGCGTACCCCGTATCGCAGGAGGTGTTCCCTGCTCCCTGGACGTCCTGTCGGTCGGTTGCGCGCCGCGCCCGGCCGTGCGACCCACTCGACCGACTGGTTCGTTCAGGGGGTCATGCTGCTCGCCGGTCGGAGATGTGGAACTCCTCGCCCTCGGACAACAAGTTCGTTCCGTAAGAGGGCGGGTGAGCGGGCGGGGCGGGATCGGAGTCGCCGAAAGCGCATCGATCCGCAACGCTGTTGTTGTGACCGCTACCATCCAGTGAGAGTCCCACGGCGCCCGTGCCGCCGCGGAGTTCGGAGTTCCAGCAGTGCTTTTCGACGTCACCCGCGGCGAACTCGCCGGTATCTTCGGCGAGGACCGGATCGCGACCCTGCCCGCCACCGCCTTCCCGCCCGCCGCCGCGGACACCGAGGGCGCCCGCCTCCTTCAGACCGTCGGCGTCCCCACCGGGACGCTCCTGCTGCGTCAGCCCGACGAGGACGACGGCCTGCTGCCCCTCGCCCAGGACGTCGCCTGCATCGAGGACTTCGAGGACTCCGCGGAGGGCGCGGGCGCCTGGCCCGTCATCGGCTGGCTGCTCAACGCGCACCTCGCTCTCGACCCCGTATCCGGCAAGGTGCACGCCTTCGATCCCGACGCGGAGACCGTGCAGGAACTCCACACGGACGTCTCCTCCCTCGTCCAGGTCACCCTCCGGTTCCAGCGGCTGCTCGAAGAGTTCACCTTCAGCGGCGACGAGGGCGACGAGGAGGCCGACTTCGAGCGCCTTGACGGCGAGGTCGATCGCATCCGTGAGGAGATGAGCAGCATCGACCCGCTCCCCTTCCAGGACGACGAGACCGTCTGGTCGGTAGTGGGCGATGAGATCACCATGGGCCAGCGCTTCAAGGGCAACAGCCCGGGAGCCCGCTCGCTGTACGGGTGATCGCAGGCCGCCATCCCGCGGACCGGTCTCCTCATCGACCTGCCCGACCAGTTCCAGACTCTGCCTGGCCCCGGCCTAGCAGGCGAGTCATGCATGAGACGTTGCTCCATTGATCAGACGCCGGTGGCAGATCAGGGCTGCCGCGATGCCGACGAAGGCGAGGAAGTGCTCAGCCTTTCGCTCGTAGCGGCGATGGAGTCGACGGCAGCCCGCCGGCCAGGACACCGTCCTCTCTACGACCCAACGGTGCCGGCCGAGATGGTGTGAAATTCCATTCTCACTGGCCAGTCCCCTGAAGGCTGGCATGGGACGCGGGGTGCAGGGGGCCGAATGGCGATCCCTCACTGGCTTGATCGGTCGCCACGGACCTGCCACCTTGAAGTGGCCGGGTTCCAGACCAGACGGATCCGGTCACGGTCAGGCCGCTGAGCGGTCAGCTCGTCGAGATTGAGGGACGCCAGGGCCCGCAGGGCCTCGTCTGTGGCATCTGACAACAGGCACAAGGAGATGTGTGCGTCGGGGCCATCCGCGATGAGTAGCGTTGCCCCGTTGCCGGCCTCGCTCCGGGAGGGGGCCCGACGGAGCAAGCGTTGGATCGACGCGCGCGCCTGCCTGCACGTATACGTCCTCGGCTACTTTGGACATCGGGGCCTGCACGAAGGGGACGACAGCGGTCGCGACCACAGCGGTCACCACGACCGTTCCCTTGGCCGACCTCCTGAAGAAGGCGCGATTTACATTTGCCTCCCACGCATGGACGCGCTTCGCTCCGGTCCCGCCACTGGCTCGCCTCCGCGAAGCGGCCCTGCCCTGCCAGCAGATCCACGAGATCAAGGCATGCCTTGTGCCACGGACCGAGGCCGGCATCGACCTCAGCAAGTCCAGCGGCGGCTCGGCCCACTGTGTGCCGTCGGCCGCCGCGCCGCCCCGAATCGCCACCACCTGGGGAGGACGAGGAGTGGGCGCTCTTCTACTCGATCGCCTGGCTGGTCTGGCTCAACTACATGTCCGGCCGGTACGCGGAGGCCGGCGCTCTGGCCGAACGGCACAAGGCGGTGTGGCGGCGCGCGAAGAACCCCGTCCTCGCCATGCTGGGGCGCTGCTACGACCCCTTCACGCCATGCTGAACGGGCGGCAGGATCTGGAGCAGATGTTCGTCGCGGCGGACGCCGCGGTGACGGGCACGGATCTGCACTGGGAGCGGGTGGTCCTGTAGACCAAATGGTCGATGCACTGCCTTCGGTACGGGGATGCCGAAGGCGCCCGCGGGCACGCGCTGACCGCCGTGGGGGTGGCCCGTACCGCTGCCGACGCCTTCGCCCAGGCCTGGTCGCTCACGCTCTGTGGCGACGCGGAGGAGAGCGACGGTCACCGCGACAGCGCACGTCGGCGATGGACCGAGGCCGCGACTATCTTCAAGTCCGTCGGCGCCCGCATCCGTTGGGCGTACGCCGTGCTGCGCATCGGATTCCTCGACCTCGCCGAGGGCGACCGCGCCGCGGCCGAGCAGCGCTTGGCGGACGTACACCGCCTGGCCGACGAACTCGGCGCAGAGGACCTGCACGCGGCGGTGGGCAATCTGCGCGCCGTGCTGATGGTCCAGGGCGGCCGGTGCTCCGACGCGGAGGCCGCATTCCTGCGCACCTGGGCGAACCCGACGGCTCCGCTGGATCGCAGAGCCGTCGCAGGCGCGGGCCTGGCAGCGGTCCGGCTCGCGGCCGACACCTCCTGGCACCGGGACGACACTCAAGACGGTACTTGGACGTATATCGACGGGGCGCGTGAGATACAGGCGCGTCTGCTCGAACCACAGGCCCGCCGCGCCGTCGGCGTACTCCTCGACCGCCTGGAGGCCCATCGGCACGCCCCGGACACGCGGACCGGCGCGCTCCCCGTGCACGACTGGCTGCTCGACGGCCCCTCCGTCCTCGCTGCCTTCTGCTGAACCCCGCCCGACGACCCGCGACCGCGGTCGTCGTCGGCAGTGAACCGGCCCGGCGCCGAGCTCGTAGAGACGAGGCCGCCGTGGAGGCCGGCGTGCCCGCCACGGCGGACGGCAACGGGGAGCAGCCCGAAGGGGTCGCGCGCACCGAGATGAACCTCGTGGACTTCGCCCGCCAGAGTGCCGCAGACGGCTACCTCGGCCCCGCGCGCCACCGGGCGAACCTCACCGTCGTCACGGATGCGTTCGTGCGGCGGCTGGTGTTCGAGGGGCGCCGGTGCAGGCGTCGAGTACGTACTCGACGGGCAGCGGCGCACGGCGGGGGCCGCGCGGGACGTGGTCCTGGCCGCCGGAGCGGTCGGATCGCCGCAGCTGCTGATGCTGTCGGGTATCGGGCCGGCCGAGCAGTCGCGGAGCCTGGGCATCGAGGTGGTGCGGCACCTGCCCGGCGTCGGGCAGAACCTGCAGGACCACCCCTTCGCCCAGGTCACGTTCACCACGCGGGAGCCCGTCGACACCGCGAGCATGCCCGACACCCCGCACGTGGTCCTGCGCAGCGACCCCGCCGCGGACCCGGACCTACAACTGGTGTTCGTGCACTTCCCGCTGCCGCACCGCGAGCCCGGCGCCGAGATGGAGCCGTGGGGCGGTTCGGCCTGGCGGCCGGAGCGGCTGGACGGGTATTCGGTCCTGTTCTCGCTGCAACGGCCGCACAGCCGCGGCAGCCTCAGGCTGGCCGGCGCCGATCCCGGCGATTCGCCGCTCATCGATCTCGGCTACTACACGGATCCGCGCGACCTCGACCTGATGGTGACCGCCCTGCGCCGGGCCCGGCAGTTGGGCGGCGCTGGCGCGCTGGGCCCCTGGCGGAACGGCGAGTCGGCGCCCGGCGCGGACGTCACCGGCGACGCGGAACTCCGCGACTACATCAAGCCGGCCACCAGCTCGTTGTGCCACCTCGTGGGCATCTGCGCCATCGGGACGGGCGAACACGCCGTCGTGGACCCGGATCTGCGCGTCCGGGGCATCGACGGCCTCCGGGTCGCCGACGCCTCGGTGATGCCCTCGATCATCGCCGCCAACACGAACGCCACCGTGCTGGCCATCGCCGAGCGTGCCTCGTCACTCCTGACGGGGCAGAACGGCTAGACCGCCGGGGCGGCGATCGAGCAGGCGGTCGCAACCGGGCCGGGGAGGGCGGCGTTGTCGCGGACGACGTCGTCCACGCCCTGGCCCCCGGCCCGGACGGCGACAGGCCGGGGCCGACGGCAGGCTCCCCGTTCGTGGCGGGCAAGGCGCAGGCCGCCCCGCGCCTCGGCGACGTCACCGGTGAGATCGCCGACATCACGTACCTGCCCGACTCGCACCGCTTCGCCACTCCGGTGGAGCGGCGCGGCCGGCTGCGAGGTCGGCCTCGTGCAGGACCCGCTCGGCAGCGGCAGCCGCGGCCAGGAACGCTGCGCGTTCGACGTGTCGGTCGCCGACGCCCGGATCAGCGGCTGGTACTCGCACAGCCTCGGGCGAAGATCTCGGCCGACCGCTGCCGGCCGGCGCCTGACCGCCCCGCGTTCCGCACCGCTTCGCGCTCGTCGAGCTCCATCGCCCCCGGGGCGCGCATCATCAAAGGAGAGGAGACCATCGACGAGGAGTGGCGATGAGGTTGTCGTTCCTTGAACCCCTCTATGCGGAGCCGGGCCCGTTCGCCTCCGTGTACCTGGACACCTCCCGAAACGTCGCGCATCCCGAGCGGGCGATCGCGCTGCGCTGGCTGCGGCTGCGCGAGAGTCTGTCCCGTCAGGGCTCGGACCGGGCGCTGCTGAACGTACTGGAGGAGGTGGTCGGCGCCGACACAGAGGTGCCGGGGGTGCACGGTCAGGCCATCTTCGCCGCCCACGGCACGCTCGTCCTGGACGGGGAGCTGCCCAGGCCGCCCGAGCACGACTCCGCGCG
Source organism: Streptomyces griseochromogenes (assembly GCF_001542625.1). Lineage (NCBI taxonomy): Bacteria > Bacillati > Actinomycetota > Actinomycetes > Kitasatosporales > Streptomycetaceae > Streptomyces > Streptomyces griseochromogenes. The sequence continues at coordinate 5,016,708 of NZ_CP016279.1, read as the reverse complement.
CTACAGCACCCTGCCGGACGCGATGCCCCTGGTCACCCAGCACCTTCCGGAGATCCCCTACATGGCCGTGGTCGTCCACTACGGCGGCCTTCCGACCGCCGAGACCCACGGCTGGGTAACTCTGGAGGCGGAGACCGGCACCTGGCCCGCGTCCACCGTCACCCCGGGTGAGCGGCTGCACCACAGGGTCGCGGTGGCGACCTGGCACCGCACCTCCCTCCGGCTCGGTCACCAGCTGGACGAACGGGCGCGGCGCGCCCATGCCGACGCCGTCGTCGTGGGCGGGGACGAGTGGGCGTGCAACGTACTGATCCGCCGCCTGCCGCACACCCTGCGGGACAAGGTCGTACGCGTGGGCGGCCGGACCCCCACCGACACCGGACGCGCCCTGTTGGAGCCGCAGCTCGACAGCGTCTTCCGCGGCCGCATGGCCGCGCACGACCGGGAACTCGTGGACATCTTCATCGGCCGGCGAGCCCTGGACGGACCCATGACGGAGGGGCTGGCCGCCACCGTCGCCGCCCTCCAGCGCGGCCAGGTCGCGGCACTGCTGCTGAACGGGCCGCCAGGGTCTTCGCTGCGGTTCTGGGCGGGCCCCCAGCCCACTCAGCTCGCCCTGACCGAGGCGGAGCTGATGTCCTTCGGCGTGCGGGCCCCGCGCGAGGAACGCGCCGACGAGGCCCTCGTCCGGGCCCTCGTCGGCACCGGTGCCGAGCTGGTCGTCGTACCGGAGAGCGAGCTGAGGCTGTACGAGGGCGTCGGCGCCCTGCTGCGGTACATCGACCCGGGGACCCCGTCCTGACGCCGACGCGCCGCGCCTCCCGGATCACGGGTCGCCCCTTGCGCCCGACCGCCCCGGATCGCGCCGCGCGCGGAACATGCCGACACTGGGCCTGGAGCGGCAGCGCGGCGCATGAGCGACGGATGAGGCACATGGACAGAAGCAGGAGCGGCGCGGAGGAGACGGACGTTTCGATCACCCCGCCCAAGACCTGGGCGGTAGGCGTGCCGGCGGTGGCCAGCCCGCTGCGGTACTCGCTGGAGCGGACGACGGTCCGCCGTACGGCGCTGACGCCGCTCGACCTCGACCAGACCAAGGGCTTCGATTGCCCAGGCTGCGTCTGGCCGGAACCGGACCCCGCTCACCGGCACCGCAACGAGTACTGCGAGAACGGCGCCAAGCACGTGAGCAACGAGGCGGCGTCGGGCGGCGAGCACGATCACGCCGCGCGGCTTCTTGAACGCACCACGACCAGGGCCACCGGCGCCACCGCCACGGCCCCGGGGTCCGATGGCCCATGAAGGGACCCCCGAGGACCTGGTCCGCGCGGCCCACGCCGCGGGCGTGACCGACACCCGTCTCCTGGAGGCCGTACGGAGCATCCCCCGGGCGGAATTCGTCCCCGCGGACGAGGTGGCATCCGCGTACCGGGACACACCCGTTCCGCTCCCCCACGGGCAGGTGACCACCCAGCCCTCGCTGGTCGCCATGATGGTCTCCGCTCTCGGCCTCACCGGAGACGAACAGGTCCTGGAGGTCGGGACCGGTTACGGCTGGCAGACCGCGCTGCTGGCCCGCTTGGCCGCGTACGTCGTCAGCGTCGAGCGCTGGCCCGATCTGGTCGACGAGGCCCGCCTGCGGCTGGCCGGGCAGGGCGTCGGCAATGCCGAGGTCGTACTCGGCGACGGGACCCTCGGGATGCCGACCCGTGCCCCGTACGACGCCGTCATCGTCTGCGCGGCCTTCCCGCGAGTGCCTGAGCCGCTCGTGGATCAGCTCCGCACCGGTGGCCGGCTCGTCCAGCCGATCGGGCAGGGCGGGCAGGAGCGCGTCGAGCTGTACGAGCGGCGGGCCCACAACCTGGTGCACCGCAGGACGGTCACCGCGGCCCGGTTCGTCCGGCTGTACGGTGCCCATGGCTACGACCAGCGGTGACGCGCTCAGCGCTGATAGGTCCCGACCAGGGTGCCGGAGGCCAGCTCCCTGCCCTTCAGGGCACGGTGCACGTCCTCGGCGCCCGGGTGGTCGTGCAGCGGCAGCGGCTCGGACAGGGCGTACAGGCGGAAGAAGTAGCGGTGCGGCCCGTGCCCCGGTGGAGGCATCGGCCCTCCCCAGCCCACGCGGCCGAAGCCGTTGGGCCACGGCAGGCCCCCCTGGGGCTTCTGGCCCTCCGCCGCCCCGGTGGTCACCGGATCGATGCCGGTCACCAGCCAGTGCACGAAGGTCATCCCCGGCGCGTCCGGGTCCTCGCACAGGAGCACCAGCTCCGTGGCCTCGTCGGGCACCCCCGACCAGGTCAGGGGCGGTGAGATGTTCTCACCCTCCCCGCTGTACCGACGGGGGATCACCGTTTTGTCGTCGAACGCGGTGCTGCTGAGTTCAATTCCGCTCATGCGCGCCGCCATACCCGCAACGGCGGCACCGGCACCGGTCCGCACCCCAAAACCCCCGCTCGGCCGAGCCCGCCCGGGCCGCCTCCGGAAGCGGGGGTGAAGATGGCAGTGTGCCGACAAGGATCCTGCTCGAGGGCCGTCCTGGCGCGGGAAAGACGACCGCCCTGCGTCGGCTCGCCGCGCTGCTGCCCACCCACGCGGCCACCGGCTTCACCACGGAGGAGATCCGGCAATCCGGCGCCCGCGTCGGTTTCGCCCTGGAGACCCTGGCAGGCCGACGGGAAGTGCTCGCCCATGTCGACCTGCCCGGTCCGCCACGGGTAGGGAAATACGGCGTCGACCCGGGCGTCATGGAACGACTGGCGCTGCCGTCGCTTCGGCCGACAGCGACCGGGGAGGCAACAGGACGGCTGGTGCTCATCGACGAGCTGGGGCGGATGGAACTGGCGTGCACGGCGTTCCGACACGCGGTCGACGCGCTGTTCGTCGCAGAGGTCGACGTCGTCGCCACGGTCCACACGCACCGCGATCCGTTCACCGACGCCCTCAAGCGGCGCGCCGACATCGAGGTCGTCCAGCTCACTCCGGCAAACCGGGACGTCCTGCCGAGGGAGCTCGCGGCCCGGCTGCAGCAGCCCCGGACGCACGGAAGGCCCCCCTCTCATGGATGAGAGACCAGCCCTCGACCTGTTGAAAGCCGAGCCGGGGCGACAGGATGTGAAGTCGCCCGGTCGGTGCGACCGGCGGGGCCCACCACCAAGGGCCAGCGACGAGCAGAGCGCGGCTGGAAGCCACTGTCCATGCGCTCACCTGTGGTCTTGAAGACCCGGCACTCGGCAGGAAGTTCCGCGAACGGATATCACTGGTGTGCTCACGGACGTCTCAGGGGAGAGTTCGCACGGGTCCTCGTCCGTGTCTGCCCCGACGTCCTCACGGCCAGCCATCCGGACCAGGCTCTACTGAGCTTCTTCAGAGTGGCCATCGATCAGGTGACGGGCGGCGGGCCGTAACAGGCGAGGCCCTCGGACTGTTGAGCGAGATGTCCCTCAACTGGCCAGCCATGGGACCTCGTTGCCTCGTGGTGACCTATCCTGCCGCACTCGACCTGCCGCACACACTCGTGGAGTTTCGTCCCGGCGGCGCAAAGTTTAGTCCCAGAGGGAGATCGCCAGGACCAGGGCGACGACCGGGATCAGCAGCCACGGCTCGGCCAGGACCAGGAGTCCGGAGAAGATCAGGGCGAAGTACGCCAGTGCCTTGGCGGCGCGCCGCCGGGCCTTGGTCTTCTTCGTGCCCTTGTTCTTCTTCGTGCCCTTGTGGTGAAGCGCCTCTGTGCCAGGGGCCGCCTCAAGGGTGCGCGTGTCGGTGTCGGTTGCGGTTTCGGGCTTCGCCATGTCGATGTTCGTCATGACACTCAGCTTCGTCGCGAGAGCACCGCTCTCGCGTCGGTGAAGCCCGCCTATCTAGGTGAAGACCACCGACGCGTACGTAGTGCCGCCACGGTGAAAGTTGGTCCATGACCACTTACATGGATCGCGCGGAGATCGTTTTGTGGGTACGGCATGCGGACGGCCGGTGGTCGCCCAGGACGGTCTGGGTGGTGGTGCTCAACGGGGAGGCGTATGTCCGCTCGGCTTTCGGCCGGCGCAGTGCCTGGTACCGCCGGGTCCTGCGGCATGTGGACACGGAGGTGGAGGTGGCCGGGGTCCGGCTGTCCGTCACCCTCCGACCGGTGGATGACCCCGAGCTCGTCCAGCGCGTCTCCGGTGCCTACCGGGCGAAGTACGGGTTGAGCTGGCCCGGCCCCATGGAGTCGATGAACGGGCCCGAGGCCGCGGCCACCACCATGCGGCTAACGAATGTCGGGCAGGTCTCGTAGTTGTCTGCGTGAGGTGAGCCCGAGCTTGCGGAAGATGTTGCGCAGGTGCGCGTCGACCGTCCGTGGGCTGAGGAACAGCTTCGCCGCCACCTCCTTGGAGGTGGCGCCGTCGGCGACCAGGCGTGCGATGTGCACCTCCTGCATTGTCAGCTGGTCCGATGCCTTGGACGTGCGGCTGCGGGCCTGCTCGCCCGTGGCGCGCAACTCGCCGGCGGCACGCTCGGCGAACGCCTCCACGCCGAGGTCGGACAGCGACTCGTGCGCCAGCCGCAGCGCGGACCGGGCGTCACGCCTTCGGCCCTGGCGGCGCAGCCACTCCCCGTACAGCAGATGTGCCCGGGCGCGGTAGACGACCAGTGTGCCGTCGTCGAGCAGACCGATCGCCTCCTGGTAGGCGGACTCGTCCTCGGTCACCAGGGCCCGCGCATAGGCCTCGACGCCAAGACCCCACGCGTGCCGGCCCGCCTGGGTGCGCTCTTGCAGGGACGTGAGGGCCGCAGCGGCGGTCTCGGTCTCGCCGCACCGCATGGCCGCCTCGACCAACTCGGGCAGGGCAAGGCCCGCCGTGCCAACGGGGCCGTACTCGACCGCTTGCTTCGCCGCATTCAGCGCGGCCGGGTAGTCGGCCAGGCCGTTGCTGAGCACGGCCGTCGCCCACTGCACGCTGAGGCTCATCCGGTGGTCCACCGACGCGAACAGTTCGACGGCCTCCTTGCGCCGTCCGCGCAGCGCGGCCAGGTGGAGGCGCGGATAGACCAACGGCGCCGCGCCGGTGGCGTCGGCGATCGCCTCCTCCTCGGAGATCAGCTCCACCGCGGCACCGAAGTCGCCGGTGTGCACGGTCACGGCGGCCTGCATGGCCAGTCCGATGGGCAGCGCGTGGAAGGAGCCCGACTCCCGGCCGGCCGTGACGGCACGGTTGGCGATGCCGTGCATGGCGTCGATGTTCCACAGCTCGTTGGCCACCATGAAGCCCAGTGACGGCCGCCTGGCCCACACCTCGTCGTCGGCGTCGCCGACGACCGGCCTGAGGATCTCCCCCGCCGCCCGATGCCCGTCGCTGACCAGGCTGATCAGGCCGGTCAACACCGCCGCCGCGCCGGATTCCGACTCGCCCGACGGCGGGTCCTTCCTGACGGCCTCCACCACGTGGTCGAGGCCGCCGAGCAGAAGGCCCATCTCGATGGCGTCCAGATAGCACTCCCGTGACCAGGCGGGGTCGATCGCCGCCAGCCGGGCGGCGGCACGCAGGAGGTACTTCGTGGGGCCTTCGTCCCCCCGGCGGCGGACGAACGACAGCCTGCCGCGGAGCAGGTCGGCCCTGGCGGCCTGGCTCGGATCGTCGGTCCGGACTGTGGTGAGCAGTTCGGCCGCGGTGTCGAAGTCGCCCACCGAGAGCTTGGCCTGGACCGCGGCGAGGACCCGCTCGGCGCGTTGGACCGGGCCGATGGTGAGCGCGGCCGAGCGTTCGAGGAAGGCCGCCGCCGCCGCGACACCGCCACGTTCGCGGGCACGGGTGGCGGAGGCTTCGAGCTCGGCGGCGACCTGCTCGTCCGGGCCGGCACTGGCCTGGGCGCGATGCCAGGCCCGCCGGTCGGGGTCGGCGACCGGGTCGGTCGCGGCGGCCAGCGCCTCGTGCGCCCTGCGCCGCTCCTCAGGTGCCGCGGCGTGGTAGGTGGCCGAACGGGCGAGGGGGTGGCCGAACCGGATCCGGGTGCCGAACTCGACCAGCGGGGCGGACTCCGCGGCGGCAGCCGCGTCGACGCCCAGGAGTTCGGCCGCACGCCACAGCAGGCCGGGGTCACCGATCGGGTCGGCTGCGGCGACGGTCACCAGCAGCCGGGCCGCCGGGGGCAGGAGCTCCAGCCGGGACCGGAAGCTCTGCTCGATCACGCCGGGTACCGAGTCGAGCTGGGCGAAACCGCCCGCCATTCCGGCGAGTCCGGCGGTCCTGGGAAGCTCCACCAGCGCGAGGGGATTGCCGCGCGCCTCGGCCAGGATGCGGTCGCGCACCCGCTCGTCCAACGGGGCGCGGATCGCCTCGGCCAGCAGCGCGCGGGCATCCGATTCGCCAAGACCCTGAAGCGTATGGCCGGGCAGCTCGTCCAGCTCGGGCAGGCGGCTCGGCTCGCGCGCCGCGAACACGAAGGCGATCGACTCGGCCGAGATCCGGCGGGCCATGAAGGCCAGTGCCTTGGCCGACGCCCGGTCCAGCCATTGTGCGTCGTCGACAACGCACAGGAGCGGGCGTTCCCGCACGGTCTCCACCAGAAGGCCCAGCGACGCGACGCCGACCAGGAACGGATCGGGTGTGCCGGTGTCGAGGCCGAACGCGATCTCCAGGGCCTTGCGGTGCCGCGCAGGCAGCGCCATCAGCCGGTCGGTGACGGGCGCGAGCAACTGGTGCAGCGCGGCGAACGGCAGCTCCGTCTCGAACTCCGCGCCGGACGCCCGCATGACGAGGAATCCGGTCGCGGCCGCGTCCAGGTGCCGCAGCAGCGCGCTCTTGCCGATGCCCGGCTCACCGCGCAGGACCAGGGCGCCGCCCCGGCTCTCCCGCGCCGCTTCGAGTAGGGCGTCGAGCTGCCGTATCTCGTCATGACGACCGATCAGCTCATCGGTGGGGGTCTCGGGCATGTCCGAAAACCTATGCGGTTGTGCGCCGCAAGGGAATCCAGAACAGACACCAGTGGCCCGGAAGCCGTCCCGCAGGGAGTCGTATAGGCAATGATTACCGACGCGAGCGGCGGGCGCGCGCTGCGAGTGTCGAGCCATGACCCGCACCGCAAGGCAACCGACCGCCACCGGCTGGATACCGCTGGCGGTTCTGGCCACTGCCCAGTTCCTGGTTGTGCTGAGCACTTCGATCGTGAACGTCGCCCTGCCCCAGATCCGGGCCGGGCTCGATCTGTCGGACACGGGCCAGGCGTGGACGGTCAACGCCTACGTACTGGTCTTCGGCGCGCTGTTGCTGCCGGGCGGGCGCGCAGGCGACGTATACGGCCTTCGCCGCGTGTTTCTGCTCGGCATCGGCCTGTTCGCTCTCTCCTCCCTGGGCGCGGCACTGGCACCCACGGCGATCGTGCTGATCGCTTGCAGGGCAGTGCAGGGAATCGGCGCCGCGCTGCAGGCGCCCACGGCGCTGGCCCTCGTGCTGACGATCTATCCCGACAGGGAGCGGCGTGGCACCGCGCTCGGAGTGTGGGGCGCGGTCTCCGGTGCCGGCGGGGCGGCGGGCGTGCTGCTGGGTGGGCTGCTCACCAGTCTGTACGGCTGGCGTGCGGTGTTCGTCGTGATGATGCCCCTCGCCTTGGCCGTCCTGGTGGCCACCCGGCTGCTGGTCGGGGCCGACCGGCCGCGTGGCGGAAGCCTGGACGGGCCGGGCGCAGTGACGGTGACGGCGGGGCTGGTCGCACTCACCTACGGCCTGTCAGGCCCTTGGCCGCTCGCCGTGATCGGTCTGGCGCTGCTCGGCCTGTTCGTGGTGCTCCAGCGCCGCGCCGCCGAACCGCTGCTGCCGACGCGCATGAGCGTGGTGGCGGTGCCCAACGTGCTGATGGCCCTGCTGGGCGCGGTCTGGCTCGGCCTGTTCTACTTCCTGCCCCTCTACCAGCAACGCACCCTTGGCTACTCGCCCTTGGAGGCCGGGCTGACCCAGCTTCCTCTCGCCCTCATGATCACCCTCTCGTCGTGGGCCACCGGCAAGGTCTCCGGCCGCCATGTGCTCCCCGTGGGCCTGCTGGTCCTCGCGGCCGGACTGGCCTGGCTGTCCCGAACCCCGGCCGACGGCACCTTCCCTGTGGATCTGCTCGGCCCGACGCTCCTCATCGGCATCGGGCTGGGGGTGGCCTTCGTCCGGCTCACCGCGATGTCCTCCACGGGCGTCCCAGCTGCCGACAACGGCCTGGCCGGCGGGCTGGTCAACGCCACCCGGCAGATCGGCGGAGCCATCGGCCTGTCCTTCCTGCCCCTTCTCCCCTCCTCCGGCGCGGCCTTTCTGGCCTGCGCCGCCCTGACCTTGCTCATCTCGGCTCTCTCAACACGAAAGGCATGACCATGCCCCTGGACAAGCCGTACATCAGCGGCCACTTCACCCCCGTCACCGACGAGATCACCGGCCGCGAGCTGAAAGTGCGCGGCACCCTCCCGCCCGAGCTGAACGGCCGCTACTTCCGCAACGGTCACAACCCCAAGCCGGGCATCACCCCCACCCACTGGTTCCGCGGTGAGGGCATGATCCACGGCGTCCGCCTCACGGGCGGCCGGGCCGAGTGGTACCGCAACCGTTGGGTGCGCACCCCGTTCCTGGACGGCGTACCGTTCACCGGAACCGAGCTCGAAGTCAGCGCCGCCGCCACCAACATCATCTTCCATGGAGGCCGCTATCTGGCCCTGCAGGAGGCCAACCTGCCCTGGGAGGTCAGCGCCGACCTCGACACGATCGGCGTCCACGACTTCGGCGGCAAGCTCACCAGCGCGATGACCGCCCACCCCAAAGAGGACCCGGAGACCGGCGAGCTGCACTTCTTCAGCTACAGCCCCTTCCCGCCGTACCTGACCTACTACGTGGCCGACGCCTCCGGCAATATCGTCAAGTCGGAGGTCATCGACGGCTCCGGCCCGTCGCTCATGCACGACTTCGCCATCACTCGCGAGCACGTCGTCTTCATCAACTCGCCGGTGGTCTTCGACCACGCCGAGCAGTCCGGCATCCCCTACCGCTGGCACGACGACGTCCCGCTGCGCATCGGCGTGATGCCGCGCGCCGGGGGCAGGACCACCTGGTTCGAGGTGGCCGACCAGGCGGCGCTGTTGCACGTCACCAACGCCTACACCGACGCGCAGGGCCGGATCGTCCTCGAAGCACCATGCTTCGACCGTTCCGCCTGGGAGAGCTCGTGGAAGTGGTGGGTCGGCACTCCCGGCTACGGCACCAGCCCCGCCACGGGCTCGACCTTCTACCGGTGGATCATGGACCCGGCCACGGGCAAGGTCACCACTGAGTCTCTCAACGACCTGGTCACCGAATTCCCGTCGATCAACGACGCCCACACCGGTTCGGCCTACCGCTACAGCTACGCCATCGCCTTCCCCGGCGCGGGCCTGTCGGGCTACCACACCGTCAAGTTCGACACGCGTACCGGCCAGGAGAAGCTGCTCGCGCACAGCGAAGGCCGGATGCCCGGCGAGGCCGTCTTCGCGCCCGCCGAGGGCGGGACCGCCGAGGACGACGGCTACCTGCTCACCATCGTCAGCGACCTCACGGCCGACGCCTCGGAGCTGCTCGTCCTGGACGCGAGCGACCTGAGCACCGTGGCCGCCGTCGAACTCCCCCGCAGGGTGCCCGCCGGTATCCACGGCCACTGGATCCCCGATTCCGAACTGCCTGCCTGACCCACCCCGGCCGCCCGGGCCGCCGCTGACTCCCCCGCAGCAGCGGCCCGGGCTCCAACGCCACGGCAGCAGCCCTCGTCATCTGGCTCCGCACCCCTCAGGTGTGTGGGTGGCTGACCACACACATTTTTCAACACGCTGGGGTCCCGATGGAGTTCCTGTTCGAGAACGACGCATTCTCCTTCGAGGCGCTGCGCACCGCCGGCTACGCCGTGTACGGCGCGGCGCCGACCTCGGCGAGGTGCTGGTCACGGCACGCGCGATAGCCGAAGGCGACGAGGCGGCATGGCACCAACAGTGGAAGGCACTCGCCGAGCGGCTCCGCGGGGTCGGCCTGACCGCGCTGGAGGCCGGCTACAAGGTCAGCGCCCGGGACGCTCTGCTGCGGGCGAGCGACTACTTCCGCACTGCAGACTGCTACCTGCGCGAGAACCCCGCCCACGACCCGGAGGTGGCGTTCCCGAGCGGGCGGGTCCGCGAGACCTTCGCGGCGGCCGCCGCTCCGCTGGACCACCCGGCCGAACCGGTGTCCATCCCCTATGAGGGGACCACGCTGCCCGGCTACCTCGTCCAGGGTGGGATCGGAGCCGGTATCCCTGTCGTGAGCGCGACCGCCGGAATCGAGCTTGCCGGACAACTCGGGCTGTCCGGGCAACTGACCGCGAGCGTCCACGTGCTCTGGACGCGCTCGCGCGGACTGGTGCCGGATGCCGAGGCGGCGCTGAAGGTCCAGCGCAAAGTCCTCGGTTTGCAGTCCAGCCGCCCACCACGTGCGGCTGAACGCCGCCGGGTACGACAGACCTTCCATCGTGGTGTTGGCGCGGCTACCGGTTGGCCGTATCGGGAAGGCGGATGGTGCCCGCGGCAGCGAGGTCGGCCATCTCGGCCTCGGTGTGGCCGAGTTCGGTGAGTTGCTCGTAGTCGTCGAATGCTGGGGGACGACCACCGATTACCCGGTCGAGTTCCTCGGTCAGCCGGGCGCGGGCCCGACGGGAACGGGCCAGCAGATACCAGGCCCAGGTGAGCGCGGTCGAGGTGGTTGCGTGGCCTGCCGCCCAGAGTGTCACCGCCTCGTCCCGTACCTCCTTGGGCGAGAGCGCACGTTCCCCCTCGTCGCGAGCCGCGAGGAGTCGGGCGAGCAGGTCATCGCCCTGTCCGGAGTCGACGCCGCCCGCGAGCCGATCACCGATGAGGCGGTTCATCTAGGCGTTGATCACCGCAGCCGGCGACGGTAGCTGTCGTAGCCGCGGCAGTGGGCTCTGGCTCTGCAACCTCATCCTGATGCCAGGAGGAACTGCAGGGCAGTGCTCACGTCACGGCTTGTCCGGTCCGTCGTCTTGTCGCTCACGTTGTCCGCGGGACCGGTTGGGATGCCGCCTTGCCGGAGACTACGCCCGCCCGCTCGGTTCGCGGCCAGTGCCGCGAGGCGCCCCGGACGGCATCGAGCGCAAACGGGAACGGCGCCGGGAACGCGCCAGCAGATGCCCCTCCGTGGACTGGTCCCTTGTGCGGCCGTTATGTGACCGTCGACTGCACCACTGGGGGCCGCTGGTGACCGTCCCACTCCAGCATCCCGGGCGGAGCGGCCGGCCGGGGTCGTCGGCCCTGGAGAGTGGCACATCATCGCGGAGGTGAAGTGGGTCCCGCCCCATCACTTACAGGCAGAAGGTCGCCCACGGCTGGGATTTTATCAACTGATGGTGTAGATACGTCAGTTGTTGCGTCTCCCAGATCGCAACAGGCGGTGGTCACGGGACCTTCAGTCACTCTTCCCGCGATCGCCGACCCCCCTCATGCACAGCGAAAGGCACATGTATGGCAAACAACCGCAGGATGCGCTACGGCGGTCGGATGCTGGCGCTCTCGGCGGCTGCCCTGGGCATGGTCGCGGCGATAGCCGTTCCGGCCTCGGCCGATGACCAGCCGACCCGGGCACAACTCATAGCCGACTGCGACTCGGGGGAAGGGAAGTGCACTTTCAACGAACCGCAGTTGGGCGAGGCCTATCTCGGAGGTTTCCACCGGGTCTCCGACTCGCTCTACAATTGCAGCACCTCGCCTGCCACCCAGTCGATGACCTGGTCCGACACGGTCGGCTCCACGGACTCGGCGGGCGTATCCGTGACCGCCGGCGGCAAGATAGCGGGAATCATCGACCTCAGCGTGACGGCGACCTACAGCCACACCTGGTCGAGCACGCACTCGGAGACCAGCTCCGTCAACATGACGGTGAAACCCGGTGAAGTCGGCTGGATCTCCCGCGCACAGGTGATGCAGACCGTCTCGGGAACATGGCAGACCCATTACGACGACCGGAAGTGGGGTCACTACTTCTGGTTCGTCCCCGACGTCGTCACCGGGCCTGCCCCGAACGGGACGGACGGCCAGAGCAACGCGGTGGTCGTCAAGTCCAGGAAGATGACCGCCAAGGAGAAGCGGTCCTGCTCCAGCCGTTCCGGAAAGGCCAAGACGTTCGTCGTCCAAGGCTGATGCAGCGATCCCGCGCCTGGCTGCCTCGCGGTCCGCATACCCGCGAGGCAGCCGGGGGCAGCTCAGCAAAGGCGGTCAGCGCGAGTAGCCGCGGTCCCATGAGGGGGTTCGCCCGAAAACGCTTCGGTTGTCGCAGTCGCAAGGGATCGTCTCGGCAATGCATAGCCAGCGTGATGTGGCGATACCAGCCCACGTAGCTTGCGGACTTCGTACTGGTCCAGGTCGCATTCGGTAGTAGGCAATCTCCTCGGGGCGGGACAGGCTACGGCGGGCCAGAACCCAGTGGTGATGCATGGGTGTCCCGACGTTCGCGTCGTCGGCGGAAGGTGCCGCCGCACGGCCTGGATGCTGGTGAGCGGCGGTGCCGCCGATCTCTGCGATCCGGCACGGCAAGCGGGCGTCGGGCACCAGTGAGGCAATCAGCCGGAACAAGATCCGGTCCGTCCATCCGTGACCGATGTCCTCAGAGCTGAGGTCCTGCGGCCCGGGACGGGGATCCAGGGTTTGTGCCTGTGGCCAGTCGGCCGGCACCGCCGGGTGGAGGCCGTAGGCAGCCAGCAGGGCAACGATCGCCTGTTCATGGGTTATCGGTCCCCGTGGCGATCGTCAGACGCATCCTGACCTGGCTTCATGCTCCACCCCAGGGCATTCTGGACGATCGAGATCTTTTTGGATGTCATGCCCAGCTGAACTGCGCGCCAGAGCGGCCGGCTGAAGTACGCACCGACGCGAACAACCGATCTCGAGCAGATGGCCCACCAGGCATCCACTTCGCCGGCACCACTCGTTCATGGTAAGTTCACAAGAAAACGTGGAACTTCCCTGAAGTAGGGCTTCCATTGGAGATATCGGAACGCTCCATGGAATGGGGTTGTCCGGTATCTTGGAGCACATATTCATGCCTGGCGCCAGCATTTCGGTCATCATCGCCGCGTACAATGCGATGCCCTATCTGACGCGTTGCATCACCTCGGTCGCCGAGCAAAGCGTCGGCCGTGACCGGCTCGAGGTCATTGTCGTGAACGACGGGTCTACAGACGGCACAGCGGCCGAACTGGACCGGCTGGAAGGCGTCTACCCAGGGCTGCTGCGAGTGCTGCACCAGGAGAACTCCGGCGGCCCGTCCGTGCCGCGCAACACCGGGCTCGAGCACGCCACGGGAACGTTCGTGTTCTTCCTCGATGCCGACGACTACCTCGCCCCCGAGGCTCTGGAGCGCATGGTGCGGATGGCCGAGGACAACGGCACCGACATCGTGCTCGGCAAGATGGTCGGCGTCGGTGGGCGCGGTGCGCCCACGTCGATGTTCAAGCGCAATCAGCCGCGTACCGACGTGTTCTCCTCCCGGGTGTACTGGACGCTCAACCCGATGAAGCTGTTCCGCCGGGAACTGCTGGAGCGGCACGAGCTGCGGTTCCCCACCGATCTGGCCATCGGCGAGGACCAGCTGTTCGTCGGCGCTGCCTACCTGCATGCCTCGGGCGTCTCCGTGGTCGCCGACTACGACTGCCTGTTCTGGGTGCTGCGCGAGGACGAGGGAAACATCACCCGCCGGTTGAAGGGCTCTGAACGCCGGCTGCGGTTCCTGCCGCGCATGGTCGACCTGATCCTGGAGAACGTGGCACCCGGGCCCGGCCGCGACCACCTGGCGCACCGGCACCTGACTGTCGAAGTTCAGCAGATGCTCGCCGACCAGCTCGTCTTCGAGCCCCGCGAGATCCAGGAGAAGATGCTGGACCAACTGGCCGGGATCATCGAGCCGTTGTGGCACGAGGGGATGAACGAGCGGCTCTCGGCCATGGCCAGACTGCGCCTGCACCTCGTACGTCACCGCATGCTCGACGAACTCCTGGAGCTACTCGCCTTCGAAAAGCAGCTCGCCCGCACCAAGGTCGCCACTCCTGTCCTCGTCGACGGTGGCCGGGCACTCGCCCGCTACCCCTTCCTGCGCGACCCCGCCCGCGCCATCCCCGACTTCTGCTACGACGTCACCGCCCAGCTCGGCGTCCGCCACCACCTCACTCGGGCAGAGCTGCACGGCACCACACTGCGTCTGGCAGGCCACGGCTACCTCCACCGCGTGGCGACACAGGACGTCACCACCGAACTCGTGCTGCGCGAGCGCGACAGGGGCACCGAGTACCGTCTGTCGCTCACCCACACCGCCACACCCGGGCTGGGAGCGGACCAGGACCAGGGCCGCTACACCTACGGCCTCGCCGGATTCGAGGCAGCCGTCGACGTCACCTTCGCAGGCGACGGCAAGCCACTCGCCGACGGACTGTGGGACATATTCCTCGCCGTTGGCGCTCAGGGCCTGTCGAAGGAGGTCCGGATCGGCAGCAAGCGGGCCGCCGACGTCTCCGGCACCACCAGCACGCGCGTCGTCGCCGGGAACGGGGGCCTGCGCGCCGTCACCCTCTACACCACCAAACCGCACGGCAACTTCACGCTCGACCTCGGTGAGGCAAAGCACCAGGTACAGCCACTGCTGCACATCGACGACATCTGCTGGGCCTCAGGTGTGCCCACGCAGCTGCAGTTCACCGGACGATGCGATCTGGCCGAGTACCCCACCAACGCCCTGGTCCTGGCATTGAGCAACGGCAACGGCGAAGCGGCCGAGTTCCCGGTCCAGCAGATCGCCGGCACCCGGGACTTCCGTGCCGCCGTACCGGTCGACTCCCTCCCTGCCGGAATCTGGACGGGCGAACTCCGCCTCGGCAAGTGGGCCGTCCCACTGCCCGCGCTCCCCACGAACCTGGCCCCCGCCAAGTGGCGACGCCGAACACTGCCCTGGTACGCCCGACCCGTTCCCTCTGCCGCTGAGCACTTCGCACTGCGGGTCGCAAAGACCGACCTCATCAAAGCACTCGCCCAACGCATCAAGTAGACGCCGGAGAGCACGGGGCGGATCGTCTTCGGTTGTCACGGCTGAGAGCGTGGTGGAGGATCTGTGGGCCGGGGGCCGAACCTCTCCCGGGAGCGTCGGTATGAGGGGGCAGCAATCGTTTCGATCATCGTCAATGTACTGGTCGGTCTGGCGACCAGTCTCATCGGTGGTGCGTGTGTGTGGCTCTGGGAGCGCGGGCAGCGGTCCCGTGCGCTACGGCGCAAGGCGGACTTCTTCGGGGTGGTACCGGGAGAACCCTGTTTGATCGTCATCGGCAGCAAACACAACCTGCCGAACGTCACGGCAGGCAAGGACGTCCGCGCCCTCATCGAAGTGGCGACGCTGGCCAGCCAACTCGGCAGCGACGTCGTCACGGAATCCAGCAATGAATTTCGGGGCAGCAACGACGGCCGGACGGAATTCTGCATCGGCGGGCCGCTCGGTGGAGCCAACACCCGTACCGGCGGTCACCTGACCGCGCACCTACCCGGCATCGCCATCCTCCCGTACAGCGAAGGACCCGAGTCGGCGGCTTTCGTCGTCGGCGGTCAGCGGTATCTGTTCGAGCCAGACAGCCAGGAGTACGCCCTGGTGGCCAAGTTCACGCCGCCGACGGCCACCCGTCCGATCTTCCTGATCTGCGGCCAGAGTTCGCTGGCAAACCAGGCCGCGATCCATTTCCTCAAACGGAACCACCGTAACGTGGCGCGCTCCCTCGCTTCCGTCGACCGTTTCTGCATCCTGATCAAGGTGTCGGACATCGGTACCTACGGCTTCCAGGCCGCCGCCCTGGAACGGGACGTCACCGGCGACGCGTTCGCCCGAGCCTGAGGTCACGGGCGCCGCTCCGCCATGGTCGGTTCCGGCCGGGGCGGCGCCTCACCCAGCACGACGGCGGCTGCCGCGGCCCAGGTGACCCGGTCCGCGAGGGCGCTGCGCACGGCCGCCATCCTGGCGAAGGCAGCCTCGCGGCCGACGAGACACTCCTCGATGCAGGCGGCCCAGGTGTCCGCGTCGAGTTCGTCGTTCCGTGTGACCGGGACGATCAACCGGTCGGCGTCACCGCCGAGGACCTCCCGCAGCAACAGGGCCAGGCCGCTGTTCGCGCTCACCAGCAGCGGCACGCCCCGGATGACGGCCTCGAGGCCTACGAGTCCGAACCCTTCCCGGCGTGACGGCATGATGACCAGGCTGGCCTTCGCCATGTCCCCGTCCAGGCGGCGCGGATCCCTCGAGTAGGCGCGCACGATCACCTCCAGCCCCGGTGCTCCCGACCAGTCACGGATGCGTTCCTGCTCGATGTCGGCCATCCCTGGCGGAGCACCCCGCACCACCAGTTCGATCGGCTCAGTGGACGCCTTGGTCCGCAGGTCGTGGACGAGACCGCAGGCGCGGGCGCCCAAGTCGACACCCTTGAGCTCGGCGTCCTCGATGCGGCCCGTCATCAACACCTTGAAGAGGTTGCCCGGCGGAGGCTTGCGCGGAGCAGGCAGTCCCGGCTCAGGGAGGTCGAAGCCCGGATCGATCCGCAGCGGCTCCGGCCCGTCGAGGTCGCAGAGTTCGTTGCGGTAGCGGTCCCACAGACGGGGGCCCACGGCGAGCAGGCGATGCGCAGAGGCGCCCAGCCGCCGTTCGATCTCTGTGCGTTCCTCCGCTCTGTGTGCCCGCGTCGTCGAGTCATCGAGCTTGTGCCACTCGATTTCGTCCGGCGCCATGTGGACGATGTGCAGCCGTCGTGCCTGGGGGAAGAAATCCTCCTGCAAGTGGGCTGCTGCGGGACCGGTGATGCGGGCATGGCCAATGATGAGATCCGGTTCCACGCCCGGCGGCAGCTGCGGTCGGCGGGTGAGTTTGCCATAATCCGGCGCGCCGGGAGCTCCCGGGTGGCACAGCAGGGTGACGCCCTTGGCCAACGCGTCGGCGACCTCGGAGTCGTCGGCTCTGACCACCACGCAGTAGACGACTGCTCCGGCCCTGGCAAGTGCGACGCATAAGTGACGGTTGAAGGTACTCAGGCCACCGTGGGCGGACGACCACTCGGTGGCGACGACGAGTACGGTGACCCGGTCGGAGAGGATCCGGGAGGCGATCCGCTCGGCCGACTCGGCCTGCCGGGAGTCACCGGAGGGCTCCGAATCCGCCGGAGCACGCGCGGCGCCGGAGGCACCGGTCTCGAGGAGCGCGCGCACCAAGGCCCTTGACTCGGCCTGCCGTAGGAACCCGTCGTCGTGCAACAGCATGTCCAGGACGCCCCCGGCCGCAGCATGGGTGGCGAGGTGCTCGCGGATGTAAGGGTGCGCGGCGCTCCAGTCCCGGCCGCCGTCGGCCGCTACAGGCACCTGCCGCACGAGGGCCTGCGTGAGTGAGCGTTGTCGGGCGCTGTCCGCAGCGGGAGCCCGCAGCTGCTCCTCCAGCACCTCGTGCACCAACCGGTACACCGCGCCGTCGGCCGTCGCGCTCGCGATGACGAAAGCGCCGCCGTGCTGCGCCAGGAACCAGCTCACGTCGGCTTCGGTGTACCGGGTGCCTGTCAGCGCTTCGGCCAGCGGGCCCCACAACTCGCCCGGCAGGCCCGGACCTTGGGCATAGGCCAGCGTCAGCAGGAGACCAGCCGCAAGCTCCTTGTGTGGGCCGAAGTCTTGGAGGTACCGCGCGAAGGATTCCTCAAAGCCCTGGGACGACAGATTCGACAGGTCGCCGCCCGGCACGTCTCCGCTGAGCAGGGCACGGGCGAGCAACTGTGCCCTGCCGAAGGAGCCTCGAGCGTGCCGGGCGATGTCTGCGGCATCTGCGGCGGCGCGAGCCGGGTGAGCGCGGTAATACGCGGATCGCCCGTGGTCCGGCCCATTTCCGGGTGCTTCCAGGAGCCGGCGGGCATAGACCCGGAGGTCGGTGTCGTCGACGAACTCCGGCGCGTCCAGGTCGACGACGCCTGCGTCCGCGCCGAGGAAGGCGAGCAGGGAGCGCCGGGTGCCGACGATCAGCCGGACAGCGGACAGCTCGCTGAGCGGACGGACCACGTCCGTGATGATGCGGCCGCTCTCCGATGCTTCGTCGAGCCCGTCGAGCAGGATCACGACCGGGTCGGCGCGGGTGGCGAGTACGGCCAATACGTCGGGCAGCGCGCGGTGGCGCACGTCGAGTGCGGCCGCCAGCTGCCGGGTCACGTCCTCGACCGCGCTGTTCAGGCAGTTCATCGCGATGACCGAGAGGCCCGTCGGCGGCAGCGCACCCGGCGGCACGCTCAACCGGGCCGTGCTGTCCAGGTCCATGAGCGCCAGGACCCGGCCGAGCAGCGCCGATTTGCCGCTCCCGGCCCTGCCGGTGACAACGAGAAACCCCGCCTCGCCTCGTGGCGCACCGAGCCAGTCCGCGACCGCGCTCAGGGCCCGGACCCGTCCGGTGAAGAAGTCGCCCGGTTCCGAGGCGTGAGCCACGCCCCGGCTCCGTGACATGAAGTGGTCCTGCTGCTCCCGACGGAGCCGAACGACGCTGCCGATGTCAAGCGAGTCACGCGGAAGGCCAGGGACGTACGCCGGGTTGGGGAAGAACGGGTTCACTCCGCCCGTCGCCAGACCGGCCGCGACGGCGTGCTGGCGGATCCCATGCGCGTCGAAATAGCCGTTGATCCCGTCCGCCACCTGTTCCATGCTCAGATAGCGCTCTCGCTTACCTGCCCCCGCCCCCGTAACCGCCGCTTCGAGCGCTCTTGAGAAGGCACCGACCTGGGCATGTTCGGTACTGTCGGCCGAGGCCAGTACCCAGGTTCCGCCTCCTGCGGCGGACCGGGTGCCGCCCAGTTCGAACAGCGTTCGCCCGGCGTCCCTCGCGGTGGCGCCGGCGTAGCACGCATCGATGACGACCAGCACGTTCCCGGCCAGACTGTTGGCCACCATGCCGACGAAGTCGGTTCCGGGCAGGGCCGTGTAGGGGAAGTCCTCGCCGTCGTCCGCGCCGATGAGGTAATGCCGGTCCTGGTGGAGGTGGCCGTGGCCGCCGAAGTACGCGACCACCACGTCGTCTGCGCCCAGTCGGGCCCGCCTGCTCCACTCGCTCACCTCTTGGCGCAGCGTGGCCGACGTGGGGTTGACGGAGGCATTCGGCAGGACCCGTTCGTAGCCCATCGATGCGAGGAGGTCTGCGACGTGCTCAGCGTCGGTGACGGCCTCGGGAAGATCGGAGAACGGCTCCGCGTAATCCGAGACACCGACCACGATCGCGTACCGGCGCCCCGACATTCCTTCGGGGTCCCCCGCCGCAGCATCCGTCACGGTCGCCCTCTCTTCCCACCGCGCCCAGCGCAACTGTCAGAAGACGATACGCGAGGAGAGCCCATGCCGAGGGGCCAACGCCACGGCCTCGCGTCCGCCACGCCGGTTCACCGGCATCACCCACGAGCGAGCACAGAGGGCGAACCACCCAGCCAGGTCAGGGGAATACGAGCAGCTCCGCGACGACCAGGTCCCTCGAGGGGAAGTAGCAATCGAAGGCTCGCTCAGCGAGCGGGTTTCTCCCAGGTCAGCGAGTACCGGCGCAACACATGTCGGCGGTAGCGGACGCCGGACAGCAACAGCCGTGCCGCGGCCCGAACCTGCGCGTAGCTCATCTGCGGGCCAGACCGACCACCACCAGTGTGCCGCCAGGCCGCAGCAAATCACGCATGCGCATAAGCGCTGCCTCGAAGTCCATGTGATGGATCGTGGTCACCGAGCAGATGAAGTCGCATTCTGCGGCGGGGAGTTCGACTATGAGGAAGTCGCCCTGAAAAAAGTGAGTTGTGGACTGTCGACAGCGAACTCGCGTGCGCGGCGATCATTTCCGGCGACTTGTCGATCCCGGTGACGCGTTTCGCCCGCCCAGCAGGCTTCCGCGCCAGCAGCCCGTCTCCGCAGCCGACGTCCAGCGCGTCTTCGCACCCTTCGGGAACGGCATGGAGGAAAAAACAGTGCCGAGCAGAGGGCTGAAGCGGCGGCATGCGTCCGAGCGGTACCCTGATCGCCTGCCGCGAGCGCATCGAAGTCTCCCCGCGCTACGTCCTCGGGTTTCGCTGCCCACCATGAGATGTCTCCCCCCTCTCCTCGTACCGGACGGCTCCTCCGCCCGACATCAAGTCAAGCCGCGCGGACAGCACCGCCCAAGAAGCGATCACCGCGCACAGCGATCAGAAACCGTGATCGCCAACGGCAGGAGGTGTCCGGACCGCGCCTGAGGCGGGTTGATGAGGCACGGCGAGTCCGGCGGTGCCGCACACCGTGAGTGCGGCACCGCGTCGACCATGGCCCGACCTGGCGGAACACGAGATGGTGGTCCACCGGATCCGGCCGGGTTGCGGCCCCGTCCGCGGGTGGCGTGGGCAGGGGCCGGCCGGCCGGACGTCTGAACCGCTTGATCAGGTCAATGGCCGGGGACGCACCGGTACAGCGTCTGTGCGGTGGCTTCCCCCTCAACCGCTCCGGTGAAGTCCGGGGCGGTGGAGATGGCCCCGGAGGAGTCCGAGCCGCCGTAGGCAGAGGCCGGGACGCGGGTGCAGGTGGACCGCACCCAGTTGGCGATCTGCGTGCTGGTCGTCGTCCCGCCGCCGAACAGTGAGCTCATGCCGCGGCCGCCGCCCAGCAGCACGTACTGGAGCCTGCCGGAGTTGACCAACTGCCGAAACTGCGTCTCGGACGGGAACGGCACCTTGCCGCTGAACCCGCCGAGCGGCAGGACATGGGCACCGGCGCCGAGGATGTAGGGGGATGCGCCGTTCCAGCTGGTGGTGGCGAAGACATAGGCAGCCGAACCTTGGCGCGCGGTGGTGTAGTGGAGCAGCTTTCGTTGGCTCGCGGTGAGTTTGCCGTTCTCGCTGAAGCCGCCGAAGCCGCCCATGCTTCGGCGGCTCGCACCGTTGCCCCGCGCCGTGCTGCCGCCCCAGGGCGTCTGGCCGATCCGCAGAGCCGCCGAAGTCACCGAGCGGTGGCCGCGGTCCGTGCGGGACGGGCCGACCGCACCCATGCCGGAGCTGCCGTACGAGGGGTTGAATATCTGCACTGCCCACGCGCTCGGCGCGATCAGTACGGCCGCCAGGGACGCGGCCAGTCCGGCGAGGGCCAACCGCCCGCCGTGGGCGGGGCGACCGGGACGGGACAGCACCAGCAGGGCGACGGCGGCGAGACCGAGCACGGCCACCGCGGGCGCCAGCCACGGCAGGAACGACGGGAACTGGCCGGCCAGGTACGCGCTCCACGTCGCCGTCGCCGCCATTGCGGTCGGCAGCACCCAGGCGCTTCGGCCGCCGGCCCGGTAGGCGCGCCACATCAGCGTGACGCCGCCACCGGTGAGCGCGGCGAGCGGCACCGCGATCACCCCCATGTAGTACGTGTGGCCGCCGACGCTGCCCGCGCTGAACACCATGAAGTATGTGGTCAGCCAGGTACCCCACAGCACGAATCCGGAGCGGACCCGGTCGGTGCGCGGTTTGCCCCGACGCCAGAGCAGACCACAGACGAGGGCGATGGCGGCGATCGGGTACAGCCAACCGGTCTGTGAAGCGAGCGACGTGCCGAACATCTTGGACCAGCCGTTCTGGCCTCCGCCCAGGCCGCCACCGCCGCCTGCCTGGCGCATGGCGCTCGCCCAGGATCCGCGCGGCTGACCGACAGCTTGGCCCCGGGTGACCTGGCCGCCCTGAACGCCTGCCACACCGGTGTGACGGTGGTGGGTGCCGGGAATGGGTCCGGTGCCGTTCTTCCGGACAGTCCCCTGGAGGGCGCCGCCGTGCCGGCCGCTGCCGCTGTACCGGCCGGCACCGGACTTACCGTTCTGGCCGTACTGCCCTGCCGGGCCGCCTTGTCCCATCCGGTTGGCACCCGCGGCCCCGTTCAGTCCGTCATGGCCGCCCCCGCCGCCCTGCGTCGCGCTCACACTGCCCGTGGAGGCTGCGGTGATACCGAGCGACGAGAAGCGATTCAGGAAGTTGTAGCCGACCACCATGCTGAA
Organism: Streptomyces griseochromogenes; assembly: GCF_001542625.1. Lineage (NCBI taxonomy): Bacteria > Bacillati > Actinomycetota > Actinomycetes > Kitasatosporales > Streptomycetaceae > Streptomyces > Streptomyces griseochromogenes. The sequence continues at coordinate 4,994,680 of NZ_CP016279.1, read as the reverse complement.
CGCGGAGTTGTTGGTGGTGCCGTCCACATAGGGCCGGTCCTTGGCCGGGGTGAGCGTGACGGCGAGCATCCAGGACGCCGACACGGCGGTCATCACCAGGGCCGACAAGCCCAGATGCGCGAGCCGCTTTCGCAGCGCGATCGGAGCTGCCATCAGGTAGACGAGGGCGAGCGCGGGAAGCACTGCCCACGCCTCCAGCATCTTGGCCTGGAAGCCGAGCCCGACCCACACCCCGGCGAGCATCAGCGGGCGCAGTCGGCCGTCCCGGGCCGCGCGTTGCGTGGCTTCAGCCGCAAGCAGCTCGCACAACGTGAAGGCGGGGTCCTCGACCGCCGTTCGGAAGAGTCCCACGGCGACCGGGGTCAACAGGAACGCCGTACTGGCGATCAGCGCCGCGGGGACGCCCGCCCAACGGCGCACCAAACGGTGCAGGACCAGCAAGCTCGCCACTCCCTCGAGCACCTGAGGCAGAGTCAGCGCCCACGGATGGAATCCGAAGACGCGAGCGGAGAGTGCTTGCGGCCACAGGAATCCCGGCAATTTGTCCAGCGTGATGGAATTTCCCGGATCGAAAGAGCCGTAGAAGAAGGCCTTCCAGCTCTCCGTCATGCTACGAGCGGCGTTCGCGTAGAACGTGTGGTATTGGCTGTGCTCGATCCCCCAGGTGTAGAGCACGGCCGCGAGCACGGTGATGACCAGCAGCGCCGGGCGCGCGTACACGGGTTGGCCCACCGGCGATCTCCAGGGCGCGCGACGATCGGCACTGGTAGGGCGGGCGGACAGGTCGCGGACAGTCGTTGCCATGCCCAGCAGTCTTCGATACCGGGCGAGCCCGCGAGACCAAAGAGGCCGGTTTCAAGGAAATTCTTGTGAGACTCAGGGCAATCTTTTGACTGGCCCGGGCGGGGATTTCAATCTGCGCAGTACAGTTCATTACCTGTCTCATAAACCCACCGCACACAGTAATTGCACAGTGGAGGCATAGCTTATGTCCTGCGAGCGGAGGGAGTGACGAGCCCGGGTATTGGGACGCAGAGTCATGACTTCGTGTGTGACTGGTGCGCGGGTGGAACGGCCGCCCCGCGATGCGTGCTGTCGACGGCCGATGCCTTGGCCGGCGCCACGGGGTTCAAGAGTCGCAGCGGAGAGATCAGCCGGGCTGCAAACACATGCATGTGCCGCGCCACCGATTCGTCGCGAGCTACCGCCGAGAACGTCGCCGCTCCAAGGGATTGAACGGGCGGGCCCTGGCGAAGTCGGCGGCCGGGTACTGGTGACCGCGCCGTCGGCGCCGCTGTCTGCGTGCGTACACCACGAGCGACTTGTTGAGGTCACCTCGACCGGTTGCGGCCGAAGCGACCGCCTCTGCCAACCATTGCGCGTACCGCAGATCCCAGCCGCATGCCACTCGCCAAGGGGATCGCCGGTCAGGGCGGCGTCGCCGATGAGCGCGACGGCCGGTGACGCTTGCCTATTACTGGTCCAGGAGCCGAGCAGATGCCGCAACATCACGCCCGCCCAGCGGAGGAAGCCGTCATTTTGAGTCATGATCAACGAATCGTCCGGGTGAGGTCTTTGATCCAGATCATCGAGGCGCGCAGGTGGAGGCCGGCGAGGCCGCTTTCGTGCCGCTCGACGAAGCCTCCGGAACGGAGCCGGCAAGGCACTTCCCGCCCCGCCCCAGAACGCCTGCACGATGACGCGGCCGACACGAGCCGAAGGACCGCCCACGAACAGCACCGTCACCGATCTGATGCGTCGCAACCTCCTCGACGTCTTCAACGAACCGGACCCCGAGCGCCGCAGCGCGGCCATCTCCCAGACTTACTCCGAGGACGTCGTGTGGCACGAACCCGACCGCGTCAATCATGGCCGCGAGGCTCTCGCCAAGCGCGCCACAGAGCTGCGCGCGCAGACCCCGGACTGGGTCTTCGAACCCGACGGCCCCGTCTCCGTCAACGACGACCTCGGCCACCTCGGCTTCCAGTACGGTCTGGCCGGCCAACCACCCCTCGTGAGCGGTATGGACATCGCCCACTGCAAGGACGGCGTCATCGTCGAGCTCTACACCCTCGTCACCGAAGTCCGTGGCTGACGGGCCGGTGGCACCCGGAGCCCGTTTTCCTTGCGGTTGTCGACCTGATCCCCTCGTATCCGGGATGCCGCGTCCGCGCAGGTGGGCGCGGTTACCGCAGGGCGAACCGGCCTTGTCCCCGCCGACGAGCCGGGCGCGGGGGCGGCTCACGGGCCCACGGACCCGGACCTTCCTCGGTACGCCGACCAAAGACCAGGGCCGCCTCGCCCCGCTGCGCGGCTTCCGCGATCAGGCCGATCCAGCTCGGCACGGGACCGGCGAGACGTTCTTCCACCGATGGCGCGGCCACGTCGGGTAACGCTCGACTGGTTCACCGCGCAACAGATCCGCGCGGGCATCGGCGATGGCGAAGGCCCGCTTGAGCCCCTCCACGAGTACCCGGTCGATGCGGTAGAGCCGTGCCCGCTCGTCCCGCTGCTTGCGCATGCACTCCGCCCCCACAGATCCGGCACTATTTCGCGGGCTTGCCCCGGCAGACGCCGCCCTGTAACTGAGCGGGTTCCCCAGTACCGCCGTTCGGTAGTCACCCTGTGTACGGGTAGCCCAGCGAGGCGGTCAAGGTTCGATGGCAACAGGGCCGTCCGGAGCGGACGCCCGGGCCGTGCGGCGGAAGGCGGCTCGGTAGACGCTCGGGCGGTGGCCGGTATGGCGGGCGAAGAGGGCGGCGAAGGTGCCGGGGTCCTGGTAGCCGACGGCCGCGGCGACGGCGGCGACGGTGCGGTCGGTGGTCTCCAGAAGATGGCTGGCGCGGCTGACCCGGGAGGCCTGCAGATGGGCCAGCGGGCTGCGTCCGGTCTCTTCGGCGAAGCGGCGCAGCAGCGTGCGGGTACTGATCTGGAAGGCGTCCGCGAGCGCGGCGAGATCGTACCGCTCGGCGAGGTTCTGGTCGAGCCGCCGCATGACCCGCTGGGAGAACTCCCGGCCGGGCTGCGGGAGGAGCCGCGGGTCGACGTACGGGGTCTGGGAAGTCCGCGCGTCGTCGACGAGCGCCAACCGTGCGGTGGTGCGGGCCACCCGGACGCCGTTGTGTCGGCGGACCAGGTCCAGCGCGAAGTCGTACATGGCGCTGAAGGCGGCTGTGGTCGTCACCCCGGTGTCGGTGACGACCAGGTGCTCGGGCCGCACGTCGGCGTCCGGGCAGCGTCTGGCCAGTTCGTCGGCGTGCAGCCAGGAGATGGTGGCCCGGCGCCGGTCGAGGAGCCCGGCCTCGGCGAGCAGGAACGCGCCGACGCAGAGGGAGACGACGGCGGTGCCGGCGGCGGCCTGCGCGCGGATCGCCGCGATCTCGGGGGCGAGCCGGGCGAGCCGCGCGTTGAGGTCCGTGTCCGGGCGCAGTTCGAAGCCGGGGACGACGAAGACGTCGACCTCGCGCAAAGGACGCACGTCCAGGCTCGCGCCGCCCGAGGCGGTGACCCGACGGCGAGGCGAGACGACCGACACCCGGTAGCCGGGCGCGTCCGGTCCGGCGACATGCCCGGCCATCGTCAACAGGTCGGGGACGCCGAACACTTCGGACCCGAAGCAGTCCGGGTACGCCAGGACCCCGACCCGCAGCGCACCCGGTCCGGCGGCCGGACCCGCACCGTCCTCCGACTGCCGCGCAGTCTCCGTCATCGCTCCTGTCCCCCTCCCCCCCGGTGTCCCCGGCCCCGGGTCGCCAACCCCGTACCGCTCGCCTTCCTCGTGTGTGGCGAGATTACCCCTGGCCTTGGCGATCCCGCCCCTCACCCGGCGGCCGGCCCAGGGACCAGGCTGGCCCCATGAGCGACGACGATCCAATCATCGACTTCACCCGCCGGAGCGTGGCCCTGGAGGGGGTGGAGAAGACGGTGTACGTGTCCGGGGCCGGGCCCGCCGTCGTGGTGCTGCCCGAGATGCCGGGCATCAGTCCCGACGTCCTGCGGTTCGCGCGCTGGGTGCGGGACGCGGGTTTCACCGTCCATGTGCCCTCCCTGTTCGGGACGGACGGCGCCTTCCCCACGGTCGAGGGCGGCCGGGAGGTCGTCCGCCGCGCCTGTGTGAGCGCGGAGTTCCGCGCCTTCGCCGGAGGCGGCACCAGCCCGGTGACGGCCTGGCTGCGCGGCCTGGCACGCCAGGCCCACACCGCGTGCGGTGGGCCTGGGGTGGGCGCGATCGGCCTGTGCTTCACCGGCAACTTCGCCCTCACCATGGCCCTGGAGCCGGCAGTGATCGCCCCGGTGGTCAACCACCCGTCGCTGCCGCTCGACGACCCCGGAGGACTCGAACTCGACGCGGCGGACGCGCGCGCGGTGCGTGACCGGCTCAACCGCGACGGACTCACCGTCCTCGCCTACCGCTTCGAGGGGGACCGCTGGTGCACGGGGCAGCGCTTCGCCGCCTACCGCGCACTGCTCGGCGACGCCTTCGATGGGCGCGTCCTCCCGGACAGCGCCGCCAACTCGGCCCCGCCGCCCTTCTTCGCCGACCTGGTCGGCACCCCACACAGCGTCGTCACCGCCCATCTCGTCGACGAGGCCGGCCACCCCACGGTCCGGGCCCGCGACGAGATCCTCGCCTTCCTCACCGACCGCCTGCACCCGCACGGGAACCGACCGCTGCCCGCCACCTGAGCGGGCCACGGTCCGCCGGACGGGGGTGTCTTTCCGATCACCGGATCGTTGGTCCGGTGGTGAAGGATGGGGAGGATTTCACACGCCGCGCGGGCGGTGATCGGTTTCGCCGCCTCCAGCAACTGCAATTCGCGCTCATGCCGATTGCGCTCGGTCGAGCCGGATGAGGGTGCTGGCGAGGATGATGGCGGCGAGGTAACCGGTCGACGTGCTTCTACTGGCGACCCCATTGCTGCTCCCCCGCCGTCACCTCGGCCGGGCTGCGGCCCCCTGTCGGAGCGGTCTGCTGCACGGCGCCGCTGCTTTGCGTCGCGGGCCCGCTGCATGGGGACCACCCGTACGCTGTCTGGATGCTGACCGTGGAGTGTCAACGCTCTCTGGCTGGCACCCTGGCCCGCAGCTGACCACCGAGCAGCACCACCCAGCATGCCTGCTGTACCGAGCAGCAGACACAGCAGCGCGCCCCTGACCAACCGGTGGTTCCGGGGTGCCGAGCTCAGGGTTGACGCTGATCGCGACGATGGCGCGGTCCAGGCCGTGCGTCTCGGTCGTCGTCAGCTTTGCAAGCTGGCTCAGCGCGGGCTCCACCAGCAGGGGGCGGGAGCGTCGCGGGCCGTGGTCAGGCAACACGGGGTTGCTCGCCGGCGAAGCGCTCCAGGTGAGCGTCGCGGGCGTCTTCCCACCGCACACCCGACTCGGGTGAGGGGCAGCCGTCGGCGGCGATGTCCTCCGGCCCCGAGACGAGGTCGTCGGCCTTGGCGCGCTGGTCGGCCGCGCAGGCGCGGACGGACGCGGTGACATGCTCATCGAGTGGCTGAGGGTCGGGGACGGAGGCGGGGGCCGGCTGCTGGCTCGTCCGGGGCTCCGTGGGCGTCATATCGCGTGTGACGTGTCCTCACGGTATCGCCGGGGCGCGGCACCGGTCTGCGGTACGGACGAAACCCGGCATGTGGCGGCGGCTGCCGCTTATCGGCCACTGCAGGACCCATGATCCATCTGCGGGCGCGGCAGGGCTTTGCGAGAGAACGAACCGGGCCCACTGCGACGTGGCGAGCCTGGTGCTGACCACACCAGGCTCGACAGACACTCCCGTCTCTTTGTCCGGCGCTGCCAGGGTGGCTGTCATGACCCAACGCACCACTTTGATCACCGGCGCTACCCAGGGCATGGGCCGCGCTCTCGCACTCGATCTGGCGCCGCGCGGCGGCACCGTCCTGCTGCACGGCCGGGACCGCGATCGACTGGAGGCCGTGGCCGCCGAAGCACGCGTCATCGCCCCCGACACCACCATCCGTACTTACCTCGCCGATCTGTCCGACCTGAACCAGGTGCATGCGATGGCCGACCGCATTCGTGCGGCGGAGCCGCACCTCGATGGTCTGATCAACAACGCGGTGGCGGGCGGCGGTGCCGAACCGCTCAAACGCGAGCTGAGCCGCCAAGGCCATGAACTTCGCTTCGCCGTGAATCACCTCGCCCCCTACGCTCTCACCCGCGGCCTGCTGCCCCTGCTCACCGCTTCGACTCCCGCCCGAGTGATCAACGTCGCCTCGATCGGCCAGGAGGCCATCGACTTCGGCGACGTCATGCTGGAACGGGGCTATGAGGGGCTGCGCGCCTACTGCAGAAGCAAGGTGGCCATGATCATGGCGACCTTCGAGCTGGCCGCCGAACTGCAAGGCAGCGGAGTCACGGTGAACGCCCTCCACCCAGCCCACCTGATGGACACGAACGGCGTCCGCACGTATGGCCTCACACCCGTCACCAGCACGGACGAAGGCGTCCGGCCGACAGTGCGTCTGCTCCTCGACCCGGAACTCGGCACCACCACGGGGCGATACTTCGACCAGTTCAGGGATGTACGTGCCCATGAGCAGGTGTACGACGCCGAGGCCTGTGAGCGCCTGATGAAGCTGACACACAGCCTGATCGGATGACACTCACGGCTGGGCAACGGGGCTATGGAAGCCCGAAGGCGCCAGGGCAGCCAGGCTCACCGCTGTGCAGCCAATCGGCGCGCCGACCGGACAGATGCCGTGTGTCGGATGAGGTCGGCCAGCGGACCCACCGATTGCAAAGCCCACCAACCACACCTTCTGGTGCACCTACGCCAAGGACAACACCCACACCAAGTACGTCTGGAAGCTGACCACCACCGACAAGGAGAAGCCGGCCCTGTCGTCCATGCTCGACACCTGCACCGACCAGACCGTGGTGGCGTATGGCGAGCTGGGCGGCAGCTGATGACGCTCTTTGCAAATCCCCACCCCTTGCTTGGGGGTGGGACAGACCTGCTCACCGAGATTCGCCACCCGCCCGTCGCCGTCACGCACCCTCCCCTCATGCGGTCCTGACCGGTGCGGCACAATCGTGGTCAACTGGGCGGGCAACGGTGGGGGTGGGAACGTGGGGCGTTTTGGCTCGCGAAGCCGACGCAAGGGCATACCGAACGAGCCGGCGCTACTGGCTGCGGCTGCTGAGAATCCCGGTGGCAGCGTCGCCGAGATCGACCCGACGTATATCGACGACCCGAACGGCTACGTACCTCCCGAAGCAATCCGTGGCGCGTGGTTGGTGGACAGCAGCGGGAAACTGACAGGTGAGTACCAGGAGAATCTCCGTCACGGGGTGCCACAGGACGACTTCAGCAAGCTCACTGATCCTGATCACTGGCTTGGCTGGCTCGGCGATGATCCCGCGACAGCCGTCCGGAAGGGCATCGAAGAGTCCTTGCGCGCCCAGGTGGCAGACGCAGTGGTCGAGTGGGTCAAGATCCTTGAAACGCCCCGGTTTCTCACGGGTGGGCGTCGACATTCTGAAGACGAACAGGCCATGTTGGTCACCCGCGCGGCACTCGCCGCGCCGTTTGCGTTGTCCGTGCGCACAACGCAGCACGGGCGTTCCATCCTCCTGGGGGTGTTCTCCTGGGCGGCGGTGAACCTCTCATCGCCCGAAGTCCGCAAGGATCGGCACTGGTTTGACCTGGGCGTCGGGCTGGACTGGGCCGGTGAACGGCTTCAAGGACGGATCTACGAGATTGACGGTGAGGACGGCACCGTCGAGCGATAGAGCGGCAACGCCACGCCGTACCGCCGGTCAGAGCGGATACAGCGCCCTTGACGGGAAGGAGCGGTCCGAACCCTCACCTGGCGGGCGAATCCGGCCCCTCCGTTCACTGCGCAACCAAGTGGGGAACCAAACGCCCGACACGCGGCACCCGGCGGCAATTCAGTTGCCTTAGCTGGTCGGGTAGCCGGGACGCAGCAATGCGCCCCGGCTACCCGACCACCCGCTGTGGCTCCACTGCGGGCATGGCGCGCCGATCCGGCCGCGAATCGGTCGGATGTGGTGGCATCCACATACCCGGGCGCAGCGCATGCCTGGCTCACGTCAGCGCGGCCGACCGGGCCGCCTACCTCGGAACCCTTTCCGCCGACGCGGACATCGACCACCGCGGCACCCCGTTCGCTGTTTGACGGGGTCATCTTTCGCGACTACGCGCGCCACAAAAGCGCGAAATTCCAGAGGCAGACGCAGTTCCTGGGGGCACAGTTCACGAGAGAAACGGGCTTTAACAGCACGCCGGCGTCCGCACGCCACAGACGCACAGAGACGGTCGGGAGTTCGTCTTCCATGCGGCAGATCTGCCCGCACAGACTTCCTGACCTGAACCAGATCCGCAACGAGGCCACAAGGGGCAACTCTGCGGGACTCGCAGGGTGTCAAATTTCAGAGAACGTTGACACGTCGTACCCCGGTCCTGGAGTCGTCGAGATATGTCGCGAGACGAACTCCTCGACGCCGCATGGGAGTTTCGCCTGCGCTCTTAGTTCAACGCCGAATAGCCCATGCCGCCTTGCGTTCGCGGCGAGGCCATACGGGTGGTTCTGTGCGGAGCGCCTACGCTCGCGTTCGGCCTCGTGACGCCTTGACCGCACAGGGAACTTCTGCCGGCCGCCGGGCTGACGCCCATGCTCGTTGATCGGACGATCCGGCGTGCCGATGAGCGGATATCGGACATTTGCGCATTAACCTCTCGTCACCTTATGACGTGGCGGATCGCGTACGAGTCCGCTTCAACGCTCGGAGAAGACATGCGCAAGACTCGCAAGACCGCTGTCGTGGCCGTCTTTCTCGGCACCGTCGGCTTCCTCGGCGCCGGCGCCGCCTACGCCCAAGGGCAAGGGCAAGGGCAAGGGCAAGGGCAAGGGCACCACGGTCGAGAGAGCACGACGACAAAAATCGGCCAGAGCACCTCATGCACGACGACCGAAGAGAACTCCGACGTACAGGGCGAGTCCGGGTTCGAGAACGGCCGGGAGGGAAATCGGTCCAACGGCAAGGGCTCACCCGGCCCGCAGACTACCGACGTCGGCTCAAGCCTGGGGTGCAACAACACCCTCATCCTCGGCAAGTAGCTCACACGGGTCCCGGCGCCGAGCCACACGCCCGGCGCCGGGCCAGGCCCCCCCGGGGGTGCTCCTGTCTCGACGTTGACGTTCAGCTCTGCGGCCGCGATGACCGTCGGGCGGGCTATTGCTCTCGTCGCAGACGACGTAGAACCCCTCATCCGGGTTGTGTCCCAACAACACCCCAGAACGCCACTGGTCCATCAGGAACGAACGTCAGACCCGACACCGCACGTCGAACACTGCTATTAGCAGTCAGCGGTTGCTGACGTCCCCAAGCAGTTGGACTGGTCGCGGGCGGTGACCGATTCTTCCCACGCCCGGGCCGCCCGACGAGGCCCAAAAGCGGGCCGAGTCCGGTCGACCGCGCACGGCCGGGCCGTAAACATCATGTCCTCGTCGAAGGCCAGGGCATCCCGCTCGCAGTGTCGCTGACCGGCGGAAACCGCAACGACATCACCCAGCTCCTGCCCCTGCTGCACAAGGCCCCTTCTGTCCCAGGCCTGGTCGGACGCCCGCGCTGGAGGCCCGAGACGCTGCTCGCAGACCGCGGCTACGACCACGACAAGTACCGCCGGCTCGTCTGGGCCCAGGCCATCAAACCGGTGATCGCACGCCGCGGTGTCCCGCACGGATCTCCGGCCTCGGCGTCCACCGCTGGGTCCTCGAGCGCACCATCGCCTGGCTCCACGGATTCCGCCGCCTGCGCATCCGATGGGAGCGAAGAGACGACATCCACGAGGCGTTCTTCGGCCTCGCCACCTGCCTCATCACCCACCGACACGTCCAACGCCTCAATGCCTGTCGAAGTGCGGGTCCGATCGGGCGATCACCGGGATTCAGCGGAACGCGGCGATATTGAGAGCGGCCCAGTCGGCGAAGGGGCGCGGAGCGCGGCCGAGGACCCGCTGGACGTCCGGGCTGACGCGCAGCTCGGCCGGGCTCGGGGAGCCGAGGATTTCCAGGGTGTCCTCGGCGAGCTCCGCCGGCATGCTCTGAGCCATGGCGGCCTTGGCCTCGTCGCGGGTGAGGTCGTGGAACCGCACTGGCGAGCCCAGTGCGGCGGCGATGGCCTGCGTCTGCTGGCGCGGCGTGATCACTTCCGGGCCGGTCAGCTCGTACACGCCGCCGGTGTGCCGGTCGTCCAGCAGGCAGGCCGCCGCGACCTCGGCGATGTCCGTCGGGTCGATGATCGGCACCCCGACGTCACCGAAGGGCGCGGCGACGACCCGCCGGGCGCGGACGGATTCGGCCCACCACAGGGCGTTGGAGGCGAAGCCGCCCGGCCGCAGGATGGCCCAGTCCAGGCCGGACTCCCGCAGCACGTCCTCCACCGCGCGCATCGCGACCCGCGACGGACCGAGGGGCCTGGTCGCCACGCCCTGCGTGGAGAGCAGGACGACGCGGCGGACCCCGCCGGCCGCGGCTCGGCCGATGATGTCGGCCGGGCCGGCCCCGGCGGCGTGCATGTCGCCGGACAGCAGCAGGAACAGTGCCTTCGCCCCGTCCAGCGCGGGCTCAAGGCCGGCCGGCTCGGCCAGGTCGGCCGCCACGTGGCGGACGCCGTCCGGCACTACCCTCGCGTGCCGTGACACTGCCGTCACCTGCTGGCCCGCCTCGGCCAGCGCCCGCGTCAACGGCCGGCCCACATTCCCGGTAGCCCCTGTCACCACGATCATGATCAGCTCCTTGTCCGATGTCCTCTGTAGTCATGACGCTAGGAGTCGGGCTAACCTTTGGTAAGGACATACCTTTGGGTAAGCTCATCACGTGACGGGAGGCGCGCAGCTCATGCAGGCCGAGGCGGAGGAGCGGTATGAGGCGTTTCACACTGAGTGCCCCGCGCGCGATGTGGTCGACCACGTGACCAGCAGGTGGGGTATCTGGGTGCTGATCTCCTTGCGGAGCAACGACCTCCGGTTCTACGAGCTGCGCAAGAGCATCCAGGGCATCAGCGAGAAGATGCTCGCCCAGACCCTGCGCGCGCTGGTCCAGGACGGCCTGGTCTGGCGGAAGGTCGAGCCGACGACGCCGCCCCAGGTCACCTACGGGCTGACCGAGTTCGGTCGGGACGTCGGCGAGCCGCTGACGGAGCTGTTCGACCGGATCACACGGCGGCTGTCGCCGCGCAGCGCAGGTGCACGCCCGGCCCATTAGGACAGCGCGGCGCCGAACACCTGGTCGACGGCGGCTACACAGATGCGGCGACCACCTCGGCCACCACATACGACGCCCAGGCGCTGACCGGTATCCGCACCCGGCTCGGGCGCCGCGGCCTGCTGCATCACGTTCGCGACGTCGGTCACGCACGTCTCGGTGAGATGCGCGACGAACCCCGTCCACCGGGTGACCTGTCCCCGGCGGGCCCTGGCAGCCTGCCACCACGGTCTCCAGGCGGTGTTCATGGAGGACTGGGAGCAGCAACCGCACGGCCGGTCGAAGATGCGCGTCAGCCGCACGCCGCTTCCGAGCCCGGTACCGTGACCGTCCTGAACCGTCAGGTGTGGCCGGGACAGGCCGGCGGCGTTCAAGTGTCAAAGCCGGCCCCGGCCGGCGCTCCAGACGGAGCCGGCGGCTCCCAGCGCATCGGGGGCCCGCACAGCGGCGCCCGGCCCGACAAGGCTGCCGTCCCCCGAAAGGCCATCAGGCCGGCCTCGGCCTGGAACCCGGCGGCGATGCGGCAGGCCGGTTCGGCGGCCGGCGATAAGGTACACGGCTTCCAGCAGGTGCACGGCCTCCAGCGGGAACGCCCAGTCATCGGGAGCCTGGGCCGACCGCGAGGCAAAGCCCCCCCGTGCGGGGCTCAAACGTATCGTCGTACGACGTCAGCGCAGCCGGACCGGCAGGGTGAGCAGGCCGCGGTGCCGGGGGTTGTCCTGCCACTCGGCGGTGCGCTCCGGATGAGCGAGGCGCAGACCGGGGAAGCGCCGCAGTACGTGGGCGAAGGCGATCTCGGCCTGGAGGCGGGCCAGCGGTGCGCCAAGGCAGTGGTGGACGCCGTGGCCGAACGCCAGGTGCTGGGAGGCGTCGCGGGTCACGTCGAACCGGTCGGGGTCGGCGAAGACCTCCGGGTCGCGGTTGGCGGCCGCCAGCGCGATCTGGACGAACTCCCCGGCCGGGATCGTCGTACCGTCGATCGTCACGGGCTCGGTGGTGTAGCGCAGGCTCGCGAGAGCGAACGGGCTCTCGTGGCGCAGGACTTCGTCGGTCAGGGAGGGGATGAGTGAGGGGTCGGCGCGTACGGCGGCGAGCTGCGCGGGGTGGGCGAGCAGCGCGAGCAAGCCGTTGGCGACTAGGTTGACAGTGGTCTGGTGACCCGCGATCACCAGCAGGAACGCCATCGAGGTGACCTCCTGCCCGGTGAGGCGGTCGCCTCCGTCGCCGGCAGTGAGGAGAGCGGAGAGCAGGTCGTCGCCCGGGCGGGCCCGCTTCTCCGCGATGAGCGCGCGCAGTCGCTCCAGCATCGCCTCGGCCGTCGGGACGGACACCTCCCCGTCGCCGCCGTCCCCGCTCACCGTGTGACCGCGGACCTGGAGGATCCCATGCGCGGCGGGGTCCGCGCCCAGCAGGTCGAAGATCACGGCCAGCGGCAGCGGGAGCGCGAACCGGGCGATCAGGTCTACCTCATCGCCCTCGTCCGTCCCGTCGAGGGCGTCGAGCAGCGTCGTGACGTGTGCCTCGATCCGGGGGCGCAGATCCGCCACCCGCCGCTGGGTGAACGCCTGTTGGACCAGACGCCGTAGGCGCGTGTGGCGGGGCGGGTCGGAGTTGAGCATGTGGCTGGTGAGCCCGCCGCCCGGGCCGCCGACGGGAAGTCCCTCGTGACGGGCGTACGCCTCGGTCGCGCCGTCCTTGCTCAGCCGGGGATCGGCGAGGGCCGCCCGGCAGGCGGCGTGCCCTGTGACGACCCACCCGGCCAAGGGCGCGGCACCGGCGAAGCGGACCTTGCGGACACCGCCCTCTTCGCGCCAGCGCCGGTAGACGTCATGAGGGTGGCGGGCGAAGGAGTCACCCACCATCTCGGTCTCGGTCTCGTTCCCGATCTCGTCCGACGGCTCAGACAGCTGCACGGCGCACCCTCGTCACCTGGACGTCCTCGACGCCGAGCAGTCCGACGAGGGGAACCTTCGCGGAGGTCTGTTCGGGGCTGACGGCGAGGCCCGCGCCGCGTACCAGGTCCAGGAGCAGCTCGGCGAGCGGCATCACCATGTGCCGGCCCCAGCAGCGCTCGGAGGAATGGCCGAAGGGGAGGTAGCCGGGCGCGGTGTCGGGGTCGAGGGTCTCCCAGCGCTCCGGGCGGAACACGTGCGGGTCCTCCCACAGCTTGGGATCCCGGTGGGAGAGAAGGGGCAGGACGAGGACGTCGTCGCCCGTGCCGATGCGCTCGTCGAGGGCGGCGTACTCGGGGCAGGCGTTGCGCAGGATGTTCCAGGACGGCGGCAGCAGCCGCATGGCCTCGTACAGGATGTGCCGGTTCGGCGTGCCGGGGTCGAACGGTGCGCCGAGCCAGAGAGCGTTCGCGACCAGGGTGGAGACCGTGAAGCACACGGGTGCCGCCGCCCTCCGATACATGCCCATGGCATATCGGCGCTCTTGATATCCGGCCGCCTCGGCCGTCAGGCCCGCGATGGCGGTCAGCGGGGCCCCGCGCCGGCCCACCCGCCCCGGGAGCGCGGCGCCCGCCGCGATCACCGCCCAGGTCAGCTTGGGGGTCAGTTCGAGATTGCGGCTCATCAGGATCCGCAGCCGGTACGGATCCTGGCCAAGGATCAGGTCCCGCAGGAACAGATGTCCCCTGAGCGGCCACACCCCCGACAGATCGACGTCCTCGGGCCGGGAGCGGGGCTTCTTCAGTGCCTCGCGCACATCGCCGCCGATCGTCCGCATCACCGAGGACGCCTCGCCGCGCGAGATCGAGCGTCCGTGCAGCGGCTTGAACGTGGGCCGCTCGGTCTCGGTGGCCCGGCGGGCGGCGAGAATCCGGTCGGCGGCCTCATGCCCGGCGACCCCGACGGTGTCGGGTTCGAGCCGGAACACGTCCTGCCCTAGGTGGTCCCGGAACAGGGCGGCAAGTCGCGGATGGAACAACGTGCGGCGCATGCGGGATCTCCGGAAGGCCGAGGGGCAGGCGGGCGGCGGGCGGCGTCGCCCCCCGCCGTACGGCCGGGGGCGACCTCACCGGATGCTACGAATCGGCCTAGTACCAGAAGTACCAGGCACTCTTCTTCAGGCTCTTCTGAGCGGACACCTTGTTGCGAAGGGCGAAGAGAAGCTTCATCACTACACCCCCTTCCAGGGCGGAGATGTCACGCACGCCCCCTTGTGAAGACCGTGCGCAGCTGGCTTCTCCATGCTCCCCCACTACGATCAACAAATGATCAACGCCCAGGCCAAGAGGCACAGTTGAGGAGTCGCAGGCGCCAAATCGACCGGACAGGAGCAGTGCGCGTTCGCCCTGGCCCGTCGGCCGTACCTGCGGTTCCACTACGGCCAACACCGCACCACCAAAGTCACATACTGCGTCCGGTGGTGGTGTTCGTCGCCGGACAGCAGGGCAGCAGGGCAGCGGCAAAACGCTGGTGGTCGACCTCGTGTACGCCGCGCTCCGGCGGCGCGGTGGCGCGGTGAGAGCGGACCGCGACGCTTACAAGAGCGCCCACCCCTGCTACGCCGACTTCCTGACCGAGGATGTGCGCACGGCCGGGGTACAGGTGCGGCGGCCCGAGACCTACCGATGACAGGCCGAAGTCAAAGCGCGGGTCCGCCAGGGCCGATTCGACGCGGTGGTGGAGGCGCCTCTGGCGCAACCACAGGAGTTCCTGACACAAGTGGCGGCGTACCGGGAGGAGGGGTACCGCGTCGAGATCGTGGCCCTGGCCGCGCCCGAGGCGGTCGGCCGGCTCGGCATCCTGGACCGATACCCGCGCTTCGCCGAGGAAAGCCGGGCCCACTACGTCTCCTGGGACAACCACACCACGTGCGCGGCTGGGCTGCTCGCGACCCTCACCACGGTAGAGGCCTGCCGCCTGGCGGACCGGGTCTTGGTCGTACGGCGCTCCGCCGAAACAGCGCTTCCCGCGGTGTACGCCAACGAGCTCGGCCCAGACGGCCAGTGGCGCCGCCGACGGGCGCGGGCGGACGCCGTGCTCGCCGAGCGCAGACGCCCGTGGGACCCCACGGAAACGGGACTCTTCCGCCGTCAGCTCGCCGACGCCGACCGGCGTCTTGCCGATCCCCGGCTTCCGGAGGACTGGTCGCCGGCGGTGCGCCGCGACGCCGAGCGCGCCGCCGCCCGGGCCGAGCCGCTCCGACGCACCGCCCAGCCTCGCCAGGAAGCAGCCGGGGTCGACTGCCACCGCCTCTCAACGGACGAGCACCGCTGGATCTTTGACGACTTGATCGCGCCGCTGCTCGGGCCGATCAAACCGCAGGAGGCGCCCGTCGAGGGGTACGTGATGGCCCAGCCCGGCGCCGGCAAGATGCCGACTACCGGGGCCTGGCAGGCGCAGGCCGGGACGTACGTGCGCGAGCGGCGCGGGGACGTGGTCATCGAGATCACCCCGGCATGCGCCGCCGCCTTCGTCGCGGGGGCGTCCCTGTTCCGGCAGGCCGGCTACCGGGTGGAGCTGGTGGTCCTGGCGGTGCGCGCGGCCGATTCCCGCCAGGGCACGGCCGCTCGCTATGCCCAGGTGAGCCCGCGGAATGTGCCTGCGCGGTTCACCACCGCAGCCGGGCACGACAGCCACTTCGCGGTCCTGCCCGAGGTGGTGGCGACGGCCGAGCAGCTGTCAGCTGTCGACTCGGTCCTGGTGATGCGGCGTGACACCCATCGCCTCTACCACAACGCGTGTGACGGCCAGGGGCTTGGGCGCGGCACCGCGCTGCCGCGCTGGCCCTGGTCACAGAGCAGGCCCGCCCCTACACGCCCGAGGAAGCCGCGCGATTCTGGTCCATCCAGCGTCGGTTGCACACTGCGATGCCGCATCACCGCGACGACCTCATCGCGATCCCCGGACTGGCATGTCCGCTGATGCCCGCCCAGCAGCCGCGCCAGCTCCATACGCCCACGCCCACGCTGCCCGTGCCCGCCCAGGCGTGCCGCCCTCTCAGCACGTTGGTTACGCAGAATCACTTCCCTGTCGGATGATTCCCTCTAGCCTCGGAACATGGATTGGTTCATGGCGGCGGTGGTGGGAGCGGCTGGCGGCGCCGCTATGGAGGCCGTCGACATCATCAAGGCCATCAAGTGGCATCGTCAGATGCCGTGGAACGTTCAGTCGGACACCATCGATCCTCCCAAACACAGAGCTGATGTGCGGCCCGGCGAAGAGCACCTGCCCGTACCCGGCTGGAAGGCGTATTGGTTCGCCGGGGCTCTGCGGCTGTTCGTCAGCGGGGCCTTGCCTGGTGTCGTGGCCGCCACCCACCTATCCGCAGAACACGAATCCACTGGTGGCGTTTCTCATCGGACTGGGAGCGCTGTCGGCTGTCCAACAGGCCACCACTCTGGTGCCGTTGATGGTCAAGAGCGCGGGACGGGCTGCTCTGGGTGGTGTAGTGGAGGGGGCGCAGCAACAAGCGCAGACCCTCCGACATGAGGGCCGGCAACCCAGTCCCGCGGAGTCGAACGGTGCTCTGCCAGGACCCCGGACGGGTAGTTCCTCAGCAGGGAATTCGCAGCCCAGCACGGGCGTTGCCACGCAGCAGGATCCGACGGGCGAAGGAGGTGCCGCGTGACGATCACTGCCGAATCCTTCGTGGGCCGCGTCCTGGCCGTGCTCTCACGACGTTCTCCTGGCTTCCGGCCTCCGCTGAAGGTTTCCCGCCTTCCGCCCGCACCGGATAGTCCTACCGCTTCCACTTCATTTTCAGATGTCTCTCGCCCTAGTGAGACTCCTCAGACTGACGCAGCCCAAGACGGACGAACCGGGCCGAGTCTGGCTGACGTGACGACTCGCTGGAAGTCCGCATCTCCACAGGAGCGGCTTCGCAGTCGTGGCACCCTCCAGGCCGTCGCAGAGTCCCTCCAGGAAGCAGCTGCAGCCCTCACCCTGGACCTCGACCGCAACCCCGACCTGGCTTTGGCTCTCGACCAGGCCCGCGATCGCGCCCGCGTCCTCGACCGCCGCCTCGCCCACACCCTCGACCTCATCCGCGCCAGTGCCCCTGAAAACGTCAACGACCTCACCCGCGCCCTCGACCTGGCTGACAACCTCGACCGAGCGCGCGACCACGCCCGCCACCTCGACCACGCGCTCGATCGCCACCTTGTCGGCAACCTCACTGCCGACCTTGCCGAAGCCCTCGACCTGCCCGACCTCGGCCGCGCTCGCGACCTCGCCCACGAGCTTGCCGACGCCTACGACCTCCCCCGCCTCCTCGACCGCACCCGTGACCTCACCCGCCAGCTCGACCAGAGACTTGACCGCGCCTGCTGCCTTGCCCGTGCCCTCGACATCAACCAGGTTTACGACATCAACCAGGTTTACGACCTCAGCGACCTCGCCGCCACCATCACCGTCGACCTCGATCGGGTCCAGGAAGCCACTCGTGCCCGCGACGTCACCCGAGCCCTCGACCTCGACCACGGCCTCATCGAAGCTCATGACAATTTGGTTGATGCAGCGAACAACTTCGTAGGGGCCGACTTCAGCGACGTGGACCCTTCAACGATGAACCTCGTTGGGATCCTCTGGGACAGCGACACTCGGTGGCCGAGCCCAGAGTGGACCGATCTCATCCGCAGGGCCTCAGTGGAGCACCCCTCTGGCTCCGGGATCTTCATCGTCCTCCCCGAACAAGGTTTCGCCGATCGCAACTCCCTCGCACCCACCCCATAAGACCGGACACCTAGGCTGCTCTCGCTACTCCCGCCAGCGGCCAGAACGACCTGACCAATATCACCACAAGCGGAAACCTGTACGCCCCGTTGGCCGAGGTGCTGGCTCCAGCCAATAGCTCTGGAGGCACTTGATCCTCGCGACGAGCCACGGAGCGGCACGGGTGCAGAAGCGGCCATTTCAGCGTTTCACCGGAACGGGTGAGAGTGGGCATCTGCGACTTGGAACGTGGGGATGGAGCGACCATGCGTATCACCATCGACAAAGACGTGTGTATCGGCAGTGGCCAGTGCGCGTTGACCGCTCCATCGGTCTTCAACCAGGACGATGACGGGTTCTCCGCGTTGCTTCCGGGCCGAGAGGACGGGGGTAGTGACCCACTGGTGCGCGAAGCGGCGCGGGCTTGCCCGGTACAGGCCATCGAGGTCACACAGGACTGAGAAGGGTCCACCCAGCTCAGTGCGTCCGCCCGCCATCGCCGGCTGAGTCCACGGCGATCGACCTCAGCGTGAGCGTCGGCGTCCCGCGTGGAATCGGCCAGCTCCCGCATCGACAGATGGCGGTGAACGCGGCCCGGGCCGGAGACACACGTCGTAGACCACAGGAGGCAGACCATCGTGATCGTGCGCATCATGGGCGAGGGCCAGTGGAAATTGGATGACAGCCATTTTCCTGAGCTCAACGCCTTGGACGACGAACTACTTGAAGAGATGGAAAGCGGAGAAGAAGAGGGTTTTCGGCGTGCCCTGGGAGCACTCCTCGACGCTGTACGCCGACTTGGTAGTCCCATCCCCGATGACGCATTGGACCCAAGCGAGCTGATCCTCCCAGCGCCAGACGCAACCCTCGCTGGAGTCCGCGAAATGCTTGGCGACGACGGACTGGTTCCCGGCTGAACCCGGCGCTCTGACACCACGAGGGTTTCCTCGGACAGTCTTTGTGCCGTTCGCCGCGAGCGGTCGAATAGCGCTGGCGGTCAGAGCGCCTGCGACGCCACCATGAACTGGTGGCTCCGTTACCACCCAGGTCGCGCCTACTGCAGAAACTCACGGGACCTGACTTTCTGGGCCAGCCGCCCAGGCCGGCGGACGTACACACTCCCAGCATGAAAGGTGCCGGGGCGGCACGCCCTACGCGGGCCAACCCGACCCATCGGACAAGCTGGAGGCTCGGCGCGCCCCGAAACCCAGGCCGGTCTCCGGGGCGCGCGGCCGCGTCTCGTGATCAACAGTCGACCTGGTCTCGCCGAGCAGGGACATGCACGGGCGGGCCGGCCACGCCGACACACGCCTCGTTCCCCTCGGGGACGGCCAGCACCCAGTTCGACGGCGCGTCGGTGTCCTTCACCAGGCGTCCGCCGGCCGCGAGTGCTGCGGCTATCCGGGCCTCGGCACGGCTCGCGGTACGAGCAGGTCCACACGGCCGCTCAGAAGGCGGGTGTCCCCCACGCCGGGCGATGCCGGGCTCCGGTCACGGTGTGCGGTGCAGGCGGCTTGACGCCTTGTGGTTCCGGAGCGGCAGCGCGGGCGAGTGCCGGATTACCGATGAGGCGCCTGCCTTCGGCAGGATGGGCGCATGACCGAGATCCGCACACCCCGTCTCCTCCTCCGTAGCTGGCACGACGACGACCTCACGCCGATGGCGGACATCAACGCGGACCCACGGGTCATGCGCTGGGTCGACGACGGCTCGGTGCGCGACCTGGACCACACAGCCGAGGACATCGAGCGGTGGGAGGAGGAGTGGGACGAGGAGGGCTTCGGGCTCTTCGCCGTCGAGCTGCTGGCCTCGGGCGAACTGATCGGCTTCACGGGCCTGTCCGTGCCCGAGTTCCTGCCGGAGGTGATGCCCGCCGTGGCGATCTGCTGGCGGCTCGGCTCACAGTTCTGGGGCCAGGGATACGCGTCCGAAGCCGCGCACGCCACGCTGGAGTTCGCGCTCCAGGACCGCGGCCTGGACCGCGTCATCAGTATCAACCGGGTGGGGGACAACGCCTCCGAGAACGTCATCCGCAAGCTCGGAATGGTGCCCGAGCGGGAGACGGCACACCCGGTGTACGGCTACCCACTGCGCGTTCACGCCATCGATCTCACCGAGTTCCAGGCGTGAACCGGCCGGGCCGTCGATCATCCCAGGACAGCCGACCACTGCCCCTACGTCCCACGCGTTGATCGCTACGGTACGGAAACCGAGGGACGGATGGTGTCTTCCTGTCGCTGACCTGCGCTTTCACGGAACTGCGGCCAGAGCCTTGATTTTCCCCAGGGACGCTCGTCGCGTTCGCGGCGTACTGATCGCACACGCTTTCACCCAACAAGGGCCCTGATGATGCGAAGGCCACCTGTCGGCTCCACGCCGTCACAGACAGCGTTCATGCTTGCTGACACATGCTCAAACACAGGCGCGGCGGGCCTCCAAGCACCTGCCGCGCCTCAATGCCGCCTACACGCACGCGGTTCGCGCCAGCCGTCCCTTCAAGTAGTGAGAGGCAGGCTCACTGGGGACGCGGGCGCCTGTGAGTCGACCCCACAGGCACTCGCGAATGCGTCCGCAGCGGTATACAAGGCCTGCCGCTGGCTTCTCCCAAGGAGAATGCGATCACGCTTCCGGCCAGACGGGTGACGTGCGTTGGCTGATCGTTGTCCTGGCGGTGGCAAGAACATCCGGCCCCTGAGGCCATCACCCGCCAGGAGAAGAAGCTGAACGCCGCCTCCTACGGCTACAAGGGCAGCCTTGGAGACGCCGAGTACGACCACCTGATCAGCCTGCAGCTCGGTGGTGACCCGGACAACGCCCGCAAGCTCTGGGGTGAGCCGGCCGACCCGGGCCACAAGCCGGGCTGGGGCGTGAACAACCTGGAGGACGCGGTGGAGACGAAGCTGCACACGACGGTCTGCTCCGGGAAGGTCACTCCAAAGGCGGCGCAGTAGGCGATCGTCACCCACTGGACCACCACGCTCAGCCGCCTCGATCTCGCCTGACACCCGATCGGGGTGTGCTGGCCCGTGCGCCGCATTGGAGCCGTGTGACCTGATCGGCCCAGAGCGTGGCTTCCCCGCCGGCCTCCGGGACGGGCAGAAGGTTCGGATCAGGGAACTTGGCGGGCTGGGGAAGCATGGCGGTGCGCCCGGAGATCTGTACTTCATCGTGCACATCGACCGCTGAATCGCGCAGTAGGCATTACCCAGGCCGTCCAGTAGAGCACCCGGGGGGCGTGAAGCATCCCCGTGGCGGGTTTCTGGGGCGAGCGGGTCCAGCACCAGCCGGACCGGTTCGGCCTTCTTCTTCGGCCGGCCACCCTTGCACTTCGGGTAGAGCGCTTCGAAGCCGTCGGCATTGAACTTGTGGATCACGTCCCGGACCCGATCCGCGCTGGTGAACGTCACCTCGGCGATCTTCGCAACGGCCGTGCCCCGCGCCGACAGGCGCACCATCTGGGCCCGCCGTCACCTCACCACCGAACCGGTGCCTCTACGAATGATCTGCAGGAGGCGCCGGCTCTCAGCGTCATCGATCTCACGGACGCCTACTCGTTCAGCCACCGGCACAGCGTGACGGCCACGCGTCCCAGGACAGGACCGGTGGCGCGTCAACCACTCCTCCAGACCTGCCAGCGCCGGTCTGTCAGTGCTCGGGTGAGTTCGGCGTCGTACTGATCGGCGTCGAAATGGAACGCCGGGGGCCGCACCTTGTCAATGGGCACCTCCCAGTCGGACCACTCCACGATCCCCCCATGGCGCTGCACGAACACGGACAGGTAGCCACAACATCCGCCCGTGCACTCAGGCTCGCCCAGCACTACACGTCGCCCCTTGCCGGTCGCCCAGAAGGGACCGTGACCGTCGGCGGGCAGCGCCTCCTCCGCAAACGGGCCGCGGCCTCCCTTTCCGACCGCCCCTGCCACCACTTCCTCGCCGTCGATCCGGAACTGCAACTGCGCAGCCCATCGGGGGCCCGGTGGCAACGCACTGACCTCAAGCCGATTGAACACCCGAGCACTCTACGTGGGTACTGGCTGCCACAGGTCCTTTCCCACGACCGGGTGCGGGCGTCTGGCCAACTACCCGTCGACGTCCCAAGACGCGAACGTTGGCCGATGCGGCACTACGTCCTGCCTCTTTGGTCAACGTCGTGCCCAGATGAGGATGGCGGCGAGGTGCAGGGCAGCCTGGTAGGCGGTGGCAAGGTTGATGCCCCTATGGATGTCAACTGACGGGGGCCGGTGTCAGGGATTGCTTTCTGGATGTGAGGAGGGCTTGGTAGATCTCGCGGGCCACGTAGCGTTTGAGGCATCGGATGGCTTCGCGTCGTGTCTTGCCCTCAGTGACTCGTCGTTCCACGTAAGAACGGGTGCGGGTGTCCCAGCGCCAGGGTCCGGACCGACGCCGTAGAGCTCCAGGAGCTTGGGTGCGCAGGTATCGATCGCTGTGCTGATCCGTGCCGTGAGGTCGTTGATCTCCTCGGTGAGATGCATGATTCGCTTGGCCAGGAGTCGGAGCGTATGGCGGGATCCCGCCTGCGGCCCCGTGCTGGGCGCGGGCCGAAGCTGCGAACACCGGCGGATGAGTTTGAGGTTGCTCAGCCCGGCCAGGGACTCACGCAGAGCCGGCTCTACCGCCACGAACACGGCCTTGAGCTGGTTGATGGCCATGGAACGGGACTTGACCGCGGAAGTGTTGGCCGTCTTGAACAGCCGGATCGTCTCCACTGGTCAGTCGGTCGTCTTGGCGGTGGCCGTGGCCCGGCCGGAGACCGCCCGGGCGGCGGCTGCCGCATCGAGGGAGCCGGACTTGCCGTGCCGGCGTCGGGCGGCTTTGTCGGGTCGGTTGACCTCGGTGACCGTGATGCCTTCATGGTGCAGATAGCGGGTAAGGGCGGCTCCGTAGGAGCCGGTGCACTCCACTCCGGCCTGCTGCAACCGCCTGAAAGCACGTGCCCAGGACAGGCGTTGGCGATAGCCCTCGGGCTCCTCGGTGAGGAGTGCCGCAGCCTTGTTCAGGTTGAGCCACCCCTGCCAACGTTGCCCGTTGGTTCCCAGCCCGGTCACGAGGGCGATGTCGCTGGCAGAGACGTCTGCGACGCAGGCCGGTGCGCCGGTCCATCCGACCAGGGCGGACGGGTAGTCCTCCTCCCATAGTCCGTGATCGAACTGGAAGGTCTGCCAACCGCCCGGTCGCGGCCACCACGCCCGCACGGTGTCCTTCAGCTCCTGATGAATGCCGTCGAACACGGGTTCTTCCAACAGTGGACGCTTGCTACGAGCAAAGACCGGTGACGATCATCTCGGAGTGTTCGCCACCGTCGCGGTGGTGGAGGACGTCCAACGCGTACAGGGAGTCGCACGGGGCGCCGGCCACCACCACCTTCCCGCCCGGTCCCACCGGCTGGTCGCTTACTGGCGCAGCGCAGTTGTTCCGTGCGTGTTGTGTTCACCGGCGACGCGGCTCTTGCTCGTCCCGCACCGACCTGCGAAGATCATCACATGATCAAGCGAAAGGACACCCGGGTCCTCGTCCGGTGAACCGCCCCCGACCGTGGGACCTGGGCCCCACCCTCAGCGGCCGACCCTCCCTGTACGGCCACGCCCTGGCAGTCGAGCGGCAGCACTTGGGGCGGCCACGAGACCATCGACTCCCTCAAAGGGCGCCCCGGCCGAGCCGCCGCGCCAACCGCTCGAAGGACACCGCTGCGCGGATAGCCGCGGCTGCCACACGTCTGACCGAATCCGCTGCCGATCGCTCGGTGGCGTCCGTCCTGGACAAACAGCTTCGGCGCGTTGTGTGGCGGGACCATGAGCGCACGCTCGAAGCGACTCTTCGAGAGCGTTCTCTTCCCTCCGATCGCATGCGCCAGTTGGGCCGGTGGTTCGCAACGCACGGCGAACACCCCAATGCCGTCAGGTTCGGCATCCTGCTGCTGGGCATGGCTGGGACCGGCGACGACTGTGACGTCTTGAAGACGCTGGGCGTCTTCTGGGCGTTCTCGACCGAGGCCTGTGAAGCCTTGCTGCGGTCCCAGGCCGATCCCTCTCAAGCTCTGTTCGAACTGGCCCGGCAGGCGGAAGGCTGGGCTCGCGTCGATGCCGTCCGCCGGCTCGAAGGCGCGTCGGATCCCGAGATCAAGAGGTGGTTGATCCGTGAGTCGTGCACGGGCGACGTACTGGACAGCTATTTCGCGCTGACCGCCGCGAGAGTCGGTGATCTCGCGGGTGCCCTCGCCGGCGAAAAACTGGACGAGGAAACCCTGGACGGCACGGGAAGGCTCCTCGAAGCGCTCACCGATGTCGATGGACCGGGGCCGGCGCTGGCGTCGTACGACGACGCAGTACGTGCGCTGGATGGCTATCTGTTCCACGCCACAGCAAGAGGCATCACCTTGCGGCGGCTTTGGAACCTCTTGTCGATCGACAGATTTCTGCATGACCCATGCATGAGCACGCTGTGCCGGGAACATCACGAGTGGCGACGCATTCGGGACCGATTCACGGCAGTGGTCACAGATCCGGCATCACGGGACGTCGTACTCGCCGGCCTCGCCGACAAGGAGCTGACCACCTTTCGTCTTGCGGCATGGGCGGCAAGACGGATGAACGTCCCAGCCCGCCCCGCCCTACTGCGGAGGGTGGAGTCGGAACCTCAGGACAGCACCATCTGGTTCCTGCTCATCGACGACTGTCCGAGCGAAGGCATCTCGGTGGTCGTCGAGGCGGCGGTACGCCTCCTGCCCCTCCAGGATCTGCGAACCGGTCCGACGACTGAACTGGGTCTTGGAAGGGAGTTCGATGTCGACCGGATTCTCGACATCATCGTGAGCCGCCTGGACGAGCACCCCGGCCACGGCTGGGAATTGATAGAGACAGCCCTCAACAATAGGACGAGCAGGAACCGACGCATGGCGCTCAAGGCGCTGAAGGGCTGGCCGACCGAGTTCGTTCCCTCTGCGGCTCGCCGGATCCTCCTTGCCGCTGCAGCCAGAGAGCCCGACCCCGAGATCGGTTCAGAAATGGCGCAGGAGGCCCGACGCCTGTGAGTCCGTAAAACGCACCAAGGACAGATGGCGTGACGCGGGGAATCCTTTCGGCAGGCCGGGGCCTTCGCGCTCTTGGGCTGCACACGTGACGCTGCCGCCGGAGTCATGGGAGTCCGTCACGGCTGCCCCGCCGGCCTGCGTCGGATTCGCCCTCGCGCGAGGGACGAACGCGTTCAGAGTTACGACGACCTGGCCGACGTTCAGCAGCCTTCGGTATAGCGGCGCACAGCGTGAATGCGCAGAGCGGAACCTTGTGACCAGATAGTGGAGCATGCCTTTGCGTCGAACGCTGCGTAGGCGTGGCTTGGCGTGGCCTCCGCTTGCCTCTTTGCCAACTGATGATCACCCTTGACGCCAGACCAGGCTACGATCCCACGGCGCTCCGGGGTGGGGCTTCGAACGCAAAAGGTCGGAGAGGATCAATGTGAGACGCAGATGGGCTGTGGCCGGGGCCTGGGCGGCCATGATGGCGGCGCTACTCCTCGGGTGCGGCCCGGCGAAGAGCGGAGCGGAGGACGGCGGCGCAACCGCTCACCAATCGGTCGCCGAGCCGGACAAGAATGTGCTCACGTTCACCTATCACCGGCACAGCGGTGACAACTACATCGACCAGCAATTGTTCATCAGAAACACCGACAGGGACTCGGTCACCCCTGTCTTGGCGTTCACCGCGCTCGACCGGCACGGTCACCGGCTGCCAGGGGTGCAGGTCCGTACCGTATATGGCAGCGACAGTGGCCGTTTGGTGGTTCCTTACGGGTGGGGTTTCGACATTCTGCGCTTCTCGGGGCCCGGCAAGCACCAGGTCTACGATGTCCGGGTTGCCGTTACTCACCTGGCCACAGCCAGGGTGCGGGCCAACATCCACCCGGTGACCACTCAGCCGCTCAACGCGGCGGGGCAGACCGCCAGCAAGTTTTCCCGTTTCACCGCCGTGCGCGTGACGAACCCCGACGCTTTCGAGGTTTCCGTGCGCGTTGCCTACCTGGTCTACGACCAGCCGGCCAAAGGCGAGACCCAGCAAGCCATCTCTGTCACCCCCGTTGGAGGGCTTGTCCGCGTACCGGCTCACGGTACGGGGGTCGTCAAGGTCACCGGCGGCGCCGTCCAGGCGGTAGCCAGATACTCCGGCGGCCCGGCAGTGAGCGTCAAAGCCTACAATTCCCAGTGACCAGGGGGCGGTGGGGCCGCTCCCGCCGCCGGTCATCGCCTCCCGGGTGTGACCGTACACAAGGTGCCTGCTCCGCTGAGCTCAGTGCGGGCCACCGCCCTTCACCAATGCGTCATGCGCAGTCCTGGCCGGCGTCAGGCCCCGGGGGGTGCATGTCGTTGGATAGCGACCGAAGAGCGGCCGGGTACGTTGGCCGGTCATGGACGACTACGCGCACCCAGGCTTGGACGAGATCGACTCTGCCCCCATGGAGCAGACAGGCGAGGTCTTGCGCTGCTCAGCCTGGAGGAGGCGATGCCGTACGGACTGTGCGCCTCGCCAAGTGCTGCTGCGGCACGGTCCCTGACTTGGCTGGCCCCGGCCACCTTCGAAAACGGAGCCGGGATCCCAACGCACCGACGGCGAGAGCTGTAACCAACCCGACTCGGGCCTGTTGCGAAAGTACGTGCGGCAAAGGATGAGTCGTAGTACTCCTGAACAGTCCCAGAGCCACGTCTGTTCTCACATGGAGTCACCCGATGACCGTTCGTCGAGTCGTACCCAACATCCAGTCAGAGGCCGCGCAGGAGAGCCGGGACTTCTATGGCTTGCTGGGCTTCGAGGAGGTCATGAACCACGGCTGGATCATGACACTCGCGTCGCCGTCCAATCCGGCGGCGCAGGTCAGCTTCATGGCCAGCGACAAGACGGCGCCGCTCACCCCCGACATGAGTGTGGAGGTGGACGACGTGGATGCTGCCTACGCGGCCATGCAGGAGCGCGGTGTGGAGATCGTCCATCCCTTGCAGGACGAGGAGTGGGGGGTACGACGGTTCTTCGTCCGCGACCCCAACGGCCGTGTTGTCAACGTGCTGGGTCACCGCTGACGCACAGGGGGCCACTCCCTGCCCGGCCGGGAATCGGTCGGTGCGCAGGCTGCGTCGTGCGTCTAGCAGGTCCCGGGTCACATCGGGCGTGCTCACACGGGCAGGTTCCCGCTGTACATCATCCGCAAGTCGCTGTCGGGGACTTCGGGGCCCTGGGGGCGCAGTCCGGAAGATGTCGGCGGCCGCTCCTCCCAGTTGGGGCGTCTTCAAGGCATTGGGCGGCGCCGACGCGGCGGCCTGCTCGCGGGTGGGGGCGGCCCGCCGGCCCTGCAGATCGGCGGTGACCCGAACGACGCCCGCAACCTCCGGGTCGAGCCGGCCGACCCGGGCCACAAGCCGGGCTCGGGCGTGAACAACCTGAAGGACCCGGTGGAGACGAAGCCGCACACGGCGGTCTGCTCAGGGAACGTCACCCTCAAGGCCGCACAGCGGGCCATCGCCACCGACTGGACCCCAGCGCTCAGCCAGCTCGGTCTCGCCTGACACGCCGGTCAGCGTGTGCTGGCCCGGGCAGCTGGACCGGTCGAGCCGCGGTGCAGCCGGCGACACCTGACTGGCGAAGGGCTTCGTTTCTTGATCGTGAGCGTGTCGGTCCACGGATCCGCCGACCCGATCAGGTGCGAGGTTGCGGCGAACGGCGGCGGGCAGGCGCGTGGTGCATCCCACCGCAATATCACACGATCGTCGCCAGGTGCCATGGACACCAAACGGTGCACTGTACGCCAAGTTGAGTGCGCTCCTTGCACATGACGTGACCTGTGCAGTGACGGAATATGAAGGACGCGGCCGGACCCGGCTAAGGAGCAGGCTGAATGCCGTGGTATCCCGTGTGGGCACCGAATTGGTCGCGCGGGAGTGCTCCGCCGGTACGGGTCCCCTGCGCTGCCTATTCGATCAACGGGAGAGATGGAGCCTCACTCGTGAACGCTCGCAAGCACATTGTCCTGGCCGTCTCCGCGGCCATCCTCGGCGGTGGTCTCACACTCGCCACAACCTCCGGAGCCACCGCATCCGACTCCCACTCGAGTTCGGCGGCGACCACCGTACAGCATCGTTCGTCGAGGCAGGCGCAGACCAGTCCCGCGAGCCGCTGTTGCTGAGCTGCCTTTTGATCTTCTTGGCGCGGTTCACCGCGCCTTCGGTGCCGCCGGAGCTCCAGCGCACGGTGAGGCCGATGGTCACGGCGTCGAGATCCCGGAGCAGGTGAAGGGCGAAGCCTGTGAGGCCGGGCAGTTGGCTGACGTCGACGGCATTGATCCTGGTGGGAAGCGTGTCACCGAACCGGTTGGTGAGGATCTCGCCGAAGCCCCGGACACGTTCCGCCGAGGCCGGGCAGCGGCCGTCCGCGCTCAGATGGACTTTCGTGGTGAAGCGGCCGCGCGAGCGGCCCAGGCCCTCACCTGGTGCGGCACCTCCACCGGGTGGCCGTGCGGCTTCTGCCATGGCCTTTCGTCCTGGTGTTCTGCCGTTGCGGCTCCCTTTGATGCGGGGCCGACGGCGGTTCGGTGCGGGCGCCGGCGGCGTGCTGGTGCGCACGCACACTGGTGGAGTCCACGGAGGTGTTCCAGTCGATCTTGCCCGCCGCATCGGCTGTGACCTGGACCTACTCCAGCAGACTCGCCCATGTCCCGTCAGCCGACCACACCCGGTGCCGTTCGTAGACCGTTTTCCATGGCCCGAAGCGTTCGAGCAGGTCACGCCACTGCACCCCGGTGCGTACTCGATACAGGATGCCGTCGATCACCTGGCAGTGGTCCCGCCACCGGCCGTTACTCATGGGCAGGAACGGCTGCGGCAGGTCCCACGCCTCGTCCGTCAAGTCCCCGCGAACGGTCATGCTGCGGAAAGGGAGTTCTGCCGTCTGATCGGCACGGCCTACGCTTCCGTGATCGATGACACCGCATATCCAACGTAACGGGGGTCTTGGTGTGAGCGTGAACAGCGGCAGCGGACCTGCATCGTGGGAACGGTTGCCTGGCTACGTCTTCCGGCCGTATCGCGGCCACCACGACCATGACGGGATGGCCGCTGTGCGGCTGGGCTGTGCACAGCGGGATCGGATCGACGCCCGCTCGGTTGTGGAGGGGCTCCCCACGGCAGCCGAGATCGCCGAATCCTGCACCAAGCTGGACGACCCATCCGAGAACCAGGTCTTGGTGGAGCACGACGGTGGCGTCGTCGGCTACTCAACGATCAGGTGGTGGCAGGAGCGGGACGGGACGTGGTTGTACCTGCACCGCGGCTACCTGCTGCCCGAGCACCGCGGCCAGGGCATCGGCTCAGCCATGCTCAACTGGGCAGAATGCCGTATCCGCCAGCTCGTGCAGCGGCATGGAACCACAGAGACGGCTGTGTTCGGCGCGAGCGCCATGGCCTCTGAACAGGATGCAACGACGCTGCTGCTCGAAACGGGATACCGGCCTGTCTTCAGCCTGGTAGAGCTGGAGCTGGTCGATCTCCGACAGCTCCCCGACGGCAAGCCGTTGCCAGCCGGCATCCGAGTCGGTGCCGTCGATCCGAGCGGCTACCGCGCGGCCT
The DNA here is from genome assembly GCF_001542625.1 of Streptomyces griseochromogenes. Taxonomy (NCBI): domain Bacteria; kingdom Bacillati; phylum Actinomycetota; class Actinomycetes; order Kitasatosporales; family Streptomycetaceae; genus Streptomyces; species Streptomyces griseochromogenes. Next base: position 4,965,141 of record NZ_CP016279.1, on the reverse strand, counting down.
GGAAGACCGTCGTCGATTCGTATGCGAATGCCGCCTTTACAGAAACGTGGACGTTCGAGAGCTTCCTTGCCACAGCCGACCCGACCTGCTGGCGGGCTGCCTGGGAAGGACGACATATGGCCGCGGTCGCCCTGTGCTCCATCCGTCGACACGACCCCACTGTGGGCGAAGTCGAAGAACTGAGCGTCCGGGCAGAGTCAAGGCGTCTGGGACTTGGACGGGCCCTGCTGCTGGACGGGTTGCGGTGTCTTCGCAAGCACGGTGCGCAGACCGCCCGGTTGTACACCGGGGCCGCCAATCCGCACCGGTCCTACGACCTCTACGAGAGCGTAGGGTTCCAACGCCAGAACGAGTACTTCCGCTACCGCAAGCCGATCGCCGCCTGATCTGACAGAGGTCCTCCGTAGTCTCTCGGTGGTACGGATTCCCGAAAATTGAGCCCGGCTTGATCGACCGGACAGGTCCTCAGTGCTTCGTTAGGTTCTGCCTCTGTTTCTGCCAGCACCTAGCCGATCTCCCGCAGCGCGTTGGTGGCGCAGTGCACCTCGCCGCCGCTCAGGTGCGCCCACGAGAAATTCTCCACCCAGTGCACCCTCACACCCTGGGCGGTCAGGCGGCGCTCGGCCTCGTCCCGGAAGAGATCACGGCCTGCGAGGCGGGGCCCGTGCGGCACTGGGGTGGCGAAGTCGCGCGCGGTCAGGGACAAGCCGTTGACGAGAGCGGGCGAGACCGCTATCTGGCGGCGTGTCTGGCCGTCGCCCGAGCGGTCCTTGACGTACAGCACGGGCAGTCGCACGAGCTCGTCCGGCCTCAGCCCGGTCGCCCGCAGCAGGACCTTCAGCTGTCCGTCGATGTGCCGGGCAGCGTCCTCGTTATCCCCTGACCGCCGCTCATAGCGCAGGAACTGGCCGACCGTCGGCTCTTGGGCGGCCGCAGTATCCGCGAAGAGCCGCTGCCCGCCCTCGCCCGCGTGCTGCACCCGCTTCAGCAGGCTGATTGCCATGCGCGGATCGGTCACGGCCAGCGTCCAGCCGCGCGCGTTGTTGGCGCGTATGACATGCACCGTCTCGTCAGCGTGGCCGACGAGCAGCCAGGAAGTGTCCAGCACCACCGGTGGCTGCTGCCCCTGGGCGCGCAGCATACGGACGAACGACGGGTCCGGACGGCGATGTGCGGAGCTGCCGTAGACAATCCGGCCCCGCGGATAGGCCTCGTAGGGCGGGAGCGACTCGAAGTTGCCGGTGAAGTTCAGCAGCTCGTCCACGTTCGCGCCGCGGCGCGCGGTGAACTGCTGGACCACGCCCACGCCCGGCCCACGCAGATCCCGGTAGAGCAGCCGTCCGGCGCGGCGCAGGCTCGCCGAGCGACCGTCGTCCGACGTCCAGTAGTTGGGAGAGCGCAGCAGGATCCGTATGGTGTGCGGGCCGTCGGGCGTCGGCCTGCTGACGTATCCGGGCTCGGCGACGTCCTGGCGCCAGATGTCCCGCCACCACTGGGAGGTGCCTCGCTGGAAGCGCAGGTCGCGGTTCGGCAGGCCGGAGGCCTTCGCGGCCTCGCGCAGCGACCGTGCGAACTCCTTCCACTGGCCGGGGCGCCGGTGCGAGACCGGGACCTCGACGGGCTGGCCCACGCCCGGGCCGGGCGCGGCGGCAAAGACGTACTGCGCGCGCTGCAGATCGTGCTGCAGCAGCACCGGTGCGATATGCAGGGTCAGCTTCGCGATGCGGGTGGCGCCCTGATCGGTGACGGACAGGGTCACCGGGATGCGTCCGTCCCACCGTCGGGGATCGCGGACGATGTCGCGCCCTTCGACGGCCAGGCGTACACCATGCCGGAGCTCCTCGGCGGTAAGCGACCCGCCTGCTCCCAGCGAGATGAGCCGCCCGTTCCGCTCCACAAAGATGCGCGCATAGAGGCTCTGCGCGGCCGGCACCGCGACACGGCCGCTCGCCCCCTCCCCCACCGTCATGGGCCGTACCCGCAGCGGCGTGAGGTCCTTGGCGTCCTCGGGGCCGTCAACCGTATCGTCCGCAGCGTCGTTGCAGGCGGCGAGGCGCTCGTCCACGGCCGCATCAAGCCGGTCCAGGTCGCCCGGGCGCAGCGTGCAGCGCCGTGCGTCGTCGTCGAGGTTGGGCAGGACGACCGTGCTCTGCGGCGCCTGTAACTCCGGCTCCGTAGAGGCTGCGGCCTGCGCGCCGCCGGGCGGGACCACCGCGGCCAGCACGGCAGCACAGGCCGTCGCACGGAGGAGGGTGCGTGTGTTGAGAGGTTTGTTCATGCCTCCACTGTTCTCCCGGGCAGGACCCTGCGCCTCGGTCCCCAGGGGGAACGGTGGATGGATCTTTCGGTACAGCGCCGGGTGGAGACGTCTCCGCCCACGGGTGGACGGCAGCACGCTCTGCGCTGACGGGCCCAGAGAGTCACGGTGCCTTGACTCCGTGATCGGCCTCCAGATCTCCTACAACTACAGCAGCCCCGCCCAACTCGGCGACAAGAAGGTCGCCTTCGAAGAGGACCTGCGTCGTCCTCTCAGAGCTACCGACGAAATGGGGTTCGCGGGGTGACGTATTGGCGCCGGCATCAGTCGGTTGGGCGGCCTCCTCGTGTGCGGCTGGCCTCTCGCAGCGAAGACTGACTGTTGCCTCCGAAGGTTGGGGGGCGTCCCTTGGGGTGTTCACTTGCGACGTTGCCCCGGTGCAGGGCTTGTTCGGGCCTGCACCGGGGCGGTGGGGTCAGGTATCAGTGTTCGGGAAGTAGAAGGAGCGGAACTTCAGGTTTACGCCGCCCTCACCACGGAGCGCAGGCAGCGCCGAGCGCGATGGCGCGTGGGCGTGACAAGGGGGGCTTTACGTGGAGGGGGCTTGCTCAGGCGCTTCCGGGTTACCCAGCAAAGCCGCTGGTAGTACTGCAACGGTGTTTGTGCTGATTGTTGGGCAGCTTCATGGACTGTGCCCGCGTCGCTTGTAGTGGCTGACGCGGGCTTGGTGTTGGCGTCGTCGACGCCAGTGTGACCAGTGCGGGATGTGGTCGACAGTGACGGGCCGGCGGTCGGTGAGGCGGGTGAGCAGCCGTCTGACCTCGGCGAGACTGAGGTGGATGAGTTGGGAGGGTCCGTTTCTGCTTTGTCGGTGTCCAGTTTGCGGGCTCGCAGGACGGTCAGGCAGGCGTGGGCGGCCATGGCCAGGGTCATGTGGCGGTGCCAGCCGGGGTAGCGTCGGACCTGGTAGTCGTCCAGGCCGCACTCCTGCTTCGCGCTCTGGAAGCATTCCTCGATGGCCCACCTGCTGCCCGCGATGCGGATCAGGCCATCAAGCGTGGTTTCGGCGGGGCAGTAGGCGATGTAGGAGGAAACCTCCCCGGGCCGGCTGACGCTGCGGCGGGCGATCACCCAGTGGCGGCGATCGGGCCGGTGCCAGGGCCGGACCTCGATGCGAGCCCAGTCGTAGATCCGCCGGCCGTGAGCCCCGGTGCCGCACGATCGGCGCTTCCACTTCTGCCGAGGCAGGCCGTTGAACAGGTCGTGGACGGGGTGATCGATCGCCCAGCGGGTCACGACGGTGTCGTGCCGGGTGGTGGCCATGACGTGGAAGACATCGGCCTGCTCCAGCTCGAAACGCCAGCCCTTGGAAAAGCCGTAGGCGGCATCCGTGGTCACCCACCGGAACGGGGTCCGGTCCGCGATCGCGCGGCGGACCATCGCCTTCGCCATGGCCACCTTCGTCTCGAAGCCGACTTCGTCACCAATGCCGGCCCGGCGGCACCGCTCGCGGTCCTCCATCCAGGACGTGGGCAGATACAACCGTCGGTCGATCAGCGTCCGTCCACGCGGAGTCGCGTAGGCGAGGAAGACGCCGATCTGGCAGTTCTCCGTCCGCCCGGCGGTGCCGGAGTACTGCCGCTGGACTCCGGCCGACCGCAGTCCCTTCTTCAGGAAGCCGGTGTCGTCCACGATCAGGACGGCCTCGGGGTCTCCGAGGTGCTCGGCGACGTAGTCGCGCACGTCATCGAGTACTTCATCGGCTTCCCACTCGATCCGGTTCAGCATCCGGTGGATGCCGTCCGGGCCTGCATGTCCGGCCTGCTCGGCCAGCGTCCAGCCGTTCTTCCGCCCCAACGGAGCGATCAGCCCGCGCATATAGGGCAGCGCCGACTCACGCGGCTCCGTCCGGTTGAACCGGTGCACGAACCGCTCGTGCAGAGCGGTCAGTTCACCGGCCCACGCCTCCGTGGCCTCCGCCCCCATGGCCCCCTGCGTTCATTCATGCCTCCCCGTCCGCAGGTCCCCACTGTGACACTGGGATCCAGGCGAGGGAAGGACTCTTCGCGGCCCGTGGCGGGGTGGTGGCCTACTGCTTCCCGGACCCCAGTCAGGGCAGCCCCTGGTTGACGGACCATCAGAGATGACTCCTGTGCATCGGCAGAGGGTCTGAGTTGATCTCCTATCAGTCGGAAGCTGCGGTGGCCCACCGTGATGGTGTCGTCGGGCTGCAACCGAGCCCTCTCGACGCGACGGCCGTTGACGTAGGTTCCGTGGGGCGTGCCCAGGTCGACGACCTCGTGGATGGATGGAGTGCATCGGAATTCGCCGTGATATGAAGCGACTTCGGTCCCGCGGACGACCAGATCGTTGTCGGACGAACGGCCGATACGGGTGAGGGAGGCCGCCTTGGCGCCGTCCTGCGGCCCCGGCTGACCGGTGAAGCGAAGCTGCGGGCCCTCGGCTTCGTCGCCGAGGCGGAACACTGAACCATGGCCGGCCTCGGCCAGCGAGATGCGCTGGCCGAGGCCGTAGGTGCCGTTGGTGCTGTTCAGGTCCTCCAGGACCCAACTCGTACCGCCCCAGTAGATTTGGGCATGGTTCCGGGAGATGGCGGTCTCCTGGAACACCACGTCCGACTGCGGATCACGACCCATGGTGTACGTCCTGACGGGATCGAGCTTCAGGAAGCTTCCCTCGATCGCCAAGAACAGGGGCGGATTTCCGTACTCCACAGATGATGTCTCCCGCAGCGAGCCGAATCAGGAAAGGCGGATGGTCGCCCGGTCGCCGTCGACCTTGATGATGTCGACCACGAGGTTGTTGAGCTGTGAGGTGCCTGGGGCGGACTGCTTGGCGCTCTGAGAGCCGCTGCCGGACGCACCCGTCATGTCCACCGCGTTGGCGGAGACGCTGTTGATCTCGAGCTCGTCCACTCCGTCGGCGCCGTCGAGCTGGATCGTGTCCCCGCCGGTCACCTCGACCTGGCAGGAGTCGTGGAGGCAGGCGCTGAGGTCCGTGCCGGCCCCCGCCCCTTCGGATCCGGACCCGTCCGACGGCGCGGACGTAGTGGGCGGGGCGTCAGGCGACGCGGGCGCGTCCGACGGGGAATCCGACGCGGAGTCCGACGGAGAGTCCGACGGGGAGCCCGAGGCGGAGTCCGAGGGCGAGCCAGACCCCGGGACGCCCTTCGCGGCGGCCGCGACCGTCTTGGCGGCGTCGGCAAGCCCTGCGCCGCAACCACCGTCGCACTTGCCGGGAATCGGTCGCGCGTTGGCCTGGATGGCCGTCTTGATCTCTGCGGGCGTCAGCTCGGGGTTCGCCGAGAGCATCAGGGCGACGAGCCCGGAGACGTGCGCGGTGGCCTGGCTGGTGCCCACTTCGAACGCGAAGTTCTCGGCAGCGGGGGCGCCGGTGCCGGAGTTGAACGTGGAGAGGATGCCGTCCCCGTCGTTCTTCCTGATGTCACCTCCGGGAGCCGTGATGTCCACCTGGCCGAAGTTGGAGTACTCGGCCCTGTTGCCCTCGCGATCGGCGGCGGCCACGGTGATGATGTTCTTGCAGTTGGCCGGGGTGAACTGGCTGGCGTCCACCGGCGCGGGCTCCTTGCCGCGGTTACCAGCGGCAACGACGACCGTGCTACCGAGCTGGACGGCCTTGTCGATGGCGGACTGCACGATTGGGCTGCAATCGCCTTTACTCCCCAGACTCATGTTGATGACGTTGGCGGGAGTCTGGTTGTCGGAGACGCCGTCGACGTGTTCGCCCGCGGCCCACATGATTCCGTCGCTGATGTCGGCGTCGTTCCCGCCGCAACGCCCGAGCACCCGTACAGGCTCCAGCTTGGCCCCGGGTGCGACGCCCGCGATCCCGTTGCCGTTGTCGGACGGGGCGGCGATGATGCCCGCCATGTGGGTACCGTGCCAGCTGGAGGGCTCGTCCTCGGGCCGCAACGGTTTCCCGCCGAGGTCCTTGCCGCACTCACCCTTCTTGACCCCGTCACCCGGGTCGGAGGGGTCGTCGTCGCGGCCGTCGCCGTCGTTCGCCGTGAACGTGTTAGAGACGAGGTCGGCCCCTTGGATGACGTTGGCATCCAAGTCGGAATGCTTGGCGATGCCGTCGTCCAGCACTGCGACCGTCACACCCTTGCCCGTGGTGGTGCCCCAGGCATCCTGCACGTTCATGCCTGCCGTGGGTTCGGTCAGGTCCCACTGTTCGGCAAAGCGCGGGTCATTGGGCGACGTGACGGACTGCGCCTGCATGTGGCCGTTCGGAACGGCGTAGGCCACGTCCGGATCGGCGCGGAAATGGTCCATGAGCTTGGTGACGTCCTTGGCGGGTTGTGCTCCGCCCAGGCTCACCAGAGCCGCACCGACGCTCAGACGGCGCTCGTACGACAGCTTCAGGCCGGTCTTCGCGGCCGCTGCGCTGATTCCCGCGCGTACCGCCGTCTCAGAATGCGCCTCCTGCGCCTTCGACTTGTAACCGATGACCAGGTCGGACACCGGCTCTGAGGCCGTCGGCGCTGACTTCGGCAACACGGGGGAGGCGGAATTGCCGGACCCGGAGGAGCCCTGCCCGGCCATGGCGGTGGTCACGGCGCCGACAAGGAGCGTGGTGCCGAGCGCCGTGGCGACGAGTATTCGACCCCGCCGGGATTTGCGATGCGGATTCACTGTCTGCCTTTCGAGCGGATCGGCTCCGGGCATGCCGAAGCCGGGTTGACTGACGGTGCTGTCGAGCCTGGGACGACTCCTGCCGCCTCGGTTCGGTTGGGCCTCCGCCGTTGCCGGCGGACAGGGATGACCGTGACCCCACCGAGTGGGCGTGTTCATGCCCCGCGTCGCCAGAGACGATGAACACGCGAGCCGCGCCCTGCGTGCCGCGGCCGTACGGTGCGGAAGCTTGTTCTGGCACCGTACGACCTCGGGGACACAGCACGCTTGGCCGTGCTTCGAACTTAGGCCCGAGACTGGGGTGTTACCCATCCGTGATGTCGAACCACGGATACCTACTTAACTCCCGCTTTACGAGTGGAGGAGACTCTGCTGCGCAATTCCGTGCGGGGTGACGGTGGGCGCAAGCCGCAGCCGGCGATCTGGCTCAGGCCCGGCGAGATCTTCTAGTGCGTGACGGTCAGCTCGCCCAGCTGTTGGAAGAAGCGGCCCCCACACGGAGTCCCCGACGTAGGAGAAGGCGGCTTCGGTGAGCCAGCCCAGCTCGACGAGGTTTAAGTCGCGGGCCAGGCGCAGCCCCTGCCGCAGAACGCCGATCAGTACCGCACGGTCCCTGCGCGGCCCGTGGGCCCACTCCTGCCCCAGGGCGGCGTGCGCACGCAGGGGCGGCACGGTGCCAGTCCTGCTCGGACCACCGGTTCAAGTGCCAGCCCCAGATGGGTGGACGAAGACCTTCACAGGTCCCCGGCTCTGCGCGGCCATCGTTGACCGCCTAACCTTCAACGGCACGATCATCGCGACCCCCGCGGGCGAGCTCCTGAAGTTCCATGAGCCCCATCGCCCCCACGAACTCGATGGGGCTCATGTCCGATCTGAGTGCCTGACCGGGGCGTGGGACGAGTCCTTCGCCCAGCTCGGCGTATTCCGCCGTCGCGGTTTCGGCAAGCCACACCACCTGGTCGGGGCTCCAGTGCTGGCGGAGGCGTTCGATCGCGGCCATCAGCGCCGGGATCCCCCACACGACAAATGCGAACTGGCGGGTTCCCGTGGAGACCCCGATCTGCCTCTTGATCCGCCAGGACCGAGGACGTCGTCCTTCAAGTGTCGCCGCAACCAACTGGCGAAGACGGGTGCGACCACAGGATGAGGGCGAAGTCGGTCTGACGACGGACATGGATGGGCTGTTCGACGCCTAGCGAGTGGTGCGGAGCTGGAGATCACCGAACTCAGGCCGCCGAGTGGGCATTTCTAACGGCCCAAGCGGACAGGTTCGGTGAACGCGGGCGAATGGCTGCTGCCATGGGAGCCCCGGCCACACGTAGCTGCCCTGCCGCCGGGAAGGGATGAGATGCCGGAGCCGCTGAATCACCCCGTTGCGTGGGTGGCGTGGGGCGGTGGACTGCTGTCCGTCATCGTGGTCGTCACCGCCTTCGCCCGCATGAGAATCAGCAGGCGCTTCGGGAACCCTCTCGGCCGCCCCGCTCACGTACCTCGCATCACCGAACTCACCCCCGAACAAGAATCCATCCTTCACCCCATCCGCGACGATTGGATCCAACACGGCTTGTCCACCCGACCGGCCGACCGTCCAGCGGCCGAGGCCGCCGTGCGGCTGGCATACGAGGCGGCCGGGCTGGAGCCCCAAAGATCTTCGTGTGGCTCGATAGCCCGCTGGCCGGGTGCATCGGATCGTGGATGCTGGCCCAGATCGAGACCCAGATCCAGGTACTGCTCGAAGCGCAGGACCAGGACCAGGACTGGGCGCGGGTATGGGCGCATGCCCGGGCGCTGGCCTGGGCCCGCCTCGATCTTGTCCGGGACCAGATCCGCGACCAGATCGAGGCCCAGGTCAAGGAGCAGCTCAAGGCCCACGTCAGGTTCCAGGGCAGGTTCCAGGCCATGGCCCAGGTCAGCCGGTCCTCGGACTGGTACGAGGCCGAGAGGCACGTCCTGGGCCAGGTCAGGTCCCAAGTCGGGGAACAGGTCCTGGACCAGGCCAGGTCCCAGATCCGGGACCAGTTCGAGGACCAGGTCAGGTCCCACGTCCAGGCCCAGGTCGAAAGCCAGGTCAACTTCCGCGTCGGCTCTCAGGTCAGGTTTCAGGTAGAGGACCAGATCAGGTCCCACGTCTAGGAGCAGGTCTGGTCCTACTTCTGGCCCCTGGTCACCAGCGTCCAGCCTCAGGTCGGCAGGGCATTCCTCGGACACTATGACGCCGCTCCGTTTGCCTACCACGACGCGTTCGCAAGCATGGGCGCAACCGGAATCGAACCTGTCACCGGCCTTATGGACGTGGCCCGCAACGCAGGCTGGTGGTGGGCCATGCCGCACACCGCCGTCCTCACGGAACGCCCCACCATCCTCCACCGCGACCGCGATGGCCGCCTCCACCACGAAACCGGACCGGCACTCGCCTACCCCGACGGCTTCTCCATCCACGCCTGGCACGGAACCCGCGTTCCCGCCGACCTGGTCGAATGCGGCTGGGACACCCAGCGGATCCTCACCGAACCCAACGCCGAAGTCCGCCGCTGCGCCATCGAACGCGTCGGCTGGGACCAGTTCATCGCGGACGCCGGCCTCACCCAGATCGGCGAATCCGTCCCCGATCCCGGGAACCCGGGACACACCCTCGCCCTGTACGACGCCCCTGAAGCCCTCTACGACGAACCGGTGCGGGTGCTGCTGTGCACCAATGGCAGCGTCGAACGCGATGGGACGCGACGCAAGTTCGGCCTGACCGTGCCCGCCAGCATCGACGATCCGATCCATGCGGCCGCCTGGACGTTCGGCTGGCCCGTGGCTGAGTACCGCGACCTGGAGGTCCGACGGTAGCGCTGAGCGACAACTCACGACTCCGCCCCGGCAGTTGCGACAACCCGACACGAGAAACGGAACACCGACATGATCCTGCGAGACGCCACCACACGCTTCGACGTCGAGGTCCTCGACCACCTTGACCACGACGCCGCACTCCCCATCGTCACCCGCGCCGCCTGCCAGGGCGATATGTCCGTCCTCCGCGTCACCACTGCGGGCGCCACCACCATCGTTCCGGAAGCCGGAGTCGCAGTCGTGCGAGGCGAGAACGGTGGCAACACGCACTCCCTGCACGGCGACGGTCCGATCATGTGGGACCAGGCCGCACCGTCCGACACCGGCCTGATGCCGGGAACCCTCACCGTCCCGGAAGGTTCGACTGCGATACTGCTGCATCCTGAGCACGGCGGCCTGGCCATTGTTCCAGGGACATACCGGGTGGGTCGGCAGCGTGAAATGGCCGACATCGCGCGAATAGTGCAGGACTGATTGAGGTCTTTCAGAGGGCGGTACGTGATTTGATATCTGTTTCGCCCTTTCGGGAGGGGTAAGCGCGCTGGCTGGGGCGTCGCCGGGCGGCTACGGCCGTGGCTGGGTGAACAAGCCCTGCACGGTCTCGACCGGGATTCCGCGCTCGGTCAGCCGCTTGAGTTTCAGGCGGGTGTTGTTGATGTTGTTGGGCGCGATCTCCAGGTTCATCGCGTCGCACACCTGCCGCGCCCGCAGCGGCGCGTCGGCCGCGGCGAACACCGCCATGATCTGCTGGTAGGCCAGATGGTCCGGCAGCTTCGGGGCCGGCGGAACGGGCGGCGGAGGAGCGGGCAGCTCCAGCAGCGTCTTGCGGGTGATCCGGACCTCCTCGGCGGCCCGGCCGAGCTCGTCCAGCCGCGCGGTCAGCTGCGCGATCTGCTCCCTCGTCGCCTCGGCCTGCGCGGCGATCTCCCCTTCCCGCTCCTCCAGCACCGCCCCCGAGAGTCCGCCTTCAGTTGCCCGGCGTTGGCCTGCTCCCGCAGGTACTGCGACAACGTCGCCCGCAGCACCGCCGCCTCGCCAACCACGTCGATCAGGCTGTCCTTCGCCTGTTTCAGCTTGCCCGCCCACGTCTGCGCATGCTCCAGCAGGAGGAACAGCTCCTCCGAGGCCGGGAACCGTTCGTACGCCGGGTCCCCGCCCAGCCGGTGGAGCTCCCTCAGACGGCTCACGATCCGACCGATGTGATCGCCCCGAGGCGGATCGGCGGACGCTTCGGACGGGGCTGGCCGGCGGCCTTCGCGGTCTTCCTCACCACACTCGAAGTCTTCGCCACCAGCCAGTTCCCAATCTGGGAACCGGCCTTGACCACCCGGACCGCCGACAGCGTCGCCAGGCTCCTCCCGAACCACTCACCCTGCGGGCGGGGCGTCAGTTCGCCCGGGATCGGCCACGCCCCGCACCGGGCACCGCTGCCCGAGTCCATAGGACAAGTCGGTCGAGAACTTCCAACACGACCTCTTGGCGCCGAGACGGAAGAAAGGGCCAGGTCAACCATGCAGGAGTGGACAACAGCACGACTGCCAGGAGAGGCAAGAGAGACAACGCGACGAGAAACGGGCGCGGCAGCCACACGGGCATGCGTCAACCTCCAGGGTTCTTCCCGCGAAGGGAACTGTGCTGGATGGCGACGCGAACTGGGCACCCCAAGCGCGTGAGCGCATGGAATCTCCGGCCAGAGCCGACATCCAGAGACTGCTCGGACCCTACCCCCAAGGTCGGCTCAGCAACCGTTAGTTCAGAGAAACTGGATGGACCTCGACCAACCCGTCGAGCAGGAACGGTGCCGTCGTCCTCGCCTCTGGTGGCGCCCCTGGCGATCTTGAGTCTGGTCCGGCATGCACTACTACCCCAGCGAGCGCCAGGCGCTGTGGCGCTCGCCGACGGTGGAGGCCTTGGTTCTTTCAAGCCACCGGGTCGTGCGAGGTCCTCACCGATGTCCGCGCGAAACACCTCGGTCGCGAACGACGGGCCGGCTCCAGCACGAACAGTCATCCGAAGGCGAGCCACCGGAGGTCTTGGAGCGGTCGGCGTTCGGCAGCGTGCAGACCTGCCATGGGACCGCAAGGTGTCCGGCACGCTCAACGAGTTCCGAACTGATTCTCGCCCGGCAAGCGTAGCGGCCCGACCGGCGGGCATAGTCGACTCTGCCGTTTGCGAGTGCAGGCGAGGGGGTGGCAGCCGGCGGCCGGCACCCCCTCACCGCGCATGGCGATGCGTGGACATTGTGATCGCGGCTCCGTATGACGGCCGACGGTTGTAGCATCGCCGCCCGAGCTGCCGCCCGGTGAGGCGGCGAACTTCCACTGGGGGGTGGGGAGTTGAGTGCACCATCCGAACTCGGCGCTGGGGTACTCGTCCGTGATGTCGTACGGGCGGTTGTGAGGGACTGTGCGCCGGAGGAAGCGGTCGTGGTCGAGGGGCTGCTGCGCTACAGCGACGCCGAGGTGCTGGCCCGGCTGCGACGGCGCAGGCAACGTCGCGACCCGCTCGGCTTCGGATTTTCCGAGGTCGCTCCGCTGGTGACCCCGGTGCTGTGGCTGGCGCTGGACGGCGCCCGCAAGAGGGTGGCGGACGCGGTCGTGGACAGTGCGGCGCACGGCTCGGCGTCACTGTGGCAGCGCATCCTGCGCCGGAGATCGAAGCCGGAGGTGATCCCCGTTCTCACGCGCGCGCAGCAGGCGTTGGTGAAGGAGATGGTCCTCGACGCGGCGGTCGAGGCTGGGCTGTCGCAGCAGCGGGCCAAGCGGATCGCTGACGGTGTCGTTGCCGGTTTGGCTCTGGCCGAGCCCGGCGAGGTGCGTGATGAAAGTGACGCGGGGGAAGCCCGGTGACCACCGCCGCATCCATTCGGGCCAGGCTGGACGAACGGGTGCTGGGCGCCGGGACGAACGCCCGCTTCGCTCTGCTTACGTTGCTGCTCATCACTGCCAGCGGCTCCATGCTGCTGTCGGTGTTGTCGGCCTTGCATCCCGGCGACTACACGGGATGTGAGCTGGCGGCGGGCGCCGATCCCTCTCACGGCGCCGAGCTTCCGTCGGTGCTGCGTACAACCGGACAGGTGTTGGCGTTCCTGCCCTGCGTGGACTGGTACGCGCCGTTCCCACCGTGGTGGCAGATCCTGGCCGGTCCTGTCGTTGTCGTAGCCGTCGCCGCGGTGACCACGGCACTGCTGCCACTGTGGAAGCAGCGCCCCGGTCGCTGTATCCGTTTGGACCGCATCCCGGGCGGCGCCGAGGTAGCCGCACGCGTCAAGGATTTGGCCGAGGGCCGTGTCCCGCAGGTGCCGAGGCTGTTCGTGGTGCCCGGCGCAGCGACCAAGAGCGCCTCGGTGTTCGGTACCAACAGCAGCCCCAGGCTGGTTCTGGACGGCGGACTGGCAGCCTCCCGCACCACCGACCCGAAGACGTTCGACGCCGTCGTCCTCCATGAGCTCGCGCACATCGCCAACCGGGATCTGACGGTCACCTACGGCACCGTCGCCTTGTGGCGGACCTTCATCGTGGTGGTCATCACCCCCTACCTGCTGTGGCTGGGCAAGGAGACGTCCATCGCCATCGCGCATGGCCACGGTTTGACAGCCCTGACCGTGCGGGGTCTGGCGCTGCCAGTGGTCACCACCGCCATCATGTACTTCGCCCGTGCGGACGTGCTGCGCAGCAGGGAGCTGTATGCCGACCTGACGGCCTATCGGTGGGGCGCGCCGCTGCAGCACATCTGGGCCGCGATGCCCGCGACGGCCGAGCGGTCCCACAGGCACCGGTCAACGACCGTCCTGCTGGACCGGTTACGTGCCCACCCGAGGTGGGACATCCGCCGTGACGCGCTCGACGATCCCGCGCCGTTGTTCGCGGTAAGCGCGTTGCTGATGTTCCTGACCGGCGCCGTCGCCATGCTGTTGGGCTTCGACTTGTCGAACTACACCTCGGCTCACCCGGCTGTGCTGAGCCTCTGGCTCTCAGAGGGCCTTGCCGCCGTTCCCGCCGCCGTGACGACTGCGGTCACCACGACGGTGCTGTGGCGGGCCACGGCCCGTGCCGCGACGCTCGGCCGGCCGGCGCCCACGGGTGTGCGCGCCGGGATTTGGCTGGGCCTGGGCTTGATCGCCGGATCACTGCTCAGCGGCCAGACCACCGGGGGTCTTTGGCTGCCCCGCCGGATGTGGGTGCTGGCCCTCGTCGCGGCGGCGGCGGTCGCGTTCACATGCTGGACCTGTCAATGTGCGCGCCTGGCCACCGCATCGTGGCCGGGCCGGTCGCTGCGCTGGCCGCTGGCCGCGTGCCTGACCGCCGGTTGGCTGCTCCTGTCCGCGTGGTTCGGCTGGTGGGATAACAACGCGGCGCAGTACGCCACCGGATTCTGGTCCGACCAGGCAGGCATGCGCCAGGGCATCGCTCACTGGTTCCCCGGTCCGGGCACCGTCCACCCCGATGCGGTCGCCGTCATGGCCGAGACGATCCCTGCGCTGCGGTATGCGGCATTCAGGCCGCTGATGCCCGCCGCCGGTGTCGCGGCATGGATCACGCCTCTTGCCTTATGGGCTGCGGGCACTGCCGGCCCGGGACCGGGGTGGCTCCGCCCGCTCGGCACCACCGCACCTGGCCACCCGGCAGCGGATACCTCCGCGGCCGGGCGATGGCAGGTGCGCGTAGCCCGTCAGGCGATCGTGTCCGCACTGGTCGGCGGTGCGATCGCGGTCCTCGGTGTCGTCGGCGTCCAGGCGTGGCTGCACACCTTCCACGCCGGGCCGGGACAGCGCGGCGGCATGTACGCCTTCAGCTACGCGATCTGGTCGCTGTGGGCGATCGTCGCCGGCACCGCCGTCGCCGCCGCGCTTGCGGCCGCGTCAGCCCAATTCCGGCTGCCGGCGGCCCTGGTCGCCGCAGGTATGAGCTCCCTGCTGGGCCTGGCCGGCGCAACCGCGCTGATCTCCATCGACGGCTGCATCCAGCCGCTGGACGTTCTCAACACCGGCTGCGCGTGGCGGCCCGCCTGGCAGCAGTTGCAGCCCGGCAACACGTTCAGTCTGGTCGCGCACAGCACACTGCTGATGGCCCCGGTAACCGCCGCGGCGGTGACCGTCGTGGCAGCGTTGCTCCGCCCGGCCTGGCGAGCGATCCGCGCGAACGGCGCCATGTCAGCGCCTCGGCCCACCGCGGGCCCGCCGTCCACGGAGAGCAGAAGCCGGCTCGCGGGCAGCGCCGTGTCAGCGGTCGGCATATCCGCCGTGGCCCTCGCTACCGCGAGTGTACTGATCGCCGGAGATGCCAAGGCGTTCGTCACCCCGATGTCGCGGGGGATCACCCCCAGTGTGGAGGCCAACTTCCGGCAGACCAGCGGCCTGCAGGACCTACCGGCTTCCCCGTACCTGCGCCGGCAGCAGGTCCACGCCTGGTACCGGCTCGGGGGCCGGTACCTCCTCAAGCACGCAATCAATGACGCCAACTCCATGGTGACGCAGCTGCGCTCCACGATGCGGAACAACCGGCTCTACATCACCGCCACTTCGATGACCCGGATGCGGCCGGTGTGTCAGGACATCAGGAACGTCGCCAGTTGGGAACCCGGCGCCTACTTCCAAGTCCCCGACCTCACCGCGGAGAAGTCTTGGCACCAGTACGGCGTCACCGCGTGGAGCGGGAGCCGGGACTGCATGCAGGCCGTCGACAAGAAGGACGTCAAAGCCTTCGAGAAGTCCATGCTCGAGCTCCTGACCGCGCGCAAGAACGCGCTGGACGCCTCGAACCGGGTCGCGGCCGTCATCAGCGACCGCTCCGACCCCGTCTTCAAAGGTCAGCCGACCGAACCACCCCAGCTCCTCCTCCGCTGAGGCCAGGCTGAGCGCCGCAACCCTCCAGGGCTGGGGCATCGGCCGTCAGCGGTTGCCCTTCGCCACCGAAGACCTGTCCTGACGCCGGGCCGATTCAGCTGTGTCGCCCTCTTGGCGCGCGCACCTGCCATCGTCCCAGGAGCCGAAGCCGCCGTCCCGGTTGACCCGGCGCGTCTTCGCTCCCTTGTTGGAGTACAGACGTCCGCGGGCCAGCAGATACAACTACAGGTGCGCCAGGTCCACCAGGAGCGGCACCTGGGCTCCGGCCCGCAGCCGCAGGTCCGCCCGACTGCACACAACGAGGTCACCGGCCGTGCGGTTGTTCATCAGGTCCGCGAAGGCCCCGCACGTGCGTGACCGTCCGGTCGAGTTCGGGGCAGCGGGCGAGGATGTCCTTGAGCTGCTGGGTCTGGTCGGCGTTGGGGCTGTCGGGGCGGCGGGTGTCCAGCTGGTGACGTCCCGCGCCGAGGGCTGTCTGCGGGGCGCGCCGTCGTGGGGGCGGCTTCGCGGAGCCGTCGGGTGTACTGGCGGACGGTGGTGACGCCCGGGTGTAGCCGCGGCCGCGCAGTTCGGTGAAGAGGCGGGCGGCGGTTCGTGCAGCCCTCGTTCCACCGCTGGTGGAGGTGGGGCTTGTGCGGGTCGAGAATGCTCGTGCGGCCGGCCGACCGGCAACTCGTCCGGGCTGGTGCGTGAGCAAGGCGGCGGACGGTGTTGCGCTGTTTGTCGAAGGTCGGCGGGCGTCCGCCGCGGCTGCCGCGCCGGAGGCGGTTGCGGAGCTGGTCGGCTCGTTCGGGGATGGTGTGGGCGATGCCGCGTCGTCTGAGCCAGGTCCGGATGGCCCTGGAACTGTAGCCCTTGTCGCCCAGGACGTGATCGGGCCTCATGCGTGGTCGTCCGGGACCGGTCCGGGGCACCCATATGGACTCCATCACGGTGGTGAACTGGGTGCAGTCGGTTGTGTTGCCGCCCGTGATGGTGAAGGCGAGCGGGCGGCCCAAGGCGTCGCAGGCGAGGTGGATCTTGCTGGTCAGGCCGCCCCGCGACCGTCCGAGTCCGGGGCCGCGGCCCCCCTTTTTTTTCGGGCCCCGGCGGCGTGCTGGTGGGCCCGGACCACGGTGGAGTCGACCGATACGAGCCAGTCGATATCGCCGGCCGCGTCCGCCCCGGCCTGGGCGGACCGGAGCATCCGCTCGAACGTCCCGTCCAGAGCCCAGCGACGGAAACGGGTGTGCAGCGTGGCCCATGGGCCATATCGCTCGGGAACATCCCGCCAAGCCGTCCCGGTACGGAACTTCCACACGATCCCGTTGAGCACCGTGCGGTCGTCCAACCGCCTCCTGCCCCGCAACGACACGGGCAGAAGTGGCAGAAGGAACTCCCACTCCGCATCCGACAGTTCATGTCGACGTATCACCGGACCATGATCCACCAGGCAAGATCGTTTGAAGACACCGCCTGGGGGTCAGCTGACCGGCAGCGCGCTGTTCTCCCGCCGGGAGGCTGTGCCGAGCAATGTACGTGCGACGTCTTCCAGTGGTCCGAGCAGCGGGTTCGGGTCGCCGGCGCGCGTGACGAGTACGACCTCGCAGGGATCGGTGTCGATGACGGGCACCAGGGCGATGTCCTCGCGCACAGCGGCGCGTCGATCGCCGGCAGGGAAGATCGCGACACAGTGGCCGGTGGCGATGAGCTCCAGCTTGTCCTCGTAGCTGTCGTCGATCGCGGGCGGGGGTGGTGGCGGGCGGTCGCCGACCGGCTTGGGGGTGCTCCAGACAACCGGAGTGCTGACGCAGGCCACCAGTTCCTCGTCCGACAGAGCCCGCAGGCTGACTGCTTCCTCGTTCGCCAGAGGATGACTCACCGACGTGACGAGCACTCGCGGTTCCTCATGGAGCTTGGTCACCCGGAAGCCGTCCGTGGGGAAGGGCAGGGGCCTGTACACGACGAGGGCGTCGACCCGCCCCTCGGAGAGAGCGCGCGTGTCCCGCCAGTCGAGGTGCCGGGTGCGGACCTGGCCGTCAGGGTGCCGGCGGCGCAGTTCCTGCACACAGGCGGTGATGACCAGTCCTTCGCCGCAGCCGATGGTGACGGTGCGGGGCTGGGCGGCTGCTCTGGCCGTGCGAGCGGCTTGTTCGGCCTCTTGGAGCAGTATCCGGGCCCTGGGAAGGAATGCCTGACCGGCGTCGGTGAGGCTGGTGCCCTGTGGTGAGCGGTCGAACAGCCGGGCACCGAGCTGAGCCTCCAGTCGCTGGATCTGACGGCTCAGCGACGGCTGCGCCAGGTGCAGCCTGGTGGCGGCCCGGCCGAAGTTGCCGTACTCCGCCACGACCGTGAAATAGCGCACGAGCCGCAGATCAAAGTCCATCCGCCCAGCGTACGTCGCGCGCCGCCATACGCCTGGGACATGACGGCATACGGATCAGGTCTTGGACAGGGAGTGCGGGTGGATATTTGGCTGGAGGACATGACCACTTATGACGGCAAGAAGATCGTGATCACGGGCGGAAGCAGCGGTATTGGCCTGACTACGGCCCGGTTGTTCGCGGACGGCGGGGCGCACGTACTGATCACCGGCCGCACCCGATCCACCCTGGACGCCGCGCTGGAGCAGTTGGGGAACAAGGCGATCGCCGTCCGTAGCGACGCCGCGTCCCTGAAGGACATCAAGGCGCTGGCCGGCATGGTCCAGGAGCGGTTCGGCGCGGTGGACGCGCTGTTCGTCAACGCCGGCGTCACTGCGTCCGCGCCGTTCGACTCGACGACGGAGGAGATGTACGACGAGCTGTTCGGCATCAACGCCAAGGGCCCGTACTTCACAGTGCAGGCGTTGGCGCCGCTTTTGCGCGAGGGAAGCGGCGTGGTCCTCACCACGTCGGTGGTGAACGTCCTGGGCCTCGACGCGCTCAGTGTCTACTCGGCGAGCAAGGCAGCCCTGCGGTCGATGACGCGCACCCTGGCCCGCGAGCTGCTTCCGCGCAAGGTGCGCGTCAATGCCGTGAGCCCCGGCCCGATCGACTCGGGCATCCTGGACCGCTCCTTGCTGCCCGCCGCCGACGTCGAGGCGATGAAGGACACCTACCGGAGCACCAACCCGATGCAGCGGCTGGGGACGCCCGAGGAAGTGGCCGCCGCGGTGGCGTACTTGGCGTTCGGTGCGACCTTCTCGACGGGAACGGAGTTCCCTGTCGACGGAGGGGCTTCGCAGCTCTAGGGGCCTGCCTTCAGAGTGGCGCCGTCCGCCCGGAGGGTGGGGCCTGCGGCGTCTGGTGCGTGCGATCGCAAGGAGGAGGGTCGCCCCCTTACTGGACGTACTGGGGTCCCGACAACGCGGCGAGCGTGCGTGCCAGGCGTCGAAGGGCAGGCGGGACTTTGAAGACAGGCCCTGGCGGGGCGCCGGGCCAAGATGGCGAAACGCCCTGACTTCCAGCCATTCTGTCCAGCGCGGCAACAGCGCCGACCTGCTCTTTCCCCCCGCAAGACTAGTTGGATTCATTCACTTTCACAGTGAATGAAGATCTTCGAAGAGATGGAAATCCTTGCTACCTGCACACATGGGATTCACATCATGCACACATGTCGAGCACGTCTGAAACACATCCCGTCAACTGGCCTTGCCCCGTTGCTCCGGCGAAGCTTCTCCCGGCCCACAAGGCCCCCGACCCTCTTGAAGGAGCTTCCATGCGCACGAACCTGCGCCTCGCCGGCACCGCCGCAGCCGCCCTCTGCGTGATCGGTACAGCACTCGCCGCGACCTCGGCCACAGCCACCGCGGCGCCGGCCAGCCTCTACGCACCGTCGGCACTGGTCCTGACCGTGTCCTACCCCGGCGGATCGACCGACACCGCAGCTCGCGCCGTCACACTGAGCTGCGCGCCCGGCGCCTCCGGCACCCACCCCTCCCCCGCCGCGGCCTGCGCGGATCTGCGCAAGGTCGAGGGCCGGCTCGACTCCCTGCTGTCCACGACGCCCGGTCAGGTCTGCATGCACCTCTGGTCCCCCGTGACCATCACGGTCGACGGCGTCTGGCAGGGAACCCGCACCTCCTGGAAACACACCTTTGCGAACGCGTGCGAAATGAACCACGCGGTCGAGCAGAACAGCCTCTTCAGCTTCTGACCTCACCGACGCGCCCTGGGCCAGGACACGCGGGATTCGAAGGAGACGTTCTCCTCCTCGGCTGCCCGCGGCCTGGCATCGGGGCCGAACATGGCGGCGTGAGCAACAACCGGCGCCCCGGAACGGGAAGCACCCTGCACGGTCTCACGCCCCTTGGCCGCGCTCTTCACCGAGTGCGCAGCCAAGGTTTCGGCCTAGCAACGCCGTCGGACTCTCCGCCCCAACCACCTTCACACCGCCGTCTCCAGCCCCGACCCACCTTCGCACGCGGCCTGCGGCTCACACGCCGGGCGGAGCGGACAACGCTTGCCCGGGCGCGAACGCTGCCGGTCCAGCAACCGGCCGCGCCCGGATTGGGTACCGTCCCCGTCCCAGCGCGACCGGACTGCCCAGCGGACACCCTGACTGATCATCAAAATCTCGACCAGCTGCGGTCCGTACCGCACAAACGGGTTGGCAGATGTCTCGGCTGCGGCCAGATGATCGGCTCGCTTGCACCACCCCGTGCACACCGTGTTCACGCGGCACTGCAAGGGCGTCGTGCGGGTGGAGGCGTCGTTCTCAGCGGACGGCCAGCACCAGACCGAGCGTGTCCGTGATCAGGTGGCGCTTGCGTCCTTTGATCTTCTTGCCGGCGTCGATGCCCTGGCTGGTCTCGGCGACGTTTGCCGAGGTCTTCACGCTCTGCGCGTCCACCACGGCCGCGGTGGGCTCCGCGCTGCGGCCGTGAGCCCGCCGGGTCTTGTCGCGTAACAGGTCGTGGACCTGCTGGGCGGTGCCGTCCGCTTCCCACTTCGCGCAGTAGTCGTAGACGCTCTTGTGCGGCGGGAAGTCGTGCGGCAGGTACTCCCAGGGAATGCCGGTGCGGTTGACGTAGAGGATCGCGTTGACGATCTCTCGCAGATCGTGCACCCGGGCCGCCGTGCCGGGTCCGGTTCGTCTCGCCCGCCAGGCGGTGAACACCGGTTCGATCAAGACCCAGCGGGCGTCGGACACGTCACTGCGATACGGACGACGAACACTCACGCCTCATGCAACGACCACCAACAGTGCCAGTCACAAAAACATCCCAGAACACCAACTACCTAGATCAGATGCCCTCTAAGGCTGCTCCTGGGGATTCTCGTAGGCAGTGGTCCGATAACGGCTGCGGAATTCAGCCAGCAGCTCATCGGTGGCTTCGGCGCCGACGCTCACGGCGGCGTGGACGTCGCGGAAGTAGTTCTCGTAACCGGCGGGGGTGTAGAGGCACAGAGCGCGTGCCGGGACCGAGCCCGCATTGCGAAAGCCGTGCGGGGTGCCCCGGGTCGCGGCGAGCAGACACCCGGGGCCGGCCGACACCTCGCCTTCCCCGGTGTGGAGGGTCAACTCACCCTCCAGGACGTAGAAGTATTCATCATGTCCTTCGTGCACATGAGGTCTGGCACCGATGGTGCCCGGGGCGAGGCTGAACTCTTCGAAGGCGAAACGGCCTCCCGTGTGCTCGGCGGTGAGCCGAAAGTAGTGCGCAACACCGGCGACATCTATGAGCTCACCGTCCTCAGGGCGGCGCAACAACGGGCGGGCGGGTATCCGGAACTGATCATCGGTCATGGCGGCATTGTCACCCATGGCAAGTGCGAGCAGTCCCGCAGTGCCTCCGTCGGTGGTCCCGCCGCAGACCACCGCCCTGGTCCACGCACTGGCCGCAGCCCCAACGCAGCGTAGCCAAACCCAGCATCCGACCGAGAAAGCCCCAGGTGGCGAGACACGCGAGTGACCGGGCCAGGACCCGTGCCCATGCCGGGTACGGCATACCATCCTGCTGGTCTGTTGGTCTGCGGGTTCAGCCGGTCTGTTTCAGGGGTCCCATGAGGAGGTCGCAGTCGAAGGTCGATGAGTACGCCGTGATGGGTCCAGCGTGGTCGCATCCTGCACACGCTTGATGCTCAGCGATGAGTTCGGGCGGCGGATTGGCTCTGCCCTGGTTTGACACGCATCATCGCCGACATCTCGGTCTCCCACTAGGACTTCCTCACCGGGCCCACCCCGGCCCGGACAACGGTCTGGGCTCCGGCGGCGAGGCCCTGCACACCTGGGCGTTGTCCGAAGGCCTTGACAACCGCTGGGTCCTGCGCGAGGGGACCGCCCTCTCACCCGCCGTCGTCCTCGGCCGCCGGCTTTTCGACGTGGTCGACGGGCCGAAAGGCACAGGTTGGCACTCAAGTCGATGGAATTCAAGACGCGGACAATCCTAACGGTCCTCTTTGATCTGCCATCAATTGAACTTCCTGCTTCGGCGTCTTGAAGCTAAGCGGAAGAGCGGAAGGCTCACTCGGCCGTATGAGTGGTTAGTTCGATGAGTTGTTTTTCAGAATGAATACTGGGGTAGCTTGGCGGCGGCCCGTAGTCCTAGATGAGGCGGAAAGCATGCGTGCACGTAGAGCCCTGGCCATCGCGATCGCCACCCCTGTCCTGCTCGCCACGATGGGAATGATTGGTACGTCCGCAGCCCCTCCGAAAGAGTCCAGCATCGAGGGATCAATCGCCCAGTCGAAGCCTAAACCTACCGCTGATCGCGTAGACGGCGATGGTAAACAGCCTACCGATGACGAACAGGATGAAGGTCTCTTGAGCGATTTCACGAGGCAACTCCTGTAACGCTATTCTCCTGCGGAAGGGGGCGGGGGCGCGCCCCGGGAAGTTGTGAGAGCGTAAAAGGTCCCGGCAAGACTGCATACTTGCCGGGACCTCTCGGTCCAAGGAGAGTCGGTCTTGTGATCCTGGGCTGCCCGGGCCCAGAGGGCGGCGCCTGTGATCCGAACTCGTTCCTCGGCGCTTGCCGGGAAGAGAGCTACGCGTGCTGCGGGACCCTGTTCATCCTGTACCCCCGGTCCCGGCTCGGTCGACCACGCACGGCCGGGCAGCAAACACCACGTCATCACCGACGCGCAGGGCATCCCGCTCGCGGTGTCGCTGACCGGCGGCAACCGCAACGACATCACCCAGCTCCTGCCCCTGCTCGACAAGATCCCGCCGGTGGCCGGCCGCGTCGGCCGCCCCAGACCCAGGCCCGACGCGCTGCTCGCCGAGCGCGGCTACGACCACGACAAGTACCGGCGCCTGCTATGGCAACGGGGCATCCGTCTGGTGAACGCCGAGCGAGGCCAGCCGCACGGCTCCGGCCTGGGCATCTTCCGCTGAGTCGTCGAACGCACCATCTCCAGGCTCCACGGCTTCCGACGCCTGCGCATCCGCTGGGAACGGCGCGACGACATCCACGAGGCCTTCCTCGGCCTCACCGTCCGCCTGATCGCCCACTGCCACGTGTAACGCCTTTGCCAGGGCCTCTTGGCGGCGCCGAGGACCTGGTCCAGCTGCTTTTCGGGGCTGTTGCTCGCGTCCTTCATGCGTGACAGTCGCCGCACACCTACAGACACTTGCCGTGGCCGTCGTGGTCGGTGGTGACACCTGGTTCATGGTGTCCTCTCTCCCTTCCCTTCCGCACGCATGTGCATTTAGGGAGCGCTCCTCACCACGAGCGCGTCACGTACCCACGCTGTGGCAGCCCTCGCCCGGCGGAGCGAAGGATCTACCTGATGTGGAGCTGAGTATGGGTACTCATGCGCCTGCCTCGCCCACGCAGGCAAGGTGGCGGGCATGGACCTGCCTGTCGCCCCTCCGGCCTTCGACGCCACCACCGGCCCGCGGCCGCGCCACCGTGCCGACCTGGGCGCCGACATCGGAGCCGGGTGCGGTCTGGTCTTCCTGGAGCTGATCACCTTGATGTCGGTCTTTGGGCTCTGGTTCCTGTCCGGGTTCAACCTCGACCCGGCCAAGACCGTGCACGCCGACTCGTTGTGGGGGTATCTGGTAGCCGCTGGTGGAGTAGGAGTTTTCGCCATCGCCGCGAGCGCGATCGCCGCGCGGGCCGGGGCTGTCGTGACGGTTGTCAGCCAGGGCATCATGGCCACCCTGATCCTCCTCATCGTCTTCGGCGGGGCTACGGCACAGTCCCACCAGGACAGGTCCTGCCGTGACATGCCGTCAGCGGCGGGGTGCAACGGCTAGGAGCTGTCCGGGCGATTGCGCCTGCTCGGGAGTGGGCTGCCACTGTTGTAGGCGTCTGGTGGCGCATCGCGTCGCGGACATTCACCAACAGATGCGCGCTTTATGCTGATTATGCTGAACACTTGCTGACCGCACGCCAGTAAACGAATGAAGACCGTTCCGGCTCCACGCCCAGGCTCGACAGACGAACGGAAGCAGGGTAGGGATCAGGCCCTGCAGGCGCATCGAGATCCTCGTCACTTGCGACACGCTTGAAGCTCTTCGGTGAGATTGCGGCGGTCTACGACGTTTGTCGCCGGCGTGGGTGGAAGAGCGGTACCTCGCTCGCGCCTCCCGTGGGCCTTACCGGCATCCGGTCCTCGTACCCTCCGTCGATGCCGACCGTGCAGCACCTTTCCGCAGGCGACCTCACGGTCCGCAAAGGGGAGTTTCCCCGCGCAAAGGGAACCTCACCGGTACCAGAGGGGAGCCACCCGGCCGGCCCGCAGTCCCCGTGGGTGAGCACCGGAGGTCATCCATCCGGGCTGAACGCTGAGCACTTTCCCGCGCTGGAGCCTGGAGCATTGCACAAGCCAGGCCCAGTACCGGCAGCCGTTATATGTGTGGTCGTCTTAGGTGCGACCCGGATCGAGGGATGAGAGCCGCATCCGCAAGGATTTTCTACACGAAGAGTCTGTACATGCGTGCTTGAGTCGCTGTTAGAGTCCGCATGCTCCAAGCGGACAGCGGGCTCCTCGGAACACCCTGGAGACGCCGCTGCCGCAGCTCCTGAGCGAGCTCCCCACAGGGAGCGATCGGCTCATGCACAGCCACCACTCCCTGTTCAGCAAGCGACTCGGACATCGCCCCCTGCGCGTTACGCGACGGCCACACGGCCGGTCGCCCCGCGCACGTGAGAGGACTCGATGAAGACAAGACGTCTGCGGCAACTCGTCGCAGGAAAAACACTGGTCATAGGCGCAGCAATCGCCCTGGCAGTGCCAGGCGTCGCGTACGCCAACACCGTGGGGGTCACGGTGAAGACCCCCGGTGCCACAGCCGGCCCGGCCTCCACCTTCTCCGAGATCACCACCAACGCGCACTGCACAAGCGGCCTGCTCTCCGGCGGCGGTATCAACCAGGCCATCGGCACCGGTACTTCGTCCAACGGCAACAAGATCAACGGCACCTCGCCCAGCCCCGACGGCAGCACCGAGTACACCGGCTCCACCGGCGTGGTCGGCACCGACGTCACCTACTGGCTCGGCATCGGCGGCAGCGGAGGAGCGGTCAACGCCGACTTCTCCAGCACCCCGTACGCCCTGTGCTTCACCAGCAACCTCATCAACCACACCCAGGTGGTGATGAACAAGCTCGCCGGACCGACCACCAGCGGCACGGTCGGACTCGTCACCGCCACTTGCCCCGCGAACACCCGCCTGCTCGGCGGCGGCGCCCGCATCACACCCGCGAGCGTCGGCAGCCTCAAGCCGATCGCGAGCTTCCCCACCTTCAACAACTCGGCGCACGACTACGGACAGAAGGCCGCGGCCGACGGCGAGACCAACCCCGACTCCTGGACCGCGGTCGGCTGGAACGGCGGCGGCGGCAACAGCAACAACACCACGTACGCCTATGCCATCTGCAGCGGCAACAACATCAACATCAGCGGTACGACGGTCAAGGTGCGCTTCAGCGAGGTCAGTGGCCCCACCTCCGCCACCAGCGGGCAGACCGCCACCGTCGGCTGCGGCGGCAACGACGGCAAGCTCGTCAGCGGCGGCGCCGCGATCAGCGGAGGCAGCGTCACCACCACCGACTTCACCGGTCCCGGCTCCGCCGGCGACCACCTCAACGGCAGCTACCCCAGCGACTCCGGCGGCACCCCGGTCACGGACGGCACCACCACAGCCGCGTACTGGACCGCCTCCACCCACACCGGCGGCACCAGCTCACCGAGCACCTCCTCCGACGTCTGGGCGCTCTGCGCCGACGACGGCGTCTGAGTCACCGCGTGAGCCGACGCCGCCACGGCGTCAGCTCCCCGCCGATGATCCAACTCCTGCCTCAGGGAACCCCGTTGAGCCTCCTCAGAACCAAGCTCCTGCCCGCTGTCGGAGCGGCCGGCCTCGTTACGGCGATACTCGCACCGCTGCCGGCGAACGCCGACGTTCCGGCTGATTCCGCCACCGCGTCACCCTGCGGCGTCGGCGGCGTGTTCACCGCCTCCCCGCCCACCTGCACGTACGGCACTACCGGCACGGACACCTTCACGGTGCCCGACGGGGTGGACGCCGTCACCGTCGACCTGTACGGCGCCGAGGGCGGCAGCGCGGCCGGCTTCGTCGCCCCCAACCCGCCGAACACCGGAGCACCGGGCGGACTCGGCGGCGAGACCCGGGCCCGACTGGCCGTCACCCCGGGCCAGAAACTCCAGATCACCGTGGGGGCCGCCGGTGTCCCGGGCAGCTCACGGCACGGCGAGTTCGCCCGGCCCGGCGGATTCGGTCACGGATCCGGCGGCGGGGGCGCCCATGGCGGCGGAGGTTCCGGGGGCGGCGCCTCCGACGTGCGGCTTGATGACTTCGGCGCCGCCGACCGGGTCCTGGTGGCCGGCGGCGGAGGAGGAGCGGGCAACGGCGGACCGCTCCTGCACGGAGGGGACGGAGGCGGCCCTGCCGGCCAGGACGGCGGCCAGGGCGGCGGCCCCGACGGCTCTGGTGTCGCCGGCGGCGGCGGAAGCCAGACCACGCCCGGCACCGGCAGCCCCAACTCCGCCCTCGGCGGCCCCGGAGGCCCCGCGAGCGACACCGACCCCAACACCGGCCTGCCCAACCCCGGCAGCGGCGGCCCCGGCGGCAACGGTGCCCGAGGCGGCAACGGGGGCGGTGGAGGCGGCGGTGGCTACTTCGGCGGCGGAGGCGGCTCCGGTGGCGGCAACCCGGGCAACCTCTACGGCGCCGGCGGTGGCGGGGGAAGCAGCTACGCGACACCGGCCGCGTCCCAGGTCTCGCTGCTCCAAGGAGTCAACCACGGCAGCGGCAGGGCGATCGTCTCCTTCCGCTACAGGACCACCGTCTCCCTCACCCCGGACACGTCCACCCCCCTGTTCGGCCACCCCGTCACCTTCACCGCCGCCGTCCACGCGGCGAACCCCGCCGCGGGCACCCCGAGCGGGACGGTGACCATCTCGGACGGCACGACACCGCTCGCCACCGTCCCACTCGAAGGCGGCCGGGCCCGCTTCACCACCGGCGGCCTCCGACCCGGCTCCCACGCGCTCACAGCCACCTTCAGCGGCGACCCCGGCTTCACCCCGGGCGCGACCGACAGCCCCACGGAAATCACGGTCGGCTTCAGCCGGCCCTGCATCGCCGCCGCCCACCACGGCGTCCTGACCGTCGCCGCCGACGAGGCGATCTGCATCGGCTCCGGCGGCAGCCAGGACGGCAAGGTCACGGTGCAGCCCGGCGGATCGCTCGCCGTATCCGACGCGCGGATCACCGGACCCGTCACCGCCGACGGAGCGCTCGCCCTCACCGTGTGCGGGTCGACGCTCACCGGTCCTCTCACCGTCGAACACAGCAGTGGCTACGTACGGATCGGTGGCGAGCCGACGACCTGCCAGGGCAACCTCGTTCGGGGCGCGTTGACCATCGACGCCAACACCGGCGGCATCGCGGTCAGCGGCAACTCGGTGACCGGGCCCGTGCGGATCACCGGCAACAGCGGCAGCGGCCTGCTGCCCGACGAGTCCGCACCCGCGTTCGAGGGCAACCACGTCGAGGGCCCGCTGTCCTGCGACGGCAACGAACCGGAGCTGCACCAGAGCGACAACACCGTGAGCGGGCCCCGGTCCGGACAGTGCCGATGACGTACCTGGCAGCGCCCCGTCAGGGAGGCCATGCCGGCGGAGCGGCAACAGTCCGGGGAGGGCGGTGTTGTGCACCGCCCTCCCCAATAGCGTGAGGAACGTGGCGCAGCGCGTCGTCGTCCAGGTAGGTCATCGCCGCGTCCAGCTCGAACTCCGCCAGGCCGTGTCTGATCTCTGCTGAGGACAGCGCCTCCAGGGTCACTCCCGCACGCGGATGGCGGTCGCAGAAAGGGGTGGTCAGCGGGGACATCACGGGCACGGCCGTGGGTACGCCACCCAGCCGGAGCGTTCCGGTCAGGCCACCGCGCGGTGCCGACAGTTCCTGCCGGAGCGCGTCCTGTTCGGCGAGCATCCGGTGCGCCCAGGCCAGGGCCACTTCGCCCTCGGGGGTCAGGCCCTCGTACTAGCAGGCGGCTGCGGCGCGGGCGAAGTGGAGTTCCCTGGCGGGTGCGACGAGGTACTCCAGCTGGCGCAGCAGCATGTGCGGCCTCCGCGAGGAGAGGGGACGGCTAGGGTTCGAGCGTGCCGACGTACAGCATTGGCCAGGCCGCGCGCCTGTTGAGAGTGAGTCCGGAGACCGTCCGGCGGTGGGCGGACGCGGGTCGGCTGCCGATGGGGCGGGACGGCTCCGGGAACCGGGTGATCGACGGTGCGGGGCTGGCGCGGTTCGTGCGGGAGCGGGCGGCCGAGAGCGAGCGGGGCGGGGTGGCCGGGCCGCCGACCTCCGTGCGCAACGCGCTCACGGGCATCGTCACGGCCCTGGCCATGGACGATGTCGTGGCCCGGGTGGAGATCCAGGCAGGTCCGCACCAGATCGTGTCCCTGGTGACCCGGGAGGCAGTGGAGGAGCTGGCTCTGGACGTCGGGGTCACGGTCGTCGCGCGGGTGAAATCGACGAGCGTGAACGTCGAGCGGTCGTAGCGCCCTGCTGTGCCGCTCGCGTCCGTGCGGCACAGCAGGGCCGCCCACAGATCGAGGCGGTCACGGAGGCGGGACACGTTGTGGCCCGTGAAGTCCTCGATGCGCTGGATCCGGCAGTGAACCGTGCCGACGTGCAGGTGCAGCGCCTCGGCTGTACGGACCCAGGAGCCGTCGTGGGCGAGGAAGACCTCCAGGGTGGTCAGGGTGGTGGCGTCGGTCAGGGCCGAGGTGCCCGGCCCGGTCCCCCGGGCGGACGTCAGGGCGCAACAGGCCTCGGCCAGGGCCCCGGCAACCCGGTCGCTTCGGTAGCCGGTGAGGCGAGCCCGCCGTGCGGCAGGACGTCCGGCTCGCAGGCGGCTACCAGCGGCCAGATCCGTACCAGAGCCGCGGCGGCGTCCTCGGGTACCACTGCGAAGGCGCTTCCGTCGGGCAGGCGCCCCACCGCCGAGAACGCCGGGGTCGTGTGCGCTACCGCTTCCGTCAGTGCGCCCTGCGACGGTCCCTCGCGCCGTACGCCGGTGTCGGCCACGATCACGGGGTACGGACCGTCCGCCGGCAGACCGCAGGCGCGCAGCGCGCCGGCCAGGTCACGGGCTTCGGGAGCGGCCGGCAGCCTGCCGAGCTCGTCCGCCGTCCGCTGTTCGGTGGCCCGACGGTGAGCCAGCCCATCCTGGCAGCGGGCAAGGACGGCGCTGATCTCTTGCAGCAGGCGAGGTGGCGGCGTCAGGACGTAGGCCGGGTCGGCGTCGGGATGCGTGAAGGCGGTGGCGAGGATCAGGGCCGGGTCGGCGTCCTGCGACACCAGCCGGTTCAGCCGGACGCGCACATGCTCGGGCAGCGCATGGTGGCGGCTCAGCCCGCCCCACTGCCGCAGGTACACGGCGTCCGTGATCGCACGGAACATCACATGGGCCGGCACGCCCGCGACCGGAACGCCATGCCGCAAGCACGCCTCGACCAGATCGTCCGACACCGCGCCATGCGTCTCCTCACCGGCGAGCAATGCGACGGCGCCCGCGTCCTTCAGGCCGGAGACGAAGCGTTCCGCCTTGTCCTTCCCCCCGCCCGCGCTCCACCAGACAAGACCGCTGAGCACGACCTCGTCGGGCCGGACGAAGCGGGCCGGGTCCTCCAGGTCGGTAACGGTGACTCCGCTGATCTCGCGCTTCAGCAGTGCGTCCTCGGCCCAGAGCAGACGCACGCCGAGGGACTCGTCCTGAAGGAGATGTTCGACGTGCATGCGTTCCGGCTCCTCGTACGGCTGCCGGGGGCGGTGCCTGACACTCGGTATCTCACATTCCCCAGGTGCATGCGAGTCATCACGTCGTAAGTGCCAGAAGAGGTGAGCGGTATGCCTGTTGGTTGATTCACCAAGTATCGGGCTGGAAAAGCCGTCGTTTCCGTGCTGTGAACCAGTCGTTCTGGCCGGTTCTCGTTGCTTCACTGACGGTCATGGACCTCAACACGGTGGTGGAGATCCGGGACGCACGCCACCCGGCTCCCTGGCGACCGGGCGACGGCTGGCTCGGCGGCGGCACGTATCTGTTCTCGGAGCCGCAGCCGCACCTGCGCCGCCTGGTGGACCTGAGCCGGATGGGCTGGACCCCCGTCCAGCGGCACCCGGACGGCTCGCTGGAGATCGCGGCCACCTGCACCATCGCCGAGCTGTCCGGGTTCGCGAAGGCACTCGTGGCCGAGGCGGCGCCGCTCTTCGAGCAGTGCTGCCGGGCTTTCCTCGCCTCGTTCAAAATCTGGAACATGGCCACGGTCGGCGGGAACCTGGGCAATGGCCTGCCGGCCGGCCCGATGATCTCCCTCACGGCCGGTCTCGACGGGGAGTGCCTGCTGATCGCCCAGACCGGCGCCCGCCGCCGGGTCCGGGTTGTCGACTTCATCACCGGAGCGGGCCGCAAGGTCCTCACCGAGGGCGAGTTGATACGTTCGGTGACCCTTCCGGCCCGCGCCCTGACCTGCCGAACGGCCTTCCGACAGGCGTCGCTCTACGGCCTCGGCCGCTCCGGTGTGCTGATCATCGGCACGCTGGATCCGCTGGACGGCTCCCTCGCGATCACCATCACCGCGTCGACGGTCCGCCCGTTCCGGCTGTGGTTCCCTCTGCCGCCTACCAGCGAGGCCCTGAGGTCGGCGATCGAGGCAGCCGTCGCCGACGACGAGTGGTTCGACGACATTCACGGGCTGCCCGAGTGGCGGCGGCACATGACGTTCCGGTACGCGGAGGAGATCCGCCGGGAGCTGGGAGAGGCGGCACGATGAAGGTCGAGGTCAACGGACGGTCTCATGAGGAAGAGCCACGCCCCGGTCAGTGTCTGCGCACTTACCTGCGCGAACGCGGCTGGTTCGGTGTGAAGAAGGGCTGCGACCAGGGAGACTGCGGCGCCTGCACGGTTCACGTCGACGGCAAGCCGGTCCACAGCTGTCTGTACCCGGCCTTCCGCGCCGACGGCCACCGGGTCACCACGGTCGAGGGTCTGGCCTCGCCCGAAGGCGACCTCCATCCCGTCCAGCAGAAGTTCCTCGACGCACAGGGCTTCCAGTGCGGCTTCTGCACGGCCGGCTTCCTGATGACCACGGCGGCGCTCGACGAAGACGAACTGGCCGACCTGGCACGGGCGTTCAAGGGCAACCTGTGCCGCTGCACCGGTTACCGGGCCATCGAGGACGCCGTACGTGGCGTGAAGAACACCGAGGAGCCGGCGCCCGGCGAGTCCGTCGGGCGAAGCCTGCCCGCCCCGGCCGGACCGCAGGTCGTCACAGGCACCGCTCGCTACACGTTCGACGTCGACGTGCCCGGGCTGCTGCACATGAAGCTGCTGCGCTCACCGCACGCCCATGCCCGCATCCTCGCCATCGACACCTCCGCCGCCCTGCGCGTACACGGCGTGCACGCCGTGTTCACTCACTACGACGCGCCGGAACGGCACTTCTCCACCGCCCGGCATGAGCACCCCGAGGAAGATCCGAACGACACTCGAGTCCTGGACGACACCGTCCGCTACATCGGCCAGCGCGTCGCCGCCGTCGTCGCCGACAGCGAAGGTGCCGCCGAGGAGGGCTGCCGCCGCATCGAGGTGACGTACGAGGTGCTGCCCGCCGTCGTCGACCCCGAGGAAGCCATGCGGCCGGGCGCGCCGATCGTGCACGACAAGGACGCGAAGACTCACCGCATCTCCCGCCCCGAGAACAATGTGGTGGGCGAGGCCCACGGCGAGATCGGTGACATCGAGGCCGGCTTCGCCGAGGCCGACGCGGTCTACGAGGACACCTTCCGCACCCAGCGCGGGCAACACGCCAGCCTGGAGACTCATGGAGCCGTCGCCTGGTTCGACGAGGACGGCCGGCTCACTGTACGTACCAGTTCCCAGACCCCGTTCCTCACCCGTCGCGCCCTGTGCGCCCTGTACGACCTGCCTCTGGAGCAGGTGCGGGTGGTGGCGGGCCGGGTCGGCGGCGGGTTCGGCGGCAAGCAGGAGATGCTGGTCGAGGACATCGTGGCGCTGGCCGTCCTGAAACTGCGCAAGCCGGTGAAGCTGGAGTACACACGCGCCGAGCAGTTCTACGGCGCCACCACCCGGCACCCCTTCACCATCCACGTGAAGGCGGGCGCCCGCCGCGACGGCGTGCTCACGGCCCTCCAGTTGCGGGTCGTGGCGAACACGGGCGCGTACGGCAATCACGGCCCGGCCGTGATGTTCCACAGCGTCGGCGAGTCCATGGCGATCTACCGCGCCCTGAACAAGAAGGTCGACGCCTACTCGGTGTACACGCACACCGTCCCCGCGGGCGCCTTCCGCGGCTACGGCCTCGGCCAGGTGATGTTCGCCGTCGAGTCCGCCTTCGACGAACTGGCCCGACGACTCGACCTGGACCCCCTGGAGTTCAAAGCTCGTAATGTCATCGGCGCCGATGAACCGATGGTCACTCCGGGCGGCCACGAGGAGGACCTGCACATCGCGAGCTACGGCCTGGACCAGTGCATCGGGATCGTGCGCCGGGCACAGGCGGAGACCGATGCGGGCCTTCCCGCACCGGAGGGCTGGCTGGTCGGCGAGGGCGCGGCCCTGGCGATGATCGCCACCGGACCGCCCGGCGGCCACATCGCCGACGCCAAGGCCACGCTGCTGCCCGACGGCACCTTCGATCTGGCCGTCGGCACCGCCGAGTTCGGCAACGGCACCACGACCGTGCACAAGCAGATCGCGGCCGGCGAACTCGCCACCACCGTCGACCGGATCACCATCCGCCAGTCCGACACCGACGTCGTACGCCACGACACCGGCGCCTTCGCCTCCACCGGCACCGTCGTCGCGGGCAAGGCCACCCTGCGCGCCTCACGCGCCCTCGCCGACATGCTCCTCGACTTCGCCGCCGCCCACCTGCACGTCCCGCGCGCCGACTGTCGGCTCGCGGAGGAGGCCGTCCTGCATCCCACTGGGCGCCTGACACTCAAGGACCTGTACGCGGCCGCCCGTGCGGTCGGCGCCGAGGTCACCGCGGACGGCAACTTCGGCGGTACTCCGCGCTCGGTCGCCTTCAACGCCCAGTGGTTCAAAGTGGCCGTCGACCCCGGCACCGGCGAGATCCGCATCCTGCGCAGCGTGCACGCGGCCGACGCGGGCAAGGTGATGAACCCGATGCAGTGCCGGGGCCAGGTCGAGGGTGGGGTCGCGCAGGCTCTCGGCTCCACGCTCTTCGAGAACGTCCGCATCGACGCACACGGCAAGGTCGAGACGTTCGCCTTCCGCCAGTACCGGCTCCCGCAGTACGCCGACATTCCGCGCACCGAGGTCCACTTCATGGACACGGCGGACGCCATCGGCCCCCTGGGCGCCAAGTCGATGAGCGAGAGCCCCTTCAACCCGGTCGCCCCCGCCTTCGCCAACGCCCTTCGTGATGCGACCGGCGTCCGCTTCACCGAACTGCCCTTCACTCGCGACCGGGTGTGGCGGGCGATGCGCGACGCGGGCGCCACGGATCAGAGGGTGAGCAACTCCTCGTAGAACCCGCCGAAGCCCCGCTCACGGTCCACGAGATGGATCTCCAGGATCCAGTGACAGCGGCGCCCGGTCTTGTCGGTGCGCCGCAGCGGGGTGTCGTTGGCAGGGGTGATGTACGACTCGACGTCCGCTCCGTCGATCGTCTCGTGCGGGAATTCGCCGACCAGATGCCCGGCGTGCCAGCCGCCCGGCTCCCAGCCGGCCTCGGCGGCGAGCCGGGCGACTTCGGCGTGCAGGGCGGCACCCGTGATCTCCGGATCGGCCTCGAAGAACCGTTTGCCGGCCTTGAAGACCTCAGGCAGGTCCTCGCGCAGCCGGTGCTTGACCGGGTCCTCGCCGAGGACGAAGGTCCGGCCGAAATCGGCCTCGTACTCCTCGAAAATCGGCCCGAAGTCAGCGAACACGATGTCGTCCGCGCCGATCACCCGGTCCGGCGGGTTCTCCTTGTACGGCAGGAGGGTGTTCGGCCCGGACCGCACGATCCGCTTGTGCCAGTGCCGGGTCGTCCCGAACAGCTCGTTCGCCAGGTCCCGGACGCGGTCGCTGACTGCCCGCTCCCCTTGGCCCGGCGCCACCAGGCCGCGCCTCGATCTCCGCGAACAGCCGCGCCGCCTTCGCCTGGGCATCCAGCAAGCGTGCGGCACGTGTCGGTTCGTCATCCGCCATGGGCCGAACGTAGCCAGCCAGATCGCTAGCGGCAACGGGATTCCAGTGGCCGGACTCCGACGGCTTGGCACGTGCCGGGTACCCTCCCCGGGCGATCGAGCGAGAGAGAAGGCTGACGATCGACGCAGGCACGGTAAATCGAGGGGTTCGATAGCCGACCGAGTCAGACTCCTACGGCCACCATCACGATCAGTACGATCATGAGAAGGACGATGTAGGCGGCGGAGTGGACGCGGTCCGGGACACGGCTGGTGACTCGCCTCGTCACGGCGATGGCGGGCAGCGATCCGATGAGTAGAGCGGCGCCTGCGGTGAGATCGACGTAACCGAACTGACCTGTGCCGACGGGTGCGGTGGGGGCAAGGGCGTAGACGAGTGTCGCGGCCACGGCAACAGGGACACTGAGGGGGTTGGCCATGGCGGTGGCTTCGGCCATGGGAAGACCCTTACGCCGGAGCAGTGGGACCGTCATGACACTGCCGCCGACGCCCAGCACGGCGGCCACCAAGCCGATGCCGATTCCACCGAAGGTGGTCGTGCCCCGGCCCAGGGGCTTCGGGCAGGTCTGGTGCGCCACGGACAGGAAGCCCTTCCGCACCAGACTGTCGGCAATCGTCACCACAAGGTAGGCGCCGAAGAGCAGGCGCAGCGCTGTACCGCCGATCAAGGTGGCTGCGAAGGATCCTGCGGTGGCGCCGATCGTGATGAACACTGCCAGCGGCCAGACATAGTCGCGGCGCAATCGGCCCTGACGCCGATGCGCGAGCGCCGCCACGGTGGCATTGACGACCATGACCGCTGCCGAGGTCGCGACGGCGACGTGCATGGCGTCCGCTCCGGAACGCGCCGTCACCGTCAGGAAGCCATAGACGACGGGGACGGTGATGAAACCGCCGCCGAAGCCGAAGAGCACCGTCGTGATGCCGGTCAGGCACCCGAAAAGCAACAGAGTGGAGAACGAGGTAGGCACCGGCAAGACGCTAGGGATCACGCGGCCTGGCGGGCAATCGATGACTTGCCAGCTTCCTACGCGGAGCAGACAGATCGCAGGGTCCCTCGTAGCCTCATGGCATGCGCAACATCCTGGTCGCGGAGGTGGACGGCCTCGATCGTGCCGTGCTGGCCATCGGCACCGACTATCCCGATGACCACCTGCTGGTCCGGCACGAGCACCGCCGTGCCCAAATCCTCTACGCGGCCACCGGCATCATGCGGGTCGAGACAGCGGACGGCAGCTGGACGGTTCCCACCGCCCGCGCGGTGATGATCCCGCCCATGACCAGGCATCAGGTCAAGATGACAGGCGTCAGCACCCGCAGCCTCTACATCGAACCCGCTGCCGTGCCGTGGTTTCCCACGCGATGCCAGGCCGTTGACGTCTCCGCTCTGCTACGAGAGCTGATCCTGGAGGCCGTTGAGATGGAGCCCCGGTATCCCGAGCACAGCCGTGACGCAGCGGTCGCCACCCTCATCCTCCACGAGCTCAAGAGCCTCACCCCGCTGCCCCTCGACGTGCCGCTGCCATCCGATCCGCAGCTGCGCAACCTGTGCGAGGAGTTTCTGCGGAAGCCCGACATCCACGACCCGCCCGGACGCTGGTGCGCAGTCCTCAACGTCAGCGAACGCACTCTCGCCCGGCTGTTCCAGCGCGGCACCGGCTTGAGCTTCTCGCAATGGCGGCAACGCGCCTGCATCCTGCACTCCCTGCAGCACCTCACCGCGGGGATGCCCGTGACGCGCGTCGCGGCCATGCTGGGCTACGACAACCCGGCCGCCTACACTGCCGCGTTCAAAAGGCTCCTCGGCCGACCGCCAACGGCACACAAGAGCCCCGATGCTTTTTGGCTCGACCCAACAGCGCGGCGTGAGAGGCACGCTTCACCTCGCTGATGAGCCTGCCCCGCAGTCGAAGAAGGTAGGTCAGCAGGCAGTGCCACATCCGAGTTCCCTGGCCCACTCCTGCAATGCGGGCTCGGCCAGGCTGGTGCCCAGCCAGTCGTGGTCGAGGTCGGCTCCGGGAAGGGACGGTACGACCGCGATGTAGAGTCCGGCGGCACGCGCCGAGGCGATGCCTGTGGCCGAGTCCTCGAAGGCGACGGAACGCTTCGGGTCCACACCGAGTGTCTCGCATGCCGTGAGGTAGAGCTCTGGTGCGGGTTTGGGGGAACGTACTTCGTCAGCGGCGAACGAGTGGATGAAGCAGTCGGCGAGGCCGGCCGACCACAGTGCCGCGTCCAGCAGCTCCCGAGGGCTGTTGCTGGCTACGGCGACGGGTACGGCTGCCCGGCAGACGCGCACCAGTTCCGCCGCCCCGGGGAGGGCTGCGGCGCCTCGGGCCAGCTCCTTGCGGACTCCTTCGAGGAGTTCGGAGGCGAGTTCGGCACCGTCGCCGAGGCGCCCGAGGTATTGGGCCATGGCCTCTCCAGCGGCCTCAACGGTCCGGCCGATGACGAGTGCTTTCTGTTCGGGACCGAAGGGATGGCCGTGCGCCGCGAAGATGGCCGCCTCTGCAACGGTCCAGCACGCTTCGGTATCGACCAGCAGGCCGTCGCAGTCGAAGACCACGGCGTCGGCGCTGGTGGGGAGCGAGTACATGCAGATGCCCTCTCGTTTCGGGTGATGGGCGGGTTGCCCGCGCGGCAGCTGTCGGCGTCTTGCGGTTGGTCGACCGGCGCCTCACTGTCCGAGCGCGAGCCGGATGCCGAAGGCGGTGATGACCGTGCCGGTGATGCGGTCGAGGTAGCGGCGGGCCGAAGGCCGTTGCAGGCGGTCCCGGAGCACGTGCGCGAGGGCGATCAGTGCGCAGGACCAGACGACGGCCAGGAAAACGTGCACACCGGCCAGGAGCACGCCCAGAGCGATGTGCGGGGCGCCGGTGGGGATGAACTGCGGAAGCACCGCAACGTAGAAGGCGCCCATCTTCGGGTTGAGGCGGTGCGCAGGATGAGTGCGGTATCCAGTCCGGGAGTGAGCGTAAGGAGTCCCACTATCAGGGTGAACGTCCCTATCGCATCCAAGGTGATCATGACCGGTCACCCTAGGTCGGCGGCTGGAGAACGTCCATATTTCTGCCCGGAATCGGGCAGAAATGGCGGCACTACTCCCGCTACGACGACTTCTGCGGCCACGGTCGCCGGCCCGACAAACGCCTCGAAGCACTCGGCGCCACCTGCCCCGTCCCCCGCACCGACTGCGAACCCGGCTTCGAGGAGCCTGCCGAGACGTGGCTTGCCGGCCGCGTCGGCGGCCAGGTGATCGCCGCCCTGGTCGGCGAGCCCGCTTCAGAGCACCGGGGATCTACAGATGCACATCGTCACTACCTCCAACATCCACCGCTTACAAGCGATGCGTCTTGTGGCTTCAGATAAGCATTTGCCAGGTGATTGTCGAATATCATCCGCAGATGCAGGATGGGGCAATGAAGGTGTCCTGCGGAGGAGGCGGCCCGGTGAGGGACGGAGATCACGGCACTGCAGTCCGTGGATGGCTGCGAGGCATCGAGGTGTTCGCCGGACCGCTTCCGGAGTTCGTTCCCGAGCGGGCTCCGGCAGATCCCGTGAGCCTGTTTCTGTCCTGGCTGTCCGAGGCCGTGACGGGCGGTCTGCGCGATCCGCACGCGATGGTCCTGTCCACCGTCGACGAGGCCGGCGACCCAGACGCACGCGTACTGATCCTCAAAGGGGTGGACGCCTCGGGATGGCAGTTCGCCGGGCACGGCTTCAGTCCCAAGGGACGCCAGCTGGCTGTCCATCCGCGGGCCGCGCTCACCTTCTACTGGCCCGAGCACGGCCGACAGGTGCGCCTGCGCGGGACCGTGGCTCCCTGCTCCGCCCACGACAGCGCAGCCGACTTCCTCGATCGGTCGGCGACCGCCCGTGCCGAGTCCCTGTCGGGCCGTCAGAGCCAGTACCTCACGGACACCGCTGAACGCGACCATGCTCTGGTGGAGTCCCTGGCCCTGATCGACAAGGAGCCCTCACTCGTCGACCCCGCCTGGACTCGCTACACCCTCGCACCGGCCGAGGTGGAGTTCTGGCAGGCGGCGAAGAGCCGTGTGCACACCCGGTTGCGCTATGAGCGGGCCGGGGACAGTTGGCAGCGGTTCCGGCTCTGGTCGTAGCTCGCCCATGCCCCACACTCCGACCGGCACAACCGACCGGCGTGCGGGGATCCCTTCCCCTGTCCCTGCTCACGAGGCGAGGTACCCCCCATGACCACACGCACCCAGGACGGCAGCGCCGGCGACGTCGACTACGGCGCCATCGGCTCCGGATACTCCTCCTACCGTCGGCCGGACGAACGGATCGCCCGCTTCATCGCCGAGGCCCTGGGCGACGCCCGGAAAGTGCTCAACGTCGGCGCCGGCGCCGGCTCGTACGAGAGCGCGGCGCGTGCGGTGACGGCGGTCGAGCCCTCGGAGTCGATGCGTGCCCAGCGGCCGACCCACCTAGCTCCTGCGGTCGATGCCGTGGCCGAGGAGCTGCCCTTCGCCGACGGTGAGTTCGAGGCGGCCATGACGCTGTTCAGCGTGCATCAGTGGTCCGACGTCCGGGCCGGCCTGCGCGAGATGCGGCGTGTGACTCGCGGGCCCGTGGTCATTCTGACCTGCGATCCCGCGCTGGTCCGGGACTTCTGGCTGTACCGGTACGCACCTGAGGTGCTGGACACCGAAGCCCGCCGCTACCCACTCGTCGAGGAGCTGACCGAGGCGTTGGGCGGCACCTGGACCGTCCAGAGTGTGCCCATCCCCCTGGACTGCACGGACGGCTTCAACGAGGCGTACTACGGCCGCCCCGAGATGCTCCTCAACCCGGCCGCACGCCAGGCGTGTTCGGCTTGGAGCTTCGTCGACGACCGGGTCCGCGAGCTCTTCGACGACACCCTGCGCCACGACCTGGAATCCGGCGCCTGGGACGAGGAGTTCGGCCGCCTGCGCGGTCAGCCGACGTACGAAGGCTCGCTCGTGATCGTGCGCGCGACCCCGTAAGCAGAGCAAGCGGAAGAAGAGGTACGGCACGATGGCGGGACCCGACCGGATGGACGAGCGGCTGCGCGCCCTGGGGCTGGTGGAGGCACAGCGGATGGCGCAGGCCATGTTCGCCCACGCCATGGCCCGCGACCTGGTCGCGCCGGGCCACAGCGAACGTCGCCGCCAAGGCGGGCTGGACGCCGAGCGGATGGCACGTCGGCCGCCTGGTCGGTACGACACCGACCACGAACGCCCGGTCAGCGCAGGCGGGTTCGTTCCTCTGCCCGGACAACGACCAACCGCTCCGCCGCACGGTCCAAGGAAGGTGGCGGGCCCACTGGATCCTGGAAATCCACCTGGCCGACGAACACCAGGGCTTCGGCGGCTCGTACAAGGGGCTGCTCGACCTGGCGTAACGCCTGTTGCCACCAGCCTGGCGTCATGGCCAATGGAGACGAGGCTGCCATCGCTCCAGGCGGGGGCATCGCGGGCGAGCGCGCGTCACCGACGATCACGCCGCTTCCCAGAGGCCGGCGTCCAAGATGCCGGCCGCCTTGGTGATGCTGCCCGGCATCAGATGCCGGTGAGTGC
The DNA here is from genome assembly GCF_001542625.1 of Streptomyces griseochromogenes. NCBI lineage: Bacteria > Bacillati > Actinomycetota > Actinomycetes > Kitasatosporales > Streptomycetaceae > Streptomyces > Streptomyces griseochromogenes. The sequence goes on along the minus strand of NZ_CP016279.1, from coordinate 4,925,347 downwards.
GATACGTCTCCTCGATGGACTTGTGCCCCATCCATTCCGCCACGTCGGTGATCGGTATCCCCTTCCCGGGCGCGTTCGAGGCAGAATAGTGCCGGAAGCAGTACATGCCGACGCCGTCCTCCGCAGGGAGGTTCTAGCCTTCATAGCGGGCGCTGGGCGGCGCAGCAGGGCCTGCCGCGGGCCGCAGGTCAGCAACGCGGGACACCGTCCGGACCGATGCTGACCACTTGCTGACCCGGACGCGGAAATCACGGCTCTGACCAGCAGAATCACCCAAACGCCAGATCTTGGATTTGACGAACAACCGCGACATCATCTGTGAAGGCCAGGCTGGCTGGAACTTCAGCGGCTGCCAGATCGCGAGCACCTCCGCGTCCATCGCGCCGTCCGCAGCGACAGCCTCGCCCGCAACAGCTGTGATTACCTGCGCACTGCACAGTGGGAGCATTTTTCTTGAGCCCGTCGGTGTGTGCGGGCGGCGGTTGCGCCTCGGTGGGGTGAAGCTGAAGGCGTGAGCATCAGTAGCGAGAGTCCCGTGACCGCTGAACAGGTCCATGCCGCGCTGGCCGCTCTCGGGGCCGAGCCGGTGGCCGATCCGGAGGTGCGCCCCGAGGGTCCGCGGGAAGAGGACCGTCTGCATCTTCTGGGGAGTCTGCTGGCGAAGGCAGAGCTGGAAATCACCGCCGCGACGCGTTTGACCGAAGAGGAGGAGATCGAGGACGTCCTCAACACAGTGGTCGGCTGGTCAGAGCAGGTAGGCCCGGATCCCGGCCTTGCGGCCAACATCCTGACGAACAGACTGCACCGCACTGCGATGCAGGTGGCGCCCGACGCGGAGGAGCTTCCACCTGGCCGGGAGGCTTCCTTTGCCGCCGCCATGACAGCGGTGTATGCGCTCAGCGCCCATCTGCATGCGGAGCGCGGCGACATCGAGGGAACCCGACGGGCTCTGGGCGGGGCGGAGGAAGCCCTCATCGACATTCTGCAGGGCATGCATGACCTGCGGATCGCCATTGGAGACGTGGCTGACCTGGACGACGAAGAAGGATGACTCGCTCACAGCTGAGTGCCCTTGTGGCGATCCAGGCCGCAGCCACGGGCAACGGTTCAGGAGAGCCGCCACGGGGTTCGGCGAGGCCGTGGCCACGCGGACCTGCCCGTACTGCGAGCCATTGGCGGCGGCGCCGGATGCGGAGGGGGTGCTGCTCATTCTGGCAGCCTCGGTCGCAGGAGCGGCGCCGTTCGGCAGGGTGCCACCGCTGCCATCCGGAAGAGGCGGCCAGTCACCTACTCCTGCTCAGCGGTAAATTGCCGGACGACGGTGTCCGGGCCCGGCGACATGAGTGTTTCGTGCCCGTCTTCGAAGCGCACTCGGTAGGGAGGCGAGCCGTTTTCCCCCAGGACTTCGATGATCTCGGCGGTCCGATCGTGCTGGCCCACGATCCTGCCGTGGACAAGGAGCCTGTCGCCTACGCTGGCCTGCATCCCGTCACCTCTCTCCACACATCGTCAGCTTGACCTATACCCACACATCGCTCTCGCCAGCGCAAGCAGCCGGATGTTCCAGCAGATCGGTGAAATAGCGACGGTACGTGGTGAAGGTCGTTGTGGATGTCCTTGTCGTTGGTCCACGGCGTCCGGTAGAGCCCCACGTTGTGATTGGTGTTCAGCCTGACGTCCCACCAGTCTGCCGAGTGCGCCGAACCACCCGTCGTTGCCACCGACGTTGGGGTCGTGTGCCTTCCGGACCTGGCCGAACCCGCCGGTGCCGATGGGTTCGATCGGTGGTGAGCCGGTGGGTCACGACCCGCAGGCGGTGGCCCGGATGAGGCCCTCGTGGTGTGGCGACAACGCATTCCGGCGATTTGAGCGGACCGCCGGCTCCGCCCGGAGCCGCATGATCATCGGGTGGCTCCTGGTCTTGCTGCCGGCTGCCCTGACTGCTACACGTTGGCGTCGATCGCGCTCGCCGTAAGCGCCGTCTACGCGTCACCCGCCAGGCTGGTCGCCTTCGGCAAGGAGGGTGTCGGCTCCATCGCCTACCAGGACCGCCAACAGGGCAGCCACGGCACGTACTTGAAGTGCTACGTCCACCCCGACGGCAATGTCGATCAACTGCCGTCCGGCGGCGCCTGCCGCACCCAGAGGGAACGCCCGTCACATCTGCGCGGTCGGCGAGCTGACCGGCTATTCCCTGATGGTCGCTGCCGCCGTCATCACGGGCCGCAGGCTGCAAACCTGACGGCGCACGACAAGCTGACGTACCAGCTCCGGTCGCCCACGCCGCAGGACTCGCTGTTCCCATCGCGTTCAGCGCGCGAGCCTGGCAGACGTGCATTGCCGATGAGGGGGACGGCCGACTTCGCGCCCGTACAAGGGCGCGCCTCGTCCACTCGGTCGCGGGCGCAGGGACTCGGCCAGGGCCTCGCGCAGCGGGTCGAGGGCGGCGCCGGGTCAGCAACAGCACCGGGCCGCCTGCCGTTTCGTGTACCGCGCCGGAGGGCTCGAAGGGAGTCTGGGCGTAGTAGCGCCAGATCGCGGCGGTGCGTGCCGCCTCGGCCCGCGCTTCGGCGAGCGGCTTGCCCACTTCACGTACGGCGAGTACCGACAGCTCTTCGGCGGCGGCCTCGACGGCCTGGACGATCGCGGTGAGTGCCGCAGAGCGTGCGGTCGCACCGCCGGTGAGCCAGCCGGGCTGGGCAGCACGGGCTCGTTCCACCGCGTGGATCGCGGTGGTGGTGCCGGGGGCCGGGATCCGCACCAGGACATCGGAAAGGTCTGCCGGATTACTGACGGTGGGGACGACGGCCGGCACCGTAACGAGCGCGATCTCAGATCACGTGTGACATTTCATATAGGACTGTGATGTCCCATCGTCTGCCGGACGGCCCCGACGCTCTTTACGATCCGCGCCATGGATCTGGAGGTACGGCACCTGCGAGTGATCTGCGCGATCGCGGAGGCCGGAAGTCTGACCCGCGCCGCCGCATCGCTGTGCATGACCCAGCCCGGACTCAGCGCCCAGCTACGGCGCATCGAGGCCCTGCTGGGCGGACCGATCTTCGACCGTGGACAGGCCGGTGCCGTGCCAACCGTATTGGGCGAGCTGGTGCTCACCCGGGCGCGGGCCATCCTGCCGGGCATCGACGATCTGCTGGCCGACACCGCCCGCGCCGCCCGCTGTGGCACCGCACCCGGCCGCGTCCGCCTCGGATCGGTGGGCGCGCCGCTGCTGGCCGACCTCATCGTGGCGACACGGGAGCTGGTCCCCGGCTCGGAGGTGACGACACGATGCCAGTACTCCCCGTCGCCGCTGCTGGACGACCTCGCGGCGGGACGCCTGGAGGCGGCGGTCCTCGGCGACAACCCCGGCCACGAGCTCCCGCCGCGCGAAGGAGTCGTACTGCGACCGGTCGTCACCGAGCCCGTGTTCGCCCTGCTCCCGTCCACGCACCCGCTGGCCGATCACGAGGAAGCGAACCTGACGGACCTCATCGAAGAGGACTGGGCCATGCCCCACCCGGACAGCGACCGCACCCGGGAGTACTGGGCGTCCGTCTTCTCCTTGATGGGCCGGCAGCCGTGCACCCCCTACGAGGCGGAAGGCCGACAGCTGATCGACATCATCCGGGCGGGCCTGGCCGTCAGCCTCTGCCAGGCGACCTTCATCGAGGTGCCCGGCGTCACGGTGCGTCCGCTCGCCGGCGATCCGCTCTGGTACCGGCACGTGCTCGGCTGGCGGCGGGACGGACCGGTGGCCGCACACGGCGAGGAGATCGTCCGCAGGGTCGCGCAGGGGTACCGTGCCACCTGCGCCGCCATTCCCGCCTACGCGCGGTGGCGCGAACGCCATCCGGAGTCGCCGCGCCTGCCGGAGTGAGCCGCCCGGCGGAACCGGCTGCGCCGACGGACGATCCCCGCTCTGCGGGCGCTGACACCGCCTTCGGTGTCACCGAGGAAGGCGTCTGGGATGTGCTTGCCCGCAGGGCGTCGTGACCGCCGGGGGGCGGTCAGTGCTTGGTGATCGTGACCTCGTCGTGGAGAGGACCGCTGCTGTCGACGTCGATCCGGACTCCTGTGGCGGGGTCGCTGAAGGACTGCCCGGTACGGAAAGCCGCCATGTCCAGGTCCTGGCAGCCCGAGGGCGGGATGGCGCCGGGGTTGCCGTTCACGATCTGGATCGGGCCGTCGCCGGTCTGGACGGAGGAGTCCACCTTGTAGATGAGTACGCCGGTGGAACAGGCGTGGCTGTCCGCGCCGACGGCCTTGCGGGACTCGGCGACGTAGGCGGTGGTCTCGCCGGTGCGGACCACCGCGATCTTCGTTCCGCCAGGGCTTTCGACCGCCTTGAGGCGGACCGTGCGGCTTCCTGTCGAGGGCAGGCAGGCGACCTGGCGGTCGTCGATCCAGCCGAACTTCCACCGCTCCCAGCCGACGTGCTGCGGGGCGGGCCCGGCGATGTTGCCCATGAGGTCCCAGCCGCGGACGAAGTGGTGGTAGTCGGTGCCGGTGAACGCGTAGAGATCGGGCAGGCCGAAGGTGTGGCTGGTCTCATGGTCGGCGACCTTGTAGCCCCAGTGCCACATGTCCTGGCCGAAGGTCACCGCCCATTTGACGCGCTTGCCGTCGGCGGTGATGCCTGCGGTGGTGGGGTCGTACAGGTACGTCGGCGAGAAGCTGATCGCGGACGCGGACTTCGCCGGGACGATGTAGATCATGTCGTACCGGGAGAAGTCGGCGTACGGGTCCGACGCTGCCACCGCCTGCCGGACGTACAACTCATGCTGCTCGAAGGTGATCCCGCGCTGGAAGCCGTAGCCGGTCGAATCCTGCGGCATCCGTATCCACCGGTTGAGCGGGGTGATGTCCAGCCGGGTCCGTCCGTAGGAGTCGCGCTTCATCCAGTCGGCGGCCGGGGCCAGTTGCCGGTAGTAGCCGGACGTGGAACCGGAGGCTTGGGCGTCGGGGAAGTCGACGAACAGCATGAGCACGTGCTTGGTGCCAAGGGGTCGCTGGAACTGGGTGTAGTCGGTGGCGTGACCCTCGTCCGTCCAGCCGGTCCTGCCGGGCAGGGCGCAGTCGGTGGGCGGAGCGGGTTCGTGCGCCGCTTCCGGTGCGGCGTGCGCGCTCGGGGCCGTGGCGGTGAGCGACAGCAACGCCGTCGCGGCGGCACCCGCGGCAAGGGCTCTGAGACTCTTGATGGATCCGGACATGTCTCCTCAACTCTTCTTCGATCGGGTCGGGTTGGCGCGGGAACGTCAGGCCCGTCCGGCGGCCATGTCCATCAGGCGGGACAGCACACCCGCGCCGGACGCAGTCACCCCGTCGTGCTCCCACTCGTTGGTGACCCAGGCGCGCAGCGCACCGACCGAGCGCGCGGTCGCCAGGGACAACTCCGTGGGCACGTACATGTCGTCGTGGTAGACCGCCGCGGCCACCGGAACCTGGTTGGCCGCCAGCCGCGACGGGTCGTACAGCGCGGGCCAGTCGGCTCGCTCGGCCAGCAGCTGCACAGCTTCGCGGAACGGCCGCAGTCCTGCGATCTCCTCGAACATCCAGGGATAGAACATCTCGCCGGTGAACTGCAGCGGGTCGGCGTCCTCGGCGAACTCCGGGCGTCCGGCGATCGCGCGGGCGGCGGCCCAGCCGGTGGGCCTGCCGCCCTGCGCGAAGATCGATTCCTGCAGCACGGCGAAGAGCGGGTTGTCGACGAACCCGGTCACGTTCATCAGCTGATACAGGAAGGTCGCCGAGAGATGACCGTCGGCGCCGAGGGCTTCATCCAGCAGCCAGTGCAGCCGCTCGGCTCCGTCGCCCATGCCCAGCATCAAGCCGAGCGTACGCAGCCGCCGGACGGTGAGCCGGTCACCGTCGGGCAGCCGTACCGACTGGCGATCAAGCAGGCCGGCGATCCGCCGGACCAGTTCGCGGTCACCGGGGTAACGGGCGTAGAAGGCGCTCACCTTCTCTCTGACCCGGGGATATGTGGCCGCGTAGACGTCATCGGCGGTGGCGTCCAGGCCGGGCAGGCCGCCGGTGATGTAGCAGGCACGCAGTCCTTCGGGGGCCTGGGACAGGTAGGTGAGGGTGATGAAGCCGCCATAGCTCTGGCCGACCGTCTCCCAGGGCTCGTCACCGCACAGCTGACGCCGGATCAGCTCAGCGTCGGCGACGATCGAGTCCGCGCGCAAGAGGGCGAGGCGGTCGGCCAGTTCCCCGGCATCGGGGAACTGGCCGACCGACCGGGCCGTGACCGGGGTGCTGCGGCCGGTGCCACGTTGGTCCAGCAGCAGCACCCGATGGGTCTTGATGGCATGGGCGAGCCACCCGGTGGTCGCGTTCGGTGGCCTCGGCGACTTGCCTCCGGGTCCGCCCTGCAGGTACAGCAGCCAGGGCAGTCGTTCGCCGGCGCGGGCCGGGTCGGACACCTCCCGGGCGAAGACCTGGATCGAGGTACCCGCGGGGTCGGTGTGGTCGAGCGGCGCGGTGAAGGTGTGGTCGGTGACGGCGAGTCCGGGCAGGCGGTAGCTGCGGCTCATGAGGTCCTTTCCTCGGCGACCGGCGCGGCACACGGCCGGGTCAGCGGCTCCGGGTAGTGGCAGGCGACCTCGTGGCCCGCGGCGATCGCGTGCAGCGCGGGCCGTTCGGCGGCACAGCGGTCGGCCGCCTTGGGACAGCGGGTGCGGAACGGGCAGCCGCTGGGCGGGGCGAGCGGACTGGGCAGGTCGCCGTGGAGGACGATCCGCTCGCGGGTCCGTTCGGTGTCCGGGTCGGGCAGCGGTACGGCGGAGAGCAGGGCGTGGGTATAGGGGTGGGCGGCCCGGCCGTAGAGGGTGTCGCGGTCGGCCGTTTCCACGACCGTGCCCAGGTACATCACGGCGACGCGCGTGCTGATCTGGCGGACCGCGCCGAGGTCGTGCGCGATGAACACGTAGGCGAGCCCGTACTCCTGCTGCAGATCCTTGAGCAGGTTGAGGATCTGCGCCTGGACCCGCACGTCGAGCGCCGTGACGGGCTCGTCGCACACCACCAGTCTCGGCCGCAGCGCCAGCGCCCGGGCGATCCCGATGCGCTGAGCCTGGCCGCCGGAGAACTCGTAGGGGTAGCGGGCGGCGTGCTCCGGCCGCAGGCCCACTCGCTCCAGCAGCTGCTCCACCGGTTCGTCGGGGGTCAGCCCCTGGTAGCGGTAGGGGGCCGTCAGGATCTGGCGGACGGTCTGGCGGGGGTTGAGCGAGGAGAAGGGATCCTGGAAGATCATTTGCAGGTCGCGGCGTACCGGCCGCATCAACTGCTCACTCAGTGAGGACAGTTCCCTTCCTGCCACGCAGATCGTGCCCGAGGTGGGCTCGATGAGCCGGGTCAGCAGCCGGGCCACCGTGGACTTGCCGCAGCCGGACTCGCCGACCAGGCCCAGCGTCTCCCCCGCGTCCACCCGTAGCGACACACCGTCAACTGCCCTGACGCGTCCGGCGAGCCGCCGGGTCAGGCCGTGCCGTACGGGGAACTGCTTGACCAGGTCGCGTGCTTCGAGCAGCGGTGGATTCACGGGACTCGCCGAATTCATGGGACTCACACCGTCTCCTCCGGTGCCGACAAGGTGGGCAGACGGTCGGGCAATGGCCCGTCGACGCGTGGTACGCAGGCGAGCAGGCCCTTGGTGTAGGTGTCGCGCGGGCGATAGAACACCTCGCGGACCGTGCCCCGCTCGACCGCGCGGCCGCCGTACATCACGACGACGTCGTCGGCCAGTCCCGCGACCACGCCCATGTCGTGGGTGATGAGCATGATGGCGGTGCCGGACCGCTCCCGTAGCTCTCGCAGCAGGTCCAGGATCTGGGCCTGCACGGTGACGTCGAGCGCGGTGGTCGGTTCGTCGGCGATGAGCAGGTCGGGCTCCAGACACAGGGCCATCGCGATCATCACGCGCTGGCGCATACCGCCGGAGAACTCGTGCGGGTACGCGCGGGCGCGCCGTTCGGGTTCGGGAATGCCGACCCGGTCCAGCATGCTCACCGCGATCCGGTGCCCCTCGTGACGCCCCGCCCGGCGGTGCGCGCGATAGGCTTCGGCGATCTGGAAGCCCACCGAGTAGTAGGGGTTCAGGGAGGACAGCGGATCCTGGAAGATCATCGCGATCCGGTCTCCGCGCAGCCGGCGCAGCGCCCGCCCGTCCAGGCCGATCAACTGATGCCCGTCGAACCGGACTTCACCCGTGATCCGAGCATCCGGCAACAGGCCCATGATGGCCAGGCTCGTCACGGACTTGCCGCTGCCCGACTCACCCACCACGCCGAGCACCGTCCCGGCGGCCAGGTCCAGGTCCATGCTGTCGACGGCGCGTATGCCGCCCGAGAAGTCCACGGTCAGGTCGCGTACGGTCAGCAGGGTCATCCCACGGCCCTCACTCTCGGGTCCAGGAGTGCGTAGACCAGGTCCACCGCGACGTTGGCGAGCACGACGAACGCCGCGGCGAAGAGCGTCACGCCGAGGATCACCGGCTGGTCGGCGCTGTTGATCGCGTCGGCCGCGAGCTTGCCCACGCCGGGCAGGCCGAAGACCGACTCGGTGATGAGGGCGCCGCCGAGCAGCGCGCCGAGGTCCATGCCGAAGATCGTCACGATGGGCATCAGCGCCGGCCGCAGCGCATGGCGGCGCAGCACAGCCGACTCGGGCAGCCCCTTGGCGCGGGCGGTGCGGACATAGTTCTGGCCGAGACTGTCGAGCATCTCGCCCCGGGTCATCCGCGCGTAGATCCCGGCGTAGAGCATCGCCAGCGTGATCCACGGCATGACCATGGACTGAGCCCAGCCGACCGGGTCCGCAGTGAGCGCGATCGCCTGCGGATAGGGCAGCAGTCCGAGCTTGACGACGAGCAGGTACTGCAGCACGAGGGCGGTGAAGTACACCGGGAGCGAGACGCCCCCCAGCGCCGCCGTCATCGCCGCCCGGTCCCACAGGCTGCCGCGGCGCAGAGCGGAGATCGCCCCGGCCGTGACGCCGACGATCAGCCACAGCGCTGCCGCGCCCATGGCAATGGAGACGCTGACCGGCAGCCGGTCCGTGAGCATCCGCCACACCGGCTGATCGGTCTGAAAGCTGAATCCCAGGCACGGGGCGGGGCAGTGCACGGCCCGCGCTCCCGTGCCGTAGCTGCGGCCGGCCACGATGCCGACGAGATAGTCGCGAAACTGCACGAACACCGAGTGGTTCAGGCCGAGCGTGGTGCGGATCTGGGCGATCCGCTCCGGGCTGCATGCCTTGCCGCAGGCACCCTGCGCGGGGTCGGCGGGCATCAGATAGAAGATCGCGAAGGTGGCTGCGCAGATCACCAGCAGGATCGCCGTCGTCGCGGCCAGTCTGCGCAGGACATAGAGGATCATCGGTGACGGCTCCGGGGGTCGAGCGCGTCCCGTACCGCGTCACCGAGCACGTTGAAGGCGAGCACGGTGACGAACAGGAAGGCGCCGGGGACGAGGAAGTAGACGGGGTCGGCGGCGTACCACGGCACCGCGGTGGCGATCATCTGGCCCCAGGAGGGGGTCGGCGGGCGAACTCCGATGCCGAGGAAGGACAGGCCCGCCTCGGTCGCGACATAGCCGGGGATCGACATGGTCGCCACCACGAGGATGGGCCCGCTCAGGTTGGGCAGCACCTCCCGCACCAGCAGTGCGCGCCGGGAGGCACCCAGTACCCGGGCCGCGGCCACGAACTCGCCCCGGGCCAGCACCATCGCCTGCCCGCGCACGATCCGCCCGACGTACGGCCAGCCGAAGAAGCCGAGCACGATCACCAGCAGCAGCTGCCGGTTCACACCCGGTGCCGCGGAGATCAGCGCGATCATGAAGATGAGGGCGGGAAAGGACATGAGCAGGTCCATCAGCCTGCCGACGACCATGTCGGTCCAGCCGCCGAAGAACCCGGCGGCCAGCCCGAGCGCGGTGCCGAGCGCCACTGACAGGGCGGTGGCGAGCAGGGCGATCAGCAGCGAGATCCGGGCGCCGTAGACGACGCGGGCGAGGATGTCCCGGCCGTTGCCGGGCTCGACGCCCAGCCAGTGTGCGGTGCTGATCCCGCCCGCGGTGCCGCGCGGGAGCCCGCCGAGCGCCGAGTCCACCGCTTCGGAGTGGAATTCGGTCGGGGACGTGCCGGCGGCCCAGGTGATCAGCGGGGCCGCGAGGGCGATGAGCACCAGGAGCACAACCATCGCCAGCGCCACCGTGGCGGAGCGCTGGGCGAGCAGTCGGCGCAGCACAGACGTCTCTTGGGGTCCGCCGCGGCCCGGCGCTTCGGACGGCAGGGAGGTGGGAAGGGTGGCGGTCACTTGCGCAGCCCCAGAGAGACCAGATCCAGTCGTCCGACGTAGGCGATGTGCCCGTAGGCGCCGGTGACATGAGCCCCTACGAGGACGGCCGCCTTGTCCCACAGGAACGGCACGACCGGCGCGTCCCGCATGATCTGCCCGGCCAGTTGGCCGTAGGCGGTCGCGGCGGCCGTCGGGGCCTTCATCCTGGCGATCGCGTCGATGCGGGCGTTGACCTTGGCGGAGTTGTACTGGGCATGGTTGTTGTTGCCCTCGGGGGTGATCAACCGGCCGTCGAACACGAGCGGCAGATAGGTGGAGGCGCCCGGCCAGTCGGGTGTCCAGCCGTCGATCACCAAGTCGTGCTCCTGCGCGGTGTTCCCCACTGTGCTGTAGAACGCCGACGAGCTGATCGCGTTGATCTTCACCTTGATCCCGGCCTTGGCCAGGGACGCCTGCACCGCCTCGCCCTGCGCCTGGCCGCCCGCGGTGGCCGGGGTGTCGAGCGTGAGGGCAAGTCCCGAGGCGTGGCCCGCCTGGGCCAGCAGCGCCTGGGCCTTGGCCGGAGCGCCCTTGCCTCCCGGGCTCGGGAAGGGATCGTCGGAAACGGAACCGGGCAGCGACGGCGGCAGCAGGGCGGTGGCCAGTCGGCCGGCGATCGGGCCGCCCCGAGCGGTGCGCAGGGCTTCCTTGTCCAGCGCATAGGCGATCGCCTGCCGCACCCGCACGTCGTCGAGCGGCTTGTGCCGGGTGTTGATGCTCAGGTACCGCGTGTTGATCGACTCGCCGTTGACCAGCCGCTTGCGCACCGCGGGGTTGGCCATCACCGGCCCGACCGAAGCCGGCCCGACCGGCTCGAAGGCGACCGCGTCCGCGTCCGCTCCCTGCGCGGCGATGAGCCGCTGGTCGACGACGGCCGGGTCGAGGTCGAGATCGATCACGATCTTGTCCGGAAGGCCCTTGCGCACCGTGTCGGTGGCCGGATTCCAGTGAGTGTTGCGGACCAGGGTGAGCCGCTTCTTGGGCTCGAAGGTACCGATCTTGTACGGACCGGAAGAGAAGGGCCTGCTGTCGTAGCGGACACCGGTGTCCTTGTCCTGCGGAACCGGGGCGGAGATCGGCAGCGACACCGCGGAACCGAAGTCGGCCACCGGGCGGTTGAGCTTGAAGACGATGGTCCTGTCGTCCGGGGTCTCGATCGAAGCCAGCCCGTGCTCGTCCTTGTAGGGACCCTTGTAACTCCGGCCCCCCGCAAGCCATATCCGCGCGTACGGCGGCCCTTCGGGAAGTTCCGCGGCGAACGACCGCTCGACCCCATACCTGACGTCCCGGCTGGTGACGGGCCGCCCATCCTCGAACTTCACCCCCGCCTTGAGCGTGAAGGTCCAGGTCCGGGCGCCATCGCTCGGGCGGCCGGTGTCCGTCGCCAGATCCGGCACGATCCTTCCTCCGGCAGCCCCGGGTGCCGCCGCGTACGTCGTCAGCGTCCGGTAGATGAGGCGGCCGACGTCCTCGGAGGAGGTGACGTAGTTGCGGGCCGGGTCGAGGTGTTCCAGGTCGAGGCTGGAGAGCACGTGAAGGGTGCCCCCTTTGCTCGCGGGTCCGCCCTGCGCATCGCCGTCGCCGGCTCCCCCGCAGCCGGCGGCGGTGACGAGCCCGAGGGCGGCGACCATGACCATCCTGGAACGTCGTGCTCTCACGCTGACTCCTCTGGCTAGCTATACGATGTGACATTTCACTGGGGTCGGGTCAAGGGTGAAGGCGGTGGATCCTCAGGGCCAGCTCTTGGATCCCCAGAACATCGGGTTATGGAGGCTGATCCCGGCAGCATGAAGCCGTCCGCTCAGGCCGGTTGAAGGAACGCAGGGGCGGTGCGGCCGGCGCATGGCCCGCAGACCACACCGCCTTCCGACCGGAGGCGCCGGCGCTACGCAGTCACCACTTGTAGGTCCAGACGGTGTCGGTATACGCGTCGGAGCTGTTCACGTAGATCCGGATGCGGGCAGCACTGTCCTCGAACCACTGGCCGGGCTTCCAGGTCTGCATGTCCAGTGAGGTGCAGTTCCCGGTGGGGGCGGCTGCGTCGGGGTTGGTGACCAACCGGATCGGCCCGCTGCCGCTGACGGTCGAGGTGTCGACCTTGTAGATGACGACGCCGGTGGCACAGCCGCCGGAGTCGTTGCCCGCGGCCTTGCGGGACTCGGCGACATAGGCAGTCGTGCCGCTGGTCTTGATCACGGCCAGCTTGAAGCCGCTACCTCCGTATTCCACACCATTCAGGATCGTGGAGTACGTGTCCGGCGTAGAGAGGCACGAGACCTGGGAGTCGCTGATCCAGCCGAACTTCCACGCCTCCCAGCCGAAATACTGAGGCGCCGGACCCGAGATCAGGCCCATGAGGTCCCAACCACCGACGTATTGGTTCTGATCGCCGCTGAAGGAGTAGAGGTCGGGCAGGCCGAAGGTGTGGCTGGTCTCATGGTCGGCGACCTTGTGGCCCCAGCGCCACATGTCCTGACCGAACGTCACCGCCCAGTGGATCGTCACCCAGCTCCGGGTCGCGCCGTTCCACACCTGGGTCGGCTGGGCCGGGTCCTGGACGAAGGTCGGGGAGTGACCGATCGCGGCCGCGGTGCCGGTCGGCACGATATAGAACATGTCGTACTGGGAGAGGTCGACGCCCGCGCCGGCGGCGCCGGTGAGCGCGTCCTCCACATAGGTCTGGTGCGTGGCCCAGGTGAACCCACGCTCCCAGTCATAGTCGGTGGAGTTCTTCGGCATGCGCACCCAATTGCCGTACGGGGCCCTCAGGTCGAGCCACGTCTTACCGTTGGACGCGTTCCACATCCAGTCGGCGGCTCCCGACAGCTGGTTGTAGTACGGGGTCAGGGGCAGGGCCGTGCCGGCGGCGTCGGGGAAGTCCACGTAGATCACGGCCACGTGCTTGGTGCCGGCAGGGTTCTGGAACCGTGTGTAGTCGGTCTGTCGGCCCTCGTCGGAGTATCCCGTTGTCCCCCGGAGCGCGCACGCCGAAGTGCTCCCGTTGTACGCGTGCGCGGGGTGGGAGGGGAGGATGACCGAGGCGTGCAGGGCGGACAGGACGATCAGGAGCGACGCCGCGTGCAACGGCCGTCTCGTTGTGGCTGGAAAACGCATGGTGCCTCCGGGGCAGGCGTTCGGGGTGGCCCGGGACAGCCTCGAACCGCGGCAGCATCCGGCGGGCGGCCATCGGAAGGCATCAGAGGCCAGTGCGGTCGGCCCGGCGCGCCGGTCGTTCGCGGCTGTGTTGGGTGTGGAGGGCGGCGCGGCAGCTTACGTGGGGAAGCGCTCACCCGGTCGCGGAGACGGTCAAGGCTGGAACGGCCGCGGCCCCATGGCGTGGCAGGCCGTGCACGTCCAGCACTTGGTTCACGCAAGAACGAGTATTCGGCCATACATGTGTCATTGGGGAGACATCAGAAATCCATAACTCGGCGTTATGAGCTATGCGTCGAGCACTCGGCAGTGCGGCCGCTGCATCACCTGGCGGAACAAGCACGCCGAAGACGAACGGATACGCGGTCTACAGGGCGAACGCGGTCTGATCCGGTGCCGCCGACATGACGGTCGAAGGGCGTCCAGCCGGAAGGGGGCGCACTCGTGCTGGTCCGGCAAGGATCCCTCATGGCCCCCGGTGGCGAGTTGGGCCCAGCGCCGTGGGTAGCGGGCCAGATGCGGATCGAGTGTGCCCGTGATTCACCCGGGTGAGGCGGCCGAGGACATGCCGGAGCGACCGTTTGCCGTACTCGATCCAGTCGGTGGGATCGTCCGTGCACAGTAGCCGTTCCTGCGGGGCCAGGTGATCGGGGTCAGGTCTCGACGGCGACGACGTCGGGTACCTGCCTCACACCGCGGCCGACCTGCCAACGAGTGAGACGGATGGCGGCCTTCCAGGGTGAACTCGCCGTTGTGCCGCCAGATCAGCGGACGGGCTTTGCCCAGATCAGTGAGTACCGACGGAGCACATGTCGGCGGTATCGCATACCAGGCAGAAGCCGCAGTGCCGCGGTCCGGACCTGCCCGTAGCTCATATGCGGGACAGCGACTGGCATGCCCTCCGGTCCCCGCGCGCGACGCAGCAACTTCGTGATCCGAACGATTGGGGCAGCCGCGATCATCGCTGCCCACTCCGACAGGCTCGCCTCACGAGCCAGACCGACGACCACCAGCGTGCCGCCAGGCCGCAGCAGCTCACGCATGCGGATGAGGGCCGCCTCGAAGTCCATGTGATGGATCGTGGTCACTGAACAGATGAAGTCGTAGCCTTCGGCGGGCAAGTCAGCGGTGAGGAAGTCGCCCTCAACGAAGGTGAGATCCGGGGAATCGGCAGCGAGCCCGCGCGCGCAGGCGATCATCTCCGGCGACTTGTCGATCCCGACGACGCGCTTCACCCGCCCGGCAAGTTTCCGTGCCAGCAGCCCGTCCCCGCAGCCGACGTCCAATGCCTCGTCGCTGTCCTCGGGCACGGCGCGCAAAATGCCGGGGTGTCGGGCAACGTTGGTGTTCCAGTACGGCCTCAGGTCGGCTTGGCGCATCCGGCCATCGTAGGGGCATGGTCACGGCCTCCAGGCGTGCGCCGGCGGCCACGGCACTGCCGAAACCGCCGATGCCGACCGTGGCCGCGATGCCGTCCCCGGCGAACACCATGCCGATGTTCGACGCTCATCTCTTGCCTCGACAGCCCTCAGGACTGCGACTGACACTCCTCTTCAATGGATGGGCTTGACGGCAGATGCCGCTTCTTCCCCTCCACGGCCCCCGCCGCCCGCGGCCGCCGCAGCGGCCGCGAGACGGTGGGATCGTTCATGCCACTCGCAATGTGTGGCGCTGGCTGACGGCGCCTGAACACCCATGCGTCACTGGATGGTCCAGCCCACGCTGCCGACACCCGTGCTGTAGAACGCGCAGGAGCCCGTGGACTCGCTGTACTGCCCTGGATTCAGCGTCACCCAGTCGCCAGAGACGTCAGGGGCCGTGCCGCAGACGATTTCGGCGCGGAACGTGACGGTGTGGTCGGTGTTGTTCTGGCAGCCCGCGATGCCGACGTCCGGATCATTGTTGTGCACCCAGCCGTCGCAGTCGACGGTCCCCTGGGCAGCGGCCTGCGCCGGAACCGCCACACCGGCGACGGTGAGGGCCACGACAGAGACTGCGGTGGCCAGGCCGGCTGCAACGATGTGCTTCCTGCTGTGCATGCGTACCCCCGTGATGTCGAGCGGCTGTCTTCTTGTGGTCAGTGAAGAGCACCAGTGCTCGGGCGTGAACCTGAGAACTCCGAGGGTGCACCTGCAACGCCGGCCCTCGACGGTGCCGAGGGCCAGTCGTGTTCGCCCGGCGGTTTGCCGCCGCCCGCGCCTGCGGCCGCGTCGGCGGACGCTCCGCCGTCGCTACCGAGGAAGCCGGTTCGTAGCTCAGCGTTCGCGGATTCTCGGCCACCACCCATCGCCTACCATCCGTTCGTTTACGGGCCCAGGGGCGGGCAAGTCCATGACGAGCATCCGGTCGGTGACAAGCTTCACCGCCACCTTGCGCCCGTCGCGCAGCTCGGTGCAGTGCACTGAGGGGCATCACCGCCTTCACCACGAGCGTGAGGGGCGCCGAACCCGCCGCCGCGGTGCACTGTCCGTCAACGACTTTGCATTTTCCGTCAATGAAACACCCGTGCCCCTCGGCAAGAATCACCGGCGGAGGTCATCGACAATGCGGGGCCTTCTGAATTCGGCAGCTCGACTCGGAGGACGATGTGACGTTCACAAAAAGGCTCGCTTCGCGTGCGGGAGTTGTTGTCGCAGCCACAGCCCTGAGCCTCGGCGGACTCGCCGCGCAGGCCAATGCCTCAAGCGCGGTCATCGACGGGACCGGCGGCTGGGCGAGCCAGTCCGGCTGCGACCTGGGGAGCCCGAACTACTTCTGCCTCTACTACTCCCCGAACCATGGCGGCGCCGTCAAGCACTACGCAGTCACCAAAGTGCCCACCATCAGCGACTACTTCCCCGGCACTACTGAATTGGTGCGCAATAATGCCGCATCGGCCGACAACGGCAGCGGTTGTCACGTGGGCATCTGGGTATCCCCCGGCTACACGGGGAATTCCAACTGGTTGAACAACGGAAACAGGGGTGGAAACCTCACATCCGCCCTGCGTAACAACGAGGCCTCCATCGCCGTCGACGACTCCACCAACTGCCCCGGCGAAGGCATCGGCTGAGGTCCGAACACACCAGGCGGGGCCTGCCCGCCAGTCCAGTACCCGTTTCCGAACCGAACGGTCAGGTCAACGATGAGTTGCCCCGGCGGGCGACTCTGCCGGGAGGTTCGGAAACGAGTAATGAGAATCCTATAGCTGGCGGAACGCGACACTCCTGCGAGGCTCAAATGACTGCCGCGAGCAGAACTCACTGGGCTCTGACCACCTTCACTGTGGCACTCGCCCTGGCAACCGGCGCATGTGCGTCACCATCACATGACGCCCCGGCAGTACCA
Source organism: Streptomyces griseochromogenes (assembly GCF_001542625.1). NCBI lineage: Bacteria > Bacillati > Actinomycetota > Actinomycetes > Kitasatosporales > Streptomycetaceae > Streptomyces > Streptomyces griseochromogenes. Next base: position 4,908,525 of record NZ_CP016279.1, on the reverse strand, counting down.
CCTACAGTCACTGCCACGCCGGTGGCGACCAGTGTGACTGGGCTGCACCTGCCCATCGAGAAATACCTGTTGACCCCTCTGCAGGCGGTTGAAGCGGATTGGGTTCGGAGCGTTATCGTCAGCTCATGCATGCGTCAATTCGGATTTGCGTACCCTGCCGGCGTACGCCCAACGGCGAACGGCCTAGCCGCTAATTCCTACACGGTCATGTTCCGGCGATACGGCGTGACAGAGGCGCAAAGCGTGCACATCTGGGGCTACCATGTCCCGGGTCGGTCCGCCATCACCATGAAGTCACTTGGAAGTACGCCAAGGAAGCGGATTCCCTCTCCGGATGAGGTACGCGTACTTACCGGAGCGGACCCTTCTACCCACAGGCCCGCTACCGATTACGCCGGCCGACCCATCCCATCCGGCGGTTGCGTGGGAAGGTCGAACTCATCAATCCGCTATTACAGCGGCAGCGTACGGGGCTCGGAATCCGCTGCGGACAAAACCACAAGCACGATCAAGGGAAACAGCTTCGATGATTCCCTGGCCGACTCACGCGTCAAAGCTGTCTTCTCCCGCTGGTCCGCCTGCATGAAGGCGCATGGATACCATCTCGCTGATCCCTTGAAGGCGGCTGACCTGCCCTCCATGAGCGCACCCGAGCCGACATCCGCCGAGATCGCGCAAGCAGAGACCGACGTGGCTTGCAAGGGAAAGGTGAATGTGGTCGGAGTGTGGTTCGCGGTGGAATCCGCGTACCAGAAGTCCGAAATCAAGGAGAACCGCGAAAAGATGGCCGACATCAAGAAGCAACGCGTAGTCGAGGCGGCGGACATTCAGCGGCTTCTCCGTTCCCTGTCAGCGGCCCGCAAGATCCCAACACAGTGAACCTTTTCCAACCTCATTTTGAGTAGGTCAGGTTGAGGGTGAGGACGGCTTGAACGAGGCTGGTGAGTCTGGTGGTGCCGCAGCGAAGTTTCCGCAAGAGGTGCCAGGTCCTGAGGGTGGCCATGGCCTGCTCGCCCAGAGCTCGGAGGTGCGCGTGGGCCCGGTTGACGTCCTGCCGACCGGCGGAAAGCCGCTCCCATCTGTCGCGGAAGGGCACCCGGACGGTACCGCCGGCACCCTGATAGCCCTTGTCCGTCCAGCAAGCCAGGCCATTGCGTTCAGGGCGTAGATGACGCCGTGGACGCGGGCGGCCTTGACGCCGTGGACGGCGCCAGGCAGGGCGGGCGAGGCCCACAGCGAGCGGCCCAACGGGTCGGTTATGACCTGCACGTCCATGCACGCTGCCGTGGCTCGTACCACCCCGCCGCGTCCCGTCGACGTGGAGATGCTGTTTCCCGAGGTCACTGCCTATTGCAAGGACACCGTCCGGTTGCATCCACGAGTGGGGAATCCCGGTCCCGGGGACAGCTCGCCGGGTGGTCCCCTCCTGCAAATCCTGTGGTGTCCCTTCGATCACGGCTACATTCCCCAGCCGAAGCTGTATTGGCGGGACAGTTCCACGTGTGGCGGGGGAACTCGCCGCGCACCCCCGGCCGGACGGCGCTGAGGAGAACTGCCTGCCCGACCCGTGCGTCCTGCACCCGGAACGGGTCGTATGCCGGCCTGCACCCCGTCGCCGGGGTTCGCCTCGAGGTTCATGAACAGAGCCGTTGCAGCAGGTGGGTGCCGGGTTCGGCGTGTCGACCGGGACGGTCGACCGACTTCGTGACCGAGGCCGCCGCTGAGGGCGGCAGGGTCAGGAGGTGGCGGGCGAGGGCCAGGACGTCGGGGCGGAGTGCCTCGGCATGCAGGTTGAACCGGGCAAGCCCTTAAGAGGTCATCTCATTTGGGGTGTTCGATAGGCTCCAGATGTGGGGATCGTTGAGCGGCTTGTGCCGGATGAGCTGTGGGAGTTGTTCCAGCGAGTGGTTCCGGAGGCGCCGAGTCGGCCTCAGGGTGGTGGCCGGCGCCGGCACGGCGACCGGGAGGTGTTGGCTGCGATCGTGTTCGTGGCCACGTCGGGCTGCACGTGGCAGCAACTGCCGTCCGCCTCGTTCGGGCTTTCAGGGCCCACGGCTCACCGGCGCTTCGCCGAGTGGTCGAAGGCCCGGGTGTGGGCGAAGCTCCATCGCCTGGTCCTCGACGAACTCGGCTCTCGCGGTGAACTGGACTGGTCTCGCTGCGCGATCGACTCGGTGAACATGCGAGCCCTGAAAAAGGGGACCTGACAGGTCCGAATCCGGTGGATCGCGGCAAGTACGGTTCAAAGATCCACTTGATCACCGAGCGTACCGGGCTGCCCCTGTCCGTCGGGATATCCGGTGCCAACCTGCACGACAGCCAGGCCCTCGAACCGCTCGTGCGAGGCATCCCACCCATTCGCTCCCGGCGCGGACCGCGCCGACGACGGCCCGCCAAACTCCACGGCGACAAAGGCTACGACTACAACCACCTGCGCCGATGGTTACGCAGCCGCGGCATCCGACATCGCATCGCCCGTAAAGGCATCGAGCCCTCCACACGGCTGGGCCGCCACCGCTGGACGATCGAACGCACCATGGCCTGGCTCGCCGGATGCCGCCGCCTCCACCGCCGCTACGAACGCAAAGCCGAACACTTCCTGGCCTTCACCAGCATCGCCTGCACCCTCATCTGCTACCGCAGACTCACCAAATGAGATGACTTCTAAGAACTCCTTACGGAATGAGCAGCGGGTGCTCGAAGCTTGGCGGGACCCAAGCAACCACTCAACCCATGCGCAACCAATCGGTTGCGCACGGGCTCCTGAATGTGCAACCTTTGGGTAGCGCATCCGAATGAGATGAGGTTGCAATGACCACCAACACGATCGAACGCGCCATCTTGATCAATGCCTCCAGGGAACGGGTCTGGTCCGTGCTGAGCGAGCCCGCTTTCCTCGGCCGCTGGTTCGGCAACGGCGAGCCGGTCAAGATCGACCTGCGCCCCGGCGGTCTCCTGGTCTTCGACCACGGCGTCCACGGCGTCATTCCCGCCCGTATCCAGACAGTCGAGCCGCCGCGCGTCCTGTCCTGGCGGTGGTCCCAAGGCGCCGCCGGCGAGGAGCCGGATGACTCCAACGCCACCCTGGTCGAGTTCACCCTGACCGAAGACGACTCCACAGGAGGCACCCGGCTCACCATGGTCGAGAGCGGCTTCGCGCACCTCGGCCTGCCCACCAACGAGGCCGCCCTCCGGCACCGCGCCAACAGCCAGAACTGGCCCGGCAAGCTCGACCAACTGCGCGCGGACTGCGAACAGACCACAGCATGACCCGCACAACCGAGGGCGAACAGGCCCCCGATGACGTCCTGGTGGCCCTGGCCGACCCGATCCGCCGTGAGGTCCTGGCCGTCCTTGCCCGCGACGGCGGCGCGACCTCGACATCCCTGGCAGCAAGCCTCCCCATCACCCGCCAGGCGGTGGCCAAACACCTGGCCGTCCTCGACCGCGCCGGACTGGTACGCGCCCACCGGGCCGGTCGCGAGGTCCGCTACCAAGCCGACCTGCAGCCGCTGAAGCGGACAACGCGGTGGATGGACACCCTCGCCACCCAGTGGGAACACCGCCTCAACGCGATCAAGGATCTGGCGGAAGGGGCCACCGGGCCCTGAACCCGCACAGCGCCGTCTCGGCCCATCGCAGTACGGAGCCTTCCCCAGCAGATGAGCGCGCATCCGAGGGTGGGGAAGGCTTCGTGGATGTCGTCGCGTATCTCCCGGCGGATCCGCAGGCGGCGGAACCAGTGCAGATGGGCGAACGCGCCTTCCACGACACAGCGTTGGGTGCCAAGTCCGGAGCCGTGCCCGGTGTCGCGGCCGCCGTTCATCGTGGAGGCAAGCGGGATGCCAGTGGTGGGCTGGACGTCGAGATATACGGCTCGCCACGGGGGCCCGTCCCCGCCTCCACCCGCGTCCGGGAATAGCCGTGGGCCCGCCCGGGGTTGCCGCAAACATGACGACGAATGCGCTGCGGCCCGAGGTGCTGCGATACACCGCCTTCTCCGGCACCCCCGACGGCGGAAACCCCGCCGGCATCGTTCTGGATGCCACCACCCTGGACGACAGCGACATGCTGGCTATCGCCGCCGACCTCGGATACTCGGAGTCCGCGTTCCTGACCGCGCCCCCGGAGGGCCTCGGTGGCCAGGAGGGCCGGGCGTACAGCATCCGTTACTTCAGCCCCAAGGCGGAGGTGCCGTTCTGCGGGCACGCCACGGTCGCGACCGCCCTCGCGCTCGCCGAGCGCATAGGCCCCGGGGAACTGGTATTCGCGACGCGCGCCGGCACCGTGCCGGTGGAGGTGGCCGAGGAGGCCGGGACGGTCAGGGCCACACTCACCAGTGTCGAGCCGCACATCGAGGAGATCGCCGACGCCGACCTCACGGAGGCGCTCGCCGCGCTCGCCTGGCCGCCCGCCGATCTCGACCCGGCCTTCCCGCCCCGCATCGCCTTCGCCGGTGCCCGCCATCTCGTTCTCGCGGCGGCGACACGCACGCGCCTCGCAGATCTCGCGTACGACTTCGCGCGCCTCGAAGCCCTGATGCACCGCTTGGACCTGACCACGGTCCAATTGGTGTGGCGAGAGTCGGCCACCGTCTTCCACGTCCGTGATCCGTTCCCTGTCGGCGGCGTCGTCGAGGACCCGGCGACCGGCGCCGCGGCCGCCGCGTTCGGTGCGTACGCCCGTGAGCTCGGCCTGGTCCCCGAGGACGCCGTCCTCACCCTGCATCAGGGCGAGGACATGGGACGCCCTGGCGAGCTCACGGTGACGCTGCGCGCGGGTGACCAGCGCGTCCGTGTCAGCGGCACAGGAACTCGCATCAGCTGAAGACAACGCGGTGCGTCAGCAGCCGCTAGTGTTCTGGTGACCGTGGCAGGCCGGCCGAAGCGGGCAAGATACGGCTCGCCGACCCCGTGCAGGCGGCCCTCGACCGCCTAGGCGGCGTGTTGTACGCCAACGAACTCACCAAGTCGGGCGTCTGGCGTCGCCGGACCGGAGCGGAGCGCATGGTGCGCGCGGAGCGCTCACGGCCTGGACGGCGCCCGAGACCGCAGCCTTCCGCCGCGAACCGGCCGGCGCCGAACGGCGTGTGCACGCGGAACGGGCGGCTGCCTGTGACACGGAAAAGGCCCAAGTCCCACAGCAGTGCCTCGGCCCGTGCCTGGTCCGGGTCTCGCGCAAGGAGGAGCGACGCGGACCGGCCTTCCGTAGACGGCGCGGGCCGATGTCACTGCCCAGTCGTCACGCAGCACGTGGTGTTGGGTGAGTGGTGGGTCGGCGGGGCTTCGGATGGCCTTGTGTGCATCAACGGGTGGGGCGTGTGGCATGGCCGGTTCCCCCGGCGTCCCGAGCCAGGACGCTGTCATCCCGGGCGGCTTGGCGGTGGTGGGTTCAGCTTGGTGGTGTACGGGTGGTGACCCTGACCCTGCTGAGTGTCCTGCCGGGTGATCGGGGCGCGCGGTGTTGGCTTGTCACGGTCATCTGCCAGATCGCGAGGAGCAGTAGCGTGCCGGTCTCGGTGAGGAGGCTGAGGACCGCTTGTGGGGTGGGTTGCAGGCCGTGTTCGGTGAATCCGAACACTCCCACCGTACGCGAGGCGGTGAATCCGGCGAGGGCGCCGAGCGTAACGCCGGCTGCGGCGGCCCTCAACAGCAGGGGCGGCGTTCCCATCAGCAGCAGGGCGGCGAGGGCGAAGGAGGCGCTGGCCTGGAGCAGGAACAGGCTGCCGATCACGCGGATGAAGCGGTACTCGTCGACGTAGAGCTGGGCGTGGATGTATCCACCGGCGGCCAGGGTGACGGCGCTCGCCGACCGCAGGGTGGTGGCGAGGAGTCTTCGGGTGTTCATGCGAGCCTCTGGTCCTTGATGGCCAGTTCGCGGTCGCCTTGGCGGAAGCCGACCGTGCGGATGCCGAGTGCGTCCTTGAGCTGCCGGGCGGGGACGACTTGCGGTGTGGGCGCGGGCGCACGGCCTGGCTTGGGCAGGGGGTAGGCGGTGGTGGTGGCGGAGTGAAAGGTGATGTTGCCCTCTGTCTTGGTGAACAGCTGGTGGACATGCCCGTTGAGACAGGTGACGGAGGAGAAGCGGCGCAGGAGGGCGATCACTTTGAGGGCGTCATCGGTGCTCCAGCCCCACTGCGGGTACATGGCGAACAGCGGGATGTGGCTGAACACCACGATGGGGGTGTCCGACGACAGTGCGGCGATGTCCTTGCGGACGAAGTCGATCTGGTCGTTGCCGAGATGGCCGAGCTTCTCCAGGCTTACGGTGTTGACCAAGGCGATGAAGTGGACGCCGTGGGTGTCGAAGCTGTACCAGCCGTCGCCGAGCGTGCCCATGCCGAAGGTCTTCCGGTAGGCGCGGCCCGCATCGCCGATGGAGTCGTGTTCGCCCGGTACGGTGAAGACACGGTCTGTCTGCATACCGGTCATCATCTGCTTGACCTGGTCGAACTGTCCGACCGTGGACAGGTGGGTCAGGTCGCCGCTGTGCATGACGAAGTCCGGTCTGAATCCGAGTGAGTTGACCTGGTTGATCGCTTCGGTGAATGAGCCCGCCACGTCCATGTTCGCCGGGCCCTGGAACCCGATATGGCTGTCGGAGACCTGCACGAACCGCAGCGCGCCGTTTGCCGCTGCGGCGGCGCCGACGGCGGTTCCGGAGCTGGTTCCGGAGCTGGTCTCCCGGGAGTCGGCGATGTGGCTGATCACTTCTCCACTGGCCACGGTCAGCACCACGGCTCCGCCGAACCACCCCGCGTGACGAAGGAGTTGGCGGCGGGACATGCCGTGTTCCGTGGCAGGCTGCTCGGCATGGCCGGCCGGTACACCGTCGTGACTGTCGTGGTAGCCGGTCATCGGGTCACCTCCACGGTGGCGGTCATGAACGGATGGATGGTGCAGAGGTAGGAGTAGGTCCCGGGCTTGGTGAACGTGTAGCTGTAGGTTGCGTGGGTGTTCAGGGCTGCCGAATGCAACGGGCCGCCCGATCCGGCGCTGGTGACGGTGTGGGCGTCGGTGTCCTGATTGATCCAGGTCACCGTCGTGCCCATGGTGACCTTGAGCGTGGCCGGGGAGAATGCGAAGTTCTTGATCGCCACAGCATCCCCGGTCACCGGCGCGGCCGACGCACCCGTACTCGAGGGACTCATGGGCATGCTCATGCTGGGCATCGGCGAGGCGCCAGGAGCGGAGCCTGCCGTGTTCTTCGGTCCGGCGGCACCCGGCATTCCGGCCGCCTGGTGCTGGCCCGGACCGGGTTTGATGGTGCCCACTCCACCGGACGGGGAGTGCGACGACTGGCCGCATGAGCTGAGGAGCCCCAAGGCGCCGACGGTGGCGACGGCGAGCCCGGCCGCGGCGCGTGATCGTCGGCCTGGTCTACGAAGGTTCAGGTACATGGTGTTCGTTCCTCACTGATCAGGCAGAGACGGGGAATGTGCCGGCTGGGCGCACGCAACCGCGGTGATGTGTGGTGGGTGCCGCGTCACGGCCGACCGCCCCTGCCGGAGCTTGTGCATAGGCGCTGATGCTGCCTTTGTGTCGACCGATCGGCTCGACATGCCCCACGCTGCGCACACCGGGGAGGTGTTCTGCTCTGGTGGTTGCGCAGCCCTCGATCGTCGTATCGCTGTATGCGTCGAGCGCTCCGCAGGGCCGTCGCCGTAGCGTGCGCGGAGGCTGCCTGGTGGCGCCGAGTTCGATGCACGGGGGCGGGGCGAGCGTGGCGGGCGCCATGAGCATGTGCGCCGCGTTGTGTATCTCGGTCACCTCTGATCCGTCCTTGTCGCATGGGAGATAGAGGCAAGAAGAGAAATGCCGTGCCAGTCGGCTTTTGCCTGGTTTCACGGGCGGCGAGGGCGTTCGGTTCAGAAGATATGCGCCTTTTACGCTTCTTCCTGGTGATCACTGCAGGCCAGTCAGCCCCCCGGCACTCCGCCCGCAGCGCTCGCGGAGCGTCACCTGCACCACGCCGTGCGTTACACGACAAAGCAATACATATGCGCGATGATCGACTTATGCCCTGGAGTTCCCGAAAACGTGATCCAAAGACCGGTCCGGATCGCTCCGCGCACCGTGTCTCTGGTAGAGGGACCCTTTCGACCACGGACGAGGAACTACTGCGCACTCTGTATGCGGAGCACGCAGGACCCCTGTTTCACTACGTGCTGCGACTGACCTCAGGAGACTGGCAATGGGCGGAGGATGTCGTACAGGAGACGCTGCTGCGAGCGTGGCAGCATCCCGCCGCGTTCGACCCGGCACGCGGCCCGGCCCGGGCGTGGCTGTATACGGTCGCCCGGCACCTGGTCATCGACGCTCACCGAGCCCGGCAGGCCAGGCCGGCCGAGACAGGCGGCGAGGCGCTGGAGCGAGCCGCCGAGCAGGCACAGGGCGAGGACGAGATCGAGCAAGCGCTGCAGAGCTGGGCGGTGGCCGACGCCGTCCGGACGCTGTCCCCGGACCACCGCGCGGTCCTGCTGGAGACCTACTACCGGGGCCGGACCATGTCGGAGGCCGCACGGGTCCTGGGCATCCCGCTGGGCACCGTGAAGTCGCGGACGTACTACGCCCTGCACGCCCTTCGGCTGGCGCTGCAGGAACGGGGCATCGAGCCATGACCGTGGCGTGCAGGAGGTGGCGACCATGAGTGCGGAGCACGACGCCCTCCGGCTGGCGCTGGGAGGATACGTCCTGGGCACACTGCCCCCGGCGGAAATGGAACAGGTGGCGGCCCACCTCGCGGGATGCGCCGAGTGCCGGGCAGAGCACGCCCAGCTGGCGGGACTGCCCGCGTTGCTGGCGACGGTGACCGAAGCCGAAGCCGCGGGCCAGACCGTGCCGACGGCCGGCGAGGACCTGGCCGACCAGTTGGTGGCGCGGGCCACCGAGCGCGCTCAGGACTCCTCGCCCGCACGGCCTGCGGTGCCGCAGGTGCCGCCGGTGCCACAGGCGGGTGTGCTGGAGAGGCTGCTCCAGCAGGCCGCGGCTCGGCGCCGCCGGACCTGGCGGCTGCAACTGGCCGGCGCCGCATCCTCCCTTGTGTTCATCGCGGCAGCGGCCGGCGGCACATGGCTGGCGGCTGTCGGATCGGTGGGAAGTCAGGCGACGCAGCCCGGGCCCACCGCGCCGACTGCCTGGCGCACCTTCTCCGGAAGTGATGCCGCCACCGGCGTCTCCGCCTCGGTGAAGGTCTCGCCCTCTGCCTGGGGCAGTATCCTGCAAGTCTCCGCCAGGGGGGCTCCCGCCGGAATCACTTGCCGGCTACAGGCGGTCGGGCCCGGCGGGGCCAGGGCGGACGGCGCTACGTGGCGGGCAGGAGAGTACCCTCCCGGCACCACGGTCCCAGGGGCGGTTGCCATGTCTCCGGGTGCCATCGAGCACTTCGAGATCCTCGCAGGCAACGGTCAGAAGCTGGTCACCATGCTGGCGTGAGGGGCGGGGAGCCCGCCCGATGCCGCGTCGGGCGGGCTCCCTCCCGTATCCGACCGCCTCCTCACGCTGCGCTCCGGAGGAAAAGGCGCGCCGGTCGCGACAGTGCGGGCTCTGACGCACTCCCGAGCGTGCGTCCACCTGCCGTGACCGGCGAGCAGCTCAAGGGGCCAAGACGCCGCGCTACGCAGGGTCGGCGCCGCTCGCGGAAAGGGAGCCGGGCAGTTGGCGAATGGCGAGCCCTCCCCACTGCGCGAAGAAGGGGATCCCTGCGCTGCACGCCGAGGCCACCACGAGCGGGCCGAGCACGGGGCAGGGACGTTCGTCCAGCTCTACGGAGCGACATTCCCTCAAGGCCGCCAGAAAGACCACGCACGGGGGCCGAGCCGCCGGTGCCCGGCCCGACAGGAACAGCACCGCGCTCTGACGGCGGCAAGTGAGCCCGGCCCGGCCATCGGCTTTGACCTGACCCGCGAGAAGTCGAGCAAAAGACGTGAATAACTCGAACCGTTCGGCATGCGCCGCCCGTGGAACTCAATGAGCGCTCCCATGCAGGATCCGGCGTAGCGACCAGCCCTCGAAGTCGTTGGCGGTCCCCCATGATCCGGTCTCCGCACATCCACAGAAGAGCAAGAAGACCATGTTTGTGACCGATTCCCCCCACCCGAGCGCGGGGCTGTCCCAACACTGCAGCCACCAGGCGCTGCTCACCCTGCCCGCGCAGGAGGCGCACGTCTCCGCCGCTCGTCACTTCGCGGCCGATCTGCTGGAGACCTGGAGCGTTCCCGCGAGCGAACGGGACTCCGCCGTTCTCATCATCGACGAACTCGCCGCCAACGCAGCCCAGTACGGGCGCGAGCGCATGACCCTGCTCCTCGTCCTCGACCACGACACCTTGCACATAGTGGTCAGTGACTCCGGAACGGCCGTGGAACGCCCTCGCCCCGACATCGATCCGGACGAACACGGCCGCGGCACTGGCATCGTCCAGTACCTCGCACAGTCGACCGAGGTCCACCAGACGCGCAGCGGCCGCGAAGTCCGCGCCTGCCTGAGGTGCTCGGCATGACCGGCCCTGGCGTTCCGCACGAGCTACGGCTCCCCGCCGGGCCCAGCACCACAGCACGGCGACCGGCCACCGGGAGCGGCTGCGCCGCGGGATCACCCGACGACCCCACCGAGTGGGCCTTCGCGACCCACAAGCCGTGCCCCGTCGACGGCTGCCCGGGCCCGGCTCAGCTGCCCATGTGGTCACCGGCACACCAGTCGGCCCTCGACCACGGCGACCCCGACCAACACACGGTGCTCTGCAAACGCTGCGGCGCCGGCCCCGACGTACCGGCGCAGGTGTGAGCGTGGGGACCACCGCGAATACCGCCGCGGTCATCGGCGCGGCGCCTCCGCACCAGGCGTACGCGGACGCCCCCGACCTGCGTCGCGAGACACACCTGGTGCTCGCCCTCGGGGCCGAACGCGACGGCCGCCAAGCCAGGACCGGCACCGGCCCGCCGGTCGAGACACCGGCCACCGAACGCGCCTGGCTGCTGCGTAGGGCCGCCCTCATGGACCGGATGGCCCTGGACGACCCCAGCCCCGGCCCGGTCGGCGCCGCCGCACAGACTGCCGAACAACTCGTGCTGTACGACCGCCGCCATCCCGACCTGGTGGCCGGCCCGCACCACCCCGACGCGATCGCACTCGGCCCCAGCCGCCGTCCTTACGTCCGCCAGGAGTACGCCGCCTGGACGGCCGCCGGGCGCCCCGGCACCTGAACGACCCCGGCCCGACAGGAACAAGCGCACACCGCCCGCCAGGAACAAGGGCACACCACCCGCCAGGACATCACAACCCAGCACGCCCCCGCAGCAGCCGGCCACCTGCGCTCGCCCCGCTTCCCCCGCGCGGCAACCAGCCGTGAACACTGCACCGTCCCGCGTCGGAACGACCACTCCAGGGGAAGCCGATGAACGCATCGTGGCCGAACGCGAAAACTCATCAACTGCTCCAAGTACCCGGCGGTGGTTGCTTCCAGGGGCAGCAGTCGGCCATCCATTCGGCCCAACTGCCCCAGACATCCCGTCGGCCAGGCTGCCGACGTCGGTGACCATGCAGATGACAGACTACGAACTGCGCCCCGCCATAGGCCTGGTGCCGGTCGAGGCCCCCATTTCCGTCCTGGTTGCCCTGCAACAACGTCACGAGCCTTCGGAGTACGAATGTGGCGATCGGCGCCGTGGCAGGGCCGGAGGAGTACGACCGGAGGACACACCACGTGATCGGCACCGGCGACATCGACCTCTACCTCCGCCTGGACGTCGGCGGGGACGAGCACCACGCCGCCGCCGTCACCCAGCCGGCAAGAAGGCATTCGACGAGCGGCTGCCCGACATCGAACCCCAACTCCGCAAGGTCTTCGCAAAACTGCAGGCCAACCACGGCACCGTCCTCGTGGTCGTCGACCAGCCGGCCACGATCGGGGCCCTGCCGCCGGCCGTCGCCCGCGACACGGGCTGTCAGGTCGCCCATCTGCCCGGCCTGACGATGCGGCGGATCGCCGACCTCTACCCCGGCAAAGCGACAACCGATACCCGTGGCGCGTTCATCATCTCGGACACCGCCCGCGCCATGCCGCGCACCTTGCACTCGCTCGACCTGGACCACAACACCGTCGCCGAGCTGGAGATGCCAGCGCTTGACCTGCGATCGGGGTTTGTCGGGATCACAGAGATCCCACAAGGTCTGCCCCTACTGTGCGTCGCCGGATGCTGGCGACGAGGGGGAGCACAGTGGATCGCACACGTTGTCTGGGCGGGCGCTACCGTCTGGAACAGATGTTGGGCCAGGGGGGAATGGCCGAGGTATGGCTCGCGTACGATCTGCTGCTGTTTCGCTCGGTCGCGGTGAAGATGCTGCGTCCGGAACTGGCGGCCGATGCCGAACACTGGGCACGCTTCCGCCGTGAGGCCGTCTCGGCCGCACTGCTCGGCCATCCGTCCATTGTCGCGGTCTACGACGCAGGCGAGGACATGGCGGATGGAGCACCCGCCCCTTATCTGGTGATGGAGTACGTCGAAGGCATCACGCTGCTCCAGCTGGTGCGCGAGAAGCGGATCACCGGGCCCGAGCACGCTCTGGAGCTCACCGTCGGCGTCCTGGAAGCGCTCGAGCATGCTCACCACCATGGCATCGTCCACCGGGACATCAAGTCGGCGAACGCCATGGTCTCTCACGAGGGCATGGTGAAAGTGATGGACTTCGGCATAGCCCGTTCGACGGATCTGACGGAAACAGCCCTCACCCAGACGTCGATGGTTGTGGGCACAGCGGAGTACCTCTCACCGGAGCAGGCTCGAGGCGAGCAGGTGGACCGTAGAACCGACCTGTACTCGACCGGCTGTCTCCTGTACGAACTGCTCACTGGCCTACCCCCGTTCACCGGTGACACACCGCTGGCCGTGGCCATGAAGCACGTCTCGGAACCGCCCGTGCCTCCGTCCGCCCACGTACCAGGGCTCCCCGGCGCTTACGACACCCTGGTGCTCCGCGCACTCTCCAAGGATCGCGCGGAGCGGTATCAGACGGCCGAAGAGATGCACGACGCCATCGGGGAGATACTTGCAGCCCGCCCCACAGCAGTCGCCCCGCCGCTGCCGGTACCGTCGGCGACGGTCCAGCAGACGCGGCATCTGCCGCATCAGGGCTCGCCGAAGACGCGCCCCATGCGTCGACGACGCATCCGCAGGGCCCTCCAGGCAACCGCGGCACTGCTGACAGCCGGCCTGGCCACTTACATGATCAGCGGGTGGCAGGCTCCGGCTCGGCCTTCCGTCTCGGCGCCGTCACTTGTCGGCATGACGATGGCCGAAGCCCGATCGCGCGCTCAGGTGGCAGGGGTGCGCATCCACGTGCGGCACCGGGTGTGTCCCCAGCCCGCCACACCCGGCCAGGTGTGCGAGCAGATGCCTTCACCCGGGGTTCAGGTGTCACGTGACGCCATCGTGCGGGTCACCCTGTCTCTCGGCACGCCTCAGTAGGGTTCACAGAGCTGGCGTGCCGGGCGTCCTCAGGCGTGTTCCATGAATCGCCAGCGGACCGGCATCCCTTGGCGGGACCCGCCTGCTCGGTTCGGGAACTGGAAGACCGTTCATGATCGCCATCGGCGATGGCCGGCCGGTACGCGGGAGAAGATCCTGCGTGCCGTGCGGGCCGACGCCGACGCGGCAGGCCGCATCGACTGAAGCGTGGTGAGCGTGGAGTCCACGGTGTGCCGCGCGCACCAGCACGCCGCCGGGGCGTGTCACCGGCCGGTTCGGATACCGGGGCGACGCGCTCACCCTGCTTGGCATCGTCCCGACGAGGGGATCGGCCGCTCACCTGGCGGGCTCCCGGCGAAGATCCATCCGGTGAGTGACGGCGCCTGCCGCCCGCCGGCCGTCCAGGTCACGCCCGGACAATGGGATGAAACCCCGCAGATGATTCCCGTCCTGGACCCCATCCAACATCGCTCGACCGCGTTGCGCTGCCTGTACGCCTCGGCGTCGAAGATCGGCGGGCGACCGCCGGCGCGACCTCGCCGCACATGGTGCCCAGCCTGGTCGGAAGGCTGCGGATTGACGGCACGGATCCCGCGCCGGCTCAGCTGCCCACGGATCGCACGGGACGAATACGCGCGATCCGCCAGGACGGCCTCCGGCCGGGTCCTCGGTCTCCCACGTCCGCTCCACGGGACACGATGCCTGCCATCACGGCCTCAAAGCCGGTGCGTCCCCCGCCTGCCCCGCAGTGATGGCGAGGGCCAGGGGCCATTCTCTCGCTTGTTCGGGGCGGTCTCCGGTCGAGGCAGGAGCTGTGCGCCGGCCTCGACGGGAGGTGTCAGCCGACGTTCTCCGGCGCGGCAGCCGGGTTCTTGAGCTGGTTGATGTTGCCTTTAGTCCCACTCCCATGTGATACCGAGGACGCCCGGCCGTATCTGCTGCTCCATGAGGTGGACAGAGCCATGGGCGTTCAGCGTCAGATCGGCGACCGCCTCGCGAGGGGCGGTCGCCGAGGGACGGGCGAAGCGGCGGCAGTGGACAGGCAGCGCGGCGCGGTCGAAGCCGACCTGGAGGACGTACTGGCCGCCGCCGTAGGTGAAGCCGCGAACGTACTCGTGGCTGGGCGCGCCGGTTCCGTCCTCGAAGCGGTACCCCAGGACGGCGGTCTCCCCGACTCTCAATCGCCCGTCGAAGAGCAGCTCGACGACGATCATTCCCGAAGCGCCGTGGCGCCGGATCCGCCCGACCCGGCAGTTGCCGAGACCGCGTACCCGTACCCGTTCCGTATCGCAGCCCGGGTCGCCGTGATGGATGGCGAGATAGCGGTCGACGCCATCGCGGTGAGCCCGTACGACGTGTTGCGAGTCGCGGGCGGCGAGCTCTCTATGGGCACCGATGTGAACGTGTTCGTAGTGGATCACGGTGTGCAGCCCGCCGTCCGCCGGTGCCGCCAGACTCGCCAGCAGTGATTCGAGCGCGGCGGCGGGTTCCAGGAGGGTGCGATACGAGCGGGCCGGGGGGTGGTCGCTGGTGGCACGTGGGCCTATCAGGCGGGTGAGGGCGTGCGGGGGAAGCTCCAGCACCTCCTCAAGCGCGGTGACGGCACGCAGCGACTCGGGCCGTTCGGGCCGCCGCACACCGCGCTGCCAGTAGCTGAGGCTGGTCACACCGACACGTATGCCGCGCTGGGCGAGCCGGTGCTGCACACGGTGCAGGGCCAGACCGCGTGCGGCAAGCGCGGCCCGGAGCGCGGCGGAGAACGGACCGGTGCGCAGGGCTTCGGCGAGTTCGGCCTCGGGGGTGGGGCGGCGGGGCGAGCCGAGAGCTGGGTCACCGGGGCGCGGGGTGGCACGGCGATCGGCGCTATGTGCTGCCATTGGGCCCCCTCCCCTCCCCCCACCCCCTGTGATCATTGACTTGTGAACATTCACTTCTCCGTCCTGGAACGGAGCGTTACTTGCGCTGCCACCTGCCGGTACCCGCTGTGGCGTTCACAACCGTACGGGTGGAGTTCACTTCGCCGCCAGCCCTGTGGATAACTTCATTGACCGGGGCCCGACAAGAGATCGATGCTGCTGTCGCAGCGTCCGGACGCGCTCCTCCACCCCCACCCTGACTGGGAGGAACGCCATGTCCACTACCACCCGGGGCCGTAGACGGCTGGCGTCAGCGGTCCTCGCGGCCGTCGCCGTCCTGACTCCCGCCCTCGTGCCAACGGCCACCGCTCACGCCGCTCCCCACGCCGTCGCCCACCGTGCCGTTCCCGCCGCCAAGCGCCTCAACATCACCATGCAGGCGCAGGAGCACAGCAACTGGTGCTGGGCGGCGAGCGGCAACACCATCGCGTCGTGGTTCGGGCGCAACTACACCCAGAACCAGTTCTGTGACGCCGCTTTCAACCGGCCCCAGGGCAGCACCTGCGGCAACTGGCAAGCGGCGTTGGACGACGTGCAGAACGCCCTCGACTGGATGGGCATCAACCCCGGTACGTACGTCAGAGGGTATCTGCGCTACGGCACCGTGCAGAACGAGATCAGTGCCGACCGCCCCGTCGAGACGCGCATCGAGTGGAGCTCCGGGGGCGGACACATGCATGTGCTGTACGGCTACGACACCTCTGACAACCAAGTCTACTGGGGCGACCCGTGGCCCTCCAACTACCGCTACAACTGGGGTGATTACGACTACTACGTGACCAACAACTCGTTCACGTGGACCCACTCGCTCTACGGGATCGGAGCGTGACCCCATGACCCCGATCCGCACGTCACCGATCCAGACCACACCGCCCCAGACGTCATCGAGCGGCATGCCGCCGACCCAGACGTCATCGAAGCGCCGCACACCGAACCGGCACGCGTCCCCCGGCCGCAAGCCCGTCCGCAAGAAGGCCGCGGTCGTGGTGCTCGCCGCCACCGCATTGCTCGGCGCACTCGCCCCCGTCACCGCCCACGCGGCGACCGCCGGCGACTTCCCCGCGCCTTTCACCGCCGCCGACACCGCTCAGGCACGCGAGGCGGCGTCAACCCCGGCCACCCTCCACACCCTCTCGCGCTTCTTCGCCCGCGATGACGCGATCGCGCGGAGCGCGGCCCGGCCACGCCTGGTCGGACCGTCGGTGACCATCTACTTCCTCGACCCGGGGTTCGTCGCCGGACGCCCGGGCGCCCATGTCGCCGACCCGCAGTTCGTCGCGAGCAAGGCGGTCTCCGCAGACGGCCAGGTCGCCTCGGTGTGGACCGTTCGGACGGCGAAGGGGTGGAAGGTCGTCAACATCGCGACCGGCGGTGACGAGACCCACTACGTCAGTGAGGCGCACGGCCGCGGAACCGTCTTCCGGGAACCGCAGATCGACGCTTGGTACGTGGTGCGCGACGGCCGTGTGCTGCCGCTCGACCCCGACGCGCGGCGCGCGGTGGGGAAGGGCGGCGTGCCCCTGGCCGCCTACCAACGCCTCGTACACGCGAAATACGGCGACAAGCTCCCGGGGTCGGCCTACGACCGGGCGGGCGAGGGTGGCGGTTACGGCGGTACGGCCGCGCCCCCGCGCGCGTCCGCCGCACCCGTGGCAACCGCCGACGTAGCCGTCACCGCGGGCGCCGCCGCCACGGCTGCCGCCTTGGTCGGCGCCTGCTTCGGCGTCCACCGCATGCGGCGCTCGCACCGCAGCGGCTGAGCCGCCTCCCCGGCGCCGGCGCCGCCCCCGTGCCCCAGGCCCACCCGGTCTGGGGCACGGGGGCTGTCCGCCCAGCCCACGCGGGGAACGTCGGTCTTCACCAGGAGATGCAACGCTGCCGAGCCACCCCTTCCGATGGCTCAGCGGCTCCCTCACATGTCTTTTCCTCCGGGCCGTGACCTGTGGATGTACTGGTCGGCCCAGGCGCTGATGATGTGAGCGGCTCGCTGCGCTTGTCCTCGTGCGGTCAGGAGATGGTCTGCTCCTTCGAGCGAGATGAAGCTTCGCGGGTGGCGTGCCTCGCGGAAGATCTCCCCGGCGTTGGCGATGTCGACGGTGTTGTCGGTGGGCGAATGCATGACGAGTAGCGGCAGGTGCAACTCGCGTATCCGGTCGCGCAGGCGAGCTTGGTGGACGTCGTCGACGAAGGCACGCTTGAGGACCAGGGTCCTCCCGCCGACGAACCATTCGTGCGAACCTTTGTTGAGAACGCGTTCCATGACCGCGTCGTACTGTCTCTCGACGTGGCTGGGGTCGGCAGGCGCCCCGATCGTGGCGACCGCGCGGACGCCGGTTGCCTCGGCCGCGGCGGCGATGGCGGCGGCGCCTCCCCACGAGTGCCCCACCAGCAGGTCTGCTGGAGTTCCTCGCTCCGCCATCAAAGCGGCTGCACGGACCGTGTCCTGGACCTTGATGGTGAAGGAACCGTCCCCCCAGTCGCCGTCGGAGTCTCCGATCCCGAGGTTGTCGTAGCGCAGCATCCCGATCCCCTCGCGTGCCAGCTGCTTGCTGACGCGCGAGGCGGCCGGCGAGTTCCTGCCGAGTGTGAATCCGTGGACGAAGATTCCCCAGCCCCGGATCTCGCCTTCGGGCAGGTCGATCGACCCGGCCAGTTCGGGGCCGACGACGCTCTTGAATCTCACTTCTTCAGTCATGTTGTGATCGCCTCGGCACGGACTGGCCGTGGGGTAGGGGCAAGTGGATGGGTGAGGGCGACACCGGCTGGTGCCACGCTCGTGTTCCGCGCAAGGGCGCCTTGAGCGCGGTGCTTGTCACTGTCGGCGCGTCAGACGACCGGCTTGTGGACGGCGGCCGGCTTGGTGGTGAGCAGTGCCGTGATCTCATCGGCCAGGTGCGGGCCGAGTTCGCCCCAGCCGTCCTTGTAGCCGTAGACGCCGGCCAGGGTGCGGGCCTCGTAGTCGCCGTTCATGATCTCGATGTCGTTGGCCGTGATGAGTCCCGGGTGGGCGACGCCGACGGCCGCCGAAACCTTGAGCAGCTCCTTGCGTAGGGTGCGCAGGTAGACAGCGGCCCGGGTGGCCTTCGAGGCCGGGTCCAGGCCGCGGGCCAGCCACGGGTTCTGGGTTGCGATGCCGGTGGGACACGTGTCGGTGTGGCACTTCTGTGCCTGGATGCAGCCGATGGACAGCATCGCCTCACGGGCCACGTTGATCATGTCGGCGCCCAGAGCGAAGGCGACCGCGGCGTTCTCGGGCAGGCCGAGCTTGCCGGAGCCGATGAAGGTCAGCTCGTCGGTGAGCCCCAGTTCGGCGAAGGTGCCGTAGACCCGGGAGAAACCCATCCGGTACGGCAGCGACACCGAGTCGGCGAAGATCCTCGGCGCCGCCCCGGTGCCGCCCTCACCGCCGTCGACGGTCACGAAGTCGACACCACGGTCACCCCGCGCCATCAGCGTGGCCAGCTCCCGCCAGAAACCCATCTCACCGACCGCGCTCTTGACCCCGACCGGCAGACCGGTCTCGGTGGCGATCAGCTCCGCGAAGTCGAGCATCGAGTCGACGTCGTTGAACGCGGTGTGCCGCGACGGGGACGCACAGTCCTTGCCGACCGGGATGCCGCGGATCGCGGCGATCTCCGGGGTCACCTTCGCGCCCGGCAGCATCCCGCCCAGCCCCGGCTTGGCGCCCTGGGAGAGCTTGATCTCTATCGCCCTGACCGGGGCGCCGGAGACCACGTCCTTGAGCTTGTCGAGGTTGAAGCTGCCGTCCTCGTTGCGGCAGCCGAAGTACGCGGTACCGATCTGAAGGACGAGGTCGCCGCCGTTGCGGTGGTACGGCGAGAGACCGCCCTCGCCCGTGTTGTGCATCGTGCCCGCCAGCGCCGCCCCCTTGTTGAGCGCCGTGATGGCCGCGCCGGAGAGCGATCCGAAACTCATCGCAGAGATGTTCACCACACTCGCCGGCCGGAACGCCTTGGCGCGCCCGCGCGGCCCGCCCAGCACCTTGGCGGAGGGCAGTGACGCCTGCGGGTCGTGCGTGTCGGGCAGAGTGCCGGCGAACGTGCGCTGCTTCAGGTAGGCGTGCCCCTGCACGTGCTCGACGTCGACTTCGGTTCCGAACCCGAAGTAGTTGTTCTCCTCCTTCGCCGACGCATAGATCCAGGTGCGCTGGTCACGACTGAACGGGCGCTCCTCCTCGTTGGACGTCACGATGTACTGCCGCAGCTCCGGCCCGATCTTCTCCAACAGGTACCGGGCGTGCCCGATGACCGGGAAGTTCCGGAGCAGTGCGTGCTTCTTCTGGGTGAGGTCGCGGGCAGCCAGGACCGCCAACGCTGTTGCGGCGGCTGCGCCGATCCTCCGGGCGTGCATGAACGTTCCTCCTCGATGCACGACTCCGTCGCGACGCGGTGGAGTCGTTGTGTCGTGTTGGGCGTTGGACGGCGGGCGCGGCCAAGCGGGCATCAGCGTCCGTCGAAGAATGCCAAATGATGTTAAGAGGCCGCCCGGACAGGCGTGTGGTCAGGGGGCTGGTCCGGGTTCGGCTTCGCCTTGGCCGGAGCGGACGGGATAGGGAAGCAGGCGCGGACACGCTCGGGTTGGTGTCGTCGGTGGGCTGTTGTCCCCGTACTCGCGTGAGTGCAGCACCAAGTACGGGGATATGTGCACCGCTCACGCCACGCCGGTGTCTCGTTCGATGATCTGGAGACGTTCTTGAGCCGGTAGCCGTTGTTGTTGGTGGGGACGGCCTCGCAGTGGTGCGGGAGGCGGTCGAGGGTGGCACCGAGTGGGCTCACCACGAGTACAGGACGGCGACGCGGGCCCGAGGTCCGCGCCAGGCACAAGCCGCCGGTTGCCGACGCAGGGGCGACGCACCTGCGTGTGCTCCGGGCGAGCACTCAGCGGCGGGTGCCCTTCCCTGTGCGGTCCGAGTGCGTGCGGACGCTGCGGCGCGGGTCACACGAAGTGCCGATGACCGGGTTCGCCGGAGTGGACGAACATCGCCAACTGATCCTTGATCCAGGGGTCGGGTTTCAGCAGTTGGTCGTCCACCCAGGGGTCGAAGCGGCCACCCGCCGTCCGGTACGTGCCAGCGTGACCGTGGCCGTCGTCACACCGGCTGCCGTAGTCCTGGTCACCGCGGTCATGGAGCCGGTGACCGTACGTAGGGGCGCCACGGTCGTGATGTATGCCGTGGAGGTCGATGACCTTCGCGTCCGCAGTCAGGGCGGCCGGAGCAGGGGTGGGCCCGCTGTCCTGCGAAGTGGCCGCAGTCGCGGAGCCGCCGGCGGCGAGGAGAGCGCCTCCGGCGAGTGTCACTGAAACGCTTGCGGTCGCGATACGCCGCATGAGCTTCTTCATGATCTTTCCTCCTTGCACTGCCCGCCGTTCCGTGCCTGCCGGCGGCGGACGCCCCGTTGTCTTGGCCCTGGCAAAGCTACGCACCCATACATAGTTGAACAATAAACTTGATGTGTGAAGTAAATCCCCTTTATGTGCCCGTGAAGCACCCCGATGCATGCGACGGGCAGACCGTAGCCAGGCCACGCCGTTCCGTGCCGGAGCGGCGTTCCGGGCATCCCAGCCCTGAGTCACGCGGCCGAACCGGTCGCGCCGGCGCCGCGTCCAGGTGCACCCCGCGGCAGATCCGCCTCCACCCCGATCCGGGCGACCTACCGGTCGTCACTCAGCGGGCAGAGATCCGGCACCCGGCGGCCCGGAAAGCGCACCAGGTCGACGGCAAGGACACCCCGCCAAGCAACCCATCAGGGAAGGCAGACCGCGATCCGACTGGCATCGGCATGCCCGATCGCGCGTGCGGCGAGCAGGAGCGGGATCTCGACCTCTCCGGCCCGGATGTAGGCCCGGACCGAGACTCGGTCCGGGGCCCGTACCTATCCACCCGACCTCCCCGGAAAGGAAGTTGACCGATTGTGCACCCCTCATGGACGCGACGTGCGCCACCTCCGTGCGCCGGGCCGCACGAGGGCGCCGGGAGGCGTTGACACCCGGCTGACGGAGGCCTGACGTCCGCCTGTCACGACCCTGACTCACCTCGTGGACAACCAGGGGAGATCCACCTCACAAGGGACACATGCATCCACATTTTCTTCACCTCGCACCAGTCCAAACGCGGCCGCACCACCGCGACGCGACGTGCCAAGACGCACCGAACCGGGATGAACACAACAGGCCAATAACTGAATTGGCCTTGCTGCCGGCCTCCCCCGGGACCCAGACTCGCTGCTGTACGACGAATGACCGTTCGGGCTCTTTCTCCAGCTTCGAGCGGAATTCCCTTACATGCCCTGCTTTTCGGCATGTTTCGCGCCGTCATTCCATAGGCGCGTTCCGACCTCCACCTTCCTCCCAAGGGAGTTCGTCATGTCCCGTACCCCGAACCAGCAGGACGGCCTGGACCTCCAGGACCTCGCCCTGGACGCGGACCTGGACCTCAGCGACCTGACCGTGACCTCGCTGCGCGACACCGCCGCGCTGCCCGAGAACGGCGCCTCGTGGGGCTCCTGCTCGTGCCAGGGCTCGTCGTCGTGCGCGCAGCCGCAAGTGGACACGCCCGTAGTCCTCTGACCCCGGGCCCATCCCGAACACCGTCTTTCGAACCTGGGAGGCTCCACATGCCCGACCACAGCGGGGACCTCCTAGCCCTCGATGACCCCGAGCTCGGCGAACTGACCGTCACCGCCCTGCGGGACACCGTCGCGCTGCCCGAGACGGGCGCATCCGGGGGAGCCGGCTCGGGCTCATGCGGTTCCTCCTCGCGCGCCCAGCCCAGGCTGCCCGACCTGCCCTACTAGTGCGCCCTCGGCCTCGCTTCCCACGAGGCCGGTGGGCCACGGCTCCGTGCGGCCGGCCGGCTCGTCCTGTCCAGCCGGCCGGCCGCACAACCCCGCGCCTACCCCGACGCGGTCCGCAGAGGTCCACCCGGTACCGCTGAAGCCGTCCGCGCGTTCCCGCCCGCTCCGCCGATCCCGCCCGCCCTCCGAGCCGTACGCCGGGAGCCCCGTCATGCCGTACTCCGCCCCGCCGGCAACCCCGGTGCGCGTGCCGCAGCCCGACCAGGCCGACCCGGCAGGCCCCTACGACCCGGCGGACCCGTACGACCGGACCGCGCCGTACACCCTCGTCCGTACGACCGTGCTCCCATACCCCGCCGAAACCGCCCCCGCCGCCGAGGTACGGACCCTGCTCGCCCGGCTCACCGCCCTGGCCGCCCAGGACGCCGCCCTGCGGGCGGCCCTGTCCGACGACCTCTTCGCCGCGCGCGCCGGCCACGAGGAGCAGTTCCACCGCCAGGTGGTCCTTCCACTCCGCCGCGCCCTGCACAACGGCCGCGAGCCCCGCCCCGCCCTCCTCGGCCGGCTCGGTGCCCTTCCCGACCGGGTGCCTCGGCTCGCCGACTGGCTCGCCCTGCGAGAACTGCGCGCCCGGCTGCTCGATGAGCTCGGCGCCGCCGTACCGCCCGCCCTGACCGCCGAGCGCGCCGCGCTCGCCGGCCTCTGCCGCTCCCCGGCCTTCGCCCGGGCCATCGCCCTGACCAGTGCCGACCTGCTGCGGGCGGTCGGCAGGGCCGGCCGGGGCGAGACCGGGCGGCGGGCGCGCAAGGAGGAGGCCTCGGTCCTGCGGCACGCCCTGCGGGCCAGCACGAAGACCAGTCCGCTGTCCTGGTTCACCGCCGTCGGGTGGGCGGCCGAACCGGTCGCCGACACGGCTGCCACGGCCACCGCCGCGACGGAGCCCGAGCCCGGGTCCACTACCCCGCTGACCTCTGTCGTCAAGGAGAACCGCACCCTCGTCGCCGCGCTCACCGCGGCCCTGCTCGACGAGCCGCGCCGCCGCCGCGCCCTCCCCCACCGCATGACGAGCACCGCACGGGTGGCCGACGGGCGGGCCCGCTTCGCCCGCGCGGAGGCGCTGTTCGCCGGCGGCCGGTACCTGGTCACCCGCGAGGACGAGGTCGAGGTGGCTGCCCGCCCGGCGCTGGACACGCTGGCAGCCGTCCTCGCCGGCGGCCCGCTCGCCCTCGGTACGCTCACCGCCCGGCTCGCCGCCGGCCTGGGCCGCACGCCGGACGACCCCGCCGTCGCGGGCTTCGTGGACCGGCTCGCCGACTCCGGGCTGCTCATGCCCGCGGAGCCCGTCGACCCGCAGCACCCCGCCCCGCTCCTCGCGCTCGCCGACTGGCTGCGCCAGTGGCCCGCGGACGCGGTCCTGGCGGACCGGCTCACCCGACTCGCGCACGACACACGGCGGTTCGCGGACACTCCCGCCGCCGAGCGCCCCGCCCTGCTCGCCACCCTGGCCGACCACTGGCACGAGCTGCTCGCCGACACCGGCCGAGCCGTCCCGCCGGACGCGGCCCCGCTGACGACCCTCACCGAGGACGCCGTCGCCCCCGTTCCCCTGTCCCCACGCCGCCCGCCGACCGCACCGGACACGGACGAGCGGACCACGGGAGCGCCGTACGAGGACCGGCCCGCCGGGTACGACCCGCTCACTCCCGCCGACCACGCCGCGCTCAGCGAACTCACCCCCCTGGCCGAGCTGTTCGACCTCGGACACATGATGAGCCGGATCGCCCGGGACCGCTTCGTCGCCCGCTACGGAGAGGGCGGAACCTGCCGCGACCCATGGGACTTCGGCGCCGACACCGCCGCCGCCTGGGAGGAATCCGGCCGCCTCGTGGCCCGGCCGTCCGACGATCCCGAACTGCCGGCCGGACTGGTCGAACTCGCCTGTCTGCGCGAGGAGTTCTCCGCGCTGGCACGGGCGGCGGCAGGACCGGCCGGGGACACGGCCCCCGCGATCGTCCTGCCGGCCGACCCCGTCCGCGCCCTCGCCGCCCGTCTGCCCGACTGGACGGCCGCCCGGCCGCTCAGCTACTCCCACTTCGTCCAACGCGTTCACGACGACGGGCTGTTGTGCGTCAACCACGTCTACGGCGGCTGGGGCCGGTTCACCAGCCGCTTCCTCGACGCCATGCCCGTGAGCGCCGCGGCCGCGGTCGGCGAGCGCGTCCGGCGCGGCCTCGGCGCGGGCGCGCGGGCGGCCCAGGTCCGGCCGGTGGGCGGGTTCAACGCCAACCTTCACCCGCTGCTGCTCGCCGAGGAGATCGGACCCGACCGCGGCCGGACCGCCCTCGCCGAAGCCGACCTCGATCTCGTCCACGACCCGGTCACCGACCGACTGCGGTTCCGCGTACGGGCGACCGGCGACCCGTTGGACGTGCTCTACCTGGGCTTCCTCGCACCGATCATGCTGCCGGGACGGCTCGGGCCGTTCCTCTCCGACCATCCCGCGGGGGTGGTGGACTTCCACCCGCTGCTGCCCCGGCACGCCATGGCGGCGCCGGGCGGCCAGGTGGTCCGTACGCCGCGGCTGCGCCACCGCCACCTGGTGCTGGCCCGGCGCCGCTGGCACCTCGGCCCGGGCGTGCTCGACGCGCTGCGCGCCGACCTGACCACGGAGGAGCGGGAGGTGCCGGCCGCCACGGTGGCCCGCTGGCGGGCCCTGCTCGACCTGCCGGAGCAGCTCTTCCTGCACACGGTTCCACGGCCCCCGGCCGGGCGCGCGGTCGACGACTTCGTCGCGCAACTGCGGGCGCCCAAACCGCAGGCGCTCGACCTGGGCAACGTCCTGCACCTGCGCTGCCTGGGCAGTTGGCTGGCACGCCATCCCCAGGGCGTCGTCCTGGAGGAGGCCCTGCCCGCATTCGGCGGCCGGGACCAGCCCGCCCATGCCGTCGAGTCCGTCATCGAGACGTACCGCCCGGCGCGCCGCCGCACAGCCGACCGGGCCGCGACCCGGCCCGCCGCCCCGCCCGTACCCCGTCGAGGAGGCACCCGATGAACGCCCCGGCCGGCCCCGCCCCCGCCCCGCCGGACCCGGCCGTGCCCGGGTCCGCCACGGCCCTCGACGTCGTCCTGTACGACTACCGCGAGGACAAGGCCCCGCTGCTGCGCGAGGCGGTGCTGCCGCTGGCCCGCCGGGCCGCAAGCGCCCGCCTGACCGGGCACGTCGAGCGCCACTGGCTGTACGGCCCGCACGTACGGATCCGGTTGCGCGGCGTACCCCACCGGGTGGCCCTGGCGGCCGAGCGCACCGCCTCCGCCCTGCGGACCTGGGCCGCCGACCACCCCTCGGCCGCCCACGTCACCGAGGAGGAAATCCTCGCCCGGGCCGCCGTGGCCGGCCGCGCCGAGCTGATCGCCCCGCCGTACGGCCCGCTCGTACCGGACGGCACGGTCCGCGTCGAGCCGGTGGACCAGTCGTCCCTGCGCGTCCTGATCGGGCCCGACGGGGTCCGGCTCCGCGACGACCTGCTGGCACTGGGCCTGCAGGCCCTCGACACGGGGTGCGCGTTCCTGGGCGGGCACGGCGACGCGCCCGCCGCCCGCGTGCAGCTCGCGGTCGCGGCGCTGGCCGCGCACGCCACGGCGCACCCCGAGGGGCTGATCGGCGGCCACTACTCGTTCGTCTCGCACCTCGAGGACTTCCTGGTCTACGAGGACCCGGACGGGCGGCTCCGCGCGGCCTTCGAACGCAGGTGGGAGGCCACCGGGCCGGCCGTCACCGCCATGGTCGGGCGGATCACGGGCGGCGGGGCGGCCGGCTGGGAGCGCGCCTGGGCCGACTGGTCCGCCGATGCGTGGCGTATCGCCGCGCAGCGGTTCGCGGCGGGCGCGGACTTCGCCGGCGACCCCCTCGAGTACCGGGACCGGGCGGCGGTGCTCGGCGACCGGACGGTGGCCGACCGCTGGAACCAGGACGTACGCACCCGCTACAGCGAGTTCCACCGCCGGCTGCGCCGCTCGGACCCGCAGGGGGCGATGTGGACTCGGCCCAACTACCTGATCTACCGGGCCTGTACGAACGCGCTCTA
Organism: Streptomyces griseochromogenes; assembly: GCF_001542625.1. Taxonomy (NCBI): domain Bacteria; kingdom Bacillati; phylum Actinomycetota; class Actinomycetes; order Kitasatosporales; family Streptomycetaceae; genus Streptomyces; species Streptomyces griseochromogenes. Next base: position 4,882,244 of record NZ_CP016279.1, on the reverse strand, counting down.
CCGGCTGTTCGCGATCTGCGACGTACGGCCGGTGGAGCGGTACCTCGCCGCGTACCTGGTCGTGCGCACGGTGCCGGAGCTCACCGGGCACACCTGGCAGGGCCGCATCGACGAAGTGATCGCGGCGGTGGAGGGCTCGTCATGACCACTGCCCCCGCCGCCGCGCCAGACACAGCCGCGGAGCCCTCGGACTCCGCGGCGGGCACGGTCCCGAAGCCCCCGGACCCCGTTCCAGGAGGGCAACCCGCCCCGCCGACGCCCGAAGCCCCCGTCATGCCCGAGGCCCCCGTCGCGCCCGAAACCTTCGTCGCGCCCGCGCCGCGGCCGGGGTCGGAGCCGCGGTTCCGACTGCGGCCCGGCGTGGCCGTCACCCCGCTGCTCACGGGTCTGCACCTGCGCGGCCGCGGCGCCGTCGTCACGCTGGAGGGCAGCCGCGCGCTGCCGGCCCTGTGGCAGCTGCTCTCGGACCGGCTCGCCCCGGACCAGGCAGTGCGGGGCGACGGTGACGCACAGGCTGGTACCGAGGCGAGGGCGGACGACGACACGCAGACCGATACCGAGGCACGAGCGGACGACACTCCCTGGGCCGACGCCCAGATTCAGGGCGTGGCCCGGGCGCAGGCCGAGGCCGGAGAGCAGGCAGGCAGCCGGGGAAGGGCCGCAGCGAGCGATCAGGCCGGCCCTCGGGTGGAAGCGGCGCTCGCCACGCTCGCGGCCCGACTGCGCGAGCACGACCTGCTGGTCGAGCACCCGGACGGGGCCGAACTCCCGCCCTGGCCGGATTCGTCAGCCGCCCACCCGGCTGAGGCGGTCGAAGCGATCCGGACCGCGCGACCGGTCGTCTCCACTCCGGATCCCGAGGGTCCTCTCGCCGTGAGCCTCGTGGGGGCGCTCCGCCGCGCGGGGGCGAGCCCGCGGGTCACCGCCGACGGCCGGCTGCCCGTCGGCTGGGCCGTGGTCACGGCCCAAGCTCCGTCCGGGGCCGTGGCGCTGGCCGTCTCCTGCGACGCCGACGGCGGCTTCGTCACCGAGCCCGGCCCCCCGGACCACGCCCGCCCCGACGCCACCGCCATCGCCACCCGCCTCACCACCAGCACACCACTGTGGACGCCGGCGTTGGCTCAAGGCAGGCCCGGCACCACGCAGTCGCGATCGGCAGCGCCTGCCACACCGCCTGCAGGTGCCCGGGCGCCGTCGCAGTCGGCTGCCGCTGCCGTTACCGGTGCCTCTGCCTCTGCCAGGGAGCCGTCCCGTACGCATGTCGCCCTGCTCGCAGGTGCCGCGGCCGGGCGGCTGCTCGCGGCCGTCGCCGGCCTGCCCGACCCTGCCGCGCACGAGGACGCCTCCGGCACGGCGACGGCCGGACACTCGGCCGTGCTGATCGCCCGAGCCGAGCCGCCGGAGGCGACGTACCACCCGTGGGCGGCGGCCCCTCGGGCTGCCCGCCGGAGGCCGGACGCCCCGCCCGCGCCGGATCTCGGGGAGGCGCTGCGCCGGGTCACAGCCCTGGGCGACCCGCTGCTCGGCGTGCTCGACGCGCCGCTGCCCGGGGCCCTGCCGCAGCTTCCCGCGTCGCTCGCATCCTGCCGGACCCCGGCGGGTCTGCTGGTCGCCGGAGCGGTACGAGCGGACCTGGCCCGGCTGGAAGCCGCCTGCCGGGCCGCCGAACTCGCCCTCGCCGACGGCCCGTCGGCCCCGATCGTCGGAGCGAGCCCCGATCACGCATACGGCCGGGCACTGCGCCGCGCCGTCCTCGACCACATCGGGCCGGAAGCCGCCGACACCGCGTCGGAGGCGGATCCGGTCGCTGCCGGCGCCCGCGCCGACGGCATCGGGAACGACGTCTGGCGCACGCACCCTCAGGCCCGTCACTGGTGGACCGTGCTGACCGAACGCATGGGCCGGTCGGCCGATCTGTCGGTCCGGCGACTCGGCTCCGAGGAAGCCCATTCGGCCGTCATCCGGGTCCGATCGGTCTCGGCCGGTACCAGCGCCTCCCCCGCCACGGTGAGCCACGCCGTCGAGGCCACCGCGGCCGACGCCGTGGCCCTCGCCGCCATCGACGCGGTCACGCGCGCGATGGCGGCGGAGCACGTGCCGGACCGGGCGCGGCACACCGCGCTCAGCGGGGCCGCGGCCCCGCTCGCCGGCGTCGAGCCGCCCGGCTGGGCGGACGAGGGCTGGACCGACGCCTGGCTGGCAGGGATCGCCGCCCGGGAACCGGCCCTGCGCGCCGCCCTGCACCGCCTGACCGGCCTACGCCCCACACCCCGGCGGGGCACCGGCCACCATCACCCCCTCGCCGACGCCCTGCGCGCAGCCGGATTCACGCTCCTGACCGGACGGGGAGGCGCCCGATGAGCACCGCCGCTCCGTACGCCGTCCCCGATCCGTACGCCGTCCCCGTCCCGGTCCCGGTCCTCGATCCGGCGGCGGCGCTCGCGACCGTCGCGGGCACCGCCGTCGTGCGGCTGACCGCGTGGGATCTCGCACTGGCCGAGCGGCTCAGCCGGCACGCACTGGCTCATCCGGTGCGGTTCGTGCCGGTGCGCGAGGACGGGGCATTGACCGTGATCGGGCCCGTACTCCGTCCCGGAGCGCGGGCTTGCGTCGGCTGCGCGGAGTACCAGCGGCTGGCCACTGCAGGCGGCCGGGTGCCGTGGCAGAGCCCGCGGCTGGCGCTCGGCGGCACCGCGACCCCGCCCCTGGCCGAGGCCGCGCTCCGGCTCGCGGCAGACCTGTTGACGGCCGACCTGCTCACAGCCGACCCGCTCGAACCGGCCCCGCCCCCGTCCGACCGCCACGCCCCGCCCCCATCCGACCGCGACGGCCCCGACAGCCCCGCCGGGCCAGACGCTCCCGACGCCCCCGACCCGGTCACGGTCGACGACCGCGCCGTCCTCCACATCCTCCAAGGCGACCGGTACACCTGGTCCACCCACCGAATCCGGCCGGTCGGCGGCTGCCCGGTCTGCCGGCCGCTGCCGGACGACTCGCCCGCCGACGCCCGGTTGCCGGCCGAGCCCCGGCCGGTGCCCGACCCGTCGGTGCTGCGCGGCCCCAACGCCCGTGCCACGCCCGCCCGTTTGCGGGCCGAGTTGCACGACGAGCGGTTCGGGCCGGTGCGCCGGCTCTTCAGGACCGAGGACTCCGCGTTCGCGCTGACCACCGCCTGGGTGACGGACGGCCGCCCCCTCGACGACGGCGGTTACGGCCGGTCGGGCGACTTCCGGTCCAGCGAACGCGTCGCCCTCTTCGAGAGCGTGGAGCGGTTCGCCGGGATGCGGCCCACCGGCCGCCGTACCGTGCTCCGCGCCTCGTACGCCGACCTCGTCGCCGCGGGCGGGCACGCCGTACTCGACCCCGTCCGGCTCGGCCTGCCGGATCCCGAGCTCGACGGTCACCCCGCCCGCCGGACCCTCCCGTACTCCCCCGGCCTCGCACTCGACTGGGTGTACGGCTGGTCGCTCACCGAGCGCCGCGCGCTGGCGGTACCCGAGCACGTGGCGTACTGGGACGTACCGGGGCCGGACCGGCCGCGGGTGGTGTACGAGTCCTCGAACGGCTGTGGACTGGGCAACAGCCCCCAAGAGGCCGCGCTGTACGGGCTGTTCGAGGTCGCCGAACGCGACGCCTTCCTGATGGCCTGGTACGCGCGCACCCCGCTGCCCCGGATCTCCGTCCCCGCCGACGACCCGGAGGTCACCGCCCTGGCCGACCGCGCCGCGCTGCTGCGCTACCGCCTGACCCTGCTGGACGCCACCAACGACCTGGGCGTCCCGGCGGTGATCTCGCTCTGCCGCTACGAGGGCGCGCATCCCGACGCGCCCCGCGTGTTCCTGGCTGCCGGCGCCCATCACGACCCCCGGGTGGCGATCCGCTCGGCGGTCGCCGAGGTGGTCACCAACGTCCAGGAGTCCGCCCGCCGTTGCGCTCCGGGCGGTCCCCGGGACCCGGAGCGGCTGCGTCCGATGCTTGACCGCCCCGAGCTGGTGCTGGACCTCGACGACCACGTCGGCCTCAACACCCTGCCCGAGGCGCAGCCCCGGCTGGACTTCCTGTTCGCCGACACCGCGGAGGCGCCGTGGTACGAGCGGTGGCCGGGGGCGCCCGAGCCGGTGGCCGACCTGACGGGGCTGCTGGAGCGAACCGTGGAGCGGCTGGCCGCCGAGGGACTGGAGGTCATCGCGGTCACGCAGGACGAGCCGGGCGTACGGGACCGGCTGGGGCTGCACTGCGCCAAGGTGATCGTCCCCGGCACGCTTCCGATGACCTTCGGGCACGTCAACCGCCGCACCGCGGGACTGGACCGGCTGCTGACAGTGCCCCACCGGCTGGGCCGTACCGCCCGGCCGCCGCGACGCGACGAACTGCCCCTCGACCCCCACCCCTTCCCGTGAGGACGCGATGACGACCGCCCGCCCCCGCCCCCGCCCCTGCCCGACCGCCTCCGAGGTCGCGTCCGAGTACCCCGGACACGCCTGGCACAGCCTGCACCTCGCCCTGCACACCGGCGGCGCGGAGACGGACGCGTTCGTCACCGACGACCTCGCTCCGCTGATGGACGATCTGACCGCCGACCCGCGCGCCGCCTGGTTCTTCATCCGCTACGGCGAGGGCGGCCCCCACCTGCGGATCCGCTTCCGGGGACCGCTGCCCGCCGGTGCGGCGGCCGGACTTCCCGCCGTCCTGGCGGAGTTGGCGGCCGCCCGGCCCGCGGAGTTCACCGGCTCCTGGCCGTCCCGGCACGGCGAGGTGCGCGAGGTGCCGTACGTACCCGAGGCCGAGCGGTACGGCGGCCCCGCCGCGCTGCGCGTCGCCGAGGAGGTGTTCTGCCACTCCACCCGCGCGGCCGTCGAGGCGCTGCGCGCGACCCCGGACCGCGCCGCCCGGCTCCCGCTCGCCCTCGACCTCGCCCATGCCACCGCCCACGCGCTCGGCCTCGACGAACTCCAGGCCGCGGGCTGGCTGCGTCGGCACGCCGCCTCCTGGCGTTGGATCACCGAGGTGGAGCCGCTGCCCGGGGCCGCCGTCCATTCCCGCGTGAACTCGGTGTTCGCCCTCCAGCGGCCGGGCCTGGTCCGGCGCGCCGGGGCCCTCGGCGCCGCCCTCGACGCGGGCACCGCCGCGCACTGGCTGGCGGAGTGGGCGCGCCGGGTGGGCGCCACGGACGCCCGGTTGCGCGACGCCGTGCCCGCGGAGCAGGCCGCCCGCCGTGTGCCCTGGGTCTGGGCGTCCCAGCTGCACATGCTGTTCAACCGGCTCGGTGTGACCCCCGACGAGGAGCGGGCCGTCTGCCGCCTCGCGGCCCGCACGCTGCTGGAGACCGAGGACGACCCCGGGTTCTTCCCCGCCGGGCACCGCGCGGCCGACTACCAGTACCTGGAGCGCAGCAAGTTCCGGATCGGACGACCCGAGGACACCGCGCTGCGCGACCTGCCCCCGCCGCCGACCCCTTCGGCGGCCCGGCTGACGGCCGAACTGCCGTTGCCCGCCGTCCCCTTGCCGGAACTGTCGCTCGCCGAGGCACTGTGCCGACGCAGCTCCGTGCGCGGACCGCTGTACGGGCCGCTGGACGCGGGGACCCTGGGCGGGGTGCTGTGGTCCGCGTACGCCGAGAGCCACGCGACGCACCGGCCGCTCGCCGACGGCACCGTACAGACCCTCCGGCACCGCCCGTACCCGAGCGCCGGTGCCCTCTACAGCGTGCGCGTGCGCCTGGTGGCGCTGGATGTCGCGGGCCTGGCCGCGGGCACGTACCACTGCGTGCCGGAGCGCCGCACACTGCTCCCGATCGGCCCGGCCCCGACCGTCGCCGAGCTCAAGGCACTGTCCTCGTACCTCTCCCGGCCGGCGGACGACCCGGACGCGGTGGGCATCGACGAGGCCCCGGCGGTACTCACCGTCCACCTCGACCTCGGCCTGCTGCGCCGCCGCTACGGCCTGCGGGCCCTGCGGCTGGGCCTGCTGGAGGCCGGCCACCTCGCGCAGACGCTGCTGCTCACCTCGGCGGCGTTCGGCCTCGCCACTCTCCCGCTCGGCGGCCTCCACGACGACCTGACCCACGAGCTCCTCGGCCTCGACGACCTCGACGAGCCGGTCCAGTACCTCCTCCCCCTGGGCCGCCCCGCCCCGCCAGGCAGACTGACCAGTCCACGGGGCATCTGACGATACGAGAGCTACTCGGCGGTTATTTTGTGGCAGGCGCCCGAGCCGGCCGACGGCACGGCCGGAATATCACGCACAGGTACGCCGGCGGAACGGCTCGGGGCACGGTGGGATCGGTGTGGTGGTGGCAGCGGTCCGGGGCGAGCGAGCGCCACGCGACCTCAGCACACATATCGACCCATCGACGGCAGCCCAGGCGGCTGGCCGCGCTCCTCCGCCGACGCCGGGCAGAGCGTCGAATGTCCGCGCGGATTTCTGGGTCGGCGACGACTGGGCAGATGGACTCAGGCGGTGTCAGCACGTACGGCGGTCGCGGCCAGGGTGGTGTAGTTCATCGTGAAGCGTCCGCCCAGGGAGTCGATGGCGCCCCCGACCGCGTCCAATATCTCGGCCAGCTGATCGGGACGGAGTTGGGTGAGGCCACCGGTGGTGGGCAGCAGGTCCAGCCATTGGTCGCGCGTGTAGGACCGCTCCCAGTCGAACCGCCACTGTTCGGGGTCGTCGAACTGTTCGGTCTCGCGGATCCTGTCGGCGAACTTCGCGTATGCCGCCTGGTAGAGGCCGAGCGGACGTCGGGCCGGTTGGCCGTTGAGCGGGGAGTCGGGCGCCACCCGCCGGTAGGCAGCGGCGAACGGTTCGGCCACCTCGGCGGGCGGCTCGTACACGTGCCCGAAGATCGCCAGCCGTCCCCCTGGACGCAGCACACGTGCCGCCTTCACGGCGCCGGCGACCGGATCCACCCAGTGCCACGACTGGGCGGCGATGACCGCGTCGAACGTCCGGCCGGCCGACTGCCAGGCTTCGAAGGCCGCCACCTCGACCTGCAGGCCACGGGCTCGCGCGAAGTCGGCCATCCGCGCATCGGGCTCGACGCCGAGCACGGCGCAGCCGGCGGCCTGGAACTGGCGGGCTGCGATGCCGGTGCCGCAGCCGATGTCGAGCACGTCAGGACCGGGGCTTCCGGCGACGATCCGTGCCACCAGCGCTTCGGGGTAGCCGGGCCGGGCTTGGTCGTAGCGTTGCACGTCCGCACCGAACGATTCGGCCATCCGCCGGGCCTTGTGCGGCTCCGCCGGAGACGGTTCTGGTTGCTGTCGCGGTAAGATGGGCATGCGCCCACCTTAGTGGGCGTGCGCCCACTGGGCAACGGGTGCCAGCAGAGTGACGCACGAGAGGATCTGCGAGTGCCGACTGGGGTGCACCTTCGCGACGCGCGGCAGCAATTGTTCGACGCCGCCGAACGCGTACTTCTGCGGGACGGGCCGAACGGGTTGACCAGCCGGGCCGTCACCGACGAGGCGGGCTGCGCCAAAGGCGTCCTGCATCGGCACTTCACCGACTTCGACGCCTTCCTCACCGACCTCGTGCTCGACCGGGCCGCGCAGCTCGAGACGCAGGCGAGTGCGCTGCGCGAGTCCGCCGGCACCGGCACGGTGGCCGACAACCTCACCAGCGCGCTGACCACCCTGTTCGGACCGATTCCGGTGGCAGTCATCCCGCTCATCACCTTCCGGGACGAGCTGCGCGCACGGCTGCGGCAAGCCAGGCCCGGAGGCGGCATCGCGATCCTCGCCGAGGCCACGACCGCGATCTCCGCCTATCTGGCCGACGAGCGTGAACTGGGCCGCATCGCGGCCGACGCCGACATCGACTCACTCACCCTCTCCCTGGTCGGCGGCGGGCATCTCCTGTTCGCGGACCGCGACCCCGGCCCGCCGGCCACGGCGGTCGTCAACAAGCTCGTGACAGCGGTCATCGCGGATGCCGTGCAACGACGACCGCGTCAACAGGGGGTGAGCCTGCGGCCGGCGTAGGACGAGAGGGCGCCGGCCGCTCGGCCGAGGGCCGCGGCAGCCGTCACGACGAGCAGTGCGGGCAACGCCTGATGGAGCCGGTCGCCCAGAGCACCAGAACCCGAGGGCCGGTCGCGTGACGCGGACGGTCGCAGCAAGGCCACGGCGGCGGCTGTACCTGTGACGAGCTGGCGGACGATGCACTCGTTGACTCTTCCGAAGACAGCGCGACTTGTCAGGACAGGTGCGGTGCGTTGCGCGTGCGCACCTGAAGTTCCGAAGCATGCTGGTGCCCGGTCAGATCGCCGAGGCCGTCAAGCGGGGCCGGAAAAGCCGAAGGGCCCGGCGAACGATGCCGGACCCTTCGGTTTCGTAGCGGGGACAGGATTTGAACCTGCGACCTCTGGGTTATGAGCCCAGCGAGCTACCGAGCTGCTCCACCCCGCGTCGGTAGGTCCACTATACACAGCAGCCCCACGCGGGGCAGAATCCTTATTTCAGTCGCGGACGATGTTCTCGGCCTGTGGCTTCTTCTGCCCCTGGGTCACGGCGAAGGTGGCCTTCCACCTCCTCGCCCTCCACTAGTTCCCGGCACCCGCTATCGGCGATGTCGCTGCGATGGGCGAACGCATCGGTCCCGCCGTCCTTGGCGATGAGACCGAAGCCGTTTTCAGCGTTGAACCACTTCACGACGCCGCCGGCCATCCAGAGTCCCTCTCGCACGCCGGGCGCACCGCGGCAGACCGGATCCGACGCCATTCCTCATCCGGGAGATGTCGCGACAGGTGAATACCAGAGCCCACCAATCCCGAGGCCGAATCCCTTACGCGTAGCAGCCGTTGACGGTCGCCGCGAGGCCGTCCATGGCGTCTTTGATGGCGTTCGGGTCGGCCGTGGCGCCGTTTTCGACGAAGGAGAACACCTTCCACTTGCCGTCCTTGCCCCGAGTCAGACCGCTCAGCGCGATGGCGCCGGTGAGGGTGCCGGTCTTCGCGCGCACCTTGCCCACCGCGCACTTGGAGTTGGCGTCGTCGAAGCGGCCGTACTCCGGCCCGAGCGTGCTGCCGGCCTCACCGGAGACGGGCAGGCCGTCCCGGACGGCGCCGAGGGTGTGCGCGTAGCGGGGCTGCGTCAGCAGTTCGAGGATCTGCGCGAGGGTGGCGGCCGGGATGCGGTCGGCCCGGGACAGGCCGCTGCCGTCGTAGAGCTCGAAGTTGTCGAGCGAAACGCCGTACACCCGGCTCAGCACCCGCCGCACGGCCTCAGTGCCGCCCTCGAAGGTGGCCGGGCGGCCGGCGCCCAGGGCCGTCATCCGCAGCAGGGTCTCGGCGATGTCGTTGTCGCTGCGCTTGAGCATCGTACGGACGATGTCCGACAGCGGCGCCGACTTGTGCTGGGCCACCGGAACGTCCGTCGGGCGTGCGGTGGCACGGGTGACGTCGCCGGTGACCGTGACGCCATGCGCGGCGAGTTGCCTGGCGAAGACCTGCCCGGCGTCGATGGAGGTGTCCTGGACGCCGTGCCCGTCGACGACCAGCGCGCGGACCGGGGCGACGGTGTCGGGGTAGTAGCCCTTGTTCCAGCCCTTGGCCAGGGTCGGCTCCGGGAACAGGCTGTCGTCGACGGTGACCGTCACGGTGGTCCGGCCCGCGGCCTTGAGTCCGGCGATCGCGGTCTTCGCCAATTCCGCGAGGTCGGCGGTGCTCAGGGTGCGGTCGCCGCCCCCGACGAGGGTCAGCGTGCCGTGACCGTAGACGACCTTCGTGGTGAACCGGTGCTGCGGGCCGAGCACGGTCAGGGCGGCGGTCGAAGTGGCGAGCTTCGCGTTGGACGCCGGCATCAGCGCGGTGGAGGCGTTGTGGCCCCAGACAGTGGTGGCCGAGTCCGCGTTGAGGACCACGCCGCTCACGTTCGAGCCCAGCCGCTGATCGAGTACCCGGGTCTTCAGGTTCTTGGCCATCTGCTGGTCCCCGGTGTCCAGGCCGTGGGTCTTGGCCGTCGCGCCGGCGCCCTTTTGGGCGGCGAAGGCGGACGGACCCGCCAGGGCGGCGGACGCCACGGGCACGGCCATGGCGAGGACGAGGGCCCGGCGCAGGCCGGTTCCCGTGCCACTCTGTCCGGGCTTGCGGTGCCGGCGCCGGCCCCCCGGAAGGAAGGTGTTCTCGGGTGTCCTGACAGGTGCTTCGGTCATCGGGGTTCGACGCTTTCAGGAGGGGGGCTTTGGATGAAGGAAAGCCAAACGCTCTGCATCAGCCATCACACATGTATGCAGCCGGAGGTCAACGTGTCTGCCCGTGCGGGCAATTGGCCTGGTCTGCGGCCGGTCGTCGGCTGGGCATGATGCAGGGTGTGCCGGCTGAGCGGACAGCCGGGCAGACACGAGGACTGGCCGAACTGACGGGCTGGACGGGGAACTTGTTCAGTTGTCCATATTCTTCGAATACATCCGTCCCATGGGCGCCGACGATCCTCATGCGCGGAATCGGTTCCTTCCAGCGGAATACACGGAATCGATCCGTTCCGACGGAGTACGTGGAATGGGCTCCCGACATGCCCGGCCGGGACAGCGCTGGTGTCGGGCGGGTCGGCAGGGGCGGCGGGCTCTTGCCTGCGTCGATACCCTGGAGGTCACCGGCGTGGTATTCGCGCAGCCTTGGACCGGTGCGGTCGGCGTGCCCACGCCGCGCTGCCGGTTCGTTATCAGTGGTCGCCGGTGACCGGGTGGCGGTCGTAGCACACGGAGTCCGGGTCCGCGCTCGCGGCCTGCCGGCCCTTGATCTCCACACGTGCGCCGGGCTTGATGGCGTCGTACACCCACTTGCCGTCCTGGGGCGCGAGGGCGATGGAGCCGGGGCCGGCGTTGTTGCCGATGCTGTTGAGACCGGCGGAGGGGTCCAGCGCCCACATCAGCAGCCGCTCGTGATGATGGCGGTCGGTGAAGGTGACAGTCCACTGCCTGACGTCCACATACTTGGTCAGCCTGGAGTACTTGTCGGGGGGCATGGTCAGGGTGGGGTACTTGGCGGTGACCGTGACCTCCCTCTCGCCGATCGGGCAGTTGTCCTGCACCCCGCTGATGGGGAACCTCCTGCCCTTGATGGTCAGTGTGTGGGCGTCCAGGTCGATCGTCACCCGCTGGACGTGCGCCGGGGACGGGACGGGTGTGGGGGTGTGGGACACGGACGCCGCAGGGGGTGCGGCCGCCTCGGTGTCGGAGCCCAGGGCGCCGGAGGCGACGGCGGCGAGAGCCGCCGCCGCGAGCACGGTGGTGGAGAGCACAACGCGCTGGCTGCGGCGGCGGCGTTGCGCCCGGCTCCTCGCCTGTGCCCCTGTGGCCGGTGCCGCGCCCTGCGCGGCCAGGCCACGGAGCCGGGCCGACAGCTCCGTCTCGGTCAGGGGATGCGGTGGTGGCTGGTCAGACACAGGCTTCCTCCGTGGAGTGGTTTTCCTCGCTCACCAGGTGAGCGGCGAGTGCCGTACGGCCGCGTGACAGGCGTGCCTTGACGGTGCCGACGGCCGCACCGGTCTCGGCGGCTATCTGTTCCACGCTCACATCGCACAGGTGATGCAGCACGATCGCGGTCCGCTGGACCTCCGGCAGACGCCGCAGAGCGGAGACCAACGCCACATGGTCCGGGTTCGGTTCGGGCACCGGCCGTGGCGCGGACTCGCCCCGCACCAGCTCCCACCAGCGGCGCGCCCGCCGCCAGTGGCTCATCGCCAGACGGTGCGCCACCGTGCGGATCCACGCCTCCGGATCCCGGTCGCCGTTCAGGACGGACGAACGCCGCTCCCAGGCGCGTGCGAACGCCTCCTGGACCACGTCCTGGGCTTCGGCGTAGTCGCCCGTCAGGGCGTACAGCTGACCCACCAGACGTGGGCAGGCAGCCGTGTAGAAGAGGTCGAACTCGTCCTCGGTCACCTTGTCGTGCTCTCTTCTTACGGCGTGGGGCGCAGGGCCGGTGCGATGGGGGTCATGCGGTCGTGGTGGCGCCGGCTTCGCTCTGCGCGAGCCACTGCTTCCAGGTCAGGTTCCAGTCGCCGTAGCCGTTGCCGGCGGCGACGATGTCCTTGTCCGCCCCGGTGACCGTGACGACGTCGCCGACCTGTACCTGGTCGTAGAAGCGCTGGGCGATGCCGTTGGAGGCCAGGCCGACACAGCCGTGAGTGACATTACGGTGTCCGGCCTCGGTGTTCGCCCGCGGGTTCTGGTGCACGTACGTCCCCGACGTCGTCAGGTGCACGGCCCAGTAGTAGTAGCCATGGTAGGTGTCGCCGAGGCCCACGGTGCGGGAGTCCATATACACCTTGGACTGTTTGTCCATGACGACCATCGTCCCGCTCCAGGTGTCCATCCCCGGCGCCCCGGTGGTGACCGGGATGCGCTGTGTACCACCGCCGGTACGGACGGTCATCATGTGCGTCTTCGCGTCGACCGTGGCGACCAGCGACCGGCCGATGGTGAAGCGGCGGGCGCCGTGCGAGCCGAGACGGAGGGTGACCTGGGTGCCGGACTGCCAGTAGGTGGTGCTGGGGCGGAAGTCGACGCGCTGCCCGTCCAGAAGGTTGTGGCCCTTCACCCAGCTCCACGCGCCCCTCGTGCCGGACGAGGTCTGCACGCGCAGCCAGCGCTCCACGCTCTTGCGGTCCGCGGCGGGGACCGGCCGGGCGAAAGAGACGGATATCGGCATACCCACACCGACCGTCTGCCCGTCGGATATGTTCACCTGCGCCTGCGCAAGCACCGCGGGCTCCGGCACCGACGGAACCGAGCGTGCGCCGGACGCCTTGCCCGCGCCGCCGTTGTGCCCGCCCGCAGCCTTGCCGGCCGCCGTGGTGGAGGCCCCGGCATCCGGCCCGTCAGCGGCCACCCTGACGCCAGAACCCGAGTCCGCCGAACAGCCGACGGCCGAGAACAAGGCCGCGCAGGCCACTGCAACAGCGCCGAAACGGCCGACGGTCCGAACGGCCGAACGGTCCAAATACATGTAATCCCCCCGGATGAGGTGCGGTATCGCCTCTAATACGCACGGGCTGGGAGGCAGGTTGCATCGCAACACAACTTCTTTGCCGGGCAACTGGACCCGGGAGATACACAACGTACTCGCGCACCGCCTGTCCCCGCCGAGCATGCACCCCGACGCTCTTCGAAGCTGGACACTCGGCCAGGAGCAATCTCGTCGCCCTCGTGCACGCCGGAGCCCGCTTCGAGGGCGGCCACCTCATGGAACGCCCCGAGACCTTCGCGGCAGGGGTCGAAGCCGCGAGGACCGGGCCGACCGCAAGTCACGGGACTACTGCCGGGTGCGGGCGCGCAAGGCTTCTGTGAACCACGTGAACACCGGCGCCAGGCTGGGTGGCACGGGCCATCCGTTGATGACAGCCAGCAGGTACCAGTAGCGCTCCGCGCGGGGGTCACCGGCGATCTCCAGGCGTGCCAGCAGCCAGTGGCGCAAGTCGGCGTCGTCGGCACGGCCGAAGGTGTGCGCGTAACGGGCGGTGAGGGCGTCGATGACGGGTGTTGCCTCGGCGGAAGCAGGGGCGATGCCGGCGTCGAACGCGCGGCCGACGCGGTCACGGACGGTTTCGGTCAGGTCGTGGTGCAAGCCGGTGACGTCGCCCTGAGCGCGCTCGGCTGCCTGGTACTCCGCCATGCGGCGGACGGCGGCACGGAAGTCGGAGTCCTGGGTGAGCTCGGCGAGTTCCACCCAGGCGTCGACCTGATCGGGTTCGGGGTCGTCCGGCAGGTCAGGCATGGCCGAGCGCATCATGTCCACGAACTCGGCATTGGCGTCGAGCCCGCCGAAGGTGTCATCGATGAAGTCGGTGATGAGGCGCCGGCGTTCGTCGTCGGAAAGCTTGTGCATCATGTCCATTTCCTCAGGGGTGGAGCCCCGTTCGGCCACCGCTCGCAGCACCGCACGCCGCAGTCGCAGGGGGCAGCCAGGGCAAGCCGTACGGCTGTCCCGGCAACGGTTCCGGCGGTGACAAGCAGAGCGCCACGAACGGGGCGAGAGTGCGCCGCAGCATCGAAATCAGGAATGCGGGCCTCCTTGGCGCGTGCGCCGTGCGTCCGCGCGCGCAGAGACTGATGACCACTCCTACGGGCGGGGCGCTCAGTCGTCGGCGATCTGCAGGGCCAGCGCGAAGTGCTCACCGTCCGTTCCCGCGAGCAGGCTGTCGAACAGTGAGGTGAGCCCGTTCACGGCGCCGCATCCGGCGTCGTGGTTCGTCCACCAGCTGGCCTCCGGTCCGAGCAAGGACACCACCCGTTCCGCCGCGCGCTCGGCGGTCTCGACGGGCAGGTGCCGGTGGCTCGGCCAGACCAGGTCGACGGCCGCGACCCAGGCCAGGAACGCGGCGGCGCCGTGGGTTTCCACCGGTTCCAGAGCGGCGCAGATCTCAGGGACGGACGGCGGGACGTACCCTTGCAGGAAGCGCCGCCAGGCCTCGTCCACCGCGACCACGGCCAGCAGCGCGCGGACCTGTGCCGCCAGCTCCGGCAGGTCGGGGTCCGGCTCGGTGAACCGCCCGGCCGCCACGTACACCCGCATCGGGGTGGACAGTTCTGCCATGCCGGCTTGCAGCTCGGTCAGGATCCCCATGGATGTCACACCGGGATTCTGCCTGACGCCCCCGCTCGCTCCACGATCCGCACCCGAGCCGACCAGGAGCCTTCACTGATACCGGTAGAGCTGATGGAGCTGGAGTGCCTCCCGCTGCCACTCACCACGCGCCTCGGAGGTGTCTTCCGTAACGTCGCGGCCGAGGCTTCGCGCGATGCGCTGGTAGAGCTCCGGGGAGCTGATATCGGTCACCGCGATATGCGCCGTCCGGAGCGGTTCGCGGCTGGAGGCTCGGCATCGGTCGCGACATCCGAACCTCGAACCAACTACCCCGTCAGAACAAAACGCTCTTGGAGGTGGGCCGGGATTTCAAGCGAACGGGTCGCCCGCCACTCCGCTCAGGCGGACCAGCCCAGGCCTGCCCTCGTCGGTGACGCGCACGTACAGCGTGTAGGCCGAGCCCGCCTTCTGCGCCTTGGCTCGGGCCCAGGCCAGGACCTCCTCGACGTCGGCCCCGGTCATCTCATACTCGTCCGATGTCCTCGCCGACCTGTCCCAGAAGTACGCACGGTAGGTGGCGTCATCCTGCTCCCAGGTGGTGTCTTGCGGATCCACTCCTCGTACGTGCATGGGGCAACCGTAACGGCCCGCCTCGCGGGCGGTCCGCCGACGTGACGTCAGCGGCATGGGCTCCGGCCGCGGCTTCCCCGAAGGCAGCATGGACGAGATCTGTCCCCAACACCCCGAAAGCGGTCCCGCAGTACCCGACACCACGGACAAGCCCACCAGTTGGTCGGCTTCACCACGAAGGGGGCGCGATCGCTCATTGACGCGGAGCCCCTGTCAATCGCGGCCCAGTGAGGTTCGGGTGTCCATGACGCTGTAGTCAGTACGCCGAGGTGCCTTGTCACATTCTGGACGCGCCCGTTCTGACTTTCGTGACCTTTATGTCGGACCATTCCGGAATATCAATTGCTGGGCGACATGAAGCCGTTCACATCTCATGGGTCGACTCGGTGCGACAAAAACGCACCCCCGGGCACAGCCAATGTCGGGCGCCGCCCGGGCGAACTGTGACGCCACGGCCCACGCCTCCGCTACCCACAGTGGTGGCAGGTGTCGTTCGAGGTTTGTCTGAAACGGGACGCTCCTTGATCGTTTGCCATCTCTCTGGGTAATCTCCCTTTCGAACATCTACTCAGGGCCGTGACCGGGCCCACCGTTATGCGAAGCAGGGGGAAGTGTGCGTAACCCGCTCAGGGCGACTGCTATTTCAGCTATGAGCCTCATCATGGTCGGCGGTCTGACCACTGGTCCCGCGATGGCCGACAGCCTCCATGCGGCGGACGGACCCAAGTTCGTCTGCAAGGCATCGGCTGACAGGCCGCACTGGTCCAAGGGCGCCAAGAGTGTCATCTACAAGACCCGCGTCGAGTGCGCAGGCAGCGTGCCGACCATCAAGGCCCATTGCAAAGGCCATTTGATGTATTCCACCGGCGAGGCTCCTTCGACGGCCGCGACATCGAGTGAGACGCGCTCGGTCAAGACGGACGGCACGAAGACGACCTTCTATACGCCTGAGGCGGGTGGCAAGAAGGTGAACTGGTCGGGCAACTTCCAGGGCTCGACGCACTGCACCAGCCCGGGTACCACCGTCGAAATCGGCGATGCCACAACGCCTGTCGTCAAGGTGAAGGTTCCGTAGGGAATTGCTGACGCCCCGGTCCTGCGGATGTCCGACGACGGCTGCGGGACTGGGGCGTTTTACTGCCTCCGAAACGGGCGGAGAGCTTCAGTCGGGTCGGGGGTTTCGACGCCCTCCAAGAAGAGCTCGAACTCGACTGTCTGTGCACCCAGTACAAAAGCCCTTCTTCTGATGTCCTCGGCGAGGACGGTTGTCGGAGCCAGGCGGCGACCGTCCTGGTCTCCCGGTCGGGCAGGACATCCACCGGGATGGAGGTCTCGGCATCGACGAGGACGGTTCCGTAGGTCCGGCCCCGGTGGAAAGCGAACTCGTCGATGCCGAGTATCCGCGGTGCCCGCGCTGGCGCGGGTGGGGATGTGAGTTGTCCCAGGAGTGAGCTTCGCCGGCCATGGAGTTGCAATTTCCGGCAAAGGCGCCGGACCGGACGTCCGCCGAGTTGCACCGCGATCGCTCTCATGGCCGATCGCGCTGCAGTTGAAGAGCTGAGTCGTCGCTCGGTCAGGCCCGCCACCTGTTCCACGAATGTCCGACGTCGGCACTCGCCCTGATCGCAGAAGAACCGCCGCACGCGGAGATGCACAGCCATCTTCTGGCCGCCCAGGGGCAGGTCGGCTATGTGTCGCCAGTACCGACTGTGAACGCGCACGCCGGGTGGTCGCACTGCGGGCATCTTCCGGGCGGGCCGCAAGCAGCGGCGTCGATCATCAAGGCCGCATCGACGAACGCCAACCACCCGCCCTTGGCCGCACTCCAGGGAAGAGCAGCTCTTCGAGTGTGTTGACCTGCATGGTCAAGACGCCCCCAGCCAGAACGATCCTGCATACACCGCCCGCGAGCGGCGAGGTTACGAATCCGACAGGGATCGGAAGCAGGCCACCGCGACGTCAAGCGCCTCGTTCAGTGACGTCACGTCACGCCGGAATGCGGTCGGCCACATGGTCACTCGGTAGTGCTCTTCGGAAAGAGGCATGATCTTCACGAGGCCGGATTCGAGGTCGAACGGCTTCCGGCTCAGCATCAGGCTCCCCATGCTGATGTCCGGATAGAACACCCGCAGGTCAGGGTGTACATGGGCCGCCTCATGAAGCGGGCGGTCACGTAGATGCCAATCGCTGGAAAGGAGCTGTCGCCACTTCGTGGCAACAGGGTCACCGTCCTCGAACGCCTGTGCCAGTTCGTCCCAGCTCATGAACGGGAATCGGTCGTGCAACTCCCGCAGACGGCCGCCCCGGCACCACAGGTCCGCTACCCCCACCGCCGCAACGAGATCGTTCGTCCAGCCCTCCGACCAGGCGAAAGCACCGTGGAGACAGATCCGTACACGGAACGTGTCCTCCGCGTGCAGGGACACGATCGCCTTGCCACGACCTGTGCCCATCTCAGCACCGACGTCCCCTCCGGATACAGGCCGCAGCTGCCTCAAGTCGACGCCCTGAGCCAGCGCGATGATCTCCATGCGCCGCACCGGATCCACAGACGACGCCGCATCAGGTTGGGCCGCGGCCCGCCGCTCGCCCTCTTGGTCGCCTGTTGCTATGACCGCCCCCCACGATGCCGCCACCTCGGCTGGCCGGAGCCTCCGACGCGGGCCGGGTCGAAACGGTAGCCCTGGTGCCACCAGCTGACCGAGTAGAGCTGCTCACCGGGGCGGACGCAAGCGCGCAGGCCGCGTTCGACGGCCTCCTGAAGGCGCGCGACACGGTGATCGTCCGGAAGGTTTCGCATGAGCCGGTACGACTGGCACGTGTCGGTGACGTTCCCGAGACGAGCCGCGTTTCGGCTTCATCAGCGAGTGGCTGTGCCCAGTACCGCCCGACGGGGTTCTAGACGACGCAGAATTCGTTGCCCTCGGGGTCCTGCAGTACGACAGCGTAGTGCTCCATGTCCGGGTCATCCATGATCCGCAGCACGGTGGCACCGGCCTCGGTGAGCCGTTCCACCATGGCGGTGACCCGCTGAGCGCGGACCGCCAACGGGACCTCGCGCCCTCCGCCCACCTTCAAGTCAAGGTGCAACCGGTTCTTGGTGACCTTCGGCTCGGGGACCTGCTGGAACCACACCCGCGGCCCCTGTCCCGCAGGATCGATGATCGACTCCGGCGTCTCCCCGGCACCGGCGGGCAACTCCTCCTCGGGCACCCCCATGCCCACCCAATACTCCCGCCACGTGGAGTGGCCGCCCGGCGGAGGCTCTGGAACGTACCCCAGAGCCTCGGCCCAGAAGCCCACCAGCCTCTGCGGGTCAGCACAGTCGATCACCAGCTGCAGCGTCATCTCCATACCCGGAGGATGCCAGGCAGGTCTGACAACATCGGTCACGGCTCTTGCCCGGACCACCCCGTGCCAAAAGATCCACTTCCGCAAGGCAACAATTCCGACCCGGGGCAAGCCGATCACCGCGCGACACTTGAACAAGTACTTCGTCGCCGAGGCATCTCCACCTACACCACCACGGGATTCCTCCGGGTGACGGGGTACGGGCAGGAGGCGAGTGCGGGGCGGGCTGGCAGGGGAGGCAGCCCGCCCCGCGACGAGGCGCATCACACGGCGACCTGGCGGGTCCACGCGGAAATCCGGCATCCCCGGCACTGTCGGAGACGGCTGGTGGCGTCCCGTCGATTCCACAGACCGGGAAGGTGGAGTCGAGCCGTGCACGAACGCACAGTGGACCAGATCCTGGGCCAGAGCTGGCAGAGCTGGCAGAGCTACGCCCAGGAGAAGATTGCGCATACCGGCGAGGACTACCCCGGTCGGGACAGGGGCATCGAGCTCTTCGGCGAGCCCGCTCCATTCGAAGAGGTAGTCGCCCCCTTCGGCGCCGAGTGACCCGGGCTGGCGGACCCGCCGTCCGAACCCTGGGCGGACGCCGAGCAAGTGGCGGCGCAGGTGCTGGCCGGCCTGATGCAGGGCGAAGACGCTCTCCAGGAGATGGATCTCCTGGAGAGGGCGTACCTCAGCACGGATCTGCCTGTCCTGGCCGAAGTGCGCCAGGGAGCCGGCTGGCCTTATGACACAGCGGAGATGTGCATAGTCCTGCGGTCCTGGGAGGAACGCTTCGGTACACGGCTGATCGGACTGTCGGACGACCGCGTGACCGTCTCGGTGGCGGCACCCGTGGGGAGATGAGCGAAGTCGAGGCCGTCGCCGCCGAACACATCGTGTTCGCACCCGACAACATCGCCCAGGGCCGCGACGAGACCCTCCGTGCCTACGCGGCCGGCCAAATCCTGGGCAAGCATGCGTGGTCCTTCTGATGGGACTAGGCAGGACCCTCTCTCGGATCAACTGCGGACCAAGAGAGGCAACCTCCTAGAAAGGCCTGGTCGGCAGGTATTTGCCGTCCAGGGTGATGACGGCGCGCTCGCCGCCCTCGGAGTCGGCGACCTTCTTCACGTCGAGCTTGAAGTTGATCGCGGAGATGATGCCGTCGCCGAACTGCTCGTGGACGAGGGCCTTGAGGGTGGTGCCGTAGACCTGGAGCATCTCGTGGAAGCGGTAGATGGTCGGGTCGGTGGGGATGCCGCCGGGGATCGAGCCGCGGGTGGGGATGGTCTGCAGGAGCATCCCCGCGTCCTCGTCCAGCCCCAGCAGCTCAGCGACCGCCTTGGCCGACTTCTCCGGCAGGGCGTGCTGGCCGAGCACGGCGGCGGTGGTGAAGGCCACCGACAGGCCGGAAGCCTCGGCGATCTGCTCCCAGGTCAGGTTCTTGCGGGTCTTGGCCTCGACGGCTTCCGTGGCAAGGGCCTGGCGGGCGGCAGGGTCGAACTGTGCGTGCACCATGAGAAGGAGATTCCTTTCGGGGGTTGCGATGCCTCGTACGCGCTTGCGCACGACGGTGATGGAGCGTGATCCCGTGCGCCAGGGGCGGCGCGGGAAGTCATGAGGTCAGGCCGCGCGGGCGGCGGGGAGGCCGGCGGGGTCCAGGTCGTCGACGCGGCCGGTGGGGATGTCGTAGACCCAGCCGTGCAGTGTGACCGTCCGCTCCGCCAGGGCACGGGCGACCGAGGGGTGGGTGGCCAGGTTCGTCAGCTGCGCCAGCACGTTCTGCCGTACCAGCGCATCGATGTCGCCGACGGTGGTGGTACCGGCCTGGGAGGCGTCCGCATGCCGCAGCCAACCGGCGATCGCGGGGGCGCCGGACAGGTCGTGATGCCGGGCGAGGGCGGTCATCGCGCCGCAAGCCGAGTGCCCGCACACCACGATGTCCCTCACGCCGAGGACGGCGACGGCGTACTCGATGCTCGCCGCCACCCCGTCGGAACCAGGAGTGTAGGCGGGCACGAGGTTGCCGGCGGTGCGGATCACGAACAACTCGCCCGGCTCGCTGTCGGTGATCAGCTCCGGGACGACACGGGCGTCCGAGCAGCTGATGAACAGAGTGTGCGGGTCGTGGTGACCGGCCAGGTGGGCGAACAGTCCCTCCTTGGCCGGGAAGACGTGCCGCTGGAACCGCGCGACGCCCTCAGCAAGGTCATGCATGGGTCACTCCCTATCGGTGGGTGCCACCCTCACCGGGCTGGCGAAATCCACCATGCACGACCTGCATCTATAGAGTCCAAGACCTGCTATCCATGTCTGCTATAGATGTCATCTATATTCGAATGTATGGTCCTGGAACTGCGTCATCTGCGCTACCTGCTCGCCGTCGCCGAGAACGGCACCTTCACCCGCGCCGCCGAAGAACTGCACATCTCCCAGCCCACTCTCTCCCAGCAGATCAAGCAGCTGGAGCGGATCCTCGGCGTGCAACTGCTGGATCGCACCGGCCGCACCGTGCGCCTCACCGACGCCGGCGAGGCCTACGTCCACCACGCCCGCCGCGCACTTCGTGACCTCGCCGCCGCAGAACGCGCCGTCCACGACGTACACGACCTCACCCGCGGCCACCTGCGCCTGGCGGTCACCCCCACCTTCACCGCCTATCTCACCGGCCCGCTCGCCGCCGAACTCCACACCCGCCACCCCGGCATCACGCTGACGCTGCGGGAGATGACCCAGGACCGCATCGAGACCGGCCTGCTCGCCGACGAAATCGACCTCGGCATCGCCTTCACCGGCAGCCATCTGCCCGGCATCACCACCGACGAACTGTTCACCGAAACGCTCACCCTCGTCACCAGCGCCCACCACCCCGCCGGCCACGACCGCCCCCTGCCCGTGGGCGACCTCGCCGGGCATCAGCTAGCCCTTCTGAGCGGCGACTTCGCCACCCGGGGCCACATCGACGACTACCTCGCCCGGCACGGCGTCAGCCCCCGCATCGCGGTGGAGGCCAACTCCGTCCAGGCCCTCACCGAGGTCGTCCAGCGCACCACGCTGGCCACCGCCCTCCCTGACGCCATCACCCACGACCACCCAGACCTCGTCCCGATCCCCCTCGACCCACCCCTGCCCACCCGCACCGTCGCCCTCCTCACCCGGACCGACGCCTACCAAAGTGCCGCCGCCCGCGCCTTCACGCGCCTCACCCACGACCTCGTCCGCACCCGCCACTACACCGGACTGGGGACTGGTACAGCCGCTGGCGCCGAGGCGGATCTTGGCCGGCCGGCGCCGTAATTCGGCAACGGCGCCCTGACTACCGTTCCTTGACCTTGTTCATCCATGTTCATCCATCGACCGGAGCTGACCCCAGCGCGCGTAGCCGGGGTGGCGGGCGCGCTCAGCCGGAATCTGCCCGAGCCGGCCAACCGTCTGCCTGCCGCGCCGCCGGCCGAGGACACTCGCGGTGAGCGGTACCAGCTGGTGAGGGCAGGCAGTACGCGAGGTGCTGGGCGCCCTCGGACAGGTCGCGCTGGTCGTCGAGGACGTGCACTGGAGCGACGACGCCACCCGCGAGCTGCTTCTCTCGTCCTGTCAGGAGCAGGGCGTCTCCACGGACCATGCGAGACGGTCGGCTGGGGCGCGCACTGCGACCGCCGGCAGTACTGCCGAAACGGGCGCCACAGCCGGGACCGGGCCCGCCCACGCTGCAAAGGAACGATCCAGGCACTGCCCCGGCGGTGTCAGGAGGCGCGCGGCAGCGCGAGCCAGTCCTGCCAGGTAATGTCGCGGCCCAGACAACGGGGCTGCCGGAAGGGCCAGTCGGCCGCGATCCACTGCGGCACCAGCGCGTCGAGCGCGCGCTCCACCTCGCCGCCGACCAGATCGTCCACCACCCACCAGGAGACCTCGCCGTCGGAGCCGGCGCGCTCGGGCGGATCGATGTAGACGCAGCCGAGGATCGCCGTTTCCTCCTCGTCCAGCAGCGCGTAGTTGAATGACTGGTGCGCGGCTATCTCCTTCTCGTGCCGCAGCAAGTCGACGCGGTCCTCTTCATAGGTCATCGTCTCCTTGGGCCAGGCCCAGGCCGGGCCGAAGATCTCCCACAAACGCTCTCGGGAACCCATCACGGCGGGGTAGTCGAGCGGGGTGTCCGCCTCCCGGATCGGCCGCAGGTGAAGCGCGGTGTTGGGCACGGGCACGTACACGGGATGGACGAAGTCGTCAGGCAGCCAACTCATAAGGGCCGAGGTTAGCTTGTCTTACGTTTTCGCCGTGGGGATCAATCGGTCATTCGTAGGATCGGTGGCTTCAGGGGCTCCGGGTATGGCTCGTTTCCCGTTGCAGTTCGGATGGCTCTGGAAACTTGGCCGCCCGGAGCCCCGCGACGACTCGACCACCAATTGGGAAACGCGACTTGATCGCTGTTGTAAGACCATGTCGGCGAGGTCGGCTGCGGGACCGATGCGAGACGGCAAGCCGGCGGATGTGACCGTGCCCCGGATCTGGGCCGGAGTAGACAAGGGTCCGGTCACGCTGCTGACCGGGTATCAGACCCCAGCGGAAATCCGGCGCATGGGCGCCAAGCGGCTGGAGTCCTGGCTGAGCAACCGCAAGGTCAGCGATGCCGCCGCACTCGCGCGCAGGGCCGTGGATGCCGCCCAAGCCCAGGTGACCGCACTGCCCGGGGAGGACCTGGGCTCCGAGCTCGTGGCTCGGCCGGCGCGCGTGATGATGGACCACCGCGAGGAGGTCACCGAGCTGGACGCTCGGATCGAGGCGCGCTTTCGCCAGCACCAGGACGCCGAGGTGATCCTCAGCCTTCCCGGCATGGACCCCACCCTCGGGGCGGAGTTCATCGCCGCGACCGGCGGCGACCTGAGCACCTTCGGTGGCCCCGACCGCCTGGCCGGCTTCGCTCCCGCGCCCTGGGACTCCGGCAGCGGCAACCTGCGCAGACACAGAGCCTCCCCTTGCCAGGGCAGCCTGACCGCGGCCGAGCAGACCAGGCCGGTGTGTGGCCGTGCGGCTCTGCGAAACTCGTGCAGTGACCAGCACCGATGACCTCAGCCGCCAAGCCCTGCTGCGCCGTGGCTTCACCCTCGAATACATCACGCTCGGCTGGAACGTGGTCGGCATCGTGGTCCTCGCCGTCGCGGCGATCACCGCGAAGTCGGTCGCCCTGGCCGGGTTCGGCCTGGACTCCCTGATCGAGATCGGCGCCTCGACGGTGGTGATCTGGGAGCTGTCCGGCACCGGCGAGGACCGTCAGCGCCGCGCCCTGCGGCTGATCGGCGTCGGCTTTGCGCTGCTCGCGGTCTACCTGCTGGTGCAATCCACGTGGGTGCTGGCCACCGGCTTCCATCCAGAGCACTCCCCGCTGGGCATCGTCTGGACCGCGATCACCGCTGCCGTGATGTTCGCTCTGGCCTACGGCAAGGCCCGCACCGGCGCGGCCCTGGGCAACCCGGTGCTGACCACCGAGGGCCGGGTCACCCTCATCGACGGGCTGCTGGCCGCCGCGGTGCTGCTCGGGCTGATTCTCAACACCGCGGTCGGCTGGTGGTGCGCCGACCCAGCGGCCGGCTACGTGCTGGTCTACTACGCCGCACGAGAGGTCAAGGAGATCTTCTTCGGCGACCACTGAGCCCTCGCCACGGAACCCGGAACGGCACTCAGGCACTCCTTCGCCCCCTTGACGTAAAGATTGGGAAGTCATTTATCCAGCGCGGCGCGGTCTTGTGCCGACCTTCTGGTGGGACGGTCGGCTGTATGCCTCACCAGTTGCGAGGGCAGGCGCTCTTGGACGAGGTTGCGGTAGAGCGTGGCAGGGTCGATGTACGGTTCGGGCCAGGCGGGGGGGGTGACCAGGACGTTGTAGGGGCCGTGGTCGGCGCAGGCGGCGGAGAATTCCGCGCCTGCGCCTATCTCACGCCTCAGGAGCTACCGGAGCCGGCAGGCCGCTGTCAGACGAACCGTCCCGACATTGCTCCGTCAAGTTGAGTAGCTCAGCCACGTCGGCAGCCGGACAGCCGGCCCTCAGGGCCGGCGTCGGCCTCACCTCAGCCGTGCGTACTTCCCCGCCGAACCGCCTGCGAGCCGTGGCCCGTCGGGCGGCGCGGGGAGCGAGGTGTACGGGCAATGCCGGGGTGGCGTCGGTCAGGCTCGGCTGATCGGGCAGTTGCCCGGGCAGCCGGCACGGTCCCTGTTTCCCTCGTGGTTCCGGACGTGCGCGCCGTGCGCGCGGTCCACCTCGTATTCCTGGCACTCGCCATGCTCGTCGCAGGCCTCGCACCGACCGTGTTCTGCCGTTGTGGCACATCCCCCGTCTCCGGCTCGGGCCGTCCCCTCGTCGTCGCGTTCCGGGGCCGGATCCAGCAGGACTTCGATGCCCGCCCGTAGATACCGCTCCAGCGTGGCGTCCGGCACCGAGGCCAGGGCGGGAGTGCGTATCTCGGTGCGCATCAGGCTGGTGCCGAACATCCAGGCCGCCAGGAGTTCCGCGCGCAGGTCGGCGTCGAGGCCGCCGAGGCGGGCGGCCAGACGCTGGGAGAACACCTCCGTGAATTCCGCGCGCAGCCGCCCCACCGCTTCGTCACGGCCGGAGGACCGCAGCACGGACATCACCGGGTGCGGGAAGTCGCCTTCCCTCGGCGCCCCCCGAAGCAGCGCGCAGAACCAGTCGGGGATCGCCTCGACCGGCTCCTCCAGTAGCGGTTCGAACATCTTGCCGGTGCACGCCACGTCGTTGAACAGCGCTTCCTTCGAGCCGAAGTAGCGGTAGACGAGGGCGGCGTCCACGCCCACGTCGCCCGCGATGTCGCGCACGCTGGTGCCTTCGTAGCCGTACTTGCCGAAGCGGAAGGCCGCGGCGGCCCTCAGCGCGGTGCGCGTGGCCGAGGCCGAGCGCCTGTGGGCGGGCCGGCGGGCCGCTGCCTTCGACGCCTCGCCGTTCTGCATTCCCGTCACGTCACCGTACCTCCGTTGTCCGCGGACCTTGCGTCATCCGCCCATATTCGAGGCTCCGGTGACTGTCTCAAAGTCACCGACCGATGTCATCAATCGTTGACTTCCCTTCGCGCCGCATGTCAAATCTGGGACAAGTCAACGACTGATGACTTGAGTGCTCGCTGTGTTGGGGCCGTACGACGGAGTCGGCCCACGGTTCCCGGTTCGCCGACACACCCACACCGCCGGAGCCGTTGCGCGCGGACACCCCCCACCGACCGGAAAGGGTGATCTTCTTTGCCTGCTCGACGTGTCGCTGTCATCGGAACCGGTTACGTCGGACTGACCACCGGTGCCTGCCTGGCCTCTCTCGGCCACGTCGTGGTGTGCGCGGACGCCGACCCGCACAAGGTCGAGCGGCTGCGCGAGGCCCGGGTGGACATCCTGGAACCCGGCCTGCCCGAGACCGTCCGGGACGCCCTGGACGCGAACCGGCTGGACTTCACCGGCGACACCGCGGCAGCGGTCGCCGAGGCCGAGGTGGTGTACCTGTGTCTGCCCACGCCCATGGGAGCGGGCGGCGCGGCCGATCTCGCCGCCGTGGAAGCCGTCGCCGGGCAGATCCGCGACGTGCTGCCGCCCGGCTGCGTCGTCGTCAACAAGTCGACTGTGCCGGTCGGCACCTGCGAGCGTGTCGCCGCGCTTCTCGGCCGGGCGGATGTGGCCGTGGTGAGCAATCCCGAGTTCCTGCGCGAGGGCCACGCCGTGCACGACTTCCTGCACCCCGACCGCATCGTGATCGGCGCCGCCGATCGAGACACCGCCCGGCGCGTGGCCGACCTGTACGCCGAACTGGACGCGCCGTTGGTGCTGACCGATACCGCCAGCGCCGAACTGACCAAGTACGCGGCGAACTTCTTCCTCGCGATGAAGCTGTCCTTCGCCAACAATCTCGCGACCGTCTGTGAGCGCTTCGGCGCCGACATCGCCGATGTCACCGAGGGCATCGGGCGCGATCCGCGCATCGGCTCCGCCTTCCTGCGGCCCGGGCCCGGCTGGGGCGGCTCCTGCCTGCCCAAGGACACCCACGCCCTGCTGACCGCGTGCGACCGGGCCGGGGTCGACTTCCCGCTGCTGCGCGCCACCATCGAGACCAACGTCACCCACCAGCGCCGGCTCGTCGAACGCGTCGCCGCCGCGTGCGGGCGCGGCGCGGACGGCTCGCTGCACGGCGTACGGCTCACCCTGTACGGCCTGACCTTCAAAGCCGGCACGTCCGATCTACGCGACTCGCCCGCGCTCGCCGTCGCCCGGCTGCTGCGCGAACGGGGGCGCCGAACTCACCGCGTACGACCCGGCGTTGCACGAGGACCGGCCCGATCTGAGCGATCTGGTCGATCTCGTGGACGACCCGGTGCGGGCCGCGGAGGGGGCGGCGGCCTGCGTGGTCCTCACCGAGTGGCCGGAGCTGCGCGACGTGGACTGGGCGGCGATCGCCACGCGCATGGCCGGCCACGAGGTCCACGACTTCCGCAACCTGCTGGACGCGGACCGGCTCGCGCGGGCCGGGCTGATCTGGCAGGGCGTCGGACGCGCGGCGGCGCCGGCGCGAGTGGGGTGAACCACGCACGGGGTGGCCGGTCGTCAAGACTTCGGCGCCTGGCGTCGTCCCGTCCGCCTGTGGCCCTCGTGCTTCCGGCTGCGGGCGTCGTACGGGGGCTGCTCCGGTCGTTCGCCCCGCTTATCCCGTCGTAGGCGTGGCCCCCCATGGGACACGGGTCCACCCCCGGTCGGGTGCGCGGACCGGTCCGCCGTGTCCGGGCCGACCTGGCAACCCCCGTCCCCTCGTCCCCACCGTCGAAAAGTCCCGAAGACTCCCTGAGAGAAAGGTTCACACCATGCGGATTCTGTGCACCACGCTCGGCAGTCCCTCCCACGGTCGTGCCCAACTGCCCCTGCTGCGCGCCCTCGCCGAGGCCGGGCACCAGGTGCTTGTGGTCACCACCGACGCCCTCGCCCCCGTCTTCCGCGACGACGACGTCCAAGTGAACGCGGTCTTACCGGAATTCGACCCGGCGGCCGTGCTGGAGCCGTACCTCGCCGAACTCCAGGACACCGCCGACCCGGCGGAGCGGATGGCTGCGATGACCCGGCTGTTGGTGCGGGCCGTGGCCGCGCCGGGCATCAAGCCGCACCTGGACACCCTGCTTCCCCTCGCCCGGGACTTCCGCCCCGATCTGATCCTGCGGGACGGCATGGACATGGGCGCCGTGCTCACCGCCGAGCTGCTGGGCGTACCCCAGCTGCCGACGCCCTCCGGGTTCAGCAACATCATGGACCCCGCCGAGGTGTTGCCACAGCTCAACAAGCGGCGTCAGGAGCTGGGGCTGCCCGTGCAGGACGACCCGCTGTCCGTCGTACCGCACGGCCGCGTCGACTATGTGCCGCCCGCCTTCTCCTTCGCCCGGCACCTGCACCAGGCGTTGACCTACCGGCAGACGGTGGACGTCGAGCGCGGCGGGGTGCTGTCGGAGTGGGCCGCCGCACTGCTCACGGACCGGCCACTGGTGTACGCCGCGATCGGCACCGCCCTGCCGGTGCTGCGCGAGCGCAAGGCCGGCCGGTCCACGCCGCTGCTCGTGGAGATGCCGGACGCCACCGAGAGCCTGCGCGCGATCGTGGGGGCGGCGGCGGAGCTGAACGACTGCACGGTGGTCGTGTCGACGTCCGGGATACCACTGGAGACCGAGGGGCTGCCCGGACACATCCACGTCACCGAGCGGGTGCCGCAGCCGCTTCTGCTGGAGTCGGTCGACCTGTTCGTCACCCACGGCGGCTTCAACAGCATCCGCGAGGCCATGCGCACCGGCACGCCGTTGGCGGTCCTGCCGCACTTCGGGGACCAGCACGCCAATGCGGACCGCGTGGAGGAACTGGGCCTGGGCCGCCACATCACCGACCGCAGCGCGGCCGGCATCGCCGACGTGTGCCGCAAGCTCCTCGCCGACCCCGCGCCCCGGGCACGGGCCCGGTCCGCCCAGCTGGCCATGCTGACGCTGCCGGGGATCGAACACGCGGTCGCCGACCTGGAGCAGATCGCCGGTTGACCGGTCCGCCGTCGCCGACTGACCCGTCGGCCGCCGGGCCGGGGACAGGGCGGGGCGCATACACGCCACGCTGCCCCCGGCCCACCCGGAATCTCCGCACTCGCCCACCCCCGAGGACGACACGTGACCTTCTCCGACACCCAGCAACAGGGCGCAGCGGGGGACGTGCCCGCTCGGCTCAGTCACCGGCAGATCACCACCGTCATGTCCGGGCTGGTACTCAGCATGTTCCTGGGGGCGCTGGACCAGACGGTGGTCTCCTCCGCGCTGCGGACCATCGCCGACGATCTGCACGGGCTGACGGCCCAGGCGTGGGTGACCACCGCATATCTCATCACCGCCACCATCGCGACACCGCTCTACGGCAAACTCTCCGACATCCACGGCCGACGGCCCGTCTACCTCGCCGCGATCGCCCTGTTCACGGTCGGCTCACTGCTGTGCGGATGCGCAGGGTCGATCTACGAACTCGCGGCGTTCCGCGCCGTGCAGGGCCTCGGCGGCGGGGGGCTGATGTCACTGGCGATGACGATCGCCGCCGACGTCACCACACCGCGCGAAAGGGGCCGATACCAGGGCTACTTCATCGCCGTGTTCGGCGGCGCCAGCATCGTCGGCCCGCTGGTGGGCGGCGCGTTCGCGGGCCGGGCCACCCTGCTCGGCATCGACGGCTGGCGCTGGATCTTCCTGATCAACGTGCCGCTCGCCGCCGCGGCCGCCATGACGATCGTCCGTGTGCTGCGCATCCCGCACCGGCGGGTCCGGCACCGGCTCGACTACTTCGGAGCGCTCGCCCTGGCCGTGGGCCTCGTGCCGCTGCTGACGGTCGCCGAACAGGGCCGCACGTGGGGGTGGAGCTCGCCCCGGGCGCTGTTGGCGTACGCGATGGGCCTGGTCGGGCTCGCCGTGTTCGTCGTGGTGGAGCGGCGGATGGGCGACGCCGCGCTGCTGCCGCCGCGCCTGTTCCGCATCCGCGCCTTCCGGCTGGGCGTCGGGCTGCACTTCGTCGTCGGCATCGGCATGTTCGGCGCGATGACGACGCTGCCGCTCTACCTCCAGCTCATACGGGGCATGAGCCCCATGGCGGCGGGTCTGGCCACCCTGCCCACGGTCGCCGCGAATCTCGCGGTGACGCTGCTGGTGGGGCGGCTGATCGCGCGGACCGGCCGGTTCAAGGTCCATCTCGTCGCCGGTCTCGGCTCGTTCACCGCCGCGATGCTCGTCTTCGCCACTCTGCGCGTGGGCAGCCCGCTGTGGTACGCGGCGCTCGGCATGGCCCTGATGGGCGCGGGGCTCGGCGCGTCGATGCAGACGCTCACCACGCTCGCGCAGTGCGAGGTGCCCCATGGGGACATGGGCGCGGCGACGGCGTCGGTCAACTTCTTCCGCTCCAACGGCGGCACGGTCGGCACCACGGCCTTCCTGTCGATCCTGTTCACCACGGCGACCGGCCATATCGCCGACCGGCTGGCCCAGGCCCGCCACCACACGGCCTATCGCCGTCTGCTGGCCCAGCCCGACAACGCGCACGCCCTGGCGGGTGTCCTGCGCCCCGGCGGCGGTGTCGGCCTGGAGGACTCCGCCTTCCTGCACGCCCTCGATCCCGGCGCGGCGCTGCCCTTCCTGGAGGGGTACGTCGCCTCGCTGCGCCTCGTCTTCCTCACCGGCGCCGCTGTGGTCCTGGTCGCCTTCCTGATCGCGGCCTGGCGGGTGCCGAACCTCACGCTGTCCGACCAGTGAGGCGGGCTTGGGTGCGGGTAGATCCCGCCGGGATCCGCCGCCACCACGAGGAGGTGATCGGCGAGCCGGGCCACCCCGACCATCTCAACCGTGCCGTCGTCGGGGAGGAACGCGGCCAGCTGCCTGTCCCCCGCCAGATCCCACACGCCCACGTCGCTGCCACCCCCACGACCAACGAGCGGCTGTTGATCCGCATCGTCGCGACGGCCCAGACGCCGTTGTCATCGCACTCCGGCAGCTCCTGAGGAGGTTCCTCGGCCGGCAGCTCCCACACCAGAACCCCAGGGTCCGCCCCCGCGCCGAACCGCGGAGCCTCTTCCCCCTCCGCCAGGGTCAGAGCCTGGACGTAGGGCTCGTCGTACCGCGCTACCCGGACCAGCGCACCACTTTCCAGATCCCACAAGGCAGCGCCCTGTTCGTGGCCGCCTGCGGCCGGCAGCACACGACCACCGTGGACAGCCGCGGCCACCGCATCCAGCTCGTTCGCGGCGTCGGGGTACTGGGCGGCAAGCGGATCGTCGGCAAAGGCGTACGCCAAGGGGTGCTGCCGCCAGAGGTCACGCTGCACATCCCAGGTCCACACGGCGCTGTCACGGTCGAAACAGACGACCAAAGGTCCGTCGACCGCCCCGACCACCGCGAGGTCGACCACCGGACGGCGTGCGCGGCTCCCGTGTCGAACTCGTCGAATTCCCAGAACGGCCAGGTCGTCCCTCGCCTCCCGTTGTCATGCGGTATGAAGAATGTCAGTCAGGCGGCGGGGAACCGCGGGGTCGGGTCGGGAGGGCTCAGTGGCGTTCGAGCAGAGTTCTTGGGAGAGGCCGGACCGTGGTCTGGAGCAGGCCGCCGAGTTCGGTGACTCACGGGCGATGATGCGCCTGGCTCACTTCTTCGAACGCCGTGATCCCCAGCGGGCTCAGCGGTGGTTCCAGGACGCCGCTGAGGCCGGCGAGAGCGACGCGATGTACCGTCTCGCCGAGCTCCTCGCGGGACGAGAGGCAGACCAGGCCCTCCACTGGTACCGGCGGGCCGCGGAGGCGGGACACCTCCAAGCCATGTACGCGATGGGCACGACCTGCGATGACGCTGATGAGCGCGGTGGATGGCTGCGACACGCCGCCGAGAACGGGCATGCCGACGCGAAGCTGGAGCTTGGTCGCGCACTACGTGATCGGGACTTGTCCCAGGAGGCGGAACACTGGCTCCGCGCAGCGGCCGAAGACGACGGCGAACAGTGGATCGAGCCACGCGACCCGGCCGAGATCGATGCCGGCCTCGGTCCGCGGCACCAGGCATGCCTTGAACTCGTGACTTTGTTGGCCGCCCAGGGCCGTATCGACGAGGCAGGTCAGTGGCGCGATCGAGCGAAGCGCGTCCTTGAGTGGGAAGCAAACGTAAATCGTGCCTTCTACAGGCGTTCGGCGACGGGAACGGTCGTCGTGACCGCCGTGGTCGCGACTTCTGTCATCCCCTTCGTACAGGCCCTGATGTCCAAAGCAGCCGAGGACGCGTACGGGCAGGCTCGTGCGCTGGTCCAACGCATGCTCCGCCGGTCTCCGGCCCAGAGCGAGGCCAGGAGCGGGGCGACGCTGCTGATCGCGGACGACCCCGACGCACACATCACCTTGTGCTTGTGGTCAGACGTCTCGGACGAGGCCTTGCGGGCCCTGGCCTCTCTCAATCTCGACGAGCTGACCGCTCAGCGGCCTGACCGTGGCCGGATCCGCCTGGTCTGGAACCCGGCCGATGCAAGGTGGCAGATCCGCGGCGACCAGCCTGACCAATAGAGGGAACGCCCGCTGTCCGGCGAGCGCCCGATGCGACGATGGGGCGCCACCAGCCATGCCATTCCGTCACCCCGCAGTCCGCATTTCGCCGGTTCCCGTGGGCGGGCGACGGTTGGCACTCGTTGCGACATCGGACCGCCTCGGTAGTCCTCGGGCCACTCGCCCGGCCCGCCGAACCGTACGGGCCGACCGGGACGAGGACGCCACTGGAAGCACGCGGTTGAGCTACTCGGCGATGTCACTCGATGACGCGCCCACCCGTCGGACCGCCAGGAGCGCCGCGCCGATGTCCGCCGCCGCTCGCGGATCGGACAGGGAACGGCCCGCCAGTTCCTCGACGCGGCGCAGCCGGTAGCGGACGGTGTTGGGGTGGACGAAGAGACTCCGCGCCGCGTCCGCGGTGGAGCCGGCGGCGGCGTACCAGTGCTCCAGGGTCTCCAGGAGACGGGCACGCTCCGCGGCCGGGAGATCGAGCAGGGGCTGGAGGACCACTTCCACCAGGTGCGCCGCCTCGGCCGGGGCCGCGGCAACGACCATCGCCAGCGGGTCGTCGTCGAACCGCGCGACGCCGGGGCCGGTGCCCGGGAGGCCGGCCAGGGCCAGACGGGCGAAGCGCAGAGCCTGGGGGGTGTCCCGCAGCGAGTGAAAGCAGGGGCTGATCCCTACGCGGGCGCCCGCGCGGCGCAGGATGCGCAGGCAGGCGCTCTCGACCTTCGCCGTGGGCAGGGCGGCCAGACCGATCTGCTGGTCGGGCAGCAGCCGCCAGGCGAAGTGGACCTGGGCCTGACGCAGCGCCGCTTCCGTCCCCGCCAGCGGCTCCTCGCCGGGAGCGTCGGCGGCCGCCGCGACGACGACATAGGGCCCGCGGTCGGACAGGTCCAGCTCACGGGCGGCCTCCCACAGCGTGCGGTCGGCGACGGCGCCGGTGAAGAGCGCCTCCACCAGTGCCGAGCGGCGCGCCTGACGCCGTGATGTCAGCTCGGTGGTCGTCTCCCGGTAGGCCGCCGCCACCGCCTCCGCGTAGCGGCCGAACAGGGCCCAGATCTCCGCCGAATGGGACACCAGTTGGGCGTCGGTGACCTCGGGATGGGTGCGCGCCTCGGCGAGGACCTCCGTCCACAGGAGCTCGAAGCCGATCCGGTACGCGTGCAGGGTGTCCGCCAGCGGCACGCCCTGCTCGGCGCGGAGACGGCCGGTCTCCCGCGCCGGACTCGGGTCCTGCGCGCCCGCGCGGCCGAACTGGTTCAGGAGCAGGTCCGCGTTGGCGGTGCACGAGCGGTGCAGCGAGTCGAAGGGGATCAGCGACTCGTCCCTGTAGGCATCGACGTCCGAGCGGATGCGCTGCGCCATCCGCTCGCCCAGTTCCGGCAGCCTCGCATGAAGCGCCGAGACCACCCCGGAGAGGTTCATTCCCGCAGCTTAACGCCCCTGTTTTGTGCTGGGGAACAATCCGGGACGGCAGACGCTGTCATACCGTACATAGGCCGTCGCCACGGACCTCTGCACGATGTCGTCAACGTGAACAGCGGATTTCGACGGCGACGTTCGTGGAGGCGGTCATGGCCAATCTGGCTCAGTTCCTGGTGGAGACGGCACGGCGGCAGCCGGAACGCCCCGCACTGCGACTGGGGGGCCAGGTCACCAGCTACGCGGAGCTCGACGAACGCAGCGCCCGCGCCGCCACGCTGGTGCAGGCCGAGGGCGTACGGCCGGGAGACCGGGTCGCTTTGATGCTGCCCAACGTTCCCGAGTTCGTCGTCCTGTACTACGGCGTGCTGCGCGCCGGAGCGGTCGTCGTGCCGATGAACCCGCTGCTGAAGACCCGGGAGACCGAGTACCACCTGCGCGACTCCGGCGCGGTGATGCTCTTCGAGTGGCACCAGGCGCCGGGCGAGGGCGCGCAGGGCGCGGCCGCCGCCGGAGTGGGGCACATGGCCGTCGAGCCCGTAGCCTTCGCGGGCCTGCTGGCCGGTCACGAGCCGCTGCCGGAGGTGAGCGAGCCGGACGGCGAGGACGTGGCCGTGCTGCTGTACACCTCGGGCACCACCGGCCGTCCCAAGGGCGCCACGCTCACCCACGCGGGGTTGCGGCACAACACCGAGGTCAACGCGGTCGATGTGCAGCGGATGACGGCGCAGGACGTGGTCGTGGGCTGTCTGCCGCTGTTCCATATCTTCGGCCAGATCTGCACGATGAGCGTGACCGTCCGCGCCGGTGCCTCGCTCACCCTGATCCCCCGCTTCGACCCGCAGACCGTGCTGGACGCCATCGCCCGCGACCGGGCGACGATCTTCGAGGGCGTACCGACCATGTACGCGGCGCTGCTCCAGCACCCCTCGGAGGCCGACGTGTCCACGCTGCGGATGTGCGTCTCCGGCGGCGCCTCGCTGCCGGTGGAGATCCTTCATGGTTTCGAGCATCGCTTCGGCTGCGTGGTGCTGGAGGGCTTCGGCATGTCCGAGACCAGTCCGGTGGTCACCTTCAACCACCCCGACCGACCGCGCAAGGCCGGGTCCATCGGCACCCCGATCAAGGATGTGGAGGTGCGGCTCCTCGACGACAAGGGCCAGGACGTGGCTCCCGGAGACATCGGCGAACTGGCCGTGCGCGGGCCGAACGTGATGAAGGGGTACTGGAACCGCCCGGAGGAGACGGCGGCCGCCCTCCCGGACGGCTGGCTGCGCAGCGGTGACCTCGCGCGCCGGGACGAGGACGGCTACCTGTACATCGTCGACCGCAAGAAGGACATGATCATCCGCGGCGGCTACAACGTCTACCCGCGCGAGATCGAGGAGGTGCTCCACGAGCACCCGGCCGTCGCGCTGGCCGCGGTGGTGGGCGTGGCCGACGCGCATCTGGGCGAGGAGATCGCTGCCGCCGTGGTGCTGCGCCCGAAGGCACAGGCCACGCCCGACGAGCTCCGGCAGTTCGTCAAGGAGCGGGTGGCGGCGTACAAGTACCCGCGCCAGGTGTGGCTCGTGGACACACTGCCGACCGGCCCCAGCGGCAAGATCCTCAAAAGGGAGATCACCGCGCCGGCGGGATGAGGTCGACGTGGTTGTGCCAGCCGGGTGACCACTGACAACGCCGACACATGGCCGGGTCCTCGACAGAGCGGGTGCCCCCTGGGCCCGGCACCCAGGACGGTGAGCTGCGCCGACAGTGGATCTGCGCGCCAGGGGTCGTCCGGAATAGCCTGGAGAAGAGCTGCACCGGAACGGAACAGGCCCCCCGATGCACTCCCTTCACTGAGGGGGACGTAAAAGAGGGAGGCGAAGAGCCATGCCCTGGAATCTCAACGGCACGTATCTGGAGAGCTGCAACTGTGACGCGGTGTGCCCCTGCACCACCTCGGGCCTCACCGCACCGGCCGACCACGACCGCTGCCAGGTGACCTTCGCGTTCCACGTGGACCGCGGGAACGTGGACGGCGTGGACGTCTCCGACCGCAGCGTCGCCGTCTTCATCGACGCGCCCCAGGTGATGTCGGAGGGCGGCTGGCAGGTGGCGCTGTACCTCGACGCTTCGGCCGATGACAGCCAGGCGGAGGCGCTGGGCAAGATCTTCTCAGGCCAGGCCGGCGGGCCGATGGCGGCGCTCACTCCCCTCATCGGCGAGGTCCTCGGCGTGGAGCGCGTTCCCATCGACTACCGCGACGACGGCCGCCGTCACGCCGCGCGGGTGGGCGACGCCATCGACATCGAGATCGAGGACCAGATCGCCCCGCAGTTCGGCGAGGACGGTCCGGTCATGAGCCTGACCGGCATGTTCCACCCGGCGAACAGCACGCTGACCATTGCCCGGTCCACCCGGGCGACGGGTGACGGCGTGTACGGCCGGTCCTGGGACTTCTCCGGCGGCAACGGACACTCGGCGCCCTTCACGTGGTCCGCGTGACCGGTCGGCCGGTCACCGTCCAACCCGGGGCGGCCCCCGCCGGACTGCTGCTGGTCGCGGCGGCTGCCGCCTGGATCTGGGTGGTGACGCGCTGGGGCGGCATGCAGGCGATGCCGGGCACCATGGGCCTGGGCCTGCCCGCTTTCCTGGCCGTGTGGACGCTGATGATGGCTGCCATGATGCTGCCCGCCACGGCGCCCGTCGCCGCGCTGTACGCACGCACCATCACCGTGCACCGGGCGCCGCGCATGGTTGTCTTCACCCTCGCCTACCTGCTCGTCTGGGCCGCGGCCGGGCTGCCGGCGTACGGGCTGGCCGCGGGTCTGGGCGGGGTGGCGGACCTCCCTGCCGTGGCGGGGACCGCGGTGGCCGCGGCCGTGTTCGCGGTCAACGGCGTCTACCAGCTCATGCCCCTCAAAGATCGCTGTCTGGCGAGGTGCCGCTCGCCGATCGGGCACATGCTGCGCTACGCCTCACACCCGGGGCCCTCGCGCGATCTGCGTGCCGGAGCCCACCACGGGGCCTTCTGCCTGGGCTGCTGTTGGTCGCTGATGGTGCTCCTGGCGGCGTTCGGAGTGATGAACCTGTGGGCCATGGTGGTCCTGACCGCAGTGATCACTACTGAGAAGCTGGCTCCGGCCGGCCGCCTGGTGGCCCGCGCCGTGGGGTTCGCCTCGATCGCCCTGGCCGTCGCCGTCTTCTGGGTCCCGACGCTGGCTCCGGGCCTCACCGGTGGCGGTACCGCCGGGATGTGAGGACAGAGGCCGTGCCCGCCCGAGCAATCACACGCCGGGAGGGCACATGAGGGTGCGCGAGGCACTCTGGGGTCGGGGGCGTCGCCTGCGCCTCTTCCTCCACACGAGCACGGCCCCGAGAGCGGCCAGGGCCACCGCAGGGAGAGCGGGGCCGCCCAGGGTGAGATCCGCGCCGCCGAGACGATGCGGCGGCGTGTCCGAACGGCGCGGCGGTGAGCACCGGCCGCTATCCGGTCCCCGTCACGGCCGTGGCCGTCGTGTGCGGGGCGGCCCTGATCGTGCCCCGGCGCCGGCCCGTCGCGAACGCTCTTGGTCACCGCGGCCACGGTGTGGTGGGGATGGCCGATGCTGACGCTGCTCGTGCTCGCCCCGTTCGACCTGGCCGTGGAGGGCCGGGCACGCGTGGCGACGGCCTGTGCCCTCGCCGCGCTCGGCGGCAGCCTGCTCAGCGACCGGGCGACCCCGCTGTGGACGCCGAAACCAGTACGCCTCCACCGTGCTCCTGCCGCCGCTCGCCATGGTCATCAGCCTGTGGCTGGGCAACCGGCGGCGTCTGGTTCAGGCGCCGGCCTCGCAGGTCGAGCGCCTACGGATCGAAACGCAGTTGCGCTAAAGAAGCGGCCCGCGCCACCGAGCGTTCCCGCATCGCGGCGGAGACGCACGACGTGCCGGCCCACCGCCTGAGCCTGATCGCCCTGCACACCGGCGTCCTGTCCACCAAGTACGGCACACTGCCCGCGCCGGTCCCCGAACGCCTCGGCCTGCCGCGCCCCCCGTCCGTGGCAGCCCTGGCCGGCCTGCGTCGTGTTCTCGGCGCCCTGCGCGAGTCCGGCACCGAACGGGCGGCGTCCGGCCGCGCGCCTTCATGAGGGAAGTACAGGGCTGGCCGAGGAGGCACGCGCTGCCGGGCAGCACGTCGCGCCGGCCGTCGAAGGCGTGTCCGGGCAGGCCCCCACCACGCACCGCCTGGCCGTCTACCGCATCGTCAAGGAAGCACTGACCAACGCCCGCAAACACGCCGACGGCGCCGCGGTGCGGGTGCACATCGACTACGAGCCGCCCGCCACCCTCATGATGCCGCGTGGAACGCGGTCCGCCATGGCGTGAGTACCGCGGCCCATGACCCGGCGCTCGCCGGACTACCCGTCGATTTCGCCTGCCGCGTCCCCCTCTCGGACGACGCTCTGGACGACCGTGTCGGACGTACTTCCTGGCGCATGTCACGAACCGCGAAGCTCGCGGTGCTCGCCGCCCGCGAAGCGGTACAGGATGCCGGTCTCCATTCCCAGACGTGGAACGGCGACCGGGTCGCCGTCGTCATCGGCTGCGGGTTGGGAACAGACGCGGTGCGCGAAGAGCAGGGGCGCCGACTGGCGGACCCGGGGCCCGACATGGTCTCCGCGCTCACCCTCCCCCAGATGATCCCGAACATGGCGGCCGGAGAGGTGTCCATCGCCCTCAGGGCCCATGGTCCCAGCCTGGCCCCGGTCACCGCCTGCGCCTCCGGAGCCACAGCCATGGCCGTCGCCAGAGACCTCCTGCTCTCCGGGCAGTGCGACATCGCGGTGGCCGGCGGTGCGGAAACACCCATCAGCCGGCTGACGGCCACCGGTTTCTGGCGCATGAAGCCCTGTCCCAGCGCACTGGCGCGGTCGCCGAGGCATCTCGGCCCTTCGCCGCCGACCGTGACGGCTTCGTCCTGGGAGAGGGCGCCGGCATCCTGGTCCTGGAGCGTGCCGAGGACGCCGCCCGCGCTCGCTCCCTGCTGGTGGGCTGCGGCAGCACCTCGGACGCCCACCATCCCACCGCACCGGCCCCGCAGGCCCGCGGCGCCGAGGCGGCCCTGCGCACCGCCCTGACCGAGGCGGGTGTGGCTCGGCACGATGTCGACCACGTCAACGCCCACGGCAGCTCCACGCCCCTCAACGACGTCGGCGAAGCCGCCATGATCGCCCGCGTGCTGCCGCACCGCCCCAGCGTCACCGCCCCCAAAGGTGTTCTCGGGCACAGCTGTGGCGCGGCGGGCGCCATCGAGGCGGCCCTGACCGTGCTCGCCATCCAGCACCGCACAGTGCCGCCGATTGCGAATCTGCAAGCCCCTGCACCCGAATTCGACATCGACTGCGTCATCAAACAACCACGTCATCAGGACATTCGCATGGCCGTCAGCAATTCCTTCGGATTCGGAGGCCACAACGTCGTCCTCGCTCTGGCCAGAGCCTCCTGACCAACGCCGCAACCCATCCGCCCCACCCCTACGTCGTGCTCACCGGCATCGAGGCACAGCGTGTGCGGGCCCAAGCCACCCCGCGTGAAGGCCTTCGCTGCCGCAGTCGGCGCAAGGAGTCGAACCGCGCTTGAACGCCACACGCCTTAGGGACTCGCCATGAAAAGGCCTCTGCCTGAACCCTCCTCTCCCCGTACAGGCGCGTCTGTTCCATGGAGGCTGAGCGAGGCGGTGGCGTCTCTTCTCGTCCGCACTGTGGTGCTGGCGTACGAGGCATGGCTGCACATCCTCTGCCGAGACAAGGTCGGACGCTGCGCCTCGTCGAAAAACCGATATGGCGAGTGAATTTAACGCGAGCACTGCCATCTCGAGTACGACAACGTTGTAACGTCTCACTTTCCGTATCGGCGTCTCACGGCCAGTGTCGTGTGGATGTCGGACACGACTTCCGGGCGAAACGGCGAAGGCGGTTCCTTGGAATGCAGCGACAGAGAATGCGTGACTATGCTGGATCCAGCTCCATCGGGGGCTTGAACGAGGGCGCCGACTCCACTGGCCGCCCCATAATTCGAGCGCACCGCGACGCTCTTCAGCCTGCTGCGCTCGTCACCATGCGCTTTCCGGACTTTCCAGGGAGTATTCCCATGGCTGCTCAGACCGCCGCAATCGTTCTTGAGCCCGAGGCGCGGGAACTCGCCGAGGCAACCTCGCACCATCCGTTCCTGTACGAGCTGGATCCGACCGCGGCGCGCAAGGTCCTCGACGACCTCCAGGCCGCACC
This sequence comes from Streptomyces griseochromogenes, assembly GCF_001542625.1. Classification (NCBI taxonomy): domain Bacteria; kingdom Bacillati; phylum Actinomycetota; class Actinomycetes; order Kitasatosporales; family Streptomycetaceae; genus Streptomyces; species Streptomyces griseochromogenes. The sequence goes on along the minus strand of NZ_CP016279.1, from coordinate 4,842,509 downwards.
GGTCGACAAGCTGCCGGTCGACGAGGAGTGGGTCACCGTACCGGCCACGGTGGGCGACGTACGGGTACGTATCGTCAAACCGCGGGGCGCCGCCGGAACGCTGCCCGTCGTGTTGTACATGCACGGCGGTGGCTGGGTGCTGGGCAACGCCGGCACCCACGACCGCCTGGTGCGCGAATTGGCGGTTGGCGCACAGGCGGCAGTGGCCTTCGTGGAGTACACGCCGTCGCCCGAGGCCCACTACCCCGTGGCCATCGAGCAGGGCTACGCCACCGCGCAGTGGATCATCCGCGAGGGAGCGTCCAAGGGGCTGGATGCAAAGCGCATGGCAGTGGCCGGGGAATCGGTCGGCGGAAACATGACCGCTGCACTCGCCCTCATGGCCAAGGAACGCGGTGACGTCAAGTTCGTACAGCAGTCCATGTACTACCCGGTCACGGACGCGGCCATGAACACCGGTTCCTACGACCAGTTCGCCACCGGCTACTACTTGAGCCGCAAGCTGATGGAGTGGTTCTGGGACGCCTACACGACCGACCCGAACCAGCGCGCCGAGATCACCGCGTCTCCCAACCAGGCCACCGTCCAGCAGCTGTCCGGCCTGCCACCCGCCCTGCTGATCGTCGACGAGGCCGACGTGCTGCGCGACGAGGGTGAGGCGTACGCCGCCAAGCTCCGAGCGGCCGGCGTTCCGGTAACCACGGTGCGCTACGACGGCACGGTCCACGACTTCATGCTGCTCAACTCGCTCAGTCAGTCCAAAGCCGCCCGTGGAGCCATCGACCAGGCCACTCTGTTCCTCCGCAACGCCCTCGGAACCGACCAGTCCTAGGCATGGGATCGTGTGGCTGTTTCGCACCGGGACCGCGTGACGGGATGTTCCTGATCCATACGGGTCGTGGGCGCCACTTCACACCCGATTCCGCCGGTGGGCGGCGGACGGCACCAACGAGGTCAAGTCCCCCGCGGATTCAGGTGGTTTCCCTGACAAGCCCTTGGTCAACGGTGACTCCCCCGCCTGCTCTGACAGCTGCCACCACCGCTTGGTGCAGATTCCGGCTTTGCCGCTCCGAATGGCAGGGCACGGGGCTTCCAGTCACGGTGAACCATTCGGAAGTGCCGGTGTACTGGACGGTCACGTCGGCCACATTGCCGTCCCAGGTGGTGTGGACGGTCAGGTCGCCGGTGACGACCCCCGCCTCGTCCGTACGCGCGCCGCCCCGGCCGGCGAAGACCCCGGGGGTTGTCCACGATGCCCAGACCATGACGTCAGCCTTCCTTCCTGAGTGCGCGGCTCGCACCTGAGCCACCTGCTGTGTGCCATCGGCCTGGCGGAATCCCATGAGAACCCGGTCGTGGCAGAGGGGCGCCTTCCCATGCCTGCGCACCCCCTCCTGGGGTGCTCTCCTTTCATGATGTGCCACTGAGGTTGCGCAGGCATCGGGCAACCTGTCCCGCCCACGGGCTGAGCGGCCTGGGTGAGCGGCTCGCTACGGAACGACGATTCCGCGTTCCCGCGCTGAGCGGCGAGGCGGCAGCCCCGGCAGAGTGGCCCGTGCGGGGCCCTGGCTGACAGGCATGGCTCGGCTGTGCAGTCCTGCGGCCCAGGCAACGTAGTCCCGGGCCGTGACCAGGCCCACCAGTTTTCCATGCGGGTCCGTGACGGGTAGGGCGTCGAGGCATTCCTCCGTCATCACGGCCGCCGCACGCACAACCGAGTCCTCCGCGTGCACCGTGACGGTTCGGCGGCCGTGCACCAGGTCACGCACCCTCTTGCAGGACAGGGTCACGGCCGGGTCCCCGCAGGCGACGGCGAGCTCGGCGCGGTCCAGCACACCGGCGCAGCAGCCGTCCTGGCGCACCACCGGCACGTGACACTGCCTGGACCGCTCGCACACCTCCCAGGCCATCAGCAATGTCTCGTCCTCGCTGATCGAGTACGGCGTCCGGTCCATCAGGGCGCCCACGGAAAGCCTCTCGCCCACGGCTGCCTCCTCCCGGTCAACGCCGACTGAGCCGGGAAACGTCGCCGGTGGTTTCACCCAGGACAGTCAGGCGGCGGTGATACTCGTCCTCGTCGATCTCGCCTCGGGCGAAGCGTTCGGCCAGGAGTTGTTCGGGAGGGGGCCCGGGCTGCCGGGCGTCGGCACCGTTGCCGCTCCGTCCGGGCGTCACCAGGGCGCGGTACAGAAGAACGCCGATGGTGATGGTCAGGGCCCAGAAGAAGATCATGCCGACGGACATGGCGAACCAGCCCCACCCGCCGACACCGTGGTCGTACCAGATCATCACGGTCACTCACCTTCTCGAGGGCGCCGGGAGCACGGGCCCGGTGCCTGCGGCTGTCTCGGTGTCTGCTTCTCAGGCTCGCCGCAGCCGCAGAACACGGCATGAGCCGGTGAGGCCAATGCGACGGGCCGATGGGCCCTTATGAGCCCGGGAGGGACGAACCGGCTCGGCGGGCACAGGCGCGACCTTCACACCTCGGCTGCGCTCCCTGACCAGTGCGCTCGGCTCGCCACGGCTGCAGCCCGCCCTCCTGGTCATCACTGCGACAGCCCTGACCGCAGGCGGTGCCGCCTTGCTCACCGGTCACGAGGGTCTCGCCGACCTCCTGTGGGCCCTGGGCACCCTGTCCGCGGTGCCGCCGGCGGTGGGCTGGGTGCTCGCCGCACTCCGCCACGGCCAGGCAACCGGACGTGCCCGATGTGGAGTTGCTCGACGACGTGAACCGCATGCACGAGGAGAATCCGATGCTCGGCCTGAGCGGCGTGCGGCTCGGACTGGTGGTGCCGGGACTGGTGACGATCCAGGTGCGGGCGATCGCCCGGGCGGTCGTCGAGCGGACCCGCGCCGGCGGATCCCCGCGAGCGGAGATCATGGTGCCGCTCGTCGGCGCCGTCGAGGAGCTCCAGCTCACTCGCGAGGACGTGACCCGGGTGCTGGCCGAGGTCACCGAGGAGATCGGCACCTCCGTCCACTGCCCCATCGCACGGTGATCGAACTGCCCCGGGCCGCGCTCACGGCGGGCCGGATCGCCGAGGAGGCGGAGTTCTTCTCCTTCGGCACCAACGACCTCACCCAGACCACCTGGGGCTTCTCCCGCGACGACGAGGAAGCCGCGTTCAGCGTGTGCGGAGAGCATGGCGGTGACCCCGAGTCCATCCACTTCTTCCACACAGCCGGTCTGGAACTACGTCTCCTGCTCGCCGTTCCGGGTCCCCGTGGCCCGCCTGGAGGCGGGCCGGGCCGCGCTGAACGGCACGGGCCCGAGCGACAGCAGGTGAGCGTCGGATTGCAGGGCCGACCGACTCCTTCGATCGGGCCCGAACGGCACTGGAGAGAGAGCGAGACATGGGTGACGGTGGGCACAGGAGCGATACCGATCCCCCGCGGTGTCGCTCCGTCCCCCGTCTCACGCCACAGGAGGCAGCAGAGCGTCAAGACAGGCAAGCAGACAGCGCCACACCCGCGAAGAAGCCAAGCCATGATCCGTGATGACCGTCCGGCGCACCAGCGCGTCGACCTCGACCGTACCGAGGCACTGCGGCTGCTCGGCAGCGTGTCCATGGGCAGGATCGTCTTCACCCGGCAGGCCCTGCCCACGGTCCGTCCGGTCAACCACGTCCTCGACGGCGGCGACATCGTCATCCGCACCCCCGAGGGCTCGTCCCTCACTTCCCGGACCCAGCAGGGTGACGACTCGGGCGTCGTCGTCGCCTACGAGGCGGACGCCATCGACCCCGACACGCATCTCGGCTGGAGCGTGGTGGCCACGGGCTACGCCCGGCTGGTGACCGACCCCGGCGAACTGATACGCATTCGGGCGCTGTTGAAACCCTGGGCAGCCTGCCCGACCACAGACCACGCGGTACGCATCCGTCCCGACCTGATCACGGGGGTCCTCCTCACCGTGCGGAAGAAGGCGCCTGAGAACATCTGATTCACCTTGGTGCGGAAGCACGGCTGAAGGCGTGGCCCACGTACGGTCGTATGTCTCGTATCGCCTTGCGTCCACCCCGCCTCACACGGTGATCCGGTGTCCGGTGTCCGGTGACGGTGAAGGCGTCGATGCGCGCCCACAGGCTGCACGAGCCTCCGGCCGACGCTCCAGCCCTGGCCGACCGCCTCGTCGAGGTGGTCGACCTGGAAGGCCGCCCGGTGCCCCCAACCGCCCTCGCGTCGGGACCGGTCGGCCCTACCGCCGGCTCCAAGAACCCGCTTGGCTCGAACCATGTCCGAGAACCACACACGGGCCGCTGCGTTCCCCGCAGGCCAGACGGCCGGCGGAGCGACCGTCGTGGCCCTGCACGGGGAGATCGATGTGCTGGTCGCGGGCACGCTAGCGGAGCGGCTGGACGCACTCACCGCTCTCCCGGACCACGACCTCGTGCTCGACCTGCGGCAGGTCGTCTTCATCGACTGCGCCGGGCTGGGCATCCTGTGCCGGACACGGAACCGGACACTCGCCCGGCAGGGCCGACTGCGGCTGGTCACCGACAGCACGGACTTCAAGCGGCTGCTGCACGCCACCGGCCTCGCGAGCCTCTTCGAGGTACAGCCACACCTGCCGTAGCGCCTCTGCCCTGCTCCGCCCCTGAAGAAGGGCTGCGGCGGCGCAGGGGCCGGTCGTCCCTGCTGCGAGCCGATCGGCCCCTGCCCGCGGGACGACCGCCGTCGGACGATGAAGGTGCCGCAGACCTGCTCCCGGCCGGGAGGTCGGCGGCGTCCGCGCTGATGACGGAGCTGAGGGTGAGGCGAGACTTCATGAACGAGACGCTGTCCCTCGGCCGGATCGCCGGTGTGCGGGTCGGCCTGCACTGGAGTGTCCTGGTCATCGTCGCCCTGGTGACGGTCACACTGGCGCGCGGCCGGTTTCCCGAAGCCCACCCGGGCCACTCCGCTCTCGTGTACTGGGCACTCGCCCTGCTGACCGCCGTCGTCTTCCTCGGCTCCCTGCTGGCGCACGAACTGGCACATGCCGTGGTCGCCCGGCGCAACGGCGTCCAGGTGGACGGCATCACCCTGTGGATGCTGGGCGGCGCCGCCCGCCTGCACGACGAGGCTCCGACACCGGCCGCGGAGCTGCACATCGCCGCCGTCGGTCCGCTCACGAGCCTTGTGGCCGGTGGCGTACTCACCGGCCTCGCCGCAGGGCTGGACGCGCTCCACGCGTCCGGACTGGTGGTCGAGGCGGTCGCCTGGCTGGCCGCGATCAACGTTGTGCTGGCCGTCTTCAACACGCTGCCCGCCGCGCCGCTGGACGGCGGACGGCTGCTGCGCGCGTACTTGTGGCACCGCACCGGCGACCGGCTGCGAGCCACTCGCGGTGCCTCGGCGGCGGGACGGGCACTGGGCTGGCTCATGGTGGTGACCGGATTCGTGGCCCTGCTGCACGGGCGTGGCCTGTCCGGGCTGTGGCCGGCGCTGCTCGGCTGGTTCCTCATCGCCGCGGCCACCGCCGAGGCCCGTCAGGCCGAGATGCGCGGCCTTCTGGGCGGAGTCCCGGTCAGCCTCGTCATGACCCCGGACCCCGTCACCGTGCCGGACACGGCAACCCTCGCCGACTTCCTGGCGGAGGGACCCTTCGGCCGGTACCGCCACACGGCGTTCCCGGTGCTCACGGCCGACGGCTCGGTGACCGGGGTGATCACCCTGCGGCGGATCGACGCGACCCCGGCCCAGGACCGTGCGGCCACAGCGGTCCACGAGGTGATGAGTCCCCTGGGCGACATCGTCACGGCCGCCCCCGAGGACCCCGTACTCGGCCTGCTCCCCGAACTTCAGGTGAGCCCCCTGCGCCGGGCGCTGGTCCTCGACGGGGGCCGTCTTGTCGGAATCCTCACCCTCGCGGACATCACCCGCGCCCTGGCCTGGCCTGCCGCGTCCACCGCGCCTGGCTCCGCCGGGAAGCACCGCGACCGCCCCGGACAACCGAAGGAGACGTCATGACAGACCACAGCCCGCACGTCACCCCGGTGCCGCTGGGCCACATACAGGTGAGTCACCTGAAGGGCCAGGCGTTCGAAGTCACGGTACGTGGCCACGGAGCCGTCACCGATCAGCCCGTCGAGGCGGGTGGTGATGACCGCGGCCCGACGCCGGTCGAAGCGCTCGTCATGTCGCTTGCCTCATGTGTCGCCTACTACGCGGGGCGTTTCCTGGAACGCCACCAGCTCGACCGCGAACGCCTCCGTGTGATGGCGGACTTCACCATGGCCGACGACCGGCCTGCCCGCAATGCCGCATGAGTCTGCGGGTCCTGGTGCCGCACGGGCTGAGCAGGGCCAGGATGGAGGCGCTGCCTGCGGTGGTCGACCACTGCACGGTGCACAACACGCTGCACCGACCGCCCGATATGCGGATCGAGTTCGGGTGACCTGGCGTCGGCGCGCGGTCTGTTGCGGGCCGTGGTAGACGAGCGCCCTCACAGTACTCACTCCCTCGCTCCCCACCCTCACGGTCGCCCTCGCCGTGCTCCCGGACAACACGGCCACCTCTGCGCCTCAGCCCGGCTCCATGTAAGGGCGACGGAAGACCGGGGCCTGGCCGGCGCCCCAAGGGCGTACAGCTGTCATCGCCCGGGTGACAGCGGACTCCAAGGGGCCGCTCGTGTCGACTGCGACGGCCTCGGGCCACGGCGCTTCCCTGGCCGCCATGGCGGGGCGGCGATGTCGGGGCCGGCATCGGACGGGCCGGCGGCACGCGTGGTCAGCCGGGCCGCCGCTTCCCCGTAGATCTCCTCACGACCCAGCTGCCGGCGGGTCTCGGTCTTGTCCAGGCGGCGGGGCATGGCATCACCGCACGAGTCATGTCATCGTCGTCACCCCCTTCGGACCACCAACCGACGGCCGGTCGTCTCGTCGGTCACCGTCCTCGATCCGAGGACCGTGTGCAGGGTCGCGCGTGCCGGGCCGATGCGGGCGTCAGCCGGGCACGCGATGTCCGGTCCCGTCCGAGTGACGACCCGCACGGTGAGGAAGACGGTCTTGGAGGTCTCGGATGCCCGAAGGCGAGGAAGGCCGTCGCACCCACCCGACTCCGCCATGACGGTGAGGGTCCGACCGTCGCCACTCACCATGACGGGTTGAGTGATCGCCTCGTTCCTCGTGACGGTTTTCGACCTGGCGGCTCCTGACCCCGTACATCCCGTCAGCACGACCGAGGCCGCGACGGTCACTGACACAACGCATCGTTCGAGTATGTGAGTCTTCACAGTAGACCGACGCGAGTAGGCGGTGATTCGTTCACCCGCAGCGCGCAGCGCCGATTGCGCGGGAGGCCACCGTCCGACCGGGCCGGACTGTCAGACGTGAGCACTAGCGTGTGCGGCTATGGCCGACATCTTTGAACTCATGCTCACGCTGGACCTGCACGACGCGATATCGGAGGAGGAGCTCGCCGAACTCCGATGGCATCTTGGGCTGGGCCCCAAGCCGGAGATCCTCCGTATCGTGACCGGGTTTCCGCTCGTGGTCGAGGACGACCACGGGGAACCCGTCATCCAGGACCATCCTGAACCTCTCCTGGGCTGCGACGGCGAAGCGTCCAAGGTGGGCGGTGCACTTGTCTCAGTCCTGCTTCCCAGGCAGCGAACCGGGCCCGGTGCCTGGGCCCTGACCAGCCGTCAGGAGATCCACCCCGATGACTTCGAACGCACCGGCGAACTCCTCTCTTGGCTGGCGAGCAAGGCCGGAGACTTTCACCGCCACCCCGATGGCAGCGTCAGCCTGGGGTGGACCCGGTTCTGTGAAGAGCCCCAGTCCGAGCCGCTGGTGGTGCGTGATGGTGCAGTCATCTGGCCCTCGTAGCCGGGTGTGTGTGCATCGTGTGGTTCCAACTGACGGAAGGTGGAGGCCGGAGGCCAGGCACGCGCCGACGCGAGGCTGATGAGCAGGCCTGGACGTACGGGATCCGCCACACCGCGCCCGGCAGCTCGACGCCGGCCTGGTGATGGCCCGCGCCGGGGGGATATCCCCCGTCCGATCCTGAGATGCGCCGGATCGCGTCCCGTTGGGGGCAAAATGGCCAGCACGTCCAAGACGCTGGTCGCCACCGTGGTCCTCCAACTGGAGACCGAGGGCAGGCTGTCCCTGAACGACACGGTCGCCGACTGGCTGCCAGGCGTGGTGCGGGGGAACGGCAACGACGGCAGCCGGATCACCATCCGCCAACTGCTCCAGCACACCAGCGGCATCCACGACGACCTGCCCGGATACACCACACCGGAGGAGTACTACCAGCGGAGCCACGACGTCTACGGCCCTCAGCAGCTGGTTGCCCGCGCCATGGCCCACGCGCCGGACTTCCTGCCCGGCGGGGGCTGGGAGTACTTCAACACCGGCTACATCCTGCTCGGCATGATCATCCAGAAAGCCACGGGTCAACCCGCTCACCAGGAGATAGAAGACCGCATCCTGCGCCTGCTCGGCCTCGACCGGACCCAATGGGTCGGCACCTCGCCCACCCTCCCCCGGCCGCACGCCCAGGCCTACCAGTTTCTTCGGCCCCGGTTCCGTGGTGGACGTCACCGACCAGATACCGGTGGACTACGAGAACCTCTCGTTCGTCACGACCACTCGGGACGAGAACGGCTTCCTCCGCGCGCTGCTCGCGGGCCGCCTGCTACCGACGCGACAGCTGGCGAAGCCACGTGCTGGGGACCTGGTCCGCCTTGGACCGGTTGCCGGCCGCCGCCGACACAGCAGTCAGCGCCCGGTCGTCGGCGCTGTCGAGGGCCACACACTCGTCGATCTGGGCATCGTGGGTCGCCGTCGCGCAGTCGCCCCTATGAGCGGAACAGCATGTGCAGGTGGCTGCCGACGCTGTCGGTGCCATGGTCGCCGCGACGGCCGCGGTACAACCGGTCACGGCCGGGACAGCTCGTGATACTGGACATCTTCGCTGGCCTTGGGCGACTTGCGGCACCACGGCCACGGTGGTGGCCGTTGCGGACCGCCAGGCGGTGGCCGGCCGCGTCCATCTCGGCTGCCAACTCGGCTATTTACTACTTGACTTCGGCCTCCAGTGCGGCGGCGAGCAAACAGACGGACGCCTGGTGACACCTCCCCGTACAGCGAGGCTGTGACTGCCTCCGCACGGCCTTCAGCACATCCAAGGGAAACGTACCCTCCGCCGGGGGTGATGACCGGTGGCGCACCCATGAGCCGCGCGAGCTGGTGGCGGCTCATGGGCCTGGCATATGGCCGATCGCCTGGCGGCTCCCTCAGCGCGTCAACTGGTGTAGAACCGCTTCACAGCCTTGAGGAACTCCTTGGAGTCGAGGCGCCCGTCCCCATTGCCGTCGAGCTGTGTGAAGTACGTCGTGGCGTCCACATCCGACATGCACAGGAAGTGGGCGGCCCGGAGAAACTCGTCCAGGCTGATCGATCCGTCGTCGTCACGGTCGAGGAGTTCGAACAGAGTCCGGCACACCTCTCCCTTGCCCGGGCGGTCCGGGGAACGGAACGCGGGGGAGGTACGGGCAGTCGTGTATTCATCGACCGTCATCATCCCGTCACCGTCACCCCCGGCGAGCGGGAGAAGGGATTCCCACTGAAGCTTGTTGGCTTCCAGGAGAGCCCGGCCCTTCTCCGAGTCCTCCGCTACACCCAGCTCGGCCAGGATCCTGCGCGGAGCGCGAAGGAAGTCGGTCAGGTCGACGACGCCATCGCCATCGAAGTCCATGCGCTGAAACTCTTCGACGAGCGCACGCTGTCCGTTGTTGCTGTTCTCGGTCATGGTCCAGGAGCCTGCCACCGCTTCGCCCGCTCATGGCCGAGCGCCGATGAGCGTTCCCCCGAATGAACGACACTCCCCCGGGCCGGCGATCACCAAGGAAACAGACGCACACCACCCGCCTCGCCCCCACCGCTCTGCGCTGACGCAGACAGCCGTTCCAGTGGCACGAGGGATGACCGACACCGGCACCGCCCGACCGATCCGAGACCGGGCCTCGCTGTGCAGCCGTCGTCAGCCGGACATCGGGATCGGCATGTCCGTGCGGCCGCTGGCTGGTGCCGTCACCCCGGCAGCCTCCCGCACACCGCCCGCGATCACCGCGCAGGTGAACGCGATCACAGGGGCTTTCCAGCCCCAGGAGGCGAACACAATCACCGGTACGACGAACATCGAATGGACGGCGGAGACAGCAAACGCCGCCCGCGCCCAGCCTCCACCGATCACCGGCCGACGTACGGTCGCCCAGTGGCGCCACCACAGTCCGGCAGCCGCCGCCGCGATGACGGCCATCACAGCAGCGCCCAGCCGGGCCAGATCGGCATCGGTCACGCTGTCAGGGTCCGATGCGGTCGAGCCAGTCGTGTGCACGCTCAGCGCAACCGCGGTCCATCCGAGTGCCGCCGCACCCAGCAAGGAAGCCAAAACTGCTGGGCGTCGCTGGCCCCAACTCGTCCCAGAATGCGTCAAGTTCGATTTCATGCCTCATCCTATAAGGCAGTGTTGCCGCTGAACGGCGAAACCTCCCCCGTGTGAGCCCACGCTGCCCTCGCCGACGGTTGCGGTCGCGGCACGATGGGGTTCAGCGGAGTCATGCGCGGGCCCGCGCACAGCTCGGCTTCCAGCGACAGGACCGTGACCGGCTGCCCCGGTCCGGAACCGGGGCAGCCGGTCGTCAGCCCGAGTCAACGGGCGGTCTGGGACCACTTCTCGTCAGCGGCGCCGTTGCACGCCCATTGGATGAGCTGGGAGCCCTTGGTGGCCGTGGATCCGAGGCCCAGGCATTTGCCGGAGTAGACGTTGCGCAGTTCGTGGGTGGCGGTGTCGTACCACCATTTCTCGTCCACGGCACCGTTGCAGGTGTACTGGATCATCCGGGCACCATCGGCGAGGCTGGAGGCAGGGCCCATGCACTTGCCGGACCAGGTGTTGCGCAGGAAGTAGGCCCGGGCGCCGGTGGAGTCGGTGGTGTTCTCGAAGAGCCAGCGTTCGTCCTGGGCCAGGTTGCACCCCCACTGGATGACGGGTGAGCCGTTGGTGATTTTGTTGCCGACTCCCGCGCACAGGGCGCTGTAGTCGTTGCTGAGGTAGACGGCGCGGTCGGCCTCGCGGGGCAGGAGGGAGAAGACGACACGGGAGCCGTCGAGCTCGTTCATTCCCCACAGCCGGTCGGAGTTGTGCGCGAAGGAGAGGTTCTGGGTGTAGCCGGGGGAACGGGTCAGGACGGAGACAGGCTGGTTCGGTTCAGCCTGCCAGATGCAGGAGAGGCTGCCCCTGTCGGCGGTGTCCTGGTCGCCCATGTAACCCGGGTCGCACTGAGCCGCCATGTAGTAGTGAGTGCCGTCGGTGACCACGCCCTGCAGTTGCTTGACCGGGGCGTTGTAGGCGGATGTCGCGTGAACGTCGGCCGTGCCACCTTCGCCGATCTGGTCGAGAGGCCACCGGATGACATCCGCCGGCCGGTCGTCATCGTTCGACCGGTACGCCCCGGACACCAGGCGGGGCGGCGTCGCGCTGCGGTCCAGGCTCAGGGAGCTCAGGCATGCGATGCGCCCGTCGCAGGCCCAGTTGCTCGGGTTCCCGGAGTCCTGCTGGGCTTTGGTGCGCGTCGAGTAGTGGGCGATCATGGGCAGGGCCCATTGATGGTACGAGGCCGAGGAATCGGTGCCGTTGATACCCGTGGCGCCGCCGACGGATTTCACCTTCCACAGGTGGTTGAGGTCGTAGATCTGCAAGTCACCGCCGTCGGCGACGAACAGCCTGTTTCCGTACCACACCATGCCGTCCGCGTGTTCGTCGCCGAAGCCGTCCGGCTGGATGTTGCCCACGGTGGTGAAGCCGGGGTCGGCCCGGCTGCCGGTGGGCCTGACGAGCAGGACGTGCCCGTAACTCCAGTCCTTTCCGGTCGACTCCAGGATGGAGACACGGGCCTTCAGGTTGCGCTTGCCGCCCGCACCGTAGTACCAGGAGGCCATGTACAGGTGGTGACCGTCCACCGTGCCGCTCGCGTCGGCGTCGTGCGATGCCGTGAAGCCCTGCGGATGCCACCCGCCGGCATCGGACCAGGCGCTGGTCTTGTCGTCCGTCTCGTCCCAGCAGAAGCCGTTGTATTTGAACGTTCCGTTGATGCCGGTCGTGTGGCACAGCGCACGCCCCACGTGCTGCCGCGACTGGGCGACCGTCAGCGGGGACACCCGGGTCACCGCACCCTTAGCCTCCGCCCCCTCGATCACTCCCCGTGCCGTCTCGCCCCGGTCCAGCCCCGGTATCTCGCGCGGATGCAATACGAAGTTGGACGCATCCTCGCCCTTGAACGTCTCCCCGTCCTTCGCCGCCGCCTGCTGACCGCCTGTCGCTGTCGTCAGCGCCGCGAGCGAGGCCAGAGCGATCAGCGCCGCCCTGGTCCGTGCCCCACGACGCCCCCGTTGTTTCAAGATCATGAAAACGATCGTAAAGGGCCGGACAGACATCGACGAGGTTCGGGCAACGTCACCGCACGCTTCACGCCAGCGAAACGGGCATCCTGTCAGCGACCGGCCGGCCCACGTTCAGGATGGTCGCCCTCGCTGTCGTGGAACCAGGCAGCACGTTGCCCTCGGGGCCCGGTCCTCCTCCGAGCTGGAGCCGGCGGCGCGGTGCTCCCGGCACGCCGATGCTGCCGGCCCTCTCCCGGCCCGCATCCGTAAGGTCCCTGGAGCGCCCTCCGTAAGGTCCCTGGAGCGCTACGCTCGCCTCAGAGTCGACGCCGGTCGCCCTGCATGTTGGCGAGCGCGGCCGCGCAACTTGTCGCGATGCACCCTGCTGAACGCGAACTCGGCGAAGAGGACGGACCGCACGGGGCGCGAGACCGGAGCGTGGAGCGGCTCTGCGGCTGCCGGATGCTCGGCCTCACACCAGCCCTGTTGCGCGCGCAATCTGCACGTTTGCGACAGGCGTGAGAGCAGTACGCTGCCGAGGCGGGATGTCCGGAACGGACCGTCCAGGACGCCCCCGCGCTCCGGGCGGCGCAGCCCGCTCCACGCAGTCGTGTGCGCACACGTCCCTGGGAGGCGCTGCTGGCGAGGCGGACGTACAGGGCCCCGGGCATGGGGGTGTCGGCTCGCCGCCCAGCAGGCAGCCGGGTTGCGTCGAGTCCATCGCGTCAGGCGATGAGAACGGCGAGTTCGTGATGGCTGAGGGCGTCCGCTCCGGCGAGGTGGAACATCCAGGCCCGGGTGGCTGTGTCGCTTTCCAGGGATGCCGTTTCGAGATGAGTTCCGGAGTGCGTCGATGAAGGCGACACCTGTCCTTCGAGCCACCGTCTGCCGATCCGGCCACGATGATCGAAGACGCGGCGATATTCAGCGCGGAATCACCCAGCCCGGCCTCCAGGTCCCGGCGGCGTCGTGGCCGGCCGCATGGGCGGCGAGGTGGGCACGGAGGGTGGCCAGGGCTGGGTGGGGGTTGTCGCGGTGCCAGAGGAGCGAGTGCGGGTAGACGGGGGTCGGGTCGGTGACCGGGATGCGGCGCAGGCCGTGGCCGGCGGGCCAGACGAGGCGGGTCTGCTCGCTCATGAAGGTGGCCAGGGCCGGGGTGTCGGCGACGGTGTCGAGGAGCGCGTCGGAGCCGAAGTTGGGGCCGGTCGCCTCGATGGTGAGGCCGAACTCGGCGACGAGGTCGTCGTAGTAGGCGGCCCACTCGGTTCCGGGAACGATGCCGGGCATCCAGATCCGGTGCCCGGCGAGCTGGGCTACGGTCACCGACCGGGCGCCCGACAGCGCGTGGGCAGGACCGGTGAGGAGCTGGAGCGGCTCGTCGAGCACGCGGACGGACTCGATCTCCTCGGGTAGGGGCCGACCAGGCATGGCGACGGCGCGGAAGGACGCGTCGATCGTGCCGGAGCGGATGGCGGCGACGGCCGTCTCGACGTCGAACAGCATCACCACGTCGAGGTCGATCTCGGGGTGAGCCTGGTGGAAGCCGCGCATCAGGCCCGATGGCGCGACGCGCGACGCGATCACGTCGACGCGCAGCGGACGTCGGCCGGCGCGCACCGATGTGACCGCGCGCTCGGCGACGCGCAGCAGCTCGCGCGCGTGGGGCAGGAACGCCTGCCCGTCGATGGTGAGCTCGGCTCCGCGTGAGGTACGGGTGAACAGCCGCACGCCGAGGTTCCGCTCCAGCGCGGCGATGCGCTTCGAGACGGCCTGCTGGGTGACCGCCAGCTCGGCGGCGGCCTCCTGGAACTGTCCCGCATCGGCGGCGGCGACGAAGGTCCGGATGGTGTCGAGGTCCATGCCGATACCCTACGGGCACAACCGTTGGTTGTGCCCGATGGCTCTGTGGTTGTTTGATCCCGGATTGTGGTGCCCGATTTGATGCTTCTGATCGCGGATTGGTTGTGCAGGGAGAGTGGTGAGGGGCGTCGGGCATGAGGGGCGGGGCACCGGCGGGGACATCTGCTCGGACATCGGCCGGGGTGACGGTTCGGGTGGCAGGGGGGACGGGACCGGCGCGCTCGGCACGTGGCTCGCCTTCGGCGCGTTCCCGCTGATCGCCATCCGGGTGCTGCGCGCCGGACCGGTGCCGAGGACGCCGCGCTCTCCTCCATGGGGTCTGCGGTGGGTGCGGCCGTGGCGGTGCCGCTCGGCCCGTGGGTGGAGTTCCGCCGCAAGCGGTCCGTGCCGATCGCGATGGACCTGGTACGGTTCACGGCGCTGCTGACGATCCCCGCCGCGTTCTCGCTCGGCGTGCTCACCTTCCTTCAGCTCCTGCTGGTCGAGGTCGTCGTCGCGGGCGACGCAGCCGGTTCCAAGGGGCCAAGGCCGAGTAACTCGGCATCCACCTCGCCACCCCCGACGACTTCGCCTCCCTGGCCGCCGACCTCCTCGCCTGAGGCGTTCCGTCCCGGCGGGAGTGATCGGTCACGGAGCAAGACCATGGATGATTGCGGGGTGTTGGTCGAGATAGAGGCAGTGAGGCAGGCCTCGGTGCCGTCCGAGATGGTGCGCGTGCGCTCGGACGTAGGTACCGCTGTGGTGCTGTGGCAGGGTGACCCAGGTGATGTGGGCCGTGAGCATCATGTCGAGTGGACTGTCGACGACTACATGACCTGGGCAGGCAACACCAAGCCTGCTGCTTCGGCCTCATCCGCAGTGGCCGAGGAAGGTGACCAGATCATCTTGCGGGGCCGTCTGAGTCTGCCCGGCGACAAAGCGGCCTTCCTTGAAATCGCCGGCTCGCAGATCCTCTTCGACCTCGCCGACCCACTGCCACCGGACGAGGCCGACGGAACATGGGTCGAGGTCCGCCTCCGCCCGGACAGCGTCAGCTTGTGGCCTCACCAGATCTGATGCGAGCGATCAGCAACGACGCTCCGATTTCCCGCCGGTTGAGGGTCGATTCGCGGGTGCGTCTGCAGCTTATGAGGTCGATCATCGCAAGGCCCTGGCTGTCGTGGGTATTCGCAGCGGACATCCCGATGGACAGTGGCAGCCCGGCCCCCTCAGACCAAGTGGATCTTTGAGCCCCTTTTCCCCGGTCTACAGGATTCGGACCCGCCAGCCCCGCCCTCTCAACGCCTGCATGTCCACCGAGTCGATGGCTTACCGAGACCAGCACAATCCGCCGCGTGCGCCGAGTTCGTCCGCGGTGTCGGTTACCGGAGACTGACCTGGCCTTTTGCTGATTGCCGGCGACGGGGTGCCACGGTCTTGATCGAACCTCTTGCGGGCGGCTGCTATCGCGGCGTTCAGCTCGCCCGTGGCGCGGTTGACGACGTCCAGCAGGGTGCGTCCTGCCTGGGTGAGCGCCACGCTGGTCAGCCCGCGGCGGAACAGCGGTGAGTCGACCCGGTGCTCCAGTGCCCGGATCTGCTGACTCAGGCTCGGTTGCGCGATGCGGAGCGTCTATGGGTTCTGCCCTATGGCCCCGTCGAAAGCAGGTCTTGGCGTGCGGCGCCCGCAGCGCGGTTTCCTGTGGGCTGCGCCGTCCGTGGCGCGAGCTCCGCAATCCCTTTGCGCGCGTACTGACTTCGACTGAGAATTCCCTCATGCAAAACGTCCTGACCCATGACCAGATACAGCACTTTGTTACCGATGGCTTTGTCCGTCTTGAAGGCGCCTTTCCGCGGTCGCTGGCGGACGAATGCCGCGCGTTCCTGTGGCGCGAGACCGGATGCGACCCGAACGACCCCGCCACCTGGACCCAGCCAGTTGTCAGGCTCTCGGGTTACGGGGGCGAGCCGTTCCAGCGGGCCGCCACCACACCGCGTCTGCACGGCGCGTTCGACCAACTCGTCGGCCCGGGACGATGGCTGCCACGCAAAGGGCTCGGCACGTTCCCCATCCGGTTCCCGCACCCGGACGACCCGGGCGACACCGGGTGGCACATGGACGCCAGTTACGTGCCTGCGGGTGAGAGCGGCTACTGGCTCAACCTCCGCTCCCGCGAACGGGCGCTGCTGATGCTCTTCCTGTTCTCCGACGTCGACGCCGAGCACGGGGCGACCCGGATCAAGGTCGGTTCGCACCTGGACGTCCCGCGCTTCGTCGCCCCGGCGGGAGAGCGCGGCATCAACTTCATGGAACTCTGCAAGACCATGGACGCGGCGGGCAGGCTCGACGCCCCCGACCGCCCGCTGGCGCTCGCCACCGGACAGGCCGGTGACGTCTATCTCTGCCACCCGTTCCTGATCCATGCCGCCCAGCCCAACCACGGCACCCGGCCCAGGTTCATGGCGCAGCCTCCGCTGGTGGCGGCCGCTCCATTCGACCTCGATCGCGCCGACGGCGCGTACTCGCCGCTTGAGCGCGCGGTGCGGCTCGGCCTGGGCCGATCCGGCTGAGGGCATCCGCGTAAGGGCGTTGGCGCCGGCGACCGGCCGTGAACCGGCCGGTCGCCACCTGGCCGTCGGGTCAGGACGACGCCGCTACCGGTTGAAGAGCCGACCGGCGAGATCGATGCTCGTGACGTTGCCGTGCTCGTCGCGGGTGAAGTGGCCCCGTTGTCCGGCCGGGCCACCCTCGGTGACGAGGTACTCGTCCGCGGTGCAGCGGGTCGATCACGACCGGTGGGTAGTCCGGCGGGCCGCCTCCGGTCAGATGCCGCACGGATCTCTGTTTCGATCCCGACCGTAAGGCTGAGCGACTCGCCATCGGTGTCGATGACGAGCCTCATCGCATCGATGCCGTAGACGCCGACGACCTCCTGAGCCTTCGTCGGTTCACAGGGAGCCAGCGCGGGGGTGCGGTCGACGAGCCCCAGGTAGTGCATTTGGACGAAGCGTACGATGACCTGGTTGCACGGGCTGCCGCAGTGTGACCGTCGGCTGCTTCATCCGCTCCAGCGACGCGCTCGGCAGGAGGCACTCGCCGCGCTCGGCGCGGCCGTCGCCGAGGTTGAACCTGGCCCAGCGCAGCTGGTCCGCGACCGATGAGACCATGCCCCCGCTGGGGGTTGTTCGCGTTCAGGCCGAACGCTTCCTCGCGGCGATCCGCTGCCGGGAAGCCTCGTACAGCACAGCGGTCGCGGCGTTCGCGGCGTTCAGCGAACTTGCCGAGCCGGTCATCGGAATGCTGACCGTGTGATCGCACAGGCTCCGCCAGGCGCTGCTCAGCCCGGATGTCTCGTTGCCTATCAGCAGCAACACCGGCTGGGTGAAGTCGAAGTCGAAGACATCACAATCCCCTTTCTCGTCGGTGCCGACCAGGACGATCGGCTGCCCTTCGGCCCGCTTCCCCTCGACCCAGGCCATCACGTCGCCGGGTGAGGGCACGCGTACCGCAGGCACGGCGAACAGGGAACCGGTGCTCGCCCGCACCGACTTGGGGTCGTACACGTCGGCCGCGTGTCCCGACACGATGAGCCCGTGCGCCCCGAAGGCGTCCGCCGAACGGATGATGCTGCCGATGTTCCCAGGGCTGGTCGGCCGGTCGAACAGGACACCCAGGAAGTTCTCGGCGGCGCTGAACCGGCCGAGGTCGTCGGCCGGCATCTCGATGACGGCGACGAGCTCCGGCGCGTTTTCGTTCTTCTCCCCGAGGTCCGCCAGCATGTCCGGCGCCATGGCGATCCGCTCGGCATCGACGGTCCGCAGCAGGTCCTCCGCCCACTGCGACAACGTCCGTTTGCCGTCGTACACCAGCGCCTTGACAGGCCAGCCGTACCGGACTGCCATCGAGATGGGACGAACACCCTGCACAAGGAACTCGCGTACCTTCGTTCGCTTGTTGCGGTTGTTCAGCAGCGACTCCCATTGCTGAAAGCGGGCGTTGCGTGAGGTGATTCGCTGGTCCGGTCGCACGTGTTCTCCAAGCTGAGCCAGTATTGATGCTGTGTTCAGGCCAGCCTAAGAGGGTTTACGAAGGCGTCCGACAGGATGGCGGGCTCAGACAGGCGGTGCAACCGCTTCTGGCGCGATGTGTGGTATAGAGCATCATTTCCTGCACTGATCACGCTTGCGACGACGCAATCTGGGCCCGAGTCGGCCACTCGTACCGCAAACGCCGGAGCCCTCCTCCGATGCGGTCGCGGTACGAAGAAGCCATCTCAATCGGCCCTGAGGGAGGCCGCTGATACGAGCATGGCCAGCTGGCGCAAGCGCTGGAAGTATCGAAGTTCTTGAGCCTCGGTGATCCCCAGGAGGACTCGATCCAGGTCATTGATGCTGCCCTGCAGGATCCGGCTGCGCTCCGGATCAAGGGTGCCACCGTTGTTCAGCCAAGTGGAGACGCATCCGGCGATGCTCGCGTCGAGCAGCACCATGTCGATGTCTGCCGGCTCTGCGCCTCGCGATCTGGCCGGGAACACGGCACGGACGTGTTCCTCCCAAAGGCGGGATGTGTTCTGCAACTGCTCTGGTCTGCTCACCCGGACCATAATGCTGCAGTCGATGATGGGTTGAGCGTGAGGTTACGTGTTCAGACGGCGGTGGCAGATGAGGGTGCAGACGATGCTGGTGAAGGCAAGGAAGTCCACGGCCTTGCGCTCGTAGCGGCGGTGGAGGCGGCGGCAACCGGCAAGCCACCCCATGGTGCGTTCGATGGTCCACCTGTGACGCCCCAGCCGCTGGGAGGTCTTGATGTCCTTGCGTGAGATGCGGTGCCGGATCCCCCGCTGGGCTAACCATCGTCGCAGGTGAGCCTAGTCGTATCCCTTGTCGGCGTGGAGCTTGACGGGTCTGCGTCGACGCGAGCCTGGCTTGTTCCAGAGGCCGCCCGCAGCCCTCGTATGCGGGGGCATCGCGTCGAGAGGGGGATCAGCCCGGTGACATCGGTTTTCGCGGGCTCGGGGTCGTCCGACATGGGCCGTGAGACGGCGGCCCCCTGCCGTAGTGCAGCAGGCCTACGCCCAGCAGGGGACATCGAGCAGGTCCTTATCGGTCCTCTCCCGGGTGAAGGTTCATGCCTCGGGGAGCCGGTCGAGGAAGCCGAGGACGGAGGCGATTCGGCCGTCCTCGGCCAGGGTGATCACATCCGAACCGGCTACCGACGCCGAGCCGTCGGTGATGGACACCAGCTCCCAGCCGAAGCGGGCGATGTGATGGTTGCCGTCCACATCACCGGCCAGCCTGAACTCGAAGCCGGGGAACTGCTCGTGCGCGGCCCGGATCACAGCGGCGATCTGCTCGTGGCCGCCCACGTCGGCCAGCGGGTCGGTGTACGTGCCGTCCTCGGACCACGCCGCGGCAACCGCCTTGGCGAGCGCGTCGGCGTCGGTGGCGTTCCACGCCTCGAAGTAGCGGGCAACAGCAGTGGTGTAGATCGACATGACGGGACTCCCGTTCCGGTGAAGTGGCTTGATATTCATGTCAGTTGACTCAGGCCCCGAGCCGGAGTGCGCCGGCCCGGAACCCGATGACTTCACCTTGCCGTGCCCCGCCCGGCCACGCGATTACCCCCCAGGTAATACGACCCTCGCCCAGCGAGGCGCCTCGCGCCATCTGTTACGTGGCCTCAACTACGCTGGGCCTGATCACCGCCGTTCGGCGCGAGCCATGTCAGCTTCAGTGCCGCAGCTTCGCACTCGATGGATTCATCATCGGCACCGGCCTCATCCGCACGCCGCCATGACGACATCACGCGTTCAAGGGCCAGTGATCGCCGAGAGCGGGCACGACAATCGTGCCCGCCGTAGCAGTCGAATGTCCGAAAACGCCTGAGGGAACTTGATTGCGTCGTCCTTCGGCAGCTCTTCGTCGCGGAGCTGGGTGACGGGGGCGCCGAGGTGGCGGGCGCTGCACGGTGCGCCGACAGCCTTGCACGGGTTCGGGGATGTGGCGTGCGGGGAGCGTCGGTTACGGTGGAGGCATGTCTACGCCCCGAGTCTCTTAGCTGAGGACCCGCTTCCACGCCAGAAGTGTGTCCTTTCGCTTTTTCGGAGCGTAATTCCATGATTACCGTTCGCGGTGTCGAGGTGCGTGCGGGTGCCCGCCCGCTGCTCTCGGACATCTCCTTCACTGTGTCTCCCGGTGACCGTATCGGCCTGGTCGGCCGCAACGGCGCAGGCAAGACCACCTTGTTGACCACCCTCGCGGGTCGGGCCAAGCCTGCCGTGGGGACGGTCAGCCGTACCGGCTCGGTCGGGTTCCTCGCGCAGGATTCCCGCGCCGCCGATGCGGCCGTGACGGTCACGGACCGGATCCTGTCGGCGCGTGGCCTGGATACGGCGCTACACCGGCTGCGTGCTGCCGAGACCGCGATGGCGGAGGCCGCCGGACAGGCCGCGCTGGAGCGGGCGATGCGCGCCTATGCCCATGCGGAGGCGGCTTTCCAAGCCGGTGGCGGGTACGCGGCCGAGGCCGAGGCGGCCCGTGTGGCGGCCGGGCTGGGCCTGCCCGAGCGGGTGCTCGCCGAACCGGTCGGCAATCTCTCGGGCGGGCAGCGGCGCCGGGTGGAGCTGGCGCGGATCCTGTTCTCCGGTCACGACGGTGCGCTGTTGCTGGACGAGCCGACCAACCACCTGGACGCCGACTCCATCGCCTGGCTGCGCACCTTCCTGCTCGGCCATCAGGGCGGTCTGGTGGTGATCAGCCATGACACCGGTCTGCTCGCCGAGGTCGTCAACCGGGTCTTCCATCTGGATGCCACTCTGGCGACGATCGATATCCACAACACAGGCTGGGCCGCCTATCTGACGCAGCGTGAGGCGGAACAGCGGCGCCGGGCGCGGGAGCGGACGAACGTCGAACGCAAGGCCGCCGCCCTGCACGCGCAGGCGGACAAGATGAAGGCCCGCTCGGCCACCGCCGTCATGGCCCGCAGCATGGCCCGCCGCGCGGACCGCATGCTGGCCGGCCTGGAGCCGGTCCGCCGCACGGAGAAGGTGGCCAGGATCCGGCTGCCCGAACCGGCACCGTGCGGGCGGATGCCGCTGGGCGCGATCGCACTGGCCAAGTCCTACGACGACCACCAGGTCCTCGACGGCGTCGACCTCGCCGTCGACCGCGGCAGCCGCCTGGTCGTGCTCGGCCTCAACGGAGCAGGCAAGACCACCCTGTTGCGCATCCTGGCCGGCCAGGAGCCCCCGGACTCGGGGCGGGTGGTGCACGGGCACGGGCTGCGCCTGGGCTACTTCGCCCAGGAACACGACACCCTCGATCCCGCCCGCACAGTCCGGCAGAACCTGGCGGACGCCGCCCCGCACCTGACCGACGGCGAAGTCCGGCGGGTCCTGGGCGCGTTCCTGTTCAGCGGGGACGACGTGGAGAAACCCGCGGGCGTCCTCTCCGGCGGGGAGAAAACTCGCCTGGCCCTGGCCGGGCTGGTCCACTGTGGGGCGAATGTGCTGCTGCTGGACGAGCCGACCAACAATCTCGACCCCGCCTCCCGCGGCGAGGTCCTGGCCGCCGTCGGCTCCTACCCCGGCGCGATCGTGATGGTCACCCACGACGAGGGCGCCATCGACGCCCTGCGTCCCGACCGGGTCCTGCTGCTGCCGGACGCCGACGAGGACCTGTGGAGCGAGGACTACCGCGACCTGGTCGCACCCGCCTGACCATTCTTCTCGCGTGACCCGGCCGACCGAGCTTCCGCGCCCGGTCGGCCGGGTGGTGGTGTCGGCCAGATCACCTGGGGAAGTGGCGTGCACGTCCGTCTCCGGGCCTTTGGTGGGGCTGCGTCCCCTCCGTCCGGAGCAGCGCCCCACGCCGCGGCCGGGCGGGACGAAAGCGCCCAGGCCGTGTCTTCAGAAGCGGGTACGGCTGCGACGTTGCTGGTCGGGGTCTGGTCGCGGTGGTGTGTCGCAGGATGCGTACGAGTGAGACCGCCTCCCCGGACCTCGAAATTTGGCCCTTACTGCCCCGCCGTGGTGGCACGGGTACGGGTTCCGCCCACACGACCGATGAGTTCCGCCTCGCCGCGTCGTCTGCATATTGGAAACGTCCCTCTCCCGCGTCTGCGGGAGGCGCGAGATGAGATGACAAGGAGCGTGCACACCGTGGATCAGGAGAACGTGAGCGCCACCCTGACTGTCGCCGTGCCCGCCGCGAGGGTGTTCGCGGTGCTGGCGGACCCGACGACCCATTCTGCGATCGATGGCACGGGGTGGGTTCAGGAAGCTGTCGACCGGGCGCCACTGACCGAGGTGGGGCAGATTTTCCGGATGGACATGTATCACGCCAACCATCCGAACGGTGGCTACCAGACGGTCAACAAGGTCGAAATTCTCGGCCCGCCGCACACCATCGGCTGGCTTACGGGGCAGGAGAAGGACGACGGTCACCTGGAGTTCGGCGGCTGGATCTGGCGTTACGACCTTGCGCCGCTCGGTCCGTCCCAGACTGAGGTCACGCTCACCTACGACTGGTCGGCGGTGCCACAGTTCATCCGGGAGCGGGGCATCCAGTTCCCGCCGTTCGGCCCTGAACATCTCACCAACTCGCTGCACCACCTGGCGGAGCTTGTGTCCGGCAGGTGACGTCGTCGACCAAGATGACCCTCAGTACCGGATGACCACAGCCTGGAGGCCGCGGTCATCCGGCCGACGCCCAGTGGGAGGGCTCGAACCGCTGCCGCCGGTCGGGGTGGAGCCGGGCCGACCAACGATGAACGCTACGGAACCTGGCCATGTGTGTACCCGTTCTTCCGTCGGTGGTAGCTGGCGGGGGTGTGAGCGAAGCTGGTCACCGAACCGGTCCTCAAGCACATCCGCGTCCCGCGCCTCGACGGGAGCCCCGAGCACCCGCCCCGGGCCGGGTGCCGGCGGACAAGAGCTCTGCGTCCCAGGCCGACAATGCCTACCGCGCCGACGCCGGATCAAAGGCACGATCCCGATCAAGGCCGACCAGGCGGCCAACCGGCGTCGGCGAGGCAGGCGCGGCGGACGTGCGTACGCCTTCCAGACCACGCACTACAAGCAACGCCACGCGGTCGAGCGCGGGATCAACAAACCTGAGCGACACCGCCCGTTGGCCACGAGGTACGAAAGGCTCGCCGTCCGCTGCGAGGCAACCGTGCAGATGACCGCCATCAATGACTGGCCATGACGTCACGGTTGAGCAAGGGGGGTAAGGAGAGCATCAGTTCCGGGCTTGAGCGGCTCATTGGTCCTTCTCGGTGAACGTGTTGACCAGGCCGTGGGCTGTGTTGTCGTCGGAGTCGATCCGGTGGACCTCGACACCTTCATAAGTGGCGACCTCGGCGCTGCGGGGGAACATGGCCTGCTCGTACTCGGTGAGCGCGGTCTCGATGTCGTCGGGGTGCGCGGCGAGGGCCTTGCCGAGTTCGGCGCCGTCGAGCATGGCCAGGTTGGCACCTTCGCCGTTCGGGGCCTGGAGGTGGGCGGCGTCGCCGAGCAGGGTCACGCCCGGTACGCGGTCCCACCGGTGTCCGGTGGGCAGAGCGTAGTTGTGGCGCAGCACCGGCGCGGTGTCGCCGTCGGTGATCAGCGCGGTGAGTTCCGGCGCCCAGCCGTCGAACTCCGCCGCGATCCGCGCGGTAGCCGCGTCGGCATCGGTGAAATCGATGGCGGCGAACCAGTCCTGCGGCTTGGACAGCACCACGTAGGTGTGCAAGGTGTCGCCGCTCTCCCGGTGGGCGAAGATCTCCCTGCCCGGCGAGGGCACGATCATCGCCCCGCCGCCGACCGCTTTGGCGGCGGCGGGGCAACGGGTGTCGGCGTCGAACAGGTATGTCTCGACGCACGACGTGCCGACATACTCGGGTGTGGCGGTGGAGAGCAGCGGCCGGATGCGTGACCACGCGCCGTCCGCGCCGACCAGAAGGCCGGTGACGACGGCAGTGCCGTCGTCGAACGTCACCTCGTGGCGGCCCTCGCCGAGGGCACGGGCGCCGCCGACTTTGTGCCCCCACCGCACGGTGCCGGCCGGGAGGGAGTCGAGCAGGATCCGCCGCAGCTCGCCGCGCAGCGCCTCGGGGCGTCCGCCCGTACCGTCGTCGGCCTTCTCGAACAGGACGGTCCCGTCCCGGTCGAGGACCCGCATCGCCTGGCGGCCCTCCAGGACGATGGCGTGGAACTCGTCCATCAGGCCGGCCGCCTCGAGGGCGAGCTGCCCGTTGTAGTCGTGGATATCGAGCATCCCGCCCTGCGAACGCACCGACGGCGAGGGCTCCGCCTCGTAGACCGTGACCGGTATTCCGTGGACGTGCAGGACGCGTGCCAGCGTGAGTCCACCAAGTCCGGCGCCGATGACTGTGACGGGAGTGTGCATGATGGCTCCTCGCGATCGGGGCCGCCCGGTGAACTCCAGCCGGCCTTCTCAGGAAGGTGTCACGCCCCGCCGACGAGCCGCCGACATCCGACCGACAGCCCCCGACAGATGACCGACACCGCAGATCAGTCGACACCTTCCCGGTACGGTGTTCAGCTCGGCGACCAGGTCGATCGCGCTCCTGCTCGCGTTCTCGCGTCGCTCCCCGGGCGGCGAACTCCGGCCTGCACCGGGTACAACGAACGGCACAACGCGTGCGCTGCGCCAACCATCAGTCCTCGTCAGGATGCTCACGGCCCTGGTGGGCGCCACCGTCACAGCCATCGCCTGCCGCGCCGAACCCCCGGCAGTTCCGTCGCCGGTGACAGCACCTGACTTCTGCGCATGCCTGATCGGCGATGGACAGGGATCCGACAACGGGTCGAGACGGTGGGCGTGGCGGGGGCGGTGGGGGCGCGCAGAAACGGCCGCAGCCGTGCACACCCGGCATCTGTCGGATCGCCCCGCCCCATGTCCACATCAACGACGCGGGCACGCAGCAGTCACATGATCCGCCGGACATGCCTTGGCCAGGCGCCGGGCCGTCGATGCAAATGTGGTGAACCCGCGTGCTCCCTTGTGTGCGTGGGTACGCGGGTTCAGTCGAGCTGCCCGACGGCCGGCTACCGGATGCAGGGCCTCAGAGGACGAAGACGCTCCGGCTACCGTTGGGCTGGTACGTCTCACCGGGGTAGATCAACCAGTCAACCTGCCCTTTGCAGTCGGGCCCGGACCACACCTCGGCGACCGCGTCAGTCCGATTGGTGACCACCGAAGGAACGAAGTCTCCAAGCGGGAAGCAGCCGCTGGGATCCCGGTGCGCCACACCATCGATGATCAGGAATCCATGGGCGGCGTAAGCGGAGTTCGAGACAGTGAGCACGAGTGCCACAGCTACCCCGAGCGTCCCTAAGGCCTTTGCCATGCGTCGCATTGCGCGTGTACCCCTTCCATCGCTGCGGATCGCACTGCACGCGACACGCCGGAGTAACTCAGCGTATTCAGTAGACAACAGGGCGCCATCGGCGCCGTGCATCAAACCACCTGAAGGAGTGCCCGCCGATGCAACGCCAAGGAGCCGCCGCCCCTCGGCGCCACCGGCCCGGATCGCCGCCGCCCGGTGATCCTTGAGTGGGGAAGCTTAGTGTCGGCCGAGCGCGCACGGCGTGGGCTCGATCGGAGCCGCACCCCCCGAGAAACGAGGGCTGAGGCGGGCGGCCCCTGCCTACGGCACCGACGCGCCCGTCTCCGGCCCTTACACGCAGGAGCTGCTCAGCTGGTCGCCCACCCGCCCGACACTGCTCGACGACCTGGAGCATGGCGATTACCTCGCCACCCCATTCCCTGAACCACCGCACACCCGTGCCGCCGAACGGACGCAGCGCGCGGCGAACTTGACGCTCGCTCAAACGAACGCAGCAGATGTATTGCCATATACCAGGACAGATCACCCTCTCGCCCTGCAGTTGCCTGGCACTGACATTCCGGTACCTGCCAGTACATAGTTCAAACCGCTATAAGCTCGCGCCGCACGTTGCCCAACTTCACAAGGGGGGATTCCTTTGCGTATACGTTTTGCCGCTTCAGCCGTCGCTGTCGCCCTCGCCGGCGTCTTCTTCAGCGCGCCAACCGCCTCGGCAGCGACGCTGCCGTCCACCAACACAGCTCACCACTGCATCCACCACACCACCGGGCTGTGCGGATGGACGCACCACCAGAAGCCCAAGGACAAGTACGAGACGGCCAAGTGCAAGGACGCGTCCCTGTCGTACTCGCGGCACTCCCAGGGCACCTGCTCGCACCACCACGGCGTCCGGTACTGGTTCAAGTAAGCCCCCGAACTACGGTCGCCTCCTCCCTGTCCAGGGGGAGGCGGCCTTGCTCTGACCCTCACTCCGCAGACAGTTGGCGAACAACAGGCGACTTGCTGTGGTTCCGGAGGACGAGGCCATTGGGGACCTCAGGATTGACACTGTCGGTGGCCACACGGGGCGAGCGCGGTCGATCCAGGAGGAGCGGCAGAGCCGACTCGTCTGTGCTGACAAGCTGAGGCAGACCGGCTGGGGGGCCACGTGGAAGTCAGTGAGCACGAGTTGACCGACCCGTAGGAAGGCTTCTTAGAGATCGCGCAGATAGGCGCGGGGGTACCCGTGACAGCACGGCAGGTACAGGTCAGCCGCTCTGGGCGATGGCGCGCAGGGCGTCGAAGGTCTCCTGTTCGTCTTGCTGGTCCCCGTAGTCGCTGAGTTTCACCACGACGGTCTTGCTTACGGGGTCGACGTAGATGTACTGCCCGTACACGCCGAGGGCGGAGTAGTCCTTGCCGTTGCCGCCGGGCGGATGCCACCACTGCGCGGAGTAGCCCCAGCCGTCGACTTTGTGGGGTGCTGGGGTGGCGATGCGCTTGATCCATGCCGGGGGGATGATCTGTTTGTCCTGGGCGCGGCCGTTGTTCAGGACGAGTTGGCCGAGTTTGGCGTAGTCGCGGGGGGTGGCGTTGATGCAGCAGTACGCCTTCTCGTGGCCGTTGTCGTGGTCGAGGTTCCAGGTGGCGCTGTCCTGTGCTCCCATCGGTGCCCAGATGTTGTCCGCCAGGAGGTCGGCCAGCGGCCGTCCTTGGGCCTTGGCCAGGACCTGGCCGAGGAGTTCGGTGTCGATGCTGCGGTAGGCGCCTTGACTGCCCGGCGGGAACTGCAGTTCGCGATGGTCCTGCGCGAAGGCGGGCAGGTCCCGGGTGAGGTACATCCGGGCGGTGCCGGTCAGCGGGTAGTACTCGTTGTAGTTCTCCGGGACGTCCACGCCCGAGGTCATGTCCAGCAGGTCGCGCACGGTGATGGCGTCGTAGGCCCCGCCGGTCTTCAGCTGGGGCAGGATATCGACCAGCCGGTCGTCTTCCCGGAGTCTGCCCTGTTCGATGGCCTGCCCGGCGAGCAGGGACACCACCGACTTGGCGGCCGACCAGGACGACAGGCGGGTGGTGGGGCTCACCCCGTTGCGGTACCACTCGTGGGTCAGCCGGCCATTCCTGAGGACAAGGAAGGCATTGGTGTGGGTGGTCGTCAGGAACTGCTCGACCGGCACCCGCTCGCCCTTCCATGGCACGGTCGCAGGAAGCGACACGTCGTGGACGGGCAGGGGTGCCGGCGTGGCGGAGGCGGGGATGGTGCGGGTGGCGAACAGGTCGCCCTGCCGCGAGGGCTCGGTGGTCAGCAGTTGGACCAGCGTGGGTGGGGAGGGGATGTCCAGCAGCGCGGTGGCCGTGTAGGAGCCGGCCACCAGCACGCCAAGCGCCACCGGCAGCGCGATGAGGGTGCGCCGTAGTACGCGCCGTGTCCGCGGCCTTGCAGAACGCGAGTCGGCCACGGTGCGGTCGGTCGGCTCCACGGCCCGGGTGGTGGGACCGGCAGCGGAAGCGGACCGGGAGCTGGCTGCCGGTTCGGGACTGCTGTCCTGGGGGGCTTTCTGGTCCGTGTCGACAGCCTCGTCAGCCTCGTCGGCGGCTTCCGCAGCAGGGCGGTGGTCAGACATCGGCGTCGTCCTTGGGGGTGGTGCGGGCGGTTGCGTCGACGGCCAGCCAGAACGCCTCCATCAGCGTCTGGAAGACGGCCTCGTCGTCCTGCGCTGCCAGGTGGGGCAGGTGCGTGGTGATGGCCGGATACTGCTCGGGGGAGATGGTGGCGTATGCCCCGGCCCAGGCATGCTCGTCGGCGGAGCGCACCTCCTGCGGGAGCGCGGCATACCCGGCACGCATGCCCGCGTACGCCAGCACGGTGTCGGCGAGCATCCGTTGGTAGCGGGCCACACTGCCCTCGTCCAGACCGATCTCCTCCAGCGCCGTGAGCATCGTCTCCATCGCGGCGAACTCCCCCGGGCCGCGGGTGGTCCGGCATGCGACGGCCGCACCGACGTACGGGTGGGCCTCAAAGACCTCCACCAGGGAGCGGGCCAGCTCCTGCAGAACCTCCCGCGGCCCCAGGCCGTCGGGCACACGCTCCACGGCCATTGCCAGCAGCCGGTCACCCACCGCCAGCAGCAGCGCGTCCCGGTCCGCGAAATGCCGCCACACCGCCGACCGGTCCACACCCAGTTCCTCTCCCAGAGCCCGTCCGGTCAGCCCGTCCGGTTCCGCCCGCGCCGCGATCCGCACGGCCGCTTCCACGATCAGCTCCGGCGACAACCGCACCGCCCGGCCCTTGCCCACAGCCATGTCCGTCCCCCACTCTCGAAATCATCAGTGCTGTCATCAATGATGACAATGCTGGGGTGGGATGGTCAACTCTGGAGTGCGACCACGATGCGGCGACGTTCGGGAAGGGCTTATCAGCCGGACGCAGGCAGTCGAGGCGATCGCTGCCGCCAGCCCAGCGCGACGCTCTGCGATCACCGGGGAGACCTGTGCCTGTTCTTCCGCCATGGCTGACCGAACCGCTGTGGGACCAGTTCTCGGCCCTGCTGCCCCAGCGGCCGCTCTACCACCCGGACCATCCTCTGCGCTGCCACCGTCCGCGCATCAGTGACCGGATCGTGTTCGACAAGCTTCTGCAGTTGCTGCGGTTCGGCTGCCCCTACGAGGCGATTGCTGACACGACCTGCTCGGCGAGCACCATCCGCAGCCGTCGCGATGAGTGGATCCGCCTGGGCATCTTCAGCCAGTTGAAGCAGATCGCGCTCGACTCCTAGGACCGCATCGTCGGCCTGATGCTGGATCAGATCGCCATCGACGGCTCCCTCACCAAGGCACCCGGCGGCGGCGAGGTCGCCGGCCGTTCCCCGGTCGACCGGGGAAAACAGGGCCTGAAGCGCTCCGGCATGACTGACGGCTACGGAATCCCGCTCGGCCGTGTCCTGGCCGGGGCGAACTGTCACGACTCTCCACTGCTGGCCCCGACCCTGGACCGCCTCGCGGAACTCGGGCCGCTGCCCGACGACATCACGGTGCACCTGGACGCTGGGTACGACTCGAACAAGACCCGCGCCCCGCTCGACGAACGCGGGCTGCACGGTCGAATAGCGCACAAGGGCGAGAAAGCACCGATTCAGGCGAGCCGGCGGTGGCACGTCGAGCGCACCCACGCCTGGCAGAACGCCTTCCACCGTCTTTCCCGCTGCTACGAACGCCGCGCCGTCGTGATCGACGCCTTCTTCGACCTCGCAGACACGATCATCACCGTCCGCAGCCTGATCCGACGATCCTGGACCACCAACCGCTGGGACAACCGCCCGAGGCGACGCCCGTAAGCCCACGCCTATCCGCGCGAGTTCTTAGTCACTCCTGCCGGCGGCAGTGACGTCGGGGTTCTGGTCCTGGCGGGTTCCAGCGGGCGTATCGAAAGGGAAAGGGCCCGCATCCTCGCCCAGCAGGGGCCGGTCACCGCCCGCGTCTTCCCGGCGAGAGCCTGGCGCCGGCATCCCCGAAATTCCTCTACGGCGGCACGCCCGAAGCTGGCGCGCTGTTGGGGGCGACTGCCTGGCCCCACGTCCTCGACACGCTCCGCGGTGAGGGCTGCTGACCTCTTCGGATTGTTTTCGAAGGGTGGTGACGCGTGGTGATCCCTGCGGTAAACCGGTGGGATGCGGTACGCGTGAGGCGGCGGGCTGACCGCGGAGCGGCGCAGTTCCGGACTCTGACCCGGATCAGAGTGCTGATCACCCGGAAGTCTCTCTCGGACTGCTCGTCGGCGGCCGTATGGCGGCTGATGCACCTGCCCGCCAGTTACCTTAGCCTCTGCCCCCGAGTCGTCCAGATGCCGGTGTGGTGCGAGCGGATCCTGTACTTGTTGCCATTCGAGGCTCGTGGTGAAGAGTCAGATCCCGTTGTCCAAGCCATCACCACGCCCGAAGTCCCCTGCTGAGGCGGCCTCTCCAGGACCTTGTGCATCGATGTCCGGGAGGTAGCCAGTCCCTCGACGGCTGTTGCAGGAGCGGCACAGCGTGCGCAGATTCTCTATTCCGTGCCTTCACTGGGGTCTTCCGGAACCTGGTGGCACCTACAGATGCACCCTGGAAGCCATTCGTAGCTGGTGTACGTGTCCTTGTCGCTCACGGCGCCAGCCTAGACGCGCGTTCGATCAGTAGGCCTGTGGCCTGGAGGCGTACGCCCAGCGGGGGAATATCGAGCAGGTCCTTATCGGTCCTCTCCCGGGTGAAGGTTCATGCCTCGGGGAGCCGGTCGAGGAAGCCGAGGACGGAGGCGATTCGGCCGTCCTCGGCCAGGGTGACCACATCCGAACCGGCGACCGGCGCGGAGCCGTCGCCGGTGGACACGAGCTCCCAGCCGAAGCGGGCGATGTGGTGATTGCCGTCCACGTCACCGGCCAGCCTGAACTCGAAGCCGGGGAACTGCTCGTGCGCGGCCCGGATCACAGCGGCGATCTGCTCGTGGCCGCCCACGTCGGCCAGCGGGTCGGTGTACGTGCCGTCCTCGGACCACGCCGCGGCAACCGCCTTGGCGAGCGCGTCGGCGTCGGTGGCGTTCCACGCCTCGAAGTAGCGGGCAACAGCAGTGGTGTAGATCGACATGACGGGACTCCCGTTCCAGTGAAGTAGCTTGATATTTACGTCAGTTGGCCCGGGCCCCGAGCCGGAGTGCGCCGGCCCGGAACCCGATGACTTCACCTTGCCGCGCCCCGCCCGGCCACGCGATTACCCCTCACGTAATACGACCCTCGCCCACCGAAGGAGCCCGTCGTTCTCTCCTGGGAAATGAGAGATCCCCCTGCCCCCCCATGCTCCGGTCGACGTTCCCGGGAGACGGCCGGACACTCGGCCCTACAGTGACGCCATGCCAGACGATCAGCACCACGCGGCCGTGGACAGCGGCGTCGAGATCCCGGCTCTCGCCGATGGCGAAGTCTGGGCGGTCGGAGCGGTCATCCTCAACCAGCACGGCAGGGCCTTCGCCCAGAAACGCAGCCCCGACCGCAGGCTCTTTCCAGACTGCTGGGACATCGTCGGTGGCCACGTCGAGCCCGGCGAGTCCCTGCTGGACGCCCTTGCCCGGGAAGTCGCCGAAGAGACGGGCTGGCGTCTGTGCCGGGTACGACGCCTGCTCGGGGTCGCCACCTGGACCGGCGACGACGGTAACGGCACACGGCACGAGGCCGACTACCTCGTCGAAGTCGAGGGCGACCTGGACCATCCCGCCCTGGAATGGTCCAAGCACACCGCATACGACTGGTTCGGCCCCGACGACCTCTCCCGTCTCAAGGAGAACCGGGCTCCCGGTGAATACCTCATCCACGACCTGATCGCGAAGGCTCTACAAGATCGCACGGGCAGGCTCTGACGACCTCGTGCACGGTTGGCCTTGGCCCGTCGAGGGATTGGCATTGTCGGTTCACGCTCGAAGGCCGTGGTCGAAGGTGGCAGTCTGCTGGTGTGAGAGCAGGCCGGCGACGGCTTGGACGATGTCCCTCATGTGCTCGCGTCGGCCAAGCTGTCGGGCGAGAGCCCTCCAGTTCTTCAGGTGTGCGATGCCGTGCTCGACGCGGATGCGCCGTGAAGAGTGCGCCTTGCGCTGTTGCCCATGCCGCTCCCCGTACCAGGCAGGAGCGTTTTTCTTGAACTTGCGATGTAGTGGTGTCACCACGCGTCCGCCGCTCTGCGCGCCTAGGCCCTGTCTCCCCGATCACGAGCGGAGCCAGATGAGGATGGCCGCGGCGGTGACGGTTCCGAGGAAGACGTACGCTCTTTTGTCGTAGCGCGTTGCGACGGCTCTGAACTGCTTGAGCTTGTTCACGGCCCGTTCCACCGTGTTCCGCGCGGCATAGCGTTCGGTGTCGAAGCCCGGTGGCCGCCCGCCGCGTGAGCCTCGCCGCTCACGGGCAGCGATGGTGTCGCGCTTCTCCGGGATAGCATGGCTGATTCCCCTGCGTCGCAAATAGGCGCGGATCTTGCTGTTGCTGTAGGCACGGTCCGCGCTGACGCTGTCCGGCAACCGCCGTGGTCGGCCCGAACCCACGCGCGGGACCCGGATCTTGTCCATGACGGGGATGAACTGGGTGCAGTCGGCCCGCTGCCCCGGGGTGACGAGCAAGGCCAGCGGACGGCACAGCCCGTCCGAGGCCAGGTGCACCTTCGTGGTCAGCCCACCGCGCGAGCGGCCCAGGGCCTCGCCGGGTGCGCCACCGCCTCCCGGCGGCTGCGGCGCATGTGCGCGCGCACGTGAACTGATCTTCGCGCAGCCCCCTTTGCCCCAGCCGGCAGGGCCGGTGGCGGCTTCCTCGCTGCACCGGCCGCATGCTGATGGGCGCGGATCGAAGTGGAGTCGACGTCGATGTCCCAGTCGATGTCGCTCACCGCATCGGCGACGGCCTGGAGGTGGTGAAGCAGGCGTTCCCAGATACCATCGGCCGACCAACGCAAGTGGCGCTTGTGGACGGTCTTCCACGGGCCAAAACGTTCCGGGAGCTCTCGCCACTGCGCCCCGGTGCCGAGCCGGTGAATGATCCCGTTGATCACCTGGCGGTGGTCCCGCCACCGGCCGCATCGGTTGTTGCTCACCGGCAGCAGTGACTCCAGCACGGCCCACTCAGCGTCGGTCAGATCACCCCGGCTCATCATGAGCGGAACAACGAGCGACCTGATGCCAGCGGCACGGTCAGACCGACGCGTGACCGGTTGTTTCCGGACGTCCACCGTGCTGGAGCCACTCCGGCGCCAGGATCGACATCACCGTCGCGTCCACCCGCTCGCCCTCCCAGAGCAGGGCGTCACGCAGTACGCCTTCGGCGACGAACCCCACCTTCTCGTAAGCGCGGCGGGCTCGCGGATTGAACGCATAGACCTCCAGCGAGATGCGGTGCAGCCCCAGCTTCTCGAAGCCGTACCCGACGATCAGACGGGTCGCCTCCGTCCCCAGGCCAGATCCGTAGGTGCCGGGCACCAGGCAGATGCGGAAGCTGCAACTTTCGTTGCCTGGGTCCCACTCGTTGAGGACCGCCTCGCCGACGACGTTCCCCGTCGCCAGCTCGACCACGGCAAGGTCCAGCCGGTCATCTTGCTCCCGACGACTGTCGTACCAGGTACGTATTCGCCCCTCATCGGGCACACCGTCGTCATGACTGCCGGTCAGCCGTGATGCCTCTGTGTCCAGGAACATCGGCATCAGCGCAGGCACGTCATCCACCGTGACTGGCCGGAGCAGCACCTGTTCCCCTCGTAGCAACGGCTTGCTGAGGAAATCCGGGCGTGAAACATCTCGAACGTGATCAACCATGGCCGCATTGTGTCCGGCCGAACCGCCCAACGTCCTCCTGATATTCGCCACAGGACCCCGTGATCGGGGAGACAGGACCTAGTCGGCGCAACTGCCCGGCCGGACCGGGCTGCAGAACAGTACGCGCCCCTCGGCATCCGTGAGGATGATGCGCTGCGCGATCAGGGGCCGAACCTCGCCGATGGCGCGGGGGATGGTGGAACGGTCCACGCCGAACCAGCAGGCGAGCACGTCATGGGTGATGTCGTGGCGCAGACTCACCATGCCCAGTTCAACGAGCTACCTGCGCGCGAGCCACGGCCAACCGCGCACGAGGTCGTTGGTTTCAGCAACGGCGCTGGTACTCGCCGTCGTATGCACAGGCTAGGAGCCTGGCGAAATCGGTCGCTCGAACGCGGTCACGGCCATCCGCAAAGGGATGAAGGCGAGCAGCGTCGACGGTCGGACGCTTCCGCTCAGGGCGGTCCACCCAACGGCGACCGCGATGGCAAGCGCGCAGACCGCCCAGGCCATGCCCAGCGCATGGCCTCGGGGGAATTCACGCCCCCCGGCCCGCCTCGCCCGACGTCGGCGATACATCGGCGCTCGGCATAAGACCCCCAAAGGGCACCAGTGCGAGCAACCCGACGAACACGACAAAGTAGCTCAACTCCGACGCCGAAGCGCCGCACAGGCTCTGCAGCAGGTGCTCCAGCCTGTGCGTGATCGGCAGGGCCGTGATCCACGCCGGCCGGCCGAAAAGCGCGTCGGCGCCGGAAAGGACGAGGCAGACGGGGAAGAACCGCTCCCGCGCAGGCAGCTCGGAGGCACCGCAACGGTGCCCTGCCGGCAGCAGCGCGCCGGCACCCCGAGAGGCGGCGAGAGCGGGTTGGTTCATGATGGTGCTCCCATCACAGACGAGGTGCCCGGCCCGAGCGATATCCGGTCGAGCCGGGCACCTTGCGCACGTCGTCACGCTGTCGGAGCCGAGTCCGTGCGCCGGCAAACCGTTCAGCGAGCCCAGTAATCGACGATCAACGACTGATCGCCATCACCATCCAGGTCGAACACAGGCCCTGCATTGGGATTCGGGTCCGGGTCGGAGGGCCAGTCCACATCGGAATCCGCGGCCATCTCCTCTTGCGGCTCCGCGACGGGAACGTCATCCCCGAAGCCGTTGTCCGAACCCTGGAACGATACGGTCTCGTCGTCGGACTCCGGGGCGCCATCGTTGCCGAAGTGATCGGCTTGATCGGCTGCTGCCTTGGTGATCCCCCCTCCGATGCTGTGCGTCGGAGTATTGAGAGGGGGCTCTTTGTCCAGGCCGAGGAGCTGCTTGCCGGCCCACACGACACCATCGAAGAGCTGCTGAGCTCCCTTGCCTCCGCCGCCCTTGAGCTGGTGGCCGTCGACGGGATTCCCGGACGTCGAAGGGCCGGCCGACGCGGCTTCAGGCGTCGGGCTGTCGTAGCGGTCAGCTGCCTGGGAAATCGTGGCACCGAGCCCAAGTCCCGTGGCTCCGAGGGCCGCCGTGGCAATTCCCATGCCTATCCGTCGTTGCGCAGGCGAAGTTGACGGTTTGCGATGTCTAGCCATGATACGTGACTCCTTTCTCATGCCCACCGCTGATACCGAGTCCCACCCTTCTCCACAAAGGCGGTCACCATTCGACACACACATTTCCTGGCCGCGTGGGCTGGCGGCGCTTTCTCGGACGATAGAGAATTCGACCTCTTCCAGAACCAGATCAGTCCACTGCTGCGGTGGAAACCAGTGGCCTCCTGAGCCGTGTCTTCGGAGGCCGTTCCAGATTCCTACGGAGGCGCAAACGGCGACGCCCGGCCGGCCGTCACGTGATCCACCGGACAGGGGTCATCAGCCGACACAGATGCCGAGATCCATCTCATGCACAGGCAGGGATCCAAACCGAGGGAGCAGCAACCGATCCCAAGCGCCTGGGGCGGGGCAAGAACCCTCAGCGGGCCGGCTGGTCGACGGCGGATGTCGCGGTGTCTTGATCGTCATTCCGCACGTAGTTGCGACAATCCTGGAACAACCGCATCGAGGATATTGGGCAGGGCTGGCGCGTCGATCAAATCGGCCCGGTCCGGCGTCCGACACCAAATCGTCTGCGAACCGCTGCTACGAGTCCGTCACCATACGTAGGTCGAACCAACTGCCTGTGCGTCTATCTGGCGGCACGTCAGACTGAAACTCATGTCTGCGCAGTGGAGTTTGTTGGCAGCCCCGGCGGGAGCCGTTGTGACCACACTGATTGGTGTGTTTGCGGGGAGTGTTGTGAGCAGGAGGGCACAGGACAGACACTGGGTCCGCGACCAGCTGGCGGCAACATGTGCACGTGTGCTGCGCGAATCTTCGGGTGCACTGGTGGATCTCAGCGAGATGGAAGCCAGTCGCCCGAACTCCGTTCCGCAAGGGGTGATGCTTCCGACCGCCGTCGACTGGCGACCGTGGAACGAGGCCCTGAGCATGGTGAACCTTGTGGCCGACACAGACATCACGGCAGCCGCGCACGCCCTTGACGAGCAGTTATGGCGTCTCCACATCATCGTTAAACGTGGCCTGACCCCCGAGGAGGACTGGCTGGTTCTGCGCGGGCGCGTGGTCTCGGCGCAGAACAACTTCATCAGCGTCGCGCGCCGAGAGCTCTCCCTTGCCGGTGATCCACTCCAGCGGTTCTCCGGGCGCCCCGCACCGGATGACCCGATCTGGACTTCCTGAGGACTGTCCCGTTACTGCTTGGCGGTCCGCACGTATCCCGGGGTCTGGCACAGGGGCGATCCGGAAACCAGCGGGTCCGCGGAATCCGGACGCCGGTGTGTGCCGAACCCGCGGGTGGCCGTGGCTCCGCGAAGGGCAAGGCGAGGGGGGACTTCACTGGCTGCGAGGATGTCGGCTCCAGCAGGGAACGTTTGGCCCGGTGAACCTTCCGCGCCGGGCCCGCGTCTTCCCCCCGCGACCGCCACCACAAGCCCAGGAGAACAGACCGTGCCCGACAAGGACGTTGAGCAGACCGACGAGCGGGGTCACATCCCGGGGCCATGGTGGGCGGACCTCGGGACGTGGGGGGCTGTCACACTGATCGTCTTCGGGGGCCTCGCGGCGGCATGGGTCTTCTTCCGGCTGCCCGGCACCCCAGAGGAGCCGGCGTCCGGCTATTACGGGGCCTCTAAGGTCATAGCCATCGGCCTGGTGACTGTGGGATGCACCTTGCTGGGCCGCCGTCGCACCCGGGGCGCAGCCGTCGAGGAGACGAAGAACGGGAACGCTCCTGATGCCACCGGCCGGTGAGCAACATCAGACGGCGGCGACTTCCTGAATCCCGCGGAACCTCGCAGGTTACTGGCCGAACGCGCGGAATCCTCAGGAAAATCGGAGATCTCGGCGCGTACGGGCAACGGGTATTCGGATACGGCCGGTTTGGTTGACCACGGCAACAGCGCGGGCGGTCACCGCCGGCGTCGGCGGTCGGTCACCGCCCCAGTGAGCGGCAGCCGCGTCGGCTGACGATCAGAAAGTTACGTCAATGTAGTCGATGTCATTGAGGGTGACGTGGAGATCGGCGGCGCGGCGGCCTCCGTCTTTGAAGTACACCTCCTGCAGTCCCTCCGCCACGATGTCACGCATCTGCTGATCGCCGGCACCTTGTGCCTGGGCGTCGAACAGGCGGCGCGCATACTCAGGGGGAAGATGGACGGTCAGGCGTCTGAGGCGGGCGTCGTCGGTCGTACCGATCGGTGCGGTGTAGCCGAACTGGGCGCGTGTCTCCACGGTGATCCCACCGGTGGTGGCGGCCTGCTTCTGCCGGCGCTTGCGCACTCGGGGCTGCCAACGAGAGCGTACGGCGGCATCGATCCTGTCCTGGATGTGCCCGGGCGGGTGTTTGCGGGCACCGCGCCGGTAGCGGTTGACGGAGTCGGCGGTGATGCCGAGCTCCGCCGCGACGGCCTTGGCCGTCTTCAACTGCCCCAGCAGGTACCTGATCTGGCCCTTGAGGGTCTTGGGAGGTGCCTTGGTGAACGCCTCCTGGCCGGCGCGCTCCAGGGCGTCGTCGATGTCACCCACAGACCTACTCTCCTTCGTCGACGCTGGCGTCGTGGCCGTCGCCCTTGATGTGGCGGGCGGGGTTGAGGCCCTGCTCCATCACATCGACCGCCCAGGCCATCGCCTGCACACCTTCGACCTTCGCCAGACCCGGGGTGGATCCGAGGCGGAAGGCGCCGGGGATCGGCTTGCCGTCGGCGCTGTAAGGCAGGAAGTCCAGCGGACTGCGGCCGGGGCTGGGGTAGACGACACAGTCGGACAGCACCGCCAGCGGGTACAGGCCCGTCATCTTGGCCATGTTGAGCATCTTGCGGTGCATGTTGACGCGGGCCTTGCTGATGACGGCGGCACGGATGTCGGGGCGCCAGGTCGGACGCTCCAGTGCCGGCCACCGCTCCCCGTCCTTGTAGTGGCGTCCCTGCGGCCTCTCGCGCAGTTTGCCCACACCGCCCTTGACGGTGGCCTTGATGGCGGCGAGGACCGCGGCCGAAGCGGGGTCGACCTGCTTGTGCAGCTCCATTGCCTGGAGGAAGGCGGCGTCGTCCAGGTCTGTGGTCACGCCCAGGTCGGCGAGGGTGTCGACGTAGGCGGTCTTGAGGCGATCGTGCCACGGGTCCAGGTACGCTCCGGTCTCGCGCCGCAGGTACGCCTCGATGGGCTGGACGTCGTAGCCGAGTTGCCGGGCGTAGGCGACGGTGTGTGTCTGGTACCAGGCCGGGCCCTCGGGCCGCAGGCCGGACGGCGTGAATGGGGAGGGCAGGCGCGGGTCCAGTTCGATGCGTGACAGGTCCACCAGCCAGGAGCCGGGGATCCGCTTGTCGAAGGCCGGGTGCTTCACGTACTCCGGGCCGGACAGGCCGACGACCAGACGGGCGGCGGCCGCGAGGAAGGCGGTGTTCAGGTCCAGGCCGACCGCCCATGGAAGGGCTGCCTCTTCGCCGGTGAGCAGGTCGACGTCGCGCACCCACTGGTAGGCCTCCTCATCCAGGAACCCGCCCGTCCAGCCGGTGCCGACGACCACGGGATGCTCCTGGGTGGCCTCCGGCGGCGCCGGGTCGACCGGCTCGCTGCCCAGCGAGCCCGGGTTGTGGCCGGGGACCCAGTTGCCGGTCGTTCGGTCCTGCACGGCGCGGGTCGGCGGGCGCAGCGCCGTCATCAGCTCCAGCCCGGACACGGCCGTCGACCCGCGCGGGGTGATGACACGCTGGGCGTAGACGCCCAGGACTCGGGCGATGTCGGCCGGTCCCATCTCCGGCACCCCCGGCCAAGCCCTGCTGTCGAGTGCGTCCCAGGACAGGACGGCGAGCTGCACGCACTGCCGCTTGCCCGCCTGCGCCGGGCGGTAGATCCGGGCCCACGGCCCGAAACCGCGCTGGGTGAGCTTCCACTTCGCCTTCGTCACCTGCTTGACCACCGGATGGTCGGCGGGCAGGCGCAGCGAGCGGCGCTGCTCGGGGCCCTCCAGGCGCTCCGGCAGACCTAGCTTCACGGCAGCCGCGGCGGTGAGCACGATCAGCGGATCGGGGTCCTTGCCGTAGCGATGCAGGCGCGGCGCGCCGAGTCCGGACTCGGCAAGGGTCCATTCCACCAACTCCGGGACGGTACGTGCGAGGCAGTCCAGCACGATTCCGTCGGCGCAGTAGGCGGAGCCGTCACCGTCCAGCACGGCGAGCGGGCCGTGCGGGAAGCGCGGGTCGAAGGCGGCCTTGGCTGCCTTCCTCGCCACGGGGCGAGGCGAGGAGAGGGGCCGGTCGGGCCGAGATCGGTGACAGATGGGGGCGGTGTCCCGCAGGGCCGGGAGAGGGGGTGATTCGGGTGCCGGCCTGGGTGCTGTCGAGGGTGCGTCGGCGGCGGACGTGCCGGAATCGTCGGCAGGGGCCGGCTGCGCGGTGGCGGGGTAGCGCTGGGCGAGTCCTTCGAGGAGGCGACGATAGGCCTCCAGACGCTCCCCCTTGGGCTCGGCGCGGCCCGCTTCCCAGGCAGTGATGCTCGGCACGCGGACGCCCAGCGCCTGGGCGACAGCGGCCGGGGTCAGTCCTGCCGCCTCCCGCAAACGTACCCGCTCACCCGGCGCGGGCAGCACCTTGCCTCCGTCGACAGCGGCAAGAAGGGAGTCCACGGCCGTGAACAGCTCTTCGGGCTGATGAGTCATGTGCCTGTCTTCCTGCCGCTACCGGACACCCTGGCGGATCTCTTCGAGGCGCGTCACCAGCCTCTGATAGCGCTGCGCGGCGGCCTGGGATGAGTTCAGGCCCTGATGGCGGGCGATCTGACGCCAGTCCATCGTGCGGCGCCGTGCCTCGAGGACGACCTGCATCTCGAGGCGGTCGAGTTGCTCGCGCATGCCGTCGAAGAGGCTGAGGGCCGCGCCGACTTCGTCCGCCGTGACCGCCCATTCCCGCCCGTCGTTGTCACGGTCACCGGCGGCCGCCGCGAGCAGGCGTGCCGCCAGCAGGACATCCTGCTGCAGGCCATGCGCCGCCGCCACATCCTGTACGGGCGGCTCCCGCAACGCGGACAGACGGTCACGGGCCTGCTGACGAGCATCGGATGCCATGGCAACACCCTACTCCACGAAGCCAACCAAACAATGTTTTGTTGTTTAGTTGGTGTAGGTGTGTGCGGGCGGGTGCAGCGGCGCACCAAGTTCGCCAGACCCACGGGCAGTTCGGTGTGATGGGCCACCACCACATCGGTGAGGGTGGTGCGGGCTACAGGCCCGCCCACACGCCCGGCTCGACGCCATGCGCGCCCAGAACGGTCATCTGACGCACGGCCGCGGTCCGGAGGACGATACGCACCGCGTGTCCCCTCTCATGAGTGTTCCTGCGCGCGGCGCAGGCCGGGTCTCGGGACCCACCGGGCGCGCATGCAGCCTGTGTGTGACCGCGTCCGGATCGGTGGTGACGGCGTCGCCGGCCCGGGCCGCGGTGGGCGACGAGCACTGGTCGGTCCGCGCGGGTGCTCCTGTGATCGGGCGGGGCGGAAGCCGGATGGTCCCGGTGTCCTGGAACGCCGTCTCCTGCACGAAGCCCTCGGACGCGGCGGCCGGCGCCGGGTAGGCGGCCGGGTGTGCCTGATCGGCCGACGGGCTCGGCCGATCGTCTCGCAAGGCTGAGCCGATCGGCGGTGGTGGCGGGTGAGGGCCCTAACGCAGGGTGAAGGGCATACGGTCCCCCACCCCGCGCCGGACGGCGGGTGCGGGGGTGCGCGAGTGTGGAAGGCGGCCAATGGACGAGCGGTGGGAGCGTGCGGTGCCCCAGGACGTGATGACGGATGCGGCGGGACTGTCGCGGCGCCAGGTCGCGGCGGAGGTCGCGCTGGCGGTCGCCGTGGCAGCTCTGGTGGCCGCGCTGGCATGGTCGTGGCCGGCGGGTGCTGTGGCAGCGGCTGCGGCCGCGGCGGTGGTGGTGCCGGCCCGCAGACGGTGGCCGCTGGCAGCCCTCGGTGCTTCGGTCATACTGCTCGCGATGACGCAGGGGGCGGCGTTCCCGGCCGCGGTGGTGACGGGCTTCGCCGCCGGACGGCGGGTGGGGTCGCCGCGGTTGCGGCCGGTCGCCCTGGCCATGGTGGTGGTTCTTCTGCCGGTGGCCCTGTTCGTGCTGCTGTTCGGAGCATCCACGGGAGGCGTGTCCTGGGAAGAGGCGCTCCTGTTCGGCGGTGTGGTGCTGTTGCCTTCGTTCGCCGTCGGCATGCTGGCCGGCCAGCGCCGTACCCTGGTCGAAACGCTGCGCGAGCGCAATGCGTACCTGGAACACGCCCACCACCTCGCCGACGTCCGGGCTCGTCTGGAGGAACGCGCGCGGATCGCCGGAGAGATGCACGACCTGCTCGGCCATCGGCTGAGCCTGATGTCGGTGTACGCGGGAGGGCTGGAGCTGGCCTGTGCGAAGCGGGCACCTGAGCTCGGTGAGAGGGCCGAACTGATCCGGGTCACCTCGAGCCAGGCCCTGACCGAGCTGCGGCAGATCCTCGGCGTCCTGCGCTCCGGTTCCGGCTCCGGTTCCGACTCCGAGACGGCGGACGCCGAGGCGTTGGAGGAGGGCGCCGGCACGCGCGCGGACCTGGAGCGGCTGGTCGAGTCGTCGCGCCAGGCCGGGATCAAGGTGTCGCTCATCTGGCGGGGAGAGGACCTGACGGGGGCCGACGCTCGGGTGCGCCGTGCCATGCACAGGACGGCCCGTGAAGGTCTGACCAACCTGCTCAAGCACGCTGCGGCGGCCACGTCCACGGTGCGGGTGGAGCGGACCGGGCAGCAGGTGCGGATCAGCGTGGCGAACGAGGCCGAACCGCAGCCGGCGCCACGGCTGGCCGGGACCGGCAGCGGTCTGATCGGTGTGGAGGAGCGCATCCGGCTGCTGGGCGGCGTCTTCGACGCCGGCCCCACCCCCGACGGAGGCTTCCGTATCACCGCCGACCTTCCCCTTGCGCCACCGGCGGCAGAGGCGGACAGCACCCCCGCGGTCACCCGCTGACGTCCACCACGCGCATGTCCTGCAGACACGCCCTCCTCCGGCGGGAGCGATCCGCCGGGCGGGCCTGGACCGACCAGCGATGAAGGAGGTGAATAATCGATGCGCGTACTTCTGATCGTGCTCGCGGTGATCGCCGCGGTGGGGCTGCTCATCCTCGGCCTCACTCTCGGTGTCACCTGACCTCACTGAGAAGATCACCGGTCCGCCTGCGCGGTGGCGCGGGCGGGCATCACCCAGATGACGATGGACGGAGACAGCGGATGATCCGGGTGCTGGTCGCCGACGACGAGGCACTGATCCGCACCGGGATCATGCTGATCCTCGGCCACGCCGAGGACATGGAAGTCGTCGCGGAGGCCGCCGACGGACGCGCGGCGGTGGAAGCGGCCCGGCGGCAAGCGGTCGACGTGGCGCTGCTGGACATCCGGATGCCCGGCGGCGACGGGCTCGCCGCGGCCGAGGAGATCGCCCGCGTGGTGCCGCGCACCAAGGTGGTGATGCTGACCACGTTCGGCGAGGACGGCTATGTGGCACGGGCGCTGCGGGCCGGAGCCGCGGGCTTCCTGCTCAAGGACACCCCGCCCGCCGAACTGATCCGGGCCGTACGCACGGTGGCCGCCGGGGATGCCTTCCTCTCCCCCCAGATCACCCGCAAGCTCATCGAGCAGCACCTGGCCACGCAGACACCGCACGCCGAGACGGCCCGCACCAAGGTGGCCAGACTGTCGGAGAAGGAACGCCAGGTGCTCGTCGCGGTCGCCGAAGGCAGATCGAACGCCGAGACGGCCCGCGCGCTCCACATGGGCGAGAGCACGGTGAAGGCCCATCTCAGCCAGGTCCTCGCAAAACTGGACTGCGCCAACCGCGTCCAGGCCGCGATCGTCGCCCACGACGCCGGTCTCCTGCCGCCGGCCTCCTGACCGGCACACCGGCGAAATTCACGATTCCGGGCGAGGGTCCCGCGTAGAGGTGCTGAGATTCCCCGTGAAGCCGGATTACTGAGGCCGGACCCCGCTGGGTTCCGGTAGAGCAACTGACCGATGACCAGGCGGCACGGGTCACTGCTCGTCCGCCGGCCTGCTCCAGCGGATCCTCGCCCTTCTGCAGCATGTCTGTCGCCTCACGAAGACAGCCGGAAGACCTCCGCTGCTCGATTCGGGAAGTCGGTCAGGTAGTCCCGCCATTGATCGCGGCACCGGTCGCAGAGCTCCGCCCCTCCGCACTTGCCCAATGCTTCACGAGAGTCTCGTTCGCCTTCTCGTGCGGTAGCCCGGTGCCCCTGAGGTCGTAGTCGAGTTCGGGTGAGTAGAACCAGGCGTCACGAGGCCGCGCACTCCGAGGGAGCTGGATCATGTCGATGGCATCGGGCCAGAGCCCCTGCGCCGCAACAGGCTCCCGGTGCCAAGAACACCGGGCAGGCTGACACGCGGCGCCGGGGCACAGGCTCGCCCCCCTCAGACGGCGCCGTCCACCGGCTGTCCCCCGTCATACCGGGTCCGGGCCGGCGTGGGTGCGCGGTGAGGCCAGCGGCTGGGCATGGGTTCCCAGCGCCAGGTCGCCGCCGGTGAACAGCGGGATACGG
This sequence comes from Streptomyces griseochromogenes, assembly GCF_001542625.1. Classification (NCBI taxonomy): domain Bacteria; kingdom Bacillati; phylum Actinomycetota; class Actinomycetes; order Kitasatosporales; family Streptomycetaceae; genus Streptomyces; species Streptomyces griseochromogenes. Next base: position 4,798,545 of record NZ_CP016279.1, on the reverse strand, counting down.
CGGGCGCGTTGGGCCGAGGTGATGCGATGGGCGATGACGATCAGGGTGCCTTGGCGGCCCGCGAAGGCATGGTCGGCACGGGTCGCGAAGGCCTGCTCGGCACGGGCCTCGGCGGCCGGGTCCAGGTAGCGGGTGGCTTCGTCCGGCACGACGATGCGGCCTCGCTCGCCTGCCGACTTTGCTTCCGGTGTTGAGCCCGTCCATCCCGGGGCACAGGCCGCATCCTCCTGCCCGTTGGGTCCCCGGCCGGACTGGGTCTATCGTCGGAATCCTGGGGACAGGAGCAGGAGGACAGCCGGTGATGCCGCAGGACGAGGCCGTGATCGGCTGCACGGGAAAGATACTCATCGGAACTCGCGGATCCGCGGGCCCCGGCGAGGTCCTGGTTCGGGTCAGAGGCGGCTCGGAGACCTTCCTGGCATGGTCCGAGCACCCCCTGCCCACGGGCGCGACGGTGCTCGTGATCGAATCACGTGGATGCCGCGAGGTCGGCGTCATCGAGTGGGTGGATCCATTGGACGCGCTCGGCGGCGATACCGCCGACGCCGGCTGAGGAGTACAAGCATGTTCGGATACCGCGTTCCCGCTCCCGACGAGGCGATGTTGATCTCGGGGGGCCGGCGGGGACTGGGGGGCGCGCCGTTCCGAGTGGTGACGGGCCACGGCAAGTTCGTGCTCCCAATCTTCCGTAAGACCCGTTTCCTCACGCTGTCGATGTGCGAGGCCGAGGTCACCGAGACCTGTGTGACCAAGCAGGGCATCGCCCTGCACGTCCGCGCGGTCATCGCCTTCAAGGTCGGCAACGACCACGAGAGCATCATCAACGCCGGCCAGCGTTTCCTCTCCGACCAGGACCAGATGTCGGTGCTCACAGGACGGATCTTCGCCGGCCACCTGCGGGCCATCATCGGCTCGATGACGGTCGAGGAGATCGTCACCGAGCGGCAGAAGCTGGCCGCGGAGGTCCTGGACACCTCCAAGACCGAAATGGCGAAGATCGGTCTGATCGTGGACTCGCTGCAGATCCAGTCGATCGACGATGGCGACACCGGCTACATCGACGCGATGTCCGCGCCGCACAAGGCGGCCATCCAGCGGCAGGCGCAGATCGCCCAGGCGCAGGCCACCCAGGCCGCGGTCGAGGCGGAGCAGGCGGCGGCGCGCAAGCAGGCCGAGTACGCCCGGCAGACCGCCATCGTCAAGGCGGAGTACTCGGCCGAGGTGGACCGCGCCCAGGCGGAGGCCGCGCAGGCCGGACCGCTGGCGCAGGCACACGCCCAGCAGGAGGTGCTCGCGGCCCAGACGGAGCTGGCCCAGCGCCAGGCCAAGCTGCGCCAGCAGCAGCTGGTGGCCGAGGTCGTGAAGCCCGCCGAGGCCGAGGCCGAGCGGGTCAGGATCCTCGCCGCCGCCGAGGCGCAGCGGATGAAGATCCAGGCAGAGGCGGCGGCCTCGTACGACCGGGTCGCGCTCGACCGGATGCTGATCGACCAGCTCCCGCAGATCGTCAAGGAGGCCGCCGGTGGTCTCGCCGGCGCCAACGTCAACGTCCTCAACGGCGCGGACGGCCTCGGCGAGATCGCCGCCGGCCTGGTGTCCCAGGGCCTGACGATCCTCGACTCGGTCCGGCAGAACCTGAACGGCCAGGACTCCAACGGCCAACGCCCCGAGGAGAGCAAGGGCAACAGCCTGCTCCAGCTGCCCACCAGCAAGGGGAAGAGGTCGGACGACGGTCCGGTGGACGTCGACTAGGCCGTGTTGAGAAAGATCGCTGCCCTTCGTGATGATCTTCGCGTGGGGCAGGGGTTGCGACGGGCCTTGTCGCCTCGCACCCGACCAGATCGGGTGCGAGGCGGCAAGGCCTCTTCGTCCCGGGCCGATCGGGACTACCTGCGCAGACGCGGCAACGCCTGCGCCATTCCCGGGCCGGCCGGCCAGATCCGCAAGCGCCGCGGACGCTCGGGCGGCAGGCCGTCGGCGTTCGACCGCGAGGACTACAAGGGCCGTCATGCCGTCGAGTGCGGGATCGATCGCATCAAGCGCCACCGAGCCGTCGCCTGCCGCTTCGACAAGCCCGCCGTCCGATTCCAGGCGACCGTGCTGGTCACTGCGATCGGCGCGTGGCTGTGAGGGGCCGACGCCGCCTCGGTCAGGCCTGCCATCCTGTCCGGCGACAGCGATCCGTGCGCACCATGGGCGACGACATCAGCGGCATCGCGCAAGAGACCGTCTCGTGGCTCAAGGGCCGGAGCCGCCCCAGACCAACAAGCTGGGGCGGCAGCGTTCTGAGACTCTGCCTAGCGCGCCACGCGGTAGCGGAGGTAGACGACTCTCGAGCCGAAGGTGCGGGTCTCGACCAGTTCGAGGTCCACTCGGCGCTCGCGCTGGGGAAAGAACGGAATGCCACCGCCAACCAGCACCGGGCAGACCCTGGGCCGGTACTCGTCGATGAGACCCAACGCGGCCGCCTCGGCGGCGAGAGTCGCGCCGCCGATCGCGATGTCGCCCTCCCCCGGCTCGGCTCGCAGTCGCTCGATCTCCTCCGCCAGGCCGCCGGAGGCCAGGCGGGCATTGCCCTGTACCGCCGACAGCGTGGTGGAGAACACCACCTTTGGGAGCGGCTTCCAGATCGCGGCCCACTCTCGCATCGAGTCGTCGAGCGATGGATCCTGGTCGGCGGTCTCCCAGTACAGCATCGTCTCGTACAGCCGTCGTCCCAACAGATGGAAACCGACCTTTCTCATCTCGTCGGTGACGAAGCGAAAGACCTCCTCGTCGGGCGCCGTCCAGTCGAAGTCGCCGTCCGGCCCGACGATGTAGCCGTCAAGTGAGACGTTCATCGAATAGGTCACGCTGCGCATCAGAAGTCCTCCTCACCAACGGGTTCGACAGTACGACCGCCGGACGCCGCAGGACTCATCGCGACTCGCGGGATCCCTGAGCCAAGGCGGTCCCTTCTGGACATGGCCGTCCTGGCATGCCCCGGCGGCATGCTGGTGAGCCCGGCACCGGCACCCTCGTCCTGGACTACGAAACCTTCACCGCCACCGACGCCCCCTATCAGACCCTCGGCATCTACACCGCCGAACCCGGCTCCCCCTCCGCAGACCGCCTGAAGCTCCCCGCCGGCTGGAGCGTCCCGGCGCACCAGCCCAGCCACTCCCAGGTGCCACCAGATGGCCGAGGTCGGACACCGGGCGCCGCACCGAGGCTTCTGGACGGTGCTCCGGCCGGCGGGCAATCCACTGCCGGGCACTGCGGCAACCAGGCCGTGGGGCCAGGTAAGACGCGGGCCAGGCGGTTGGTGGCCAGGACGTCCAGGCGACGTCCCAGGAGGAGGGCCGGGACCTCGGTTACATTCTCCAGCGCTCGCATCAGCCCGGGTCGTGCGCGCTCTGTCGCTGTCGGACGCGGTTGCCGAGAGGTGGGTGCGGCCAGGGCGAACATGTGGTCACGCTCTGTGTCGTTGAGTTGCAGTGCGCGGGCCACAGCCTCGAGGACGGAGGCGGAGGCACGCACACTGCGTCCGCGTTCCAGGCGTACGTAGTAGTCGACGCTGACGCCGGCCAACCGGGCGACTTCCTCGCGCCGGAGACCGGGCACCCGGCGCACGCCCGGGTGCGGGGGAAGACCTGCCTGCTCCGGGGTGATGCAGGCTCGGCGGGTCGGGAGGAAATCCCGAAGACCGGTCTCGGGCCCGTGCTGAGCCACGCTTCTCAGGTCAGTGTCCACGGGTGGACTCTCCCCGGAACCGGGCCCCGGAAGGGGTCCGGGCGGAGGCGGCGGCGACACGGTGGGACATGGACCCCGCATTCCCGGGCCGCCGGGCCGACGAGCCCTCCGTCCCCGCGGTGTTCGCGCGGGCCCGGCCGCCGTACCCCCGGAGAAGTCAGGGGTTTCAATGGAGCACCTATATGCCCGCAACAGGCCAAACGGTCCGTGCGTATCAATTTTCTCCTGAAGGTGGTGCTCTACGCCTAATGAGCGCCCTGTGGGTCGGCTTCTAGCGTCGTCCCCATGGACGCGTCCACACGCGATCCGATCTCCGCAGCACGGAAGGGACGCAGCATATGAGCGCGACACAAGGCATGGGCGAGGGCGTCCTGGGCGCCGTGGGCGCGACCGGGAACGGGCAGGTCGTGCAGCCGCCGGTGCTGGGCGGCCCCGAGGAGTCCGACTACTACCTGCTGGGAGAGCTCCTCACGGAGGAGCAGCAGCGGCTGAGGCATGAGGTCCGGGACTTCATGGACCGGGAGGTCATCCCCATCATCAACCCCTACTGGGAGCGCGCCGAGTTCCCGCACGAACTGGTGCCCAAGCTGGCGGGGCTGGGGATCGCCGGCTTCCAGATCCCCGGCTACGGCTGTCCGGGGATGAGCAATCTGACCGCCGGGATCGTGATCATGGAGCTGGCCCGTGGCGACCTGAGCATCTCCACGTTCATGGGCGTCCACTCGGCCCTGGCCATGACCTCCATCGCCCTGCTGGGCTCGGAGGAGCAGAAGCAGCGGTTCCTGCCCCCGATGGCGCGTATGGAGAAGATCGGTGCCTTCGGCCTGACCGAGCCCGCGCACGGCACGGACGTGGTCAAGCTCCAGACGACCGCCCACAAGGACGGCGACTCCTACGTGCTCAACGGCTACAAGCGGTGGATCGGCAACGCCACCTTCGCCGACTACGTGATCATCTGGGCTCGCGGGGACGACGGGCACGTGGGCGGCTACGTGGTCGAGAAGGGCACGCCCGGATTCGACGCCAAGGCCATCACGGGCAAGACGGCGCTGCGCTGCGTGCAGAACGCCCAGATCTCCATGAAGGACGTTCGAGTGCCGGCCGAGAACAAGCTGGCCGGCGGCAGCACCTTCCGGGACACCGAGAAGGTGCTGCTGGCCTCACGCTACTGCGTGGCCTGGGAGTCGGTCGGCGCGGCCATCGCGGGCTACGAGACCGCGCTCGCGTACGCCAAGGAGCGCAAGCAGTTCGGGATGCCACTGGCCTCCTTCCAGCTCATCCAGTACCGGCTGGCGCGGATGCTGGCAGACATCACCAACATGGTGTGCATGCAGTACCGGCTCGCCCAGTTGATGGACGAGAGCAAGTACTCGATGCCCCGGGTGTCCCTCGCCAAGATGCACCACACCGAGCGGGCACGCGCCATCCTCTCCGACGCCCGCGACATGCTCGGCGGCAACGGGATCGTCCTCGAATACCACGTGGCCCGGCACCTCTGCGACATCGAGGCCATCGACACGTACGAGGGCACCGACACCGTGCAGACGCTGATCGTCGGCCGTGACATCACCGGCTACAACGCCTTCGTGCCGACGACACCGGCGCCGGCCTCGAGCCACTGACCCGCCGGTCGGCGCGCGACGCCCCGGTCGTGGGGGCGGCCACCGGCGTCGCGCGCGGGGCCCTGTCGAGAAAGGATCCGCCATGGCGGACACGCACCTGCTGGAGGGGCTGCACGTCGTCGACGTCGCCAGCTTCATCGCCGCTCCCGCCGCGGCCACGATACTCGGCGACTTCGGCGCCGACGTCGTCAAGGTCGAACCACCCCGCACCGGCGACGCCTACCGCGCCCTCAGTCGCTTTCCCCCCAACCCCCGTGTCGACGGGGTGAATTACCCCTGGCAGCTCGACAACCGCAACAAGCGCAGCATCGCCCTCAACCTCAAGTCGCCCGGCGCCAAGCCCGTGTTGGAACGCCTGGTGAAATGGGCCGACGTACTGGTGACCAACTTCCCGCCGAACACCCGGTCCAAGCTGGGCCTGGACTACGACGACCTGGCCCCCCTCAACCCCCGGCTGATCTACGGCGACGTCACCGGCTTCGGCGAGGAAGGCCCGGAGGCCCACCTGCCCGGGTTCGACGTGACCGCGTACTGGGCGCGCAGCGGCCTGATGGACTACACGCGCCAGCGCGACGGGGCGCCCGCCGTGAACGCGTTCGGCTCGGGCGACCACCCGACGGCCGTCAGCCTGTACGCCGGCATCATGACCGCGCTGTACCGACGGGAGAAGACCGGCGAGGGCGCCCGTGTCACGGTGTCGCTGATCGCCGAAGGCGCCTGGGCGGCGAGCATGTGGGTGCAGGCCGCGCTCGTCGGCGGCAAGGCCCCCCGGCCCGCCGACCGGACCGACCCGCCGAACGCGCTCGCCAACTCCTACCGCACGGCGGACGACCGCTGGCTGCTGCTGGCCTTCGCCAACGAGGACAAGCAGGTCCCCCTGTTCCTCCAGGCCATCGGCCACCCCGAGGCGGCGCAGAACCCGGACTACGCCGACACCCCGAGCCGCCGCGCCCACGCGGCCGAGATCGCGATCCTGCTCGACAAGACCTTCGCGACCCGGACGCTCGCCGAGTGGCGCGAGGTGCTCGACGCAGCCGGGCTCACCTACGGCATCGCCCAGACGATCGACGAGTTCGCCCACGATCCGCAGCTAACGGCCAACCGCATCCTCGTCCCCATCGAGGACGGCAGCGCCGAGCCGCATCTGACCGTCGACAGCCCCGTACGACTGGACCAGGAGCGCAAGGTTCCACCGCGCCCCGCCCCTGACCTGGGCGAACACACCGACGCGGTGCTGCGCGAACTCGGCTACGACGATGCCGCGATCACGGAGCTGCGCGGGGTCACGACCTGCTGACGCCGCCCAAGTCCGGGGACGCGCCCGCGATTGAGCTGCGCAGCGTCGCCGCGGTCCCGACCGCGGCCATCACAGCGACGGTCGAGGCCCAGGACGTCGGGACCTGGTTCCAGGGCGCCCTCGGCGAACTGTTCGCGACCGTGGCCGGCCAGGGGCTGCGGGAGACCGGCCCCGCCGGCGGCGTGTACGCGGACGAGCTGTTCACTCTGCACCGGGGGTCGGCCACCGTCTTCGTGCCCTGCAACGGTCCTGTCCGGCCGCTCGGTCGGGTCGAGCCGCTGCACGTGCCGGCCGCGGAGCTCGCCGTGATCGAGCACTGCGGGCCACCCTCTGAGGTAGACCGCGCCTACGGTGCTCTGGCCGCCTACGTCTCGCGACACGCACTCGCCGTCGACGGCCCACTCCGCGAGTACTACCTGGTCGGCGGGCGCCAGACCCCGGACAGCACACTCTGGCGGACCGAAGTCTGCTGGCCGGTCTTCCGCGCCGGTGGGCCAGACCAGCGGCCGCTGTCCGACAGCGACGCGGCGTGCACGACTCCCCGGTGCTGATGGTGCTCAGGCGGGAGAGACCAGCCGCCTGAAGACGACTACGAGATCCTCGGCGGAGGTACGGGCCGAGCGCGCCACCAACTCGCCGTCATCAAAGGATCCTTGGGCGGACGAGTGGGCAGCTCGCCGGTGAGTGTGCCTCGGCCGCGCCGACGCCCCGGCAGGTGGGCGGACAGACGTGCCGAACCCGCGGGCGCAGACGCAGCCGCAGATGCAGAGCTTGCGGCGTTCGAATTGACTGAGCGAGGCATCCCAAGGGCGGAGCTCAGCTCCGACCCGCAGGATCCTGTCCGGGGCGCCCCAGGAACAGGCGAGTCTTGGGGCGGAAATGGTCGCGCCCTCCGCTCAACAGCGGCACTGGGCCGGGCAACAGCCCAGGCCCGGAGTGCCCCGGAAGCGCCGGAGCCGGGCAGTCGCGCAAAGCACCGCAGCCGCCACGCCGCCGCCCTGATGGACTGAAAGCCTCCTCCCCTACACCGCCGAGTCTCCGGCCGGTTCCGGCCGCGCGCTCGGGGCAGCCTGCTCAGACTGGGTCGGCGGCATGGTCCGAAGGTGCTGGGCGGCCTCGGCGGCGGTACAGGAGGAGTCGAAGGTGAAGGCGCGCGGGGACGGACCGTGCGCCCGCAGGTCCGCCAGCCGTTCCAGGGCCTCGCCGACGGTCGGGAGATGACCGGCGGGGACCCACCAGAGGACCAGGTGCGCCTCGACGTGCTGCTCGAACCATTCGCGGCGCCGTCGCATCGCGTCCAGGTGCCCGCTGCGGTAGGCGAAGTCCCGCAGGGCCTCCTGGGTTTCCCACACGGACAGGTTGACGATGACGTTCTCGCCCGCGGGGCGCAGGCCGGTGGCGTCGGCCGCCCCGTCCTCGACGAGCCGCCACACGAAGCCAGGCGCGCTGTCGGCGGCGGCGTTGACCGGGTCGAGCATCTCGACGAACGGCGCCGATCGCGGGTCGTCGAGGGGGTGGCGGAGCGTGGCGACGTTGAGCTCGGCGAGGTGGGCGGCATGCGTGGATGCGGTCATGGCCACATCCCAGCACGGCCCTATTTCTATGTCAATCTTCGTTGTTTTTAGAAGCTTCGACGACCACGCAGCACTCCCCCGGGCGGGCGTCCATGCGGGCACGGACGGGACCGTCCGTGCCGAACAGCCCCTCCAGCAGCGCGAGATTCATGCCACAGACGAGCGGCGGGAAGCGTTCGGCGACGGCGTGGAAGGGGCAGTTGCGCATACGGACGACTCGCGCGTCCGCCCCGGTCACCTCCTCGGCGCCTTCCAGGTGCGGTTCGTAGCCGCGGGAGGCCAGCACCTCCATGGCCTCTTCGAGGTTGCCGCAGGGCGCCGCCGCGCCGCGCAAGGCCTCGCCCCGACGGCGTGCCGCCGCGCAGAGCCCGGCGTCCAGCCCGGCCTGCTCGGCGGCCTCGGCGAGCAGCTCGGCGGCGGTGCGATAGTCGCGGGCGGGCAGTGAAACGGCCCGTTCCGCCCGCGCCCGCGTGTACACCTTGGCGGGACGGCCCGCCCCCGGCCCCGAGCGGCCCGTCAGGCGGCGGCTCCCGCTCTCCAGCAGCCCGGCCTCGGCCAGCTTGTCCAGATGGTGCGCAGCGAGGGTGCGCGTCACCCCTGCCGCCTCGGCGGCCTCATTACGGCCGACCTCGCGGCCCTGCGCCGCCACGTACTCGTACAGGCGGCGCCGCACCGGATCCTGCAGCACCGCGATCGCATCGATGTCCTCCACGCGGCCATTCTATGAACAACGCAGGTTGGAAATAGAACGGCGGGACGTAGGGCTCCCTCACCACACAGGGCTCGCTCTGCTCATGTCGGCGTCGCGGTCGCTCGGCCGACCGAATGGGATGCCGTGTAGTCGCCGAGAGTGCGGCGGGGTGCCCATCCCTGTGCCTGGGCCTTGGACACGTTCAGTACGACGGAGTTGGCCAGCTGGTCAACGGCGTAGCGGGTGAGCGGTGGCTCTGTGTGGGGGCGCAGCCGGGCCAGGGTCTGGACGGCACCTGCTGCGGCGTGGGCGAGGGACGGCGGGATGTGGGCGATTCGTGCCCGCACACCGTGGGCGCGCAGGACGGTCCGTATCGCATCGTCGCGTTCGTACGGGGTCGGATCCGCGATGTTGTAGGCACCAGGTGGCCAGTCGGCGGCGGCCAGGCAGGCGTCGGTGAGGTTCTCGACGGCCGTCAGGCTGAGGCGGACGCTGCGTCCGGGCAGCAGGAGCAGGCCACGGCGGACACGGGACAGCAGCCGGGGCACCAAGTGCGGGTCCCCGGGGCCGTAGACCGCCCGGGGGCGCAGCACCACGGCGCCGGCCGCGAGTGCCAGCGCCTCCCCGGCGGCCTTGGTCCGGCCGTATGCGTTCAGCTGGCGGCACACCGGGTGGTCCTCGGTGATCCCGGAACGGCCGGGGCCGGGCGCGTAGACGCTGGCGCTGCTCACCCACACCACCGGGCGGCCGGCCGCCGCCTCAAGGAGCCGCGCCGTACCGTCGACGTTCACGGCGTGCATCGCGGCGTCGGTGGAGGGGCCGGGTGCGGGGTCGCCGACCGCGGCGGCGCAGTGCACGACGAGGTCGGCGCCGGACAGGTCCGGCACCTCGCGTGCGGCGTCCCAGGGAACGTGCCGGCCCACGGGGCCGGGGCGGCGTCCGACACACAGCACCCCGGTGCCCCGGGCAGCCGCCGCGGCCGCGACGTGCGAGCCGCAGAAGCCGCTCGCCCCGGTGACGGCGATCGTGGTCATCGCTCCTCCACAGACTCTCGGTCGCCAACGGCCCGGATGGTGAGGGAGCGCCAACCCGGCAGGGCCGCCTGCCGGTCGACGCGGGCGCGTACGACGGTGGGACGGTACGAGGCGAGCGCGGCCAGGGTGTCGTCGAGCTGCGCACGGGCCAATCGCGCGCCGGGGCAGGCGTGAGTGCCGGCGCCGAAGACGAGCTGTGCCACGGCAGGCGGTGTCGGATGCCGGGCGTCCGGGGGTTGGTTGTGAGCCTGTGCGGCGTGTCGCGCCACCAGGATCAGACGGTCCCCGGCCCGTACCGGGCACCCGTCGAGGTTCGCGTCGGCAGCCGCCACACGCGGAAGCAGCGGGGACGGGGCGATCACCCGCAGCAGTTCGCCCACCAGGGCCGGTCGCAGCCGGTCGTCGGCCGCCTCGTCCCACAGCCGCGCGTCGGAGCACCAGGCGACGGCGCGGGGCAGGGCGGCCACGGTGGTGTTGACGGCGGCGACGGCGAGCATCGCCCGCAGGGCCGTCTCCCCGTTCGCGCCGGGGGTGTCCGTGGCGAGCAGGGTCTCCAGCCGCGCCGTCGCCGCGGCCGCGGCCCGGGCGGTGCCGGGCAGCCGGGGGCCGGGCAGGTGGTCGCGTACCGCGGCTGCCGCCGCACGGGCCGCCGCTTCGGCGACGCGTGCCGGCTCCCCTGGGGCATCCAGCAGGGCACAGACCGTCGTTCCGGCCAGTTCGCGGGCCAGCGGCACGAGGTCGACGGTGCGGCCCATGCCGAGCGGGGCAAGGCGGCGGGCAAGGACCGCTCGCCACACCGGGCGCAGCCGCTCCACGCCACCCGCGCCGACATCCTCGGCCAGGGCGCGTCGGGCGTCGCGGTGACCGGCTCCCTCCTGGTCGAAGAGCGTCCCGCCGGTGGACAGTTCCCGGGCCGCGCCGCCGGTGGTGCCGGTCGCGGTGCGGTCGAGCGGGATCCGGGTGAGGGCTGTCCGGTAGGGGTCGGTGCCGTGTACCAGCACCGCGTCGCCGATGCGGGTCACTGACCGGCGGCGCGTGACGGCGAGAAGAGTGAACAGGAGGGGATGGGAACGGGTGTAGACGGCCCGGTCACGGCGGCGTGCCGCTCGCACAGCGGCCGCGGTGGGGCCGGGGACGGACAGGGAAGTGGTCGAGGCGTTCGCGGTCATCGGACGTGCACCTTCGTCGCATCGGCGGGGCGGAAACGGCGGTCCCAGCACCACAACAAGGTCCTGCGGGCGCCCCATGCCCGCACCCGGCGGAGGCTGGCCTGCACCACCATCCGCTCGGCCCGTACGATCCGGGTGCTGTGCTCGCGTGCCCGGTTGAGCAGGGCGACGTCCTCGGGTGGCCCTTCCAACGGCACGCGCGGAGCACCTCCCGAGCGCACGTACAGTGCGGCCGTGATGGCGAGGTTGTGGCCGTGGCACAGCACGTAGGGCGCGCGGTAACGCGGGTGACGGTGCTGCCTCCGGTAACGCCCGTACAGTGCGGTCGCCCGCACCACCGCCGGAAGCAGGTACCGCTCGGCGAGCGTGGGGTTTTCGTCCCGGCGCGGAACGCTGCGGCCGCAGGCCATCTCCGCTCCTCGGGCGAACTCCCTGCGTGCCGCGGCGATCCAGTCGCCGGCGGGCAGACAGTCGGCGTCGGTACGTACGAGCAGTACGGCGCCCTGCCCGATGGCGTACCGGAATCCTGTGTCGGCGGCGGCCCCGGCGCCCGGCTCGTCCTCGGGGACGAGATGCACGGGGAACGGCGCCGTGGCGGCGAAACGGCGGACGACGTCGGCGGTCGCGTCCGTGGAGGCATTGTCGACGACGACCAGAGCGAAGCCGGTGTCGGTCTGGGAGACGAGCGCGGCGAGGGTGGCCTCGATCCCGGCCTCTTCGTTGTAGGCCGGCAGCACAACCCACAGCGGACCGTCGGCCGGCGCGCTCATCTCCGCCTCCCGTCCGCAAGGCGCCTGGCGGCTAGGCGGGCGGTCGCGGCGCGATCGGGCTTCAAAGAGCGGCCGGACAGCGGAATGTCGGTCAGCAGCACGGCGTCCGGCCGGGCGGAACCCATCCGTTCCAGCGGGCCGGCCAGGGCAGACCTCACCGCGTCACGGTCGGCTCCGCGGCCCGGCTGCACGACGGCGACCAGGCGCTCGTCGCCGTCTTTGGCCGGAACACCGACCAACACGGCCAACTCGACACCGGGTACGTGCAACGCGGGCTCGTACAGGCCCGGGTAAATGTTCTCCGCATGCCGCAACACCATGTCCTTGCGGCGCCCCTCCAACACGATCCGGCCGCCGTCGAGGCGCCCCCGGTCACCGGTGGCAACCCACGAGTCCGGCTCCTCGCCCAGGTAGCGCTCTCGGGCGGCCGGGCCGGACAGCAGCAGTTCGCCAGAGCCGTCCGTCTTGGCCAGCACGCCCGGAAGGGGAGCGCCCACCAGGTCGCCCTCTCCCGTGAAGGCGGCCTTCTCGCCCTGCTCGACCGCCGCGGCGGGGAACAACTCGGTCAGCGCGTAGACGCCCCACGCCTCTTCGGCCCCCGCCTGCTTGACGCGCGTGAGCAGGCCGGCACTGGCCGGAGCGGACCCCGTCCACACCCGCCCCGTGAAACGGGCACCCTCCGCCAGCGCCAGCCGGAGCTGCGGCGGCGTCAGGTAGGTGGCCTGTGGGTTGAGCCGGCGCAGTTGCCGGGCCAGGACGCGCGGCGAGCGGGCGGGCAGCGCGACCGGCGCGCCACTCGCGAGCGACGGTACGAGAACGAAGAAGGTACCGCCGAGGACCGGCCGTTCGGCCTCGGGCCGGACCAGGCCGGCCACCGCGGCCATGCCGGCGGCGAGCGAGGACCGCGAGTGCACCACCGCGCGGGGCCGCGACGTGGTGCCCGAGGTGAACACGATGACCGCGTCGCCGTCCTCGTCCACCGGTCGCGGCAGGGCCGCCGCCCGGACATCGTCGTCCAGGGCGGGGGCACAGCCGGGCAGCCGGGGCCCGATCGTGGCCACCGGACCGAGTTCCGCGAGGTCCGGCAGGGCCAGGTGGGCCCGGCGGGCGAGCGGCCGGGCCCACCCGGCGACGGCCTGGGCGGTGGCGTCGGCGAGGACGACATCGGGCCGCGCCAGGGCGAGGCGGGCGCGCAGCACGTCCGGGCCGGCACCGGGATCCAGCACCGCGACCCGCGCGCCGAGCCGGTGCACAGCGAGCATCACCGCAAGGGCCCGGGGCCCGGGCCGTACGGCGACGCCGACGGTGCCGCCCCGCCCGATACCCCGCGTGTGCAGAGCGGCGGCGTAGCGGTCGGCGAGTGCGGCCAGGTCCCCGAACGTGGCCTTGGTGCGTACGGCCCCGGCGCGGGTGGTGCCGAGGACGGCGGGCCGGTCGGGGCCCATACGGAAGGCATGGGTGAGTGTGTCGAGCATCAGCGCGGGTCCTCCCCGTGCGGGCCAGGTCCCTTGTCCAGGTACCAGCGGGCGGTGCCGAGCAAGCCGTAGGCACGCAGCCGCCGGGTGGAGTTCTCCACGACCATGTCGCGGGCGTGGACGATGGCGGTGGTGTGGCGGCGCACGCTGTTCAGGAAGAGCCGGTCGGTGGGGGAAGGACGGCGTGGCATGCCGCCCACGGCCTGGTACAGCGCGGCGGTGATGGCCATGTTGTTGCCCGCGTGCATCCGGTAGGGGGCGAGGTAGCCATGGCGGCGCCGGTGGGCGGGGCGTACCCGGCCGAAGAACGCGGCGGTGTGGACGAGCGTGCGGAAGGCGGCCCGCCCGAGCGGACCGTGCTCGTCGCGACGTGCGTCGATGTGCCCGCACACCATGCCCGCGCCGTGGCGCAGCGCGTCGCGGGCGCCGGCCGTCCAGCCGGAGCGAGGCAGACAGTCGGCGTCTGTGCGGGCCAGCAGCGTCGCGCCGTTGCGGATGGCGTACCGGAAGCCGGTGTCCACCGCGCAGCCCACACCCTTCTCCGGTTCGCTGAGGACGTGGACCGGGAAGGGCGCCCAGCGGGCGAAGTCGTGTGCGAGGGCCGCTGTGCCGTCCGTCGAGGCGTTGTCCACGACGACAAGCGTGAAATCCCGGTCGTGCTGGACCGCGAGCGCGTCCAGCGTCGCGCCGATCCGCGCGGCCTCCTGGTGCGCGGGCACCACCACCCACAGCGCGCTCACGCCTTCTCCCACACCATCGTCATGATGCTCACGCCGCCGCCCAGCCCCACGAACAGCACCCGGTCACCGGGACCCAACTCCCCATGGACGAGGTCGAGTTGCACACCCAACGTGGCACTGGCCATGTTGCCCAGCTCGGGGACCGTGACGACGAGCCGGTCCCGGGGAACGCCGGTGAGCTCCACGAACCGCTCAAGGTAAGGCACGGTCACCTGGTGCACCAGGATGTGCCGGAAGTCGTTCCACGCCAGCCCGGTGCGCTGCCTCATCCGGTCGAGCACCGACGTACCGACCTTCTCGAACACCTCGCGCAACTCGCTCCCGTCACCGTGGAAGTACGTGTGCTCATCCCCACGGGGGTGACGTGAACCGCCGCCGAAGATGCCCCCGACCGACCAGTGCTCCGAATGCGTCTCGGTGTCCACATCGAGAATGCCGCCCCGGTCCACCGCTTCCAGCACGACCGCGGCCCCCGCGTCGCCGAAGGTGTAGCCCGCGAAACCGTCCCGGAGCCGGCCAGGGCCCGAAGGAGCCCGCTGTACCGCCCGGCTCGGGGTCTCCCCCGTGACCACCAGAGCGCGGCGGGCCCGACCGGCCAGGATCATCGCCCGCGCCGTGTCGATGCCGTTGACGAAGCTGTTGCACGCGTTCGTCACGTCCAGCGCGTGCGCCCGGGACCCGAGCTCGGCCTGGACGATGTGCGCGGTCGCCGGTTCGGCCACGTCCCGCGTTGCCGAGGCGAACACCAACAGGTCCACGTCGTACGGGTTCAGTCCCGCCCGGGACAAGGCCGTACGCGCCGCCCGCACCGCGAGCGTCGAGGCGTACTCGCCCTCCGCCACCGACCGGCGCGAGACGATACCGGTGACCCGTTCCAGCATCCGCGCCGGCAACCGCAGCCCGGACGCCATGGTGATCTGCTCCTGCAGATCATGAGAAGTCACCTCGAGCTCCGGCAGGCAGGAAGCTACCGCCGTGATGCCTACCTGGCGCACTGGGCCGCCGACAGCGTGGTCTATGTGCATGGGTGGGACGCTACGAGGGCATCCGGACGGCTTGCCTGAGCACTCGTACTCAAGTGGCATGGGTACATGGCCGCTGCGCCGGGCAGCCGACGGGGCCTGTACGCCCAACGGCCCGGGCGGTTCTCCTCGCCGAACACGGCGGCCTGGTACTGCACTTGCCGCACAGACGACTCGGAGCAGGACTGCCGCCCAGCCGCTGCGACATGTCCGACGGGTCAGGTAACCCGTGGCTGTCCAGATCGTTCCGACGATCGTGGGGCGGGGTGATCGGTCCGATGCGGAGTGAGCCCGGGACGTCGTTTCGGGAAGTGGAAAACGGTCCATGACCGGCATCGGCGCTGGTCCGCCGACGGAACCTGGGACAGGCTCCTGCGGGCCGTCCGGGCTGACGCCGACGCGGAGGGACGGATCGACTGGACCGTGGTCGGTGTTGACTCGACGTGCTGCCGGGCTCACCAGCGCGCTGCCGGTGCCCGTCACCGCGCACCGCGCGCTGCTGTTGCGCGTCCACCTAGGACAGGATCTGACCTATGAGCCTCTCAGCGTCATCGCCACGTTGAGGCATGCGCTGTCCAGGAGGTAGTTCCTACGTCCGTCAAGCCGGTTCCGCAGGGCTACAGCACCGTGACGCCGTGGATCATCTTCCCTGTCCGACGGCACGGATATTCTTGCGCGCGCCGCGATTATCGCCACCGGCGCCCGCTACCAGTCCCTTCCAATCGCCCGCTGGAAACACTTCGAAGGCGCGGGAATCTATTACGCTGCCACTGAGCTAGAAGTCCGTTCGTGCGCAGGCAGATCGGTGGCCGTGCCGGGAGTGGCAAACTCTGCAGGGCAGCGTGTCGCCGCCGCAGTCGGTGAAGGTGCCTCCGCTGTTTCTTCCGTCCATCGGGTCATAGGGGTTCCCGGGGTGCCCCTCTGAGGGCGAGCGGGGCGTGCACAAGCCTGGCCGTTCGGGCGAGCCGGTGTCACAAGCCTCGAAACATGCTCGTACTGACCTGCATTCTCCCCATAATGCCCCACGCACGGCGTACAGTCTTCTCATGGCCCGGCCTCGGCAGTTTGACGACGAGGAAGTTGTTCGGGCTGCTCGCGACCAGTTCTGGTCCCACGGTTACGACCGAACCTCCATCGACGATCTGAGCGCCGTCACAGGCTTGGGACGCGGAAGCCTGTACGGGGCCTTCGGAGACAAACATGCCCTGTTTCTGCAGGCTCTGGACAGCTACAACGCTGACGCGATCGGAGCCTGGCGTTCGGCTCTGCGCGGCCCGGGACCGGCCCTCCCGCAGCTGGAACGCTTCGTGTGCGACATCTCCGAAGCGATCAGCAGGGACGTGGAGCGGCGCGGCTGCATGATGGCCAGGAGCGCCACGGAACTCGCCGCAGTCGACAAGACCGTCGCCGAGCGGATTGCTGCCACTGTCCGCGGAATGCACAGCGAGCTGTCGGACTGCCTCGCCCGGGCCCAAGAGGAGGGCTCACTGGACGCCGAAGCGGACACGGACGGGCTCGCAAGCCTTCTCCTTGCTGTGCTGCGGGGACTGGAGGCCCTGGGCAGGGCGGGAGCCGCAGCGGAGGTTGTCATCGGAGCTGCCAAGCAGGCCTTGGCCCTTCTTCCCAGCGTGTCCACGAACGAGCCGGCGCCGGATCGGCAGGAGGACCGTTCAGCGCCGTGACCCGGTCCTGACCTGGACGGCTCTTGGGTTTCAGTGCCAGGGCCGCACGCCGTGGAGGTCTTGCCCCGTCAGGCGTCACGGGCGCCGCTTGGCCATTGCGCGCAAGCCGCCTACGAACAGGACGATCGGCAGCAGCACAGGGGCGCCTACCAGGTGTCTGACATCCAGTGGCCGATGCTCCTGCCGCGCAGCGTCGGCGATTTGTGCACCTGGAAGCGCGGGGCTCATGGTGCGACCAGGTCGTGGCTGTCCCCTATCAGCTCCCGAATCAGTTCGTCCGGGACATCGCCGGCCAACGAAATGTTGACCCGGTATCGCTTGTTCAGCTTGTACGCCGGGTGCACTGCTTCGAAGCGGTTCTGCAACTCGGCGACGCGCTCCGGATCGGCCTTGACTGTCACCTGGTCGTCCGGGAACTCATGGCCACTGAGGATGGCAAACACCTTGTTGTTCGCCGCTGTCTTGAACACCACGCGGTCCGGGGCGAACGGACGCGACTCGCTGACTCCGGCGAAAGAGAGCGCCAGCTCCCGGACATCGTCCACGGTCATCATGGCTTCCTCGCTTCCATAACTGAAGTAGCAGCGGCTTCCAGGGGCGGATGAGGACGGTGCCGACCTTGCCGGGCTGCACCGCGTGCTTCACGGCGGTGGCCAGCTCGCCGAGGTCGTAGGTAGCGGCCACGTCGAACTGGTCCTTGAACGCAAGCGCGATCAGCGTCGCGGCGACCGCGTCCGATGCCCGCCTCTCGGCGGATGCCTCCAACAGCCACCGGCCGAGGGTCGCGCCCCGCACCGTCAGCGCTTGGTGCAGCAGCGTCGACGCATGCACCGAGATCGGCTCCTCGGCGAGTTCCCCGTAAATGACCAGCCTGCCGCCCGGCGCCAACAGGTCCAGAAGGCTTTCCGTCAGCTTTCCGCCGACAGGGCCGAAGGCCACACTGAGCGGGCGGCCGCCGGCTGCCTTGCGGACCTCATCGGCCCAGCCCGGATTCTCTGTCGCCACGACCGGGACGTCCGGGAACCGCTTGCGCAGTTCGGCGGCACCGCGGTCACTGCGGACGACGTTGACCAGGCCCACGTTGTGATACTGCATCACGCCCGTTACCAGCCGCCCGACCGACGAGCCGGCGGCGGCCTGCACGAGATAGCCGTCGTATCCCAAAGCCAGGTGCTGCTCCGCTTCATGGCGCAGCATCACCGCGGTGAGCGGGTTCGTCAGCATCTGCGCGGCGACCTCGTCCGACAGCTCGTCAGGCACGGGGACGACAGTCTCGGCGTCCGCCAGGATCCACTGTGACCATCCCCCCGGCAGGGGAAAGATTGTTACGCGGCCACCGACCTCGACGCCCGGAGCCACGCGCGTATCCGGGCCGATGGCCTCCACCAAGCCGGTCGCTTCCACGCCGATCGGTACCGGCTCTGCAGCCGTCGTGGGGAAGGCCTCGAGGCCTAGGAGATCACCAGGGTGGACCGGGAAGGCCGTGGCGCGGATGAGCACCTGACCGTGCACGGGTGCTTCCGGTTCGGGCTCCTCGATGACGGTCAGGACGTCGGCGGGCGACCCGCTACGGGTCCAGACGACACGACGGTTCGTGATCCTCCTCCTGTGCGCTGGTGTGTATGGCGCTTGGCCGGCGTCAGCCGACATCCTGGAGCAGCAGGTGCTTCGCGCTGAGTGCTCCGTCCAGCTGCATCAGACGGCCTCCCTCCCGTAGACCGCCGAGGTCCAGGGCGGCGAATCCGAATTCGCCGAGCAAGCCGGCCACGGCCGTCTTCGCGTCGGCGTCGTCGCCCGCGTAGAAGACCACCTGGCGGCCTTCCTCGTGCTGGGGGTCCGCGGCGATGAACGCGGCGAACAGGCTGTTGAACGCCTTCACGATCCGCGCTCCGGGAAGGCGCTGGGTGACCCATTCGCTGCCCGTGAGGTCACCGACGTCGTACCGGCCCCTCCAGGGGTTGGCCGCCGCGAACTGATTCGTCGTGTCGACGACGATCTTCCCGGACCAGTCGGTAAGGCTGGTCAGGTCCGGTACGGCGAAGAACGGGACCGCGAGGAAGACGAGCTCCGGCTGCGCCGCCTCCTCGGCTGCCACGGCATGGGCTTTCGGCCCCAACTGCTCTACGACTGCCTTGAGTGTCTCCGGTCCCCGGCTGTTGCCGATGAGTACCTCATGTCCGTGGCGGACGGCCTTGTCGGCGATGGCCTGGCCGATCTCTCCCGCGCCGAGAATGCCGATAGTGCTCTGTGCGGCCATGCTGCCCATCCTTGATCGTGTGTCGGGGGTCGTGCCGGCGCCCCGGCAGCGGCTGTGTGATCGGCTCCGGCCGCTTCCTGTCGGGATGGTCCCGGCCTCAGCGGCAGGTGCGGCGGCGCCTACGCGCGAGGCGGGTCGAAGTCCAGCAGGACCTTGCCGTTCTCCCGGAAATACGCGAGCGCCTCGGGAAAATCCGCCGCCTTGTAGACGGGCGCGGAGGGCAGGACGAGTCTTCCCTCGGAGACCAGCCGCGCGGACTCCGCGTTCAGAGCCGGAAACCGGGGAAGCAACTCGTCCTGGTACATCCAGAATTCCGTCGTGGTGATGTTCTTCGTCCTCAGCACGTCAGGATCGGGCGTGAACGGCTGGCCGCTCAAATACCCGTAGATCGCCAGCAGGGCGCCGTCGGTCAGTACGTCCAGCAACAGTGCAGTCGCCGCACCGCTGACACCGTCAAGGCCGAGTAGCACCGGATCGGAGCCGACGGCTTCCCGCACACGCGCCCCGGCGTCCGCCGAGTCGACAACCACGATGTCGGCGCCGAGATCTCGGAGTTCGCTCACGAGTTCCGCGCGCCGAACGATGTTGATCGTGCGCAGCCCTCGTTCCTTGGCGAACACGATGACAGACCGGCCTACCCCGCTGTTGGCCGCGTTCTGCACCACCCAGGAACCGGCCCGAAGGTCCCGCAGGCCGACCAGAAGCCCCGCGCTCACGGGATTGATGGTGAGCATCGCTGCCTGTTCAAGGCTGATGGACTTGTCCACGACGGTCAGGTCTGCCGCCTCGGCCACCACCCGCTCGGACCAGGAAAAGACGCCGAAGGGAAGCAGGACCCTCTCGCCGGGGCTGATCTCCATGACGCCGGGCCCTACGGACACGACCGTCCCGACGCCCTCGTTTCCGATAGCCATCGGCAGCTCAGGGCGTACGGGGTAGATACCTTGCGCCAGGAGAAGGTCGTGGTGGTCGAGCGGGGCGTACTCGACCTGGATCAGCGCCTGTCCTGCGGTGGGAGCCGGGGGCTCGGGCACGTCCACCACCTTCAGGCTCTTCCCCGGCTCCCCGAACTGAGTGAGGTGAATGGCGAGCATGGGACACGACTCCTCGCTTCGTCGCTTCGTCGCTTCGTCGAAATTCGAGACATCGCTTTGGATGCCGACGGCCCGGTCCCCGAGGGTTTCCACGGCGGTATCCAACTCGGTTCTGCTCCGGCTCGTGAGGTGCGCGGTGGAGCCCCCGGCGACGAACCGACGAGCTATATAGCCAGACCGATCCCGGTCGAGCAGCCACCCATACCGACCTTGCCATCAAGCTGTCCCAGGATGTCCGCTTCTTCCTCGATGTAGCTCACCCGGAGACCTGCAGAGAGCACAGCACGCCGACACGCGGCAACCCATGCCCGTCCACCTTGTGACGCCTCACCGACGAAGGAATACTCCGCCACGCCACCTCTCAGACCGCACGGTTTGGCGAGATTTGTACTTACTAGTAAAGAACCCGAACCGGGGCACTGCGACCGGAGAGGCACTCGCCCTGCCCGGTCTCACAGCTGGCTGAACAGATCCTGTGGCCTTGTACTCCTTCTGCCGCATCACACCCCGCCGATTCCATGGGCGCCACGCCGCCGGTGCACGCTCCGAGTACCCGATCGAGCGCAGTCCACGGTCTTTGGCGAAGCAATGACGGATCGACCGCCCCCGCTCCCCTCCCGGCGTTGCGCACCACCCACGGGCCGGTACAGCGGGGGCAGAGCATTCCGGATGAGCCTCCAGAAGGCGGGCAGCGTGCCGGCGGCCGGATTGGTTACCAATCGCTCCGCTCACCCCGATCGGCCGATACGAGGCCGCAACGGCGCTGCGAGCCGTCGCCGGGCCCACAACCTCCTGCCAGACCCTGGCACGAGGAGTGTCAGTGAGCGCCGGTGGACAAGGCGTGGTCTTAGGAATACCGCAGCTCTTGAACAACGGCCCTTTACCAGTGCGACACGGTGCGGCTCATCGACTACATGAGGACGGCCTTCGGCGCGCAGGAGCTCGCGTGTCTGGCCGGCGAGGACGGCAGCATCGAGCATGCGGAGGTACGGATCGGCGACTCGGTGGTGATGATGTTCGATGCGCGGCCGGAGTGGCCCCCGACCCCTGGCTTCCTCCGCCTCTATGTCGAGGACGCCGACGCTGTGCACCGTCAGGCGGTTGTTGCGGGCGGAACGTCGGTCACCGAGGTCACCCGGCGACCCGGAGTTCACCAAGCGATGGAGTATGTCCAAAGCGCCGACTTCTTCCCGGGCACGTCTGTGATTACGGCTGAGCGGTGACTGGCGGGCCGGCGCGTCCACGCAATGCCTAGTAGTGGATCCCTCGGACGGAGTGCACATATCGATGGCGTAGGACGCGGGTTGGTCGTACGGGGTCGTCCCCATATGCATGGCCGGGATCGGGTGTTGTGCTGGGGTTTTGCCAGACGGGTGGCTTGGTCGATCTCGGGTGGTCTTCCAGCCAGGTGCCGGGGGAAGGGCTGTTGCGCAAGGACAGATAGTCGGTGACGACGTTCTCTGTCCGGCAACCAGTCCGACGGCGGGAAGCAATTGTTGTACCGTCGGCCCTCACTCTGAGTCCAGCCCCGAGCATCGGACAGCGTTACGCATCCCTTCGCCGTGGCCATTCGCTATCGTGCGTCGCGCAGCTTGAGAATGTATGTCGCCGTGAGCGCGAGGACACGATCTTCGTCATGTGACAGGTCGGCAAGGGCACGCGACGCCGGGATCCCCGGGATGTCCGCGAGCGCCTGTGTCAGCCGTAGACGTGCGGACGATCCAGTGGTGCCGTGGGCGAGGCAGTCGACGAGCCCAGTAGCGATCTGATCGGCCAACGCGGGATCACTCGCCAGCGTGCTCAGCGCGTCGGCTGCGTCGGCGTCGTTCCTCTCCTCGACGATCATGTCGAGGAGCGTCGGGACCGCGTCGGCCACGCCGCGTGCCCCGAGCGCCAGAGCCGCGTACCCGCGGACCACGATGTCGGGGTTCGTCAGGGCGTCCCGCAGCAGTGCGGTCGCCTCGGCGTTCGGAATCTCGGCGATGGACTCGACGGCACGTTTTCGCACCTCGGGTGCGGATGAGCCGAGGCCCTCCGCAAGCAGTGCCAGCCCGTCCTCGCCCGAGTGCACCAGAGCCCAACGAAGGGCTCCGGCGACGTTCGGGTCCGACTCGCTCAACACGGCCTCGACCAGTGCTTCCACCGGCACGGGAACTTCCTCGACGGCGGACAGGGCCGCGCGCTGCCGTGCCCCCGCACTCTTCGACCCCAACGCCTGGAGGAGCGCGACGATCTGGAGGACGTCCTCCCAGCCGGCGGGTTCCGCGGCACCGATCCGACGAAGTCGCGTCAGCAGCTCCGTCTCCGCTTCGATGCGGTCTCGCGTCTGGCGGATGAGGTCGTCGACGAGCTCCGCGGGCGCGAAGCCGGGGTCATCGAGTGCGCGCCTGACATCACGCAGGGACAGCCCCAACGACCGCAGGCTCTCGATGTGGAAGATTCGCCGGATGTCCTCGCTGGAGTACTGGCGATAGCCGGTGTCGGTGCGACCCGTTGGCCGCACCAAGCCGAGCGATTCGTAATGCCTGAGCATGCGGGCGCTGACCCCGGACCGTCGCGCGACATCACCGATCAACACTGCCTACCGCCCCTCCTGGCCGGGCCCGCCGAGGGCCACGATGCGCTTCGCCTCCTCAATCGCGACCCCGAATCCGGTATCCGGGTCGCGCCACAGCCGTTCCGTGGCGATTGCGTGCGCGCGCACGCGAGGGTCGAGATCCATCGTCGAGGTGCTCAGTGTCGGCAACATCGCCTCCCCGAGCGCGATCAGTGCCCTGCTGAGGCTCAGCTGCGTCTCGCGTTCGCCGCGCCCGAGCTGCGTGGCCAACACTACGGCCAACTGGTGCTCCTCACCTTCGGGCACGAGCACGACCGCTGCCCGCCAGGCGCTCCGAGCCACCTCGTCGTCGACGTCGGACAGCAAAGCCGGTGTCATCGCCGGCCACGCTTGCCGATCCCCGATCTTGGACAGCGTGTGCAACGCCTGGCTCCGTGCCTGCGCACGCTCCGAGCGGACTTCGTCGAGAAGCACCGGGACCGTCATCGATGCCGCGTGCCGGGTGAGTGCCCACGTCAGCATATCGCGCACATAGAACTCGGGTTCGACCGCGCATCGCTCGATGAGCTTGCCGATGAACTCCGGGTCCGGGGTCGTGCCAACCGCCAGCGCTGCCTGCAGCCGGACCGACGAGCTGTCGTTCTCCAGCCCTTGGAGAGCTCGCATCGTGTTCGTGTCCTCTTTCGGCACGGTCATCAGGACCACCTCCTCGGCCGCAGTGAAGACGTTGTCACTGTGTCAAGGTCAACCCTGAGCTTCCCGCTCAGGTGCTGCGAACAGTCGTGTGGGACGCACTGCACCGTCGTGACGGCACGCATGGACAGGTCAGTGTCGAGATCCGCTCCGACCTCGGCTTCACGGCGGTGGATGATCAGCGTCACCCTGCCGACGACCTGGGCCGGCCTTCCCCGGGCTTCTACGATTCCCTACTCCCCCCGGGGCGGTGGGCTCCGGCCGCCGCCGCGGCACTCAGCACCCGCACTGTCATCGAAGTCTGGTTGGACGGCCGCGGCTACCGCCAAGAGCTGGCTGGTTCCACGCCGCGTGGCCAGGGCAGAACAGGCATCTCCAGGCAGCGATCGAGGCGTTGGTCGAGCCGCTGGGGCAGAGCTGCGTGAAGCAGAGCTGCCCCAGCGGCGTGGCCATGGGCCGTGTGGCGGGGCGGCTCAGCGGACCGTCACGTTGAAGACCTGTGACGCCGTGTTGCCGTTGACGACGCGCAGGTCGTTCTTGCCCTTCAGTCCGAGCTTGACGCCCAGCGAGTAGGAGCCGTTCCGGGCGATGGGCGCGGACGCGGGCAGGGTGACCCACTTGCCGTGCTGCTTCTGCTGCAGGGTCACCTTGCTGCCCGCCGTGAGGCCGGTGGTCTGGCCCGTGACCCGGAACAGCTGCCAGGCGCGGACCGAGGAAGCCGACGGCTTGGCGGTGATGCCGGCCTTGGCGGCCTGAGCCTTGTGCGCGGCGGCGACGGGAGAGGCGGCGTGTGGGGCAGGGGTGGCCGCCATCGCGGTGCCCGCGAGGGCGAGGGAGGCCGCGCCGAGGGCGCCGACAACGGCTATGCGCAGGGAGCGCCGCTTCGAGACCATCACAGATCTGTCCCTTTCTGAGGTGAGAAACCTTTTCGCGCCAAAGGCGACGTACATGTCGATTGGCGTAGTCACTAGAAACGACGTCACCCCGGTGGCAGGCGTTCATCGTGGGTTTGTCCCTGTCTTGTAACAGCCGGACGGTCCCGGATCGACGGCTCCCGGGGGAAGGAAGGCCGGCTGTCCCCTGGTGACGTCCGGCTGCTGGATCGACGTGACACCGTGACCGCTGCCCTCAGCCGACGAGTTGCTGGCCGCCGTCGATGTCGTAGGTCGCACCGGTGAGTGCCGTGTTGGTCATGATGTGAACGGCGAGCGCCGCGACGTCGGCCGGTTCGACGACGCGGCCGATCGGCAGTGTGGTGCGCAGTTCCTCGCGACGCGCGTCGAGTCCGTCGCCGAGAAGCCTGGCCGACAACGGCGTGTCCACGAAGCCGGCGGCGATCAGGTTGACCCGGACCGGTGCGAGCTCGAGCGCGAGACTGGCGGTGAGCGCGGGCATCGCCGCGGTGGCCGCGGGCGCGATCCCGAGTCCGGCCCGGATCCGCCGGGCGCCCGTGCCGCCCATGAGCAGCAGCGTGCCGCCCGGTCGTACCGTACCGGCGGCGTGGCGCGCGACCTCCAGCGCGAGCACCATGTGGCCGCTGATCGCCCGGCGCGCCTGATCGGAGTCCATGTCCAGCAGACGCCCGTAGGACGGGTGTCCGGCCGTCACCATCACATGGTCGACCGGCCTGGGCAGCTCCTGGAAGAACCGCTGCAACCGTGCCGGGTCGTCGGCGTCGAAGGCGGCCGTGCTGAGCGCTTCGACCTCGGCTGCCGCGGCGCGCAGCCGTTCGGGGTCCCGTCCGGTGAGGATCGCTCTCGCGCCTTCGGCACGGGCGTGCCTGGCGGTCGCCAGCCCGATACCCGCGCTCCCGCCGATCACGACGAGGGTCTGTCCGAGCAGAGCCGGGTCGCGGGGGCTGTGCGCCGCCGATGGCTCAGAACTCATGGATCCTCCTCGGCCGTACTCATGGATCCTGCTCTGCCGCGGCCGCCCGGAGCGGCCGGGATGCGTCCTTGGCGATGAGTCACTTTCCGATGAGGCCGGCTTCTTCTCACCCCTCGGGCGGTTGCGACAAAGCGTGCTTGACCTGCCTGGTCCGTTCGTCGGTGAGGACCTCGACGCGGTCGTTCGCGAGGGCTTCCATGGTCTGCTCGGCGACGTCGGCGGCGGTGATCTTCGGTGCGTCCGTGAAGGAACTGAGATCTGTCTCCACGAAACCGGCGTGGACGCCGATCACAAGGGTCCCCTGTTCGCGCAGGGCTTGCCGCAGGGCGCCCGTCAACGACCACTGGGCCGACTTGGAAGCCGCGTACCCGGGGTAGTCCGGCCGCGAGGCCCAGGAGGCCACGGACAGCATGTTCACCAGTGCGCCGCCTCCGTTGCGGGCCAGGACAGGGGCGAAGGCACGTGAGACGGCCCAGGTGCCGAAGTAGTTGGTCTCCATCGCCTCGCGCGCGCCGTCGAGTGAGCCTGTCAGGAGCTCGGTGTCGAAACCGCCGACAGCAGCGTTGTTGATCACTATGGTGACGTCGTCCGCGACCGCGGCTGCCTCGGCGACCTCATCGGGCTTTGTGACGTCCAGACGCAGCGGAGTGACGTCCTCGTCGCTCACGGTCGCCGGATCGCGGACAGCGGCGTAGACCTTGGCCGCTCCGTGGTCGATCAGCGCGCGGGCGAACGCGCGGCCGATGCCGCGATTGGCCCCCGTCACCAGGGCGACCGATCCTTTGATCTCCATCGCGCTTCCCTCCTGGCGGCGCCTGCCGTGCCGGCCAGGCGCCGGCAACAAGTTCTGCTCCCTCGATCGCTCAGCTCGGCTCCGCTCAGCCAGGCTCGGCGCGGCTCGCAGCGAGTCGGGCGTACCCGTGTCCGCGTGCGACGTGCACAGAGGGGGACCCATCCGCCCTCGGTCGGGGCTCGTTTTCCCGAGCCGCGGTTCAGACGGCGCCGGGCGGACAGGCAGTCATACGTGTCGGCGCACCCGGGGAGCACGCTTCCTCCAGTGCCAGCCTGCACCAGATGCCGCGGCATTGCATGTGCCGGGCCGGGCCTCGCCCGCGGCGTGCCAGCCGATCTCGCCTGACCTGCGGTTTCAGCCGGGACAGCGCTCGATGAGTTTCGCCAGGTCGTCCAGCCCGGGGAGGATCTGGGCTTCGGGGAACTCGTCGATGAAGAGGGTCAGTCGTTCGACGCCGGCCTCCCCATAGACGTCGATGAGGCGCTCGTCGGCGCCCGGGACGTTGTGGACCGACACCGGTAGACCGTCGGCCGCGGCCGGCCGGGCCGGGACATCGGTCGGGTCCGCGACGGCCGAGGGCATCCACACGTCGCCGTACGTCCGGACCCTGGCCAGCACGCGGGACCCGTCACCGCCGTGATGGATCGGGGGCGTCCGCACCGGCTTCGGCCAGGAGTAGACCGGGTCGAAGTCGATGTGCTCCCCGTGGAACTCGGCCTCGTCCTTGGTCCAGATCTCCCTGAGCGCGGCCAGTTGCTCGCCCAGCCGGGCGCCGCGGGTGCGCGGATCGACGCCGTGGTCACGCATCTCTCGGTCTGCCGGGCGGTGCCGACTCCGACGCCCTCGTGGGGCGGGGGCGCCTTCCACCGTGGTCGGGCGGAAGCCGTGGTGGACCAGCCAGTAGGCGAACGTGGGGGCCGCGACGGAGGCGCCGGAGAGGTGGATGCCGAGGTTCTTCGGGGTGTCGTGGTTCGTCATGTCCCCGAGCCTGCGCCACCCGAGCGCTCACCGGCCGCTCAATGCTTGCTCACCGCCTCCACCATCGCGTCCGGCAGGCCCAACAGACGTAGTGATTCGGGCAGTTCGTGGCCCGGCAGGACCGCCGACCGGGCCGCCTCCCGATAGAGGGCCCTGGCCCCGGCCGGGTCCCCGTCCGCCAGGGCGATGCCGGCGAGCCCGGCCAGCGTGCGGACGCGGTTGCCGACGCCCTTGACCCAGTGCGGGTCGAGCCGTTCCAGGGCCCGGGTGTAGAGCTCCCGCGCCGTGGCCGTGTCACCGTCGAGCAGCGCGATGTCCGCGAGCCCCCGCCGGGCCGCCGCCAGAGCACGCTCGCTGCCGGCCCGGCAGGCGTACTCCGCGGCCCGGGCGTAGTCACAACCGGCCGCCTCCGGGTCGGCCGCCGCTCTCAGGTCACCGCGGTTGACCAGGAGATCGGCGCAGTCCTCCAGGGCGCCCAGCTCCTCGGCGAGGCCGAGCGCGTCGTCGATGAGCGCGGCCGCCTCCGCGTGAGCGCCGCGCTCACCGGCGAGGCCGGCCAGCCCGTCCAGGACCAGTGCGGCGCCCCAGCGCTCGCCCAGCGCCCGGAACCCCGCGGCCGCCGTCCGGAAGCCCTGTTCGGCGGCGGTGAGGTCGCCGTCGCCGAGCGGGCCATAGGCGGCGACATAGTGCGCGGCCGCCCTGGTCCAGGGGTCGGGACGGTCCCGCTGGGCGGAGACGAGGGCGTGGGCGGCGCGCGCGTCGCCGTCGCTCGCCTGGTGCATCATCCACGGCAGCAGCCCGGCCGGCCACCGGCCGGGGTCCGTCCCCGACCAGGCCGCGGTCAGCGCCCGCTCCGCGGTCTTCCGGTGACGGCGCCAGGCCTGCCGTCCGTTCGGCCCGGACGCGGCCAGCAGCACGCACAGTGCGTACTCCTCGCCCAGCCCGTCCGGCACGTCGTCTCCCAGGGTGTCCAGTACGGCGTCGGCCTGGACGGCGAAGGTGTCGGCGGCGCCCCGGATCCACAAGTACGTCGAGGCCGCGCCGAGCAGTTCCAGCGCGGTCCGCCACTCACCCGCGCCGACCGCACGGCGCACGGCAGCCAGCAGCTCGGCCTGCTCCGCCGACAGGGCTTCCATCCAGAGGAGTTGGTGGCGGTCTCGCAGCAACGGCTCGGTCCTACGGAGGATTTCGAGCACGGCACGGGTGTGGGAGGCGTTCGTGCCACTCTCCTCCCCCGCCTCGTCGAGGCGTTCGGCGGCGTAGGCGCGGATCGTGGACAGCATGCGGTAGCGCCCCGCCGACCGCTCCAACAGGGACTTGTCGGCCAGCGCCGCCAGGGTGTCCTCGTCGGTGCCGCACACCTGGCACGCGGTGTCCGTGGTCGCGCCTGCCGCGAACACGGAGAACCGCCGGGCCGCCTGCTGCTCCCGCACATCCAGCAGGTCCCAGCTCCAGGCGACGACCGATCGCAGGGTCCGGTGTCTGATGTCTGCCGCGCGGCTGCCCCGTGCGGCCACGCCGAGCCGGTCGTGCAACCGGTCGGCCAGCTCTCCCAGGCTCAGCGTGCGCAGCCGGGCCGCGGCCAGTTCGATGGCGAGCGGCAGGTTGTCCAGTGCCGCGCAGACCCTGCGCACCGCCTCCGGATCGGGCACGAAGGCGCGCCGTACCGCTCGGGCCCGGTCGGTGAACAGTTCGGCGGCCGCCGCGTCGTCCAGTGGCCGTACGGTGTGCAGGTGCTCGCCGATGACCCCGAGCGGCTCGCGGCTCGTCGCCAGCACGCGCAGCCCCGGGCTGGTGGTGAGCAGCCGGGCCGCGAGGACGGCGGCCTCCTCCACCAGGTGCTCGCAGTTGTCGAGGACCAGCAGCAACGTCCGGCCGGACAGGGCGGCCGTCAACCGGTCGAGTGCGCCCTGGCCGCCGGCGTCGCCGGCGTGCAGTCCCCGCTCGCGCAGCCCGAGCGCGCCGAGCAGGGTCTGCGGCAGGACGCGCGGGTCGCGCAGCGGGCCGAGTTCCACGAAGCACACCTCGTCGTCCGCGGCGGCGGTGATCTCGGCGGCGAGCCGGGTCTTACCGACCCCGCCCGGCCCGGTCAGCGTCACCAGGCGGGCCACGCGCAGCAGGCCGGTCACATCGGCGACCTCACCGGAGCGGCCGACGAACGCCGTCAGCGGGGCGGGTGGCGCAGCGGGGACGGGCACAGAGTCTGCGGCCAGCAACTCCCTGTGCAGGGCGCCGAGTTCCGCCGACGGGTCCGTGCCCAGCTCCTCCGCGAGATGCCGGCGTACCTGCTCGTACACCAGCAGCGCCTCGGCGTGGCCGCCGTCGGCGAACAGGGCCCGGATCAACAAGGCGGCGACCCGCTCCCGCAGTGGATGCCGACCTACGAGTTCCCGCAACTCCGGTACGAGTGCGCGGTGTTCGCCGAGCAGCAGCTCGGCCTCGATGCGGTGCTCAAGGGCCGTCAGCCGCAGTTCCTCCAGCCGAACGGCGGGGGCGCCGCCCTGCTCGACGTCAGCGAGGTCGGCGAGCGCGGGACCCCGCCACAGCTGAAGTGCCGCGCGCAGCGCCGTCACGGCCCGCTCGGCGTCGCCCTCCCGCAGCGCGACCCGGCCCTCGGCGGCCAGGCGCTCGAAGCGGCCCGCGTCCACGTCGTCCGTGTCGGCGAGGAGGCGGTAACCCGCCCCG
The DNA here is from genome assembly GCF_001542625.1 of Streptomyces griseochromogenes. NCBI lineage: Bacteria > Bacillati > Actinomycetota > Actinomycetes > Kitasatosporales > Streptomycetaceae > Streptomyces > Streptomyces griseochromogenes. The sequence continues at coordinate 4,768,796 of NZ_CP016279.1, read as the reverse complement.
GTCCGCTCGATCACGGCCGCCCCGGCGAGCGCCGTACGCAGTCGGGACACCTGTGACTGCAGCGCGTGCGCGGACGGGGCGCCGTCCGGGCCCGCGCCTTCCGCCAGCCGGTCGGCCGGGACGGCCTCTCCGGGCCGGATCAGCAGCAGGGTGAGCAGGGCCCGGCGGGCGGGGCCGCCGAGCGGCACCGGCGTGCCGTCGTCGCCCCACATCTGCGTCTCGCCGAGGATTCCAAAGCGCATGCGGCCGATTATGCAGGTGAGGTACGACAGTTGGGACGCTCACCCTGCCGCGATGGGCCCGAGCCAGGTGCCGCCGGACACATCGATGGTCTGCCCGGTGACCCAGCGGCCCTGCGGACCCGCCAGGAAGCCGACGACATCGGCCACGTCCTCCGGCTGGCCGAGCCGCCCCAGGGCGGTGATCGCCTCCAAGCCGGCGACCACCTCAGGGATCGACGTGTAGTCCGCGGTGAGGTCGGTGCGCACCGCGCCCGGCGCGACCGTGTTCACGGTGATGCTCCGGCGTCCGAGTTCGTTCGCCAGCGACGGGGCCAGCGACTCCAGGGCGGCCTTGGTGACGGTGTAGCCGATCTGGGTGGAGACGGCGAACCGGCTGGCGGTGGAACCCATGTTGACGATGCGCCCGCCGTCGTTGAGCAGCGGCAGCGCACTCCGGATCACGAAGAACGGGGTGGTGACGTTGACCGCGAGCAGCCTCTCCCACTCCTCCTCGGTGACGTCGGCGATCGAGTGGGTGGAGGCGATCCCCGCGTTGTTCACGAGAACATCCAGCCCACGGCCGCCCAGTCCGTCGGCCAGCCGCTCGAACAGCGCGTCCACGGCGCCGGCGGTGCCGAACCGAGCGCGGACGTCGAAGGCCTGTCCGCCGGCCTTCTCGATCAGAGCCACGGTCTCTGCGGCCGCCTCCGCGTTCTCCCCGTAGTGCACGGCGACCAGCGCACCGTCGGCGGCCAACCGCAGCGCCACCGCCCGCCCGATCCCCCGCGAACCGCCCGTCACCAGCGCCGTCTTACCGGTCAGAGCACCCATCGTCGACTCCCTTGATCGGGGCCGGTTCCACTGCCGGAACCGGCGATGGGTCCACCTTCCGCCGGCCCCCTCACCGCCGGCTCACCGCGCACTCACCGGCGTCGACACGTACGAAGCAGCCTCCCGATGACTCCTCGAACCAACCACCACGCGGCGCCAACTCGCGTCCGTCTGACGTCAAAAGCTGTCGTCAGGTGTGCGGCGTGGGCCCGTATCCCTGAGTGTCGGCTGTGGAGGGGTGAGGTAGCGTCGGCCGACATGACCAAACGCATGTTCTTGACGAGTCGCCGGTGGAGCGGGGCCGCAGGTGCGTTTCTGGCCCTGCTGCTCTCCGCCGTCACGTTGTCGGTGGCTCATCCGGCGGCCGCCGCGTCGGTGCTGGCACCGGTGACAGTTCACCCCGGCGAATACACGATGCGTGCGGGGGATTTCGGAAAGCGTGGCGAGGCGATCCGCAACATAGAGGCGTCGGGCAGCGTCTCCGTGCGCACCTCGCCCGAACAGATCCTCGCCGACGGCGGCCACGCGGGCCGGCCGGCACTGTGCCACAACACGAACCTCGACGGTTCGCTCAAGTACGACGGCTTCTGCTGGAACCAGACCGACGACACGTCCTCGGTATGGACGCCCCAGGGGCTGACCGGCTCGCATGACGCGCAGCCCGGGGGGACGTGGAACGGCCACTACCTGTACATCGCTTCCTGGCACTACACGAACAACGACTACGCGCGGATCACCATCGCCGAGTCGACCGGCACCTCGGTCACGTACCAGCACGTGCTGCTGGTGGACCCGTACTCGACCAGCAGCTCCAGCGCCACCTTCCGCGCGGTGGGCGGAGCGGGCGACATGCCGCAGACGGACGTGCTGAGTGGCCACGCCGACGGCGTCACCTGGTACGGCAACAAGCTGTTCGTCGCCACCGGGCACCAGATCCAGGTCTACGACCTGCGGCATCTGTGGAAGATGAGCGACACCGGCTCCGCTTCGGTCGGGGTGGAGAGCAACGGCAACTCCTCGGCCCACTACAGCAACTGGGCGCTGCCCATGGTCGGCGCCTACTTCACCGGCTCCGCCGGTGACCCGTGCAACGCGATCGAGCCGTGCCTGACCTCGCTGAGCCTGGACCGTAGTTCGACGCCCGATGCCCTGGTCACGACGCAGATCGCGGAGCACGGCGGCGGCCCGCTGATGCGCTGGCCGCTGAACGCGAGCACGGCTCTGCCGAACACCGACACCGAGGACGACACCACGGGTACGGTCACCGCGTCCGCCGTGTACAGCGTGCCGATCTGGAAGGTGCAGGGCGCCGCGACGGACGGTCAGTACTACTACTTCAGCGGTGAGTGTCCCGAGACCGCGGGCACCACCGACTCCGATGTGCCGTACTGCATCCACCGCGCAGCGGTCGGGGAGGCCCCGCACGTCCTCACCCACGCGCCGCCGCTGACCCAGAACCTCTCCTACGCCCCGTCGTCCGGGCGCCTGTGGGGTCTCAACGAGCGGGAGAACACCACCACTGGAAAGCGCGTGGTCTTCTCTCTGGTTCCGTCCGCCTGAGAAAACTCCGGTTTGATCAGGGGCTGCGGGGACGACGTCCCTGTGCACGGCTGCGACAGCGACCACTCGGTTCCCGCTGTTTCTGATCCGGTCAGGTCCCTGTCCGACCAAGGCGCGTCAGCGCCGTGTCAGGCAGGGGTGTCAGTGTTGTACACGTGAACGGCGCCGCGGGAGACCGGGGCGCCGGGAGCGAGGAGAGGTGCCCGGAGTGGTTGATCGGGGACCGGCGAGTGCGTCTCGAGGTCGGGCCCTTGGAGGCCTGCGCAGGTTCGAATCCTGCCCTCTCCGCTCAAGTCCCGTTCAGAACCTTCGCCCTACGCGTCATCGACTCCGGCCGATCGGTCGAATGGGCGATGGAGCGCGGCTTCAGACGGTCTCGTCGAGCCAGTCGAAGATGCGCGCCGCCGCCAGGCGGACGGCGCCGGGGTGACAGTGGGCGTCGCCGCCTTCCTCCTCGGTGAAGCCGAGGAGCTTCTTCGGCGCTGATGAGATGCCGGTACAGCTTGCGCGGATCGGACTCCTCGTCGGCGGAGCAGAACAGGTCGGCGGTCGCCTCGCACACAAGGACGGGGCAGGTTATCTTCTCGGCGCTTCCGTCATTGAAGTTGTAGCGGGCGTATGCGGCCAGGAAGTCACGGTCGGTCGGGGTCCCCGTGACGTAACGGCCGTGGTCGCAGGCCCAGCGCGGCGTCGGGCTCTGTTCACGGGCGTCGGCGATCATCCGGTCCAGTTCCTCGTCACGTGCGGCTGCCGCGCGCAGGACCGCCTCGTCGTGCGGCAGCGGCAGGTGCGCTGTCAGGGCCGAGACGGCGTCGAAGACACCATCGAGGGCGACGACAGCGGCCAGGCGCCGTTCATGGGCCGCGGCGCGAGGGGCGAGGTAGCCGCCGAGACTGACGCCGAGCAGTGCGATGCGAAGTAGCCGTGCAACACGGTGCCCTCATAAGGGATTTCCACGGGAGTGACGCCGGGAAGGTGAGCGATGGCGTCACGGAGACAGGCGACGCCGCGCTCGTAGGCGTGGTCAATGCGCGGGTCGTCGGAGTTGCCGTGCAGGAAGAACTCGGCCGCCCGGTAGTAGGTGGAGGCGCGCAGGAGTCCGTCGCGGGCGCTGATGGGACGGCTTGAGTGTGCCTCGGCCTCCAGGCGCTCGGCGGTGGACAGCCAGGCGTCGTGCCATCCGTCGTGGTCGCCGGAGGTGACCCGGGAGGCCGTGGCGACGACTTCGCCGACGTCCGAGCCCCCGTAGACGGCCAGCCCGAGATTGCGCAGAGTCTCGAACCAGAACTGCTGATCGTCGTGGAACATCAACTGTTTCATCCATCTCCCTTTCGATGACGGCACGGAAAGTACGTGCGGGAAGGCCGGTGACGCGTTGGATGGGCTCGGTTACGCGGCGGTCCACCCTCGCGGCGATGGGGCGGTTCATTCCGGGTCCAGACGGTGCCGTCTCCTCCGATACCGAGGGCGTGCGCGCGGACGCTCTGGAGGAAGGGCAGCGTGATCGTCGCCGGGTCGAGGTCGCCCGGGGGCGGCATGGGGTAGGCGCAGGGATCAGTGCGGACATGACCGCCCTCCATTCCAACAGAATGCGGACCACAGGTCCGATTCAACAATCCGGACCCGGGTCCGCTTCACAAGAAGTGGGGGCACGTTCGGGGCAAACCCTGCGAGAGCGCGGCATCACCGTGATCCAGAGGACCGACGGCGCCCCCCTTACCTGCCGCGAGAGCAGTCGGAGACCTCGCCATGGCCGACATCGCGGCAGCGACTGGCACCCGCACGGGAAGGCCCCTCCGCATCCCCGGAGGCCTCGACCGGCGTGCGCCCCCGCCGGAACACAGGCGAGAGCAGGCCACACCCCCTGCACCGACCACACCCCTGGCCCGCCGCCACCCCACACTTCACAGCCCCGAATCCACGACACCAAGAGTCGGGCGCAAGCGCCCGCAAGGGTCCTCAATAACGCCCAAAAAGGGCTGGAAGACGTGACGCCACCCATAGGACCCAAATCACTTCCTACCGCGGATAGTAGAACCACCCCGCCCCGACCAGGGCGGAAAACCCCCAGAAGGGCACATTCTGGACATTCCTCCGTAGTCGGGTAGTACGTCACATCATTGCGCCCCGCCCCACCCACCGCTAACCATGTTTCTCGTTGCCGGGAGCCACGAGACGGACCGGGCGGTTACCGCCAGACCCGCCCGCTCCGCCCCGCAGCACGGGGCCCCGCCCCAACGCCATCGCGACCGACCCCGGTCCGGCTGGCACCCCTACAACGTCCCCACAGGAGAGTCCCTTCCCCATGGCCACGATCACCCGCACCAACCGCATCGCCCGCCTGCGCACCCTCACCCTCACCGGCATCGCCACCACCGGCGCCGCGGCCGCCGCCCTGACGCTGATGCCCACCTCCGCACAGGCCGCCGAAGCAACCCAGGTGAACACCTCCACCGTGGCCACCGCCTCCACGAACAGCGACCACACCACGGCCAAGAGCAACGCCGGCTACGCCAACAACCTCGACGGTTGGATCAAGCAGTCCCTCGACATCATGAAGTCCAAGGGCATCCCCGGCAGCTACGACGGCCTCAAGCGCAACATCATGCGCGAGTCGGGCGGCAACCCCAGCGCCCAGAACAACTGGGACGTCAACGCTCAGAAGGGCACCCCGTCCAAGGGTCTCCTCCAGGTCATCGACCCCACCTTCAACGCGTACCACGTCTCCGGCACCGCCAAGAGCGTGACCGACCCGGTGGCCAACATCACCGCGGCGGCCAACTACGCCGCCCACCGCTACGGCTCCATCGACAACGTCAACTCCGCCTACTAAGGGGCCTGCTCACCAGGCACGCGCTCGACGACCTGCCGGTTCGGGGATCGTCGAGCGCTCGGTGCCGGATGCGTTGGGGGAGTCCTTCAAGCGGGTGCCACCGGAGGCGCCGACCCGTCCGTGGAGAGGGGTCGGCGCCGCTCCAGCTCAAGTCCACCGGACACACGCCACCGTTGAAGCGAGTTGACGACCACGACTCGGCAGAGCGGTTCTGCCTAGGGCTTCAGCGCCACGCCGCCGAAGTTGTCGACTTCAGCGGGCTCTTCGGCGCCGCTCGGCACGGGGCGCCACCGGGACGTCGAAACCAGGCCGGGCTCCAGTAACTCCAGGCCGTCGAAGAAGCGAGCGAGTTGCTCAGGGCTGCGATTGACGCGAGGGTTGTCGCTCGCCTCGTTCCACTGCTCGACCATGGCGCGCTGCTGCTCGGGGTGGATGACGTCGGTGCTGTCGCAAAATACGAGGTGACTGCCGGACGGCAGGGCGTCGACCAGGCGTTCGACGATGCCGTAGACGGAGTCGTCAGTGACATGCGCGGCGATGCCCAGCAGCATCAAAGCCGCGGGCTGGGTGAAGTCCAGTGTTCTGGCGGCCTGTTCGAGAATCCCGTCCGGGTTCCGTAGATCAGCGTCAATGTAGTCCGTCGCGCCCTCGGGCGCGCTGGTGAGCAGCGCCGCGGCGTGCACCAGGACGACCGGGTCGTGATCGACGTAGACGATCCGCGCGTCGGGCCGCAGACGCTGGGCGACCTCGTGGGTGTTGTCAGCCGTGGGCAGTCCAGTACCCACGTCCAGGAACTGGCGGATGCCGACGTCGCGGACGAGGTACTCGACCGCTCGAACGAGGAACGCCCGCTGCGCCCGGGCGGTGTCGAGAATCGCCGGGTTGGCGACGGCAATCTGGTCGCCGACCTGCCGGTCGATCTCGTAGCAGTCTTTGCCGCCCAGCCAGTAGTTCCAGATCCGGGCGGAGTGCGGCACGCTGCTATTGATGCGCGGGCGTTCAATTGACATGGGTGCTCCTGTCAGCCGGTTGTAACCCCGAGGGAGTGCGCCACCAGAGCGTACGGGGCGTCGATGTCCTGAGCGGGCAGCAGGTCGTGCAGATCCGTGGCAACCGCGGCAGTGGGAAGGGATCGCTGCAACCGGTGCCGCCACGGTCGCACGAAAACGGCGGTGGTGAACCGCGAGCGAGACTCTGAATGACCGCACGGAAATCTCGACGTGATCGCGGCACGTGCCAACGCATCTACGCCCGGCTGGTGTACGCAGCACGGCGGTACTCACCGAGCGTCACTGCGTAAGTGTCACGGAATGAACGGCTGAACCCGGCAGCGTCCGCAAATCCCCAGCGAGCACCGATCGCGTAAATGGGCAGGTGTTGCAGCGTGGGATTTTCCAGGTCCCGGCGACAGTGATCCAGACGTCGCGAGCGGATCAATGCGGCGACGGTGGTGTCTTCCTGCTGAAAGAGTCGGTGCAGTTGGCGTAAGGAGATGTGATGGGCGGCGGCGATCGTGTTCGGAGCGAGGTCCGGATCGTGCAGGTGAGCTTCGATGAACGTGTATATCGTCATCAGCAGGGCGCGTTGGCGGCTCTCGCCGGGTACGGTTTGCAGGGCATCGATGTGGTGTGCCAGATAGGTGGTCACCAGGTCCACGGTCACCCCGCCCAGGCGCGCGAGGTCAGAGGCGTTGAGCGTCGCGCCCTGCGAGGCCAAGGACGCGAGGAACGAGGTGAGTACCGCTCCGATTCCACGGCTGCCCGACAGTGGGCGTGCCAAGATTCTCTGCATACCTGCCGCTGGAAGGGGCAGCGCGTTCCTTGGGATGTGCACGACGCCCATTCGAGCGATATCGCCATTGCCTGACATCCAGGCTTGATAGGGCTGCGAGGTGTCGTAGACGAAGAGTTCGCCGGCCTGGATTACGGCTTCCTGCCGTCGTTGGGACACTCCTATCGTCTGGCGCAGGCAGATCGCGACTTGGACCACTTCCGGATCACTGCGGCGGATCAGCTGTGGGGTGCGGCGTGAATACAGTGAGGGACAGGCGAAGAAAGAGACGGACGCGACGCCTGCCGGAAGGGTGAGCAACTCGGCTCGGAAGTCATCGGCGTGATCGCTGGTGAGGATATTCGGCAGGAGTGTTCCGGTGGCCGACTCGAGCCACCAGGCGAACCTGTCAGCTGGAGCCGGCCTTCGGTACTTACTGACTTCGGCGTTTCGGGGTCTGGATCTGTGTCGAGACCGGTGACGCGGTGCGTCCGCACTGGTACGCCGGAAGCATGCGGTATCCGGACGGGGGCGGGCTGACCGGCGAGCAGCGCAAGCGCCGGGAAGAGGTACGGATGCGGGCTGTTGACCTCTTCGAGGAGGCCATCGAAGTCCAGCGCATCGCCCGGGAGTTACGGGTGAGTGGGAAGTCGGTCTACCAGTGGCGCCGCGTCTGGAGGACGGGCGGACGCGAGGAGTTACGTTCCAAGGGGCCCTCCGGCTGCGACTGCCGGCTCGGCCCGCACCTGCAGGCCAAGCTCGCGATGTGGCTCGACGAGGGGCTGGCCGCGCACGGCTGGAGCGACGACCAGGTGTGGACCGCCTCCCGGGTAGGCAGGCTGATCAGGCGGAAGTTCCACCTCTCCTACAGCGTCTCCGGGGTGACCCGGCTGCTGCACCGTATGGGCTACAGCGTGCAGGTGCCGGACAGACCCGCCGCCGAGCGCGACGAGGAAGCCGTCGCCGCGTGGCGGGAGGTGACCTGGCGGGAGGTAAAAGCAGTAAGGGCGACGGCCGGGGCGTGGATCTGCTTCGAGGACGAAGCGGGCGTGACCGGCCGTCCGCACAAGGGGCGCACCTGGGGCCGACGCGGCATCACACCGAGGGTCAAGGTGTCCGGCCGCAGCCGGGGACGGCTCTCGGTGGCCGGGCTGCTGTGCTACCGACCTGGCCTGCCCGCCCGCCTGTGCTACCGGCTGCGCCGGCATACCGGCCGCAAGGGCGAGCGCCGCTCGCTCAGCGAGAGGGACTACATCCACCTGCTCGACGGCGCCCACCACCTGCTCAAGGCCCCGCTGATCATGGTGTGGGATCGGCTGAGCACCCACGTCTCGAAGACGATGAAGGCGCTCGCGGCGGCGCGCGAGTGGGTGACTGTGGTGCTGCTGCCCGGGTATGCGCCCGACCTGAATCCGGTGGAGGCCCTGTGGGCGCACATCAAACGGAGCCTGGCCAACCTGGCCGCCCGTACCCTCACCAAGCTGGAGACTATACTCCGCCGGCGACTGAAGGCGTTGCAGTACCGGCACGGCGTCCTCGGCGGGTTCCTCGAAGCCGCCGGCCTCATTCTCGAAAGACCGCACTGACCTCAAGACGCCGAAATCAGGTAACCGTCAAGTTCAGTAACCGGGTACGGAACCGACCCTGGCCCAGGAGACGAGCGTGAAGGCACTGGCGACAGAGGATTCCGCAGCCGCGCTGGCGTCAGTTGAGCCGGCTGCGGATCCGCCAGAAGCTCAGGAGGGCCAGTAGCCCGGCGAGGGCCGTGAAGATCGCGGTCTCCAGCCACTGGAAGGTCCAGTAGCGGCCGGCCGGCTGCTCGGAGACGTCCACGTGGAGGTTGCCCTTCGCCAGGCAACTCGGCATCTCGGCCAGCGACTTGTGGTTGGTGCAGTCCTGGAACCGTGCAGTGTGGCCGACCTCCTTGCCCTTGGAGTCGAGCATGGCGGTGGTCTCCACCACCCAGGGCCCACCGGGCACCCGCAGCCCGCCGATGTCGCCGTAGGTGCCGATCTTTGTCAGGCCGCTGATCAGCTGTGCGGTGAGCGGTACCGAGGTGCGGACCGGCGATTCGTAGTGCGGCCGGATCGCGGTGGGCACGACAATCTGGAGCACGCCGAAGACCACCAGGGTCGCTCCCATGGCGGGCACGGTGTGGCGGACGAACAACCCGAGGGTGGCCCCCAGCACGAAGGCGAAGGCCGCATAGCCCAGCGGCGCGATGTTTCGCGACGCGAACAGCACCGGTTCGAAGCGGTTGTTCAAGACGGTGTTGACCGGGCCTGAAGCCCAGGTCAGCAGCAGGCTGTACAGCCCGGCCACGGCCGTGCTCAGCAGGCCGACCACCCCCAGCTTGACCGCCAGCCACCGGCTGCGGGTCACGCTCTGGTTCCACACCAGTCGGTGGGTTCCGGCCTCCAGCTCACGACTGATCAGCGGAGCGCCCCAGAAGATGCCGATGATGCCGGGGACCACCAGCAGCAGGTAGCTGAGCAGGTCGACCTGGAGGCTGTAGTGGTCGGCGAAGGTGCCCAGTGTGCTGGAGCAGTTGCCGTGGCCGGTACAGTGCGCGAGCATGTCGTCGTAGCTGCTGTGGATCTGCCGGCCGAGGATCACCAGATAGATCCCGAGCAACAGGAGGGCACCGAGGCCCACCAGCGCCTGAACGCGGAACTGGCGCCAAGTCAGCCAGATCATCGCTGTGCCTCCATAACCGTCGGGGCGGGCTGGGCGGCGGCCTGGTTCGCCCGGGTCATATAGGCCAGGACCAGCTCCTCCAGATCGAGGGTCTCCACGCTCCAGGGGCCGCCGGCCAACTGCCGCTGATCCGCACGCACGATCGCGGTGCTCTCCGACGGGGCGTGTTCGACGCGGATCACCTCCACGCCGGCCGGCAGCTCGCCGATGGCCTGGCGGCCTCCGATGAGCCGGTGGTGGTCGGCCAGCAGTCCGGACACATCGCCGGCCACCTGGATCCGGGAGTCAGCCAGCACGATCAGGTAGTCGCAGACCCGCTCCACATCGGGGAGCGCGTGCGAGGAGAGGATGGCGCTGGCCCCCAGGTCGGTGACGAACTCCATCAGGTTGTCCAGGAAGCCCGCGCGGGCCAGCGGGTCGAGCGCGGCGGCGGGCTCGTCGAAAATCAGCAGCTCGGGCCGCTTGGCCGCCGCGATGGTCAGGGCGAGCTGGGCACGCTGGCCCCCCGAGAGACGGCCCGCCTTGTGCTTCGGGTCCAGTCCGATCTGGGCGATCCGCCGCTGCGCGAGCGGCCCGTCCCAACGGGGGTTCAGCTTCGCGCCCATGCGCAGGTGGTCCGCGACCGACAGATCGGCGTACACCGGTGTGTCCTGTGCGACGAAGCCGACCTTGGCCAGGTGGGCCGGACTTGCGGCAGGCTCGGCGCCCAGCACGCGGATCGTGCCCGAGGTGGGCTGGATCAGCCCGCACGACATGTTGAGCAGCGTCGACTTTCCGGCGCCGTTGGGACCGACCAGGCCGATCACGCGCCCCTGGGGGATGCTCAGGTCGCAGTCCATCAGCGCCTGGTGGCGGCCATAGCGCTTACCAAGCTTCACGGCTTCCAGTACTGGTGTCATGTGTTTCCTCGATCGAGGTGGCGAAGTGGTGAGGATGTGGATCCCGTGTCCTGGCGACGGCAACCCGGTCACCCGCGCGCCCCTCGTCCAGCGCGCCACTTCTTGACGCTCCAGTAGACGGCGTAGCCAACCCCGGCGAGGACGATCAGATTGAGGGCCCACCAGGCGTACAGCAGAGGACTCCGCACGGTCTTCTCGGCCAGCGCCGAGACGGCGAGGACGTGGGGAGCGGAAGAGATGAGATCAGCCATGTCCGCAGCATGCTGAACAGGCGTCAGCCGTCGCACCGGCCGTAAGAACCATCCGGCTCGTACTTTCGGCCGGTATGGCGGTCCGCCGACCATCGCGTAGCGTCAACCAGGTGAACACCGCACGTCGACCGGTCTGGGGACCGAAAGCCGCAGTCAACACGGCCCTGGGGGTCGTGTTCACCGCGGTGCTCCTCTTCATGGCCGTCGAGTACATGAGCCAGGGCCGCCCCTGGGCCTTCGACACCGGGGTCGGCCTGGCAGTGTGCCTGGTCGCCCTCGGTCGCGCTCGGCATCGGGGCTGGGCCGCGGCCATCGGCCTGGCCATCGCGGGCGGCGCCGGTCTTTTCGCCAGGCTCACGCACCTGCCCGGCGAGCCGGGCGCCGGCGCAGTGCTGGCGCTGCTGGTCCTCGGCGGCTCCGCGATCCGGGCGCTGCCTAGCCGGCAAGCCGCTGCAATCGCCGCTGCCGGGTTCGCGCTGATGACGGTCGGCTGGCTGACCACAGACGCCCCCAGCACTCCGGTCCGGGTCGGTACGAATGTCTGGGTCCTCGCCCTCGGGACCGGTCTCGGCCTGCGTTTCCTGGACTACCGGCGCCGGATGGCCACCGAGGCTATCCGGCGCGACGAGCGCCTGACCCTGGCCCGGGAACTGCATGACGTGGTCGCCCACCACATCACGGGGATCGTGGTGCAGGCCCAGGCCACGCGGATCGTGGGCAAACGGCAGCCCGAGATGCTGGACCAGGCCGTGGCAGGCATCGAGGAGGCCGGCAGCGAGGCGCTGGCCGCCATGCGCCGTGTGGTCGGCCTGCTGCGCGACACCGACGACGCGGCCACCACCTCTCCCCCCACGCCGGGCCCGGAGCAACTGGCTGAGATCGTCCGGCGGTTCCAGGGGCACGGACCAGACGTGGAGCTCCGGCTGCCCGAGAACCAGAGGCCCTGGCCACCCGAGGTCACCACCACCGTCCACCGGATCGTCCAGGAATCCCTGACGAACATCGTCCGGCACGCCTCGCACGCCCGCTCGGCCACCGTCGACATCGCCCAGGACCCGGCCGGCGTCACCGTCAGGATCACCGACGACGCGCCCCCGGGTCATACCCGGCACCTGCCGAAGGGCGGGTTCGGCCTGATCGGCATGCGCGAGCGGGTCGAGGCGCTCGGCGGCACCCTGACTGTGGGGCCCGGGCCCGGAGCCGGCTGGTCGGTGCTCGCCAAAGTACCGGTTCTCCTGAAGGAGGGCCGGTGACGATCAAGGTCATGCTGGCCGACGACCAGGCGATGATCCGCGGCGGCCTGAAGCTCATCCTGGAGGACCAGGAGAACATCACCGTGATCGGCGAAGCCGCCGACGGCGCCGAGGCGGTCGACCTCGCCCGGCGGCTGCGCCCCGATGTCTGCCTGATCGACATCCGGATGCCGAAGCTGGACGGCATCGAGGTCACCCGCGCCCTGGCCGGGCCGGGCGTGCCGGACCCTCTACGAGTTGTCGTCGTCACGACGTTCGACCTTGACGAGTACGTCTACGGCGCGCTGCACGCCGGGGCGGTCGGCTTCGTCCTCAAGGACGCCGGGCCGACCCTGCTGGTCGAGGCGGTCCGCGCGGCGAACGCCGGCGACGCCCTCATCTCACCGTCGATCACGCTGCGGCTGCTGCGCAACCTCGCGCCAGCCTGGAGGACGACCGTGCCGAAGCCGGCGCAGCAGCTCTCGGAGCGTGAGACGCAAGTGATCCGGGCCATCGCGCGAGGCCGCACCAACCAGGAGGTCGCCGCCGAGCTGTTCATCTCGCTGAGCACGGTCAAGAGCCACCTGGCGACCATCCAGAACAAGCTTCAGGTCCGCAATCGAGTCGAGATCGCGGCCTGGGCCTGGGAGAGCCGACTCATGGACAACGCCCAACGACCGTCCTGAACTTGATGGTTACCTGATTTCGGCGTCTTGGGGCCGGTATCGAAGAGGTCAACGGCCCGCATCCGTACCTCTTCCCGGCGCTTGCGCTGCTCGCCGGTCAGCCCGCCCCCGTCCGGATACCGCATGCCTTCGGCGTACCACCTCGGACAAACCGAGTCACCGGTCCCGACACAGATACAGACCCTGAGACGCCGAAGTCAGTAACACGACTGGCGTCATCCCGCTCCCCTGGGCACAGTGCCGTTCCGACCCCTCAACGATCTCGGGAACCACCATGTGGTGGGAGCACCGATTCGGTCAACCCGGCTTCACAGGGGTGCAAGCTGGAGCGGCTCAGGCCTTGTGCCGCACCCGGTCTCTACCTGAGGGGGACCACTGCCGGCTGCCGCGCGCACCGAGGAAGAAGTCGGTATCCGCGGTTCGGAGGTCCTCAGCCGTCATCGCCCAAGACCTTGCGGCAATCCAGGTTCAATGCATTTTGATCATCCATTTTGCGGATAGTCGCGGTGTTCCTGTCGGCGTCGTCGCCCCGCTCGGTGGCGTCCGCCCAAGCCTCCATGTCACCTGCGTAAGTCTGGATCTCTCTCTTGATCTCGGGGTCTGAGCTGGCACTTGCCGCCAGCCTGAGCCGCCGGGCGAGCTCCCGCGACGGCGCCACATCTTCGCTGAACGAGTGGGTGGAGAGAGTGGAGTCGCGGTACACGTCATCTGCTCGGTACGCCTGGCGGCAGGCCGAACGCGTCGCGTCGACCCGCGCCTGCTGCTCATGATGGCGGTGCAGCCACCAGGCCGCACCCCAGACGAGACCAGCCACAACCACCACGCTCAGCACGACGTTCTTGAGTGTCGAGAGGACCTTGTTCCATGGGAGAGCCCTGCCCGCCCGCGCCGGCGCGTGGAAGTGGTTGTTCTGAACTCCATGAGGCCCGCCCTGCACCGCGGCCGGGCCATGGAACTCGCTGTGATGCGGCGTACCCTCCTCAGGCGCGCTGCCCTGAGAGACCGTCATGATCCGCCGTCGAAGCGATTGTCCTGGCGGTTACCGTTGCCCGTCTGAACCGCAGTCGGGCCGTGGAAGACGTTGCCTGACAGGACTCCCCCGCCGGTGCGGCTTCGAGCGCTGATCCGATCAGCGAGCGCCCGTAGCTCCGCAGCGGCGTCGGTACGCTCGGCACCGTCCAGGCGCTCCAGCAGCGTCTCGAAGCGAACTTGCCAGATCGCTGCCTCTCGGATCACCGTGGCGTCCTCGCCCGCTGCCACCACGGCGGCAGCGGTACGGTCCAGTCGCTGCAACTCATCGAGCTCACCCTCGTGGCTACCCTGCCCCAGCAAGCGTGCCACGCGCTGCCGCACCTCAGCCCACGCATCAGTGCCTGCGGCTTGCACCACAGCGGTTCCACCGGCTGCGGCCAGTGCCGCCAACGCCTCCGACAGCATTCGCCGACCCCCTTGTCGGTCCGCACACGACAGCCACGACAGTAGCCCCCAACTCTCCACTCCCATAAGAGGCGCCCGCCATCCCGCCACCGCCGGCGGCGACGCCGCCTCTGGGCTTGGGTGCGGGGAAGGGCGGCGTGTCCGGTCGGCATGTGGTTCCGACCGGCGGGAGGGTGCCGTCGATGAGGTAGCGGCTCTCGTGGGCCTTGACGCAGTTGCTGGGGTTGATCAGTGCCGTGTGCCCGTATCCGTCGTGGGTGAGCAGGCGGGCGTCGGCCAGTTCCTTGGCCATGGCCTGCGCGCCTGTGTAGGGAGTGGAGGGGTCGTAGGTGGTGCCGACCACCAGGACGGGGTGCGCCGTGGGCTTGTTCCACGGGCCGCGGTAACGGTTGGCGGCGACCGCCGGCCAGGTGGCGCACCCCTCGGCGGCCCACGTCCAGAAGCGTCCGGCATCACCCGCACGAGCGGCGCCGGCCTCCTCCAGAGCGTGGTAGACACCGGGGTCACGTGGATTGGGGCTGTCGCCGCAGAACACCGCGGTGGCCTGTTCCTCGCCCAAGTACGGATTCGGGTGCGGGACCGGTGGTGCGTGCGGTAGTGGGGACGGTTTCGGGACGCGGCCCTGCCACAGGTTCTGCAGCCTGCCGGCGAGGTCCGTCCACCCCGGGTGAACGATGTAGAGGCTGGTCACCGCGTCAGCGACCGTGCGGGCATAGGTCGACGTACCCACGGGTTGCTTCCGGAGCCGCTGCATCAGCTGGTCGAACTTGTCCCGGGTCGCTTTCGGGCTGCCGGCGGAGAAGGCGCAGCGGGCGGTGGTGGTGAACCCGCACAGGGCGAGGAACCTGTCCAGGGTCGCTGCCGCGGTGCGGTCCGAGCCCACCCGCAGGAATGTCGTGAGCCGGGGGGCGTTGTCGGACGCGTGATTCGTCCAGGCCTGCGGGTCCCAGTCGCTGTCGAGGACCATGGCGCGGACCTTGCCCGGGAAGAGATTGGCGTAGGTGGCGCCCAGGAACGTGCCGTACGAGATCCCGAGGTAGGTGAGGTGTGGCTCTCCTGTCGCCCGGCGGAGCTGGTCGAGGTCGCGAGCGGTGTCGGCGGTCGACACATGACGCAGGAGCTCGGGGTCACGCCGCTCACAGCGCCGGGCCAGGTCCTTGTACGCGGCGATCCAGGCCGCCCGCTCCCTTTCGCCCACCGGGAAGCCCGCCGCTTTGCTCGCATTCCAGTGGGCGGCTTCCTCGGGGCTCGCGAAGCAGTTCACAGCGGTGCTGCTGCCGATCCCACGGGGGTCCCAGCTGACGATGTCGAACCGCTCCCGCACCTCGCGCGGGAAGGACTCGTAATTCTGTGGCATCTGGACCGTTCCTGGCCCACCGGGTCCGCCGGGGTTGAAGAACAGGGTGCCGATGCGTCGACCGGGGGCGGTCGCCTTCCGTTTGACGACTGCGAGCTCGATGGTGCGACCACGTGGGTTGTCGTAGTCCAGCGGCACCTTCGCGGTCGCGCAGTCGAACGGGCTGCCTTGGACGCAGGCTCTCCAGTCCAGCTTCGGGGCGGGCACCGAAGGTGTGGGGGTACCTCCGGCCGCGGCGAGGTCCTGTCCGGTCACAGCGGTCGAGCAGGTCACCATCGCGGCGATGACCGCGGCACAAACCCGACGGCCCGCTGTCGGTCCAGATATGTGCATGCCTTGTCCTTCCACGGCTGAGCGCCGGACGCCCTTCCCCGCTGGACGTGGGCACGCATCCATGGCAACGGCACCGCGGCCCGGCCACGCGCGCGAGCCGACCACGGCCAAATGGCCGAACCACCGTCACCGTGTGCGAGGACTCGCCCCATGCCCCTGCCTCGTCCGACACGGTCCACGGCCGCGACTGCCTCGCCCCACGACCACGCAAGCCGACAGTCCCATGCCCATCAGCTCCTGTCAGCGCCAGTGAGGCAGGGAGTTACTCCCAGCGGAGTATGCGTGGTGACAACCCCCGGCGGATGATCCTGGTCCTGCGTCGCGAGATCCTGGAGGGCAGGAGCGGAGGCACGCGAATTCTGTGGCCGGTCGCCGCTTGTGTTGCTGTGACAGCCGCCGGGGTTGCCGGCCAGAACGGACAGGAGGCCGACGTGGGTGCCCACCCCCGGGCCGAGTCACTCGACCCCGCACCACCGGATGCCGATGCCATGGACGGCACACCACCGCGGCGGCGCCCTCGGATCAGGCGGTGGCTGCGACGCCTGGCGCTGGGCTGTGCCGTCCTGCTGGCAGTCCTCACAACGGCCTCGTTCGTCTTCAACGCCTGCACGGCACAACGCGCAGCGCCTCCCCGGGGCTTGCGCTACGTCCAGGCGGCCGACATACGCACCCGCTACCGGACCTGGGGCACGACTGGCTCGCCCATCGTCCTCGTCCACGGTGCCTTCGAGCAGGTGGACACCTGGTCACGACTCGCTCCGCTCCTCGCACACGACCACCGGGTGTACGCACTGGACCTGACCGGAGACGGCTACAGCCAGCGCCGCGGCCCCTACACCGTCGGCCACTTCACCCGGCAACTGCTGGGTTTCCTCAAGGCCATGCACCTCGGCGGACCGGACCAACGCCCCCTGCTGGTGGGGCACTCCAGCGGAGCCGCCGTCGTCACGGAGGCGGCATTGCGCGCCCCGGGGCGGATCGGAAGCGTGATGCTGCTCGACGGAGACGCCTTGGACACCGGCGCCGGTCCCCCGCCGGGTCTCAAGTACGTGCTGTTCGACCCGTATCGCACCAGTTTGCTGCGGCTAGGTCTCGGCGCCGACTCGCTGATCCGCTCCGTGTACGACGCCCAGTGCGGCCCCGCCTGCCCGCCCTTGGACGCCGCGGGACTGGACCAATGGCGTCGGCCGCTGCGCGTGCAGGGTGCCGAGTCCGCGCTGTGGAGCATGCTCGGCCAGGGCGTGCCCGGTCTGCCCGCCCACCAGGTGGCCCAACTCTCCGCCCTGCGCATCCCCAAATCGGTCGTGTTCGGCGCGCGGGACGACGTGTTCAGTGCCCAGACCCCGCAGCAGACCGCCCGACGTATCGGCGCACCACCCCCTACCCTCATCCCCGACGCCCGCCACCTCACCCTGGTCTCCCACCCCCGCCAGGTGGCCGTGGCCGTCGAGGCACTCGCCGCTCGCTCCGCATAGTCCGGGCCCCGCCCAACCCCGCCCACGCGCGCGCCCTCATGTCGATCGCGATCACGGAGGCTCAAGCCTCCCGCAAGCAACGCGGGTCTCGTGGGCCGTCAACGAGTCGTCGTGACGGCTGACTTCGCGGGTTGCGTCAGCGATCGTCTTGGACAGTCAAGTGCAAAGCGAACCTGGCGCGATGAGCGCGTCCGGTGGAGCGGGCCGTCTGACGGATCTCGCCGAGTACGACTGCGTCGGCCGGCGCCGCAGGGTCGGGCCTGGGGATGGCTGTGGCCCGCCGAAATGGGCTCGTAGCGCTTCGCGGGAGCGCATGGGCGGTGCCCCCAGCGGGTGGAAAGGGTGGGAGACATCGGTTTGCTCCGCGTACAGGTCCACCACGCCCGCCCAGCGCTCTTCACAGACGCCGTGCACGAGTTCGTGATGAGTGCTCCTCATGGATCGTCTGCCTCATAGCCGGCCCGCCATGTGTCGTGCAGCGGCGTGAAGCGGCCGGTCGTCTGGTGAGAGAGCTGCTACCTCGCTCCGTATTCCCGCGACCGCTGTCCGGTGACCTCGCCGCCGGGTGTCAGGGTGAAGCGGGTGCCGTCCATCACCGTGGTGGCGGTGGACGGTCTGCCGTACGCCTTCATCGTGAAGTCCTCCGCCTTGCCGATGTGTACGTATGCTTCGGCCGCGTCGCTCCACGAGTTCACCCGTATCCGCACCGACCAGTTCTCCACTCTCTTCTCTCTCCACGGCCCCCAGCTGTCCTGGGGCAGCCACCCCGCGCCCCGTCCCGAGAACGTGTACCAGCCCGCGACGCTGAGCAAGATCACGACGGCCACGGTCACGAGCCGAGACGTCGACGGCCGACGACGGTTGCGGGACAGAGCCATGACGGATTCCTTCCGGTTCTGGGCGAGAGCTTCGCCGCAGTCGAAGAGGGCCTGCGGCCGGACCGCGCTCCAGGTCCGCAACGGCAGTGGGCATGTTCACACCGGACAGGGCCGGCCGTCGGCAGACAACACCCGCGCGATCGTCGAGGGCGGTAGCGGTTCCCGCCCCAACCTTGGTTGTACGGACGAACGGCAACTGGGAACAGATCACGGCGGAAGCCGCCGTCCGCAAGCACCCGCCGCCCCACCGAGGCACGCCGTCCCACCGGTACGGATGGCTGCTTCGTGGCCCGGGAGACCCTGACCCACGCCGACAACCCGAAGTGAGTCTTCGCAAGCCCCGCCGGGCTTGGCCGGTGTCGTCGCAGGGCAGGACGGTCCCATGACTGCTCTGTCGAAGCACATCCGCGAGAGGATCGAAGTCCCGAACATCTGGTACGTCGCCACGGTCGATGCAGACGGGGCGCCACATGTGAGCCCGATGTGGGTCGGTCTGGAGGGCGATCTGGTCTTCTTCAACACCGCCGTCGGGCGCGTCAAGGAACGCAACCTCCGGCGTGATCCGCGCGTGTGCCTGTCCCACGCGCACCAGGACGACCCTTACGACCGCGTCCAGATCCGCGGCCGGGTCGTCCGGTTCGTCGAGGGACCGGAGGCGGACCGGAACATGGACCGGCTGGCGGTCAAGTACGTCGGTACCGAGCGGTTCGAATGGGGAATCCCGGGCGAACGACGTGTCGTGGTGTTCGTCGAGCCGACGAAGGTGCGGCACGTGGTCGGCGTCGAGCCCCTTCCCCCGGGTGCACCCGGTGCGGAGGACCCGCCCGCACCCGGTCGGAGGACGTACTGACGCACGGGGTGTCGTAAGGCCGCGGCGTGAGGACCGGCATCGCGGCCCTCAGCAGGATTGACGCAGGCCCGCTCCGATCGTCCGGCCCGCCTGTGTGACGATGTGCGTCAGCCGTCGCAGATCCCGTTCGGGTTCGACCATCGCGCACAGGGCGCCGACGACCTGGCCGCGCGGCTGCGCCACGGGCACGGCGACGCAGCACACCCCCGGCACCAGCTCCTCGCGGTCCACAGCCACCCCGTTCTCCTGGATGTCCGCCGACTGCCGCCTCCAGGAAGGCGGGAGCGGGCCCATCAGGAGCGCCTGCGGCCCCATCGCCACCAGCAGTCTTCCCGCCGCGGTCGTCCATGGCCAGCTCGCGCCCGCTCGCACGGGGGCCAGTTCGTCGACGATCCCGGGGATTCCCGTGGCCGCCATGGTCCGGCCCTCCCGCAGCACACACAGACACACGCTCGCGCCGGTCGCGCCCGCCAGCTGCCGCAGCGGTTGCCGGGCCGCGGCCCGCAGCCCAGGGTGTGGCTGCCATCCACGCCCCAGCCGGAACATCCGTGACCCTGTCCGGTAGCGGGTGCCCTGGCGTTCGACGGCACCGAGCGCGACGAGTTGATCCAGCAGCCTGTAGGCGGTCGTCTTGGGCAGGCCGCTGCTCGCGGCCAGTGCGGCCAGACCCGCCTCGTTCGTGTCCGCCAGCGCCTCCAGCAAGGCGAACGCGCCTTCGAGAACGCTTCGTCCGGGTAACGGCGGTTCCCCGGCCTTCCGGTCTGCCGACCCTTGTCCAGCCATGGGGCCAACCCCCTTTCCGCTCCAGAAGCCAGTCAAAGCAATGGCGATGGACGAACGATGTCAGCCGGGTAAACCTGCTGGTCGGGTACGTGTGGCCGGGAATGTACGGCCGTTCCCCGCCATTTGTTCCGCTCAGCGGAATGTGTCTCGGTGAGCCGTCCTGGGCGCCGCTATGGTCAATTCCCGAGCGGTTCTGGCGCCGTTGGGCGAACGGGAATGTGCGGGAGGGGACTATTCGATGAGTACGCCGAACGGGCCCACTGATGTCATCTGGGACATGACCTATTCCTGTCCGCTGCGCTGTGTGCATTGTTACTCGGAATCCGGGCGCCGACCGTCTCGGCAGCTCGACCACGACCGCATGCTCCAAGTGGCCGATGCGCTGATTGCCATGCGCCCCATGGGCATCGCACTGACCGGTGGTGAGCCCCTCCTCGTCAAGGGCCTGCTCGACGTCGCCCGGCGCATCGCGGATGCGGGCATCGCCGTACTGCTCTACACCAGCGGGTGGAACGTCGACCAGGCTTTGGCCGCGGACCTCTTGAACGTCTTCCACCGTATCGCCGTGAGCCTGGACGGTGCCACCGCCGATGTGCACGACCGGATCAGGGGCCGTGCCCGGTCTTTCGAGCGTGCGATCAGGACGCTCTCCCTCCTCGACGAGGCCTCCCAGGACTTCACCGCGCGCGGTCGAGCCATCGCCACCTTCGGGATCGACTGCTCACTGATGCGGAGCAACATCCATCAACTTGAGGCGTTCTGCACGGACATCGCGCCGCGCTTTCCCGCGATGCGGCATCTGATCTTCGGAGTGACGGTGCCTTCCGGTCTGGCCAACCGGGCCGGATTCGCCGAACTCGAGCTTCTCACGGACGACCAGGTCCGCGATACGGCGAGTTCCGGGCAGCTCACGCGCCTGCGATCCCTCGCGCCGGACACGCTGGACATCTCCATCGAGGACAACCGCATGCTGCTGATGCACCCCGACGACCTCGCCCGGGGCCGGTCTCTGCCCGTTCTCCAGGTGGAACCGGACGGCGCGGTGCGGGCCATGCCGATCTACGAGGGCACCGTGGGAAACATGCTGGACGAGGACCCTGACGTCCTGTGGCAGCGGGCCCTTGACCGACGCAGTCATCCCTTCGTCGTGGAAACGCTCAGGCCGGTGCGCACCATGCGGGAATGGGCGGAGGCCGCGCGACGCATCGACCAGTATTTCGGCACTGTCGAGGACGGCGCCAGGATCGGCCGGCGCCCCGCGTATCGCTGACGCGTTCTCGCCGATTCCTCGCCCACGCTGCTGGTACCGGATGAAGGGGTGAGCCCATGAAATCGGGCCCCACTGCGGAAAGTTCACTGCTGGTGGACTGCGTCCGTTCCGTTCTCGCTCGTCATGAACCGAACGACTGGCAGATCAGGCCGGGCGTTTTCTGGTGCCATGTGCGTCTGCCTGATGTGCCGTCACGTATTCAGGGATGGAAACTCCATATCTCTGCGACACCGTTGTCCGCCCCGCTCGTACTGGCGCGTGCGGCCGATGTCCTGGCCGCCCATCGCCTGCCGTTCAAATTCGCCGGAACTCTCGCCCGCGTGGCAGAACTCTGCTCCCGCCGTACGGACCGGGGCAGCGGAGGCAAATTCATCACTGTCTATCCGGACGGTCACGACGACCGGTTGCGTGCGCTCGCGGACGAACTGCACCTCACCACCGAGGGCTTGCCGGGTCCCGGTATCCTCTCGGACCGGCCGTACCGGCCGGGCAGCCTGGTGCATTACCGTTTCGGGGCCTTCAACGGGGTGCCCATGCTCGGGAACGAGGCCTCGTACGAGGCCATGCTGATGGCACCGGACGGCTCCCTCGACCGGGACCGGCGTGAGGCCTGGTTCTGCCCGCCGTCGTGGGCGCCGCGCGATCCGTTCACCGGACAGCGGCCCGCATCGCCCGATCCTGACAGGGCCGGCGCCCGACCGGTGCGCCTCGACGACCGCTACGTCGTCCACGAGGTCGTCCGCCACGCCTTCACCGGCGGGGTCTACCGTGCGACCGACGAACGAGACGGCTCCCGTGTCATCGTCAAACAAGCACGTCCCCACACCGAGGCCACCGCGACCGGGGAAGACGTCCGCGACGCGCGGCGCCATGAGGCGGCGATGCTGGAGCATTTCGCGTCCTTCGGCCGCACACCCCGGCCGGTCGCCCTCTTCGAGCAGCAGGGCGATCTGTTCCTCGTCCAAGAGGCGATCGCGGGACTCACCCTCCGCGACTGGGTGGCGCAGAACCTCACACACGACGACGGCGACGGCGGCGAGTGGGGTCTGACGGCCGCGCTCGCCGAGCGGCTGGCGGCCGGGCTGGTCGGCCTGGTGGAACTCGTCCACCGCGAAGGCTTCGTCCTGCGCGACCTCAACCCCAACAATGTGATGGTCACCGAGGACCACGAGCTACGGCTGATCGACCTCGAACTCCTCGCCCGTCCCGGCGAACGCGTGGTGCACGCGCACACGCCCGGCTACGCGGCGCCCGAACAGGCCGACGCCCGCTCCGTCGACCGCTGCCCCGGCCTCACGGCGGACCTGTACGGCCTCGGCGCCACACTGCTGTACCTGGTCACGGGCGTGGACCCCTTGCTCGCCCCCGACGATCCGCCCGCGCGCCCTTTCCGCCGGCGGATCGCGAGCCTCCTCGAGAGCCTGTGCCGCGACAACCCGACCGCACGCCGCTTCGCACCGCTCGTCCTCGCCCTGCTCCACGAGCAGCCCGAACAGCGGCCCGGTCTCACGGAGGTCCGGCGCGCCCTGGCCGGCCAACCCCTGCCACAGTCCCCTCCCATGCTCCCACCGGCGTCGAGGGGACCGACCGGAAGCGAACTCAAGCAGCTGACCGACGATGTCCTGGAGCATCTGCTGGCGACGATGACCCCCGAAGCCGACCGGCTCTGGCCACCGTCATCGTTCGGCGCCACGAGCGACCCCCTCAACGTCCAGCACGGCGCCGCGGGACTCCTGAGTGTGCTCAACCGTGCCCTGGGCGCCGAACCCGGTCCGCAACTGCGTGAGGCCGTCAGCACGGCCGCCGACTGGATCGTCGGCCGGGTCGGGCGGGAGCCGCGTGCGCTGCCCGGCCTGCACTTCGGCCGCTCCGGTACCGCCTGGGCCCTGCTGGACAGCGCGGAGGTCCTCGGGAACGACGCGCTGGCCGGTGCTGCCGCGGACCTGGCCCGAAGGGTGTCGCTGCGCTGGCCCAATCCGGACATCTGTCATGGCTCCGCCGGGGCCGGCATGACCCAGCTCCGCTTCTGGGAGGCCACCGGCGACGAGGACTTCCTGCGCAGGGCCGACAAGGCCGCCGAGTCCGTGGCCGCCGCGGCGGTCCGCCGCGACGGACTGCTCCTGTGGCCCGTCCCGCGCGACTGGCCGTCCCACCTCGCCGGGCTCGTCCACTACGGCTTCGCCCACGGCGTCGCGGGCACGGGCGCGTTCCTGCTCGCCGCGGGCCGGGCCACCGGCGACGAGCGGTATCTGGAGCTCGCGGGCGAAGCCGCGCGCACGCTCGTGTCGGCGGCACGCCACGACGACGGCGCGGCCTACTGGACCGCCGGGCCCTCGGGCGGGGCACGCAGGACCAACTGGTGCAGCGGCTCCTCGGGAATCGGGACCTTCCTCCTGCGGCTGTCACAGCACGACAAGGACGCCCGCGTGCGGGAGGGCGCCGAGCTGGCCGCCGTCGCGGTCCGCCGCTCCCGCTGGCAGGCGGGAACCTCCCACTGCCACGGGCTGGCGGGCGACGGCGAGTTCCTGCTCGACATGGCCGAGGCCTGCGAGCAACCGCGCTACGCCCGCTGGGCCGAGGAACTCGCCCTCGCCATCCACGCCCGCCACACCGTCCGCGAGGGGCGCGTGCTCGCCCCTGACGAGACCGGGACGGCGGTGACGACCGACTACGGCACCGGCCTCGGCGGCGTACTGGCCTTCTTGCTGCGGCTGCGGCACGGCGGGCCCCGCCTGTGGCTGCCCAAGACGTTCACCGGGCCGGACCAGCGCGACACGGCCAGGTGAACCAGGAGACCAGACCGGATCCGGAGGGAGGTGAGACAGATGGAGTTTGACGTGAACGCCCTGCAGCACCTGCAGGAGGAGGAGCCCGAGACGGGCCTCTACCCGTGCACGTGGACCTGCCCGTGGACCTCGACGTCCGCGGAGGACTGAGCACGCCGCACGGCCGGCAAGCGTCGGCCCTCCGCCGGGAAAGCCCCCGGGAGAGGGCCGACGCGTCGCCGTACCGTCCAGGGAGCCGCCCCGCTCCGTTCTCACTCCCGGAGATGCAGCTCCGCGATCGCCAGGGCCGCCGCCATGATGCTGAGCTGGGGGTTCACCTGCGGGCAGCTGGGCAGCACCGAGGCGTCTGCGACCAGCACTCCGTGTACTCCGCGCAGACGGCCCTCCGGGTCGACCGGGAAGTGCTGTGAGCTTGCGCCCGCGGCTACGGTCCCGGTCGGGTGGTAGGCCGACAGATGAAGCTGCCGGACGCTCGTGCCGGCGAGGACGGCGTCCAGTTCCGGGAGGCTGCGTACGCGGGGCGTGCGGGGGATGCCGGTGAGCACTTCCTCGGCGCCCGCGGCGAACAGCAGCTCGCCCATGGCGCGAACGGCCCGGATCAGTCGGTCCGCGTCGCGGCGGTCCACGTCGTAGCGGACCAGCGTGCGGTCACGGCCGAGAACGCTGCCGGAGGGGCGGTCGGCGATCATCGCGCCGAGCGTGGCGAGACGGTCGGCGCTCTCCAGTTCGCGCCGCAGCTCGCCTCCGAGTCCGGGGAGGATGAACGAGCCCATGCCGGGCGGGGTGGCGGTGGCCTCGATGAGGATGCCTTCCGGGTGGTGCTCCTCCACTCCGACGCTCTGCAGCACGCCCTTCCACGCGGTGACCGGTCCGGCGAAGCGTCCGGCGACGCTCGTGGCCGGGTGGACGCTGAGGTTGCGGCCCAGGCGAGGGTGTCGGCCGAGACCGGAGCGGCGCAGGAGCGGCGGTGACTGCAGCGCGCCTGCCGCGACGACGACCAGGGGCGCGAGGATTTCGAACCCTCCGTCCGCCCCGCGGGCGCGCACCCCCGCGGCGCGTGGGCCTCCGGGCCGGTCCGTGTCGACGAGGATGCGCTCCACCCGCGCGTCGGTGACGATACGGGCCCCCGCGGCGCAGGCGTCGGGCAGCACGGAAAGCTGCACACTCTGTTTGGCGCCGGTCGGGCAGCCCACCACACACTGGCAGGAGCCTTGGCAGCCGGGCGCGTTGCGGCGCAGGGGCGCGGCCCGCCAGCCGAGTTCGCGGGCACCGGCGAGCGTGATACGGCCGTTGGCGCCGAGGACCTGGGTGGGCTGGGTGGCCACCCGCAGGGTGCGCTCGACCTCGTCCAGACGGCGTTCGAAGTCGTCGGCGAGCGTGAAGCCGAAGTCCTTGCTCCAGTGGTCCAGGACGTGGTCCGGAGTGCGGTAGCAGGTGCCGGAGTTGACGACGGTCGTGCCACCGACGGCTCGGCCCACCGGCAGCAGCAGCGGTGGGCTGCCGACGGCGGCACTCGCTCCGCCGTCCCGGTAGAGCTCGGTGAACCGGTCGAGCGGCGTACGCCGGCCGAACGATTCGGTGGAGTGGTGCCGTCCTTCTTCCAGGACGACGACGTCCAGGCCGGCGCGGGCAAGGGTCCGGGCGGCCATCGCTCCGCCCGCCCCCGAGCCGATGACCACCGCGTCGGCGGTGGAGCGCGCGGGCCAGGCGGATGCGGGCGTCAGGTCGAGGGGCGGGTCCTGGCGCGGGAGGCCGCGCGGTGCGGGACCGTCCTGGAGCATCCGCTCCGTTCCGGCCGCCAGCAGGACGGGCACTTTGAGCACGTCGAGGAGCGGGAGAAGGGCGGGCCGTGCGGTCAACTCGCCCAGTACGGACTCCCGTTCCGGCGCGGTGAGCGGGCCCAGGGTTCGTCCGGTGCGGGCCATGGCGTACGCGTTCACGGCGTGCGCCGCCGTCCGTATGCCGACCCGGGCCGGCAAGGGCATCGTGGCGAGGACGGTGTCCAGTCTGGCGGGGACGCGTCGCGGCCAGTCGGCGGTGCCGTCGTCGGCGATGAGGGCGGCCACGAGGCCTTGGAGACTCATCGTGTGCCCACCTCCGCGTGGGCCGTGCCGTCGAGGCTCCACTCCGCCTCCGTGCGCCAGCCGCCCCACCACCAACGCTCCAGCAGGACGTGCGTGTCGGCGCGTTCGCAGTTGCGGCACATCGCGTGCCGGCCGTCGGGGTCGGTGTAGTCCAGGGCGAGGGTGCGGTCGGCGGGCTGGGTGACCTCGACGCGGATCCGGCGCAGGCCGCAGCGGCCGGTGACGGTCCAGGTGGGCAGGCCGATGGCGGCGCGGAACCGGCCCGCTCCGGCCCAGCCGAGCGCCGGCCGCTCGGGGCGGCGGGGCCAGTCGCGGCCGTGCCGGCGCAGCCGGAGGAAGACCAGGGGCGGAAGTCTGCGCAGGCCAGGGCGCATCGAGACGGCGGCGACGATCTCCAGTACGTCCCCGCCGCCGAGGTCGGCGTGCAGCCAGGCCCAGCGGCGGGCGTTGCCGTGTCCGTAGATCCGGGCGGAGGCGCCCGGGGCCGCTGTGAGCGTCAGCGTCGTGTCGTCATGGACGAAGGTGCCGTCGTAGCGGGCCCGTGCGGCGGGGAGCATCTGGGCGGCCGGCAGCAGGGGCCGGCGCCAGGACCACCGGGGGAAGGTGAACAGCGGCTCGTCCATGGGCCGTTCGGCCAGGTCCCAGCGCAGGGCGCCGCCTTCGGCCGATCCGGTCAGGCGTCCGGGCCGCGCAGTGGCCCCGTCGGCGCTGAAGCCGGACGCTTCGAGGGTCCACTCGGCGGGGCCGAAGCGGGCGTGCCGCACGGGGCCGTCCTTGGGGAAAACCGCGGCCCAGCCGTGTGCGTACGGTGCGGATCCGTCGGCCGGCGCGGTCAGTTCGTGGTGCAGCCACAGTCCGCAGCCGGTGTCCGGGTCGGTCACGGTGGTGTACCAGACCTCGGTACGGCCCGGCTCGCCGCACCAGCGGGGCACGAGGAACGCGGCGGGATCTTCCCGCCGCGGAAAGCGGAAACTCGAAAGGAACGGGAGAAGTTGTGTGCCGACGGGAAAGCGGAGGGTGCCGGTGCCGATCCGCGCACCGTCCTCGTAGAGGGTGTACGGCAGCACGGTCATCGAGGCCACGGGTCTGCGCGGGGTGACGGACTTCCAGCCGTCCAGGGTCAGCCGGCGGCCGTCGGCGGTGAAGGTGATGCGGTAGCGGATCCTGCGTCGCGCGAGCGGCGAGATCTCCAACTCGCCTTCGGCGCACGGGTCGTCCGCCCAGCCGGCGACCCGTATCCGGCCGGTGGCGCGGGCCTCGGTCGTGCCGAGGGGCCGCATCACGCGGTCCGCCGTGACCGTCAGATCCAGTCGGACTCTGCGGGTACGGTCCTCGTCGTCGAGGCGCAGCGTGCCGAGCATCGTCTCCCTGAACTCGGTGCCGCGAGCGCTCCGGCCGCTGCTCATGGCCGTGCGTGAGGCCGTGTCCGCGCTCATGCGAGGCCCTCCAGCATGATCCGTTCAGTCGCCGTCAGGTACTGTTCGGCGGCCCGCCGGGCGCCCGGCGCGTCACCGGCCGCCACCGCCTCGACCACCGGGGCCAGGCGCCCGTGGGCCACGTGGGCATCCGTGAACGGTCCCTGCAGTGCGGCGCGCACCGGCAGATAGGCGTTGAAGAGGGTATTGGTCAGCAGGACGTAGACGCGGTTGCCGGTGGCGCGGGCCAGAGCCCGGTGGACCTCGATGTCCGCGAGCTGTACGGCGTCGGTGTCGCCCGCGTCGGCGACGGCCGCGAGCAGTGTGCGCAGCTCGGCCCGCTGCCGGGCGGTCCCCCGGGCCGCGGCGCGCTCCGCGATCAACGCGCCGATGCTGTGCCGTACTTCGAAGACCTCACCGATCCAGTCGGGGCTGTGCCGTACGAGCATGGGCAGCAGGTCGGCGCCGCCCAGACGCAGGTAGTCCCGCACCCGGGTGCCGACGCCGTGCCGGGTCTCCAGCAGTCCGGCCTGCATGAGACGCCCGAAGGCGTGCTTGAGGGTGGTGCGGGTGACACCGTAGCCGTCGGCGAGGGTGCGCTCGGGTGGCAGGTAGCTGCCCGCGGGATGGCGTCCGGTGAGGATGTCCTCACGCAGACGACTCTCCAGCACATCGACGATCGTTTCGCGGGGCAGTGCCTCCACGCCGTCCTCCCAGTGGCTCAGTGGATGAGCCACTCAACCAATATGCGTCCGGCAAGTCAACGCCCGCGGCAGGGTCAATCGCCGTTCCCGCCCCGCCACTTGCGGCGGAGACCGGACAGGAAACCGGACATCGCCCCCTCGACTCCGCCCCGTCGACGGAAGGTCGCCCGACCTACGCCTTCCGGTGTCATAAGTTCAGCGCGGCGAGGACGGCCGCCACGGCGAGGAAGCCCAGTCCGGTCAGGACCAGGTCGACCGCGAGGCATATCCGGGCGTACTTTCCCCGGGCGGAGGCGGCGAGGACCTTCACCAAGGCCACTTGCTGGCCGGCGGTCAGCTCTGCCAGCAGCTCTTCATCGGTGAGTTTCGGCCACTGCGGCCACCCCGGACCGCCCAACTGGGGGCGGACGGCGAGCAGCAGCACGACGGTGGCGGCCAAGAGCGCGACCGCTCCCACCGCCCCCACGGCCACGGCCGAGGTGGGCAGGTGCCGGCCGACACCCAGGGACACGAGAGCGGCCAACGCCGCACCGGTCAGGGCCAGCAGCAGCGCCGCCTTGCTGTCGCTGCGGGCCACCTCCCCGCGCAGCAGAGCGATCGCGGTGTCGATGTGCGGGCCGGTCCGTCCGGCGTGCAACGGGTCCGAGGCCGGGGTGGTGGTCGACACGGTGGCTGCTCCTCTGCTTCGGCCCGCAACTGGACACTTCGGCCGCCGGATTCGCTCGGCCTGCGTGCAGTTTGCCCTTCCATGTCACCGTCATGCTGGCAGGAGGCGTACACCGGCTCCTTGCCGTTGATCAAGAGTGGGTGGCGATCCCAGCCAGTGGCGCAAAACCTCCGGCCGCTCCCGTGGCGGGCCGACCGCGAAGATGCGCCTGGCCGGCGTCGTTGACGATCACGTCGGCGACCTTGTTCATGCGTGCCGCGGCCCATGCTCCCTTGGCGCCCTCGGCCAGGGCGCCGATGGCCGGGGGCGCGGCGAGCGCGTCCGCGCCGAGAACGGCGATCGTGGCCGCGTTCCAGTTGCCCGTGATGGAGTCGGCCGCCGCGTGGGCGCCGAGCAAGCCGACGGCGGAGACGACGGCGATGGACGCCATGATCGGGGTGAGCACCGGAAAGAGCGCGAGAATGCCGGCGGCGGCGCTGACCAGTCCGATGATGTCCCCCCACGAGCCCCAGAAGCCGGCCGCCTTCCCTCCGCTTCGGCTCTGGCGCGCTCCGCGGCCCATTTCGCAGTCTCCTGGTACAGCCACCGTTCTTCCTTGCACCCTCGACCACGTCCTGCGCGAAGAGCCGGGCCCTTTCCAGCGCCTTGTCGACGGGCTGCCGACCGGCGATTGCCGCGGAGACTTCCCTGTCCCTTACGTCAACCATCCGCCGTTCGGCTGCGCCGTCGAGGGAAACCGCCCCTGCCACGGGCCATCGGGCACCGTCGTGTGCCAGGCTGCCGCCGAGAACACGACTTCACCGGTACGGCCCAGGTTCAGCGCAGGAGGCAGCGACCGTGATCGCCGACGAAGAACCCCTCGGCTGGGACACCTCCGCCGCGGCGGCCGCCTACCAGGACCGTGACATGCGGCTGGCCGAGCAGCTGATCTTCCCTCGTGTGCTGGAACGGCTCGGCCGCTGTACGGGCCCCGACCGGCTGGCGCTGGACGTCGGGTGCGGGACCGGCGCGGTCGCGGCGCAACTCGCGGGTGCCGGGGAGTGGACGGTCCAGGCGCTCGACCCCTCGGCGGGCATGCTCGAGATCGCTCGGGCCGACCGCCCGCACCCCCGTATCGCCTACCGTTTGTTCGACGGACGCGCCCTGCCCTGGCTCGCCGACGACAGCGTCGACGCCGCCGTGTGCTGCCTGGTGTACTGCACCGACCCGGACGACGACCGGCTGGCCGCCCTCACCCGCGAAATCCGCCGCGTCCTGCGTCCCGGTGCCCCCTACGTCCTCGCCGACCTCAACCCCGCCGCGACCGGCGTGCCCTTCTCCACTCTGCGCCACGGCGAGGCGGGAGCCGTGTACCGCGACGGCGACACCGTGCCCACGCTGCTGCGTCTGCGCGATGGCAGCACGATGACCAGCGCCACCCACTACCGCTCCCTCGGCCGGTACCGGTCCTTCCTGACCGGGGCCGGTTTCCCCTCCCCCACCGTGGACCTGCCCACGCTCCCCGCCGACGGCCCGGCGGAGGATGCCCCGGCGGAGTCCCGGACGGCGCCGTACATGATCTTGACGACACACGTCTGATCGACAGCGCTCCCCAAATTGAGTGGCTCTCTGGCCCACTCGGCGGGATGATCCCCGGTGTCGGCCGTGCGACCCGCCCTGGCAGAAGGGTCGGCCGCACGCTGCTGTCGGCGTGCCTGCAGCGTGTGTGAGATGACGCGCTGCCGTCGGCATCCGTTGAACGCGTTCTCCCTGCCCGGGAAGGGATTGTGATGAGGACTGCCGCATCCGAGCCGACCGGCTCCGAGCCCGAGGCCCGCATCTCTGCAGGGACAGTGCGTGGCACCAGGGAAGAGGGCTTGGCCGTCTTCCGTGGCATCCCGTTCGCCGAACCGCCGGTGGGCCCGCTCCGTTTCGCCGCGCCACAGCCGGTCAGCGGCTGGGACGGCGTACGCATGGCGGTGTCGTACGGCCCGCCGCCTCCCCAGGCCGGCCACTTCGGCATGGACGCACTGGCGCGAGACTCTGCGGGCGACGACTGGCTGACGATCAATGTCTGGTCGCCCGAGCCGCACCCCGGAGCAGGGCTCCCGGTGATGGTGTGGATCCCCGGCGGCGCCTACTGCATCGGCATGTCACGCCTCCCCGAGTACGACGGAGCTCGTCTGGCGCGGGAGGGCGGCGTCGTCGTGGTGACGCTCAACTACCGTGTGGGGATCGAGGGTTTCGCGCACATCGATGGAGTTCCTGCCAACCGGGGCCTGCTCGATCAGGTGGCCGCGCTGGAGTGGGTGCGCGACAACATCAGGGATTTCGGGGGTGATCCGGACCGGGTCACGGTCTTCGGCCAGTCGGCGGGCGCCGGTTCGGTCGCCGCGCTGCTGGCGATGCCGCGTGCGGCGGGACTCTTCCGTCGGGCGATCGCGCAGAGCGTGCCAGGGACGTTCTTCTCACCGGCGCTCGCTCGGGACATCGCCGCCGCCTGCGCGGCCGAGCTGGGACTGCGCCCCACGCTGGCCGACTTGTCGACCGTGGCGCCGGACCAGCTGCCGACCGCTGGCGATGCGATCACCGCCAAGTCCACCTCGTTCGCGGAGCGCTGGGGCCCGGTCGCACTCCGGTCGATCCCCTTCTCGCCCGTCGTCGACGGCGATGTCCTGCCCGTCACTCCGTGGCAGGCCCTGACCGACGGCGCGGGCCGGAACGTCGACATCCTTGTCGGGCACACCCGAGACGAGCAGCGGTTGCTGACCGCGCTCGACGGATTGCTCGGCCAGGTGACGGAGGAGCAGGCCGCGGCCGCTCTGCAGGCCTTCGCCCCGGGCCCGGACGGTGCGCAGCGCTACCGAGACGGCTATCCTGCCGCCGGCCCGGACGAGCTCTACGAGCTGGTCAACTCGGACTGGCTGTTCCGCATGCCGAGCCTCCGCCTGGCCGAAGCACAGATCAGCGGCGGCGGGTGTGCCCATGTGTACGAACTGACCTGGCCCGCCCCGGGAATGGGAGGTTTCCTCGGCGCCTGCCACGGCCTCGACGTACCTCTCGTGTTCGGCAACCTGAGCAGCGGCCAGCCCGCCGCGCTGATCGGCGAAGCCCCCTCCCCCGCCGCGGAGGAGTTGTCTTCGCGCATGCGCACCGCGTGGACGGCGTTCGCCGGGCACGGCGATCCCGGTTGGGCCGCGTACGAAGCAGAGAAACGGCTGACGCAGATCTTCGACACTCGGTCGGCCGTCACCGCCTACCCGGAGGAGACCTCCCGCCTCATCTGGCGAGACCACTTCTTCCAGGCACTACCGCTCATCGGCGGCCGGTAGCCCTCCGACCCCAGCGATCCTCGGATACCGGTGCGGGAGAATATCCACATGATCGAAGGCATCCACACCGAGAACGCCCCGTTCGTACGCTTTCCCGATGGCACCGAGCCTCCGTTGTCCCAGGCCATCAGGGCCGGTGAATTGGTCTTCACGTCCGGGCAGGGGCCGCTTGATCCTGTTACCCACGAGATACCGGACGACTTCGCTGCCCAGGTGCGGCAGGTCCTGGACAACCTTGTCGCGGTCTGTGTGGCGGCGGGCAGCAGGAAGGATCTGATCATCAAGTGCACCTGCTACCTCAGTGACAGAAGCGACTTCACGATCTTCAACCGCGTCTACCAGGAGTTCTTCACGGGCTGTCCGCAGCTACCGGCCCGGACGACGGTCGTCGCGCAACTGGTGCGCGAGGGCGTGCGTGTCGAGATCGACGGTGTCGCCGCCGTCGCCGAAGGACCGGGTCGAGCATCACTCTGACGCTGTCCTGCCACTGGTGGTCGATCTCCCGCGCGCCCAGTTCGAGCGCGTGCGCCACGGCCGCCCGCAGATCGGCGACTTCGAAATCGAGGTGCCTCGTGATCCGCCGAGTGCCCTCATGGGCCGGCCGGACCGGAGGTACGTACCCGTCGGCGAACTGGAAGCCGCACAGGCCACGCCGTCCGGTGGCTCGACGGCCGCCCCGTCAGCGTCCGCCCTGGCGATCTCCCATCCCAGCAGTTCCGAGTAAAAACGTGCCAGCGCCGGCGGATCGGGGGCCTCGAACACGATGCCCCACCAGTCGTGCCTGGACCTACGAGGGGTGCTGGGCTCTTGGCTGGGTCGTCCGGGCATGTCGGCGAGCACTGTCCGACGCCTACCTCACGGTCCGACCTGAACGGCCTACGCCCGAAGGCTGGACCGTGATCGGCTCTCACGGACGAGCCTTCAACCCAGCCAGGGGCTCCGTCGAGGGTGCGCGAGGCACCGAACAGGATGCCCGATCATGAACGTGTCACTCACAACGATGAATCCAGCACTGGTATATGAGCCAACCTCATCCGTGCTTCTACGCTCTTTCAAGGCGGCGGCTGTGGGCCGGACTTGAGGTCCGGGGAGGTTCATCAGCCTCCAGGAGCTGTGACCTTCGGTCCGCGTGAAGCGGAGACACTCGGGCCTCACTGGCCCCTTAACTTAAGGGATGAACCACTCCGCTTTCGTCACATTGAGTCGCCGCGGCTCATGGTGGACCGACCCGCGCGGCGAGACCGGGGGCACCGCCGAACGGGCCATTAATGCACGGCAGTTGTAACTACCAAGATGTGGCCAGAAGTCGCCATGACTCCCTTGCGTCTCGCTTCCCACCTCGCTGAGCATGAGAGTCGTCCGGAAAGCCCTGATGTCTCCGGCATATTCGTCCGTGCGCAAGGAAGGGCACGCAGGCGCCATGCAGACGAAGTCACCCGATTCCACCGCCACCATCGCCCTCGCGGGAGCCGAGTTCGGCTGGGGCAGCACCGGTAAACTCAGTGCCCTGATCGCGACTCTCCGTGACCGATCACCGATTCCGCTGCGCTTCGTCGGCATCGCCTCCGGCCTGGGCCGTGCGCTCCTTACGGAGCACGGGATCGACCGCTGGTACGACGCGCGCGCCGACGACCGCCAGGCGGTCGCGGACGTGGCGCGCCGTGAGAACGTCAGTGCCGGACTGGTCGTGCTGGAAGGCCCGGCGGCCACCGCATTGGAGGCCGCCGGGGTGCCCACGGTCTTCGTGGACAGCCTGCCCTTCCTGTGGACCGAGGGAGACCGGGACTCGCTCCCGACCGACGTCTCCGTGTACTGCGCCCAGCGGTGCGTCGACCTGCCCGCCGAGTGCCGGGGGGTGCTCGCCTCGATCACCAACCTGCAGTGGGTGGAAGCGGTCATGGCGGTACCCGGCCGGGAGATATCCGCCGGCTCACCGGCCGGTCCCGTCCCCGGCTCGTCCGTGCGCCGCGCCCTGGTAAGCCTCGGCGGGCTGCGTTCACCGACGCTCACCGACTGGACGTCCTACCCGAGCCTCGTCATACCGGCCGCGCTGGAAGCGCTGGATTCCCTCGGTGCGCGGGAGGTCCATGTGGCGGGCAATCTCCCGGACGGGTTCTCCGCCGACGCGGAGCACTCCTCGCGGATGCGCGTCACCTACGGTCCCCTCGGACACGAGGCATTCCTGGAGCGGCTTGCGGACACCGACGTCCTGCTCACCTCACCGGGGCTCACCACCTTGCTGGAGGCCGGCGCGCGGGGCACACCCACCGTGTGTCTCCCCCCGCAGAACCTCAGCCAGATCTTCAACGGCCGCTTCCACAGCCGGGCGGTCGGCGCCGACGTCCGGGTCACGTGGCCCGACCGGGTCTTCGCCGAGGCCGAGGTTCTGCGTGACCGCACGACCGCCGAGGAAGCGGCGCTCCGGCTGATCTACACGGGCATCGCCACCGCGGCCGTCGAAGACGCCGTACGGACCCGGGCCGACATACGTGACGGCGTCCTCGCGGCGCTGCGCCGTGCCGGTTCCGGAGCCCGCTGGACCGCTCTCGTCGACACCGTCGGCCGCCACGGCGCGGCCCAGGTCGCCGACCACGTCCTGAATCTCGTTCCGCGGGCCGCGATCGCGGCCCGCGGCTGAGGGGACGACGACAGACCGGCTGCCGCCGGCCCACAGGAAGGTTCCGCCATGACCGAGCGAACGGCGTCCCGCCCCAGCGGGCCGGGCCGGCGCGGCAGCACCCGCGAGAGGTATCTGTTCATCCGCCTGCTGGAGGCCTGCAACGCGGACTGCTTCATGTGCGACTTCGCACTCTCCCGGGACACGTTCCGCTTCTCCCTGGAGGACTTCGACGAGCTGCTGCCCCGCGCCGTGGAGGCCGGGGTCGGCTACATCCGCTTCACCGGTGGCGAGCCGCTGATGCACACGGACGTGGCGGAGCTGGTGCGCCGGGGCACCGACGCGGGCATGAAGATGTCGATCATCACCAACGGCATGATGCTGCCCCGGCAGATCGAGCGGCTTGCCGACGCGGGCCTCGCACAGATCATCGTCAGCCTCGACGGGGGCTCGGCCGCGACACACGACGTCTACCGCCGCTCCCCCGGCATGTTCGACAACGGGCTGCGCGGGCTGCGGGCGGCCGCCCGGCTCGGCGTGCTGCCCCGCGTGAACAGCGTGGTGGGACCGCACAACTACACCGAGATGCCCCAGTTGCAGAGGGTCCTCACCGAGGCAGGAGTGCGGCAGTGGGAACTGTCGGCCCTGAAGCTCGAACGCGCCATCAGCTACCCCGATCCCGACCATGTACGGGCCTTGTGCGACCCGGTCTACGACGCGGACCCCGAGCACATGCTGGTCCCACTCGGCAAACGGTTCTACGGGGACACCCCCGAGGAACAGGAACTGTATTTCTCGGACTCCGTCACACCGCGGGCCAGCGCACCGCTGTGCCATGTCGTCGATGACGTGATCTATCTCGACGGCAAGTACGGCCGGGCGTACGCCTGCAGTTGCCTGCCGCATCGCGAGGGCGACGACGAACCGGGCGGCGCTCCGCTGCGTGAGGACGGGGTCATCCGGCTCGACACCCCTGCTTTCCGTACCCATGCCGACTTCTTCCGCACCGAGGGACCGCGCGTGTGCAACGGCTGCTCGACGACGGCGGCCGGATACAGCGACGACATCGCCCGGCTGGGCGGCGTACGGCCGTGGCAGTACTGATCCGCCCGAGCGGCCCGGGTCCCCATCGGTCAAGGCGACAGGAGAGAGATGCCCGCCAATGGCGAGGAAGCGTTCCCGGCGCACGGGCCGGCACCGGCACGCCGGCGCCTGCTGCTGGTGGCCGACCCACGGCGGCTGGACTCGCTGACGGCCCGACGCAGGGTCGCCGCCCATCTGCGCGAGATGGACCTGGTCGTGGAGGCCGGGAGCACGGAGGAGCAGGGGTGGATCGGGAAGGACGCGGACCGTCCCGACGCGGCCCTGGTGTGCGATCTTCCCGGCGCGGCGCAGGCGCTGACCGGGCGCGGGGTGCCGGTCGTGCATCTGCACTCCGGGTACCGGTCCACGGAGTTGCCCGCCGTCACGGCGGCCGTCGTGCGGGCGCATGCCCCCGCCTGGCTGCCGGCCCCGCGAAGTCCCGCCGGCACACGCCCCGCGGGCCTGCTCGCACCGGCCCGGCTGGTGCGCGACAGAACCCGGGCGGGATGCCTGCTGCTCGTCTCCGCCTACCAGGTGCCCGGCCATGACCTCACCGCCTTCGCCGACGGACTCCTGCGAGCCGTGGCCGAGGAGGCGGTGCGCCGCACCGGGCGGTGCGAGGTGGTGTGCGACGGCGAGGCGGCGAGCACGGCCGCCGTTCTGACGGGCACCGCCGGTGTCCGGGTGCACGACGCCCGCTCGGTCGACGTGGACGCCCTGCACGCGGCGGCCGATGTGTTCGTCGCCTCCCCGACGCTGACGGCCCTGACGCTGGCGCAGTCCCGCCGCACCCCGCTCGCCCTCCTCCCACCCCTCGACCACGACCAGGACGACCTGGCCCGGCACGCCCGCCAAGCCGTGCGGGTGCCGACGGTGACCGACCCCGCCGACCCGGCGCTGTGGGCCCCGTCGGACGCCGACGCCCGCTCGGCATGGGCCGCTCTCGACTCGGACGACCTGCGCGGCGCCCAACGTGTCGCCCGGACGCTCCGTCAACTCGCCCTGGCCCCGATCGCTTTCTGAATCCCACTCATCCGCCACGCTGTCCGCGGGACAGCCGTGCGTGCGCCCGGCCCCGCCGGGCGCACGCACCCGACCCAGCAAGGTGTTTTTCCGACCCGAGTCGCCGGACCGGAGTTGCGATGTCCCACATGAGTACGGAATCCGACGGGATCAGGCCTTCCCTCACCCGTCGCGAAGACATCCCCGACGAGCAGTGGAACGACTGGCGCTGGCACATGCGCAAACGCATCACCAATCTCGACAAGGCCCGGGAGTGGATCCGTCCCACTCCCCTGGAGGAGAAGGCGATCGCGGAGACGGCGGGCAAGTACCGGTGGTCCGTCACGCCGTACTACGCCTCGCTGATGGACCCGGACGACCCCGGCTGCCCGGTGCGGCAGCAGGCCGTGCCGGCGCTCGGCGAGCTGATGGAGTTCAGCGGCGCCGAGGTCGACCCGGTCGGCGACATGTACTACCGCAGGACCAACCGCGTCGTGCACAAGTACCCCGACCGAGTGATCATGCTGATCACGGAGGCGTGCCCGGTGTACTGCCGGCACTGCACCCGCAAGTTCCACACCACCGACGTCGACGGCACGTACTTCGAGCGCAACGAGGGCGAGGACTTCAGCGAGGACCTGCGCTACATCGCCGACCATCCGGAGATCCGGGACGTGCTGCTCACCGGCGGCGACCCGTTGTCGTACCGGGACGGAAAGCTGGAGGAGATCATCGCCGGTCTCCGGGCCATCCCGAGCGTGGAGATCATCAGGATCGGCAGCCGCTTCCCGGTGCTGCTTCCGCAGCGCGTCACCCCGGAGCTGTGCGAGATGCTCGCGCGTTACCACCCCGTCTGGCTGAACACCCACTTCAACCATCCCAAGGAGATAACCCCGGAGTCCGAACGGGCCATCGACCGGCTGCTGCGTCATGGCATCCCGGTGGGCAACCAGACCGTTCTGCTGCGCGGGATCAACGACGACCTGGGCACCATGCGCCGGCTCATGACCGAGCTGCTGCGGATCCGCGTACGCCCCTACTACCTCTACCACTGCGACAACGTCACCGGTGTCTCCCACTTCATGACCTCGGTCGAGAAGGGCTGGGAGATCATGGAGGGCCTGCAGGGACACATCACCGGTTTCGGCGTGCCCCAGTACGTCCTCACCACCCGGCTGGGGAAGATCCCCATGGTCCGCCCGTACTACCGCGAGACACCCGACGGGCTGGTTCTGCGCAATTACCGGGGCGAGGAGATGCTCGTCGACGACAGCGTCTGTCCCCTCACCGAATCCGCCGCGGCGCACGCCTTCCGGAACGCGCCCGACGTGACCGAAAACCGGACGACGGCCACCGGGGAGGGTGCACGATGACGCTCGACAAGCGGCTGGGACAGCGGTTCCTGCCCTACGGTGCCAACTACCTCGACTGGTCGGACATGAGCGAACTGCGCCACGCCATCGAACAAGGCGTGCTGTTCCGCTACCAGACCGAGACGGAGAGCATGGCCGACAGGCTGGAGCGCCGGGTCGGCGAACAGCTCGGCGCGGGCCATGTGCTCGCCGTGCACAACTGCACCGAGGCACTGCGCCTCGCCCTGGTGTCCACCCGGCCGCGGGCCGGTGACGTGGTGTACATCCCGGCCGTCACCTTCGTGGCGGTGGCCGGTGCGGTGCTGTCCACCGGTCTGATCCCGGTGCCGGTCGACGTCGACGAGTCGTTCTCCCTGGACGCCTCCTTGCTGCCGCCGGACGCACAGCGGGTCGTCGTCGCGCACATGGAGGGCGCGGTCGCCCCGCTGCCCGAGGGCGTCCCGTACGTGATCGAGGACGCGGCGCAGGCCCTCGGCGCGGCCTTCCCGGACGGCCGGCACACCGGCACCCGCGGCTACGCCGGTACCTTCAGCTTCCACCACAACAAGATCCTGACCTCCGGCGAGGGCGGGCTGCTGGTCACCAATGACCCCGCGGCCTGGCAGGTGATGCGCTGCTACCACGACCACGGCTCGGCCCGGGTGCCCGGCCGCTACCCCACCTGGAACGAAGGCGCCTACTACGGCGAGAACTTCGTGACCAGCGAGGAGGTCGCGGCCATCCAGCTGCAGCAGTTCCGGCACCTCGACGACATCCTGGCAGGCCTGGAGCGCCACTACGCCATCACGGCGCAGGAACTCCCCGGCCGACGCGACATCGGGCTGGTTCCCCGGTCGGCAGGCGACGCGAAGATCAGCCTGCGGCTGCGGCTGGAGAGCCGGGAGCTGCGGGACGCGGCGGTGGCCCGGCTGAGCACGCGCGGTGTCGCCCACTGGACGCTCGGCAAGTACTTCCTGCCGGAGCACCCGGTCCTCACCTCACGCAACTCCCTGTACGCGGACGGCTTCCCCTGGAACCTCGCCGACGGGGTCCCGCGGGCCATCAGCAGGGACGGCTTCGCCCGTACCCGCTCGCTGCTGGACCGCACCCTGTGCGTGCCGCTGTCCCCCGAACTGACCGAGGCCGAGCAGCGGGTGGCGGCCAAGACGCTCCGGCAGACACTGGAGTCGCTGTGACCGGCGCCGCGCAGGCCGTTCTGCTGGCGGACGACCGGGCCTGCTCCTTCACCCGCTATGCCGCCCGCAACCGCGCCGACGGCCTGGTCCTGCTGCGGTTCGAGGAGGCTCGTGCCGACATGTCGGCACAGTACCTGGACGAGACCGCCCACCTGCCCGCGTTCTGGATCCGCCGCGGCGTGCCGCTCGCGGCCGAGGCCCGACGCTATCTCGACTGGATCCGCCGGCAGCCGGTTCGCCCGACCCGCTTCTGCAACCCCTCCGAACCGCGTCAGGAGGTCGCGCAACGCTTCGCGGGGCTGGTGGGCCTGCCTCATCTGACGCCCCGGCAGGTGCGGTGGGTGCGCAACAAGGCCGACATGAAGGACAAGTTCCGGGAGCTGGGGCTGTGCACCGCCGCCTACGCCCGGGTCGCGACGGCCGGCGACGTGACCCGCTTCGCCGCCGCCCACGGCTGGCCGGTGGTTCTGAAGCCCGTGGACTCCTTCGCCTGCGTCGACACCTACCTCCTGCGCGAGCCGGCCGACGTCGGACAGGTCGATCTCACCGCGCGCCGCTGGATGGTGGAGCAGTACCTCGGCGGCACCGAGTGGGAGGCGTGTGCGCTGATCCTCGACGGCGAGGTGCTGGACGTGTGGCCCAGTGCCATGCCGTGCCGGCCCCTCGACATCGTCGAAGGGGCGATGAACGCGAACATCAGCGTCGCCTCGGGCCCAGGACCGGCCTGTGACGTGACCGGCACGGTACGAAGTGTCGTGCGCGGGATGGGCTTGGACCACGGCTATCTGCACATGGAGTTCTTCGAGATCGACGGCCGGGTGTACGCGGGGGAGGTCGGGCTGCGGATGGCCGGCTGCGAGATCGCCGCCAACCACGGGCATGCCTACGGGTTCGACGTCTTCGGCGCGACGCTCGACGTGTACGCCGGTCTGCGCCCCGCCCTGGAGTACGGCGAGCGCCGCTGCGTCGGCGATCTGCTGCTGCCGCTGCCCGGTACCGGCACGGTAACCGCGCTGACGTCGCGGGAGGAGCTGCTGGGCCTGCCCGGCGTCATCGCGGCCGCCCTGCGTGTCTCGCCCGGTGAGCGCGTCACCGCACGGCGTGCCTCGCACAACTCCTGCGGACACGTACATGTCGAGGGCGCGACGGCCGCCGAGGTGGAAGAGCGCATGAGACAGGTGCTGGACGCCTTCACCATCGAGGTCGCCGCGGGCGCCGAGTCCGCACCGGCGCCTTCCCTCTGAGCCGCGCGCCGCCCGCGCGCCCGACCCGTCCACGACCCACGGAGGACCGAACCCACCATGACAGGGATGCCACGGAGGTTCCTGCGTCTGCTGACGCGCCCGCACATTGCCGGGCTCGCCTGGTGGAGCGTGGTCTCCAGGCTGCCCGTCTACCTGATGTCGCTCGCCATGGTCCTGGTGGTGCGTGAGCAGGGCGGCGGATACCCCCAGGCGGGTCTCGTCTCCGCCCTCTACACCGGGGGCATGGCACTGGGCAGCCCGCTCGTCGCCCGCCGGGTCGACCGCGCCGGCCGGCGGCCCGTGCTGCTCGCCACGGGGATGACGTATCCGGCCGCTCTCGTCCTCCTGGTGTGGGCCACCGGACCGGCGGACCCCGCCCAGCTCGTGCTGGCGGTCCTCGCCGGAGCCGCCCTGCCCCCGGCGAACGCCTGTATGCGCAGCCTGTGGGCGCGTCTGCCGCTCGAAGAGGACGAACGGGCGACCGCCTACCTGTGGGAGGCGCTGCTCACCGAACTCCTCGTCATCGGCACGCCCGTCATGCTCGCGGCGCTGATGGCCGTGGGCTCGGCCGGGTCCGCCCTGACCGCGGTCGCCGTGCTGGGCGGCATCGGCGCGGTCGGGCTGGCGCTCACACCACTGCCGCCCGAAGCGGGTGAGCGGGACCGGGCGGCGGCCGGGCAGGACGGCTCACCCGACGGCCTGCTGGGCCCGCTGCGCAACCGGGCGCTGCTCGGGCTGCTCGCGGTGATGGCCGCCTCGGCCGTGCCGATCGGTCTGATGACCCTCGCCATCCCGGCCTTCGTCGACGCCCACGGCACGGCAGGGCGGACCGGGTTCGTGTACGCCTGCTGGGGCATCGGCAGCGCGATCGGCGCGCTGTGGCTCGGGAACGCACAGACGGAGCGGCCCGTGCACCGCCGCTTCCCCTGGCTGGTCCTCGCCTTCGCGGCGGGTACGGCCCTGCCGCTGCTGGCCGGTTCCGAGCTCACCCTCGGACTCGCGCTCGCGGTGGGCGGTGCTCCCATCGCGCTCGTCTCCGCCGCCGAGATGACCCTGGTCAGCACACTCGCCGATGGCCGCCTGCTGACCGAGGCGTTCACCTGGGCGTCCCTGTCCACCGTGCTGGGAGAGGCGATCGGCCAGCAGACGGGCGGTCTGCTCGCCGACCCGCTCGGGCCGCACGGCGTCTTCACGGTCGCGGTGGGCACCGCGCTGCTGACCGCGCTGGGGGCCTTCGGCTGCCGCGGCCTGTTCGCCCGGACGACGGCCGCACCCGCCACCGCGGACACGGGCACCGGCTGACCCGGCCGCACGCCCGAAGGCGCCCCTCCCATGTCCCGTACCGCCCACTCCATGTCACAGCCCGATCGCAACACCAAGCCAGACAGAGGTCACCCAGATGCAGTCCGCCCACACCGATCCGCGTCACACCGAGCAGAGCGCGTCCCCACGTCCACCGCTCTTCCGGCCGGTGCCGCCGAGCCGGCTCAGCACCGCGGTGAAGGAGTTCCTCGCGGCCC
Source organism: Streptomyces griseochromogenes (assembly GCF_001542625.1). Taxonomy (NCBI): domain Bacteria; kingdom Bacillati; phylum Actinomycetota; class Actinomycetes; order Kitasatosporales; family Streptomycetaceae; genus Streptomyces; species Streptomyces griseochromogenes. The sequence continues at coordinate 4,726,452 of NZ_CP016279.1, read as the reverse complement.
CCGGGACCACGCCGGTGCCCGTCGTCACCGACGGCCGCGCCGACCTGGCGCGGGCCGTCGAGCTGGCGGGCCGCCTGTACGACGGTACGCATCGGCCCGCACCGCTCGACCACGGCGTGGTGCTGGGCGGCGAGGAGCTGCCGGACGGGCTCACCGACCTGGTCGCGCCGCTCGCCCGCACCTGGCTGGCGCCGGACGACCTGCGCCGGTTCGGGCACGACCTGCGCGGCTCCCTCCTGGTCGTGGGCACCTACGACCGGCTGCGCCTCGACCCGGTGCGCGGCCTGCTGCAGAGCACATACCGGGCCGCTGGGCTCGGCCTCTCCTTCCTGAGCGGCCGCGATCCGGTCTCCCTCCTGTGGAACACGGCCAAGCAGTACGCGCGGACGCGGGACTCCCTCACCCGTCTCGGGCTGTTCACCGACACCGACCGGCCCGCCTCCACCGACCGGGTACGGGTCTACGACGACCGGGACTTCGACCGCGTCGACATCCAGGCGGAGATCCTCGGCAGCCCCTGGCGCAAGGTCGTCTTCCAGGGCCACGGCAAGGACGACAGCATCAACCTGGGCGAGTTCACCATCTGCGGGCTCAACGACACCGCCCCCAGGGACACCGAACTCCTCGGCCCGCGCTGCGCCTACGGCCTGGCCTGCTACAAGCCCGAGGACAAGCTCGTACCGCTGAACGAGGTGACGGCCGCCGAAGTCGTCCTCAGCGCCTGCAACAGCGGGCCGCTGTCCGACCTCGCGCTCTACGACCCGCGCTACCAGATCCTGCTCAACGCGCTGGACGGTCCGGCCCGCACGGTCGTCTCCGCCGTCTCCGTGCACGACTCCGACCGGCCCGAGAACGCGGCCTGGATGCGGGCGGCCGCCACCGGAGCCGACTCCGTCGACACTCTCAACGCCAGCCTGGCCGGCTCGCACCCCTACCCCGCCTTCATGCGCTTCGGCCTGCCCGCCGGGCCGGAGGGGGACCGGCCCGAACCGTCGGACCACCGTCCCGACGCGCTGCTCCTCACGGTCGGCACGCGGCTGACCGCACTGCTCAGCGGGGAGCTGCTGCCGCACAACCACCCCTTGCGTCCCCGGCTGGCCAAGCTCGCCCGCAAGGTGGACCTGTGGGTCGCCCGTCCCACCCACTTCGCCGACCAGTCGGACAGCGAGATCCGGGCCTCCCTGGAGGCCGATCTGCAGTCCCTCGACCACACCATCGCCGAGCAGGTCACCGACAACCCGGAGACCGAGCTGATGAACTATCCCGCGCACTTCGGGGACCGCAGCCGCCTGGACGAGCGGGTCGACGAGGTGACGTGCCACTGCGGCCGGCCCGCGCAGCGGTTCACCAAGCGGGGTCTGCTGCCGCACATCCTGGACACGGTGTGCGTGGTGTGTCTGCGCTGCGGCGATGTGACCTTCCGAGTGCCCGACTCGCCGCAGCTGCTGGCCTTCGCCGCGGACGAGGTCCCGGCGGGCGAGGTGCTGGAGGTCCGTGCCGAACTGACCGCGGCCCGTCCGGGTCCGGTGCGGCTCGGTCTGTTCGTGCCGACGTACCTGCGCGAGGACACCGTCGTCGAACCGGCGATCGTCAAGGTCAGGGGATCGGACCGGACCACCAGGGACGTGACGTTCCGGGTGCGGTTCGCCGAGCGGACGGCGCCGCAGGCCTACTACTTCACCGTCTTCGCGGTGCAGGACCTGGCGGTCTCCACCGCCCGGCGGCACTTCGGAGTCGTTCCCCGGCGAGGCTGACAGCCGTCAGCCTCCTTCCCGTCCCGAGGAGGACAGTAATGGAGCAGAGCACCGGCGCGATCGCCGCGGACTCCGCCGAGCCCGAGATCGAGCTGATCGAGAAGGACGGCGAGGTGACCTTGAGCATCGGCGGCGAGCAGGCCATGCAGGCGTGGGAACGCGACCTGATGTGGGCGAGCGCCGATCTCCTGTGCCGGCACGGGCAGGACTTCTACGAGGTCGGACTGGGTCTCGGCCTGTCGGCGCTGCGGATCGCACGCAACCCGGCCACCCGGAGCCACACCGTCCTGGAACTCTTCGGCGAGGTGGAGGAGTTGTTCCGGACCGCCAATCCCGACCTGCCGCCGACCCTGTCCATCGAGCGCGGCGACTTCTTCCAGCGGATCAAGGAGCTGCCGAGCGAGAGCTTCGACGGCATGTTCTTCGACCCTGCCCTGGACATGGAGGTGTGGACGGACGAGGAGCTGTGGGCGAGGACGGTGCCCGAGGTGGTCCGGGTGCTGCGGCCCGGAGGCGTCTTCATCCCGTTCTTCAGCACCAAGCCCGAGCTGCGCTGGCAGTACGTCGAGCACTTCCGCCGGATCCACGTGGAGCGGCATCCGTACCAGGCGTACGACACCACGGAATACACCTACGGCACCAGTGGCAACGCCTACATCCAGTGTTTCTACAAGGACTGAGGGAACCTCGTGAACGTCATCAGCAGTGCGTCGGAGTCCGTCCTCGACGGCGTGCGCAGCGTCTTTCTCGCCGGTCCCTTCATGGGACTGGTCAACCCCGAGACCAACAGCATGCCGAGCGCCGAACAGCTTCCCTTCCTCACACTCATCGAGCACTTCGAGAAACAGGGTCTGGAGGTCTTCAACGCCCACCGGCGGGAGGCCTGGGGTGCGCAGGTGCTGACACCGGAGGAGTGCACGCCCCTGGACCAGCTGGAGATCCGCAAGGCGGACGTCTTCGTCGCCATCCCGGGCATCCCGCCCTCCCCCGGTACCCATGTCGAGATCGGCTGGGCGAGCGCGTTCGACAAACCCATCGTGCTCTTACTGGAGGAGGGCAGGGAGGAGGAGTACGGCTTTCTCGTCCGCGGTCTCGGTACCGTCGCCGCGGTCGAGTTCGTCCACTACAAGGACATCGCCCTGGCGAAACCGCAGATCGACGCGGCGATCCGCAAAGTGGTGGACCGAGTGAACAACCCGGCCGCAACGCCCTGACCGAACCGTGCACCGCATCGTGCCCCGCGTGACGGGAAGTGCGCGGGGCACGGTGTTCACCGTCGGCCGCACGGTCGGGAAAGGTGAACGCGGGGGCGCTGCCCGGGCGCTGGTGGGACTCGTTCCGAGCCGGTCGTTCCGCCCGGCCGGGTGCTCCTGGATACTGGCTCAATGCCGCAGCCGCCGCTCGCCGTGGGCCCCGAACCGATAACCGCCGACCCGCCCCACACCGCGGACCGGCCCCTTCTCACCCAGTCCTGGCTCGATCTGGCCTTTCTCCACTGGGCCGCCGACCCGGCGGACGTCGCCCCGCTGCTGCCGACCGGTACCCGGCCGGACACCTTGTACGGCGTCACCTACGTCGGTCTCGTCGCTTTCCGGATGCACCGCGTCGGCTGGTTCCGCCTTCCCGGAATCCCGTACCTCGGTTCCTTCCCGGAGACCAACGTCCGTCTGTACTCCGTGGACGCCCACGGCCGGCGCGGCGTGGTCTTCCGCTCCCTCGACGCGTCCCGCCTGATCCCCGTCGCCGTCGGCCGGGCAGCGTTCCGGCTCCCGTACATCTGGTCGCGGATGGAGATCCGCCAGGACGGCAAGACGGTCGTCTACACGAGCAGCCGGCGCTGGCCCGGACCTCGCGGCGCGCACAGCAGCCTCGCGATACGGATCGGCGAACGGGTCGAGGAACCGACCGAACTCGAACACTTCCTGACCGCCCGCTGGGGCATGCACAGCGCCTTCTTCGGCCGGTCCCTGTATCTCCCCAACACGCATCCGCGCTGGCCGCTCCACCGTGCCGAGCTGCTGCGCTGCGACGAGAACCTCGTGGTCTCCGCGGGCCTGCCCGCACCGGTCGGGCCGCCTGTCAGCGTGCTCTACTCCCCCGGAGTCCCCGTCCGCTTCGGCCGGCCGCCCCGCACCCCGGCCGGCATTCCCACCCCCTGAGGGGCATCCGGCACGGAACGTGCCCTACGGAGCGAAGACGCGGTCCAGCGCGGCCATGGTCCCTGTGCCGACGACCGGGTCGTCGGGAGCCAGGCCCTGACCACGCTTGAAGGCGGACACCGCCTGACCGGTCTCGTCGCCGAACCGCCCGTCCGCGCCGAACCGCGGCAGCGGGAACCCGAGGTCGATCAGCGCTGCCTGCACTTTCATCACCGCGCGCCCCTCCTCCGGGGCAAGCATGCGGTGGGTGCCCGCCAGACATTGCTCAAGGACCGGATCGTCGGCGAAACGAGGCGCGCGCAGCGGCGAGTCGGGCGGGACCGGCTGCGGGGCGGAGTCGTCCCGCAGGCAGGCGGCCGGTGGTCCCCACGGCTCGCCCGACGTGGCCGCGGTGTCGGTGTCGGCCACGAACCGCTGGTCGACCGAGACCAGCCAGCCGAGCACGTCACGGATCAACTCCTCGTCGAGGGCGGCAGCGTCGACGTCGAAGAGGCTCGCGACCGTGGGCCCTGCCGCCATGTCGCCGTTCAGCATCGCCTCCAGGTCGCCCGGCGCGAGAGGGGGCGGCTCGTCGGTGACGCCCAGCAGCCCGGGCAGGCCGCTGAGGGCGGCGGCGGTCACCGCGTCGCCCTCGGCCAGCACCAGGCGTTCGTTCAGGCCGAGCAGGACCAGTCCGTCGGACGCCGACAGCTCGTCGAGCAGGGAGTCCCGGGAGGCGGTGCCGTCGGTCAGGGCGAGTACGTGGGCCATCGGTGCGTTCCTCCTCGTAGGCGCTCGTTCGGCCGGTCATGCGAAGACGTCGAGTACGCCGTTCCGGTCGGAGTCCAGCCAGCCGACATGAGCCTTGGTGGTGTCGCAGAGGAGGTTGTCCTTGCTGTTCATCAGGCATGGCTCAGGGTGGGGATTGAAGTGGTCGCAGTTGATGTTGGCGAAGTCGAGCCGGCCGAATCCCTCGCCCTGGTCGTCCAGCAGGCGGCACGGCACCACGACGCCGGTGGAATCCGTAGCCGAGTATTCGTCGGGAGCGCCGAACAAATGGCAGATCTCATGGGCCAGGACCAGCGGCGCGGAATTCAGCCGGAATCCCGTGCGCGCGTCGAACATCGGCCAGGAGAGCGCGCAGTACGCGAATTCGTCGACCGCGGTCGCCACCCAGCCGCATTCGTAACGCGTCCACAGCACGATGACCGCGTGGTCGTTCGCGCCGAGGGAATCAGCCCGCAGTGCCCGCATGCCGGCCGCGTCGGTCTGGCCCGTCAAGATCTGCAGGGCCTCGTCCCGCCACGGCTGTTCCCGGGCGATGATCACCGCCCGGTCATGGGAGTTCGGGTCGGGCAGCGGGGCGGGCGGCGGCGCTGTCACCTGCACGCTCGTGAACCGCAGGTCCCAGACCAGGGGGACCCGTGTGTCCATCGCCGTGGCCTGGACCCCCAGGATGCGCAGCGCCATGACGGTGATCGCCTGGACTCGGGCCGTCTCGGCCGCGGTGAAGAGGGCGGGCGTACCCGCCGGACCCGAGACGATGACGACCCGCACAGCCACCTTGCCGACCAGAAACGGGTTCTGCTGCCGCGCACTCATCTGCTCGTCCGCATCTCAGACATCTCCCTGTGGGACATCGACCGGCCGAAGCCGGGCGACCCGGGGCACGCACCTCAACTGTAGGACTCGGCAGGCGCGCAGGCAGCTCGGCGTCTGGTCCCGGAGCGGTCGGCAGGGCCGCCGTTCGGTGGCGGGATTCGGCCATTGGAGTGAACATGGAAGAGAGGTGAGCGGCGTCGCCGCACCTCAGAACTCTCACGACCTCGGATGAGGCGTTTCCCATGTCCTTCAACACCGCCCGTCCTGTCACGCCGAGGCTCCGGGAAGAGCTGCGCAACCATGCCGGCGACGGCCGTCGCGAGGGCCACGGCGACGGCGGTGGCGACTTCGGCGGCCGCAGGCGGCCGCCTTTCCACCCGCCCGACGGCCCCGACCCGCGCAGACCACCGGACCCCGGACCGGACACCGAAGACGTCGCGGAGGGACCGTTCCGGGTGGTGCGGCCTGCGGACATGCTCGTCGTCGACATCAGTCTGGTCAATCTGCGATTCGACGGTCACCGTCTGGTGCGACGGGATCCTGGTCAACCGGCGTTCGTTCTCGCCGGGCTGCCGCCGCAGCACGTGCGGGAGGAGGTCCCCCCGCCGCTGAAGACCCTCCCGCCCGTACTCGCTCCGATGAAGTCCTTCACCGCCGGCTCGACCCAGCTGGCTTTCGCGGTGCCGGCCAACCTGGACGGCCTGGACCTGTCGCTGGCCGCGTTGCTCGACTGGGCGCGGCTGGTGCCGTTGACGGTGCCGGCGGGCGTACCGGGCCCGGACCCGCCGGGTTCCACGGTTTTCCAGGGCGTTCCGAGAAGCGTCATCGAGTTTCCCACCCGACTGCTGATCACCTACGACGAGCCCGTGGACTGGGTGGGCCGGACGGACCCCCAACAGGCCGACGGGCGCGCGGCGTTGTGGCACGCCCGGCTGCACGGTGCGCAGGACGGCGAGGTACTGCTGCGGGCCTTCGCGGCCGTCCGGGACCGGGGCCCGCTGCCCGCGGGCAGCCCTCTCACCGATGTGAACCTGGAGGACATCGTCACCCTCACCAGCCGGGCCGAACTCACCGCCGGGGGCGTGCCCATCGACGTCCCGAGCGCGCCGCTGCACGCCGAGCAGTTCATCGTCACGCCCATGGGCTCCTCGACCCATCTGCACGGCGCCTGGCAGGCGCCGCAGGAGTCCGACAAGCCCCGCTACCAACTGGCCGGGCGGCACTTTCCCGACCTGGAGGCCTACGACCACATCACCGGGCTGGGCCGTGAACAGTTCATACGTGTCGTCATCCGTGGCAAGTTGACCTCCCGTCATCAAGCCGCACACGTCATCGAGTTCAGGCGGGTGTTCGCCGCGCGGCCGAACGACGGGATCGTCGCCTACCTGCAGCGGGAGGACCGCGTCGTCGTCAAAGAGCCGGAGGTCCAGTACGGGCCCGAAAACGGTTTCACGTTCGGGGGGCGCGAAATGCCCTTCCGCGCGCTGCGCATCACGGATCGCGTCACCCCGGTGATCAGGCCGCCGGACCCGAAGACGGATCCGCCCCCCGACCCGACGAAGCCCATCAGGGACGAAATCGCCTTCTGGGTACAGCTCCTGAGTAGCGGCGAGGACTACGAGTTCAACCTGATCGGTACGGACTGGGAAGGCCGGAAGGTCAGCTTCACCATGCCCTTGGTGTTCGTGCCTGACGGACTGAGCAACCCTGAAGAGGCACTGAAGAACCTGTACAAGGAGAAGCCGGGCCGCATGCTCCGGCAGATGCGCGGCCAGGTCATGGCCATGGTCCAGCCACCGTCCGACGCTCCCGGCAGCACCTGCCACGCGGTCAAAGAGCTGACCTTCGGGCTCGGGGCCTACGTCAGCGGCCAGGAGGAGATCCGCCCCGTGGTCGGGCAGCTCCACGTGACCGCCGCCGCGGTATGCGTCCCCGCCCTGGAGCAGTTCACCCCGAACGCCGGTGATCTGTCTGTCACCTTCAACGACACGTACCTCAGGCAGACCCTGGAGAAGCATCCGGCGGGCGCGTATCTCAACCTGAAGGACCCGCTCCCCCTCACCGTCGGAGCGGAGAAGGCCGGCGGAGTCGCCAGCCCCGGGACCGTGCTCAAACTGATCACCGCGCAGGCGGGAGTCGTACCCGACGTCTTCGCGACAAGCGACAACGGGGCAGTTGTCGGCCCGCTTCCCGTGCAAGACATCAAGAATGCGTTCGCCGGTGCCCAGCTTCTCGGCGGGATCGACCTCAGCCGTTTCCTGAAGGCCCTCGACAACGACAAGCTCGACACTGTGCAGAACCTCGGCGACGACCAGATCGAGGCCGTCCTGAACGCTGCCGACGGCCTGTTGCCGGTGCCCGTATTGCGTATCCGCGACCTGGTGGACGGGCAGGGCAAGGAACTGCGTTACGTGTGGAAGACCCAGCTGGGCAAGAGCGATTCCCCGGCGGACATCCTGGACGCCGAGGGAGCGACGCTGACCCTGGACGCCCGGACCATACGCTCGAAGGACGCCGCCGACAAGGCGACCGTGGAGGGCAGACTGAGCAACTTCGCACTGGTCTTCGCCGATGTCGTCCAAGTGCACATGGACAACCTGGTGTTCAAGGCCGGCCCGGGAAAGAAGCCCGATGTCACGGCCACCGGCGTGGAACTGAAGTTCAAAGGCGAGCTGGAGTTCATCGATACCCTCCGCAGCGCCCTGCCCGCCGACGTCTTCGGGGCGGGCGCGTACGTGGACATCGGGCCCAGCGGTGTCACCACGGGCTACAAGTTCGCTCTCCCGGCCATCCCCATCGGTGCCTTCAACCTGTCGAACATCACGCTGGGGGCCGAGTTGAAGATCCCGTTCGACGGCGATCCCGTCACGTTCCGCTTCTCGGTGTCCGAGCGGGAGCATCCCTTCAACGTCACCGTGTCCCTGTTCGGCGGCGGAGGCTACTTCTCCATGCTGGTCGACGCCACGGGTCCTCGGCAGATCGAGGGCGCCATAGAGTTCGGCGGCAATGCGGCACTGAATCTCGGGGTCGCGAGCGGCGGGGTCTCGATCATGGCCGGTATCAGCTTCTCGCTGGACGACAAGAAAGCCTCCGTGAGCGGCTACCTACGGTGTCATGGCTTTCTGTGCGTGCTGGGCATCGTCACGGTGTCCGTCGACTTCTATCTGCAACTCACCTACGACAAGGACAAGGAACGCCACCAGTCGATGATCCGTGGCAAGGGTTCCCTCACGGTGAGCGTGCGGATCGCCTTCTTCAGCAAGTCCGTCTCGCTCGAACTCGAGCGGAGCTTCTCCGGCGCGCCGGGCGACCCGTCCTTCGCCGACTGCGTCCGGCGGGATCCGGACTGGCGCGAGTACTGCGCGGCGTACGCTCCTGCACCTGTTGGGTGATGACCATGCCATTCGAACAGCACATCAATTGGACGGTTCTCCCTCACGGGTTCTCGGAGGACGGCACGCAGGCCAAGGTGTCGGTATTCATCGCACCGCGGCTGCTCACGCCCGATGGGAAGGAGGGCACGCTGGCGAGCTTTCCCGATTTCGTGCGCTGGCCGGAGAAGATCATGGCGGCCACCTTCGAGTTCGCCACGGAGCTCGGCACCGCGACGCCACCCGTACCCGCGCCCTTCACCGGGCCACTGAAACCCCAGGACCCGCCGCCCGTCACGGAGCTGTGGACGAGTCTCTTCGACGAGGGAACCCCGTTGCTACCCTACGCCTTCCCCCCGGGTGAGCGGAACTTCCGCACGTACTCGGCCCGAGAGGTCGGCGGCTACACCAAGGGGGTCTACGCCGGCACGGCCAGGGACTTCCCCGAGAGCCCGCCCTCGACGCTCGACGCGATGAGCCGTCAGACCCCTTCGTCCACGGCCGGCGAGACCGTGGCCGCGGTGACCAGCGCTCCCGGCGTGAAAGACGGTGCGACTCCGCCGCCGTTGGCCGGCCTGGAGGCGTTCCACCGGACCTCGCAGGCACCCGGGCTCGTCGCAGGAGAGCCGGTGAAGCCGTCGAAGCCTCCGTCGCCGCCGCCTGCCGACTTCCACGCGATGCTCACCTCGCTCGGGGACCACCCCGTGCTCCTCAGGCGTCTGGGACTGGTTCTGGAGTTCCTTCTGCCGATCGATCGGCTGCCCGTTTCCTCGGGCGAGCTGCTGCTGACCGTGATCCCCCGCTGGACTCCCGCCCTGCGACAGGACTCGTACGACGTGCCATGCCGCACCCGCTACTTCTTCAACCCCGACCCGCTCTCGCCCGACCACCGCCTGTTCGTTCCCGCGGCGCAGGCTCCCGCCGACGGCGACACGCTGGCATCCCCGTCCCGGGGTCTCGTGGTGCTGGACGAGACGAAGTTCTCCGTCGAACAGGCCGACATCGACGGTGCCGCGCTCAAGATGTTGTCGGTCCCCCAGGGTGCCACGGGGCTCTCCCCGGTGCGGACCCATGGGATTTCGCTGGTCAGAAACGATCGCCTGAACAGCCTGAAGGACGAGTTCGGCCGGGCGGACGTGCACAACAAGGCGTTCAACGGGGTGGCAAAGCAACAGGGGGCGACACTCCAGACACCGGCCCCCCAGTCTCCGGGAGCCGGGCCCGAGGAGGCGGCTCCGCAGGATGAACAGGAGCCCGCTTCCGCCCCCGAACTCCTCGCCAAGGACGTGGTCCGCGGCCACCGGATGGACATCTGGGACGAGAGCCTGAAGGCGTGGTTCTCGCTGTACGAGCGTGACGTCGAGTACCGCAAGCCCCATGGCGGGCCGCTTCTGCTCACGGCCTCCGACGAGGGCTTCTTCCAAGCCCACCTGGCCTCAGCGCCGGACGATTCCACCATGCACGTACCCGAGCAACTGGCCACCTGGGACGGCTGGTCGCAGGCCGCGCCACATCCGGGCCTGGTGCTGGACACCGACATAGGATCGCCCGACCAGAACATACCCCCCAACAAGCCGGTGCCGCCCCGGAACGACCCGGGGATGGGACTGGACCTGGAGATCACGGTCAAGGCACGACCCGCTTCCCTGCCCAGGCTGCGGTACGGCCATCCGTACCGGGTGCGGCTGCGCACCGTCGACCTGGCGGGCAACGGCCTCGACTTCCCGGGGGCCGAGGCCCTGATGAAGTACCTGAACGGCGTGGTGCTCCCCGAGGCCGAGCCATTGGTGTTCCGGAGGTACGAGCCCGTGCCCGCGCCGGCCGTGGTGCCCAGGCTGGTGCTCGGGGAAGGCGCCTCGGCGTTCCGCATGGTGATCCGGAGCAGCCCGGGAGCCGTGCCTCCCCCGGCCGCCGCCACAGGCAGTGCCGCGAGGGTCTCGCTGGCCAATGTGCGGTTCGGCCGGACCAACGAAGATGTCCGCACCGTCCAGAAGGCCCTCGTCGCCGAGGGCCACAACCTCCCCCACGGCGCGGACAGCGTCTTCGGCGACGAGACCAGGACCGCCTATGCCGAGGAACAACGTGACCAGGGCTTTTCGGGGAGCGGTGCCGACGGCGACCCTGGGTGCCAGACCCTGACCGAGCTGGGCCGCAAGAACGGCTTCAGCGTCGACTGCGGTGCCGGACCCGGCGCCGACGCGTCGGCGGGCAGTACGGCGGAACAGTACGCCGCGGACTTCAACCGGTCCTCGCCGGTCACCTCGGAGGGGCACGTCCCGTACCAGGGGATCGACGAACGCCATGTGGTGGCGCCGAAGGCGTCGCTGCAGTGCGTGGAGTGGCACGGACTGCTGGACCCGGCCATCGGCTCGACCGACCACGCCGTCCAGGACGCGGTGTACGACCTGGCCATTCGGGAGAACGGCTCCCTCAGCGACCCCCACCCGGATGTGGTGTTGAAGTCTGTCAAGTCACCGGCGGCCGATCCCAACCATCCGGCGATCATCGCCCTGCACACGGGCGAGCAGGTCGAACTGCCCTATCTTCCCGATCCACGGACCACGGGAGCCGTCCTCCTGGACCTGCCCGGGCTGCCCGCCGGTGAGCCCTTTCCCATCCCCTGGGACGGCGATGTCTGGCACCGCCCCAAGTCGTTCAGGCTGAGGCTGGCCGAAGGGTCCGGGCCGCCCCGCTTCGACGACGGGTCCCGCGTACTGACCGTATCGCTGCCCAAGGGAACCGTGGCGACCGTCCGGCTGTGTTCCAGGATCGACCTGGACGAGGCCATCATGGGCATGGCCTCGTGGTGCCGGAAGGAGGCGCCGCAGGCACCGGGGGCCGCGACGGAGACGGAGGCGGAAGCGGCGGCACGGATGGCGGCGGAGTCGCAAAGGGCCGACCAGGTGCTGGAACTGGCCGCGGCCAGTCGGCACTGGATGTTCACTCCCTGGCACGAGCTGACCCTCGTGCACGCCGTACAACAGCCGGTGAAGACACCCGTGCTGACCCTGCTGCTGCCGCCGCCGACGAGTCCCCGTCCCGAACACGCCACCGCCGAGCACCTCGCCGGCACCATCGCGCTGGACGAGGACAGCACGGGCCGGGTCGACCTGGTCGCGGAGTGGACCGAGGTGACGGACGCCGGCCCCACCGGCCGCGACACCCGGAGGATGACCGCCCCGGTGTTCGGAATGCTGACGGACAGAGCGAACCGCGACAGCGCCCCCGGCACCGAACCCGCCGTCCTGCAGAACGGTGTCCTGACCTTCAGCACCCAGGTGTCGGAGGACAAAGCCAAGGCTGCGGCTGCGGCTGCCGCCACTGACAAGGACAAGGCAAAAAGGACGCCGCTCGTCCTCGAGAAGCACGAGTTCGGCGACACCAAGCACCGTACGGTGCACTACCGCCCCCTGGCCGGCAGCAAATTCGCAGACTACTTTCCCGCGCAGTACGCCGAGCCCGGCCGGCACACGCTGACCGTACAGGGAGCGGCGCAGGAATATTCGGTGCTCAGCAGTGCACAGCCCACGGCACCGCGCTTGCTGTACTGCGTGCCCACGCTGGCCCTGGAGCATGCCGACGGGCCGTCCGGCGCCATCGTCCACCGTCGGCGCGGCGGCGGCATCCGGGTGTACCTGGACCGTCCCTGGTTCTCCTCCGGTGACGGCGAACTGCTCGGCGTGGTCCTGGGCGAGCCGCCCGGAGGCGACCCGGCCTCCCTGCGGGACGCCTGGGTCACTCTGATGGGCCGCGACCCCATCCACCGTTCCGCACCCGTCGTCGCCCCGACCGCGGACGTGTTCACCAACGCGGTACGGCACTCCGAGACGCTCTCGCTTCCCCCGCCCAACGACCCGCTCACCGTCACCGTCGTGGGCTTCACCCCGCAGTTCGACGCGGACGAGAAGGGCGGCCGCTGGTTCTGCGATCTGGAACTGGACACCAAGGACGCCTGTCTGCCGTTCGTCCGGCTCGCTCTGGTCCGATACCAGCCGGAATCGATCCCCGGAGCCAAGCTCTCGTCGGTCGTCCTCGCCGACCTCGTACGCACCCTGCCCGACCGCGAGCTGACGGTCAGGCCCGGCCAACCGCTCACGGTCAGTGTCACCGGCCCCTCCTGGGACCCCACGGGCGCACGGCCACCTCAGATCACCGCCACGCTCCAGCGCAGACACGACGTCGTCACCGACCACGACCTCGGCTGGGTGACCCTGGAGGACACCGTCACCCAACTCACCTCGATCGACGCGGAGTCCTCGCACAGGCCCTTCTACACGGGCCAGATCCCGATACCGCCCGTGCGGCGCGGGGTGCCGCTGCGCCTCATGGTCGTCGAGACCGAGGGCATCCAGGCCGACGGCCCGACGGCCCCCACGCCCCCGGGGCCGGTGCTCTACTGCGACACCGTCGATCTACCGCCGGGGCAGGACACTTCGGACGGGCACGGCAGGCCCGGGGACGGCGATGACGGGCGGGGCGACGGACGCGGAGACGGGCGTGACGGACGGGGCGATGGACGTGACGGACGCGACGGACGCGGAGACGGACGTGACGGGCGCGGAGACGGGCGCGGCGGGCACGGTGGCGGTTTCTCCCACCATTGACCGCGGGCGGTGAAGGCCGAGGTCCGCTGTGCCCGTGCCCGGCGGACTCCACTCATGCGCGCTTACAGGCCGGCGGAACCGGACGGAGAGGACAGACGTCATGGACATCCCGCAGGAAGTCATCGATGCCGCTGACGCCGTCGCACCCGAAGTGCTGCTGATACCCGGAGTCACCGGGGTGGGACTCGGATTCCGCGAAGAGGACGGTGAACTCGTCGACGAACTCACCGTGCGCGTACTCGTCGCCGACGCCGGCGACGTTCCGGCCGGAATTCCGGAGAGCCTCGCGGGGCTGCCGGTCGCCATCATCGAGTTCCCGGTCGAGCCGCTCTTCGCTCCGGATGTGACCCGTTACGACGACCTCCCCGGTGGGGCGCAGATCGAGCCGGTGCGGGGCGCGTCGGGCACGCTCGGTGCGATCGTTCAGGACGGCACCGGTACCGAGGTCGGTCTCACCTGCCACCACGTCTCCGGTGATCCGGGCAGCACCTTGTGGCAGCCGGAGGCGCCCCTGTTCATCGCGGGTGGTCCTCCTCCGGATCTCACGAACGCTCTGGGCGAGACCATCGCCGTCGCGTCTCCCGCGACCCAGACGATCCCCGTTCCCTCGGGCGCCGGACTGCTGCTCGGACGCCAGCTCGACGCGGCCACCGTGTCGTTGGGCGAAGCAGTCGATCAGGGGCGCACGCTCAACCACGCGATCACCGACGGGTTCGGAGTCATCGACTCCACCATGCCGCCCTCGACCGGGATGTTCGTCAGGAAGCGTGGTTCGCAAAGCGGCCCGACCGCCGGCATCGTGGTCGGAATTCAGCTGGTCGTGCCCTGGGACGCCGAACCGCGGACGCCGCCGCCCGGCCACAGGTTCGTCATGTCCCATCAGTACGAGATCTTCTTCCTGCCCCCTGGATGCCCGGACGGGATCTTCGCCAGGGGAGGTGACTCCGGTTCCTTGGTCCTGGAGAACGACAATCGAACCGCGGTCGGTCTGCTCTGGGCCGGGAACAGAGCGGGCGGCACAAGGGCTCTCATGAGCGACATCACCGTGGTGGAGAGCGAGCTCGGCATCAAAGTGGCTTGGCCGTGACCCGCCCCCGGCACGCCTACTCTGCGCACGGGCCGATTTCCATGGAGAACGAAGAGTCCGGAGCCTGGACGACGACGAGGATGCCGGCACCAGCATCGTTCTTGCCCGAAACACCCGCCGAGTTCGTCGGACGCTGAGAGACGAAAGGTCACTCATGCCTCGATCCATGCGTGCGCTCGTAGCCGGAAAGGTCGGCGAGCCTACCGATGTCCTGCGGCTGGAATCCCGGCCTGTTCCCACGCCAAAAGCCGGTCAGGCGTTGATCCGCGTGAAGGCGACTCCGATTCACGCCAGCGATCTGCACGTGCTGCGTGGCCGCTACGGTTTCTCCCCCGAGTTCCCGACTGTTGGGGGGCACATGGAATGCGTGGGCCGCATTGAGGCCCTGGGCCCGGATACCGAGGGACCAAAGATCGGCGAGCGCGTGGTGGCCGTCGCAGTACCGGCGGTACCCGGGCCTCATGTGGCCGGCACTTGGCAGGAATACCTTGCTGCCGATACACGAAGGCTGCTGCCGGTCCCCGACCGTCTGAGCGACTCCACCGCCAGTCAACTCGCTGTCAACCCGTTGACCGCGCTGCTCCTCGTGACTCGCGAACTCGACGTACAGCCGGGTGAATGGTTGTTGCAGACGGCCGCAGGCTCCACCGTCGGTCGGCTCGTCATTCAGCTGTCCAGACATCTGGGTATTCGCACGATCAATGTCGTGCGGCGGCGCGATGCCGTTGAGGAGATCGAAGCGCTTGGTGGTGACGAGGTCATCTGCACTGAGGACGAGGACCTGTTGCGGCGTGTGGCTGAGACAGCGGGACCGGCCGGCGTGCGCAAGGCCATCGACTGTGTCGCGGGCCGCGTGGGTGCCCAGGTATCCCAGGCATTGGCTCCGGGCGGAGAGGTCGTGGTCTACGGCGCCCTCTCCACCCATCGGCAGACTGACCCGGCGGCGCTGACGATCCCGCTGCAGGCACGCTCGGTCATCTACGAGACCAAAGCAGTCCGTGGCTTCTGGCTGAACCGCTGGTTCGGCACTGCCTCACCTGAGGACGCGCTGCGCGCGCTGTCCCAGGTTCGCAGTCTCGTCGCCGATGAAGTGCTGAGCATCCCCCAAGGCCGGCCGTTCCCGCTCGAACGCTTCGCCGAAGCCATTTCGCTCGCCGAAACACCCGCACATGGCACCAAACCACTCTTCGTCTTCGAAGACGGCCGGGACAACGACGACGGGTAGGAAGCGGCCCTGCCGGTGCTGGCGGCAGTGCGGCCCCGACCCTCCATATCCAAGATCGCAGCGACCGGCCCCGGCTAGGGCCGGTCCGGCGGATCATTGCGCCACGGCAGGTGGGTCCCGAGAGAAAGGCCGGCTCGCGCAGGCTGGCCGAGCCTGCCGACACCGCCCGTTGCATCAGCTGGAGCGCGCGCAGTGCACGGCACGGCCGGGCGCTCGGTGATCCGCGTGAGTTGCGAACCAATCCGTCGGATACGGCCGCATCGCCTCCGCGACGTGCGGGTCGATGCGGGTCGACGGGCGTCGTCGCGTTGCAGTTACCGCCTGTGGCGCGACGGTGGCTTCGCCGTCGTTGCCCTGCTCACTGGAGCGCTCACCGCCGACTCCGGCCTCGTCGTGGCGCTGCGCATGTATGAAACGCGTCCACGCGCATGACCTATCGGGTTCGTATGCGCAGTGGGCGAGGACGGGCTTGAAGGGAAGGAGGAGTACCCACTCCTTGCCACTATCAACCTATAGCGCACCGGGGGGCTTGCGGCAAGGCCCCGGGGATGCCGCAGAATCGCTGGCCGTGGCCAGGACCTGCGGAAACAGGAGATTCACCAAGTGCATGCGTTCGACCTGCCCGACCGTCTCTCACTCAAGGCCGACCCGACACTGATCGCCGGCGACGAACGGCACTTCGCGGCCGTCGCGGACAGCCTCGAGCAGGCGATCGCCGAGCTGTCCGACCGTCTCGAAGCCGAGCGCAAGGCGCCCGGAGGCCTCGGCAGGCAGGCGATGGACCGGGACGCGGAGATCCACCGGCTGACCGGCCGTCTGCGCGCCTTGCGCCGTTTCGGTCTCGACCTGTGCCTCGGACACATCGTCAGCGCGGACGACCCCGAGCCCGTGTACATCGGCCGGCTCGGCCTCACCGACAGCACGGGGCGTCGGCTGCTGCTCGACTGGCGCTCCCCCGCGGCCGAGCCGTTCTTCGCGGCGACCCACGCCAACCCGATGGGTCTGGCGAGCCGCCGCAGGTATCGCTGGACGCGTGGCCGGATCAGCGACTACTGGGACGAGGTGTTCGCCGTCGACGGACTGGACGGGCATGCCGCGCTCGACGACCAGTCCGCCTTCATCGCCAGCCTGGGCGGCAACCGTTCGGCCCGGATGCGGGACGTGCTCGCCACCATCCAGGCCGACCAGGACGCCATCATCCGGGCGGGATCCCGCGGCGCTCTCGTCGTCGACGGCGGTCCGGGTACGGGGAAGACCGTCGTGGCCCTGCACCGCTCGGCCTACCTCCTCTACTCCGACCCCCGTGTCGGTCACCGTCGCGGCGGCGTGCTGTTCGTCGGTCCGCATCAGCCTTATCTGGCCTACGTCGCCGACGTCCTGCCCAGCCTCGGAGAGGAGGGCGTGCGGACCTGCACCCTGCGGGACCTGGTCGCCGAGGGCGCCGGAGCCGCGGTCGAGGCCGACCCGGACGTGGCTCGTCTGAAGTCGTCCGCGGACATGGTGAAGGCGATCGAGACCGCCGTCAGGTTCTACGAGGAGCCGCCCGCCGAGGGGATGACGGTCACGACGGACTGGTCCGACATCTGGCTCAGCGCCGACGACTGGGCCGAGGCGTTCCGCGCACCGGGACCGGGCACTGCGCACAATGAGGCGCGCGAGCAGATCTGGGAGGAACTGGTCGCGATCCTGATGGACAAGCACGACGGCGACGACGTCCCGCCCGAGCAGTTCCGGCGGTCGCTGCTGCACGACAGGGAGCTGGTCGACACGCTCGACCGCGCCTGGCCGACGCTCGAAGCGGCTGACCTCGTCGGCGATCTGTGGTCGGTCCCGGCGTATCTGCGGATGTGCGCTCCCTGGCTCGGCCGCGACGACGTGCGGAAGCTGCAGCGCGCGGACGCCCAGGCCTGGACGGTGTCCGACCTGCCGCTGCTGGACGCGGCGCGGCAGCGGCTCGGCGACCCGGAGGCGGCCCGGCGCAAGCGCAGGAACGAGGCCGTCCTCGCCGCCCAGCGCGAGCGCATGGCACAGGTCGTCGGCAACCTGATCGAAGCCGCGGCCGACTCCGGTGCCGACGGTGATGACGGAGAAGGCCTGGTGGTGATGTTGCGTGGTCAGGACGCCCGGGTCAGCCTCGTCGACGAGTCCGAACTGCGCGCCGCCGAACCGGATCTGCTCGCGGGCCCGTTCGCGCACATCGTGGTGGACGAGGCTCAGGAACTGACGGACGCGGAGTGGCAGATGCTGTTGCTCCGCTGCCCGTCCCGCAGCTTCACCATCGTCGGGGACCGTGCCCAGGCCAGGCACGGGTTCACGGAATCGTGGCGGGAACGGCTGGAGCGGATCGGGCTCGACCGCATCGATGTGGCGTCCCTGAGCATCAACTACCGGACGCCGCAGGAGGTCATGGCGGAGGCCGAGCCGGCCATCCGGGCCGTGCTCCCGGACGCCAATGTGCCGGCCTCCGTCCGCACCAACGGCATTCCCGTCGTCCACGGATCCGTCGCGGATCTGGACTCGGTCCTCGGCACATGGCTCGACGCGCAGGCCGAGGGGGTCGCCTGCGTCATCGGCGATCCCACGTTCCGCTCGACATCCCGTGTCCGGTCACTGGCCCCGGAGTTGTCGAAGGGACTCGAGTTCGACCTGGTCGTGCTCATCGACCCGGAGGAATTCGGCAAGGGGATCGAGGGAGCGGTCGACCGGTATGTCGCGATGACCCGGGCGACCCGGCAACTCGTCGTCCTCACCAGCCCCTGACGTCCCGCCGGGACATCTCAACCGGTAGGTCCTTCCAGCCCGCCCATCCAGCGCCGGATCGCCTGTGCCGTGGTCGGAGCGTGTTCCTCGGTCATGGTCCAGTGGTCGCCCGGCACGTCCGCGGTGTCGGACGGCCGCGGCCAGGAAGCCCGCCAGCCCTGGCTCCCTGCCCCACGGCCGCCGTGGGTGCGCAGCTCGGGCGGTTGCTCGGTGGCGCGGACCAGGAGCGTCGGGACGTGGGACGGTTCGGGGCGCCGGCCCCGCAGCATCCGGGAGTAGGCTCCGAGTGCGGCCAGTGCCATGTCGTCCACCGCGGTGTCGAACCTCTCCCCCATGGCCAGAGCCGCGCGGGCGGGCAGGGCGAGCAGCCAGGGCTCGGTCTCCCGCTCGGGAGTCACGTGGTAAGTGTCGAGGAGGACCAGGCCGGCGGGCGGAGTACCGGTGGCCGCGAGCCGCGCGGCCACCGCGTGCGCCGGGTATCCGCCCATCGACCAGCCCAGCAGGACGGGCCGGCGATCACCGAGGTGCTCCCGCAGGGTCGCCACGTGCAGGTCCACCAGCGTCTGCCAGTCGCGTGGCGGCGCGTCGCCGGAGGTGACCGCGGGGTGCCGCATCTCCAGAACGTCCCGGTCGCCGTCGAAGTGGCGTGCGAGCGCGGTGTACCAGGGCCTGCCCAGGGCCGGGGAGAAGCCGGGGAAGCACACCAGGGGCGGCCGGTCGGCGGCGCCCGCCGCCAGCCGGAGTGGGGGCAGGGCGTGCGCGGCGGCGTCCTCGGGGCCGAAGCCGGGGACGGCCAGCGAGGCGGTCACGAGCAGGTGCATCGCCGATACGACGTCGCCGGTCGCGCAGACGCGGCGGTAGAGGGAGGCGAGGGTTTGGGGGGACCGGGCTGTCGCGGGGCGTGGCGGCGCGTCGGCCGCTGCTTCGCGGTGCGGCAGCGCCTGGTGCAGTTCGGCGAGCAGGTGGTTCGCCAGGCGTTCGGCGGTGGGCAGGTCGAAGGTGAGGGTGGCGGGCAGTTCCAGGCCGGTGAGCAGGCCCAGCCGGTTGCGCAGCAGTACCGCGGTGAGGGAGTCGAGGCCGAGCTCGGTGAAGGCGCGGTCGGCCGTCACGGCGGCCGCGCCGGGATGGCCGAGTACGTCGGCCGCTGTTTCCCGGACGAGCGTGAGCAGTGCGGCAGCCCGGTCGTCGGCGGGCAGCCGCGCCAGCCGTTCACGCCACGCTCCGGGCGAGTCCTGCGTGGCCGCCTGGGCGGCTGTCGAGGGCCCGCCGCCGCGGGCCTCCTGCGAGCCGGACGTGCCCAGCAGTCCCCGCAGCGGCGGCGGGACCGGCCGCCGTGCCGTACCGGCCCCGGGTTCCAGGGGCAGCGGTGCGAGGACCGGTTCGCCCGTCTCCAGAGCCGCGTCGAACAGTGCCAGGCCCTCGGCTGGGGTGACGGCGCGCAGCACGCCGTCGCCGGTCCGGCCGGTACGGTCCGCCATCCCCTCGGCTCCCGCCCATGGTCCCCATATCAGGGAGAGCGCGGGCAGTCCGAGGGCCGCCCGGTGCACTGCGAGGGCGTCCAGGAACGCGTTCGCGGCGGCGTAGCCGGCCTGACCGGGGTTGCCGAGCAGACCGGCTGCCGAGGAGTAGAGCACGAACTGTGACAGGGGCAGGTCCCGCGTCAGCTCGTGCAGATGCCAGGCCGCGTCCGCTTTCGGTCGCAGGACGGCCGCGATCCGTTCGGGCGTCTGTGCCTCCAGGACGCCGTCGTCGAGGATCCCCGCCGTGTGCACCACGCCGGTCAGGTCCGCGGCGTGCCGGTCGACCACCTCGGCCAGCGCGGACCGGTCCGCGGCGTCGCAGGCGACCACCTCCACCCGGCCGCCGGCCCGCTCGATCTCCTCCCGCAGCCTTTGCGCACCTGACGACTTGGAGCCGCCGCGACTGGTGAGCACCAGTCGACGGACTCCGTGACGCTCCGTCAAATGGCGGGCCAGCAGCCCACCCAGAGCCCCTGTGCCGCCGGTGATCAGTACGGTGCCGCCCTCCGCGAACCTCGGCGCGCCGGCAGGCACGGTGGCGACTTGGGCCAGCCGGGGCACCAGCACCTTGCCCGCGTGGATGGCGAGTCGGGGCTCACCTGTCGCGATGGCGGCCGCCAGGCGACGCAGCGACTCCGGGCGGCCGTCGACGTCGACGACGGTGATGCGGCCGGGGTACTCCGACTGAGCGCTAAGCGACAGTGCCCGGGCCGCCGCGGCGGGCAGGTTGGGTTCCGGAGTGGTGGCGCCCTGTGTCAGCAGGATCAGACGGGATCCCGGAGCCAGGGCGGGCAGTCGATTGTGCAGCTGTTCCAGGGCGCGCGTGACCAGCTCGCGCGCCTCGGCGGCCGGGTCGGTGGACGGGGCCGGCGAGGTCAAGGACACGACGAGGGCCGGGGTGTCGGCCTCGGGGGAGCCGGTGTCGGCTGCCTGTGCAGCGCGGGCCGGCGTCTCGGGCCGCACGGAGTCGGGCAGCAGAGCGGCCAGGCCGAGGTCGTCCGGGGACGCCACCGCGAGTGCGGGCGTGGACGAAAGGGCCGGGGCGGCCGCGGTCCAGTGCGGGCGGTACAGGGGGCGTGGCTGCGGGAGCCGGCCGGAACCGGTGGTGCCCGGGACCGGTCGGGTGGTCAGCGCCGCCACCCGAAGCACCGGCCTGCCTGCCGGGTCGGAGAGGTCGGCGGCGACCGAGTCCTCCCCGGTGGGGCGCAGCCGGACTCGCAGCGCGGTCACGCCTGCCGCGTGTCGGCTGACACCTCGCCAGACGAACGGCAGCCGGGCCGGGCCGGACTCGCCCGGATCCGCAGGGGCCAGCAGCGGAGCGTGCACGGCGGCGTCGAGCAGCGCGGGATGGACGCCGTACCGCTGTGCCTCTTCCACGGCCGCGTCGGGGAGTTGTACGTCGGCGAGCAGGTCGTCGCCCTGGCGCCACATGGCCCGCACGCATCGCAAGGCCGGACCGTAGGCGTACCCCGCGCCCGCCAGGCGGTCGTAGGCACCCGTGAGGTCGACCGGGACGGCGTCCGGGGGCGGCCAGGACTCGTGGGGGCCGTGGCTCGCGCCGGGATCGGGGTCCGATCGTCCCAGCCGGCCGGTCGCGTGGTGCGTCCACGCACCGAGCGGACCGGAATCCTCGGAGCGGGCGCGGATGTCCACGGTCCGGCGGCCGGACGCGTCAGGCTCACCGAGTGCCACCTGCACCTCGGCACGCTCCCCGGAGCCGGGCCATTGCAACGGCAGCAGCAAGGTCAGCTCCTCCAGGGTCTCAAGGCCGCACGAGGTACCGGCGTGGAGCGCCATCTCGGCCAGGGCGGCGGCGGGCACGAGCGGGTGTCCGGCGACGACGTGGTCGCGCAGCCAGGGCTGGTCGGTGTCCGACAGATGGCCGGTGCAGAGCACGCGGCTCGTGTCCGGGAGGCTCGTCGTCGAGGTCAGCACCGGATGGCCCACGCCGGTCCGTGCGGCGCTCGGCGTGGTGCCGGGAGGTTCGGCCAGCCAGTACCGTTCCCGCTGGAAGGGGTAGGTGGGCAGGTCCACGCGCCGGACACGCCTGCCGGTGTGTCCCCGGTGCACGGCCTCCCAGTCGATCGCGGTGCCGTGCACGTGCAGGAGGCCGAGTGCCGCAAGGACCGTGCCGGGCTCCGGGCGGCCGGGCCGCACGGTCGGGGTGAAGACCAGGTCCCCCGGATCCTGGACCGCGGTCATCGCGGCGGAGGTGAGGTGTGCGCCGGGGCCCACTTCGGCGAAGGCGGTCACACCCGCGCCGACCAGATGGCGTACGGCGTCCGCGAACCGGACCGTCTCACGGGCGTGGCGGACCCAGTAGGCCGCCGAGCGCAGGTCGTCTCCGGTGGCCCGACGCCCGGTCAGTGCGGAGACGATCGGAACGCGGGGCTCATGGTAGGTGGCCCGAGCCGCGGCCCTGCCGAACGCCCCGAGCGCCGGTTCGACGAGCGGTGAGTGGAAGGCATGGCTGGTACGCAGTCGTACGGTACGACGCCCACGGGCCTCGAAGCGTTCGGCCACCGCCGTCACCGCCTGCTCCGCCCCGGAGACGACGACCGACCGCGGGCCGTTCACCGCCGCGATGGCCACCGGCCCGGCCGCCTCCGGCAACTCCGCCAGCGCTGCCGTGGTCTCGTCCTCGGTGGCGTCCAGGGACACCATGGCGCCGTCCGCGGGGAGTTGCCGCATAGCCCGCCCCCGGGCGGCGACCAGGTCGACGGCGTCCCGTTCCGACAGGATCCCGGCCGCATGCGCCGCCGCCAGTTCGCCGACGGAGTGGCCGGCCACGAAGTCCGGCCGCAGACCCCAGGATTCGAGCAGCCGGAACAGGGCGACCTCGAACGAGAACAGGCCGGCCTGTGCGATGTCGGTCCTGTACGGCACATCGGCGGCCGTTGTTCCCGGCTCGTCCCACAAGGCTTCGCGCAGGGGCCGGTCCACGACACCGGCGGAGTCGAAACGGCCGCACAGGGCGTCGAAGGCGTCAGCGAAGACGGGATAGGCGAGGTGCAGTTCCCGGCCCAGGCCCGACCATCCGGCGCCTTGGCCGGTGAAGAGCAGTGCCAGTCGTCCGTCTGTGCGGGCCGGGGGCGGCAGGACTGTCGTCGCCTCGGCCGAGAGGCGGTCCAGTTCGCTGAGCAGGCCCGCGCGGTCCTGGACGGGCACCGCGGCCCGATGGCGGAGAGCGGCGCGGGTGGTGGCGAGCGAGAACGCCACGTCCCGCGGGGGCAGTTCGGGCCGCTCGCGGAGGAAGGCCGCCGTATGCCGTGCCTGGGCGCGCAGCGCCTCGGGGTTCGCGCCGGACAGGAGGAACGGCGGTTCCGGAACGGGCTGTTCGGGTCCCGGGGCCGGGTCCGCGTCCGCCGGGGCCGCTTCCTCGAGGATCAGATGGGCGTTGGTTCCGCCGATGCCGAAGGCGGACACGGCGGCGCGGCGGGGGCTCCCGGGTGCGGGGCGCCACGGCCGCTCCCGGGTGAGCAGCCGTAGTGCGCCCGAGGACCAGTCCACCCCGGGGGACGGCTCATCGGCGTGCAGTGTGCGCGGGAGCAGCCCGTGCCGCATCGCCAGCACGGTCTTGATGACCCCGGCGACACCGGCCGCGGCCTGGGTGTGCCCGATGTTGGACTTCAGCGATCCCAGCCACAGCGGCCGTTCGGCCGGGCGGTCGTGCCCGTACGCGGCCAGCAGCGCCCGTGCTTCGATGGGGTCGCCCAGCGGGGTGCCGGTGCCGTGGGCCTCGACGGCGTCGATGTCGGCAGGGGTGAGCCCGGCGGCGGCCAGGGCGTCCCCGATCACCCGTTCCTGCGCGGGGCCGCTCGGCGCGGTCAGGCCGTTGGACGCGCCGTCGCCGTTGACCGCGGAGCCTCGGAGCACGGCCAGTACCGGATGGCCGTTGCGCCGGGCGTCGGCGAGCCGCTCCAGCAGGACCAGGCCGACGCCCTCGCCCCAGGCGGTGCCGTCTGCCGCGGCCGAGAACGGCTTGCACCGCCCGTCGGGCGCGAGTCCCCGCAGCCTGCTGAACGCGGTGAACGGCACCGGGCTGGCCATGACGGTGGCCCCGCCGGCCACGGCCAGCGAGCACTGGCCCGAGCGCAGTGCCCGGGCCGCCCAGTCCATGGCGACCAGCGACGAGGAGCAGGCCGTGTCCACCGTCACGGCGGGCCCTTCCAGGCCCAGGGTGTAGGCGATGCGCCCGGATGCCACGCTGCCCGCGGAGCCGAGCGCGAGGTGGGCCTCGTGCGCGTGGCCTCCCCGGTGCAGCAGGCGGCCGGCGTAGTCGCCGTGCATGATGCCGACGAAGACTCCGGTGTCGCTGCCGCGCAGGGCGTTCGGGGCGATGCCCGCCCGTTCCACGACCTCCCAGGCGGTCTCCAGCAGCAGCCGCTGCTGCGGGTCGGTGGCCAGCGCCTCCCGGGGGGACATGCCGAAGAAGTCGGCGTCGAAGTCGGCGGCGCGGCGCAGGAAGCCGCCGCGGCGCGTGACCGAGGTGCCCGGCCGGTCCGGGTCGGAGTCGAAAAGACCTGCCAGGTCCCAGCC
Organism: Streptomyces griseochromogenes; assembly: GCF_001542625.1. Classification (NCBI taxonomy): domain Bacteria; kingdom Bacillati; phylum Actinomycetota; class Actinomycetes; order Kitasatosporales; family Streptomycetaceae; genus Streptomyces; species Streptomyces griseochromogenes. Next base: position 4,701,852 of record NZ_CP016279.1, on the reverse strand, counting down.
CCGGTCGGCGGGAAACACGGAGGTCGCGTCCGTGCCGCCCGCGACCAGCCGCCACAGTTCCTCCGGCGTGGCGACGTCGTCCACGAGGCCCGGGTAGCGGCAGGCCATGGCCACGATGGCCACTGGTTCGTCGGGCGGCGGAGTGCCCGCGCGTGTTCCGGACCTGACGCCGTGCACCGGCTCGGAGGGAGCGCCGAGCAGCGCGTCATGGAGGTACTCGGCCACGGCGTCCGGCGTCGGGCGGTCGAACACCAGGGTCGCGGGCAGCTCCAGGCCGGTCAGCGCCCCCAGCCGGTCGCGCAGCAGCACACCCTGCAAGGAGCCGAGTCCCAGGTCGGTGAAGGCCCGGCCCGGCTCGGGGGCGACCCGCTGGTCACCGGAGGTCTCGGCCGCCGCGTCGACGACGAGGCGCTGCACGGCGCGGAGCCGCTCCGGAGCGGGCAGCGCCAGCAGCCGGGCCTGCAGCGCGGCGGAGGCGTTGCCTTTCCCGGTGACGAGCGCCTCGGCCAACTGACGGGCGAGTACGGTCCGTTGGATCTTGCCGGAGGAGGTGCGGGGCACCGGACCGCCCAGGACGATGTCGTCCGGCACCTTGAACGCGGACAGCCGCTCCCGGCACGCGGTTCGCACCCGCGCCGGGTCGACCCCGTCCGGCCCGGGGACGACGAGCGCCACCGGAACCTCCCCCAGCACGTCGTGCGGCCTGCCGACGACCGCGGCGTCCGCGACACCGGGACAGGTCAGCAGCGCCTGCTCCACCTCGACCGGGTTGACGTTCTGCCCGCCACGGATGATCAGGTCGCCCACCCGGCCGGTGACCCTCAGCCCGCCGCCCGGCTCGCGACGGCCGAGGTCGCCCGTGCGGTACCAGCCGTCCCGCAGGACCTGTGCCGTGCTGTCGGGGCGATTGTGGTACCGGATCATCAAGCCGGGGCCACGCACCCAGATCTCGCCCTCGTCACCGTCGGCGGCGCGCTGTCCGGACACCGTGTCGGTCACCCGGACCTCGACTCCGGGCACCGGCTGCGGCACGCGCTCCGGCATCGGCACTTCGAGCCGGTCGACCGCGATCTTTCCACAGGTCTCGGTGCAGCCGTACCCGTCCAGCAGCGGTGCGCCCAGCAACTCTTCCACGTCGGCGCGCAGTTCGGCAGGACAGGGTGCCCCCGCGGTGATGCACAGCCGAAGTCCTCCGGGCGGACGCGGCGCGTCTCGCAGCGCGCTCACCAGCAGGTGATAGGTGGCCGGCACCCCGGCCAGCATGGTGAACGGCCCCTGCAGCGGCTGTCGTTCGAGTGCTTCGACGACGTCCACGCCCCGGTCCAGGAGGTAGGCGCTCGCGCCTGTGGCGACCACCCCGAGGACGCACAGCGAGTACGCGTAGGCGTGGTGCATCGGCAGCGGCCACAGCAGCCGGTCCTTCTCGGACAGGCCGAAGAGCGGCGCATAGGCGGCGGCCGTCGACCACAGCGCGGCCCGCTGGCTCGACACGACACCTTTTCGCTCGCCGGTGGTTCCGGACGTGTAGAGGATCCAGGCCGGTTCGTCGAGGCCGAGATCGTCGCGCGGCGGACCGCCCGGATCGGTCCGGGCGAGTTCCTCGTACGGGACCGTGCCCGCGGGTGCTCCGGCGGGCGGCGTCTCCGCACCGACGAGCACCACGCGCGGCAACGCCTGCCCGGCCGCCACCCGCTGCAACCGATCCGCCTGCGACGCCTCGAGCACGACCGCCGCCGCCCCGCTGTCGCCGAGGACATGAGCCACCTCGGCATCGGTCGCCCCCGGATCCAGTGGGACTCCCACGGCACCGGCGCGCACTGCCGCCAGGCAACTCTCGACCATTTCCACGCGGTTGGGCAGGCAGAACACCACCCGGTCCCCGCGGCGCACGCCCAGCCGTGCGAAATGCCCCGCGATCCGCGCCGTCCGCTCGTCCAGTTCCGCCCAGGTCACGCCGCGACGGGCATCCCGGAAAGCGGTCCTCTCCCCCGCCCGTGCCGCATGCTCCCGGACGATTTCGGCCAACGGACGGACCAGCTCCCCACGAACCCCCGTCATTCCCACCCCTTTTGTGTGCGTTCCCCCGACGCCAACCGACTATAGGCTCACGGACCGCCCGCGGCCGTGAGCGCTGCGCGTGCGCCGTGCCGGCCCGTTCCAGGGGTGATGTGCGTCCGCCCGGCTCCCCGCCTGCCATCCATATATGCATTAATGTGGCTTTTGCAAAGGATCTCCGCGGACGGGAGGGAGTGGGAGACGTGGCGGCCTTGGCACCGCTGCTGGCGGTGTGCGCCGGGTACTTCATGGTGATCCTGGATGTGACCGTCATCAACGTCGCCGTGCCGGTGATCGGCCGGGAACTGCCCGCCTCGCTCACCGGCATCCAATGGATCACCGACGGGTACACCCTGGTCTTCGCCGGGTTCCTGCTGACCGCCGGCGCACTGGGCGACCGGCTGGGGCACCGCCGGGTCTTCTGCCTGGGCGTGACGGTGTTCACGGCGTCCTCGGCCGCCTGCGCGCTCGCGCCGAGTGCCCTCTTCCTGGTGACGGCCCGGCTGGTGGAAGGGCTCGGCGCGGCACTGATCGTGCCGGGTTCGCTGGCCCTGCTCCAGCAGGCCTACCCGTCGCCGCCGGCACGGTCCCGGGCCTTCGGCCTGTGGGGCTCGATGGCGGGTATCGCCGCTTCCGCGGGGCCGCTGCTGGGCGGGCTGCTGGTCTCCACGGTGGGCTGGCGCTGGGTGTTCCTCATCAATCTGCCGGTCGGCGTCGCCTGCCTGGTGCTGACGCTGCGGCATGTGGCGCGCTCGCCCCGGCACTCCGACCGGGCCCTGGACTGGCCTGCGCAGTGCGCGGTCGTGGCGGCGGTGGCGCTGCTGACGGCCGCGCTCAACGAGGCCGGACGGCGGGGCTGGTCCGATCCGGCCGTGCTCGCCGGAGCGGGCCTGGCCGTGCTGGCCGCCGGGGCGTTCGCGCTGCGTGAGCGGCTGGCCCGGTCTCCCGTCCTTCCGCCGGGCTTGCTGCGCTCGCGTGCGATGAGCGGTGGAGCCGTCATCGGCATGCTGTTCAACCTGGGCTTCTACGGCATGGTGTTCACCGCCAGCCTGGAGTTCCAGCACCAGCGCGGTTTCAGCGCCCTGCGCACGGGGGTGGCTCTGTTCCCCGCGGTAGCGATGACCACCTTCGCCTCCGTCCTGTCGGGGCGGCTGTCCCGCCGCACCGGCGATCGTCCGCTGGTGGTCTCCGGCATGCTCCTGGCCGCCCTGGGTCTGGCCGGCTGGGCGGCCGCGGGACCCGAACCCGCCTACGCGCTGCTGGTCGCTCCGATGATGGCCGCGGGGTTCGGTACCTCCTTCGCCCTCACCGGTTCGACCGCCACCATGATGGGTGCGGCCCCCGCGGCGTTCTCAGGGACCGCCTCCGCCCTGTTCAACACGACGCGCCAGATCGGCAGTGCCACCGGTGTGGCACTCGGCGGCAGCCTGCTCGCCACGGCGGGCAGCTACGGCGCCGGGCTGCGCACCAGCATGGCCATCGGCGCGCTCGCCTACCTGACCGCCGCCGGCCTCGCATGGCTCTGCGTACCGGCCGAGCCCAAGACGGCGTAGGACCGCGTGCCGGTCACCGGGCGGTGGAACAGGGGGTCACCGCCGGCTCGAGGTCCGGGTCAACGCGGTGTCGGCCGCGTCCAGGATGTTGCCGAAGGTACCGGCGATGATGGGCCGCATGAGGCGCCTGGTGAGGAACGGTCCGAACAAGGGGACGCTGACCTCGGCGCGGGTGGTCCAGCACACCCGGGTGCCGCCGGCCTCCTCGGTGAACGTCATCCGGCCGAGTTCGTGCCTGGACGGCGGCAGGCTGCGATCGACGACGTACTCGGTGCAATACGGCGCGTCGTAGTGGGTGATGCGCTCCCGGAACCAGCCGATCGCCCACAGGTGACTGCGCACCGCGCCGACGCCGTAGGGCGCGCCCTGGCCCTGCCGGGTCAGGGCGCAGCGCAGCACCAGGGGCGAACCGGTGTAGTTGGTGGTCGCGGTGAGCCAGGCGAACACGTCGTCGATCGGGGCGTCGATGAGCCGCTCAACGGTCACGGTCTCCACGGTCACGGTCCCTTTCTGTCGAGCCGAAGCACTGTGTCGGCACTGCGGAGTTTGTCGGGGTTGCGAATCCCGTAGAGCCCGGTGATCCGTCCCTCGTGGATCTCGAAGGCGAGCAGCCAGTCGAGTTCACCGCCGATGAGGAAGCGTGCCGCGGGCATGCCGTTGTAGGTGGCGTGCTCGACGGGGACGCTCGCGGCGCCGGTGCGTGCCACGCCGAGGGCGAAGCGGGTGACGTCGGCGCGACCGGTGATCGGGTGGCGGGCGGCGGCGACCTTCCCACCGCCGTCGGAGATCGACACCACTTCGGGCGCCAGCAGGTCCATCAGCGCCTGGATGTCACCGGTCGCCGCCGCGCGCAGGAATCGCTGGATGATCTCGCGCGTCGCCCCGGAGTCGGGTTCGAAACGGCGGCGCCGGGCGAGGACATGACGGCGTGCGCGATGGGCCGTCTGCCGGACGGCCACCTCCGTCTTGCCGATCGCGGCGGCGATCTCGCCGTGGGCGTAGCCGAACACCTCGTGCAGGACGAACACCGCGCGCTCGGTGGGGTTCAGCGTCTCCAGGACGAGCAGCACGGCCATCGACACCGACTCGGCCAGCGTCGCGTCGTCGCTCACTTCGGGTGCGGTGCGGATCGGCTCGGGCAGCCAGGTTCCGACGTACTCCTCTCGCCGCGCCCTGACCGCACGCAGGTGGTTGAGACCCTGCCGGGTCACCAGGCGCACCAGATAGGGGCGTGGATGCTCGACCGTGGCGGGATCGACCTGGCTCCAGCGCAGGTAGCTCTCCTGCAACACGTCCTCGGCGTCCGTGGCGCTGCCCAGCATCTCGTAGGCGATGGTGAACAGCAGCGGTCGGTGCTCGGTGAAGGCGTCCTCAGGCATGGCCCGTCTCCCCCGTGAGCGCGCTCGGTGACCCCGGCCTCACACCCGGCTCCTTTCATCGGCTGCCCATGGGGACACGCCGCGCGGGGAATGTGTGACAGTCCGCCGCTGTGATCCGCTTCACAGCGCCGACCGGAGAGCTCCGGTCCGTGGAGACCGGAGTGTCCGGGGTGTGGGCCGGACCGGGTCAGAAGGCCGTGTGGGTGAACCAGCGATCGAGGACCGTGGCCTCTCCGGAGACTTCGAAGGCCGGATCCTGGTACGTCCGCCGCCCGTAGAGAAGCAGCAGGAGATCCGCCGCCTGTCCGCGAACCGCCGTCGTGGGCCGTTCGGACTCGACGTCATCGCCCCCGGCGGGCGGAAGGAGACGGAAGCCGTCCGCGTCCAGCCGGACCCGCCACTCCTCGCCGCTCGCGCCGTCGGAGGCCGCGCACCGGAACGCGATGGTCTCGCCGGCCCCGTTCAGCTTCGTGACGGCCGGGGCGAAGAGCCCCGCATGGCGCAGGTTGACGAGGAATTCGTCCACCCCGTCCGCCGCCAGCTCGGCGTCGATGTCCGGCTCCCTGCCGACGGCGCGCTCCGCGTCCACCCGGTGCACCAGCGTCTCGAACAGCATCCGGCGGGCCCAGAAGCGCGCGTGCTGGTCCTCACCCCAGGCCCACATCGCGGCCTGAGGGTCCGTGGCCCGCAGCACGGCCGCCACCTGGGGTACGCCCGCTGCCACCCAGTCGGCATACTCCCGCGCCGTCTCCGGCAGCCCCAGCTCCACGTCCCGGCTGCGCGGGGGCTCCTGCACCAGCTGGGTCAGCAGCACCGAGAACCAGCGCTGCAGCGCTCCCACATGGCGGGTGAGATCGGCCAGGGTCCAATCCGGGCAGCAGGGCACCGCAGCCGCCGGGTCGGCTCCCGACACCGCTTCGGCGAAGCGCAGCGTCTCGCGTTCGATCGCCTGCCGGTACGTGTCGTAAGGCAGAGGATGCCCCGCCCTGCTCGTCTTGCCCATGTGCTCCCACCAATCTGTGCCAGGGGCGGACGCCCCTTCACGATCAGTGTGGATGTTGGAGTGCACTCGAACACAAATCCCGGTGACACCCTCGCCCGCGTGTACCAGTGAAGGACCTCGCGGTTCCGCCGGCGAGCGGAACCGCGAGCCCTGCGCTGGGTGCGGGCGACGGGGTCGCTTCGGGCGGGGCATCAGGCCGGTGGCAGCGTCCACTTCTGCGCCGCGGTCCCGTTGCAGGTGTAGATCTGAAGCCGTGTGCCCTGCGTCGTGGAGGAGTTGGGATCGTCCAGGCAGAGCCCGGAGTGCGGGTTCGTCAGTGAGCCGTCGGCGCCCGCCGTCCATTGCTGGGCGCCGGTGCCGTTGCAGGTGTAGAGCTGGACGAGCGTTCCGTCGGTCGTGCCGCTGTTCGTCACGTCGAGGCACTTGCCGAGGGTGCGCAGGGTGCCGTCGGTCGCGACCGTCCAGTCCTGGGCGTAGGTGCCGTTGCAGGCCCACAGACGGACGGCGGTGTGATCGGCGGTGCCGGAGCCCGCGTCGTCGACGCACTGCGCCGAGTCCACGCCCGCCTTGACGGGACCCACGCGCGGTTTGGGCGGGGCGGCCGTGTCACCGGGGTAGGAGGGCGGGGCGGCCGAAGCCTGGGTCGCCCAGCCGGTGTTGGGGCTGGTGCCGAGCGTGTAGGACAGCGTGCCTCCGGAGGTGATCGCGGTCGTGGGCGCGTAGGCGTTGTTCCACGCGGACCCGTTGAACGTAGCGGACTGGACATAGGGTGCGTCGTCCGCGGCGCCGTCGCCGTTGATCGTCAGGGTCTTCCCGGACGGCAGGGTGATCACCGCCTGGGAGAACAGGGGCGAGCCGAGGGCGAGATCGGAGGTGCCGGGGGTCATCGGATACATGCCCAGCGCGGACCACACGTACCACGCGCTCATCTCACCGAGATCGTCGTTGCCGTCGGCGAGGCCCTCGGGGGTGTCGGACCAGATCTCGTCCTGGATCGAGCGTACGGTGGCCTGCGTCTTGTAGGGCTCGCCGATGTAGTCGTACTCCCAGGGCAGTTCGACGCTCGGCTCGTTGCCGACCCAGGCGTAGCCGTTGGCGCCGGTGTAGCTGCGCAGCACGGTGTCGAGGTAGTCGTTCATCGCCTTGTCGCCGCCCTTTGCGGTGGCCAGTCCGGCCACGTTGAAGGGCACCATGCCCGAGTAGATCCATGAGTCGGCCTCCACCATGTCGGTGCCGCTGGTGGGGGAGAATCCACTGGTCCAGGAGCCGTTGGCGTTGCGGGGCTGGACGAAGCCGGAGTCCGGGTTCAGCACATTGCGCCAGTCCTGGGCACGATGGGCGTACGTCTGCCGACTGCGGGTGTCGCCGAGGGCGCCGGCGAAGGCGGAGAGGGCGAAGTCGGCGGTGTCGTATTCCAGGGTCGTGGCGACCGGGCCGTAGAAGTTGCAGCAGCCGTAGCTGCCGTCGTGGGGTTCGTAGCCCGGGGTGTCCAGGTAGTTCAGGCCCGGCCGGTCGTTGTTCGTGGTGCTCGCCTGTTTCAGCAGGCCGGACAGCGCCTTGGAGGTGTCGAAGTCCCGGGCGCCGAAAGCGTGGTAGTCGGCGATGATCGCCGCAGCCGGGTCGCCGACCATGACGTACGATTCGCCGTTGTTCTCCGACCACTTGGGGAAGATGCCGGTCTGGGCGTAGTCGTCGGTCATCGACTGCGCGGTGTCGGACGCGGCCTCGGGGCTCACCAGCGCTTCGAGCTGGGCCTGGGAGCGGTAGATGTCCCAGCCGGAGTAGTTGGCGTAGGCGGCATGGTGTCCTGTGTCGACCTGGTGCGTCGTGCCGTCGAATCCGTAGTACTGGCCGTTGGTGTCGCTGATGACGTTCGGGTGCAGCAGCGAGTGGTAGAGCGCCGTGTAGAAGATCCGCTGCTGGTCCGCCGCGCCGCCGGCGATCCGTACCTTGCCGAGTGCCGTGTCCCATGCCTGGTGGGCCTTGGCGCGGACGCCGTCGAAGTCCCACCCGGCGTTCTCGGCGCTCCGGTTGGCGACCGCGTTCGCCACGGAGACGTAGGAGATGCCGACCTTGGCCTGGACGACCGGGTGCGTGGTGGTGTCGAAGGTGACATGCGCGTTCGCGGCGGCGTCCGGCGCCGCCCTGCCTGCGGGCGCCTTCGGCATCACACCGTGAAGCCGCGGTCTGTTCGGCTCCTCCGGAGCGTTCTGGCCGGCGCGTTCGGGTGACGGTTCGGGCTTCGTCGCGTGGGCGAGCGTACTGCCGCTGGAGGCGATGGGCCGGTCGAAGACCATGTCGAAGTAGACGGTGTAGGTGTTCCGGGCGCCGCAGAATCTTCCGCTGGTGACCTGACCGCTGACCTCGGTGCCGGAGACGACGTCGAACTGGGTGGAAGTGCCACTGTTCTGACTGCTGGTCAGCTTGAAGACCAAGTTGGCCTGAGAGGTCGGGGGGAAGGTGAAGCGTGCCATGCCGCTGCGCGTGGTGGTGGTGAGCTCGGTGGTCACCTTGTTGTCGAGCGCGACCTTGTAGGAACCCGCCTGCGCGGATTCGCCTGCGTGCGAGAAGGAGGCCGTCGCCGTGTTGTCGACGGCACCCACCGTGGGCAGTACCGGCACGTCACCGGCGGCCCCGCAGCCCGGTCCCGCGATGTGGGTGAGGCTGAATCCGGTGATCGACGAGTCCTTGTACTCGTACCCGCCACCGGGCGGACGCGATGAAGTGTCCGGGCTCCACTGCACCATGCCGAACGGGACGTCCGCGCCCGGGAAGTCGTTCGCGTCGTTCGTGGTGCCGATGAAGGGGTCGACCAGATCAGCCGGCGAGGACACGAGTTTCGCCGCTCTCGCCGGCACCGGGTGCGCGGCCCAGGCGACGGGCGCGGGTAACCCGTACGCGCCCAGCAGAACGGCGCCGGCGCCGACGCCCAGAGCGAGCCGGATCGGGCGGCCGCGGACCGTTCGTCCGTGTGGGCCGCGACGGCGGCCGCCGGCCGGAATCAGAGACATCGGACTACCTCCTGGGGGTACGCGTTTCGGGAGCACGGCGAGCCGGACGAGGCAGCGCGACCCGGTGCGCGGGGATGACGGGGCCCGTCAGGTCACGGAGTTGTGGTCCGGCCGGGGGCCGGAGGTGCCACAGGTCCGGCATGCGGTGCGGGTCAGCGGTGCATGCGGGCGACAACGTTGTCCCCGGAGTCGCGGGACCCGGAGGGACGGCTTCACTGCGAGTGCGATGCCAATGGGAGCCAGGGCGCGATGAGTTGGGGCGGGCTCGGGGCGCGGCCGCGCCCCGATGCCGGTTCGACCGCGGACCGCGACGGCGAGGCCGTGTGCGCGAGATCGCCGACCACGCAATGACTCAACTCGAGATCACCGCCTTGACAACGTTGTCTCACAGTGAACGGACGTCTCCGCCGGACGACGGTCCGACTCGGAGCACTGGGGCAACGTATCCATCGGTCGTGCACACGTCAATACACCGGCTGTTCCGCTCCCGTGCGCACGGGAAGACCACCCACTCATCACCGCGACGGCTGCGGACAGTTGAGACAAGGCGCGGCTTCCCGCCATGGCGCACGCTCCGTCGGTCACGCAGACCGAGGGACTCGCGGGCGCACGCGGAGCAGGCGTGAGGACGGCACCTCGTCGGGCGCGTGGGCCGCAGACGTCACCGCCGCTGCCGCTCCCCCGGCGCCGAACCGGCGGGCAGCGGGCGTGCGCTACTCAGCGGTCGCGGCCCGTGTGACGTCGTGAGCGCGGGCGGGCAGCGGCTGTTCCGTCCAGATCGTTTTCCCGGGTGTCGTGTAGCGCGTGCCCCAGCGCTGTGCGAGCTGTGCAACCAGGAACAGCCCGCGGCCGCCTTCGTCGGAGGACCGGGCGCGCCTCAGCCGCGGGGAGGTGTTGCTCGCATCGGACACCTCGCAGATGAGGGTCCGATCGTGAATCAGCCGGAGGCCGATGGGGCCGTGAGCGTGTTTCATCGCGTTGGTGACCAGTTCGCTGACGATCAGCTCCGTGGTGAAGGCGATGTCGTCCAGGTTCCACCGGGCGAGTTGTGCCACCACCTCGCTGCGGGCTTCGGCGACCGAGGAGGGAGTCGAGGGGATGTCCCAGGTGGCCACTCGGTCGCAGTCCAGGCCGCGGGTGCGCACCACGAGGCACGCCACGTCGTCGCGCGGACGGTCGGGAAGGAGCGTACGGACCATCGTGTCGCAGATCTCCTCGAGCGGCCGGTCGGGGTGGGCCAGCGCGAAGCACAGGCGCTCCAGGCCGGCATCGACGTCGTGGTCGGACGCCTCGATCAGCCCGTCGGTGAACAAGGCCATGACGCTTCCCTCCTCCACGTCGAACTCGACCGACTCGAAGGGGAAACCACCGAGTCCGAGGGGAGGACCGGCCGGGACATCGAGGATTTCGACGGGCTCGCTCTGGTGCGCGAGTCCCGGGCTGGGATGTCCGGCCCGGGCGACGGACAGCTTGCGCCCGATGGGGTCGTACACGGCGTAGACGCAGGTCGCGCCGATGACCACACCGTCCGAGGCCGCCTCGGCCTCCTCCGACAGCCGCAGGACCAGGTCGTCCACGTGGGTCAGCAGTTCTTCGGGCGGCAGGTCCATGTCGGCGAGCGTCTGCACGGCCGCGCGCAGCCGGCCCATGCTCGCCGCCGCGTGGATGCCGTGCCCGACGACGTCCCCCACCACCAGCGCGACGCGCGCACCGGAAAGAGGGATGACATCGAACCAGTCCCCGCCCACCCCGGCCTCGGCATCCGCCGGCAGATACCGATAGGCGACCTCGACGGCGCTGAGGTCCGGCAGCGCAGGGGGCAGCAGACTGGTCTGTAGCGCGAGCGCCGCGCTGTGCTCACGGGCGAAGCGCCTGGCGTTGTCGACACAGACCGCCGCCCTGCCGGACAGTTCCTCGACGAGGAGCTGATCGTCCTCGTCGAAGGCGTCCGGGTTCTCCCAGCGGAGCATCGTGACCACGCCCGCGGTCACACCCCGCGCGCGCAGCGGCACGACCATGTGCGAATGGACGCCGATGCGGCGGAACGCGTCCAGGCGAAGCGGATCCCCGTCGAGCCAGGCGGTCGACGCCGAGACGTCCGCGTCCCGCACGGACAGGCCTGTTGCCAGGCAGCGGCTCTGCGGGGACTGTGCCGGATAGTGGGTCGGCGCGCCGATCGCGACGACCGCCTCGGGGTCGTCGGAGCGGATCGACAGGTGAGCGGCGCGGTAGAGACCGCCTTGGCCCTTGCGCGGACGTGTGGCCAGATCTTCCGGAGGCCGTACGCCGTCGACCAGGTCCACCGCCACGAAGTCGGCGAACTGGGGCACCAGAACCTCGGCGAGCTCCTCGACGGTACGCCCGAGCTCCAGCGTCGTACCGATGCGTTCGCCGGCCTCGTTCACCAGCACCAGCCGCCTGCGGCCCTTGTCGCGCTCGCGGTCGATGAAGTCCATGGCGGTCTGGCACACGCCCAGGGTGGCCCCCGTCCGGGCCCGCAGCGGGAAGGACGTGCGCAGCCTGAGGTGCTCCGCGTTCACCTGGCCGGTCACTCCGGGCTGGGGTGCCTCGTGTTCGACGGCCGACAGGACCTCCCCGGTCGCCAGCGCCCGTCCGGCCTGTCGCTCGATGGCCGGAAGCCCTCCGCGGTGCCGCTCCGGCACGGCAGCGCTCTCCTCGGCCGGCAGGCCCTCCATGGTGGCCAGCGCCTCGTTGCACCACTCGCACCGCAGCTGGGTGTCGAGCACGGCGATGCCGATCGGTGACTGGGTCAGCAGGCCCTGCATCGTCGCCTGGCCCAGTTCCCATCGCTGCAGCGCGGCGGCGCTGCACAGGGCGGCGATCCAGCCGCCGCGCCCGCAGGGCACCCGCAGGGCTCGTACCCGCAGTCCGAGTTCCACGCTGTGACCGCCGTGGTGGCGGACCGAGATCCGGCCCTCCCAGCTGTCGGCCACCAGCCGTCCTTCGACCAGGGCCGCGAGTCCGTCCTGGCTGTCCAGCACGGCCGAGGCCGGGTGGCCGAGTACGTCCGCCGAGCTGTAGCCGAGCAGCTTCTCGGCTTCCGCGCTCCAGCATTCGATCAGCCCGGCCGCGTCCACCATCACCAGCGCGGCGGTAGCGAAGTCGAACGGATCGACCACGCCGTCGGCCACGCCGTCGCCGTATGGCAGGCCCCACACGCCCATGATCCGGTCCCCTCTACAGGCGGACCCCGCCACCAGGCTCTCACACCAAAGGCGCGACGACGTACCGGACTACGGCGTACCGGTGGCGGCATCGCGGCCCTCACGCAGGGTGAGTCACGCATGGTGACGTCCGGATGCGCACGGTGTTCCGTTTGCCGTGAGCGACCATGGGGCGGCGGCGGGGAGCGGCGCCGTTCCGCTCGTCACCGTTCTCGCCACCGGCCCCGGCAGGGGATCGTGGCGGCCCTGGTTGTGGAGCGATCGGTTCTCTCAACGGCTTTGCGGATCACGGGGTCTGATCCGGGACGCGGCACCGAGACAGGGCCTGCCCCGGCCCAGGGGTCCGGGCGCCCCCGTGGGCAGCCCGGACCCGTGCCTCATGCGGCGAGGACGTGTCCTGGGTGAAGTACCACCTTGGTGTAGCCCTCGATCCGCTTGTCGAACTTCTCGTAGGCCAGCGGGGCCTCCTCCAGCGACATCTCGTGGGAGACCACGAAGCTGGGCTTGGCCCGCCCGGCGATGATCATGTCCCGCAGCTGGCGGTTGTACCGCTTGACGTTGCACTGTCCGGTGCCCATCTGCTGGCCCTTCTCGAACATCTTGCCGATGGAGACCAGTAGCTGACCGTGCTTGGCGTGCTCGTCGGGTCCACCCGGGTCGGACGGCACGTACAGGCCCGGGACGCCGAGCATGCCGGTGGGCCGGACCGTCATGACCAGCTCGTTGAGGACGATGGCGGGTTCCTCGTGGCTGGCGTCGTGTGCCTGGGCCTGGTACCCGACGGCGTCCACGCCCTTGTCGGTTCCCTCTCCGTTCGTCTGTTCCTTGATCTGCTCGGCCGGGTCGCCCTTGGTGAAGTCGATGGGGATCGCCCCTATCTCCTCCGCCTTGGCGAGCCGCTCGGGCACCCGGTCCACGGAGAACACCTTCGCCGCGCCGCGCAGCAGTGCCGAGTAGGCGGCCATCAGGCCCACAGGTCCCGCGCCGTAGACGGCCACGCTCTCGCCGGGGGACACCTGGGCGAGTTCGCATCCGTGGTATCCGGTCGGGAAGATGTCGGCGAGCAGCACGAAGTCGGTCTCGAATTCGTTGCCCGGCGGCAGCTTCAGACAGTTGAAGTCGGCGAAAGGCACCCGCAGCAGCTCGGCCTGGCCGCCCTTGTAGGGGCCCATCGCCACGTAACCGTAGGCTCCGCCGGCAAAACCGGGATTGACCGTCAGGCAGAAACCGGTCTTTCCGGCGAGGCAGTTCTTGCAGAATCCGCAGGCGACGTTGAACGGCATGACGACGCGGTCCCCCTGGGACAGGGAGGTCACACCGGTGCCGACCTCCTCGACTATCCCGAGGTTCTCGTGTCCGAAGACTATGCCCGCCTCGGCCGCCGTGCGGCCCTCATACATGTGCAGGTCGGATCCGCAGATGGCGGTCGACGTGACCCGTACCAGAACATCGTTCGGATGCTGGATCTGCGGATCATCGACGTCCCTCACCGTCACGCTGAAGGGCTTCTCGTAGACAACGGCTTTCACCTGGATCACCTCCGCGTCGAGCGCTGGACGACGGCGGCGAGGGACAGAAAGCCGCTGGCGGGGCACACACACGAAGGCGGGCCCTCGGACTGTGCCGTGGCCCTCACGCGCTCGCTTCACCGCCGGTACTTCCAGGTAACGCCCCTGGGGCGGGGGCTGCAACCCACGTCGGCGGCACCACGTCCGGGGCGGTCGATCAGGCTCTTGGGCCAGGCACCGCTGCAACAACGCGGTCCTCCGTCCGCCCGTACGCCCGGCGCCGCTACCGGACGCGCCGGGAGCGGTCGTGTCGCTCACGCCAGGTCGATACCCAGCTCGGTGTCCGGTCGGCATCGCCGGCAGGCTTCGACATTCGGGTCGGTGAGCGCGGCCCGTGCCTCGTCGGCCCTGATCCGGTGCGGCCGTCCCTCGATCATGCTGCAGTCGACCAGGTGGATCAGGGCGGGCTCGGGCCCCGTCGGCGTCCGCTTCTGCTGCACCACGAAGCCCACTCCCGCCGCGGGCAGGGGCGTGAAACCGGGCAGTGCTCCCCCGCCCTTCGCCCGGCTCGGCCGCCGCGGGGGCCGGTGTTCCGCGCGGGCGAGGGCTTCCCGTACGGCGTCCCGCTGGAGCCGCAGGTAGACGCCGATCGTGTGGTTCTCCGCGATCTGCCGGTCGAGGTGAGCCAGGATCATCCGGAGCCGGGGCAGATCAGGCGGCAGCTGCGACAAGACGCGCACCAGCCGCCCTGCACGGGACGACGCACATGGTCAGCTCCTTCTCTCCTGCCACGCCGTGTACAGGCTCGATCGCGCAGCCGTCCGCCGGCCGCCGTCCCAGTACGGATGGAACAGCACCTGCGCCGACAGCCGGATGAGCCTTCGCCGCAGCGCGGTGCGTGGCTCGGCCGCCAGCCGGCGGTAGGTGGTGTGCCACTCCTCCAGGGCTTGGGTGAGGTCGTCGGGAATCGGCCGCATGGCCAGATTCAATCATGTGTTCGATTTTCTGCGCCACCGGCGGCACGGGCACGGCAGGGCAATCCACCCTCGGGCCCAGATGGGATCAACCAGAGCAGCCGCCCCGTCGGCGGGCGGAACAGCGGGGTGGGAAACTGCGTATCGAAGCAGGAGCGTCTCTTGATCGTGACGACTTTCCAGACCTCGCTGCGAACGGCGAACCTCGACGACCTGGACGAGATCACCGACCTCCACACGCAGGCGCGCACCGCGTACTACCAGGCAGGTGGACATTCGGAGACGGAGCTCACCTCTCCCGAGGGGCGGTCCAGCCGACGGGAGATGTGGATGCGTGCCGTCCAGGACGACACCAAGACGGTGCTGTGCGCCGTGCGCGAAGGCGAGATGGTGGGCATCCTGGCGATGGGCCCTCCGCTGGACCCTGACATGGACGCCGCTTCCGCCGCTCAGCTCTATCAGATCCACGTCCGTGCAGGGCGCTGGGGACAGGGGATCGGCAGCCAGTTGCACGCGGCGTTCGTACGGTTCCTCCGCGACGCGTCCTTGACGGCCGGGGTGCTCGAAGCGTGGGAACGCAACAGCCGAGCCCAGGCGTTCTATGCCCGGCACGGATGGATGCCCGACGGGCACCATCGGCCCGGCCCCTGCGACGCGAACTATGTACGTCTGCGCCTCGATGTGGGCCCCTCGGCCTGACTCCCTCTGGCGGAATGGTTGATTGCTGTTTGGGTTCTGTTGGGGGGCATTGTCGGCCAATGTGACGCGCTCGCGCCGACCGCCACCGAGCGAGCGCGCCGAGCCGCTCGCCGAAACAGCGTGGCGCGGATACGGAGGCACGTGCCCCTGGCAGGGAACGCCTTCCTTTGGCGCCGCAACGCCCCCACGCACGCGGGTTCCCGGAGGCCGATGACCGTCCGTCCGGGCCGGTGAAGGCGTACGGCCTTCATGGCTTGCGCCGGATCGACCCTTGCCCGAAGGGCGCGGGACAGACCGCTGTCGTCTTCCGGGTACACCATCGCGAAGCGCCGGAGCGGTTCGCCGCGCCCTGTGCGCGCGCCGGCCGAGGCATGCCACAGGGGACCTCGGCGCGCGCGTTCGGCCAGTCGACTGTCGGCCATATCCGGCGCGGCGAGCGAGCGGCGGGGAGCTTCCGGACCCTTGTTCCCGCCGCGCCCGGGTGATTAGGCTCCGGCTCGCTTTCGCATCTCGTACACATTTCTCTCACATGATGACCAGATTCTTCGGTTCGGCAGCCGTTTCCGCGTAGGCGCTCCGGTGGCCTTCTCACGGGGGACTGTCAGCACATCCAGGGGGTGGAGGAGATCGACGTGTCTCGACCACCGCGGCGTACCGCCGACGAGGAGCCGCCGTCCGCGGCCGTCGCCGCTCCCCTCCCGCCGCGGAGTGCGTCCCGTGCGGGCAGCCGACGCGACGTCGCCGTCCTGTGGTGCGTCAACGCCGTCGACGGACTCGGCAGCCAGGCATCCGGGCTGGTGTTCCCGCTTCTGCTCCTGGACCTGGGCCACGGCCCTGGCACAGCGGGCGTGTTCGCCAGCGTGGCCGCCTTCGCCGGTGTGTTCTTCGGGCCGCTCATCGCGGTACCGTCCGATCGGGGCCACCGGCGCCGCCTCATGACCGGCTCGGCGCTGACGGCATCGCTGGCGATGGCGGGCCTGGCCGTCTGCTGTCTCCGCCACCCGCCCCCGTGGGTCCTGCTGAGCCTGGCTCTGACCGAGCGCCTGTGCGCGACGGCCTACGAGACCGCGGCGCGCGGGGCCCTGAGCCGGCTGGCGGCGCCGGACGATCTGCCGCGTGCCGTGGCCGGAGTCCAGGCGGGCGATCAGACGGCGCTGGTGGCGGGACCGGCACTGGGCGGCGTCCTGTTCGGTCTGAGCCGTTTCCTGCCGTTCGCCGTCGACGCGGTCTCCTACGCCATGGCGGCTCTCGGAGTGCGGGCCATTCGTACTCCCCTGGATTCTCCGAGCGTTGACGTGGCTTCGCCAGGCACGCCCTTATCCTCGCCCGACGCATCGTCGGCTCCGGTCGGCAAAGAGCCCCTTGCGTCACGTCGGCCTTCCTTCGGCGCGCTGCGGGCCGGCCTCGCCGCCGTGGTCCACTCCCCCGTGCTGCGACTCGTGCTGCTGTGGTCGTCGGTGGCGAGCGGGGTGTTGGCCCTGCTGTTCTATACCGCGGTGTTCGTTCTGGGCACCGGCGCGGGAAGTGCCACCACCGGTGGGGTGCTCGCGGCCTCCGGCGCGGCGGGCATGGTCGGTTCGCTGGTGGCGGCGCGGATCGTGAAACGGTTCGGCGCTCATCGGTCGCTGACGGCGGCCACGTGGCTGCTGCTCCCGCCGTGTGCCGCGCTGTCGGCGGCCGACCGTCCTTGGCTCTGGGGGCTGTGTTTCTCCGCGCTGTGCCTGGTACTTCCGGTGGTCACCGTCGTCCTGGGCGGCGCCGCCGTCCTCGCCGTCCCTCAGGATCTGCAGTCCCGGACCGGGGCCGTACTCGGATCCGCCACCGCCGTCACGGCCGCCGTGGCGCCCGCTGTCGCGGCCGCCCTGGTGACCTGGGGCGGCCCGCGGGCACCGGCCCTGACCTGCGGCGCCGTCCTGGCCCTGCTCGCGGTCCACACGCAGCGCACGGCCCGCACCGTGCTGCGGCCTGCCGTCCCCGGGGACGCGCACGAGGACACCCGCCCTGCCGGATCGTCCCCGGGGAGTCGGTCATGACCAGCCCTTACCAGGTGTTCGTCGCAACCCTCCCCGACGTGTGCCCGGCGGACCCCAGCCGCATGGTGTTCACCGCGGACTCCGGCGGGCGGTGCGAGGTCTTCACGTGGGACTCCGGGGCCCGCCGGGCCCGCCAGGTCACCGACACCCCCGGCGGCACGGCCCACTGCGCGATCGACGCCGACGGCTACGTGTGGTGGTTCGAGCAGGACGCGACGGACACTGGCCGCTGGTGGTTTCAGCACTTCGACGGCGGCCCGCGGCTGCCGGGCCTGCCGGGTGCGCCGGCCGGGCAACCGCGCGGGCTGGCCGTGACCGCGGGCGGAGCGGTCGTCGCGGCCGTCGCCCTCGGACGGGAGACGGTACTGCTGGTGGGGCGGCGCGGCCGCGCCCCGCACGAGGTGCTGCGCACCTCCGCACCGTGCCGACTGGGCGGCTTCGCCCCCGACGGCACTCTGATCGCCCTGGCGTCGTCGGCCGACGACGCGGCGGCGGTCACGGTCGTCACAACCGACGGCCGTACCGTCGCCACACTGCCCGGCTCCGGCCGTTCCGGACCCGGCCTGCCCGAACCCGGTCGTACCGTCTCCGCAGTGCCCGGATCCCACCGGTCCGGCACCGGCCTGTGGTGCCAAGGTTTCTCGTCCCGGCCCGGACACCGCGAGCTGCTGCTGGTCCAGGACCTCGGGGACTGCTACGCCCCGGCCACCTGGACACCGGAGGAAGGACTGCGTACGCACCGCTGGTGCACGTTCGACACGGAGATCAGCGCCCGCTGGTATCCGCGGACCCGCGAGGTGCTGGTGCGTCAGGACCGGCACGGCCGCTCCCTGCTGTACCGCGTGGACCTGGGCTCCCGGGCGCGCAGGATCGTACCCACGCCCGCCGGCAGCCTGCTGGACGCGGCGCCCCGCACCGGCGGAGCGGTCGACTATCTGTGGACCGACACCGCCCACCCGCCCGTCGCGCACGCCACGGACGGCATGGCACTGCCCCCGCCCGGCCTCTCGACCGTCGTCCCCGGCAGACACACCGCTCGGTGGACGTCCACGGCGTGGGGACGCCTGCACACCCTGCTGAGCCTGCCGGAACGGGACGGCCGCGTGCCGCCGCCCGCCGTCTTCCTGGTACACGGCGGACCGGCCGACCACGACCGGGACGCCTACGACGCCACGGTGCACTCGCTGGTGGCCTCCGGCTACGCGGTCGTCCGCGTCAACTACCGCGGCTCCACCGGGTACGGGCCGCGCTGGCGGCGCGCGTTCCCCGCCGGAGTCGGCCACACGCAGGTGGAGGACCTGGCCGCGGTCCGCGCCGAGCTCGTCTCCCGGGGCCTCGTCGCCGGTGACGCGAGCGCGCTGTGGGGTGTGTCCTGGGGCGCCTACCTGGTGCTGCTCGCCCTCGGCACCCGCCCCGGGCTGTGGCAGGCCGGCATCGCCGTCAAGCCGGTCGCCGACTGGGTCACCGCCCACCGGGCGACCACGCCGGCGCTGCGGGCCCTGGACATCCGGCTGTTCGGCGGCACTCCGGACGAGGTGCCGGAACGTTACGCCAGCAGTTCGCCCCTCTCCTACGCGGCGGCGGTCACGGCACCGCTGCTCGTGGTCGGCGCGACCCGGGACGCCAAATGCCCGCCCGGGCAGATCCGTACCTATCTCGCCGCGCTGGCCGCGGCGGACGTACCGCACGAGGCCATGTGGCTGGACAGCGGACACGACGGCTACGACGGCGCCACGCACGTCGCCGTCCTGCGCCGGTCCCTGTTCTTTCTGCGCGACCGGTTGCCCGACCCGGCGCCGCGCGCCCCCGGACGTCCCCCGGCACCCGCCGGAGGGCCCCGGTCCCGCTGAGGCAACAGCGGGACCGGGCTCGCACAGCACCATCCCCGTCACAGAAGGAGGAAGACCGTGCAGAAGGACATCATCCACAACGACCCGCTCGCGGGCGACGAGGAGAACCGCAAGCCGGGCATCGGCATCACGATCACCATCCCGTTCCGCAACGCCGACGAGGGCGGCGACGACGAGGAGTGAACAACGGCCCGGCCGGCCCGTCGAGCACACGGGCCGGCCGGGCTCCCCGTTCCTCCCGCCCTTCTGCCTGCGCCGTCCCTCAAGGAGCCGACCGTGCGCGTTCTCCTGCTCAACATGCCCTGGTCGCCCATCGACCTGCCCTCCTTGGCCCTGGGCATCCTCAAACGCAGTGTCGACGAGCGCGTTGCGGGCGCGACGTGCGAGGTGCTGCACGCCAACCTGGAATTCACCGACTGGATCACCCGGCGCACCGAGTTCGCCGCCGAGGACTACGAGTACTACGCGCTGTCGTCCTACTTCCTCGGCTGCGGCGACTGGGTCTTCTCCAGTGCCCTGTACGACGATCCGGCCTGGAAGGACGCCGAGTTCACCGAGATGATGACCGGCAAGCTGCGCTCGGCACGGATGCGTATGACACGCCAACTGCACGAGATCGTGCCCGAGTTCGTGACGGAGGTCGCGCGGCGGGTGGCCGAGCTCGCGCCCGATGTCGTGGGGCTGACGTCCACGTTCCAGCAGAACACCGCCGCCCTGGCCGCGGCCCGGCACATCAAGCGGCTCGCCCCGCACATCGTGACGGTCATGGGCGGCGCCAACTGCGACGCCGAACAGGGCGCGGCCGTGCACCGCAACTTCCCGTTCGTCGATTTCGTCGTACGCGGTGAGGGTGAGGACGCCTTCCCGCGGCTGCTCGAAGCGCTGCGGGACGGATCGGGGGCGGCCGTGCTGGCCGACATTCCGGGCCTGTGCCACCGCGGTGACGGCGGCACGGCGTCGACCGCCAACCCGATGCCCACCGGTCCCCTGCCCCCGGCGGCGATCCTGCCTCCCGACTACAGCGGCTACTTCGAACGCCTCGCCGAGTCGGTCGCCCGTAACTGGGTGGAGCCGAAACTGGTCGTCGAGGGCGCGCGCGGCTGCTGGTGGGGCGAGAAGCACCACTGCACGTTCTGCGGTCTGAACGGCTCGTTCATGCAGTTCCGCAGCAAGAGCCCCGACACCTTCTACCAGGAGATCATGGACCTGGCGGAGCGCCATCGCGTCCTCGACATGTACGTCGTCGACAACATCCTCGACATGCGGTACCTGTCCAGCGTGCTGCCCCGCATCATCGACAGCGGTTACGACCTGCGCATGCACATCGAGATCAAGGCGAACATGCGCCGCCCGCAGCTGCAGGTCCTCGCCGACGCCGGACTCATCTACGTACAGCCGGGCATCGAGAGCCTCAACAGCAGGGTGCTCGACCTCATGGACAAGGGAGTCAGCGGCTGCCAGAACGTGCGCATGCTCCGGGACGCGGCCGAGACGGGACTGTCCGTGTCCTGGAACTATCTGCACGGCTTCCCCGGTGAGACCGCCGAGGACTACGACCCCGTGATCCGCCAACTGCCCGCGCTGGAACACCTGAACCCGCCGGTCGACCTGTCCGCCCGGATCGCCATCGAGCGCTTCAGCCCCTACTTCAAGCGGCCCGAACTGGGCTTCACCGGGCTGCGCCCGGAGGAGCACTACACCTTCACCTACGACCTGCCCGAGGCGGAACTCCACGACCTGGCCTACGTCTTCCAGGCCCCCGAACGCGGCATCGAGAAGGACACGGTGACCCGGCTGAACGACGCCATCGCCACATGGAAGAAGCACCACACCGACGCCAGGCTCACCCACACCGACCTGGGGGACGAGATCGTCCTGGTCAGCCGGAGGCCCTCCTTCGACTGGCAGACCCTGCGCCTGACCGACCCGTTCGCCGTCGCGGTCTTCCGGCTCCTGGACCAGCCGCACTCCCCCGCGGCCCTGCACCGCAAGGCGACCTCCGTCCCCGCCTTCGCCGAACGCGCTCCCGAGGACGTGCGAGGCCTTCTGAACGACTGGACGGACCTCGGCGTGACCTTCACGGACGCGGGCCAGTACGTCCACATCGCACCTGCCTCCGTCAACCAGGACTTCCTGCGCCTGGACTACATGAGCCATGTGCACACCCGCCCCACGGCCGAACCGGCCGGCGCACCCGTCACCGCGACGCCCGCCGCATCGGCTCCCGCACTCCCCTGACCCCGCCTTCCTCGCCGATCCGACTCCGGCCACCGACAAGGACCGACCATGCCACCGAGCACTCCGAGCCCGGCCGTCCAGGCCTGGCGCGACCACGACGCTCAGGCCCGGACGCTGCCGGGCATGTCCCTGGGCCGCGTCCCGCTCACCGCTGAGCCCGGCGACGCCGAACGGCTGTGGGCCATGGGCGCGCGACGCGCCGAACTCGACAGCCCCGTGGACCTCGCCACGCCCGGGCAGGCCGCCGCCCGCGCGGCGGTCGACCGGCTCTGCCTGATCCGCGACCTGACGGCCCGCGCCGTCCAGGTCGACTGGGATCTGCGCCTGCCCCCGGACCGCGCCGACCACCTCTGGAAGGTGCTGTCCCACCTCCATCCGCCACGCACCGTCCACGGCCTCGCCGACGCCGACACCGCTCTGCACGCCTGGCGAACCCGTCACTACCTCTGCAAACTGATATGGCGTCGGGGGCCGGGCTTTCTGCAGATCCGCGACCGGCGCTGGGGCGATCTACGCCGGTTCACCGCCGACGACCCCCGCTACCCGGCCGCCATCGCCCGACTCGACCGAGGCGTGCACCAAGCGGACATCGCCCCCGACATCCTGGAAGAGCTCACCGCCGAACACCTGGTCCTGCGAGCGGACGAGCTCGCCTGGTGGCTGCCTTACCACGTCTCCCGCTGGCTCCAGGAGGCGATGGCCGTGTAGGCCGTGCCGTCTGCGCGGAGCGACCCGGGCGGCACAGCCCCGGACCCGGCGCGGAACAAACTGATCGTCTCCGCGACGATGGTCCCGTAGGGTGCGCGAGTTGTCCTGACGGAGAGGCGGTTCGGAACGTGGCACCCAGGGCAGTGACGCGGGACCGGTTGGCGGGCGCCGCACGGGCCGCGCTGGGCGGCGGGCGGCGGCTGGACGCGGTCGAGCCGGTCGCGGGCGGCAGTAGGAAGGGCGTGTACCGCCTGGTGATGGACGACGCGACGACGGCGATCGCGTACGTATGGGACAACACCGAGAACTACTGGCCGGCGGCCGAGGGCGACGACGACCTCACCGACCCGTTCTCGCCCGGCCTCGGACTCGGTCTGTTCGAGGCCGCCCACACGCGGCTGCACGCACTCGGCGTCCGCGTCCCGGCGATCCGTCTCGTCGACCGCGACGGCGTCCACTACCCGTCGGATCTCGCGGTCGTCGAGGACATCCCGGGCGAGAGTCTGGAGCGACTCCTCGCGCGCGACCCACGCGCGGCCGCCCCGGTCCTGCGCCGGCTCGGGGACGCTCTGGAGGCGATGCGGCGCCACCGGGCGTCCGGGTACGGCAAGGTGGCCGTGGTCGACGCGGGAGGAACGTCACGCGGGACGTCGTGCGAGCAAGTGGTCCTCGAACGTGCGCTGCGGGACCTCGCCGAGGCCGCGTCGCGTGATCCGCGGATCGCCGGAGTCCGCGTGCGCCTGGAGGAGCGGTTGCGCAGCCTGGCGGCGGCGGTGCGGCCGCGCGCGCGGTATGCGGTCGTGCACGGTGAACTCGGTCCCGACCATGTGCTGGTGGACGCGGAGGGGAACCCCGTGGCGATCGACATCGAGGGGTCGATGTACTTCGACGTCGAGTGGGAGCACGTCTTCCTGCAGATCCGCCTGGGCGATGCCTACCGGGCGCTGGCGGTGGACGGACTGGACGAGGACCGGCTCGCTCTCTACCTGCTGGCACAGCGGCTCTCACTGACTGCCGGACCACTGCGACTGCTCGACGGGGACTTCCCCGACCGGGCGGACATGGCGGGCATCGCCGAGTACAACCTGCGCAAGACGCTGGAAACACTGTGGTGACGGACGGCGGCAGTGCCCCCGCGTGACCGGCGACGTCAGATTCCGAGTGCTCCCGCGGGGTGGCCGTGCTCGCGGCCGCACGCGGTGAGCGCGAGGACTCCGGAACCCCCGACTCGGGCACTCGCTCCGAACGCGCCGGGATCGACGGACAGCCGGGCCGCGATGTCATGGGCGTAGCAGGTGTCGGGAATCCGGAGTTCCTCCTTCACCTGGCGGTACCTAGCGGCGAACGCCTCGGGGTCCGAGTGGCTCACGCCGGTTCCACGAGGGAGTCGCGGGCCGCTCGGGTACGGTCCCAGGAGCCGGAGAGGCTTTCGGTCAGATGTCCCAACTCGGTCGTCTCAGCGGGCGGCAGCAGCCACGCGCTCCACGACGGGCCGCCAGGACTCCAGACCCTCCACCCGCAGGCCCACCACCTTGCCCGCGTCGTCGGCGCGGCGCAGTGCGACCGCCGCCGCGAAGTCGGGGTCGGCCTCGAAGGCCGCCGCCTCCTGCCGCGTCAGGGGGCCGCCCTGGCATCCGAGCGTGCGGGCACTCTCCGGCGACAGCACGAGGTCCGGATCGGCGGTGGCGAGATAGCGCTTGGCCGGGATGTGCAGGGCGACCAGGCGGGCGACCCGCGGGCCCAGCAAGTCCTCCACCGCCCGCGCGGCGTGCGTACCGTGGCCCTCCTCGTCACCGGGTACGAGGTAGTGGCCGATGTCGTGGACGAGCCCGGCCACCTGCAGTTCCTCGTCCTGCGGGTTGCGCTCGGCCAGCACCGAGGCGACCTGGAGGCCATGGTCGAGGATGGCCACCGGGTCACCGGAGCGGTCCGGGCGGTCCCAGGCGTCGGCGCAGTCGGCCAGCAGTGCCATCAGCTCGTCCACGGAGGGAATGCGGTCGTACGTCATGCCGCCACGCTGCAGCAATCGGGGATACGGCAGGTAACAGCGAGGTGTCGTCTTTCCCTGGCACCCGCTCCCCTTCGATCGAACCCAATATACATCGGATGAGTAAGAGAGCTCGGCGGGGCTTCGATGCGTGCGCTTGGCGCGGACTCTGCCAGTAAGTCGCCTTTCCACAGCCTGATTTCCTTCTCTCGCGAGTCGTTGACAGGTCCATCAAGCATGCCTAGGTTCCCCGATACACCCGATGTATGAATGATGATCCGTCAACTCTGGAGGACGATGATGACCTCACAGCCGGGGAAGCGCTCGCCGATGCCTCGCAGAGTCGTGCTCGGCACCGCGCTGGGCGGAGCGGCAGCGGCGGCGTTGTCCGGGACGGCGCATGCCGAACAGAGCGCGCAGGCGTTGCCGTCAGACGGTGCCGGTCCGGCGGCCGAGGGCGGCAGACACCCCTGGAGGCTCCGGGACACCATGACCGGCGACGGCGCCTGGGAGCGGTTCCTGCGCGGCCAGGACCTGCGGTGGGCCAGACTGCCCGCCCTCTGGCACGAGGGTCCCTTCCTCGGCGACGGGTTACTGGGCAGCATGATCTACCAGGAGCCGGGCGCCCACCAGATCCGCTTCACCGTCCAGCACGGCCGCGTCCAGGACCACCGTCCCGAGTTCGGCAGCGGTTGGGGCACCTGCCGTCTGCCGGTCGGGCATCTCACGCTCGAACCGGTCGGCACCATCACCGCCGTCGACTGGCGGCTGAGCCTGTGGAACGCCGAACTCGCCGGCACCGTCACCACCACCGCGGGCACGCTCACCCTCTCCGCCCTCATCCACGACGAGGTCCTGGCCGTCCGCGCCAGGGCCGGCGGCGCCGAACGGGTCGTCTGGACGTTCCGTCCCGAGGACGCCGTCAGCCCCCGGCGGATCAGCGAGGCCCCGCCCTCCGGCTACACCGCCAACCCGCCCTGGACCACGAAGACCGCCGCAGACGGCACCGAGCAGGTGCTCCAGCCCCTCACCGGCGGCGGCCAGACCGCCACCGCGTACCGCCGCACCGGCGATGATCTGCTGCTCGGCGTCGGACACAGCTTCCCTTCGGACACCGCCGCCGAGGCCGCCTCCCTGCGCAACCTCCGGCACGCGACGTCGTACGGGACCCTCCGGCGACGGCACATCCGCTGGTGGCACGGCTTCTACCGGAAGAGCTTCGTCTCGTTCCCCGACCAGCGGTTGCAGAGTTTCCACTGGATCCAGCTCTACAAGGTCGCCTCCGCCAGCCGCGCGGGCGGCCCCGTCATGGCCACCTCCGGGCCGTGGCTGGAGCCCACGCCCTGGCCCGCGGTCTGGTGGAACCTCAACGTCCAGCTGGAGTACTGGCTCATCCATGGCTTCAACCACCCGGAGCTCGACGCGCTCGCCACCACCCTTCGGCAGAACCAGGAGCAGCTCACCGCCAACGTGCCCGAGGCCTACCGCGCGGACAGCTCCGGCATCGGCCGCAGCTCCGACATGTTCGCCGACCGCGGGGTGGGCCGGCCGGGCACCGGCGCCGAGACCGGTGACCTCACCTGGGCGCTGCACAACGTGTGGCTGTCCTACCGGCACTCCATGGACGAGGCTCTGCTGCGCGACACGATCTTCCCGGTGCTCCGCCGGGCGATCAACTACTACCTGCACTTCCTGACTCCGGGAAGCGACGGCAAGCTCCACCTGCCGAGCACGCTGTCACCGGAATACCCCGTCGTGCCGCCGCAGGACACCAACTACGATCTGGCGCTGATCCGCTGGGGCTGCCGGACACTCATCGAGTCGGCCCGACTGCTGGGCATCGACGACGAGTTGATTCCGCGCTGGCAGGAGGTGCTGGCCAGGCTCACGCCGTACCCGGTCGACGAGAACGGCTTCATGATCGGCGCAGACACCCCGTACGCGCAGTCCCACCGGCACTACTCGCACCTGCTGATGGTGTACCCGCTGTACCTCGTCAACTGGGACCAGCCCGAGAGCCGCGACCTGATCGCGAAGTCGGTGGCCCGCTGGCACGCGCTGACCGGAGCCCACCGGGGCTACAGCTACACCGGAGCCGCCTCGATGTACGCGATGACCGGCGACGGTGACACCGCGATCACCTATCTGCGCAAGTTCTTCGACCCCACCACCCGCTTCCCCTGCCGCGCCAACACCCACTACACCGAGGCCGGTCCGGTCATCGAGACGCCCTTGTCCGCCTCGCAGTCCCTGCACGACATGTTCTGCCAGAACTGGGGCGGCGTGATCCGCGTCTTCCCGGCCGTCCCGTCCGCCTGGGCGGATGTCACCCTGCACAACTTCCGAACCCAGGGCGCCTTTCTGGTCAGTGCCGTCAGAAAGGCGGGGGCGACCCGCTTCGTCCGGATCAGGAGCCTGGCGGGCGAGCCTCTCAGGCTCCGGCACGGGCTCGGCGGGACCCTCACCGCCCTGTTGGACGACGACACCCCCGCCCACACCGAGGACCTGGGCGACGGCACCCTCGCCATCGATCTGCCCCGAGGCCGCGAAGTACTGGTCCACTCCGGCTCCCGGCCCGATCTCGTCATCGCCCCCGTCACCCTCAGCGAGCCGGGCCCGGCCTGGGGCCTGCCCCGGTGACGGCCGCCGCCTCCTGCCCCTGGCGCCCAGGCGTCACCACCTGCCCTCGCTGATCGATCCGCCGTTCTCCCTCCGCGGCGCACAGCCCTGATCGCCGGGGAGGGAGAAGGACGGCGGCACGGAGCGGACAGACGGACGCGGGCCGTTCCTCGTCAGGGGATCACCTCGATCCGCTCGCGGTTGAGCAGATACATGGGCAGATACGGCTGCGTCGTGTCGACGGGGAACTCGTAGTCGTAGGCGAGGCTCGCCATCGCGAGTGGTCCGAGTGCCACCCGGGCGCGCGGGGCGGGCGATTCGCCCCAGTAACCGGCGTGCTCCGCGAGGGCTTCCGCCAGTGTCTTGGCGAAGGTGTCGTGGTCGCGCGCGATGAGGCGGTGGAAGAGCGCGATCGGCTGGTAGTCGATCCGGTTCACGAAGTCTTTCGGCGCGTGGGTCAGAGCGTCGGGCATGGAGCTCTCCATGGTGGCGAGCAGCTTCTCCACGACGTCGTCCATGGACCGGCCGGAGAAGTAGGTCTGCAGGGTGTCGATCCAGTGCAGGACGTACTCGTCGACGGAGTCGTCCTGTCGCAGCGTCTCCAGCGGCACCTCGCACAGCCGGCCGATCCGGTCCTTCTGGCGGCACACGGCCGCGAGGTAGAGGGCATCGAGCCAGGCGCGGGCGTCCGCGGGAGGCTCGGCGGGCGTGGCGGGCAACTGCCGGACGAAACCCTCGCCCAGATGACACTCCTGCGGCTGGGCTCCGGTGAACAAGGCGGAACCGAGTTGGACCGCGGTGGCCCATGCGTCCCACGTGCCGACGTGCGCCGCTTTCGGGTCGGTGGCGCAGCGGGCGTGCGCGAGTGCGAGGGCGGAGGCGAAGGCGTCGCCCAGGCCCGTCGGGTCCTGGCCGAGGTGTGCTATCGACTCGGCGGTGGCGTGGGCGAGTTCGGCGAGGTCGGGCGCCGTGGCCACGGTGCTCGTCGCGAGCCGGCCGGCGCGGTCGAGGCGGACCAGGCCCTTCATCAGGCCGAGCAGCAGCGGCGGCGGCCGCAGGGAGAAGGTGCGGGTGTCGTGGTCGATGACCGTGAGCGAGGTCAGGCCGCCCCGGTGCCACCAGTAGACCCGGGGTGACAGCGCGCCCGGCCCGTCCTCGTGTGCGCCCAACGCGTATGCGGCGAGGCTGTTGAGGGCGTCCACGACGGAGCCGTCGGCGATCGGGTGGTACACGAGATTGTGCCGCGTCGGCACGACGACGAGGGCACCGGCGTCCGGGAGCGGCTCGCCGACGGCCTGCCGGGCCGCTTCGGACAGGAACAGCGCCTTGCCCGCGACGAACGGGGAGTCTCCGTACAGGGAGTGCAGCATCGCCCCCTCCTCGACGACCACTTCGTCGTGCTGCACGGGTACGCGCATCAGGTTCGCGTAGGCGGCCCGCCCCAGCTCCTCGATCCCGGCGCGCTCCACGTCGTCGTCGGTGAGGATCCGCACGCTGGTGGGCGCGTCGAGGGCGTAGGCGAAGACGAGTCCGTCGGCCACCACGCGCGCGTAGCGCAGGGCGTTGGCGAGTTCGGGGGTGAGCGACTCGACGGGCAGCAGCCGGGCATGGACATCCCGCAGCAGTTCCTCCGCGCTCTCGCCACCCTTGCTCGCCTGTCGCAGGCGGGCGAAGTGCGCGGCGACCAGGCCGGGCCATTGTTCCTCGGGCACCTTGCGGCACATGTGCGCGAGATCGTGCAGGGAGTGGTGGTGCCCGTCCTGGGCGTACGGGGCTGCGAGTGCGCGCAGATGCGAGGCCTGCGCGGAAGTCAGCATCGGCAGGCCGGAGTCGGGAGTGTCGTGTGATGTCATCCCCGTGACTCTACGAGGCGTGCACGCGCCGTCGTGACACCGAGGTCGGGGCTCGCGGTCGCGGATCGGCGACGGCAGGGGCCCCGGCGGTACACGACCGCCGGGGCCCCTGCCCGGGTGCGGAGGACCGCTGACCGGTCTCAGTCCGTGCCGGACTCCATCGCGGCGCGGTCCAGCATCGTCTCCTCGTCCGCGGCCTCTCCGCGCGAGGCGATCGCCTCGGCGCCGCCGCCGTCCATCGCACCGATCAGACCGGTCGAGGCGGCCTGCGCGGCCCCGATCAGCGTCGGGTGATCGGCGCCGACCATGCCCAGAACCGCGTACTGCTCGAGTCGCGCGCGGGAGTCGGCGATGTCGAGGTTGCGCATGGTCAGCTGGCCGATCCGGTCGGACGGGCCGAACGCCGAGTCCTCGGTCCGCTCCATGGACAGCTTGTCCGGGTGGTAGCTGAACGCGGGGCCCGTGGTGTCGAGGATCGAGTAGTCCTCGCCGCGCCGCAGCCGCAGCGTGACCTCACCGGTGATCGCCGCTCCGACCCAGCGCTGCAGCGACTCGCGCACCATCAGCGCCTGCGGGTCCAGCCAGCGGCCCTCGTAGAGCAGCCGGCCGAGGCGCCGTCCCTCGTTGTGGTACTGGGCGACGGTGTCCTCGTTGTGGATCGCGTTGACCAGGCGCTCGTAGGCCGTGTGCAGCAGGGCCATGCCCGGCGCCTCGTAGATACCGCGGCTCTTGGCCTCGATGATCCGGTTCTCGATCTGGTCGGACATGCCCAGGCCGTGGCGGCCGCCGATGGCGTTCGCCTCCATCACCAGGTCGACGGCGGAGGGGAACTCCTTGCCGTTGATCGTCACCGGGCGGCCCTGCTCGAAGCCGATCGTCACGTCCTCGGTGAGGATCTCGACGTCCGGGTCCCAGAACCGCACGCCCATGATCGGCTCGACGGTCTCAAGGCCGGTGTCCAGGTGTTCCAGGGTCTTCGCCTCGTGCGTGGCGCCCCAGATGTTGGCGTCGGTGGAGTACGCCTTCTCCGTGCTGTCGCGGTAGGGCAGATTGTGGGCGAGCAGCCACTCCGACATTTCCTTGCGGCCGCCGAGTTCGGTCACGAAGTCCGCGTCCAGCCAGGGCTTGTAGATCCGCAGGTGCGGGTTGGCGAGCAGGCCGTACCGATAGAACCGCTCGATGTCGTTGCCCTTGAAGGTGGAGCCGTCGCCCCAGATCTGTACGTCGTCCTCGAGCATCGCCCGCACCAGGAGGGTGCCGGTGACGGCGCGGCCGAGGGGCGTGGTGTTGAAGTAGGGGCGCCCGCCCGAGCGGATGTGGAAGGCCCCGCAGGCGAGCGCGGCGAGCCCCTCCTCGACCAGTGCCTCGCGGCAGTCGACCAGACGGGCGACCTCGGCGCCGTAGGTCTTCGCACGGCCGGGCACCGAGTCGATGTCGGGCTCGTCGTACTGGCCGATGTCGGCGGTGTACGTGCACGGGACGGCGCCCTTGTCGCGCATCCACGCGACCGCGACGGACGTGTCGAGGCCGCCCGAGAACGCGATGCCGATGCGCTCGCCGACGGGGAGGGAGGTGAGGACCTTGGACATGGGAAGACTATGCCACGCCGCGCATCTTTATGCAAAGGCGCTGGTTCGAAGAAAGCGGGCCGCCAGCGAGAGGGCGCCCGGGCGGTGTGCGCCCCTGAGGCATTCGGCTTGCCGGAAGTCTGATCCGCTCCCGTACCGGCAGCCATGAGCACGATGGGGACATGAGCGGACACCAGCCTGCCCCTCAGCGGCTCGATCACGGCGAACGTGCGCCATCGGCTCGGGTGCGGGCGTGACGTAGGAGCGGCAGCAGAGCGCTGTGCCGGCGAGATCAGCGGAGTGCGGCCGGCCGGCGCCGGACCGATGCGGCGTGGCAGCGGGCCGGCTCGGATCAGCCGTGCGGTGCGGCCGCGAGGCGCGGCCGGTGGACCAAGTCGCGGGTTTCGGTCGCCGGGACTCCCCCGCGCGCCGCCGCCGCGTTGCGCCACTCGGCGTCGTCGTCGCACAGACGCGAGTCACGCAACGCGGCGACAGCAGCGTCGGTGTGTACCGACCTCGGCGTCCCCGGATGCCGGTCGGTGTGCTGGTCCCGGGCGCCCGGCCCGGCGGGAGCCGCCGGGCCGGAGGAGAGTGCGCCCGGTATCGGGCCGCTGACCGTGCGGTGCAGGGGCCGCACCGGGCCGTCGCCCAAGTTCTCGACGGGACCGCCGACGGCCACGCCACCCGGGATCAGCTTCTCCTTGTCGTTGTCACCCGTGTTCGCTCGTGCGGGTCAGTCCTCTCCTCCCTCGCGTTCCGTCTCCTCGTGGCGCGGATGGTCCGGTCGTTTCGGGTGCATCGGGGGGACGGGCCTCTCCGGCTTCTCCGGCATCATCGGCTTGACCGGATGCGCGGGCTTCTCCGGCATCATCGGCTTCACCGGATGCGCGGGCTTCTCCGGCATCATCGGCTTCACCGGATGCGCCGGCTTCTCCGGCATCATCGGCTTCACCGGATGCGCGGGCTTCTCCGGCATCATCGGCTTCACCGGATGCGCCGGCTTCTCCGGCATCATCGGCTTCACCGGGTACGCGGGCTTCTCCGGCATCATCGGCTTCACCGGGTACGCGGGCTTCTCCGGCATCATCGGCTTCACCGGGTACGCGGGCTTCTCCGGCATCATCGGCTTCACCGGGTACGCGGGCTTCTCCGGCATCATCGGCTTCACCGGGTACGCGGGCTTCTCCGGCATCATCGGCTTCACCGGGTACGCGGGCTTCTCCGGCATCATCGGCTTCACCGGGTACGCGGGCTTCTCCGGCATCATCGGCTTCACCGGGTACGCGGGCTTCTCCGGCATCATCGGCTTCACCGGGTACGCGGGCTTCTCCGGCATCATCGGCTTCACCGGCATCACAGGCTTGGCCGGATACGCAGGCCTCTCCGGAAGCATCGGCTTCATCGGCTTGGCCGGATACGCAGGCTTCTCCGGCAACATCGGCTTCACCGGGTACGCGGGCTTCTCCGGAAGCATCGGCTTCTCCGGCTTGGCCGGATACGCAGGCTTCTCCGGAAGCATCGGCTTGACCGGCTTGGCCGGATACGCAGGCTTCTCCGGAAGCATCGGCTTCTCCGGCTTGGCCGGATACGCAGGCTTCTCCGGAAGCATCGGCTTGACCGGCTTGGCCGGATACGCAGGCTTCTCCGGAAGCATCGGCTTGACCGGCTTGGCCGGATACGCAGGCTTCTCCGGAAGCATCGGCTTCATCGGCTTGGCCGGATACGCGGGCTTCTCCGGAAGCATCGGCTTGACCGGCTTGGCCGGATACGCGGGCTTCTCCGGAAGCATCGGCTTGACCGGCTTGGCCGGATACGCAGGCTTCTCCGGAAGCATCGGCTTGACCGGCTTGGCCGGATACGCGGGCTTCTCCGGATACATCGGCTTCACCGGATGCTCAGGCTTCACCGGATACATCGGCTTCACCGGACGCTCAGGCTTCGCCGGATACACCGGCCGCTCCGGATACACCGGCTTCACCGGATGCTCGGGCTTCATCGGATACACCGGCTTCACCGGATGCTCAGGCTTCACCGGATACATCGGCTTCACCGGATGCTCAGGCTTCGCCGGAAAGGCCGGCTTCTCCGGATACGAGGCCTTCTGCGGGTGTTCGGGCTTCGACGGGTGAGGCGGGTAGGCGGGCATGCCCGGGTACGGCGGGTGCGGAGGTGTGCGGTCCTGAGCGTAGGCCATCCCCCCGGTCGCCAGCGGCGCTGCGGCGAGCGCGACAGCGATGGCCGTCGGCGCCAGAGCAGATCGCCATCGCGGCGATGTCTTCATTTACTCCACTCTCCTCGACTTGGTTCAGGGCTTTGTGACGGTTGGTCAGCACCAAGAACTGGATAGTGGAATGAATGGGAAGTCGGCTTACATGAATAACGCTGCGACGGCTATAAGCCACCGGATGGTGTAGCGCGGGAGGCCAGTTGACCCGGATGGTCGCGAGGGATTGGGTCAGGACGGGTTCACGGCGCAGTCAGATCAACATACTGGCCGCTCCTGTCGAGCAGCGGGAGCTTCTGGAAAAGCAGTTCGTGTCGCAGGCCGACGCTGCGTCGAAACTCCGGCCCGGCAGAACGTCGACGAGCTCGGCGGCCAGGTGAACGGTCAGGACGGCCGGACGACCCTCCGGATGCTGCCGCCGCGCCGGCTGTACAGCGGTTCACTCCGCGGTGCCGCGATCGGATGCACCGCGTCCGCCCGCCGGATGGGCTCCGCCCCGACCTCGTGCAGGCCGAGGCTGTGGACCATCCCGGCCTGCACGAGCCGGCACGAACCGGATCGAGGTGGATCGGGCCGGATCAGGTGCTGCGAGAAGCAGTCTCCGACGGCACGGCGTTCACTGCTTCCTTCTCGCGGGATCGCTCTGCCCAGCGGACCACTGGCGGCGCCACGAATCCCACGCTCAGGAAGATCCCGCCCATCAGCAGCCAGCCCAGCTTGCCGCTGTCGAGGCAGAGCCACGCCAGTACGGACGGTGCGACAACGCTCGCCAGCCCACCGCCGAAGCGGAAGACACCCGAGTACTGGCCCTGCGCGTGCGCGGGGGCGAGGCTGTAGCGCAACTCGAACGAACCGGCCGCGTAGAGGAGTTCACCCAGGGTGTGCACGCCCACTCCGAGAAGGATCAGCGGGACGGCGCCCCAAGCGGGCGCGCCGGAGGCGAGGCCGATGAGCGTCATCCCGATCAGGAAGGCGCCGCCCGCACGGCGCCAGGCGTGTGCGGCGGCGACGTTGGTATCGATGCCCCGGCTGGTCCTCACCTGAAGGAAGATCACCATGACGGTGTTCAGGAGGACGCTGGATCCGGCGAACCAGCGAGGGGCATGGGTATGGCCGACGATCCACAGCGGCAGGGCGAAAACCAGGACGGAGCCGTGGATCGACATCAAGCCGTCAAGAGCGGTGATCACCATGTAGCGGTGGTCCTTCAACGCCGACCAGCGTCCGCCGCCTCGGGGAGCCGGGACGGGCGGCAGGGACGGCAGTCGGCTGACGACGTAGGCCGTTGCCGCGAAGCTCAGAGCGTTTCCCAGGACGAGGCAGACGTATGCGGCACGGGTGTCCAGTTGGACGACTAGCGCGGCCAGCAGGGCACCGATGCTGGAGGCCAGGTTGACGGCGGCGCGCAGATAGGCGCGGAAACGGGCCGGGCGAGGGCCGGAGAAGCCGCGCACGATGGGTCCGCGCGCCGCCTGGCTGGCGGAGCTCGCGAGTTCGGTGAGGCAGACCACCAGTGTGAAGAGCCAGAACGAGTGGAGGAGGACCATCCCGGCCATCGCGACGGCCTGAACGGCCAGCGTCAGCATGTAGACCTCGCGCGGGCCGCGCCGGTCGGCGATCCGCCCGACGGGAACGCCGGAGAGCAGCCCCACCACGGCGCCCACGCCAAGGCCCAGGCCGACTTGCGCGACCGAGAGTCCCACGGAGCGGGTGAAGAAGACAGCGGCGCTGAGCATGAACACCCCGCTGCCGAGCATGTTGACGAAGCTCGCGGTCGCGAGCGTCCGCCTCGGGCCCGGTCGGAGGAGAATGCCGCGAGCGACGAGCCAGGATTCGCTGCCTTTCGCGCCTTCCGCGGACGGTTCTTCGGGCGCGCGGTTCGGTACACCTGGTAACACCATTCCCCCATGTCTGACGGCCGATTGTCAGGACAGGCGAGTGGTGCTCCACCGCGTAGGCTCGTCCTGAGCCTGATATGCGCCGTCACCACCGCCGACCAGGGAGTATGGGTTGGTGAGGGAGGTTCGGAACAGGTTCGGCCGGCAAGGGAAGAATCACAGCAGAGGCGGGAACGATTCCTGTGGCGTGCGGCGTTGGAATACACGTGAAGGTCGCCGGGGAGAAGTGCTCAGGCCCTCGGCCCACTTCGACCACGGCACCGCGATGGGCGTCCGGATCAGGGAGATCCACCGCGGCCGCGTCCGGCACCGAGTCCCAGCGCGCCACGCGTCGCACACGGCAGTCGGACCGGAGAACCGACCGGGGCGGTCAGTGGATGTCCCCCTCCTCGGGGACGACGACCTGGTCGATCAGCGATTGGATCTTCTCGGTCGGCAGGGCGACGGCGAGGGCCCAGTAGTAGATGGCGAGGCTGAAGGCCGCGGTGACGCCGATGTCCCACCACAGCGGGAACCACGGGTGCCTGAGGGGTCCGAAGTCACTGAGGTAGACGATCAGGCCCATGCCGATCAGGTAGACGGGCAGCCACTGGGCGGCGCGCAG
Source organism: Streptomyces griseochromogenes (assembly GCF_001542625.1). Taxonomy (NCBI): domain Bacteria; kingdom Bacillati; phylum Actinomycetota; class Actinomycetes; order Kitasatosporales; family Streptomycetaceae; genus Streptomyces; species Streptomyces griseochromogenes. The sequence continues at coordinate 4,666,903 of NZ_CP016279.1, read as the reverse complement.
GTCGAGTTGCGGAGTGATCGGGTTCATCTTGAACAGCCGGTTCGCCACCAGGATGACGTAGCCGATGAGGATGGCGACGCCGAGCTTCCAGTCGGTGGTCCACCCCGACCACAGGATCAGCAGATTGGCCACGACGAAGGCCAGCGGAGACATCCAGCTGCCTCCGGGGAGCCGGTAGGGGCGATGTGCGTCCGGCAGCCGGTTGCGGAACACACCGAAGGAGAGCGGCGCTCCGGCGTACATGAGCACGCTGGCGCTGGTGATCAGCCCGACGAGGGAGCGCCAGCTGGGGAAGGGCAGGAAGCAGACGCAGCCGATCACGAAGGCGGTGATGAGGCCCGCCCAGGGGACGCCGCGCCGGTTGGTGGTCTCGAACACGGAGGGCACGTAGCCGTTTCGGCTGAGGCCATAGGAGACGCGGGAGGAACCGGTGATGTAGATCAGGCCGGTACCGGCGGGAGAGATCACGGCGTCGAGGTAAAGGATCGTGGCCAGCCAGCCGAGGCTGATGAGGGTGGCGACCTGGGCGAACGGGCCGCTGAGCGCGTTGAACGCGGAGGTGGCCCAGTGGCTGCCGATCTGGGAAGCGGGCAGTGCCGCGAGGAAGGCCACCTGGAGGAGGATGTAGATCACGATGCCGAGGACGATCGACCCGATCACCGCCCGCGGGATGTCCCTCTTGGGGTTGGCGCTCTCACCGGCGAGTTGGTCGGCCTGCTCGAACCCGAGCAGCGCGAAGATGATGCCGCTGGTGGAGACGGCGGACAGGATGCCCTTGGCGCCGTAGGGGTCGAATCCGTCGGCGGCGGTGAAGTTGCTGGTGTGGAACTGGGCGACGGCGAAGACGAAGATCGTCAGGAGAGGGACGCCGACCTTCCACCAGGTGGCCGCGCTGTTGGTCCGTGCCAGCAGACGGATGCTGAGGAAGTTGACGGCCGTGATGACAGCCATCAGGCCCGCCGCGACAGCGATGCCGGGTGGGGTCAGGACGTGTTCGCCGCCCTGGATCTTCTCCCAGCCGCTCGCCCAGGAATAGTGCTGGGCGTAGGTGATCATCGCCAGTACCTCGATGGGCGCCACCGTGGCCGCCTGCAGCCACGAGAACCAGCCGAACGACGCGCCCGCGGCCCCGCCGAACGCGTAGTGCGGGAAGCGGGCGGTGCCGCCGGACACCGGATACATGCCGCCCAGTTCGGCGTGTACCAGCGCGAGAATCAGGATCGCCAGGCCGCCGATGCCCCAGGAGATGATCGCCGCGGGTCCCGCAGCGGCCAGGGCGCCTTGAGCGCCGAACAGCCATCCGGATCCGATGATCGAGCCCTCGGACGCCCAGATGAGCCCGACAAAGCCGATCTCCCGCCTCAGTCCCGGCCGGTGGGATTCCGAGGTGGGCGGCGATTGCGACGCGGCCATGTCCCACGTCCCCTCAATCAGGGTGATGCTCACCACCATCGTGCCACCAGCTGGGCCGGAGCGGGGATGGGCCGTGCATCGAAACCGCGGCTCTTCGGTCAACGAACGGCCACTTGGGGCGGGCGTTCCCGAAGTGCGCCGTATCCGATGAAGTACGCGGGCAGGCGGCGCGCCCATCGTGACCCGGTGAGCAGGCGCACGAGGCGCTCGGCCCGCTCCGCGCTGCCGAGCGGGGGCCGGCCTTGCAGGACGGGAGCGATGACGCGGGCGTGGGCCAGCCGTTGAAGCGCCTGTGTGGCCACCGTGGTGGGACGGCGGCGGCGCTGTACCCCTCGGACGTCGTGCGGGCGCACGGTCCCGCGGCGCAGGGGCTCGGCCAGATAGCGGGCGGCGGCCACGGCGTCCTGGACGGCGAGGTTGATCCCGATGCCGAAGACCGGAGACATCGCGTGCGCGGCGTCGCCGATGCACAGCAGGCCTGGACGGTGCCAGCGGCGGAGCCGGTCCAGGCGTACGTCGAGGAGTTTGACCTCGTCCCACGAGCCGAGGGCGTCCGCTCGGTCGGCGATCCAGGGCACGGCGGCGGCGAAGTCGGCCATGAATCGGTCGAGTCCGGCGGCGCGGCGCCGTGTGTCGGTGCCCTTGGGGATGAGCGCGGCGCACTGCCAGTAGTCGCCGCGGTCGATCATGGCGGTCAGGAAGCGGTCACCGGCGCCGCCGACGAGTCCGCGCGGGTCGCCCTCGTGCCGCGGCAGGCGGAACCACCAGGCGTCCATCGGGCAGACGAAGCGGCGCAGTCCCAGCTCCGGCCGGGAGCGGGCCAGTGAGCCGCGGCCGTCGCAGGCGACGGTGAGGACGGCCCGCAGCTCGCCGGCGCGGCCGTCCGCGGTGCGGTAGCGCACCCCGGCCACCCGGCCGGACTCGACGAGGAAGGAGGTCGCCTCGGTGCTCATCCTCAGGTCGAAGGACGGTTCGCGCCGGGCCTCGTCCACGAGGAGGTCCAGCAGATCCCACTGGGGCACCATCGCCACGTAGTTGTAGGGGCCTCGCAGCACGGTGAGGTCGGAGATCGTGACCGGTGAGCGGCCGGCTCCGACGGGCAGCTGGACGGTGCGTACCCGGCGCTGCGGCAGCCGGGCGAAGCGCTCGGCCAGACCCAATTCGTCGAGCAGCGCGAGGGTTGAGGGGTGGACGGTGTCGCCGCGGAAGTCACGCAGGAAGTCGGCATGCTTCTCCAGGACCGTCACCGCGACTCCGGCCCGGGCCAGCAGCAGGGCGAGCACCATGCCCGCGGGGCCGCCTCCCACCACACAGCATGTGGTCCGTTCCATGGCAGTCCTGCCCTTCACGAGACCATTAATTCATCGGTCGATGAATACTATACTCCACGCCGCGCCCGCGCACCGGCTCCGGACCGAAGTCGCGGGGCGAGGCGCCGTGTGCGGCAGGGGCGACGAACGGGCGGGACGAACATGCCGCCAGGTGGAGCAATCACCGGTGCGCCGAGGCCCGGCGCTGGAGGCTGGACCTCTTGTCGGGGTCGTGTGACAGGAGTCCGCAGTGCGAAGGCCGCGTAAGCCGAACCGTCGGGCATGCCGTGCCCCCGCAGGGCACGTCTTCCGGGCCGCTCTGGCAGCTTCCACGGCTTCCGCGCGCAGGAGCGACTGGTGAGGAACGGGCGCGCCGTTCGGGAGCCCGAGGCCGAGATGGCCGCACGGACTCGGCTGTCCGCGCCTCCGGGGTGGATGCGATGGCTTCCGATCCTGTACGTCATGGCCCTTCTGGCGGTCGAACCCCTTACGCCGGTGGACTGGCCGGTGAGCTTCGCACTGATCGCCGTACCTCTGGTGGCCGCGTTCGCGCACGGGCCCCTGGTGGTCGCCGGCGCCACGGTGTTCGCCGTGCTCTTCGAAGGAGTGCTGGCCGGTACTCCGTGCTGCGCGGGCCGGTCCGTCGGGTACCTGTGGGACCGCCACTACGTGGCCTCCTACATCTGCACCGCCTTGGTGGGTGCCCTCGGCACGGTCCTGGCCTCCCATCGGACCCGCCGTGAGCGCACGCTCGCCGATGTGCGCTTCGTCGCCGAGATCGCCCAGCGCGTCCTGCTCAGACCGGTTCCGCGCCGGATCGGCAACCTTCTCCTGGAGAGCCTCTACCTCTCCGCCGCCGCGGAGGCACGCATCGGCGGCGACCTCTACGAGGCCGTCCCCACCTCGTACGGGGTCCGTCTGCTCATCGGCGATGTCCGCGGCAAGGGTCTGCTCGCGGTCGAGACCGCCGCCGCCATGCTCGGCGCGTTCCGCGAGGCCGCGCACGACGAACCCGACCTCGCCTCCCTGGCGGACCGCGTGGAGACGAGCATGGACCGCAGGGCGGACCGGCTCGGCGGAAGCGAGCTGGGCGAACGGTTCGTGACCGCCGTCTTCGCCGAGATCCCACCCGAGGGACATGTCGTACGCGTCGTCAACTGCGGCCATCCGCCGCCCATCCTCATCCGCCGCGACGAGGCGCGTGAGCTGGACCGAGGGCGGTCGGGCCCTCCGTTGAACCTCGGCATGCTCGTCGACGACCCCTATCAGGTCGACGTCTACGACTTCCGTCCTGGCGACCAGATCCTGCTGTACACGGACGGCATCACGGAGACCCGCGACTCCTCCGGCTCCTTCTACCCCCTTCTCCAGCGCCTCCGTTCCTGGGGCCCCCTGCCGCCCCGGGAGCTGCTGGAGCAGCTCCACCACGACCTGCTGGCCTACAGCCACAACCAGTTGCAGGACGACACCGCGGCGCTCACGGCCTGTCTGCTCGCCGAGGAACCATCCGTGCCGCATCCGCCGCGGGCCGGGTCGGGCGAGGGCGCCGAGCCGTGTTGACGCCGGCGGGTGTCACGGCCCGCACGGCGGTGTTCCGGACTCGCCGGTGACGGCCGGATGCCAGGGGATCGGCGCGGGCCGCCGTCCGGTCTCACCCGCAGGACGGCGTGGTAGCGTCCCGTCGGAGGCTCGGACGTGCCTGCCCCGGACGAGATGTGCGCCGTACCCGGCCCGCCAAGACGACGCACGCGCGGAGGCATCGTGGACGCCCGTACGCGGCTGATCGACTTCACTGGCGCCCCTCCACGGGCGCGCCCGCTGGACGTGAGGTGGATCCACGGCTCGCCGTCGGCGAAGCACAACACCGACCCGGACATCCAGGTCCACGCGTACGACGAGCACACCTTCATCCTGCGGCAGAACATGGCGGTCCACTACGAGGCGCCGTTCCTGTTCCTGCTGTGCGGAAACGAGCGGGCGGTGCTCATCGACACCGGCGCCACCGAGTCCGCCGAGTTCTTCCCGCTGCGCCACGTGGTCGACGGGCTCCTCGCGGACTGGCTCGCCCGGCATCCCCGGGAGGACTACCAACTGCTCGTGCTGCACACCCACGGGCACGGTGACCACATCGCGGGCGACGCCCAGTTCGCGGGCCGCCCCGGCACCACGGTGGTCGGCGCCGGCCTTTCCACCGCCTGGCGGTACTTCGGGTTCGACACGGACCCGGACGCCGTCGCCGTCGTCGATCTGGGCGGCCGGGAGCTGGAGTGCCTGGCCACGCCGGGCCACCACGAGGCGGCGGTCACCTACTACGACCCGGCCACCGGCCTCCTGCTGACCGGTGACAGCGTCTATCCGGGGCGGCTCTACATCCAGGACGTGCCCGCCTTCGCGCGCAGCATCGACCGGCTGATCGAGTTCGCCGACAGCCGGCCGGTCACCCATGTGCTCGGCTGCCACATCGAGATGACGACCGAACCGGGCGTGGACTATCCGGTCCGCACCACCTACCAGCCCGACGAGCCCCCGCTCCAGCTGCCGCCCGCCCGCCTCCGCCGGATCCGCGAGGCGCTCACCGGCCTCGGCGACGACCTGACCCGGCGCGCCTACGACGACTTCGTCCTGTGCCCGCACTCCTGAGCGGCCGGGAGGGACCGCCTCCCGGCCGCTCGGGCAGCCGCTCAGGCGGCCGTCGCACCGCCGTGTCGGTCCCGGTCACGGTGGATCGGTGTGTTCGTGCCGGTCAGGGGAACGCCCGTCCCGCCGCGCCTGGCGGCGACGATCTCCGCCACGATCGACAGGGCGGTCTCCTCCGGGGTGCGGGCGCCGAGGTCAAGGCCGATCGGGGACCGCAGCCGGGCCAACTCGCGCTCGGTCACGCCTTCCTCCCGCAGCCGCCGATGGCGTTCCTCGTGGGTGCGGCGCGAGCCCATCGCACCGACGAACGACACCGGCATCCCGAGGGCCGCCTTCAGCAGCGGTATGTCGAACTTCGCGTCGTGGGTGAGCACGCACAGGACCGTGCGGGCGTCGGTCCCGGTGCGGCGCAGGTAGCGGTGCGGCCAGTCGACGACCACCTCGTCGGCGTCGGGGAAGCGGGCAGGTGTGGCGAAGACGGGGCGGGCGTCGCAGACGGTCACGTGGTAGCCGAGGAACTTGCCGGCCCGCGCCAGCGCCGACGCGAAGTCCACCGCGCCGAAGACGATCATGCGCGGGGGCGGCACGTTCGACTCGACCAGCAGGGTGAGGCCGCCGGGGCAGTGCGAGCCGTCCTCGGCGATGTCCACGGTGCCGGTCCGCCCCGCCTCCAGCAGCGCCCGGGCCTCGGCGGCCGCCGTCCGGTCCAGCTCCGGGTGCGAGCCGAGAGCGCCCTCGTAGGTGCCGTCGTCTCGCACCAGCAGGGCCCGGCCGAGCAGTTCCGCCGGCCCGCGGGCGACCCGGGCCAGGGCGACCGGTTCGCCCCGGCCCGCGGCCGACAGGGCCGACGCCGGGACGGTCCGGGCGGGCGCGTGCCCGCCCAGCGGCGTGATCAGCACATCGATCGTCCCGCCGCAGGTCAGTCCCACGGCGAAGGCGTCCTCGTCGCTGTAGCCGAAGTGTTCCGTGACGCTCTCGCCCGTCTGGAGCGCCTCCCGGCACAGGTCGTAGACCGCGCCCTCCACACAACCGCCGGACACCGAGCCGATGACCGTGCCCGCGCTGTCGACGGCGAGGGCGGCGCCGGGGCCGCGCGGCGCGCTGCCGCCCACCGCGAGCACGGTGGCGACGGCGAAGTCCCGGCCCTCCTCGGCCCAGGTCAAAAGCTCCTCGGCGATGTCAAGCACGGGGTGCCCCGGCCTGGATGACGCGGTCCGGCCGGATCGGCAGGCTGCGGTGGCGTACGCCGGTCGCGTGCCAGACCGCGTTGGCGACGGCGGCGGCCGCACCCACGATGCCGACCTCGCCGATGCCCTTGATCCCGACCGGGTCCCCCGGGTCCGGGTCGTCGATCCATTCGGCCTCGATGTGCGGCACGTCCGCGTGCGTGGCCACGTGGTAGCCCGCGAGGTCGGCGCCGACATGGCCGCCGAAGGCACGGTCCCGGACGGCCTCCTCGTGCAGGGCCATGGAGATGCCCCAGATCATGCCGCCCACGAACTGGCCGCGTGCGGTCAGCGGGTTGACGATGCGGCCCGCCGCGAAGATGCCGAGCATGCGCCGCACGCGCACCTCGCCGGTGTCGACGTCCACGGCCACCTCGGCGAACTGCGCCCCGAAGGAGTGGCGTTCGGCGGGGGCGAGGGCGCCGATGGCCTCGGTGGTGTCCGACCGTACGGTGATGCCCTCCGGGGGGATGTCGCCGCTCAGGGCCAGCCTGTCGCGCAGTTCGCCGGCCGCGGCGGTGACCGCCCAGGACCAGGAGCGGGTGCCCATGGACCCTCCGGCGATCATCGCCGGTCCGAAGTCGCTGTCGCCGATGCGCACACGGACGCGCTCCGGGAGGACGCCGAGGGCGTCCGCGGCAACCAGGGTGAGGGCCGTACGGGCTCCGGTGCCGATGTCGGCCGCGGCGATCCGGACGGTGAAGGTGCCGTTCGCGTGGGCGGTCACGGTCGCCGTGGACGGCATGGCGCCCGCGTGGAAGGAAGCGGCCGCCATGCCGGTGCCGAGCAGCCGGCGGCCGTCCTTGCGTACGCCGGGACGCGGGTCCCGGTCAGCCCAGCCGAACCTGCGGGCACCCTCCCGCAAGCACGCCGGCAGATGGCGGCCCGAGAACGGCAGGCCGGAGACCGGCCCCTTGTCGGGTTCGTTGCGCAGGCGCAGCTCGATCGGGTCGATGCCGCACTTCTCCGCGAGTTCGTCCAGTGCCGCCTCCAGCGCGAACGACCCCGGCGCCTCGCCCGGGGCACGCATCCAGGTCGGGGTCGGTACGTCGAGTCGTACGACCCGGTTGGCGGTGTGGTGGGCGTCGGCGTCGTACATCACCCGCGCCACCCCTGCGCTCGGTTCGATGAACTCGTGCACGGTGGAGGTGAGGCTGAGCGAGCGGTGCTCCAGTGCGCGCAGTCGTCCGTCGGCGTCGGCACCGAGCCTGACACGCTGGGCGGTGGGGCTGCGGTAGCCGGCCAGCGAGAACATCTGACGGCGGGTCAGGACGACCCGTACGGGGCGCCGCAGGACGGTCGCGGCCATCACGGCGGCCACCTGGTGGGCACGGACGCCCTTGCTGCCGAAGCCGCCGCCGACATGTTCGGAGCGCACGCGCACCGAGCCCGGGTCGAGCGAGAAGAGGCTCGCGAGCTCACCGACGACCCAGGTGGCGCCCTGGTTGGAGTCGACCACGTCGAGCCGGCCGCCGTCCCAGCGGGCGGTCGCCGCATGGGGTTCCATCGGGCTGTGGTGCTCTTCGGGGGTGGTGTACTCGGCGTCCACGACGACGGCCGAGGCGGCCAGTTCGGCGTCGAGGTCGCCCTTCTCCGTCACCGCCGGCACATGGCTGTCCAGCGGGTAGGCGTCCGGGCGCTCGCCGGTGAAGTCGACGTCGTGGGGCTCCTGTTCGTAGTGCACCACGAGCGCCTCGGCGGCCTCCCTGGCCTGCTCGGAGGTCTCGGCGACGACCAGCGCCACCGGCCAGCCCAGGTGCGGCACCCGGTCGTGCTGGAAGACGGCGCAGGTCGGGTCCGGCTTCGATCCCATCAGGCCGGCGTAATCGGTCTCCAGGCGCAGCGCGTTGCGGTGGTCCAGAACGCCGAGGACGCCGGGCATGGCGAGGACGGTGGCGGTCTCGATGGAGCGGATGCGGCCACGGGCGACCGTGGACAGCACCAGCCAGCCGTGCGCCAGGTCGGCGAAGGGGATCTCGCCCGCGTAGCGGGCCGCTCCGGTGACCTTGTCCCTGCCTTCCACGCGGGTGTGGGCGATGCCGACGGAGGGTGTCGGCGTGGGTGTCCCGGTGGTGAGGGTGGTCATCGGGCGGCCTCCTCGGCGAGTTCGGTCAGCACGGCCACCATGAGGTTGCGCATCAGGGTCACCTTGTATCCGTTGTGCGGCAGCGGCCGCGCGCCCGTCAGCTCGGCGTCCGCCGCGGCGGCGTAGGTCTCGGGGCCGGACGGCGCACCGGTCAGGACACGCTCGGCCGCCACGGCCCGCCAGGGACGGGAAGCGACTGCACCGAGGGCAAGGCGCGCTTCACGGACGACGCCGTCACGGATGTCGAGCGCGGCGGCGACCGAGCCGATGGCGAACGCGTACGAGGCTCGCTCGCGCACCTTGCGGTAGCGGGAACGGGCGGCGACCGGGGTGGGCGGCAGTGCGACGCCCGTGATCAGCGCGCCCGGGGGCAGGGCGGTCTCACGGTGCGGGGTGTCGGCGACGGGCAGGTAGAACTCGCGAAACGGCAACTTCCCCGGTCCGTCCGCGGTTTCGTAGTGGACGACGGCGTCGAAGGCGGTGAGGGCGACGGCCATGTCCGAAGGGTGTACGGCCACGCAGTGGCCGGACGCGCCCAGGATCGCATGGTTGTGGTGCTCGCCCTCGACGGCCGGGCAACCGCTGCCGGGGACTCGCTTGTTGCAGGGTTTGGTGACATCGGTGAAGTAGCCGCAGCGGGTGCGCTGGAGCAGGTTCCCGCCGACCGTGGCCATATTGCGCAGCTGCCCGGACGCGCCGGCCAGCACCGCCTGCGCCAGCACCGGGTAGCGGCGCCGGACTTCGGGGTGGGCGGCCAGGTCGCCGTTGGTGACGGTCGCGCCGATGCGCAGGCCGCCCTCCGGCGTGGATTCGATCTCGTCGAGCGGGAGTTCACGGATGTCGATGAGCCGGGCGGGACGTTCGACGCCGCTCTTCATGAGGTCGACGAGGTTGGTGCCGCCGCCGAGGAAGCGGGTGTCCGGATCGGCGCCGAGCAGCGCGACGGCGCCGGCGACGTCGGAGGCCCGCTGATAGCCGAACTCCCTCATGCCACAGCCTCCTTCGGGCCTGCCACCGGGCTGATACGCGCCGCGGGAGCCGTGAGCGTCCCGGCCTCGGCCGCCCGGGCCACCGCCTCGACGATCGAGACGTACGCGCCGCAGCGGCACAGGTTGCCGCTCATCCGCTCGCGGATCTCGTCGGCGCTCAGGGGTGGGGGTCCCGCTTCGGGCCGCAGGTCCTCGGTGACGGCGCTCGGCCAGCCGGCCGCGTGCTCCTCGATCACGCCGATCGCCGAACAGATCTGTCCCGGGGTGCAGTAACCGCACTGGAAACCATCCAGGTCGAGGAAGGCCTGCTGCACGGGGTGCAACCGCTCGCCGTCGGCCAGGCCTTCGACGGTGGTGATCTCGCGGCCCTCGGCCGCCACGGCCAGTTGCAGACAGGCGACGGCCCGGCGCCCGTCCAGCAGGACGGTGCAGGCTCCGCATTGGCCCTGGTCACAGCCCTTCTTGGGGCCGGTCAGATCGAGGCGCTCACGCAGTGCGTCGAGCAGGGTGGTGCGGTGGTCGACGGGCAGTGCGTACTTCTCGCCGTTGATCTTCAAGGTGATGACACTGGACGTCGATGAGGGCATGAGCAGCTTCTTTCGCGTTTCCAGAGCAGAAGGGGGCCCCGGCAGCCCGGCCGCCGGACACCGCGCTGAGTGCGTCGTCCGGGCCGATGCGCATGCGCGCGCCGAAGGTGCGGGATGCTGGGGCCGAAGATGACAGCCGACGACTGCCACAGGGTCACGGCCACGGCTATCGTGAACGTAACCGGACAGCTGTCCGCTACCTGGAAAACGTAACGGACAGCTGTCCGGTTAGCAAGGGCGGGGTTCGGCCACGAACCCGCGAGGAGGAAGAGTGCAGCAGAAGAAGGACGCACCCCTGCGCTCGGACGCGCAGCGCAACCGCGAGCGCATCCTGGACGTGGCGGTCGCCGAGCTGACGCGCTGCGCGGACGCCCCGCTGAGCGTGATCGCCAAGAAGGCCGGCGTCGGGCAGGGCACCTTCTACCGCAACTTCCCCAACCGCGAGGCGCTCGTCCTGGAGATCTACCGCCACGAGATGCAGCAGGTCGCCGACAGCGCGGCCCATCTGGTCGCGACCCTGGCGCCCGAACAGGCCCTGCGTGCCTGGATGGACCGGCTCGCCGAGTTCGCCATGACCAAGGCCGGCCTGGCCGACGCGATACGACAGGCCACCAGCACACCGGGCAGCCCGGCGAAACCGGCCCACACGCCGGTGACCTCGGCGGCGGAAATCCTGCTCCGCGCCAACGAGGAAGCCGGCACCATCCGCCCCGGAGTCACCGCGGACGACTTCCTCCTCGCCATCGCGGGCCTCTGGCAGCTCGACCCGCACGACGACTGGCAGCCCCGCGCCACCCGGCTCCTCGACCTCGTCATGGACGGTCTGCGGGCGGGGGCGACCGGCCGGTGAGCGCCGCGCCACCGACGACGGACCGGGCGAGGCGGTGAACCGGAGCCAGATCGACCTGCAAGTGGTGCATGACGTCCCCGAAGGCTGACCGGCGAGCCGGAGCCGAGTTCAAGTCCCCCCTCTTCTCAGCGACAGGATGCCCGACGAGTCGGCCGAAGCCCTGGTCCGGCGGCTTCGCCGCTTGCGCGGAGGGGGAAGCGAAGCTCGGCTTCCGCGTGTCCAGCCCGGATACGCGGACTTCTCCTCGTCCGGCCGGCTCAGGTCGTGGTCGGTGACGCAGTCGTCGAGGAGCTTGCCGGGGCGGTCTCCGAGGCGCTCGCTGGACGCGACTCCTCGTGGGTACTTCTCGTAGGTCACGAAAATGCGCGGGTGCCGTCGGCCTCTGCTCGTGGTGGGCTGACGGTGACCATCAATCCTGTCGCCGAGCGGTACGGGATCCGGTGACGCCTGTGCGTCACCACCGCTCACCGGATGCGCCGAGGCCACGGGCGAACAGCGATAAAATTACTCAAATCGGTGGCCTGGCTTTCGGACCTGGGCTGCCGCTCAACCTTGGGGAGCGGCACGGTGGCGAGGTCTCCTGGAGAACGCGGAGCCCCGCACAGCGCTGGTGTGCGGGGCAGGTTGCTGTCCGTCCTGCCTGCTCTGCTGCTGCTCATCGGCCTGCTCATCGGCCTCTTCACACCGCGCGATGTCAGGCCGGATGCCTTCCTCGCCACGGCCATGGTCTCCGGCTCCGCGCTACTGCCCCTGTGGGGGACCGTGCTGATCGGAGTGGGCGCGTGCGCCATCTTTGTCGGCCTTATGGTGGACTTCGACGCGCTGCGGGATGCGACCGCCTATTCCGAGCTGGCCACCCTCGTGGCGATCGCCGCATTCGCCGTCTTCTTCAACCGCCTGCTGCGCCGACGCGCCAATGAGCTGGTTCAGGTCCGCTCCGTGGCCGAGAGCGCCCAGCTGGCGGTGCTGCATCCGGTACCTCGACACCTCGGGCACGTCACGCTCGACAGCCTGTACCTGGCCGCCGCGGCGGAGGCCCGGATCGGCGGCGATCTGTACGAGGCGATACGCACCCCGCACGGCGTACGGCTGCTCATCGGTGACGTACGCGGCAAGGGCCTGCTCGCGATGCAGACGGCCGCGACGCTGCTCAGCGCCTTCCGCGAGGCCGCCCACGACGCACCCGACCTGCCCCACCTCGCGTGCCGCCTGGAGACGAGCATGAGCCGCAGCGCCTCCCAGTACCCGGAGGTCCCGGGCTCGGAGATCGCCGAACGTTTCATCACCGCGCTCCTCGCCGAGATCCCGGACGACGAGCCGGTCGTCCGGACTGTCACCTGCGGCCACCCGCCCCCGCTGCTGCTGCACCGCGGCGAGGTCCGGGAGCTGCAGCCCGCCGCTCCCTCGCCGCCGCTCAACCTCGGCAACCTGGTGAGCGACGGGTACCACGTCGACCTCGCCCCCTTCCATTCCGGAGACCAGCTCCTGCTGTACACCGACGGGGTCACCGAGACCCGCGACCGCTCCGGCGCCTTCTACCCCCTCACCGAACGCATCCGCTCTTGGAGCGGCGAGGCGTCTCACCAGCTCCTCGAGCATCTCCACCGCGACCTGATCGCCTACAGCGGCGGCGAGCTCGACGACGACGTCGCTGCCCTCCTCGCCCGGCGGCGCCCGATCCTCTGATCCTGAGATGAGGCTCTGACCTGCGCGGGTTCCAGGCACCGGACCGTGTTCGAGCTGCCTGAAGCCGGAGTCCCGGGCAAGGGCCCCGCCCTCGCCGCCGGCGTCGGTCGTACGCCGTCCCGCGCACAGTCGGCGAGCCTGATGTCCCGTGCCGAAGTCCAGAACCAGTGGGCGTTCATCATCTTCACGACCCGCCGCGCGACCCGCTCACGCCGTCAGCCCGAGGCGGCCTCCATTTGAAAGAGCATGTGACCCGGCTCCCGCTGCCTCAGGCGAGGAGGTCGGCGACCAGGCCGGCGAAGTCGTCGGGGGTGGCGAGGCGGATGCCGAGTTGCTCGGCCTTGGCACGCTTGGAACCCGCTCCCTCGCCCGCGACGACCAGGGCGGTCTTCTTGGAGACGCTGGAGGAGGAGCGTCCCCCGGCTCGTTCGATGAGTTCGTTCATCTCGTTACGGGAGAGCTTCTCCAGTGCGCCTGTCATCGCACCCGTGACCACCACGGTCATCCCCGCCAGCGGACCCGCCTGTGGCGAAGCCGCGGCCGTGCCGTCCGGGCCGGTGGCGTCGGCCGAGGGAGGGGTGGCGCCGGGCTCGGTCATGTTGACTCCGACGGCGGCGAGTTTGTCGATGAGCGGGGCGAGTTCGGCGAGTTCCGCGACGATGGAGGGGGCTTTCTCGGTTCCGATGCCCTCGACCTGCTGCATCGCTTCGGCATCGGCGGCGCGGATGTTGTCCATGGTGGCGAAGTGGCGCGCGATACGCCGTGACATGGAGCGGCCCGTACCGCGGACGCCGAGCGCGCACAGCACCCGCGCCAGCGGCTGCTCCTTGGCCTTCGCGATCGCGGTGAGGAGGTTGTCGGTACTGGTCTCGCCCATCCGTTCGAGGCCGAGCAGCTGCTCGCGTTTCAGGGTGAACAGGTCGGCGAGATCGGTGACCAGGCCCGCGTCGACGAGCTGGACGATGCGGGTGGTGCCCAGGCCCTCGACGTCGAGCTGGTCGCGGCCCGCCGCGTAGGCGAGGGAGGCGACCAGATGGCAGTTGCGGCCCTGCGCGCACCGCCAGCGTTCTTCGCTCGTGTCGATGTCGGACCCGCAGCGCGGGCACTGTTCGGGGAAGGCGATGGTCTGTTCGTCGCCCGTGCGCAGGTGGGTGACCGGGGCCTCGATGCGGGGAATGACGTCTCCGGCGCGGTGGACCATGACGTGATCGCCCAGGAGCAGGGCGCGGCGGGTGATGTCGGCCGGGTTGTGCAGGGTGGCGTAGGTGATGGTGGAGCCGTCGATCACGACTGGTTCGAGGACGGCGCGCGGGGCGATGATGCCGGTGCGGCCGACGTTCCACTCCACCTCCAGCAGCCGGGTGATCTTCTCGACGGCCGGCAGCTTGTAGGCGATCGCCCACCGTGGTGCGCGGGAGCCGGATCCGGCTGCCTGCTGGTCCTCGGCGAGGTCGGCCTTGATGACGATGCCGTCGATACCGAACGGCAGTTCGGCACGCGAGGCGGCGATCTCCTTCACCCGGGCCAGGACCTGCTCGGGGTTGTGGGCGACCACGTCCTGGACGGCGGTCTGGGCGCTGGTGTGCACTCCGAAGGCAGCGGCCATGTTCATCAGGTCGCTGTGGGCGGATGTGGTCAGCCGTTCGGCAAGGGCCGGGTCGGTGTCGGGGACGGGCAGCAGGCCGTAGCCGAAGAACGTCATCGGGACCGTGTAGGCGCGCTCCTTGGCCCGCAGCGTGCCGGCGGCCGCGTTGCGCGGGTTGGCGAACGGCTGGCCGCCGTGAGCCGTGCGCACCTCGTTGGCGTGCTCGAACTGGGCGGTCGTCATGAGTACTTCGCCGCGTACCTCCACGGTGACCGGCTCGGCCAGTGTCTCGGGCAGCCCCTCTATGGTGCCGATCGCGTGCGAGACGTCCTCTCCGGCCGTTCCGTCCCCGCGGGTGATCAGCCGGGTCAGCCGTCCACGGGTGTAGCGGGCGGCGATCGCCAGCCCGTCCAGCTTCGGCCCCACGCCGAGCCGTTGGACATCATGCCCGATGCGGCGGGCCAAAGACGCCGTCCAGGCAGTGAATTCCTCCGCGGAGAACACGTTGTCGAGGCTGAGCATGGGGACGGTGTGCGGCACATCGCCCTCGACCGCGCCACCGGCGACCTTCCCGGTGGGGGACTCGGGCAGCACCTGATCCGGGTGCGCCGCCTCCCACGCGGCGATCCCCCGGACCAGCCGGTCGTAGGCGTCGTCGTCCAGCGGCGAGGTGCCACCTGCGTAGTAGGCGGCCGCCGCGCCCACCGCGTCATCGACCGCCTGCGCATAGGCGGCGGCATCCACGATCACTGCTGCAGAAGTCGTCATGTCCTGCATCTTGCCGCCCACCACTGACAATGGGCCCCGGCCGCACTGGTCACCTGCGTAGGGTCCGGGCGAAACCCACCGCACTGAGCGCACCGGGCCGCCCGGTGCGGCAGTGAGACGGCGGCCCGCACGGCTCGCGCCGGACGGCACTGCGTTCAGGTGTATTCCGGCGGGCGGACGTTGCGGCCCGGCACCGGGTGCGGTTCCGTGACCTCACGGCGGTACCGATCACGCCGAGACGGCCTTCGTCGTCGTCGGTGCCGGCTTCCCGGTCACCGTGGCTTCGCCGCCACGGCGTGACAGGTGGGCCGACAGCCGACGAGTGCCCTGTCGGATCAGAGTTCAGCGGGAGGAGTGCGACATGCCCGGAGCAGAGGCCGAGGCGGACGTGCTGATCGTCGGTGGCGGACCGGTCGGGCTCACCGCCCGGGCGCTTCTGGAACGCTGGGGCGTACGGGTCCTGCTGGTCGAGAAGCACCGCGAGCTGTCACCGTTTCCACGGTCCCGGCTGGTCAATGTGCGCTCGATGGAGATCTATCGCCAGCTCGGGCTGGCCGCCCGGATCGCGGCCAGGGCGTTCGCCCCCGAATACGGCCGCATTCGCTTCCGCGACACCCTGCACGACCAGGACTTCGCCACAGCTGCGATGGTCGGGGTGAACGCGCCGGTCCCCGAGAGCCCCGTGATCGGCGTGGTCACCTCACAGGACCGGCTGGAACCCACGCTGCTCGCCGCAGCGGACGCGCAGACACGGTTCGGGGCCGAGCTCGTCGGCCTGGCCGAGGAAGACGACGGCGTCGTCGCCTCGCTCGTCGACCACGAACACGGTGGCCGGACGCGCGTCCGTGCCCGCTATGTACTCGCCGCCGACGGCGCGAACTCCGCCGTCCGGCAACTGCTCGGCATCGACACCACCGGCCCCGGCGCGATGGGCGACTTCACCACCGTCGTCTTCCACGCCGACCTCAACCGCTGGTGCGCCCGTCAGCCCGCCGGGGTCTACTTCACGGCGCACGGATCGTTCGCGCCCCTCTACCCCGAAGGGGGCTGGGCCTGGTTCGGCCCCACACCCGACGACGCCGCGGGCGCCGACTGGCCCGCTCTCGTCGCGCGCGCCCTCGGCCCGGGAGCCGAGGCGCGGGCCGAGGTGGTGCGGGTGCAGCACTGGGTGATGAACGCGTTCGTCGCCGAACGCTTCCGGCACGGCCGTATCCTGCTGGCCGGTGACGCCGCGCACGCGGTCCCGATCATCGGCGGCCTGGGCATGAACGCCGGTCTCTCCGATGTGCACAACCTGTGCTGGAAACTGGCGGGTGTTCTGCGGGGGTGGGCCGAGCCGCGCCTGGTGGAGACCTACGAAACGGAACGCCAACCCGTCGCCCACGAGACTCTCCGCCAGGCGGTGGCCAACGCCCACCTTCTGTTCCAAGTGCAGAAGCGACGCCGGGACCAGCTCCAGAGCGGTCAGGCAGCATCGGATCAGATCGAACTACCCTGGTCGGAGCGGTACTTCGCGCAACTCGGCTTCGTCCTGGGGGTCACCTATCGCTCCGGCGCCGTCCTGGCCGACGACACCGCCCCACCCGAGCCGTCCGAGCGAGGCACGGACTACTTCCCCACCGCCGAGCCGGGCCATCGGATGCCGCATCTCTGGCTCGCCCGGACCCGCTCCACGCTCGACGCCTTCGGCGAATGGTTCACCCTGCTCACCCCGGACCCCACCCGCTGGGCACCACGCACCCCCACGCCGTGGCCGCTGCGCGTCGAGCCCCTGCCCGCCGAGCACACCGGCCTCTGCGGACTCGGCCCGCGCGGAGCCCTGCTCATCCGTCCCGACGGCCACATCGGCGCGCGGTGGCCCGAGCACCCGCCGAGCGAGGCCGCCCTCCACGACGCTCTCAGCGCGGTGACCTGTCCGGCGCTGCCCTGACAGCAGGGCGACGCCTTCGACCGGCGGATCGGGTACCTCCCGGTCACCGCATGCGCGGTGTAGGACTTTTCGTACGCCGCGCCGGAAGCCGGTTCGCAGGAAGGGCACCTGCTCAAAGAATGAGCGACAGCGCAGCGCCGACACCGCCCAGCCCGAGGGCGACCGCGGCCTCGCGCCAGCCGCCCGTGCCCCAGGGGAGGAACCGGTCGACGGCGAAGCGGCCCGGGCCGATGGCCGCGACGGCCAGGGCGACCACGGCGATGCAGACGTTGTACTCCACGCCGCCGTCCACGTCCCACAGGCCGTGGGCGCCGGTGACGGTCGCCATGGCGTTGATCATCACGCCGATCAGAGCGGCGGCCGCCAGTGGGGTGAGCAGTCCGAGAGCCAGGCCGAGGCCGCCGAGGAATTCCGACAGGCCGCCTATCACGGCGAAGAGCTTTCCCGGACGGTAACCGAGGCCGGCGAAGGCCCGGCCGGTCGCCGTCAGGCCGTCTCCGCCGAAGATCCCGAACAGCTTCTGAGCGCCGTGCCCGGCCATGAACAGCCCGAAGGTCAACCGGATGAGCAAGAGCCCCCAGTCGGCGGCGGGCGACCTCACCGCCGCGGCGCCGGGCGCGCGTGATTCCGCGGAACTCGAAGAACGGCGCGGGATGCGATTCGTATGCATGTCGATGCTCCGGTAAGGAGGCCGGAAAGGGCATTGCCCCCAGCTCGGACGGTAGACGCCGAGGCACCGGTCGGCGGGCGCGCCGCGCTGGGTCGCGGTGCGTGGTCCGCCCCTGCCGATCCTTCCCCGACGACCGTGATCACGCATCCGGGCCCTGCCCTCCCGCGGCTCCTCCGGGCGTCCTGTCCAGCCCGGGCCCCGGCGGGCAGCCGGCGGTAGCCTGCTCGTGAGGGCAGCCATGGCCGATGAGGTGCGCATCCGGCTCCTCGGCGGTTTCGCCGTGGCGGTCGAGGACCGCCCGGTCGCCGCCGGGGCGTGGCGGCTGCGCAAGGCCCGGAGTCTGCTGAAACTGCTGTGCCTGTCGTCCGGTCACCGGTTGCACCGGGAGCGGCTCTACGACCTTTTGTGGCCGGACCTCGACCGGACGGCCGCGGCGAACAACCTGCACCAGGTGCTGCACGCCGTACGGCGGGCGCTGGCCTCCGCAGGCGCGCCGGACGACGTCGTCGTGCTCCGCGACGATCTGGTGCTGCTCGGCCCCGACGGCGGGGTACGGATCGATCTCGACGCGTTCGACGAGGCGGCCCGGCAGGCGTCGGACGCCGGCGGCACCGCCGAATACCGGGCCGCGCTCGCGCTGGCCGCTCCCGGGCTGCTGCCCGAGGACCGGTACGAGCCCTGGGTGAGCGAGGCCGCCGAGGCGCTCGAGACGCGGCGCACGGCACTTCGGCTGGGGCTGGCCGAGGCTCTGGAGCACGATCACCACACGGCCGAGGCCGTCGACGTACTGCGCACCCTGATCACCGAGGACGCTCTGCACGAGCCCGGCCACCGGGCGCTGATGCGGGTCCTGGCCGATGCCGGGAGGCGCCGGGAGGCACTGGCCGTCTACGAGCGGCTGCGGGATGCGCTGCGCGAGGACACCGGCGCCGATCCCGACCCGCAGACTCGCCGTCTCTACCGCGAGCTGCTCGCCGACTCGGTCGAGCAGCCGGAGCAGCGGCCCGGGAACCCACGGCACAACCTGCCGGCACCGGCGACCGCCCTCATCGGCCGGGAGCGTGAGACGGCCGAGGTGGAGCAGCTGCTCGGGCGCGGCAGGCTGCTGACCCTCACCGGGGCCGGCGGCTGCGGCAAAACCCGGCTCGCGCTCGCCGTCGCGGCCCGCCGGCGCGACGACTTCCGGGACGGGACCTGGTTCGTGGACCTCGCCGGGCTGGCGGAACCGCACCTCGTGCCCGAGGCGGTCGCCGCGGCCCTGGGACTGCAGCTCCCGCAGACCGGAGGCGGCCGGGAAGCGTTGATCGCGCAGCTCGGCGGCCGGAAGACGCTGCTGTTGCTGGACAACTGCGAACATCTGATCGATGCGTGTGCCGTCCTGGTCTCGCAGGTCATGGCCCGATGCCCGGACGTCTTCGTCCTCGCCACCAGTCGGGAGCCGTTGCGCAGCTACGGGGAACGCACTTTCAGGGTGCCCTCTCTGGGGCTGCCGGATCCGCGCCGGCTGCCGTCCGTGGAGGAACTGAGCCGCTTCGCCTCCGTCCGGCTGTTCGTGGAGCGGGCAGCCGAAGCGGCGCCGGGATTCCGGCTGACCCGGGGCAACGCGGAGGCCGTCGCGCAGATCTGTTTCCGGCTCGACGGCATGCCCCTGGCCCTGGAGCTCGCGGCGGCCCGGGTGCAGGTGCTGGCCCCGCGTCAGATCGCCGAACGGCTCGACGACGCCCTGGCCCTGCTCGGCCGGGGCAGCCGGCGCGGGGCGACCCGCCAGGAGACGCTGCTGGCCACCTTGGAGTGGAGCCATCGGCTGCTCGACGACGAGGAACGGCGTCTGTTCCGTCGGCTCGCGGTCTTCGCGGGCGGGTTCTCCCTCGCGGCCACCGAGGAGGTGTGCGCGGACGGACCGCAGGACACCTCGGTGCTGGACCTCCTCGGCCGGCTGGCCGAGAAGTCCCTGGTGTGGGTGGAGCCCCGGCAGGACGAGGTTCGCTACCGGCTGCTGGAGACGATCCGGCAGTATGCCGCGGAGCGCCTGCGGGACGCCGGGGAACGGGCGGCCATCGAGGCCCGGCACCGGAGTTTCTACCTGGCACTCGCCGAGGCGCGGGACCGTGAGCGGCCCACCGGGGTCTGCGGGGCCACGTCGCTGGAGCTGGAGGCCGACTACGGCAATCTCCGGGCCGCCCTGCGCTCGTTGCTGCGCGACGACCCCGACAGTGCGCTGCGCCTGGCCGTCGCCCTGCGCTCGTTCTGGCCCGAGCGTGGGCGCCTCGCCGAGGGCCGGCGCTGGCTGGAGGACGCCCTGGCCGCCGCACCGGAGCCCACCCCGCGGCGGGCCAGCGCGTTGATGGGGCGGGCCGTGCTGGCCATCCGCCTCGGCGACGGCTCTCCCCTGGAGGACATCGCCGAGCAGATCGTCGGGATCCAGCAGCGGCGACAAATCCCGTCGGCGCTGGCGTCCGCCCACTGTCAGCAGGCGATCCTGCTCTGGATGCGCGGTGCGTGGGGCCGTGCCCGTACCGCCCTCGACCGGGCCCGCGCCCTCGCCCGGGAGGCGAGCGCCTCCTCGGTCCTGGCCGCCGCCGCGCATCTCGACGGCGTCTGGGCCGTCTGCCGCGGGGAGGGCTCGATGGCCCGCGAGGCGTGCGAGGAGACTCTGCGGCTGCTGGACGACGTCGAAGCCGACAGCCTGCCGTTCTTCCCGGTCATGACGCCGGGTTACACGGTCGAGGACGACGGGGAGGGCCGGGTTTCGCTGTGCTTCGAGGAGACGGTGCTGGCCGGGCGCACGGTCGGCCCCTCCCGAGCACGCGGCTACGCGCTGGCGAATCTCGCGTGGGCGACCCGCCTGGTGGGCGACACCGGCGCCGCCGTCGTGGCGGCCGAGCGCGGTGTCGACTGCTTCCGCGTGCTCGCCGACCCGCACGGGGAGTCCCTGGCCCTGAACGCCCTCGGCAACGTCCACCGGAGCCGGGGCGACCACGAAGCGGCACGGAAGTACCTCGACGCGGCGCTCGCGATCAGGCGCCGGGTCGGCGACCGCCGGGAGGAAGGCATCACCCTGGGGTGCCTCGGCCTGCTCCGGCTGGCCGAGGGGGACGTCACGGGCGCACGGGCCACCATCGCCGGTGTGCTCGCGGGCTTCGAGGAGACCGACGACATCCCCGGTATCACCAACAGCCTGCTCCACCTCGGGCTCGTCGCCCGGGCCGCGGGTGACACAGCGCGTGCCCGCGCCCTGCTGACGCGAGCGCAGCGACTGGAGCAGGTCGCCGGGTCGGCCTCCGCGGGCGGATGGGTCGCCCTGATGCTCGCGCGGCTGCTGTGGCAGGAGGGTGAGCACGAGGCCGCCGAAGCGAGAGCCGCCCGGGCCACCGAGCTCTTCGCCCACCTCGGCTGCACTCGCGGCCAGGCCCTCCTGCGGCGCACGCCGCGACCGGCACCCACCGCCCAAAGCGGCTGCTGAGTGAGTGCTAAGAGGCACTGCCTACGGTCGTGGACATCAGCGCAAGCACTCATACCGAGGAGCCGACCATGTCGATCGACACGGCAAAGGGCGTCCTGGGGGACGCCACCATCGCCGAGCTGGAGGCAGGCCTGCGCGGCAGGGTCGTACGCCCTGACGACGCCGGCTACGACCAGGCGCGCGCGGTCTGGAACGGGGCCCACGACCGGCATCCGGCCCTGATCGTGCGCTGCGCCGGAACGGCGGATGTGATCCGCGCCGTCGAGTTCGCCCGCAGCCAGGACCTGCTCGTCGCCGTGCGCGGCGGTGCCCACAGCATCGCCGGGTTCTCGACCTGTGATGACGGCATCGTCATCGACCTGTCGCCGATGAAGGGCGCCATCGTCGATCCCGAGGGGCGCCGTGTGGTCGCGCAGGCCGGTCTGACCTGGGGCGACCTGGACCACGAGACCCAGGCTTTCGGCCTCGCCGTGACCGGCGGCCTGGTCTCCACGACCGGTGTCTCCGGCTTCACGCTGGGCGGCGGCGTGGGCTGGCTGCTGCGCCGCCACGGGCTGGCCTCCGACAACCTGACGGCTGCCGAGGTCGTCACGGCGGACGGCCGCGTGGTGCGCGCGGACCGGCAAGAACATTCGGAGCTGTTCTGGGCCTTGCGTGGCGGTGGCGGCAACTTCGGTGTCGTGACCTCGCTCGAGTACCGACTGCACCCGGTCGGGCCGCAGGTCCTGGCCGGCCTGATCGTCTATCCCCGGGAGCAGGCCCGTCAGGTGATCACGGGCTGGCGCGAACTGACCGAAGGCATGCCCGACGACCTGACGACGGTGGTGAACCTGACGACGGCCCCTCCCCTGCCGTTCCTGCCCCAGGAGGTGCACGGCACCCGCGTCGTGGTGCTGCTCGGCATGTACGCCGGCGATCCCGCGGCCGGAGAGGCGGCCGTCGGACCGCTGCGGACGCTGGGCACGCCCATCGCCGACCTCCTGGGCCCCATGCCGTACACGGGCATGCAGTCCATGCTCGACCCGCTGTGGACGGCCGGCGCCCACAACTACTTCACGTCGGCGTTCATCGAGCCGACCGACGCCGCTCTCGACGCCGTGCTGCGACAGCACCTGACGACGCCCACGCCCTCCAGCGAACTGCATCTGCACCAGCTGGGCGGCGCCTTCGCCCGCGTGCCCGCCGAGGCCACGGCTTTCAGCCAGCGCGATCCCGGCATGCTGTGCAACGTGGTCGCACGATCCCCCGAAGCGACGAACTTCGACGCGCATGTCGCCTGGGCCCGCGCCGCCCGCGAGGAGATCGCGCACCACGGCCACGGGGCCACGTACGTCAACTTCACCGGCGACGCCGCCCAGGACAAGGTGCGCGCCTCCTACCCCGGTGCCGTTCACGAACGGCTGGTGAGGGTGAAGGACACCTACGACCCCACGAACTTCTTCCGACTCAACCAGAACATCCGTCCCTCGGCCGCGGCGTGAGCGACTCGTACGGAACAGGGCCGTGCGGGCTGCGTCGCCGAAGGGCGAGACGGCCGTCCGGCACGGGCTTCCGGTCGTTCGAGGATCCTGCCCGCGTCGGTGTCTACCGGCGTCCCTCGCACAGGGACCAGACCTCCTGGAGCAAGGTCCGGTAGTCCTCGCCATAGGCGGCCACCCCCGCGTAGACGGCATCGAGTGCCGCCTGGAGCGGATCGGCCTCGGCGGCGCCGAGCAGCGCCGGGAGGGCCATGTGCGGCTGGGACATGCGCAGGGACGGGTCCGGCCGGCCGACCGTGGCCACCAGGATGTACCGCTCCCCGGTGGGCCGCGGCGGCTCTGCTTCGGGCTCGCCCGGCGGCTGCGCCGTGGCAACCACCGGCAGCACGACCTGCGGCAGCAGCATGCCGGCGTCGTCACTTGCGGGCGGCTCGAAGGGAGGCCGGTCGGGCGGGACGGCGCGGCGGACGGTTCTGTCCGGGACGCGCGGATCGGAGTCCAGAGCGTGCCACACGCGCTCCGGGTCGTCGAACGGCGCGGGCATCGGGCGCCCTTCGGCCAGGGCTGTGAGGCCTTCGGCGATCCAGTCGAGATCGGCGAGGCCGGCCGCGTCGCACGCGCGTCGGGCCGCGAGCAGAGCCACCGCGCGCTGGACGCCGGATCCGGCGGCATCGATGGCGTGGACGAGATCGGGGTCGAAGTCGAGCAGGCCACGCACGTTGCCGTCGACGGAACGCAGGGCCTGGCTCGGCAGCCGGCCGCCCCACTCCCAGCGCTCGTAGGCCAGTTGGCGTTCTTGTTCCGCCCGCTCCTGCGCGAGGCGGGCGAGGCGTTCGGCCTCAGCGCGTTCGGCGGGTGTCGGAGGAGGTGGCTGTCGGCGGGCGTAGTCGTGCCAGTAGGCGGCGATCGCGGAGGTCTCCTTGACGACGCGGTCCGGGGCGGGCGGCGCGGGCCAGAACTGCAGCAGGTAGCAGTCCAGTTGGGGATCTTCGTCCAGCCGGGTGTCCTGCCGGTTCGCCTCGTCCATGCCCTTGGCGCTGTAGCGCACTCGGTAGTCGGTCTCCTCCAGGTCCAGGTCCCAGGAGTCCTCGCCCGCCCACTGCACGAGTGCGCTGTCGGCGGAAGCGGGGCGGAAGGACACCTCCACGACGTCCTCCCACCCCGCCTCCGGCGGCGGGGCCTGGTCGTGCACCTCGGCGGTGAAGCCGACGTACCCCGTGTGCAGTCCGGTCGTCAGCCACAGGGCGCCGGGAACGGCCGCCCCGCACAGTCCGCCGCTCTGCCCGGCGAACGCCTCGGCGAGATCCGGGCCGAAGCTGTCCGGATCGCTCTCGACATAGATCTGACCGTAGTGAACATGGACTTCGCCCTCGACCGGCCTGTGCACCACTACCCCCATCGTCACCACCAGGAACCGACCATGCCCTGGCAGCCTACGGCGCGGCACTGACAACGCGGGCGGACGAGGAGGCGGCCCAGTACGGCGGCAGCAGCCGTCGGCGGCGGCGGCGGCGAGTGATCTTGAAGGCCAGACCGTTTCGATGGCGGTCGTACCATGGCCTGATCGCATCGACGTCGCCCCAAGGAGTCACCATGGCCCGCCCGCGCACCGCCGCCCGGACAGTGGAGCACCCGGATCTTTCGGAGGTCTCGCTGCAGCAGGTCCTCGAGGCCCTGGTGGATCCCGTGCGGCGCACGGTGGTGACCCAGCTGACGCGGGCCGACGAGGACATGAGCTGCGGCAGGTTCGACGCGCCGGTGTCCCTTTCGACGCTGACCCACCACTTCAACGTGCTGCGCGAGGCCGGCGTGATCCGGCAGTACTACGTGGGCACGACGAAGATGAACACGCTGCGCACGCAGGAGATGGAAGAGCGCTTTCCCGGTCTGCTCGCGGCCGTGATGGCCGCTTCGGCCGCGGAGGCGGAGGCGGGCACCGCCTGAGACCACCGGGCAGACCCCGTGCGCCGTCGGGACCGCACCGACGGGCATCTATTTCGACAGCCCTCAAAGTTTGACAGTCATCGAACCTTGGGGCAGGGTGAATGTCGGCACCGAGTCGATGCGGTGTCCTTCCCTGATCCCTGCTCCGAGGACGGATGCACCATGGCAAAGCTCGTACAGTTCGACCGGCTCGGCGGCCCCGAGGTTCTGACCCTCCGCGACGTCGAGGTGGGCGCTCCGGGCGCGGGAGAGGTGCGGATCCGCGTCGACGCGATCGGCCTGAACCGGGCCGAGATCATGTACCGGGAGGGCGGTTACTTCTACCAGCCGGACTTCCCCTCCACGCTCGGCTACGAGGCCGCCGGTACGGTCGACGCGGTGGGCGAGGACGTGACCGGCTTCGCCGAGGGCGACCCGGTCGCCGTCGTGCCGGCGTTCCTGCAGAGCGAGTACGGCACCTACGGCGACCACGTCATCGTCCCGGCCTCTGCCGTCGTGCCCCGCCCCGCGGAGGTCGACCCCGTCCGGGCCGCGGCCGTGTGGATGGCCTACATCACCGCATACGGGCCCTTCGCCGAGGGCGGCCGGGTCCGTCCGGGTGACCACGTACTGATCACCGCGGCCTCCAGCAGCGTCGGCCTGGCCGCCATCCAGATCGCCCGTCACGTCGGCGCGGTCCCGATCGCGACCACGCGCGCCGCCGGCAAGAAGCAGGCCCTCCTGGACGCCGGTGCGGCCCATGTCGTCGTCACCGACGACGAGGACCTCCCCGCCCGCGTCAAGGAGATCACCGGCGGCGAGGGCGTCCGCCTGGCCTTCGACCCGATCGCCGGTCCCGGCGTCGAGACCATCGCCCAGGCCATCGCCCCCGGCGGCAGCCTGGTCGTCTACGGCGCTCTCGACCCGCGTCCCACCCCCCTGCCCAACGCCGGTTCCTTCCCGGCGCTGACCACCAGCACCTACACGCTGTTCGAGATCACCACGAATCCCGAGCGCCTGCGCCGCGCGGTCGCGTTCGTCAACGCCGGCCTCGCCTCCGGCTCCTTCACCCCCGTCGTCGACCGCACCTTCGACCTCGCGGACATCGCCGAGGCCCACCGCTACATGGAGGCCAACGGCCAGGTGGGCAAGATCGTCGTCACGGTCACGCACGAGGACGGGGTGTCGTCGTGAGGTGAGGAGCAGGCTCCGGCCGGATCGCCCTCGGCGTCCGCCGGCCGTGGGCCGACGCCCGGCGAGGGCCCGCCGTCCCCTCCTCGCCCCTACGACGTCGACGGGGCCAGTACCGCGTCCGCCAAATGGTCACGGAACCAACGGTGCCCCGGATCGGCCGAGTTGCGGGGGTGCCAGGCCATTCCGAAGTCGAGGGGTGCCAGGTCGACGGGGATGGGGAAGGTGCGCAGGCCCAGAGCGGCGACGGTGCCGGGGAGCCAGTCGGCCAGGGTGAGTGCCACCAGGTCGCTGTCACGGGCGAGGATCATCGCGCTCGTGTGACTGGGGACGACGGCCGCGATCCGGCGCCGCAGCCCGAGTTCGGTGAGCGCGGCGTCGATGGGCCCGAGGCGCTTGCCGTGCCGGGAGACGCCGATGTGGTCGGCGGCGGCGAAACGGCGGGCGGTGATCCGGCCGTTGAAGAGCGGATGACCGCTGCGGGCGACCCCGACCAGCGTCTTCCGGGCGAGCTGCCGGGTCTGGATCTCCGGGTCTAGCTCTCCGAGAACACCCAGTTCGACGTCGACCAGGCCCTGCCGCAGCGCGGGGCCGCCCTCCAACGCCTCCGGCAGGAAGACCACGTCCACGTGCCGGGCCTCCGCGTGGATCCGGTCCGTCAACGGCCCGGCCAGCCCGACGAGAAGCAGATCGGTGGCCTGCACGGTGAAGGTGCGCTGGAGGTGCACGGCCTCGAAACCGTCCCCGGGCCGCAGGACGTTGTCGCAGCCGCGCAGCAACACGCCGACCTCCTCCCTGAGTTCCAGGGCCCGCGGCGTCGGGACCAGCCCCTGACCCGCGCGGACCAGCAGAGGGTCACCCACCGCGCGGCGGAGCCGGGCCAGCGTACGGCTCACTGCCGCGGGTGACGTGCCGAGCCGCTCCGCGGCACGGGTCACGCTGTTCTCCTGGAGCAGGGCGTCCAGCACTCGCAGCAGGTTGAGATCCATGGACAGCGCTCCTGAACTGCGTTTTTACGTCTGAGTCAATTATTGTGTGCCGATCTTTGCATGGTTGCGGGATCCTCCCGTGCGGAGAGTGGGTGTGCCGGCGAAAACGCCTGGCACCCCACTTACCGCGTTCTAGGAACCGCCATGAATCAGTTCTCCCGCGCCGCCCGAGAAGGCGACGTCCTGGCCGTGGTCGGCCAGAGCGGGCCGTCGGTCTCGTTCTTCGACGCCGCCCGCGACCGGTACCTCGGCTCGGTGGAAACCCTCGCCGAGCCGCACGAGTTGTGCTTCGACCCGGCACAGCGACTGCTGTGGTGCACGATGACGTATCACTCGGGCTACTACCACGACAACAGTGGCCGGCGCACCGAACTGACCGTCATCGACCCCGACGCACGCCGCGTCGTCGAGATCGTCGACCTCGCCCCGGAACACGCCCCGCACGGGCTCGCGCTGGACGCCGTGCGCGGCCGCCTCTACGTCACCGTGGAGGGAGCGGCGGACCGGCCCGGCGGCGTCGTGGTGATCGACACCCGGACCCGCCGGCCCATGGGGCGGATCGACACGGACGCACCAGGCGCGCACTGGGTCGCCGTCGACGGCGCCGGACTGACCGGCTGCGTCGCCAACAAGGAGGCACCGTTCGTCTCCGTCCTCGACCTCGAACGGGACACCCTCACCGCGAAGATCGACGTTCCGGGCAGCGAGGGGATCGCCGTCTCCGCCGACGGCACGCGCGCCTACGTCGCCACGCCCTACGGAGGCTCCTTCACCTCCGACGAACCACCGGCCGCCGGAATCAGGGTCGTCGACCTCGGGACGGCGTCCGTGATCGACACCCTGCCCACGCGGGACTCCGTCATGCCCGTGCACCTGACCTCGTCGGGCCGGCTGCTCGCGGGGGAGGTGCGCGTGCACCGCGACCCGGAGGGCCGGTCCGCGGGCATGGCACCGGGGCGTCTGACGGTGTTCTCGGCCGACACCCACGAGCGACTGGGCGGCCTTGAGGTGGGCCTCGCCCCGCTGACCATCACCTCGTCTCCCGACGGCCGGATCGCCTATGTGGCCTGCTACGCCTCGTCCACCGTCGACATCGTCGACCTGGAGAGGCCGCGGCGCCTGGCGCGGCTGGACATCGCCGAGCTGGGTGAGTCCGGCGCCCACGGCCTGGCCTACGTCCCGCGCGCGGTCTGACATCCGGCGCTCGCGGGCACTCCCAGAAGAGGAAACAGACACATGATCGTCATCACCGCACCCACCGGCACCATCGGCCGCCTGCTCGTCGACGACCTGCTCGATCGCGGGGAGCGACTGCGCCTCGTCGTCCGCGACGCGTCACGGCTCGCACCCGAGGTCCGCGCACGGACCGAGGTGGTCGTGGGCTCGCACGGCGACGCCACCGTCATCGACCGGGCGTGCGAGGGTGCCGAGGCCGTCTTCTGGCTCGCGCCCGACGACGGCTCCGCGCCGAGCACCGAAGTCGCGTACGTCGACTTCACCCGCCCCGCGGCCACGGCGTTCGCCCGGCACGGCGTCAGGCGCGTCGTGGCCGTCACCGCGCTCGGTCGGGGGACTCCGCAGGCCGACCACGCCGGCCCCGTGACCTCGTCCCTGGCGATGTGCGATCTGATCGCCTCGTCGGGAGTGGCCCTGCGGGCGGTGGCTTGCCCGTCGTTCATGCACAACCTGCTCAACCATGTCCGTGCGCTCAAGGAGCAGGGCATGTTCTTCATGATGACCGACCCGGACCTCAAGGCACCGACAGTCGCCACCCGTGACATCGCCGCCACCGCCGCGCGGCTGCTCCTCGACGACTCGTGGGACGGGTCCGGCCAGGTCGCCTGCCTCGGGCCCGAGGACCTGTCGCCCAACGACATGGCACGGATCATCTCCGAGGTCCTCGGCACCGAGATCGGCTACCGGCAGATCACGGGCGCGGCGTTCAAGGAGCGCATGACCGGCTTCGGGATGACCGACGGCATGGCGCAGGGCATGGTCGACATGTTCGAGGCGAAGAACAAGGGCCTCGACAACGCCGAGCCGCGCACCGCGGAGTCGACGACCGCGACGACGTTCCGGCAGTGGTGCGAGGAGGTCCTCAAGCCGGCCGTGACGGCCTGACCCGGAACACTCCCCCGCGAGCCGACCATTGCGCGCCGACGTCACCCGTCGGCGCGCAGTGGTGCGGTGGTCGACGGTTCACTCGGTGGGCAGTGCGTCCGGCAGGCCCAGCGCGGCCGACACCTGGCGCCAGACGGCCGTGAGGGCCGAGTCCAGGGTGACCGTCGGGTCGCGCAGCATGAGGCGGATGCCGTAGCCGTCGCTCAAGGACAGGACCAGCGTGCTGAGGGCGTCCACGTCGGTCGGCGTGAACTCACCGGACTCGATGCCGCGCCGTACGGCGTCGGCTACCCAGGCGTGCAGTTGCGCGTAAAGGTCCACGGCGAAGGCGCGGGTCGTCTCGTCGCGCAGGGCCCGGGCCCACAGTTCCTGCCACAGCCGCCAGTCCTGCTGCAGTTCGGGATCGGTCGGCAGCAGACTGCGCAGGATACGGGCCAGGATGACCGCCGCCGGCGCCGTCCCCGCGTCGCGTTCGAGATCGACCGCGGTGTTGGCGAACGAGTGGGTCATCGCCTCGGTGAACAGCTTCTCGCGCGTGTCGAAGTGGTAGTGCAGCAGCGCCGTCGACACGCCTGCCCGCTCGGCGACCATGCGCATACGGATCTTCTCGAAGCCGATCTCGGCGATGACCTCGCACGCCGCGGTCAGGATGCGCTCGCGTGTGTCTGCCGTGCGCACCTTGGTGGACACGCTGCCGCTCCCCTCGTCCGGTGGTCGTACGTGATGACCATCTTCCCTCACCGCGGCCTCCCCGCTGCCGCCGCCGCACCCCGCCGCTGTTCGTCGTACACGTGGAAGCCCCGCCCCGACTTCCGCCCGAGCAGTCCGGCCTCCACCATCCGGGACAGCAGCGGCGGCGGTGAGTACTGCGGCTCGCGGAACTCGGCGTAGAGCGACTCGGCGATGGCCCGCGTGGTGTCCAGGCCGATCAGGTCCGTCAGGGCGAGCGGACCGAGCGGATGCGCACAGCCGAGGACCATGCCCCGGTCGACGTCGTCGACGGTCGCGCTGCCCGACTCCACCATGCGGATCGCGGCCAGGAGGTACGGCACGAGCAGCGCGTTGACGACGAACCCGGCCTTGTCCCGGGTGCGGACGACCTCCTTGCCCAGGGTGCCGGTCACGAAACTCTCGGCCCGGGCCGCGGTGGCGGGCGAGGTGAGCAGCGACGGGACGAGTTCGACGAGCCGCAGCACCGGTACCGGGTTGAAGAAGTGCACGCCGACGACACGGTCGGGGCGGCTGGTCGCGGCGGCGAGGCGGATGACCGGGATGGAGGAGGTGTTGGTCGCGAGGATGGTGCGGTCACCGGTGATCACGGTGTCGAGGCGGGTGAAGACGTCGGTCTTGAGGCCCTCGTCCTCCGCCACGGCCTCCATCACCAGGTCGTGGCCGTGCAGCGCCTCGATCTGGTCGGCCACGGTGATCCGGGCCGCGGCGGCCTCGCGCAGCTCGCCGCTGAGCCTGCCGTGCGCGGTGGCCCGGTCGAGCGATCGGGTGATGCGCAGCAGGCCCGCACGGGCCGCTTCCGCATCGCGTTCCACGACCGTGACCGGCACGCCGGCGCGCGCGCAGACCTCGGCGATGCCGGCGCCCATCAGGCCGCAGCCGACCACTCCCACCCGCTCTGTGTCGGTCATCCCTCTTCCTCTCCGCTGCGGGGCGCTCACTCCACCCCAGGGCGATCCGTTGCGACGCCGTCCGCCGCCCGACCGGCCGGGGCCGGCCCCAGCGGGCCCGCCCCGGCCTTGGCGCGTCATGCGACGGGCAGGTCCAGGACCCCCGAGCCGCGCCTGATCAGCTCGTTG
Source organism: Streptomyces griseochromogenes (assembly GCF_001542625.1). Classification (NCBI taxonomy): domain Bacteria; kingdom Bacillati; phylum Actinomycetota; class Actinomycetes; order Kitasatosporales; family Streptomycetaceae; genus Streptomyces; species Streptomyces griseochromogenes. The sequence continues at coordinate 4,636,193 of NZ_CP016279.1, read as the reverse complement.
GCGATGATCAGCCGCTGGATCTCGGAGGTGCCCTCCCAGATCCGGTCCACGCGCAGCTCGCGGTAGAGCCGCTCGACGGCGTACGAGCGGTCGTAGCCGCGGCCACCGTGGATCTGCAGGCAGCGGTCGATCACCCGGCCCGAGGCCTCGCTCGCCGAGAGCTTGGCGATGGCCGCCTTGGCGTGCAGCGTCTTGCGGTCCTCGGCCGAAGCCTGGTCGATCTCCCACGCGACCTGGTGGGTGTAGGCCCGGTTGACGGCGATGTCGACCGCGCAGTCCGCGAGCATGCCCTGGATCAGCTGGTACGAGGCGATCGGCGCCCCGAACTGCTCCCGCTCCACCGCCCAGTCACGGGCCAGCTCCAGGGCCCGCTCGGCCGCGCCCGTCGTGCGGGCCGCGATCATCAGGCGCTCCTCGGTGAACCAGGAACGGGTGATGTCGTACCCCTCGCCGATGCCGCCGAGCACGGCGTCGTCGCCCACCTGGACATCGGTGAAGGTGAATTCGGGGTGCTCGTAGACGAAGGTGTGCATGAAGCGCGGTACGCGCGTCATCTCGATGCCGGGGGTGTCCTTGTCGACGAGGAACAGCGTCGGAGCGCGGTCCGGGCCCGCCGCGGCGAGCACGATCATGAAGTCGGCGTGGTCGCCGACCGTCACGAACCACTTCTCGCCGTTCAGCACCCATCCCTGGTCGTTCTTCGTCGCGGTGGTGGCGAGGTTCTGCGGGTCCGAACCCGCGCCGGGCTCGGTGACGGCGTAGCAGTCGCGTCGCTCGCCCTTGATGACCGGGATCAGGAAGCGCTCGCGCTGTTCGGGGGTGCAGAAACGGAGCGCGTTGGCCGGGCGCCACACCATGTCCCACAGGGCGCCGGTGAGCCGTCCCAGTTCTTCCTGCACGGTGGCCTGCTCGGCGATGGTGAGTCCCGCGCCGCCCCACTCGGCCGGCATGTTGACGGCCTGGAGCCCCGCGTCGAGGACCGCGTCGCGGATCTTGGCGTGGGCGCTCGCGGGCAGGCCGTTCTCCTCCTCGCACTGAAGCTCGTAGGCGGTGATGAAGTCGGTGAGGGCGCGCGCGTCGGCCTTGAGCTGCGCCTGGCGCGGGGTGAGGCGGAAGTCCATGGAAGTCCTCGCTGTGCGGTGAACGGGGGTGGGCGGTTTCAGTGCGTGGGCAGGGCCAGGGCGCGGGTGCCGCGCTTGATCAGCTCGTTGGCGATGATCAGCCGCTGGATCTCGGAGGTGCCCTCCCAGATCCGGTCCACGCGCAGCTCGCGGTACATGCGCTCGACGGGGTAGGTGCGGTCGTAGCCGCGGCCGCCGAAGATCTGCAGGCAGCGGTCGGCGACCCGCCCCGCGGCCTCGCTGGCGGCGAGTTTGGCGGTGGAGGCCTTGGCGTGCAGCGTCTTGCGGTCGGTGTGCGGCTGGTCGGCTTCCCAGGCGACCTGGTGGGTGTAGGCGCGGTTGACGGCGATGTCGACGGCGCAGTCCGCGAGCATGCCCTGGATCAGTTGGTAAGAGGCGATCGGCGCCCCGAACTGCTCGCGCTCCACCGCCCAGTCACGGGCCAGCTGGAGTGCGCGCTCGGCCGCGCCGACGGTGCGGGCCGCGATCATCAGGCGTTCGTCGGTGAACCATTCCTTGGTCAGCTCGTAGCCGTTGCCGACGCCGCCGAGCACGTCCTCGTCGGCGACGAAGACGTCGGTGAAGGTGAACTCGGGATGCCCGTTGACGGCGGAGTGCATGAAGTGCGGGACCCGGGTCATCTCGACGCCGGGCGCGGCCCGGTCCACGAAGAACAGCGTGGCCAGCCGTTCGGGTCCCGCGTCCGCCTGCACCAGCAGGAAGTCGGCGATGTCGCCGCAGGTGACGAACCACTTCTCCCCGTTGAGCAGCCAGCCGCCGTCGGTGCGCGTGGCGGTGGAGGTACCGGAGGACGGGTCGGAGCCCGCGCCGGGCTCGGTGACGGCGAACGCGTCGAACTTCTCCCCCCGGATGACGGGCAGCAGGTACTTCTCGCGTTGCCGCTCGTCGCCCTGGGCGAGGACGTTGGCGGGCCGCCACGGGATGTCCCAGAGGCAGTTGGTGACCTTGCCGAACTCCTCCTCGACGATGACCTGGTCGAGGAGGCTGAGGCCGGCGCCGCCCCACTCGGACGGCATGTTGATGGCGTAGACGCCGGCGTCCATGGCGGCCCGGGTCAGCTCGGTGACGAGTTGCTGCGGCAGGGGGCCGCCGGCCTGCTCGGACTGGTCCTCGTAGCGCATCAGCAGGCGTGCGTAGTCGGCGGCGCGGCGCTTCAGGTCGGCTTGCTCGGGGGTGTAGCGCATGTCCATGGTGGCCTCTTCGGTCGGGGCGGCGAGGGGATCGGGGCGGGCGGGTCCGGTCAGGCGAGTACGGCTCGGGAGTCGAGGGCGAGAACGCCGTGGGGGCCGACGAACAGGGGGTTGACCTCGATCTCGGCGATCTCCGGGTGGGCGGCGGCGAAGGCCGTGATCGTCTCGACGGCCGCCGCGGCCGCGGCGACGTCGACGGGCGGGCGGCCGCGCACGCCGTCGAGCAGGGCGGCGGTGCGCAGTGAGCGCAGCAGGCTCAGGGCCCGGTCGGCGGGCACGGGGGCCAGGGTGAAGGCGACGTCGTGCAGCGTCTCCGCGAGCACTCCGCCCAGGCCCACCATGGCGACCGGGCCGAAGCGCGGGTCCCGGTTCACTCCGACGATGAGCTCGATGCCGTCGGTCAGGTCCGCCATGGCCTCCACGGAGTAGGAGGGGGCGCCGAGCCGGGCGTGCATCTCGCGGAAGGCTGCGAGCAGTTCGCCGGGTCCGGCCAGGCCCAGCGCCACGCCGCCGGCGTCGGACTTGTGCAGCAGATGGAGAGCCTTGAGCACGTACGGCCCGGTGAACTCCTCGGCCGCGGCGCGCAGTTCGGCCTCGTCGCGGACCTCCCGGGCGGCGGGGAAGGCGAGGCCTGCCTCCTCGAGAGCCCTGCGGGTCTGCAGATAGCCGCTCTCGCGCAGCGGGGACGCGGGTCCGGGAAGAGGTGCGACACCGGTGCGCAGGGCGCGGGGTGCCGTGGCGGCGAGGGCTCGGGCGGCGTCCTCGGTGGCGGCGAAGACCGGGATGCCGGCCTCGGCGAGGGTACGGCAGCTCGGAGACCCGGGATACATGGACTGCACCACGATCGGTTTCGCGGTGGCGCGATGCCGGGCGGCGATCAGGCGCGCCGCCTCCTGCTCCCCGTCCGCGAGCACCGCGCCTCCCCCGCCGAGCCCGCCTTCGGCGGCCGCGTAGCCGCCGAAGTAGCCGGTCATCAGGACGGCGTCGACCTCCTCGGCCGCCAGCAGCGCCGCCACGGTCCGCGCGTACGAGCCGGGGTCCTGCTCCCCCATTCCGGCGAGGTCCACGGGGTTGGCGACGGCCGACTGCTCCCACAGGGCCTCGCGCAGCTCCCGACGTGTCGGCTCCCGGAGTTCGGGCACGCTCAGACCGGCCGTCTCGACGGCGTCGGCGGCGACCACGCCGTGGCCGCCGCCGTCCGTGAGCACGGCGACCCGGCGGCCGGCCGCCCGTCGCGCTCCGTTCGACGCGGCCAGGACGACGGTGAGTTCACGCGGGGTGGCGACCAGTTCCACACCGGCGTCCCGGCACGCCGCGGTCACCACGTCGGCCGAGGTGGTCAGCGCCCCGGTGTGCGACTGGGCGCTGCGTGCGGAGGCGTCGCCGCGTCCTGCGGTGAGCAGCACGACGGGCTTCCCGGCGTCCGCGGCCGCCTCGGCGAAGGCGCGTCCGTCGGCGAAGTCCTCCGCGTAGACCGCGATGGCCCGGGTGCCCTCGTGCCGGGCGCAGTCGGCGAGCAGGTCGACGAGGGTGACGTCGGCCTGGTTGCCGATCGAGACGAACCGGGAGAAGCCGAGGCCGTGCGGGCGGAAGCGGAGCTGGAGTTCGAGGGCCAGATTGCCGCTCTGGCTGAGCAGCGCGACACCGCCGGGAGTGAAGGTGTCGGAGGCCAGGAACAGGTCGGTGGTGTTGTCCGCCAGCCCCAGGCAGTTGGGCCCGACCATGACGGCACCGGCGGCACGGACGCGTTCGGCGACGGCGTGCTGGCGGGCCCGCCCCGCGTCGCCGGTCTCGGCGAAGCCGGCGGTGATCGCCACGATGGCCCGGGCCCCGCACCGCAGGGCCTCGTCGACGGCGTCCTCGAAACCGGCGGCGGGCACGGAGACCACCGCCAGATCGACGGACTCGCCGATCGCGCTCAGACTGGGTGCGGCGGTACGGCCGAGCACCGTGCCGCCGCGGCGGTTGACCAGGTGCACGGGGCGGCGGCCGTTCGCGCGCAGAGCCTGCGCGGCGATGGCGTGGCCGTACTTGGCGGGGTCGTCGCTGGCTCCGACGACGGCGACGGAGACGGGGTCGAAGAGGGCCGACAGGTCACGTCCCATGTCACTTCACCAGCCGCAGCGCGGAGTTGGGGCAGGCGGCCACGGCGGCCGCGGCGGCTTCCCCGCCGCTCTGAGGCACGGTGTTCTCACGCACCCGCGCGTAACCCCACTCGTCGAGTTCGACCAGCTCGGGCGCGGGTTCCTGGCACAGGCCGTAGCCCTGGCAGCGGGTGGAGTCCAGCAGGAGTTTCATGGCGAGGTCCTTTCGGAGCGGTCGGCGAAGTCGAGGAGGCGGCGAGGCGGATGCGGCTCAGGGCACCGGCACGGTGAACCGGCGTCCGTCGGCGGGTGCCGGGTCCGCGCACGCGGGGCACACGGAGCCGCGGTGGGCGTCGACCCGGTCGGGGAAGTGGGTGAGGAGGGTGGCGACGACGCGGGCGGCGGCATCGAGGAGCCCGCAGGCGCCGCGGCCGGGCAGTTGCCGTGACCAGCGGCGCAGCCGGTCGGCCGTGTCGTCGCCCGCCTCGCCGCGTGCGACGGTGGTGAGGGTTGCGGCGAGCGCCCCGGTGCCCGAGACGCACACCCCGCACTGCCGGGCGCTCTGCGCCGCGAGATAGGCGGCGGCCTCGGTGGCCACGGCGACCGGGCAGTCCCGCGGATGCAGGAAGTGCAGCGCTCCGCAGCCGAGCGCCGCGCCGGCCGCGCTCAGGCGGTCGTGGTCGAGCGGAAGATCGGTCCAGCCGGTGCCGTGCAGTCCGCCGAACATGCCGCCCAGCAGGACCGCCTCGGCGCTGCCGTGCCCGCACAGGTCGGCGAGCACCTTCAGATGCGTCCCGGCGGGCACCTCGGCCAGCGCGAGCGCACCGCCGGCGCCCCCGCCGACGTCGGCACGGGTTCCGGCGCCCGAGACGGTCACCAGATGGGATCCGGCGATGGCTCTCGCGGCCTCGGGACGCGAGTGCGTCAGCGCGATACGGGCCAGCGTCTCCACGTTGGCGACGAGGGTGGGCGCGCCGCCGACACCGCTCTCGAACGGGCGCGGAGGCTTCGCCACGGGCAGGGCCGGACCACCGTCGATGCGCCGCACGACCGCTGTCTCCTCCCCCGCGACGTACGCGTGCTCCGCCCGGACGACGTCGACGCGCAGCTCGGGGGGCCGCTCGGCGAGCGCACGGCGTACGGCCCGCTCGGCGGGGGCGTCGGAGAGATACACGCAGCCGCGCCCGGCACCGGTCATGGCCGCCACCAGCCTGAGTCCGTCCAGGACCGTGTGCGGTCGGTGACGCAGCAGCCAGCGGTCCTTCACCGAGCCCGGCTCGCCCTCCTCGCCGTTGGCCACGACGACGGGCAGCCCCGGTGCGTCGCGGACGGCGCGGAGCTTGACGGCGGCGGGGAAACCGGCCCCGCCGCGGCCGCGCAGCCCCACCGCGGCGATCCGGTCGAGCAACCGACCGGGGGCGGGCAGCGGCGCGTATCCGCCTGCGGCGAGGTATCTGGCGTGATCCTCGCCGCCGCCGGCCAGCCAGGCCCCGGACAGCAGCGGGGCGAGGAGGCCGGGTCGTCCTTCGGGAAGGAGGGAGAAGACGCCGGTCATGCGGTGCTCCTGGGGTCGGAGTGGCCGGAGGGACTGGAGACGGGGCCGGAGAGGCCAGAGGGGCCGGAGATGCCGGAGGGGCCGGAGATGCCGGAGGGGCCGGAGGCGCCGGAGGGGCCGGAGACGCCGGAGACGCCGGAGACGCCGGAGGGGCCGGAGACGCCGGAGGGGCCGGATGGCCTTGGGAGGTCGATGCGAGGGCGGGCCCTCAGCCGAGCGAGCGCCTCTTCCAGATCCCGCCGCTGCGGGGCGGTGCGCGCATATCCGGACCCCGGCAGGCCGATCAGCATCCGGTGGTGATCGAGGACGACCTCGCCCGCCACCAGTGCCGACCGCGGGTCGCGGACCCCGGAGCCGGTCGCGGCCTCGACGACCAGGTCGGTGACTTCGCCGAGGTAGCGCAGCCAGCCGCGTTGTGTACCGCGCAGCACGAGCCGTTCGACGCGGTGCCGCTCGGCGGCGACCAGGGCCGACGACGGGCGGCCGTCCGCCGGGGCCCGCAGGGCGGCCACCGCGACGGGCAGTTCCTGTTCGGGCTCCGGCGTGAGACCGAGCCATACGAGACTTCGGCGAGCGCTCATGCGTGCCTCCGGGGGCGCACCGTGCCCGGCTGGTCCGGGGACGGGGTGGCGCGGCGATGGCGTGGACGGGGAATGCTCCGGCGCCGTGACGAGAGGGGCGGGGAACCGTGCGGGATGTCCGGATCCGGACTCCCGGTGTGGCGCGGACCGTGGGCCGCGGGCTTGCGGAATGCGCCTGGGCATCCGTCTGCGGGCCTGGGCCATCCGTCTGCCACGAGACTAACTAACTAATTAGTCAGCTCACAAGTCTTGACTTGCTCCCGCACTCGTCCCACTCTGACTAACCAATCAGTCAGCCGGATCGCAGCAGGTCCGGAAGGACCACCTGCCGCTTTTCCGGGCACAGCGTCACCGCCCGTCGCCGCCGCCGCGGCGCGGAGGAGGACCCCATGCACCCCTCGACCACCCGGGCAGCCGACACCGTCTCCCCTGCCTCGCAGGAGCCACCCCCCGAGCATCCGGGGGAAGCCCTGCCCGCTCGCTACTACACCGATCCGGCCATCGCCGAGGCCGAGACCGAACGCATCTTCGCCAGGTCCTGGCAGCTCGTCTGCCACGAGTCCGACCTGCCGGACCCCGGTGCACGGCTGACCGCCACCGCCGCCGGCCGGGAGGTGCTCGTCGTACGCACCGAGGACGGCGGCCTCGCCGCCCACCTCAACGTCTGCCGGCACCGCGGCACCCGCCTGGTCACCGCGCCCGAACCGGCGGGCAAGGCGATCCGCTGCCCCTACCACGGCTGGACCTACAAGCTGGACGGTCGGCTCGTCGGTGCCCCCGAGGCGCGCCGGATCCCCTGCCTCGACAAGCCCCGGCTCGGACTCCACCCGGTCAACGTGGAGTCCTTCCTCGGCTTCGTCTTCGTCAACCTCGACCTGGAGGCGACCCCGCTCGCGAAGAGCTGTGCCGGGCTCGCGGAGGCCATGGGCCGCTATGCCGATCCCGGCCTGATCCCCGTCGGCAAGCACCGCATCCACGACCTGTCGGGCGGCGAGGAACAGAACGCCAACTGGAAGGTGATCGTCGACAACTACCTCGAGGGCTACCACGTCCCCGTGGCCCACCCCGCGCTCATGCGCCTGCTCGACTACCAGGCGTACACGGTGGACGTACGGGAGAACTACGTGCTGTTCGAGTCCCCGCTGCGCGACAAGCCGTCCTCGAACTGGACCGAGCGGCTCTATCAGCGCCTCGCGGCCCCGATGCCGGGGCTGGCCGAGGCCGACCGGCGCGTGTGGCGTTACGCGGTGATCTATCCGAACACTCTCATCGACTTCTACCCTGACCACGTGCTCGCGTGGACCGCCCTGCCCACCGCCCAGGACCGGGCGGCGATCCCCGGCGGCTTCTACACCCGGCACGGCGAGAGCGTGCGCACCAGGCTGGCCCGGCGGCTGAACATCCACATCGGCTGGGTCACCAACGACGAGGACGCCGAGCTGGTGGAGCGCGTGCAGGCCGGTCTGACCACGCCCGGTTTCGAGCCGGGGCCGCTGTCGCAGCGCGAGGCCGCCGTCGGCTGGTTCGCCCGCCGGGTCAGGGACGACCTGGAGGGAGACACGCCGTGACGTCCTCCCCCGCGCCGTACGCCGTACGCCTCCCGTCGGACTTATCCCGCGCCCGCTGACGCACGTCCGCACCCTCCCAGACCGGTCTTCACTACGGAGTCAGGGCCTCCGTGAGCCGACCAGCCGGTCCCGCCCTGGAGTTGTGCCGTTCCTCGACGGAGAGGACGCTTCATGTCCCCCGAGGTACCACCGCCGACCCGACGCGCCGTGTTGCGGGCGGGCGCCTGCGGCCTGCTCGGCGCCGCGGCCGGCGGCTGCGGGTTCATGCCCGCCAAAACGCCCGACGCTCAGCAGCTCGCCCCGGTCAAGGCGCGCGTCGACGGCGATCTCGTCTACTTCAACTGGGCCGACTACGTCGACCCGTCCGTCTTCAAGGGTTTCGAGAAGGAATACGGCGTCAAGGTCGTCCAGTCGAACTTCGACTCCATGGAAGGCATGGTCGCCAAGCTCAACGCGGGCAATCGCTACGACGTGATCTTCCCCTCCGCCAAGTGGGCCCAGCGCCTGGTCAGGGGCGGCCGGCTGCGCCGCATCGACCACTCCCAGCTCCCCCACGCGCACGCCGTCTTCGGCACCTACACCTACTTCGCCGACCCCTGGTACGACCCCGGCTCCGCGCACACCGTCCCCTTCACCGCGTACAAGACCGGCATCGGCTGGCGCCGCGACAGGATCGGCGAGCTGACCGGCTCGTGGAAGGACCTGTGGAGCGACAAGGCGCGGGGCAAGGTCTTCCTGCTGGACGACCGCGACGAGGTCCTCGGCATGGGCGCCCTGGAACTCGGCCTGGGCGTCAGCACCGGAGACGCCGGTGACCTCGACCGCATCACCACCTTGCTGAGCACCCTCCGCCCGCGCCTGCGCGGTTTCTCCAGCGACAGCTACAACAACCTCCTCAATGGCAACGCGGTCATGACCCAGGCCTGGAGCGGCGACATGGCCGCCATGCTCAACCAGGCCAAGGACCCCTCCGTGTTCGGCTTCGAGGCCCCCAGGGAGGGCACGCCGATCAACTCCGACTGCTACGCCATCCCCTGGAACGCCCCCCACCCCGGCACCGCGATGCTGTTCATCGACTACATGCTGCGGCCGGAGAACGTGAAGAAGAACATCGAGTACATCGGCTACCCGATGCCGGTGGCGGGCACCGAGAAGACCTATGCCGAGCTGGTCAAGCCGTTCCCCGAGTGCCTCGTGACCCAGGACGACCTCAAGGCCGGCCTGTTCTTCCGCAACGGCGGCCGCGCGGCGGAGGACGCCCGCGACACCGCCTGGACCCATGTGAAGGCGGGCTGACATGGCACTGCTCCGCCACTCCTCGCGCACCCGCCGCCGGGACGCCACCGACACCCGCATGTGGACCTGGTTCATGCTGCCCGGCACCCTGTGGATGACCGGCTTCCTGATCGCCTCCCTGGTGCTCGTCGCCGTCCTCGCCGTCGGGACCACCGACGATCTCGGCAACCCGCGTTTCGGCTTCGACCTGTCCGGCGTGCGCGCCCTCGCCGATCCCGCCTACACCGAGGTCCTGGTCCGCTCCCTCGGCTACGCCCTGCTGACCTGCGCGATCTGCCTGCTGATCGCCTACCCGGTGGCGTACACCATCGCCCTGCACGGCGGCCGCTACAAGCACGCGCTGATCGCCGCGATCGTGGTGCCGTTCTTCGCCAACTACCTGGTACGGATGTACGGCTGGTCGGTGGTCCTCTCCGACGACGGACCCGTGCTGCGCGCCCTGCGTGCCGTCGGGCTGGCCGACGGGAACACGAAGATCCTCAACACCGGCGTCGGCGTGGTCGCGGGACTCGTCTACGGCTTCGTCGTCTTTATGATCATCCCGCTGTACGCGGCCCTGGAACGGCTGGACGTCTCCCTCATCGAGGCCGGCCGCGATCTGTACGGCGGCCCGGTCCGCACCTTCTTCTACGTCACCCTGCCCGCCACGAGGCAGGGAGCGGCGGCCGGACTCGTCCTGGTCTTCCTGCCCGCCATGGGCGACTTCGTCAGCGCACAGCTCATGGGAGGACCGGACCAGATCATGATCGGCAACCTCATCCAGGACAAGTTCTTCCAGGGCCAGAACTGGCCACTGGGCTCCGCGCTCACGATGCTGCTGATGCTGGTCCTGCTGATCGGGATGTTCGGCTATCTGCGGCGCACCCGCAAGGACGAGGCGGAGGCCCGCCGATGACCCTGCTGCGTCTGCCCTCCGCCACCGCTCCCACCCGTCCCGCCGCCGGGACCCGCGCGCGGCGTGGCCGCGCCGACCGCAAGCCGCGCCTCCTCATCGCCGTCACCGCGCTCTTCTTCGCCCTGCTCTACCTGCCCATCGCCGTGGTGGCCCTGTTCTCCTTCAACTCGAAGAAGTCCCTGACCGTCTTCGGCGGGTTCAGCCTGCGCTGGTACCGGGCCTTCGTCCACGACGACGTCATCATCTCCTCGCTGGGCACCAGCCTGCGGATCTCCCTGGTGGCGATGGCCGGTTCGGTCGTGCTCGGGGTGGCGCTCGCGCTCGGCCTGGTCCGCTGCCGCACCCGGCTCGGCTCGCTGGCCGGCCTGATCATGCTGGTGCCGCTGATCACCCCCGAGATCGTCACGGGTGTCGCGTCGATGCTGCTGTTCAAAGGGTTGGGAGTGGACCTGTCCACCGGCACGGTGATGCTCGCCGAGATCACCTTCTCGATCTCGTACGTCACGGTCGTCCTCCGCTCCCGGGTGGCCGCGCTGAACCCGGAGGTGGAGGAGGCCGCGATGGACCTCGGCGCCACCCGCTGGCAGGCGGTCCGCCTGGTGACCCTGCCGGCCCTGCTGCCCGCCGTGCTCGCTTCCGCCGTACTGATCTTCGCGCTCGTCTTCGACGACTTCGTCCTCGCCTACTTCACCACCGGCGTCGACCCCCAGCCGCTGTCCGTACGGATCTACTCGGCGATCCGCTTCGGCGTGCAGCCCACGATCAACGCCGTCGGCACGCTGATGCTCGCGGGATCCATCGGCCTGATCGCCCTGGCCCTTTTCATCCCGCGCCTCTTCGGCCGCCGCGGCGGCCTCGACGTCCTCTCCGGAGAGTGATCCATGGACGCGACCCCCGCCGTCCGGCTCGACGGCGTCTCCAAGCGGTTCGCCGACTCCTACGCCGTGCACCGTCTCGACCTCGACATCGAGTCCGGCCACTTCTTCTCCCTGCTGGGCCCCTCCGGCTGCGGCAAGACCACCTCGCTCCGCATGATCGGCGGGTTCAGCGACCCCTCCGAGGGGTCGGTGCTGCTCGCCGGCGAGGACGTGACCGCGCTGCCGCCGAACCGGCGCAACGTCAACACGGTCTTCCAGAGCTACGCGCTGTTCGACCACCTGAGCATCACCGACAACGTGGCCTTCGGCCTCAAGCGCAAGGGCGTCGCCAAGGCCGAGATACGGCAGCGCGTCGGCGAGATGCTGGAGCTGGTGCAGCTGGCCGGGCTCGCCGACCGCAAGCCCCGTACCCTCTCCGGCGGCCAGCGGCAGCGCGTCGCGCTGGCCCGCGCGCTCGTCAACCGTCCGGCCGTCCTGCTCCTGGACGAGCCGCTGGCCGCCCTGGACCTGAAGCTGCGCCGGCAGATGCAGGTGGAGCTCAAGCAGATCCAGCGTGAGGTCGGCATCACCTTCGTCTTCGTCACCCACGACCAGGACGAGGCGCTGACCATGTCCGACCGGATCGCGGTGATGAACGAGGGCCGTATCGAACAGTGCGGCACCCCCGAGGACGTCTACGAACACCCCGCCACCCGCTTCGTCGCGTCCTTCATGGGCACCTCGAACCTGATGGCGGGCACCTACCGGGGTGGTGAGGTCGCCCTGGACCGGGGTCCCGCCCTGCCCGTCGGCTCCCGGCCCGGCATCGCGGACGGCACCGCCGTGAGCGTGTCCGTGCGCCCCGAGAAGATCTGGCTGTCGGACTTCGAACCGGGCATGTCGATGCTGAGCGGGGTGATCCGCGAGACGGTCTACAGCGGCCCGACCACGACCTATCTGATCGAACTCGCCCCCGGCGTGACGCTCTCCGTGCTGGAGCAGAACACGGACCGTGCCCGCATGGAGGACCGCTGGAGCGGTGGCGAGACCGTGGAGTTCGGCTGGCGGCCCGAGCACTGCCTGGTCCTGGCCTGATTCCCGGCCGTCTCACTCACGAAAGCGAAGCTGATGCATCACGACGTGATCGTGCTCGGCGCGGGGCTCGCGGGCCTCGCCGCCGCCCGGGACCTGGCCGCCGCCGGCACCGACGTGCTCGTCCTGGAGGCCCGGGACCGTGTCGGCGGCCGGGTCGAACAGACCCGCGCGCCCGACGGCCGCACCGTCCAGCTGGGCGGCGAAGTGGTCGGCCATGCCCACACCGCATATCTTCGGCTCGCCGAGGAAGTCGGCCTGGAGCTGGTTCCCAGCTATGTCGCCGAACCCGGCCGAATCACCCGTTCCACCCCCGAGGGTCTCTCGGCCGGCGACCCACCGCACTGGTTCGGCCCCGGCGACATGGCCCAGCACGAGCGACTCGGCAAGGAGTTCGGTGAACTCGCCGCCACCGTCGACCCCGACGACCCCTGGTCGCACCCGGAGGCGACCGCCCTGGACCGGCTGTCCGTGGCCGACTGGCTGCGCTCCTGCCACGCCCCTCCCACCGTGGTGCGGCTGTGGGAGATGGGCCAACTGGCCCTGGCGGGCGGATCGTACGAGCGCATCTCGCTGCTGGCCGCACTGCGCAAGAGCGCGGCGGTCCCCGGTACGGGCGACTACGACTACGACAACTGGGAGGGACTGCGACTGGCGGAAGGGTCGGCCACCCTCGCCGAGGTCATGGGCCGCGAGCTGGGACCGCGCATACGCCTCGGCTCGCCCGTCGCCGCGCTGGACAGACGCCCCGGCCACTGCACCGTACGCCTCGTCACCGGCGAAGTCCTCACCGCGGCGGCCGTGGTGAGCGCCCTGCCGGTGGGGCCGCTCAGGTCGGTCACCGTCACCGGTGTGAGCGACGCCCGCCTGGCCTCGCTGCACCGGCAACGACAGGCGACGGCCGCGAAGTTCGCCGCCGTGTACGACCGTCCTTTCTGGCGCGCCGACGGCCTCAACGGCCTGTCCGAGTCCGAAGGGGTCCTGGGCAGCACCTGGCCGCAGAACGAGGGCGTGCTGTCGGCACTGATCCCGCCCGAGCGCTATGGCGTCCTGCTCGGCACCCCACCTCATCTGCGCACCCCCGAGCTGCTCGCCGAGATGGCCGCCCTGTTCGGTGACCGGGCGCTCCGGCCGACCGCCTGTCACCTGCGGCTGTGGGGCACCGACCCGTGGACCCAGGGCTACGTCACCCAGTGGCCGCCGGGCGAGGTCATGGCGGTCGGCCCGCTGCACGGCACCCATGAACCGCCGTTCTACGTCTGCGGCTCGGACCAGTGGGTCGCCGGATACATGGAAGGCGCCGTCCGTACCGGCCGGGCCGCCGCCGAGGAGGCACTGCGCCGTGGCTGACACCGACCCCCTGACGACCGTCCTCAACCACATCGACGGCAAGGATCTGCCGGCGGTCTCCGGCACCACTCTCAGGCTGATCGACCCGGCCACCGGTCGCACCCACGGCACGGCCCCGCTCTCCGGTCCGCAGGATGTGGACGCGGCCTGCCGGGCCGCGCAGGAGGCCTTTCACGGCTGGTCCGCCTCGACTCCGGCGCACCGGCAGGCCGCGCTGTTGCGGATCGCCGACGCGCTGGAGCGTGAGGCGGATGCCCTGGCGAGCGCCGAGGTGGCCGACACGGGCAAGCCGCGCGCCCTCTTCCTGGCGGACGAACTGCCCGCGATCGTGGACGTGTTGCGGTACTTCGCCGGCGCCGCCCGGAATCTGCCGGGCGCCGCGGCCACCGAGTACACGCCGGGCCGCACCTCCGTGCTGCGGCGCGAGCCGGTCGGCGTCTGCGCCCAGATCACCCCGTGGAACTATCCGCTGATGATGGCCGTATGGAAGATCGCGCCCGCGCTCGCCGCCGGCAACACGGTCGTCCTGAAGCCGTCCGACACCACGCCGTCGTCGGCCGCGCTGCTGGCTCAGCTGGCCGCCGAGCATCTGCCGTCCGGTGTGCTGAACGTGGTGTGCGGCGACCGCGGTACCGGGCGCCTGCTCGTCGCCCATCCGTGCGTCCGGCTGGTGGCCGTCACGGGCAGTGTCCGCGCCGGGCAGGAGATCGCCGCGGCGGCGGCCGTCGACCTCAAGCGGCTTCATCTGGAACTCGGCGGCAACGCACCCGTACTGGTCCACGAGGACGCCGATCTCGGCGACGCGGTCGAGCAGTTGTCGTCGCTGGCCTTCTACAACGCCGGCCAGGACTGCACGGCCCCCACCAGGATCCTGGTGGACCGGCGGATCCACGACACCTTCCTGGGCCTCTTCGCCGACCGGGCCGCCAGGCGGCTGCCCGGAGCCCCGGACGACGCTCGGACCGAGTTCGGACCGCTCGCCAACGCTGCCCAACTGGCCTCGGTGAGTGGCCTGTTGGAGCGGCTGCCGGACCATGCCGAAGTCGTCACCGGTGGCGCGGCCCTGGACCGCCCCGGCTACTTCCACCAGGCCACGGTGGTCGCCGGAGTCCGGCAGGAGGACGAGATCGTGCAGAGCGAGGTGTTCGGCCCTGTCGTCACCGTCCAGCCCTTCGCCGACGAGTCCGAGGCCTTCCGTCTGGCCGACGCCGTTCCCCAGGGGCTGGCCGCGAGTGTCTGGACCTGTGACCACGACCGCGCCATGCGCGCGAGCCGCGCGCTGCGCACCGGCATCGTCTGGGTCAACACCCATGGCACGACGGTCTCGGAGATGCCGCACGGCGGCGTGCGCCACTCCGGCTACGGCAGCGATCTCTCCCTCACCGGCCTGCTCGAGTACACGCAGGTCAAACATGTCATGCTGTGACGCCGGACAGGCGGCGGTACGCCGCGTGCCGCCGCCTGGAGGAGGGCGCCCGGCCCACCGCTCGGGCGCGGAAGGCTCACGCCTCGCCGGTTTCGAGAACCTTCTTCAGCGCGGCCAGTTCGGTGTCGACCAGGTCGGTCTGTTCCTTGAAGACCGCCTCGGTGAGCGTGGACGGCCGATAGAAGGTGATCATGAATTCGGCGCCGTCGCCGTTGGGGACGACGCGGGCCGGGACCCGCCAGGAGGCGGTGTCGTCGACGTAGTCGTGGTCGAGGATCCCGAACTCGGCGTTGGGGCGCAGGCCCAGCTCGGCCGGGCCCAGCGGGGTGGACATGCGCCACCGGTCGGGGTCGTCGGTGGGCTCGATGGACCGGATGTTGACCACGGCCCACTTGGGCCAGTTCGCGGGGTCGGCCAGGAAGGCGTAGACCTGCGCGTAGGGGCGGTCGATGCTGACGGTCTTGGTGACGGAGGGCGCGATGCTCATCGTGCGCTTCTTTCAGGGGGTGTCGTGCGCTGCAGGGGGATGGGTTTCGCCGACCAGACGCAGGATCCATTCCTCCAGCTGCCGACGCTGATCGGTGTCGAGCGAGCCGAAGTAGTGGGCGTCGTTCCGGTCGGCGATCTCGGCCAGGACCGGTACGAGAGCCCGGCCCTCGCGGGTCAGCACGAGCCGGACCGTGCGCCGTGAGGCGGCGTCCGGCTCGCGGCGCATCAGGCTCTTGGCCGCGAGGCGGTCGACCAGCCGGGAGACGGCTCCGGGGTCGATGTCCATGTGTGCGGCCACGGCCTTGGTGGTGTCGTGGCCGTGGAAGACGCTGATCATCACGCCCCACTGGGAGACGGTGACGTCGTGCTTGCCGAGTTCGGCCTCGAACCGGCTGTGGACCTCGTCGGACAGGCGACGCAGCCAGTATCCGAGGTGGTCGTGGAGTCCGCTTGTCTCACTCACACGCCCCATGATGCTTGTCACGACAACCCTTGTCAAGGCAACAGTGTCGGACGCCGGACGCGATGAGCAGCGCGAGCGCGACGACCAGCACGCGCACGCGCTTCCGCATCACGGATGTCGGGCCCGCCGGCCCTGCTGACGGTCGCGCAATTTCCTTGCGGCCGTGTTCCGTTCATCGACGGCTCGGTGGACAGGACTTCCCGCCCTGCCTATTGTTCGTTCGAACGAACAGAACTGGAGGATAGTCGTGCACATCGCTGGGGCAACTGTTCTGCTCACCGGAGTCACCGGCGGCATCGGTGGCGCGATCGCCGCCGAGATGTCCGCCCGTGGTGCGCATCTCATTCTGACCGGGCGACGGCGCGAGGCGCTGGACCCCCTCGCCGAACGCCACGGCGCGCGCACGATCCTGGCCGATCTCGCGGACCCCGACGATGTGCAGCGCCTCGCCGGAGAAGCGGCCGGCACGCACATACTCATCGCCAACGCGGCCCTGCCCTCCAGCGGCGACGTCCTCGACTACACGCCGGCCCAGATCGACCGGGCGCTCGCGGTGAATCTGCGCGCGCCGGCGATGCTCGCGCGGCTGCTCGCCCCCGGCATGGTGGCCGAGGGGCGCGGACACATCTGCTTCGTCGGATCGCTGTCTGGTCTGGCGGCCACGAAGTCGTCGTCCATGTACACCGCGACGAAGTTCGGACTTCGCGGCTTCTCGCTCGCCTTTCGCCAGGATCTGCACGGCACGGGCGTGGGCGTCTCGATCGTCCAGCCCGGCTTCGTCCGCGATCTGGGGATGTTCGCGAACACGGGTTCACCGACTCCCGGTCGCGTACGCACGGTCTCACCGGAGCAGGTTGTCAAGGGCGTATCGCGCGCGATCGAGCGCGATGTCGCGGAAATCAACGTGGCCCCGCTCGAGTTGAAATTCCTCACCAGGATCGCGTCACAGTTCCCGGGGTTCGCGGAGCGGGTGCAACGGCGGGCGGGCGCCGACCAGACCGTGAAGGGCATCGTGGCGGCGCAGCGGTCGAGTCGCTGATCCGATGCGCCTCGGCGACACCGCGCGTCGCACCGGGACCACGGTCACGGGTGGCTCCCGTACGGCACACGAGGAGCACCTCACTGTGGCCGGATATGTCATCTGACAGGCGTTCGAGCGCGGCGATACTCAGGGCTGGGCAATCCGCCCCGATTCCCCGCCTTCGGAGGCAGCCGATGTCTCAGCCCAGTGTTCCCGCCACCGCAGTGCTCGACGCCTGGCTGTCGGGCGCCGAGAGCGCCTACGGCCGGCTCAACCCCGCAGGGCCGCTCTACGTCGGCGGCAGAGCCGCCGAGGCCGCACTGACCGACCCGAGCGACGCCCTCTACGGCTTCTGCTCCAGCCCGAGCGGGTCGCACGGCAGCTGGTGTTGCTGATCCCCTGTCGCGCCTTGAGGTTCGTACGACCTGAGCGCGGTGGAACTGCTGCTGACGCAGTTCCACCGCGCGTCTTCTCCGGGCGCCCGGCAAGGCGCGCACGTACGGCGAACGGGAGGGGGAACGGTGAGCGGTTCGGTGCCGGAGGACGGGAGCGAGTCGGAGTGGTTCGCACGGCCCGTGCGAAGCCTTGCCCGTCCATGGCGCAGGGAGCTGGCCCGGCGTCTGGCCGCCGTCGACGCTCTGCATCCGGACGAACGGGAAACCGTTCTGGAGGCGGGCCACACCGCGATGCTCAGGTCACTGCACGCCAAGCTCTCCCGACTGTTCCTGATCGAACTGCACGCGCTGCGCATGGCCCAGGGCGCGGAGCCGGGCACCGAGCATGCCGAGGAGGGCTCCGGCACCGCGACGTGGGCGGCGTTCATCGAGCTGGCCGGCGAGGAGGGCTACCTCGACAAGCTGGCCGGCCGCTATCCGAGCGTCGGTGCGCGGATCGCGTCGGTGGCGCGGTTGTCGGTGGCGGCGACGACCGCCTTCGCGCAGCGGCTCGCCGCGGACCGCGCACTGCTGCGGCCGCTGCTCGGGGGACCCGCGGGGCAGATCCGTGCCGTGTCGTTCGGGGCGGGTGACAGCCATCGGGGCGGTCTCACCGTCAGCCGGGTCGACTTCGCCGACGCGCGCGTCATGTACAAGCCCCGGCCGTCGGAGGCCGACGTGGCACTGGGCGCACTGCTCGACGAGCTGTTCGCGGAGTTCCCCGGCGCCCCCGCGCCCGGCGAGCGCATCCGGGTGCCTCGGACGCTGACCCGCGAGGGCTACGGCTGGGCCGAGTTCATCCACCACCGCTACTGCGCCGATGACACCGAACTGGCCGCGTTCTACCGCAATATGGGGCATTGGCTGGCCGTCCTGCGCTTCTGCGGCGGCACCGACATGCATGCCGAGAACATGATCGCCGCAGGCCCGGTCCCGGTGATCGTGGACGCCGAGACGCTCTTCGACGCCCCGGCGCCCTTCCCGCCCAGCGGCCGGGGCGACGCGGTGGACACGGCGGCCGCGGCCATCCGCCGTACGGTCCTGCGCACCGGGCTGTTGCCGGTACGCGGCACCGGATTCGCCCTCGGCGGCGTGGACATCTCCGGTGTGGGGGCGCTCCCAGGTCAGCAGCCACTGATCCCGAACCCGGTGATCGCCGACGGCGGCACCGCGGCCGCCCGCTTCCAGGTCGATCTGGTGGCGATGCCCACCGCGGGCAACCACCCCAGCCCGGCCCCCGTGCTGAGCGCGTACTGGGACCGGATCCTGGCCGGCTTCCGCGAGATGACCGCGCATCTGCGCCGGCCCGGCGTCGACCCGTACCGGCTGCTGTCCCGCTTCGAAGGCGCCCGGGCCCGGCGGATCCTGCGGCCGACGCAGGCCTACGTCGACATCGGCAGGATGCTCTGGCACCCGGCGTCGTTGCACGACGAGGCTGCGGCCGTGGAGCGGGCCCGGGACATCCTGCGGCGCAATGCCGAGGTGCTGCCGGGCGCGCCGACGGACCGCGCGGCCATCGACGCGGAGATCGCGGACCTGCTGGTCGGCGACGTACCGATGTTCGGTTTCACCGTGGACGCGACCGCCGTGCGGAACACGGTCGAGGACTGGCGCACCGCCGACTTCGCACTGGAGGAGTCGGTGATCCAGGACGCCCTGGTGGGCGCGTATCTCAATGAGCGTTCACTGCCCGCACGAGTGCAGGAAGCCGCCCGTGACCCGCACGCCGGGGACCGGGAGCGGCGTCGCCGCGCGCTGGCCGCGCGGATGGTGCGGCGGCTGTGCGACGGGGCGGTTCGCGGCGAGGACGGCACGGTCACCTGGATCAGCCCGGTCTTCACCCCGGCGGGCTGGTCGATCAGGGTGCTGCCCGCCGACCTGTACACCGGGCAGGGCGGGGTGACGCTGACGCTGGCGGAGTACGTGGCCGAGGCGCGGGCGGGTCGGGCGGACGAGGTGCCCGGGGTGGCCGAGGCCTTCGAGGGCGCGCTGCGTGTGCTGATCGGCACCGAGGACCGCACGCCGACGCCGTCGGCCGGGGCGTTCAGCGGCGCCGCGTCGCAGGTGTGGACGTGGCTGGCGCTGCACCGGGTGCTGGGTGAGGACTGGCTGCTGGAGCGGGCCGCCGAAAGGGCGCTCCTGCTCGCGGGTCCGCTGGTCGACGACGACGTGGAGGTGGATCTCCTCAACGGGGCGGCCGGCGGCATCGTCCCGCTGCTCGGCCTGGCCGAAGCGACCGGACAGGACCGCTGGCTGGGCGCTGCCGCGCGCATCGGCCACCGGCTCGCCGGGGTTGCCACGGTCGAGGCCGGCGGTGCCCGCTGGACGACTCGGCTCAACCCCGAGGGCATCGGCGGCTTCGCTCATGGCGCGACCGGCGTCGGCTGGGCGCTGGCCCGGCTCGCGCTCAGCGGGGCGGGTTCCGCGACCGAGCGGCGCGACTGGAACCAGCTGGCCGAACGGGCCTTCGCCTTTCAGGAGTCCCTCTGGCAGCCCGAGCACGGCAACTGGCTCGATGTCCGCATCGGCGCCGAGGAGGACTTCTTCACCAGCTGGTGCCACGGCAGCGCGGGCGTCGGGATCGGCATGCTCGACCTCCACCGGCGCACCGGCGATCCCGCCCGACTCGACATGGCCCGGCGCGCCGCGCGTGCCTGCGCCGCCGAGGGATTCGGCTGGAGCCACACGCTGTGCCACGGCGACCTGGGCCTGTGGCAGTTCCTCACGTCCATGGACTTCGGCGACCCCGACGCCCTCGACGCTGAGATCCTCACCGGTCTTGAGCAGCGCGGTCCGGTCGGCGGGCTGGCCCGCGAAGCCTTCTCCCCCAGTCTGATGTCGGGTCTGTCGGGAGTCGTCCACACCTTGCTGCGCATGCACCGCGCGGCGTCGCTGCCCGACCCCCTCCTCCTCGACTGACCGGACCCGCCGCCGGCGGCAGGGTCACGCGCCGGCGGCGGCTCTGCGCTGGGCCTGGTCGTACTCGGCCAAGGGGTCGCCGCCGGCCTGCCAGGGCCAGGCGGTGACGATGCCGCCGAGCGCCTCGAAGACCGGACGGGCTTCGTGGCGCCGGTCGGCGGCCATCAGCGCGTAGGCGAGGACGTTGAGATCGGCGAGGGCCCTGGCGTGACGGAGGAATCCGGGCTGCACCCAGGTGTGGACCACGCGCTCGAGGGCCTGGGCGGCCATTGCCTGGGACCAGTGATTGCGCGCCGTCAGTGCTTCGAAGCCGCCCCGGCCGAGGACGGAGTGGTACTGGAACACCTGGGCGGTGAGTTCCGTCGCCGCGCAGGGCATGTTCGCGGGCATGCGGGCGCGCAGGGCGTCCACGAACTCCAGGACCTGGATGCGTGACCCCGCTTCCTCGGGGGTGAGATAGCCCAGCATGGTCAGGTAGGCCTCACGGTTCCAGCGATCGCGCGCGAGCACCTCGTTCCACGCTCCGAAGACCTGCGACTG
The DNA here is from genome assembly GCF_001542625.1 of Streptomyces griseochromogenes. NCBI lineage: Bacteria > Bacillati > Actinomycetota > Actinomycetes > Kitasatosporales > Streptomycetaceae > Streptomyces > Streptomyces griseochromogenes. The sequence goes on along the minus strand of NZ_CP016279.1, from coordinate 4,615,291 downwards.
CTGCCAGCGCTCCAGGCGCGCGGCCCCCAGGAGGACGACCCAGGGAGTGGGGTCCTGCGGGGCGAGTTCGGCGGCTCGCAGACAGCTCTCGACGACGCCGGCCGAGTCCTCCAGGTGCCCCTCGGAGCGGCCGCGCGCCACCTGCGCCCACGCGTGCAGCGTGAGTGCGCTCGGGTTGCGCGGCTCGCGCGTGGCCCAGGAACGCGGCAGATTCGATCCGGCCAGGAAGTCCGCCAGGACGCCCATGCGGTGCGCCCGGCGGTCCCAGTCGCCCGGGTCCTGGTCGAGAAGACGGGCGATCTGCGCCACGCACAAGTCCGTCGTCGCGATCGTTCCCGTCCTCGTGGTCGCCAGCAACGACTTCAGCAGCTTGCCCAGTTCCTGGTCGTCGAGTTCCGGGGCAAGGCGTGATCTTCTGCGGCGACCTGAAAGAAATGCCATGACGGGAGGCTAAAGGGGACGAGGAATCACACAAGACCTGAGCCAAGATCGTTATTGATTACACGTCTCATCTGGGGTTACTCGCCCGTACGGCGATACGGATGTAACGGAATCGCGTCACTCCGTGCCGAACCACGCCTCCGCGAGCGACGCCAGCGTTCCATCGGCGGGTACGCGCAGTTCCCTCATGTACCAGGGGAGGTTGCTGTAGACATGCAGCAACGTGTACGCGAGCAGTTCGGACGGCTCGAAGGCGTGTCCGTACGCCCCGGTGAGCCGGGCGAGCAGATCCGGTTCGCCGCGTGTGACGAACAGGCCGACGCCCACGAAATCGTAGGCACGGTCACCGATCATGGCCGGTTCGAAGTCGAAGAGGCCGGTCAGGCGCCATCCGTCGGGATCGACGAGGAAGTGCTGCCGCATGACCTCGGTGTGCAGCAGACAGCGGTGCGGGGCACGTGGCAGTGGCACCGAGGCGAGGAAGTCCGGGATCTGCTCCAGCCAGGCGGCGGACAGTCCGTGGCCGCGCTGCCGCGCCACGGCACCAGCAGCCTGGCGGTCCAGGAAGCCGCCCCAGTCCCCCGGGCCGAGGACGTCTTCGAGGGGATGGGGGTCCAGGGAGTGCAGTGCGGCGAGGGTCTCACCGACCTCGGTGACGAGCCGCTCACGGTGGCCGCGCGGCACCCGGTCCCACGCTCGGGCCAGGTTCTCGCCGGGCAGGCGGGACATCAGGACGTACTGCCAGCCGTTCTCGCAAGGGCCGAAGTCCCGCACCCGCGGGGTCGGCACCGGCAGCCGTCCCTCGATGTGGGCGAGGACGCGCCCTTCGGCTGCGCCTTCCTGGGCGGCGACCGCCGGGAACAGCTTGAGCACATGCGTCTCGCCCACCGCGTAGACCGGCTGCGACCCGTCCGGGAAACGCGTCAGGGGCGCGCCCGCGAGGCCGAGGCGTGCGCAGAGGTCCTCGACTCCGGGGCGCATCACCGTTTCGTGGGGGACGACCGCGTCCCATTCCTCGTCCGTTTCCACCAGGGGCAGCATGATCGGGACCGTAGGCGACCGGTTGTCCGGGAAGCAACGGAATTCGGCACCTGGAGCCGTCCTCCCTGAGACGATCGCCGCCGCGCCCGCCGGCTACCGAGCCTTCCGTGCCGTCCCGCCCTGCGGGGTGCCGTCCGCAGAGGTGACCGTGATGGCGGTGGTGCGGCCGTCGGGGGTGATCCGCAGGACGGGGATCGCCTTGTCCTTCGGGGCACCGTCGTTTCCGATGGCGATCCAGCCGCTCGCGCCCGGCAGCGGTCCTGTCTTCCGGAGCCGGGACAGAGTCCGGTAGACGTCGGCGACCGTGGGATCGGGCACGGCAGGTGTCTCCTGGACGGCTCGGGCCGCGGTGAGCAGGGCGTCGTGCATCATGATGGCTCGTCCGTCGTCCAGGTCGCTGTGCGGAAAGCTGTGCGCGAACGTGCCGTCGCGGAAGGGCGCGACGAGGTCCGGATCGAAGTCGTCCGGCGCCACGTCCCAGGCTCCGGGATGGGCGAGGCCGGTGTAGACGAGGTCGATCCCGCCCCTGCCGAGGATGCCGGCCAGTTCGTGCGGGCCGAAGCCCTTCGCGTGCCAGACCATCAGGGTGTCGTCGCCGGACATCACGGTGATCCGGTGGTCCGGGCAGGGGCGTGCGGCGAGGACGGTCAGGAGGTCCGGAAGCGAGGTGCCGCGGCCGGCGAAGTAGACGACGTCCGGTTTCACCCTGCACACATCGGCCAGTTCGGTGCGGAAGGTGTCGGTCAGGCCGGGCCGCGAGGAGTCGAACAGAGTGGGTTCCGCGCGCACCATCCGGCCGGCCGGCATCCGGGCGCGGAACTGCTCGGCGAGTGTACTGGTGTACTGGTCGCCGGGGGCGATGTCCTGCACGAACAGGACCCGCGCGCGGGCGAGCGCGCCGGTCGACAGGTGGCGCACGGCGGCCGCCGCCTGGTCGGCGTTGGCGGGCGCGACCCGAGCCAGGCCGGGCACGGCGGCCCAGGAGTCGGCGGTCAGGACCGAGCCGAAGGCGGGCAGGCCGCCGGCCGTCAGCTCCTCCACCATGTCCTGGCTGGAGGCGGTGCTGCCGCCCAGGCCGAGCGCCGCCACGATCCGCTCGGCACGGCGCGCCCCGAGCACCTGCCGGACCGTGTGCTCCCGCTGCCCGGCGGTGCCGCCGGTCTGGCCGAACAGCACCCGGACCGGCGGGCCGCGGTACGTGGACGCGTCGGCATGTACGTCGGTCAGTCTCCCGTTGGCTCTGACCTGGGCGGGGTAGGCGCCCTCCAGATCGCGCCGGACCGACTCCATCGAGGCGCTCCCGTCGAACTCCTCGGTGATGGGCGTCAGGTACACCATCGACACGTACGGCCTGCCGCCCGGTTTCGCGGCGGCCGTCACGACCCGCCGGTTCTCCGCGGCGATCCGCTCCAGCACCGGTGCGGCGACCCGGCTGGACGAGCGCCGCAGCCCCGCCGCCGACGCGTTCGCCGCCAGCAGGCCGACACATCTGCGCATGTGGCCCTCGCCCAGGGCGCTCAGTCCGTCGGCACAGGGCAGCACCGCCGACGGGGCCGACCGCGACACATCGCCCACGAGAAGGAGGAGGGCGAGTACGCAGAGTACGGCGAGCGGGGCGACCGCCGCCCGGACCGGCCGCCGGCGCCGCGCCGGACACACGCGGCCCCGGTCGTCGGATCCCCCGCCGACCGAGGTCGCCAGGCGCAGCACCTCGTCCAGGTCCGGCCGGCGGGCAGGGTGCTTGGACAGACAGCGGGCCACCAGCGGGCGCAACGAAGCGGGGAGACCGGCCAGGTCCGGCTCCTTGTGGACCACCGCGAAGGCGACCGCGATCGGTTCCAGGCCGGCGGCCTCGGGGTCCTCGAAGGGGCTGCGGCCCAGCGCGGCGAAGGCCAGCACACTCCCCAGGGCGAACACATCCGTCGCCGGGGAGATCGCCCGGGCCGAGTCCAGTTGCTCCGGTGCCATGAAGGCGGGGGTGCCGACCATGGCACCGCTGCGCGTCAGCGCCCGGCTCCGGGTGACGGACCGGGCGATGCCGAAGTCGATGACCCGTACGCCGTCGGCGGCGAGCAAGACGTTGGCGGGCTTCAGGTCGCGGTGCACGATCCCCTGCCGGTGGATGTCGCGCAGCGCCTCCGCGAGCTGGCCGGCCAGTCGGACGACGTCGGCCACGGGCAGCGGGCCGCGAGATCGCACGCGCGCGTCGAGCGAGTCGCCGACGACGTACTGCGTGGCCAGCCACGGCGGATCGCCGTCCGGGTCGGCGTCCACCACGGACGCCGTGAAGGCCCCGCTCACCTTGCGGGCCGCCGCCACCTCGTGCCGGAACCGGGCACGGAAGTGCGGCTCGTCGGCGTACTCGGGGCGGATCACCTTCAGCGCCACCCGCCGTCCGGCAGGGCTGCGCGCCAGGTACACCACGCCCATACCGCCGGCGCCGAGGCGCCGTTCCACGGTGAACTCCCCGATCCGCCGCACCACGCCAACGTACCGAGCCGGGCTGCTACTGGTTCCCGCCCTCTCGATATATGTCCGTGTATGTCCGCGCTCACCACACCTTCAGGTGAAGCGGCGCGGAGAGACCTGTGTCGGCGGCGGAACGCGTGCAGGGGCTGGAGCGGGCATACGTCGTCGCGGTCGGCGGCGTTCCGGGCGGGCGCGTGAGCACCGGCCCGGAACACTGCCGCGCGGGTCTCGGTCAGCTGCCGGTGTACGCCGCGAGGTGCTCGCCGGTGAGGGTGGAACGGGCGGCGACGAGGTCGGCGGGTGTGCCCTCGAAGACGATCCGGCCGCCGTCGTGGCCGGCACCGGGGCCGAGGTCGATGATCCAGTCGGCATGGGCCATGACCGCCTGGTGGTGCTCTACGACGATGACCGACTTGCCGGAGTCCACGAGCCGGTCGAGCAGGCCGAGCAGCTGCTCGACGTCGGCGAGGTGCAGGCCCGTGGTCGGCTCGTCGAGAACGTAGACGGATCGGCCGCCGCCCTTGTCTCCCATACGGGTGGCCAGCTTGAGCCGCTGCCGCTCGCCGCCGGAGAGCGTGGTGAGCGGCTGGCCGAGGGTGAGGTAGCCGAGCCCGACGTCGGAGAGCCGTTCGAGGATCTTGTGCGCGGCGGGCGTACGCGCCTCCCCGGCGCCGAAGAACTCCTCGGCCTCGTCCACCGGCATCGCGAGCACCTCGCTGATGTCGCGGCCGCCGAGGCGGTACTCGAGGACCGATGCCTGGAACCGCTTCCCCTCGCACTCCTCGCACGGGGTGGCGACGCCGGCCATCATCGCCAGGTCGGTGTAGATGACGCCGGCGCCGTTGCAGGTGGGGCAGGCGCCCTCGGAGTTGGCGCTGAACAGCGCGGGCTTGACGCCGTTGGCCTTCGCGAACGCCTTGCGGATCGGGTCGAGCAGTCCGGTGTACGTCGCCGGGTTGCTCCGTCGCGAGCCGCGGATGGGGCTCTGGTCGACGGAGACGACACCCTCGTCGGCGGGGATCGACCCGTGCACGAGTGAGCTCTTGCCGGAGCCCGCGACGCCGGTGATGACGGTCAGCACGCCGAGCGGGATGTCGACATCGACGTCACGCAGATTGTGCGTCGTCGCGCCGCGGATCTCCAGCGTGCCGGTGGGCTTGCGCACCGTCCCCTTGAGGGAGGCCCGGTCGTCGAAGTGGCGGCCGGTGATGGTGCCGCCGGCCCGCAGCCCCTCGACGGTGCCCTCGAAGCAGACGGTGCCGCCCGCCGTACCGGCGCCGGGGCCGAGGTCGACGACGTGGTCGGCGATCGCGATGACCTCCGGCTTGTGCTCCACGACCAGTACCGTGTTGCCCTTGTCCCGCAGCCGCAGCAGGAGGTCGTTCATCCGCTGGATGTCATGGGGGTGCAGGCCGATGGTGGGCTCGTCGAAGACGTACGTCACGTCGGTGAGCGACGAGCCGAGGTGGCGGATCATCTTGGTGCGCTGCGCCTCGCCGCCCGAGAGCGTGCCCGCGGGCCTTTCCAGCGAGAGGTAGCCGAGGCCGATCTCCACGAACGAGTCGAGGGTGTGCTGCAGCGCGGTCAGCAACGGCGCGACCGACGGGTCGTCCAGGCCGCGGACCCATGCGGCCAGGTCGTTGATCTGCATCGCGCACGCGTCGGCGATGCTGATGCCCTTGATCTTCGACGACCGCGCGCCCTCGTTGAGCCGGGTGCCGTCACAGTCGGGACAGACGGTGAAGGTGACCGCCCGCTCCACGAACGCGCGGATGTGCGGCTGCATCGCCTCCTTGTCCTTGGAGAGCATCGACTTCTGGATCCGCGGGATCAGACCCTCGTAGGTCATGTTGATGCCCGCGATCTTCATCCTGGTCGGCTCGCGGTGGAGGAAGTCGTGCAGCTCCTTCTTGGTGAACTTGCGGATCGGCTTGTCCGCGTCGAAGAAGCCGGACTCGCTGTAGAGCCGGGAGTTCCAGCCGCCGCCCGTGTAACCGGGGACGGTGATGGCGCCCTCGTCGAGCGACTTGGAGTCGTCGTAGAGCTGGGTGAGGTCGAGATCAGTGACGTTTCCCCGGCCTTCGCAGCGCGGACACATGCCGCCGGTGATGCTGAAGCTGCGGCGCTCCTTCACGGTCTGTCCGGCGCGCTCCACGGTGACCGCGCCCGCTCCGCTGATCGAGGCGACGTTGAAGGAGAACGCCTGGGGTGAGCCGATGTGCGGCGTGCCGAGGCGGCTGAAGAGGATGCGCAGCATGGCGTTGGCGTCGGTGGCGGTGCCGACCGTGGAGCGCGGGTCGGCACCCATCCGCTGCTGGTCGACGATGATCGCGGTCGTCAGCCCGTCGAGTACGTCGACCTCGGGCCGGGCCAGATTCGGCATGAACCCCTGTATGAAGGCGCTGTACGTCTCGTTGATCAGCCGCTGCGACTCGGCGGCGATCGTGTCGAACACCAGGGAGCTCTTGCCCGAGCCGGAGACACCGGTGAACACCGTCAGCCTGCGCTTGGGGATCTCGATGCTGACGTCCTTGAGATTGTTCTCGCGCGCGCCGTGCACACGGATCAGATCGTGGCTGTCGGCGACGTGGGGCGCAGACGACCGGGTGTCCGTCCTCGTTGCCATGCTTATCGTGTCTCCGTCTCTCGGGCGGGAGCCCCGCGCGGTCTCCGTCGGTGTCGCCTCGCTCGGTCCGACCGGCTCCGAACAATACGTCCGGTGCGCCTAGTCCGCGCGGACTCCGGCACAGTTCGGTCCCGGCCGGCCGATCTGTGGTGACCGGGCGGCTCGGTGGTGGCTCGGGTGCGTCGTGATGTCCGTGACCGCCACGCTAGCTGGCGGCCCGGGGACCACGCTTCTCGATTCCTGACCGGTACGGTCGCCTGCTCGGCCACGCGCGACGTCAGGCGGCTCAGTGGACGGAGAACCCGCCGTCGACGAAGATCGACTGGCCCGTGACGTAGGCGGAGGCGGGGCCGGCGAGGAACACGGCCGCGCCGGCGAAGTCCTCGGCCAGCCCGTTGCGCCCGATCAGTGTGCGCGCGGCCAGCGCCGCCACCTTCTCGGGGTCGGACGACAGCTGTGTGTTGAGCGGCGTCATCACGAAGCCGGGCACCAGTGTGTTGCAGGTGACGCCGTGGGGGGACCATGCCTCGGCCTGGGAGCGGGCCAGCGACTCCAGCGCCCCCTTGGACACGCCGTAGGCACCGCTCCGCACGAAGGCCCGGTGTGCCTGCTGGGAGGTGATGTGGATGATCCGGCCGAAGCCCCGTTCGGCCATGCCCGGCCCGAACCTCTGGCCCAGCAGGAAGGGCGCCTCCAGGTTCAGGGCCATGGTGGTGTCCCACACGTCCTCGCCCAGCTCGCCCATCGGCGGCCTCAGGTTGACTCCGGCGCAGTTGACGAGGATGTCGGGCTCCCCGAACGTCCGTGCCGCTTCGTCGGCCGCCGCACGCACGCCCTCGCGCGTGCTCAGGTCGCCGCTGACCCAGGCCGCCCGGCACCCGTCGGCCGTCAGCTCGTCGACCGTCGCCGCCAGCTCCGCCTCCTTGCGGGCCACGATCACCACGCTCGCCCCGGCCCGCGCCAGTGCCCCGGCGATGGCCCGGCCGATGCCGGAACTGCCGCCGGTCACCAGGGCGACACGGCCGTCCAGCGAGAAGAGTTCGGAGAGGTAGGTCTGCGTGATCATGACCGAAGCGTAGAGGGCACGCTCGTGAGCCGACTCGGTCGGGTGTCCTGTGCCGGCTGGTCGCAGGCGTGCGGTTGGCCGGAGCGACGAGAGCGGCCGGGGCGTCGGAGGAGACCCGGGCGGCGATGCCGCCGTCGGGAGGAGGAGCGCCGCCGGACCGCCTCAGCGGGTCGGTTCGTAGGTCAGTTGCTTGATCCGGCGCAGGCTGAGGGCCGTCTCGACGGTCTGCACTCCGGGGAGTGCGCCGATCTGCTTGCTCAGATACCGGTACAGCAGGCACCAGGCGGCGTCCAGGGTGGACAGCCGCTGGACCATGGCGAAGTAGAGGCTGAGGGCGAAGAAGAAGCCGATCAGGCCCAGGAAGCTGATCATGGCGATCAGGGCGGTGGCGGTGAAGGCCGGGCTGCGGAACAGGGCCAGGTCCGGCATCGGGCTGGAGCCGGCACGTTCCAGCAGGACGAACGCGACGGCGGCTACGGCGGCCGTGGACAGCACGACCATGACCTTCGGTTCGGTGAAGGACTCGGCTCCCCCTTGGATGATCCCGTAGACCAGCGCGGTGATCGCCAGCGCGGCGGTGATCTGGCCGGGCCGGTCCAGCCGGCGCGAGCCCGGTGCCCGCGAGTCGGTCAGCAGCCGCGCGGCGAAGGCCACGGCGAGCAGCGAGGCGGGGATGGGCAGCAGGTAGATCAAGCGCCAGGCGAAGTGGTCGAGGATTCCCGACCAGCGTCCTTCGCCCACCAGGGCCCCGGAGGTCACTCCGTGCACGGCGCGGCGGCGACGTCGGGCGGCAGATCGAACGGTGTGACCACCTGGATCGCCGAGGGGAGGATCGGCCCGTCGTCCGGCAGTGCCTTGTGGGCCCGCATGATGGTCCGGCAGGCTCGGCGCACGTCCTGGCGCAGGGTTCGGGACGGCCTGCGGCAGGCTCTCGGCGGGTGGTGCGCGTGCGGCCGTCCACCTCGTCCAGTCGTCGGCCGTGGCCGGACACGGCAAAGGCCGGGCCCGGCGATATGCCGGGCCCGGCCTCGCGCGAAGTCTCCGGTCGGCCTCAACCGCGTCCTGGCCGGCCGGAGTTCGCTCAGGCGTTCTTGGGGAAGGCGGCGCGCATCTTGGATCCGTTGATGGTGAAGCCGGCGATGGCGAGGGGAACGGCGCACACGGCCTGCATCACGGCGAACCAGGGCGGGCAGATGCCGGGGATCAGGTCGACGCCGACGATCGCGATCGGCAGGACGGTCGAGATGATGCGGATCCGCTTGTAGGCCGAACGCTCGCCACGGGAAGCGTTGTTGGTCAGGAAGTAGAGGGCCACGGCACTCGCGAACACCGCGCAGGACCGGCCCCACACGAATCCGACCTCCTTGTGCCCGGCGACCGAAAGCCCGATGACCGTGGCGAGCACGATGGCGTCGAACACGCCGTAGATCACAGCGAGCTTCTTCACCTTGTTGAACGCTCCCTGGATCTCAGGGTCGTTGAGATGAGCGGTCTCGGTCGTGGTGCGGTTGGTGGTAGCCATGTCCTTCTTCTTTCCGTGTCGTCGTGATACCGACACTACGAAGCGCGACAGGGCTGCGGTATGGGCCTGGACATACGGGTGGGTGGGCCCAGACCCACCTGCGGACCGAACCGGAAGAAATCAGACTTCGCGCAGAACAGAGAGGCAAGGCCGATCACCGTTCAACCGACGAACAACCCCGCCCAAGATGGGGTGTTCCTCCACTGTCCTGCGACTCGGGGCACACACAGACTGCCACTCATGAACAGTCAAGCGCCGCCCCGCGAGTCGGATGCCGCCGGGCAGCCCGTGCACGCCGGCCGCGCATCACACCGTACGACCCGGCCCCTGGCTCGTCGCGTCGCCGCCGAGGCCGTAGGGACAGGGCTGCTCGTGGCTGTCGCCGTCGGCTCCGGGATCCAGGCCGCCCAGCTGTCGCACGACTCCGGCGTGCGGTTGCTGGCCGCCTCACTCACCGCCGTCTTCGGCCTGGGCGTGCTGATCGCGCTGCTGGGGCCGGTGTCCGGGGCGCACCTCAACCCCGCCGTCACCCTCTCCGCCTGGTACGCCGGCCGCCGCCACGGCCCCGGGCCGACCCTGCGCGAGGTCGGCGCGTACATACCGGCACAGGTGGCCGGGGCGGTCGGCGGAGCGATCCTGGCCGACGCCATGTTCGCGCGGCCGCTGGTGAGGCTCTCCACCCACGAGCGGTCCGCCTGGCACCTCTGGCTGAGCGAGGCCGTCGCCACCGCCGGGCTGATCCTGCTCGTCCTCGGCCTGGAGCGCACCGGCCGTGCCCGGCTGGCGCCGGTCGCCGTGGCCTCCTACATCGGGGCGGCCTACTGGTTCACCTCCTCGACCGCCTTCGCCAACCCCGCGATGACCATCGGCCGTTCCCTCACCGACACCCCGGCCGGGATCGCCCCCGCCTCGCTCGTCCCGTTCATCGCGGCCCAGCTGACCGGGGCCGCATGCGGGCTGGTCGCAGTGGCGGTGCTGTACGGGCGTCCCGCCCACGACGAGGCAGAGGGCGCGGCACACCGCACGACGGCGGATTGAGAATATGTCCCGTTTCGGGGCACTAGGAAGGGAGAACCATCCCCCACGGCAGGAGGCACATCATGATTGCCCTCGGCATCATCCTGCTCGTTGTCGGCTTCGTGACCGGCATATCCATCCTGTGGACCATCGGCGTCATCCTGCTGGTGATCGGCGCGATCTTCTGGATCCTGGGTTCCATGGGTCACGCAGTCGCCGGCCGGCGTCACTATTGGTGAGCAGGTAAGTGAGTGACCCGGCCGGGACCTACGTGGAATCCTTATCCGAACTGACCGGGCTGATAGTCGCCGGCCGGCTGCTGAACGATCACATTCAGCCGGTTGTAGGCGTTGATGAGAGCGATGAGCGAGACCAGGGCGGCGAGCTGGTCCTCGTCGTAGTGCTTGGCGGCGTTCGACCACGCCTCGTCCGTGACGCCGCCGGCCGCGTCGGCGATCCGGGTGCCCTGCTCGGTCAGTTCCAGAGCGGCGCGCTCGGCGTCGGTGAAGACCGTGGCCTCCCGCCAGGCGGCGACCAGATTGAGGCGCACCGCGGTCTCGCCGGCCGCGGCGGCGTCCTTGCTGTGCATGTCGGTACAGAAGCCGCAGCCGTTGATCTGACTGGCGCGGAGCTTCACCAGTTCCTGCGTCGCGGCCGGGAGGGCCGAGTCCGAGACCGCCTTGCCGGCCGAGTTGATGTACCTCAGAAACTTGCCCGCGACCGGGTTTCCGAAGAGGTTCAAACGAGCGTCCATGGTGACTCCTGTCCCCTTGCTGTTGGCTACACCGCTCTGACGGAACGGCCCGGAGAGATGTGACGGCAATGAGTGTGACGTGCATCACTCGACGGGCGCGTCGAGTCGGACGCCGCACGTTCGGTGTTCAAGTGCGACATTGACACCCGTCAGAGCCTCCAACTAATTTATTAAAATCTTTCGACGCGAAATAAACAATGCCATCTGCGATATCTGTGATACGCAGCGCGTCTTTACTTCCCACTTGATATAACCCGTCGACAAGGGCTCGATCCCACTGACCACCGAGGGGAATCATCTTGCAGCGCCGCATGCGACCAGCTCTCCTGGACGGGGAGACCCTGGGGGAAAGCCTGGCCCGATTAGCAAAGGCCTCACCGGATTCCCGCGCGAGATTTCCCACCGCCGGCGACGACATCACCGCTGCGGACCTCGAATCGGCATCGGCGGCGGCCGCGCACGAGTTTCTGCGCGCCGGGGTGCGGCCCGGTGACATCGTGGGTGTGCTGGTGCCCACCGCCGCCCGTTTCTTCACCACGATCTTCGGGCTCTGGCGGGCCGGGGCGGCGATCAGCGTGCTGCCCGTCCAGGCCGGCTTCACGGACGTGCGAGCGGTCGCCCAGCGACTGGCGCGCATCACGGACGTCGCCGGCATCAGCCACCTCGTGCTGGACAGCGACTACGACACGCTCGGCCGTGAACTGGCCACCCTGCGGGCCGACTTGACCCTCGTACCCTCGCCTTCGCCCGGTGGCATCGGCAACCCGCGCACCCTGCCCGCCGTCGAGCCGGACTCGCTGGCCGTCGTCCAGTTCACCTCTGGCAGCACCAGCCTGCCCAAGGGCGTGATGCTGCCGCATCGGACCACCATGGCCGGCCTGCGCTCCTGCGTGGTGTCGGGCGCCTTCAGCCCGGACGACGTGTTCGTGCAGTGGGTGCCGACCTTCCACGACATGGGCCTGATCGGGCTGCAGTCGCACTGGCTCAACGGCGCCGACGTCCACGTCTTCGCCCCGATGTCCTTCCTCCGCCGCCCGGGCGAGGTGCTCCAGCACTTCGCCGCACACCGCGCAACGGTGCTCACCGGACCCAACTTCTCCTACGACCACCTGCTCGACAGCGTGCCGGCGGAGCGGCTCGCCGCGCTCGATCTGTCCAGCTGGCGGCTGGCGTTCAACGGCGCCGAACCGGTCAGCGCGGCCACCGTACGACGGTTCACCGAGGCCCTGGCGCCCAGCGGCGTCGATCCGTCGGTGATGTACCCGGTGTACGGCATGGCCGAGGCCACCTTGTCGATCAGCTACCCCAGCCCCGGTGACACCGCGACGATCCGCGCGGTGGACCGCCGCGAACTCGCCAGGACCGGCACCGCACGAACCGTCGACGAGAGCGCGCCCACGGCCAAACCGGTCGTCTCGGTCGGACGGGCGGTGCACGGCATCGACCTCCGGATCGTCGACGAAGGCGGGGCGGTTGCCGCGGACGGAGTGCTCGGCGAGATCCAGATCGCCGGCGGATCGGTGACCACCGGGTACTTCCGCGATGCCGAGGCGACGAAGGCGGCGTTCGACGGCGGCTGGCTGCGCACCGGCGACCTCGGTTTCCTGCTCGACGGCGAGTTGTACGTCACCGGGCGGCGCAAGGAGATGATCGTGGTGCGCGGCCAGAACTTCTTCCCCGACGACGTCGAGCGGGTGGCGCGCGCCGTGCCGGGCGTGTACCGCCGCCGCTGCGTCGCCTTCGCTGACAACGATGCCGAGGGCGGCGAGCGGATCGGCGTCATCGTGGAGGCCGGTGACGATCCCGCCACGGTGTACGGGGAGGTCCGCAGACGGGTGGCGGCCGAGCTGGATCTGTCCCAGGTGCAGGTCTACGTGGTCAAACCCCGGTGGATCCCCCGCACCACGAGCGGCAAGTGGCAGCGGGGACTGGCCGCGCGACGCGTCACCACCGATCTCGACGCACGGGTGTTCCCCACCACCACAAGCACTGACCAAGGAGAACGGGTGTGAACAGCAAAACGGAATCGGCTGCCGGGGTCCCGCTCCTCGCGGACGAGCGCATGCACAGCGCGCGGGTGTTCGCCGGATATCAGCATGCGACCTGGGAGATGCACCACATTCCGTGGGACGAGTTCCGGGCCGATCGTGTGCTGCCCGAGCACATCGTGTTCGCCAAGGGTGCCATCGTGGGCGAGTCGAACGTCGTCGCCGCCACCCACGGCCTGCTCAACGAGTTCTCCGACGACTACGACTTCTCGCAGTTCGCGACCATCTGGGGCTACCAGGAGATCCAGCACCACCTCGCCTTCCAGACCTGGCTCCAGCTGGCCGGGCACAGCATCGACCACAGCACGATCGCCTCGATGCGCGGGGCGTACCCGCCGGGGGTGACCCGGGCGGCCACACTGGCCACCAACGTCATCTGCGAGGTCCTCGCCACGCACGCGTACAAATGCGTCGCCCGCAGCATGCAGGAACCGGTCCTCGCCGCGATCCTGAAGAAGGCCAGCGGCGACGAGGCGCGGCACGCGCGCGAATTCGTCCACTACACCGCGCAGCAGCTGGCGGAGCGGCCGGAGGAATGCGCGTCCGTGGTGGAGACCCTGTACATCTACATGGGCACCACCCGCGACCTCTACCGCCATCCGGTCAGCCGGTTCAAGGGGAATCTGCCCGAGCTGGAGAACCACGAGACCATCGACGAGATGTTCGCCTATTTCGCCGAGGTGGACGAGGACGGCAGCGAATGGGCCAAGTGCTGTGAGCAGTTGTTCAAGTATTTCTCCGCGCTCACCGGCTACAAGCTGACGAAGATGTCCGACGTGCGGCGGGCCATTGCCGAGGAGTCGTCGCGGGAGAAGGTCTCCGCGTGAGCACTCCCGCGCACACCACCGACGAAACGATCGAACTTCCCTGGCACGCGGAGCCGTCCTTCAACTGCTTCGGCTGCTCGCCCCGCAATCCGATCGGTCTCAAACTCAGCCTGAAGCAGCTGCCGAACGGCGACTACGCGGCCGAGACGACGTTCTCGGAGAACTACGCCTCCTACCCGGGGATCGTGCACGGCGGCATCGTGAACGTGCTGGTGGACGAGGTGATGGGCGACGCCCTCGCGCTGGTCCACGGTCTGCTCGCGTTCTCCGTGACCCTGCGCACCAAGATGCTGCTGCCGCTCCGGGTGGGCGAGCCGTATCTGACCGTCGCGCGGATCAGCGGCCGGGGCAACGGGGTGCTGCGCACCGAAGCCGAGATCATCGGCCCCGGGGACGAGCTGCACGTCATGGCCACCGGTACCTACCAGCCCATCCGCTCCGAGCAGGCCAAGGCCCTCATGGAACTGGACGATGCCGCCTTCGGCCGCGTCCGGCACTACTTCGACCACGGAACAGGAGAATCATGACCAGCGAGCCCATAAGCCGCGAGCAGATCGCCGAAATCACCATCGAGTGCCTGGCCACCGAGTTGGAGATCTCCCCCTCCGACATCGACGTCCTCGACGTGCTCAAGGGATTGCCCGGTGCCGACTCGATGAAGCTGCTGAGGGTGGTGTCCAAGCTGGAGCGCCAGTGGGACTCCGAGTTCGACGACGAGGCCATCTTCGGCGCGGAGACGGTCGACGACCTGATCACGCTGGTGCAGAAGCACATCGGTGAGGAACCGGCGACGTCATGACCTCGATCACCCCGCAAGAGGCCTATCAGGCCACCAACCAGCACTACGAGCTGCCTGCCGAACTGTTCGGCATCTACCTCGACCAGCGGCTCAAGTACAGCTCCGGGCTGTACACCGACGAGCACACCGACCTCGATCAGGCGCAGACGAACAAGCTGCACTTCGTGGCGCGGCAGCTCGGCCTCACCGGCGGTGAGCGCCTGCTCGACATCGGGTGCGGCTGGGGCAGCCTGACGCTGTTCATGGCGCGGGAGTACGGCTGCCGTGTCACGGGCGTCACTCCTTCGCGCCCGCAGTCCGAGTACATCCGGGCGCAGGCGGAGAAGTTGGGCGTGGCCGACCTGGTGACGCTGGAGCTCGGGTCGTTCGCCGACATCGAGGTGACCGGACGGTTCCACGCGGTCACCCTGCTCGGGTCGATCGTGCACATGCCGAACCGAACGGCGGTGCTGCGCAAGGCGTACGGGCTGCTCGGGCAGGGCGGTTCGATGTACCTGTCGGAGAGCTGCTTCCGGGACCACGCGGCCTACGAGGAGTTCTCGCGGCGGCCGGGCACCAAGCACGTCACCGAGGGAATCTTCGGGTTCGCCGACATGGTGCCGCTGTCGGTGCTCGTCGAGGCGGTGGAATCGGCCGGCTTCAGCCTCACCGGACTCACCGACCTCACCGCGCACTACCACCGCACCATCGAGGAATGGGAGCGGCGGGTGGAAGCCTCGCGTGACCGGGTCGAGATGGTGGCGCCGGGCATGAGCGAGCCGCTCGTCCGGTATCTCCGGACGGCCAACGCCGGCTGGGGCTACACCACGAAGCACTACGCGCTGAGCGCGCTGAAGTCCCGGATGGGTCCGACGGAGGCACCGTGAACGAAACCCTGATCGAGGCCGACGGGGAGCGGTTACGGCAGTCCATCGAGCCCGGGGAGATGCGAGAGCTGACCCGGAACGCGGTCGGTCGCGCGGCGACGCGTCAGTGGTCGGTCGACGAGCTGTCCTGGGCGAGCCTGCGGCCGGAGCAACTCACCGACACCGACCGGTCGGTGGTGCGGTTCATCACGTTCATCGAGGACCACATCCCCGGGTACCTCACCTACTTCCTGGACGCCTTCCCCGTGTCCGGCACCGACCTCGCGATCGAGGAGTTCTGCTTCAACCGGGAGTACTTCCGGTTCCTGATCT
The DNA here is from genome assembly GCF_001542625.1 of Streptomyces griseochromogenes. Classification (NCBI taxonomy): domain Bacteria; kingdom Bacillati; phylum Actinomycetota; class Actinomycetes; order Kitasatosporales; family Streptomycetaceae; genus Streptomyces; species Streptomyces griseochromogenes. Next base: position 4,599,503 of record NZ_CP016279.1, on the reverse strand, counting down.
CCTGGGCGAACGAGGAGGAACGGCACGCGTCGGTGCTCACCAGGTACCAGGTCGAGGCCGGCATCAGCGACCCCGAGACGCTGATGCTGGAGCTGGCCGAGGAGGGCCGCAAGAAGTTCGCCCTGCCCTACGAGAACCCGGTGCAGGCGTTCACCTACACACTCGTGCAGGAGAAGGCCACCCAGCTCTTCTACCAGCGGTTCAAGGCGGTGGCGAAGGAGCCGGTGCTGTGCGATCTGCTGCACCGGCTGGCCAGGGACGAGGCCCGGCACTTCGCCTTCTACAGCGAGCTCGTCGAGGCCTACATCAGGCGGCACGGGCTCGCGGCGACGGTGCCGGACCTCAAGGACGTGCTGTCCACCTTCCGGATGCCGCTCGCGGACACGCTGAACGGGTACTGGCGGTGGTCACTGAAGATCACGGACGCCACGTCCTACGACCACACCGAGGCCTATGACGCCCTGGTCCGGCTCGTCAACGGATTCGCCACGTCGAGCGGCAGGGCCTCGGCGGCCGACCTGGCCGAGTTCGTCCACCGGATCCGCGGGATCTGACCAACCACTACAGGACAGGGTCCTATGCAACCGAGCAGCACTGCCGGTCCGGCGCCAGTCGCGGTCATCGGCATATCCCCTCGTTCCGCTGCGGTGCCACCGGCCGAAGCGGCGCTGCGGGCGCTGGAGAACGCAGGCGTCGTGCCGGAGCGGCTGCGGGACACGGCGGCCGGGGTGTTCAGCATGGCGCAGGCCGACCCGATCGCCGCCGAACTCGGCGTGCTCGGGCCGGCACTGACGTTGGACACCCTGCCCGCCGGGGTGATCCACCTGGCCTGCCAGAGCATCCGCGCCGGCGAGTCGGCGCTCGCGCTCGCCGGGGTCGTCGCGCCCGACGGGAGCGGCGCTTTCCTGGTGCTCAAGCCGGTTACGGCCGCGGTGGCCGAAGACGACCCGATCCACTGTGTGATCGACGGCAGCGCGCTCGGCCGGGGTGACGTCGTACGGCAGGCCTGTGCGCGCGCCGACGTGGGCCACGACGACATCCGGTTCGTCTGGCGGCGCGGCTACCATCCGGCCGAGGCTCCCCTGGACGGGCTCCTCGACGGCACCGAGCCGGGCGAGGAGCAGGACGCGGTGGCGGCTCTGCTGGACCTGCCCGTGCTGCTCGGCCGCAGAGAGGTTCCCGTACCAGGCGTTCCGCTCGGCCCGGACAGCCGCCTGACCGCCCTGTTCGGCTGCGTGGACGGGGCGGGCACGGCGTGTGCGCTGGTGCTGTCGGAACCGCCCGCACGGCCGCGGCGGTCGACGAGGACCACGGTCCCGACGCTGCCGGTGCTGCTGTCGGCGGACAGTGAGGAGACGCTGCGGGGCAAGGCGGAGAGCCTGCGCCTTGCCGGGCCCGACGCCCCGGATCTGCTCGACACCGCGCACACCCTGGCCCTCGCCCGGCGGCACCAGCCGCACCGGGCGGTGCTCCTTGCCGCCGACCGCGGCGAGCTCGCCGACGGGCTCGGTGAGCTCGCCGCGGGCCGGGGCGGCGCGGGAAAGGCCGGCACCGGGCGCAAGGTGGCCTTCCTCTTTCCCGGTGAGGGCGGGCAGCGGCCCGGTATGGGACGCGAGCTGTATCCGCTGTTCGACGTGTTCGCCGACGCCCTGGACGATGTGTGCGCCCACATGGAGGCGGTCTCCACCTGGTCGGTGCGTGACCTGCTGCTCGGCGACGCCCCCACCGAGGTCGCACCGGCCGACCGGGCGCTCTACACCCAGGACGCGCTGTTCGCCCTCCAGGTGGCGCTCTTCCGGCAGTTCGAGGACTGGGGAGTGCGCCCGGACTACGTGGTGGGGCACTCGGTCGGGGAACTGGCCGCGGCCACCGTGGCCGGGGTGTTCTCCCTGCCCGACGTCTGCGCGTTGCTGGCCGAACGGATCCGGCTGTTCCGGGAGAAGACGCCAGTCGGCGGAGCGATGGTCGCGATGCGCGTCTCGGAGGCGGAAGCGCTGGAGTCGCTGGCCGGGGTGGAGCACCTGGCCGGGATCTCCGCGGTCAACGCCCCGAACTCCGTGGTGATCTCCGGCGACCGCGACACGGTGCTGCGGATCGCCGGAGTGTGGTCGGAGCGCGGGCGCAAGGTGAAGCGGCTGCCGGTCGACCGGGCCTTCCACTCGCCGCACATGGCCGCCATGGCCGAGGAGTTCGAGCAGTTCGCCCGCGGTCTGTCCCGGCGGCCGCCGGACATCCCCCTCGTGCCCGTCCACAACGGGCTCGGATCGGATCCCGGGGTCGTCGGCCTGCCCGAGTACTGGGGCGCGCAGGTGCGCGGTACCGGGCATTTCCTCGGCTGTGTGACCGGTCTCCACGCGGCGGGCGTGGACACCTACGTGGACATGAGCACCAACGGGGTGCTGGCCGCGCTGGTCGAGGAGACACTGCCCGAGCCGGCCGCCGCGACCGCGCTGGTCACCGCCGCCCTGCGCGGCGGCGCCGAGCAGTCTGACCTGCACGCCGTCCTCGGCACGCTGGGCGAGTTGCACACCCATGGCGTCCCGGTGCGGTGGCCCTCGGTCTTCCGGGGCTGGGGCGGCCGGCGCACCCATCTGCCGGCCGACGTGGCCGAGCCGCCCTCCCGCTCCTCGTCCCGGCCGGCGGACCTGCGGCGGGTGATCCGGACCGAGACCGAGTCGATGATCGCGGGCGGCTACGGTCCGGACCGGTCGTTCTTCGAGCTCGGGCTCGACTCCCTCGCCGCCGTGGAACTGGTGAAACGACTGCGGAAACGGACCGGGCTCAAGATCGCCACTGCCGCGCTCTTCGACCACCCCACCCCGAACCGGCTGGCCGCACACCTGGAGAACCGCACGCCCCGCCCGGTGCCCGCGCTCCCCCGCCGCACCGGTACGGACGAGCCGATCGCCATCGTCGGGATGAGCTGCCGCTTCCCCGGCGGGGTGCACTCGCCGGAGGATCTGTGGCGGTTGATCGTCTCGGGCCGTGACGCCATCTCGGCGATGCCGGAGGACCGCGGCTGGGATCTGGCCGATCTGTACGACCCGGAACGGGAACGGCCGGGCACGAGCTACGTCCGCCGGGGCGGGTTCCTCCACGACGCCGCGGACTTCGACCCCGCGTTCTTCGGCATCGGCGGACACGAGGCGCTCGACATGGACCCGCAGCAGCGGTTGCTGCTCGAACTGTCCTGGGAGGCGTGCGAACGGGCCGGGATCGACCCGGCCACGCTGCGCGGCAGCGACACCGGGGTCTACGCGGGCCTGTCCCACGGTGACTACGGCACCGGACCCGGGCACGGTGACAGCGCCGTACGGCCGCATCTGGCGATCGGGACCGTGGCCAGTGTGGCCTCCGGCCGGATCTCGTTCGCGTTCGGGTTGGAGGGGCCCAATCTCTCGATCGACACGGCGTGTTCGTCCTCGCTGGTCGCCCTGCACCTGGCCGCCGCCGCGCTGCGCCGTGGCGAATGTTCGCTCGCTCTGGCGGGCGCGGTGACCGTGTTGTCGTCGCCCAAGGTGTTCATCGAGTTCAGCCGCCAGGGCGGGCTCGCACCGGACGCGCGGCTGAAGCCGTTCGCGGAGGATGCCGACGGCACCGTCTGGGCGGAGGGCGGTGGGATGTTCCTGGTGGAGCGGTATTCCGACGCACGCCGCAACGGCCATCCGGTGCTCGCCCTGATCGCGGGCTCGGCGGTCAACTCCGACGGAGCGAGCAACGGGCTCACCGCGCCCAACGGGGCCGCGCAGCACCGGCTGCTGGTCTCCGCGCTCGCCGACGCCCGGCTGCAGCCGTCCGACGTGGACGTGGTGGAGGCGCACGGTACCGGCACGAAGCTCGGCGATCCGATCGAGGCAGGCGCCCTGCTGGAGGCGTACGGGGCGCACCGGCCGCCGGCCCGGCCGCTGCTCGTGGGCTCCGTGAAGTCCAACCTGGGGCACACTCAGGCCGCGGCCGGCGCGGCGGGTGTGATGAAGATGGTGCTGGCCATGCGGCACGGGGTGATCCCGGCGACCCTCAACGTCGACCGGCCCAGCCCGCATGTGGACTGGGACGCGGGGCTGCGGCTGGTGACCGAGCGGACCGCGTGGCCCGATGCCGGCCCCTTGCGACGGGCGGGCGTCTCCTCGTTCGGGATCGGCGGAACCAACGCGCACGTGATCCTTCAGCAGCCGCCCGCCGGGGCGGCGGGTGCGGCCGAGCCCACGAAGACCGTACCGCCTGTGCTGACGGTCTCCGGCGGCTCGGAAACGGCTCTGCGCGCCCAGGCCGGACGGCTCGCCGCGCACTGGGACGCCCATGCCGGTCTCACCGCGCACGACCTGGGGTTCTCACTGGCCACGACCCGGTCCGCGCTGACCCATCGGGCCGTACTCACCGGTGACCCGGATCGGCTGCGGCACTCGCTGACCGCGCTGGCGGCGGGCCGGTCCGACCCCGCGCTCACCGTCGGCGCGGTGGCCGAGGGAGGCTTGGCCTTCCTGCTGACCGGTCAGGGAAGCCAGCGTCTGGGCATGGGGCGCGCCCTGCACGCGGCCTACCCGGTCTTCGCCGAGGCTTTCGACGAGGTGTGCGCCGAGCTGGGCCTGCCGGTGAAGGAGACCGTGTTCGGCGCGGATCAGGCGGCCCTCGACCGCACCGAGTTCGCACAGACCGGACTGTTCGCCTTCGAGGTGGCGCTGTTCCGGCTGCTCGACAGCTGGGGCATCCGCCCTGACCTGCTGCTGGGGCACTCGATCGGTGGGCTGACCGCCGCCCATCTGGCCGGGGTGCTGTCCCTGCCGGACGCGTGTCGACTGGTCGCGGCGCGGGGCTCGCTCATGCAGGCGTTGCCCGAGGAAGGCGCGATGTACGCGGTGGCGGCGGCGCCGGAGGAGGTCGAACCACTGCCTGCCGGGGTGTCGTTGGCCGCGGTGAACGGGCCCCGTTCCGTGGTGCTCTCCGGTGTCGAGGAGGCGGTCGTCGCGCTGGCCGAGCGCCTGCGTGCGCAAGGGCGGCGGACCAAGCGCCTGCGGGTCAGCCACGCGTTCCATTCGTCCCTGATGGACCCGCTGTTGGACGAGTTCCGCGCGGTCGCCGAGAGCCTGGCCTACCAGCCGCCCGAGATCCCCGTGGTGTCCGATGTGACGGGGCGTCCGGCCACCGCCGACGAGCTGTGTTCCCCCGAGTACTGGGTGCGGCATGTGCGCGGCACGGTCAGGTTCTTCGACGGGATGCGGACACTGCAGGACGAGGGCGTCACCACGTTCCTGGAGCTGGGACCGGAGACGACGCTCACCGAGATGGCCGCGGACTGTCTCGGCGAGACCGTCGAGGCGACGGTGATCCCCGTCCTGCGGCAGGACGACGTGCTGGACACCGTCGCGGCGCTGCAGGTCCGTGGCCACGGACCCGACTGGCGGCTGTGGTACGCCGGGAGCGGGGCGCGCCGGGTGGATCTGCCCACGTACGCCTTCCAGCGCAAGCGGTTCTGGCTGCTGCCCGACGCGGTGGACGGGCGATCCCGGCAGCCGGACTCGGCGTTCTGGGCGGCCGTGGAGAGCCATGACCTGAAGCTGCTGGCCGAACTGCTGGGCACGAGCACCGACCGGAAGTTCAGCGAGCTGGTGCCGGCGCTGGCGCAGTGGTGGCGCACCCGTGACCGGGAAGCGGCGATGAACGGGCTGCGGTACCGGATCAGCTGGCAGCCGGCCGTGGACCAGGTCGCCGACCGGCGGAACTGGCTGCTCGTCCACAGCGCTGACCTGCCCGTACCGGAGCCGCTCAGGGCCGCGCTCGGCGACCGGACGCTGCCCCTCGGCACCGGAGCGGACCGCGCGGAGATCGCCGAGCGGCTGGCCGCCCTGGCGAACGGCGAGGGCGGCGCCGTCGACGGGGTGCTGTCCCTGCTGGCGCTGGACGAGCGAGAGCGTCCCGGAACCGCCGGGGTACCGGCGGGGCTCGCGCTGACCACGGCACTGGTCCAGGCCATGGGGGATGCCGAACTCGAAGTGCCGTTGTGGTGCGCGACGCAGCAGGCGGTGTCCACGGGCCACGGCGACCGGCTCGGCAGCCCGGCGCAGGCCATGGTGTGGGGCCTCGGCCGGGTCGCGGCACTGGAGCACCCCCAGCGGTGGGGCGGGCTGATCGATCTCCCGGCCACGGTGGACGCACGGGCGGCCGAACGGCTGGCCGGGGCGCTGTCCCACGCGGAGGACCAGGTCGCCGTGCGCGCCTCGGGAGTGTTCGTGCGGCGTCTGCTGCACGCACCGGTCGGCGCGGGCTCCAGCCGCGACTGGCCCGTGCGCGGTACGACGCTGATCACCGGTGCGTTCGGCGCGCTGGGCAGGCGGGTCGCCCTCTGGCTCGCCCGGGCGGGCGTCGAGCGGCTGCTCCTGACGGGCAGGAACGCGCGTGATCCCGAGCTGGTGGCCGAACTGACCGCGCTCGGCGCCGAGGTCGACGTGGCCGCCTGTGACGTGGGCGACCGGGAACAGGTGGCGGCCCTGCTCGCCCGGATCCCCGAGGACCGTCCGCTGACCGCGGTCGCGCACGCGGCCGGGGTCCTGGACGACGGCGTGATCGACGCGCTGGATCCGCAGCGGCTGGAGCGCGTCCTGCACGCCAAGGTCGGTGGCGCCGCGCACCTCCACGAACTCGCGGGCGACCTCGCGGCGTTCGTGCTGTTCTCCTCGGCCACCGGCGCTGTGGGCAACGCGGGCCAGGCCAACTACGCGGCCGCGAACACGTACCTCGACGCGCTGGCCGAACAGCGGCGCGCCGACGGACTCGCGGCCACGTCGGTGGCCTGGGGGCCGTGGGGAGCCGGCGGGATGGCGGTGGACGGGGCGGACGCGGACGTCGTCGGCGCGCGGCTGCGCCGCAACGGCATGACGGTGCTCGACCCGGACCTGGCGATCGACGCTCTGGAGCTGGCCTTCGCACAGGACGAGTCCGGCCTGGTGATCGCCGACGTGGACTGGGCGCGTTTCCTGTCGGTGTTCGCCACCACCCGGCACAGCCCCCTGCTCGCGAACCTGCCCGAAGTGCAGCACAGCAAGGAGGCCACGCCGCCCGAGGAGGTCTCCTCGCTCGTGCGGCGGCTTGCCGGGATGTCCTCGGCCGAGCGGGCCCGCGCGCTGCGCGACCTGGTGTGCCGGCACGCCGCCCGGGTGCTCGGGCACGACTCCTCCGCGCAGATACGGCCGGGCAGGCCCTTCCACGAACAGGGGCTCAACTCCCTGGGCGTCGTGGAGCTGCGCAACCAGCTCAGCACGGAGACCGGGCTGCGGGTGCCCGCGAACGCGCTGTTCGACCATCCCACGCCCACCGCGCTGGCCGGCTATCTCGACACGGCGCTCGCCCCGGCCTCCGAGGAGCCCGAGCACACCGCGGAGCCGGAGTCCGAGACGGCGGATCTCGACACCCTGCTGAACCACGCCGAACAAGAGCTCTCCTTGATGCTGAAGGACCGCGTCGATGACTGATGACGGCAAGGTGCTCGACACCCTGCAGCGCCTGACCACCGCGCTGCGGGAGACCCGGGAGCGGCTGCGGGTGGCCGAGGCGAGCGCACACGAGCCGATCGCCGTGGTGGGCATGGGCTGCAGGTACGCCGGCGGCGTGAGCGACCCGGAGGGGCTGTGGCGGCTGCTGAGCGAGGGTCGCGACGCGGTGACGGAGTTCCCCGCCGACCGGGGATGGCCGGACGAGTTCACCGGCGCGGCGGCGTTCCTGTCGGATCCGGCCTGGTTCGACGCCCGTTTCTTCGGGATCGGTCCACGTGAGGCCCTGTCGATGGACCCGCAGCAGCGGCTGATGCTGGAGATCTCGTGGGAGGCGGTGGAGCGGGCCGGAATCGATCCGGTGTCCCTGCGCGACTCCCGTACGGGGGTGTTCACCGGCACCAGCGACCACGACTACCGCAGGCTGCTGGGCGAGGTCAGCAACCACAACGAGCACGGTGACCATCTGGCGACGGCCACCGCGGCGAGCGTGCTGTCCGGGCGGGTCTCCTACCTGCTCGGTCTGCGGGGCCCTTCGCTCTCGATCGACACCGCTTGTTCCTCCTCGCTGGTGGCCCTGCACCTGGCCGTGCGGTCGCTGCGCTCCGGGGAGTGCGATCTCGCCCTGGCCGGGGGCGTCCTGGTGATGTCCACGCCGGGTGTGTTCGCCGCCTTCCACGGCAACGGCGGGCTGGCCGCGGACGGCCGCTGCAAGGCGTTCGCCGAGGCCGCGGACGGGGTCGGCTGGGGCGAGGGCGCCGGGGTCGTGCTCGTCGAGCGGCTGACGGACGCCCTCGCCCACGGTCACCCGGTGCTGGCGGTCATTCGGGGTACCGCGATCAACTCCGACGGCGCGTCCAACGGGCTGACCGCGCCGAACGGACTCTCGCAGCAGCGGGTCATCCGCGACGCGCTGGCCGACGCCGGGCTGCGCGGCCAGGACGTGGATGCCGTGGAGGCGCACGGCACGGGGACCCGGCTCGGCGACCCGATCGAGGCATCGGCCTTGCAGGCCGTCTACGGCCGCGACCGGCAGACCCCGCTCGCCCTCGGGTCGGTGAAGTCGAACATCGGGCACACCCAGGCCGCGGCCGGCATCGCCGGAGTCATCAAGACGGTACTGGCGCTGCGGCACCGGACCCTCCCCAGGACGCTGCACGTGGACAGCCCGTCGTCACAGGTGGACTGGGACTCGGGCGCGCTGGAGCTGCTCACCGAGAGCCGCCCCTGGCCGGCGAGCGCGGACCGGCCCCGGCGCGCCGGGGTGTCCGCGTTCGGGATCAGCGGCACCAACGCCCATGTGATCCTCGAAGAGGCGCAGCCCGTCGAGGCGCCGGAGGCCGTCGACGTTCAGCCGCTGCCGTGGGTGCTGTCGGCACGGACCGACTCCGCGCTGCGCGCCCGGGCCAGACAGCTGCTGTCGCACCTGGGCGGCGGGGAACCCGCCGCTCTCGCGCATGCGCTGGTGACCTCCCGCAGCACGTTCGATCACCGTGCGGTCGTACTCGACGCCGATCCCCTGACCGGTCTGACCGCGCTGAGCCGGGGTGGCACGACGCCGGGCCTCGTCACGGGCACGGCCGACCTGACGGGCAAGGTGGTGTTCGTCTTTCCCGGCCAGGGCGGTCAGTGGGAGGGGATGGCGGCCGACCTGCTGGAGTCGTCGCCGGTGTTCCGCGAACACATCGGCCGCTGCGCACGAGCGCTGGCCCCGCATGTCGGCTGGGATCTGACGGAGGTGCTGCGGCAGCGGCCGGGGGCGCCCTCGCTGGAGCGCGTGGACGTGGTGCAGCCGGCGCTGTTCGCGGTCATGGTCTCCCTCGCCGGCCTCTGGCGCGCCTGCGGTGTCGAGCCGGACGCGGTGGTGGGCCACAGCCAGGGGGAGATCGCGGCGGCGCATGTCGCGGGCGCGTTGTCCCTGGAGGATGCCGCGTTGGTGGTCGCCCGGCGCGCGAAGGCGCTGACGGAGCTGTCCGGCCGCGGCGGCATGGCTTCGGTGGAACTCCCCGAGGCGGAGCTGCGGTCCCGGCTGGACGAGCGGCTGTCGGTCGCGACGGTCAACGGGCCGGGATCGACGGTGGTCGCCGGAGCCGTCGACGCGCTCGACGCGCTGCTCGCCGACCTGGCCGAGGCGGGTGTGCGGGTGCGCAGGCTGGCGGTGGACTACGCGTCCCATTCGCCGGAGGTGGAGCTCGTCCGCGAGCGTGTCCTCGCCGAGCTGGCGCCGGTGTCGCCGAAGGCCACGGACATCCCCTTCCACTCCGCGGTGACCGGCGGTGTGCTCGCCGGGACGGAGCTGGACGCCGGGTACTGGTACCGGAACCTGCGTCTGCCCGTACGGTTCTACGACGCCGTCGCGGGGCTGGCGGTGCCCGAGCACTCGTTCTTCGTGGAGGTCGGCCCGCATCCCGTGCTGGTCCCGGCCGTGCTGGAGGCCGTCGGCGACAAGGCCCTGGCCGTCGGATCGCTGCGTCGCCAGGAGGACGGTCGCAGGGCGCTGCTCGCGTCCCTGGCCGAGCTGTACGTCCGCGGTCTCGGCCCGCGCTGGACGGCATGGGCCGCGCCGGGCACACCGATGTTCGCCGAGCTGCCGACGTATCCGTTCGAGCGCAAGCGGTACTGGCTGATGCCGGGTGAGGCCAGGAGTGCCGGTCATCCCGTCCTGGGAACGGCCGTCGAGCTGGCGGAGAGCGACGAGTTCGTGCTGACCGGCCGTCTGTCGGTGGCCGCGTCCCCGTGGCTGGCCGACCACCGGGTGCTGGACGAGGTGATCCTGCCCGGTACCGCCTGGCTCGACTTCGCGCTGCACGCGGGGGCGGCGGCGAACTGTGCCACGGTCGAGGAACTGACCCTGGAACGGCCGCTGGTCCTGCCCGACGACGACGGCTCCGCGACGGTACAGCTGCGCGTCGGCGCACCGGATCGCACCGGGCGGCGCCGCCTGGACCTCCATGCGCGCGTGGACGGCGCGGACTGGGTGCGTCATGGTCAAGGGGTGCTGAGCCCGGCGTCCGCGGCGCCGGAGGTTCTCGAGGAGTGGCCGCCTGCCGGTGCGGAGCCGGTCGCGCACGCCGGTCTCTATTCCTCGCTCGTGGACCGCGGATTGCGTTACGGCCCGGCGTTCCAGGGGCTGCGGGCGGTGTGGCGGCGCGGCGACACGGTCTTCGCCGAGGTGGCCTGCCCGGTGGACACCCGCGGTTTCGTGGTCCATCCGGCGCTGCTGGACTCCGCTCTGCACGCTCTGGGATTCGGTGCCGGGACCCCGGCCTCCGACGGCCCGTTGCTCCCGTTCGCGTGGACCGGTGTGAGCGCGCGGGCGGCGGAGCCGTCCCTGCTGCGGGTGCGGTTGAGGGGATCATTCGACGACGGCGTACGACTGACCGTCACCGACGGCGAGGGTGTGCCGGTGCTGTCGGCGGACTCACTGGTGCTGCGTCCGGCATCGGTTCGGATGGACGCCCCGAAGGACGCGCTCTTCCGGAACAAGTGGGTCGAGGTGCACCCCGCGAGCGGTGTCGCGTCGGAGAGCGTCGCGGCCGTGGGATTCGAGACCGACCGGTTCCCCGCCTTCCCGGATCTGCGCGCCCTGGAGAAGGCCATGTCCTCGGGTCTGCCGGCGCCTGGCGCGGTGCTCGTGGCCGGCTCCGCCGGTACGGTACGGGAATCCGCGCACCGCGCGCTGAGTCTGGTCCAGGGATGGATCGCGAGCCCGGAGTTCGCCGATTCCAGGCTGGTGTTCCTCACCTCGGGCGCCGTGGCCGCCAGGTCCGGCGAGGACGTGCCCGACCTGGCCGGTGCGGCCGTCATCGGTCTGGTCCGGTCCGCGCAGACCGAGGAACCGGGGCGGTTCGTCCTGCTGGACGCCGACGAGATCACCCCGCAGACGGTGGCCGCCGCCCTGGCGGCGGACGAACCGGAGGTCGCGCTGCGGGGCGGTCAAGTGCTGGCCCGCAGGCTGGTTCGGGCCACCCCGCGGAGCGCCAGGACGATCGGCGGGCCCGAGGACACCGTGCTGATCACCGGCGGCACCGGCACGCTCGGCCGGCTGCTGGCGCGCCATCTGGTCACCGCACACGGGGTGCGGCGCCTGGTCCTGGTGAGCCGCCGCGGACAGGCGTCCGGGCTGCCGGACGAACTCGCCTCGCTGGGCGCCGCCGTCACGGTGGCCGCCTGCGACATCGCGGACCGGACCGAGCTGGCCGGACTCCTCGCCGCGCACCGGCCGACGGTTGTCGTCCATGCCGCTGGGGTGCTCGACGACGGCGTGGTGACGACCATGACGCAGGACCGTATCGACGCTGTCCTGCGCCCGAAGGCGGAGGCCGCGCTTGCCCTGCACGAGCTGACCGAGGACCTGCGGCTGAAGGCGTTCGTGCTGTTCTCCTCGGCTGCCGCCACCGCGGGCAGCGCGGGCCAGTCGAACTACGCCGCCGCCAACGCCGTACTCGACGCGCTGGCACACCACCGGCGCGCGCGGGGGCTGCCCGCGCTCTCGCTCGCCTGGGGGCTGTGGGCGGAACGCAGTGACATGACCCGTCATCTCGACACGACGGCGCACTCCCTGTCCACGCAGGAGGCGCTGGCGCTCTTCGACGCCGCGCTCGCGCTCGGCGATCCGGTGCTGGTTCCGGCCCGGCTCGACCTGCACGCCCAGGACAGGCCACTGCTGCGGGAGTTGGTGACCCGGCCGGAAACCCCGGACACCGGTCTGCGTCAACTGCTCGGCCGCCTCGGCGAACCGGAGCGGCACCAGGCACTGCTCGACCTGGTACTGAGCAAGACCGCGCTGGCCCTCGGACACGACGGCACGGACGAACTCGGCGCGCACGCCGGGTTCCTGGAGATGGGCGTGGACTCACTGGCCGCCGTCCGTATCCGCAACCATCTGAGCGAGGCACTCGATGTGCGGCTGCGGCCGACCGTCGTCTTCGACCATCAGAATCCGGTGTCGCTGGTCAGGCATCTGACGGAGGCGCTGGCCCGGCCGCAGGACGACGCCGCGGAGGAGGAGGCGCGCGAGACCATCAGCCAGATGCTCGTCCGGATCGCCGCCACCGACTGGGCACGCCGGCGCACCTACTACACCTCGCTGGACGAGCTGCCGGACCTCCCACGGCTGGCCCGACTCGCCGGCGGCCCGGACGGGCCGGCCCTGGTGTGTGTCACGTCGGCCGTGGGCACCTCGGATCCGGTGCAGTACGCGCGTGTGGCGAAGGCGTTCCAGGGTGAGCGGGACGTCTGGGCGCTGCGCCAAGTGGGCTTCCGCGGCGGCGATGCGCTCCCGAAGGACCCGGCAGTGCTGCTGGAGACGCACGCCGCCGTTCTGCGGGCTGAGCTGGGCGAGCGCCCCTTCGTCCTCGCCGGCCTGTCCTCCGGCGGGCTGATCGCTCATATGCTCGCCCGATACCTGTACGACCAGGGCTCTCCGCCCGCCGGTGTCGTCCTGCTGGACAGCTACTCCCCCGGTGATGACGAGCGGCTCGCCTTTCTGGCCCCCGGCCTGCGGGGCGAGTTGCAGGATCGGGCCGACGACCCGAACGTGGCGATACCCGCCGACGACGCCTGGATCACGGCGATGCTGCACTACGCCACGTTCGACTGGCCGTTCCACGACGTGCCGGTCCCGGTGCTGTTCGTGCGCGCGGGTTCCCCGTTGGAGGGCTGGCCCGCCGACTGGGCACCCGTCTGGCCGTTCGACCACTCCGCCGTGGTCACTCGCGGCAACCACTTCACCATGATGGAGGACGAGGCCCCGTACACGGCGGGCCTGATGCGCGACTGGTTGCGGGGGACCTTCGACTGATGCCGGTCGGCCGGGGTCCGGTGCACCGTCCCCCGGCCGGTCCTCGTTCGCCGGCGCAGGTCAGCGGATGAGTCTGAGGGGCAGTTCCCGCAGCCCCCGGAAGCTGACGTTGGGTCGCCAGACCAGGTCCTCGCCGGTGAGTTCGATCTTCGAGTACCGGCGCAGCAGTTCGGTCAGCACGATGGCGGTTTCCATCTTTCCGAGCCCGGCGCCCAGGCAATAGTGGGGGCCACCGCTGAAAGCCAGCGTTTTCGTTCCGGTGCGCGTCACATCGATTCGGTCGGGATCGGGATAACGCTCCGGGTCACGGCCGGCCGCCCCGAAGAGGAGCATTACCTTGGCTCCCTCGGGGAGCGTGACGTCACCGAGTTCGACGCTTCCGCCCAGAATTCTTGAGACGATCTGCACCGGAGTGTCGTAGCGGGATATCTCATCGACGGAGTTGGCGATCAATTCCGGATTCTCGCGCAGGATCCGCAGCTGTTCGGGGTGCCGGAGCAAGGCCAGGAGGCCGTTTCCGATCAGGTTGACCGTTGTCTCGTGTCCGGCGACGAACAGGAATTGAATATTGGCGATGATCTCCGCGTCGGTCAGCCGCTCCCCGTCGACGTCGGCGTGCACCAGGAGCGACAGGATGTCTTCGCGTGGCGTGGCCCTGCGCTCTTTGATGTGACCGGATACGTATTCCCTGAACTCCACTTCCGCAGCATTCATGTCGGCCGCGTCCTCGTCGGTTATCGAGGGGTCGATGACACGGCTGATGTGCTCCGTCCAGCGTCGGCACTGGTCCCGGTCACGCGTGGGCAGGCCGAGAAGTTCGCAGGTCACGGTCACGGGGAGGGGGAGAGCGAGACTCTGGATCAGGTCGGTGTCACCCTCACCCACGGCGTCGAGCAGCCGCTCGGTCTCCGCGGCGATGCGCGGCCTCAATCGTTCGACCGAGGCACGGGTGAAAACCTTGCTGATCACGCTGCGGATCCGCCGATGGGCGGGCCCGTCGAGCATCAGCATCCAATTCTGCACGCTCTGGACGAGCGGACTCTCGGGGCCGCCACGGCGGTTGGCCCAGGTGGTGTTCCGATAGAACTCGCTCGACGCTTCGGGGGCGCGCAGTACGGCATCCACATCTGCGTAACGCGAAAGAACCCAGTAACCGAAGTTCGATCGGTGGATGGGATCCGCCTCACGCAGGCGTCGATAGATCGGGTAGGGGTCGGTGCGTACTGATGGATCTCGCGGATCGAAAACTACGGTCATTTCCATCCTGTCCCGGGGTACGATTGCCCGTCCATCTCCATACCACTCATCATTCCACAGGGCATCATGAGAAGTGAAGACATGTCATTTGCAGGGGCACTGGGATCAGGACCGGCCGCAACTCCCCCGGCTCGCCCCGCTACTTCAGGATGTTGACGGCCCGGGCGACCACCAGGACAACGGTCACCAAGGACACCGAGGACTGCAGCATCATCAGCATTTTGGCCCACCGCGACAGTGGCATCACGTCGGTCGGGCTGAAGGCCGTGGAGTTGGTGAACGACAGGTACAAGTAGTCCAGGAACGACGGTTCCCAGTCCGGCGGGGCGACCTCCGGGCTCTGCATCTGCATGAAGAGGAAGTCGGCGAACTGCCTCTCGCCCAGGGCCCGCGCCATCGGGCCGCCACGATCCCACTCCCAGTACCACAGGGCGAACACGATGACGTTCGTCAGCCAGACGCCTCCGCCGGCCAGCAGCAACGGGACCGCGTCGGACCCCGCGCTGCCGTTCACCAGGTCCGCCACCAGCCGGATGGCCGCCAGGCCGTTGGCCACGCTGATGACGAAGATCAGGCCCAGCCCCAGCAACCTCAGCCGACGTGTCCGGGGCTCGACCCGGCGCGGGTTCGCGGCGGTCAGGCCGGCCAGCAACACCAACTCCAGTGCCGGAAGCGCCCAGTACGGCAGGAGCGAGAGCCGGTGCGGCAGCGTCAGCTGGAGGGCCACCGCCACCAGGATCACGGCGGTCACCGCCCAGCGCGGCTCGCCGTGCGTCGCCCGCCGCCACGCCGGGACGAGTTCATGCTCCCTGCTCTGCAGCAGCCGCTCGATCCTGACCAAGCGGCTCTCGGCGTCGTCCATGTCATCGCTCATGGCGATGATTGTCCCGGCTCACATCACTTCGCCCGCGCGCGGAAGGCGCACGGGCGTGCCCTCGGGGCGGCCCCGCCCGACGGCGTGTCAGCGGCGCGTCAGGCCCGTATCAGCAGCGGCTGTCACTGTTGTGCATGTGAACGGCACGGGAAACCGGAAGCCGGGAGCTGGGAGAGGTGCCCGGAGTGGTTGATCGGGGACCAGCGAGCACGCCTCGAGGTCGGGCCCCACAAGGCCCACGCAGGTTCGAATCCTGCCCTCTCCGCTCAGCGTCAGGCACCGACCGGGTCGGCACCTGCGGTGCTAGGCAGGTCCGGGCGTGTAGTCGCGGATCACGTAACGGGCTTCTTCGTCAACGGCGTTGGCATCCGGATCCAGGGTGATCCGCAGCGGGTGGCCGACGGTCGAGTACTCCGCCTCGGCCGTGTCCGCGCCGTCATGTCGCGCCTGCTCCAGCTCTTTCACCAGCCGGCCGATGGTCGGCACGGCTCCGGGTGACCGCTGGACCACCCTGCGGCTCTCCTCGTCCAGCCCCACCGCGTGGGTCACCTTCCCGTCCCGTACGCTCACCCGGAACGTACCGGTCAAGAGCCGCTCTCCCCCGGTCGAGTCCAGGGTGTACGTGTATGCGGACGGCTCCTTCCAAGCGGTGCTGCTCGACTGCGCGGCTCTGCCCGACCAGGACTCGTCTCCGCAGGCCGCGACAGCCCACACCAGCCCTGCCAGCAGTGCGATGCGCGGCAGCGGGGAGCGCGGACGCGGAACGGATCGTACGGATGTCATGTGCGGACCTTTCGCCTTCGCCGGCTGTCAGTCCTTCGACGCCGGAGTGCGGCCGGACGTTCAGGGAGCCGGACGAGGACGGTCTTCGTCGCTCACGAACGGGCAGCTGCCTCGGAGAGGTTCCGTCTCACGCGCACGCCCACCGCCGTCACGAGCAGGACCGCACACGCCGTGAACACCACACCGGCGGTGCGCAGCCCCAGTGCCACCGTCAGGGCGCCCACCCCGACGACCGGCAGGGAGATCCCGACATACGCGACGACGAAGAACGCCGAGATGGTGGCGCCCCGGTGCGCCCCGGGCGCCGCGTCGCTCACTTCGGTCAGCCCCGCGCGAAGCGCCATCCCCTGGCCGGCTCCACCGGTCAGCGCACCGGCCAGCAGGACGGGAAAGGCCTTCAGGAGCAACGAGGCCCCGATGAGGAGAAGTCCGGCGACGAGCACCGCACATCCGAGGAGCAGGGCTCGGCGCGGGCCGATCCGTCCCATGAGCACCTGCCCGCAGGTCGAGGCACAGAACACGCAGAAGACGACGGCACCGGCGACCGCCAGGTTGCGCTCCCCGAGTGTCTGCGTGAGGAAGGCGGGGGCCACGGCCGTGAACAGGCCGAGCATGGAGAAGCCCGCGAAGGCGGCGAGGGCGCAGGGCCCGAACACTCCACGCACCTGCGGCGGAATCCTCATGCCCTGCGGCCGCAGCGGCGGTCGCGGGTCGGAGCGGGGCACCGTCTCGGACAGCAGGCAGACGACCGACACGGCGGCCGCCAAGAGCACCAGATGGACGACGAAGGGCAGTTCGAGCGGCCAGGGCGCGTACTCGGCCAGAAGGCCGGAGACGAGCGGGCCGAGGCCCAGCCCGCCCATGTTGGCCGCGGTCGCCGCCAGTCCGGCACGGCCTCGCCTTTCGGGCGGCGCGAGCTCGAGGACGGCTGCGGTGCCCGTGCCGCTCAGCAGGCCGGCCGAGAAGCCCGAGAGCACCCGGCCCGTGTACAGCAGCGGCAGGCCGCCCTCGGCCAGGAAACAGACCGCACTGAGCGCGGCCAGGCCGAGCGCCGCCAGCAGCACCGGTCGCCGCCCCAGCACGTCCGAGAACCCGCCGGCGACCAGGAGGGCGGCGATGACACCCACCGCGTAGACGGCGAACACGACCGTCACGATCAGTTCGGAGAACCCGAGCTGCTGCCGGTACAGCCCGTACAGCGGTGTGGGCAGGGTGGTCCCCATCATCCCGACGGCGAACACGCCCGCTGCGGCCTTGTATCCCGGCCGCCGCCGGCGCTCCAGCCGAGGCTCCCTGTCGCTGTTGATCACACTTCACCATAGGCACCGGACATCCCCCGGTGCCTGAGGACAGGGCGCTGACCGGCGACTTGACCCCAGGACACACAGAATGCGGGGCGGCGACGACCAGCCGCAGCCGTCAGCCGGCCAGAATCGCCCGTTTGACCAGCAACGACTCATGTGGCGCAGTCGTCACGCACGCACACCATGACAAGCACGCGCACCGTCGAATGGCCGGCATGCCCTGCTGCGCGCAGGCTGGTGAACGGAGACACGGGAGGGCTTCGCATGATCAACAGGCGTACTTTCAGCAAGCTCCTCGGCGTGGGGACGAGCGCGACCGCCGCCTCACTGGGCGGCCGGCAGGGACTCCCCGCCGCCTCCGCCGCCGCGCACGACGGATCCGCGACACCGACGATGCCCACGGTCGCCCCGGGCACACACACGTCGTTCGACTCGCTGAAGCAGGTCAGGGCCGGGCTGCTGGACGTCGGTTACGCCGAGGCGGGCCCCGCGCACGGCCCCGTGGTGATCTGCCTGCACGGCTGGCCGTACGACATCCACAGCTTCGTGGACGTGGCTCCCCTGCTGGGGTCCGAGGGCTATCGGGTGATCGTGCCTTATCTGAGGGGGCACGGCTCGACGCGGTTCGTGTCCGCCCGGACGTTCCGGAACGCCCAGCAGGCGGTGTTCGCGCTCGACATCGTCGCCCTGATGGATGCCCTGAAGATCGAGAAGGCCGTTCTGGCGGGCTTCGACTGGGGCGCACGGACCGCCGCCATCGTCGCGGTTCTCTGGCCCCGGCGCTGCAACGCCCTGGTCTCGGTGGGCGGATACCTCATCACCGACCGGGAGGCGAATCTGCGGCCGCTGGCACCCAAGGTCGAGTACGCCTGGTGGTACCAGTACTACTTCGCCACGGAGCGGGGCCGGCTCGCCATGCAGGACAGGACCAAGCGCCACGAGCTGACCAGGCTCGTCTGGGACACCGTCTCCCCGACCTGGCCCTTCGACGATGCCACGTTCGAGCGCACGGCAGCGGCCTTCGAGAACCCCGACTACGCCGACATCGTCATCCACAACTACCGGTGGCGGCTGAGCCTCGCCGAGGGCGAGCGACGCTACGACGGCATCGATAAGCGGCTTGCCGCACAGCCGGTCATCGAGGTGCCGACCATCACCCTCGACGCCGACCGTGATCCGTTCACGGCTCCGGGAAACGGTGCGGCGTACCGGGACAGGTTCACGGGCGCGTACGACCATCGCACTCTCACAAGCATCGGCCACAACCTGCCTCAGGAGGCACCCGCGGCCTTCGCACAGGCCGTGGTCGACGCCGACCGCCTCTGACGGTTCTCGCGAGCCCCAATCGTCAGCCGTCAAGGTGGTGACGCGAACCCGGGGCATGTCTTCGTCCGCGGGACTCCGGCCCTGACCTTCGCCGCGCCCCTCCGTGCACATCGCACCGTGGGCTTCGAGATGTTCATCTCGCCCGAGCGTCTGGACGCGTGGTACGTGGAGTCCGGCATCGTCGACGCCGTCCCCCTCAGCCAGGACAGCGACGTCCGGCAGGCCATCGCCGTGCGCGAGGCCCCGCACCGGCTGATCACCGCCCGCCGCCTCGGCGGGCCGTGCGACGACGAAGCCCTGGCACCGCCGAGCGGGCCGGACGCGTGACCGCTCAAGGCGTGCGGCAACCCCGAATGCACCCGGATCGGCATCGACCGCTCCCGCGGCATGCGCCTACAGTGGTGCGACATGGAGTCCTGCGGGCAAAGGATCAAGGCGGCCGCCTGCCGCGCCCGCAGAGAGCGGGCGCAGGCCGCGCCGATCGGAGGCGCCGCATGATGTCGCTCGACCTCCACCCGATCTTCCGCAACAACCGCGACATCGAACTGGCGCTGCGTCAGTTCCTCTTCCGGGCCAACAACTCGGGCGAGTCCGTCGCGGAGATCATTCCGGGCAAGGGGTCCGGGCGGCTCAAGGCTCGTGTCCTCGCGTTCCTCGACCAGAAGCACATCCGGAAGCTGTACGTCCGCCGGGAGGTCGACTCCGGCAACACCGGGCGCATCCTCGTCTACTTCAAGTGAGCCCCGTCGGGATGAGCCACCCGGTGGATCAGTCGACGAACTCCATGTCCGGGTACCTGGGCGAAGGGCCGTCCAGCAAGTGGCCGCGGGTACCGCGCAACCAGTGGTCGAAGAACGCCGACACATAGGCCTCGTTGGTGCGAACGGCGGCGGCCGGAGCGATCGTGCCGATGTCGTGCTTCAGGGTGACCGGCGCCAGGCCCAGCTGCGGCAGCAGGGACTCCGCGTCCGTGAAGGACGCGTGCTCGGAGCCGCGCAGTCTGAGCTGGCGGTTCCAGCCGGGCGTGTGGGCCCGGAACGCGGCCCAGCCGGGGCCCGTGTCCGTCTGTCCGTCTTTCCCCATCAGCAGAAACGGGCGGGTGAGCCCGTGCTCGGCCACGGGCATCGGTGTGCCGTCGTAGTTGGTGAGGTTGCCGTCCATGTTGATGCCGGCGCTGATCCGTGGGTCGGCGTCCATGGCCGTGGCGGTGGCCGTGCCGCCGAGCGAGTGGCCGAACATGCCGACCCTGGACAGATCGAGCGTGCCGACGAGGCCGCGGGGCAGGGGGCGGCCGTCCACGTCCGGATTCCGTCCGGAGTCGACCGAGCCCAACTGGTCCAGCACGAAGCTGGTGTCGGCGTCCCGGATCGTGAGGGCCTTCCTGATGAAGGCATCGGGACCGCCGGGAGTGACCATGGTGGCCAGCGAACCGTCGGGGAACTCCACTTCCGGGGATTCGTAGGTGTTGTCGACGGTGACCACGACGTAGCCTCGGCTCGCCAGGTCCGACACCAGTGTGGTGCCCCAGGTCCGGGGTTCGCCCAGCCCCGGGGCGTAGAGCAGCACCGGCCGCTTCCGGTGTCCGTGGGCGACCGGGGCACCCTGCGCGGCGTGCGTGACGGTGGCCGCCCAGTCGGCCCGCCCCCTCGGCACGTCCATGCCGAGGTAGTCGTTGGCGGTCACCGAGTCGAAGTGCGCCGCGGCTCGGGGCAGCATGTAGGGCGCGGTGGGGCGGCCGGCCGCGCGTGTCGTGGGGTAGTACACGCTGACCATCAACTCGCGGTCGTCCTGGGCGGGGTGCCACGGGTCGTGGCGGGAGGTGTCGGCGAGGTGCAGCGTCACCTCTCCGACAGGGAACCTGCCCGTCGGGACCGGCAGCCGCATCCGGGCCGGATGTGCGGCCGGTAACCCGGACGGTGCGGCTTGAGCGGGAAGAGCGGCGATCAGGAAGTTCATGAGCAGGGCCGCGCCGACGGCCACGGCCCGCAGGCCGCGTTTCCGCCCGACTCGGTGCTCGATCGGCTGTGCCTTTGTCATAGCCCCATGCTGCAAGCCGAGCTCGCGCCCGCACCATCGGGATCATCCCTCGTTCAGACCTGAGTCGTCCCCTAGGGGACAGGCACTGACGGAGGCGCTGACAGACCCTCGGATCATGCCACCACCTGTCAGCCACCCCTATTTGATCATCCGGAACTCCCGGTGGCCCAGCCAGGCGGCAAGGAACTCGCGATCAGCGACGTGGCTGTAGCCGCAGACTCCGTCACCGGTGGCATAGGGCATCTCCCAGACGCGGCCCGGCAGCGAGGCGACCAGACCGCGCGACCGGGCAAGGCAGACGGCCCGCTCCTCATCGGTGACCCCGTACAGCGAGTATCGATACCCGAGCAGGCCGCCGAAATCGATCAGTGCACCGAAACGCTCGGCAAGCGACAGGGCGAGACGGCCCAACAGCAGGTGATCGTCCTTCCCCGAACAATGGGCCAGCAGACACAGCTCGGCGGCCGGCCACCGGCCGAGTCCCGGGAAACCCAGTTCTCGGTAGTCCTCCAGGGACTCCGGTCCGAGACTGAACGCGCAGGATCGGTCCCGTCGCGGGCGAGGAAGGCCCAGCACCGCGGGGTCGCGCACGTGGAATTCCAGGGAATCGCCGCTCTCGATCCGCACCTCGCAGAAGCTCTCCAGCCAGGGCAGGGCATCGAGCGCGCTTTGCTCCCGCGGTAGCCACAACCCTGCTGCGGGCCCACCCATCGTGTCCTCCTGAAGAGGCGGTCGCCTGCCGGCAGCGACCGCCGGGGACGCGGAAGCCCATGCCCCGGCGGATGCCGCCGGCGCCAAGTCGGCGCTTCCGGTGAGCAGAGGGCGACGAGAGGGCGTGCCGAGGGCGCGGAGGACATGGACAATGCGACTCGTTGGAAATCGAACGGTGGCCGTCAGCCCGCCTGTTCGGCCGTCAGCTCCTGTTCTACCGATTCTTGCCGAAAGGCTGGATCTTCTCAGCCCCACCGTGCACGGTACTGATCCGGAGACACACCGCCCGCCCAGCGCGGCTCATCTCCACCGTCACCCGAACTCCCCCGACAACCGAGGGCTCCCCCATGTCGATCGCACCAGCCGCGCTGCGTCTGACCGGAACGGCCGTGTGTCTCCTGCTCCTGGCCGCACAGACCACAACGGCGTCCGCCGCTCCTCCCCTCCCGTCGCGAGCCGTCGCAACCACGGACCCGGTCCCGGCCGCGGACACCTGGTCCGCGCCCCTGTCGACGCGAGGCCGCTACATCGTCGACGCCCACGGCGACCGCTTCCGGTTGAAGGCGGCCAACTGGGACGGAGCACAAGGATCGTGGACGGGCAGCGGCAGCGTCACCGACCCCGCCGACCATCACGCCGGTCAGAACTCCTACGGCATACCCCTCGGTCTGGACCGCGTCCCACTGGACGGGCTGCTCGCCGACTTCCACCGACTGGGCATCAACACCGTCCGGCTGCCGTTCTCCAACGACATGATCCACAGCACGACCCCCGTCCCCGACATCGCGGTGGGGGCCAACCGCCAGCTGCGGGGCCACACACCCCTGCAGATCTTCGACGCCGTGGTCGACGCGCTCAGCCGGAGCGGTTTCGCCGTCATCCTCAACAACCACACCCATACCTCCCGATGGTGCTGCGGCATCGACGGCAACGAGCGCTGGAACAGCGGCATGTCCACGCGGCAGTGGGCCGACGACTGGGTCTTCATGGCCCGCCGCTATGCCGCTGTCCCCCGTGTGGTCGGGGCCGACCTGTACAACGAGGTACGGCGCGACGTCCTGGACGACCCCAACTGGGGCCTCGGAGACGACCACGACTGGTACGCCGCGGCCCAGCTCGCCGCCGACCGCATCCTCACCGAGGCCAACCCCCGTCTGCTCATCGTCGTCGAGGGCATCAACTGGACTGGCGTGCCGGTGGACGGGCTTCCGCACGGCCGGCCGATGCTCACGCCCGTACGCACCCTCTCGCACACCATCGTCGATGCCCACAAACTGGTGTACTCCGCCCACTTCTACGGCTACACCGGCCCGCACCACAGCGGCGCCACCGGTATCGGCGAGACCCACGATCCGCGCTACCAGGACCTGACCCGCGACCAGTTGGCCACGGCTCTGGACGACGAGGCGTTCTTCGTCGAGGAGAGCGGTCGGCACTTCACCGCACCCGTCTGGGTCAGCGAGTTCGGTATCGGGGCCGCTGAGACGAACGCGGCCGCCCGTGCCTGGTTCGGCGACATCACCGACTATTTCGCCGGCCATGACGCCGACTTCGCCTACTGGCCGCTCGTCGGCTTCGAGGGCCACGACGACTGGGCTCTGCTGCGCTATGACAGCGCAGGGCACCGCACCGGCATCCTCGACTCCGGCGACTGGCGCGCCGCGGCATGGCAGCACCTCATGACCGCACCGAGCGCCGCCGGTCCCGTGCCGGACGTTGCCACTTGGCGCATGCTCAGCACCGACCACGGCGACGCGGTGGAGTCGCTGCGCGTACGAGAGACGGGAGACTGGGATCCCGGGGCCCACAAGGCCGTCTGCCCCGACGGATTGCGTCTGGCCGGCCTGAGCCACACCGCCGGTCGGGGTCTGTGCACCGACGGCGGCGCGCCGGACCTGCGGACCTCGGGTGCGGATCAGACGGTAGTCGTCGACGAGCGCCATGTCCCGGCAGGGGGCGACTGGGCGTCCGGCTACACCAAACTCCAGTGTCCGCCAGGAGGTTTCCTCATCGGCTACAGCGTACGCGGGGAGCGGCTGTCGGCGGCCTTGTGCGTGCCGGGTCGCGTCCCGTTGTCCGGGGCCGGGCGCACCGTGTGGTTCGACCGGTCCGACAACCGTCCCGTCGACGCGGCGGGCGGGGACTTCGCCTACGGCGACTACAAGGGCCAGTGCGCGGCGAACGAGTACGCCGCCGGGATCGCCTTCACCACCCGGGTGGGCAGCCGTCCGGGGCCCGACGCACTGCTGTGCCGCACACTGCCCTGAGGGCGGGGAAGGGACTCGGGCGTCCCTAGGTCCGCTCCCGCATGGCGCGCAGCAGCAGGACGGTGATGTCGTCGGTGTGCTGGCCGGTGGGCCAGGCGTGCCGGACGAGGCTGTCGGCGAGGCGCCGGAGGTCGCGGTCGTCCGCGTCCGCGAGGTGTCCGACCAGTGCGGACGTGGCTCGGGCGACATCGGATCCGGGCAGTTCCACCAGCCCGTCGGTGTGGAGGGCGAGGATGGCCTGGTCCGGGAGTGTGGCGGCGGTGACGGGGTAGCGGACGGCCGCCCCGATGCCCAGCAGCGGCCCCGGTTCGACGTCCAGGACGTGCGCGTGGTGCGGAGCCACCCGGAGCAACGGCGGTACATGACCGGCGCTGGCGAGCGTCACCCGGTGCCCGATCAGGTCGACTTGTGCGTAGAGGCAGGCGACGAGCAGTTCGCAGTCCAGGTCCACCAGGAGCTGATTGGTGCGGGCCAGGACCAGATCCGGTGTCGCCCCGGCGCTCGCGTGGGCGTGGATGGCGGTGCGGACCTGTCCCATGAGTGCCGCCGAGGCGACGCTGTGGCCCTCCACGTCGCCGATGACGGCGGCGGCGGTGCTGTCGTCCAGTCTCAGCAGGTCGTAGAAGTCTCCGCCCACCTCGACGCCGTGCCCGGCCGGCAGACTCAGCGCGGTGACGTCCAGACCCGGCACGGTGCGCAAGGTGCGCGGCAGGAGTGCCCGTTGCAGTTCGTGGACGAGGCGGTGCTGGGTGTCGTACAGGCGGGCGCGGTCCAGCGCCTGGGCCAAGAGGCCGGCCAGCGAGGTCATGATCGCGCGCTCGTCGGCGGTGAAGGCGTGCGGGCGGTCGTAGGAGAGGATGCAGCAGCCGACGGGGCGGCCGGTGATGAGCAGCGGCAGGAAGGCCCAGGCCTGCTTGTCGCTCATCCGGGGCGCTTCGGGGTAGGCGTCCGCGAGTTGGGCCCGGCTGGCGAAGAAGGCGGGGGTGCCCCTGGCCAGGACGTCTCCGGCAGGGGTGAGGGAGGTGTCGAACGGCAGCGCGTCCAGGCGTTCCATGACGTCGGCGGGATAGCCGTGGTGCCCGGTGATCATCAGCCGGCCGGCGTCGACGGCCGAGAGGACCAGACCCTGGGCGCCGAAGGCGGGCAGAACCTGGTCGGCCACGAGCGCGACGAGGTCACGTACGGTGACCGTTTCGGTGAGCGCGGCCGCGAGGTGGACCAACTGGTAAAGGCGCCCTGTCGGGGCCTGCGAGGCTCGCGGTCCGGCGGGCGCCGCCGAGGGAGCGGCCTGCTCTCCCCGTGAGGTGATGCGGACGCTGATGCCGCTGCTGTCCGGGTGGATCCGGAAGGTCAGCCACTGGTCGGGGGGTCGGAGGACGTCGAAGGCGGCGGGCGCCCGGCTGATGACCGCCGTGCGGTACTGGTCCTCGTACACGGGATCGTCCAGCCACGGCAGCGCCTGCCAGGGCCGCGTACCGAGCAGCCCTTCCGGTTCACGCCCGAGCATCCGCGCGGCGGCGGTGCTGACGAAGGTGATCCTGCCTTCCAGATCAAGGGCGACGGCACCCTCGGGCAGGCGTTCGAGGTAGTCGGCGGCGGCCATACCGGTCTGGACGGGATGGCTTGGCCTGCCGACGGCGAAGAGGCGGGGCTGTTCGGGCAGGCTGAGCGGCCGGGGCGATTCGTCCAGCAGCCGCGCCAGGCGATGTGCGCTGGCGGTGAGGTTCCCGCGTTCACGCGAGGACGCCTCCCGCGGATGGCCGGCGGGCCACATCAGTACGATGCCTCCCCAGCACCGGCTCACGCCGGTCAACGCGATCGCGGCGAGAGCGAACCGGTAGGGCAGGACGGCCGCGGTGCGCGGGTAGCGGCGCGCCATTTCGTCATGGCTTCCGATCCATACCAGGCGGTCCTGCCGGATCGCGTCGGCGACCGGAACGGGAGCGGTGAGCGGCAGCCGCTGCCACGGCGCGGAGAATTCGACCGGCAGACCGCACAGAGCCACCAGGCGCAGCACCGGTCTCCGCTCCTCGATCAGGTACAGGCCGCCGATCGACGCCCCGGTACAGCGCACGACGTCCGTCAGGCCCGCCCCCAGGGCGTCGTCCAGTGACCCACCGTCGCCAGAGAGCCGACCGGGCGACTCAGAGATGCCCATATCGGGACGATATGCCCGATGTGGATCATTGCCAAGGCAGTCCCTTGCGTCCGGGCGGGTCAGCGCGGACCGGTGACGCAACGCGACACGACACTCGGCGCATGGGCGGTCACGGAGTGGAGGCATCGCAGGCGCCGACGCCGCCCCGGCATCGGCAACTTCTGGCCAAAGCATGGAAGTTGATGTGAGAAGCTGTCGTCGGCCGGTCTCGGATGGGTCCGTCACGGCCGCCGAGAGGAGCAGAGCGTGGCACAGGACGGCTTCCGGGCCGCGGAGATCGACACCAGCAGGCCGCACCCCGCGCGCATCTACGACTACCTGCTGGGCGGCAAGGACAACTACGAGGTGGACCAGCTGGCCGGTGACGAACTCGCCGCCGCCGCACCCGAGGTGCGCATCGGCGTGCGGGCCAACCGCGCCTTCCTGCAACGTGCCGTCCGCGACGTCGTCGCCGGCGGCGTACGCCAGATCCTCGACATCGGCACCGGGCTGCCCACCTCTCCGAACGTGCACGAGATCGCCCACGAGACGGCGCCGGACGTGCGTGTCGCGTACGTCGACAACGATCCGATCGTGGCCGCTCACGCCAACGCGCTGCTCAGCAGCTCCGGGGCGACCAGTGTCGTGCTCGGCGACCTGCGTGACCCGCGGGCCGTCGTGGACCACCCCGATGTCCGTCGCACCATCGACTTCGACGAGCCGGTCGCCCTGCTCCTCGTCGCCGTGCTGCACTTCCTCACCGACGCGGAACAGCCCGCGCAGGCCGTCGCCGCGCTGCGCGACGCGCTGCCGGCCGGCAGCTTCCTGGTGCTCTCCCACGCCACCGGCGACTTCGCCGACCGCAGCGCGGCCCAGGCGGTCTACAACAAGGCCACCGCCACCCTGAACCTGCGTTCCCGCGCCGAGGTCGAGCGCTTCTTCGACGGATTCGAACTCATCGAACCCGGCCTGGCCCAGGTCCCGTTCTGGCGCCCGGACACCACGCCACCGCCGAGGTCGCACGAGATCGGCTTCTACGGAGGCGTGGCCCGCAAGACCACCTGACGGCGACGCCGTCCATCGTCCAGCACTCCCTGTCTCCTGTCGGCCGAAGCGGCGCCGCTCGACGGGAACACAGGTCGAACCGGGCCCGATTGCCCGCTGGGGGGGGAATCGCGGCCCGGTCCGGTCAGAGCCTGTCCGGCAGGTCGGCCGGGATGGACGCGGACGGCTTGCGCCACACGAACACCTCGGTGCTGGGCCCGCGTTCGCTGAACCGGCCCGTAGGGGACGCCGCGCGCAGCAGCCCGCGCAGGTCGGCCTCGAAGGCCGCGAGGCGCGGCCCGAACAGGCCGGGAGCCGAGGACGACATCGAGAAGACCCAGGCGACGACATCGTCCTCACCGCGTTCCAGCGCCTGCCCGCCGGGGACCACATACCGCTCGGGACCCAGGAATCCGGCCCGGAGGAACACCGCCGCCTCGCCGCCGGGCGTCCCGTTCACCAGCACTCCGCGCCCGGCGCGGCGCACCGGCCCCAGGTACTTCCGGATCAGTTCACGGATGGCCGGGTACGGCGCGACCGGACACGACAGGCCCTCGGTGTCGAGCCGTTCACCCTTCAGGTCGGAGACGTGCACCAGCGCGCCACCCGGCCGGAGCATGTCGTACACGGTGGCCGCCACGAGGTCGCGGTCCGTCCAGTGGAAGGACTGGGCGAAGACGGCCGCGGTGAAGGTGCCCAGGTCCGCGGGGAGATCCTCGGCACGGATCCCCACCCAGCGCGTCTTCCCCGCCCCTGTCGCGGCGGCCCGGCGTGCGGCCTCTTCCAGCATCCCGGGGTCGGGATCCACACCGACGACCTCGTCGAACAGACGGGAGAGGGGCAGGGTCAGGGTGCCGGGGCCGCAGCCCACGTCGATGAGGCGCCCGGTCCCGTCCGGGCCGAGCACGTCGGCGAGCTTGGGCACCAGGCCGGGAGCGTACGGCAGCCGGCTTCTCGCGTAGTGGGCGGCCGTCCCCTCGAACAGGGTCTCGTCCCACTCCCAGCCCTCGATCACGCCGGGCTCCTCCTCTTCGTTCCCGGGCCCACCGCACGACACAGACGTCCAAACCGACCCTTCTGTACATCGCGGCACTGGTCAACGGTAAGTTGATCGCCATGAGTGACAACGTGTACTTCGACATCACCATCAACGACCAGCCGGCCGGCCGGATCGTCTTCAAGCTGTACGACGACGTGGTCCCCAAGACCGCGAAGAACTTCCGTGAGCTGGCCACCGGCAAGCACGGCTTCGGATACGAGGGTTCCTCCTTCCACCGCGTCATCCCGCAGTTCATGCTGCAGGGCGGTGACTTCACCCGGGGCGACGGCACCGGCGGCAAGAGCATCTACGGCGAGAAGTTCGCCGACGAGAACTTCGAGCTCAAGCACACCCGCCCGTACCTGCTGAGCATGGCGAACGCGGGCAAGAACACCAACGGCTCGCAGTTCTTCATCACCACGATCGTCACCAACTGGCTGGACGGCAAGCACGTCGTCTTCGGTGAGGTCGTCGAGGGCCAGGACGTCGTCGACGCCATCGAGAAGCTGGGCAGCCAGAGCGGCAAGACCAGCGCGAAGGTCTCGATCGCCAAGAGCGGCACCGTCTGACCGACGCTCGCCCGCGCACAGCGGGTGACGACAACGCCCGGTGACGACACCGGTCGGTCCACTCCTGACCGGCTGTGTCACCGGGCGTCGACTCTTCAGTGGGCGAAGACCGTGCTGGCCAGGGCCACGTGGACCGCTGTGCCGCCGAGGATGCTCAGCAGGGCGTTGCGGCGCCACAGGTGCAGCCCGACGGTGACGGTCAGGGCCGCGAACGGGGCCAGGGCGCGCGCGTGGTCCGGCGGCACGTCACGCAGGCAGTAGACGACCAGGATCACCATGATCCCGGCGGGCATGCGTGTGCTGAGGTACTGGACGGTCCCGCTCGCGCGCAGCGGGGCGAGAGCCGCGAACGGCAGGGCGCGCAGGGCCCAGGTCACCGCGGCGGAGACGAGGATCGCGGCGACGAGGTAGGTCGTCTCAGACATGGCTCGGCCTCCTGCGGGCGGTGCGGTACCGGGCCAGGAGCCCGGCGGTGAACAGGGCGAAAGCGACCGGCAGCAGCTGACTCGGGAACAGCAGCCGGGCGGCGAGGGCGCTCAGCAGCGCGAGCAGCGGTGTGGGCAGATCGCCCCGCCGGTCACGGACGGCGTCGAGGGCCAGCACCGTGAACAGAGCGGTCAGCGCGAAATCCAGCCCGGTGACGCTCCGGGGGACGACGGACCCGAGCAGCGCTCCCGCGGTGGCTCCCCCGGCCCAGTACAGCTGCATGAAGAGCTGCAGCCAGAGGATGCGCGCACCGGACCAGGAACGGGCCCGGTGCCCGACAGTCAGGGCGTACGCCTCGTCGCACAGCGCGAACGTGCTGTACGTCTTCCCGAGCCGCCCCTTCACCCGGTCGAGCGGGAAGGACAGGGCGTAGAAGACGTGCCGCAGGTTCACCAGGAGCGCGGAGACGGCGACGAAGACCAGCGGCGTGGCCGCCGTGACCAGGCCTATCAGCAGGAACTCGAACGACCCGCCGTAGACCAGCGCGCTGGACAGACTCGCCCACCACCAGTCGACACCGGAGTGGGTGACGAGCACCCCGAAGGCGATGCCGAGCGGGACGAAGCCGAGCCCCACGGAGGCCGAGTCCCTGAACGCGGCCCGCGCCTCGGAGAGTCTTCCATGTGGAGGGGTGGGCTCGGTCCGGACCGGGTTGTCGGCGACGGCGAGGGATGTTCGCATGGAGACATTTTAGGAAGAATGTCATGTCATATGGTTGCCGATAATGTCCGTACGATGGCTTGGTGCGCAATGAAGTGAAACTCGACGCCATCGATCGGGACATTCTGTTTCACCTGCGTCAGGACGGGCGGCTGACCAACGTCGAGCTGGCCCAGCGGGTGGGGCTGACGCCGCCGCCGTGCCTGCGCCGGGTCAAGCGACTGGAAGAGGCAGGCGTCATCGCCGGCTACCGGGCCGTCGTCGATCCCGGGGCCCTGGGCCGCGGGCTGGAGGTCCTGATCGACGTCGAGGTCAGCGCCAACGACCGTACGACCTTCCTGGAGTTCGAGGACATCGTGGCCTCCTACGACGAGGTGATCGAGTTCCGCCGTATGTACGGCCGCCCCGACTATTTCGTCCGGGTCGCCGTCGCCGACCACGCCGCCTACGAGTCCTTCCTCACCCACAAGCTCAGCGGCCTGCCCTGCGTCCTGCGCATCGACTCCCACCTGACCATGAAGACGATCAAGCCGGGTCCCTGAGTCCGGTCATGTGCCGGACCGGCCTGTGCTGCGGCATGTCCGGCCGGGCGAACGGGCGTCTTTCGTCCGATCATGTCAGCAGAGACTCGTCGACGACCGCCCGCGCGAGGTCGGCGGTGTGCGACGGCCGGCGACGAGCACGGCGTGGCGAGCACGGGAGGGACCCGTGAGGCAGTGGCGGCGCGGCCTCCACCGCGCTTGGGAGTGGCTCGGTGTGCGCGTCCTGTTCCGGCGCGGCCGCGAGCTGGAGCTGATGCACCGGGCCATGGGGTTCGCCACGCTGGCCCTGGTGACGCTGGCTCCGCTGCTGATCGTGGTCGCCGCGGCCGACCCGCTGGTGCGGGGCGGCTTCGCTTCGTGGCTCGCCGACGGCATGGGACTGTCCGGGCGGCCCGCCCAAGCGCTCACCGGCATCATCAGCCCGCCGCGTGAGGTCGTGGGCACCACGAGCGTGCTGAGCCTGATCCTGCTCGCGGTGTTCGGCGTGTCCTTCGCGGGCAGCGTGCAGAACGGCTACGAGCGGGTCTGGGGCCTCGCGGCCGGCCCCTGGCACCGGGTCTGGCGGCAGGTGACCTGGCTTGCGGCGCTGACCGCCTATCTCTACCAGGAGGTGCAGACCCGGACGACGTTGCAGGGGACGGAGCGGGCCGCGGTGTCCGTGGTGAGCGCGGTGCTGTTCTTCTGGTGGGGCCAGCGCTTCCTGCTGGGGGGTCAGGTCCACTGGCGCACCCTGCTGCCCGGCGCGCTCGCCACCGTCGGCGGCCTGGCCGGCCTGAGAGCCTTCTCCTCTCTCGTCTTCGCCCCGCTGATCGTCACCAACGCACTGAACTACGGCGCGGTCGGGACCGTACTGGTGGTGGAGTCGTGGCTGATCGGCGTCGGGTTCGTGGTGTACGGGGGCGCGCTGTTCGGGCGCTGGTTCTGCGAACACCACTGGACGCCGTCCCACAAGGAATGAGCGTCCCGTCAGCCGGATACGGCCGCGCTCGGCGTCCCTTCGAGGTTGCGCGTCATGCGTTCCAGGACGTGTATGGCGGTGTGGTATTCCTGCGGCGAGATGCCGGCGGTGACCGACTCCCGGAAGGCGGCGACGCGTTCGGCGACGGCCCCCAGACGGGCATGGCCGTCGGGGGTGAGGGCGAGAAGCCCTGGGGCCGGCCGCGTCGCCCAGCCGTCGTCGAGGACGGCGAGGACGGCGGCGGCCAGGGCTGTGGCATTGGCGTTGGCGCCCAGGGCCGTGTGGACCTCGGCGTCGACGACTGCGGGCGCGGAGCGTACGGACGTTGAGAACCTGCCAGGTCAGTCGGGTGAGGCCGTGCTCCGCCAGCATGGCGTCCATGTGCCGGGTGAGGGCCTGGTCGGTGCGGTTGAGCCAGTATCCGATGGGTTTCATGACAGTGCGGGTTCCTTCGGGGTCGGGTCGAGCAGGGCGGGCCAGTCCTGGGCGGCTGCCCAGTCGTCGAAGGTGTGCCAGCCCACCTCGGGGTGGGCGCGGCGCAGGCCGGTGACGTCGACGTCGAGGCCGCTGGTGGTGAAGTAGTCGAACATCGCGGCGAGGTCGTCCGAGTGGGTGCGGACGTAGGACAGGGGCACCTCGCGATGCGTGACGGGACGGCCGGTGGCGAGCGAGAGAACCGCGGCGATTCCGTCGGCGGTGAGTTCGTCGGAGGCGATGTCGATCCGGCGGCCGGCGAAGTCGGCCCGGCGCCCCAGGGCCAGGGCCGCGAAGGCGCCGATGTCTTCGGCGGGGATGAGGGTCAGGGGGCGGTCGGCCGGCATGGGCCAGGCGAAGGTGTTCTCGCGCAGGCCCTCCAGGGTCCAGCCGGAGGCGAAGTTGTCCATGAAGGCCGCCGGGGCGATGACCGTCCAGGGGATGCCCGTCTCCCGGAGGTGCCGCTCGATCTCCTCCTTGCTGTCGTAGTGCGGGATGCCCGTGTCCCGGTCGGCGTGTGCGGCCGAGGTGAACACGACGTGGCCGAGCGCCTCGGCCGCCGCCGCGTCGAGCAGGGCCTTGCCCTGGCGGATCTCGGTCGCGATGTCCGTGCCGAACGGGGTCGTCACCGCGAAGAGGGAGTCGGCGCCCGCGAGGGCGGCGTCGAGGGAGAGGCTGTCGTCGAAGTCGGCGTGTCGGACGTCGGCACCGAGCCGGCGCAGAGCCTCGGCCGCCGGCGCGTCGGGGGTGCGGGTGAGGGCGCGGACCCGGTGGCCCGCGGCCAGCAGGGCACGGGCCGTGGCACCGCCCTGGGCGCCGGTCGCGCCGGTGACGGCGACGGTGAGCATGGGACCTCCTGAAGGGAGAGTTTCGGTATGGCACGCGGATGCACTGCACCTGCGTCACGCATTGACTGCGTCACGAAGAAGAATAGCCCTACTTTCCCCTGCGCCGCACAGTTAATTAGGGCGTGAGGTGGATCACCCCTCGATCGCCCGGCGTGGCCGTATGAGCAAAACGCTGCGGCGGGGGGGGACGACGCACAGTCACGTGCGGTCGACCCGGCCCCTGGACTCCGCCACGGACGACGGGTGCACCGCCGAGCCTTGTTGCCGCCGTGCTCGGCGAGTGGCGGCCGGCAGGCGCGTCGGCCCGGATCCGGTCGGCGGCCCGCCCCGTCCTCAGGCGGGGTGCGGGGCCGCCCGCAGGGTGCCGGCGGCCAGGGCGATCGCGGCCAGGGCGGCGTGGGTGTCACGCAGGGCGTCGAGCATCACGAAGTCGTGGACGATCCCCCGGAAGCGCGCCGAGGTGACGGGCACGCCGGCCTCGCCCGGCTTGTTCGCGTACGTCTCGCCCTCGTCGCGCCGGACGTCGGCCGCACCGGTGACGACGAGCGCCGGCGACAGATCCTTGGGCTGCTCGGTGGTGGCGCTCGGCGGCGAGGCGGCGATCCGGGCGCGGTCTGCCTCGTCGGTCGCGTGTTGCCGCCGACGGGATGACCGGCCACGGCCGGCCCTGTCCCGTCTCGGTCCTCGGAGGCGCCATTTCGCGCACCAGGCGCTCGTGGGCGTGGGCGTTGCCGGCCCTGGCCCTCTGCCGGGTGCTCCGGCGTCGCCGCCGTAGGTCCGACGGGCGGAGGCAAGCGGCCCCTGCGCGTCCGCCGGTGTACCCACCGTGCACGGATCGCCCGGCACGGTATCCGGCGGACCGTGCGAGGGCGCGGCCCCGGGCCCGGTCAGGGCTCGCGGTGTTCGTGCGCCGCCTGCTCCAGGGCCGCCGCCTCCGCCTCGGCGACACGGGTCTCGGCCGCCACGTCGATCGAGCGCGTCAGCCACCAGTACAGCAGCGCCGAGACCGGCAGCCCGATGAACAGCGAGATGTCGGCTCCGTCGAGCGCCTTGGCGACGGGGCCGACGTACAGGGTCCCGACGGAGAAGAACGGGACCATGACGGCGAAGCCGACCAGGTACGAGATGATGCCGTGCCAGCCCCAGCGCCCGTAGATGCCGTGCGGGTTGAAGATCTCGGCGACGGCGTAGTGCCCGCGGCGCACGACGTAGTAGTCCATCAGGTTCACCGCGGTCCACGGGATGAACAGGTAGAGCACCAGCAGCAGGAAGTTGTTGAAGTTCTCAAGGAAGTTGGAGGTCGCGGCCAGCGCGCCGACCAGAGAGAGCGCCGCGGTCAGCCCGAGGGTCAGCAGCCGTACGCCCAGCGTCGGCCGGACCCGCTTGAAGGAGTCGATGGCGCCGATGAGGGTCAGTGAACCGCCGTACATGTTCAGCGCGGTGACGGACACCAGGCCCAGGGTGGCGAAGAGCAGCACGATCGCGCCGAACCCGTCGAAGACCTTGTCGCCCGCGGCGTTGATCGACGCGATCGTCTCGAAGTCCTTGCCGGCCCACGCCGCGAGCATCGATCCGAGCGCCATCAGCCAGATGCCGCCGAGGGCGGAGCCGAAGTACGTCCAGTAGAAGGTCTTCCTGACCGTGACGTCCGGCGGGAGGTAGCGCGAGTAGTCCGAGACGTAGATGGCCCAGCTGATCTGGTAGCCGGCGACCACGCCGAACTGGGCGAGGAACGGCGTCCACTTGAAGGCACCGAGGTCGAAGGAGCCCGCCGGGTAGTGCAGGGTGACCAGGACGCCGACGGTGAAGATCCCGAAGACGACGAGGAAGGTGTACGTCAGGAACCGCTCGGCCTTGTGGATGATGTCGTAGCCCACCAGCGCGACGACCAGCGCTACCGCGGTGACCACGACCACCCAGAGCTTGACGCTGCCGTGCAGGGTGGTGTGGAGGGCGTCGGCGGCGAGGATGCTGTTGAAGACGTTGAATCCCGCGTACTGCACATAGGCGAAGAACCACACCAGAAGGGCGCCGACGTAGCCGAACTGGGGCCGCGACTGGATCATCTGCGGCAGCCCCAACTGGGGGCCCTGGGCCGAGTGGAAGGCCATGAAGAAGGTGCCGATGACGGTTCCGGCGACGATGGCCAGCAGTGACCAGATGAGGTTGCCGCCCTCGGTGATGCTGATCAGCCCGACCGCCAGGGTCGCGATCTGGGCGTTGGACATGAACCACAGGGGGCCCAGATGCCAGAGCTTGCCGTGGCGCTCGTCGAGGGGGACGTAGTCGATCGACCGAACCTCGAGGCCGGACACTCTTGGCTCAGCTGATGTGCTCATGACGCCTCCCGAGACCGGTCCGCCCCTCCGGTCACATTGTTCCCCCGCGTCGATGCGCTGGACACCAGAGCGGCGCCGGCCGACGGAATCAGCGGCCGGGGGGCCACGCAGCGCGAGGGCCGGTCACTGTGTTGCGCTCCTCACAAAAGGCGCACAAGGGCCCTTGTCGTGGCAGCCGTCACTTCGCCGAGCGGGCGTTTTGCTTACGTTCGCTGTGCTGTGTTCTCGCCCTTCGACCTGCTGAGGCCGCTCACCATGCCGTACCGAACCCGTCTCCTGTCGCGCCCGTGGATCCCTGGAAGGCGCGCGGCGGTCCCCGGCGTGCTCGCGACCGCACTGGCGGCGCTGCTCGCGGCCGGTGCGCTCGATCCGGTACCGGCGGCCGCGGCGTCGGGGCCGTCCGGTTCCGCCTCGACGGACTTCCCCGCTTCGGTGCGGGCAGGGGGGAAGGCGCGGGTGACGGCCGCGGTGCTCGACCTGGACGGCACGGGCCGGGAGCCCGCGCTGTACGGCGCCGACACCGCCTACGACACCGCGAGCATCATCAAGGTCGACATCCTCGCGACGAGGCTGCTCCAGGCGCACGACTCGGGGCACGGCCTGCCCGCGCAGGAGCGCGCCCAGGCGGAGAAGATGATCCAGCACAGCGACAACACGGCGGCGAACGCCCTGTGGCGGCGGATCGGACTCGCACCGGGCCTTCAGGCGGCGAACAAGCGGCTGGGGCTGACCTCCACCACGGGCGGCCCTGACGTCAGGTGGGGGCTGACCCGGACCACGGCGAGCGACCAGATACGACTGCTGCGCGCGGTCTTCGACACCGGCGCGGCCACCGGGGCCGGCGCGAAGCCGGCGCTCGACGACACGTCCCGCGCCTACATCCGCACCCTGATGAGCGGTGTCGCCGACGACCAGTCCTGGGGCGTCTCCGCGGCCGCGGGGTCCGGCTGGGCCCTGAAGAACGGCTGGCTGCAGCGCAACACGACGGGACTGTGGGACATCAACAGCGTCGGCCGGATCACGACCGGCGGTCACCACTACCTCGTCGCGGTGCTCTCGGACGGCAACAAGTCGATGAAGGACGGCGTCGCGCTGGTGGAACGGGCGGCCCGGTCCGCCGTCTCCAGCACGGCCGTCCGCTGACCTCGCGCCGCCCCCGGAATGCGGCCGGGGGCGGCGCGTCACGGGGTCAGGAAGGCTTCACCGCCGAGACGGCGGTCGCCGTGACCTTGTTGTCGCACTCCGCGAACTCGCCGTCGGACAGGGCGACTTGATGGGACCCGGCGCCGGGCAGGCCGACCACCAGCGTCGGGTACACGACGGGCTTGGCGCCGGAGGCACAGTAGCCGTCGCCCTCTCCCTGCACCTGGACGAAGGTCAGCTTCACCCATGCCTTGCCGCCCGGCGCGACCCGTACCGCCGACGCCGCGCCCGTCCGGGTCACCGACAGCGGGCTGTTGTGGTCGGGCGAGCCGTTGCCCGCTCCGGCCACCGACGGGTAACCGCTCAGGACGCACGGCTGCGCGGCGGCGTTGGTGAACTCCACGACGGCGGCTCCGGTGCCCGTGCCCTGCGGACGGTCGGCGGCCTGGTACGCGCTCACCCTGAGGCCCGTCGCCGTACACGCCGACGCCGAGCCGCCCGAAGTGGCCGACGCGGTGGAGGCAGGGGTGCCGGAGCCGGTCGACGTGGATCCGCCGGAGGGCCGCGAGGTCGCGGTGCCCGGGCCGCTCGACGCGGAGGAGGCCGTGGGGGAAGCCGACGCGGCGGTGGGAGCGGGTGAGGGATTGTCCGCCGCGGAATCGCCGCCGCCCGACTGGCACGCCGACAGCGACAGTGCGCCCGCGATCACGGCCATCGCCGACGCGGTGACGCGGATGGTGCTTCCGTACTGCATGGGATCCCCCGATGTCCGAAAGGTAAGGGCCGGCCTGCTCCGGGCCGGTGTTCATCGACGGAGACAGAGCCGCCGGACCAGGGGTTCCGCTGTTGATCACCTGTGACACTCCGGTGACGGAAACCTGGCCGGATCGACACGCACGACCGGGCGGGGGCGGGGTCCGGGCCCGGCGGCGTGGCGCGCGAGGTGCCGGATCGGTTCACGGCGAAGATGGCTGTCCGGGCGAGCGGGCTGGGAGGCGGGTATGACGGTGAACCGTGTCGGCCTGGTCGTGCACAGCGGACGGGCGGAGGCCGTGGCCGCGGCGAGGGTCGTCCGCGAGTGGTGCGCCGAGCACGGCGTGGAGTGCGCCGACATCGACGTGTGGCAGGCCGGCGAGCGGCACAGCGCCCGGGAGGAGATCGATGCCGCGGGCGATCCGGACCTCATCGTCACGCTGGGCGGCGACGGGACTTTCCTGCGGGGCGCTCGGCTGGCGGCCGAGAACGACGTCATGGTCCTAGGTGTCGACATCGGACGGGTCGGGTTCCTGACGGAAGTACCCGCCGCGGGGGTGCGCACGGCACTGGACGCGGTACGGGAGGACCGGATCACCGTCGAGAACCGGATGCTGCTGACCATGCGCGCGTCGTGCCGGCTGGAGGTGCCGCAGGGCATGGAGGCGCTGGTGCGCTACGGCCGCGGGCCCCTCCTGCCCCCGCCCCGGGTACGCCCGGAGTGCCAGACCGGTGATGACTGGGGTGTCGCCCTGAACGTCACCGCGCTGAACGACATCGTCGTCGAGAAGCTGGCCCGGGACAGGCAGGTGTCGGTCGGCGTCTATCTGGCCGGCCGGCTCCTCGCGTCCTACTCCGCGGACGCGCTGCTGGTGGCCACGCCCACGGGCTCGACCGCGTACAGCTTCGCCGCCGGCGGTCCGGTCGTCTCGCCCCGTGCCGAAGGTCTCGTCTTCACGCCGGTCGCCCCGCACATGACGTTCAACCGGTCGGTCGTGGCCGCCCCCGACGAGCCCATCGCGCTCCGCATCCTCGAACGGTCGGGCCAGGCCGCCGTCAGCATCGACGGCCAGCTGCGGGGTGTACTCAATCCCGGGGACTGGATCGGCGTCTATGCCGCTCCCCGACGGCTCAAGGCCGTCCGGCTGGGCCCCATGGACTTCTACGGCCGTCTGCGGGAGCGCATGAACCTCACCGACGCTCCGGCCGCGCTCGCCGACGGGACCGCCGCCCCGCTGTGGCCCATCACCTCTCCGCCGCCGAGCGATCTCGCGCACCTCGCGCTGCCTCCCGCTCCCCACGAGCCGCCTCGGCTGCCCTGACCCCTGACGGTCACCCCGCGGAAGGCCATCGTCACCGTCATGTGAGAGGGATCTGCGCCAGGACGGCCGGAATTCCCGGAACTCCCCCGCCCCGGCATGCAACCCTTCGCCGCACCCGGATGTCTAATCCCATAACAGGATGACTCGAACAAGGGGGACATCATGCGACGAATCGGTGCATCGGTGGCGGCGCTCGTTCTCGCGGGGGCCGGCTGGGGCGCGGCGACGACCGCCGCGGGCGCCGCGCCGGCGGCCGCGACGCATGCCACGGCCTGCCCGACCGGCTGGGGCAGCGGCACCAAGGGAGGCGCGGCCAGCGGTGCCGTGCCGTTGGAGGACATCAGGACCGGTCGGCACGACTGCTTCGACCGCATGGTGTTCGACGTCCCCGGCGGCGGCAGCGGCATCGGCTTCTACGTCGGATACGTCGACCGTCTGCGCCAGACCGCGACGGGCCAGTACATACCGGTCGGTGGCGGGGCCGTACTCGACGTCCACATCGGCGCGCCGAGTTACGACCCGGCGAGCGGCGCTGCCACGTACCCGGGACGGGCGGGACGACCCCTTCCGGGCGTGAACCTCGCCGGCTACCGGACCTTCAAGGACACCCGGTTCGCCGGCAGCTTCGAGGGAGAGACACAGATCGGACTCGGCGTCCGCGCCCGGCTGCCGTTCCGGGTGGTCCAGCTGCCCGGCCGTCTGGTGGTCGACGTGGCCCACAACTGGACGGGCAGCCGCTGAGCCCGAGGACCGGGGCGCGCGGGGACTTGCCGCGCGCCTCCGAGTCTGGTTGGGTACCGGCGCCACCGGCGCGTAGGGCGTGCCGGACGGAAGGGAAGCGGGCGGCGTGCACTCGACGGAACGACGGGACGGCTCAGGGCCGCTGCCCGCAGGGCTGGACCAGGCGATACGAGAGACCGCCGAGGAGATCGCCACGCTCCTGCGCGGCGCACCCGACGCAACGCTCGCCCTGCCCGGGTCGGAGTGGACCCTCGGCGAGGCGGCGGCCCATCTGGCGCTGGCCAATCAGCTGATGGCCGACCTCGCGTCCGGGCGTGAGCGTCCTTACGGGGACGGCACCCCCCAGAGTCTGGCCGAGGCCAACGCACAGTCCCTCGCCGGCTTCGGGGAGCGGCGGGCGGAACCGCTGGCGGCCATGATCAGGGACCAGGCCGAGGCGTTCCTGGAGGCCATGACGCGGAGCGCGACCGACGGCCCGGCACCGTTCACACCCCTGGGCCCCATGTACCTGTCCGATCTCGCGTCGTACCTGCTCACGCACATGCTGGGCCACGGATACGACCTCGCTCGCGCCCTGAAGCGCCCGCACATGGTCGACGGCGCCCGGACGAGCCTCTGCATGCCGTTCATGTACAGGGTCATGGCGCGCTGCACCGACACCGCGGCCACGGCCGGACTCACGGCCCGCTACCGGATCCGGCTGCGGGGCGGCGAGGCATTCGGCGTGTCCCTGACCGACGGTGACATGCGGGTGACGCCGGAGCCGCCGGACCGTGCCGACTGCACCATCCTCATCGAGCCCACCGCCTTCCTGCTCATCGCGCTGGGCCGGCGCAACCCCTGGCGTGCCATGGCTCAGGGCCAGATCCTCGCCTGGGGCCCCAAACCGTGGCTGGCGCCCCGCTTCCCCACCCTGTTCACCGCGCCCTGAGGCGGCTCGGCGGACGCGTCACGCCTCCGGGCCGGAGCGGGTGGCGCCGAAATCGGTCTCGTGGGTCCAGACGTGGGTGCAGGACGGGCACTGCAGGTGGAGCAGGCTGCCGGTGTTGGACAGCAGATAGCGCCAGTGTCCGTGGCACGTGAGCCCCTGTCGGCACGTGGCGCACGCGGTGCGGTCGTCGCAGTTCGGACACGCCACCCAGGCCCGGCGGCCGATGTCGGCCTGCGGGTCAAGCGGCAGCATCGCCGCCCCCACGCGCCGGGAGCACTCCGGCCTCGACCAGCTCCTCGTAGACGCGCTGCTGCTCCTCGCTCAGGCCGGAGTACAGCAGGTCGTACGCCTCCTCCTCGCCACGCAGCGCCGCGACGGGGTCCCAGTCGGGTCCCAGAGCGGCAAGGGTGTGCGTCCGCCGGAGCATTTCGTGCGAGCTCAGGTCGAAGGAGAAGTCGACCGGCACGGAACCGCCCGAAGCGGGGGTTTCATCCGGTTCGCCAGGAAGGGTGGGGTCATGGGGGGACATGGCACCGAACGTAGGTAAGCCTTACCCGCCGAGGCAAGAGCAGGTGGGGGAAGTCACAGCGGCCTGCCGGAGGGGCGGCCATTCGGGTGATCAGTGACGCGCCCCAGTTCTGCGGAGTTCCAAGGAACACGGGCCCTGCGAGCATTCCTCGCGCGCGCCGCCGTCGATTCGAAGTGGCAGCCTGCCGGTGGCGGGCCGAAACTGAAGCCGTCAGTTCGTGATCAGGAAAGAGCACGCGCCTTGAGCTTCCGATGGTTCGGCGGGCCTTTTCTTCGAAGTCCGAGGGCCCCAACCCGCCATCGGCGGCAGTCGGCGATCCAGACGTCCTCCAGGAGATCGAATGGTGGAGCAGTCCTCCGAGGTCCCTCTATCCGGGCGGGACAAAGGCGCCGTCACCAGACTGAGCGGCTCCGGCCCCACGGCGGATACCGAGAGGAAACTCGCGGATGCGCTGGCAGACGTCATGGGCGCGGAACGCGTTCCGGTCGACGGCCATTTCTTCACCGACCTCGGCGCAAACTCCCTGGTCATGGCCCAGTTCTGTGCGCGCCTGAGAAAGCGGGCGGACCTGCCGTCCCCGTCCATGAAGGACATATACCGGCACCCCACGGTCCAAAGTCTGGCAGCGGCTTTCCCGCAGCCCGCTCCCGGTCCCGTGGATGCGCCGACCGCCGTCCCCCCACCGGTACCCGTGAATACGGCCGCTCCGCTCAGGCCCCCGGGCAAGCTGAACCACGTCCTCTGCGGAACACTCCAGTTGCTGGTATTCCTGGGATACTCGCTGGTCGCGGGATTTGTCGCGGACAGTGGATACGGCTGGATAGCCACCGGTTCCGGGCTGGCCGACATCTATCTGCGGTCGCTTTTGTTCGGTGGCATCGGGTTCGTGGCTCTGTGCCTTTTCCCGGTCGTCGCCAAATGGCTTCTCGTCGGCCGCTGGAAACCTCGTGAGTTCCCCGTCTGGGGCCTGACGTATCTGCGCTTCTGGCTCGTCAAGGTACTGCTCCACGCGAATCCGATGATTCTCTTCGTCGGAAATCCGCTGTTCGTGCTGTATCTCCGGGCGCTCGGCGCGCGGATCGGCAAGGGAGTCACGATCCTCTCCCCCTCCGTCCCGGTCTGCACGGACCTGCTCACCATCGGCTCCGGCACCGTCATCCGCAAGGACTCGTTCTTCCTCGGCTACCGGGCCCACGCCGGACGGATCCAGACCGGCCGGATCACCCTCGGCCGTGACGTGTACATCGGCGAGAAGACCGTCCTGGACATCGACACGACGATGGGCGACGGTGCCCAGCTCGGCCACTCCTCGGCCCTGTACCGCGGCCAGGCGGTCCCGGACGGTGAGCACTGGCACGGGTCCCCGGCACAGCCCACCGAGATCGACTACCTGCGGGTCGCACCGGCCGCCTGCGGCACCCCGCGGCGGGCCTGGTTCGGCCTCGTCACGCTCCTTCAGCTGTTCTTCCTGTACATACCGCTGGCCGTCGGCGGGGTGTACATGCTGTTCACCGAACTACCGGCGATCGGCAAGCGCCTGGACCCGCAGATGGCCGCAGTGAAGCGGTCGGAACTGATCCCCGACGCGCTGCAGATCTCGCTCGTGCTGTTCTTCGGCTTCGTCGTCCTGGGCCTCGTCGCCCTGTGCACCGTCCCGCGTCTGCTGAGGCTGGCCGTCAAGCCGGACCGGGTCTATCCGCTCTACGGATTCCACTACGCGGTCCACCGGGCGACGGCGCGCATGACGAACATCAAGTTCTTCGCCTGGCTGTTCGGTGACAGCTCCTACATCGTGCACTATCTCCAGGGACTCGGATACGAC
Organism: Streptomyces griseochromogenes; assembly: GCF_001542625.1. Taxonomy (NCBI): domain Bacteria; kingdom Bacillati; phylum Actinomycetota; class Actinomycetes; order Kitasatosporales; family Streptomycetaceae; genus Streptomyces; species Streptomyces griseochromogenes. Next base: position 4,557,320 of record NZ_CP016279.1, on the reverse strand, counting down.
TTGTCACGGGTCGAGCAGACCGGGTCGAACTTCGGCACCGAAGTGCAGCACGAGACTCCCTTCCTGGTCTCCGTCGGCAGCGGGACGATGGTCGCCGACGGGCTCTCCGTCATCAACGCGGACTATTCGAGCACGTCCTTCCGGCTGTCCCGGACGTCGATCGGGCCGCACAACTTCCTCGGCAACAACATCGCCTATCCCGCGGACGGCAGAACGGGTGCCAACTGTCTGCTCGCGACGAAGGTGATGGTTCCCCTGGACGGCGAGGTCCGGGAGAACGTAGGGCTCCTCGGTTCGCCGTGCTTCGAGATACCCCGGTCGGTGGAGCGTGACTCACGGTTCGACGGTCTCAGGACCGGTGACGCACTCCACCGACATCTCGCCGCGAAGAACCGCTACAACATTCGCTCGATGGCCCTCATGCTGTGCGTGCGGTGGCTGCACACCTTCGCGCTCACGCTGTTCGGGCTCGCGTCCGTGGATCTGTACGGAGTGCTCGGACACCTGGTGATCGGCGGATACCTGGCCATCACGCTCGCGTTCAGCACCCTCTACTTCATCCTGCTGGAGCGGTGCATCGCCTCGTTCCGCGCGCTGCGGCCCCGGCTGTGCTCCATCTACGACCCCTACTTCTGGTGGCACGAGCGCCTGTGGAAGGTGCCGGACCACTACCTCAACATCTTCAACGGAACGCCCTTCAAGGCCCTGGTATGGCGGCTGCTGGGCGTGCGCATCGGCGGCAGGGTCTTCGACGACGGCTGCTATCTGACGGAGCGGTCGCTGACCACCATCGGTGACGACTGCACCCTCAACGCCGGAAGCAAGATCCAGTGCCACTCGCAGGAGGACGGCACCTTCAAGTCCGACGGCACCACCCTCGGTACCGGCTGCACGCTGGGCGTCGCCGCCCATGTGCATTACGGCGTGACGCTGGGCGACGGCGCGGTGCTCGCACCCGATTCCTTCCTCATGAAGGGCGAGGAAGTCCCCGCGTACGCACGGTGGGGCGGCAACCCCGCCGTGGACCTGCCGGATGCCGCCGAACAACCCCGCGGCTGCGGCCCCGAGACGTCACCGTCTTCGGCCGACGCCACTGCGGCGACCGTGAGTTGAGGAAGGCCATTCGATGGGAGCGCGCGTGGAAGCGGACCGGGAGTTCTGGAGCCGTGTGCTGGCCGAAGGTGGTACCACCACGGTGCCACGCTGGGTCCGGGAGCCGGTTCCCGGAGCGGCCGAGCACGAGGCGGCGGTGCCGGACGACGTGGCCGAGACGGTGCGTGGGCTGGTGCGGGAGCTGGGCGTACCGGTGAGCGCGTTACTGCTGGCGGCGCATGCCAAGGTACTGGCCACGCTGTCCGGTGAACCGGAGGTGGTGACGGGTTACGCCGCCGGGGTGCGCGGCGAACCGCTGCCGTGCCGCCTTGCCGTGCCCCCGGGCTCCTGGCGCGCACTGGTCTCGGCCGCTCAGCACGCCGAGGCGCAGGTGCTGGCACACCGGGAGTTCCCGGTGGACGAACTGCGGCGGGAGCTGGGCGCGGCGGAGCCTTCCTACGAGGTCGTGTTCGGTCCCAGAGGGGCCGAGGACACCCATGCCGATGACGGCGTTGTGCATGTGCGCTGGTCCGACCGGGACGGACGGCTGCGGCTGCGGCTGCGGTACCGCACGGACGTGCTGGACGCCGCGGGCGCGGCCCGGATCGGCGACTACCACGTGGCGGCGCTCGGGCTGATGACGGCGGATCTGGACGCCGAGCACACCCGGCAGAGTCTGCTGTCGGCCGACGAGGTGCGCGAGCAGCTGGAAGGGCTGGCCGGGCCCCGCCGTCCGCTGCCGGACGCGCGGGCGCACGAACTGTTCGAGCAGCGGGCACGGGCGCATCCGGACGCGGTGGCGGCCGTGCAGGGCGAGCGGGAGTGGACGTACGGCGAGCTCAACGCGCGCGCGAACCGGTTGGCGCGGGCGCTGCTGCAGCGGGGACTGGGCCGGGAAGACGTGGTAGCCGTCGTCACCGAGCGCGATCTGGACTGGCTGGCCGCGACGCTGGCGGTGTTCAAGGCGGGCGGCGCCTACCTCCCGATCGAGCCGCACTTCCCGGCGGACCGCATCACGGCAACGTTGTCACGTGCGGGATGCCGGCTGGTCCTGACCGCATCCGGCAGCACCCGGACCCTCGACCGGGCGCTCGCCGCCGTCCCGGGAACCGAGAAGCTGCTGATCGAGACGGCGTACGCCGAGCCGCACAGCGAGGCCGATCTCGGGGTGCGGGTCGACGCCGATCAGCTGGCCTACATCTACTTCACCTCCGGCTCCACCGGCGAACCGAAGGGCGCGATGTGCGAGCACGCGGGTCTGCTCAACCATCTCTACGCCAAGATCGACGACTTGGGGATCGACGAAGGATGCGTGGTGGCGCAGACCGCCCCGCAGTGCTTCGACATCTCGCTGTGGCAGCTGGTGTCCTCGCTCCTGACGGGCGGACGGACCCTGCTGGTCGCGCAGGACGTGATCGTGGACGTGGAGCGGTTCGTCGACACGCTGGTGCACGGCCGGGTGGGTGTGGCGCAGGTCGTGCCCTCCTATCTGGAGGTCGTGGTCTCGTATCTGGAGCAGCGCCCCCGCGCGCTGCCGGACCTGCGGTGCGTGTCGGTGACCGGTGAGGCGCTGAAACGGGAGCTGGTCCAGCGCTGGTTCGCGATCCAGCCGGAGATCAAGCTGGTCAACGCCTACGGACTGACCGAGACGTCGGACGACACCAACCACGAGGTCATGGACGCGGTGCCCGAGCGCGTGCTGCTGGGGCGTGCGGTCAACAACGTGCACGTCTACGTCGTGGACGAGCAGCTGTCGCTGGTGCCGCTGGGCGCCCCCGGACTCATCGCGTTCTCCGGCGTCTGCGTGGGCCGCGGGTACGTCAACGATCCCGAGCGGACCCGGGAGGCCTACCGGAAGGACCCGTACCGTCCGGGTCAGCGGCTCTACCTCGGGGGTGACTGGGGGCGCTGGCACCCCGGCGGGAAGCTGGAGTTCCTCGGCCGCCGGGACAACCAGGTCAAGATCCGCGGCTTCCGCATCGAGATCGGCGAGATCGAGAACGCCCTGCTGCGAGTGGCCGGGGTGCGGGACGGCGCGGTGGTCGTCGCCGACCGGCCCGGGCAGAACAAGCACCTGATCGCCTTCTACACGGGCCGGTGCCTGGAGGCGCACGAGCTGCGCGAGGCGCTGGGTGCCGGGCTGCCCGCCTACATGGTCCCGTCGGCCTTCCACTGGCAGCCCGGCCTGCCGCTGACCGCCAACGGCAAGATCGACAGGAAGGCGCTGACCGCACTCGCGGAGACGACGGAGCCCGCCGTACCCAGCGCGGACGGCGACGCTCCGCTCACCCCGACCGAGCGGAAGCTGGCCGTCGTCTGGGCCGATCTGCTGGGCGTCCCCGAGCCGCAGATCGGCCGCAAGGACCACTTCTTCGACTCCGGGGGCACCTCGCTGACGGCGGTGAGACTCACCGTAGCGCTCGACCGCGCGGTGTCCCTCAAGGACATCACCCGGCACCCGGTGCTCGCCGACCTGGCCGGCCTGCTGGACGGCACGGCACGCCAGCGCACGGAGCTGCTCCAGCCGCTGTCGGAGGCGGATGGTGCGCCGGAGTGCGCGCTGGTGTGCTTCCCCTACGCGGGCGGCAACGCGGTCAACTACCAGCCGATGGCGAGCGCGTTGGCGGGCAGCGGCGTGGCGGTCCTCGCGGTGGACCTGCCCGGTCACGACCTGGCCGCCCATCAGGAGCCGTTCGCCTCGATCACCCAGGTGGCGGAGCAGGTCGCTTCCGAGATCGTCGCCCGTGGCCTGACCCGGGTCCTGCTGTGGGGCCACTCCTCGGGCACCGCGCCGGCCATCGAGACGGCCAGACGGCTCCAGGCACACGGTGTGGACGTGCCACGGGTCTTCCTCGGCGCGCAGCTGCTCGGCACCGTCCCCGACCGGCGCTCGGCCATCGGCGAACTGACGAGCCTGAGCAACGCCGAGATCGCCGCGCGGCTGACCGCGGACAACGGCTACACGGAACTCGCGGAACTGAACGCGCGGCACGCCGAGCACATCGGGGCGGCCTACCGGCACGACTGTGTGTCCGCGCACCGCTATTTCTGCGCCGTCCTGGAGAACCCGGCGCCGGTGAAGCTGGCCGCGCCGGTCTCGGTGGTCGTCGCCGCCGACGATCCCCACACGGCCGGTCACGCCCAACACCACCGGGACTGGCTGCTCCTGACCGAGCACGTGGATCTGCACGAGCTGACCGACGGCGGCCACTACTTCCCGCGCACCCGTCCGGCCGCGGCGGCACAGGCCGTCCTGGGCGTCGTGGCACCACTGGCCTCCTCCTGAACCCCGTAGAGCCTCCAGACGGGCAACCGAAGGGAAACCGAGATGTCGTCCTCACCCCTCGCAGCACCTCTCGATGTGGAGCTGCGGCCGGACAGACCCGCGGTCCTGCACGTGGGCTCACCCGGTGACGCGCCGAGCTGGGCGGCCCAGTACCGCGAGTCGCTGCGCGCGCAGGTCACCGAGCACGGGGCGCTGCTCGTCCGCGGCCTGGAGCTGCGCGAGGCGTCCCAGGCCGGTGCCGTCTTCGCGGGGCTCGCCGGGCCTCTGATACCGGAGCGAGAGGCGTTCGCCCCGCGTGAGGCGTACGGCCCCGGGCTGTACTCCTCCACGACCTGGCCGGCCAACCAGCCGATGTGCATGCACCACGAACTCAGCTATCTGCTGGAGGTGCCCGGCCTGATGCTGTTCGCGTGCCTGACCGCGCCCGGCGAGGGCGGGGCGACCGCGGTGGCGGACGCGGAACAGGTCCTCCAGGCGCTGCCCACCGGGCTGACGGAACGGTTCGAACGCGAGGGCTGGCTGCTGACCCGCACCTACAACGACGAGATCGGGGCCACCCTGACGGAGTCGTTCGGCACCGCCGACCGCACCCAGATCGAACACTACTGCCGGGCGAACGCCATCGACTTCACCTGGCTGGCCGACGGCTCGCTGCGCACCGAGCAGCGCCGCAGCGCCGTGGTGCGGCACCCGGTCACGGGCAGGCGCTGCTGGTTCAACCAGATCGCCTTCCTCAACGAGTGGACGCTGGCCGAGGAGGTGCGCGAGTACCTGCTGGACGTCTACGGCGAGGACGGACTGCCGTTCAACACCCGCTACGGGGACGGCAGCCCGATCGGCGAGGACGTAGTCCAGCTGCTCAACGCCACCTACGAAGAGCACACCCGACGCGAGCCCTGGCAGGCCGGTGACCTGATGCTCGTCGACAACATCCGCACCGCACACAGCAGAGAGGCCTTCACCGGAGAGCGGCAGGTACTGGTCGGCATGGCCGAGCCCCGCCGCCTGGCCGATTGCTGCCCGACCCCGGAGGCAAGTCAGCGATGAACCGTATGTTGTCCACCGACACCCAGCCGGCCGTGCCGCACGAGCCTTCGGCGCCGACGTTCGCGGTGATCACCGGAACGCAGGTGCAGCACGCGCTCAGCGGGCGCGAGAAACAGATCGTGGAACTGATCGAGGCCACCTACCGGCTGCACGGCGCCGGGGACTCGGTCAACCCGCCGTCCTACTTCCTGCGCTTCCCCGACCGCCCCAGTGCGCGGATCATCGCGCTGCCGGCCTCGATCGGCGGGTCGGTCCATGTGGACGGCGTCAAGTGGATCTCCAGCTTCCCGGACAACGTGCGAACCGGGCTGCCCCGGGCGTCCGGGGTGCTCATCCTCAACGACCCCGGCACGGGCTACCCGTTCGCCTGTCTGGAGAGCTCCATCATCAGTGCGACCAGAACCGCGGCGTCCGCCGCGCTGGCCGCCGACTGGCTCAGCCGCGGCCGGCCCCGCCCCGCCAGTGTCGGATTCTTCGGCACAGGGCTGATCGCCCGGTACATCCACACCTTCCTGGCCGGGACCGGCTGGTCCTTCGACACGATCGGCGTGCACGACGTGTCCGCCGACAGCAGCGCCGGCTTCAGCGGCTATCTGAAGCAGGCCGGCACCACCGCGCAGGTCACGGTCCACGACAGCGCCGAGGACCTCATCCGCTCCAGCGACCTCGTGGTCTTCGCCACCGTGGCCGGGGAACCCCATGTCACCGACCCGGCGTGGTTCACCCACAACCCCCTGGTCCTGCACATCTCGCTGCGCGACCTCGCGCCCGAGATCCTGCTGGCCTCGGCAAACTTCGTCGACGACGTCGAGCACTGTCTGAAGGCCGACACGTCCCCGCACCTGGTCGAGCAGCGCACCGGCAACCGTGACTTCCTGAACGGCACCCTCAACGACGTGATGCTCGGACGGGCGGCCCCGCCGACCGACCGCCCCGTGATCTTCTCGCCCTTCGGACTCGGCGTCCTCGATCTCGCCGTCGGCAAGTACGTCTACGACGAAGCAGCAGGGGCGGGCAACCTCCGCCTCATCGAAGACTTCTTCCACGACCTGCGCCGATACGGCTGAGGCCGTTGTCCTCAGCCTTGGCACCAGGAGGCTCACCGTGCCCGTCATATCCGCTCCTCATGACTTCAACGAAGGCGGTCTCTTCGTCGATCTGGAGTCGATCTTCGGATGCCCGCTCTACCTGAAGTGCGAGGGTTTCAACTTCGCCGGCTCCATCAAGATGAAGGCCGCGAACGAGATGGTGGAGAGCGCCGAGCGGGACGGAGTCCTGACGCCGGACTCCATCCTCGTCGAGTCCTCTTCCGGGAACCTCGGCGTGGCGCTCAGCATGATCGCCGCGAGCAAGGGCTACCGGTTCCTGTGTGTGACGGACTCCCGTTGCAACCTGTCGACCAGACTGCTGATGGAGGCTCTCGGCAGTCAGGTGCACGTCGTGGCCGACCTGGACTCGAACGGCGGGTTCCTGGGCACGCGGATCGAGTACGTCCGTGCGCTGTGCGCGTCCGACGAGCGCTATGTGTGGCTCAGTCAGTACACCAACGCCGGCAACTGGCGGGCGCACCAGCGTACGACGGGGCCGGAGATCGCCCGCCACTTCCCGCGGCTGGACGTGCTGTTCATCGGGACGGGCACCGCCGGAACCCTGATGGGCTGCGCGCGCTACTTCCGGCAGTGGCACCGGCCGGTGCGGATCGTCGCCGTGGACAGCGTGGGTTCGGTGGCCTTCGGCGGCAAGCCCGGCCGCCGGATGATCCCCGGCCTGGGTATGAGCATGGTTCCCCCGCTGCTCGACGAGTCCTTCGTGGACGAGGTGATCCGGGTGGAGGAGGCGGACACCATCCGCACCTGTCACCGCATGGCCAGACGCGGCTTCCTGTTCGGCGGCTCCACCGGGACGGTGGTCAGCGGCGCGACGGACTGGCTGGCCCGGCACAACATGCGGGGCACCACCGCGGTGGCCATCGCGCCGGACCTCGGCGAGCGCTACCTCGACACCATCTACCAGACCAACTGGCTGCAGGATCTGTACGGAGATCACATACTCGACTCCGAACAGGTGAGCACCACATCCCGCAGGTCCAAGCCCGCGTCACCGGCACCGGAGCGACGGCCGAGATCCTAGGTGTGCTTCGGCCGCCGCAGGGCCGGGAGTGATGCGCTCCGGGCCCGTGTGCGGGCTCGGCGGAGGTCCAGGCCATCGCCGCGCCACCTGTCGTCCGCGGTCTTCCGCCGCGCGCGACGGGAATTCGGTGAGGGCGTTCGCGGGGCGTCCCGGCAGCCACGGCACGGTCGCCGGCTGCCGGGACGGTCGCCGTCGAGGCGCTCGGCCGAGCGCCTCGACGACTCCTTGAGCAGGCGGGACGGCCGAAGTCGGGCTCCGCCCCCGCCCCCGCACCGGTCCGCGCCTGCATCGAGGAACTCCTGCCCGGCGTCCTGGGCGGAACGGCCGACCCGGGCCGCCTCGTCACTCGCGCCATCCGCCTCGCCGAGATCCCCGACGGCTACCGCGATGGACCGACGCGAGGCCCGCAAGATCCTCGTCCGCCCCCGCCACCGGCAAATCGGCGTCCAGAAGCGGTCTTTCCCCTGCCCTGCGGACCTGTCGGGCAGGGCAAGAAGCCTCGCCGACTCCCGCCGCTCTCCTTACGCGGCGAGTCGTTCCGCCAGGGCCTTCGCCTTGGTGGCCGCCTCCTGGAGGGCGCGCTCGCGGGAGGCCTCGAAGAGCGGCACGAGCTCGGCCATGGCCGGGTTCTGCGGGGCCATGGTCAGCTCCGGCACGATGAAGTCGAGCTCCATGCCGAGGGCGTCGGCGAGGACCGCGGTCAGGTAGTTCTGGACGTACTCGTAGGACTCGCGCGGAGTGCCCGGCGCGTAGGAGCCACCGCGGCTGGCCACCACGGTGACCGGAGTGCCCTTGACGGAGGGGGTCTCGCCCGCCGTACGACCGAACAGGATCACGTTGTCCAGCCATGCCTTGAGCGTCGACGGGACCGTGTAGTTGTACATCGGGGCGCCGATGAGAACCGCGTCCGCCTGCTCGAATTCCTCGATCAGCTGCACACGGCCGGCGAACTCGGCCGCCTGCTCGGGGGTGTGCGTGGCGGGATCGGCGAAACCGGCGGTGTGGGCGGCCGCGGTGATGTGCGGCACCGGGTTCGCCGCCAGGTCGCGGTAGATCACCGTGCCGCTCGGGTGCTGCTCCTGCCAGGCCTTGCGGAAGGCGTCCGTGACGGCGCGGGAGGCGGACGCCTCGCCCGGGAAGAGGGAGGAGTCGATGTGGAGCAAGGTGGCCATGGATGTCTCCAGAAGAAAGAGCCCGGAGCGAGACGCGGGCTAAGGTTTCGTACCCAACTACTTCTAGCATAGGTACTTACTTTTTTTCACCCCCATACGGCGGAGTAGTACCCTGATCCCATGGCGGTGGAGCAGACCCATGGCACGGCAGAGTGCAGGCGCGTCGACGACGGCATCACGCGCGTCTTCCAGGTGCTCGGAAAACGCTGGAACGGCCCGATCCTGGCCGTCCTGATGGGCCGGCCGACCCACTTCGCCGACCTGCGCCGGGCCATCCCCGGCATCAGCGAGCGCATGCTCTCCGACCGGCTCGCCGAGCTCGGTGCCGCGGGACTCGTGGTGCGCGAGGTCGACGAAGGACCACCGCTGCGCGTCTCGTACCGGCTGACCGAGTCGGGAGCCGCGCTGGAGCCCTCGCTCAAGGAACTCGGCGAGTGGGCGATGAGGCATCTGCCGGACGCCCCGCCCTGCACGGAGACGGCCCGCTGAGGGCCTGATCCCGGGATGGTCGCCCAGGGCGCGCGCGAGGCCGCGTTCCCGGAGTGCTCGGGGCGGTCATGTCCCACAGTGGTCGGCCCTGACGCAGGGGCAACCGCTCAGCTTGTCCGGCATGCCTGCGAAAACCAGCGCCGACGTGCCGGCCGACGACAGGGATCGGGCCGAGAGCGGCCACTGGACGGTGCGTGCCCCGAGTGTGCGGCCACGCTCACCGCGCGGCGACGGGCTCCTCACGCGCTGCTCATGCGCTTCTCATACGTCGAGGCCGCCTCGCTCGACCAGCTGGCGCGCGATCACATTGCGCTGGATCTCGTTGGTGCCTTCACCGACGATCATCAGCGGGGCGTCGCGGAAGTAGCGCTCCACGTCGAACTCGGTCGAGTAGCCGTAACCGCCATGGATGCGCACCGCGTCGAGCGCGATCCGCATGGCGGTCTCGGACGCGAACAGCTTCGCCATGCCCGCCTCCATGTCGATCCGCCGGCCGGCGTCCGCCTCCCGGGCCGCGTACAGCGTCAGCTGACGGGCGGCGGTCAGTGATGTCGCCATGTCGGCCAGGTAGTTGCCGATGGACTGGTGCTGCCAGATCGGCTTGCCGAACGACTCGCGCCTTTGGGCATGGGCAAGCGCGTCCTCCAGCGCGGCCCGGCCCACCCCGAGCGCGCGGGCGGCGACCTGGAGCCGGCCGGTCTCCAGGCCCTTCATCATCTGCGCGAACCCCTTGCCCTCGATCCCGCCGAGTACGGCGTCGGCCGGCGCCCGGTAGTCCTCGAAGAACAGCTCGCAGCTCTCCACGCCCTTGTAGCCGAGTTTGGGCAGATCACGGGAGACGGTCAGGCCCGGACCGTGCTCCACCAGCAGGATGGACATGCCCCGGTGCGCGGGGCTCGCCTCCGGGTCCGTTTTGCACAGCAGAGCGATCAGCCGGGAGCGGCGGGAGTTGGTGATCCACGTCTTGGCGCCGTTGACCACGTAACCTCCCGCGCGCTCGGCTCCGCTCGCACGGGAGGTGCCCCCATCGTCCTTGCGGGCCACCGTGCGCATGGCCTGGAGGTCGGAGCCGCCGCCCGGCTCGGTCAGGGCCATCGTCGCCCGGATCTCTCCGGTGGCGAGCCTCGGCAGATAGCGGCGCTTCTGCTCCTCGGTGCCGAAGCACAGCAGCAGCTTGGCGACCACGGTGTGACCGCCCATCGCGCCGGCCAGGCTCATCCAGCCACGGGCCAGCTCCTCGGTGATCAGGACGTAGCAGGGCGTGGAGACCGGGGTGCCGCCGTACTCCTGAGGGACGGCGAGGCCGAAGACGCCGAGTTCCTTCATCCGGTCGATCAGGGCCTCGGGATAGGTGTCGGTGTGCTCCAGTTCGCGGACGACCGGCTTGACGTCCTTGTCGACGAAAGCGCGCACCGTCCTGACCACGAACCGTTCCTCTCCGGACAGGATGTCGAGGGTGCTCATGTGATGACGCTCCTTGAGGACGCTGCCCCGAACCGGCCGATACCATCATGGATATTCATGACCGGCAGAGTGAAATAGCAAAGTGTGATCGAGCCATGCGTGTCGCGGATGGCATCGGAGGAAGCGGCCGTGGACGTCAAACAGCTCAAGGCACTCGTCACCGTCGCCGAGGTGGGCAGTGTCACGCGGGCCGCCGAGCTGCTGCACCTGGTGCAGCCCGCGGTCACCCGGCAGATCCGCGCACTGGAGGAGGACCTGGGCGTTCCGCTCTTCGAGCGCACCCGTCAGGGCATGCGGCCGACCGAGGCCGGCGCGATCGTGGCGGACCGTGCCCGGCGCGCCCTGAACGAACTGGAGCGGGCCCGCGCCGAGGTACGGCCCGCCCCCGGCGTGGTGACCGGGATCGTCACGGTCGGTCTGCTGGAGAGCACGGCAGAGCTGCTGGCCGAGCCGCTGGTGACCGCCGTGGCCCGTGCCCACCCGGGCATCGAGCTGCGGGTGATGACCGCCTACTCCGGACATCTGCGGCAGTGGCTCGACGACGGCGACCTCGATCTGAGCCTGCTGTACAACCTGGACAGCACGCCGTCGCTCAGCACCCGTCCTCTGGTGCGCGAACACCTGTGGGTGGTCGCCCCCGCGGCGGCCGGCCTGCGCGCCGACCGCCCGGTCCCGTTCGCCGAGGCCGCCGTCCGTCCGCTCGTCATGCCCGCCCCCGGTCACGCGCTGCGCGCCCTGATCGACGCCGCCGCGGCGCGGGCCGGAGCCGAGCTGCGCGTCGCCGTCCAGACCAATTCCATGCCCGTGCAGAAGAGGCTCGTCCTGGCGGGGCACGGCTGGACCGTCCTGCCGGGCGTCGGGATCGCCGAGGACGTCGCCGCGGGCAGGCTGAGCGCGGCGCCGCTCACCGAGCCGGATGTATGGCGTTCGATCGTCCTCGCCACCCCGAGACCGGGCCGGACGCCGCCCGCCGTGGAGGCCGTCGCCGGCGAGCTGGTGAGCCGGATCCGCGTGGAGGTGGCCGGCGGCCATTGGCTCTCCGCCCAGCTCGATGGAGCCGACGCCGCCGAAGCCCAGTGACCCCCACCCGCACCCGCGCTGAAGGGCTGTCATGACCGACACCGAGCCGCTGCCCCGCACCTTCGCCCGCGCGGAGGACGGCACCGCCCTCGCGTTCCAGCGCCGGGGAGCGGGCTTCCCGCTCGTGCTCCTCGCCGGGCAGGCGAACAACCACCATTGGTGGGACGGCATACGCGAGGACTTCCACGGCACCCACAGCACCATCACCCTGGACCACCGGGGCACCGGAGCGAGTGACAAGCCCCAAGGCGGCTACTCCACCCGGCAGTTCGCCGAGGACGTGATCACCGTCCTGGACCACCTCGGCATCGGGCGTGCCGATGTCTACGGCACCTCCATGGGCGGCCGGGTCGCGCAACTGGTCGCCGCCCGGCATCCGCGGCGGGTCCGCCGTCTCGTGCTCGGCTGCACCACGCCCGGCGGCCCGCACGCCGTCGAGCGGGACGCCTCGGTGCGGCGGGCCCTGGCCCAGCCCGACCCGGAAGCCGCCCGGCGGGCCCTGATCGACCTCATGTACTCCCCCGCCTGGCGCGCCGCCCACCCGGGCCCCTACAACACCCTCGGCGACCCGGCCATGCCCCCGCACGCCCGGCGCGGCCACCTGCTCGCCAGCAACCGGCACGATGCCTGGGACGCGCTGCCCGCGATCACCGCGCCGACGCTGATCCTCCACGGCGACCAGGACCGTATGGCTCCGCCGGACAACGTCTCCCTGCTCGTCTCCCGCATCCCCGACACCCGGACGCATCTCTTCCCCGGCGCCCGGCACGCCTATTTCGAGGAGTGCCGCACCGAGGCGAGTGCGTTGGCTGTGGCCTTCCTCGGTGGTGAGGTGTAGCGACCAGGTCTCCTTCCTTCCTCCCGCTCGGCTCCCGCGTCGCGTCATGGCGCCCCGGACCGGTCACGGACGAGGACGCCTTGCATCCGGGTCCGGGGATCCCCTGCCGCCGCTGTGGCAGTGGTTCTGCTTCCTGAACTGGCCCGCCCAACGGGAGCTCGGTCCCGACGGGCGTCCGCGCGACGCGCGCTTCCTGCCGCCCGTCCCGGAGCGGCGGCGGATGTTCGCCGGCGGACGCCGCGAGATCACCGAGCCACTGCGCCTGGGCGAACCGGCCGAGCGGGTCCTCAGTCGGTGCCGTCCGCGCGCAGGAGCAGATCGAGCAGCCCGGGGAATCGCGCGTCGAACTCCTCCCGGCGCAACCGGTTGACCCTCCTCGGCCCCTCGTCGCGCTGTTCGACCAGGCCGGCGCCGCGCAGGACCGCGAAGTGGTGGCTGAGTGCGGCTTTGCCGACGGGCACGTCGAAGCTGCCGCAGCTGCGCGTCCAGTCGGCTGAGCCCGCCAGCTCACGGATCAGCCGGATACGCACCGGATCGGCGACGGCGGACAGCGCGGCCAGGACGGAGACCTCTTCGGGATCCGTGTGCACCGGCGCCGCACGGTGACTGCCGCCGGTGGCGTGCTTCGCCATGACCCTCTCCTCGCCCCGTGCATCCTCGCCGTGACACCCCGGCGAACATCCCGGCCACTTGCTTAGTGTTCGATCCAGATCTTACAGTGCCAGTGTTCGCTTTCCATTGAACACTTTGTGCGAAGGGTGCTTCCGCTGATGCGTGCAGTCGAATTCCAGGAGTACGGCGACCCCGAGGTACTGAAGGTCGTGCAGGTGGAGACGCCCGAGCCCGGCCCCGGCGAGGTCACCGTCGACGCCGCCTACGCGGGCGTGAACTTCGCGGACCTCAAGGCCCGCGCCGCGGGATACCGGGTGGAGTCGCTGCCCTTCCGTCCGGGCCTGGAGGTCTCCGGACGGATCCGGGCCGTCGGCCACGGCGTCGAGGGACTGCGTCCTGGGCAGGACGTCGTCGCGCTCGTCAACCACGGTGCCTACGCGGAGGTGGTGGTCGCCCAGGCCGCCACCGTCTTCCCGCTCCCCGAGGGCCTGGATCCGCGGACCGCGGCCGCGCTGCCCACCGTGCTGCCGACGGCGCACGCCCTGATCCATGAGGTGGGGCGGCTGCGCGCCGGAGAGAGCGTCCTTGTGCACGGCGCGGCGGGAGGGGTCGGCACGGTGGCCGGACAGCTGGCCCGGGCGGCGGGCGCCGGTGCCGTGTACGGCGTGGTCTCCTCCCCGGCCAAGGCCGGGCACGCCCTCAAGCACGGCTACGACGAGGTGTTCACCGCCGACACCTTCTCCGATGACGTCCGCCGTGCCACCGACGGCAGGGGCGTCGACCTGGTGCTCGACCCGGTGGGCGGCGACACCCTTCGCCGCGGCCTCGACGCGCTGGCCGTCTTCGGACGCCTGGTGTCCTTCGGCAACGCGAGCGGGGCGGAGCCGTGGCATGTCGGCCAGCCCGAGCTCTACACGCAGGGTCGTTCCGTCGCGGGCCTCTCCGTCCTGGCCCTCGCGCAATCCGCGCCCGAGGCGCTGCGCGCGCTCTCCGAGCGTGCCTTCCGCACGGTCACCGACGGCACCGTGAGCCTTCCGGTCACCGCCGAGTTCCCCCTGTCGGACGCGGCCGGGGCCCACCGGTTGATGGGCGGTCGCACATCGATGGGCAAGCTGCTGCTGCGTACGGCCGACTGAGCGACGGCGCTGTGTCAGGCCGGTGTCAGCGGGCGCTGCCACTCTGATGCATGTGAACGGCACGGGAAACCGGGGCCGGGCACAAGGAGAGGTGCCCGGAGTGGTTGATCGGGGACCAGCGAGCACGGCTCAAGGTCGGGCCCCCAGGGGCCCACGCAGGTTCGAATCCTGCCCTCTCCGCCGTACGTCAGCCGTGTCGCCCGCCGCCTCCCCCTCGTGTCCGGCGGGCGGACGAACCGGGGACGCACATGGGCCCGTTACGGCGTGCAGGCCGACGCGCGCCGCGCCGAGGGTGCACGGCGTCCCACCGTGCCCGGCGGCCGGGTGCCGGGGCACCGGCCGGTGCATTGCCCGTGCGATGATCCAGGCGGCGTTCGACGAGCCCGCCGCGGCACGGCAGTGCGGTGTCCCTCCGAGAGATCCCCTTCGTCACGACAGGAGTTCGCGGTGAGCAGTGTCCACCACGACGTCGGCCTTCTTCCTCCGCCCCGGGTCGAGGAGGTCAGCGAGGACGTCTTCGCCTACATACAGCCCGACGGCAGCTGGTGGATCAACAACACCGGCTTCCTCGTCGGACGGCGCGGCGTGATCAGCGTGGACGCGTGCTCGACCGTACGGCGCACGCAGGCGTACCTGGACGCGATCGGCACCGTCACTCCACAGCCGGTACGGACCCTGATCAACACTCACCACCACGGTGACCACACCTTCGGCAACCACCTCTTCGGCGGCGCCACCATCGTCGGCCACGAGGCCACCCGGTCGAGCATCATCGAGTGGGGCGGGCCGGGGGCCGCGGCGGCGTTCTGGACCGAGGTCGAGTGGGGCGACGTCGAAATCGAACCGCCCTTCCTCACCTACACCGACGGCGTCACCGTATGGTCCGACGACCTGCGTGCCGACGTCCGCCACGTCGGCACGCCCGCCCACACGACCAACGACTCCATCGTCTGGCTGCCCGAACGGGGGCTCCTCTTCAGCGGCGACGTCCTGTTCAACGGCGGCACGCCCTTCCTCCTCCAGGGGTCCGTAGCCGGTGCCGTCCAGGTCCTGGAGGAAGTGATCAAGCCGCTGGGGGCGACGACCATCGTTCCCGGGCACGGTGCCGTCGCCGGCCCCGAGCTCATCGACGACGTGCTCGGCTACCTGCGGTTCGTCCAGGCCACCGCCCGAGCGGGCCGCGACGCCGGGCTCACCCCTCTGGAGACGGCCCGCGAAACGGATCTGGGCCCCTACGCCGACCTGCTGGACTCCGAACGCATCGTCGGCAATCTGCACAGGGCCTACGCGGACCTGGAGGGCGGCCCGCTCGGCCGCCGCATCGACGCCGCGGCCGCCCTCGGCGACATGGTCACCTACAACGGCGGTCGCCCTCTTACCTGCCTCGCCTGAGGCCGGCCGACCATTTCGGGCCGACCCGGCGCCGGACGCGGCCCAACATGGGTCAGGGCAGGCCGTCTCCGGCCTGCCCTGACCCATGCCTGCCATCGCGCCGGGCGGCGGACAGGAAATGCCGACGGTTACCCGTCAGACGCAAAGGAGAACGATGAGACCTTCGCAGTCGTCATCGTCGCCGTAGTCGCCGCCGCGAAGACCGCCGTGCCGACCGAACTGGCCACGTTCGTCGTGGTGGTGGGCCTGGATCGGCCGGGCAGCCGCGGCCTTTGTGCCGCCGTGCGGGGCGGGCGTCGCGGCCACGGCGGATGTCGCGGTTGCCGCCCCTGCCGCACAGGCGAGGCCGAGGGCGGCACTCACCGCGACTATTCGCGGCATCCGGAGCGAGAACTTCCTGGGCTGGTCGTGGTGATTGCTGGCGTTCAGCTGTGCAGTGTTCATGTGATCACCGTGCATGCCGTCGCGGCCAATTTCACCTCGGGCGCAGCCGATTGGGTGGCACGGCGCCGACGACGAGTCGTGTGCCTTGCCGTCCACCGAGCGGGCGGGACCGCTGGACGCCCTCACGGACGGACGGTGGGCAGGTGCTTCGACGGCCAGGGCGCGCGGCAGGACCAGTGCGTCGGCGCTGAGGTGCCCGGTCCGGCGGAGCAGGCGGACAGCTGCCGCCCGGGGGCGCCGGTGGCCGTGAACGCCTCGTGGTGAAGGCACATCTCACCGACCTCGCGGTGCCACAGCCGCTTGTCCTCGCCGGTACGCGGCCGCACCTCGTATGTGGCATGAACCAGGTCGCCGGTGACGGTACTTGGACGATCTCGCGGAGCCGGACGACGATCGCCGCGGCGGTCGGCCGGCACCCGCACCCCTCTCCCCCTCCTGTCAGCCCATCCGCGCGGCGACGCAGCGGGCGTGGGCCGACAGAAGGGCCGGTATCGGGAGCAGCGGGCCGGTCGGGTCCTTCGCCGCGTCGTCCCAGCGGCGCAGCGCCACCGCGTCCGCGGCCAGCGGATGCGCGGCGAACCGGGCCGCCTCGTGCTCGTCCATCGGGCCGCCCTGGGCCTTCAGGGAGGCGACCGACACCGGGCTGAGCAGGGCGTGGTACGCCGGGTCGGTCGCGACCAGGTAGCGCTTTGCCGGTACGTGCTGAGCGATGACCCACGCCGCGCGCCCGCCCAGCCGGCGCCGGGCGAACGCGGCGCCCGCCAGCTCGTGCGGCAGGCCGGGGTGCTCGGCCCGGACCGGCCGGGCGCGGCCGATGTCGTGCAGCGCCGCGGCCACCACCAGTTCGTCGTCCGCTCCCGCGTCCGTCGCCAGCCACGCCGTCTGGAGCGCGTGGGTGCGCTGGTCGACGGCCTCACCGCCGTACGGCAGGCCCGCGAGCCCGTCGATCAGCGCGGTCAGTTCCGCGTCCGTGAGCGGGGCCAGGGCGGTCATCGCCGCTCCGTTCCGCGGATGGCGTCCGCCAGTTCCTCCGCGAGCTCCGGGGTCGCCGCGACCACTCCGGACCAGCGGCGGGTGAGGTCGGGGTCGATCTCCAGCGGGCGGCCGTGCACATCGATCACCGCGCCGCCCGCCGCGGGGACGGTCAGCATCGCGGCCGCCAGGTCGACGATCCGGTGCGTGTCGGAGCCGGCGTCGGCGAACGCGTCCGTCGACCCTTCGGCCACGAGCACCGCTTCCAGACAACTCGTCGACAGGATGCGGATCCTGGAGGCCCGCGTCGCCACCCGCCACCACGTCTTGCGCCCACCGGACCGGACGACTCCCTCCGGACCCCGGGGCCTGTGAGGGTCGGCGGTGGACCGGCGGCTCGGCGGCGCCACCGTCCCTGCTCCGGTTGGGCACACAGTGAGAAGTGAGGCCGCACGCCGTAGTGCACGCTGGGGGGTTGGGACGCTCGATACGGCAGCCGCGCGCGGCCACGGTCCCGGCACCAGGATCGACCACTCGTCCGAACCCCGCCGCGTAGGGAGACCACCGTGGCCCCACCCCCGCCGATCGCCGCGCACGCGCTGCTCGTCTTCCTCCTGCAGGTCGGCCTGCTGCTCTCGGCCGCGTTACTGCTCGGCCGCCTGGCCAACCGCCTCGGTACGCCGGCCGTCGTGGGCGAACTGTGTGCCGGGGTGCTCTTCGGACCGACGGTGCTCGGCCATCTGGCGCCGCGCGTGTCCGAGTGGCTGCTGCCCCGCACCGCCCCGCAGTTCCACCTCCTGGACGCGATCGGTCAGATCGGCGTGGTGCTTTTCGTCGGCGTGACCGGCATCGAGGTCGATTTCGGGCTCGTACGGCGCAAGGGCACCGTCGCGCTCCGGGTCGGTGTCGCCGGTCTGGCGATCCCGCTGGCCGCCGGAGTCATCGCGGGACTGGCGGCCCCGCGCTCGCTGCTGGCCGGCTCGATGAATCGGGATGCCTTCGCACTCTTCGTCGGTGTGGCGATGTGCGTGAGCGCCCTGCCGGTGATCGCGAAGACCCTCTCGGACATGAATCTGCTGCACCGGAATATCGGGCAGCTGACCATTGCCGCGGGCGTGGTCGACGACGTGGTCGGATGGCTGCTTCTCTCGATCGTCTCCGCGATGGCCACGGCAGGCGTGCGCGGCAGGACGGTGGCGTCGTCGGTGATCCTGCTCGCGATCGCCGTTCTGGTGACCGCGACCGTCGCCCGCCCGCTCGTCCGCGCTGCCTTCGCACGGTGCGGGCGGTCGCCCGAGAACGGGCCGACGATCGCGACCGCCGTCCTGGTCATCGTGCTCAGCGCGGCCGCGACCCAGGCCATGGGCTTCGAAGCGGCGTTCGGCGCCTTCCTCGGCGGCCTGTTGATCGGCTCGGCGAACACCGCGGACCTCGGCCGACTGGCGCCGTTGCGGGCTGTGGTGGTGTCGGTGTTCGCCCCCCTGTTCTTCGCCACCGCCGGACTACGGGTGGACCTGACCGTTCTCACCCGTCCGGTCCCGCTGCTCACCGCGGTGGCCGCCCTGTTGATCGCGGTGGCCGGCAAGTTCGCCGGCGCGTACGTCGGCGCGCTGTCCAGCAAGTTGACCAGGTGGGAGGCGCTGGCCCTGGCCGGCGGGATGAACGCCCGCGGAGTCATCCAGATCGTCGTGGCCACGGTCGGGCTCAACGTCGGGGTCCTCGACACGACCACGTACACCATCGTGATCCTGGTGGCGATCACCACGTCGCTGATGGCACCGCCGATCCTGCGCCGGGCAATGCCGCACATCCTGCTGACCGAGGAGGAGACGGAGCGGCGGCGAACCATGGCCGCGTTCCGCGGCCCGCTCCCGAGCCGTGACCCCGACTCCGAACCTGCCTGAATCGCGACCCGCCTGACCTGACGCGATGTCAGAGCGAAGCTGGCGGAGAGGGGTTCCCCGTGCGAACCGGTGAGCTGTCGGCGGTTGCGGACGCGCCCGAGGCCACGTCGCACGGCTGCGCCTGATCTGTGCCCTGATCGGGGTGGGCAGCCTGCGCATCGACGCCCATGTGCGCCGTACTCGAAAACCGGCGCCCACCTTCATCCGAGCAATCCGAGCAGCACGCAGCGCCGTTTGACACCCCGCTCTCCAGCGCACGCACGGGAGCCGGGAGTCGGGCCCTACCACGCGCCCTCGAAAAGTTCCTGGAATTCCTCGCCGATTCCACCTGTCGAATCAATTTTCGAAGCATGGTGAGAGTTGCCCGGTGAACGAAACCCGCCGATCGGCTATCTGATATATCGCGCCGCCAGACGTCATTTATCGACCCGGTTTCCCATTGGGCCAGTCAAGCTTGACCATTTCCGGGACGTCGTGCAATCATCCCTCGGCCATCCGCCAATAAATCTCCCGGCTTTGATGATGCAAGCTGAACAAGGAAGCCGATTTCGATGAGTGTTCCCGCCACCATGCGCGCCTTGCAGCAGACGTCGCTCAGCGGCCCGCAGGACCTCCGCCTGATCACCGACGCATCGGTGCCGTCGCCCGGCCCGGGCGAGGTCCTGATCCGCGTCACCGCCGCAGGCGTCAACTTCGCCGACATCTCACAGGCCCACGGCACCTTCCGCGACGGCCCGCAGCCGCCGTACCTGGCGGGCTTCGAGGCCGCCGGCGAGATCACCGCAGTGGGCGAGGCGGTGACCGGGCTGGAGCCCGGCGCCCACGTCATCGGCGTCGGACACGGCGCCTTCGCCGAATACATGGTGCTGCCCGCGGCCGCGGCGGTGCCGGTGCCGGAAGGCTGGGCCGACGAGCAGGCACTGGGGATGGTGGTGAGCTGGCCCACCGCCCTCGCCGCGCTCAAGCCGCTGGGCGGCATCGCCGAAGGGCAGACCGTGCTGATCCACGCCGCCGCCGGCGGGACCGGCCAGGCCGCGGTGAAGATGGCCAAGCACTACGGCGCGAGGGTGATCGCCACCGCCTCGCCGGGCAAGCACGAGACGGTGCGCGCCCTCGGCGCCGATCACGTCCTCGACTCGCGCGGCCCCGACCTCGCCGCCCAGGTACTGGAGTTGACCGGCGGCGACGGTGTGGATCTGGTGCTGGAGTCGGTCGGCGGCGCCGCCTTCGACGCCAGCCTGGCCGTGGCCAAGCGGGTCACCGGCCGGGTCGTGGTGACCGGCCTGCCCGCCGGCGAGGCCGAGGTGACCAACTGGGATCTGGTCTATCAGCATCAGGTCCACGTCATCGGCCTGAACATCGGGGTGCTGATCCGATCCACGCCGCAGATCTTCGGCGAGGTGATGGGCGAACTGTTCGCGCTCATCGCCACCGGTGTGCTCACCCCCGGCCACCCCACTGTCTACGATCTCGCCGACGGGCCGAAGGCACTGGCGGAACTGGAAGCACGGGCCACCGTCGGCAAGCTGGCCCTGCTGCCTTGAGCAGCCCCCAGGCCTCGGGCGGAGCGGTGTCTTCCGCAGGCCGCTGGTCTCACGCCTCGTCGGTACGCAGACTGTGGAAGCCGCCGTCGTGGAACAGCAGGGCGTCGTGATCCTCCCGGAAGCCCATGTCGAGGACTTCACCGACGAAGATGGAGTGATCGCCGCCGTCGTGGGTGGCTGTGAGGGAGCACTCCAGCCAGGCGAGAGCGTCTGCCACGACGGGCGATCCGGTGAAACGGCCTGGTGACCACTCGATGGGGGCGAACTGCGCGATGCCGCGGGGGCGGCGGCGGTCGGCGAAGTAGCGCGCCAGGTCCTCCTGGCGCGCTGAAAGCACCGACACCGCGAACGACTTGCGATCGAGGACGGCCTCGTGCATGGCCGCTCCACGGAGCACACAGATCAGCACGAGCGGCGGGCTCAGCGACACCGACGTGAACGAGTTCGCGGTCATGCCGTGCGGCGTGGTACCGCCGGTCGTCACGACGGTGACACCGGTCGTGAACCGGCCGAGGACGCGGCGCATGCCGTCTCGGTCCAGCTCGGCGTTCCGGTCCAGCCCGTCACTCGGAACTCGTCCGGCCGGTGTCGCGAGTCCCGTGACGGACGCCTGATCGGAGTGGGCCATGGCGTCAGTCACCGTTCACGACGTCGGCGAGAACCCGCGGCCGGGCCGCGGGAGCGGCCGCGCTGTAGGGCTCCAGCGCCTTGCGCAGGGAGGCGGGCACCTTGGCCGGACGGGTGTCGGCGTTGGGGCCGCGCATGCACGCGACCCGCTGCCGCCCCCGTGCGACCAGGTCCTCGAGCCCGTCGCGCAACCGCACATAGTCGAAGGCGAACCCGATCTGGGTCTGCGTCAGGTCCTCAAGGCGCATCCGGATCGACAGTTCGTCGAACGCGGTGATCTCCGCCAGGTACTCGCACTCGCACTTGAGCGTGAACAGCTTGAGATCGTCGCGGATCTCGTCGAGCACCTCTGGGGCGTGCTCCCGCAGGAACATCTCGCGGCACCGCCCTTGCCAGCGCAGATAGTTGACGTAGTAGACGTTGCCGACGAGGTTGGTCTCCTCGAACCCGACGAGGTGCAGGTACTCGTAGTACGGTCGCTCGGTCATGTCCCGTTCTCCCTCGACTCCGTCAGCATCGTGAAGACCACAGGTGCGGCGAGCCCGCGCAGCGTCGTGGGGAACGTCGCGATCTGCGCGGCCCCCGAGCGCAGGACGACCCAACGGTCCGCCCTCGGCCCGGAGATCTCGACCAGCCCGGCGCGCGCGTGGCCGGTCTTGCGCAGGCACTCCTGTGCTCCCCAGACGCGCGTGGCGGCGACCGACAGGTCCTCGTCGCGCTCGCCGGCGACGAGCGTGGCCAGAGCGAATCCCTCCGTGCCGAGCAGGTCGGTCCACTCCTGCGCCGACCGCGCCACGACCTGCTCGACGTCGCACCCGACGGCCCGGTCCGCGGCCACCGCGAACGTCACGCCCGCGCCGTGCGAGGAGGAGACCTCGACCCCTCCGTCGGCCTCGGGCCTGCCGTCCGGCCGGTAGCTGAGGTTCGGCTTCCGGCCCAGCGCCAGGCCAAGCGTCCGAGCGGTCCGCTCGCGCCGGCCGGCCGTGTCGCCGGCGGACTCTTGGCCGTCCGGCCAGACGGCCATGCGGAGCGCGGTCGGCAGCACCGTCTCGGACCGGCGCTCCAGGTACGGGCCGAGCAGCGCCGGCGTCCACGGTCCCGCGCCGTCCCGCTTGCGCACGGCCCGGAGCCGCAGCCCCTCCCAGCGCTCGACGAGCGCGCCCGCCGGATCGCGGACCTCGAGGTCGTACACGTACGTGTCGCCGTCGCGGGAGCGTTCGGCGGCGTGCAGCGTGACCCGGTCGAGCGCACGCACGCGGGCCGGATCGGCGAGGTACAGGCGCTCTGTCGCGGCGGGCAGCAGGGTCGCGTCGGGCACGCAGCACTGGATCGCGTGCATGAGCGCGTCGCGGGTGCCCGGGTCGGCGAGGACGAGGTCGGACGGCAGGAATCCGCCGAACCACGGTTTGGCCGCCACAGTGGAGATCTCGGCCACGCAGCCCTTGGCGGCCAGGTCGTGGTAGCCCAGGAGGCGCTGGAACCGGTCACCCTGGAAGAGCACCGGGCCGTAGAGATCCTCCATCGGCGCCAGCGGCACCCGGACCTCCTCGACCGCCGCCGCGGGCGCCTTGTCGTCCGGCGGCGGCACGTCGAAGCGGAGCGTGGCGCGGAAGTGATCCGCCTGGAAAGCGGTCTCGTCGCTGCGGATCACCGCTTGCACGGTGCCTTCCTCGGTGACGAGTGCGGCGATCCGGATCGTGGTCTTCCCGTCGACGGGGACGACGACGGGGCGGAGGAACTCGACATCCTCGAGCACCGGTGGGCCGGACCTTCCGGTCAGCGCCATGGCCGCCTCGGCCATCGCCTCCATGCCGAACACCGCCGGGAAGAGCAGGTCGCCGTCGAGCAGATGGTCGGCGAGATAGAGGTCGTCGTCGGCGGAGAGGTCCGCGTCGACGACGAGTTCGACGCCGGGATAGTGCACGCGGGGCCGGTCGACGAAGCGCAACAGCGGCAGTTCGCGCGGTTCGAGCATGATGGTGGGCAGGCCCTCGGCGCGGCCCATGACCACGACCGAGGTGGGCGCATCGGGGTCGGTGAGCAGCCGCCGGAGGACGGCGACGCCCTCGTCCGGTGGGATCGGCCGGATGCCCTCTCGTATCAGCGACTCCAGCACGCCGAGTCGCTCGCCCATACCGGTGCCCGACCACACCGACCACTCCAGCGCGAGGCAGCGGCAGTTCGGGTACTCGTCCCGGATCCGGTACGTGAGGTCGGTCAGCCAGTCGTTGGCCGTGGCGTAGTCCGCCTCACCGCGCAGGCCGGCCCGGCCGATGATGCTGCCGAAGGTGACGAGGAGCCGGAGCGTGGCCGGGTCCGCGGCGGCGAGCACGGTCTCCAGCCCCGTGATCTTCGTCGCGAGGGTGCGGCGGAAGGAGGACTCGTCGAGGTTGGCGAGCACCTGCGGCACGTTGCGGCCGGCGCCGTGCAGAATCGCCGTCACCGGCCCCAGCGTCCGGCGGACCTCCTCGACCGCCGCCTTGACCTCGTCCGCGGAGGTGATGTCGGCGCGCACGTACCGGTGGGTCACGCCCGCGGCGGCCATGCGCGCCAGGTTCGCCGCGAGTTCCTGGTCGGAGTCCGGGGCGGAGCGGCCCATGAGCGCGATCGCCGCGCCGGTGGTACGCGCCAGGTCGAGCGCGCATTCGGCGGTGATGCCCTTGCCGCCGCCGGTCACCAGCAGCACGTCCTGCGCGCCGAGGGCGGACGGCCCGCCGGGCCCGCGCCGCGCCGGCAGCGGCCGGAGCAACGGGACGCGGCGCACTCCGGCCTCGTCGTACACGCTCTCGCTGAAGCCCGCGGTCGCGGCGATGTCGGCGACGATCCGCGGCACCGTCCGCGCCACGAGCTCGGCCGGCATCGACTCCGCCAAGGGCAGGGTGACCAGGGTGGTGACGACAGCGGGCGCCTCCAGGTGCAGCGTCTTGGCGAGACCCGCCGCGCCGCGCCGGTCGCCGACGACGACGAAGCGTCCCGGCGCGCCGGGCGAGAGGGCGGCGCGCGCGGCGGCGAGCATCAGCGGTGTGTGGCTCTCGTCGCAGCCGCGCGGCAGGCAGAGCAGCACTCCGCCACCTAGTCCGGCCCGCCGCAGCGCGGTGTGGAGGGCGGCCGCGAGCGGGTGCCGGTCGGCGGCGAACAGCTGCCAGTCGCCGTCGGCGGGCGGAGCGACCGCCGGCCCGGGTTCGGCCGGCACGAGCTCGACGGAGAACGCGCGCACCCAGGATCCCGCGCCGGCGACGTCGGCCGCGGCGCGCTCGTCTCCGGAGCGCGCGGTCTCGCCCAGTTCGTCGAGCATCTCGGCCAGCTGCGCCAGCGTCGACGTCGCGAACGCCGAGGTCGCCAGCGGCGCCGTCAGTCCGAGTTCCCGCGAGGCCTGGGTGACGATCTGGCCGACCGTGATCGAGCTGAGGTGGAGTTCGTCGATGGGATTGCTCTGCGCGCTCACCGCTTCCAGGGGCAGCTCGGCCCGCTCGGCGGCGAGTCGCCGCAGCACGTCCAGCGTGTCGGCACCGTCCACCGCCACCGGTGCCGCAGCAGTCTGCGCTTCGGGAGTCCGAACAGTTGCCGGCGTCTGGAGAATCGGCAGATCGTGCACCGGTGCCGATTCGCAGGGGCTGGTCAGGAAGCGCAGCTCCTTGTCGAGCGGGAACGGCCGCGTGAAGCGGTCGCGGAAGAGCTCACCGTGGCGGACGGGCGCGCCGAGCGTGTACGCGACTGCCACCGCGTGCAGCAGGCCGGAGAGCGACATGCTGTCGGCCTCGAGCGACACCGCGGGCACTCCGGGGGCGATCTCTCCGGCGAGAGTACGCAGGATCCTGCCGGGCCCGACCTCGATGAAGAGGTCGACCTCTTCGGCCATCGTCCGGACCGCCTCGGTGAATCGCACCGGGTCGAGCACCTGACGGGTCAGCAGGCCGGGCACATCGGTCTCGGCCGGCAGGGTGCCGCCGGTGACGGTGGAGACCATGGTCCGGGCGAGCGGAGCGAAGCGTTCGCCCCGCAGGTGGTCGCGGAACGCGGTGGCCGCCGGGGCGACGGCCTGCGAGTGGAACGCGTGCGAGACCCGGATCTCGTTCGCCGAGAAGCCCTGGGCGGCGGCCCGTGCGCAGACCCTCTTGACAGCGTCGGCCGGTCCGCTGACGACCGTCTGCTCAGGGCTGTTGTATCCGGCGATCACCACCGGCTCGCCGACGAGAAGCGGGACGACCGCCTGCGGCGGCGCGACGACGCTCGCCATGGTGCCGCCGCCGTCGCTCGCCCGCGCCATGACGCGGCCGCGCGCCGCGGCCGTGCGGAGCAGGCCGGCCTCGTCCATCGCGCCCGCCCAGTGCAGCGCGGTCAGCTCGCCCAGGCTGTGGCCCGCGGCCGTGACGGCCTCGATGCCGAGCAGGGCCAGCACGCGCAGGCCCGCGACGGACGAGGTGACGATCCTCGGCTGGGCGATCTCGGTCGCGACCAGGTCGGCGCCGGGGGGCATCGGCAGGGTGCGGTAGAGCTCGTCGACCTCGGCGAACCGCCGTCGCAGTGCTCCGCCGTCTCCGCGCCGCCCCGCTCCCTGGCCGGGGAAGAGGAATCCGATCCGCGGTGGCCGCGCGGAGGTGCCGAGGAAGACACCGTGTGCGATGTCGACCACGGATCGCGCCCCGTTGTCGAGCATCGTCAGCAGTGTGGCGAAGCGCCGCCCCGCCTCCTCGGGATCACCGGTCACGATCGCGGCGCGGAGCGGACGGTCGGCCAGCTCGTGCTCGAGTGTGGCCGCGAGGTCACCGAGTTCGGCGAAGGAGAGTCTGCCGCAGAGCTCGGCCAGCTGTGCGATCCGTCCGCGCAGCGCCGAGAGGTTCTCCGCGTCCACCAGGAGAAGTTCGACGTCCTGCCGTGACCGCGTCAGTGCCTCGACCTCCGGCCCGAGCCCCGCGTCCGGAGCGCGGTCGGCGTGCTCCACGACGACGTGTGCGTTGATGCCTCCGAACCCCATCGACGAGACGCCGGAGCGGACGGGGTGGCCGGCCGGCCACGGCTCCGGTTCGAGCGGCACGC
This sequence comes from Streptomyces griseochromogenes, assembly GCF_001542625.1. Lineage (NCBI taxonomy): Bacteria > Bacillati > Actinomycetota > Actinomycetes > Kitasatosporales > Streptomycetaceae > Streptomyces > Streptomyces griseochromogenes. Next base: position 4,531,054 of record NZ_CP016279.1, on the reverse strand, counting down.
GCAACGCGGGCCGGTCCCCCGTCAGTTCGGGGTGGGGGTCTACATGACCGGTGGCCGGCGGGATGACCTCGTGGTACACGGCGAGGATCGCCTTGATGAGGCCGGCGACGCCGGCGGCCGCCTTGGTGTGGCCGATGTTGCCCTTGATGGTGCTGATCGCCGCCGCGGGCGCCGCGGGGTCGGCGGCGCGGCGCGCCTCGCCGAACGCCCGCAGTTCGGTCGCGTCGCCGACGGCGGTGCCGGTGCCGTGGCCTTCGAGGTAGGCGACGGTCTCGATGCCGTACCCGGCGCGGTCGTAGGCGCGCCGCAGCGCGAGCCGGTGCCCGGCGGCCTCGGGCCGGGTGATGCCGCCCCTGCCGTCGGAGGAGTAGCCCCAGCCGGCGAGTACGGCGTACCGGCGCAAGCCGCGCGCGACCGCGTCCTCGTCGCGCATGAGCACGAGCATGCCGCAACCCTCGCCGGGCCAGAACCCGTTGGAGCCGCGGTCGTACACGCGCATCTCGCCGGTCGCGAGGGCGCCGGTCTTGGCGAAGCCGATGACTTCGAACGGGTCGATGCTCAGGTCCACGCCGCCCGCGATGGCCACCTCGAGCTGGCCGTTCGCCAGGGCGTTGGCCGCCGTCGCCACCGAGAGCAGCGAGGACGAGCAGGCGCCGTCGACCGTGAAGCCGCCACCGTGGAGGTCGAAGTGGTTGCAGACGCGTCCCGCGATGGTGTTGGCGAGGCCGCCGGCCAGGGTGTCCTCGTCGATCGGCGGGAAGGCGCTCTTGTAGCGCGTCTCGAGCCCGGCCAGGAAGGCGCCGAGCGCGGCGTCGTCCCAGCCCTGTTCGCGCAGGGCGGCGCCGACCGTGCGGCGCACGTACGGCCAGCGCAGCCGCATGAGGTTGGCGCGGCTGAACTCGCCGGTCAGGGTGTTGCCGATGACGACGCCGGTGGCCGGACGCGGCAGCCCCTCGCCGCCGGGGAAGCCCGCGTCCCGCAGAGCGCGCGCCGCGGTGTCCAGTGCCAGCCAGTGGGTCATGTCCGTGGACCGGAAGGTGCTGCCCGCGACCCGGTACCGGACGCGGTCGAACTCGAAACCCTCCAGGACGGCGGCCTTGCGCGTGTAGAAGCGGTCGGGCGCCGCCGGATCGGGCGAGTAGTAGTCGTCGAGGTTCATGCGCTCGTCCGGCAGCCGGCGGAACGCCCGCCGGCCGGCGAGAACGTTCTGCCAGAGCTGCTCGGTCGAGTCCGCGTCGGGATAGCGGCAGGCGACGCCGACCACGGCGATCCGGTGGCCGTTCATGCCCGTATCGCCCCCAGATCCGTCGTCTCGGGCACCCGGGCCGGGACCTCTCCGTTCCCCGCCGTGGCGTCGGGTGTGCGCCCGGACCGCAGGCGCTGGACGAAGGACGCGCCCCACCAGCCGAGGCCGCGGAAGCCGCAGACGATCACGAGCGCGAAGAAGAGGGTGTAGGTGATGTTCAGTTGCATCAGGATCCCGTAGACGAACGCGACGGAGCCGCCGAACATGAACTGGGCGCGCCCCTTCATCGGCGTCGTACCCGGGTCGGTGATCATGTAGTTGGTGAAGAGCACGAACGCGACGCCGGTCATCGAGCCCAGCGCGGAGAACAGTGCGACGTCCCAGATGCCGTGCCGTACGAAGGCCTGGATGGCGAAGCCGCCCATCCAGCCGACGATCAGCGGCACCTTGCGGGTGAGCATGGTGTTGAGGACGGTGCCGGCCGTGGCGATGATGATCGGGATCATCACCCGGAAGTACGTGTTCGCGTTCTCGGTGAACTCGTAGGGCGGCGCGATGCTGACCCAGCTGCCGAAGCAGACCAGGGACAACGTGATGCCGAAGTTGGACGGGTTCATGAAGTGCCGCATGCGCCCGTTGATCGGCGCCTGGAAGGCGTGCTTGCCGGCGACACCGACGAACACGCCGAAGATGACCGGCAGGATCTGGTTGTTGGCGTAGAGCAGCATGTTCACGGCGAGGGCGGTGATGTGCGCCGGCAGCAGGAACTCGTACAGACCGCGCACTCCCCCGCCGAGGAACCGCGGCCGCCGCTGGTACGCCCACGCGCTGATCAATTCGAAGGTGATCTCGGTCGCGTACCCCGTCAACAGGGCGAAGACCGGCCACAGGTAGGGCTGCTCGAAGCCGAGCAGGGTGTAGCCGAACACGTTGAAGACGGTGATCGACATGGCGAAGTTGCGCAGCGCGAGATACCGCGGATCGGGCTTCGGCTTCGTGGGCTCGGCCGTCGCGCTCGGCTGAGCGCTGCCGGCCTGAGAGGGGTGCGCGACGGCGGTCATCGGCTCGAAACCTCCTGGGCGGTGCCGGTGAGCATGAGGGTGTGGACGCCGGGCTTGAGCTTCAGCGTCTGCTGGTGGAGGCCTCCGTCGACGTCACGCCACTGGATGTGGACGGACACGGGGCCGCTGTACGAACCGATCCCGAAGTGGACGTCGAAGCTGCGGAAACCGGCGTGTCCGCCGCCGCCGTCGAGCTGTGAGACCTGGGTGCCCTGCGGTGTCGTGATCCGGACCGTGGCGCCGTACGCGGGCGTGCCGATCGCCTCCAGGCCCTTGCCGGCGTGGGCCGGGTCGGTGGACGGACGGTAGAGCTCGAGTTCGAGCGACTTGCCGCGGTCCGGCGCCCGGTTGGCGTAGAACGCCGGCGGTCCCCACTGCCGGGCCACGGCGAAGTCCAGGGTGCCGGTGCCGGTCGTGTCACCGGTGGCGACGGCGCGGGTCGGAGTCGGCACCGCGAGGCCCAGCCTGGAACTGATGTTCACGTATTTCCCGCTGGAATTCTTGGCGTAGAAGGCGAGGGCCTCGTGGCCCGAGACGTCGTCGCCGGGCTGGAAGTTGGGCCACATCGCCGGGTTGATCAGCAGGTCGTCGTTCTCGGTGGCCGCCTCCTGCAGCCAGTTCCACCGGTTGACGGTGCCCTTGATGAAGCCGTCGGTCTGGATCACGTCCTGTTCGCCGTGGTTGAGGAAGTCCCCCGCCTTGACGTCCCAGCACCACCCGGTCCACGCCAGGCCGTACTGCTGCGCCTCCTGCGTGAAGGGGGCGACGCCTTTGCTGAGCTGCTTCGTCATGTCGGCGTCGTCCGCGGCATGGTTGATGAAGAGCAGGTTGCTCTCCTCCAGGCCCCAGGCGACGTTGATGTTGCTGACGTAGAAGTCGAACTTGCCATTGCTGTTCAGGTCGGCGAAGTCGACGCCCATGCCCTTGAAGGAGCCGTTTCCGAGCACGAACGACTTGGGAGTCGTCCCCGTGCGCCGGCCTTTGGCCTCGGTGAACCTGATGTGGCCCGGGGTCGACTCGTTGTACAGGAGGTGGCCGTGGCCGAAGTCGTTGGCGAGGTAGGGCTCCGGCAGGCCGTCGCCGGTGAGATCGGCCCCGGAGATCGCGAGCGTCCAACCGGTCGAGATCTGGAACGGGATCGCCCCCTCCTCCTCGACGTAGGCGGCGCTCGGACGGGCGCCCGAGGTCGCGCCGTTCCAGCGCAGTACGTGGTCGCCGCCGGCGTTGTTCCCGGACGAAAGGCTGTTGGTCATCGTGACGTTCTTCAGGCCCTTCGGGTCCAGGACGTCCGAGTCGGGGAAGTAGTTGCCGATGATGATCGAGGGGTGCCCGCTGCCGTCGAGGTCCGAGACGTACGCGGCGTCGGTGTTCCAGCGCGGGCCGTGGTACTTGCCGTCGGGCGAGTGCGAGGGCACGAGCTCCCGCGGCACGTACGCACTCGGCGAGGGCGTCGTGGCGGTCGACTTCGGCAGGAAGAGGATCGGCGTCCGTCCCCAGTACGTCACGAGGAAGCCCATGCGGCCGTCGCCCGTGAAGTCGCCGGCCGCGCAGCCGGTCGGCGCCATCGTGTCGTCGTACGGCAGCGGCGCCGGGTTCAGGAGGAACGGCGTGAACCGGTCGGCCGCCGGCGCGGTGGGCGTGTGCGTCACGATCACCTTGTTCGTCCGGGTGTCCACGATGCACATGCCGTCCGCGCGGCCGTGGCCGGTGACATCGTTGATGGCGACACTGGCCCCGACCGCGGAGATCCAGGAGCGGATCTTCTTGTACGCCGGGTTCACCTCCCGGATCGTGTTCATGTGCTGGTTGTCGTAACCGGGCGGCAGCGCGATGGGCAGTTCCTGGAATTTGTACTGCGCGGCGGTCTGCGGACCGCCGGACACCGCGACCGCGTTGTTCGCGACGGCGTACAGCGATGCGCCGACCACGACGGCCAGCACTCCCGGCACCAGCCGACGAAGACGCTTGCTCAGCCTCACTGCGATCTCCTCTCGAAACAACGTCATGAAGGTGCGGGCGTCTCATCGGACGGGCGGCCGGAGGCGTGGCCCGAGCACCGGGGAGGCGGATAGGGCGGGGCGCGGGGCCGCGGGCGTGCTCCGTCGCACGCGGCCCCACGCCCCGGCGCGGCCCGCTCAGCCGACTCCGGTCGCCGAGGCCGCGCTCCGGGGGGCCTCGGCGCCGTCGAGTCCGGCCGGTTCCTCCGCGGAGGGCGCGGACGCCGGAACCGGCGTCACGAGCTCTCCGTGCTCAGCGAGTGCCGGCGCGATGTGGCGCCAGTCGCTGTTGTGGGCGAAGAAGACGTCACGCAGGGCGGAGAAGCTGCGCCGCCACGCGTCCCGCGCCTCACCCAGCACGAAGGTCGCACCGTCGCGTGCGTACGTCATCAGCGGGAAGGTGCAGTTGTCCCGGTACACCGGGTCGCCGTGCATCCGGTACCACGTGACGTGGCGGGCACCGGGGATCAGCGTGAACGTCGCCGTGGCGGTCTTCCTGGGATCGCCGAAGCCCATGTAGGGCGGCAGGAAGTCGGTCGCTCGGAACCGGGCGAAGATGCGCTCGCTCGCCTCCTTGTGGGTGATCCGGCCCGCGATCGCGGCGTCCATGTCCGCGCGCGAGGCCCGCGCCATGTCGACGACACCCGGCAGGTGGCTGCCGAGCACGCCCATGCGGCTCGGCTCGGTGGTCTTCTCCAGGTACGAGCGGTCCTTCGTCTTGTGGTAGTGCATCAGCAGCGACAGCGGGCCGAACGTGCCGAGCAGGCTCCCCATCACCCAGTTGCGGTTCCACGCGTTCCAGGTGTCGTAGCTCGCGAACGAGTCGAAGGACCCTGACACGATCGTGTCGTAGTGGTCGAACCCGCGGTTGACCACGTCCTCCATGAACTTGAATCGCTCGGTCGCGTAGTCGTTCTCCGCGACGGCCTTGAGCAGCGACTCGGCGATCAGGTCGACCGCGACGACGAGCACCGACATACCGCTCGAGTAGAGCGGGTCGATGAACGCGGCCGCGTGCGGCAGCTGGATCAGACGGGGCGCGATCAGGTGCGGCGAGGAGTACTGGATGCGGCCCGACCTGACCCACGGCCGTGCGGCGTTCGCCTCGGCGAAGTGCCGCGCCACGGTCGGGTAGGCGGAGATGACCCGGCGGAACTCCTGCTCCGGCGTCCCCTGCGGATCGGGGTGCTTGCGCCGGTCGAGCATCAGCCCCACGCTGGTGAGCGGGTTGGTGGCGTCCCGGTGGTTGCTGAACGGGATGACCCACATCCAGCCGCCGTCGAAGACGTGGTGCATCGTGGACTGGCCGAGCGGCGAGATCAGATTGCGCCGGCCTTTGGGGTCCAACAGCAGATCGGCGCTTCTGACGCCCATCATGTGGGTGTAGATCGTGCGTGTGTCGGTGCGGAAGCGCGGCACCTCGTCGCGCATGCCGAGTTGGTCCGAGACCATCGACCGCATGCCCGAGGCGTCGATCAGGAGCTTGGCGCGGTACGTCTCGCCCGAGGCCGCGCGCAGTTCGACCTCGTCGTCTCCGAAGGTGATGTCGGAGATGCGCGTCTGTGAGCGGAACGTCGCCCCGTACTTGACCGAGAGCGCCGCGAGAAAGGCATCGGTGTCCTGGCGGAACAGATGCGAGTCGGGTCCGGCGGGCGGCGTCAGCGTCCCGAACTGGTTGATCTCCTCGGGACGGTTCTCCTCACCTGCGCGGTGATACATGAAGCCGAAGGAGCGCTTGACACCGCAATTGCTGCTCACGTGTTTGCGTAGCTTGTGGAATGTGCCGATCCACCCGATCTCCGGGACGCCGTACTTGTCGGCGACGATTCGCAGTCGCAGGCCGGTCTCCGGTATCAATGACTCACCGATGGTGAATCGCGGATGGCTCGCTCCCTCCAGCAGAAGAGTCGAGACCCCGTGCCGGGCGAGGATGCACGCGAGCATCGAGCCGCCAATTCCCGACCCGAGGATTGCCACTTCATATCGCTGAGTTCCCATGGTTCCCCAAAATCGCGGTTGTCCGTGGATGAGCATCCGTGAGAGCGCCTGCCAATCGCCACGACCAGGATGACCCCGGTGCTTGTGTCGGGGCTTCTCTTGCCTTGCCGTCGCTAAAGGGTTCGGCACCGAATCAGCGCAATCCTGAAGATGCCGAATCCGGTACTCGCGATTGGCGATCGCGTCGCGCGGCCGTTATGCATAATTCCATGAGGAACACATGACCAACGCCGCCGAGCCCTCGACGATTTCCCGGACCGGAACCTCCCTGTGCGTGAGGCAAACGGCCTGTCTTCCCGGCGGACAATCGGATCGGATTCGACAGCGGGGACGCCCTGCTCGGCACGCCGAACGGCCCGGCGCCCTCAGGCGTCGGGCCGTTCGGCTGCCGGCTCTCGGTGGGCGGGCTAGGCGGCTTCGGTGGCCAATAGCTCGCCGGTGATCTCCTCGAGGCTGCGGCGCTTGGTCTCGGGTCCGATCCACAGGAACAGGGCGGCCGCCAGCAGCAGTGGCACCGCGCCGACGATCGCGGTCACCGCTATCGAGGGAACGGTCGTGGCGGCGACGACGGTCGCGATGATCAGCACCCCGCTCAGTTTGGTCATGCCGGCCGCGAGGCCGGAACCGCGCGAGCGAAGCATCGTGGGGTAGACCTCGGCGGCGTACGCGGAGACCACCGCCGCCACCGAACTGATGGCGGAGAGAGGCACGATGAGCAGCAGCGAGAGCGCGAGACGGTGGTGCGCGAGCGAGTTGCCGGCCACCACGAAGCCGCCCAGCGTCAGCGCCGACGTGACCGAGAGCGTCACGATCGTCCTACGGCTCCCCCACCACCCGTACGCCATGGCCACCAGCACGGTGAAGGGGAGCCCGAGCAGCGCCGCGTTGCGCACGACGTAGTCCGATTTCACCTCCGAGTACCCGAGGTGCTGCAGGTTGGTCGGCACCCAGAGCTGGAAGCCGTACGTGACGAGGCCGGCGCCGATGGCGAGGACCGTGATCGCGAGGGTGGGACCGGCGAACGGGCGCCGGAAGAGCCGCTGGTAGCCGTTGCGGGCCGGCCCTTCGGGCACCTCCGCGCCGGACGGGACCTCCCGCACCGCCGCGCCGTACCTGGCCATGATCGCCCTGGCCTCCTCACCCCGGCCGCGGGCGATCAGGTAGCGGGGTGATTCGGGGATCCAGTGGTTCAGCGCGATGAACAGCAGCCCCGTGGGCAGGCCGATGAGCCAGAGGATGCGCCAGCTGTAGGTCGGCGTCAGCCATCCGGCCAGCCAGCTCGTGGCCACGTACGCGCCTGCGATGTCGCCCCCGATGAGCACCATCAGCCAGCCGCGGTGGCGCGCGGGGATCGTCTCCGCCATGAGCGCGAAGGCGATCGGGATCATGCCGCCGACACCGATCCCCATCATGAAGCACATCAGCAGGTTCCAGTAGAAGCCGGGCATCGCACCGCAGATCGAGGTGGTGACGAAGAGGATTCCGGCCAGCAGGATCGAGGAGCGCCGCCCGATACGGTCGCCCAGCGAGCCCCACACCCACGAGCCCACGACCGTTCCGCTGATCCCCGCGAGCGGGAGCCACGAGACGGGAATGTGACCGTGTGGATTCGCCGGCGATTTCAGGCCGTACTCATGGGCGATACCGGGCGCGACGAACGACAGCGTCGCCGGCTTCATGACGTCGATGGTGATCGCGATGGCGAGCACGATGAGCAAGGCGATGTGCTGACCTCGTATCGGCGCGTCGTCGATGGCCGTGACGCGGATACGCTCCGCCGACTTCTTGATCTCGCCCCCGCGCGCGGGCAGCACGCCGTGGACCACCGCGACGAGTCCGACGACGATGAGTACCATTCCCGTGATCATGGCGGCGTCCGGCCGCATTCCGGCCATGGCGTAGTGCATGTCGCGCGCGCCGAAGTACATCGGCAGGTGCAGCGCGACGCCCACGCTGCAGGCGAGCACGCCGCACCAGAACGCCACCGGGTGTTCGAACTCCCCCCGGGCACGACCGAGAAGCCTCGGCGCCATGAGCATTCCTCTCGTCCGGTCGGACACTCCCGACCAGACTAAGGATCTCGACGGCGCGCGCCTTCTTCCAAATTGACCCGATCGCGCAAGGAGCCGCGGTGTCCGTCAGTCCGCGATCCACGCCGCGTGCAGACCGTGCGGCACTCGCACCGGCAGGCGTACGACCGCCGCGGGCTCTCCGGTGAAGTCGGCCGTGTCCAGAACCACCAGTTCGCTCCGGTCGTCCGCCGAGTCGTACACGAGGCTCAGCAACCAGCCGTCCGCTTCGGCGGCGTCGGGGCCGCGCGGTACGAACACCGCCTCGCCGGTCTCGTGCCCCGGCCCGAACCGGTGGGTCTCGGTACGGCCGCCGACGAGGTCGTGGCGGAGGAGCCCGGGGCCGGCGAGGTACCCCCCGCTCCCGCACGGGGACATGGCGACCGCGAAACCGTACCGGTTGTACGAGCCCTTGAACCGGTCGTCGATCCTGGGGAACTCCTCGACGTACTCCTCGAGTTGTTTCTCGACGACCGTGCCGCCGCGCGGGTCGACCGTCCACCGCCAGAGCGTGGGGGCCGACTCGCCCGGCCGCAGCGGCTCGCGGTCGAAGACCCGTGCGTGGCGGACGAGGTGGATGACGATCCGGTTCGCACGCTCGTAGGCGTTGAGCGGATGGAAGACGTAGCAGGGATCGACGTCCATCCAGAGCACATCGGGCGCATCGGCGTCGCGCGGCAGCACGCCGATCCTGGACTCGTGATCCGGTCGCCACCTGTACGGGACGCGGGAGCCGCCGGCTGCGGCGGCCGGATCGTAGGCGACGGGGAGGTCGTAGAGGACCGCGTAACGTTCGGTCAGTGAGAAGGCGTGCATCATCGGCGGACTCTTCACCGCGATCGGCAGCGTCCTGCGTACCCTGCCGTCCGCGCCGATGACGAGGTAGAGGACGTACGGCGGCTCGTGATAGTAGGCGACCGCGAACATCTCCCCGGTGAACGGATCGATCTCCGGGTGCGCGGAGAACCCGGCCGAGAGCGTCCCGTCGAAGTCGACGCGGGCCGCGGTGGCCAGATCGGGGCCGATCTGGATCGGCAGCACGCCTCCGTCGCCCAGCGCGAGGGTTCGGCCCGCGTGCCGGACGAGGTTGCCCCCGGCGTCGTCGGACAGGCCGTGGCGCGGTCCCGGCGCGGGCAGCTCTCCCAGATGGGCGCAGACCCGGTCGGTCCGGAGCCATCTGTTTCGGTACCACTCGGCGCGTCCGTCCCTGATACGGATCGCGTGCACCATGGGCTCCCCCTCGAACGCGTGGCGGCGCGCGTCGGGGGCGCCCAGGGGATTCGGTCCGATGCGGGCGAACGTACCGTTCAGCTCGGGCGGCAGTGCGCCCTCCACCTCGGGCTGGACGACGGTGACTTCACGGGAGACCGGCCGGTAGCCGCCTGTCTGGGTATACGGTGCGCCGCCCATCCCGCCTCCGTCACATACCAGCGTTACGTAACGTTGTTATGCTCGACCTCCTGTGCGACCATGTCAAGGGTGAGCCCCCGACAAGCCGACCCCGAAGTCAGCGCGAATCTGATCCTGGCCGCCGCGCGCCTGTTGAACGAGGAGGGACCGAGCGCGCTGTCCACCCGTCGGCTCGCCGCCGCCGTGGGCACCTCCACCACCGCGGTCTACACCTACTTCGGCGGCATGGACGATCTGGTCAGGGCCATGGTCCACGAGGGCTTCCGGCGCCTGAACGACCGGATGACCGCGGTCCCGCAGACCGACGACCCCGTGGCCGACGTCGCGGCGCTCGGATACGCCTACCGGGCCAACGCGATCGAGCATCAGTACCTGTACTCGGTCATGTTCGGCGGAGCGAGCCTCGGCGGCTTCGCGCTCTCGGACGACGAACGGCAGCACGGCCGCTACACGCTGGAGACCCTGGTGGGCGCCGTGGACAGGTGCATGATGGCAGGCCGGTTCCGCGCCGACGACCCGGCGCGCGTGGCGCATCAGATGTGGATCGGCGTCCACGGACTCGTCACGCTGGAACTCGGCGGATACCTCATCGAGCCCTACGACGCCGACGCCTGCTTCCAGACGGTGGTGTGCGGCATGTTGATGGGCGCCGGCGATGACAGCGCCAAGGCGGCGGCGTCGTTGGAGGCCGCCGGCGCGCGCCGCGGCTGAACGGCGCGCTCAGCCTGGCTGGCTGCCGTACTCGCGCTCGACCATGCCGACGCGCTTGCCGCGCGGGGCCGGCGAGTACGCGGCACCGCCGGCGCGGGGTCCGAGGGTGACGCCGCTCTGCGGGATTCGAGCTCGGCGCACGAGCCCTCGTCGGGCAGCGGCTCGATGCGCTCACAGGCCGTCAGGTTCCCCGCTGTCTCGGTGAGCGTCGGCGCGGCCGAGGTCCAGGTCGTCCGCGCCTCGAACCGGCCCGGTGGCGCGGCCTGCTCGACCTGCGGATCAGCCGGTCTCGGCCACCCGCGAACGAACACGAGCCGGAGACTGATTCACCGCGTCGGAATCACGCATTCGGAATCACCCCGACCGGAACCTACCGGACCGTCAGGACAACGAGATCAGACAGCTCACGGCCATCCGTGAATGGGCACAAGCCGAGCGCTGATTCACGGTGCCGGAATCACGCATTCGGAATCACCTCGACCGTGCTATTAACCTCTTGCAATTTGCTTTACTCGCGGAACGTGCTGATCGCGATTCGGAGGCGCGCATATGATCGCTGCCGGATATACGCGCGTCGGCGGTTGCGGCGGCAGGCCCGGGTGCCTGTCGGGCGGTGGGGGGGGTGTGTCCGAACACCTGGTGGGGCGCATGGAGCCGGGCCGCTGTTCTTCCTGGTCTCCGGGCAGGAGCGCGAACCGCGAGCCTGAACTCAGCTGTCACCCCCCTTCCATCCCGCATCAGCCTGACCAGCCGTCACGCACGACACCCGGCACGCGACACCGGCCGGTACAAACTCGGTACGGGCAACTTCAAAGAAGTGTAGTCGACCGGGTGCGGCAAGTATGTCGAGCAGCATCTCAAGAGGCTGCCATGAAGAGCATCAACTGCCGATCATGGGCTAGGCGCATCGAGAGAACCGGGGGGCGCTCAAGTGCAGTTATCGAGAGTGGCGGTGGAACGCGCGATAACGACGATGTGGGACCACTACAGTGAACCACTGTCCCTCGATGAAATTGCCGACACTGCCGTACTGAGCAAATTCTACTTCTCGCGGGTCTTCCGGTCCGTCACCGGTACGTCGCCGGGACGCTTCCTGACCGCGATTCGCCTGTACAGGGCCAAGAACCTTCTGCTGGAGACGTCGCTGAGCGTCACCGACATCGCCTATATGGTGGGTTACAACAGCCTGGGAACGTTCACCACCCGGTTCACTCGCAGCGTCGGCGTGTCACCGACCCGCTTCCGGTCGCTCTCACACAGCGGCCTGCCGCCGTTCACGCACTCCGAGACGGACACGTACCGACGGTCCGGCGCGGTGCACGGCACGGTGGTGCTGCCACCGAGCGGCACGCCGCTGCGCATCTATGTCGGCGCGTTCGGCAGCCCCATCGTCGAGGGGATGCCGGTCTCCTGCGACATCCTCGACAGTCCCACCGATGGCTGCCGTGTGCGGGAGTACCGGCTGCGCGCGGTGCCCGTCGGTGAGTGGTACGTCCGTGCCGCCGCCGTGGCGGTGCGCCGGGCCGACGTCGATCCGCGCCCGTGGGCCCGCCATCCCCTCTTCGTGGGCGCGGGCCAACCCGTCGACATGCGGGCCGACCACAACGTCGAACTCCGCATCCCCATGCGCGCCGTGGACAGAACCGATCTGCCGATCCTGCTGGCGCTACCGGAGCTGGACAACAGGTTCCTTCCCGAGCCGATGCTGGCCGCGCGGCGGACCCCGGAGCTCGCGGCGCGCTGACGCGGTGTCATGACCGTAAGCAGAGAGCAGGCGTGCCGGCCTACGGGTCGGCACGCTCCCACTCAGATCTCCGGGTTTCGATCCGCCGAGAGGAGAGAACGATGGCCAGTGGTTGGCGAGCCCTTAGGCGCCGGGTTCTGACGCCGAGCACGTCGGAGGCGAGCCTTTCGGTCCGCGGCTTCCATGTGAAGAACCCCGCCGCGCGGGAGACGCTGGAGACGATCGGCGAGACCTTCCTCACGGGGTACGCGTATGCCGCCGAGGCGCGCGTGCCGGCGGAGGCCGAGGAGCGTCTCGAGGAACTGCCGTGGCAGTTCCGAGGTTTCGCCTACGAGGGCGCCGGCATGGGCTTCGCGATACGCGACGGCCTGCCGTTCGGAGGCCGCAACGTGAGCGGGTTCCTCGACGGCAGGGCCAGGGACCACGAGTACATGATCTACGTCGGGCTGGGCTGGGCCATGGCCCGGCTGCCGCGGTTCCGCTGGGCGAAGGCGTCCGCCGCCGCCGCGGATCCGCTGCTGCGCTGGCTCGTCCTCGACGGGTACGGATTCCACCAGGCCTACTTCCACACCGACCGGTACGTGCGCCGCCAGTATCAGGAGCCGGACTTCCCCTGGCCGGCCGGCGGCCCGGCCTCGTACGCGAGCCGTGTGATCGACCAGGGCATCGGACGCGCGATCTGGTTCGTCGGCGGAACCGACCCCGACCTGGCCGCCGACCTGATCGACGCGTTCGACGCATCGCGGCGGGCCGACCTCTACAGCGGCGCCGGCCTGGCCGCGACTTACGCGGGCGGGGTGAACGAGGAGGAGCTGCGGGCCTTCATGCGGCGCGCCGGAAAGCACCTGCCGCAGGTCGCGCAGGGCGCCGTGTTCGCCGCGACGGCCCGGCTGCGAGCCGGTCTCGTGACGCCGCACACCACGCTGGCGACCGGCCTGCTCTGCGGTGTCACGCCGACACGAGCGGCGGACCTGGCCGACGCGGCCCGCACCGAGACTCCCGGCGACTCCGCCGTTCCCGCCTACGAAATCTGGCGGCAACGCATCGCATCGGGGCTCGCCGAGTTCCGGCGGGCCGTTCCGTGACGACCGCGAGTTCTCCGGTCGCGCGGGGCGCCCGTCGGATCCCCGGGCCGCCGCGTATCTCCACGCTCCCCGTCCTCGCCAGGATGGTGCGCAGCCGTCTCGACGTCATGGTGTGGGCCGCCGCCGAATACGGTGACGCGGTCCGCCTGCCGCTGGGCCCCAAGACGCTCTACTTCTTCAACCACCCCGACCACGCCAAGCACGTGCTGGCCGACAACGCCGAGAACTACACCAAGGGCCTCGGCATGATCCACGCCCGGCGCGCCCTCGGGGACGGCCTGCTCACCAGCGAAGGCGAGCTGTGGCGCAGGCAGCGCAGAACGATCCAGCCGGTCTTCCAGGCGAAACGGATCACCCGTCAGCTCGGCGCCATCGGCGACGAGGCCGAGCGGCTGGCCGCACGGCTGCGCTCCCGCATCGGCGAGGGCCCGGTGGACATGCGCGCCGAGATGACCGCGTTCACCCTGGGCGTGCTCGGGCGCACGCTGATCGACGCCGACCTCGGTGTCTTCGAGTCGCTCGGCGGGTCGTTCGAGGCCGTCCAGAACCAGGCCATGTTCGACGCCATCACGCTGGGCAAAGTGCCGCTCTGGCTTCCGCTGCCCCTGCAGACGCGCTTCCGGCGTGCCCGACGGGATCTCCAGCGCATCGTCGACCGACTTGCCGCCGACCGCGCTGCCGGGCCCGCCGGCGACGACGTCGTCTCGCGGTTGATCGAGTCGGTCCGCCGGCAACCCGACCAGCGCGTCGGTCGCATACGCATGCGCGACGAGCTGGTCACCCTGCTGCTCGCCGGGCACGAGACCACCGCCTCCACACTGAGCTGGGCGTTCCACCTGCTCGACGAGCATCCGGATGTATGGGAGCGGCTGCACGACGAGGCGGTCGCGGTGTTCGGGCACGGGCCGTTGACCATCGAGAGCCTGCACGAGCTCACCTACACGACGCAGGTCCTCGACGAGGTCATCCGCCTCTGTCCCCCGGTCTGGCTGCTCCCCCGTATCGCCCGGACGGACGACGAGATCGGCGGATTCCCCGTCGGCGCCGGCGCCGACGTGCTGCTCTGCCCGTACCTGCTGCACCGGCACCCAGCGTTCTGGGCCTCGCCCACGCGCTTCGATCCGGAGCGGTTCACCTCCGCCGCGTCGGCGGGCAGGAACCGTTACTCCTACATTCCGTTCGGCGCGGGACCTCGGTTCTGCGTCGGCAACAGCCTCGGCATGATGGAGGCCACCGTCGTGCTCGCCACGGTGGCGCGTGACCTGCGTCTGACGAAGGTGCCCGGATACGAGGTGGCCGGCGAGGCGATGCTGACCCTGCGGATCCGCGGCGGCCTGCCGATGACGGTGCGCCCGGTGACCTGACGGGGCTTCGCGGACAAGGGACCGGCCGGGGCGGAACATCCGCCCCGGCCGGTTCGTGCCATCCGGCTACGCGCGCAGCCAGTCGGCCGTGCGCTCGCCGATCATGATCGAGCTGAGGTTCGTGTTCGCGCGAACGGTGTTGGGCATCACCGAGGCGTCGCAGACGAAGAGGGACTCGAGCCCGTGCACCGCGCAACGCTCGTCGACGACGGTCGAGGGATCCTCCGCCGGCCCCATGCGCACCGTTCCCACCGGGTGGTAGGCGCTGTCGAGACTCGTCTTGACGTACTGCCGGATCATGTCGTCGTTCTCGATCACCGCCTCGCGCAGGACGACGAAGCCCTGCGCCAGCTCCCGGATGCCCGGATGGTTGGCCAGCCGCCAGGAGGTGCGCACGCCCTCCACGAGCAGGTCGAGCTCCCGGCCGCCGTCTCCGAGGAAGTTCAGCTCGATCCGCGGCGGCGCCAGCGGGTCCGTCGAGGTCAGCGCGAGTGTGCCGCGGGAACGCGGCCGCTGGGACACGACCATGACGCCGAGGATCATCGTCGTTCCGGAGAGCATCTGGAGCTCGGGGAAGTGCGCCAGATCGAAGTGGTTCACCATGTAGTACTGCAGGTCGTTCGTCTCGTCCGAGCCCGGCGCGGTCGTGCGCAGGATCTCCTGCAGGAACGGGCCCGACGCGTCGCAGGCGCCAGGACGCGGCGCGAGGAACGCGCCGGTCCGCTGGTGGTCGACGAGGTTCGCGCCGACGCCCGGCAGGTCGGCGCGGGAGTCGATGCCGAGCCGCCGCAGCTCCGCGGCGGGGCCGATACCGGACCGCATGAGGATCATCGGCGACGCCACGGCACCGGCCGCCAGGATCACGCGCCGCGCGCTGATCGTCTCGTACGCGCCGCCGACCACGGAGGCCGTCACACCGACCGCGCGCGTCCCCTCGAAGACGACCCCGTCGACGACCGTATGGGCCCTGATGTCCAGGTTGGGGCGTTCCCGAGCCGGTGTCAGATAGGCCATCGCGGTGGTGACCCTGTGCAGCCCGTCGCGCCGGTTCGACGGGATCGGGCCGACGCCGGTCGCCTCGGGGTGGTTGTGGTCCTTGGCCTCGGGGAAGCCCGCAGCGAGGCAGGCCTCGACGAAGGCGAGCTGCCCCGGCACCAGTTCGTCCGGACGCCAGCGGCGGATCGGGTACGGGCCGCCCTGGCCGTGGTACTCGCCGCCGAAGTCGAGATCGTCCTCCAGGCGCCGGAAGTACGGCAGCACCTCCTGCCAGGACCACGCCGGGTTCCCGGCCCGCGCCCACTCGTCGTAGTCCCCGGGAACACCGCGCAGCGCGACCGTGGCGCCTACGGCCGACGAGCCGCCGGTCACCTTCCCGCGCGGGAAACGGATCCTGCGTCCTTCGTGGATGTCCGCCTTGAACTGCCAGTCGTGGTCCTGGAAGGACATCGCATTGCCGGTGCGGATGTCGTCAGGTGTCTCCTGCGGCGTCACATAGTCGGGGCCGGCTTCGAGGAGAAGCACACGGCGCGACGCGTCCTCACTCAGTCGCGCGGCGAGCACGGCGCCCGCCGAGCCGGCGCCGACGACAATGTCATCGTACTGAGGCATCGAACATCATCCTCGCTGACCTGGGCTGCGGGAAGCGCGACGCGACACAGGCACACGTCGCCGGGGACGCGGTGGAGTTCCGGGTCCCTCTCACGAAGCGTCGCAGCGGCGGCCCGGGCGGGCTACTCCGGCGTTGCCCGGCGGCGTCCGCGCGCCGGGCACGGAGCGAGAAGCCCCGGCGCGCCCGCGGCGTCACGCTGGTGTGGTGAATGCCGCGAGCTCCGGTGCCGCGGCGCGAAGGAGGCTGCAGCATGTCAGAGAACCCATCGACGACGCGCCGCGAGGAAGCGCCGGTCGGGGTGAACGCCATGATCCCCAACACGGCGCGGATCATGGACTACCTGCTCGGCGGGACCGCGAACTTCGCGTCCGACCGCGCCGTCGGCGACAACGCCTTCGTCAACTGGCCGGGCGAGACCGGCGGCATCGAGGGAGTGCGTGTCGACCTCCACGCCGCGCGCGACGCCCTCCGGCGCATCGTCGGACACCTCGCGGGCGAGTGCGGGATACGGCAGTTCCTGGACCTGGCCACCGGGCTGCCGACGATGGGGAACACGCACGAGGCCGCACGCGCGGTCGCGCCCGGCTGCCGCGTCGTCTACGTCGACAACGAGCCCTCCGTCTCGGCCCACGGACAGTACCTGCTCGCCTCCGACCCGGACACCGTCTTCCTCGACGCGGACTTCCGCGACCCGAAGGACATCTTGGGCAGGGCCGCCGCGACGCTCGACTTCTCCCGGCCTGTCGGGCTCGTCCTGTTCGGCGTGCTCCACTTCGTCGACGACGCCGACGGGCCCGAGCGAATCGTGGCCGACCTGCTCGACGCCGTCCCCCGCGGCAGCTACCTGGCGCTCTCGCACTTCGCCAAGGACGACGAGGACACGGCGATGAACGCGATGCTGACGGAGATGGACAAGCAGACGGGCGAGTCCGTGGTGCGCCGGACCCGCTCCGAGGTCGCGCGGTTCTTCGAAGGCATGGACGTCGTGCCGCCCGGGGTGGTGGAGACGGAGCTCTGGCGGCCGCCGGAGGGCGCCTCGGGACCCAAGCCGCTGCCCATGTGGTGCGGCCTCGCCCGCAAGCGGTGAGGGGTGCGCATGCCGACACCGGAGAACTATGACGACATCATCGTGGGGGCGGGCAGCGCCGGCGCGGTGCTGGCCGCCCGCCTCAGCGAGGACCCCGGCCGGCGGGTGCTGCTGGTCGAGGCCGGACGGCACTACGCCACCCGGGCGACGACCCCGGACGACCTCCTCGACGCCAACACGATGTCACTGGTGAAGCACAGCTGGGGGTTCACCGCGCAGCTCACGCACGACCGCCGCGTCATGTTCCCGCTCGGGAAGGTCACCGGCGGCTCCTCGGCCGTGGGCAACACGGTCGTGATCCGGGGAACGCCGCAGGACTACGACGAGTGGGCGCGGCACGGCAACCCGCTGTGGGGCTGGGAGCACGTACTGCCGGTCTTCCGCGCGCTCGAGGACGATCTGGACTTCGGAGACCGCGACGTCCACGGCCGCGGCGGACCGGTGCCCGTCAGGCGGTGGCGCCCCGAGGAACTGACGGAGGTTCAGCAGGCGTTCCTAGAGGTCTGCCTCGCCGCCGGCCACCCGTGGGCCGAGGACCACAACCACCCCGAGTCGACCGGCGTCGGACCGATCCCGTCGAATCGGCGCGATCCCCGAATCCGCGTGTCGACGGCGATGTCGTATCTCTGGCCGGCCGGTGCGCGGGAGAATCTCTCGGTCCTGCCCCGCGCCCTCGTCGACCGGGTCGTGTTCGACGGTGAACGCGCGGCGGGCGTGGTCCTCTCCGTGGACGGCGGCCCGTACGAGACGATCCGCGCACGGCGGGTGATTCTGTCGGCCGGAGCGGTCGCCTCACCGGCGATCCTGCTCCGCTCGGGGATCGGGCCCGCGGAGGACCTGCGCACGCTGGGCATCCCCGTGCGGGTGGACCTGGCCGGCGTGGGCGCCGGGCTGACCGACCAGCCGCGCATCGGCGTGTTCATGACCCCCAAACCGGGCTACGAGAACGAGGGCAAGTCGACCGGGCAGATCGTGACCCGCACCACCGACAGCCGGTTCAACGACCAGTACTACGCGATGGTCAACCGCTTTGACCTGACCCTCCACTTCCCCGAACTGCGGCGGGTCGCCGGGGCCAGGGCGGTGTTCGGCGTGATGGTCGTCCTCCGCCGGCAGCACTCGCGCGGCCGCGTCACCCTCGCGGCGCCCAACCCGTACGCCGCTCCCCGGGTCGACCTGGGGTACCTCTCCGACGAGCGCGACTACCGTCTGCTCGCGGACGGCGTCAGGGGCTGCTGGGAGCTGGCGAGTTCACCGAAGATCTTCAACAAGGGCGAGCAGTTGGTCGCGCTGGACGAGCGCGTCATGGACGACGACGAGGCCCTGCGCGACTACATCGAGAGGGCCGTCGACAGCGCCTACAACCCGGTGGGAACCGTGCGCATGGGGCCGGCCGACGACCCGTGGGCGGTCGTCGATCAGCGCTGCGCGGTACACGGGGTCGAGAACCTCCATGTCGTGGACGCGTCCATCATGCCCAGCATGGTCTGCGCCAACACGCACCTGTCCGTCGTCATGATCGGCGAACGGGCGGCCTCGATGCTGCGCGGCTCCGTGTGAACCGAGACGAGAACGAACCGACCGAATCCAATTGATTGCCACAGGAGGCGGGCAGATGTGCGGAATCACCGGCTGGGTCTCGTTCGGCCGCGACCTCACGCACGAGCGGAAAGTCCTGGACACGATGACCGAGACCATGGCGTGTCGGGGACCTGACGCCTGCGGCACGTGGATCGACCGGCACGCCGCCCTCGGCCACCGGAGGCTGGCCGTGATCGATCCGGTCGGCGGGGCGCAGCCGATGACCGTGCACACCGAACAGGGCGATGTGACGCTCGTCTACAGTGGCGAGGTCTACAACTTCGTCGAACTGCGCGACGAACTGACCCGGTTGGGAGAGCGTTTCACGACTTCCAGCGACACGGAGGTGGTCCTGCGCGGCTACCTGCGCTGGGGGGCGGCGCTGGCCGACCGGCTCAACGGCATGTACGCGTTCGCCATTTGGGACGCGCGGGACCAGAAGCTCGTGATGATCCGCGACCGGCTGGGGATCAAGCCGTTCTACTACTGCCGAACGCCTGACGGCGTGCTCTTCGGTTCGGAGCAGAAGGCCATCCTGGCCAACCCGCTCGCCGAACGCGTGCTGGACGCGGACGGGTTGCGCGAGGCACTCTCGTACGCCTTTACGCCGGGACACGCGATCTGGACGGGCATACAGCAGGTCGAGCCCGGCACGATGGTCACCGTCGACGCCGCCGGCGTGCGCGAGCGCACCTATTGGCGGCTGGAGACCCGGCCGCACACCGACGACGTGGACACCTCCGTCGGACGGGTTCGCGAGCTCCTGGACGACATCGTGCGGCGGCAGCTCGTCGCCGACGTGCCGCGCTGCCTGCTGCTGTCCGGCGGGCTGGACTCCGGCACACTCACCGCGCTGGCCGCGGCCCACCTCGGCGACGAGCGGGTGCCTACGTTCGCGGTCGACTTCATGGGCCAGGCGGAGAACTTCAAGCCGGACGACCTGCGCGACACCCCGGACACACCGTTCATCCACGATGTCGCCGAGCATGTCGGCTCGGAGCACACCGACATCGTGCTCGACCCGAAGACGCTGGCCGACCCCGACGTCCGCAGGGCCGCGCTCATCGCGCGAGACACGCCGGTGGGGGTCGGCGACATGGACTTCTCGCTGTACCTGCTCTTCAAGGCGATTCGCGAGAAATCGACCGTCGCCCTGTCCGGTGAGGCGGCGGACGAGATATTCGGCGGGTACAAGCACATGCATGTCCCCGCCATCCAGCGCGCACGCGCGTTCCCGTGGATAGCCGTCAGCGTGGGCCCGTTCGACAAGGACGCCACCGGGCTGAACCCGCAACTGGTGTCGCAACTGAAACTCGAAGAGTACCGGCTGGACAGGTATGACAGCGCAGTCGGGGAAGTCGAGCGGCTCGGCTCCGAGGACGACTTCGAGCACCGCATGCGGATCATGATCCATCTGCACCTGACCCGCTTCATGCGCTACCTGCTCGACCGCAAGGACCGGATGAGCATGGCGGTCGGGCTTGAGGTCCGGGTGCCGTTCTGCGACCACCGGCTCGTCGAATACGTCTACAACGCGCCCTGGTCGTTGAAGACTTACGACGGCAGAGAGAAGAGCCTGCTGCGTGGAGCGGTCGAGGGGATGCTTCCGGAATCGGTCGCCTGGCGGCCGAAGAGCCCGTATCCGTCGACTCAGGATCCCTATTACAGCCGGGAACTCCAGCTCCAGGGCAAGGAATTGCTGACGCGCCGGAATCACGAAGTGTTCGAGTTGGTGGACCGTGGCTGGCTCGAGGCCGCGACGGAGCGCGAGCCGGCCGCGATGGACCGGCTGACGCGGCTGGGCCTGGAGCGGGCCCTCGACCTGGGCATGTGGCTGGACGTCTACCACCCCGAACTCAGGCTTCCATAACGCCTGTCGAGGCGATCGGAGAGGCGACCAGGATCTGCGCGCCGCTTGGGTCTCCGCGCAGATCCTGGTCGCCTCGGCGACGACGAGAACGCGCGAGACCCTGACTTCGATGGCGCCGGCGCCGGAAGGCGCTGGGTAAACGTGGTGCCCCGTCCCGCGTAGCCGGGACGGGGCACAGGCGTATCAGCCCATGACTCCTACTGTCCGGGCGCGACCGAGGGGCTGTTGCTGTAGGCCGCGAGCAGCCACTTGCCGTCCCGCTTGGCGAGCACCCAGGTCGCGTACACCGTCCGCTCGGGCGGGGCCTCGGTCTCTCCGGGAATCAGAATGCCGGTCTCGCTGATGACCACGGCCGCTTCGTCGTTCAGGAACCGGACGTTCAGCACCTTGTCGGACGACCTCGTGCCCTTCAGCGGCCCGTTGAACGAGAACGCCATGGCGCCGTGGATCTCCTGGCGCGACTTCAGGTACGAGCCGGGCAGGATCGCGGTGGCGTCATCGAAGTACTCGGCGACGAACGCGTCCGGGTCGGCGTTGTTCCAGGCCTCGTAGACGCCCTTGACGACGTCGAGGATGGCGGCCTCTTCCTGCTTCTGGGCTTCGGTAGTCAAGATTCTTACCTCGTTTCGTTCGTGTGCTACGGATCACCGCGGTCGCCGGCTCAACGTGAACCGATCGCGGCTCCACTGACGCGTGGAACGGGATCGTGCGCACCGGCGATCTGTGGGAGAGGACTCGCGTTGCCGGTACGGGGAAGGCGCAGGCCTCGTCTCCTTTCTCCGCAAGTCAGTCGTTGACCATCGGAACGGCCGCTCCCACAGGCTGCACGGCCGGGGCGGGGGCATCGGTGAGGGCGCGGTGCCTCGGGTACGCCAGCGATACGCCGATGGCGACCGCCGACAGCGCCGCGCACAGCCAGAGCGCATGGCTGAAGTTGGTGATGAAGGTCTGATGGGACGTGTAGTTGCCCGCGTGGGAGAAGACGCTCGCGGTGAACGCGACACCGAAGACGCCGCCCAGCTCGCGCAGCGTCGCGCTGGTGCCCGAGGCGATGCCGGTCTCGTCCGGGCCCACCGAGGTCATCACGCCGTTCGCGACGGTCGGGAAGACGATGCCGATGCCCGCTCCGGCGACGAGCAGCCCTCCGATGAGTTCGCCGAAGCCCATGCCGGGCTTGGCGACCATCGCCACCCATCCGAACCCGATCGCCTGCAGGGCCATGCCCAGGGCCATGAACGGACGGTTGCCGTACTTGTCGGCCAGCGGGCCGACGGCCGGGGCGATGAACATGGACACACCCGTCCAGGCGAGCAGGTGCAGGCCCGCCTTGAGCGGACTGTCGCCGAGCCCGGTCTGGAGGAACTGCGACATCAGGAACAGCGCGCCGAACAGTGCCGCGTACATGAAGAAGGTGACCCAACTCGCCGCGTTGAAGGCCCTGTTGCGGAACAGGTCGAGGCGCACCATCGGCCTGCTCCTGCGCCCCTCGACCACCAGGAACGCCGCCACGACGACCGCTCCGGCGAGCAGCGAGAAGATGACCTGCGCGCTGCCCCAGCCGACGCTGCTGACCCGTACCAGCCCCCAGGCCAGGAGGAAGAAGCCGGCGCAGGCCAGGGCCAGCCCGTAGAGGTCGAGGGGCTGGCGCGGACCGTAACTCTCCGTCAGCCGCGACAGCGAGAGCAGGGCGGCCACCACGCCGATGGGGACGTTGAACCAGAAGATCCAGTGCCAGTTGAGCCCGCTGACGACCGCACCGCCGACGACCGGCCCGATCGCGACCGCGACGCCCGAGACCGCGCCCCACATGCCGATGGCCGCGCCCCGCTTCTCGACCGGGAAAGCGTCGCTGATCAGCGTGAGCGAGATGGGCATGATGACGGCCGCGCCCAGCCCTTCGCCGGCGCGGGCCGCGATCAGCACGCCGACGCTCGGGGCGAGCGCCGCCATCGCCGACGCCGCCGCGAAGACGACGAGGCCGACCGCGAACACGCGGCGGCGCCCGAAGCGGTCGGCCAGCGCGGCCGCGGGCAGCAGGAGGCAGGCGAAGGTGAGGACGTAGGCGTTGACGGTCCACTCGAGGTCGCCGAGGCCCGCGTTGAGGCTGGTGCGCAGCACCGGCAGGGCGGTGGTCACGACGAGGGCGTCCAGGGCGGCCATGAAGACGCCCACCGAGCTGAGGGCCAGTGTCCAGCCCTTATGGGGTGCGGCTGCCCCGGATTCGGCGGATTGCATGGTGCTCACTCCTTCTGGAGGGTCTGCGGCCTGCGGCGACAGCTATCAACCACTCGATTTCTTTGGAGCATCTGGTTCAATTTTTGCACCAGCAAGACTAGGGGTGCCCTGGAGCACGCGCAACCGATTCGCCCGATTGCCAGGCGGATATGAAACTTCGTCAGCCGGTCGGCGCCGAAAGCGCGCAGGCGTTGCTACTTGATCAAGGACCTGATCAACCGCTCGTCGCCGCCGAGCGTCACACGCCCCGCGTCGACGGCGTCGTCGAGCGTCTCGTCACCGGTGATCAGCATCTGGAGGGTGCGGGCGTCGGTCTTGACGACCGCGTCGGGCTCGTAGGCGGTGGCGCGGGCGACATCCAACCCGGCGTCCCCGAAGCGCAGGGTGAACCGATCGTCGCCGACGCGCATGTCGCAGGTGCCGGCCACCGGCGCCCCGGCGGCGAATGCGAACCCGGCCTGGGCACGCAGCGCCAGCACGAGCGAGTCCACGGTCGAAGGGGCGTGCCGGTCCCAATAGGGCGACCCCATCGCCCAGGCGCCCAGCGCGAACAGAACGGGCTCCAGGGACCGGCCCCAGTCGGTCAGCTCGTACACCGGGCCGCTCACCGGCGCACCCGCGCGGTATCTGCGCAGTACACCGATCTCTTCGAGGTCGCGGAGCCGGATCGTGAGGATGTTGGAACTCGCACCGCAGAGGCCGTCCCTGAGGTCGCTGAAGCGCTTCGGCCCGAGCAGCAGCTCGCGCACCACCAGAAGGGCCCAACGCTCTCCCACGAGGTCCAGCGCGTGGGAGACCGGACAGCCTTCGTTGTAACTGCGCTTCTTGTTCATGCTTTACCATAACTCCGTTACACTTTCGCGCCCACGGCGCGTATCCGCTGGGCTGACACCCATGTCTCAGTGGTCCGATCCGGCCGCGGCACCGACGACCTCGGCGAGGTAGGCGGCGGCCTTGTCGGGGTCCGTGAACCACTCCAGGAAGTCGTTGGGGTCGTCGAAGGCCTCGGTGTATCGGTTCGCGATCGCGGTGAACCGACTTGCGGCCCCCAGGAGTTCAAGCATGTGCGGGGGCGGCGGCTGGAGCATGATGTTCGTCCACTCGGTGGTCGCGCGCCCGTGGAGCGTCCAGAACGTCTCGAAGGCGCGCTCCATGAACGCACCGTCGAACGGCCGGTCTCCGTGCTCCAGGATGGCGTCGAGGTAGACGGCCGCGAACTTGGCGGCCATGTTCGCCCCCTGGCCCGTGATGGGGTCGTTGGCCACGACGACGTCCCCCATGCCCAGCACGCGGCCGCCGGAAGGCAGCGTCGCGACCGGATGACGGACGACGGGCGCGAACCCGCCGTGCAGCGTGCCGCCCGCGTCGGTGAGCTCAAGCTTGCTGTACTGCTCGCGTGCCCACGGCACGTGCAGTTCGAGCAGATCGACGAAGCGCTCCAGGTGCTGCTGGGGGGATCGGACGTCGCCGAACACGTCCAGCGGCCCGCCGGGTATGGCCTCGAAGAACAGGATGTGGCAGGGCCCCGAGACGGTGAGCGCCGGCATCACGATCATCTCGCCCCTGCCCGGCAGCATGTGGAACTCGACCGTGTGGTCGCCGGGGTCGGCCGGATCGGGCTGGTAGCCGTTGACGTAGACGACCGAGAGCATCCGCTGCGGCGTCGTGAAGGGCGATCGGGACGCGTCGCGCCCGAACACCTCGGCCAGTCCGCCCTTGCCTGCGGCGACGATGACGAGGTCGTACGCGCTCGCCGCCGTGTCGAGGTCCGCGACGGTGGCGCTGTTGATGATCAGGTTGCCGCCGTTCTCCACGAACAGCCGCAGCCAGCGTGACATCTTGAGCCGCTGGTCGACGTCGGCGCCGGGCTTCTTCAGCGGGCTGGTCCAGTCGACGACCGGAGTCGGGCCCTCGGCGCCCACCATGAAACGGGTGAAGGGGGTTCGAGGCGCCTGTCCGTCCCAGAAGTGGATTCCGAGATCGCGCTCGAACTTGAGCGTGCTGTCGAACTGGAACTGCGTCGACATGATGGTGCCGTGCTCGATCTCGTCGGCCGTGCGCGCCGACATCACGGTCACGTCGTAGCCGTGCCGCTGCAGCCCGAGCGCGAGTTGCAGCCCAGACTGCCCGGCGCCGACGATCAGGATTTTGCGCATACCGAGCCACCCTCTTTTCTCGCGGTGACGTAGCGATTCCCAGGTACGGTCCGTCCGTGTCTCAAGTGTCCCCATGCCGAGCGCCGCCGCCTTCTCCTGTTTTGCTCACGAGGGCCACTGCGTGTGAAGGGGAATTCCGAAATTGCGAGGAGCGTCGGCTACGGCGTCGGAAAGAACGTGCGGACGAACTTCTCCCAGGCCCGCTCGCCGAAGATCACGCGCTGTGGCCGCAGCAGCCGCACCGGTATGCCGAGGCGGTAGCGGATCCGCGGACGGCGCACGGTGATCGCCTTCTCGACGAGGGCGGCGACATCGCCCGAGCGCAGCGACATGCGGCCGCGGCCCTTCGGATGCTCGACCTCCCGATAGGCGCCGTGCCAGACGACGAAGCGCTCCCAGAAATCGCCGTAGGGATCATTGTCGGTGGAACCGGGAGCGAGGCCGAGGTCGCCCACGGTGGTCGGGACGAACGCGCCGAGGATCGGCGAGGGCTCGATGATCACAACCTTGATGCCGAAGCGGTGCACCTCCAACCGGAGCGAGTCGCCGATCGCCTCGAGCGCGTGCTTGGTGGCCTCGTAGTAGCCGCGCCCCGGGGTCGCGAAGAGCCCGAAGATCGAGGACATGATGACGATGCGGCCCGCCCCCTGCTCCCGCATGCCCGGCAGAACCAGTTGCGTCATCCGGGAGAGTCCGAAGACGTTCGTCTCGAACTGGCGGCGGACCTCGTCCATGGGGGTCTGCTCGATCGTGCCGTTGAGGCTGTACGCGGCGTTGTTGATCAGCACGCCGACCGCGCCGTGCTCGGCGGTGATGCGGTCGACCGCCGCGATCATCGACTCCTCGTCGCTCACATCGACCCGCAGGGTGGTGATGCCCTCCTGCGCCAGGTCCTTGAGGCCTTCCAGGCTCCGGCCGCTGGCGTAGACCGGCCATCCTGCGCGGTGCAGCCGGAGCGCGAGGGCCCTGCCGGTGCCCGAGGAGAGCCCGCTCAGCGAGGAGACGCCGGTGATCAGAACCGCGCGGGACGGATTCATGGCCGGTCCCGCCTCAGTCGGCCGAGGCGGTCGAGGCCGGTGCGGAGTCGCCCGGCAGTTCCTGCTGGGAGATACGGCTCCTGGTCACCGTGGTGCCGAGCCCGAGACCGTCCACCAGGCGGGTGATGAAGTTGAACAGCGCCGCGCAGAAGAACGCCTCGAGCAGGTCGTCGGCGCTCCAGCCGGCGTCCAACGCGACCTGCCAGTCCTCGTCGGTGATCTTGTAGGCACTGCGGCTGAGCTTGGTCAGCAGGTGCAGCAGCACGCGGGTGCGCTCGTCCACCGGAAGGTCGTCGGGCGAGTCGGCGACCTCGATCGCATGGGCCAGTTCCTCACTGCCGCCGAAGACCTGCAGGAAGAAGTTGTGCGTGCCGACACAGTACGGGCACTGGTTCACCTTCGACGTCCAGGCGGAGATCAACTCCCTGGTCTGCCGGGGCAGTTGTCCGTGGTTGAAGACGCCGTCGTAGCCGGCGAGCATGGTCTCGAGCAGCGCCGGCCGGGACGAGACCAGCCGGAACATGTCGGGCACGAAGTCCAGCGAGGTGACTTTCTTGGCACGCTCGTAGAGCTCTGCCAGATGTCCGGCCGCGTCCGCTTCGTCGATCAGCGGAACGCGGACTCCCGAGTTCACATCCATCTGCACACCTTTCCTCTCATGAGCCGACCGAAGCGCGTGGCATGTTCCTGCGGCGGAGTACGGGCATCGCCTCCGCCTGGAAGTCGAGTTCCGGATCGAGGCTCTGCACGATTCCCTCGACCACCAGAAGCGAGAGCAGCGGGAACGCGAACTCGGGCACCGGATACAGACCGAAGCGCCGTTGGAGATCGAAGAGCCGTCCGGCGAACTTCGCCAGATTGAATTCACTGGACCGGGCTCCGGTCGACTCCGTGACGAGTTCGGCGAGGCCCGCGCGGAATCCGCCGAGATCGCAGCCCTCGGCGATACTCGCCGCGCTCTCGATGATGATCTCGGCACAGAGCGGTCCGTTGCCCATGGCCATATTGATGAAGAAGTCCGCGAAGGAGGCGCGCACCGGCTCCGAGAGCTTGATGACGAAGCCGGCGTCGAGGATCACCAGGGAGCCGTCGCCCTCGATGTAGAGGTTTCCCGGGTGCAGGTCGCAGTGCACCAGTCCGTCCACGAAGAGCATCTCGTAGACCGCCGACATCACCCGGCGCGCGGCGGCTTTGCGCGCGTCCGTGGAGAGCGACTCCGATGCGGTGCGGGCCAGCCCCTCCACGTACTCCATCACCAGCACGTCCTCGGTGCAGAGGTCGGGCATCGGCGCCGGAATGCGTATCCAGGCGAACTCTCTCAGGTTCGTGCGGAGGTCGCCGAGCGCCGAGCGCTCCGCCGCGAAGTCCAACTGATGCAGGATCGCGCCGCCCACCTGCGCGTGCATGACCTTGAAGGGCATGGACCGCAGTCGTGGCAGCCGCTGCATGCCGCCCATGGCCAGCGCGGTCAGCCGGAAGTCCCGGCGCATCACCCGGTCGATGCCCGGCCTGCGCACCTTCACCGCGACCTTGCGGCCGTCGAGGGTGACGGCGCGGTGGACCGTCGCGATGCTCCCGGTGGCCATCGGCGTCCACCCGAACTCGGCGAACGGCCACGACCGGCCCTGGTAGGCACCGCGCACAACGCCCTCCAGCCGGGCCCGCCGGGGCGCAGGCGTCGCGTCCGCCAGCCGGCCGAGCTCCGCGCGCACACGCTCCGGCAGGAGATCGCGTCGTGTGCTCAGCAACTGGCCGATCTTGATGTAGGACGGCCCCAGCGAGGTCAGCAACGCGGACAGACGCTCGCCCGCATGCGCCCACCGTCGCCGCCGCAGGCGCGCACCGAGCACGGCGGGACCGAAGACCACGGCATAGCCGAACAGGGTGCCACCGACCCGGAGGACGCGAAGGGCCGTGCCCGGCAGTTCCGAGAGAATTCCACCCGCCGCTCTCGCCATGTCCGTCCTCCCGAACGATCGCCGACGTAGGAAATCGTCGGTGTGAGAGGAGGCGGGCGACTACTCCGAGCGTGCCCTGCCGAAAGCGCCCGACGGCACGTTCGAAGAACCGCGACGTCTGTCGACGCGCCACACTGGACGTCACGAACTGGCGAGCCTCACGCGGCCGGAGGGTGAGAGGTGGCGGGATCGCGGTATCGGACACACCGGGCCGTCGCGGCGACGAGGATCACGTCCGAAAAGTGGGACGCGGCGCGCGACGCGGTCAGGGACGTCGTCGACCGCTTCGGCTCTCTCGTCGAGTGCGCCGATCCGCGGGCCATGGCGACGGACGACTGGACGGTGATGGACACCGCGGCCCACGTCGCCGCCATCGCCTGGCTCAACACCTCCGCGGTGGTGTCCGATGACACGCCGTTACCGATGCCGGGCATACGCGAGCACATCGCCGCGGCCACGGTCGACAACATCCACACCGGCCTGAACTCGGCGCTCTTCCACGTCTACCCGGAACGCGATCCCGGCGAGGTCGTGGCCAGACTGCGTTCCTCGATCGACGAGATCCTGCGTCTGACCGCCACCGCGGACCCCACCAGGACCATCGGCTGGCTCGGCGAGTCGAGGATCCCCGTCGCCGGCTTGGTGGCTCACCTGACCAACGAGCTGCTCCTGCACGGTCGCGACATCGCCCGCGCCGTCGATGTGCCCTGGAGTATTCCGCACGCGTACGCGGCGCAGTTCTTCGAGCTCTTTCTCATCGAGATCGCCCGCAACGGCGTCGGTCACATCCTGGACGACGTCAGGCGGGTGCACCAGGGGCGCATCGCGGTGGAATTCCGCTCCGCCTACACATCTCCCGTCACGATGGTCCTGGACACCGGCGAAGTCTGGATCGAAGAGCCGAGCCGCGACAACGACGTCCGCGTCTACTTCAAGCCCGCGGCCCTGAGCCTCGTGCTCTTCCACCGCGTTCCCCGCGCCAGAGCGGCGATGACCGGCTCACTGCGCATCTGGGGCCGCCGCCCCTGGCTCCTCGGCCCATTCCTCCGCAAGGTCCGTCTCCCTTAGACCGTGCCCGCGTTACAGGGCCAGAGCCAGGAGGCGTCGGTGCCCGCGCCCGCACGTGGTCGTTCGGTCCGGGCGGCGTCCCGCTCGAAGTCGCTGCCGCGGTCGGTGGTGCCCACCTGGCTGCCGGTCAAACGGTAACCGTCTTACGCGGTTCGTGGCCCACCGGATATGGACTGCTGCTTCGGGGCGCAGGTGATGAGGCGGGCGCGCAGGGGACCCCGGCGGCCGCGCCGCAGGGGACCCTGTCGTCTTGCTCCGCCGCGCCGCTAGGCGTTCCAGGGGGCGGTCGGCCACCACAGGTAGCCCAGCCGGCCGAGCAGGCGCAGCTCCCAGTAGGCCAGTGTGAACACGCCGGCGACCAGGAACGCCGTGGCGGTCACGGTGCTGATACGGCCCGCCTTGGCGCCCAGCCAGCGCCGCAGTCGGCCGCCGGTGCCGTAGGACAGCAGCAGGAACAGCACGGCCATCACCACGATGTTGCCGATGGACTGCAGTGAGAAGGCCACCGCTCCGTACAGCGGGTTGTGGGTTCTGGCCGCGGACCGGAAGAGGTTGCGGAACAGCGGGTAGGGGCGGCCGATGAGGAAGCCGCCGATCAGCGCGCCCATGATCACCAGAGGCGCGTTGGGGAAGCGCCGCGAGAGCGCGGCCAGCGGGTCCTTGACCACCCCGGCCGCGGCCAGGCCGAGCACCACCATGACCACACCGACGATGCCGAATGCGATCATCGCCTGGGCGATGCGCGGGGTGATGCCGGGGCCCTTGGCCATGGAGAACTGCGGCATGTGCGTGCCGGCGAAGGCCACCACCACGCCGTAGGCGGCCGAGACCGGGATCATGCCGGCCGCCACCCAGCCCAGCGGCCGCAGCGTGCCGGCGAGCCTCGCGCGCCGGGTGGACTGGCCGCCGACCAGCGGTCCGACCGCCCCGAAGGCCGCGATGTTGCACGCGGTGAAGGATCCCGCCATGCCGGAGACGAAGGCGAACACCACCCCGGAGGCGATGCCGCCGATGGGTGCCTGGGCGTCGTGGCCCAGCATCGAGTCCGCCGTGTTGACGCCGATCTGGTCGTCCACCAGGTCCGCGGACCAGGCGTAGGCGACGACGAGGCCGGCGATGACGCTCAGCAGGAGCAGCAGCCACCGGCGGCGGGGGAAGTCTCCGGTGACGAACAGGGACGTCTGCGGGGCTGGGGCGGTGCGGACCGCCGCCGCGTTGATGTCGGTCACAGTCGATTGCCTCCTCGGCCGTACGCGCGCACAGGACTTGAGCGGGTCGCACAGGACCACGCAGTTCGCTCGGTACGCCCGCCGCGCCGGGGGCGCACCGAGGGACTGCGTGCCCGGCAGACGGCACGGGGAGACCGCTACGCCGGGCACGCGACTTGGGGTGTGCGGTGCGCCGGGCGGCTACACCACGGGGCTGCGCTCGTGGAACAGTTCGTCGCTGATGTCCTCCAGTGCGCGGGCGTGGGTCTCCGGGCCGATCCACAGGAAGATCACCGCGGCCAGCAGCAGCGGCACCGCGCCGAGCACGGCGGTGGTGACGATCGACGGCACCGACGCGGCGGCCACCGTGAGGGACAGGATCAGCACGCCGCCGGCCTTGGTCATACCGGCGGCCAGGCCGGTCCCCCGCGAACGCACCAGCGTCGGATACACCTCGGCCGCGTACCCGGCGACGACCGCGACCACGGAGCTGACGCCGGACAGCGGCACCACCAGCAGCAGGGACAGCAGTGTGTGGTCGTGTGCCAGCGAGTCGCCGGCGATCACGAAGCCCACCAGGGTCAGTCCCGTCACGGCGGTGACGGTGACGATGGTCCGCCTGCTCCCCCACGCCCCGTACATCCAGGCGCACAGGACGGTCAGTGGCAGACCGAGGATGGCGGCGTTGCGGATGACGTAGTCGGAGTTCACCGACGAGTAGCCCAGGTGCTGGAGGTTGGTCGGCACCCAGAGCTGGAAGCCGTAGGTCATCAGGCCCACGCCGATGCCCAGCACGGTGATCGCCACCGTCGGGCCCAGCAGTCGGCCGCGCAGCAGCATCAGCCAGCCGCCGCGATCCACCACCCGCCGTGCGGTGTCCTCCTGCGGGTCGGCCACTTCGGCCGTGCCGCCGTAGCGGCGGAGTACTTCCTCTGCCTGCTCACGCCGTCCGGTGGCCAGCAGGTAGCGCGGCGACTCGGGGATCCAGCGGTTGAGCGCGAGGAACAGCAGACCGGTGGGCAGGCCGATCAGCCACAGGATGCGCCAGCTGTAGGTCGGGGTCAGCCGGGCGGCGAGCCAACTGGTGATGACGTACGCGCCGGCGATGTCGCCGCCGATGAGCACCATCAGCCACCCGCGGTGGCGAGCCGGGATCGTCTCGGCCATCAGGGTGAAGGTGATGGGCAGCATGCCGCCGGCGCCCATACCCATCACGAAGCACATCACCAGGTTCCAGGTGAACCCCGGCATCGCTCCGCAGATCGAGGTGGTGACGAAGAGCATCCCGGCCACGATGATCGACGCTCGTCGGCCGATCCGGTCCCCGAGCCAACCCCACACCAACGAACCGACGACCGTGCCGGTGATGCCGCACAGAGGCAGCCAGGACACCGGGATGTGGCCGTGCGGGTTTGCCGGTGACTTCAGCCCGTACTCCTGGGCCACGCCGGGCGCCACGAAGGACAGGGCGGTCGGTTTCATCACGTCGATGGTCACGGCGAGGGCCATGATCAGCACGAGCGCTACGTGCCGACGGGTGATGGGGGCGTCGTCGAGGGTGCGGACGGTGATCCGGGAGCCGGCGGCACGGATCGCGCCGCTGCCACGCGGCACGACCCCGTACAGCGCCGCGAGCAGACCGGCCCCGATCAGCGCCATGCCTGTGATCATGGCGGCATCCGGCTTCATGCCGGCCATGTGGTAGCCCATGCCCCGCGCGGAGAAGTACATCGGCAGGTGCAGCAGCACGCCGATGGTGCAGGCCGCTGCCCCGGCCCAGAACGCCAGCGGATGCTCGAACCCTCTGGTGGAGGGGTGCGCGTACGTCCGGTCCGTCGCCATCGCTGGTCTCCCGGTGGTCAGTCGGCCTGATGCGCAGTCACACACCGGCGTGCGAGACATCATTCAGGCAGCGACAACGTCTGACTTCTCATAAGTTGCCCGGCGCCGACGACCCCATCACCCTGCGTGGCGTCTTCCCGGGTTCTCCCTCACCAACGACGGCCGCCGTCACAGCCGTCACCACACCGCCGGCATCGCCGGGCGCGGTCTGCGCATCGCCGAGGCGACCGGCTGACGCCGAACAGCGCTCGCTGTAGCACTGACGGATCACCACGACCGCTCTCGCGATCGGCTCGTCATCCCCTCCTGGCCACGACACGGACGTGATCCAGGCGGCGAGCTCTCCGGAGAGCGGGGGGACACCCCGACCGACTTCTCCGACATCGCCATCCCCTGCGCTCACATTTCTCGGCGACCGCAAGCCTGCGCAGCGCAAGCAGCAGCGGCTCACCGAGCACGGTGAGCGCCACAGCAGCCTCCATCCTCTCCTCTTGCGAACCGAACCCCTGGAGCAAGGGCAACGCCCGGACGGCGGTGGCCTGCCGCTCGTTCGGAGACCGGGTGTCGTCGTCCACCGTCGCGAGCACCTCCCGGGCCCCGGCCACCGGGACACGGCCGACCTGGATCAACGCCCGCACCAGGAGCAGTCGTCGCAGATGCCCCGAGCCGTAGTCGGCCTGCGTGGCGCTGACCCGCTCACCAGGGGGCAGCAGCCCCTCACGCAGGTAGTACTTGATCGTCGCGAGGGAAACCCCGGCTCTTTCGCTCAGCTCCGACAGCCGCATTCTTCGCTCCGTCGCCGGATGTCGTCGGCGTCGTCTCGCCGGCTCCCGATCACCGCCTTGACGATCAGCGCCACGAGGGCGGTGGCGGCGACGCGTGCTGTGGCGCTGCTGTAGGCGTCCCGTGCGCCGGCCCTGGAAGAGCCCTCCGCGGAGCCTCTGGAACACGTGGGGAACGCCGTTGACGTCTGACTCATGCTCTGCCTCCGCGACGAGTCGCTCTGCCGGGCCGAAGCCCGCGGCAGCGGCGCGGCCGGCAGCAGGTTCCCCCACGATGTCACCTCCCCACCGAACAGGCTTCTTCACAGATGCCGTGCCCTGGTTCGCGGCGCCGCGAGCTGCCTGAGGCGATGAGTTCTCTCCTTCTGCGTCAGCGCTGTCTCGTACCGGACGCGTAGACAAGGGATTTCAGCCTTTGCAGGGCCCGCCGTTGACGGATCATGCAGTGGAGTTGACATAATGTGCAGCGGATGCCGAATAGTGAAAATGAAGGTCGAATATCGACTTGCGCAGGCCGTTCAGGAATTTCTGCGCCAGCAGGCCCGATGACTTCCGGATGAAGCCCCTGAGCAGACGAACGGGCACTACGCAATGAGCCAGGCAACGACGCCTCCATTCGTACACACATGGGACACCCGTGTCGCGCCGCCCGCCCACCGGTTCGACATGTTCTGCGAGCTGGTGGCCGACGACCTGGCGCCGCACCTCGTCACCTCGGACCACGCCCATGACTTCCAGGCCTCCCTGCTCCATGTGGACATGGACCGGGTGCGGGTCTCGGCGATCGACTTTCCCACGCTGAGATCAATGCGCACCCCGCGGCTGATCAGGCGCTCGGACCCGGAGTTGCTGGAACTGGCCCTGGCCGCCCGGGGTGACATGGAGATCGAGCAGGCGGACAACCACTTCTACCCGACCGACGGCGACCTGGTGCTCTACGACACTTCCCGGCCGTACATCGCCAACGCGGTCGCCACCCGCAGCCACGCCAGGTCGGTGGTCCTGCACCTGCCCCGCTGTGCCGTGCCTGTGCCGGACCAGACGCTACGCCGGTTGACCGCCACGCGACTACCGGCCCGGACAGGGGTTGGGGCGCTGCTCGGCCAGCTGCTCGCCGGACTGGTCGAGCAGGCACCGGCGCTCAAGGCGGCGCATGCGAGACGAGTCGGATCAGCACTGTGGGACCTGGCGTCGGCGTTCCTCGCCGATCTCGTCGACTCACCGGACCGGTTGAGCGCAGAAACACGGCAGGCCGCACTGTTACTGGAGATCAAGTCCTTCATCTGTCGCCACGTGGGCGACCCCGCCCTGTCCCCGCCTGCCGTGGCCGCTGCCCACCACATCTCGCTGCGTTCCCTGCACTATCTCTTCGGCCACGATGACATGACGGTCGGCCAGTTCATCCGCGAGCAGCGACTCGGACGTTGCCGAGCAGACTTGGCCGACGCCCGGCTGGCCACGCGCAGCGTGCACGAGATCGGCAGGCGGTGGGGATTCGTCGATCCATCCGCTTTCAACCGGGCATTCCGAGCGCGGTACGGGCTGGCGCCCGGCGCCTATCGACAGCAACGATTCCAGGCACCGGCCTGGGCACCCACCAGTGGGTGATCGAGAGGTGCACGGCCCGGCCGGCGCTTGCGGGACATCGGCGGGCGCCGGTCAATTCCGCGTACTGGCAGCGGCGAAGGCCATATAGAGCGCCAGTAGGAAGGCGATGGTGCCCGGCGCGACGGTCAGTGCGCCGCGCATCATCGCGGCGGCGGCGTTCGCGCCGGTCGAGTGGTGGGTCGAGGGGGCCATCACGGCCAGCAGTACCGGAAGCGCGGCCAGGATGCCGCCGGTGAAGGAGCCGAGGGCGTCCGCGGCGTTCACCGCGAACAGGACGGTCGTGGCCGACACCGCCATCCTCACCGGGATCTCCCAGCTCCGGGCGCGGTCCGGCGGCCGGTCCGCGTGTGTCGGGCGGGCCAGCTCCGCAGGCCGGCGAAGATCACGGCCAGGGCCAGGGCCGCCGTGAGCCAGACGTTCGGGCACACCGCCGCGGCCAGACCGGCTCCGGCCGCGCAGGCCAGGGCCGCCGTCAGTGTCCGTGACGGACGCAGGGCGGGCGCGAACCGCCCGTAGGCGAGACAGAAGGACACGACGACCAGTTGTGCCGCGACGTTGCCGTGCGCGGCACGCGCGGCCGCCGCGCTCCCGCCGTCCAGCCACATGAGTGCCAGAAAGGGGCCGGAGGTCGTCGGTGCGCCCAGGAGGAGCCCGCCTCGGCGCGGGCCCGAGCGCCGCGCGACGACGGAGACGAGTAACACAAGAGAGGGGGCGAGGGCGGTTCGGAGGAGCAGGATCTCCATGCCTGCGAGCCTGGCACCGATAGCGCCGATTTTGGCTCGGACTTCTCGGCATTCAAGGCACAAACGCCGCGGAAAACTCGGCTGTATCGATGTCTGGCCGAGTATTTGTAGCATGGGGTTATGGACCGCATCGATCGGCAGATCCTCACGATCCTCCTTGCCGACGGCCGGGCGACGTACCAGGAGCTGGGGCGTCAGGTCCGGCTGTCGGCCAACACCGTCGCCGAACGCGTACGTCGGCTGCAGGCTTCCGGAGTCGTCCGCGGATACCGGGCCGACCTGAATCTGGCGACGTTCGGGCGCGGGATGGAGTTGCTCAGCGATGTCCGCCTGCGCGAGGGCGTGGACCGCAAGGGTTTCGAGGAGCACCTGCCTCAAGTGCCGCAGGTCGTCGGCGCCATGCGCCTGACCGGGGACTACGACTACCAGCTGCGCATGGCCTGCACCGACGCCCACGAGTTCGAAACGGTCATCGACCGGCTCAAGGCGGACTTCGGGGTACGGGAGTTGCGCAGCCGGCTCCTCCTGCACGAGGTGCCGCTGGGGCCGGACCGCCTCCTGGAACCCTGACGAAGGTCATGGCGGCCCAGGCGTGCGCTGAGACTGCCACCCGTCCTCGCCCGCGAGGGAGAAACCCGGCTCATGACACCGGGCCGGACAGTCCGGGCTGTCGGCAGTCCGTGCGCGGAGGCGGCGGTGTCGTGTCCCCCGACTCCGCGTCGGTGGTGGTCAGTACCTTGGCGTTCAGTGCGCACTCGACCTGTTTCACGCGTGCGACGGGAGTGCTCGGGGTGCCGCCGTCGACCCAGATGGTGGGCGCGTACACCTGTGGCCTGGCAGGCGTTCCGCCGAGCAGCGCGGCATCCACCTCGGTGTTGTAGAGGGACCGGACGAACGTGCCGAACCGGTACTCCCCCGAGGTCGCCGCCACACCGGTCGTTCCGTTCGAACAGTGTCACGCCGTGGCCATGGCGCGCTTGCCGTCATCGACCCCGCGCACGGCGAAACCCGAGCTGCACTCGTTGCCGGACACATGCCCGTCTCCTAGAGCTCGAAGTCGATACGGCCGAGCAGGCCGACGGTCAGGCCGAAGTAGTCGGCGTGCACCAGACGCCGGGCTGCGGGCATCGCCGTACCGTTCACCGTGACGGTGTCGGTGGCCGTGTCCTGGTCGGTGCGGTAGAGCTCGTACTCCTGCACCAGCAGCCGGTACAGCGTGAGCAACCGCCCGGCCGGCGGCGTGACGCCTCCGGCCCAGGTGAATCCGCTCCCGTGGGCTTGGCAGGTGAGCTCCACCGGGATGCCCACCTGCTTCCAGTCCATGTCGTCCTCCCCCACGGTCGCCCGGCCCTGGAGGGTCACGGTGACCCGGCGGCTCGCGGCGGCCGCGGTCACACCGGTGCCGCCGATCCGACCGAGTTCGTTGTACGTCGCCGGGCCGGTCAGCCGGACGGTGAGCCGGTCGCCCTCGCGGTGACCGGTGACCGTGCGCGGCGGGACGAGCTGTGCGAACTCCGCTCGCTCCACCTTCGACAGGTGCAGCGGATCGACCGAGTACGGCTGGTAGCGGGCCAGGGCGAGCCGCAGATAGGGGAAATAGTGCGGCTGGGGCCCCGCGGTGCCGCCGTCGAGGTCCACGTCGATGTCGACGTACCAGAGCCGCCTTTCCTGGTGGTACGTCGGCGCGAAGGCCACGGCGTTCACCAGCACCGGTGCCGTGTCCGGTGATTCGGCGAGGCGCAGGCCGGTGAGGGTCTGCGCGGCGTTCGGGAAGTGTGCGGCCGATGGCGTGGGCAAGGGGGTGGTGTCACCCCAGACGGGATCCACGCCCCAGCGGGTGGCCAAGGTGTCGGGCATGGCGGTGCCCGGATCGAGGATCACGGCGAGCATCTCGTCGTCGCCGGAGGAGAACCACGGTCGCTTCAGGTAGACCCGCAGGCCGCCGGGCCCGCGGTGCTGCGTGACGGTGTCCCTCTCGTCGTCGACGGTGCGCTCCCTGTGGAAGGTCGGCACCGTGTAGGCCACCACCGGCGGCTCGGGGCGGCGTGAACTGGGCACCGGCAGCGCGTCGGTGGCCGGGCCGATGCGGGTGACGTTGGCCCGGTCCTGGGTGATGCTGGGGTGGAAGTACTCGCGGAACCGGGTGACGGCGGTCGGCGTGTAGTGGACATTGCGGTGTTTGGTGTCGCCGAACTCGTGGCGGCGATCGACGTCGGCCGTCTCGTCGGTGTAGCGCAGGTTGATGTCCTCCAGGTGAGTGTGTCCGTCGATCCGGCTGGGCGCGGGCTGGGTGACGTCGTCCAGCCACTCGCTCCAGCTCGCGTCCACTTCGACGTGCCCGCTGCTCTCGGCGTGGCTGGTCAGCAGGCCGGTGACCTGCACCGCGGTCTGCTCGGCGGTGCGGCTGAAGGCGAGCCGGCTGAGTTCGGGCCGGTGTACGGGCTTCTCCACGGCGTGCACGAGGGTCAGTTCGACCCACGGGGTGAGCATCCAGTTCTCGCCGTCCGCGCCGGCCCGGGTGACGAAGGCCTTGTCCTGGTCGGGGAGTTCCGCCCAGAACGGTGACGAGGTCAGCAGGCTCCACTGGCGCAGCAGCGGCAGGTTCTTCGGATCGAGGTAGCAGCTCAGTCGTACGGTGGCGATCTCGCCCTTGGCCAGGAACACCTCCAGCACCCGCTCCAGGAGGCCGTCGTGCCAGTGCGGCTCACCGGTGCCCTCCTTGACGCGCACCTTGAACGGCTTCGCCTGCGGCCACGGTCCGGGGAAGGGGATCTTGCGGTTCTCGGTGTCACCGGGCAGGCCGCGCAGCATGACGCCCTCGGCCAGCACGTCCGGGAGATAGGGCAGGATCAGCCGGTCGCCGCTGTGCAGCACGTACTCGCCCTGCTGGAGGTCCGCTCCGCGCCGGGGCAGCGGCAGTCGGGTGAGCGGCAGCGGGTCGTGCACATCGTGCTTGGCGATGTGGATCTCGCCCTCGCGCAGCAGATCGTGCTCGGTGTGCGGCCAGTCCGCCTCGCGCACCACGGTGTCCAGGAAGGACCCGGATTCGCGGGATGCGGCGGCGAAGTACTGCTCGCGCAGCCGGGCGGGTTTCTCCGCGCCGAACGCGGCGTCGAACACGCCGTGCTCCTCGGTCATCTGCAGGGCGGTCTTGGGCGGCGCGATGTGCCGTTCCGCGATCGGCTTGTACCTCCGGTCCAGGCCGTCCACATCGGAGTGCGCCTTGTGGTCCGGAACGTCCGAGCGCAGCAGGGCGTAGGCGTCGGTGGACACCGGCCGGTCGTCGTCGGTGACGGTGCTGCGGATGACCAGGCGCTCGGTGGACTCTCCCTCGTTGAACGGCAGCAGCGGGAGCACCACGGGCTGCGGCACCGGCTCCCAGCGGCCGTAGGTGAGGGCGTCGGACTGGACGGTGTCGGGGGTGCTCGCCGTGTGGTCGAGGCTGTTGCCCGCCAGGTCGACGACGCGGGCACGCATCCGGTAGGTCCGGCCGTAGCGCAGAGCGGGCAGTGAGCCGGGCTCCGGGGCGAATGCGGTGTCCAGGGGTACGTCCCGGGACACCGGCGGGGCCGGGGCCTGCGGCTGGTTGTCCAAGCCTATGGTCTTGCCGGGGCGAGGGGCCGCGAGGCTCCAACCGTCCCAGCCGAACACCGCCTGGTGTCCGTACAGTTGCTGGTCGTCCGCGGCGTCGACGGTCACCGAGCTGCCGCGCACCATGCCCTCGTCCGCGGCGACCTGGATCGCGACGGGCTGCTGTCCCGGCCTGCGAATGGTGTAGCTGCCCCTGCGGCGCAGCAGCGACCGCCACTGGGTGACCTTGCCGGTGGCCGGGTCGACGGTCCCGATGTCCACGCGGTAGCCGCGCACCAGGTCCTTGGCGGCCAGTACGACGCCCTCGGTGGCCGTCTGGCGGCCGAGGTCGGTGCCGATCAGCCCGGCCAGGTGCTGGTCACGGTCGTTGTGCAGCAGGGTGATCCCGCCACCGCGGGCGGCCGGGGTGCCGGTGCCCACCACCTGGTCGGCGAGCGATCCGATGCCCGACGGCACCGTGGAGCACCACATCGTGTCGATGGTGCGGGCGTAGTCGACGTGCCTCAGGGCCGCCCCGTCCACGTCGAGTTCGGTGAGGTGCCAGGTATCGGGGGCGCCGAGGTTCAGCATGCGGCCGGTGATGACGTCTCCGGTGCCGCCGGCCGACTCGAACACGCTGCCCCGGGTGAAGCCGATCCTCGTCCAGGGACACCTGTCCGCGGCGTTGAGCTGGGCGGCGTCGGCGATCCTGTCGTCGAAGCGCACCCGGATCTTCGCCCCGTCGGTCACTCCGGCGGGCACCGCGAACCGCAGGTCGAGGACGAGACCGAAACGGCGCTGCAGTTCCGGATAGTCGCCCAGGAGGCCACAGGCCTCGTGGAAGTCGACCCGGTGCTCCGGCACCGCGGCGCGTGCGGTCGGCGCCTTGCCCCGGTCGTAGAACCGGGCCGCCTCGGCGAGCGGCAGGATCCGCCGGTCGGCACCGGTGTACACGGAGCTCGTACGGTCCATGTAGACCGGTGTGTGGTCGTCGGCCGCGCGGGGCGTGGAACCGCCGCCGTGCGCCTCCAGCGCGAGCCGCACCGCCTCATAGCCGGTGTTCGGATCGCGGCCGAGGTCCAGCACCCGCTCGGAGATCATGTCGACCAGCCGGTACAGCGCCGGGTGTTCCCAGCCGCGATGGTCGGTGGGCGGTTCCTCGCACAGCAACCGCTCCTGGCGGGCCCACTCCCGGCGGAGCCTGTTCCGCGTGGTGTCCACCGCGACCGCCTGGTAGACCCCGGTCACCTCGTCGTGCACGAGTCTGCCCGGATAGGAGCGCAGGGTGCGCCGTGGGGCTGTGCCGTCCGGCGAGGGCGGTGTCTTCGGCGGGCGGACGAAGGTGTCGCCCGGGAACAAGGTCGTCCACAGGACGGGGTCGGCGGCGGGGTAGCGGCCGGTCGGCCGCAGTTCCTTGACGATCGCGTTCTGCGGGGCGTCGAATTCCAGCCACAGCGAGGGCAGGAGGGCGGCGAGCCGCTGCGGCCAGCTCGCGAAGTACCCGGAGTCGCCGAGCCTGCCGATCTCGGTCAGACGTGGGCTGACCAGGACGGACACCCGCACGGTGTCTCCGTCGACCACACCGTCGGGCAGCACGGTCCACCGAATGCTGTCCATGATCAACCCACTTCCGCGAAGGCAGTGCAGTAGTCGAAGACCGGGTCGATGTGTGTACCGGTCGTGGGATCGACGTACGGCGACATGAGGTCGACGAACGACGGCGGGGCGATGGCCGCGCCCGCGCCCGCGAGCAACGCGGTGTGCGGCCCGCTGCCTGCGAACCTCTTCTCGCAGTGGATCGTCACCGATTCCTCGAAGAAGCCGATCTCGATGCTGATGGTGAGGGTGGCCCGGCCGACGGCGTAGCCGTCCTCGTAGCCCAGTTCCATGTAGAGCTCGATGGAGGCCGAGACGATGCCGAGGACATCGACCTCGCCGCGTGCCCTCAGATAGCCGACGAGTTTGACGCTCTTCTTGGCCAGGTCGAGGCGGAAGTAGATGCCCGCCATCACGGACAGGCTGCCGCTGGCCACCCCGAAGTCCATCGACACCGCGGCCCCGAACTCCAGAGCGGCGTCCAGGACGGCGATCTCCTGCGGAGTCAGCACGATCCCGAAGTAGCCCCCGCCGCCGAGCATCGAGACGGTCAGCCGGAAGGGTGCCTCGCGGCGGCAGAAGGAGAACCCGGCCTGCAGTGGGGTGTCGCCGATGAACGGCACCGAGATGCCGGCGTTCAGCGAGAGGTTCTCCAGGCTGAACACGCCGACGGCCGCATTGGGCAACTGCATCGAGTAGTTGGCGTGGATCCCGGCGCCGTCGACGGTGATGGCCGGCGGATCGCTGAAGCCGTCGAGTGGAATGAGGTTGCGCAGTGTCTGGACGAACTTCAGATGCCCGACGAAGTCGACACCGGTGAACTTCACCTCGACGTCGGGTTTCTGCCCGGCGCGCATGCTGAACCGGATCTGGTCGAAGTGCAGTACGACCGCCTCGAAGTGCGGAACCATGCGCAGCTCGAAGTTGCCCAGTGTGCAGGTGATGTCCGCGGCCTGCGGCTGCTCCGGGTGCAGCGAGCCGCGCAGGTCGGCGACGAGCGTCAGTTTGCCCACCGGCCAGAACACCGCGTCCTCCGCCCTGGTCGGTGTCGGTCCGCCGGGCGTCCACGCCTTGATGTCCGGCTGCCATTCCAGCCGGGAGTTGACGACATCGGGCAACTTGGCGCCGAGTGCGGCGAGTTCGACCGCCTTCTGCAACGCGAGCGCCTGTCCCACCGCCCTGTCCCAGGTGGCGACCTGTTCGGCGATGCGGCCGAGCAGCTGCCGGACGGCGACGTCCACCGCGGCGGGCAGCGCGCTGCGCAGCGCGGTGAGCGCGTCGGAGAACGCCGTGAAGGCGTTCTCCACCTCTTCGATGGTGGTGGGGTCGGGTGACTGTTCCAGTTGGCTGGTGATGAAGTCGACGAGCAGCTGCGCGAATGCCGCGGCGGCATCCGTCACCCGCACGACCGCATCGGCGATCTCCGGGAACTGTTCCTCGATCCCGGTCAGCAGATCGCGCAGCCCGCGCAGGTCGCCGAGAAATCCGGTGACCGCGTCGACCGTCGCGGTGAAGAAGTTCGGCGCTTTGAGGTTGTCCAGGCCGATCTCGCTCAGGATCTCGGTGAGCGGGAACATCCCGAACAGCCTGGCTCCGGCCAACTCCCCGAAATAGTCGAGGGGGTTGAACCTTCCCTGGGCGAGCTTGGCCCACTTGTCGGTGTCCGCCGCGTCGTCGGCGAACGGACGGGCGGGGGTCGCGGCGACCGGCCCGGTGAGCCGGGAGAGACCGGCGACCGGGAAGTTGGGCTGGGCCAGCGCTCCGGCGGTCTGCCCGCCGTCGCGGAAGGTCAGGTCGAAGGGCTCGGCCAGCTCGATGAACACCTGGCCCTTGTTCGCCTCGGAAAAGCCGTTCCGCACATAAGGGTCGGGGTAGAACACCGATCGTGCCTGGTCGCCGCCGTACCCGGTGCCGAACCGGCTCAACGCCGGGACCACGGCGCGTGCCCACCGTACGGTCGGCACGAAGCGGGGGTTGTCGGTGGGATCCAGGTCCAGAATGGACGGGGCGGTGGCCGCACCCCAGATCAGCTGCCCGGTGGACAGGGTCGTGTCGCCCGGCTTCCGGCTGGGCGCGTAGGCGACGTCCTGTCCCCGCACGTCCGCGACGACCCGGTCGACGCCCGCTCTGCCCGTGTCCGGTGGCTCCGGCGTCGGGTCCGACCCCAGGTCCTGGTAGTGCTGGACGACCTGCTGCACATCGGCCGCGTTCTCGTGCACCTTCTTGCCGAGGAAGGCCATGGGCGTGCGGAACTCGACCGCGCGGCCCTCCAGATCGATCATGCTCACCTGGAACTGGAACGGATCCTCGGTTGCGGTCACCGGGAAGAACGCGAGCCTGTCATGGGGTTCGCCGCCGGGGTCGGAAAGCCCCGGAATCGTCTGCGGGGTTTCGAGATCGGGTGTGACCGGGGTGATCAGCCGGACGCTGCCGAACGGGAACAGCCGGTGCAGCCGCTTCTGGTCCTCGTTCTCCTCCAGCCGCCCGTAACTGCGTACCGGCTCCCGCACCATGATGAAGAACCGTTGGTTGAGATAGGCGGCGCGGTCCGGCCGCCCGTGGTCGAACTTCCGCTCGGTGACCTTCACCAGGTCGGCCAGATGGCCGAACGGGAAGAGTCTGCCCCGGTACATGACCCGTACGTAATGGTCGCGGCCCAGCGCGGCACGGTGCCGCCACTCGGTGACGTCGAAACCGACGGGCGGCCGCTCCCACCTGCCGAGCGAGTCCAGCCAACCGCCCATCGCGGACAGCATCAGGTTGTCCACCTGCAGCGGCGCGGGCCGGAAGCCGTCCGGCAGATTGGTGTTGGAGCTGAGGTGCACCACCGAGGACCGGTCGTTTCCGTCCAAGGCCATGACGAATTCGCTGCCCCCGGCGGGCAGTGGGTGCGGGTCGGCGGGGTTGAAGCCCGGGTCGCGTGTCCACACCGCACGGGCCCGGGCGGCAAGCAGCCGGGTGTGCCAGAGCTCGATGCGATCGTCGGGATCCGGAGGCGCGGTGGCGTGCGTCCAGGAGGCCGTCTGCGGCGGTGACAGCAGGAGACGGTAGGGCAGTTCGATACCGGTCCGTGGATTCGCGGCGTCCGCGAGGGGGTTCTCCGGGCCGGGTCCG
Organism: Streptomyces griseochromogenes; assembly: GCF_001542625.1. Taxonomy (NCBI): domain Bacteria; kingdom Bacillati; phylum Actinomycetota; class Actinomycetes; order Kitasatosporales; family Streptomycetaceae; genus Streptomyces; species Streptomyces griseochromogenes. Next base: position 4,487,305 of record NZ_CP016279.1, on the reverse strand, counting down.
GGAGTGATGGTCCCTGGCGCGGCGGGGGTGGCCCTCGGCTCGACGGTTCTCGCTCCCGGTCCCACGGCTGTGGCGGGGAGGAGCCCGGCGAGCAGACCGGCGTCCGCCGGACCGTGCGGACCGTGCCGAGCGGTCAGTTCCGCCACGGTCCGGGCCAGGCGCAGCGCCTCGAAGGCATCGGCGGGCCGGCCGGCCTGGATCTGCCGGAGCCCGGCCGCCACGGCCGGTTCACGCGCGGCGTCCACCACGCGCGGCGGAAGCTTCCCCATCGCGGTGAGCAGCCCGGACTCGGTGTATTCGATGACGTCCCCGGCTCCCACGGCGAACACCAGCACGCTGTGGCCGCTGATGCGGGAGGCGACCGGCGGCGGCTTGTGCGGCTCGCTGCCGGATACCTGCGCCCCGGGCTCCGGCAGGCCCGGGCTCACCTCGAGGAAGGCCTGTTCGGTGACGTGCTGCGGTCCGAAGGTGACCACGAGATAGGCAGGTCGGTCCGGGTCCTGTCGGACCAGACGCCGCGCACCGAGCAGCGGTCGGTCCAAGCGCAGGCCCGGAAAGCCGAATTGAAGATCAAGCAGATCGATCGCCCGTAACAAACGGTACGGGCCTGGCGGTTGCGGCGCGCCCATGCGCTTCCCCCGTCACTGAGTCCCCGGGTCTTCCAGACACTGGTCAGGTGTCAGTAATGAGTGTTGCAGAAGCCGTTCGGGCATGTCGCAAAATGCGAAATCGGATCCGAGCATCCCGCCGGTGTACCGATTCTTCGTACGTGCGCTTCGATCGGCAGCACGTCATCTACGCGCCGGACGGGCCGATACTCCATACCATCCGATCCGTTCGAATTTCCCTTGAAATTGATCAGCCAGGGAATTTCCCGTGGCGGCGCACATTCCGGAAGGGAGGGCGCTTGGCCGCGCGGGGTGGGGTGAGAGGCGTGCGAGGTGGGCGCGCACACGCCTCCGCGCCGGTCGACCGCGATATGAGCGGTCGCGAACAGGCTCAGGCGCGCCGGCGGATCATTCGCCACGCCGGCGCGTCCGGCCTTTCATCGCCACCGGTCGTCAGGCCGGGCGGACCACACTGTGGATGATCGAGTCGCCGCCGTAGTAGATGGATTCCTCGCGGACGTAGGCGCCGGGCTTCGGGGCGTGGATCATCATGCCGTTGCCGATGTAGATGCCGACGTGGCTGATGTCGTCGTAGAAGAAGATGAGGTCGCCGGGCTGGGCGTTGGTCAGGGACACCGTCGTACCGACGTTCACCTGGTCGTAGGTCGTGCGCGGCAGGGAGACGCCGGCGGCCTTCCAGGCGGCCTGGGTGAGGCCCGAGCAGTCGTAGGAGCCGGGCCCGGTCGCGCCCCAGACGTACGGCTTGCCGATCTGCGCGCGGGCGAAGGCGAGAACCTTCGCGGCCTTGGCGGCGTAGGTGGAGTCCGACGAGGTGGAGGTGCCCGAACCCGAGGACGAACCGGACCCCGAGGAGGAGCCGGAGCCGGAGGACGAGCCCGAGGCCGAGCCGGAACTCGACGTCGAGCCCGAAGACGCGCTCCCCTGCTTCGCCGCCTGCGCGGCCGCGGCCTGCCGCTTGGCGAGCTCCGCCGCCTTCCGCGCCGCCGCCTCCTGCTTCTGCTTCTCGATCGCCGCGAGGCGCGCCTTCTCCTCCGCCGTGAGCTTGGACAGCAGCTCCCGCGCTGTGGACAGCTTCTTCTGGATGGTGGACTTGGCGGTCCGGAGGTCGTTCTGCGACCGAGTCAGCGTCGCGAGGCTCTTACCGGCCTCCTGCCGCGTCTTCAGGGTCGCGGACTGCTCGGTGACGAAGTCGTCGACGGCGCCCTTCTGGCGCGAGGTCAGCCGGCTCATCAGCTGCGACTGGTCGAAGTAGTCCTGCGGGGAGTCCGCGAGCAGGAAGGTCGCGGTGTCGGGCGCGGCGTCCCCGGTCCGGTACTGGGCCGCGGCGAACATCCCCAGTTCTTCCCGCGCCTTGTTGAGCTTGGCCGTGCGCTTGGCCAAGTCGTCGCGCAGGGTGTCGACGCGCTTACGCTCGTTCGCGGTCTTCTCGTTGGCCGCGTCGTACTTCTCGGTCGCCGACTCGGCCTGTCGGTACAGGTCGTCGACCTTCTTCTGAACCTCTTCGAGGCTCGGCTTGCCGTCGGCGGCGGGGGCGGCATCGGCGGTCTGGGACAGCAGGGCCACCGAGGTGAGAGCGGCCGTGGCGAGCACGGGGGTGCGTATGCCGACTACGCGCGTACCCGTCGGGCGCGACTTGCGGTGCGACGCCAAGGGAGGCGACTCCTTCCATGTTCCGCCTACCGAGTTAGCTGTCGGGTTCGGGCGGGTGGTTCGGAAGGGTTGCCCTACGACCCTTTCCCCGGAAGGGAGTTGGGCCGATTCACCCCAAGGTCGGTGGGTCCCCGGCTCCGGCTGCCGTACGGGCGCGCCGGACTCGGCGGAGGCCGCTCGGCCCGGCGACGTTCGCCGGTGGGGGTCGGGCGGCCTGGCGGGAACGCTAGCCAACTCGTGTGGCCCCTGTGAAGGCTGGTGGGCGATATGCCCGATACATTTTCGTGACCTTTTCCCGGCGGCGTCGTTGAGTGCAGTCAATCCGCCTCGATGCCGTATGAGTTGTCCTGAATTGCAACGCCTGTAATCGGGTCAGTATTCGTCCGGCCGGAGCTGCCCGCGGATGGCCACAAGTCGGCACGCCCTTCCCCGCCCTTTCAGGGGCGATTCCAGCAGTTCCGGGGCGGGAGGCGGGTCCCTCCTCCCGAGACCGTCGGCAAGCCGTCCGAAAAGTGTGGCTTCGCGAGGCAGGGCAGGGCCGAAGCGGGAAGCCGCAGCGTGGTGGTTCCGGCGCGGGCGACTCGGTGTGCGGGAATCCGGCTGCTGCCGGATGGTGGGGAGATGCGGACGTCCGATGCGATGAGCGAGGCCGATTTCCGGTCCCTGCACCGGCGGCTCAGGGACAAGGCGCCCGGCGGCCGCGCGGGCCGGGGCGCCCTGGAGACGATCACCGGGACGCAGGTGCTGGCGGCCGTCCGCGAGGTGCGGTCCGGACGTGCGGTGTCGCTCGCGGCCCCCGTGAACACGCGGATCGCACCGGACGACGCCGATCCGGCCGAGCACCGGCTGACCGCTCCGGCCAGTGGTCACCCTCGTGCGCGCGGCCTGGATTTCGCGCGCGATCGTTTCGCCATGAACATTCACGGCGACGTGGACTCCCACCTCGACGCGCTGTGCCATGTCATCTACGACGGCACACTGCACGGCGGCCTGCCGGCCGCGGACGTGCTCTCACCGGACGGCGCCGACGCCCTGTCCGTCGACCTGGCCCGCGACGGCATCGTCGGCCGTGGGGTTCTCCTGGACATTCCCCGGCTGCACGGCGTCCCTTGGCTCGAACCCGGGTCGCACGTGACCGCTGACGACCTCGCCGCCGCGGAGGCCGAGCAAGGGCTTCGAGTGGGCAGGGGCGACATTCTCCTCGTGCGGGTCGGCCACCGCCTGCGGCGCGAGGAACTCGGCCCCTGGGACGTGTCCGGCGCTCGTGCCGGGCTCCATCCGGGCGCCATGGAGTTCGTGGCGGAGCGGGAGGTGTCCGTGCTCGGAAGTGACGGCAACAACGACACGGCCCCCAGCGCCGTGCGGGAGGTCGGCTTCCCGGTGCATGTACTCGCTGTCCACGCGATGGGACTGCCGCTGCTCGACTATCTGCGGTTCGAGGACCTCGCACCGGTCTGCGCGCGGGAGGGCCGCTGGACGTTCCTCTGCGTGATCGCCCCGCTCCTGCTGCCCTCGGCCACCGGTTCCCCGGTCAATCCCCTCGCCATACTGTGACGGGTGACCCGCCTCGTACGGGTCCCCCGCGGGAAACGAGCTACCGGCGGTGACCCCGCGCGCACGTCCGTGCGCATGGGGTCCCCGGCTGTCGCCGGCCGGTGCGGTCGTCGACCGGAAACCGACCGCGCGCCGCCGCCCAGGCTCACCCGCACAGCCCGACTCGCCGGGCACAGCACCCGGAGATACGTTGGGGAACGGGGCCGGACGGTGGCTGGGGCTGACGTCTCCTTCACCCCAGAAGGACCGGACAAAGCTCCGAGGGTGGTGGCCGGCATGACCGAAGCGCAGCATTACGACGTCATTGTCATAGGCACAGGTGCGGGTGGTGGCACCATCGCCCACCGGCTGGCGGACACGGGAAAACGGATCCTTCTGCTCGAGCGCGGCGACTATCTGCCCCGTGAACGCGACAACTGGGACTCCACCGCGGTCTTCGTCAAAGGAAAGTACCGCGCTCCGGAGTTCTGGTTCGACAAGAACGGAAATCAATTTCCGCCCGAGGTCAATTACTACGTGGGCGGCAACACCAAGTTCTACGGAGCCGCGCTCTTCCGCATGCGACCGGAGGACTTCGGCGAGCTCCGGCACCACGACGGCATCTCGCCCGCCTGGCCGCTGCGCTACGAGGACTTCGAGCCCTACTACACCCAGGCCGAACATCTCTACCTCGTGCACGGCCGGCACGGCGAAGATCCCACCGAGGGTCCTACCAGCGCCCAGTACGCCTATCCGCCGGTCCAGCACGAGCCTCGCATCGAGCAGCTCAGCCACGACCTGGAGAAGCAGGGTCTGCACCCCTTCCACCTCCCGATCGGGGTGAATCTCACCCAGGACGAACGGGGCCGGGCCGTACACACCAGCGCCTGCATCCGCTGCGATCGCGTCGACGGCTTCCCCTGTCTGGTCGGCGCCAAGTCCGACGCCCAGGTCATCTGTGTCGACCCCGCCCTGCGCCACGCCAATGTCGAGATGATCACCCATGCGGACGTTCGGCGCCTAGAAACGGATACGACCGGCCGGAGTGTCACCAAGGTCGTCGCCACCGTGGGGGACGGAGACCCCTCCACCGTGGAGTTCGGCGCCGACATCGTGGTCGTGGCCTGCGGTGCCGTCAACTCCGCCGTCCTGCTGCTGCGTTCGGCCGATGACCGGCACCCCCAGGGGCTCGCCAACAGCTCGGACGTGGTGGGCCGGTACTACATGCGTCACAACAACATGGCCCTCATGGCCGTGTCCCGGGAACCGAACGACACCAAGTTCCAGAAGACTCTGGCACTGCACGACTGGTACCTGGGATCCGACGACTGGGACTACCCCTTGGGCGGGATCCAGATGCTCGGCAAGTCCGACTCCGAGCAGATCCACGGCGAAGCGCCCCGCTGGGCCGGGGCGGTCGCCCCGGACATGCCGTTCGAGGTGCTGGCCCACCACGCGGTCGATTTCTGGCTGTGCGGGGAGGACCTGCCGGTCGCGGAGAACCGTGTCACCCTGGACCGGGACGACGGGATCCACCTCGCCCTCGACGAGAAGAACAACATCGCCGGGCTGGAGCGCCTGCGGCACAAACTGCAGGGCATGCTCGAACACCTGGGCATGCACGAACACCATCTCCTGTCGCGGAGCCTCTACCTGCACAAGGGCATGCCCATCGGCGCCACGGCGCACCAGGCGGGCACGGTCCGCTTCGGCGGCGACCCCGCGAGCTCGGCCTTGGACGTCAACTGCAAGGCCCACGACCTCGACAACCTCTACGTCGTCGACACGAGCTTCTTCCCGAGCATCGGAGCGGTCAATCCCTCGCTGACGGCCATCGCCAACGCCCTGCGTGTCGGTGACCACATCGCGGAGCGACTGCGATGACCTCCCACCCACCGGCCGACGGCAGCACCCTGCCGGATCCACCACTGATCACACCGCTCCAGGACCTGCTTGCGAACGCCGAGCGCGGCGAGTTGGAGAAACAGATACGCCGACTGCTGGAGCAGTACCGGATCGTCGACGTGGCCCGCAAGGTGGTCGGAGTCGGGAATGTGGGCACCCGCTGCTGGATCGCGCTGCTGCTCGGCAGGGACGCCGAGGACCCGCTGTTCCCGCAGGCCAAGGAGGCCGACGCATCGGTGCCGACGCCCTTCGCCGGTGCGGGCCGCTTCCGGTCGCAGGGCGAGCGGGTGGTCTGTGGCCAGCGGCTCATGCGGACCACGAGTGACATCTTCCTGGGCTGGGAGCGGGTCGACGGCATCGACGGCATCGACGGCATCGACGGCATCGACGGCCGCCGACGGGACTTCTACGTCAGGCAGTTGCGCGCCTGGAAGGGCATCGCCGAGCCCGAGAGGATGCCGCCGGCCGGACTGGAGACTTTCGGTGGGATGTGCGGTGCCACGCAGGCTCGCGCACACGCGAGGTCGGGTGACCGGATCGCCATCGCCTCGTATCTGGGCAGCGGTGACGCCTTCGACCGGGCGCTGGTGACGTTCGCCGAGCTCTACGCCGACCAGAACGAGAGGGACCACCAGGCACTCGTCGATGCCGTCCGTACGGGACGGGTCACAGCGGCAGCGGCCTGAGCAGGGGACCAGCAAGGAGACCGCCATGGATCGCTACCCGCCCATCGCCGACCACGGGCTCATCGGGGACCTGCAGACCGCGGCTCTGGTGTCGTCCCATGGCGTGATCGACTGGTTCGCGACACCGCGCTTCGACTCGCCCAGCGTCTTCGCCGCCCTGCTCGACCACGACGGCGGCGGCTACTTCCTGCTCGCGCCGGAGCACCCCGAAGGGACCTGGAAACAGCTCTACTACCCGGACACCGCCGTCCTGGTGACCCGCTTCATGTCTCCGGACGGAGTCGGCGAGATCGTCGACTACATGCCGGTCCAGCCGGGCACGACAGCGGCCGACCGGCACCAACTGGTGCGTGTCGCCCGCACGGTGCGCGGCACCGTGCGGTTCGAGCTCGTATGCCGGCCGCGGTTCGACTACGCACGGGCCGGCCACCGGCTCGACCTGACGCCTGAGCGGGCGACGTTCCACGCCCCGGGCGCGACCGCCCACCTCCAGAGCAGCGTCCCGCTCGAACAGGACGGGCAGGACGTCCGGGGCGCCGTCACGCTCAACGCGGGAGAGGTGGCCGTCGCGGTGTTCACCGTGGGCCCGCCCGGCGGACAGGCGCCACCGTCACCCACCACCGAGGGGATCGCCGAAGACGCCTGGAGCAACATCGACTTCTGGCAGCTGTGGGTGCGCACCTCGCGCTACCGCGGCCGCTGGACGGACATGGTGTACCGCTCCGCCATCACCCTCAAGCTCCTCACCTACGCCCCCTCGGGCGCACCGGTCGCCGCGGCCACCATGGGGCTGCCCGAGCAGGTCGGCGGTGAGCGCAACTGGGACTACCGGTACACCTGGGTGCGGGACGGATCCCTGTCGATCCGGGCCCTGCTCGATCTCGGTTTCGTGGAGGAGGCGACCCGCTTCATCCACTGGCTCGGTGACCGCCTCCACGCCCACGAGGGACCGGACGGCGAACCCCTGCAGATCATGTACCGGGTGGACGGTGACCCTCATCTGACGGAGGAGATCCTGGAGCACTTCGAGGGCTACCGCGGCTCCTACCCGGTCCGGGCGGGCAACGCCGCCTCCGACCAGCTGCAGCTCGACATCTACGGCGAGGCTCTGTACGGCCTGGCCGAGGGCCGTGTGGTCGGCGAGCAGGCGGGCTATCACGGGTGGAAGGGCCTTGCGGCCACCCTGGACTGGCTCGCCGACTCCTGGGACCGGCCCGACGAAGGGATCTGGGAGACCCGGGGCGGGCGCAAGGACTTCACCTACAGCCGGGTGATGTGCTGGACCGCCTTCGACCGCGGGCTGAAGCTGGCGGCCGAGTTCAGCAGGCCGGCCGACACCGTGCGCTGGACCCGTGCCCGGGACGAGATCCTGGAACAGGTCATGCAGCACGGCTGGAACGAGAAGGAGCAGGCCCTCGTCCAGTACTACGGAGGCGACGTCCTGGACGCGTCGCTCCTGCTCGCCCCCCGGGTCGGATTCATCTCCCCCCGAAGCCCCGGCTGGCTCAGCACCCTGGACGCCATGGACCGCGTCCTCGTCTCCGACAGCCTGGTCTACCGTTACGACCCCCAGGCGTCTCCCGACGGGCTGCGCGGCACCGAAGGAACGTTCAGTCTCTGTACGTTCCTGTACGTCGACGCCCTCGCCCGCGCGGGACGACTCTCCGAGGCCCGCTATGCCTTCGAGAAGATGCAGACCTACGCGAACCACGTCGGCCTGTTCGCCGAGGAGATAGGTCCGAGCGGAGAACAACTCGGCAATTTCCCGCAGGCTTTCACCCATCTCTCCCTCATCATGGCCGCCACGACGCTCAATGACGCGCTCGACCGGCTCTGGCAGCGAGTGTGACACCACAGCGCGAGGACGATCACCCCACGGCGCGGTCGGGCCGCCCCCCGGCCGACGGGCTCGCCACTGATCGGGCGAAGATCCTCAGCCGGTCAGCCCAACGCGGGCTCGATCACGGTGCGGCTCCTCGTCCACGGTGTTTGTGTGGCGCCTGAACCTCCGGGCCGTGGCCCGGCTGATCCGGGCCAAGGAGTGGAGGAGACAGACATCGTGAGTGCCACCGAGGGCGCACCGCAGAACGTGATCCCCGCGCATCTGCTCAAGGGGCAGAAGGCGCTCGTCACCGGCGCCAACTCCGGGATCGGCCGGGCCACGGCCGTCGCCCTGGGCCGGGCCGGAGCCGACGTGGTCGTGAACTACGTGGCCGGGCGTGAGGACGCCGAGCAGGTGGTCGAGGAGATCAAGGCCCTCGGGGTTCGGGCCGCGGCCTACGAGGCGGACGTGTCCGACGAGGACCAGGTCGTGGCGATGATGGACCGGATGGTCCAGGAGTTCGGCACGATCGACATCCTGGTCGCCAACGCCGGACTGCAACGCGACGCCTCGTTCACCGAGATGACCCTCGCCCAGTGGCAGAAGGTGCTGGACGTCAACCTCACCGGGCAGTTCCTGTGCGCGCGCGAGGCGACGAAGGAGTTCCTCCGGCGCGGCGTCGTGCCCGAGGTCTCACGTGCCGCCGGGAAGATCATCTGCATGAGCTCGGTGCACCAGATCATCCCGTGGGCCGGGCATGTGAACTACGCCTCCTCCAAGGGCGGCGTCCAGATGATGATGGAGACCCTCGCCCAGGAACTCGCCCCGAAGAAGATCCGGGTGAACGCGATCGCCCCCGGGGCCATCAAGACCCCCATCAACCGCAGCGCCTGGGAGACCCCGGAGGCCCAGAAGGACCTCCTGCGGCTGATCCCCTACGACCGTGTCGGCGATCCCGAGGACATCGCCAACGCGGTCGTCGGCATCGCCTCCGACCTCATGGACTACGTCGTGGGAGCCACCCTCTACGTGGACGGCGGGATGACCCTCTTCCCCGGCTTCGCCACCGGCGGCTGACTCGCCCCGTTCCCGTCGGCCCCCAGAGAGACACCCATGCACTTCACGGTCCCTTTGCTGGCGGACGCGCCGGCGCAGATGCTCCCGGCCAGATCTCAGATGGCCTTCACCCTCGCCTCCCACATCATCCTGGTGCCTCTGGGCGTGGCGCTGCCGCTGATCACACTGATCATGCACGGTTACGGTCTGCGTCGCGACGACGAGACCGCCCTGCTGCTGGCGCGCCGGTGGTCGGCGGTGATGGCGGTCCAGTTCGCCATCGGCGTCGTCACCGGCACCGTGCTGTCCTTCGAGTTCGGTCTGCTGTGGCCGGGCATGATGGGCCGGTGGGGCGATGTCTTCGGCATCGGCTTCGGGGTCGAGGCGTGGGCCTTCTTCCTGGAGGCCGTTCTCATCGCCATCTATCTGTACGGCTGGCGAAGGCTTCCCGCCCGTACCCACTTCCTGCTCGGACTGCCCCTGCCCTTCGCGGCCCTGCTCGGCGCCTTCGGCATCCTGGCCGCCAACTCGTGGATGAACACCCCGCGGGGCTTCACCCTCGACTCCGCCGGCAACCCCGTCGACGTGAAGATCTGGAAGGCGATCTTCACGCCCATGTTCGGACCGCAGTACTGGCATTTCGTCGTGGCGATGTTCGTGACGGCGGGCTACGTCGTCGCCGGTGTCTATGCCGTCGGCTGGTTGCGCGGGCGCCGGGACCGGTATCACCGGCTCGGTTTCACGATCCCCTTCACGCTGGCCGCGGTGCTCACACCGGTGCAGTTCATGCTCGGTGACTCCATCGCCCGGCAGGTCTTCCACAAGCAGCCCGTGAAGTTCGCGGCCATGGAGATCGTCTGGAACACCGACACCCATGTCCCGGAATACCTGTTCGGCCGGCTGCATCCGGACGGAACCATCTCCGGCGGCATCAAGATCCCCCAGCTCGACTCGATCCTCGCCGGTTTCCGCCCGGACACCAAGGTCACCGGTCTTACGTCGGTGCCGGCCGGTGACCGGCCGACGGCTGTCGAGGCCACCATCACCCATTTCGCGTTCGACGCCATGGTCGGCATCGGCTCACTGCTGCTCCTGCTCGCGATCTGGTACGCCCTCGTGTGGCTGCGCCGCCGCCGGCTGCCGGCCTCCCCGTGGTTCTACCGCGGTGCCGCGTGCGCGGGCGTGGCCTCCGTCGCCGCCGTCGAATGCGGCTGGATCACCACCGAGGTGGGACGCCAGCCGTGGATCGTCTACCAGAGCATGCGGGTCGCGCAAGCGGTGACGTCGACGCGTTCCACCACCCTGTGGATCATGTTCGGGCTGGTCGTCGTGGTGTACGTCTTCGTCTTCGGGTCGTTTCTGGTGGTGCTGCTGAAGATGCGCGCACGCTGGCGGCTCGCCGACGAGAAGGGCGGACCGCAGGCTCCGCAGGAGGCACCGGAGGCGGACACGCCGTACGGGCCGCGCTCCACGGTCGGGCCCGGAGGCGACGGAAGCGCCTCGTCCACGGGGAGCCGGACGTGATCGCCGGAGTCATGGCCGTCGTCCTGCTGCTCGCGGTCGCCGCGTACGCCTGTGGCGGTGGCACCGACTACGGAGCCGGCTTCTGGGATCTGATCGCAGGCGGGGCGGAACGCGGCAAACGCGCCCGATGGCTGATCGACCACGCGATGGCTCCGGTGTGGGAGGTCAACAACGTCTGGCTGATCTTCGTGCTGGTCATCATGTGGACGGGCTTTCCCGTGTTCTTCCAGCGGGTGTTCACGGCGATGTGGCTGCCGCTGGCGCTGGCCGCCGTCGGCACCGTGCTCCGCGGGGCCGGCTTCGCCCTGCGCAAGCCTCTGACGAGGCTGGCAGGCCGGCGCCTGTACGGTGCGATGTTCGCCGTCTCCTCGCTGCTGACGCCGTTCTTCCTGGGCGCTGCGGCCGGAGGGGTGGCCTCGGGCCGGGTGACGGCGGGTACGATGGCGTCGACGGATGCCTGGGCCAACCCCACCTCGCTGCTGTTCGGCCTGCTGGCCGTGGCCGCCACGGCCCTGCTCGGTGCCGTGTTCCTGGCCGCTGACGCCCGGCGCTTCTCGGCGCCGGACCTCGACGGCTACTTCCGGCGGCGGGCACTGGCGGCACTGGCGGTCGTCGCCGTGCTCGCCGTGATCACGCTGGTCGTCACGCACAAGGACGCCCCCCATGTGTGGCACGGGCTCACCCATGGCGTGGGACTCGTCTTCGTGATCGTGGCAGCGGTGGCCACGCTCGCCACCGTATGGCTGCTGACCCGTCCCTCCGCGGACCGGTCCCGGGTCTCGGCCGTCGGCGTGGTGGCGTCGGCCGTCCTCGCCTGGGGCATGGCGCAGCGCCCGTACCTGATCCCGACCTCACTCACCGTGGCCGAGGGGGCGGGCGCGCACACCACACTGCGCTGGCTCGGGCTCGTCACCCTTGTCGCCGTCGTGTTGGTCTTGCCCGCGGTCGTCCTGCTGTACTGGCTGGACACCCATGGCGAGCTGGAGGGGCTCACCGACGCTGAGCTGCGGCGCGGTGGCGCACGTGACGAGGGGTGACCTCGTGGCCGGTCCACCGGGCCGGACCGTTAACCCTGCGGCCGCATGGCGGCACGACGAGCCGCGCGGCGCCACAGGCCTCGCTGCAGACGCAGGGTGAGGAAGCCCACGACCACGAGAACGACCACGTTGAGCAGGAGCTGGACCAGCGAGCCCCTCGCCTCACGCCAGTCGCCGAAGGCGAGCGAGACGGCGATGTCCGAGGCGGCGGGAATCGTGGTCACGGAGATGAAGACACCGAGCAGCGCACTGGAGCGTGCCTCCGTGAGCGAGACGACTCCGACCACGCCGGCGAGGACGGCGACGATGGCAGAGAAGACGTCCGGGGTGTCGATGAGGTGGGAGACGGGCCGCAGGCCCAGCTCAAAGGCCGTGGATTGCAGGCCGGCAGCCCGCACCAGCACGGAGAAACCCAGAGTGACCGCGATGGCCAGCAGGAAACCGGTCGTCAGCGCGCGCGTCCCTTCCCAGACCCGGCGACGGCTGCTTCGGTCGAGGCCGAGCGCGACGCTGGTGATCGCGCTGTATTCGGGGCCGACCACCATGGCTGCCACGATCAGGATCTGCGAGTTGGTCATGATGCCCACCGAGCCGATGAGACCGGCGATGACCAGGAACAGGTAGAAGGACGGCGGGTACGTTCCCCCGGCCCGGATGTGGGCCTCGAGCGCGGCCCACAGCGGGGCGTGGACGAGGGCGCTCGGCTGGTCGTCCTCGATCTGTTGCGCACGGTGCGAGAACATCAGGTCGACGTCATCGACGGCGATCGCCCCCATACGGTCGACGCCCAGTGTGCGCAAGCTGCCGAGCACGCCGTTCGCGGCTCCCTTCACCACGTCGCACTCGAGCACGTCGCCGTCCGGAACGTGGGCGGATTTCACGACCACCAGATTGAGGACCCGGTCGTGCCCGGCCAGCAGGTCGACGGCCCGCTGGGTGAGCGCGGGCGGCATGACCATCCGGAAGTGGATCAAGTCCATCCGAACCTCCCGTGGGGCGCGAACTACCGGTCCGGCCCGGTCACCGCGCGCAGCGCCGCCGCCAGGACCTGCTCCGGGTCGCCGGACCCGTCGATGGTGACGCCCGGCTCCTGGGCCTGCAGCGGATCCAGAACCTCGTACTGGGAGTCGAGCAACCGCGGGGGCATGAAGTGCCCCTTGCGACGGGCGATCCGCTCCGCGGCCACCGCTCGGTCCAGAGCGAGGTAGACGAACCACAGGTCCGCTCCCGTGCGCCGGAGCTGGTCCCGGTACTCGCGTTTGAGTGCGGAACACGTGGCAACACCCCCGCGTCCACCTGCCGCAGCCGTTCGAATCCACTGCGCGAAAACCGCCAGCCAAGGCTTGCGGTCGGCGTCGTCGAGTGGGTGCCCGGACGCCATCTTGGCCCGGTTGGCCGCGGGGTGGAGGTCGTCGCCCTCCAGGAACGGCACGCCGAGTCGTTGAGCGAGCCGCGCTCCGACAGTGGACTTGCCGGACGCGGACACGCCCATCACGATCACCACGCGTGAACCGTTGGCCACGCTGGTCAACGTGCCTCCCTCTGGTGGCGGTGGAACACTGGTGCACATCCACTATCACCCGTCGTTCCAGGACGTACCGTATACGCGATTCCTGGCCGGGCGCGTCCCACTCGCTCTGTCCGCCGACCACAGCCGGCCGTTGCGTCAGGAGTCCGCCCGATGACGTCCACCAAGAGCCCGGACAGGGTGAGACTCCTGCTGCCGTTCACGCCGGCCGACCTCGGCGGGCTCCCTCCGGGATGGCCTGCGCTCGTCTGGGACGGCACCGGCCGGGCCCCCGACGGCCGGTTACTGGACGCCGTCGAGTTCTTTGCCATCCCGTACACCTTCAACCGTGCGGCGCTGCCCCTGCTGCCGGCCCTGCCGGCCTTGCGCGTGTTGCAGTCCTTGAGCGCGGGCGTCGACGACCTGCTGCCCCACCTGCCCGCCGGAGTCACGCTCTGCAACGCCAGAGACGTCCACTCGGCGAGCACAGCCGAATACGCGGTGACGCTGACACTCGCCGCACTGCGTGGCATCCCCGACTTCGTCCGCTCCCAGGACGCGCAGCGCTGGACACCCGGCTTCCGGCCCGCGCTGGCCGACCGAACCGTTCTGCTGCTCGGCTACGGCTCCATCGGTGTCGCCGTCGAAGCTCGGCTGACGGCGTTCGACTGCGACGTGCTGCGCGTGGCCCGCACCGCGCGACAGCTGCCCCAAGGGCCGGTGCACTCCATGGACGAGTTGCCGTCTCTGCTCCCCCAGGCCGACGTGGTGGTACTGACCCTGCCTCTCACGGACGCGACCCGAGGAGCGGTCGACGCGCGGTTTCTGGCGCGGATGAGGGACGGAGCCCTGCTGGTCAACATCGCGCGTGGCCCGATCGTGGACACCACCGCCCTGGTCAGCGCCTTGCGCAGCGGGCGGTTGAGCGCGGCACTCGATGTGACGGACCCGGAACCGCTGCCGCCGGGCCATCCCTTGTGGACGACACCCAACACACTGATCAGCCCGCATGCGGCCGCCACCACCTCTGCGTTCCGCCCCCGTGCGCTGGCGCTGGTCCGTGCCCAGCTGGCCCGGTACACGGCCGGAGAGCCCCTGGCCAACGTGGTGGTGGCGTCCCAGGACCATGGGAGGGACCGGCCGGCGTGACACGCCCGGAGCGGGTGGCACCTGTCCAGCCCCTCGGGGCCGTCGATGTGCCGGCCGGCGTGGAGCCCGTCCGCGGCAGCCTGTGACCTTGCCGGTGGCCTCGGCCGTCGCGTCAACCTGCAGCCTGCTCGACGTGCAGATGGATCGGACCACGAAGAACGGGGCTGCGCCGGTACGGCGGCGGGTCGGCGACCAGCCTGGGCCGGTCCAGGCGGCGTACCAGCTCACCCAGCGCGATCTGGGCTTCCCGCCGGGCCAGCGGGCCGCCGAAGCACAGGTGGATGCCGCTGCCGAAGCCGAGGTGCTGGTTGTCTCGCCGGTCGGGGTCGAAACGGTCGGGATCGTGGAAGCGGTTCTGGTCGCGGCTGCCCGAGGCCAGCATGAGCATGATCTGCGAGCCCTTGGGGATGACGGTGTCGGCGACGGTGATGTCGCTGTACGCCGCCCGCCACGGAATGATGTGCACGGGAGGCTCGTAGCGCAGCAGCTCTTCGACCAGCGGGACGACCAGGCCCGGTTCGTCGCGCAGTCGCTGCAGCACGTCCGGATGGCGCAGCAGTGTCAGCATGCCGTTGGTGATGAGGTTGACGGTGGTCTCGTGGCCCGCGATCAGCAGCAGGTTGGCGGTGGAGACAATGTCGTCGTCGGCCATCCGCCCGTCCGGCCCGTCATCGTTGGCCATGCGTGACAGCAGGTCGTCACCCGGTCGGTCATGGCGTTGCTCCAGCAGCCCGCCGAGGTACTGGCGCAGGTCCTTGCGGGCCTGCACGCCCTTCTCCAGCTTTTCCTTGGGGTCGGTCTTGGGGTCGTAGTCGATCGAGTTGATGAGGTCGTTCACCCACACGCGGAACCTCGGTTCGTCCTCGCGCGGCACGCCGAGCAGGTGGCAGATCACCGAGACGGGGAACGGGTAGGCGAAGTCGTCGACGATGTCGATCTGCTCCTTGCCTGCGAAGTCGTCGATCAGACTGCCGACGGCGGAGGTCAGGGCGGGTTCCACGCCAGTCACCAGCCCCGGGGTGTGCGGAGGGCCGAAGTGGCGCATCGCCATACGCCGCAGGCGGTCGTGCTCGGGCGGGTCCATGTTGATGAACGCCGGCGTGGCGTCTCCCTGGCCTTGCGGCATAGGACGCGACAGATTGCGGACGTCGGAACTCAGGTGCGGGTCGTGCAGCAGATCCGTGAGTTCGCGATAGGTGCTGACGACGTAGCTGCCGTCCTCCTGCCGGGCCACGGGCGTCCGGCGCAGCTCGGCGTACAGCGGGTACGGGTCGGCCCTGGAGGAGTAGTCGAGGATCCGGCGCAACATGTCGGGCGTCTCGGTCGTGGTCATCTCGCTCTCCCTCCTACCGGTGATACTGCGCGGCCGTGACCCGCCGCTCACCGGGGTCATGGCCGGTGACGACCACCGTGGCTCCCTGTGCGAGCAGGGTGGGGCCGGGGAAGTCGACGGGCACCGGTTTCATGTCGGCGGGTTGGTCGGGTGTGGGGCAGGGCGGCGGGAAAGGCGCGGCCGTCTCGATCAGATTCCGGTAGTGGTCCAGCCACTTCGCGTTGTTGAAGCTCACTGCCGCGGTGACGCGGCCCCGATAGCCGTATGCGGCGACGAAACGGTGGTCGGACACCGACCCCTGGGTGACGGCCACCTCGTCGGCGAAGGTCGGCACACCGACGGACTTGATGTTGACACCGAACTGGATCGACCAGAACAGCGGGATGGACAGGTGGGGCCAGCGGTCCGCCTGGCCGCTGACCATGTTGTGCGCCGCGACCTCGGCCTGCTCCACGGCGTTCGCCCAGTGCTCCAGCGAGATGAGCCGGTATTCGTAGATCGGATTCGGGCAGCGTGCCACGTCTCCGGCGACGAAGATGTCGTCGGTGATCAGGCCGTTGAGGGTGAGGGCGCGGCAGCCCGTGTCGCAGGCGATTCCCCAGACACCCGCCGCCAGTCCCGAGCCCCGCAGCCACTCGGTGTTGCGGATACCCCCGAGTGCCACCACCGCCACGTCGGCGTCGATCGTGCTGCCGTCGTCGAAGTGAGCACGGCGGAAGTGCCCCTGCGCGTCGCCCTCCAGCTGGGTGACCTTGACTCCGCAGCGCAGGTCGACACCGTGAGCACGCTGCATGTCCGCCGCGACCTCACCGATCATGGCACCGAGCGCCCCGACCAGCGGGGCCGGCGCGAGTTCGGCGACGGTCAACGGGATGTCCCGCTCGCGGCAGATGGAGGCGATCTCGGAGCCGGTGAATCCGGCACCGATGACCAGTACGCGGGAGGGTCCGGCGGCGAGCGCGCGCTGCAGGCCCTCGGCATGCTCGCGCGTACGCACGACGAACACGCCGTCCAGGGCTGCCTCGCTCTCGACGAACCACGGCCGGGCTCGTACCCCGGTGGAGATCAGCACCCGGTCGAAGGGAATCTCGCGTCCGTCGGCGAGACGCACGATGTTGGTGGCCAGGTCCAGCCCGGTGGCGGGCACCCCCAGCAACCACTCCGCATTGACGTCACGACGTCGCGGCAGCGTGGTGTCCCCGGCCGACACCCACCCGGTGAGTACCTGCTTGGACAGGGGAGGCCGGTCATAGGGTTCGCCCAACTCGTCACCGATCATGGTCAACGATCCGGTGAAACCCTCGCCGCGCAGAGCTTCCGCGGCCCGCAGTCCCGCCAGTGACGCACCGACGATCACGATGCGGCCGTCGCGCTTGAACGCTTGCAGGTTGTCCGCGCTGGTCATGACGGCGACGCCTCCACCGGTGCGTCCCGTCCCTCCAGCTGGTCGACAAGGATCGCTTGGACCGGGCAGGCCGCCGCGGCGCGCAGCACCTGGTCGCGCCGGGCGTCGTCGGGGCTCGGGTCGTACATCAGCGCTTCCTCGCCGTGCATCCGGAACGCGTCCGGAGCGAGGAACGCGCACTGCGCATACCCCTCACATCGGGAAAGGTCCACGACAATTCTCATCCCGACCTCCACAGGGACTGCAAGCTGTGGACCCTGAAGTCTGTGCCACTCCGCCGCGCAAAGCGTGAGACAGGCATCGAGAGAAGGAATTCGGCCGTTGCCCACCCCTGTGAAGTGCGAAGGGGTGCAAAAGGCTCGTCGGGTCTCCACAGAAGAATTCATCGTCGCGAAGAGGTGATCGCGGTCTGCGAAACCGCCCACAGAACGCGACCTGGCAGTCAGAAGCCTATGCCCCGCGTACATCACCTGCACCCTGGAAAGGGGTGTCCTGCCGATGTCACGCAGGCACAGCTGCCTTCCTGGTCATGGGCGAGCGAGCGAAGAGCATGCTGGGCAACTGGAAAGAATGGGCCGCGCGGCACAACACGGCTGTCATGGCCGACGTTCTGAGTTCCTGACCCGGCCGACGCCGACAGCAGAGAAGGCCGCGGCCGACGGTGTCACCGGTGTGCGGCCCGGCCACGAACCGGAGGCGGGCTTCCGAGGCGCCGGGCCGGCGCCGGTTCCTGGGCCACGACGGCGCCCGCGCTGATGCTGATCGCGACGGCGACACAGACCACGATCAGCCACGACAGCAGGATGAACACCGGGCCGAGGGAGCCGTATTCGGAGAGGGCCTGGTTGAGCGCCCGTGGCAGATACAACCGTGCGGTCACGCTCAGTGCCGTGACGGCGACAGCCGTGATCACCGCGCCGGGCAGCAGGGGTTTCCAGCCGACCAGGCCGCCGAGCAGCAGATGCTGCGTCCACCACCACAGACCCGTCAGACCCACCAGCGTGATCGGGATCCCCAGCCAGGCCCCGACGCCGAACCCGTCGCGCATGGGCCCCTGAACCAGCAGCGCCGCCAGCCACAGGACGAGCCAGGCCAGCCACCGCCAGGGGGCGATTCTGGTCCCCGCCCGGGGAATCTCCCAGGCGCGTTTGCACAGCCGCTGCAGCGCCCTGCTGACCGCAGTGGCGGAGAGCAGCACCATCAGCCCGCCCACGACACCGGTCGCCTGCCGCAGACTTCCGGTCGTGGGGCTGAGCGCCTGTACGAGCTGGGCGTCCGCGGCGCCAGTGACCCCGAAGACGGTACGGACGGACGTGATGAGCTGGTGCCGCACCGGCGGCGGAGCGTATGCGCCGACCACGAAGAGCAGCGGAACCGCGGTCAGGAAGGACTGCGCCGCCAGGCGAGTGGCGGAATCGAAGATGTTCACCGACACCATGCGGTCCGCGAGGTGGGTGACCACCGGAAACCGGGTCGCCGCCCGTGCGTGCGCGGACCGGGCCGAGGCAGTCACCCGGCGTGCCCAGCTCCGCCGACGGGACGCGTCGGCGGCACGTCGATGCAGACGGAGCGTACCCCCCGGCGGCACCCTCCCGGTACGGGGCATGACGTCGCTCCTTCCTCCCCCCAGAGTGGCGGACTGAGCGCTCCGCAGCACGTCAGCCATGGGCCCCACCGGCACCGAGACGGGCAGCCGCGCCAGTAGCCACAGGCCGGCCGGTGGCGCAGAAGGCGATCGACCCTGCGCAGTGCGTCAGCGTGAGGTGTCCGGAATGCGCAACGCCGCCGTACCGCCCATCGCCCCTACCTCTTTCTTGACGAGCTCGAAGGAGCGAAGCCTGTCGTCGAGGGCGTGGACCGGTGTGGTGAGCATCAGCTCCTGCGCGCCTGTCATGGCGGCTATGTCGGCCAGGCGGCGCGCCACGACGTCCGGTGTTCCGTACGCCTGGTGAGCGCGGAAGGCGTCCAGCGCCTGCTGTTCCTGCGGGGTGAAGGAGTGGGCCGCGGCGTCCTCGGGCGTCGGGAAGGGGATTTCGGCCGTCGCCTTGAGCAGCCCCGCTTTGATCACGTTCATCGGTCCGGCGAGCCGCTCCGCCTGTTCTTCCGAATCCGCGCAGATCGTCTCCACACACACCAGCACCGTCGGCTTCGCGCACCAGCGGGACGTCGTGAACGCGCCGCGATAGCACTCCAGCACCGAGAGTGTGTTGTCCGGTCGGATGTGGTGCGCGACGGCGATGGGCAGCCCCAGCCGCGCGGCCAGTGCGGCACCTGCGGTGCTGGAGACCAACAGCCAGGGTTCCGGGAGCGGTTCCAGTGCCACTTCCTCGACCAGGAAGGTCAGGATCGCGGCCACATCGTCCTGGTATTCGGCATCGGTGGCCGGCTCGGCGTCGCGGCGCAGCGCCCGCGCGGTGGCCGCGTCGAGCGTCCCGGGACCGCGGCCCACTCCCAAGTCGATACGGCCGCCATGAAGGGCGGCGAGAGTGCCGAACTGCTCCGCGAGCCCGAGGGGCGGGTGGTTGGGGGCCAGCACCCCACCTGAGCCCAGACGGATCGTCGAGGTCGAAGCGGCGGCGTGGGCCGTCAGCACTACCGGTGGGAACGCGCCGATGGCCGGGGAATGGTGGTGTTCGGCGTACCAGATCCGCCGATAACCAAGCCGTTCGGCCTTCTGCGCGAAGGTGGCCGTCTGACGCAGAGAGTCCACGGCCTGCGTACCGGCCTGGACGGCCGCAACTTCCAGGATGGACAACGGGACATCGATCACACCACGAGCATAGGCGGACCAGACCTGTACATGCCCACCGCCCAGCCGCACGGCGGGCTCGCCGCGGCGGCGCTTTGCGGGATGAGTAGGTTGGCACCCAGCTACGCGCCGTCAGCGATGGCGGTGCTCCGGGCGACGGCGGTCTTGGCGGCCGGCTCCAGGCCCGGCAGCGGTCAGAGAGGTTGTCCATGAAATTCGTCGAGGCGGACTGGGATTCCGAGTTGCACGGGTTCCGTCTGGATGCGGGCGCCTACCTGGCCGAGCTGCCGCGCCTACGGCCCCAACTGCCGCCCGGTGCCCGATCCTTCGCCTCCGACCCCGAACACTACGACATCGGAGGCGCCACCCGCTGTGTGAAGGACTTGGAGCTGGCAGGGGTCCACCTCGCCGTCGACAAGAGCGGCGGACTGGTCCTGGAGTTCGCGCCCAACAAGTGGAAGCACGGCTCAGGCCTGCGCATCACCTACTCGGGCGTGCGGCACTTCTCCATCGAGTACGAACACTCCATCGACTGGATGGGTGTCGACACCGTGCTCCTCGACGAGATCCTGCCCGCCGAGGACGGCGGTTGCCTGCACGAGATCGTGCTGACCGACGCGAGCATCACGGTCCGCTGCCAGGATCTGGAGGCGGTGTGGGGCGACACCGGCTGACGGTGGTCCACGGCAACGACTCGGCTTCAGTGCGGGATGACGAAGTCGTACCCCGCCGCCTCGTGGGCGTCGCCGGCCGGGCACCAGCCGCCTTCCGGGTAGCCGAAGCAGGACAGGCCCAGGCACCTTTCGCAGTACCGCCAGTCGGCCTGTGCGGTCGGCGTCTCCGGCACGTTGCAGGGAAGGCGGAATTGGTGTCCGGCCGCGTAGTGGCCGTCACTGGCGCCCGGGCAGCGGCCGACGCCCAGCCCGAAGAGCACATGGATCATCCCGTAGCAGCGCTCGCAGAAGCGCCGGACGGTGTCTTCGTCGCGAAGACGGTCCGCACGCGCCGGCTGGTCCTGCGCCGCATGCGCCACCGCGCTGCTCTTTGCGGTGACAACGAGCCCGGCCAGTACGCCGTGTAGTCCGCGAACGTGGGACTCACCGCCGTGGATCTTGACGTTCCCTCTGCGACACTTGGTCAGGCGGCCGGTGCGCGCTTTGGTGAGGGTCTCGCCTACGGGATCATAGGGCGAGGGTCCGGGCCGCCGGTGCCCAGTCCCTCGCCGATTCGATGGCGCAGGGCGTTACCAATCAGAAGGTCGAGCAGGCGGCTCCCCTGGGCCCCGTCAGGATCCAGTTGAAGACGGTCCGTGTCTTGGGGCCGTAGAGGCCGTCGCTGGGTGAAACGTGCTTCTCCCGCTGCAGCTTGGCGACCGCTGCCTTGGTGCCGGGGCCGTAGATGCCGTCGACGCCGCCGGGGTTTGCCGTGCTGCAGCGTTTGAGGGAGTTCTGGAGCGCCTTGACGGCAGAGCTACTGTTGCCGGGGCCCAGTTGACAGTTCAGGGAGCCATTGGACGCCGCGGCCACGGGACCCGAGAAGTCCTGATACCACTTCGTCACGGTCTTGGTGCAGATCGGGGTGGCGGCCTGGGCGTGCCCGGCCGTCAGGGCCACGAAGCCGGACGCGAGAAGGACCGAGCCGCACCCGGCGACGGCCAGGCGTCGGACGCCGGTGACGAGGGACATGGATGTACCTCCGTGAATGTCGTGATGCTTTGGATCAAGGCCGGACGATCCATCCTGGGAGCATCCCGGCCGCGTCAGCCCGGTTCCGGACGTACACCTCGGCTACGGCCATCGATAAGTCCGCCTCTATCAATGTGAACACTACGGCCGGCCGGCAGGCGCATCATCCAACCCAGGTTGGTAAACCGCTGCGGTACTCGCCTACAACCGGGGTGCGGGTGTCCGCCGAGTTCGTTCGCCCACTCCGTCCGATGTCCGAGGGCGATGGGTTCGAGCCGCGTGCCGTACTTCCGTATGACAGCGCGCGTCGACCTGCACGTGGAACTGGCGTTGATCAGCGGGCGGGAAAGGAAGCCAGAGCAAGATCCCACTGGTCAGCTGCGTGGACCAGCGCGGCCGTATTCACGTGCACCTCCACGAAGTACTGGTAGATGTCCACCCTGCGATCTCCCTGGTTCCAAGGGGGCGCCGCCTCCAGGGACAGGTGCAGGCGAATCAACGCCCCAGCTTCGCTCCGGTCAGCCAGGCTGAAGGCCAGGACCGGTTCGATAAACCATGTGTCCGGGGACACATAGCCCCCGGCATCACGTCGGGTGACGGCCACTGTCCCTGCGGCCACGCCGCGCAGCCAAGCGCCGACCTGGCGGGCTTCGTCGGTCAGCAGTGCTGGATCGGCAAAGGACCAGCTTCCCTCGGGACTTGTCACCGCGCCGCTGATGACCAGCCAGTTGTCGTCGTAGCGATTGCCCCGCACCGCAGCGAACTCATACCGCAGCGGGCGGAGTTCGACACGGTTGGCATGGTCAGTCAAGAGCACTGCACCAGGATGTCACAGCCCTCGAGAGGCTCCAGGTCACGGGCGGGTGATCGGAGCGATGCCGCGGTGGGTTTCGCGTGGTGGAGGTATCCGAGGAGAACGCCACCAGCGAGGCTCGACACATCGTGGAAACCGGCCTGACGGCGCTGGGTAAGACGGGGCCGTGCGGCCGGTGGTGTCCGTGGCCGTCGACCATGGCGGCAAGGCACTCGTCGCGGGCGAGGGCCCATTCCCGTGGATCGCCCGGTGCCGTGCTCGTTCCGGCTCGAGCAACCTTCGTGAGCGCCGGGCAGTCTTCCCGGATGCCGAGGTCGGGGCAGCGCCCTTGCCCATGCATGAGCCGGCATACGGGCGGAAGACGACTTGCCGAGTGCCCGAATGAGGGTGGAGATGACGAATCTGAACACCGTGGTGACGTGGGTTGACGCACGCGAGAGGCTGCCCCGGAGCGGTACACCAGTGGCGGCAGCGATCACGGGCCGATATCCAGCCGACAGCGCCACTGAGTCCGATACGGCGTTGGGTGAGGAATTCTGGCTGGTGAGGCCGATGTACTTCACGACCCTGCACTGGAGTGAGGACGGGGCAGAGCACAGGGACTGCTTCGTCGACTCCGACGGGATTGTCCGTTTGCCCTACGGCCTTGACAGCGATGAAACCGTGACTCACTGGGCCGAGTTGCCGACCCTGCCAGGCGGGATGACGCACATCGTTCTCGGGGACGACGTGCGGTCAGCTCTCCAGAACGCCTGGGACGCTCCTCCCGTCACCTGACCCAGCCTGCTCGGCCCCGTACCGCGCATCCCGCCACTCCCCCGCGCCGCAGGTACAGGCACACCGCGCCGGTCACCGCGCACCGGCGTCGCCTCCCCCGTCAGGAGTTCCCCGGCGTGGCCAGGGTCGTCCGACCACAGCCGGCCGCGGCCACGAACCTCCGTGTGCACAGCCGGCCGGACCGAGCCGGCCAGGTGCAACCCCCACGGCGGTCGGCCACCGTCCGGGCGAAGAACACCGTGATCGGCAACAGCCGCCGAGCATCGGCAAGTTCACCTACCAAGGCGGCGCCGTGACCTCGCTGGCGCGGCGTCGTTGAACGGTGCGAGTCCATACACCGGGCCCCGGGGATGTCACGACCGACCCCCGGGGCCCGTGGCATGCCAGGGGCCGGTCAGGACAGGTCGAAGGCCCATGCGAGGGCTTCGGTGTCCGGCCTCGGCGAACCGGGCGAAGTCGCGGGCAGCTTCCTCATCCGGGTCGGCTCCCGCTCCGCGGTGCCGGCCCTGGCGGGTCAGCGGGCGAGGGAGACCGCGAAGGGCTGGAAGCCGTGGCGGCGCAGGATATGGGGAACCACCAGGATCATGGCCTCGGTGGCACGGGCTGTGGTGATGTCGCCGAGGTCCTCGATCCATCCGGGCTGCCAGCCCAGGTCGCCGAGCAGACCGGTGACGGTCTTCTTCGCATGTTCGTCGTTGCCCGAGACATAGACGACGGGCGGGGTGGCCAGGGTTTCGGGGGCGGCCATGACCATGAACAGCATGGTGTTGAGGGTCTTGACCACATGGGTGTCGGGGAGGGCGGCCTGGAGTTGCTCGGCGAGGCTGCTGCCGGGATAGCACAGGTCGCCGGGCAGGCCGTCATCGGAGTCGCGGGTGGCGTTGGATACGTCGACGAGGATCTTTCCGGCGAGTTCGGTGCGCAGGTCGGTGAGGCGGTCCAGTGCGCTGTCGCCGGGCGTCGCGTTGATCACGATGTCCGCGGTGCGGGCGGCGGTGCGCTGGTCGACGAAGGAGATGCGGGGGTCCAAGCCTTCGGCGGACCTTATGGTCTCCTCCTTCGGACTCCGGCGGCCGAGGACGACGTGGTGTCCGGTCGCGGCGAGCTTGCCGGCGAGGCTGGCGCCGACGCGGCCGGCGCCCAGGATGCCGATGCTGGTCATTGTGGTGCTCCTAGCGGTCTTGGGTGGAACGAACGGGAGCGCGGGCGCTTCCGCGGTCAGGCGATCGGCGACAGGACCTCGAGGGCGCCGGCGTGGATGCCGGGGGCGGCGGCCAGGAAGTCGCGGCTGCCGGTGCTCCAGGGTCCGCCCGCCAGGTCGGTGACGGTGCCTCCGGCCTCGGAGACCAGCAGGGCACCGGCGACCAGGCCGGAGCGGACGTCGGAGAACTGCCAGAACGCGTCCACGCGTCCGGCGGCGACGTGGATGAGCTGCATCGTGGCGGGCACGGACACACGCACGACCAGGCCGTTGACGAGCATGGCGGTGACCGACTCGCCGATCCGCCGCAAGGTGTCCTCGTCCTCGCCGGGCTTGGCCTGGCCGGTGCCGATGAGCGCGGCGCCCAGGTCGGTCCTGGCGGACACCTTCAGGGGTCGGTCGTTGAGGCAGGCACCGCCGCCCGCGACGGCGGTATAGGTGTCACCGGCCAGCGGCAGGTGGACGACGGTGAGTACCGGGTGGTTGTCGCGGACCAGGGTGGCGGTGACGGCCCAGTCCGGCATGCCGTGGACGTGGTTGATGTTGCCCTCGGCGGGGTCGACGACCCACCACTCCCCCGGGCGGGAGCGCGCCGCCGGCCAACTCGTCCTCGGTCCACTGCGATCCTCGCCGGGCCCGCAGCAGCGGTTCCCGCAGCACGTCCAGCACCGCGGCGTCGTTGGCGTGGATCTCGTCGACGACCTCGCTCAGGCTCACGCCTCGGGCGTGCGGGGTGTAGCGGTCTCGCAGCGTCAGGCCGGCGGTCTTCATCGCGGCCGTCACGTCGGACATGAGCGTCGTGTCGGCGTCGAAAGGCACGGCTGTGCTCATGGCTGGCTCCCTGGGGTTCGGCCGAAGTCCGGGGCGGCTTGTCTCACGCCCGCACTTCGACGGTAGGTCGACCGACGATTAACAACAAGTGCATGCTCTTCACTCATAGAGTTACTCTCATGCAACTGGATCTGAACCTGCTCACGGCCCTGGACGCGCTGCTGGAAGAGGGCAGTGTCGCCGGTGCCGCGGCCCGCCTCCACGTCACCGCACCGGCGATGAGTCGCTCCCTGGGCCGTATCCGCAAGGCCACCGGTGACCAGATCCTGGTCCGCAGTGGCCGCAGCATGGTCCCCACCACCCGCGCACTGGCCATGCGCGCCCAGGTCCACGCCCTCGTGCAGCAGGCCCACCGGCTTCTGTCCGCGCAGCGGGAGCTCGACCTGGCGGCCCTGGAGCGGGTGTTCACCGTGCGCTGGCACGACGCCCTGATCGCCGCCTGCGGCACCGCACTGATCGCCGCCGTCCACCGCCAGGCGCCCGGCGTCCAGCTACGCCTGCCCGGCGAACCCGGCACGGACACCCCCGAGCTGCGCCGGGGTGAGGTCGACCTCGAATCCAGCTCCGGCCGGCCGACGCTGCCCGACATCCGCCACCGCCTCGTCGGCCGCGATCGGCTCATCGTCGCCGTCCGCCCCGGCCACCCGCTCGCCGAAGGCCCCCTGAGTGTCGAGCGGTACGCGGCCGCCGAACACCTCACCGTCTCGCGGCGCGGACGCCTGCGCGACCCGATCGACGACGCCCTGACCACACGCGGCCACGAGCGTCGCGTCATCGCCGCCGGGCCCACCACCGCCTTCGCGCTGCAACTCGCCCTCGGCACCGATCTGGTGGTCACCCTTCCCGACGCGGTCACCCGCGCGGCCCGGGACCGGCTCGGCCTGATCACCCTGCCGCTGCCACTCCAGTTGCCCGACGTCCCGCTGTACCTGCTGTGGCACCAGCGCTACGACGACGACCGCGCCCATACCTGGCTACGCGACCTGGCGACCGAGACCGTCCAGGCACTGTTCGCGCCACCGACCGGCTCCTGACAGACCGCCACCTTCGAGGCCGGTGATCCACGTCGTACCGACACCACCGGAGCGGGAGATGCCCGCCGCGCGCCCGCAAGCCGCCGGGCCTCTGGAACCTTCGAGCGGGGGCGGCGGCCCCCGCTCACACTCACCCCCGGCAAACGCCCGCACTCACCGGCCTCGGATTCCACTGGGCAACGTAGGTACGCGCGTTCTCAGTCACGGCAGCCACGCCTCGAAATGGCGGGCGACAGCAGCGACGTAGATCGACATGGCCGGACTCCCGATCCGGCGGAACGGCCGGTGCCGCATCGGGCGGCGTTCGCGCTGTCGTCCACCTCGCGGAGGCGTGAGCCGCCACACGGGCGTCAGACCGTGTACTGATAGGCCGGATAGGTGAGGTAGCCGGCGTCGCCGCCCTGGTAGTACGTGCTCTCGTCGACGGGAGCGATCGGCAGGCCGACGCGGAGGCGTTCGACGAGGTCCGGGTTGGCCAGGAAGCCGCGTCCGAAGCTGATCAGGTCCGCGCCCAGCCCCAGCCAGTGGTCCGCTTCCTCGCGGCCGGTCTGCTTGGGGCCCATCGGGAGAACCGGATTGACGATCAAGGTCCCGGGCCAGGCGCGGCGCAGCCCCATGAGCACCTCCTCGTCCGTGGTCGCTTCCAGGTGGATGTACGCGAGTCCGAGACGGGACAGTTCCGTAAGCAACGCGGTGTTGAGGGCGAGTGCGTCGGTCTCCTCGACGCCCCAGAAGCCGCCTCCCGGGGACAGTCGGATGCCGGTCCTGACCGCCCCGATCGCGTCTACGGTCGCGGACACGGCCTCCACGGCGAACCGGATCCGGCCCGCGATCGTGCCGCCGTAGCGGTCCGTGCGCAGGTTGGCGTTGGAGGAAAGGAACTGCGAGATCAAGTAGCCGTTGGCGCCGTGGAGTTCGACTCCGTCGAAGCCCGCGTCGATGGCGCGGCGGGCCGCCTCGGCGTACGCGTGGGCGTGCTCGGGCACCTCGGCGGTGTCCAGTGCGCGGGGCACGGGTGCGGGCTGCGGGCCGGTCGGGGTGAAGACCTCGCCCACCGCGGCGATCGCCGAGGGGCCGACCGGCTGGTGGCCGGTCGTGTCGGGGTGCGAGACCCGGCCGCCGTGCATGATCTGGGCGAAGATCCGCCCGCCGTTGATGTGCACGGCGTCGGTCACGGCACGCCAGGAGGCGGCCTGCTCATCGGTGTGCAGTCCGGGCGTGCCCGGGTTGGACTGCCCGACGAGGCTGGGCTGCACGCCCTCGGACACGATCAGTCCGGCCGTCGCACGTTGCGCGTAGTACATCGCCATGGACGGTGTGGCGAGGCCGCCGGCCGCGGCCCTGACACGGGTCATCGGGGCCATCACCATCCGGTTGGGCAGGGTCAGGTCGCCGAGTCCGTAATCGCTGAACAAAGTCGTCACGTCGGGCTCCTCAGTCCGTACATCGCGTGCCCGGGTGCCGGGCACAGCGCTACGCTAAAACCTGACATTGATGTCAGAGGCAAGCGATGTGGTGTGGTTCACCATGGGAGGCAGTCGTGCGGATCGGCGAGCTCGCGGCGCGTACCGAGGTCAGCGTCCGGTCGCTGCGCTACTACGAGGAACAGGGGCTGCTGACCAGCAGCCGTAGCGCCAGTGGGCAGCGGCATTACACGGACGCCGAGGTGGAGCGCGTGCGTTTCATCCAGCGCCTGTACACGGCGGGCCTGTCCAGTCGTACGATTTCCGAGCTGCTGCCCTGCGTCGACGCGCCCAGTGAGGGCAACTCCGATGCCGCTCTCGATCGGATGGCGCAGGAGCGCGACCGGCTCTCCGGGTACATCGACGAACTCGTGCGGACGCGGGACGCGTTGGACGGTCTGATGGCCACGGCCCGCGCCCATCGCGAGAGCCTGCGCACTCCGGCCGGCACGGGCCCAAAGTACTGAACGCGCACGGTGGTTCCCACCCGAGGTCAGGATCACTGCTGAGGTTGTCGATGGACTGCGCGGCGGCGGAGCCCGGACGGCGGGGTGTCGCCAGGCTGTGCGGGGCAGGTGGCAGAACGTGTACGCGTCCGGGCGATCGATGACGTCGAAGGGCGGCACCCGCCACGGATCATCCGCGGGGCGGCGGGTCGGTCGTGACCTGACCGCGAGGACACATGGTGCTGCCGTCCGCGCAGGGCATACCGGTGGCGAAGATCGCCGACGTGACGTTCACCAGCACGGACCGGGTCCCGGACGTGACCCGCAACGTCAACACCGACGGTCACCCGTGATCCAAGCCCGCGACTGGACGGCAACCAAGATCGGGTCTGTCCTGGAGGACCCCGAGCCCGGCGAGTTCTGGTCCTCGGCCTGGGACGGCCCGGTCCCGCCGACCCGGACACCGCGCCGTGAGACGTCCAGCCGTT
Organism: Streptomyces griseochromogenes; assembly: GCF_001542625.1. Taxonomy (NCBI): domain Bacteria; kingdom Bacillati; phylum Actinomycetota; class Actinomycetes; order Kitasatosporales; family Streptomycetaceae; genus Streptomyces; species Streptomyces griseochromogenes. The sequence continues at coordinate 4,458,581 of NZ_CP016279.1, read as the reverse complement.
GCCTCAATCGCCGACCTCCATCCCCGCTCCTGGGACCTCGCAGCGGGCTCTTCTCCTTGAGGTGTCTTGCCACTCGGGGCTGGGACACAGCGACACGATCATTCCCACTGAGTGTCAGTCCCTGAGTGCGTGCCGGACGAGCCAGGCCCGGTCGGGTTCGTCATCGCCGTCGGGCCAGGATGCGACGAGGCCGCGCACGAAGTCGCGGTGCTGGTCGATCAGGTGGTCGTAAGTGAGGCCGAGTGCGCCTTCGACCTGGACGGGCAGGACGTCGGAGTGAGCGGCGCGCAGCAGCACGGCGGTGACCTGCGGCCCGGGCACGTCGAACAGGGCGATGACGGCGAGCGCACGGTCGTCCACGGCAGCCGAGGGGTCGAAGACGAGCTCTTCCAGGGCGGCGATGACTCGGGCGTCCGGCTCTTTCCACCGGTCGAGGCACTCTCGCGCCGCGCGGATCGCGCGCTCGCGTACCAGCGCTTCGGCGTCACGGCGTCGGAGCACAGCGGTGAGCAGCACGACGTCCTCGGGGCCGGCGAGCAGCGCCAGGACGTCCAGCGCGCTGGCGTGGCTGGCTCCGGCGCTGGTCTCCCGGCCAGCCCTCGCCGCTGATGGCGACAGCGTCAGGAGATGGCGAGCGAGAGCAAGGACGTTGGGGCGGAGCGCCTGGACGTCCAGATCGAAACGCGTGAGCCCCTCGTTGTCGCAGAAGTGGTCCAGGGCGATGGCCACCATCGGGACGAGACCGCTGTAGAGCATGGTCCGAAATGCCTGCCGGTGGGCTCGTCGGCTGGTTGGGGCGCGCATCTCTCGGTGGGCTTGGAGCAACCCCGAACTCTTGGGATCGACCCCCTGCCAGTAGGTGCTGTGCGGGCCGGGGCCGAGGGCCTCGCGGACCTCGCTCGCCGCGAAACTGCGCTCATCGTACGGCCAGGAGGCGTCGAGGTCTTCCAACAGGGCGCGGTGGCCGTAGAACCGCTGACCGATCGACAACGCCCGTGCCGCCTCCTGTTGGAAGCGGTAGTCGTCCTCGCCCGTCGCGCGCACCAGGAGCGCGGTCGCCTCGGCGCCGGTTGCGCCGCGCAGCGCCCTCAGCGCTTCGCGGCGGTCGTCGATGTCCAGCGAGTGGTCGAACGCCATCTCACCGATCAGTGCAACCAGCCGGGGATCGGGGGGCTCCGAGTTCGCCAGGGCGGTTCCCGCTGTGCCCAGAGCGTTGTACAGCAGTGCCCCGTCCGGGCGGCGCCGCAGTACGGTGAGGACCACCTCGGCGTCCTCGGGCCCCGCGTCATTTTTGAGGGCGAGCAGGGCGCTGGCGTGATCGGCACCCTCGAAAGCGATGTCGTCGCCGGGCCGGGGCGGGCGACGGAGCATCTCGCGGGCGGTCGCGAGGACTTCCTCCCGGTGGGGCTCGAACGGGTTGGCCTCGCCGAACCGGCTGGTGGCGGCGGCACGGTCGAAGTAGTCGAGGGCGGTACCGCGCGCGACGGTGTCCTTGCTGCGCAGTAGCACCAGGAACGCCCGCTGGAACTCGTCGGGAGTCGTCACCGCGTCGGTGGCATCGAACGCGGCCTGCAGCTCGGCATCGTCGAAATCGCAGTTCCAGTACCAGGACTGGAACTCACACAGGAAGGTCATCATGAACACCCGGGAATCAGATCATTCAACACCGATGCGTGCCACCGCACATCACATGAAAGACCCGAACTGCGGTGCGCTCGTGCAGAGTTCGGCAAGCCTGGACGCGGATCACTTGCAGTGGCGGTACCACAGAAGCTGGGCCGAAGCCCGAGTTCGGAACCGCACTCCTGAGGGTCCGTTATCGTTCTTCAGGTACGCCGAGGCATCCCAGGTAGCCGAGCCGGTGGTACGTCTACTCGGGCTGAAGGAGGTTGCGCAGGCGGGCGACGCCAAGCATGGCGTGGTCTACGCCGTCGCCCTTGAGCCGGCAGTCACGCAGCTTCTTCCATACCTTCACCCGCACGACGACGTGCTCGCCCCGAGTTCGGACGCGGTTGTGGTAGCGGTTGTGTTCTTCCCGTCACACAGGTCACCGTCGGCGGGGCGTCGATGCGGGATCACGAGTCCGGTGCCCGGGCAACCGCCATCGGCGATTGTTGTCGGCTTCCCGACGGCGGCCTTGGCGCCGGACTCGACTCATGCCGTGCAGTCGTTGCGGTTGCCCGGCACCGGCCGCCCGATCTCCACGACCAGACACCTGTCAGCATCTGCGACCACCTGGTGATCGGTGGAGTACCTGTAGTTCTTCGACTGCTCGGCGATGCTGTGGTCGCGGGTAGGGACTAGAGTGCCGTCCACGGTCAGCACCGTGTCCGTCCCACCGCATAGGCGGTTGAAGCACCACTCGACAGTGTTGCGCTGCTTATAGGTCTCGCGGCCGAAGGCTGGTGGCCTGCTGCCCCGTCGGAGCCGGTGGCCCGCCGGGAACGGGATCACCGCCCGGGCACCGCGCTTGCGCCAGTGGTCGCGGATCGCGCGGGGCGAGTGGGCCATATCCGCCAGGTGCATGTCCGGCATGGTGCCCGGACGCCCCGGTGTCGGACCGGTTCGTCGGCCGGAGCCCTCTTTACGGGCCCCGGCCGCGTGCTGAGGAGCTCGCACGATCGTGGATTCCACCGACACGGCCCAGGCCAGGTCCTCGTCGACGTCGGGCTGGGCCGTCAGCGCGGTGAGCACCCGCTCCAGGTGCCGTCGACGACCCGGCGACCCCTCGGTCGAGATGCCGGGCGAAGAACCGGACTGCGCTATCGGCCTCGAACCTGGGCAGTCCTTGCCGGCGGCGGTGAGACGCCTCCTGCGGGTCCGCCACTACCGGGCTCGGCGAACGCGCCGCCGCCGGACCCACTGCGCGCCGGCGTATCGAAACGCCGGCTCACCAGGCTCGACGAGGCTCCGCCTTCACGCCGCCCTGACAAGGCGGTTGGCGAATGTCGACATCGTGTATGTACCGATACCCAGGACGACTTCCAGTGCGTTGCGCTCGGTGTACCCGTGTGCCCTCAGGGCCTTGAGCGCGTCATCGTCCACCCCGCCGGCGGTGGACAGTACGTCAAGCGTGAACATCCGGAGCGCTTCGAGCCGTTCGTCGGTCAGCGCCCGCTCCTCACGCAGGGCGGCGATCAGCTCCGTTTCCGCGCCGAGTTTGCGGAGCTTGCCGGTGTGCATGGCGACGCAGATGTGGCACTGGTTGCGCACGGCGACCGTCATGATGACGACCTCCCTGGCCAGCGCATCGAGCGTGCAACGCTCGAAACTTGCGCTCAGGGCCAAGAATCCGTTGAGCAACTCAGGTGATGCAGCCAGCCGCGCTACCGCGTCCGGCACCGTGCCACCCGATGCGCCAGCCACGGCCTGCATCGCCGGTCGCGACGCTTCTGGAGCGCTCTCCACGCTGTGTGCGGCGAACATGGCACCCTCCTAGGATGGTCAATATGGTTGACGATCAGATGGTAAACCAGGTTGTCTTTCCGGCCAAGGGAGCTGGAGCGACGGGCGGGGACCCTGGCCGGCCCAGGGCCGGCTACGAACTCCCGCTGCTGCTGTTCGCGGGATTCCGCACGCTCATCGACGGAGTGCACGCCGAACTGGCCCGGCAGGGCCATCCGAATGTGCGTCCGGCGTACGGCTTCGCCTTGCAGGCGATCGGCCTCGAAGGCAGCGCCGCCAGCGATATCGCCCGCCGCCTGGGAATCTCCAAACAGGCGGCGGGCAAGACCGTCGACCGCCTGGTCGCCCTCGGCTACGCCGAACGCGCCGATGATCCCGCCGACGCCCGGCGCAGGCTCGTGCGGCTGACCGAGCGAGGGTATGACCTGCTGGCCCGCTCAGCTGCGATCTTCGACCAGCTGCGGGCGGATTGGGCCGCCGTCCTGGGCGAGGAACGCCTGCGCGCAATCGAGGACGACCTGCGCGCGGTAGCGGCGCCGGGAGCGTTCCGGCTCGACGCAGCAGGGTGGATCGGCGGAATGGGCTGACCAGCAGTCCCTCGGCTACGACCTCCTCGGCACGAGCAACGGAATCGAGTCGATAGACGCTGAACCGGGTCGTGAAGGCTTCTCCCTTCAATTACCTTGGCACGGCCCTGGTCATGCCGCACCGCCGCGAGCGGGGCCAGACCGAACTCCCAGCCTGGAAGGACGAACACAACCGCTCGCACAGGCAAATCCGGGCCCGCATCGAGCACATCGTCGCCCGGCTGAAGGGCTGGAAGATCCTGCGCGACAGCCGCCGCAAGGGCGACGGCGCCGACCGCGCCATGCTGGGCAGCGCCCGGCTGCCCGATCTCAGCCTCGTCGGATGGAGAAGCGGGCCACACAGCACGCAGTCGCGTCCGGTGGCGACTCAAAGATCATTGCGGGACAACTCTCAGCGCGTCTCCAAAGAGGAATCGCGGGTCAGGATGCGGCCGGCGGTAGCGGTGTGGTGGCCGCCGGTGTGGGATTGTTGGCCGACGGTTTTGTGCGTACGACGGCTTGGTCGCCTCGTGGTCCGAACAGATGCAGGATCTCCACCGCGCTCGTGTTCGCGGGACCGAACCAGTGCGGTTGTCTGGTGTCGAACTCGGCAGCTTCCCCGGGGCGGAGCGTGCATTCGTGCTCTCCGAGGATGAGCCGCAGTTCGCCGGCGAGGACGTAGAGCCATTCGTAGCCGTCGTGGGTTACCAGCTTCCGCTCGCGGGGAGCCAGTACGTGCTTGAACACCTGGACGCGGCCCGGGTACTGGGTCAGGGGGACGAGGATGCTGCCGTCTCCTTTGCGCAAGGGCCTCAAATGCACCCGGGGGTCACCGGTGGCCGGTGCGGCCACCAGGTCGTCGAGCGCGATGCGATGGGCCCGCGCGAGCGGGATGAGCAGGTCCAGGGTCGGGCGCCGGCTGCCCGACTCAAGACGGGACAGTGTGCTCACGGAGACCCCGGTCGTGGTTGCCAGCGCCTCCAGCGTGAGTCCCCGGTCCCGGCGCAACGCACGCAGCCTGGGCCCGATGCTGTCGAGGATCTGCTCCAGTTCTGCGTCCACGTGGCTCAGTGTGCCGTTCTTTGCGGTCCTCGCAAAAGTGCTGGTCGGTGCTTGCGGGCCTGACCGAGCCTTGCCGGGCAGGTACTCCCGGACGTGAGAGGCGACCCGTGACCGCGACAACGACTCATCCTGTTCTGCCCGCTCTGAGCGCGCGCAGGCGCTGGACGGTGCTGGCCGTCTGCTGCCTGAGCATGTTCCTGGTGGGCCTGGACACCACCATCGTCAATGTGGGCCTGCCCGCCATCGGACGCGGCATGGGCGTCGGGACGCGCAGTCTTGAGTGGACCGTTGACGCGTACACCATCGCTCTGGCCGGTCTGCTGATCTCCTCCGGCGCACTGGCGGACCGGTTCGGACGCCGACGGATCTTCCAGTCCGGGTTGGTCGTGTTCGGGGCGGCCTCGCTGCTCTGCGCGACCGCATCTTCGGTCGGCGCGCTCGTCGCAGCCCGTGCCGTTCAGGGCATCGGCGCCTCGATGCTCAGTCCGGTCGCTCTCGCCATCGTGGTGAACGCGATGCCCGACCCGAAAGAGCGGGCACAGGCGATCGGTGTCTGGGCGTCCGTCTTCGGGCTCAGCATGGCCGTCGGACCGGTGACCGGCGGCGCACTTCTCGCAGGGCTCGGCTGGCGGGCGCTGTTCTGGATCAACGCACCGGTCATCGTGGCCGCCCTGGTGCTCAGCGCCGTGTTCGTACCCGAATCCCGTGGGCCGCGGGCACGACGCCTCGACGTTCCGGGTCAGCTGCTGCTGACCGTGGTCATCGGAGTCTGGGTCGGTGCCCTCATCGAAGGGCCGCACATCGGCTGGACGTCCCCCGCGGCGCTGGCCGCCTACGGGGTGGCCGCCGCGGCGACAGCCGGATTCGTGTGGGTCGAGGCCCGTCGACACGAGCCGCTGATGGATCTTGGGCTTTTCCGCAGCCCCGCGTTCAGGAATGCGGTCCTGGGCGCCGTGGCGGTCTTCGTCGCCCTGAACGTGACGCTGCTGCTCAACACCCTCTATTTGCAGCACACCAGGGGATTCACGCCATTGGCCGCCGGAGTGGCGACCCTGCCCATGGCCGTCGGAGCAACCGTCTGCGCCCCCTGGTCCGGTCGTCTCGTCGGGCGCAGGGGACCCCGGCTGCCGCTGACCCTGGCCGGCGGCTTCACCATGGCAGGCGGGCTCTGCCTGGTCGGACTCGACGGTCACACGAACACGACCGTCCTCCTGCTCGCCTATCTGCTCGCAGGCATCGGGTTCGGTTTTGCCAACGCGCCGATCACCAACACCGCGGTCAGCGGGCTGCCTCCCGCCCGGGCCGGCGTGGCCGGAGCGATCACATCCACCGCACGACAGGTCGGCTCGGCGCTCGGCATCGCCCTCGCCGGCGGCCTGGTGGCGAACACCACTCCAGCCCAACTCGCACACGCATCCCGGCCGGGCTGGATCCTGGTTGTCGGCTGCGGACTGCTGCTGGGCTTCATGGCCCACACATCGAGATCGAAGAAGTGACGAGGCGCCGTCGGAACTCATGAGCTGCATGGCGCGGTTCGGCGATGACCCAGTACCGGCCCGAAGGCCCGTCGAGTTGCCCTTGCCATGCCTCCGCCGGATCTCCCAACCCCGCGATCAGCAGGACGTCGGGCCTTGGCCACGGCCCTCGGTCCAGATTGTGGTTCCGTTGACTTCGACGTACTCACCCATGGAATAGACCTTCCGCCCCATCGTCACCTCGGCTGGTCCGCGGTGGAATACCGCCACCGCGGCGCCGCATACGCTCCCGAACATCCTCGGCCCTCCGCTCCAACCCGATGGGCTTGCCTGACCGGCGCGGTACCAGGGAGTCGCTGCCGGCCATCGACGGTCGGAGTGGGATGGCGGCAGCGGCCACCGTCGGGGCTCCATCAGGCCATCGGATTCGTGCGGAGTGCCGCCGGCCGGCACGCCCGGGCCCCGGGCTGTGGGCGCGGCGTCGGCCGCAGGCGTATATGGTCCCGGTCTCCCGGTCCCCGAACAGCTTCGGCAGTGGCCTCGGGTCCCGGTGAGAGTCGCGGTGCCGGCGGATGTGGGCGCGCGCGGCTGGGCGGCAGGTGTGACAGCCCCGGCAGAACTCCATCCCCGCGCCGATCACTTGCGGGTCGTGCCGATTCAGTAGGAGGTCACCTCCACAAGGGGAGCACCAAGGGGTCGGCGAAAGCCGTTGTTCGCCGGAACCCCTCTACATACGTTCGGGTGTCACAACGCACCGACCGAGGGGAACCGATGACCGAGCCCAAGCGCAGCCGGACGTTCACACTGCATGTCGAATACAGCCTGTTCCTCGTTCACGACGAGGAAGACTACGACTCCCATCCGCCGGAGGGTATCGGGATGGCCTACCTCCCGGTGGCCCGCGGAGTGGTCTACGCCGCCTCCACCGTCCAGGAACACGAGACGAAGGCACAGGTGCACATGTGGGCGGGCGTCCCGCCGAAACGCGCCGAAGGCGAACTGCTGGGGCAGGTCACCCTGTTCTCCAAGTCCGGCCGCATCTCGGTGCACTCCATGATGGGAGGGCCTGAAGGGCAGTCGCTGGAACTGGAGGGGCCGGGGCTGTACGGGGTGCGCGTGTACCGCTTCGGGGGTGGCCCGGCCGCGCGGGACCGGCGGGATGAAGCGGTCAGACGGATCGGCGACGGCGAGGACATCGAGATGCCCACCGACCTGGAGTCGTACGTGATCGACATGTGGCGCCGGCCCACAGACACAAGCGCCGCCCGCCCTGCCAGGCAGTAACGACGACCATGACATGCTCGTGCGCATGATCGATGCTCCTGACCCCGACTGGTCCTTTGCAACCGCGCGAGAGCCGGCCAGATTCAGCGCGGGCGAGCGCAACGGGGTTGCCGACGTCAAGCACGCGATGGCGGCCAGCGGAACGCTGTGCGGGATTCCGGAAGACCATGTCACCCGCTACAGGCACCTGTTCGTCCCTCAGGGCCCTCGGGCATGCCCGGACTGCCGCCGGCAGGCTGACGCCGCTCCGACGCAGCCAAGTGCGCAGGAACGACTGCACCACCTGGTGCAGACCGCCGCCCCCGGAGATGTCCGCGACGACCTCATCGCCGGGCTTGCGCGGGGTGCTCGGGTGGCCTTGTGGCTCCACGGTCCAACCGCGACCCTGGCCCAACACTACGCGGGACTCGAGACCTTGACAGAGGGCGCAGAACCAGCGGCTGAGGCATTCGGCGCTGCCACGACAATCGGCCTGGCCCGCGTCGAACACAGCTGTTGGAGCTTCCTGGTCGTCCTGCCCGAGGACGGCGGCCGCCCGCTCGTCGCACGCGGCCCACGAAACCCTGGCTGACGACGTCCGGTTCAGCCAGGCGCTGTTCGTCGGGTTGCAGACGACTCGCCCGCCGCCGCACCGCGGTCTCACACATGCACGGGCACCGCCATGCCTCCTGCAACCTGGGCCGGTCAACCCCTCCTCGGCGGGATCTGTCCGAGGGAAGCTGCGAGGTGGGTCAGGGAGCGACGGTGAGGACGATCTTGCCGGTGGTGCGGCCGGTCTCACCCAGTGTGTGGGCCCGCGCCGCTTCTTCGAGGGGGAAGACCTGGTCGACGACAACACGCAGGCGTCCGTCCTCGACCAGGGAGGCGATCTCGCGCAACCCCGCGTGGTCGGGCTCGACAAGCATGAACACCGCACGCACTCCGGCCTCCTCGGCGGGGAAGGTGTCGTCCGGCGGCAGGATCGAGACCAGCGTGCCGCCCGGCCGCAGTGTTCGCAGGGACCGGGCCCAGTTGGGGCCGCCGAGGGGATCCAAGGCGACATCGACGTCGCGGAGGCTCTCGGCATAGTCCTGAGTGCGATAGTCGATCAGCTCGTCGGCGCCGAGCGAGCGCAGCAGTTCGTGCTTGGAGGCGGTGGCCGTGCCGATGACGTACGCGCCGCGGGCCTTGGCGATCTGCACGGCCAGATGACCGACTCCTCCGGCGGCCGCGTGGATCAGGACGTGCTGGCCGGGCCGGACGTTCGCGGTGTCTACCAGGGCCTGCCAGGCGGTCAGCGAGGCCAATGGCAGAGCGCCGGCCTGGATGTGGGTCAGGCCCTGGGGGCGCAGGGCGAAGTGTCGGGCCGGGGCGGCGACATACTCGGCATAGGCACCCGCCGGATGCGGGAAGCGCGGCATCCCGAACACCTCGTCGCCGGCCTGGAACAGTGTCACCCCGTCGCCGACCGCCTCGACCACCCCGGCGACGTCGAAGCCGAGCGTGAACGGCGGCGTGGCGCCGTTGGCGAACACCCCCCGCTCGCGGGTCTTCCAGTCAGCCGGGTTCACGCCCGCCGCGTGCACTCGGACCAGGATCTCGCCCCGGGCTGGGACCGGCCGTTGCGTATCGACGAGCTTGAGGACATCCGGTGCCCCGGCGATGTTCTGGGAGATGGCGCGCATTGTCTCGGGAGTAGTGGCCTGGCCCATATGACGTGCTCTTTTCAGCAGTGGATTTCTTGTGGCGTGTGCCGGTTTTCCTGGGCACGCCCTCAGACTCCCGCGGTGGACAGCCTCCCAGTAGTGGCCTGATGGTCGCGGAATGAAAGGATCAGGCCATGCACCACATCGGCGTTCTGGCCCTGGATGGCGTCGTCCCCTTCGAGCTCGGCATCCCCGCGCGGATCTTCGGCGCCGCCCGCGACGCCACGGGCAACCGGCTCTACTCCGTGACCACATGCAGCTTGGACGGCCGCCCCGTCCGAACCGAAGCCGACTACCAGCTCACCGTCTCCCACGACGCCTCTCTGCTGGCCACCGTCGATACCGTCGTCATCCCGCCCACTCACGCGCTGGGCCCCATCCGCGAGGAGGGCCGCCTGCCCGACACCCTGCGCAAGGCCCTGGCTGCCATCCGGCCCGGGACCCGGATCGTGGCGATCTGCACCGGCACGTACGTGCTGGCCGCCGCCGGACTCCTCGACGGCCGCCCCGCCACCACACACTGGCGCGAGGCCGACCGCCTGCAGCGCATGTTCACCTCCGCGCGCATCGACCCCGGCGTCCTCTTCATCGACGACGGCGAAATCCTCACCTCCGCCGGAGTAGCCGCCGGGATCGACCTGTGCCTGCACATCGTCCGCCGCGACCACGGCAGCGACATCGCCAATGAGGTCGCCCGCTCCTGCGTCGTACCGCCCTGGCGCGACGGCGGCCAGGCCCAGTACATCCGGCGCCCCGTCCCCGACCCCTCCGCCCCCGGCACCGCCCCCACACAGGGATGGGTCATGGAGCGCCTCGCTGAACCCATCACGCTGGCTGACATGGCCGCCCACGCCAACGTCAGTGTGCGTACCTTCACCCGCCGCTTTCGCGACGAGGTCGGCACCAGCCCCGGCCAGTGGCTCATCCGCCAGCGCGTCGACCTGGCCCGGCACCTGCTGGAGACCACTGATTGGCCCATCGACCTGATCGCCAACCGCGCAGGATTCGGCACCGGTGTCTCCCTGCGCCATCACCTTCATGCCGCCATCGGAGTCACACCGCACGCATACCGCCGCACCTTCCGCCCCACACTCGTCGGCGGTTCAGCGCAGTAGCGACGAGCAACTCGCCGTTCGGCCTGCCTGGGGCACGTTTCCGGCGTAGTCCAGTGGTGCCCTCCTATGAACCCCGTGGAGTGCATAGCAGGCCGCACGCGAGTGTGGCGGGAGAAGGCGACCGCTTGGGAACTGGTCCAGCTTGCCGCATCCGGTCGCGTCCTGGGTGGCGCGTGGCCATCAGGCTGTGCGGATGCCAGAACGAGTACGCGTGCGTGAGACCGACGACGACGCGGGCAAGCGGCTGCTGAGGATTGTCCGCCGGGGTACGGGGACGGTGGTGACCTGACGGCGTGCCCAGATGGCGCTGCTGTCCGCGCAGGGCATGGCCGTGCGGAAGACGCCGATGGAACCCGTTCCTTTGCGAGCGGTCCGGGGCGTGCTGCCGCGACCGTCTGACCAACGTTGCAGGTGGTTGCAGTCGCGCCCAAGTTCCCCAGAGCCGCCCCTGGTTGCGCACCACGTCGGTCAACGTGCCGTCGACATCTGACAGGACGTAGTTCGTGCAGCCGGGCCGCGCAGGTTCACAGGTCACTCATTGATCAGGCCAGGCGGTGATCAGGCAAAAGCGGCAGAGCTCTCAGGACCGGGGGGTGCCGTCCCAGCGCCATGTGGTCAGACGAGGACGTCCGGGCTGTTCGGCGCGTCCGGTGGCCCACAACAGGGTGAGCCAGGGGTCCGTGGATTCCGGTACGTCTGGGAACAGCCGGGCGAGCGCTCGGGCACACAGATCGGCGGGTGGGCTCCAGGCGAGCCCGAGCCCTTGGGCCAGGTCGTTCGTGTGCACCAGGGTCTCCACGACTCCCATGGCGGCGAAGCCCTCGGGATCGGAAATGCCGAAGACGTGGTGGGCGCGGGTCTGTGGGGGTGTCGTGCGCACCATGGCGACCAGCAGCGCACCGCTCGCCTCCAACACCTGCAAGAGGCCGACGTGCCCCGCTTTGCGGTCCGCGTGAATGGCGTTCGCCGGACCGCCTGGCCGTCGGCTCTCCCACACGAAGGGCACCTCGCCGTCCAAGGGCGGTTTCCTGAGGCCCAGTTGCGCGGCATACGCGAAGAGGTCATCGCTGAGATGCTCGACGGTCTCCCAGCAATCCCATTCCAGCGAACCCGCCTTACCGTCCCACGCGGCCGGGGGCGCCTCGCGAAGGGCCGTCACAGCGAGCTGAACGGCAAGGTCGAGGTCGTTCGCAGTGACAGGGGACGGGGAACGGCCGGATTCTGCTGATCGGGGCATGGCAGGACCGTACCTCGACCGGAAGGAGTCGCGCCCTCACTTTGTTGTGGGCCTCGCAGCCCGTTGAGGGTTTGCGACTGGAGGCATCGATGGAGGTATTCACCCAGCCCACCGATCCGCGTATGCACCACCGCGGCCTGTTGAACCTGCCTACTTTGCCGGCCTGCATGTTTCGTGACGGTCCGTCGGCTTGTTCGGCAGGTCGTTTCTGCTTGTCAGTGCGGTCGTCGCGGGCTGGCGGCCCGGCTGTCGCGCCGGGTTGACCCCGGGTTCCACGGCTCCGGGCTGAGTCCGGATCGTCGTCGCGGGTCAGCAGGTTGGTCGGGAAGTGGAGGTTCCGGCGCGAAGACGGCGCCTGGACCCGCTGTGGCGATCGTCGTCCTTCTCGACCGCCGGCGGTTGCCGCTCCGGTAGGAGTCGTAGACCGTGGCACGCAGCGCGTCGGCAACCGCTCTGCGTCGCTCCCCAAGACCTGACTACGCTCTACAGGCCGATGTTGGTGAGTGGGAAATTCCAGTCGTTTCTCTCCATGTCGTCACGACCGTCCTGGCCCGCGGCCGGAACCGCGAACAGCACCAGCCCAGAAACGACGACGGCCAAGACGGCGAGTACTCGACGCTTCACGATTCCTCCTGACAACGACGGCACTGACAACCCTGGACCGAGCAAGCAGCCCCACCCGTCCAGACACGCTGCTCGGCCTGGGGATTCAGTCGCTCGGTGGTGGGACTACGACGAGCGGCCGGACGCACGCGCTCATCGGCAGCAGCACGAGGTGGGGCTCAGGACAGCTGTGAGGGTCTGCGGGGCGGGGGAAGCGCGGGCAGCAGCTCCCACAGCGGCCGTGATCCCGCGGCCCATGAACCGAGCAGCTGGCGGTCGACGAGGTGCAGCCGCTGCTGCCGGGCAAAGACGCGGCCGGGCTGAGTGATCCTGCCGTTGGTGATCATCACCACGACATCCGCCTTGTGCACCGGGCGTCCCGTGCCGTTGAGGACCTGCAGTTCCGGCGTGCCCACGGCTGCACCCCGCTCACCGTGCCTGCGGTGCTTGCACTGGATCACCCAGCGCCGCCCCAACGGGTCGGTCGCCTTCACATCCGCTCCCAGATCGCCCCGCCCGCCGACCTGGACGGCATCAGCGCAGCCGTCCCGGTTCATCAGGTCACGGACCGCATATTCGAACTGCCGGTGGGACAGAGCGTCCAGCTGGGCCAGTCCGTAGCGCAAGGCGCGTGCCTGGGCTTCTTCCCACTGCGCGCGCCGTGTCCGCCGCTGCCACCACGCGATGCGTCCCAGGACGGCGAGCACGGCCATGATCAACAGCAGCCACCAGTGCACGATCAGCCAGTTGACCACCATCACCACTAGACCGACCGCCGCGATGGCGACCACGCCCCGGACGACGTGGGCATCCTGCTTGCCGCATCGGCGGCCAGGACGCCGGGTAGCGGCTCGCCTGGCGGGCGGGCGCCGGGTCATCGCCCACCTCCCATGGCGGAGAAACCGATCGGATACGACACGCTCGGTGTGGGCGCTGCCTTCCGCTGCATGGGGGTGCCGAACTTGACCGGGTACGACACCGTCGGGCGCGGCTCGGCACCTCTCGGAGCATGGGGCGTGATCTGGTCGAAACGGATGGGATACGAGACGGTCGGCCGGGGCTGTGGTCCGGCACCGTTCTCGTTCCGGCCGCCGGCATGGCCGAAGCCAAGAACGACCAAACCGAAGACGGCGAGGATCGTCATCTCCCGACGCGCGCCCGGCGCCCACCGGACATGCCCGCGTACTTGTGTTCCGTCCGCGCGCACGTACGGCCGGACAAAAGGCATTGAGCCCTCCCCCATCGATGGTCATGGTCCCCGAGTGACGTCCATGCTGATTGCGGCCACTGACAATCGATCGGTCCGGGCACCTCAACTGGGGTGAAACTTGGGCAGGTTCAAGACACCGGACGTTCAGGTTCCCGATCCATCAGCGTGACCGCCGCGTATCGAACAGCCGTGCACGGGAGACGGCGCATGCCGAGGGATCGGTCTTCTGACCAGCGGATTTCGGTCCTCACACCCCCTGGGCAGCGCCCTCGCCCCCCCCTGCACCGGGCGGGTGATCCGCACCAACGGCCGTTCCGGTCAAGCCATTTCTCTGAAGCCCGTCGTCCGAGCGACGAGGAATGCGAAGAAAGCGCCGCGCGTGTCACCGCAACCCCGCACGCCACGACGGGCGGCAGTCGCCTCATGTGGCCGGCAGACGTTGGACCAGGAGCGGCGACGGCTCGTCTCTGGGCAAATGCTCCCCCGAGCCGAGTGCATCGGGGACGATGAAGCATGCGCCCGGATGACTGGCACCTCACCGAAGACGTCGACGAGTTTCTCGCCCGGGCCGGGGACTTCCTGCGGTCGCGCCCGGCTCTGCACAACACGCCGCTGACGGTGATCGAGAAGATGCGAACACGTAAGGCGGACGCACACGACGCCGAAGCCACCGTGTTCGGCCGACTGGAGTCAGGGGGCATGGTCCGCGCCGTCTTCTACCGCCCTCCGTCCCGCCGCCTGACCCTCACCCCCCTCTCCACCGAGCAGGCCGACACCCTTGCCGCCCACCTGGCCGACCTCGGCCACTCCCCCTCCGGCGTCACCGCGGACCACGACACCGCCACGGTTTTCGCCGAGGCATGGCAGCGGTGCACGGGCGCAGCGCCAGTAGCCCACTGGTGGGGGCGGCTCTACCGTCTCGGCAACCTCACCGCGCCGGAGCCGCGTCCACCGGGTCAGGGCCGTGTCGTGGACGCGCAGGACCGTGAGCAACTCATCCGCTGGTGCAATGAGTTCTCGGCCGACGTCGGAGAGGCCCCCATCCTGGACGCCGGCTCCTGGGCCGGCTCGCGCTTCGCCGACAAACACTTCACGTTCTGGGAGACCCCGGACGGCACTCCCGTCTCCATGGCAGGCTCGACCTCGATGGTCGGAGGCATGATCCGGGTGGACCCCGTCTACACCCCGGCCCTCCTCCGGGGTCGCGGCTACGCGGGTGCCGTGACGGTCGAGGTGAGCAGAGCCGCGCTGACCGCAGGCGCGAAGGAGGTCGTACTGTTCACAAACCCTGCCAACCCCACCAGCAATGCCCTCTACCAGCGAATCGGGTACGTCCCGGTTTCCGACTTCACCGGATACAAGTTCTCCTACGGCGCACCGGAAGCCGGTTAGGGACGCGACCGACACAAGTCGCGGCCGCCGCCAGGAAGCTGATCCGCCGACAATGCGCTGCCGGCTCCAGCCGGTAAGAGGAAACACACCTCCTCTCAGCCGACGAGGAGGTCGACGCCCCTCTCGTTGCAGAGCTGCAGGACGATCACCAACTGGCGAGCGTCGTCGATGTGTCCTCGGAGAAGCGGGTCGGTGTGTCGTTCCGGGAGCGACGTCCACCGAAGCCGTGCATCTCGTCGAGCGCGAATCCCTCGGCCTGCGCGAGCCACCGCCGGAAGACTTGGAAGCCGGTGTAACTGGCTCTGACAAATCTTGTTGATCACGCGGTGCTTTTGAAGAAGCTGCGGGCGAAGAACAAGCTGGACTGGTCGCGGGCGGTGATCGACTCCTCCGGGCTCCACGGCTTCCGACGCCCGCGCATCCGCTGGGAACGGCGCGACGACATCCACGAGGCCTTCCTCGGCCTCGCCGTCCGCCTGATCACCCACCGCCACGTGAAACGCCTTTGTCAGGGCCTCTCACACCAGGACACATCCTGACTGCTGGTGTCGTCGCCTCCTGGGGACAGAGCGAGCCCCACGGCACCTCACCGCAGACATCGATTCCGTTCAACCGGCGGAGCTCTCGTTGACGAGTGGGGCGAGGCCGTCGAGGAGGCGTTGGAGGCCGAACTCGAAGACGGCGTCGAGGTCGAAGTCGTAACCGGTCGTGGCGAGGCGGGAGAGCGCGGGGAACCGGCCGGTGGCCAGAATCGCCAGGAGCGCGGGCTCCTGCGTGTCCATCCACTCCTCGCTGTCGAGACCGCTGTGCGCCTCGGCTTCCCGCTCTGCCTCCAGATTGACGGCGATTCCACGGGCGTAGTTGAGCAGCATGAGGTGCGCCGTGAAAGCGGAGTGCAGGTCGAGTCCGTGCGCGTGCAGGGTGCCGAGCATCCACTCGCTGTACGGCAGTGCCGAGGTGATCATCTGAGGGCGGGTCACCGACAGGGCCGGTGCGAGCCACGGGTGGCGGCGGAAGAGGTCCCAGAGCTGCCGGGCCGCCAGCTCGATCGCCTCCCGCCAGCCCGCCGGCGGGTCTGCGGGCAGCGGGTGCTCCGCGATGACCGTGTCCATCATCCGCATCAACAGGTCGTCCTTGTCGGCCACATGCCGGTACAGCGACATGGTTGCCACCCCTAGCTCGGCGGCCACCCGGCGCATCGAGACAGCGGCCAGACCTTCCGTGTCGGCGACCGTGACGGCGGCGACGACGATCCGTTCGAGCGTGAGCGCCGCCTGGCCCGATGACGCATCGGGCGGCCCCTCCGGGCGTGGGGCGGCCGTGGGGCGGGCGTTGCGTACCCGGCGGCTCGGGGCCTCCACGACCGTCCCGACACCGGGCATGGCGTGGACCATGCCCTCGCGGCGCAATTCGGTGAGCACCTTGGTCGCGGTCGCCATCGCGACGCCCCACTGCTTGGTGATCTCGCGGGTCGAGGGCACGCGATCGCCCGGCGCCAGTTCGCCCGTCTCGATCTGCCGCCGCAGCTCGTCGACGATCTGCCTGTAGCGAGGTACCGCCTGTCCGCTCACCGACACCCTCCGCACTAGTGCACCTGGACAGCTGACATCCTAGCCGCCGACGCCGGGCGATACCTGCACGCGAGCGCCTTCCGCCGGTCTCCGTACTAGTGCAGTACCTGCGAACACCGCGCAATGAAAGGCGGTTTCGCGGTTGCGCACTACCATGCGTACGGCGTACGTTCAGAGCATGCCGAACAACGAGATACTCATCTGCGGTGCCGGTATCGCAGGGCCCGCGCTGGCGTACTGGCTACGCAAGAGAGGCTTCACGGTCACGATCGTGGAACGTGCGCCGGCACCCCGGCCGGGCGGGCAGACCGTCGATCTGCGCGGGGCCGGCCGCACCGTGATCGAGCGCATGGGCCTGATGGACCGGGCCAGGGCGGAGAGCGTGGACCAACGCGGCCTCGCGCTCGTCGACGCCGCCGGCCGCACCACCGCGCGGGTGCCCGCCGAGAGCTTCGGCGGCGAGGGGATCGTCTCCGAGATCGAGATCCTCCGTGGCGATCTGGCCCGTCTGCTGTACGAGTCCACCCTGCCGGACACGGAGTACCTGTTCGACGACACCGTCACCGGGATCGCTCAGGACGCGGACGGGGTCACCGTCGCTTTCGAGAAGGCTGCCCCCCGCCGGTTCGGGCTGGTCGTCGGCGCGGACGGGCCGCACTCCGTGGTGCGTGCGCTGGCCTTCGGCCCGGAGCCCGAGTTCGTCCACCCGCTCGGCCTCTACACGGCCTGGTTCACCGCCACCGACGACTTGGATCTCGACGGCTGGTACCTGATGCACAACGCGCCCGGCGGTCTGGTCGCCTCCGCGCGCCCCGGCCGCGTCCCCGGCGAGATCAAGGCCGGCCTCAGCTTCCGATCGGCACCGATCGACTACGACCGCCGCGACATCGCCGCCCAGCAAGTCCTCGTGGCCGAGCGTTTCGCCGAGGTCGGCTGGGAGGCCCCGCGCCTGCTGCGGGCGATGCGTACCGCCCCGGACTTCTTCTTCGACTCCATGGGCCAGGTCCGCCTCGACCGCTGGTCGCGCGGCCGTGTGGCGCTGCTGGGCGACGCCGGTTACTGCGCGACCCCGCTGACCGGCCTGGGAACCAGCCTGGCCCTGGTCGGCGCCTACGTCCTGGCCGGCGAAATCGCCGCTGCCAAGGGCGACCACCGCATCGCCTTCCGCAAGTACGACGAGGTGATGCGCCCGTACGTGAGCCAGGCCCAGCAGCTCCCGCCCGGCGGTGCCTCGGGATTCGCGCCCTCGGGCAGGCTCGGCATCCGCCTGCGGGACCTCTCCATGCGGCAGATGACCCGCTGGCCGATGCGGAACCTGCTCGCCGCACAGTTCGCCAAGGCCGGGGACATCGCGCTGCCGAAGTACGGTTTCGCCGCGGCCATACGGTGAACGGGCTCAACCACGGGCAGTCGTTCCCGCTGGGTCAGCGGTGCGGCAGCCGATGAGAGCCCCGGCCACGGCGACGAAGGCAAGGAGGAGGACTCGATGCCTTCGCGGGCGATGCGGTGGCGGATGCCGCGCTCGCTGAGCCGGCGGCGTAGGTCGTCGTAGTCGAAGCCGTTGTCCGCGTGCTGTGTGGCAACCGCTCTTCGGCTGAGCCTGACAGGCCGGATCAAGTTCAGTGGGCGACGACGGAGGCGGAGAGGAGCGTCGCCGCCGCCAGACCGCCCCAGAGGGCAGCCGGGCCGTGGGCCGCGAGCGTGGTGATGGCCGCCGGGGAGACGGCGAGACCGAACCCCGTGGAGAGCTGGAAGCGGGCGAGGGCCCGTCCCAGGACGTGTGCCGGGGCGAGATGTGTCACGAGTGCGGTGGCGCTGCCCGCATAGACGATTTCGCCGAGGGTGCAGACAACGGACACCACGGCGACGGCCGGGGCACCCCAGCCGTGCCCCAACGAGGCGGCCACGAGGAAGCCCAGGTAGGACGCGCTGAGCACCACGCCGGCGAGGACAAGCGCGGTCCGCTGGGAGAACCGGGACATCATGACAGTGACCGGAACCTGGAGGATGACCACCAACACCGTGTTGGCCACGAAGATGACAGCCGACCACACCGGGGACGCGTGCAACTGTGTGACCAGAACCAGCGGAAGCGCGATTTCGGGGACGTTGAGGCAGAAGACGTAGACCACGTTGGCGATCAGCAGCGTGCGCATCCGGGGTGCGGGCTCATGGCCCGTGCCTCTGACCTCGGTCGAGTCGGCGGCCGCAGGCGCGTGCACACGGACCGACCGCACCAGGGCCGCCGCGACAAGGTAGGTGAGCCCGGTGACGGCGGCCAGCGCCCGCAGCGCGGTGGTGCCGCCCGCCAGGCAGGCGGTGGCGACGAGTGCGCCGACGCCCATGCCGGCGTTGCGCAGGGCACGGCTCGCCGCGAGAGCGGCGTCGCGTTCCCGGCCGTGGGCGACCGTGGCCACGAGGGCGGCGTGGGCGGCAGGCCATGCCTGGTTGCCGATGCCGAGGAAGAGCGCCGCCGCCACGAACAGCGAGACGTGCCCCGCCGGGGCTGCCAGCAGCAGGGCCACCCCCAGTACCCGCACCAGCATCGACGCCGCCACGACCGTGCTCCGAGCGCCCCGGTCCAGCCATCGGCCCACCGCGGGCATGCACACCAGACCCGCGACGATGCCGACTGTCATGGCCGTGCCGGTGACGGGTGCGGACAGACTGAGCACCGTCACTCCGTAAAGCAGCAGAAAGGGCCGCAGCAGACCGGTGCCGAGCGCGTCCACGGCCAGGGCGACGGCATAGCGAGGGCCTCCGGAGGCGCCGACGAGGGTACGGGGCTGGATCCTGGTGGTGGTTGCCATGGCGCCCACGCTGCGTGCGGCCACCGCGCGGGGCACGTGGGTTGACGGATACCGTCAACCGACGCCGTCGTCGACCGGTCCTGCCAGGGATGATGAGCGGATGACGCTACGCATCGACATCAGCGGCCCGCCCTCCGAACGGCTGCGGTTCGCGGCCTCGCCACTGGCCGAACTGACCGCGATGCTGCACGTGCTGGCCGAACCCGGGCATCATCCTCAGCTCGCCGACTGGGCCGGGGACGTCTGGGCCGGACTGCGGCCGGAGCTGGCCGAGCGGTTGCGGGAGGCGGAGTTCCTCTGGCGTTCCTCACAAGCCGACTTCCTGATCCCCGCCCGGCCTCGGCCGACCCTCGCCGAGGAGTTGGACGACGTGGACCGGATCGACGACGAAAGGTACGTGACCGCCGCGCTCGTCACCACGTGCGGCAGCAGCCGGGTCCATTTCGCCGCGCGGTCGCCGCTCGCCGACTCCACCGCGCGCGAGCGGGCCCTGGACCTGGCCCAGGCCCGCGGCGCGCGGCAAGAGGCCTTCGCGGAACGGCTGCTCGCGGACCCGGCCGCTGTGCGGGCGCGGCTGCGCCACACCCTCGAACAGTGCGCCGAGGCCTTCTTCGACGCCGCCTGGACGGATGTCACCGTGCGACTGGCCACCGACCTGCGCCTGAAGAACGACCTGTTGAAGCGCCAGGGCATCGGGCCGGCACTCGCATCGGTTTCCGGCGCGGTCACCCTGGCACCGGACGGCGACTGCATCATCGTGGACAAGCTGCAGGACAAGGCGACCACCGCCCACGGCACCGGGGTCACTTTCGTCCCCAGTGTCTTCGGCCGCCCGCACCTGGTGGCGGTCCACACGCCCGGGTGGCAGCCGGTGGTGCAGTACCCCGTGGCCGAGACGAGTCCATCGGAACCGGTCTCGCTGGAAACGGTCACGCTACGGCTGGAGGCACTGGCACATCCGGTACGGCTACGGCTGCTGCGCACCCTCGCCCGGGGCCCGCACACCACCCGTGAGCTGGCGCACGCCTGGGAACTGTCACCCCCGGAGGTTTCCCGCCACCTCGCTGTCCTGCGCCGCGCGGGCCTGCTCACGGCCCGGCGGCACGGTCGTTACGTCCGTTACACCCTCCATCTGACCGACCTGACGGCACTGGGCGCCGACCTGCTGGCGGCCGTACTGCGCTGAGCAACTACCGCCCTGGTCCACAAGTCCGACGCTCGTGCGGAGCGAGGAGGGCATCCCTTGGCTGGTCGATACGCCGCGTGATACCGAGAAGCGGGCGCTCTCCATGTGGTGTCGCGGCTGCGGTGGTACTCAGGGATCGCCCTCCGCCTCGTGGAACTCTCATTCCTCGTCGTATTCTTCGTACTCCTCTGCGATGTCCGCGAGGTGGCCGCGGAGTTCGTCGTCCAGGGCGCCTTCCTCGGCCCACCAGTGGGCGGCCTTGGCCCTCCCGCACGGCTCCTCGGTCAGGGAAGGGGCGACCGCGCTCATCCAGGGGTAGGCCACGGCCGCTTCGACGCGTGTGTCCCAGTCGTCGGGGTCGAAGTCCAGTTCGTCGATGTCGCGGATCCTGGGGACGGGCACTGGCAGCTGCTGGTGCTTCACCATCCAGGTGTTGCGGAAGAAATCGAACTGCAGGTGGTAGCAGTCGTCCGTCTCGGAGAAGACGATCGGTGGGACAAGAAAGTGAGCCGCATCGACCGTGGCGGCCACGTCGATGTAATTCGGGGGCGCGCCACCGGAGTTCCAGCAGGCCGCGAAGTTCACCGGGGTGAGTGACCGCTTGCCGAGAACGTGGATCTGGTTGCCGCGGACCATGAACTTCTCCGGGTCGAGGACCACGTCCTGGCCGAGCATGAGGATGGGCGCCGGCATGATGTGCGCCTTGACGAAGGTCTGCGCCGCCTCGTGGAGTTCGATGATCTCGTCGAAGCGCGTGGCGTCGAACTCGCCCCAGTCGTGGAACGGGCAGCAGGCGTTGTTCGTCTCTTCCGACTCGGGGAAGAGCAGGGTTTTGTCGAAGGCCGCGACGGCCTCCTCCGCTGCGCGCTTGCTGCCCTCGCCTCGCTGACGGGCGAGGAAGCCGGGGATCCAGTCCATTCCCTGGGCCTCGATGACCGACGACTCGCATGCGTCGCGGAATGCTCTCTCGCCGAGTTTGCAGTTGAAGTAGTCGAGCAGGGTGATCGCGGCGCACTCGGTGAGCGAGAGCCCCTGGTTCTTGGCGAACCAGAAGTCGTAGCCGTTCGCGACGAAGTCCACGCCACGGAACCGCTTGTGGACGAACGGCTCGCTCGTGAGATCACCGGCGGGCAGGCCTTTCCAGTGCGCGGCGGCGACCTGGTTGTAGTAGGTGTCGGCGTGACGGGCGAGTTCCGGGGCGAAGACACTTTCGCCCGTCAGGTAGCAGGCCTTGCTGAACAGCGCGCCGATCCCCGGGTCGTGTGCGACCTCGCACTCGGCCTGGTGGAAGATCAGTTCCGTGCGCAGGAAGACCTTGCGGCCGTCACGGTATGGCGCACCCTCATGCTCGTACCGCTGGTCGAAGATGACGCAGGTGAAGGCCTCGATGTCGGTGACCGTGGTACCCCCGGTCAGGTCGAGTGTGGAGTCGCCCGAGCCGCCGGTGACGTAGAGCAGCACCGTGAACCGGGAGACGTGTCCGCGGGCGGCGTCGTAGTAAGGGGTGTCCCGGTGCTGGTGGAAGTTGGCATCTCCGGGCTCGAAGCGGTTGCAGCGGAACACCGGGTTGACGTGTGAGAAGCCGTCGAGCAGCGCTTCGGGCAGTGCCTCGGACAGCGCCTTGGTGAGCGCATCGGCCAGCAACGCCGAGTGGAAGATGAAGCGTTCGCCACCGCGGGAGCCGGAGTTGAGCGGCGGGACGTAGAGGTTCAGCTCGTCCAGTCCCTCGATGCGGGCGCGGGCGACGTCGGGCAGGCGCAGCTGTGCCGCGTAGGCGTCCTGTGCGAGTTCCACGGGCTCGGCGAGCGTGAGGTCCAAGGAGACGTTCGCGAAGAGCCGGTCCAGAGGCACGATGTTCTCGAAGGTACGAAACGACAACTCGCGTGGGTCCACGAACACGGCAGCCAGGTGCGGCGCGTCCTCGCTGGGCCGGGCGAACAGCGCGCGCGCTGCCTCGTCGATGTGCTCCGCGTCGACGAATCGCACCGCCTTGAAACGGGCCGTCGGGTGCCAGGACACCGCCAGCCCGTCGATCGCGGCCGCTGCCTCGGTGTCGGTCTCGTCGACCTCGGCGCGGAAGCGGGCGACCTCGTCCTCGGGGGCCGAGCCGGTCGACAGGGCGAAGAAGCGGTCACGAAGGTCGATGCTCATACGCTCCTCCAAATGCTGCGCAGGGTGGTCGGGAGCTGAGGGGCGGACGCCAGCTTCTTCGCACCGGCGTCGGAGACGTCGTGGCGGTAGAGCAGGAGGCGCTTGAGGGAACCGGTGAACGGCGCCTCGATCAGAGCCTGTGCGCCGTCCGCGCCGATCCGGTTGTATCGCAGGTCGAGCTCCTCAAGCCGCCCGAAGCGGGCCAGCGCCCGCACACCGTCGCCGGTGAGCCGGTTGTACTGGAGGTGCAGACGCCGGACGTCGCTGAAGTTCCCGGAGGTGGCCAGGGCTGCCGCGCCGTCGCTGCCGATGGCGCAGTAGCGCAGGTCGAGCGTCTCGATCCGCCCGGCCGAGGCCGCGGCGGCAAGGCTCTTGGCACCGGGATCGGCGATACGGAAGTACGAGAGGTCCAGCTCGCGGATCCCTCCGAAGTCAACGTCCGCGAGAGCACCGGCTTCATGGGGTGGCGGCGGGAGCGGCATGTCGTTCTCGTCGTAGTCGGGCTCGTCGCTCCAATACTCGGCGTCCGCCTCCTCCGCAGCGGTGCCCGGCCGGATGCGCAGCGCGGTCACGAAACGGCTCCGCAGGGCCTCGGCTATGCGTGCGGGCGCCTGCTGTGACCAGTCGACGGCCACCTTGGTGGCAAAGCCGTACCGGCGCGCAACGGCCTTCACGCCTTCCGGCAGTTCGGCGTCCCAGCTCTCCTGATGCCGCTGCGTCAGCTGGTCGATCTCGCGCTGCAGTGCCTCGCGTTCGTCATGCCGCACCTCGCGCGCGAGGTGCAGTTCCAGCTCGACCAATCTGCCCCGGGGGTCGTTCCACTCCTGCAGCACGTCGATGTAGGCACGCCAGGCGGCGAGGTCGTCCGGATCCTCGCGCAGTACTTGTTCCAACGGCGTTGTTCCCATGCCAAGCACTCTAGGGACGGCCACTGACAATCGACCGGGCCGCTCTCAGCGAAGGCGTGGCGTCCACGACCTGTCGGTAGTCCTGGCGTCCATCCGCATGGTCTGAGCAGGCCTTGTCCGAAGCGCCAGTGCCGGACACGTCGGCAACGGCGCAACCGGCACTGGCAAGCTGATGTGTCAGCCGACGAACGTGAACCGCTGGTAGGACAGTGCGTTGTACCCGAAGGCACGCAGGCCGAAGTCGGTGCTGTCGTCGATGACGCGGCCGGTGTTCTGGTTCTTCAACGTCTTCGTGCCGTCGGACTGATAGACGATCGTCCACCGCTGGAACGACTGGTAGTTGCAGCTGAAGGCACGCAGGCCGTAAGCAGTGCTGTCGTCGATGCAGCGGCCGGTGTTCTGGTTCTGGATGACCCAGGTGCCGTCGGACTGGTTGTACCAGTTGAAGTTCTGGTAGTTGAGCCCGTTACAGGTGAACGCGCGCAGACCGTAGTCCCAGGAGTCGTCCACGCAGCGACCTGTGTTCTGGTTCTTGAGCGCGTAGTAGTAGGTCTGCCCGTTGGCGATGGCCGGACCCTTGGGTGTGGGCGTGGGTGTGACGGCGTGCGCGGCCGTGGTGCCGGCCAGCAGCATCGCCGCGGTGGCGAACACGACTGCCGCCGGTCTCGCGATGCGGGTGGTGAGGGCAGTTGTGCGGAGGTTCATGATGGTCCTCCCCTTGGTGGCGGCCCGCTCTTGGTCGAGGGGCGGGCACGAGTGTGCGGCTGTGTGCCGTGGTACCGGTTGTCACCCGGCCGGCGTGCCTCGCACACGCTATGGGTCGGACATGAACACTTCAATCCGATGTGCGACGCACTATCCGGTATGGCCGGTTCCATATGGTCTGACCGCTACAGATGAATGCCGACGCCTTCCCGTCCTGGCCGTCCACCATGGTCCGTCCCCCGCGATATG
Source organism: Streptomyces griseochromogenes (assembly GCF_001542625.1). Classification (NCBI taxonomy): domain Bacteria; kingdom Bacillati; phylum Actinomycetota; class Actinomycetes; order Kitasatosporales; family Streptomycetaceae; genus Streptomyces; species Streptomyces griseochromogenes. Next base: position 4,433,967 of record NZ_CP016279.1, on the reverse strand, counting down.
CGATGGACGGTCGAGCGGCCCTTGCTGTTACATCAACCTGCCGTTGGCAGCCACCAGGCGGCCGGCAGAGCCAGTCGTGGGGGGTGGGACCGTTTGCGTGAAGCGCTGCTGGGACTGGCCGAGAACCCGGCCCTGCCCGCCGGACTGTTCGCCCGGCTCGTGGCGAGCGGCGACGAGGAGGTCCTGTTCACACTGGCCGATCGTGAGCGGCTGACGCCCCCGCAGATCAGACTCCTGCTCACCGTCGGCAACCCGTCGCTCACCTGTCCGCTGGTCCGGGGCGGGCTGGTTCCGTGGCCCGAGATTCCCCCGGACCATCCCGGACGTCTACTCGACGCGGTTCTCGGTGGGGTGGCACCGGTCGCCGCCTGGCGAAAGGCCGCCACCGATGCAGACCCCGAGGTACGGCAGGAGGTCGCCTACGCCCTCGACGCACCCGCCGACGTCATCGCCTCCCTCGCCCATGACCCGGACCCGGCGGTGGTCGCCGGCGCCGCCGGGAGCCCACACCTTCCGCCCGAGCTGCTCCCCCACCTCGCCCGGCACCCCAGCACCGTCGTCCGGCAGGCCGTCGCCGGCAACGAGAACGCGCCGCCCTCGCTGCTCGCCGCCCTCCTCGCCGACGGCGGGTGGCCGGCCCCGACCCGCTGCGGTGCATGCCACCGCCGCGAGACGGAGTGCGCGGACCACACACCCGGCATCCGGCGCGTCCGGCTGGCGGCCGCCGGCCATCCGGCCGTGCCGCCCGAAGGGCTCGCTGATTTCCTGGACGCCCCCGAGATCTGGACGGTCACGACGTTCGCCGCCCGCACCGACCTGCCGGCCGACTTCCTGAACCGTCTCGCCGCACACCCCTCCTGCGACGTCCGCGCTGTGATCGCCGCGAATCCCGCCGTCCCCGAAGCGCTGCTGCGCACACTCGCCGCCGACCCCGCTCCTGAGGTCCGCCGGGCCACAGCGGAGAACCCGGCCGTCCCGCTCGGCCTGCTCACCACTCTCGCCGCTCGCGAACGACTGCCCGGCGAACCGGCACCCCGCGTCGAGTCCGCCACCGAGCTTGAGCTCCGCACGCTGGCCACGAGTCGGGTGGCGCAGGCCAGAGCGCTCGCCGCCGACCGGACACGGCTGCCCGGCCATCTCGCCGAACAGCTCGCCACCGACCCTGACATCGCAGTGGCCCAGCGGATCGCCGCCCGCCCGGAACTGGCTCCGGAACGGCTCACCGAACTGGTCGAACGGCACGGGCCGCCCGTCTTCGCCGCGGTCGCCCGCCACCCCGGCTGTCCCGCCGCCCTGCTGCACCGCATGGCGGCGAACCCGGCCGGCACCAGCCGCGCCCTGCGAGAGATCGCGCGCCACCCGGCGGCACGGTCCGAGACACTGTTGCTCTGCCTGGCCGCCCGGGATTCCGACACACGGCGCCGCGCGGCCGCTCATCCCGCTCTGGCCCTCCCGGTCCTGGAAACCCTGATCGACGCCGCCGACAGCTCCCTCGCCCGTGCCGCCGCGAACAACCCGGCACTGCCCGAGACAGTGATGGAACGGGTCATCACGCGAGCCCTGAGGTGAAGCCGGCCCGGCAAACCGTTGGCCCTCCGGGATGCTTGTCCTTCGACACCAACGTCTCCAGCACCGCCCACCGCGCGTCCGTCCGCTCTCTTCGACGAGCTGGAGCGCCGCGGCATCGAACCGTGGGAGAACGAGATCCCCGCCGAGTTCCGGGACGACAGCTGGCCCGCCTCTCTCCGTCGGCAGTAACGAACCAGCAGTCCGTCGAGCCACATCTGAAACCCGCCCTGGCCCCGCCTCCGCGATGTCGTCGTCGCGCTCGTCCTCGGGAGCCTGGTCGTGGTCGGCCCGCTGCTCGGTGTCCTGTGCTCGGCCCGGTCAAAATGATGAGCGAGACCCCGCTTCACGGCTACCGGCGGCGGCCTGAGGAATCCGAGAGTTCCGCAGAGGCGTACCGGGGTGTGTCTGCCGTGGGGCGAGGTCTGCCGACTTCACACAAGGGGGGCTTCATGGACGCCAGTTGGACGGGTTTGTTGATCGCCATGGTAGGCGTAGCGGGAACGCTGGGAGCCGCGCTGCTGACACAGACCCGCGCGGACCGCACCAAGCGCATGGAGCTTGAGGCCGCCGCGGAACAACGACGCGAGGAACGCGGTCATGCAGAGGAGTTGCTCAGGGCGGAGCAAGCCAGACAATGGCAGCGCGAGAGCCTTGAACGGCGGCGCACCTGCTACATCACACTGAACACTGCCTCACGCCAGTACCTGACGGCGATGACCAACTACCTCTACGCGCTTCAACGCAGCGAGGACATTGCCACGTCCTTGGAGAATCTGGAGGCGGGCAGGCAGGCTTATCGGGACAGCTACGCGGAATCCCAGATGATCGTTCCGGAGACGGTGTTGCGCGCCTCCAGTACGGCGAAGACGCGTCTGAACGCCGCGTACGGCAAGCTCAGGAAGTATGAAGCGGCGCCCTCCACATACGCGGAGGAACTGGCCACCCTGGAGGATGAATTCCACAAGGAGGTCTGGCCTTACCTGGCAGCACTCAAGCGGTCCATGCGCGCCGATCTGGGGGTCGACGACTAGGGTGTTTCCTTTCCGATCGCTGGACGGCATGCCGTGCGCGTGAGGGGCAACGGTGTGCCTTGCGGTGTCGGCACCGGCACCCAGGAGGCTTGGCAAGGGATTCGAGCTGAAGATCCCTGCCGAATCAGGGCGTCCGGCCCCGCCAGGGGTCGGCCGCAGCGAACTGATTCGTAGTGTCGACGACGATCTTCCCGGACCAGTCGGCGAGGTCTGTCAGTTCCGGCACGGCGAAGAACGGCACCGAGAGAAACACGAGCTCCGGTTTCGCCGCTCCCTCGGCCGTTGCCGCGCGGGCCATCGACCCCGACCTGCCCATGACGGCTTCGAGGGTTTCCGAGCCCCGGCTATTGCCGATGACCACCTCATGGTGTATCCGACCCAGCGTATTTAGTTTGCCTTATTCACTTTGCGTCTATTGGCAGTAACCAAATCGGGATGGGCAGTTCCCATTACGGGGAGGCGCTGTCCGGTCACGGGGGCCGCTGCCGGGACACGGCCGGGGTACACATCCTGTCACCTGCGGCGCAGCGCCACACCACGCGCGGTTCCCGCAGGCGCCCTGGGGGCATGTCGGTGGCATCGAGGCCAGCCCCTTCCAGGTGACTGCGATGTCGTCCGCATGATCGCCGATCCGCAGACCGGAGCACAGATCCCGAGCCGCCTGTGTGGTGACTGCCCTCCGTTCTCGCCTGCTCGGGCCGCCACCGGCGTGCTGCGATACGCTGAGAAAAACGTTCAGAATTCGACGAATACGCCGGAATCTCAAGCCGAATGTCCGTGGGCGGAAGATGAACTCGACCAGTACCACGGGCGAGTCGTCTCCGTAGGTCGGTTCCCATGGACCTGAACACCATCACCGAAGTCGTCCGGCGACCGTCCGACCGGCCAGGCACGGACTGGCACGAGGGCGATGCCTGGCTCGCAGGCGGAACATGGCTCTATTCCACGGAGCAGCCGCACCTGCGCCGACTGATCGATCTGACGGCGCTTCGCTGGGCGCCCCTCGTCCCGGGCGAAGCGGGCCTCGAGATCAGCGCCACCTGCACCATACGCGAGCTGTATGCCTTCGCCCCGCCGCACGACTGGACGGCTGGAATTCTTCTCCCTAAGAGCTGCGAGGCATTCCTGTCCTCGTTCAAGGTGTGGAATGCCGCGACGGTCGGGGGCAATATCTGTATGTCCTTGCCCGCAGGCCCGATGATCACGCTGACGGTCGCCCTCGAGGCGCAGTACGAGCTGTGGGCTTCCGACGGCTCGGTACGGATGGTCGACGCCCTCGACTTCGTGACGGGCGACCACGAGAACATCCTCGCTCCCGGGGAGATCCTGCGGCGCGTCGTCATTCCGGCGCACGCCCTGCGGAAACGCACCGCGCATCGCCGCTTCACGCTGACCCGGCTCGGCCGTTCGACGGTGTTCCTCATCGGCACCCAACGGCCCGGAGCGAACGACCTGTTGCTCACCATCACCGCCGGCACCGTACGGCCGATACGCATCGCCTTCGACTCTCTGCCCGATGCCCGGACCCTGCGGCAGAGCATCGAAGCCTTGCCGGCCGACGTCTGGTTCGCCGATCCCAACGGGACCCCCGACCACCGCCTCCACCTCACGCGGTACTTCGCCGAAGAGATTCGCCGCGACCTCACGGCTGGGGACCTGGCATGACCTACACGGTGAATGGCCACAAGTTCGACCGGGAACCGGCCCCCGGGCAGTGCCTGCGCACCTTCCTGCGCGAACTCGGCCACTTCGGTGTCAAGAAGGGGTGCGACGCCGGCGACTGCGGCGCCTGCACGGTGTGGCTGGACGGCGAACCCGTACACAGCTGCATCACCCCCGCGTTCCGCGCGGACGGCGGTGAGGTGACCACCATCGAGGGCCTCGGACGGCCCGGCGCCCCGCATCCCATGCAGCGGCAGTTCGAGGACGCCCCGGGCTTCCAGTGCGGCTTCTGCACCGCGGGGATGATCATGACGTCGGCGACCTTCACCGAGGAGCAGAAGGCGGATCTGCCACGGGCGTTGAAGGGCAACCTCTGCCGCTGCACCGGCTACCGGGCCATCGAGGACGCCGTGAAGGGCGTCCGCGCGGTGGAGACGGCCGCGCCGGGAAAGGCTGTGGGGACGAGCGTCGGCGCGCCCGCGGGACACGATGTGGTGACCGGTCGCGCCGAGTTCACCATGGACACGCACATCGACGGCCTGCTGCACCTCAAGGTGCTGCACTCACCGTATGCACACGCCCGGATCGTCTCGGTCGACAAGAGCGCCGCACTCGCGGTGCCCGGCGTGCACCGGGTCTACACCTGGCAGGACGTACCCCGCAAACGGTTCACCACGGCGATCCACACCGACCACCTGGTCGATCCGGACGACACCTTCATCCTCGACGACACGGTCCGCTTCGCCGGCCAGCGCGTCGCCGCGGTCCTGGCCGACACGGTCGGGGCGGCGGAGGCGGGCTGCCGGCGCCTGGTCGTCGAGTACGAGGAGCTGGCGGCGGTGTTCGACCCCGAGGAGGCGATGGCCGAGGGCGCACCCCAACTGCACGGCTCGGACGATCCGTTCATCCGCGATCCCGTCCACAACGTCCTGCTCGAACTCCACTCGCACATCGGCGACGTAGAGGCGGGATTCACCGCGGCCGACGTGATCCACGAGGGCACGTACTTCTCGCCGCGGGTGCAGCACGCGCACCTGGAGACCCATGGCTCGATCGCCTGGATGGAAGACGGCCGGCTCAACGTCCGCACCAGTTCGCAGTCGCCGTCGATCGCCAAGGTCAAACTGGAGTACCTGTTCGCACTGCGCCCGGACCAGGTGCGGGTGTTCTGCACACGCGTCGGCGGCGGATTCGGCGGCAAACAGGAGGTGATCGCGGAGGATCTGGTCGCCCTCGCCACCCTGGACACAGGGCGGCCCACCTGTCTCGAGTACACCCGCGAGGAGGAGTTCACCACGGCCTCGCCACGGCACCCGATGACGTTGACGGTCAAGCTCGGCGCGAAGGCGGACGGAACGCTCACGGCCGTGCAGGTGCGCAACGTCTCCAACACGGGCGCCTACGGCAACCACGGCGGCGAAACGGTGTACGCGGGCGGTGCCGCCGTCATGCTCTACCGCTGCCCCAACAAGAAGTACGACGCCTACTCCATTTACACGAACACCGTGCCGAGCGGCGCCCTGCGTGGCTACGGAATGACCCAGCCTGCGTTCGCGGTCGAGTCGGCGATGGACGAACTCGCCCGCGCCCTGCACCTCGACCCCCTCGAACTGCGCCGGCGCAACATCGTGCGGCCGGGTGAGCCACTGGTCGCCCTGCACGAGGGCCCCGACGACGTCCTCTTCACCGAGGACGGCCTCGCGAAGTGCATCGACCGGGTGGGAGACGCCCTGGCTCGTACGGCCGGCCAGCCGCCTCCGGGGCCCGAGTGGCTCATCGGAACCGGCGTGGCGAGTTCCCTGCACGAGACCGCACCCCCGACCGAGCACCTCTCCGAGGCCTGGGTCACGCTGGGTGACGACCTCATCTACGAACTGGCCGTCGGGACGGCCGAGTTCGGTGAGGGCACCTCCACGGCCCATGTTCAGATCGCGGCCGACCAGCTGGGCACGACACCCTCGCGGATCCGGCTGGTGCAGTCCGACACCGACCGCACGGGATTCGACTCCGGCGCGTTCGCGAGCGCGGGCCTCTTCGTGGCCGGTAACGCCGTCCTGCGCGCAGCCAACGCCGTACGCGACCGCATCCTGGAGTTCGCCGCCGCCCACACCGGCGTCCATCTCGTGATGTGCTCGATGGACGACGACGGTGTCGTCTGCGGGGACCGGCGGGTGTCGCTGGCCGAGCTGGTCGCACTGGCCCGGGCGCGAGGCATCCGGTTCATGGCCGCCCGCAAGGCGTACGGCTCGCCCCGGAGCGTCACCTCCAACACACAGGGGTTCCGGATCGCCGTCCACCGGATGACCGGTGAGATACGGATCCTGTACAGCGTGCAGGCGGCGGACGCCGGGGTGGTCATCAACCCGGCGCAGGTCCGGGGCCAGGTGGAGGGCGGAGTCGCCCAGGGGATCGGCTTCGCGCTCACCGAGAACCATCATGTCGACGACAACGGCGTCATGGTCAACCCGAACCTCCGCAACTACCGCATCCCCGCCTACGCCGACGTCCCCCGCACCGAGGTCCTCCTGGTGGACTCGTCGGACTCGGTGGGTCCCATGCGGGCGAAGGGGATGGCGGAGTGCTGCATCAACCCGGTGGCCCCCGCGCTGGCGAACGCGCTGCATGACGCCACGGGCGTCCGCTACCGCGCGCTGCCGCTGACTCCGGAACGCATTTACGGCCGACTCCCTTCGGAGCAGTCGGTGTCGACAGGCTGAGCACCATGAACAGCGCAAAGAACGTAGCCTCCGCGGCGACGGCGATCATCGGCCAGAAGGTCCTGCCCGGGATGGAGCGGGAGTACGAGCAGTGGCAGGAGGACCTCAACACCGCGGCCGCCTACTACCCCGGTTTCCTCGGCGCCGAGATCTCCCGGCCGACACCCCTGCAGCCCGACTGGGTCGTCGTATACCGGTTCGACTCGGTGGCGCATCTGCAGGCATGGATCAACAGCGCGACCAGACAGACGTATCTCGATGTCGGCGCCAAGTACTTCGACGGTCCGGCGACGCAGCAGGTGGTCAGCAGCGGCACACGGTCGCTGGATCCGCTGGTGACCGTGGTGGTCACCCACCGTGTCCCCCCGAACCACGTCGACGACTTCCTCGACTGGCAGCACCACATGGCCGAGGAGGAGCGCAAGTTCGAGGGGTTTCGCGGCACCGAGCTGTTCCGCCCCATCGAGGGACTGCAGGAGGAATGGACCACCCTGTACCGCTACGACAGCGCCGAACATCTCGACGCCTGGCTGACGTCGCCGCAGCGGCAGGAGGTCCTGGCCCAGGGCGAGAAGTTCAACGACTTCAGACTGCGCACGATCGACAACTCGTTCGGCAGCTGGTTCGCCTTCGAGGGCAACGGCAAGCAGGCACCGCCACCGCCCTCCGAGACCAAGACCTCCCTCGCCGTCTGGGTCGGTCTGTACCCGACCGTCGTCCTGCTGACGCTCGCGTTGCTCCCCCTGCACATGCCGCTCTGGATCGGCCTGCTCGTGGGCAACCTGCTGTCGAGTTTCATCATGAGCTTCCTCACGATGCCCTACTACGTGAACCCGCTTCTCGGACGCTGGCTGCGCCCGCCCCCGGACGAACCGGCGGCCAGATCCAACGCCCGCGGCCTGGGCATCGTGGCGATGGCGATGGTCTTCTGGGCGGCCGTCTTCTACCTCGTCACAGTCCGTTTCTGAACACTCCCCCGAGTCGTCGCGCCACACCGAAGGCCGGTACGGCGCGGCGCCGTACCGCTGCAGGCAGGTCAGACCTCCACGGAGGTCAGGGACCTTGATTGCCCGGAGGAGGCCATGCGTCGACGCGCGGCGGAGGAGCGGTGCTACTTCAGCCCGACGGCAGCGCAGTCCGCCTCGTACTTGGGGGTGCAGATGTCCTTCACCGAGTAGACGCCATCCGCGATCACCGTGGCCTTGATGTTGTCCTTCGTGAGGACGACCACCGGCACGAGCATCGCGGGGATCTTCTTCGTCGTCGGGCTGTCGACGGTGTCGCGGGTCAGCGCGTCGAACGAGATGTCACGGCCCTGGACCTTGTCCACCGCCATCTTCGCGGCGTTGGTGGCCTCGTCCAGGAACGACTTGTACACGGTCATGTACTGCTCGCCCGAGACGATCCGCTGCACCGCGTCCAGATTCGCGTCCTGCCCGGTCACCGGCGGGACCTTGGTGGCGCCGGCCTCCTTCAGCGCGTCGATGACGGCGCCGGCCATGCCGTCGTTGGCCGAGTAGACGGCGGCGATGTTGTTGAGGCCGATGGCCTGGATCGCCTTCTTCATCTTCGCTTTGGCGAGTACCGGCGACCATTTGTCGGTGTCGTACTGCTTGGCGATCTGGACCTTGTCCTTGAGCTCGCCGAGAGCGCCCTCCTTGAACTTCGCCGTGTTCGGGTCCGCGGGGTCGCCGTTCATCATCACGATCTTGCTGCTGGACGCCTTCGAGCCGAGCGCCTCGATGATGGCGCGGCCCTGCACCTCGCCGACGAGCTCATTGTCGTGGGAGACGTACGCGTCGATCGGGCCCTGCGCGAGCCTGTCGTACGCGATGACCGGTATGCCCGCGTCCTTGGCCTTCTGTACGTCCGGAGCGATGGCCTTGGCGTCCAGCGCGTCCACCAGAATGACGTCGACCTTCTTGTCCACTATCTGCCGGAACTGCCGACTCTGGGTGGCCGGGCTCGCCTCGGCGTTGGCGTAGACGACCTTGCCCTTGCCGTGCGTGAGGGAGGCGACCTCCTTCTTGATGATGGGGTAGTCGAACTTCTCGAAGCGAGCCGTGTCCTTGTCGGGCAGGAGCAGCCCCACCGTGATGTCGTCGCCCTTCTTCGGGGATGCGGAATCGCCGCTCCCGCCAAGGTTGTCGACGGCGCCGCACGCGGTGAGCGTGAGAGCCGACATGGAGGTGGCCAGGGCCAGCGCGATTTGACGCGCGGGGGGCCTGGAGGTGGTAAGAGCGCTCACGTCAGGTGCCTTCCGTAATGAGGGAGCATCATGACAACCCATGTGGCGGAAACAAAACGCGGAACAACGAGAAACGTCAAGATGTAAGGACAACAAGACGGCTAAGACATGTCGTTCGCATCGCCCTCGATGACGTGACCGGACGTCAGTTCGCGCAGACCAGAACGATGCCACTGGAGCCACCGAGATCCAAACTCGGGGCGACGCCGCGCAGACCGTTCCCGACCCCGCACCTCGCCACCCGGGGAAAAGGTCGCACAGCGCACCTGGCCAGGCAGTCGGCTCCGTCCTGTCCGAGGGAGACAGGTCGGGGAATCGTTCATGTCGCGATGACCAACGAAATGCCCGCCGCATGCCCTGTGCCGTTGAAGGTTAATCGTTGTCGCCGAAGGCTGATGATCAGTAGGTTCGTTCCGTCATGAGGATGCGTATTCTGAGGTTCGGTTTGTACACGGACGAGCAGGGACTGGCATGGGTCAGGGAACTCGTCGACCGCACGGCAGGGTTCCGGAGCGCCCGGATCGTCAAGGCGGACGTTGCGCGTACCTATCCTGACAGCGACCTGACGACTGCCGAAATGTACGATTTTCTGGCGGAACAGTGGGCCTTCGAGCATCCTGGCCAAAGCAGCGGTGAGCGGGAAGCGGTTGAGCTGCGCGTCCACCTGGCGTGTTCCCTGCGGGCCTGGCGAGCGATCCGCAAGGAAGTGATCAAGACTTTGTGCCCGGAAGGAATGGCGCCCCACACCTGCCGGGTTCCATGGTTCGCTGCCTGAGCCGATGCACGGTTCTCGGCGTTCCAGGCATCGCGATGCCCTTATGAGGGCATGTGACCCCGCGCGTGACGCGGCCTCATGGCCACTGGACGCGCGGTCTCATATCCCGGACCCGCCCCGTCCGCCGACTGCGCCAGGCCCGTTTGTGGCAGCCGGACGAGCAAGTACGTTGCCCATCCGGGCCGTTCGACCCGACCGTCCAGTACCTTCCACATTCTGGACAGTCGGATGTCACGCCCGCTTTCCCCGTGTCGGTCAAAAACGGCGGTGCGCGCTGCACCGGCGACCGGAAGGATGACCACATGGCGATCCATGGGGAGTTGGAGTATCGGAACGGAATTCATCAGAGGTAGCCACTGACTGTGCGCGGCGGGGGCAGTCCGGGTCTCGCAGCGGACAGGGGTTCAGCTCACCGGCTCGTGCTCGGGTGAGGACGACGGCGCGCCGGCCCATCGGTGCAGGGCGGCTTCGAGGCCGGTGACGGCGGCGATGACGGTGGCGTCGGAGGCCCAGGCGACCACCCCGTCCGGGCGCACCAACACCCCGGTCGGCGTTGCATGGTCGTCGGTCACGCTGCCCACTCGCCCGGCCCAGGCCGCGGCGAGACGGGCGAACGCGCCGTCCGCCGTGCGGTCGAGCAGCAGGAACCCGCCGCCGTGACCGTGGTCGACCAGACGGGAGCCGTCCGTCAGCCACAGGTCGGGGACGAACCGGCCGACCAGCGGATGGTCACCGGGCAGGTCGATGCGCTGCGTGACGCCGGAGATCTTCTTGACCGCGTACGTCGCGCCCTCCCGAGTGCTCAGCAGGTCGGAGACGACCTCCCGGAGCGCGGCCGACTTGACGTCCCCGCGCATCACCCCGGTCTGCGCCCGCGTCCAGTCCAGCACCCGGGCGCCAAGGGGACGCCGCTCGGCGTCGTACGTGTCGAGCAGCCCTTCGGGCGCCCACCCGGCGACCACGGCACCGAGCTTCCAGCCGAGGTTCGTCGCGTCGCCGATCCCGAGATTGAGCCCCTGACCGCTGAACGGCGAGTGCACGTGCGCCGCGTCGCCGGCCAGAAGCACCCGGCCCGACCGGTAGGTCGCGGCCTGGCGGGCGTTGTCGGTCCAGCGGGTCGCGGCGCCGCGCAGCGCGGTCAGTGTGACGTCGGTGCCCGAGACCCGGCGCAGAGTGGTCTGCAACTCCTCGAGGGTGACCGGCGCCATGGGGGTCCCCCCGCGCGAGCGAAGCCGAGCGTGGGCGGAAGCGCCGTCGGCCTCCACGGTGACGACCCGCCCGGGCTGTGGCCCGTAGCGGTACGCCCCCCGGGCCGACCACACCCATCCGTTCACGAGCTTCTCCGGGTCGGCGATGTCGACGATCCCCAGGAGTCCGGCCAGTTCGGGGTCGGTGCCGGGGAAATCGAAGCCCGCGAGGCGGCGCACAGTGCTGCGCCCACCGTCGCACCCGACCAGCCATCCGGTGCGCACCGTGCCGGCAGTGGTGCCGACGAGCACGCCGTCGCCGGTGTCTTCGAGCGCGGTGACCTCCACCTCGCGACGCACCGGTATGCCGAGTCGCGCGACATGGTCGGCCAACAGCTTCTCCAGCTCCCACTGCGGCACCATCCTCGCTCCGGCGACCGCGGTGTGCGCGGCGAGGTCGGGATCGGACCAGTCCACGAGGTCGGCGTCGAGGATCATCCCCGCGAAATGCCCGGTGAAGCGCGGCTCGCGCGCTCGCCGGCCGCCACCGGGCTGCTGGTCGTCGACCTTGCGAGCGAACGGCCCCACCCGCTCGAGCGTCTCTCGCTGCACCTTTTCGGCGGCGGACAGCAGCCCGCGGCGGTCAAGCGCCTCGGCCGCCGGCACATTGATCGCCCCCGCCTTGACCGCCTCGTCCGGCTCGGCCCGTCGTTCGAGTATCTGCACCGTCGCCCCGGCGAGCGCCAGCTCCGCGGCGAGCACGAGGCCCACCGGCCCGGCTCCGACCACGGTCACGTCCACGTTCTGGTTCACATCCATCACGTCCTTACTCACGTCCATTGACACGAACAGTGTTCTATATACGAACGGCGTTCGCGTCAAGCTATGATGGTTGCGTGAACCCGAGAGAGCGACGCGCGGCGCGTCACCAGCCGCCGAACCCCGAGGCCGAAGCCGACCCCAGGCCGCGGCGCCGCAAGGCCCCGATCACCGTGCAGCAGGTCGTCGACACCGCGCTGGGCGTCGTCGCTACAGAGGGCTACGAGGCACTGACCATGCGCCGACTGGCCGGCGCGCTCGACACGGGACCCGCCTCGCTCTACGCCCACGTGGTCAACAAGGCCGACCTCGACGAGCTGCTCATCGGGCGGCTGTGCGCCGAGCTCGTACTGCCCGAGCCCGACCCCGCGGCCTGGCGGGAGCAGATCCGCGGCGTGTGCGCCCAGATACGTGACCAGTACCTGAAATACCCCGGAATCTCCCGTGCCGCACTGGCCATGGCCCCCAGCGACCTGGAGACCGTGCGTGTCACCGAAGGAATGCTGGCGATCCTCCTCGCCGGCGGCGTCGCCCCGCAGGCCGCCGCCTGGGCCATCGACGCCGTCCTGCTGTACGTGGCCGCCTACTGCCTCGAGGTGTCGATCGCGCGCCAGCGATCAGCGCAAGATGACGCCGCTTGGGTCCTCGACCGCGACGAACTGCGACGCCGATTCACCGCCCTGCCTGCCGAGACCTTCCCCCACACCACCCGCCACGCCGCCGAGCTCACCGCCGGCGAGGGCCACGACCGGTTCGACTTCACGCTCGCCCTGATGATCGACGGCCTGGCACACCGGTAGTCCGACGTCATGATGTGCGACGTCGGTGTCAGGGGTGGACCGCAGCGACGTTCGCGGTCGAACCACACATCAGTGTTGTGCCGCAGGCCATGCGGTGAGTGCCAGTTCGGCGGTTTCGGTCAGTTCGGCCGCCGTGGCTCCGTCGCGGGGGCGCTGCGACATGCCCTGGATGACTCCGGCGAAGTACGCGGCCGGCGAGCGGGGGTTGGCCGCAGGGGGTAGCTCGCCCGTCTGATGCGCCCTGTGCAGGCGGGCTTCGAAGGTGGCCAGGTTCTCGTTGCGCAGGGTGCGCAGAGACACCTCGATCTCGGCGTCTTGTGGGGTGACGTTGGTGGCTGCGCTGATCGTCAGGCAGCCGGCCGGATGGGAGGGGTCGGGATAGATGGCCGCTGCCTCCCGCAGGATGCGGGCGAACGCGCCGTAGGCCGTGGGCTCCTCCAGGGCGACGCCCATGAATGCGCCGACGGGTGAGCGGCCGTAGCTGCGCACGACTTCTTGGAACAGGGACTTCTTGTCGCCGAAGGCCGCATACAAGCTGCCGGGCCTGATGCCCATCGCCGCCGTCAGCTCACCGATGGACGTGGCCTCGTAGCCGCGTTCCCAGAACAGCCGGGTGGCCGCCATCAGCGCCGCGGTGCGGTCGAACGCCCGTGGCCGCCCTCGCTTGGCACCAGAGCTTCGACGAGGTCTTCGCCGTGAACGTGCGCGCGCCATTATTCATCGTGCAGGAGGGACTGAAACGGCTGCGCGACGGGGGACAGATCATCAACATCTCCAGCGGTGCGGCCCGTCTCGCCGTGATCGACACGGACGTCAACGCCGGCCGGCTACGCGGGAAGCCGAAGCCCATGCGGCCTCCCTGGCTGCGCTGGGCCGGGTCGGGCAGCCGGAAGACGCGGCCGACATCGTGGCCTTCCTCGCCTCGGACGATGCGCGCTGGGTGACCGGACGGGTGATCGACGCGACGGGTGGTTCCGGGCTGTGAGCCTTCTCCCTCGGGCGGGAGCACCCGGCGGTGACCTCCCTGCCGAGGGGGCCGGCTGGCGGGGAGGCATTCGAAGCCTTGACGGGCCGGACAGCGGGCGGGTCTGCCCGGGTCGAACCCCGGCGTCACGCTGCACGGTTGGTGCTCGGGCTGCTGTCCGACCTGCCGCGCCAGAACTGCTGGACCATCGCGGAGTGGGCTGCGGAGGCGACGCCGGACAGGATCCGGCACCTGCTGTGCCGTGCCGAATGGGGCGCGGACCAGGTCCGCGACGAGGTCCGCGGCGGCAACACCACTCTGCGGACCGCACTGGAAGAACGGGGCATCGGCTATGTGCTCGCGGTGGCCCGCACTCACGAAGTGGCCACCGCTGCACGGAAGTTCCGCGCGAACGCACTTACTGACGGTTTCAAAATGCGTTCGACGGGAGACTAGAGCCGCTTCCGCGCTGCCTGCCATCCTCGCCGCTTGGGCCGACAGTCTGTCGTTGGACAACTGCGTTCGTCGGTCGACTCAACGTGGGACGGGGTTGTCCTCTCGTGGTGAGGCGTTCCCCTGAGCAGTGACGATCAGAAGGAGCATCATGGCGATCTTGGTGACCGGAGCCACCGGTAATGTCGGTCGGAACGTGGTCCGGCAACTCTTTGAGGCCGGCGCGGAGGTGCGGGCTCTGACCCGCAGCCCACACACGGCGGGGTTCCCGGAAGTCGTGCGCGTGGTTGCGGGGGATCTCATGCAACCGGAATCACTCGCCGAAGCGTTGAAGGGCGTCGACCGGATGTATCTCTTCCCAGTCGCCGAAACGGCATGGGAAGTGGCTGCTTTGGCACGGCAGGCTGGCGTGCGACGCATTGTGGTGCTGTCATCAGGGGCTGTCACGACGGGCTTCGACAGCGACTTCCACTTGCCGGTCGAGCAGGCCGTAGAGGCGTCGGGGCTGGAGTGGACTCACGTGCGCCCCGGCGAGTTCGCGATGAACAAGCTGGCCCTGTGGGGCTCGTCCATCCGTGTCGAAGGCGTGTGCGCGACCCCAACCCCGACGCGGCCTGGTGCCCGGTGCACGAGCAGGACATCGCCGATGTCGCGGCCCTGGCTCTGCTGGAGGACGGACACTGCGGACGGGCGTACACCCTCAACGGCCCCGAAATGTTGTCGCATCGGCGACAGGTTGAACTCATCGCCGAGGCCATCGGGCGGCCGATCCGTTTTGAAGTCGTGAGCCGGGACGAGGCACGGGAAAACTACCGTAAGCAGGGAGGCTTCGCGGCGGCGAACGCGGATTTCCTGCTCGGTTTCAAGGACTATTCAGGCGGCGAGACAGACCTACAGGCACTCAAGGAATTCGATCCGACGGCGACGGGCCCGGTGTCCACAGCCGAGGAGGCCACCGGGGTCCCGGCTCGCACCTTCGCCCAGTGGGCACACGACCATGCCCGGGAATTTCTCCCCGGTTGAGGTTTTCATTCGGCGAACCGGAGCTTTCGAAGGCAGATGATGCTCCACGCCAGGGTCAACAACCCACGATGGATGTCGGCGCGTCGTTCGTAGCGGACACGGAGCCGTTTGAACTGGTGCAGCCAGGCGAAGACACGCTCGACCACCCAACGCACCTTGCCGAGCCCCGAACCATGAGGGACGCCGCGTCGGGCGATCACCGGCTTGATGCCGCGTTTCCATAGCAGGCGCCGGTACTTGTCGAAGTCGTAGCCCCGGTCGGCGTAGAGGCGCCGAGGTTTGCGGCGGGGGCGACCACGTCGGCCCCGGATCGGTGGGATGGCGTCGAGCGGCGGCAGGAGCTGAGTGACATCGTGGCGGTTGCCGCCGGTGAGCGTGACGGCAAGCGGAGTTCCGTAGCGGTCGACTACCATATGATGCTTCGAGCCCAGACGGGCGCGGTCGACCGGGGAAGGCCCGACGCAATCCCCCCTAATCCAGTGCGTAAGCAGATGGCCCGGGCTCATGCAACGGCCCGGGCAACTGCTATGACAGGACAGCGAATGCCTGGATCCCCCCTGGCCGTCAAGGCCTCCTCAAAGAGCGGCATCGCTGTCCGTTGTGGAGCTCGCGGTGATGACGCGGGCGCCGGGCTGATGCCTCCGTTTCCCCGGGCCCTTTGAGGCCTCTGTCAAGAGCGGCGCAGCCCGGCGCCTCCGTGATCACCGCGAAATTCGCGGCGACTGCTCGGACGTTGATCGTCACGGCGCGAGCCCTCTCCAGGGCCGACCTCTTATTCATCCGCGAGCCCGCGAGCTCTGCAGAAAGATCGAGCCCCTGGAGTCCGCTGGTGTCGCGAACGGCTACTGAGATGGCGGACCAACGAGTCCTTGGATTAGGGCGCCGCGTGACCCGCATGTGCTCGTGACCTGCGTAAACGGACGGATCTGGGAGGATCGCTTGACCGTGTTCTGCGGCATCGACTGGGCGGAGCGCCACCACGACGTCGCCTTCGTCGACGAAGCCGGCACTCTGCTCGCCAAGGCCCGTATCACCGACGATGCGGCTGGATACCACCAGCTCCTGGCCCTCCTGACCGAGCACGGTGACAGCCCAGAAGATCCGATACCGGTGGCCATCGAGACCAGCCACGGCCTCCTGGTCGCGAGCCTGCGCACCGGCAGTCGCCGGGTCTTCGCGATCAACCCGCTCGCCGCTGCCCGCTACCGCGACCGCCACGGCGTCAGCCGAAAGAAGTCCGACCCGGGCGACGCCCTGGTCCTGGCGAACATCCTGCGCACCGACATGCACGCCCACCGGCCCCTGCCGGCAGACTCCGAACTCGCCCAGGCCATCACAGTCCTGGCCCGAGCACAGCAGGACGCCGTCTGGACTCGGCAGCAGGTCGCCAACCAGGTCCGCTCGCTTCTACGCGAGTACTACCCCGCCGCTCTGCTGGCCTTCCAGGGGAAACAAGGCGGTCTGACCAGGGCTGACGCCCGTGTCATCCTCACTCTGGCCCCGACCCCGGCCAAGGCCGCGAAGCTCACCCTCGCCCAGTTGCGGGCTGCCCTCAAACGCAGTGGCCGCCTCCGCGGCTGCGATGCGGAAGCCGAGCGGCTGCGGGACGTCTTCCGTGCCGAGTACGCTCACCAGCTGCCCGGCGTCGAGGACGCCTTCGGTCACCAGCTCCTGGCCCTGCTCAAGCAACTGGACGCCACCTGCCAGGCCGCGGACGATCTCGCGGAGGCGGCCACAGCCGCCTTTCACCAGCACGCCGACAGCGAGATCCTGCTCAGCTTCCCGGGACTTGGGCCCATGCTCGGCGCCCGCGTGCTCGCCGAGCTGGGCGACGACCGGGCGCGGTTCGTCGATGCCCGGGCGCTGAAGTCGTACGCCGGATCCGCGCCCATCACCCGGGCCTCCGGCAAGAAGCGGTTCGTCGGCCGGCGCTTCGTCAAGAACAATCGCCTCATCAACGCCGGGTTCCTCTGGGCCTTCGCCGCTCTCACCGCCTCACCAGGAGCGAACGCGCACTACAGGCGCCGACGAGAACACGGAGACTGGCATGCGGCCGCGCAACGGCACTTGCTGAACCGCTTCCTCGGCCAGCTCCACTATTGCCTCAAGACCCGGCAGCATTTTGACGAACAGGCGGCCTTCGCACCGCTCCTGTCACCTCCGACGGAGCAGGCGGCTTGACTTCTTGGCTCCCTGAGATGTCTTTGAGACCCCGAACGTGGGACCCGTCCACGGCACGGTCGTCCAACTCCAGAAGTTCCGCCTGGCGCAGCTCTGTCAGCAGGGCGGCGTGCAGGCGGGGCCAGACGCCAGCCTCGGTCCAGTCCCGCAGTCGGCGCCACGCCGTCACCCCCGAGCAGCCCACGGTCTCGGCGGGAACGTCGCGCCATGCGACACCGGTCCGCAACACGTACAGCACGCCCGCGAGTGTCGTGCGGTCTGCAACACGCAAGCGACCAGAATAGCGGCGGCGCCGTTCAGGAATAGGCGGCAGCAGCGGAGCCGCACGCTCCCACAGGTCATCCGGAACAAGGTCAGAACGCACCCGGACACCCTGCCGAACAAGATCACCAAGCGCAAGACCACCGGTCTCAACTCATTCTGAAACGATCTGTTACTGAGAAAGCACCGACGCGCGCCTGGCAGACGCTGTCCGCCGACGCGGGCACCAAGGGCCATCGCCACTACGACTGGGCCGTCATCGACCTCGCCCGATCCGGACCCGGCCACCACCAGCTGCTGACGCCGGACCGCACGTCGTGGACCGCGGTGCTGGACGCGATCCGCCCCGGGCCCACCGACGACGCGGCAGCCGTCACGGCCGACCAGTTCCTGCGGGTGACCGACCGGCTGATCGCGGCCGGGCAGTGGCGGCCCGGCGACCGGAGCACGCTGATCGTGTTGGACGTCGGCTATGAGGTGATGCGCCTGGCCTGGCTGCTGAGGGACCTGCCAGTTGAACTCGTGGGCAGCCTGCGTTCGCACCGTGCCCTGCGACGTCCGCCTTCAGCCTTGGCAGGCCGCAGACCTGGACGGAACCGTCGGTGGCGACGGTCGACGACACGCTCCGATACGGCAACCCGGCTCCGCTCGCCACCGGCCAGCGCAAGCCCTGGGAGAAGCAGCTGTCCCGGCTCCAAGAACCGACACCCCGCCACCCGCCACGACGTGGGCAAAACCGTCGAACACCCGAGCACGCTCTACGTACGAGACCAAGTCAGACGTCGAGGAACAAGCTTAGAGGGTGTCTCACGTGGCAAGTTTCGCGAGCTTCTTGTAGCAGGTCAGGGCGGCGGCCAGGCCGAGGAAGGCGAGGAAGTGCGAGCCCTTTCGTTCGTATCGGACGGTGAGGCGGCGGTAGCCGAAGAGCCAGGCGATCGACCGTTCGATGGGTATGCCGCGGATGAGCGGCTTGAGGGCGAGGCTGTCGTGCATGTTCGCGCCGGACACGCCGACGGCGAGCGTGATGCCCTGGGCATCGGACAGCACGTGCAGCTTGCTGCCCTTCTTGCCGCGATCGACCGGGTTCGGCCCAGTCAGCGATCCCCCTTTTGGCGCGAACGGAGGCCGCGTCGACGATCGCCGAGGTCCAGTCCACCTCGCCCCGGGCCCCGAGTTCGTCCAGCACCGCCCGGTGCAGCCGACGCCACAGGCCGGCCTCGGTCCATACCGTGAAGCGGCGATGCGCGGTGGCGGGCGACGTGCCGAACGTCGGCGGCAGATGCCGCCAGGCACAGCCGCTGGTGAGCGCGTACACCACTGCCGTGAACACGGCCCGCTCGTCACACGGAGCGGTTCCACCACCTTGCGGACGAGCAGCGAACGACGGCAGCAACGGGCGGCCAGCTCCCAGAGTTCATCAGGAACCAGACGCTTCGATAGATCAGCACCCACGACCGGCATCATGACGCACGAACATCAAGTCACGTGAGACAACTTCTAAGCCTTGATTGGTGCGGCCGACCTGGCGGCCTGCTCGATCTTCGCGCAGTAGGCTGCACGGGCTTCCTCGTCGATCTGCTTCTCGTGTTCGGCGCGCAACCCGGTCCGGCCGTCGAGGCTCTCGCGCAGGATGTCGGCGTGTCCGGCATGCCGGTTGGACTCGCCGAGGACATGGACCAGGATGGCGAACAGGTTCGTGTCGGCATAAGGCTCCGGCCACCACGGCACGTGGCCGGGGGCGTCGAGGGGAAGCTCGTTGATCGTCGCGTCCGAGTGTTGCCATGTGCGCCGGTAGAACCCGATGATCTGATCGCGGGTCTCGTCCTCGGTTGCCCACAGATCGCTGCCGTTGGAGTCCTGCCACCGGGGCAGCGGTTCCGGGGAAGGGCGGTCGAAGACCTCGCCGAAGTACCTGGCCTCGACGGTGGCCACGTGTTTGACCAGGCCGAGGAGGTTGGTCCCGGTCGCTGTCAAAGGCCGGCGGGCGTCGTATTCGGACAAGCCGTCGAGTTTCCAGAGCAGCGCCTTGCGGTCCCGCCACAGTCTCCCGTGCAAGTTGTCTTTCGCGAATTCATCGATCATGCGGCATGAGCCTGCCATGGGCTGTTCGTGGTCTCAAGATCCCGTACGTGGTCCGCAACGACTGACAGAGCCGAGGCCTGGCCATGGCCGCCGCCCTGACCTGCTACAAGAAGCTCGCGAAACTTGCCACGTGAGACAACCTCTTAGGCCGGGGATGCCGGCATCAAATGGGTTGGGCCGACCGATCCCCGCTGGTAGCGTCTGGCCAGCCGTGAGAGAGAGCGAGGAGGTGAGACCCATGAAGGCTGTATCCGTGTGGGTGCTCCCCCTTTTCGTCACGGTGGGCGATTGACGTAGGTGTCGCCGGGAGCGCCTCAGACAAGGCACTCCTGAGAGGCAACAGCTATGAACTTTGCGCATTCCGCTTCGGGCACGGGCAATCACGCGGTCGTGGTCACGCGGGTGTCGAACATGCAGTGGCACGCCGTGGAGGACGACCGGACGGTCGGCCGAGGCGACGCTTCACGCCGACCCGACGGGCGGCTCTTCATCAGCATCGACGCATGGCACGGCGCGGTCTTCGACCGCATCGCCGACGCGATGCTGACGGATCTGCCGACGCCGTTGTCCACGGTCGTCGACGAGGCCGACCATGACGCGCGGTCCGCCTGGGAGCGGGCCGGCTTCGCCGTCGCACGCCGCGAATGGGGCTATCTCGTGCCCACCGACCCACAGATCACCGGTCTCGACCCGGTGCGGCCCCCGTCCGGCGTGACCATCGTGCCCTCCGGTGAGGCCGAGGAGGCCCCGCTGCGGGCTCTGGACCGCATCATCCGCGACGAGGTCGAGGCCGCCGTCGGATGGCAGACGATGCCGGCCGAGGTGCTGCCCCGCCCGGCGGGGACCACCGTCGTCGACCCGGCGAAGTACGCGGTGGCGCGGCACTTGGACCAGTACGTGGGGCTGATCCGGGTGGCGCCGCTTACCCGGCAGCCACGGATCGGGCTGATCGCCGTCCGGGCCGACAGGCACCGCCGCGGGATCGCCCGGGCGCTGCTGGCCCACGCGCTGGGTTCACTGCACCGCTCCGGGACCGTTTCGGCGTGGGCTGAGGTGAACGAGTCCAACGCGGCGGCTACCGCCCTGTTCGAGAACATCGGTGCCCGGCGCGCGGCCGGCACCCTGGAGCTCATCCGCAGCTGACGATCCGTCACACCGCATCGAACGACCAAATCGAGTCCGAGGCAGGCGTGGTGACGGCCGCTCCCACGGGCGGGCGCCAGACGGCCGTCGTCCACGGGTCGGCTGCGTACGGCGGAGGGCAGAGAGCGCCCCACCCGACCGCGCACCGCATTCGTTTCCCATCGAATTACACCGTCACAGAACCGGAGAACCGAGAGACCATGTCAAAAACATCAGGGGGCGTAGAAGTCGAAGGCACTGTCATCGAGTGCCTGCGCAATGCCACCTTCAAGGTAGAGCTCAAGAGCGGGCACACAGTGCTCGCCCACATCAGCGGGAAGATCCGGAAGAACTACATCAAGATCCTTCCGTACGACCGGGTGCTCGTGGAACTCAGCCCCTACGACCTCACCCGCGGCCGGATCCGTTATCGGTACAGGGCGTAGCGATAGGGGCCGGCCGTGACAGCCCGTAGCAATACGCGCGGTGCTGGACGGCCGGCCCGGCACGGTCGGCTCTCCAATCTGCATTCGAGACCACCCGGGTGACCATCAGTAACGTCTTCCCTGGGAACGGTACGGGCCGGGCGATGTCCGACGGATCGTGCAACCGGGCTGTCCTGCCCGTGTCGTTCGACCGTGGTGCAATGGAACTGCGGCATCCCTTTCACCGTGTATCCCTGAGTGGGAGCCGTTGACCAGCGGTTGCAGGGAAAGAGGGGAAGACGGTTGCTGGACGAGTTGGTGTTCCGGAGTGACGATGTACCCGCGCCGGACCGGTTCGGCTACTGGGCCGAGCTACTGGGCCGTACCCATGCCCCCATGGAACTGCGGAGCGACTACGCCGACGACTTCCGGGCCTCCCAGCGCGTGCTGGGCCTCGGTGCTGTCACCATGTGGACTGCCACGTTCCAGCCGCTGGTCTTCCGCCGCACACCGAAGCTGATCCGGCAGTCCGACCCTGAGGCGTACCACCTCTCACTCGTCCTACGCGGGGCCGGAGGAGGTGTGTGGAAGCACCGGGAGACCGAGTACAAGCCGCACGGATTGCTCATCAACTCGACTTCGCTGACGAACGACGTGCACAGTACCGAGGACCTGGGCACAACCCTTGCGTTGGAGATTCCCAAGGCCGTGCTGCCGTTGCCGCGCAGCGCGGTGGGCCGGATAGTCGGGGCACCGGTGTCGACACAGGAAGGGATCGGTGCCCTGCTGGCACGGCTCCTCACCCAGCTGAGCGCGGACACGACCGCGTATCAGCCTGCCGACGGGCCCAGACTGGGCACCGTCTTCACCGATCTGGTCGCCGCGCTCTTCGCCCACGTCCTCGATGCCGACGACAGTCTCCCCTCGGAGACCCACCGGCGGACCCTCACGCTGCGCATCCAGGCGTTCATCCGGGAGCACCTGCACGACCCGCACCTCGCCCCGGCCACGATCGCGGCCGCGCACCACATCTCCACCAGCTACCTGCACCGTCTCTTCCGGGACGAGGAGATCACGGTCGCCGCATGGATCCGCCGCCTGCGCTTGGAGGCGGCCCGTCGTGATCTCGCCGACCCCGCGCTCCGCGCCGCCCGCATCCACACCATCGCCACCCGCTGGGGCTTCCCCCGCGCGACCGACTTCAGCCGCGCCTACCGCGCCGCCTACGGCACCACCCCGCAGGAACACCGGCAGCAGGCGTTCCACGGGCACGGGTGAACTCATTGCCAACACGGTTGTGCACTCAGCGCTCACGACTCACCGGCCGCGTTGCTGCATCCTGAAGGGGACGTTCACCGACTCGATCGGACTGCGCGGCACGGGGGTCCGCGCAGGAACGTCGACAACTCGCAATTGGCAGTGGCATGCCAACGCGGCTCACGGTCGCACGGGAAAGCAGAGGGGTTTCACGCGGGTGAAGAAGCGAATCGCGACGCTCGTGGCGGCCACCGCCCTGTCCACGTTGTCAGTTGTCTCCGCGCGAGCGCGGACTGCCTGCGCATCCGATGACTGCAACAACCCGAGGGGTGTGAAGAACAACTCCGACGCCGTATGGCGGTTCTCGAGAAATCGCCCCCGCAAGGCCAGCCCGGTCGGACATTGCACGACCGTGTGAACGTCATGGAGTCAACGACGTCCTACGGCTGGTGCCGGATATGCAAGGTGACGGGGTGCCCACGGCCTTCCCGTCACCGTGATGCGAGGTCAGCGGCTTCGGCTGTTCGGACCGGATCATCTGCCGTCGCCGCAGGGCAGGCCTTCCGAACGGTGTGCGGGGTCTCGCCACGGCATACGGTCTGGGGCCGGAAGAGAGTGCCAGACGGACGCCCCCGGATGAGACCGTTGCACGACCGGGGTGTCCCCGGCACCCTTGCCCCTGGCGCGCTTGCAGGTCCCCCCCCCTGTCGCGATGCGACACCGCTGGGGACGGGTCGTCGTCGGCGTTGGGCGGCGGTGTCGGGTGCGGACTCGGTCGATGTCGAGAGGTCAGTCGAGGGTCATGAGGTGGTCGGCGGTGCCCCCGTGCCACTCGACCATGAAAAGGGTGGCGTCGTCGGTGGTGCGCCCGCCCCGTTCCCTCCTCAGCGTGTGGGAGAGTCGGCGCAGATCCGCCCGCACTCCCTCTGAGGGCACTTCCCCCAGGCGGTTGACGCAGTGGATGAGGCGTTCCTCGCCGAACGTCTCCCCGCCGACGACATGCTCCTCGATGATGCCGTCGGTGTAGCTGAGCACCCGGTCGCCTCGCTGGAGCACGTGTTCCCTGACTCGGGGCATTTCGCCGCCGAAGCCGACGGGCAGCGTCGTCGCGCTCTCCAGCTGCTCCACGACCCGGCCGTCGCGGATCAGCAGCGGCGCGGGGTGGCCCGCGTTGACCAGCTCCATCTCACCGGTGGTGATGTTCAGGTGCATCAGCTGCGCCGTGACGAAGTGGTCGGGCCCGAACTGCCGGGAAATGGCATCGTCCATGAACGCGTACTTTTCGTCCAGGCTGATGAACACGCGCCGGGCATGCCGATAAGCGCCGATGGCCACGGTTGCCATCGTGGCGGCGTCCAAGCCGTGGCCCATCGCGTCAATGACGGCCATGTGCAGGATGTTGCCGTTGAGGGCGTAATCGAAGCTGTCGCCGGCGACACGGTAGGCGGGCTCCAGCGCGCCGGCCACCTCGACCTGGGGCACGGACATCGTCAGCGGCGGCAGCAGGCTCCACTGGATCTCTGCGGACACGCTCATGGGCTCCCGACGCCGGGCCTGGAAGAACTGGTCGGTGTAGGCGTTCTTGGTGACCAGCATGTCGGCGACCAGGCTGGCGAGCCTGGTCAGCAGGCGCCGGTCGTCGTCGCCGACTGCGTCCAGGGTGAGAGCCAATACGCCCACCTGGTCGCTGCCGTCCAGCAGCGGCAGGTACATCCGGACACCGCCCGGGGCCTGCGGTACCTCGACAACGTCCCCGCGCAGGAAGGCCCGCCCGGCCGGGGAGTCGGCCACCGACTCTGGCTGGGCCACGTGCAGCTTCTTGCCCGGCAGTGGCACCAGCAGCTCCTGCGCGTAGTCCTGGAGCAGCACGGAGACGTCACGACCGCCGATCCTGGCCACTCCCTCCGCGATCAGCGGGGCGATCATCTGGGGCGGCAGCAGCCGCGCTCTGTCCAGCAACAGGCCTAGCAGCCGCTCGCCGAAACCTTCCGATCGGTCAATGCTCTCCGTGCCCATGGCCCGGTTTGCCACCCGCCTTCCCGCCTCCGCACTGATCACCGCCTCCGCACAACGTGACCTGGGAACCCGCCGGAGCGGTTCATTACGCCATGTGCGGCATGTCGGCCGCATGCGTTCCGCGTTTCAGGCCTCCTTACCGACCGAGCTTGCGAGGCGGCTCAGAGAGGCGGCACGGGACGGTTCAGGCCTGGGAGCGAGCTGTGTATGTCCATTCCGCGTGGTGGTGTCGTCCTGAAGGAAAATGGATTGCCTCAGGGGGACATCTCACGTTGGCTGGCCAGATGGCTGAACTGCACACCGATCGCCTCACCCTTCGTCGATGGCGTGACTCAGACCTTGAACCATGGGCGGCGATGAACGCCGATCCCGAGGTTCGGGAGCACTTGGGCGACGTACTCACCCGTGAACAGAGCGATGCCTCCGTGGCGCGGTTCCAGACCGAGTTCGACCAGCGAGGCTACGGGTGGTGGGCGGTCGAGGCGCAGGCCACAGGCGAGTTCATCGGCTTCGCGGGCTTGGACGAGGTGGATGACGGCATGCCGTTCACTGGAGTGGAGATCGGCTGGAGGCTCGCCCGATCCGCCTGGGGCCAGGGCTACGCCACCGAGGCCGCGCTGGCAGTACTGGCCTACGGCTTCGACACTCTTGAGCTTCCCGAGGTGCTCGCTGTGACAACGGCCACCAATCTCCGTTCACAGGCCGTCATGCGACGGATCGGCATGACCCGGGACCCGGCCGACGACTTCGACGACCTCACCGCACCCGAAGGGCCACTGCGTCCGAACGTGCTGTACCGAATCGGTCGTAGTACGAGGACTTGACGTTCTCGGCTGGATCGCATGATCAGGCCGCGGGTACGAGGGGGCGTCCGCCCCGACGGATGCCCCTGTCGCTGGGGATGCGGGCGCATTCCTTGCGCTGGGCGGCGAGTACGTCGGGGTGGCGGGCTTTGGCGTTACACCGGCGAAGCTTCGCGGTCACAACACTAGCGACCGGTCGGGCCGCCTGTGGTGACGGCCTCGCGGTAGAGGGAGGTCCGGTATATGCCGGATGCGGCGGAGTTGACGACGGCGACGAGCAGGAACAAGGCCACGACCACCGCGAAGGTGGCGAAGAGGACGGCCAGGCTGTCGGACTCCACCGCGAGGATCAGCACCACGATCGCGCCGATGACGACCAGTGCGGTCGTGATGAAGAGCTTGAGACCGCCCGCGACCCACCGGCCGAGCGAGTGGCGCCCGAGCGCGAGCGACCGGCGCAGACTCGTCACGAGTCCGGTTCCCTCGACGACGATGACGGGGAGTACGAAGAAGGTCAGCAATGACCAGGAGAACCCGAGCAGTTCGAAGAGCGTCGAAAGACCGGCCAGGGACTCTCCGGTCCGCAGTAGCGAACCGGCTACCAGCGAGAACAGGCTCCAGGAGAGCAGGGTGGGCACACGTCGGCCGGTCGCGCGCAGCGAGGCGCCCAGCGGGAGGCGTTCTCCGCCGAGGAGCGCGTGTACGGAGTGGAGCAGGGCTGCGGTGAAGACGCTGTTGAGCGCGGAGGCGGTCCACACCACGAGTGCCATCCCGGCCGACTGAGCCTGGGTGGGAGCCTGGCCGCGCCCGGCCCGGTGCCAGACCTCTTGCAGGAGCAGCGGCCAGGAGGCCGCCAGGACCAACGCGACGGTCAAGAGGCCGAGAGCGGGAAAGCAGAGCAGACCGGGGCGCTGGCGCAACACGCGTGCGGCCGTTCGTATGATCCCGTGCTTCATCGTGGCCTCTCGTCTGCTGGGTACGGCGCACACTATCCGGGCCCGGGCTTCGAGCACGACCGAGGGAGTGGACCGAGAGCCGCTGCGTTCTCGGCTCCGTCCCGTGGAGGCGTTGCTGATCATCACGACTGCCGTCCTGCGGGAGTGCCGGCACCGGCGTACTCATACGGCGCCGCCCCGCCGACCGGCTGTCCGTGCCGGCGAGAACAGCGTGTCCTGTAGGACAGCCGCCCGCCGATGTAGGGGACGGCTGGACGGGGCGGTCCCGCCGCGCACGGGCCGGATACGCCTGAGCAGCGGATGCACCCGGCAGACGGGGCGGTGAGCGAGGCCGGCCGCACTGGCCTGGCGGAGGAATCCATTGGGCCGGATGCCGCGTCCGGGTGCGGTTCGCGTCCGTTCCCCCACAAGATCGTCATCATGCGGATATCCACGGTGTCTCCGTTCCCTCGTCGGCCGACGCGGCGCGGCGGTGTGCGTCATGGCATAGGTACGGCTCTTGTCTGTGGCGTGCTGCTCGCGGTCGGCACGGGGTGTGACCAAGGCGCCGTGCGAAAGGTCCCTGGCGGTGCACCCGGTGCCGCGTCCGCCTCTCCCGGCGAGGTTGTGGGCACTCGCCTTCCTGGCGTCGGAGACCGGATGTGGAGTCGGGTACCGGCCAGTACCAGACAGGCGGTGGTCGTTTACGGTGAACGCTGGGACTCACCCGACAGCCTCGCCGTTCTCTACCAGAGGCGGTCCTCGACCTGGGAGCGAACGGCCAGCTGGCCCGCACACAACGGCAGGCTGGGCTGGACGACGGACCACCACATGGACGACGAGCGCAGTCCTGTTGGCGTGTTCACCCTCACCGACGCGGGAGGCACGCTCGAGGACCCCGGAAGCCGGCTGGAGTACTGGCAGGACGACAACGCCTACGCGGCCATGCTGAATCCGGACGAAGCCCACGCCCATGACTTCGACTACGTCATCGCCATCGACTACAACCGGCTCAAGAGCGCCCCGCCCTTCGACTGGAGCCGCCCCGACGGGGTGGAAAAGGGCGGCGGAATCTGGCTGCACACGGACCATGGTGACGGCACGTCGGCCTGCGTCACCGTCCCGGAGACCGGCATGAAGATCCTTCTGCGCGTCCTGGATCCCGCACAGCACCCCGTCGTGGTGATGGGAGACCGGGAACGACTCGAGTCCTGAAGCCTGCGCGGGCCGCGTCTGCGCGCTGTACCCGGCGCGTGGGCACCTCTCCCGCCCCGGTTGACCGCATTCGGCCGTTGGCCGTCCGCCGCACGGCGGTCTTGCGAAGATCACGTCAGGCTCTGATCCTCGTAGCGGGCCTGCCGGCGCCGCGCGGCACCCTGGCCTCGTGCGGCACGCTTACCGGGAACGGCGCAGGAGGCGCGCCCCGGGGCAGGGGCTCCTGGGTCAGCGCTCGGGCTTGGGGGGCCGTTGCATCAGCGCGGCTGCGGCCCCTGTGAGGCTGATCTTCTCGTGGAGCAGCGGAGGGCTGCCGCGTGTCGCCCAGGCCCATGCCGACTGCGACGCCTGTGGCGAGGGCGATGAAGTTCTTCACCGCGCCACCAGCTCGCGGCCGATCACGTCGGTGCTGGTGTAGGGCCGGAAGTAGGGGGTGTGGCATGCCGCTTGAAAACGGCGTGCGGCGTCCTCGTCGGGACAGGCGATGGTCGCGGTGGCGGGCTGCCCGGTCATGATCTCCCGGGCGAGATTCGGCCCCGACAGCACCGCGATCCGGTCCGCGCTCACGCCGGTCACCTCGGCGATGACCTCGCTCGCTCGTTTGCCGGTGTCGCGCTCGATGCCCTTCATCAGCGACACGATCATGGTGCCGGGCCCGATGTGCGGAGTCCACGTGGTGAGGCCGGCCCGCAGGAACTGGGCGGGGACGGACAGACGGCGGGGGAAGCGGGCCGTGGTGTGGTGCCCTTCCGCGCGATCGGCGTCCTGGCAAGATGGCGGCATGGAACGTGTGCTTGGAATCGGTGGTTACTTCATGCGGGCCGCCGACCCGGCGGCCCTGAGCGCGTGGTATCGCGATTGCCTGGGCCTGGATGCCGACGAGAACGGCCTGTGGCGTCAGGGAACCGGGCCAACGGTGTTCGCGACATTCGAGTCCGAGACCGACTACTTCGGGTCCCGCACCCAACAGGCCATGCTCAACTTCCGGGTCCGCGACCTGGATGCGATGCTCGCGCAATTGCGCGCCAAGGGAGCGGACGTGGCCAAGGAGACGCAGGACATGGAGGGTGTCGGTCGATTCGGCTGGGTCACCGATCCTGAGGGCAATCGGGTCGAGCTGTGGCAGCCCGCCTGACCGCGCGTCTTCGCGCAGGCGGTGACGTGCTGGTGGCCCACTGGGTTACCGAGGCGTGAACCTGGGCAACAGCCGGCCCCGGACGACCCTCACCGCGATCTCCTCGTTGACCTGACCGGCTGGTAGAGACGAGTCGCACTCGTCCCGGCTTCTTCCACCTCGCTCTCAGAAGGGCAACGGATACGGCGGAACGTGATCGTTCCCGGAAACCGCCTCCCACGGAAGCGCCATTGTGATGATGTTGCCTCCCGTGTCCGAGTCCAAGGAGGCCCCCTTGTCCCGAACGCCACAGGAGATCTTCGAGAGTTACGTAAACTCCGGTTCGGTGTCCCGGAATGCCGATTCCCTCGCCGCCTCTGACGGCTATTGCGAGACACGCGAATGCGCTCGTGCAGCGGTCGCGCACAGCAGCGGACGGCTCCCGGGAGGCGATACGCTCATCGCCCCGGGAGCCGCCGCGAAAATGGTGATCTCTTGCAGTGCCGGGACACGCGTTGGCAGCGCCTCCAGCGATCCGCACCGTCTCAGCTGAACTTCACCGACCCGGCGACAGTGAGAGGAGCGCCGTTCCAGGTCCCGCCGTTGGGGGCAATGTCTTTGATCTTCCCGGCACCACAGCCGAGAGACGTGTAGACCGTAGCGGTAAAGCTTGTGCGGTTGCTGGCGTTGGCAGCCCCGCCTGGAATGGAACGACAGCCCAATGACGGGTCAGAAATCGTGTCCGGCTTGTTGTTGTCCGCCCTGAGGTATTCGAACTCGCCGGGTGCCGCCTGCGCGCTGAAGGTCAGGCAGCCGAGCAGAAGCAAGGTAGCCCCAAGGGCCAGTCCTGTCTGGCGTAATCTCGTGGATTTTTGTGGCATAGGTGCGTCTCCTTGTACTGAGTCGAGCCCCCGGAAAGGCGTTTCCCCCGATATTGCACATGAAACGAGACTCACCCGAACGGATTGCTCGAATGGTGCTTGGGTGTCTGGTGCGCAACTGGTGGGTGTCACGGCGCCGGATCACCCACCGGTGCGGATCGCTGATGGTCGCCCAGAGGCTGCCATGAGTCCGACCCAACGCCACGACTTGTCGACAGTGGTTCCGAGTCGGTGGCATCGCTCGTCACCATGGCGCGCGAACTACGCCGAAATGTGACGCTCCGACACCGTCAATGATCCGCAAGCCCACCAGGCGATGATCTGCGAAGTAGGCCTTCTCCCCTGCTGTGGGCCCGGTGTCCGCGGGCGACCGCGGCCCTGACGAGGGCGCCGGGCTCGGGGGGCCGATCGTAGGCGGCGAAGGCGCACACGTCGGCAGTGGGTGGGTCCGGTCTGCCCTCTGTGGAGGGAGAAGCCGCTGGCAAGAGCGGGGAATGCGTCAGGAGATGTGTGCTTCCGGTCAGTTGGGGCCGAGGGCCATCAAGGAGGCGCATTGTTTCTCCGTAGGCGGAAGTATGTTCGCCATCCGTTTACCTATCGTCTGTCTCTCGTACCAGTTCTTCCGAGTCTTCCGGCCTTCGCACCTACAGGGAGTGCAGTCATGGAGTCGTTAGGGCACCTCGCCGCCCACCTCGGACTCGACCTCGCCGCCGTCGGCATGCTCACCTTCGCCATCTACTATCCGCGCCACCGTCGGCGCGACCTCGTGCCGGCCTACCTCGCCCTGAACACCGGCCTCTTCACCGTCGTCACCGCCCTCGCCGAGATGCGCGGCGCCGGGGGCGCGGCCCTGGGCTTCGGCCTCTTCGGCGTGCTCTCGATCGTCAGACTCCGCTCCGACGCCGTGCAACACGAAGAAGTCGCCTACTACTTCACCACCCTGGTCCTCGGCCTGCTCTGCGGACTGCCGAGGCTGCCCTTCGCGCTCACCGCCGGGCTGTGCGCCACCCTGCTCCTCGTCGTCTGGGCGGCCGACAGCCCCCGCCTCCTCGCCGGCACCCGCCGCGCCGTCGTCACCCTCGACGCCGTCCACGAGGACCCGGCCGCCCTCCGCGCCGACCTCGTCCGGCGCCTGGGCGAGCCCCTCCACTGGACGGTCATGGAAGTCGACTTCGTCCGTGACCTCACCGTCGTCGACGTCCGCTACCGCGAGCCTGCGGCGGTCCCGGCCGACCGGGACCCCGCGCCCGCCGACGGATCCACCTCGCGGACCACGCCCGCCTGGGAGACCGTATGACCACCGCACCGGTCCACTCGGCCGCCGCGGTGCGTGCCATCGGCGACGCCGCCCACGGTGCCGACCCCATCTCGCTCGACGAGCTCAACGAACGGGCCGCCCTTCTCGCCCGCTTCGACCACAGCTACCTCGTGCCCTCGGACACCTTCCTGTGCGTTGTCGGCCGGCTCACCGACCGGCACCGGCCCGGGGGCCCCTTCCGCGCCCTGGCCATCGACGGTCGGCGTGCCTTCCGCTACCACTCCGTCTACTACGACACCCCCGAGCTCCGTTCCTTCCACGACCACCGCAAGGGCCGCCGGCTCCGCTTCAAGATCCGGGAACGGGTCTACACGGACACGGGCGAGCGGCAGTTCGAGATCAAGCTCAAGGGGCCGCGCGGCGACACCGTCAAACGCCGCTGTCCGCTGACCGGAGCCGGCACCCCGCTCGACCCCGACTGCCGGGGGTTCCTCGCCGACACCCTGCGAACCACATACGGCATAGGCGCCCCGGCCGCCATCGAACCGTCTCTGAGCACCGACTACATGCGCGCCACCTTCGTGGCCGACGGCGAGCGCATCACCTGCGACGCGGCACTGGTCTGCGACGACCTGCGCACTGGGCGTACCGTGCGGTGCGCGGACGACCTCGTGCTCGTCGAGACCAAGACCACCGGGCACCTCACCGAGGCGGACCGTCTGTTGCACGCCCACGGGATACGCCCCGCCGTGTTCACCAAGTACTGCAGTGCCTTCGCCGCACTGCGCCCGGCGCTCCCCGCCAATCGGTGGCGTCGCGCCGCCCGCCGCGCCTTCGGTGAGGCGGCCCCGGGAGCCGACCTGCTGAACGACCGGTGAAAGTCTGCCCTTAGGTCAACGCCCGCTGCCGGTGAGAGCCTTGCGGTCGGGAGGTGACATGCGCCCTCCCGGCCGAGGCCCAGCGGCTGCCGCCTGCACCGCCCCTGGCGGCCGTTCCCGGGGCGACGTGCGTGGGTCAGTGTTCGGTCACGAGTAGCCGGTAACCGACATCGATGGAATCGAGCGCGAGCAGCTCGGCGTGTCGGGAATGCCAACTGCCGGTCGCCAAGTCGGCGGCGAGGCGGGCCAGCCCCGGCGCGAGTGCGTCGTCGCCGGTCTGCGCCAGCATGGAGATCCCCGCGCGCACGCGCGGGTCGAGGTAGGCGTGGGGGCGGCGCCAGTATGCGGCGCCGAATCCGTCGATGCAGTCGTGGGGGATGCAGACCGGCTCCTGGCGTCCCCCGCCGAGCAGGTCGATCAGCTGGTCAGTAGGAACGGCACGGGTGTCGTCGAAGGCGCCGGCCTGAGGGAGGTAGTCGCGTACGAGCCAGAACCGCTCGCGGAAGACGTGCTGGTCCCATGTCAGGATGACAACGCGGCGGCGGGCGACCCTGCGCAGTTCTCTGATTCCGGCCGCCAAGTCAGCCCAGTGGTGGACGGTCAGGAGCGCCATGACGGCGTCGGCGGCGTTGTCCCGCAGAGGGAGGTGTTCTGCGACGGCCTGCGCTGCCGGCGCCGCTCCCGGCGGGCGCTGGGTGATCATGACCTGGCTGGGCTCAACCGCGAGGACGGTCTGCGGCGGCTCATAGGAACCAGCGCCCGCTCCGACGTTGATCACGTCTGTGGCATCCCCGAGCGCAGCGTGGATCTGCGCGGCGATCCGCGGATCAGGCTGTCGTGTCCGGGCATACGTCGCACCGATCGTGTCATAGGTAGCCATGACAGTCAGTATGCAAGTCGACGTGATCACTGGACCATTTCTCGGTGAAGTCGCGTTCCTGCCGTGGAAGTTCGGGTTCGTCTGCGTGGTGAGTGGATCTGTCGCTGGGTGATGAGGCAGTCGTCGAGTCCGAGGAACGCTTCGTGGATGTCGGCTCCTCGTTCCCAACGGATGCGCAGGCGGCGGAAGCCGCGCAGCCGGGCGAAGTTCCGCCGGAAAACCCGGCGGTAGGCGCCCAGCCCGGTGCCGTGTCGTGTTCCGTGGCGGGCGATCACGGGCATGATGCCTCGCTCGCGGACCTGGTCGCGGTAGACATCATGGTCGTGGCCGAGGTCGGCGAGTACCGAGTCCGCCTTACGAGATCCTGCGGCAGGTACTCCCACTGAATCCCGGTGCGCAGCACGTACAAGATCCCGCACGGCACCTCCGGGTGCCGTGCCGGCTGCGGCCGGTGCCGGGCTGTGGCGCAGAATCAGCACATGGACGTTCCCGAGCTGCTGGAAACCGCCTCCCTGCTGGTCCCCGAAGAGATCGCCACCGAGAACGACTTCACGGTGAACGACGTCCGGGAGTACCTCGCCCTCGACGAGTGGGAAGTAGCCCTCGGGCTGCTGGAGGAACTCGGCGACGTCCGCCCGCTTCCGCTCAGCTTCTGGGAGACCCTGGCCACCGCCGCCGAACGGATGCGGCTGGGGAAGAGCACGGCCTGGTGTCATTGGCGCTGTTACGAGACCCGCAAC
This sequence comes from Streptomyces griseochromogenes, assembly GCF_001542625.1. Lineage (NCBI taxonomy): Bacteria > Bacillati > Actinomycetota > Actinomycetes > Kitasatosporales > Streptomycetaceae > Streptomyces > Streptomyces griseochromogenes. The sequence goes on along the minus strand of NZ_CP016279.1, from coordinate 4,400,671 downwards.
GGAATCATCCGAGCCGACCTCGCCCTTCGGCCTGCCGGTGAGAACCGTCGGCAGACGCCTTTGTCGGGAGCCGGTGCCCTGCGACCGATGTGGAATATCGGCAATCGAGCCCCGGATGGCGAGCCGGCTCTCAACATCGCCGGTCTCTGGGTGGAATTCATGCCCTTCCTGGAGCCCGGTGGACGAGCCACGGTTCGACTCGCCCCGCTCGACACCTCGCAATGGCAGCACCTTCGGGCCGGCCAAGTGATCACCATGCACGAGGACCGAACCGTGGCCGGAACAGCTGTCGTCCTGGAGGTCCGGACTCCTGCCGCCCCCGCTGCCTAGAAACGAACCTGGCGCGCATGGCTGATGACGCACTACCAGGTCGGCGGCAACCTCGTCTGGGAAGCCCAGATCCGGCAGATCGTCTTGCCAGGACGGGAAGGCGGAGGGGCCTGACACCGGAGCAGGAAGCGCACGTCCTCAACGTGCTGTTCGAACTCTTCGACAGATTCCTCGCCGAACGGGAGGACACCGTTTCGGGGTCGTGAGACCCCATCCGCTACCGGGGGGTGCTGGTGAGGTCGACCCATATCCACGGGGCGTGGTGCCAGGAGCGCACTTCACCCACGACCAGCTCGATCGTGCTTCCCGCTGCCGGTAGTCTCTGGGCCAATCGACGTACTCCTGGTTCTCCGCCGCGGCGGATGACGTCCAGTGACGCGCCGACCGGCTCGTATCCGTGGATCTTCGCAGAACAGTCCGTTCGTCGGGGGCTTGGTGGTCTCGCCCAGCTTCCGCACCCGGGCACTGCCGGCCTGCTCGCCCCGCTCATCGCGCACGCGCATCTGCGTCCCGGCGAAACTGAAGTCGACCAACTCCTGGATGGCCTTCTGCAACTCCGGGCGTCCCTACCCCGGCAACGGACTCGTGGGTCATGACGGGTGCTCCTGAGAAGCTGCGGCGGTGATGTCGCCGTAGGCGGTGGTCGCGTGGATGTTCAGGTCGGCGGTGCCGTCGGTGTTCTTGAGCGCGTTGTGGATCCGGCCGTTGGGGGTGCCGGCGTCCAGGGAGGCGGAGACTCCGTGGGCGGCGCGCTGCGCAACGACGACCCCACCGACTACCGAACCGACCACGCCCACCACCCGGATGTCGCGAATTTTTCTCCATCAACTTGCTTACACTCACTTGCAGTTGACTCCGTGACGAGGGTCGTGGGCGAGGGTGAGGGCAGGGGCCGGTGAAGGAGGAATCGCACCCGGTGGGCGTAGGCGACGCGTTGCGCACGTGGGGGTTCGACGGCAGTGGCGAGGTTCCCGGACTCAAGCCGCTCCCCGAGGGGTTATCGCCTGAACTGCGGGAGTTCGTCGTCGCGCTGCGTAGTCTGTTTCGGGCGACAGGAAAGTCGTTGCGGCAGTTCTCGGTGTATCACCATGTCAGTGCGCCCTCGGTGTCGCGGTACCTGTCCGGTGTGCGTATCCCCGAGAAGGCGTTCCTTGACGCCCTGTTGAAGTCTGCGTGCCGCGCCTGCGGTCCAGAGGCGACGCTTGAGGTGCAGGCTCACATCTACCGCTTGCACCGTGATGTCCTGCTGGCGCAGGACCCGCAGCGCTACCGCGCCCAACTGGCCAGCGACCGACTGGAAGTCGCGGTGCTGGAGAAGGAGCAGGCCGAGCTGACGATCACGGAACTGCGGCGCGGTGTTTCCGACCAGAAACGCCAGCTGCGTGAGCTGGAACTGCATCTGCGGCAGGTCCAGGACGCACGCAGCCGGGACAGCGTCCGGCACGGTGTGCAGCTGTCGCTGCAGCACGAGCGGGAGGAAGCCTGGCGGGCGCAGTGCGGGCAGCTGAAGTCCGAGATCGCACGCCTTGAGGCGGCAGTCCGCCGCGCCGAGGCAGAGCGCGATGCCGCCTGGGAACTGTGCAGGGAACTGGAGGAGGAACTGGCGCGGATCGAGGCTGACGTCGAGCGTGCCGCGCAGGAACGTGCGGAGGAGGAAGAGCATCTGCGGCGTGCCGCCGCTCAAGGGGCGCCGGAGAATTTCCAGGAGGAGCTGGCACGCGCGTACCGCGCGGCAGAGGCGCTGCGCCTGACCGCGGCACAGGATGCGGCGGCACTGGAGCATCTGCGGGAGGTCGCCCAGGACGTCGCCCGCCGGCGCCTGCCCGAGATCGTCGCCCAACTGTCCTCGCCCGACCCGCTCGACGTCGACACCTCCGTCGCCTCACTGGGTGTCCATGACCGTACGGAGATCAATCAGGTGGCCCGCGCCTTCGACGAGGTCCAGCAGGAGGCCGTGCGCCTGGCCGCCGAGCAGGCCCTGTTGCGTGGCAACATCAACGCGATGTTCACCGGCCTGTCCCGGCGCACTCTGGGTCTGGTGCAACGTCAGCTGTCCTTGCTGACCCATCTGCAGTCGAGGGTGTCCGATCCGGACCAGCTGGCGCACCTGTTCCGGCTGGACAACCTGACGACCAAAATGCGCCGCAACGGTGAGAATCTGCTGGTTCTGGGCGGAGAAGAGCCAGGCCAACGCTGGAGCCACCCGGCCGCTCTGGTGGACGTGCTGCGCGCATCAGCTGCCGAGGTGGAGCAGTACGAGCGGATCCAACTCGGCCAGCTCCCGGCGGCGGATGTGGCAAGTCCCGTGATCAACGACCTTGTCCACCTGCTCGCTGAGCTGCTGGAAAACGCCACTTCCTTCTCGTCCCCACAGACCCTGGTCAGGGTCGCCGCGCACGCGCTGCCCGACGGCCGCGTCCTGGTGGAGATCCATGACACCGGAATCGGCCTGTCTCCCGAGGACCTCGCCGGCATCAACCAACGTCTCGCCTCGCCTCCGGTCGTGGACGTCGCCGTCTCCCGGCGTATGGGCTTGTACGTCGTCGGCCGGCTCTCGCAGCGCCACGACATCCGGATCCAGCTGCGCCCGTCGGACACGGGCGGCACCACCGCTCTCGTCATGCTCCCCCAGCGCTCACTGGCACAGGCAGCCTGACGGCGACCGCCCCCAACCACTGGCAACCGCCCGAAAAGTGTTCCCACCTGCGGAAACACCCCCGTTTCCGCTGCCCAACGCCCCCACGGTCACACCATCCTGTCCATCACCCCACAGCGCGGTCGGCCACCGCCCCAGGGGCACCACACCGACCGGAGGATGACACCCGTGGACCCGTCTCTGATCACCCTGCGCACCGCCCTCATTCTGCTCCTGGCGGTCCTGACCGGTATTGGCGCTACCGTGCTGACTCTCCTTGCCGCGGCGCCCCTGCCCTACGCCGTCCTCACCGGGACCGCCGCCTTCGCCGCCGCCATCCCCTTCTTCAACAACCTCATCGAACGCAACTGAACCACCAACGGGGTTCCCGCTCCGCCGACCGCGGCTCTGGGCATAGCAGCGGTGTTGCCGATCCGGGCCCGGATGCTGAGCAAGAGTGACGGCGGCCGGGCGGGACCGCCAGGCCGGACGATCGTCCAGGCGTGACCGCTGTCCCGCACGATCTCCTCAGCGGCGACAGCGGTTCACCCACTTCGACGCACACGCCCGGGAGATGCCCCACTCGGCGGCGACACGCGCGATCGGACGGCTCTGACAGCGTTCCACGAGGCATCGGCGGCCCTCGACGGAAAGGGGCGCGTTGCGGTGGTGCACGGATGGTCTATCTCGTCAGGGACACCCATGGGCGGTCAGGGGCTGCCGGATGTCGATCGGTCCTGCGGGACAGGCAGCCTGGTGACACAAGTGAGTCCTCCCGACGCGATCGCAGGGAGGACTCACTTCGCCGCTGAGCGCGTGTCGCTGTCGCCGCTAGGCGCTCGCTTCCGGCCTGGCAGCGGACGCGGCCGCAACGGCCGTAGCCAGTGGAGCGCGGGCCGCGCGGCCGAGGAGATCGGTGAGGTCGGGTGCGGTACCGGCCAGGAAGCCGTGCCGGATGCCCGTGGCGATCGAGGCGAGCATCGGCGGCTGGAACGGCAGCAGCCCCGGCGTCTCCTCAAGGAGCCTGCGCCGGTACTCACCCAGGCTGATGGCGCGATACGCGACGCCGAGTTCGTCGGCCACCTGCCCAGCCGTGATCGGCGTGCCGACAAGGTCATAGACGCGCCCGCCATGAGGTGCGGGATCCGACGCCACCGCCGCCGCGACCTCGGCCAGATCCTCTCGCGAGACCGCGGCCAAGGCACCATCCCCGAACGCAGACTCCACACCGTCACTGGCCCACATCAGCAGACCGCCGAAGAGTTCGGCATACAGGCCGTTGCGCAGGATCGTCCACGGCAACCCGCTCGCCCGCACCAGGCGCTCGGTCGCACGGTGAGCCAGAGCGAAACCGAGATGATCGCCGGCAGTGGTCAGGCTTGTGTAGACGACGTGGCCGATGCCGTCACGGACGGCGGCATCCAGGACCGCCGCATGCCGGGCGACGACCTGGTCGTCCTCGGCATATCCAGCGGAGATGAGCACCAGAGTCGACACACCAGTGAGGTCAAGGCTCACGTGGTCGTCGAAGTCGAGTCGCCGCATCCCCTCGCCCGGCGCGCGGCTGCCACCCATCGCAACGACACCACGGGCGTGCAGCGCCGCAAGAGTGGCCGAGCCGAGATTCCCGTTCGCTCCGGTCACCAAAATCATGATCAATCGCAGTCTTCCGTAGTGGTTCTCATCAGTAACTACGCTTGATCCTCGACCGCACGCTCACCGGCCACAAGAAGGCAGTCTGATGTCACTCACGCACACCGGGGTAACCACCACCCCTGCCGAACTCGACCCGTGCGGGCGCGAAGACCACCCCGACTGCGGCATCCGCGATGTCCTGGATCGCATCGGCGACAAGTGGTCGGTGCTCGTGATCGTCGAACTCGCCGGCGGGACACGCCGTTTCCGTGAACTCCAGCGCGCCATCGACGGCATCTCCCAGCGCATGCTCACCCTCACCGTGCGCAGGCTCGAACGTGACGGCCTCGTGCTACGCACCGTGTACCCGACCGTCCCGGCCCAGGTCGACTACCGCCTGACCGAGACCGGGGCCGGCCTGACCCACCTGGTCAAGGCACTCGCCGACTGGTCCCTCGCGCATCGTGCCGTTATCGCCGAGGCGCGGCATGCGTACGATCAGGCCCACCCCGACCACGACATCCGCTGACACGAGCAGCTATCGCCGCATGCCGGACACCTACGGCCAGGGGGCTGTCGACAACGACGTGACCTTGAAACAGTGGCGGTGCCCGGCAATGCACCCCGACAAGCCAGCCGTTGCCCACCAGGGTGCACTCCACCTCACGGCCATCCTCATCCGGGCCCGCGGATGACCCGATAGGGAAGCTTCAGGGCCGGCCGGAGGTGTCGAGGGCATGGCCTTTGAGGAAGGCGCCCGCATGGGCCGCTGCCTCTTCCGCGGTCGCATAACGCGCCCCATCGCCAGCCATACTGGATGCCCCATCAGCGCCCTTGCCCGTCCAGCTCCAGTCACCGGAAGACGCCTGCACCAGCTCAGCAGTCCCCCCGAAGAGCGCAAGCGTTCTCGCGTCTGCTGTCACCGGCGTCGGCCGCCTGACGGCGTCGGGCCATTTCTTACGGGCACCCTGCCGGGTGATGCCCCACACTGCCCCCAACTGTTCATAACTTGCGCCATAGGAGCCAGCGGTTGCTGCCGCCTGCGCGGTCAACCGCCTGACCTCGACATCCACCACCTTCCAAGCGGCAAGGGCGGACAGAGCCACTTCAATGGGGTCCGCGTCCCACATACGCTCCGCGGGGAGTCCGGTCTCTCGGGAGCGTACGGCTGCGACCAGCGGATTCAAGGCGTCGTACAGAGCCTTGTCGAGCTCTACCTGTTCTTCTGGGGTGATCTCAGGGGCCGTCATGCGACAACTTTAGTTCACAGAGTGTCCGAGCGACAACTAGAGTTTCCGCGCGAGTTCGGTCGTTCGACGGGCGGCCGCGCAGCCCACACACCCCCACGGCCCGCGATAGCTCAGTTCACGTCCGGCGAGCGCCTCTCACACAGCCGGCACCTCGGGGCGTATCGCACACTCCCCCATGATGTCGACAGGCAATGATTCCGCATTATGGAATATAGATTCCGCCTAGCGATAGAGTATGCTCCGACTCCCATCACGTCGACGATCAGTTCCACGAGGGGCGACATGAGCGAGAGCCGAGTAGCACTGGTCACGGGCTCGTCATCCGGAATCGGGGCGGCCGTTGCCCGACGTCTCGCCGCCGACGGCATTCGGGTCGTCATCAATTCCACGCGGAGTGCGTCGGCGGGCAAGGAACTCGCCGCCGAACTCTCCGACGCGGTCTACGTCCAGGGTGATGTGGCCGATACCGCGGACGCGGGCCGGATCGTGGCGGAGACGATCGAGGCGTACGGCCGGCTCGACATCCTGGTCAACAACGCGGGCACCACCCGCTTCATCCCGCTGGAGGACCTGGAGGCGGCCGATGCCGCCGCCTGGCGGGAGATCTTCGACGTCAACGTCTTCGGGGTGTGGCAGCTGACCACGGCCGCGGTCCCGTACCTGAAGCAGTCACAGTCCGCGGCGATCGTCAACGTCTCGTCGGTCTCGGCCACCCGCGCCCTGGGAAGTTCGGTGCCCTACGCGGTGAGCAAGGCCGCACTCAACCACATGACGCGGCTGCTCGCCTCCCAGCTCGGTCCGCGAATCCGGGTCAACGCGGTCGCTCCCGGCCTCATCGACACGTCGTGGTACGACGGGGCCGAGGAGGTGTGGGAGAACTCCCGCGAGTGGATCACCGCGAACACACCGCTGCATCGCGTAGGTTCGCCCGCCGACGTGGCCGAGGCCGTGTACTACCTCGCCAACGCCGCATACACCACCGGTGACGTGCTCACCGTGGACGGGGGGCGGCACATCGTCTAGGAGCGCGAGGCCGACGCGACCGAACACGGCCCGTTGGAGCGCCTTGCGGTTGACGTGCCACTTGATCGCCCCCGTTCGCGACGAGTCACGTGCGGTCGTTCGCGCCTCGGTCTTCCTGCAGTACCTGCACGGGCTCCGGGACCCGGCACGGCCCCAACAGACCACCACCCCCACGACAGGATCAGGCCACAGCTCGTGCCGGAACAGCGAGGGAACGGCTGTGTGTCCGCGTTCAAGATGATCCCGAACGGGCCGTCGACGGGCGGCTGGTCGCTGATCGAACTGTGACGGTCGCTGTAGACACCGCCGGGGTTGGTGCCCAAGGCGTCGTCTGCCGATCATGATGCCTCCCGAGGTGCACCAGATCATCGATCCGGCCGTCGTTCATTGCCAAGCGAAGTGGCACAACCGTGATCAACGGAGCGGTCCGTGGCTCGTGATGCGGGTCAGCGTGGCGCTCGTAGGGGGTTCGCAGGCGTTTGAACGGGTGGAGCCAGGCGAACCTCCGCTCGACAACAGCGGTACTTGTCGAAGTCGTTGCCGCGGTCGGCGAACAGGCACCTGGACCTCCTGCATGGGCGCCCCCGCAGCCCTCGTATACGAGACGGCATCGAGCACGGGCAGTTGCCGGCCAGGCAGAACGAGAGGGCGGCACCCCCTGGAGAGGTGCCGCCCTACGATGGTCCGTCTCTGTTTCCGTCTCAGTCGGCCAGAGCGCGCACCGAGTCCCGCGTGGCTGCGAGCGTGTCGTCCAGCCAGTCGTATATCCGGGCCAGGGCGAGCCGTTGGGCGCCGGCCTGGCAGTGGGCGTCGGCACCCTCTTCCGCCGTGAACTCCAGGAAGGTCTTGGGGCAGGTGAGGTCGTCATAGAGCTGCCTGGCCTGGCCGCCGAAGAACAGGTCCTCGGCGGCGTCGCAGATCAGGGCCGGGCACCGGATCTGCGACGCGATGCCGTCGCGGAGGTGGTAGTCGAGGTAGGCGGCGCCGAACGCCCGGGGGGTGGCCGCGCCCATCACGTACATGCCGTGGTTGATCGCCCAGCGCAGTACGGGGTTCTCGGTGGTCAGCCGGTCGAGCAGGGCATCGAACTCCGGGTCGGAGTCGGCGCGCAGCCGACGCTCCGTCTCGCTGCGCTCGCCGGGCAGGAGGTTGGTGACCGCGGGGCCCAGGTCGTAGACGCCGTCGAGGGCGACCACCGCCGACAGACGGTGGTCGAAGGCCGCCGCCCTGGGGGCGAGGAGGCCGCCCATGCTGTTGCCGAGCAGGGCGACCCGGCGGCTGTCGACCTCGGGCAGCTTCATGGCGAAGTCCAGCACCGGACCCACCACGTTCTCCCAGTCGGGGCGGAAGACCAGACCCTCGCGGTGCAGCGGTCCTGGCTGACCGGGACCGTCGAAGACGAGCACGGTGTAGCCGCGCTCGACGCCGGCCATCGCTCCGAAGAAGTGCATCTCCTCCGCGGTGCCGTCGAAGCCGTTGTGCATGACCACGGTCGGGTGCGGCTCCCCCAAGGTGTCGGCCCGGTAGAGGTAGCCAGGCAGGGTGGTGCCCTCGTACGGGATCTGGACCGGCTCTATCCGGGGGCTGAAGAGGGCTGCCGCCGACCGGAAGCAGTCCACGGAGCGCTCGTAGGCGTGCTCGTGCCGGGGGTCGCAGGGGTGGCCGTGCAGGAAGAACTCGGCCGACCGGTAGTAGTTCGAGGCCCGCAGGAACCCGTCCCGGGCGCTCACCGGGTGGCCCGCCGCCAGGGCCTGTGCGGCCTCGCCGGCCAACCGGTCGGCCGTGGTCAGCCACTCGTCGTGCCAACTGCCGTAGTCGCCCTCGGTGATACGTCGGCTGGTGGCGACCACCTCGCCGAAGTCGGCCCCTCCGTAGGCGATATGGCCGAACGAGCGCAGGGTCTCGTACCAGAACTGGGGGTCGCCGGGAAACAGCAGGCGTTCCATGAAACTTCTCCTAGGCGTCGGTGTTGTCGTGGGGGACGGTCGGCGGTCAGGCGCGGTGGCAGCTGCGTGCCCGCGAGTCCGGTTCAGCCTCCGCAGCCGGGGCAGAGCGCCACCGAACAGCTGCCGGCCGCCGTCAGCTCCGCGGTTGTCCTGATCGGTGCGGGTGGCAGGCCCGCCGGACAGCTCGGCACACTGCCTGATCCGTCCGCACGCATGCAGGGCTCATGGCGCACAGGCTCCCCGCGGATGGTGTCCACTTTCCAGGCCGGACAGGGGCGGTAGCTGTCCACTGCTGTCCACTTGCACTCGGAGCAGCGGGAACGCCCGCGTCGGCAGGGTTGCCGGGGATGTCAAACCCGCATCCGGGCCTTCGTGATGATCGCGGCCATCGCGTTGACCGAGAACGGGTTTCCGGTGCGGTGCACGGTCGCAGGGTCTGCCCTGCTCATCCCAGGTGCGGCCGGCGACCTGGTCGACGCGGACGGCGAGCCCGAGATCGCAGGGCCGGTTCTCTACGACGGCCTGCCGCACCGTCTGCTGCCCAGCCTCCACCAACAGCTGATGCGCACCCGTCGGTTCCCCTCGCGAGCGCGCGGCGAGCGCCTCCCGTCCGCACAACGGACACGGCCCTCACCCGCGACGCTTTCCGCGCCGACGACGACAAGTGCCGTGCGTTCCCCACCAGATCACTGACATCGTGATCGACGAGCCAGAACCCAGCCGCTTCGGATCAACAGATGTCGCGCTGATACCAGGTTCCCGGCTTACCCCCGAGATCAGCCGGATCAGCGGGGCCGACTGGGACAAACCCGGCTTTGATCAGTACCTTCTGGGACGCGGCATTCTCGTGGGCGGCGGCCGCCCTGAGGATGCGCAGCCCGAGTCGTGCCGCCGCCAGCCGGCACAGCTCTCGGACGCCCGCGGTCGCCACGCCACGGCCGGCGACGTGCTCCGCGACCCGGTAGCCGAGTTCCGCGGCGCGGTCCTCAATGTCGACCAGGTTGAACCTGCCCAGTATCGATCCGTCCTCCGCGACGAGCACGTGGAAGGCGCAGATACCTGCCTCCTGTTCAGCCAGCAGGGTGTTGTACCGGTCGGTGAACTGGTCGAAGAAATCGTCGCCGCGGTCGGAGACGGAGGCCGCGAAGTAGGCGCGGTTCGCCAGTTCGAAGGCCAGGACCGCCGGGGCGTGGTCAGCGCGCAGCCGTTGCAACTCGGGCATCGCCCGACTCTACCCGGACGGTGCGCCGAGGCCGCCTGAGTTTCCGCGGGACCGGACCGGTTCGGGCTTCCGGCCTCCGATCACCGGGTTCTGCCATCGCGGCCCGCCCTCCGTCTCCTCCAGTCGAAGGGTCACGTCCCTGCCAGGAGCCTGCGCCGGGCGAGGGTGTGGTCCGCTGCGCACGGGATCGAGTCGAACAGATCGAGCGGATCGATCGTCACCGACGACGGCTCCTCATTTCGTGGATGACGGGTCGAGTGATTCCGGGCCGTGAGAAGCCCTGCCCGCACGCGGAACCTGTGTCGCCGTTCGCTCGTCCTGTACGCCAGGTGGGTCTGCTTGCTCTCTCGCGGACGCAGTAGGCGGAGGTTGCGTCATGGCCGGAATCCCTTCGGCCATGATCAGAATTGCCGGCTGCCACCGCCGCCTCGGTGATGCCTCCTCACTCTGCGATCAAGGAGAGAACACGATGGATGTCCGCTCCACCCGGCCCAGTGGGTCACCGAGGCGACGTCCATGTGCGAAGGGGTGCCGGCGAGCGCCGGAAGCCGCGGTTGGGCCGTGCGCTGTGAGGTGTCTGCCCGCGTCCCTGGCTCACGGCAGGTCGCGCGTCCCGGCCAGGTTACGGGCGTTGCCGACCGTGGCGCTCGGTTCCTGGTAGCCGCGCGTACTTCTCCTTCCCGCGGTACCCGGCGGACGCCGGCACCGGTGAGTCGTTCCTCGCCCACCGGCAGCCCGGGAACCCGCGAGCGTTTCGGCGCCGACCACGTTCTCCCTTGCGGCCTGTCGCCCTGGTTCGCCACGGCTCGCTGACGTACGTATCTCGCCCCCGGCCCTTGCTCTTTCCGCGCACTGCGCACTGCGCACGTTGAGAGGTCTTCACCATGCCCGTGGTCAATCCCCGTTTCAGCGTCCTGTCCGAGGACTTCGCCGCCTCCCCGTACCGCTCTTTCGCATGGCTGAGGGAGCAGGCTCCGGTGCACTACGAGCCGGCGATCGACAGCTACTTCCTTTCCCACTACCGGGATGTGAAGCGGGTCCTGACCGACCATGAGACGTTCACCACCGAGACACTGCAGGTGCGCGCCGAGCCGGTGATGCGCGGGCCTGTCCTCGCCCAGATGACCGGGGCCGAGCACACCGCCAAGCGAAAGATCGTCGTCCGGGGCTTCACCGGACAGGCCCTGCAGGACCAGATACGCGCCATCCGCGCCAACACCGCCGAGCTCATGGACCCGTTCCTTCCTCGGGGGCGGATGGACCTGGTCAACGACTTCGGCAAGCCTCTCGCCGTCCACGTGACACTCGATGTCCTCGGCTTGGACAGAAAGGACTGGCAGCAGGTGGCCGCCTGGCACAGCGGGGTCGCCGAGTTCATCACCAGCATCACCCTCACCCCCGAGCGTCGCCGGCACTGCATGGACTGCGCCGAGCAGTTGGAGGCCTACCTCGTCCCCGTGATCGAGGAGCGGCGCCGCCGTCCCGGCGAGGACCTGATATCGAAGCTGTGCACCGCCGAGTTCGACGGCATCGCCATGAGCGATCGCGACGTGACCGCTCTGATCATCAATGTTCTGGCTGCCGCCACCGAGCCCGCGGACAAGACTCTCGCCCTGCTCTTCAAGCACCTGATCGACCATCCCGAGCAGTTGGCGCAGGTCCGCCAGGACCCGAACCTGCTGCCCGCCGCGATCGCGGAGACCTTGCGCTACACCCCGCCGGTCCAGCTGATTCCCCGCCAGGCGGAGGAGAACGCCGTGTTCGCCGGTACCACCGTCCCGGCAGGTGCCACCGTCTTCTGCATGATCGGCGCGGCCAACCGCGACCCCGAGGCCTTCGCCGCCCCGGACACCTTCGACATCCACCGCCCGGACCTGGGCACCGCCCGCTCCTTCACCGCGGCCGCCCAGCACCTGGCCTTCGGTACGGGTCTCCACCAGTGCGTCGGCGCGGCCTTCGCCCGCGCCGAGATCGAGACCGTCGCCGCGATGCTCCTGCCCCTGCTCGATCAGGTCCGTTACAGTCCAGGCTTCCGCTACCGGGAGACCGGCCTGTACACCCGAGGCCCTGTCTCCCTGTCACTGGACTTCACTCCCGTCCACGAAAGCGGCCGCGGCTGACAACCGTCTCTCGTCCCGGCCTCTACCGGGCCGCTCGGTCGCCGGAAGCCGACGCCCTGGGCTCCAGGAGCCAGGACCTTCATCCACAACCACCCCTGCTCTCCTCAGACGAAGACAGCGATGACAAGCACATGGCATGCCTCCAAAACGGCCTCACCCCCCGCATCGAGGCCTACTTCTCCGCCCGGTCGGCCCTCGACCGCCGCTTCCCATGCGTCGAAGGGAAGCACCTTCCTGATCACTGGCCACCCCGACGACCTGGACCTCGGACTCGTCACGTGACACGGACCCGGCCTTCGAGGAGCGCTGCTTTCCGAAGGGCCCATAAGGCACTTGTCGCTCAACTGACTCGCCCGGCCATTTTGTTAGCATCTCTAAGGAGTAGCGGTGCTGCAGGAGAATCGGCCTCCGAGGCGCCGAATGCGGCACCTCGTCACACGCGCACACGCCACAGCCTTGACCGGTCGTCGCCAGGTGGTGCACAAGGGGCCCGGAGCACAGCCGGACGTACGTCGTGCAGGTGGTTGTCGATGCGAAGCCCGACGGGTGTCTCCGGGCGTGGCTGTCCAATGCTGGTTCAAGGGTGATGGGAGCCGCCATGGCGTCCGTGGGAGAGAGACTGAGCCGAGCGCGCGTACGGGCCTTCATCGGCCGGGGCGAGGAACTCGGGCGCTTCGGGGAGGCTTTGGTCGGCGATCCTCAGGCGCCGTTCGCGTTCTACGTGTGCGGGCCGGGCGGCATCGGGAAGTCGACGCTGCTGCGGCGCCTGGCGGACCACGCTCGCGCGGCGGGCCGGTTGCTCGTCGAACTCGACGGCCGGTTCGTCAGCCGGGACCCGGCCGATTTCGAGCAGGCTGCCGGTCCTTTCCTGGACGTCCCGGGGACGGTCCTGTTCGTGGACTCCTTCGAGCACTGCCAGTGGCTGGAGAGCTGGCTGTGGCACCATTTCCTGCCTCGCGCCGCGGACGACACCCTGGTCGTCCTGGCCGGCCGACGCGCGCCGCAACCGCAGTGGACCGCCGACCCCGCCTGGTCCCGGCTCCTGCACGTGACCGAACTGGAGCCGTTCTCCGAGGAACAGGCCCGGAGCCTGCTGGTCGCGGCGCAGATCCGGCCCGAACTACGGGACCGGGTGCTCCGCTTCGCCGGAGGCAACCCGTTGGCTCTGTCCCTCGCGGCCGCGGCCGGATCGGCGGTTTGCGGCAGCGAGGAGATCTGGGCGCCCTCGGCGGACGTCCTGCGCACCCTGCTGGCGGGGTTGATCGGTGAGGTGCCGACGGCGGCCCACCGTCGCGCCTTGGAGGTGGCGGCACAGGCGCACTCGACGTCCGAGGAACTGCTCGCCGCGGTGCTGCCCGGGGAGGATGCCCATCTGCTCTTCTCCTGGCTGAGGGACCTGCCCTTCATGGAGTCCACTCATCGGGGGCTCCACCCGCACGACGCCGCACGCGAGACGCTGGCCGCCGACCTGCGCTGGCGAGCGCCCAACGCCTTCGAGACGATGCGCCAGCGCCTGGCGGACGAATACCTGCGCATCCTGCGCGAGGCGCCCGAGGAGCGGATGTGGACCGTCACCGACGAGCTGTTCTACCTCTTCCGAGAGGGGGAGACCCTGGCCCGACTGCGTACCTGGTCCCGTGAGGACGAGGTGCACGACCGTCCTCTGGACCCGGGTGACCTCGATGATGTGCTGCGCATGGCAGAGGAGACCGAGGGAGCCGCCTCCGCCGAACTGGTCCGCTACTGGGCGGGGCGCCAGCCGCAGGCTTTCAGCGTCTACCGCCTCGTGAGCACGGGCCGGATCGTGGCGTTCACGGCCCGGCTGGCCCTGCCTTTCCCTCCCGACCCCCGGGATCTGGCCACCGATCCTGTCGTCGCCGCGGCGTGGGGGTACACCGATGCCACCGCGCCGGTGAGTCCCGGCGAACACATCGGCATAAGCCGCTTCTCGATCTACCCCGAGCGGTACCAGGTCCCTTCGCGCGTCATCGACTTGAGCAGTTCCCGGGCCCAGGCGGAGGCAGCCCGTGCCCGCGGTCGCGCCTACGGCTTCGCCGTCTACCGGGACGCCGAGACCTGGGCCGAGCGCGTCAAGGGCACCCTCGGCGACACCGGGGCGCGCCCGCGAGTCGGCGAGCACACCTACGGGCTGTTCAGCGTCGACTGGCGTCAGATACCCGTGGAGACCTGGCTTCTCCGCTTCATATCGGCCACCGACGTGCCGGTGCGCCCCGGGCCGTCGCCCCTCTCACGGACCGCGTTCGACCAGGCCGTGCGTGAAGCGCTGGGGCACTGGCGCGATGCGGGCGCCTTCGCCGCCTGTGGCCTGGTACGCACCCGTATCGCGGCCGACTTCGACGATCCTGTCGAGGAGTTGCGTACCCTGCTGCGCCAAGCCGTCGACGACCTCGCCCGTGACCCGCGCGGAGTACGCGCCCGCGACGCCCTGACGGCGGGCTACCTCTCCGGTGCGCCCACCCAGGAGGCCGCCGCCCGCCGCCTCGGCCTTCCGTACGGCACCTACCGTCGCCATCTGCGTCAGGGCCTGGACCTGCTCTGCGAATCCCTGTGGCAGCAGGAGCTGCACGGCCCCTGATAGCAACCGCGGGCGCACGCCTTCGGCAGGACAGGGTGGACAGGCGCGGACAGGAGTGGACAGTGCCCGCCCCTGTCGGACCTGGATAGTGGACACGGCCCGACGCGAGTCTGTGCGCCATGAACGTTGCAAGCACGCAGACAGACCAGGCAGCACCCCGAGCTCCCCGGCCGGGAGCCGTGCTCGCGGCACTCGCCGCGGCCCAGTTCACCGTCATGCTCGCCACCTCGATCGTCAATGTGGCGCTCCCGCAGATCCGCGCCGGAACCGGCCTCTCGGACGGTGGAACCACCTGGGTGGTCAACGCCTACGGCCTGGCGTTCGGGGCACTGCTCCTGGCGGGTGGGCGGGCGGCCGACCTCCTCGGCCGCCGCCGGGTGCTGATGGCCGGGCTCGCGTTGTTCGCCGCGGCTTCGCTGTCGGCCGGACTGGCCACCACCTCGGGCGTGCTGATCGCGGCCCGTGCCGTTCAGGGCCTCGGTGCCGCCGCGATCGCACCGGCCGCGCTCGCCCTGGCGATGGACCAGTTCCCCTCCGGCCCCGGGCGCGGCAGGGCGCTGGGCGTATGGGGTGCGGTCTCCGGTGCCGGTGGAGCGGCCGGCGTCCTGTTGGGCGGTGCCCTCACCCAGGCATGGGGCTGGCCCTGGCTCTTCCACTCGGTCGCGCTCGGAGCGGCACTGGTCCTGGCCGCCGTGGCCGCGCTCGTGCCACGGGCGGCCGGGCGGAAGGCCGAGGGGTTCGACCTGCTGGGCACCGCCACCGTCACCCTCGCCCTGACCTGTCTGGTCTGGGGCCTGACCACCGCACGCTCCGACGGCTGGACCGACGCCCGGGTGCTGGGCGCCCTCGGCGCCGCCGCCACGCTGCTCGCGGTCTTCGCCGTGATCGAGCTCCGCCGGCCGAACGCGCTGATCCCGCCGCGGCTGTTCACCACCGGCAGGGTGGCCGCGGGCAACTTGCTGATGGCCCTGCTGGGGTCCGTCTGGATCGCCCTGTTCTTCTTCCTGCCCCTCTACCAGCAGCAGGTCCTCGGATCGAGCCCCTTGGCCACGGGAGCGGGACAACTCCCGCTCGCCGGAGCCAACATGCTCGGAGCCTCCCTGGCACCGCGTATCTCCCGGCGCATCGGCGCCTCCACGACCGTGACCGCGGCTCTGCTCACCGAAGCGGCCGGGCTGCTGTGGCTGTCGCGGATCAGCGCCGACGGGAGCTACCTCGCCGACGTCCTCGGCCCGAGCATCCTGGTCGGCCTGGGCCTGAGCATCGCCTTCGTCCAGCTCACCGCGCTCGCCGTGGACGGCGTACCGCGACAGGACGCGGGTCTGGCCGGTGGACTGGTGAACACCACCCGACAGGTCGGCGGCGCGATCGGCCTCGCCGCCCTGGCCACCCTGGCCGGCACCGTGACCGCCCACGCTGCCACCCACCAGCCCCGGCTGGAGGCCCTCACCTCCGGCTACCGAACCGCCTTCGCGGTCTCGGCGGCGGTCCTGGCCGCCACCGCGCTTCTCGCGCTGTTCCTCACCCGCCGCACCGGCCCAAGGACCGTAACCACCGCCGCCCGACCGGCTCCCGACCCGCAAACCGTCTGAATCTCCTGAATCCGGCTGGCCGAACCGATGGATCAGCCGCACCACCACCCATGTCATCCAGGGAGGAAACCCACCATGGTGACCATCGACGAGATCGCTCCCGTCATCGTCCGCCTGAGCACCGTGATCGACGCCCCGCTCTCGACGGTGTGGGGCCTGCACACCGACATCGCGGCCTGGCCCAGCTGGAACACGGACGTCGAACAGGCACAGCTCAACGGCCCGCTGGTACTCGGCAGCTCCTTCAGCTGGCGAACCCACGGCCTGGACATCACCTCCACCGTGCGCGAGCTGGTCCCCGGCGAGCGGATCGTGTGGGGCGGCCCCGCCGACGGCGTCACCGGCATTCACGTATGGACGTTCGAGCAGAACGGCGACCACGTCACCGTCCGCACCGAAGAGTCCTGGAGCGGCGCGCCGGTAGAGGCAGAGCCCGACCGACTCGGCAAGGCCCTCCACGACTCACTGGAGAACTGGCTCCGCCACCTCAAGGCACGTGCCGAACAAGTCGCCTGACAGACCATCACTTCCACAGAAAGAGGTTCCTGCCATGACTACCGCCAAGCCGTACCTGACCGGTCACTACACCCCCGTCGTCGACGAGATCACCGCCACCGGACTCACCGTCGAGGGCTCCCTGCCCCCCGAGCTGACCGGCCGGCTGCTCCGCAACGGTCACAACCCCAAGCCCGGTGTCACTCCCACCCACTGGTTCAAGGGCAGCGGCATGGTCCACGGCATCCGCCTGCGCGAGGGCCGTGCCGAGTGGTACCGCAACCGCTGGGTGCACACCCCCGCCCTCGACGGCGCCCCCTACATGACCGAACACGGACCCGACCTGACCGCCAGCACCGCCGGCACCCACATCATCGAACACGCCGGACGCCTCCTGGCCCTGTGCGAGGCGAACGTGCCCTTCGAACTCACCGGGGACCTTGAAACGGTCGGCGCCCATGACTTCGACGGCAAGCTGCGCGGCGCGATGACCGCACACCCCAAGGAGGACCCGGTCACGGGGGAACTCCACTTCTTCGGGTCCTCGCCGTTCCCGCCCTACCTGATGTACTACGTCGCCGACGCCAAGGGCGAGATCATCCACAGCGCCGAGGTCCCGGGAGCGACCGCCTCGCTCAAGCACGACTTCGCCGTGACCCGCCACCACGTGGTCTTCGCCGAGGGCAACGTCACCTTCGACCCCGCCGAACCCTCCGGTATCCCCTACGGCTGGAGTGACCGGCAGCCCGCCCGCATCGGTGTCATGCCGCGCGGAGGCGACGGCGCCCGGCACGTCCGCTGGTTCTCCATCGAACCGGGCAACATGCTGCACGTCGCCAACGCCTACGAGGACGGCCAGGGCCGCATCGTCCTGGAAGGCCCCACCGTGGACCGCGAGGGCTTCCGGCTCTCCTGGAACTGGTGGGTCGGAGCGCCCGGGCGCGGTACCGAGCCCGTCGCCCGCTCCTACACCCGCCGTTGGGTCATCGACATGACCGCCGGCAGCGTCGGCGAGCAGATCATCGACGACCTCGCGGTGGAGTTCCCGACCCTGAACGAGGAGTACCTGGGCGCCGAGAACCGCTACCAGTACGCCATCTCCTTCCCCGACGAGAAGGGCTACGGCGGCTACGGCGTCGTCAAGTACGACCGCACCACCGGCGCCCGCCGCATCCACCAGGTCGGCGACGCCCGCATGCCCGGTGAAGCCGTCTTCGTCCCCGCCGCCGGAGCCACTGGCGAGGACGACGGCTATCTGCTGACCGTCGTCTCCGACCTCAAGCAGGACGCCTCGCAACTGCTGGTCCTCGATGCCTCCGGCTTCGACCGGATCGCCACCGTCCACCTGCCCCACCGGGTGAGCGCCGGACTCCACGGCTCCTGGGTCCCCGACAGCGCTCTGGAGGCCACCGAGAGCTGACCGCCTCCCCGGCCGATGGGCCCCGCCGAGCCGGACGCCGGGTCCGCGAAACACTCGCGGACCCGGCATCGTCCGCGGCTCCGCAAGCACAGCCGTTCCCCTTGGCCCCACTCGTGCTCGGAGCACCCCGGACAACGCCTCGCATCCGTACAGGCCGAGGCACCCGCCCCAGGAAAGCCGACATGACAAGAGAACGGACGTACGCCGGCCGGACCGCCGCCGATCTGTCCGCGCCCGTTGTCGCCCTCGCTGCACTTGCTCCGCCGCACCGACCGGAAGGGGCGGCCGGACTCCCCGCCGCCCTCGGCTTCCCGCCTCAGAGGCAACTGAGAGTTTCCTGTGCCAGGCTGACGGCCCCCACCCCCTCAGGAGGGCCTCGATGAATCTGGTCAACGGTCTGCCCGCCCATGTCCTGCTGGTCCACGTGGTCGTGGTGTTGATACCCCTGACCGCGCTGGCCCTGGTCACAGCCGCGCTGTGGCCGCGCGCAGCCCGGCGACTGGGTCCGCTGCTGCCGCTTCTGGCTCTCGTCGCCCTGATCAGCGTGCCGCTGACCACACACGCCGGCGAGTGGCTCGAACGGCACGTGGACGACGACGCCCTGGTACGTCGGCACACTGAGCTGGGCGACGGACTGCTGCCGTGGGCCTTCGGGCTGTTCGTGCTGGCAGGGGCCGTATGGTGGGCGGCGAGACGCGCCGCGGCGGAATCTGGACAGAGCGGTGGCAGGCGCTGGTCCGCCCTCCCGGTACGGATCGTCGTGGGTGTGGCCTCGCTCGCCGTTGCGGTGGGCGCGGTGGTGGACGTCTACCGGATCGGAGACTCGGGGGCGAAGGCCGCCTGGCACGACGCCTACACGAAGACGGCGACGGACTCAAAGGACGGCTCCTGATCCGGCACGATCCCGCTCATCCCTGCCTCTCCCAGGAGAGGAGCACCGGGGCCGGGGCAACGGTCAGGCGGGCGCAGGCGATATCCGTTACGGTACCGAGGCGCCCTGCGCGGCGAAGCCGACCGCGACAACGCCGTTGCGCGGGCCGGAAGGCAGGCGGCGCGGATGGTGAAGGGCTCGGCCCCCCGGCGGGTCATGGGTCCGGCTGGATCAGTGCGCTCGGTGCGATGGCGGCTGCTCCGAGCAGCCCGACCCTGAGGCTCATGGATGCGGCAGAGCAGGACGGTCTTGCCCCCCGGCCGATTGCACCGGGCCTGATCCCGATCCTCGGGTCGAACTGCCCGTGGACGGTGCGCGTGGTGGGTGATGAGGCGGCCATGCCGCCGGCGGTCCGGCCAGTGAAGACGTCGTCCGGACGACCGGCGGGTGAGACGTGCAGGTCGTTTACGTGCAGATCTGCACGTCGAGCTTCTTCTCGAAGGAGATCTCCGTCCGCTCCCCCGGCGCAGGAGACGCAGCGCGGGCGGCACGTACCTGCCGTTGATCGTCAAGGCCCACCTATCGCGGCCGGAGAACACGCATCGAGAAATCGCGCGAAATCGGTCACACCCCGAGGGTGCGGAGCGGGCAACGCCTTGGTGCGCGTCCGTGCCGCACCGCGCCCTGCCGCATGGCCCCGGCCGTGCACAAACCTCCTGCATGCCCGGCAGACCGGCTGAGGCCGTTCCCGCACGGGAAGCGCGATGCGGACGAGGCTCCCTACGCTCGTAGGGAAGGGGTCTTCTCGGACCGTGCAGAGACGGTCCTGGAGGTGACAGCCATGCGAGCCTCACTGATCCAGCTCTCCGTGGACTCGTCGGACTCCCCCGACGACCGCAGGCGCAGGGCGGCATCACTGGTCCGCGACCGGGCGGGCGACGATCTGGTGGTCCTGCCGGAGCTGTGGACGGCCGGCGCCTGGGCGTACGACCGCTGGGGACACGACGCCGAATGAGTCGACGGCATGGAACAGGGCGGGCACAGCGTGGCCGTCGACCCATGGGGAACCGTCCTCGGCGAGGCCGGTACCACGGAGGAGACCGTGACGGTGGACTGCGACATGACCCAAGTCGCCCGGATCCGCTCGGAACTCCCGGTCCTGCGCGACCGTGTCCTCAGCATCGAGACACCCGCGAGACGGTGAGGTACCACCGGCAGCCGCCCTTGACACTCTGGGGGCCACCACGCCTGCGGCTGGAGCGTCGGGACGGCCAGGAACGCCAAAGGCAACGCGGGCGGTCCGGTTGTCCCCTACGCCTCGTCGCGCGAGCGTGGTCCGGCTCGACGAGATCACGACTTCGCGGCACCGCACCGGACGGGGCGTCAGACCGCCGCGACGGCCACCGAGTCGATCAGTTTCCGTTGAAGTAGTGGCCCTCGTTCAGGTCCTCGATGAGGCGCTGGTGTGTGGGGTGCCATCCGAGCAGTTCCTGGGTGTGGGTGCTGGACGCCCGCACGTCGAGGCCGAAGAGGAGGGCGATCCACCCGAAGTACTCCTGGGCCGCCGCGCCTGGAGCGACGGACACGGCGGACAGGCCGAGGCCCCGGCCGATCGCCTCGGCGATGGCCCGGGTCGGGACACGTTCCTCCGCGACGCCGTGCAGCACCGATCCCGCCGGGGCGCCCTCCACCGCGAGCCGGAACAGGCGCGCGGCGTCGAGCCGGTGCACGGCGGGCCAGTGGTTGGCGCCGTCGCCGATGTAGCCGGAGGTGCCGTGCTTTCGGGCCGTGCCGACCAGGGTCGCGATGAAGCCGTGGTCGCCGTCACCGTGCACGGTCGGCGGGAGGCGTATTGAGCAGGAACGCACGCCCCGGTCCGCGAGGGCGAGCACCGCCCGCTCCGAGAGGGTGCGCCCGCCGCCGGGCAGGGCGGCGTCCGGCACGTCGTCCTCCGTCGCGAGCCGGCCGGGCCGGAGCCCGGCCAGGCCGGAGGCGATGACCAGCGGCCGGTCGGAGCCCGTCAGGGCCTGCCCGAACGTGTCGATTGCACGACGGTCCGCGTCCGCTGCGGCAGCGGGGTCGCCGGAGAACGCCTCCTCGTGCTTGAAGGCGAGGTGGATCACGCCGTCGGACGCGGCGGCGGCGTCGCGCAAGGCGTCGAGATCGTCGAGCGAGCCGCGGTGGACCTCGGCGCCGGCGGCCTTCAGCGCGTCAACCGAGGCGTCGGAGCGGGCGAGCGCCACCGCCTCGTGGCCTGCTTGGAGCAGTTCGGGGACGACGGCGGAGCCGATCCAGCCGGACGCGCCGGTTACGAAGATGCGCATAGCAGACCTCCTGTGGCTGATGGTGTGTTGATGTCACTCACTGACCGCTCCTCGTCTGCGCAGCAACGAGGAGCGGTTCGGTCGGCAGCGAGGCCCGGCGCGGTTGTTATGGAACAGAGTGTGCGACGGCGTCCGTTATCCACGCCCTCACGCGTCCCCACACGGCCATTTCGCGCTGTCGGTCCGCTGTGGAGACGACCCATGCTTGGCTCACTTGGATTCGACTCGTCCGAGCGGGTCGCGGCCAGCCGTCACCGCGTCACACGCCGACTGCCAGGCGGAGTCTGCGGGACAGAACTGGGTGCGGAGGTAGGCCCAGGTGAGCCGCGCTACGGCGGCAACCCGCTCGGGGTTCTCGTCCGTGGTCTCGGCGACGTCGTATCCGGAGATCCCGCCGAGTCCGTGCCCGGCGTCGTACAGGGTGAGCAGGGCCTTGGGGCCGGGGGCGAGAGTGTAGGGGTCGGCGTGCCAGTCCGGGCCCATGTCCGTGAAGTGCCGGGAGTCGTCCTTGGCTCCGGCGACGACCAGCGCGGGTGTGGTCATCGTGGAGAAGTCCGTGGTTCGGAAGAACGGCACGTTCGCCGCCCATGGCCCGTTGAGGGCATCGCCGCCCCTGCCAGGTGCGGCCAGCAGCACACCGGCCTTGATCCGGGGCTCGATGAGGTTCACTTCCTGCCCGTCATCGGGGTCGGTGAGCCGGGCTCCCAGGAGGAGGCCGGCGGTGTGGCCGCCCATCGAATGTCCGGCAACGGCGACCTTGCCGTGGTCGATGCGCCCGGCGAGCTGCGGCACAACTGCCTCGATCACATCGAGCCGATCGAGGATATGTGTCATGTCCTCGGCTCGTGAGCGCCAGAACAGGGATGCTCCGGGGGCGGTGTCGGTGTGCAGGTGACTCAGGGTCCTGGAGCTGAGGTGGGTGGGCTGGATGACGACGAAGCCGTGTGCCGCCCAGAAGTCGGCGAGCGGTGCGTAGCCGTTCAGTGAGGAGAGGTTGTTCGAGGGGCCCTGACCGTGGGAGAGGAGGATGACGGGCAGATCGGTTCCGGTCACGGGTGCGGAGACGCGCGCCCGAAGGTCCACGGGGCGTCCGGGCACGTGCAGCACCAGCGGGCTGAACGAGAGGACGGGAGCGGGCGAGTCGAAGGCGTCGGTTAGGGAGGTGGAGCCACTCATGATGTTTTTGTCCCTTCGATGGCACCTGCTGCCGACCAGCGACAGGTGAGGCGCGCAGGAGCGTCCGGCGTCAGCTATGGTGAGAAGCGGATCGCCGTTCCACTTAAAACATACGGAACGTTGTTCCGCTTAGTCAATGGTCATCGGAAGGAGACTGTGGTGCCCACTGCAGGCCAGTCCGGGCGGGTGCCCGCCCGGAGCAAGCGGGCCGACGCGGTACGCAACCAGCAGACGCTGCTGGCCGCCGCCGCCGAGGTCTTCGTGACCTCGG
Source organism: Streptomyces griseochromogenes (assembly GCF_001542625.1). NCBI lineage: Bacteria > Bacillati > Actinomycetota > Actinomycetes > Kitasatosporales > Streptomycetaceae > Streptomyces > Streptomyces griseochromogenes. Next base: position 4,377,765 of record NZ_CP016279.1, on the reverse strand, counting down.
GCGTCGATGCGCCGATCCGTGAGATCGCGGCCAAGGCAGGCGTCGGATTGGGAACGATCTACCGCCACTTCCCGACGCGGGCGGATCTCGTCGTCGCCGTCTACCGCCACCAGGTCGAGGCATGCGCCGAGGCCGGCCCGAGCCTGCTGGCCCGCGCCGACTCCCCTCTCGCAGCGCTGCGCCAGTGGATCGACCTCTTCGTCGACTTCCTGGTCACCAAGCACGGACTCGCCAACACGCTGCAGTCGGACAGCAGCGGCTTCACGGCGCTGCACACCTACTTCGTCGGCCGCCTGGAGCCCGTCTGTGCGCAGCTGCTCGATGCCGCGGTCGACGCCGGGGAAATCAGGCCGGGTACACAGCCCTATGAGCTGATGCGCGGCATCGGAAATCTCTGCATCGGACATGACGGCGACCCCCGCTACGATCCCCGCCGCTTGATCGACCTGCTGGTCCAGGGACTACAGCGACCGCAGTCGTCCTGAAGCCGACGACGGTCGATGGATCCATCGCCGCTGCCCGGAACCCGTGCCCTCCACGACGAACCCACCCAACCGGCCGCCGCCGTGGAAGTACAGGATCGTCCCGGCGCATGGCCCGTCGACCGGCTCGACGAGCAGCGCGGGGCGGGCACCCCAGGTCGTAGCCGCGGTGCGGATTCCGTTCGGGATGATCATTTTGGCCATCATCGCCCTGAAACCGGCTCGGATCTCCTCAACCGATCGAGGACCCTTGGGCCGGGGCTGCCGCAGCATCGCGTCGACCACCGCCCGCTGTTCCCTGCTCATCCCCGGCTCCCGGGTGGGAGACCTCGCCGCCGAGTTCGCCATCGGAGTCGGCGCGACCAGCAAGGGCATTGACCGTCTTCAGAAGCGCGGGTGGGCGATCCGGCAACCCGATCCTTCGGATCGCCGGTCATCGTTGCCGGCCCTGACCGACGACGGCTTGAAGCTGGTCGAAGCCGGGGAGGGCACCTTCACCGAGCGGCTGGCCGAGCTGATCGGAGACGCCTTCGACAGGTCCCCGCTGTCGACCGCCGCACAGGCCCTCTCCGAACTCCGCTCCGTACTGGAGCGGGAACAGATCGGCATGCCCACAGGATGAGCGCCGACACAGATCATCGAGGCGCGGAGGCGGAGTCCGGCAAGGCGGGTCGGCCCGCCCATTCACGGCTCCCGGGCCTCTGACGCCGGCCTGGGCGGAACGGTCCGCTGTCAGGCCACGCACACCACAGCCCGTCGGGGGTGGGAAGCCGGGCACGGCGGGGTCCTCGGACCGGGTGCCTGCACTCTCACGGTCAGCCCTGGAGGTAGGCCAGCACGGCGAGCACCCTGCGGTTGTCCTCCTCGGACTGCTCCAGGCCGAGCTTGATGAAGATGTTGTTGCTGTGCTTGCTGACCGCCTTCTCGGAGATGAACATCCGGCCGGCGATGGCCGCGTTGGACCGCCCCTCGGACATCAGGGCGAGCACCTCACGCTCGCGAGGGGTCAGCGTCCGCAGCGGCGGGTCGGCGGAACGCCGGCCGAGCAGTGCGTTGACCACGTCCGGGTCCATCACCGTGCCGCCGGCGGCGACCTGGCGCACCGCGCCGATGAAGTGATCGACGTCCATCACCCGGTCCTTGAGCAGGTAGCCGACGGCGCCTGCCTGGTCGGAGAGGAGCTCACGGGCGTAGAGCTGCTCGACGTACTGGGACAGTACGAGCACCGGGAGGCCGGGAACGCGTTTGCGGGCCTCGATCGCGGTGCGCAGGCCCTCGTCGGTGAAGGTGGGCGGCAGCCGGACGTCGACCACGGCGATGTCCGGGCGGTGCGTGACCAGCGCGCGGGAGAGCGAGGGAGCGTCGCGGACCGCGTCCAGCACCTCGTCGCCGTACGCCTGGAAGATCCGCACCAGGCCGTCCCTGAGCAGGGCGAGGTCCTCGGCTATGACAACGCGCATGGCAACGACATCCTCACTTCGGTCGGGCCGCCGCTGGGGCTGTCGACGGTCAGGGTGCCGTCGAAGGCCGCGAGGCGCCTGGCAATGCCGTGCAGTCCGCCGCCGTCGTCGATTGTGGCGCCTCCGTGGCCGTCGTCCGCCACCGTGATCCGCAGCTCGCCGGAGACCCGGCCGGGTTCGCGGGTGAACTCGACGGAAATCCGGACCTGCCGGGCCCCGGCGTGCTTGATCGCGTTGGTCAGCGTCTCGGCGATCGCGAAGTAGGCCGCCGACTCCACCGGCGCGGGCAGCCTTCCTGGTATGCGTACCTCGACCGTGGTGGGTACCGGGTTGGCCAGCGCGAGGGCCTGGACCGCGCCGTCCAGGCCGCGGTCGGCCAGTACCGGCGGGTGGATGCCGCGCACCAGGTCGCGCAACTCTTCCAGCGCGCCGGCAGTGGAGGCGCGGGCCTCGGCGAGCAGTCGGCGGACTGCCTCGGGATCGTCCGCGACTCGCTCGGCGAGGCCCAGGTTCATACCGAGCGAGACGAGCCGGGCCTGCGCGCCGTCGTGCAGATCACGCTCGATCCGCCGCAGCTCGCTCGCGCCGGCGTCCACCGCCTCGGCACGCGTCTGGGTCAACTGCCCTACTCTTGCCAGCAGTTCAGCCTTGTCGGTCGGGGTGAGCAGCGAGCGCATCAGCCGGGCGTTGAGCCGCGCCAGCGGCTCGGCGGAGAAGTACCAGGCCGCGAGGAAGACCGATCCCGCGAGGGCGACCAGGAGCGTCTGCCCGAGGCCGTGCACGGGGAAGAAGCCGAATGGTTCGCGGAACACCTCCGGCGGAGTCACCGCGACCAGCAGCGGGTAGCCGCTGTAGAACCATCCGGCCAGGAAGAGCACCAGTGACAAGCCGGAAGTGAGCCAGCAGGCCACCGAGTTGGCGAGCAGCCACGCGCAGTCGCGCCAGCTCGCGGGGGCGCGCAACTCCGCCTGCAGCTGGGTCAGCCGGTTTCCCGGCGGCGTCGGCAGGTAGGGGCGGGCTATCGGCGTCCCGAGCCGTTGTCCGGCCCACTGCCGGTGCCGGTCGGCGAACCAGCGCACCGCGACCGCACAGAGCAGGGTCATCGGCAGCCCCAGCCCGAACGGGACCAGCGCCACCCCGGCGATCCACAGGCAGCACAGGACGGCGCCGAGCACCGAGGCGAGCGACAGCAGCACTGAGTGAACCAGCAACTCGAAGCGGGCCACCGGCCCGGAGCGCGCGACGGACGTGGCAGGACCCACCAGTCCCGAACTCGCAGCCATGTGGCATCGGCCCGTTCCGGCCATCACAAACCACCTCCCTCTCTCGCCTCCAGCGTGGCCGATCATCCCAGCCCCGCACAGTGGGGTTTTCTCCACCCCCGGTGGGGTTTTCTCCACCTCCGAACGGCTCCCCAGCTCCAGTGTCAGCCCGGCTCGCCGAAGGGAGGCTGATGCCGTCCCGAACACCTGTCACCCGACTTTGCGAGGAGTTCCCTGCCATGACGACCCACACGAGCGCACCGCGCCGGTATCGGGCGACGGCCCTGGCCCTGGCTTCTACCGCGGTGCTCGGCGCCACGCTCACCGCGTGTGGTGCGGCATCCGCTGCCCCCACTTCCGCCCGCGGCCCGCTGGCCGAGTTCACCCAGAAGACCGTCGACGCCGGCGCCTCGGGCGTGATCGTACGTATGGACGACGGCCGCCACCCGGCCACCTCGATCGCCGACCAGGCCGGCTGGACCACCGCCGACCACCGGCTTACGGCGAACGACGAGTTCCGGATGGGCTCCAACACCAAGACCATGATCGCCACGCTGGTCCTGCAGCTGGTGGCCGAACACCGCCTCGCCCTGACCGACCCGGTCGAGCAGCGACTGCCCGGTCTCGTCCCGAACGGGCGGGCAATCACCGTACGGATGCTGCTCAACCACACCAGCGGCCTGTTCAACTACCTTTACGACCCCGCCGTCCTGGCCGCCTACACCGGCCGGGACACCCGCCGGTGGACGCCGGTGGAGCTCCTCGCCGCGGGCACCGCCCATCCGCCGCTGTTCGCCCCCGGCAGCCGCTTCTCCTACAGCAACACCAACTACATCGCACTCGGCCTGATCCTCCAACGAGCCACCGGCCAGAGCCTCGCCGACCTCATCCAGCAGCGCATCGCCCGGCCGCTGCACCTACGCCACACCCACCTGCCCAGCAGCCCCGCCGTCGGTCGCCGGCTCGCGCACGGATACGAACCCGACGCGGCCCACCTGGCCCTGCTGCTGCCTGCGGGCACCCCTCCGGGGACCTCGTTCGCCGGCCCGCACCGGGGCACCGCCGACGTCGACACCACCGCGGTCAACCAGAGCACTCTGTGGGCTGCCGGCGGCGTGGTCTCCACCGCTGCGGACTGGGCCCGGTTCGACACCGCACTGCTCTCCGGCAAGCTGCTCCCCGCCGCCCAGCTCGCACAGATGCGCACCACCGTCCCGGAGGACCCGACCGCCCCGAACGGCGACGGCTACGGCCTGGGTCTGCGCAAGGTCGTCTTCCCGTGCGGCACGGTCTGGGGCCACGACGGTCAGGCAGCCGGCTACTCCAGCGAGACCTACACCGACCCCAAGGGCAAGCGCACGGTCGCCGTCCTCACCAGCACGGTCTTCGACCTGGCCCGGCCCCGGGCGGCCGCAGCCCATCAGGCCCTCGTGAACGCCGCCGTCTGCGCCATGCTCGGCAAGCGCCTTCCCACCGGATCCTCACCGTCGCCGGCTGCCGGCTGAGCCCGGCGAAGACGAACGCTGACCGCCGCGCTCCAGGACGTCGGACGTGCCGGCCTCGGTGACGCTCCCCGTCGCACCCTCCAGCCCCGCGCGTCGGTTGACGGCGGCCTCAGTGGCGGGCGCCCCGAGGCGCGGCCACCGGTCGGTCCGGCCGCGGTGGACGCGATGGCCACGACCGTGGCGCCGGATCGGCGCAGCAGCTGGACGGGGATGATGCCGACTCCGCCGGCCGCGGCCGAGGCGGCCACCACCTCACCCTCGCTCACGGCGACCGCTTCGGTCGCGGCGAACGCGGTGGCGCCGGCGACGTACAGCGACCCGGCCGCCTCCCAGCTCAGCGCCGCCGGCTTGGGCACCACCTGTGTCTCGGGCACGAGGACCTACTCGGCGTGGCCGGCCCGCTCCCACGTCCAGCCGAGCAACTCGGCCCCGGTGCCGACCACCACACCGGCGAAGTCGCTGCCCTGACCCGGGGCCGGGACAGGTACATCGACATCCGCGATAGACAGCTCGTCCCGGCCGCCGTATTGATCGAATCGCACCGCACGCGTCATCGCGGTCATCATGAGCCTCCCGGCGTGACTGCCGCGTGCAGGAACTTGGTCACCTGCCTGAGCGCGGCATCGCCCTCCCCGAGCATCGCGGCGAAAGCCTGGAACAGGTGCGGGACACCCGGGGTGACCTCGAGGGTGACCGGGACGTCGTCCGCGGCCGCGCGCGCCGCGAGTCTGACCGCGTCGTCGAGCAGCAGCTCGTTCGACCCGGCCTGGATCAGCAGTGCCGGCAGGCCGCGCAGGTTCGCGAACACCGGGCTGATCAGCGGATCCGCCGGGTCCGCGACACCCATGTAGTCCTTGGCCCGGACCGCGACGGCATCGGGGGTGAACGACGGGTCGACCGCGGTCTTGGTCGTCATGCTCGCGCCGCTCAGTGTCAGGTCCGCATACGGCGAGAAGAGCACGCCGGCGGCGGGCATCGGCAGGCTCAGCTCACGCGCACGCACCAGCAGGGCTGTGGCAAGGCCGGCACCGGCGGACTCGCCGACCACGGCGATCCGCGCCGGGTTGCCGCTTCCGGTCTCGCCGAGGAGGGCCCGGTAGGCGGCCAGGGCGTCATCCAACGCGGCCGGGAACGGGTACTCGGGCGCGAGCCTGTAGTCGACCGAGATCACCTTCATCCGGGTCCGGCGGGCGACGTCCGAGGCCAGACCTGCCGAGGTGCGTGCCGAACCGAACACGTAGAAGCCGCCGTGGAACCACAGCAGCGTGCCTTCCGGGGTCACGCCGTCGATGCCGATCTCCAGCACCGGGACCTCGCCCAGCCTGGCGGGGGTGAGCACCACGTCCTCGGGCAGCGGCCGGGAGGTGAGCATCCGGGTGAAGACCTCGCGCTGCCGCGCAGGGTCGCCGCCGACGTCGAGCGGGCCGTTACGGAAGAGGGTGTCGAGCGCTTCGCGCTGTTCTTTACTCATGCCCTCAGCCTCCTTCTTCCAGGGACTATGCGGCCATGCCATATGTTGCATACGCTGTATGCGTGCCACGTATAGAGTCGGTGGACCTGAACCTGCTGGCGCCGCTGCACGCGCTGCTCGAGGAGCGGCACGTCTCCCGCGCGGCGGACCGGCTGCACATGAGCCAGCCCTCGATGAGCCGGGCCCTCCAGCGCCTGCGCGCCACCCTCGGCGACGAACTGCTCGTGCGCGGGCCCGGCGGATACCAGCTCACCCCCCGCGCCGAGCGCATCCAGGCCGAACTGGAGCACGCGCTACCAAGACTCGAACACGTCTTCTCCGGCGAGGCGTTCGACCCGGCGACAGCGGCACGCTCGTTCCACCTGGCCGGAACCGACTACACGGTCTCGGTACTCAGCGGGGCGCTGCTCGCCCGGGTGTTCGAGCAATCGCCGGGCTCGACCGTACGCTTCTCCCGCTGGCACCATGCCGTGTTCAGCGACGCCGAGCACGGCATGGTGGACCTGCTCATCCACGGCGGTTCGGCCCCACCGCCACTGCGCTCGCAGGTGCTGTTCGAGGAGGACTACGCCTGCCTGGTCTCCAGCCACCACCCGCTCGCCGGGCGCTCTGCCGTGTCGTTGCAGGAGTATCTGGAGTGCTCGCACATGGTGGTCGACGTCGCGGACGGACGGCAGGGGTACGTCGACCGGTGTCTCGAACTGCTGGGCAGTCCCAGGCGGGCGAGCGTGACCGTGCCGTATCACGCGGCGGCAGCCGCCGCGGTGCCGGGCACCTCGCTGGTGGCAACTCTGCCGGCGAGGTTCGCGATCCGGCACGCATCGCCGGGGACCACCACCGTCATCCCGGCACCGGGCGAGATCGGCCCGATGAGCTGTGCGATGTCCTGGCACCCCCGCCTGGACGACGACGCCGCGCAACGCTGGCTCCGCGACACGATCATCACCACGCTCAACGGAGCCACGCGCGGGTCGGCGGCGGACCCATTACGTCGGACCTGGTTCACCATCTCCTCGATCGCCTTGACGACGGCATCGGACCGGTCCATCGGGATGTCGTGAGAACTGTGATCCGCCCAGCGGTTTGCACGGAGGGGCGTGCCGCCCTCATGAGGGGCGAGCGGTCCGTACCGATGCCGTTCTCGTGAACAGCCGTGAGCTTCAAGATCACGGAAACGTCGGCCAAACAGGCGGCGGACACTCCTGCTTGAAGTGAGCCGAGCCAGGGCCCTCGTCTTGACGACAGCTCCTAGCCGTTGCACCCCGCCGCTGACGGCATGTCACGGCAGAACCCGTCCCGGTGAGACTGTGCCGTAGCCCCACTACGGACGATGAGGCAGATCAGGGTGGCCCTGACGCCCTGGCCGACAACCGTCACGACGGCCCCGGCCCGCGCGGCGATCGCTGTCGCGGCGATGGCGAAGACTCCTGCTCCACCAGCGGCGACCAGATACCCCCACAACGAATCGGTGTGCAAGGTCTTGGCCGGATCGAGGTTGAGCCCGGACAGGAACCAGACCCCAAAGATCGACACCAAGGTGATCAGCTCCAGGAAGACCAGACCGCACCCGGCTCCGATGTCGGCGCCCAGGTCTCCACGGTGGCGCGGCCGCGTGCCGGTGCCGGCGTCGAAGGCCGGTGGGAATCCATGCCGGCGGCCGGAGCCGAGGGACCTCACCCCGCTCAGGCGGCGCGTGGGGTGTGCGCCTATCCGCTGGGCAGGTGGAGAGCGGCGATGCCGGTGAGGACGAGATCGATGCCGCCGAGGAACTGCTCGCGGTCGTCGTGCTCCCGCAGCTGGTCCGCGACGGCCCGGGTGAACGGGTAGTCGTCGGGGTCGAGTTCTTCCCATGCCCTCGACACGGCGTCGAGGACCTCGACGCGGTCGATGTCGGGCCAGAGAACGCGGGCGTTCGCGGCGTTCTGGCCGGCCGCGCCGAGGATGTACTCCACCAGCACCGAGGCCGCCGTGAACCGGCTGTCCTCGGGCACGCCCAGCGCGCAGACCTGCCGACCGATGCTCTCGAAAATCCGCGGTGTCGTCGACTGATACGAGCTGGCGGTGAGCTGCGCTGCGACCCACGGGTGCTGGTCGATCGCGTCGAACAGGCCGAGCGCGACGGCGCGGATCCTGTCCTGCGATAGCGACTCCGGTGACTTGGCGGGCTCGATGGCGAGAGCGGCGGCGACGACGGCGTCGGTCGCGGCGACGAGGAGCTCACTCTTGTTCGCCACATGCCAATAGATCGCCCCGGGCCCGGTGGCGAGTCGCTCGGTCAGCGCCCACGCTCCCGGTCGGCACCGTCCGGTGGGGCCACAAGGTCACCGGCGTCCGTGCCCTCGGCAACAGCCGCCATGAGGTGACCTTCGCCGACGGCACCACCGCCGTCACGGGTCTGCTTGTCGGCGCTGACGGAGCGTGGTCACGGGTCCGGCCGCTGCTCTGCGATGCGGTACCCGAATACGTCGGCACGTCGGTCATCGAGACCTACCTCTTCGACGGCGACGCCCGGCACCCGGCCGGCGCGAAAGCGGTCGGCGGTGGGTCGTTCTTCGCGCTCGCACCGGGGAAGGGAATCCAGGCTCACCGGGAGAGCGGCGGGACTCTCCACACCTATGCGGCACTCTCCAAGCCGCAGGAATGGTTTGCCGGTATCGACTTCACCGATCGCGCCGCGTCCACCGCACAGATCGCGCGGGAATTCGACGGCTGGGCACCGGAACTCACCGCGCTGATCACCGACAGTGACACCGCACCGGTCCTGCGCACCCTCAACACCCTGCCGATCGAGCACCGGTGGGATCGGGTGCCGGGGGTGACCCTGCTCGGCGACGCCGCCCACCTCATGATCCCGTCCGGCGAAGGCGCCAACCTGGCCATGTACGACGGCGTCGAACTCGGCAAGGCCATCGCCGCGCACCCCGATGACGTCGAGGCCGCGCTCACCGAGTACGAGCAGGCCCTGTTCCCCCGCAGCGCCGCGGAAGCCGCCGAAGCCGTCCGCCTCCACGAGCGCATGTTCGGCGACAACGCACCCCACAGCCTGATCAACATGTTCACCGGACACGAGCAGTGCGTGTGAAGCCCCAGAGTGCGGCTGTGTGCGGCGGGCTCCCCTTCGACAAGCCGTGGGGCCTGAGCGCAGGCAGCCCGCAAGTTCAGGCACACTCACGGGGCAGGCCCGTCGCAGACTCAGCCCCGCTCCGCTTGGCTCACTGCATTTCGGCAGGTCAGCGGGATCGTGGCCGCGGTTTCAACGGGACCATGGGAAGCTCGGGCGCCGGCAGCGGATCGCCGTCGTAGCCGTTCACGGAACCGAAGCGGTCTCCCGTCATCCACTCCTCACGGGCCTGTACGACCTCTTGGTGCGACCGGCAGACGAAGTTCCACCACATGACGATCTCCTCCTCGAACGGAACTCCGCCGAGCAGGATCGTCCGGGCGGCGTCGTCCGATTCGTTGGTGAGGGTCAGCATGTCGGTGCCCGGGGGCGCGTAACCGAGCTGCGCCGGGCGCAGGAGGGTGTCGGCCAGACGGACGTCGCCCCGGTCGACCAGGAGACCGTGCTCGAAGCCGGGGTCCACCGCGAGGGTCAGGGACGAGTGGGCAGGCAGGAGGATCTCGGCGCCGAGCAGCGGGGTGAAGGTCCGCACCGGGGAGACGGCACCGGCGAGGGAGCCGAGAAAAACCCTGAGTACGGCGCCGTCGACCCGGAGGGGCTCGGGTACGTGGTGCTGGAAGTCGCGTTCGGTGTCCCGGTGTGCGTCGGGCAGCGCCACCCACAGCTGGACGCCGTGCAGGACGGTGGTCCCGGGGGTGGAGACCTCGGAGTGGGCGATGCCGTGTCCGCCGGTCATGAGGTTCAGCTCACCGGGTCGTACGAAGGCGTGGCTGCCCAGGCTGTCGCGGTGCTCGATCTCCCCGCTGAACAGCCAGCTCACCGTCTGGAGCCCGGTGTGCGGATGCGGAGCGACGTCCATGCCGCCCGTCCGCCCGACGTCGTCGGGGCCGTAGTGGTCGGCGAAGCACCAGGCGCCGATCAAGGACCGGGAGCGCTGCGGTAGCGTGCGCCGCACGGTCATGGCTCGCGGGCCGCCCAGGGGGACGTCCCGTGCGGTCAGGATCTCCACGTGAGGCACGGCGGACGGCCGGTCGCCGTTCGCCGGGGTGCCGCAGCGCAGTTCCGTGGGTTTCGTCTCGGTGTTGCTCACCATGGACCGCCTTCCAGCCCGCACGCTTGTTTTATGTTCAACTATTGTGCCTGATCATAAACCCTTCCGAAGGAGTTCCGGGTTGAGCACCTACACGGGTCCGTCCACGGTCCAGCGGATCTTCGTCGACAAGCAGAGCCCGGCCGCGTACCAGGCGCTGATACAGACCTCGGAGGCGGTGCGTGCGGTCGCCGCCGAGGCGGGGCTCGACCGCACGGTCGTGGAACTGATCAACCTGCGCGTCTCCCAGCTCAACGGCTGCGCGTACTGCCTCGACGTCCACACGAAGGCCGCACTGCGCGCGGGCGAGACCACGCAGCGGCTCGGCGTGCTCGCGGCCTGGCGGGACACCGAACTGTTCACCTCCGAGGAACGCGCGGCGCTCGCGCTGGCCGAGACGACCACGCTCCCCGCCGACACCACCGGCCGGCAGAGCTCGTACGACACCGCCCGTGAAGTGCTCACCGACGATCAGATCTCCGCCGTGATCTGGGTGGCGATCACCATCAACGCCTTCAACCGGGTCTCGATCATGAGCAAGCATCCGGTACGACGGCGGCCCGTGTCCGGCTGAGGGGCGCTTGCCGGCCTTTAAATGGCTTGCCGGCTTCTCGCACCCTGTGGCAAGGTTCAGCGAGTTGATCTACACCTGCCTCTGCATGATGAAGGACTGAAGCCTTTGACCACGGCGTCCCCCAGCGGCCGCCGTCGGCACTGACACCGTCTGCCTCTCCGTCGGCGGACCTCATCGGTGCCTTCGCGTCTCCTCACGGCGGCCCCACGCACGTCCCGTGTCTCCCGGCTCCCGCCGGTCCCGCAGCCCTCGCGGCTGCCCACCAACGTGAGGTCATCATCATCGTGTACACCGATGTCCAGAGCTTTGCCGTCGCCAACCTGCTGCGCCGCCCGGCGGCGGTCGAAATCGCGGGCTTCGTCGCGGGTTTCGATCCCACGACGACCAGCCCGTACATCAACTACGCAACCCCGGTACCCGGCGCCGAGCCGACCGACCGGGACGTCAGCGCCCTGATCGAGGCATTCCGCGAGCGCGGACTCAAGCCCCGTCTGGAGTTCGCCCCGGATACCGCGCCCGCCGTCGAACCGGCGCTGCGCCGGGCGGGGTTCGACACCGAGGCGGTCCACGAGTACTTGGTCTGCACCCCCGCCACACTGGCGATACCGGCCGGGAAGACCTGTGTGGAGGTTCCGGACACCGACGAGGACTATGTGACGATCGACACCGCCCTGTCCGAGGCGTTCGGCGGAGAGTTCCCGCCCTCCCCTCAGGGTGCGGCCCGGCTGCGGCGCACCCAGGAAAGCGGTGGAGCCGTCCGGTTCGTCCGTGCCGACGACGGCGGCTGCGCCGGTGCGGCCATCTGCTCGGCACCGGCCGAGGGCACCGCGGAGCTGGCGGGCGTGGGCACCCGGCCCGCGTACCGCGGCCGGGGCATCGCGGCCGCGGTCACGGCGGCCCTGGCGCAGGCCTCGTTCGACTGCGGGACGCTGTCCGTCTGGCTGGAGTACTCGGGCGAGGGATCCCGCCGCGTGTACGAACGCGTCGGCTTCCGGCCCGCGGGAACCCGCCTGTACGTGACGCTCGAAGGGTGACACGTGCCCGGCGGGGGCCTGGCCGAGCTCAGCCCTCGCCGGGCAGCGGGTGCTCCTTGACGAAGCGGCGGATCTCCGCGGTGAGAGCGGCGGGGTTGTCCAGTTGGACCAGTGTGCGGGCGTCGGGAATCTCCACGTAGCGCGCCCGCGGCAGGAGTTCGGCGAGGCGGCGGCCGGTGGCGGGCGGCATCATGCGGTCCTCGGCACCCCAGGCGACCAGGGCCGGGCGGGTGAAGGAGGGCAGATTCCGGGCCGCCTTGACGTAGCACTCCGGGTCCACGCCGTGGCAGAACTTGGCGAAGTCGCGGCGAATGTCACGGCTCGTCAGCAGGGGGCCGTACCAGCGGGCGATCAGGTCCTTCGGGAGTTTCTTCTTCGCCATACCGCCGAGCGAGGTCTCCATACGGGCGAGGAAGGGGAAGCGGAAGGACTGAATGAGGAGGAAGAGGCCGCCGGGGATCCCGCTGGCCCGGTGCAGCAGCCTTCCCTGTACACCGGGCGGGTAGTTGTCCAGGGCCTCACACGAGGTGAGGACCAGGCGGGCGATGCGTTCGTCCCGTACGCCGACGAGGAGCTGGGCCGTTCCGGTGTCGTTCTGGACGAGGGTGACGCCGGTCAGCTCCAGACGGTCCATGAACTCGGCCAGGAGCCGGGCGATGCCATGTGCGGACAGGTCGGCCTCCGGCCGCATCGGGCGCCGGTGGCTGCCGATGGGCAGCACGGGCACGAGCACACGGAAGTCCGGCCTGAAGTCCGATACGACCTCGGACCACACCGACGCGTCGAAGCCGAGCCCGTGGACGAGGACCACCGTCGGACCGTCGCCTCCCGTGTCCTCGTAGTCGATGGTTCCCGCACTCAGTTCGATCTGCGGCATGGTCCCGCCTCCGATCCGGTCGGCCGCCGCGGCAGCTACTTGATAGATCGTTCTAGTGACAGAATAGGCACCGAACACCACACAGCACCAGCGGCTTACCGGAGGCTTCAGCCGTGAGTGACAGCAAGGCCCCCAGCACGCACGAGACCAGACAGCGCATCGTGAGCGCCGGCACGGAGCTGTTCCGGCGCACGGGCTACACCGGTACCGGCATGAAGCAGATCGCGGAGACCGCCGGTGCCCCCTTCGGCTCGATCTACCACTTCTTCCCCGGTGGGAAGGCCCAGTTGGGCGAGGAGGTGATCCGCACCTCGGGCGCCGTCTACCTGGGGCTCATCACCGCGCTGATGACGCCGTACGAGGACCGGGTCGCGGCCACCGCCGACGCGTTCACCGCGGCCGCCGGGACCCTCGCCGAACTCGACTTCGCCGACCCCTGCCCCATCGCCACCGTCGCGATGGAGGTCGCCAGCACCAACGAGACGCTGCGCCGGGCCACTTCGGAGGTCTTCGACAGCTGGACCGACCACCTCGCCGCCTACTACGCCGCAGGGGGCATCCCCGAGGCCGCCGCCCGGGAGACGGCGGGCTCGGTCATCGCCCTGCTGGAGGGCGCCTTCATGCTCGGCCGCGCGGCACGCAGCACGACGCCGGTCCTCGCGGCGGCCAAGGCGGCAGCGGCGATCGTACGGGCGGCGCTGGCGGGTGAATGACGCTCGCGCGAGGGGCGGTCGAGGCGCGTGTGAGGGGCTCGCGTGTGGAGCCGCGCCGGGCGAGAAGTACCCGGTAGCGCGGCTTTTCTTAGCGGCATGTTAGATCTGCGCGGCGGCCCTTGTCCGGGTACTGCGGGCGCCCGCATGCTCGGCGCACTCAGGTTCCGGGGGCACCTTCCCGCTCCCGTTCCCACCGGACTTTCCCCACCTGGAGCCGCGATGTCACCCTCTGCCGCCCTGCCCGGACAACCGCCGGCGGACTCCCGCGGCGGCCGCCGCCTCGCCCTTGTCGGCGGTTCGCTGGGCAATCTCGTCGAATGGTACGACTGGTTCGTCTACGCCAGCTTCGCGATCTACTTCGCCGACTCCTTCTTCCCCGGCGACAACCCGACCACCAAGCTGCTGAACACGGCCGGCATCTTCGCGGTCGGCTTCCTGATGCGGCCGGTCGGCGGCTGGATCCTCGGACGGGCCGCGGACCGGCACGGGCGCAAGAGTGCGCTCACCCTCACCGTCAGCATGATGTCGGTGGCCGCCCTGCTCATCACCGTCGCGCCGACCTACGGCCAGGCCGGCTACCTCGGCGCGCTGGTCCTGCTCCTGGCCCGGCTGCTGCAGGGACTGAGCATCGGAGGCGAGTACGCGGCCAGCGCCACGTATCTGACCGAGGCGTCGGCCCGCGACCGGCGAGGTCTCGGCTCCTCGTTCCAGTACGTGTCGATGACGTGCGGACAGCTCCTCGGCCTCGCGATCCTGATCACGATGCAGCACACCCTGAGTACGCATCAGCTGGAGAGCTGGGGCTGGCGGATCCCCTTCGCGCTCGGCGCGGTGTTCGCCGTGGTGGTGTTCTGGCTGCGGCGCCGGCTGACGGAGACGGAAGCCTTCACCGAGGAGTCCGGCACGGACGAGCGTACGGACACCGCGCGCGGCAGCCTCACCGCGCTGTGGGAGCACCGTCGTGAGGCAGGGCTCGTCATGGCGCTCACCCTGGGCGGCACGGTGGCCTACTACACGTACACCACGTATCTCACCAAGTATCTGATCGGCAGCGCCGGCCTGGCCAAGTCCACTGCCACCCTGGTGAGTTTCACCGCGCTCAGCGTCTTCGCGCTGCTCCAGCCGTTCGCCGGGATGCTCTCCGACCGGATCGGCCGCCGGCCGCTGCTGATCACCTTCGCGGTCGGCTGCACGGTGGGCACGTATCCCATCATGACCGCGCTCGGCTCGGCGTCCTCCTACTGGTCGGCGCTGGGTCTGTCCCTGCTGGCCCTGGTCATCGTCACCGGCTACACCTCGATCAACGCGGCCGTGAAGGCGGAGCTGTTCCCCACCCGGGTCCGCGCCCTCGGCGTGGCTCTGCCGTACGCCGTCGCCAACGCCCTGTTCGGCGGCACGGCGGAGTACGTGGCCCTGTGGTTCAAGGACAGTGGTCACGAGAAGACGTTCTTCTGGTACGTGTCGGGGTGCGCGCTCATCTCGCTGGTCACCTACGTGCTGATGCCGGACACCCGGGACGCGGCGCTCAGCCGCGCCGAGGCGCAGGAGGCCGCTTCCGGTCCCGATGCCGGTGCGGCCGCCGCGGACGCCGTCCGCTGACGCGGTGCTGACCGGGGCCGTGCCGCTTGCGTAAGCTGCCGCCCAGGTCACCACGGCACGAGGACTTCCCATGCACGCGCTGCTCGTCGAGGACGACGACCGTATGGCCCAGGCCCTGATCACCGCCCTCGCCCAGCGCGGGCACACCGTCCGCAGGGCCGGCCGGGCCCTGGACGCCCTGCGATGGGTGCATGAGGCCGAGTTCGTGCTGCTCGACCTCGGCCTGCCCGATCTGGACGGGCTCGAGCTGCTGCGGCGGCTGCGGACGGTGTGCGACGCGCCGCTGATCGTGGTGACGGCCCGCTGCGAGGAGCGCGACATCGTGCAGGGGCTGCGGGCCGGGGCCGACGACTATGTGGTCAAGCCGTTCCGGATGAACGAGCTGATGGCCCGGATCGACACGGTGC
This sequence comes from Streptomyces griseochromogenes, assembly GCF_001542625.1. Classification (NCBI taxonomy): domain Bacteria; kingdom Bacillati; phylum Actinomycetota; class Actinomycetes; order Kitasatosporales; family Streptomycetaceae; genus Streptomyces; species Streptomyces griseochromogenes. The sequence continues at coordinate 4,362,170 of NZ_CP016279.1, read as the reverse complement.
GCCGCCGCACCGGGGCGGCGGCGCACCGCGCGGACGGCACGGACCGCGGCCGAGGCCCCGTGCGCAGCGGCGATGTCGAGATCGACATCGCGGGCCGTACGGTGAGGGTCGCCGGAGCGGACGTACGGCTGACCCGGCGCGAGTTCGACGTCCTCGCGTTCCTCGCGGCGCGGCCGGGCGAGGTGCACTCCCGCGAGGAGATCCTGGACCGGATCTGGGGCGACGCCTTCCTCGCCGCCTCGCGGTCCCTGGATGTGCATGTGGCGGGCATCCGCGCGAAGACGGGCCGCGCCGAACTGGTGCGCACGGTGCGGGGCTTCGGCTACCAGCTGGGTTCGCCGGCGCCGGGCACGGACGGCCGGGGCGGGCGATGAGGCGCAGGTTGCTGGCCGTCCTGATGGTGCTGATGGGGGCCGCGACGCTGTTGCTGTCCCTGCCCCTGGCCGGATCGTACGCGAGCGGGCGGACGGAGCACCTGCTGCTGCAGCGGCGCGCCGACGCGGTGCGGTTCGCCGACCTCGCCGACCGGGTGCGCACCGCGGCCGACCGCGCCGAACTCTCCACCGAGATCCGCCGGTACGCGCAGCTGTACGGGGCCGGGGTGACGGTGGTGGACGCGTCGGGGCGAGTGATCGCCCGGGCGGGGCCGGGTGTCGCGCGGTCCTCGGCGGACGACGTACTGGGCCGGGCACTGACCGGCCGGTCCACCGAGCGGCTGCCGACCGTACGGCCGTGGGGGCCGGACCGGGTGGTGCTCGCCGAGCCGGTCGGCCGGGACGAGCGGGTCAGCGGAGCGGTCCTGCTGGCCGTCCCGACCACCGCCGCCCGGCGGGACGTGACCGTGCGCTGGGCGCTCATCGCCGGCGGCGCGCTCACCGCTTTCGCGGCCGCCGCCCTGGTCGCGGCCGGCATCACCCGCTGGCTGATGCGCCCGGTACGCGATCTGGACCGGGCCGTCGCCGCGCTGGCCTCGGGCAGCCTTCAGACGCGGGCCGTCTCCGACACCGGGCCGCCCGAACTGCGCAGTCTGCGTCGGCACTTCAACGGCATGGCCGAGGCGGTCGCCGACTCCCTCGGCCGCCAGCGCGCCTTCGTCGCCGACGCCTCGCACCAACTGCGCAACCCGCTGGCCACCTTGGTGCTCCAGCTGGAGAACGTCGAGCCGCACCTGGCCCCGGGGCCGGGCCGCAAGGAGCACGCACGCGCCCTGGACGAGGCGGAGCGCCTGGAGGAACTGCTCGACGGGCTGCTCGCGCTCGCGCGCGTGGAGGCCGCCGCGGTGGAGCGGACGGTGCAGGACGTGGCGCGTGCGGTGCGCGAGCGGGTGACCGCGTGGGAGCCGGTCTTCGAGGCCTCGGACCTGACGCTGACCGCCGCTCTGCCACCGGAGGGGCCGTGGGCGCGGGCCGTGCCGGACGCGGTGGGCCGGATCCTCGACGCGGTCCTGGACAACGCGGTCAAGTTCGTCCCGTCCGGGGGCAGCGTGGTCGTGACGGCCGAGCGCGCGGACGGCGAGACCGTGGTGCGCGTGCGCGACGACGGACCGGGAGTGCCGGACGATCAGCTGCCGCTGCTCACACGCCGTTTCGCCCGGGCGCCCGAGCACCAGAACGTGCCCGGCAGCGGGCTGGGACTGGCCATCGCCGACGAGATCGCCCGGCTCAGCGGGGGCCGGCTCGGCACGGCGGGATGCTCACCCCATGGCCTGGTGGTGGAGCTGCGGCTGCCGTCCGCCTGACCGGTCAGCCGTAGACCGAGCGGTAGTAGGCCACCGCGCCCGGGTGCAGGGGTACGTCCCCCGTGGCGACCGCGAACCTGGGTTCGAGCCGGGCGCCCGCCGTCACCTCCCTGAGCAGCGGGCGCCATTGGTCGAACACCACCCGGAGCACCGCGCGCACCGCCTCCCGCGGCACCTGGGGGCGGGCGAGCAGGTAGTTGCCGACGCCGATGGTGCCGACCGGCTCGGTCAGCCCGTAGACGCCGGCCGGGAGGGTGACCGCCGTGTAGACGGGGCCGTAGGTGTCTCGCAGAGCAGCGGCCTGTTCGTCCAACGGCAGGAAGCGCAACGGGAGTTCGCGGGCCAGGTCCGACAGGGCGGGGGTGGGTACTCCCCCGGCCCAGATCAGCGCGTCGACGGTGCCGGTGCGCAGCGCCCGGAGCGAGTCGGCGAGCCCGAGCGGCCGTTGCCGTACGGCCCGTTCACCGGTCAGCCCGCTCACTACGAGCAGCCGGCCCGCGAGCACCTGCCCGCCGGAGCCGGTCGCACCGGTCCCGACCGACCGCCCCGCCAGATCCCGCACCGACCGTACGGGACCGTGCGCCGGTACGACGAGATGTGTGTAGTTGACGTAGACACGGGCGAGGGCCGTCACGGCGGTCGGGCGCGAGAACGGCGCTCGCCCACGGACGGCGTCCTCGGCGGCGTCCGCCATGGCGAGGGCGAGGTCGGCCGATCCGTCGCCGAGTCTGCGGAGGTTGTCCACGCTCGCCGAGGTGCTGAGGGGCATGATGCGCAGCCGAGGCGAGGCCTGGGCGGCCAGTGCCTTGCCGAAGGCGTTGTACGGCCCGCCCGGCGCTCCCGTCGCGAGCCTGAGCCGCCATACCGCCGCGGCGTCTGCGGAGCATCCGGCCAGGGCGGCAGCGGGGCCGGCGAGGAGCGCGGCCTCCAGCAGGCCCCGGCGGCTCATCGGTCGGCCGGTCACGTCCGCAGCGTAGCCGCTGAGCTCCCGCTTGGCCCGTGGGGACGGCGTGGCACTATCGTTGCGCCCTCAAAGACGGGTAGGAGAAGGGATGTCGGTGTGGCGATGAAGGCCTTGCGTTCGGCGTTGGAAGCGGTCTACGTACGGCGCCTGAACCGCAAGCTGGAGGGCCTGCCCCGGCCACGCCATGTGGCGATCATGCTGGACGGGAACCGGCGCTGGGCACGGGGTGCGGGGCATCAGGACGTCCGTGAGGGCTATCGCGTCGGCGGCGCCAAGGTCACGGACTTTCTGCACTGGTGCACCGATGCCGGGATCAAGCACGTCACGCTGTGGATGCTCTCCGACGACAATCTGCACCGGCCGGCCGACGAACTCGGGCCCCTGCTCGACATAATCGAGGAGACCGTGCGGCGTATCTGCGACCCCGGGGAACCCTGGGAGATCGAGATCATCGGCGCCCTCGACCTGCTGCCCGGGAACACCGCCCGCGTCCTCAAGGAGGCCGCCGCCCCGACCCACGGCCGTGGCGGGCTGAAGGTCGACGTCGCCGTCGGCTACGGCGGTCGCCGCGAGATCGTCGACGCCGTCAAGACGGCCTTCGACAAGCACATCGGCGCGGGCGGCGACCCGCGCGATCTGGCGGCCGACTTCGATCTGGAGCACATCACCGACAACCTGTACTCGCCGGCCGGGCACGACACCGACTTCATCATCCGTACCTCCGGCGAGCAGCGGCTGTCCGGGTTCCTCCTGTGGCAGTCGGCCTACGCGGAGGTGCACTTCGTGGACGTGCTGTGGCCTGCGTTCCGCCAGATCGACCTGCTGCGCGCCCTGCGTTCGTACGCCGCCCGGGAGCGCCGTTACGGCCGTTGACGGTGCGGCAGAGGCCGTGCAGGGGCTCCGCGGTGACACCGCGGGCCGACTGCGACGTGGTGCGCTCAGCGGGGCCGTGGGTGTGGAGGGCGAGGATCAGACGGCGGCCGCGGTCGTGGCGTTCACCGCTCCAGGTCCTCAGGCGATCCAGTCCCGCGTGCACCGGCTCGAACTCAGGGGTGCAGGGCCCGTCCTTCGGAGTCCACCAGGGGTCGACCGGTCATGTCGCCGCCTTCTCTTGGGACTGTCCGCGTGTGAGCGTGCCACGAGCGACCGACAGTCGGTCTCGGACGGTCGTGGAAGGCGCACCGACGCTCGCTCCCTACGCGCCGGGACATCGGTTCGCGCCACACGCCGTATTGGACGTATCGGCGCAGGCCACCTAGCGTTCGGCACATGACAGAGCGACGTGCGGTCCTCAGCGGATCCGTCTTCGAGGAGCAGATCGGCTACGCCCGTGCCGTGGTGGACGGCGACTGGGTGCATGTGTCCGGGACGACCGGGTTCGACTACACCACGATGACGATCTCGGACGACGTGGTGGAACAGGCCGAGCAGTGCCTGCGCAACATCGGGGCGGCGCTGACCGAGGCGGGCTGCGGCTTCGCGGACGTCGTACGCGTGCGCTACCTGCTCCCCGACCGTGCGGACTTCGAGCCCTGCTGGCCGGTCCTGCGCCGCTGCTTCGGTGAGGTCCGCCCGGCCGCGACCATGCTCGTGTGCGGGCTGGCCGACCCTCGCATGAAGATCGAGATCGAGGTGTACGCACGGAGGCCGACCGGCTGACAGCGCCCTGGCCGTCCCTCGCGCCCTAGGATTCCGGCATGTTCGAGTACCACGGCTGGATCACGGTCAGGGAGAGCGCGGGCGAGGAGGGGGAGGACGACTCCCGGTTGCGGCAGATCGTCGAGGAACTCCGAGAGCGTATCTCCCTGATGGACAGCCCGTACCTGCTCGACCTGAGGTGGATGAACGGCGAGCCGTTCATCCACCTGGGAGGGCATTCCAACCACCGCTCCACGCCCGACGTCCTCGAACTCTTCGGCCATGTGGCGGTGATCGCTCCCGGCTCCTACGGGCTTCTCCATGTGCGCGACGACGAGGACCGGGGACACGAGAACGAGGTCCGGGTGCTCAGGCTCGCCCGGGGCGGCCTCACCGAGCACACGGAACCGCTGCTGTCCCCGTGCGTGCCCGCGCTGGAAGACCCGTTCAACGAGTAGGGCCCCGGTGGCCTCGTTCCGGGCCGGACAGGTCGATCGCCCGGTCGACGTCCTGAGGGCGCAGCACGCGCAGGATGCCTTCCAGGAGGTAGTAGTCGGCGTACGGGAGGGAGATCTCGATGCCGTCCTCGGCGGGCCGGTTGCGGGTGCAACGGGCGACGACCGCCTCGGCACGGGACGAGTTCCGCGTCAGGCAGGTCTGCGCCAGCGCGGTCAGCAGCCGCAGGGCGGCTTGCCGGTACTCGGGGCGACCCGTGGCGGCGGACAGGTCCAGCAGACCGCAGGCCATGACCGCCCCGGCGGAGGCGTCCTTGACGTCGTACGGCTGCTGGGGTGCCCGGTAGTCCCACACGGGTATGTGGTCCGGTGTCAGGACTCCGAGCGCGTAGTCGGCCAGTCTGCGGGCGGTCGTGAGGAACTGGTCGTCGCCGGTGCGGCGGTGGATGGTGGTGAAGCCGTAGACGCCCCAGGCCTGTCCGCGTGACCAGCAGGACGTGGGGCTGTAGCCCTGCACGGTGTTCGGGCCGATCGGCGCGCCGGTGGCGGGGTCGAGGTCGTACACGTGGGGCGTCGAGCCGTCCGGACGCGGGAACACCCGCTGCGCGGTCTTCGCGTGTTCCGTCGCGATGTCGAGGTACTTCGGGTCGCCGGTCTGCTCGGTCGCGAAGGCCAGCAGATCGAGGTTCATCATCGTGTCCATGATGATCCGGCCCGCGTTGTCGGGGTCGTTCAGCGCTCCCCAGGCGCGGATGAAGCGGCCGTTCGGGTTGTAGCGCCGGCTCAGCGAGTCGGCGGCCTGGACGGCACCGGCGCGCCAGGTGTCGTCGCCGGTCAGGCGCCAGGCGGTGACCCAGGAGGGGTAGAAGAGGAAACCGAGGTCGTGGGTGGTGGTGTCGTACTGGCGGGGGGCGAGTTTTCGCGCGGAGGCGAGCGCCAGGGTGCGGAAAGTGTCGTCGCCGCTGTGGAGCCAGGCCATCCAGAGCGTGCCCGGCCAGAACCCGCCGACCCAGTCGCCGTTCTGCGCGTACACCCACTTCTCGGACTTCGTGCCGACGGGAAAGGCCGTCACTCCCGGGGCGACGGCGCGGAGTTTGCCGATCGCGTAGTCGGCGGCACTCCGGAGCGTGCGGACGACGGCCGCGGGGGTCTGCTCGGCCGCCCGGGCCGTCGTCGGCGGCGCCGCGTACAGCGCGGCGGCCGAGGCCGTCGTGGTCAGCACGGTACGTCGGGAGATCTCCATCGGCCCGCATCCTCCAACTCGGCATCGAAGAACGGAAGGTGATGGAGCCTTGCACAGCCAGCCTCGCCATGTACACCCATGTGAGCATAGTTCAGTGATGTGAACACGCAGGCCGTACGGGCGTGTCAGCCGCGGCGCCGGCCGGGCGGGTGCGGGTGACCCCGTCGCCTCACGCCGGCCGTCGCGTCGAGGCAGATCCTGGGTGCCGGTGGCAGCGGCGGAGAGCCGCTCGCCCCGGTTGCAGGAGACCCTGCTCCCGCGCAGGCCGTCCCCCTTGTGCTCCGGCTCGAACTGCCAGAGCTTGGACCTCGAACTGCCAGAGCTTGGACACCGCCCCTTGAGTGCCTCAGGCCGAGTGCCCACCAGTTCACCGGCCCAGCGGCCGCGCACGTCCCAAGTCGCGAGGACGTTGTCGGGCCTTCTGCGGATCCGGGTCCGGTCGCGCAGCACATAGGCGTCGCACGCGTCGTCGTGGGTGATGTTCAGCTCGACGGCCCCGCCGTCCAGCGATCAGCTCGCCCGGGACGGGCGGCGGTGCCGTGCTCGCCGGCATCGCGTGGGCGGGCACGGCCGATACGACGAGTGCGGCGGCGCCCACAGGCGCCGCCGCACCGGATCATCCGTGTCTTCGTTGTCTCGATGGCGCCGACGAGCGCCTCGAGCCCGTCCCGAAAGGACACATGTGCCCCCAACCCCCCACAGCTGCCCGCGTGTACCGGTGGCGGGCCGCCGCCGTGCAGGGGTCATGAAAGCGGTGATACGGCGGCACATCAACCGGGCGAACGGGACGACAGGCGCATTCCGGCCCTGTGGAACTAGAGGTTCCAAAAAGCGGACTTCCCGGGTCCTGTCGCAGAAACACCGCGGAATTGTCCGCGAACGGTAACAGCCGGATCCTCCGGCGCGTACGGCCCGTCCTGACAGGTGCACGGGGACCCGACAACACGGCGAGGAACGAGGCGGACATGGCACGGCATGGCGGGCGGGGTTGGTACGGCCGGGTGATCGCGGCGGCGGTCGGAGTCACGGCGGTCGCCGCGGCCACGTCGGTGTGGACCGCGCAGGCCGGCTCCGTCGGCGGGCACCAGGCTCCGGCGAGCCCGGCCCCGCCGAAGGTGTCGCCCGTCTCCGCGGCCATCGCCCACGCCTCCGACGCCGGCGCGCACGCGGTGAACATCACCATCGACGACGGCCCGGACCCGGTCTGGACCCCGCAGGTGCTGAAGGTGCTGCGGGACAACGGCGTGAAGGCGACCTTCTGCATGGTCGGCACCCAGGCCGAGGCCCACCCGGACATGGTCAAGCAGGTGGTGGCGGCCGGACACCGGCTGTGCGACCACTCGGTCTCGCACGACACCACCATGGACCACAAGTCCCAGGACTACCAGTCGCACGAGATCCTGGACGCCGAGCGCCAGATCACCAAGGCGTCCGGAGGTGTGAAGCCGATGTACTACCGGGCCCCGGGCGGCGCGTTCACCCCGTACAGCCGGAACCTCGCGGCCTCGCACGGGATGCGGCCGCTGGGCTGGAACGTCGACTCCAAGGACTTCGAGCGGCCCGGCACCAGTGCCATCGTCGCCACCGTCCAGCGCGAGCTGCACCTCGGCCCGACCCTGCTCTTCCACGACGCCGGCGGCGACCGCTCCCAGACCGTGGCCGCGCTGAGCACCCTGCTGCCGTGGCTGAAGCAGCAGGGGTACTCCTTCGGGTTCCCCGTGCGCTGAGACGGGCGGGGCCGCCCGCGCCGCACCTTCAACCAGTGGATGCTCCAACACACCCGATTCCAGGGTTACTTCACCTCTTGACGCCTTTGGTGCAGACCTTTACGTTGCACCAACCCCCACACGTCAGGAGCGCCCCGTGCCCCGTGTCAGAGCGTTGCCTTCGATCCCTTCCCTGTGCCTGCGGCTGCTGCTTCTGCTGACCGTGCTCCTGGGCACGGTCGGCGCCCCGGCGCACGCGACGGCCGCGCCCTTCAGGGTGCTGGCCCTGTACAACGGAACCTGGGACGCGGCACACATCAGCTTCGTCAAAGAAGCGAACGAGTGGTTCCCGAAGCAGGCCGCGGCCAACGGGTTCACCTACACCGCCAGCAACAACTGGGACGTGCTCGCGGGCGACGGCGTGAACGCGTACCAGGTGGTGCTCTTCCTCGACGATCTGCCGCAGACGGCGGCCCAGCGCACCGGATTCGAGCGGTACATGCGCTCCGGCGGCGCCTGGATGGGCTTCCATGTCTCGGCGTTCACCACGAACGCCTCGGGCTGGTCCTGGTACCACGACCAGTTCCTGGGGTCGGGCGACTTCACCTCCAACACCTGGGGCCCGACGACCGCGGTCCTGCGGGTGGAGGACCGTACCCATCCCGCGACGAGGAGCCTGCCGGCCACGTTCACCTCGTCGGTCAGCGAGTGGTACAGCTGGTCCGACGATCTGCGCCGCAACCCCGACATCAGGATCCTGGCCTCCATAGACCCGAGCAGCTTCCCGCTCGGCACGGACCCCGACCAGACCTGGTACAGCGGCTACTACCCGGTCCTGTGGACGAACACCAAGTACCGGATGCTGTACGCGAACTTCGGCCACAACGCCATGGACTACGCCACCGACACGCCCCTGTCCTCGACCTTCGCCAGCGCCACGCAGAACCGGTTCGTCCTCGACGGCCTGAAGTGGCTGGGCGGGGCCACGGGCGCCGGCCGGGCGGTCCCGGCGGGCTCGGCCGGTGGCCGCTCGCACGACGCCGACGGCCGGTGAACCAGGAGAGAAATCCTGGTCAATGAATCGTTGGGACGGCTGTTCGGGTGCGTCCGGCTGACTAGCATGGAGCCGTCCCGTCGGCGGGTGCACCGCCGCGGGGACAGCTGCGTACGTCGTTCCGGAAGGGCTCGCCATGCCGTTGCCTCGCCTCGGCACGCGGTCGGTCCGTTTCCGGGCGACTGGAGTGCTGCTCTTCGTGCTTGCCCTCGCCGTGGGAGGAACCCTGCTGGGGTTCTCCCTCGGCGGCGGCCACCGTCCGCGGTCCGCGGGGCCCGTCACGGTCGAGGTCTCGCCGAGCCACTGCGGCCGGGGCTGGACCCGGCCCGCTCCCGGGGTGCAGACCTTCGACCTGCACAACGCCTCCGACGGGGCCGCCGAGGTCTATCTCGAAGACCCCGGAAACCAGGTCGTGTACGGCGAGGTCGAGGGCATCGGCCCGGGTACGACCCGGCAGTTGACCGTCCGCCTGGGCCAGGGGACGTACGCCTTCAAGTGCGTGCCCGACGACGCCGACGCCGTCACCGGGCCGACCGTCCACGTCACGTCGGGGCGGCGCGGCCCGGGGGCGGCCCCCGTCACCGAGCACGACCTCATCCCGCCGGCGCTCGCCTATCAGAAGTGGGTCGGCGGCGGTCTCGACGAGGTGGTCCGGCTGACGGCGGAGCTGCGGCGGGCCGTCGACCGCGGCGACCTCGCCGGCGCCCGCGCGGCCTGGCTGCCGGCCCATCTGGAGTACGAGCGCCTGGGAGCGGCGTACGACGCGTTCGGGGACGCGGACGGGCAGATCAACGGCACGGACGCGGGACTGCCCGACGGGGTCGGAGACAAGGGCTTCACCGGCTTCCACCGCATCGAGTACGGGCTGTGGCACGGACAGTCCGCCGACCGGCTGCGCGCGCCGGCGGCGGCGCTGGTCAAGGCGGTGACCGGACTGCGGGACAGCTGGTCGCAGTCCCGTATGGATCCGGCCCAGCTCGGTCTGCGCGCACACGAGATCCTGGAGAACACCGTGCAGTTCGAGCTGACCGGCCGGACCGACTACGGCAGCGGCAGCAACCTCGCCACCGCCCGCGCCAACCTCGACGGCACCCGGGAGGTGCTGTCCCGGCTGCGGCCCCTGCTCACCACCCGGTACGCCGACCTGTCCGGCCTGGACGAGGACCTGGGCAGCGCACAGCACACGCTCGACGGGTTCCGTCACGGCGAGGGCTGGACCGCGCTGTCCGCCCTCCCCCGCGACCGACGCGAACGCGTCGACTCGGTCTTCGGGGACCTGGTGGAGCGGCTCGCGTCGGTGGCGACCCTGTGTGACCCCCGGAGGACGGCATGAGCGGCGACGACCGGACGGACGGAGTGGGCAGACGCCGGTTCCTGCGGGGTGCCGCGCTCGCCGGCGCCGGACTCGCCACCGGTGCCGCCGCCCCGGCAGCCCCCACGGCGGCCGTCGCCCCCTTCCACGGAATCCACCAGGCGTCCGTGATCGCGTCCCCGCGGCGGACCAGCGTGTTCGTCTCCTTCGACGTGACGGCGGAGCACCGCGCGGACCTGGCCGACCTGTTGCGCACCCTCTCCGACCGGGCCCGTTTCCTGACCTCGGGCGGGACGCCGTCCCCCGTGGGCATCACCGGGCCGCCCGCGGACTCGGGCATCCTCGGCGACCGGCTGCCCTCCGGACGGCTGGCCGTGACCGTCGGTGTGGGCGCCTCCCTCTTCGACGACCGGTTCGGGCTGACCGCCCGCAGACCCCGCCGGCTGACCGCGATGCCCGCCTTCCCGGACGACGACCTGCGGGCCGACTGGTGCCACGGCGACCTCAGCCTCCAACTGCACGCCGACGACCCGGACACCACCCTGCACGCGCTGCGCGACATCGCCCGGCACACCCGGGGCGGCCTGCAGGTCCGCTGGCGCCTCGACGGCTTCACCAGCCCGCCCCGGCCCTCCGGCACCGCGCGCAACCTGATGGGGTTCAAGGACGGCACCGCCAACCCGGACACCGCCAGTGCCCGCGACATGGACCGCCTGGTGTGGGTGGGCAGGGGCATGGGCGAGCCGGACTGGGCGGTCGGCGGCAGCTACCAGGTCGTCCGGCTGATCCGGATGCTGGTGGAGTTCTGGGACCGGGTCTCGCTGGGCGAGCAGGAGCGCATGTTCGGCCGTGCCCGCTTCTCGGGCGCGCCGCTGGACGGCGACCACGAACACGACACCCCCCGGTACGCCGACGATCCCAAGGGCGACGTCATCCCGCTGGACGCCCACATACGCCTCGCCAACCCGCGTACGTCCGCCACCGCGGACCAGCGCATCCTGCGCCGCGCCTACAACTACGACCGCGGCATGGACGCCAACGGCAACCTCGACATGGGGCTGCTGTTCTGCTGCTACCAGCAGGACCTGGCCCGGCAGTTCGAGACCGTGCAGCGCCGGCTGGCGGGCGAGCCGCTGACCGACTACATCAGCCCGTTCGGCGGCGGCTACTTCTTCGCGCTGCCCGGCGTACGGGACGCGTCGGACTGGTACGGGCGGGCCCTGCTCGCCTGAGCCTGTCCGGACAAGTCGGCGGGCGGAAAGGGTCAACACACCGTCAAGTTTTGCCCCAACATCCCTGACTCGGTGTTCACTCGCAGGTCATCATGGCTCCGCCGTCGCGCCCCGCGACGGGCGCAGCATCCGTGCTCGTACGACGCACAGACGTTCTGTCCGGAGGGTAAACCACCATGGCAAGCAGGGGAAGACGAGCCGCGATGCGGAGCCTGGGAGCGCTCGCGGGAGCCGCGGCGCTCACCGTGCTCGGCAGCAACGCGCCCGGTTGGGCGGCAGCGCCCGCCGGGGCGCCGGGCGGGCACTCCTCGACCACGACGCCGATCAAGCACGTCGTCGTGCTCTTCGACGAGAACATCTCCTTCGACCACTACTTCGCCACGTACCCGAAGGCCGCCAACAGCGACGGGACGAAGTTCAAGGCGTCGAAGAACACCCCGAAGGACATCGACACCCTCGCGCATGCCGGGCTGCTGAAGCACAACCCCAACCAGTACGCGCCGAAGCGGCTGTCTCCGGCGCAGGCGATGACCTGCGACCAGAACCACTCCTACGGCCCGGAGCAGTACGCCTACAACGGCGGCAAGGCCGACCAGTTCGTCCAGAACACCGAGGTCGACAAGTGCAGCGGCGGCCTGTTCGGTGAGCCCGGCCTGGCGATGGACTACTACGACGGCAACACCGTCACCGCGCTGTGGAACTACGCCCAGCACTACTCCCTGGGCGACCGTTCCTACAGCTCGAACTACGGCCCGTCCACGCCCGGCGCCCTCAACCTGATCTCCGGCAACACGCACGGCGTCATCTCCGTCGACCCGGCCACAGGCAAGAAGACGGCGACCCCCGACCCGTACGCGGTCAAGTCGCCCGACGCGAAGGGCGTGGGCACGGTGATCAACGACCCCGACCCGGCCTTCGACGACTGCTCCGGCAAGGACCACACCAGCACCAACGCACTGGCGGCCCTGCAGGGCAGGAACATCGGTGACCTGCTCAACGCGAAGAAGGTGAGCTGGGGCTGGTTCCAGGGCGGCTTCCGTCCGTCGGCCGCGTGGAACGGCACGTCAGGCTCGTACGCCAAGTGCGACATCACGCACACCAACGTGGGCGGCGCGGCCGTGGCCGACTACAGCCCGCACCACAACCCGTTCTCGTACTACGAGTCGACGGCCAACCCGCACCACCTGCCGCCGAAGAGCGTCTCCGAGATCGGCCACAACGGGCAGGCCAACCACAACTACGACCTGACCGACTTCACCGCCGCCGCCAAGGCGGGCAAGCTCCCGGCCGTCAGCTTCGTGAAGGCCGGTGAGTACCAGGACGGCCACGCCGGCTACTCCGACCCGCTCGACGAGCAGCACTTCCTCGTCAAGCAGATCAACGCGATCCAGAGCTCGCCGCAGTGGAAGTCGACCGCGATCGTCGTCGCCTATGACGACTCCGACGGCTGGTACGACCACGCCTATGCCGCCCCGCGCAACGGCTCGAAGGACACCTCGGTCGGCTCCAACGGCAAGGCCACCGACAGCCCGGCCTGCCAGAACGGCCCGAAGGCCGCCGGCGGTTACGCCGATCGCTGCGGCCCCGGCACCCGCCAGCCGCTGCTCGTGATCTCGCCCTACAGCAAGGTCAACAAGGTCGACCACACCCAGACCGACCAGGCGTCCCTCACCCGGTTCATCGAGGACAACTGGCACACCGGCCGCATCGGCGACCACTCCTTCGACGCGTCGGCAGGCTCGCTGGCGGGCATGTTCGACTTCCGGCACCCGAACAACAAGCAGGTGCTGCTGAACTCCGACGGTTCGGTGAAGTCCGTCGGCCCGATCAAGCACGTCGCCGCGGTGGCCACGAGCATCACCCCCGGCCCGGCGATGCAGAACACCGCCGCCTCCACCGGCACTTCGGGGCTCCCGGTCCTGCCGCTCAGCCTCGGCGTGGGTGCCCTGCTGGCCGCCGGCGTCACGGGCACGTACCTGACGATGCGCCGCAGGCAGCACGCCTGACCGCACCGCTGACCGCCAACGCCCCCGGACCGCGTCCGGGGGCGTACGCGTTGCTCCGTGGCGTCGGAAAACGGCTGGTCCTGCCGAGGTCATGCTGCTGGGATGGCGTGATGGGACATGACGCATCGCTCAGCGTGGACCGCGGCCGCTACCCGCACGCGGTGACTCCCTGGGAGCGGGAGTCCTGGCGGAGCGCGGCGTTCGACTGGGTGCACGGCCGGCTCGCCGCGCACGGTCTGCGGGCGACAGGGGCGCCGTGGGTACGGCTGCGGCCGTGGTCCGTCCTGATGCGGGTGCCCGTGGCGGGCCGGGGAGCCGTCTGGTTCAAGGCGAATCCGCCGGCCAGCGGCTTCGAGGGCGCGCTGACCGAGGCGTTGGCCCGCTGGGTGCCGGAGCACGTCCTGCGGCCGCTGGCGGTCGACGCCGAGCGCGGCTGGTCGTTGCTGCCCGACGGGGGTGACCTCTTCCGGACCGTGCTGGAGCGGACGGCGGTCGAACCGCGCGCCTGGGAGAGCCTTCTGGGCCAGTACGCGAGCATGCAGTGCGCCTTGGTCCCGCACGCGCGGGACATCGAGCGGCTGGGTGTCCCGAGCGCCCGGACCCCGGACCTGCCCGAGGTCTTCGACAAGCTGCTCACGGAGAACGAAGCGGTGCTACCGGACGAACGCGCGCGGCTCTCGGCCCTCCGGCCCCGCCTCGTGGCCTGGTGCGGCGAACTCGCGGCCCTGGGCATCCCCGACTCCCTCGACCACTCGGATCTGCACGACGGGCAGCTGTTCCGTCCGGAACCAGACCGGTACACCTTCTTCGACTGGGGCGACGCCGCCGTCTCGCATCCGTTCTGCAGCCTTCGGGTCACGGCCCTGAAGGCCTGCGACCGGTACGGGCCCGGCGTGCTGCCGCGCCTGCGCGACGCCTACTTGGAGCCGTGGACGGGAGCCGGCCGCACGGCGGCGGAACTCCGGCGTGCGGTGCGGCTCGCGTGGCGTCTGAGCGCCCTGGGGCGAGCCCGCGCCTGGGGCCGCCTCTTCCCGGCGGCGCACGGCGCTCTCCTGGCCACCGAGAGCGCTCAGTCCCTGCTCGAACTGTTCGAGGAGCCCCCGGCCTGAAGGACCGTGGGCCGAGGCCCGGACGGTGCCTTCGGGACCCGCTGCCGGCGCCGGGAGCCACGCGGTTCCGCAGGTCGGTGCGGAGTACGGCGGCCTCACTCGTTCGGCACAACCTCCGGCTGCCGGGCCGCTGAGCCCTCGTCGTCGTGTCCCGCCGGGCCCGGCCCCTGCCCGCGCCTCGCCGCGGAGCCATGGTGCGGTTGCGGCGGGCGGAGCGGCATCGGGAGCCTGGACGCGGCATGAACAGGGGCGGATCCAGGAGGCGCAGTGACCCCAGCCCACGGCGATCCACCCCTGCACGGCCGCGTCCTGGCCCGCCGGGGTTTCCTGACCCTGTGCGCGGGCGCGGGCCTGGGCGCCGCCGCCTGTACGCCCGGGCCGCACCGTGTGGCCCTCCACCCTCTCGGCACCGACGGCGGGCGGCTGCGGCCGGAGGCCGAGCGGGACGCGCCGGGCACCGAAGACTGGTGCATCCGCTCCTCGGGCGCGGTGGACGCGGTCACCGGCTACACCGACCAGGTGAGCGTACGGCCGGGCCAGGCGTGCAGCCTGCATGTGTCGACCACCGCGGCCTCGTTCCAGGTCTCGGCGTTCCGTATCGGCTGGTACGGCGGAAAGCAGGCCCGCCGCATATGGACGTCACCCTCCATACCCGGCCGCGCCCAGCCGCCCCCGCGCCTGCTGTCCGCCACCCGTACGGTGCGCGCCGACTGGCCTGCGACGCTGCCCCTGGACACCACCGGATGGCCGGAGGGCGCGTACCTGCTGCGTCTGGAGTCGGACACCGGCCATCAGCGGCACATCCCGCTGATCGTCCGCTCCGCCGAGGGTGCGGGCCGCACGGTCCTGCTGCACGCCCCGGCCACCTGGCAGGCCTACAACCGCTGGGGCGGCTACAGCCTCTACGCGGGCTCCTCGGGCGCCTATGCCACGCGGTCGCTCGCGGTCAGCTTCGACCGCCCCTACGACGGCGACGGCGCCCAGAAGTTCCTGGTCTACGAACGGGCGCTGGTGGTGCTGGCCGAGCGCCTGGGCATCCCGCTCGCGTACACCACCGGCGTCGACATCCACCGTGACCCCTCGGTGCTGTACGGAGCGCGTACCGTCGTCTGTCTGGGGCACGACGAGTACTGGACGCCCGAGCAGCGGGCGCACATCACCCGGGCCCGGGACGCCGGCGTGAACATCGCCTTCCTCGGCGCGAACAGCTGTTTCCGCCGTGTCCGGCTGGAGGACGGCAAGGGGGCGCGCGAGCGCACGGTGGTCTGCTACAAGACGGCCTACCGTTCCGACCCGTACTACTCGTCCAACCCCGACCTGGTGACCACCGACTTCCGCAGCCCGCCCGCCGCCGATCCGGAGTCCTCCCTCACCGGCGTGCTCTACGAGGGCTATCCGGTCGACGCCCCCTATGTCGTCCACGCCGCGGATCACTGGCTGTACGACGGCACCGGCGTACGCGCGGGCGACAGCTTCGCGCATCTCGTCGGCGTCGAGTACGACCGGGTCACGCCCGCCTCCCCGACCCCGGGCCCGCTGGAGATCACCGCGCACTCGCCCGTGGCGTGCGCCGGCCGGCCCAGCCACAGCGACTCCGCGTACTACACCGCGCCCGGCGGCGCGGGCGTCTTCGCGACCGGCACGATGCGCTGGGTGGAGGGCCTGGTGGCCGGCACGCACGAACTCGGCCGCGACCACGGCATGGACGCCCGTACGCGCAGGTTCGTCACCCGTACCACGGAGAACCTGCTGCGCACCTTCGCGCGGGGCCCGGCGGGCCGGCACGCTCCAGCGGCCCGTGCGAACGTGCGGGAGGTGTACGGCGGCACGGTCTGAGCATGCCGGCCGGGCTCCGCTGTCACGGGCCGGCGGTCGGTGCCTGGCCTCCCGTGGCACGCATCCGGTCCCGGCGGGCGAGGTTGTAGATCCGCAGGAGGTGCTTGGCCACGGCACAGGGCGCGGCATCGGCATGGCACTGGCGGCACGTACGCACGTGCTGCTCGTAGGTGAAACGCGCGTTTTCCAACGCATCGTCGAGAGAAGACATGGACATCTCCGGGCAGGGCGCGTCTCCAGGACGCGCCGAGTTGACTGACTGGTATACCCGGAACTAGGTGATCATGTTACTTGCGGTACTGGGAAACGGCCGCTCGGACCTGCTGGGCGAAGCCCTTGACGGTGTAGTCCGGCGGGAGGCTGTCGATCAGCACGATGTCGGAGATCGAGTTGTTGGTACGCAGGGGCCGGATGTCCTGATAGGCGGCCGAGTCGTACCACTGCCGGGCGGCGGTGCGGTCCGGGAATTCCATGAGGACGACGAGACCCGGCCAGGCCCCCTCCACCACCGTGACCTCGCCGTTGGCGAGCCACTTGCCGCCGTAGGGCTTCGCGGTCGCTTCGACCTGCTCCAGGTACGACAGGCCCGCCTCGTTGGGGATGTCGCCGGGTATGCGCAGGTGGTTGATCAGATACGTGCTCATGATGATCCCTCCGGTTCGTGGCACAGCAACTTGTCGAGGGTGATCGGCAGGTCCCGGACACGGCCGCCGGTCGCGTGGTGGACGGCGTCGGCGATCGCCGCCGCCGTGCCGACGGTGCCGAGGCCTCGGCCAGCGCCCGATGCACCGCCCGCCGCTCGGGCAGGGGAGCCGTCCGGTAGACCGCCGACCGCACCAGCGGGTGGCGGAACCTCACCCGGGCCCCGAACTCGATCAGCCCGGCCTCCTCCGCCGGCGAACCCGCGTCGGCGTCGATCCCCAGCCGTCCTGCCGCCCGCCACAGCAGGGCCCCGTCGCCCGACGGGTCGGCGGCCGCCAGCACCAGCACCAGCACCAGGCGCGTCACGTGCGGCACCGATTCAAGCCGCCGGATGAAGCCCCCCTCGATCAGCCCGGTCACCGGCCCCGAACCGGGAAGTCCGAACCCGCCGGCGAATTCCGTCGGCGTCAGTTCCCCGGACAGCTCCAGCAGCGCCAGTGGATCCCCCCGCGCCTCGGCCACGATCCGCTCCCGCACCCGCTCGTCCAACCGCCCATGGATCACCGACGCCAACAACAGGCGCGCGTCCGCATCACCCAGCCCCTCGACCACCAGCTCCGGCAGTCCGCGCAGCTCGCGGTCCTCGCTCGGCTCCCGCACGGCGAAGACCACGGCCACCGGGTCGGCCGGCAGACGCCGCGCCGCGAACGCCAGAGCCTGCACCGACGCCCGGTCCAGCCGCTGGGCGTCGTCCACCAGACACACCAGCGGCTGCTGTGCGGTCGCCTCCGACAGCAGCGTCAGGACCGCCAGCCCCACCAGGAACCGGTTCGGCACGCCCGCCGCGCGCAGCCCGAACGCGACCTGCAGCGCCTCCCGCTGCGGGCCCGGCAGGCCCTCCAATCGATCCAGCATCGGCGCGCACAGCTGGTGCAGCCCCGCGAAGGCGAGTTCCATTTCGGACTCCACGCCGCCTACCTGGGCGATGCCGCACCCAGCCGCCCGCTCACGCGTGTAGTCCAACAGGGCCGTCTTGCCCACTCCGGGCTCGCCACGCAGGACCAGCACCGAACTCCGGCCCGCCCGAACCCCCTCCACCAGACGGTCCAGCGCCTCGCACTCGCGGCTACGACCACGCAACCCGGGCCCGGCATGACCGACGGGCATCGCCATAACCGATGGTAGGGACGGCGGGTGCCGGCTTGGCAACCCGGACGGCGGTCCGCGCGGCGTCCGCCACGCTCTGGCCGGGCGGGCGCGGGGCCCACCGGTTCGAGCACGTCGAGACGGCTCCCGACGAACTCCTGCCCCGATTCGTGGAGTTGGATGTGTCCGCCTCTCCAACCGCCGTACGCCGGCCACACCCTCGACGACGGCACCGACGAGTGGTCGCGCCCGGGCTCCGACCGGGCCGACCGGGCCTGACCGCTACGGGACCTGGGCGAGCCGGGGCGACGCACATCCTCGGCTCGAACCGGCCCGTCGCGCACTACGACGCACGGGCCGTGCCGGCGACGGCCCGCCGTCCGAAGGGCGCAGCGGCGCGGCGGCCGGGGCTCACGGCGTCGCAGGCGCTTGAACGCTGCACCGGTCACGCGGGCGGGGCGGCCGGTGCAGCGGGCATCACCGGCCGCATCGCATCCGGCCACCGTGCCGACCTGGCCGCGTTGCCCGTCGACCCGGTGCACGCGCCGTGCGACGAACTGACGGACGCGCCGGTCACGTTGACGGTGACCGACGGCCACGTGGTGCACCGGGCCGCCCGACGGAGACCTGGTCAGCGGCGCATCAGCACCCCGTCAGCGCCTCCCGGCACTCTCATACCTGTGAACGGCACGGGAAACCGGAAGCCGGGAGCAGGGAGAGGTGCCCGGAGTGGCTGATCGGGGACCAGCGAGCACGCCTCAAGGTCGGGCCCCACAAGGCCCACGCAGGTTCGAATCCTGCCCTCTCCGCCCGATGGACGAGCGCACCGGAAGGCGCACGCCGGTGGCGGAAAGTACATCCGCTTCTCGCGGATCCTGATTGCGCGGTGCGCGGCCGATCGATGCGGCCGCTTCCCCGCGTCGGATAGACGTACTTTCCGCCACTTCCATGGAAGCACTACGCCGACGCCACCGCGAGGGGTCGAGCGGGTCTCCTGGTGCCGCTCCGCGAGCGGCGGCTATGGCGTGACGACCTTCCCCCGAAGGTCACCGGCGGTCTTGTCGTTCGACCCGCTGACGGAGAACCGGCACGAGGCGTCGCTCCGGAACACCGACGTACCGGTGTCGAACGAGTAGTTGCGCTCGGCGTTGTCGACACCGACGTTGTGGGAGACGGTCATCGTGCCGGGGTCGCTGTTGTAGGTGAACCCGTGGTGGCCGTTGCGGTAGGCGATGCAGTGCCGGACGACGTGCCGTTGTGGCAGGAGAGGGAGTTCTCGATGGTCACCGGGCCGATGGCGCCGATGTCGGACTTGGTGTAGAGGTCCCGGCGGTCGTCGATGTCGTGGTGGGAGACGTCGTGGCGGAAGACGTCGGCGGTGCCGACGGTGGGCTTCGCGGCGAAGCCGTCGGCGTCCTCGCCGTCGGAGTCGGCGTTGTCGTGCGACTCGGCGCTGACGACGAGGTTGTCGGAGGGCGCCGGAGGTGCCGTTGCCGCCCACCGGGATGGTGACGGTCTTCGTGTAGGCGTAGGTGCCGCCGCGCAGGTAGATCGTCCCCCCGGCGGCGATACGGCTGATCGCCGAGGTGAGCGTCGTCGGGTTCGACCGGGTGCCGGACGCGCTGCCGGTGCCGCTCGGGGAGACGTACAGGACGGAGGCCGCGGCCGCGGGATTCACTCCCCCCAGGGCAGGGGGTGCGGCGGCGGCCTGCGCCGTGGTGCCGGACAGGGTGGCGGGTACGCCGACGAGCAGGCTGGCGCACGCGATGGCTGGTTTCAACCGTAGAGAGATGCCATGCGCGCGTCAATTACTGCATACTTGATCGGAATTCAGCCCGCTGAACCGACAGGGCTTCCGGTCTACTCGCCGGGCGCGAGGGTGCGCGCCAGCACGCGTGCCGTTTCGGCGATCAGCGCGTCGTCCACGGTCGCGTCCTTGGCCGCCTTGGCGGACAGGACGGCCAGCAGGACCGGCGTGTTCCGGGTCGTCCAGGCGACGCCGATGTCGTGGGCGCTCGCGTAGTCGCCGGTACCCGTCTTGTCGCCGAGGACCCAGCCCTGCGGGAGCCCTGCGCGGAACCGCTTGACGCTGGTGGTGTTGCCCTTCAGCCAGCCGATGAACCGTGCGCGGTCGGTGTCGTCCAGTGCCCGCCCCAGCGTCAGCCGCTCGAAGCCGCGGCCGATCGCCTGCGGGGTCGTGGTGTCGCGCGGGTCACCGGGGACGGCGGTGTTCAGCTCGGGCTCCCACCGGTCGAGCCGGCTCACCCGGTCGCCGAGCGACCGGAAGAACCGGGTGAGGCCGTCCGGCCCGCCGATCTGGCGCAGCAGCAGGTTGCCGGCCGCGTTGTCGCTGTACTGGATCGCGGCCGCGCACAGATCGCCCACGGACATGCCGGTGGCGAGGTGTTCCTCGGTCTTCGGCGAGTTCGCCAGGATGTCCCTCGGCGGATAGTGGACGATATTGTCCAGCGGCGCGCAGTCACCGTGGCCGCCCAGGACGGCCGCGGCCGCGAACGCCTTGAAAGTCGAGCACATCGCGAACCGCTCCCCCGCGCGATACGCCACGGTCCGGCCGGTGCGCACGTTCCGGGCGTATACGCCCAGACGCGCGCCGTAGCGCTGTTCCAGATCGCTCAACTCGGGGTGTGGATCGGCCGTTTCGGGGCGCCGGTCCGCCGTGGCGGGGGCGATGCCGGCGGCCGTGGCGGCGGCAGTGGTGGTGAGGGCGAGACCGGCCTTGAACAGGCGGCGGCGCGGCAGCGAGGTGGCATTGGTCATGTGCGGAGTTCTCCCAGGTCGTCCGTCGTCGGCTTGGTGGATCTTCGACGGGGACAGCGAAACAGGAGGACTCCATCCATGTCCAAGAGTGAACTTTGAAGACGCCATAACTTATTGATATGACTGCTGGATGGATCTCCTCGCGCACCTGGAGGCATACGTCGCCACCGTCGACGAGTCGAGCTTTTCGCGTGCCGCCGAGCGGCTCGGGATCGCCCAGCCGCTCCTCAGCCGCCGTATCAAGACGCTGGAGGCGCACTTCGGGGGCCCGCTGTTCGACCGGTCGCGGCGGCAGGTCTCGACGACCGAGTTCGGCATGCTGCTGCTTCCGTACGCGCGGGACGTGCTGGACCGGGCCGAGCGGCTGGGCCGGGCCGCCCGCTCGGCCCGGCAGGCGCGGGTGCTTGCCGTCGGGGTGCCCGCGGACTGCGCTCCTGCGGCGCTGGCGCGCGTGATCCGCTCCGGTGCCGAACGCGGGATCACGCTCGGCGTACGCGAACTGCCGCCGGAGGAACGGGAGGCCGGGCTGGCCGACGGTTCGCTCGCCTACGCGCTGGTGCGTGTCGCCCCGGAGCAAGCCGCGCTGCGGGTCCCGCTCGGCCTGGCGTCGGCGCCGCCGCCCGACGAACCGCGGCCGGCGCACGCCGGGGCCCGCACGAGCCGAGGGCGGGCGGTGCACTTGGAGGACCTGCGGCCGCGCCGGAGCCGGGCCGCGAGCGGTGGCCTTCCCACCGCTCTGCCGCTCCTGGTCCCGGCGGAGGACGAAGTGCCGTACGCGTACGACAGGCTGGCGCGTGCCGCCGCTCGGTCCGGGCTGCCCGAAGGGCTGATCCGGTCGGCCGGACCGGCGGCCACCGCGCTCGCCGAGACCCTGGCCGGCCGGTCGGTGCTCTTGTGTGCCGAGCCGTTCGCACGGCAGCACGGCGCGAGGTGGGCGCCGCTTGCCGATGTCTCGCTGCACCGTGGCTACGACGTGCGCGGGACACCGCGGCAGCGGGGCGCGGTGGACGTGCCCGACTGGCTGGTCGTCTCGCTCGCGGGCGCCGCCGGCGCGGCGACCGGCCCGCCGGATCCCCGGCGGGCCGGATCCGCGGGCGAGGACGTTCCGGCGCGGCTGGCGGCACGCGGATGAGCGCGGCAGCGGCCCACCGGCCGGCCTGCGTGGCCGGTGACGGCGGCCTCCTCGACGTCGCCGAGGCGATCGCACGGGACTGGGCGGCCCTCGGGGTCCGCGGTTCGTTCCTCGCCCGCGACATCGACTCGGGCGAACAGCTCGGTTTCGACGTCGGGGAGCCGCTGCCCCTGGCCTCGGTGGCGAAGGTCCCGCTCGCCCTGGCCGTGCTGGACCGGATCGCGGCCGGGGACCTCGACCCGGCACGCCCGGTGACGCTCGACCCGGCCACGAGCAGCGTCGGACCCACCGGGCTCGCGGCGTTCCGGCATCCGGCCACGGTGGCCGTCGGTGATCTGCTTCTGCTGATGCTGTCGGTGAGCGACAACGCTGCCGCCGACGCGCTGTTCGAGCTGGTGCCGCCGGCGGACGTCGACGCGCGCCTGCGCGCGTGGGGTTGCGAAGGCATACGGATCCGGCACCGGATGAACCACATGTACGAATGTGCCGCCGGTGCCGCGGGCAACGACTTCTCCCTCGCCCTGGAACTGGCCGTTCGCGACGAGCGCGCGGGCCGGCACACCATCGAGACCCTGGATCCGGCCCGTGCCAACCTCGGCTCGGCCGCGGCGCTCGTGGATCTTTTGCAGCGGGTGTGGCGGGACGAGGTCTCGTATCCCCGGGCGACGGCCGAGGTGCGCAGGTTGATGGGCCTTCAGGTCTTCACCCAGCGGCTCGCCGGTGAACTGCGCGCGGACTCCCTGCGATGGAGCGGCAAGACGGGCACGTTCCTGCATCTGCGGCACGAGATCGGCGTGGTGGAGGCGGACTCGGGCGACCGGGTGGCCATGGCCGCGCTCACCCGCGCGGACCGGCGGGCGGGCCTGGCACCGGACATCGACTTCGCTATCGCGAACAGTGCACGGCAAGCGTTCGAGGCGCTGCGCGGCTAGGGCGGCATGGCACCCGGGGGCGGCACGCCGGTGTGTGCGCGGCCGTGTGGAGCGCCCCGAGCCGGCCGATCTCCCCTACGGCCCCTACGGGATGGGAATGCCGCGTTCCCGGTCCCTTCGGCGAGGCGGCAGCCCGGACAGCGTGGCACGCGTGTGGGGCGGACGGGACGGCTCCCGTGCCGGTGCCGGAGCCGGTCCGGTGCGCCGGTGCGAGCCCGCGGCGGCGACGACGTAGTCCCGCGCGGTGAGCAGGCCGGTCAGTCGTCCGTGCGCGTCGGTGACCGGCAGCGCGTCCATGTGCTCCTCCGTCATCACGGCCGCCGCGCGCAGCGTCGACTCCTCCGGATGGACCGTGACCGTGCGGCGCCCGTGCACGAGGTCGCCCACCCTCCGACGGGACAGGGTCACCGCGGGTGCCGCACAGGCGACGGCCAGCTCCGCGCCGTCCAGAACTCCGGCACAGCAGCCGTCCGGCCGGACCACCGGCAGATGGCGCTGCCCGGACCGCTCCATGACCTCCCAGGCCATCAGCAGCGTCTCGTCCTCGCTGATCGAGTACGGCGCCTCGTTCATCAGGGCGCGCACCGAAAGCCTCTCCTCCACGACTGTCTCCTCCCGCTCACCGCCGTCCGGGCCGGGCGCCGGAACTGCCCCGCAGGACGGCCGACGGCACTCCCGCGTCGATCCCCGCCGGCGAGCACAGCGGCCCGGACCCGCCCGCCGTTGTCGTGGTCGTCGTAGCAGAACATCACGGCGACTCGTCTCCCCGGGGCGTCGAGACGCTGAAAGCCGCGCCGGTTTTCGCTGATCAGCCCCTGCCCCCGCTCAGGTTCCGCCACTCGGGCCCGACCCGCTTCCATTCCTCGTCCCATTCGGCCAGCCGTCGCCGGACGAGCCGGGCGCGCACCAGTCGGCCCGAGGCCCAGACGGCCGTACCGGCGACCTGAGCCACGAGGACACCGGCGAGGACCGTCTGCAGCATGCCTTCGGTCGGGGTGGTGGGCGCGGCGACGATCCGGCCCGTGTCGTTGGTCCACACCGTGACCCGGCTGCCGGCCGGGGCGCCCGGGTACACCTTCGCCCGGTCCGTGTGCACGGCTCCGTCCGCGCTCGTCCAGCGCACGGTGGCCCACACCCGGCCGTCGTCGTATCCGCCGGCCGCGGGCGGGGCCTTCGCCGCGCCGTCGGTGAGCACGGCGGACATGGCGTGCACCTGGGCCCGCCGCGCGGAGAGCGCCGAGTCCATGGAACGGGCCGCCGCCTGCCCCGTGAGCACTCCCGCCAGCAGGGCGAGGATCCAGGTGGCGAGCACGATCCAGGCTTCGACGACGTCGCTGTGCCGCTTGAGGGTGTTGGGCCGCCACCGCCACAGCCGCACCCGTGCCACCGTCGTGGGAGGTGTCCGTGTCATGGTCGCCGCCTCCTCTCGCCTGCCGACGGCCGCCCGTCAGGACATTCGGGCCCGCACGGCGTCCGGAAGGTCCGGGTGACGAGGCGGACCGGGCGGTGCGCGCCGCACGTCCGTCGCGCCGGCCACGGCTCGCGCGGGGCGGACGGCGAGCGGCACCGGGGCCGTTTCGCGGACCCGGCCCGTAAGCGTCACGACACCATCGTGCACCTCGATGCGCACCGCCGCCGAGTGGGTGCCGAAGACTGTCACGAAGGTATCGCCACGGATCTCCTCGGCGATGCCGGCTTCGTCCTGCGGGACGGCCTTCGGCAGGTCCGATCGCAGGTGAGATCGCAGGTGGGATCGGCTGCCGCACGCGGGCGACGGACGGCACGGCCCGACGGGGTCGGACGGCTCACGTGTGATCGGCGCGGACGATCACGACCGGGCAGCTCGCGTGCTGGGAGACGTGCTGGCTGGTGGAACCGAGCAGGGCGCGGGTGAAGCCGCCCCTGCCCCGGCTGCCGACGACCAGGACCTCGGCTCCCTCGGCGGCACGCAGCAGGACGTCGGCCGGGTTACCGTGCACCACGTGTGTGGTGACCGACCGGGCCGTGCCCTCGCCCAGCACGTCGGCCAGCTCCTGGCGCATCCGCTCCCGGGCGTCGTCCTCGTCGACGTCCATGTCCACGGCGGGCCCCGACCAGCCCTGCAGGCCCGGCAGTTCCCATGCGACGACCGCGTCCACGCTGCCACCGACGAGTCCGGCGTAGCGCACGGCCCAGCGCAGCGCCGCGTACGAGGACGGCGACCCGTCGACACCGACCACGATCCTCGGCATGGCGACGTCCCTGTCCATGTGTCCCACCTCTCCCGCGGCTCTCCCGCCGCCCGACCGGTCGCCCCCTCGTCTCCACGCTGCGCGAGGCCTGGCCGCCCCGCCACCGATGAGCCTCCGCGGGCATGACGGACGGCGGCCGGGCCTCGGCGGCGATACCGTCGGATCACCTGGGTGTGCGGTCCCTTCCGGCCCCATCTCGCGCAAGCGTTTTCGGGGTACATGGTTGAGGAAGGCGAGGACGGTCGAGGAGTGAGTGATCATGCATGCGCCAACGGGCGACGCACGGCGGCTTACCGCCCGGGTTGCGAACACCCGGGTACGCCGCCCGTGGGAGGGGCCGTGAGCAGGCGCGCCCGAGCCCGGCGACGGACGGGACGCTCCCACGGCCGCGACCGGCAGCCGGCACGCGGCACGACGCGGGTCCCGGCACCGCGGGCGACGGGCGGTCCGCCGCGGTCGAGTGCCCGTGGCACGGCCGGCGACTGGCTCCTGCTGCCCGGCGGCATCTGGCGACGCGTCGAGACGATCCGGGTACGGAACCTGTTCGGCTGAGGCCCGGAGCAGGGGCGGCAGCGGTGGGCGTGTCAGGGCAGCAGCCGCTGCTCCTTCGCCACCGCCACGGCGCCCGCCCGCGTGTCCACGCCGAGTTTGTCGTAGATGCGACGCAGGTGAGTCTTGACCGTGGCCTCGCTGATGTACAGGGCGCGGGCGATGGCGTGGTTGGACAGCCCCTGGGAGAGATGGGCGAGGATCTCGCGTTCGCGGGGGGTGAGGGCGGGGCGGGGACTGCGCAGGCGGGCCAGGACGCGGTCGGCGACCGGGGGTGAGAGGGCGGGCCGGCCCTGGGCGGAGGCGTGGATCGCGGTGAAGAGGTCCTCGGCGCGCTCCGCCTTCAGCAGATAGCCGGTGGCTCCGGCCTCGATCGCGCGGGTGACGTCCGCGTCGGTGTCGTAGGTCGTCAGGACCAGCACGTACGGGGCCGGGGCGAGGGCTCGCAGCCGGCGGGTGGTCTCCGCACCGTCCATGCCGCTGCCCAGTTGGAGGTCCATCAGGACGACGTCCGGCCTCGTCCTGCGGGCCAGCGCCAGCGCCTCTTCCCCGCTGCCGGCCTCGCCGACGACCTCGATGTCCGGAGCGCTGTGCAGGAGGGCCAGCAGTCCGGCGCGTACGACGGCGTGGTCGTCGCAGACCAGGATGCGCACGGGGTTGCCACCGGTCGTGCCGGTCATCTGGGCTCCAGCGGGATCGCGGCCGACAGGGCCGTGCCCTCGCCCGGCGCCGACTCGATGGTCAGGGTGCCGCCCAGCTGGCGCAGGCGGGCGCGGATGGCGGGGAGGCCGTGGCCGCGTTCCCCGGCTGCCGGGGCCGTGGCGGGGTCGAAGCCGCGTCCGTCGTCGGTCACGTCCAGGACGATCTGGTCGTCCAGGCAGGTCAGGGTCAGGGTCGCCGTCGTGGCGGCCGCGTGTTCGCGGACGTTGGCCAGGGCACCCTGGGCGATGCGCAGCAGGGCCGACTCGACGGAGGCGGGCAGGGCGGCCGGCGGGGTGCCCTCGGTGTGGACGCGGACGGTGAGGGTGGTCGTCGTCTCGCGTTCGGCGATCGTGTGCAGGGCCTGGAGCAGGCCGCCGCCCTCGGCGAGGTCGGCGGGGGTCAGGTCGTGGACGAAGCGGCGGGCCTCGGCGAGGCTGCGTTCGGCGATGGCCGCCGCCGAACGGACGTGGTCGCGGGCCGTGTCCGGGGCGCTGTCCCACAGGCGGTCCGCGGCCTGCAGGAGCATCCGCTGGCTGGACAGGCCCTGGGCGAGGGTGTCGTGGATCTCGCGGGCCAGCCGTTCGCGTTCGGCGAGGGTGCCCTCGCGACGCTCGGTGGCGGCGAGTTCGCGGCGGGTGCGGACCAGGTCGGTGATGAGGGCGTCACGGCGGGCCGACTGGCGCTGCATGACGACGTGGACGGTGGTGGCCACGGCGGCCACGGCCGGGGGCGCGAGCAGGACGTTGGGGTCCGGCCAGCCCGCGAGGCTCAGCTGGGCCGCCACCGCCAGCGCCGTCAGCAGCGCCACCAGCGGGATCGCGGCGCGCGGCGGGAGGGTGCGCAGGCCGGTGTAGAAGAGGGGCACGGCGCACCAGGCGAAGCTCGGCGCCAGGACCACCAGCAACGCCCAGGTCGCCACCACCACGCCCAGCCAGGTCAGGCGGCGCGGGGCGGGGCGGGGGCCGAGGGCCGGGCCGAGCACGTACAGCGTCGCCAGCAGCACGGACAGGCCGATGATCCAGGGGGTACGCGGGCCGTCGGCGTGCCGGGCGAGGTAGCGGGTGAGGGAGGCGGCCAACAGCACGAAGAACGCCGTGTGCATGACGACGGTGAGGGCACGGGGGTCGTCGCGTTCGGGCGTGACCACCGGTGCCTTCTCCTTCGTCATGGCGCTGAACTGGGCAAACACCCTCCATTGTTCCCTGGCCCGGGACATCCGGGGGTCACCCGATCGGATGACCCCCGGGGCAACCGGTCCGTCGACGGGCAGCCGCCGGATCCGGGCCGAGGATCGGTACGGGAGCCGCTCGGCCCCCTGATCCCGCCTCCAGAAGGGTCTTCGTCATGCCCAGCCGCAAGAAGCCGGCCGGCCGTACCCGCGTCCTGGTCGGCGGCGCCGTGCTCGCCGTCGCCGGTGCCGGTGTCGTCGGTACGGTCGCCGCCAGTGCCGCCGACTCCACGGGCGCGGCGCCCGCCACCGTGGCCGTCCGGCCCGGCAAGCTCACCGAGAGCAGGCACCTCACCCTCGACGCGGCCACGAAGGCGGCGCAGGCCGCGGTGGACGCCGCCGAGAAGGACGGCCGGCAGGTGTCGGTGGCCGTCGTCGACCGCGACGGCAACACCCTCGTCACCCTGCGCGGCGACGGGGCGGGACCGCAGTCGTACGCGTCCGCCGAGCGCAAGGCGTTCACCGCCGTGTCCTGGAACGCGTCCACGTCCGAGCTGACCAAGCGGCTGGAGCAGGCGCCGAACCTGAAGGACATCCCGGGCACGCTGTTCCTCGCGGGCGGCGCCCCGGTGACCGCCCAGGGCGCCCCGGTCGCGGGCATCGGCGTCGCGGGCGCCCCGTCCGGCGACCTGGACGAGAGGTACGCGCAGGCCGGGGCGGCGGCGCTGGGCCGCTGAGGCTCGCGGCCACCGCTGCCTCGACGGGTGCACGGAAAGGCGCCCGGGCACGGCGAAGGCGTCCGGACCGGCCCCTGAGGGTCGGCCCGGACGCCTTCGGAGAGTTGATCAGACGAGGTCGAACCGGTCCAGGTCCGACACCTTGACCCACGCCGCGACGAAGTCGTTCACGAACTTCTTCTTCGCGTCGTCGCTCGCGTAGACCTCGGCGAGCGCACGCAGCTCGGAGTTGGAGCCGAAGACGAGGTCGGCACGGGTGCCGGTCCACTTCAGCTCGCCCGTGGCGGCGTCGCGGCCCTCGAAGGTGTGCTGGTCCTCGGAGGTGGACTTCCAGGTCGTGCCCATGTCGAGCAGGTTGACGAAGAAGTCGTTGGTCAGCGTGCCCGGCTTGTCGGTGAGGACGCCGTGCTTGGACTCGCCGGAGTTGGCGCCCAGGACGCGCAGGCCGCCGACGAGGACCGTCATCTCGGGGGCGCTCAGGGTGAGCAGGTTCGCCTTGTCGAGCAGCAGGTACTCGGCCGGCAGGCGGGTGCCCTTGCCGACGTAGTTGCGGAAGCCGTCCCAGGCCGGCTCCAGCGCCGCGAACGACTCGGCGTCCGTGTGCTCCTCGGTCGCGTCCACGCGGCCCGGCGTGAAGGGGACCTCCACGTCGAAGCCGGCGTCCTTGGCGGCCTTCTCGATCCCGGCGGCACCGCCGAGGACGATCAGGTCGGCCAGGGAGACCTTCTTGGCGCCGGAGTTGAACTCCCGCTGGATGCCCTCCAGGACGCTCAGCACGTGACGCAGCTGGTCGGGGTCGTTGGCCTCCCAGCCGCGCTGCGGCTCCAGGCGGATCCGGGCGCCGTTGGCACCGCCGCGCCTGTCGCTGCCGCGGAAGGTGGAGGCGGACGCCCACGCGGTGGACACCAGCTGCGAGACGGTCAGGCCGGAGCCGAGCAGCTCGGCCTTCAGGGACGCGATGTCGGCGGCGTCGACGGTCTCGCCCTCGGCCTGCGGCAGCGGGTCCTGCCACAGCAGGGTCTCCTGCGGGACCTCGGCACCGAGGTACAGCGACTTCGGGCCCATGTCACGGTGGGTCAGCTTGTACCAGGCGCGGGCGAAGGCGTCGGCGAACTCGGCCGGGTTCTCGTAGAAGCGGCGCGAGATCGGCTCGTAGACCGGGTCGAAGCGCAGCGACAGGTCGGTGGTGAGCATCGTCGGGAGGTGCTTCTTCGACGCGTCGTGCGCGTCGGGGATGATGGCCTCGGCGTTCTTGGCCACCCACTGCTTGGCGCCGGCCGGGGACTCGGTCAGCTCGTACTCGTACTCGAACAGGTTCCTGAAGAAGCCGTTGCTCCACTGGGTGGGCGTGGCGGTCCAGGTGACCTCGAGGCCGGAGGTGATGGCGTCACCGCCCTTGCCGGAGCCGTGGGTGCTGGCCCAGCCGAGGCCCTGCGCCTCGATCGGGGCGGCCTCGGGCTCGGGGCCGACGTTCTCCGCCGGGCCGGCGCCGTGGGTCTTGCCGAAGGTGTGGCCACCGGCGATGAGGGCGACGGTCTCCTCGTCGTTCATCGCCATGCGGCGGAAGGTCTCACGGATGTCGCGGGCCGCGGCGATCGGGTCCGGGTTGCCGTTCGGGCCCTCCGGGTTGACGTAGATGAGACCCATCTGGACGGCGCCGAGCGGGTTCTCCAGCTCGCGGTCGCCGGTGTAGCGCTTGTCGTCGAGCCAGACGTTCTCGGGACCCCAGTAGACGTCCTCCTCGGCCTCCCACACGTCCTCGCGGCCGCCGCCGAAGCCGAAGGTCTGGAAGCCCATCTCCTCCAGCGCCACGTTGCCCGCGAGGATCATCAGGTCGGCCCAGGAGATGTTCTGGCCGTACTTCTTCTTCACCGGCCACAGCAGACGGCGGGCCTTGTCGAGGTTGCCGTTGTCCGGCCAGCTGTTGAGCGGGGCGAAGCGCTGCTGGCCGGCGCCGGCGCCGCCGCGGCCGTCGCTGATGCGGTAGGTGCCGGCGCTGTGCCAGGCCATACGGATCATCAGCGGGCCGTAGTTCCCGAAGTCGGCCGGCCACCAGTCCTGCGAGGTGGTCAGCACCTCGGCGATGTCCTGCTTCACGGCGGCCAGGTCGAGCGCCTTGAACGCCTCGGCGTAGTCGAACTCCTCACCGAGCGGGTTCGTCACGGCCGGGTTCGTGGCAAGGATCTTCAGGTTCAGCCGCTCCGGCCACCACTGGCGGTTCCCGCCGCCCTGGGTCGGATGCGCGGCACGGTCGTGTGCGACCGGGCACTTCGCCTCGGCAGGGGTGTTCTCAGACATGGGGGAATCCTTCCGAACTGAGGGGTTCACGGTGCTGCGGTAGCGGCGCTGGAACAGACGGGGCACAGGCCCCAGTAGATGACCTCGGCCTCGTCGATCGCGAAGCCACGGTCGTCGGCCGCGGTCAGACAGGGCGCGTGACCGACCGCGCAGTCGACGTCGACGACGACGCCGCACGACCGGCACACGAGATGGTGGTGGTTGTCCCCGACGCGTCCCTCGAACCGGGCCGGACTGCCCGGCGGCTCGATTCGGCGTACGAGTCCGGCCGCGGTGAGTGCGTGGAGCGCTTCGTAGACGGCCTGGACGGAGATGTGGCCCACGCGGTCGCGTACGCCGGAGGCGATCGTCTCGACATCGAGATGATCACCGTGGCGGACGGTCTCGAGCAGCGCGACACGGGCGGCCGTCACCCGCAGGCCGACCCCGCGCAGCTCCTCGGCGGTGGTCGGAGTCGGGGATGCGCTCATGGGTCGAACCTACCCTCATAAACACGAGAGATTCAAGAAAACGAACGATGCAATTCTGGTCTCGTGTCGTCGGCCGGTGTTCACCCGTGCGCGGCTCTGCCCGGCGGGGGGCGGGCGGACGGACCGGGGCGCACGCGGTCACGGACGCATCATGGAGCCGTGGATCCCGCCCCGCCGCGCGCCGAGCCGAGGCATCCTTCGAACGGGTGAGCGCGGCCCGGGAGCCGGCGCGTCAGCCGCGGCGCGCGTCCCGTGCGTACCGCCGGGCCAGGGCGTGAAAGGCCTCCTTGGGCTCCCAGTGCCGACGGGAGGCGGGGTCGAAGGGGCGGTCCTCGATGGTCCTGGTGATCGCGTAGCACGCCAGGTCGAGGTCGTGGCGGGGATCGCCGGGGCGGTGCGGGGCGTCGGGGGTCACGAACTCGTACGCCATCGCCGCGTACAGGCCCATCGAGGAGAAGACGTCGAGGAGTTGCACGAGGTAATCGGCCTGAGTGCGTTCGCTGCGGACCGGGTCGCCCTTGATCTCTTCGGGGTGCTTGTCGTGGTCGACGATGTTCCAGCCCATGCCGGCGGTCTCGGGGGCGCCGACGTAGGCGCAGGTGCCGAACTCGGTGATCGCCAGCGGCTTGCCCCAGCGCAGGTACCGGCGCAGCTCTCGCACGTGGTCGGCGCGGCGGGGGAAGCACGAGTAGTAGTCGATGCCGACGATGTCGAAGAGCCGCCAGTCGACGTGGTCGTCCTGGGCGGCCGCGTAGCCGAGCCGGCCGCGGAAGACGGAGCGGCCCACGGCGGCCGCCTCGGCCGTGAAGCGGTCCAGGCGGCGCTGCATCCTGACGGGGTCGACCTTGCCGTCCAGCAGGTTCTGCACACGTTCCATCACCGTGTCGCCCGGGACGATGCCCGGCACGTACAGCCAGAACTCGCAGCCCACGCTGAAGTCGACGCTCGCACCCTGCCGGCGCAGCCGTTCGGCGAAGCGGCCGGTCTCGGCGAGGTGCTCCAGGATGTCCCGTTCGGGGACGTCACCGAGCGTCGGCTGGAGCCAGACGTGCAGGCCCCGCTCCGCGGCCTCGGCGGCGGTGGCCGTCAGCCGCTCCACGCCGTCGCCGGTGACGTCCACGGTGTCGGCGTGCAGTTCGTCGCGGATGGCGCGGATGTCCCTGCGCATCCGGGCCGGCCGGAAGCCGGTGGCCGGCGTCTCGCCCGCGCCGACGGTGTAGACCACGCCTCGGTGGCGCAGTCCGTGCCACCGCCGCGCCGCCCGGGCCGTGCCCGCCGGCAGCAGCGCGGCGGACGCCAATCCGGCCAGGAACTGGGCGCGGTTGACCCCTTCGCTGTCGCGGTGGGTCCTGTCGGTATTCTGTGTACGATCATGAAACTTCTGCATACGGTCACCCTGGCGGCACCGGGCTCGCCCGCGCCGTCCCCCGATGGTCTACGGCGCGGGGCCGAAGGGAGGGCATCGTGCGGCGAAAGTCGCGGCCGGGCCGAGGAGCGCCACCGAGCGCTGAGGGCGGGAGACCGCACGGCGCACGGTCCCGGCGCGACCGACAAG
The DNA here is from genome assembly GCF_001542625.1 of Streptomyces griseochromogenes. Taxonomy (NCBI): domain Bacteria; kingdom Bacillati; phylum Actinomycetota; class Actinomycetes; order Kitasatosporales; family Streptomycetaceae; genus Streptomyces; species Streptomyces griseochromogenes. The sequence continues at coordinate 4,329,537 of NZ_CP016279.1, read as the reverse complement.
GCCGGTGTGTCGGCTTTGTTCGGGCGGCGAAGTGCAGTACGGCCGTGTCCGGCCAGGCCCTGGACACGCCCGGAGGCGCCCGCACGGATCGCCGGCCGGGCGGTCAACAGGCCCCCTCACTCGTACGGGTGCATGGCGTCGGTCCGTCCGTGGCACAGCGGGGGCGGCGTCGTTCGGCAGCAGTGTGATGTTTACAAAGTGACGTGATGGACAGGGGCGCAACGGGCAGCCTTTGCCTTCATACCCCACGCGAACTTCCAGCGGCAGGTGATTGGATGACCACGGCGACGACCCGGGCGAACCGGACGCCGCCCGCACGAACAGGCACGGCCAACGGTTCCGGACGGTCCTCCCCGCCCACCGCGCTGCCCTCCCTGCCGTCCCTCACCGGGCTCCGGTGGATGGCTGCCCTGCTGGTGTTCGGACTGCACGTCAACAACTTCGGCTACTTCACCGGCGGCGCCGGCAGCATCGTGTTCTGGGCGTTCGGGGCTGGTGCCACGGGAGTGTCGTTCTTCTTCGTGCTGTCCGGTTTTGTGCTGACCTGGTCCGCGCGGCCACGTGACCGCGCGCTCGCCTTCTGGCGCCGGCGCATCGCGCGGGTCTACCCGGTACACCTGGTCACCCTGGCCGTGGCGCTCCTGATGACGTACACGCTCGCCCATCAGGGGAACCCGACGCCCAAGCAGACCCTGGCCAACGCCCTGCTGCTGCACTCCTGGTGGCACCCCTGGTGGCAGACGCTGAACCCGGTCAGCTGGTCGCTGGCCTGCGAGGCGTTCTTCTACGCCTCCTTCCCGCTGCTGATCCTGCTGCTGCGCCGGCTCGGCGCCCGCGGCTCCATCGCGCTGGGCGGCCTCTCGGTCGCGGCGGTGGTGGTGCTGGCCTGGGCCGACGCCCATCACTGGCTGGACCAGCCGGTCTACTCCTTCCCCGCCGCCCGCCTCCCCGAGTTCGTCCTCGGCGCCGTCACCGCACGGCTGGTGCTGCTCGGCCGGTGGCGTGGGCCGGGGCTGGAGGCGTCGCTGGCCCTGGCGATCATGGGCTACTTCTTCGTCCCGCAGGTCACGCCCGGATTCTCCGCCACGGCCTGCACTCTCGCCGGGTTCACTCTGCTCATCCCGGCGGCGGCCGTCGCGGATCTGCAGGGGCTGCCGTCCCTGTGGCGGCATCGGCGGCTCGTACGCCTGGGTGAACTGTCGTTCGCCTTCTACATGATCCATCTGCTGGTCCTGCGCGCGGGCACGAACCTGCTGGGCACCAAGCCGCACTTCGGCGTCCTCACGGGCGTGGGGGTCACCGCCGTCGTCTTCGGTCTGTCCCTGGGGCTGTCCTGGCTCCTGTACGAGGCGGTGGAACGCCCGGCCAGACGACTGCTGCTCCGGCGCCGGCGGGCCGGCGACGGGTCGGCCTCCCGGCTGGAGTCCTTGCCCTCCAGCCGGGAGGCCGCGGCCCCGGCGCGCGACTGAGCCGGTCGGCCGCTCACGAGGCCAGGGGTGCCGGGCGTGGCCGCCGCCGGCAGGCGGATCCTGGTGTCTCTGACCGTGAAGAGGAGACCTGCGGGTCGGCGCGCGACGGGCCTTCGGAAGTCAAGACCTCCGAAGGCCCGTCGTGCTAAGCCCGCTGACCGGCTCGGTCCTCGGCCATCGTCAGCAGCGCGGCGTGGGTCTCCTTGTCGGCGGCGACGATCAGCCCGCCCGCACCGGTGTGCAGCGGCCGGCCGTCGATGCCGGTCACCGTGCAGCCTGCGGCCCGGCACAGGGCGATCCCCGCCGAGAAGTGAACGCTGTCGCGCAGATCGCCGTCGGTGACGTACGCGGCCCGGCGGCCGGCGGCCACCCAGGCGACCGCGAGGGTCGTGGAGACCACCCGGGGCCGGAACCGCTGTACGAACCGCGGGTCCGCCAGCAGCCGGGCGGCCTGGAAGCCGGGGGCGTTGGGGAAGGGCGGGTCGAGGTTGACGTCCACCAGCGCGGAGTCCGCCGACGGCGTCAGCTCCTCGTCCGTGCCGTCCAGCCGGACCCGGGCCCGGTGCCCGTCGGTCCAGAACACCTCGCCGCTGAACGGGTCGGCCGTCGCGGCCGCCGTGATCTCGTCGCCCACCCGCAGGGCCACGTTCACCCCCACCAGCATGTTCCGTACCGCGTAGTTGAGGGTGCCGCACAGCGGGTCGACCAGCCAGCGGCGCCGCGCCGCCTCGGTGCCGGTGCTGCCGCTCTCCTCCCCGGTCACGGCATCCTCGGGCCGCGCCGCGCGCAGCAGGTCGACGATGGTCTTCTCGGCCGCGAGGTCGGCCGCCGTCGCGAAGTCACCGGCGGACTTCTCGATGCGGGCGAGCGATCCCCCGTACATGTCGCGCACCACGTCCGCGCCCGCCTGCGCGGCCCTGAGGGCCAGGTGGGCGTCGGACTCCCCGTTGATGATCGGCATGCGAGCAGCTTAGGCTCCGGGCCCGGTCGGGGTGAGGGTCAGGGTCTGCTGGGCCGCGGTCCGGCCGCCGCCGACGGAACTGCCGCTCGTGTCCGTCCAGTTGCGTGCCGGGGTGGTCTCGGCGCGGTGGGCCGCGGTGCCGGACAGAGCCAGTACGAGGCCGCTGTAGCGGTTGACGAGACGGTAGGTGCCGTCGCCGGAGGCGCCGCGGATCAGGAACCACTGCCGGCCGACGGCCGGCCCGCCGGCCGGTGCCGCGGTCACGGTGAGCCTCGCGCCCCAGGCTCGGCCGCCGGTGGAGGCGGAGTCGACGCCCAGCAGTCGGCCGCTCGCGGCGTTGGCGACGGTGAAGGCGCCGTCGCCTGTGGGCGTGAAGGTCCAGGACTCCCGGGCAGCGCCGGTCGGGGACGCGAGGGATGTCGCGGTGGAGCCGCTGGATGCCTGGGCGAGGACCCGGCCGGTGCCGGCGGCGATGCGGTAGCGGCGGGTGGTGTCCACCGGCGGGGCGGCGGGCCGAGCGGAGTCGATGGTGACGTCGACGTACTCGCCGGAGGCGTCGTGGGAGCAGCCGAAGGAGCAGTAGGAGCGGAAGGTCCTGCCGACGACGGTGGAACTGGTCCGGTTGGCACCATCGAGGAACCAGCGGTACCAGGAGGCGTTCGTGTATCCGCCGGTGTCGCCGATCAGGTGCCATTTCTGGGAGGCCAGGTCGTCGGTGGCGTAGAAGTACTGCGGTGAGTCGCCGCTCTGGTCGACGGCCTGCGGTTCGCCTATGTACAGACCGAGGTAGGCGTCGTAGGCGATGTTCATGACGAACAGCGGCGAGGTCGAGGGCATCTTGCCGGCCGCGATCTGCTCGGCGGCGGTGCCGGTGTTGGCCGGGTCGTACTCGCCGGAAACGGGGGTGTAGCCGGTGGGGTGGTCCGCGTCGACGGGCACGATGTTGCTCTCCCGGCCGCCGCTGCCGGGCTGGGACCAGGCACCGTCGTACCACTTCTGCCAGGACCCGGGCGCCATCTTCGCGGAGATCGGGGCGCGGGCCACGTGTTCGTAGAACGCCTTCCAGCCGCCGTTCTTGTCCACGATCCGGGAGCCGTAATACACGTAGAAGTAACCCGAGGCGGTGTCCACGAAGAGGCGCTGGTCGCCGTCGCCGTAGGAGTACGTCTGGTGTGGGAAGGCCGCCGTGTCGCCGCGCTCGGTGCTGTACGGGGACGTGATGACGTGGTCCTTGATGGTCCAGGTGCGGCCGCGGTCGGTGGAGACGGTGTAGTCGATGGCGTCGTAGTGCAGTCCGTCGCCGAAGGGCTGCGGGGTGAACTCGTTGTGCACCAGGCCGTACCAGTCACCGGTGTCGGGGTCGACCCACACGCCCGACAGGTCGCAGTAGTTCTTGTGCGCGTAGCCCGAGCCGGCCGGCGGGTACGTCGCCTCGCGTCCGGTGGGGCTGTTGTCGCACCGCCAGGTGGTGTCGTCGTTGCGGTCGTCCGCGTTGGCGGGGTTGACGGCCTTGCTCAGCGCCTTGTCGAAGGTGGCGCTGTCGAAGTCCCTGCCGGTGTAGAAGTCCCAGGTCCGCGGGTCCTTGGCGCCGTAGAGGGCGGCGGACTGCTGGTAGTGGAAGGTGCCGTCCCGGTCGAGGTAGGGGACGGCGGGGGTGTCCGTGGGGTGGGTGAACGGTACGGGCGTCCCCACGGTCACGCTGTACGTCGCGTCGCTGGCCGGGGAGACGGCGGAGGCCGGGGCTCCGGTGCCGCCGCCGAGGGCCAGGGCGACGGCGACGGCCATGGCGCCGCCTGCTCTGCTCAAGAGTCGCACGGGTGCTCCTTGTTGCCGAAGGGCCGGATGCACCCGAACGATCCGGCTCCGCGGTTCCTCCGGCAATGGACTCCCCCGCTCCGCCTCTTGCACTTTCGCGGCGGTGCGCGGCTCAGTCCGGGCCGTCGGCGGCGGTCTCCAGCGGTACGTCCCAGGCCAGTTGACGGATCAGCGCGTCGTCCTCGCGCCGGGCGCCGGGATTCGCGGCGGCATCCCGTGAAGGGGTGCGGGTGCCGCGGGAGATGCCGCCGCTGACGGTGATGTTGTGTTCCACGCGCGGGCGGCGGTACCGCTCGTGGACGGCGAACGCGCGGTGCGGATCGGGGGTGTCCCGCAGGGACTTGGCGAGGACGACGGCGTCCTCCAGGGCCATCGAGGCTCCCTGCCCGGTGGCCGGGGAGGCCGCGTGGGCCGCGTCGCCGACGATGAGGACCCGGCCCGAGTGCCATGGAGTGCCGAGCGGCATCTCGGTGGCGTTGGTGACCATGATGCGGTCGGCGCGGGCCGCGACGATGTCGGCGGCGGGAGTGGAGTCCTTGCGCAGGACGGTGAGAAGCTCGTCGCGCAGGTCGGCGGCCATGCGGTAGGCCGGCCCGTCGGCGGGCAGCGGGTCGCCGGCGACGCGCGCGAACCAGTACGTCTCCCCCGCAGGCGAGGAGGCGTAGCCGAAGGCGGCTCCGCTGCCGCGCACCATGGTGATGACGCCGGTGCCGTCGGTCACGGGAGCTTCGTGCGTGTAGCCGTAGAAGACGCGCTGGCCCGCGTACCGGGGCTGCGGCGCGGAGCCGAGGACGTGCCGGCGCACGGTCGAGTTCAGGCCGTCCGCGCCGATGAGGAGGTCCGCGGTGACGGTGTCCCCGTCAGAGAGGCGCGCGGTGACGCTGTCGGGGCCGTGTGCCACGGACACCAGCCGGGTGCCGTGGCGCACGGGTATGCCGCGCCGGACGGCCTCCGCCTGCAGGGCCGAGTTCAGCTCGCCGCGCCGCAGGCAGCGAAAGCGCAGGGCCGGGTCGTCCGCCTCGCCCAGCGGTGCCTGTGTCAGCTCGGCGCCCTGGCTGTCGAGCAGGCGCAGCGAAGTCAGCGGAAAACCGACGGCCGTGACCGCGTCCGTGGCGCCGAGCTGGGCGAGGGCGCGCATGCCGTTGCTCGCCAGGGTCAGGAAGGCGCCGAGATCCTCGGCCGCGTCGGGGTGCGACTCGAGGACCGTGACGTCGAAACCCGCCTTGTCCAGACCCAGGGCTGCCGCCGTGCCCGCGATTCCGCCGCCTACCACCAGGACGCTCGTCGCCGTCATCCGCGTCACACTCCGTTCCCGCCGACCGTGTTGGCTGCGTCCATCTAAGGGCAGCGCCGGGTTCGCGGAGAGTGCCGGGGGCCGAGAACCGGACAGGCCGGCGGGTGCCCGGCGGGGCGGGGCGTGTCCGGTCTCCCGCCGGAGCCCGCCGGGCCGGTGGCGTCTTCCCGGCTCGGCGGGATCGGCTGTCGGCGGCTACGCGGCGAACTGCTCGTACATGGCGGCCACGTCGCCGGACAGGGCACCCTTGGCCCAGCGGGTGATGTCGTCGCCCAGCACCTCGTACGCCCCCGCCTCGACTCCGTCGAGCGCGGCCACGGCGATGTCGTGGGCGTTCGCCTTCGGCGCCTCGATGCCCGCCGTCATGTCCGTGTCGACGTACCCCATGTGCAGTCCGGTGACGTCGATGCCGCGGGGCCGCAGCTCCAGGCGCAGGCCGTTGGTCTGCGACCACATGGCCGCCTTGGTGGAGCTGTAGCCGCTGCCGTCGGAGAGCCAGGAGAGCACGGAGTGGACGTTCAGGATGTGACCGCCGCCGTTGCGCTCGATGACCGGCGCGAAGGCGCGGGTGAGCAGGAGCGGGCCGTAGTAGTTGATCTCGAATTCCGTGCGGATGGCGTCCAGCGGCGCGTCGAGCAGACGGGCGCCGGTGGCCGCTCCGGCGTTGTTGATCAGCACGGTCACGTCCTGCGCCCGCTCGGCCACCGCCGCGACGGAGGCGGGATCGGTGACCTCCAGGGCCAGCGGGACGGCGTCGGGGTGGGTGATGGTGCGCGGGTCGCGGGCGGTGGCGTAGACCTTGCCGGCGCCCCGGGCGTACAGCTCCTCCACCAGCGCCTTGCCAAGGCCCCGGCTGCCGCCGGTGACGAGGGCGACGGAGTTCGCGAGTTTGGTCATGACAGCCTCCACAAGAATGAAACCGATCGGTTTCCCACATCGTAAACCGATCGGTTTTCACCAGGCCACCCCGACCCGTCCCCGAGGGCCGCCCGACGCGAGTGCGCTTTTCTCCAAAGGCCGGTGAAACCCTCTGTTCGCATGTAGCGATCATGACAATTGCGAGGTAGGCATGCCCGTATGGCGTTATGTCGATCACGATCGCTACGGACCAGGTTCGCGGCGGCCATCGCCGCCCTGACACTCACCCTCGCGGGCTGCGAAAGCGGCGCGGGCTCCCGCTCCCACGACGGGCGGCAGAGGCTGACCGTGGCGGCGGTGCCGCTCACCGACTCGGCCGCGCTCTACCTCGCCCGGGACCGCGGACTGTTCGCCAAGGAGGGCCTGGACGTCGACATCCGGCCCGTGCAGCAGAGCATCCAGGCGCTGCCCGCGCTGCTCAAGGGCCAGGTGAGCGTGATCGCGAGCGCCAACTACGTCACCTACCTCCAGGCGTACGAGAAGGGCACCCTGGACCTGCGCATCCTCGCCGAGGGCGTCCGGATCACCCCGCACATGATGGACGTCCTGGTGTCCAAGGACTCGGGGATCAGGACGCCGGCCGACCTCGCGGGCAAGAAGGTCGCCGTCGCCGTCCTCAACAACATCCAGTCGCTGACCCTGAACGCGATCCTCGACGCCGAGGGCGTCGGCCGGCCCGTCTACCGGCAGATCCTCTTCCCGCAGATGGGTCCCGCCCTGGAACGGGACCAGGTGGACGCCGTCCACGCGGTCGAGCCCTTCGACACCGCGATCCAGGACGAGCTCGGCGCCCGGGTGCTGCTGGACGGCGGCTCGGGGCCGGCGCGCTCCCTGCCCGCCAGCGGATACGTGACCACGCGGGACTTCACCCAGAAGCACGCGAAGGCCGCGGCGGGCTTCCGGCGCGCCATCGAGGCGGCGTCGAAGATCGCCGCCGAGGATCCCGGTGCCGTACGCGCGGAGCTGCCGAAGTACACCAAGGTCACCGCGGACCAGGCCAAGTCGATCCACCTGCCCACGTATCCGGTGGCCGCCGACGCCGCGCGGCTGCGCCGTCTCGTCCACCTCATGCGCGAGCAGGCGCTGCTGCTGCGCTCATGACGCGGCGTCAGGAGCTGGTGCTCGGCGTTCTCGGCACGGTGCTGGCCTTCGGTGCCTGCGAGACGGTCGCCCGGGCCGGGTTCGTGCGGCGCAGCTATCTGCCGCCCGCCTCCGAAGTCCTCGTCCGCGCCGTGCGGCTGGCGGGCGACGGGGCCTTCCTCGACGGCGTCGGGGCCACGCTGCGGGCCTGGGCGCTGGGCCTCGCCCTGGCCTGTGCGATCGCCGTGCCGCTGGGCCTTCTGCTGGGCACGGTGCCGGGCCTCGACGCCGCTCTGCGCGCGATCGTGGAGTTCCTGCGGCCCTTGCCGTCCGTCGCGTTGATCCCCCTGGTGTCGCTGCTGCTCGGATCGAGTACCTCGGCGGAGGTGACGCTGATCGCGTACGCGTCGCTGTGGCCGGTGCTGTTCAACACCGTCTACGGCCTCGCCGAGACCGATCCACTGGCCAAGGACACGCTGCGCGCCTTCGGCTTCGGGCGCCTCGCGGTGCTGCTCCGGGTCGAACTGCCCGGCACCGCCCCGTTCATCGCCGCCGGAGTGCGGATCTCCGCCGCCGTCGCGCTCATCCTGGCCGTCGCCTCGGAGATCCTGTCCGGGTTCGGCGAGGGGCTCGGCATCTTCATCGCCCAGGCCGAGACGGCCACGGACGGCACCCGGGACGTCCTCGCGGGCGTGGTGTGGGCGGGCACTCTGGGGCTGGTGATCAACGGCGTGCTGGTCGGGGCCGAGCGGCGGCTGTTCCGGTGGGCCCACGAAGCCCCGCCCGCGCGACGGCAGTCGGGGCCGGGGCGGCAGGAGGCCCCGACATGACGGCGGACCGGCGCCGGGCCCGCCGTGCTCCGGAGGACTCCCGCACGCGCGGGCCCCGCACCGCCGAGGGCGCCGCCACCGGCCGGGACCGCGTCCCTGACGGCTCCCGTTCCGGCCAGGCCGGCACTCCCGGCGGCTCCCGCACGCGCCGCGCTCCTGCCGCGCGCGACTCCCGGTTCCGCTCCCGTCCGGCCCGTGCCGCCGTCCCCCTGCTGCTGCGCTGGTCGGTGCTGCTGGCCGCCGTCGCCGGCTGGGAGGCGGCCGCCCGCGCGCACGGCAGCGTGTACTTCCCGCCCCCGCTGCGTATCGCCCGCCACGCCCATGACCTGTGGTTCTCCGGCCCTCTCGACCACCTGTTCCTCACCGGTGCGGCCGTCGACACCATCCTGCCCAGCCTCGGGCGGATGGCGGCGGGATTCACGCTCGCCGCCGTCGCCGGGACCGCCCTCGGGATCACGGTGGGCCGCTCACGGCGGGCGTACGCGCTCTGCAACCCGGTGCTCCAGTTCGCGCGGGCGGTTCCGCCGCCCGCCCTGGTACCGGTGTTCGTCGTCGTCTTCGACTTCGGTACGCCCATGCAGGTGGCGTCGATCGCGTTCAGCGCCGTATGGCCGGTGCTGGTCAACTCGGCCGAGGGTGCCCGGGCCACGGACCCGCTGCGGCTGGAGGTGGCCGCGGTACTGCGGCTGACGGGGCCCGAACGGCTGTGGTTCCTGGTGCTGCCGTCCGCGCTGCCCCGGATCTTCGCGGGCCTCAGGCTGAGCCTGTCGCTGAGCCTGATCCTGATGGTCTTCTCGGAACTGCTGCCGGGGTCCGCCGACGGCATCGGCTTCACGCTCACCGACGCCCAGACGCGTTCCGACCTGCTGACGGTGTGGTCCGCACTGATGCTGCTCGGCGTGCTCGGTCATCTCCTCAACACCGGTCTGCTGGCGGTCGAGAGGCGGCTCATCGGCCCAGGGAGGGTCTCGTGACGGCGACAGTGCGCGACGCGGTCGTACGGTTCCTGCGGGACACCGGCATGACCACCGTCTTCGGCAACCCGGGCTCCACGGAACTGCGCATGGTCCGTGACTGGCCGGACGATTTCACCTATGTGCTCGGGCTCCAGGAGTCCATCGCCGTGGGTATGGCGGCCGGACACGCGCTCGGCACCCGGAACGCCGCCTTCGTCAGCCTGCACTCGGCCGGCGGCGTCGGGCATGCGCTCGGCGCCGTCTTCAACGCCTTCCGCGACCGTGTGCCCCTGGTGGTCGTGGCGGGCCAGCAGGCGCGTTCGCTGATCCAGCTGCGGCCCTTCCTCGGTGCCGACGAACCGGCCCTGTTCCCGCGCCCCTACGTGAAGTACGCCCGCCAGCCGGAGCGGGCCGAGGACGTGCCGGCCGTGCTCGCCGAGGCGTACCGGATCGCGATGACGCATCCGCGCGGCCCGGTCTTCGTCTCGGTGCCCGAGGACGACTGGGACCGGCCCGCCGAGCCCGTGGTGCCCCGCACGGTGCACTCCGCGTTCACAGCCCGCCCGGAGGTCCTCGCCGCCCTCGCCGCCCGGCTCGACTCCTGCGCCCGCCCGGCTCTGGTGATCGGCCCGGGCGTGGACGACGAGGACGCGCTGGACGAGGTCCGGGCGCTGGCGGAGCGGCTGCGTGCCGGGGTCTGGATCAGCCCGCTGTCCGGCCGCTCCGGTTTCCCGGAGTCGCACCCGCTGTTCCAGGGCTTCCTTCCGCCGGTCGCCGGGCCGCTGGCCGCGCGCCTGGCGCCGTACGACGTGGTGATGGCTCTGGGCGCGCCGCTGTTCACGTACCACGTGGCGGACGACGGGCCGCCCCTGGCGCCGGGTACCGACCTGTTCCACCTGGACTGCGATCCGGGGCAGGCCGCCTGGCTGCCCACCGGCACCAGCGTCGTGACGACGCTGCGGCCCGCGCTGGCCCACCTCGCCGAGCTGGTGAAGGAAGCGGACCGCGAGCCGCCTCCGCCTCGTCCCGCGCCCCCGGCAGGCGGCGCGGAGGAGCCTCTCACCCCGGAGCTGGTCTTCGATCTGCTGCACGCGCGGCTGCCGCGCGACCGGGTGCTCGTCGAGGAGGCCCCGAGTCATCGCGACGCCCTGCACGCGCGCGTGCCGGTCGACCTGGGCGGCGGCTTCCTCACGACGGGCAGCGGAGCGCTCGGCTGGGGCCTGCCCCTCGCGGTCGGCCGGGCGCTCGCCGACGGGCGCCGGGTGGTGTGCGTGGTCGGCGACGGCTCGGCGCTCTACTCCGTGCAGGCCCTGTGGAGCGCGGCCCGGTACGCGGCGCCCGTCACCTACGTCCTCCTCGACAACGGCGGATACGGGGCCGTCCGCGCGCTGGGCCGCCGGATCGGTATCGAGCGCGTGCCCGGTACGGACATCGAGGGCGTCGACTTCACGGGGCTCGCGGAGTCCTTCGGCTGCCCCGCGGCCCGCGCCGAGCGCCCCGGCGAGGTGCCTGCCGCCCTCGACCACGCCCTGCGCCGCGGCGACGACTCGGGGCCGTTCCTGCTCCAGCTGCGGGTGACCGGCAGCGCGGGCACCCTGTACGAGCCCTGGGCCGGGTGAGGGATGCTGCGCCTCGACCGCGTGAGCCGGCGCTACGGCGACCACCCCGTGCTGGACGACATCAGCCTCACCGTGCCCGACGGACAACTGCTGTGCGTCGTCGGGCCCTCGGGCTGCGGCAAGTCCACGCTGCTGCGGACCATCGCCGGGCTGCTGCCCGTGCAGGAGGGCACGATCACGGTCGACGGCACGCCGGTGACCGGTGTACCCGAGCGGCTCGCGGTCGTCTTCCAGGAGTACGGCCGTTCGCTGCTGCCCTGGCTCACCGTCCGGGACAACGTGGCCCTGCCGTTGCGGCGCGGGGGCCTTGGGCGGGCGGCCCGGCACGCCGAGGCCGAGGCCATCCTGGAACGGGTCGGCCTGCCCGGGGTGGCCCGCCGGCATCCCCGGCAGCTGTCGGGCGGGATGCAGCAGCGGGTCGCGATCGCCCGCGCGCTGGTCTGCCGGCCCTCCCTGCTGCTCATGGACGAGCCGTTCGGCTCCCTGGACGCCCGTACCCGCGAGGACCTGGAGGACCTGCTCCTCGAGGTGCACCGTGCCGACGGCACGACCATCGTGTTCGTCACCCACGACATCGACGAGAGCGTGTACGTCGGCGACCGGGTCGTCGTCCTCTCCCCCGGCCCCGGCTCCCGTGTCGTCCGGGACCTGGCGGTGGACCTGCCCGGCGAACGCGACCAGATCACCACACGCGGCCTGCCCGGTTTCGTGGCGCTGCGCACAGAGGTGGGGCGGGCGGTGCGCAACGGGGCGTGAGGCCGGGCATTCTGGGGGCGGGTGTCGAGCTGGGAGGTGGCGGCATGCGGTGGTGCGGTGCGGCGTGGGTGACCGCCGCGGTGGTCGTGCTGCTGGCGGGGTGCGGCGCGTCGGGGGGCGGGGGTTCGGCGGCACACACGGGTGCGCCGGAGAGCGGGGGCGGCTCCGGGCCGTCGGACAGCGGGAGCGCGGGGACGGGGCCGTCGGACAGCGGCTCGCTCGGGCCGTCGCCCTCGACGCACACCGCCGCTTCCCCGCCCTCCCCCGCTGCGCCCTCCCCCTCGGCGGGGAAGTGCGCGGCCGGACATGGGGAGGTCGCCGTCTCCCCCGGTGACCCGGTCCGGCGGGAGCTGTGCGTACGGCCCGGGACGGTGGTCACGCTCGTGCTGCGCCCCCGCGTGGACGACAAGCGGTGGACCGGGGTGGAGAGTTCGGCCCCTGCCCTCGTCGTCCCGACCGGCTGGCGTGTGGAGGCGGACGGCACCGCGCACGCCGCCCTGCGCTGCGCGGGCACCCGGGGCGGTGCCGCCCGGGTGACCGTCTCCGCGAAGGCACCGGACGTGGCGGGTGCCCCGCAGGGAGTCTTCACGCTGGACCTGAGCGTGGTGCCGTACGCGCGAAACGGGTGACCCCATGGCTGCCGGGGTCACCCGTTCCCCGGTCCTGCGGGCCGGTCAGTCGAGGTCGCGCAGTCTGATGGCCCGGATGCCCCGACCGTGGGTGGCCGCGTACAGCGTGCCGCCGTCCGGGCTGGTCTTCAGCTGGAGCACCGCGACGGCCGGAAGGCTGCCGACGCGTTCCCACCTCGTGTGGCCGGGCGCGCGGTGGACGACGCCGAGGTCGGTCGCCACGGCGAGGCCGCCGTCCGCCGTCACCAGCACGGAGTCGGTGGGTACGTCGGGGAGGTTCGCCGAGATGTCCTTCCAGGTGGTGCCGCCGTCCGTGGACTCGAAGACGTGGCCGACGCCCGCTCCCGGGCCCTCGGTCCAGTGCCTGGAGAAGCCGTTGACCGCGAGGAAGACGTGGTCGGCGTTCTTCGGGTCGATGGCGAAACCGCTCAGGTAGCGATTGGGTACGGTCCCGTCCGCGGGCAGGCTGATGTCGTGCCAGCCGGTGCCGTCCGCGTTGCCGACGGCGATGCCACGGGCGAAGCCCTGGTTGTTGCACGGACCGCACCAGGCGGCGTAGACCTTCCCGCCCGAGGCCGCGACGGCGGTCGCGACCCGGCCGGTGCCGAAGTCGTGCACGCTGGTCCACTCCGCGCCGCTGCGGATGGCGTAGCCGTGGGTCTGCACCCAGATGTGGCGGCCGCCGGCGATCCAGGTGTCGCCGTCCTTCAGGTCGGCCGCGAGCGGGGCGATGAAGCGGGCCTCGCTGGTGGCGTTGTCGGGCGGGGCGACGCCGTAGGAGGTGGCCTTGCTCGGGTCGGTGGTCCAACTGCCGTCGTTGACGGCGCAGTTCTGGGTGACCTGGACGGCGAGGTAGACGTACTCCTGGGCGATGTCGCAGCCGTCGGCGGGGTCGGTGAGGGTGTCGCCGCCGTCGCCGCCGAAGTCGGAACCCATCACCTTGTCGTCGCCGCGCAGGACGGACTGGCCGTTGTCCTGCAGGCCGCCGGTGACGGACAGGCCGCCGTGGTCGAGGTCCCTGCCGATGCCGACGGAGTAATACTGGAGGGTGTCGATGCTGCCGTCGTTGAGGGACGTCCAGTCGGTGGCGTGGCCGGAGGCGTCCTGGGAGCCGTCGACGGGGCGCTTGTAGACGCCTCCGTCGTTGCCGACGTACACCCAGCTCCTGCCGTGGTAGCGGCCGATCGCCACGCCGTGCTGGTCGGAGTGGGTGGTCTGGTGGCAGTCGCCGGTCTGCTCGGCGGGGTCGATGCTCCAGCAGGAGAAGGGGAAGTTCCAGTACGGGCCGACGGTGGACCAGGTGGTGCCGCCGTCCTTGGTCTCGTAGACCTCTTCGAGACCGGCGTACACATGCTGCGGGTCGCTCGGGTCGACGGCGAGGAACTGGTTGTACCAGGCCTGGACGCCGGGCATGTAACCGGCCGTGGTCAGAGCCGAGTTGTCGGCGGCCAGGCCCTTGTAGTCGGCGATCTTCGTCCAGGGACCGGCCGGCGAACCCGACTTGGAGACGAAGATGCCCTCAAGTCCGCTGTCCGGATCGGTGTTCAGCTGGTGCGGCGACTGGTCGATGGCATAGTAGCGGGAGCCGTCGGCCGAGCGGGCGAAGGTGACGTTGCCGACGTCGTCGGCGTCGGCGGGGAGGTCGCCGAGGCCGCTGGTGATCCGGGTCCAGGTGCCGCCGGTCTTCCGGTAGAAGCCGTTGTAGTCGTCTCCACCGCGCCAGCCGACGGCCAGGACCACCTCGGACGGGTCCTTGGGATCGATCGCGATGTCGTTGGCGAGGTTCTTGTACGGGGCGTTCGGGTCGTCGGCCTTCGAACCGCCGGGCAGATAGTCGGGGTTGGGCGCGAACTCCAGCTTCCAGGGGCCGTTCAGCCGCTTCGTGGAGTGGCTCCACACCCCTTCGCTGGTGGCCGCCCACACCTTGCCGCCGCCGAAGCGCAGTTCGTGGATGGTGGTGCTCTCCAGCTCGTCGCCGCCGACCCTGCGGCGCGGGGAGAACGTGCCGTGGTGCGGGTGGGCCAGGACGTAGACACCGCTGCCGAGGTAGGCGTCCGAGTTGGTGGTGGCCTCGCCGGTGCCCAGCCACAGCCGGCCCGCTCCGTCGACGGCGAGGGCGCCGGTGGACTGCGCCGGCAGCCGGTCGCTGATGGGCTGCCAGTGGCCGCCCCCGGTGCGCGAGCGCCACACTCCGCCGCCGGCGCTGCCCGCGTAGACGTAGCCGTCGTCGTCGGCCGCGAGCGCTGCCATGCGGCCGGTCACGTGGCCGGATCCACCGCTGGAGTTGGAGTCGATGTCGCGGTAGCGCGGGTCGTCGGAGTCGTACGGCAGGCTGGTGACGTGGCGCCAGCCGCCGCCGGTCCGCGGGAGCCTTTGGAGATCGTTCCAGGCGGCGCCGTACGCGCCCGGTGCCACGACGCCGGGTGAGGTGCGGGCCTCGGCGTACTGGTCCGCGCCCTCGGCGATCTCGTCCGCCTCGTTGCCGTCGTCGTCATCGGCCCGCAGGTGCGGGGAGACGACACCCACCGAGTGCTGGCGCTGCTCGGCGAGTCGGCCGAGCGCGCGGACTCCGAAGGGGACGGCGCCGCCGCGGCCGGAGGCGGCGGTCGGGGGTATCGCGACGAGCGCGGCGGACGCCGTGAGCGCGCAGACGGTGAACCACCGTCTGCTGCGGGTGGGCAAGGACACTTGGACCTCCCGGACGGGTATCGACACAGCCGACGCAGGAGACCCGACCACGCGGACATGACACCGTCCGTCACTTGACCCACATTTGACGCGTACCTGCCAGTAGCTGGCGGTCCGGGCCGCGATGTTCCGGCACGCTCACCCCGACCGGGGGCCGCTCGGGGGCGATGCGGCGGCAGCGGTCCGCTCGTGGGCGCGCAGGTGGCCGACCGTCTTCAGCAGCCGGTCGGCGGGCTCGCGCAGCCGGGGATGGGCCAGGACCGTGTTGCGCAGGCCGCGCACCGGGCGGCGCCACAGCCGCTGGGCCACGGCCACGGGGTGCGGGCGCGCGGCGAAGCCCTCGCCGACCCGCAGTTCACGGGTCTTGAGCCAGTCCTTGTACTCCTTGTCGCCGCGCCCCAGGTCGACCAGGGTCACCCCGTGCCGGGCGGCCGCCTCGGCCGTCCTCAGGTGCATCATCAACCCCGGGGAGTAGTAGTGGAGTTCGGGATCGTAGGCGGTGAACCAGGCGGCGAGGACCGTGCTGGAGCGGGGACCGAAGTGGGCCGCGACCGGACGGTCTCCCGCGTAGAGCACGGACAGCACCCCGGTGAAGTGCTCCTCGCGGACGTGGAAGAGATGGTCCACCAGATCGACGATCCAGGGCCGCGAGAACCGGTCCATGCGCCCCGTCCGGCGGTACTGGGCGGACTTCCAGCGCATGAGCGTGCGCAGCATCTCGGGATCGCGCTCGTCGAACACGAACCGCACCTCGCCGATGTCCCGCCCGAGGCGGCGCTCCTTCTTCAGGGTCGTCTTGGCCAGCCCCGGGTAGGCGCCCCGCAGCCACTGCGCGTAGGCGCCGTCGCCGGGCTTCACGTCGATCACCGGCGAGGCGAAGGTGCCGGTGACGTGCGGGGCGAACGGCCGCTGTTCCTGGACGAGATGATCGAACTCGAAGATGCTGATCCCGCAGGCGCGCAGCAGTTCTCCGGCGTCCCAGGTGACTCCGGGCCGGTGCACGAGCGCCTGGCAGTCGGAGAGCCCGAGTCCGATGGCGCGGCCGGTGCCGAAGGGGCTCCGCTCGTACGGGAAGAAGCCGACCGCCTCCCCGTCCTCCCGCAGGACGGCCACCCGTGTGCCGCCGCGGTGGCGGCCGACACCGAGGGTGAACTCCGGCGCCAGGAAAGGATTGGCGTATTCCGGTGACTCGTCCATCGCCCGGTGCCAGGCTCCGCGCAGCGCGGAGGTCAGGTCGCCGGGTCTGTGGATGGTGATCTCCACGTCAGCTCGACCGCCCTTCCGCCGGCTTCACGAGTGTTGTCTCGCGTGCGGCACAGGCCGGTGCGACGTGTGGATCACGGCTCTTGGATCGCATGGGCGATCGCTCCCCCCCCATGACGCGCCGGGCGCGTCCTGCCATTGCTACCGATGTCTACGGCTCCCCGCCGTGCGCAGTCGCTCAAACGTCGCGAAACAGTACGCACACCGTCAAGGGTGCCTCAGGCGACGGAAGATCCGCCATGGGTCTGCGGACATCGGTGATGTGTCAGGACGGATTGCCTGAATGTCCCGCCTTCTCGGCCGGGCCGCTCCGTCAGCCCGGCCGGCGCCCCAGACCTTCCGCGCCGGTCGTCATGTCCTGCGTGCCGATCACCGACAGCAGTTCCAGCTGGGCCGCGCCCTCGGTGCCGGGCGGGGCACTGAACCACAGCAGGCGCTGACGGCCGTCCTCGCTGAACAGGTTGTGGCAGTCCAGTTCGATGACGCCGAGCGAGGGATGGACGATCCGCTTGTGGTCGGTGCGGCGCAGGGCCACGTCCCGCTGCTCCCAGAGCTCCTCGAACTCCGCGCTGCGTCGGCGCAGCGTGGCGACCAGCCGGCCGACGTCGGCGTCCTTGGCGCGCCGGGCGGCGACCGCCCGCAGGTCGGCGACGAACACCCGGGAGTGGTGCGGGTGGTCCTCGAAGGGGTAGACGGCGCGGGCGCCGGGATCGGTGAACCAGCGGTGGACGAAGCTCGCCTCCAGTCCGCGGGTGGCCGGTGGCGGGCCGAGGAGCGCGCGGGCGAGGGGGTTCTGCACGAGGGTCTCGTGCAGGTCGTTGATGACCTGGGCGGGGGTGGTGGTGAGCCGGTCCAACAGGCCGACCAGGGCGGGCTGGGCCTGTGCCGCCGTGCCGTGGGCGGTCGGCACGGGGCGGTCGGCCAGGTGGAAGAGGTGATCGCGTTCGTCGCCGCTCAGCCTGAGCGCGCGGGCGAGCGCGCCCAGCACCTGCGCGGAGGGCTGGGCCCCGCGACCGCGCTCCAGCTCGGTGTAGTAGTCGGCGGAGAGCCCGGCCAGCTGGGCGACCTCCTCGCGCCTGAGACCCGGCACCCGGCGGCGGGGCCCGGTGGGCAGGCCGACGTCGGCGGGGCGGATCCGGTCGCGGCGGGACTTCAGGAAGGCGGCGAGCTCCGATTGGTTCACGACTCCATGGTCACCCCGGCAGCGACGCGGAACCAGGGGTTGCCGACCCCAGGGTGAGCACAGCCGTGGCTGGCGGCCGACCGGGCACCCAGGCTGGAGGCACTCACCGGGCGTCACGCCCCGCTCCCCCTGGAGGCCCCGTGTCCACCGATATGTCCACTGAAATATCCGCCCACTCCACCACCCCCTCCGCACCCCGCGTCGCCATCGTCACCGGAGGCTCCCGGGGGATCGGCCGCGAGACGGTCAAGCGGCTCGCCGCCGACGGATACGCCGTGGTGGTCGGGTACGCGGGCAACCGCGAGCCGGCCGAGGCCGCGGTCGAGGAAGCCGTCGCGGCAGGCGGTCGCGCGGTCGCCGTCCGCGCCGACGTCGCCGACGAGACGCAGGTCGCCGCGCTGTTCGAGACCGCCGCCGACGAGTTCGGCGGAGTCGACGTCGTGGTCCACGCGGCCGGGCGGATGTACCTCGCGACGGTCGCCGAGCTGGACCTGGCGGAGCTGGACGCGATGCACCGCACCAACATCCGCGGCACCTTCGTGGTCGCCCGGCAGGCGGCCCACACCCTGCGCCCCGGCGGCGCGTTCCTCACCTTCTCCACGTCCGTGGTGGGCCTGTCCTTCCCCGCCTACGGCGCCTACAGCGCCAGCAAGGGCGCGGTCGAGGCGTTGACCATGGTCCTGGCCCGCGAACTGCGCGGACGGGACGTCACCGTGAACTCCGTCGCCCCCGGGCCCACGGCCACCGATCTGTTCCTGGACGGCAAGGACGAGGAGACCGTCGCGAGGCTGGCCGCCCAGCCCCCGCTGGAGCGCCTCGGCACGCCGGCCGACATCGCCGAGGTGGTGGCCTTTCTCGCCTCCCCGGCCGGCCACTGGGTCAACGGCCAGGTGGTCCGCGCCAACGGCGGCATCGTCTGACACTCCTTCACCCCAGCTTCTTCTGCGCCACTCATGCGAGGACTCATGCTCACCGACACTCCCCGGACCATCCTGGTCACCGGCGCCTCCAGCGGCTTCGGCGCGCTGACCGTGCGGGCCCTGGCCGAGGCCGGCCACACCGTCTACGCGGGCATCCGGCAGACGGCCACCCGCAACGCGCCCGCCGTGGCCGACCTCGGCCGGCACGCGGCCGCACACCGCGTGTCCCTGCACGCGGTGGACCTCGACGTCACCTCCCAGGACTCGGCAGACGCGGCCGTCGCCCATGTCCTGGCCGCCGAGGGCCGGCTGGACGTGGTGGTCCACAACGCGGGCCACATGGTCACCGGGCCCGCCGAGGCCTTCACCCCCGGCCAGCTGGCCGATCTGTACGACGTCAACGTCCTCGGCGCCCAGCGCGTCAACCGGGCCGCGCTGCCCCATCTGCGGGAACGGGGCGAGGGCCTGCTGGTGTGGATCGGCAGTTCCAGCACCCGCGGCGGCTGCCCGCCGTTCCTCGCGCCGTACTTCGCCGCGAAGGCGGCGATGGACGCGCTGGCGGTCAGCTACGCCGGCGAGCTGATCCGGTTCGGCATCGACACCGCGATCGTCGTCCCGGGCGCGTTCACCTCCGGCACCAACCACTTCGCCCACGCGGGCACTCCCGCCGACACCGAGCGGGCCGCCGCCTACGACGAGCGCTACGGCGCCCTGCTGGCGGGCCTGGACCAGCGGCTCGCGGCGCTCGTCCCGCCGGATGCCGACGCGGCGCAGGTCGCCGAAGCCGTCGTACGCCTGGTGGACCTGCCCGCCGGCCGCCGGCCGCTGCGCACGCACGTCGACCCGAGCCGCGACGGCAGCGAGGTCGTCTCCGCGGTCGCCGACCGGATCCGCGCGGACTTCTTCCATCGCGCCGGGCTGGAGGACCTGCTCACCGCGGGCAGCTCCCTCTGACACCCCGTCCGACATCCTCTCGACCATTTTCCCAGCCAAGGAGATCTCCCATGCCCTTCGCCAACTTCAAGGTCCCTGCCGGAAGCCTGGACGAGCAGCAGAAGGAGCTGATCGTCACGCGCGCCACCGAGCTGTACGTCGGGCTCTACGGCGAGCGTGCCCGCGCCACCACGCTGGTCCTCGTCGAAGAGGTCGTCGACGGTGGCTGGGGCATCGGGGGCGGTGTGCTGACGCTGGCCATGATCCAGCAGCCGTCCGAGGAGTGACTGGCGCCCGGTGCCCCGCGCCACCACAGTGGATCACCGTCCACAGCACCACGGCACCCATGAAAGGCGGTACGTCATGTCCCCCTCCGAGCCGGTCGTCCCGAAGCCCGGTGATCTGCTGGCAGCCATGCCGTTCGCGGCCGGGCTGGGCATCGAGTTGCAGGAGGCCACGGCCGAGCGCACCGTCGGGATCCTGGCCTGGTCGCCGGACGTCTGTACGGCGGGCGGGGCGCTGCACGGCGGGGCGCTGATGGCGCTGGCGGACAGCGTCGGCGCCGTGTGTGCCTACCTCAACCTGCCCGAGGGGGCGTCCGGGACCTCGACGGTGGAGTCCAAGACCAACTTCCTGCGGTCGGTCACCGCCGGGCACGTCCACGCCACGGCCCGCCCCCTGCATCTCGGCGGCACGCTCATGGTGGTGCAGACGGATCTGCGCGACGACCGGAACCGGCTGGTCGGCCAGACCACGCAGACCCAGATCGTGCTCCGGAGGAACACCGACTGAGCGACACCGGCACGAAGGCCGGCCCCCTCCGCGAGGGGGCCGGCCTTCGTCGTGCCCGGGCGTGGTACGCACCGCCGTATTGACATGAACCTGCGCCAACCCCGAGGCTTCGTGCGTGAAGTTGCTCGATTGAAGCCCATTTCGAGCGCATCCGCGCAACAAGCGCAAGAACAGTCAGTCCGCGATGGTGCGATGGGAGCTGTTCCCCCGTGCAAAGACCACGAAGACTGCGCCGCCGTGTGCCGTGGCCGTCCTGGGTTCCACTGGGGCTGGCGGCCGCCCTGGCCGGGACGGTGCTCACCGCCCCGGCGCCCGCAGCGGCCGCCACGAAAGCGGCCGGCGCCGTACTCGACTCCGCCCACAGCAGCGTCACCTGGCAGAGTCCCGTGTACCCCAAGGGCACCGGCGGTGGCACCGAGAGCTGTCCCGCTGCCGCCGCCGACCCCGACAACAAGGTCTGCGACCGCTTCGACCTGACCGTCTCGGTACCGGACGGCTACTGGGACGACAACCCCGAGGGCGGCGTACCGCTGTCGGTCAAGTGGGAGAAGCCCTCCGACGACTTCGACCTGTACGTCTACGACGACCACGGCAAGCAGGTGGCGTCCAGCGCCGGCACGGCCGACCCCGAGGCGACGGTGATCCCGCGCGCGTCGGGGACGTACCACGTCCTGGTCGTTCCGTACGACGCGCACGACAACTCCTTCACGGGCAGCGCGTACCTGCCCGCGACCACGGACGCCGGCGATCTCACGTCCTTCTCGGGCGGCGACGGCAGCTACACGATCGGAGCGGGCGCGCTCACCGCCCGCGCCGACTTCCTGACGGGCGGTCAACTCCGGCTCCAGGCGGACCCGTCGGGCTCGCTGAGCGATCCGGCGGGCACGGCCATCGTGCGCAAACAGCCCGCCCTCCAGCGGCACACCTCGTCCTTCGACGCGGGCGACTACTACGGCATCCGCTCCCCCGAGGCCGTGCTGCGCGTGTACAAGAAGCCGCTGCGGTTCGGGCTGTACAAGCCCGACGACCGCACCCGGATCTGGCAGGAGGACAAGCCGCTGCGCTGGTCCACCGGCGGAATGCGGCAGAGCCTCACGCGGGGCGCCGACGAGCAGTTCTTCGGCGGCGGCGAGCAGAACGGCACCTTCTCGCACCGCGGACAGACCATGTACGTGGCCAACAGTTTCGACTGGAACGAGGGCGGCTACAACAACTCCCAGCCGTTCTACCTCTCCAGCGCGGGCTACGGCGTCCTCCGCAACACCTTCGCGCCGGGCGTGTACACCTTCGGCTCGCCGGTCACCACCGGCCAGCAGGAACGACGCCTGGACGCCTACTACTTCCCCGGTGACGCCAAGCGGGTCATCGGCAAGTACACGGCGCTGGTCGGCAAGCCCTTCATGCCGCCGGTCTACGGCCTCGAACCCGGCGACTCGGACTGCTACCTGCACAACGCCAACCGGGGCGAGCGGCACACCCTGGACGCGCTGAAGATCGCCGACGGCTACACCGAGAACCAGATGCCGCTCGGCTGGATGCTGGTCAACGACGGCTACGGCTGCGGGTACGAGAACCTGGAGCAGACCGCGAAGGGCCTGCGGGACCACCACGCCCAGCTCGGTCTGTGGACCCAGGACGGCATCGACAAGCTCGCCGACCAGGTCAAGGCCGGCCAGCGGGTGGCCAAGCTGGACGTGGCCTGGGTCGGCAACGGCTACAAGTTCGCGCTGGACGCCTGCGACGCCGCCAAGAAGGGGATCGAGGACAACAGCGACGCGCGCGGGTTCGTCTGGCTGCCCGTGTCCTGGGCGGGCGCCCAGCGCTGCGGGGTGCTGTGGAGCGGCGACCAGAAGCTGTCCTGGGACTACATCCGCTGGCAGATACCGACGTACGCCGGGGCGACCCTGTCCGGCATCGCCTACAACACCGGTGACGTGGGCAGCATCTACCGTCACGACGCCAAGATGTACGCCCGGGACCTGCAGTGGAAGGCGTTCCTGCCGGCCGTCATGACCATGGACGGCTGGGCCAGTGACCTCACGACCGGAAAGCCCGCCGACCAGCAGCCGTGGCGGGACGGGGAGCCGTACACCTCGATCAACCGCAAGTACCTCCAGCTGAAGGAGCGGCTGCTGCCGTACATGTACACCCTGTCGGCGGAGGCGGCGAAGACGGGTGTGGGCGCGGTGCGTCCGTTGTGGCTGGAGTACCCGGACGACCCGGACACCCTGGGCGCCGAGGCGAAGTACGAGTTCCTGTCCGGCCCCGACTTCCTCGTCGCCCCGGTCTACCAGGACTCCGACACCCGTGACGGCATCTACCTCCCGAAGGGCACCTGGACCGACTACTGGACCGGCCGCACCTACCAGGGTCCGACCACTCTGAACGGCTACCACGCCCCGCTGGACACGCTCCCGTTGTTCGTGCGCGAGGGTGCGATCGTTCCCATGTGGCCCAAGGGCACGACGAGTTGGCAGACCCGCGACCGGCACGAGCTGGACTGGGACGTGTACCCGTCCGCGCACGGCACCAGCCGCTACACGCTCTACGAGGACGACGGCGTCACACGCGCCTTCGCCGAGGGCGCGGCGGCCACGCAGCGGGTGTCGGCGCACGCCGACGCGCGGGGGACGACGGTGACGGTCGGCGCGAGCAAGGGCGAGTACGCGGACAGGCCGGACGCCCGGACGTACCGGTTCACCGTGCACGGCGACACGGCACCCGCGCGGGTGCTCGTCGACGGGCGCCAACTGCCGGACTCCGCCTGGGCGTACGACGCGGACACCCATGTGACGACGATCAGCACACCGAGCCTGCCACTCGACAGCGGCTTCGCGGTGCGTCTGGTCGACGCCGAGTAAAGAGATCGTATGGTCTAGTCCAAAGAGCAAGTTGGTCTAGTCCAACTTATTGACGTGACCGCAACAGCTCCCGGAGGGTGGGGCTCCTCCCCACCCCCACCCTCTGGAGGCACGCAGTGAGACGTCTTCACGCATGTCTGGGCGCCACGGCGGCCGTGACGCTCGCCGCCGCGGGCACGACCGCCCTCGTCGCGGGCAACGCCTCGGGCGCCACCACCGCGCTCGACAACCGCTGGTACGCCGCGGCCCCCTATCTGATGCCGCTGGACAACGACCCGCCGGACGCGTCGGCCATCATGGACGCCACCGGACTCAAAGCCTTCCAGCTGGCCTTCATCCTCGCGCCCAACGGCGGCGGCTGCTCCCCCACCTGGGGCGGCACGGCACCGGTCTCCTCCGACACGGCCGTGCAGTCGGTCATCAACACGATCCGCGCCAAGGGCGGTGACGTCTCCGTCTCCATCGGCGGGTACGGCGGCACCAAGCTCGGGCAGAGTTGCTCGGACGCGGCCTCCACGGCGGTGGCGTACCAGCAGGTCATCACCAAGTACGGGCTGCACGCCATCGACTTCGACCTGGAGGAGCCGGAGTACGAGAACAGCGCGGCGATCAAGAACGAGATCGGCGCCGCGAAGATCCTGCAGCAGAACAACCCGGGCCTGTACGTCTCCGTGACCACGGCGGGCACGGCGGACGGCACCGGCTGGTTCGGCAAGCAGATGCTGCTGGAGGCCAAGTCGCAGGGGTTCACCCCGAACAACTTCTCCATCATGCCCTTCGACGGCGGCTTCAACGGGGCGGCGAGCCAGACCGGCGCGCTCACCAACTTCAACTCGATCCTGCAGTCCACGTTCGGCTGGGACCAGGCGACCGCCTACGCCCATGAGGGCTTCTCCGGAATGAACGGCCGCAGCGACACCGGCGAGTACTTCACACAGTCCGACTTCCAGACCGTGCTGGACTACGCCACGAGCCACAACATGGACCGCTTCACGTTCTGGTCCCTGAACCGGGACCGCCAGTGCACGCCGCCCGACAACGGCGGCCGCACGTCCGGGACCTGCTCCAGCGTGACGCAGAACTCCTGGGACTTCGCCAAGTACTCGGTGCGGTTCGCGGGCGCCACCCCGCCCTCCTCCACACCGACACCCACGCCGACGCCGACCCCCGCCTCCTGCAAGACCGCCTGGAGTTCGACGGCCGTGTACACGGCGGGGAACGAGGTCTCGTACAGCAAGCACAACTGGAAGGCCAAGTGGTGGACCCAGAACGAGGCCCCCGGCGCCTCGGAGTGGGGCCCGTGGCAGGACGAGGGCGCCTGCTGACCCTCTTGACGTGTCTGGTTCAGACCTCTAGCTTCACGGGTCACCGATGAACAAGGATGCGTCCAGCGTTCACAGTTATGAACTTCTGAACAATGGGCGCATCCTTCTGGCGGAAGGACCCCCCACGTGACCCGTCCCAGGCTGCTCGCGGCCGCGACCGCCGCGGGCTTCGCCCTCACTCTCACCGCTCTCACCGGTGGCAGCGCCGACGCGGCAGACCCGCATGTCGCGCCCGGCGGCAACTTCGACCTGTCGATATGGCAGTTGCAGGAGCCGGTCGGCTCGCCCGGCTCCCCGACCACCATCCCCTCGTCCCGGCTCCAGGGCGCGAACGGCTACCAGGACGCCTACTTCTACACCGACACACGCGACGGCGCGATGACCTTCTGGGCACCCGAGAAAGGCGTGACCACGCCGAACTCGAACTACGCCCGCTCGGAGCTGCGCGAGATGAACCGGAGCGGCAGCCCCGCCGACTGGCCGCTCAACGGCTCCCACCGGATGAGCGCGACCCTGCGGGTGGTCTCGGTGACCAAGAACGTCTGCGTGGGCCAGATCCACCTGGGCTCCGGCGGCTCGTCCACCAAGCCGCTGCTGGAGCTGTATTACCACGCGGACGGCGACATCGTGCTCGGCACCGAGAACTCGCCCTCCGGCGGCCAGACCACGCACACCGTGGGCCATGTGGCGGTCGGCAGGACATGGAGCTACACCATCGCCGTCTCCGGCGGGAACACCATCGATCTGACGGTCAACGGCACCACCACCCACTACGCCATCCCGTCGTCGTTCTCGCCGTACAAGCAGTACTTCAAGGCGGGTTCCTACAACCAGTCGTCCTCGGACAGCACCACGAAGGGAGCCCGGGTCGCGTTCTACGGGCTGACCGTCTCGCACGGCTGACACGCGGCGCGACCTGCGCGACTGGTGCAACCGGGCGTACGGTCGTAGCGTCGAGGTGCACGCGGCGGTACACGCACGACGGGCGGGAGCGGCCATGCGCGGATCACTGGTGGGAACGGCGGTCACCCTGGCGGCGGGGGCCATGCTCACCGCGGCCATGACCACGGCTTCGGCCAGCCCGCCGGCTGCCACGGCCCCGAAGGCCGAGCCTTCGCAGCCGGTCCTGGTCGACTGCTTCTGGAACCGCAACGTCCGCCCGACCGACTTCATCCTGGCCTGCGGCGACGGCAACAGCCGCCTCATCGGGCTCCACTGGACGCGGTGGAGCCCGGACACGGCCACCGCCGTGGGCGTGAACGCGGTCAACGACTGCAAGCCGTACTGCGCGGCGGGCACCTTCCGTTCGTACCGGGTGACCGTGCGCCTCGACCGTCCGGAACCCTGGAAGAAGCACCCGGACGTCCTGCGCTACGGCCGGATGAGCCTCACCTACGAAGGCGCCCGGCCTGACGGCTTCAAGAACGTCGTGATCTACCCTCTCTGGGACTGACCTCCCCCGCCGCGCGCGGCCAAACCCGTCACCCGGGCGGGCCGCGCGCGGCGTCATGTCGTGGGCCGCGCGGGCGACCCCGCGGCCCTGGCTCCCCGGGCCGGTGACCAGCACGCCGTCATGTTTGTGTGGCCCCGCACGCCGGCGCACCGCGCGCCGTACGAAATGAGGTCACATGCCCCGACTCCCCCGCCTGGCCTCGGCCGCCACTGCCGCGCTCGTGTTCGGCCTGATCGCGGCGGCACCCGCCACCGGCCACGAGCCGATCGTCACGGACTCGCGGATCGTCGCCCACTTCGGCCTGGCCGCCGGGCAGACGCCCGAGAACATCGCGGTCGAGGGCGACGGGTCCGCCGACCTCACCTTCGCCCTCGCCCGGCAGGTCGCCCACGTCACCGCGGACGGGGAGACCCGGATCCTCGCGACCCTGCCGGCCGTGGAGAAGCCGAACACACCCGTCGTGCGCAGCGCCTCCGTCACCGGCGTCGTACGCACCCACGACGGCACGCTCTACGTCAACTACGCGACCGGCACGCGCGAGACCGGTATCTGGCGCATCCCCGGCGACGGCGGCACAGCGGCGCAGATCGCCGAGCTGCCGTCGAACGGGCTGCCCAACGGCCTGGCCCTCGACGAACGCCACGGCATGCTTTACGCCGCCGACTCCGTACTCGGCACCGTGTGGCGCGTCCCGGTGTCCGGCGGCAAGGCCACGGCCTGGGCGAAGGGCGCGGAACTGCGGCCGCTGTCCGTGCCGGACGGCTCCGGCTACGGCGCCAACGGCATCAAGGCGCACCGCGACGCGGTGTGGGTGTCCAACTCGGACCGCGGGACGCTGCTGCGCTTCCCCATCGGCCAGGACGGTTCGGCGGGCCCCGTCGAGACTCGGGCCACGGGCCTGGCCGGCATCGACGACTTCGCCTTCCCCGGGCAGGGCAGCAGCGTGCTGGCCGCGCTGAACGACTCCAGCCAGGTCGTGCTGGTGCGCCGGGACGGCACCCGCACGGTCGTGCTGACCCGGCAGGACGGGCTGTCCAACCCGACCTCGGTGGCCGTTTTCGGCCGGACCCTGTACCTGCCCAGCGGCGCGTTCGTCACCAAGCAGGACCCGAACCTGATCCTCGCCCGCCTGCGCTATCTGTTCGGCCGCCTCTAGCCGGTCGGCCGTTCGCCGCGACCGGTCGGCCCGGTCGCGGCGAACGGCCGTCTCAGGCGATCTCGACCAGCAGGTCGCCGCCCTCCACCTGCTGGATCCGGTTGATGGCCAGCCGGGACACCCGGCCCGCCTTGGGCGCGGTGATCGTGGCCTCCATCTTCATCGCCTCGATGGTGGCCACCGTCGCGCCGGCCGCGACCTCGTCGCCCTCCGCCACCGCGAGCGTCACCACGCCGGCGAAGGGCGCCGCCACATGACCGGGGTTGGCGCGGTCGGCCTTCTCCGTAACCGGCACGTCGGAGGCCGCCGCCTGGTCCCGGACCTGGATCGGCCTGAGCTGTCCGTTGAGCGAGGACATCACGGTGCGCATACCGCGCTCGTCGGCCTCGCCGATCGCCTGCAGCTCGATCAGCAGCCGGACACCGGGTTCCAGGTCGACGGCGTACTCCTTGGCCGGGCGCAGGCCGTAGAAGAAGGCCTTGCTGTCCAGGACGCTGGTGTCGCCGAAGCTCTGCCGGTGTGTGTCGAACTCACGGGTCGGGGCGGGGAACAGCAGCCGGTTGAGCGTCGCCCGGGTGTCCTTGGCAAGGCCGGCGCGGTCGTCGGCGGACAGCTCGGGGGCGGGCTTGGGCTCGCCCCGGCCCCGCAGGGCCTTGGTGCGGAACGGCTCGGGCCAGCCGCCGGGCGGGGTGCCCAGCTCGCCGCGCAGGAAGCCGATGACGGAGTCGGGGATGTCGAACCGGTCGGGGGTCGCCTCGAAGTCCGCCGGGGAGACACCGGCGCCGACCAGGTGCAGCGCGAGATCGCCGACCACCTTGGACGACGGGGTCACCTTGACCAGGCGGCCCAGGATGCGGTCGGCGGCGGCGTACATGGCCTCGATGTCCTCGAAGCGGTCGCCGAGGCCGAGGGCGACGGCCTGGGTGCGCAGGTTGGACAGCTGGCCGCCGGGGATCTCGTGGTGGTAGACGCGTCCGGTCGGAGAGGCGAGGCCCGCCTCGAAGGGGGCGTAGACCTTCCGGACACCCTCCCAGTACGGCTCGAGGTCACCCACGGCCTGGAGGTCGAGTCCGGTGGGCCGCTCGGAGTGGTCGGTGGCGGCGACCAGTGCCGACAGCGACGGCTGCGAGGTCGTGCCGGCCATGGAGGCGACCGCGCCGTCCACGGCGTCGGCGCCCGCCTGGATCGCGGCGAGGTAGGTGGCGAGCTGGCCGCCCGCGGTGTCGTGGGTGTGCAGATGCACCGGCAGGTCGAACTCGCGGCGCAGCGCGGACACCAGCTTGGCGGCGGCCGGGGCGCGGAGCAGTCCGGCCATGTCCTTGACGGCGAGGACGTGGGCGCCGGCCTCCACGATCTGCTCGGCCAGGCGCAGGTAGTAGTCGAGGGTGTACAGCCGCTCGGCGGGGTCGTTGAGGTCGGCGGTGTAGCAGAGGGCGACCTCGGCGACCGCGGTGCCGGTCTCGCGCACGGCGTCGATGGCGGGCCGCATCTGGCCGACGTCGTTGAGGGCGTCGAAGATGCGGAAGATGTCGATGCCGGTGGCGGCGGCCTCCTGGACGAAGGCGTCGGTGACCTCGGTCGGGTACGGGGTGTAGCCGACGGTGTTGCGGCCGCGCAGCAGCATCTGGAGGCAGATGTTCGGCACGGCCTCGCGCAGGGCGGCCAGCCGCTCCCACGGGTCCTCGGCGAGGAAGCGCAGCGCCACGTCGTAGGTCGCGCCGCCCCAGCACTCCAGGGACAGCAGCTCGGGCAGGGTGCGGGCGACGACCGGGGCGACGGCGAGGAGGTCCTTGGTGCGGACCCGGGTGGCGAGCAGCGACTGGTGGGCGTCGCGGAAGGTGGTGTCGGTGACGCCGATGGTCGGCGATTCGCGCAGGTGCCGGGCGAAGCCCTCGGGACCGAGGTCGATCAGCCGCTGCCGGGAGCCGGCCGGGGGCTCGCCGGCCGGGAGGGGCGGCAGCTTGGTGACGGGGTCGAGCAGGTCCGGGCGCTCGCCGTGCGGCTTGTTGACCGTCACATCGGCGAGGTAGGTGAGCAGCTTGGTGCCGCGGTCGGCGGAGTGGCGGGCGGTGAGCAGGTGCGGGCGCTGCTCGATGAAGGAGGTGGTGACCCGGCCGGCCTGGAAGTCGGGGTCGTCCAGGACGGCCTGCAGGAAGGGGATGTTGGTGGCCACGCCGCGGATGCGGAACTCGGCGACGGCGCGCCGGGCGCGCCCGATGGCGGCCCTGAAGTCCCGCCCCCGGCAGGTGAGCTTGACCAGCATCGAGTCGAAGTGCGCGCTGATCTCCGTACCCGCGTGGGTGGTGCCGCCGTCGAGGCGGATGCCGGAGCCGCCCGGCGAGCGGTAGGCGCTGATCCGGCCGGTGTCCGGGCGGAAGCCGTTGGCCGGGTCCTCGGTGGTGATCCGGCACTGCAGGGCGGCACCGCGCAGGGTGACCGTGTCCTGGGACAGGCCGAGGTCGGCGAGGGTCTCGCCGGAGGCGATGCGCAGCTGGGCCTGGACCAGGTCGACGTCGGTGACCTCCTCGGTGACCGTGTGCTCGACCTGGATGCGCGGGTTCATCTCGATGAAGACGTGGTTGCCGTCGCGGTCGAGGAGGAACTCGACGGTGCCCGCGTTGCGGTAGCCGATCTCACGGGCGAAGCGCACGGCGTCGTCACAGATCCGCTCCCTGAGCCGCGGGTCGAGGTTGGGCGCGGGCGCGAGTTCGATGACCTTCTGGTGGCGGCGCTGGAGCGAGCAGTCGCGCTCGAAGAGGTGGATGACGTTGCCCGCGCCGTCGGCGAGGATCTGCACCTCGATGTGGCGCGGGTCGACGACGGCCTTCTCCAGGAAGACGGTCGGGTCACCGAACGCGGACGCCGCCTCGCGGGAGGCGGCTTCGATGGACTCGCGCAGCTGGGCGGGGTTCTCCACACGGCGCATGCCGCGTCCGCCGCCGCCCGCGACCGCCTTGACGAAGACGGGGAAGCCGATCTCCTCGGCGGCGCGGACGAGTTCGTCGACGTCATTGGAGGGAGCGGACGAGCCCAGCACGGGTACGCCCGCCGCCCGGGCCGCGGCCACCGCACGGGCCTTGTTGCCGGTCAGCTCCAGCGTCTGCGCGTTCGGGCCGACGAAGGTGATGCCCGCTTCCTCGCAGGCGCGGGCCAGTTCGGGGTTCTCGGAGAGGAACCCGTAGCCCGGGTAGACGGCGTCGGCGCCGGCCCGGCGTGCGGCGCCCACGATCTCCTCGACGGAGAGGTAGGCCCGCACGGGATGCCCCGGTTCTCCGATCTCGTACGCCTCGTCGGCCTTCAGCCGGTGCAGCGAGTTGCGGTCCTCGTGCGGGAAGACGGCGACCGTGCGCGCGCCGAGTTCATAGCCCGCCCGGAACGCGCGGATCGCGATCTCTCCACGGTTGGCGACCAGCACCTTGCGGAACATCCTGGATTCCCTTCAGCTGCCTGCCGGCGACGAACACCATGGTGTCAGCCAAGCCCTGCCGTACCTCGCGGCAACATTAGGGGGTGCCCGCACGTGTCGAAGTGCGAAAACCATCACATTGACGTGGTGCGGACATGCCAGGAGCCGGGCCGCCGGGAAGGGACGCGGAGGGGCCGGGGCCCTCCGGGAGCATGGGTGCGGGTACGGGCTCCGGGCGTTGTGGTGCGGGCTCCGGGCGTCGTGGTGCGGGTACGGGCTCTCGCCCCGGTGGTGCGGGTACGGGCTTCCGCCGTGCTGGTGTGGGCTCGGGGCGCCGCGGCACGCGCAGGGACCGTACGAAGGACCTCAGCTTCTCCCCGCGGCCGTGCAGGAGCCCCAGCACGACCGCCGCGCCCACCGCGATCAGATGCTCCCGGCCGGCGAGGTTCGGGACCGCGATCGATTCCCAGACCATCGAGCCGCCCGTCAGGATGAACACCACGGGCGCCCGCCGGACCACCGCGAGATAGGTGAACAGGCCCACGACGGCCGCGGACGGTCCCGTGTCGAGGACCTTGCCGCACTCGGGCGGCAGTCCGAACCCCCACCAGCCGGGACCGAGCTCGATCATCGCGCGCGCGGTGAGGGTGCCGGCCAGGGTGGTGATGTAGGCGATCGCCAGCGTCCGGCGGCGGCCGAGGGCCAGTTCGGCGAGCGCGAAGGCGAGGAAGAGCTGGGTGATGCCCGCCCACACCGGCAGATCGAGCGCCGGGACGTACAGCGACACCGGGGTGCGCAGCAGGGAGACCCCCAGCGGCAGGTCGGCCTTGACTCCGCCGAGCCGCGTCACCCACAGGGCTCCGGTGGGGTGCTGCGCCAGATCGTGGAAGAAGATGACGCCGAACGCGGCGACGAACGCCAGCACCAGCCCGGACAGTCCGCGTCGCGCGACCCGGTGCACCGGGTCGACGATGATGGCGTGCCACTCCGCCCGCAGCGTGCGCCCCGTGAACCGGGCGAAGCGTGCGAGCGCGGAGCGGATCCACTGCCTGCGCCCCTCACTGCTCCGGTCGGCGCTCATGAGGTACGGCAGCCCATCGCCTCCGGGTCCCCCGCCACCTGCATCGCCCCCTCGTCCCCGCTTCCGGCGTCCCGGCCGTGCGAGGAGTTTCCTGGTCATCCACCCGTTTTCCGCCGCCATCGTATAGATGTACGGTTTCCACCCCGCTCGCCCCTCCCCCTCCAAGCGGGTCGGCCGCACCCTTTCTCGCTCGATCGCCTGCTCGTCGCACCGCCGCCCTTGCGACGGCGGCGCTCACAGTTCAGCGAGCCGGGGGCCGGTCGTCAAGATCCTCGCGACCTGCGGTGCAGTGAGAAGAAACCGGTGCACGGGAGGCAACCCGGGCGGCTTCGGAACCGTCCCCCAACGGGGGTGTCTGTCCGCACACTCCCGAGGTGCCCGGTTCACGGCCAACGCGCAGGCATGACGGTCCACTCCATGGAATGACACCGGAGCCTTTCACATCCGACCACCAACTCTCGGTACCGGCCGCCGCGTTGCGCAACAAGCCGGTGGTGCCCCGGAACGACCTGTTCGAGCTGCTGGTGCGCCTGAACGGCTGAGTTGACTTCGAGAGCGCTCCAAGTCATAGCGTCGAGGACATCCAGGCGCACGAGGCCCACGTCGCCCGGTCTCCCCCACGGGATGCCGGGGGGCGGATTCCGTCGCTAGATGGATGAGGGGCTTCGTGCCGTGCGGAACGACTATCCAGTGTGCGGGAAAGGCTGGAACACCACATGCGACAGCGCAATCTGCGGGAACTCCAGGTATCGGCCATCGGCCTCGGGTGCATGGGCATGTCCGCCTTCTACGGAACCACGGACCAGGACGAGGGGATCGCGACCATCCGGCGCGCCCTGGAACTCGGCATCACCTTCCTCGACACCGCTCAGGTCTACGGGCCGCTCACCAACGAGTCGCTGGTCGGAGAGGCGATCCGGGGCCACCGTGACGAGTATGTGATCGCCACGAAATTCAATTACCGGATGGACGACGCGGTGCCGGGCGACATGGGCACGATCGGCCGGCAGGACGGCTCGGCCGAGCATGTGCGCAGTTCCGTGCACGGCTCGCTGGAGCGGCTGGGCACCGACCGCATCGACCTGTACTACCAGCACCGGGTCGACCCGAACGTGCCCATCGAGGAGACGGTCGGTGCCCTCGGGGAGCTGGTGGCCGAGGGCAAGGTGCGCCACATCGGGCTGAGCGAGGCGAGCGCGGAGACCATCCGGCGCGCCCATGCCGTCCACCCGATCACCGCGGTGCAGAGCGAGTACTCGCTGTGGACGCGGGACGTGGAGGCCGAGGTGCTGCCCGCCTGCCGGGAACTGGGCATCGGCTTCGTCCCGTACTCGCCGCTCGGCCGCGGTTTCCTCGCCGGCCGCTTCTCCTCCGCCGAGGAACTGGACGAGAACGACTACCGCCGCAACAGCCCCCGCTTCACCGATGCCAACATCGAGGCGAACCAGCGGCTGGCGGCGAAGGTGAAGGAGATCGCCGCGGAGAAGGACGTCACCCCGGCCCAGCTGGCGATCGCGTGGGTGCTGGCCCAGGGCGAGGACCTGGTCCCGATCCCGGGCACCAAGCGGCGGACCTATCTGGAGCAGAACGCGGCCGCTGTCGGCATCGAGCTGACCAAGGAGGACCTGACCCGGATAGAGGCGGAGCTGCCCGAGGTGTCGGGTGAGCGGTACGACGAGGCGGGGATGCGGGCGGTCAATCGCTGAGCCACGGCTGCAGCGAGAACCCGAGGTGCTGGAGATCCTCACGAGGGTGCACGAGCCCCGCTGACCCGTGCCAGGCGGCGGATCGGCCCCGGTACCACCGCGTTCTCGGCGGCTGCGCACCACG
This sequence comes from Streptomyces griseochromogenes, assembly GCF_001542625.1. Lineage (NCBI taxonomy): Bacteria > Bacillati > Actinomycetota > Actinomycetes > Kitasatosporales > Streptomycetaceae > Streptomyces > Streptomyces griseochromogenes. Next base: position 4,296,319 of record NZ_CP016279.1, on the reverse strand, counting down.
ACCAGGTCCGGCGCTGCCGCGGGCGCGAGGAGACAGACCCGGTACCCGGGGCCCTCCGGCTCGCCCGTTCCGCCCTCGCACGGCGACCGGCAGTGGCCGATGTCCGGCTCCGGCTCTTCCATATGCCGTAAGCCTCGTCCGGGAGCACGCTGGTAGGCATGAGGCTCCGGCACCGGGGGGCGGGTGGGCAGCAGCCGCGGCAGTCGGTCCATGCGTTGCTGCTGCTCCCGATCGTGCTCATCGTGGTGATCACCGTGGTGGACATCCGCTCCCCCGAGAGCATCCATCTGGGCCCGGCCCTGGTCATCGCCCCGGCGCTCACGCCGTCGTTCGCCGGACCGCGGACCACGGCCTTCGTGGGGGCGCTGGCGGTGGCCGCCCAGACACTGATCGCGTTCGTCCACGGCGGGATCTCCACCTCGAACCACATCGTGCAGCTCGTCACCCTCACCGTGCTCTCGGTGATGGTCGTGATCTACAGCGTGGTACGGGAGCGCCGCCAGGCCCAGCTGGCGCAGGTGCGCACGGTCGCCGAGGCCGCACAGCACGTGCTGATGTGGCCGCTGCCCGAGCAGATCGGCCCGCTGTGGATCGCCTCGCTCTACATGGCCGCCGAGGACGAGGCACAGATCGGCGGTGACCTGTACGCCGTGACCCAGTACGAGGGCGGGGTACGGGTCCTGATCGGAGACGTGCGCGGCAAGGGCCTGCCGGCCATCGGGGAGGCCGCGCTGCTGCTCGGCGCGTTCCGCGAGAGCGCGCACAAACACATCCCGCTGGAGGTCCTGGCCACGACGCTGGACCAGAGCATCAGCCGCTACGCGACCGAGCTGGAGACACCGGAGGAGGCGGGCGAGCGCTTCGCCACCGCCCTGCTGGTGGAGATCCCGGACCAGGACCCGATCACCCGCATGACCAGCTGCGGCCATCCCCCGCCGCTGCTGCTGAGCCCGGGGCACGCGGTCTCGGTGCCGAGCCTGCATCCCTCGCCGCCCCTCGGGGTGCACGGGGGGTCCGACCACACACTGGACGTGTTCTCCTTCGAGCCCGGTGACACGCTGCTGCTGTACACCGACGGTGTCGTCGAGGCCCGGGACACGCGCGGCCGGTTCTATCCGCTGGTCGAGCGGGTGGTGAGGTGGACGGACGACAGTCCGGAGGCGCTGATGCACCATGTGCGGCGCGACCTGCTCGCCCACGCGGGCGGCCGGCTGGGCGACGACGCCGCGCTCATCGCCCTGCACCGCACCCCGGTCGAGCGCCGTCGCCACCATCACGGGCGCGGGGCCGGTACCGAGGGCCTGCGGCACGGATCCGGGAACCGGTCGCACACGGGGTGAGGTCCGGGGTGGGGAGGGGCTCCAGGCGGCGCGCAGGTTGACCTGCGGCCCCCGTCCGGGTGTCGGTGCGCCGTACGTTCGACGGCCTTTGGGTCAATGTTCCGCCGCGGAGGTGGCCCGCCCGGGCCGCCCCTTGCGAGAATCTCGGGCGCCCCGAGAACAGGGAGGTGCGATGTCCGTACGACACCTGCTCGCCGGTCTGGCCCTGGTGCCGGCGCTCGTGTTACCCGCCACCGCGCAAGCGGCCCGAGGCGGTCCGCCCCAGGCCCGTTTCGACCTCCAGGCCCACCGCGGCGGACTCGGCATGACGACCGAGGAGTCGCTGGAGGGGTTCGGCAAGGCGATGCGGCTGGGCGTGTCCACGCTGGAGCTGGACACCCAGATCACCAAGGACCTGAAGGTGGTCGTCAACCACGACCGGCAGATCAGCGGCGTCAAGTGCCGCGACACCGGTCCCGTCACGCCCGGCGACCCGATGTACCCGTATACCGGCAAGTACATCAAGGACCTGACCCTCGCCCAGATCAAGACCCTGGACTGCGGCTACCAGCAGTTGCCCGGCTTCCCTGATCAGGAGGTCGTCAAGGGCTTCCGGATGGTGGAGCTGAAGGACGTCCTGGACCTGGTAAAGAGCTACCACGCCCACCGGGTCAGGCTGAACATCGAGACCAAGGTCGAGGCGGGAGCGCCCGAACAGACCGCGCCGCGCGAGGTGTTCGTGCGCCGCGTGTACGAGGAGATCCACCGCTCGGGCATCGAGCGGCAGGTGACCATCGAGTCGTTCGACTGGGGCGCGCTGAAGGCGATGCACCGGCTGGCACCCGGGTGGCCGCTGGTGGCGCTGACGAACTACGACTTCCTCCAGGTCGGCCGGCCCGGCGCGTCGCCGTGGCTCGGCGGGATCGACGCCGACGACTACGGCGGCGACTTCGTCAAGGCGGCCGCCACCATCCCCGGCCTCACGACCCTCTCCCCCAACTACGGCTTCCCGCAGAGCGGGAAGGTCGGCGACCCCGGCTTCCGCTTCTACTCGGACGCCGCGATGGTCGCCGAGGCGCACGCCCGCGGCCTCAAGGTGGTCCCCTGGACCTGTGACGACCCGGCGACGGTGGAGGCGCTGATGGACTTCGGCGTCGACGGGATCATCACCGACTACCCCGACCACGTACGGCGGATCATGGCCGACCGCGGCATGCGGCTGCCGCGGCCGTACTACCCGCACGGCCGGCCCTGACACCGCCCCCGACAGCCGCGAGCCCCGCCCCGAGTGGGGGCGGGGCGGGACTGCGCGCCCGTCAGCCGGTCAGCGGGCCGGCTTGAGGTCGGTGATCTTCAAGGTCTTCAGGTCGGACTGGACGTCGATCTTGCTGACCTGCGCGGTCGAGCCGTCGCCCCAGGTGAGGGTGACCCTGCTGGTGGCGTGTCCCGCGCCGGAGCCGGTGTAGGTGACCTTCCACTTCACCGGCACGTTCTGTGCGAACAGAATGCCGTCGGCGTGGTTCTTCTCCTCGAACGCGGCGACCTTCTTCTGGGCGGCGGCGGTCAGGTAGAAGGCGCGCAGTGCCTTGGCGCCGGCGGCGGCCGACGGGTCCTCGGTGGCCCACACGGAGTCGATGTAGGCGCCGTAGAAGTCGGCCACGTGCTGGGTGACGTTGCGCGGGTCGCCCTCGGCGGAGGAGACGGCGGCGCGGGTGGTGCGGCTCGCGCCGGAGCCGGCGAGGGCGGGCGTGACGGCGGCCAGGGTGAGGCCGGCGGTGAGGGCGACTGCGGTCAGAAGGGTCTTGCGGCTGCGTACGGACATATGACTCGTTCCCCCGGTTCCTGCACGGCCGGGCCGTTCCCGGCCGTCGGCGGACCTTAAGACCGCTTTTCCCCGCGCCGGGTTCCGCTTCTTTCCGCTTTGTTTTTCCCTCATTCCGAGCCGCTGGCACAGCACCGAAGGTTGCGCCGAATTCCGGACCGATTACCCGCCTTTTCGGCCAGCTGTGTTTCTGACGGCCGGCGGATTCCGGTCTTCCGTCCGGCGTACGGCACGGACGGGGCCGGGGTCCGGGAGGTGGTGGGCGGACCCCGGCCCCGGGCCTGTCATGCCTTGCGGGCCACCGCGCCGTACATCGCGATGTCCTCGTCGCGGATGTCCCGCTCGCCGGTGCCGTCGGGGTGCCACTTGTGCACCTGGACGATGCCCGGCTCAACCAGGTCCAGGCCCTCGAAGAACGCGTGGGCCTCATCGAGGGTGCGCAGCCGCATCGGCATGTTGCGGGCCGCGTATTCCCGGGCGACCCGGCCCACCTCCTCGGGCGCGAACTCGGCGGTGCCGATGGACATCGCCAGGTAGCTGCCGGAGGGCAGCGGCTCCAGGAGCCGCCGCACGACACCGACGGCGTCGTCCGCGTCCAGCATGAAGTGGACGATCGCGATGACCGTGAGGGCGACCGGCCGGCCCAGGTCGAGGGTCTCGCGCAGCTCCGGGGCCCCGAGGATGGCCGCCGGGTCGCGGAAGTCGGCCTCGATGTAGGACGTCCGGCCCTCGGGCGCGCTGGCGAGCAGCCCCTGGGAGAGGGTGAGGACGATCGGGTCGTTGTCGACGTAGACGACCCGGGACTCGGGGGCCACCGCCTGGGCGATCTCGTGCAGGTTGGGCGAGGTCGGGATGCCGGTGCCGATGTCCAGGAACTGGCGCATGCCCGCCTCCTCGGCGAGCCAGCGCACGGCGCGGTTCATGAAGTCGCGGTTGGCGCGCATGTGGACCGGGAGGGCGGGCCACTCCCCGGACATGGCGTCGCCCGCCTCCTGGTCGGCGGGGTAGTAGTCCTTGCCGCCGAGGATGTAGTCGTAGATGCGGGCGGAGTGGGCGTTCTCGGTGTCGATGCGTTCGGCCGGCCATCCGTTGTCGGGCAACGCCGTGTCTCCCATTCGAGTCGGAGGTGTGGGACTTGCGTCAAAAAGGCACGGTCAGAGCAGGAAGTCGGCGTCGCCCTCCTTCACACCGCTCAGGAAGCTCGACATCTCGCCGGACGTGAACACCAGCGCCGGACCGTCGGGGTCGGTGGACTGGCGTACGGCGACGCGCCCGTCGGCGAGCTTCTTCACTTCCACGCAGGCGCCGCCGGCGTCGTCGCTCCACGGCTTGGTCCAGCCGTGGGCGCCCAGCTGCCGGGCAGGCATGCCGTTGCGTATCGGGGGGTGCACCTCTACAGCTCCTTGCGGATCGCGGCGAGCAGGGTCTCGGTCTTCCTGGCGGGCGCCGCCTGGGCACCCAGCCGGTCCAGGGCCTCGCGGTACACCACGACGTCGTCGCCCTTGTCCAGGTAGACCGCGCCGACCAGGCCGTTGAGATAGGCGATGTCGGGCAGTTCGCGGGCCCGGAACCGGAAGAGGTGGAACGCACCCGCCCGCAGCGCCGGGTGCGGGCCGTTGGCGAACGGCATGAGCTGCACGGTCACGTGGGGCAGCCGGTTGAGCTCGATGAGATGGCCGACCTGGGCGCGCATCACCTCGGGTCCGCCGACCGGCCAGCGCAGCACGGTCTCGTCCATGATCACCCACAGTCGCGGCGGCCCGTCCCGGGCCAGCAGTTCCTGGCGGCGCATGCGCAGCGCGACCCGGCGTTCGGTCGCCTCGGCCGGGGCGTGCGGATTGCCCGCGCTCAGCAGGGCGCGTGCGTAGTCCTCGGTCTGCAGCAGGCCGTGCACGAACTGGTTCTCGTAGGCGCGGATCTGCAGCGCCGCCTGTTCCAGGCTGAGGTAGGCGGCGAACCAGTCGGGCATGACGTCGCGGTAGGTGTGCCACCAGCCGCGCTTGTTGGCCTCGCGCACCGACTGCAGGAAGGTGTCGATCTCCTGCCGGTCGCTCACGCCGTAGACCTGGAGGAGTTTCTCGGCGTCCGCGAGCCGCAGTCGGGCGACCTTGGCCGCCTCCATGCGCCGGATCGTGGAGTGGCTGACACCGATGGCCACGCCCGCCTGCTCGTAGGTCAGGCCGGCCCGGGTCCGCAGCTCCTCCAGCTGTCTGCCGAGGATCATGCGCAGAACGGAAGGGGCGCCGCCCCAGTCGGTCTCCGCGGTCACGCCCACCCCCTCACACGGGCTTCAGGGCCGCCGTCCCACGCAACCGCTTTCCCAAACCCATTCGATCACTTCTTGCCGGAAGCAGCATGCACTTGGCCACTTGCAATTTTCAACTTGCGTGTTGCGAGGGGTTGTTGGTGGATGTCACAGTGGATTCACTGCTCCGGCCGACCGAAGGAGCAGGCGGCGCGGTCCAGTCGGGGGAGACGGGGCCGCACCACGGCCTCCCGGGAGGCGGTGTGTCGTCTGCTCTCCGAAGCGGCCGGCCCTTCCGACACCGACACCCCCCACGGCACGAGGCCGGACGAAAGGCGTACGGCGATGGCTCCGCCCTCCTCCCTCCCCCAACCGCTCCACCGGCTGCCCGAAGACCGGACCCCCGGTCGGCCGTCGGCTGCCCGTCCGACCCCGCCCCGGCTGCCTCCGGTCGGCCTTCCGGCCCGCGCCCCGGATGCCTTGGAGTCCGCCCGCAGGACGGCGGAGTCGGCCGGCACCTTGAGACCACCCGGAGGCGAGCACCTGGGTCGACTCCCTGGGCCCGACGGCCTCGACCCGCTCGCCTCCGGGGCCGCCCTTCCCGGCCCCGCCGCCGCGTTCGAACTCCCGCCGCTGCCGGGCGTGGTCGGCACGGCCCGCCGGGTGGTACGCGACCTGCTGACCGCCTGGGGCGTCGGCGAGAGCGCCCGGGACGACGCGGTCCTCGTGACCTCGGAACTGGTCACCAACGCACTGGTGCACGCGGCCGGCGAACGGATCGTGTGCCGGGTGCGCCGCGCCGCGCACCGGCTGCGCATCGAGGTCGAGGACCAGAACCGGGGCCCGGCCCGCCCGGTCCCCCGGTGTCCAGGGCCCGACGACCAGAACGGGCGCGGGCTCTTCCTCGTCGACGCGCTGAGCGCCGACTGGGGCGTGACGATCGCGGCCGACCGGCCCGCGCGCGTCGTCTGGGCGGAACTGACGGCGGCATCCGCCATCCCGGACCCTGCCTCCCCCGCACGGGCCGCTTCCCTTCCACGGACCGTCCCCCACTCGTCCGAAGGATCCCCCGCCCATGCCCCTGGACACACCCAGCCCCGGCCTGCCCGCCGACCCGTCCTGGACCCGGACCCGCCCGAAGCCGGGACCGGATGATCCGGCCGCCGTCCAGCCCTCCCGGACCCCTTGACGCGCCATCGCCGACGGCCGGTCCCGGCGAGGTCGCACCGGCTGCCGAGGGCGGACGACGGGCTCCCTGACCGCGGGGCCCCGACCACACCGGCACCGGCCGCGGACGTGAAGTACACCCGCGAGCACCTGGCCTCACCCGGCCGCCCAGCCCGGTCCCGGTCTCGCTCCCGGCCGCGCCGCCCCCTTCGATCGGACATATGCTGCGAAATGCTGCCCCGAAGGGAGTGCCCGTGACCGACGCCCCGCCGACCCCCGCCCTCCCGTTGCGCCAGCTCGGCTTCGAGCACCTCGCCGCCGTCCTCGACCTCGGTCACCGGGTCTACGACACCGAGGCGATGCCGTACACCGGCTGGTCGCTGTCGGCCGTCGCCGGGCACCTGGACGCACCGGACTCCGCCTGTCTGGTGGCGCTGGACGGCGACCGGGTCGCCGGTTTCGTCCTCGGGTCCGTCTCGTTCGAGCAGCGTGCCGACTGGGGCTATCTGGAGTGGATCGCGGTCGACCCCGCCTACCAGGGGCGCGGAGTGGCCACGCGGCTGGTGAAGGAGTGCTGTGTGCGGCTCGCCGCGGCCGGGGCGGTGTGCGTGGTCACGGACGTGGAGCGGCGCAACACCGCCTCCGCCGAGCTGATGCGCCGCAACGGCTTCACGGAACAGGCCACGGTCAGCCTGTTCGTACGGCCGCTCGTCGACTCCTCGCGGAGCGACGCGGCCGCTCCCCGCCGTCATCTGACGCGCGCGGCCGCCGAGCGGGTGCGCTGAGGTCAGCGGCCCGTCGGCCTACCCGGCGCCGGGATCGTCCCCGGGCATGGCGTCGGGCAGGACACGGAAGCCGGACAGGCCCTCGGGTTCCTCGGCGACGCCGGTACAGTGCGTCACCCGCGCCGCCGGCGGACCCTCCGCCGCCCAGCGCGCCATGGCGACGACGCCGTCCGGATGTCCCTCGAACACGGCCTCCACGTCGCCGTTGCGCAGATTGCGCACCCACCCCGCCACTCCCCGTTCCTCGGCGAGCCGACGGCAGGTGTCGCGGTAGAACACGCCCTGCACCTGGCCGGTGACATGCATATGCTGGCGGACATTCATTCCTGTGGTCCTCCGTCCTCGTGTCGCACGCCCTCGGGCGCTTCCCCTCGGCGTGCGGTGATCCGGCGCCGGTCCGGCCGGCGCACATCGTGCCGTGCGCCGGTCGGACCGACGCGGTGAAGGTCGTGCCAGGACTCGCCGAGGGACACCGGGGTCGGCCCCATACGTCGCCGAAGTGGTCCCGGCCGCGGAAGGGCCGGGAACCGGCGGCACGGCAGATCGAGTTGACGGACCGGGTGACGTGGCGCACGCGGCAGATCCGCACCGGTCCGGCCCGGCAGAACGCGATGGGCGCGCCCTGCCAGGAGCCGGTCGGCGCGCCGTCCGGCAGCGTCGGCAGGGCGCGGGAGGTGAAGCGGCCGTGGCGGCGGCCGAGCCGGTGCCCGACCAGGTCGGCCGCACCGAGGCCGGGCGCCCGGCACGAGAAGGCCACGGGCAGCGCGTCGCCGCCCCGCTCGGCGGTCGCGGTGGACTGCCCGGCACACAGGCCCGCCCACGCCGCGTCCCGGCCGATGCCCGCGGTTGTGACCCGTCCCGGTCCGGTGGCGGCCACGGGCGTGCGAGCCGGGCCGCGCGCTTTCACGAGGTGCATGAGCGCTGATTATCGGGGCCCGGCGCACCCCGTCGCGGCCTCGGCAACTCGTTCGGCCCAGGACCGTGGCCGCTACCACCCGGATGTGCGAACGCCACTGACGGACCATCAACCGTCCGCGAGGCGGACGAGCCCCTCGTCGTCCGGCTTCCCCTCGGGCGCGGCCGGGCCGAGCGCCCGTACCGCATGGGACCAGCCCCGGCCAGGGCGGTCTCCAGGCCCTCCAGCGGGCGGGACGAATCGGCCAGTGGCAGCGCGCGGCCGATGTGCACGAGCCGGCTGGCTGCTGCTCGGTGCGGCCGCGCCGGCGCCCGCCGAGCGGGCCCCGTCTCTAGGCGCGCGCGTGGGCGATCAAGGCCTCTGCGGCGGTGCGTAGTTGCTGTGCCGCCGTGCCGCACGCGGCCGCCTGCTGCCGCAGGGCGGGGCGGCTCGGCTCGGGTGCCGCCGCGCAGCCGGTCAGCGCCGACGCGGTGGCGAGCAGCCGACGGGCACAGTCGTCCATCAGATCGGCGTCGGCACGCAACCTGGCTGCCTGGTCGAGGAGTTCGCCGACCGGCGGCATCGTGCGGGTGGACTCGGTCACCAAGGCTGCTCCCAGTTGCCGGAACGCGTAAGGGGGTTCAGCGCGGCAGGGCGGCACCGGCGCTGCGGTGGAGCATGAACTGCGGGCAGGACAGCGCGAACAGCGGCCGGGCGGCCTCGATGCCGAGGCGGCGCAGCTGTCCCGCCATGGGTTCGGCGGCGGGGGTGTGCAGGCGCAGCCGTACCCCGCTTCCGGTGTGCAGCCGCAGCCTGCCGTGGGTCCGGACCAGTGTGCGTACGGTGCTCTTGCCGCGCCGCCCGTACAGCACCCAGTCCGCCTCGGGGCAGCGGATGCCGGGACCGAGGCGGCCCTCGACGGCGAAGCCCAGTTCCGGTGCCGTGAAGCCGATGTCACGGCCCATCAGGTCGGCCTGGACAAAGGAGCGGACCGCGGGCTGGCCCCAGATCTCCCGGGCGACCACGCGGGCCTCTTCGCTGCCCACGGCGAGGGAGAGGACGTAGCGGCCGGTGCGGCGCAGGTCGACGCGGCGCAGCAGATCGGCGGCGAAGTCGTACGGGCGCGGCCGCCACAGGTCGTCCACCAGCACCGACAGCGCGAGCTCGGCGTAGGGGCCGATCGTGGAGCAGCGGTGTTCGTACAGGGAGAGCACCGCCAGTGCCCGGCGGCCGAGCCTGCTCGGCACCATCCAGGTGACGTCCGGGAGCAGGCCGCGCGCCGTGTCGGCGTCGACGGCGAAGCACAGGTGGGCGGCGGAGGAGTCGTAGTAGCGCACCGGCACCTCGACCGGGCCCGTCGTGGTGGGCACGGAGGTGGTGGGCAGGGTGAGGAAGGGGTGGCCCTCGGGCGGGTGGGCGCGGTCCTTGAGCCGGTAGGCCTGGGTGCGCACGACCGGGCCGCGGTACAGGGCGAGCGCCTCGTCGACGTCCTCACGGGCCTCGGGTATGACGCTCCGCAGGTGCTCGATGTATGCGCGGAGCATGTGGCACAGCGGGAACTCGTGGCTGGGTCCGGTGTACTCCACCTCGTACCGGTTGGGGTGCGGGTCGAAGGCGGAGCCCGTGTTCCTGCCGTCGAGGACGGGCAGGATGTCGTGCTGGTTGGTGATGCGGGCGATCCAGGTCCGGGGGTCGGCGGGCTTCTCGTCGCCGGCCGGGGAGCCGACGGCGATCACGTGCGTGATCCGGTGGGCGCGGCAGAACTCCTCGTCCTGGGCGAGGTTCATCAGTGCGATGCCGCCCTCGCCGTGCCCGATCAGCGCGAGGTCGGCGCCGCGCGGGATGCCGTGGTCCGCGAGGGCGAGCCGGATCGAGCGGGTGTGGGGCGAGTCGGCCATGAAGAGGTTGCGCCAGGCGCCGGCGATGTCCTGCGCGGAGTCGTTGCGGGGGCGGCCGGGTGCCGTGCCGGGAGCCTGGACGACGTATCGGACGACGCCGTCGGGGCCGCGCACGTTCTGCACGAGGATCCGCCCGTCGGCGGACAGCGTCTCGATGTTGCGCAGGAAGCCGAGGAAGGAGCCCTCGAGGGCGATGGTCTGCTTCTCCTGCTCGGCGAGGTCGACGGACTCGGCGACGCCCTCGCCCTCGTCCATGGCCGCGAGGCGGGAGGCGCGGATGCCGTGCACCGGGTAGGCGGACGGCTCACGGGCCGTGGCCGGCGCCCGCCCGGTCTCTTCGTTCGGCGGGTACTCGTCCAACAGGGCGCGGATGGCGAGGAGTTCGGGAATCAGGGGCACGAGCCCGGACAGTGCGCGCCGGGCGCCCTGGTCCTTGAACAGGGTGCGCAGGGCCCGTACGGCGTCCAGATCGCGGTCGGCGGTGACGGCGGCCGTCAGCCGGCGCATGCCCGGGTCGCGTTCGAACTCGGGGTGGTCGACCAGCACGGCGGCGATCCTGAGCCGCAGCGAGGTGACGGCCACCAGCGCGGCCAGGCTCGCCCGGCCCAGCATCTCCCCGGCCGTGCCGAGCACATGCCCCATGCCGTTCGGAGCCGTGATCGCCGGGCCGCCGAGGCCCCGCTTGTCCGTCAGGGCCCGCAGCAGTGCCCACCGCGCGGCGAGACCGGTACGGGGGCGGCGGCGCGCGGAGGCGGTCAGGGACGGCGCGAACAGCGCGGCGCTGGTGCGCGCGGACACCTCGCGGATGTCCTCGGCCACCTCCACCACATCCCGTGCGCACCGGCGCAGCGGCTCTCCGGCGTTCTGCTCGTCCTGCGCGGGCCGTCCGGGTGCGTGGCCGTCCGCTCGCATCCGGCGCTCCCTCGGCTCGACGACGTTCGGCGGTGTACGACCGCGCCCGCGTGCGACGCGGTCTGGCTCCATCGTCGGCCAGGGACGGCACACCCGCACCTTCATCCATCCAGGTAGAGGAGGTGCGCCGGTCCCACTGTCCGCGTGCGTGCCCGGGCCCGGGCCGCATATGACTCCCGCATGGTCGCCGCCCATGCCCCCTGCCTTTGCCCGCTCCTCCTGCCCGGGGGGTGCGCCATCCCCACGCCCGCCGAACACCCGAACGGCCTACAGACCCCGCTGCCCGACACCGTCCTGGTCGGCCGAGCGGCGCGTCGTCCGCCGGCGGCTCACGGCCGGCGCGGCCCTCGCAAGGTGAAGGTGACGGGCGCCGTCAGGCCCCTCACGTGTCGGCCATGAGCCCCGCCGCGACCGTCGCCCCCAGCTCCCAGCACGCCTGGACATCGCCCTTGCCCGGGTCGCCGGTGACGGTCACCGCCTCGGCGGTACGGCGCCAGCCGAGACCGGTGGTGACGGCCTCGACGGCACGGACGGCGCCCGTGACGTCGTTGCCGCCGTGCACGTAGTAGCCGAACGGCCGGCCCCGCGTCTCGTCCAGGCAGGGGTAGTAGATCTGGTCGAAGAAATGCTTGAGGGCGCCTGACATGTAGCCGAGGTTCGCCGGGGTGCCGAGGAGGTAGCCGTCGGCTTCGAGGACGTCGGAGGCGGTGGCGGACAGCGCGGCCCTGCGCACGACGCGGACGCCTTCGATCTCCGGTGTGGTCGCACCGGCGACGACGGCCTCGAACAGTGTCTGGCAGTGGGGCGAGGGGGTGTGGTGCACGATCAGCAAGGTAGGCACGTCCCGAACCCTGCCCTGCCCGTGCCGCCGCCCGCAAACGGCGCCCTGCGCGGCGTTGTGGCCACGGGCCCCGGTCCGCCGGGCAGCCGGCCCCTTATTTATTGCGTACGCACTGTCGGTGCCCTCGGTTACAGTGACCGCGCTGTGTCGGAGGGGAGACGATTGTGCAGGTCAGAGTGGGGTCCGTACGGGGCAGAGTGGTCCAGGCGGTAATGCTGGCGGCCCTGCTGGGCGGCTGCGCCCAGTCGACGGACGAAGCGGCCAAGGCGTCGGGGAGCCCTTCGGCCGGGGCCGCGGGGGCGAAGAGTTCGGCGGCGACGAGCGGGGGCACGATCGGCGCCGCGGGTACGGCCTGCGAACTGCCCGTCAGCTTCGACATCGCCCCGCGCTGGAAGGCCAAGGCGGTCGACGCCGAGAAGGAGCTGTCCAAGGCGTCGGACGGGTCGGACGGCGACCTGACCGGAGCGTTCGCCGACGCCTTCCTCCGTCAGGGCCCGGTGACCATGGCCTGCGAGATCGACGCCAAGCCGGCCGGCTCCATCGGCTTCCTGCGCGTGTGGACCGGCAAGCCGCAAGGCACCGACGCGCGCGCTGTGCTGCGGCAGTTCGTCGTCGCCGAGGACAACGTGAGCAAGGAGAAGTACCGCTCCTTCACGACGGGCGGCGGGCTTGCCGGTGCGGAGGTCGAGTACCTGTACACGAGCAAGCTTCTGAAGGAGACGAAGAAGGAGAGCGCCCTCGCCGTCATCACGCCCGACGGTCCGGTGGTGCTGCACCTCGGCGGGCTGGACACCGAGGAGCACGAGGCGATGCTGCCCGCGTACGAACTCGCCAAGCGGAGCCTGCGGGTCGTGTGACGGACGCCGTCCGACCGATGGCAGGTGGAAGCGGACGGCGGCCGCACCCCTGGAGGGTGGGCCGCCGTCCGTGCGTCCGTGCCGAGCGGTCAGTAGCGCAGGCGCTTGGCCCGCACCAGCATGATCAGGCCTGACAGGGCGAGCAGTGTGCCGATGGCCGCGGGCCACAGGTGGGCCCCGGTCTCGGCGAGCCCGCCCTGCACCGCCTGGGGCTCGGTCTGCGCGGCGGGGGTCCGACCCGCTCCGGCGCTCTGGGGCGGTGCGGACTGCGTGGGCTTGCCGACCTCACCCCCGCTGGAGTCCGCCGCACGGGACGAGGCTCCGGCCTGGCCGGACTTGGCGGGCTCGGTGGACTTGCCGTGCCGAGCGGGCTCGGCCGGCTCGGACGTCTTGCCGTGCCGGGCGGGCCCGGCAGGCTCGGTCGTCCTGCTCTGCCGGGCGGGCTTGCTGTGCTTGGTGGTGTTCGCGGGCGAGGTCGTCGCGTCGGTCCTCGGCAGCTCCACCGGGTTGGCGGTGGAGGGTGCCGGAGCTGCCGTTTCGCCCGCGCCGGGATCCGCGGTCGTGCCGGTGCCCGGGTCGGCCGTCGCTCCGGTGCCGCCGCCGGTGCTCGGGGCGGTGGTGGCACCGGAGTCGTCGCCGCCACGGGGTCCGCAGGTCCGGCCGGAGTTGATGCAGTCGACCATGTCGCGCATCAGGTCCTCGTCGAAGACGTTGATGAAGTCGCCGTGGTCGGTGACGGGCTTGTGCAACTGCTCCGGGAAGGAGTCCACCGCGAACAGCGGCACCGTGCGCCCGCCGTCCTGGATGCTCGGCGCGGCGACGTCGTAGACGATGCGCTGCACCAGCTGCGGGATCGCCTGGAAGCCGGCGGGGCAGGAGCCGTCGGGGGCGGTGAAGGCCACGTGGGTGCGGTGGTTGGCGCTGTCGATGTTGCGGCCGTCCCAGCAGCTCTGGAAGCGGAAGGTGCGCACCACGTCGCTGCCGGACGGGCACAGCGGGTACTTGTCCTTCAGCTGGCGGTCCTCGAACCCGGTGCAGCTCCAGGAGGCGTTGGCGTTGCCGGGGCCGTTGACGAACGCCTTGGCGTCGCCGGTGATGATGCGCAGCAGGCGCGGCATCGCGGTGACCTTGCCGCGCGGGCTGCCCACGAACGTCAGCGTCACCTGCTTGGCCGTGACGATCTGGCCCGCGTTGCCCTCGGTGCCGCCGCCCGGAGAGCCGGCGTCCCGTTCCTGCTTGCCGTTCTGCAGGCGCAGCACCGGCCAGTAGTACGTCGACTTGTCACCCTGGTCCACACAGCTGGTCTTGGCGTCGGCCAGGTCCTCGTCGCTGGCGAAGGCGTTGTTGGACTGGTTGCCGACGTAGTCGTGGAAGTGGTGGGCGCCGTTGGAGACGCCGGGGGCGACGATCACGTTGTCGGAGTTGAACAGGCCGTTCGCGTTGACGCCGCAGTCGGAGGTGAAGGTGCCGCGCGAGGCGTCGGCCTGCTGGGGCGGGTTCGGCACGTTGGGCTGCACGGAGGTGATGTCCGCGTAGTCCGAGACGACGGGCCCGTTGCCGCCCTGGCCCGCGCCCGCCTGCCCGGCACCGTTCTGGCCCTGGCCGCCGCCTTGTTGAGGGCTCTCGCTCGCGCCGGCGGTGGCCTGGCCGCCGCTGCCCGGATCACCGCCGGAGCCCTCCTGTGCGGGGCGCAGGGTGCAGGCGGCCAGGGACTCCAGGCCTTCCGGCCGGTCGCCCACCCGGTCGATGGCGACGGCGATCCGCTCGATGGTCGCCGCGCGCTGCTCCTTCAACGGGTTCATGATCGGGCCGTCGGCGGCGCCCGGATTCTCCCGGACGGCCTGTGCCGACTGCTGGAGCTGCTGGTAGGCACCGGCGGACTGCTGGTCCAGCTGGGCGAGTTCGCGGTCGACCTCCGCGCGGGCCTGGTCCGGCACGGACGTCAGCCGGCTGCCGACGTCCGGGCAGTCGATCGTGGCCATGCCCGTGGACGTGAGGTGTCCGCTCGCCTCGGGGCCGGACTGCCCGCCCCAGCCTCCCTCGCTGGCCGAGGCGTAGACGTTGGCGGCGACGAGCCCGCCCCCGCCCAGCATCAGGGCGACGGCGGCGAAGGTCGCGCGTCGTGCGCCGGTCGGGCGTCTGCGCCGGTTGCGTATCAAGGTCGTCCCCCTGCGTGGAGCGGAGTTCGGGCATGGAGTTCCCCCGCCCGATACGCATGATGGCGCGTCTGTGTTCAACCGAATCACAGATTCTCAGGCATCTCACAGAAAACTGTGGTCACGAGGGAAGGGCATCTATCGTTTCCCCTCGAACACCGCGGCGAACATCACAAATACGTATCGGACATTCCACGCTTCAACCTTCACACGAGCGACACAAGTTGGTTAGGTTGACCGCCAGGCCGCCCGGCTGCCCAGCACATCCGCCGTGGTGTCCGGAGCCGGAGCTCGACCGACTCCGGATTCGGCCCGACTGCCCCGCGGGGCAAGGAAGGAGTACGTCTTCCATGGCGCCGGAGAACCCCGACGAGGTTCGGCAGCGGATCGACTCCCTCTACGACCGGGCCGAGAGCGAGACGGGGAACTACAACGCGACGCGGGCCATGTCCCTGGCCTCACGAGGAAGAGGCGTCCCGCTGGCCAAGAGACGCGGCGGGCGCCCGGATCCGGCCCTCGACGCGGTGGCCCGGCCGTGGTTCGACGCGGCGCGCGCCAAGCTGGGGCCCAGCGCCCCCGCCGTACTGCCCAAGGACCGGCAGCCCGACCGCTTCTCGGCCCCGGCCCGACCTCGGGACCGGTCGGGCGGTGCCCTGCCCGGTGGTGACCGAGGGGCTCTGGAGCCGGGGCTGCCCGAGCTCGCCCCCGGGTCGGCGCGTCCGGCCGCCGGGCGCGTGATGCCGGAGCTGACGAGTGGATCCGCCGCGGACCTGACCGGCCGTCCTCGGGCCGCGCTGGAAGCGGGAGCCCCGGGTCTGCCCGGCTTCGCCGCCCCGCTCCCGGAGTTGCCCGGCCGCAGCGGGCGGGCCATCGCGGAGTTGCCCATCGGGGGCATGCCGGAACTGCCCGGCGGGAGCGCGCCCCGACTCGACGGTCCTGACACCACGGCATCCCTCGGCCTCGGGCTGTCGGCCCCGACCGGCCTGGTCGCCGCCGCGCCAAGTGCCCGGAGCACAGCCGGATTCGCCGTCCCCGGTGCGGCCGACGCCCTCGGACTCGGCCTGCCCGGGCCGGCCGGCCTCGGTCCGGCCGAGACGTCCGTACTCCCCGTCGCGGCGCTGCCTGCCGCCCAGGGTGCCGTGCCGCGGCAGCCCAGGGCGCTGCCCGCGTCCCCCGCCGTGTCCGGGCGCCCGTCCCTCGCGGACTCCAAGGCCAGGAACCGGCGCAAGCTG
Source organism: Streptomyces griseochromogenes (assembly GCF_001542625.1). Classification (NCBI taxonomy): domain Bacteria; kingdom Bacillati; phylum Actinomycetota; class Actinomycetes; order Kitasatosporales; family Streptomycetaceae; genus Streptomyces; species Streptomyces griseochromogenes. The sequence continues at coordinate 4,280,190 of NZ_CP016279.1, read as the reverse complement.
GCCATCGCCCAGGAACTGCTGTCCCGTCACACCGCCTCACTCGCCACCCCCCTCATGACCGCCCCCGCACAGGGCGCCTGGGGCACCGTCGCCGAGCAGACTCCCCAGCCCGCCGCGGGACATGCGGTCCACCCGAGCACCGAGCAGTGGGGGCAGCCGGGGCTTCAGCAGCCGGGACAGCTGGATCCGCGGCAGCCGGACCTGGGACTACCGGATCCGCTCAGCAGCGGCCAGTGGCAACAGCCGCAGTGGACGGCGCCAGGTGTGCCGACGGCCCCGAGCCCGGCGACCCCGCTCACGACGGCCGCTCCTATGACGGACACGGGCTCCTTCGCCCCTCTCGTCACCAACCCACTCACCAACCCACTCACCAACCCACTCACCGGCCCACTCACCGGCCCACTCACCGACACAGGCTCCTTCGCCTACATCACCGCTGCCCCGATGACCGACACGGGCTCCATCGCCCCTCTCGTCAACAACCCACTCACCGACCCACTCACCGACACAGGCTCCTTCGCCTACATCGCCGCTGCCCCGATGACCGACACGGGCTCCATCGCCCCCGTGACCCACACCGGCTCCTTCCCCCCTGTCACCACCGACCCGCCGGCCGGCTCCGCCGCCTTCCCACCCGCGCCCACCGCTCCCCGGTCCACCCGCTCCACACGGGTCGCGAAGGCCATCGACTTCGCGCGGGCTCAGACCGGCAAGCCGTGCGTGTGGGGGGCGACCGGGCCGGACTCCTACGACTGCTCCAGCCTCACGCAGGCGGCCTGGAGGGCGGCCGGGGTCACGCTGCCCCGCGCGGCGCACCAGCAGGCGCTCGCGGGCACCCCGGTCACCCTCGCCGGCCTCGAACCCGGCGATCTGGTCCTCTTCTTCGACGACGACCGGCACGTGGGCCTGCACATCGGTGACGGCATGATGATCCATGCGCCGGGCCCGGGCTCGTACATACGCGAGGAGTCGATCTACGGCGCCGGGGAGTCGGCGATCCACCGGGTGATACGGCCCGCGTGACGGACCAGGCCCGAGCCGGTGCCCGGTCTCAGCGCCGGTGGCGCCGGTGTGCGCGCCAGCTCGCGTAGTGGTCCAGCAGGGTCTCCCGCACCGGACGGTAGGTGAGGCCCAGTTCGTGGACGCTGCGGCTGTTGTCGACGCGGAAACGGATCCCGAGGTGCCCTCGGATGTAGTCCTGGGTGAGCCCGAAGGAGGGGCCCAGAACGCGTACCGGCCAGTGCGGGAGCGCGGTGCGCGGCAGACGCGGGTCGTAGGGGTGGCGGGTGCGGATGATGCGTGCCATCTCGTGGAACGACGTCATCGTCTCGGCCGCCACGATGTACCGGCCCTTGGCATCTGGGTTCTCGGCGGCCGCGATGTGCGCGTCGGCGACGTCGCGGACGTCCGCGGTGGTGAAGCTGAAGTCGGGGGCGCCGTAGCAGAAGCGGCCCTTGAACAGTTCGTCGAGGAGGAAGAGGCTGCCGGACTCGGACGCCGGGGTGAGGGAAGGACCGAGGATCAGGCCGGGGTTGATGGACACCATGCGCCAGCGGTCCTGCGCCTGCGCCGCGTCGCGGACCGCACGTTCCGCGACGGTCTTGGCGTAGTGGTAGGGGTTGTTCTCGACCGTGCTCGTGGTGTTGACGTACCGCTCGGACAGCACCTGGCCGTCCATGTCCAGGACGTCCGCGTAGTCGCCGAAGACGGCGCCCACGGTGGAGGTGAACACCAGGGTTGTGACCTGCGGGTTCCGCTCGATGCACGCAAGCACGCCGCGGGTGCCGAGCAGCGCCGGGTCCACGACGTCCCGCCGGCCGTCCACGATCTGCTCCGGCATGAGGAACGGCGAGGCCACGTGGAAGACGACCGAGCAGCCGCCGACCGCCTCGTCGAACGAGCCGCTCTTCAGCAAGTCGGCCTCGAACAGCGTCAGTCGGCCCGGGAACGCCTCCTGCATCTCCCACAGCGGCCGCACCTTCGCCGCGTTCGCCGCGCTGCGCACGGTGGTGTGCACCCGATAGCCTCGCTCCAGCAGCCGCCGTACGAGATGGCCGCCGACGAAGCCGCTGCCGCCGGTCACCACGACGGTCGTCTCCTCGCGTCCGCCCACGCGCCACTCCCCTCGCCACCCACCGTGCATCGGTACGCCGAGGACAGGGTCAACCATGCCCGAGCCGAAGGGAAGGGAGCGGTGAGGCGAAGGACCGGCGACGGGCGGGACACCCCCATAACCGAAACCTGGGTATCTCATAAGTATGGCTTATGAGGTTATAAACCGGACCCGCGTACTAACTTAGGACTGCCTTAGTTTAGGCTTCCCGTCGAGTCGCCTGTTCACGCTCGAAGGGAACTGATCATGCCGCGCCCCCTGCGGGTAGCCATCGTCGGAGCCGGCCCCGCCGGGATCTACGCCGCCGACGCCCTGCTCAAGTCCGAGGTGGCCGCCGACCCCGGCGTGTCCATCGACCTCTTCGAGCGGATGCCCGCCCCGTTCGGCCTGATCCGGTACGGCGTCGCCCCCGACCACCCGCGCATCAAGGGCATCATCACCGCCCTGCACCAGGTGCTCGACAAGCCCCAGATCCGCCTGTTCGGCAACGTCGACTACCCGAACGACATCAGCCTGGACGACCTGCGTTCCTTCTACGACGCGGTGATCTTCTCCACCGGCGCGACGGCCGACCGGGATCTGCCGATCCCGGGCATCGAGCTGGACGGCTCGTACGGCGCCGCCGACTTCGTGTCCTGGTACGACGGCCACCCGGACGTGCCGCGTACCTGGCCGCTGGAGGCGGAGAAGGTCGCCGTGCTCGGCGTCGGCAACGTGGCGCTCGACGTGGCCCGGATCCTCGCCAAGACGGCGGACGAGCTGCTGCCGACCGAGATACCGGCGAACGTCCACGACGGTCTGAAGGCGAACAAGGCCGTGGAGATCCACGTCTTCGGCCGCCGTGGCCCGGCGCAGGCCAAGTTCAGCCCCATGGAGCTGCGCGAGCTGGACCACTCCCCCAACATCGAGGTCATCGTCGACCCCGAGGACATCGACTACGACGAGGGCTCGATCGAGACCCGGCGCGGCAACAAGCAGGCCGACATGGTCGCCAAGACCCTGGAGAACTGGGCGATCCGGGACGTCGGCGACCGGCCGCACAAGCTGTTCCTGCACTTCTTCGAGTCGCCCACGGAGATCCTCGGCGAGGACGGCGAGGTGGTCGGCCTGCGCACCGAGCGCACCGCCCTCGACGGCACCGGCAACGTCAAGGGCACCGGCGAGTTCAAGGACTGGGACGTCACCGCGATCTACCGCGCCGTCGGCTACCTGTCCGACAAGCTGCCCAAGCTGCCGTGGGACATCGAGTCCGGCACGGTGCCGGACGAGGGCGGCCGGGTCATCGAGGAGGGCGGCGACCACCTCCGGTCGACGTACGTGACCGGCTGGATCCGGCGCGGCCCCGTCGGCCTGATCGGCCACACCAAGGGCGACGCCAACGAGACCGTCGGAAACCTGCTGGACGACTACGCGAACGGCCGGCTGCACACCCCGGCCTCGCCCGCTCCGGAGGCCGTCGACGACTTCCTCGCCGAGCGTGAGGTCCGCTTCACCACCTGGGAGGGCTGGTACAAGCTGGACGCCGCCGAGCGGGCGCTGGGCGAGCCGCAGGGCCGCGAGCGCGTGAAGATCGTCGAGCGCGAGGACATGCTGCGGGAGAGCGGCGCGTAAGCCCGGCGTTCCCCGTGTTCGCGAGGGGCCGGCACCTCGGTGCCGGCCCCTTCGCACGCATCGGTCCGCTCGAACCGGCGCCGACAGCCGCCCTGTTAGGGTCCTTCGGTGTTCTCCCTGAGCGAGCCCCCTTTCTTCACCCGCCTGCGCGGAGCGCGCCGGGTGCTCGTCGCCGGTGCGGGCGGCGGTTTCGACGTCTACGCCGGACTGCCCCTGGCGCTCGCGCTGCGGTCGGCCGGTACGGAGGTCCATCTGGCCAACCTGTCCTTCTCCGACCTGTACGGCCTGAGCCTGGACACCTGGGTGGAGCAGGACGTCGCCGCCGTCCGCCCGGACACCCCGCTGCGCGGGGACTACTTCCCCGAGCGCACGCTCGCCCGGTGGCTCGAGGCGCAGGGGCTGCCCGACACCGTGTACGCCTTTCCCCGCACGGGCGTCGATCCGCTGCGCGCCGCCTACCGGGCGCTCCTCGATCATCTGGGCGGCGTGGACGCCGTCGTGCTGGTGGACGGCGGTACCGACATACTGATGCGCGGCGACGAGCACGGGCTGGGCACGCCGGAGGAGGACATGGCGAGCCTGGCCGCCGTCGCCGGTCTCGACGAGGTCCCGCACCGGCTGGTGGCCTGTCTGGGCTTCGGAGTGGACGCCTATCACGGCGTCAACCACTCGCTGTTCCTGGAGAATCTCGCGGCTCTGGACCGTGAGGGCGCCTACCTGGGCGCGTTCTCGCTGCCCCGCGAGAGCCGCGAGGGCGCCCTCTACCTCGACGCGGTGGCCCACGCACAGCGGTGCCACGCCGGCCACCCCAGCATCGTCCAGGGATCCGTCGCGGCGGCCGTGCGCGGCGACTTCGGCGACGTCCGGTTCACCGAACGCACCCGGGACAGCGAGCTGTTCGTCAACCCGCTCATGGCCCTCTACTTCTGTGCGGACCTGCCCGCGGTGGCTCGCGCCGGGCTCTACCTCGACCGGTTGGAGGGCACGGTCCTGATGCGGCAGATCAGTTCGGTCATCACGGCTTTCCGTGAGGAACTGCCCCGGCAGCGGCCGCCCCGGGTCTTCCCGCACTGAGCCCGGGGCGGGCCGATCACGTCAGGTCACGTCACCTCGTGTCAGACTCGGCTCGGCCGCGACGAGGTCCCGGCGGCCCACCACCGCCAGCGCCACGATCAGCAGGCCGAGCGCGGCCGTCTGCACGAGCGCGCCGCCGAGATATACGCCGACCATGGGCACATGCAGCCAGGGGTAGACGGCGGCGACCCGCACCGCCAGGATCAGCAGGCCGAGGGCCGCCAGGGCGAGTCCGGCGCCGGGTGTCGCGGCCTCGCTGCCCCGGGCCTGCCAGAAGAGCCAGCCGAGCGCGCCCACGACGAAGCAGCTCGCGGGTGCCCAGGCCAGGTCGGGGGCGGCGGGCAGCATCACGACGGACGCGCCCGCCAGCACACATGCGGCCATGAAGACCAGTCCGGGTGAGCCCACGGGCAGCCGGGCCGGGGGTGCGTCCCGGTGGTGGGCGGCGCAGAGCGCGAGGGCCGGCAGCCAGGCGAGGAGCCCGAAGGTGGTGGCGAACGCGGGGTCCGGGGCGACCAGCGCGCCGGTCAGCGGACCGATCAGCGGCCAGAGGTTGGGCACTGCGGCCAGCAGCGCGGACGCCCGGGCGAGGCCGCGGCGGTCGTGGAGCAGGGCGAAGTAGGCCACCGTCCACAGCAGCGGCAGGATCCACAGGGCGGCGGTGACCACCCCCATGGGAAATCCCCGGCCGGTGAACTGCGACAGGAACAGGTGCCGCTCCGCGCCGCCCCTGCTGACGGCCCAGGTCACTTCGAGGACCAGGTCGACGACCGCGGCGGCCGCCTGGATCAGCACGGCGAACAGCGCGAAGAGCCGGACGGCCGAGCCGAGGAGGAGGTAGCGGCGCGGTGCCCCGGGCGCGCCCAGGCGGCTGCGCACGGCGAGGGCGGCGATGCTCGCCACCTCGCCGACGGTGGGGCGGCTCTGGTCCTGCTCGTCGCGGTCGAGGTCCCAGAGATACGTCTCGACCATCTCCTCCTCCCGTTCGCGACGGTAGTAGGCGGGGAGCAGGCGCAGGACGGAGCGGTAGCGGGATTCCAGCAGCGTGGTCATGCGAAGCCTCCCGCGAGTCCGGGTGTCGTGGGGCGTTCGGGTGCGCTGTCGGCCGGGGTGGTGGCGCGGCGGCCCTCGGCGATGCGGCGCTTCGCGGCCCCGGCACCGGCCGCCATCCGCTCCGCCTCCGCGTCGAGCGCGGCCACTCCCTCGTCGGTGAGCCGGTAGTAGCGACGCAGGCGGCCCTGCTGCACCTCCTCCCGGTCCAGCACGATCAGCCCGTCGTCGGTGAGCCGGTCCAGCACCCCGTAGAGCGTGCCGACTCTCAGCTGCACCTCCCCGTCGGACAGTTCCTCGACCTCGCGCAGGATGCCGTAGCCGTGCCGCGGCTGGTCGGCGAGCGCCGTGAGGACGAAGAACGCCGCTCGGGTCATGTTCCTCGATGCCATGCGGACAGGATATATCGGCTGCCGATATATATCGAGTGGGCGGGAGCCGCGACATCGCGGAGCGGCCGACGGCGAACGGGACCCGTCCCTGAGCGGATGGGCGGGCGGGCCCCGTTCGCCGGACCATTGTGGGCGGCGTGCGAGGGCCCCGGGACGTGTGAACGCAACCCGCGTGACGCGCGGGCGGTGCGCCCCGGGTGCCCGGCACGCATCCCGTGTGCGGGGCGCGCCGGACCCCCTTTCGCGCGCGGCGGCGCATCCTCGCCACCGTGCGCCGGAGTGCGCGTTCGCCACGCTGCTCGCCCGAGACCCCCGGCCGTCGCATCCCGCCGCCGGGCGGTGATACTGGAAGGCACACCCACCCCCATCAGCAGATTGGCTCATGTCGAACTCCGCCACCGACCACGCCGCCATCCCGCAGACCCTCTGGGCGGCCCGCGGCCGCCACACCGGCCCCGCCGCCGAGGACGTCGTCCGCCGCGCGCTGAGCCGGCACAAGGAGAGCGGGGACATCGACGACTTCGCCGAGCCGCCCGCCTCCGAGGACGCCGCGCACCGGATCTTCGAGGCGCGCTGGCGGGCCGGCGCAACGGTGACCGTGCGGGCCCGGCTCACCCTCGCGCCGGCGCGGGATCGGCCCGAGGGACAGGAATGGACGCTCGTCGCGGAGGCGGAGCGCCCGTGGGACGACGCCTGGCCCTCGCCCGCGACACTGTTCTGGCCCGAGGCCGCAGCCGCTGAGGGCGACGACGGCGCCTGGGACCATCACCCCACCGTCGTCGGCCTGCGCTTCCGCCAGGTCAACGCGCTGCCCGAGGACGACAAGGAGATGCGCCGACGGCTGCGGGACGCGGCCCGCGAGGCCTGGTGCGTCAACCTCGTCGTGCACGAGGCGATGACCCCGGACGAGCGCGGCCGGCTGCCGCTGGCCCGTCTGCTGCCGCCGGGGCTGCGGCACCGCGTGGTGGAGCACCGGGCCGCGCCCCAGCAGCTGCGCGCCGTCAACTGGGCCCTGAAGGACCGCGGCGTCGAGGTGCCGCGCGGTGGCGCCGTGCTGCTTCCCCCGGACCCGGCGCCGGACGGCTACGACGGCCGGGAGCACAGCGTGCGCAGCGTCTTCCTGGACGGCTCCGAGCCCACCCCGATCGTCACGGCCCTGCGGCACTTCGTCGCGCTGCCCCGGCCGATGCCGCAGGGTGCCCGGGAGGCGCTCGCCGACCTGCGTGAGAACTGGACCCTGACGACCCTTCAGGAGGAGCTGGAGCGTCAACGCGAGCTGGTCGCCATGTACACCGAGGCGCTGGAGGCCATGACGAAGTCCCGGGACCTGTACCGGGATGCCGCCGAGCAGGCCCACCAGGCGCTGGCCGCCTACCGCGACACGCCCGCGCCCGCCCTGCCCCAGCGGCAGGAGCGGCCCGGCACCCGGACGCCCACCCCGCTCCAGCAGCTCACGCGGACGTTCGAACGGCTGAGGTTCACCCCCAAGGCGGCGCGCCCGGCGCCCGGCGCGGACGGCGCGTCCGGCACCGACGGCACGGACACCGCCGGCACGCAGGACCGGCCGTCGTAGCTCGCCCTGCCGGAGGGATGCGGCGGTACGGCACCCGGAACGGGGAAGAAGAGGCAAGGGCAGGGAAGCGCGGGGCCCACCGACGACAGGAGGCCGCATGGATTCCACCGTGACCGTGCTCGTGATCACCGCCGTCGTTGTCGCGGCGCTGCTGCTCGCGGTCGCCGTCGGCCTGCTGGTACGGCTGGTACGCACCCGGGCGGCCCTGCGCCGGGCCGGGCTGCCGACGGGACCGCGCTGGGTGTTCTGGGGCGCGGTTCTGTATCTGGTGCTGCCCACCGACCTGCTGCCTGACCCGGTCTACCTGGACGACATCGGCGTCCTGCTCTTCGCCCTGCGCAGTCTGCGCGCCGCCCGCCCGCTGCCGTACGGGACCATCGAACCCTGAACGGTCTTGCAGTGAACCGGCCTTGCACGGGTCCCGCGTACCGCACAATTGAGCGATGCGCCCTGCCTTCACCGGGATCCCGAACCGCCCGACGGCCCCTGACGTCGCCGTCGTCGTCGATGTGATGCGCGCCTTCACCGTGGCCGCCTGGGCGTTCCGGCGCGGCGCCGAGAAGATCGTCTTCACCGAGACACAGGAGGAGGCACTGGAGCTGAAGGCCCGTCACCCGGGTTGGCTGGCCTTCCAGGACGGAGCGCCGGTGCCGGGCTTCGACCTGGCCAACTCGCCCGCCCGGCTCCGCTCGCTCGATGTGCGGGGCCGCACGGTCGTACAGAAGACCACGGCGGGCACTGCCGGGGCGCTGGCCGTCGCGGACGCGCGGCTGCTGCTGTGCGCGAGCTTCGTGGTGGCGGGGGCGACCGCCGAGGCACTGCGGCGCACCCGGCCGGACACGGTGACCTTCGTCGTCACCGGCGACGGCGGACGCGCCGAGGAGGACCTTGCCTGCGCCGAGTACATCGCGGCTCTCGCCGACTCGGCCGACACCGAACCCGGGCCCTACCTGGAGCGGGCCCGGCAGTCGGACGCCGCCGCGCGGCTCGCCGAGGGGGTACGGCTGGGCTGGACGGGTGTCCACCCGGAGGACGTGGAAATGTGCCTGGAGGCGCACGCCTTTCCGTTCGCCATGGCCGCGGCCCGCGCGGACGGTCACTTGGTGCTGCGCCCGGTGCCCGCCGTGACGGCGGTCTGACCAGGTCCGTCGCCGCGCCGGAAGTTCAGCGTGGTGAGGGCGACGAGCAGCACGGTGAGGGCCGTGAGCGCGGCCGCGGCCGCCGTGGTACCGGCGAGCCACGGCGGGGCCAGGTGCGCGGTCCGCAGCCGGGCCGGGTCCGGCAGCCCGAACCGGCCGCCCAGCACCTGCCCCGTGGCGAGCGCCACCGTCACGCCGAGGGCCGCGGTCGCCGCAGGCAGCCGCACCGGCACGGCCGGCACCAGCAGGGCCAGGGCCAGCAGGGCGCAGAACCCCGAGGTGAACAATGTGGCCTGCAAGTTGGCCTGGGACAGGTCGGCCCAGTAGCGCGGCGCGTGGGCCACGCCGCACAGGAACACCATCAGCGCGGCAGCGCGGGCGACCAGCACGGGGGCCTTCGCCAGCTCGTCCTCGCGTGCTCGGCCGCCGGCCTGGCGCGTACCCGGCCGGGCCGGATCCGGTGACGCGACGACGGGCGCGGGCAGCGGGCTGACGGGCTCGGCAACGGTCTGCCGGGGCGGCGCCGAGCGGAGCGGAGCGGCGTCGAAGAGCACCCTCTCGGGTGGCGCCGTGCGAAGCGGCGCCGTGTCGCAGAGCGCCGTCCCGAGCGGCGTCGGCTCGGGCTGTAGGGGCGCGGACTGTGCGAGCTTGGACTGTGCCGCCTCGGACTGTGCGGACTCGGGCTGTGCGGACTCGGGCTGTGCGGACTCCGCCGCGGGAGCTGCGGGCGAGGTCGTCTCCAGTGGAGGCGTCTCGCGGTCGGTCCGGCTCGCGGCCAGCCGGGCGATCAGCTCGGCAAGCTCCTCGACGGGCCGGTGGACGGCCGCCGCCTCGATGGCCGCACGCGCGCAGCGGGGCTCGACGGGTGTCCGGTGCAGCAGCTCCATGAGCTGGATGACGTCCTCCACGGAGCGGCACTCGGCGGCGGCACGGATGGCCTCGTCGGCGCTGCGGGAGTCCCTCGGCGACTGGGTGAGGAGGGCGACCAGACGGGTGACGTCCTCGACGGGCCGGTCCACGCCGACCGCTCGCAGCGCGTCGGACATGGTCCGGGCGTGCTCGGGTGATTCCTCGAGCAGGGTGATGAGCCGGGCGACGTCCTCCAGGGGACGATCGGCGACGGCCATGTGGACGAGGTCGTGCAGCGGATCGGCGTGGCCGAAATCGCCCTCCGCCAGGGCTTCGAGACTCTCCTGCTGGGGCAGTGCGGGTCGGCTGCCGGGGTCGGGGGCGGGGACAGGGGACGGTGCGGGCGATATGACGGAGTCACCCTGCGCGGGCGGTAGAACGAAGTCGCCGTCCGCGGACGGCACAGGCGGCACGGACGGCACAACGGGATCGCCGTACACGGACGGCACCGGCACGGACGGTATGGCGGAGTCGTCGTAGGGACCAGGGGACGAAGGTCGGACGGTCATCTGGCCTCCAGGAAAAGGGTGCGGTCGCACCAGCGCCCCCGCATGCGGCGCGCGCCGTTATGCAGTCCATTACTAGGAGCGCGCACAGGGCCCCGCAAACCAGGTGAGGCAGTGGTGTGAGCCAGGGCATCTGAAGCGCCTCGCGCACCCCGGCCCCCGCGGCCGTGGCCCCGGCGCCGCCGTGTTCCCCCGCCCAGGTGCGATGCGCCACCGAAGTGGCGCATTCTTGCTGTGTCATCCACCCGGCGGTACACGGGACGAGGTAGGGCCCATGGCTGGGAGCGGGGAGCGGGCGGTCCGTACACGAGCCCGGCTGGCCGAGCTGCTGGTCGAGACCTCGACCGGCGCACTCGGCGCGGCCCAGGGCCACGTGGCGGGCGTCTACCTGCGTTCCGGCACCCCGGGGATGCTGCGCCTCGCGGTCCTCGTGGGACTGCCCGGAGCACTGTTCCGGCCCTGGTGGCGGCTGCACGTCGGCCGGCCCTTCCCGGTGGCCGACGCCTACCGTCTCGGCGTCCAGGTGGTGCTGTCGAACGCCACGGAGACGGTGCGCCGGTATCCGCAGTTCGCGGCGGGCCTGCCGTTCCCGTTCGGGTCGGTGCATGTGCCCGTGCCGGGCGGGTCCGAGCCCCTGGGTGTGCTCACGGTGCTGCGTCCGTCGGTGTCGGACACGGTGGACGAACTGGTGGACTGCGAGCTGCTCGGCTGGCTCGCCGAGGGGCTGGGGGCCGAGCTGGTCGGCCTCGCCGACGGGGACGAGACGGCGGTGGCCTGGGACGGGGAGCCGCTGTGCGCGCGGCCGCCCGCCACCCGGCCGCCCGGGACCCGCATGGGCCGGTTCACCTGGGATCCGCTGACCTCGGCGGTCCACGCGGACGACCGGCTGTACGCGCTGCTCGGTCTCGGGCCTGACGAGTTCGCGGGGACCGGCCCTGCGCTCGCGGACGCCGTGTCCCCGTCCGATGCGCGCCGGATCCTGGCCGCGCTGAACGAGACCGCCGCCGGGAAGCCGCCGCCCGCTCCGCTGCATGTGCGCTCGGGCGGCGGCTTTCCGCGGCTGCTCGATCTGTGGCCGGGGCCCGAGGCGGGCGACGCGCCGCTGGTCGACGGAGTCGTCCTCGATCCGGGTCCGGCCGCGACCGCGGACGGCGCGGCGGATCTGCTGCCGCAGGGCGTGTTCTGCATGGACCGGATCGGCCTCGTGGTGTACGTCAACGAGGCCGCGGCCCGGCTGGCGGGCCGCGACCGGACGTGGCTGCTCGGCCGTCCCCTGGCGGAGGCCATGCCGTGGCTGACGGGACCGCCGTACGACGACCATCTGCGCGGCGCGCTGCTGTCGGCCGAGCCGGTGCACTTCCACGCCCGGCGCCCGGCCGGCGGGCCCGGCGAGGTCGAGTGGCTCGCCCTGTCGGTCCACCCCGGCCCCGAGTTCCTCACCTGCACGCTCGTCCCGGCCAGCCGGGTGGACGCCCCCCTGGAGCCGGCCCGTGCCGGTCCCGAGGCGCACGCCCCCGAGGGGAGCGTGGCCGGCGATCCGTCGATGACGCCGTTGTACCGGCCCATCGCCCTCGCCATCGCGCTGACGGACGCGGTGACCGCGCGGCAGGTGTCGGCGGTGGTCGTACAGGAGCTGCTGCCCGCGTTCGGCGGCCGTCGCCTGGCGATCTACCTGCTCCAGGAGCGGCACCTGTACCTGGCCTGGGAGACCGGCTTCCCACAGGGCTTCCTCGCCCCCTTCGAGGGTGTCGGCCTCGACGCGCACCTGCCCGGCGTGGAGACCCTCACCACCGGCCGTCCGCTCTTCTTCGAGTCGATGCAACAGCTGGACGCCACCTACCCGGGCATCCCCCTGGACGCCGAGGAGGGCGCCCGCGCCTTCCTGCCGCTGATCTCCTCCGGCCGGCCGGTCGGCTCCTGCATCCTCGGCTTCGAACGGCCGCGCAGCTTCAGCACGGAGGAACGTACGGTCCTCACCGCGCTCGCCGGACTGATCGCGCACGCGATGGAGAAGGCGCAGCGCTACGACACCGAGGCCGCGCTCGCCCGGGGCCTGCAGCAGGCTCTGCTTCCCCGGCGCCTTTCGGCGCACCCGCAGGTGGAGACCGCGGGCCGCTATCTGCCGGGCACCCAGGGCATGGACGTGGGCGGGGACTGGTACGACGTGGTCGAGGCCGGGGACGGGCTCGCGCTGGTCATCGGCGATGTGCAGGGCCACGGGGTGCAGGCGGCGGCCACCATGGGCCAGCTGCGCAGCGCCGTACGCGCCTTCGCGCTCGGCGACCGGCCGCCCGACGAGGTGTTGAGCGGGACGAACCACCTGCTCATCGACCTGGACCCGGGGCAGTTCGCCAGCTGCTGCTACCTCCGTCTCGACCCGGCCACCGGGCAGGCCCGGGTGGCCCGGGCGGGACACCCGCCGCCGCTCCTGCGCAGCCCCGACGGGCGAACCCGGGTGCTGGATCTGCCGGGCGGTGTCGTGCTCGGCGTGGATCCGCAGGCCCAGTATCCGGTGGCCGGGCTGCGGCTGGAGCCGGACGCGATCCTCGCCCTGTACACGGACGGCCTGGTGGAACGGCCCGGCGCCGACATCGACGACGGCATCACCGCGCTGCGTCTCGCGCTGGCGAAGGCCGGTGCGGCGGCCGGACGGCGCGGCGGGCGGTCGCTGGCCGGGGTGGCCGACCGCCTGACCTCCACCGCCCGGCACGCCACCGACCGCCCCGACGACGTGGCGCTGCTGCTGGCCACCCGCCGCCGGGCTCCCACGCACCGCCGGTGACGGCGTCACTCCGTCTGACGGCCGCCACCTCGCGCGACGGTCTCGCCTGACGGGGCGGGGCAGTGTAGACATGGGCTCATGGTCCGACTGCCCGCCCGGCCCTCGACTGGGGCGCCCCGTCTTTTCGGGCACCCGCGCGCACCACAGGGTCCGCGGCAGGAGGAGCCCGGCAAGGACGCCGGCCGCCCTGGCGGGCTGCGCTCGGCGATCACCGGGCACAGCGTCGCCGGGCAGGTGTTCTTCCTCCAAGTGGTGATCGTGCTGCTGCTGATCGTGTCGGCCGTGGTGGCGCAGGTGCTCCAGGTGCGGCACGACAGCAACCAGGAGGCCCGTAACCGCTCCCTCGCCGTCGCCCAGACGTTCGCCAACGCGCCCGGCACGGCGGCCGCGCTGCGCGCCCCGGATCCGACGGCGATCCTGCAGCCGAAGGCCGAGGAGGCCCGCAAGGCGTCCGGCGTGGACTTCGTCGTGGTGATGAACACCGACGGCATCCGCTACACCCACCCCAAGCCGGACCGCATAGGCAAGAAGTTCGTCGGGACCATCGCGCCGGCCGTGGCCGGGGGAACGGTGGTCGAGGAGATCCACGGGACCATCGGCGAGCTGGTGCAGGTCGTGGTGCCGGTGAAGGACGCCGCCGGCAAGGTGGTGGGCCTGGTGTCGGCCGGGATCACCACCGCGCACGTGGGCGGGGCCGCCGACCAGCAGCTGCCGCTGCTGCTCGCGGCGGCGGCCGCGGCGCTCGCGCTGGCCACCGCGGGCACGGCCCTGGTGAGCAGACGGCTGCTGCGGCAGACGCACGGCCTCGGCCCGTCCGAGATGACCCGGATGTACGAGCACCACGACGCGGTGCTGCACGCGGTGCGCGAGGGTGTGCTCATCGTCGGCGGCGACGGCCGGATGCTGCTCGCCAACGACGAGGCGCACCGCCTGCTGGGCCTGCCCGACGACGCCGAGCAGCGCCACGTGCTGGAGCTGGGCCTCGACGAAGAGACGGCCGGGCTGCTCGCCTCCGGGCGGATCGCCACGGACGAGGTGCACCTGGTCAAGGACCGGCTGCTGGCCATCAACCAGCGCCCCACCGATCTGCGCGGCGGTCCGCCCGGCAGCGTCACCACGCTGCGCGACTCCACGGAGCTGCGCGCCCTGTCGGGCCGTGCGGAGGTGGCGCGCGAGCGGCTGAACATGCTGTACGACGCCGGGGTGGGCATCGGTACCAGCCTGGATGTGAGCCGCACCGCCGAGGAGCTCGCCGAGCTGGCCGTGCCCCGCTTCGCGGATTTCGCCACCGTGGACCTGTTCGACGCGGTGCTGAACGGGGAGGAGCCCCGGCCGGGGACCGCACTGCGCCGGGCGGCGTGCAGCGGCATCCGCGAGGACGCCCCGCTGTACCCGGTGGGCGAGCGCATCCGGTTCGTGCCGGCCTCGCCGCAGGCCCAGAGCCTGACGACGGGACAGTCCGTCGTCGAGCCCGTGCTGGGCGAGGCGCCCGGCTGGCTCGCGCAGGACATGGAGCGCACCGAGCAGGTGGTGGCCTACGGCATCCACTCCCTGATCACGGTGCCGCTGCGGGCGGGCAGCCTGGTCCTCGGTCTGGCGAACTTCTACCGTTCGCAGAAGCCGCAGCCCTTCGACAGCGAGGAGCTGGCCCTCGCCGAGGAACTGGTCGCGCGGGCCGCCGTGTCCATCGACAACGCCCGCCGCTACACCCGTGAGCACAGCATGGCGGTGACCCTCCAGCGCAGCCTGCTGCCGCGCAGTCTGCCGGAGCAGAGCGCCCTGGCGATCGCCTATCGCTATCTGCCGGCGCAGGCCGGTGTGGGCGGCGACTGGTTCGACGTGCTGCCGCTGTCCGGTGCCCGGGTGGCCCTGGTGGTGGGGGATGTCGTGGGCCACGGGCTGCACGCGGCGGCGACGATGGGCCGGCTGCGCACGGCGGTGCACAACTTCTCCTCGCTGGACCTGCCGCCCGATGAACTCCTCGGCCTGCTGGACGAGCTGGTGGGCCGGATCGACCAGGACGAGACCCCGGCCGACGGGGCCGCCGCGGTCACCGGCGCGACCTGTCTGTACGCGGTGTACGACCCGGTCTCCCGGCGGTGCACGGTCGCCCGGGCCGGCCATCCGCCGCCCGCGCTGGTGCACCCCGACGGCAGGGTGGAGTTCCCGGACGTGCCGGCCGGTCCCCCGCTGGGCCTTGGCGGACTGCCGTTCGAGACGGCCGATCTGGAGCTGGCGGAGGGCAGTCGGCTGGTGCTCTACACCGACGGTCTGGTCGAGGACCGGGACCGGGACATCGACGTCGGCCTGGAGCTGCTGGGCGACGCTCTGCGCCGGGTGCCCGACGCCTCGCCGGAGGACACCTGCCGGACGGTGCTGGACCGGCTCGCGGCCCGGCCCAGCGACGACATCGCGCTGATCGTGGCCCGCACCCGGGTTCTGGGCGGCGACCGGGTCGCCGAGTGGCAGGTGCCGTCCGATCCGGCGGCCGTCTCGGAGGTACGGGCCTCGGTCACCCGGCGGCTGGCCGACTGGGACCTGGAGGAGCTGTCGTTCACGACGGAGCTGATGCTGAGCGAGCTGGTCACCAACGCCATCCGCTACGGGCGCGGCCCGATCGGTGTACGGCTGCTGCGCGACCGCACGCTGATCTGCGAGGTCTCCGACCACAGCACGACCTCCCCGCATCTGCGGTACGCCGCGAGCACCGACGAGGGCGGCCGGGGCCTGTTCCTGGTCGCCCAGCTCGCGGAGCGCTGGGGCACCCGCTACACCGCCAACGGCAAGATCATCTGGGCGGAGCAGCCACTGCCCTGAGGACCGCGCACACAGGCGTCGAGGACGCACTGCGGAGCGGTGCTCGGGCCCTGGACGCCGACCAGGCCGTCGGGCGTGTCCGCGTCTGCGGTGGCATCGGCGGCGGCGCTGAGCCCGCCGACGACGCGGGTCGTCGTAGCCGTCGCCGTCCAGGTGCCCTCCGGGACGCCGGTGAGGATGTCGGTGCAGCCGTCGAAGTCGCTGTTGCGGTCGGCGGCCCGGGTGCGGCCGGGGACGCCCGCGAACGCGTACGGCGGGGCCAGGATGCCCGCTGAGGCCGGCAGCGGGAAGGAGGCCGTGGCGAAGGCGACGGGGTCTGCGGTGCGGCGTGCGGTGCGCGTGGCGGTGCTCATATCCGTTCCCACCATGGGATATTGACGGTACGTCAGGCAGCTGGTCGGTGGTTGCCTGCGCAGGGTTCGACACGGGAGCAGGGCGGTGACGGACGTTCCGGTACCGGGGCGCGCGGGTGTGTCAGCCGAGGGCGCGGTCGAGGTTGAAGGCGGCACTGATGAGGGACAGGTGGGTGAACGCCTGCGGGAAGTTGCCCTGTTGCTCGCCCGTGCGGCCGATCTCCTCGGCGTACAGGCCGAGATGGTTGGCGTAGGTGAGCATCTTCTCGAAGGCCAGCCGCGCCTCGTCGAGACGGCCCGCCCGGACCAGCGCCTCGACGTACCAGAAGGAGCAGATGGAGAAGGTGCCCTCGTCGCCGCGCAGGCCGTCGGGGCTGGCCTGCGGGTCGTAACGGTAGACGAGGGAGTCGGAGACCAGGTCCTCGGTGAGGGCGTCCAGGGTGGACAGCCACTTGGGGTCGGTGGGCGCGATGAACTTGGCGAGCGGCATCATCAGCACGGAGGCGTCTAGCACATCGGCGTCCTCGTACTGCACGAAGGCGCCCCGGCGCTCGGACCAGCCATGGTCCATGATCCGCCGGTAGATGGCGTCCCGGGCCTGGCGCCAGCGCCGATGGTCGGCGGGCAGTCCCCGGTGGTTGGCGAGGCGGATGGCGCGCTCGATGGCGACCCAGCACATCAGCCGCGAGTACAGGAAGTTCTTGCGCCCGCCGCGGGTCTCCCACACACCCTCGTCGGGCTGGTCCCAGTGCTCGCACACCCATTCGACCAACTGGCACAGGTCGTCCCATTGACCGCTGGAGATGGGCTCGGCCCACTTGTCGTAGAGGTAGATGGAGTCGATGAGGGCGCCGTAGATGTCCAACTGCAGCTGGTCGGCGGCGGCGTTGCCGACCCTGACCGGCGCGGAGCCCTGGTAGCCCTCCAGGTGCGGCAGCTCGCGTTCGGGCAGCTCGGAGCGGCCGTCGATGCCGTACATGATCTGCAGCGGTCCGGAGGCGGCGCCGTCGCCTGGGCTGATGTGCGTGGTCAGGAACTTCATGAAGGCCGCGGCCTCGCCGCTGAAACCGAGCCTGAGCAGCGCGTAGACGGCGAAGGCGGCGTCGCGCACCCACACGTAACGGTAGTCCCAGTTGCGCTCACCGCCGAGCTGCTCGGGCAGGCTGGTGGTGGGCGCGGCGACGATGGCGCCGGTGGGGGCGTAGGTGAGGAGCTTCAGGGTGAGGGCGGAGCGGTGCACCATCTCGCGCCAGCGCCCCCGGTAGCGGGACTGGTGCAGCCAACTGCGCCAGTAGGCGACGGTGGCGTTGAACTCCTGCTCGGCCTCGGTGTGGGCGCAGCCGCGGGGCATGACCTGTTCACCGAGCTGGTCGAGGGCGAACACCGCCGTCTCGCCCTCGCTCAGCTTGAAGTCGGCCCAGGCGTCGCGGCCGTCGGTCTCGACCGCGACGGTGGAGGTGAGGGCGAGGGACCGCTCCGGGGACTCGAAGATGACCATGCCCTCCAGGGAGCGCAGGGTGTGCGGGTCGGCGCCGTAGTTGAAGCGCGGAGCGATCAGCGCCCGGAAGGGAACGGTGCCGCGGACGCACACCACGCGCCGGATCACCCGGTGCCTGCGCACCTCGCCCGACTCGCCGCAGCAGACGGGCATGAAATCCTGCACCTCGCCGACGCCGTCCTCGGTGAAGAACCGGGTGATCAGCACGTTCGTGTCCGGGAAGTAGAACTGCTTGGTGCGTGCCGCTACCGCCGCGGCCAGCTCGAAGCGGCCGCCGCGCTCGGCGTCCAGGATGGCCGCGAAGACGCTGGGGTCGTCGAAGGACGGGCAGCAGTACCAGTCGATCGTGCCGTTGGTGCCGACCAGGGCGACGCTGCGCAGGTCGCCGATCAGGCCGTGCTCGGCGATCGGCAGGTAGCGGGGGTACGCGGACAACTCATGCTGGAAGGGCATGCCGGCCATGGCTGAGGCCTCCCCGATGCGATGTAGGGGCTGTCTTCCAGCTTAGGGCGAGTGGCCCGCGGCGACGTGGGCAGGCGCACCTCACCCGGCGCCGCGGCGCCTTCCGGATGCAGGGTGCGCCGCGGCGGGGAATCGTAGGAACGTGCCCCGTTCGGCGGCACCGGCACGGATGCGGTCATCCGGACCGAGGAGGAGGCATCATGTCGACATCCACACCCGAAGAGTCGCGGTCGTCCGACGACCACTGCACCCCGGACGCCCTGCTCCACTCCGCCCCCGCGAGGGACGTCACCCCGGAGGACCTGGTGATGGCGGCGGGCAGGGACGTCACTCCGGCGACCCTCGCCTGGGCGCGCCGCAAGCTGGAGACCGAGGGCCGAGCGGCCGTCGAGAAGCTGCTGCCCTAGGGCGTTCCGGGAAACGTCGAGGACACCAACGGGGAGACGCCGGGCAGGGGCGCCTGCGCAGGTCACGTGGGTGCGCCCGCCCGGCGCACTGTCGCACGCACCGACCGTGCGTTACGCAGGGTGACGCCGCCGCCCGCAGGGTTCGCGGGCGCGTTCGGCGAAGTGCGGGCCGACAGGAGGGGCGGGACACAGAAAGCGAAACGGAGAGGAAGCCGTTCGCTCCTCTCCACTCTCAACCTATAGCGCATGGGGGGCCTTGCGGCAAGGCCCAGGGGATGCCGCAGAATTGCCGACCGCAGCCAGAACTTTCGGAATTGAGAAACTCGCGAAGTTCGCGGTCGAATTCGTTATATGGGGGGTTTGATGATTGACGTCATCGTGGTCGGCGGAGGACCGACCGGATTGATGCTGGCCGCCGAGTTGCGGCTCCACGGCGTCCACACGGTCGTGCTGGAGAAGGAGGCGGAACCGGGCAAGGTCGTCCGCGCGCTCGGCCTGCACGCACGCAGCATCGAGATCATGGACCAGCGCGGTCTGCTGGACCGGTTCCTCGCGCTCGGCCGGCAGTACCCGGTCGGCGGCTTCTTCGCCGCCATCGGCAAGCCGGCGCCGGACCGGTTGGACAGCGCGCACGCGTACGTCCTCGGCATCCCGCAGACCACCACCGATCGCCTGCTGGCCGAGCACGCCGCCGAACTCGGCGCCGAGATCCGCCGCGGCCGCGAACTGGTCGGGCTGAGCCAGGACGAGGACGGGGTGACCGCCGAGCTGGCCGACGGCACGCGGCTGCGTTCGCGCTATCTCGTCGGCTGCGACGGCGGTCGCAGCAAGGTGCGCAAGCTGCTCGGCGTCGGCTTCCCCGGCGAGCCCAGCAGGGTCGACACGCTGCTGGGCGAGATGGAGGTGGGCGTGCCGCCGGAAACGCTGGCCGACAGGATGGCCGAAGTCCGCAAGACCCAGAAGCGGTTCGGCTTCATGCCCCTGGGCGACGGGGTGCACCGCGTCGTCGTGCCCGCCGCGGGGGTGGCCGAGGACCGCTCGGTCCCGCCGTCCTTCGAGGAGGTCAGGCAGCAGCTTCGGGTGGTCGCCGGCACCGACTTCGGGGTGCACTCACCGCGCTGGCTCTCCCGCTTCGGCGACGGGACCCGGCTCGCCGAGCGCTACCGGGCCGGCCGGGTGCTCCTGGCCGGCGACGCGGCGCACGTCCACCCGCCGACCGGCGGACAGGGGCTCAACCTCGGAGTCCAGGACGCGTTCAACCTCGGCTGGAAACTGGCCGCCGAGGTGGGCGGCTGGGCGCCGGAAGGGCTGCTGGACACCTACGAGACCGAACGGCGCCCGGTGGCCGCCGACGTGCTCGACAACACCCGCGCGCAGATGCAGTTGATGTCCGTCGAGCCGGGGCCCCAGGCAGTGCGCCGGCTGGTGTCGGAACTGATGGACTTCGAGGAGGTGAACCGGTACCTGACCGAGAAGATCATCGCGATCGGGATCCGCTACGACTTCGGCGAGGGGCACGAACTGCTCGGCCGGCGACAGCGGGACGTGGAGCTGGGGCAGGGTCGGCTCTACGAGCTGATGCACGCCGGCCGCGGGCTGCTGCTCGACCGGACCGGCCGGCTCTCGGTGGCGGGCTGGGCGGATCGGATCGACCATGTCGTCGACGTCAGCGACGTCGGCGAGGAGCTGGACGCGCCCGCGGTGCTGCTGCGGCCGGACGGTCATGTGGCCTGGGCCGGCGACGACCAGGCGGACCTGCTCAGGCAGATCCCGAGGTGGTTCGGCGCGCCTGTGACCGACCGTGCCGTCGGGGCGGGGAGGGTGGGTGGCCCGGGCGCCATGGCTCAGTCGCGCCGGTAGGCGGCGAGGAGGAAGAGCCAGATCTCGCTGACGGTCGGGAAGCAGGCGATCGCGTGCCTGAGCCGTTTGAGCGGGACCTCGCCCGCGACGGCGACGGTGGCCGAGTGCAGGAGCTCGCTGACGCCCGGGCCGACGAAGGTCACCCCGAGCAGGACCTCCCGGTCGAGGTCGACGACCATCCGGGCGTGACCCCGGTAGCCGTCGGCGTAGAGCTTGGCACCCTGGGCGGCGTCGAACTCGACGTCGACGACCTGGACGCGGTGGCCGGCCCCGGTGGCCTGCTCGGCGCTCAGCCCCACCGCCGCCGCCTCGGGGTCGGTGAAGAACACCTGGGGTACGGCGTGCTGGTCGGCGGTGGTGGCGTGGTCGCCCCAGGGGGCGTCGTCCACCGGCCGGCCGGCGGCTCGGGCGGCGATGGCGTCGCCGGCGGTACGGGCCTGGTACTTGCCCTGGTGGGTGAGCAGGGCACGGTGGTTGACGTCCCCGAGGGCGTACAGCCAGTCGCCGTCGACACCGTCGACCAGGCAGGTGGTGTCCACGTCCAGCCACGAGCCCGGGGTGAGACCGACCGTGTCCAGGCCGATGTCACCGGTAGCGGGTGCGCGGCCGGTGGCGAACAGCACCTCGTCGGCCTCCAGTTCGCCGCCGTCGTCCAGGGTGAGGGTGACGGGTCCTGCGGGGTCGGGGCGGCGCAGGCCGGTGACCTGCACGCCGGTGCGCACTTCGGCGCCCGCCTCGGTGAGGCTGCGTTCGATCAGCTCGCCCGCGAAGGATTCCATGCGCGGGAGCAGCCGGCGCCGGACGAGCAGGGTGACCTGAGAGCCGAGGCCCTGCCAGAGGGTGGCCATCTCCACGCCCACGCCCCCGCCGCCCACGACGACGAGCCGGGCGGGCACGCTGCTGGAGTCGGTACCGTGCCGGTTCGTCCACGGCCGGGCCTCCTCGATGCCGGGGATGTCGGGCAGCGCCGGCCCGCTGCCGGTGGCGATGGCCACGGCGTGCCGGGCGGTGAGGCTGTGGTGTGCGCCGTCGTCGCCGGTGACCGTGACTCGGCGGGGACCCGCGATCCGTCCGTGACCGCGGAAGAGGTCGGCGCCGATGGACTTCACCCACTCGGCCTGGCCGGTGTCGTCCCAGTCGGTGACATAGCGGTTGCGGCGGGCGAAGACCCTTCCGGTGTCGAGCCGGCCGGTGACGGCCTGCCGGGCGCCGTCCACGCGGCGGGCGTCGGCGACCGCGATGACCGGCCGCAGCAGCGCCTTGCTGGGGACGCAGGCCCAGTAGGAGCATTCGCCCCCGACGAGTTCACGCTCCACCACGGCCACCGAGAGCCCGGCGGCCCGGGCATGGTCGGCGACGTTCTGGCCGACCGGTCCGGCGCCCAGAACGATCACGTCGTAGATGCCGCCCGTCTGGTTGTCGCTGGTTGCACTCATGTTCTCTCACATCGCAATCGGGGCTGGTCACAGCTGTTCGATGAGGGGTGGGGTCCCGTCCAGCGGGGTCAGCTGGGCTCGGCCTCGTCGGCGTCGAGGCCACGGTCGACGCCGTGGGGGACGACGTTCTGCCCGGGTTCGAGGCGCAGGCGTGTGCCGTCGAGGCGGACCTCCACCTCGTCCGGTTCGAACGACACCAGGCCGCCGATCCTGTCGGCCTCTCGGTAGGGGTCGCGGTACGCCCAGGCCGCGCGGCGCGCGGCGCCGATGTCGTAGTAGTCGCACAGGCCCTTGTAGGGACAGAACGTCCGGCCTTCGACGGGGCGCAGCCGGCTCTCGTCGATGTCGGCACGCGGGACGTACCAGCGCGGGGCGAATCCGGACTCGTAGAGCACGAGCGGGCGCTCGGACCGGGCGATCACGGTGTCGCCGAGCCGGACTTCCAGCGTGCGGGAGGTGCTGCGGATGTCGATGCGGTGGTACGGGTCCGCCGCGTGTCCGAGGATGCGCTCGTCCTCCTCGTAGAAGGCGTCCATGGCTCGCCAGGCGAAGGCGATACGGCCCCGGAGCTCGGCGGCGTGATCGGGCGGGGCGGTGAACTCCCAGGCAGCGCGCTCGGTGGTGCGGTCACCGGCCCGCACCGCGTACCAGGCCGTCTCGCCGAGGTCCTTGTGGTGGGTGACCTTGCCGCCTGCGACCAGGACCCGCTCGCCGATGTCCTCGTGGGGGAAGTAGGCGACCGGGTAGCGGCCCGGTTCGTGCAGGAGGACGACGTTCTCGCTGTCGGCGATCCAGGCGCTGTCGAACCTCACCCGCATACGGCGGCGCAGCCGCTCGGCGAACAGGAGTCGCTCGGGCAGGGGGTCGGCGGTGAGGAAGTGTCCGACGGCGCCCGCGGAGAGGGGGCCTTGTTGCCAGGACAGTCCCATGGCGGGTCCTTCCGGATACGGGGTGGGCGTGTGGTCGCGCCGGTCGGGCCCGCGCGTCAGGCGAGGACGCGGGCGAGGAAGTCGCGGATGTGCTCGGTGATGGGCTCCAGGTGGCTCTCCAGGGCGAAGTGCCCGGACTCGAGCAGGTGGATCTCGGCGCCGGGCAGGTCCCGGCTGAAGGCCTTCGCGCCCTCGGGGCCGAAGATCTCGTCGTTCGCTCCCCAGACCGCCAGCAGCGGGACCTGGGAATCGCGGAAGTACTGGTGTACGCGCGGGTAGAGGCCGACGTTGGTCGGGTAGTCGCGGAAGAGCCTGAGCTGGATCTCGTCGTTTCCGGGGCGGTCCAGCAGCGCCTGGTCGTGGACCCAGTTGTCGGGGCTGACCAGGCTGGGGTCGGCGACTCCGTTCACGTACTGCCAACGGGTGACCTCAAGGGTCAGGGCGGCTCGCATGGGGGCCTCGGTGTCCGGTCCCGGGGCCTCGGTGTAGGCGAAGACTCCGTCCCAGAAGGGCCTGACGAAGCCCTCTTCGTAGGCGTTTCCGTTCTGGGTGATGATCGCGGTGATGCGGTCCGGGGCCTTCAGTGCGAGCCGCCAGCCGATGGGGGCGCCGTAGTCCTGGACGTACATCGCGAACCGGTCGATGCCCAGGTGCCGGAGCAGGCCGGAGGTGACCTCGGTGAGGGCCTCGAAGGTGTACGGGAAGTCCCGCGGGGCGGGCATGGCGGACTGACCGAACCCGATGTGGTCGGGGGCGATCACGTGGTAGCGGTCGGCGAGCGCAGGGATCAGGTGGCGGAACATGTGCGAGCTGGTCGGGAAGCCGTGGAGCAGGAGCACGGTCGGTGCCTTCGGGTCGCCGGCCTCCCGGTAGAAGACTTCGAGGTCTCCGACGGTGGCGGTGCGGTGGTGGACTGCGGAAGCCATATCCCTAACCCCTCTATTGATGTTCACCGGTTACATTCCCAGTCGAGCACGCCGCGGCTAACCTGTCAAGATGCTTTTACTGGTTAGGCTGGTTTCCGGGCCGGTGTTGCCGTGCCCGCGCGGCGGAACGTCGACCCACGTCAAACCCTCACCCGGCACGCGGACGTCTGCCAGCGCAACCGCATGAAGGCACGACGCCGCGGCCGGGTGGGCGACTCCGTGAAATCGCGGGGGTACCGGCACCCGAACTAGGATCGGGCCGAGCGCACAAGGCACAGCGCCACGAGGGGCTGCCCGGTCGGCCACCCGCAGGAGGTCCGCGATGGCGACGCTGCTGTCCGTCAACGTGGGGATGCCCAGGGACGTCGCCTGGCAGGGAAGGACGGTCCACACCGGAGCCTGGAAGTCGCCCGTCGACGGGCCCCGGACGGTGCGGCGCCTGAACATCGACGGAGACGGTCAGGGAGACCTGGCCGGGCACGGCGGCGAGATGCGCGCCGTCCTCGTCTACCAGCTGGATTCCTACCGGTACTGGCAGAAGCACCTCGGTCGCGACGACCTGTCCTTCGGGATGTTCGGGGAGAACTTCACCGTCGACGGGCTGCCGGACGACGACGTGTGCATCGGTGACCGGTACCGCATCGGCGAGGCCGAGTTCGAAGTCACCCAGCCGCGCGTCACCTGCTACCGCGTCGGCCTGCGGCTGGGCGAACCCACCATGGCCTCCCTGCTGGTCGCCCACCACCGCCCCGGCTTCTACCTGCGCGTCCTCACCGAGGGAGGCGTGCAGGCCGGCGACGAGATCACCCTGACCCGCAAGGGCCCGGAAGCACTCAGCGTCGCCGACACCGACGCGCTGCTCTACCTCCCCGACCGCGACCCCGCGAAGCTGCGCAGAGCGCTGAACATCCCCGCCCTCAGCCCCGGATGGCAGCAGTCCTTCCGCGAACTCGCCGCCGCCCGGCAGCCCGGACGGGAACCTGGATGGCCCGGCGGACTCGGCACCGCCCAGCAGCCCCGTGAAGAGCCGGGGTGGCCGGGCTTCAAACCCATGCGCGTCGCCCGTATCGTCCCCGAGACACCCACCATCTCGTCGATCTACCTCAACACCACCGACGGCACTCCCCTGCCCGAGGCCCGCCCGGGCCAGTACCTCTCCGTCCGCCTCGCCGCCGGCGACACCGCACCCACCGTACGCAGCTACTCCCTGTCCTCCGCGCCCAGCGCCGACGCCTACCGCATCAGCGTCAAGCACGAGGCCCGGGGGAAGGTCAGCGCCTACATCCACGACACGCTCCGCGCCGGGGACCTCTTGGACATCGCCAGCCCCCGCGGAACGTTCGTGCTCGCGGAAGGCACCCGCCCGGTCGTCCTCATCTCCGCGGGGATCGGCGCCACCCCCGTGCTCGCCATGCTCCACCGGCTCGCCGCCGCCCGAGACCCGCGCCCCCTCTGGTGGATCCACGTCGCCCACGACCGCGCCCATCACGCCTTCGCGGACGAGACCCACGCGCTCCTGGCTCAACTCCCCGGCGCCCACGAGCACGTCTACTACACCGCCGAGGCCGCCCCGCGACCCGGAGAGCACCACATCGACCAGGGCCGTCCGACCGCCTCAAAGCTCGTGGCCACGGGCATCCCCACCGACGCCGACGCCTACCTGTGCGGACCGTCCGCCTTCATGGACGACCTCGGCAGAGTCCTGCGCGACCACGGCCTGCGCCCCGAGCGGATCCATACAGAACAGTTCAGCGCCCTGCCCGCCATCAACCCCGGCGTCACGCCCACCGCCGCCGTCCCGCCACACCGGCCACCGGGCCCTCCTGGCACCGGCCCTCTCGTCACCTTCGCCCGCAGCGGCATCACCACCCCCTGGTCGCCCGCTCACGCCTCGCTGCTCGGTCTCGCCGAGGCCTGCGACATCCCCACCCGCTGGTCCTGCCGCACCGGGGTCTGTCACACCTGCGTCACTCACCTGGTGTCGGGCGACATCACCTACACCACCCCGCCCCTCGAACCTCCCGAGACCGGCACCGTCCTCGTCTGCTGCAGCGAACCGGCAACCGAAGTCGTCCTCGACCTGTGACGGACGGCGACGGCACCCGGCTCGTGCGCGCTCCCGAGCGGCCGAAAGGCGACGGTGGCCTGCTGACACGGTCGGCGACGGTGCGTCAGCATGACGACCATGTCCGAGAAGCCGAGCACCCCGCGCCGGATCGCCGACGACCACGTCGCGCAGGTCGCCGCCCTCGACCCCATGATCTCGACCCGACTCGGTGTGCACCCCGAGGACGAACGGCAGCCGGATCTGTCGCCCGAGGGCTTCGAGGCGCTCGCCGAGCAGGCCCGGCGAGCGCTGCGCGCGCTCGACGCCACCGAGCGGGCCGCCGAGAAGGACGGTGTGGTGCTGGAGGGCGCCGAGCGCACCTGTGCCCGGTTGCTGCGGGAACGGCTGACCGCGCAACTCGCCCTGCACGAGGCGGGCGACCACTTCCGCGAGCTGCGCAACGTCAGCTCTCCCCTGCACAAAGTACGGAGCATCTTCACCCTGATGCCCACCGGCACCGACCAGGACTGGGCTGCCGTCGCCGGGCGGCTGCGCAATCTGCCCGGCGCGCTGGACGGATACCGGGCGACCCTGACCGAGGGCATCGCCCGCGGGCTGCTGTGCGCGCCCCGCCAGGTCCTGGCCGTCAGCGGGCAGCTCGCCGCCTGGACCGGTCAGGAGTCCGACGGCGCGAGCTGGTTCGCCGGGTTCGTGGCCGCGGCTCCGGATCGGCTCAGGCCCGAGCTGGACGCCGCCGCCGACCGGGCGACGAGCGCGGTGGCCGGATTCCGTGACTGGCTGCTCGGCACGTACCTGCCCGCCGCGGACGGCACCCCGGACGCCGTCGGACGCGAGCGCTATCTGCGCTCGGCCCGCTGGTCCAACGGCACCGGCCCGGACCCGGCCGAGGCTTACGCCTGGGCCTGGGAGGAGTTCCACCGCACGGCTGCCGAGATGCTGGCCGAGGCCGGCCGGATCCTCCCGGGCGCCACCGTCCGGGAGACCATGGACCATCTGAACCGGTACGGCCACGCCATCACGGGTGAGGAGAACATCCGCGGCTGGCTCCAGGACATCATCGACGAGGCGATCGACGCGCTCGACGGCACCCACTTCGACATCTCCGGCCCGCTCCGCCGGGTCGAGACGAGGATCGCGCCGCCGGGCAGCTCGGGCGCTCCCTACTACACCGGCCCCAGCCTGGACTTCAGCCGCCCCGGGCGCACGTACCTGCCCACTTTGGGCCAACAGACGTTCCCCACCTGGGAGATCGTCAGCACCTGGTACCACGAGGGCGTTCCCGGGCACCATCTGCAGACCGCGCACTGGACCGCCGCCGCGGACCGTCTCAGCCGCTATCAGATCACCCTCGGCGCCGTCAGCGCCGACAAGGAAGGCTGGGCCCTGTACGCCGAGCGTCTGATGGACGAACTGGGCTTTCTCACGGACCCCGCCCGCCGCCTCGGGTATCTGGACAAGCAGATGCTCCGGATCATCCGAGTGATCATCGACATCGGCATGCACCTGGAACTGACCGTGCCGGCCGACTCCGGCTTCCATCCCGGCGAACGCTGGACCCCGGACCTCGCCACCGCGTTCATGGCCGACCACCACGGCAGCGACACCGCCCGTCGGACCAGCGAGATCGACCGCTATCTCGGCTGGCCCGGCCAGGCCATCGGCTACAAGCTGGGAGAGCGCGCCTGGCTGCAGGGGCGCGACGCCGCCCGCCGCCGCCTGGGCTCCGCCTTCGACCTGAAGACCTGGCACAGGAACGCGCTCACCCAGGGCTCCCTCGGCCTCGCCGACCTGGCGGACAACCTCGCGTCTCTGTGAGGGCCCGGCGTTCTCACCCGGTCATGACCTGTCGTCCACTCGAATCTCCAGAGCCGGCCACGCCATGGCGAGACACGCGAGAACCTCAAGGACCAGATGCCACGGTCCGGTCGGCGCGAACCTCTCCGGGCACCGCCGGATGTGCGCAAGATGATCCGAATCGACGAGGCAGGCCCAGTCGTGCGTGGTGTTGACCCACGAACCCCTCGATACCTCCATTATGCAAGTATCCCTGTCACACGCCTCGTTCGAGCCGGATGAAGCCGGCACGAGGTGACTTCGGAGGTCTTCGGGGTGAGCGACTGCGCCTTCTGCGGGATCGGACGAGGCGAGATCGACGAAGACCTGGTCGTCTGCCGTTCGGACAACGTCTTCGTCGTCCCCGCGCTCAAGCAGCGACGGCGCAACCCCGGTCACGCGCTTGTCCTGCCGGTGTCGCACGTGACCGGTCTGCATGAGGTACCGACCGAGCTCCTGCATGAGATCTTCGAGGTCACGGCGCGAGTGACCGCCGCCGTGAAGGACGCCTACGGGGCCGTCGGAAGCAGCGTCCTGCAGAACAACCACATCCCGGGTCAAGTCCTTCACCACGTGCACGTCCATGTCGTCCCCCGGTTCGACGGCGACGCGTTCCGCATGCCCGACCCGGAACTGTGCGAGGCGCCGAGGAGCGTACGGCTCGAGCGTGCCGGCGCGTTGCGTGAGGCATTGCGGCTGGGAAGTTGACGTCCGGCCGCCGTTCGCGGCGGCGGCACAGGGGCTTCCGTGCGGCACCCGGTGGCTGTCAGACTCCTGAGGGTGCCCGACTTCGACATGCTCGTGATCGGATCCGGACCCGGTGGCCAGAAGGCCGCGATCGCCGCGGCCAAGCTCGGCCGCCGGGTCGCCGTCGTCGACCGCCCCGACATGATCGGCGGGGTGTCGCTCCACACCGGCACCATCCCCTCCAAGACCCTGCGCGAGGCCGTGCTGTACCTGACCGGACTCACCCAGCGCGACCTGTACGGGCAGAGCTACCGGTTGAAGGACGACATCACCGTCGGCGACCTGACCGCGCGTACCCGGCACGTGGTCGGCCGTGAGGTGGACGTCGTCCGCAGTCAGCTGGCCCGCAACCAGGTGGCCGTGTACTCCGGGACGGGCCGGTTCACCGGCCCGCACACCGTGACCCTGCGCGACGAGGTCAGCGGAAACGAACGGCTGCTGAACGCCGAGCACATCGTGATCGCCACCGGCACCCGGCCGGCCCGCCCGGACAGCGTGGAGTTCGACGGTCGCACGATCATGGACTCGGACAACGTGCTCTCGCTGGAGCGGGTGCCGCGCTCGATGGTGATCGTGGGTGCCGGTGTGATCGGCATGGAGTACGCCTCGATGTTCGCCGCGCTCGGCAGCAAGGTGACCGTCGTGGAGAAGCGGCCCGCAATGCTGGACCTGTGCGACGTGGAGGTCGTGGAGTCGCTCAAGTACCACCTGCGGGACCTCGCCGTGACCTTCCGCTTCGGAGAGACCGTCGCGGCCGTCGAACGCCATCCCCGGGGCACGCTGACCGTGCTGGAGAGCGGCAAGAAGATCCCCGCCGACGCGGTGATGTACTCGGCGGGCCGCCAGGGGCTCACGGCGGGACTCGACCTGGAGCGGGCGGGGCTGACGGCCGATCCACGCGGCAGGATCGCGGTGGACGAGCACTACCGCACCGAGGTGCCGCACATCTACGCCGTCGGTGACGTGATCGGTTTCCCGGCCCTCGCGGCGACCTCGATGGAACAGGGCCGGGCGGCCGCGTATCACGCCTGCGGGGAGCCGGTCGGGCGCATGCACAACCTCCAGCCGATCGGCATCTACACGATCCCGGAGATCAGCTTCGTCGGCCGCACCGAGGACCGACTCACCGAGGACCGCGTCCCCTTCGAGGTGGGCATCGCCCGCTACCGGGAGCTGGCCCGGGGCCAGATCATCGGGGACTCCCACGGCATGCTGAAGCTGCTGGTCTCCCCGGTGGACCGCAGCCTGCTCGGCGTGCACTGCTTCGGCACGGGCGCCACCGAGCTGATCCACATCGGCCAGTCCGTGATGGGCTGCGGCGGCACGGTCGACTACCTGGTCGACGCGGTCTTCAACTACCCGACGCTGGCGGAGTCGTACAAAGTGGCAGCCCTGGACGCGACCAACAAGCTGCGCCAGATCGATCATCTGGCCGACTGAACGGTATCCGAACCGGTCAGCGCAGGTTACCGGTTGGTCATCTTGAAACAGCAATAAGTGCCGCTATAGTCACACCCACACACGGTGACCGTCCGCCGACGCTCGGCTGCACGGTGTGTCCACCACCCCTTTGGCGCCACACCCGTGTCACCACCCCGTTGCCTCCTCCTGGCCGGCCCCTGACCCCGAGGCCATCCCTCTTCCGGGTCCGAGGCGGGTCCCGCACCCCCCACCCGTACGCCGTCGGGCCAGGCGCCCGTGCGCCGTGCACAACCGGAAAGCGGCACGACCATGAGCAACAACAGGGGCAGAGGCCTGCAGGCCAACGTCCTCGGCACGTTCGACACCGTGGTGATGGCGGTCGCCGGCAGCGCGCCCGCGTACTCGCTCGCCGCGACCACCGCCGTTCTCGTCGGCGCGGTGGGACTGGCCAGCCCGGCCGCCCTGCTGTACTGCGCGATACCCATGCTGGGCATCGCTCTGGCGTTCAGCTACCTCAGCCGGATCGACGTCAACGCGGGAGCCAGCTACTCCTGGGTGGGCCGTACCCTGCACCCGTTCCTGGGCTTCATCAGCGGCTGGGCGCTGGTGATCTCGGCGACCATCTTCATGGTGGCCGGCTCGCTGCCCGCCGGTTCGATGACGCTGGCGCTCTTCGACGCGAAGCTCGCGGACAACACGGCGCTGTCCACGGTGGTCGGCGCGCTGTGGTTCCTCGTCATGCTGGGCGTGGTGCTCGGCGGCGCCCGGCTCACGGTCCGCGCCCAGCTGCTCATGTCCGGCGTGGAGTTGGGGATCCTGGCCCTGTTCGCGGTGCTCGCCGTCCTCCACACGCCGAGCGCCCGCGCCTTCGACTGGTCCTGGCTGGGCTTCTCCCACTTCGACGGCATCGGCGGATTCGCGTCGGGCGCGCTGCTCGCCGCGTTCTACTACTGGGGCTGGGACGTCACCAGCAATCTCAGCGAGGAGACCCGCAACAGCCGTCGCACGACCGGACTGGCCGGCCTCATCGGGGTCGGCATCGTCTTCCTGCTGTTCGAGGTGTTCACCATCGCCGTGAACGTCATCCTGACCTCGAAACAGATCGAGGAGAACGACGCCAACGTGCTCGCGGTGCTGGGCGAGGAGATCTGGCCGGGCTGGGGCGGCAAGCTGCTCGTCGTGTCCGTGATGCTGTCCACCATCGCCACCCTGGAGACCACGCTCATCCAGGTCACGCGCTCGTTGTTCGCGATGGGCCGCGACCGTACGATGCCGTCCGCGCTGGGCCGGGTGCACCGCACGTGGAACACGCCCTGGGTGGCGATCGTGGTGGTCGGCGCGGTGGCGCTGGCGATGTTCATCGC
This sequence comes from Streptomyces griseochromogenes, assembly GCF_001542625.1. NCBI lineage: Bacteria > Bacillati > Actinomycetota > Actinomycetes > Kitasatosporales > Streptomycetaceae > Streptomyces > Streptomyces griseochromogenes. The sequence goes on along the minus strand of NZ_CP016279.1, from coordinate 4,248,919 downwards.
CTCCAACGCGCTCGGCTCGGTGGGCGAGATCCTCTCCGACGCGATCTCGGCGATCGGCCTGCAGATCGCGGTCTACTACGGGCTGGCCGGCCTCGCGGTCGTCGTCGCCTACCGCAAGATGCTGCTGAAATCCGCGGCCAACTTCGTCTTCGGCGGGCTGTGGCCGCTGTTCGGCGCCCTGTTCATGTTCTGGATCTTCGTCGAGTCGCTGGGCCAGCTGAGCGGCGCCGCGATCGCGATCGGCTTGGGCGGGCTCGCCGTCGGGCTCGTCCCGATGTTCTGGTACTGGCGGCAGGGCAGCGACTACTACCGGCCCGCGAAGCTGGATGCGACCCGCGCCGTCGAGGCGGAGTACGTTCCCGACGGCGCCGGGGTGCCGTCGCGGCCGCACGAGGGTCTCCCCACCGACTTCTGAGGGGGCTCCCGATGGCGCGAGACCGTTTCACGCCCGATTTCGACCCCGACTGCGGGGACGCGCCGCTCACCTCCGCCCGGCAGGACGTCGTCATCGGCCGCTGGCAGGGCCTCAGGGACCTGTTGTGGGTCACCGGCGACGACTGGGCGGTGCGCGGCCACCGGGTTCGCCTGCTCGCCCAGGTCTGCGCGGGCAGTTCCACGGTGGAGTCGTGGCTGGCCGCCGAGCCGGACAGCGCCGACGCGCAGGTGCTGCGCGCGGCGACGGAGACGGCCCGGGCGTTCCATCTGGCCATCACGGCCGGGCGGGGTGTGCCGATCGACCGGGACCGCATCGACGCCGCGGTCCTGTCCTGTCTGCACGCCACCGACGCCTGCCCGGAGGACCCCACGCCGTGGGTGTCGCTGATCTCGGTCGCCCGGCTGTATCCGACGGGGGTGCGGCGCCGGGAACTCGCCCGCTGGTGGGACGAGTTGCACCGCCGCGACCCGTACAGCGTGGAGGGTCACCTCCAGGTGCTTCACTATTACTCGGCCCGCTGGCACGGCACGCACGGCCTGATGTATGACTTCGCCCGGGACGCGGCCGGGGTGGCGCCGCCCGGCTGCCCGCTGCCGGTGCTGGTGCAGTACGCCCGGGTCGAGGAGTACCGCTACGCCCTCGACGGGGCCCGCGGGCAGCGGGACTCGGTGCACCTCGGCCGGCACTGGGACCACGACGGCGCGGTCAACGACGTGCGGCGCACCTGGGAACGCTGGGTGCGGACCCGGCAGGCGGGTGGTGTGACCCCGACCGAGCTGCGGGACCTGAACCACCTGGCCCATGCCGCCTGTCTGGCCGGCACCGCGGACCTCGCGGCCGCGCTGCTGCGGATGCTCGGCCGCCGTGCCACCCGCACCCCGTGGTCGTTCACGGGGGATCCGGAGCGGCAACTGGTCAAGTGGCGCAAGGAGTTGGGGGTACGGGGGTGAAGTCCGACCGGTCTACCGGGTGAAGCGGGTCAGCGCGAACACGGCCGAGGGGACGACGCCGGCGGCCGCACACAGGAGGCCCGCGGCGACGTAGCCGAAGGCCGTGAGCGTGCCGAACGACAGCGCGGCGAGGATGTCCAGAACGATCATGGCGCGGGCCGGGCCGCCCGCCCCCGTTATCACCGCCGCCGGACCCGCCACGGCGAACACGGCCCCCACCACGCGGCTGCGCCACACCCGCCCGCCCCTACCGCGCCGCTACTCGATCCACCTTGACGATTCCTAGTCGGCCGACTGCTCCGCCAGGCCCGTCGTCCACTTCTCCTCGATGCGGCCCGTCTTCCACACGAGCAGGGCGATCGCCCAGGTGGCGAAGAACAGGCCGACGATGACGAAGCCGACCGTGTTGAGGTCGAGGCCCGCGATCCAGTCCCAGAACGGGCCGTGCAGGTCCAGCTTGTCGGCGAGCAGGCCGAGGAGTTCGACGGTGCCGATGATCAGGGCGACGGCCACGGACAGGCCGGTGATGGTGAGGTTGTAGTAGACCTTGCGGACGGGCTTGGAGAAGGCCCAGCCGTAGGCGAAGTTCATGAACGAGCCGTCGATGGTGTCCAGCAGGGACATGCCCGCCGCGAACAGCACGGGCAGGCACAGGATCGCGTACCAGGGCAGTCCGGAGGCGGCGCCCGAACCGGCGAGGACGAGGAGGGCGATCTCGGTCGCGGTGTCGAAGCCGAGGCCGAACAGCAGGCCCAGCGGGTACATCTGCCACGGCTTGGTGATGGACCCCGTGACCCGGCCGAGGAGCCGGTTCATGAAGCCTCGCTTGTTCAGGTGCTCCTCCAGGGCGGCCTCGTCGAAGTCGCCGGAGCGCATCCGACGGAACACCTTCCAGATGCCGGCCAGGATGACGAGGTTGATGCCGGCGATGAGGTAGAGGAAGGTGCCGGAGACCGTCGTACCGATCAGGCCGGTGACCTCGTGCAGATGCGAGTTGTCGTCGCGGACGGGGCCGGCGAGGGTCTTCATGCCGAGGGAGAGCAGCAGGGAGAGCCCGAAAACGATGCTGGAGTGACCGAGGGAGAACCAGAAGCCGACCGACAACGGCCGCTGTCCCTCGCCCATCAGCTTGCGGGTGGTGTTGTCGATCGCCGCGATGTGGTCGGCGTCGAAGGCGTGCCGCATGCCGAGGGTGTACGCGGTCACGCCGATGCCGATGCCGAAGGAGTCCTTGCCGACGCTGAAGTGCTGCGGTGCGACGATCCCGGCCAGCGTGCCCCAGCCGATCACATGCAGGGCGAGGACGAAGGCGGCCATCCCGCCGACCCTGGTCCACTCCCGCCGCGTCATGGAGCCTCGGACGCGGTGCCAGGCCGAGCGCCGGGCGTCGGCCTGGGCGGGGAGGGAAGGAGCGGAACCAGGGGCGGCCGTCATCGGGAGGGTGTTTTCCTTCGCTGGTGGTGCGGGCACGGCTGCGCTGCGCAGCCCTGTGCCATGCTCCCGTACTTGCAACTGATGTGCAGTAAAGCCCGCGACAGGCCTTCCCCATGGACAGGGAAAGGCCGTGGCCGAGCGGGCGGGTCAGGCGGACAGCAGGCCCCGGCCCAGCCAGTCCTTCTCGTCCCGGACGCCGGGCAGGGCGAAGAAGTAGCCACCGCCCGTAGGGGAGATGTAGTCGACCAGCGGCTCGTCGATCAGCCGGGTCTGCACCGCCTCGAACTGGCGCTTGACGTCCTGCTGGTAGCAGCAGAAGACCAGGCCCATGTCGAGGTTGCCGACCTTGTCCACGCCCCGGTCGTAGTTGTAGCCCCGGCGCAGGATGCGCGAGCTGTCGGTCTGCGGCTTGCGGGGGTTGGCGAGGCGGATGTGGGCGTCCACGGGGATCGCGGTGCCGTGCGGGTCCCTGGTGTAGTCGGGGATGTCGGTCTCCTTGGCGCCGTCGAGCGGGGCTCCGGTGTCCTTGCGGCGGCCGAACATCTTCTCCTGCTCGGTCAGCGAGACCCGGTCCCAGAACTCCACGAGCATGCGGATGATCCGGATCACCTGGTAGCTGCCGCCCTTGGTCCAGCCGGGCTCGCCCTGCCCGTCGCCGACCCAGATCAGACGGTCGGTCTCGCGGGCCGAGTTGACGTCCGGGTTGGCGATGCCGTCCTTGAAGCCGAGCAGGTTGCGCTGGGCGCCGGTGGGACGCGGGGCGTTCTGGAAGCCGTCGACGCGCCACTTGATCTGCATGGCGCCCCGGGTGTGCCGGGCGATGTCGCGCAGCGCGTGCAGCACGGTGTCCTGGCTTCCCCCGCACAGCTGGAGGGAGAGGTCTCCGTGGCACTCGGCCGGATTCAGGTTGTCGTTGGGGAAGGTCCGCATCGGGGTGAGCCGGGCGGGCCTGGCCCCTGCGAGGCCGTAGCGGTCGTCGAAGAGGGAGGCGCCGACGCCGACGGTGACGGTCAGGGAGTCCGCGGGGACCTCGGGGCCGAGGATGCCGTTGTCGGAGGGCGGGGCACCGACGCCGAGGTCGGCGGGAGCGCCGCCGGAGGTGAGGAAGCGGGCCCGCTCGGTGATGGTCCGCAGCAGGTCGGCCAGGCCCTTGCGGTCCTCGGCTATGACGTCGAGGGAGACGAAGGTGGCGGCCGTCGGTGCCGGGGTGAGGATCCCGGCCTGGTGGGCGCCGTGGAAGGGGACCTTCGCGCCGTTGCCCTCGCCCGCGCCCCGCGCCTCGGCGGTGCCGCCGCTCTCGCCGAGCGCGAAACCGCCGCCGGCCAGGACCGCTCCGGCGGCTCCGGCGCCCAGCGCGGTCCGCACGAAGGAGCGGCGGGCCGGGCAGGCGGGGGTGTCGGCAGAGGACATCGGAGGGTTCCCTTCGGGGTGCGGGTGCTCGGGGGTCGTGGGTGCGGCGCTCATCAGGCCGACTTCCTGATCTCGAGGAGGTCGGGCACCGGGGCGAGGTCTTCCAGCAGCTGTCCGGTGGCGCCGTCGACGCGCTGCCGGTCGGCGGCGGCGAGCCGGTCGACCGGGGTCCAGGTGCCGCCGTGGTGGGCCGCGTCGAGCAGCTTCTGCAGCCGGGCGATGTCCGCGTCGACCGTCGGGAGCAGCTTGGGCGCGCGGCCGGTCAGCAGCGGCTCGAGGACGGTGAGCAGCTCGCGGGTGCCGGCGAGGTTGGCGTCGGCGGTGGCGAGATTGGTGCCGCTGCCCTGGTCGGTGTCGCCGGTCAGCTCGAACTGGAGGGTGTTCTCCAGGATCTCGTGGGCGCGCAGCGGCAGGTCGCCGGGGTCGAAGTCCTGGGCCGGGAATGCCTTCCCCAGGCCCGTGGCCGCGTCGGCGAGCTGCTGGGCGGGCGCGCGCAGGTCCTTGGCCGGTTCGCCGTGCCACAGTCCGTGCTCAAGGCGCAGGAAGCCGGTGAAGTCCTTGTCCCGGACTCCGCCCGGAAGTCCGTCGGGACGCCCGTCGATCTTCTGGTCGAAGTCCTCGAAGGTGCCGTAGGCGGCGCCGAGGGAGGCGTAGGTGCGGTGGGCGGTCAGCCAGTCGCTGCGGGCCTTGCCGAGGTCGTCGCTCTCGATGTCGTGGTCGAGGGTGCGGGTCTGGGTGACGAGCGTGGCCAGGCCCTGCTCCACGTACGTCTTGTACGCCTGGAGAGGTGCGGCGAGGTCCTGTTCCGAGACGGGGACGACCGGCTCGGCCGCGCCGCCGCCGCTGACCCGCACCGCCGTGGAGGTGACGGCCCTGCCGCCGGTGGGCACGCAGCGCCAGGCGTAGGTGCCGCCCGCGACCGTGGCGACCAGGTCGCGGGTGGTGCCGGGGGCCAGGCCCTCGATCTCGCCGTAGACCGCGCTGGTGGCCGGGTCGATCAGGTACACCTCGGAGGTCTTGCCGCCCGTGTTGTGCATCTGGAAGGTCTGCCGGCCGGGCCTGGGGGCGGTGAAGCCCTTGCCGCACTCGGTCTCGGAGACGGCGACGGTCTGGTCGCCCGCGGGCTTGGGGCGGGCGAAGGCGACGACGAGTGAGGCGATCACGGCGGGTACGGCGACCACGGCGGCCGGGATCAGCCACACCGGCCGGCGGCGGGGCGGACGGGCCGCCTTCGGCTCGGGCGCGGGCCGGTCGGCGGACGGCTCGGGGGTGGCGGTGCGGACGCCGCGGACGAACAGGGTCATGACCACGGCGAGGTAGGCGACGTAGGCCGCGACCTGCAGCCAGGTCATGGTCGGGGTCAGGTTGAGCACGCCCTGGACGAGCGTGCTGTACCAGGAGCCGGCGTCCACGCTGCCGGACAGATCGACCGCGTAGGAGGTGCCGCCGGGCAGCACGCCGCCCTCCTGGAGGTCGCGCATGCCGTAGCCGAGGACACCGGCCGCGATGACGATCAGGACGGCGCCGGTGGCGGTGAAGAACTTCGTCAGATTGATCTTCAGGACCCGGCGGTACAGGCCCCAGCACAGGCCGGCCGCGAGGACCAGGCCGATGGCGGCACCGGTCAGCGGGCCGGCCGACTCACCGGCCGCCCGGGCCGTGGTCCACAGGAACAGGGCCGTCTCCAGGCCCTCGCGGCCCACCGCGAGGAAGGAGGTGAGGATCAGCACCCCGGAGCCCATCGCGAGCGCTCCGGTCACCTTCTCCTTGAGCTCACCGGAGAGGCCGCGGGCCGAGCGGCGCATCCAGAACACCATGGCGGTGACGAACGCGACGGCGACCACGCTGAGGGTGCCGCCGAACGCCTCCTGGGCGGTCGCGGACAGGGACGCGGCGGTGAAGGTGAGGACCGCGCCGAAGCTCATGGCCACGGCGATCGCGGCGAGGACGCCCGTCCACACCTGCGGCAGCCGGGAGCGGGCACCGGCCCGCACGAGTGTGGCGACGAGGATGGAGACGATGAGTCCGGCTTCGAGCCCCTCCCTCAGTCCGATCAGGAAACTCGGAAACGCGTCGTCCCACATGCCTTGCTGCCCTCCCACTTAGTGAAGGCATGCCTTACCTTCGCCGACCATCATGACTACAGAGATGTAGTCGGCCGGTCATAAAGCGGCAATGGAGAGGCAAAGCCCCGGAGCGTCGCACCCCCTCCGGTCGTCTACGGTTCGATAGACGGTCTACAAATGTGTAGTCACAAGTGGCTCGGAGAACTCGGAGAAAGGGTGTGCGGCGATGGCCCATCCCTCAGACCTGTCGTCGCAGCTCGCGGTGAACGTGCTCGACGCCCACTCACTACTGGCCGCCTTCGGCGTGATGGGTGTCGGTGTGGTGCTGTTCGCCGAGACGGGCCTGCTGATCGGCTTCTTCCTGCCCGGTGACTCCCTGCTGTTCACGGCGGGCCTGTTGTGCACCGGCGCGTCCGACCGGAGCATTCACCTCTCGCTCGGACCGCTGCTGGCCGTGGCGGCCGCCGGCGCGCTGGTGGGCTCGCAGTGCGGGTACCTGCTCGGCCGCAAGGCGGGCGGTGCGCTGCTCGCGCGCAGCCGGTCGGCCCGGCTGCGCGAGGGCGCCGAGCGCGCCGAGGAACTGCTGGAGCGCTACGGGTACGCGAAGGCGATCGTGCTGGCCCGCTTCGTGCCGGTGGTGCGGACGGTGCTGAACCCGATGGCGGGCGCGCTCGGCGTGCCGGCACGGACGTTCACCCTCTGGCAGGTGACGGGCGGGCTCGTGTGGAGCCTCGGCCTCACGCTCGGCGGATACGCGCTCGGCTCCTCGGTCCCGAACATCGACAGGTATCTGCTGCCGGTGATCGCGCTGATCGTCGCCTTGTCCCTGGTCCCGCTCGCCGCGGAGGTGCTGCGTTCCCGCAAGGCCGCCAAGGAGGCCCGCGGATGACCCTCGCGCCCACCGGCTCGCCGGTCGGCGGGACGCCGCGGCGGGACGCGGTGGACACCGCCCGCTGCTCCCCCGGCCGCCCGGACGGCACCCGGCCGGGCCCGGCCCTGTCCGGGCCGCTCAGACAATGCCACGGCCCGGCGGCCACCAGAGTGCGCCCGCTGCCGACCTCATGAACCGCAAGGGCGTCGCGGAACTGGCGGGCAGTGCCGCGGTCGGCGCCTGGACGGCTTTCGGCGTGCTGGCGCTGTTCGTCGCCGGCAAGAAGGACTCACCGAGGTTCCTGGACCACGGCCTGCTGGCCTGGTCCGCCGGCCACCGCCCGAAGATGGCGGTGGCCGTGGCCCGCGGGCTGACCGCCACCGGCACCGGAGTCGTCCCGTACGCGCTGGTCGTCCTGGCCGGGCTGCTCGCGGGCCGCACCCGGCGGCAGCGGCTGGTCGGCGCACTGCTCGCCGCCGCCTGCCTCGTCACCGGTCAGAGCGTGCGCTACGACGTCATGGAACTGATCGGCCGGACCCGGCCGCCGTACGCCGACTGGCAGACCCACGCCTCCGGCTGGTCCTTCCCGTCGGGGCACGCCACCACGGCGGCCCTGACGGCCGGACTGGTGATCCTCGCGCTGTGCCTGCGCGCCCCGCACGGCCGTCTCCCGCTGTGCCTGGCGGCGGCCTGCTGGGGGGCGGGGGTGGGCCTGACCCGGGTCTTCCTCGGCGTGCACTGGTTCACCGACGTACTCGGCGGCTGGCTGTTCGCCGTCGGCTGGCTCGGCGCCTGGCTGTGCGCGGCGGCCCGGTGGCTGCCCGCGCGCCCGGTCACCGGTGCCGGCGCTCCACGCCCCGCACTCATCCCGGACCAAGCCGATGTGACGTTGGAGAAGCATGCGCCCCAAGATCCTCATAGTCGAGGACGATCACGCCCTGCGTGACGTCCTGCGGCGCGGTCTGCACGACGAGGACTTCGACACGGTGTCCGCCGCCGACGGCGCCACCGCCCTCAGGCTCGCCACCCCCGACGTGGCCGCCGCCGTACTCGACGTCGGCCTGCCGGACGCGGACGGCCGGGACGTGTGCCAGGCGATGCGCGCGAACGGCTTCCTCGGGCCGGTCGTCTTCCTGACCGCCCGGCAGGGGCTGACGGACCGGCTGTCGGGCTTCTCGGCGGGCGGCGACGACTATCTCCCCAAGCCGTTCCACCTGGCCGAGCTGGCCGCCCGGCTGCGGGCCGCCCTCAGACGGGCCGCTCCCCCGCCGGCGGCCGTCGCCACGGGCGGCCTCGTGCTGGACGCCGTCCGTCACAGCGTCACCGTGGACGGCACCCGCGTCGAGCTGACACCGACCGAGTTCCGGCTGCTGGCGGCCCTCGCGGCGGCGGGCGGCGACCTGGTGCGCCGCCGGGAGCTGGTCCGGGCGGGCTGGCCGGAGGGTGCGCAGGTCAGCGAGAACACGCTGGACCAGTACCTGACCCGCCTGCGGCGCAAGCTGCGCACGGCGGGCAGCGAGCTGACCATCGGCACCGCGCGCGGGATCGGCCACCGGCTCGCATGACGCTCCCCGCCGCCACGGCCTGCTCCCGCCTCATACGGCTCGCCGCCCCGCTCGCACCGCGCACCCTGCGCGGCCGGCTCTCGCTGGTCGCGCTGACCACGGCCGCGCTGCTGATGGTGATCCTCACGGTGGTCTTCAACACCGTGGTCGGCCACCGGCTCCAGCGGGAGGCCGACGACGAACTGCGCACCCGCGCGGCGGCCGTGGCCACCACGGTCGACACGCGCGGCGGACGGGTGCGGGTCCTGGAGACCGTCAACGACCGGCTCCTGGACACCAATGTGTGGATCTACGACGGCACCCGGCTGCTGGAACGGCCGCCGGGGACGACCCGGACGGACGCCGTAGCCCGAGCCGCCGGCACCCTCGCCGCCGCGGGCAGGCGCGGCTGCGCCACCGTCGGCGGACACGACCCGGTCCGCCTGTGTGCCGAACCGGTGCCCGGGCCCGGGACGGCTGCCGCGATCGTCACCACGCTGGACCTGTCGCCGTACCGGAGTTCGGCCCGGACGATGCTGCTGGGTTCCTTCGCGCTGGACGCGGTGATGCTCGCCTGCACCTACGCGCTCACGCGCCTGGCCGTCGGCCGGGCGCTGCGGCCGGTGCGCACGATGACGGACCAGGCGACCCAGTGGAGTGCCGTGGCCTCCGAGGAGCGCTTCGGCGCCCGGGGGCGGCCCGCCGAACTGGCCGCGCTCGGGGCCTCGCTGGACGCACTGCTCGACCGGATCCGGGCGGTGCTGCGGCACGAACGGCAGCTGAGCGGCGAGCTCTCCCACGAGTTGCGGACCCCGCTGAGCCGGATCGTGGCCGAACTGGACTGGTGGAGCTCGCGTCCTCGCTCCGAGGCCGAGACCCGGGCCACCCACGAGGTCATCGCCGAGGCCGCCCGCTCGATGCGCACCATCTGCGACACGCTCCTGGACGAGGCGCGCGACGGCCAGCCCACGGCGCCCGGCACCGCCGAGGTCCTGCCCGTCCTGCACCGCGTGGTGGCGTCCCTGGACGCACCCGGCCCGGTGCGGGTCACCGTCACCGGCGACGGGACGCCCCTGCGGGCGGGCGTGCGGACCGCGCTGCTGGAGCGGATCGTGAGCCCGCTGCTCGCCAACGCCCTGCGCCATGCCCGTACGCGGGTCGCCGTCACCGCCCGCCGGACGCCCGACGCGGTGTGCGTGGAGATCACGGACGACGGGCCGGGCGTGCCCGAGTCCTTCACTCCCCTGCTCTTCCAGCCCGGCAAGCGCGCCGATCCCGGGGACGGACACGGCGGAGCGGGCCTCGGCCTGCCGCTCGCACGGCGCCTGGCCCGCTCCGCCGGAGGCGAGGTGTCCCACGACGCCCGGTATCGCGCCGGGGCCCGGTTCGTGGTCACGCTGCCCGCCGGATGACCCGCCGTCAGACGGGCTGCCGTACGGCCCGCTCCTCGGTGACGTCCTTGCGGGTGACCGACAGGAAGACGACCAGGCCGACGATGACGGCGAGGAACAGCACGCTGGTCACCACGGTGCCCAGGCCCAGGCCGCCGTCACCGGTGGGCCGGGAGAGGTAGTCGCCGACGGAGGCGCCGAGCGGGCGGGTGAGGACGTAGGCGATCCAGAAGCTCCACACCGCGTCCAGGCCGAGCGCGAACCAGGCGACCGCGATCGCGGCGATGGCCGCCGCGAACAGCACGGCCGACACCCAGTAGCCGAGGTCCAGCCTCTCCGCGACCAGGTCACCGGCCGAGGTGCCGAGGGCGAAGGTGAACAGGACGGCGAGCCAGTAGAACGCCTCGCGCCGGCCGGTGTCGACGTGGTGGATCGACAGGGTGCGCTCGGTGCGGTACCAGGCGGCGAAGACGACGGCCAGGAGGATCCCGAAGACGGTGGTGGTGGTCTCCAGCGCCACCCCCATGTCGTCGGTGAGGTTGTCGCTGACCAGGGTGCCGACGACGCTGATCAGGGCGACGGCCGTCCAGTACACGGCGGGGCGGTAGGCCCTGGTGCGGAACTGCGCCACGAGCACGACCGCGAGCAGGGCGCTCATCAGCAGCGACACACCGGTCAGGCCGAGGCCGGCCTTCTCGTTCAGCAGGTCGGCGGCGGTCTCGCCGACCGTCGTGCACAGCACCTTGATCACCCAGAAGTACACGGTGACTTCGGGCACCCTGTTCCAGCGCGGCCGGAGACCGGGGGCGGTGGTGCCGGTGGCGGCCACCGCGGTCCGAGAGGTCTCTGACGTCATGGGACCCGACGGTGCCCCGGGACACCTGAACACATCCTGAGCGCACGGGAGAGGTCAGGGCATGGCGTGCGGGCCGTTCGGGCGGTCTCCCCGCTGCCGGACCGTCTCGCGACTGAGTTCCTCCGTCTCCGCCTCGGCCAGCCGCTCGAAGCCGTCCTCGGTGATGACCGAGACGACGGGGAAGATACGGCGGGTCAGGTCGGGACCGCCGGTCGCCGAGTCGTCGTCGGCGGCGTCGTACAGCGCCTGGAGCGCGGCCAGGGCGGCCTCCCGGCGGGTCAGGCCCGGCCGGTACAGCTTCTTCAGCGCGCCGCGGGCGTACGGGGAACCGGAGCCCTCGACGTGGAAGTCCCGCTTCTCGTACAGGCCGCCGGCCGCGTCGAAGCCGAAGACGCGTCCGCGCCCGCCCTCGGCCGCCGTGGTGTCGTAGCCGGCGAGCAGCGGTACGACGGCGAGGCCCTGCACGGCCTGGGCGAGGTTCTGCCGGATCATGGCCGCGAGGCGGGTCGCCTTGGCGGCCAGCGTCATCGGTATGCCTTCGATCTTCTCGAAGTGCGTCAGCTCGACCTGGTACAGCCGCACCATGTCGAGCGCGAGGCCGACGGTACCGGCGAAGGCGACGGCCGTCAGGTCGTCGGCGGGGTGCACCTTCTCCAGGTCGCGCTGGGCGATGAGGTTGCCCATGGTGGCCCGGCGGTCGCCTGCGATCAGGGCGCCGTCGCGGAAGGTGAGGGCGAGCACCGTGGTGCCGTGGGGGAACCGGCCGGGCGCGGCGCGGGCGCCGTCCGGGAACGGCGGGGCGGTGGGCAGGAGCGCGGGCCGGTGCGCGGCCAGGAACTCGGTGAACGACGAGGTCCCCGGCGTGAAGAACTCCTTTGCCGGCCGCCCCGTGCTGACATGCTCCGTCATACCGCTCCCCCTCTGGTGTGTCGCCCGGCAACACCCGTCTCCTACCTGGAGCGGACGTCCGGGAAACTCTGCCCTGGACCCACGGGATACCGGCATGAACGTCCGGGAACTCCGCCCGGCTCACAGCGCCTTGCGCCGTACCAGCACCGCCAGCACCGCCAGGCCCGGCAGCAGCGGCAGCCACATCGTCAGCAGCCGGTAGCCGAGGACGGCGGAGGCGGCCGTCGCGGCGGGGGCGCCGGACGCGGTGAGCGCGAGGGCCAGCGCGGCGTCCAGGGAGCCGAGACCTCCCGGGGTGGGCAGCAGGGCGGCCGCGCTGCTGGCGGCGAGGTAGAGCAGCGTCACCTGCAGCGGGGGCAGGGGCAGTTCGACGGCCCGGCAGACGGCGATGAGCACCAGGGAGTGCAGGGCGGCGAAGGCCAGTGAGCCGCCCCACAGGGCGGCCGCGCGAGCCGGGCTGGCGTGTACGGCGCGGATGTCGGCCGGCACGCCCGCGAGGGCGCGGTGGCAGCGCGGGCGCAACGGACCGGCGAGCAGCGCGGCGAGCGCGACGGCGGCGCCGAGGACGGCGGCGACGGCGGCCCAGGAGATGTGCGGGACGCGCAGCAGGCCCGGGCTGAGCGGGGCGAGCACCGCGATCAGCGCGAGGCGGACCACGGCACCCGCGGTGGCCTTGACGGCGAGCGCGCCGGCCGAGCGGCCCGCCGGCAGCCCGCAGCGCATCAGGAAGCGCAGGTTGACCGCGCCCGCACCGAGCCCGGCGGGGAGCAGGTGGCCCGCGGCGGAGGCGGCGAACTGCGCGGCCAGCAGCCGCGTTCCGGGCAGCCGCCGGGCGACCGCGCCCTGCTGGGCGAGCGCCGACGCCGCCCAGGTGCCCAGCGCCGCGGCCGCGCCGGCCAGCAGCCAGCCCTGGTCGGCGACGGCCAGCCCCAGCGCCCCGGTCTCCACCACCGGCCAGTGCCGCCGGGCCAGGTAGGCCACGCCGAGCAGGACGGCGAGACAGACCAGGACTTGCCAGTAGGCCTGCCGGCGGCCGACGGAGAGGTCCGGGGCAGTGGCCGCCGGCGGGGCGGCGGGGCGCGGCGCGTCCTGGGCCGCCTCCGGTACCGCGTGCTGGGTCATCGACCGCCTCCGGGGCGTCTGTCATGGCGCCAGGTCATGAACCGGCCTCCGGTACGGCGTGGTGGAGGCGCGGGTCGTCGAGCGGCACGGGCGGCCCGGAGCGGGCGCCCCGGGCGACCGGGAGCCCCAGGGGTACCAGGGTGGCCACGGGGGGTGGCGCGCGGTGCGGGCGATGGTCTGTTCCGTGCTGTTGGCGTTGTGCCCGCTCGTCGCCGCCGGGGAACGGTCGGCGTGGAACGCCACCGAGATGGCCTCATGTCCGGCATCATCACCATCCAGACCCTACATCTTGTAGGGTCTATGTCATCCAAGCACTCCCGAAGACGGCGGGAGCCGGGAAAAAACAGGGCCAAACTAGCGCGGATCGCGCCCCTTCGCCGGGCGGGTACCCCATCCGGCCCACGGCCCTACGCGCTGTAAGGTTGGGGCATGGCTGGCACAGGGTCCCGCGGCGGGATGGAGCGGCGCAGCGCCGGGGCTCTGGAGAGCGAGGTGCTGGCCACTCTCTGGGCCACCGAACGGCCGCTGACCCCGGCGGAGATCCAGGCCGAGATCGGCGGCGGGCTCGCCTACAACACGGTGCACACCATCCTCAAGCGTCTGTTCGACAAGGGACTGGTGCTGCGGGACGCCGACGGGCGGCGCGGCGCGTACCGGCCGGCGAAGAACGCGGCGGAGCTGACCGCCGAGGCCATGCACGAGGCCCTGGACCGCGGTCCGGACCCGATCGCGGCACTCCAGCAGTTCGTGACCGGTCTGAGTCCCGAGGAGGAACGGGCGCTGCGCGAACTGCTCGCCGGAGGCGGCGCATGAGGTACGACGTGTACACCTCGCCGCTGCTGTCGCTGCTGCTGTCCTGCGTCGCCTCGATGATCGTGGGCCGGGTGGCTCCGGCGCTCGCCGCGCGCGTGCTGACGTCGGCGGCCGTGGTGACCGCGGCGGCCACGATCTGGTCACTGGTGCTGCTGGTGACCGCGCTGGTCGGGGACGCGCCGCCGGTGGTCCGGGAGGCCCGCGCGGACGGGCACCGGCTGGTGGATCCCGTGCCGGAGGTGATCGGCCTCGCCGCGGGCGTGGCGCTGGCCGTCGTCGTGTGGCGGGTGCACCGCGCGGTGCGCGCCGAGCGGTGCACCCGCCGGGCGCTCGGGCGGCTGTGCGCGGGACACCCTGCGGACACCGAGCTGATCGTCGCCGCCTCCGAGGTGCCGCAGGCGTTCGCGATTCCGGGCCGGCCGGGCCGGATCCTGGTCACCTCCGCGATGCTGAGCGCGCTGGAACCGGGCGAGCGGCGGGTGCTGCTCGCCCATGAGCGCGCGCATCTGGCGCACCGGCACGGGCCGCTGGTGACCGCGGCCACGCTCGCCGCGGCGGCCAACCCGCTGCTCGTACCGGTCCGTTCGGCCGTGGTCTTCCTCGTGGAACGCTGGGCCGACGAGCAGGCGGCGGCCGCCGTCGGGGACCGGCGGGCCACCGCCCGCACCCTGGCCCGCGCCGCGCTCATCTCCGGCCGGGCCCGCCCGGCGTGCGCTCTCCACTTCACCGACCGTGCCGTCTCCCGCCGGATCGCGGCGCTCCAGACGAGCCCGCCGCCGCAGCTGTGGTCCGCGGCGGCGGTCGTCCTCGCCCTGGGCGTCTTCGCGGCGCTGCTCGCCGCGGATGCGACGGGCGATCTGCTCGGTCTGCTGTCCGGGGTGCTGAGCTGACGGTCAGCCGGTGTTCGGGGCCCGGTGCGCGGGCTGCTCGGGATCCTGGCGGGGGCTGACCGGCGGCACGGAGCGGACGGCGGGCTCGTCGGTGCTCACCGTCAGCGGCTCGCCGTGATGGTGCAGCGTGAGCGGCTCCCCGTCCAGCAGCGTGTACGACGCCTTGTCCGCGGCGATCTCCACCCTCAGCCGGCGGCCGCGGAACTGCAGGCGGAAGGCGAGGCGGCTGAGCCGTTCCGGGAGACGGGGCGCGAAGCTCGGCCCGGCTCCCTCCCCGGTGGTACGGCGCATGCCGCCGAACCCCGCCACCAGCGCCATCCAGGTCCCGGCCAGGGAGGCGATGTGCAGCCCGTCCCGGGTGTTGTGCTCCAGGTCCTGAAGGTCCATCAGGGCCGCCTCGGCCGTATAGGCGTGGGCGAGCCGCGTATGCCCCGCCTGGGCGGCGATGACGGCCTGGCAGCAGGCGGACAGGGAGGAGTCGCGCACGGTCAGGGGCTCGTAGTAGGCGAAGTTGCGGGCGACCTGTTCGTCGTCGAAGTGGGCGCCGCAGGTGTACATGGCCAGCACCAGGTCGGCCTGCTTGATCACCTGTTTGCGGTAGAGGTCGAAGTAGGGGAAGTGCAGCAGCAGCGGGTACTGGTCGCGACGGGTGCCCGCGAAGTCCCAGCGCTGGTAGCGGGTGAATCCGGTGTGCTGTTCGTGGACGCCGAGTTCGTCGTTGTAGGGGATGTGCATGGCCTCTGCCGCGTCCCGCCAGGCCGCGCTCTCCTCCTCGTCCACGCGGAGCCGTTCCGCCTCGCGCGGGTGCCGCTCGACGGCGTCGGCGGCGGCCAGCAGATTCTGGCGGGCCATGAGATTGGTGTAGGTGTTGTCGTCGGCGACGGCGCTGTACTCGTCGGGGCCGGTGACGCCGTCGATGTGGAAGACGCCGTGGTGGTCGTGGTGGCCCAGCGACCGCCACAGGCGGGCGGTCTCCACGAGCAGTTCCACGCCGGCCTCGCGTTCGAAGCGGGTGTCGCCGGTGGCCTCGACGTAGCGGACCACCGCGTCGGCGATGTCGGCGTTCACATGGAAGGCCGCGGTGCCGGCCGGCCAGTACGCCGACCCTTCGGAGCCCTGGATGGTGCGCCAGGGGAACGCCGCCCCGCCGAGCCCCAGCTGGGCGGCGCGCTCGCGGGCCGCGTCCAGGGTGTTGTAGCGCCAGCGCAGCGCCTCGGCGACGGCGTCGGGTGCGGTGTGGGTGAGGACGGGCAGCACGAACATCTCGGTGTCCCAGAAGGCGTGCCCGTCGTAGCCGGAGCCGGTCAGCCCCTTGGCGGGTATCGCCCGCTGCTCGGCGCGGGCTCCGGCCTGCAGGACGTGGAAGAGGGCGAACCGTACGGCCTGCTGGATCTCCTCGTCGCCGTCCACCTCGACGTCGGCGCGGGCCCAGAAGTCGTCCAGGCAGGCCCGCTGGTCGTCCAGGAGACCCTGCCAGCCGTCGTGCGCGGCGGCGGCGAGGGCCGCGTCGACCTGGTCGGCCATCGCGGGCAGCGAGCGGGCGCCGGACCAGCCGTGCGCGACCAGCTTCTCCACCCGCAGCGATTGCCCCGGCTCCAGGACGGAGGTGACGGTCAGCCGGGCCGCGTCGGTCCCGCTCTCGCTGCGGTTCGTGGTCCGCCCGGGACCGGTGACCACGTGGTCGGCGGCGACGGCGACCCTGAGGCCGCTGCGCCGGGTGCGGTGCACCAGCCGCAGCCGGTTGCCGGAGGCGAAGTGGTCCTCGTGCTCCAGCGGCGACTGGAGCGCCATGGCGGCACGCGGGTCGCCGTTCGAGCCGGGCAGCTGCTCGTTCGCGACCAGCTCCGACTGGATCACCACCCGGCTGCGCCCGCCGACGGCCTCCACCTCGTACGCCACGGCGGCCACCGCCCGCTGGGTGAGCGACACCAGCCGGGTCGAGCGTACCCGGACCGTGGAGCCGGCCGGGGACGTCCACTCGCAGGTCCGCTCCAGCACCCCGCGGCGCAGGTCCAGTACGCGCTCGTGGCTGACGAGCCGGCCGTAGCGCAGGTCGAACGGCTCGTCGTCCACCAGCAGCCGCAGGATCTTGCCGTTGGTGACGTTGATGACCGTCTGCCCGCACTCCGGATAGCCGTAGCCCGCCTCCGCGTACGGCAACGGGTGCGCCTCGTGCACCCCGTTGAGGTAACTGCCGGGCAGGCCGTGCGGTTCGCCCTCGTCCAGGTTGCCGCGCCAGCCGACATGCCCGTTGGACAGCGCGAACACCGACTCGCTCTGGGCGAGCACGTCGAGGTTCAGCTCCGTCTCGCGCACGGTCCACGGCTCGACCGTGTACGACCGGTGGGTGATCACCGCTTGCCTCCCAGCTCGGCGAGGTCCTTGACGACGACGCTCGCACCGTGCGCGTACAGCGCGTCGGCCTGGCCGACGCGGTCGACGCCGACGACGTGTCCGAAGCCGCCCGTCCGGCCCGCGTCCATGCCGGCCAGCGCGTCCTCGAAGACGGCCGCCCGGGCCGCCTCGACGCCGAGGTCGCGCGCGGCGGCCAGGAAGGTGTCGGGGTGCGGCTTGCCCGGCAGGTTGCGCTCGGCGGCGACCACGCCGTCGATCCGCACGTCGAAGAGATGCTCGGCACCGACGGCGCGCAGCACGTCCCGGCAGTTGGCGCTGGAGGAGACGATCGCGGTGCGCAGGCCGTGCGCTCGGACGGCCTCCAGATAGCGCAGGGTGCCCTCGTAGGCCTCCACGCCGCCGGTGCGGATCTTCTCCAGGAGCAGGTCGTTCTTGCGGTTGCCGACGCCGTGCACGGTGCGGGCGTCGGGCGGGTCGCCGGGGGTGCCCTCGGGCAGGTGGATGCCGCGCGAGGCGAGGAAGGCGCGCACGCCGTCGGCGCGCGGCCGTCCGTCGACGTACTCGTCGTACTCGGAGACCTCGTCGAAGGGCCGTCCCTGCGCGCCGTCGTAGTCACTCAGGAACGCGTCGAACGTCTCCTTCCAGGCGGCCGCGTGCACGACGGCCGTCTTGGTCACGACCCCGTCGAGGTCGAAGAGACAGGCCAGGATGGTGTCGGGCAGACCGAGCTCAGTCATACCCAGCACTGTTCCCCCACCGGGCGGCTTCCAGTGAGTGGCGCGCGCCACATGGTGCGCGGACGCGGGGTGACACACTCTGCTGTGTGCCGCTGACCTTCGACGATCTCCTCACCCGTGCCCGCGCCCTCGTCCGGGGCGGACGGCGCGCGGTCCTCGGTATCGCGGGCAGCCCCGGCGCGGGCAAGTCCACGCTCGCCGAGCACCTGGTGCACGCCCTGAACGCCGGCGGTCCGCCCTGGGCGGCGCACGTCCCCATGGACGGTTTCCATCTGGCCGACGCCGAGCTGGAGCGGCTGGGCCGTCGGGAGCGCAAGGGCGCGCCGGACACCTTCGACGCGGCCGGGTACGCGGCGCTGCTGCGCAGGCTGCGCGAGGAGCCGGACGAGGTGGTGTACGCGCCGGGGTTCGAACGAGTGCTGGAGCAGCCGCTCGCGGGCGCGATCTCGGTGGGGCCGGCCGCCCGGCTGGTGGTGACCGAGGGCAACTACCTTCTCCTGAAGGAGGGTTCGTGGGCACGGGTGCGGCCGTGCCTGGACGAGGTCTGGTTCTGCGTGATCGACGAGGAGGAGCGGATCCGCCGGCTCGTCGCCCGGCACGAGGAGTTCGGCAAGGACCACGAGGCGGCCGTGGCCTGGGTGCTGGGCACGGACCAGCGCAACGCCGATCTGATCGCGACGACGCGCGAGCGGGCGGACCTCGTGGTGCCGCCCGCCGCGCTGCCCTCGCTCAGGCGCTCAGCGTAAGAGCGGGTTCGCCGAAGGCATCGCCCGCCGGGGCCCCGAGCACGGCGGTGAACGCCTCCGTGCGCACCGTCAGCCCCTGCTCGCCGTTCTCGAAGAGGGGCGCGAAGGACCCGCCCGGCCCGTACCGTACGGCGAACACGTGCAGCCCCTCGGGGGCGCCCGGCGCCGGATCGGCCTCCAGCGCGCTGGAGGCGACCAGGTGGCGCCAGCCCTCGTCGGGGTTGCCGTACCCGCGCGGATCGGCGGCGAGCGCGAACGCCGCCTGTTCCTGGGTGAGTTCGGCGCGCGCATCGAAGTGGCCGGGGCCCGCCTCGGCCGGATGCGTCAGGCGCAGCCCGCCCGCGGAGGAGACCTCGCCCTCGGCGACGCGGCGCACCCGGTCGCCGTCGTCGGCCGCGTACGGCAGCCCGGACAGCAGATAGGGCGCCCCGTCGAGCCGCTCGACGGCGACCGTCACCCACAGGCTGATGCCGTCGGTGACGTACAACGACCGTACGTGGCGCAGCACCTGGTCGCCGCCGACGACCGGCTTGGTGACCAGCTTGGCGGCGAGGCGGCCGGCGCGGACGTCCCGTACGCGCACCTCGCCCATGGGACGGCACAGCAGGAAACCGTCGGTGACCGGACCGAACCCGTGCTGACGGCGTACGGCCGCGGGCAGGTAGTAGGTGCCCGCGGCCTCGATGAGCGAGGGGGTCATCCGGCTGTCGAAGGCGACGGAGACCGTGCCGGAGCGCAGCTGGTGGCGGGCGGGGGCGATGGCCGGGGCGCGGTGCCAGCGGGTGGTGTCCCGGATCTGCCAGACCAGCATGAAGGCGAAGTGTCCGTCGATCCGCCCGTCCCGTTGGACCGCGTGCCGCCCCCAGCGGGAATCGCCCCGGTAGCGGCCCAGGTCGGCGCCGACGCGCCGGCCGAAGTACCTCAGGCCCAGGACGGCTTCGAAGCCGGAGTGCTGTTCGCTGTAGCGGGGGCCGCCGATGTCGAAGCCACCGCTGGTGAGGCGGGCGTCGAGGTAGCGGGCGAGCGTGTCGCCGTCCTCGGCGAACGCCTTCTCGCCGCTGATCCGGTGGGCCTGGGCGAGGAAGGACAGGGAGATCGGGCCGTAGTTGTTGTCGTACGCCCCGCCGTGTTCGGGCGGCAGCAGGGCTCCCCGGTCGCGGACCCGGTGGGCGCGGATCTCCTCGGCGTACAGGGCGAGCGCGTGGGAGCGGACCAGCTCGCCCTCGCCGTCGGGCAGATGGCGGGCCAGCATCAGACCGCCGACCACACAGCCGATGGCCTGGTTGCCCGCCTCCTGCGGATTGAAGAAGGTCGCCTCGGTCAGCCAGTGCCAGTAGCCGCGCGCCACCCGGGTGAGCTCGGCTCGCCGGTCGTCGCCGAGAAGACCGTCTGCCGCGTCCAGGACGTTGACCGCCTGGAGCAGCGCCCACACCGTGCTCGGCCAGTCGCCGATCGGGTGCGCGCCCGCTTCGAGCACGTAACGGGCGTACGGCAGGCCGCAGTTGGTGATGCGGAGGTTCGGGTAGCCGGGGTTGTCCTCGGTGTACACGCGCTCGCGCAGATGGAAGGCGAGGCCGCGGCGCACGGCTTCCGGCAACCGGGGATCCTTGCCGCGCTGCCAGGCGAGGGCGAGCAGGGAGGTGATGCCGAGGGAGGTGTCGCCGATGTCGTCGTGGGCGTCGGGGTGTTCGAGGCTGCCCTCGGGTGTCATGCGGGCGAGGGCCTGTTCGGTGACATCGGCGAGGACGGCGTCGTAGGCCTGCTGGGTGTCCGGCAGGTCGTGCAGCGGGCCGCGCTGGTGGGGCAGACGCATGCGTGATCAGCCCTTCATTCCGGTGGTCGCCAGACCTTCCACCAGCCTCTTCCGGAAGACGAGGAAGCAGATGAGGGTCGAGAGGAGGGCGAGTGTCGACATGGCGAACATCGCGCCGTACGAGGAGCCGCCGGTCTTGTCCAGGAGGAGGGTGAGGCCCAGCGGGACCGTGAAGCGGGCGTTCTGCTGGAGGTGGACGAGCCTGCCGAGGAAGTCGTCGTAGGTCCTGATGAAGATGAAGAACGCGTCCGTGGCGAGAAGACAGCACCAGAGGAACGCCATGATCGGCGGCCTCGGCGCGGGCGCCCGCGACTCCGAGCTGGGCAGGGTCGCCGAACCGGGCGGCACCGTGCGCGGCCCGTACGCCTCCGGCAATCCGGCCAAGTACGCCTACCAGTACCCGCGTCCATGGCCCATGAACGAGGACGGCGAGGTGGCCGACACGGGGAGGACCGACGCGTTCGGCCACCCGGTGTACGAGTCCGACGTGGTCGTCGACCGGCAGCCGCTGCGCCGACGCGGCCGACCCGGCCGACGCGGAGCTGAAGGCGGCGGCCCACGCACGGGCACTCGCCCACCTCACCGCGCGAACGGGCAGGGCCGCGGCGCGCCGCTGACCGTGCCCAAGGGCACGGAGGTGCCGCTGGAGACCCGGCTGCCGTACCTGGACGCCGCTCAGCGCCGCGAGGTGCTGCGCAGCACCGGGCTGCCCGTCGGACACGTGCTGCTCGACGGCTTCGAACAGTGGGGACGGCTGGATCTGCTGTCGCTACGGCTCGACACCGCGCCGCCGCCGGCCGCGGGCAGCACGCTTGCGGTGCTCGACGTGCCCCGGCTGTGCGGACAGTTCGCCCGCGTCGAGGTGAACTCCGACGCGCTGCGGGCCGTACCCGTCTACACGGCAGAAGGTCTGTCGGTACGACTCGTGAAGCGGTGACGCCCCACGGTGGCGGGACCAGTGCGACAGTCGGGCCATGATCCGGCCCCGGCTCGCTCCCGCCACCGCACGGCCGGTGCCACCGCGGGGCGGATGATGGCGCACGCACAGCACACGGTCCAGGTCCTCGTACCCGAGGCCTCCGGAGACGACAGCCCCGGGCGGAGTACGGCCCGGGACCGTTTGCGCGCCGGGCTGCGCCGCCGGCGGCGGTGGCCGGTGCCGGTCCTGGTGGCGCTGCTGCTGGCCCAGATGGCGGCCGCGATGGTCACCACCGCCGTGCGGCAGACGCCCACCATCGACGAACCCGTGTACGTGGCGACGGCCACCGACTACCTGCACGAACACCGGCTGCGCTACAACCCCGAACACCCGCCGCTCGGCAAGCTGCTGATCGCGGCCGGCGTGGCGGTGGCGAGCCCGCGCTACGACCCGTCGTACACCGGCACCCAGGGCGAGGTGGGCCGGCATCTGCTGTACGAGTCGGGCAACGATCCCTGGCGGCTGATGCTGTGGGCGAGGCTGCCGGTGATCGCGCTGACCCTGCTGTTCGGTCTCGTCGTGTTCGCGTTCGCGCGTGAACTGGTGAGTACGGCGGGCGGGCTGGTGGCACTCGCGCTGTACGCCTTCTCCCCGGACGTGATCGCGCACGGCTCGCTGGCCACGCTGGACGCACCGGCGGCCGGGTTCGTGCTGACGGCCGCCTGGCTGGCGTGGCGGGCCCGGCACCGGCCGCGACGGTACGTGCCGCTCGCCGGGGCGGCGCTCGGGGCGGCCGTGGCGACCAAGATGAGCGCGCTGCCGGCGATCCCCGTGGTGATGCTGCTCGCGGCGTTGTCGGTATGGAGCGCCCGGGGCGGTGCCGACCGGCGTCGCAGGGTGCTCCTGGGGTTCGCGGGAGCGGCGGTCGTCGCGCTGACGGCGGTCGCCGTCGTGTGGGCCGCGTATCTGGCGGTCGACCCGCGGCTGCGGTTCGTGCCCGCGGAGCCGGTACCGGCCGTGCACGGGCTGCGCGGGCGCCTGACGGACCTGCTGCCGCTGCCCGAGGCCTACCGAGCCGGAATGCGGGTGCAGTTCGGGCTGGAGGACTACCCCTGGCAGGGCTATCTGTTCGGGCACGTGTACACGGGCTCGCTCTGGTACTACCTGCCCACCGCCCTGCTGGTGAAGACGCCGCTCGGGCTGCTCGCGCTGGGCGCGGCCGGTGCCGTCGCGGCCCTCACGGTACGGCGGCTGCGGCCCACGGCGCCGTATCTGCTGCTTCCGCCCGTCGTGCTGCTGGGGGCGGCGATGACGGGCTCGCGGGACTTCGGGACGCGGTACGCGCTGTTCGTGCCGATGTTCCTCGCGGTGGCGGCGGCCGCTGTGCCGGCCCTGCGGTGGCGGCGGGCCATGTTGCCGACGGGGCTGCTGGTGCTGTGGGTGGCGGTGAGTTCGCTGCGGACGTTCCCGTACTACCTGCCGTACGCCAACGAGGCGTTCGGCGGTCCGGCCCGCACCCACCGGCTGCTGCACGACTCCAACGTGGACTGGGGCCAGGACCTGGGCCGGCTCGCCGACCGGCTGCGGCAGCGGTACCCGGGCGAGCGGGTGTGGCTGGTCTACAAGGGCAGCGGTGTGCCGTCGTCCTACGGCATCCACGCGTCCGATCCGCGCAGGGTGCCACCGGGCCGGGTGCACGGGCTGCTCGTCGTGTCGGACTCCGCGGCCGCCAAGGCAAGGGGCGAGCTGGCCGGCTTGATCGGTTCGAGCCGTCCGGTCGACCAGGTCGGCTATTCGATCACCCTCTACCGGCGGTGAGCCTGCCGACCCGTCACAGCCCCTGGTCGGCACGGTCGGTGAGCTATGTTGAGTGATCGTGGGAGACAAAGGAGACGGACCGGTGCCCTCGCCGCAGCAGGCACGCGCCCAGGCATCGGCGATCACCTCGGGCAAAACCGTGCCGGAGGCCGAGGCGGCGCCGACCTCCCAGCTCAGGGCACTCTTCGACGGGCCCCGGCTGTCCCCGGGGCAGCGGCGGGTCGCCCAGTACCTGATCGAGCACATCACCGAGGCGGCGTTCCTGTCGATCACCGAGCTGGCGGACCGTGTCGGGGTCAGCCAGCCCTCCGTCACCCGCTTCGCCGCAGCGGTCGGCTTCAGCGGGTACCCGGCGCTGCGCGAGAAGCTCCAGTCGATCGCGCTGAGCACGCTCGCCGGCGGCCCCGGCGAGGAGGACCGCGCCAACGAGCTCCAGGCGGCCGTGGACGCCGAGATCCAGAACCTGGAGAACCTGCGCCGCGACCTGTCCGACCCGGACCGGGTGATCCGGATCGGCCGCGCGCTGTCCCGCTCCACTCCCCTGACCGTGCTGGGCCTGCGCATCTCCGTGTCGCTGGCCGAGTATTTCGCCTACGCCGCCCGCCGCATCCACCCGGATGTGCGGCTGGTGACACGTGGCGGCAGCGTGGCCTACGACGCGCTGCTCCAGTCGCGCGAGGCCGGGGGCACCTGGGTGCTGGCGTTCGCCATGCCCCGGCACGCGCAGGAGACGCTCACCGCGCTCCGGGTGGCGCGCGGCGCGGGTCTGAAGGTCGCGCTGATCACCGATCTGGCGCTCGGTCCGCTGGCCGACGAGGCCGACGTCACCTTCGCCACCGGCACCGGTTCCCGCCTGGTCTTCGACTCCTACTCCGCGCCCGGCGTGCTGGCCGCCGCCCTGCTGCAGGCCATGACCGACGCCGATCCGGAGCGCACCCAGGCCCGCCTGGAGAAGTACGAGCAGGTGGCCGACCAGCACCAGTTCTTCCTCAGGGACTGATTCCTCTCGCCGGGGCGGAGCGTCCCCGCAATTCTTCCCGCAGCGCGCCCCGGGCACGGGGATCATTCGCCAACCGGGGACCATTCACCGCACATCGCACATGAATGTTTTCATACGTCTTGCAAACCGGTCGGCATATATAAATACTGCTCACGGATCGCGTCCGGCCCACTCCGGGCACGGTCCGCACCCGCGGGTTCACCGCTCGCACACCGCCCCGAGAAAGCCGACGGACCGCCATGCGCACGCAAGCCCGCCCGCCGCGCCGGTCCCCGATGCCCGGGGCCCTCGCACGGACACCCAGCAGCCGACGTTCCTACCCACGTCGGCGCGCGAGGTGTTCGGTGGCGCACCGCCCAGGCGGCGCGCCCGTGGCGGCCCCGGTCATCCCCTAGACCGGGGCCGCCCCAACCGTCGGATCACCCTCACGACGCCGCACACCGGAAGCGATGAACATGACCTTGACCACCACGCGCATCAGCCCTGACTGGCCCTGCCAGGTCAAGACGCCGGGCACCTACGACTGGGAACGCTCGGCGGCCAAGTGGCTGCGCGACCTGATCCCGGCGCGTTACGCCAGCTATCCGGCGCTGATCCGGCACCCCGTACTGCTCGCCCGGCATGCGCAGATACAGGTCCAGCAGGAGATCCGGGTGGCGCGGACGGCCCTGCAGACCGCACGGGCCGAGCTGCCCGTCCTCGGCCTGCCCGAGTCGGTCATCGAGCACACGATCAAGCTGTACGCGGCCGAGGTCCTGCAGCTTCAGCACATCGCGCGCAGTGTCCGCGCGGTCAGCGACGCACTGGTCGGACGGGGCGGCGGCCGCTGACCGAACCGCCCACCGGCCGCCGGGCCCGCGGCACCCGCGCGAAGCCGGACAGGGCGGAGGAGGGAACGAGCGGGTAGAGGTATGTCATGCTCGTCGCGTGACCAGCGAGACCGCGCGTCCCGCGGACCCTGGCACCGGCGCCGATCCGGCGGCACTGGCCAAGGCCGTGGCCCGGCAGCGCGCCGAGTTGGAGCGGCTTCGGGAGACGGCCGCGATCTCGGCCGTTCTGGAGCGCGCCAAGGGTGTGCTGATGGCGACGATCGGCTGCTCCCCCGACGCCGCCCACCACGAGCTGCTGCGGCGCTCCGAAACCGGAAACCGCACACTCGTCGAGGAGTGCCGGCTCACTCTGGACTCCCTGGCTCCATCGCGGCAGGATCCCGGCACGGCGCTGGCGGGCGCGGCACGGCCCCCGGCGGCCGGTACCCGGGAGGGGGCGCCCGCAGGCACCGACGACCTCGCGGATGTGCTCGGCCGCGTCGGCCGGGACCTGGTCCGAGTCGGCTCGCCGCAGGAGCTGGCCGGATGTCTGCTGGAGCATCTGAGGCCCGAGGCGGGCGCCGACGCCGTGCTGCTGTACGAGCGGCTGCCCGAGGGCGCGCTGAAACTGGCCGGACACGCGGGAGCCGACACGACGCTCGCCGCGCAGTGGCATCAGGTGCCGCCCCTGCCCGGGCTGGCCCCGATCGACGCCCTGACGCTGGGCGAGCCGCTCTGGCTGGAGGACCCCGCCACGGACCGGCGGCGCCATCGGCTGATCGGGGACCCGTCCGAGCGGTGGCCGTCGCGGGCCTGGCTGCCCGTGCCCGGCGCCGATGGCGCGGGCTTCGCCCTCGGCGTGATGCGCCGGTGGGAGGGACCGTTCGGGCCGCGCGAGCGGGACCTGCTGCAGGCCGTGGCCCGGTTGAGCGCCGGCCGGCTGCGCACCTTCGACGCCCCGCCGGAACACCCCGGGGCAGGCACCGCCCAGACCGTCCAGGGCGTGTTCGACGCCCTGCCGGGAGCGGCGGTTGCGCTGACCCCGCTGCGCACCGCGTCCGGCGAGGTCGCGGACTACCGCATCGACGCCGCCACCCCGGGCGCGGTCGACGTGTTCGGCCGGACCGGACGGGACATGGTGGGCAGGCACGTCCTGGAGAGCTGTCCGTCCTTCGCGGGCGAGCCGCTGTGGCACGGTTACCTGGACGCTCTGGCCTCCGGGGCGCCGTTCGAGAGCGAGCCGTTCGTCCACCAGAACGTGGCCGAGGGGGTGCCCGTGAGCGGCACCTACTCGGTGCGGGCGGCGCCGCTGGGCGACGGACTGCTGGTGACCTGGCTGCGGCAGGAACCCGCGGGCCGTCAGGAGCAGCGGCTGGCCGACGTCCAGCGGCTCGGCAATCTCGCCTGGGTCCACTGGAACCTGGCTGCCCAGGAGATCGACTGGTCCGCGCAGGCCTACGCCATCCTCGGCCGGGACCCCGCGCGCGGTCCGGTCCGCCTGGAGCGGCTGCCGGAGCTGGTGCTGCCCCCGGACGCGGACGTCGTGGCCCACGCGATCGCCGAACTCCTCCAGCACGCGCTGCCGTTCGACGTGCCGTTCCGCGTCCAGGCACCCGACGGCGTACGGCATCTGAGGATCGTCGCGCAGGCCGTGACGGAACCGGACGGCACCCCCGCCGAGGTGCACGGCTTCGTGCAGGACCTCACAGCGCAGCGCAGTGCCGAACTCGCGCTGGTGGAGAGCGAACGCGCGATCCTGCTGCAGCGCGACATCCTGCAGGCCGAGCGTGCCCTGGCCGCCCGGCTGCAGCACGCGCTGCTGCCACTGCCCAGCACGCCGGTGCGGCTGGCCGGGCTCCGTGTCGACGTCGCCTATCTGCCTTCCCAGTCGGGCATCCACGTCGGCGGCGACTGGTTCAGCGCCATCGAACTGCCCGACGGTGCCGCGCTGTTCGTGGTCGGTGACGTGGCGGGCCACGGCCTCGGCGCGGTGGCCACGATGGCGCAGCTCCGGTTCACCGCCAAGGGCATGCTCAGCACCGGCTCCTCGCTGACCGGAGCCCTCGCCCGGCTGAACCAGCTGCTGCTGCACTCCCGGGACAGCCAGAGCACCGCCACCATGGTCCTCGCGCGCTACGATCCCGCCACCCACGTCCTCGTATGGGCCCAGGCCGGCCACCCGCCGCCGCTGCTCGTGCGCCGCGGCGAGGTGCGCTTCCCCGACCGCCCCGGCGGCATCCTGCTCGGTGCGAGCACGAACCCGGTCTTCGAGTCGGCCGAGATCCGCCTGGAACCCGGGGACCGGCTGCTGATGTACACCGATGGCCTGGTGGAGCGTCCCGGCGAGGTCATCGACGTGGGCTTCACCCGTCTGGGGGAAGCGGTACGCGCGGGCGGCCTCGGCGGAGCCGGCTCCCTCCAGGCGCTGCTCACCATGATGCTGGCGGACGAGCGGCGGGACGACGTGTGCGTACTGGACATCCGGATGCCGCTGGAGGAGGAGCAACCGGACCGTTGACCGGACCCGGGCCGGGACGGACTCGGTCGTCGCGGATCGCGCCGGCCGCCGTCAGTCGTCGTCCCGGTGGAGCCAGTACCAGCAGACGCCGACGGCCAGCGCCAGCAGGAGGACGGCGGGCACGAGCAGGCCCGGGATGCGGGAGCCGGTCATCGGCGTGGCCTTCGGTCGTGGTGCGAGGTGCGCCCGGCGGCGGACCGCTGGGGTGAGTGTCCATGGTGGGGCCCGACGGCCGGTCGTCGGCGGGGTTTTCCCGAGGCGTTGCCGCGTGTTCGAGCCGGACCCGCCGGTCAGCCGCCGTCGGCGAGGCTCGTGCGGGATTCCAGCGCGCGGCGGGTGTCGTCGCCGTAGACGCCGGTCTCGTCACCGCTGATGCCGTACCAGAGCTGGAAGCGGGCCACGGCCGCGGTGAGGACCGCGTCGTAGGTGCCGTCGGTGGAGCCGTCCCGGTAGACGTCCGGGATGCGCAGCAGGCGCTTTTGCAGGTTGGTGACCTCGGCGCCGGTGTCGCCCTGGCGGAGGGTCCCGGCGCCGTCGGGGTCGGTGTCCGCGGTGGTGGCGGGGACTGCCGGGGTGGTGGCGGGCGGTGCCGTGGTGGCGGGGTGGGAGGGCTGTGGGGTCGCACTGGCCTCCTGGCGGGCGGGGAGCAGGAGGGCACAGCCGAAGCCGAGCAGCGCGGCCGCGCCGACGGCCACGGCGACGGCGGCTCCGCGGAGCCCGGGACCCGAGCCGGGAACACCCGGGGCGGACCGGCCGCCGGCCTGCTCGGCGGCCGCGAAGGGCGGCAGTTCCTGGGTCTCGTCCTCGGTGGTGTGGGGTTGTGCTGCCGTTGTCCTGGGCCGGGAGGCCGAGGCGGAGGACTCGTACGCCTCCGGCTCCGGCCGCATCTCCCGCATCAGCTCCGCGAGGGCGTCGAAGCGGCGCAGACGCAGAACGCGGACGGGTTCGAGGACCGGTCCGGAGTGCGGCTCTTCAGGGTCGGTCGGTGTCGGCACCCTGCTCTCCTTCCGTCCCGTGCGTACGGGAGTCCGGGGTCCCCGTGCTGAGATACGGCGGGAACACCGGCCCCGTTCAGCCCGCGACGGTCCGCTCTCAGGCCGGCGTGAGGACCCCCTGGACGAACCGGCTCAGGGACGCCGTCAGGGCGGTGACGAAGGCGTCCCGGGACTCCTCGGGGAGGGCGTCGAGGGACAGGTAGGGGTTGAGGTCCTCCAGCTCGACCAGGAGCAGCTCGCCGTCCGGGGCGCGGCAGGCGTCGACGCGCTGGATGCCGTGACCGAGAGCGTTCCAGTCGACGAAGCGGCGGGCGAACTCCAGGTCGGCGGCGGTGGCCGGGTACGGCTTCAGGTCCCAGCGCCGCTCGGGGTCGGGGGCGTAGAGGGCGTACTCGAAGTCGTCGTCGACGAAGTAGAAGGACACCTCGTAGGCGAAGTCGACGCACGGCTGGATGAAGACGCTCGCGTCGGCGAGGCCGGCGAGGTCCGCCAGCCGGGCGGCGGGGATGACCCTGAGGCCGAGGGAGTCCGCGCCGAGTTTGGGCTTGACGACATAGCGTTCGGCGGCGGGCAGCCTGTGCAGGTCCTCGGCGCGGTCGACGGTGGGGATGACCGGGAAGCCGGCGGCGCTCAGGTCGAGCAGATACTGCTTGCCGGCCATGTCCGCCTTGCCGTTGAGCGGGTTGTAGACGCGGATCCCGTCGGCGAGCGCACGCGCGCGGAAAGCGTCGTACTCCTTCCGGTAGCCGAGGACGGGCCCGCTGTTGCGGACGACGACCGCGTCGTAGGCGTCCATCAGCGCGGCCGCGTCGAGCGGATGACACAGGGCGAGGTCGAAGTGCTCACGCAGCCGCGAGGTGAGGAAGACGTCCTCGTCGCCGTAGCGGCGCCCGCGGGCCGGGTACGCCAGGTCGGTGACGTAGAGGACGCGGGGGCGGGCGGCGGACATGCGGTCTCCTCGGGCGGCTGGGCGCGTCGGCAGCTGGGTGCGGGGTGACCTCGGCGCCGGGTGCAGAAAGGTTACGTCGGGGGCTTGTCGTCGCAGCTACCGGGCCACCTCGGTGGTGCCCGGAGAGGGCGTGCCGCGCGACCAGGACCGGACCTGGACCGCGCTCGTCGTGCCGCAGGAGTCGGAGCGGGAGTCCCAGTGCACTCAGTCCCCCCTCCAGCTGCACTGAGTGCCAGAAGTGCCAACCGGGTGCTACTTTCCCGTTCATGAGCTCCAGCAGCGCGGCGCCGGCCGCGAAGCCGCCCATGCGGGACGCCCTGGTCGCGGCGGCCTTCCAGCTCTTCCTGGAACGCGGTTACGAACAGACCACCGTGGACGACATCGTGGCGCTGGCCGGAGTCGGCCGGCGCTCCTTCTTCCGCTACTTCCCCTCGAAGGAGGACGTGGTCTTCCCCGACCACGAGCGGTGCCTGGCCGACATGACCGAGTTCCTGGCCGGGGGCGGCGAGGAGGACGAGCCGGTACGGCGGGTGTGCGACGCGGCCCGGCTGGTATTGCGGATGTACGCGGAGAACCCGGCTTTCTCCGTGCAGCGCTACCGCCTCACCAAGAAGGTGCCGGGGCTGCGCGCCTACGAACTGTCGGTGGTGTGGCGCTACGAACGGGCGCTGGCCGCGTATCTGCGGGGGCGGTTCGCGGGACAGCCCGACGGGACGCTGCGGGCCGATGTGATCGCGGCCGCGGTCGTCGCCGCGCACAACAACGCGCTGCGCTCCTGGCTGCGCTCAGACGGCAAGGGCGACGCGGGCGTGGCGGTGGACCACGCCCTGGGACACGTACAGGCCGCGTTCGGCCGCTCCGTGCACCCCCGCCCCGCCGCTCCCCTGCTCGGCCCCGACCTCTTCGCGTCCGGCGGCGAGCGGTCCGAGCGCCCCGACGACGTGGTCGTCCTCGTCACACGCCGCGACGCCCCGCTGTGGCGGGTGGTGCAGGAGTTCGAGTCCGCGCTCGGCCGCGCCTGACCACGCGGCGCCGGAGCCGCGTCCACACCGGACCTTCGCAGATTCGGGGTACGGAGTGCCTTTACGAGTGACACTGAGTGCCATACTCTGATCGGCGTGCACGGCGGCACGGCAACCGCGCACACGCGTGCGCGGGGTGCCGGGCACGCGGGATTCCGGCCGAGCGCAGGGAGTTGACAGCGTGTACCACCACTCAGCGAGCGCCTCGCATCCGGCGGCCGGCTCCGCGGCGGGTGTTCTCGATCCCGCTTCCGCGGACTCCAGGGACGCCATCCTCTTCCAGCGCTGCACCTGGTGCGGCACCGCGACGTACCACCGGCTGCTGTGTCCGGTGTGCCAGGGGAGCGAGCTGCGCACGGAGCGCAGCGAGGGCGTCGGCACGGTCCGCCACTCCACCGTGGTGCACCGCAACACACCCGCGGCGCGCAATGTGTCGCTGATCGAGATGTCCGAGGGGTTCGTCGTTCGGGGCAGGGTCATGGGGCCGCCCATCGGCATCCACAGCGGAGACCGGGTCCGGCTGTCCACGGCCACGGACCCGGTACGGAGCGAGCCGGTCTTCCAGCTGGTGGACGAGCCGTACCGAGCCTGGACCTGAGGACGAGCGCACACGCTCCGGGCGGCGCGGCCGACCCCGCCGGTCCACCGGCCGCGCACCACCACCCCGCGTGATCCGTCACTTGCCCTTCACAGGCAACCCGCAGTCTCTCCTCCCCGTCCTCCCGGGCGCGAGAGGCGCCCGGGACAGTCGTGGCGCCCGAACTCGGGGTTCAAGGAGGAGCCGTGGTCCGTGCCCGGCGCATATGGGTCGCCGCTGCCGCGTTGCTCGCGGTGGCGGGAGCGTCCCCAGGGGTGGCAGTCGCGCAGAGTCGACCGCCTTCGCCGATACGGGCGTTGACGGCCGGGAGCGACGGGGCGCTGCCGCCGGGCTGGGGGATCGCCGGCGGGCCGTCGGAGCCGCAGCTGGTGTGGCGGGCTAAGCGGCCGGTGCCCATGGGCGACGCGCGGGTCGAATTCCGTGCGGGCGGGCGGCTCTTGGGGGTCCCGCAGCCGGGCCAGGACGGGCGCAGCTTCCGGCTGCCGCTCGACCGGCAGCGGGCCGAGAAGCTGCGCGGACTGCAAGTCTGGTCCGGCGGGCGGCGGTTGGACCGCCAGGAGGCCGCTGCGGCCGTGTCGGCCGTCCAGCCGCCGGCACCGCTGCCGGCCAATGGCGTGGACCCGGGCAAGCCGGGTTCGTACCGCACCAGGACCGGTGAGTACGACCTCGAGCCGGTCCGGCTGCCGGGCTTCGCCGCCCCGGTGGAGATGCGCGCGGTGGTCGTCGCTCCCACCGGCGCCCGTGGCCCGCGCCCGCTCGCGCTGTTCCTGCACGGCCGCCACTACACGTGCCACAAGGGGCACGAGAGCCGCGGTGACTGGCCCTGCCCGGCCGGGACCGAGCCGGTGCCGAGCCACCGCGGCTATCTGCGCGACCAGAAGCTGCTGGCCTCGCAGGGCTATGTGACCGTCTCGATCTCCGCGAACGGCATCAACGGTCAGGACGGCGACGTCCAGGACGGCGGCGCGCAGGCGCGCTCGTCGCTGGTGCGGCTGCACCTGGCCCGGTGGGCCGGCTGGGCCGCGCACCCTCGGACGGCACCGGCCGTCGTACGCGACGCGCCCCGCGCCGACCTCTCCCGCGTCCTGCTGGTCGGGCACTCACGCGGCGGCGAGGGCGTGAACCGGGCCGCCATGGACAGCCTGTACCCGCCGCCCGCCGCGCAGGACGGTTACCACGGACCGGTGCGCTGGACGATCCGCGGCCTGGTCATGATCGGCCCCACCGTCTTCGGCCAGAACCCGGTGCCCGACGTCCCGTCCACGACGATCCTGCCGGGCTGCGACGGCGACGTCTCCGACCTCCAGGGCGAGCTCTACGTCGACGGCACCCGCGCGGTCGGCCGCGGCACCGCGCTGCACAGCGCGGTCTACGTCATCGGCGCCAACCACAACTTCTTCAACTCGGAGTGGACGCCTGGGCAGGCCGCCGCGCCCGCCGAGGACGACTTCGGGGACGACCCGCAGCACCCCGACCCGGTGTGCGGCAAGCGTTCCGCCACCCGGCTGACCGCCGACCAGCAGCACCGGGCCGGTTCGACCTACATCGCGGCCGCCGCGCGGCTGTTCCTCGCCGGTGACGACAAGGTACGGCCGCTGCTGGACGGCTCCGGCAGGCGGGCGCCGTCGGCGGACCCGGCGCGGGTGCTCACCCATGCGGTGGGCGGGCGCCGCGACGCCGGGTTCCTGCCGGACGGCGGGGTGTCGGTGACCGGTGGCGGCAAGCTGTGCGCGGCGGTGGACCCCTCCCCCGCCAGGGCCTGCTTGGGCCAGGGGGCCGGGGGATCCTCGCCGCACTTCGCCTCGTGGGAGACGGACCGTGAGACCGGACGCGGCGCGGTCGCGCTGCACTGGACCCGCGCCGGCGTCCCGGCACGGGTGGGCGTGCAGGACCCGGTCTCGCTGGCCGGGGACAAGGCACTGGCGCTCAGGCTGTTCGTGCCGCCGAACTCCCGTGGCACCCGCCTGGACGTGTCGGTCACCGACGCCTCCGGCCGCAAGGCGGTCCTCGGCGGGGTCCGGGCGGACGGGCTGCCCGGCAGCGGGGTCACCGCCTCCTACTGGGCGCGGGAGATCCGGGTGCCGCTGACGGCCGCGACCCGCGCCGGAATCGATCTGCGCAAGGTCAAGTCCCTTGAGCTGACCCCGCGTTCGGGCTCCGGCCGGGCCTGGCTGATGGACGCGTGGGGCTGGCGGCCCGGCCTGCCGGCGGTGCGGGCCGCCGGTCTTCCCCGGGTGGACGTCGGCCGGACGACCGTGAACGAGGGCGACTCGGGCGTGCGCACCTACCGGGTTCCGGTCCGGGTGTCGGGGCACGGCAGCGGTCAGGTCCGGGTGTACGTCCTCGACCCGACCACCGGCCGGGCCGGGGACCGGCTGGTGACCGTGCGTCCGGGCGGCCACGACATCGACGTGCCCATCGAGGTGAAGGGCAACACGCGCTACGGCAACGACGTGTCCTACGACATCCTCGTCAAGGCGGTCCGGAGCGCGGTCGTCGGCTCGTACCGGGGCGGCATCACCGTGCACGACGACGACCCGGCGCCCAAGGTGACCGTCACCCCGGTCGCCGACAAGGTGGCCGAGGGGCAGCCCCTGAAGTGGCGGGTGTCGCTGTCCGAGGCCGTCGACCTGGACATCTCCACGACTTTCGTCGCGGTGGCACCCGGCGGTCCTGAGCTGTCCACCAAGGACGTGTCCGCGCGCTGGCTGCGGGACACGACCGGCACCTCGCCGGACCCGGAGCGGCCCCTGTCCAAGGTGCGGGGAGGTCTCTACCTGTCGGTGGACATCCCGGCGGGCGGGACCAGCGCGGACGTCACCGTTCCGACGGTCAAGGACCGGGTCGCGGAGTCCGCCGAGTCGGTGCGGTTCCGGCAGATCGACGATCAGAGCGGTGAACCGAAGCCCGGCGGCCTGGAGTTGAACGGCACGGTGCTCGACGCGTCGTAGCCGCCGAGTCCCGTCACAGCCCCCTGAAGCCCTGAGGAAGCACCGGCCTCCTCAGGGCTTCGGCGTCACCCGGATCCCGACCGTGCCGTCCAGCCCGCGCCGCAGCCGGCTGCCCAGCAGGGTGAGGCGGCCGGTGATGCCGTACTTGCGGGCGATGAGGGTGCGGTAGCGGGCGGTGGTGGCCGCGTCGGCGATCTCGGCGGTGGCCGGCAGCTGGTCGCCGGTGGGGCGGCCGCGCAGGTCACAGGGGCCGACGAGGACGTCGGCGCGGCGACGGATCCGCTTGACCTTCCAGCTGTCGGCCGCCGTCCACACGCCGAGGGTGTCCCCGTCCCGGACCACCCACACCGGGGTGGCGACGGGAGTGCCGTCCTTGCGGTAGCTGGTGACCAGCAGGTACTTGCCTGAGCCGAGCCGGTCCAGCCGCGTGTCGTCCATCCCGGCAGTGTAGGAGGCCGCACGCCCCTCCCGCCGGAGGGGGCCGTGGCCACCGTTCAGATCAGGGCCGCCGCCATGCGCCGCACCGCCTCGGTGAGGATGTCCGGGGAGGTCGCGAGGTTGAGGCGTACGTGCCCGGCGCCGCCGGTGCCGAAGTCCGGGCCGGAGCTGAGGGCGACCCGGCCTCGGTCCAGGAACACCGCCGCGGGGTCGTCGCCGAGGCCCAGGGCGCGGCAGTCGAGCCAGGCCAGGTAGGTGGCCTCGCCGGGGCAGGGGCGGATGGCGGGCAGGTGCTCGGCGAGCAGGTCGGTGAGCAGGCGGCGGTTGGCGTCGATGCCGGCCAGCAGGGCCTCCAGCCAGGCGGTGCCGTCGTTCAGGGCGGCCGTGTGGGCGATGACGCCGAGGTGGCTGGGGCCGTGGCTCACCTCCTCGGGCATCTGGGCGAGGTCGGCTCCGGCTCCGGGGCCGGCGAGGGCGAGCGCGGCCTTGAGCCCGGCCAGGTTCCAGCCCTTGGACGCGGACATCAGCGACAGGCCGCGCTCGGCGCCGGGCACGCTCAGGTACGGCACGAAGGTGACTCCGGGGGCCACCAGCGGGGCGTGGATCTCGTCCGCGACGACCCGGACGCCGTACCGTTCGGCGAGGTCCGCGACGGCGGCCAGTTCGGCGGCGGTGTGCACGGTGCCGGTGGGGTTGTGCGGGCTGCACAGCAGGTAGGCGGCCCGGCCGCCGCCGGCCGTCGCCTCCCGGAACGCGTCCGCCAGCCGATCGAGGTCGATGCGCACGCCGGTGCCCAGCGGGGCCTCCACCACGCGGCGGTCCATGTGGGTGACGAACTGGTAGAACGGCGGGTACACCGGCGAATTGACGATCACCGGATCACCGGGGCCGGTGACCAGTTTGAGCATCTCGACCACACCGAGCATCACGTCCGGGACGATCGCGGTGTGCTCCACGGCGATCCCGTCCCAGTTCCACCGCTTGGCGGCGAATCCCGCCAGGGCCTCGGCGTAGGCGGTGCCCGCGGGGTAGCCGGTGTCGCCGAGGGCGAGCGCGTCGGTGACGGCGCGGACGACAGGCTCGGCGAGCGGCACGTCCATCTCGGCCACCCACAGCGGCAGCACGTCCTCGGGGTAGGTGCGCCATTTCATGCTCGTACGACGTCGCAGCCGCTCCAGGCCGAGGGCGCGCAGCGGATCGGGTTCGCCGGGTGTGCCGTGCGGGATGCTGGTCATGGGGCTCAAGATAGGGGGCTGCGGTGTGAGCGGAAACGGGGCGGGCCGGTCGGGTGTGCGGGGCGCGGCGGACGGGGGCCGCGTCCTGGAGGTCGCGTGCGACGAGTCGGGCTCGGACGGGGAGAACCTCACCGGCGGGAACACGGATGTGTTCGCGCACGCGAGCGTGGCGCTGCCGGTGGACCGGGCCGAGGCGTGCGTACGGGAGATCCGGCGCCGGATCCGTTCGCCCGCGCAGGAGTACAAGGCGGGTCATCTGCTGCGGGAGAAGCACCGGGCGGTGCTGGAGTGGCTGCTGGACGAGGACGGTCCGGTGCACGGGCACGCTCATGTGCATCTGACGGAGAAGGCGTTCCTCGTGGTGGACCGGGTGGTGGACCTGCTGCTCGGGGACACGGCCGAGGCCCGCCCGCTGTTCGGGCAGGGGCCGGCCGCGTTCGGGGAGCGGGGGTGGCGGGAGTTCCTGGAGGTGTCGAACCAGCTGCTGCGGATCAGGAGCTCCGGCCGGCCGCCGACGGAGTCCTTCTTCCGGACCGTCGGGGAGCTGGGCCGGGTCCACGCGGGTACGGAGGCGGGGCGCACCCTGCTGCGGCTGGCCGGGGCCCGGCCGCGCGCGGAGGCCTACCGGGCCCGGCTGGCCGAGGCGCCGCCGCTGATTCCGGTGCTCAATCCGCTGCTGCCCGCGCTCGTGCGGACCGCCGGGTACTGGAGTGCGGGCGGGCAGGCGGTACGGCTGGTGCACGACCGGCAGAACATGCTGACTCCGGAGCGGATCGCCTGGATCGAGGAGCGGGCGCGGCAGGAGGGGATCGGCCTCGCCGGGGTACGGCTGGTGCACTCGCGGCTGGACGCCCGGGTGCAGATCGCCGACTTCCTCGCCGGTATCGCCCGCAAGATCGCCTCCGACGAACTGGGCGGGCGCGCGGACGCGGCCCGCACCGCCCGGCTGCGCCCCTTTGTCGGCGCGGAGTCGGTGTGGGGCGACGCGCGCAGCTGGTCGCGGCTCGGTCCCGGCACGGAAGACGCCCCAGGAGCGGAACAGATCAACTCGGGCGTCTAGATTGCGTCTTGAACGGTGCACCTCTCCTCAGGCATCCAGGAGCTGAACCCACGTGACCGAGAACCCCGCAGCCACCAATGACGTGGCCGTGTCGCTGCGCGCTCGCATCAACACCAGCCAGCCGCACACGGCCCGGATCTGGAACTACTGGCTCGGCGGCAAGGACAACTACGAGGTCGACCGCGCGGCCGGCGACCAGATCCGCGAGCTGCACCCGGGCATCGGGGAGTACGCGCGCGCGGACCGGCTGTTCCTGGGCCGCGCGGTGCGCCATCTGGTCGGCGAGGTCGGCATCCGGCAGTTCCTGGACATCGGCACCGGGCTGCCCACCGCCGACAACACCCACGAGGTCGCCCAGAGCATCGCTCCGGACGCCCGGATCGTGTACGTCGACAACGACCCGCTCGTCCTCGCGCATGCGCGCGCCCTGCTCACCAGCACGCCCGAGGGCCGTACCGACTACCTGGACGAGGACCTGCGCAACGTCGACGCGATCCTCGAACACGCGGCGGAAACACTGGACTTCAGCGAGCCGGTGGCGCTGATGCTGCTCGGCGTGGTCATTTTCATCGGCGACGACGAGGACCCGTACGGCCTGGTGCGGCAGTTGACGGACCGGCTGCCGTCGGGCAGCCACCTGGTGCTGTCGCACACCATCACCAGCCCGTCGATGCCGGACGTGGACGAGGCGGTCAAGTTCTGGAACGAGCACGGCACTCCGAGGCTGACCCAGCGCACGCCCGAGGACGTGACCCGGCTCTTCGACGGCCTGGAGCTGCTGGAGCCGGGCGTGGTGTCCTGCTCACGCTGGCGCCCGGAGAACACCGACGGGACCGAGCCGGAGGAGGTCGCGATGTTCGGCGGGGTGGCGCGCAAGGCGTGAGCTGACAGCAGGAGCACGCCGAGAAGATCGCCGCCGTCGGTGAACGCCGCCGGGCCGGGCCACGTACTCAGGGGCGGGCGCTCGACGACCGGAGGGCCCCGTGGTGCCCGAAGGGGCATCGCGCGTTCGGGTTCGGGAGCCACGCATGAGGCACGCACGACGACGCGTCGTGAGGCGAGTGACACGGCTGGCGGCGGTCGGCGGACTCCTTCTGGGAGGCGCGATGGTCACGCAGGCGGCCATGGCGAGCGAGCCTCCCGCGGCGTCCGCCAAGCCGCTCAGTACGGCCGAAGCCGCCGGTGACAGCGGCGCGGCACTGGTGGCGAAGCTCGGCACGGCACGGACGGCGGGCAGCTGGACCGGCCGCGACGGGCGGCCGGTCGTGGCGGTGACCGACTCGGGGGCGGCCGAGGCCGTGCGCCGGGCGGGGGCCGAGGCGAAGGTCGTGTCGCACAGCATGAACGAGCTCAAGTCGGCCACCGCCACACTGCGTTCGGCCCCTCGCGTGGCGGGCACCGCGTGGGCGGTGGACTACCGGACCAACCGGGTCGTGGTGGAGGCCGACTCCACGGTGTCGGCGGGCGACTGGTCCCGGATGACCCAAGTCGCCACGGGGATCGGCGGCTTCGTGCACATGGAGCGCACGAAGGGCACCTTCACCACACGGCTGAACGGGGCGCAGCCGATCCTGTCGACGGGCGGCCGCTGCTCGGCGGGCTACAACGTCACCAACGGGCAGAGCGACTTCATCCTCACCGCAGGCCACTGCGGGCCCTCGGGCTCCATCTGGTTCGCCGACAACCAGGGCGACCAGCAGTTGGGCAAGACGGTCAGCAGCACCTTCCCCGGCAACGACTTCTCGCTCGTCCAGTACAACTCGGGCAAGGCCGGCGAGGGTGCCGGCGTCGTCGCGATCGGCGGCGGCAAGGGCGTGCGGATCACTGGCGTGGCCGATGCGAAGGTGGGCCAGCGGGTGTTCCGCAGCGGCAGCACCAGCGGACTGCACGACGGTCAGGTCACCGGGCTGAACGCGACCGTGAACTATCCCGAGGGCACGGTCACCGGACTGATCCAGACCAACGTGTGCGCCGAACCGGGCGACAGCGGCGGCCCGCTGTTCTCCGATGGCATCGCGCTGGGCGTCACCTCGGGCGGCAGCGGCGACTGCACCACGGGCGGAACGACCTTCTTCCAGCCGCTGACGAAAGCCCTGGCGGCGCTGAACGTCCGGCTGCTCGTGTCGGCACAGAACGCCGGCGGCGCCCAGAACCCGTCGTCCGCGCCGTCCGCCGCGCCCGCGCAGGGCGCCGCGCCGAGCGCGGCCACGCCCGGTTCCTCGGCACCCGTGACGGGCACCGCACAGGGCCAGACACTGCTGGCACGGCTGACGGACACCCGGAACGTCGGTCCCGGGCTGCTGGTCATCGCGGGCAGTCTGATCGCGCTCGTCGCGACCCGGTACATCAGGGCCGAGCAGGACCGCAGGGCGTACCAGCGGTACTACTCGGCGACGTGGGGCTGACACGACGGCAGGAGGGCCCTGCGGGGCCCCCAGGTCTGTGGAGGTGCTACGAGAAGGGCGCCCGTGCGCTCACGGGTGCCCAGGTGGACAGGACGGGTGCCTCGGCGAATGCGGCGGGTGACCGCCGGCCGGTTCAGGCTGCCCGGTGCGACTGCGGGGCCGCTGCGGCCCACTCCATCACGAGGCGCTGGTACTGCACGCGCTGCTCGGTGGTCAGTGTCCCGCCGGACCGGCGCCACAGGGCCCTGATCTCCTCGTTGACCTCCGCGGCCGATCGCTCGGAGGCGGCTTCAACAGTGGTGGACATGCTGTGAAGCATATGCTGGTCGAAGTGAAGGCGCTGTGAGTAAGTGCACTCGATACGGACATTTCGGACCGTGTTACTCATCACGTCAATGTGTCAAGTGGTAGCGGGAGTTCATGTCCGTACCGTGCCCAGCACGAGGACCTGGATGGCCGGCACCGCCGCGCCACGCGCCCGGTCGTGGAAGTCGGAGACCTTGGTCTCCAGGTCCACGGGTGCGGCCGGCGGGTGCCGGTGGCCGCCCGCTGCACCCTGCCGGACATCGTCGCGCACGAGTCCGCGCGGCAGGGCGGGGTCCGGCTGGGGATACCCGACTTCGGGGACGCGCCGGACGACTGACGCCGGTGGGCCGGGCGCCCCCGGCCCGTTCAGGTGCCCGGCTTGCGGCCGTACACGAAGACGTCGTCGCCCGTCCTCAGCAGCGACCAGTACTTCTTGGCGTCCCGCGTGGTCATGTTGACGCAGCCGTGGGAGCCCGGCGGGTTCCACATGCTGAGGTTCACCGAGTGGAAGGCCTGGCCGCCGTCGAAGAACTGGCTGTAGGGCATCGGCACGTCGTAGATGTCCGAGACGTGGTCGATGTCCCGCCAGTAGATCTTCTTCAGACCGGTGCGGGTCACATAGCCCTTACGGCCGGTGCGCACGGGTACGGGCCCGTAGGCGAGCCTCTTGCCGTCCTGGATCCAGCTCAGCTGGAGCGAGAGGTTCACGCAGGCGATACGGCCCTTGTCGACCGGGCACTTGCCGTCCTTGTTGGGATTGTTCCCGACGGCCTTCTGCTTGTTCATCAGGTCCATCACGCCCCAGGTGACGGGACCGGCGTAGCCGACGGCGGGCGTGATGCCGTGCTTGTTCTGGAAGGCCTGGATGGCCCGGCAGTCGGCGGAGGACTGCCTTCCGTCGACCGGGCGGCCGAGGAACTTCTCCACCTGCTTCTGATACGGCCCCGCCTGTGAGGTGCAGCTCGCGGCCTGGGCCGGTGCCGCGGTGAAGGCGAGTGTGAGCGGCGCCACCAGCCCGGTGACACCGAGCGCGACGACACCTCGTCTAGTCATGTCCCCCATGTCGTCCTCTTCCCCTTCTCCCCTTGTCGCCCAGGGCCCTGCCCGGGTGGTCCCTTTCGCGATTCCCGCAGTCTCCGCCTACTAGACCTGCCTTGGGGTCGGACGGTTGTGGTTCCGGTCAGTCTGTGACGAAACGGTGAACTTCGTCCCCGCGCAGCCGGCCGGCGGGCAGCCTGCGACCGTAGGCGACCAGCAGCAGGTCCTGGGCGGGGCCGTACAGCGGGGCGCCGCCGCCGAAGGACCAGTCGAGGTCGTCGGCGCACAGCCGCACACCCGTGAGGTCGGTGCCGAAAAGGCGGAAAGCGCGCGGGTCGATCGCGTCGAGGACGATCCGCAGCCGGTCCTCGGGGACCTTCCGGTCCAGACCGAGGGCGACCGTGACGTCCAGGCCGTGGACGACGTCGTGGCCGAGGGCTGCCGCGAGACCGCCGACCGGAGGCTTCCAGGGGTGGTGGGCGTGGGTACGCAGGAAGGCGGCGAGCTCGGGGTCCGGATGGGCCGCCGCGTCCCGGCGGGCGAGCCGGTCGGTCATGCGGTTCAGGCTGCCGCGCGCCTTCACCAGTTCCTTGAGGACCCGCGCGGTCGGGTAACGGAATCCCATCGACATGTGCGCCACGACCTCCCGCACCCGCCAGCCCGCGCACAGGCTGGGCGCCGCCCACTGTCCGGGCGCCAGCGTGCCGAACAGTTCGGCCAGCTCCCGGCGTTCGGCGGCGATGACGGCTGCGGTGGCGGTGTCTGCTGATTTCCCCATGGATCAAGGGTGTTGAGGGGGCGCCGATAAGTCCAAGAGCTGGTCCGTCTCGTCACTAGCATGATCGGTTATGGAGTTGAGACAGCTGCGGTACTTCGTGACGGTCGTCGAGGAGGCCGGTTTCACCCGGGCCGCAGAACGGCTGCATCTGGCGCAGCCGGGCCTGAGCGCGCAGATACGGCAGCTGGAGCGGGAGTTGGGGCAGCCGCTGCTGGACCGTACGGGGCGTACGGTGCGGCCGACGGAGGTGGGTGAGGCCGTGCTGCCGTTCGCGCGGGCCGCACTCGCCGCCGTCGACGGGGTACGGCAGACGGTGGAGGAGTTCACGGGTCTGCTGCGCGGCCGGGTGGCCGTCGGGCTCGTCCCGGGCACGCTCACGCACGCCTTCGACATGCCCGGGATACTGGCCGACTTCCACGCGGCGCATCCGCGGGTGGAGATCACGCTCACCGAGGACACCTCGGACCGGATGCTGGCCGCGCTGCGCGGCGGGGAGCTGGACCTCGCGGTGATCGGTGTCGCGCAGGCGGAGCCGCCGCCGGGCGTGGGCCTGCGGATGCTCGTCGACGAGCCACTGGTGGTGGCGGCCGTCCCCGAGCATCCGCTGCCGGCCGCTCACGAGGGCGCGACGGCCGTCCCGACGGCCGCGCTGCGCGGACACCGCCTGATCAGCCTGCCGCGCGGGACCGGGGTGCGCACCGTGCTGGACCGGCTGTGCGCCGAGGCCGGTTTCCGGCCGCACATCGCCTTCGAGGCGGCCGCCCCGGACGCGCTGGCCCGGCTCGCGGCCCGCGGCCTCGGTGTCGCGGTGCTGCCGCGCCCCCGGACGGCACCCGGTCTGCGCACGCTGCGGATCGCCGACCCCCGCGCACGCGGCCGCGTGGCCCTGGCCTGGCGCACGGAAGGTCCCATGGGGCCGGCTGCGCGGGAGCTGCTGGCGCGCTTGCGCTCCAGGATGACGGGGTGAGCCGCGGGGCCGACGAACGTGACGTGCGGCCCGGCGTGATGAACGGCCGCGCGGTGCCGGGACGCGCGCCTCAGCCCTGGCCCCGCACCGCCGCGAGGCACTGGTCGTAGAGGTCGGCCAGGTCGAGTCGTCCGTCGCTTCTGGCCCAGAGCTCGCTCGCCGTGTCGACACAGGCGAAGACCGTCGCGACGATCGCTTTGGCAGGCGCGTCCACGGCCGGGCCGGAGCCGGTGCCCAGCCGCGCCTGGATGACCGGGACGAGTTCGGCCTGCCAGCGCAGCCGCTTCTCGATGTAGCGGGCGTGCAGCGACGGGGTGTCGAAGATGAGGCGGGACAGCTCCAGCACCCGCTCCGGAGTGTGGTCGGCGGTCAGGACGACCTCGAATCCGGCGCGCAGGGCATCCCAGACGGACACCTCGGCCGGCTGCTGCTCGACGGTCCGCTTCAGCAGCAGGCCCAGCGCCTCCTGGTCCCCGCAGACCAGGTCCTCCTTGGTGCCGAAGTAGCGGAACAGGGAACGCTGCGAGATCCCCGCCTCCCGCGCGATCTGCGCGATCGTCGTCTGCTCGTAGCCCTGCTCGGCGAACAGGCGAACCGCCGTGTCCAGGATCGCCTGGGCGGCGACCTGCCGTGAACGGTCCCACAAGGTCGTCATGGGCATCAGGCTACCCCCTCTGGACAGCGACCGCCTATCTGGCATTAACTGCCAGGTAGGCAGCGACTGAAAGAAGGACGACCATGCCAGCCGTCGACTATCACGGACAGACCACACTGATCACCGGCGCCAGCGCGGGCCTCGGCGCCGAGTTCGCCCGTCAACTCGCCGCCCGCGGCTCCGACCTGGTGCTGGTCGCCCGGCGCGAGGAACGACTGGTGGAGTTGGCCGCCGAGTTGCGCGCACACCACGGGATCCAGGTCCACGTGGTGGCGATGGACCTGGCCGGGGGCAACCCCGGGCAGGCGTTGGCGGCGCGGGTGGACCTGCTCGGCCTGCACATCACGAGCGTGATCAACAACGCCGGGTTCGGCACCTTCGGCCCGTTCCACCAGGCGGATCCGGCACGGCTGCGCCAGGAGATCGCCGTGGACGTGACCGCGGTGGCCGACATCAGCCGCGCGTTCATCGAGCGGCTGCGTACGGCGGGGCGCGGGGTACTGGTCAACGTGGCGAGCATGGCCGCCTACCAGGCCAACCCGCGCATGGCGCTCTACGGGGCGACCAAGGCGTTCGTACTGAGCCTGACCGAGGCGCTGTGGGAGGAGTCGCGCGGCACCGGGCTGCGGGTGCTGGCTCTGTCCCCCGGCGCCACCCGGACCGAGTTCTTCGACGTCGTGGGCACCACGCGGGCCGCCGGAGGGACGAGGCTCGCCTCGCCCGTCGATGTCGTCCGCACCGCGCTGGCCGCCCTGGACCGCAGGAACCCGCCGCCCAGCGTCATCGCGGGACGCATGAACCGGGTGATGACCACGCTCGCCCGCCGCCTGGCCACCCGGCGGCAGGTCATCCGGACCGTCGGCAGGCTCACCGCCGAGAGGGCATGACGAAGGGCCGGGAGAGCCTCGGTCCGTAGCGGTCCGGTTTCCCCCGAGTGGACCGGGCGCGAGGGTCTGCCGCGGACCTACGCTGCGGCGCATGCACCGCACACTCGCCGACGATCTCTCCCGGCTTCCCGAACTCCTGCAGTCCGCCCGTGATGTCGCCGCCCGTGAGCTGGCGGACCTGGCCGAACGGCCGGTCGCCGCACCCGGGCCGGCGCCGGGGCGCGCCCCCCTCCCGGACGAGGGAGCGGGCGGCACGGGCGCCCTCGCACGGTTCGCCGAGCGGTGGGCGCCGGGCTTCTCCGGCTCGGCCGGGCCCCGCTACCTCGGTTTCGTCACCGGCGGCGCGACCCCCGCGTCGGTCGCCGGGGACTGGCTGACGTCCGCGTTCGACCAGAACCTCTCGGGGGCGGGCGGCTCCTGGGCGGCGGAGCTGGAGCGGGAGACCGTCGCGTGGCTGCGCGAGCTGTTCGGTCTGGGCGAGGCGCACAGCGGCGCGTTCGTGACCGGGGCGACCGCGTCCAACACGGTCGGCCTCGCGATCGCCCGTGAGTGGCTCGGCGAGCGGCTCGGGGTGGACGTCTCCCGCGCAGGCGCCGCCGCGCTCGGCCCGGTCGACGTGCTCTCCGGCAGCCCGCACTCCAGCGTGGCCAAAGCCCTGT
The DNA here is from genome assembly GCF_001542625.1 of Streptomyces griseochromogenes. Classification (NCBI taxonomy): domain Bacteria; kingdom Bacillati; phylum Actinomycetota; class Actinomycetes; order Kitasatosporales; family Streptomycetaceae; genus Streptomyces; species Streptomyces griseochromogenes. The sequence goes on along the minus strand of NZ_CP016279.1, from coordinate 4,204,569 downwards.
CCGTACTGGGCATCGGCCGGGACCGGCTGCGGCGGGTGCCGCTGCTGCCGGGCAACCGGGAGGCCGTGGACGTGACCGCGCTGGAGACGGCGCTGGCGGAGCTCGGCGGACGGCCCGCGATCGTCGTCGCGAACGCGGGCACGGTGAACACCGTCGACTTCGACGATCTGCGGGCGATCGCCGCCCTGAAGGAGCGGTACGACTTCTGGCTGCATGTGGACGCCGCGTTCGGCGGCTTCGCCGCCCTCTGTCCCGAGTACGCGGCGCTGGTCGACGGACTCGACGCGGCCGACTCGGTCTGCGTGGACCTGCACAAGTGGCTCAACGTGCCCTACGACGCGGCGGTCCAGTTCACCCGCCGCCGTGACCTGCAGGTGGCGGTGTTCCACAACGCCTCGCCGTACCTGGGCCCGCCCACCGGCGAGCCCGACTTCCTGCATCTCACCCCGGAGAACTCCCGGCGGCTGCGCGCCCTGCCCGCCTGGTTCTCGCTGGTGGCCTACGGCCGGGCCGGGCACCGCGAGATCGTCGAGCGGAACGTGGCCCTCGCGCGCCGCCTGGGCGAAGGCATCGACGCCGTGCCGGGACTGCGCCTGCTGGCCCCCGTCCGGCTGAACGTCGTCTGCTTCACGCTCGCCCAGGATCCCTCGCCCGAGCGGGTGGACGCGCTGGAGAGGGCGGTCGCCGACTCCGGGGAGACATATGTGACGCCGACGGTGTACGGCGGGGTGCCCGCGCTGCGGGCCGCGTTCAGCAACTGGCGTACGACCGAGACCGATACCCGGCGGGTCCTGGAGGTGCTGGCGGCGGCCTCGGCCTGACGGCTCAGGGCCGCTGCCGCGGGGGCGCAGGGAACTTGGGACCCGTCAGGACGGCGACCGTACGGGCCGGACGGTCAACGCGGCGGATAACGTACGCACATGTCGGCGTTCATACAACAACTCCCTGCGCTCATCGGCGTCGTGATCGGCGCGCTCGGCTCGTATCTGGCGGTCGTCCGGGGTGATCAGGCCCGGTTCCGGCGGGAGCAGGCGGCGCGCTGGGAAGAACGGCGGCTGACCGTGTACGCCGACTACGCGCGCGCCCTGAAGAAGTCGGTCACCCTGACGTACCGGATCGCCGCGCATTTCGGCAACGACCCGCATCCGCACCCGCTGGCGCCCGAGGAGGCGGCTCAGCTGCTGGCCGAGGCGGCCGACGCCCGCGACCCGTCCGGGGAGGCCCTGTTGCTGCTGGGCAGCCGGGAGGTGGTGGAGAAGGCCCGGCAGTGGGTCGTCGTGGTGATGGAGATGGAGCGGTTCCTGCGGGAGGAACGCCGCGAGCCCGGAGCCTGGCAGGCCCTGCTGGATCGGCAGCGGGCCGGCCGCGAGGCGTACTACGCGGCCGTGCGGGAGGATCTGGAGCTGCCTCCCGGCCACTCGGCGCGCTGGGGGCTGCCGGTGCCGCAGCCGTAAGTCACCGGTATCCGGTCACGTCCGCAGGTTTGCCCGCGTCCTGTACCTCGACCAGGTACCGCCAGGCGTCCGGCCTGCTGCCGTCGAGGTCGGTGAAGCCGTACACCTGGGCGAGCCCGCCGCTGGAGAGGGACTGCCCGTTGTGGCGGGCCACACCGGGGTCGGCCGCGAGGGCGGCCACGGCGCGGCCGACGAAGCGCGGGGTCTCGGAGACGGCGAAGTGCGGTTCGCGGTCGAGCGCGTCGCGCCGGTTGTCCTCGTGTACGCCGAAGGCGTCGAGCATGATCTCCGAGCGCAGCCGGCCGGGGGTGAGTGCGACGGCGGTGGCGCCGCGCGGGCCGAGTTCCACGGCGATGCCCCGTCCCGTGCCCCGGGTCGCCCCGGCGACCAGCGCGACCTCGCCCTGCAGTGCCTGTGACATGTCCGGCCTCCTGTACCCGTACGACGGCTGTCGTGGTCCAGGGTGGCGGGAAAGCCGGACATCTTCTGTCACCTTTGGCGGCGCAGCGGGAGGTGGATCACGAACTTCCGCACGACCGCACCGGCGAGCCCGGACACAGCCGGACGAACTTGTCCGGGGGCCTCGGGTCAGTGCCCGCGGTTGATCCACTCCTCCAGATGGGGTGCCTCGGCGCCGATGGTGGTCGACTCGCCGTGTCCGGTCAGGACCTTGGTCTCCGGCGGGAGGGTGAGCAGCCGTTCACGGATGGACGTGATGATCGTCGGGAAGTGGGAGTACGAGCGTCCCGTGGCGCCGGGGCCGCCGTTGAAGAGGGTGTCACCGGTGAAGACGACGCCGAGGCCAGGGTCGTACAGACAGACCGCGCCGGGCGCGTGACCGGGGGTGTGCAGGACGGTCAGGTCGGCGCCTGCGGTCTCCAGTACCTGGCCGTCGGCCAGGTGACGGTCGGGATCGCGGTCCGGATGGGTCAGCTTCCACAGCGGCAGATCGTCGGGGTGCAGCCAGATCGTGGCGCCGGTCAGGTCCGCGAGGGCGGGGGCGGCGTCGATGTGGTCGTTGTGGGCGTGGGTGCACACGATGGCGGTCAGCCGGCGGTCGTCCACCGCCTCGGCGATGGCCTCGGCGTCGTGGGCGGCGTCGATGACGATCACTTCGCGTTCGTCACCGACGATCCACACGTTGTTCTCGACGTCCCAGGTGCCGCCGTCCAGGGTGAACTGGCCGGAGGTGACGAGGCGTTCGATGCGCGTGGTCATCAGAGCACCACCACCGAGCGCAGCACGTCGCCCTGGTGCATCCGCTCGAACGCCTTCTCCACCTCGTCCAGTTGGACCGTCTCGGTGACGAAGGCGTCCAGCGGCAGGCGGCCTTGCAGGTGCAGGTCGATCAGCATCGGGAAGTCGCGGGTGGGCAGGCAGTCGCCGTACCAGCTGGACTTGAGCGCGCCGCCGCGGCCGAAGACGTCCAGCAGGGGCAGTTCGAGTTTCATCTCGGGGGTGGGGACGCCGACGAGGACGACCGTGCCGGCCAGGTCGCGGGCGTAGAAGGCCTGCTTGTAGGTCTCGGGGCGGCCGACCGCCTCGATGACGACGTCGGCGCCGAAGCCGCCGGTCAGCTCGCGGACGGCCTCGACGGGGTCGGTCCGCGCGGAGTTGACGGTGTGGGTGGCGCCCAGTGTGCGGGCCGTGTCCAGCTTGCGGTCGTCGATGTCCACGGCGATGATCTTCGCCGCTCCGGCGAGGTGCGATCCGGCGACGGCCGCGCCGCCGACACCGCCGCAGCCGATGACGGCGACCGAGTCGCCCCGGCCGACGTTGCCGGTGTTGATCGCGGCGCCGATGCCGGCCATCACGCCGCAGCCGAGCAGTCCGGCCACGGCCGGGGAGACGGCGGGGTCGACCTTGGTGCACTGTCCGGACGCGACCAGCGTCTTCTCGGCGAAGGCGCCGATGCCGAGCGCCGGGGAGAGTTCCTGCCCGGTGGCGGCGAGGGTCATCTTCTGCTTCGCGTTGTGGGTGTTGAAGCAGTACCAGGGGCGGCCGCGCAGACAGGCCCGGCAATTCCCGCACACGGCCCGCCAGTTGAGGACGACGAAGTCGCCGGGTGCCACGTCGGTGACGCCTTCGCCGACCGACTCCACGACGCCGGCGGCCTCGTGGCCGAGCAGGAAGGGGAACTCGTCCGAGATTCCGCCCTGTTTGTAGTGCAGATCGGTGTGGCAGACGCCGCAGGCCTGGACGCGTACGACGGCTTCGCCGGGCCCCGGGTCCGGCACCACGATCGTCTCGACCCGTACGGGTTCGTCCTTCCCCGGTGCGATCACGCCGCGGACTTCCTGCGCCATGGCCTGGCCTCTTTTCCTCGATATGCCTTCGGTGCCGACCCTACGCGCGAGCGATCGCGGCGGCACGGAGCACGGCGGTGATCGTGGATCTTTCCGGCCGCGGTGCTCCCGCGGCCGTCAAGGCGCCCGAGGACAGCGGCGAGGGCCGTCCGGCGGGGACGGCCCTCGGCTTCTTCGGGCGGATCAGGCCTCGACGGCGGGCAGCAGACCGGCCACGGGGGCGGCGCGGCCGGTGAGCTGGTTCGGTCCGTTCAGCCGGTCCAGGTTCTCGAGCTGGTCCAGCGCACGCGTCTGCACCGCGACCCGCGGGGACCGGGACTTGCGCTGCGCGGGGATGTCCCGGATGGCGTGCGGGTCCGGCGCGGCCATCGGGTTGATCTGCCCGGTGTGCGGTGTGCCCGCCCCGGCCGCGTTCGCGAGCGGTGCGGCGAGACCCGTGACCCCGACGGCCAGGCCGACGGTGGCGACGATACGTCGTGTTGAGATCATGCCTTCAGCAACGGTCGCGGACACCGGTCGGACACGGGCGCCCGGCGGCGCTCACTCGTCAGGCGGAGCACACCGGCTGCGCTTGCCGTGCCCGCGTGGGCGGAGGAGTCTCGAAGGTGGGGCCCGCGAGGTCCGCTCCCCGCCGGGCCGCGGGCGCCCGAAGGAGGTCACACCATGGGCACCGCGACGGCCTTCGACACCGAGACCCTGCGCCGGGGCATCGAAGGGAGCACCGGAGACACCCTCCTGTCGCTCTACACGGATGACGCGGAGGTCCGCATCATCGACCGCAACACCCAGCCGAGCCACCCCAAGGTCCTGCACGGCCGCAGCGAGATACGGCAGATGCTCGACGACGTCTACAGCCGCGACATGACGCACAAGCTGGACCGGTGCGTCGTCCAGGGCGACCACGCGGCCTACAGCGAGTCCTGCCGGTACGCGGACGGGACCCGTGTCCTCGCCGAGTCGATGATCACGCTGCGGGACGGCAAGATCGTCGAACAGATCCTGGTCCAGGCATGGGACGAGTAGCGAGGAAGGTCGCGAGGGTCCAGGTCAGCTCTCGGCTGACCTGGACCTTCTCGGCCCGTGCGGCGCTGGGCCGGGCCCCCGCCCGGCGGCGGGGGCCCGTTTCCGCGGCGGGTCTGCAGGCGTCCTTCTGCCTGCTCCGGTCGGCGCTGCGAACAGCGCGCCGTATGACCGCCCTGCCCCCGGTCAGCCCGTGTGGACCAGCAAGGCCGTCCGGACGGCGGACTCGAGTGCGCCTTCGATCCAGGCGGGTTTGATGGACGTGTGGTCCCCCGCGAAATGCAGCGGCCCCTCGGATGCGGGGACGTCGGGGAACAGTTCCGTGTGCTGGCCGGGGAGGAGCACGGAGGCCTCACCGTAGGCGTAGTGGTCGCGCATCCACGACTGGGTCTTGCACTTGTCGGTGAAGAAGACCTCGCATCGGCGGCCGAAGACGGCCTGCACTCCGGCGAGAGCGCGCAGGTACCGCTCGTCGTCGGCGAAGGCATCCCACTTGAGGGCGTCGTCGGACCAGCTGTAGGAGGCGAGCACGATGCCTCCGTCGCTGCCCTCCAGAGGGTGCGCGTGCTCGAAGTACATGAAGCGGTTGGCGTTGTCGCTCACGTTGCCGCCGCCACGGATGTGGGTGGCGGCCGGGTCGCCCGTGACGGACCGGAACGCGGCGAAGCACTTCTTGAGTTCGTCGGGGATCGTCACCCCCAGGTCCTTCACGGACTTGTGGGCGCCGAGGTACCGGCCCGGTGGGACCGAGCCCTTGCCGTACTTGTCGTAGAGGTTGTCCTCGATGGAGTTCAGCGCCTCCTTCCACTGCGCCTCCGTGAACTCCCACCAGCGCCGGGAGAACTCCAGCAGCACCTTGGTCGCGGCGTCGTAGTGCAGTTCCGTGACGGCCCGGCGCTTGCCGTAGCCGAGCGGAGGGTCGAAGGTCACGTGGCGCAGTCCGGAGAAGGGGACGGTGATGATCGCCTCGTCGCCGTCGAAGACCTCCGTGACCCCGCCCTCGCCGGTCCGGCAGTCCTCGGAGACGGTGTGCACCCAGACCTTGCCGGCGCGCCGTTCGACACGTACGGCGCGCCTGTCGAGCCGTACCTTCCCCTTCACCCGCGCGTACAGCGCGTCGGCGAACAGCGCGGTGCCGCCCTTGATCTCCCAGAACTTGGTCTTGGGGTCGATCAGCGCGGCGGACAGGAAGCTGTGCGTGAAGGAGAGGTGCAGGCGTGAGGTCAGGTTCTGGACGGTGCCGACGAGGTCGATGGTCCTGGTGTCGAGTCCGGCGACCTCGGTGAGGTACCGGTACATGGACCAGTGGCCGTACCGCTTGAGGACCTCGGCCCATCCGTCGACGAGGGCCGTGCCCTCCTTGCCGCGGATGAGCCGGTGTGCGGGTTCGAGGGCGTCGGCGAGGATGGCGGACGCGGTCTTCGTGCGGTCGGGGCCCGTGACACCGAAGGTGTCGTTGATCTTCTCGGGGTTCTTCTCGTAGTCGGCCCGGCGCATGTGAACGCCGTTGACGTGGATCCAGGCGCGGTTGGCCTTCTTCGTCGGGTTCTCGACCTCCACGTCCACCAGGTAGAACTCCTGGAGCGGGAGGCCGAGCTTTTTGATCAGCGCCATGAGCAGGGGGTGGCTGTCGGGCAGCCGCATGGCCCCGGCCTCGGCGTACTGCCGGGGGTCGGCGAAGGGCTGCTCCCCGTTCTCGTGACCGCCCTTGCGGAACGTCTTGATACGCCCGCCGACGCGGTTGCCGTTGGCCTCGATCACCACGACCTCGTGGCCTGCCCGGTGGAGCAGGTCGGCGGCGAGCAGACCGGCCGGTCCGGCCCCGACGATCAGGACCTTCTTGGTCGCCTTGGCCCGGCTGGCGGGCAGACCGTTCTCGATGACCTTCAGGTAGGCCGGTACGAGGGGTCTGTCGTGCTCGTCGTAGACACAGATGGCGCGGGCGACCGTGGTGTACGCGCGGGGATCGGTGCCGGGCGGCGCCGCGGCCGGTGCCGTCGAAGGTGCGGTGGCCGGGCTCAGCGCGGTCGCGGGCGCGGCGGAAGCGGCGGTGAGTCCGGCGGAGAGCGCCGAGGCACCGGTCGCCGTGACCACGGCGCGCCGTGAGGGCAGCGCGTCCGTCGCCCTCGTGCTCGGAATGCTCACGTCCGGAGTGCTCATGTCGTGTGTACTCATCGCACAACACACTTGACCTACAAGCGACTTGGGGCCAGCTCCTTCACACGAAACGGGATCTGTAAACCACCCTCACGGGTCATCACACGTCTCCCCTCGTCTCCCCGGCCCGACGCTACGGTCGGTCGCCGTCGCATGACTCCTCCGGGGCGGACCGTGGCGAGAGGACCTACCGCCTCTGTGGCGTCCCGCCCCGGGGTTTCGTTCGGGTCGCGCCGTCTCGGTTAGGCTGTACGCGGGCCGTGACTGGCGCTGAGGTGGAGTACCACCGGGGAGCGGCCCGAGGTCGATGCCGCGCGCCTGGGCGATGAAGGTCAACCAGCTCAGGAGCGCACATGACTCAGGCCCGCCTCATGGACGGCACCGCACTCGCCCGCCGCGTCGTCGAGGAGACCGCGAAGAGGGCCGCCGATCTCACCGAGCGGACGGGCAGCGCGCCCTGTCTGGCCACGGTGCTGGTCGGCGAGGACCCGGCGTCGGTCACCTACGTCCGCATGAAGCAGAACCGCTGCCGCAAGGCCGGCATCGAATCCCGTCACGTGGCGCTGCCCGCCGCCACGACCACCGCCGAACTCGTCGGCACCCTGCGGGAGTTGTCGGCCGACCCGGCCGTGCACGGCATCCTGCTCCAGCACCCGGTCGGCGATCACGTGGACGAGCGGGCCGCGTTCGAGGCGATCGCGCCGGAGAAGGACGTCGACGGTGTCACCTTCGCCTCCTTCGCCACGATGAGCTTCGGCCTGCCGGGGTTCGTGTCCTGCACGCCCGGCGGCATCCTGCGGCTGCTGGACGAGTACGACGTCGACCCGGCCGGGAAGCGGGCCGTGGTGGTGGGCCGCAGCGCGATCCTCGGCAAGCCGGTGGGCATGCTGCTCCTCGCCCGGGACGCGACCGTGACGTACTGTCACTCCCGCACCCAGGACCTGTCCGCCGCGGTCCGGGAGGCCGACATCGTGGTCGCCGCCGTCGGGCGGCCGAAGCTGATCCGGGGGCAGGACATCAAGCCGGGCGCGGTCGTCGTCGACGCGGGCTACAACCCCGGCAACATCGGCGACGTCGACTTCGACTCGGCCGTGGAGCGGGCCTCCCTGATCACTCCGGTGCCGGGCGGTGTCGGCCCGATGACGATCGCCACGCTGCTGGAGCAGACCGTGACCGCCGCCGCCCGGCAGCTCGGAGTGTGATCAGCGCATCCAGGCGCTGTAGCCCATGACGTCGCCGGCCTTCAGTCCGTATGCGGGGTCGTCCTTGGTGGAGGTGTCCTCCATGCCGAGGACGGCACCGGTGCGCGGTTCCAGGATCAGCATGCGCCGGACACCGCCGCTGTCGTACACGTAGGCCCTGCCGGGGCGGCCGAGGCGGTCGGTCACCTCGCCGGCCGGCCGCAGCCCCTCGGCCTCGGCGAACAGCCGGACGAGGGCGGCCGACTCGTGGGCGCCGAGGGTCCAGTGGTCGAGCAGTTCCGCGACGGCGTCGAAGAGTTCCGGGGTGCTCAGCGGCGCCGTGCCGCGGTCGGTCTGGGGACGGGCGATCTCGGTGAGGTAGGCGCTCAGGGCCGCCGCGGTGTGCGGCGGGGTTGCCTCGGGCGGGGCGTCGCTCCACATCGGCGGGTATGTGGTCCGGCTGATCACATGGCCGTCCGCCACCAGGTGCGGGGCGTCGCCCTCGTCGGTGAGGACCGGACGGCCGGGCCTGCGCGGGTCGGTGGCCACGACCAGTTCGGTGTGGGTGGCGTCCGCCCTCCAGCGCACCACCCGCTCCTCGGGAAGCGTGACGGGGGGCACGTCGTCGCCCAGGCTGAGGCTCCATGACTGCACGTGCGTGCCCTTGCGCAGGCCCGGTGACCCGCCCGACGCGGCAGCGTCGGCAAGGGCGACCATCTCGGTCAGCGGCACGGGCACGGAGGGGACGTGGACGGCCAGCGGTCGCGGCGCGGCGACGGCCCGCGGGGTGCTCGCACCGCCCAGCACCGCGTCGAGGGCGATCACGAGGACGACGGCGGTGGCGGCGAGGCCCCAGAGCAGCCGGGCACGCGGGGTACTGCCGCGCAGCGGCGGAACGAGCCGGATGCGGCGCCGTCGGCGGTCCTCGTGCAGCAGCCGTTCGAGCCGCCGCTCGGCACGGTGGTCCAGTGGTCCCTCGCCGAAGTGGGGGCCGTCGACCGGCACCGGGTTGGCGCCGCGGAGCAGTTCGAGTTCGTCAGCCATGTCGGTCGTCCTCGCAGGGGGTCGCGTCGGCGGAGGCGGGCGCGGCGGCCACAGCGGGCCGTATCCGGTCGATCTCGGATCTGAGGCGGCTGCGCGCCCGGTGCAGGCGCATCGCCGCGGCCCGACTGCCGCAGCCGAGGGCGACGGCGATCTCGTCGGCGCCCAGTTCCTCCCACGCCGCGAGGCGCAGCACCTCCTGGTCCGCCGGGGACAGCCGGGCGAGCGCGTCGTGCACCCAGGCACCGGGGGCCTCCGCGTCGGGGCTGTCCACGATGTGCCGGCCGTGCGCGGCCTGGTCGTTGCCCATCCGGTCCACCAGTCGGCGCCGGCGTCCATAGCCGCGTACCGCGTTCGCCAGGCAGTTGCGTGCCACGCCGTACAGCCAGGGCAGCGGCGACGCGGGCAGGTCGGCACGGCGGCGCCAGGCCACCGTGAACACCTCCGCCACCACTTCCTCCACCTCGTCGGCCCGCCCCTGAAGTCGCCTGGCGACATAACGGCTGACCGCCCAGTAGTGCTCGCGATAGGCAGCGGCGAAGATCTCGTCGTTGCTCATGTTCGGTTCGTGTCCGGCACCCCGCGGATCGTCACACCCTTCTTCCGTGATGTTCCTCGCGCCGTCCGAGTGTGACCCACGGGCCGGGCGCGGACACAGGCGGGGCGTGAAGAGGATCCAAGACATCAGGACCGTACGGTGGCTGACGACCACCGACCACAAGACGATCGGAACGCTCTATCTGGTCACAGCGTTCGGGTTCTTCCTGATCGGTGGTGTGATGGCGCTGCTCATGCGCGCCGAGCTGGCCCGGCCGGGGCTGCAGATCATGTCGAACGAGCAGTTCAACCAGGCGTTCACGATGCACGGCACGATCATGCTGCTGATGTTCGCGACGCCGTTGTTCGCCGGTTTCGCGAACTGGATCATGCCGCTGCAGATCGGCGCGCCCGACGTGGCGTTCCCGCGACTGAACATGCTGGCCTACTGGCTGTACCTGCTCGGCTCGCTCATCGCGGTCGGCGGCTTCCTCACGCCGCAGGGCGCGGCGGACTTCGGCTGGTTCGCCTACTCCCCGTTGTCGGACGCCATCCGTTCGCCGGGTGCGGGTTCCGACATGTGGATCATGGGTCTGGCCCTTTCCGGCTTCGGCACCATCCTCGGCGCGGTCAACTTCATCACCACGATCATCTGCATGCGTGCCCCGGGCATGACCATGTTCCGCATGCCGATCTTCGTGTGGAACGTGCTGCTGACCGCCGTCCTGGTCCTGCTCGCCTTCCCGGTCCTCGCGGCCGCGCTGTTCGCCCTGGAGGCGGACCGCAAGTTCGGCGCCCATGTCTTCGACGCGGCGAACGGCGGAGCCCTGCTGTGGCAACACCTCTTCTGGTTCTTCGGCCATCCAGAGGTGTACATCATCGCGCTGCCGTTCTTCGGCATCATCTCCGAGGTCATCCCGGTCTTCTCCCGCAAGCCGATGTTCGGCTACATGGGTCTGATCGCGGCCACCATCGCGATCGCCGGTCTGTCCGTGACGGTGTGGGCGCACCACATGTACGTCACCGGCGGTGTGCTGCTGCCGTTCTTCTCCTTCATGACCTTCCTGATCGCCGTCCCGACCGGTGTGAAGTTCTTCAACTGGATCGGGACCATGTGGCGCGGCAGCCTGTCCTTCGAGACCCCGATGCTGTGGGTGATGGGCTTCCTGGTGACGTTCGTCTTCGGCGGCCTGACCGGGGTGATGCTGGCCTCGCCGCCGCTGGACTTCCCGACCTCCGACACCTACTTCGTGGTCGCCCACTTCCACTACGTCATCTTCGGCACGGTCGTGTTCGCGATGTTCGCGGGCTTCCACTTCTGGTGGCCGAAGTGGACCGGCAAGATGCTGGACGAACGGCTCGGCAAGATCACCTTCTGGACGCTGTTCATCGGCTTCCACGGCGCGTTCCTCGTGCAGCACTGGCTGGGCGTGAACGGCATGCAGCGCCGTATCCCCGACTATCTGGCGGTCGAGGGGCTCACCACGCTCAACACGGTTTCGACGATCTTCTCGTTCCTGCTCGGCTCGTCCCTGCTCCCGTTCTTCTACAACGTGTGGAAGACCGCCAGGTACGGCGAGAAGGTCGAGACCGACGATCCGTGGGGCTACGGCCGCTCCCTGGAGTGGGCGACCTCCTGCCCGCCGCCCCGGCACAACTTCCTCACCCTCCCCAGCATTCGCAGCGAGTCCCCGGCGTTCGACCTGCACCACCCCGAGGTGCCGCTGCGGGAGCGGGAGTTGACCACGCGATGAGCAGCGGGGACGAGCGGACGCTGGTCCAGGAGATCGAGGGCCATCTGCTGCTGGCCGCCGCGCGGGAGGAGGGCCGCACGGCGGCGGCCCGCGCGGCCGCCCGCCTCGGCTGGCTCACCGAGACCCAACGGGACGATCTCGAGCGGCAGTTCGAGGCGGAGTACCTGGCGCTGGCCCGCACGTCGTGGCGGCGCACCGCCGAGCGGGCCGAGGAGCTGCGGGAGGGGTACGAGACCAGATACCGGGCGCTGCGGCAGCGGCTCGTGGCCTGCTTCCTGCTGGGCTGCGCGGCGCTGGCGGCGACGGGCCTGCTGGTGCTGTCCGCCAGCGCCTAACGGCAGGGTCTCAGGATCTCAGCCAGTGCCGGTGCAGGCGATGTCGACGACGTTCAGGCCGGTGCTCGCGGCGCTCACACCGCTGTACCTGCCGGCCGGGGCGGCGCCGTAGCCGCTGCTCGCCGCCTCCGTGCCGATCCGGGCGGAGGACGGGGTGGCACCGGTGCCGGACGCGTGAACGGGCTGGGTGGCTGACGCCTCAGCCGCTGGTGAGCACCATCCGGAAGCGGGCCTTTCCGGCGAGCATCTTCTCGTAGGCCTCGCCCGCGCGCTCCAGCGGTACGTGCTCGGTTATCGGGCGGATGTTGTGCAGGACGCTGAACCCCATGGTGTCCTCCACGTCCTGCGCGGTCCCGGACGGGTGGCCGCGCACGACGCGGCCGGCCATGAGCAGCTGAGCCGGACTGATGCCCATCGGCGCGAAGTCCGCTCCGATGACCACCAGCTCGCCGCGGGGGGTCAGGCCGTCCACCGTGGCCGTGATGGCCTCGGAGTTCCCCGCGGTGGCCAGGACGGCCTTGGCGCCGCCGAGGGACTGCAGCGCCTCGGCGACCGGGGTGCCGGAGGTGCTGTCGATGTAGTGGTGGGCACCCAGTTGCTTGGCGAAGTCGGCCTTCTCCGGGCCACGGGCGATCGCCACGGTCTCGAAGCCCATCGCGACCGCGTACCGCACCCCGAGGTGCCCGAGTCCGCCGAGGCCGAGTACCGCAACGACGTCTCCGGGCCGGGCGGAGCTGCGCCGCAGCCCGTTGTAGGTGGTCACGCCCGCGCAGGCCATGGGTCCCGCGTCGGCCGCCGCCAGGCTGTCGGGGATCCGGGCCAGGGCGTCGGCGGGCGCGATCACCTTCTCACCGAAGCCTCCGTCGTACGCCCATCCCGGGACCTTCAGGTTCGGGCAGACGATGAAGTCGCCCTGCCGGCAGGGCCTGCAATGACCACAGCTGCCGCCGAACCAACCGACGGCCACGCGGTCGCCGACCTTCCAGCCCCGTTCCAGCACACCCTGGCCGAGTTCCTCGATGTGCCCGGCGATCTCGTGCCCGGGCACGTCGGGGAACGACACGCCCGGTAGTGCGCCGCTCACGAAGAGGGAGTCGCTGTGGCAGACCCCGCAGGCCTCCACGGCGATCCTCGCCTGGCCGGGACCGGGCTGCGGCACCTCTCGCTCGACCAGCTCGAACGTGCCGTTCGGGGCGGTCACCTGCGCGACTCGATACGTACTCATGCGCTTCTCCGGAGAACGGGTACGACGGGCCCCTCGATCCAGCAGACCAGCTCCGGGCCGATCGCGCGCGCCGAACGGCACCGGCCCCGCGGGCACACGGTCGGTGGCCCGTGGCACCCCGGCCCGACCTGATCAGCCGGCCTCGGGACGCCAGCCTTCCGGCCGCAGGATGCCGAGCAGTTGGCGGACGAGCTCGTCGACGACCTCGTCCAGGCTCGCGTCCACCCACCCCGCGCTCCAGTCGTGCAACAGACCGTTGACACTTCCGATGAAGGCCGTGGCCGCGAGGCGGTAGTCGCGCGGTGCCGCCTCGCCCCGGGCGACGGCCGCGTCGGCCTCGGCGCGGATCAGGTCGACCCACCGGGCCCGGCGGGCCAGCCGCTGCTCCTCCAGACGCGGGCTGACGCCGATGATCTCGACGAAGGCAATGCGGATACGGCGCGGGTCGCAGGTGACGCCGCGGGCGTAGGCGTGGAACAGCACGGAGGCCCGCTCGGCCAGCGGCAGCCCCTCGGCCCGCGCGAGCGCGTCCAGCACCGCCTGTTCCGCCCAGCCGTTGACCTCCAGGTGCAGCGCGGCGAGCACGTCCTCCAGGGTGCGGAACTCCTCGTAGAACTGGCGGGTGGACAGGCCCGCGGCCTGGCTGAGTGCGGCAACCGTCGCCGCGCGGAAGCCGGGGCTGTCGCCGAACAGCCGCAGCGCGGCATCCAGGAACCGGCGGCGCCGCTCGGCCTTCCGTTCTTCGGCGGTCCGGCCGCCGTAGCGGCCCGTCGGCGCCTTCAGCCTGCCCGTCACGCTTCCCCCTCCGTCACCCACCGGTGGCCCAATCTTGTCGTGCACACATCTTGTCGAGAAGGCCACCCCCTCCTTACTTTTCAGTAAGTTCACTGTGAATGCGCCCGTGTTCAGATTTCCCGAGGAAAGAGAGCACTCATGCCTGCCTCCAGAACCAGGCACCTTTGCTCCGTGGCCGCCGCCCTCGTCCTGACCGTCGCAGGCCCCGCGACCGTCGCCTCCGCCGCATCCGGTGCCCCGGATCTGCGCGAGGTGCTGTTCGTGGGCAACAACTGGGACGGCACCGCCGATGTCATCAAGTCCTCCGGCGACTTCGCGAAGGTCGGCCGGATCAACGTCATCCCGGACAAGGACCAGCGGATGGCGGAGATCAACGCGGACCCCATCAAGTGGATCTACTTCATGGCGATCCGCAACAGCGTCGGCGAGGGACACGACCAGTTCGCCGACGACATGTACTCCACCCCGGACGGCAGGTCGGTCGTGGTCTCCCGCCCGAGCTTCGCGGACGTCGTCTCGATCGACCTGGCGTCCGGGAAGATCAACTGGCGTTTCCCGGTGGCCGGTTACCGCGCGGACCACATGGCCGTCTCGCCCGACGGCACCCGGGTCGCCGTCTCCGCCTCGACCGCGAACACCGTGCAGGTGCTGGACATCGACACCGGCAAGCAGCTGGGGTCGTTCGCCACCGGCGACAAGCCGCACGAGAACATCTTCACCAAGGACGGCAAGTACATCTGGAACATGTCCATCGGTGACGTCAACACCGCCCTGGACGACCCGGCCTGGGACTGGACGAAGGGCGACCGGCACATCACGGTCGTGGACGCGACCACGTACAAGCAGGTCAAGGTCATCGATATGCGTCAGCGCCTGGACGCGTTCGGACTGAAGGACTTCTCCGACGCGGTGCGGCCCGCCGTCTTCTCCCCCGACGAGTCGAAGCTGTACTTCCAGGTGTCGTTCTTCAACGGCTTCCTGGAGTACGACGTGGCCGCCGACAAGATCACCCGGATGAAGACGCTGCCGAAGAACCCGGCGACCAGCGAGGACCGCACCACCTGGGTCAACGACTCGCGCCACCACGGTATCTCGATGAATCCCGGGGGCACCAAGCTGTGCGTCGCGGGCACCATGGACGACTACGCCACCGTGGTCGACCGGGCCACCCTCCAGGAGGGCCCGCTGATCACCGCGTCCAAGCCGTACTGGGCCACGGTCAGCGGCGACGGCAAGGACTGCGTCGTCTCCGAGAGCGGCGCCGACCAGGTCACGGCGATCGACTTCGCCACGGGCCGCAAGGTGACGTCGATCCCGGTCGGCGACCATCCGCAGCGCGTCCGGCTGGGGCATGTCCAGGCCGACTGGACGGGCCCGAGCGGCGGTTGAGCGGTCCGAGCGGGCCACGCGGACCACGGCCTCCGGGGTGCCCCCACTCACTCCGGAGGCCGTGCCGCTGTCAGAAGTGCGCCGCCGTCCACGCGGCCAGCTCGGACCTGGCCGCGTTCAGCAGGTCCGCCGAGGGCGCCGTCGCCCCGTTGGTCACCAGCGCATAGTGCGGGGCGCTGGAGCCGGTGTCGGTGTCGGTGTCGGTGAGCAGCAGCCGGCGGCTGCCGCTGCCGCCCGGCTCGGGGGCCACGCCGACCGGGGTGGCGGCGGTGTAGGCGGGCGGTGCGTACACCGTGCCCAGGTCGGAGACGACGGTGGTCGCCGAGGCGGGGAAGGAGGCCGGCAGATGCAGTTCGGTGGGTGCGGTGCCGCCGCCCGAGCGCCATACCAGCAGCCCGTACTGGCCCGAGCCCACCACACGTGCCACGTTCGGCAGTGAACTCGGCACCGGGTTCCAGGTCAGGGTGGTCGAGCCGTCCCGGGAGCGGTCCTCGTAGGTGAAGGCGAGGGTGGTGCCGGCGGTAGCGCTCGGGTAGATCCGGTCGAGCAGCCGGGCGTCCTGGCGCAGGGTCACGTTCCCGAAGTCGCCGAGCTTCACGGCGGAGAGATCCTCGCCGTTCCAGGCGTCGCCAGAGGTGACGACCTTGTCGGGGTTGGCGTTCATCGGCTCGTGATGGCGGCCGCTGTAGAGGTCCCACTGCCATTGCGAGCCGGACAGCACCGGGCCGGAGGCAGCCGGGTTCGTCCACCAACTCGCGCCGGGCACGCGGGAGTCGAGTGCCTGGTACATGGCCTTGAGGACGGTCGGCGCCTTGTCGGACACCGTGCCGGACAGCGGATGGCCGAACTCGCTGACCACGGCGGCGGTACCGGCCGCCGAGGCGCGATCGCGGACGGCTGCGAAGTCGGAGGCGTACTGTCCGTCGGCCGCCTTGCCCCACATCAGGATGCCGGAGATGGCCTTCTGGTCGTAGAAGTGGGTGTTGAAGACGTAGTCCGGGCCGAGCGTGCCCGCGTCCAGCAGTCCGCCCTCCTGCTTCTGGGTGGATATGTTCGCGTTCCAGAAGAGGTTGGGCTCGACGAAGGCGGGCTTGTCCTGCCAGCCGGCGGCGTCCATGCGGGCGCGGAACTTCACGTAGAACGGCCAGAGCAGGTCGCGTTCCCAGGTGCGGGAGGTCTGGCCGGCGTCGTAGCTGCCCGCGTACGGCTCGTTGTACGGGTCGAAGCCGACGACACCCGCGAACTCCTCCTCGCTCAGGTGCTGCCGGAGGTGGGCCATGGTCGTCCGGGCCATGGCGAGGAAGGCGTCCTGTAGGCCGTAGGCGTTGTGCCAGAAGTCGTACTGCGCCTTCCGCACGGCCGCGTTCTGGGTGATGTTCTGGCCCCAGAACAGGCAGATGCCGCAGGACTCCTTGGGGTAATTTCCCGCGTCCACGGCCCACTTGGGGGCACCGTCACCCGTGTACCAGCTTCCGGTGTCGAACAGGTAGCGGGAGTAGAGGTCCTGGTGGAAGTCGGGGTAGACCCGGATGCCCGCGTCCAGGAACGCCCGCATCTGCTCGGTGACGGCGGCCAGGTAGGCGGTGTCCACCTGGCCGCGCACGGGTTCCGCGTGCGCCCAGGAGAGCGGGAGGCGGACCGCGTCACCGCCGCCGAGGGCGCGCAGCGCGGTCGCCGAGGTGCGGGCGTCGGCGACCGAGGCGAAGGGCAGGCCGCCGTTCTCCTCCAGCTTGGTCTCGCCGGAGACGTTGTAGCCGCGCAGCACGACCTCGCGGCCCTGGCCGTCGAGGAAGCGGCCGTCGCGGACCGTGAGCGGGGTGCCGTCGAACCAGAGGGAGCCGGAGGGGACGGCAGGGGTGGCGGCGGTGGCGGGCGGGGCGCCCGCCACCGTCAGGAATCCACTGAGGACGACCAGCACAGTCAGCAGACGCATCCTGATGCTCGACATGCACACCACGGTCCGGCGATGTCCGGACAGCGTCAATACTGCTGACTCTTAAGTAAGTTGACTCTCAGTCAGAAATTCTGGGCCGGCGGGAAGCGATGCCTCAGTCACCCACCCTGCGCGTGACGTTCAGCAGGTACTCCTTCCGGTCGAGCGGGTTGTGGTCGGTGCGCGGCCGTTCGGGGGCCGGGCCCCGGGTGACCGGTGCGTAGCGGTCGAAGGCGGTCTCCATCTCACCCTCGCCCCGGGTGAGCCCGGGCAGCCGCTGCTCCAGCTCATGGACCCGGGCGACGGGCACGGAACCCTCCAGGACACCGGCCGGGCCCTGCGCGTCGGCGCTCTCCGGCACCGCGCCGAGCCGGACGAGCACCGGCAGCAGGGCACCCAGCGTGTCCGCCGGGGCCTCGATGCGGAAGCGGTGCATCGGCTCGTGCACCAGGGTGCCCGCTCGGCGCAGCGCCTCGATCAGGACGAGCGGGGTAAGGCCCCGGAAGTCGTATCCGGTGCTCGACATGCTCTTGTCGAAGCCCTGGTGGGCGTGGCTCTGGCGGGGCGAGTAGCCGGAGTGGGTCATGGTGATGACGCAGTCGGTGACCTGCCAGCCGCGCAGCCCCTGGCCGAGGGTCTCGCGGACGGTGTCCTCGACGGCCTTGAAGAAGGCGTAGGGCATGGAGCCCAGCTCCACCTCCAGACGGAACCGCACGCCCGAGCCGGGCGGGGCCGGATCGACGCGCAGGCCGACGGTGGCGAGGAAGGGGTTGGGGTCCTTCTTGTTGAACTCCACGGCCGATCCGGTGCCGACCGGCCGTTCGACGCACAGGGTGGTGGTCTCCCGGAAGCCCACGTCCAGACCGAACTCCTCGGCGAGGGTGGCCTGGACGACCTCCTTCTGCACCTCGCCGTACAGGGAGACGGAGGTCTCTCCCCGCAGTTCGTCGTGGCGGACGCCGATGAGCGGGTCCTGTTCGGCGAGCTGGGTGAGGGCCAGG
The DNA here is from genome assembly GCF_001542625.1 of Streptomyces griseochromogenes. Lineage (NCBI taxonomy): Bacteria > Bacillati > Actinomycetota > Actinomycetes > Kitasatosporales > Streptomycetaceae > Streptomyces > Streptomyces griseochromogenes. The sequence goes on along the minus strand of NZ_CP016279.1, from coordinate 4,186,441 downwards.
TGCAGGGACCGCCGGTCCGTGCCGGATCCCGGGACGACGACGGTCTCCAGGGTCGGCGGCGCGAAGTGGTGCGCGCAGGCCCGGCCGGGCATGCCGAGCGCGTCGCCGATCCGGATGCCGCCGAGGCCCCACACCTTGGCGATCCGGCCCGCCCCGACGCCGTCCTGCCGCAGCTCGGTGCCGACGTCGAAGACGGCGAGCGCGGTGACCCGGCCCTCCTGGCGACGCCCCTCGCCCTTGTCGCGGCCGGGCTCGCGCATCCGGCGACCGGCGCCACCGTCCTCTTGGCCGGACCGGCACGCCTTCGGACCACCGCCACCGTCCCCACGGCCGAAACCGCGCGCCCGAAGACGTTCACCACGGTCCTCGCGACCAGCTCCGCGCTTCTCGCGACCGCCCCTGGACAGGAGGTCCCGCCCGCCCCCGGAAGGGGTCTCGCACCCGCGCCCGGAAGGGGTCTCGCACCCATACCCGGACAGAGTCTCCCGCCCATCCCCGGAAGAGCTCTCGCACCCACCCTCGCAAGGGGTCTCGCACCCGCACCCGGGCCCCGACAGACTCTTCCGCCCGCACCCGGACAGAGTCTCCCGCCCATCCCCGAAGGCGCTCTCGCACCCACCCTCGGACAGCGCCCCGCACCCACCCTCGGAAGGGGTCTCGCACCCGGGCCCCGAAAAAGTCTCCCGCCCGCCCCCGGACAGGGTCTCGTGCCCGTCCCCGAAGGGGATGCGGTCGCGCACCCGGAGGGTGCCGGAGTAGATCCGCGCGTAGGCGATCTTCTCGCCGGCCGGGCCCCGCTCGACCTTGAACACGGTGCCGGAGAGCGGGCCGTCCTGGTCGCCGTCCGCGCGGGGCAGCAGCCGCTCGATCCCGGTGATCAGCTCGTCCACTCCGGCGCCGGTGATGGCGGAGCCGAAGACGACCGGGTGCACCAGGGCCTGCCGGGTCCGGGCGGCGAGGGCGGTGCGCAGGCGGTCGTCACAGACACCGGCGGCACCACCGTCCACATACGCCCTGAGCAGGTCGTCGTCGTGGTGGGCGAGCACGTCCAGGACGGACGGGCCGAGGCCCGGGACGAAGCGGGCGGCACGGGTGCCGAGGCCTGCCGGCGTCCCCAAGGGAACGAGCGGCACGTCCAGCCTGCGCGCCATCTCGCGCAGCACGTCCTCGCCGCGGGCGCCCCGCCGGTCGATCTTGTTGACGAAGATCAGGGTGGGGATGCGCAGCCGGCGCAGGGCACGCATGAGGATCCTGGTCTGCGCCTGGACGCCCTCGACGGCCGAGACGACCAGGACGGCGCCGTCGAGCACACCGAGCACCCGCTCCACCTCGGCGATGAAGTCAGGGTGGCCCGGAGTGTCGATCAGATTGACGGTCACTCCCCGGAGCGGGAACGACACGACCGCCGACTTGATGGTGATGCCGCGCCGGCGCTCCAGCGCCAGCGTGTCCGTCCGGGTGCTGCCCTCGTCGACGCTGCCGAGCTCGTCGGTCACTCCGGCTGTGTACAGCAGCCGTTCGGTCAGGCTGGTCTTACCGGCGTCTACGTGCGCGAGAATTCCGAGATTGAGCAGATGCACTGAGCGTGATGTCCTTCGGCATGGGTGGGATTCCTTCCTGGGTGGACATGCACGCAGTGCGCATCTCTGGTCCTCTCCGTGTGACGTCGGGTCGGCAGCAGTGCAGCAGCACCGCCCCCGCGCCAGCAATGGATTAACGGTCAACGAAATCCCGCAGCAGCACTCGCCGCCTCCAGGGCGCGGCCATAGAGTGACCTACAGCGTCCAGCTATGACCGATTTCTCCTACTCGCCTCCTGCTTTCCCCTGGCTTTCCCCTCGATCCCGCCCGCACGGTCTGGAGGGCACATGACGCACATCAAGGTGAAGGTGGACGGCACGGCCTACGAGGACGACGTGGAACCCCGTCTGCTCCTGGCCCACTACCTGCGCGACCGCCTCGGTCTGACCGGCACCCCGATCGGCTGTGACACCTCGAACTGCGGGGCATGCACCGTCGACGTGGACGGGGCGACCGTCAAGAGCTGCTCGGTGCTGGCCGTGCAGGCGGACGGATGCGAGGTGACCACCGTCCAGGGGCTGGCCCGGGACGGCGAGTGGACGGCGCTCCAGCACGCCTTCCACGAGCGGCACGGCCTGCAGTGCGGCTACTGCACCCCGGGGATGATCATGGCAGCGCGCGATCTGCTGCGCGAGAACCCGCACCCCACCTCCGACGAGGTCCGGCAGGCCCTGGAGGGCAACCTCTGCCGGTGCACCGGCTACCAGAACATCGTCCGCGCGGTGCTCGCCGCCTCCGGGCAGCAGGTCGGCGAGGAGGTCACGGCATGACCGATCAGGCCGTCGAACACGAGGTCGGCCGCGCCCGGCTGCGCAAGGAGGACGCCCGGCTGATCACGGGCCAGACCAACTGGACCGACAACATCCAGGTCGCCGGACTGCTGCACCTCGCCGTCCTGCGCAGCCCGATGGCCCACGCCCGCGTCACCCGCGTCGACGTCTCCCCCGCCCTCGAACGCCCCGGTGTCGTCGCGGCGTTCAGCGGCGCCGACCTCGCCGAGGGGCTTGGCTCGCTGCCCTGCGCCTGGCCGGTGACCGAGGACATCGTGCTGCCCGACCACCCGCCCGTCGCGGTGGACGAGGTCCGCCACGCGGGCGACCCGGTGGCCGTCGTGGTGGCCCGCGACCGGTATGCGGCCGCCGACGCGCTGGAAGCCGTCGAGGTCGACTACGACCCGCTGCCCCCTGTCCTCGACCTGGAGGCCGCGCTCGCCGAGGGCGCCCCGCTGGTCCACGCCGGCAAGGGCACCAACCGCTGCTACACCTGGCCGCTCGCCACCGGCGAGAGCTTCGAGTCCGTACGGCAGCGCGCCGAGGTCACGCTCAAGCGCCGGTACCACCAGCAGCGGCTGATCCCCAACGCCATGGAACCGCGCGCGGTCGTCGTCACGCCGATCGCCGCCTCCGGGGAGTACACGGTCTACTCGGCGACCCAGATCCCGCACATCCTGCGGATCATGCTGGCCACGGTCACCGGGATCCCCGAGCACAAGCTCCGGGTGATCGCCCCGGACGTGGGCGGTGGCTTCGGCTCCAAGCTCCAGGTGTACGGCGAGGAGGCCATCGCGCTGGCGGTCGCGCGCAGGCTCGGCCGCCCGGTGAAATGGACCGAGTCCCGCTCGGAGGGCTACCTCGCCACCCACCACGGACGCGGCATGATCCAGGACGTCGAGGTCGCCGCCACCCGTGACGGAAAGCTCCTCGGCCTGAAGGTGGACCTGCTCGCCGACATGGGCGCCTACCTGATGCTCGTGACCCCGGGCATCCCGATCCTCGGCGCCTTCATGTACCCGGGGATCTACAAGATGGACGCCTACGACTTCACCTGCACCGGTGTCTTCACGACCCGCACCCCGACCGACGCCTACCGCGGCGCCGGACGCCCCGAGGCAACGTTCGCCATCGAGCGGATCATGGACGAGCTGGCCGCCGAAGTCGGCCTGGACCCGGTCGAGTTGCGACGCCGGAACTGGATCCGGCACGAGGAGTTCCCGTACACCTCGATCGCCGGGCTGACCTACGACAGCGGCAACTACGAGGCGGCGACCGAGAAGGCGCTGGCCCTGTTCGGGTACGACGACCTGCGCGCCGAGCAGCACAGGCGCAACGAGCGCGGCGACCCCGTACGCCTCGGCATCGGCGTGTCGACGTACACCGAGATGTGCGGCCTCGCGCCGAGCCGGGTGCTCAGGGATCTGCGCTACGCGGCCGGCGGCTGGGAGGCGGCGAGCATCCGCATGCTGCCCACCGGCAAGGTCGAGGTGGTCACCGGCACCAGCCCGCACGGGCAGGGGCACGAGACCTGCTGGAGCCAGATCGCGGCCGACGTGCTGGGCGTGCCCTTCGATGACGTCGAGGTCCTGCACGGCGACACGCAGGCGGCGCCGCAGGGCATGGACACCTATGGCTCGCGGTCGCTGGCCGTCGGCGGCGAGGCCGTGCACCAGGCGGCGACGAAGGTGGTGGAGAAGGCACGGAAGGTCGCCGCGCACCTGCTGGAGGCCAGCGAGCAGGACCTGGAGTTCGTGAACGGCGTGTTCTCCGTGAAGGGCTCCCCCGAGGCGCGCAGGACCATCCAGGAGGTCGCCTTCGAGACGTTCACCTCGCACGACCTGCCCGACGGCGTCGAGCCGACCATCAACGCCGAGACCCTGGTCGAGCCGGAGAACTTCTCCTACCCGCACGGCACCCACCTGTGCGCGGTCGAGGTCGACACCGAGACGGGTGCGACGCACATCCGGTCGTACGTCTGCGTCGACGACGTCGGCCGGGTCGTCAACCCGATGATCGTCGAGGGGCAGGTGCACGGCGGCCTCGCACAGGGCATCGCGCAGGCGCTGTACGAGGAGGCCGTCTACGACGACGAGGGCAACCTGGTCTCCGGCACCATGGCCGACTACCTCGTACCCTCGGCGGCGGATCTGCCGGACTTCGTGACCGGGCGTACGGAGACGCCTGCCGCCTCGAACTCCATGGGGGTCAAGGGAGTCGGCGAGGCCGGGACCATCGCGTCGACGCCGGCCGTGGTCAACGCCGTCGTGGACGCGCTCAGGCCGCTGGGCGTGCACGACGTGCGGATGCCCTGCACCCCCGAGCGGGTGTGGCGAGCGGTGAAGGAGGCGTCGGCATGATTCCCCCGGCATTCGAGTACGCCCGTCCGGCCAGCGTCGACGAGGCGGTGCGCGCGCTCGCCGACGCGGGCGAGGAGGCGAAGGTGCTGGCGGGCGGGCAGAGTCTGCTGCCGCTGCTGCGGCTGCGGCTGGCCTTCCCGGAACTGGTCGTGGACGTCGGCCGGATCCCGGAGCTGCGCGGGGTCCGCGAGGACGGCGACACGCTCGTCATCGGCGCGCTGACCACGCACCACGACGTGCTCCGCGACCCGCTGGTGCGCCGGCACGCCGGTCTGCTGGCGGCCGCGACCGCCACGGTCGCCGATCCCGCCGTACGGCACCGGGGCACCCTGGGCGGCTCGCTCGCGCACGCCGACCCGGCCGGGGACCTGCCCGCCGTGGTGCTGGCCCTGGACGGTGAGCTGGTCGCCGCCGGGCCGAACGGGCGGCGCACGATCCCGGCCCGGGACTTCTTCGTCGACTACCTCCAGTCGGCACTGACGCCCGACGAACTCCTCGTGGAGGTGCGGGTACCGAAGACGGACGGCTGGACCTTCCACTACGAGAAGTTCCACCGGGTCGCCCAGGCCTGGGCGATCGTCGGCGTGGCGGCGCTGGTGCGGCGCGCCGACGGCGGCATCGCCGAGGCGCGCATCGGACTCACCAACATGGGCGCGACCCCGCTGCGGGCCACGGCGGCCGAGGAGGCGCTGACGGGTGCCGACGGGCCCGGGGCCGTGGCTCGGGCCGCCGAGGCGGCGGCCGAGGGCACCCGGCCGTCGCGGGACCTGTCCGCCTCGCCCGAGTACCGGGAGCACCTCGTGCGGGTGCTGACCGAGCGGGCGGTGCTGACCGCCACCGGAATGGGGTGAGCGCCGATCACCCGGATGGACGACCCGGAGCAGGTGCGGGCCCGCCTGGAGGAGACGGGATACCTCGTCGACGAAGGGCTGGCCGTCACCTGCTTCCTGGCCCTGCGACTGCACCGGCCGTTGTTCTGCGAGGGCGACGCGGGCGTGGGCAAGACCGCGCTCGCGGCCGCGCTGGCCGAGGCGCTCGGCGCGCCGCTGATCCGGCTGCAGTGCCATGAGGGCATCGACGCCTCGCAGGCCCTGTACGACTGGGACTTCCCACGCCAGCTGCTGCACCTGAGGGCCGCCGAGGCGGCCGGCGTCCAGGACGCGGACCGCCTGGAGAGCGAGCTGTACGACCAGCGCTTCCTGATCGCCCGGCCGCTGCTGCGGGCTCTGCGGACACAGCCGTCGGTCCTGCTCGTCGACGAGATCGACCGGGCGGACGACGAGTTCGAGGCGTTCCTGTTGGAGCTGCTGTCCGAGTACTCGGTCACGATCCCGGAGATCGGCACGCTGCGGGCCGATCGGCCGCCGGTGGTCGTGCTCACCTCGAACCGGACCCGGGAGGTGCACGACGCGCTGAAGCGGCGGTGCCTCTACCACTGGTTCGACCATCCCTCCTTCGCCCGCGAACTGGCCATCGTGCGCAGCAGGCTGCCGCGGGTGTCGGCGCGGCTGGCCGAGCAGGTCACCTCCCTGGTGCAGGCCCTGCGGGGCGCCGACCTGGTCAAGCCGCCCGGTGTCGCCGAGACGATCGACTGGGCCGAGGCCCTGGCCGCCTTGGGGGCGAACGAGGTCGACGCGGACCTGGCCGTGGCGACGTTGGGTTCGGTCCTGAAGTACCGCGAGGACACGGACCGGGCGCGCGGGCTCGATCTCGCCGCGATCCTGTCCGCCCGGGGAGCGTGACCGCGATGAGCGCGAAGGGACGCGAGGGGAACGGTGCCGCGGGGACCGGCGCCCGGCCTCCGCGCGGCCCTTCGGGGCCGGGCGCCGGGGCGGCGGACGCCGTGCTCGTCGGCTTCGTGCGGGCGCTGCGGGCGGCGGGGGTCGACGCGAGCACCGAGCGTCTCTACGCCTTCCTGCGGGCCGTGAACGTACTGCGGCCCGGGGTGCGGGCGGACGTGTACTGGGCGGGACGGGCGACGCTGTGCGGCGGGCACGACGACCTGGAGCGCTACGAGCGGGTGTTCGCCGCCTACTTCGGGCCCGTCGGCGAGCCCGCCCGGCATCCGGTACGGGCCGCTCCCCCGCCCCGGATGCGGCTCGTGATGCGGGACGCGCCCGCCGGGGCGCGTGCGCCCGGTGAGAGCGAGCCCCTGGGGCCGCCCACCTCGACCCTCGCCAGCTCCGCCGAGGTGCTGCGGCACCGCGACGTCGGCGAGCTGGACGCCGCCGAACGGGCCCAGCTCAACCGGCTGCTGGCGGCCTTCGCGCTGCACGGGCAGACCCGGCGCTCGGCGCGGCGACGGCCCGCCCGGCGCGGGGACGTCGACCCGCGGCGCACCGTACGGGAGCTGCTGCGGCGCGGCGGGGAGCCGGCCCGGCTGCGGCGGCACGCGCCCGTGCGGCGGCCCCGGCGGGTCGTGCTCCTGGTCGACGTGAGCGGTTCGATGGCGCCGTACGCCGACGCGCTGCTGCGGTTCGCCCACGCGGCGGTGCGCGGGGGCCGCACGGAGGTCTTCACCATCGGCACCCGGCTGACCCGGGCCACCCGCGAGCTCTCGCACCGCGACCCGGACCTGGCGATGGCCGCCCTGGCGGCCGCGGTGCCGGACTGGCGCGGCGGCACCCGCCTCGGCGAGCTGCTGCGCGAGTTCCTCAACCGCTGGGGGCAGCGCGGCATGGCGCGCGGCGCGGTCGTCGTCCTGCTCTCGGACGGCTGGGAGCGCGGCGATCCGGAGCTGCTCGGCGTGCAGATGCGCCGCCTGCACGGGCTGGCGCACCAGGTGATCTGGGCCAACCCGCGCAAGGCCCGCCCCGGCTACGCGCCGCTGGCCGCCGGGATGGCGGCGGCCCTGCCCAGCGTGGACGTCTTCGTCGAGGGGCACAGCCTCGCCGCACTGGAGCGGCTCGCGGCGGTGGTGCGCGGCGCGGAGGCCGACGAGGTCCCCGTGGCCTTCGGGAAGGGAGCGGAGCGTGCGTGAGATTCTGCCCGCGCTGGAGCGCTGGTACGAGGCCCGGATTCCGTTCGGTCTGGCCACGGTCGTCGCGGTCAGCCGCAGCGCGCCGCGCGGACCGGGCGCCGCCATGGCGGTGGGGCCCGACGACGAGGTCGTCGGGAGCGTTTCCGGGGGCTGTGTGGAAGGCGCGGTGTTCGAGCTGGCGCAGGAGGTGGTGGCGAGCGGCGAGGCACGCCTGGAGACCTTCGGGTACAGCGACGAGGACGCGTTCGCGGTCGGTCTCACCTGCGGCGGCGAGATCACGCTGCTGGTGCGGCCCGTGACGCCCGAGACCGACCCGGCCTTCGGCGCGATCGCCGCGTCCGTCGCCGCGGGCGAGCCGGTGACCGCGGCCACGGTGGTCGAAGGACCCGCCCCGCGCGGGGCGTCGATGGCCGTCTGGCCGGACACCAGTGCCGGGACGCTCGGCGCGAGGGGCCTCGATGTCGCGGTCACCGCGGACGCGCGCGGCGAACTCGCCCTCGGCGCCTCGGTGCTGAGGCACTACGGGCCGCACGGGGAGCGCCGCGAGGACGCCGTCACGGTGTTCCTGGAGTCGTTCGCGCCACCGCCGCGCATGCTGGTCTTCGGCGCGATCGACTACGCGGCGGCGGTGGCCCGCATCGGCGACTTCCTCGGCTACCGGGTCACCGTCTGCGACGCCCGCCCGGTCTTCGCCACGCCGAAGCGTTTCCCGGCCGGGGTCGAGGTCGTCGTCGCATGGCCGCACCGCTATCTCGAGGGCACCGACACCGACGAGCGCACGGTGATCTGCGTCCTGACCCACGACCCGAAGTTCGACGTCCCGCTGCTGGAGGAGGCGCTGCGCAGGCCTGCCGCCTACATCGGGGCGATGGGCAGCCGCCGTACCCACGACGAGCGGCGCGAGCGGCTGACCGAGGCCGGTCTCACCGAGGCCGACCTGGCCAGGCTGCGCTCGCCGCTCGGCCTCGACCTCGGGGCCCGTACGCCCGAGGAGGTCGCCGTGTCCGTCGCGGCCGAGATCGTCGCGCTGCGCTGGGGCGGCACCGGCGCGCCCCTGACCACGACCGCCGGGGCCATCCACCACCCCGCCGTCTTGTGAGTGCGAGGAGGAACCCATGGAACTGCACCACGAGTTCACGGTCCCCGTCCCGGTCGACGACGCCTGGCACGCGCTGCTGGACATCGAACGCGTCGCGCCCTGTCTGCCGGGCGCGGTGGTGGACGAGTACGACGGCACGACCGTGACCGGCTCGGTGAAGGTCAAGGTCGGGCCGGTCACCGTGACCTACCGGGGCACCGCGGTCTTCGAGGAGCAGGACGAGTCGGCGCACCGGATGGTGCTCGCGGCGAGCGGCCGCGAGACCCGGGGACAGGGCACGGCCAGGGCGACGGTGACCGGCACGCTGAGCGAGCGCGACGGCGGCACGGCGGTCTCCGTACGGACCGACCTGACGGTGACCGGCCGCCCGGCGCAGTTCGGGCGCGGGGTGCTGGCGGAGGTCGGCGACCGCCTGGTGGGCCAGTTCGCGGACTGCCTGGCCGGCAGGCTGGCCATGGGGAGGCCCGTGTCCGCCGGCGAGGAGCCCGAGCGGGCCGACCGCACACAGCCGGTGCCGCCGGTCCACGAGGAGACCGAGCCGCTCGACCTCCTGCGCACGGCCGGGCTGCCGGTGGCCAAGCGGGTGGTGGCGGTGGCGTTGGTGATCGCCGTACTGGCGGGGGTGACGGCACGGCTGCTGCGGCGCGGACGAGGGCGGCACACCAACCGGTGCCGGTGACACCGAGAAGGGGCGCGGGGCTGTGCCGGCATGCGGCTCCGCCGCGAGGGCGCGACCGGCCCGGGGACAGGCCGCACCCGTCGACGCGCCGATCCCGGCAGACACGCGGTCGTCACCGCCGTCCGATCGGCCAGGAGCCCCGCACCGGCGCGAGGGCGCACACCGCGGCGACCGCATACAGGCACGCCGGACCGAGAGCCACGGCATGGCATCCGCGCGGGCAGCGGTCCCACACCGGCGGCCGGCCGGCGGCCGCGCCGGCGATCGTCAGTCGCCCTGGCGGCCGTCGGCTCCGGGCGCGGGACGGGGCACACCGTGCGGCACAGGAACGCCGTCGGCAGATCGGCCCCGGCCACGGGTGCCAACCGGCACTGGCTGTCGGCTCACCCGGCCACGAGGGCGTGCAGGTGTTCGTCGTGCCAGCCGTCGGCGTGCAGCAGCGAGGAGCGCATGGTGCCCTCGAAGGCGTATCCGGCCTTCTCCGCGACACGGCAGGACGCCGGGTTGGCGACCGCGTGGCACAGCCGCAGACGGTGCAGACCCAGGTCGTCCAGGGCCCACCGGCTGACCCGCCGGGCCGTCTCGACGACGATGCCGCCGCCGCGCGACTCGGGCAGCACCCAGTACATGATGTCGGCGGTGCCGCCCGCCAGGTCGACGGCGTTGAGGCCGGTGAGCCCGAGCGGCGGGCCGCCGGGCCGGGCGATCGCCCAGACCGCGCCGGTCTCGGCCCGCCATCGCTCGTGCATGCGCCGGATCCGCGCCCCGGCCTCGTCGCGGCTGCCGACGGAGAACAGGTTCCACTGCCGGATCGCGGGGTCCTGTCCGCCGGCGAGCAGCGCGTCGGCGTCGGCGTCGTCCGTCCGCCAGGGCCGCAGTTCCAGACCGCCCGGCAGCGCGAGGACGGGCTGATCGCGGTCGGCCATGCGGCCGGCGGGTACGACGTCGGGTATGCCGTGGTCGAAGATCATCGCCGCATCGTGTCACACGCCCGCTACCGCTGGGGCAGACGCCGCAGCGTGACATCACCGAGCGCCCCGTCGGCGACGGTCGCCGTCAGGTAGGTGCGGTGCGGCTGACGGCGGCGGTCGGTCGGGGAGCCGGGGTTGAGCAGCCGCAGCCCGCCGGGGGCGACGGTGTCCCAGGGGATGTGGCTGTGGCCGAAGACCAGCACGTCCAGGTCGGGGAAGCGGGCGGCGCAGCGGGCCTCGCGGCCCTGCGCGGGGCCGGTCTCGTGCACCACGCCGAAGCGCAGTCCGCCCAGGTCGGCGTACGCCACCTCGGGGAGCCGGGCGCGCAGTTCGGGGCCGTCGTTGTTGCCGTACACGGCGACCAGGCGGCGGCTGCGGCTCTCCAGCAGGTCGAGGGTGGCGCTGTCGACCCAGTCGCCGGCGTGGAACACGACGTCCGCGCGCGGGAGTTCGGCGAGCAGCTCCTCCGGGAGCCGCTTGGCGCGCTTGGGGAGATGGGTGTCGGACATCAGGAGCAGACGCACGGCACCAGCCTAGGGAGTCCGGAAGGTCGCGCGACCCGGGATATTATTCAGGTAAGACTGAACAGCCCAGGCTGGACAGTTTCACCTGCCGGTCCTAGGCTTGCGGCATGGTGCACATCTCGGACTCCGCCGGCCGTGCGGCGCGCGACCTGCGTGTGGTGTTCAGCCGGCTGCGGCGTCGTATCCGCGAGGTCGCGCGGGACTCCGACCTGACTCCGCCGCAGGAGTCGGCGCTCACTCTCGTCGGCAAGCACGGCGCGGCCACGGCCAGCGCCCTGGCCGCCGCGGAAGGGGTGCGGCCGCAGTCGATGGCGACCACACTGGCCGCCCTGGAGCAGCACGACCTGATCCGGCGCGCCCCCGACCCCGACGACGGCCGCCGCCAGCTGGTCACCCTCACCGAGGCCGGCCGGGCCCGGGTCGAGGGCAACCGGCAGCTGCGCGAGGAGTGGCTGGCCCGCGCCTTCCAGGACCGCTACACCGAGGAGGAGCGGCAGACGGTCCTGACGGCGCTGGAGCTGCTGGACAGGCTCTCGCGACCGTGACGCCGAGGCCCCCACCGCACCCGGCCCTCCTCCGCCCCGACCGATCACCTGGCACCCTCACCCCTCGAAAGGCCTGACCGACCCATGTCGCTCACCACTCTCGACCCTCGCACCGCGGTGGTCGCGATCGACCTCCAGAACGGCATCGTGGGCATGCCCACCCAGCCCCACGCCGCCGCGGACGTCGTGTCCCGTACGGCCGCGCTCGCCGACGCGTTCCGTTCCCGCGGCCTGCCCGTGGTCCTCGTCCGGGTGTCCTTCGCGCCCGACTGGGCGGACGCCGTGCCCGGCCGCACCGAGCGCCAGGCCCGCGGCCTGGCCTTCCCGGAGGGATGGGACGTCGTCGTCGACGAGCTGTCCGGCCATCCGGGGGACATCCGCGTCACCAAGCACAACTGGAGCGCCTTCCACGGCACCGATCTGGACGTCCAGCTGCGCCGCCGCGGCATCACCCAGATCGTGCTGACCGGCATCTCCACCAGCATCGGCGTCGAGTCCACCGCCCGTGACGCCTACGCCCACGGCTATCACGTCACCCTCGCCACCGACGCGATGGCCGACAGCGACCCCGAGGCGCACGCGGGCAGCGTCGAGCGGATCTTCCCGCGGCTCGGCGAGAGCGGCACGACGGCCGAGATCCTGGAGCTGCTGGCCAAGACCCACGTCTGACCGGCCGGGGCGGCCCGCGCCGGGCGTGGCGCGGGCAGGCCCTCGGTCACGGGGAGTAGCGTCACCGGCGATGACGGAACTACCCGAATTGCCGGACACCCACGAGGTCGTCGCACGCTACACGGCTCCCGCCCCGCGCCCGGGCCGGGCCGTTCTGCGCTGGGTCTCCACGACCGACCACAAGGTGATCGGCCGGCTCTACATGGTCACGGCGTTCTGTTTCTTCCTGCTGGCCGGGCTGCTCGCGCTCGGCATGCGCGCCGAACTGGCCCGGCCCGGGCTGCAGATCCTGAGCAAGCAGGGCTACGACCAGTTCTTCACCATCCACGGCACGATCATGATGCTGCTGTTCGCGACACCGATGTTCGCCGGGTTCACGAACGCCGTGATGCCGCTGCAGATCGGCGCGCCGGACGTGGCCTTCCCGCGGCTGAACGCGCTGTCGTACTGGATGTACCTGTTCGGCGGGCTGATGGTGGTGTCCGGGTTCCTGGTGCCGGGCGGGGCGGCCGCCTTCGGCTGGTTCGCCTACGCCCCTTTGAACAGTGCCTACTTCTCCCCCGGCGCGGGCGGTGACCTGTGGGCGATGGGCCTGGTGGTCGCCGGTGTGTCGACGACGCTGGGCGCGGTCAACTTCATCGCGACGATCCTGTGCCTGCGCGCGCCGGGCATGACGATGTTCCGGATGCCGATCTTCACCTGGAACGTGCTCTTCACCTCGATCCTGATCCTGCCCGCGTTCCCGGTGCTCACGGCGGCGCTGCTGGTGCTGGAGGCGGACCGGAAGTTCGGGGCGCACGTCTTCGACGCGGCGAACGGGGGCGCGCTGCTGTGGCAGCACCTGTTCTGGTTCTTCGGGCATCCCGAGGTGTACATCGTGGCGCTGCCGTTCTTCGGGATCGTCTCGGAGATCCTGCCCGTCTTCTCGCGCAAGCCGCTGTTCGGCTATGTGCCGATGATCGGGGCGACGATCGCGATCACCATGCTGTCGGCGGTGGTGTGGGCGCACCACATGTTCGCGACGGGCGCGGTGCTGCTGCCGTTCTTCTCCATCATGTCGTTCCTGATCGCGGTGCCCACGGGCATCAAGTTCTTCGCGTGGATCGGGACGATGGTCCACGGGTCGATCTCGTTCGAGACGCCGATGCTGTGGTCGCTGGGGTTTCTGGTGTCCTTCCTGCTGGGCGGGCTGAGCGGGGTGCTGATCGCCTCGCCGCCGCTGGACTTCCATCTGACCGACTCGTACTTCATCGTGGCGCATCTGCACTATGTGCTGTTCGGCACGGTGGTGTTCGCGATGTTCGCCGGGTTCTACTTCTGGTGGCCGAAGTTCACCGGGAAGATGCTGGACGAGCGGCTCGGCAAGCTGCACTTCTGGCTGCTCTTCCCGGCGTTCCAGCTGACGTTCCTGGTGCAGCACTGGCTGGGCGAGGCCGGGATGCCCCGCCGGTACGCGGACTATCTGCCCTCGGACGGGTTCACGTCGCTCAACACCCTGTCGTCGGTGGGGGCGTTCCTGCTGGGCGTCTCCACCCTGCCGTTCCTCTACAACGTCTGGCTCACCTCCGCGAAGGCCCAGAAGGTCACCGAGGACGACCCGTGGGGGTGGGGGCGCGGCCTGGAGTGGGCGACGTCCTGTCCGCCGCCGCGGCACAACTTCCTGGCGCTGCCCCGGATCCGGTCGGAGTCGCCGGCCTTCGACCTGCACCATCCCGAGGTCGTGCGGATCGCGCAGAAGGAGGGGCTGCGGTGAAGGCGGAGGCGATGCTGTTCGGCGGGGTCGCGGTGTTCTTCGGCGGGTCCGCGGCGCTGTACGGGATGTGGTCGGGGGACGAGACGGGCACGACGGCACTGGTCGTCGCGTTCGGGATGGCGGCGCTCGTCGCCTTCTTCTGCCTGATCCAGTACCGGCGCAGGGGGGCACGGGCCCAGGACCGTACGGACGCGGAGGTGGCGGAGGGGGCCGGGCCGGTGGCGTTCTTCCCGGACGAGAGCCTGTGGCCCGTCGTCACCGCGCTCGGTTCCGCGGTGACGGCGACCGGTGTGGTCTACGGGCTGTGGCTGTTCCTCATCGGTCTGGGTGTTCTGGCGCGTGGTGTGTACGGTCTGGTGTTCCAGTACGCGAGCCGGTGAGCGGCCTGCGCGGTGCGCCGGGCCGGAACTCCTCGACGGGCTCGTGGTCGCTGCCGTAGCCGCCGGTGAGGCTCTGGCGGATGTCGCCGGTCGGCACGCCCTCGGCGAGGCGCTCGCACTCGGCCGCGGTCAGCGCCCCGCACACCCAGCGGGTCAGGAGGAAGGCGAGGACGGGCGCCACGACGAGGGCGACGCGCAAGGTCCAGGTGAGAGCGTCGAGGGAGATGCGGAAGGTCTGGGCGATGATGTCGTTGCCGCCGGCCAGCAGCAGCACGGCGTAGAAGACGGTGCCCGCCACCCCGAGGCCGGTGCGCACGGGACGTTCGCGCGGCCGGTCGCACAGATGCTGCTCTCGGTGCCACTCCCCCGTCAGGCGCTGTTCCACGAACGGGTAGGCGTAGAGCACGGTGAACAGCAGGCCGGGCAGGACGACGGCCGGGAGCAGCACGTTCCACATGAGGATGTGTCCGGCGACGTCGGTCTCCCACGGTGGCACCAGCCGCAGGGCGCCTTCCAGGAAGCCGACGTACCAGTCGGGCTGGGAGCCGGTGGAGACCACGTCGGGGCGGTAGGGGCCGTAGTTCCAGATCGGGTTGATCTGGGCGAGGCCGGACAGCAGCACGAGCACGCCGGAGATGGTGAGCGACAGGCCCGCGGACAGGGCCGTGAAGTGCGGGAAGAGGGGCTTGCCGAGGACGTTGCGCTGGGTGCGGCCGGGTCCGCGCCACTGGGTGTGCTTGAGGTGGAACACCAGCATCAGATGCACCGTCACCAGGGCGATGAGCGCGCCCGGCAGCAGCAGGATGTGCATCGGATAGAGCCGGGTGATGATGTCGTGGCCCGGGTACTGGCCGCCGAAGACGAAGAACGCCACGTATGTGCCGACCACCGGGAGGGAGAGCATGATGCCCTGGGCGATGCGCAGGCCGGTGCCGGAGAGCAGGTCGTCGGGGAGGGAGTAGCCGGCGAAGCCCTCGGCGAGCGCGAGGACGAACAGGGTGAGCCCGATCGCCCAGTTCAGCTCGCGGGGCCGGCGGAAGGCGCCGGTGAAGAAGATCCGCAGCATGTGCAGGCCGATCGCGGCGACGAACACGAGCGCGGCCCAGTGGTGGGCCTGCCGCATCAGCAGTCCGCCGCGCACGTCGAAGCTGATGCGCAGCGTGGAGTCGAAGGCCGCCGACATGAGCACGCCCCGCAGCGGGGCGTAGGGGCCGTCGTAGACGACCTCGCGCATCTCGGGCTGGAAGAAGAAGGTCAGCCACACTCCGGTCAGGATCAGCACGAGGAGGCTGTAGAGGGCGATCTCGCCGAGCAGGAAGGACCAGTGCTCGGGGAACGCCTTGCGCAGCAGTGCCCCGCCCTCCAGAACGGGCAGCCGGGCGTCCGCCGCGTCCGCGAGCCGCTCGGCACGGCGGCCCGCTCGGCTCATGTGTCCTCCGTGGCCGCCGCCCGCTCCACCTCGGCCTCCACCTCGGCGCGCGGCCGGCCCGTCTCCCTCGCGTAGTCGCTCACGGCGGTCTGCACGTCCCGCGCCAGATCCCGCCAGGCGCGCAGGGCCGTCTCATAGGTGCCGGACTGGGCGCCGGTCATCCCGCGCTCGGCGGGCGGCCCGTAGGTGTCGCGCAGTTCCTTTACCGTGCGGTGCGCCGTTTCGGCCGCGCGCTGTTTCTCCACCAGTTCCTCGAAGCTGTGTGCCACGCCAACCGACCCTAGGCACGCGGAACGTGCGGGCCCCTCCGACCTGCCGGGCGCGCCCCCGACGGGTACCCGAGTGGCGGGTCACCTCTCGGGGACGATCTCCGCCCAGACCTGTTTGCCGCCGCTGACCGGCACGGTTCCCCAGGCTGCCGACACCGCCTCCACCAGCAGGATGCCGCGGCCTCCGGTGGCCTCCCAGCCGATGTGGGTGGGCTTGACGGGGCTGCGCGGAGAGGCGTCGGCGACGGCGAGCCGGAGCCGGTGGTTCAGCAGGCTGAGGTCCAGGCGGACCTGGCCGCCGGTGTGCACGAGCGCGTTGGTGACCAGCTCGGAGACGATCAGCAGGGCCGTGTCGATGGTCTCGGGCGACACCGACCAGGCGCGCAGGGTGCGCCGGGTGAAGCGACGGGCGTGGCGGACGGCTTCGGGCAGCCGCCACACGGTCCAGGTCTCGCGCAGCGGGCGTACGGCCATGCCGTCGTAGCGCATCAGCAGCAGGGCGACGTCGTCGCTTCGGTGGGCGCCGGTGAGCAGGGCGTCGGCGACCTGGCCCAGATGGCCCGGGTCGGCGGCGGCGAGGGCGCGGGTGAGCCGGTCGAGACCGACGTCGATGTCGACCTCGGCGGACTCCACCAGGCCGTCGGTGGTGAGCGCGAGAACGGTGCCGGGCCGGAGCCCGAGCGGTGTCATCGGGAACTCGGCCTGGCCGAGCACGCCGAGCGGCGGGCCGCCCTCGGCCGCCACTATCTCGGTGGAGCCGTCCGGGTGGCGCAGCACGGGCGGCAGATGGCCGGCGCGCACGCACCAGGCGGTGCCCTGCTCCATGTCGGCGTCGACGTAGCAGCAGGTGGCGAAGAGGTCGGTCTCCATCTCCAGCAGCAGCCGGTTGGCGTGCGCGACGACCACGTCCGGAGTGTGGCCCTCGGTCGCGTAGGCGCGCAGGGCGGTGCGCATCTGGCCCATCAGGGTGGCGGCGCCCGCGTTGTGGCCCTGGACGTCACCGATGACGAAGGCCACGTGGTTGTCGGCCAGCGGGATCACGTCGTACCAGTCGCCGCCCACCTCCAGTCCGGCGGTGGTGGGCAGATAGCGGGCGACGGCGACCGCGCCGGGCAGCCGGGGCAGGCGGCGTGGCAGCAGGGTGCGCTGGAGCATACCGACGAGCTCGTGCTCGGCGTCGAAGGCGTGGGCGCGAAGGAGGGCCTGGCCCGTCAGGCCCGCGCAGGCGGTGAGCAGGGCGCGTTCGTCGGCTCCGAAGTCGTGCGGCCGGTCCCAGCCGATCAGGCAGGCGCCGGCCATGCGGCCGCCCGCGGGCAGCGGCAGCACGGCGAGGCCTCCGGGGCCCACATCGGCGAGGGCGGGCTCCAGCGGGGAGCCGGCGGGCCAGATCCGGGCGCGGCCCGCGCGCAGGGCGGCGGCCAGGGTCGGCATGGCGCGCACCGGCGCGTCGGGCCATTCGGTGCGCCACTCGGTGCGCCAGACCTCCGGCCAGGCCTCGGGTTCGGGCGGGTCGAGGACGGTGACGACGAGGCGTTCGTTCTCGAGTTCGGCCAGGGCGATGCGGTCGGCCCGCAGGGGTTCGCGCAGGGCGGCGACCACGGCCTGGCCGACGTCGTTGACCGTGCCGGCCATGGCGAGGGCGGCGGCCAGGCGCTGCACACGGGCCACGTCGGTGATGTCGGAGCGCAGGGTGGAGGCGTCCGCGACGGTGCCGACGAGGCAGGCCGGGCGGCCCTCACCGCCGGGCAGCAGCCGGCCGCGCAGCCGGAGCCACTTGGGCGAGCCGGAGGCCTGCAGGACGCGGAACTCCAGCTCGCGGTCGCCGATCGTCATGTGGTCGGCCTCCACCACCGACATCAGGGCGGGCAGGTCCTCGGGCACGGTGAGGCCGAGCAGCGTCTCCACCCTGCCGTCGAACTCGTCCCGGCCGATCCCGAAGAGCGCGAGGATCCCGTCGCCGACCTCGACCCGGCCGGTGTCCACGGCCAGGCTGAAGGCATCGGCCCGCAGCTCGCCGGTCTCCGCGGCCGCGGCGACGTGCGCGGGTACGGCGATCGCCCGGGCGATCAGCTCCAGGCAGGCCCGGTCGTCGGTGCCGAAGCCGCCCGGGTGCTCGCCGACGGCGACGAGACAGCCGCTGCCGGCCGGACGGAGCGGCAGGACGGCCAGGGAGAAGTCCGCCGAGGGCGTGCGGCGCGCCTCGGGGCAGTCGGCCAGCTCGTCCGGGCCGAGCCAGAGGGGCCGCCCGGTGCGGTGGACCTCGGCGACCGGGGAGCCGCCCACGGCGGGATAACCGTCCCTGAGGCCGTACAGCGTGCGGGGCAGGCCGGCCGACTCGGCCAGGAACAGCATCGAGGAGTCGTCGCCGGGTGTGTACACGCCCGCGAACGCCGCCACCGCGAACACAAGCGCCTGTTCGAGGACGCGGCGCAGCCGGTCGGGCGCGGCGGGCGCGGCCGTGACCGTTTCGAGGGCGACTTCGGCACGCTCCGTCCTCGTTCCACGCACCACCGCAGCACCCTTACTGGCCACTTCGCCATTACAGCGCGGATGAGCCGCCCGCGCAGCCCCCGTGAGCGCTCCGGGCGTCATGCGCGCGCGTCGACTCGAAACCTGCCGAACACATCTTTACCCATGCGTTCCGCACGGTGATCTCATGACAGTCATTACTGTCCGCGACGGACCGCCTCCTGCGAGTGTCTACCGGGTCAGCGACGGAGGGGGGCGCAAAGCGCATGGACAAGCGGTACGAGGTGTACGCGCTCGCCGACCGGCACTTCTACGACACGCCCGACCGGCTCTCGGCGGACGGGAACGAGCCGGCGCCGCAGTTCACGGCGGCGCGCCGTCCGGTACCGGACGGCTGGCACGCGGCACGCACCGGCGACTGGCTGATGCTGACCCCGCTCGACGAGAACGGCGCGCCGCTCCCGTCGCCCGCCCAGGGCTGGAAGATCCACTCCTCGGCGACCGCGGCGAACGCGGAGCGGATCGCCGAGGCCGTGTGGGACTACTGCGTGCCGCGCCGCATACCGTTCAAGTTCGTGCCGTCGACGCATCAGCTGCACCTGCGCAACGCCAAGTACGCGGGCCGCGACAGCAGCGGAAAGTTCGTCACCGTCTATCCGGCGGGCGAGGAGGAGCTGCACCGGGTGCTGCGCGAGCTCGGCGCGCTGCTGGAGGGCTGCGAGGGGCCGTACATCCTGACCGATCTGCGCTGGGGCGAGGGTCCGCTCTACGTCCGCTACGGTGCCTTCGCGCGCCGGTACGTCGTCGACGAGCGCGGCTCGCTGGTCCCGGCGGTGACCGACGGCGAGGGGCGCATGGTACCGGACCGCAGAGCGCCGTCCTTCCAGGTGCCGGACTGGGTCACGCTGCCGGAGTTCCTGCGGCCGCATCTCGAGGCCCGCAACACCACGACGGTGGGCGAGCTGCCGTACCGCATCGAGAAGGCGCTGCACTTCTCCAACGGCGGCGGGGTGTACGTCGGCACGGACACCCGCGACGGGCGCCGGGTGGTGCTGAAGGAGGGGCGTCCGCACGCGGGGCTCGCGGGCGACGGGGCGGACGCGGTGACCCGGCTGGAGCGGGAGAAGGCCGCTCTGGAGCGGGCCGCCGGGACCGGGGTGGTGCCCGAGGTGCGGGACTGGTTCGCCCTCGGCGACCACCGGTTCCTGGTGATGGACCACCTGGAGGGCCGCCCGCTCAACTCGTTCTTCGCCGAACGGCATCCGCTGCTCACCACCGATCCCGACCCGGCGAAGGTCGCCGCGTACACGGCGTGGGCGCTGCGCATCCACCGGGCCGTGGAGCGGGCGGTGGAGGCCGTCCACGCGCGCGGACTGGTCTTCAACGACCTGCACGTCTTCAACGTCATGGTCGCGCCGGACGAGGAGACGGTGTACCTCATCGACTTCGAGGCGGCCGCCCCCGCCGCGGACAACGGCCGACAGACGGTGGCCCACCCCGGCTTCTTCGCCCCGCCGGACCGCCGCGGCAAGGACGTCGACCGGTACGCGCTGGCCTGTCTGCGCCTCGCCCTGTTCCTTCCCGTGACCACGCTCTTCGTGGTGGACCGGGACAAGGCCGCCCATCTGGCGGATGTGATCGCCGAGGAGTTCCCGGGCGTGCCGCGCGCCTTCCTGGACGAGGCGGTCGCCGAGATCACCCGCAACACGGCGGGCGGGCAGGCCCGGCCCTCCTCCGCGCCCCTGGTGGTGCCGGGCGACTGGCCCTACAGCCGGGACTCGATGGTCAAGGCGATCCTCGCCTCCGCGACCCCGGAGCGCGAGGACCGGCTCTTCCCCGGCGACATCGCCCAGTTCTCCGACGGCGGCGGCCTCGGGCTCGCCCATGGAGCGGCCGGGGTGCTGTACGCGCTGGAGGACTGCGGCGCCGGCCGGTACGACGAGGGCGAGCGCTGGCTGCTGGACCACACCGCCCCGCCCCCGCCCGGCACGCCGCTCGGCCTGTACGACGGTCTCGCGGGCGTCGCTCTGGTCCTCGACCGGCTCGGCCACCGGCAGCGGGCGCTGGACCTGATCGACGGCATCCTGCGGGAGAACTGGCGCAACCTCTCCTCCGACCTGCACGGCGGCCTCGCCGGACTCGGCCTGGTCCTCGGCCGGCTCGCGGACTCGACCGGCGAGCCCGAGCTGCGCACCCATGCCGCCGAGGCCGCCGAGATCCTCGTACGACGCCTCGCCGAGCCGGTCCCGGACACGCCCCGGCGGCGGGCCGGGCTGCTGCGCGGCGCGAGCGGCCCCGCGCTGTTCCTGCTCCGCCGCTACGCGCAGACCGGTGAGCCGCGGCTTCTGGTGGCGGCGGCCGAGGCGCTCCGGCGCGACCTCGGCTGCTGTGTCGTCCAGGAGGCGGGCGGCGGCCTGGAGGTGGACGAGGGCTGGCGGACGCTGCCCTACCTCGGGGACGGGAGCGTGGGGATCGGACTGGTCCTCGACGACTACCTGGCACTGGCGGGTGACGACGGCCGGAGATTCGCCTCGCTCGCCCGGGCGGCGGACGAGGGCCGCGAGTCGGCTCTGTTCGCCCACGCGGCCGACGCCACCGGTGAGTTCGAGCGGGCCCGGGCCGGCATCCTCACCGCCGCCACCTCCCGCTTCTACGCGCAGCCCGGCCTCTTCCAGGGCCGCGCCGGGATGATCCTGCACCTCGCCCGCACCGCCGCGCCCCGGGAGCGGCTGGAGCGGCAGATCGCGGGGCTCGGCTGGTTCGCCATGCCCTACCAGGGCCAACTCGCCTTCCCGGGGCACCAGATGATGCGGCTCTCCATGGACCTCGCCACCGGAACGGCGGGCTGCCTGCTCGCGCTCGCGTCGGCCCTGGACCCCGAGCGCACCGCGCACCTGCCCTTCCTCGCGCCGCCACCGGCGGCCCTCACACGCGGCTCCGCGATCTGACGGAGTCGTGACATCACAACCCCCGTCCCCGATATAGGGAAAGGACCCGATCATGGCACTTCTCGACCTGCAGATCCTCGACTCCGACGAGCACACCCACACCGGCGCGAGCACGCTGAGCCTGCTGTCCTGCGTCTCGGCGGCGAGCGTTCTGCTCTGTCTCTGACCGGCCCGGTGAGGCCATGGCTCCGGGCGTCCCTCTCCCCGCGCGGGAGGGGTACGTCCGGAGCCTTCCCGTCCGATCCGACGCGAGGCACAGCCGATGACGCCCCCGCCCGACGCTCCCGCACGTCTGCCGCGTGCCGTGCTGCGGCACGCCGGTGCCCGCTGCGCGGCCCTGTGCGCCGTGAGTGCGGCCGCCACTGCCGCCGGACTGCTGCTGCCCGCCGCGCTCGGCCGCACCCTCGACCTCCTGCTGGCCCACGCCCCGGCCGCCCGCTGGGTGGCCTGCTGTGCGGGCCTGGTGCTGCTGCTCGCGGTGCTGGACGGGTGCGCTGGCGTGCTCACCGGTACCGTCGACGCCCGGGCGACCGCCTGGCTGCGCGGCCGGGTCACCGGGCATGTGCTGGCCGTGGGCCCGCGCGCGGGTGCCCGGTTCGGCGCCGGGGATCTCGTGGCGCGGCTGGTCGGCGGCGCCGCGCAGGCCGGGACGGCGCCGGGTGCGCTGGCCGCGCTGCTCGCGGGGCTCGCCGGGCCGGTCGGGGGCGTGCTGGCGCTCGGCCTCATCGACCCGTGGCTGGCGGCCGTTTTCCTCGCCGGTGCGCCGGTCCTGGCACTGCTGCTGCGTGCCTTCGCCCGGGACACGTCGGCGTGCGCGGCCGACTACCAGCGCGTGCAGGGCCGGATCGCCGGCGCGCTCGCGGAGGCGGTCGGCGGCTCCCGCACGATCCGGGCCGCCGGTGTGGCGGACCGGGAGGCGGCCCGGATCCTCGCACCGTTGCCCGAGCTGTCCCGCGCCGGGCACCGCATGTGGCGGGTGCAGGGGCGGGCCGCCGCGCAAGCCGTCACGGTGGCACCGCTGCTGAACCTGGGCGTGGTCGCGGTGGCCGGGCTGCTGCTCGTCCGGCACCGCCTCACGGTGGGCGAGGTGCTGGCCGCTTCCCGGTACGCGGTCCTCGCGACGGGAGTCGGCGTGCTGGTCGGCCACCTGGCCGCGCTCTCCCGGGCCCGCGCGGCGAGCGCACGGCTCACCGAGGTGCTGTCCGAGCCGGCACCCGGGTTCGGCACCCGGCAGCTGCCGCCCGGCCCGGGGCGGCTGGAGCTGCGGGGTGTGACGGCCCGCCGGGGCCGGCGCACCGTCCTGGACGGCGTCGACCTGATCGTGCCCGGCGGCACGACCCTCGCCGTGGTCGGCCGCTCCGGCACCGGCAAGTCCCTGCTCGCCGAACTCGCCGGGCGGCTCGCCGACCCGGACGCGGGCGAGGTCCTGCTCGACGGGGTTCCGCTGCGCGCCGTCGCCCACGCGGACCTGCGCGGCGCGGTCTCCTACGCCTTCGAACGCCCCGCCCTGCTCGGCGCGACCATCGAGGACACCATCGCGTTCGGGCTCACCTCGCCGCCGCCCGACCGGATCCGGTCGGCCGCCACCGCGGCCCGTGCCGACGCCTACGTCCGCCGTCTGCCCCACGGCTACGCCACCCTGTGCTCCGAGGCGCCCCGCTCCGGCGGGGAGTCCCAACGCCTCGGCCTCGCCCGCGCCTTCGCCCACGGCGGCCGTCTGCTGATCCTGGACGACGCCCTCTCCAGCCTCGACACGGTCACCGAGCACCAGATCACCGAGTCCCTGCTGGCCCCGGGCGAGGGCCCCACCCGACTGCTGATCGCCCACCGCACGGCCACGGCGGCCCGCGCCGACACGGTCGCCTGGCTGGACGGGGGCGGGGTCAGGGCGGTGGGCACGCATGCCGAGCTGTGGCGGGACGCGGCGTACCGAGCGGTGTTCGGCGAGGAGGCCCGCGGGTGAGCGCGCGCCGGGCGCCCGGCCGGGACGGGGAGTCCTCGCCGGCGGTACGAGACCGGGCCGTACGGTTCCTGCGGACGCGGTGGCGGGTGCTGGTGCGGCTCGGCGTCTGGTCCGTCCTGGAGGCCGGGCAGACCTTCCTGGCCGGGTACGCGCTGGCGCGGGCGATGGACGCCGGGTTCCTGGCCGGGAACACACGGGTGGGTCTGCTGTGGCTCGGGGCGGCCGGGCTCGCGGTGGGCGCCGGGGCGTTCGGGACCGGGCGGGTGTACGGCGTGGTCGCCGCACTCGTCGAACCGGTCCGGGACCGCCTGGTGTCGGCGGTGGTCGGGCGCGGGGTGCGGGAGGCGGACTCCGGAACGCTGTCCGGGCTCACCCAGCAGGTGGAGATCGCCCGGGACACCCTCGCGGGCCTGGTGCTGGTCTCCCGCTCGTTCCTGTTCACCGCCGCAGGCGCGCTGATCGGCCTGTTCTCGCTGGCCCCGCTGCTGCTGGCGGTCGTCCTGCCCGCGCTGGTGGCCGGGGTGGGCCTGTTCGCGGCGACGCTGCGGCCGCTGGCCCGCCGTCAGGAGGCCTTCCTCGCCGCCGACGAAGCGCTCGCCGAGGACCTGGGGGCCGTGTGCCAGGGCCTTCGGGACGTCACCGCCGCCGGCGCGGAAGCGAGGGTCGCGGCCGGCACCGGGGAGCGGATCGACGCGGAGCGGTGGGCCGCCCGAGCCCTGGCCCGCTGGAGCGTGGCCCGCGTGGCCGCCCTGGCGGTGGGCGGCGAGCTGCCCGTGGTCCTCCTGCTCGCCACCGCGCCCTGGCTGCTGGGCCACGGGGTGACCCCGGGTGCTCTGGTCGGCGCGCTCGCCTACGTCACCCAGTCCCTGCTCCCCGCCCTGCAGAACCTCGTCCACGGCCTGGGCACCAGCGGTTCCCGCCTCACCGTGGTCCTGCGCCGTCTGCTCCCTGCGGCGGAGTCCGGGGCGCCACGCCCCGATGTCCGACCCGATCCGCCCGGGACGCCAAGTCCGACACGCGCGCACGACGAGCCGGACGCCGCACCGGAGCGACACGACTCGCCCGGCCTTCACACACGGCTGACGCCACCCGCCGCCCCCGCCCTCACCCTCGCCTCCGTCACCTTCGCCTACGGTCCCGCCAGTGAGCCCGTCCTCGACGGACTCGACCTCGTCGTCCCCGTAGGCGGTCATCTCGCCGTCGTGGGCCCGAGCGGGATCGGGAAGTCGACGCTCACCGGGCTGGTCGCCGGACTGCTCGAACCCCGGGAAGGGGTCATCCGGGTGTGCGGAGACAGCGTGCCCTCGCCGCAGGCGGCCGCCTCCCGCGTGCTGATCCCGCAGGAGGCGTACGTCCACAGCGGCACCGTCGCCGAGAATCTGGGCCTGCTGCGCCGGGACCCGGTACCGGAGGCGGAGCTGCTGGCCGCCGCCGAGGCGGTCGGGATGACCCCGCTGCTGCGCGCGCTCGGTGGCCCCGGGGGCAGGGTCGACCCGACCGCCCTGTCGGCGGGCGAGCGGCAGCTGATCGCGCTGGCCCGGGCCTATCTCTCACCCGCGCCGCTCGCCCTGCTCGACGAGGCGACCTGCCATCTCGACCCCGAGGCCGAGGCACGCGCCGAGCGGGCGTTCGCGGCGCGCCCGGGCGGCACCCTGGTGGTCGTCGCGCACCGCGTCAGCTCCGCCCGCCGCGCCGCCCGCGTCCTGGTGATGGACGGCCCGCGCACCGCCTGCGGCTCCCATGACGAACTGCTGCGGACCTCGCCCCTGTACCGCGACCTGGCCGGAGGCCGGCCGGCCCGGCCCGCCGCACCGGTCCGTTGATCACACCCACCCCTCCCCCCGCGATATCCGGATCGCGTCGATGCGGTTGCGCGCCCCGGTCTTACGGGTGATCGCCGCCATGTAGTTGCGCACGGTGCCGTGCGACAGGTGCAGGCTCCCGGCGATCTCCGCGACGGACTCCCCGGCGGCCGCCAGGGACAGCACGCTCAGCTCGCGTCTGGTCAACGGCATCTGCGCCGCCTTGAGGAAGCCGAAGCCCAGCGACGCATCGACGAAACGTTCCCTCTCCGCGACGCAGCGGATCGCCCGCACCAGAGCGTCCGGCGAGCCCGCCTTGTCGACGAAGCCGAGCGCCCCCGCCTCGGCCGCCTGCTTCAGCAGCCCGGGCCGGTTCGCACTGGCCAGCACCACGAGTGCCGGGGGCCGGCCGGCCGTACCCGGCGGGAACAGCTCGCCGAGCGGCGGCACACCGTGCCCGTCACCGCACTCCAGGTCCGCCGCGCACACGTCCGGGCACGAGGAGCGCACCTTCGAGGGCGCGGCGCGCCACGGTGTGTCCTCCACCTGCAGCTCGGGTGCCCGCCGCAGCCATTCGGCCAGAACCGATCGCACCAGACATGCGTCGTGCACCAGAAGTACCCGGATCACTCCCCGCCCCCCAGTTTGTCCGTACCTCACCCTGCATCGCCTTGCTCGCGTCTTCGGGTGTTCAGCGCGTGCCCCATTCTTGGGCAATGTGACCGTTCGCGGGCGCGGAGATCCGGCCATCAGGGTGCGTGGGGGCGCACGCGGGGCGCCCGTACGCCGCCTTGCGCTTCAGCCCGGGGTGCATGGCTCGGGCCGAGCGGGGTATCCGGAGGAACGCCGGGGCAACAGCGCTCCTTCGCAGGTCAGAGCCGCCCCCGGCGCGTGCGGCGGGTGTTCGCCGTGCGTGGCGCGCCCCCGCGAGGGAGCCTTGATCCCAGGATGCGTCGCGCGGCCGTACGAGGAGGTGGTCGGCGTGTCCGACGGGCCAGGGCCTGCGCAGGCACCGGCGGCCCCCAGGGCGCCGGTCAGCAGGCCGGTGCTGTCGCTCGCGCTGGCCTCGATGATCGAGGACGTGGGCGCGCACTCCGGCGGGGTGTATCTGCTCAGACCCGACGAGCCGGTCCTGGAGATGGCCGTGATGGCGGGAATGCCCCGGGCGTTCGCGGCTCCGTGGGAGCGGGTCGGGCTGAGCGCACCGATCCCGGTCGCGCAGGCGGTGCGGGAGCGGCGGGTGGTGTGGGTGGGCGGCGAGGAGGAGATGGCCCGCCGCTATCCGCGCATCGCGGTGGTGCTGCCGTACCCGTTCGCGCTGGCCGCGCTGCCGGTCGCGACGGCGGACCGGGTCTACGGCGCCGTGTTCGTGACCTGGCCCGGCACGCACCCGCCCGAGCTGTCCGCATGGGAGCGCAAGGCTCTGACGTCGGACTGCGAGCGGCTGGCCCTGCGGCTGGCGCGGGCCGAGGAGGAGAAGCGGCCGCTGGGCCCCGAGGCCGACCTGCTGGCGAACGCGGGCTCGGTTGTGGCGAGCACGCTGGGGTCGGTGGAGGCGGCGCGGCTGGTGGCCCGGCTGCCGTTCGGGCTGATGTCGCTCGATCTGAACGGCCGGATGGCGTTCGTCAACCCCGCTGCCGCCGAGCTGCTCGGCAGACCCGTAGCGGAACTGATGGGCACGCTGCCGTGGGTGTCGGTGCCCTGGCTCAACGATCCGATGTACGAGGACCGGTACCGGGCCGCGCTGATCAGCCAGCAGGTGACCTCGTTCGTGGCGCTGCGCCCGCCGGGCGATTGGCTCTCGTTCCGGATGTATCCGAGCACGACCGGGCTGAGCGTGCATGTCAGCCCGGCCCGGGCGGTGGCGGAGATGGCGCGGGGGACGCCCCGGCCCGGCCCGGGGCCCTCCCGGCTGGTGGCCATCTCGCAGGTACTGAGCCTGGCCGGCGCGCTGACCGAGGCGGTGGGGGTGCAGGACGTGGTGCAGCTGGTCGCGGACGAGATCGCACCTGCGGTCGGCGGTCAGGCGCTTCTGGTCCTCGGCTCACAGGGCGGCCGGCTGCATGTGCTGGGGCATCGCGGATACCCGGACCCTCACGTCGTGGAGCGGTTCGACGGACTGCCGCTGAGCGAGCGCACCCCGGGCGCACATGTGCTGACCAGCGGGGTACCGGCGTTCTTCGACTCGCGGGAGCAACTGGAGCGGCTGTACCCGTGCCATCGGACGAGCCCGGACGGGTTCGCGGCGTGGGCGTATGTGCCCCTGATCGCGTCGGGGCGGCCGGTGGGCACCTGGGTGCTGGCGTTCGCCGAGCGGCATGTCTTCCTCGCCGAGGAACGGGCGGTGCTGACCAGCCTCGGCGGCCTGATCGCGCAAGCACTGGAGCGCGCCCTGCTCTACGACGCCGAGCACCGGCTGGCCCAGGGGCTTCAGGAGTCGCTGCTGCCGCACACCCTGGCGCCGCCGCCCGGCATCGAGGCGGCCGCCCGCTATCTGCCGGCCACCCAGGGGATGGAGATCGGCGGCGACTTCTACGACCTGGTGCCGAGCAGGCCGCTGGCGGCGGCGGTGATCGGGGACGTCCAGGGCCACAACGTGACGGCGGCGGCGCTGATGGGGCAGATCCGCACCGGGGTACGGGCGTACACGACGGTGGGCCAGGCACCCGAGGAGGTGATGGGCAGCACCAACCGGCTGCTCATCGACCTCGGCACCGACCTGTTCGCCAGCTGCCTGTATCTACGGCTGGACCCGGCCCGGGGACGAGCAGTGATGGCGCGCGCCGGGCACCCGCCACCACTGCTCAGACGGCCGGACGGACGGGTGCGGGTGCTGGACCTGGCGGGCGGCCCGCTCCTGGGCATCGACTCCGGGGCGGTCTACCCGACGACCGAGGTCTCCCTGGCTCCCGGATCGGTCCTGGCCCTGTACACGGACGGTCTGGTGGAGTCGCCCGGTATGGACATCGAGGACGCCCTGGTCGACCTGGGCGCGCTGTTCGCCGAGATCGGCCACCGGCCTCTGGAGGACCTGGCCGACGAGCTGGTGCGGCACAGCGTGGCGGCGCGGGAGCGGGTGGACGACATGGCGGTGCTGCTGCTGCGGGCGCACGACGGCTGAGCCGCCCGGCGCGGCGCACACGGTCCGGCCCTCCCGCCGGAGGGCCGGACCGTCCCTGCCGGCCGGAACCGCTGTGGGCCGGTCAGGGACTCCCGGGACGGCCCGGGGTGTCGTAGTCCCCCGAGGTCCCGTTGCGGGACGGGTCAGTTGGTCCCGGTGACGGACGACGAGCCGTCGCCCGTGCCCGCGCCGGACGGGTCATCGGTGCCCGCGCCCGCACCCGACTGGTCGCCGGTACCCGCGCCCGCACCCGACTGGTCGCCGGTACCCGTGCCGGTGCCGCTCTGGTCTCCGGCCGAGGCGGACGGGTCGGCGGTGCCGCCGATCTGGTTGCCGCCCGCCTGGTCGCCGGCACCGGACTGGTCGCCGGCCGAGGCGGAGGGGTCGGCGCTGCCGGACTGGTCGCCCGCACCCGCCTGACCGCCCGCCCCGTTGCCGCCGTCGCCGAGGGTGGCGCCGGTGGCCTGGAGGGCGGCGGTGACCGGCTGGAAGAAGGTCTCGCCGCCGCTGGTGCAGTCGCCGCTGCCGCCGGAGGTGAGGCCGACCGCGCCGCCGTCCTGGGTGAACAGGGAGCCGCCGCTGTCGCCGGGCTCGGCGCAGACGTTGGTCTGGATGAGGCCGTTGACGGTGTCGACCCCGCCCGGGTTCGTCTCGCTCTGGAAGTTGACGGTGGCGTCGAGGCCGGTCACCTGGCCGTTGTGCAGACCGGTGGTGGAGCCCATGCGGAACACGGTCTCGCCGACGGTGGCGTCCTGGGCCTGGGTGATCTGCACGGTCTGGCCGTTGCCGGCGTTGACCTCGCTGGGCGCCTGGGTGGTGGCGTCGTTGTACTTCACGAGCGAGAAGTCGTTGCCGGGGAATTTGGCCTGGTCGACGGTGGCGACGGGCTGGCCGTTCTGGGAGTCGGACCAGTCCTTGGCGGCGACGCCGCAGTGACCGGCCGTCAGGAAGGCCGGGCTGCCGTCGGATGCCTTGACGTTGAAGCCGAGGGAGCAGCGCACGTTGCCGCCCTGCGCCTGGGCGAAGATGGCGTCGCCGCCCGAGACGAAGGTCTTGAAGGAACCGGCGGACTTCTTCAGCGTCGCCATGCCGGAGCCGAGACCGCGCACGGTCGACTGCAGTCTGTCCCACTTGGCGCCGGTGACGCTGGAGTCGGCGCTGACCACGACCTTGTCGGTGCGCGGGTCGACGGCCCAGGCGGTGCCCGGAATGGTCGCCTTGCTCTTCAGGGTGTGCGCGGCGGCCTTGAGTTCGGCGGCGCTGTTCTCGACCTGGCGGACGACCGCTCCCGCCTTCTTCGCCTGCGCGAGCACGTTGCTGTCGCCGTTGACCACATTGACGACCAGCTGCTTCTTGCCGCTGTCGTAGTAGGACCCGGCGACGGCGTCACCGAGCAGCTTCTGCAACTGCGCGGCGAGACCCGAGGCGTCCGAGGCCTTCATGGTCTTCGCGGTACCTGCGGCGCCGGCGGCATCGTCGTTCTTGTCCTGCGACGCGTTGGCATTGGGCAGCAGGAGAGCCGCCGCTCCGAGCGCCGCGACACCGCCCACCGCTATCGCAGCCTTGCGCTTCGGCATTCGCTTGTGACTCAAACTTCTCGACCTCCTGGGTACGGGGGTCTGCCGCTGTCGGGCAGTTGATCGGGGGCGCCTGGATGGCTGTAGGTACGGGCGGGTCACGCGGTGCGTTCAATTCCGGTTGCCAACTTCCGTGCCACGGCGGTGATTCGGCCACGCTCCGCGTGTCGTGCCGTACGGCCGGGAAGAATCCCCCATATGACGATGACCACCGCCGAAGCCGACAAGATCCTCTCCGCCAACTTCGCCCCCTGGGTCCTCGACCTCGGGCTGTCCGTCGCGGCCGTGAGCGAGGACCGCGCGCTCCTGCGTCTGCCCTGGTCGGACCGGCTGGCCCGGGAGGGCGGCGCACTGTCGGGGCAGGCGCTGATGGCGGCGGCCGACACGGCGACGGTGATCGCGGTCTCGGCCGCGCGGGGCGGCTTCGTGCCGATGACGACCGTGCAGCAGTCGACGTCCTTCCAGCGGGCGGTGACCGGTTCGGATGTCTTGATCGAAGCGGTCCTGACCAAGCTGGGCCGGCGGATGGCGTTCGCGGACATCACGCTGAGCGACGCCGGATCGGGTGCGCTCGCGGCGCGTGCGACCACGGTCTATGCACTGATGGGCTGACACGCTCAGCTACCGATCAGTAGCGGTCCGTTCCGAACACGTACCGGAATCCCTGCTTCAGGGAATCTACACATTGAATACTCAACCAAGTCACCGGCGCCCCCGGTTCTGCACATTCGCGCGCCCCCCTGCATGCCTTTGGCGCGGTGTGCCGGATTCGCGTCCCGACGGGCAAGTGCCGGCTTGCGACGATGCCGTGCGCCATGTGAAGGAGTCGCCGACAAGCCGTGCGCGCGCCTGCACGGATGGACCCCTGCGTGAGCCAAGTTGCCTGGTGAGAGGCCTGGTTGATTGGAAGCGCGCCCTGCGCGCGTGCTTTGATCCATCGCACCGCGGGGGTCCCCCGGGCCTCCGGAGACGGAAGCCCGGCACCCGCGGAGCGCGGCCGTCGTCTGTCCCCAGAGGGGGCCGCTCCCCCCTTGTGAAATATCCATACGAAGGGAAGTTCCATCATGAACTCCACCCCCCAGGTTGAGACCGTCGAGATCTCGGACGCCGAGCTGGACAACGTCTCCGGCGGTCTGTCCGTGAACGCCCTGAACACCGTCACCGGCGCCGTGAACGGCGTTGCCCCGGTTTCCGGCCTGGTGGACACGGTCGTCGGCACCGTCGAGGGTGTCACCGGCCTGAACGTGGCCCCGGTTTCCGGCCTGGTCGCCGGTCTCTGATCGCACCTAGGTGTGACCGAAGTCCCGGAGCCGCCCCCCGGCTCCGGGACTCTCGGGTTCCCGAAGGAGCCCGAACCCTGTCGTGACGATGTCTCTCCTCGGGTGAGGGAAGTTCCGTGCAGTTCCGCCAACAGGCCCTCGCCAAGCTCCAGTCACCGGAGGAGCTGGACCTTCCGGTGCGGCTGGCCCGTCCCCAGGGCTGGCTCGCGCTCGGCGTCACCGTCGTCGTCATGGCGGCGGCCTCCGTGTGGGCGGTGACCGGTTCGGTCGCCTCCACGGTGGGCGCCCAGGCCATCCTCACCCACGGGCAGGGCAGCTATCTGCTGCAGAGTCCCGTGGCCGGCCAGGTCACGGCCGTACTCGCCCGGCAGGGCGAACGGCTGCCCCCGAACTCGCCCGTCCTCAAGGTGCGCACGAGTCAGGGCGATTCGGTGGTCCGTACCGTCGCCGCGGGCCGCGTCACCGCGCTCGCCGCCACCATCGGTCAGATCATCCAGACCGGCACCGATGTGGCCGCTGTCGAGAAGGTCGCCCGCGCCTCCGACCCGCTGTACGCCACCGTGTACGTCCCCGCCGAGAACGCCGCGGCCATCCCGGCGCACGCCGCCGTGGACCTCACGGTGTCCTCGGTGCCGACCCAGCGGTACGGCGTGCTGCGCGGACATGTGAAGTCGGTGGACCGCACCGCGCAGTCCGCCCAGTCCATCGCCGCGTTCCTCGGCGACAGCCAGCTCGGCGAGCAGTTCACGAAGAAGGGCCGCCCGGTGGCGGTCCTGGTCGAGCTCGACAAGTCGTCCGGCACCAAGAGCGGCTACCGGTGGTCCTCCGCGGACGGACCGCCGTACAGGCTCGACTCCATGACCCTCGCCTCCGGTTCGATCCGGCTGGCCGACCAGCATCCCGTCGATTGGCTGCTGCCGTGAGCACCACTCAGGAAACCCGCGGCCGCAGACGGGCCGCCCCGGCCCGGCGCCCGGTCCCCAAGCCCCGTGGCGGCACGGTCCGCACCCCCACCGTCCTCCAGATGGAGGCCGTCGAGTGCGGCGCCGCCTCCCTCGCGATGGTGCTGGGCCACTACGGCCGGCACGTCCCGCTGGAGGAGCTGCGCATCGCCTGCGGCGTCTCCCGCGACGGCTCGCGCGCCAGCAACCTGCTCAAGGCGGCCCGCGGCTACGGCCTGACCGCCAAGGGCATGCAGATGGACCTGGCGGCCCTCGCCGAGGTCGCCGCACCGGCCATCCTGTTCTGGGAGTTCAACCACTACGTCGTCTACGACGGGATGGGCCGCCGCTTCGGCCGGCGCGGGGTGTACATCAACGACCCCGCCAAGGGCCGCCGTTTCGTGCCCATGGAGGAGTTCGACGGCAGCTTCACCGGTGTCGTGCTGGTGATGGAGCCGGGCGACGGCTTCAGCAAGGGCGGCCGCAGGCCCGGTGTGCTCGGCGCGATGCCGGCCCGGCTGCGCGGCACCGCGGGCACCCTGCCCGCCGCGGTCCTGGCCAGCCTGCTGCTGGTGGCGGTGGGCGCGGCGGTGCCCGCGCTCAGCCGTACCTACATCGACATGTTCCTCATCGGCGGGCAGACCTCCCTGCTCGGCGTGCTGTTCGCGTCGATGGCCACGTGCGTGCTGCTCACCCTGGTGCTGACCTGGCTCCAGCAGGCCAACCTGCTGCACGGCCGGATCATCTCCTCCACCCTCTCCAGCGCCCGCTTCCTGCGCCATCTGCTGCGGCTGCCGGTCACGTTCTTCTCCCAGCGCAGCCCGGCCGACCTGGTGCAGCGGCTGCAGTCCAACGACCAGGTCGCCGAGACGCTGGCCCGCGATCTGGCGGCGGCGGGCGTGGACGCGATCGTGGTCGTGCTGTACGCCGTGCTGCTGTACACCTACGACCCGCAGCTGACGTTCGTCGGCATCGGTGTGGCTCTGCTGAACGTGGTGGCCATGCGGCTGGTCGTACGGCTGCGCGCGACCCGGACGGCGAAGCTGCGCGCGGACACCGCCCGGCTCACCAACACCTCCTACACCGGCCTTCAGCTGATCGAGACGATGAAGGCGACCGGCGGCGAGGACGGCTACTTCCGCAAGTGGGCCGGGCAGCACGCCACCACGCTGGAGGAGCAGCAGCGGCTCGGTGTGCCGAGCGCCTGGCTCGGCGTGGTCGCGCCGACGCTGGCCACGCTCAACAGCGCGCTGATCCTGTGGATCGGCGGTCTGCGGGCGGTCGAGGGCCACATCTCGGTGGGTCTGCTCGTCGCCTTCCAGGCGCTGGTCACCCGCTTCACGGCCCCGCTGACCCGGCTCAACGGCGTGGCGGGCCGGATCCAGGACTTCGCGGCCGACGTGGCACGGCTGAAGGACGTGGAGAACTTCCAGGCCGACCCGCTCTACGCCCGCCCGGGCGGCGGCGACTCGACGCGCCGGCTGCAGGGGCATGTCGAGCTGGAGAACGTGACCTTCGGCTACAGCCCGCTGGACCAGCCGCTGCTGACCGGCTTCGATCTGACCGTCGGGCCCGGTCAGCAGGTGGCCCTGGTCGGCGGCTCGGGCAGCGGCAAGTCCACGGTCTCCAGGCTCATCTCGGGCCTGTACACGCCCTGGGACGGGGTGATCCGTATCGACGGCCGCCGCCTGGAGGACATCCCGCGCGGCGCGCTGGCCTCCTCCGTCTCCTTCGTCGACCAGGACGTGTTCCTCTTCGAGGGCTCGGTCCGCGACAACGTGGCCCTGTGGGATCCGTCGATCCCGGACGAGGCCGTGCTGGAGGCGCTGAAGGACGCGGCCCTGTACGACGTGGTCATGCGCAGGCCCGGTGGCGTCCACAGCAAGGTGGAGCAGGACGGCCGGAACTTCTCCGGCGGGCAGCGCCAGCGCCTGGAGATCGCCCGGGCACTGGTCAGGCGGCCCAGCATCCTCGTCCTCGACGAGGTGACCAGCGCGCTGGACGCGGAGACGGAGCTGGTCGTGATGGACAACCTGCGCCGGCGCGGCTGCGCCTGCGTGGTGATCGCCCACCGGCTCAGCACGGTCCGGGACAGCGACGAGATCGTGGTGCTCCAGCACGGCGCGGTCGTCGAGCGCGGGCGGCACGAGGAGCTGGTGGCGCACTCGGGCGCGTACGCCGCGCTGGTCAGGGAGCGATGAGATGACGACCGTCGGCGAAGGCGATCTCGTTCTCGGTGCGCTGGGGTCCATGGGCACGCGCATCGACTGCGCGGGCTTCAACCGGCTCGACCTGGAAGGCCCGCAGGTGCTGTGGCTGGTCGCGGCCGGCGCCCTGGACCTGTTCGCGGTGGACGCCGCCCAGCAGGGCCACTGGCACCACCTCGGCCGCCTGGAGGCGGGCGCGCTGCTGCTCGGCCCGGTCGCGGGACCCCAGCACACCCTGGTGGCCCGCCCGGCGCGGGACTGCGTGGTGCACCGGATCAACCTGCGCGAGCTGTACCAGCCCGCCCACACCCAGACATGGTCGTACGACGAGTACGGCAACCCGCAGTACGTCCCCCCGGCGTCGAGCCCGCTGGAGTACGCGGTCGCGCTGGGCGTCGGCCGCGGCCTGTCCGTCCTCTTCCAGGCCCCGATGGCCGAGGAGCGCGCCGCCGCGCCCGCCGACGACGACGTGTTCTGGATGCAGGTGCCGCCGGGCAGCGTCCAGTACGGCTCGCTGTACGGCGCGGAGGCAGTCGCCGACCTGCTGATGGACCCGGCTCTGTGGCAGAGCATGGTCGATCAGCAGTACCGGCTGCTGACCGCGCTGGACCGGTGGATCGAGCAGCTGGAGCGCACCCACGAGACGCGCGCGGCCGCCGGGATCAAGGCCGGTGAGGCGGTCCGCGCCCAGGCCGAC
The DNA here is from genome assembly GCF_001542625.1 of Streptomyces griseochromogenes. Taxonomy (NCBI): domain Bacteria; kingdom Bacillati; phylum Actinomycetota; class Actinomycetes; order Kitasatosporales; family Streptomycetaceae; genus Streptomyces; species Streptomyces griseochromogenes. The sequence goes on along the minus strand of NZ_CP016279.1, from coordinate 4,151,428 downwards.
CAGACACTGCTCGCCTCCATCGGCAAACGCTCGGCCCGGCGTACGACGGCAGCCGACGCCGACGCCACCTACGCGGCCTGCAAGCTGGCCGCCGAGGCGGCCGGAATCACTCTCGCGGAGCCCGCGCAGAGCGGTACCGAGAGCGAGCGCCTGGACCCGGTGGAGCGGGTGGCCCTGGCCTCCCGGGTCCGTGCCCGGGCCGTACGGCTCGACGGCCGCTGGTGGCGGGAGAACGTGGGTCCGCTGGTGGGGCACCGGGCGCTGTCCGGGGCGCCGGTCGCGCTGCTGTGGCGGCGTGGCGGCTATGTGGCCGTGCACCCGGGCACCGGACGCGAGACGCCGATCGAGAAGGCGAACGCCGAGGAGTTCGAGCCGCGCGCGGTGATGTTCTACCGGCCGCTGCCCGAGCGGCGGCTCGGTCCGCTCGGGCTGCTGCGGTTCAGCCTGCGCGGCACCCGCGGCGACCTGGTCAACCTGATGCTGGCCGGGCTGGTGACGGTGGCGATCGGCGCGCTGGTGCCGATCGCGACGGGCAAGGTGCTCGGCGAGTACGTGCCGAGGGCCCAGACCGGCCTGATCGTCCAGGTCTGTCTGGCGGTGATGATCAGCGGTGTCGTGTCGGCGGCGTTCACGCTGCTGGAGAACCTGACCATCCTGCGCCTGGAGGGCCGTATCGAGTCGGCGCTGCAGCCGGCCGTCTGGGACCGGCTGCTCAGGCTGCCGACCCGGTTCTTCACCCAGCGCTCCACCGGTGAGCTCGCCAGTGCCGCCATGGGCATCAGCGCGATCCGGCGGCTGCTGGCGGGCGTCGGTCCGGTGGTCGCGCAGTCGGTGACGGTCGGCGCGATGAACCTCGGTCTGCTGCTGTGGTACAGCGTGCCGATGGCGCTCGCGGCGATCGGCATGCTCGTCGTCATCGCGGCGGTGTTCCTGGGGCTCGGGCTGTGGCAGGTGCGCTGGCAGCGCCGGCTCGTGGTGCTCGGCAACAAGCTGAACAACCAGGCTTTCCAGACCTTGCGGGGCCTGCCGAAGCTGCGCGTGGCGGCGGCGGAGAACTACGCGTACGCCGCCTGGGCCCGGGAGTTCGCGCACAGCCGGGAACTCCAGCAGAAGGTCGGCCGGATCAAGAACCTCACCTCGGTGCTGGGCGCGGTCTATCTGCCGGTGTGCACCCTGCTGATGTTCATGCTGCTGGCCGGTCCGGCGAAGGGCGCGATGTCGGCGGCGGCCTTCCTCACCTTCAACACCTCGGTGACGATGGTGCTGACCTCGGTCACCCAGCTCACCGGCTCCTTCGTCTCGGCGGTGGCCGCGCTGCCGCTGTTCGAGGAGATCAGGCCGGTCCTGGACGCCACGCCCGAGGTGCGCACGGCGAGCACGCGTCCGGGCCCGCTGTCCGGTGCGGTGGAGGCCCGCAGGCTCTCCTTCCGGTACGCCGACGATGGGCCGCTCGTCCTGGACGACGTCTCCTTCTCCGTCCGTCCGGGCGAGTTCGTGGCGGTCGTCGGCCCCAGCGGCTGCGGCAAGTCCACCCTGCTGCGTCTGCTGATCGGCTTCGACAAGCCGGTCTCGGGCAGCGTCCTGTACGACGGGCAGGACCTGGGGGCCCTCGACCAGTCGGCGGTGCGCCGCCAGTGCGGGGTCGTCCTCCAGCACGCGCAGCCGTTCACCGGCTCCATCCTGGACGTCATCTGCGGCACCGAGCCGTACACGCCCGAGGAGGCGATGGCGGCGGCCGAGATGGCGGGGCTCGCGGAGGACATCAAGCGCATGCCGATGGGCCTGCACACGATCGTGGCGGGCAACGGCGCCATCTCCGGCGGGCAGCGGCAGCGCCTGATGATCGCCCAGGCACTGATCCGGCGCCCGCGGATCCTGTTCTTCGACGAGGCGACCAGCGCCCTCGACAACGACACCCAGCGCATCGTCATCGAGAGCACCCGCAAGCTGAACGCCACGCGCATCGTCATCGCCCACCGCCTGTCGACGGTGCTGGACGCCGACCGGGTCGTCGTGATGGAGGACGGCAGGGTCATCCAGCAGGGCCGGCCCGCCGACCTCCTCGCGGACACCGCGGGCCGACTGCACGAGCTGGTGCGGCGGCAGCTGGCGTAGGCCCGGCTCAGTCCAGGCCGGGTACGGGCGCGCCCGAGGGCACTCCGGCTCCGATGTAGCCGTCGTAGAACTCCTTCCACGGCGCGCTCGGTCCGGCGTGCGGTCCCTCGAAACGCTCGCCGCGCGCCTTGGCGTCGAGGGCGGCCAGGCACACCTCCCAGCCGGCGCCGTTGCGGGCGGCGGTGTTCTCGGCGTCGAGGACGTTGGTGAGCGTGAAGCGGGCGCGTCCTTCGCCGGCCTCCTCCAGGTCGAAGTGGAGTTCGTCGCCGCCCCACTCGAAGGACAGGTGCCGCGGCGGGTCGAGGGCGAGGATGCGGCCGGTGAACTCCGGTGTGCCCGGCTCGCCGAAGAAGCGGACGGGCGCGCCCGCGCGCAGTTCGATCTCGACCTGGAACGGGAACCACCCGGCCAGCTCGTCCGGGTCGGTCACGAAGTGCCAGACGCGATCGACCGGATGGTCGTAGGTGCGGCTGAAACGGACGGCGGGGCGGCCGTCCTCCAGGGTCAGATAGGTACCGGTGAGGTCGACGGACATGGTGCTCGGTCCTTCGTGGTGGGGGCTCAGGTGTCGTCCGGCGTCTCGCCCGTCTCGTCGAGGCGGCGGCCCAGGGCGTCGAGGCTGCGGTTCCACAGTGTGCGGTACGGCGCCAGCCAGGCGTCGAGGGCGGCGATCGGGGCCGGGTCGAGGGCGTAGACGCGGCGCTGCGCGTCCTGCCTGACTCGCACCAGACCCGCCTCCCGCAGCACCTTCAGATGCTTGGACGTGCTCGGCTGGCTCAGCCCGCATGTCTCCACGATCTCCCCGACGGGCCGGGGCCGCTCCAGGAGCAGCGCGACGATGGCCCGCCGATGGGGGTCGGCGAGGGCGCTCCAGAGCGCGGCGTCGGACATACAGGCAATATGCCTCCTGAGTTATATGCCTGTCAAGGAATATGGGGCCCCAGGGAAACGAAACGTTGCCGTTTCGCTCAAGCTGGTCTAGCCTCGATGCGTACGAAACAGTTTCGTTTACGAGCTGTGCGTGTTCCCGCTTCCCCGCTTCGAACGACTTCCCTGGAGTAGTTCCCGATGCCCCAGAAGACTCTGACCGACGGCGCGAGCACGGCCGCCGTGGAGGCGCAGCCGGCCGCCTCCGCCAAGCGCTGGTGGATACTCGCGGTCATCGCCATCGCCCAGCTGATGGTGGTGCTCGACGCCACGATCGTGAACATCGCCCTGCCCTCCGCCCAGGCCGACCTCGGCTTCTCCGACGGCAGCCGGCAGTGGATCGTGACCGCCTACGCGCTGGCCTTCGCCTCACTGCTGCTGCTCGGCGGCCGGATCGCCGACCTGTTCGGCCGCAAGCCCGCCTTCCTGATCGGCGTCGTCGGCTTCGCCGCGGCCTCCGCGCTCGGCGGCGCCGCGAACGGCTTCACCATGCTGGTCGTCGCGCGCGCCCTGCAGGGCGCCTTCGGCGCGCTGCTCGCACCGGCCGCGCTGTCGCTGCTCAACACCACGTTCACCAACGCCCGTGAGCGGGCTCGCGCGTTCAGCGTGTACGGCGCGATCGCCGGTGCCGGCGGTGCGGTCGGCCTGCTGCTCGGCGGTGTGCTGACGGACGCGCTCGACTGGCGCTGGACCCTGTACGTCAACGTGGCCATCGCGGTCGTCGCCTTCGCCGGCGGCTGGGTCCTGCTGGGCAACCACCGTGACGCGGCGAACGCCAAGCTGGACGTGCCGGGCACGGTCCTGGTCGCCGCCGGTCTGTTCTCGCTGGTGTACGGCTTCTCCAACGCCGAGACGCACGACTGGGGTTCGCCGCTGACCTGGGGCTTCCTGATCGCGGGCGGCCTGCTGCTGGCGGCCTTCGCCTGGTGGCAGACCCGGGCCGCGCACCCGCTGCTGCCCCTGCGCATCCTGCTGGACCGCGACCGCGGCGCCTCGTTCCTCGCGGTGCTGATCACCGGCGCGGGCATGTTCGGCGTGTTCCTCTTCCTCACCTACTATCTCCAGCTCAACCTCGGCTTCAGCCCGACGAAGACCGGCGTGGCGTTCCTGCCGATGGTCGGCGCGCTGATGGTGACCGCGCAGGCCGGCACGACGGTCCTGCTGCCCCGCATCGGCCCGAAGGCGGTCATCCCGCTGGGCTTCGCGATCGCCACGGCCGGCATGGCCTGGCTCACCGGCATCGGCATCGGCTCCGCCTACACGAGCGCGGTGCTGCCGCAGCTGATCATCATCGGTGTGGGTCTCGGCCTGGTCATGCCGCCGGCCATGCAGCTGGCCACCGGCGGGGTCGCGGCCGAGGACGCGGGCGTCGCCTCCGCGACCGTCAACGCCATGCAGCAGGTGGGCGGTTCGATCGGTACGGCCCTGCTGAACACCCTCGCCGCGAGCGCGGCCACCGACTACCTGTCCGGCCGCGACGCCACCAGCAAGCTGGTGCGGGCACAGGCGACGATCGAGAGCTACACCACCGCCTTCTGGTGGTCGGCGGGCTTCTTCGCCGCGGGCACGGTCATCGCGTTCCTTCTCTACCGCCGCGGCGTGCCGCGCCAGGACGCCACGGCCACACAGGTCGTCCACATGTGAGCAGCGCTTCCACGACCAGGGGCCGCCGTCAGCAGGGAGACAGCGGCCCCTGCACCTGTCATGGTGTGTGGATGCGCAAGGCGTCGGCGGCGCTGGGCACCGCGCTGTTTCTCGTCCTGGTCTCGGGCGGCGCGGCGGTCCTGGTGCCGTGGTCGCTGACCGACGGCTGGCGGACGGGCGACTGGTGGCTGCCCCTGCGGCTGCTCGGCCTCGTCCCCCTGGCGGCCGGCGCCGCCGTGATCCTGGAGGCCTATGCGCGGTTCGCGCTGGAGGGCCTCGGCACCCCGGCACCGATCGCGCCGCCCGCGCGGCTGGTGGTGAGCGGTCCGTACCGGTACGTGCGCAATCCGATCTACGTGGCCGTCGTCGCCGTACTGGCCGGACAGGGCCTGCTGCTGGCCCGGCCGGTGCTCTTCGTATACGCCGCCGGAGCCTGGGCGCTGTCCTGGGCCTTCGTCCGCTGGTACGAGGAGCCGGGGCTGGTGCGCCGGTTCGGCGCGGAATACGAGCGTTACCGGCGGGCGGTGCCGGCCTGGCGGCCGCGGCGCACACCGTGGCGGGACACATGAGCGCGCGGCGGCGGGTGACGCACTGATTGTTTTTCGCCGCTCCCCGGAAGGCCCCCCACGGACCTGCCCGGGGAGCGGCTGTGTGCCCGGGAACCGGAGGGCGGCCCCACTCCGCCCACCAGTCCCGGTGCGAGATCGCAGGTACCCGATCCAGAGGGCCGCACTCCCCAGTTGCGGGCCTGATCCGACGATACGGGTCCGTGCGATCCCGGCCCTAGAACGCGAAGACGCTGCTGTCCAGCGCGTCCTTCACGCAGGTGTTACCGAAGACGCGCTCATAGGAGACGCGCTTGCCCTGCCATACTCCCTGAACCGTGACCACGACGGGGGCCCACAGCTTGGTGCACCACACGTCGTCCCGGGGCTTGAGAGCCGAGAAGTCGCCTCCGACGCCACGCAGTTCGGCGCAGGCCTGGGCCGCGGCCGGGTGTGTACCGGAGGCCGTCGGGGCGCAGTTCAGGGTGACGGCGCGCTCCGGAGTCGCCGAGGCCGCGTTGTCGCCATGGCCGGTGGTGAGCACCAGCGCCGAGGGGGCGTAGAGCGACGACGGGGCGGCGTCCGGTGCAGCGGCGGCGGCCCCGATCAGGGGGCCGCAGACAGAGGTGGCCGCGAGGCCGATGATCGCTGCCCAGCGCGCGGTGTTCCGCATTGTATGCATCCTTCCGCTCGATTAGACGGGTGCCCGCTCCGGCCCGGTCGGCGCCGGAGCGGCGAGCGCCACTCTGCCGAGTCCGCCACCGAAACACACATCCAACCCACGGCTTTCAGTAACCTTGCGTGTTGAAGCAGTGGCGTGAAGTCACGGAGTTCGAGCACTTCGACCGCACAACTGAGCGGTTCTTGATCGCTGAGAGCGGTCCCATGGCCGAAAAAGACCGCCTCGTTAATAGGCCTGAAACATTCCGCCTTCACCCCACAGCGAACCCCTTCACGTGCCCTTCACGACTCCTTGCGTTCATGAAGGCGGCCGAGTAATGTTGATTACATGATTACTTCAGAGAAGAGAGAGAAGCTGCGGGGCTGGTTCGCCGGGCGGCTGCCCGACGATCTCTTCGAGGAACTGGTCGAGGTGACCGCGGACCGCGAGGAGATCACCGTCATCGGCCGCGTCCCCGAGCCCCGGCTCGCCGAGGGCACCTCGGACGCCGAGCGGGAGACCGCCGCACAGGCACGGATCCAGGAGTTCCGGGAGCGGACCCGGGAGACCCGGATCGAGGTGGCCCGCGAGGCCGAGCACCTCTTCCGCCGGAAAGTGTCGTGGGGCGTGGTGTGCGGCGCGGAGCGCGCCCTGTTCACGCATGTGGCGGCGCCGGTGATGACCAGGCTGCGCCAGCCCGAGCGCCAGGTTCTGGACACCCTCATCGCCGGCGGCGTCGCGCGCAGCCGCAGCGACGCCCTCGCCTGGTGCGTGCGCCTGGTCCAGCGCCACACCGACGACTGGCTGACCGAGTTGCGCGAGTCCCTGGAACACGTCCAGCGGGTCCGGGCGCAGGGTCCTGACACCGAGGAGGTGGCCGATTCCCCGACCGACGACGGCACGGACGGATGAGACGCCTTCCGGCAGGAGGAGCCCCGGCGCCCGCTCCACCCGCGTCCTCGGCTCGTTCGACTTTCCGGAATTTACAACTCCACGCTTTTGAGCCGGAGTTGGCTGATCCATCCGGTACGTTGACGACCATGACCGACTTCATACTGGTGGCCGGCGCCTGGCTGGGGGCATGGGCGTGGGACGAGGTGGCGGCCGACCTGCGCGCCGCCGGGCACGAGGTGCACGCCCTCACCCTGTCCGGGCTGGCCGAGAAGCAGACACTGCCCACGGGGCAGCAGATCCACGTCCAGGACATCGTCGACGAGGTCGAGCGACTGGATCTGCGGGACGTCGTCCTCGTCGGACACAGCTACTCGGGCGTGCCGGTCGGGCAGGCGGCCGAGCGGATCGGCGACCGGCTGCGCCGTGTGGTGTTCGTCGACTCCAACCTGCCGGCGGACGGGGTGTCGTTCCTCGACGGCTTCCCCAGCGACCACATCCGTGCCGCGCTCGCCGAGCACGACGACGCGTGGCCGCTCCTGCCCCCGGCGGCGTACGCGAACCAGGACCTCACGGACGAGCAGATCACCCGTCTCATCGGCGAGGGCACCCCGCACCCGGCGAGCACGCTCACCGAACCGGCCGTGCTCAAGCGCCCGCTCGCCGAGCTGCCGGCCACGTACGTCAAGTGCGTGCTGGACGGCCGTGCGCCGCTGCCCGCCGTGGCCGAGGCGCTGGAGGGCGGGCGCTGGGAGCTGGTGGAGCTGAACACCGGTCACTGGCCGATGTTCTCCACGCCCCACGAGCTGGCCGAGATCCTCCGCGAGGCCGCCGACCGCGGCTGAGGGCGTCTGCCGGTCCTCGCCCACCCGCCACTATCGTCGGGCCGCAGCGCGTGCACCCAGCGACGAGAGGCGGGCGGCCGGATGGCGAAGCACTGGGCGGACTTCCAGTACGAGATCTATCTGAACGGGATGTCGGGTGCCGTGCCCCGGCTCCCCACCGATCCGACCCGGCTGGAGGAGATGGCCGAACACCGGCTCGGTCCTGGCCCGTTGGGGTATGTGGCGGGCAGCGCGGGCGACGGCAGCACGGCCCGGGCCAACCGGGCCGCCCTCGCCCGGCGCCGGATCGTGCCGCGCATGCTCAGAAACGTGCAGGAGCGCGATCTGTCGGTCCAGGTGCTGGGCCGCGCCCTGCCGGCGCCGCTGGCGCTGGCTCCGGTCGGCACCATATCGATCGTGCATCCGGACGCCGAGCCCGCCGTCGCCCGGGCCGCCGCCGCGCAGGGCGTGCCGTACGTCCTGTCGTCCGCGTCCAGCACGCCGATGGAGCAAGTGGCGGCGGCGATGGGGGACGCCGAGCGGTGGTTCCAGCTGTACTGGGGCAAGGACCGCGAGGTGACCCGCAGTTTCCTCGGCCGGGCGAAGGCGGCCGGGTTCACGGTGCTGGTCGTCACTCTGGACACGCCGATCCTGGGATACCGGCCGCGCGACCTGGACCAGGCGTATCTGCCGTTCCTCAACGGGGTGGGCACCGCCAACTACTTCACCGACCCCGCCTTCCGGGCGGGCCTCGCCAAGCCCGTGCACGAGGACCCGAAAGCGGCGGTCCTGCACTTCCTCGGCCTGTTCGGGGACGCGAGCCACACCTGGCCCGACCTCGCCTTCCTGCGGGAGCACTGGGACGGGCCGATCGTCCTCAAGGGCGTCCTGCACCCGGCCGACGCCCGGCTCGCCGCGGACGCCGGGATGGACGGGGTGGTGGTCTCGAACCACGGCGGCCGGCAGGTGGCTGGTTCCGTGGCGGCGGCCGACGCGCTGCCCCGTGTCGCGGCCGCGGTCGGCGACCGGCTGACCGTGCTGTTCGACAGCGGGGTGCGCACCGGAGCCGATGTGTTCAAGGCGCTCGCCCTCGGCGCGCGGGCGGTGCTGCTCGGGCGTCCGTACGTCTACGGGCTCGGCCTGGACGGTCAGCCGGGCGTCGAGCACGTGATCCGCTGCCTGCTCGCGGAGTTCGACCTCACCCTCGCGCTGTCCGGACACGCCACACCCGCGACGGTCACCGCGGACGACCTCCACGAGGCATCCGTATGAGCTCCGGCCGTCGGCCGGGTGCGGGAGCCCTTGAGGACGATCATCCTGTCCCAGGGCTCCCGCGGACGTCCTCCGCGCCGGGCGCTACGTGTCCGTCCCGGGCAGCTCCGCCGGCTGTGCGGAGGGGCCTTCGGTGCCGGCGACCGACAGGGAGCCGGGACTGGCCGACGGCCCGTCGGCCAGCCAGCGCTGGTCGGCGGATCGGTCCCGGACCTTGACGACGATGTCGGCGCCCGCGCCGGGGCCCGCCGGGGCGAGGGCGAGGGTCTCGTCCCAGCGGGGCAGCAACTCGCCCTGCACGGTGAGGTCGTAGCGCACGTCGTCCTCCCGCTCGGTGCCGGCGTCGGCGCAGGTGCCGAGGATGACCACACCGGCGTCGGCGTGCGAGTCCAGGCACAGGGCGGAGTCGGCCGAGCTGCGCAGCAGCCCGTCGGCGTCGTACGTCCACCGCTGTGTCGGCGCGGCGGAGCAGACCGCGAGCACCGCGCTGGCGCCCGCCGTCGGTCTGCCCTTGATGTCCAGGCACAGGTCTGCCGCGGCGTTGTGCAGCCGGGTGGGACGGCCGGCTGAGGGCAGGCCCGCGGTGCCGGGTGCGGTGGCGGAGGCGGGTGGTGACTGACCGTCGGTACCGGGGGCCGTGCCCCTGGAGGCGACGGGGTCGGTGCCGTCGCCGCCGTCCGGCCACGCGCTGATCACGAGGACGGTCGCGAGCAGCCCGGCCGAGGCGACGCCGACGCCGGTGAGCAGCGTCCTGGACGACCAGCCGGTCCCGGAGGCGGCCCGGCCGGGCTCCCGCGCGCGGCGCGCGGGCGTGGTGATCCGGCCGAGCACCCCCGGCTCCGCTCCGCCCCGCCGGCGTCCGCCGGGCACCGTGACCCGCCCGAGGAGCCCGGGCTTCGGCCCGCCGCGCCGGCGTCTGCCGGAGCGCCGGGAGGTGCCGGGGCCACGGGCGGGGCCGGGCCCTCGGCGGCCCGGGCGCGAGTCGAGGTACCGGCGGGCGCCCCAGCCGAGGACCGCTTCGGCGAGCAGCACGCCCACTCCCGCCTCGATCTGGCCCAGTTGCTCGGCGGCGTGCCGGCAGTAGGGGCAGGCGTCGAGGTGTTGCCGGACGTCCGGCAACAGGGAGCCGCCCCGGCGGATCGGCCCGTCGAGAAGGCGGTTGTAGTGGCGGCAGTCGGTGCTCGGCGCGAGTTCCCGGTGTGCGCGTACGCAGCCTTCGCGGAAATTCTCGCGGGTTTGTTCGAGTGCGGCCGCCGCACCGCCGATGTCCATGCCGAGCAACCCGGCGGGAACGTTTATCGGCTCGGCCTCGACCTCGGCGTGCCACAGCAACGCCTGTTCGAGTCTGGGAAGGCTATGGAATGAACGTTCGGAGAGTGTGCGGTTTTCCGGTATCAGGGACTTCGCGGTGCGCATACCGCGGCCCCCGGCGGGTTTGCGGAGTCCGGGCAGCACGGCGGCTATTCGGTCCGTGGCTGACCAGTTCACGACGGTGTCCCGGACTGCCACGAGCAGCCGGGGCCTGAGCGCCTCGGCTGGTTCGCCGAGCGCGAGCCGGTCGAGGACCTGGTGGAAGGCGGTTGCGGTGACCATATGGGCGAGGGGCCCGGGTGCGGCCAGGCAGATGACCGCGTAGTCGTGCACCGGCTGCCAGTGCCGGGCCATCAGCAGCGCGGCGGACCGGGCCGCCTCTGCGTCGGAACCGGCGCGCAGCGGCGCGGCGACGGATTCGTCGGACTCCGCGGGATCACCGCCGGAGGGCGGGTAGGGAGGACAGGGAGGGTGGGGGGTGGACACGGAGCGGATTCCTTTGTTGCGTATGGTGCGTCGGCGCGAACTTCGGAAGATACGCGTGCGGGGAGCGGGAATTCACCGGTGCCGTCGCGACCCGGTTCCCCAACTGCCGAAAGAACCCCGGCCATTATCCCCCGCACGAGTGTTTCAACCCTTGCACAACTTCCACACACGCAACAAGGCGCACGTAAGACATCGACGGGTTTGAAATAAAGTCAGAAATCATGCTGGGGACCAGGTCCCGCAGGGCTGCTTTCGGCTTTCCCCGCGCCCCGTGTGAACAGGGCGCACACGCCCGTGGGCCGCGCACGCTCCCGGGGCACACGGCCCGGGGGTGGACTGGGGTCAGGCCCTTCTCGGTGGGCCCCGCGCGGGGCGGCGGTTCTCCCGCGCGAAGCCGGCCGCCGGCCCGTTCCTCCCGCCCCCGGCCGGCGGCCCCGGCGGCTTCCCCCGGCGGCCGGGGCGGTGTCAGATCTGCCAGGAGCGGAGCCGGTCGGCCGCGCCGTACACGTCGGTCTTGCCGGAGATCAGGTCGCGGGCCAGGTCGACGAGGGCGCCGTAGGGCGGGTCGATACCGACGCCGCTGGTGAACATGTAGGCCACGGCGGTGGCGCAGGCGAAGCGGGCGTTGGCCGCGGGCAGCGGCTTGAGGACGGCGAGGGTGTGCAGCAGCGCGGCGGCCCGCCAGGCGGGGTCGGAGTCCACGCCGAGCCGGGGCGGGTCGACGCGGTGCCGGGCGACCGCGGCGACCAGCGCGGAGAAGTCGTCGACCGTGGGCTGGTCGGGAAGGACCTCCTCGTGCCGCTGGAGCAGCCAGGGGACGTCGATGTGGATGACGGAAGGCATCACTCAGGCGGCCTCGCCCTTGGCGGGGGCCTCGTCGTCGGGGAACGCGGCCGCGAACTCCTCGGCGTGGGCGGCGAAGAAGCTCCGGAAGGCCTCCGCGCCCTCCTGCAGCGCGCGGTGCCGGGCGATGTCGGCGGCGGCGGCCTCGCGCACGAGCGCCTTCATCGACGTACCGCGCTCCTTGGCGATCTGCCGCAGGTCCTCTAGTTCGCGTTCGCTGAACTCCACGTTGAGAGCTGGCATGCCCTCACGGTACCGCGCGGGTACCCACCCGTAAATACCAGCAGGTCAAGCACCCTTTCCACCAGCTTCCCAGCGGTACCCGCAGAGTCCAAGGGCCAGGTCCGATTTCCGCCGGTCGCGGGGCGGCGCGCGCAGCAGACTCGACAGCGAACCGTCTGGAGTCACACAAGCCCGGAGGACCCGATGACCACACACACCGTCCACACCACCTGCCCGAGCCCGCTCGGCGAACTGCTGCTGACCGGCGAGAAGTCCGCCGGACTCACGCTCGCCTCGCTGTCCCTGCCGGGGCAGCGCGGTGCGCCGGCGGTGCGTGCCGGGGAGCGCGACGACGGGGCGTTCGCCGAGGCGCGACGCCAACTGGAGGCGTACTTCGACGGCCGCCTCACCCGCTTCCGTCTGCCGCTCGCCGCCGCCGGCACCCCGTTCCAGCGGCGGGTGTGGCAGGCGCTGGAGGACATCCCGTACGGCACCACGACCAGCTACGGCGACCTGGCCGCCCGGCTGGGCGTGCCCCGGGACGCGATCCGCACGGTGGGTCAGGCGCTCGGCGCCAATCCCCTGCTGCTGGTGCGCCCCTGCCACCGGGTGATCGGCGCGGACGGCTCGATGCGCGGGTACGCCGGCGGGGTCGAGCGCAAGCTGTGGCTGCTCACCCACGAGGGTGCGCTTCAGCCGACCCTGGCGTGAGGAGGAAGGAGTCATGGAGCTCACCGAGGCCGAGGCTCGTCGCCGCGCCGCCCGGACCGACTGGACGGCGCTCGCCGCCGGACTGGACGAACAGGGCAGCGCACCCACAGGGCCCCTGCTGACGCCCGGCGAGTGCGCCGGGCTGGCCGCCCTGTACGACGAGCCGGATCTGTTCCGCACCACCGTCCATCTGGCCCGGCACCGGTTCGGGTCCGGCGCGTACCGCTACTTCACGCACGACCTGCCCGCCCCCGTGGCCGCGCTGCGCGCCGCCCTCTACCCTCGCCTGCTCCCCGTCGCCCGGGACTGGGCGGCCCGCCTGGGCCGCCCGGCGCCCTGGCCGGACTCCCTGGACACCTGGCTTCGGCGGTGCCACGCGGCCGGCCAGGACCGGTCGGCGCAGATCCTGCTCAGCTACGGTCCGGGCGACTGGAACGCCCTGCACCGGGACGTGTTCGGGGAGCTGGTGTTCCCCCTCCAGGTGGTGATCGCCCTGGACGCGTACGGCACCGACTACACCGGCGGCGAGTTCCTGATGGTGGAGCAGCGGCCGCGCGCCCAGTCGCGCGGGACGGCCAGTGTCCTGCGGCAGGGGCACGGCCTGGTGTTCACGACCCGGGAGCGCCCCGTGCGGACGCGTCGTGGCTGGTCGGCCGGGGCGATGCGGCACGGTGTGAGCACCGTGCGGTCCGGTCGGCGCCGCACGTTGGGGCTGGTGTTCCACGACGCCGTCTGAAGCGGGCGGGGCACCCACGCCCCCGCAACACTCGACATCATCAGACGCGCCGCCGTATATCCATCAGATATCAGCTCAAAACGTGTCTTATTTCCTTCATGCACACACCTTCGCGGCGTACCCTGCTCCGTGCCCCGATCGCTGCCGTCGGCACGGCACTCCTGCCTGCCTGCACCGGCTCCGGCGCCCAAGCCCGCACCGGCCCCGAGCTCAGGGCGGCCGACGGGGACTTCGTCCCGCCGGGGCCCGCGGGATATGTCGACCCGTCGGGTCCGGAGGTCCGCGCCGCCGAGCGCGAACGCGGCTCCGGCCCGGTGCGCATGCTCAGATTCACCGCCTCCGAGACCACGCTGGACCTGGGCGGGCGCCAGGTCCGGACCTGGGCCTACCAGGACACGCTTCCCGGCCCGCTGGTACGCATCACCGCCGGTGACGTCCTCAGCCTCACCCTCGCCAACCGGCTGCCGACCACCACCACGCTCCACTCCCACGGCGTCCGCATGCGCTGCGACATGGACGGCGCCCCGGACCTGACCCAGCGGGCCATCGCCCCCGGAGCCGACTTCACCTACCGCTTCACCGTCGCCCATCCGGGCACCTACCTGTTCCACTCCCACGTCGGGCTCCAGCCCGACCGCGGTCTGTACGCCCCCCTCATCGTCGACGACCCGAAGGAGCCGCTCTCCTACGACAAGGAATGGATCCTCGTCCTGGACGACTGGGTCGACGGCGTGGACGGCTCCACGCCCGACCGGGTGCTCCACCAGCTCAAGCCGGGCGGGGGCATGAGCATGGGAGGCATGGCCATGGGTCCCGAACGCGGCCGCCCGGACGGTCCCTCCCGCGTGCTGCGCAACTCCCACAGCCGCATGCTGCACGGCGAAGCGGGCAGCGTCGCCTATCCCTACTACCTCGTCAACGGCCGTACGCCCACCCATCCGCGCGTGTTCCGGTGCCGTCCCGGCGAGCGCATCCGGCTGCGGATCATCAACGCCGGCTCGGAGACCGCGTTCCGTGTCGCGCTGGGCGGCCACACCATGACCGTCACGCACACCGACGGCTATCCCGTGGAGCACCAGGAGACCGACGCCCTCCTCGTGGGCATGGCGGAGCGGTACGACGTCCTCGTCACCGCCGGGGACGGCGTCTTCCCCTTCGTGGCGCAGGCCGAGGGCAAGAACGGCCAGGGCCTCGCCCTCCTGCGCACCGACAACGGCAGAAGCGCTCCCCCCGCCAAGGTCCGCCCGGACGAACTGGACGGGAAGGTCATCCCCGCCCGCCGCCTCGTACCGGACGACTCCGTGGCCCTCGACGACCGTGACGTCGACCGCGAGATGCGCATCAGGATCACGGGCACCATGGCGAGGTACGACTGGGGCATCGACCACAAGCTGTACGACGTGCGGCAGCGCCACCCGGTGCACGCCGGTGAGCGGGTACGGCTCACCCTCATCAACGCCACCGACATGTGGCACCCGCTGCACCTGCACGGCCACACGTTCGCGCTGACCGGGCTGGACGCCGCCGGTGCCCGCAAGGACACCGCCATCGTCCTCCCCCACCGGAAGATCGTCTGCGAGTTCGACGCCGACAACCCCGGCCTGTGGATGCTCCACTGCCACAACCAGTACCACTCGGAGAGCGGCATGATGACCATCCTCGGGTACCGCAAATGACCGGATGATCCGGCGCGAGAGCCCCAGGGGCCAGCCCTGGTCCGCCACGAACGAGGCCGTCCAGGCCAGTGCCGCGTTCCAGTCGACGGCCGTCTCGTCGGTGGACCAGGACTGGATGTCGTCGATGTAGCAGAACTGCCGTACCGGTTGCCGTCGGGTGCGTACGGCATGCCGTACGGCTGGGGCGCGGCCGTCGCCAGGTAGGTGTCGGCCGCGTGCCGCCGCCGTGCGGCCCCAGCGGGCCTGCCGTAGCCCGGGCGGAGGTCGTCGCGGATCGCGATGCCGCTGCGCCGGGTGTAGTAGTACTTCAGCGAGTCCAGGCGCAGTCGCTCGTAAGCGCCGGTCCCGATGCCGAGGGGACGGCTGGTCCGACCGTCGGCGACCGGCGTGAAGTGCGTGCCGCGCCCGCGGAAGGCACCGAAGTCGATCGTGTGGACGTTCTGCCCGGAGGAGACGTCGGTGCCGCGCGGCACGGTCCGGCCCTCGGCGAGCGTCCTTCCGTCGGCGTCCTTCGGCTGCCAGGGCAGCGGGGTGGCGGCGTCGGTGACGAGGGGGGCTCTGACACTTCGTCAACGGTCCGGCCGGGGACACCTGCGCACGGGCACTCCGGCCGGGTCCTCGGCCACCCTCAGAGGTCGAGCTTGCTGATACGCATCGCTCCCCCGGCCTCACCGGGGCGGGCGCTGGTGAGCGTGA
The DNA here is from genome assembly GCF_001542625.1 of Streptomyces griseochromogenes. Classification (NCBI taxonomy): domain Bacteria; kingdom Bacillati; phylum Actinomycetota; class Actinomycetes; order Kitasatosporales; family Streptomycetaceae; genus Streptomyces; species Streptomyces griseochromogenes. Next base: position 4,135,868 of record NZ_CP016279.1, on the reverse strand, counting down.
GGCGCACCCGTGAGCCCCGCATCGCCTCGAAGGTGATCAGCGTCAGGCTGTCCGAGGCCGTGGCCCAGTCGGTCTTCGCACCCGTCACCGGCACATACGCGTGACCGTCCCACACCGCCACCTCGGCTCCGGCGGGCAGGGCGTGCGCGCCGTCGACCGTGAACGAGACCGCGAGCCGGTCGACGGTGCGGACGTGCCCGAAGTCCACCGACACCCAGTCCTTCGGCCGGGCGCCGCCGAAGGCGGGCAGCACGGGCGTGGCCGGCTTGGCGAAGGCGTTCGACCAGCCGGTGGCCGGGTCGCCGTCCAGCATCGCGGCCGGCGGGGTGTCCTCGCGGCCGGAGTAACTCGCGTCCGCCCGGGGGAAGTCGGGGGCCTGCGGGTGATCGGGCTCGAACGCCGGCGCGGCGGTGGTGGCGGCGGATCCGGCCGGTGTGGTGCGCACGCCGACCGTGCCCTCACGCAGGCCGTCCACCCGTGCCGTGACCCTCAGTTCGCCCACTGCGTCCGCGGACCGGACGATCGCGAGCGCCTTGCCGTGGAAGGCGGTACGGGTACCGGCCTGGTACCGCTCGGCGCTCTCCTCGCGGCCGTTGTCGACTCCGGCCAGGGATCCGCCGCTCACGTCGAAGGCGATGAGGTGATCCGCGCCGGGTACGACCACACCGTGGGCGTCCACGATGTCGGCGGTCACGAAGACCAGCGAACGGCCGTCGGCGGCGACGGACTTCCGGTCGGCGGTGAGCCGCACGGCGTACGGATCACCGGCGGTGCGCAGGACGTCGATGGCGACCACCTTGCCGTCCCGCCGGGCCACCGCCTTCAGCTCGCCGGGCCGGTACGGCACCTTCCACGTCAGGTGCAGCTTGCCCGCGCTGCCGTTGGGGCTGGTGTAACTGCCCGGGTAGGGGCCGTCGGTGAAGGTCTTGTCGTCGCCGGTGGCCTCGGTGGTCTCCAGATAGGGGCGGCCGTCGGTGGTCTTCTTGACGTCGAACTCCCTGACGCCGAGGGACCGTCCGTTCAGGAACAGCTCGACGGACGGCACGTTGGCGTAGGCCCAGACCTCGACGGTGTCGCCCTCCTCGTGGTTCCAGGTCATCGGCAGCAGATGGACCATCGGCTCGGTGGTCCACTGGCTCTTGAAGAGGTGGTACATGTCCTTCGGGAAACCCGCCGTGTCGACCGCGCCGAAGAAGGACGCCTTCACCGGGAAGACGTCGTACGGGGTCGGCTCGCCGATGTAGTCGATGCCCGACCACAGGAACTGCCCCGCGAACCACTTCCGGTCCCGGTCCTTCTTGTGTCCGTACTCGCCGCTCAGCGTCCAGGAGGCGAGGTTGTTGTCGTAGGAGGAGGTCTCCCGCCTGCCCGGGGTGTGGTTCTCGCCGGTGTTCAGGTGGTCCGGTTCCTGGTACGCGCCCCGGGTCGAGGTCTCCGAGGAGGACTCGGACTCGAAGAGGAAGAGGTGCGGGTACTTGGCGTGCAGGGCGTCGACCGATCTGGCGGTGTTGTAGTTCAGGCCCAGGCCGTCGAGCTTGGCGAGCATGCGGTCGGCCGCCGAGCCCGTGGCGGGCACGCCGTGGTACTTGTTCGAGCCGATGACCACCGGTCGGGTGTCGTCGGCGGCCTTGATGGCGCCGATGATCCGGTCGGCCATGGCGAGCCCGGCGGTCGAGGTGGAGTCGGGGATCTCGTTGCCGATGGACCACAGGACGACGGCGGGCGAGTTCCGGGCGGCCAGGACCATCTCCGTGGCGTCCTGCTCGCACCACTCGTCGAAGAACCGGCCGTAGTCGTACCTGGTCTTCCCGGTCCGCCAGCAGTCGAAGGCCTCCACCATCATCACGATGCCCAGCTCCTCGCAGACCTGGATCATCTGCGGCGAGGGCGGGTTGTGCGAGGTGCGCAGGGCGTTGACGCCCATCGACTTCATGATCGTCATCTGCCGGCGCACCGCGTCGACGCTGATCGCCGCGCCGAGGGCGCCCTGGTCGTGGTGGAGGTCGACACCCTTGATCTTGGCGGGGGTGCCGTTGAGGGAGAAGCCCTCGTCCGGATCGAAGCGGTAGGTGCGGATACCGAAGGAGGTGCGGTGGGTGTCGACGGTGCGGCCGCCGACGCGGAGTTCGGTGTGCAGGGTGTAACGGTTTTCCGGGGCGGAGAAGTCCCACAGGCGGGGCTCGGGGACGGTCAGCTCGTGGGTCTCGGTGGCCTGCCCGGAGACGGCGACCGTCGTGGACGCTCGGGCGGCCGTACGGCCGTCGGGGCCGGTGATCCGGGACAGGACCTGGACGTCCGTGCCGGCGGTGGACGCGTCGGTCACGGCGGTCCGCACCCGCACCACGGCCCGCTCGGCGGTGACCTCCGGCGTGGTGACGTACGTGCCCCAGCGGGCCACGTGCACGGACTCGGTGATCACCAGGCGGGCCTCGCGGTAGATGCCGCTGCCCGAGTACCAGCGACTGCTCGGCAGCTGGTTCCGGACCTTGACCGCGAGGACGTTCGGGGTGCCGCCGTCGGTGTGCACCAGGTCGGTGAGGTCGAAGGCGAAGCCTGTGTAGCCGTAGGGGTGGCGGCCGGCCTCGGTGCCGTTGCAGTAGACGTACGAGTCCATGTAGACGCCGTCGAACTCCACCGAGATCCGCCGGCCGGCGTACCCGGGCGGCAGGGTGAAGGTGAGCCGGTACCAGCCGAGGCCGCCCGGGAGGAAGCCGGTGCCGCTGCTGGTGCCGTGTTCCGTCGTGGGGGTCTGCTCGATGCTCCAGTCGTGCGGGACGGCGACCTCGCGCCAGCCCGAGTCGTCGTACCCCGGCTCGGCGGCATGCGCGTAGGCGCCGGTCGGGTCGGTGATGCCGCCCGGGTCGGCCAGCGCGAACCGCCAGCCGTCGCGCAGCGGGACGGCATGGCGTCCTCCGGCGGCAGCGGACGGTCCGGTGGCCGCCGCCGCGGCGGCGCCGTCCAGGAGCGCTCCGGCCACAGGCACTGCCGTGGCTGCGACCAGAACCGATCTGCGAGTGACCGTCATGGCGGCTCTCCCTCATCAGGGCCCAGAAGTACTCACAACTGATCGTGAACAAACAGATTCTGACGGCTTGCCATACGCGATCGTCAAGGGTGCGGAAGTGCGCACCTGCTCCGCGTGTCACATCGACCGGATTTCCTCCTTGACCGTGTTCGACCGACCGACCCGGTCGCCGGGGGTCGCGGTTCACGGACGCGCGCGACGCACTACGCTGGAACGGAAGCGGTGCCACCTGTTCACTGTGAGTGTGCGCTTGGGAGCGGCGACGATGAGCCGGGTCTATCCGTTCGACGACGCGGCGACTGCCCGGGCTGTCATCGACGACGACGGAACAGTGGTGGAGTGGAGCGAGGGCGCTCGGCGCCTGCTCGGCCACCCGGCCGACGCCGTCGTGGGCCGTCCTGCGGCCCGGCTCCTGGCCGGGGACGGCACCCTGTCCGCGCCCGTCGGCGCACGCTGGGACGGGACGGTCGAATTGCGCCACCGGGACGGCCGCACCGTCTCCGTGTGGCTGCTCGCCCACCGCAGGACCGCCCACGACGACCGCGGCGACGGCTGGCTGGTGGTCAGCCCGCTGACCGGCGGGGAGCCCCCCGCGGCGGACGATCCGCTGGCGGTCGCGGGCCTCGTCCAGTCACCCTGCGCCGTCGCCGTGTACGACGGCGAGCTGCGGCTGCGCCGGATGAACGCGGCCATGGCCCAGATCACGGGCCTGCCCGAGGAGCGGGTGCGCGGCCTCAGGTTCACGGAGATCAGCAGCGAGCCGCAGAGCGAGGAGCTGGAGCAGAGCCTGCTCCAGGTGCTCACCACCGGGCGGCCGCTGGACGTCCAGACCTATCTGCGCACCGCCGGTGAGAACCGCGCACACGCCTGGCTGGCCCGGATGGCACCGGTCACCGATGCCGAGGGCCGGGTACGGGGCGTGTGCCTGGCCGCGCACGACGTCACCGACATCCAGCGGGCCCGGCAGCGGCTGCAGCTGGTGAACGAGGCGAGCGTGCGCATCGGCTCCACCCTCGACGTCACCCGGACGGCACAGGAGCTGGCGGACGTGTGCGTGCCCGCGCTGGCCGACTTCGTCACCATCGACCTGCTGGACCCGGAGGAGTACGGCGGCGAGCCCCCGGCCCGCATCACGGCCCCGGTGAGCCTGCGCCGGGTCGCCCATCAGTCGATCCTCAAGGGCATCCCGGAGGCGGTGGCCGAGCCCGGGCAGACCGAGGTGTACCCGGACTTCTCCCCGCAGGCCGACTCCTTGACGGCCGGCCGCACCATCCGGGCCGCCGTGGCCGGGGGCGACATGGCCGAGTGGCTGACCTGGAGCGCCGCCCGCGGCGAACGGGTGCGGGAGTTCGGCATCCACTCCTCGATGTCGGTACCGATCCAGGCGCGCGGGCTGACCCTGGGTGTCGCGGTCCTCACCCGGCACCGGCGCCCGGACCCGTTCACCGACGACGACATGCTGCTGGCCGAGGAGATCACCACGCGCGCCGCCGTCTGCATCGACAACGCGCGCCGCTACTCGCGCGAGCGCGAGACCGCCCTGGCCCTCCAGCGCAGCCTGCTGCCCCGCACGCTCCCGCGCACCGCCGCCCTGGAGGCCTCCTCCCGTTATCTGCCGGCGGCCCGGGCGGGGGTGGGCGGCGACTGGTTCGACGTGATCCCGCTGTCCGGGATGCGGGTCGCGATGGTTGTCGGGGACGTCGTCGGGCACGGCGTCCAGGCCTCGGCCACCATGGGCCGGCTGCGCACCGCCGTACGCACCCTCGCCGACATCGACCTGGCCCCGGACGAACTGCTCACCCACCTCGACGACCTGGTGGTCCGGCTGTCGCAGGAGTCCGGCGGCGACGGCAACCCCGGCGAGGTCGGCGCCACCTGTCTGTACGCCGTCTACGACCCGGTGTCACGGCGCTGCGCCCTGGCCCGGGCCGGACACCCGCCGCCCGTGCTGCTGGAGCCGGGCGGCGAGCCCCGCCACCTGGAGCTGCCCGCCGGTCCCCCGCTGGGCCTGGGCGGGCTGCCCTTCGAGTCGGCCGAGGTGGAGCTGCCCGAGGGCACCGTCCTCGCCCTGTACACGGACGGTCTGATGATGTCCCGGGACCCGTCCGGGGGCGCCGCGCGGGCGCTGCTGTTCCAGGCGCTCGGGGCGTACGCGGACACCCTGGACGAGACCTGCGACCACGTCCTGCACACGCTGCTGCCGCCGGCCGGGGCCGCGGACGACGTGGCGCTGCTGCTGGCCCGCACCCGGGGGCTGCCCGCCTCCCAGGTGGCGACCTGGGACATCCCGGCCGACCCGGCGCTGGTCGCGCCGATCCGCAAGCAGGTCGGGGACCAACTGGAGCGCTGGTCGCTGATCGAGATCGCGTTCACGGCGGAGCTGGTGGTCAGCGAACTGGTCACCAACGCGATCCGGTACGGCGCCCACCCGATACGGCTGCGGCTGATCCATGACGCCGCCACCCTGATCGTCGAGGTATCCGACACCAGCCACACCGCCCCGCACCTCAGGCGCGCCAAGATCTTCGACGAGGGCGGCCGCGGGCTGCTGCTGGTCGCCCAGCTCACCCAGCGCTGGGGCAGCCGGCACACCGCCGAGGGCAAGACGATCTGGGCGGAGCTGGGGTTGGTGGACGAGGATCAGTAGTGCCGTGACCGCGCAGGTGCGCCGTGTCGCGGAGACGCTCGTTCCCGGGGCTCACGCTCCGGCAGCGAGCGTGGACAATGCCCTCCGGCGTTGAGCCCCGCCGCCGCGCAGCCGTACGGGTCAGGCCCCGCTCAGCCGCGCCGACAGGGCGCCGCGGCCTCCGCGCGGCCCGGTCGCCGGGCCGGCGCTAGCCCCGCAGCCAGGGCCGCACCTGTTTGCGGGCCTCGTGCAGACGTGACTTGAGGGTGCCGAGGGGAATGCCGAGGCGCTCGGCGACGTCGGCGTACTCCAGCTGGTAGATGTCCCGGTAGACCAGGGGCGCGACCAGGTGCGGGGCCTCGCGCTCCAGCCGCTCCAGCGCCTCCAGCAGATCGATCCGGGAGCCCGCGATGACGCTGGTGGTGCGCGGGTCGATGTGCTCGGCGGGCTCGATGGCCGCGGGCTGTTCGGCGGCCCGCCGTTTCAGCTCGCGGTACTTCTGCCGGCAGCAGTTGGCGACGACGGTGTACAGCCAGGTGCTGAAGCGGCTGCGGCCCTCGAACGCGGAGATGTGCCGGGCCACCTGGAGCAGCACGTCCTGGGCGGCCTCCTCGGCGTCCTCCCGGCAGGGCAGGAAGCGCCCGCAGCGGCGCACCACCTCGGGCCGCAGCTCGGTCAGCAGCCGGTCCAGGGCCGCTCGGTCGCCCGCCGCGGCGCGCCGGGCAAGGTCTTCGGCCGTCGGCACATCCTGCACGTCAGGGTCCCCTTCGGAGTCGATCTCAGGCCAGGCATGATAGTCGTATGCACTCCCTGGAGCGGATCGGCCGCTACCGCCTCGAACGGCGCCTGGGCACCGGCGCCTTCGCCACGGTGTGGCTCGCCCACGACGACGAGCTGGCCGCCCTGGTGGCGGTGAAGGTCCTCGCCGAGAACTGGGCGCACCGGCTCGACATCCGCGAGCGCTTCCTGTCCGAGGCACGGCTGCTGCGCCGGGCCGGCTCCAGCCGGGTGGTGCAGGTCTACGACATCGGTGAACTGCCCGACGGTAGACCCTACTTCGTGATGGAGTACGCCGACGGCGGCACCCTCGCCGATCTGCTGACGGCCGGCCCGCTGCCCGTTCCCCAGGCACTGCGGCTGACGGCGCTGGCCGCGCGGAGCGCCGCCGCGCTACACGAGGCGGGCATCGTGCACCGCGACATCAAGCCGACCAACGTGCTGCTGCACACCGCCCCGGACGGCGAGCGGCGGGTGCTGCTGGCCGACCTGGGGCTGGCCAAGAGCCTCGCGCAGGCCTCGGTCCTCACCCTGGCCGCGGGCTCGGCGGGCTACCAGCCGCCGGAGCAGGCCGAGCCCGGGGAGGGCATCGACCAACGCGCCGACGTCTACAGCCTGGGCGCGGTCGGCTACGAGCTGGTGACCGGGACCGTGCCGGGGCCCCCGGGCAAGGTCGTACCGCCCCGGCGGCTGCGACCGGACCTCGGCGAGGATGTGGAGCGGGCGTTGCTGCGCGCCCTGGAGCCGGACCGGGAGCGCCGCTGGCCCGGGGCGCCGGTGTTCGCGGCCGAGCTGGACCGGCTGGCGGCGGCCTTCGGCGGCGCCGCCCGCCCGGACAAGGGGCTCGACGCCGTCCGGGGCCGGCTCAACATCGTGACCTTGTCCCTGGCGGCACTGCTCGCCGCCGCGGCGGCCGCCGTCACCGTGACGCTGGTGATCCACCGGCCCGGCGGCGAGGACACGACGAAGGTGAAGGACTCCACCGGCCGGGTCGCCGTAGAGGTGCCCGCCGGCTGGGCCCACGAGGTGCGTGACTCCGGCTGGGACCCGCGCGTCCTCGGGCTGCCGGCCGGGCACGAGCCGGGGCTTGTGGTCGCCGACGACCTGACGAAATGGTCCGACCTGAGCGTCACCGTCGACGGTGTGTTCGTCGGCGTCAGCGAGCACGGTGACGTCGCCGCCCGGGTGAGCGCGCTCAGCCACGCCGGCTGCCACTACGCCGGCAGCCGGGCCTTCACCGGCGCCGGCTGGCAGGGCAGCACCCGGACCTGGACCGGCTGCCCGGACGGCGCCTCGGTCACCGAGTCGGCGCTGCGTCCTTCGGGCGACTCGGCGACGCCGCAGGTGTACGTGCAGGTGCGCGAGCGCGACGGCGGCTCCGCGACCGAGGGCATCCTGCGCTCGCTGCGGGTCACCTGAACCGCCGGGCGTCATCCGGCGGCCAAAACGGGGAAAAGAACCACAGAGTCCCGAACTTTTCCGGTGGCCCGTGCATCGAAGTGTGGTGACGGCGCACCCGGCGTCGTAGGCGCGCGTCCGTCGCGTGCCATGAAGAACCAGGAGTGTTGAGCGACATGGCGTACTCATCCCGGTCCTCCAAGCGCGGGGCCCTGCTCGCGGGCGCGGTCGCCGCACTGGGCCTCCTGACCGCCTGCGGCAGCCAGGACGTCCACTCCACACCGCAGAAGGTGTCGGGCACGGCCGTTCCGGCGACCGAGACCTCGTCAAACTCGGCCTCCGACGCCACGACCGCCGCTCCCTCGACACCCGGTGGCGGAACGCCGACCACCACCCACAAGCCCACGGCCGCCCCGGACGACGGCACCGGCACCAAGGCGGGCAGCGCCGGCGGCCGGTGCCACACCTCCGAGCTGCGCGCCTCCGTCGGCCGTAACAACCCGGGCGCCGGCCAGGAGAACTTCCCCGTCGTGCTCACCAACAAGTCCGCCCGGACCTGCACCCTGCGCGGCTTCCCGGGCGCCGCGTTCGTGAACGCCTCCGGGAGCCAGATCGGCAAGGACCCCAAGCGTGAGTCGGGCTCGCCCGCGACGGTCACGCTCAAGCCCGGGCAGAGCGCCTGGGCGGGCCTGACCTTCTCCAACCCGGAGGTCAGCGGCGCCGGCACCGGTACGCCGGCCGCGCTGGTGGTCACCCCGCCCGACGAGCGGGACCCCCTGCAGGTGGCGTGGACGGCCGGACCGGTCCCCGTGTCCGGTAACTCCTCCTCCGTCTTCCTGACCGTGTTCAGCCCCGGCACCGGCGCCTGACCGAAGCCCCCCCCCGACGAACCCCCGCTGTCCGCGCCCGGACAGCGGGGGTTCGTCATGAGCGCGCCACAAGTGTCACAGGACGGCAACACGTCCCGGCCGCCGCGATCTTTCCCGGCCCTCCCGTCATCGAACCCGTCGACCTCACAGCAACAAGGCTCCGCGAGGAGCCCTGACGACGGAATCGGGGAAGACGATGAGCGGCATCTCACGCAGGCGTGTGCTGACGGCGGGGGCGGCGGCGGGCGCCCTGGGAGCCCTGTCCGCCTGCTCCTCCGGCACCGGCCTGTCCGTCTACGGGGACGGCTCGTCCGACGGCAAGGGCACCGAGCAGGCCCGGGCCGGCAAGCCCATCGGCGACGGCTCCACCGCCGACACCGGCCCCCAGCCGCACCAGCCGAAGCCGGTCCGGCTGAAGCCGGGCCAGAAGCCCCCGCAGTTCGTGGTGTTCTCCTGGGACGGCGCCGGCGAGCTCAGCAACCAGCTGTTCTCCCGGTTCCGCAAGGTCGCGTCCGACCACGGTGCCAAGATGACCTTCTTCCTGAGCGGCATCTACACGCTGCCCGAGGCGAAGAAGAACCTCTACCGCCCGCCGCAGCACCCGGTCGGCGCGTCCGCGATCGGCTACCTCGCCGACCGGCACATCCACGCCACCATCCAGCAGGTGCGGGCCGCCTGGCTGGAGGGGCACGAGATAGGCACCCACTTCAACGGGCACTTCTGCGGAGCGAGCGGCGTGCGCAACTGGTCGTCGGCCGAGTGGCGCAGCGAGATCGAGCAGGCGACGGACTTCGTCACGAAGTGGAAGACGAACACCGGCTTCACCGACCTCGAACCCCTGCCGTTCGACTACCACAAGGAGCTGATCGGCGGCCGCACCCCCTGCCTGGAGGGCCAGGCGAACCTGCTGCCCACCGCGGCCGCGCTCGGCTGGAAGTACGACGCCAGCTCCCCCGGCGGACTGCAGATCTGGCCGGGCAAGGTGCAGGGCGGCAAGATCTGGGACTTCCCGCTGCAGTCGATACCGTTCTCCGGCCATTCCTTCCAGGTGCTGTCGATGGACTACAACATGATGTTCAACCAGTCCGGCGGCAACCCCCTGGGCGACCGCACCAAGTTCGACGCCTGGCGCGCCCAGGCCCGGGACACCTACCTGGCCGGCTTCCAGCGCGCGTACGACACCAACCGCGCCCCCTTCTTCATCGGCAACCACTTCGAACGCTGGAACGGCGGCATCTACATGGACGCCGTCGAGGAGGCGATCGGCCGCATGGCGCAGCACGACGATGTGCGGTTCGTGTCCTTCAAGCAGCTCGTGGCCTGGCTGGAGGCGCAGGACCCGGCGGTGCTGCGCAAGCTGCGCACGCTGTCGCCGGGCCAGGCACCGGTGAGCGGATGGGACGAGTTCATGGGCACGGCGGGCGGCGCGTCCTCGTAGTCCGTGCACGCTCGTCCGGGCCGCCCCTCAGCGGCGGCGGCCCCCGCGGCCACCGCCGTATCCGCCGTCGCCCCAACCGCAGTAGTCCGGGTGGACCGCGCAGAAGTCGGCGGTGGCGGAAGGGGACGGCGCGGGGCTGGACTCGGAGGCCTTCGGGGTGGGGGTGGGAGACGGGGTCTTGGCTGCCTTGGGGGCGGCCTTCGACGGCGGCGCCGACGACGAGGCGGTACCGGTGTCCCAGTTGACGACCTCCATCTGGAGGTCGGGCTTCGCGGTGTCCACGGTCCAGCGCTGGGCGGAGGTCGCGCTGCGGTTCTTGAGGACGAGGGCACCGGAGCCGTCGGTCGCGGCGGGGGTCAGCGCCAGGTCCTGGTTCGAGCGGGGGACGAGGGCGCCCTGGAGGGTGAAGTCGTAGCGGATGTCCTTGGCGGCCTTCCCGGTGGCCGAGCAGGGGGCCAGCCGGACCGAGAATCCGAGGTGGGAGTCGAGGCACAGATCCGGGGCGGAGGAGTTGCGCAGCAGTCCGTCGGTCTCGTACGTCCACTGCTGGCTCGCCGTCGAGGTACAGCTGGTGAGTTCGGTCTCCGCCCCGTGGACGGCTTTGTCGCCGACGACGCCCACGCACAGGCCAGAGGCGAGATTGTGCAGCCGGCCGTGGAGCGCGCCCTCGGCGGTCCCGCTGGCCGCGGCCCAGGACGGGCCCGGTTTCACCGAGTCCTTGCCCGGTGCCCGGGAGGCCGTGTCCTTGGGGGACGGGGCCGGGTGGTCGCCCGAGTCGAGCAGCGACCACAGGACCAGCGGGAGGACGACCAGGCCGGTGACGGTGACGACGGCCAGGGCGAGGTTGCGGCGACGGACCCGGCGGGCGGCCCGGTGCGCGGAACGGCGGGAGGAAGCGGGCCTGCCGGGGGCGGCGGAGCTCCCGGGGCCGGTCGTGGCCGGCGCGGGTGCCATGGAGGTGAAGGCCTCGCCGCCCGAGGGTACGGAGGCGGTCGGCGGCGCCGGTTGCGGGGCGGGGGTCTGTTCGGTCCGGGCCGCCCGGGACTCCAGATAGCCGCGGGCGCCCCAGCCGAGGACCGCCTCGGCGAGCGCGAGGCCGAGTCCGCCGTTGAACCGCGCCAGCTGGTCGGCGGTCAGCCGGCAGTGCCGGCAGCGGGCCAGGTGCTGCTGGAGGTCCGGGTCGATGTCGACGCCTCCGCGCCGGAAGGTCACGTCCAGCATGCGCAGATATTGTTGGCACTCGGCCTCGGGAGCGAGTTCGCGGTGGGCCTGGAGGCACTCCTCGCGCAGCCGTTCCCGGGCGCGGCGCAGCTCGATCCGCGTCTCCTCCTCGTCCAGGCCGAGGAGCGCCGCGGGGACGGCGAGGGGATCGGCCTCGACCTCGGCGTGCCAGAGCACGGCGCGGGAGGACTGGGACAGTCGCTGGAACGCCCGGGACAGCAGCCGCCGGCCGGACGGCGGGAGCAGCCGGGCCGCCGCACGCTCCCCTGCGGCGGCGTCCGGCCGCAGGGCGGGGTGGAGCAGTTCCTGGCGGCCGTCGCCGTCCCACTCGGCCGCGATCCGGCGGACGGTGACCAGCAGATGCGGCCGCCACGCGGCGGACGGGCCCGCCTGTCTGAGGGACTCGCCGAACAGCCGGGTGAAGGCCGCGGTGGTGAGCATGCCGGCGGCACGCGGTCCGTCGGTGCACAGCCGGGCATAGGCGAACGCCGCTTCCCAGTGCCGGTCCAGGAGTTCACCGACCGGATGGAGCGCGGGTGTCGTTCCCGTCCACTTCTTCAGTTCGGCACTCAGCTGCTCGTCCGAGAGATCGAACCGGGGGGCGGTGGGGACGGAATCCGACGAGCCTGCGTCATGCACGGCTGCATTCCTCCAGACGCAAAACGGGAATTAGTCCATACCAATAAGTATGGGATGTGATTCGGCGTCCCGAACGTCCACCTGGTCAGCTCTTTTGAAGCGTGGGGGGCGTACGGGAGCGACCCGGAGCGTGCAGCGGGAAAATGTAATTGTCTGCACGCCGACAGCGCACACTTTTGCACAGGCGGGCAGGACGGAACAAGAGATGTCCCGCTTCTCAACATTGCGTTCGACGGGCGGCGCTTTGACTTCTCGTCAATAAAAGCCTTTGCCGGCGCATTACGGCCGTTCGCCCGCCCGATATGCGCCCGGCGGTACCCCGTAGCGGGCCCGGAAGAGACGGCTGAAGTGGAAGGGGCTCGGGAATCCGGACGCCGCCGCCACCCGCTCCACGGTGAGGTCGGTGACCTCCAGCAGCCGGGCGGCGTGCCACAGCCGGGCCTCGCGCAGGGCGCGCATGGGCGGCCGGCCGGTGCGCAGGGCGAACAGGTGGGCGAACCGGGACGGGGAGAGCGCCACGCTCTCGGCGAGCGAGCGCACGGTGTGCGGGGCGCCCGGGTCGGCGGCGATCAGTTCCTCGGCGCGGCGCACCCGGGCGTCGTCGTCCGGCTCGGGTGCCGTCGCACCGGCGCCGGACGCGGCGAGCAGGACGACCTCCTCCAGCGCGCACAGGGCCAGCTCCCGCGCCAGGGTGTCCTGCGCCACGGCCACCGGGTCCGCACCGGACGGTGTGCCCCGCGCGGGCCGGCGGGCGCCGGCGAGCATCCGGCCGAACGCGGCCTCGACACGGCCGCGCAGGGCATCGGGAAGGGGCGCGAGGACGTACAGGCCGTCGGCGACGGCGTACGGGTGGAGCCAGGGTGTCCAGGACGGGCGGGTCTGGCAGTGCGCCCACCAGAACCGCCAGTGCGGAGCCCCGGGCGCCACGCCATAGCGCTGCGCGACACCCGGGGCGAGCACCACCAGGTGCCCGGCGACCGCTTCGGCACGGGCGCTCCCCTGCCGGATCAGACCCCGCCCGCCCATGGTGAAGGTGAACAGCCAACTGCGGGAGCCGAGCGGCCTGTTGACGCCGTATCCCGGTCCCTGGTCGTACCGTCCGGTGACCACGACGCCGGGCGGTGGGGACGGGTCGCCGGCAGCAGCCCCGGGCAGTGCGGCAGCACGCATGGGCATCCTCCCCGAGCGCGCGTCGGCCTAGCGTGACGGCCCGGGGAGCACCGTAGCGAGGAGCGACGCATGACAGCCATGGACATGGGCGCCATCCTGCCCGAGGCACTCCGGGAGCGGTACGAGCGGCAGGGATTCACGGTCGTGCGCGGTCTGTTCGGGTACGACGAGATCGAGGGGCTGTGCGACGTGTTCGCCGCGCTGCACGCGGCCGGGCCCGTCCCCGGGCACTTCGAGCCACGGCCCGCCGACCCCGACCCGCTGCGCAGGCACCCCCGGGTGATGCAGCCGCACGAGATCAGCGCGCGGGCACGCGGGTTCCTGCTCGACGCCCGGCTGCGGGCGGTGCTGGAGGCGCTGCTGGGTGAGGAGGTGCTCGCCGCACAGAGCATGTTCTACTTCAAGCCGCCGGGCGCCCGGGGCCAGGCGCTGCACCAGGACAACTTCTATCTGCGGGTGGAGCCGGGCACCTGTGTGGCCGCGTGGGTCGCCTGTGACGTCATCGACCGGGACAACGGCGGCCTCGAAGTCGTCCCGGGCACACACCACATGGACCTGTTCTGTCCCGAAGAGGCGGACCCGGGGCTGTCGTTCGCGCGGGAGTACGTGCCGCCGCCGCCCGGCCTCACGCCGGTGCCCGTGGACCTGGCGCCGGGCGACGTGCTGTTCTTCAACGGCAGCCTGGTGCACGGCTCGGGGCCCAACCGCAGCGCCGACCGGTTCCGGCGCTCCTTCATCGGGCACTACGTGGGCCGTTCGGCCGAGCGGATCGACGACTACTACCGGACGCTGGACATGGCGGGAGAGCGGGTCCCGCTGCCCGGGAGCGAGGGGGCGGGGCCGTGCGGCGGCTTTGTGCCGCACGGCGATGCTCCGTAGGCCGGACCATAGGTCGTCTGCGGGTTGTGGCCGGTTTGCTCGCGCCCACGTGAAGGGGCCGCACATCGACACAGCCCCGTGCCCCTGTCGGGGGCGCTTCAGTGGCCGCTGATTCCGTGCGGGGTGTAGGGCTCCTCCAACTGCTCGATCTCCTTGTCGGTCAGCTCCAGTTCGACGGCGGCGACCGCGTCCTCGATGTGCTGCGGCTTGGCCGCGCCGACGATCGGCGCGGTCACCGTGTCCTGGTGCAGCAGCCAGGCGAGGGCGACCTGGGCGCGCGGGACGCCGCGCTCACCGGCGATACGGTTGACGGCCTCGACGATGGAGCGGTCGCTCTCCAGGTAGAGGCGGCCGCCGAAGTCGTCGTTCGCGCTGCGCTCGGTGACGGTGCCCCAGTCGCGGGTGAGGCGGCCGCGGGCGAGCGGGCTCCAGGGCAGCACCCCCACGTTCTGGTCCGCGCACAGCGGCAACATCTCCCGCTCCTCCTCGCGGTAGAGCAGGTTGTAGTGGTTCTGCATGGAGACGAACTTGGTCCAGCCGTGCCGCTCGGCCGTGTACTGGGCCTTGGAGAACTCCCAGGCGTACATCGAACTCGCCCCGATGTAACGCACCTTGCCCGCCTTGACCAGGTCGTGCAGCGCCTCCATGGTCTCCTCGACGGGCGTCGTGTGGTCGTAGCGGTGGATCTGGTAGAGGTCCACGTAGTCGGTGCCGAGGCGGCGCAGGCTGTGGTCGATCTCGGCCATGACGGCCTTGCGGGACAGCCCTGCCCCGTTCGGGCCCGGCCGCATCCGGCCGTTCACCTTGGTGGCGAGCACGATCTCGTCGCGGTCGGCGAAGTCGCGCAGGGCCTTGCCGACGATCTCCTCGCTGGTGCCGTCGGAGTAGATGTTGGCGGTGTCGAAGAAGTTGACGCCCGCCTCCAGCGCCTGCCGGATGAGCGGACGGGACGCCTGCTCGTCGAGCGTCCACTCGTGCGTTCCGCGGTCGGGCAGGCCGTAGGTCATGCAGCCCAGACAGATCCGCGACACGTCCAGACCCGTCGAACCGAGCTTCACGTACTGCATCGTTGCTGCTCCTGCCTTCGGGGGCGATGGTCACTAGGAGAGTACGTGGTGCCCGGGCACCGACTTGACTACGGCTCAGGCGGACGATTGGATCCCGGAGCGTGCCGCGCCGCCCGGCGGGCACCCAGAGGTGCGCCCAGCCGGTGATGGACTCCACGGTCCCAGCCCGGCCCCAGTCGCCAGGACGGCCCGGCCGGTCCGAGGCGGGGCCGTACCCGCGATCGATGGAGCGGACGTGCCCACCGAGGGTGATTCCCGTATCTCACGTCCCGGGACGGCCGTCGGCGCCCTGCTGCTCGCCGCGGCCGTCGCCGCGGGGACCCTGACCGGCTGCGATTCCGGCGGCACGGACGAAAAGCCGTCCCCGAAGCCCGCCGCGGTACGCCTGCCGCCGCGCCACGCCGGGTTCGACTACCAGATCGGCGGCGCCTACCCGCCACCCGCCGGTGTCCGCGTCGTCAGCCGCGACCGGTCCGACTCCCCGGCGCCCGGCCTGTACAACATCTGCTACGTCAACGCCTTCCAGGCCCAGCCCGAGGAACGCTCCTCCTGGCCCGCCGACCTGCTGCTGCGTGACGCCCGCGGCAAGGCCGTCATCGACGAGGACTGGAACGAACCGCTGCTCGACCTGCGCACCCCGGCCAAGCGCGAGCGCGTGGCGCGGCGGGTCGACCGGTGGATCGACGGCTGCGCGAAAAAGGGCTACGACGCCGTCGAGCCCGACAACTACGACAGCTACACCCGCTCCCGGCACCTGCTCGACGCCGCCGACGCGACCGCCTTCATGCGCCTGCTCTCCCGGCACGCGCACGCCCGCCGCCTTGCCGTCGGGCAGAAGAACACCGCGGAGCTGGCCGGGCGGCGCGAGGCGGCCGGGCTGGACTTCGCGGTCACGGAGGAGTGCGGGCAGTACGACGAGTGCGGGGTGTACGCCAGGGCGTTCGACGACCGGGTGGTGGACATCGAGTACACCGACAGCGGCCTGCGCAAGGCACTGGCCCACTGGGGCGGCCGGCTGAGCATCGTCCGCCGGGACGTGAACGTCTCCACGCCGGGCAGCGCGCAGTACGTCCGCAAGGCGCGGTGAGGCACGCTCAGGGCCGCTCCAGCAGCTCCAGGGCCCGTTCCCAGCGGAAGTCGGGACGCCCACCGTCCTCGTCGGGGAGGCCGGAGTACGGATCGCCGAAGCGGACGCCCATCCCCCGCAGCCGGACCAGGCTGTCCCGGTAGGCGGGGTGGGCGGCCAGCGCGTCGGCCACGCAGGGCAGCACGGCGATGGGGACGCCCAGTCCGGCGGCCTCGCACAGGGTGCCGACGGCGAGGGTGTCGGCCAGTCCCGCGGCCCACTTGTTGACGGTGTTGAAGGTGGCCGGCGCCACCACCACGGCATCCGGCGGCGGGAAGGGGCGGGGGTCGGCCGGGGAGCGCCAGGCCGACCGGATCGGGCGGCCCGTCGCCGCCTCGACGGCCGCGGTGTCGAAGAACCCGTTCATCGCGAGCGGGGTGGCGATCACGCCGACCTCCCAGTCCCGCTCCCGTGCGGCGTCGATCAGCCTGGTGACCTGGGTGGCGATCCCGGCCGCGCAGACGACGACGTAGAGGAAGGGCTTCCCGGCGTGTTCGGTCATCCGGGCACCCTACTGACGCGGCTGCGGCGGCCGGGCCGAGGGTCGGGCTTCAGTCTCCGGTTTCCGTGACCGTGATCGCGCCCACCGGGCAGGCGCGGGCCGCCTCCCGG
The DNA here is from genome assembly GCF_001542625.1 of Streptomyces griseochromogenes. Taxonomy (NCBI): domain Bacteria; kingdom Bacillati; phylum Actinomycetota; class Actinomycetes; order Kitasatosporales; family Streptomycetaceae; genus Streptomyces; species Streptomyces griseochromogenes. The sequence continues at coordinate 4,119,021 of NZ_CP016279.1, read as the reverse complement.
ACCAGCGGGTCGTCCGCGCCGTCCGCACGGCCCGGGATCAGCGCGCTGAAGCCGTCGTCGTCCTGGGTGAACACCCCCGGCGCGGTGAGCGCGCACTGGCCCGCACCGATGCAGACGTCCTTGTCGATGTCGATGTGCATGGCTTTGCTGTGCATGACCAGAGCCTCTTACCAGGTCACGGGGAGTTCCAGCATCCCCTGGATCGTGTCGCCGGGTTTGAAGGGAATCTCCTCGGCGGGTGCGGCCAGCCGGAGGCCGGGCAGGCGCGCGATCAGGGCGCCGAGGGCGATCTCCAGTTCCGCGCGGGCCAGGTTCTGGCCCAGGCACTGGTGGATGCCGAAGCCGAACGCCACGTGGTGGCGGGCGGAGCGGTGGAAGTCCAGGCTGTCGGGGTCGTCGTACCGGGCGGTGTCGCGGTTGATGACCGAGGTCGCGAAGAGCACGCCGTCCCCGGCCCGGATCGTGGTGCCGCCGATCTCGATGTCCTCCAGCGCCATCCGCAGGAGGCCGTCCGCGATGGACAGCATCCTCATCAGCTCCTCGACCGCGGCGGGCAGCAGCGCCGGGTCGGCGCGCAGCTCGGCGAGCCGCTCGGGGTGCTGGAGCAGCGTGTAGGTACCGAGGGAGATCATGTTGGCGGTCGTCTCATGGCCGGCGACCAGCAGGATGACGGCCAGCGAGACCAGTTCGTCCCGGTCCAGCGCGCCCTCGCGGTACGGGTGGTGGACGAGGTCGTCCAGGACCCCGTCGCCGGGCTCGGCCTGCCGCGCCTTGAGGTCGACCAGGTCGCCGAGGTACGCCTCCAGCCGCTCGCGCGCGTCCTGGGTGTCGGCGGCCGACGGGCCGCGCAGCAGTCTGCGGGACTGTGCCTCGAAGAACTCGTGGTCGGCGTACGGCACACCGAGCAGACCGCAGATGACCATGGAGGGCACGGGCAGGGCGAAGGCGGAGACGAGTTCGGCCGGCGGGCCCTTCTCGATCATCGCGTCCAGCAGCCCGTCGACGATCCGCCGGATGGTGGGCCGCAGTTCGGTCGCGCGCTTGAGGGTGAACGACGGAACCATCATCCGCCGCTGGGTGTGGTGCAGGGGGTCGTCGACGCCCAGCAGGGCCAGCCGGCGGTCGCGGACGGCCGCGAAGCGGGCGATGGGCACGGGGAAGCCGGGGCGGGTCCGGTCGGAGGACAGGCGGGGGTCGGCGAGCAGCGCGCGGGCGGTGCTGTGGCCGGTGACCATCCAGACCTCGCGGCCGTCGAAGAGGGTGGCGCGGGCCAGGGCTCGCCCGTCGCGCAGCGGGTCGTAGGCGGTGGGCGGGTGGTAGGGACAGGTGCGGTCCTGGGGGAAGGCGACGGGTTCGGCCGGGGTCGCCGGGCCGGTGATGTCCGTCAGTTCCGTCATGGAAAGACCTCGCAGACGAAAGAAGTGCGTCGTGCCGATCTTCATTAGATGCCCCAGGCACCTATGGGGCCACGACAAGTTCGGCCAGATCGGCGATCTGCGTGATCTGGCCGAAGAATGGTCTCGGCAGGGGCGGGAACGCGCCGAAATCCGGTTGCCCGCGCAGCGGCGGCGGCCCCAGGATCTGCCCATGCCGTCTCTCCACACCATTGTGCCGCCGACCTTCGTCACTGTCCCTCCGGTGCGCGGTCAGCAGCAGCCCGGCGGCCCCCGGAGGCCCGATCCCGCGCGCCCGTGACGGCCGCGCTCCTGGCGGGCCTGCTCGCCGGTTACGGCATCGCCGTACCCGTCGGCGCCGTCGGGACCTATCTGGTCTCCCTGACCGCCCGTACCTCGCTGCGCACCGGTGCCTGCGCCGCGCTGGGCGTCGCCTCGGCCGACGGCCTGTACACGCTTCTCGCCGCGGCGGGCGGCTCCGCGCTGGCGACGGCGCTACGGCCCCTGCTGGGCCCGCTGCGCTGGCTCTCGGCGCTGGTCCTCGCCGCGCTCGCGGTGCGCGGCGCGCTGCTGGCCCTGCGCCAGTTCCGCGCCCAGCGGCTCAGCACCCGGCCCGAGCGGCCGGTTCCCGGCGCGGGACGCGCGTATCTCGGCCTTCTCGGCATCACCCTGCTCAACCCCGTCACCGTGGTCTACTTCGCGGCCCTGGTGCTCGGCAGCGGCACCGCCGAGGCCGTACGGCCGCCGGAGCGGGCCGCCTTCGTGCTGGCGGCCTTCGCCGCCTCCGCGAGCTGGCAGCTGCTGCTCGCGGGCGGCGGGGCGCTGCTCGGCCGGGCGTTCACGGGCCACCGCGGGCGGCTGGCGACCGCCCTGCTCTCCAGCGGTGTGATGCTCGCACTGGCGGCGCGGATGACCATGTGACCCGCCCGGCCGCCCCGGGTCACGGGCACGTAATCACCCGTGCGGGCGAAGAGGTTCGCGGTACGGATGATCCTGGGGGCCGCCGGTGTTGTAGGTGGCCACAAGTCAGCCGTTGGACCGAGGAAGGGGACGGATCCCATGCCACTTGAGGGCGAGTACGAGCCCAGCCCGACGCAGTGGGTGCGCGAGCAGGTCGAGCTGTACGAGAGCTCGGGCGGGACGAAGGGCACGACGCTGATGGACACGGGGATGCCGGTCATCGTCCTGACCACCGTGGGCGCGCAAAGCGGGAAGATCCGCAAGACGCCGCTGATGCGGGTGGAGCACGGCGGGCGGTACGCCGCGGTCGCGTCGCTGGGCGGTGCGCCCAAGCATCCGGTCTGGTACTTCAACGTCAAGTCCGACCCGCATGTGGAACTGCAGGACGGGCCGGTCAAGCGGGACATGAGGGCCCGTGAGGTCACCGGTGCGGAGAAGGACGAGTGGTGGGAGCGGGCGGTGGCCGCCTTTCCGCCCTACGCCGACTACCAGAAGAAGACCTCCCGGCAGATCCCGGTGTTCGTCCTGGAGCCCCTCGGCGAGAGCTGATTCCGGCCCGGCACCGACTCTTTTTGGATAAATCTGTGTCCGCGATGCATGAACCGGTTTCCGGGCGGGCACTCGTGCGTCAGGCCCCGCCGCGTTCCCCCGTCGCGGCGGGGCTTCCCCATGCCTCGCCCGCCGGCCGGTCGGTCACGTCGAGGAAGACCTGACCGGCGACGGGAAACCAGTCGGCCGGCGAGTTCTTGATGCGTACGGCGACCTCCTCAACCCCCTCACTGTCCAGACCCGGCACCAGATCGATCCGGTCGGCCACCAGGGTCGAGTCGAGGCCCGTCTTCATCGTGAACAGGGCCTCCACGCTGTCGATCTCCGGCTGGGCCTGGAGCAGCGCCCGGATCCCGTGGCTCAGCTCCGGATCGGCGGCCTCGCCGATGAGCGAGTCGCGGGCGTCGCGGCCGAGCCGGTAGGCGACGTGGACCAGCGAGCTGCCCTCCGCGACGAGCTCCACGCCCGGCACGATCATGCCCGCGACATAGCCGCCGGGCTTCTCCTCGGTGCCGCTGCGGAGGGCCTCGAAGCCCTGGAAGAAGGAGAAGAAGCCGCCCATCACGAAGATGCCGACGGCCGCGAGGAGGGACCAGAAGAACCGTTCCTTGCCGTAGCCGAAGGGGTGACGCCGATCGGCCGGGCGGCGGCTGCGGCGCAGCGCGGCCGGCAGGAAGATCTCGTTGAGGCTGTCGGCGACCGAGTGCGCGGCCTCCGACAGCAGCGCGGGCGAGCCCGCGAACACACCGCCGACGGCCTTGGCGACGGCGATCACCAGGCTGCGAGGTTGTCCCGCTCACGTAACGCCAACTGGCCCCCCGCCCAGGCGGATCACACCGCACCGCCGGGAGGAACCCGCCGGCGCGGCCGTCCGGGGACGGGGCGGCGCCCGTGCGGTGCCTCGGGCGAACGGGTGGCGGCGGGTGAGCGCCGGGCATGGGGGCCGCACGGCGAGGAAGGAGTGCAGCATGGCGAAGCACAAGAGGTTGAAGCTGCCCCTCGTCTATCAGCCGCTCGGAATCGTGCTCAGCTGGGTGGGCGGGGCACTGGCGGGGCTGGCATTCCGCAAGGTGTGGACAGCGCTGCGCCACGAGGAGGACGCGCCCGAGGCGCTGGACCCGGACCGCGGCTGGGGCGAGATCCTGCTCGCGGCGGCGGTCCAGGGCGCCATCTTCGCGGTGGTGCGCAGCGCGGTCGACCGCACCGGCGCCAAAGCCATCGCCCGGTCGACGGGCGCGTGGCCGGTCACGGACAAGGGCGGCCGGGACTGATCCGGGTCCCTGATGGGCGCTGTCGCCGCGGCCCCGCCTCGACCGGGGCGGTCCTCCCCCGTCCGCCAGGCGCGGTCGTCCGGCCGGGTCAGTCGGCGACCAGCCACTCTCCGTCGCGCATCAGCTCCCGCCCCCGCAGCTCGTTCTCCTCGCGCCAGGCCTGGACGCGCTGCGGGAGGACGTTGAAGTACAGGTAGCGGGTGGCGAGTTGACGCGGGTCGAAGCCGGTCTTGCCGGCGAAGACCTCGGCGTCCTCCTCGGGCAGGTCCTCGGGGGTCACGGCCCGGACGACGCCCTCGACGATGACGACGTCCCTGGTCGGTCCGAGGCCGAGGCGGGCCTTGCCGGTGGCCACGAGGTTGCGGCCGGTGGGGCTCTCGGCCGGGGTGGCGATCAGCAGGGTGGCGCCGTCCCAGACGAACGACAGGGGCACGAGATAGGGCGCGCCACCGTCCTCGCCCGCGGTGGCGACCCAGGCGTCGATGTCGTGCTCCAGGCGGTGGAGGGTGTCCTTCTTGCGCTGCTCGGCGCTGCGGGCGGGCGGCGGGGTCATGGTCGTACGGCCTCCTCGGGACGGGCTGTGTCCGTATGACGTGCGGACGGCGTCCAGTGTGACCGTCAGCCGGCCGTCCCGGCGCGGAAGTGATCAAGGCGTGTCTGCGCGGCCGTCAGAAGCAGGTCCAGCGCGGCCGGGTAGGAACTGGTGCGCATGGAGGCCACGAGATGGCGGGCCGTGGCCGCGATGTGGGGGTGGGTCTCGGCGGGCAGCCGGCCGTAGATGTCCCGCCACACCTCGGCCTCGGCCTCGCGGGCGGGCTCGGGCAGGGCGGTGCCCGCGGAGTCCAGGGCGCCGTAGGCGAGGGCCTGGTCGACGAAGGCGTGGTAGATCCGCACCGCCTCCGGGTCCGGGAAACCGGCCCGGCGCAGCACGCCGAGGATCTTCTCGACCGCCTGGATCTCATGGGCGCGGCCGGTGACGCGGTGGGCGCTGAGCATCGCCGCCCGGGGGTGGGCGAGGGCGTCCGCATGCATGCGCAGGCCGAGCTCGCGCAGGTCGGCGCGCCAGTCGCCGGTGGGCCGCCAGCTGCGCTGGGTACGTCCGATCAGCTCGTCGGCGATGGCCAGCATCAGGTCGTCGGTGTGCCGGAAGTACCGGTACAGCGAGCTGGGGTCGGCGCCGAGGGCGCGGCCGAGGCGGCGCACCGAGAGGGCGTCGGCGCCGTGCTCCTCGATCAGCCGGAGCGCGGTCTCGACGATCAGCTCGGCGGAGAGCACGACGCCCCCTTTGGTGGGGCGCCTGCGCTGCCGCGCGGCGGGCTGGACGACGCGTTCGCTCATGGGAGTCCTCCCCTGGGTGTGCCCGGCACCTTATGACAACACCGTTGACCTGTGAAGTACACGGGCGGTTTCATCTGCGGTCACCGGGGCCGACCGGGCCCTGCGGTGCGAGCGGAGAACAGGCATGAGCGAGACCCCCTTCGGTGTGGATCCCCCCGCGCGGCCCGAGCTGCGCAAGTCCCTGAGCGTGCTGGACGGCGTCGCCGTCGCCGCGTCCAGCACGGCCGCGACCACCAGCATCGGCATCGGTCTGGGCGTGACCGCCGGCGTGGTGGGCCTGCATCTGCCGGCCATCATGCTGCTGGCGTTCCTGCCGGTCCTCGGCATCGCCGGGGCCTTCTCCCGGCTGAACCGGGTGGAGCCGAACGCGGGCAACGGCTATGTGTGGGTGGGCCGTTCGCTCAGCCCCTGGCTGGGTTTCATGGTCGGCTGGGTCAACTTCGTGGCGAGCATCGCCTTCCTCGCCTACACCACGGCGGTCACCGGTTCGGCGATGCTCCAGCTGGCCGGTGAGGCGGGGCTCGACCGGATCGGTTCGCTCGCGCTCGATCCGGACTCGACCGCGCAGACGACGGCGGTGGGCATCCTCGTCCTCGTCGCGGTGACCCTCACCGCCGTGACCGGGGTCCGCACCGCGGCCCGGCTGCAGACGTGGCTGCTGGTCTTCGAGTACATCGTGCTGCTCGGGTTCTGCGGATACGGCATCGTGAGCGGCCCGCATCCCTTCCGGCTGTCCTGGTTCGACCCGTTCGCGATCCCCTCGGCGACCGGGCTGGCACAGGGCCTGCTGCTGTCGGTGTTCTGCTACTGGGGCTTCGAGGCCGCGTTCACCGTCAACGAGGAGGTGCGCGACCCGCGCGATGCCTCCCGGGCCGGTCTGATCACCCTGGTGACGATGCTTGGGCTGTTCCTGCTCGGCTCGGTCGCCTTCCAACGGGTCCTGTCCGAGGGCGAGCTGGCCGGGCACGGCGCACAGGGGCTGGCGTACTTCGGTGACCGGCTCGCCTCGCAGCCGCTGGCCGCGCTGCCCCTGGTGGCGCTGATGTTCTCGGCGGTGGCCTCGCTCCAGGCCGGGGTCATTCCGACGGCCCGGGGGATGTTCGCCATGAGCCGGGACCGTACCCTCGGGCCGGTGTGGTCCAAGGTCAGTTCCCGGTACGGAACGCCGGCGGCCGGAACGCTGCTGGTCGGAGCGCTGGCCACGGCGGTGGCGGTGCTCGCCCTGGTGATCCCGCGCCTGGCGGACATGATCAATGCGACGGTGAACGCCGTGGGCATCGTCGTCGCCCTGTCCTACGCGCTGACCGCGCTCGCGGCCGCCGCCCGCTTCCGCTCGCTGCTGCGCCAGGACTGGCGGCAGGGGATGCGCGCCGTGGTGCTCCCGGCGGTGAGCGCGCTCGCCCTGCTGGGGCTCGGCGGCTACCTCGGCTGGTCCTTCTACGACTCCGCCGACCACTTCGAGGTCGCCGCGGACAACGGCTGGTTCCTGCTGCTCATGCCGCTGCTGATGATCGCGTCCGGGTTCGTCGTGGCGGCGTGGGCGAGGTGGGTGCGCCGATCACCGTACTTCCGCACCGGCGAGGGCACCGACGCCGACTCCCAGCACCTTCTTACCACCTCCAACTGACCATCCAGGAAAGGCATCATGCACGCTGATCTGCTCTTCACCGGCGGCCCCGTCCTCACTCCCGAGGGACGCACCGCGACCGCCGTGGCCGTCACCGGGGACCGTGTCACCGCCGTCGGGCACGGCGAGTTGCGCGAGCTCGCCGGGCCGCGCACGGAAGTGGTCGAACTGGCCGGGCGGCTGCTGCTCCCGGGCTTCCAGGACGCGCACGTCCATCCGGTGCCCGCCGGACTCGAACTGACCCAGTGCGACCTGAGCGGGACGACGACCGCCGAGGACACCGTGGCCGCCGTCCGCGCCTACGCCGAGGCCCATCCCGAGCGGGAGTGGATCCTCGGGGGCGGCTGGTCGATGGAGGCCTTCGAGGGCGGCACGCCGACCAGGGAACTGCTGGACGCGGTCGTCCCGGACCGGCCGGTGTACCTGCCCAACCGGGACCACCACGGCGCCTGGGTCAACAGCCGCGCCCTGGATCTGGCCGGCGTCGACCGCCACACCCCCGACCCGGCCGACGGGCGGATCGAGCGGGACGCCTCCGGCGAGCCCGCCGGCACGCTCCAGGAGGGCGCGATGCAGCTGGTCGGCCGGCTGACACCGCCCGCCACCGCGGCCGACCGGCTGGCCGCTCTGCTGCACGCCCAGCGGCATCTGCACGCGCTCGGCATCACCGCATGGCAGGACGCCCTGATCGGTGACTTCCTCGGCATGGACGACCCCGCCGAGGCGTATCTGACAGCCGCCCGGGACGGCTCGCTCACGGCGCGGGTGGCCGGCGCCCTGTGGTGGGACCGCGAGCGTGGGGCCGAGCAGATCCCCGAACTCACCGAGCGGCGAGCCGCGTTGAGCCGCGGCCAGTTCCGAGCGGGCACCGTGAAGCTGATGCTGGACGGAGTCGCCGAGAACCACACGGCGGCACTGCTCGACCCCTATCTGGACCGGTGCGGCTGCGCGACCGCCAACCGCGGCAAGAGCTTCATCGATCCGAGCCAACTGCCCAAGTACGTCACCGAGCTGGACGCGCTGGGCTTCCAGTGCCACTTCCACGCGCTGGGCGACCGTGCGGTGCGGGACGCGCTGGACGCCGTCGAGGCGGCCCGCGCGGCGAACGGGCCGGGCGACGCCCGGCATCACCTGGCGCACCTCCAGGTGGTGCACCCCGACGACGTGCCGCGCTTCGCCCGGCTCGGCGCCACCGCCAACATCCAGCCGCTGTGGGCCGCGCACGAGCCCCAGATGGACGAGCTGACGATCCCGTTCCTCGGGCCCGAACGGGCTGCGTGGCAGTATCCGTTCGCGACGCTGCTGCGCTCCGGGGCGCGCCTCGCGGCGGGCAGCGACTGGCCGGTCAGCAGCCCGGATCCGCTCCAGGGCATCCATGTCGCGGTCAACCGCGTCGAACCGGGCGCCGCCGGGCCGGTGTTCCTGCCCGACGAGCGGCTGAGCCTGGCGGACGCGCTGACCGCGTACACGGCCGGATCGGCGTACGTGAACCACCTGGACGACGCCGGCCGGGTGGCCGTCGGGACGCTCGCCGATCTGGTGGTGCTGGACCGCGATCCGTTCGCCGCGCCGCCGGAGGCGATCGCCGAGACCTCGGTGGCGCTCACCTATGTGGGCGGCGAGCGGGTGTACGCGGCCGCGGACGCCTGAGCCCTCGATTGTGAGCGGCGCACAATCCCGGACCCGACAACTGTCCTCAGGTGATGAGCCCCCGTGGGTTACTCACGGGTATCGTCACCGGCGTGCCGAAGAGAGCCGCAGCGGTGGGCGTGGACACGGGCGGCCCGTACAAGGCGTTGCCGCCCGGTCTGCCCGACCGCCTCAGACCCTATGTCCCCGAGATCGCCGAGGAGGTCGTCCGCGCGATCAGGACCGGGATCCCGGAGTACGCGCGCCCCATGGACGACACGTACATGCAGGCCGTGCACCGGGGCGTGGACCACGCGCTGCACGGGCTGCTGGAGCGCATGGCCCAGCCGGACACCGACTGGGAGCCGGTGCGGGCGACCTACGAGCGCATCGGCCGCGGAGAGGCCGAGGAGGGGCGCAGCCTCGACTCGTTCCAGTCGGCGCTGCGACTCGGCGCCCGGGTGACCTGGCGCCGGGTGAACGCGCTGGTGGACGAGGGGCTGCTGCCCCGTCATGTGCTGGGCGCCTTCGGCGAGGTGCTGTTCCTGCACCTGGACGAGATGGCGGCCGCGGCGACCGCGGCCTACACCGAGGCCCGGCTGCACGCGGCGGGCGAACTCCAGCAGCGGCGGGCCCGGCTGGTGGACCTGCTGACCGCCGATCCCCCGGCCTCGGCCGAGGCGATCGCCGATCTGGCGCATGCCGCGCGCTGGACGGTGCCACGGGCGGTCGCGGTGGTGGCCGTCGACCCCGGGCCCGGCGCCGGGCCGATCGTGCCGCCGGAGTTCCTCACCCGGTTCGACGTCCAGCCCGCGCTGCTGGTGGTGCCCGATCCGGAGGGCCCCGGCCGGGCCCGGGCGGTGGCCGGGGCCCTGCAGGGGCTGCGCGCCGCGATGGGGCCGACGGTGGCGCTGGACGAGGGGGCGCGGTCGCTGCGCTGGGCGACGGAGGCGCTGGACCTCGTCCGGCGGGGCGTCCTGTCCGGCACGGACCCGGCCGGCTCGGTGGTGCGCTGCCAGGACCACCTGACCACGCTGCTGCTCCTGCGCGACGACGCGCTGCTGGACGCGATGGCCGAGCGCCGGCTGCGCCCGCTGGCGCAGGTGCGCCCGCCGCAGCGGGAGCGGCTGGCGGAGACCCTGCTGTGCTGGCTGCGTTCCGGCCGCGGTGTCGCGGAGGTGGCCGCGCGTCTCGCGGTGCACCCGCAGACGGTCCGCTACCGGATGCGGCAGCTGGACGAGTTGTTCGGCGATCTGCTGCACGATCCGGAGGCTCGCTTCGAGATCCAGCTGGCGTTACGGGCCCGGGAGCTGCGCGGGGGTGCCGCGGCGGGACGGGCGGCCCCCGAGTGAATTCATGGACAGGTGTCCGGCTATCCTGGACATCTGTCCATGAAGAGAAGAGGTCGCTGGTCGTGGAGATCGTGGCGAACGTCCTGGTCGGCCTGGTGGCCGCCCTGCACGTGTACATCCTGGTGCTGGAGATGTTCCTGTGGCAGAAGAAGCCGGGGCGGGGGCTGCACGGCTTCGACCCGGAGATGGCCCGGGCGACCGCGCCGCTGGCGGCCAACCAGGGCCTGTACAACGGCTTCCTGGCGGCGGGCCTGATGTGGGGGCTCCTCGCGGCCGACCCGACCGGGTTCCGGGTGCGGGTGTTCTTCCTGTCGTGTGTCGTGGTGGCGGGCGTGTTCGGCGCGGTCACGGCCAACCGGCGCATCCTGTTCGCCCAGGCGCTGCCCGGTGCGCTCGCCCTCGCGGCCGTCCTCGCCGCGCGATGACCCGGGCGCCCCAGGAGGACCCGCGGGCCGCCCGCACCCGCGCCCGGCTGCGTGCGGCCCTGCTCGAAGAGTGCGCCGAGCACCCCTTGGAGGAGGTCGGCGTGGCCGCGCTGGTGCGCCGGGCCGGGGTGGGCCGGGCCACGTTCTATGTGCACTACGACGGGCTGGAGGCGCTCGCGGTCGACACGTGCGCGGACGTCGTACGCCAGGCGGTGGACGCGCTGCACGCCTGGCGGGGGCGGCCCGATCCGGTCAACGCCCCGCCGGCCCTGCGGGAGTTCTTCGCGGGCCTCGCCCCGCACGCGGCCCTGTACCGGTCGCTGCTCGCGCCCGGCGGGGGCGGGCCGCTCGGCCGGGTGCTGCACCGGGACCTCAGGGCCCGCAGCCTCGCCGAGCGCGAGCTGGCGGGCGCGGCGGACGCCCCGCTGGTGGCCTCGGCGGTGGCGGCGACCTTCGCCGGGGTCCTCGCGGACTGGCTGCACGGGCTGCTGGAGGCCGCACCGGAGGAGGCGGCGGACCAGGTGTGGCAGTTGCTGGTCGCGCTGCACCGCAGCCGGTGACCGGTCACCGGCAGGCGACGCCGCGCTTCGCCCGCGGCCAGGCCTCCGCTCCGTCCGCGGTGCGGACGTGGGGCGTGTCCTTGTCACCGGTCAGCCACAGGTGCCGGCCGCGGTGGTGGCATCCGGTGTCGAGGGGGTCCGCGGGCATGCGGACGTCCTCACGGTACGGCGCCTCGAGCAGCCCGTCGGCGCCGAGCACGCCCTCGGGGTCACGGACGTACGTGCGGTGGTCCAGTTCGAGGAAGTGGGCCGACTGCCGGCCGCGGTGTTCCGGGCCGGTCGAGCCGCTGAGCCGGCTGACCGGTACCCGGCTGCCGTCGCGGTCCGTCCAGACCTCCCCCGCCCTGGGCGGCCGCGAACGTCGCGGGCAGTTCGGCGGGATCGCGGGAGGCGTTGGTCTCCGGTCCCCAACCGGGCCGGCCCTTCTGGTCCTTGGCCACCCCGACGGCCAGCTCGGTGCGTCCCTCGACGTCGAAGGAGTACAGCACCCGGTCCGCCTCCCCGCGCTCCACGCGGTAGCCGTGGTCGGGCCGCGCGGGACGGAACATGCCGAAGCAGAGGTTCGGACCCGCCTCGGGCGTATCGCCTCCCTCGGCCCTGCCCCAGCCGTCGGGGCCGCCGCCCTCGAAGATCTCACCGTCGCACTCCAGCGCCCGGCCCGCGGCCCCCGAGGCCACCCGCAGCACACGGGTGCTGTGGCCGTCCGGGCTCTTGACGGGGACGTGCGGCGGTCCGCTGTACGGGGTGGGCGGAGGCGTGCCCCCCACCACCCGCACCCCCGTGCCGTCGTCGCACCCCACCGCCGTCACGGCCGCCAGTACCGCCACCGCCACGAGTCCCGCGCGCATGCCCACCCCTGTTCCTCGCCACTGTTTCCGGTCCTCGGACGCCGGGGCGGGCCGGAACGTTCGAAGGTCAGCGGGCCTGCTGGAACGTGCGCCGGTAGGTCTGCGGGGACACCCCGATCGTGGCGTGCAGGTGCTGGCGCAGCGAGGCGCCGGTCGCGAAGCCGACCTCGGCGGCGATGCGGTCCACCGGCAGGTCGCTGGACTCCAGCAGATGCCGGGCGCGGGCGACGCGCTGCTGGATCAGCCAGCGGCCGGGGCTGAGACCGACCTCGTCGTGGAAGCGGCGGGCGAAGGTGCGCAGACTCATCCGGGCGTGCCGGGAGAGGTCGGAGAGGGTCAGCGGCTCGTCCAGCCGTTCCAGCGCCCAGGCGCGGGTGGCGGCGGTGCTCGCCGCGCCGCTCTCCGGGACCGGCTGCTCGATGTACTGGGCCTGGCCGCCGTCCCGGAACGGGGGCACGACGCAGCGGCGGGCGACGGCGTTGGCCAGCTCGCTGCCGTGGTCGGTGCGGACGATGTGCAGGCAGATGTCGACACCGGAGGCGGCTCCGGCCGAGGTGAGGATCCGGCCGTCGTCCACGAAGAGCACGTCCGGGTCCAGGTCCACATGCGGGTACCTGCGCCGGAACAGGTCGGCCACCTGCCAGTGGGTGGTGGCCCGGCGGCCTTCGAGCAGGCCCGCCGCGGCGAGGACGAAGGCGGCGGTGCAGATGGAGACGATCCGCGCGTCCGGGCGGATACGGGCGAGCGCGGCGGCTACCTCGTCGGGCAGATCGGTGGGGATGTGGGTGGGAGGCATGGAGGTGACGACCACCGTGCCGGCGGTCTCCAGGATCTCGGGGCCGTAGTCGACGGTGATGCCGAAGTCGGCGTTGGTGCGCACGGGACCGCCGTCGACCGTGCAGGTCAGCACCTCGTAGTGGCCGTCGGCCGCGCCGAAGATCCGGCTGGGGATCCCCAGTTCGAAGGGGTAGACGCCGTCGAGGGCCAGGACGACCACGCGCTCCGGATTCGCTGTTCCACGCATGGCACGATCCTATCGAAGGTTGGCCATCCTGCCATTTCCCGGGCGCACGGACCCGGGCAGGCTGGTGAACCATGAGCGATGTGAACACGATGCGTGCCATCAGCCAGGACGTCCTCGGCGATCCCGAGGCCCTGAAGGAAGTACAGGTCGAGCGGCCCACGCCGGGCCCCAACGAGGTGCTGGTCCGGGTGCGGGCCGCCGGGGTCAACCCGACCGACTGGAAGCACCGGGCGACCGGCGGGTTCCTGGGCGAGCCGCCGTTCGTCCTCGGCTGGGACGTCTCCGGCGAGGTCGCGGAGACCGGGGTCGGCGTGGCCGCCTTCCGGCCCGGTGACGAGGTCTTCGGCATGCTGCCCTATCCCTTCGGCCACGGCTCGCACGCCGAGTACGTGATCGCCCCGGCCCGCGCCCTGGTGCCCAAGCCGACCTCGGTCGACCACATCCAGGCGGCCGCGCTGCCGCTGGTGTCGCTGACCGCCTGGCAGGCACTGACGGAGCACGCGGGCCTGCGGCCCGGGCAGCGGGTGCTGGTGCATGCGGCGGCGGGCGGTGTCGGGCACGTGGCCGTGCAGATCGCCAAGGCGCTCGGCGCGTATGTGATCGGTACCGCGAGCGCGGGCAAGCACGGCTTCCTGCGGGAGATCGGCGTGGACGAGACGATCGACTACCGGTCCACCGACTTCACCGAGGCGGTGCGGGACGTCGACGTGGTGCTGGACACGCTGGGCGACGAGACCTCCGTACGGTCGCTGCGCGTGCTGCGCCCGGGCGGGGTCGTGGTGTCGATCCTGCCGATCGGGTCCCAGGACTTCCACGAGGAGGCCGAGCGGCTCGGCGTGCGGGCGCTGCGGATGCTGGTGGACGCCGACCGGTCCGGGATGCGGGCGGTCGCGGACCTGATGGAGCAGGGCAAGCTGCGGGCCACGATCGCGGGGGCCTTCCCGCTGGCCGATGCCGCCAAGGCGCACGAGCTGGGCGACACCGGCCGGACGACGGGCAAGTTGGTGCTGCTGGTGGACTGAGCCCCTGGGGTTCCGTGGACGGGCGTGGGCCGGGTGATCCGGCCCATGCCCATGTCCCGCACCGCCCGGCCGATCCGCACGAAGGGACGATTCTCGCCCCTGCCACGGAGCGACACGCGCCAAACTCGAAGACATATGTCAATCGAACATGCTCAAATTCCTTCCATCGAGGGTAACTTGACGATCGGGAAACGGTTTTCCGGGCGCGGGTGGGAGGTGGTGCCGTCGTGCAGCAGGAGCCCACACCGCTCACCCGGCATCTGCGCGTACACGAGCACCGTGGGCACACGGTGCTGGAGTTCCGCGGCGAGATCGACATCGCGGCGGCGGTGGAGATCACTCCCGCCCTGGACCGGGTCACCGACCGGCCCGGCGCACGGATCGTGATCGACCTGCGGGCCGTCGAGTTCTTCGACTGCTCGGGGCTGCGGCTGCTGTACCGGGCCCGCGGCCGGGTGCTGGAGCGCGGCGGGCGGCTGCACCTGGTGTGCACCCACCCGCTGACCCTGCGCGTCTTCCGGGTGACCGGTCTGTCCCGGCTGCTGCCGCCGCAGCCGTCCCTGGACGCGGCCGTGGAACAGCCCGAGGCCGCGTCCAGCCGGCCAGGCGTCGAGGGGAGGCGGCGCGGCGGCGTTGTCTAGGCGCCCGTGGGGTCGTCGAACAGGGCGCTGACGGACTCCCCGTTGTGGATGCGGCGCACGGCCTCGGCAAGGGCGGGCGCGATGGACAGCACGCGCAGCTTGTCCGCGAACCCCTCGTGTCCGTCCACGGGCACCGGCACGGTGTTGGTGCACACGATCTCCAGCACGTCGGGCTGCTCGCTCAGCCGCTTGAGCGCACCGGCCGCGAACAGGCCGTGTGTGCACGCCACCCGGATCGAGCGCGGCCCCGACTCCCGCAGTCTCTCCAGGAGTTCGATCACCGTGCTGCCCTTGGCGATCTCGTCGTCCAGCACGATGACGTCCCGGCCCGCGACATCGCCGATCACTGAGCTGATGGTCACCCGGTCGTCCGCGAACCGCTGCTTGGCACCGGCCGCCACCTGCGCGCCGATCAGCCGGGCGAAGGCGGCGGCCTCCTTGGCGTTGCCGAGGTCCGGGGAGACGACCGTGGTGCGTGACAGGTCGTACTGCCTGAAGTGCGCGGCCAGTTCGCGCAGCGCGTGCAGGTGGTCCACCGGCACCGAGAAGAACCCGTGGACCTGCGGGGCGTGCAGGGTCATGGCGAGGACCCGGCTCGCGCCCGCCGCCACCATCAGGTCGGCGACCAGCCGTCCGCCGAGGGAGATGCGGGGCGCGTCCTTCTTGTCGGAGCGGGCGTAGGAGTAGTGCGGCATGACGACGGTGATCCGGGCCGCGGAGGCACCCCGGGCCGCGTCGCACATCAGCAGCAGCTCCACCAGGTGTTCCTGCACCGGCCTGACCAGCGGCTGGATCAGGAAGACGTCCCGCTCCCTGCAGTTGGACTGAAGCTGCACCTCCAGGCAGTCGTTGGCGAACCGGCTGACCCGGGTCGGGCTGAGCGGCACGCCCAGGTGGGCGCAGACCTCCTGAGCCAGTTCGGGATGGGCACTGCCGGTGAAAACGGCGATGTCTCGCACGATCCGCTCCTCGCATGATCAGCACGGGCTGCGCCGATCATGCTACTGGCGGTGCCGTCGTGACCGGGCCGGTGGCCACCCCCACAGCGCGGCGGCGAGGAGGGCCGTACGCCTGACCATCCGTCACCTCCGCGGGCCCGGGACCCGAATGCCCCGGGAGCGCGAACGGAAACGACGGACCGGGGTACGGCACCGGTCCGGGCAGCCGCACACTGGCGCCTACGCCCGCAACCACCCTTCGGAGCATGGGAGTCGGAAAGGATCACGGGCGGAGCCTTCGTCGGACACAGGTTCGGACCAAGGTATTGACGCCCACTTATCTCACTCCTTAAATCAAGAGGCATCTCACCCCCCACACCGAACGGAGAGCCATGGCCTCCCCCCGCCTGCTCCGCAGATGCCTGTATGCCGCGCTGTCAGCCGCCCTGGTCGGCTCCGCCGCCGTCGGCCCGGCCCGGGCCCAGACCGCCGCCCCGGCGGCCGCTGCCGTCGCCACGTTCTCCGACTCCTTCGACGGGCCCGCCGGCTCCGGGGTCGACGCCTCGAAGTGGACGCTGGAGACCGGCGACAACGTCAACAACCACGAGCGGCAGTACTACACCTCCGGCACCAAGAACGCGGCCCTGGACGGCCAGGGCCATCTGGTGATCACCGCCCGGAAGGAGAACCCGGCGGGCTACCAGTGCTGGTACGGCAGCTGCCAGTACACCTCGGCCCGGATGAACACCGCCGGGAAGTTCAACGCCCAGTACGGCCATGTCGAGGCCCGGATGAAGATCCCGCGCGGGCAGGGCATGTGGCCCGCGTTCTGGATGCTCGGCACACCGGTCAACTGGCCGGACTCGGGCGAGATCGACGTGATGGAGAACGTCGGCTTCGAACCCTCGACCGTGCACGGGACGATGCACGGCCCCGGCTACTCGGGCTCGGGCGGCATAGGCGCCGGCTACACCCTGCCGGGCGGGCAGGCTTTCGCGGACGCGTTCCACACCTTCGCCGTCGACTGGGCGCCCGACTCGATCACCTGGTCGGTGGACGGCAACGTCTACCAGCGGCGCACCCCCGCCGACCTGGGCGGGAAGACCTGGGTGTTCAACAAGCCGTTCTTCCTGATCCTGAACCTGGCGGTCGGCGGGTACTGGCCGGGCGACCCGGACGGCTCCACCCAGTTCCCGCAGCAGCTGGTGGTGGACTCGGTGTCGGTGACGACGAGCGACAGCGCGGCCGGTGTCCCGATCCGGGGCCTTGCGGGCAAGTGCGCCGACGTGGCGGGCGCGAACTCCGCCAACGGGACCCCGGTCCAGCTCTACGACTGCAACGGCACGGGAGCCCAGCAGTGGACGGTCGGCCCGGACGGCACGATCCGGGCGCTCGGCAAGTGCCTGGACGTCACCGGCAACGGCACGGCGGACGGCTCGACCGTCCAGCTGTGGGACTGCACGGGCGGCCCCAACCAGAAGTGGGCCGTCTCGGCGGCCCACGACATCGTCAACCCGCAGGCGGACAAGTGCCTGGACGCGACCGGGAACAGCTCGGCCAATGGCACCCGGCTGCAGATCTGGACGTGCTCGGGCGGCGCCAACCAGAAGTGGACGGTCGGCTGAGCAGTCCGCTCAGTGCAGCGTCCAGGTGTACTTGTCACCGCCGACGAAGCGCACCATGTCCGGGTCGTCCAGGTCGTGGATGGTGATGCCGTGGGAGGCGGCCGCCTCCAGCACATCGGTGATGGAAGTGGCCGAACCGACCACCTGACCGTCGATCTCCAGGATCCTGAAGGGCGGCTCACCCGGCTTGCCCGGGCAGAGCCCGAGGACCATGACCCGCGGATGGGAGATATAGGGAGCTGATTGTTCGGTCATGCAATAGAGCGTAGAACGCAACCCGGGCCGACGACCTGTCCGCGAGGCCTGTCCGGGAGAGCGCCGGGCGCGGCACGACCCGGACGGTCACGGACCGTCGGCGGCCGCGGGCGTGCGGGGCGGGCCCCGCCGGGGAACCCTGGAGGGGCATGGCGAGGTGGAGGTGACCATGGATCCCGTCGCGGCCCTGGACCGGATCGCCTTCCTGCTGGAGCGGTCGCTGGCGCCCACCTACCGGGTACGGGCCTTCCGTACCGCCGCCCGGGTGCTGTCCGCGCTGCCCGAGGGCGAGGTCGCCGAGCGCGCGGCGGCGGGCACGCTGGAGTCGCTGAAGGGGGTCGGCCCGAAGACCGCGCAGGTGGTGCGGGAGGCCCTGGCCGGGCAGCTGCCCGGCTATCTGCGCACGCTGGAGGAGGAGACCGCCGCGCCGCCGGCCGACGGCGGCGGAGCGGAGCTCAGGGCACTGCTGCGCGGGGACTGCCACACCCACTCGGACTGGTCGGACGGCGGCAGTCCGATCGAGGAGATGGGGCGGGCCGCGGCCCGGCTCGGCCATGAGTGGACCGCGCTGACCGACCACTCCCCCCGACTGACCGTGGCCCGGGGCCTGTCGCCGCAGCGGTTGCGCGAGCAGTTGGAGGTGGTGGCGGAGCTGAATGCGCGGTGGGCGCCGTTCCGGCTGCTCACCGGCATCGAGTGCGACATCCTGGAGGACGGTTCGCTGGACCAGGAGCCCGGGCTGCTGGCCCGGCTCGACGTGGTCGTGGTGTCCGTGCACTCCAAGCTGCGGATGGACGCCCGCTCGATGACCCGCCGCATGGTCACCGCCGTCCGCGATCCGCACGCCGACGTGCTCGGCCACTGCACCGGGCGCCTGGTGACGGGACGCGGGCGGCCGGAGTCGGAGTTCGACTCGGACGAGGTGTTCGCCGCCTGCGCCGAGTCGGGCACGGCGGTGGAGATCAACAGCCGTCCCGAGCGGCTGGACCCGCCGAGACGGCTGCTGCGCGGGGCCGTGGCCGCCGGGGTGCTGTTCTCGATCGACACCGACGCGCATGCGCCAGGTCAGCTGGACTGGCAGATCCTGGGGTGTGCGCGGGCCGAGGAGTGCGGGGTGCCGGCCGAGCGGGTGGTGACGACCTGGACGGCGGAGGAACTGCTGGCGTGGACCCATGGGGGTCGTACGCCGGTCTGAGCACCGAACAGCGTGACGCGGGTGACGGAGTTCGTCTGGAACACCCCCGGATGGTTGCCCGTTGAACAAGGCCTGGGTGCGGATGGGACAGTGTCCCCGGGCCTCACCTTCTGCCCACAGGGACGATCGTTCGACTGAAGCCCTGTGGCGCCTTTCGCCGGGAGGCGACCGCCGTCCGCGCCCACCGCTCGGCCGCCCCGGCCGTGATTCCCCCGATCACGGCCGGGGCTTTCCCATGCCCGCGCACAGGTGAGCCGGGTCAGCGCGGTGCGCGTTCCTCCAGTGCGGCCCGCCAGGCGGGGTGGCGGTCCTCGGTCGCCGGTTCGGCACGGCGGCCGCCGCGGGCGAAGAAGTCGGCCAGGGGCAGGATCGCGGCGCCCACGGTGACCGCGTCGGGGCCGAGCCGGCCGAGGTCGATGGTCACCTTCTCGGCGGGGTACCGCAGGGCGTACGTCGTCGCGTGGCGGCGTACGGCGGGCAGGAACCGGGTGCCGAGCTGGAGCCCGGCCCAGCCGCCGATCAGGATCCGCTCGGGCTGGAAGAGGTTGATCAGGTCGGACAGGCCCGCACCCAGATACTCGGCGGCCTCCTCCAGGACGGCGAGCGCCACGGGGTCGGGGTCCCTGCCCTCGGGCGGGTAGGCGGCGGCGAGCATCGCGGTGAGCGCGGTCTCCTCGTCGGTGCCCTTGGGCGGGCGCCCGCCCTCCTCACGCCAGCGGGCCAGCAGCGACTCGGCGCCCGCGTAGGCCTCCAGGCAGCCCGGCGCACCGCAGCGGCAGCGGCGCCCCCGGACCCGTACAGTCAGATGGCCCCACTCCAGGGCCCGCCCGTGCTCCACCTCGGGGCTCACCAGGCAGGCGCCGACTCCGGAGCCGAAGAGCACGACCACCGCGTTGCGGGCTCCACGCCCCCCGCCGAACCACATCTCCGCCTGACCGAGGGTCTTGGCGCCGTTGTCGATGAAGTACGGGACAGCGCCCGGCAGTTGGGAGGTCGAGCGAAGCAGTTCCTCCAGCGGGACCGCGTCCCAGCCGATGGTCTGCCCGTGCACGACGGCGCCCTGTCCGGCGGTGTGCTCGACGATGCCGGGCACGCCGACGCCGACGCCGAGCAGCCGCTCGGGCGAGGCGTCCTCGGCCGTGAGGACCTCGGTGATGCCGTCGCGGATGTGACCGGCGATGACGTCGGCGTCGTAGCCCTGCTGGGTCAGCGGGCGTTCGGTGCGGGCGAGTTCGGTGAGCGTCAGGTCGAACAGCTCCACCCGGACGCGGGTTTCGCCGACGTCGACGCCGATCATCTGTCCGCTGTGCGGGGCGACGCGCAGCAGAGTGCGGGGGCGGCCGCCGTCGGAGTCGACGCTGCCGGCCTCCTCGACCAGGCCGTCGGCCACCAGGTCCGCGACCACATTGCTGACCGAGCCGGAGCTCAGGCCCGTGATCGGGCCCAGCTCGAAACGGCTGAGGGGGCCGTCGAAGTACAGCCGCTGCAGCACGGCCGTGCGGTTGCTCCGTCTCAGATCGCGCACCGTGCGCCCGTTCCGCCCCGTCATGTGGCTCCCCTCAACCGTGTCCCGACCTGCAACATACCCCTGGGAAGCGGGTGGACGCGACATTCCACCAACCCTTATTTCATGTAATGAGCTAAGTCAGGGCGGTACGGATCGGGTCGATTGGGGCGTCCTCACCGCCTCCCACGACCGTCAGCCTCCCCGACCCGGGGCCGACACAGCGGAACAAAGCGTCGACACCGGGACGGAACGGATCCTGACGACGTGACGGAACGCCCACGCATGAATGGACCGCCGCACAGGAGGCGCACCCCGCGCAGAGGTCCAGCCGTCACCCCTCAGGCGAAGGGCCCCTCGACCGTGAAGCGGCGCAGATGGCGGGCGAAGGCCTCCGCCTCACCCGGCGGCCACGAGGACAGGCTCGCCATGATGCGGTCCGCCAGCCGGGTACGCAGCTCCGCCACCGCGAGTTCGCCCTGCTCGGTGAGGACGAGCAGATGGGCGCGCCGGTCGGCGGGATCCGGCTCACGGCGGACGAGACCGGCGACCTCCAGGCGAGAGGCCCGGCGGGTGACGCCGGAGCGGTCGAGGCCGACGTCGGGGGCGAGGTCGGCCGCACTGCGGGGCCCGGTCCGGGCGAGCGCGCTGAGTACCGGGTACGTCAGCTCGTCCACCCCCTCACCCATGCCTTGGGTCAGCTCCTTGTGCAGCTTCGCGCGCGCGGTGCGCCGCAGAAGGATGCCCAGCGCGTTGGCGATGTCGTGTCCTACGTCGTTCGTCACCCCTCAAGAATAGCGTGCGCAACGCACGCATTGGGTGCTACAGTCGAGGCGAAGCGTGCGCGGCGCACGCATTTCTCTTCCTTGTCCTCGAAAGGGATTCCCATGAACCGCACCGGCGTCAAGGCCGCCCTCACCGACCTGATCTTCAACACCGACCTCACCGTGCAGGAGGCCGCCGACCGTCACTTCACCCCGGAGTACCGTCAGCGCACCGACGGGCAGTGGGCCGACCGCGCGGAGTTCGTCGAGCACATCACCCATGTGCGCACCCTCGTCGCCGACGGCCACGTCGAGGTGCAGGACGAGCTGTACGACGGCGGCAAGTACGCCGACCGGCACACCGTGTACATCACGAAGAAGGACGGTTCGACCGTGACCACGGAGGTCTACCTCTTCGCCGACCTCGCGCCCGACGGCCGGTTCAGCCGCATCGAGGAGACCACCTTGATGCTCCAGGGCTCCGAGGCCGACCGCACCATCGGCAGCGCCCGCTAGAGCCCGCCCGTGGAGCGCACACCCGGTCGGCCTCTCGGCGGCGGATCACCCCGCGGCGTACACGTCCTCGACGTAACGCCCGTCCGCCACGAGCGAATCCAGCCACCGTACGGCCGCCGTGTCGTCGGCGCCGGGGGTGCGCTCCCGGTACAGGGCGCGGAACGCCTCACGCACGCCGGGGGCCATCCGGGAGCCGTCGCCGCAGACGTACACGCGGGCCCCCGCGGTCAGCAGGTCCCAGACCTCGTCGGCCTCGGCGGCGATGCGGTGCTGCTCGAAGAGGGCGCCGTTCTCGGGGGCGGCGCTGAAGGCCGGGCGCAGACCGACCGTTCCGGCGCTCTCGGCGGCGCGGAGTTCACCGGCGTGCAGGAAGTCGGCGTCGGGGGCGTCACAGCCGAAGTAGAGCAGCGCCGGAGGGAGTTCGGCGCCCGCGGCACGGGCCGCGGCGCGGTCGGCGACCGCTCCGCGGAACGGGGCCAGGCCGGTGCCCGCGGCGACCATCACGACGGGCGCGGTGCCGTCGATCCGGAAGACCTCCCGGCAGGGCTGGACGCGGGCGTACACGGTGTCGCCGGGCAGCAGGGACGCCAGATGCCCGGAGCCGGTGCCCCGGTAGCGGCCCTTGCCGGACCGTGCGGGAGCGTCCAGGACGGAGACCATCAGGTCCGCGTGGCGCGGGTCGGCCGCCGGGGAGGAGGACAGGGAGTAGTGGCGGGGCCGGATCGGGGTCAGCAGATCGAGCAGGTGCGGCCAGTCGAGCGCGCCGCGCAGGGAGGGGTGGTCCTCGACGATCTCCACGAGGGTGCGCGGGTCGTCACCGGTCAGGGCGGCGAGGGCGGCGCGCTCGGGCGGACAGGGGTTGGCCTCGGCGAGCAGGGCCAGCTGCCGGGCGGTGGGGCGTTCCTGCAACTCGACCTGGTGGGTGAGGAGGTGCCGTACCGTCACCGGGCGGTCGGTGGCGAGTCCGTCGCGGCGCGGGCGGCCGGCCCGGATGTCCAGGACGGTGCCGAGGTCGACGCCGAGCGCGGCGGCGGCGCGGTCCACCAGGTCCGGGGCGTTGGCGGGGAGCACGGTCAGGTGGTCGGCGGTGCGGTAGGTGACACCGTCGGGCAGGGCGATGCGCAGGAACCGCTTGGTGCGCGGGTAGCCCGGCGCGGTGAGGTCGTAGGCCTCGGTGACGGTCATCGGCACCAGCCCGTGCCGCTCGGCGAGGGCGTCCAGCGGGCCGCCCGTCAAGGTGCGGACCTCGTACCCGGTCGCGGGCTCCTCGGCGGCGGTGGCGTCGGGGTCGCCGTACTCCTGGAGCAGGGCGGTGCGCAGCCGGGTGGTGAAGTCGCGGACGGTGCCGGTCAGGTCGCCGGAGGCGTCGGCGGCGGCCCGGTCGGTCAGCCGGGTGGCGCCGAGTTCGGCGAGGCGGGCGTCGATGCGGGTGGGCACCTGCTGGTAGGTGGCGGCCCAGTTGCGGTCACCGACGCCGAGGACGGCATAGGTCACGCCGGTCAGGTCGGGGGTGCCGTCGAGCCATGCGGTGAAGGCGGTGGCGTCGTCGGTGGGGCGGCCGTTGTAGGAGGCGGCGGTGATCATGACGGGCCGGTCGGTGGGCAGGCCGTCGGCGTAGTCGTCCAGGGCGGCGACCTCGGTGACACAGCCGACGGCGGCGGCCTCGTCGGCGAGCTGGGCGGCGAAGGCGCGGCAGGTGCCGTAGTTGCTGCCGTGCAGGAACAGCGCACGGGTGCCGGGGCGTACCCCGACGGGCAGGGTGTCCGGGGCGGGGCCCTCGGCGCCGGCGGCGGTCGCGGTGCCCGGCAGCGGGGCGTGCACCCGGTCCGTGTCGGTGCGCGGCGTCAGGGTGAGGGTGAAGCCCTCGGGCTTGAGGGTGAGGGTCTCCTTCACGGTGAGCCGGTAGTCGGCGTGGTCGTGCAGCCGGTAGCGGTGGACCAGCATCGCCAGCAGCATGGTCGCCTCGTGCAGCGCGAACTGCCGTCCGATGCAGGCACGTTCACCGGTACCGAAGGGCTTGAAGGCGTGCACCGGGCGGGCGGCCTCCGCCTCGGGCGTGAAGCGCTCCGGGTCGAACAGCTCCGGGTTGTCGCCCCACACGGGCTGCCGGTGCAGCATCGGGGCGAGCACGGTGACGGCCCTGTCCGGCGCGCAGCGGGATCCGGCCGCCGAGCAGGGTGTCCTCGCGGGCGTGCCGGCTGAAGGCGGCGGCCGTCGGCCACAGCCGCAGCGCCTCGTTGAGGACCTGTCGGGTGTAGGTGAGACGGCCGATGTCCTCGTACGTCGGCTCGGGGTCCGGGGTGTCGCCCCACAGCGCGTCGGCCTCGCGCTGGACGAGCCGGAGCGCGCTCGGATGCTTGGCGAGGTAGTACAGGGCGAAGGACATCGCGCCGGAGGTGGTCTCGTGGCCGGCGATCAGGAAGGTGATCACCTGGTTGCGGATGTTGGCCGTGTCCAGGGTGGTGCCGTCGGCCGGATGGCGGGCGGTGAGCATCAGCCCGAGCAGGTCCTCGGCGCCGCTCTGGTCGGTGCCGGTGCGGGCCGCGATGACGTCGTCCACGACCCCGGCGAGGTAGTCGGCGTCCGCGCGGAACGCGGCGTCGGCCTCCGTGTAGTCCTTGCCCGGGGTGCGGGCGAGGTGGGTCATGGCCCACTCCAGGCAGCGCACCATGGACTCGACGAAGGGGTGCGGCTCGGCCCGCTCGAAGGAGCCGAAGTCGTAGTCGAATCCGGCCAGTCCGATGGTGTCGAGGGTCATACGGGTCATGTCGTCGGGGACGTTGACCGGCTGCCCGGCGCGGGCGGCCCGGTCCCAGGAGCCGATGAGCCGGCGGGCCACCTTCAGCATCACCGGGTGGTAGGTCTTCATCGAGCCGAGCGCGAAGGCGGGCATGAGGATGTCATGCGCCTTGGCCCAGTTGGGCTCGTCGTTGTAGGCGGTGAACAGGCCGTCGGCGGTGAAGGCGCGCACGTTCTCCAGGGCGGGCCCGATGTGCTTGGCGAACCGCTCCTCGTCGGCGAGGTCGGCGACCAGGTCGGCGTCGCCGACCATCAGGACGTCGCGCCCGTGCAGCCGGCGCACCAGGACGGGTCCGTGGGCGCGCATCAGCTCCATGACCTGCTGGATGGGGGTGTGTCCGGGCCCGGTGGCGGTGATGTCCACGACGGGGACGCCGGGCAGGGTACCGGCCGGCTCGGGGTGCAGTGCGGTGGGGGGCATGGCGCGACAACTGCCTTTCGCAGAACGGATGTCCTGAGTTCCAGGGTGGTCGACGGGCCAGGGGGGTGCGGGCCGCGGCACTACACGATCGTGCAGTCAAAAGTCGGCATGGGGGCTTGCACGACACCGGCACGGCCGACTTGACACCGCTCCGCGGGGCCCGTGAAGTGGGCGCCGGCCCGGCTGTCCGCCGAGGCCGGGCGGGACATCGGGAGGTGCGGGTGGAGGCGGAGCGGGCCGACGCGGTGGTCTGGCGCAACCGGGCGCTGACCCTCTTCGACCGGGTCTCGGTACCGGTCGCGGTGTGTGACGTGTACGGCTCGGTCGTGCTCGCCAACCCGGCGATGGCCGCCGAGTGCGGTACGACGCCGGGGCGGCTGAAGGGCCGGGACGTGCTGGAGCTGTTCCGGCCGCAGGAGGCCACGCAGGTGAAGCGGATCGCCGAGGCGCTGCGGATGCGGCGCCGCTCTCGCTACCAGGTGTCCGTGCGCTGGCGCGCGCCCGGTGGTGCGGAGCGGTACGGGGAACTGACGGCGGATCCCGTGAGCGACAGCACGGACCAGACACCCGCGCTGCTGGTCATGCTGTGGGTTCACGGCGAGCGCACCGCCCGTCCCGAACCGGAGCCCGCGCCCGTCACCGAGGTGGAGGGCCGGGTCCTGGCGCTGCTGGCCGGGGGCACCACCACGGACCGGGCCGCCCGTGAGCTGGGCCTGAGCAAGGACGGTGTCACTTATCACCTACGGCGTCTGTCGGCCCGCTGGGGGGCGGCCAACCGCACCGAACTGGTCGCCCGCGCCTACGCCCTCGGCGTGCTCGCACCGGGGGTGTGGCCGCCGGAGGCGAGGTCGGCGCGGCCCGGTCCGGAATAAGCCGTGCCCGCGCCCTCGGGTGCCCCGAAGCGGGCGAGGGTGTGCCACACCCTCTTCAGGTCCTGGAGGTCGTGGCGGCCGGTGCGGGCCGCGTCGCCGATGACGCGCGGGGTGATCAGGCCGCGCCCGGCGATCCGGGCACCGAGGTCGGCCTACCGCGGGCCGCGGTAGTCGGCGTGGCGGCGCAGTTCCGCGACCGTGAGCCGGTAACCGGGGTGCCATGCGAGGGGAGGGACAGGCGCCGGGCCGCCGTCTCGGGCGTGCCCCGGTAGCTCGCGTCGAGCACGAGCGCCTCGACGTCCCGGTCGAGCAGGACACCGCCGTGCGCATGGCCCTCGATGCAGTCGTCGAGGGCGTCCCGCTCGTCCGCCTCGGCGAGCGCGACGAGGGGCATGGCCGATGCCACGCCGAAGTCGGTGGGCTCGGCGGCGCTGTCGGGGTAACAGAAGGTGGCCCGGGTCAGGGCGGGACCGGTGAGCCTGAGGTGGGACGAGCCGAAGCGCGGGGCCGCGCCTACCGTCCGGC
This sequence comes from Streptomyces griseochromogenes, assembly GCF_001542625.1. Classification (NCBI taxonomy): domain Bacteria; kingdom Bacillati; phylum Actinomycetota; class Actinomycetes; order Kitasatosporales; family Streptomycetaceae; genus Streptomyces; species Streptomyces griseochromogenes. The sequence goes on along the minus strand of NZ_CP016279.1, from coordinate 4,092,967 downwards.
GGCGGAAGTTCAGGGCGCCGTACACCGGGCGCTCCGCCGGGTCCGCGTCGTCGTGGGCGCCGCCGAAGATACGGCTCTCCCGGCGCCGGCGGTCGCCGCCCGGGTGTGCGGTGAGCCCGCCGTCGCTGGTGCCGGTGACGAACTGCGAGTGGTAGGCACCGTCCCGGGCCGGCGCGTCGAGGATCGGCACCCCGGCGGACAGCCGGTCCGGGTGGAAGTTGAGGGTGATGCGCGCATCGGGGTCGAGCGGCGGCCCGGACGCCCCCGCGGCCACATGGTTCACCGCCCGTCGGGCGCGCGGCGGCAGCACATCCCGGAAATCCATTGGCCCGCCCCCCCCTTGGCTATCTAGGCTAGGCATGAAGCTAGACCCTCTAGGTTCATGCCACGGAATCCGGAAGGACCCCACCTGATGAGATCCCTCACCGAGCAGGACATCCGCAACTCATTCATCAACTGCTCCAAGGGGGAGGCCAAGCGCCTCGCGGTCCCACGCGACCTCGGTGAACACCCGTGGGACGACCTGGACTTCCTCGGCTGGCGGGATCCCGGCGCACCCGACCGGAGCTATCTGGTCGCCGAGCGGGACGGGCGGCCCGTCGGTGTGGCCCTGCGCTTCCCCGCCGCGCGCCGCGGGTTCCTGCACCGCAGCATGTGTTCGGTGTGTCTGACGACGCATCCCGGCGGCGGGGTGTCACTGATGACCGCCCGGAAGGCGGGCGCGGCGGGCCGCGAGGGCAATTCGGTCGGGGTGTACATGTGCACGGACCTGGCGTGCTCGCTGTACGTGCGCGGGAAGAAGGTGCCGGAGTCCGGAAGCCGCTTCGAGGAGAGCCTGACCCTGGAGGAGCAGGTCGCCCGCACGGTGGGCAACCTGTCCGCGTTCCTCGACAAGCTCCGCGCCTGACCCTCCGGGGGCCGGTCAGCCGCCCGGGGTGAGCACGATCTTGCCCCGGTTGTCCCGGCTCTCCAGCCGCTCGTGCGCGGCACGCGCCTCGGACAGCGGCAGCACGGTCTCCACCGGCACCCGGTAGACGCCCGCGGCCACCCGCTCGGCCAGCTCGCGCAGGTCCGGGCGCGGGTCCCAGCCGTGGATCTGCAGGTTGGTGAGCTGGAAGCCGAGGATCGCGATGTTCTTCGGGTAGAAGTCGCGGGTGTCGAGGATGCTCTGCTCCAGGGCGACGTTGGCGAGGGCGACGACCCGGCCGCCGTGCCCCGTCTCGCGCAGGCTGCGCCCGAAGGCCCGGCCGCCGACGGTGTCGAGGACGACGTCGGCGCCGCGCCCGCCGGTCAGCCGCAGCACCTCCTCGACCTCGGCCTCGTCGGCGTGCCGGGAGGTGTCCACGACATCGGCCGCCCCGAACCGCCCGGCCCACGCCGCCTTTTCGGCCGATCCGGCGAGGGCGACCACCCGGGCGCCGGCCTCGGCGGCGATCTGTACCGCCGCGGTGCCCACGCCGCTCGCGGCGGCCTTGACGACGACCGTGTCACCCTGAGCCACCTTGGCCAGCCTGCGCAGGCAGTACCAGGCGGAGAGCCAGGCCACGGGCAGGGCCGCCGCCTCGGTCAGGTCCACGCCGTCGGGCAGCGTGGTCACCTGCGTGGCGGACACGGCGGCCGACTCGGCGTAGAAGCCGGGTGAGTCGATGCCGTCGAGCGCCATGACGCGCTGCCCCACCCGGAAGCCGGTCACCCCCTCCCCCACTGCCGCCACGGTGCCGGCCGCCTCCACGCCGGGGATCAGCGGCGGGCGCCCCGCGCGGTGGTAGCGGCCGGCCCGCACCAGCGCGTCGGCGCGGTTCACGCCGGCGGCCGCGACCCGCACGAGCACCTGTCCGGGCCCGGCCACCGGGTCCGGCACCTCGACCGGAACCAGTACCTCCGGCCCGCCGAACTCCTCGATCCGCACCGCACGCATCCCGCACCGCCTCGAGTAGGAGAGATTTCCGTAACTGCTTGAACCGGTGTCACGATGCGACACCTCTTCAACCGGTGTCAAGTCACCTCCTGAAACGGTGTCGTCGAGGTAGGCTGCCCGCATGACCCAGCCATCCGACCCGGCGCTCGCCTTCCCCTTCCTGGGCGGCCGCCCCTGCCTGGACTTCGTCGCCACCCTCGGCAAACGGCACGCCGTACCCCTGGAGCGGCTCCCCGGCCCCGACGCCCTGGCCCGTTGGATCACCGAGGCGGGGCTGGCCGCCGAGGAAGGTCCGGTCCCGGTCACCGCACGGGACCTGACCGAGGGCCGCGCCCTGCGCGAGGCGGTCCACCGCGTCGTACGGTCGGCGATGGCCGGGCAGGAGCCGGATGCGGCGGATGTGCGGCTGGTCAACGAGATGGCGTCCCGCCCGGACCTCGCGCCCCAGCTGGGGCCCCGGCGCTGGACCGCGCGCCATCCGGCGCGCGCCGCCCTCGCGACGGTGGCCCGGGACGCCGTCCTCCTGGTCGGCGGCCCCCTGCTGGAGCGGGTCAAGGAGTGCGGGAACCCGGGCTGTTCCCTGCTGTTCCTCGACGACTCGCAGGCCCGGCGCCGCCGCTGGTGCTCGATGGAACGCTGCGGCAACCTCGCCAAGGTCGCCGGCTACCGCTCGCGCAACCGGGCCGCCCCACGCGGTGAAGGTACGTTCGGCCCGCGCGCGGAACGGGAACAGGCCAAGGGATGCACGTCGTACGCGAGTGGAGCCGGCGACTCCTGCGCCTGGTGGGACGCCGTCGGGAGCCGGTGGTCGTCCAGACGCTGCGATCGGCCGCCGCGGCGACGATCGCCTACGTCATCGCGCTGCGCCTCAGCCCCGAGCCGGCCCCGCTGACCGCGCCGCTGACCGCCCTGCTGGTCGTGCAGGTCACCTTCTACGCCACGCTCACCAATGGCATCCGCCGGGTGAACTCGGTGGTGGCCGGGGTGCTGGTCGCCATCGCCTTCAGCCTGCTGGTGGGGCTGACCTGGTGGAGCCTCGCGCTGCTGATCGTGGCCTCGCTGGCCGTGGGGCACCTGGTGCGCGTCGACGAGTACGTGGCCGAGGTGGCGATCAGCGCCATGCTGGTGCTCGGGGTCACCACCGTCGGGTTCACCGCCTGGGCGCGCATCGTGGAGACGCTGATCGGCGCCGTCGTCGGGATGGCCTGCAATCTGCTGCTGCCACCCCCGGTGTGGGTGGACGAGGCCGGCGAGTCGATCGAGGGCCTGGCACGCCGGGTGCGGCAGCTGATGCTGCGGATGGGTGAGGAGGCCGCGGGCCGGATCCCCTGGGAGCGGGCGGCGCAGCGGCTGCACGAGGCGCGCCGGCTGGACCACGACATCGTCCGGGTGGACGCGGCGCTGCGGCAGGCCGAGGACAGTCTTCGGCTCAATCCTCGCGTCAAGGAGGGCCTGCTGCACCGGGTGGTGCTGCGCACCGGACTGGACACGCTGGAGATCTGCACGGTCGTCCTGCGGGTGCTGGCCCGCTCCTTCACGGACCTGGCGAAGGCCCGCGGGCCCGAGCCGTTGTTCCCGCCCGGGGTCGGCGCGACGGTGGAACAGCTGCTGTCCGAGATCGCCGACGCGGTGGTCAGTTTCGCGGTGCTGGTCACCACCCATCTGCGCGAGAACGCCGAATCGGCCGAGGCACGGCTCACGGCCGAGCTGACCACGGCGGCCGCCACCCGCGACCGGCTGGCCGAGCTGCTCCAGGAGGAGGTCCGCGAGGACTGGACGAACTGGCAGCTGATGGGCGCCGTGCTGACCGAGGTGAACCGCGTCATCGACGAACTCGACACCGAGCACCGCACCCGCCGCCTGCTGGAGGAGCTGGATCTGGTGTCCCGGGAACAGCGGGCGAAGCAGCCCCGGATGTCCCGGATGCGCGAGCGCCTCGGCGTGCAGGAGGAGCTGTGGCGGAACCGTACGGGGGTCGGCGAGCGTTCACGGTGAGAAGTGCCGGGGCGGGGCCGGCACCGAAGGCGAGGGAGCGGGCGATGACCGAGGCCGCCGTACGGATCGACGGGAACACGCTGCGGCTGCGGGGCGGTGTGGCGGTGCGGTTCGTGCGCACGCTGCGACTGCCCGAGACGGGTACGCATCCGCTGCCGCCGGGGCTCGGCGAGTTCCCGGTCCGGCGGGTGGCCGACCACGCCGACCGGGTGCCCGAGGAGTGGCGGGCGCGCGGTGGCGTGATGCTGCCGGTGTATCTGCGCGAGGCGATGTGGCTGAGCTTCGCCGGTACGGCGGAACCGGCCGCCCTCCAGGTCGGCGTGGGCAAGGTGTGCGCGGTCTCCGGCAAGCCGTGGCGGGACCGTCTTGCGCGCGCCCCGCAGAACTACGTGGTGCTGCCCCGCCAGCCCTGGCTGGACGGCATCAACTCGGGCACGGGGACGGTCCGCCAGTTCGTCGCGGTGCCGCTCGGCCTGGGCGCGACCGTGGAGGGCCAGGTCACCGGCGAGGAGGTGTGGGGCGGTGTCCAGCTGCAGTCCTTCCCGCTGAAGGAGGCGGCGCTGGCCGAGTGGCGTCGTCGGGAGCGGGAGCGGCGCGCGCGGACGGGGCCGACCGGGCCGTTCGGCGGCTACGGCGGGCCCGTGGCCATGGCTGCGCCCGCTCCCGGCGGACCTCCGCCGCCCGCCGCCGCTCCCCCGCGGCGCGCGGCGGCCATGGGCCTCGGCGTCGGCGGCTCGATGCGCCAGGAGGTCTACGAGGACGACCGGCCGCTCACGGACTGGTCCGAGAAGCCCGCCGCGCGGGTGTTCGTCCACCTGGTCACGCCCCCGGAGTGGCGCCGCATCACGGGCGAGGCACCCCCGCCGTCGCCGGTGGACCGGGCGGCGTACACGAGCGCGGGGCTGCCCTGGTACGACTATGACGACGAGGACGCCGAGGACCTCGCGCCCACGGACACCCTGGAGGCCGTCAAGCCGGTCGGCGACTGGCTCGGGGACGACCTGGAGCCCTGGCAGCAGCCGTCGGCCGACCAGGTGGTACCGCTGAAGGACGCGCAGGGCAGGCCGGTCGAGGACGGGGAGTGGTAGTGGAGTGGTAGCTCACCGCCGTTGCATGGAGTGCAACGACCGTTGCCCGTCTTGCCCTTGACGGTGGTTCCGCGCCAAGGTGGCTGTCACGAGCGGGGCAACCCACGACCTGAGGTGTGGCATGGACACGGATGCGCGGGCGGCGCGACGGGGATCCCCCCTGCTCGAGCGAAGCCGAGAGAGCGGGGGAGGCTGGAGCAGACGCCGGTTCGTCGGGGCCGCGGCGGGCGCGGCCGCCGTGGTGGCGGTGCCCTCACCGGCGGCCCCGCCCACGAAGGGCGCACCCGCGGCCGAGGAGCGGCCGACGGCCCGGCCGCCCCGGAAGGACTCGCGCCCACGCCCGTTCTACCTCGGCACCTACACCTCGGTCGAGGGCGGCGGCACCGGCATCGGGCTGGCCTCCTACGACCCGGACACGGGCCTGATCACCGGCGCGGGGACGCTCACCGGGGTCCCGGACCCGTCGTATCTCGCGCTGCACCCGGACGGCCGGACACTGTACGCGGTCGACGAGCGCGAGGACGGGGCGGTCACCGCCGTCCGTCTGGCGGACCGGCGGATCCTCGGCGCCCGGAGCACCGGCGGGGCGGGGCCCTGCCATCTGTCCGTCCACCCCGGCGGCCGCTGGCTGCTGAGCGCCAACTACCAGTCGGGCAGCGTCGCCGTGCACCCGATCGACGCCTCGGGCGGCCTCGGCGAGCGTACCGAACTGGTCACGCACTCGACACCGCCGCCCGGCCCGGGCCAACAGGGCCCGCACGCACACCAGTTCATCACGGCCCCCGACGGCGGCCATGTCCTCGCCGTCGACCTCGGCACCGACACCGTCTACACCTACCACCTCGACCAGGCGAAGGGCACGCTCGCCGAGGCGTCCCAGGCACGCACCCGTCCCGGTGCGGGTCCGCGCCATTTGACCTTCCATCCGGGCGGCCGGTACGCCTACCTGGCCAACGAGGTGGACGACACGGTCGCCGTCTGCGGCTACGACCCGGCCACCGGTCGCCTCACGATCGGCGACCCGCAGCCCACGGGCTCGTCCGGCGGCACCAACTACCCGGCGCAGATCCTGGTGACCGCGAACGGCTCCTTCGCCTTTCTCGCCAACCGCGGCCACAACAGCATCGCGCGGTACGCCGTCGAGGCGGACGGCGCCCGGCTGCGGCTGCTCGGCACGGTGCCGGTGGCCGGGGACTTCCCGCGGCAGATCGCCTTCTCACCGGACGGCCGGCTGCTGTTCGCGGCGAACCAGCGCTCCGGTACGGTCAGCGTCTTCCACGCGGACAGCGCGAGCGGTGAACTACGCCTGGCGGGCGAGCCGTTCGCCTCACCCGTCGCCGTCTGCTCGCTGCCGCTGTAGCGTGCGGGGGCAGACGGCGGCGCTCGCCTGTGCGAGCAGCGCGTGCATGCGCTCGGTGAGCTGCGTGACGTTGTCGGCGGGCGTGTGGAACGGCAGCCGTACGTCGCCGTGGGCGCGGGTGCGTTCGATGCGCAGGGTCAGGCCGTGCCGGTCCACGGCGAGGGGCACCACCCGGGTCGCGGCCTGCAGACTTTCGGGCCGCACGAGCCGGGTGAGCCGCTCGACGGCGTCCGGGTGGGCGTCGGCGAGATGAGTGAGCAGCTGAGCCTCGGCGCCGGCCAGCGGGTCGGGCCGGGCGGCGCTGAACTCGTCGAGGTCGACGAGGACGGCACCGGACGGCCGGCGCAGCACCACCCGGGTGGGCCGGAAGAGCAGGGGGCCGTCGGCCGGGACGAACCAGCCGGCCAGCCACAGCCGGGCCCGGATCCGCCGGCGTACCGGGACGGGGGCCACGTCGGCCAACTCCAGCACCGCGGACGGCTCGCCGCGCGGAGCGCACAGCGCGGCCGCGAGCAGCGCGCTGTCCTCGGGCACGCGCAACAGCACCTCGCCGTCCTCGGTCACGGAGTGCGCACCCACGTACTCCTCGCGGGCAGCGTCCGCTGTCACCTGGCACGACCATGCGGTGGCCAGCACCGACCGCGCCTGCTCCGCCGCACCGGGTCCGGCCGCCCAGTCCTGCGTGTCACCCATCCTCGACCTCCTAAGGTAAGCCTTACCTAACCTATCGAAGATCCGGGCGCACGCCAACCACGCCCCCACCAGGACGAGTCCTTAAGCGATGACACCCATCAGGGCACGCGCGCACAGATCGCGCACCTGTTCCCGCGCCAGTTCGCCGTCGCGCAGCCATTCCAGACAGACGGCCGTGGTGAACGCGAGCCAGCCGCGCACGGCCAGGCGCACCTGAGGGGCGCTCCCGAAAGCGGGCCCGAACTCGGGGTCGGCCGCCAGGGCGGCGAGGATCTGCTGCTCCTGGGCGGCGAGGGCCCGCTGGTAGACGCGGCGTACGGCCTGGTCGCCGGCCGCGTCGGCGCGATGGAAGGCACGGAAGCCATGGGCGTGGGCCTGGACATGGCCGAGGTAGGTGTCCAGGCCGATGCTCAGCTGTTCGCGCACCGGCACCCCGGGCACGGCCGCCGTCATGCGCAGCATCCGCTCGCTCTCGCGCTCCACGACCGCGGCGAAGAAGTCCCGCTTGTTCGGGAAGTAGTGGTACAGCAGCCCGCGGGAGACGCCGGCGATCTCGGCGACCTGCTCGATCCACACCTCGTCGTAGGGATTCTCCGAGAACAGGCACGCCCCGACCGAAAGCAACTGCTCACGGCGTTCCTCGGTGCTGAGTCGACGCCGGACGCGTTCCCCCTGATTCGCGGGCATGGCGTCACTTTACTTGACGCCGGTTCAACAAGCGGCCCACACTGACACGCGCTATTGAACTCATGTACAACACATGCGGGCGCGGGTTCGGCCGTCCGCTGGATCAAGGGAGATCGCGTGATGGCGGAGACGGCACAGAGAGGGTTGCCGAAAGGTTTCCGTGGTGCCGAGCAGGGCTGGCCCGAGCTGCACCGCATCCCGCATCCGCCACGCCGGCTGCCCCTGCTGGGCGACGTGCTCGGCGTCGACCGGCGCCGGCCCTTGCAGGACTCCCTGCGCTTCGCCCGCCAGTTGGGCCCCATATTCCGGCGCCGCGCGTTCGGCAACGAGTTCGTGTTCCTGTGGGGCGCCCGGCTCGCCGCCGACATCGCCGACGAGTCCCGGTTCGCCAAGCACGTGGGCCTCGGGGTCGCCAATCTGCGACCGGTCGCCGGGGACGGCCTGTTCACGGCGTACAACCACGAGCCCAACTGGCAGCTGGCCCACGACGTGCTGGCGCCCGGCTTCAGCCGGGAGGCCATGGAGGGCTACCACAGGATGATGCTCGCCGTCGCCGACCGGCTGACCGGTCGCTGGGACCGGGAGCAGGCGGCGGGACGGGCGGTGGACGTGCCCGGGGACATGACCAAGCTGACCCTGGAGACCATCGCCCGCACCGGGTTCGGGCACGACTTCGGCTCCTTCGAGCGGGAACGGCCGCACCCCTTCGTGACGGCGATGGTGGGCACGCTCACCTACGCGCAGCGGCTGAACACGGTGCCCGTGCCGCTGGCCCCGCTGCTGCTGCGCGGCGCCGCCCGGCGCAACGCGGCCGACATCGCCCATCTGGACGGCACGGTCGACGACCTGGTGGCGGCCCGGCGCCGGTCCGGCGGCGGGGACGGGGACCTGCTGGACCGCATGCTGGAGACGGCTCACCCCGAGACCGGGGAGCGGCTGTCGGCCGAGAACGTGCGCAAGCAGGTGATCACGTTCCTGGTGGCGGGCCACGAGACCACCTCGGGCGCGCTCTCCTTCGCCCTGTACTACCTCGCCCGGCACCCGGAGGTCGCCGCCCGGGCCCGCGCCGAGGTGGACCGCGTCTGGGGCGACACCGCCGAGCCCGGCTACGACCAGGTCGCCAGGCTCCGTTACGTCCGCCGGGTCCTTGACGAGTCGCTGCGGCTGTGGCCCACCGCGCCCGCCTTCGCCCGCGAGGCCCGCCAGGACACGGTGCTGGCCGGCGAGCACCCGATGCGCCGCGGTGCGTGGGCGCTGGTGCTGACGCCGATGCTGCACCGCGACCCTGAGGTGTGGGGCGAGGACGCCGAGCGGTTCGACCCGGACCGGTTCGACGCCAAGGCCGTACGGGCGCGTCCCGCGCACACCTTCAAGCCGTTCGGGACCGGCGCGCGGGCCTGCGTAGGCCGCCAGTTCGCGCTGCACGAGGCGACCCTCGTGCTCGGTCTGCTGCTGCGCCGCTACGAACTGCGGCCCGACCCGGACTACCGGCTGCGGATCACCGAACGCCTGACCGTGATGCCGGAGGGGCTGCGGCTGCGCCTGGAGCGGCGTACCGCGCCCTCGTGCGCCGCTGCCCGGTCGGTCACGGTGCCCGACGACGGCTCGGGATCAGGCGCCCGTTGCCCAGTGCACGGGGCGGGTGACTGACCGGGGCAGCCGGGTCCCGGCGCTGCCACGCGCGGCGTTCAGCTGCGGCTGGGTGAGGAAGAAGGCACCGGTGAGGTCGGCGTCGGTCAGATCGGCGTCCCGCAGGTCGGCGCCGATCATGTCCGCCCCGCGCAGGTCGGCGCCGGTGAGGTCGGCGGCGATGAGATAGGCGCCGCGCAGGCTGGCTCCGCGCAGGTCGGCGCCCCTGAGCCGGGCTCCGATGAGGTCGGCGCCCCGGCGGTCCTTCGCCTTGCCCTTCTTGCCCTTGGGGCCGGCGAGACCCGCCCGGGCCAGCTCGCTGGTACGCAGCAGAAGCACATTGACCTCCTGCCGGTGGGCGGCCACGTCGAGGGCGGCCAGCTCCTCGGGGGTCTGCCGGGTGAGCCGCTCGGTGCGCTCCTGGGCCCGGCGCAGATCGGCGTGGACGGGCGCGGCGGCGTCCAGGCCCAGCGCCTCCGTCAGGTACCAGAGCAGTTCGTGCAGCTGGCGCACCACCGGGAACACGTCGAACATCCGGCGGGCGTGCTCCTTCGGCCCGGTACGCCAGTCCTGTCCACCGAAGGTGACCTGCGAGACCTTCTGTCCGGCGCCGAAGCAGTCGTAGACCGTGCAGCCGGTGAAGCCCTTCGTGCGCAGATCGGCGTGGATGCCGCAGCGGTGGTCGCCCCGGAGGTTCGGGCAGGGCTTGCCCGCGGGCTTGTCGAGGGCGAAGTCCGCGGACGCGGCGAAGGGCAGGGCGACGCAGCACAGCCCGAAACACTGGGCGCAGTCGCCGCGCAGGCTGGCGGGGTCGATGATCTGGTCCGGCATGGCCTCAAGCCTACTGACCTGCGAAGCCTTTCGATGCACGGGTGGCTGTGACGCGGTCGGCGAGCGGCGCCGGTGCGCGACCGGGCCGCCTCCGGCGGCGGAGGCGGCCCGGTCGGCCGTCAGTCCCGCAGCGGGGGCAGGCCCAGCCGGGCCAGGCGGTCACGATCGGCGAGGATGTACATGCCGATGATCTTGCCGTCGGCGACCGTGAACGCCGTGACGGACAACGGCTGCCCCTCGGGCACGGTGACCACGCCCACCGAGCCGTTGACCAGCGCGAGCCGCGCGAATCCGGCGAACGAGGAGAACGTCGCGGCCTGTGCGGCCACCGCCCGCGCCCCGCGTACGGCCTTGGAGGCGGCCACGCCCCGGACCAGGGCGCCCGCGTCGGCGCGCAGCTCCACGTCCGGGTGCAGGAGCGCGAGCAGCGCCTCGAAGTCGCCGGCGCGCGAGGCCGCCAGGAAGGCGCCGACCACCTGCCGCTGCCGGCCGAGGTCGGGGTCGGTCGCCGGGGTGGCCCCCTGTACCCGGCGGCGGGCCCGGCTGGCCAGCTGCCGGGTGGCGGCCGGAGTGCGCTCCACGATCGCGGCGAGGTCGTCGAAGGGCACGGCGAACATGTCGTGCAGGACGAACGCCAGCCGCTCGGCGGGCTCCAGCGTGTCCAGGACGACGAGGAGGGCGAGTCCGACCGCGTCGGCCTCCAGCGCCTCGGTCTCCGGGTCCGCCCGGGGCAGCGGACGCACCAGCGGATCCGGGACGTGCGTGTCGTCCATCGGCTCCTCGCGGCGCGCCGCCCGCGAGCGCAGTGTGTCCAGGCAGACTCGGCCGACGACCGTGGTCAGCCAGCCGCCGAGGTTCCTGATCCCGTCCGCGTCGGAGCGTCCGAGCCGCAGCCACGCCTCCTGGACGGCGTCCTCCGCCTCGGCGAGGGAGCCGAGCATCCGGTAGGCCACCGCGCGCAGATGGCCGCGGTGCTCCTCGAAGCGGGCGGCGAGCAGGTCCGTGCCGTTCATGTCGTTCCCGTTCGGTGTGTCCGGCCGTCGGCCGGGTTATCGGCAGAACACTTCGAAGGCCACCGCCGGCCTGCCGCCGAAGCGTTCCGCGGCGGCCTCGGTGTTCGCGGTCAGGAAGTCACGGACGTACGACTCCGGTTCCTGGTCGGTCAACGCCTCGATGTAGGTGCGGTGTTCGAGCAGGGAGCGCACCGCGCGCTCCAGGCAGGGGGTTGCGTCGACCGCGTGGGTGGGGTTGCTCGACCCGGCCACGGCGACCAGGCGCACGCCGTTCCAGGGTTCGAGGCCCTGCTCGGCGAGTTCCGGGAAGATCCACCGGTTGCCCGCGTCCGCGGCCGCGTCCAGGGTGGCGCGGCCCACGGCCACGTGGTCGGGGCTGTTCCAGGCGACGCCGCCCCACGTGTCGCGGTGGTTGAGGGTCAGAACGAGCTCGGGGCGGTACCGGCGGATCGCGGCGGCGATGTCCCGGCGCAGTGCGGGACCGTACTCGATCACTCCGTCCCGGTGGTCCAGGAACTCCACGGTGCTCACGCCGACTACGGCGGCACTCGCCCGCTGCTCGCGCTCGCGCAGCGGTCCGCAGACGGCCGGGGCGAGGGTGTCGATGCCGGCCTCGCCGCGGGTCGCCAGGACATAGGCGACCTCGCGGCCGGCGTCGGTCCACGCGGCTACGGCCGCCGAGCACCCGTACTCGAGGTCGTCGGGGTGGGCGACGACGGCGAGCGCACGCTGCCAGTCGTCGGGTAGGGGCTGGAGAGTGGTGATCCCGGGCGCGGTCATGGGCGCAGACTATGCCGCCCAGCTCCTGCCGCAACTCCTTTTGCCGGCTGACCCGTTGTGTCGCCGCTCGCCCTCTCCGGTGGTGCGGCGGACCGGTCGGCCCGCGGCGACCGCGAGCCCGGTCGTCGAGCAGGAGGACCTGCTCGACGACCGGCCGCGTCTCGCCGTGCCCGAGGCGGCCTGCGCCGCGGACGGCCCGACGGCTTCGCTGCGCGCGCTCGCCGACCATCCCTGGGCCATGACGCCCGTGGGCACGGACGCCAGGCAGTGGGACATGACGCTGTGCCGCAAGGCCGGCTTCGAACCCGGCGTACGGTTCGAGACCACCGGCCTGCTGATCCAGCTCCGGCTGGTCGAGCGGGGCCATGCGGTCGCTCTGCTGCCCGACCCGCTGTGGCAGGGGCGGACCCCGACCGTCGCCCTGCGGGAGCTCCCCCGGGCCCGGCGCACCCGCCGCGTCTTCACGGTCGTGCGTCAGGGACGCAGCCGGCACCCGCCATCAGGGCCGCCCGGGACGCTCTGCGGCACGCGGTGACGGAACCGGCGGCCCGTCCGGGGAGCTGAGCGTCACACGTCGTCGTGGACCAGGGCGAGCAGCCGGTCCAGGACGCGGGGCGCGCCGGTGCGCAGGCCGTCGTGCTCGAACTCGTCGGTCACCCAGGTGCGCAGGCCGCGGATGGCGTGGGCGGTGCGCACGGAATGGGCGCTGTCCACGTACATGTCGTCGTGGTAGATCGCCGCGGCGACCGGGACCTCGTTGACGGCGAGGCGCGCGGGGTCGTAGAGGGGCTGCCAGTCGGTGCGGGCGGCCAGCGACTCGGCCGTCTCCCGCAGGGGGCGCAGGGCCGGGTCGGTGTCGAACATCCAGGGGTGGACCGTCTCGCCCGTGAACAGCACCGGAGCGTCTCCGGCGACGGCCTTGGCCGCGTCGAACTGCGGGAACTCGGCGCGCACACGCTCGGCGGCCCAGGCGGTGGGGCGACGGTCCTGGCCGTAGATCGCCTCGTGGACGAGGGCGTAGAGGGGGTGGCCCGCGTACGACAGCAGGGCCTGGACCTCCTCCTGGAAGGCGTCGGACAGGTCCAGGCCGCCGGAGGTGCGGACGAAGGCGTCCTCCAGGAGGTAGTGCAGGCGGTGGCTGCCGTCGCTCGTGCCGAGCATGAGGCCGAGGGACTGGAAGGCCTCCACGGTGAGGCGGTAGCCGCTCGGCAGGACGACGTCGTGGGTCAGCAGGTGGTCGGCGATACGGCGGGCTCGCTCCACGTCCTGCGGGTAGCGGGCGTAGTGCGCGCCGACCTTGCGTTCGATGCGCGGGTAGGCGGCCCGGTAGACGTCGTCGGCGTGGGCGTCCAGGGAGGGCAGGCCGCCGGTGATGACGGCGCCGTCGAGTCCCTCGGGGGCGAGGGAGAGGTACGACACCGTGCAGAAGCCGCCGAAGCTCTGGCCGAGCACGGTCCAGGGGGCACCGCCCGTCAGCTCGGGGCGGATGGTTTCGCAGTCGCGGACGATCGCGTCGGCGCGGAACCGGGTGAGGTAGTCGGCCTGTTCGGCGGGGGTGCCGCGCAGCGGCAGCGTCTGCCGGGTGGCGGGGGTGGAGCGGCCGGTGCCGCGCTGGTCGAGGAGGAGGACGCGGTAGTCGTCCAGGGCCCGGTCGAGCCAGGCCTGACGCCCGACGAAACGATTCGCCCCGAAGCCGGGGCCGCCCTGCAGGTACACCAGCCAGGGCAGATCCTGCCCCGCCTTGTCACGTGCGACGGCCTCACGGGCGTACAGCTCGATGGTCTCGCCGTCCGGGTCGGCGTGGTCGAGGGGCACGGTGAAGTGGCGGTCGGTGAGGACGACGCCGGGCTGGCGGTAGCTGAGAGTCAACGGGTCTCCCGGGACGGATGGGACGGACGAGTCCCAGTTCAGCACATGGACGCCCGTGGTCCGACCCCTCGGATCATGGATTGTTACTGAACTTGCGGTCAGCGGGTGGCGAGGCTGGAGCGGCGCACCACCAGCTCCGGCTGGAGCACCACGCGCCGGTGCTCATGGGTGCCGGATCCGTCTTCGGCCTCGGTCTCCTCCAGCAGCAGTTCCGCGGCGAGGGCGCCCATGGTGACGGCGGGCTGCCGTACGGAGGTGAGCGGGACGGCAGCGGCGGCGGCGAACTCGATGTCGTCGTAGCCGACCAGGGCGAGGTCGTCGGGGACGGTGACGCCTGCCGCGTACATGGCTTGGAGCACGCCGAGCGCGAGCAGGTCGTTGGCGCAGAAGACGGCCGTGGGGCGGTCGGCGAGGCCGAGCAGGCGGGCTCCCGCGTCCCGTCCCGCGGCCACGTCGAGGCGCTCGGTGGGCAGTTCGCGCAGCGCTTCGGGGCCGAGGCCCGCCTCCGCGAGCGCGTTCAGCGCGCCGGTGCGGCGGTCGCGCACCTGGTTGAGGCCCGGCGGGCCGCTGACATAGGCGAGGGAGCGGTGCCCGGCGTCCACCAGGTGCCGCACGGCGAGGGCCCCGCCCGCCACGTCGTCCACGGAGACCGAGCACTCGCTGGTGCCCTCGGCGACGCGGTCGACCAGGACGAAGGGGATGCCGTGCCGACGGAAGGTCTCGATGTTGCGGCCGGTGGCGTCGGCCGGGGTGAGCAGCACCCCGCGCACCCGCTGCTCGGCGAAGAGCGAGAGGTAATCCGCCTCCTCCGCCGCGTTCTGCGCGCTGTTGCAGACCATCACGCCGAGCCCCGCCTCCCGGGCCGCCCGCTCGGCGCCGCGGGCCACGTCCACGAAGAAGGGGTTGCCCATGTCCAGCACCAGCAGCCCCATGATCCGGCTGCGGCCCGCGCGCAGCTGACGCGCGGACTCGCTGCGGACATAGCCGAGTCGGTCGATCGCGGACAGCACCCGCGCACGGGTCTCGCTCGCCACGGTGTCCGGGCGGTTGATGACGTTCGACACCGTGCCCACCGACACTCCGGCGGCACGGGCGACGTCCTTGATACCCACCGACTGAGCCATCGAGCGGGGACCTCCAGGGGGGACGAGGAGCGGCGGGAAGGACTTCACATTACCGTCACCGCCGCCCGGAACAGACCGGTCGGGCAGGGAGTGCGAAGTCCGCGACATGGAGCGCCGAGGGGGTCGTGCCGCTCGGCTTCTCCTGGTACAGGAACGACAGCACGTGGTCCGCCTTCGACCCGTGTCTCATCGACCACGGCCTCCCCGCACGCGTTCAAGTCGCCGCCGTCGTTCTGTTCGCGCCCGGTGAAGAGGCAGTGCAGCCGGCCGGCCGCGTCGTAGCCGATGCCGTGCAGGTACATGCCGCGGGCGTCGCTGGAGCCGTGCGCGCTGGTGTGGGTGCCGGTGGAGCCGGTCCACTCCCCCAGCGCGGTCCAGGCCGAACCGTCGTACCCGGCGAGGGCGTTGCGGCCGTCGCCGCAGACCGCGACGCCGACGCGATAGCTGAGCTGGAGTCGGCCTTCGGGGGTGGTCATCGCCGCGCTGCGCCGGCTGCTCACGCGCACCCGGCAGCTGATCCGGTACACGCCCCGCGGCACCACCGCGCGATGGCGCGAGGCCGGGCCCGGCTCACCACGCGGCGAGTTGCCCTCTCCCTTCGGCGGTGTCCGCCCATTACCCTGCACTGGTCCGATGACCGACCGCGAGGAGCCGCGATGCGTGTCGCCCTGTTCCTGACCTGTGTCAACGACACGCTCTATCCGGACACCGGCCGAGCGGTGGTGAAACTGCTGACCAGACTGGGTGTCGAGGTCGACTTTCCGATGTCCCAGACGTGCTGCGGGCAGGCGCACTACAACACCGGCTACCGGCACGAGGCGGAGCCGCTCGCCCGGCATTTCTCCGATGTCTTCGGGGAGTACGAGGCGATCGTGACCCCGTCCGGATCCTGCGGGGCGATGGTACGGGAGCTGTATCCGCGGATGGGCGGGCGGGCCCGGTCCGAGGGACGCGGGGACACACTCGCGCGCGTCCTCGCGCCGGTGGCCGACAGGACCTACGAACTGACGGAGTTCCTGGTCGACGTGCTGGGCGTGACGGACGTGGGTGCCTCCTACCCGCACACGGTCACCTACCACCCGACCTGCCACGGCCTGCGCGGGCTCGGGCTCGGCGACCGGCCCCGAAGGCTTCTCGAGGCGGTCAAGGGTCTTGAGCTGGTCGAACTGCCGGGGGCCGAGGAGTGCTGCGGGTTCGGTGGCACCTTCGCGCTGAAGAACTCCGACGTGTCGGCGGCGATGGGCACGGACAAGGTGCGCAACGCCGAGTCGACCGGGGCCGAGGTGCTGTGCGCCGCCGACAACTCCTGTCTGATGCACATCGGCGGGACCATGACCCGGCTCGCGGTGGGCATGCGGCCGGTGCACATCGCGGAGATCCTGGCGAGCACGGAGACGCGAGCGGAGACGGCGGCATGAGCGGCACCTTCATCGGAATGCCTGTGTTTCCCCCACCCACCCACCCGGCGTTTCCAAAGGCCGCGCGCGAAGCCGTCCGCAACCCCACCCTGCGCGGCAATCTCCGGCACGCCACGCACACCATCCGGGCCAAGCGGGCCAAGGCCGTCGCCGAGCTGTCCGACTGGGACCGGCTGCGGGAGGCGGGCCGGCTCATCAAGGATCACACGCTGCGTCATCTGGAGCGCCATCTGCTGCGGTTGGAGGAGTCGGTCACCGCGGCGGGCGGCACGGTCCACTGGGCGGCGGACGCCGACGAGGCCAACCGGATCGTCGCCGGACTCGTGAAGGCCACCGGCGAGTCGGAGGTCGTCAAGGTCAAGTCGATGGCCACACAGGAGATCGGGCTCAACGAGGCGCTGGAGGCGGAGGGCATCCGCGCCTACGAGACCGATCTCGCCGAACTGATCGTGCAGTTGGGCAAGGACCGGCCCTCGCACATCCTCGTCCCCGCCATCCACCGCAACCGCGGCGAGATCCGCGACATCTTCCGCGAGGAAATGGGCCGCTGGGGGCGACCGGCCCCCGAGGGCCTGACCGACACGCCCGCCGAACTGGCCGAGGCCGCCCGGCTCCACCTGCGGGAGAAGTTCCTGCGCGCCAAGGTCGGCATCTCCGGCGCCAATTTCATGGTCGCCGAGACCGGCACCCTGGTCGTCGTCGAGTCCGAGGGCAACGGACGCATGTGCCTGACCCTGCCCGAGACGCTGATCTCCGTCGTCGGCATCGAGAAGGTCGTCCCCACCTGGCGGGACCTGGAGGTCTTCCTCCAGACGCTTCCCCGCTCCTCCACGGCCGAGCGCATGAACCCGTACACGAGCATGTGGACGGGAACCACGGACGAGGACGGCCCGAGCGCCTTCCACCTGGTCCTGCTGGACAACGGCCGCACCGACACCCTCGCCGACCAGGTCGGCCGCCAGGCGCTGCGCTGCATCCGCTGCTCGGCCTGCCTCAATGTGTGTCCCGTCTACGAGCGGGCGGGCGGGCACGCGTACGGCTCCGTCTACCCCGGACCGATCGGCGCCATCCTCAGCCCCCAACTCCGAGGCACCGAGAGCGAGATCGACGCCTCCCTGCCCTACGCCTCGTCACTGTGCGGCGCCTGCTACGAGGTCTGCCCCGTCGCCATCGACATCCCCGAGGTGCTGGTGCATCTGCGGGAACGGGTCGTGGAGGGCGGCGTGACGGTCCGGCAGGGCAACAAGGTGGTGCTGAAGCCGGCCAAGGGACATGCGGCCGAGCGGGCCGCGATGCGGGCGGCGCGCTGGACGTTCTCCCACCCCGGCGCCCTGCGCACGGGCCAGCGGCTGGCCTCCCGCACCCGGCGGCTGCAGCCACGCACCCTGCCCGGACCCGGCAAGGCGTGGAGCGGAACCCGGGATCTGCCGGCCGTACCGGCCGAGCCGTTCCGGGACTGGTGGCAGCGGACCCATGGCGGAAAGGACGGCGCCGAGTGAGCGGCAGGGAACGGATCCTGGGCCGGGTACGGCGCGCGCTCGCCGACGTACCGCCGGACGACACACCCTATGAACAGGTCGTCCGGCGCGACTACCTGCGGGAGCACGGCGACCGTACGGTCGGGCAGACCGTGGAGCTGCTGGCCGAGAACCTCGCGGACTACCGGGCCGTCGTCCACCGCTGCACGGAGGGGGAACTCCCTTCGCTCATCGCCCGGCTGCTCACGGAGCGGGAGGCGGGCTCGGTCCTGGTGCCGCCGGGGCTGGAGACGGGCTGGCTGGCCGGGACCCGGGTCACTCGGGTCGCGGACCGGGCCGAGAGCACTCCGGACGATCTGGATCGGGTCGACAGCGTGGTGACGGCCTGCGCGGTGGCGATCGCCGAGACCGGCACCCTCGTGCTGGACGGCGGGCCCGACCAGGGACGGCGCCGCATCAGCCTCGTGCCCGACCACCACATCTGCGTGGTACGGGTGCCCGAGCAGGTGGTCTCCTCGGTTCCGCAGGCCCTGGAACGCCTCGATCCGGGCCGCCCGCTGACCTGGATCTCGGGCCCGTCGGCCACCAGCGACATCGAACTGGACCGGGTGGAGGGTGTGCACGGTCCGCGGACGCTGGAGGTCGTGCTGGTGGGCTGAGGGCAGCGCCCGGGACGACGCGTGCCGGGCGAGGTCCTCAGCGCCGTCATCCCTTCGGCCGTTCGGAGCCGGGCGGGGCCGGGCGGGGCCGGGCGGGCGCGGATAGCGTGAGGGGATGATCCGGTTCGAGCAGGTCACCAAGCGGTATCCGGACGGTACGACGGCCGTGGACGACCTCTCCTTCGAGGTGTCCGAGGGTGAGCTCGTGACGCTCGTGGGCCCCTCGGGCTGCGGCAAGACGACGACCATGATGATGGTGAACCGGCTCATCGAGCCGACCTCCGGCCGGATCTTCGTCGACGGTGAGGACATCGCGGCCGTCGACCCGGTGCGGCTGCGCCGCCGGATCGGGTACGTCATCCAGCAGGTCGGCCTCTTTCCGCACCGCACCGTCCTGGACAACACCGCGACGGTGCCCGCGCTGCTCGGCTGGAAGCGCGCGAAGGCGCGGGCCCGGGCCACGGATCTGCTGGATCTGGTGGGCCTCGACCCGAAGACGTACGGGCCGCGCTATCCGGAGCAGTTGTCCGGCGGCCAGCGGCAGCGGGTGGGCGTGGCGCGGGCGCTCGCGGCGGATCCCCCGGTGCTGCTGATGGACGAGCCGTTCGGCGCGGTCGACCCGGTGGTGCGCGAGCAGTTGCAGGACGAGTTCCTGCGGATGCAGGCCGCCGTCCGCAAGACGGTCCTGCTGGTCACGCACGACATCGAGGAGGCCGTCCGGCTCGGTGACCGGATCGCCGTGTACGGGCAGGGCCGCATCGAGCAGTTCGACACGCCGGGGGCCGTGCTGGGCGCGCCCGCCACGCCGTACGTCGCCGGGTTCGTGGGGGCCGACCGGGGGCTGAAGCGGCTGTCGGTCACCGAGATCGAGCCGGACGATCTCGAACAGCCGCCGGTGGCCCGGCCGGACGAGCCCGCCGAGCGCGCCGCGCAGCGGTTGCGGACCGGGGGCGCCCGGTGGGCGGTGGTCCTCGACGCACACGACGATCTGCACGGCTGGGTCGGCCTCGACGAGCTGGCCGCGGGCGGCACGGTCGGGGACCTCGCGCACCGGATGACCGCCTGGGTGCCGGTGGGCGCTCCGCTGAAGCAGGCGTTCGGGGTCATGCTCCAGTACGACGCGGGGTGGGTCGCGGTCCTTGACGGCGCGCGCTTCCTGGGCGTGCTGACCCCGGCGAAGCTGCACGAGGCGCTGCGCCGCTCCGTGGACGCGGACGCGCGGGGTGTCCCCCGGGGCCAGGTGCCGTTCGACTCGGTGTCGGACGCCTGAGGCCACCGGCGGGCGGTCACTTCAGCAGGCCCTTGTCCTTCAGATACGTCCGGGCGACGTCGGCGGGGAGCCGGCGCCAACTGTCGACCTGCCGGTTCAGGTCCGCGAGGTCCGCCGTGGTGAGGACGTCGTTGAGCCTGCCCAGGGCCTTCGCCACGCCCGGGCCGCCGGCGCGGGAGCGGTTGACGACCGGGACGACGTAGTCCGCGTTCTGCAGGTGCCTGTCGTCGGCGAGCAGGACCAGGCCGAACTGGTCGAGGGTCGCGTCCGTGGTCGTGGTGAGCACCATCTGGTCCCGGCCGTCCTGCACGGCCCGCTTGGCCTGGGTGGTACCGACGCCCTTCGGGTCGACCCCGGTGATGTCGATGCCGTACACCTTCTTCAGCCCCGGCTCGCAGTACGGCCGTCGCACGCACTCGTCCCCGGCCGCGAGGCGTACCTTCAGCTTGGCGGCACCGAGGTCGCTGAGCGTCTTGAGATGGTGCTGCCGGGCGTAGGCGGCGGTCACCGCGAAGGCGTTCTGGTCCACCGCGCGGCCGGGTGGAAGGACGGTGAGGCCGCGGGGTGCGGCGAGGTCCCGCAGGGACTTCATCGTGGCGTCCAGGTCGGGCGAGCCGACCGGTGTCGCGTCGGCGCCGTGCGTCTTGGCGTTCAGCCAGTCGGCGAGGGTGGCCGCGTACTCGGGTACGACGTCGATCTGGCCGGACTCCAGGGCCGGTTCGTACAGCTCCCGGTTGGCGACGGTGATGAGGGACGTCTGGTAGCCGGCCCGGTTCAGCAGCTGCGCGTACAACTGGGCGAGCAGGTCGCTCTCGGTGAAGCCGGCCGAGCCGATGGTCAGGTGGTGGCTGTCGCCGGGCGGTGCGGTGACCGCGCCGCGGTTCTCCAGGGAGGGGCCGGTGGTGCAGGCGGTCAGGGTGCACAGCGCGGCCACCGGCACGGCGAAACGGCCCCTCATCGGCCGCCCCTGGCCCACACCGGCCCCAGGCGTTCGGCGATCTCGAAGACGCCCTCGACGATCAGCGCGAACACGGCGACGAGGAACGCACCGGCGACCACCTGGGGGGTGCTGGCCAGGTTGAAGCCCGCGGTGATGATCCGGCCCAGGCCCCCGCCGCCCGCGAGCGCGGCGATGGTGGCGGTGGCGACGAGCTGGACGGCGGCGAGTCGCACCCCGGCCAGGACCATCGGGAGCGCCAGGGGCAGCTCCACCCGGAACAGCATCTGCCGCCCGGTCATCCCCATCCCCCGTGCCGCCTGTACGACGCTCCGGTCGACCTCGCGCATGCCGACGTAGGCATTGGTGAGCAGTGGGGGCACGGCGAACAGCACCAGGGCGACGACGGTGGGCCCCTCGCCCCACTTCCCGACCGGGGTCAGGAGCAGCAGGACCAGGACGGCGAAGGTGGGGACGGCGCGGCCGGCGTTGGAGATGTTGACGGCGAGCGCGCCGCCCTTGCCCAGGTGGCCGAGGACCAGTGCGACCGGCAGCGCGATCAGGCAGCTGATGAGCAGGCAGACGACGGTGAGCATCAGGTGCTGGAGCAGCCGGTGCAGGACGCCGTCGTCGCCCGACCAGTGCGCGGGGTCGGTGAGCCAGTCCCAGGCGGCGCCGAGGGTGTTCATGCGCGGGCCGCTCTCGCCCAGGGGGTGATCAGCCACTGCACGCCGAGCAGCAGCAGGTCGGCGGCGACGGCGATCAGCACGCACAGCACGGAGGCGGTGAGCACCTGGGCCTTGAAGTAGGTGTTCATGCCCGCGTAGATCAGGTTCCCGAGGCCACCGAAGCCGACGATCGCGCCGACCGTGACCAGGGAGACCGCCGAGACGGTCGCGATGCGCAGCCCGGCCATCGCGGCGGGCAGGGCCAGGGGCAGTTCGACGGTGAGCAGCAGCCGGATCGGGCCGTAGCCGAGGCCGCGCGCGGCCTGCCGGGTCTCCTGCGGGACCGCGCGCAGTCCGGCGAGGATGTTCCGGACGAGCACGGTGAGCGAGTAGAGCACCAGGCCCGCGACGACCAGGGTGGCCGAGAGGCCGTAGAGGGGCAGGAGCAGGGAGAACATCGCCAGGGACGGGATCGTGTAGAGGATGGTCGTCCCGGCGAGGACCGGGCCGGCCGCCAGGGTCCAGCGGCGGGCCAGAACCGCGAGCGGCAGGGCGATCACCAGGCCGATGAGGACCGCCAGCCCCGTCAGCCGGAGGTGCTGGACGGTCGCGTCGAGCAGGACCTCACGGCGGGTGCTCAGATAGGCGCCGCAGATCCACTCGTTGCGCACGAGGCAGTCGTCCGGGGGCGCGGTCACGCCTCCATTGCACCGGGCGGCCGAGGGCGGCGGCGCGTTGTGGTGACCCGTCCGGGGGTGCGGGTCGGCGGGCGGGGCCCGGCGGGTGCGGGCTACTCCACTCCGGCCGCGTCCAGCAGTGCCGTCACCGTCGTCGTGGCGAGTCCGTCGTCGAGGTGTTCCACGCGGGCGCCGGCGCGGACGCCGGCGCCGTCGAAGATCAGCATGAGCTGGCGGGCGAGCAGCTCGGGGTCGCGGGCGCCGCCCTTCTCGGCCTGGGTGCGGAAGATCTCCCGCAGGCCCTCCTTCACCGCCCGGGCGACCTGGCTGGCCGGGTGCTCGGGGTCCTTCAGCTCGACGAGCACGGCGAGGTAGGGGCAGCCGAGGTAGCCGGGGTCGGCGGCGGCCTTCTCCACCTGCTCGAAGACGTACAGGATCCGCTCGCGCGGGGTCGCGGAGTCCGGGTCGGCGGGCGCGAACTGGGCCTCGTACCGGGGGATCCGTCGCTCCAGGCTCGCGGCCAGCATCTCGTCCTTGCTGTCGAAGAGCTGGTACATCGACCGCTTGGAGACACCCGCCGTCCGGCACAGCGCCTCGATGCCGATGGAGACGCCGTCGCGGTAGAACAGCTGGGCGGCCGCGTCGAGCAGCCGGTCTCGGGTGGACGCCTTGTCGGTGGTGGCCATACCGCGAGGTTACCGCGTCCGGAATGAAAGGAAACCGGTCGGTCTACCCCTGCGGGACGTGACGGAATCCTCGTGACACAGGGGGTGAACAAGCGCTTAGATAGGAGGCGGCTGCCCATCCCCGACCGCCGGAGGCCCCGTTGTTCACATCCGTCGACGACGTCTCCGCCCGTCTCGCCGAGACCGGGTACCTCGCTTCACCCGCCGTCGCCACGACCGTCTTCCTCGCCGCCCGGCTGGGCAAGCCGCTGCTGGTGGAGGGCCCGGCCGGGGTCGGCAAGACCGAACTGGCCAAGGCCGTCGCCCAGGTCGCCGGTGCGCGGCTGGTGCGGCTCCAGTGCTACGAGGGCGTCGACGAGTCCCGGGCGCTGTACGAGTGGAACCACGCCAAGCAGCTGCTGCGCATCAGCGCGGGCCGCGACGAGAGCTGGGACGAGGCGCGCACCGACATCTTCAGCGAGGAGTTCCTGCTCCCCCGCCCGCTGCTGACCGCGATCCGCGGCGACGAGCCGACCGTGCTGCTGATCGACGAGACCGACAAGGCCGACGTGGAGATGGAGGGGCTGCTGCTGGAGGTGCTCAGCGACTTCCAGGTCACGGTCCCCGAGCTGGGCACGATCACCGCGACCCGCCGCCCCTTCGTCGTCCTCACCTCCAACGCGGGCCGCGAGCTGTCCGAGGCACTGCGCCGCCGCTGTCTGTTCCTGCACATCGGGTTCCCCGAGGAGGAGCTGGAGCGACGGATCGTACGGCTGAAGGTGCCGGGGCTCGGTGAGGCGCTGGCCGAGTCGGTGGTGCGGGTGGTCGGGGCGCTGCGCGCGATGGACCTGCGCAAGGTGCCGTCGATCGCCGAGACCATCGACTGGGCGCGCACCCTGCTGGCCCTGGGCGCCGACACACTGGACGAGTCCGTCGTACGGGACACCCTGGGCGTGATCCTCAAGCACCAGGACGACGTCCAGAAAGCGGCGGCCAAGCTCGATCTGGACGCCCTGTGAGCGGTGTCGAGGAGCGGATCACCGGCCTGGTCGGCGCGCTGCGCGCGCACGGCGTGCGGATCGGCACCGGGGAAACCGTCGACGCGGCCCTCGCGGTCGAGGCCCTGGGGCTGGCCGACCGGGAGCTGCTGCGCGAGGGGCTGGCCGCGACCCTGCTGCACGGTCCGGCCCAGCGAGCGGTCTTCGACCCCGTCTTCGACCTGTACTTCCCGCGCGGCGTCGGCGGATCGGACGGCGGCCCCGCGGACCGGGAGGAGCTGCGCGACCGCCTCGCGGACGCGCTGGCCGCCGACGACCGCTCGATGCTGGCGCAGCTGGCGGCCGAGGCCGTGGACGGCCTGGGCGGGTACGGGAGTTCACCCGGGTCGGACGGCTGGTCGGCGTACCAGACCCTCGACCGGCTGCGCCCGCAGACCCTGCTGGCCCGGGTGCGGGCCGACGTGCGGGGCCGGGACGGGGGCGCCGGGTTCGCGGACCGGCTGCTGGACGACGAGATCCGGCGCCGTATCGAGGTGTTCCGGCAGCTGGTCGCCGCGGAGGCACGGCGTCGGGTGGCCGAGCGGCGCGGACGGGACCGGATCGCCCGGCGGGCGGTCGCCCCGACCGCCGACCGGGTGGACTTCCTGTACGCCGGGCGGGACCGGCTCGCCGAGCTGCGCAGAACCGTGTCGCCGCTGGCACGCAAGCTGGCGACCCGGCTCGCCGCACGCCGTCGCCGTGCCGCGCGCGGCACGATCGACCTGCGCCGCACCCTGCGCTCCTCGCTGTCCACGGGCGGGGTGCCGATGCGGCCCGTGCTGCGCAGACGCCGGCCGGCCCGACCCGAACTGGTGCTGCTCTGCGATGTCTCGGGCTCGGTGTCCGGCTTCTCGGACTTCACGATGCTGCTGGTGCAGGCACTGCACGACCAGTTCAGCAAGGTCCGGGTGTTCGCCTTCGTCAACCGCCTCGACGAGGTGACCGGACTGCTCGGCCACGGCCACGCCGACCCGGACGGGCTCGGCGCCCGGATCCGCGAGGAGGCCACGCTCACCGGCTGGCACGGCAGCAGCGACTACGGCGTCGCCCTCGGCGAGTTCGCCGAGCGCTACGGCGACGCGGTCGGCCCGAAGACGACGGTGTTCGTGCTCGGGGACGCCCGCACGAACATGAGCGACCCGAACCTGCCCGCCGTCCGCGACACCGCCCGCCGCGCCCGCCGTGTCCACTGGCTCAACCCCGAACCGCGCGCCCAGTGGGGCACCGGCGATTCGGCGGCGCACGCCTACGCCGAGCTGGTCGAGATGCACGAGTGCCGCAACGCCCGTCAGCTGGGCGAGCTGGTCGGACGGTTGCTGCCCGTGTGACGCCGGACGGCCGGGCGTGATCGACTGGACCTCGCCGGCCGCCATGGGCCCGGCAGCCGCTTGCCCGCGGCCGGACATCCACCCACCGGCCACCGCCAACCGCCGTGTGCCCGGCAGAAGAGGACGTACGACATGAGCCACCCGCCCGTGCAGCTCGGCACCTTCCCGACCCCCGTCGAACCGGCGCCCCGGCTCGCCGCGGCGCTCGGGCTCGGTCCGGACGACCTGTGGGTCAAACGGGACGACCTGACCGGCCTCGGCGGTGGCGGGAACAAGACCCGCAAGCTGGAGTGGCTCGCGGGCGCGGCGCTGGCCGAGGGCGCCGACACTCTCGTGACCACGGGCGGCCCGCAGAGCAACCACGCCCGGCTGACGGCGGCCGCGGCCGGCCGGCTGGGCCTGGACGCCGTGCTCGTGCTGCGCGGCGCGCCGGGGCGGTCCCGTTCCGGGAACCTCGCCCTGGACGGCCTGCTGGGAGCCCGCATCTCCTGGGCGGGCGACGTGGACCAGTCCGGACTCGACGCCGCGGCGGCCGAGGTGTGCGCGCGACTGCGGGCCGGCGGTGCCCGTCCCGCGCTGATCCCGTTCGGCGGGTCCAGCACGCTGGGCGCACAGGGCTATGTGCGCTGTGGCGAGGAGCTGCGCGCACAGGTGCCCGGCCTGCGGACGGCGGTGGTCGCGCTCGGCTCGGGTGGCACCATGGCCGGGCTGGTCGCCGCCCTCGGCACGGAGTCGGTGCTCGGTGTCGACGTGGGCGCGCTGGCCGATCCGGCCCCCGCGGTCGAGGAGTTCGCGGCCCCGCTCACCTCGGAGAAGGTCACGGCGCGGCGGTTGCGGGTGCGCCGGGACCAGGTGGGCAGCGGGTACGCGGCGCTGACCGGACCGGTGGCCGAGGCGCTCCGGCTCGCCGCCCGCACCGAGGGGATCATCCTCGACCCGACCTACACCGGCCGGGCTCTGGCCGGACTGGCCGCCGCCGTCCGGGACGGTGACGTACGGCCGGGCGAGAAGACCGTGTTCGTGCACACCGGCGGGCTGCCCGGCCTGTTCGGGCACGCGGACGCCGTCGCGTACGCCGAGGAGGGTGCCGTCACCCACGACCTCTGAGACACCGGCCCCTTACACGCGCCCCCGCTCGTCCTCCCCCGGGATTACGGCGCTTCCCCGATGCCCGGCCGGCGTCCCTCACCCTAACCTGCGAGTACCGAGCGAGGGGGGATCATGAAGGCAGTCGTCCAGGACCGGTACGGCTCACCGGACGTGCTGGAGCTGAGGGATGTGGAGCAGCCGGTGCCCGCCGACGAGGTGCTGGTGCGGGTGCGGGCGGCCGGGTTGAACGCGTACGACTGGCACCTCATGCGCGGTGACCCGTACGTGGCCCGGCTGGCGCTGGGGCCGCGCGCGCCCCGGGCCCGGATCCGGGGCCGGGACTTCGCGGGCGAGGTGGCGGCGGTCGGCCGCGACGTACGGGATCTCCGGCCGGGCGACGAGGTGTTCGGCGAAGTCGACGGCACGTTCGCGCAGTACGTGTGCGTCCCGGACGCCTGGGTGGAACGCAAGCCCGCCTCCCTGACCTTCGAGCAGGCGGCGGCCCTGCCGCTGGCGGGGAACACCGCCCTGCGCGGACTGCGTGACGTGGCAGAGTTGCGGCCGGGGCAGCATGTCCTGATCAACGGCGCCTCGGGCGGGGTCGGTACGTTCGCCGTGCAGATCGCCAAGGCGCTCGGCGCGGAGGTGACGGGCGTGTGCAGTACGCGCAACACCGAGCTGGTCCGCTCGTTGGGTGCGGACCATGTCGTCGACTACACGCAGGAGGACTTCACGCGCGCCGGGCGGCGGTACGACGTCGTCCTCGACCTCGCGGCCGGCCACGGGATCGCCGGCCTCCGGCGCGTCCTGACTCCCACCGGGACGCTGGTCCTCGGCAGCGGGGGCAGGTCGGGGCAGTTCCTCGGGGCTCCCGTCCTCATCCTCCAGGGGCTCGTGCTCTCCCCGTTCGTCCGTCAGCGGCTGCGTCCGCTCATCGGCCCGGCACCGAGCAAGGCGGTGCTGGCGGAGCTGCGCGAGCTGGCCGACTCCGGGAAGCTGGCCCCGGTGATCGACCGGACATACACGCTGGTCGAGGCGCCCGAGGCCATCCGGTACCTGGAAGAGGAGCACGCTCGCGGAAAGGTGGTCGTCACGGTCTGACACCTATATCCGGCCCCTTTGTGTCCGGCCGGTCATGCGGGTGCCCCGCGGTGACGGGCGCACCGCGGGGCACCTGTGGACCGGCTCACGCCCCCGGAGCCCTCGCGTAGTCCTGCGCCATGCCTCCCGCGAAGTCGAAGACGACGACCTGTTCGTCGCCCACGACCCAGGCGTCGTGTCCCGGCGGGCACACGAAGACGTCGCCGGGGCCGATCTCGGCCTCGCCTCCGTCGTCCATGCGCAGATGCATCCGCCCCTGGAGCACATAGCCGTTGTGGTGGACCATGCAGCTCTTGGTCCCCGCGATCGGCGCCACGGACTCCGACCAGCGCCAGCCCGGCTCGAAGGTGCCCACCGCGAAGTCGAGCCCGGTCAGATGAAGCGCTTCGAGGTGGCCGCGGGGGAAGTCGCGCCGCTCGTCCGGCTTGTCCACCGTCTTCACTTCCAGCATCACGGAGTCCTCCCTTCCGGCCGCTCACCGCGGCCGGGGGCCGGCCTCCGTCCCCCGGCGGCCTCGGACGGCACCGGCGATCCGACGGTGACCGTACCCCACGTCACCATGGTCGGCCCGGCCTCAGGGAGCCGCCATTCGGGGAACTCGTACGCGGCGAGGACGTGCCGAGAGCGGCGAAGACCCTCCCCGAGATGGCATGCCCATGTTCGCTCTGTAAACGCCCCGGACGGTTGCCTCCGCTCTCGGACGGCGCGGGTGGTGCGGCAACCGGTGAGCGGCGCGGCCTCGCGGCAAGGGCAGCTGGAGAGGTGGACCGGGCCGGACCCGGGGTGACCTTCAGCGCTGGAGGGCGCCCTGTGCGGGCACCTGTGCCGGGCGGGTGGTCCGCTCGGCCCGGCGCACGGCGAACACCGCGTACGCGTAGGCGAGATCGAGGAGGAAACAGCCGATGTAGAGGTAGTACATGAGGGCGCTGTCGTAGCGCGGTTCCCCGTCGGGATCGGTGAGCATGGAGAGCGAGGCGCAGACGGTGCCCACGAGTTTGGTCACGGCGATGCCGAGCGACTGGCCGCGCGTGCCCCGGCGGGAGGCCAGCATCGCCAGGAACATGGCGGACATGGTCAGGTTGCTGCCGAACGCCGTGATCGCGCCGACGCCCTCGTCGAACTGCTCGGAGGCGTAGTTCATGCCCGGGTAGGCGAGAGCGAGCAGAACGGCCAGCGAGGGCAGGAACAACCGGTCGGGGAGATAGGGGAATTCGGCCCGCCCGAAGCGTACGACGGTGTAGCCGATGGCGAGGTCGAAGCCGAACCAGACGATGTTGATCACATGGCTGACCCCGGACGGCGGCCGCACGAACGAGAACATGAACTCCCAGCTCATATTGGTGGCGAACGCGACGACGGGCATCCCGAACGTGCGCTCCCGCAGCCCCGTGCGGATGAGCAGCACGTACGCCACGGTCCAGAACAGTCCCGTACCGAGCAGAAACGCCGAGTGCACCGCCTGCATGAACACCCTCCGTAGGACCACGATCACGCCAGCCGGTGATTACTCTGACACGGTGACAGCCGAGAGCACAGAGCCGATCGCGCCGGACGGCACCGCCGATCCGCCACTGCGACCGCTTCCCGAGCGAGCCGCCCTGCTGCTGGACCGGGTTGACGCCCCGCCGCGTCTGGTCGCCCATCTCAGGGCGGTGCACGAGGTGGCGGCGACGCTCGTGGAGTGGGTGCGACTGCGCTGTCCCGGGCTGGAGTTCGACGCGGAGGCGGTGCTCTTCGGCGCCGCGACCCACGACATCGGCAAGGCGGTGCACGTGGCCGAGTTGTCCGGCCCGGGCGCCGAGCACGAGGAGGCCGGGCGGGAACTGCTGCTGCGGCACGGGGTGGAGCCCGGTCTCGCCCGGTTCGCCGCGACGCACTCCTCCTGGACCGTGCCCGGGACCGGCGTCGAGGACCTGCTGGTGAGCCTCGCCGACAAGATCTGGAAGGGCAAGCGCGTCCCGGAGCTGGAGGACCTCGTCGTGGCCCGGCTGGCCGGTGCCGACGGGCGGGAGGCGTGGGAGTGGTTCATGGAACTGGACGAGGCCCTCACGGGGATCGGGGACGGCGCCGATCGCAGGCTGGCCTACCAGATGTCCCACCCCCTCACCCGAAGGTGACCATGTACACGATCTCCCTCGGTGACGACGGCGCCGAGCTGGGTCCGCTCGGCCCGTGGCAGGCCGGGGAGTTCCTCGGCCACATGGACCGGGGGCGGGAGTTCATCGGCCGGTTCAACGCGCTGCCCGACGTGGTCACGGACCTGGCCTCCAGCCGGGCGTTCCTGCGGGCGTACGCCGAGAAGGAGGCGGCCGACGCCGGCCGCATCCGCGGGATCCGGTACGGCGGCACGCTGGTCGGAGCGGTGATCCTGCGCCGGATGGACGTGGCGCGGGGCACCGCCGAGGCGGGCTGCTGGCTGGAGCCGGCGGCGGTGGGCCGGGGCCTGGTGACGCGGGCGGCCCGGGTGCTGATCGACTGGGCGATCCGGGAGCGGGGCATCCACCGCGTGGAGTGGTGGGTGTCGCCGCACAACACCCCGAGCATCGCCGTCGCCCGGCGGCTGGGAATGAGCAGGCACGGTGTTCTCAGGGAGAGTCACCTGTTCCGGGGGGAGCGGCACGACGAGGAGATCTGGTCGGTGCCGGCTGCGGAGTGGACCGGCGGAGCCGGCTGACCTGGCGGGACGGCTACCAGGTCCGCGCCGGGCTGCGGGAGCCGGTGAAGCCGGCGGAGGTCGGCCTCGACGACTTCGCCGCCGTGTTCTACCCCGGTGGGCACGGGCCCATGGAGGACCTGTCCGTGGACGCCGACTCGGGCCGGCTGCTGGTGGCCGCCCTCGACTCGGGCAAGCCGCCGGCGATCGTCTGCCACGGTCCGGCCGCCCTGCTCGCGGCGGTGCGGGCCGACGGCGCGAACGCCTTCGCGGGCTTCAGGGCGGCGGCCTTCTCCCACGAGGAGGAGGCGCAGAGCGGGTTCGCCGAGCGGGCCGAGTGACTGCTCCAGGACCGGCTGACCGAGGCGGGCGTCGACCTCCAGGTGGCCGAGCCGTGGGCGCCGCACGTGGTGGTCGACCGCAATCTGGTCACGGGCCAGAACCCTGCCTCCTCGGGCCCGTCGCCGAGGAACTGCTGAAGAAGCCGGCCTGAGGCGGCGGTGGCGCCGCACGACGGCCGATCACACGTGCGGAAAATTGGTCGGCCGTCACCTGCAACCTCGCCCGGGGCCGGACGTCTGTCGGGTTGGAGGCCTCCACTTCGACCGATGTACGACCGACCCGAGCGACCGAAGGAACCCATGTCCGCACACCGTGTCCCCCGCCCTCGCCGCATACGCAGGCTGCGCGCCACCCTGGGGGTCTCCGCCGTCGGCGCGGCCCTGGCCGTCGGCGGCACCGTGACCGCCCAGGCGGTCCAGAGCGACGCCCATCCCGCGACCCGGTCCGACAGCACGGCCGCGCCCACACCCGCGCCCGCGGCAGGCCACGCGACGCCGTCGCCCGTACCGTCTCCGGTCCACACGGCGACGCCGAAGCCGGTGCCGTCCGCCCCTGGCACGGGCACCCCCTCGCCGGTGCCGTCCACTCCGCACACGGGCACCCCTTCGCCGGTGCCGTCTCCCGCGCACCCGGGGACAC
The DNA here is from genome assembly GCF_001542625.1 of Streptomyces griseochromogenes. Classification (NCBI taxonomy): domain Bacteria; kingdom Bacillati; phylum Actinomycetota; class Actinomycetes; order Kitasatosporales; family Streptomycetaceae; genus Streptomyces; species Streptomyces griseochromogenes. The sequence goes on along the minus strand of NZ_CP016279.1, from coordinate 4,062,019 downwards.
CGCGGCCCGTGCCGGGCACGCCGTCACCGGTCCCGTCCACCGCGACGCCCGCCCCGGTACCGGCCGCCCAGGCCCCCGTTCCGGTACCGCATCACGGTCACCGGACGGCGTCGCCGAGTCCGGTCCCCGTGCCCGGGCAGGCCGCGCCTTCGCCGGTTCCGCAGCACCACTGAGGCATGCCGGTGTGCGGGGAGTCGCCCGGAGCGGCTTCCCGCACCCGGCCAGGAGACCCATGACGACAGCCACACCACCGACGCCGGCCCTGCCCTGGGACCGGCTCGGCGCGCCGTACCCCGCATCGCTCTGGCGCAGGTTCACGCATGCGCTGTCCACCCGCGTCCTCGCGCGCGTACGCGCCGGAACCACGGCCGGCCCTGCGGCACCACCCGGCCACCACGCCCACGCCGGGGCCGAGGGGCTCGTCGTCCCCGAACCTCCGCCCGGCATCGAGGAGTTGTACCACCACCGCCGACTGTCCCTGGTACGTCTGGCGGTACTGCTGGTGGACGACCTGCCCACGGCCGAGGACGTCGTACAGGACGCCTTCACGGCGCTGTTCCGCCGCCACGGCCACCGGCTCGGCGCGCTGGACGACCCCGAGGCGTATCTGCGGACCAGCGTCGTCAACGGGGCCCGCTCGGTGCTGCGGCGACGCAGGACGGTACGGGCGCACACGCCCGAACGTGAACAGCACGCACCCGCTCCGGAGGAGGACGTCCTGGTCCACGAGGACCACCGGGAGGTGCTTGCGGCCCTGCGGACGCTGACTCCGCGCCAGCGCGAGGTGCTGGTCCTGCGCTACTGGTCGCACCTGTCCGAGGCCGAGATCGCGGCGACGCTCGGTCTGTCACGGGGTGCCGTCAAGTCCACGGCCAGCCGGGCCCTGGACGCCCTCGGCCGACGTCTGGAGGGTCTGCGATGAACGAGTCCGGTACCGGGACCGTGCCGACGCCGGTCGAGGAGCGACTGCGGGCCGCCCTCGCCGCACGGGCGCGGTCCGTGGGCCCGGCCGACCTGCGGCCGCTGCGCCCGCCGACCGGGGCCGTCCGCCGCCGGGTGCCGGTGCGCCGGATCGCGGTGGGCCTGCTGGCCCTGGCCGCGGTGGCGGCCCTGGTGTTCTTCGCCCTGCGGAGCACCCCGCCCCGCCCCGCCGAACCGGCCCGCTCCCCCAGGCCCACGACCGGCACGCCCTCGCCGGTCCCCAGCCCCGTCCAGCCGTCCACGGCCGCACCGTCCCCGAGCCCCCCGGGGCAGTGATCCGGGACATCGCGCGCCTGCGCGTGCGGGACTCCGCCGCACACGTCCGACGGCCACCACCCGGTGATCACGCCGAGCGGCGGCTGCCCCCTACAACACGGACATGACACGGACACATCGGTCAGTGAGTCCGCACACACTCCGGACGTCTCCCACATATCTGCGACTAGAGTGACGGATGTGTCGAAGGGGGGCACAAGCGGCGGAAGGCAAGTCTGTGTCGGACGAGAGGCGGCTCGTCGCCGGGCGCTACCGGCTCGCCGAGCGGATCGGCCGTGGCGGCATGGGCACCGTGTGGCGCGCCGTGGACGAGGTGCTCGCCCGCGAGGTCGCCCTCAAGCAGCTGCACGCACAGCCCCATCTGACCGCCTACGAGCTGGCCACCCTCTACGAGCGCAGCCGTCGTGAGGCGCGCAGCGCCGCCCGGGTCGTGCATCCCAACGTGGTCGTCGTCCACGACGTGGTCGACGACGACGGCCGTCCCTGCATCGTCATGGAGTACGTCCGCGCGCCCACCCTCGCCGACCTCTTGCAGGACGGCGGGGCCCTCGTGCCCGAGGAGGCGGCCCGGATCGGCCTGGGCATGATCGCCGCGCTGCGGGCCGCGCACAGCGCCGGTGTGCTGCACCGCGACGTCAAGCCCGGCAACGTGCTGCTGGGCGCCGGGGGCAGGGTCGTCCTCACCGACTTCGGCATCGCGCTGACCGCCGGTACGTCGACCTTGACGCAGACCGGGGAGATGGTCGGTTCCATCGACTACATGGCCCCGGAGCGGATCCGCGGCCGGACGCCCGGACCGGCCTCGGACCTCTGGTCCCTGGGCGCGACGCTGTACCAGGCGGTGGAGGGCCGTCCGCCGTTCCGCCGGGCCACCGCGATGGAGACCGCGTACTCCATAGCCGTCGACCCGCTGGAGCCGATGCGGCAGGCGGGCCCGCTGGAACCGCTGATCGAGGCACTGCTGTCCAAGGAGCCGGAGGAGCGCCCGTCGGCGGAGGAGACGGAGCGAGAGCTACGAGCCGTGAGGGCGGGGACCGCGACGGCGGAGCGGGGACTGCCGGCCCTCGGGGCAGGTACTGCGGCAGCGGAGCGGGAAGCGCCGACCACGGGCACCGGGACCGCGACGGCGGCGCGGCCGCGCACCGTCACTCAGGTCGGATCCGGAGCGGAGCCGACTGCCGCGAGAGGGTCCGGACGGCGCGGGCGCCGGAGCCGGGGCCGCCGCAAGTGGCCGGTGCTCGGGTCCGCCGTGGTCGCCCTGGCCGCGGCGGCGACGGCCGGGGTACTCCACACGACGGGACACCACGGCGAGAGCACCTCCGCCACCCGGCCCGCCTCGAACGGCCCCACCCCTCCCCCCACGCCCACTCCCTCGCCCGTCCCCGACGGCTACCACTTGGTCCACGACGAGCGGCTCGGCGTCTCCTTCCCCCTCCCGGACGACTGGAAGGCAGGCCGGCGGAGCGGCGACGAGATCAACTACACCGACCGCTCCGGCCTGGCCGGCATCACCATCGGCACGGTGGCCCCGGCCGGCCCGAACCCGCTGGCACACTTCCGGGACATCGAGGCGAACACCAAGGTCAACTACTCCACGTACCGCAGGCTGCGCATGCAGCAGACCGTCTTCCGAGGGCAGCCGGCCGCCGTGTGGGAGTTCTCGTTCAAGGGGCGCGCCCGCGCCTTCCGCGCGATCGACCTCGGCTACGGCAAGGAGGGCGGCCGGGAGTACGACATCTACCTCTCCGCGCCCGAAGCCCAGTGGGACACCTACCGCCCCGTCTTCGACGTCGTCAGGGACGGCTTCACCACGTCCGGCTGAACGCTCGCGCGTGCCGGGCCGTTGGCCTGCCGGTGGCACCGTGGCAGGGCTAGGTTGTGCGGCATGAGCAATCTTGACCGCGCGCCCGTACCGAGCTTGTGCGGCGGCCGCGGGTTCGTCGTCGCCGAGCCCGTCCGCGAGCTGCTGAGCCCCCGTCTGGTGAAACTCGGCGAGTCGACCGAGGTGCGCCGGCTGTTGCCGAACCTCGGCCGGCGCATGATCGGCGCCTGGGCCTTCGTCGACCACTACGGCCCCGACGACATCGCCGACGAGCCCGGCATGCAGGTACCGCCGCATCCGCACATGGGGTTGCAGACGGTCAGCTGGCTGCACGAGGGCGAGGTGCTGCACCGCGACTCCACCGGCAGCCTGCAGACCATCAGGCCCAAGCAGCTGGGCCTGATGACCTCGGGCCGGGCCATCAGCCACTCCGAGGAGAGCCCGAAGTCGCACGCCCGCTTCCTGCACGGCGCCCAGCTGTGGGTCGCGCTCCCCGACGAACACCGCCACACCGAACCCGGGTTCGAGCACCACCCCGACCTGCCCACGGTCACCGCGCCCGGCCTCACGGCGACGGTGATCCTCGGCAACCTCGACGGATCGGCCTCCCCCGGTACGACCTTCACCCCGATCGTCGGCGCGGACCTCGCACTCACCCGCGGTGCCGACGTCCGCCTGCCCCTCGAACCGGACTTCGAGTACGGCGTGCTGGCGATGTCCGGCGAGACCCACGTGGACGGCGTGCCGGTACTCCCGGGCTCGATGCTCTACCTCGGCTGCGGCCGCACCGAACTCCCGCTGCGTGCCGAGTCGGACGCCGGAATCATGCTGCTGGGCGGCGAGCCGTTCGCCGAGGAGCTGATCATGTGGTGGAACTTCGTCGGGCGTACGCAGGACGATATCAAACAGGCCCGTCAGGACTGGATGAGCGGGTCGAGGTTTGGGGAAGTGAAGGGCTACGACGGGGATCCGCTGCCTGCACCCGAGCTGCCGACCGTACCGCTGAAGCCGCGGGGCCGAGTGCGCTGAGCTGGGAATTTCTAGAGCGGCGCGCACATAGCCGGGCGAGGCGAAACCTACCTCGCCCGGTTCGCTCAGACCACGTGAGCAAACATTCTTCACACCACCCGTTCCACTCCATCTTGAAGTGCAGGTTTCGCCATCCGTAGTCAGCTTTGGTCGGACTGATGCTGACCCAATGCTGACTTTACTGACACGCAGTCAGGTATCTGTGGGGGCTCCGCGCACACTTCCTGCACCCCTCTCACCACGGCGTTCTCGAACTTGCGCCGCGAGTCGCCGACGGATCGCCCTTCCCTCGGCGAGCGCGGAGCTCCACCCTTTTCGGAACCTTGCTGACCGCAGCCCCCGATTATGGGATCTCCACAAACGCAGCGCGTGACGCGTCCTGGCCTCCTGACACGTTGCTACACCCGCCATTCCGTCGCAGCCAGTTCCGGCACCGTGCACAGCGTCCACACCCGCCTGGGCACCAGATCCGGACCCGCGCAACAAGACAGGCCTCGCAAACCGGCGTGAGCCACTTACAGACCATGCCATGGAGCCGCAAGACTTGGCCGTCCCGTCCGGGCGGATTCTTGGTTGACCCGAGCAGACCGGCAGAGGCCCAGAGCGTCAAACGAGCGTCACGACCGGATTGCACTTCATGGCCTACGGCCACTAAGCCTGGTCGAACGGGACCAGCCTTCCAGCAAGAAGCCTGGCAACTTTGCCCCAACCTGCTGGGGAGAGCACAACTCGCTCGGCTCTGTGACCGTCACAAGTTCACCCCCACGAATGCAGCACCCCGCCTCGGGAGAAGGAAACGGGAAACAGCATCGATCGCCTTGTCCGTCCGGGAGAGGTTGCCGCACTCTTTCGTGCAGCACCAACCCGACATGGGCGGAAGGGCTTTGGAGGTTTCCGTGCCACAGCCGTCCACCGAGTTCGGCGAGGAGCTGAGGAAACGGCGCCTGGAGGCTGGACTGAGCCTCACGGCCTTGTCCGGCACCGTGCATTACAGCAAGGCGCAGTTGAGCAAGGTCGAGCGAGGGATCAAGGCACCCAGCCGTGACCTCGTTCGGCTGTGCGACGCCGCCCTCGGTGCCGACGGGGCACTGATTGCCCTGGCGACCAAGGGCACTCCGGACGTGTCCGCTGAACCCCCACCCGGCAGCATCGACGAGGAGGAGGACTGGATCATGCAGTTGTCGCCGGACGGCCCGAACCGGTTCCAGTCCCTGGGCCGACGAGGCATCGTGAGCGCCGGCGTCGCATCGCTGATGACATGGCGATCGAGCGGATCCGGCCCGGCCTCACCGGCCTCGGGTGCTGGCATGCTGGAAGCCTCCCGCTCGCTGTTCGCGCACTACCGGAGACTCGGCCAGACCGTGGAACCCGGTCTGCTCCTGCCCGTCCTGATCGCTCAGACGCACAGTCTGCGCGAACTGTCCGCTCACACCGACACCAGCACCCGCCAGCAGCTGCTGGCCCTCGGCTCCCGATACGCCGAGTATGTCGGCTGGCTGGTGCAGGAGACCGGCGACGAACGGGCGGCACTGTGGTGGACACAGCGCGCGGTCGATCTGGCGGCAGCCGGCGGTGACCAGGCACTGGCCGGCTACGCACTTGTCCGCAGAGCCTTGGTCACGCTGTACCGGGACGACGCCGAGCAGACCATCGCCCTGGCCCGTCGCGCACAGAGCAGCACGCTGCCACCACGGATCCGAGGGCTGGCCGCACAACGCGAAGCACAAGGACACGCACTCGCGGGCGATCTCCATGCCTGTTTGCGTGCCCTGGAGCGCGCTCGTACGTTCCTCGCCCGCCAGGACGACGGCTCCGATGAGCCGGTGATCGGCACCATGCACCTTCCGGACCCGGTCGGCATGGTCACCGGCTGGTGCCTGGTCGATCTCGGCCGGCCCCGGGAAGCAAGCGAGGAACTCGACCGGCAACTCGCCCTGGTCGGCCAGGACGCCGTGCGTACGCAGGTGCGATACGGCGTGCGCCGTGCGCTCGCCTATGCGTCCGCCGGCGAGATCGACCACGCATGTGCGCTCACAGCACCACTACTCGACGGCGTGGCGGCAGTGCGCTCAGCGACCGTCACGACCGATCTGCAGCGTCTCGCCCGGATCCTTACCCGCCATTCGGACCACCCTTCCGTACGTCAGCTCGGACCGCGGCTCGGCACGTTATCGCGCTCGTCCACTACCTGAGGGGGACATCACCATGAAAGAGGTCTTCATCAACTACCGGACAGGCGACGGGGAGAAGACCGCCGCGCTGATCGACCAGGAACTGTCGCGTCGCTTCGGCCCGAAGCACATCTTCCGGGCTTCGAGGTCCATCGCTCCCGGTGAGGCCTACCCTGGCTCCCTGCTGGCCGCGCTGCGACGCAGTTCCCTGCTGCTGGCCGTCGTAGGGCCGGACTGGATCAACTTCCGCACGCGGCTGAACGATCCGGCGGACTGGGTGCGCAGGGAGATCGAAGAGGCGTTCACCTGTGAACTTCCGGTCGTCCCCGTTCTGGACGGACGGAAGACGAACCGGCTGAGCAAATCCGACCTGCCACCCGGACTGGAGCGGCTCGCCGACCTCCAGTCCATCCCGTTCGACACACACGACACCGAGGACGGTCTCCGGCGCATCAGCGATCTGGTGGCCGAGATGGTCCCCGGGCTCGACGACCTGGCCCAAGCCGACGAGACGTCGCCCGCGTCCGACGCCGTGACCAACTCGATCGGCGACATGTGCGGAACGGCGGTACAGAGTCGCGACTTCACCGGGGACGTCGGCGGCACCGTCGTAAAGGGATCTCACGGTCCTGTCCACACGGGCAGCGGCAGCATCTACCAGAACTCCCGACATGTGTCCGGTGACCGGCACTTCTCGGGCAACGGGATGACTTACTTCGAAGGCGACAACCACGGCAACGTCCAGCATCGGTTCGGTGAGACGGATCGGCGCGAGGACCACAGCCGGTGAACCAGCCGGGCGGCACACGAGTCGAGAACCCACAGGTCATACACACAGGTCCCGGCAACATCTACGTCAACGGCGCTGCCCACCCGCAGGACTCGGACAAGCCCGCCTTCCGACGTGTCGCCGAGGACCAACTCCAGCGGCTGCGACGCATGTTGGTGGACCCGTGCGGCATGGGCAACGCCCGCGCTCTGCTCGCCGACACCGGCACCGTCATCCTGGACGGTGCTCCGGGCAGCGGTCGTACATCCGCGGCCCGCGTACTGCTTCGCGAATGCCGCCGGAGCAGCGGCGTCTTCCACGAGCTATTACCCGGAGAGGAGGACGAACTTGCCCTCCACGACCCTGCGCTGGTTGGAACCGGTGACCAGTTGCTGCTGGACTTGTCCGCCGCCGACGACCGCCAATGGTCCGCGGCACGAGCCGACCTCCCCGCGCTCCGCAAGGCCGTAGACGAACAGCGGGCACATCTCGTCGTCCTCATGCCGCCCGGCGGCACCCTTGATCCCGATCTCCAGTACTACCGGGTCGAAATCCAGCGGCCTCCCGGCCAGCAGGTGCTCAGGCGACACCTGCGCGTGCACGGAATACCTTACGAGCAGTACATGCGGTCCGACGTCACCGTCGATGAGATCGTGGGCGTGGAAAGGCCGATGCGGGAGATCGCGGACTTCGCCGACCTGGTGCGCCGGGCCCGCGAGACCGCTCGGCCGGACGAAGAGTTCGCACAGTGGTGCGCTTCAGCCAACAGAGCACGAAAGGACCGGCGGAGGGAAGCCGCAGCTCGCGTCGCCGAATTGCGCGAGGCACCTCAACGAGCTCTGCTGATCGCCGTATCCATGCTCCACGGGGCACACACCGATGTCATCCATCGCGCGGCCCAACTCCTACTGCGCACTGTCCGCTCCCCTTCGGACGGGGTCCCCCTGCTCCAGCACAAGGACCTCGCCGAGCGGCTCGCGGAGATCTCAGCCGATACCGGGCCCAGCGGGCACGTGCGCTTCGCGGAACTGGACTACGATTCGGCCGTCCGCGCACATCTCTGGGACCACATGCCTGACCTGAGGCCTCACCTCGGCACGTGGGCCGCGAGAGTCGTGGACCTTAACGACCCGCACGTCGTCCCTGCCGTTCGTGACGGTCTGGTGGCGCGTCTGGCAGGTCAGTACCTACGGACCGGGCGCGGGGACGGTCTGGCGTCTCTCGCCGAACGATGGAGCGCCGAGGGGACGAGCAGAGCGCGGCTGGAAGCCGCTGTCCATGCGCTCACCTGTGGTCTTGAAGATCCGGCTCACGGCAGGGAGTTCCGCGGACGGATCTATCAGTGGTGTGCTCACCGTCGTCTCAGGGGAGAGTTCGCACAAGTACTCGTCCGGGTCTGTGCCGATGTCCTCGCGGCCAGCCATCCGGATCAGGCTCTGCTCAGGCTGTACTACCTGGCCCGTCGCGAAAGCGACCCGGCGCAGCCTGCCCTGCAGGCGTTGGACGACCTGGTGGCGGGCAGCCGCCGGCTGCGCCGAAGGCTGCTCGATCGCCTCGCGCGATCCGAACTCCCCCTGTCCGAGCTCGACATCTTCTTGCGAGCCAGCGATCCGGTGCCGCTGACGGACGCCGCCGACACCTCTCGCGCGCTGGTGGAGGAGAACGAAGTGCAGGGCTCCCTGACCACGTGCTGGCATGCGGTACTGGCCGAGCTGCCGCGGGCGACGTGGCAGCCGCACGCGGCACGCTGGCTCCACCGGGCGGCCGACGGCACCGGACACCGCGGTGAGCTTCTGCTCGACCTCCTCGTCAGCGCGGCCGAGCGGTGCGGGGAAAGACGGGGTGAGATCTTCGCCGCGCTGTACGCGAGTGCCCGAGAAGCCGAGCGCACTGCTCCAGGAGGCCCCACGCGCTCCGTCGAAACCACCGAACTGCTCCTCCACAAGATCAGCGTGGCCCAGGGGCTCGGCCCAGCGGCCCCGCCGCCGGCATCAGCCAAGGGGACTCAACCGTGACGACCGCTCGAAAGACGACAACCGTCTTCCTCACCATCTTGTGCGGCCTGCTGCTGACCATCGTCGGCCTGACACAACGGTGGCCCATGTGGACATGGCCGACGATGGCCGTGCTCCTCCTCGTCGTACCCGCAGCGACCTTCCGCATCACTTCACGGCGCCGCGGCTCCATCCCGGTCAGCTTCGAGGAGCAGCTCACGGCGCCCCCCGTGGAACGCACGGAGTGCCACGTCAGTCGAGTGGCGCTGCCCAGCCACTGGGACGACTACAACTTCGTGTTCTCGGCGACCGTACGCTGGTACCTCCTCGAATCACCCGGAATCGACCCCGTCCTCAATCCGGCAGGACTCGCCGTCGAAACGGTCCTCAACCGAGCCCGCGCCGTCACCGAGAGACGAGAGCCGGGCCGATCCTCTCTCGTGCAGCACGAACTCAGCGGTGTCCTGAGTCGTATGTACCCGGACCCCACAGGACATCTGCAGGCCATGGCGGAAAACGTCAGCCTCACCCTGCCGGAACAGGACCAGGAACGCCTGGACAGACTCGCCGACGTGCGCAAGGACAAGGCCGTCTGGGAACACCAACACAAGTACGAGCAGAGCAAGCGCCAGTACTTGGGCGAGGACGTACTGAAGGACACCGGCAGTGCAGTGGTCTGGTGGCTCGCCAAGAACGACGAGCACGTGGAAAAGACGGTGGCGGACCTGGCCCTGCTCGCGCAGCTCACGTCCGCGGCCAATGACACCGACATTCCCGAGCGACTCCAGAACCTCGTATCGCAGCAGCCCAGCGAACGCATCGCTACAGAATTCCTGGAGGAGGGACCGGCTCCCGCCGCACAGGAACGGACGGCTGCGGATCATCTCTCGGGCTTCTTCGATGCCATGGGCTTCACGGAGGGAGACGATCGGCGAGCGATGCTGGCCAAGCAGATCTCCGACATCATCACGCAGCAGAACCGATACGAGACGGCTGAGGACTTACGACGCCGGTTCGATCCACCGGCGACTTTCACGCCGAACAATCGCGAGGAGCCGAATCCAGGAGACGACGATGGACGGTGAGTTAGCCGCTCTCGCGGCGTCCGGAGCAACCACACTGGTGTCCCTCATGGTCACCGACTCCTGGACACACGCCCGGGAACTTGTCGCACGCTTCTTGGCACGCACCGGTGCAGATACCGCAGCAATCGCAGGCCTGGACAACGCGAGAACCCGCCTGCTCACCACCGACGCCGCAATGGATGAGCAAGCCGTCACCGCAGTCAGGGCGCAGTGCCAGGTCCATCTACGAGAGCTCGTCGAAGCCGAGTCCATCCCCAGCAGCGAACTGCGCATCCTGCTGGCTTCGTTGCAGCGGCTCGCCGCCACGGCGGCTGCGCGTGGTGGGACAGTGCACAACGACATCAACGGCGGCGTTCAGTACGGCCCCGTCATCCAATCGGGCCGAATCACCGGGCTCACCTTTCACGCCCCTCCACCCCACGCCCCGACCAGGGGCGAAGGCGGGGCCTGAGCGCTCAGCACGCGCGCACGCAAAACCTCAGGTCAGGCATCTTCCCTACCGGCTCCGATGTCGCCACCCACTCCACATGCGAGGTCATCGAGACCACATGCAGGTCAAGGAGACACAACCTTCCCGAGAGACGAGGGAGGGGCGACAGCCCGGCGCCCGCCGCCACGCGCCGCCTCCACACCCGCTGGAGCGTCTACGTGGCTACAGGGAGGCCCTCCTAGATGGTCTAGTGCAGCGCCGCGTTGATCCTTCGGGGGTTCATGCGGCTTTGAGTGGGCTGCCGTCGTAGGTCCAGCGGTAGGGCTTGGCGTCGTGTTCGTCGTAGGCCAAGACGAAGGTGGCGCTCGACGATGCCGGCGAAGGGAACCCCGCGCCGCACGACATAGTCCCGGCGGATGACTCCGGTACCTCGCGGGGGCTACGAACGACACCAGAATGTTTACATCTATGGGCTGATTCGATACGGAGCTGCGGAACCTTGCGTCGATCCCATGCAACGCAATCGCCGTATCAGCGCTGTCGCGGTGCTGGCGCTCGCCGTCCTCGTCACCGGAACCGGCGCCGGGTTCGCCGCCACGACCACACCGTCGGCCACACCGGTGGCCACGCACGCGTTCGACACCGGGGTTGAACATCCGTGTCAGATCGTGCGCTAAGTGGTTGGCTCCGGAAGTCCTTCGGGGGTTGACGGGAGGTTCGTCAGGCGCGCACCCGGGATGGTGGTAGGGATTGCCCCAGGGCGGATACACCTGCTGACCGGGCTGTAGGCGGGTGCGGTCGTACGTAGCGTCGGCGACATGAATTCCCCATACCCAGAACGCAGTTCACGTTCCGCGTTTCGTTGGCTGAGCACCGGGATGGTCCTGGCCGGCCTGGCCGCTACGACGGTGACGGCCGGAGCCGCCTCGGCGGGCGCGGTGCCCCGAAGCGATCGCGGACGGTTGGTCTCCACTCAGCAGGTGAGCACGCTGGCAGACACCGCACCGGCCACGGCCACCGCGCCCACGCGGTCCTTCCAAGGCACGCTCCCCGCGCCGACCGGCCCCTACGCCGCCGGCGAGGACGTCATCCACCTCACCGACGCGAGCCGTCCCGACCCGTGGGTGCCGTCATCCGGCCCCCGCCAACTGACCGTCACGATGGTCTACCCCGCCGTCCCCGGGACCGGGACTCCGGCCCCTTACATGACCCTCGCCGAGGCAGCCGGATCCATCCAGCACCGGAAGATGCCGGCGAGCTCCGGCGTCACCCCACAGAACCTTTCCAGCGTCACCACTCACGCCTTCGACGGCGCGCGGCCGCAGAGCGGCAAGTATCCGCTGGTGGTCCTCTCACCCGGGTTCGAGGACCCGCGCATGACGCTCACCTCGCTCGCGACCGACCTGGCCAGTCACGGCTACGTCGTCGCGCTCGTCGGCCACACCTACGAGGACAGCGGCGAGACGCTGGCGAACGGCCAGACGCCGCCGTGCGCGATCTGCGATGACCCGGCGACGCTCGACTTCGACTCCGTCACCGCCAGCCGCGCGCTGGACGTGTCCTTCGTGATCGACCAGTTGACGCATGGCAATACCGCGTGGCCCCTGGCACACCTCATCGACAAGCACGAGATCGGCATGGCCGGACACTCCATCGGCGGAGCGGCGGCCGCCGCCACGATGATCGCCGACCCGCGAGTACGGGCCGGAGTGAACATGGACGGCACCTTCCACCCGGCCCCGATGCCCGGCCAGATCAACCGGCCGTTCCTCATGCTGGGCGCGGCCGCCAACCACTCGCCCGGCGGCCACGACACCGCGTGGGGGCAGACCTGGGCCGCCCTCGGCGGCTACAAGAAGTGGCTGACGGTCGCCGGCGCCGACCACACCAGCTTCACCGACCTGGACCTGCTTCTGGAGGAGGCCGGGTTCCCGACGCCGCCCCTCTCCCCGGAACGCGGGGTGGTGATCACCCGCGAGTACGTGACAGCGTTCTTCGACCAGACGCTGAAGGGGATCCACCGTCCACTGCTGGACGGCTCCTCGCCGAACAATCCGGAAGTACTCTTCCAGTACTAGTAGGGCTTGGTCGGGTTGGTATGGGTTCTGGCGTGTTGCGGTGACAGGTGGGGCAGGCGCCGGTCCAGACCGCGAGGAGTAACTGCAGTTCGCGGGTGACCTGGTAGAGGCTCAGGCCAGCGCCGTCTCTTTTGGGGATCGGGTGATGCGCTGGAGGGTGCAGAAGGCGTGCGCGACGGAGACGAGGGTGACGTGATGGTGCCAGCCTCTCCAGGTGCGGCCTTCGAAGTGGGCCAGGCCCAGGGCCTGTTTCATCTCCCGGTAGTCGTGCTCGATACGCCAGCGCAGCTTCGCGGTGCGCACGAGGGTGGCCAGCGCCGTGTCGGCGGGCAGGTTGGACAGCCAGAACTGGACGGGTTCGGGCTCGCCGGCGGGCCATTCGGCCAGCAGCCAGCGCACCGGCAGTTCGGGGCCGCCAGCTGCCTTGCGGATCTCACGTCCGGCGGGCCTGATCCGCAGGGCCACGAACCGTGAGTACATGCGCTTCAGACCGCTGCGGCCGCTGCCCGGGCGGGAGCCCTCCCGCCACTGCACGGGCTGGGCGGCCTGCCGGCCGGCCGCGATGACCAGGTTCTTCACGGTCCGGGCCGGCTCGGGGCAGGCAGGCTGCGGGCGGGGGCCGCGGCCGCTGTAGGGCGGGGTGTGCGGCTGTGCCTCTTCTGGCTGGGCGGTCGTCGTGGTCGAGATACCCACCACGTAGTCGAGCCTGCGTTCTTCCAGGCCCAGCCGGAAGGCTGCGGTGCGCCCACCCACGTCCACCAGCACACCGCAGGGGCGGCGGATCGCAAGCCCCGGAACCGGACAACCTGCCTTCTAGCACTACGAGAACCGACCCAAGACTCGCAGAACGCCCTCTAAGAGGTCCTAACAAAGGCGTCGGACGTGTCGGTGGGTGATGAGGCAGGTGGCGAGGCCGAGGAAGGCTTCGTGGATGTCGTCGCGTCGTTCCCAGCGGATCCGCAGGCGGCGGAATCCGTGCAGCCAGGCAATCGTGCGCTCGACCACCCAGCGGAAGACGCCGAGGCCAGAGCCGTGGGGCTCGCCTCGTTCGGCAATGACCGGGCGGATACCGCGCCGCCACACCAGTCGGCGGTACTTGTCGTGGTCGTAGCCGCGGTCCGCGAGGAGCGCATCCGGTCGGCGTCTGGGCCGGCCGACGGCGCCGACAACGGCGGGGACCTTGTCGAGCAGGGGCAGGAGCTGGGTGACGTCGTTGCGGTTTCCGCCGGTCAGCGACACCGCGAGCGGGATGCCCTGGGCGTCGGTGAGGACGTGGTGTTTGCTGCCTGGCCGTGCGCGATCGACCGGGCTGGGGCCGCTTTTGGGCCCCGCCGAGCGGCCCGCACGTGGGAGGAGTCGATCACCGCCCGCGACCAGTCCAGCTTCTTCGCGGCCCGCAGCTTCTTCAGCAGCACCAAGTGGAGCGCGTCCCAGACACCGGCTTCGTTCCACGCGGCCAGGCGCCGCCAGCACGTCATCCCCGAGCCGAAGCCCAGTTCCTGGGGCAGGTACTCCCACTGAATGCCGGTATGCAGCACGAACAGGATCCCGCACAACGCCTGCCGGTCCGGGATCCGGGGCCGCCCCTCCACCAGCTTCGGACCCGGTTCAGGCAGCAATGGCTCGATCAGCGACCACAGTTCATCCGACACGATCCAAGGTCGCGACTGACGTTTCCCCACGAGTAGACCAACGACCGCTCAAGCCGAAAGTCACATGATCAACGGCTTCTGTTAGGACCTCTAAGAGGGCATCTGATCTAGAGAGTCAGCGCTTTGGGATGCTTTTGTGACTGTCGGGGCTGGTGGTCGTTGCTGGGCACGGATCGAGCCGCTGCTCCCTGTCGTGCCGCGTCGTGCTGATCACCCGGGCCGCGCGTATCCATGCTCCAGCTCACGAGGGACGATGCTCCGCGTCAGTCACCGAAGGTGCTGGCGCCGCCGCTGCCGTTGTGGCTGGAGGACTGACGGCGCGCCTTGCTGGGGTGGCGTCGCACTTGTCCGTGGTGGCTTTGTTTACGAAAACGACAGCAGATGTTCGCCACTTCGGGAGGCATTTCCTTCCGGTCTTGTTCGATGTTCCAGATTTCGGGCGGCACAGGGTGGGGCCGAGATCGGTTGCCGCACGGGGCGTTGTGCGGCATGACGATGGAGCGTATGACTGAGCGGCTGGACAACGTCTGCCGCGAGCTGCGGCGCGACCGGAGGCGGGGGCATGCAGGAGGCGGTCTACGGTGTGCTCGGTGCGTTGGGCGGTGCTGTGGTCGCAGGAGCCGCGGCGTACTGGGGCCCTCTACAGGTGCAGAAGGCAGCGCGCCGAGAAGCTGAGCGGCAGCGTGAGCAGGCACAGGCGGAGGCCGCAGCGGCGAGGGCACATGAGCGTCAAAGCGCCCGGGTAGCGCGTGTGGCCCTCATACGCAGAGTGGTCGGCAACTGGTGCCACCTGTTGGAAGTGACGTTGGATGAGGTCCAACAAGGCCACGCCGTCGACCATGACTTCCGGAAGTCTGCTCGTCAGGCCAGAGATGCCGTAACCGAGGCGGTCTACGAAGGCGTTCGTGACGGTGTCGTCATTGTCGCTACTCGGAGCAGCGACGGGTCCTATGTCCAGCAGAGGAGGCTGCGCGTCGCAGTGCGTCGCCCGGAGGGCCCGCCGAGGAGAGCCCGCGTCAGCGATCGCGCCGTTGGATTGAACGAATCCGAGCAGAGGCTGATCTTGGATGCGCTCGACCTCGCCACCGCACGCGTGGGTGCTCTGGTCAGACTGCCTCTGGATGACTCTCGCTATTCAGAAGCACTTGAGTCGGCGCAGAAGGCCTTGGACGAAGCGGGGCAGGCTAGAGCCGACCTCTCTGGCCGGCTCATGCAAAGGCTGATGGACATAGCGGACCTGGACGTCATCGACACACGCTACGACCCGGAGTCGGCCGACCCATGACCACAGCGGCGTCTGACTAGCGCGCACGCTCCTGCTCCCGAGTCGAAGCTCACGGACCGTTCGAATCCATGGTGCCTCTGCTGCCTCCCGAAGTGGTGAACATCTGCTGTCCGCTTTCGGGATCTGGCTCAGGTTGTGTGATCCGTGCACTGTGAGTGACGACCGAACTCCCTGTGGCGCCTCGGGACGTTGCCTCGAATCGAGCAGGGGCAGGAGTGGGTGGGCAGAGAGTTCGGGGCTGTGACGGGCGAGTTCTTCGCGTCCACCTGCAACGTGCTGCTGCGTTGACCTGGAGACCACTGCCGCCTGAGCCCGGCTGTTCTTGAGACGGATCAGGAGCGGTTTCGTGAGGGAACGCAGAATGGGGGGTGGTCGACGGTCGCGCCGTCGGCCACCCCCCATGGTCCCGTGTTACTCCGTGGGGATCGGGCCCAGGTACTCCAGGGTCCAAGTCTCCTGGAACTCGGGCTTGGGCTCGGTGAGTTCGATCTGAGCGCCGCGGTGCCCGGCGCGCAGGGCGAGCCCCTTGTCCGAGAGGATCTTGACTCCGCCGATGACCCGCTCGAAGGTGAACTTCGCCCACTCGGTGCGCGGCACGCTGTTGACGAAGAGCTTGTCCTCGGGGACGACGAGGCCCGCGGCGGGGTGGTAGGCGAGGTAGATCACGTACGGCGACCCGGGCGCAGGCTCCTGTTCGGGATCGGAATAGTCGATGCCCCACTCCTGCTCGATCGGGAGCGGGTTGAAGCGGTCGGTGATGACGGGGGCACCGTACTTGACGGCGTATTCAGTGGCCGTCAGAAGGCTGGTGGGGCCGATGATGTGGGCGTGGATCTTGTACTTGCCGGGCTTGATCGGGACCGGAGCCATGGGCGGGATTCCCTCTCTCGCTGAGCGCGTCGGGGATGAACCGGGTGCTACTGGTACAGGTCTCCAGGATCGCGGCACAATCGGCCAGCATAAAAGGGCTAAATGATGCCAAACGAATTACGGCGTGGACTGTTCGGTCACAGTTGCGAATGGCCCAGTTGGTGACGGCGGAGCGTGAAAGGCCGACGAGGGCTGCTGCTGCGACGTTGACCAGTTCGTCTTCGCGGCTCTTGTATTCGGGCTGGAGCCATTGGAGGGGCTTGGACTCGTTCATACCGTCTCCCGGAACGTCGCCAGGAGCTGGGCCAGGTCGCACCCGTTGCGGATGCCGTCGAGCATGAGCTTGGCCAACGTGTAGCCGGGGTAGATGTCGAGGGCTTCAGCGAAGGCGTGGCTGGCCGTAGCGGTGTCGCCCTGTCGCCAGGCGACCCAGCCGAGGAGGGTCAGGAGCGGCGGCGCTTTCCCGGTGTGGGGCGGTACGCAGCGCCGGGCGAGGTGGCCCCACAGTTGCCGCTCGCAGGGCAGATCGCCCCCCTCCGCGGTGGACAGCGCGGCGTCCCTTGTGTGCGGGCCTTGCAGGCCGAGGATGATGCGGGCGGCGGTCTGGATCTTCACGCCGTAGCCGGAGCGTTCGGTGGGGACGTGGTCGCGTCCCTGCTCGATCAGCTCGCAGCCCGGACAGCGCAGGGTGTCGGTGACGTAGGCGACCGACCTCTCTCGGACAGGATCAGCTCCGGCGAGTCCGCCCGTGCTATCAGGCATCGTGTCGCCCAGATGTACGCAAATGGATCGACTGTTTGACATTTCTGCGCGCCGTACTCAATTGATTACTTAGCGTTATGGGAGAGTCGATCAGGACGGGGCAGCGACCAGGAGCTACTCATGGCCAAGAAGAAGCCTCAGGCCGGAGAACCCGAAGGCACCCGCCTCGCGATGGACCTTCCCACGGCTACTAAGGAGTCGGCATGGTGAACAAGCACATTCCCTTCCGCACCTTCCAGTTGATCGTCCACTCCGCCAGCGGTCAGCACATGACGCCGCAAGGACGAACAGACGCGCAGCTACAGGTGCGGCTGTGGCGTTCCGGGTACCTTTCGGCTGCGGACACGACCCGCCAGTGGAGCCTCATTCCGGTCAACGGCAACAGCGGCATGGTGCGCATCAAGAACGCCTATCATGAGCGATGCGTGGCCCTGCCACAAGCCAAGGCGGGCACCGAGCTGGTGTACGCCAAGACCAGCAACGACGACTCTCAGTTGTGGGAGATCCGCGTTCCCGACTCAGCGCAGGCCGACTTCGTTATCGCCTCCGCGCTCGATCCCAATCTGGTTATTTCTCCGAAGGAGGGGAGCCACGATCCGGAGACCCCCCTGGAGGTAGAGGAGTTCGGCCCCTGGTCCGACCAGTTCTGGCGCTTGCGCGAGCCTCGCTCAGCTAAGGACTGACCGGCGGATCACGGTCTTCACGCCGGCCAGTCACGGGCCCCGACGGTGTGCCGGCGAGCACGGCACACCGTGGAAATCACAACGCTCCAGTCGATCCGCGCGTCCGCGTCAGCGTCGGCTCTGAACAACCAACAGATCTCGACACCAGCCGGAATTCCGGCGCCTACATCAGTCCCCGACCTGTCGGACTCCCTAGTTCCGGCAGGTCCGCGCGTGCTGCTCGGCAGCGAATCTGGCAGGCCCCGCACCAGTGATCAGGATCGACCGTCGGCAGCCGTCGCGCCGGATGAACTCGCCGCGCCGGTCTGACTCGATCCTCACGCGCGAGCCCGCCGCCGTCCGCCAGTCGTCACGCCCCATCCCGTACCCCTTCCCTCTCATCTTCCCGCCGGACACACGTCGTTACCCCGCACGCCGCTGTTCCCCTACTGACGCACCTAGAAGGCCGATTCTTCGGCCCCAGCAAGCTCGGCGCTCCGCACGGGTGGCGGGGCAGCCGTCTTCGCGCGAGTGGCGAGCCGGTTCGGGCTGGCGGACCTGCGATGGCGGATGCGGGACTACGTCCGGGGCCTGCTGGCGCCGGTGGGCCGCAAGAACGGCTGGGTGCGCCACGAGGCGCCATGTGACCGAGTGGAGGTGTGAGACCTCTACCGCCGGGCCGTCGCAGCGGCCGGGTAGAAGCTGAGGGCAGTCCGGGCTGGGGAACGCCGGTCGAGGACGGGAAGCAGCCCTGACAACGCCGGGACGGCGCGGAACTGCCAGACGCGTCGGGTTCGGCAAGCAAGGCCAGAAGGCGTACGAAGAGGAATCCGTGTAAAGCCTCGTAAGTCTTGTCACCGGGCTCCAATCTGGCGGATATGGGCCCGGGGTGCAGTGCGTGACCGCTCGTTTTTGCAGGGGCGGTCAACTCCGAAGCCGGTCTCCAACTGCCGGTGGGGAGGCCACGCTGAAGGTCTGCGGCGTAGGCGTGGTGATGCTGCCGGGGTAGTAGCGGGACGCCGACCTGGCCGATCGGCACATGGTGAACGTGGGAACCGCCTGCGGTCGCCCTTCTTGTCCGGACAGCCGGTCCGGCGAGGAGGGCAGGCCCGTTGCCGGCTGAGGGCCGCAGGTGGGGCGGAGGCCCCGTAGTAGTCCGAGCGGAGGAAAGCTCCGTGCATGGCGAAGGGGGCCAGCAAGTCGGCGGGGAGGATGCTGCAATGCCGGGAGGCCGCCGGTGAATACCGACGCGCTGGAGTTCGCGCTGCTCAAGGCCGAGCGCCGGGTACTGGAGATGCAGACCAAACTGCACTGTTGGGTGGCCGTGGCCGCCTGAGAGGGCTTGTGGAGAGCCGGATGCCTGGAGAGCGGGCACGTCCGGTTCGGGAGGCGGCTCGGGGAAACCCACTGGTGGAAACACCAACAGGGCGCCCCGAGTCGACCTCACCAACTGGCCGAGTACGCAGGGCATCGTGACCCAGCTGGACTGCAGCATCTGCTGAACGGCGCCCGCTGGGACGCCGATGCCGTTCGAGACGACCTACATGAGTACGTCGGCCAACAACTCGGTCCGGGTGGAGTGCTCATCATCGATGACACCGGGTTCATCAAGAAAGGCGCCACGTCGGCCGGGGTATCCCAGCAGTACACCGGCACTTCCGGAAAGATCGACAACTGCCAGATCGGTGTCTTGGCGGCCTACGCCACCGTCCGCGGAAGGGCCCTGGTCGACCGCGAACTCTACCTGCCCAAGTGCTGGACCAAGGATCGAGAGCGGTGCCGGGAGGCGAAGATCCCCGACGAACGTACCTTCGCGACCAAGGGCGAGCTGGCCAAGGACATGGTCCGCCGCTGCATCGCCGCAGACCTCCCCGCCACATGGGTGACCGCCGATGAAGCCTACGGACAGGACTGGTCCTTCCGCCGCCTGCTCGAACAACTCGGCATCGGCTATGTCGTGGCGGTGCCGAAGTCCCAGCAGATCAAGTCCCTCGCCGGCATCTGGCGCCTCGACCAGCTCGTCGAAGAAGCACCCGACGACGCCTGGCAGACCCTGTCCTGCGGCGATGGAGCCAAAGGCCCGCGCGTCTACGACTGGGCCGCGGCCAAGCTGCCCGCCAACATCATCTTCGCCCCGGACCCACCTACCCATCACCGCTGGGTGATGGCCCGCCGAAGCCTGTCCGACCCCAACGAGCTCGCCTACTACCTCGCCTACGCACCCGCCGGCGTCGAGATCGCCGAACTGGCCCGCGTGGCCGGCTCACGTTGGGCCATCGAGGAATGCTTCCAGGCCGCGAAGAACCAGTGCAGCCTGGACGAATACGGGGACCGGTGTTCGGTTCCTTGCGGTGCGGGTTGCTGCCCGGCATCGCGGATGGCGCGGGCGGCGTTGATGAGTCCGATGTGGCTGAAGGCTTGAGGGAAGTTGCCGAGGGCCTCTCCCGTGGCGGGGTCGGTTTCCTCGGCGAGCAGGCCGACATCGTTGGCGTGTGCGAGGGCGGTCTGGAACACCTGCCGTGCTTGGACCACATGACCGGTCAGGGCGAGAGCGTGGGCGAGCCAGAAGGTGCACAGCAGGAAGGCTCCTTCCGCTTCCTCGATCTCGTCGCCGAGGTAGCGGCGGACCAGGCCGTTGCGGTCGGTGAGGTGGGAGGCGATGGCCAGCACCGTCGATAGGACGCGCGGGTCGTGCGGAGGCAGGAAGCCGACGATGGGCAGCATCAGCGCCGATGCGTCCAGCTCGTCACTGCCGAACGCCTGGGCGAAGGCCCCCAATCCGGCGTTCCAGCCGCGCTCTTCGACGGCTTGGCGGATGTTGTCCCGCTCATGCCGCCAGTGGGGTACGCGTTCGTCGGCCTGAAGCGCGGGAGCCATGGCAATGGCGCGGTCCAGGGCGACCCAGCACATCAGTTTCGAGTGCAGGAAGTGTCTGCTCGGTCCGCGTCTCTCCCAGATGCCCTGGTCGGGCTCGGTCCAGCGACGGGCGGCCGTGTCGGCCGCCTCGACCAGGAAGGCGCGGGTGGGTGGGTCCAGGTGCTCTCCGGGTGGGAGGGTCTCGTGGGCGGCGTCGAGGAGTTCGCCGTAGACGTCGAGCTGGCGTTGGCGCCAGGCGTCGTTGCCGGTGCGCACGGGGGTGCTGTCGCGCCAGCCGGCCAGGTGGGGCAGCAGCCGCTCGCTGAGGTCGTGTTCACCACCGATGCCGTACATGATCTGCAGGTCCATGCCGCGGTGGAGCTGGGTTGCCGCAGCGCGGGCGAGAAATCCGAAGAACTTGTCCTTCTCCTTCTCGCAGGCCGCTGTGCCGAGTGCTTGGAGGGTGAAGCTCGCGTCGCGGACCCAGGTGTAGCGGTAGTCCCAGTTGCGTGTGCCGCCGGGGCGTTCGGGCAGTGAGGTGGTGGCCGCTGCCACGATGGCTCCCGTAGGGGCGAAGGTCAGTCCCCGCAGCACGCGTCCGCTGTGTGCCACCTCGTCCTGCCAGGGGCCGACGTAGCCGCGGTGCTGCCGGGACCACGAGCGCCAGCCCTCGATGGTGTCGTTCAGGCGCCGCCGGACGCGCCCCGCCCGCCAGCGCACCGGCTCGCTTCCCCACGCCGGCCCGACATGCAATGCGAAGCCGAGGCGGTCCGACGCCCGCAGGTTGAACCGGCCGTTCGCGGTGGAACCGCTCACCGTCAGCTCGACGGGGCTGGACAGCCGGAGCACGTGGGCGCCGCCGTACGCGGCAAGCCCGCCCCGGACCGGTGACAGGAGCGGATGGATCAGCCCGAACTCCGGGCGTGGCGCGTAGACGATGTCGAGGCTCACCTGTCCTTCGGTGCAGGTGACCTGACGCAGCAGAATTCCGGGGGAAGCCTCGCCGAGTGCATGTCCGCGCTCGCGCCGTCCCAGGGCGAGCGCGTCGCGTACAACTGCCGTTCCTCCAGTTGCCCGGAAGGTCGTCTCCAGGACGAGGGTGTCCTCGACGTAGCTGCGGCTGACGTCGGCGGGTCCGACGGTACGGATGGACCAGTGGCCGGCGTCCTCGTCGAGGAGCCGGGCGAAGATCGCCGGGCTGTCGAAGCGGGGAAGGCACAGCCAGTCCACCGAGCCCTCGGAGGTGACCAGCGCGGCCGAGCGGCAGTCGGACAGCAGGGCATGGTCACCGATCGGTCGCGCGCTCAACGACCGCAGCCCGTCTGCCCCGGACTCGGCCAGGACGGTCCGAGCCGCCGCCATCGGGGCAGGCCCACATCAGGTGCCGGTCGGTGATCCATCACAGCCTCCCTGCGCAGCGAACTGACCTCACTCAAGCGGCACCACCGGCGGGCCGCACCTCCCGCCGCCGCTGTTGTCATGACGGAGTGCCACGATCCGGCGAGGCCACCTGCTCGCTGGTCACCGGAGCCCGACCGATGTCCTCACAACCGGATCGCCGATCCCCCATCAGCTGGGACGCCCCCGGGCAGTGCACTGAGGGCTGAGCGCAAGGAAGCTCCGGTGATCGCTCCGCCACTCGTCGGTTACGCCGAGGCCGAGTTCTGGCGCGATGCGGCGGAGCGCCGAAGCGCCCAGACGTGCCCAGGGAAACGGTGGACCCCGATGGCCATGGGTGTCTTCCACCCATGCGGTACAGCGCTCTGCCACGTCGATCTGCTCGACCTCGACGAGCAGGACACCCGTCGGTGCGATGAGCTGTGTACACCGTCGGAGCAGGGCCCGGGGGTCGCCGCCGATACCGATGTTCCCGTCGGCCAGCAGGAGGGTTTGCCAGGCTCCCTCACCAGGAAGGGGGGCGAACACCGACCGGCACAGTGCCGTCCCACCGAGAGCGATGGTGCGGGCGACCGCCCGCGGGGCAACGTCGATACCGACGGCGAAGATGCTCTGGTGCAGGAGTGCCCTGCACAGCCGGCCCGGTCCGCAGCCGACGTCCAGAACGGGGCCGACGCAGCGCTCCAGCAGGGTTTCGTCGGCCCTGGTGGGCTGTGCGTACCAGCGGTGCACCGGCAACCAGGTCCATCGTCCGTCCGTCAGCCGTAGGTACACCGGCCCGCCGCCGGTCCGCAGGGCCAGTGCGTAGGGGTCCCGGTGTGCGGGCCGGTTCTCCTCGGCCGTCACGGGGAGCCGTCACGATCGGTCGGTGGGCGTTCCTCGTCGGCGCGGGCGGCCAGGAGGACGCGGCGCAGTCTGAGTGCGAAGGTCAGCGCCGAGGCACCGAAGAGCACACCGGTGATCGCCAGCCATCGGCCGAGGTAGACGCCTTCGTGCAGTCCCGTGTCGCCTTGGTAGGGGATCGCCAGATCCAGGATGAGGGGGAACCATACGAGCAGCAGCACCCCGGACAGGAAGGCGGGGACGCGCAGGTAATTGATCCACGGCACCTGCGGTACGCCGCCCGAACGGTGCCGCAGGACGGAGAGGGCGGACAGGTCGGCCAGCGAGTACAGGGGCAGCAGGATGAGGTCGTGGAGGATCGCCGCACCGACGAACCAGATCGCCACCTCCCAGGGCTGGACGGCGAACAGGCGCACCAGGGCGTAGCCGGTCAGGGCGAAGGAGGCGATCAGGACGAGCAGGTGGAGGGGGCCGGAGCCGTACCAGCGGACGAATCGTGCCATGGTCACGCCCTGAAGGTGAGCCGGTGGACCCACTTGGTGTTGTTCACGCCGGGGTTGGCCGGGACGATGATGCGGGCCGGGTAGCCGTGGTCGAGCGAGAGGTCCGCACCGTTGACGCGGAGTGCGAGCAGCGCTCGGGGGTCGTGGATCTGGTTGCCCCGCAGCACCACCCGGGTGAAGGGGCCGGGGGGCTGGATGGACTGGACCAGAACGCTTCTGGCGTCGGGCAGTCCGGCCAGCGCGGCGAGGTCGGCCAGCCGTAGACCGCTCCAGTGCTGGTCTTCGGTGGACCATCCCTCCACGCAGGCGATCGGCAGTGCGGCGGTGTGCTGGGGCATCGCCAGGAGCTGATCGCGGGTGAAGACCCGTGGCGCTCCGCGTCCGTGCACCTCCAGCCGCCAGGTGGGTCCGACGAGCGCGGGGGTGACGCCCACTTTCGCCGCCGTCTTGTTGATCTGGAAGCTGTTCGGCCCGCTGTCCGGATCGCGGTTGTGCGGCGCGAGGAGCGCGGTGCCGCGCAGCCATCCGCCGATGCTCTGTCCGGCGGTCACGACGAGGAGGAGCAGCGATCCGGCTCCCACCATGCCGACCGCGCCGCGGCGGGTCATCGTGGGCGGGGCGGGAGAGGCGGCCACCAGGTCGTCGGGATCGGGGGGTTCGGGCATGGTGTGGGCGAGGTCGGTGCGCAGTTCGGCGCCCAGGCTGCGTGAGCGCAGGGCCTGGGTCATCCGGCCGAGTCTGAGGCACACGTGGACGACGAAGGCGGCGATGAACACCCAGGCGCCGTAGAAGTGCAGGCGGTAGAACGAGCCCGGGAAGACGTAGTAGAGCTGGATGTTCAAGATGCCGGTGACGAATTCGAAGATGACGCCGCCGACCAGCATCAGCAGGGACAGCCGCTCCAGGCCGTGGGCGATGGAGCGTACGGGCTGCCATTCGAACAGCTTCGGGATCACCGACCACAGCTTGGCCAGCAGCACCGGAACCAGCACGACCCCCAGCGTCACGTGCATGCCCTGGAGCAGCCGGTACAACCAGTACGGATGCGTGGGCCAGCTGAAGAGGTAGAAGCCGAGGACGCCCTTGTCGGGGGTCTCGTCGTTGAGGGGGCTCAGGTCGGGGTTGTAGGAAGCGTAGGAGAGCAGTCCGGTGATGAACAGAACCGGAATGCCGATCAGGAGAACCAGTCCGAACACGGACGTCAGCCAAGGCCCGCGGATCGGGCTGCGCCAGAATCCAAGACGGAACGGCCCCGGGGGCGGGGGCAACTGTCTGACACGCTGTGCCGTTGCACGAATCCGAGCACGGCCCGCAGCCGCAGCGGCAGCCACAGCGCCCAGCACGCGCTTCAGTCGCTTCAGCGCCGGCTTCCCTTCCGGTCTTGGGCGTCGCGAGCCACCGGTCGGGGCCGAACCCGACGGCCGTCCGCCACTTTCCATCGGCCCTCTCCTCCAGTCGCTGAGCGGCCCCTACGACGGGGCGGTTCCATGCCTCGCCCCGTGCCTGACGGACAAGACATTCACAAGCTGACACAGACCAGGCCGGCTGACCGGGCCCTGAGGTGCATGCGGGTGTCTGTCACCAGCCGAACGGTCGAACAACTGCTTCAGGCAGTCCCCCAGGTCCCCGTGCACCGGGTCATGATGGAAAGGTGCGACGCCCCGGCGCACGGCACAGCGCCTCCGACCGGCCCGGCCACGCCACCCTGACCAGACAGGCCGGCTGGTTCGCCGTGATCGGCGTCGCCTCCACAGCGGGTCAGGCCCTGCTGTACTGGGGGCTGCGCCACTGGTCGCCTCCTCTCGTGGCCAATCTCGCCTCGCTCGGCGTCGTCACCGTCCTCAACACCGAGGCGAACCGGCGGCTGACCTTCCGCGGCTCTCCGGTCCGTGCCGTCCAGGCACACCTGGCGGCAGGCGTCTTGTTCGTCCTCGCGTACCTGGTCACATCCGGAGCAGTCCTGCTCTTCCGCCACTACCGGCCCACCGCCTCACCTGCACGCGAGACCCTGGTGCTGGTACCCAGCTTCGCCCTGGTGACTGTGGTGCGCTTTACCCTGCTGAGACTGGTCGTCGTCGGAGGCCACCCCCGCTGAGTCCTCACACATATGAGCCCGCCACACCGTCACGAGACCCCGCGAGTGAGAGCTCGCGCGGGTTGGCGTGTGTTCATGGTCGGCGGTTCGGGCGTGCGGCCCAGCGGTGAGTCGTCCGTGCCTGTCGGATCAGGCTGCGCGCGGTGATGATCGTGTCGGCGAGGTCGAAGAACGCGTCGATGACCGTGACGCGCCGTTGGTAGCAGCGGGCGAGGCGGTGGAAGACGTTCTGCCAGGCGTGAGTGCGCTCCACGTACCAACGCTGGCCGACCTGGACGGGCGCCTTCCCCCCCTTGTGTGCGATGCGGCCGTGCAGGCCGCGTTCGTTGAGCAGGGCGCGGGTCTTGTCCGAGTCGTAGCCGGCGTCCAGGTGCACAGTGATGTCGTCGGGCAGCGGGCCAAGGTCGTTGAGGCGCCAGGGTTGGGGCGAGCAGTGGAGAGTCATGTCGGTGGGCGCCGGCCAGGACACGGCCCAGCGGAATGCCGTATCCGTCGGGGAGCATCACGCTCGCCCACTCCGAGACCCGTAACCCGTTGCCGTAGAGACCGTCGCAGAAGGCGACGTCTCGTTGTTCGTTGCGGCCACGCCACCACCGGTCCGGGCGCCTGGACAGATCCTTGCCGCGGATGCCCAGGTCCCGCCACCGCTCAGAGCCTGCGCAGATAGGCGGCCGTCATGGTTGGCGACGAGGGCGTGTATCCCAGCGGTGGGTGGTCCAGGCACGGCGGATCAAGCTACGGACAGTGATGATCGTGTCGGCGAGATCGAAGAACGCTTCGATGGCGCTGAGCCGCCGTTCATAGCACCGCGCGAGCCGATGGAAGGCGTTCTGCCAGACGTGGGTGCGCTCGACGTGCCATCGCTGAGTGGCCTGGACCGGCGCCTTGGTCCCCTTGCGAGCGATCCGGCCACGCAGGCCCCGCTCGTCGAGCAGAACGTGTGAACTGGCCGAGTCATATCCCGCATCGAGGTGCACGGTGATCTTGTCGGGCAGTGGACCGAGTTCGGGCAGCAAGTCGAGGGTCGGGGCCAGGAGTGGTGAGTCGTGGCGGTTGGCGCCAACCAGGACGCGGCCGAGCGGGATGCCATAGCCGTCGGTCATGCTCGATCGCTTCATGCCCTGCTTGCCCCGGTCGACCGGTGAGCGTCCGGCCACTTCACCTCCGCCGGGTGCCTTGGTGATGGCACCGTCGATGGCGATCTGGTCGAGGGCGAGACCGACGATCCGGTCGTAGGCGTTCAGCGCGATCTGCTTCAGCTTGGTGAACAGCCCGAGTTGCATCCACTCGTCGCGGCGGTTGCGAATCGTGGTGGCCGAGCAGGTGGAGTCCGCGATCGCCTCGTACGAGCAGCCGAACCGAAGGACTTGTAACAACTTGTCGAAGACGATCCGGTCGTTGATCCGGAGTCGGTGGCAGCCCAACGGATGGGCCGGATCGAACTGGGGCCGCTGCGGCAACAAGGCGGCGAACTGGCTCCAGAGCGGTTCGGTCAGCCAGGCTGGCAGCACAGGCACAGGTCTCCTCGGTGATCACAGAGCATCGCAACTCCATGATCACGGGACCCGTGCCTGTGTCTGTTCACGAAGACCGGCAGCCCCCGGGCAGGGCGGCTGCGCAGTTCCCCTGTCCGGTTCAGTCTTCGCTGCGTTCGGCGAGGGTGTGGGCAACAAGGGCGTTGGCGTGCCCGTGGCCGAGGCCGTGCTCGGATTTGAGCCATGCGACGAGTTCCATGTGCTTGGTCAGGGGCGAGGTGCGAATCAGGTCCTTCCACTGCTCGATCGGGCGGCCGTACTTCTTCTCGATCGACGGGAAGTAGCTGGCGGGGCCTTTCACCAGTGCGGTCATGATGTGGCGTCCTGTCTGTCTGGGTGGGTTGGTCTCAGGATGGTGCCGCGCGTGTGGGAGCTGGAGCTACCGCCGAGTGGCCGGAGTGAGGTCGGCCAGCTGGGCGATGGCCGTGGTGAGCGCGAGCAGGCCCAGGCCGGCTGCGGCGGTGAAGGCCGCGACCATGGTGGCGGAGGCGGCGAACCCGGTGATGATCCCCAGCGGCAGGAGGCGGTAGCCAAGGGCCCAGCCGCGTCGGCCCTGGGCGGCGAAGTGCCGCGCCAGTGCGAAGAACGCGGCGCACAGCGCGAGGTAGCCGATGGTGCCGCTGAGCATGTGGACCGTTCCGTGGCCGCTCAGCGTGGTGGGACCGTCCGGCGTACCGGCCGGGAAACCCGCGCCGGGGTCCGCTGTGAACACGCCGGCGAGCAGGAAGGAGGCGCCGAACACGCCGACCAGACGCGGCGCCCAGGCGCCGCCGGCGGTGCGGCCGATCGCCCGCCGCAGTCCCACCGCTCCGGCGGTGACCAGCGTGCCGGTGACCAGGAAGTTGGCGACCTGGATCCAGCCGAGCGGGCCGAGGCTGAGCTGGCTGATGGCGTTTCGGGTGAAGTCGAAGCCGGTGCGGGTGAGGCCCTCGACCACCCCCACCCCCAGGAACAGCGGACCCGCTGCGGCGCCGCAGGCCAGCAGGGCGCGGGTGGCGAGCGGAGTAGAGGCAGCGCCTCCGGTGAACGGTGCGCGGATCGCCTGCGTCATGCGAGATCCCCCTTAAGCCAAGACTCTATCTCGGAACTGGACCGTCCAGTACTGCGGAACTGGACGGTACAGTACCCCCAGAAGAACTGGACTGTCCAGTACCGTTGGCATGAAGGAGGCGGCATGGAAGCGAACGAACCCGGCGGACGCTCGGCCCGCAAGCACCAGGCGATCATGGAGGCCGCGACAGCGGTGTTCATGGCTAAGGGCTACGCCGGCACGAGCATGGACGACATCGCCAAGCTGGCCGCCGTGTCTAAACAGACGGTGTACAAGCACTTCGCCGACAAGGGGAAGCTGTTCGCCGAGATCGTCCTGGCCACCACCGACCGGATCGAGGCCATGATCGACCTGGTGGCCGACATCCCCGCCGACGCCAACTCACTGGAGGAGAACCTGCTCCGGCTGGCCCGCCAGTTCCTGACCACCCTCACCCAGCCCCAGGTGCTCCAGCTGCGGCGCCTCATCATCGCCAACGCCGACACCTTCCCCGACCTGGGCGCCGCCTGGTATGAACAGGGCTTCGAGCGGGTACTGGCCACCCTGGCCGACACCTTCCAACGCCTAGCCGACCAGGGCCTACTGCGGATCGACGACCCCCTCCTGGCCGCCAACCACTTCTCCGGCCTGCTGCTCTGGATCCCCGTGAACAAGGCCATGTTCCATGGCAGCCCACAGCACACCCAGCCCCAACTCGACCACTACGCCGACGCGGGCGTGCGGACATTCCTCGCCGCCTACCGCTAACGCCACCGACCGGCTCCCCTGCGACCTGCACGTCGGGGATGACCGCGCTGGTATAGGCGTGGGCGGTGGACTCGCTGATGCCGAACCCGGCAGCGATCTTCGCCAGGGTGGTGTGTTCGCGCAGGTACACCAATGCCACCATCGCGCGCTGAGACGGGCGGAGCTTGCAGCGCCGCTCGCCCTCACGGGTGACTGCGAGCATGGTGACCCACTCCACGAGCGCATGGGGCAGGTCGAGTGCGGCAGGATAGATGACCAACGCCCCCGAGCAGCGTGGTTGAGACGTCAGACATCTCGATCAACAGCTCGGGAGCCTTGCTCGTTGCGCTTCGTGGACCGTCACCTGATCGGTGGCCAGCTCGAAGAAGCTCAATGGTGTAGATGCTGTACCACCAGCAGACGAAGAAACTGCCGGCACGAACGTGCAGCGCGCCGAAGACCGGAGCCTGTCTCTCCTGTCGAGTCACCCCCTGCGCCGCGGCCCTGGGGCCAAGGCTCAGATGCCGCTGCTCGGAGATCACGAGGGAGCGTTTCGCTACCACTCGATCCGCCGCCTCGGCAAACCGTGGTCTGGGGCGGAAGCTTGGGCCTTCCCGACCCCTCTGACCCTGAGGACCGTGCATGCCCACGCAGTTCATGAACGCTAAGCAGACCGCTGAGTATCTGAACATGTCAATCACGTGGGTGTACCGGGATGCACCGAAACTCGGACTTGTCCCCTACAAATTCGGGAACGGTCGTAGCGCCAAACTACAGTTCAAGATCACCGACGCGAATGCCTGGGCTCGGCAGCAGAAGCTCGGCTGAGTCCCTCCAAGCACGAGTACTGGCCGCCGGCGAGGCCAGTACTCGCCGTCCTGTCAGGCCGCGAGGGCCATGTCCAGCACCTGCGCCGCCTTGCCGATCGATCCCGGCAGGAGGTGCCGGTAGATCTTGAACGTGACGTCGACACTCTTGTGCCCCATCCACTCGGCGACGTCCGTGATCGGGATGCCGTTGCTCAGGCAGTTCGACGCGTAGAAGTGGCGGTTCCCATAAAGAACCATCCCTTCCGGGATGTCCACCTTGCCCGACGCCCTGATCCGCCGCCACTGGTTGTCCATCCTCCAATGCGGATACGGCCTGCGGGTATCGTTCTGCTGGCGCAGCAGGTAGCCGTCGACCGTGCCGTACTTCCCGGCGTACCACTCGACCGTCTCCCTGATCCGAGCCGGTAGGGGCACATCGCGGTACTCCCCCACCTTCCTGTGCTTGAGCGGCCCGTACTGCCGCGTCGACAGGACGACCTGCTCGGTGATCCGATACACGTCGTCGGCCACAATGTTGTTGAGGTTCACCGCCGCGGCCTCTCCGTTCCGCATGCCGCAGCCGCTCATCAGGTCGACGATCAGCATGAAGGCGTCGTCGCCTGCGGTACGTATCGCGCGGAGCTGTTCGAGGGACGGGATCACGGCCCGTGCCGGGTCGTACTGCGGCGGTTTAACGCCTGCCAGCGGGTTGTCGGTGAAGATGCCGAGCCGCTGCGCATCGAGGAGGATCGCGCGCAGCTTGTCGAAGGCATTCGCTTGAGTGGCCACTCCCGTTCGCGCGCGTTCCATGGTGCGTATGAAGCCGTCGACCACCTTGTGGTCGAAGGAGTTCATCCGCCTACTGCCGAGCGCCGGGTAGAGGTGATGCTCCAGGAGCGAGTCGAGGTGTCGTACCGACGAGACGGCCAGGTGCCGTTGGCCAACCTTCCATTCCTCGGTGTACTCCTCGAACAGCATCGTCCCGTACTTCTGAATGCGCTCCGCCTTCGCCTGAGACCGCGGCGCCGCCTTCTTCTCGTTGTAGATCTCCGTCAAACGAGCGATCGCCCTGTCCTGCGTCTCGAAACCGGCCTCCTCGGTCTGCTTGCCCGCCGCGTTGCGGTACCGGATCTTGTACTCGTGCGGGCACTTCGACCAACGGGACTCAGGGTGTTCGCAGTGCTTGAAGAAGGTGCCCATACCGCGTGCGAGCGTGCGTGCTGCCATGTGGTGCTGACTCCTCGGCGTCCGATGCTGACCTTTTACTGACGCCCGAGGGTGTGCGATACCCCTGACCTGGGAAGAACCGCTGATCACGTGATATGTGGTGGAACTTCATCTGCCGGTCTCAAGAAGAGATCGTACAGGCTCGAGAGGACTGGATGAAGGGGGCCCGTTTCGGTGAGGTGCAGAGCTACGACGGGCTCCCGCTGCCAGCACCGGAACTGCCGACGGTACCACTGAAACCTCGCGGACGGGTGCGCTGACCTGGGAAAACACCGTTTTCACTACGGGCACGCCGGGAGCTACCTGCGTGCTCACCTTGCGGCGACCCCTCGGTACGCCGGGAGCTGCGGAGGTCGCCGCGGCAGACGCCTCCATAGCTGTCCCTGATCCCAACGTGTGACCATCTGCGGGCAAGTTTGGTCGGACGAATGCTGACTCAATGCTGACTTTTCTGACGGGCCGTCAGCAGAGTGAGCCAGCGCCTTCTCTCCCGTGAGGTCGGCAGGGGACACGGCTAGCAGACGGGGTCGTCTATTGAAGCTGCTCTTGGAACCGACCGACTTCGCGAGACTCCCGCCCGCACGGACCAGCCCATGTGTGATTGTCGGAACCTCACAGGTTCGGGCGCGCCGAACGAAAGAACATCGAGACTGGAGGCACCCCCGCCCGGGAGACCCACCCCTGACACGATCGGACAACGTGCTGGAAGCCCTGCGCGAACGGCCCGGCGGCATGCCCCGGGCGGGTCGGGAATGCCGTCCGCGGCATCAACGGAGCCAAGTTTCCCCTGGACGTGGCCGCCGATGTACTGGACGGCACCCGGCCCCGGCTCGCCACCGCACATCCGAGTCTGCGCGTTGAGACCGTCCGTGTCCGGGATCATCCAGTCGACGCCCTCCTGGCCGCAGCTGCGGACGCCGACAGGTTGGTCGTCGGCACGCGGGAGCGGGGCGGCCACGCCGGGCTGCCGCTGGGGTCGGTGAGCCTGAAGGATGCCGCCCACCCGTCTGCCCGGTCGTCGTCGCTCGAGGACGGCGTACGCGATAGGCAGGATGGGCAGGCCGTGCGATTCGCCCTCGCCGACGCGGACCACTTCGGGCCCGTGTGCGTCTGCGTCTACTCCATGTCTGAACGCCTCTCATGCGCGCGGTCCGGAGGGTGGAACAGCCGGGTGTGGATAGTGCACGTTGACGCGCAGTGCACCGCGACGGGCACCTCGTGCCCGGACTGCGGAAGGTGGTCCACCCGGGCTCACGGTTCCTACCTGCGGTTTCCAGCCGCCGCGCCCAACGCTGGACGAAGCGTTGTCCTCCGCCTGAGGGTGCGCCGGTTCACCTGCAAGAACGTCTTGTGTGGGCGACGGACCTTCGTCAAGCAGACACCGGGCCTGACCCGCCGTCACGGCCAGCGGACCGAGCGGCTGCGTTCCCCCCTGGCTGCGGTCGTCCTCGAACGCCAGGAAGTGGTGCCGATGCCGTCGCCCGCGAGCGCTCCACCAGCCCCGTCCAGCCTCCCCCGCATCGTCGCCGCCAGCCTCATCGGCACCACCATCGAGTGGTACGACAACTCATTCGATCAGAGCGACAACCTGCAGTTTTTCCACCATTGACCCTCCGAAGTCAGCACCAAACCAGCAGCGGAAAATCTCGTGCTGGGTAGGGCGAGGCGGGGATACGCCCGCGCTGACCGCCCGCGACCCCGACGACAGAAACGAAGGATGGTCACTCACAGTAGCGCGCTCTGCCGCGCAGTACCGAAGAACGAACGGGTTCAACTGGTGATTTCTGCCGGCGGACCGGCTAGGCAACGACCACGGGCGCCGATTCCCTGAGAGGCGGCGCTATGTTGCTGCTCGGTGACTGAAGGAGAACCGAGATCGACCGGCCGGCGACGAAACTATCGTCACGGTGCTGTCGGTGGATCCCGATGTCAAGACGTGGAGGATCCGGCACAGCACATCCCGATCCGGCAGCGGCTTTCGACCCGGGTAGCGGAAGCGTCGCCCAAGCTGCGGCAGCAGCAGCTCCAGGCAGTCCGACGGCAAGGTGACCACGCTCGGCGAGCAGGGGTGCACTTCTCGGCGTGCCCACACTCGCCCATGGTGCTGGTCCACCAGGCGAGGCAAGCCGGACGCCCTATGGCTCTTCTGTGTCTGTAGTCGTTGGAGGCCCGAGGTGGGATACTGGATCTTGGAAGATCCTTCTGCTGGCCTTGATGATTCGCTGACCCGGCAGCGAGGGGAAGGCGATGTCGACGATGTGTCGCGCGCAATTTTTCGTCGAGAGAACCGACCGAATCACCGATAGCATACCCAAGCCGCAGAGCAAGCTGGGGAAACGCATCTGCATCACGAGAGAAGATCTGCTTCTCGCAAGAAAAGCTCTGGGTCGCACGTTTACCCCCGTAAGGGTGCTTCGCGGCTTGACGATTGTGTTCGCGGTCCTGCTATTTGCAATGCTCGCGGATACCTTCTACACCAGCGCGATAGAACACACTCAGAACCTGGTCGCTTCGGTCATCGCGGTTTTCGGCACCCTGGCTCTGGCATTCCTTGCATTGGCGAGTCCAGGCGCACTGGAGGAACTCTCATTTGGCCCATTCAAGGCAAAATGGCGGATCAAGGAGCTCGAAACCAGAGTTGAGTCACTCCAGTTGGCCGTCCTCAGCTTGCTCACATGCCATGAGCGGAGTCATCTGGAGAAACTGGCCGGGGACGAAAGGGGCGATGACGTGCAGTACCGAGATTCGATGTACCGGGAACTGGACCACCTTCGAGCACTTGGATATTTGAAATCGCACGAGGGTTCGCAGGGACTAATAGATATGAAGAACGAGTTCGAACACCGTGAGAGTGAGTGGCTCCACCTTAAAAAGTACGTGCAAATTACAGCCTTGGGCCGGAAATACCTGGAACTTTACGCAAGCTGGGCTCCGAAAATATATGTCACTTCCGCAGGCGAGGTGAGGATCGGCGGGAAGCGCTACGGGCCGGCTAGGGACTGGCCGGAGATCGTGGACTTCGCTGCCCAGGCCGGCTTGATGAGCGAGCCGTCCTGGGAGGATCTGCAAGGCAGACCCCCGGAGCGCTTGAAGCCCCCTGAGCAGCTGAGTGCCTCCCAATGAGTGCCGACCCACTCCCCACCATGGGTGCCACCGCCCTCTCGCACGGCACCGCATTCCGGGTTTGGGCTCCGAACGCCGAGGCTGTGGGCATCGCCGGATCGTTCGACGGCTGGGCCGTGGTGCATCCGATGACCGCCGAGAACGGCGGCTACTGGTCCATACAGCTGGCGGTAGCTCGGCCGGGCGACGAGTACAAGTACCTCGTCACCCCCGCCCAAGGCGCCGCGAAGTGGAAGATCGACCCGTACGCGCGCAGGCTAACCAGCTCAGCCGGCAACGCCGTGATCGATACCACGGAGTTCTCGCACTTCGACTGGAGCGCAGACCCCTGGCACTGCCCGGGCTGGGACGAGCTCGTCATCTACGAACTACACGTCGGCACCTTCAGCCGCGGCTCCGGACGCGCGCCCGGGCGGCTGTGCAACGTGGTCGAGCGACTGGACGAGTTGGCAGAACTCGGGGTGACAGCAATCGAACTCATGCCGGTCACCGAGTATGCCGGCGAGTCCTCCTGGGGCTACAACCCGGTGTCTACATTTGCGGTATCAGCCGACTACGGCTCCCCAAGTGAGCTGAAGGCCCTGGTCAGGGCGGCCCACGCGCACGGCCTGGCCGTGCTGGTCGATGTCGTCTACAACCACCTCGGACCGGACGACCTCGACGACGGGCTGCGTCGCTTCGACGGCTGGTACGAGAACGACGGCGACGGCATCTACTTCTACAACGACCTGCGCCGCGAGTCAGGCTGGGGTCCGCGCCCCGACTACGGCCGAGTCGAAGTCCGCCGGTATCTGTGCGAAAGCGCGCTGTTCTGGCTAGAGGAGTACCGCATGGATGGCCTGCGCTGGGACGCCACCTCGCGCATCCGAAACGTCGACGACGACGACCCCGCCGAGATTCCCGACGGGTGGACTCTGATGCGGTGGGTCAACGACGAGATCGACGCCCGCCAGCCATGGAAGATCAGCATCGCGGAGGACCTCCAGGACGATCCCGCCATCACTACCGCCACCCCAACGGGTGCCGGCTTCGACTCCCAGTGGGACGCCGGGTTCGCCCACGTGCTCCGCCTGGCACTCACCGCCGCGCAGGACGGCGAACGCAGCATGGCCCAAGTGCGCACCGCGATCGAGCACCGGCTCGGCGGCAACGCGCTGGCTCGGGTCATCTACACCGAGTCCCACGACACCGCGGCCGAGGCTCATGGACGCCTGCCCGAGGCGATCTGGCCGGGAAACGCCCAGAGTTGGTACGCCAAGAAGCGCACCACACTCGGCGCCGCGACATTGCTGACTGCACCCGGGATACCGATGCTCTTCCAAGGACAGGAGTTCCTGGAAGACCGGACATTCGACGACCGCACCCCGCTCGACTGGGACAAGCGCGGGCGCCACCGCGGCATCGTCCAGCTCTACACGGACCTCATCGCACTCCGGCGCAACCGCGACCACACCACCGCCGGCCTGCGAGGCAACCAAGTCGACGTGTACCACTGCAACGACGCCGACAAGGTCATCGCCTTTCACCGATACGCGCGGGGCGGCCCACGCGACAGCACCATCGTCGTCCTCAACTTCGGCAATCGTCGCTATAACGGCTATCGCGTCGGGCTACCACGTGCAGGAGACTGGTACGTCCGGTTCAACAGCGATTGGGCAGGCTACGACCCAGAGTTCGACAACTCACCCAGCCTCGACACCCGTGCAGAGGGAATCGCGCAGGACGGGCAGCCATGGTCGGGCGCAATCGGCGTCGGCCCCTACAGCGCCGTCACCCTGTCGCAGGACGCCTGAGGAAGCAGCGGCGCCCGATATCGACTCCGCCATACCGCCTCGTGCCGAGGACCCCAACCGGCAGCCATCGACCGACGTCTCGCTTGACTGGCACCAGCCCCAGCCTGTTGCACCGGAATCAGGCAGTGGCCGCCAGCGCCTCATCCCCATCCCGACGTCCGGGTGCTCGTCCGACCGCCGGGCCTCGACGGCCCCGGCGTCGACGTCTCGGCCCGTGAGCTTCTCATCGGCATTGGCCCAGAAGCCGGCGTGTCCGGAGTCTTCGGTCTGGACATCGTCAAACCGGATGCACCTCAGCACGTGTCGGTCGGGATCTACGACGAGTTCCGCCGGTGATACGCCTTCGCCGTCGACTACACCGTCTGCACCAGGACAGCGAGGCGCCGAGGCACTGCGATGCACTGCTGCCCCACATAGCTCGTGAGGGCGCGCAGCGCGCGACCGGGCCGGCGGTCTACAGCTGTTGTCGTTCGCCCACCCGATCAGCAAGATCACTCTGCTTACAAGCCATCATGTCGCCGACCACGGCGACAAGGTCACCTTTCTCCAAGTGGGCCGCGTCCCCATGGAATTTCTTCCCCGCTGGACGGTCTCGTCGGCCAACTCGTACGACGCCGACCATGACCGGGACGGACGAAGCCTCCGGCAAGGACCGGGCCGGCGCCGGACCGTACTACCTGCTCTTGATTTGTACGCGCTTGATGTTCACCGGCAGCATCGGAAAGCCGTCTCCCGGCCCGTTCTGGTCGTCCTCGCCGCCCACCGCGATCCTCTGGAGCACGTCGAGGCCCGCGGTGACTTTGCCGAATGGCGTGTAGGCGGGCGAGAGTTTGGTGTCCTTCCAGACGAAGAAGAACTGGCTTCCGTTGGTATTGGGCCCAGCGTTGGCCATCGCCGCCGTCCCGGCGGGATAGGTCGCCCCGGTCAAGTTCTCGTCGGGGAAGGCGTAGCCGGGTCCGCCGCTCCCGGTGCCGGTCGGGTCGCCGCACTGGAGCACGTAGATGTGCGCGGTGGTGAGCCGGTGGCAGTGCGAGCGGTCGAAGTAGTCGCGCTGGGCGAGGAACTTGAAGGAGTACGTGGTGCAGGGAGCGTTGTCGGTCAGTGCCCGGAAGGTGATCGCGCCCTGGCCGGTGCGCAGCGTCGCGCTGTACGGCTTGGCGGCCTTCACCGGGTCGAAGACCGGTATCCCCTTGAAGTTGTCTGCGGGAACGGCCGGCGTGTAGGTGCAGGCGGCCGACGGCGCGGCAGGGGGCGGGGTGTCGGCCGCGGCCTGCGTCGCGGTGCCGAGGAGGAGCAGGGCGGAGGCGGCGAGCAGGGCGCTTGGCTTACGGAGCACGAGACGGTCCCCCTTCGGGTCAGCACCGTATGGGTATGTCATGGCCGCCTCAGCCTGCCCGCTCCGCCGTCCGGGGGAATCCCCTGCGCCATGCACCGTCAACTTGGGCGGGCGGGCGCCACGGCAGCCGGGCAACAGGACACGAACAGCACGACGGGCGGGTCCTCTAACCGGCCCGCCGGCCGCGGCCGTGGCGGTGCCCCTGACACACCCTGAGTGGCCACTTCCAGGACTCCCGGGCCTTCTGGGGGCTGTAGGCACAGGCGTGCCGGGAAGCCACCAGCAACGCGAGACCTGCCCGCACACGCCCGAGGATGAACGCCGCCCGGACCGCGGGCTGGGCGCCAGCGGTCAGACCGGGATCATCGACGGCACGGAGATCAGCGTGCGACGCCCGGCCGCAGGTCGCAAAGGCCGGAACAAGTTCGTCTCCGGCAAGGCCAAGCAGAACGCCGTGACGTCCATGGTCCTCACGGACGCTGACGGGCGCGTGCTGTACTACAGCCCCGTCTGACCGGGCAGTTGCGCGGGCATCGCCCAGGCCCGACCGCTCGACCTGGTCAACCTCCTGGCCGACGGTCCGTTCATGGAGATCCTTGCGGATGCCAGCTATCAGGCATGGGCGCGCGGACCGGCGGACGGGTGGTGACACCGCCACATCGCAAGTTCAAGGAGAACGCTCCCGCACTGTGATCTCGGTCGCGCACCACTCCGCCCCAAGCCTTCCAGTCCCTGCCTGCTCGGAGGTGATGTGCGAGTGAGTCCCCAGCGCGCCCGCCTGCGCTGGAATGGCGCCGCAGTGACCGGCGCCAGGCAGCATCCCGCGGGGCACTGCTTCGCGCCGAGCACTTCCTCGGCGCCAGCCGACAGCGGGTGCCGATCAACGAGGGCATCCTCGAACGCAGTGGCACGACCTCGGTCGATGAGCAGAACCTGACGACAGCTGTCTCCTATGACACCATTTACGCCGTCCGCGTCCACGAGAACATGGCCGCCCGGCACTCGCCCGGCCGCAGCGCGAAGTACCTCGAATCGGGACTGCCCGAAGTCGCCGACGACGTGCAGGCGCTCATCGCCGCGCAGATCCGGCGTGCTTTGCGCTGGAAGCCTCGTTTTCTTATTGCGGGAACTGGACGCAGGCTGTAGCGATATCTGCGATGAAAGCAGTGTCATTATCGACAGCCCGCGCAAACATCGTGATCTTACAGTCGATTTCGTCCCCATTCGACAGTTTCACTTTGAGCTCACCCTGCACACCCTGGCCGACACTGCCCCCTTCACGGACCCCTCCGAGAGCTAGCTCTTGCTTCTTTACCTGCGGGGATGGCTCTGGTAGCTGATTAGCCCTAACGACGTCGCCGTGCGCGGCATGAGTTGGTCCGTGGACCGTGAGGTCACTAGCCGCTCCCCCTGCCAACATGCGAATGATTTCCAAAGCCACCCACACGCTCTTAAGCGTGTAGTGGACGTCTCTGGGATTGGCCTCCAGGGTGACTTTGAGGGGGCTTTCCCGTCGAACGCTGACGACAGCAAATTGCATCTTTGACGGGTAAGTCAAATGAACAGGAGGGGGCGAACTTGGATACTCGCTCAGCAATTCTTCAAGCCGCATACACCAGCGAAACCAAGTCTCCACGTCTGACAACGTACGGCCGACGTATGGAATGGTCTCGTCCGGTAGCGTGAGCGTGATCTGAATTTGAGTGACCTGATGATCTCCGAATTCCTTCTCAACGGCAGGTGCCAGCGTCGAGGTGAAATGACGCCAAAAGGCATCGGGCAACGTTGGCTCAACAGAATGAGAAATTGTGTCCGGCACGTTCGCCTCCTCCTGGTCATCCCTGTATCATCAACTCACGCCGCCCGCTCTCCGT
Organism: Streptomyces griseochromogenes; assembly: GCF_001542625.1. NCBI lineage: Bacteria > Bacillati > Actinomycetota > Actinomycetes > Kitasatosporales > Streptomycetaceae > Streptomyces > Streptomyces griseochromogenes. The sequence continues at coordinate 4,022,984 of NZ_CP016279.1, read as the reverse complement.
CATGTGGCATTCCCCCAAACGAGCACGCGACGAATGGCAGACGCGCCTTCTGCTGCGCGGCGAACAGCGGGAAGGGTTTGGAGATCCGATCGTGAGTTACACCGCTGATCTGCTTGACGGCCTTGCCCGCCTGCTCGCCGAGCACTGCGTCGCCGTCCACCACGCCAGCGCCGCCGTGCAGGCGGGCGGTGACCAGATCGCCGCCGCGGCGGACAGCGCCGGGCAGTAGGCGGGCGACAACCTCGGCGAGGGACTCGCCCAGGGAGCCGCCGACGGCGGCGACCAGCGGTCGAGTCGTCGCGGGGCTCCGGGCGGCTAAGAAGTCATCTCATTTGGTGAGTCTGCGGTAGCAGATGAGGGTGCAGGCGATGCTGGTGAAGGCCAGGAAGTGTTCGGCTTTGCGTTCGTAGCGGCGGTGGAGGCGGCGGCATCCGGCGAGCCAGGCCATGGTGCGTTCGATCGTCCAGCGGTGGCGGCCCAGCCGTGTGGAGGGCTCGATGCCTTTGCGGGCGATGCGATGTCGGATGCCGCGGCTGCGTAACCATCGGCGCAGGTGGTTGTAGTCGTAGCCTTTGTCGCCGTGGAGTTTGGCGGGCCGTCGTCGGCGCGGTCCGCGCCGGGAGCGAATGGGTGGGATGCCTCGCACGAGCGGTTCGAGGGCCTGGCTGTCGTGCAGGTTGGCACCGGATATCCCGACGGACAGGGGCAGCCCGGTACGCTCGGTGATCAAGTGGATCTTTGAACCGTACTTGCCGCGATCCACCGGATTCGGACCTGTCAGGTCCCCTTTTTCAGGGCTCGCATGTTCACCGAGTCGATCGCGCAGCGAGACCAGTCCAGTTCACCGCGAGAGCCGAGTTCGTCGAGGACCAGGCGATGGAGCTTCGCCCACACCCGGGCCTTCGACCACTCGGCGAAGCGCCGGTGAGCCGTGGGCCCTGAAAGCCCGAACGAGGCGGACGGCAGTTGCTGCCACGTGCAGCCCGACGTGGCCACGAACACGATCGCAGCCAACACCTCCCGGTCGCCGTGCCGGCGCCGGCCACCACCCTGAGGCCGACTCGGCGCCTCCGGAACCACTCGCTGGAACAACTCCCACAGCTCATCCGGCACAAGCCGCTCAACGATCCCCACATCTGGAGCCTATCGAACACCCCAAATGAGATGACCTCCTAGACCCACGCTTGGAAGGTAGGACAAGCTCAGTGGATGTACCTAAAGCATGTGGTGCCCCTGCACCAGCCCCGCCGGTTGACATCCATAAGAGGGATCAAACTCGCCATCGCATACCTGGCCGCACTCCACCCAGTGGCCATCCTTATTTGGACACGACATGGCCAAAGAGACAGAACCAGGGGACGCCAGCGCCTCGTCCTCCTCACTCTCGTCCACGCGGGGTCTTCTACGCCATTCGTCTGTCATCTCGTCGCCTGATTGTGTGCTCCTGAACTGTTACTGAACGGCAGGGGCAAGAGCCATGTTCTTGCTGGTCAGGGGCCTGGAATGGCACACGACGAACGCGTCTTCGCAACCTGTGTCGAGGCTGGCCCCAATGTCCGGATCGGGTCAGTCTGTTCCTCCGTACCCGTACGGCCCGGGAGGTGGGCGGCGGCATGGGAAGTCTCGCGCTCATCGACATCATGGCGCCGTACGCACTCGGCGGGGCGGCCATCGGCGAGCCTTTGCACGAACTGCTGTCGGCGTTGTTCGTGCAGGACGTCGAAACGGCCTTCGACGACGGCGGTGTCGTCGTCTCCGGGATGGCCCGCTTCAGTGCCGAGCTGACCGGGAATCCGCCAAGGTTCACCCCACCGTCCTCGGTCTCCTTCGGGGGGAAGGCCGCGGTGGACCACCGCACCGTACGGCGGGCCGGGGCCTGGTGGGACTTCCCGGACATCGGCATCCGGTTCCGGCTCGTCGCCCCGCGAGCCTCCTCACCCGCGGTCGACACGCTCACCGGCGGTCCGGGCGGCACGCCGGCTCCACAGATCGACGATGCCGCGCTGGCAGGCGTACTGGCCGGGCTCGGCCAGGGCGTGCCCGGGCCTGGCGCGCCCGGGCAGGATGCCCCGGGGACGGTGTTCCACCTCGATCTGCTCCTGGACGCGGCGACGTTGCACCTTCCCTTCCTGACCGGTGCGATGCTCGGCCCGGACGGCATGCTCGCCGAGGACCCCGTCCATCCCGAGGTCACTCTCACCCTTCCCCGTATCAAGCTGTCGCTCGAGCAGACGGCCGGCACTGCCACCACCGACCCGCAGCTGGACATCTCACTCGACTCGTGGGCCGCGCACGACATCGACGACCCGGCCGGCGATGCCTATGCCGAGTTGCTGCGAATGAGTCCGCCGTACGCACTGATCGGCCCTGGCGCGGTGCTGGGGTTCGGGTTCCAGTCGCTGATCCTCGATCTGTCGGGCACCGAGACACCCCCCGAACTGCTCGACAAATTCGGCGTCGGCGCGGACTTCCGTGGGGTGTACCTGCCCGACGTTCGGGTGTTCGTCCGACCGCCGGGCCTCGACGGCCTCGGCGTCGACGTCTCGGCCCGTGAGCTTCTCATCGGCATTGGCCCAGAAGGCGGTGTGTCCGGGGTCTTCGGTCTGGACATCGTCAAACCGGATGCACCTCAGCACGTGTCGGTCGGGATCTACGACGAATTCGGCGCGTTTCTCCATCGGCAGGAACTGCCGGCCGGCGGCGCGCCGTACACGGCAGAACCTCTCTTCGTGCCCGCCAGGACGCAGTGGGTCGTGGACGTGGCGGGTGGCCAGCCGCCGTACAACATCCAAGTCGACGGGACGGTGCAGAACGCCGCCCCGGTCCTCGTCACGATCCCTGCCGGTCAGAGCGGCAAGGACGTGGCGGTGCAGGTCCAGGACGTGCACACCGGAGGGCAGAACCGCTCGGCGACGTTCCCGGTCAGGCTCACAGCGGCCTCGCTCACCGCGGGCACGCCCCAGGGCGGCGACCAGGCCGCCGGCATCGACGTGACCACGCCCGGCTCCGCCGGTTACGTGATCACGATGGAGGACTCGCCCGCCGGGGAGAAGGTGACACTCGTCTTCACCCCGCCGGTTCCTACGGCGGTGACCGTCGACGGCGCCCCTCTCGCCGTGGACGGTTCCGGCCGGGTCACGGTCGACCTGGCGCACGGCACCCAGCTCGATGTGGCGGCGACCTGGGCGGTCGACGCCGTGCCGCCGTCGACGCCGACGACCCTCACCGCATATTTCGCCTATGACCAGCCCGCCCGTACGCCCCATGAGGTGCAGTCCCCGGACGACCCGGTGTGGGCGGCGTTCGCCTCCGATGCCGCCGCCATGCGCACGGTCCCGTCGGACGACGAGGGCGGCCCGGACAGCCCTGGGTGGAAGGAGCCCGGCAACTATCTCGCTACGAGTACTGAGTTCGAGGCATGGCAGACGGCGGCACAGGCCAACCCGGCCCAACCCGTCGAGCTGAAAGGCATGGCGAGCAAGGAACACCAGCCCCTCGACACCTACAACCTCCGGCTGTCGCAACGACGGATCTGGGCCATGCGCGCGTTCCTCACCGCCCACGGGATCAGCAATACCATCGTCGAGCACCCGTTGGGCGAGCAGCCGCCGCCTGTCCACACCGGCTTCTTCGCACCGGGCCGCAGCGAGTATCGCCGGGTCGACGCCACGGTGCTGACCGGTGGCTCGCCCGCCAGGACCGAGCATGCCGCGGTCCGTCTCTCCCGCCCGGCTCGACCGGCGAAAAACACGCCGGTGAAGCCGTCGGTCGTGCCGCGGCAGCCGGCCGGCACCGACACCGTGCGCTTCAAGGAACTGCACGTACGGGTCGAGATCGATCACAACCGGCTGATCGCGGTGGAGGTCAAGCTCAAGGTCGACATCGAGACGGCGCTGGAGAGCTATCTCAGCAAGGTGAAGACCGGCAACCCGGGCGAGGTGCCGCCCGAGGGGCAGGGGCCGACGCTGCTGCCGGTGGGCAATCGGGCCGACGCGCACGACGGTGTGCTCGACATCCGGGTGCAGTTGACGCTCGACGACACGGTGGACCGCTGGCAGGTGGTGGCCGGCCTCTTCGAGGACGACAAGGACGGCTTCCTACAGACGCCGCCTCCGACTGCGGCGTCCGAGGGGGCGGACGCCGAGCGGTTCTGGCGGTCGTTCTTCGGGATGCTGATCGCCCTGGCGCCGCTCACCGACGCGCTCGCAGCCTCGAACACTCCAGCCGGTGACGTCGTCGCTCTCACCGTATCGGCGGGAATTCCCTTCGCCGCGCTGAAGCTCAAGGCGGTGAGCGTCCCGAGGATCACCCTCTACGGGGGCGAACTCACGGTCGTGCACGATGCCGCCGGGACCCGCGGTGTGCTGTTGCTGGACGTGGAGGTCGCGCTCGTCATCGTCCTCGACCTCAGCGGTACCAAGATCATCGATACGGATCCGAAGAGCCCCGTCACCGTCCGGTACAAGGCGGTCGGTTTCAAGACCTCCGGCCAGCCGCAACTCCGTGACCTGCTGCCGGTCTTCGACTCCTCCAAGGGCTACACCGTCAACATCCCGAGCACCGGCGGCATCAAGGTGCCCGCACCGCTCGGTGACATCCTCCAGGTGGCCGGGGCCCGCATCGCCCGGTCGAACCCGGTCAACCTGGAACTCGACCTCGAACTCAAGGCCGACCTCGGCGTGGTGTCGATCGACCGCACCACGATCCGCATCCCGCTCGAAGGAGGCAACCTCCCGCAGATCGGCGCGCTCGGCGTGCACATCAGCGTACCCGGCGCGATCGACGGCCACGGATATCTCGCGATCTACCCGGACGGCTTCGCCGGTCAGCTGGACGTGGCCCTGCCGGGCCTGGGCGTCCGGCTGGCCGCCGGACTCTCCGTACGTCACGTCGCCGATCCCCGGGACGCGCGCCGCACCGCCACGGCGGTGCTCGTCACCCTCGAGGTCGACTTCCCCGTGCCGATCCCGCTCGGCAACTCCGGCCTGGGCGTCTACGGCTTCGGCGGACTGTTCGCCCAGCATCACAGGCGCGACGAGAACCCGAACACGCCGGTGCCGGCGCTGGACTGGCTGACCAGGGTGCACGGCAACCCGCTCGACATCAGCGGGTGGGTGCCCGACATCGATGGCTGGGCCATCGGCCTCGGCGCCGTGCTCGGCACGGTCGACAGCGGGTTCACCCTGAACGTCAAGGGCCTGATCATCTTTGAGCTGCCGGGACCGCGCATCCTCATGGTGATGAAAGCCGACGTCCTCTCCCCGCGCCCACCGCGCCAGGGAGACGTCACCGCCACCATCCTCGCCGTCATCGACCTCGACCTCGGCCGCCACCGCATCAGCATCGGACTCACCCTGGACTACGGGATCAAGCCGCTGCTCCACGTCCACATCCCGGTCCGAGCCGTCTTCCCGTTCGACGACCTGGAGCACTTCGCCATCGACGCCGGCAGCTGGTACGCGCCCGCGACGGTGACGTTCTTCGAGGTCTTCGCCGCGCACGGCTACGTGATGATCCGTGGCAAGGGCATTCCCGACACCTCGGCGCCCACCGACAACTACGACGCGGGCCAGGGCAACTTCCCGCTGCCCCGGCCGCTCACCGGCTTCGCGATCATGGCCGGTGTCTCGGCGTCATTCGTCTGGGGTGACCGCGGCAGCGGTCTCTACCTCTCCGTCGGCGCCTCGATCGATGTCGGCGTCGGATTCGAGCCGCTCACCTTCACCGGGGAGCTGAGGCTCTGGGGCGAACTCCACCTGTGGATCATCGGCGTCGAGGCATCGGCCCGGCTCTCGGTGATCGCCGGCCACCTCGCCGGCCAGGACGTCGCCCACATCGAGGGTGAAGTCCACGGAAAGGTCGACTTCTTCTTCTTCAGTATCGAGGGCTCCGTCCATGTCGAACTCGGTACGAAGCCCGACAGCACGACAGCGCCGCCCCCGCTCGTCACCGGTGTCAGCCTGCAGTCACGCGCCGCCGCACTGCTCACCGGCGTCTCCAGCGACCGCCCCATCGACGGCAAGCTCTGTGACGCGCACGCCGACGGTCCTGCCCCGGCCGGCGAGGCCGTGCCCATCGACTCCATCATCGTCGTGCACCTTGACTGCACACCGCGCATCGTCAAGAACGCCGCGTTCACCACCGCCAATCCCGACGGCTCGGTGAGCGTGCCGCTGGCCACTCCCGACGGCCCCGCCGCGCCGGCGGTGCGTCGTGGCGAGCCCTACTACACCTACCGGATCAAGTCCATCGCCCTCGACCACGCGCTGACCCGCGGCGACGTACCCGTCGTCTGGTGGCCCACCGAACCGCACCCCGGCTCTGAGAGCAAGCGCGAACTGGCGCTGCTGACCCGCGTACCCGACCCGCACCCCTGCGCCGTGGAGCGCAGCCGGCACCGGGACGACCAACTCACCCAGACGTGGTCGACGCTCTGCGATCCGGTCGCTCCCGCCACATCGGTGCTGTGGACCTTCCACGACACGCCCCTGGGACCGTCCACCGTCGGCTGGGCCCTGACCGGAACCGCCTGGCCCGACCCCCCGGGCAGCACCCGCAGCATGCCCCCCGAACTGCGTCTCGACGTCGCCGAGACCTGGCGCACCGGCGATGCCGCGATCGACCTGATCACCGACATCGCACCGGCACGCGTCATCGGCGACACCGTCGGCTGCGACGATCGCTGCTGGCCCCAGTCACCCGGCCTCGACGTCTCGCGCCCGCGCCCAGGCAGCGAACTGCTGCATCTCGCCGCCCGGCACGACCCGGTCGCCAACGCACGGCTGGCCGCAGCCGACCGCGGCGCATGCTGGGCACACGCCCTCGAAGCGCCGTTCCTGCGCCACACCGATCCCGCGCTGCTCCAGGGACACCCGCTCGGCGACGTCCTCGGCTCTCTCGCCCAGGCGGCGGAACAGCAGCGCACCGACCACCTCGACGACATCATCGCCCTCAGGACCGGCCCCGTCGTCTCCGTCCGCATTCTGCTGGACGTGCCGGCGCTCCTGGTCAAGACCGACTCCCTCGTTCTGCGCTGCTTCTCCGGCAGCGGCAAGATCCTCGACGAGTTCCCGGTCAACGGGACGGGCCACAGCCGCTTCGTCACCTCGGCAGGCGATGTACCGGGCAGCTGGCTGGACCCCGACGGCCCGTGGTACTGCCGCGTCCGCGAGGTCGGAAGCCTCCTCACCGGAATCAACGCCGGGCAGAGGCAGCAGAGTCTGCGCCTGGTGCTCGTCGACACCCCGGTCAAGGAAGGCACCTCCTACATCCAGCTCGGCATCCGCGAGGCGGCGGAGCTGACCGGCAAGGGGCTGAGCCGGCCCGCCTACCTCGTCGGCATCGTCGAAACCCTCACCGCCGCCGAAGTAGTCCGCGAGGAAACCGACACCCTGATCAGAAACAGCAAGATCACCACAGTGAACGGGGCGCTGAAGGGCATGCCGGATCCACCGGCGCTCCTCCAGCCGGGCACGCAGTACACCCTGCACGTCGACTGGGAATGGACGACCTGCGACGCCGCCGGCGCCGTCGCCGACGACGCGGTGTGGACGGCCGGTACCGGCCAGGACTTCCACTTCCTGACGGACACCGAGCCCCTCCGGCCCTCCACGGTCACCAAGCCGGACGACGGCAAGACGGTCACCATGCCCACCCGCCTCGACCCCTGGGTCCTGCTCACCGACCCCGACGAGGGGGAGCATTTCCGCTTCTACGGCAGGCCGCTGCGCGTGGTGTTCTCCGTCGACTACCTCCTGAACATGTACGAGACCTACGGCGTACCACTGCGGGCCCGAGTCCGCTCCGCGTCGTACCGCCACTCCGACCCGGCGTCCCCGGACTTCGACAAGACGTTCAAGGACCTCACGGCCGCGGATGCACTGCCGCTGAAGAACGTCGCGGTCTTCACCCCCTGGGAGGACATGGTGCGCACGATCGCCACCGACCAGTCCTGCGTCGACATGTCGGGAGGCATCAGCCGCCACCAGCTCCTCGACCTCGACCTGCTGCTGGAGCCCCGCACCGATTATGTCTTCGACATCGAGCAGGCCACCCCCCAGCCGACCACCGAGGCCCTACAACGCCCCCTGTTCCGGCGCGGGTTCACCACCTCACGCTACCGCGACCCCGTACCGATGGCGGCCGACGTCGCCACCTCGGAGGTGGCCGAGGCACCCGCCGAGCGCTCCGCCGTGGCCGGACTCGAGGCGCTGGTCACCGCGCCCGGGCGGCTGTCGGCGGCTGCGCTCGACGCCGCGCTGCTGCAGGCCGGGCTGCGTCCCGTGATGCCGGTCACCGACCCGGCCGTCGACGTGCTGTGGGTGAGCATGGCCGGGGTGCTCCAGCCGCGCGTTCTCATCGTCCGCACACCGGAACCACTGGTGCGCACACGCCGCGAACCGGTCGACTACGCACCGCCCGGCGTGCCCCGGCTGCAGCGCAAGGTGATCACCCTTCAGGACCGGCCCCACCTGGAAGTCGTGCCCACCGAGGGCATCGCAGGTGCGCCCGGCCTCCACATCGTCTCCCAGCCGGGACTGAACACCCTCGTCGTGATCGTCGACGCCGGACGCGGCGCACCCATCGGCCTGACGTTGCGCGAGCACGGCAACGCCTTCCTCGGCGAAGCAGCCGGCTACACCGACACCTCACTGCTGGCTCTGACCCTGGACGCGGCGACCTGGGAGGTGGTGTAGGTCATGGCACCCCGCGCGAGCCTGCCGGGCGAACTGTTCCTCGACGCGATCGTCATCGACCCGGGCCGGGAGCTGAAGCTCCTCGAACAGAGCGGCAACCCTCAGGACTGGGCGACCGTCGCGCCGTTCGACGAGGCGACCCTGCAGCGCGTGCAGCAACGCGCCCCCTACGTCGCGTTGCGCTGGGCGCTCAACCCGGCGCTGGGCGTTCCGCCGGAGCCCTTCACTGTCTGGCGGCGCCCGGCCGGTCAACGCGGCCCGGCCCAACCCATCCCGGGCTGGCACCGCACCGGCTCCGACACCTGGGGCTGGGACGGCGTCACCGAGATGCAGCGCATCGAAATCGACCTCACCGGCCCCGTGGTGGCTCAGGGCCTCGGCCGGGCAGAGCTGGACCCGGTCCAGACCGTCTCGGGCAATGCCGGAGAGACTGTCGTCCTGGACGCCGGGCCGATGCTCGGCGTCCGGCTCGACCAGGCCGGATCGTTCTCCGGCGTCCGCGGCCAGTCCACCCTGTCTCTGGCCGACGGACCCGGATGGCAGCCCTTGGAGACTGTCGGTCTGCCCTTCGACCCCGGCCTGGCAGCCACCACCTACTACCAGGGCACGCAGCAGGGTCCGGTGGGAGCACCAATCAGCGCCTTCGACGCCGCCGTACGGCGCCTGAAGAGCTGGGGCCCGGTCCTCGGCTGGGCCCCGCTCACCGGAATCCCGCCCTGGCGGCCCCCGGACCCCGAACTCCTGGTCAAGGAGATGCAGGAGTACGTGCTGCCCGACCTGGCCGAGGCGATGGCCGCCTACCCGCCACCGCTCGTCGCCGGCCAGATCACGCACGAGGTCGCGCACAAGCTCGACGAGCTGCGCCAAGTCGTCGGTACCCGCTCTCAGCCGCTGAGCGGCCAGAACATCTCACACGTGACGGTACGTCCCTTGCAATCGCTGTCAGCGGCCGTCGCCTGCGACATCTGGGCCGGCCTGGCTCTGGGCTTCGGCACCGGCGACACGTTGCCCGACCGCAATGTGGCACATGACGGCTACGACTACATGGTCACCGTTCCCTGGCACGGGCAGATCCGCTTCCCGGTGCCCTCCCCATGGCCCTGGCCGTGGCTCGCGGGCGGGCCTCCCCTGCAGTACGACACCGCTGACGTGGAGCGAGAACTCGTCGCCATCGCTCTGGCCCCACGTCTGCGCGCAGCACCGTCACCGCCCACGCCGCTGACACCCCGAACGTCCTTCGAAGAGGGCACGGACGCCGTCGACGCGCCGTACCGGGCCAACGTGGTGATCCGCACGACACGGCCGACCCCGGTGCCCGGGCAACCACGCCCGTCCGCATACGGCCTGGCCCGTTTCGACGGCCCCGGCACCGGCCACTACGCGCTGCGGGAGCACCCCCAGGCGGAGGGCTGGATCCCCATCGGCTCCGCCGAGCCCGTACGCCGGCCGCAGGACCCGCCCGACCCCGAGCTGCTGCCCGGCACCGTCATGCTGCGCGACAGTGGCGTCGACCGGCCCATCAGCGGCTCACCGGGGGCCTTTCAGTACGCGGCCGCCGCCACCGACCTGTTCGGTCAGTGGAGCGCGTGGTCGACGGCGTGGCTCTCCCTTGCCGCCCCCGACGTCCAGACCCCTGCCGTCGCCACCGTACGGGCCCGTGCCACGGCCGGTCCCGGGGACACCGATCCGTGCGACATGGCGGTCACCACTGAGGTCGTGTGGAACCGGCGCGAACGTTCGCTGGCCCGCTTGCGCCTGGCCGTCGACATCTACCCGCCCACACCCGGGCCCCCTGCGCCGTACGACGCGCCGCTGCCTGCCCCACAGGGCGGAACGGCCACCGTCGCCGACGTCTTCCTGTCCTTCGCCGCCGACGGCACACCGGCCGCGCCGCCCGCCGGGATCACCGTCACCGCCGTACACGACGACGACACGCCCGTCACCCCGCTCGACCCCGCGCAAGGCGACGACCGCCGCTACCGCATCGAGCTGTCCGGCCTTCCGGCAACCTACGGCAGCAACCCGGAACTCGCCGTCGCCGTGTACGCCCAGGCAGAGGAGACGGTACGGCCGGGGGAATGGAGCGCGTGGTCGCATCCGCGCGAAGCCGCCATCGCCGCCAGTCCCCTGCCCCCGCCCGTGCCCGCCCCCCTACCCCTCGTGTACCCCGAGCGGGCGTCCCTCCCGGACGCCGCCGGACTGTCGTACGCCCCCGTGAGCTGGACCCCGACCGGCGCGTGGCGCTACCGGGTGTACGAGGCGACCGAGGCCGCCCTGCTGGCCGCCTGTGGCAAGCCCGGCCCCGTGCTCACCGAGCAGCTGTCCACGCGCATGCAGGCGCTGTTCGATCTGTACAAGGACCCGAACAACCTGCCGGGACTCAAAGCGGCGTTCCGGAAACTCGGCACCGACCCGGTACTGCCGGTCCCGCAGACCGACGGCACCATGCGATGCGAGTCCCTGCTCCCGCGCGGCAGTTCACTCATCCATTGCTACGTCGTGGCCGGAGTGAGCGAGGCGAACCTCGTCTCCGCCTGGCCGGAACCGGACGCCGACGGCCGCAAGGCGTTCTTCGCCTATGCGATCCCGCGTCCCCTTCAGCCCGCGCAACCGGAGATCACCGCAAGCCTCGACGACCAGGGTCATCCGCGGCTGACCGTGAACGTCGGCGGCGCCGTCCCGGTGAGCACCCTGCGCATCCACCGTGCCACCAACGCCGTCCTGGCCCGGCACACCGGCACGATGGAAGTCGTCGCCACCGTCCCCACCGCTCCCGCATCCTGGCGGACGACCACGTTCACCGACACCACCGCACCCGTCGGCTGGACACGCCTGCAGTACCGCGTCGTCGCCCTCACCACCGATGATCCCGAACACGCGGGGATGGCCGTCCCGTCCACCGCGTCACGCTCGTATGCCCTGCTCAACCCGCCGCCGGCGGCACCGGCGCTCACCCTGACACCGAACGTGCCAGGGAGCACCGGCACGACGGCCGTCGTACGGGTGGACACCGATGCCCTGCGGCGCGGTTCGGACATCGGCGACTTCTCGCTGGCCTTCTCCGTCACCGCCGCGCGCACCGCGCCGGTCCGCTTCCGGTCCTCCCTGAGCGCGGTGCCTGGATTCTCCTCGGCCTCCGTGTTCGCCGGCAGCGGCGAGCCCGCCGGCTACGTGGAGGACGTCTTGCATCTACGGCTCGACCGACTCGACGGACAGGCGCTCGGCCTGGCCGTCGACCTCACCGATCCGCTGGACCGCGCCACCCACGCCGTCATCGACGTACCGGCCCACGTGCCGGACCCACATCCCGTCGTGCACCTCGTCGCCGTACGGAACGGGGGCATCGCGCATCTGAGGATCGACACCAACATCCCCCTGCCGCCCGATCCGGCACACGACTGGGTCCTGAAGGTCCGGATCCGGCGCGCCTCCTTCCCGGTGGGGCCGGCCACCATGCTGACGTTCGCCGTGACGGGCATCCCGACCGTCCCGACGGCGGCAGGAATGCCCGACCCACTGCTCGATCCCGCAGACTTCGCGATCGGCCGCATCGACGGCACGGCCCGGATCCTGATGTGGCTGCGAGCCGAGTCCGCCCTGGACGTCGCGCTCCAGCTGACCAACTCCGACGGCTCCTCCGCCACCGCACACCAGGTGACCACATGACCCTCACCGTGGCCGGACAGGCCGACATCCGCCGGCGCCTGAACACCGACGGCCTCGCGACACTCGGTCTGACAGGCCCGCTCCTCTCCCCCGCCTGGACCCAGACACCGCCCGCCACGGACGAGAACAGGCTGACGTTCACCACGATGACCAGCTGGTACGCGCCCCTCGCCGGGATGCTGCTGCCCGTGGCCGACGGGAGCCGGCTGGGCCTGTCCCGCCTCGACGGCAGCCCCGCCGAACCCGCAAGCGCCCCCTGCGCCGTACTGCGCGTCCACCCTCAGGCACGACTGCGCCTGGAACGGGAATGGGTAGCAGCCCTGCAGACCGGCGGAGCACCCGACCAGTCGCTGCGCCCGGTTCCCGCCACCATCCTCGTCCGCAACCTCACCACTCCCCTGACCCAGGCGTTCTCCCTGGCCGCAGCAGAACTGCTCATGCCGGCGGGAGAAGTGAGCTTCCACGACGAGCACGGCATCATCATCGACCCCTTCGCCTTCGCCGCCCAGGTCGCCGAGGTCCTCACCCGGACCCCCGCCCTCGGCGCACAGCCGCCCGGTGGGGCGACCACGGGCACCCCGCAGGCCATCGCCGCGAGCGTGAGCGCCGGCACCTTCGTCCACCTCGTCGACCTCCACGGCAGGCCCTGGACCGACCCACCCGGCCCCAACACCGGACTCAGCTTCTACACCGGCACCGCCGGATCCCGCACCGAGGGCACCCATCTCGACGACAGCAGGCCGTACTCCTGGCCGGCCGGGGCCGTGCTCAGCGCCCGAGCCGACCCCGACGGCGCTCAGACACCACCACCGGCCACCCTGCTGCGCTTCGGCTGGAGCACCGTCGGCCGCATGGCCACCACCCCGCTCAGCAGGCCGTCCGCCGGAACCCGCACGCCCGTCCGCGACTGGCTGCGTGTCACCATCACCGACCCGGCCTTTCACCTGCTCGGCAACCGCACCACGACGACCCGCGACGGTGTCACCGGCGTGGACGCGACGACCGCCGGGGAGGAGGCGCCCGCGGTGCGCGACGGCAGCCCGGTCACCCTGCTCCCCGACGGCCGTTCCTGCCTCGGCTTCTTCGCACAGGCGATCCTCGGCCTCCAGGGCGGCAACCCGTCGGGCACCTTCACGTCCGGTCCGGTCTTCGCGGCGAGCGTGATGTTCGACGACGGGAAATGGCCGCTCGCCGTCTCCCCCGGGAACTCCGGCCGATGGCCCACCAGCCCTGCCGCCGTGCCTGTGGCCGGCAGCGACGCAGACGTCCTCGGCCGGTGCGCCGCCTTGCGCACCGCCACGACTGCGCAATGGATCGCCGGTGGCAACGACGTCCTGGTGACGCTGCCCCCCGGACTGCCCGTCGGCGCCGCTGTGCGCCTTTACCCCGTCAAGGTCCTGCTCGGTACCGGCCCGGACGAGCAACCGCTGCTGCTGCGCGCCGACGGCGGAGCCGCCGTCGTCACCGGCGGCACCGACACGATCGTCCTCACCGACCCGTTCTCACTGGGCACGACGCCCGTGCGCGGCGGATCCGCGCACCTGCGGGCCGATGCCACCGTGACCTGGCTGCCCACCGGAGGTGGTCGGCCGAAGGTCAAGCTGGTGTCGAACCTGTCGTGGCCTGTCACCGCTGACGTCCCCCGTCCGGCCGGTGCGCCGACGAACCTGCTGGCCGCCCAGTTCTGGCGCGGCGTGGCGGACGCCCCGCTGCTCGGCTCGCCGGCGACCGGCTCGTTCACGCTGTCCACCACGTTCGCCGACCCGGTCGCCTTCGTCCAGAGCGTCGTCCGGCAGATGACGACCGACCAGAACCCTCGCCGGGCTCCCCGCCTGCCCACCATGGCCCGTACGGAATCGCTGCTCGCAGCCCAGTTGCCGGCTACCGCCGGTGCCGACCTCTATCGGTCGGTGCTCACCGGCGGCTGGCTCACCAGCGAGACCGACACCCACTCCTACCGCATCGCCAACCCGGCCGCGGCGGGCGCACACGAGGTCCACGCGCCAGGCGTGGGAGCCTCGTCCCAGCTCGGCTTCGACCTGTGGGCAGCGGCCGCGCACCGTGCACGCCCGGTCGTACCGACGGCCGACGTCGCCGGGCCGTTGGGAGGGGGGCCCAACACCGGCGCCCCGTCCAACTGGGTGCTGTTGCAGGCCAACACCGCATCCATGCCCCCGGCCCCACCCGCCACGCCGTCATCGATCGCGGGCGCCGTGCTGCAGACCGTACCCGCGTACGTCGAGACGCCCGAGCTTGCACTCATCCCCGACGACGACACGGCCGCGGTCGAAAACTTCGTCACCAACGAACTGCCCTCCTACCCGACGCTCCCCAACCGGCCGGAGATCGCCCGCCAGTTGACCCGGGAGATCCGCACCTGCAAGCACGGGCGCCGCGACGCCCAGTGGGCGCTGCTGCGGGCGATCCGCCACGCACGCCGGCTCGTCTACATCGAGACGCCGCTGCTGGCACCGACGTCGCACACGCAAGGCGCCCCCGCCGACGGCGCGGCTGCGGTCGATCTGTTCACCGAACTCGCGAACCGCCTCAGCAGCGAGCCACGCCTGCGGGCGGTGATCCTCGTCCCGCGCACGCCACCGTTCACGCACGGCTACGAGCCCTGGTCGATGTACTTCCACAGCGCGCGCACTCAGGTGGCCCAAGCCCTCCAGGCCGCGGCAGGCAACGTGACCGCACCCGGCGGCGGTACCCGCCCCCGCGTCCTCATCGCACACCCGATGGGCATTCCGGGCAGGCCCCTGGTCCTGCGCACCACGACGGTCATCGTCGACGACGTATGGCTCATCAGCGGCACCAGCACGCTCAGCCGACGCGGCATGACCTTCGACGGTGCAAACGACGTCGTCCTCACCGACTGGCAGCTCGACCGGGGCGCCGGCACGGCGATCCGCGCACACCGCAAGGAGCTCATGGCAGCCCACCTGGGTGTGGCAGCGGGAACAGGCGGTGTCGGCGGCGGCGCCGCACCGAGCACGGTCGGCGCCCCAACGGCGGACTGGGTGCGCCTGCACCAGCCCACTTCCGCCCACGAAGCCTTCACCGACGTCCTCGCGGCAGGCGGCCTGGGCAAGCTGCTACCCCTCTGGCCCGGACCCGACCCCCACGCCCCGGGTGCTCCACTGGCGCACCCACCGGAGATCGCCGACCCGGACGGGCGGGGCGGAGCCAACCTCATCGTGACCCTCGCCGGGGCGCTCGGCGGTAACCCCACCGTGTGACCCCAGAGCGGGTACCCACGTCGACCGGCGGCTCAGCGGAGCAGCAGGTCCGTTACCTCCTGTGCGGGGTGAGAAACCAGAGGCCCGCGTATTGCGTCAATGAGCTTCTTCAGCGTTGCCGCTCCAGGGTGAGGATGGCCTTGGCAATTGACGTCATGCGGTTGGGACTCCACCGGGATCTGCGAAAGATCCGCCAGGACTTCAGGCGAGCGACGCCGCGCTCGACCGGTGCCCGCGGCCAGGGCACGGTTCAGGGTCTTCTCGGTGAGGGTGAGTTCCTGCAGGGGTCTGCGCTTGATGCCCGTGGTCACCCAGGGGCCGCCGCCCTGGTAGGCGAGGTCGGCCAGGACGGGGACGCCCTGACGCTCGCAGATGCGGATGATCCGGTGGGTGCGGGCGGCGGCCAGGTCGTGGGTTCGGCCCGGCAACGCGGGTGAGATCCACAGCAGCCTGCCGTCCGGATCGGTGACCAGCTGCACGTTCACGCCGTGCCGGCGGGCTTCTGGGAGTAGTCGGCGCGCATCTCGATCAACAGCCCGGGGGCCTCGCTCGTTGCGCTTTGCAGGCCGTCACCTCCTGGCTGTTGAGTCCGGCGGTCGGGCTGACAACGTGGTGAAGCCTCTGGTAGATGGGTTTTCGACCAAGAGAACCGTCTCCACCATAGGCTTCATGTGCTTATCTACCCGTCGGGCGTCGACGTGTCCAGCGATCCGGTTCAGCAGCCGGTGGACGCGGTCCGGGCCCGCATCCAGCCCCCCTCTGCCAGCGTCCAACCGTTTTTCCGCGCCGACGGAGAGTAGCGGCGGGGACTGGAAACGGAGCATCACGCCACCATGTGCCAGTCCCCGACCCTACTGAAATCCACCGCTGTACGGACGGTGACCCCTGGCCGTGCGGGGATGACTGCGGAAACCTGCTGAGCAGCTTCAGGCGGCAAGTTCCGACCGTTTACGCAGCCGCGGAGGGGAATTTCGACGGCCGGGATAGTCCTCGACGGGGTCCCGGAGGGAGTTTCGGCGGCCGGCTCCCGCTCACATGGGCGAGGTTGACGGAGAGGCCGTTGTAGGCCGCCGTCTCGAGCTGTACGTCCGCCCCTATGAAGAACGAGCCGCCGAAGTCCACCTTCCCGCTTCCCGGGCCGAAGGCCGCACGGTCGAAGCTGACCTGCCCCTTCTTGAACTTGGTATCCCAGAAGCCGACCGTGGCATCGGAGTAGGTGGAGTTGTCGAACAGGACGGTGGCGCCGCCGAAACGCGCGTGCCTGAACGTGATCTCGCCGCCGCTGAACTCAGCACCACTGAAATCGACCTTTCCGCCGGTGAACTGGGCATCATCGAACACGACGGCGCCCTCGTTGAAGTGGGCATCACGGAACATCACCGAGCCGCCAGTGAACTTCGCCTTCCGGAACACGATGGAACGGGTGCCGGCGAAGGTGGCTCCCCAGAACTCCACCTCGCAGCCGGGGCGGAACGCCGCCTCCTCGAACGTCACCTCCGCTCCGTTGCCGGGACGGAAGGTCGCGCCGTGGAACCTCACCCGCTTGCAGAACTCGGCATCCTTGAAACTGCCGCCATCGAAGGTCGCGCGGGTGAAGTCGAAGTCACATCCCTGCCACGACTTGTGCGCACCACTGAGGAGATGGGCGCGGATAAGCCCGACGATGGCGTGCCGGACCTCATGCTCGGCCCGCCACGGGCCCAACACCTCGGCACACGCCTTGTCACCGGGGTAGGGGGCGACCGGCATCCGCAAGTACGCGCATAGGACGTCGATGCAGGTCTGGCGCTGACCTGCCTCGTCCGGCTGGTCCCAGTCGTCGGCCAGCCCCGCCAGCCCGTACACCGCGGCCAGCCGCGCCGAACGCGAGTCATCCCCCAGCTGGACGGAGATCGCGGCGAACCGATCGGACAGCAGCTTCCTCCTATCCTGCGCCAGCTGCTTCGCCAGTCGCTCCCGCTGCGCATCGAGCTCGTCTCTCAAGCGGTGTTGTGCGTCACTGATGGTATTGCCCGCTATACGCGCAGTTTCGCTCATTTGTGTCTCCGCCAGAGACGCAGCTTGGCTCATTTCTTTGTCCGCTTGCTTATTTCTCCATTTCGTGGTGAGGATGCTGGTCGCGGCGGCCACGCAAGCGCCGACAACGGAACTGGCCAGGATCGCGGCCCACACGGGCGTCGAGCTGGAACCCGAGGGGCCTGCGCCGGCGGCGGACAGATGAGCAGCCGTAGCCGGAGGAACCAAAGCCAGATAATCGGGGACGATCCCGGCAGGCATCGTTGCTCACCCCCAGGGTGTGGAAACGGTTCTATTTCCATGGTGTCCCGGGTAAGGCCGAACGGCATTCCCGGGCCGGGGCCACGGACACGAGCAGGGACCCGGCCGCGGGACCGCGAGCGACCGGCCACCTGCGTCCTCGCGACCAATACTCGGCATCGGCGTCCTTGCCGCCGTTACGCCCACGTCGGGGGTCACCGCTCGCTGACGAGCGCTGGCCACGCCTCGGAGGGGACTTAAGAATCCGTAAGTCGAGGAGGTCCAGGACTCATCCGTCTACGTATCTCCCTCTCCAGCTCCTCCTCACTAGCGTCTTCTTTGCTTTTGAGGAAAGCGATGAGTTCGTCCAGGATGCGGAAGGAAACTGGCTGATAATCCTGTTGACCGCGCTCTTGTTCTCGCTCTGTCCAGTTACCCAACACGTTCTCCAGAAGCTTAGCAAGACCCTCATCCAACCCCTCTGTGCGTATATATTCCTTCTGGGCCGACTGTGACGGATGCGGGAGATATTGTTCGAAGTCAAACCTGCCGGGCCTGATGACTGCGGGATCGAGTTGATCGATCGATATGTTAGTTGACAGGGCAAAAATGAGCCAGCCCTGCTCGCGTAGGAGCACCAGTCTGGGTAGCATCCCGGCGGTGATGAATGCACCCATTGTCCTCTCGCTTACGGCCGCTGTAGTCTCCGTCTCCCGGCGGCGGAAAAAGTCCTCGCACTCGTCAAACAGAACCACCACCCTACGGAGCTTTTGCAAGTCATCGAAGATCTTTGCCGAAGAGACCTCAAATTTCTCAAGACCACCTTGAAGGAAGTCAGGCGGAGAAAGAGTTAGCAGAGGCCAGTTAAGAGATTTCGCCATCTCTTCCACGAGCCTCGTCTTCCCTGTCCCGGGTGGACCAGAGAGCAGTAGAGAAATATTCTTCGGCCGCCTTACGGGGCTATCTTTCACGGGAGAGAGGAATTTTTCGGTTATTTTCGCGTTGAGCTTGCGACTCGCTGTGGGATCGCGGACCGTGAAGGTACGCTCGGCTCCTGGATCGGATGGATCCGAACGAATCGATGGTGTGAGATCCGGCCACTGGAAAGCGTCTGCGTCAGCGTATGTAACTGACGGGTATTTTCCGAGTATTTCTCGCTGCCGCAACCTTCGCAAGGCTGTGTGGTAGCGATCAAAGAAGGACAGAACCACCGCAGTAGTCCATGACTCCACGTGGTCCTGTGGGCGAGTCCGGTCACTAGACCATCCCTTCCTGTCACCTAGGTCAGAAATGCTCGCCTTGGCGTTGAGGAAAGCACGGTGAAGCACATCAAGCATCAGAGGGACGTTTTCTCCCCGGCCTCGGTTTATCTCACCACAGAGAATGACTGCGAGAGCAAGTGCTATGTCATTGCTCCCCACATGCAATTCCCCCATGCGCCCATTGATCTGGTGATTTTGGAGAAACACGCGCCTCGCGGTAGGCCAAGAACCGTTCAAAGATTGCGCTTCCTTGATGACACTGAGCGTGGGGCCTCCAATCTGTGCGAACCCGTGTTCATCAAGCCTGTGGAGTAGACATATCCGGAAAGCGAGTTCCGCTGGGTCGAAGCGCGAAGCATCCTGGGCATGGTATGCGCCGAGTTGGGCTAGGATGCCTTGATGCACTGTTCTAGCCAAATTTGGATAGAGGTCAGTTATCTCCGCGACTATCGACTCGTCCTTATAGGTGGAGCCGACGGTATCCGCAGCTCTCACTGCGAAGAGCGTTATGTAATCGTGAAATAGGTGCCGAGACTGTTCGTCAATACTGAATCGGGTCTTGCGAATGTCCTCAGCGATGGCGGCTGACATTTCGCCAATTACCTTCTTAAATTCGGCATCTGGTGGCCCAATATCAAGGAGAGTGCGGGCCATATTCAGGCGTGCAAGGGCCAGAAGAAGGTGGCCATCCCTGAATGTTGAGGGATTATCTCCCCGGTACCGTTTTATATCCTCTGAGCCTATTTTGTCGTAATAGCCTTTGATCAGCCTCACGGCAAGGTCACGCGCTTCCTTCTCTCCTTTCTCCGGTTCGTTCTCTTTCTTTCTCTCTTCAGTGAGGAAGCGGAGGAAATCGATGAGTGCAGCAAACGACCTGTGTGTTGACGTCTTGGCTGGTTCTGACTTGTCTGGGTCTGGCGGGGAGCCACTGTCCTTGCTCCGAATAAAGCTAGGGAAATCAGGAGAATCCTTGTTCTCCAGGGTCAGTAGGGCTTGCCCAGCGATTTTGATCCAGTCCCTGACGTCATGAATCTCTTCTGCGAGGTAGCGAATATCAGCCATTTGAATCACTGCTCGAATTCGTTGCGCGTCGCAGCGGGTGGACCAGGTGTCCAACTTGCCACGGGAAGGCTGCATGCCGTTTCCATAGAAGGGGTCGGACACATTGGAAGGCCCCCATTGGTATTACGCTTCCATCGCGCCAGCCTGATCGCAACTTGCCTAGCGTCCGTTGAATTCAGCACTAGTGAAGGGTCAATAAAAGTCCTGTCCAAGCGGATACGGCGTCAGGTCAAGAGGCTCCAAGTCCCCGACCCACGCCGCGGCAGATCACCGGCGGAACGGCATTTTTAGCGCGGCCTACTCCGGGTCCTCGCGGACGATCCGGTCGTAGACGATGCCGTACCCGATGAGGTCGACGACACGGCCCGGTGCTCGGGGGTGTGGCACAGGCGGGACAGCTTCACGGCGACCATACAGAGCGTGGCCTTCTACGGGGTCACCTCGGTGCCGAGGATCGCCGACCACATCGCCGCGGTGCGGGTGTAGTCCTCGCAGGGGTGGCCGTGGGTGCGCTGGCGGTCGCCGTCGCGGGTGATGGCCGCAGCCTCCTGCTCGACGGTCAGCGGCATGGGCTTCTGGCCGCAGCAGGCGCAGTCCGGGCAGTGCTCGTGATCCGCCATGGTCCTCTTTCGCGGGG
This sequence comes from Streptomyces griseochromogenes, assembly GCF_001542625.1. Taxonomy (NCBI): domain Bacteria; kingdom Bacillati; phylum Actinomycetota; class Actinomycetes; order Kitasatosporales; family Streptomycetaceae; genus Streptomyces; species Streptomyces griseochromogenes. Next base: position 4,002,166 of record NZ_CP016279.1, on the reverse strand, counting down.
GCATTGGTTTCGGCGAACGCGAGTGCAAGATGATCTTGGCGTCCGGCTGACACAGAGGCCGAAGATCGACAACACTTGCGCGCCATGAGCAGTGCGCAGGCAGGGTTGATCGGCTCCATCATCGGTGGGGTGTTCGTGGGCGTTCCGGCGTTGCTCGGCGCTTGGTGGTCGAAGAAGAACCAGGAGAGGCAGCTGGAGGCCCAGACCGCGCAAATCGCGGCCCAGACCGAGCATCTCAAGCTCCAGATACGCGCCCAGCTTCTGGAGCAGCGCAGGGAGCCCAGGAGTCAGCACTACGCGGAGTTCGTCAGTGCCGTAGACGTATTGCTCGACTACCTGGAAGACCATTGGATCGCCGGCCTACCAGAGGACCCACAAGTTGGAGACGCCGTATTGGCAACGGCTAAGAGGTCCTAACAAAGGCGTCGGACGTGTCGGTGGGTGATGAGGCAGGTGGCGAGGCCGAGGAAGGCTTCGTGGATGTCGTCGCGTCGTTCCCAGCGGATCCGCAGGCGGCGGAATCCGTGCAGCCAGGCAATCGTGCGCTCGACCACCCAGCGGAAGACGCCGAGGCCAGAGCCGTGGGGCTCGCCTCGTTCGGCAATGACCGGGCGGATACCGCGCCGCCACACCAGTCGGCGGTACTTGTCGTGGTCGTAGCCGCGGTCCGCGAGGAGCGCATCCGGTCGGCGTCTGGGCCGGCCGACGGCGCCGACAACGGCGGGGACCTTGTCGAGCAGGGGCAGGAGCTGGGTGACGTCGTTGCGGTTTCCGCCGGTCAGCGACACCGCGAGCGGGATGCCCTGGGCGTCGGTGAGGACGTGGTGTTTGCTGCCTGGCCGTGCGCGATCGACCGGGCTGGGGCCGCTTTTGGGCCCCGCCGAGCGGCCCGCACGTGGGAGGAGTCGATCACCGCCCGCGACCAGTCCAGCTTCTTCGCGGCCCGCAGCTTCTTCAGCAGCACCAAGTGGAGCGCGTCCCAGACACCGGCTTCGTTCCACGCGGCCAGGCGCCGCCAGCACGTCATCCCCGAGCCGAAGCCCAGTTCCTGGGGCAGGTACTCCCACTGAATGCCGGTATGCAGCACGAACAGGATCCCGCACAACGCCTGCCGGTCCGGGATCCGGGGCCGCCCCTCCACCAGCTTCGGACCCGGTTCAGGCAGCAATGGCTCGATCAGCGACCACAGTTCATCCGACACGATCCAAGGTCGCGACTGACGTTTCCCCACGAGTAGACCAACGACCGCTCAAGCCGAAAGTCACATGATCAACGGCTTCTGTTAGGACCTCTAAGGAGCACGAGCGCACGATAAATCGCTTGTGGTCCCGCGTTGCCGTGGAAGGCCCTCGATCCGTCGCAGACGCAGGGGTCGAAGTCCTGCACAAGGTTGGAGACATCAGCAAGTCGATACGGAGCGATCTGCGGTGTCTGCGAGCGCAGCCTCGGGAGGCGGTTACCTCCCGAAGCGACAAGCGCTCCTTGGCGAACGAACTGGGCGACGAACGGGACGAGTTCATCGCCCAGGCCCGGAAAGCCCTTCAAGACGACGGAACGCGCCGAACGCGAAGGACAGCAGAAGAGTGATAGGGGCCCCGTTTACCGCTCCTCCGGCACCACGCGTACGAGGTGGCCCGGAATCGTGACCTCCAGCTCCGTCTCGCCGTTGGCGCGGTTGAGCCAGTGGGCGCTGTCGATGGGGAGGACGAGGTCTTCCCCGTCGTCCCAGTGCAGGACGAGGACCGTGTTCACCGCGGTGCCGTCCGCGTGGAAGGTGTACGGCTTCACCGGTCCATCGCCCATTCCGATTCACCTCGCCGGTTCTCGGTGAGCAGGAAGCGGCTGGAGCACATGCGGCACTCCAGAGTCATGACGGTCGCCTTGCCCTCGCACAGGGGGCAGACCATCAGATCGTCGATGGAGCTTCCCGCACGATCCACCGCACGAGCGTCACCCTGCCCTCGCTGGACGAGCCCGGCCTGTATCTGTCCAACGTGACGTCGCTCGAAGGTGGTCGTGGCCGAGTCGCCGAGTTCCACTACGGCGACGCAGCCCTGCGTGCCCTCGACCTGGCCGACACGCACCTGATCGACGGACGCATCTCCGCGCTCAAGATCCAGCGCGCCCGGTTCGAGAAGCTCCGCGTCGACTCGGTGGAATTCACCGGCTGCGACCTGTCCTCCCTGCACTGGTCTGACAGCAAGATCACCCGCGTCGTCTTCCGGGACTGCAAACTGATGGACGCCCCCCTGGAGGACAACACCCTCGACGACGTGCTGTTCGAGAACTGCAAGCTCGACTACAGCATCCTCCGCCTCCGGGCCACCGGTCCGGTGATCTTCTCCCCAGTGCTCCCTGCGCGAGACCACGTTCGACACTGCCGACCTGCAGACGGCAGCGTTCGACGACTGCGATCCACGGCTCGCCGAGTTCAACGGCGGCACGTACCGCGGCATGGATCTGCGTGGCAACGACCTCGCACAGCTCCGCGGCATCGCCTCGCTCAGGCAGGTGGTCATCGACCGGGCCCAGACGCTACAGCTGGCCGAGGCACTCGCTGAAAAGCGGTGAAATCGACGTCCCTGAGGGAATGGTGATCTACAGCTTCCGGCACTTCTTCGCGTCCAACTGCCTCGCGCACGGCATCCCCATCACAGACGTCGCCGAGTGGATGGGCCACAAGAGCATCGGTGTCACGTTCAAGATCTACCGGCACCTCATGCCCGGCTCGATCAGCTCCGCCGCTCAGATCCTCAACCTCAACCTCGCACTCGCCGCGTAACTGTCAGCCCTCCACCCGGGCGGCGGAGGGCTACCGCGTGCTGCACGACGTCCACACCCTGATCGGGCCCCGCCAGCGGGACGAGGTGCTCACGGTGCGGCGCGTCCTGATGCATTCCACCGCCAACGCCGCCGGGCAGCACGCCAGCCCCACGGAACGTCTGGCGAAGGCCGGGGCGAGGGATGGACAAGCTGGCCCGCGGGGCGGCAGACGCCTACGGGCTGATCACCACGCTCCCGTCCGAGCGGGCCACGCCCGCACAGGTCTTGGTCAAGGGCCACGGCGCCATCGAGCGCCGCTACGCAGACTTCAAGGGCCCCCTCGCGGTCAAACCCATCTTCGTCCAGCACAACTGCCGCGCGGTGGAACTGATCCAGGTGATCTGCCTGGCTCTGCTGGTCTTCTGCCTGATCGAGCGGCAGGTCAGACGCGCTCTGGGCACCGGGCAGACCGTGACCGGCTTCTATCTCGACAGCCGCCAGGCACGCCCCACCGGCCGGATGATCCTCTACCACCTCGCCGAACTCACCCTGCGCCTCGGCAACGTGACCGACCCACCCACCATTCAGATCACCCGCGGCGTCCAACTTCACCTCCTCGACCTACTCGACGTCGACATCAGACGAACCCGCTGGCCACAGACCTGAATCAGCGACCTGCGAAATGCGGGGCGAGAGCGCCGACGCAGCCTTTTGCACAGGCGCGCCGCTGGATCACTCCGGGACGGCTCAGCGTGAGCAAGTGAGCGCCTGCTCAGCGCTGCATCTCGACGGAGCTTCCGGTCAACTGGGGCTCTTCGCTCAAGCAGCCAAGCCGAGATTGAGGATCTGGGCGGCGGAGCTGATCGAGCCGGGCATGAGATGCCGGTAGATCTTGAACGTGACTTCGATGCTCTTGTGCCCCATCCACTCAGCAACGTCCGTGATGGGGATGCCGTGCGTAAGGCAGTTGGACGCGAAGAAGTGGCGATTCCCGTAAACCACCATGCCCTTCGGGATGTCCACCGTGCCCGACGCCTTGATCCGCTTCCACTGATTGTCCACCGCGTAGTGCGGATACGGCCTAGTGGGGTCGCTGGGCTGGCGGAGCAGATAGCCATCGACCGTTCCATGCTTGTCGACGTACCACTCGATCGTCTCCCTGACCTGGGCCGGCAGGGGAACATCGCGATAGTCCCCCGGCTTCCGGTGCTTGAGCGGCCCGTACTGCCGGGAGGCCATGACCACCTGCTCGGAGACTCGGTACACGTCGTCGGCCACAATGTTGTTGATATTGACCGCGTACGCTTCGCCGTTCCGCAGGCCGCAACCACTCATCATGTCGACGATCAACATGAACGCGTCATCGCCCGCAGCACGTATCCCGCGGAGTTGCTCGGGCGAGGGGATGACAGCCCGCGCGGGGTCGTACTGCGGTTCCTTCACACCAGCCACAGGGTTGTCGGAGAAGAGCCCGAGCCGATGGGCGTCGAGGAGGATCGAACGCAACTTGTCGAAGGCGTTGGACTGCGTGGCCAGACCAACGCCGTTGCGCTCCATCGTGCGAATGAAGCCGTCGACCACCTTATGGTCGAAGGAGTTCATCCGCCGTCTGCCAAGCGTCGGATAGATGTGGTGCTCCAGGAGGGAGTCGAGGTGCCGAAGAGAGCCCACAGCCAGGTGCCTTTGCCCGGCCCTCCACTCCTCAGCGTATTCCTCGAAGCGCATCGCCCCGTACTTCCGGATGCGCTCCGCCTTCGGCTGCGACTGCCTTGCGGCCTTCTTCTCCTTGTAGATCTCCGTCAAACGCTCGATGGCGTCGTCCTGGGTGGCGAACCCCGTCTCCTCCAACTGATTACCGGCGGCCGACCGGTACCGGATCTTGTAGAGGTGGGGGCACTTCGCCCACCGCGAGCGCGGATGCTCGCACTCCTTGAAGAACGAACCCATCCCCCGGGGCAACGAACCCTGCGCCACGCGAATCGACTCCTCGCGACCGATGCTGACCTTTTGCTGACCAGCAGCGGTCCCGAAGGTCGCTGACCTGCGGAAATACCGATGGAGTTCGATATGTGGTGGAACTTCGTCGGGCGTACGCAGGACGACATCGAACAGGCCCGGGAGAACTGGATGAACGGGAAGAGATTCGGGGAAGTGAAGGGGTACGACGGGGATCCGTTGCCTGCGCCGGAACTGCCGACTGTGCCGCTGAAGCCGCGGGGTCGTGTGCGCTGAACTGTGACTCTTCAGCCTGGCGTGCACATAGCCGGGCGAGGTGAAACGCACCCCGCCCGGTTCGCTCAGACGGCGTGAGCAAACACCCTTGGCCTGCCGAGCTTGGCCGGCGGGTGGTGGCCGTCTGGACCACGAAGTCCTCGTCGTCATCGCTGAGCAGGCGGAGACGGCCTCCCGCCCAACGAGGGGCCGGGCAGGCCAGCCCGATCTCGTTGAACTTGTGGATCACGTCCCGGACAGTGACCTCGTCCGCCTGCACGAGCCGCGTGATCACCTGCACGGTGTTCCCGCCCGCCGAGGCCAGCAGCATCATCGCTCTGCAGAACCGCACCGTGCCGTGCTGCCCCGTCGCACGATCCGCTGCATTGTCTGCCCCTCCTGCTCGGTCAACGTACGGCCCCTTACCGGCTGTGCCATCCCGCCTCCCCGCACCGATCGGACGTGTCGTCACATCCAACCGGCACGAGGACCATGAGCACCAACCCGGCGAACCTACGCGGGCACAGCACTCGCTGCGCCTACCAGGGCACCGGCCCACACGGGACCACCGGCCTCAATCGGCCGCCGGGCGGCGAACTCACCCACCCTGGAGAGGCAACACTGAAAGGCTCACCGGCCCGGGCAGTGATCACTGGGCGAGATGGACGTCTGACCACGGTCCAGACTCACGAACGATCGCCCCCGTCCCGGGCTCGCGAGGCTCCCAGGGGCAGCACAGCACGCACCACCGCTGACGCACCTGCCACGAAACCCCGCGGCCCGGCCAGGGCTCCCGGGGCACAGCAGTCGCTGTCCTGTCAGATCCCGCACCTAGGCTGGCTGTCGCAGAGACCGATCAAGGAGCAGGGCAGTGCGAATAGAGCGTCACCAGGTGGGCGGGGCCGTCGTGTCGGCAGCACGCGAGGACTTCACGAACCGCATCGGGGGGCAGGTGCGGTCCATGTCGAGGGCCGGCCGGATGGCCACCTACGAATGGCAGTCGATCGCGGACGAGTTCCTCGACTACCTCGGCGCCCTCTCCGTCGCGACACCCGACCTCGACTCCCCGGAGGCCAAGGCCGCCCTCAAGGACGCCTCCGAAGCAGCAGCCGGCGCCGTCGCCTACGCCGCCTACCACCCGCACTGCAGCTTCCAGGTCTTCCTGGAGTACGTGAACTTCGGCATGAGCTACGACCCCGGTGAGGATGCCCCTGAGGAGAGCGTCACGCCCGGGGAGTGGATCGATGCGCTCTGCCTGACGGTACTCAGGGACAGGGCCAAGTGGCACGGCGAGGCCTTCCACTTCGCCCGGCAGAAGTTCGCCGAGAAGGCGCAGGGGACGCCCATCGGCGAGCTCGCCACCGGATTGACGGCCGTGGTCCTGGACGACACCGGCAACGACGAGGAGTATCCGCCGGGCGCGCAGGCCAAGCTCGCCGCCGTCGACGCGGCCCTGGACCGCGTCCGAACCCGCGCTCAGGAGACCGGCGAGCCGCTCCTGGACCGGCCGGACAGTGCGGCGCTGCTCACGCTGCGCGCCCTGACCGCCGAGGACCGGGAAGCCTTCGATGCCGCGCTGGCCGGCCTCCTGGCCAGGTACACCACTCTGCACGGCCCCGCGGCCTCCCCGAGCACTCTCCTCCCGCTCGTTCCCATCGCCCTCGCCGCTCTCGCGTACCGGACCCTGGGCTGGACCCCGGCCGTCCGCACCGACTACCTCCCGCACGCGCTGATCACCGGCTTCGAGACCCGGGGCCCTCGGGTGGGCGGGTTCGGCCGGAACCGGCGCCCGGACGCGGTCGCCGCGCTCGCCGCGGGCCCGCTGGTGGTGGAACGGCCCTCCTGCGCACGGACGGTGAGCCCGCAGATCGAGGCCATGTACGAGGAAGACGTCCAGGAGGCGTTCACCGCCGTCGACGGAGAACCCCTCGCCGTCTGGCGGCTCGGCAGCGTCATGGGCGATCAGGAGCGCCTGTTCAAGTGGCGTGCGGGTGACTCCGCGGTTACAGACGCCCTGCTCGCGAACCTCCGGCTGGCCTCCCAGACGGGGGCGGCCCTCTTCCGTATCGCCCTCGCGGAGCCGGGCACCGAGGCCGAGGTGACTGTCGGCGGCCGCACGCTGCGCTACCCGGCCGAGCGGGACGAGGAGGCCGGCGCCGGCAACTGGCAGACGGCCACCGCATTGGCCCTCATCACCGGCGCACGCGAGGACCTCGCCCCGCTGGTCCTCACCGGCCCCGCCTTCGCCGGCCCGGACGGTTCCGCCTTCAGCGCGTACCGCGAAGCCCTCCATGCCTACCTGAAGGGCGTTGATCCCGAACCGGCCGCGCAGCGGGCGCTCCAACAAGCCGAGAAGGCCAAGGACTGGGGCTTCGCCATGCCGCCGGCCGTGCTGCTGTCACAGCTCGTGGAGGGCGACGAGGAGAGCTTCAACCTGGCCCTGGCCGACGCGCTCGAAGCCCACCGCGACTACTACCAGGTCGCCGACCGCGCCGATGACCCGGACGCTTCCGTGAACCTGGACATCCTCGCCCTGGCCTGCCACGCCCGCCGCCGCGGCTCGGCCATCCGCGTCGACTCCCCCTACCTTCCGCAGGATCTCCTGTGGGCCGCGGAACCCTTCTAGGCCAACCAGCGAAATGCGTTGACCTGCCTCAGGTCGAGCGAGACGCCGAGCGTTCGTCTGTCTCGATCGATCTGAGGCAACTGGTCACGATGCGTTGGGCTTGTGGGCGAGGAAGAAGGCCCGCTGGCCCGTCCGAGGCCCTCTCGCTTTTGACCTGCGTGAAGTGCCTTCGAGCCCTGGATAAGTGTCCGGCCGGGCGGGAGTCAGCGGCTCCCGCCCGGCCGTGGCGGTTTCAGGTTCAGCGGGCCGCAACCGAGGCGGGCGGCCTCGGCCTCGACGTAGCGGGGGAAGAGGGTGCGCAGGTCCGCGCTCATCCCGGCTTCGTTGGCCTGTACGAGGAACACTGTCTGGCCCGCCTGGCAACGGACCCGGAAGACGCCGAGGTTGGGGCCGAGGCCGCCGTATCCGGCGGCGGAGCGCACCCGGTCGCCCTCGTCCAGCGTCATCCTCGTGAAGATCGCGGCGAGCCGCGGGTCCTCGACGGTCATCAGGCGCTGCTCCGGCTGCGAGCCGGTGATGTCCCGGTCGCAGGTGCGCACCGGGCCGTGCCCGTCGGTGATCATCGGGTACTTGTCCGGCTTGCGCTTCTTGCCCAGGGTCAGCCCCTTGATGCCGCAGAGCGCGTCTGGCTTCTCCGTGCGGGTGTAGCGGGCGGCCTTCGGCAGGCGTTCGACCGGATCGGCGATCGTGCCGGTGCAGCCCAGGTCCGCGCTGACCTTGTTGACGAGCTTCACGACCATTCGGGCCATAGCGTCCCGCTCTTTGGTACGCGGCTCCATGTCGGTGATCCAGCTGCCCTGGGCGATGTCCACGACGGTTGGCCCGTCGAGGTCGCCGGGGCGGCCCAGGCAGCCGTCCGGGACGGCGAGCCAGGCGCGGTTGTCCGAGGCCATGCCCAGGAGGCCGCCGCCGAACGGGGTGAGACGGGCGGAGAGGAACTCATCAGCCCACTTGCCGTCGTCGCCGGCCCGGTCGTCCAGCCGGTGCACCCGAGCGGTGAGCGCCCATTCGTCGCCGTCGCTGTTCGTCAACTGGCAACTGCCGGTGGGGCCGTCCATGGAGCGCCCGCCGTGCAGCACGGGCGCCTCGACCGCCTTGACGTCCTCGGGCTTGCGGAACGTCGGGGCGAGGTCATCGCGGGACAGCGCGCCCCAGCACACCTCGTCCGGCGCGAACGGCCCGGCCTGCGTCTGCCAGGCCATGCCTCCGGCGCCGAGCAGCGCCCCGGCGAGACCTGCGGCCAGCAGCGGCCGGACCCCGCCGCGCAGCAGTCTGCGCCAGTGCCACCGGCGCAGGCGCCGCTCGCCGAGCGGTTCCCGGTCGGCGGGCAGAGCCTGGTCGTATCGGTTCGGCTCGTCCGCAGTGCTGCTCATCGGGCGGCTCCCTTGGGGGCGATGGGGGCGCAGCCCAGGCGGGCGGCGGCCGCGTTGGCGAAGGCGGCGAGGTGGCCGGGGTCGGTGGAGGCGCCCATCAGGAAGGTGGCGGGCCGGCCGGCGCAGTCGGCTCGTACGATCGCGTGCTTCTCACCGATGGTGCCCGTGCCGCGCCAGCCACGGGCCGCGGGGTGTTCGCCCGTGACGCCGTCGAACACCGCGGCCAGCCGGGGTTGCGCGACCATCGCCAGCTGCAAGTACGGCACGCCGTCGCGATCGCCACGGACGCTGCACGTTTGCAGGTCGCGGGTGGCCGCGCCGGTCTGGTCCTCGATGTCCTTCGTGTCGAGGTGCAGGCCGCGGATGCCGCAGACGTCGTCAGAGGTGCCGAAGATTGCCTCCGGTTTGCCCGGCAGGTCGTAGAGCGGCGAGCTGACCTTCAGCGGCTCGTCCGGCGCGCAACCGGCCGCAGCCATTCCACGGTTGGCCGCCGCGACGAGCAGAACCGCCGCCTGACGGGCACCGCCCAGATCGGCCGGATCGTTCTGGGTGTACGAGGGGCCGTTTCTGGTGTACGTGCCGGACGCGTGCATGGTGACGACGGTGGGCCGGCCGTCGTGCGTGTCGCAGGACTTCGGGAGCACCAGCAGGCCACCGCGCCCGTTCACCGTGCCTGGCAGGCCGTCCGGGAGCGGGACCATGTCGCCGCCCAGGAAACCGTCGTGGACCATCGCGAGCCGGGCCTCCGCGGCCTTGGGGACCGGGCCGTACTCGACGGTCACCTGCTGGTCGGTGGAGACCTTGTCGCCGTCGTAACTGCTCTTGTAGTCGCTGGCGATGGCGACCTCGCAGCTGCCGGTCGGGTGCTCGCGGGTCGGCGCCGTCTCCTTGCCGGTGCGTGACCCGTCGTCATCGTCGCCGAGGAAGTCCGGGCCGCTGTCCTCCTCCCATGCGCCCCAGCAGTAGCGGTCCTTCGGCCACGGCCAGGTGTGCGCCGCCCACGTGCCGAGCCCGGTGCCCGCAAGCGCGAGCACCAGCGCGGATATCAGCGACAACCGGCCGCGCCTGCTGTTCGGCAGCGCTCGGCGCAGCCGACCGGGCGCCGCGGGCGCCTCGTCTGTCTCACTCACCCCGTGATCCCCTCCGGCGCAGGCAGCCGTCGCCAACCGGTCCCCCACGTGCGCCGTTCCCGTAACTACACACTCACCCGCAGGCACACCAAAACAGTGCATGCCCTGCACGTCGGAGTGAGCATCTGCGGATCTTGACCAGCAGTGTATTCATTTGTTGACAGCAGCAAAGGGAGTGTCCGCATTGCCGCGCCTCGAACATGGGTCCCGGAAGCCGTTCGGGCAAACCGTTTCCAAGTCCTACATACCGAACTTGCCTTACCCAAGATCACCTGTCTGACCTGCGTGAAGCGCTTCGAGCCCTCGATAGCTCCGTCAGTTGCGGAGCCAGGCGCGAGGATTCGCAGGGCGCGGACGACCACGCGGCGCGGACCGCCGATTTGTTGGCGGCATCGATCGCGCGGGCCTGCTCCAGGCGTGTCTTGTCGCCCAGGCCATCGGCTTCAGGCACACGGTGAGCCGGCCGGAGTCGGCGTCATAGCCGACGGCCGCGACGTGTCCGGGCAGCTCGTGGGGCGATGGCCGCCCACCGCTCGCGCAACGAGACGCCAGCGGCGGGGAGTTCCTGGGCCCGCTCGGTGTGCAGGCCTCACGCCCCGCCTCATATGACGGAGCTGTGACCTGCGGATTCCTGGCCAACCATCCGCTCTGCCGCTCGCCGTCCTGAACGCTTTCGGCCGGGGCCGGCCCGGGCCGGAAGCGTTCAGGGAGTGTTTGAATCCCCAGCCTCAACGCGGTCGAACCCGCGCCCCGTCCAGAGCTGTTTCGGTGTGTGCGGCCGTCGAAGAGTTGTCTGCGTGCGGCCTCCGTGCGAGCGCTCGCCGCGGCCTGGCGTGCCGCCATGCCGCGTCCGGCCGAACGGAACACGCAGCTCCGCGGCGCTAACCCCGCCAACGCACCCCGTGCCGCCGCCGCAGCCGGTGGATCTCCCACCAGGCCAATGCCGTCACCGACACCGGGCCACCGAGGAACGCGCAGACCGCGAGCGGCACCGGGCCCGGTGGCAGGCCGCCCGACGACAGGCCGAGGAAGGCGAACACCCAGACCAGCACGGTGGTGACCAGCGCGGGCAGCGCCGCGTGCACGGCGGACAGGTTGAAGGCGTGGCGCAGCGCCGGACCGGAGGCGAAGCAGAGGAAGAAGATCACCCACCAGAACGGCGCCCAGCACACGAACATCACGGACGCCCAGAGCAGCAGCCCGAACAGCCCGTTGGCGCTGCTGGGCAGCAGCCCCATCCCCTTGCCCGCCGCCGTCAACAGCAGCGGCACCAGCGTCCAGGCGCCGAAGTACCACAGGGCCGACCGGCCGGCCGGCCACAGCTGCGTCCGCATGACCCGCCGCGTCCCGGGCCCGGCCGCCCAGAAGAGCGGCGCCGCCACCACCACCGCACTCAACAGCGCCAGCCAGGGCGCGAACAACAGCCGGTCCAGGAACTGCTTCTGTGCCCCCGCCACGTCCTGCCAGCCACCGAACGCGGCCAACAGCCCCACCGAAATGACGAGGGCCACCCTGGCCCGCACCCGCTGTACCCGGAGCACCTCGGGATCCTCGACGTGCCCTGCCGGACGTACGGGGAAGACCCGGCGTGCCATGCGGCGGGCCGTACGGGCCAGTTGGTAGCCGACCAGCAGCGGCACGGTCAGCCACCACAGGCACGGGAGGACCAGCACCAGCAACACCCCGGGGGCCGCCTGCTCCCGCCTCCCCCGCAACACCTCACCCAGCGGCGGCCATTCGTCCTCACGCAGCCGTCGCCACAGCGGCGTGTACGGCCGCGGCGGGTCGCCCGCGGGCCGCGGCCCGCCGTATGGCGACCGCCCGGACGGGCGGGGTGGGTCGAGGCTCATGGGCGTCCCTTCCACGGTTCCGGAAAAGGACGCGACCCGGCCCCGCCACGGTTCCCGACCGTAAACCCCGTGCTGCCGGGGCGCGCTGTGCCGGCCCTGGCACCGGGCATGAGGCGTCCCTCGGTCCGTGCGGATCGAGGGACGGGCCGTACCACCTGCTCCTGCTCGCCCCTCTCGACGGGCGCTACGCGGTGCCCTGACGCAGCGCATCCTTCAGATAGCGAGCCGTTGACCTGCTGGGATGCCAGGTCGTTCGAGAAGGCGGAGGCCCGGGATTCTCGAACGACCTGGCATTCGCGGAAGTGGCGTTCGCCGTAGCGGCAGATGTGCCCCTTGCCGGGTCGTCCCAAAATCTCCTCATCTCCGAGACCAGGGGCGGGGGCGGGCGGCAGCGGCGACGCTGCCGCCCGCCCCCGCCCCGAGTCGTTCGGACGTCAGGCCACGGCGGGCTCGGGTTCAGCGGTCGTGGAGGTCAGGTGACCGGCTCGATGCAGTCCGTAGAGGGATCCGGCACAGGCCACTCCGAGCACGAGCAGCGCCAGCCACGGCAGCGCGGACATGCCGGCCGAGCGTGCCGCGTCGAGAGCGGCTCCGGTGAGCAGATTGCCCAGCGTGATGCCGATGCCGCAGATGGTGTTGTACAGCCCGTAGTGCGTGGCCACGAGACGGTCACCGGAGAGTTGGACGATCGTGTCCATCTCGAACGGGTACGCGATCATCGTCCCCAGCGCCAGCAGCAGCGCGGCCAGTGTCGGCGGTACGGCGGCGAGCAGCCGGCGCCCGATTCCCTCGTCCGGAACGCCTACGGCCGTGGCCGCGAGCAGCGGTACGAAGGCGAGGCCCATGCTCAGCAGCCCCCAGGCCAGAGCCTGTCCGGGTGCCAGCCGCGCCCTGCACCACGCCGTCACCCGGGTCTGGCCGAAGATCGTCGCCAGCCCGGACGCGCCGAACAACAGCGCCACGGCCGCCGTCCCGAACTCCCCCTGGCCGCCGAGCCGCCGTACTTCCAATGGCAGGGCGAGATAGACCTGGAAGGACAGGACGTACGAGCCGATCATGGCCGTGGCGAAGAGCAGGAACGCACGATTGCGCACGACGCCCCGCCACTGCACCAGCACGCTCTCCCGGTCGGCGGCACCGGCGTGCGTGGCGTGGTCTGCCCTTCGAGCCGGCAGTGACCGGATCTGTACGAGGCTGAGCAGCGCGAAGACCGCCGCCGCGACAAGGCAGGTGATGCGGAAGTCGAGGCCGGTCAACACCATTCCCACCAGCGGCCCGAGCAGGATGCCCGCCTGGTAGAAGACGTTGAAGAGCGCGAACGCCTCTACCCTGCGCTCCCCGGCGTCGGTGGCGACATAGGCACGCACGGCCGGGTTGAACAGCGCCCCGGCGAATCCGGCGACTGCCGAGGCCGCGAGCAGTGCCGGGACGGAGTCGACCAGTCCGAGGGCGGCGAAGCCGACGGTGCGCAGGATGCATCCGGCGACGATCAGCGGCTTGTAGCCGAGTCGGTCGGCCAGCGTGCCACCGATCAGGAACATGCCCTGCTGGCTGAAGTTCCGTACGCCCAGGATCAGTCCGACGAGCCAGCCTGCCAGACCGAGAGCTCCGGACAGGTGCTGGGCCAGGTACGGCATCAGCATGTAGAAGCCGAGGTTGATGGTGAACTGGTTCACCAGGAGGAGTTGGACGCTGCGCTCGTAGGAGCGGATCTGCGTGAGCATCGCCTTCACTTCTCGCCGCCCTCCACGCCGACCGGTTCTGCCGTGAGGGAGAGGGGGTCGCTCACTGCCGTACAGCGGGTCCAGCGGGTGACCTCCTTCTCATCGGGACGGCCGATGACATCCGGTTCGGCTGCCGGTGTCACTCCCAACAGCCCGTGCTCGGCGCAGAACTGATCGTTGTAGACGGTCTCCAGGTACCGTTGGGGCCCGTCCGGGAAGATCGCCACGACCCTGGTGCTGTGCGGAGTCTCGCGGGCGAGCCAGCCCGCCACCAGCGCGACGGCGCCCACGCTCCAGCCGCCCGTCGCGTAGTGAGAGGCCGCCAACTGCCGACACGCCCACACAGATTCGCCCGGAGCGACCCAGTGCACCTCGCTGAAGTGCCCGTAGGCGACGTTGCGCGGGTAGATGCTGGAGCCGAGTCCGCGCATGAGACGGGGCCGGGCGGGCTGGCCGAAGATGGTCGAGCCGACGGTGTCCACCCCCACCAGGCGCATCCCGGGATACAGCTGCCGCAGCACGCGCGAGATGCCGGCCGAATGCCCTCCTGTACCGACGCTGCAGACCAGCACGTCGATGTGCCCCAGCTGGGCAGCGAGTTCGAGGGCGAGTGGAGTGTAGGAGGCGACGTTGTCGGGGTTGTTGTACTGGTCAGGGCACCAGGCGCCGGGCTGCTGGGCCAGCAGCTCGGCCACGCGGTCGAGGCGGGCCTGCTGCCAGCCTCCGGTCGGATGCGGCTCGGACACCATGTCGACGGTCGCGCCGTAGGCGGCCAGCAACCGGTTCATCGACGGTTCCAGGCCGGGGTCGGTGACAAGGGTGACGGGGTGGCCGTGGACCATCCCGGCCAGAGCGAGGCCGAGTCCCAGCGTGCCGCTGGTCGACTCGATGATCGGACGTCCAGGCTGCAACTCACCTCGGGCGCGGACGCGTTCGACCATGTGCAGGGCGGGACGGTCCTTGATGCCGCCAGGGTTGAAGCCCTCGAGCTTGGCCCAGAAGCCTCGGTCGGGCGGGGTGAAGGGCTGGGACACATGCAGGACGGCGGTGTTGCCGACCAGCCCTTGGAGGGTGGAGCCGGCCGGGGTGAAGTCGCTCGTGGTCAAGGAGTGCATTGCTTTCGCTCTCATTCGGTGTGACGCGTATGGATGCTCGTCTCGCGCGGCGGTCGAGCGCGTCGCGCGGCGGTCGGCCAAGGCACGGCCGGCCCGCGGGGCGGGCATCTATACGCGCCACCGACAGATCGCTGTGAGCACGGATCTACCGCCGGTGGAGAGCAGACCTCGCCCAGTGTCGGAGGGGCTGCGCGACAGGCTGTCCGTCTCGACCGTCAGGACCGGTGCGGTGACGGCGGGCGGAGGGATGCGCGTCGGCGACTGCGGGAACGCGGCGACCCCAGGATGGAAGCCGAGGCAGGAGTCGGGCCACTCGGGCTCGTCGACCGTCTCCCTCGCGGTGGTCTCCGCGGGTGCGGTGGATTCACTCGACGCGGCGGCTGAGCGGTCGTACAGCTTTTCCGGCGTATGGAGTCGGTCACCGAGGCACACCAGTAGCGCGAACAGGACGGCGTACAGGGCGGTTCGGGCAAGTCGGCTCCGGCAGAGCGGACGCGCCCATGCGGTATGGGCACGGCAGGTGACAGAGGTGGGCGGCACACGTCCTCCGCGCGGCTGCTGCCCTCGCCGGAACACTCACGGCACGGGCGGAGATCAGTGGGTGGTGAGGGAACGAGCCGTCGACCATCCCCGCGTCACACCGAAGAACGCCATGCGCAGGAGGTCGAACGCCGTGAACCGGTCGCGACAAGGGAGCACGACCCCGGCCTGGGGCTGAGTCGTGTCTCTCGCGAAGACCTGAACCGGTTCTGGAAGCGTCGACCTAGATACGTAGAACCGCCGAGTCCGCCGCATGCGTCATCGGGGCGACAAGGTCCCGCGCAGCGGAGTGACTCACGGGCAGAGACCAGGGCATCCGGCCCTCGTCGCCCTCGGAATTCAGCGGGGAGAGGCAGGGCACGACCAGATCGGGTCCCTGCGGCGGGTGTCCCAGCGCACAGTCCTCGCCGGCATGCTGCTGCCCGTCGCCGTCGTGAGGGCTCTCGCTCTGCCGGCCCGCAGATGATTCCGATGCGGCACTCGCCACGCTTCCACCTTCGACGAAGGCCGGAAAGTGAGTCCCTGATGCCAATACACCTGCGTCAGGAGTGAGGTGACTGACCGTCGAGTCCGGATCGAAGGCGTGCGTGTACAGCATCCCGAAGAGGAGCAGGCCCAGTCCCAGCACACGCCACAGAGCCGCTGATGAGCGGCTCCGCTGCACGCCGGAGGAAGACCAGGCCGAAATCACGCCGCGATCCTAACCCGCCGGCGTAGCCCCAGCATTTCGAGTTACGAGAGCAGGGTGTGAACAAGCCACACCTGCCAGGCCGTTGACACCCGTCCGGCTCAGCCTCATGGAGCGGCACCTGAGCCCGTGCGGGTACACGGCCGCGGACGGCGGGCCTGCGATCCTGCCGGTGGTGACGAACGTCGGATCCAGCACCCCGTGTGAGCCGGGAGCACTCTGGGGTGTGCCGGAGGGAGCATGACGCCCAGGTGATGGGCAAGGCCGGCTAGAACCGCCTGCCCGTCGGCCAAGACGTCGTCAGAGCCGTGGATCTGAGCATGCGGCACCCGGGCCATGCCCGGGTGCCGTCCTTCACGAATGAATGCCTCAGTTGACGTTGACTGCCGACCAGGCCGCCGCGACCGCCTTGTACTCGGCGCTGGAGGCGCCGTACAGGTCGGACGCCGCGGAGAGGGTGCCCTTGCGCGCGCCCGCGTAGTCGGTGGTCGACGTGAAGTACGTCGTCAGCGCCTTGTACCAGATCTGCAGCGCCTTGTCCCGGCCGATGCCGGTGACCGTGGAACCGTCGTGCGTCGGCGAGTCGTAGTTCACGCCGTTGATCGTCTTCGCGCCGCTGCCCTCCGACAGGAGGTAGAAGAAGTGGTTCGCGACGCCGGACGAGTTGTGCACGTCCAGGTCACCCACGCTGGAAGACCAGTAGTCCGCCGAACCGCCGTCCTTGCTGGGCTTGTCCATGTAGCGCAGCGGCTTGCCGTCGCCGTTGATGTTGATCTTCTCGCCGATGAGGTAGTCACCGACGTCCGTGCTGTTCTTGGCGTAGAACTCGACACCGGTGCCCATGATGTCGCTGGTGGCCTCGTTCAGGCCGCCGGACTCACCGCTGTACTCCAGGCCCGCGGTGTTGGAGGTGACACCGTGGCTCATCTCGTGCCCCGCGACGTCCAGCGCGGTCAGCGGGTCTTTGTTGCCGGAACCGTCGCCGTAGGTCATGCAGAAGCAGCTGTCGTCCCAGAAGGCGTTCACGTACGAGTTGCCGTAGTGGACGCGGGAGTAAGCGGCCTTGCCGTCGTTCTTGATGCCGCTGCGGCCGAACGTGTTCTTGTAGAAGTCCCAGGTCTCCTGCGCGCCGTAGGCGGCGTCGGCGCCGGCCGTCCCCGCGTTCGACACGGTTCCGTCGCCCCAGGTGTCGCTGGACTGGGAGAACAGCGTGCCGGTGCCGGAGGTACCGTGGTCGAGGTTGTAGGTCTTGTGGCCGCCTCGGGAGGCGTCGGTGAGGGAGTAGTTCGAGCCTGACTGGGTCGTCGTCAGGTCCACCTTGCCGCTGTACTGCGTGTTACCGACGCCGGTCTCGATGCCCTGGTACTGGAAGAGCTTCTTGCCGGTGGCAGCATCGGTGATGACGTGCAGTTGGTTCGGGGTGCCGTCGTCCTGCAGGCCGCCGACCACCGTTTCGTAGGCGAGAACCGGCTTGCCGTTCACCGCCCATATGACCTTGCGCGGAGCCTGGTCCGCGGTGGTCTTCGCCGAACCGGCCGCCTTGGCCAGGCCCAGGGCCTGCTTCTGTGCCGCGGACGCGGCGATCTGCGGCTTGAGCGAGGCGAGCGCCAGGTTTGCCTTCGTCGCTCTCGTCACGCCCTGCGTCGCGCCGGACTTGGCGGTGTGGACGACCAGGTCGCCGCCGAGCACCGGCAGGCCCGCGTAGGTGCGCTCGTATCGGGTGTGAGTCGTGCCGTCGGCGTCCTTGACGACGTCCTTGACAACCAGCTTCTCCTTGACGCCGAGGCCGATCTGCCGTGCGGTCTCGGCAGCCTCGGCCTGCGCCTTCTGAATCAGCCCCATACGGGCAGCGCCCGACAGAGTGACCGGGGCGGCGGCCAGGCGCGAGGTGCCGGCGGCCGGCTGAGCGGTGGCCGTGGCAGTGAGTGCAGGACTCAGGAGAGCTGCGGCCGCGACGGCAGTGGCCGCGGCCAAGGCTGTGCGCTGGTGACGCGTGTTACGGGAGGACACACAAGCTCCTTTTGTGGGGGGAATGTCCGGCCGGTGTGGGGCCGACCGAGGGTGCTGAAAGTTCTCGTGCTCCTGCGGCGGTTGAAGAAGAATCACATACATGACGTGTACATGCCAGTCCGTCTAAGTTGGCGTTGCCCAAAACTTGCCAATCGACGAACGAAGACCGAACGCGCAGACATACCGTCCTGGGCCATGACTGAACTCCCGGCGGCGGCTCGTCCTGTGCTGGCTCAATCAGGGCACCCTGATTGAGCTCGCACTGCGGCCACAGAAGACAACGAGCCGCTGCAACATGCCGGGCGCAGCCACCTCGTCACGACTCGGAGATCTACGTGAACAACAGGGCGGCGGGCTCGCACATGCGCTCCGACAATCAGCCGGTGCAGGTGTCGAGCATGGAAGACAAGGCCGACTTCTCCTTGTCGGTGGTAGTCAGCTTCCAGATGGACTTGATGTGCGTGTAGTCCTTGGCGTAGGTGCACCAGAAGGAACGATTCGTCGGCTTCCAGTCCGCCGGCCCGCTGTCCGACTTCGAGCTGTTGGACGACTCCGAGGCGATCAGCAGCTGTGGGTCTTTCAGATCGTTGCCGAAGGCTTTGCGCTCATCGGCTGTCCAGCCGTCGGCGCCGGAGCGCCAGGCCTCGGCGAGAGGGACCATGTGGTCGATGGTGGCCTGGGCGACGTCGGTGACCGTGGTGTCGTCGTAGACCGAGTACCAGGAGCCGGAGGCGGGCTGGCAATGGCCGGGCTTGTCCTGGACGTCCTTGCCGTCACGGGCCAGGACGTCCTGACGGGTGGTACAGCCGTCCGGCTGGGTGGACCAGATGTCGAACTTGTCGCGGGCGTAGCCGTTCATCGAATGCGGCACGGCCACGGTCAGCGCGGCCAGCTCACTGCGGGCGGTCGCGGTCGACGGCGGCGCAGGCGGCTCCGCGAGGGCCGGAGCGGCACTGACGCCTATGAGAAGCAGGGCGGTTACGGGCAGGCCGAAAGCGGCGCGGTGCATGAATTCTCCATGATGCGTGGGGGGAATGGAGATGCGCACATGACAAAAGCGCACTCGCGGCAGCATCCGCTACGCGCGTCGACCAGATACGACAACTCCCCCACGCCACCTTCACCCTTCGGTCACCAGTACGATATATAAGCTGGCCATTGTGGCCGGATTCCGCCCAGCCCCTCACCGCGGCTCACCGGCTCGCCACCCCCGCCCTGACACCCAGTGGGACACACCCAGAACCAGACAGGCTCGACCGCTGGATCAAGGGGATGGAGGGCGTCCGAGCAGCCATTGTTCGAGGGAAAGCGCGGGCGTCTTGGCCGCTCCGGAACGCCTCGACGCGAACGCCTCGTCGGTGCGGAGAGCCCGCCGTACTCGCCGTCGTCCAGACCCCAGGTCTTCGACTCCACGGCCGCGGGGGACGCACTCACCGTCCTGGCTTCTGCCTCCGGTGGACAGCCACCGACCCCGCTGCCAAGGTCAGACCCATCGCCGCGGCGCCGGAGGAGCCCGCCGGGTCCATCCTGCGCATGCCGTGCATCACACCGCTTCCCCGCCCCGCCGACCGCCTTGCCGGCGGAGTCCACAGCGGCCACCATCCACGCCATGGACCCCGTCATCAGCACGTGCGGCACAGCGGCGAGAGACACTTCGGACCGGTCCGCAGAGCCCGCGCGAAGCGGGGCTGAGCGGGTGAATGACAGCGCGCCCGCGACGAACACGACGATCTGCGGTCAGGGCAGGTGCATGCTCCACGGCCACGCCGTGTGGAGCGGTACGAGACCTCACCCGGCGAAGCGCGGGTTCACTCCATTCAGTACGTAGTCGCGGCCGACGGACGCTGAGTTCCCGGCCGCGGGCCGATGGCGTGGGAGTGCGCGTCATGTGGTGCGGGCGCCGAGGAGAGGCCGGCCGAGGCTGCTAGCTTCGCGCACCTGGTTCGAGGTCAGGGCCCGGATCGCGGGCGTGTGTGCGGAGGCTGCGGTGGCGAACACGAGAAGATCTCCCGAGGAGTCGACCGGTGACCCCTTCCGGCGTCGTACTCTCCTGGCGTCGGCTGCCTTGGCGGCGGGCACACCGATCTCACTGGCCGCTCCCGCTCGAACCCCCAGACTGTCGGCGCCCGAGCGGCACGCCGCAGCACAGCACGGGGCTGCGGTCCGCCTCCTCGCAGTGCCAGAGGAGAACCGCGGCGTCGACTGGCTCAGATCGGCCCTTCAGGTTGCCGTGGAAATCGAGTTCTCCACCATCCCGCCGTACCTGTGCGGCTGGTGGTCCATCAAGAATCGGAAGTGTGACGCCTCCCGGTTGATCCGGCGCATCATCTCCGACGAGATGTATCACCTCGGTATCGTCTGCAACCTGCTGGTAGGCCTGGGAGGACGGCCGCGGATCAAGGAGTCGGCACCCACTTACCCGGGCCCGTTGCCGGGCGGGGTGCATCCGGGGGTCAACGTGTACCTGTCCGGCCTGACCAAGTCGCTCGTCGGGGACGTGATGATGGCCATCGAAGCCCCCGCGGTACCGCTCACCGAGGGCGCGCACGACCCACGCAGCATCGGCGTCTTCTACGAGGAACTACTGAAAGCCTTCCGGGTGGTGGCGCCCGATCTGTCAGTGCACCGGCAGATGCACGAGCGCATCGGCGAGGACACACTCAGGCCGGTCAGGACTCTCGAGGATGTCGAGCGCTCGATCGAGATCATCAAAGACCAGGGTGAAGGCACCGCGGCCTCTGCGGCCGACGGCCAGGGGGACGGTCACCTGGCGCACTACTACGCCTTCGCCGAGATCTATCACGGCCGACGGCTGCGTGAGGCCGACGGCGACTGGAAGTTCACCGGTGCTCCGGTGGACTTCCCCGATACCCGGCCCATGGCCAGGGTCCCCGCGGGCGGCTGGGACCAACCGCCCGCCGAGGCCCAGCGGCTCCTGGACGACTTCGACAACACCTACACCGCAGTTCTGGAAGCGCTCGACACGGCCTGGGAAGAGGGCGACCGGCGTAGCCTGAAGGCTGCTGTACGGCGCATGCGCAGGCTGGAGACTCCGGCCGTGGGGCTGATGGAGATCCCGATCACCGGCACCAAGGAGACCTACGGCCCTCAGTTCCGCCCACGCAGATGACCCACCGCCGGTCGGCTTCCTGAGCCCGGAGGGGTGAGCGCGTGGCCGATGTACTCAGAGCCCTGCGACGGGCCGTGTCGGGTCCCGGTGAACGCCGCCCCGCAGACTGGTCCGGACCCTCCGACCCTCGGCGAGGAGGGAGCCCGGCTGCTGAAGCCGGACCTGACACGACGTCCCGGCCGGACGCGGTACGCGCCTCAGGCAGCGACCGAGCCACGCACCTCGTAGCCCGCCTCGACGATTGCCGCGCGTAGCAGCGCGTCGTCCGGCTCCGCGCCGTCGACAGTGACGGTGCCTTTCGCGATGTCAACGTCCACCTCGCTCACTCCGGGGACCTGGAGCAGTTCCTCCGTGATGCCTGCCGCGCAGTGATCGCGGCTCATGCCGGTGACGAGGTAGTTCTTTCGTGCCATGGCGCCACTCCTGAGTGTCGGTGAGGCGTACGTATGCCTCGGACAACGGATGCACCGTCGCAGGTGTTCATCCGGTGCCGTCTTCGGATCGGTCGGCTTGGGCACCGGTCGGGTTCCCCGTGGCGTCGATCACGCGAGAGCGACGCGCGGCCCGGAGGCCGCGCGGGCACCGAAGCCGACCGGCGATCACCCGCGAACTCCCGGCTCGGCTGTCGGCTCTCCCCCGGGCGTGCCGACACTTCTGCCAGGTAGTCGCAGGGCGTGCCCCCTTGATTCCGCTGGCCGCCGTGTCGCCACACCCTGTCCACTGACGGGTCGCGGCCGGCAGGCTCCCGCCGTCGCACGCGTCTGACAGTGGACTCACGGGGTTGGTCGGGAGGGGCCGACGATGACGTCAGGGTGGGGCGCTGCCTTGCCTCGTCCTCGCCCTGTACTTCGTCAGGTTGTGGGCGCGTTCGCCGCTCCGGCCGTTGACTGACGGTCTGCCCGTCGACGGGTCCGGAACGGCGGACGCATGCGGTCAGGCAGCGACCGGTTCCGCCTTGCGGACCGGTTCGGCTGCCTCCAGCGCCCCCGCCAGACTCAGGCGCGCCCGGGCGACCCGGGAGCGCACGGTGCCGACCGGGCACCTGCTCGCGGCAGCCGCCTCGGCGTACGGCAGTCCGAGCATCTGGGTGAGGACGAATGCCTCGCGCCGGTCGTCCGGCAGGGAGTCGACGAGGTCCATGAGAGCGACCCCCTCCTCGAAACCGGGCAGGCCCAGCGGCTGGCTGCGCTCGGCGGCGGTCTGCCAGTCGCCGGTGTCCGTCAGCCGGGGCCGGGCGGACGCGTGCCGCATGCTGTCCACCACCGCGCGGCGGGCGATGGTCAGCAGCCACGTCCTGGCCGAGGAGCGTCCCTCGAACCGGTGCAGGCTGCCCAGGGCGCGCAGGAAGGTGTCCTGGGTGAGGTCGTCGGCCTTCTGCGGGTCTCCGGCCAGGTATGCCACATAGCGGCGCACATCGCGCTGGAGCGCGCGTACGAACCGGTCGACCGCGTCACGGTCGCCGCCCGCGGCGGCGAGGGCCCATGCGGTGACCGTCTCATCGGTCACGGCGGGCAGGGCAGGGCTCATTGCCCGAGGTCCTTTCACCGAACCCGTGCGACGGAGCCGACAGGCGGACACCTTCAAGCCCTGGGCGGGCGGGCATGGTTGTCCCGCCGGCCGCGCACGAGTGAGAGAGATCCGCTCGCGCCCGTGCGCAAACGGGAGCCTGCGCCGCGTCGGTCGCGGCGCGGGAATCCGGCTGTCAGACGACAGCGATCTCCCCGGGCGGACCTCGGGTGGTGAGCGTGTGGCCGAGCAGCAGCCGCCGAGGACGGCGCACCCGCCGGTGGCAGAGCCGCGGACGCGGCCGGCGCGGGAACGGCAGTAGTACGGCGAGCACGAGCAGCAGCGGCACGAACGCCCTGTCCGCAAGCGCCCGCAGCAGGCGGAATGCCGCACGCTCGCCCTGGGCGAGCCACAGCCCGCACAGCACGGCGGCCAGAAGGTGGGCGGCGAGCATCCCGGAGGAGGCCGTTCCGGTCATACCCCCCATCTGATGCATGCCGGCCACACCACCCATGCCGGTCATCGGGTGGCCGACATGGTTCATGGGGACGATGTCATGCGCCACCGGCAGGGGCATCCTGCGCGTCAGCCCGAAACGCAACTCCAGGTCGTAGGCGGTGGCCGTAGAGCCTGGACCGGGACCGGTCCCGCGCAGCAGACAGCAGGCCCACTGCCGGACCGCGGCCGCGTCATCCGGTGCGGCCATAACCGGATGCCGACCTGCTTGAGCGAGTGTGAAGCACATGTGCAGGCAGGTCTGCACGCCGACCGTCAGGGCGATCACACCGGTCCGGCCACGCTCGGTGCCCCCGAGCACCCAAGCGACGGCTCCCACTCCGGTCACTGAGGCGAGCACTGCCCACCAGGGCAACGGTGAGCCCGACATCAGCACATGGCCGATGGCCGCGAGCACGACGCAGACGGCCGCGAACACCACGGCCCGCAGCACGCGGAACAGCCCACCGACAGACATGACGCCCCATCTCGACATCCGGTGGCCGGGCCTCGATGACCGGGATACGCACCATGCAGCATCCGCGCCCGGCCCCGCTCACGCAAGGCAACCCGCCGTGGCCGACCGTCCGGTGCGTGTACTGAGCGTCGCACCGGGGCCGGCACCGAGCTGAAGCGCTCCTCAGGCCCGCCCGCTGCCTGATCAGCCACCGACAACCCGGCTCATTGCGTCAGCGGTCGTCAGGACAATTCGATCGTAGGACTTACGACTGATCCGATCGAGGGACAATCGCGTGTGTCGGCGGGGTGCGCCCAACGCATGGCGCAAGGGTGGCCGCCATGAAGAGGTTGTCTCGCCTGCTCGCCTTGTCCACCGTCTTCACCTGCCTGCTCGGCGCCGCCTCCGGCGAACCGAAGGAAGGGGTGCAGTACATCCGGCTCGCGCACCAGGTCACCGGTGTCGACGCTCGGCAAGTGGTGGAGGTGTTCTGGTACGACTGCCCGCATTCCTACCAGATCGAACGGCCGCTGAATGAGTGGGCCGCCCGGCAGAAGCCCCCGGTGAAGGTGCTGCGAATCCCCGCAGTCTGGACGGACAAGCCCGTTATGGTCGCCTACGCCCGCCTCTACTACACGCTGGACAGGCTCGGCCTCGCACACCGAGAGGCCATCCCCGTCTTCCACGCGGTGCGCGACCAGCGACAGAACCTCACCACCGAGCCGAACGTCCTGAAGTGGGCAGCCACGCAGAGACTCGACGTCAAGGCGGTACGAACCGCCTACGAATCCAAGAAAGTTGCCGACGCCGTACAAGCGGCACCAGCACTCCGTGAGCGATACCAGGTGACCGAGACGCCCACTCTGGTTGTGGGTGGGCGTCTACGTACCTCCCCGTTCCAGGCCGGCAGTGCCACCCAGACCATCTCGGTGCTCGACCACATCTACCGCACCACGAAGGCTAGTTGAGCACGCACCGAGGAGACCGCCACCGAGACACTTCGGCCGCCGCGACTCACTCTCGGCTCCAGCGGGCAAGCTCCGAGGTGATCGCGCAACCGACGACACAGCGTGGTCTCAGCCGACACCCGCGAGACCGATCAGCAAGGCCTTCACCTCGGTGGCCCGGACCGGCCCGGTGACCGCGTGCGGACTGGAGCAGAGGATGAGGGGGCCGTCGTCGGGGTGGTCGGGAAGGCGGCCATGGCTGCCGCGAACAGGTGACGGGTCGAGGGGTACGACCGCCATCCGGTAGCGCATGCCGAGCTTCTTGCGGGCCAGTGCCGTGGCCGCCTTGACCTTCACGTAGGGGTTCTGTGGGTCCATGAAGAGTTCGGCGGGGTCGTAGCCGGGCTTGCGGTGGATCTCGACGAGCCGCGCGAAGTCGGGCGCGCGGGCGTCGTCCAGCCAGTAGTAGTACGTGAACCAGGCGTCCGGCTCGGCGACGGCTACGAACTCCCCCGAGCGCGGGTGGTCGAGGCCATTGCTCTTCTTGCCCTCGTCGTCCAGGAGTTGGTCGATTCCGGGCAGTCCGACAAGGGCGTGGCGGGTGGCGTCGAGGTCATCGGAGCGACGCACGTAGACGTGGGCGATCTGGTGGTCGGCGACGGCGAACGCGCGGGACGCCGTCGTGTCGAGATACTCCATGCCGTCCTGGGTGTGCACCTCCACGAGGCCCGCGCGGCGCAGGACGCGGTTGATGTCGACGGGCCGGTCGGCGCGGGTGACGCCGTATTCGGAGAGCACGACGACGGTACGGCCCTCGGCCGCGGCGTCGTCGAGAAGCGGTGCGAGGGTGGCGTCCAACTCGGCGGCGGCCTGGTGGGCGCGGGGGTCGTGGGGGCCGTAGCGCTGCAGGTCGTAGTCGAGGTGAGGGATGTAGCACAGGGCCAGGTCGGGGGCGCGAGTGGTGAGGATGTGGCGGGTGGCTTCCACGATCCACCGGCTGGAGACGATGTCCGCTCCTGGGCCCCAGAAGCGGAAGAGGGGGAATGTACCGAATTTCTCCGTGAGTTCGTCGTGCAAGGCCGGAGGACGGGTGTAGCAGTCGGGCTCTTTGCGGCCGTCGGCGTAGTACACGGGACGGGGGGTGACGGTGATGTCGGTGTCGGCGCCCATGGCGTACCACCAGCAGATATTGGCGACGGTGTAGCCGGGATGGGCGCGACGGGCGGCGTCCCACAGTTTGTCGCCGGCGACGAGGCCGTTGTGCTGGCGCCACAGAAGGACCTCGCCGAGTTCACGGAAGTACCAACCGTTGCCCACGACGCCGTGTTCGGAGGGCGGTACACCGGTGAGAAAGGTGGACTGGGCGGAGCAGGTGACCGCGGGCAGGACGGTGCCCAGGGGTGCCCGTGAGCCGGACCGGCCCAGGGCCTTGAGGCGGGGCAGGGCTGGGTTACGTCGGGGCAGCACAGGAATGCTCGGGCTGCATTTCGGTATTACATCGCGACACGCCGACTCCGCCATGTTCTTGAGTTCGAGCCGCGCCATCGCAAAATTGACCCGGGATCGATCGAACGTGACGTGGATTGCTGTCTGCCGACCATCCGGCTGTTGACACGGGAAGATCTTCAGGATGTGGAACCTCAGACGGCCACAGATGATGATCTCGTCCAATTCATCCTCGTTGCCGGGGAGACGGGTCTGCTCCATGCTCGCTCGCAGAACGGCAGACCCCAGTTCTGTCCACGAAACCCCGTATGGGACTGCGGACCTCTCCATGCCCAACGTTTCGCCGGTACCCACCTCGACCAATGAGGCCGCCAGTGCGCCGGGGATGGCCATCGCGTTGTCAAGGGTGTCAAGGGAAGGAGACGCCACAGGTCTTCCCCTCAGCGCTTTCTCTTCGGTACGACATCAAGCATGGCCCCACACCATGGCAATTTTCGATTGCCTGCACATCTTTCCAACCGAACAAGACACGGCAGCTCGGCATTTCGTAGTTCTTCCCCGCCCGTCTACGTCCCGTGCCCGCCACGTGACATGACGCCGCATCACCCATGAACTCTCGGTGTGGACCATGAGCCACGAACCGTCAGGCCGGCCGTTCCCAACCGCCCGATCGGCCTGGGAGGGCAACGGCGCGAAGGCCGCACCGGCGCCGACCGGGACCAGCACGATCCTGCGCACTCGGGGTAACGGATTCGCGGGCAGGGGCACAGAATCTCCTTACGGGGAACACAGCTCGCATGCGACGCCGCTGACCCGCTGGTGGGGCCTGCGCGGCATGGTCACGACGGTGACCGCTGCCATACCGCTGCCACAAGCAGGAGTCGCCGAAGTACGGATACGCGATGTATTGCGGGCCGACGTCGTCCACCGCGGACGGCCACCGGATTCCTCCCCCACCGAAGCCGAACCGGCTCGGCCGGTGACGACACGACCGGAGGGACACCATCTGCCGGACCGAAGGCCACAGCAGTGCCGCTCGGCGCTCTCGATTGATCAGGTGTCCGTGTTCCAGCGTCTCCTGATTGTTCGTGACGCCGGCGATGACGGCACCGAGGTCCTTGCTGAGGACGTTGGCAAAGGCGGGGATCTCCTTGGCCTCACACTCGCTGGACTCGGCGAGCCAGTCACCCAGCGGGAGTTCAGGAACCGGCGGGCCGCGGCGGAAGGCGGGCGAGGCACTGGCCTGCCGCTCGGCCGTCCAGCACCAACGCGGTCTGCCGCGACGCCCGTGTCGGCGAGTCGTCGGTCGTATCTGCTGCGCACCGCGCCGAGGCGGCGCCGCTGCTGTCCGACTCAGACCGCCGAACAGGGAAATTAAAGTATCGGTAAAGCGGCGGGACACCGCGGATCACTCCCGCTCCCTCCCCGGTGCAAGGTCGCCACGGCACCGACGAGAGGAGCAGCCGAAGACGGGAAAAACTGAATTCCCGAAGGACAGCGCAGACGCAGGTCACACCCTGTCGGGGGATGTGGCGGTCCTGACCAGACTCGCCATATGCCGTGAGTTACAGAGTTGTGAATTCTGCATCGATCGACCAATGAGTGGAACAAGATGAGACTGAGGGGGAACCGTGACTCGTGAACAGAAATGGGCTACAGCGGTGCGCGAGCCGCTGACATCGGCCAAGCCAGGTGCGTCGATATTGGTGCTCGTCAGCGGGGAGGCCGGGACGGGAAAGACACGGTTCATCGAATGGCTTGTCACGCTTCCGGAGCTGTGCCGGGTGCCTCGCCTCAATGTGGCGTTCACTGGTTCGGGCGCCGTCGTCCGCCAAGAGCCCGCCCCGCCGGCCGGAACCGCCCCGGCGGCGGGCGGTGTCCGGTTCGAGCGTCCTCCCGGACGCCCACAGGCCGGGGCGTTGGCGCCGCCCCGGTCGAACCCGCTCGGGGCTCCCGCACTGAGAGAGCTGGCGGATTCGCTCGACACCGGTGCCCCGACGCTGCTGGTGGTTGAGGACGTTCACCTGGCGGACGAGCAGGACGCATACCCCCTGCGCAAGCTCCTCGCCCGCCCTTTGGCCGGGCTGCGCGCCGTGCTGACCTATCGCCCTGAGGAGCTGGCCACACCCGGGCTGGTGCTTGGCGCTCCGGTTGGTTACCCGGCCGGGCTGGGCATCGTCCAACTGCGACTAGGGCCGCTCGGTGAAGCCGAGGTCCGCCAGATGGCGACCAAGGCGCTGGGCGAGGACCGCTGCTCGGCCCGGTTCGTCGCCCGTCTTCACAACCGCTCGGGCGGCATCGCACAAGTGGTGGCCGATCTGCTGGCGGAGCTGAAGAAGGCCGGTCCGTTGCCCGGGCCAGAGGCCACGCCGGCCGGCCTGGACAGGCTGACGGCCAGGGACGTGGACGAGGCTCCGGTACCCGTTCGGCGCGCCGAGCTGGTACTGGGCCGCATGGCAGCGCTCGGTGAGGAGCCACGCCGTGTGGTGCGAGCGGCGGCAGTGCTCAACGAGGCCGCGAGCGAGGACGAGTTGATCTCGGTCGCGGCCCTGCCGACGGGAAGCGGCCGAGTGGCGCTGACGGCCGCGCTGTCCCACGCGGTGCTGCACGAGGTCAGTGTCGGTCAGTACGGGTTCCGGTTACCGATGGAGGCCACGGCCGTGTATCAACTGATGCCCGGCCCGGTGCGGGGGGAGATGCACCGTCGCGCGGCCGAGGCCCTGACAGTCCGGCATCCGGAGCCGTGGGCCCGGCTGGCCCGCCACCAGCTCGCCTCCGGCCAGATCGAGGACTGGCTGCGGAGCGTGGAGAACGCCGCCCTTCGAGCCGTCGAGGCCCGGAACCACCAGCTGGCGATCACCCTGCTCGAGGACACACTGGCACATGCTCAGGTCCGGCAGTCGAACCGGTCTCGGCTGGCCTTGTTGCTCGCTCGCAACGCGTACAACGGCCTGCGCTCCGACCAGACAGTGGAGGTCCTGCGACGGCTGGTCGACGACGAGGCGCTGCCCGTCGCCGCGCGCGGCGAGATCCGGCTCGAACTCGGGCTGCTCCTCGGCAATCAGATCGGTCGGGACAGCGAGGGACGCGCGGAACTCATCAAGGCGGTCGAAGAGTTGAGTACCCGTCCAGCGCTGGCGGCGCGGGCCATGGCGGCGCTTGCGTTGCCTTACTGGCCCGCCGGATCGCTGGCGGACAATCTCGCCTGGCTGGCACGGGCCGAGGCAACAGCGGCCGGCAGCGGG
Organism: Streptomyces griseochromogenes; assembly: GCF_001542625.1. Taxonomy (NCBI): domain Bacteria; kingdom Bacillati; phylum Actinomycetota; class Actinomycetes; order Kitasatosporales; family Streptomycetaceae; genus Streptomyces; species Streptomyces griseochromogenes. The sequence goes on along the minus strand of NZ_CP016279.1, from coordinate 3,972,910 downwards.
GATGAAGTGATCCAGGCTGCGGTCACGGCGAACCGGTTGACCGTACTGCTCAGCATGGGTGATCCGGATGGATGGCAGCTTCTGGAGGAACTTCCCCGGGATGACGAAGATCCGCTGATTCTCCATCACTCGGCCCGCGGCGTGAGCAACGCCGGTGACGCGGCGATCTGGCTGGGCGAGTACGCGCAAGCGCGCGAACTGCTGGCCGAGGCCCCCAAGCTGGGCACCCTCGTCGGTGACTTGTACCTCCAACAGATGGCATCGGCCAAGTCGCTGATTCAGGATTTGATGTCCGGCCACTGGGCGGGCCTGGCCGTCCGGGCCCGCGCGGTGTTGGCGGAGGCGGGCGAGATGCCGCTCATCGCGGGCCACGCGGGTCTGGTGCTCGGTCTGCTCGCCGTGGCGAAGGGAGACTGGAGCCAGGTGGCCGGGTGGCTCTCAGGCTCGGCCCTGACCGGGGACGAAGGCGCCGTACCGCTGGTGGCGGCGGCCGCGGGTGGTCGCATACGGCTCGCGCTCGCCCGCCAGGACCTTGGTGCCGCGGCACGGGAGGCGGCCGAAGCATGGGGCAGGTTGCAGGCGAAGAGCGTGTGGGTGTGGGCGGCCGAGCTGGCCCCGTGGGCTGTGGAAGCAACCATCCGTGCCGAGGAGCTGGGCACGGCGCGGGCGATGGTGGACGAATTCGCGGCTGGCATCGCCGACAGGCAGGCACCGGCCGCCGACGCAGCCCTGATGTGGTGTCGGGCATTGCTGGCCGAGGCAGATGGCGAGCTCACCGGGGCAGCCGAGTACTTCTGGCGCACTTGCACTCGGTACCAGACGCTTCCCCGCCCTTACGAAGCAGCCCTCGCCGCGGAGGCCAGCGGGCGGTGCGCCCTGGCGAGCAGCCCGGAGACCGCTGCCGGCATCTCGGAACTGTCCGCCGCCGCAAACGAGCTCGAAGCCCTCGGCGCGACATGGGATGTCGCTCGAGTACGAGCGCAACTGCGGGCCCATCCAGGGTCCGAGCGTCGCAGGCGCGGCCGTCGCGGTTACGGTGACCGGCTGTCGCCACGCGAGCAGGAAGTCGCACAGCTCGTCGGTGCCGGGCTGAGCAACCGCGAAATCGCCATCACTCTGTTCCTGTCCCCGCGGACCGTGGAGCAGCATGTTGCCCGTGCCTGCAAGAAGTTGGGCGTGCTCTCCCGGCACGATCTGGCGACGGTGAGCCACAACGGCGATACGTCGGGTTGAGCGGAGACTTGGGGGGTGAGGGACCAGGCTGTCCGGCCGTGAGGAAGCGCCTTTCACCCCCTTGCCGTTGAGGGACCCCGTCCGTGTGCACGATGCCCGATCGGCTGGGCGTCGGCGGTTTCCTTACGTGTAGGTGATCCAGGGAGTGCCCATTGCGCTCTGTGGACGCGCCGGAGCGGCCCCTGTGATGCAGCACCTCACGGGGATAGTCCGCCGACGCCACCGGAGACGTGCTGCGCCGACGGGCCGTCCTGGTCCTGGGGCGGCGCGGGTACGGGCACCGAAGGCGGTCGCTGCCCGTCGTGCCTTTCACATCCGGTCAACAAGAGCATCCCCACGCCAATGCCGGTCAGGAAGCCGCCGAGCGCGGCGGCGGCTCCTGAGCGGCTCGGCACGAGCAAGTCCCTCTTCCTGCTGTGGCGCCCCGAGTTCCTGGTCGCCTTGGCCCGTGGCCAGTCCGGCAGGTGCCCCGCCAGGGCATCACCCCGAAGACAACGCCGGAGGAGCGACATCCACCTTGTTCCTCGGTGGCGCCATGGAACTCCGGCCGCGGTGCCTCGGAGAGTAGCCGAACGCTCGGCAGAGACATGGTTCTGCGCTCGGTCCAGGAGCCTTGCCATGAAGGGGGGTTCGCCCAGAGGCACCGGGATGGCGGCCTTCGCCCGCAGGTACGGTTCGCCGGTCCACCAACCCAACAGCCGTACCGGCAGCTGTGCTTCGAGCTGGGTGTCGAGCCGGGTCACATCCTTGTAGACACTCATGCAGGCGGGACAGACACGGAAATGGGCGGCGGCTTGCGCGTCCAAGGGAGCCTCGGGCCACGAGGACAGGTGCCTGACGGCATCCCAGCAGTCCCGACGCTCCAGTCGCTCCAGATACAGATCCGTGCGGGCCTGCCGCAGCACGCTCCTGGCCTGGTCGCACGCGGCCGGAACCGCGACGTGGGCCAGTCCCGTGATGCGGGCCGTCAAGGCGGACGGGTCCCGTTCCACCAGGGAGTGCCACAGAAGGAGCTGGGTGCCCACCGGGAGACGCTCGTACGCGAGAGCCAGTTGTCCGTCATCGCCCCAGGGCCACCGGGACCCCGCGGCGACCCAGTCCCGGAAGTCCGGTGCCAGGGTTTCGGGTTCTCGGTGCCAGGTCGCGATGGCGGTCGTACGGACGTTGCCCAGCAAGTGGGGACGCAGGCAACCGGGGTGGCGGCGCTCGATGAGGGACTCACCGGCCAGCATCTGTTGCAGCAGGCCGGCAAAGACATGCGAGGTCACTTCCTGCGCGTGCAGCGGATCTGCCGTGCACTGGGCGGCGTACGCCTGCACCGCGGCATAGTGCCGACGATAGAGCTGTCGAAAGGACTCGATCTCTCCTTTGCGTATCGCGAGCATCAACGCCGCGTCGGACAGGGGCTGCTGCTGGGGCCGAAAGCCTAAGAGCAGTTGCATCATGGAGCCTTCGCGTTCGCGGGAACGAGCGGTGGATGGTCCGGGCTGTCCGGCATGCCTTCGGCGAGGTAGCGGAGTTGAGCGCTGTAGAAGTAGTCGTACGTGAGCGCGACGGGGGCGGACGTCGCGGAAGGGGCGTTCCCTCCCTGCGACGTGGGCAGGCCGAGTTGCAGTTCTTCGGACGCGTATCCGTTGCCGAGTGCGGCACGTAGGGCGTAGCTGCCGTCCGTCGCGCCTGTGCCGGGAGCCGAGTACGGGGCGAAGCGGAAAAGCTGCCCGTCGCCGTCCGCACGGCACGGGCGCATTCCGATGTCGAATACGTCCTGATATTCCGCGCTGCGGATTGCCGCACGGTAGTCGACACACTCGCCGGAGGCGGCGTTGCGCAGTAGGCCGTAGCCCGGTTTCGGAGCGAAGGACAGGGTTTCCCAGAGCTGGGTCTCGCTGCCGTTGCACCTGGTGTGGACGACCGTCGCGCCGACATGCTCGAGACACTGAGTTCTGAGTCCCTCGTTGCGGAGAGTGCCCGTCCATGTGACGGATCCGAGGTGAGTCCGATGGTGGTCGGGCGGTCTGGCCGATGCCGTACGGGACGGCGCCGCGGGGGACGGTCCGGCCGGGCGCGACGACGTGCGCGGGGAGGGCTCGGCCGTGCTGGCGGCGGATGGCGGATCAGCGAGAACCGTACTCGCGCGGATGGCGCCCGCCCGCGCGGACGGGGGAACCTCGCCCTGACCGTGCGACCGAGTCGGCAGGGCGAGGACGGCGAGCCCGACGGCGGCGACCATGGCTCCGGCGACCGCGGCGGAGCGGAGCGGGGCGCCCGTGGCCCATGCCCGCCATGCCGGGTCACGGTCGCGGTCCGCGGAGATGCCGCCTCGCGGCATCTCGAAATTCCTCGCCGTACCGGCCGCTCCTACGCCGGCTTCGGTCGTTCTGGCCGCCAGATACGCCCCGCTGCCCCACAGCAGGACCGCGGCCGACAGCACCGAGCGCAGCCCCTCTTCGAGTTCGGCGAGCTCGGTCAGCGCACTGCGGCAGCGCCAGCACCCCGACAGGTGCCGGTCGAAGTCGTCGGAGCCGCGGCGTCCCGTGCGACGCACGACAGCTCCGAGTATGGGGCTGTAGCGGTGGCATTCGTCCGTGCGGGGGTTGTCGGCGAGTTCGGCAAGACAGGCCTCGCGCAGGCCTTCCCTGGCTCGGGAGGCGAGCAAGGAGACACCACCGTCGTCCAGGCCGAGCAGGCGACCGACCGACCGGGCCTGGTCCCCCTCCACCCCGGTGTGCCACAGGACGGTCTGCCAGCGCTCGGGCAGGGAGCGGAACGCACGCAGGACAAGGCTGCTGTCCTCAAGGAGACGCATGCGCGCATCGCAGCTCCTGGTGTCCGGGCTCTGGGGCAGGTCGGCGAGCCAGCGCACGAGTTCGGGCGACAGGTCGGTGCGGCGTCCGGAATCCGCCCAGGCGACGGCGGTACGGCGGACAACGGTGAGGAGATGAGGGCGCCAGGCGTGCTGAGGTCCGCTGCCGGACCGGACGGCTCGCAGGGCACGGGCGAACACTTCCGAGGTGAGGTCCTCGGCGCTGTGCACCGTGCGGCAGCAGACGTACGCGTAGGAGAAGACCGCTTGACGGTGGCGCCGGTGCAGTTCTTCGACCGCGGCATCGGACGCCGGGGTGCTCAACAGTTCGGTGAGATCGGCGTCGGTGGGCACAGTGTCCGGTGCGTTGGTCACCGATGGGCTCCGGACACCCTGACGGAAATACGGGCCACGGCCTTGGTTCCCACGGCAGACGGGTGGATCGTGAACCAACTGCTGCAGGCCCTGACCAGGTCCAGTCCGCGTCCGAACTCGGCGCCCGCGTCCTCCGTCACCCTGCGGTTGGCGTCACGCACCAGCCACCGGCCGGAGTCGGCGACCTCGACGGTCACGGCGACGCCGTCGAACACGATCAGTTGTGTGACGTCCGCACTGCCGCTGTGGAGCACGGCGTTGGTCACCAGTTCGCTGACGACGAGTACCAGGGTGTCGCTCGCATCCTCCGGAACGGCCCACCGCTGTGCCGCACGGCGCGCGAAGTGACGTAACTCCGGAACGGCGGCGGCCACCGCTTCGGTGACGCGCAGCGCCCGGAAGCGAGGCGGCCTTGGCGGTGGTGTCGGGTGTGGCCGCCGGCGGTCGGCTGTGAGGGTGGGAAAGCCGTCCGTGATGGCCATGCCGATTTCTCCTGGGGTCGCTGATGAGTTGTGCGAGGCATCGCTTTCGACCGTGCCGCCCTCGAAGTGCCGCGACAAGCAGGGAAACCGACTTACGGATACGCAATAACGCTGAGTACGCACAATGTCACCCCGTCCTCTGGTTCGATGAGACGCGGACGGTGCGCAATTGCGACGGCGCCATGACCCCGCCGGAGTCGGGGCACTGTTCTGGCAAGTGCGCACGAACGCAGGGGAACGGGACCGTTATGCGTGAACGCGAGTGGGAGACATCGGTACACGAGCCACTGGCGTCGGCCGCGACGGATGCGACGGTGCTGGTACTCGTCGACGGAGCGGCCGGTACGGGTAAGACTCGCTTTGTGAGGTGGCTTCTCACACTCCCGGAACTCGGCGGCTTGCCCCGTCTGAAAGTGACATTCAGATCCTCGGGTGCCGACATTCACCAGGAGTTCACCCGACCGCAAGGGAGTGCGCCCGCGGCGGCGAAGAGTGCGGCTCCGCGGTGTCCCACGGACACCCGGGGGACTGTCCTGGTGCAGCCGGGGCTGGAGCAGTCCCCCGTCTCCTCGCTGAGCGAGCTGACCGCCTCGTTCGGCAGGGACGTTCCGATGCTGCTGGTGGCCGAGGACGTGCAGCGCGCGGGCGAGCAGGACGCGCGCGCTCTGCGGACCTTCCTGGAGCACCCTCCGGCGGGATTGCGTGCCGTGCTGACCTACCGTCCCGAGGAGTTGGCGAGCCCCGGGCTGGTGCTGGGTGCCCCCGTGGCTTACCCCGCCGAGATGAACCTCCTGCGACTGCGGCTCGGGCCGCTCGACGAGGCCACGGTCCACGAGATGGCGGTGAAGGCACTGGGCGAGGACCGCTGTTCGGCCCGGTTCCTCACCCGGCTCTACGAGCGTTCGGGCGGCATCGCCCAGGCGGTGGCCGACCTCCTGACCGAATTGAAGACCGCCGGACCCCTTCCGGGCGCCAGACCCACGATGGTCGGCCGGGACCGGCTCACCGCCCGGCATGTGGACGAGGCCGCGGTACCGGTCCGGCTCACCGAGCTGGTCGTCGGCCGGATGGCGGCGCTGGACGAGGAGACACGACGCCTGGCGTGGGCGGCGGCCGTACTGGACGAGGCCGCTACGGAGGACGAGTTGTCATCGGTGGCGGACCTGTCGGTGGACAGCGGCCGCTCCGCGCTGACGGCCGCGCTGTGCGAGGCGGTGCTGCACGAACTGGGTCTCGGTCAGTACGGGTTCCGGATGCCGATGGAGGCCGCGGCCGTGTACCAGCTGCTGGCCGGCCCGGTACGACGGGAGCTGCACGGTCGCGCGGCCGCGGTCCTGGAGGCCCGGCGCCCCACGCCGTGGGCGCGGCTGGCCCGCCACCAGCTCGCCTCCGGCCGGACGAACGACTGGCTGGGGAGCGTGGAGAAAGCCGCGCGTGAGGCCGTGGAGGCCGGGGATCACGAGTCGGCGATCGCGTTGCTGGAGGACACGCTCGCCAACCCGTTGGTCGCTCATCCGAACCGGGCTCGGCTTGCTCTGATGCTCGCCCGCAGCGCGTACAGCGCACTGCGCTCCGACCAGACGGTTCAGGTGCTGCGCAGACTCGTCGAGGACCCCGAGCTGCCCGCTGCCGTGCGCGGCGAGATCCGCCTCGACCTCGGGCTGCTCCTCGGCAACCACCTGGGGCAGGCGGCCGAAGGACGCGCCGACCTCATGAAATCCGTCGAGGAGTTACGCGGCCACGCGAGGCTGGCGGCCCGGGCCATGGCGGCCTTGGCGCTGCCCTATTGGCCCGATGGTCCCCTCGCCGACAATCTCTCCTGGCTGACGCGGGCCGAGACGACCGCGGTGGAGAGCGGGGACCCGGTGGTCCGGGCCGCCGTCGCGGCGAACCAGGTGACCGTACTGCTCAGCGTGGGCGACGCGGAGGGGTGGCGGCAGTTGGAGCGGCTCCCCCGGGAACACGTCGACCCGGAGGTTCTCCAGCATGTCGCACGCGGTGTGTGCAACGCCGTCGACGCGGCCACCTGGCTGGGCGAGTACACACGAGCGCGCGCGTTGCTCGTCGAGGGCCCGAGGCTGGCTCTGCGCAGTGGCTCCGTGTACCAGGAGCAGATGGTGCGGGGTACCGAACTGCACCTGGACATGGTGACCGGCCGCTGGGCGGGCCTCGCCTCCCGGGCCCGCGCCTATGTGGCAGAGGTCGGCGACACGCCCTTCGCCGCGGGCGACGCCATGCTGGTACTGGGCGTCCTCGCCATGGCGAAGGGGGACTGGGCCCAGGCCGGCACCTGGCTCTCGGCCGCCGTCGGCTCGTCCGAGGCGAGCGGCCCCGTACCGTTGACGGCGGCGGCCGCGGGCGGCCGGATCAGGCTCGCCCTCGCCCGCGAGGACCTGGAGACCGCGGCCCGGGAGGCGTCCGACGGATGGGCCGCGCTACGCGCCAAAGGCGTCTGGGTATGGGCGGCCGAACTGGCGCCATGGGCTGTCGAAGCGACGATCCGGGCCGGAGAGCCTGCCACCGCGCGAGAGCTGGTGGTCGAGTTCGCGGCCGGTATCGAGGAGCGACAGGCGCCCACGGCCACCGCGGCACTCGTGCGGTGCCACGCACTGCTGGCCGAGGCGGATGGTGCATTCCCGGAAGCAGCTGAGCACTTCCGGCATGCCCGTACCCGCTACCAGTCGCTTCCCCGGCCCTACGACGCGGCTCTCATGGCCGAGGCCGCCGGACGATGCGCCCTGGCGAGCAGTCCGTCGACCACTGCGGGGCTTTCGGAACTGGCCGATGCCGCAATGGAGTTGGAAGCACTGGGAGCGTCACGGGACGTGGCCAGGGTGCGTGCGGAACTGCGGGCTCATCCCGGCGCCGAACGGCCTGCCCGGGGCCGTCCCCGATACGACGAGCGGCTGTCGCCGCGCGAGCAGGAGGTCGCGGAGCTCGCAGGTGCCGGCCTGAGCAACCGCGAGATCGCGGCCACACTGCACCTGTCCCCGCGAACGGTGGAACAGCATGTCGCCCGCGCCCTCAGGAAACTGGGCGTGGTCTCGCGCAATGAACTGGCGCTGAAGGCCCACGACAAGCCGGGTCGGCGAACCAACTGATCCAGGGGCCGACTTTCCGCCGCGGCAGTGCCCGGGGCACATCGGGGGTCGGCCACCCGTGGTCCGCGCATTTAAGTAGGTACCCGTGATCCGACATTAAGGATAGGTAACTCCCTTTCGGCTGGCCTAAGTTCGGAGCACGGCCAAGCGTGCTGTTGTCCCGGGGTCGTGCGGTGCGAGAAGGAGAAGCAGACACCGTACGGCCGCGGCACGCAGGGCGCGGCTCGTGTGTTCGCCGCCTCTCGCGGCGCAGGGCGGGAACACACCCGCCCGGTGCGGTCACGGCCATCCCCCATGTCCGCCGGTAACGGCGGAGGCCCGACCGCTCCGGGCGGCCAGGAGTCGTCCCAGGCCGGACCTCACCATCTCCCGACCGGTTTCGGTGTGCCCGAATCCGGTCCGCTCGAAAGGCAGACAGTGCATACACACCGCAAATCCCGGCGCGGGCGCATACTCGTCGCCACCGCGCTGGGCACGACACTGCTCGCCGGCGCCGTAGCCACCGCCATGGCCGGGGAGGACTCCCCCGGGTCCGGGAAGTCCGCGGCCTCCGCGTTGCCCAAGGCCGCGACGACGGCGATCGGGCCCGTGTCCGGCCTGATCGTCGGCTACAAGTCCAAGGCACAGGAGGCGCATTCGGAGCACGCGGTACGCACGGGCATCAGCGCCGCGGCCGCGAAGACCGGCGAGAAGCTGTCGTACGAACGCCGCCTGGGCACCGGCGCGGCGCTGGTGAGTCTGGGCGGAGTACGACCTGCCAAGGACGTCATCAAGGTCATGAACCAGTTGCGGTCCGACTCGGACGTCGCCTACGTCGTACCGGACAGCCAGGTGCCGACCTCGGACATCGAACCGCGTGTTGAAGCCGACGACGACATCCTGCCGTCCGACGGCACGGACCTCACCTCCAAGCAGTGGAACCTGTCGGACCCCAAGGCCGGCCTGGACGTGCCCGACGCATGGCGTACGTCCACCGGCAAGGGGGTGACGGTCGCCGTCCTCGACACGGGAATCACCAAGCACTCCGACCTCGACGCCAACATCGTCCCGGGATTCGACTTCATCTCCGACCATGACCCCGACAAGAACGGGCAGAACGGACAGAACAAGGACAACGCGAACGACGGTGACGGCCGCGACAGCGACCCCTCCGACCCTGGTGATTTCGCGAAAGAGGGCCAGTGCCCTCCGGACGAGGCCACTTCCCCGGAATCCTCGTGGCACGGCACACACGTCGCTGGGATCGTGGCAGCCGCCGACAACGGGAAGGGGACCGTGGGCGTCGCGCCCGACGCGAAGGTACAGCCGATACGTGTGCTGGGCAGCTGCATCACTCCGGCCTCCGACATCATCGACGCCATCACCTGGGCGTCCGGTGGGAGCGTCGCCGGCGTACCCGACAACAAGACCCCGGCCCAGGTCATCAACATGAGCCTGGGCTCGGAGGGACCGTGCACTCCGCCTATGCAGACGGCCATCGACCAAGCCGTCCGGCGCGGCTCGACGATCGTCGTCGCCGCCGGCAATCAGGGCACCCGTCCCGCGCCGCTGGATGCCGGCAAGTTCGACTTCGCCAGCTGCGACCACGTCATCACCGTCGCCGCGACCGACCGAGCGGGCAACAAGGCGTTCTACTCCAACTTCGGCCATGCCGTGGACATCTCGGCCCCTGGTGGTGACACGAGGAACGGCCGCTTCGAGGACGGCATCCTCTCCACCATGAACTCCGGCAAGACCGTCCCCGCTGCGGAGAACTTCCGTTTCGAGCAGGGAACCAGCCAGGCCGCCCCGGAGATATCCGGACTCGCCGCCCTGATGCTCTCCGCGAACCCCCAGCTGACGCCTGCGGAGATCGAGTCGGCCATCCAGGCCAACGCCCGACCGATTCCCGGCACGTGCGCAGGCGGTTGCGGCGCCGGGCTCGCCGACGCCGCCAAGACGGTCGAGGCCGTCGCCAAGAGTGGGTCTTCCGCGGCGACCGGCTCGCCCTCGGCGCCTCCCTCGGACTCCTCTTCGGACTCCCCGTCGGACTCCCCCTCGGACTCTCCCTCGGACTCCCCGTCGGACGGGACCGGAGCGGGGGACGGAACTGGAGAGGCGGCGACCGGCACAGACCTCGGCGCCTGCCGCCACAACGCCTGTCAGGTCGAGGTGACCACTGGGGACACGATCGACCTCGACGGCGCGGCAGGCGTGGACGAGCTCAGGATCGACAGCGTCTCCGACAACACGGTGGCCTTCACGGCGTCGTCCGGCGACGGCGCGCAGCAGTCCAGCGACAGCCAGACCGCCCCGGGCCGGTCACAGATCGACGACCTCGTGGTCGACATCATCAGCGTCGACGGCGACCGGGCGGTGATCCGTCTTTCCTGATTCGGCCCGCCGCAGGAGGCACCACCCGTGGAGTACGGAACACCACCTCTGTTCCTGTCGGTGGCCGGAAGCTTCCTGAGACTCGCTCCCGCCAGGACGTACACCATGGACCGTGCTCCGCAGTCGGACGTGGTGTTCCAGAGAACTTCGTCTCCTGGCGGCACCGTCGCATCCACTGGGGCGGTACACGTTGGGTCCTGGTGGCCCTGAACAGCACCAACGGCACCTACGGCCTCGGCCGGCGCATCGCGCCGGCCGAGGCTGCTCTTGTTGCCGCAGCGGCCGAAGCCACCACGGACGCCGATCGCCGGCCCCTCGGCCGTCTCGTCGGCCGTCGCATCGTCCGCACAGGGTTCACCCTGATCATGCCCCGATGAGGCGGATGGACCAGCGACCTCGGCCAGTCCGCCGAGCTCTTCGGCCGCTACTGCCCCGAGCAGATGCGTGTCGCCGCGTCCATCGGCAAGTCGCGCTCCTCACACCAGCGCAGACCCTGCTCGGCCACCTGTCGAAGCTCCGGCCACCGGCCGGTGAACCAGGCATGACCGCTCCACAGGAACGAGGCTTGGATGGCGGGGAAGATGTTCTGTCCGCTCAGTCCGCCGCGAGCCGTGCGCCGCAGCGGCTCCTCCATCTCGCCGAGACGGTCCACAGCCCGTGGTTCTCCCGGGCGAATCGAGTCCTCCAGCGCCCGTCTCGGGCGAGTCTGCGTCATGCGCTGTCGTTCGTGACGGATGGTTGCCGTCGGGGCCGACCTCAGTTCCGATGCCCCGTCGCAGGGAAGGGAGTTCATCCATGACGCACGAGCCGATCCTGGTGCTTGCCGCGACGGGCGGGCAGGGCGGCGCCGTGACCGACGCGCTGCTCGTCCACGGGGCCCGGATCAGGGCGCTGGTCCGCGACCCGGGCCGCAGTGCCGCGCGGCAGCTGGCCGACCGGGGTGTCGAGGTGGTGGCGGGTTCCCTGAGCGATCCCGGGTCGCTCGCCGCGGCCATGAAAGGGGTTGCCGGGGTCTTCGCGTTCACCACGCCCTTCGAGGCCGGTGTCGAGGCGGAGGTGGAACAGGGACGGGCGATCCTCGCCGCCGCGGCGCGGGAACGCGTTCCGCATCTCGTGTTCAGCTCGGTCGCCGGGGCCGACCAGGACAGCGGGGTACCGCACTTCGAGAGCAAGGCGCGCATCGAGGCGGAACTGGCCGCGGGTGATGTGCCGTACACGATTCTGGGGCCGACCTACTTCTTCGACAACGCACTGGGCGGGGCGGAACGCATCCTCGACGGTGTTCTCGATCTACCGCTGCCGCCGGACCGGCCGTTGCAGCAGCTCGCCCGGCCGGACCTCGGCGCGTTCGCGGCGGAAGTACTGCTGAACCCGGCTCCGTACGTCGGGCAGCGCATCGAACTGGCCGGTGACGCACCGACTCCCTCGCAGATGGCGGCCGCGCTCGGCGCGGCGCTGGGACGGGAGGTCCGCCATGAGTACGTCCCCCTGACGGCCATCGGCAATCCGGACATGCACGCGATGTGGTCGTTTCTGAACGGCCCTGGCTATCGCGTCGACATCCGCGCACTTCACGATGCCCACCCGGAGATCCGCTGGACCGGCTTCGCCGACTGGGCGCGGCGCACCTGGGCCACCGGGGACTGAACCGGCCTTCCGCATGCCGGCCGGCTCGCCGGATTCATCGTCGCTGGAACCCGGGCCCTCGGACACCCTCTGCACCACGGACGCAGTGCCCACCCACCGAGGATGAATAGTGCGGACGGCGCGGCAGGTCACCTTCCGGCGCGTCGGAAGGCTCCCGCTCGGTCGAAGCCCCGCAGGCGTCTTGGAGCGAAGCCTGAGCCGTTGGAGAAAGCCGGGCGTTCCTGAAGCATGAGACCCAGGACCGTGAATGCCGCCTCCCTGACGGCGTCGCGGGCCTGTCCGGGGAAAGAACCGACGCCCCAGGGGGCGTACGCGCGCATCCGGGAGCGTGGCGCCGTACCGGGCGACGGGGCTCGACCGGTCAGGCAGGGCTGAGCGGATGTGCCGCCGTGGTGGAGCGCGGCGGCCAGGAGTGCGGAGAGAGGATGCCGAGCACGTAGGCGCGGGCGACCAGTGCCGGCCGGGTCGCGACCCCCAGGAGATGCCGCAGGCGGCTCAGGTGGTAGTCGACGGTCTGCCGCGAGAGATGCAGGGTTGCGGCGATGTCCGCATTGCTGTGCCCTGCGGCCAGCAGGGCGAGTATCCGCACCTGGGCGGCCGTCAGCGGTGGGCGCGCCTCGTGGCTCAGGCCGAGCCGGGTGATGACCGCCCAGACACCGGGCAGCGGTTCCGTGGCGTGGTGCACGGCGCTCAAGTGGATCCAGGCTCGGCGCCGGAGGTCACCGTCGGCGAGCACGGCACTGGTGCGCGCGCTTCTGCGCCGGCCGGTGATGAGGTCGTCCCAGATCCGGTGCAGCGCCGTCCGTTCGGGTGTGCGGGCCAGCAGGGTGTCGGCGGGCGATCCGACCAGGTCGCCGAGGCGGACGTGCAGCAGTTCGGCGGCGGCGGTGCCCGCGTCCCTGACCACACCGTCCGCGGACAGGCGCAGGCAGGCGAGGCCACTGTGGTCCCTCAGCGCGCGCAGATCCGCCTCGGCCTGACGCCGCTGGTCCAGCGCACGGGTGTAGTCGGTGATGTCGACGTAGATGCCCGACACGCAGCGCAGCCGGCCCCAGCGGACGGGGAAGCGGTAACCGGCCGCGTGCCCGCGGGAACCGTCCGCACGCCGGTAGACGAGCGTGTGCCGTACGGAGTGCCCGCCGGTGAGGACCTCCTCGTCGAGGGCGAGGAACCGCGCCACGTCATCGGGTCCGTCGATCTCCGCGAGGTGCCGGCCGATCAAGGTGTCGCGCGTGGTTCCGTACAGATGGGCGTAGGCGTGGTTCGCCCAGACATAGCGGCCGTCGGCGTCGCGGACGAACACCGCGGCCGGGCTCAGGTCGGCGAAGGACGCGTACGGTCCCGTCCCGGCTGCCACGCCGCCCACCTCGACCGCGACTCCTCTGCTGCGGCCGCAGGGCGCGCCACCGCCACGGGCCGGCCAGTTGACGTCGAACATGCGGCCCTCGAACCGCGCCTGGTAGGGACCGTCTCCGGATAACCGCGACGGACCGCCGTGATCGGCGCACAGGGCCCGCAGGAACCGGCGGGCGGTGCGCTCGTCGGCGAAGGCACCGCCCCCGCTCTCGACCAGTTCCGAGCCGCCGTCGGCTTCCCACCAGGACACCGGGAGGGGCGCCAGCAGCGTCTTGAGATCGGCCTCGTCCACGACTCGACTCCTTCAACATTCCACGACATTACTTTGAGTAACACCTCATGCGTGTCCCGTAGGCGCGGGCGGCATGCAGGACGGCCCGGGATCAGCCCGTGCACCATGCGTGTGCACCCAGGCGGGGCACTAACCCATCACGGGACCTTCACGGAACGTCAATCGCCGTCATGAGTCAGGCATTTGCCTGAGACGTCGAGGCTTCGCACTCCCGGAAACGGGCAACCGGGCTGCTTCGCTTGAAACGAGACCGCGGAACGGTGGACGACCGGCCGGCGCACCCCGACACACCGCTCCGCGCGCCGCGCGAACCACCGCGCCTCAATGAGAACTCGCCCGGAAGACAAAGGAGTTGGGATTTCGTGACGAAGGTGCTGTACGTGCATGCCAAGGGCGGTCCCCCGATGGGGTACGCGCTGCCTCGGGTGGCCGCGAGGTCAGCCGTGCACCTGCTGGCACTCAGCGATCTGCCCGTCGACGTGGCGGCGGACCCGGCGCGGCTGTGCGCCTCGGTCGTCGCACGCGGCGACGCGGACGAACGCGACCTGGTCGAACTCATCGCGTCGCGTGCCCGCGAGGTCGGCGCGGACGCCGTCATCACCTTCTCGGAGTACGCGGTGGTCGCGGTCGCGGAAGCCTCCCGGCTGCTCGGGCTGCGGGGCGCCGGACCGGCCGCGGCGCTCGCCCGCGACAAGCGCCTGATGCGCGCGGCCTGGGAAGGCCGGGGCATACCCCAGCCCCGCTTCACTGCCGTCGCCACGGAACGGCAACTACGGGCCGCGGCCACCGAGTTGCCCTGTCCGCTGCTGCTGAAGGCGGCCTGGAGCGCCGGCTCGACCGCGCACCAGATCATCGAGGGGCCCGAGGACGTGCGGGACGCCTGGGAACGGTCGCGCGCGGTGATGACCGAGTCGGCGCGGCTCGGCTACGCGGAGCTCCATGTCGGCGGCGCCGGTGAGGACTTCATCGTCGAGGAGATCGTCACCGGCCGTGCCGAGGAGTGGTTCGACGGCTCGGGGTGGGGTGACTACGTCAGCGTCGAGGGCGTGGTCGTGGACGGTGTCTTCCGGCCGGTGTGTCTGAGCGGCCGGATGCCGACGGTGGCGCCGTTCACCGAACGGGCCGGTATCACCCCCGCAGCGGTCGGTACGGGGGCCCAGGCCCGGATCGTCGAGCTGGCCCGGCGGGCCGTGGAGGCGCTCGGGCTGGAGAACTGCGGCATCCACACGGAGATCAAGCTCGGGGCGGACGGCCGCATGTGGGTGATCGAGACGGCGGCGCGGTTCGGCGGCGCGATGACGGTGCCCCAGATCGAGGAGGTCTTCGGGCTCGACATGGTCGCCATGTTCACCGACCAGTTGCTCGGCCGGCCGGCCCGCTGGCCGTCACGGGCGCTCACGCCCGCGGACGCCGAGGGCGCGGCCGGGTCCCTCGTCGTCCTCGCCGTGGACGGCGCGGGCGCCCCATGGCCACGCCGGCATCTGTGGGACTCCGCGTCGGTGATCCGCTCCGCCCCGGTCGGCGCGGGCAGCACACTGTCCGTCGTCCGCGAGAGTTCCCTGCCGGACGGCACACCCGTGCCGGTCTACGATCCGGCCGCGGGCGCCAACACCATGGCGGGGATGTGCCTGCTGTCCGCCGACCGGCCGCAGACCGTCGTCCGCGACCTCACCGCCCTGGTGGACGCGCTGCCGCACATCCTGCCCGCGGACGTCACCGAGGGGGTGCGGGCATGACCCTCGCCCTGGACGAGGACGGCGCGACCGGGGCCGCGGGCGACCGCACCGTCGTCGGCGCCAATCTGTCGCTGCCCCTGTTCCGGACGCTGTCCGGAGTGCTGGCCGGACACCCGTACCTGAAGATCGTGGTGGACCGCGCCGACAGCACCTGGCACCTGCTCGACACGCAGGCGCACCCCTTCCACGTCGACTACATCGCCACCCGCGTCCTCGGCATGACCCTGGCCGAACTCGACGAGGGCCTGGACGCGTTCAACGCGTCCGTCTACATGGACCCCGAACGCCGCTTCCTCCTCGGGGTGCTGTCCCTCCACACCGAGGAGGACCCGGACGGCACCGAGCGTCCCTTCCTGGTGCTGGAGACCACCGAGGCGGACACCATGCAGGGCTCCCTGCTGGAGGAGTTCTACCGCTATGTGCGCGAGCGGGTGGACGGACGTCTCCCGCTGCTGCTCAAGCCCGCCAACCACGGCCAGGAGAACGAACTGGCCTCGGTCGGCGAGGCGGACGTACCCCGCATCCTCAGCCACGAGCTGTTCGGCGACCGGACCCGCACCTGCCTCAACCCCGGAGAGGCCGAGGGCCGGCTGCGTCACTTCCGCACCATGGCCGAGTACGCGGCAGCCGCCGCGGATCTCGGCTGGTCGGACATCGTCGCGATGCCCCGCCTCCCCGACGACGTGCCCAGAGTCGCCGGATTCGTCAACACCGCGCCCACCACACCGCTTTCGCACACCAACGTGCTGGCCTCGGGCTGGGGCATCCCGAACGCGATCGTCCGCGACCTCGACGCCCTCGTGCGGCACGACGGCCTGGACGGCGCCTGGGTGCGCTACCGGGTCCGTGAGGACTCCGTCACGCTGGAGCCGCTGCCCGGACCGCCGGCTCTGAAGAAGCCGGCCTGGCACCAGCAGCGCATCCGCATAGGGACGCCGCTGCTGCACCAGGCCCCGGTTCTGCCGCTCGACCGGCTGCGGCGCACCGACCGCGACAGTTACGGCACCAAGGCCGCCAACCTCGGGGAACTGCACCACGTCCTGGACAGCCGCACCGCCGACCTGACGGTGTTCTACGCGCGCCGGCGCCCGCCGCGCCCCCATCTCCTCGGCCACCTGAGCACTCGCCTCGGCGAAGGGGGAGCCTCGCCGGAGCGACTGCGCGCCGCGGCTGCCGAACACGTGGCCCGGACCGTCCGCGCCCCCGAGGGCGTGGCGCTGCCGTTCCACCTCCACCACCTGTTCCTGACCTCTTCCCCCGCGCTCCAACAGGGCATCGGCAAGCTGAAGATGGCCCTGGAGCTGGAGGCATTCGACCTCGTGGACCCGCTGTGCCTGACCCTCCAGCACCTCGTGCGCGGCACGCCGATGCCGGACGAGGTGACCCGGGCGGTCACGGCAGCGGTGCCGGACCTGCTGTCCGACGGCCGCAGGATGGTGGTGCGCTCCTCCTCCAACGCCGAGGACCTGCCGGGCTTCTCCGCGGCGGGGATCTACGACTCGGTGACCACCGTGCGCGGGGCCGAACGGCTCATGGACGCCGTGCGGCACGTGTGGGCGTCCCTGCTGTCACCGCGCAGCGTGCGTCTGCGGCACCAGGCCGGCATCTCCCTGGACGACACCTACATGGGAGTGATCGTCCAGGAGTACGTGCCCGCTCGTCTCGGCGGTGTGCTGGTGACCTGCAATCCGACCCGCCGGGAGGACTTCCGCAACGTGTACCTCAACTGCACGCCCGGTTCGCCGGAGCGGGTGGTGGACGGCACCGTCCTGCCGCAGCAGTACCTGTACAACACCGTCGAGGGCGGCGGACGTACGGTGGACATCGGTTCCGCGGGCAAGGACCTGCCGTCGGAGACTCGCTCGGCGCTCGCCCGGCTGGCCTTCACCGGACGCCTCTTGCAGTCCCATTTCAGCGAGGACGACGCCGACGACGCGCTGGACATCGAGTGGCTGATGGCGGACCAAGGGGTCTTCCACCTGGTCCAGATCCGCCCCTACGCCCGGTGAGCCGCCGTATGCCCGCCCTGTGGCCCCGGCGTGCGCGGCCGGTCTCCTCCCCGGCCGCCCGGCGCATCATCCGTCTCAACAACGGGTTCCAGCTGCTGTTCAACCTGCTGTGGTGGATGCCCGTCTTCTACGCCTACCAGCGCGACGCAGGTCTGTCCGACAGCCAGATCTTCGGCATCCAGAGCATCTACTACATAGCGTTCTGTCTGTTCGAGATACCGACGGGTGTCGTCGCCGACCGCATCGGCGCCCTCAACTGCCTGCGCGCGGGCGCGGTCGTCATGACGGCGGCGAACATGGCGCCGGTGCTGGCCCCCTCGTACACGGGCTTCCTCGTGCACTTCCTCGCCATAGCGGCCGGACGCTCACTCACGTCGGGCGCGGCGAGCGCCTACCTCTACGACGGTCTGCGCGCCGAAGGGGCCGATGCCCACTATCTGAGGGCCGAGGGCACCGCTCGGTCCCTCGGCCTGGCCGCCAAGGTGATCTGCTGGCCGCTCGTCGGCCCGCTGATGGCGCTCGCTCCGCAGACCCCGTACGTGCTCAGCGCGGCGAGCGCGGCCGGGTCCCTGGGCTGTGCGCTCGCGCTGCCGCGCCTCGCGCCGCGCGGTGGGAGCACCGGGCCGGGCGGGCCCGGGCGGCGCGACGGAACTCTCCTCCGTGACACCGGCGCCGCTCTCCGTGCCCTGCGCACATCGCCATGGCTGCCGCTGCTCATGCTGCAGGGCGTGGCGGTGTTCACGCTCTCGCGCATCTGCCAGGTCAACCTCTTCCAGCCGGTCCTCCTGGAACACGGGATCGGGGAGAGCACGCACGGCACGGTGCTCGCGGCCATGACGGTGGCCGAAGCGGTGGCCTCGGCCCGCCCTCAGTGGCTGAGTCGCCGGGTGTCGCCGGCCGTGTGGGTGTCCGTGCTGAGCGTGGCCCTCGCCGCGGCACTCGCGGGCACCGTACTCGGCGGGCCCTGGCTCGTGGTGGGACTGCTGTGCGCCTTCGCCGCGATCACCGGATTCGTCTATCCCGTGCAGCGCAAGCTGGTCAACGACGCCATCCCGGCGAACGCGCCGCGCGCCACGCTGCTGTCGGTGGAGAGCATCGTCGACCGCGGCGTGTGCGCGCTGGCCGCGGTCGCCGCCGGAGCGTACCTGGCGGCGGGCCGCCTCGACGCGCTGCTGTGGCAGAGCGCCGCGGTGACCTGCGTGCTGATACCGGTCCTGCATCTCGCCTTGCACCGGCTGGGTCTGAGGAGAGCGGACGAGGCGCGGCCGGCGCAAGCGGACCAGCCCGTGGCCCTGCCGGTCGACGAAGGCGTCGCGCCACACCCGTGAACGGCAGGCCGGGCGGATCTCCTTGGCCGCCGGTGGCCTGACCTGCGGACACTGGATGTATGCGCGGCTTGCGAGGACCCCGCTCCCCCGTGGCTACCGCTGGGGAACAGCGAGTTCCCGGCCGCGGTAGAAGCCTTCCCGCTCCTCGACGACGTACGGAGCCATGCCGGCGCGCCGCTGCGTCTCCGGCTCGGAGACCCGCCAGGAGTCGCACGCCTCCTTGGTGTCCCAGAACGACACTCCGGTGATCTGCTGTCCGTCGTCGGACCAGTAGGCGAAGGCGCGGCGCATCCCGTGCGGGTGGGTGGCGGGCCGCCAGGTCTTCTCGAAGTCCGCCAGGGTGCCCGGCCGGATGCGGCGCGTCGTCACCCAGACGAAGTACTCCTCCATCCCAGCCTCCTCCGCTGTGCCGGTTCGGCTCATCGGCGTCACTTCGACCACCGTAGGTCCACAGCACCGATCGCGCCTGCGCGGCGATCGCGGCGAGGCCCTCTTAGCTGATGCGGTCGCGCAGGGTGTACCCGCCGTCGACGACCTTCGCGTCGGCGGCGGGTGCCATGCACTTGGTGAGCGGCGGCTCACCCTTCTTGGTGGCCCCGGAGAGCCCGATGCGGGCCTCGCCCTTCTCCGGTACGAAGAAGCTCACGCCCATGCGGGTGTGCGGAGCCAGCATGGTGAGCCAGGGGTGGCCAGGGCTGGTGCGGACCAGACGGCCGGTGACGGTGGCGGTGGGGCCGCCGGTGGTGAGGCAGTCGACCTTGAACTCGCCCCAGTAGAGCTTGCCGTCCTGGGCGTGCGAGATACGGAAGGTGCCCCAGGAGCGCCCCGGGATGCTGCCCACGGTGTACGTGGAGCGGGCGTCGACGGACACCCGTATCTCCTGGTCCGCGACGGGGTAGTCCATGCGCGCGTCACCTTTGAGCGAGGAGACGGCGACGGTCTTCGGTGCGGGCGGTGAGGGTGGGGCGGGCGCGGCGACGGCGACGGGCGCGGCGACGGCGGCCACGAGGGCGAGGAGGGCGGTGGCCTGCAGGGTCCTGTTCAACATGCGGGGCTCCGATCGGAGGCGTTGGATCACCCACTGATCGTCGTCAACGCCCGTGCTCCCGGGCATCGTTCGCCGGCAGGGTCCGTCTCCGCCGCACGGCGGAGACGGAGGTCCACCGGAGCGCTCGGCGCTCCGCGGGAGGTACGGTCGTTCGACCTCGGGCCGTGGATGGTTGGTCGCGCGGCTCCCCGCCGCTTCGGGGACGCGGTACTGCACCGGACTTCCTCAAGTCTGCTGACCTCCGGCATCCGAACGCCGTGGGGCCGACTGTTCAAGGGACATTCCGCGCGCACGGCTCCCTGCGACCATCCTTCACGGCACCGAGTCAGATCGCGGGGATGTCATCGACGTCGATCAGCGGTCCCCCGTGCGGCGGCCGTTCCTCGGTGGTGTGCGGGGAGCATTCGGCCCAGATGACCTTGCCGTTGGGCGGGTAGCGCGTGCCCCAGCGTTCGGAGAGGCGTGCGACGAGGAAGAGGCCCCGGCCGCCCTCGTCGTCGTCGGCCGCATAGCGCAGATGAGGTGCGGTGCTGCTGGCGTCGGAGACTTCGCAGGTGAGGACACGGTCGTAGAGCAGGCGCATGGTGATCGGGGAGGTGCCGTAGCGGATGGCGTTGGTGACCAGTTCGCTGATGATGAGCTCGATGCCGGCCGATACGGCTTCCGGGACACCCCACTCGGCGAGCTGCCGGGTGACGTTGGCGCGGGCGACGGAGACGGTGGCGGGATCGGTGGGGACGTCCCAGTGGGCGATGCGGTCCGGTGCGAGGCGGTGGGTACGGACGACGAGCAGGGTGATGTCGTCGCTGTCTTGTGTGGGTGGCAGGGCGTCCAGGACGGCCCGGCAGGTTTGCTGTGGTGTGCGCCCGGCGTGGGCGAGCGCGGTGCGCAGGGCGGTCAGGCCGGTGGTGATGTCGCGGTGGCGGCCCTGGACGAGACCGTCGGTGTAGAGGATGAGGCTGCTCCCTTCGGGCAGGCTGAGCCTTGCGGCCTGAAAGGGCATGCCGCCGAGGCCGAGCGGGGGGCCGGCGGGGAGGCCGGGGAAGTCCGCGGTGCCGTCGGGGCGGACGAGGGCGGGCAAGGGGTGGCCTGCGCGTGCGAGGTCGCACATGCCGGTGGTGGGGTCGTAGATGGCATAGAGGCAGGTGGCGCCCATCACGACGGGTTCACGTCCGGCCGCGGTGTTTTCCTGGTCGAGGCGCATGACGAGATCGTCGAGGCGGGCGAGGAGCTCGTCGGGTGGCACGTCGAGGGCCGCGAAGTTCTGTACGGCGGTGCGCAGGCGGGCCATGGTGGCGGCGGCGTGCAGGCCGTGGCCGACGACATCGCCGACGACGAGGGCGACGCGAGCGCCGGGCAGCGGGATGACATCGAACCAGTCACCCCCGACGCCTGCCTGGGCGGGCAGGTAGCGGTGAGCGATGTCGAGGGCGTTCTGCTCGGGCACGCTGCCAGGCAGGAGGCTGTGCTGGAGTGTGACCGCGGTGTTGTGTTCGCGGGTGTACCGGCGGGCGTTGTCGATGCAGATCGACGCGCGCGCGGCGAGCTCCTGTGCCAGGGCCAGGTCGTCCTCCTCGAAGCGGCCGCCTTCCCGTGTGCGCCAGAAGTTGGCGACTCCTATCAGGATTCCGCGCGCCTGCAGAGGAACGGTGATCAGGGAATGGCAGCCGTGGTCGAGGATGCCCTGTGCCCGTTGGGAGTCCTGCATCTGCCAGTGTGCGTCGGTGCGCAGGTCGGCCACGAGGACCGAGGAACCGCCGGAGAAGCCCCGGGCGGGAGGGCTGGGTGCGGCGAAGCTGACGAGTTCGCCCTTGCGGTAGAGGGGGTGATCGTCGCTGATGCCCCGCAGGGCCACCCGGCGCAGCTTGACCGCGGCGCCGAGTGCGGCGGGTGCGGGCTCGTCGCCGTCGAGGACCGGCTCCGCGAGGTCGACGGTGGTGTAGTCGGCGAAGCCGGGTGTGGCGGCTTGCGCGAGTTCGTCGGCGGTACGTTCGACGTCGAGGGTGGTGCCGATGGTCACGCTGGCTTCGTGCAGCAGTTTGAGGCGGCTTCGGGCTACTTCCGCGCGTCCGGCGAGTGTGCGCAGTTCCGTGGTGTCACGCAGGGTGGTCGCGCTGCCGGGCGGGCCTCCGGCGCTGTCGGTGGGCCGACTGTTGACGGCCAGCAGCCGGTCGTCGGTGGGGGTCACCTCGTCGTCGACGGGATCCCGGGTGAGGATCAGCCGCTTCATCCGGGGAGTGAGCGGGAGGTCGTCGACGCGGTGGCCCTCGGCGTCCGGGGGCAGTTCCAGGAGCCGGCGGGCTTCGTCGTTGACGAGCAGAACGGTGCCGGTTTCGTCGACGATCACCACGCCTTCGCGGACGGTGTGCAGGACCGCGTCGTGGTGTTCGTACATCCGGGTCATCTCCTCCGGCCCGAGCCCGTGGGTCTGGCGTCGTAGCCGGCGGACGGCCAGTGCTGTTCCGGCGGTCGCCAGGGCCAGTGCCAGGGCCCCGGCACCGAGAACAACCGGCAGTTGGCGCTTGAAGGCACTGCTGAGATGGCCGAGTGTGATTCCGGCCGACACGAAGCCGACGACCTTGTCGCCGCCGTCCTTGACGACGACCACGGCTTGGACGACCTCTCCGACCGGCTCGTGGACGCTCTCGATGACCCGGTGCCCCCTGCGCGCTGTTTCGATGGAGCCTTGGAGCTTCTTCCCGATCCCACTGGGGCGGGGGTAGGTGTAGCGGATGCCGTCCACGTTCGTCACCTCGAGGAAGTCGATGTCACCGTGTCCGCGGATCTCCTCGGCGAGCGGCTGCAGCTTCGACGTCGGATCAGGGCCTCGCAGCAGGGCAGCCAGTCCGGGGGCGTGGCTGAACGCTTCGGCCGTGCCCAGCGCCTGGGCGCGTGCTTCGCGCATGCGGCTGTTCCGCGCTTGCAGGACCAGGGCGACCACTGCCGCCGCGACCAGCACGACGACGATGAGCACTTGAAGAATGAACATCTGACCGGCGACACTCCGGCGCGCCCGCACGGCGCCGAGCCATCGGCCCACGCAGCGCCCGCCTGCGCTCCAGCGGATGACGGGAATGTGCACGCGGCGTGGATTGCAGCCCATGCCGATCTGTTTACCGGGCGCTTTGGGCAGTGAATCCACACCACGCGGCCATTCGCCCGTGGGGTAACGGACGAACTCGCCCGACCAGGCCCTTCTCCTGTGACTGGCCGGGAATCTCCTGTGCGCAGCTGGTCGTCAGGGGCGGACAGAAGCCGGGTGCGGCGGGTCATGACGTCCGCCGCAGCCGGCGGAGGATGCCGACGCTATGCCGGTCCCTGCCTACCGTGCGCCTTCCGAAGGCTGGAAGACGCCGTCGGCGTCGGCCTGACCGTCGAAGGGACTGCCTGTACTGCCGTCGTACTGGGGTAGACCGTTGATCTCATAGCCGAAGGCCGAGCTCGGGAGATTGGAGCCGACCCCGGCGCCGACACCGAGACCGACTTCCTGGGTTTCACTGATTCTTCCCTGCTGCTGGAGTGTGCTCAGGTCGTCGGTGAAATTCCTGTTGGCGTCGTTCATGCTGTCCGCGTTCCACAGGTCGTTCTGCTCGAGGGTGCGGTAGGCGACGTCGTGCCGCTCGCAGGCGATGCGCGCGTCCCCGCCTCCGAACTCGCCGGTGGGGTCGGAGCAGCCGTCGGTGTCCCAGCGAATTCCGTTGGCGTCGACGATGGGATCGTTCGAACCGGCGGGGTTGTTCGCCTGTTCCTCCTGCGCGAATTCGTCGAGGGGCTCGTGCATGATGCGGTTGAACGCCTCGGTGTTGAGCGAGTCGTCGGGGAATTCGACGCTGCCGGAAGAAGAGCCGTCGTCCGCGTAAGCGGTGGACGCGAACCCGACGAGGCCGGTGATGCCGAGGGCGGCGACGGCGGCACCGGCGGAAACCCGCCGGGCAGCGCTCACGGCGGCCGCACGGTGCTGTCGCACGGCACGGTGCTTTGGCATGAATGTGTCTCCTTACTGGAGCCGGCCGGCAAGGCCGCCGGGACGACTCCCCAAAGTGGCGTAGAAGCATGAGAAGTCGCAGGTCAGTGCCACATCAAGGAATACGGTCCGACCCTGCGGCAGATCCTGTGCGGCCGCTTTCCCAGACCTACGGAGGCCGGTCCGGACAGCTACGGAGCGAGCTGCGGAACTCCCGCGTGGCCATGGCGCCCGCATTCCGCAGGGGACTTCCGAAATTTGCCCGCGCTTTACCATTTCTTGGGTTAGTCAAGGCTCTTGGCTACTTCTGGTGGCACGCCCTGACGGGTGACGATGGGCAGCCACCGGGCCCGACGCCAAAGGCGGCGTACATGAACGGCCGCCGACGCTGCGACGCTTGGGATTTCCCGCAGCGTGCGCACTGGCCGGCGTGCTTCCCCTCGATGCGGGCACGGTTCGCGCAACGGCCAGGAGGAACCATGACGCCTCTCGTGGAACGCGCCGCTGAGCTGCGAGCCCTGGATTTCGTCCTCGGCCAGGCCTTCGAAGGGAACGGCACGGCCGTACTGATCGAAGCGCCCGCGGGCACCGGGAAGAGCACACTTCTGGCGGAGGCCGCCGCACTGGCCCGGATGCAGGAGGCGCGGGTGCTGCGGGCCCGCTGCTGTCCCCGGGAGGCCCAGGTGCCGTGGGCGACGGTGCGGCAGTTGCTCGACCCGCACCTGAGCGACGAGGACCGCAGCCTGCTGGACGGGCATCACGCCGTGCGGCCGCCCACCGGACATGACGGCGACGCCCCGCCCGTCCACCGGTTCCATGACCTGTACCTGGCGCTTCTGCGTCTGTCCCGCCGCGCTCCCCTGGCCCTGCTGGTGGACGACGCCCAGCACGCCGACGATCTGTCTCAGCAATGGCTGGCCTACCTGGCCCGCCGTCTGCACGGCGTCTGCATCGCCTTGGCCGTGGCCACCCGTACCGCCTCCGGCGCCCCGGGCGGTGTGCTGACGGCCGAGCTGGTGGCGTGCCCGGAATTCCCCCGGCTGCACCCGCTGCCGCTGTCGGAGCAGGGCACCGCGCAGTACCTGACCGACAGGCTCGGCCAGGGCCTCGGGGAAGGGGCCGCGGCGCTGTGCCACAAGGCCACCGGGGGCAACCCCGCACTGCTCGACGCCGTGTCCGAGGCCCTCTCCCGTACCGGCACGCCGCCCGCGCGGATCACGGGAGAGCAAGCGGTCGGCGTCTGCGACCGCGCCCTGCTGCGAGCCCTGCCGCTGTTGTTGAACCGTCATGCTCCCGCGGTGGCCGCGGCAGCCACCGCGGTCACAGCCCTCGACCGTGTTGCCGGCCTGCCGCTGCTGGCCCGCACCACCGGGATCGATCTGCCGACCGCGGACCAAGCGGTCACCGCCTTGGAAGACGCCGGACTGCTGCACGCAGGCCCGCCCTGGCAGCTGACCGGTGCGGTCATCGCGCAGTCGCTCACCGCACAGGCCGGCGAGCACACTCTCGACAAGCTGCGTTCCCGGGCAGCCGAGGCACTGCGCGATCTCGACGCCGGTCCGGCGGAGATCGCGGACATGCTTCTGCGCACCACCCCGGACGGCCAGGACTGGCGTGTGCCGGTCCTGCGTGAGGCAGCCCGCGTCGCAGGTGAGCGTCCCGATCCGCCCGCCGCGCGCGCGTACCTGCGCCGCGCCCTGGCGGAGCCGCCGGCAGCCGGCGACCGCCCGCAACTCCTGACCGTGCTGGGCATCACCGAGGTCCACCTCGCTCCCGGCTCAGCCGTCGACCACCTGCGCACGGTCCTTGAGGGGGAGCAGGACATCGGCGTACAGACGGCATTGGTGCCTCATCTGGCCGAGGCGCTGGCCCGCACCGGCCGTGCCGAGGAAGCCGTAGCCCTGCTGGACAGGCTCGCCGGCCGGATCGGCGAGGACGACCGCGAGACGCTGTACCGCCTGTGGGCCCAGGGTCTCCTGGTCCTTCTGGAGGAGACTCCGCACATGGCCGACGCCTGGGTCGCCCGCGCCCGCATAGCCGACGACCTGGCCGGCTCCAGCCCCGGGCAGCGCCTGCTGCTGGCCGCCCTCGCTCTCAAAACCACCCTGACCGGACAGTGCGCCCACACCGCCGCTGGATACGCCGACCGGGCGCTGGCCCGCCCCGGGCCGAGGGAGGAACCCGCCCTCACGACCGCGTTCGCGGCGACCGCCCTGCTGCACGCCGACCGCCTCACCGACGCGGCACACTGCTGCGACCAGCTCCTGGGCGACGACATCCACGACCAGCCGGCTCCCCTGCGGTCCCTCTTCATGGCCATGCGCGCCAAAATCGCCCACCGGATGGGCGACCTGGCTTCGGCTCTGACTCTCAGCAGACAGGCTCTCGCCCTGACACCTCCCGGGCAGCGGTATCAGCCCTATGTCACGGCTCAGGTCATCAACGCCCTGATCGACCTGGGCGAGACCGAAGAGGCCGAGCGTCTTCGCAGCACCTCCTACCAGGGCCCCGCAGGCAACCACTGGAGCTGGGCGGTTCTCTACGCCGCACGCGCTCGAACCCACTACGCCCACGACCGCCATCACACGGCACTGGAAGAACTCGACGTCTGCGCGCGGCAGATGCGGAACGGCGGTTACGACAACCCCGCTCTCGTTCCCTGGCGCTCCCACGCGGCACGCGTCCACCAGCGTCTCGGCGACGACGGCACCGCCATGGAACTGGCCGACGCGGAACTCGCGCTCGCACGGCGCTGGGGCAGCCCCCGCGCCATCGCCACGAGCCTGCGCACCATCGGCCGCCTGCAGACCGGTCTCGAAGCCGTGACCACCCTGTCCGAGGCCGCCGCACTCCTCCAGAACACACCGGCCCGGCACGACCTCGCCCGGACTCTCACCGCCCTCGGCGAAGCGCTGCACGCCACCGACCGTCGCGCAGAGGCACGGACGGCACTGCGCCAAGCCCTCGACCTCGCGGACGCGTCGGGCGCCGCCCCGCTGTCGGAACGCGCCTACCGCGCGCTGCTGGCCACCGGAGCCCGCCCGCGCCGCAAACGTCAATCGGGTCTGAGGGCCCTCACCGAGCGCGAGCGACGGATCGCTGCCCTCGCCGCCGACGGCATGGACAACCAAACCATCGCCACCAGCTTGTTCGTCAGCCGACGGACCGTGGAGTTCCACCTCACGCACGTCTACCGCAAGCTCGCCATCGACGGCAGAGCCGATCTGAGCACCGCACTGGCCGCCGGCCACATCCCCCCACAGGGCTCGCCGGCCGCCCGACGCCCCAGTCCTCGGAGCGGGCCGCCTTCACCGGAAGCCGTCAGCTAGCCGCGCCCGGCCAGGATGCGCTGCTCGCCCGGCCCGGCAGGTGCTTCGGCGCGGGGCGATCCGGCGATCCCGCAGCCGCGTCGCTTCACGCGCCATCTTCGAGGGCCGCACCCCGAATCCGCCGACACCCTGCGAAGTGGCGGGACAACGCGATGGCGGGCCGCAACACCTTCATCGGAGGGGCGTCGCGGAGGAGGCGCACTGCCCCGACAGACCGTCACCGCCCTTCCCCGAAGGCTCGGAACGGACCACGGCGCCCGCCCCCTCGCCCGAGCCCACCTTGACCGATGACGCCTTCGATCCCGGCCAGCTGCGATCTATACTCCGCAGCTGGGCTGCCGCCGCTGCCGGGTCGGTCGATGGACGGGATAGGGAGGCGCAGTGGAGGCGCACGCTGTGCCTTGGCTGCATGTGGTGGCGGAGCGGGGCGCCCTGCCTGTGGATCTGCTGCTTCCCGTGACCGGCAGGACGTATGTGGCGCGTCTCGACGGCCGGAGGATGCGCGACGTGGATGCCGTCTTCCAGCAGTTCTACGACGGGCTCCGGCTGCCTGATCACTTCGGGTGGAACTGGGATGCCCTCGCCGACTGTCTCCGCGATCTGAAGTGGCTGTCCGCGGACCACTACGTACTGATCATCGATGCCGCAGATCAGGCGCTGCCGGGCGATGCCTCCGGACGGCGGCTGCTCTTCGAGACCCTGTTTCGGGCCGGACAGTACTGGTCTTACACACAGCGCCCCGAGGGCATCGAACTCGGCAGGCTCGTGGTCGTCATGTCTTGCGACGCCGCGTCCGTCCCATCCCTTCAGGGAACGAACGGAAACGATGGGCCCTCGGCGTTCGTAGGGCCTGACAGGCCCTGAGTCAGGCCGGGAGCCGACTCGTCGGACGGCCGGCCTGCTACCGCACACCGCGGTCAGGTCTGCATCCCTTGGCACCAGGTCGTCCGGGACCTTCTCCTGGTGACCGGCCTGATCCGCATCAAGGAACAGGACCCGCTCGGGGCGGTGGCACCGTCGGCATGCTGCCGCTGCGCTTGATGCCAGGGCGCAGGCGGCACGGCCCCGGAACACGGCCGGACCGCGGTCATGGCCGCCGCGACCGCCGCCTGGCAGGCCGCGTACTGGGCGTCGTTCCCCGCGTGGGAGCACCGCATCATCACGGGGGCCGACCGTCTACGCCTGCTTCAGCGTGGCCGACCTGCTGGTCAGCGACGTCTCCAGCGACGCCGAGTGCGCCGCTCGCCTCATCCCAACTGGGGAGCGGGATACGGCCTTCAGGATTCCGCTTCCGGGCGGCACCCATTCACCCCCAGGAAGCTCCTGCCCAGGTCAGGATGTCCTGGGATGAGCCATGGACACTGCAACCCGCGCGACGGACGTGATCAGCGTCGGCATCCTCGCAACGGTGTTATCAAGGGTGTATGGAAGTATTTTCCGGGCGCCGTCGGGGCCCGGAACATCATCCGCCCGTCGGACGCTCGCGCGGACGTAGCGCCCCCCTGCTGGACCTGCGTAGTGCGGCCGGTCAGGTGTTCCTCCTCCAGGTCGTGATCGTGGTCCTGCTGGTCATGGCCGCGATGGGAGCCATGGTGCTCCAGGCGGCAAACGACGCGGTGCAGCAGGGACGTAGGGAGGCGATCGTCGCGGCGCGGTCGTTCGCGAGCGCTCCCGGCGTGGCCGAGGCGCTGCAGAGCCCGGATCCGACAGCCGTGCTCCAGCCTCGGGCCGAGGAGGCGCGGAAGCGTGCGGGCGTGGATTTCGTCATCGCCATGAGCACGGAGGGCATTCGTTACACGTATCCCTACCCGAGCGAGATCGGAAAGAAGTTCGTCGGCACCATCGCACCGGCGCTGAAGGGCCGGACCGTCGTCGAGCAGGCCGGTGGGCCGCCTCTGCCCGCCGGCAAGGGGACGGACGTGCAGGCGGTGGTCCCGGTGACCGACTCGCACGGAAAGGTGGTCGGCCTGGTCTCCGCCGGAATCACGGTCAAGAACGTGGCGGGACTGTGGATGCCACAGCTGCCGATCATCCTGGCCAGCGGCGCGGCGGCGCTGACGCTGGCCGTGACGGGAACGACGCTGGTGTCCCGGCGGCTGCGGCGGCAGACGCAGGGACTGGCCCCGGAGGAGCTGGCGCAGCTGTACGAGCACCACGACGCGGTCCTGCACGCGGTGCGGGAAGGAGTGCTGATCACCAGCGCCGACGGACGACTCCTGCTGGCCAACGACGAGGCGACACGGCTGCTGGGACTGCCGGCGGACGCCCGGGGGCGCCCGGTGCGGGAGCTGGGACTGCCGGAGCCGATCATGCGTCTGCTGTCGGCGCCGGAGGCGGTCACCGATGAGGTGCATCTCGCAGGGGACCGGTTGCTGGTGGTGAACAAGCGGCCGACGTACCCGCAGGCCGACCGGGGAGGCAGCGTGGTGACCCTGCGGGACACCACGGAGCTGGCGGCGGTCTCGGGGCGGGCCGAGGTCGCTCGGGAGCGGCTGAAGCTGCTGTACGAGGCCGGGGTCGGGATCGGAACCACGCTGGATGTGGAGCGTACCGCCCAGGAGCTGGCCGACGTGGCGGTGCCGCAGTTCGCCGACCTCGTGACGGTGGATCTGCTCGAAGCGGTGCTGCGGGGGTGGGAGCCCACGGCGGAGGGCTGGCGGCATCTGCGCCGGGCTGCGATCGGCGGCGAGCAGCGGATGATCCCGGTGTATCCGCTGGGCGAAGTGATCACGTTCTCGCGCCGAACGCCGCAGATGCGGACGCTGCAGGAACGACGGGTCATGCTGGAGGCGGACCTGCGGCAGGCACATGGCTGGCGGGAACAGGATCCGGAGCGCGCCAGGAAGGCCCTGGAGTGCGGGCTGCGTTCGCTGGTGGCCGTGCCGCTGCGGGCGCGGAACGTACCGCTGGGCGTGGCGAACTTCTACCGGACGGTGGATTCCCCGGCGTTCGAGCCGGAGGATCTCACCTTCGCGGAGGAACTGGCCGCGCGGGCGGCGGTGGCCATCGACAACGCCCGGAGGTTCACCCGGGAGCACGCGATGGCGGTGACGCTGCAGCGCAGCCTGCTGCCGCGGGGGCAGCCCGAGCAGGACGCGCTGGAGGTGGCCTGGCGGTATCTGCCCGCGGAGGCGGGGGTGGGCGGGGACTGGTTCGACGTGATCCCGCTTCCGTGCGCGCGAGTGGCTCTGGTGATGGGTGACGTCGTCGGTCACGGGCTGCACGCGGCGGCGACGATGGGCCGGCTGCGTACCGCGGTGCACAACTTCTCCACCCTCGATCTACCCGTGGACGAGGTGCTCGGGAACCTGGACGACCTGGTCGTCCGCATGGACAACGAGGAGGACACGGGCGATGCCACGGAAGGCCACGAGGGGGAGGGCGTGACGGGCGCGACCTGTCTCTACGCGGTCTACGACCCGGTGGCGCAGGCTTGCACGATGGCCCGTGCGGGGCATCCGGAGCCGGTGGTGGTGCGCCCGGACGGGACCGTCATCTGTCCCGGCGTGCCGGCCTCGGCGCCGCTCGGCCTGGGCGGCTACCCCTTCGAGACCGTGGAGCTGTCCTTGCCGGAGGGTTCACAACTGGTGCTGTACACCGACGGCCTCGTGGAGGACCGCACCCACGACATCGACGTCGGGCTGGAGAGGCTGCGCCGGGCGCTGGACGGGTCCGGGGGCCGCACGCCGGAGGAGACGTGTCAGGCGGTGATCGACGCGCTGAAGCCGTCGCACTCCAGCGACGACATCGCGCTGTTGACGGCACGTACCCGGAGGTTCCCGCCCTCGGGTGTGGCCATGTGGGACGTGCCGCCGGACCCCGCGCTGGTTCCCTCGGTGCGGGCGCGTTGCCGGGAGACCTTGCTGGAGTGGGGACTGGAGGAGACCGCATTCGCCACGGAGCTCATCGTCAGCGAGTTGGTCACGAACGCGATCCGGTACGGCTCGCCGCCGGTCGGCGTACGGCTGCTGCACGGACGCAGTCTGATCTGCGAGGTGTCGGACGCGAGCAGCACCTCGCCGCGCCTGCGGCGGGCGGCGACCACCGACGAAGGCGGGCGGGGGCTGTTCCTGGTGGCGCAGTTCGCTCAGCGATGGGGCACGCGGTACACCACCCACGGCAAGGTCATCTGGACGGAGCAGCCTCTTCACGACTCATCCGCCGCCTCGGGCCTCGCACCGGTCGACTTCCTGCTCGACCAGTTCGACGATCCCGATCTGTGAGCCGACGTGGAGACGGAGACAGGACGCAAGGTGCATAGGTCGCCGTTCACCGGACGCCTGTCGCCAGGTTCCGCGGTGAGGGTCCGAGGCCTGTCCCTTTGGCCGTGACCGGGCTAAGGCCGCATCAGGATCTTGATCGCGCCGTCTTCCTTGCGCTGGAACATCTCGTAGGCGTGCGGCGCCTCGTCGAGCGGCAGCCGGTGCGTGGCGAAGTCCTCGACGCCGAGCGGGTCCTCGTCGGTGAGGTAAGGCATGATCCGATCGGTCCACCGGCGGACGTTCGCCTGCCCCATCCGCAGCTGGATCTGCTTGTCGAAAAGGGTGATCAGCGGAATCGGGTCGGCCGTGCCGCCGTACATGCCGCTGAGTGAGATCGTGCCGCCGCGCCGGACCAGGTCGATGGCCATGTGGAGGGCGCCGAGCCGGTCGACGCTGAAGCGCTCCGCGAGGGGCCCGCTGAGCTTGCGGGGCAGAAGGGCGGACGCCGTCTGGGCGAGCCTGGCCGCGGCGCTGCCATGAGCCTCGGTGCCGACGGCATCGATCACGGCGTCCGGCCCCCGGCCGGCGGTCGCGTCGCGGATCGCGGTGACGAGTGCCTTCTCGTCGTCGAAGGCCCTGAGGTCGTACGTCATGACACCACGCCGACTCGCCCGGGCCAGCCGCTCGGGCACCAGGTCGACACCGAACACCCGCTCGGCACCGCGGGCCAACGCGATACGACAGGCCATGTCACCGATCGGGCCGAGGCCGAGAACGGCCAGGGTGCCGCCGGGCGGTACGGAGGCGTACTCGACGGCCTGCCAGGCGGTGGGCAGCACATCGGAGAGGTAGACGAAACGGTCGTCCGGCGGGCCCTCGGGCACCTTGATCGGGCCGTATTGGGCCTGCGGGACGCGCAGGTATTCGGCCTGGGCGCCAGGCACCGCACCGTACAGGCGGGTGTAGCCGAACAGGGCGGCGCCCATGCTCTCCCCGGTGACCTGGGTCGTCTCGCACTGCGTCGGCAATCCCGACAGACACATCCAGCAGGCTCCGCAGGCGATCTGGAACGGCACCACGACACGGTCCCCCGCGACCAGGTCGGGCACCCCTGCGCCGACTTCCTCGACGATTCCCATCGGTTCGTGGCCGAGGATGTCGCCCGGGGTCATGAAGGGGGTGAGCACCTCGTACAGATGAAGATCCGAGCCGCACAGCCCGCTGGACGTGATGCGGATGACGGCGTCGGTGGGCTCCTCGATCCGTGGATCGGGCACGTCCTCGACGCGCACGTCCCGCCTGCCCTGCCAAGTGACTGCCTTCATGGTGTCGCGCCCCTTCTCGCGTGCGCGCCGATGCCCCTGTCCGTGTCCGGTCAGCGGCTGCCGGGTACCCGCGCGCACCAGCCGCGAATCCCCGCTGGGCCGCGGTCGCGCCCGAGTGCCGTAAGCCGCCGCCCCGAGCGCGCGGCGGACGCATCCGTCCGCGCCTTGCGGCGAGCTGCCCGTACATGCTGCCGACACGCCCCTCGGTCGCGTTCGCCCTGGTCAGCCACGGCAGCCCCGGCCCGACGAGCCGGTCGTACTCCCGGCAGCGCGGCACTGGAGGACACCGGCGTCCTGGCGGCCATGGGTGGTCCGGAAACGGCCTCGTCCGACGCGATGCGGTCAGCGCCGGCGCCCCGGTCCCCGTAGGTCAAGTGTGGCCGAATGCGGCCACCTGTACCTCACGGCGTCCACGGTGTCCCCCGCCACTCCTCCGGTCCACCCCCGTACCACTCGATCACCGACGACTCGGCGACGTCCAGCTCGTCCACGCCCTCCAGCCCGGCCCGCCGCAAGAACGCCGCCAGATCGTGCAGGCTGAACGCCGTGCCGAGGATCTCGTCGTCCACCTGAACCCGCCGGCCACCGCGCTCCGACGGCGCAAACACCATCACGCGACTCTCGGTCATGGCCCGACCTTCACCCAGTTCCGGTTCTCCTCACGAGCCCGTACCCGGAGACGGCCTGTCGGCGATGGCGGACGGACGATCACGGGTGCGGGCATGACACCAGTCTCACCCCGGATGAGGGCCGCGACCTACCTGACGTCCGCATGGCCAGCGAGACCGCGGCTGGATGGCAGGCGGACCCATCGAGTTACCGGCTCTCTGTTCCCGACTGCCACCGCCGGCGTCGGCTCACGAGGAGCGCAACACCACGAGTACCCGGAGAAGGGACCTTGACCTGCGCACGATGCACGGCACAGGCGGCGTCCGCCGCGTCGATGCCGGGCGTCAGCCACGCGGTGTCAGGACTTCCTGGAGGAGGGCGCCGTAGCGCGTGATGAGTTCCTTGCGGTCCGTCCGCAGCAGGCGCTCGTCCCCTGCCACCCAGAGGGCGTACAGCAGTCCGCCCGCCATCGACGCCGCCAGCCGTGCGCGCAGGTCGGCGTCGGGGCCCGACAGTCGGCTGCGCAGGGGCACGATGAACACGTCCTCGTGCGTCTTCCGCAGTCGATCGAGGATCTGCGGTTCATTGCTGCCATGGACCAGGGCGAGGAAGATGCCCCGGGCGGAACCGTCGAGATCGAGAAGGAGTTCGGCGAGCCGTTCGCCCAGCTGCTCCAGCGGGACGTCGAGCAGCGGCGCGTCGTCGATGGTCAGATGCATCGTCTCCAGGAACAGCAGTTCCTTTGTCTTGAAGTGACGGATCACCAGCGCCGGGTCGGTCCCGGCGTCCGCCGCGATCCGCCGGACGGTGGTCCTGGCGAATCCCTGGTCCCGGAACAGCTGGGCGGCGGCGGTGTGGATGGCATCGCGGGTGGTCGAACCGGATCCGGTCGGCAACATGCGGCACAGCATAGGCGGCGCTCCGACCGCCTCCGGTTCGCGCCGGCGGCTGGTGAGCGTTTCAAGAAGTTCGGTCAACAATGTTGACTGGGCCGCTCGGCGCCCGCACATTACCTAGCAGTAGAACCGCGTAGTAATCCGCGACAGACCCGCGACCGATCCTCTCCGGCCGCCGGCGTGCGCCGTCTCGCCCGTACCCCCCGGCCGACACCTCCCCCTGCTCCGAGCCGCCGCATTCTCGTATCCCGGCACGCCCGCAGGTATCGCCCTGCCCGCACGCCGCGCACCCGTCCCGAGAAGAGAGAGCATCATGCCCTTGCACGGATTCCAACGTGTCATGAGCACGACAGTCGCAACGGTCGGCGCCCTGGCCCTCGGCGTCGCCGGCACCACCGCCCACGCGTCCGCGCCCCTGAACTACGCCGCCCTCGGCGACAGTTACAGCGCCGCCTCGGGCGTCCTCCCCGTGGACCTCACCAACCTGCTCTGCCTGCGCTCCACCGCCAACTACCCCCACCTCATCGCCGCCCGCACGGGAGCCCGCCTGAAGGACGTCACCTGCGGAGCCGCCCAGACCAAGGACTTCACCCAGTCCCAGTACCCCGGAGTCGCGCCCCAGGTGAACGCGGTCACCCGGGACACCGACCTGGTGACGCTCACCATCGGCGGCAATGACAACGGCACCTTCATCAACGCGATGCTCGCCTGCGGCACGGCGGGTGTCCTCAGCGGTGGCAAGGGCAGCCCCTGCAAGGACAGGTACGGCACCTCCTTCGACGACGCGATCGACGCGAACACCTATCCCGCGCTGGAGTCCGCCCTGCGCAGCGTCCGCGCCAAAGCACCGAACGCCCGTGTGGCGGTGCTCGGTTACCCGTGGATCACGCCTCCCACGGCCGACCCGTCGTGCTTCGTCCGGCTGCCCATCGCCTCCGGCGACGTGCCCTACGTGCACGCGCTCCAGGCGCACCTCAACGCCGTCGTCGAGCGCGCCGCCCAGGAGACGGGCGCCACCTACGTCGACTTCGCCCAGGCGTCCGCCGGCCACGACGCGTGCCAACCCACCGGCAGCCGCTGGATCGAGCCACTCCTGTTCGGACAGAACATCGTCCCGGTCCACCCGAACGCCCTCGGCGAGCAGCGCATGGCCGAGCGCGCCGCGATCGTCCTCGGCCTCGACTGACGGGGAATCGCGCGTCGACCGGGCCGGTCACGGGGACGGCGGCGGCTCGCGCAGTGATGCGCGAACGGCCGTGCTTCCGGGAACCGCCTCCTCCGGCATGTCCAGGCGTACCGGATCGAAGCGCGCCTGCGTGTCCCGGGGACCGACGACATCCTGGTCACGGCCGACGCGGACGGCAGCAGCATGCGGCTGGTCGCCCAGAAGGGGCAGGCCGCGATCGAGAGCGATGCGGCCGTTCGTGCCCTTCTCGTCCGGGGACGCCGCCCTGCCGATCCCTCACGCCGGCACAGTGATGCGGGTCCTGAGGCTCTGCGGGCGCTGCGCACTCGCCGCTTGTGATCACGTCGGCAATGCCGCACCGACGCCCCCGAGCCACGCGGCCCAGCGCGTGAACCCGAGGGCGTGGGGGCCGTCCGAACCCGGCCCGGCACGCGGCTCCGACGGTCGGTCGGTCGGTCCGGCAAGGGTCAGGCAGGGACTCCTTCGGCCGTCATGAGGACGGTGGAGCGTGCCTGATGGCGGCGCTCGTACTCCAGCACCCGCCGGGTGACGCGCTCGGTGGCCTCACCGAGCCGCTTGAGGATCTCGTCCTCGTGCATGGCGTCGTAGCCGGGCCAGGGTTCGGGCCCGAGCAGGTCCGCGATCCTGCCCAGGACCGCGGGACGGGCCGCATGAGAACGCTCATAGACACCGACCGTGGCGAGATCCGTCTGGGACAGCTGCGGCAGCCGGTCGAGGATCATTCTGGTGCCGAGCCGTCGGTAGTCGGAAATGGGGAGTTCCATGTCCGACATGAGGGCTCCGGCCGGTGCGCCCGAAAGCCGGTGAACCCCTGGCATGCGCTCGGCCGTTTCCCGTAGCCAGTTGCCCCATTCGCGCATCGCCCGGGCGGCGCCGCCGGCGCCCAGGCCCTCGGCGGCCACGACCGCCGACTCGGCGTGCTGCTCGAGGCTGCGGCCGAGTTCTTCCAGGGTCTCCTCGCCGTCATGGCGAATGGAGCACAGCAGATCCGAACTGACGCCGTCCTGGGCTTTTTGCGCGATCCGTTCGGCCACCCGGCAGATCGCCACCGCGAAAGCGGTGAGCGCGTACTCCTCCTCGACGTTCTTGAGCATCTGATGCGCCGTTGCCGTTCCCCGGCCCCGCATCAGGACGCCCGGAACAGCTCTGCCCACCTCCAGAGGCAGCAGGGCCGCCTGCTTGGTGAAGTGCCAGACATTCCCGGCGACCGTATCCGCCAGCCCATGGGGCTTCAGTGAATTCAGCCGTTCGTCGATGAGGTACATGTGGCCCCTGGCGTCCCCCATGCGGCGTTCCAGGATCTCCCGGTACTCCCCGGCAGGCGTCACGGTGACATGGGTTCTGAAGCGGTCGGCGAGCGCGGCTTCGGCCTTACGGACCTCACGCAGCGCCGGAACGAGCATGTCTGTGGCTACGGCCATCACGTTTCCTTCGGCTAGTGCGATGCTCGCAAGAACCGGACCGGCATACGGCCGGCCCGGCCCCACCACGGTGCCCCGAAACGATCGCCCCCGCATCTTGCGGACCAGCGCATACTCAGTCACTCGGGCAAATGGCCGAGCGAGGAGCGCATTCCCGTCGAGCGGGCCGGCATCGGCACATCGCATCAGCCTGACGGCACACCAAAAGCGGGATCCCAGTGGCACAGGAAACGGGATCCCGCTCGGAGCGTGGCACGTCAGTGCTTGAACATGTCCTTCGCCTTCTCCTTCGCCTGACGCGCATCGCCCTTCGACTTCTCGGCCTGCCCCTCGGCCGCCATCCGCTCATTGCCCAGCGTGCGGCCGACCGTCGCCTTGGCCTTTCCCTTGGCCTGCTCCATCTTGGCCTTTGCCTTTTGGTTTCCGGCCATGGTCGTTCACTCTCCTCACCGAATGCGGCGTCGTTTTCCACCCACTCTGGGTACCCATGTGCGGCCGGAAAACGCGCCCGCGGTTTCCGGAGCGGACCGGAATCGATGGGCGGCGACCGTGCGGCCGCTGTCCGACGGCCGCTTACGGCTGGGGCCGGGCTCCGAGAGAACATCAACGGGCATGTCGGCGGCGGACTTCGGCCCGCCGTCGACGTACGCCCACGACATGCCCGCCGAGCCGATCGGAATCATCCGGGCGATCGCGCGGAGAAGAC
Organism: Streptomyces griseochromogenes; assembly: GCF_001542625.1. Lineage (NCBI taxonomy): Bacteria > Bacillati > Actinomycetota > Actinomycetes > Kitasatosporales > Streptomycetaceae > Streptomyces > Streptomyces griseochromogenes. Next base: position 3,935,468 of record NZ_CP016279.1, on the reverse strand, counting down.
GCGGAGAGGACACCGCTGCCCGCGTTGCGCGAACTCTGAGCCCGCTACCTGTGCAGAGGTGCTTCGGCGGCGGCGCAGATGTGCGTGTTCATGTTGCGCACCGTCAGTCCAGGCGATCGGGCGGCAGGAGCGGGCCGAGCGGGCCGAGGTCCAGGTTGAGATCGTCCATGGTCAGGCCGTAGCGGGCGCACAGGTCGCTCATGCGGTCGTGGAGGATCATCAGGGTGGCGCCCAAGCGCTCTTCCTCCTCCTCGGTGAGGTCGCCCTGGTCGACGCGGTGCAGCGCCTGCCGCTCCATGAGCTGCCGCAACAGCTCGACCAGGGTGAGGACAAGTCTGATCAGGTCGCGTTCGACGGTGTCGGGATCGGCGCTGACACGGCGGGCCGGACGCGGCGGCCCGGGCCGTCCGGCCGGTGTGATGTCGTCGGGTACGGCGGGCAGCAGCCGGAACGCCCGGGCCGCCGCGTCGGCGACCTCGCGCAGGCGGCCGGACGGATCGGGGCGCCCGCCGCCGTGCGCGCCCGTCACGGCTCGTCCTCGGGGCGCGCGGCGGCCTCCCACGGCGACGGGTTCCGGGCGCTCACGGACACGATCAGGGCCCGCAAGGAGATGCGTACCAGGTCGATGTCGGCGATCGACAGCACCACATCCCCGGTGAGGACGACGCCGCCGCTCAGCAGGCGGTCGAGCAGATCGACGAGGGCCACCTGGCGCTGTGCCAGCGGCTCGGCCCCGGGCCGTCGCTCCACCCCGTTCATGGCGCCGGGTCCGGTGCCGGACCCTCGGCGCCGGGCGGAGCCGCGAAGGAGTACGGCGCCCAGGGGCCGGGCCGGTGACGTCGATGCGCACGCCGGGCAGTCCCCGGCCGGCTTCGAGGACCCGCGTGCGGAATTCCGCCGCCGTCTCCTGCGCCACGAGATAGGCGTCGTTGACGACGTTCTCCCCGGCACCGGCGGCGAGCACCCCCTGCTGCACCCGGTGCCGGGCGTGATCGGCCGCCATGGCGCGGCCGACCGCCTCGACGCGCTCGGCGGCCTGCCTGGCGGACCGGTAGGACTCGTCGCGCGAGTGCCGCTGGGAACGGCGGGCGCGCAGATAGGCCCGGCCGGGGCTGAGCCCGTCGGCCGCGCCGGACGTGCCCTCCTCGCCGCTCACCCGCGTGTCCGGCTGCGGCTCCACGTAGATCTTGACGCCCCATTCGAGGTGGCCCACCAGTCGCCGCACGGCCTGCGAGAACTGCTCGGCGTCCGCGCGCAGCATCGCCTCCACACGTCCATCGTCCAGGTACACCGTGGCGAGCCGCAGCGGCAGCATCGTGATGTGCGCGGCCAGGGCCTCGATCACGGCGTGGTGGGCGCGGGCGACCGCCTCCAGCCAGTCCAGGTCCTCGAGATGGCGTCGCAGGGCGCTCTCCTGGAAGTCCTGGGCGGGAACTGAGCCGACGACGGCGGCGAGCTCGCTCCCAGGGCCCGCCGGCAGCAGGCGGACCGGTGCCCCCGCTACGCCTTCCACGCCCTCCAGGACCGCGGTGAGTCCCTCGTGGTCCCGCAGTACGGCGTAGGCGTAGGTGACCCGATCAGTCATCGGCCGCACCGCTCCCGCGCCTGGTGGAGGACCGCGAGGTGCTGCGCCGGCCGGCGGTCCGCCGCTCCTCGCCCGGCGACAGCTCCCGTTCCTTCCTCAGCGCCTCGATCCCGGCCTGCAGGCGTCTGTTCTCCTCGGCCAGCGCACGGTCGCCGGCACGCGTCGACAGCGACGGATCGTGTTCCCACCAGTCGATTCCCATCTCCCTGGCCTTGTCGACCGAGGCGACGATGAGCCGCAGTTCGATGGTGAGCAGCTCGACGTCGAGGAGGTTGATCCGGATGTCCCCGCGATGACGATCCCCTTGTCCAATACGCGCTCGAGGATGTCGGCCAGGTTCGCCGAAGAGCCCTGTCCGTAGCCGTACGGGGTCATGGCCCTGGAGGGGTACGAGCTCAGCCGCTGGCTGCGGGTTCCGACGCGGCAGGCACCTCTGTTCCAGCTCAGGGAGCGGTGTCGCCCCGCCGGTGGGCCGCGATCTCCTCCAGGCGGTCGAGGAGCCGGTCCTCGTGCTCGTCGAAGGTCTTCTGGCCGATGCGGCCCTCGATCAGTGCCCTCTCCAGCGCGGCCGGTTCACGCTCCACGGGCTCGGGGTCGTAGTACTCCCGCTCGGCGGCCTCGAGCACGCGGTCGACGACCCAGGTCACGCCCCGCACGGGCGCCAGCGGAAAAGTGAGGATGGGTCAGCAGGCCCATGAGCAGCGCCTCTCAGACGAAACTGTACGGGGGCAGCGGTCCGCGCAGCCGGAACTCGCAGTCCTCGCCCAGTTGGTTGGCCAGGCTGATCCCCGTGGCCAGGAACATTTCCTCCTCGTCATCCTGGACCAGGAAGGAGACGTTGAGGAAGTCACGGCCGCCGGGCGGCGAGACGCTTTCGTCGCGCGCGTACGGGCGCAGCGCCTCGACGACACCCGCGGCGAGCGCCTGCTGCCGTGCCTCGGCCTCCTGCGCGACCAGTTCGCCGAGCGTGAGTGACATCTCGGGGGTACCGGAGCCACCACGGGTGGCGGTGTTGAGTTCGCGGATCTCATCCGACTCCAGAAGGATCTGGCGCAACAGCGCCTCCTCCTCCCAGGAGACCTTCAGGTTGTACTCGGTGGCGCCGTCCAGGTTCTGCAGCTGTTCCTGATATTCGCCCGCGTTGTCCTCCAGGGCTCCGCGAACGGCTTCGTCGTCCTCGGCCGTCATGCCGAACCGCAGCGGGAGTACCGCTCCGTCGGCCATCAGCCGCTCCTGGACCTCCTGGTGTGCCTGGACGTCGCGGCGTCTGGGGCGCAGTTCCTCGGGCGCGTCACTGACGACCGCGCACAGCACTCCGGCGGTCACCGTGCGCAGCCGACCGGGTGGGTCGCCGACGCCATGGAGGTCGTCCAGCCGCATCGGGTGGTCCTTCGAGGTGATCGAGTAGACGTAGACGGCCATGGTCACTCCCTCTGCCGCCGGGAAGCCCTTCCGGCCGGTCGGCGACGGCGCTGCCGCCTGGGCTCCTCCTCGAACTCGGGCTCCTCCTGTTCGCCTTCCCCGTTCTGCTCGTACTCCTCTTCGTCCTCGTCCTCCTCTTCGCCGTCGCCGCCGGTCAGGGAGTCCTTGACGGCCTCGACCGCGCCGGTCAGGGCCCCCTTGGTCCTGCCCTCGGCCCCGCCCTCGGTGATCTCGCCGACCAGGTCGGTGAGCTGCGTGGGCTGCTTGCTGCCGGTTTCGAGGTCGAGGCGGTTGCACGCCTCGGCGAAGCGCAGATAGGTGTCTACGCTGGCCACGACGATGCGGGCGTCGATCTTGAGGATCTCGATGCCGACGAGGGACACGCGGACGAAGACGTCGATGACGAGGCCGCGGTCGAGGATCAGATCCAGGACGTCGTACAGGCTGCTGGTGCTTGCGCGCGAGAGGCTGCCGCTACCGCCCTGTGGCACCACAGTCATGGTGCCTCCCCATCACCACCCCCTCATGCGTATCAGTGGCGCCGGTCGATCTGGCCGCGTGTGTAGCGGCGGGTCCGCTCGTACGCCAGCAGGTCGCCCTCCTCGTCCAGCGTCACGTGGTAGGTGCCCAGCACGCTGGTGGTCTCGGGCACTCGCTCCAGTTCGAGTACCTCGACATCCGCTTCCCAGCCCTCTTCGGTCGGCTTTATTGCCGACACGGATTCGGGGACACGTCCGAGGAGTTCCTCCAGTTGCCCCGCGGCGCGGCGCATGGCCCATGCCGCCGAGTGCTTGCCGGGCTTCGTGGCCCTGCCGCTGCGGCGTGCCCGGCGTGCCGTGTCGTCACCCTGGGAGGGCCGCCTGCCACTCCCTGTGCCGTCCTTTTCTGACGCGGCCATGTTCCCAACTCCGTCGCTGGAGCGGCGCCCACCTGTCACTCAAACGTAGTATTTCACCATATACACCTTGAAAGTGCGCTGCGACGGGCTGCTGGCGGCCCCGCGCCGCCCTGCGACCGCGCGCGGCTCGCCGGAGGGAATGATCGATGAACGAAACGACGAAGATCGCTCTCGCTGCCGCAGTCGCCGGAGGCTATCTCCTCGGCCGCGCCAAGAAGGGGCGGCTCGCCTTCGGAGTGGCCACCTACCTCGCCGGGCGGCGGTTCGGCCTCGAACCCCAGCAACTGCTCACCGAAGGGCTGCGCAGGCTCCAGGAGTTGCCGCAGGTCGCCGACCTCAACGAGCAGGTACGCGGCGAGCTCAAGGATGCGGGCCGCAAGGCGCTCGCCGCCGCGGCCGACCGCAAACTCGCCGATCTCGCGGACGCCTTGCACGAACGGACCGCTCGTATCGGCAGGGAGGAGGAAGAGGAAGAGGGGGACGAGGAGGAGTACGCGCCGGAGGGCGAAGAGGAGGAGTTCGAGGACGAGGAAGCGGAACCTGAAGAGGGAGAGTACGAGGAGGAGCCTGAGGAGGCGGGGGAACCGCGGTCGAAGAGGCGTACGTCCGGGCGCAGGCACCCCGGCCGCCCGGCCGAGGAGGCCGGGGAGGAGCCGGAGGAGGAGTCCCCGAGGCGTCGTCGCGCGGCCAAGCGTCGGTCCATGCGGCCCGCGCCGCGCAAGGCACCGGCCCGCAAGTCCGCCGCCGAGAAGGCGCAGCCGGCGGAGAAGACGGCCAAGAAGAGCGCGGCACCGCCCAGGAAGACCGCTGCGAAGAAGACCGCGGCACCGGCTCGGAAGACCGCCGCGAAGAAGACCGCTGCACCGGCTCGGAAGACCGCCACGAAGAAGACCGCAGCGCCCGCAAGGAAGTCCGCGGCGAAGAAGACCGCCCCCAGGAAGACCGCGCCGAAGAAGACCGCCCCGAAGAAGACGACGGCCAAAAGGGCGTCCACACGGCGGAGGTAGGCCATGGCCAGGGCGGCACAGAAATCCGAGCGGGACGAGCTCTCCGGCCTCGACCGGTTGCGGGACGAGTTCGTCGACTACCTCGGCGCGCAGATGGAGCATCTCGCGGACGTGGCGGGGGACAAAGTCGAAGACCTCACCGACCAGTTGTTGGATGTGGCCGAGAACGGCGGGGTTCTCCCGAAAGTCGGCGCACGCGTCCTTCAAGGGGAATCGCCGCTCAAGGCTCTGCTCGGCGAGAAGGCGACGCGTATCAAAGACAGCGTGACCGAAAAGGCTTCGAGCCTGTTCGGTGGCGGCAAAGGCCGCAAGTCCGGAAATCCCAAGGTCACGACCATCATCGAGCACCTGGATGTAGGCGTCCCCGTCCGCGTCGCCTACGACCACTGGACCCGGTTCGAGAAGTTCAGCTCCTTCACCAAAGGCGTGCGCGGGGTGTCCCAGGGGGACGAGACCAGCAGCGACTGGAAGGTGAAGGTGGGGCCCTCCACCCGTTCCTGGAAGGCCACCGTGCAGGAACAGATCCCGGACGAACGGATCATGTGGACCTCGGACGGAGCCAAGGGCAGCACCCGCGGCTGCGTCAGCTTCCACGAACTGACACCCACCCTCACGCGCATCGTGCTCGTCGTCGAGTACTACCCCTCCGGCTTCTTCGAGAAGACCGGCAACCTCTGGCGCGCCCAAGGACGCCGACTGCGGCTCGACGCCAAGCATTTCCAGCGCTACGTCACGCTCTCCGACGAGGCCGCCGATGGGTGGCGCGGTGAGATCCGTGACGGCGAAGTGGTGCGCACCCACGAGGAAGCGCTGGAGGAGGAAGAGGCCGAGTACGAGGATGAGGGGCCCGGGGAAGAATTCGACGAGGAAGAGGAAGAGTCGTCGGAGGGCGAGTATCCGGAGGACGAAACGGAGGACGAGGACGAGGACGAAGGCGAGTACGAAGACGAGAAGGAGTGAGACCGGAGTGCGGCTGGGGGCGGAGCCTGCGGTCGGCAGCGCCGGGCGGCCGCGGTGCCGTGGGCGGCAACTGACCGCGGCGCGGCGGACGCCGCCCGCGTGCCGGGCCCGCGGAAGCGCGCTCCCGGGGCATGCGGGAGTCGGTGGAGGACGCCGTGGCATGGCCTCCTGGACGCCGGCCGGCTGTCGGACGACCGGGTGGTACCCGAGAACCGGTCAACCGCACCCGGCGTTCGGGGACCCCGGCACCGCGCCCTGACTCCCGCACGTGTCGACGGTTCTCCTCGGGGCAGTCGGGTGGTGCAGACCCGCGTCGGCCCCGTGGGTGCCGGACGCCCCTGGCGGCACGGGCAGGAGGGCGGCACGAGGTGCGCACCGTAGGAGTGGAGGAGGAACTCCTCCTGGTCGACCCGGACAGCGGGGAGCCGAAGGCGCTGTCGGCCGCCGTCCTCGCCCGTGCGGCTCACGACGACCCCGGACAGGACGTCTTCGAGAAGGAGTTGTTCGGGCAGATGCTGGAGTTCGCCACCCACCCGCGGTCGGAGATGGCGGCCCTCGGCGCCGAGATCGTGCGCTGCCGCGAGGAGGCCGCGCGGCACGCCGGCGAGATCGGGTGCTCGGTGGCCGCGCTCGCCACGTCCCCGCTGCCGGTCAGCCCGTCGATCAGCATGAACGAGCGCTACCAGTGGATGGCCGAGCGGTACGGGATCGCCGCCCAGGAACAACTGGTGTGTGGCTGTCATGTGCACGTGTCGGTGGAGTCCGACGAGGAGGGCGTGGCCGTGGTCGACCGACTGCGTCCATGGCTCGCCGTGCTGTGCGCGCTCAGCGCCAACTCGCCGTTCTGGCAGGGCCGGGACACCGGCTACGCCGCCTACCGCAGCCGGGTGTGGGGACGCTGGCCGTCGGCGGGACCGACCGAGCTGTTCGGGTCCGCCGAGCGGTATCACCGGCGCGTGGCGGACATGGTGGCCACCGGGGTCATCCTGGACGAGGCGATGGTGTACTTCGACGCACGCCCGTCCGCGCGTTACCCGACGGTGGAGATCCGGGTGGCGGACGTGTGCCTGCGCGCGGACACCGCCGTCCTCGTCGCCGCGCTGACCCGGGCCCTGGTGGAGACGGCGGCCCGCGAGTGGCGGGCGGGCAGACCGCCGCTCGACCACAGTGTCAGCGTGCTGAGGCTGGCCGCCTGGCAAGCCGCCCGGTCGGGCCTGGACCAAGAGCTGCTCGACCCCGCGACCATGCGGCCCCGGCCCGCCGCGGCCGTGGTGCGCTCGTTGCTGGAGCACCTCGGGGACGTGCTGGTCGAGAGCGGCGACGCGCCCCTCGTCGAAGGGGCCGTGGCCGAGCTGCTGAGCCGGGGCAACGGCGCCCGCGAACAGCGGCTGCTCATGGAACGCACGGGCAGTCTGCGGGACCTCGTCGCCGAGTGCGTACGGCGCACCCAGGGTGAGTGACCCGCTCAGAGGATCAGAACGAGGGCACGGGCGGACACACAACCGGCCGACGGAATCACCCTCGGCATGCGCCCGGCCGACCCGACGGCCTGGAGACACCGACTCTGCCGCCGGGGTCCGCGGGTCCCCGGCACCTCACTGCTCAGCGGCAAAGTGAACGTCGGCACTCCTCGCGCGTCCGTTTCACCCCGTGGAGTGGAATCCGTTACCCGCAAGGGGCGTTCAGGGCCGTGATGCGCGTATGGCTCCGTGACCACGATCGACGATAAGGCGCATGTCACGTCCCCGTCTGCGCTCTCTGGCCCGCCGCATCCTTCCCGCCGTGCTGGTCGCTCACGCCGTACTCGCCCCCGCTCACCCCGTATTCGCCGTGCCATCGGCTCACGTCTGCCGTGTGTCGGCCGGCTGCGGCTCGGTCATGGTGGGCCCTGTCTCCCAGGCGCCCCCGGACCACGGCCCCTGCACCAGCCCGGAACCCGTCGTGTGCCAGATCCGAAGCGAGACACCGCACGAGCGTGAGATCGCCCGTGGACAGCGGATGCGCTACCACGACCTGCTGGAGGACATGGAGCGCAAGGCATGCGACATGCGCGCCGAAGGCCGCTCGGAAGAAGACATCGCCCGCACCCTGGTTCAGATGCGCAACGACGCCAAGGACATCGTCCGCGCGGGCATGACGCGGGAACAGGTCGCGGAGCTGGAAGCCCGCAATCGCAAGAAGTACGGCAACCCACTGGGCCCGACGGCGGACCAGCTGTACCTCAAGTACGGCTCCTGGGAGAAGGTCGGCGAAGCCGCCACACGCTCGAACGAGGCCGTCGACCACGAACTCGGCCTGGAGTTCCGCCACTGTTCCTGCGATGTCCTCCAGGCGGCATGAGCGGCGCCCGAAGTCGCCGGAAGATCCCGGAGACGAGCCGGCTCGGCAAGAGCCGGTAGCACCGGATCCGACCTGCCCATAGGGCCGATGCACCGTCCCGGACCGGTCGTCCGCCGAGTGGCCCACGCGGAAGCGACGAGGCGTTGGGCCGCTGTCGGCGCATCATGGGAACCCGAGGATCCGTTGCCCTCTGCCTCCGACTGCTGCGCATGCCCGCCTCGCCGCTCCGACGGGCGCCGAGCGGGAGAGGCACGGACATCTCCGCGCCGGGCGCAAACGTGTCCGCCGCCCCCCTCAAGCCCGACCGCAGGGCGTCGTCACCGGCTCGCGGACAGGACCTTGTGCATGGGTCGCGGCCCCTTGCCGCCGCCGTGCGCTGCGCGCCAAGTCGACTGCGCTGATGGCCAATGACGAACACGGGGGTCCGACGGCACGCTGATTGCACGTGGCCGAGCGCGTGCCACTTCCCACGACACTGGAGAGAGGGAAAATGCGACCCAATGCTTTAGCGAGGACACTCGTCAGCGCTGCCGCCGTCGTCGGTATTGCCGCCGGGAGCCTGGCGGGCGCAAGCGCCGGCTTCGCGGCGTCCCAGCCGGCCGCCAAGCCCGCGGTGAGCGCCCCGGGTGTCTCCGTCCTCGCAACGAACAACCTCGGCCTGAACACCACCCAGGCCAAGAACTGGCAGTGCTACCTGCGTGACACCGGCTATTACAGCGGTGCGATCGACGGGCTGTTGGGCCCCGCGAGCTGGAAGGCCGCGCAGAAGCTGTTCAACGACCTCGGCTACCACGCCGGTACCCCCGACGGAATCGTCGGACCCAACACGATCAAGGCGCTGCAGCGCTTCCTGAACGACTCCGGCTACGACCTTGTCGTCGACGGTGTCGTCGGAACGAAGACCAAGGACGCGTTCCGGGCCTTCAACGCCACCGGCTGCTGATCCGGAGCGAGGTGTCGCGCGGGTCTCGTCGTCGAAGCCGCGGGCGGACTCCTGCGGCGACGATGGGCTCGAGTTCCGGGTGACAGCCGTCCCAGGCACACGGGATGCGGACGGACGCGGAGCGACCGGCCGACGCGGGCTGCGGACCTTCTCGAAGAAGGTTCTTCTCATGGCGCGGTAGTCGCTGCTCCCACGGTTTCGAGGCAACGCAGGGTCAGCGGGCCTCGGCGACGGGGATGGGAGCGCCGGGGCAGCCGCTCAGCCCGTCCGCTCCGCGCGGGTGTGCCGCTCCGAGTCGGCGCGGCACACCCGCAGTCGGACTCGCTTGCGGCTGCGAACGGATTCGGTCAGGCTCCGGGCCCCCGACTCGACGCGATCGCGTGGCACACCTCGGCGCCTCGGACGGAGCTGACGACGACGTCCTCGGCGCCCACGGCCACGGAGTGGCCCGCGGGTACGGCGAACCCAGGGAGTACGCCCCGGAGCGGGCCGTCCGTAGCCCCCAGACCCGTGTACGGACTCAACGGCGGCGCATGCGGTCGGGCACGGGGTCCGGGCGAGTGCCGATGGACCGATCGCCACCGATGAAGTACCCGGGCCCGGCCCCACCCCTCCCCATGGAGTGGGGCTTTGCTCGCCTCCCTCGACTCCATCGCGGGCTCAGCCGAACCACCGGGCAAGGGCGGTCTCGAGCGGGGTGCCGTCGGAACCGGACCAGGCGACATAGCCGTCGGGCCGGATCAGCAGGGCCTCGGCGCCCTCGACGTCCTCGTCGGTCTTCGCCGTGACGTGGTCGACCCGGTCGGACCGGGCGCCCACGGACCTCTGCCTGCCGTCGAGGGAGAGCAGCAGGCCCCGGCCGGAGTGCATCAGCCGGCTCGCCCGGGTCGGACCGTCCTCGGTGGTCAGGTCCAGGTCGATCATCCGAGGGCCGAGGCCGGGGTACTGGATGTCGAGACCGGACATCATGCCCGAGACGTGGCGGTTGGTATCGGGCAGCCGCAGCAGGTGGGTCATGAGGTCGCGGACCTCATTGACCTCCTCGTCCCGGGCGGGGTTCATGATCACGGCCTGGGCGCGGGTGTGCCGCAGTACCCGCGCGGCGACCGGGTGCCGCTCGTCGTGATAGCTGTCCAGCAGGCCTGCGGGTGCCCAGCCGCGTATCGCGGCGGCGAGCTTCCAGCCCAGGTTGACCGCGTCCTGGACGCCCAGGTTCACGCCCTGGCCGCCGATCGGCGCATGGATGTGTGCGGCGTCTCCGGCGAAGAACACCCGGCCCTTGCGGTACCGCTCGACCTGCCGCACGGCGTCGCTGAACCGGGATGCCGCGCGCAGCTCGCCCAGTTCCGTCTCCGGCCCGTACACGGCGTGGAGCACCTCGCGGACTTCGTCGGCGGCGACGGGTACCTGACGCCCCGGGCCGTCACCGGAGAGCTTGCCGAAGATCAACCGGTAGAGGTCGCCGTCGAGGGGGTGCAGGATGCTGAAGAAGCCGTCGGCGGACCTGGGGTACTCGCTGAAGTGTCCGCGCGCGGTGGGGACCGCGTCGGACCGGGACGCGAGGGTGAGGTCCGCGACTACCGCGGACATGCTGCCCGGCCTGCCGGGGAAGGGGACGCCCAGCAGCGTACGGACTGTGCTGTGTGCGCCGTCGCACGCGACGAGGTGGCTGCCGCGGATCTCTCCGACCGAGACGCCGTGCTCGTCCTGTTCGACCGCCGACACCTCGTGTCCGCGCAGCACCGGAACGCCCCGGTCGACGAGGCGCTGCTCGAGGAAGGCCTCGAGCCTGGCCTGCGGGAGGGTGACCGGATGCGGGTGGCGGGTGCGCCAAGGGCGGCAGTCCAGCTCGACGGGCAGCATGGCGAAATGCCCACCGGACGTGTTGTGGGACGGCGCGTCCGCGAGCAGGGGGTCCAGCAGCCCCCGCAGGTCGAGTACTTCGGCGGTGCGCGGCTGCAGCGCGCCCGCCCGGGACTGCGTGCTGCGCGTGCGCTGTTTTTCCAGGACCACGACCGGTACGCCGGCCAGTGTCAGCTCATGGGCCAGCATCAGCCCGGTCGGGCCTGCCCCCACCACGATGACCTCGGTTCGCATGACGCCTCCTGAAGTACACTCGATGCAAATCTGCACTCAGTCTACCAGGAGATAGACTGAGTGCATGAATCAGCCGATGGGCCTGCGGGAACGCAAGAAGGAACGCACCCGGGAGACGATCGCGGAGACGGCGATCCGTCTGTTCCTGGACAAGGGCTTCGACCGGGTGTCGATCACCGAGATCGCGGAGGCGGCGGAGGTCTCCCGGCGGACCCTCTTCACGTACTTCCCGACGAAGGAAGACCTCGTACTGCAACGGTTCGCCGACCACGAGAGCGAAGCGGCTCGCATCGTGCGCACCCGACCGGCCGGTCAGCCGCCGCTGGACGCGCTGCGAGAGGCCATGCTGAAGGCTTTGGCGCAGCGGGATCCGAACACCGGCCTGAACGACGACCCCGAGTTCATGGCCTTCCTCCGCCTGATCCTCAGCACCGAGAGTCTGGCGGCGCGGCTGATGCGCTATATGTCACGCGGGATCGACGCACTGGCCGAAGCACTCCGGGAGGCCGGTGCCGATCCGCTCGTCGCGCGCCTCGTGGCCTGCCAGGTGATCGTGGTGCAGCGGGAACTGGCCGAGCTGAACCACGCGTGCCTGACGGGCGGCGAGTCCGCCGACGCCCGCTACCCGGAGGCCGTGCGAGCGGCCCAGCAGGCGTTCGACCTCCTGCGCGACGGCCTGGGGCCCCGCGGCTAGGCGCTTCGTTCCGATCCCCCGGTCGGCGGCACACGGCCGACGACAGCCGGCCTCGGGCCGGCTACGGGACGTGGCTCCCCAACTCATCCGCAAGAGTGGTCTGCACGTGGGTCATGGCTTCTTGGCGCCGCGGGCGAGAGCCCTCTCGACCCGTGAGCAGCCGTCGGGCACAGGCGACGGCTCATTCTTGATCGTCATGCTTCGAGCCTGCCACAGAGCTCACCGTCCCCGGTGAGACAGCTCCACATCGCCGGTGCGGCTCGGCCTGCCGGCGGCCGCCTCACTCGGAGCCGTAGTACAGCCGCAGGAATTCCTCCATCGCCGCGTCGACGCCGGCGCGGTCACCGGTGGCGAGCAGGTCGAGCAGCAGACCGCGGACGGTGGCGAGCCCCAGTCTGGCGCGGTTCCTGGCTGTGGCAGGATCCGCCCCGGCGGCCGTCTCGGCGGCGACGAGCGGCTCCAGCCAGTCCGTCACCAGGCCTTCGAGGACCGGGACGGCCTCGGGGCGGCCCCGCAGCGCCTGCCCACAGATCTCGAAGAAGAGCCGCTCCTGACCGGCCAGCCCCGGGTCCGTCAACTGCCGCCACAGCACTCGCGCGACGTCGGCGGGTGAGCGGCCGGGCTCCTGGCGGAGCCGGGAGAGCAGGTCACGCTGGCGCCGTTCCGACGTCCGGACGATCTCGACGAGCAGCTGCTCCTTGGAGCCGAAATAGTGGATCAGCATGCGGTGACTGACGCCGATCGCGGCGCCCAGGCGGCGCAGGCTCAGGTCCGCGATGCCGTGTGCCGCGACGTGATCGACGGCCGCGTCCACCAGCTGGGCGCGCCGGTCACCGTGGGCGGCCTCGCCCTTGGCCTGCGAGTCGTCCGTATGCACCGCGTCCTTCACCACGTCGCGAGTGTACCAATTGGTACATCCCGCATGTACCGTGTGGTACATGAAGTCTGTCACCGTGTCGACCGACGTACCGCAGACGCCCGAGCAGGTCTACGACTTCCTCGATGTCATGGCTCACCACGAGCGATTCACCAACCACTTTCTGAGCGACTGGAGATACAGCGGCCCCGGCCGCGGCATCGGATCGGGGGCCACGGTCACCGCCTCGCTGGGCGGCACGAAGACCGACGTCACCATAGAGGTCGTCGAGGCCGAATCACCGCGGCGCATCGTGGAACGCAACGTCGGCGCGGCCGGCCGGCGCCTGGCCCACGGCACCTACACCATCGATCCGCTGCCGACCGGTGGGAGCCGCGTCTCGTTCACCTACGCCTGGGCGCGCGCCCCTCTCACCGACCGCCTGCTGGCACCCGCCGTCCGGGCCACGATGCGGCGCGCCAACCGCAAGGTCATGCGGCGCCTGGCGGCCGATCTGTCCGGGCATGCGTCCGCTGCCGGCTCCTGATGGCGGTACATCTCGGTCAAGGGCGTTTCCGTGGCCCGGCGGACGGGAGATGCTCGAACCACGGAACGGCGAGGGAGAACGCGACCAGGCCGACATGAGGGAGAGGACGAGTGACGCAGATCCCCGGCGCGGAACAGAGCGTGCCGCACAGCGGATTCACTCCCGAAGAGGTCGCTCAGGCGCGCCTTGACACCCCGGGATGCACCGAGGTCGCGCACTTCAACAACGCGGGCGCCGCCCTGATGCCCCGCCAGGTCCTCGACGCGTCGGTACGCCACCTTCGCCTGGAGGCCGCCATGGGCGGTTACGAGGCGGCCGCCCATGCCGCTGAGGCCATCGGGTCGGTGTACGGCTCCGCGGCGCGGTTGCTGGGCTGCGACCGCGACGAGATTGCTCTGGTCGACAACGCCACCCGGGCCTGGGACATGGCCTTCCACGGCATCGGATTCCGCCCGGGGGACCGCGTCCTGACCAGCATGGCCGAGTACGGCAGCAACTTCATCGCCTACTTGCGGATCGCCGAGCGGGACGACGTCCGGATCGAGGTCGTTCCCGACGACGAGCACGGACAGATCTCGGTGGACGCCCTGCGCGAGGCGATGGACGAGCGAGTACGGCTCGTCTCGGTGACCCATGTCCCGACCAACGGGGGCTTGGTGAACCCCGCCGCCGAGGTGGGCAAGGTCGCCCGCGAGGCGGGTGTGCTGTATCTGCTGGACGCCTGCCAGTCGGTGGGCCAGCTCGCGGTCGACGTACGGGACATCGGCTGCGACATGCTCTCCACCACCGGCCGCAAGTACCTGCGCGGTCCACGCGGAACCGGACTGCTCTACGTCCGCAGAGAGGCACTCGACCGAATCGTTCCCCCGGCGCTCGATCTGCGCGGCGCGACCTGGACCGCGCCCGACCGGTACGAAATGCGGCCGGACGCACGCCGGTTCGAGACCTGGGAAGCCAACTACGCCGCACGACTCGGCCTCGGCGCCGCCATCGACCACGCGCTGGAGTGGGGCCTGCCGAAGATCCAGGGCCGGGTGACCTGGCTGGCCGAGACGCTCCGGGAGCGGCTCGGCGCGATCCCCGGCGTCCGCCTGCGCGATCTGGGGATACGGCGGTGCGGCATCACCACCTTCACCCTGGACGGGGTGACGGCCGATCAGATCGCGTCGGTGTCGGCCGCCCAAAGGGTCAACGTCAGTGTGTCCCGGACGACCTCGACCCGGTTGGACATGGAACGGCGCGGCCTCGAAGAGGTCGTCAGGGCGTCCGTGCACTACTACAACACGGAGGAGGAGATCACCGCCCTGGTCCGTGCCGTGCGGAGCTGCGCCCGCGCGGGTACGTGAAGGCTTTCCGGCACCCCCTGGTGGATAATTGCCAAATTCCAAGGCATGCCAGTAAATTTCGGACAACCGCTTCGAGATGTCACCGGCAGACGGGGCCACAGGATGAGCACGGACGACCGCGTCGCGGTGACGACCGGGATCGCACGACTGCACGCGTCGCCCGGGCTCGCCGGGCCCGGCCGGCTCGGCCTGGTGACCAACCACACCGGGGTCCTCCCCGACCTGCGCCCGGCCGCGCCCGCGCTGATCGAGGCCGGCGCGCGGCTGGTCGCCCTGTTCGGTCCCGAGCACGGGCTGTACGGGACCGGTCAGGCCGGCGCGAGCGAGGCCGCGCGGACGGACCCCACCACCGGCCTGCCCGTCCACGACACCTACCGGTGCAGCGGCGAGCGCCTCGACCGGTTGCTGCTCGACAGCGGCGTCGACGCCCTGGTGTACGACCTACAGGACATCGGGGCCAGGTTCTACACCTATGTGTGGACCATGTTCGACCTGATGGCCTCGGCGGCCCGTACGGGCGTACGGTTCGTGGTCGCCGACCGGCCGAATCCCCTCGGCGGTCTCGTCAGCGAGGGCCCGCTGCTCGACCCGGCCTGGGCCAGCTTCGTCGGGCGTGCCCCGATACCCGTCCGGCACGGCCTCACCTGCGGCGAACTGGCCCGGCATCTCAACGCCTCGGCCGTTCCCCAAGTGGCGGGCAGAGCCGCCGACTTGACGGTCATCGAGGCCATCGGCTGGCAACGGGCCATGGCCGCCGAGGCGACCGGCCTGCCGTGGATCGCACCCTCGCCGAACATCCCGACGCCCGCCACCGCCACCGTCTACCCCGGCGCCTGCCTGTTCGAGGGCACGAACCTCTCGGAGGGCCGCGGCACCACGCAGCCCTTCGAGATCGCCGGGGCCCCGTACATCGACGCGCGGCTCGCCCCCTCGCTCGCCGAACTCGCCCTGCCCGGAGTGCACTTCCGTGATCTGCGGTACGTACCGACCTTCCACAAACACGCCGGACGGCCGCTGCGCGGAGTCCAGCTCCACATCACCGACCGCGAGGCGTTCGCCCCCGTACGTACCGCTGTCGCGATGCTCGCCACGCTGCGGCGGCTGTACCCGGACGACTTCGCCTGGTGCACCGCGGACGGCGGCGCGGAGGGGACCGGCCACCGCCACTTCATCGATCTGCTGTGGGGGTCCGACCGGTTGCGGCGCGCCGTCGACGCGGGCGACGACCCGCTGCCGCTGTGCGATCCGCCGGCGCCGCCCGGCCGGTGGGCCGGCGACGGCGTGCTGCTCTACCCCTGAGACCTCCTGCCCCACCGCCGCGATCTGCCGCTTCGCCCCGGACGGGAGCGGACGGCCGTGACAGCGGTCCGGTTCGGCCGCGCCTCGCGAGCGACGTCCGACGCGGCCCGCGACCTGCGCATGGAAGGACGACCCCGTCGATGACCGACCGCACGGCGACATACCGGACCGGGATCCGCGGCTTTCGCGCGGGCGACGGCCGGCACGTGGTGGAGGCGTGGCGCCGGAGTGCGCCGGCCGACCCGATCACCCCGGACCGCTTCCGCTCCCTGGTGCTGCTCGACGCCAACTTCGATCCGGAGGGACTGCGGGTCGCCGTCGAGGGCGGCCGTGTCGTCGGCGCGGCCTACGCGGTGCGCCGTCTGACGCCGGTGACCGGCACCGACCTGGAACCGGGGCAGGGCTGGATCCCGTTCTTCTTCGTCGACCCCGCCGCCCGCGGGCACGGCCTCGGCCGCCGGCTGCTGACCGACGCCCTCGACTGGCTGCACGGCCACGGCCGTACCCGGGTGGACTTCTCCTCGTACACCCCGAACTACATCCTCCCCGGCCTGGACGCCGGGGCGTACCCGGAGGCGGCAGGACTCCTGGAGTCGCTGGGCTTTCGCACCCTGTACGAGGCGGCGGCGATGGATCGTGGCCTGGTCGGCTACCGCTTCCCGGCGGATGTCGCGTGCCGCCTGGACGAACTGAGGGCGCAGGGCCACCGGTTCGTCACCCCGTCCGACGACGACCTGGTGGAGCTTGTCGCGCTCGCCGGGAACCACTTCAACCCGGACTGGGCGCGCGCGATCCGGGAGTGTCTGGCCGCGGGCACACCGCTGGACCGGATCGTCGTCGCCCGGAACCCTTCGGGCCGCCTGGTCGGCTGGGCGATGCACGGTGCGTACGAGTCGGTGGACGAGCGGTTCGGGCCGTTCGGTGTGCTGGAGGAGACGCGCGGCACCGGATTGGGCAAGGTCCTGCTCCACCTGGTCCTGGAGCGGATGCGGGCGCGCGGTGCGCACTCGGCGTGGTTCCTGTGGACCGGCGAGCGGTCCGCGGCGGGCCACCTGTACCGCAAGGCCGGTTTCACCACGACCCGGGTGTTCCGTGTGATGCGCCGGGAGGCCGCCCGATGACGGCGGCACGCCGCACCGGAGGCCCGAGCCGCCGTCACTTCGTGCTCGCGCTCCCCTCGGCGCTGCTCGCCTCCGGATGCGCCGCCCCGCACCAGGGCTCCGGGCGGCCCGGTGATCCGATCGTCCTCACCCTGCTCTCCCACTACGCGAGCGGGGAGCTCAAGTCGGCCCTGCAGGGCCCGGTCGACGAGTGGAACGCCACGCACGACCGGGTCAAGGTGCGCACCAAGGCCGTCGAGTTCACCGACCTGCTGACCACGTTCATGGTCCGGCAGGCGGCGGGCCAGGGCGCCGACATCCTCCACCCGTACTGCCTGTGGAACGGCCAGCTCGTCCGGGCCGGAGTCCTGCGGCCCGCCCCGTCCGAGTGCGCCGAGGAGATCAGGCGCGGCTACGGCGAGGCCGCGGTCGGCGCCGCGTCGGTGGCCGGCAAGGTCTACGGCTACCCCACCGAGGTGCAGACGTACGCCCTCTACTACAACAAGCGGCTGCTGCGCGAGGCCGGCGTCGACGGTCCTCCACGCACCTGGCGGGAGCTGGAGGAAGCCGCCCACCGGACCGCCGAGCGGGACCCGTACGGCAACACGCTGGTCCAGGGGTTCGGCCTTTCGACCTACGACGACTCCACCACGGTCGGCCAGACGCTCGCCCTGCTCAACGCGGCCGGCGGAAGCTTCGTCTCCGCGGACGGCAGGAGCACCGCCATCGACTCCCGGGCGGGCCGGGCCGTGTTCGAGCTGGAGCACCGCCTCGTGGCCGAAGGCGCGAGCGCCCCCGGCGTCAACGTCTACAAGGCGTTCCCGTCCGGGCAGGTGGCCATGGTGATCAGTGCCGGCTGGTGGACCGGGAGCCTGAAGGCCGTGATGGGCAAGGACTACCGCGACGTCGGTGTCGCGCCCGTACCCGTCCCCGAGACGCACGACCGGCGCGCCACGCTCTCCACCGGCTTCATGCTGGGAGTCAACACGACCAGCGAACACCCGGGCGAGGCCTGGGAGTTCCTGCGCTGGCTCAACACCGAGAGGGTGCGTGTGAAGGGCGCGACGGCGACCCGGATGAGCTCCCTACAGGTGTCGGTCGGCTCCCTGACCGGCCGCGCCGACGACATGCGGACGCTGCTGCGGCAGGGCGGCGATCCGAATCTGCGCCCGTTCCTGGACGCGCTGGCATACGCGGTGCCGGAGCCGAACGTGCCGGGCGCCCAGCAGGCCAAGTCGCTGCTGCGCAAGAACATCGAGGCGTTGTGGACCGGGCAGCAGTCGGTCGACCAGGCACTTCGCACCACCCGTCGTCAGGTTGATCAGGAGGTGTCGCGCACATGGTGAACGCCCTGGTGCCGGAGACCGCCGAGCGGGCGGCGCGCAGGCCGCCATCCGCCGGGCGCGCCGTCGACGGCGTCGGCCGGACCCGGCGCCGCCAGGTCGTCGTCGCCTATCTCTTCCTGGCACCCACGCTGCTGTTCTTCGCGGTCTTCCTGATCCTGCCGCTCGGCTTCGCGCTGCTGCTGTCGATGTCCCGCTGGGCCGGGTTCGACCTCGGTGACATCCATCCGGTCGGCCTGGACAACTTCACCGGCCTCTTCGCGGACGGATCGACGTTCCTGGCGCCGATCCTCACCAACACCCTGCTGTTCGCCCTGGGCACCGTGGCCCTCGCGCTCACCGGCTCCGTGCTCGTCGCCACCTGCATCGACAAGCTGCGGTTCCAGGGACTGTGGCGCACCCTGTACTTCCTGCCGATCGTCACGACCGTCGTCGCCGTCGGCAATGTGTGGAAGTACATGTACGAGCCGGGCGGCCTCGTCAACGGTGTCCTCAACGCCCTCGGGATCGGCTCGGTGGCGTTCCTGCAGGACCCGGACACCGCACTGCCCGCCGTGGTGGTCGTCCAGGCCTGGGCCTCGGTCGGCTCGGCGATCCTCATCCTGACCGCCGGGCTGAAGTCCGTCCCCGAGTCGTACTACGAGGCCGCCGCGCTCGACGGTGCCGGGCCCGTCACCGTCTTCTTCAGGATCACGCTGCCGCTGCTGCGGCCGTCCCTGCTGTTCGTGTGCATCACCCAGTTCCTCACCGGTCTGCAGTCGTTCGCGCTGATCATCGTGATGACCAAGGGCGGGCCGGGCGACGCGACCGATGTGGCCGCGCTGGAGATGTACCGGCAGGCGTTCTCGTACGGCGACTGGGGCACGGCGAGCGCCGCCGCCTTCGTGCTGTTCGTGGTGGTCCTCGTGGTCACCCTGCTGCAGTTGTGGATCTTCCGGCGCAAGGGGGAGGACACATGAACCGCCGCCGCTTCCCGTGGCTGTCATATCTGCTGGTGGTGACCGGCGCCGTGCTCACGGTGGTGCCGTTCCTCGACATGGTGATGACGTCCTTCAAGGGGCCCGGCGAGGCCGGCACGCTGCCGTACCGGTTCCTGCCCAAGGCCTTCGACCTCTCCAACTACCGGGCCGCGATCCACCAGCTCGATCTGCCGGTGCTCTTCCGCAACAGCGTCATCGCCACCGGCGTGATCACCGCATCGGTGCTGCTCACGTCGTCGCTCGCCGGCTACGCGCTCGCCAAACTCCGTTTCCCGGGCCGGGACTTCGTCTTCCGCCTGGTCCTGTCGACGATGATGTTCCCCCCGTTCCTCTTCTTCATCCCGCACTTCCTGATCCTGGTGCACTGGCCGCTGGCGGGCGGCAACGACCTGTTCGGGCGCGGCGGCGCGGGTCTGACCGTCAGCATCGTGGCGCTCGCCATGCCGTTCCTCGTCAACGGCTTCGGGATCTTCCTGATGCGCCAGTTCATGGTCTCCATCCCGGACGAGATCCTGGAGGCCGCGCGCATCGACGGGGCAGGCGAGTTCTCCCTGTGGTGGCGGATCGTGGTGCCGCAGACCAAGCCGGTCGTGGTGACGCTAGGGCTGCTGACCTTCGTCGACGCCTGGAACGAGTACATCTGGGCACTGCTCGTCTCGACCGCCGACCCGGACGTGATGACCCTGCCCGTCGGCGTCCAGCTCCTGCAGGACTATGTCGACCCGACCCGCACGATGCCCATCGTCATGGCCGGCCTCGTCCTGAGCATCCTGCCGGTCCTGATCCTCTTTCTGCTGCTCCAGAAGTACTACATCCGCGGCGTGATGCTCAGCGGCCTCAAGTGAAGTGAGGTGCTGACGCCCGCGGCGGGCCTCGTCGCCCGAGCGCTCATTGTCACAGGCATGCGCTTCAATGCCTGCCATGGACGAGCAGAGCGAGCGGAACCGACCGCACGAACAACGAGAACTCCTTGCGGCTGTCCATCGCCTGGCCTGGCCGGGCACGGGTGATCTGCAGTGTGAAGAGGCCGGACACCCGGCGGGCCATGTGTGTCTGCCCGCGCCCCCGGACCGGACCGGCCTCTCCACCCTCCAGAAGGCGCTGAGCGGACGCTACGGGCGGGCGCGCAACCTCGCGACGGACGGATACGCGGATCCGACCGTGACCGGGCGAACGGGGCTGCCGCTCCTGGCTCCCTTCGGCGAACGGCTCGTCGAGATGCGTGCGTGGGCGCACGGGGGCCGGTGGATCGGCTGCGGCACCGCCCGTTTCGACGACGGCATAAGGCTCGTGGTGCTGGTCGCGGAGGGGCAGGACCCGGCGGCGGAGGTACCGGAGGGATCCTCCTGGCTGGACGGGATCGTCGCCGTCACGGGATGGGGCGTCTCCAGCGCGCGTACGGTCGACTGGGCGCAGGCCGAGGCCCGGATCGGCACCGCTCTTCCCGGTGACTACAAACACCTCGTCGAACTGTTCGGGGAAGGCGCCTTCGACGAATACCTCCGGATTCACGTACCCGGCGCCGGCTTCAAGGGCTCCGACATCGTCCGGCACACCGAGTGGCTGAGCGAGTGGGAGACCGTCAGCCGGAGCGGCCTGTGGGAGCCGTACGAGCTGTACCCGGCCCCCGGCGGGCTGCTGCAGTGGGCGAGCAGCGAGCAGGCCGACCAATTCTTCTGGCTCACCGACTGCGCCGACCCCGACCGGTGGCCCATCCTCATCACGGAAGACATCCCTGATTCCTGGGTGCGCTTCGACGGTACGACCACCGAGTTCGTCTACCGCATGCTCACCGACCGGCAGCACCCTTTCTCCTTGGCCCGCCACTTCGACAGCCACTGGTTCGAGAGTCACGGCACGCGGCCGCGGCCGTAGAGGGGGCGGGCCCTTCCAGCAGGGTCAGCGGGAGGTGGCCGCGACGGTGACGTCGGGCGTCGGCTCGTGCGTGGCCATCTGCGCCGGGGCCGCCTCGGTGAGCGTGCAGACCCCGTCCGCACACGCGCGTTCCAGACGGCCTCGGGAGATGGTCTGGGCCAGGCCGATCATCCAGCAGGTGGGGCAGCCACGGAGGGCGACCAGGCCCAGGGGGGCCGCCAGCAGGGCGAGCGGGCCGGCGAACGGAACCAGGGCGATCGATCCGATGATCAGCCCGAAGCCGATGACGCCGCGCGCCACATGGCGCGGGACGGACTTGCCGGCGAAGGTCGTTTCGGGCGCCGGGTCCTTCGTGTTCATCGTGGGCCATGCGGTGTTCACGCTCACGGTCCTCCTCCGACTGGTCGACCGACTGCTCGATCGGATGTTTGATCTGGTGTGGGGCCGGGCGCTTGGCCCGACGCTTGTTCCGGCGCCTGATCGGTCTGTGCCAGTGAATGGCGCAGTGCCGCGCGGGCTCTGTGGAGCCGCGATTTCATCGCGGAGTTGCTCAGCCCGAGCGACCGGGCGACGACATGGCCGGGCAGGCCCTGGACGTCCCGCATGATCAGGACCTGGCGCTGGTCGTGGGGAAGGCCGCTGACCGCGGCCGCGATCCGCTCCGCCTCCAGCCTGCGCAGCACCGCGTCCTCGGCCGAAGGCTGCGCGCCCGCCTCCGGCTCGGCCGCGGCTTCGTCGCTGCGCGAGACGAACAGCCGTGCCTGCCGCAGGCATTCGTTGCGGACGATCCGGAACATCCATGAGGCGAGGGCTCCGGTGGCGCGCAGGGTGCCGATCTTCCGGTAGAGGATGATCAGCGCCTCCTGCGCAGCGTCCTCCGCGTCCTGCGGCGAGGCGCACAGCGTCAAGGCGAACTTGCGTACATGGGGCTGCGATTCCATGACGACGGTGGTGAGCGAAGTGACGTCGCCGTTCTGGGCGGCCTTGATCAGCCGCTCGTCCGGCCAGCGGAAGCGTCGGTTCATGTGTCCTACTCGTACCCGGAAGGTGCCACGTGCGCAGGCATCCGGTCAGCCTCGGCTCTTCCTGCGCCGCATCAGGTGCACGCTGCACGCGCACACGAGCAGCGCGCCGACCACGACGATGCCAAGGATCATGGTGTTTCCTCCTGTTGTCCGCCGGCCCGAACGGCCGGTGCACGGACAAGAGGCGGGGAGGCCCGAAAAGGATTCACCCACCATAGTAGCCATGTACAGTATCCGCCATGAGCAAGGCATCCGAAGGGGCCACCCCCGGTTTCCTGGTGTGGCGGCTGTCGATGAAGTGGCGGGTCGCGGTCGACCGGGCGGTGGCCCCACTCGGTCTCACACACGCCCAGTACGCGCTGGTGGCATCGCTGTACGGCATGCAGCGCGCGGGCGAGCGGCCCAGCCAGCGGCGCCTGGCCGACCACACCGGACTGGAACCGCTGTACGTCTCCAAGCTCGCCCGCAGCCTGGAGTCCGCCGGACTCCTGGAGCGCGCCAAGGACCCGCGTGACCCGCGCGCGGTGCAGCTCGCGCTCACCGACGCGGGCCGGGAGACCACCCGGCGGGCGATCGGCATCGTCCAGGGCCTGCTGGCCCAGCTGCTGGAGCCGCTCGGCGGTCCGGACGGCGACCGGGCCCGGGAGCTGACCCGCGACCTGACGGCACTGCTCGACACACCCCTCGACCCGGCCGCGGCCGGCCCGCCCGAGCAGTAGTGGAATATTGAACTATCGCGTTCCGTTGTGCCCGTCGAAGGAGGTCACGAGTGGAGACGCGAATGGAGACCACGTACTACGAGCACGGCACCCCCGCCGAGCGCTGGGAGCGCGCGCAGCTGTTCTTCGACGCCCGGGACTACGCGGGGGCGGCACGGGTCCTGGCCGGGCTGATCGAGGAGGTTCCGGAGCAGACCGGCCCGCGGCTGCTGCTGGCCCGCGCCTACTACCACTCGGCCCAACTGCGCCGCGCTGAGGCCCAGTTGCGGATCATCGTGGAGCGCGACCCGGTGGAGCACTACGCCCGGCTGATGCTGGGCCGCACGCTCCAGCGGCAGGCACGGCACGAGGAGGCGGAGCAGCACCTGCGGATCGCCTCGGCGCTGGCGGGTGACTTCCCCGAGGAGTGAGAACGCCGTGAGTGGGGCCCGGTTCCCGTGAGGAGCCGGGCCTTTCGCGCGTCTCAGGCCGGCCGAGGGACCGTGCGGGTGACCACCCAGTGGTTCTTGCCGAGGCGGCGGCCGCGGGTGAAGCCTCTGCTCTCGAACATCGCCAGAGTGCCGTTGTGCAGGAAGGACACCGACACCGGGCCGCCGTCCGTGTCCTGCGGGTAGCTCTCGACGGTGCCTCCGCCCAGCCGGGCGATCTCGCTCAGGGCGCCGTCGAGCGCGGCGGAGGCCACCCCGGTGCGCCGGTGGGCGCGGTGCACGAAGAAGCAGGTGATCCGCCAGTCGGGCGGCACCGGGTCCCCGGCCTCGTAGGCGCGGCGGTGCTTGATGCGGGGCAGTTCGGCGACCGGCCCGAACTGGCACCAGCCCACGCACTCGGCGCCGTCGTACACGAGTGCCGCGTGGGCCCGGCCCTCGCGCACGCGCCGCTCCTTCTCGGACCTGTTCTGCCGCGGGGTCTTCGTCCGGCCGACGCCCTCCTCGTGGAAGGCCATGCACCAGCAGCCGCCCCACACGCCCTCGTGCTCCTCGACCAGCCGGGCGAAGTCCGGCCAGGTGGCCGGGGACAGGGGCCGCAGAGCGAACGTCATCGGTGTCCTCCCGGGGTCACAGCGAGGTCGCCGCGTGCAGGATCCGGAACAGGGTGACGGCCGAGTTCGCCGAGGACATGGCCGACATCAGGGCGCCCGCGGCCGCGCCCCAGGCGGCCAGGCCGACCGAGGTGAAGGCCGACGGCCAGGTGAGGGCCGCGGGAGCGGGGGCCAGCAGGGCGGCCACCCGGCGCGGGACGGGGCCGGTCGCCGCCAGCGCGGCGAGGGTGGGGGCGGGGGTGCCGCGGGACAGCAGTGCCGCCTTGCCGATCGCGCGGGCGACCGTGCGCCGGTCGCCGACCGCGCCGGCCGCGTCCTCGTCCGCCCAGCGTTCGGCCGTGTAGACGGCGGCCGTGCGCAGGGGGCGCAGGAAGGGGTTGGCGCGGGCGGCCAGATGGGCGGCGAGCAGGTGGCGGTGGTGGCGGGCGGCGAGGTGGGCGCGTTCGTGGGCGAACAGGGCGCGCCGCTCGGCGGGGGTGAGCCCGGCCAGCAGCGCGGTGGTGACGACGACCCGTCCCCGGCCGCCGGGCAGGGCGTAGGCGTACGGCGTGCTGTCGGGCAGGACGGCCACCGCCCGGCCGGGCAGGGCGGCCAGTGCGCGGCGGGCCCGGCGGGTGACGCTGCGGTGGCGCCACAGGGTGCGGCCGCAGGCGGCGGCGACCATGCCGAGGGCGGGGATGGCGGCCCGGCCCGCGACCTCGTCGTGCGGGACGGCGGCCCGCACCGCGGGGTCGGACCAGCCGTCCGGGAGCGGGTTGCCGGGAAGCTGTGCGGTGCCCACCACCATGAGCAGGGCGAGGCAGAGCGTGCTGCACACGGCCATGACCACGGCGACCGCGGTGAGCAGCCGGGTGGCGGTGCGTGGATGCAGATGCCCCTCGGCGAGCCGGGCGACCGGCCAGGCGGACAGCGGCAGCACGAGCGGCAGGAAGACGAAGACCCCCATGGGCGGTCAGTCTTCCGTACCGCCGTCGTGCGTGTGCGCGGTCTTCCCGGTGTTCACCGAGCCCGGCTCGGCGGCCTCCAGCAGCGCCCGCAGCACCTGCTCGTCGCCGGGCGGCAGGGCGGTGACGAAGCTCGCCAGGACGGCCTCGCGGTCCCGCTCGCCGTCCAGCAGGCGGCGCATGCGCAGGGCTGCGAGCCGGGCCACGTCGGCGGTGGGCGTCCACAGGAAGGAGCGGCCCTGCCGTTCGCGGGCGACGACGTCCTTGGCGAGCAGCCGGGTGAGGATGGTGACGACGGTGGTGTAGGCGAGGTCGCCGCCGAGGCGTTCCTGCACCCAGGCGGCGGTGACCGGTCCGTCCGCCTCGCGCAGCGCTCCGAGGACCTGGCCCTCCAGTTCGCCCTGGCCGCGCCGCCGCACCATGTCCCGTCTCCCTCTTTTTCGGCTCGGTTCGCCTCCGGTTCACCCGCCGCCCGGCGGCAGCGTGTCGGACCACGCTACTTCACCGCGGCTGTACTCCTGTACGTGCGCCGCCCGCGCCGGTGCGCGATCTCGCCGAGGAGGACGCCCGCGTAGCAGTGCAGGCGCAGGACGAGGGGCGCAGCGGCCCGGGGAGGGGGCCGGGGCGGGTGGTCGGGGTGTGCGGTCGGTGGCGGGTGAGGGAGCGGTGGACATCGGCGGGCTTCTCCGGGGACCGGGCCGACGGTGTGGGTGGTCCAGTGGTCGGAGCGCGAAGCGCCGGAGTTCCCCCGAGTGTTGGTGAGTTGCGCCACCGGCGGTGGCGGGCGGGCATGGCATGCTGACGCGATGGCATCTCCCAGGGATCGCGCACCTGTCGCCGAGCGGGTCGAGGAACTTCTCGCCGCCGGCGGCCCCTTGCCCATCGTCGCGGCCGGCCTCCCGGTCCTGCGCCAGGGCACCGAGCCGTACGACGGTCAGCTCGCTCCGGCGCTGCTGGACCGTTTCGTGGAGGCCCTGCGCGCCACCATGCACGCGGCCCCGGGTGTGGGCCTGGCCGCGCCGCAGGTCGGCGTGGCGCTGCGGATCGCGGTCATCGAGGACCCGGCGCCCGTGCCGGAGGAGGTGGCGCTGGCCCGGGGGCGGGTACCGCAGCCGTTCCGGGTCCTGGTGAACCCGTCGTACGAGCCCGTGGGCGCCGGGCGGGCCGCGTTCTTCGAAGGCTGCCTCAGCGTGCCGGGCTGGCAGGCGGTCGTGGCCCGGCACACCGAGGTGCGGCTGCGCGGCCAGGACGAACGGGGCCGCGCCGTGGACGAGGTGTTCACCGGCTGGCCGGCCCGGATCGTGCAGCACGAGACGGACCACCTCGACGGCGTGCTCTACCTCGACCGCGCCGAGTTGCGCTCCCTGTCCACGAATGAGGCGGTGGCCGCCCGCTGGGGGCAGCCGACCCCTCGGGCGGCGGCCGAGGCACTGGGCTTCGAACTGCCCTGAGCCGGTCGCTCAGTTGTCCCGGTACGCCTCCAGCAGCCGCAGCCACACCTCGCTCAGCGTCGGGTACGACGGGACCGCGTGCCACAGGCGGCCCACCGGGACACGGCCGGCGACGGCGATGGTCGCCGAGTGGATGAGTTCGCCGACGCCGGGGCCGACGAAGGTCACGCCGCGCAGGATCTCCTCCTCCAGGTCGACCACCATCCGGGCGCGGCCCTTGTAGCCGTCGCCGTACAGACCGGCTCCGGCGACGGAGGAGAACTCGACGTCGACGGCGCGGACACGGTGGCCTGCCTGTTCCGCCTCGGCGAGGGAGAGACCGACCGCGGCGGCCTCGGGGTCGGTGAAGACGACCTGCGGTACGGCGTAGTGGTCGGCCGTGGCCGCGTGGGCGCCCCAGGGCTCGTCCTGCAGGGAGCCGTCCGCGGCGCGGGCGGCGATGGCGGCGCCCGCGACGCGGGCCTGGTACTTGCCCTGGTGGGTGAGGAGAGCACGGTGGTTGACGTCGCCGACCGCGTACAGCCAGTCCGTGCCGGTGACGCGCAGGCTGTCGTCGGCCTCCAGCCAGGAGCCGGGTTCCAGGCCGACGGTGTCGAGGCCGATGTCGTCGGTGTGCGGGACACGGCCGGTGGCGAAGAGGATCTCGTCGGCCTCCAGGCGGTCGCCGGCCGCGGTGACCACCGTGACCGTGCCGTCCACGCGGGAGACGGACTCGACGGAGGTGCCGGTGCGGACGTCCACACCCACCTGGGTGAGGGCCTCGGCGACCAGCTCGCCGGCGAACGGCTCCATGCGGCCCAGCAGGCCCTTGCCCCGGACCAGCATCGTGACCCGTGAACCGAGGGCCTGCCAGGCGGTGGCCATCTCCGTGGCGACGACACCGCCGCCCACGACGATGAGCCGGCCGGGGGCCGCCTTGCCGCTGGTGGCCTCGCGGCTGGTCCAGGGCTTGACCTCGGCGAGGCCGGGCAGGTCGGGCAGTTGGGCGCGGGTGCCGGTGCTGACGGCCACGGCGTGTCGGGCGGTCAGCGTCGTCACGGTGCCGTCGGGGCCGGTCACCGTGACCGTGCGGGGGCCGGCGAGGCGGCCGTGGCCGCGGTACAGGTCGGCGCCGATGCCGTCCAGCCAGCGGACCTGGCCGTCGTCATGCCAGTTGCCGGTGAAGTAGTCCCGGCGGGCCAGGACGGCGGGGGTGTCGAGGGGGCCTTGGACCGACTGGCTCAGGCCGGGCAGCCTGCGGGCGTCCGCCCGGGCGATGACAGGCCTGAGCAGCGCCTTGCTCGGCATGCAGGCCCAGTAGGAGCATTCGCCGCCGACCAGCTCGCTCTCCACGATCGCGGTGCTGAGACCGGCCGCGCGGGTGCGGTCGGCGACGTTCTCCCCCACGGGTCCGGCCCCGAGCACCACGACGTCGTACGCGATGGATTCCGTTTCCGTCATGGGGTCAGTCTGGTGGGTGGTTGGCGCGGGGGCCACACGGGTACGCGCGCGGGATACGACCGTGCACGCACGGAGCGGGCACGGAATAGGCAGCCGGGGTGCCGTGTTTCCGCCGTCGGCACCACCCCCACACCAGGAAGAGGACCTCACGCCATGACCAGCACTGTGGAGCTGACCAAGGAGAACTTCGACAGCACGGTCACCGAGAACGAGTTCGTTCTCATCGACTTCTGGGCGTCGTGGTGCGGACCGTGCCGCCAGTTCGCGCCGGTCTACGAGAAGGCCGCCGAGGACAATCCCGACCTGGTGTTCGGCAAGGTGGACACCGAGGCGCAGCCGGAGCTGGCGCAGGCCTTCGGTATCCAGTCGATCCCGACGCTGATGATCGTCCGCGACCAGGTGGCGGTCTTCGCCCAGCCGGGCGCCCTGCCCGAGGCCGCGCTCACGGACGTCATCGGACAGGCCCGGAAGCTGGACATGGACGAGGTCCGCAAGAGCATCGCCGCCCAGCAGGCTCAGGGCGAGTAGTTCCCGGCAGCGGCCCCTAGAAGGGGTACGGTGCCACGTCGCCGCGCACGGTCGTCCAGCGCAGCTCGGTGAAGGCCTCCAGATTGGCCTCGCCGCCGAAGCGGGCGCCGGTGCCGGACGCCGCGACGCCGCCGAAGGGGGCCACCGCCTCGTCGTTCACCGTCTGGTCGTTGATGTGGACGATGCCGGTCGGGATCCGCTCGGCGAGGTCGAGGCCGCGCGCGGTGTCCCGGGTGACGATGCCGAGGGAGAGGCCGTAGGCGCTGTCCGCGGCGAGCGCGGCCGCCTCCTCGGCGGTGGCGAAGGGGCGGACCGGGGCGACCGGGCCGAAGACCTCCTCGGTGTAGGCCGGGGCGCGGTCGTCGGCTCCGGCGAGGACGGTCGGCCGGTAGAAGAGATCCTGGCAGGTGCCGCCCGCGGCGAGTTTCGCGCCGCGGGCGGTGCTCGTCTCCACCAGCGCGTGGATCTTGTCGCGCCGGCCCGCGTCGATGACCGGGCCCAGATGCACCTGTCCGCGGTGCGGGTCGCCGACGACGAGCGAGTCGGCCTTGGCGGCGAGCCGTTCGACGTACTCCTCGTACAGGGAGGCGTGGACCAGGTGGCGGCCGGTCGTCATGCAGATCTGGCCCTGGTGGAAGAAGGATCCCCAGGCCGCCGCGGAGATCACGGTGTCCAGGTCGGCGTCCTCCAGCACGATCAGGGCCGAGTTTCCGCCGAGTTCGAGGTGGGCGCGCTTGAGGTGGCGGCCGGCCGCCTCGCCGACGGCGCGGCCCGCCGTGGTGGACCCGGTGAAGGAGATGACGGGGACGAGCGGGTCCTCGACCAGCGCCCGTCCGGCCTCCGCGCCGCCGGGCAGCACCTGCAGCACGTCCTGAGGCAGGCCAGCCTCGGCGAGGACGGCGGCGAGCGCCAGTCCGCCGCAGACCGCGGTGCGCGGATCGGGTTTCAGGACGACCGCGTTGCCCAACGCGAGCGCCGGTGCGACCGAGCGGATGGCGAGGATCAGCGGGGCGTTGAACGGCGCGATCACACCGACCACGCCGACCGGGACGCGGCGGGTGTACGACAGCCGGGGCGCCTCGGTGGGAAGGACCTGCCCCGCGGGGCGGGAGGCGAGGGCGGCGGCCTCGTAGCACTCCTGGGCGGCGACGTGCAGTTCGAAGTCCGCCTTGCCGGGGACGGACCCGGACTCGCGGACCAGCCACGTGGACAGTTCACCGGCGTGCTCGGTGAACAAGTCCCCTGCCCTGCGCAGCACTTGGGCCCGGGCGAAGTGCGGTGCGCGGGCCCACGCCGGCTGGGCGGCTCGGGCGGCGCGCGCCGCCGGGGCGACGTCCTCGGGGCTCGCGAGGGTGAGCGTGCCGAGCGCCTCGCCGGTGGCGGGCTCCGTGACGGTGTACTCGGGGCCCGCCGGGGTGCGGGTCTGCCAGGACTTCGGGTTCGGGTCGAGCAGCGGCATGTCGGCTCTCCGATCGGTCGCCGGGCGGTACGGCTCGGCGCGCGGGCCCTGTCCGAGGACGCGGGACGCGGGTCACGCTCATTTTGTTGAGCGCGAAACTACATCGCGGGGGCGCCCTCCGGAACCCTAACCGCCGCAGGACGCCGCTTCAGCTGGAGTCGCGCTGGACGAGTGACGCGCCCAGCACCTTGCGCACTTCGGGCTCATCACCGGGGTCCCGCACCGCACGGTCGACCAGTTCCGCGAGATCGCGGCCGGAGGGCAGCTCGATGTGGACGGTGCTGAGCCGGGGCCGCAGCAGCCGGCCGAGCATCAGGTCGTCGGCGCCGACGAGAGCCACGTCCCGGGGGATGCTCACACCCTCGTCCTGCAGGGCGCGCATCAGCAGCATCGCGTACTCGTCGTTGTAGGCGAACACCGCATCGAGTCCCAACTCGGGCCAGCGGGCGGCGAGTTCGGCGGCGGCCTGCTCCGTGTACGCGAGCGGCAGCTCGGTCACGGAGGCCTCGGCGCCGCGCAGGGCCTGGCGCACGCCCGCGAGCCGGGGCCGGGAGAACGCCTCCAGACCCGGCCCCTCGGGGACGACCACGCCGATACGGCGCCGGCCGCGGGCCCGGAGGTGGGCCGCGGCACAGTGGCCGACGGCGCCGTGGTCCGTCAGCAGGGCGTGCGCGCCGTCGACGCGCTCGGGACCGAGGGTCACCACGGCCCGGGCCCCGGCGCGCTTGAGGACCGCGACACCCTGCGGGCCGAGACCCGTTCCGGGCACCAGAACGGCGACGGGTCGCAACTCGGCCCAGGCGCGGGCGGCTTCGTCGCCCTGGAGGCCGACCGCGCCGTACTGCACGACCGTGTAGTCGAGATGACCGAGGGCCGACTGGAGTTCGTCGAGGAAGCCGCTGTAGAGGGGGCCCACCGGGAACTCCGGGGCGGGCATCAGGACCATCCGGCTGTGCCCGGCGCGCAGGCTGCGGGCGGCCGCGTGGGGCACGTACCCCAGTTCCCGCGCGGCTTCGCGGACCCGGCGGCGCGTCGGCTCACTGATCCGTACGGCGCTGGTGTTGTTGAGGACGTAGGAGACGGTCGCACGCGAGACGCCGGCCAACCGGGCCACATCGGCACTCGTGGGCACGGAACGCACAGCGGGCGCAGCGGACGGGGACGTGTTCGGTATCTGCACCATGACAGACCGCATCTTGGCAGAGACGCCGGAGCCGGGGGCGGGCGGGGGAACGTCATTCACGGCTGAACCAAAACGTCCGCGAGCGACACGAACATGTTCGCTACGAACTTGTTCGTAGCGAACATGTTCGCTATCGTCGAGCCATGACAGCGACCCCCGGTTCCCGCCGCGAACGCCCCGCCAAGCCCGCACTCACCCGGGAGGGCATCGTCGCCGCGGCCGTGGCGATCCTGCGCGCCGAAGGGCTGCGGAAGGTGACCATGCGGCGGCTGGCCCAGGAGCTCGAGACGGGCCCGGCCTCGCTGTACGTCTACGTCCGCAACACCGACGAACTGCACGCGGCCGTCCTGGACGAGCTGCTCGGCACCGTCGGGCCCGCCCCCGCGGGCGGCACCTGGCGGGAGCGGCTGGAGCAGGTGCTCACCACCTACACCCGGATGCTCCTGGAGCATCCGAGCCTCGCCCGCTCGGCACTGACCGCCCGGCCGAGCGGCCCGCACTACCTGAACCTCATCGAGACGCTGCTCGCCCTGCTCGACGAGGGCGGCGTGCCGCGCGAGCGGGCGGCCTGGGGTGTCGACCTGCTGCTCCAGCACGCCACCGCGACCGCCGCCGAACACGCCGGGGAGGAGTCCCAGGCCGACTGGCAGGCGCTGCACCGCGCCCTGCACGAGGCGTCCGAGGACACCCACCCGCACATCGCCGCGAGCGCCGGCGCCCTGCTGTCGGGCACCCCCGAGGCCCGGCTGTCCTGGGCCTTCCAGGCGCTGCTGAACGGCGTCGAACGGACCGCCGTACCCGACTGACACCCCTCTTCAGGAGGCCACCATGAGCACCCCTTCCACCGCACTCCCCCACCACCCCGTCGCCGTCGTCGGCGCCGGACTCGGCGGGCTGACGCTCGCCCGGGTGCTGCATGTGCACGGCATCGAGGCGGCCGTCTTCGACCTGGACGCCTCGCCGGCCGTGCGCACGCAGGGCGGCATGCTCGACATCCACGACGACTCCGGCCAGGTGGCGCTGCGCGCGGCCGGGCTGCACGAGGAGTTCCTGGCCCGGGTCCACGCCGGGGGCCAGGCCCTGCGGGTCCTCGGCCGGGACGGCGCCGTCCGCCTGGAGGAGGGCGACGACGGCACCGGCGGCCGTCCCGAGATCGACCGCGGCGACCTGCGTGACCTGCTGCTCGGCTCCCTGCCGCAGGACACCGTCCGCTGGGGTGCGAAGGTGACCGGCGCGCGCCCGCTCGGCGACGGCCGGCACGAGGTGACGCTCGCGGACGGCGGCGCGTTCACCACCGGCCTGCTGGTGGGCGCCGACGGGGCCTGGTCGCGCATCCGCCCCCTGCTCTCCCGCGCCGAGCCGGCCTACAGCGGTGTGTCGTTCGTCGAGGCGGATCTGCTGGAGGCCGACCGGCGCCACCCGGCGAGCGCCCGGGTGGTCGGCGCCGGGATGCTGTTCGCGCTGGGCGCGGGCCGGGGCTTCCTCGCGCACCGCGAGAGCGACGGCAGCCTGCACGTCTACGCCGCCGTGCAGGCGCCGAAGGACTGGCTGGACGGCATCGACTTCACCGACACCGAGGCGGCCAGGACGGCCGTGCTGAAGGAGTTCGACGGCTGGGACGAGAGCCTGAAGGCACTGATCGCGGACGCGGACGGCGCGCTGGTGCCGCGGCGGATCCACGCCCTGCCGGTCGGGCACCGCTGGGACCGGGTCCCCGGGGTCACCCTGCTCGGCGACGCCGCGCACCTGATGTCGCCGTTCGCGGGCGAGGGCGCGAACCTCGCGCTGCTCGACGGGGCCGAACTGGGCCTGGCGCTGGCCGCGCGTCCCGGGGACACCGAGGCCGCGCTGGCCGCCTACGAGGAGAAGCTGTTCCCGCGCAGCGAGATGTCGGCGGAGGAGTCCGCGCGCAACGCCGCGCTGCTGTTCCGGGCCGACGCGCCGCAGGGACTGGTCGACATGTTCACCGGCGGCGAGGGCTGAGCGGAGCCCGGTCGGGCGGCTCCGTGGCCGTCACCCGGGCGACCAGGTCGATCCAGCCGGCCTCCAGCCGCTCCATCGGCATCCCGCACTGCCGGGTCAGATGGTGGATCAGCGCGGGGTCGAGATACGCCATCAGCGTCTGGGCCAGGAGGTCGCAGTCGGCGTCCGGCAGGATCTGCCGCAGCAGCACCAGAACATGCGTGCGCAGGGCCAGGACCGCGGGGTGGGAGAAGCGGCGGGTCGGCTCCGGCTGGGCGGCCATCAGCAGATCCAGCCGCTCGGCCGAACGGTAGAGCACCGCCACGCCGAACGCCCTCAGCCGGTCGACGGGCGGCGCCCCGGGACCGAGCGGCGGCGGGCCGCCCATGAAGTCGGCCTGCAGCTGCCGGTCCGAGTGGTCGAGCAGGGCCCTCAGCAGCCCGGTGCGGTCGCCGAAGCGGCGGAACACCGTCCCCTTGCCCACCTGGGCCGCCGCGGCCACCGCCTCCATCGTCACCGCGGCCACCCCGTGCTCGGCGATCAGCCGGGCGGCGGCCTCCAGCAGCCGGGCCCGGTTACGAGCGGCGTCGGCGCGCAGGCACGGATCGGGGGGCTGCTCGACCTGGAGCAACTGAGGCGCGTCGAAGGGCTCCTGAGGCTTCGGGAAGGGCGGTGGGGCGCTGGACATGAAGACAGCGTAAAGCATCGGGAAGAAAACTGGACCGCGGTCCGGTTAGCCTGATACAAACTTAAACGGACCTTGGTCCGGATCGTGACGGCGATGTTTCAGCCCCTTGGAGTAGTCATGTCTGTTCGCATCCTCGCGCTCGTCGGCAGCCTTCGCGCCGGTTCGCACAACCGCCAGCTCGCCGAGGCCGCCGTGAAGCTCGCGCCCGAGGGCGCCGAGGTCGTGCTCTTCGAGGGCCTGGCCGAGATCCCCTTCTACAACGAGGACATCGACGTCGAGGGCAGTGTCCCGGCCGCTGCCGTCAGCCTGCGTGAGGCCGCCGGGGACGCCGACGCGTTCCTGCTCTTCTCCCCCGAGTACAACGGCACCATCCCGGCCGTCCTGAAGAACGCGATCGACTGGCTGTCGCGCCCGTACGGCGCCGGCGCCTTCGGCGGCAAGCCCGTCGCCGTGGTCGGCACCGCCTTCGGCCAGTACGGCGGCGTGTGGGCGCAGGACGAGGCCCGCAAGGCCGTGGGCATCGCGGGCGGCAAGGTGATCGAGGACATCAAGCTGTCCATCCCCGGCTCCGTGACCCGCTTCGCCGACACCCACCCGGCCGACGACGCCGAGGTCGCCGCGCAGCTGACCGAGGTCGTGGCCCGTCTGCACGGCAACGTGGGCGAGACCGCGGCCGCCTGAGCCGTACGCGCCGAACAGGGGCCGGAGTCCGCTCCGGCCCCTCGTGCGTCCCCGTGCGGCTCAGTCGAGCCCGGCCAGCCGCTCCACCGCCGGGGCCGCGAACCGCTCGATCCACCGGGAGGTCGCGCCGAGGCGCGGTCCGAGGACGACCGTGTCGATGCCCAGCTCGGCGTAGCCCTCGATGTCGCGCAGGAAGGCGTCGAGGTCGCCCGCGGTGGCGTGCTCGCCCGTGTACACGAAGGTCTTGCGGATCGTGTCGTAGTCCCGGCCCACCGCATCGCAGTGGCCGCGCAGCACATCGAGCTTGTGCCGCAGCTCCTCGGGAGAGGCGGGGATGAGGTTGCACGCGTCGGCATACCGCGCCACCAGGCGCAGTGTCTTCTTCTCTCCCCCGCCGCCGATCATGATCTCGGGGTGCGGCTCGCTCACCGGAGCCGGCACGCACAGCGTCTCGGCGAGTCGGTAGTGCCGGCCCTCGAAGGGACCGTTGTCGCGCGGGTCCCACATCTGCAGGCAGATCCGCAGCGTCTCCTCCAGGCGCTCGAAGCGCTCGGCGAGCGGCGGGTAGGGCACGCCGAGTCCGTGGTGCTCGCGGTCGTACCAGGCGGCCCCGACACCGAGTGTGGCCCGGCCGCCGGACAGCACGTCGAGTGTCGTGGCGATCTTGGCGAGCAGTCCCGGACGACGGTACGTCACCCCGGTCACCAGAGCGCCGAGCCGGACGGTGGAGGTGCGGGCGGCGAGGAAGCCGAGGGTCGTGTAGGCCTCCAGCATGGGAGCCTCGGCGCCGCCGTTGAACTCCATCTGGAAGTAGTGGTCCATCACCGACAGCCAGCTCACTCCGGCCGCCTCGGCCGCTTCGCCCGCCGCGGCGAGTTCGGTGCCCGGCGCGGACCCGTCCCCGGGGTCGTCGAACCGGTTGATGTGCACGCCCACGCGCATGTCCGTCTCCGTCCGTGCGGACCGTCATCGACACCACCGACGCTAGATCCTGGAGCGCGCTCGAAGTCAGCCCGACGCCAGCTGTTCGCCCAGCGGGCTGCGCCGGTACAGCACACGGCGTCCGTCGCGGACCCGGGTCACCAGGCCGGTGGCGTGCAGGACCCGCAGGTGCTGGGAGACGGCGCTCGGTGTGACGCCGAGACGGCGGGCGAGTTCGACCGTGGGGAGCGGCTCGGCCAGCAGGCGCAGGACCGTCGTCCTGGGCGCGCCGAGCAGCGAGCCGAGCGCCGAGGTATCGGGTGTGGGCTCCGGCTCCCACAGCGTGGCCGCCCCCCGGCCGGGATAGTCCAGCATCGGGGGCTCCTCGGCGCTGATCGGGGGTGCCGGCTTGTGCGCGAACAGGGACGGGACCAGGCGCAGACCACGCCCGGATCCGTCGACCCGGTGGTGGCCGATCATCCGGTCGATCGTCAGGACGCCGTCCCGCCAGCGCAGATTCGGATGCAGCTCGGCGAAGAGCAGCCGCGCACCGCCCGTGGCCAGCTGCCGGGCGCGGTGCGTGATGTCGGCCTCCAGCAGGAGCCGTATCCGCGGCCAGTGCGGCAGCAGGGCGGACTCCCAGTAGCGGCGCAGCAACGAGCAGAGCCGGTCGACCAGTTCGAGGACATCCGGGTCACCGGGGGCCGCGGCCTGCCGCAGGGCGTCCGGGAGGGGCCTCGGTGCGTGGGCGGCGTACAGATCGCGTCGTACGACCTCCACGGGTGTGGCCCGTACGACGGCCAGCTCGTCCTCGATCGCGGGCGCGAACGCCGTGGGCCGCGGCGACAGGAAGTCGGGCAGCGCCAGGGTGTCGCCCACCAGGGCGGACAGCAGCCGCAGGTCGGCCGGGTCGAGGGTGCGCAGGACGGACGCGCGCCACCGCACGTGCAGCGGGTAGAGGGCGGGCGCGCGCAGAGCACGCAGACTGCCCATGACCGCGCACAGCGGGGAGATCGCGAACCGGGTGTCCGTGAGGTCCTCGACACCGAGCACGAAGCTGATCATGTAGCCCTGGCCTACATCCTTTGGCAACCGCCCGCGCGTGCCGTGGACTTCGGCACATGTCCCTGACCGACGCCCGGCAGCGTACCGCGCCCCTCCCCGCATCCTCCCGGCTGATTCCCCTGCTGGCCCTGGCCTGCGCGGTGGCGGTCGGCAACGTCTACTTCCCGCAGGCGGTCGCCCCGCTCGCGGCGGCCGGCCTCGGGGTCTCCCCCGGCGCGGCGGCCGGCGTGGTCACCGCGACCCAGTTCGGCTACGCGGCGGGCATCTTCCTGCTCGTCCCGCTCGGCGACCGGTTCCCGCCCCGCCCGCTGCTGGTCACCCTGCTCACGCTGACCGGCCTCGGCCTGTGCGCGGCGGCCGCGGCGCCCGCGCTGCCTGCGCTGCTCGGGGCGAGTGTCCTGGTCGGAGCGGCGACGGTGATCGCCCCGCTCGCCGGTCCGCTGGCGGCCGGTCTGGTCCCCGAGGAACGCCGGGGCGTGGCCGGCGGCACGCTGCTGAGCGGGGCGATCGCGGGCATGCTGCTCTCCCGCACGGCGGGCGGTGCCCTGGGCGAGCGCCTCGGCTGGCGGGCGCCGTACGTCCTGGCGGCCCTGCTCACCCTCGCGGTCGCGCTGCTCCTGTCCCGCACGCTCCCCCGCTCGGCCCCGCCCTCCCGGCAGGGCTACCCCCGGCTGCTGGCCGAACCGCTGCGCCTGCTGCGCACGGAACCGGTCCTGCGCCGCTCGTGCCTCTACCAGGCGACGGTCTTCGCGGGCTTCTCCGCCGCGTGGACGGGCATCGCACTGCTGCTCACGGGCCCGGTGTACGGCCTGGACGCGGCCGCGGTCGGGCTGTTGGCGCTGGTCAACGCGGGGACCATGCTCGTCACGCGGTACGCGGGACGCCAGGTGGACCGGCGGGGTCCGGACGGGGTGAACCTGGTCTGCTTCCTCGTGGTCATGGTCTCGGCGGGGGTGCTGGCCCTCGGCTCGACGGCCGGCGCGTCCGGTCTCGTGGCGCTGGTGGCGGGCACGCTCCTGCTCGATGTGGGCATGCAGTCCGGCATGGTCGCCAACCAGGTCCGGATCTACGGCCTCGGCGCGGACGTCCGCAGCCGCCTCAACACCGCCTATATGACGTGCGCCTACCTGGGGGGCGGCGCGGGGACCTGGCTGGGCACGCGCGCCTACGGGCACTTCGGCTGGACGGGGGTGTGCGCCCTGGTCGCCCTGCTCGCCTCGGCAGGGCTGCTGCGGCACCTGGGGATGCGGCCAGGTGTCCCGGCGTGACCTGCCGCGGAGATGGCCGGACCGGCCAGGGGTCAGCCCCCGTTCTCCGCCGCCTTCTTGATCGCCTCCCGGATGCGGGTGTAGGTGCCGCAGCGGCAGATGTTCTCGATGGTGTCGATGTCGGCGTCCGTGGGGTGGGGAGTGCGTTCGAGGAGGGCTGCGGCCGCCATGATCTGGCCCGGCTGGCAGAAGCCGCACTGGGCCACGTCGCAGTCCAGCCAGGCCTGTTGGACGGGGTGCAGGGTGTCGCCGTCGGCGAGGCCCTCGATGGTGGTGACCGCGCGGTTCGCGCAGTCGGCGAGCGGGACCGTGCAGGGCTGGATCTCGGCTCCGTCGAGGTGGCTGGTGCAGGCGCGGCAGACGCCCACGCCGCAGCCGTACTTGGGGCCGGTGACGCCGAGCAGGTCGCGCAGGACCCACAGCAGGGGCATGTCGGCGGGGGCCTGAACGGTGACCGGTTCGCCGTTGAGGGTGAAGGAGTACGAGCGCATGGGTGCCTTCGGGTCGTGGGTCAGAAGGTGAGCGGGAAGGAGCGCGGTACGGTGCCGGTCGCGCGGGCGTAGGCGTTCGCGACCGCGCCGGATGCCGCGGGGACGCCCAGTTCTCCGGCGCCGCCCGGCTCCTTGGCCGAGGGGAGGATGTAAGCCTCGAAGACGAGCGGGGCCTGGCGCTGGCGGGCGTAGCGGAAGTCGGCGAAGCTGCCCTCGCGGACGGCGCCCCGGTCGATGTGCAGGCCCGCCTGGAGGACGACGGAGATCCCGTCGATCGCGGTGCCCATCAACTGGGCCTCCAGGCCACGCGGGTTGACGGCGATGCCCACGTCGGCCGCCATCACCACCTTGGTCACCCGGGGGTTCTTCGGGTCCCGCGTGTCGATCTCGGCGAGGCAGGCCACGCAGGAGCCGTACTCCTCGTGCACCGCGACCCCCTGGGCGGTGCCCTCGGGCATGGCCCGGCCCCAGTGGCCCGCCGTCGCGGCCTTGTCGAGGACGGCTTCGACCCGCTTGTTCCGCAGGCTCGCGCGGCGGAAGGCGACGGGGTCCCGCCCGAGTCCGCGCGCGATCTCGTCCACGACGATCTCCTCGGCCGTACGTACCGTCCCGGAGTCCACCGACCGCCAGGCGCCGAGCGGGACGGCGAGTTCTACGCCGCCCGAATCCCCGGACACACGGCCGAAGTCGTACAGGCCGGTGTCGCTGGGCAGGGGGCCGGACAGGGTCCGCACCCCGCCCTGCGCGGACAGGCCTTTGCCGTCGCCCGACTCCGCCACCGAGGCCGTCACCTGTTCGAAGGCGACCACCCGGCCCCCCGCCAGGCTGGCCCGGATCCGGTGGTGGCTCGCGGGGCGCATCCGGCCGTGGCGGATGTCGTCGCCCCGGCTCCACATCAGCTTCACCGGACGGCGGGCCGCCTTGGAGACCAGGGCCGCCTCGATCGCGGCATCGAAGTTCAGGCGGCGCCCGAACGAGCCCCCGCCCCGTACGACATGCACCCGCACCACCGACGGGCGCAGACCGACCGCCGCGGCGACCGCGTCCCGCGCGTCCATGGGGGTCTGGGAGGAGAACCACAGCTCCGCGCGGTCGGCGCGGACGTCCGCCACCGCCGTCAGCACCTCCATCGGGGCGTGGCTGACGAAGGCGAACGCGAACTCGCCCGAGACCGGGGTGGATCCGCGGGGCGGGGTGCCGAGCCGGGGTACGGCCGCCTTCAGCCGGGCGCGGATCTGCGCGTCCGAAAGGCCGGCGAGCGGTCCCGGCTCCCAGGTCGGACGCAGCGCGTCCCGGGCACGGAAGGCCTGGTGGAACGTGTCCGCGACAACGGCCACCCCGCCCGGCAGCCGGACGACAGCGTGGACGCCGGGCAGGGCGCGGGCGGCCCGGTCGTCGACCGAGAGCAGCTTGCCCCGGAGCGTCGGCGGGCGGGCCACCACCGTGGGTTTCGCGCCCGCCACCGCCTGGT
Organism: Streptomyces griseochromogenes; assembly: GCF_001542625.1. NCBI lineage: Bacteria > Bacillati > Actinomycetota > Actinomycetes > Kitasatosporales > Streptomycetaceae > Streptomyces > Streptomyces griseochromogenes. The sequence goes on along the minus strand of NZ_CP016279.1, from coordinate 3,895,841 downwards.
CCCCGGCGTACTTCGCCCGCCCGGTGACGATGTCCCGGGCGTCGATCCTGGTCGTCGGCCGGCCGATCACCCGGTGCCGGGAGGCCGGCTTGGGCCGGGCCGGAACGGCGGTGCGGCGGATCCGGGCCGCGCGCTCGGTCAGCGAGCCGAAGGTGGCCGTACGCCCGTCCGGGGCGACGACCATCGTGTCGCGGGTGTGCAGGGACCAGGCGGGCAGGTGCCACTCGCGGGCGGCGGCGGTCACCAGCCGGGCCCGGGCCGTGGCGGCGAGCTGCCGGGCCGGGCCGTAGAGCGAGCTGACCGAACTCGACCCGCCGGTGTACTGGTTGCCCTTGCCGCGGGCGTCGGCGAGAGGGATGCGCACGTCGGCGAGACGGGCGTCCAGCTCCTCGGCGATCATCATGGCGACCGCGGTGGTGATGCCCTGGCCGACCTCGGCCCGGGGCAGCCGGACGACGACCTGGTTGGCCGCCGTGACCTCCAGGACCAGCATCTCCTCGTCGGTGCCGGTGACCAGGACGTCGGCACCGGTGCGGGCCGGCGACTCGGCTCCTTGCGCGGGTGAGGGGGTGCAGGCGAGCGGGGCGGCGACCGTCAGGGTGGTCGCGGCCACCGAGTACACCATGAACCGGCGGCGGGACAGACCGTCGGCGGGCGGGGGCTCGGTGCGGTCCATGGCGAGGGCTCCTGTCGGCGCGTGGGGCGGGCAGGGCACGGCCCGTGGGGCGGCGCGTGTCCCGGTACGGATCGCTCGACAGGTAGGAGGGGCTCGGCCGTGCGCCGGTTGCCTGCGGCGCCACCGCGACGCGATGCGGCGGGCCTCGCCGGTGAGGAACTGCACGATCGCCTTGTCCGCCGCCCGGGACGGGCGGACCTGCCAGGTCGTCCGCGAAGGCGGCGACCTGGCAGGGGACATGGATGTCACGGCCGCCCGGGCCCTGGACCGGCACCGCCGGACCGCCCGGTCCGGTGTCGTCCGTGGGGAGCCGGGCTCCGTTCACGGCGACGGCGGGCGCGCCGTGTCCGTCTCCATGGTCCGGACGAGGCTGCGCGGACGCATGTCGGTCCAGACGGCGTTGATGTGGTCCAGCGCCGTGTCCCGGGGGCTCTCCCCGAGGTCGGTCCGCCAGCCCGCCGGTACCTCGGCGGACGCGGGCCACAGCGAGTACTGCCCCTCGTCGTTGACGAGGACCAGATAGGTGCCCTCGGGGTCCTCGAACGGATTGCCGCTCATCGGGTGACTCCTTCTCGACGTGTCGTTTCTCCCGTGGATCGCACGGACCGGCCCTGCTCCTCGCAGACCTGCTGGATCGCCGTCGCCAGCTGGTCGCGGTGCGGCTGTGCCGCCCGGTCGAGGTCGAGGGCGAACGGCAGCACCGTGCCGTCCGGCCGGGTGATCCGCCGGGGCCGCGCCACCAGGCGCATCTCCTCCGAGGCCGTGGCGACGATCTCGGCGCCCAGGCCGCAGAACCGGTTGGAGTCGTCGATGACGACGAGGCGGCCGGTGCGGTTCACCGACTCGGCCAGACCGTGCCAGTCGAAGGGGTAGACCGTGCGCGGATCGAAGACCTCCACGGAGATGTCGGCCGCCAGTTCCTCGGCCACCTCCAGGGCCTGCCCCACGAAGTGGCCCACCGCCACGACCGTGACGTCCGTCCCCTCGCGCGCCACATGACCGACGCCGAGCGGCAGCGGAGCGAGCCGGGCGAGGTCGACGCTCTCGAAGCTCATCGACGACGCCGCGGGCGTGAGCACCACCACCGGGTCGTCGTCGCGGATCGCGGAGACCAGCAGGCCGTAGGCGTCGGAGGGGCTGGACGGCACCACTGTCTTGAGGCCGACGTGCGCGAACAGGCTGTAGGGCTGGTCCGAGTGCTGGCCCGCCCAGCCGGTGCGCGAGCCGGAACCGGGCACCAGATAGGTGACCGGCACGTTGACCTGGCCGCCGGTCATCAGGGAGAACTTGTGCGCCTGGTTGGCGATCTGCTCGAAGACCAGGAACATCAGCGAGGGGATCTGGAACTCGATCACGGGGCGGTGCCCGGACAGCGCGGCGCCGGTCGCGAAGCTGGTGAACGCCTGCTCCGACAGCGGCATGTCCACGATCCGCTCCGGGCCGAAGCGCTGTACGAGCCCCTTGGTGACGTTGGCGACGCCGACGCGGATGTCCTCGCCGAACACGCAGACCTGGGGATCCCGTTCGAGTTCGTCGTTCAGGGCGCGGGTGAGCGCGGTGAGATAGCCGAGCTTAGGCATGGGTGGTCACCCCCGCCCGGGGGCGCAGGCCCGTCGCGTAGAGATGGTCGAGAGCGTCGGCCGGATCGGGCTTGGGGCTGTCGAGGGCGAACCGCACGGCCGACTCCAGGACGGCCTCCACCTCGTCGTCGACGCGGGCGCGCTCCGTGTCCGGGATCCGCTCGGCCTGGATCGTCAGGGGGTCGCGGCGGCGGCCCTCGTCCACCTGTTCCTGGGTGCGGTAGCGCACGAAGGAGCGGTGCTCCCAGGTGTGGTGGGCGTCGAAGCGGTAGGTGCGGCACTCCAGGAATGCCGGTCCCCCGCCCGCGCGGGCCCGCTCGACGCACGCGCGGGTGGCGGTGAACACGGCCTCGGCGTCCATGCCGTCGACGGACTCCGCGGGGATGCCGAAGGCCTGCGCGCGGCCGGTGATCGAGCCCGCGACCATGTCCTCGACCGTGACCGTCGAGGAGTAGCCGTTGTTCTCGCAGACGAAGACGACGGGAAGACGCCACAGCGAGGCCATGTTGAAGGACTCCAGCACCACGCCCTGACTGACGGCGCCGTCGCCGAAGAAGCCGACGGCGACCCGGTCCCGGCCCGCGCGCACGGCGGCCCATGCCGCGCCGGTCGCGATCGGCGCACCCGCGCCGACGATGCCGTTCGCGCCGAGGATGCCGAGGCCGACGTCGGCCGCGTGCATGGAGCCGCCACGGCCCCTGTTGAGCCCGGTGATCCGCCCGGCGAGCTCCGCCATCATCCGCGCCGGGTCCGCGCCCTTGGCCAGGACGTGGCCGTGGCCGCGGTGGGTGCTGGTGATGACGTCGTCGGGGCGCAGCGCCGCGCACACGCCCGCGGCCACGGCCTCCTGTCCGGTGCAGGGGTGGATGCCGCCGACGATCTCCCCCGTCTTCACGAGCTCGACGCAGCGCTCCTCGAAACTGCGGATGAGTCTCATGGTGCGGTACAGCGGCACCGCGGGTTCGGCCTCGCCGGCGACAAGGCTTTCGCGAGGGTTCTCAAGCGGGCTTCGAAGTGGATTCGGCATGGCCGCGCTCCCTTCCCTTCCGGTCTCCTTCGGGGGACAGCCGCGGGGCCAGCGCGGCGACGGTGGGGGCCTCGAACACCGCCCGGATGCCAAGGTCCGCGTCCAGGGCGGCACGGATGCGGGACACGAGCTTGACGGCGAGCAGGGAGTGTCCGCCGAGGTCGAAGAAGCTGTCGTCGACGCCGACGCCCTGCACGCCGAGGACCTCGGCGAACAGGTCGCACAGGGCCTTCTCCGCCGTGGTGCGCGGCAGCCGCCCGGAGGGCCGCGCCGGCGTGTCGTCGGGGGCGGGGAGGGCGCGCCGGTCGAGTTTGCCGCTGGGGTTGAGCGGCATCCGCTCCAGCCGTACGAGGGCGGACGGGATCATGTACCCGGGCAGGCTGCGGGTCAGGTGGTCGCGCAACTCGGCACCGTCCGGGGCCGGTCCGGCGCCGTCGGCGGGTACGTAGTACGCCACCAGGCGTGCGTCGCCCGGGGTGTCCTCGCGCACGGCGGCCGCGGTCTGTGCCACTTTGGGGTGGGCCGCGAGCACGGTCTCCACCTCTCCCAGCTCGATGCGCAGGCCGCGGAGCTTGATCTGGTCGTCGGTGCGCCCCAGGTACTCCAGGTTGCCGTCGGCGCGCCAGCGGGCCAGATCGCCGGTGCGGTACATCCGCTCGCCCGGGGCGGCGAACGGGTCGGGCACGAACCGCTCGGCGGTCAGCCCCGGCCTGCCCAGATAGCCGCGGGCCAGGCCCGCTCCCGCGATGTAGAGCTCTCCGGGCACGCCTGGCGGTACGGCCTGCAGACGGGCGTCGAGGACGTAGGCGCGGGTGTTGCGCACGGGACGGCCGATGGGCGGAGCCGTGGGCGGTGCCGTGTCGGTGCCGTCCGGGAACCAGGCGGTGGTGTAGACGGTCGCCTCCGTGGGGCCGTACACGTTGGCGACGCGGGCCCCGGGCACGGCGGCGCGGATCTCCGCCAGGGTGTGTGCGGGCAGCGCCTCGCCGGCGAGCGCGACCATGTCCGCCCTGAGGGCCACGTCGTGCCGGTTCAGCAGGTGTGAAAGGGCCGACGGCACACCGCAGATGAGGCTTCCGGTCCACTGTCCGCCGGGGCGTTCGGCGAGTGCGAGCACATCGGGTACGACGTCGACGGCGCCGCCTGTGAGCAGGGGGCCGAAGATCTCGAAGACGGACACGTCGAAGCTGAGCGGGGTGGCGGCCAGCGTGTGCGCGAACCGTTCGCCGCCCAGGGTCTCGCGTCCCCACAACACCAGGTCCACCACGTTGGCGTGGGGCACGAGGACGCCCTTGGGGCGGCCGGTCGACCCCGAGGTGTACAGCACGTAGGCGGCGTTCGCCGGGGTCAGGGGCAGCGTCCGGTCGGTGTCGCGGGGGTCGTCCGGCGCGCCGTCGAGGGTGCCGGCGCCGGTGTCCGGGTGCACGCGCGGTACGGCGGCGGGCAGTTCGCACGGGGTGTCGGGGGCGGTCACGACGCAGACGGGGGCGGCGTCCTGGAACATGAACGCGATCCGGTCCGCCGGGTGGCGCGGGTCGACCGGCAGGTAGGCGGCGCCCGACTTGAGGACGGCGAGGAGCGCCACGATCATGTCGGCCGAGCGGGGCAGGGCGAGAGCCACGATCTGTTCCGGTCCCGTGCCGGCGGCGATGAGCCGGTGGGCGAGGCGGTTCGCGCGGGTGTTGACCTGCGCGTAGGAGAGCCGCACGTCGTCGCAGATGACGGCCGTGGCATCGGGTGTGCGGGCGGCCTGCCGCTCGAACAGGTCCGGCACGGTGACGGCCGGGATGGGCCGCTCGGTGTCGTTCCACTCCTCGAACAGCAGGCGCGTCTCCTTGGCGCTGAGGATGCCGAGCCGTCCGACGGGTGTGTGCGGGGCGTCCGCGGCCGCGCTCAGGAGCCGGGCGAGACGGGTGGCGAGAGTGGCCACGTCCTCGGGGTCGAACAGGTCGGTGCCGTACTCGAAGAAGCCGGTCAGACCCAGCGGTTCGCCGTCGTCGGAGAAGCGCTCCTCGATGTTCAGGAGCAGGTCGAAGCGGGCCGATCCCGGGTGCAGCAGGCCGGTGGTGATGTCGAGTCCGGGCGTGTCCAGGCGGGGTGCGGGCGCGTTCTGCAGGACCAGCGAGACCTGGAAGAGCGGGTGGCGGCCGATGACGCGAGGCGGGTTGAGGTCGTCCACCAGGTACTCGAAGGGCACGTCCTGGTGCTCGTAGGCGCTCAGGGCGACGTCGCGCACGCGGTGCAGCAGGTCCCGGAAGGACGGGTTGCCGGAGGTGTCGTTGCGGATGACCAAGGTGTTGACGAAGAAGCCGACGGAGCGGTCGAGGCCCTGGTCGGTGCGGCCGGCGATGGGTGAGCCGATGGGGATGTCGTCTCCCGCGCCGAGCCGGGTCAGGAGTGCCGCGAGGCCGGCCTGAAGCACCATGAACAGGCTCGTCCCGGTCTCCTGGGCGAGTGCGGACAGACGCCGGTGCAGGTCGGCGTCCCAGGCGACGGAGAGGGTCTCGCCGCCGTAGGTGGGTTCGGCGGGGCGCGGGCGGGCGAAGGGCAGCTCCAGCTGGCCGGGCAGATCCGCGAGCTGCCGCCGCCAGTGGGAGAGCTGGCGGGCGAGGGGGCTGGCCGGGTCGTCCGGGTCGCCGAGGAGACGGCGCTGCCACAGCCCGTAGTCGGCGTACTGGACGGCGGTGTCACGGCCGTGGTCGTCCACGCCGGGGGGCGTCCCCGTGCCGCGGGCCTCGTACGCGGCCATCAGGTCCTCGGCCATCGGCGCGAGGGACCAGCCGTCGCAGGCGATGTGGTGGACGAGGAGCAGCAGCACGTGCTCGGTGTCGGACAGCGTGAACAGGTGGGCCCGCAGCGGGATCTGGGTGGCCAGGTCGAAGTGGTGACCGCTCGCCTCGGCGAGTGCGCCGGGCAGCGCCGCCTCGGTCGTGCGCGTTTGCCCGAGCTGCGGCCTGGCGTCGTGGGGTGCGAGGATCCGCTGGTACGGCTCGCCGTCCCGGTCGGGGAAGAGCGTGCGCAGGGATTCGTGGCGGGCGACGAGGCCGGCGACCGCGTCGGCCAGTGCGGTGACGTCCAGCCGGCCGCTGAACCGCAGCGTCCAGGGCACGTTGTAGGCCCGGCTCATCCCTTCCAGACGGTGCAGGAACCACAGCCGGCGCTGGGCGAAGGACAGCGGCAGCGGGTCGGGGCGCTCGACGGCGCGCAGCGCCGGCCGCACGCGGGCCGGGTGCGGTGCCCGGTTCTCCGGCCGTCGTGCCAGGGCGGCGACGGTGGGGTGCTCGAAGAGGGTGCGCACGGCGAGTTCCTCGCCGAGCCGGGCGCGGACCCGGGAGGCGAGCCGGGTGGCGAGCAGCGAGTGACCGCCGAGCGCGAAGAAGTCGTCGTCGATACCGATGCCCTCGACGCCGAGTATCTCGGCGAACAGGGCGCACAGCACCTCCTCGCGCTCGGTGCGCGGGGCCCGCGTGGACTGCGCCTCGACGACCGGCGCGGGCAGGGCGGCGCGGTCGAGCTTGCCGTTGACGGTCAGCGGCAGCCGCTCCAGGAGCACCACGGCCGACGGGATCATGTAGTCGGGCACCCGCGTGCGCAGGTGTTCGCGCAGGGCGGCGGTCAGCCGCGCGCCGTGGCGGGCGGCCACCGGGCTGCTGGCGTGGGCCAGCGGGTCACCGGGCGTGCCGTCCGGCTCGTACGCCGCCAGGGGGCCGGCGGCGGTGGCCGCGCGGCGCGCGAAGACCGCGTCCACCCTGTCCACGGCCTTCGCCGCCGGTGTGACGGCGACGTGGTAGCCCAGGCGCTCCCCGAGCAGGTAGAGCTCCTCGGGATCGACACCGCGGGGCTCCTGGGCGAGGGTGCGGCGCGCGTCCTCGATGCCGGTGCCGTTCTCGAACGCCCTTGCCGCGGCGGCCTCCTGGGTGACGCGCCTGTTGGGGACGGACAGCACCCTCAGCCGGTCGGGGCCGTGCCGCCGCAGATACGTCTCCAGCTCGTGGGGGCCGGGCAGTTCGTCGCCGAAGCGCAGCCGCGGCCCGCCGGCCTCCGCGCTCCGCACGGGTGTCTTGAACAGCACCGCGTCGTAGCGGTACCGGGTCATCTCGTTGTGCAGGGTTCCCCGGCGCACCTGGATGTCGACGGCGCCGACGGCTTCGTGGCGGGCGGCGAAGGCGTGGAAGAAGTCGGGGGCGAGCAGCAGCTCCTCCTCGAGCACCAGGGCGCGCTCGACGGCGTGGCGGACCGTGGCCCGGTCCGCTTCGGGTGCGGCACGGCGCAGATGGGCCGCGGTGGTGAAGGGGCGCAGGGCGCGCAGGTCGCGTACGTCACCGACGAAGACGGCACCACCGGGTGCGGTGAGGCCGAGGGCCTCGGCGAGGACGTCGAGGAGGTAGCCGCCGCTCGGGAAGTACTGGGCGACCGAGTTGACGACCACCACGTCGAAGTGGCCCGAGGGCAAGCCGGTGGTGTCGTGCGCGGCCTGGTGGCGCAGCCGGACCCGCGCGGCGAGGTCCGGTCGCGCGGCGATCTCGCCGGCGAGGGTTTCGACGGCGCGCGCGGAGACGTCCGTGCCGTGGTACTCCTCGCAGTCGGCGGCGAGCCGGGACAGGAGCAGGCCGGTTCCGACGCCGATCTCCAGGACGCGGCGGGGCCGCAGTTCCCGGATGCGCCGGACGGTCGTGTCGCGCCACTCGCGCATGTGGTCCGGCGCGATGGGCTGACGTTCGGTGTAACTGTCGTACCAGCTGGCGAAGTTCTCACCGAAGGCCGTGCGCTCGGCGGGCTCGGCGGCCTCGGCGTATTGGGCGTCAAACACATTCTGCCAGTCGTGCACCTGCCGCGCGGCCGCGTCGTCCGCGTCCTCGTCGGCCTCCGGGCGTCCTTCCGCCACGACATAGGCGACCAGACGTCTGTCGCCGGGGGTGTCCTCCCGGGCGACGACCGCGGCCTGGCGCGTCGCGGGGTGGGTGGCGAGCGCGGCCTCGATCTCGCCCGGCTCGATCCTGAAGCCCCGGATCTTGATCTGCTGGTCGGCGCGTCCGATGAACTCCAGCTCGCCCCGCTCGCTCCAGCGGACCACGTCGCCGCTGCGGTACATCCGGCTGCCGGGCGGCCCGAAGGGGTCAGCCACGAAGCGCTGGGCGGTCAGTCCCGGCCGGTCGAGGTAGCCGCGGGTGACCCCCGGCCCGGAGACGTACAGCTCCCCGGCCGTTCCGGGCGGGGCCGGGCGCAGCGCCTCGTCCAGGACGTACAGGGACAGGTCACGGATGCCGACGCCGACGCGGCTGGGGGCGTGCGGGACGGCCTCGGCCGCGCGGAGCCGGGCGATCGTGGTGTGCACGGTGGTCTCGGTGATGCCGTACATGTTCACGAGCACCGGGAGGTCGTCGCGGTGCCGTTCGTACCAGGGCGCGAGCTTGCCGAAGTCGAGGGCCTCGCCCGCGAACACGACCATGCGCAGGGCGAGTTCGCCGTGGTCGGCGTCCCGGTCGGCGTCCATCAGCGGGTAGAAGGCCGACGGCGTCTGGCTGAGGACGGTCACCCGCTGCGCCGCGAGCAGCGCCCGGAAGCGCTCGGGCGTGCGGCTCGTCTCGTACGGGACGACCACGAGGCGACCGCCGTGCAGCAGTGCGCCCCAGATCTCCCAGACGGAGACGTCGAAGGCGTAGGAGTGGAAGAGGGTCCACACGTCGTGTTCGTCGAAGCCGAACTCGTCCGCCGTCTCGGTGAACAGACGGATGACGTTGGCGTGCGAGACCACCACGCCTTTGGGGCGGCCGGTGGAGCCCGAGGTGTAGATCACGTACGCCGTCGTCGCGGGCCGGACAGGGGCCGGGCGGTCGGCGTCGGTGGGGTCGGTGTCCGGCAGGGCGGCGAGCTCCTCGGCGGTGGCCGGGTCGGAGAGGGCGAGGCCGGGTACGCCGGCCGGGGCGTCCGTCAGGTCCTGGCCGAGCAGCAGCACCGGGCGGGCGTCCGCAAGGGTCCGGTCGATCCGTTCGCGCGGGTGGTCCAGGTCCAGCGGCAGGTATCCGGCGCCCGACTTGAGGACCGCGAGGATCGCGACGACGGCGTCGGCGGACCGGGGCAGGGCGAGGGCGACGAGTTTCTCCGGGCCCGCGCCCCGGGCGAGGAGCGCGTGGGCCAGGCGGTTGGCCCGGGCGTTGAGCGTGGCGTAGTCGAGGTGTTCGTCGCCCATGGTCAGGGCCGTGCGGTGCGCGTACCGGGACACCTGGGCTTCGAACAGTTCCGTGAGCGTGGCGGTGGCGTCCGCGGGTGGGACGGCCGACCGCTGCCGGTGATCCGTGAAAGCGCTGTCCGATCCGGTGGTTGCCATGGCCCCGTCCTTGGTCGTTCTCTCAACGCCGATACCTTCGAGCGCTCTTGGCAGCGCGTGTGCGGTGCGGTGCGCTCGCGCGGCCGTGCCGCGCGAGCGCCTCGTGCGTGGCTCGTGATGCCTGGTGTACGTGGTGCCTCGTGTTCGTGATGCCTCGCGTACGGCCTCGCCCCGGGCCTCAGCTCTCCGGGCGGCTGCGCGGCGCGAGGACGCGCAGCAGGTTCTCGTGCAGCAGGAGCGAGCGGTCCGCGCGCGGCACCCCGGCGAACACCGTCGGACCGTCCACGACCTCCGCCAGCAGGGTCTTGAGCCCGTTGAGCCGGGCGAGCGGCCAGTCCGTACCGAAGATGATCTTGTGGTTGACGCCCAGCCGGAACAGCCGGTTCAGATGCTCGGGCCAGGAGGGCAGGCTCGGGCCGCTCGCGAAACCGCCGGTGTCCAGGTACACATTGGGCCGGTACGCCGCCAGATAGGCGCACGTCTCGACATGGGTGAGTCCGCCGTGCCCGAGGACGAAGTTCACCCGCGGGAAGTCCCGCGCGGCCTTGTCGACGCGCAGGGGGTGCGCCGGTCCGTAGTCGAGGCTGCGCGCGGTGGGGCCGGTGTGCACGAACACCGGCAGGTGGCGGGCCGCGCAGATCTCGTAGTACGGGTACAGGCCCGAGTCCGACGGCGAGTAGCCGCAGGGCGGATAGAGCTTCACCCCGTCCAGGCCGTAGGCGTCGACCATGTCCTCGAACGCACGCACACCCTCGGGTCCGCGCCGTGGGTCGACGCCGATGTAGACCCAGAAGCGGCCGGGGTGGCGCAGCCGGATCTCATGGTGCCGGCGCGCCGCCTGAGCGGGATCCAGTGTGCCGGGCATCCGCAGGCCGAAGTCGGGCACGAGCAGCACCGCGCGGTCGATGCCGGCCGCGTCCATCTCGCCGATCAGGCCGTCGGCCAGATGGTCCTGCTGCTGGGCCGCCAGGCCGTCGGTGACACGGCCGAGGCTCGGGGCCGTGCCGACGGAGCCGAGGCGGCAGCAGACGTTGCTCGCCACGTCCTGCGCGAAGGCCCGCGGGATGAAGTCGGTCGATGCCACATGGCAGTGGCCGTCGTAGACCGTGGTCATTCCGCGCAGTGCTGGATCAGGCCCTGGATGCTGATCCCGTGCTGGGGGTCGAAGGTCGCGAAGTCGAAGTGGACGTCGGCCTGTTCCTCCAGGTAGGAGATGAGGCCGACGATCGCCATGGAGTCGAGGAGCCCGGTGTGGCTGAGGTTGGTCGTCGCGTCGATCGCCGCGTGCGCCTCCCCCTCGATCCACCGCTCGACCCATTCGACCATCAGCTTCTCCAGCGCTGCGACGTCCGCGTTCATGCCCGGCCTCCCCGGTCCGTGACGGTGATGTGGTCCTTGCCGACGTTCTCGGCGGTGCTCTGTGGCGTCCCGGCGACCAGGCGCAGGCTGTTGCCGCCCATGATCATGCGCCGGTCCGCCTCCCTCAGCCCGGCCACCGCGGGCTGCCCCTTGGCGAAGGCGCTCACCAGGCCGGTCAGTGACTCCGAGAGCCGGTAGGAGGGCCAGCAGGTGCCGAAGAGGATCTTGTGGCTGATGCCCAGGCGGAACAGCCGGTTGAGATGTGCCTGCCAGCCGTCGGCGGCCAGGACCGAGTGGAACTGGCTGATGTCCAGGTATGTGTTGGGCCGGTGGGCGCACATGTAGGTGGCCTCTTCGACGTGGGTGACCCCGCCGTGCCCGAGGATGAAGTTCACCCGCGGGAAGTCCCGCGCCGCCTCGTCGAGCAGCAGCGGTGTGCCGTACTCGAAGTCCAGCGGGCCCCAGCCCGGCCCGGTGTGGCTCAGCACGGGCAGGCCGTTGCTCTCGCAGATCTCGAAGTACGGATACAGCCGGCGGTCGCTCGGCGAGTAGCCGCACAGCGGGTACAGCTTGAGCCCGGCGAAGCCGTACTCGGTCACGCACCGTTCGAACAGATCGACACCGTCCTGCCCGGCGCGCGGGTCGACGCCCCAGAAGACCTTGAAGCGGCCCGCGTGCCGGCGGTTCACCTTGTCGATGTGCCCGGCGAGTTCGGGCGGTGTCAGGGCGCACCGCGCCACGTGCGAGTAGTCCGGGATCACCAGGAACGCCTGGTCGACCCCCGCTTCGTCCATCTCCGCGACGAGCCGGTCGCCGTCGTCGTCCTGGTGGACGGCGAGCACCCGGTCCAGCATGCGCTCGCGCTCGACCCGGTGGCCGTAGGCGGTCATGCGGTGGTGGGCGTTCTCCGCCTGGTACTCCAGGAAGGCCCGGGGGATGGCGAGTTGACTGCCGAGCTGCACCTGGGCGTCGACGACTGCGGGCAGCGTGTCGTCACCGGCACTCGGCGCGCCGCCGGGGTCCCTCCCCATCACCGCTCGGTCCGGACGTCCGCGCCCGGCTCGCCCGCGGCGGTCCCGCCGGAAGCGGACTCCTCCTCGACCGCCGCCGCGAAGTGCTCCGCCGCGCGGCCCCGGCTGAGCTTCATGTTGGCGGTCATGAACGCCGGATCGGACCGCAGGGCGGTGTCGGAGAAGACCAGCGACATCACGCGCTCGTGGGCGTCGAGGGTCGCGTTGATCTCCTCGACGCGCTTCTCGATGTGACCGCGCAGGGCGGTGTCCGCCGGATCGGCCGGGGTGACGATGGCGCCGAGCCGGTTGGACTGCGGGGTCGGCACCACGATGATCTCCGAGACGCCGTCGATGCCGGTGAACGCGGCCTCGATCTCGGCCGGGTGCACCTTGCGGCCGCTGCCGAGCGCGATGACGTCCTTCTTGCGCCCGATCAGGGTCAGGAACCCGTCGGGGTCGAGGCGAGCGTAGTCACCGGTCAGGATCGTGCCGTCGGCCTGGAAGACCTCCGCGGCGGTCGGGTCCCCGTCGGTGTCGAAGTAGCCGCGCCCGAGCGGGGCCGGGCGGTTGATGAGCACTTCGCCGTCGTCGAGGAAGGTCACCGCGTCCGGGTCGATGAGGCGGCCCACGGTGCCGACGCGGTGGTCGTCCGGGGTGTTCCAGGCGACCATGCCGGTCTCGGTCAGGCCGTATGCCTCCAGCAGGGGCACGTCCCGCTCCCAGAATCCGTCCAGGGTCGCGCGCCGGATCGGTGCCATGCCGGTGATCATGAAGCGGATGCGTCCGCCCAGGAAGTCCGGGAGCGAGTCCTTGCCCGCGCCCTTCACATGGAGCTGGAGCGCCGTGTCGTAGAAGACGGGCGGTCCGATCAGGAAGGTCGGGCTCTCCGCGCGCACCGCCTGGAAGACCCGCTGGTACGGGGCGAGCACCAGGTCCGCGCCGAGCCACAGGCACAGGTAGACGGACAGCCGCTGCTGGTAGTTGGCGAGCGGCAGGAAGATCAGGTGCCGGTCGGTGCCGGTCACGCCGAAGGCGTCGATGAAGCGGTTGATGACGTACTCGGTGCCCTTGGCACTGATCTCCAGGCCCTTGAGCCGGCCGGTCGTGCCCGAGGAGTAGACCAGGCTGTGGACGTCGTCGGTCTCGACGACGACGGCGGTGGGCGGCACCACGTCCGCACCCGGGACGCCGTCGGGCCGTACGACGGCGGGGGCGGTCGTGGGCAGGTCTGCGATCAGCAGGGCGAGCCCGTGGCCGGCGATGAAGTCGTGGGGGTCGGGGATGTCCGTGGTGTCGGCGAACGCCTTCAGCCGGGCTCCCGCGGCCAGGGCAGCCAGGTCCCAGGCGAGCCAGTCCAGGCTGTTGGCCGCGCGGATGCCGATGAGGTGGCCGGGGCGCACGCCCGCGGCCGTCAGCTGCCGCGCCCGGGTGCGTGCGAGGTCCGTCAGCGCGCTGTGCGTGAGCTCGCGGCGCCCGCCGGTGACGTCGATCTCCACCACGCGGGCGGCGGTGTGGTTGCCGGAGCGGTCCAAGAGGTCCGCAAGGTTCATGCTCACGTGTCGGCCGACTTCCTTTCCAACGTCTCCAGGTGTCCCTGGCGGTCGAGTTCCGCTTCCAGCGCGGTGATGAGTTCGGCGAGCCGTTCGCCCGCCAGGAATCCGATCCGGCCGCCGAGCATGTCCTCGTACGCTCCGCTGTCGGTGTTCCAGGCGACGCGGACCTCCAGGAGGCTTCCGCCGTCGCCGGGCGTGACCGTCACACGGCGTTCGAGGGTGTGCCACAGCCAGCCGGGCTCCGCGGTCAGCCGCACCCCGTCGTCGAGGAGTTCGGCGCGGTCCGCCCAGACCACCGCGTCGCCGCCGAGCCGCCCGGCGAACTCCGGCGCGTGGCCCGGTGCCGCGGCCGCCGCGGGGTCCGCGGCGAAGGGGTCGAGCAGCCGGGGCCGGGACGCCAGCATGTCCAGCACCTGCGCGGCGGGGTACGGCAGCCGGACGGTCCGGGTCACCGGGGACAGCTCCGCCGTGGGCGCGCCGGACGGCGCGGACGGCTGCCGGTGGCCGTCGACCTCCGCGAGGACGCTTTCGAGCACGGACAGACCGTGGTCGAGGTCTTCCTCGGAGATGACCATGGGGGGCTGCACGCGCAGGACGCTCGTCTGGTAGAGCGAGTACGTCGAGGTGACGCGCTCCTCCAGGAGCCGGCCCAGCACGAGTCCGGCCGTCGCCCCGTCGGTGAACTCCAGGCCGTGCATCATGCCGAGGCCGCGGTGTTCGGCGATGAGTGCCGGATGCCGGGCGGCCGCGGCGGACAGCCGCGCGTCGATCGTGAGCGAGCGTTCCTTGACCGTGGTGAGGAACGCCTCGTCGGAGGCGATCTCGATGGCCTCGATGCCGACCCGGCAGGACAGCGGGTTGCCGCCGAGGCTGGAGCCGAAGGTCGACGGCAGCACCCGCAGGACCTCCCAGACCCGCTCGGTGCCGAGCACCGCGGACAGCGGGAGCACCCCGCCGCCGAAGGCCTTGCCCACGCACACCAGGTCCGGGGTGATGCCGAACTGCTCGTGGGCGAAGAAGGTGCCGCAACGGCCGAACGCCGTCTGCATCTCGTCCAGGACGAGCAGCGCGCCGGCCTCGGTGCACAGCCTGCGCACCTCCTGGAGATATCCGGGTGGCGGCACGATCACGCCCGCCTCCGCCTGCACGGGCTCCAGGAGCACGGCGGCGACCGTGTCGTCGAGCGCCGCGGCGAGCTGGTCCACGTCGCCGAAGTCGACCTGGCGGAAGTGCTCCATGAACGGGCCGAGCAGCGCGCGGTGTTCGGGCCGGTCGGAGGCGCTGAGGGTGGCGAAGGTCTTGCCGTGGAAGCAGCCGCGGGCGCTGATCACACCGGGCCGGCCGGTCGCGGCGCGGGCCAGCTTGAGCGCGTTGTCGATGCTCTCGCCGCCGCCGTTGGCCAGGTACGAGTACGGCAGGCGCTGTCCGGTGGCCTCCGCGAGCCGCTCGGAGAGCCGGATCTGCACCTCCTCGAACATGATCTTGGTGCTGTTGAGGACGCCGGTGTCGAGCTGTTCGCGCACCGCGGCGACGATCCGCGGGTGGGAGTAGCCGAAGGACTGGTTGCCGTACTGGTCGAACAGGGCCAGATACGCGCTGCCTTCGTCGGCGTCCAGGACCCGGCTGCCCTCGCCCTTTCCCTGGACTCCGCAGCCCATGACGAACGCCATCTTGGCGTAGGCCGGGTGGTTGTGCGCCGCCTTCGCCTCAGCGAGGAGCTGCCGCCGTGTCCGCATCCGTCGCCTCCTGTCGTATGTAGCTGTCGTAGTCGCCGAAGAAGTACTGCAGCAGCCTGCTCTGCTTCCCCTGCTCAGTGCGGGCGCGGCGGACCGCCTCGGTGACGTCGAGAGCGGCGACGAGGCTGAGCGGCGCCCCCTTGAAACGGGTGTCCTCGTACGGCTCGTGCAGGGCGAAGAAGCCGATCTCCTTGTAGAAGCCGCGCAGCCCTCCGGAGTCGTCGACGAAGAAGTCGCCGAGGATGTGGGTCATGTCGTACGTCCGGGCGCTGTGGACCACGGCGGCGCGCATCAGACCCATGCCTATGTCGCGGTTGCGCACCTCGGGCAGGGTCATCAAGTGCCCGAACTCCACGAGCCGGTTGCCCTTGCGCAGTGCCGTGAGGTCCACGGTGTCGTCGCAGGGCAGCCCGGCCGCCGTGTCGGGGACGACCTTGACGGTGCCCACCGGGCTCCGGTCGGCGTACCCGACGATGTACTCGGCATGGGGGTCGAAGCGGTCGAAGGTCGCCGCCGTGTCTGTCACGTCCGCGAGCCGGCCCTGGTCGCCGACGTACACGGCGTCACGCAGCCGCAGCACGTCTGTCTTGTCGGTCTCGGTACGCGCCAGTCGGAAGGTCACGTTCACCTGCTGCTCCTCTCACCTGCTGGGGGTGGCGGGGTCACGGGGTACGCACGGTTCACTTGCGGAGCAGCTTTCCGAAGTACTCGAGATAGCCGCGGTTGAAGTAGCGGATGCGTCCGCGGACTTCGGCGTGCAGATCCGGCAGCCGCTCCAGCGGGAGATTGGGCATCAGGTGGTGTTCGACATGGAAGTTGTTGCTGTTGGTGAACCATGTCAGGACGCGGTTGGAGCGGATGGTGCGGGTGTTGGCGAACGGGTCCCGGTTCAGGGTTTCGCAGTCGTAGTGCTCCGGCAGTTCGATGAGGGCGTGCACCGGCCCTGCCACCAGGACGAGCGGGAGGAGCCACACCCATACGACGACCGCGGAGTGCAGCCACCAGGACAGCGCGGACAGCAGGAGCAGCAGGGCGAGGGCCAGGCGGTGGTCGCGGCGTATGCGGCGCGAGACCCGTACGCTCTCCCCGCTGAAGTCCCGGCCGAGCAGGGACCGGCCGAGGTTCACCACGAACAGCGCGTAGTGGTGGACCATGGTGAACCGCACGGCCCAGTCGACGAAGGATCCGAACTTCGAGCGCTCCTCGAGACCGTACTGGTCGCCGTAGTCGAAGAACTCCCGGTTCATGGGGGTCCCGAGGTCGCGGTGGTGGCGCATGTGCGTCGCCTTGTAGGCCGCGAAGGAAATCAGCATCGGCAGGCCGAGGACGACTCCGGTGACCGTGTTCAGCCGGCGGCTGCGGTAGGCGAGATTGTGCAGTGTCTCGTGCTGGAGTTCCGCGGCGTGCGCGAACATGCAGCCGATCAGTACGACTCCGGCGACGCGCCACCCCCACTCGGGCCGCAGCGCCATCGCGACGCCGCCCGCGGTGAGCAGCGCGCAGAGGGTGAATTTCAGGGTGAAGACCCATCCCCGTGGATCCGAGCGCAGGTGTTTCAGCGCTGCTCTGAGTTCGGTGGCCTCCTGGGAATTCGGTAACTGCGGGGCGACAGCGCCGTCCGCGGTCAGATCCATCGTTGTTCCCTCGTTTTCCCCGTAGTTATCCCCAACAGCGTGGCCCGATGGATCTCCCGGTGGCGCGCCGAGTTTCCCCGTGACCGGAAGGTTCGGGGCATGACGGCACGGCGGCACTGTGTCGACGGCATGCCGACGCACCGCAGGGTCGCTGTTGGGGAATTATTGATGCGCGGAATTCAGATGGTGTTCCGCTGTGGCTTCACGAGCAAAGGGACTGTGCTTTCACCGATGAAAGTCAGCTGCCGATGTCACCCACGACGGTGTGGGGCTCGGTGGTTTCCATCGAGCGCAGCAGAGAGAGCAGACCGTCCATGTGCCGGTCTGTTTCCTCCGGGCTGTACAGCTCGGGATGCGCGTCGAGAATGACTTCGGTGGTGCCGTCCGCCGAGGTCTGGAAGAAGTACACGGTCAGGTCGACGGTGAGCGGAATCGACGCCGTGCGCATGGCGGCGTGGGCTCCGGCGAAGTCCAGCTTGTAATCGAACCTCATGACGTTGACCATGGGGCCCCACAGTCGCGACCCGCCGCCCTGTTCGGCGAGTTCGCGGGAGATCTCGGCGGTGGGATAGCGGGAATGCAGCAGTACTTCCCTTATCTCCCGCGACACCTGCCCGGCGAACGCGTCGAGCGAGGTGGTGGTGTCCACGGTGAGGCGCAGCGGCAGGATGTTCATCGTCATGCCGGGCACGTTCCGCGTCTGCGGACTCAGGCGGCCGCCGGTGGGCAGGCCGAGCAGGAGCTCGCCGGCGCCGGTGGTGCGCGCCACGTACGCCGCCATGGTGCTGACGGCCAGGTCGGACCAGGTCACGCCGAGACCACCGGCCGCGCGCTCCAGGCGTGCGACGGCGTCCGGCGCGAGCTCGGCGGTGCGGCGGCGCCCGATGGCCAGTCCCGCCTTGCGGCCCGCGAGGCTCACCGGCTCGGGGTGGCCCGCCATCTTCCGCAGCCAGTGCTCCCGGTCGCGGGCGAAACTCCTGGTGCCGCGGTACTCCGCGTCGGTCTCCAGCAGACGTGCGTAGGGAGGGAAGCCGCCGTCGCCGGGCGGAAGTCCCTGAGCGAGCGCGGTGTACACCGCGGCGGTGCGGTTGAAGACGAGGGCGAGACTGTAGCCGTCGACGAGGGCGTGGTGCACCCGCCGGTACAGGATGAAATGATCACCGGCGACCTTGATGAGCGCCGCGGTGCACAACCGCAGCGGGTCCACCGGCCGATGGGCGTCGGATTCCATCCAGGACTTCGCCGCCGCTTCCGGCGCGGATTCTCCACTCAGATCCAGGAAGTCCAGTGGGGCCGTCTCGTCGCGCAGGAACTGTCGGTACTCTCCTTCTGCGTTCCTGATGCCCAGGCGCAGCGCCTCGGCTTCCCGCTCGACGTGGTCATGCGCGGAGCTCATCAGAACAGGGTCGACTTGTCCTCGGATGTCGAGGTAGTCGCAAATACAGTAAACAGGGTTGCTCAGGTCTTCAGCCTGAGCCGACCAAGTGCGTAACTGTGGAGCAAGTAAGAGAAGTTCCGGTTCCTCGCGATTAAGCAACGTTCACTCCTTGTGGGGGCCACCGTGCTTAAATCGACGCCACATCACACAGACGTCACGAACACCATTGGGAGAGCCACGCAACAACTGTAGCTTACACACCACCCGGTGGAACGTCCACGCCCTTGTGAAGACATGTGCCAGCGTCACGGTACGCAACACCGAGCCGGCTACCTCCGATATGTCTATGCGGACCTCTTGCCGGCAGGATCGATCCCGTAATTCGAGGTGCTTCAGCACGTTCTCGCCGACCAGGGTCTACGCTGACGTTCGGCTACTCCTTGAAGTAAGCAGAAGCAAGATCAAGCCACTTCGGAATTAAAACAGGCCACACCCATAGTTTTGTGTACTCACCGTGAACGTGGAGGATGGATGGCGACGGAGAAGTCGACGTACCGGCGTGGTGTCGCCGTGGTCGGTGCGCTCATGCTGGGAGCGTTCGCCTTCAACACCACCGAGAACCTGCCGATCGGCATCCTCAAGCTGATCTCGGACGACCTGCACCAGTCACTGTCGGCCGTCGGCCTGCTGGTGTCCGGGTACGGCCTCACGGTCGCCGTCGTCTCGGTGCCGATCGCCAGGGTGACCCGCTCGATACCGCGCCGCCTCGTTCTCTGCGTCCTGCTGGCCGCGCTCTTCCTCGCGAGCGTCGCGGCGGCCGTGGTCTCCTCCTACTGGGTGCTGCTGACCAGCCGGTTGGTCACCGCGGTGGCCCAGGCACTGTTCTGGGCGGTGATGGGGCCGGTCGCGGTCGGCCTGTTTCCCCCCGAGGTCCGAGGCCGCGTCATAGGGGCGCTGTCCGTGGGCGGTTCGCTCGCCCTCGTCCTCGGGGTGCCCGGCGGCACCTGGCTGGGCGAGCACGCCAGCTGGCAGGTGCCGTTCCTGGTGGTCGGGGCGCTCGCCATCCCCTCCCTCATCGTGATCGCCACCGCGCTGCCGACGTCCCGCCCGGAAGCGGGACACGCGGTGCACGGCGTCGCACCGGACACCCGCCGGTTCGCGGTCGTACTGACCGTCACCGGTCTCACCGTCACCGGTGTCTTCGCCGGATACACCTACATCTCCAAGTTCCTCGTGGACGAGAGCGGGTTCAGCGAGTCCTCCGTGAGCGGCCTGCTCCTGGCCCTCGGCATCACCGGCATCATCGGCGTCGCGGTGTACGGCCGGCTCCTCGACCGCTTCCCGCGGGCGACCCTCGCCCTCCCCGTCTCGACACAGGCGGTGGCACTGCTCGGGTTGTACGCGGCGGGCGGGTCACAGGTCGTGGCGGTGATCATGATCGTGTTCCTCGGCGCCTCCCTGGGACCGATCTTCATGGCCACGCAGAGCCAGGTCATGCACTTCGCGCCGGGCCGCACGGAGACGGCCATCGCCGCGAACGGCGCCGCCTACAACACGGGCGTGGCCGCGGGCGCCTTCATGGGCGGCCTGCTGCTCCATCTCACCGGCGTGCGCGGCACCTTCCTGATCGGCGGCCTGATGACCCTCGTCGCCCTGCTGCTCCTGCTGGAGGAGCAACTCCTCGCCGTGGGCAGCAAGGAACGGTGGACCGACGCCCCGGAGCAGACACGGGAGCCGGACGACGCGTGGGCCCAGTCATGACAGGCGCGAACAGGTTCACGCGCTGACGGGAACCTGACTCGATTCACCTGTACGAAACCCGTACGGCACCCGGCACCTTGCGGTTACCGTTCGGTAGACAGCGTGCTTCCGGAGGTGCCCCGCCATGACGCCCGACCGTGCCACAGGCCTCGCGAAGTCCGTCCGCGCGCTCGCCGACGGGGAGGTGACCTCGCGCGCGCTGATCGAGCAGGCCCTGGCCCGCATCGAGGCCACCCAGCCGACCCTGAACGCCTTCCGGATCGTGCGCGCCGAGGCCGCGCTCGCCGAAGCGGACGCCGCCGACCGGGAGTTGGCCGGCGGAGCGCGGCGCCCGCTGCTCGGGGTGCCGGTCGCGGTCAAGGACGACATGGACGTGGCGGGGGAACCGACCGCGTTCGGCTGCCCCGGCGACTTTCCGCCGGTCGCGACGGACGGCGAGGCGGTACGGCGGCTGCGCGCGGCCGGGGCCGTGATCGTCGGCAAGACGAACACCTGCGAGCTGGGGCAGTGGCCGTTCACGGAGGGCCCGGCGTTCGGGGAGACCCGCAACCCGTGGCACACCGGCCACACCCCCGGCGGCTCCTCCGGGGGCTCCGCGGCGGCGGTGGCCGCCGGCCTGGTCCCCGCCGCGCTGGGCTCGGACGGTGCGGGCTCGGTGCGGATCCCGGCCTCCTGGACCCATCTGATCGGCATCAAGCCGCAGCGCGGACGCATCTCGACCTGGCCGCACGGCGAGTCCTTCCACGGCATCACGGTCAACGGCACACTGGCCCGTACGGTCGCCGACGCGGCCCTGCTGCTGGACGCGGCGAGCGGCAACCACGAACGGGACCCGCACCGCCCGCCGGCCCTCACGGTGACGGAGGCGGTCGGCCGCGACCCCGGCCGGCTGCGTGTCGCGCTGTCGCTCAAGCCGCCGTTCACCGCCGTACCCGCCCGGCTGCATACGGAGGTCCGGGCCCGGATTCTCGAACTCGCCGAGAAACTCGCCGCGTTGGGGCACATCGTCGAGGAGGCCGACCCGCCCTACGGCCAGATCGGGCTGACCTTCGTGCCGCGCGCCACCGCCGGTATCGCCGACCGGGTCCGCGAGGCCCCCGACCCCGCGCTGCTCGACCCGCGCACCCGGGACGCGGCCCGGCTCGGCCGGCTCCTCGGCGGGGCCCCGCTGAGGGCGGCCCGGCGGGCCGAGGCGGTCCTGCACCGCAGGATCGGGGCGTTCTTCGGGTCGTACGACGTGGTCCTCGCCCCGACCACCGCCGCTCCCCCGCTCGCGATCGGTGCCCTGCACGGGCTCCGCGGCCTCGCCACCGATCGCGCGATGATCGCCGCCTGTCCGTACGCCTGGCCATGGAACGTCCTCGGCTGGCCCGGTGTGAACGTGCCCGCCGGCTTCGTCGGAGGAGGCCTGCCGGTGGGCGGTCAGCTGCTGGGCCCGGCGAACAGTGAACCCCTGCTGGTCTCCCTCGCCGCCCAGTTGGAGGCGGACCTGCGCTGGCACGAGCTCTGGCCGCCCGTGGAACCGGGCGAGGATTCCAGGGCCGCGTGAGCGTGATGCGCCCGTACCCTGTGACCATGGACGATGCGTCGATGGTCGGGCTCATGGGGCGGGTGACGGGGACGATCGGGCCCGGCCTGGTCGGCGAGGTGATCGTCCGGGTGCGCGGCGGCGCGGAGCACTTCCTCGCCTACGCCGCCGACGGCACGGGCCGCATCGAGCGCGGCACGGTGGTGATGGTGGTGGAGTACCTGCCGCCGAGGACCGTCTACGTCACCGCCGCATACGACAGTTGAGCATGCTCCGCCCCAGGTGAGGGGCGTGTGTCAAGACTGCAACAAGGATTCATCAGCGTCTTCTCGGCACGTCGCGGCAGGCGCACACTCCCTTCGTTCGGTGCCGGACGGGCACCATGCAAAGGGGGCGAATGCCGATGGTCATCGGCGTCGTTGCGGGGGCGGCCGTCGTTGCCGTCCTCGTCGTGATCGGTCTGTTCAAGATGATGTGGCGGGTCGCCGAGCCGAACGAGGCGCTCATCATCTCCGGGTCCACGCACCGTACCGAGGGCCTTGAGGAGGGCATGGGATTCCGCATCGTCACCGGGCGCGGCACGCTGGTGCTGCCCGGTGTGCAGGCGGTGCGCAAGCTCTCCCTGGACCTGAACGAGACCGAGCTGCACGTGGACTGCGTGACCCACCAGGGCATTCCGCTCGAGGTACGGGGCGTGGTCATCTTCAAGGTGGGCGACGACTTCGTGTCGATCGCCAACGCGGCCCGCCGTTTCCTGGACCAGCAGCGGCTGATGTCGGAGCGGGTGCACATCGTCTTCGCCGGTCATCTCAGGTCCATCGTGGGCGGGTTGACGGTCGAGGACATGATCCGCGACCGGGAGAAGCTGACCGGGCAGACCCGGGCGGCCTGCGGTACGGAGATGGAGAAGCTCGGCCTGATCGTCGACTCGCTGCAGATCCACGAGATCGAGGACCCGACCGGGTACATCCAGAACCTGGCCATGCCGCACGCGGCGGCCGTGCAGCGGGACGCGCGCATCGCGCAGGCCGAGGCGAATCGTCTCGCCACCGAGGCCGAGCAGCAGTCGTACGCCCGGATGGCGGAGGCCACCCGGGACAGCGAGATCCTGCAGGCCGGCTACCAGGCCGAGCGGGACAAGGCGGCGGCGAAGTCCCGCCAGGCCGGTCCGCTCGCCGACGCGGCCGCCCGCCAGGAGGTCGTCGTCCAGGAGACGCGGGTCGCCGAACTGGAGGCGCACCGCAGGGAACAGCAGCTCCAGGCGGACGTCCGCAAGCCGGCCGACGCCAAGGCCTACGAGAAGCGGACGCTGGCCGAGGCCGAGCGCGACGCGCGGATCTCGGCGGCACAGGCGAAGGCGAAGGAGACCGAGCTGGCGGCCGCGGCCGAGGCGACCCGGGTCAAGACGGCCGCGGGCGCCGAGGCGGAGGCCACCAAGACCCGGGGTACGGCCACGGCCGCGGCGACCCGGGCCACGGGTGAGGCCGAGGCGGCCGCCACACAGGCCAAGGGTCTGGCTCAGGCCGAGGCGTCCAAGGCCAAGGGTCTCGCGGAGGCGGAGGCCATCAAGGCTCGCGCCGCCGCCCTCGCCGAGAACCAGGAGGCGGTGGTCGCCCAGCAACTCGCCGAGAACTGGCCGGAGATCGTCCGGGCCGGCGCGTCCGCCTTCGGCAACGTGGACAACATGGTGCTGCTCAACGGCGCCGACGGAATGTCCGAGCTGTTCGCCAAGGCGCTCACCATGGGCGGTACGGGCCTCGGCCTCGCCCGCCGGCTGCTCGCGTCCATGAACGAGAACGGGCAGACGGACAACGGCACTTCACCGTCCCGCAACGGGGTCGTGCCGCCCGCGTCGCAGAAGGTGCCGGTGGAGCGGGAGGACTAGGCGGCCGGGCCGGGGTCCGCGTCGGGGCTCCGGCCGTCCGTCGTCAGCAGGCGGTCGATCGTGGCCGGGTCCAGCGCCGGGTTCGCGGCGGCGGCGTGGGCCAGTTCCTCGTCGTGGAGGAGCTCCGCGAGGCGGGGCCGCGGCAGGTTCGGATGGCGGGCCAGCGCGACCCGTACGTCCGGGTCCGGGTCCCGGGTGAGCCGCTCCGCGGTGGCCGGCGCGGTGTCCGGGTCGCGGGCGGCCAGGGCGCGGACCCGCGGGTCCTCGTGGTCGGCAAGGGCGGCAAGACCGGCATGCGGGAAGTTCGGCCGGGCGATCAGGTTCTCGCGTTCGGGGCCGGTGTACTCCAGGAAGCTGCGCAGCAGGAGGGCTTCCGGGGCCTCCGGATGGTTCTGGGCCAGCAGTACGCGCACGCCGAGGTCGTCGTCCTCGGCCAGGCGTGCCACGAGGTCCGTCGGCAACGCGCGGTCCTCGGCGGCCTCGCGGCGCAGCATCGGGTGACCGGAGAGCGCCTTGCGGCGGACGGCCTCGGGGTCCCGGGGCTCCGGCCGCACGGACACGTGACGGAACCCGAAACGGCCGTCCATGGGGACCTCGTAGTCGATCCGGGCCCGTTCCTCCTCGGTCAGGGCGGGGTGGACGGACACGGCCAGCCGCACCCCCGGATCGGGGTCCGCCGCGAGGGCAGCGCGCTCGGCCGGCCCGAGATCCGGGTGGTGCGCGGCCGCCCTGCGCACTTCGGGATCCGCATCGTCGACGAGCGCACGGCGTTCGGTGGGCCGGAGGTCCGGACGGCGGGCGATCCGTTCCCGTACCTTCGGGTCCGGATCGGCGGCCAGGAGGACCACCACGTCGGGCGGCAGAGTGGGGTTTCCCGCGATCGTGGCCCTTTCGTCCGGTTGCGCCGGAGCGGTGAGCACGCTGTCCACGACGGCTCTGCTGAGGGCCCGTTGGAGCAAGATGTCGGTGCGGCCATGGCACGGTCGGGCGGGCAGCACGCTCTCCACCCAGGCCGGGTCCTCGTACCGCGCATGGTTCTGTGCCCGCTCCCGCACGCTGTCGTCGGGGTCCGCCAGCAGTACGGCCCTGGTGTCCGCGGGCAGCTGCCCCCAGCCGCTGACTCCCCAGCAGCGGACCTCCGGCACCGGGTGCGTGGGCATCGACTGGATCAGAGCGGCGGACATCTGCTGGTGGAAACGGTACGAGCCCAGGTGTTCGGCTTCGTACGCGCAGATCATGTGGACGATGGCTTCGTCGGGCAGGGGCCTGGGCCGGTGGGGAAAGCTCACAAGCGGCCCGTCGGCGAGGTGGCCGCGGACGAACCAGTCCTGGTCGTGCAACAGGCGTGCCCGCTGAGCGGGATCGACGTGGGGATTGGCCGCGAAGAAACCACGCGTACGCCGGTCGGGATGCTCGACCACCGCGTCCACGACGGCCAAGGGCAGATCCCGGTCCCGGCACAGCACCATCCGCACGGCCGGGGGCGCGTCGGCGAGCAGCCTCAGCAGGACGTCCACGGACGCGGACGGATTGAGCGCGAGCCCGGCGAGCCGACGCGTGGGCAGATCGGCGTCCTCCCAGATCTGTTCAGGCGTGCGCATGTCCCGGATACCCCCCGTACGTCATGTTCCGGCCCCCAAGGCCCCCTGATCCCCGAGCGTATGGGACCACTAGGGTGCCTGCGTGAGCACGTACACCGATGAGAACGTCCCGGGCCGCCAGGGCCCGCACGCCACCACCGAGGCCGACCCGCACGAGGTCGGCCGGGTGCGTACCGAATACTCCCCCGCCCACGACGGCGACCCCGACCCCGGCGAGATCGTGTGGACCTGGGTGCCGTTCGAGGAGAACGACGGCCGGGGCAAGGACCGCCCGGTGCTGGTGGTGGCCCGGGAAGCGGCCGGCACCTTCCTCGCCGTCCAGTTGTCCAGCAAGCGGCACGACGGGGACCGGGAGTGGGTGGCCATCGGCAGCGGCCCCTGGGACCGGACCGGCCGTGACTCGTGGGTGGATGTGGACCGGGTGCTGCGGCTGCACGAGGAGGGCATGCGCCGGGAGGCGTGCGCGCTCGACCGGATGCGCTTCAACCTGGTCAGGCAGCGGCTCCACGAGCGGTACGGCTGGACCTGACACCCCTAGGGCCGCGGCAGACGCTCCGGGAACGCCCGCACGAAGGCCTCCCGGACCGTCGCTCCCGGCGTACGGTCCAGGACGCCGAACACGACATGGTCGAACGTCCGCGCGAATCGCCCGCCGGGGCCGAGGAGCGTCCGGAAGGCGCCCGCGACCTGCGCCGGGTCGTTCTGGAAGACGCCGCAGCCCCAGGCGCCGAGCACCAGCCGCCGGTAGCCGTGGGCCGCGGCGGTCTCCAGGACCCGCCCGGCCCGCGCGGCCAGGGCGGCCGGCAGCTCGCCGGCGCGCTCCGGCGCCGTACGTCGTACGACACCCGCGTTGGGCGCCGCCGCCGTCAGGAACCCCGCGAGGTACGGCTCCGGCAGCAGCCGGCCCCGGTCGTCACGGAAGACCGGCACGGCAGGGCTGTGGATCACCCGGTCCGTGTAGAACGGGTCGCGGTGGGCCCGGTGGTGGTCGTAGAAGGCGCGGGCTTCGAGCAGGCAGGTGTGCAGCGCCGAGGCACGGCACAGGGCCTCTTCCTGGGCCTGGGCGCCGTTCAGATAGCCGCCGCCCGGATTGCGGGCCGAGGCGAAGTTCAGGACGGCGACCGGGGCGTCGGCCAGCCGGCGGGCGGCCTCGAGGCTGCTCTCGCCCGTAACCTCGAAGAACGGCTCCTCGTCCCGGTCTGTGGGCACCGGCACCGGCTCGGGGCCGTACATCCGTGTCCCCGCCCGGGCGGCCTCGGTCGCGGCGGCCACGGACACCTCGCGGCCGTCCGGCGCGCGATACCCGCCGGCCGCCACGATCTCCTCGGTCTCCATGGCGATGCCGCGCAGGCGCGCACTCACGGCGCCACCCCCGTGGACGCCCTGATCACGGCCTGCGCGGCCGTCCCCGTCGTGCTCATGCACCGATCCTGGGCGATGCTGGTGATGCTGTGCAACGGAGTTTCCCGGTACCGGAACGGCCTGGAAACGAGTCAGAAAACGGAGATTACCGATCCGGAACGCCCTCTTCGGCGCCCTTGTGCGAATCGATTCGAAGGTCTTGGGTGGGACGAGTGCCTGCGCGGGCTCAGCGAGAGCCACGCCGGTGGCATGGTGGAATCTCAGGAGGATCCCGACATGTCCGACTCCATGGACGACTGTGGCGACTGTACGGAGCACCGTACCGCCGTCACCGAAGCCGAGGTGGACGCCCTCGTCCAGGGCATCTGCTTCAAGACCGGCCCGCCCCGCACTCTCGGGGTCGAAGTGGAATGGCTCGTCCACGAGCTGCGGCTGCCGCAGCTCCCGGTAGCACCCGAACGACTCGAAGCGGCCTACGCCGCCCTGCGGACCGTGCCGCTGAGGTCCCCCCTCACGGTCGAACCCGGCGGCCAGCTGGAGCTCAGCTCGCCGCCCGCCGCCTCCTTGACGGAGCTCATAGAGACCGTCTCCGCCGACCTGGACACCGTCCGCGCGGTCCTCGCCGAGGACGGCCTGGGACTGGTCGGCTTCGGCCACGACCCCTGGCACACACCCCGCCGGTTCCTGCGCGAACCGCGCTACGACGCCATGGAGGTCTGCCTCGACCGCACCGGCACGGCCGGGCGGCACATGATGTGCACCTCGGCCTCCGTCCAGGTGTGCGTGGACGCCGGATACGAAGAACCCGGCCCGCTCGGACACGAGCGGCGCTGGTGGCTGGCGCACCACCTGGGCGCGGTGCTGGTGGCGGCGTTCGCGAACTCCCCCCTGGTCGGCCGGGAACCCACGGGCTGGCGCTCCACCCGGCAGCTGCTGTGGACGGAGATCGGCGCCGGCCGCGCGGGCGCTCCCCCGGCGGACGGGCCGCCGAGGACCGCCTGGGCCCGCCATGTGCTGGACGCCCCGGTGATGTGCGTCCGCCACGACGGCGGCCCGTGGGACGTGCCCGAGGGCCTGACCTTCCGCGCCTGGACCCGGTCGCGCTCGCCCCGGCCGCCCACCCGGGCGGATCTCGACTACCACCTGACCACCCTGTTCCCGCCGGTGCGGCCTCGCGGCCACCTGGAGCTGCGGATGATCGACGCGCAGCCCGGTGACGACGGCTGGATCGTGCCGCTCGCGGTGACCGCGGCGCTGTTCGACGACCCGGAGGCCGCCGAAGCCGCGTACCGGGCGGTGAAACCCCTGGCGGAGCGGGCCCTGAACCTGCCCGCCCCGCACAATCCGCTGTGGATCGACGCGGCCCGGCAGGGTCTCGCCGACGCCGAGCTGCGGGAGGCCGCCGTCGCCTGCTTCACGGCGGCGCTGGAGGCCCTGCCCCGGCTCGGCGCCACATCCCCGGTCATCGACGCCGTGGCGGCGTATCTGAACCGCTACGTCGTCCGGGGCCGCTGCCCCGCCGACGACCTGCTGGACCGTCTGCGCGAGACCGACATCCCCCAGACTCGGCTGCGCTCGACCGGGGGGACCCCCACCATCCACGGGAGGAAGGACATCCGCACATGACCGCCCCTGAGACCGAGGCCACGCCCACCGAGGCGGACGGCGAGGGGCTGCGCGAGCGCGCGCTCGCCTCGCTCACCACCGCCCGCGCCCGCACCACGCTGCTGACCAGCTGCGTGGAGGACCCCGACCTCACCGCCCAGCACTCCCCGCTGATGTCCCCGCTGGTGTGGGACCTCGCGCACATCGGCAACCAGGAGGAGCTGTGGCTGCTGCGGGCGGTCGGCGGCCGGGAGGCCATGCGGCCCGAGATCGACGGCCTGTACGACGCCTTCGAGCATCCGCGCTCGGAGCGCCCCTCGCTGCCGCTGCTGGCGCCCGCCGAGGCCCGCGCGTACGCGGCCGAGGTGCGCGGCCGGGCCCTGGACCTGCTGGCGGCCGCGGACTTCCACGGCAGCCGGCTGACCGAGGCCGGCTTCGCCTTCGGGATGATCGCCCAGCACGAACAGCAGCACGACGAGACGATGCTGATCACCCATCAGCTGCGCAAGGGCCCGCAGGCCCTGACCGCACCCGACCCGGAACCGGCCGAGCTGTTCGCGGGCCCGGCCGAAGTCCTCGTCCCCGGCGGCCCGTTCACCATGGGCACCTCCACCGAGCCCTGGGCGCTGGACAACGAGCGTCCGGCGCACCCGGTGGACGTGGCACCGTTCTGGATCGACACGACGCCGGTGACCAACGCGGCCTACACGGCGTTCATCGAGGACGGCGGCTACGACACCGAGCGCTGGTGGACGCCCGAGGGCTGGGCGCACATCCGGCAGCACTCCCTGACCGCCCCGCTGTTCTGGCGCCGGGACGGCGGGCAGTGGCTCCGGCGCCGGTTCGGCATCACCGAGGCCGTACCGCCCGACGAGCCGGTGATGCACGTGTGCTGGTACGAGGCGGACGCCTACGCCCGCTGGGCCGGGCGCCGGCTGCCCACCGAGGCGGAGTGGGAGAAGGCCGCCCGCCACGACCCGGCCACCGGACGCTCGAACCGCTACCCCTGGGGCGACGCCGATCCGGCGCCGGAGCACGCCAACCTGGGCCAGCGGCATCTGCGCCCCGCCCCCGCCGGCAGTTACCCGAAGGGTGAATCCCCGCTCGGTGTACGGCAGTTGATCGGCGACGTGTGGGAGTGGACGGCGAGCGACTTCCTGCCGTACCCGGGGTTCAGGGCGTTCCCGTACAAGGAGTACTCGCAGGTGTTCTTCGGCTCCGAGCACAAGGTGCTGCGCGGCGGTTCGTTCGCCGTGGACCCGGTGGCCTGCCGGGGCACGTTCCGCAACTGGGACTACCCGATCCGCCGGCAGATCTTCTCCGGTTTCCGCACCGCCCGCTCGGAGGCCCTCTGATGTGCCGCCATCTGGCCTATCTGGGACCCGAGGAGCCGCTCGGGCGGCTCCTCGTGGAGCCCCCGCACAGTCTGTACCGGCAGTCGTGGGCACCGGAGCGGCAGCGGTACGGGACGGTCAACGCCGACGGATTCGGCGTGGGCTGGTACGCCCAGGACGATCCGGTCCCGGCCCGCTACCGGCGGGCCGGGCCGATCTGGGGGGACCTGTCCTTCGCCGATCTGGCCCGGGTGGTGCGCAGCGGTGCGCTGCTCGCCGCCGTGCGTGACGCGACCCTCCCGGGTGCGGACGGCGAGGCCGCGGCGGCACCCTTCGCCGCCGGACGGTGGCTGTTCAGTCACAACGGCGCGATCGCGGGCTGGCCGGACGCGGCGGCACCCCTGGTGCCCTCGCTGCCCCCGGTCGATCTGCTCTCGCTCCAGGCGCGCACCGACTCGGCGTTCGTGTGGGCCCTGGTCCAGCACCGGCTGCGCTGCGGTGACGAACCCGCCGACGCCCTGGGGGAAACCGTTCGCCGGCTGGCCGAGGCGGCCCCCGCCTCCCGGCTGAACCTGCTGCTCACCGACGGCACCAGCATCACCGCCACCACCTGGGGCGACAGCCTCTGGTACCGCACGGAGCCCGACTCCGGCACGGTCGTCGCCTCCGAACCGTACGACGACGACCCGCTCTGGCAGGAGATCCCCGACCGCACCGTTCTCACGGCGAGCCGCACCGGCGTGCTGCTCGCCCCGCTGGAGGATCCGGCGTCCTCCCCCACTCTCGACTCCGCTCGAGCGGGGACATCCCCATCACCGAAGGAGCCCTGTACGTGAGTCCCCTGCGTGTCACCCGCACCCTCCCCGAGGACGCCACGGACGCCGCGCTGCGCGCCGATGTCCTCGCCGGCCTCACCGTCAATCCCAAGTCGCTGCCGCCCAAGTGGTTCTACGACGCGCGGGGCAGCGAGCTGTTCGAGCAGATCACCGAGCTGCCCGAGTACTACCCCACGCGAGCCGAGCGCGAGATCCTCACCACCCGTTCCGGTGAGATCGCCGCCGCGAGCCGTGCCCGCACCCTGGTCGAACTGGGCTCCGGCTCCTCGGAGAAGACCCGCCACCTGCTCGACGCGCTCACCTCCCTGGAGGCGTACGTTCCGGTCGACGTCAGCGAGAGTGCGCTCACCCAGGCCGGCCGAGCGCTCGTCGAGGAGCGGCCGGACCTCGAAGTCCACGCGCTCATCGCGGACTTCACGGCCCCACTGAGCCTGCCCGAAACTCCCGGGCCCCGGCTGCTGGCGTTCCTCGGCGGCACCATCGGCAACCTGCTGCCCGCCGAGCGGGAGAAGTTCCTGGCGTCCGTGCGTTCCCTGCTCGCGCCGGGCGACGGGCTGCTGCTCGGCACGGACCTGGTCAAGGACGAGCGGGTACTGGTCCGGGCGTACGACGACGCGGCCGGGGTGACGGCCGCGTTCAACAAGAACGTGCTGGCCGTCGTCGACCGGGAGCTGGGCGCCGACTTCGACCCCGACGCCTTCGATCATGTGGCGCTGTGGGACGCGGAGCGGGAGTGGATCGAGATGCGGCTGCGCTCCCGCACCGCGCAGACGGTCAAGGTCCCGGCGCTCGGCCTCGCCGTGGACTTCGCGGCGGGCGAGGAGCTGCGCACGGAGGTGTCGGCGAAGTTCCGCAGGGACGGCGTCAGTGCGGAACTGGGCGCCGCCGGTCTTGAGTTGACCCACTGGTGGACGGACGCCGAAGGTCGCTTCGCGCTGTCGCTCAGCGTGGTGTCGTAGCTCAGCCCAGGTCGGTGGCGAGGGCTTCGGTGATCCTTCGGGAGGCCCGGCGGGCCTCCCTCGCCGGGTCGGCCCCGCGAAGCACCTCGGTCATGTACCCCTTGATCGGGTTGTCGGCCTCGACCGCCGCCCACTGGGGGCTGCGGGGGGTCGCCCGTCCGTGTGCGGCGCCCGCCGCCATCGCGGCGACCCCCTCCTCCCCCGCCACCGCGCCCGCCAGGGTGGTCTTGTTGGGCACGTAGTTCATGGTGCGGGCGAGTTCGGTGTCCCACTTGGCCCCGGTGAGCGCCCCGATGACAGCCGTCGCGGCGAACTGGTCGTCGGTGTTCTGCGGGACGACGAGGTCGGAGCCGCCGGTGAAGACCGTGCCGGGCCGGGCGGCGGTCCTGCCGGGCACCGGGAAGAAGCCGAGCTTGTCCTTGAGGCCGGGGTTCTGCCGCACGATCGACCGGGCGAGCCCCGGAACGGCGATGATCTGTGCCACCTTGCCGCCGGCGAACACCCCGGCCTGGGGCGGGTGTTCCTCGTCGGCGTCCACGGGCCCCGCGCCGAGCGCCTGGAGCCGCCGGTAGAAGTCCATGCCGCGCAGCGCGGCCGGTGTGTCCAGGGCGCCCCGCCACTCGTAGTCCTTCCGCTCGGCCAGCTCGCCGCCCTCGTCCCAGATGAAGCCGGACAGGGTGTACCAGTCCTGTCCGGCGAGGTAGACCCCCTGGTCGCCGCCGGAGTCGAGCTTGCGGGTGTCCGCGAGCCACGCCTCGCGGGTCTTCGGCGGGGCGGTGATGCCGGCCCGGGCGAAGAGGTCCTTGCGGTAGATCACCACCCGGTTGGCCGCGTACCAGGGCACCCCGTACTGCTTGTTGCCGTCCTTGCCGGGTTCGGCGAGGCCGGGCAGCCAGTCGTCCTTGCCCCAGTCGCGCATCGACTCCAGTGTCAGGTCGGCGAGCCGGCCGTCGTCGGCGTACTGCGCGACCTGGGTGTTGCCCACCTCGATGACGTCGGGGCCGCCCTTGGCGTCGGCCCTGAGCGCCCGCCGGACCTTCGCCACGACGCCGGTCCAGTCCTGGATGCGGATGTCGAGACGGAGGTCCTGGTGGGTGTGCTCGAAGTCCTCGGTGAAGCGCCGCAGGAAGTCCTTCGAGGCGCTGTCCTTCATCAGCCACACGGTGACGGTGTGCCGTTGGTGTTCGCCGGGAAGGACCCCGCAGGCGCTGACGAGTGAGCCGGTGACACAGAGGAGGACGAGCAGACGACGTCTCACGAGGGGTCCTGTTCTGTCTTGCCCGGGCGATGCGGACAGGGAAGGGAGCCCGACGTGGGGGGACGAACACCGGGGTTCGTGCGGGTGAACGGGATTTTGGTATGGACCAATCCATTGGTCAAGCGCCCCCCGGACACAGAGGCGACGCCTCGCGCGCCGGGCAGGGATACGGCACGGTGGAGTACGGCGTGACACACCCGTCACGGCGGACGTGAGGCGCACCGCTTTCGCCTCACGGCGGAGAGGAGCACCTGCATGTCGAACCACACCTACCGGGTCACGGAGATCGTCGGCACCTCGCACGAGGGCATCGACCAGGCCATCCGCAACGGCATCGCACGCGCCGACCAGACTCTGCGCAACCTGGACTGGTTCGAGGTGACCCAGGTCCGCGGCCAGATCGAGAACGGGCACATCGAGCACTACCAGGTGGGCCTGAAGGTGGGCTTCCGCATCGAGGACGGGGAGTGATCCAACGACGCCCTCAGGTCCGGCCCTCCCGCGCCTGGGCGTCCTGAAGCACGGCGGACTTCGCCGCCCAGCGCGCCCGCACGACGGTGAATCCGGCCCGCTCCGCGTCGTCGCACACCAACTCGTCGTCGTCGACGAGGAACCGGATCTCACGGTCCCGGGCGAGCCGGCGCAGGACCTCCAGTTTGGTGAACCGGGCGGGCCTGCGGTCGGCATTGCCCCGCATATGGACGCGCCCTTCGGGCAGTCCGTGGGCGGCGAGCCAGGCCAGCGTGGAGCGGCGGCACCGCTCGGGCCGCCCGGTGAGATACACGATCTCGCACTCCCGGGCCTGCTCCAGCGCGAGTGTCACACCCTCGGCGAGCGGCGGGTCCTCGGGCGCGGCCGCGAAGAACGCGGCCCAGTTCCGCGGGCGCTGCTCCAGGAAGTGCTGCCGGTGCGCGGTGTCGGCGAGGGTGTTGTCGAGGTCGAACACGGTGATGCGGCGCTCGCTGCTGTCGGTCACCCAGCCACCCTAGCCTCATCGAATTGCTAATGGAATCCATTTTCATATAGCCTCCTCGGTACCCGTCCGCAGTACCGAGGAGGAATCCCGTGGCCGTTCCCAAGCGGAAGATGTCCCGCAGCAACACACGGCACCGCCGCGCCCGGTGGAAGGCGAACACCCCGGCGCTGGTACCCGTGACGGTCGGGGGCGTCCGGCACCTGGTACCGCAGCATCTGGTCAAGGCGTACGAGCGCGGGCTCCTGCGCCCCGGGGACTGAACCGGCGACGACGCGTTCGACGGCGGGAATGCCCGGACGGCCACGGTGTTGAACCCTGCGTGAGTGCAGTGATCGCCCGAACCAGGTTCTCCGTCCTCGACCGCTCCCGCACCCGCGAGGGCCGCCCGCACACCGAGCCGCTGCGGGACACCGTCGCGCTGGCGCGGGAAGCGGAGGCGCTCGGCTACCACCGTTTCTGGGTGTCCGAGCACCATGGCGTGCCCGGGGTCGCCGGGTCCGCCCCGACCGTGCTCGCCGCCGCCGTGGCCGGCGCGACCCGCACGATCCGGGTCGGCACCGGCGGGGTCATGCTGCCCAATCACCAACCCCTCGTCGTCGCCGAGCAGTTCGGCGTGCTGGAGTCGCTCTTCCCGGGCCGGATCGACATGGGGCTCGGCCGTTCGGTGGGCTTCACCAACGGAGTGCGCAAGGCCCTCGGGCGGGACAAGGACGACGCCGAGGACTTCGCGGCGCGGCTCGGCGAGCTGCTCGGCTGGTTCGCCGGCACCTCGCCGACCGGGGTGCACGCCCGCCCGGCGGAGGGCCTGCGGGTACCGCCCTTTGTGCTGGCCATGGGCGAGGGCGCGCGGATCGCGGCCCGTGCGGGGCTGCCGATGGTCATCGGGGACCTGCGGGGCCGGGAGAAGATGCTGCGCGGCATCGACGAGTACCGCTCCCTGTTCCGCCCCTCCCCCTGGGCGTCCGAGCCGTACGTCGTGATCTCCGGCACCATCGCGGTCGCCGGGACCGAGGAGGCCGCCCGGCGGCTGCTCGTCCCGGAGGCCTGGGCCATGGCGTACTCACGGACCCATGGCACCTTCCCGCCCCTGGCCCCGGCCGAGGAGACCGGGGCCAGGACGATGACCGCGAAGGAGCGGGAGTTCTACGAGTCCGGCCTCGCGGGGCACATCGCCGGCACCGAGGACCAGGTCGCCCATGAGCTGGAGACGGTCCTCAAGGAGTCGGGCGCCGACGAAGTCCTCGTCACCACCAGCACGTACGATCGTGCGGCGCTGCTGGACTCCCACCGGCGCCTCGCCTCGCTGTTCGCGCCCCGCGGCTGAGCGGCTCAGCCCTCCACGCCGGCCGGCTTGTCCGTCCGGATCACCACGGAGCCGTCGGCCGCGTCCACCACCGCCCGGTCGCCCGCGCCCAGCTCGCCGGACAGCAACAGATCGGCGAGGCGGTCGTCCACCTCGCGCTGGATGGTGCGGCGCAACGGGCGGGCGCCGAAGTCGGGCTGGTAGCCGATGTTCGCGAGCAGTCCGGCCGCCGCGTCGGTGACCTCCATCGTGACGTCCTGGGCGTGCAGGCGGCGCCGGGTGTGCTCCAGCAGCAGATCGACGATCTGGCGCAACTGGGCGCGGTCCAGGCCGCGGAAGACGATGATCTCGTCGATGCGGTTGAGGAACTCCGGCCGGAAGTGCTGGGTGAGGACGGGCAGCACCGACTCGCGGACCTTGGCGTAGTCCTCCACGCCGGAGGCCAGGATGCGGTCGGCGCCGATGTTCGACGTCATGATGACGACGGTGTTCTTGAAGTCGACGGTGCGGCCCTGGGAGTCGGTGAGCCGGCCGTCGTCCAGGAGCTGCAGCAGGGTGTTGAAGACGTCCGGGTGCGCCTTCTCCACCTCGTCCAGCAGGAGAACGGCGTACGGCTGCCTGCGCACCGCCTCGGTGAGCTGGCCGGCCTCCTCGTGGCCGACGTATCCGGGAGGAGCGCCGACCAGGCGGGAGACCGTGTGCCGCTCCTGGAACTCGCTCATGTCGAGACGGATCATGCGGCTCTCGTCGCCGAAGAGGGCGGCCGCGAGGGCCCGGGCCAGTTCGGTCTTGCCGACACCGGTCGGGCCGAGGAAGAGGAAGCTGCCGACAGGACGGTTGGGATCGCTCATACCGGCGCGGGCCCTGCGCACCGCGCGCGCCACGGCGGTGATCGCCTCGTCCTGCCCCACGACCCGCTCGTGCAGATGCTCCTCCAGCTTCATCAGCCGCGCCCGCTCCTCCTCGGTGAGCTGCGCCACCGGGATGCCCGTGGTGCGGGAGACGACCTGGGCGATGTCCTCGGCGGTGACCCTCGGCGCCTGTTCCTCCGCCTTGCCCGCCGCGGCCAGCCGGGTCTCGGCCTCCTTGATGCGGTCGCGCAGGTCCTTGGCACGCTCGTACTCCTCGTCGGCGACGGCCTGGTCCTTCTCCCGGTTCAGGGCGGCGACGCGGTCCTCGATCTCCCGGGTGTCCTCGAGCGGGGTCTTGGCCCGCAGCCGCACCCGGGCGGCGGCCTGGTCCATCAGGTCGATCGCCTTGTCGGGCAGGAAGCGTGAGGTGATGTACCGGTCGGACAGCTCGGCCGCGGCGACGACCGCCTCGTCGGTGATCTTCACCTGGTGGTGGGCCTCGTACCGGTCGCGCAGGCCGCGCAGGATCTCGATGGTGTCGTCCACGGTGGGCTCGCCGACCAGGATGGGGGCGAAGCGGCGCTCCAGGGCGGCGTCCTTCTCGATGTGCCTGCGGTACTCGTCCACGGTCGTCGCCCCGATCAGATGCAGCTCGCCGCGCGCCAGGGCCGGCTTGAGCATGTTGCCCGCGTCCATGGCGCCCTCGCCGCCGCCTCCGGCACCGACGACGGTGTGCAGCTCGTCCAGGAACAGGATCAGTTCGTCGCCGTGTTCGCCGACCTCGTCGAGGAGTCTCTTCAGCCGTTCCTCGAACTCGCCCCGGTACTT
Source organism: Streptomyces griseochromogenes (assembly GCF_001542625.1). Taxonomy (NCBI): domain Bacteria; kingdom Bacillati; phylum Actinomycetota; class Actinomycetes; order Kitasatosporales; family Streptomycetaceae; genus Streptomyces; species Streptomyces griseochromogenes. Next base: position 3,859,470 of record NZ_CP016279.1, on the reverse strand, counting down.
GGTGCCCGCCACCATGCCGGCCAGATCCAGCGAGACCAGCCGCTTGCCGGTGAGTGTCTTGGGCACCTCCCCGGCCACGATGCGCTGGGCGATGCCTTCGACCACGGCCGTCTTGCCGACACCGGGGTCGCCGATCAGGACGGGGTTGTTCTTGCTGCGGCGGGAGAGGACCTCGATGGTCTGCTCGACCTCCTCCTCACGCCCGATCACCGGGTCCAGGCGGCCCGCCCGGGCGTCCTCGGTGAGGTCGCGGCCGTACTCGTCCACGGTCGGCGTGCTGCTCGGCTTCTTCCGCTCGCCAGCGCCCTCGGCGGGCAGCCGGGCCGGCTCCCAGCCGCCCTCCCCGAGTACCTGCCCGGCCGCCGACTCCGGGTTCGCGGCGAGCGCGCGCAGCAGATGACCGGGGCCGATGTAGGAGGCGCCCTCGGCGCGGGAGATCTGGTAGGCGTCGAGCAGGGCGCGCTTGGCGGCCGGGGTGAGCGTGCCGGGCTCGGTCTTCTCAGCGCCGTTCGCGCCGGTGCCCAGCTGCTCGCGGATGCGGTCCGGGTCGGCGCCGGCCTCGGTGAGCAGACGCCGGGTGGATTCGTTCCGGGTGGCGGCGGACAGCAGGTGCCGGGCGTCGAGTTCCTCGCTGCCCTCGACCGCCGCGATGTCCCGGGCCTCGGCGACCAGGTCGCGGGCCCGCTCGGAGAGCAGACTGCCGATGTCGACACGCTGGGGCCTTCGGGCGGACGGGGCCGGTGCGCCGCCGAAGAACCGGGACATCAACTCGTCGAACTCCTCGAACGGGCTGCGTCCGAAACCGAAACCTGGGGTGCTCATGGGGTGCGGGCCTTTCTTCAGCGTCTTCATCGGCAGACATCAGCCCCCAAATTCGCATAAATGGTACAAATACGCACGGGGGCAGCGCCGAGATGCGATACCGGCTCCGACCGGAGACGCTGGGAAGGCAGGCCTCAAGCGACGAGGAGGGCCGCCATGTCCGTGATGGACAAGCTGAAGCAGCTGCTCAAGGGCCACGAAGAGCAGGCCGGCCAGGGCATCGACAAGGCAGGCGACTTCGTGGACGAGAAGACCCAGGGCAAGTACAGCTCTCAGGTCGACACCGCCCAGGACAAGCTGAGGGAACAGCTTGGAGGCACGGACGACCGGGACACCCCTCCGCACCCGTAGCCGGGACACGGCGGGCTAGAATCGCGGGGTTTGCCCCCGCCCCGGCAGGCCCGTACGGAGTGTCCCGCGATGCACAGCCCCCATGATCCGTACGTTCGCGTCCGTGGTGCCCGCGAGCACAACCTCAAGGGCGTCGACGTGGACATCCCACGGGACGTACTGGCCGTGTTCACCGGCGTGTCCGGCTCGGGGAAGTCGTCCCTGGCGTTCGGCACCGTCTACGCCGAGGCGCAGCGACGCTACTTCGAGTCGGTCGCGCCGTACGCGCGCAGACTGATACACCAGGTCGGGGCGCCCAAGGTCGGCGAGATCACCGGGCTGCCGCCCGCGGTCTCCCTGCAGCAGCGCCGCTCGGCCCCCACCTCCCGTTCCTCGGTGGGCACGGTCACCAACCTCTCCAACTCCCTGCGCATGCTGTTCTCACGCGCCGGTGACTATCCGCCCGGCGCCGAGCGGCTGGATTCGGACGCGTTCTCCCCCAATACGGCGGCCGGTGCCTGCCCCGGGTGCCACGGCCTCGGCGAAGTGCACCGCACCACCGAGGCGCTGCTGGTCCCCGACCCCTCGCTCACCGTCCGCGAGGGCGCGATCGCCGCCTGGCCGGGCGCCTGGCAGGGCAAGAACCTGCGCGACATCCTCGACACGCTCGGGTACGACGTGGACCGGCCCTGGCGCGAGCTGCCCGCCGAGCAGCGGGAGTGGATCCTGTTCACAGAGGATCAGCCGGTCGTCACCGTCCATCCGGTCCGGGACGCCGACCGGATCCAACGGCCGTACCAGGGCACGTACATGAGCGCGCACCGGTATGTGCTGAAGACGTTCTCCGACACCAGGTCAGCGACGCTGCGGGCGAAGGCGGAACGCTTCCTGACCAGTGCGCCCTGCCCGGTGTGCGGGGGCAGCAGGCTGCGGCCCGAGGCGCTGGCGGTGACCTTCGGCGGCCGGACCATCGCCGAACTGGCCGCCGTGCCGCTGACCGACCTGGCCGCACTGCTGCACGGCGGCTCGGAGACCGCCCGCGTCCTCACCGAGGATCTCAAGTCCCGGATCGCGCCGGTCGTGGAGCTGGGCCTCGGCTATCTCAGCCTGGACCGGGCCGCCCCCACCCTCTCGGCGGGCGAGCTGCAACGGCTGCGGCTCGCCACCCAGTTGCGCTCGGGGCTGTTCGGTGTGGTGTACGTGCTGGACGAGCCGTCGGCCGGACTGCACCCGGCGGACACCGAGGCCCTGCTCACGGTGCTGGACCGGCTGAAGGCGGCCGGTAACTCGGTGTTCGTGGTGGAGCACCATCTGGAGGTGGTGCGCGGCGCCGACTGGCTGGTGGACGTGGGCCCCGGCGCGGGAGAGCACGGCGGGCGGGTGCTGTACAGCGGCCCGGTGGCCGAGCTGGCCTCGGTCGCGGAGTCGGCCACGGCCCGCCATCTCTTCGACGAGGCGCCCGGCCCGGCGCGTGAGGTCCGTGAGCCGCGGGGCTGGCTGGAGGTGGGCCCCGTGACCCGCCACAACCTGCGCGCGGTGACGGCCCAGTTCCCGCTCGGCGCGTTCACCGCCGTCACCGGTGTGTCCGGCTCCGGGAAGTCCACGCTGATCGGCGAGCTGACCCAGGACCTGGACGGGGTCGGCCGTGTGGTCCGGGTGGACCAGAAGCCGATCGGGCGCACTCCGCGCTCCAACCTGGCCACCTACACCGGCCTGTTCGACGTCGTACGCAAGGTGTTCGCCGCCACCGACGCGGCACGGGAACGCGGGTACGGCGTCGGGCGGTTCTCCTTCAACGTGGCGGGAGGGCGCTGCGAGACCTGCCAGGGTGAGGGGTTCGTCAGCGTCGAGCTGCTGTTCCTGCCGAGCACGTACGCGCCGTGCCCGGAGTGCGGCGGCGCCCGCTACAACACCGACACGCTCCGGGTCGCGTACCGGGGACGGAACATCGCCGAGGTCCTGGACTTCACGGTCGAGGCCGCGGCGGCCTTCTTCGCGGACGTCCCGGCCGCTGCCCGCAGCCTGGGCACGCTGCTGGACGTGGGCCTCGGCTATCTGCGCCTGGGCCAGCCCGCCACCGAGCTGTCCGGCGGGGAGGCCCAGCGGATCAAGCTCGCGAGCGAGCTGCAGCGAGGCCGGCGCGCCCACACCCTCTACCTGCTGGACGAGCCGACGACCGGACTGCACCCGGCCGACGTCGAGGTGCTGATGGACCGACTGCACGGGCTCGTCGACGCCGGGCACACGGTGGTCGTGGTCGAGCACGACATGACCGTGGTCGCGGAGGCCGACTGGGTGATCGACCTGGGGCCGGGCGGCGGCGACCGGGGCGGCCGCATCGTGGTGACCGGGCCGCCGCTGCGGGTGGCACGGGCCGAGGGCAGCGCGACGGCGCCCTATCTGGCCCGGGTCATGCCGTGACGCGGTCGGGCCGCGGCTCCAGCAGGACGGCATGGGTCCAGCCGGGCTCGGAGGGGACCGGCTGGGCGGCGGCGGCGAGGGCACGGCGGTCGGGATGGGCACCGGGTGGTATCACCGGTCGTACCTCCACCTCGGCCACCAGGTTCCGCGCGCGGGCGACCCGCCACAGGGAGGCGAGCAGGGTGTCCTCGCCGACGAACGCGGCCGCGGTGGTCGCGGCCCCTCCGCCGTCCTGCCGATAGCGCAGCCGGACCGGCTGCACCGGTACGCCGGCGTCCAGCGCGGCCTGGAAGACGGCCCGGTGGAAACGGCCGTGCGCCCGCCCGCACCAGGTGCTGCCCTCGGGAAAGGCGACCACGGCCGCGCCCTCGGCCATGGCGTCGGCGATCCGGGCGACCGTGTCGGGCAGGGCGCGCAGCCGGTCCCGCTCGATGAACAGCGCCCCGCCGCGCGCGACCAGCGCCCCCGCCACGGGCCACTGCCGGATCTCGGTCTTGGCGAGCATCCGGGCGGGGCGTACGGCGGCCAGCAGCGGGATGTCCAGCCATGAGACGTGGTTGGCGACCAGCAGCAGTCCGCCGGCCGGTGTGGCGGTGCCGGTGAAGCGGACCCGGACCCCGATGACCCGCACGATCGTCCGGCACCATCGCCTGACCCACTCGGCGGGGATCCTCCCGCCGAGCGGCGCCAGCACGACCCCGGCCAGTACCAGGACCGCGACCGCGGTGATCCGCAGCACGGCACGGGGTACGGCCGCGGCGGGCGCGGCCGGCTCCACACAGGCGCCCGGGGTACAGGGCGCGCTGGGCAGCCAGACGCTCATCAGGCCGGTACGAGAGACAGGAAGTGCTTCAGATAGCGCGGGTTGACCCGGCGCATCGACAGCAGCACGTACAGGTCGGCGACCCCGAAGTCCGGGTCGTGCGCGGGCTCGCCGCACACCCAGGCGCCGAGGCGCAGGTAGCCGCGGAGCAGGGCCGGCAGGTCGGTGTGCCCGGCCGGGACCTCGGCGTTCGGGACCCACGGCAGCAGGGGCCGTACCCGGAACTCCTCGGGCGCCAGGTGCTTGGCGCGCACCCGCTCCCAGGTACCGGTGGCCAGCGCGCCGCCGTCGGCCAGAGGCACGGAGCAGCAGCCCGCCAGCCACTCGTGGCCCCGGTCGACCATGTAGCGGGCTATCCCGGCCCAGATCAGGCCGATGACCGCGCCGTCGCGGTGGTCGGGGTGCACACAGGAGCGGCCGACCTCGACCAGTCCGGGCCGGATCCCGTCGAGCCGGGCCAGGTCGAACTCGCCCTCCGAGTACAGCCGGCCGGCGACCGCGGCCCGCTCCGGCGGCAGCAGCCGGTAGGTGCCGACGACCTGTCCGGTCACGGTGTCGTTCACCAGCAGGTGGTCGCAGTACGCGTCGAACGGGTCGACGTCGAGGCCCGGCTGCGGGGTGGCCAGCAGGGCACCCATCTCCCCCGCGAACACCTCGTGCCGCAGCCGCTGCGCGGCACGGACGTCGGCCTCGTCGCGGGCCAGGGTGACGGTGTAGCGGGTGGGTGCCTCGGGCTGCGGAGGACGGTCGAGCGTGGTGACGCCGGTCATGGCTCTCTCCATGGAAACGGGCCGGGGTCGGCAGAAGGGGCAGTCCGACGGTCCGGTCTGCCTGTCCTGTTCTTCCGACGCCGGTTGACCTGCGCGTGACCGAGGACCGGAGAGTGGGTGTGGGCTTGTTGAACGGCGTGGGTGAGGGTGCCGCAGGAAAACCAGACGGGGCCGGAAGGAGCACCACTCCCGACCCCGCCCGTCCGCCGCTCTTCGGCGAACGTTCACTGAAGGAGACGGCGCTACCTGTTCCCCACCTTCCGGGTAGCCCTCAGCCACTCCTTGTTCATGCTCGTGATGGACACCAGCGGAATCCCCTTCGGACACGCGGTCGCACACTCACCCGTCAACGTGCACCCCCCGAACCCCTCCGCATCCATCTGCGCCACCATGTCCAGCACCCGCGTCTCCCGCTCGGGCGCCCCCTGAGGCAGCACATTGAGATGGTTGACCTTGGCGGAGGTGAACAGCATCGCCGCGCCGTTCGGACACGCCGCCACACACGCCCCGCATCCGATGCACTCCGCGTGCTCGAAGGCGAAGTCCGCATCCGGCTTCGGCACGGGCGTGGCGTGCGCCTCCGGCGCGGACCCGGTCGGCGCCGTGATGTATCCGCCGGCCTGGATGATCCGGTCGAAGGCCGACCGGTCGACCACCAGATCCTTGATCACCGGGAACGCGGACGCCCGCCACGGCTCGATGTCGATCGTGTCGCCGTCCTTGAAGGACCGCATGTGCAGCTGGCAGGTGGTGGTGCGCTCGGGGCCGTGCGCATCGCCGTTGATCACGAGGGAACACGCGCCGCAGATGCCCTCGCGGCAGTCGTGGTCGAAGGCGACCGGGTCCTCGCCCTTGAGGATCAGCTCCTCGTTGAGCGTGTCGAGCATCTCCAGGAAAGACATGTCGGACGAGATGCCGTCCACCTCGTACGTGGACATCGCGCCGTCGGCGTGTGCGTTCTTCTGGCGCCAGACGCGCAGGGTGAGCTTCATGCGTAGCTCCGCTGGGTGGGGTGGACGTACTCGAAGACCAGGTCTTCCCTGTGCAGGGTGGGCGCCGCGCCCGTGCCCGTGAACTCCCAGGCCGCGGCGTAGGAGAACGCGTCGTCCTCGCGGGCCGCCTCGCCGTCCGGAGTCTGGGACTCCTCGCGGAAGTGGCCGCCGCAGGATTCGGCGCGGTGCAGCGCGTCGAGGCACATCAGCTCGGCGAGCTCCAGGTAGTCGACGATGCGGTTGGCCTTCTCCAGCGCCTGGTTGAACTCCTCGCCGGTGCCGGGCACCTTGATGCGCCGCCAGAACTCCTCGCGGATCTGCGGAATGCGCTCCAGGGCCTTGCGCAGCCCGGAGTCGGTGCGCGCCATGCCGCAGAACTCCCACATCAGCTCGCCGAGTTCACGGTGGAAGGAGTCGGGGGTGCGGTCGCCGTCGACCGCGAGGAGCAGGTTGACGCGGTCCTCGGTCTCGGCCAGCACCTCCTGGACGACGGGGTGTTCGTCGGTCACCGGGCCCTGGTGCGGGTTGCGCGCCAGGTAGTCGTTGATGGTGGCCGGCAGGACGAAGTAGCCGTCGGCCAGGCCCTGCATCAGCGCGGACGCGCCGAGCCGGTTGGCGCCGTGGTCGGAGAAGTTGGCCTCGCCGATCGCGAACAGGCCCGGGACGGTGGTCTGCAGGTCGTAGTCGACCCACAGGCCGCCCATCGTGTAGTGCACGGCCGGATAGATCCGCATCGGCACCTCGTACGGATCCTCGTCGGTGATCCGCTGGTACATGTCGAAGAGGTTGCCGTACTTGGCTTCGACGGCCCCCCGGCCCATCCGCCCGATGGCGTCGGCGAAGTCCAGGTAGACGCCCTGCCCGCCGGGGCCGACCCCGCGCCCCTCGTCGCAGACGTTCTTCGCGGCGCGGGAGGCGATGTCGCGCGGGACCAGGTTGCCGAAGGAGGGGTAGATGCGCTCCAGGTAGTAGTCGCGCTCGTCCTCGGGGATCTGGTGCGGCGGCCGGGTGTCGCCCTTGGCCTTCGGCACCCAGATCCGTCCGTCGTTGCGCAGCGACTCGCTCATCAGCGTCAGCTTGGACTGGTGGTCGCCGGTGCGCGGGATGCAGGTGGGGTGGATCTGGGTGAAGCAGGGGTTGGCGAAGTAGGCACCGCGCCGGTGCGCCCGCCACACGGCGGTCGCGTTGGAGTTCATGGCGTTCGTGGACAGGTAGAAGACGTTGCCGTAGCCGCCGGAGGCCAGCACCACCGCGTCCGCGAAGTACGTGGCGATCCTCCCGGTGACGAGATCACGCGCCACGATGCCGCGTGCCCGCCCGTCGACGACGATCAGGTCGAGCATCTCGGTACGCGGATGCATCTCCACGTTCCCCGCGGCGATCTGCCGGGACAGTGCCTGATAGGCCCCGAGGAGGAGTTGCTGGCCCGTCTGGCCGCGGGCGTAGAAGGTGCGGGAGACCTGGACGCCGCCGAAGGAGCGGGTGTCGAGCAGGCCGCCGTACTCGCGCGCGAACGGCACGCCCTGGGCCACGCACTGGTCGATGATCTCGACCGAGATCTGGGCGAGGCGGTGCACGTTGGACTCGCGGGCGCGGAAGTCGCCGCCCTTGACGGTGTCGTAGAAGAGACGGTGGATGGAGTCGCCGTCGTTGCGGTAGTTCTTCGCCGCGTTGATGCCGCCCTGCGCGGCGATGGAGTGGGCCCGGCGCGGGGAGTCCTGGTAGCAGAACTGGACGACGTGGTAGCCCTGTTCGGCGAGGGTGGCGCCCGCCGCGCCGCCGGCCAGACCGGTGCCCACGACGATGATCGTGTGCTTGCGCCGGTTGGCGGGGTTGACCAGCCTGGCCTCGAAGCGGCGCTTGTCCCAGCGCTCGTGGACGGGGCCCGAGGGGGCCTTGGTGTCGATGACCGGCTCGCCGGTCGTGTAGTGGGTGTAGGTCATGGTCAGCTCACCACTCCGGTCATGACGCCCACGGGTACGGCGATGAAGCCGGCCGTGAGCAGCAGCGCGAGGACGTCGGCGATGGTCTTCAGGGCGCGGTCGCGGGCGCGGCTGCCGACGCCGAGTGTCTGTGCGGCGCTCCAGAAGCCGTGCCGGATGTGCAGGCCGAGCGCGAGCATGGCGACGATGTAGATCACGTCGCCGTACCAGGTGGAGAAGGTGTCGACCACGTTCTGGTACGGGTGGCCCGGCTGGAAGCCGCCGGAGTGCACGGTGCCGGTGGTCAGGTCCAGGACGTGCCAGACGATGAACAGGCCGAGGATGATCCCGCCCCAGCGCATGGTGCGCGTCGCGTAGCTCGCCCGCGGCTTGCCGTGCACGTACTTGCTCGGGCGCGCCTTGATGTCGCGGCGGCTGAGCTGGTAGGCGGACACGGCGTGCGCGACGACGGCGGCGGCGAGCACGACACGGATGAGCCAGAGCGTCCACTCGTAGTGCATGAACGGTTCGCCGACGGTGCGCAGCCAGTGCCCGTAGTGGTTGAACTCCTCGGGACCGAAGAAGATCTTCAAGTTGCCGATCACATGGGCGACCAGGTACAGCAGCATGATCACGCCACTGACGGCCATCACCGTCTTCTTGCCGACGGTGCTGTCCCACACGGTGCGCGCCATGGACGGCCGTCGGTCCGTCCGCGTTGCCAGAGCCATGCCACAAGACGCTAGGGCCCTTCGGCCCCATCGGTCCAAGACATGGTCCAGCTGGATTCAATAGGTGGAGGCTATCGTGGAGCCATGCAGTTCCAGCAGCTCCAGTACTTCGTGGCCGTCGCCGAGACCCGGCACTTCACCCGGGCCGCCGAGCTCGTCCATGTCGCCCAGCCCTCCCTCTCCCAGCAGATCAAGGCGCTGGAGCGGGAGCTGGGCGCCGACCTGTTCCTGCGCGCCCGGGGCAACATCACGCTCACCGACGCGGGCGAGGCCCTGCTGCCGCTGGCCCGCCGGATCCTGGCCGACGCGGACACGGCCCGGCACGAGGTGCAGGAACTGGTGCAGCTGCGGCGGGGACGGGTGCGGCTGGGGGCGACGCCGAGCCTGTGCACGGGCCTGCTGCCCGATGTCCTGCGCGCCTTCCACGACCGCTACCCCGGCATCCAGCTGCTGATCGAGGAGGGCGGGTCGCACGACCTCGTACGGGAGCTGGCGCGCGGAGCCCTGGATCTCGCCCTGGTCGTGCTGCCGCTGCCGACGCCCGCGCCCGCGCTGACGACGGTGGAGCTGCTGCGGGAGGATCTCGTGGTGGTGTCCTCACCCGAGGTGCGGGCACCGGGGCGGGGTGGCCGGGTGGTCGAGATCGGGGATCTGGAGGGCGAGCGCCTCGTGATGTTCCGGCACGGCTACGACCTGCGCGAACTGACGGTGGCCGCGTGTCGCTCCGCCGGGTTCGAGCCGGAGTTCGCCGTGGAGGGGGGCGAGATGGACGCGGTACTGGGGTTTGTGCGGGCGGGGCTCGGTGTCGCTGTGGTGCCGCGGATGGTCGCCAGTCGGTCCGGGCGGGGGCTGCGGGTCACTCCGTTGGCTCGGCCGGGGCTGCATCGCACCATCGCGCTGGCTCATCGCAGTGATGTGGCTCCGCCTCGGGCCGCTCGGGAGTTGCAGCGGATGTTGCTTGAGCGGTGAAGCCCGGTTGCGTGTGCCTGGGTAGCGCCGTCGGGGGGTCCGGGTCGCTTGTGGTTGCTCGCGCAGTTCCCCGCGCCCCTTTGTGGGGGGGCTGCGCCCCCCACACCCCCCAACTCAGCCGTTCGCGTCCACCAAAGCCAAGTCGTGCAGTCTCTCCGGTGGGCCCGGCCTCGCGTAGTACCAGCCCTGGGCCGTGTCGCAGCCCAGTATGCGGAGTTGTTCGGCCTGGGCTCCCGTCTCCACGCCCTCCACGGTCACCGCCAGGTCGAGGCTGTGGGCCAGGGAAACGATGCCCTCGACGATCTTCAGGTCGACGGGATCGGCCGGGAACTGCTGCATGCCCCGGGTGAAGGAGCGGTCCAGTTTGAGGATGCTCACCGGGAGGCGGCGCAGGTTGGCGAGGTTGGAGTAGCCGGTGCCGAAGTCGTCCAGGGCGATGTCGACGCCCATCTCGGCGAGCCGGCGCAGGGGTTTGAGCAGATCGTCGTCGGCGCCGATCAGGGCCGACTCGGTGACCTCCAGGCAGAGGGCGTCCGGGGTGACGCCCGAACGTTCGAGGATGTCCACCGTGTCCTGGACCAGGCCGGGATGGCTGAGCTGGCAGGGCGACAGGTTGACGTTGATGCGCAGCGGCCCCGCGGTCGTCTCCTCGCCGTAGCGTTCTCGCCATTCACGAGCCTGACGGATGGACTCCTCCAGGACCCAGCGGCCGAGCGGGACGATCAGGCCGGTGTGCTCGGCGAGCGGGATGAAGCGGTCGGGTCCGAGGACACCGTGCTGCGGGTGCAGCCAGCGCACGAGCGCCTCGGCGCCGCGTACGCTGCCGTCGCCGAGATGGACCAGAGGCTGGTACTCGATGAAGAACTCGCCGCGCTCCAGGGCCGTCGGCAGGGCGGTGGTGAGGCCGTGCCGGGTGATCGCGCGGGCGTCGGCCTCGGGGTCGGCGAGTTCCGAGCGGTTGCCGCCCGCCGACTTGGCCCGGTACATGGTGATGTCGGCGCTGCGCAGGACCTCCGCGGCGGTGCGTTCGCCCGCCGGGCCCTCCACGATGCCGAGGCTGCCGCGCACCAGCAGGTCCCGGCCGTCGATGCTGACCGGGGTGATCAGCGCGTTCATGATGCGTTCGGCGAGTTCGTCGACCTTGCGCTCGGTGCCGGGCCCCGTGGTCAGGGCCACGAACTCGTCGCCGCCGAGCCGGGCGACCATCTCGCCGGGCGCGGTCGCGCAGGACTGGAGCCGGTCGGCGACCTCCACCAGCAGCCGGTCGCCTGCGGCGTGGCCGAGGCTGTCGTTGATGGTCTTGAAGCCGTCCAGGTCGAGGTAGCACAGGCCGAAGCGCTGCCCCTCGCCCGCGCCCAGCACCTTCTCCAGGCGCTCGAAGAACAATGTTCGGTTGGGCAGTCCGGTGAGCGCGTCGTGCGTGGCCTCGTAGCGCAGCCGGAGGTGGAGCAGGCGCCGCTCGGTGGTGTCCTCCATGAGCGCGAGCTGGTACTGCGGGTTGCCGTCGGCATCGCGCAGCAGGGAGACCGTCAAGTTGGTCCACAGGACGGTGCCGTCGGGCCGGTTGAAGGCCTTCTCCACGTGGTAGTGCTCACGCTCGCCGCGCACCAGCTCGTCGTAGAGCTTCCAGGTCTGCGGAGCGTCCTCGGGGTGGGTCCAGTCGAGGACCCTGCGGCCGCGCAGGGTCTGTGCGGAGAGTCCGAACATGCGCAGCAGGGCCCCGTTGACCTGGAGTACGTTGCCGTCCAGATCGGCGATGCCGATACCTATGGCCGCGCCCTCGAAGACGGCGCGGAACCGGGCCTCGCTGGCGTGCAGCGCCTGCGCCACCACGCCCTGGGCCCGCAGCGCGGCCTGGGCGATGGCCTCCTGCTCGGACAGCGTGCGCTCGCGCAGCGCCTGCGCGTACCCGGCGGCCATGGCGTGCTGCAACCGCGAGGACCGCATGCGCAGTTCGTCCTGGGGGCCGTCCTCGCCGCAGTAGAGCACCAGATAGGCGTCGACGCAGTCCAGGGTGCGGGTGAGCGCCTCGGGGTCGGTGCAGTGCGCCTCGACCAGGGCGGCGCCGACCGCCTTGGCCTCCTCGGCGTCGAAGCTGCGGGCCCGCAGCAGGCCGCTCAACCGGCGTGCGAGCGGGAGGAGTTCCTCCTCGAACTCGGCGCGGGTGCGGGACGTGGAGGTGACCGGGAAGAGGGACCGGCTCCAGATCGTCGTCAGCCGGCGCAGTCTGCCCTCGGGCCCGTCCGGTTCCGCGCTCACGCCGTACGCCCCACGCCGGCGAATCCGGAGAAGGCATACGGATCCTCGTCCTCCGGCTCCGACTCCGGGCGCCAGTGCGGCATCGGCACCAGTCCGGGTTCCACCATGTCGTACCCCTCGAAGAACCGCGCGATCTCGTCGCGCGAGCGCATGATCAGCGGGTTGCGAATGTCCCTGTATACGTCTACCGCGCCCTCGGCTCGCTCCGGTGGCAACGGGATTCCCTCGTACGAGGCATGGGTGAGGATCAGCAGGCTGCCGGGCGCCAGCGCCTCGCGCAGTTCCGCCACCGCACCGTACGGGTCGTCCGCGTCTTCCACGAAATGCAGTATGGCAACGAGGAGCAGGGCCACTGGCCGATTCAGGTCGATGAGGTGCTCCAGTTGCGGACTGGAGAGGATCTCCTGGGGCTTGCGCAGGTCGGCGGCGATCACATCGGCGCTCTCGTTCCCCTCCAGCACCGCCTGGCTGTGCGCGACCGCCACCGGATCGTGGTCGACGTAGACGACGTGTGCGCCCGGTACGGCGGCCCGGGCCACCTCGTGGACGTTGCCGAACGTCGGGATGCCGGAGCCGATGTCGAGGAACTGGTCGATGCCCTCCTCTGCCGCGAAGCGCACGGCCCGGCGCATGAACGCCCGGTTGGCCTGCATGATCTTCGGCAGGCCCGGCATGAACTCCATTGCCTTGCGGGCCGCTTCCCGGTCCACCTCGAAATTGTGCGATCCGCCCAGGTAGTAGTCGTAGATACGCGAGACGCTCGGCACCGAGATGTCGATGCTCCGTGGCGCCCAGGCGGGACGCTCCATGTATCTCTCCAAGGCGTAGGCGACAGGGACAGGCGATCCGGTGTTCGAGCAGAGGCTACTGATCGCCCGGCAAAGGAGCGACCCGAACCGGAAATTGACCATCCGTTCCCGGTCACTGCCTGCGGCAAGTGCCTGACCGACCCCGCTGCGTGACGCCTCTCGGACGGGGCGGCGGTCCGGGTGAACACAGCGGTCCGCCCCCTCCGTGCGGTGCGGAGGGGGCGGACCTTCGATCGGGCGCCGGTGGGCGGGGCGATCGACCCTGGGGAGGTGATCTCTACTTGCCCGGCGCGCCGACCGGCTTGCCGTCGGGCGAGACGGCGTACCAAGTGCCGCCCACGCCCTGACCGTTGGTGTCTCCGGGAGCCTTGTCGCCGGAGAAGGTGTAGATGGGCCAGCAGTTGACCGTCATCTGCTTCTCGCCGTCGGGCCGGGTGAAGCCCATGAGCCCCTTCTTCTTGACGCCCTTGGTGTCGTCGGCCTTGACCGGGGCGACGGCCGGCCACTTCTCCAGGCAGGCCCCGGCGCAGTTGGAGATGACCTTCGGCCAGGCCTTGTCCTTGAGGAAGCGGTAGACGGTCATGCCGTTCTTGTCGACGATGATGTCGCCGAGCTTGGGGTCCTTGCGGACGGACAGACCGGGCAGGGAGGACAGGGATGCCTTCTTGCCGTTGGGGGCGAGCGCGAACCACTTGCCGCCCACGCCCTGGCCGTTGACGTCACCGGCGTTGACGTCCTTGGCATAGCGGTAGGCGGGCCAGCCGCCGATGGTCAGCTGCTTGGTGCCGTCGGCCCGGGTGACCTCGCCGAGCAGCGCCTTGTCGATACCGGCGCCGGCCGAGGCGTCGTCGGCGGGAACCGGCGGCCAGGTGGTGGCACAGTCGCCGTCGCAGTTCGACTTGGGCGGATTGGCGGTGTCCTTGTCGAAGCGGTAGAGGGTGAGGCCTGAGCCGTCCGTCAGCACATTGCCCAGGTCGGGGTTGCCGGCCACGGTCAGCTTGCCCGCGGGCGCGGACTGGGCCGGGGAGCTGGAGCTCTGATTGCCGTCGGCTCCGTAGCCGTTGCCCGCCCCCGCCCCGGTGCTGGCCGTGGCGCCCGGGACGCCGTAGCCGCCCGCCGGGGCCGTGGCCCCGACGTTCTGGGCCGCCGAGGACGGAGTGGTGCTGTTGTCCTGACCGCACGCCGTCGTCAGCGCCAGCACCGAAGCGGCTGTGGCCACCAGTGAGGCGGTCCGCCAGGAGGTCTTCATCGTCAACTCCCCAAATTCGCCTGGATATTGCGACGCCTTGCCAAGCCGCCGCACGGCCATGGGTACGCGGGGAGGGGGCCTTCGTGTTCAACCGCCGGGCGAATTTCTTTCCGGATCCGGTGACGGGACCCTCGAACGGGACTCGCACGGGCGTACATATCGACCAGTCGTGAATGCTTCTACGCGTCAAACCATTGATCGCCTTTTATCCCTCTTTCGGATCAATCACGGTCCACTCCGTAGTGCGACGGCGCTCGGCGCCTCATGATCTCCGACGTGCATGGACCCGAAGTGACCCGATGTGCGCCCGCCACACGGGTGTTGGCCCTTCTGACCCTGACCTGGACCCTGGTGGGCTGCCCCGTCGGCACCGCGTCGGCCGACGCCTGCGCCTCCGCCTCCACGGGCCCCGACGGCACGGTCGCGGTGGCCTTCGCGGGAGACAGCGACCGCTGGCCCACTCCTCCGCCGTGCCCGACGCCCACGCCGCCGCCGTGCCCGCCGACGCCCACGCCCACCCCGACGCCGAAGCCGACTCCGGCTCCGAAGCCGTCGCCCAGGCCGCGGCCCACCCCCACACCGAAGGCGCCGCCGAAACCGAAGCCGCGGCCGCCCGCCCCACCGGCCCCCGCACCCCGGCCGACTCCGGCCCCGGCTCCGGTTCCGGCTCCGCCGCCCGCCCCGACTGCGGAGCCGAAGCCCGTCCCGAAGCCCAAGCCCCGTCTGCGGCACTCCGTGACCCCGGTGAGCTACCCGGCGTACCACCCCCGGCCGGCCTCGCACACCGCGCCCGACCACACCACGCCGGTCACCTACGTCCTGCTCATCACCGTTCCGGCGATCGTCGCCGTCGCGGCGCTGCGGCCGCGCTGACGCGCCGCCCGCCCACCTTCTTTCTGGAGGCATCTGTTGTCGGATTGGCTTGTTCTCGTCCTCGCGATGCTCGCGGCCTGTGCCGTGGTGGTCGTCATCACCCTCGTCCGGCACAAGCGGGCGCCCGACGACGAGGATCCCAACGAGACCCCGGACGTCATCGAGTACATGACGATGTGGATCGGCGTCGTGTACGCCATCGTCCTGGGTCTGGCCATCGCGGGCGTGTGGGAGGCGCGCAGCGCCGCCCAGGATCACGTGCAGGCCGAGGCCCAGGCGCTGCACGAGATCTCCGAGCGGGTGCGGGTCTACCCGCCGGACGTCCGTGACCGGATTCGGGACGACGTCAACGCCTATGTCGGACAGGTCGTGACCACCGAGTGGAGGTCGATGACCAAGCACGAGCGGGTCACCGAGCACGGCACGGAACTGCTGGCACAGGTCCGTCACGACGTCACGGACTACCAGCCGAAGAACGACTTCGAGGCGCAGGCCTACCAGCCGTTGCTGGACCAGATGGCCGCCGCCGACCAGGCGCGCAACGCACGCGCCGACTCGACCGGGGCGACGATGCCGTCCGTGGTGTGGTTCGGGCTGCTCGCCGGAGCGGTCATCACCATCTGCATGGTCTTCGCGCTGCAGATCCGGCGCACCCGGCGCGAGTTGATCCTGGCGGGCCTGTTCTCCGCGACCATCGCCTTCATGCTCTTCCTCATCTGGGACTTCGACGCGCCCTACAGCCGGGGCATCGCGGCGTCCGCCCAGCCGTTCCTGAACCTGTTCCCGCACGTCAAGGGATAGCGGCGACACACACGGGTCTTCGCCCCGGTTCCCGCAAAGGGTCGGGGCGAAGGCCCGTCCGCGTGCGCCGCGCCGTGACGAAGGGGAACCAGGGCTCCGGGTCAGATCCGCCTCTCGCTGCGCCGCCGTACCCAGACCACACCGCCCCCGATGACGGCCGCGGCCACCAGTCCGCCACCGATGGCCATGTCGGCCGATGTGGCGCCGCTGGTGATGCTGCCGCCGACGCCGCCCTGGACGCCGCCGAGCACGGAGAAGGCCGACGGGCGGGTGAGGGTGCGGCCGTTGCAATTGACCGTGATGTCGTAGTGGCCGGGATGGGCGTCCTGGTCGATCCTGGCCTCGCCCCGCGAGATGTCGTCGCGGATCGGCACCAGATAGATGGTCTGGAAGGCGGGCGAGGACGCCGTGCCACCGTGGCAGCCGTCCACGGTGACGGTGAGCCGGCCGCCGGCGGCGACCACACCGGGCGTGGCGATGATGTTGCGCGGGCTGTCCCGGTCTCCGAAGATGTCGCCCCTTCCGTTGTCGCCACGGCCGAAGTCTTCACCCCGCCCGTTGTCGCAGCGGCCGAAGTTGTCACCCCGCCCGTTGTCACCGCGGCCGTTGTCACCGCGGCCGTTGTCGCACCGGCCGAAGCCGTTCCCGAAGCCGGGTCCGACACCGGGTCCGACGCCGACACCCGGTGCGACACCGACACCCGGTGCGACACCGACGCCGTTGCCGGGAACGGTGATGACGCCGTTTCCGCCCGTACCGCCCCCGTTGCCCATGCCGTCCGCGACGGCCACGGGGGTGGCGAGCCCTAGAGAGGCGACCACGGTGCACGCGGCCGCCAGGACACGTTGGTTTCGCATCTGATCCTCCGCGAGAGGCACACCGGGTCCGGTTCCCGGTCGATCGGCGAGAAAGCACCTCCCGACAAGACCCTCAGACGCGCCGAACACGCCCGCATGTCGAGAATGGTCCGTCCTGGTGAGCGGACACGCCGCGAGAAAACCACACAATCCGATATTGGTGCAGGTCACGGACCGTCAGAAATTTCCTTCCGGCTGCAACTCGGATGGCGCACCGGGAACGTGGCGGGCCACCCGTTCGCCCGTCGTCCCGTCGCCCGTCGCCCGCGCGGGACTTAGCGTTTTCCCATGTGTAAGGGACGTGGTAAAGGCCGCGTCGAGAGGGGTTGGCGAATGTCTGCGTCCGAGCTGTCCGAACTGGCCGAAGAGGAGGAGCGCCGGAAGAAGCGCGCGCCCTGGGGCGTGATAGCGCTTGTTCTGCTGACCGGTCTGGCGCTCATTCGGAATGGTTCCGGGGAATTCGATGTCGGGCCGCCGCAGCCCGCTTCGGCCGCGGCCCCGGACACCCGGGACGACACCGGTGCCACCCCGGGCACGCTGATGCACGCCCCGGCCCCGCTGCCGTTCTCCGTGGCGGCCCGGATCCGGATCCCCGCCATCCGGGTCGACGCGCCCATCGTGCCCGTCGGCCTGGACGAGCAGGGCTGGGTCGGCGCTCCGCCGCCGGAGGACCCCAATCTGGCGGGCTGGTTCACCGGCGCGGTCTCCCCCGGGGAGAAGGGCACCGCGGTCGTCGTCGGGCATGTCGACAACAAACAGGGTCCCGCGGTTTTCTACGGACTCGGGGGCCTGCAGAAAGGCGGCAGGGTCGAGGTCCTGCGCAAGGACGGAAAGACCGCGGTGTTCGACATCTACGGAGTGGAGCTTTTCGCGAAGAGCAGTTTCCCCGGTGACCGGGTGTACGGCTCGAAGGGCACGCCGGAACTCCGGGTGATCACGTGCGGCGGCGGTTTCTCGAAACAGCACGGCTACGACGGGAATGTCGTGGTGTTCGCCCGCCTGGTCGCGGTCACCTGAGAGGCCGTGTCCGAGCGGGCGAATGCCCCGTCAGGACATGCGGCGGGGCGGCACGGTGAGGTGATATCCGGATTCCAGCAGATAGGGCAGATATCGCCGGATGGCCCTGACGCTCTGCGAACGGTCGCCCCCGGCGTCGTGGGAGAGCACCACGACGCCGGGGGCGGCGCCGTTCTCCACCCGGTCGACAATGGTGTCCGTGCCGGGCGTCATCCAGTCGGTCGTGTCGACGGTCCAGGCCATCGGTTCCATGCCCATCTCGGCGCCGAGCTGGAAGGCCGCGCGGTTCCAAGCCCCGTACGGCGCGCGGAACCACTGGGGGCGCTCCCCGTAGGCGTTCACGATGGCGTCGCTGGTCCGCTCCATCTCCCCACGGATCTCCTCGCGGCTGAGGGTGGTCAGCAGCGGATGGGTCCAGGTGTGGTTCCCGACCACGTGTCCCTCGTCGGCCATCCGGGCCACCAGCTTCTTGTTCTCGACCACCATCTCCCCGCACACGAAGAACATCGCCCGTACGTCGTACTCGGCGAGGGTGTCCAGGATGTGCGGGGTGTATTCCGGGTGGGGGCCGTCGTCGAAGGTCAGCATCATGTGCCTGCCGCGTCCCGAGATCCGCAGGATGGGTTCGTGGCGCGCCTTCAGCTTGCGCGGCGCCGCGCGCGGCGGGGCGTCCGCGGCGAACGGCTGGAGCCGGAAGGCGGAGGGCTTGAGCGCCTGACGGGCCTGCGGACCGGCGACGGGGACGGCGGAGTGGGTCTCTTCCCCGCCGCCGCTCGCCACGACCACTCCCGCGGTGCCGGCGGCCCCCAGGGCGGCGGCGCCGGCGAGCAGCATCCGGCGCCGCGTGAACAACTGATCCTTCTGCATGACTCATCAGTCGCCCGGCAGGCCTTGGGCGCACCCCAGCGACACCGGTGCGGCGGCGGGAATCCACCCGGTCGGCCGAGTGACAGGGGGCGGTCGCACGGCGCTCCGTCGCTTCTGATAAGCAATCGGTCCGCAGGAACGGATCTGATGACGAGGTCGGAGGGCGAGCCGAGTTGGTCGTACACGGGGGAGCGAGTGAGGTTCGGCGCAGGGGGCTGGCGGTGGTGCTGCTGGCCGTCGCCCAGTTCCTGGTCGTCTTCGACACGATGGTC
The DNA here is from genome assembly GCF_001542625.1 of Streptomyces griseochromogenes. Lineage (NCBI taxonomy): Bacteria > Bacillati > Actinomycetota > Actinomycetes > Kitasatosporales > Streptomycetaceae > Streptomyces > Streptomyces griseochromogenes. The sequence goes on along the minus strand of NZ_CP016279.1, from coordinate 3,840,686 downwards.
TTCGCGTTGGGCCTGCCGTTGATCGCCCGCGACCGGCAGCTGTCGTTCGCGGGGCTGACGTGGCTGCTGTCCGTGTACAGCGTCTGTTTCGCCGCGCTGCCCGTGTTCGCGGGGGCGATCGGCAAGGCGCTCGGGCAGCGGCGGGTGCTGATGGGCGGGCTCGCGCTGTCGAGCGTCGCGGCGGCGGCGCCCGCGCTGTCGTCCGACGCCTGGGTGCTGCTGGCCTCGCGGGCGGTGCAGGGCCTCGCGGCGGCGGCGATCACGGCCTGCGCGCTGGCCCTGATCGACTCCACGCATCCGGCCGGTCCCGGCCGGGACCGGGCGCTGAACGTGCACTTCGCGGTCGTCGCCTGCGCCTCGCCGGCGGTGGTGCTGCCGTGTTCCATGCTGCTGGACGCCTCGCAGTCCGAGAACACGATCTTCTGGGTGCAGGCGGTGGCCGGGCTGGTGCTCGTGGCGCTGGCCCCGGTGGCGCTGACCGAGTCCGCGCCCGTTCCCGGGGCCGGGCCCGGGGTGGGCCGCGCCGCGCTGGCCGTCGTTCCGCTGGGCTTCCTGGCCTGGTTCACCGACTGGCTCGGCGACCGGAGCCTGTCCGCGACCACGGTCATCACCGTGGCCGTGGCCGGGGCGCTGGTGCCGTCCGTGCTGGGCTGGTTCGGCCGGCGCGAGGGGGTACCGGAGCTGTTCGCCCGGCTGTACCGGGACCGGGGGGCGTTCGGCGCGTACACGGTGGTGGCGCTGCTGGCGGCGGGCCTGGCCGGTGTCGTGTCCGCCCTCACCATCGCCACGCAGCTGCTCGGCGGGCTGTCCCCGATGCGGGTCGGCTGGGCCCTGTTGCCCGCCGTCGCCGGGGTCGTGCTGGGGTGTGTGGCGCTGCCCGCCCTCGCCGCCCGCGTCGGTCTCGCCGCCACGGTGGCCGGGGCCTGCGGTGTGTCGGCCGTCGGGTACGTGCTGCTGAGCCTTCCCGGGGCGGGTTACGGCTTCGGCGACGTGCAGCCGCCGCTGCTGCTGATCGCCTTCGGCTGCGGTGTGCTCGCGCTGCCCGCCGGCTTCGCGCGGTCGGGCAGCGGTGCGCTCCCCCAGGGCCTGAACTCCTCCCGGCAGTTCGGCGCGGGCCTCGGCGTGTCGCTGTTCGCCGGGATCATCCAGGTCGCCTTGGAGCGGACGCCGGCCTCGGCGCTCACCGGTGTCCATCAGTACGAGGTCTCCCTGGGCGGCGGGGTCCGGGACTGCTTCGAACTCGGTACGGCGCTGTGCCTGACGGCGGCGGTGGTCGCGCTGCTGACCCTGCCCCGGCACCCGGTGCGGGCGGCCGGCCCGGAGCCGGGTGTCAGCGGCGGCGCACCAGCGGGAACGGCAGGGTCTCCCGGATCGTCAGTCCGGTGAGGAACATGACGAGCCGGTCCACGCCGAGGCCGAGGCCGCCGGTCGGGGGCATGGCGTACTCGAGGGCCTCCAGGAAGTCCCTGTCCAGCTCCATGGCCTCCGGATCGCCGCCGGCGGCCCGCAGCGACTGCGCGGTGAGCCGGCGGCGCTGTTCGACGGGGTCGGTCAGTTCGGAGTAGGCGGTGCCGAGTTCGGTGCCGAAGGCGACGAGGTCCCAGCGCTCCGCGAGCCGCGGGTCGGCGCGGTGCTGCCGGGTCAGCGGGGAGACGTCGGTCGGGAAGTCCTTGTAGAAGGTGGGCAGGCGGGTGCGCTCCTCGACGAGGCGCTCGTACATCTCCAGGACCACATCGCCCGGTCCGTCGTCGGCGGTGTACGGCACTCCCGTGCGGTCGCACAGCCGGTGCAGCCTGAGCAGTTCGGTGCCGGGGCCGATCTCCTCGTCCAGCACCTCGGAGAGCGCCCCGTACACGGTCTTCACCGGCCACTGCCCCGAGATGTCGTACTCCTCGCCGTCCTTGCGGACGACGGGCGTGCCGAAGGCGGCGGTCGCGGCGCCCTGGATCAGCTCGCGGGTCAGGTCGAGCATCACGTCGTAGTCGGCGTGCGCCTGGTAGGCCTCCAGCATCGTGAACTCGGGGTTGTGCTTGTAGGAGACGCCCTCGTTGCGGAAGGTGCGGCCCAGCTCGAAGACCTTCTCCAGGCCGCCCACGCACAGCCGCTTGAGGTACAGCTCGGGTGCGATGCGCAGGTACATGTCGAGGTCGTAGGCGTTGATGTGGGTGGTGAAGGGGCGGGCGTTGGCACCGCCGTGTATCTGCTGCAGCATCGGGGTCTCGACCTCGAGGAAGCCGCGGTCCAGAAGGCCTTGGCGCAGGGCCTGTACGGCGGTGGAGCGGGCGCGGATCACGTCGCGGGCGTCCGGGCTGGTCACCAGGTCGAGGTAGCGGCGGCGGACCTTGGCCTCGGGGTCGGCGAGGCCGCGCCGCTTGTCGGGCAGCGGGTGCAGGCACTTGCCGGTCAGCCGCCAGGAGGTGACGAAGACGGTGGGCTCGCCGTGGTCGCTGAGGCCCGCGCGGCCGGTGGCGGTGATGTGGTCGCCCATGTCGGTGTCGGCGCGGAAGCGGTCGAGGGCGGGCCCGGAGCCGTCGCGGGTGAGGGCCAGTTGGTGGTCCCCCGACCAGTCGCGCAGGACGGCGAAGACGATGCCGCCGAAGTCGCGGACCAGCATGACGCGGCCGGCCACGGTGACCTCCTGGCCCCGCGGGACGTCGGCGAGGGCGTGGGTGGGGGCGGGGACGCCGACCGGGTAGGGGTCGGTGCCGTCGGCGCGCAGGCGGTCCAGTGTGCGGTACCGGACGCGGACCTGTTCGGGCAGGCCCGCGTCCGGGGCGGCGGGCCCGGCCTCGTCCCCTCCGTCGAGACCGAGCGCCGTCAGGGACGGCAGACCCTCGGTCGTGGCGGGCCGCTGCCCCGTCTTCGGGTGCCCCTTTCCCCAGAGTTTGCGCAGGGACGGTACGGAGACGAATCCCTCGGCGATGCCGGAGGCGAGGCCGATACGGGCGAGGGAGGCGGTCTCGCCGTAGCAGATGAAGCGCGGATACCACTCGGGGTGGTACTTGGCGTTGGACCGGTAGAGGGCCTCCAGCTGCCACCACCGGGAGAAGAACAGCAGCAGCCGGCGCCAGAGCCTGAGGACCGGTCCGGCGCCGATGCGGGCGCCCTCCTCGAACACCGAGCGGAAGACGGCGAAGTTCAGCGAGATCCTGCGCACCCCCAGTTTGGGGGCGGCCGCGCACAGTTCGGCGACCATGAATTCCATGACCCCGTTGGGGGCGGCACGGTCACGGCGCATCAGGTCCAGGGAGACGCCGTCGCGTCCCCAGGGCACGAAGGAGAGCAGTGCGAGGAGCCTGCCGTCCTCACCGATGGCCTCCACGAGCAGGCAGTCGCCGTCGGCGGGGTCGCCGAGCCGGTCCAGGGCCATGGAGAACCCGCGTTCGGTCTCCGTGTCCCGCCAGGCGTCGGCCCTGTCGACGATCTCCTCCATCTCCCGGTCGGTGAGCGTGGCGTGGCGGCGGATGCGGCTGGTGGCACCAGTGCGGCGGACGCGGTGCACGGCCTGGCGGGTGACGCGCATGTCGCGGCCGTCGAGGTCGAACCCGGGCACGTGCAGGATCGCCTCGTCGCCGAGCTGGAGGGCCCCGAGTCCGGCGCGGGCGTAGGCGCGGGCGCCGTCCTCGGAGGCGCCCATCACCGCCGGTGCCCACGCGTAGCGGCGGGCCACGTCCAGCCACGCGGCGATGGCGTGCGGCCAGGCCTCCGGGTCGCCGACGGGGTCGCCGCTGGCCAGGCACACGCCTGCCTCGACGCGGTAGGTGACGGCGGCCTTGCCGCTGGCGGAGAAGACGACGGCCTTGTCCCGGCGGGTGGCGAAGTAGCCGAGCGAGTCCCGTGCGCCGTAGGCCCGCAGCAGGGCGCGCATGCGGGCCTCCTCGTCGTCGTGCAGGGCCGCTTCCAGGCGCTGCGAACGAAACAGCGCGGCGGCGGCGTTCAGCAGGGCGAGCGCGCCGAACAGGCCGAGCAGGAAGGTGACCTTGCGCGGCGGGCGGCCGCCGAAGGAGCTGTTGGAGACCAGTCCGCCGCACACCCGGTCGGCCGCCCAGGCCAGGTGCTGGCCCTGCGGGAGGGTGCCGGGGAACAGCGAGACCAGGCCCCAGCCGACCACGATCGCCACGGCGAGACCGGCCAGCAGGACGCCCAGCGCGCGCCACACGGCACCGCGGCGGGAGGCGGCGTAGAACTCCCCGCGGGCCACCACCAGCAAGAGCAGCAGCAGGGTGCACAGCACGAGGGACGGCAGGGACTCGGTGTACTGGCCGAGGGCCAGGCCGAGGATGTCGGACAGGACCAGCAGGCTCAGGTAGACGACGACCAGCCACCAGGCCGCCTTCTTGCGGGCGGCGGTGGCGGCGGCCAGCAGGAACAGGAAGACCGCGTAGGCGAGGTTGGCGCTGATGGGGATCAGCAGCAGGTCGAGGATGCGCACGAGCGGGCGCAGCAGGCGGCGCAGCGGGGCGAAGAACGCGAGCAGGGCGCACAGCAGACCGAGCGTGGCGAAGAGGGTCCCGAAGGCCTCGGGCACCCAGCCGAGGCGGCCGCCGGCGGGCGGGCGGGCCGGGCCCGCGGCATCCGTTCGCGCGGCCGGCCCGGCGGTGGCAGTCATGGTTCCGACTGTAGGAAGGGCGCGGGCCGCTCGCCCGTCGAGCGGCCCCGGGCCTCGGTGGGAAGCGCCGATTCCGATAGCCTCGGTATGTGACGGAGCAGCACGAACAGCACGCTCACCAGTTCGAGCGCGGTACGGATGGGCCGAAGGTCATCGTGGTCGGGGTCGACGGCTCCGACACCTCGTTGCGGGCGGCCGCGTACGCGGGCGGTCTGGCCCGTCGCCAGCACGCGCTACTGGCCGTGGTGTACGTGCAGCCGCTGCTCGCGGCCGGGGCGGCGCTCGGGGCGCCGGTCGCGGAGACGACCGACGAGATCGCCGAGGACCTGATCGCGCAGATCCGGGAGGCGGCCGAGCGGGTCAAGGGGATATTCGAGGTGCGCTGGGAGTTCCACACCTTCCGCGGTGACGCCTACAACGGCCTGGTGAAGGCTGCCGACGAGCTCAAGGCGGACGCGGTGGTGGTGGGCGCGTCCGAGCAGGCCGGGCACCGCATCATCGGCTCGGTGGCGGTCCGGCTGGTGAAGGCGGGACGCTGGCCGGTGACGGTCGTTCCGTAGGGCACCACAGCGACAGCGGGGTCACGAGCAGCGGCACCGGGGCCCCGTCGAGCGCGGTGCGCGGGCCGGCGGACCCCGCAGAGCGGTCACGGCCACGGTGACCGCCGTGCCGGCGACCGACCGGACGGCGAGCGTACGGGCCACCCGATCGGCCGCGGTCAGCCCGGACACTCGGCGACGATGCCGAGGGTGGCCGAGGGTGGCCGAGGGTGGCCGAGGGTGAACACGCCCCGCACATGATCAACCCGGCCTCGAACGCCACCAGCACCAGCATCAGCACCAGCCCGGAGACTCCCAGGCGCATGAGAGCTCGGAGCAGCGGTGAGCCGGCCATGATCAGGGCGCCGACCACGAGCACGTTCAGGAGCAGCGGGCGCCGGTCGGGGCTGGTGAGCAGGTGCCGTCAGCTGCCGAGGACGTCACCGGCGCGGAACACGGCGGGCGGTGCTCGGGGCGGGGCTCGTCCGTGCCGATCGCCCGGATGGCGAGGCGGACAGCGGATGCCCGGCGGCGTCCGCGACCAGCGTCGTCAGCGGTCCGAGCGGGCCGACGGCGACGCCGCCGAGTGGGGCTCGAACACGGTGGCGGTCCAGGTCGTGGCCTCGGACCGGCTGGTGGCGGTGAGCAGCCCCTGGGACGGCAGGAGCGCCTTGAGGTGGGCGCCGGGGGCGGCGGTGAAGATGATGCCGGCCGACGCGACCACCGTGGAGTCGGTCGGCAGCCGTCCGAAGGCCGGCGCCCCGAGCGCTGAGGCGGCTCTCCGGCCGCTCGCGGCGGCACTCCGCCAAGGGCCCCAGCGGTGCACCGTCTGGTGTGGGACGCGGCCTGCGCGCGTCCCGGGCCGTGCGTGGTGTCTTCCGTCTGTGACTCCCCTGAGCCATCATGATCCGGCGTCAGCCGTTTGCCGTCGGCGATGAGGTGAGGCGTATGGCCAGGCTCCGAGCGGGTGAAGGAATTCTCCGCCGCAAACCCATCGAGCACATCGAGGAGACCGAAGTCGCCGAGGGCCCTCGGCTGGACAGGTCGCTCGGGCTGTGGCAGCTCACCGCGATCGGTGTGGGCGGCATCATCGGCGCGGGCATCTTCACGCTGGCCGGCACGGTGGCCAACGGCACGGCCGGGCCCGCGGTGCTGGTGTCGTTCCTGATCGCCGGTCTGGCGAGCGCGTGCGCGGCGCTGTCGTACGCCGAGTTCGCCGGGCTGATCCCGAAGGCGGGGTCGGCGTACACGTACGGCTACGCGGTGCTCGGTGAGTTCGCCGGCTGGTTCATCGGCTGGGACCTGCTGCTGGAGTACACGGCGATCGTCGCCGTGGTCGCCATCGGCATCTCCGGCTACTTCGGCTTCCTGGTCGAGGAGATGGGCGCGAACCTGCCCGCCTGGATGCTCGGTGCGCCCGGCACCGGGCACGGGCACCGGGTCGACCTGTTCGCGGCCGTGCTGTGTCTGCTCATCGCCTGGCTGCTCAATCTGGGCATCCGCAGCGCGGCGCGCTTCGAGACGTTCGTGGTGGCGCTGAAGGTGCTGGTGGTGCTGCTGGTGATCGCGGTGGGCGTGTTCCACATCGACACCGCGAACTACCACCCGTTCTTCCCGTTCGGCATCAGCGGCGCGTTCACGGGCGCGGCGACCGTGTTCTTCGCGGTGTTCGGCTACGACGCCATGTCGACCGCGGCCGAGGAGTCCAAGGACGCGCAGAGGCACATGCCGAGGGCCATCATCTACTCGCTGGCCATCTCGATGGTCCTGTACGTGGCGGCCTGCCTGGTGCTGACCGGCATGCAGAACTACAAGGACATCGATCCGGAGAGCGGCTTCTCCTCGGCGTTCAAGGCCGTGGGGCTGCACGGGCTCGCCGATGTGATCGCGGTGGGCGCGATCATCGGCATCCTCACGGTGATGTTCACCTTCATGCTGGGCGTGACCCGGGTGTGGTTCAGCATGAGCCGGGACGGGCTGCTGCCCAGGTGGTTCGCCAAGACGCACCCGACGCGGCACGTGCCGACCCGGGTGACGTGGATCGTCGGGGCCGCGTCGGCCTTGATCGCCGGGTTCCTGCCGATCGGCGAGGCGGCGGAGCTGACCAACATCGGCATTCTGCTGGCGTTCGTGGTGGTGTGCGCGGCGGTGATCGTGCTGCGGTACCGGCAGCCGGAGCTGCCGCGCACCTTCCGCACGCCGTGGATGCCGTTCGTGCCCGCGCTGGGTGTCGTCTTCTCGATCTGGCTGATCACGTTTCTGCAGTGGCAGACCTGGGTGCGGTTCGCCGTCTGGTTCGTGGTCGGCTGCGTGGTCTACTTCGGCTACTCCTACCGCCGCTCGGTGCTGGCCGGGCGGCCGCCCGCCGAGTGATCACTCCCCCATCGTCAGCCCGTCCCCGGCGGCCCCGCGGCTGAGGACGACGTCCCTGATGCGGTCGCGCACGCCCTCCAGGTCGGCGCCGTGGGCGATCGCGTCGTTCAGGTCGATCACGCGGCCGGCGTCGACGTCGTAGGTCTGCGGGACGAACTCGGCCTTGGTGACCGGCCAGCGGCCGCCCGGGGCCGTGGGCGGCGAGAAGGTGAAGCGGCCGATCGTGGACTCGTTGCCCCGCGAGTCCCTGACGCCCTTATCGTTGTACATCTCGCCGGCGATCTGGTCTCCCATGCCGTAGATCACCCAGGTGCCGTTGACCTTCTCGTACGCCTGCGGGACATGGGCGTGGGTGCCGAGGATCAGGTCGATGTCCGGGCGGCCGTTGGTCCGCGCGGCGGTGAGGCGCTGGGCGAGTTCGAGCTGCAGCCGGTCGGGGGCGTCCTGCCACTGGGTGCCCCAGTGCACGGAGACCACGACCACGTCGGCGCCGGACAGGCGGGCGGCACGGGCGTCGGCGACCATCCGGTCCGCGTCGATCAGGTTGACGGACCAGGGCTGTCCGGCCGGAAGCTGGTGGTCGCCGGTGCTGAAGGTGTACGAGAGGTGCGCGACCTTGGCCGGGCCGGCCTGGAGCATCGTGACCGAGTGGGCCTCGGCCTCGGTGCGGGCGGTTCCGGCATGCCCGAGGCCGGCCCGGTCCATGGCGTCCAGGGTGCGCCCGAGCCCCGGGGCGCCGTCGTCCAGGGCGTGCTCGGAGGCGGTGGAGCAGCCGTCGTAGCCGGTCGTGGCGAGGCCCTGGGCGATCTGCGGCGGCGAGGCGACGTCCAGCGGGCCGACGGGGGTGCCGTCCGCCGCGAGGACGGTCTCCACGTGACACAGCGCCAGATCGGCGTGGCGTACGAGGGGTTCGATGCCGGAGAGCATCGGGCGGAAGTCGTAGCCCGTGCCGCCGGCGTCGAAGGCGGCACGGTCGGTCACGGAGTTGTGCGGCATGACGTCGCCGGAGGCGACGAGGGTGAAGCTGCGGCCGACGGTCGGCGCCGGGCGGCCCGGCGCGGCGGCCTCGTGCCGCTCGTGGTTCTGGCAGGCGGCGCCCGCGGCAAGGAGCGCGGTCAGGGCCAGTGCCACCTGGTGCCTTCGTCCGATCATCTGCACACCCCGGGATCGTCGTATTTACCGACAACGCCTTGATGGGCATATGGGTATGAATACGGCCTACCACGCAAACAAATCAGACGCCTTCATTAACCCATTCGGACCTGTGCTTGCGCAGCGGCGGGCCGCCCCTCCTACCGTTCGCCGACACGATCGACCGTCCGTCGCACAGCCGCGTGCGCCCTCTGTCCCCCGGCGGCGCACTGCGCCGAGCGGGCCGTGGCGATGCTCGATGTCCGGGAGGCTGTGAAGACACTCACGCCGCAACACCGTGACGTCCTGATACTCGTGTCTTTCCGTGGGGCCGGTGTGGCGGAGGCCGCGCAGACGCTGGGAATTCCACCCGGTACCGTGAAGTCCCGCGCGTACTACGCGCTGCGTGCCCTGCGCCGGGCCCTTCCGGGTTATGCGGCCGACCTGCGGTGAAACCGAAGGCCAGGTCAAACCTCGGTAAAGCGCCTTGCTGCGACCCCCCTTCGGGCAATCAGCTGTCCTCATCCGTGTTCCGGACGGGGCCGGCCGTCTTGGGTCCAGGGGTTCGGGCGACACGCACGCACCGGAGGAAGGCAGGACGGGATGCTGCACAGAGGGCACGAGAGCACGGACGGCACCGGCGGCGGTGAACTGGCCGTCCCCATGGCCTGGTTGTACGCCGAGTACATCGCCGACGAGCTGCTGCGCACCGGCGATCTGATGCCGCCGACGTCCTTCGAGTTCCGGGCCGGCCGGGACGCGCTGGCGCTGACCGTCTTCCTGTCCGACACCGACGGCGAGCTCTCCGGTATCCGGGTGATCTCGCAGCTGGAGAACTGGCTGTCGCTGACGGCGTACGACCAGCCGTGGCAGGACTGGGTGCGCGAGCGCATGGCCGAGCTGACCGCCGAGCAGGCCGGCTCCGGCGCGCCGTCGCCGGACCTGGACCTGGCGGCCGGAGCCTGGCGCTGGCTGGAGGAGACCGAGCTGCTCGCGCCCGACCTGGACGCGGTGCCGCAGGGCGGCGCGGTGTTCGGCGAGGACGACGGGCCCAAGGTGTGGACGCCCGCCTGGCGGCTCGGACTGCCGCTCGGGCATCTGGCCATCCACCTTTTCTGAACCGGCGGGAATTCGGACCAATCCGCGGGCCGGGCCGCTCCGAATCTCTTGGTCACGATTCGGTGTGTGTCTTGAGTGATTCGGTGGTCGGCTGCGTACGGGTGGGAGCAAGGAGTAACCCCACCCACACCCATAGGCACGAGGATTCGGCATGAGGTCCCTGGAAAGGCATCGCGACGTCGGCGCGTACGCGCTCGGCGTGCTGGACGAGGCGGAGGCCTTCCGCTTCGAGGACCACCTCATGGAGTGCCCTCGGTGCGCGGCACACGTGACCGAGTTCGGCCCCACGGCACGGCAGTTGATGCTGTACCGTCGGGCCACGCCGCGCTTCGTGCACCCCATGGCCCAGCCCGGTCCCCGGCTGCTGGACCGGCTCCTCGGCGAGCTCACCCACCGGCACCGGGCCCGGCGCCGTCGCTTCCTGTACGGTCTGGCCGCCTCGGTGGTGCTGGCGGTGGCCGGGCCAGGGGTCATGGTCTACGCCGGGCACGATGCGCCGTCCGCCAGGGTCACCGCCGCGACCGACCCGAAGACGGGGGTGTGGGCCCAGGTCACGACGGAGGACGGGGACCTCGGCAGCCGGATGCGGCTGGAGGTGAAGGATGCCTCCGGACCCCACTCCTGCCGGCTCGTCGTCATCGGCCAGGACGGCTCCGAGCAGGTCGTCTCCGGCTGGAACGCGGGCGACCACGCCCCCGGCACGACCACGACCATGGCGGGCTCCACGATGCATCCGGACGAGATCGCCCGCTACGAGGTGCGCACCACGGACGGGCAGCGGCTGGTGACGCTGATGCCGCGGTAGCCGCCGGGCTCACTTCAGCAGCCGGGACAGTCTGCGGTCGGCCAGCGGCTTGCCGCCCGTCTGGCAGGTGGGGCAGTACTGGAGCGAGGAGTCGCTGAACGAGACCTCGCGGATGGTGTCGCCGCAGACCGGGCAGGGCTCGCCGGTGCGGCCGTGGACCCTCAGGCCGCTCTTCTTCTCCGCCTTGAGACGTCCGGCGGCCAGGCCCTGGGAGCGTTCGACCGCCTCGGAGAGCGTGGTGCGCAGTGCTTCGTAGAGGCTCCGCATCTCCTCGGGGCTGAGCGACGCGGCGAGCTTGAAGGGGGACATCTTCGCCGCGTGGAGGATCTCGTCGCTGTAGGCGTTGCCCACCCCCGCGATCAGGCTCTGGTCCCGCAGGGCTCCCTTGATCTGGCGCCGCTCGTCCTTGAGCAGGGCGGCGAGGCGCGCCTCGTCGAAGCCGGCGGCGAGCGGGTCCGGGCCGAGACGGGCCACCCCGGGCACGTCCCGCGGGTCGTGGACGACGTACACGGCGAGCTTCTTCTGGGTGCCGGCCTCGGTGAGGTCGAAGCCCGCGCCGGTCTCCAGGGCCACGCGCAGGGCGAGAGGCCCCTTCCCCGGGCGCGGGGGGCCGTCCGGGAGACGGTCCTTCCACTGCAGCCATCCGGCGCGGGCCAGATGGGTGACGAGGTGCAGGCCGGAGTCCCCCTCGATGTCGAGGAACTTCCCGTGCCGGTGCACGGCGGTGATCTCGCTGCCCTCGAACGCGCCGACCGGAGGGTCGTACGTCTTCAGGACGCTGATCGCGACGGGCAGCACCCGTACGACCTCGTGGCCGATCAGGTTCTCGGTCAGGAAGTCCCTGAGGGCTTCCACCTCGGGCAGTTCCGGCATACGTCCAGAGTGCCATCCGGGGCCCGTGAGGTCAGGTGTGCTCGGACACCAGGAACTCGCACCACACGGCCTTGCCGCCGCCCCGCGCCTCCACACCCCACACGTCGGCGAGCCGGTCCACGAGGAGCAGTCCGCGTCCGGAGACCCCGTCCTCGCCCGCGTCACGGCGGCGGGGCAGGGCGCTGGAGCAGTCCTCGACCTCGACGCGCAGCCGCCGGTCGCTGCCTTCCAGGCCCCGCAGGGTGACGATCGCGGAGCCCTCGGTGTGCATCAGGGCATTGGTGATCAGTTCGTCGGCGACCAGCTCGATCTCGTCGGCCCGGTCCCGGGCGCCCCAGGAGCGGACCGCGGCGCGGATCATGTGCCGGGCGTGGGCGAGGGCCTCCGGGTCGCCGGGGCCCACGTGCTGCTGGAGCCGGCCGCCGGCCCGGGGGGCCTCGGGGACACGGCGGCGCAGCAGGAGCAGGGCCACGTCGTCGTCGCCGTTGCGCTCCTCGGCCACCTCGATCAGCCGGGCGGCGAGGTCGCGCACCTCGTCCGGGCCCTTGGCGATGAGGCTCGTCAGGGTCCGCATCCCGTCGTCGAGGTCGGCGCCGGGCTGCTCGACGAGCCCGTCGGTGCACAGCAGCAGGGTGTGGCCCGGGTCGAGTTCGAGCGTGCAGACGGGGTACTCGAGACGGCCGAACTCCGCGGAGAGGCCGAGCGGCAGCCCGCCCTCGACCGGGATCCGGCGGCAGGTGCCGTCGGCCTGTCTGACCAGCGGGTCGATGTGCCCGGCCCGGACCACCTGGACGACCCCCGTGGACAGGTCGGCTTCCGCGTACAGGCAGGTGGCGAAGCGGTCGGTGTCGAGCTCGTGCAGGAAGACCGAGGCGCGGGCCATCACGGTGGCCGGGGTGTGTCCCTCGGCGGCGTAGGCGCGCAGCACGATCCGCAGCTGGCCCATCACGGCCGCCGCATGGGTGTCGTGCCCCTGCACGTCGCCGATGACCGCGCCGACCCGGCCACCGGGCAGCGGGATCAGGTCGTACCAGTCGCCGCCGATGTCCCGGCCGAGGGCTCCCCCGACGGCGGCGGCACGGTAGCGGACGGCGACGTCGGCCCCCCGCACGTTCGGGATGGTGCGGGGCAGCATGGCCTGCTGGAGGCCCTGGGCGAGGTCCTTCTCCTGCTCGTAGAGCATGGCCCGCTGCAGGCTCTGCGCGATGGTGCTGCCGAGCGCGACCAGGACGGCGCGCTCCTCGCTGGAGAAGCCCCGCCGGTCGTTGTAGAGCAGTCCCATCGCGCCGAACGGGCGGGCCTGGGCGATCAGCGGCAGATAGACGGCGGAGGTGATGTTCAGGCCGGTGATGTGCGGCCACAGGATCGGGTAGCCCTCGGCGAACTCCTCCGGGGACTCGATGAAGCGCGGGGCGAGCGTGCGTACGACCTCGCCCATCGGGTAGGGCTCGTCGATCCGGGTGATCCGGGTGCCGGGCACGAAGCTGCCCGCCGGGCCCTCCGCGATGAGCCGGATCCGGCCGGCCTCCACCAGGCCCATGACGAGGCTCGCCGCGCCGAGGTGCCGGACGCCGTGGGCGTCCTTGAGGATGTCGATGACGTCCTGGACGGTGCGGGCGTGGGAGAGGGCGGCGGAGATGACCTGGACGACGTTGGTCTGCTGCCGGAAGGCCTGGTCCTGGGCGGCCCGCACACTGCGCGTCTCGCGGTCGGCGAGTTCCTCGGTGGCGTCGCGGACGATGCCGACGACCCGGCGCGGCCGGCCGGTCTCGTCGCGCCGGATGTAGCCCTGGGTGTGGGTCCAGCGCGGGGTGCCGTCGCGGCAGCGGATGCGGAAGTAGGCGCCGTAGTTCTCGCTGCCGTCCTTGATGGCCTGGGCCACCAGCGCGTCCAGCCGGGCGGACTCCGGCGGCGGCACCCGGACCGCCAGGGACTCCGGCCTGCCGTCGTACTCCTCGGGGAGGATGTCGAACACCTCGTGGGCCTGGGCGTCCATGTCGAACAGGCCGGCGTCCAGGTCCCAGTCGAAGCTGCCCATGCGATTGAGCGCCAGAATCGGGCCCGGGTGGGCGGGCCAGTCCTCCGTGAGTGACGGGGCACTCGCTCCCCGATCAGCCATGGGGCCACCTTGCCAGGGTTTCCGCGATTCTTCGACCCGGACGGCGGTCGTCCGCCTCGTTCCCCGGGGTCACACCGAGGCGGCGGTACGGTACCCGCGGTGACGAGCCCTCGGCACGCCACCGTCCCGGCGGCCACAATGGAGGCAGGAGGGCACGGCCGTGGACTGGTTCACCGCACCCGAGTACTGGCTGAGCCGGCTGGTCTTCCAGCGGGCTCTGGCCGGTGTGTATCTCGTCGCGTTCCTGGTGGCCGCCCTCCAGTTCCGGGCCCTGCTGGGCGAGCGCGGCATGCTGCCGATCCCCCGCTTCACGGCCCGGGCGCCCTTCAGGCGGACCCCCAGCCTGTTCCATCTGCACTACTCGGACCGCTTCTTCGCGGCCTGTGCCTGGGCCGGCTGCGCGGTCTCGGCGGCGCTGCTGGCCGGCGCGGACTCCCTGCTGCCGCTGTGGGCGGGCATCCTGCTGTGGCTGGTGCCGTGGGCGCTGTATCTGTCGATCGTCAACGTGGGCCAGACCTGGTACGCGTTCGGCTGGGAGTCGCTGCTGCTGGAGGTCGGCTTCCTGGGCGCCTTCGTCGGCAACGACGAGGTCGCGCCGCCCGTCGTCGTGCTGTTCCTGCTGCGCTGGATCCTGTTCCGGGTCGAGTTCGGGGCCGGGCTGATCAAGCTGCGGGGCGACGCCTGCTGGCGGAAGCTGACCTGCCTGGACTACCACCACGAGACACAGCCGATGCCGGGTCCGCTGAGCTGGTTCTTCCACCATCTGCCCAGGCCCCTGCACCGGGTGGAGGTGGCCGCCAATCACCTCACCCAGCTGGTCGTACCGGTGCTGCTGTTCACCCCGCAGCCCGTCGCCTCGGCCGCCGCCGCGCTGATGATCGTCACCCAGCTGTGGCTGGTGCTGTCCGGGAACTTCTCCTGGCTGAACTGGATCACCATCGTGCTCGCCCTGTCGGCGCTCAGGCTGCCCGCCACGGCACCCTCCGTGCCCCCGGCTCCGCTGTGGTACGAGGTCGTGGTGCTCGCCCTCGCCGCGCTGCTGGTCTGTCTGAGCTACCACCCGGTCACGAACATGATCTCCCGCCGTCAGGTGATGAACCGGTCCTTCGACCCGTTGCACCTGGTGAACACCTACGGCGCGTTCGGCACCGTCAGCCGGGTCCGCTACGAGGTGGTGGTCGAGGGCACACGGGACGACATGCCGCGGGAGGACTCGGACTGGCACGAGTACGCGTTCAAGGGCAAGCCCGGCGATCTTCGGCACTGGCCCCGCCAGTTCGCGCCCTACCATCTGCGCCTGGACTGGCTGATGTGGTTCGCCGCGCTGTCCCCGGCCTACGCCGGTGACTGGTTCGGCGGCCTGGTGGAACGGCTCCTGGAGAACGACCGCGACACCCTGAAGCTGCTGCGCCGCTCGCCGTTCCCGCCGGACGCCCCGCCCCGCTACATCCGTGCCCGTCTCTTCCGCTACCGCTACACCACCTGGCGCGAGCTGCGGGAGACGGGGGCGTGCTGGCAGCGGACGTACGTACGGGAGTATCTGCCGCCGACGCGGCTCGCCGGGGTGGCTCAGAGGTCGTAGACGCGCCGCGCGGTGCCCTCGAACAGGGCGGTGCGCTCCGCCGCGCCGAGGTCCGACGTCAGCTTCCGTGCTGTCGCGTGCACGTCCGCGTATCCGGCCGCCAAGGTGCACACCGGCCAGTCGGAGCCGAACATCAGACGGTCAGGACCGAAG
Source organism: Streptomyces griseochromogenes (assembly GCF_001542625.1). Classification (NCBI taxonomy): domain Bacteria; kingdom Bacillati; phylum Actinomycetota; class Actinomycetes; order Kitasatosporales; family Streptomycetaceae; genus Streptomyces; species Streptomyces griseochromogenes. Next base: position 3,825,383 of record NZ_CP016279.1, on the reverse strand, counting down.
GCCTGAAGGGCGGCGTCGGTGTACGGGCGCAGGTCGGCGGTCGTCCAGGAGGCGGGGTCGGCCTCGGTGACCAGGCCGGACAGTTTGGCGACGGTGTTGGGGAGTGCGGCGAGGGCACGGAGGTGGGTCGTCCAGGGTTCGCGTTCCCCCGAGGCGACGGGCGGCTTGCCCAGGTGGTCGAGTACGAAGGTGAGGTGGGGCAGCGACGCGGCGGCCTCGGCACAGGCCGGGAGCTGGTGGGGCAGGACCACGAGGTCGTAGACCAGGCCCGCCTCCGCCACGGCGGCGAGGCCGCGGCGCACGTCGGCCCGCAGCAGCCACTCGGGGTCGGGCTCGCTCTGGACCTGGTGGCGGATGCCCTTCAGGAAGCGGCCGCCGGGCAGTTCGCGCAGGCGGGCCAGCTCGTCGGCGATGCCGGGGCTGGTGAGGTCGCTCCAGCCGACGACGCCCGCGACCAGGTCGTGTGCCGCCGCCAGGGCCAGGAATTCGGGGGTCTCCTCGGACACGGTGACCGTCTGGACGAGAACGGTACGGTCCACTCCCACCGCCCGGGCCTCCGGTTCCAGGTCCGCGATGCCGAAGTTCCGCCTGAGCGGCTGGAGTCCGGGGCCGGTGATCCAGTCCTGGTCGCGGACGGACAGGTCCCAGACGTGGTGGTGGGCGTCGACGGTCACGGCAGCTCCCAGACGACGGGCAGCCCGGCGTCCGCGCCGCCCTCGGAGTAGTCGTGCGCGACGTCGAGCAGCTCGGCCATGCGGGCCTGCCAGGCGACGTTGACCGGCAGCCGTTCGAGTGCGGCGAGCAGGCGGGCGTAGTCCTCGCATTCGAGGAGGTGGAAGAGGTCGGTGCCGTTGCGCCAGATGGTCCAGGAGGTGGCCCCCGCGGCGCGGATGGCGTCGGTGAGTTCTTGGGGGACCTCGCGGTGGGCCGCCTCGTAGTCGGCGACGCGGTCGGCGCGGACCTTGGTGTGCAGGGCGACTCTCATGACGGCTCCTCGGGGGGCAGCAGACCGGTGTCCCGCAGTTCCTGCCAGAGGGCGTCCGGGACGGAGGTGGCGAACTGCTCGGCGCTGTCGTGGACTTCGGCGGCCGAGCGGGCGCCGGCCAGCACGCAGGCGACGGCGGGGTGGGCGGCGCAGAAGGCCAGGGCGGCGGCGCGCAGGGTGATGCCGTGCCGGTCCGCGACGGTCTTCAGCAGCAGGGCGCGGTCCAGCAACTCCCTGGGTGCGCGCCCGTAGTCGTACGTGGCGTCGGGCGTCGGGTCGGCCAGCAGGCCCGAGTTGAAGGCGCCGCCGAGGACGACCGGCACGCCCCGCGCGAGGGCCTCGGGCAGCAGGTCGGCCGCCGCGCTCTGGTCGAGCAGGGTGTGGCGGCCCGCGCAGAGCACCACGTCCACGTCCGTGTCGCGGACGAACCGGGTGAGCATCCGCGTCTGGTTCATCCCCGCGCCGATCGCGCCGACGACACCCTCGGAGCGCAGCTTCTCCAGTGCGGGGTAGCCCTCGCGGAAGGCCTGCTCGGCGTGGTGGTCGGGGTCGTGCAGGTAGACGATGTCGACGCGGTCGAGGCCGAGGCGGTCCAGGCTCGCCTCCAGGGTGCGGCGGACGCCGTCGGCGCTGAAGTCCCAGACGCGGCGCAGGGTGGCGGGGACGGCGAAGCCGTTGGCGAGATCGTCTCCGGTGCCGGCGGCGGGTTCCAGACGGCGCCCGACCTTGGTGGAGACCGTGTACGCGGCGCGGTCGTATCCCCGCAGGGCCGCTCCCAGACGGCGCTCGGAGAGGCCGAGGCCGTAGTGCGGAGCGGTGTCGAAGTAGCGGATGCCCCGCTCCCAGGCGGCGGTCACCGCCTCGTGCGCCTGCTCGTCGCCCACCGGGGTGTAGAGGTTGCCGATCCCCGCGGCGCCGAATCCCAGGGGGCCGACCTCGACGCCGCTGCGGCCCAGGCGGTTCACCGGGCCGCCGGGCGCAGCCTGAGGCCCTGCATGCCGCCGTCGACGGCGAGGGCGGTGCCGGTGGTGGCGCCGGACAGGGGGCCGGCCAGGTAGGCGATGGCGCCCGCGACCTCGGCCGCCGAGACGAGGCGGCCGGTGGGCTGGCGGGCCTCCAGGGCGGCGCGCTCCGCCGCCGGGTCGGGGGCCGCGTCCAGGAGACGGCCGACCCACGGGGTGTCGACCGTACCGGGGTTGACGCAGTTGACGCGGATGCCTTCGCGGACGTGGTCGGCCGCCATGGCCAGGGTGAGGGAGTACACGGCGCCCTTGGTGGCGCTGTACAGGGCACGTCGCGGCAGCCCGGCGGTGGCGGCGATGGAGCAGGTGTTGACGATGGCCGCGTGCCGGGAGCGGCGCAGGTGCGGGAGGGCGGCCCGGGCGGCGCGGACCATGCCGAGGACGTTGACCTCGAAGACCCGCCGCCACTCGGCGTCATCGTTGTCCTCGACGGTGCCCTGGGCACCGATGCCGGCGTTGTTGACCAGGACGTCCAGGCCGCCGAGGGTCTCGGCGGCCTCGGCGACGGCGGTCCGCACCGAAACGTCGTCGCCGACGTCCGCGGCCAGTGCGAGCAGCGGCTTGTCCACCGAGGACGGGTCCAGGTCGAGGACGGCGACCTGGGCGCCGCGTTCGGCGAGCAGGTCGGCGGTGGCCCGGCCGATCCCGGAAGCGCCGCCGGTGACCAGGGCTTTGAGGCCCTCGAAGTCGCTCATGCCGCCTGTCCCTTCCGGGTGTCGGGGTCGGCGGCCCAGAAGGTGCCGCCGGGAAAGGTGTACCGCGCGAGGGACTCCGGGCGCATGGCGGCCGAGAAGCCGGGCGCGGTCGGGGCCGTGTAGTGGCCGTCGCGGATCACCACGGGGGTGAGGAAGTGCTCGTGGAGGTGGTCGACGTACTCGATGACCCGGTCCTCGGTGGTGCCGGAGACGGCCAGGTAGTCGAACATGGACAGGTGCTGGACGAGTTCGCACAGGCCGACCCCGCCCGCGTGCGGGCAGACGGGGACGCCGAACCTGGCGGCGAGCAGCAGGATGGCGAGGTTCTCGTTGACTCCGGCGACCCGGGCCGCGTCGATCTGCACGATGTCGAGGGCGCCGGCCTGGAGCATCTGCTTGAACACGATCCGGTTGTGCACGTGTTCGCCGCTGGCGACCTTGACCGGGGCGACCGCGCGGCGGATCGCGGCGTGTCCGAGGACGTCGTCGGGGCTGGTGGGCTCCTCGATCCAGTACGGGTCGAAGGCGGCGAGGGCCTTGGTCCAGGCGATCGCCTCGTCCACGTTCCAGCGCTGGTTGGCGTCGACGGCGAGGCGGACGTCCGGGCCGACGACCTCGCGGGCGACCCGGCAGCGCCGTACGTCGTCCGCCAGGTCGGCGCCCACCTTGAGCTTGATCTGCCGGAAGCCGTCGGCGACGGCCCGGGCGGCGAGCCGGGTGAGCTTGTCGTCGTCGTAGCCGAGCCAGCCCGGGGATGTGGTGTAGGCGGGGAAGCCGCGCTCCAGCAGCCGGGCCCGGCGGCCCTCGGCGCCTTCCCTGCCGCGTCTGAGCAGGTCGAGGGCCTCCTCGGGGGAGAGCGCGTCGGTGATGTAGCGGAAGTCGATCTGGCCCACCAGCCACTCCGGTTCGGCGTCGGCGAGCAGCTGCCACAGCGGCTTTCCGGCGCGCCGGGCGGCGAGGTCCCAGACGGCGTTGACCACGGCCCCGATCGCCATGTGCATCACGCCCTTCTCGGGGCCGAGCCAGCGCAGCTGGCTGTCCGCGATCAGATCCCTGAAGAGCGAGCCGGGATCGGCGCACAGCTCCTCGACCGGGCGGCCGAGCACATGGCCCCGCAGCGCGTCGATCGCCGCGACCTGGACGTCGTTGCCCCGCCCGATGGTGAAGGTGAACCCGTGCCCCTCGTGCCCGTCGGCGGCGTCCGTGCGCAGGACGACGTAGGCCGCCGAGTAGTCGGGGTCCGGGTTCATCGCGTCGGAGCCGTCCAGCTCGCGCGAGGTGGGGAATCGGATGTCGTGGGTGTCGACCGCGGTGATGCGGGCGGTGGCCTGGGACACTGAAGTCCTTTCGGTCAGGGGGCAGTCGGGCACCGCGGTTCAGTCCTGGGCCCGGCCCGTCGTCACGCGGGCGATCACGAGGGCGACGAGGATGATCCCGCCGTAGATGGCCTGGATCCAGAACGACGGCACCTGCGCGAGGGTCAGCAGGTTCTGTACGACGCCGAGCAGGAGGACGCCGGTGAGGGCGCCGAACATGGTGCCCTTGCCACCGTCCAGGCTGATACCGCCGATCACGGCCGCCGCGAACACGGTGAAGATCATGTTGTTGCCCTGGTTGGCGCTGATCGCGCCGACGTACCCGGTCTGCAGGAGCCCGCCCACAGAGGCGAGCACACCGGCTGCGACGAACACCCCGAGCATCACGCGATCCACCCGGATGCCGGCCGCGCGGGCCGCGTCCGGGTTGCCGCCGATCGCGTACAGGGCACGGCCGACGCGGTGGTGGCGCAGCAGGAGACCGGTGACCACGAAGGCGAGGGCCGCCAGCCACACGGACATCGGGACGCGCAGGAAGGTCGTCGTGGCCAGGCTGAAGAACGCGTCGGGCATCCCGAACAGCGTCTTGCCCTTGGTGGCACCGACCAGCAGTCCGCGCAGGATGATCAGCATCGCCAGGGTGACGATGAAGGCGTTGAGCTTGAACTTGACCACGAGGATGCCGTTGAAGGCGCCGATCACGGCGCCGACGGCGAGAATCGCGACGAGGGCGAGCGCGGTGGGCCACTCGGTGCCCCAGCCGGACTGGGCGGCGGGCAGGACGAGCAGGGCACCGACGGCGGGCGCGATGCCGACCACCGATTCCAGCGACAGGTCGAACTTTCCGGTGATCAGGACGAGCGACTCGGCGAGCACCACCATGGCCAGGGCCGCGGAGGCGCCGAGGATCGAGATGATGTTGCGCTCGGTGAGGAAGGAGTCGTTGACGAAGGCGCCCAGCACCATCAGCAGCAACAAGGCCGGAACCAGGGCGAGTTCGCGGGCCCGACGGAGCAGGACGGCCTTGGCCGAGCGGTCGCCCTGGACCTTGACGGGCGTGAGCGGCGGAGCCTTGGTGTCAGCCATGGTCCACTCCTTCGATGGAGGCGATCAGCTCGTGGTCGGGCCAGCCCGCCGGGTGCTCGGCGACGATCCGGCCGTGGAAGAGGACGAGAACGCGGTCGCAGCGCCGCAGGTCGTCGAGTTCGTCGGAGACGACGAGCACGGCGGTGCCGTCCTCGCGGGCACTGTCCACCCGGGCCAGCAGGGACTCCTTGGACTTCACGTCGACGCCCGCGGTGGGGTTGATCAGGACGAGCAGCCGCGGATCGGAGGCCAGGGCACGGGCCATGACGACCTTCTGCGCGTTGCCGCCGGAGAGGTCGGAGACGGGCTGGTCGGGGCCCTCGGCATGGATGTCGAGGCGTTCGATCAGGTCGGTGGCGACGCCGCGTCTGCGCCGGGTGCCGACGAACCCGTACCGGCCCAGGCGGACAAGGACGCTCAGGGTGGCGTTGTCGCCGATGCTCATCCCGGTCACCAGACCCTGTTCGTGCCGGTCGCGGGGTACGCAGCCGACACCGGCCGCGAGCGCCGCCCGGACGTCACCGAACGGGAGCGGGCGGCCGTCGAGCCGGGCCGTGCCGCTCGTCGGGGTGTGCAGTCCGGCGAGGGACTCGGCGAGCTCGGTCTTCCCGCTGCCGCTGGAGCCGGCCAGTCCGACGACCTCGCCGTGGCGGACGGTCAGCTCGATGTCCTGGTACGAGGCCGACGAGAGCCCGTGCGCTTGGAGGGCGACCGGCGCGCCTGCGGCCACGGTCTCCCGTGCGGTCGCCGCCCGCTCGGCGACGGTCTCCCCGGCCATCGCCTCCACCAGCGCGGCCCGTGGCAGTTCGGCGACCGGGGCCGTGGTGATCCAGCGGGCGTCGCGCAGCACGGTCACCGTCTGGCAGACCTCGTACACCTCCTGGAGGTGGTGCGAGATGAACAGGAAGGTGACCCCGGAGTCCTGCAGCGCGCGCATCCGGCTGAACAGCCGCTCGATCTCCCGGTTGTCGAGCTGGGCGGTGGGCTCGTCGAGCACGATGAACCGCGCTCCGAAGCTCAGCGCCCGTGCGATCTCGACCATTTGACGATCCTCGACCCTGAGGTCGGCGGTGCGGGCCTCGGGGTCGACGTGCACGTCCCAGGTGGCGAGCAGCTCGGCGGCCTCCCGCCTGAGCCGACGCCAGCTGATGAACCCCCTTCGGAGCGGCTGCCGGTTGATGAACAGGTTCTCGGCGACCGTCAGCTCCGGGACGACCGTGGGCCTCTGGTACACACAGGCGACCCTGCGGCGCCAGGCGTCCCGGTCGGCGAGCGCGGGCGCGGGCTCGCCGTCGAAGCGTACGGTGCCCTCGTCCGGTGCCTGCAGGCCGGTGAGGACGGTGACGAGCGTGGACTTTCCCGCGCCGTTGCGGCCGACGAGCGCGTGGGACTCGCCCGGCCGGACGGTGAGGCGGCCGTCGGCGAGGGCGACCGTGGGGCCGTACCGTTTGACGATCCCCTGGGCTTCGACGAGTGGTGTGCTCATTTGACCGTGTTGCCCCAGAGCTTCGGGTCGTCGACGTTCGCCTTGGTGACCAGGGGCGCGGGCAGCTGGTCCTCCAGGATGCCGCTGGGCAGCCTCACGATGGTCGAGCCGTGGTCGGTCGGGCCGGGCTCGAACGTCTTCCCCTCCATCGCCGCCTTGATGTAGTACATGCCGTACTGGGCGTAGGCGTCGGCGGGCTGGGAGACGGTGGCGTCGATCTGGCCCTTGCGGATGGCGTCGAACTCCTGCGGGATGCCGTCGTTGGAGACGATCGCGATGTGGCCCTTGTGGCCCGCCGTCTTGAGCATGTTCTTCGACTTCAGGGTCTGCAGGGTCGGCGCGAGGTACACGCCGCCGGCCTGCAGGTAGATGCCCTTGATGTCGGGGTTGGCATTGAGCAGGGTGTCCAGCTTGGCGGCCGCGGAGTCGGACTCCCACTTGGCGGGGATCTCCAGCACCTTGAGCTTCGGGTACTTCTTCTTCACGCAGGCCCTGAAGGCCTCCGAGCGGTCGCGGCCGTTGACCGAGGCGAGGTCGCCCATGATCTGCACGACCTTGCCGCTGGTGACGTGCTGCCCGAGGTAGTCGCAGGCCTTCTCGCCGTAGGCGACGTTGTCGGCGCGCACGACCATGGCGACCTTGCCCTTGTCGGGCGCGACGTCCACGGCGACGACGGGTACGCCCTTGCGTTCGGCCTGGTCGAGCCCGGCCTGGATGGCGGCGCTGTCCAGCGGGGCCACGACCAGGCCCTTCACGCCCTGGTTGAGTTCGTTGTTGATGTCGGTGATCTGCTGCGAGGGATCGCTGTTGGAGTTGACGGTCTTCAGCACGTCGACGCCCTCGGAGTCGGCCTTCTTGGGCACGTAGTCGTTGTACGACTGCCAGAACGGCGAGGTCAGCAGGGGCAGGATCACCCCGACCTCGCCGGAGCCGCCTCCCCCGTCCGCGCTGGAGGCGCCGGTGTCCTTGGTGCTGCCGCACGCGGTGAGCAGCAGCGAGGCGCAGGCGGCCACGGCCGCCACGCCGGTGATGCGTGACCTGTTCTGCTTCCTCGCTGTTCTGACGGGCATCTCGCGGCTCCTCGTCGAGGGTGTTCGAGCAGATGCCTGGATACTTATCAGACCACTCAGACGCTGGAACACCCTCCGGCACGCAATTTCTCGCTCTCAGACGCATAGTGGTCGGACCACTGCGCTGGTTAGACTGCGACGCACCCAGTGACGGGAGGAGCGGCGTGGACGAGGAAGCCCCGCAGAAGGGCACGGTGACCCAGCGCGCCATCGAGCGGATCAAGGCGATGATCGCCGGGGGCCTGCTGGAGCCGGGCCAGCGCCTGCCGACGGAGCGGGATCTCGCGGCCCAGCTGGGCATCTCCCGCAGCTCGATGCGCGAGGCGATCCGCGCGCTGACGGTCCTCGGCGTCCTGGAGGCCCGGCACGGCTCGGGCATCTACGTCACCGCGCTGGAGGCCGGCGATCTGCTGGAGACGTTCGGGGTGGTGGCCGACCTGTCCCGGGGGCCGCGGCTGGTGGAGCTGCTGGAGGTGCGCCGGATCCTGGAGTCCACCGCGACCGCGCTCGCCGCGGCCCGCATCACCGACGACCGACTCGCCGAGGTGGAGAAGCACTTGACGGCGATGAACGCCACCGACGACCCCGAGGAGATCCTCGCCCACGACCTGGCCTTCCACCGCGAGATCGCGGCCGCCGCGGGCAACGACACGATGGCCGCCATCCTGGAGGGCCTGTCCTCCCGCACGTTCCGGGCCCGCGTCTGGCGCGGCTACCAGGAGGAGGGCGCCTTCGCACGCACCCGCCGCGAGCACGCCGCCATCCACCGCGCCCTGTCGGCCCGCGACCCGGAGGCGGCCCGCGCGGCGGCGGCCGCGCACGTGGGCGAGGTGGAGGAGTGGCTGCGGGCGCAGCTCGGGGGCTAGGTCCTCGAGGCGGGGGGCCGGGACCGCGGGGCGATGCACATCGTGGACGACGGCTCGGCGAGCGCCGTCCACGATGCCGGAACGCGACGGTCAGAACGCGACCGTCAGAACGCGACGGTCAGCGAACCGCACGTCCCAGCCACAAGCGAGGGCGGGTACGGATCGCCTCGTTCCCGTCCGCGGCGCGTGCCCTGCTGCCGGGTCTGTGGCCGGACCCGGACGGTCCCGCCGATCCCGAGGCTCCGCTGATCGAACTGGTCGAGCACGAGCCCGACCGGGCCGAGGCCGCGCTCGGCCGGCACGAGGTCGATCTCGCGGTCACCCACTCCTACAGCCTGCTGCCCCGCCCGCTCCCTGCGGGCTGCGAGCGCCGGGACCTGTTCACGGAGCCGGTGTTCCTGGTCCTGCACCCGGCCGAGGCGGCCGGCCGCGGCCTGGCGCCGGGTGCGGCCGCCGACCTCACCGCGCTCGCGGACGCGGCCTGGCTGCTGCCCGGCGCCGACACCGCCTGCCACGAGATGGCCCAACGGGCGTGCGGGGCGGCCGGTTTCGTGCCCCGTCCGGTCGCGGTCGCCGGCGACTTCGCGGTGCTGTGCGCGCTGGCCGCCCGGCGCGCCGGCGTCGCTCTGGTACCCCGGCTCGCCCTGCCCGACCCCGGCGCGCCGGGTCTGAGCGCGCACCCGCTGCGGGTGCCGGTACGGCGCGCTGTCCACGCCGTACACCGGGCCGGGACGGGCGGGCATCCGGGCACCCGCCACGTCCTGGACCGCCTTGCCGCACTGGCGCCGCGCGACGTGTGATCAGCGCCTTCGCAACCTCAGCGTCATCAGCTCGAAGGGCCTCAGCCGCACGCTGATCCGGTCGCCGTCCCGCACCGGCGCGGCCCCGTCGCCGCCGGGCCGCTCCAGCAGGTCCGTCACGGTGACGTCCTCGACGGCGAAGCCGGCCGTGAGGGTCGCCCGGGCCCGGCCTCCGTGCGCCTCGTGGAAGCGCACCACCACATCCCCGCTGCCGTCGTCCGCCAGTTTCACGGCCGTGACGACGACCGCCTCGTTGTCCACCGTGACCAGCGGGGCGACCGCACCCGCGCCGGTCGTGCGCCGCTCGGGCAGGTTGATCCGCCAGCCCTCGCGGACCGCGTCGGCGATCCGGGCGCCGGGGATCAGGGCGTGCCGGAAGCGGTGGACGCCCTGGTCGGTCTCGGGGTCGGGGAAGCGCGGGGCGCGCAGGAGGGAGACGCGCACCGTGGTGGTCGTACCCCGGTCGCCGTCGGTGCGGACCGTCCGGGTCACGTCGTGCCCGTACGTGGAGTCGTTGACGACGGCGACACCCCAGTCGGGTTCCGCCAGGTGCACGAAGCGGTGGTTGCAGGCCTCGAACTTGGCCGCCTCCCAGGAGGTGTTGGTGTGCGTGGGCCGGTGGAAGTGCCCGAACTGGGTCTCCGACGCGTACCGCTCCGCGTGCAGGTCCAGCGGGAAGGCCAGCTTCAGGAACTTCTCCGTCTCGTGCCAGTCGACCTCGGTGTCCAGCACCAGGCGCCGCTCCCCCGGCGGCAGCGTCAGCACCTGGGTGACGCGGGAGGCGCCGAAGGACCGCACGATCCGCACCGAGGCGCCGTCCTCGCCCGCCGTCACCGAGTCGGCATCCGTGAGGTCGGTGACCGTGTTCCGGTAGAACTCGTCCACGTCCCAGGCGTCCCACATGTTGGGGAAGTCGGGGTGGAGCTGGAGGAGGTTCGCTGCGGTGCCGGGAGCGATCGTCTCGCGGTCGGCCTCGATGTCGTGGACGGAGACGACCAGGCCACGGGCGTCGGTCTCGATCCGCAGCAGGCCGTTGTCCAGGACGTGTCCGCCGCCGGGCCGCGGCGCGAGTGCCGTCGCGCCGTCACCACGCGGTGTCGCCGCCCCGCCTGCCGGGACGCCGGCGCGCGGGTGCGGGGCCGCGTTGAACACCAGGGGCACCTCACCCTCGCCGGCGAGCGCGCGCTGCGCGGCCTCGATGATCGCGTTCAGCTCGGCGGCGATCCGCTCGTACGTGGCCCGCGCCTCCCGGTGCACCCAGGCGATGGAGGAACCGGGCAGGATGTCATGGAACTGGTGCAGCAGGACCGTCTTCCAGATGCGGTCCAGCTCCTCGTACGGGTAGGGGAATCCGGCGCGTACGGCGGCGGTGGCCGTCCACAGTTCGGCCTCGCGCAGCAGGTGTTCGCTGCGGCGGTTGCCCTGCTTGGTCCTGGCCTGGCTGGTGAGGGTGGCGCGGTGCAGCTCCAGGTACAGCTCGCCGACCCAGACGGGCGGTTCGGGGTGTTCGGCCTCGGCCTTCTCGAAGAACGCCCGGGGCGTCTCCCAGGCGACGGTCGCCGAGCCTTCGAGGTCGCGCAGCCGAGCCGCCTTGGCGACCATCTCCCGGGTCGTGCCGCCGCCCCCGTCGCCCCAGCCGGTCGGCGCGAGGGAGTGCCGGGCCTTGCCCTTGTCCTTGAAGTTCCGGGCCGCGTGGGCGATTTCGGCGCCCTTCATCGAGCAGTTGTAGGTGTCGACGGGCGGGAAGTGGGTGAAGATCCGGGTGCCGTCGATGCCCTCCCACCGGAAGGTGTGGTGCGGGAACGTGTTCGTCTGCGACCACGAGATCTTCTGGGTCAGCAGCCACTTGGACCCGGCCGCCTTGATGATCTGCGGGAGCCCTGCCGCGAAGCCGAAGGTGTCGGGCAGCCAGGCCTCCTCGTTCTCGATGCCGAACTCGTCGAGGAAGAAGCGCTTGCCGTGCACGAACTGACGGGCCATCGCCTCCGAGCCGGGCATGTTGGTGTCCGACTCGACCCACATCCCGCCGGCCGGCACGAACCGCCCCTGAGCCACGGCCTTCTTCACCCGCGCCCACACCTCGGGCCGGTGCTCCTTCACCCAGGCCCACTGCTGGGCCTGCGACATGGCGAAGACGAACTCCGGCTCGTCCTCGATGAGCGCGGTCATGTTGGACGTCGTACGGGCCACCTTGCGCACGGTCTCGCGCAGCGGCCACAGCCAGGCGGAGTCGATGTGGGCGTGCCCGACGGCGCTGATCCGGTGGGCGGACGGCACGGCCGGGGCGGCCAGCACCTCGGTGAGCCGCGCACGCGCCCGGGCCGCCGTGCCGCCCACGTCCTGCAGGTCGACGGCGTCCAGGGCCCGGTCGACGGCGCGCAGGATGTCCCAGCGGCGCGCGGAGTCGGCCGGCAGTTCGGCCATCAGCTCGCCGAGCACCTCCAGGTCCAGCACCAGCTGCCAGACGGTCTCGTCGAAGACGGCGAGGTCCATCCGGGCGAGCGTGTACTGCGGCTCGTGTCCGGCGGTGTCCCGGTCGCCGAGCGAGGTGGGCAGGAAGGGGTGGTAGTCGAGGATGACCGGGTTGGAGGCGGCCTCGATGTGCAGGCACACCTCCTCCCCGCCGGCGACGGGGGCGCCGATGCGCACCCACTGGTTGCGCGGATTGAGGCCCTTCACCGGGGTGCCGTCGGGCCGGTGGACCAGGCCCTCGCACTGGAAGCCGGGCATGTTCTCGTCGAAGCCCAGGTCGAGCAGGGCCTCCACGGTCCGGCCCGCCCAGGCCTCGGGCACGGTTCCGGTCACCCGGAACCAGCTGGTGCCCCACGGAGCACCCCACCGGCTGCCCACCTCGATCGGTACGGGCTCGGCCGCCAGCCCCTCCGCGACCGGCACCGGCTCCCCCGGCGCGTGCCAGACCGCGACCTGGAGCGGCAGGGACTCGGGGTACACGGCGGGACGGATGCGTTCGTCGAGGACGCGCCTCAGGCGGGCTTCGACCAGCTTGCGGTCGTCATGCATGCGGGGTGCTCCCTGCTGGGTTCCGGATGATTACCAGGGGTGGGTGACGGTCACGGGAGTCGAGGCGTTGTACAGCTCCCCCACTGCGCGCAGTTCGAATCGTGCGGCCGTCTCTCCCTGTGCGGGCCGCAGTCCGGAGACGAAGCAGGCGCGCTGGCAGGTGCCGCCGAGGAAGCGGCGGGTGCCGTCGGGCAGGAGGCGGTGCAGTTCGTAGTGGCGCACGGGACCGGGAGCCGCATCCCAGGCGAAGCGCAGGTCGCCTCCGGAAGCGGCGGTGATCCGCAGGCCGGTGGGGGCGGCCGGGGCCGTGGCGGTGTCGCGTACGGTGAGGCCGCCCAGCCGCCAGCGCACCGGGCCGCCGCCGGGCGCGGTCAGGCGGACACCGAGGGCATGGACCGTGCCGGACAGCCCGGCGAGCCGTACGGTCGACGTCTGCCAGGTGCCGGCCGAGGTGACCGGCAGCCAGGTGTACGGCGGTGCCGCTCCGGCGCCGCTCGGCTCGGCGGTGGCGACAGCCAGCTCGATGTTCACTTGTCCCGCGTCGGTCCGGTGCGTCAGCTCGACCACCGTGTTCGCGGTGATCGGCAGCCGGGTCGCGTACAGATCCACCACGGCCGGCCGATCCGGTTCACCGGCGACCAGCACGCTGCTGCCGCCCCGCCACGCGTCGGCGAAGTCGAAGGACACGGACGGCCGCCGCCCCGCCGTCCGCACGGCCCACTGCCGGGAGGGCAGAAGATCCTGCAGCCCGAGGTGGTTCCAGGGCGCGTCGGAGGTGACGGCTCCGTCCTCGTACCACCGCAGCCCGTGCCCGGTGTTGAACACGCTCGCGAACGGCACCGAGGACACGGTCGACCGGTCCGCCACCGACACCGCCGGCGCCCGCCACGGATCACTCGCGTCCGGCCGCGCGGGATCGAGCGACCGCCCCGTCCAGAACCGGTCGTCGGCCGCGTGGAAGTCGCCGGGGGTGCGCTGACCGTCGGGCAGGTGGTTGCGGGTCCACTCGGGCCGGTAGAAGCCGATCGAGGTGATGTGCGCCTTCCCGGCCGGCACGACGGCGTCCCAGTCCACCGACGTGTCGGACCCGTTCGACTCGACGTCGACGCCGGCCCACAACTCGTAGCGGCCGCGTCCCAGTTGGCCGGCCTTGGTCCCCGAGGACGCGAGGGTGGCCGCGCTCCAGCGGAAGTCGACGAACATGTCGTCGGCGGCCTGGAAGAACGCCTGGTTCTGGCTGTCGAGCGCGCCCTGCCAGCTGACCGTCCCGTTCACGGTCATCGCGTCGTACCAGGTCACCCGCTGTCCCTTGGCCGCCGCGAGCGCCTTCAGCTCCTTCACGAAGGCGAGCATGGCGGTGCCGAGCGCGGTGTTCCCGCCGCCCGTCTCGGCGTTCAGGAACCAGCCGTCGAAGCCGTGGGCCGCCGCGACCGCGACGAGTTGAGCGGCGAGCGGGTAGTGCCCGGAGGAATCCTTCTGGACGAGGTCACGGGTCCACTGGAGCCGGCCGCCGTAGGCGGTGGGCGGCAGGAAGACGGTGCCGAGGACGGGCACGCCGTGCCGGTGGGCCGCGTCCACGATCGGCGCGTTCGGCGCCAGGATCAGCCCCTCGCCCGCCGAGCCGCCCCAGAAGACCAGCTCGTCCAGGCAGGCCCAGTGGGTGAGGGCGTAGTAGTCGGCGGTGGCCGATCCCTGGGAGGGGTTGCCGGAGGTAGGTCCGAAGGAGACCAGGGACTGGATACGGGCCTGGCCGGAGCGCGCGGTGGTGTTGGCCGGGGTCGGGGTGAAGCGGGCGGCGAGTGGGACGGACGCGGCATTGAAGGCGAGGTCGGGGTCGTCGGCCGCACGCCAGGTCTTCAGGCTGCGCCAGGTGATACCCGGGCTCGGGCTGCCGGAGGGGAAGGAGTCCGGGTACCAGTACGAGGCGTACGGCGGGGTGGCGACGGCCTTGGGGCGGGCGGCGGCCACGGCGGGAGCGCCCGGGAGCAGGGCCGTGGCGGCCCCGGCGACGAGAACGGTGCGTCTGGTGGGGTTCACGAGCAAGTGCCTCCTTGTGGGGTGGGGAGTACCTGGCCGGGAGTGACGACTTCGGTGATTCCGCGGGCGGCGAGGTGGTCCTTGTCGTCCGCGTGGGTGTCCAGGACGGTGGTGGGGCGGGCGCCGTCGGCGACGAGGCGGAAGAAGGCGTCGAAGACGGGGCCGCCCGGGGCGCAGCGGGAGCGGTGGGCCGGGTCGGCGGGCACGACGAGGGCCGTGGTGCGCGTGGCGGGGGGCTCATGGTGTGCGCGGGCCGCGTCGGCCAGTACGCGGGCGATGTCCTTGGGGCGCCGGTCGTGGGTCAGCAGGCCGAGCCCGTATTCGAGTTCGGGGAAGTCGGCCAGTTCGCGGGAGACGTCGTAGGAGCACCACCAGGTGATGCCCCACAGATCGGGGCAGTCCAGAGCGTTGCGGACGGTCGCCTCGGCGAAGGCGGGCGCGTGCTCGGCGGGGACGAGGGGCGCGGGTGCGCCCACCTCCTGCAGCCACACCGGCCGGTGCGGCCGCTCGGCCCAGGCCTTGCTCAGCTCGACCAGATAGGCGGCGTGGTGCTCGGCCGGTACGGAGGTACGGCCGTGGCGCTGGGCGGTGCCGTTGAAGACCCAGGAGTGCACGGCGGTGACGGCACCGAGGCGGGCCGAGTGGGCGGGGGTGAAGGGCTGGTCGTCCTGGTACCAGGCGGCGTCGTAGGAGGCGTGCAGATGGGGCCGGTCCGGGGCGCCCTCGGCGCAGGCCGCGAGGAGCCGGGTCAGCCAGCGTTCGGCGTCCTCAGCCGTGATCCGGTCGGGGTCGGGGTGAGGTGCGGCGGCGAACTGGTTGACCTCGTTGCCGATCGTCATGCCGAGGAAGGCGGGCCGCTCGGCGAGGGCGGCGGCGAGGGTGCGCAGGTAGGCGGCCTGGCCGTCGATCACGTCCGGGTCGGTGAAGAGGTTGCGCCGGTGCCAGGTGCGGGTCCAGGCGGGCAGGAAGTCGAAGCTGCTCAGATGGCCCTGCAGGCCGTCGACGCTGACGTCCAGGCCGCGTTCGGCGGCCGCGTCGACCAGGCGTACCAGGTCCTCGACCGCGCGCGGGCGGATCAGGGTGCGGTTCGGCTGGAAGTAGGGCCACAGCGGGAAGACGCGGATGTGGTCCAGGCCGAGGGCGGCGAGCGCGTCGAGGTCGGCGCGCACGGAGTCGAGGTCGAAGTCGAGCCAGTGGTGGAACCACCCGACGCTCGGGGTGTAGTTGACGCCGAAGCGCACGGCACGGGACATGCGGTGTCCTTGCTCCTTGCGGGCGGAGTACGGGGGTCAGCCCTTGACGGCGCCTTCGCCGACCCCGCGGAAGAAGTACCGCTGCAGGCAGGCGAAGAGGGCGATGAGCGGGGCCACGGCGATGACGGTGCCGGCGGCGACCAGGCGTTCGTCGTTGGCGAAGGTGCCGTGCAGATAGTTGAGGCCGATGGTGAGCGTGAACTTGTCCGGGTCGCTGAGCACGATGAGCGGCCACAGGAAGTCGTCCCAGGCGCCCATGAAGGCGAAGATCGCGACGACGGCGAGGGTGCCCTTCACCGAGGGCAGCGCGATGCGCCGGAAGCGCTGCCAGACGTCGGCGCCGTCGACGTAGGCTGCCTCCTCGATCTCGTACGGCAGGTTGCGGAAGGCGTTGCGCATCAGCAGCACGTTCATGGCCGCGACGGAACCGGGCAGGACGACGCCGATGAGGGTGTTGTTCAGGCCGAGTTCCCGCATGGTCGTGAACTGGGCGATGATGATGCCCTCCACGGGTACGAGCATCGCCAGCACGAAGACCAGCGTGGCCGTGCCGCGCCCGCGGTAGCGCAGGCGGGCCAGGGCGTACCCGGCGAGCGCCGAGCCGACGCAGTTGGTGACGACGCTGGCGCTCGCGACCTTCAGCGAGTTGAGGGCGTAGTCCCAGACGGGGATGGTGTCCGCGACCCGGCGGTAGTTGTGCAGGGTGGGGTGGCTCGGCAGGAACGTCGGCGGGGAGCTGAAGATGTCTTCGGTGGGGCCTTTGAGCGAGGTGGACAGCTGCCACAGGAACGGGCCGACGGTGAGCGTCAGTACGGCGAGCAGCAGCGCATAGCGCAGGACCAGCTCCCACACCCGGATCCGGCGGCCGTGCCCGTCGGTGACGCGGCGCCCGCGGCGGACCACGGGCTCCTCGCGGGGCCGCGCCTTCTCCCTCTCCAGGACGCTCATGGCTCCTCCCTCCGGTCGGCGCGCAGGACGAGCAGCATCAGCGCGACGGTGACGACGAACACGACGACGGAGAGGGCCGAGGCGTAGCCGACGCGGCCGGTCAGGCCGGTGCCGGTGCGCTGGACCAGCATGACGAGGGTGGTGTCCTCGCCGGCCGGGCCGCCGCTCGGGCCCGCCATCAGGTACACCTCGGAGAACACCTTGAAGGCGGCGACCGAGGAGAGCGCGGCGACCAGCACCATGGTGGAACGCACGGCGGGCACCGTGACCGTGAGGAAGCGGCGGACCGGGCCCGCGCCGTCCACGGCGGCGGCCTCGTGCAGCTCGCGCGGCACGTTCGCCAGCGCGGCCAAGTAGATGATCATGTAGTAGCCGAGGCCCTTCCACACCGTCACGGCCATGGCGCTCAGCAGGAGCAGCCACTGGTCGCTGAGGAACCCGACCCGTCCGATCCCCACCGTTCGAAGCAGCGAGTTGACCAGGCCGCGTTCGTCCAGCAGCCACACCCAGATCAGCCCGACGACCACGACGGAGGCGACGACCGGGGTGTAGAAGGCGGACCGGAAGAAGGTGATGCCGGGGATGTTCTTCTGCACCAGCAGTGCGAGCAGCAGCGGCAGGATCACCAGGGCCGGTACGACCCCGACGATGTACAGGGTGCTGTTGCGCAGACCGGTCCAGAACATGTCGTCGTGGAGCAGCTCGCGGAAGTTGGCGAGGCCGACGAAGTGGCCGGGGATCAGGGTGCGGCGGTCGGTGAAGGAGTTCACCACGGTCGACACGAAGGGGTAGAGCACGAAGGCGCCGGTGATCAGCAGCCCGGGCGCGGCGAACAGCCAGGGGCTGGTGGGCAGTTGGCGCCGCACGCGCGACACGCCGGCCATCCGCGTCAGCCCTGCTGCTTCAGGAGCTGGTCGCAGGCCTTGACAGCGTTGTCGAGGGCCGCCTTGGGGCTCTGCTTGCCCTGGAGGGCCTTGGCGACCTCGTTGCGCAGTGCGGTCTTCATCTGGTCGCTGAACAGCACCGGTGTGTAATTGACGGCGTTCTTCAGGGACTTGGCGGCCGCGATGCGCACCCTGGTCTCGTCGGTGCCGTCCTCCTTGGTGAAGTACGGGTCGTCGAGGGAGCCCGCGGTGCTCGGGAAGATGGCGACCTTCTTGGCGAAGGACATCTGGTTGTGGGCGTCGGTGACGAAGTGCGCGAAGGCGACCGCGGCCGGGGTGTGTGCGGTGCGGGAGTTGACCATCACGCCCATCACGTACATGTTGACGTGCCCGGTACTGGTGATCTGGTCGGTGATCCCGATGTTCTTGTACAGGTCGGGTGCCTGCTTCTTGAAATTGCCGAGGTCCAGGGCGCTGCCGGGGTTCATGGCGACGGCCTCGGTGAGGAATTTCCTCCCGGAGGACTCCGGAGTCGCGGTCAGCGCCTGCGGATCGAGCGCCTTCGCGTCGTACAGCTGCTTGTACTCGGTGAGCAGTTCGATCCCCTTGGCGTCATTGAAGGCGAACCCGGTCCCCTCCTTGTTCATCAGCTGGACGCCGTAACGCCCGAAGTCCTCGATGGTGGGCACGTTGGCGAGCGTGGCGACTTTGCCGTCGCTCTTCTTCGCCATCCGCAAGGCGTCGGCGAAGAGGTCGCCATAGGTCTTCGGCGGGGAGCTCGGGTCGAGTCCGGCCCTCGTGAACAGGGACTTGTTGTAGAAGAGCGGCCCGGTGTTCAGGTACCACGGGAACGCGTACGTCCCGCTCATGCCGGGCACCTGGTGGCTGGCCCAGGCGCCGGACAGGTACTCGGACTTGTACTTGCCCGCGGCCTTGTCGAGATCGAGGGCCATGCCCGCCTTGGCGAGCGGGGCGACCAGGTCCGGGGAGACGTTGACGACGTCGGGCAGGGTGCCGCCGGCCGCGTCCGCGCTGATCTTGTCGGGGTAGCCCTCGGCGGGCTGGTCGATCCACTTCACCCGGGTACCGGGGTACTTCTTCTCGAAGTCCGCGACCAGGCCCTCGAAGTACGGCTTGAAGTTCGCGCGCAGGTTCCAGGTCTGGAAGGTGATGTCGCCCTCGATCTTGCCCGAGGCGTCGGTCGGGCCGCTGTCGTCACCGCCCGAGCCGCAGGCGCTCAGCGGCAGGACGAGGGCGACGGCAGCGGCGGCGAGGGCTCTGCGAGGCATGGACACGGTGACACGACTCCCTTGCTGTGTGGGGCTGTTGGCGGTGCCAGAGACCTTGCACGCGCCGTTCCGGAAAAGTCAATGCATTCGTCCGAGCTAAAGAAATCGGCCGTTCATCAGTGCAGGTCGGTGCGGATTGGCCAAGATCTTGCGGTAGTTCGCTAAAGCGCTTTAGAGTCTTGACACTCAAGCGCATTAGCGAACATCGCCCGGAAGGGGGAGAAGCGTGCCGCCGACCAGACGGTCCCCCGCACGCCGGCCCACGATGAAGGACATCGCCCGGCGCGCCGGAGTCTCCGAGAGTGCAGTCTCCTTCGCCCTCAACGGCCGTCCCGGTGTCTCCGAGAGCACCCGCGCCCGGGTGCGCCGGGTCGCCGAGCAGCTGGGCTGGCGCCCCAGTACGGCGGCCCGCGCGCTCTCCGGCGAGGGCGCGGCCACGGTCGGCTTCGTCCTGGCCCGCCCCGCGCACACCCTGGGTGTCGACTCCTTCTTCCTGCAACTGGTCTCCGGTATCCAGGAAGTGCTCGCCGAGCGCCATCTGGGCCTTCTCTTCCAGGTGGCCGAGGACGTGGACGAGGAGTGCGCGGTCTACCGCCGCTGGTGGGCGGAGCACCGGGTGGACGGAGTGCTGGTGGTCGACCCGCGCGCCGAGGACCCGCGCCCCGGTCTGCTGGACGAACTGGGCCTGCCCGCCGTGGTCATCGGCGGCGCACCCGATGTGCGCCACGCCGGTCTGTCCACGGTCTGGGCGGACGACGCGGGCGCGATGGCGTCCGTGGTGGACGAGTTGGCGGCCCTCGGCCATCGCCGGATCGTACACATCGCGGGGCTGCCGGGCCTCGCGCACACCGAGCGCCGTATCGCCACCTTGCGCGCGGAGGCGGAACGCCGCGGTCTGACCGAGGTCAGCTCGGTGACCACCGACTACTCCGACACGCAGGGAGCAGCCGTCACCCGCCGGGTGCTCGGCGGCTCCCCGGCCCCGACCGCGCTGATCTACGACAACGACGTGATGGCCGTCGCCGGCCTCGCCGCCGCGGCGGAACTCGGTTTCCGTGTCCCGCGGGACGTCTCGCTGGTCTCCTGGGAGGACTCGGCCCTGTGCCGCATGGTCACACCGCGGCTGTCCGCGCTCTCCCGCGACAGCTCCGAGTTCGGCAGGACGGCGGCGCGGGAGCTGCTGGCGCTGCTGGACGGGGACGCGGCACGTGCGGTGGGGGTGCCGGTGCCGCGGCTGACGGGGCGGGGCAGCACGGGGACCGCGCGGCCGTCCTGAGAAGGCGGTGCTTCATCGTTCAACCGCCTTGTTTTCTATGGTTCTTAACCATCCAAAACTTGCGGAACCGATCGCCCGGAAAGATGCTGGAGACATCGGATCGGGCAATTTCACCGAGAGCCGTAACACCGTGGTGGCGATCAGTTGCATGCTGCCGACCTCCTTCTCCGCCCGACCGCCGGCCGACGGCTGGGGACGCGCTCGCCCTCGCGGTGGGAGACGCGCACCCGAAGGAGACCCGCCATGAACGCGCCGGCCGACAATGGGACCACGATGCCCCGCTACTGCGCCCAACCACCGCAGACCAAGCCCGTGTTGCGCCCCGACCTCAGCCCAGCCCGGGCAAGGGCCATACTGCTGGTCCACGCCAAGTGGATCAACGGCACGGTCCTGCACTACGCCTTCCTCGACCAGGGCGGTGACATCGGAGGCCCGGAGCAGCTGGACGAGGTCCGGCACGCCTTCCAGTCGTGGAAGGACCTCGGCATCGGGCTGGAGTTCCAGGAGGTGACCGATCCCGGCGACTCCGAGATCCGCGTCGTCTTCCAGGAGCACGAGGGCTCCGCGTCGTACGTCGGCACGGACAATCTGCACATCGGGACCAGCGAGCCGACCATGACCTTCGGCTGGGACCTGACCACCCGGTACGGCAAGGCCACCGCGCTGCACGAGACCGGGCACGCGATCGGCTTCGCCCACGAGCACCAGAACCCGTTCGCCGGCATCGTGTGGGACACGGACAAGGTCTACGAGGATCTCGGCGGACCGCCGAACAACTGGCCCCATGAGGTCACGTTCAACAACATCCTGCGCAAGCTGTCGCAGGACGAGGTGACGGGCTCCACCTGGGACCCCGACTCCATCATGGAATACAGCTTCGGGCCCGGACTCATCGTGCGTCCGGAACGCTACCGCGGTGGCATCCCGCCGTCGCTGGGCCTGTCCGCCACGGACAAGGAGCGCGTCCTGCAGTGGTACCCGAGCCTGCACGCCCAGCCGTCCAGGCTCGAGCCGTTCCAGTCGGCACCGCTGCGGCTCGCCACCGGGGAACAGGCCGACTTCGAGATCGTTCCGTCGGATACCCGGAGCTACCAGATCGGCACGTTCGGCGACAGCGACGTCGTCCTGGCGCTGTTCGAGGACACCCCCGGCGGTCTGCGGTACGTCACCGCCGACGACGACAGCGGGCAGGACCGCAACGGACGCCTTGAGACCAGACTCGTCAAGGACCACCACTACGTGGCCAGGGCCCGCCTGTACTCCACCTGGGGCAGCGGTTCGATCGCGCTCATGTACTGGTGAGAGGGCTCAGGGGCGATCGGCAGCCGGTGCTCGTGCTCGGTGAGCCGGTGGCGGTGCCGGTGGACGACGGTCGCGAGGGCGGCCTCGCCGGCCGGCACCGCCGGGGCGCGGCGTCCCCGGCGGGCTTCATGTCGAGGGTCGGGAACCGGTCGGGCCGGATGAACTCCGGCGCCGGCCGCGCGTCCTGCTCGTCCGCCTGAGTGCCTCCCTTCGAGTCCCCGCAGCAGGAGATCCCCCGGGGCATGTCATCGCCGGAAGCGCCTCGGTCCTGGTCAAGGTCAGGTCACCCCGTGACCTGCCACTCCACCTTGAACACCCACACATAGCGGCCCGCCCCGCGGGCCGCCTCCGGCACGTCGACGACCAGGGAGCCGCCCGTCACGGTCCAGGTCAGGGGGCGGTCGTGACCGAGCATCGTCACCTTGTCCCCGGGTCGTACGGGCACCGGCGCCTCCACGATCAGCTTCGCACCGGGCCGGGCGAGGGAGTGGATGTAGAAGGCTTCGTCCGGACGGACGGTGAAGCGCAGGTCCTCGCCGAGCTGGGCCGTCCGCGACCAGTACGTGGTGTCGTACACCGCCTCCCCGTTGACCTTCAGCCACTCCCCCGTCTCGCGCAGCCGGGTCTGCATGATCTCGGGGATCGTGCCGTCGGCGCGCGGGCCGATGTCGAGGAGGAAGTTGCCGTTCTTCGAGACGATGTCGACCAGACTGTGGACCACCTCTTCGGCGGTCATGTACGCGGAGTCCGGGGTGGCCTGGTTGTAGCCGTAGCTGAAGGGGTCCAGGCCCCGGCTCGACTCCCACTTGGCGATCACCGTGTTGTCGTACGTCGTGTACTCGGGGGTCGTGTAGTCGTGGAAGGAGATGCCCGAGCGGTTGTTGACGGTGACGTCGATGGGCTTCGCGCGGTTCTTGGCGTGGTTGAAGTACTCGGCGAGGACATGGAGGCTGTCGTTCGCGCCGCCGATGTCGCACCAGATGATCTCGGGGTCGTAGCCGTGGACGAGTTCCAGCATCTGCGGCGCCTGGTAGTCGTGGACGTAGTCCTTGCCCGCCGTGTAGCCGGTGTACGGCACCGGCTGGAGGGTGTACGGGTTGCGCGGGGCGTGACCCATCCACGGGTTGTCGGGGTTGAACCACTCGGGCATGGAGAAGTACAGCCCACGGTGGAGTTCGGGGGCGTAGCGGCGCGACGCCTCGAAGAGGTCCTTGACCAGGTCGCGTCCGGGCCCCATCCGTACCGCGCTGCGCTCCGAGACCTTGGTGTCCCACAGGGCGAAGCCCTCGTGGTGCTTGGAGGTCAGGACGTGGTACTGGGCGCCGGCGTCCCGGAACAGCTCCACCCAGGCCCGCGGATCGAACCGCTCGGCGGTGAAGCGGGGGATGAAGTCGTCGTAGGCGAAGTCCTCGCCGTAGGTGTTGCGGTGGTAGGCGTACACCGCGTTGGCCGGGTCCTGCATGTGGTTCCAGTACCACTCCGCGTACTGCTTGCCGACCGGTGACCAGGCGGGCACCGAGTAGACGCCCCAGTGGATGAAGATGCCGAACTTGGCGCCCTGGAACCAGTACGGCGCCTGGTGGGCGGAGAGTGCGGACTCGGTGGGTGCGTAGTCGGGGGTGCCGAGGGTCAACGCGGCCTTGCCCGTGGCGGCCCGGGCGCCGCGGCCGGTCACCGTGACCGTGCCGTCCCGGCGGGTGCCCGGCGCCGTGCCCGGGCGGTTGCGGATGCCGATGCGGACCCGGGCCTGTTCGCCGGGGTCGAGCCGGCGGAGGCGCGCGGGCTGGACCGTGCGGGCGCCCGGGACGTCGACCGTCACCGACACGGCGTCCGAGGCCAGCACGGCAACCGTGCCCGCGTTGACGATGGTGGCCTCCACACCCTGCGCGCCGGAGGGCTCCAGCAGGGAGGGGGTGGAGTGCGGGGAGCGCAGGGCCAACGCCCGTCCGGTGGCCGCCGGTTGGAGGGTGAGGGCGAACACGTGCAGGGACGCCTTGTTCGCCTGGGCCGGATTCGTGACGGGGAGGGTGAGCGCGACCGCCTCCCGGCCCGGGTCGATCCAGACCTCCGCGACACCGATACCGACGCCGTGCTCGTCCCTGCCGCCGTCGGGCCGGTAGCGGTACGACGCCGACAGCGGGCCGCCCGTCGCGTACCAGTCGGAGCCGCCGAGGCCGGCGGTGCTGGTCGTGCCGTCGGCGTAGTGGACGGTGGCCCGGCCGGAGGCGTCGCCGTAGCTGGCGGCGGTGAGGAAGAAGGCCGACAGATAGCGGCCCTTGGGGAGATCGAGGCGCTGGCCGAGGGCGACGGCGTTGTTGCGGGCGCCGGCCGTCGAGGCGGGGAAGAGGAAGGGCACGCCGTCGACCTCGACGCGGCCGGCGGGCAGTTCCTCGCCCGGGAACGTGTAGCCGGATCCGTCGAAGTCGCCACCGCGCGCGGAGGCCGTGTCGATGCCGTCGTTGTCGTAGAGGGCGTCCAGCGGCACCGGTACGGGGTCGGGGACGGCGGCCCAGGGGGCCTGGCGTTCGCCGGCCCGCGCGGGTGCGGCCGTGGTGAGGGGGAGGGCGGCCGCGGCGGTCACACCGGCCGCCGCGCCCAGGATTCCACGTCTGGGATACATGCTCATGAGCGGCTCCCATACACTCCGATTCATCGGACGTCTGATGATTGTGGGGGGATTGCGGAACTGTCAACGGGGCCGCATCGGGCGGAAGTTGAGCCATAGATCGGATGACAGATCCCATGTCTGTGATCGGCCTCTCGACGTGCCCCGCCCGACCGTGCACAGTTCTCCCTACGCGCCTCGATTCATACCGACGAGTAGCCAAGGAGCGCCCGTGACCAGCTGGGTCGGCCGGACCGCCGCCGAGATCGCCGCCGCCGTACGCGAGAAGGAGGTCACGCCGCGGGAGGTGGTGGCGGAGCACCTCGCGCGGATCGAGCGGCTCGACGGCCGGATCGGCGCGTTCCGCACGGTCCGCGCCGAGGCCGCGCTCGCCGAGGCGGACGAGGTGGGTTCCCGGCCCGACCTGGCCGAACTCCCGCTGGCGGGCGTGCCGGTGGCCGTGAAGGACAACCTCGCCGTGCGTGGCGAGGCCAATCGCGTCGGCTCCGCCGCCACCCCGGACACCCCCGCCGACAGCGACCATGTCACGGTGGCCCGGCTGCGGGCGGCGGGGGCGGTGGTCGTCGGGCTGACCAACGTGCCCGAGCTGTGCGTCTTCGGCACCACGGAGGGCGTGCACGGCACCGCCCGCAACCCCTGGGACACCTCCCGCACCGCGGGCGGCTCCTCGGGCGGCAGCGCGGCCGCGGTCGCCGCCGCCATGGTGCCGATCGCCCTCGGCAACGACGGCATGGGCTCGCTGCGCATCCCGGCGGCCAACTGCGGTCTGGTCACCCTGAAGCCGGGCCATGGCGTCGTGCCCGCGGGGATCAGCGACGGCGACTGGTTCGGGATGTCCGAGAACGGCCCCTTGGCGACGACCGTCGAGGACGCCCGCCGGATGTTCTCGGTCCTCGCGGACACCGACGTCGTACGACCGGAGGAACCCGGCACCCGGACCATAGCCGTCTCCCTGCGCAGCCCCCTCGTCGGCGTCACCGTCGGCAAGCCCTACACGGCGGCGGTGCGCGAGGCCGCCCGGCTGCTGGCCGGTGCCGGTCACCGGGTGCGGCGCGCCGAGCCGCCGTACCCTCTCTCGCTGAGCGTCACCTCGCTCGCGCACTGGACGGCGGGCACCTCGGTGGACGTCCAGGGCCTGGATCCGAGCAGGCTGGCGCGGCGCACCCGCGTCCACGCGGCCGTCGGACGGCGCTTCGTGAACGGCGTTCGTACCGGAAAGGCCCGCGAGCGGCTGCGCCGGAACCTGACGCCATTCTTCGCCGAGCACGATGTGCTGCTGGCCCCGGCGCTGGCGCGGCGTTCCCCCAAGGCCGGGCCCTGGCACGAGCGGGGCTGGCTGCGCAACGTGCTCGCCAACACCGCCTACTCGCCGCTCACTCCCCCGTGGAATCTGACCGGCTGGCCCGCGATGGCCGTCCCCTTCGGCGCCCTTCCCTCGGGCGCCCCTTGCGCCGTCCAGCTGGTGGGGCGCCCGGGCTCGGAGGAGCGCCTCCTGGAGCTGGCGGAGCAGCTGGAGCGGCTGCGGCCGTGGCAGCGGACGGCGCCGCTCGGCTGACCGGCTTCACCAGTACAGGACCCAGCCGTCGGCGTCACGGATTCCGTGCCCTTGCAGGGTGATGCGCCGATCGGCGGGAAACCGCTCGGAGATCGCGGCGATGCGGTGCAGGACGGGCGTGAGCTGCACGGTCATCCTGCCGACCCGGTATTCGTGGCGCCGCGCCGGCGTCGTCCGGTCGATCGTCTCGAACGACCGGCCGAGGCGCTCCAGCCGGAGCATCTCCGCCTCGGTGATGTCCCAGACGTCCAGGGCTCCGCCCCGGCGCGGCAGGGCCACGGGCAGCGTGAAGGACACTGCCTGCTCGACCGGTGCGATCGGGAAGGGCCAGCGCAGCACCCGGTGCTGCAGGTCGAAATGCTGACTCGGCCTGGGTTCGACGGCGATGCCGTCTCCCTCGAACACGTGGAAACCCGGGAGCGCCACCCTTTCGTCGTACCGGACCGGCATCCTCAGCAGCCCGGCGAGCACCTCGGCGACGCGGTCGAGGAGAGCGCCGAAGTGCTCACGGATCATGCGGTTGTGCCGCGCCAGCCGCCCGAAGTACGTCTCCTCAGGATCGTCGGAGGCCATGACGTCGAGGTAGGTCGCCAGGCCCAGGGTGGAGCAGCCGATGCCCCGGATCAGCCAGTGCGGCCGCAGCGTCTCCAGGCGGTCGCCCACCTCGACGCACCCCTGCTCGTCCAGGACGTCGACATCGACCACGAGCGGTTCCAGCGGCAGTGGCTCCACGGTGTCTCCTTGGGTCAGCAGGCGCCGTCCGGGAGGGCGGCGAAGGCTTCGGCGGTCGCGAGGGCTCGTCCGGCCGCCTCGCGCACCCCTTCGTCCCCGTCGTCGTTCGCGCGTTCACGCAGGAAGCGGGTGGTGGCGGAATGACACGGCCAGCCGAAGGCCAGCACGCGCAGCGCGAGGATACGGACCCTGGGAGCGGGGTCGGCCAGGGCCACGGACCGGACGGTCTCGTGCGTGTCCGGCTCCGCCTCCCGCAGCCAGGCCGCCCAGTTCAGGGCGTTGCGTCTGTTGGTGGAGCGGGGATCGGCGGTCATGCGGTCCAGGATCAGCCGGTGGACGTCCTCGCGTGCGGGCCAGTAGCGGGCCAGGAGGTGCGTGGCCAGCCAGCGCGGCCCCTGCTCCGGGTCGGCGACGGCACGCCGGACCAGCAGGTTCCGCACGCTCTCGTGGTCGTTCCAGAATTCCGTCAGCAGCCAGAGCGCCTCGGCCCGGGTCTTTTGGTCGGGCTCGTCGAGCGCCCGCCGCGACAGCAGGTCCCGTACGGTCTCGCGATCCGCCGAGCGGCGTGCCAGCAGTTGCATCACCGCGCGTCGAACGTCCGGGTGGGGGTCGTCCGTCGCCTGGCGCAGGACCAGTTCCCACACCTCCTCGTCACCCCTCCAGCACCATACGAGGGCTTCCAACGCCTCCATCCGGGGCTCCGGGTCCGGGTCGGCGAGCGCCCTCAGGAAGAACAGGTCCCGGACGCCCTCCTTCTCCCGCCAGCGCCAGGCCAGGACTTCCAGCGCATCCCGCCGCGCTTCGGAATGCGGGTCGGCGACCGCCTGCCGGAGCGCCAGTTCCCGGATGTCCTCGCTGTGCCGCCAGTGGCGTGCCAGGGCTTCCAGGGCCTCCGCGCGCGGGCCGGGGTCCGGGTCGGCCACGGCCCGATCCAGGAGCAGTCGCCGTACTCCGTGGTGGTGCGTGCGGTGATGGGCCAGCAGCCGCAGCGCCTCCCGCCGCGGTTCCGGCTCCGGGTCGGCGACGGCACGGGCGGAGATGACCTCCCAGGTGTCCTCGCGGTCGGCCCAGTGCCGGCACAGGACCTGAAGCGCCGGCCCGCGGACCCCCTGGGCGGGTTCGGCCTCGATCCGTCGGACGACCAGGTCGTGGACGTCCTCGCCGTCCGGCCATCGCTGCGCCGCCGACTCCAGTGCCTCTCTGCGGGGTTCCGGGTCCGGGTCGGTCACGGCGCGGTCGACCAGCAATGTCCGCAGGTCCGCCTCCTGACTCCAGTATCTGGCCAGGTTCTCCAGCGTGCCCCGGCGGGACTCCGCGCGGGGGTCGTCGAGCGCGCCCAGCGTGAGGGTCCAGGCTTCGGGGAGGTTGGGCCACCGGCCGATCACCCGGCGCAGGACCTCGGACCGGGCCGCGGGGTCGGGAGTGTGCTCCGCCAGCAGGAGCAGGGCTCCGGGGGCGGAGTGCAGCGCACAGGCGATGCCCGACGCGATGCGGTGCTCCGCCTGGAACTGGCCGCGCAGCAGGAACCACCGCAGATAGCGCTCCCGCCCGCGCCACTCGGGCCCCAGGAAGGACAGGGCGGGGAGCATGCTCTCCAGTGCGTTCAGCGCGGTCCAGCCCAGATCGCGTTCCAGCAGGTCGATCAGGGCGTCCACCACGGCGTCGCTCTGGGGTGCGATGAGGTCGACCCGGTCGGCCTCGGCCAGCGCCCGTACCGCGAGGGCGAGCATGTGGTGCAGGCCGTGCCGCACGTCCTCGGCATGCAGGCGCAGGAGTGCGTCGATCACCCGGCCGGCGTCCCGCTCGCCCAGCTTGCCGACGAGCAGCAGCAGTACCTCGTGCCAGGCGGGATCCCGGGCCCGGGCCTCGAAGACCTCCCGGACCAGTTCCTCCTCCCCCCACTCACGGTCCCGCTGGTAGCGGCGGGCGATGTCGTCGGCCGCCAGGTACTCCAGGAACGCGCGGTGGACGAAGCCGTACACCTCGTCGCCGAAGCGGCTGAGGATGAAGTTCCGCTCGCGGAGCTGCCTGATCATCGCCCGCGCCGCGAGGACCGCCTTCTCCTTGGGCAGGGAGCGGTAGCGCCGCTCCAGGTAGGTGGTGAACAGCGCCTCCAGATCCTCACCGTGGATGTGGTTGCCGGCGGTGCCGCCCGCGCCCTCCTGCATCCGCCGGGCCAGCAGCCGCAGGAGTGCCCACCGGTCCTTGTTGTCGATGATCCGCATGTCGGCCTGCACCGGGTTCGGCAGGTCCTTGACCTCCTGGTCCCAGCGGGCCACCAGGATGTTCACCGCGTGCTCGTACACACCCTGCCGGTCACGTGGCAGCTCCCGCCGCCGGCCGATGATCGAGAGGATGGTGAGCAGCAGCGGGTTGCCCGCGAGGTCCCGCACCGGCCGGGAGCCCGCCACCGCGTCGGCCATCCGCTGGTGGAGCCGCTGCGCGAGCTCCGGGTCCTGCGGGCAGACGACCGTGTACCAGTGCTGTGTGAACTCGTCGATCTGATGTCTCGTCAGGTCCTGGATCATGTAGTGCCGGAAGCCCGCCTTGTCCAGGACGGTCCGCCGGTAGCCGATGACCCGGGACGTCACCACGACGCGCACGTCGGGGTACCGCTCGGCGAAGGCGGCGATCCGCCTCCCCGCCCCGGCCCGGATCCCCGGGTCGAACAGTTCGTCCAGGCCGTCGAAGACCACGACCGCCCGGCCCGCGCGCAGCAGGGTGTCCAGTACACCGCGCGGCACCGACATCCTCTCCAGGGTGCTCAGGTCGTCCAGGTAGTCCTCGAAGGACCGGTCGCGCCATCGCTCGTCGGCGTACCTGCGCAGTTCCACGATCACCGGCACCCGGCCGGCCAGCCCGGCAAGTGGCCCCGGCACCGGGTCGGAGGTGAGCGCCAGGGCCACATAGCGGGCGAGGGTGGACTTGCCGGCCCCGGGATCGCCCAGGAGCACCACCCGCTTGAGCTGCGGATCGGTCAGGACATCCAGCGACTCCACCGGCGGCCGTTCCCGGTAGGCGCGGCGCACCCGCTCCAGCGACTCCTCGTCGAGGCCCGGCGGGAACTCGCCCGGCGGCAGAGCCGTGTCCCGGCCCTGAAGCCGCTCGCGCAGTTCTCTGGGCAGTTCCACGGGCGGCGGATCGGCCCGCAGAAACGGGGGGACGAAGACGGCCTGGAGCTGCACCGCCGGGTGTTCCCCTTCCTGAGAGGGAATCAGCGCCTCCAGATCCAGACGCCCGTGGGACGAGCGGACCTGGGCCGCGTAGTCGGCCACCTCCCGTTCGATCAGTTCGTCGTCGGGCGGCGGCTCGCGGTCGGCCGCGTAGATGTTGGTGACGCTGCTGTACGGCGCCAGCGCGCTGCCGCCGACGTTGCCCCCGACGGAGACGGCACCCTGGCCATCGGCTGTGACGTGCAGGGATCTGGCTGTGGAGGCGGGCGCCGGGACCATCCCGGCCGTCGGGTCCACGGCGCCCGCGGCCGGCTGCCGCCGGCGGCGCCGTAACCAGGTGAACCGGGTCATCGGCCGTCGACCTCGCTCCCGTCGCCGAGGGCGCTGCCGGTGACGTCGCCGCCCGCCGCGAACGCCCCGTCGCCCTCGGCCACGACGGAGCCGGCCGCTGCCGCGCCGGCCGTCGGTGCGGCCGCCCGGCCCGTGACCTCGCTGTTCGGCCCGACCGCGCTGTGGCTGACGTTCCCGCCCACGCTGATGGCGCCGTTTCCACGGGCCAGCACCGTCGGCGCGCCCGGACGCCGCAGGGCGAGCACCGAGAGCGCCAGCCCGACCAGCCCGGTCGCGGCCCCGGCCAGGCTCGCCACCCGGTCGGCGGTGTCGAGGTCGACCACCACCGCCACCAGCACGAGCCCCGGCACGCACAGTGCGCAGAGCGCCGCCGCCACCACCGCCGCGATCCTGGCCGCCCCTGTTGCCGCCATGGTCCGGCCCCCTCTCCCCCCGGGGCCGCGCCCCCACGCCCGCCCCGGACCAGGATCGCCGTGGCGCGTGCGGTGTGTCGAGGGAACCGGCGCGCATATTTCCCCAAGTACCGCTCATTGCGCCCATTGTGACGCCTTGTCGCCCGGTGTAATTTTGCTGCGGGGTCCGGGCTAGCGCACCGGGGGGGACGATGAAGGTCGGCCTGGTTCTGCCTCTCGCCGAGTATCCGTGGCGGCAGCCGTCCTACGGGGAGATCAGAGCGCTTGCCCAGCAGGCCGAGGACTCCGGCTTTGATTCGGTGTGGGTCTTCGACCACCTGCTGTTCCGCGAGGCCGAGGGGCCGAGCGAGGGTATCTGGGAGTCCTGGACGGTGCTGTCGGCCCTCGCCGAGGCCACCGACCGGGTCGAACTCGGCACCCTCGTGCTGTGCACCGCCTTCCGCAACCCGGCGGTGCTGGCCAAGATGGCCGTGACCCTCGACGAAGTCAGCCGCGGCCGGCTCGTCCTCGGCCTCGGCAGCGGTTGGCACGCCCCCGAGTTCGAGGCCTTCGGCATCCCCTTCGAGCACCGGGTGGACCGGTTCGAGGAGGCGCTGCGGATCATCCTCCCGTTGCTGCGGACGGGCCGCGCCGACTTCTCCGGACGCCATCACCGGGTGCGCGGGGCAGAGTTGCGCCCCCGCGGTCCGCGCCCCGGCGGTCCACCCGTGCTGGTGGGGGCGCGCGGGCCCCGGATGACCGAGCTCGCGGCCCGGTACGCCGATCTGTGGAACGCCTGCTGGTTCGGCTCCCCGTCAGGCGCCGTGGAAGCCCTGACCCGGGTCAGGCAGACATGTCTGCGGGCACAACGGGATCCGGCGACTCTGGGCATCACGCTCGGCGTCAACGTCCGGGTGGACGAGGGCAGTCCGCCCGGCCCCGACGCAGCGGCACCACCGGACGCGGACATCCTCAGCGGCTCACCGAAGGACGTCGCCCAGGGCCTTGTGACATACGCGTCACTCGGTGTGGACCACCTGGTCCTCAACCTCAATCCGCACCACAGGGACGCCCAGCGGCGCCTTGCCGCGGCACTGCGGCTGTACCGCGCGGCGTCCCGTCCGACAACAGGAGCGGTGAACGCATGACATGGACCATCGACGAGTCACGGGTGCGGCCGTTCCTCTCGGCCGCCGAGCGGCGCGATGTCACGGCGCTGCTGTGGAACGCCCCTCAGCCGGGCCGGGCCTTCTCCGAGCAGGAGGACCCGGACGCGTCCGACGCGGGCCGACCGCCGGAGGCCAGGAAACGCTTCAAGGAATTCAAGGACATCAAGGACGGCAAGGACCACAAGGACGGCAAGGACGGAAAGGAGTCGAAGGAGGTCAAGGAGTACAAGGACGTCAAGGACACCAAGGACGGGAAAGACAGGAAGGACACCAAGGACACCAAGGACTCGAAGGACTCGAAGGACTTCAAGGACGGCAAGGACAGCTTCGACGGGGCGATGGCCCCGCCCGGTGCGGCCGCCGTCGTACGACACCCGCAGGAGCCGCCGGCGCCCGGCCCGACCGGGATACCGCAGCGCATCGAGGCCCCTGCCGACGGGCCGGAGCAGGCCGCGGCCGCGCTGCGGGCCTCACGCATCAACCGTCTGCTGAGGAGGCGCGGTGTCATCATCTGAGGCACCCGGCGGCGAACCCTCCGGGCTCGTCGTCGTCGCCGATCCCGAGGACCCGGTGGCCGTCGACGTACGGGACTTCGTGCTGGAGAGCGGCCACGAGGCGACGGTCCTCGACGTGTTCGACGCCGCGCAGTTGTTCACCATCACCGTCGACGGCGCCACGGCGGTGGTCGAGCCGGCGCTGCCGATGTTCCTCCGACTGCCCGCCCCGCCGCTGCTGCGGACCGGCTTCGACGCCGAGTTCCACCTCAACGAGTGCCTGGCCCATCTGTGGGCCGTCGCCGCCCTGACCCCCGCGCCCGTGATCAACCGCCCGGAACCCGGCGGCCTGGGCACCCGCGTGTCCGCGTCCGCGGCGCTCACCGAACTACGGGCGGGTCTGGCCGACGGCTCGCCCGAGATCTTCTCCGCCGAGCCCTCCGGGCCGCCCGGCGAACCCCCGGGCGGGCAGGGAACCCAGTGGTGGATCCAGGATCTCGGCTCCTGGACCACGCGCCCCTGGCCCGAACTCCCGGACCCCCTCGTCCCGTCGGCCGACTGCCGCGGCCCCTACCGGGCGAGGTGGTCGGACCCCGAACCCCTCTTCGAGAGCGTCGTCGTGCTCGGCGGACAGGCCTGGCGCAGCAGCCCCGTCGATCTGGACGGCCTCGGCCTGGAGGAGCGCAGCACGGAGATCGGCGCACGGCTCGGACTCCAGCTCTCGGCGGTGGTCTGGCGGTTGTCGCCCGACCTCACCCGGGCCTGGCCGGTCGTGGTGGAGCCGTTCCCCGACGCGGAGCAGCTGCGCATGGTGTGGCTCGGCCTCGGACCCCAACTCGTGAAGGTGCTGTTCCCATGATCTACACGGTCGGCCTCGCCTCGGAGAGCACCTTCGCGCACTTCACCGCCTCGGCCGGCGCCCGGGGCGTGCCGGTCCGGGCCATCGACCTGCGGCAGGCCGTCGAGTCGGGCGACTGGCGCCTGACCCTGGGCGGGGACCGCTCGGCGCGGCTCGGCGGCCAGGACCTCGACCCCGAGGCGTCCTACTACTGCCGGATCGCCGATCTCGCGGCCCTTCAGGGGGACCACGAGTCGGCCCAGCGCTGGCGCTGGCTCACGACGGCGCTCACCGCCTGGCTGGACCACATCCCCGGCCTGGTCGTCAACCGGCCATCGATCCGCTCCGACAACGGCTCCAAGCCGCTGCACGAACGGTCGCTGTCCCGGGCCGGGTTCCAGGTACCCGCGAGCATCACCGGTTCGTCGCCGCAGCGTCTGCTGGCCTTCGCCGAGGCCGGGCCGACTCTCGTCAAAGCGATCTCCGGCGTGCGGGCCACCAGCAGGCTCGTGGGCCCGGCCGACCTGGCCGGCTTCGAATCCGGGCAGGGCCCGGTGCACCTCCAGCGGTACGTCGCCGGCCGGGACGTGCGCGCCCATGTCGTCGGCGACCGGGTGCACGCCGAGCGGATCGTCTCCGGGGCGGTGGACTACCGGACCGACCCGGACGCGGAGTTCACCCCCTGCGAACTGCCCGGGCCGCTCGCCGAGCAGATGGTCCGCCACACCGCGGACCTGGGCATGTCCTTCGCGGGCTGGGACTTCAAGATCGCCGACGACGGCACCCACTGGTGTCTGGAGGTCAACCCGATGCCCGCTTACGACTGGTACGACCGGCGGCTGGACGGAGCCATCACCGCGTCCCTCCTGGGGCTGCTCCGGGGGGCGCATCCGTGATCAACTCGCTGACCGTGCTCACCGGACCGAACAGCGCCGCGCTCCGGGACGCCGTGCACGGCCTGCGCCCGCACTGGACTCCCCGCGGGCCGGAACCGGCCGCCTTCTTCACCCTGGGCGCGCCCAGCTATCTCGACCTCGCTCCGGACCCGGAGTCGGACGTCTACCAGAAGCGGGCGGACAGCTCACGGCCGCTGCTGCGGGAATCCTTCGGCTGGCTGTACACGCGCCTCGCGGACGTTCTCGGCGAGCATCTCGGCGCCCCCGTCCACTATCCCGAGCACCTGGCGCTGCCCGGTTTCCACGTCTGGCTGTCCGCCGCGGTGTTCACCAAGCCGATCGCGCCCCTCCACTTCGACCTGCAGTACCGGGCCTTCTCCTGGCCCCCCGGGTCGGACCTGAAGCGGCAGATCTCCTTCACCCTGGCCATCAGGCTGCCCGCGGCGGGCGGCGGCCTGAACCTGTGGGAGGTGAGCCACGAGCAGTTCCTGCGTGCGAGGGAGAAGGGATGGATCGAGTCCGTGGCCGACCTCAGGCGCTTCCACGCCCTGCGGTACGTGCCGTACACGGTCGGCCGGATGGTGATCCACTCCGGGCACGCGCTGCACCAGGTCGCGCCCAGCGCCCGTGTCGAACCCGGCGACGAACGGCTCACCCTCCAGGGGCACGGCGTGTGGTGCGACGGACGCTGGCTTCTTTACTGGTGACCGCCGCGAGACCCCGGCACGGCTACAGGGCCTTGTACATGATGTGCAGCCCGACCAGGCCGTGCCGGGGGTGCTCGTACGCCTCCGGCACCGTGCCCAGGACGGTGAAACCGAGGGAGGTCCACAGACCCACCGCGGGGTTGGTCTCGACGACCGCGTTGAAGACCATGCCCCGGTAGCCGTCGGACTCGGCGGCGGCCAGGACGTGTTCGGCGAGGGCCCGGCCGACGCCCCGGCCGGCCCGGTCGGGGTCGACCATGAAGCCGGCATTGGCGATGCGGGCCGCGGGGCCGCCGTAGTTGGGGGTGACGTAGGCCGAGCCGACCACCTCGCCCGAGTCGTCCTCGGCGACGAAGACGCGCTTCGCGGGGTCCATCCACAGGGCGCGGGCCGCTTCCTCGGGGGTGTCCGGGTCCCACGCGTAGGTCTCGGCGGCGGCGACGATGCGGTGCCAGAAAGGCCAGATGTGCGGCCAGTCGTCGGCCGCGGCTTCCCTGATCAGCATGGGCGTGAGTGTCTCACGCCCATGTCTGCGGCGATCGCGACGGATCCGGCCCCGGGGTCAGTCCACGCTGGGCAGGATGTGGGGTTCGGCGAGGTCGTCCTCGTAGCCCGCGAGGCGGATCGGGGCGGACCGGGCCCACACGTCGAGGCTGCCGAGTTCCCCGGGCCGCCGCCGCCCGCGCTCGGTGCGTTCCTTGGGGCGTTCGTCGCGATTCGTCTTCTCCGGTGTCACCGCGCACTCCTTATGTGTCGGGTCACCCTCGGGGCATACCGGACAGCCTGCGCTCCGGCACTCGTCGCCCGCTCGGGTCTGGATGGAAAGCCAGTCGGACGCGGTGGCGCCGGTACGGACGATGGGTGTGGGTGGGACCCTGTGCTGATGTCCGCCCCTCCAGATTAACCAAATGAGCGGGCACCCGCTCGATAGGGAATGCAAACAAGGTGTAACTATCGAAATCATTTGACCCACCAATGCCCCTTAATATGCCGCTATTTGCCACAAAGCGCATCACCCGACCGTCGGAGGGAATCACCCACTCGGCCTACGGGCGGCGCAGTTCAGGTGCCGTTGGCCGGGTCGCAAGCTCGCCATGATCTGGTGGCTGGCGGCAACGGCTGTCTCGCGGAAGGACTGACGCATGGAGCTGCGCAGCGTCGAGGAGCTGATGGATCTGCTGTACGCCGGACGGCACCAGCACGCGCTGCGGACCGCCGCGCTGCTGCGCCGCAGCCGCCCCGCCGACAAGGAGCTCCAGGTGGCGGGGCTGGTACACGGCATCGGGCCGGTGCTGGGCCCGGCCGACGAGGCGGGGCGGGCGCGCAGTACGGCCGAGGCGGTGCGCCCACTGCTCGGGGAGCGGGTGTTCCGGCTGGTCCGCGGTGACGGCGCGCCCGCCGACGACGATCTGCTGCGGCTGCGCCAGGCCGCCGAGGAGGGCCGGACCGCGGGCTTCGACGCCGGCGTGCTGGAGGACTGGCGCACCGTGCTGGAGCTGCTCGCGGCGCGGCACTCACGGCTGGGCGCGTAAGCGCTCCGCGACGGGGGCCGCTTGGGACGTCGTTCGTCTGCGGCGTCGTCGTGGTCGGTCGCGCCCACGCGGCGGAGCCGCCTGTCGGCACGGCCCCGCGCCCCTTCGGGGCGCGGTCCGGCACCGGAGTCGTCGTGCCCCTGTTGTCTGACGGGGCGTCATGAGATGGTGCGGCGATGACCTCGTCGTACGGGCTCGAAGGCAGGGCCGCCGTCGTGACCGGTGGGACGCGCGGGATCGGACGCGCCGTCGCCGGGGCGCTCGCCGCGGCCGGTGTGCTGGTGTGCGTGACCGCGCGGGACGCGGGCGAGGTGCGACGCACGGCCGCCGAGCTGGGCGGCGTCGGGCTGGCCGGGAGCGTGGCCGACCCGGGACATCCCGAGGAGCTGGCGGATCTCGTGCTGCGCGAGTTCGGGCGCCTCGACGTCCTCGTCAACAACGCGGCGACCAACCTGCCCCACGGGCCCCTGATGGAGGCGGGCGCGGACGCCTGGCGGGAGGCGTTCGCGATCAACGTCGAGGCGCCGCTGCGGCTGGTGCAGTGCGCCTGGCGGGGGTGGATGCGCGAGCACGGCGGGGCCGTCGTCAACGTGTGCACCGAGGGCGCCGGACATGTCGGGCCGCACGTGGGCGCGTACGGCACCACCAAGGCGGCTCTGCTGCGTCTCACCCAGCAGCTCGCCGGGGAACTCGCGCCCCGGGTGCGGGTCAACTCCGTCTCCCCCGGGCTCGTGCGCACCGAGCTGGCCCGGTTCGTGTGGGAGACGGCCGAGACGGAGGTGGCGGCGGCGCTGCCGCTCGGACGGATCGGGGAGCCGGAGGACGTGGCGCGGGCGGTGGTGTGGCTGGTCTCCGACGCGGCCGAGTGGATCACGGGGGCGGATCTGCTGGTGGACGGCGGGACACGGGTGCGGGCCGCACGAGCGGCGAGCGGATACGCCGTACACGGGCGCTTGCGGGCGCACAGCCCCGCGCCCTCGACGGGACGCGGGGCTGTGTAGAGGGCTGACGCCCGGCGCGAGCCGCTACCACTTGCCGGGTGCGTAGTCCTTCAGAAAGACGCCGTACAGATCCTCGCCCGCCTCGCCGCGCACGATCGGGTCGTAGACCCGGGCCGCGCCGTCCACCAGGTCGAGCGGCGCGTGGAAGCCGGCCTCGGCCAGTCGCAGCTTGTCGTAGTGGGGGCGCTCGTCGGTGATCCAGCCGGTGTCGACGGAGGTCATGAGGATGCCGTCGGTCTGGAACATCTCCTCGGCACTGGTCCGCGTGACCATGTTCATCGCCGCCTTCGCGGCGTTGGTGTTCGGGTGCCCTGCGCCCTTGTAGCCGCGGCCGAAGACGCCTTCCATCGCCGAGACGTTGACGACGTACGCACGGCCGCTGGCGGCCCTCTTCGCGGCGTTCGCCATCGCCACGCGCAGGGCGCTGATCAGGATGAACGGCGACGTGTAGTTGCACAGCTGGGTCTCCAGCAGCTCGACCGGCGAGATCTGGTCGATGGTCTGCACCCAGGTGTTGGTGTCGACGACGTCGGGGACGAGGCCGCCGGCGTCGATGGCGGTGCCGTCGAGGTGCCGGGCGACGCTGGCGTTGCCCGCGACGAGCGCGAGGTCGGCGACCTTCTGCGCGTCCAGGCCGCTGGTGCCGACGGGCAGCGCGGCGATGCCGTCGACGGCGCCGGAGTTGAAGGCGCCGATGACGTGGTGGGCGGGGAGTTCACCGGCGGGCAGCGGGGCGCTCTCGCCCTCGACCAGGGCCGCGTACGCGGAGGGCAGGCGGCGCACGGTCTGCGTCGCGTTGTTGATCAGGATGTCGAGCGGACCCGCCTCGGTGACCCGCTCGGCCAGGGCCACGGCCTGCGCCGGGTCGCGCAGGTCGATGCCGACGACCTCCAGCCGGTGGATCCAGTCCGCCGAATCGTCCATCGCCTTGAAGCGGCGAATGGCGTCCTTGGGGAAGCGCGTGGTGATCGTCGTGTGCGCGCCGTCACGCAGCAGACGCAGCGCGATGTACATGCCGATCTTGGCGCGGCCGCCGGTGAGCAGGGCACGCTTGCCGGTCAGGTCGGCGCGGGCGTCACGCCTGGCCCGGTTCGTGCCCGCGCAGTCCGGACAGAGCTGGTGGTAGAAGTAGTCGACCTCGACGTAGCGGCTCTTGCAGGTGTAGCAGGACCGCGGGCGCTGGAGTATCCCCGCGATCTTTCCCGCCTCGGTGACCGACGACGGCAGGATGCCCTCGGTCTCGTCGTCGATGCGCTGGGCGGAGCCGGTCGCGGTGGCCTCGGTGACCGCCTTGTCGTGGGCGGTCTTGGCGGCGCGGCGCTCCTGGCGGCGGCGCTGCTTGACCGTGCGGTAGACACCGGCGGTGGCCCGGCGCACCGCGATCGCGTCCGGGTGGTCGACCTCCAGCTTGTCGAGTTCCTCGAGCACGCCGAGGCAGACGGCCAGGCGCTCCGGGTCGATGCCGGGGCCGTACACGACCTCGTCCGTGGCCGTCGGGCCGTCCTCTGTCACCGTCATCGCGCTGCCGCTTCCCTGATCACCCGCGCAGCGCTCCGACTCGCGCCCGCTTTCGAACGGGGAATTTTACGGAGCGTCCCGCCTCAGGGCCAAACCCGATCAGCTCACACCCGGCAGGCCGCGAGCAGCGTCTCCACCTCGACCGTCACCGCGCGCGCGAACACATCGAGGTCGGGCACGGCCTGCGCGTCGGCAACCAGCCCGTAGTGCACCCGGCCGCGGTACGTGGAGATCGCGACCGCCAGGGACTGGCCCGGGGCGAGCGGGGCGAAGGGGTAGACCTCGGTGAGCTGGTTGCCGCCGAGCTTTAGCCCAAGTCCGGGCAACGGCACGCTGGTGACCAGGATGTCGAACCAGAGCCGGGCGGCCTGGCCGACCAGCGGTCCGCCGAGCCGGTGGCCGAGGGCGGGCACATGGTCGGCGAGCAGCGCGACGGCGCCGGCGCCCCGGTTCGGGCCCGCGTCCTTGTTGCGGATCATCGCGGTGCGGACGGTGTCGAGGCGGCGCAGCGGGTCGGGGTCGTCCACCGGGAGCCGTATCAGGTACCCGGAGAGCCGGTTGCCCTGCGGGTGGGCGGTGTGCGGGCGGCGCCGGGAGACGGGGATGAGGGCGCGGGGCGCCACGCCCGTGCTGCCGTCACCGCGTTCGTCCAGCCAGCGGCGCAGGGCGCCGGCGACGACGGCGATGAGGACGTCGTTGACGGTGCCGCCGACGCTCTTGCGCACCCGGTGGACGTCGTCGATGTCCAGGACGACCCCGGCTGTGCGGCGGGTGCCGCTGGGCGCGGAGGTCAGCGCGGACGAGGGGCGCATGCCGAAGGTGGACCGGGCCAGCGAGGCGCCGATGTCCAGGGCCCGGCCCACATCGGACAGCGCGCCCTTGACCAGCCCGGGAAGCAGTCCGGGCAGGCGGCGCACGTCCGACAGCAGGTCGCGCGGCGGCTCGATGGCGCGCGGGCCGCGCTCGGGCAGGTCGACCGGGTCCAGGACGCCGGCGGCGAGCTTGAGCGCGCGCAGCCCGTCGGCGAGGGCATGGTGGAACTTGAACAGCACCGCGAAGGAGACGCCGTCCGCGCCGGGCAGCACATGCGCCTCCCACGGCGGCCGGCCGCGCTCCAGCGGGCGTTCCATCAACCGGCCCGAGACCGCGTGGAAGTCGGCGGTCGGGGCGTGCAGCCGCACATGGTTGAGCGGGTCGAAGTCCGGGTCGCTCTCACGGGCGGCACCGCCGAAGGCGAGGGGCCGCCAGACGTCGCGGATGCGCATGCGCAGACCGGGCACGGCGGCGGCACGGGCGGCGAGCAGATCGGCGGCGTGGGCGCCCGCGGTGGGCGAGTGCGCGGTGAAGACGCCGAGCGCGCCGAGGTGCATCGGGTGCCGGTCGGACTCCATGTTCCAGAAGGCCAGGTCGAGGGGTGCGAGCAGGTCGGAAGTCAAGGGCTTGCCTCGCGTCGACGACGGATGGATGAGCAGTCAATCCCCGAGAGACGATTACGGTCAAGTACGATCAGGCTACGCTCAGTTAACAGCAGATTAAGTCCCGCCCCTCCGAGAGGGGCGGGACTCATGAGACATCTGAGGTCACTTCAGCACCGGTGGCACCGCCTGGTGTGACGTACCCCACTCGGACGGGCGCGAGCCGACCGTGAAGGCGAGCGTGCGCAGGGAGCGCAGCGCGCCCGTCGTCAGATAGGTCCGGGTGTGCGCCTTCCCGTCGGTGCGGACGGACTGGACGTAGCGGTCGGTGGCCGAGGTGCCGGGCGCGGTGACCGTCAGCCCGCCGCCGGGCCAGAAGCGGCGGTCCAGTGTGAGGTCGACGCGGTCGAAGACCGGAGTGGACAGCCCCCAGGTGTCGTAACCGGGCTGGATCGGGAAGAGCCCGATCGACGACAGCACGTTCCAGGCGGACATGGTGCCGAGGTCGTCGTTGCCGGTCATGCCGGTGGGCCCGTCGGTGAAGAGGGTCAGGGCCGCGTGGACCACGTCCGTGGTCTTCCAGGGCTGGCCCGTGGACAGGTAGGTGTACGGCGCGATGAGGTCGGGCTCGTTCATCGGGTTGTACTTGTCGGCGTTGTAGTAGTCGTACGCGTTCCCGTGCACCCACACCTCGCGCGCGGTCTTCGCGGGGTCGGCCAGCAGCTTGTCGTAGGCGAAGAACGTGTCCAGGCGCGCGTTGGCCGCGTGCTCGCCGCCGATCAGGCCGACCATGCCGGGCAGGTCCTGCGGGACCAGCCACTGGTACTGCCACGCGGTGCCCTCGTGGAAGCCGATGCCGCGGGCCGGGTCGGCCGAGCCGGTGAAGGCGCCGGCGGCGTCCTTGGCGCGGAAGAAGCCGGTGGAGGGGTCGAAGATGTTCCGGTAGTTCTGCGCCCGGGCGGCATAGCGGGCGGCGTCCGCGGAGTGGCCGAGGCCGCGGGCCATCTGGGCGAGCATCGCGTCGGCCAGGGCGTACTCCAGGGTGACGGAGGCACCGTGCCGGTAGTCGGAGTCGCCCATCTTGGCGTACGGGCGGTCCTTGTCGTAGGGCGCGAAGCCGTGCGCGATGTACTCGGCGTTGGCCTCACGGCCGATGCCCGGGTAGGCCGCGGGCGGCACGCCGTCGGCGTTCTTCTTGAGCGCCCGGTAGGTCCGCTCCTCGAGTCCCTTGAGCAGGCCCATCTGGTAGGCGGTGGTCAGGAAGGGGGTGACCGGGTCGCCGCTCATGATGTTCGTCTCGACCGGACCGTAGCCCCACTTGGGCAGCCAGCCGCCGTCCTCGGCGACCTTCACCACCGACAGGGCCATGTCCCGTGCCTCGCGGGGCGCGAGCAGGGCGAGGAGCTGGGCCTGGGTGCGGTAGGTGTCCCACAGCGACCAGTTCTGGTAGTACGTGAACCGCTCCGCGCGGTGGATCCGGCGGTCCCAGCCGGTGTAGCGGCCGTCGGCGTCGCTGCCGATGTTGGGCGCGAGGAAGGAGCGGTACAGCGACGAGTAGAACGTGCGGCGCAGGGCCGGGTCGCCGCCCTGGACCCCGACCGTGTCCAGCCGCCGCTCCCACTCCTCGCGCGCCCGCTGCCGCACGGCGTCGAAGGACCGGCCGCCCTCGGCGCGCAGGTTGACGGCGGCGCCGCGCGCGTCGACGTACGACATCGCGGTGGTCGCCTCGACGGTACGGTCCTTCGTCGCGTCGAAGCGGACGTAGGCGCCGCCCGGGCCGGTGCGGGCACCGGCGGTGACCGCGGAGCCCTTCCAGGTGCCGTACGCGGTGAAGGGCCGGCTGAAGCGGGTGATCGTGTAGACGCTGTAGGGGCCGGTGTCACGGCAGAAGCCGTGGCCGGTGATCTCGGTGCGCACGGTGTGGTCGTCGAGGATCTCGACCGAGCTGCCGACCGCCTGGTGCAGCGACTGGGAGGCGTTCAGCAGGACGTTGGCCTTGTCGGTGGCGGGGAAGGTGAAACGCTGCACTCCGGTGCGCCCGGTCGCGGTCAGCTCGGCGCGGATGCCGGAGTCGAGGCCGACGCGGTAGTAGCCGGGGCTCGCCTCCTCGTCCGCGTGCGAATACCCCGCGGCGTACTTGGCGTAGTCCGTCTGTGTGACGTCGCCCGTGGTCGGCAGGACGGGCAGGTCGCCGCCGATCCGGCAGCCGACGCCCGAGAGATGGACCAGCGAGAAGCCGCGAATGCGGTTCTGAGTGTAGTCGTAGCCGGTGCTGTGCCCGGTGTCCGGGGAGAGCTGGACCATGCCGAAGGGCACGGCCGCGCCGGGGAAGGTGTTGCCCTCGTTCTGGCTCCCGATGAACGGGTTGACCAGGTCGGTGAGGTGGCCGTCGGTCCGCTCGGCGGCCCGTGCGGCAGGGGTGGCGATCAGCGTGGACGCTGCCATCACCGCGGCGAGGCACAGCCGCGTGCGCCGGGTCCCTCTCATGTCGGATGACCTCCGAAGGTTCGACATCGTTGCCTGCATCGTGAAGGCCGAACGATGCGAACCCGGGCATTCCGGGAGGGTGATACCAAACGCGTCGCGTTCCGGGGCGGTCTGACGACCCGTCCGTCAGGGGACTACCTGCCCCTTCCCCAGGGCGATCACCCCGCCTTTGGAGACGGTGTACAGCTCGGCGTCCCGCTCCGGGTTGACGCCGATGGTCGCGCCGGGCGGTACCTCGACGTTCTTGTCCAGCACGGAACCGCGGACGACCGCGCCCCGGCCGATGCGCACGTTGTCGTGCAGCACCGAGCCCTGCACGACCGCGCCCGGGTCGACCCGTACGCCCGGGGACAGCACGGACCGGCTGACCTGACCGCGGATCAGACAGCCGGCGCTGATGATGGACTCGCTCGCGATGCCGCCCGCGTTGAAGCGGGCCGGCGAGAGCTGGTTGGAGTGGGTGTAGACGGGCCACTGGCGGTTGTAGAGGTTGAAGGCGGGGCGCTCGGCGATGAGGTCCATATGGGCCTCGTGGTAGGCGTCCAGGGTGCCGACGTCCCGCCAGTAGCCCTGGTCGCGGCTGGTCTCGCCGGGCACGTGGTTGTCGCTGAAGTCGTACAGCTGCGCCTCGCCGCGGGCGGTCAGCTGGGGCAGGATCGAGCCGCCCATGTCGTGCACGGACTGACTGTCCTCGGCATCACGGTGCAGCGACTCGATGAGGGCTTTGGTGGTGAAGATGTAGTTGCCCATCGAGGCGAACACACGCTCGGGGTCGTCCGGCAGTCCGGGAGGGTCGGCTGGCTTCTCCAGGAAGCGCTCGATGCCGAGGCCGTCCGAGCCCGGCGTGATCACCCCGAAGGAGGAGGACTCCGCGCGCGGCACCCGGATGCCGGCCACCGTCACGCCCGCGCCGCCCTCGATGTGCTGCCGGAGCATCTGCCGCGGGTCCATGCGGTAGACGTGGTCGGCGCCGAACACGGCCACGTACTCGGGCTGTTCGTCGTGGACCAGGTTCAGGGACTGCAGGATGGCGTCGGCGCTGCCCAGGTACCAGCGCGGGCCGAGCCGCTGCTGGGCCGGGACCGGGGTGACGTAGTTGCCGAGCAGGCTGGACATGCGCCAGGTGGTGGTGATGTGCCGGTCCAGGGAGTGCGACTTGTACTGGGTCAGCACGCAGATGCGCAGGACGTCGGCGTTGACGAGGTTGGACAGGACGAAGTCGACGAGCCGGTAGGTGCCGCCGAAGGTGACCGCCGGTTTGGCGCGGTCCGCGGTCAGGGGCATCAGGCGCTTGCCTTCTCCGCCCGCCAGTACGATTCCGAGCACCGAAGGTCCTCCACGACGCATGGCCGCTCCCCTCACCCTCGTCGAATCATGGCTGCCCGTGAGCGGACCGCGCTAAGCCTGCTTGAGGATCTCCTCGTACAGTCCGGCGGTGCGCCGGGCCACCGCGGCCCAGCCGAACTCGCCGACCGCGCGCTCGCGTCCGGCCTCCCCCATCCGCCGCGCGGTCTCCCGGTCGCCGAGGACGGCGTCCAGTGCCCGGGCGAGGCCCTCCTCGAAGCCGTCGTCCACGTCGACGAGGAGACCCGTCCTGCCCTCCTCCACCACCTCGGGGATGCCGCCGACCCTGGAGGCGACGACGGGCGTGCCGCACGCCATCGCCTCCAGGTTGACGATGCCGAGGGGCTCGTACACCGACGGGCAGACGAACACGGCCGCGTGGGTGAGCAGTTGGATCACGTCCGTGCGGGGCAGCATCTGCGGG
Organism: Streptomyces griseochromogenes; assembly: GCF_001542625.1. Lineage (NCBI taxonomy): Bacteria > Bacillati > Actinomycetota > Actinomycetes > Kitasatosporales > Streptomycetaceae > Streptomyces > Streptomyces griseochromogenes. The sequence continues at coordinate 3,781,393 of NZ_CP016279.1, read as the reverse complement.
ATCCAGAACACGCCCTCGCGGACCCGGCTCAGCTCCCGGTACAGCTCCCGGAACTCGCGGTCGATCTCCGGGGTGTCGGGTGCTCCCGCACAGAGCACGACCTGCGCGCCCGGGTCGATGTCCCGTACCGCGCGCAGCAGATGGGGCACGCCCTTCTGGCGGGTGATCCGGCCGACGAACAGGACGTAGGGACGCGCGGGGTCGAGCCCGGTCCGGGAGAGGGCGTCGGTGCCGCGGTGCGGCCGGTACAGGCTCGTGTCGATGCCGTTGTGCACGACGTGGACCTTCGCCGGGTCCAGCGCCGGGTAACAGGCCAGGACGTCCTCCCGCATGGCCCCCGACACGGCGATCACCGCGTCCGCGGCCTCGACGGCGGTGCGCTCGGTCCAGCTCGACAGGGTGTATCCGCCGCCCAGCTGCTCGGCCTTCCAGGGGCGCAGGGGCTCCAGCGAGTGGGCGGTCACCACGTGCGGGATGCCGTACAGGAGCTTGGCGAGGTGGCCGGCGAGATTGGCGTACCAGGTGTGGGAGTGGACGAGGTCGCGGCCTTCGAGGGCGGCGGCGATGGACAAGTCCACGGAGAAGGTGCGCAGCGCGTCGTTGGAGCCGTCGAGGACGGACCAGGGGCGGTGGCGTACGACGCCGACGCCGCGGCCCTCGCCCCAGCAGTGCACCTCCAGGTCCACCAGATCGGTCAGCTCCCGGGCCAGGAACTCGACATGGACGCCCGCGCCGCCGTACACGTCCGGGGGGTACTCCCGGGTCAGCAGTCCCACACGCACCCGACAACCCCCTTGTACCGGCGGCAGGTTCCCTTCATGGTCACCCAGATGCGGCGCCCGGGGAAGAGCGCGGAGGACGGACGAAGCAGCAGTCGCCGCACACTCCGCCGCCGGGGACGCGGTAGTACAGGCAGCAGCTGCGGCGGCGGAAGGCCGTGCCGGTGCGGGAGCCGGTGGTGCGCAGCAGCGGATGGGCGAAGAGTTCGTCGGTGAGGGCGCGGGCCCGGGCCGCCACTTCGGTACGGCCGTTCGCGCGCGCCCAGCGGTCGAGTTCGCGGGCCGCGCCGGCCAGCGCCGAGCCCGCGTTGCCCCACAGCAGGCCGGCCGCGACGCCGTAGCGGGCCCTCAGGGCGTCCCCTAGGGGTTCGAGATGGCCGTGCAGCACGGTGTCCGCGAGCGCGGCGGCGGCCCCGGGGTCCCCGGGAAGCGGGCGGACCTCGGTCAGCCACAGGTCGTCGGGCGCCGTGGCGGTGGCGTCCCAGCGCAGCAGCCGGGGGTCCAGATCGGGCACCCGGCCGTACACGGCGGCGCAGGCGAGGGCCGCGGACCACAGCCGGGCGGCGAGGCCCTGTTGACTGACGGAGGCGGAAACCCGCAGTTCAGGAGTGTGGAGACGGGCCGCCACGGTGGTGACGCGGAGTGTCAGCGCGTCGGGGTGAACATCCGATGCCGCCGTTGCGTAGGTCTCCGCGAGAGTCGGCAGGGTTTTCGAAGTCGGCCCCGGCGCGGCGGCGGTGGTCCGCAGGACGAAGAAGCCGCCGAGCGGGCGGAGTGCGGCGAGATCGGGGTCGAGGTCCACGACAAGCACTAGTACCAGGCTCCTTCGCGGCCCGGGAGTCGGGGTCTCCACCCGTGGACGCCCCCCTTGGGGATGATCGTGCGGGTGGTGTACTCCATCGGTAGTAGGACCCATTGCGTGCTCAGGGACGACGACGGGAAGGGTCCGGGCGGGCAGAGTGTTCGCTATGAACGCAGACCGTACGCCGCACCGGACCCACGGGTCCCGTCGCACGCACAGGAGTTGCCGGTGAGCGCCCTCGCGTTGTCCGTACTGCTGTCGTTCGTCTCCGCCGTCGCCTACGCGGGCGGGGCGATCGTGCAGGAGCAGGTCGCGGTGTCCTGCCCCGACGAGTCGTACATGCCGCTGCGCCGGGTCGGCTGGTGGGCCGGGCTGGCGCTGAACGCCCTCGGCGGCGTGCTGCACGTCGTGGCGCTGGCCTACGGCCCGCTGAGCCTGGTGCAGCCGCTGGGCGCGCTCACCATCGTCTTCGCCCTGCCCATGGCCGCTCTGTTCGTCGGCCGCAAGGCCGGTGCCACCGCCTGGCGGGGCGCGATCATGGCCACGGTGGGCCTCGCCGGTCTGCTGTCCGTGGTCGGCTCGTCCGACACGCACTCCCTGGACACGGCCCAGCGGGTGGCCGTCGCGCTGGTCACCGGCGGGGCGGTCGTGGCCCTGATGATCGCCGGCCGGGCCGCGCACCGGCACCCGGCCGTGCGCAGCGTGCTGCTCGCCACCGGCGCCGGCATAGCCTTCGGCATGTCGTCGGTCTTCACCAAGACCGTCGCGGTCGACTGGGACAACGGGATCAGCCTCGGCGAGGTGCCCTCGCTCGCGGTCATCGGCGTGTTCGCGGCCGCGGGCGTCCTGCTGTCCCAGGCCTCGTACCGGGGCGGTGGCCTCGCCGCGCCGCTGGCCACGCTGACGGTGGTCAACCCGGTGCTGGCCGCAGCGGTCGGCATCCTGATGTTCGGCGAGACGTTCAGCTACGGCACCACGGGCACCGTGCTCGCGCTGGGCTGCGGCGTGGTGGCCGGGGGCGGCCTGATCCTGCTGACGACGGAGCGCCTGGAGCACGCTCCGGCCGCGGAGCCGGTGCCGGAGGCCGAGTCCGCCGGTGCCGGTGAGGTGCTCGTGGCCCTGCCCCAGCAGCGCGCGGCGGTGGAGCCGGCGCGGAAGCCGCAGCCTGACGAGAGGGACGGGGAGCTCCTGGACGAGCCCGCCGCCGACAACGCCCTGCCGGACCGCCTTGCGCTGGAGGACACGCGGCGTACGGACGGCTTCGGCCTGGAGAACGTCCTCGGGGACATGCTCGTACCGTCGGCTCCCGACTTCGTACCGGCTCCCGGCGGCGTCCGCGGGGCGCAGGGCGACGGCGGCTCACCGGCCGCCGCCTACGCCGTCCCGATGTCGTACCTCCCGCTGTCCGCGAGCTTCCATGTGGTGCTGCCGGTCCCGGACCGGCAGCACGCGCGGGTCAGATCCTGATGCCGCCGGCCCGGAGATAGGCCACCGGGTCGATGTCCGTACCGAAGCCGGGCCCCGTCCGCACCTCGAAGTGCAGATGCGGGCCCGTGACGTTTCCGGTGGCCCCGGAGCGGCCGATGCGCTGGCCCGTGGACACGCTCTGTCCCACGCGCACGGAGATGGCCGACAGGTGCCCGTACTGGGTGTAGCGCCCGTCGGCGTGCCGGATCACCACCTGATAGCCGTAGGAGCCGCCCCAGCCCGCGTCCACCACCTGCCCGGCCGCCGCCGCTCTGACGGAGGTGCCGGTGGGCACGAGGAAGTCGACCCCGGTGTGATAGCCCTTCGACCAGTGCGACCCCGCCACGTGGTAGCCGGTGCCGATGGCGGCGGTCACCGGGGCGACGAGTCCGTGGCCGCCGGTGGACGTGTGGTGCGTGGAGGTCTTCTGGGCCTTCTTCTCCGAAGGGGTCTTCTTCTTCGGCGGCTTGGCCTTGGTGCCGCTGTGCCCGGTGTGGGTGCCGGGCGCCGGGGAGCCGGTCGCGCGCAGGCTCAGCCGCTGGCCCGGCAGTATCAAGTCGGGGTCGGCGCCGATCGTGGTGCGGTTGCCGGCGTACAGCCGCCGCCAGCCGCCCTGGACGTGGTTCTCGCCGGCGATGCCGGAGAGGGTGTCGCCGTGCACGACCGTGTACATCTCGGCCTTGCCCGCACGGGACTGCGGGGTCGTCTGCGGCTGCACGTCCCGCACGGAAGAGGTCCTGGCCGGGCGGGTCGCGGCACTGTCGGTGTGGACTTCGGGCGCACCGTCCCGGGTCAGCCCGGCGCGTACCGAGCAGACCGGCCAGGCGCCCGGCCCCTGCCCGTCGAGGACCTTCTCGGCGACGGCCATCTGCTGGTCCCTGGAGGCGAGATCGGCGCGCGGCGCGTAGCGGGTGCCGCCGTAGGCCTCCCAGGTGGACCGCGTGAACTGCAGCCCGCCGTAGAAGCCGTTGCCGGTGTTGATGCTCCAGTTGCCGCTGGACTCGCAGGCGGCCACCTTGTTCCAGGTGGAGGCGTCGGCGGCGTCGGCGGTACCGACGGCGACCAGCGGGATCGCGAGGCCGGCGCCGCCCGCCGTGACGGTGAGTGAGGCGCGGTTGAGCCTGTTCGGCTGGTACCGGCGATGCCGGCCGCGTACGGCCATGTCCGAATTCCCCTCGACATGCGTCAGGAGCGGCAAAAGTAAGCGCCGCGAACAGGCCATGACAAGACGGCAAATCGGCCGCCTGCGGACACCAAATGGCTGGGATGCGGCCCTCCTTGACGGGATCGGCCGCGAGCGGCGGCCACGCTGAGGCGACGAGCGCCTTCCGTCCGTAGACATACGTGGCGGGTCGGATGTGCGCTCGCCGGAACGGCACGTCAGGATGGGCGAGGGCCCGTACTGACGGAGCCGTAGTCACGAGGCAGCTAGGGAGCAGGCGGTATGAGCACTTCAGCGCAGATCGGCGTCACGGGTCTTGCGGTCATGGGCCGCAACCTCGCCCGGAACTTCGCGCGCAACGGCTACACGGTCGCCGTGCACAACCGTACGGTGTCGCGGACGAAGGCGCTGGTGGAGGGGTTCGGCACCGAGGGGGACTTCATCGCGGCCGAGACCGCCGAGGAGTTCGTGGCGGCGCTGGAGCGGCCGCGTCGGCTGGTCATCATGGTCAAGGCCGGTGGTCCGACGGACGCGGTGATCGAGGAGTTCGCCCCGCTCCTGGAGCCCGGGGACATGATCATCGACGGGGGCAACGCGCACTTCGCGGACACCCGCCGCCGTGAGAAGGCGCTGCGCGAGCAGGGCATCCACTTCGTCGGCATGGGCGTCTCCGGCGGCGAGGAGGGCGCGCTGCACGGGCCGAGCATCATGCCGGGCGGACCGAAGGAGTCCTACGACTCCCTCGGTCCGATGCTGGAGAAGATCTCGGCGAAGGCCAAGGACGGGGCGCCCTGCGTGACCCATGTCGGCCCGGACGGTGCCGGTCACTTCGTGAAGATGGTGCACAACGGCATCGAGTACGCCGACATGCAGCTGATCGGCGAGGCCTACCAGTTGCTGCGGGACGTCGCCGGGTACTCCCCCGCCCAGATCGCGGACATCTTCCGCACCTGGAACACCGGCCGCCTGGACTCCTACCTGATCGAGATCACCGCCGAGGTGCTGTCCCACGTGGACGCGGCGACCGGCAAGCCGTTCGTGGACGTGGTGGTCGACCAGGCCGAGCAGAAGGGCACCGGCCGCTGGACGGTCCAGATCGCGCTGGACCTGGGCGTGCCGGTGTCCGGCATCGCCGAGGCCGTGTTCGCCCGGTCGCTGTCCGGGCACGCGGCGCTGCGGTCCGCTTCGCGGGACCTGGCCGGGCCGAAGCCGACCGCGCTGAGCGGGTCGGAGGCGGCCGCGTTCGCCGACCGGGTGGAGCAGGCGCTGTACGCGTCCAAGATCGTTTCGTATACGCAGGGCTTCCACGAGATCGCGGCGGGCAGCGAGGAGTACGACTGGGACATCGACCTCGGTGCCGTCTCCGCGATCTGGCGCGGCGGCTGCATCATCCGGGCGGCCTTCCTGGACCGCATCCGCGCCGCGTACGACGCCCGCGCCGATCTGCCGAGCCTGCTGTCGGACGAGACCTTCGCGCAGGAGATCGCGGCCGCGCAGGACGACTGGCGCGAGGTCCTGATCGCGGCGACTCGGCAGGGCGTGCCGACGCCGGGCTTCGCGGCGGCGCTGGCGTACTACGACGCGTTGCGGGCGGAGAGGCTGCCCGCGGCGCTCACGCAGGGGCAGCGGGACTTCTTCGGTGCGCACACGTATCGGCGGGTGGACCAGGAGGGGGCGTTCCACACGTTGTGGGGTGGGGACCGGAGTGAGGTTTCCGCCTAGGGGCGCGATGTGCGCCCAGAGGGGCGGGGGGACCGTCGTCGCGCGAGTGCGGGTTCGTCGCGGCTGGTCGCGCCCACGCGGCGGAGCCGCCCATCGGCACAGTCCCGCGCCCCTTTTCGGGGCGCGGTGAGGGGTGGGCCGGGTTCCGGGTTCGGTACGGGCTCGGGGCCCGGTGGGATCGGGGACGGAGAGGGCTCCGGTGGGGGCGGGCCGGGGACCGGCGGAGGCGGTGGGGGCTCCGGGGCCGGGCTCGGTTCGGGGGGTGGGACCGGGGTGGGGTAGGGCTCCGGCGGGGCCGGGGACGGGGGCGGTCCCGGTTGGGCGGGGTCGGGGTACGGGTGCGTCATGAGAGCCTCCGGGCGGTCGCTGGACGTCGCCTCTGGACTACTCCCCCGCGTACCCGGGCGCCGCTGGGCCACTCACCCGTGCCCCCTCGCCGGGCCCGGCGCCCGTGTCAGAACCGTCCCGGGTGGGCGCGCAGCCAGTCCTTCGCGGCCGCGAGCAGCTCCGGGTCGGCCGGCGGGGCCGTCTCGGGGTGGCGTTCGGCCCATTTGACGACGTACGGGCACAGCGGGGCGACCGGGACGCCCTCGCGCTCGGCGACGGCGTACAGCTCGCGTGCCAGGGAGCCCGCGATGCCCTTGCCCTCGTGGGCGGGCTCCACGATGGTGTGGACCGGGACCAGGGCGCGCGCGGGCGATTCGAGGACGAAGTACTCGATGTGGCCGACGACTTCGCCGTTGCCGAGGGCCTCCAGGCGGCCCGCCGCCCGGTCGTCACGGATCTCGATCTCGCTCATGGCACGCACGCTCCTGGTCGTGGTCCGCCGGTCAGGCCGTTACGGCCTGCGGGCTGCGCTCCTGGTCCGAGCCGGGAACCGGCTCGGACGGGTCGGCACCGAGTGCGACGATCCGGTTGGCGGCGTCGACATGCACGACCCGCGGCCTGAACGCGCGCGCCTCGGCGTCGGTGACCTGAGCGTAGCTGATGATGATCACCAGGTCGCCGGGATGCACGAGGTGGGCGGCCGCCCCGTTGATCCCGATGACCCCGGAGCCGCGTTCGCCTTCGATGACGTACGTCTCCAGGCGAGCGCCGTTGGTGATATCCACGATGTGCACGAGTTCACCGGGCAGCAAGTCGGCGGCGTCGAGGAGATCGGCGTCGATGGTCACGGATCCCACATAGTGCAGGTCGGCCTGGGTGACGGTGGCACGATGGATCTTGGACTTGAACAGAGTACGCAGCACTTTGGACTCCTGGAAGACGGCTCCCTGCCGGCTTTTTGCAGGTCAAGGGCGGTCTTCACTCTACACGGGCATGCGTCGAAGTCGACGATTGCGAGGAACATCGCTTCTCGTTGAGACAGGGCTCCCCGCCTGGGCCTCCGCGCCAACCAGGCTGTTGTGACGCCACCGACCGGGTGCCTGTTCGGACAGTCTTTTCAGGATGTTCGGGAACTGATGCTGACCAGATACTGACCTACCTGACGCCTCATCAGGTGCATGTGGGTCACAGGATGACTCGCTGCCCCGGGCGCACGCACTGCAGCCCGCAAGATTCGCGAGGAGCTCACACAGCCGACGTCAGGCGCACGGCCTTCGCGTCGTGCCAGTAGCTTCCCAAAACCTTCAGTTCAGGACCGCGAAGCCACCGACGCTCTTCGCGACCAGTGAGCCGTCTCGTTCCGTTGCCACGACGGGGCCGACCGAATGCTTAACCCTCTCCCCGGTCATCACTATCAGCGCCAAGGGTCTCCCATGGCAAAGCAAGCTCGGCAGCGAGCTGGAAAAGGTCAACAGTAGATCGCCCCGTCGGTACTCCGATTGTGGCCGCCGACAGGACGCGGGTGTGCCGGCCGAGTCTCGGTGGGGCCAGGCGCAACCCCGGCCCCACCCGGTTGGTCAGACGTTGGCCCCAAGTGCGCCCAGCGCCGTATGGAGAACCGGCTCCACGCGCAGGCGCGTCCCGTCCCGGTCGAACACCTGGAGGGCTTCCAGGCAGACGACGGCCTCGCGTGCCTCCCCGGACGAGAGACCGGCCATCTCGGCCGCGGTGACGAGGTAGGCGTCGTCATGCCAATCGGTACCGAGCTGCTCGACGACCCCGTCGTACGCGGCCTTGAGGGTGTCGTTCTCCAGCAGCCCCACGGCGTCGACGAACTGTTCGGCGCCGCTGCTCTGCCCCAGCCACGACGTCAGGTCCGCCAGCACCCGGTCCTGGTCCGGTCGGCGATCACGCAGCTGCAGCGCCTTGTCCAGCAGGTACGGCCAGCCACCGGTCGCCTCCGCCAGGCGCGTCAGCCGTTCCTCCGTCTCGCACAGGCTGTGGCGCTGCGTCCAGTCCTTCAGGCTGCGCAGGTCATGCCGGCGCAGCACCACGATGGTGTCGTGGTCGGCGTCGGGACCGGTGAGGAGGCCGGACCAGAAGCCGAGCTGTTCCACACCCGACACGAGGACCACGGAGCGGGTCGCCTCGGCGGCCTCGGGCAGCACTGCCCTGGCCAGGTCGAAGGACTCCCGGCAGGACTTCTCGCTGCCCAGCGAGAGATCGCTGATGAGCAGTCGCCGCTCGCCCGCGCGGCCGGCGGCGAGCTCCTTGCGGAACGTCTTGGCGCTTCCGATCGCGGGCACGGACCATCCCGCCACCCTGCCCGTCACCTCACGCAGGGTCCGTTCCACATCGGCGACGCCGGTCGCCTGTGTACCGAGAACGACGCGGACTTGGTTCACGTATTCGCCCAGCAGGTAGTCGATCTGGTTGACGGTGAGCGGGGCGGACCTGCCGTCGTAGAGGTCCGGACGGCTCTCCAGGACAACGGTCTCCTCAAGCCGGGACTCTGTCTCCGCCCGCAGCAACCGCGCCTCGATCTCCTGGGCGGTACCGATCATGCGCAGCGCGTTGGGCCCTCGCAGATGCCAGCCCTGCCCGTCGTTGTTCGGCGCCAGGACACCGAGGCCGACCATCTCCTGCAGATAGGCACGGAAACCCTCGCTGTCCAGGTGCTCGAAGCCGCGGGGCCACCAGCCGGCACATTCCTCCCGTAGCTCCCTGTCACTGAGGCGGGTTTCCAGACCGTTGTCCCGGGCGTGCTGGGCAAGCACATTGGCGATGACGTGGTAGCGGTCGTCGAGGGCGAGGGTGTCCTTGAAGGCCGCGGTGATGTCCGAGCGCAGCGAGGTGTCCTGTTCCACCGCGTCGACATCGAACTCCTCGATCGTGTACGGAGGCGGCGCGAGTGGTGCGCGCGCCCGCTTGTCCTGCATGACCTGCACCATCCGGCTGCCGAAGATCTGCAACAGGAAGGGCTGGTACGAGCAGAAGCCGAGCACGCGGTTGACGAGGTCGACGTCGGCGAACTCGAAGCCGAGCGCACGCATCGGGTGCACGATCAGGTCGGCGGCGAACTGTGGGGCGAGCGGTCCCACGACCGTCGGGGTCTGCGCCAGGTGGCTGAACGGGCCGTTCCTGGCGAGCCTGGTGAAGCGCTGCACCGAGTGCAGACCGGCGAACACGACCTTGGCCCGGCCGCGCGAGTCCTCGCCCAGACCGCGCAGCCGGCGGGTCTCCGTGCACTCGGGGACGTCTGCCTCGAAGAAGCGGTCGCACTCGTCGAGGAGGATGAGCAACCGCCGGTCGGGATCCTGAGCGAGCCACCGGGCGATCCCGTCGGTGACCCGCTGCCATGATTCCTGTTGTGGGCCCCGGCGTCGGGGCTCCTCCAAAACTCCCTGCCTGATCAGCTCCTGGTCGAGCGTGGGCCAGATGGCCTCGGCACCGAGTGCGGTGCCCCGGCCGATGCCGATCTTGTCCAGGTTGAGGTAGAGCTTGCGGTAGGCCCCCGGCCGCTGTTCCTCGAAGCGGTCCCCCGCGTCGGCGAGCAGGGCCGACTTGCCGAGACCCCGGCCGCCGTAGAGGATCTGGGTCCCCGCCGGGTCGTGGATGCTCTTGCGCTCGCGGTCCCGTCCGTAGAACATCTCCCGGCCGATCTGGCCCCGCTTCTCCTTGATGTACGGATTCACCGCGGAGAACGGAAGCAGCGTCTCGGTCGTGGCGTCTACCCGCCGGTTGCCGTGCGCGATGAGGTAGGCCAGCGCGGCGTCATCCACCACCATGATCGGCTTGGTGTCCTGGGAGGCGACGGCCAGCTCATTACGGGTTCTGCTGTCCAGCGTCCCGAAGTGGACGACGAGCAGACTGCTCTCGTCGGGGTCCTGCAGAGCGCGGGTGATGAGCAGTTTGGCCGCGGGCCGGCCCCAGATCAGCAGGGTGCGGAGCTTGCCGCCGCGGTCCTTGATCTGCGATCCGAAGGCAGGTGCCCAGGCACGGCCGGTGACGTGCACGGGCGCGAGTTCGAAGAACCGGTAGTCCTTGCCGCGCGGCAGATCGTCCAGAGGCCGTGCGCGCCGGGCCTCGTATCCGACGAGCGCCAGCGCCGGATTGAGGCTCTCGCGCGGATTGATGTTGATACGGTCCTTCGTCGCGGCGAGCGTGCTCCACAACTTCAGCGCCGCGGCGGCCCGTTCGGCCTCCTCCTCCGAGAGTCCTGCATAGTCCAGCACGGCGCGGTCGCCGTACCGGCCACGGGCGCGGACGGCCGCGATCAGCTCAGCGTCGATGCCGCCCGGCAGCGAGTCCGGCACGGCGGGGAAGAACGCCTCCAGGTGCGAGTCCTCGGACCTGATCTCCGGTACCGGTTCGCCCAGTTCGAGGAAGTAGACGAGTTCGGCCGCGGTGGCCAGGCTGTCGGTGTCCAGATTGCGCAGGACTCGTTCGCGGTTCTCCGCGCTCACGTCCGTCAGCGCGGCCAGGCGGGCGCGCAGCCGGTCGGCGGCTTCCTCGCGGTAGCGGGGCAGCAGATCCTCGACTCGGTCGAGGTTGCGGCGGACCGCGGCCAGCGCGCCCGGCCGGTCGTGTTCCAGGTGTGCTCGGGCGTCCGCGAGCAGTTCCTGGAGGCTGACGTCCTGCTCGACCGTGAGTGCCTCGTCGGCCTGGGACCGACGGAGCCGGGCAGCCAGTTGCCGCTGTTTCTCGGCGAGCGCCGCGCGGCGCTCGTTCTCGAACGCGCTGAGGTGTGCGCGACGCTCCTCCGAGAGCGACAAGGTGTGGGCCGCAGGAAGGACGTCGAAGTCCGCGAGGTCCGTGATGGTGCGAATCACGCCGAATTCGTCACGGGCGAGCTGCTGCTCGATCGCGTCGTCCCAGGTACGGTCCACTGCCTTCAGCAAGCCGTGCAAGGTCGGCTTCTCGCCCGGCACGGCCGGCTCGGCCTTGTGGAGCTCGGCTTCCAGAACCGTCTGAACGTCCGGCTCGGCTCCCGTCTCGACCGGTCGACTGTTCGCATCCAGCCCGTCGAAGACCTCGGCAAACAGGTCCCGCGCCACGTAGGCAGCGGCTTTCGCCAGGACGTCGGAGCTGCGTTCGGCCGCGGTGAGGTCGTCGGCGACCCGTTCGCGCAGGCCGAGGAGGGAGAGGCGCAGGGATGCGACGGATTGGAACGCCCACACGTTCTCCTCCGCGCGTCCTGCTTCCAGGTCGCGCTTGACCGCACGCCACTGCCGTACAGCGTCCCGGACGCGCTCGAGGCAGTGGCGGACGTTGTTGCGGCCCGACCCCTGGATGCCACGACCGCCCGGCCCACGCAGCACAGCGTCCATCTCGTCGATCGCCGCCTCGACCTGAGCTCGGCGGGCGAGGTTCTCCAGCAGCTCGTCGACCAGGTACTCGGCGTCCGGGGCCCCGGCCACGATGGCAGTCAGCACGCTGCCGAGCAGGCCGGTCGGCGCCAGCCAGCGCTGCGCCATGGCGCTGGCCCGTTGGAAACGCAACCGAGGTACGGTGAGCAGAGCCTGGCAGGCGTCCACGGCTGCGCGCAGCTCGCCCTCGGTGTGGGAGACATCGGCGACAACGGCATGGGGCGGCGCGATGAGCAGTGCGCCCTGCAGTGCGCGTTCCGCCACCATGGCGGCCACCTCGTGCAGGGCATCGGGCAGTTGCGGGGTGAGCGCCCTCAGCTGCGCACCGACCACGGGCGCACCCGTCACGAGGGCTGCCCGGACCAGCGTGGGCAGCAGGAGCAGGGACAGCGCGTCGCTGTCGCTCTCCTTACGGGCCTCCCACTCGTGCAGCGCCTCCTCGATGACCTGAGCCGCTCGGCCGGTCCTGGAGTGCAGCAGTGTCGCCGCGGCGGCCAGGCACAGGACCGCGGACTCGGTGTCCGGACGGTCGGCGGCCTGCGACAGGTGGGCGGCAAGCCCGAAGCGCTTCTCGGCGATGAGCCGGGCGAGGAAGGGTTCGATGCCCTTCGTTCCCATGCCGTCGGGAGCACCCGTGGTGGCGTCGACAGCCGCGGTCACCGCGAGGTCGCCGATGACCCGCCGATTCGGCGCGGGCTGCTGCTCGGCGGTCTCAGCGGACCGGGGAGGTCGCTCGACCTGGACGGAATTGGCGGTGCTGTGGTCCTGCGTCTCAGGCACGCCGGTGTCAGCCTGCGCGGCGGTGGCCGCCTCCGGGGATATGGCCTGTTCCGACGCCTCGGGAACCTCGGCGGATTCCTCATGCGGGGCGGCGGCCGTGTCGGGATGGGGGGTCCTGTGCTCGGTCAGCGTGATCTGCTGGTACAGGACGGCGGCCACAGCGTACGGGGGATGTGCAACCGACAACTGCTGTTGGAGCTCGATGATCTCCTGCTGTGCGTCGGACCGGTCTTTCATGCCGGCGAGGCGCACCAGCAGCGTGAGAATGTGTGCGCACGCGTCGTCCTGTTCGTCCCACTCCTGCTTCGCGAGCAGTGCCTCCGCGCTCTGCCTGGCGTCCGCGATCACCGCGGCCACCGCACTGCCCGGGGGGCAGCCTAGGGCCGTCACTGTCTCCACCACGTGACGGGCCTCGGCGTTCCTCTCCTTTCGTTCGACGCGTGCACGAACCTCGTCGATCGACCTCAGGACATCGGTGAGGCGATCGGTGACCCCGGTGACGCCGAGTGCGGAGAGCACGCCCCGCACGTGGCAGAACGCCGGGGCGACGGTAGCGAGCGGCACCAAATCTGTGTCGGTGGGCGGGCACCCGTCCAGCAGGGCGGCACGCACGCGGTCGGCGGCGCCCCGTGCCTCCTCGACGACGTGCTTGAGCTCCTCCTCGGCCGAGGCCAGATCGTCTAGGGAGCACCCCTCACCAGGGGGCTGCTCTCCCTGCTGTGCTGAGGGCTCGGCCTGTTCCGGAGCCGAGATGTGATCGGGCCGCCGGGGAGCCGGGACTGCAGCGGTCGGCTGTGGTTCCTGAGCCGCCGCGTCCTCGTCCAGCGCGGTGAGGTGGTCGAACCCGGGAGTCGCGTCGATCACCTGCTGAGCGGCCTTGAGTACCGCCCCCAGTGCGGCCTCGTCCGCCTCCATGCCGAACCAGTCGTGTTCCGCGGCCCATACGAGCAGTCGAGCGTGATGCGCCGAAGCCCGGAGGTGGGAGAAGAGCGCCAGGCGGAGCAGGCACGCGCCCCAGCGGTCCACGAGACCGGGGCTGGTACCGGCGGTCCCGTGCTCAACGATCACGTGATCGATGTCGTTCATGATCCGGGCGGTGAGGTGGGACGCGGCATGCTTGTGGTGGTTCGGCTCCACCCGCTGCAACCGCTTGAGCACCTGCTCGCTGAGCACGCGCCCGAAGCGCCGCGGCTCGACCTTGCGGAAGCCGAGACCTCTCATGATGGCCTGACGGTCCTTGGGGCCGAGGGAATTCAGCGCGAGTTCCGTCTCGCCGACCGTGAGGTCGTCGAGGGCGGCGTCCAGGACCTGGCCGAGCCCGTCGAGCGTTACGGCGAGTTCCTTGAGCAGTCCCACCGGTGTGCCGTGCGGGGAGGACGGTGGTTTGGCGACCACGGCGTAGCTGGCGGTCATTCAGTCCCGATCTCTTGTTTTCTGTGATGTGGATGCGGGGGGTGTGGCGTGCGGCGCGCGCATGTCGGGCCGGTCCGGCTGGGGCGGGTCAGCGCCGGCGAGAGTGTTCCGTGACGAAGGTGTAGCCGGGTGGCAGTTCCCAGCCGTCCGCCTTTCCGACATGGCGGCAGTGCTCGCGGTAGGCAGCGCGCTGTGCATCGGTCGGATTCGAGCCCGCGGGCAGCCTCCGCAGAAAGCCGTGGACGAAGTGCTCCACGCCGTGGACCTGCGGCGGCGCGCCGGCACCCGAGCCCGGTCGTGGCACCACCACGGGGTTCGGCGCGTAACCGATCAGGGCGATGGGCGGCTCACCGTCGCGGGCAGGGTGGTGGGGCTCGCCGTCCGCACCGCGGCTGCCGATGGCCGGGTACAGGTGGTGTTCGGCGAGGAGCTCGTCAACGGCCTGCTCCAGTACGGTGACTTGGTGGGGGGCGGGAGTTGTGTCGTAGACGCCTCGAGGGAGGGCGGCCCGGTCGAGGAGGGCATGTCCGTCGGGCGTGAGGCGGCCGAAGCGTCGCACGGTACGCAGGACGAGACGCCGGGCGTCGAGGCCGGCGGACGAGTCACCGTCCCGGTCGCTACCCGGCGCTCCTTCTCGGGTGAACACTCCCGGGTCGTAGCGGTGCCCGACGAGATGCCCGTCGATGTCGACGGGGTGTTCCAGTTCGACGGTGTGGACCCGGAAGACGGTGCCGCCGCGCGGCCACTGGATGTACAGGCACAGCCCGGGGGAGAAATCAATGGGCCACTGGACGTTCCGGAGCATGCCGGTCTCATCGGTGAGATCCAGAAGTACTTCCTGGACCTCCTCGGACGCGTCGAGCTCGCCGCCGGAATGGCTGAGTTCCAGGCGTACGCGCACGGAGACGGTATCCGTGCCGAGATATGCCAACCCGTCCCGTGCCCTGGGGCTCAACGGCAGTCGGTCCTCCATGAGGTGAGCGAGACGCAGCGGGGTCTGCCAGCAGACCTCGCTGTCGTTGATCCTGAGGTAGTTCGGCGGACCGATCCGGTCACCGTCCACGAGCGGGGTGTCCGCGGGTTCGGCATGGACGTACTGTTCGTCCTCCGGCTGTTCCCCTCGGGGGATGCTCTGTGCGTGCGGCACCGCGACAGGCCGGGGCGGCGCGGGTGGATGCACCGTGTCATGCCAGCCGCGTCCCGCTGGGCGCAGCGGATCACTGTCGTCCGCCTCCTCCGAGCCCGGATGGTGGGACCGCCAGATGCCACCGTTCTGGAAGTCGTCGTCGAGGGTGATCCGTACGTCGCTCCCGGCGCGTATGCCGTTGTCCGTCTCTCCCCGGACGAAGTCCGCGACCGCCAGGTTGGCGCGGCACACCGAGACCGCGTATTCCACTCCGCTCAGCAGTGGTTCGGCACCGTCGACGCCGCGCAGCCACGCCCCGATCGCCGTGTACACGGTGCGGGAACCGTTCAGGCCGTGCCGTCGGTGGATGGCAGGGGCCGCACTGCGTTCCAGGGAGCCGGCGAGGGCTCTCAGGTCGTCGCCGCCCAGCGGCCCGTCGTGGCCCAGGGCGGCCCCGATGCGGGTACGGGTCAGTGCGTAGTGGCCCCAGCTGCGCAGACTGTCGCCGGTGCGCAAGGCGTGATCAACGGTGTCCAGCAGCCCGCTGAGGGCGCTCTTCAGCCGCTCCTCCGTGCCACCCCCGGCCAGGTGAGCGACGGACGCGGGAACGAGGGGGCTCAGCAGTGCTTCGCGCTGGTGGGTCAGCAGGTGCTGCACGAAGGCGGTGCAGTCGTCGAGCCCGGCCTGCGGCGCCGAGCCGTAGCGGGCGTCGACGACGACGTGGCCGTCCTTGTTGAGCCACTTCTGGCGGGCCCGGAACCGCTGCAACTTCGCCTCGCTGAGCTGCAGCGCGGGGCCGAACGCCGTGAGATCAGGGACCAGCAGCTCCCGGCGCACTGGGTGCGGCGCCTCCGACAGCTCGCTCGGTCCTCGGACACCGGCCGGTGCCCCGGACAGCCACGCGGGTACGTCGGCACCCTCTTCGACGCCGGGGTGGCGGCCCTCCTTGTAGACGATCTCCGCGTACAGCGGGTCGGATCCGGTTTCGATGCGCACGAGTGCCCCGACGGGCAGGGCCGGTACTTCGTCGCCCAGCATCAGGGAGGGGAACGCGTCCAGGTCGAACGGACCGTTGCCGTGGCCTTCATCACCGAGTTCGTAGCCGAAATAGGCCGCGTTGAAGGCGACCGCGGTGTGCACCGGACACACGCGGTCGGCCACGACCGCCTCCAGGTAGCGACGCAACCGTTCCAGTTCCTCGGTGGGTGTGCTGCGGTGTCCGCCGGTCATGGCCGGAGTGAGCACAGGCTCGCCGTCGAAGGGCCGCCAGATGTCCGGTCCAGTGCTGATCATCGTGGTCACACCCAGCCGTCCTTTCGTTCGGATCCGCTTCCCGCACGGCGGGATCTCGTGTGTCGGACCGGGCGGATGGCTCGCCAGAGGCTGTCCGGGCCCTCGACTGCTGCTCCGGCTGCGGCCAGCCGTGTGAGGCTCGCGCCTACTGCCGCATAGGGCAGATCGGCGCGACCGCCGAAGTGGCGGCTTTCCCGGATCGCCTTCGGCAGGGGGATCATCTTTCGATTGCTCGGGTTGTAGGAGGATTCGTCGCCGCGCAGTGCGTGCCAGAGCCGGCGGGGGTGTGCGCCCTGCGGCTGGAGCTGCAGCAGCCGGTGGACCTGGAGGTCGACGCGCTGGTCACGCAGCGAGGTGTCGGCACCGCCTCCCTCGCGGGGGCGCGGGCTGTCGAAGGCCTGGGCGACGGCAGGGCGCCGCTCCTCCACGGGCCAGCGGCCGGTGTCCCAGCAGGCCGAGCATCGGCAGCGGGCCGTGGTGCAGCACCCCTGGGGCAGGTCGCTGACGCCGAAGTAATCGGCGAAGACCCGTTGAGCGCAGACCGTGCTCGCGTCGAAGAAGTTCCGGAGCCTGGCCAGTTCCTCGGCGGCTCGGCGGCCGCGTCGGCCGAGCAGCGGGAGGAACCCGTCGGGCAGGGTGCCGGTGCGGGTGATCAGACCGGTGACCAGGCGGCGGCTGGGTGCCGCTGAGACGTCCAGGAGCCCACGGTCGTGGAGATCGGCGAGCAGTTCCCAGGTCGCCGACGGTCCATCGGCGACCGAGCGGTAGCCGGGGCACCGGGCGGCGAGTTCCCGGTCGAGAGCTCGGACGTCGACCTGTCGTGGGGGGTCCCAGGACAGGGCGGTGTCGATGACGGCCTGCTCCAGCCGCATGGACCCGGCCGCTTCCTCGTCGCGCTCCGCTGCAGTAGTAGGGGTCTGTCCTGCGCCGTGGCCGGCCGGTCGGAGGTCGCCGGGTTTGACCGCGCAGAACGGCGGGTGGTCGCCGAGGTCCTCGACGGCGCCTAGGTCGGCGAGCGCGCTGAACGCCCGCATGATGCCGCCCTGGTAGCGCTCCTGGGTGTGCCGGTCGTCCAGCTCGGCCTCGCTCAGCGCACCGCTCGCGGCGTCTTCGGCCATGAGCAGGTCGGCCAGCCGTACCGGATCGAGCGTGCCGTCCCGCTGGGCGAGGACAAGGCTGCCCATGCGCCGGAGCAGCGACGGGGGCAGTTCCTGGCCCGTCATGAAACGGACCATGCGCAGACCCCGGCTCGTCGCGAGGGCGAGACCGCTGTTGACAGGGCCATCACCGGCCGTCCCCCGGCCCGCGCCGTCCCGCCCCGCCCGACCCAACTGCTGGTAGAGCGCGGCCAGGTCGGTAGGCGGCGACACACACATCACGGTGCGTACGTCGGGCCGGTTGACACCGAGCCCGAACGCGGAGGTGGCCACCACCACGACCGGGACGAAGCCGTCGTCGGCTTCCCGGGGCGCCTCCCGGAACTCCGTCATGACGGCCGCCTTCTCCGCCTCAGTCAGACGGCCGTGGAACCGCAGCACGCGGACGCCGGCGTCACCCACGTACTCGCGCAGGTGGGTGTAGAGGGTGTTGACCTCCTTGACGGTGAGGCAGTAGAGGATGGCGTGACCGTCGAGCGCGTCGACGACGCGCTCGACCAGCCCGGCCACACCTCCCTGTCCGAGCCGGTCGAGGGAGCGGCGGAAAACGGCGAGTTCTGGCCTGATCGGGTTCTCGCGCACCGTCAGGAGCCCGCCGACGACTCCGGGATGCTCTGCTTCGGCGGTCGCCTCGGCCGAAGCGAGCTCCGGGACCTCGGCGGGCAGACCGAACAGTCCTTCGCGCAGCGCCTCGTGGACGGCCCTGTTGGCGGTGGCGGTCACCGCGGTGACCGCCACCCCGTGGTCCCGGCGCAGCTCGTCCAGGAACCTGCTGACCCGGCGCACGCTGGGTCGGAAGTCCTCCCATTGCGGGAGGGTATGTGCCTCGTCCACGGCGATCCGGGTCACCCGGCCCGCCGCCGCGGCCGCGCGGACGGTCTCCCGGAAGCGCCGCTGGCACAGGCGCTCCGGGCTGACGTAGACCAGGCGGATACCGTGGTCGGCCCGACCGAGGAGCTGGTCCGTCACTTCTGTCTTGCCGGCCCTGCTGCTGGACTCGCGCAGCGGCGAGATGAGCGCGCGGACCGCGCCACCGATGGACCGGTTCAGTTCGAGGGCCTGGTCGTGCATGAGAGCGACGAGCGGGCTGACGACCACGGTGACGCCGGGTAGGACCAGCGCGGGCAGCTGGAAGGTGAAGCTCTTGCCGAAGCCTGTGGGAAGCAGTCCGAGGACGTTGCGTCCCTCGGCCGCGGCGGCGATGACAGCCTGCTGGGCCGGCTTGAGGGCCACGGGTTCGTCGACGAGCCGCAACAATCCTCCGATGCGGGCGCAGCGGTCCTTGATCTCCTCCACGAGCAGGCCCTGTTCCCGCAGCTTCCGAGTCTCTTCGGTGGTCAGCGCCAGTTCGCGGATGCGCCTGGTGTGCGGTAGGAGGGTCTGTCGTTCGAGGGCTTCGTCGGTACACAGCTCCGCGGCCCGGGCGGGGTCCAGGAGGCTGTGGGCCGCCATGAACTCCCAGATGCGACGCCATCCTTCAGCCATGGTGGCGACGTTGCCGCCGCCGGTGTCGCCGGTTTCCGGGTCGGGGCGCTGCAGTCCGTCATCGAGGCTGCCGAGGAAGGCACGCCGGTAGGAGCGGCGCAGGCTGCTTGCTCCCGCGAGTTTGCGGTCGCTGATGACGACGACGCCGCGGTGGCGGTCGGAGCGGATGAGCCGGCCCACCGCCTGACGCAGCTGGAGCGCGGCGAGCGGCAGGTAGTAGTGCTCGGTGGCGGCACCTTCCGGATCGGGGTGGCCGGCCTGCTCGGCGCGTTCGGCGACTGCCGCGCGCCGAGCCTCCACGATCGGAGCGGCGAACGGTGCGAAGGGCAGTTTGTTGATCCACACCAGACGCAGCCGCTCGGCGTCGGAGACGTCGACCCCTTGCCAGAGTCCCTTGGTGCCGACGAGAAACCCTCCGCCGCCCCGCCGGTCGGTGAAGGCCTGATAGGCCCGGCCGTTGCCGAGGGTGAGCGCCTCGACGACTGGGGTGTCAAGGGCGCGGGAGCGCAGCTCCCGCACGAGGTGGAAGCCGATGCCCGCGGCGGTCGAGCGAGCGGTCGTGAGGATCATGCCGCCGCCGTCGAAGCCGTTGCCGTCGGCGCGTACACGTGTCATTTCGGTGGCGAATCCGGCGACCTGGTGGGCGACGGTCCTCAGGGCGCCCTCCTCCTGCTCCGCCCAGGAGGGGAAGTCGGAGAAGCACACGACCTCGGCCTGACTGCGCAGGGCGAACGGGGAAGGCAGCGCCAGCGTCGGCAGATCGTCGGGCAACCCGAGTCGGGTCCGCATGAAATCCCATTCCCCGGCGACACGCAGGGTCGCGGAGACGTAGTGGACACGATCGAAGGACTCCAGGTAACGCCGCCACTCCGGGTCTGCGGGCAGATCGACGGGACTGGTGGCGACACGGAAGCGATAGGACCGTAGCTCCGCCTTGGGTTCGTCCAGCTCCTCCAGATGTATGACGCGGGAAGGGGGAGCCTCGTCCAGGGTGAGGGCGGGGTCGAGAAAGGCGCGGATGTCGGCCGTGATCCGGTCGAGGGCCGTGGTGAGGGAGTCGGTGTGCTCCGCGAGCGCGGTCAGGCGCTCGCGTACCAGGGGATCGATTCCGGCAGCGTGCTGGACCACGTACCGCTCCAGCGTGATGCGACAGGACACGAGCGCCTTGGCAATGCTCTCCAGCACCAGCGACAGGCGCCGGGTGTGCCGGGTGCCGGAGGTGCCGGCGTAGGGGCTGGCGAGCGTGGTCGCCCGGCTGCCGATGCGTACGCCCACCCCCTTGGCCTGGGCGTCGAAGGCTTGCGCCGCCAGCCGGGGAAGGCGTTCATCATCGAGCAGTCGTTCGAGATCGGCAATCGCTGCGGCGGCCTGCTCCTTGGCGGTGCCCGGGTGCGCGTCCGCCATCCATGCCTGGTACTCCGGCAGCAAAGCTTCCAGGTCCTGGTGGTCGACGGTCACGGTCAGCGCGGACGTGGCGGCGTTCTCCAGCTCATGCGCCTCGTCGATCACGAGGAGCACCTCGGGTCCGACGGCACGCAGGTCGTCCAGGTGAGAGAGGACGAGCGCATGGTTGGCGAGGATGAGGCGGTGGCTGTCGATCGACTCCCGGACGGTGTCGGTGTGCACGGCGAGCGGGTTGCCTGCGGCGGGGCCGTAGTCGCCGTCGCGCTGGGACAGGGACTCCAGCCAGAGCGGCAGGCCGCGCCCGATGTAGTCGGTGAAGGAGGCGGGCAGGTCCACCGGGTCGACCGATCTGGCCGTCCAGGACTGCGGGGGCTCCTTGGCCGCGAGCAGGCGCAGCGCGAGGAAGACGGCGAGTTCGCGGAACCGGCTCCGCTGAGAGAAGCGGGCGCGGGCGGTGCCCGCGGAGCGGCGCCGACGCGTGGCCTCGGCGAGGGTCTTCGTCAGGGCTGCGAGTGAGAGCCGGTTGGACTTGCCCTTGACTAGGTCGGCGACCCCGAGGATGCCCGGCAGGGCCCACTCCAAGTCCTGGATGTCCTTCGCCATCTGGCTCTGCAACTGTTTGGTGTACGTGGCAATGACAGCGGTACGACTGTTACCACCGGCGAGCCAGTCCAGCGCAGCGGCAAGTACCGCATAGCTCTTTCCGGTGCCGGTGGGCGCTTCCAGCAGCCCGCCGACGCCGCGGTCAGTCCAGTCGTGCAGCGTCGCCGTCATCTCCTGCTGGGCGGGCCGGGGTTCAACGCGGGAACCGTGCACGACCCGGGCGAGAGCGGTCGGCTCGACCCGTCCGTCGGCGCCCCGTAAGACGTCCGGCACGTCCACGGCGCCCTTGCCCGGTGCCCTTCCGGCAGGGGTTCGACGCGGCGTGTGCCGCCCAAACTCGGCACCCAACAGGCGGGCCACATGCGCCTGCTCCCACATCCGCGGCTCTCGATCGTTGGCGGCCTCACCCTCGGCCAGTTCCCGCAGCAGCCGCCACGCGTCGGAGCCGGGGCAGACGTCGGCGATGAGATCACGCAATTCGGCCGTCCTGCAGGCGAACTCGGCGGCGGCCCGCTCCAGGAGGCGCACCAGCAAGACCGCGTCGCCGTCCGCAGTATGGGCACGCAGATCCGAACGGGAGACGTCGAGCTGAAGCGCGAGGTCCTGAAGTCGGTGGGACGGGGCTGTCGGCCAAAGGGCGTGCGCGAGGTACAGGGCATCGACGGGGCGCACGGCGGAGAGCGGATCGCTGGCACCGGACTCCTTCGCCGCTTCACTGACGACGGGAAAGTCCAGTGTCGTGCCGTTATAGGCGACCACTACATCGGCGTCCGACAGGAAGTCACTCAGCTCCGTCCACGCCTGTTGCTGGGATAACCCCTGGCCAAGCACAGCGTCCCGCACGCTGCCGTCACGCAACTCCTCAGTGTCACCAGGGAACCTGAGGTACCGCCGCCAGCGGGGCGCCGCAGCGACCCATTCACGATCGGCGCCGAACCTGACCGCTGCCACCTCGTAGACGTGCCGCTCCAAGTAGGGAGCGGTCGCCGTCGTCCGTACGACGCTTTCGACGTCGAGCGCGATAGTCCGCAGCACGGACGTCTCGTCCAACCTTGCAGCAACAGCGGACTCAGCGCCTGGCTGGCGCCGTTCATACGCCACCTGTGGCGGGCGCACCGGTTCCTGCGGAGCAACAGGCAGGAGAAGGTCCCCCGAAGCGATCAGCAGACCTCCGCGGACCGCCTCGGCGACCAGCTTGACTAACCGCTGCTCCGGCAGTGTGCCGAACTGCCTCTTGGCCTCGACGACCAGTTCCCGCTCAGAAATTCCGGACGGGAAGGCGCGGACCAGCTCTGCAATCTTCCGCGACGCCGCAGAAACCGTCTGCCCTTCGGGCATGTACACCCCCTTGCACACGGCCCCGGCCCATGCTCGACCGCGCCGCTCCCTCGGCTCTCCCTCCCCTGGAGACCCGGGACGTGGCCTACATCATAGTTTTATTCGGAAGGTTACGGGCCTTAAGCAGAAATATTCGTGGGCGTCAGACGGACATGGACAGGCGTGATGGTGCTCAGCTTCCACGAGCCGAACTGGCGCACAAGGCGCACGTGATGGAAGATCGGCGTGGTCGCCCGTCCGGTACGCGGCCTCTTCCGCTGCTGCGGCCATCACCCCTTCGCGCATTCCCCCGCCGTCTGCTGGCCCGCTCGCGGCGTGCCTTCACTACGGACGGGTCCGTGCCCCGTCCTCCATACAGGACTTCGGCAGGGGTGACGTCGAGGGGTTCGGCGAGACTTTCCGGATCCAGCCGGAAGCCTTACGACCAATTCTTCGAGCTGGCCGTTACCGAGTTCCACCGTCCGGACCGGACTGGACATGGGAGTGGGAACGGGATGCAGTGTTCGACCGTTACCGCAGCCCGGTTTCGCCGTGAGTCCGCTGCGGGGTATCGCTCGGCTGCCCTGCACGTCCGCTGTGCAGGGCAGCCACCCACCGTGGACGGCTGCAGGTTGGAACCTGTTGGCTACACCGCATCCTCTCGTTGCAACGGCGGTAGAGGGGGGATGGACACGATGACCGCCTCTCAGGCGTTCTCGTCATGGATCCGCGCACCCAGATCCTCCGCCCACTCCAGGGCCCACGCCTTGAGTTCTTCGATCTGCCGGGAGGTGAGCCCGTACGCGGTGTAGTCCTCATCCTCGTACCAGTCCGCGCCGATGAGCCGGTCCCGGAGGTCTTCGAGGCTGAACTCATCGTGGGCGCGACGGCGGCCCAGGGATTCGAGGTCGGCGGCGGAGCGGTGGCGGGAGGCAGCCTGGACGTCGATGAGGTCGCGGACGGTGCCGCGGTCGGCGAGGGCACGGACCTTGGTGCCGATCACGTCGTCGAGGGAAAGAACGGGGCCGTAGGGGGTCTGGGCGGGCGGAGCCCAGAACGCCTCCTTGAGGACGTCGACCTCGCACTCCTCGCCGGTGTCCGGATCGGTGACGAGGAACCGGCCGCTGAGCGGATCGGTCTGGACGTGCGTGGTCCGCCATCCGCGCGCGCTGAGACCTGCTGTGAGTGAGGCGACGATCTCCTGCATCGGAGCGGGGTTCTCGGTGGCGACGTCGAGGTCACGGCTGAAGCGTTCGACCAGGCCGTGGGCCTGCACGGCGTAACCGCCGGTGAGGACCAGAGGGTAGGGGGAGCCGAGGTCGAGGATGTCGGCGAGGAGACGCTCGTGGAGCGGAGTGAGCTTCACGCGGCGGTCGTGTCAGCGAGACCGGTGCGGAGGAGCTCGGGGAAGGCGTCCTCCCAGACCTCGCGGATGTAGGGACTGATCAAGCGCCGCAGCACGGGCCACTGCTCGGTGAGCAGCCGGTGGTGCAGGAGAACCACCAGGTCCTCACTCAGTCCTTCTGCGAGGACGGTCCGGTAGAGCGTCATGCGGGACTTCGGACGGTCCAGACTGTAGCTCGTCCTCCCGGACCAGACGATGTGGAGCGGCAGATCCACGTTGCCCTCGACGGGGCCGGCCAGCTCCTGCAAGCACTCGGGCAGTCGGCTGCGGTAGCGGTCTCGCAGCACCTCGGCACGGGGGGCTGTGATCGTCGTATCCATGCATCCAGTATCGCTGCTGGGAGGCGGCGGAACGGTGGATACGGGGCTCCCCTGTCGTACGTACGGGTCGGGCGCCGCCCGCCCTTCCCTCGGACACCTCACACCGTGGACGCTCATAGTGCAAGGACCCCTTGGCGCATCATGGCCTACCCGTGCAGCCCCCGGGTGGTGCGGCAACCGGCTGCCCTGCCGACCGAGGACCAGCCCCGCTTGCGGGCGCGGGTGATCGTGATGCAACAGGTCACGCGGAGGGCCGCCGCGGTGGAGTGGACTGCGGCTTCGGTCCCGGCGTCGGGAATGACGACGGTGTCGAAGCCGAGGCCCATGACGCCGGCGCAGTGGACGAGAACGACACCGGGGCGGGCGAGGTGGCGACAGCGGCCGGAGGGGGCAGGCGGCATCCATAAGGCACGCCGCTTCGGCCCCGAACGCAGCCCACTCACTCAGGATCCACGCCGCGGACGAGCTGTCGAGGCATGCAGCGAACGTCTCAAGCGAGAGTCAGGCGCCTGTGTCCCGGTCGCCCGTCATGACGGCCAGCTGGTCAGCAAGCTGGGACGCTCCCGCGCCCAATGCTGACCGTTTGCTGACCCGAGCGAGGCCATCAAGCCTCTGACCTGCAAAAACACCCAAACACTAGATCTTGGACTTGAACATGGTGCGCAGCATTCAGAACTCCCTGAATTGAGCTCCCTGCCTGCGTTCTTGCAGTTCAAGGGCTGTTTCCACACCTTACAGTCAGTCGCGTGTTCGGGCAGCTCTCCCCAGATTCTTCAGGACTGATGCTGACCGAGCGCTGACTTCCCTGGAGAGGCATCAGGCGATCGGACGGGCTGCTCGGGGTCGGCATCACCCCCGGGCGGGCCCCCGTACTACCGGGAACAGCGTACGCAATGGCCCCCGAGAACCCTCGTGACGATCACCACAGCGGTGCTTCGCCACCCGACCCTCAGACCGACCAAGATCCCGGGCCGGAACCGGCGGCGAGGCGCAGCGCGGTGGCGGGCCTGATCCCGCTGCCCGCGCCCGTGACGACCGCGGTGCGCCCTTTCGAGGCGCCGGCAGACGAGGCACCACCGCGGCCACAGCGGCATGCGCACACCGGGGGCAACGGCTCCGGACACGGTATGCGAGCGGAGGGCCCGCACGCGGTCCGCAGGCAGCCGTGCGCTTTCGAGGCGGCCACATGGATCGGCTCAGAGCGTGATCGGCCCAGAGCGTGGAGGACGACGATCCAGCGCCAGCCGTCCGGATCACCGTCGAGCGCGATTCCGGCAGCCCTCACAACGCCACGGACGAGGTCGGCCCACTCCTCGCGGTGACACGGCTGGTTGTCAGAGGCGCTGTTCGAGCTGAGCGAACAGTTCGGCAGTAGCGGCGTGGGCACGGGCGGAGACGGGGAACATGTTCAGGAAGCCGTGTATGAGCCTGGAAGCCGCCGGCGGCGAGGTGTTCGTAGTGACTACGACGGGGTCGTTCCCGGCGTAGAGGTACTGGATGTCGGCGATGTTCTCGCTGGTGAGCATGTACCCGGTGGCGTTCTGGGTGCGAGACGGGTAGTCCCCGTCGGAATCGGTCGGCGGGTAGGCCAGGAGCTGGGCGGCCAGCGGGCGGTGCTCGTCGCGGAAGGTCTGGGCGATCACGGCGGCGAGATTGGCGCCCGCACTGTCACCCGCCACGGCCAGGCGATCACGTCGCGCCCCGTAGTCCGTGACGCTGTCGGCGACGTGGCGGGCCGCGGCCAGGCAGTCGTCGTACGGGGCCGGGAAGGGATGCCCGGGTGACCGGCGGTAGTGGACGGCGGCCACGACCGCGCCGACGTCGCGGCACAGGCGACGTGTGACCAGCTGACGCTGCGCCGGTAGCGGACCTTCGATCTGACTCGTACACGTCATCCGGACCAGGGTATGGAGACGCGCGGCGGAACCACATCGACATCTGTGTCACGACAGGCAGGCCCGGCATGAATGGAGATGCAGGCAGCCCCCCTTGGGCTTCTCCCGTTTTCCAGGTGCTCACCGCCGGGCTGTGCACCCATCCTCGGTCCGTGCGACTGCCCACAGTGCGATCTGCGTGCGAGAGCGGAGGCCCAGCTTGTCGCGGATCTTGTCCAGGTGCGTGGCGACCGTGTGGATCGAAAGGCCGAGCCGGTCCGCGATCTGCCGGTTGGTCAGCCCTTCGGCGACGAGTTCGGCCACCGTGGACTCCCTCACGGTGAGCCGGAGCCGCTCGTCGGCGGCCCGGACATCGCGCCCCGTCCGGTCCTTGCCGCTCCCCGCGCCGAGCGCGTACGCGACCAGCCGCTCTCCGCACAGCCCACGGGCACCGGCGACGGCAGCCTCCTGCGCCGCTGCCGACAGCCGTGTCCGGGCACGCGCCGCCGCCTGTTCCATCCTGTGCCGCCAGGGAGCCTCGGGTTCGGTGTCCAGGCGGCGCCGCGCCTGCACGCTCGCCTCGTACAGCCGCAGCGCACGCTGCATGTCGCCGCTCTCCGCGGCCACGAGAGCCAGGCCCTCCACGGGGTACAGAGCATGGAAACTGGCCCCTGGAGCGATCCGCAGCACCTCGGCGAACAGGGTTTCCGCGCTGCGCAGACGCCCCAGGGCCAGCCGTACGGCCCCCGCGGTGTGCAGGGCGGCCGCGGTGCGGGGCCACGGCGCTTGCCGCCTCAGCACGGGCAGACACCGTGACATCAGTTCGTCGGCCTCCAGCTCCCCGCCGGCCTGAAGCAGCGCCCAGGCCAGGTGATGGGTGCACCAAGCGGTGTCCTGTGGCCTGCCGGGGGAAGCGACGGCCTCCAGGCACTCCCTGAGATCCGCGACGGCCTCGGCGAACTCACCGCGGCACAGCCGCGCCGCCGCCCGGGCGTCCAGGGCGTTGGCCAGTCCGGCGGCGTCACGGCGCATCCGCTCGCTCCGCACCGCCTGCTCGCCCAGGCGCAGTGCCTCGTCCAGATCGGCCTGCTGGCAGGCCACTCGTGCGGCGAGCGCCGGTACCTGCCCGCCCAGCGCCCGGCCCCCGGCTCCCCGCAGCAGTCCGGTGAGCAGCGCACGGGCGGCCGACGGCTGCTCCTGCTGGTAGTGCACACGCGCCAGCTCCAGTGTCAGCCGCACCCGTACGGCATCGCCGTGGCCGGCGCTGCGGGCCAGTACCGAGGCGAGATTGTCCCGTTCCGCCGCCAGCGGGCTGCCGGCCTGGTCGGCGAACACGTCCCCGCGACCCCGTTCGGCCAGCTCGGTCAGCCACGCGAGCGCCCGGCGCAAGGTGGCGTACAGCTCGCCGGAGGCGCGCAGACGGTCCAGGGCACAGGCACGGATGGCGCTCAACTGTCTGAAGCGGGTGGGCGCCGTCTCTCCCGGCAGACGTACGACGAGCGACTTCGCTTCCAGGGCGCACAGGATGCGGAGGACCTGCCGCCGGCCTATGCCGCCACCGGCGCAGACTGTTTGCGCGGCGGTCACGTCGAACCCGCCGACCAGGACCGAGAGACGCCGGAAGACCGCCTGCTCGGCCGGATCCAGCAGCCGATGGCTCCAGTCGACCGCTGCGGCGAGCCCGCTGTGGCGTGGGGGTCCGGTTCTGCTTCCCCCGGTCAGCAGGTCCAGCTGGGAGAACCGGTCGTCCAGCCCTGCCAGGATGTCGCTCAGCGCGAGCGAACCGACGTGGCGGGCCGCGAGTTCGACGGCGAGTGTCAGACCGTCCAGGCGCCGGCAGATCTCGGCCACCAGGTGGCCGTTGCCGCGGTGCAGCGTGAACCCCGGGGAGTTGCTCGCGGCGCGGTCGACGAAGAGCCGTACGGCATCGGACCGCATGAGGGCCGTCACATCGTCTCCGGCGTCGGCCGGCGGCAGGGACAGCTCGCCGACCCGGAACACGGTCTCTCCGGGCACCCTCAGGGCCTCCCGGCTGGTGGCCAGGATCCGCAGCCGGGGGCAGCGGCCCAGCAAGGTCGCCGCGAGCCGGGCGCACGGCTCGGCCAGGTGCTCGCAGTTGTCCAGAATCAGCACCCGGGAGGCGTCACCGATCGCCCGGACCAGCACGTCGACGCCGGTCCGGCCCGCTCGTTCGCCCACCCCCAGCGCAGCGGCCAGGGACTGCGTCAGCAGCGCGCCGTCCTGGAGCGAGGCGAGTTCCACGAGGTCGACTCGTGCGAAGCGCTTCGGTAATCCCTTGGCGAACTCGAGCGCCAGCCGGGTCTTGCCCACACCGCCCGCACCGGTCAGTGTGAGGAGGCGCGAGCTCCTCAGGAGGGTGCGCAGGCCCGACAGTTCGTGCCGCCGGCCGACGAAGGAGTCGAGCGTCGGCGGCAGGGCGCTCCTACCGGCCGTCGAGTCCGCGGGCGTGGTACCCGAAGCGGCCCGTCGCCGCATCGCCCGCTGCCGGCAGGCGCTGGAGCAGTATCGAGCCGGCCGGCCCCCGTGCGGCCTCACGATCAGCGCCGCACCGCACACCTCACATGTTCGACTCCGGCTCATCCCCGATTCCTGGCCGCACCGCCCGGGAACGAAACCATCGCCTTCAGCCATGTGTCTCCGCGAAAACCGCGCCGGCCGGCTTCGGCGGGAGCGGAGCGGCCGCCGTCACGGATGCGATGGCCGACACCGTGGCGGGGCCGGCCACCGCAGGCGTTCGGGTGCGTCAGGGTGTGGCGGCGGGGTCGATACCGAGGACGACGGTTCCGGTCACTCCCTGGCCGAGGTCGCTGCCTGCCTGGGTGAGGGTCAGCAGGGTCGAGGACCCGCCGTTGCGGTAGATGCCGTCCCGTGCGTTGAGCGTGCGGGTGGCCGTGTTGTTCCGGTACGGGGTCAGGGCGGCGATCCTGGTGTTGTACGCCTCGGGGAAGTAGAGCTGGCCCGTATGGGACACGTGGCCGCCGTGGTACGTCCCTCCCGACACGGTGCCTCCCGCATGCGTCTTGACATGGATGTGGAGGGCCCGGCCGACGTACCAGCCGGGGTAGACGGTGGTGAACTCCGCGACACCGGCGGAGTCGGTCAGCTGCACGCCGCGCAGGAAGGTGGTGTCCGGGGTGGAACCTCCGGCGACATAACCGGAGTAGACGCCGAGGGCGTCGCAGTGCCAGATGTCGACCGCCGTCCGGGGCAGCGGGGCGCAGGTCGCCGCGTCGACCACCGTCACGCGAAGGGTCAGCGGAACGCCCGCCTTCCCCTCTGTGATGTTCTTGCGGACCGTCTCCAGGTCCAGGTAGTACGGCCCCTCGGTCTGCTCGGGCGTGAGGACGCAGGCGACGGCCGGCCGGGCCACGGCGTGGTGCTCGGTGGCGGCGGTCGCCCGCGTGGCGGCGAGACCCAGCGCGGCCACTCCGAGGGTGGCGCCGCCCAGGCCGGCTATGACGGACCTGCGGGTGGCACCCGCGGGAACGTCCGACGGCTCGGGGTCGCGCTGCGGTTCCGCGGTGTTGTGGTGGGGGATGTCAGTCATGGTGTGAGCATGTCGCCGGTGACGACCCACGGGATCGCACGGACGACCCACGAAGCCACCGCGTTACGAAACCCACCACCGGCGCCGCGTCCGCGCCGTCGCGCTGAAGGTGGGCCGACCGTTCTCGGTGACGGTGACGGGGGTGATGCGCCTCTGCTGCGGGGAGGTACGGCTCCTGTACACATGACTGACAAGAAGCTGTCACACGCGGACTGGAATGCGGGTCCGGCGGGCGCCCGTTCTGACTGGCATGACTGTTGGAGTAGCCATCAACGCGTCCGACGCGCGGAACCAGGTCGACGCCACCGTGCAGCAGGCCCAGGAGGCCGCGGCCGCCGGTCTGCGGTCGGCCTGGTTCGGCCAGACCTTCGGCGCGGACTCACCCCAGCTCGCCGCGATCGTCGGGCGCGCGGTGCCCGGACTGCATGTGGGCACCTCCGCGATCCCCGTCTTCGGCCGGCACCCACTGCTCGTCTCCAGCCAGGCCCAGACGGCCCAGGCCGCGACGCACGGCCGCTACCACCTCGGTCTGGCCCTGGGCACCAAACTGCTGACGGAGACCGGCTTCGGCCTGCCCTTCGAGCGCCCCATCGCCCGTCTGCGTGAATTCCTCATCGCACTCAGGCAGTTGACACAGACCGGCACGGCCGACTTCCACGGTGAGCTGCTCACCGCCACCACCCCGGTCCCGGCGCGTGTACCGGGCGCCGAGAGCGGTGTCCCCGTGCTGGTCGCCGCGATGGGGCCGCAGGCGCTGCGGGTCAGCGGTGAGCTGGCGGACGGGATCCTTCCGTATCTGGCGGGACCGCGCGCCTTGGCGGAACACATCGTTCCCGCACTGACCGCCGCGGCCGAGGCCGTCGGCCGTCCCGCGCCAAGGATCGTGGCTCTGGTACCCGGCGTGGTCACGGACGACGTGGATGCGGTGCGGGCGAAGGTCACCGACAACCTCGCGTTCTACGAACAGATCCCGTCCTACGCGCGGGTCATCGAACTCTCCGGCGGCCGCCGGGCCGCCGACGTGGCCGTGATCGGGAACGAGAAGGCGGTCGAAGCCGAAGTGCGACGATACCGTGACGCCGGCGCCACCGAGGTCGTGTTCTCGGGCACCGAGATCGCGGGAGAAGCGGCCCGCCGACGCACGTGGGCACTCCTCGGCGAACTGGCCGGATGAGTGAGCCCATCGGACGTCGGCCGGCAGATGCCCTGCACCCCTGTGCGAGGCCGAGCCTCGCGTGACCAAGGAGAACTCATGACCACTGAGATCGCCACGGCGGACCTCCAGGCATTCACCGAGGACTGGCTGGACTGGTACCGCACCCAGGAGGCCAGGCTCGCCGACCCGCACGGGTTCCTGGCCATCACCGGCCTGCACTGGCTCGACGACCGGCCGCAGCGCTTCCCCGACGCGCCCGGTGCGTGGCACACCGGCCGCGACGGGGTCGTCGTACATCTCGACGACGGAGAAGAACTGGTCGTCGACGGAACGCCGGTGCGCGGTGAACACCGCTTCGGCGTGCTTCCCGAACGCGGCGGCGTCGACGCGGCCTGGGGAGACGCCGTCATCGAGGTCGCCAAGCGCGGCGGCCATGACATCGTGCGCCCCCGGCACCCGGACGCGCCGCTGCGCACCGCCTTCACCGGAACACCCGCCTACGCCCCCGACCCGCGCTGGGCCGTGACGGGCCAGTACGTCCCCTTCGACGAGCCGCGGCCGACCACCGTGGGCGCGGCCGTCGAGGGCCTTGAGCACGTGTACGGCGCTCCGGGCAGGATCGAGTTCGAGCTCCACGGGCGTCAGCTGTCCCTGACGGCATTTCCCGGACAGGGTGCCGGCCAGCTGATGGTGCTGTTCACCGACGCGACCTCCGGCGTCACCACCTACGCCGCCAACCGGGTCCTGGCCGTCGAGCCGCCGGCCGCCGACGGCACGGTCGTCCTGGACTTCAACCGCGCCGCGAACCTGCCGTGCGCCTACACGGACCTGGCCACCTGCCCGCTGCCACCGGCCGAGAACCGGCTGCCGGTCGCGATCGAGGCGGGTCAGAAGATCCCCCGGGAGCGCGGCGGGTCCTCGGCCGAGATACCGGCCGAGGTGACGGCGGCCGGGAACCCGTTCCCCCGCCCGGCTCACTCCTGACGAGCGTCTCCACCGGATGCTTCGGGCCGGTGTGCAGTCGCGCTCGCAGGACCGTGCGGGTTCCCCATGTCCTGCTGCCTGCCCTACGGCACAGTCCTGCAGGGGTGGTTACTTCTCCCAGCCGACCGTCTCCGGGAGCGGGTTGTAGAAGATGGTCGCACCGACGTTGGCGAGGCCCTTCTTGACACCGTAGGTCGAGGGGCCGCTGAACACCGGGAGGAAGGCGTACTGCCGGAGCGCCTTCCTCTCGATCTCGTCGGCCGCCGCGGCCTGCTTGGCGAGGTCGGCGATCTTGCCGGTGGCGCGGATCTCCGTGTCCAGCGCGGGCGAACCCGCACCCGTGATGTTGGAGTCGCGGTCGGAGCAGTAGAAGTCGCACAGGTAGCGAGCGCCGAACGGGTCCATCGAGCGGTTCCCCGACAGGAACAGGTCGAACCTGCGGTCGCTGAGGATCTTCGAGAAGTCCGCCTCGTCGGCCTTCCTGATGTCGAGGCGGATGCCGACCGATTTCAGCATCGCCGCGAAGGCGCCGGCGGTCGCCTTGTCCAGCGGGTCGTCGCCGAGGAGCGTGTAGCCGACTTCGAGCTTCTTGCCGTTCCTGACACGTATGCCGTCGCCCCCGGGCTTCCAGCCCGCCGCGTCGAGTGCTTTCCCGGCCTCGTCCGGCGCGTACTTCAGCACGGCTGAGACGTTGTCCTCATAACCCCTCTGGAAGCTGTAGAGGATGGCGGAACCGGGCAGCGGCTCCTTGTAGTCCAGGCCCTGGAACCGGATCTTCGCGATCTGTGTGCGGTCGATGCTCTCCTCGACGGCCTTGCGCACGGTTTTGTCGGCGAGGACCGAGGACTTGGTGTTGAAGTAGAGCGAGTACTCGAAGGGGCTTCCGCCGCTGCGGATCTCCGTGCCCGGGAGCCCCTTGATCTGTTTGAGGCTCTCGGCGTCGACCGCGGAGACGTAGTCGAGCTGCCCGTTCTTGAACGCGTTGATCGCCGCGGTCGATTCCAGGTTGACGTAGACGCGCTTGTCGAGCTTGCCTTTCCTGCCCCACCACTTCGGGTTGCGGACGAACGTGATGTCGCCCGAGTGGGTGTCCCACTTGCCGACGGTGTAGGGCCCCGCACCCCACTCCGGGTGCGCCTTCTTGACGTAGGCCTTGTTGAAGTTCTCGACCGTTGCGGCCTTGGGGTGCAGGAAGGTGGTGAACAGGCTCGACCAGGAAGGGTCGACTCCCTTGAAGGTGATGACGGCCTGTTTGGCGTTGCTGCCCTTCTCGACCGAGGTGATCTGGTCGTAGCCGTCCGTGGAGGAGGCGGCGTAGTCTTTGTCGGACCCGTTGTTCGCCTTCCACGTGGCCCTGATCGCGGTCCAGTCGATCGGGGTGCCGTCGTTGAAGCCGGCCTTGGGATTGATGGTCAGCGTGACCTTCTGGTTCCCGCCCTTCACGGAGACCTTCACGTCGCTGAAGTAGTCCGGGTTGTACTGCACGTCGCCGGTCGGCGAGTAGGTGATCGCGTCGGCGTTGTACCAGGCCCAGACACGGGAGGCGGTCAGCGTGGCATTGACGTTGAACGGGTTGCCCTGGTCGTCGAAGGTCCCGACCGTGGTGTACGTGCCCCCGTCCTTGATCCGGTCATAAGGCGTGGGGTTGTAGTCGGCGACGGACGGTGCGGCCGAGGGAGCGTTCTTCGCGTCCGACTCCGCGGGGTCCTTCCCGGATGCGGACTGGCATGCGGTGGCGGTGACGGAGATGGCGGCGATCAGGGCGACGGGCAGGGCCAGTCTCGTGCGCATGGTGGAAGGTTCCTTAGAGGTCGGTGAGGGAAACGGCGCCGGGGCCGGTGTTCAGACGGCGTGGCAGGCGTACTGATGGCCGGGGAGCCCGACCGCGGGAGTCGGCACGGGGGGCTGGGTGCGGCAGCGGTGTCGCAGCTCCTCGTCGGCGAGGCGGTACAGCGGGCAGCGGTCGACGAAGACACACCCCGCGGGCGGGCGGGCCGCGTTCGGCTGCTCGCCCTCCAGCACGACGCGTTCGCGGGTGCGTTCCCGCTCGGGGTCGGGTATCGGGATTGCCGACAGCAGCGCACGGGTGTAGGGGTGTTTCGGATCGGAGAAGATCGCCTCGGTGTCCCCGGTCTCGACGATGTGTCCCAGGTACATCACCGCGATGCGATCGCAGATGTACCGGATCACGGCCAGGTCGTGGGCGACCACGAGGTAGGCGAGTCCGAGTTCACGCTGCAGCCGCGCCAGCAGGTTGATCACCCCCGCCTGCACCGAGACGTCCAGGGCGGAGAGCGGCTCGTCGAGCGCGAGCAGCTTCGGCTCCGTCGCCAGGGCACGGGCGATACCGATCCGTTGGCGTTGACCTCCGGAGAGTGCGGCCGGGAAGCGCTCGCCGACCGAGTCGTCCAGACCGACCAGGGTCAGCAGTTCGTGGACCCGTGTGCGGATCGACGCGCGATCACGCCCGATCGCCCGCAGGGGTTCGGCCAGCAAGTGGAAGACGGGCATGCGGGGGTCGAGAGCCCCCAAGGGGTCCTGCATGACGAGCTGTACGTCCTGCCGCAGCTCCCGTGTGCGCGCGCCGGACGCGACCGTGCCGACATCGGTGCCGGAGATCTCGATCCGGCCGCCTTCGGGCCGTCGGAGCCGAAGGATCTCCATCAGCGTCGTGGTCTTGCCACTGCCGGACTCACCCACCAGACCGAGCGTCTCGCCGGCGCGCAGCTCGAAGCCGACCCGGTTGACGGCGTGCAGCGTACCGACCCGACGCTTGAGGAGGGCGCCCTTGGTGACCGGAAAGGTCTTGACGAGATCCTCGACGCGGAGCACCACCTCACCGGCCGCGGCACGATTCGAGGGCGCCGGTCGGTCGACGGGCGCGGCATCCCCCGTGGGGTCCAGGGATCCGTCGGCGATCTCGGTGGCGCGAAGGCAGGCCACGTGCCCGTGCCCGGCGACTTCACGCAGCTCCGGTTCGCCGGAGCGGCACGCGTCGAGGGCGACGGCACAGCGGCGTGCGAAGGGGCAGCCGTCCGGGAGGCCCACCAGGGCGGGTGGCTCCCCACCGATCGGGACCAGGGGGCGGCGGGCTCCGCCGTCCACGGTCGGCACGGCGGCTAGCAGCCGCGCGGTGTACGGCATCGTCGGCCGGCGGAAGAGTTCCTCGACGCCCGCGTGTTCCACGAACCGGCCCGCGTACATGACGGCGACATCGTCCGCGTGGCCCGCGACGACCCCGAGATCGTGCGTGATCAGCACGAGACCGGCGCCGGTCTCCTCCTGCGCCAGCCGCAGCACGTCGAGGATCTGGGCCTGCACGGTGACGTCGAGTGCGGTGGTGGGCTCGTCGGCCACGAGCACGGACGGCCGGTTGGCGATGGCCATGGCGATGACCACGCGCTGGCGCATGCCGCCGGAGAACTCGTGCGGGAAGGCTGTGGCCCGGCTGCGCGGATCGGGGATGCCGACGAGATCGAGGAGTTCCACGGCCTGCTCCCAGGCGGCCCGCTTCGTCAGGTCCTGGTGGACCCGCAGGGCGTCGGAGAGCAGCCTGCCCACCGAGAAGATCGGCGTGAGGGCGGACAAGGGGTCCTGGAAGACCATGCCGATGGAGTTGCCGCGGATCTTCGACAGCGCCCGGTCGTCGAGGCCGATGAGGTCCTGTCCGTCGAGCAGTACCCGGCCGCGCAGGTCGGCGGTGGGCGGCAGCAGGCCCATGATGCCCATCGCGGTGGCCGACTTGCCCGAGCCGGATTCGCCGACGATGCAGAGGGTCCGGCCGGGCAGCAGGTCGAAGCTCACGCCGCGCACCGCCTCGACGGTGCCCGCCTCGGAGGGGAAGGAGATCCGCAGGTCCCGCACGGAGAGGACGGGGACGGCGTCGGCAGGTGGTGCCGGGGCGGGCAGCGGGGTCGCGAGGGTCATCGTCGGCCTCCTGCCGAGCCGGTCACTGACGTGGGGTCGAGGGCGTCGCGCAGGCCGTCGCCGATGAAGGTCATGGACACGGTGAGCAGAACGACCAGCCCCGCGGGGAAGGCGAAGAGCCAGGGGGCGCTCGTGACGGTGCTCGCGCCGTCCGCGAGCATCGTGCCGAGAGAGACGTCCGGGGTCTGGACGCCGAACCCCAGGAAGGAAAGGGCGGTTTCGCTGAGCACGGTCGCCACGACGCCGAGCGTCAGGTTGACGATCAGCAGGGAGCCGAGGTTGGGGATGATGTGGCGGAAGATGATGCGCAGCGGACCGACCCCCATGAACTCGGCCGCCTTCACGTAGTCCCGTTCGCGCAGTGAGGTCGAGACGGACCAGATCACCCGCGCGGTCGACATCCAGCCGAACACGGTCAGCACGACGATGAGGACGCGCCAGTCACCGGCCAGCCGGTGGGAGACCAGCGCGAGGATGAGGAACGAGGGGACGATCAGGAGGAAGTGGATGACGGCGAGCGTCACCCGCTCGACTCGGCCGCCGAAGTACGCGGCGCCGGAGCCGATGATCGCGGCGAGGACGATCGTCAGTACCGACACGCTCACGGCGATCATCAGGGAGCGCTGGAGCCCGTGTACGGCACAGGCGTAGATGTCGTTGCCGCCCTGGTTGGTGCCGAACCAGTGGAGGCCGCTCGGAGGCTGGGTGAGTGCGGTGAAGTCGGCGTCGGTGTACGCGTAGGAGGTGAATCGGCCGCCGAAGGCACCGAACAGCACCAGCAGCGCGAAGATCACCACTCCGACGACGGCGAGGCGGTTGCGCAGGAAGCGCCGCAGGTAGAGCCGGCCGAGGCCGAGGTTCGTGTGCCCCCGCGCAGTGGTCGCGGCTTCCGGAGTCCGCTCCGCGGCCGGACCCGAAGGCGCGTCGGTCGTCGCGTCGGTGGTCACGTCAGCTCACCCGCACTCTCGGGTCGAGGAAGACCGTGGCGATGTCCGCGAGGATCGCGCCGATCGCGGTCAGAGCGGCGGCGAAGGCGGCCGTCGCGACCGCGCCGTGCACATCGTTCTTGCTGATGGTCTGGATGAAGTAGCGGCCCATGCCGTTCCAGCCGAAGATCGTCTCCGTGATGACGGCACCGGTGAAGACGGCCGGGACGCTGAAGGCCACGGAAGCCGCCGTCGGGATGAGCGCGGCCCTCAGGGCGTGCCTGCGGATGGCCTGGCCGCGGGTGAGCCCGGTCGCCCGGGCGGTCCGTACGAAGTCGGCGTGGAGGGTGTCGAGCAGCAGCGAACGCTGCGTCAGGTGGTAGCCGACGTAACCCATCAGCGTGAGCGTCAGGGTCGGCAGGATCAGGTGCAGGAGGCGGTCGCCGATCGTGGGGAGCAGTCCTTCGACGCCTGGTGAGTTCTCCCCGGCGACGTAGAGGAAGTGCAGCCCGGCGTGCTGGTTCAGCCAGATGGCGACGAAGACCACGGCGAGGGCGGCGACGGACGTGGGGACGTTGAACACCACGATGGACACGGCCTGCGACACCCGGTCGGCCCAGCCGTACTGCCGTGCGGCGGTGTAGACGCCGAGCGCGACGCCGATCACGACGGACAGTACGGTCGCGACGACGACCAACTCCGCGCTGATAAGGGCCCGGTAGCCCACCTCTCCGTTGACGGAGACTCCGGTGGGGGACTTTCCCCAGTCGAAGTGCAGCGTCACCGAGGTCAGCCAGTCCCACCAGCGGTGCGCCAACGGCACCCTGGGGTCCAGGTCGTACGGCGCGAGGGCCCGGTCGATCTGTGCCTCACTGCGGACGGGCCGCAGCTCCTTGAAGTTCGACCGCGGGTCCAGGAACCAACTGGCCAGGAAGTAGGTCGCGTTCGTCGCCACCACGATCATCAGCAGCCAGCCCACCGCCTTGCGTGTCACATAGCGCACCACGCGCGGCACCTCCTCACCACACAGAGGATGTGCGCCTCAGGTGCACCGGGGAGACAGGTCGATTGCATGCGCGGTGAAGCTTTCTGCGGGTACGGAACGGAGTGAGGGAGATGCGAGCGTCAGCTTGGTCCGTACTTTGCCGCGGCACCAGGTTTTGCCTGGCGCCGCCATGAGGTCGACATGTTGCCGTAGCACACAGCCCGGAATACGGAGCAATTCGGCTGATCTTGATGTGCTCGGCCGTTACGTTCTGGTCGGCTCGCGCAGGAACTTGGGCCGGCACCGCGGGGACGTTGACGGGCGGCCGGACACCGGAGCGAGGGGCGCGGCCGGGCGAGCCCGGCGTCCTTGCCCCTGAGGTGCTCGTCGTTCAGGTCGACGGCCGTGCCCTGCCCCGAGAACTCACCTACGGCCTGCAGGAATTCTCCGGTACGGCGGTGTGGAAGGCGGGGCTCACGCCTTTCGCCCGTCGTGGTCGGCGGTCACGGTCAAGGCGCTCATCCGGCGGCCGCCAGCAGGGCTGTACGACTGCCGAGGGCTTCGGAGAACTGATCGACGATCTGTGCGAGGGCCTCGGCCGGACCCGGCGCGACGGTCAGCGTGCCGTCATCGCCCACCGCGATGTCCTTGTCCAGCGTGAACCGACCCTGGACGATGTGCGCTGCGCCCATGGAGCTGAGCACCGGGCGCAGGGCGTAGTCGATCGCCAGGACGTGCGCCGTGGTTCCGCCGGTCGCCAGCGGAAGGACGGTCTTGCCGGCCAGACCGTACTGCGGCAGCAGATCGAGCAACGACTTCAGCAGCCCGGAATAGGCGGCCTTGTAGACGGGCGTGCCGATCACGACCCCGTCGGCGCGGTCGACCAGCGCGGTCGCCTCGACGATCGCCGGATGCCGGAAGTCGGCGCCGAGGAGGGCCTCGGCGGGGATGGTGCGGACGTCCAGCGGGATCACCTCGTGTCCCTGGGCCGTGAGCCGCCTGTCCAGGTGGCGCAGCAGGCGGGCGGTGCGAGAGGTGGCGGAGGGACTTCCGGAGACGGACAGGACGGTGGCCATGGCGGACCCTTCGGAGCGTGGGACGGGCGTGGGATCGGTGCGGGGCCGCGCGTCGCGGCCCCGCACCCTGCAAGGGCTGCCCGAGCAGACGGCTACTTGTTGGTCCTGGGCAGGCCGGGCGGGTTGATCTCCGACTTCGCCACGCCTTCGCCGGACAGGCCCCAGCGCTCCAGCACCCTGGCGTAGGTGCCGTTGTGGATGATCTCGTCGAGGGCGTCGGCGAGCGCCTTGACCAGTCCGTTGTCCTTCTTGGTGGTGGCCGCGATAAGGCCCTGGAGAGTGGCACCGGCGCCTGAGTAGGTGCCGACGACCTCCGTCCTCCCGGTGGTGGCCGCGTGATAGGCGGCGGTCGGATTGGGGCCGAGGTAGAGGTCGATCCGGCCGGACTGGAGGGCGAGGTAGGTGTCGCTGTCGTTCTGGTAGTACTTGATGCTCACCGGCTTGAGGCCGGCCTTCACGTCCTCCTTGCTCCACTCGACGAGCAGCTTCTCCTGGTTGGTGCCGCTGCCCACGGCGACCGTCCTGCCCGCCACGTCCTTGGGCCCGGTGACCTTCAGGCCGCTGCCCTTCTTCGCCTCGAAGCCGAGGTTGTCCTCGCGGTAGGAGGCGAAGTCGTACTTCTCCTTGCGCTCCTCGGTGTCGGTGATGTTGCTGAAGCCGACGTCGTACTTGCCACTGTCGAGGCCGACGAAGATGTTCTCCCAGGAGACCGTGTTGATGCGCGGCTCGAGGCCGAGGACGTCGGCGACCAGGTGGGCGATGTCGGGCTCGACACCGATGACGGTCTTGTCGTCGGTGGCGTAGAAGGTGAGCGGCGCGGCGGAGCCGGAGGAGCCGACCGTCTCCAGGGTGCCTCTCCTGCGGATCGCTTCCGGGACCTCGGCGGCGATGGAGTCGACCTTGTCCGTGGTGATGCGGTTCTGGTCAGGGCTGATGTTGATCTTTGTATTGGTGCCCTTCGAGGCCGCGACCTCGGTGGTGCCGCCGTCGGAAGGGTTGCCGCAGGCGGCGAGGACGAGGGCGGAGGTCAGTCCGAGCGCGACTGCGGCGGAGCGGCGGGCGGTGGGGGCGCCCCCTGTTCGAGCGAGGCCGAGAACTTGGGGGAGGGTGGACACGGTCGTTCTCCTTGCGTGGGCATGCGAAACGGGGTGAGGGGCGGTCAGAGGACCTTGGAGAGAAAGGCGCGGGTGCGTTCCTGCCGCGGGTCGTCCAGGACGGCCGTGGGCGGCCCTTGCTCCACGACGACCCCACCGTCCATGAACACCACGGTGTCGGCGACCTCGCGGGCGAAGCCGATCTCATGGGTCACGACGATCATGGTGGTTCCGGTGCGGGCCAGGTCCTTGATGACGTCGAGGACTTCGCCGACGAGTTCCGGGTCGAGCGCCGAGGTGGGCTCGTCGAAGAGCAGGACCTTCGGCGCGAGGGCGAGCGCGCGGGCGATGGCCACGCGCTGCTGCTGGCCGCCGGAGAGCTGCCGCGGGTAGGCGTCGGCCTTGTCGGCGAGGCCGACCCGCTCCAGGAGCCGGCGGGCAGTCTCCTCTGCCTCCTGGCGCGGGCGGCCCAGCGCGGAGACGGGGGCCTCGACGAGGTTGTCCAGCACGGTCAGATGCGGGAAGAAGTTGAAGTTCTGGAAGACGAACCCGAGGTGGGTGCGCTGCTTCAGGATGTCCTTCTCCTTCAGCTCGTACAGCTTGCCGCCCGAGCGGCGGTAGCCGATGAGCTCGCCGTCGATGCTGATCCAGCCGCGGTTGACCTTCTCCAAGTGGTTGATGGTGCGCAGCAGCGTGGATTCCCCCGAGCCGGACGGGCCGAGGATCACGGTGACCTCGCCGGTGCGGACCTCCAGGTCGACGCCGCGGAGCACTTCCAGCGGGCCGAAGCTCTTGTGGACGCCACGGACGTCCACCATCACCTCGCTCCTCGGCTGTCTCCCAGTGGTCTGAGGGTCTTGACGGGTACGACGGGCCGGCTGCGCCGGGCCGCCGCCGCACGCAGATCGCGTAGGAAGCGCCGGGCACGCTGATACGGGGTGAGCGGCGGGGTGCGGTTGGTGCCCCGGGCGTAACGTCGCTCGACGTAGTACTGCGCGATCGACAGCAGGGAGGTCAGCACCACGTACCAGGCGGTGGCGACCAGCAGCAGCGGGATCACCCGGCCGTTGCGGCCGTAGATCACCTGCACCTGGTAGAACAGCTCGCCGATGGACATCACGTAGACCACCGAGGTGCCCTTGAGCAGGCCGATGATCTCGTTGCCGGCCGTGGGCAGGGTGGCGCGCATGGCCTGCGGCAGCACGATCCGGCG
Source organism: Streptomyces griseochromogenes (assembly GCF_001542625.1). Lineage (NCBI taxonomy): Bacteria > Bacillati > Actinomycetota > Actinomycetes > Kitasatosporales > Streptomycetaceae > Streptomyces > Streptomyces griseochromogenes. The sequence continues at coordinate 3,740,659 of NZ_CP016279.1, read as the reverse complement.
GATCTGCCGCAACCGGGGGATGCCCAGCGCGGCCGCGGCTTCCAGCTGCCCGTGGTCGACGGAGATGACACCGCCGCGGACGATCTCGGCGGCGTAGGCGGCCTGGTGCAGCGTCAGCCCGATGACGGCGGCCCCGATGGTGCCGATGAGCGTGTTGCTGTCGACGGACCAGAACACCGGCCCGAAGGGAATGCCGACCCCCAGCTCCTGGTACAGCGCGCTCAGGTTGAACCAGAACACCAGCTGGACGATCATCGGGATGGACCGGAAGATCCAGATGTAGGTCCAGGCGACGGTCTGCAGCACCGGGCTGCGCGAGAGCCGCATGAAGGCCAGGACGGTGCCGAGGAGGAAACCCAGCACGGTGGCGTAGGCGGTGAGCTGGAGGGTCACCCACACCGCCTCGACGATCGTCTCGGACAGGACGTAGTCGCGGAAGACCCCCCACTCCCAGACCGGGTTGGTGGCCAGCCCGTGCACGAACTGGGCGGCCGGCACGACCACGGCGACGACCGCCGCCCAGCGAGCGTAGTGACGGGCGGGAACGACCGTCAGCGTTGCCGGCTCGTCCGGGACGGTCGGGGCTTGGGGGCCGGTGCCCGGTGAAGTCGCGCCGGGTGGCGCGGTGGCGGAGTCAGGGGTGAGTCCCATCGTGGCGTTCCTGCTCACTGGTTACTTGTGCTCGGGCGGGTTGATCCGCGACGCGTCGATCGCGGAGGCGGAGGTGCCCCACTTCTTGAGGATCCGGGTGTATGTGCCGTCCTCGATCAGCTCGTTGACGGCCGCCCGGAACGCCTTCGTGAGCGGGGAGCCCTTCTTGAAGGCGAAGCCGACGTCGAGACGGTGGTACTCCCCGAGGAAGGTCGTCCGCGACGCGGTCTGTGCGGCCTGGTAACGCAAGCCGTTGATGGTCGACATGATCACGTCGATGCGGTCCTGCTGGAGCGCCGTGAGGGTCGCCGGCGTGGGGCCGAACTTCGCGCCCGGCTGGAGAGGGCGATCGCACCCGCGGTCCGCCCGGCGGTCGACGGCGACCGGTGAGCCCGCTCAGGTGTGGCGTTCCCTACATTTCCTATCGGTTTACTAGGGAAACGTTGACGTTCCCCAGCGGGGTGCGCAGGATGATGCACATGTCCCCCGCGCAGCAACGACTCGTTCGTCGTCGGCACGTCGACTTTGGTCACGTCGTCAGCGCCGCCTGCTGTCGCGCGTAAGGCACACGTCCGCCACAGAGCGCGTGCCGCTCCGCTCCTTCTCTCTCATCCCGGACGACCAGGCGATCCCATTTCCGTCGCGCCTGACGTCCCGACGTACTTCCGAAGGACGACCGCCATGACCACGGCACTTCCGGCCCAGGCCACCACCCCATCGGGTTCGCCACTCCCCGACCTGCGCCGTCTCCGCATCGTCGCAGACCACGCGCAGGGCGGCGACGAGGGACACGGGGCCGCTCCCCTCGTCGGTTACCTCGTGCTCGTCCCCGAGGGCACCGATCCCACCGAGCTCTTCGCCAAGGACGTGACACGGCCGGAGATCCGACCGGTCGCCTACACGGACTCACCTCCCGTGCGGCAGACGAGAGGCGATGCCGTCCGTATCGACACCGCCCGACATGCCGCAGAAGCAGATGGACGCGAACTCGACCTCACCTACCTGGAGTTCGCCCTGCTGGCGCATCTCGTTTCGCATCCGCATCATGTGCACACGCGCGAGCAGCTGATGGTCCGCATATGGGGCTACGACCACATCGGCGACGGCCGCACCGTGGATGTCCACATCGCGCGCCTTCGCCGCAAGCTGGGCGCGGCTCACCGATACCGGATCGTCACGGTGCGGCGCATGGGCTACAAGTACGTGCCCGACCAGCAACAGAGCCCCGACTCGACATCCTGCCATTGACCTTGAGGAGACTTCCCCATGGGCGTTGCCGCTGCGCCGTCCGGCCCCAATTCGGAGTCCGACCGGAACGGGCCCGGCCGTGCGCAGTGGCTGCGCGTGGCCCGCGAGACGGCGGACGACCTGGCCACCGACGCGGTGGACCGGGAGCAGGCGGGCAAGGCCCCGTTCGACGAGGTGTCCCGCCTGCGCGAGGCGGGGCTGCTGACGCTCCTCGTACCGGCCGAGTCCGGGGGAGGCGGCACGGACTGGCTCACGGCCTACGCCGTGGTCCGGGAGATCGCCGCGGCCGACGCTGCGATCGGTCAACTCCTCGGCTGCCACTACTTCCTGTCGTGGAGCGCGCGGTTCTTCACCGAGCCCTCTCCAGCCGCCCGGGTCGAGGGACAGTCCGCGGCGGAACAGTGGTGCTGGGGTGGTGGATTCGCCCGCCAGGAACCCCCGCTCGTCCTGACGAGGACAGGCGGCGGTCATGTGCTCGACGGCCGGCAGAGCTACGCCACCGGGGTCCTGGTCGCCGACCGCCTCGCCGTGCGCGCCGTGCGGGCCGACACCGGGGAACCACTCGCCGTCGTCGTCGATCCCGCCCGGCCCGGCGTCGGGATCGACGGCGACGCCGACACCTTCGGCCAGCGCCTCGCGGCCGGCGGCAGCGTGGAGTTCGATGCCGTACCGGTTGCCGACCACGACGTACTCGGTTCCCTGTCCGCGGACGAGGACGTCCTCTCGCCCCCGGCCGCGCTGGTGGCGCCGGTCGGACGTCTCCTCTCCGTCCAGCTCCGTCTCGGCATGGCCGAGGGAGTGCTCGCCGAAGCCCGGGAGTACAGCCGGGCGAGCCACTCGCCCTGGCACCCCGCCTGGCCGGTCGGCCCTGCCCAGGACCCGCAGGTGCTGGCCGCCTACGGGGAACTCACCGTCCTCACCCGCTCCGCGTCCGCACTCACCGATCAGGCACTGCAAGCCGTGCACGGCGGGCTGGCACTCGGCGAAGACCTCACCTACGACGAGTACGCGGACATCTCCGTCCTCGTGGCCATGGCCGAAGCCGCCGCCTCCCGGGCCGCGCAGGAGTCCGCCGCCCGTGCCCTCGACATCGTCGGCGCCCGCTCCGCGTCTGCACGGCTGGGCTTCGACCGCTTCTGGCGCAACGCCCGGACCCACACCTTGTACGAGCCCGTCGCTCACCGGCTCCGCGATGTCGGGGACTACTTCCTCAACGGCGCGCACCCACCGTTCGTCCTGCCTGCCTGACGCCTACGGGCCGACCCGGAGCGCCGGATCAGCGGCAGAGGGCACCCGCGTCCCGGACGGTCGAGAACATGAGGGACACCTGCCACTGCCCGGCGGCCTGCGGAGCGGATGCCTGGCGAAGCCGTACGGGATAATGGGCGCATGCGGATCTCAGCCAGGGCGGACTACGCGGTACGTGCCGCGCTGCAGCTCGCCGCGTCACGGGACGACGGACCGATGAAGGCCGAGGCCATCGCCGACGCTCAGGACATCCCGCACAAATTCCTCGAAAGCATCCTGAACGACATGCGCAGGGGCGGTCTCGTCCTCAGCCAGCGCGGGGGCAGCGGCGGCTATCGGCTGGCCAGGCCCGCCGAGTCCATCAGCATCGCCGACGTCATCCGCGTCGTGGACGGACCGCTGGTCTCGGTGCGCGGGGTCCGCCCTCCGGAGCTGTCGTACACCGGCCCGGCCGAGTCGCTGCTCCCCTTGTGGATCGCATTGCGGTCCAACGTGCGCGAGATCCTCGACGGCGTGTCGCTGGCCGACGTCGCGGCCGCCCGACTACCGGCCGAGGTATCGGCGTTGAGCGATGCCCCAGCGGCGTGGGCAAACCCCTGATACGCCGAGCCATTCACCCTCATCCCAGATGACGAGATAAGCCCGTCCAGCATGCGAACACCCTCTTGGGGCGGACGCCACCTTCTGCCACGATCCCTAGCAGTCAGGTAGGAAAACTAGGGATTGCGGGGTGGGGGTCATGAGATCACTCGACCGCGCACTCCTGTTGCTGCCCCTGCTGACCTCGCGTCGCCACATCGACTTCGGCCGCACGTCCAGTGACATCTGTCGGCCCGTCTGAGACCTGGGCAGAACCTGTCGGCAGCACGACGGAGACCGCTGGGCTCCTCCCGTCGTTCTGCCGGCTCCGGCGAACAGGTCGCCCTTCGACCGGCAGCTCCCACCGCCTCCCCTGACCGCACGTCTCCGGCGCGACAGGGTTGTGGCAAAGGCGCAACACCCACTCCCCCCACGATCGGCTCTCCCGCCCGAGACGGCATTCCTGCTGCCCAGGGTCGGCGAGCGGACCGGCTGGTGCGCGCCATGCGACTCACGCATCACTTTTCGTACCTCCCTGATCACCCATTCCCCGAGAGGACACCTCCGTGTCTGCCGCAAGACCGCTCACCACCCTGCGCACCATCGCCGTCATCACGGCGCTGCCTCTCCTGCTGACCGCCTGCGGGTACGGATCCAAGTCCACCGACGACGGGAAGAAGGCCGCGGTCGCGGCGGGCGCCAAGAAGCTCTCCGCCGATGAGGTCAGGATCGGCTACTTCCCCAACCTCACGCACGCCACCGCCCTCGTGGGCGACCAGGAGGGCCTGTTCCAGAAGGAGCTCGGCGGCACCGCGATCAAGCCCTCCACCTTCAGCGCCGGGCCGTCCGAGATCGAGGCGCTGAACGCCGGGTCCATCGACATCGGCTGGATCGGTCCCTCCCCCGCCATCAACGGCTACACCAAGTCGAACTGCAAGAACCTGCGCATCATCGGCGGTTCCGCCTCCGGCGGCGTGAAGCTCGTCGTCAACCCGAAGAAGATCAAGTCCCTGAAGGACGTCAAGGGCAAGAAGATCGCCACGCCTCAGCTGGGAAACACGCAGGACGTGGCGTTCCTCAACTGGATCGCGGACCAGGGCTGGAAGGTCGACGCGCAGAGCGGCAAGGGCGACGTCTCCGTCGTCCGCACCGACAACAAGATCACTCCGGACGCCTACAAGTCCGGCTCCGTCGACGGCGCCTGGGTGCCCGAGCCGACCGCGTCCAAGCTGGTCGCCGAGGGCGGCAAGGTGCTGCTGGACGAGGCGTCGCTGTGGCCGGACAAGAAGTTCGTGATCACGAACATCGTCGTGCGGCAGGCCTTCCTCAAGGAGCACCCGGACGTGGTCGAGGCGGTGCTGCGCGGCTCGGTGAAGACCAATGAGTGGATCAACGCCAACCCGGAGAAGGCGAAGGCGGCCGCCAACACGGCGCTGAAGGAGCTGTCGGGCAAGGCACTGCCCGCCGGCGTCATCGACCCTGCCTGGAAGTCCATCACCTTTCTCGACGACCCTCTGGCCTCGACGCTCAGCACCGAGGCCGAGCACGCGGTGAAGGCCGGTCTGCTGGACAAGCCCGACCTGAAGGGCATCTACGACCTCACGCTGCTGAACAAGGTCCTCAAGGCCGACGGCAAGGACGAGGTCGACGACGCCGGTCTCGGCACCAAGTAGCGACAGCCGGGCCGATGAGTTCCCAGGAGGTGGCGATCATCTCCACCCGCCCCTGACACGGACGTTGCGAGAGCCCGGCGCCATTCGAGCCGGGCCCTCGCAACGTCTCCCAGAGGCCGCGCCGGCAGAACCGGGACCACACACCGGACACCGGGACGGCCGTCACCGGCCCGGAGGAACACGGCGTGTGCTCACCGCTTCCGCGGCACGCCACATGGTGCGACGAGTTCGTCGATCATGTTCTCGAACAGGGTCAGGTGATCGTCGAATGACGAGGCCGGGCGCCTATGGACGGCCACGGGCGCGATGCCGTCGACCAGGGCCACGGTTGCGTGATCTCGTTGACGTCGGCGGCGGGCAGGGTCATCGGCGGCGGCGCGGGGCGGACAGAGCGGCGGTGAAGTCGTCCAGGGCCGCGAGGTTGTGGGCGCTGACAACGGCGTCGCAGTAGGGCAGTGCCGCGGCCATGCCGGCCACGAGCGGACGGTAGCGCGGGCTTGCCGTGCGCGGGTTGACCCATACGACGCGGTAGGCGACCCGGGACAGCCGCGCCATGTGGATGGCGAGGTCGGCGGGCGCGCCGGTGTCCCAGCCGTCCGAGATGATGGCGACCACGGCGCCGTGCGCCATGCCGCGTCGGCCGAACCGCTCGTTGAACTCCGCCAGGCATTCCGCGATCCGGGTGCCCCCGGACCAGTCCGGGGCCGCCTGTCCGGCCCGGGCCAGGGCGTCGTCCGGCCCGGCCCGCCGGAGGACGGGCGTGAGGCGGGTGAGGCGGGTGGCGAAGGAGAAGACCTCGGCGTGGGTGGCGCGGGCGGCACAGTAGAGCAGTTGCAGCATCGCGCGGGCATACGGCTCCATCGATCCGGAGATGTCACAGAGCACGACGAGGTCGCGCGGGCGGGTGCGGGGCACGAAGCGGCGCAGCCGCAGCGGGTATCCGCCGGTGCGCCGACTGTCGGAGAGGGTGCGGCGTACGTCGATGCGCGCACCGTGATGTGCGGCGCGGTGCCGGCGGGACGGCCGGGTCGGGGTGCGGAGCACGAGGGTGCGCATCACGCCGGAGAGCCGCGCCAGTTCCTCGGCGGACAGGTCCGCGAAGTCGCGGCTCGCGAGACGGTCGAGCGGACTGGCGGCGAGGGGTACGGGATCCTCCCTCCGCTGTGCGTCGGACTCCCGGCCGCGTCCGTCCGCGGTGGCCTCGCGGGCGCCGGGGACGCGGCCGGGAAGGGTGCGCGGGAGCGAGCGCGCCGGGTCACCGGACTGCCCGCGCCGCACCTCGCGGTCGGCCGGGCCGCCGAAGACCTCGCGGAAGACCGCGTCGAACGGCTCGATCTGCTCGGGGTCGGACACCAGGGTGGCGAGCGCGCAGTGCCGCAGCTCGCGCGTCGTCGACGGTGCCAGCAGGGTGAGCGCCCGAGCGAAGCTGCGGGTGCGGTCGGGGCCCACCGGGATCCCCGCGTCGTGCAGGGCGGTCGTGAACGCGGCGGCCAGTCCCGGCAGATCAGGCATCGGTGCCGGCCTCCGCATCGATCAGCTCCGCCAGTCCGGCCCGGCGCACGGCCTCCAGGTCCTCGGCGTACTTGAGTACCGCCCCCAGGGTGCGGTCGGCGGCGTCGGCGTCGAGGACGGACAGGCCCAGTGTGTGCAGCGCGCCGGCCCAGTCGATCGCCTCGGCGATGCCGGGCGGCTTGGTCAGCTCTTGCCGGGCACGCAGGCGCGCCACCGCCCGTGCCACGCGCGGGGCCAGCCACTCGGCCGCCTCCGGCACCCGTCTGCGGATGATCGCGGCGACTCGTGCGGTGTCCGGGTAGTCGATCCAGTGGTAGAGGCAGCGGCGTTTGAGCGCGTCGTGCAGATCCCGGGTCCGGTTGGAGGTCAGTACGGCCACCGGCGGCACCGCGGCCGTCCGGGTGCCGAGTTCGGGGATGGTGACCGCGGCATCGGCGAGCAGTTCCAGCAGGAACGCCTCGAACTCGTCGTCGGCGCGGTCCACCTCGTCGACGAGCAGCACCGCCGGCCGGGGCCCAGGGTGGCAGATCGCGGCGAGCAGCGGCCGTGGCAGCAGGTAGTCCTCGGTGAACAGGTCGGCGTCCCGCAGGGGCTCCCCGCGGGATTCGGCCAGCCGGATGGCCAGTAGCTGCCGGGGGTAGTTCCACTCGTACAGGGCCTCGGCCGAGGACAGTCCCTCGTAGCACTGCAGCCGGATCAGTGGGGTGTCCAGCACGGCGGCGAGCGCGCGGGCCGCCTCGGTCTTGCCGACGCCGGGCTCGCCCTCCAGCAGGATCGGCTGCCGCATCCGCACGGCCAGCAGCAGCGCCGTGGCCAGGGCATCGTCGGCCAGGTATCCGACTGCGTCGAGACACGAGCGCAGGGCGGGGACATCGGGTACGAGGGGGTCGAGGTCAGGCATGCGCGTAACGGGAGGGGTCGTCGGCGAAGGCGTGCCGGCACCCCGGCCCGCAGAAGTACACCCTGCTGCCGGCCCGGTCCAGTGCCAGGGTGCCGGGCGTGATCGTCACGGTCATGCCGCACACGGGATCCACGCCCTCAGCCACGGCCTGCGGCGAGGCGGAGTCGGCTCCGGGGCGCACGGCTCGGGCCGCCTTCGGCCGCAAGGCGATGATCTCGGCATACACCGACAGCGCGATCTCCCCGGGGGTCCGCGCGCCGATGTCCAGACCGGCCGGGGTGTGGACGTGCGCGCGTTGTTCCTCGGTGACGTCCAGCCCGGCGAGCACCGCCGCGCCGCGCTTCGGACTGGCCACCAGCCCGATGTACGGGATCCCGGCACGTGCGGCCTCGATCAGCACGGTCTCCTCGTCGCGGCCGTGTGTGGCGATGACGACGACGTCCAGATCGGGCGGCAGCGGCTCCCCTGGCGAGGCCGGCCGGGCGTCGAGGCCGAGCACGCGACCGACGTCGAGCAGGGCGCGGGCGATCGGGGCGTGTCCGTAGACGTACGCCAGCGCCGGCGGAAGGTTGGCCTCCAGGAAGATGTCGAGCGTCCCGCCCGACAGACAGGGATTGGCCACCGTGACCAGGCCTTCGACAGACTCCTGCGCGCCTTCGGTGCCGGTGTCCGCGCCGGGCGTGATCCTCAGCAGCAGCGACTCGCCGGTCTCCAGCACGCGCAGGCCCTGCAGTCGCACCGTCGTCTCGGCGCAGGTGCCGCCCACGAAGCCCTCGACGGTGCCGTCGGGCAGCACCAGCGCGCTGTCCCCGGGCTTGGCGCTCGTGGGCCGTTCCGCGTGGACGACGGTGGCCAGGACGAACGGGGTCCGGCCGTGCCGGAGCACGTCCGCCCGGGTCAGCAGTTCGGTGCTCGTCATCGCGGGTGCCTCAGGTGATCGCCAGGTCCGTGCGCAGCGGCCGTCCCTGGGCGGCCCGCCACACCGCGGCGGGCGTCAGCGGCATGTCGACATGGCGTACGCCGAGCGGCTTCAGCGCGTCGACCACGGCGTTGACCACCGCGGCGGGCGAGCCGACCGTGGCGGACTCGCCGACGCCCTTGGCTCCGATGGGGTGGTGCGGGGACGGGGTGACGGTCTCGCCGAGCTCCCAGGACGGGCACTCGACCGAGGTGGGCAGGAGGTAGTCCATGAACGACCCGCCGAGGCAGTTGCCGTCCTCGTCGAAGGCGATCACCTGCATGAGCGCCATGCCCAGGCCGTCCGCGAGTCCGCCGTGCACCTGACCTTCGACGATCATGGGGTTGATCCGGTTGCCGCAGTCGTCCACGGCGATGAACCGGCGGACCTTCACCTGGCCGGTGTCCGCGTCCACGTCGGCGACGCAGATGTATGCGCCGAACGGGAAGGTCAGGTTCGGCGGGTTGTAGACGCAGGTCGCGTCCAGGTGGCCCTCGACACCCTCGGGCAGTTCCAGGTCGGAGTGGGCGGCGAGCGCGATCTCGGGCATGGTCCGTCCCTGGTCGGGGTCGCCCGTGACGTACCAGCGGCCCTTCTCCCATTCCAGGTCGTCCGGGCTCACTTCGAGCATCGCGGAGGCGACGATCTTCGCGCGTTCGCGTACCTTGCGGGCGACCATCGCGGCCGCCGCTCCGGACACCGGCGTCGAGCGGGATCCGTAGGTGCCGAGCCCGAACGGCGTCTGGTCGGTGTCGCCGTGCACCACCTCGACGTCCTCGGGCGGGATGCCCAGTTCCTCGGCGACGATCTGTGCGAACGTCGTCTCGTGGCCCTGCCCCTGGGTCTGCACGGAGATCCGCAGGACGGCCTTGCCGGTCGGGTGGACCCGCAGCTCGGCGCCGTCGGCCATGCCCAGTCCCAGGATGTCCATGTGCCCCCGCGGGCCCGCGCCGACGGCCTCGGTGAAGAAGCTGACCCCGATGCCCATCAGCTCGCCACGCTCACGCTTCTCGGCCTGCTCCCGGCGCAGGTCCTCGTAGTGCGCGATGTCCATCGCCAGTCGCAGAGCGCGCGGGTAGTCGCCGGAGTCGTACTCCCATCCGGTCTGCGTCCGGTACGGGAACTGCCCGGGCCGCAGCAGATTGCGCATCCGCAACTCGCCCGGGTCCATGTCGAGTTCGGCCGCGAGCACGTCGACCATGCGCTCGACCAGGTACACGGCCTCGGTGACGCGGAACGAGCAGGCGTACGCGACACCGCCGGGCGCCTTGTCGGTGTAGACACCGGTCACGGTGCAGTGCGCGGCGGCCAGGTCGTACGAGCCGGTGAACACCCCGAAGAAGCCGGCCGGGAACTTCGTCGGCTGAGCGGTGGCGTTGAACGCGCCGTGATCGGCGATCACATGGACGCGCAGGCCCAGGATCTTCCCGTCCTTCGTCGCCGCGATCTCGCCGTGCATGTGGTAGTCGCGGGCGAAGGACGTGCTCATCAGGTTCTCCGAGCGGTCCTCGACCCACTTGACCGGCTTGCCGGTGACGATCGAACCGACGACCGCGCACACGTAACCCGGGTAGATGCCGACCTTGTTGCCGAATCCGCCTCCGATGTCCGGGGAGATGATGCGTATCTTGTGCTCCGGGATGCTGGCCACCATCGCGTACAGCGTGCGGTGGGCGTGCGGGGCCTGCGTGGTCGACCACACCGTCAGCTTCCCGGTGATGGCGTCCATGTCCGCGACGGTGCCACAGGTCTCCAGCGGCGCCGGGTGCACCCTCGGATACAGCATGTCCTGCGCCACCACGACCTCGGCGCCCGCGAAGACCTCGTCGGTGCGCTCCTTGTCGCCCGCCGACCAGTCGAAGATGTGGTTGTCCCGCTGGTCCTCCTTGTCGTCACGGATCACCGGTGCGTCCGGCTCCATCGCCCGCAGGGCGTCGACGACCGGTGGCAACGGCTCGTACTCCACATCGATCAGCTCGAGAGCGTCCCGCGCGGCATAGCGGTCCTCGGCGACGACGAAGGCGACCTCCTGGCCCTGGAAGCGCACCTTGTCGGTGGCCAGCACCGCCTGGGTGTCGTACGAGATCGTGGGCATCCAGGCCAGCCCGAGACCGGCCAGGGTCTCCCCGGTGATCACGGCCTTCACCTTGGGGTGTGCCTCGGCGGCGCTGGTGTCGATCGAGATGATCCGGGCGTGCGCCAGCGGGCTGCGCAGAATGGCCCCGTGCAGCATGCCGGGCAGCCGTACGTCGTCGACGTAGGTCCCGTGGCCACGGACGAACCGCGCGTCCTCCTTGCGCGGCATCCGTCCGAAACCGACCGGCCGTTCCTCGGTGGTCGTCATGCCCGCACCTCCTCGCGGCCGGGCACAGGCTCTTCACGGCCGGGCGCGGGCTCGGTGCCCGCGTCGGCGGTCCCCCGCCCGCCGCCGTGCTCGGCGGCCCAGCGGACGGAGCGCACGATGTTCTCGTAACCGGTGCAGCGGCACATCTGTCCGGAGATCGCCTCGCGGATGTCCTCCTCGGACGGATCGGCGTTGTGGTCGAGCAGCCAGCGGGCGGTCATCATCATCCCCGGCGTGCAGAAGCCGCACTGCAGCCCGTGGCAGGCGATGAATCCCTGCTGCACCGGGTCGAGTTCGGCCCCGTGCGCCAAGCCCTCGACGGTCCGCACCTCATGGCCGTCGGCCATCACCGCGAGCACGGTGCACGACTTGACCGGCGTGCCGTCCAGCCAGACGGTGCACACCCCGCAGTTGGAGGTGTCGCAGCCCCAGTGCGTGCCGGTGAGTCCGAGTTCGTCGCGCAGGAAGTGCACGAGCAGCAGCCTGGGCTCCACGTCCCCCGTGTGCTGCTCGCCGTTCACGGTCACGGTGATCCGCATGTCACGCCTCCTGCCCCTGGGCACGTGCGGCGGCGGCGCGCAGCGCCCGCGTGGTGAGCTCCCCGGCCAGATGCCGCTTGTAGTCGACCGGGCCGCGCTGGTCGGCCGTCGGCCTGCACTCCTGCGCGGCGATCCGGCCCGCCTCCGCGAAGGCCTCGTCGTCCGGCCGTCCGCCACGCAGGAAGTCCTCGGCCTGCTCGGACACGAACCGTGGGGCACCCACCGCGGTCAGGCCGATCCCGGCCTCGGTGATGACCCCGCCGGAGATCTCCAGCACCGCTCCCGCGGCGACGACGGCCCAGTCGCCGACCCGGCGCTCGACCTTGCGGTAGGCGCTGGCGTGCGAACGGATGGGCACGCGGATCTCCACCAGCAGCTCCGCCTCGTTCAGCGCGGTCTCGTACGGTCCGAGGAAGAACTCCCTGATCGCGATGGTGCGCCTGCCGCCGGGCCCCTGGGCGACGAGGGTCGCGCGCAGCGCCGAGAACGCCGCGGACAGGTCCTCCGACGGATCGGCCTGGCACAGCGAGCCGCCCACGGTGCCGCGGTTGCGTACGAGCGGATCGGCGATGACCCGTTCCGCGTCCCGCAGGATGGGGAAGTGCTCGCCGACGACCGGTGAGGCGAGCAGATCCGCGTGGCGGACCATCGCTCCGGCGGCCAGGTCGTGCCCGTCCACCCTGATCAGCGCCAGCTCGGAGAGGTCGTTGATGTCGATCAGCGCTTCGGGCTGGGCGAGCCGCAGTTTCATCATCGGCAGCAGGCTGTGTCCGCCCGCCACCACCCGGGCCTCGGGGCCGTACCGTGCGAGCAGCTCGATCGCCTGCTCCAGGCTGGTGGCCCTCTCGTACTGGAATGCAGCCGGTACTTGCATCGGGCCCTCCTGGATCGCTGTGCCCGTTGCTGAAGCGATGCTGCGCTCTTGCGTACCGCCCATGCAATGGGTGGATAAGCATTCACTTATCACCCCGAACGCGAGAAAATCGGACGGTGACCGTCACGCAGCTCAGCACCTTCGTGCTGGTTGCCCGGCTCGGTTCGGTGGGCGCCGCGGCGCGGGCTCTGGACGTGAGCGAGTCCGCGGTGTCGCAGGCGCTCGCCGCGCTGCGGACCCACTACGGCGATCCGCTCATCCGGCGCACCGGGGGTGGTGGGATGCGCCTGACGCCGGCCGGGGCGCGGCTGCTGCCGGTCGCTTCGCGGATGGTCGCACTGAGTGCGGATGCCGAGGCCGCGGTGCGGGCGGCCCGGGGCGCGCCCGACGAACTGCGGGTCGTCGCCACGAGCACGCTGGCGGAGTTCGTGCTCCCGTCGCTCGTGGAGGCCTTCGCCTCTCGCTCGGGGCGCAGGACCGAGACCTCGTTCGGGGTGGCCTCCGGCAACGAGATCCGTGTACTGGTGGAGAACCGGCTGGCCGACGTCGCGCTCGGGCCGTATCTCGGCGCCGCCCGCAGGGGCGAACTGGTCAGCGAGCCGCTGTTCCGCACCCAGCTGGTCGTGGTGACGGGCGCCAGGTCGCCGCGGCCGCCCGGTCCGCCGGCGCGGTGGTCGTGGCTGGTCGATTCCTCCGGGACCGATCCGGACGCGGACTCCGGGCGGCTGCTGCGTCGGCTCGGCGTGGCCGAAGGACACGTGTGGGTGTTCCCCAACCAGGCCGCGACCTGGGCGGCAGCGGCCGAGGGCGCGGGGGTGGCGCCGGCGCTGGCCCATCTGGTGTCGCCCCGGATCCTCCGTGACGAGCTGCGCATCCTGGAGACCCCTGTCACGCCGTCGGACGCCACCTGGCACGCCACCGTCGTGCAGCCGGAGCAGCGTTCCCCGGCCACCGACGCGTTCCTGTACTTCCTGCACACGCCCGCGGCGACCCGCATCATGCGCGCGCCCGGGGCCGGCGTCCCGCCCTCCCGGTTCCGGCCCCCGGTGTACGTCACTCTCTGGGGCGCGTGAGAGAGCGTGCTCTCCCGAGAACCTTGGTCTGCACAGCGGGCGCGAGAACAGCAAGTCGAAATCCCCTCCGGGGAACCGGAACGGTGTGCAGGCCGCGGCGTCGTGCTCGTAGCGGATCCGGCCGGCGCGCACGAGGTCGGCGCCCTGGTGGGCGCGATCATAGGTGGCCTTGCGGTCGCAGGAGGCGTACAGATACACGATCTCCTCGGCCTCCGCGCCGATCACCGCCGCGAGCTCGGTACGGCGGTCCACCGGCAGCAGTGCGGTGGCGAAGCCGTCGGTGCCGTAGAACGCATGGCACAGACCGGCGAGCTGGAGGGCGGGTCGAGCCTGCCACATCGCGAGCCGGGCCCGGACGCGTTACCCGCGGGTCCTCGCCCAGCAGGTACAGCGGCTCTTCCAGCGCGGGTTCTTCGTCGTCCACCGCGAGTGCGCGCAGCAGCTCCCGCATCTCCTCGTCTCCGCCTGCCGGTGATGGCCTCGCTTCCCCGCGAACCCCCGGAGCGTCAGTCCGGCAGCCGCATCCGTACCTTCTCCCCCGGACCGACGCGCACCACGCGGTCCGGCAGCCGGATGTCGATGGGGGTGGGGCCCGAGGCCTTCGGCATGGCGGCCTCCAGCTGGCCGTGGCGCAGACGCAGCCGTACGCCCCAGTGGCCCTGGTAGCGCAACGAGAAGCCGTAGGAGGAGAGTTCCGGCAGGGGGACCGGGTCGAGCCAGAGTTCGCTGTCGCGGGTCTCCAGGCCGGTGAGGCAGCGTTGGACGAGGTCGAGGGTGCCGGCCATGGCGCCGAGGTGGATGCCCTCGCCGGTGGTGCCGCCCTGGACGTCGGCGATGTCACCGCGCAGGGCCTCCTGGACGAAGCCCCAGGCGTCGGTGCGGCGGGCGCGGGCCAGAATCCAGCCGTGGACCAGGCCGCTGAGGGTGGAGCCGTGCGTGGTGCGGTGCAGGTAGTGGTCGACCGTCGCGGACCAGGTGTCCTCGTCGAGGCGGTGGCCCAACCAGGCGAAGAGGGAATGGAGTTCGGCCGGTGAGAACAGGTAGCCGAGCATCAGGACGTCGGCCTGTTTCGACGCCTTGTAGCGGTTGACGGTGTCGCCCTCCGCCTCCAGGATCCGGTCCAGGCGCCGGATGTCGCCGTACCGCTCGCGGTAACCGTGCCAGTCCAGTTCGGCGAGGTCGCCGTAGCCCTCGAACTGGCTGATCACACCGTCGTGGAAGGGCACGTGGAGGGTGCGGGAGACCTCTTCCCAGCGGGCGAGTTCGTCCTCCTCCAGGCCGGTGCGCTCGATGAGTTCGCGGCGGCGCGGCTCGGGCAGGCCGCGCAGCAGGTCCAGGGTGCGGGTGAGGACCCAGGCGGCGGTGACGTTGGTGTACGCGTTGTCGTCCAGGCCGGGTCCGGGTGCGCCGGGGTAGGCGTCGTGGTACTCGTCGGGGCCGACCACGCCCCGGATGCGGTGCCGGCCGAGGTGTTCGTCGTAGGTCGCCGAGTCGGCCCAGAAGCGGGCGATCTCGAGGAGCATCTCGGCGCCCTCGGCGTGCAGGAAGTCGGTGTCGCCGCTGGCCTCGCAGTACTGGACGACGTTGTAGGCCACGGCCGAGCCGACGTGCCGCTGCAGCCGGGAGTGGTCGGGCAGCCAGCGGCCCGAGCGGGGGTTGAGGTGCAGCTCCTGGGTCTCCTCGCGGCCGTCGCTGCCGCTCTGCCACGGGTACAGCGCACCGCGCAGGCCGGCCTCGCGGGCCGCGTGCCGGGCGGCGTCCAGGCGGCGGTGGCGGTAGTGAAGCAGGGCGCGGGAGACCTCGGGCAGATGGAGGTTGAGGTAGGGAAGGACGAACAGTTCGTCCCAGAAGACGTGGCCCCGGTACGCCTCGCCGTGCAGTCCGCGTGCGGGCACGCCGACGTCGAGATCGGCAGTGTGCGGGGAGAGGGTCTGCAGCACATGGAAGAGGTGCAGGCGCAGGATGCGGCCGGGATCTCCGGGGACGTCGAGTTCGGCCCGCCGCCACAGCTGCTCCCAGGCCGTGATGTGCGAGGTGAGCAGCTCGTCGAAGCCGGGCGCGTCGGCGACATGGTCGAGGGCCGCGCGCAGCGGGTCGCTGATGGCGGGGTCGTGGGAGGTGTGCAGGGCGACGGTCTTGTCGAGGGTGACCGTACGTCCGGGTTCGAGGGACAGACGAAGGTGCTGTACGGCCCGCAGTGCGTCGTGGCCGTCCGACACCGGTACGTCGGCGGCCAGCCGGGAGGCGAGCCCGATGGCGGTGTCCGAGGTACGGGTGTGGCAGCGCAGCCACACCGTGCCGGGTGCGGCCGCGCTGCCGGTCTCGACGTGGGTGAGGTGGCGGCCGTCCAGGTCGCGGTAGCGGGCGACGCCGGAGTTGGTGACGCTGCCGTCGAGCGCGGCCTCGACGTCCAGCTCGGCGGTGCGGCCCTCGACGGTGAGGTCGGTGCGCAGTGCGGCGAGGTGCGGTTCGGCCATGTGGACGAGGCGGAGCTGACGGACGAGGAGGGCGCCGTCGGCACCGAGCCGGTAGCGGGTACGGCGCTCCAGTACGCCCGGGTCCAGGTGGAGGACCTGGTGGTGTTCGGTGACCGGGGCGGTGTCGGGGGTGAGCCAGTCACGCCCGGCCGGGCGGAAGCGGAGCGGCAGCCAGTTGGGCAGATTGACCATGTCCTCGTTCTCGACCCGGCGCCCGGCGATCTCGGAGGCGAGCCGGTTGTAGCAGCCGGCCGCGTAGGTGCCGGGGTAGTGCACGGCGTCCGCGGCGCACTCGGGCAGCACTCCGCGGGTGGCGAAGTAGCCGTTGCCCAGGGTGCACAGGGACTCCCGCAGGCGTTCCTCCGCGGGGTCGTAGCCGTCGTACTCCCACAGCAGACCCGTCACCGAAGCGGTCCCTCCGTCCTCCTCGGTCCAGTCTGCCTCGCTGTCGGGGGATCGGCCTGCGGAGCGGGTACGACGGGCGAGGACCTCCTGTCCCCGCCCGTCGCGCCGGTCAGGGGTAGCGGACGAGGTCGGCGACGTTGCCGGCCGGGTTCGACGGTCCTCCCGTGTTGTTCACGACGTGGCTGATGGTGCCGGTGCCGCCGAGGGAGACCGTCACCATGCTGGTGAAGCGGACGCCCGGGGTGTTCGGTGCCTCGATGGCGTGGGCGGCGGTCACGCTCGGGTCGACGTTGAAATAGCAGTAGCTGCCGAGACCGTAGGCCTGATGGCTGGTGACGGAGTCGGCGACCTTGTAGGCGGCGTAGCCCTGGGTGGAGCCGTTCATCCAGGCCGACTGGTTCGGTGGGTCGTAGGGCATCTCGTTCTGGAAGAAGTAGGTGCGGCCGCCGTTGCCGTTCCAGATCACCTGGTACTTCTGGAAGTGCTCCACGAACAGGCCGTACATCGTCACGTCGGCGCCGTTGACGGTGAGCCCGGTGTCGGCGGTGTTGCTGGTCCAGCCGACTCCGCCGCCGTGGTCGGCGCGCCAGATCCACATGTGGTCGCCGATGACATTGCTGCTGTTCACGACGATGCCGGTGCCCGCCTTGCCGACGCCCGCGCCGCCGACGCGGACGTAGACGTCGTGCAGGGAGGTCGGGTCGGTGGCGTGGGAGGCGGAGGAGCCGGCCGGCCCGACCTCGAGCAGGGTCTTCGAGCTGGTGGTGCCGGCGTCGAGGAGCAGGCCCGCGATCTTCACGCCGTCGACGTCGGCGACGGTCATCGCGGTGATGCCGTTGTCCGGGACGAGAGTGGCGAGGCCGAGACCGAGGACGACGGTGTCCGGGCGGGTCACCTTCAGGGTCTGGTCCAGGTGGTAGACACCCGGGGTGAACAGCAGGTTCTTACCGGCGGCGAGCGCGGCGTCGATCTGGGAGGCGGTGGCGCCCGGCTTGACGACGTAGAAGGTGTCCAGGGACAGCGAGCTGCCCGAGGGGGTGCCGCCCGCCCAGCTCGTCCCGGTGGAGTTGGACCGCACCGATGGCACGAACACCTGGTAGGCGCCGTTGCCGTCGACGTACAGGAACGGTTTCTCCCGGCTGACCGGGCTCTGCGCGACCGTGGTGTACGGGGGGTTGGGGAAGCTGGTGTCCGGCACGCCCTGGCTGCCGGCGAAGACCATGTTCCAGTTGGCGCCGGTCCAGCCGCCCAGCTGGGAGTTGCGGGTGAGCCACTGCTGCTGGGTGCCGGAGCCGACCTGTCCGTCGACCTTGCTGTCCGCCAGATAGCCGCCGCTGGACCAGCCGCCGTCGTCCAGGGCGAGGTTGCCCCGCAGATGCATCCGGCGGTACGGCGCCGCCTGCGAGACCGCCCAGCGGTCGCTGCCGCCGGCCGGGTTGACCGACAGGTTCTCCGCGCCGCGCCAGAAGTTCTGTGTGGCGTTGCCCTGGAACCAGTCCGCCTCCGCGTGCACCGCGCCGTTGACGGACACGGCGTCGGGGGTGAGCCCGAGGCCCGAGACCTGGGTGTAGAAGCCGACGTTGACGTCGGCGCTGTAGGCGCCGGGCTTGAAGAGCACGGCATAGCGCTGGGAGCCGAATTGGTTGGTCTCCTGCTGCTTGAAGATGGTGTCGAGCCTGCTCTGGATGGCCGAGGACGACATCGAGGGGTCGAAGACGACGACGTTCGGGCCGAGGTCGGGGTCGCTCGTGGACTGGTTCACGGGGACCACCTGGAAGCGCTGGGCGGCGGTGCCGTTGCACGTGTACTGCGCGAACTGCACGCTGTCCGTGAGCGAGGCGCCCGGATCGTCCAGGCACTTGCCGCTGTTGCGATTGACGAAGTGGAAGGCGCCGCCGCCGTCGTCCACGGGCAGCCACTGCTGATTGGCCCCGCCGCCGTAACTCCACAGGTGGACCTGCGCGTTGTCGGCGGTGGAAACGTCGGCGACGTCCACGACCTGGTTGGTGCTGTTGGCGTTGCCGATGCGGACGTAGCCGTCGCCGGTGGCGATGAAGCTCCACTGCTGGGCGGCGGTGTCGTTGCACGCGTACTGCTGCACGACCGTGCCGTCGGCGGTGGCGGCGGCCTTGGCGTCGAGACACTTGCCGCTGGCCGCGTTGAGGACGGTGGCGAAACCGGTCGGCAGGGCGGAACTCGTGGCGCGCGCGGGTGCGGCGGTGAGCAGGGACGCGGCCGCGGCGGCGACCAGCGCGACGGCCGTCGATCTGCGACGGCGGTTGAGGGGAAGCACGGTTTCTCCTGGGGGACGGGGGTCAGCCGGTGTAGCCGGCGAAGACGCGGGTGTAGTCCCAGTCGGACTGGGAGACGCCGGAGCAGCTGTCGGCGGGGCCGCCGGTGCACGGGCGGTCGCGGTTGGCGGACCAGAAGGTGAGCCGGGCCAGGTGGTGCTGCTGGGCGTAGGCCAGGATGGTCCGGAAGTCGTTCACCGTGACGGTCTCGTTGTTGTCGGTGATGCCGTTCATGGACGAGATGCCCATGTCCCGGTAGGCCTGGTCGTCGCTGTAGTGGTAGGCGTTCTTCAGCGCGTTCTTGAGGCCTTCGGCGGCCTGGGTGGTGAGGTTGCCCATGTTCTGTCCGGCTCCGCCGAAGTCGAACGGCATGATCGCCCAGGCGTCCACGGTCAGGCCCGAGGAGGCGGCCCGGTCGATGAGGCCGGTGTCGGGGCCGCTCTGCCCGGTGCCGATGGTGATGTACACCTTGATGCCGGGGTTGTCGGCCTTCACCGTCTTGAGTGCGTCCACGGTGCGCTGCTGCACGGTGGGGTTGCTGTAGGCGTCGGCCTCGATGTCGATGTCGATCGCCTTCAGGCCGTAGGCGTTGACCACCTTCTGGTAGGCGGCGGCGAGTTCGCCCGCGCTGGAGCAGGAGCTCTCCAGCTTGTTGCCGCTGTAGCCGCCGAAGGACGGGATGATGTCGCCCCCGTTCGCCCGCACGGTGTTCACGGTCTGCTGGTCCACCCCGCCGGTCAGCGGGCGGCTGCCGTCCCACTGCGGGTCGCAGTAGCCGTTGCTGAGCACGAAGGCGAGCGTGAACCACTTCACGCCGGTGGCCTGGGTGATGGTGCCCGGGTTCGGCGGGCTGCCCCAGCCGTTGTAGAGGTAGGGCGCCACCGCCATCGGGGCGGCCGGGGTGGTGCCGCCGTCGGCCGCGGGCGCGTTCCACTTCTGGTTGGCGCCACCGCCGCAGCCCCATATCTGGGCGCGGGCGCCGTTGGCCGAGGAGTTGTCGGTGACGTCCAGACACTTGTTCGCCTGCGGGTTGACGATGTCGTGGGCGGCGGTGACGGTCCACTTCTGGTTCGCGCCGCCGGTGCAGGACCACAGCTGCGCCTTGGCGCCGTCCGCGGTCGCGTTGCCGGTGACGTCGAGGCACTTGCCGAGGGCGCGGACGGTGCCGTCGCCGCCGACGGTCCACTGCTGGGCGGCGGTGCCGTTGCAGTCGTAGAGCTGGACGGCCGTGCCGTCGGCGGAGTTCGCTCCGGCGATGTCCAGGCACTTTCCGGCGAGCCCGGTGATGGCGCCGGTGGCGGCCTGGGCCGGGGAGGCGACGATCAGGCCGGTGGCGAGGGACAGGGCGGCGAGCGAGACGGCTGCGGGCAGTGGTCTGGCCATGCGGGGCGGCCTTTCGGTGGGGGGTGCCGAACGCAGGCCGACACTGGTGTGGCCACGGGGTGCCGAGCGCATTCGGAAGTCTTTGATTAAGGCGTGAAGTTAAAGGTCCGGACCACTGGCGTCAAGGGGGTGGGCGGCAACCCCGCGGCGGCCCACCCCCTCGGTCTCAGGCCGTCGAAACCTCGTCGCCCCGCTCGGCGAACTGCGTGCGGTGCAGCTCCGCGTACCGTCCGCCCGCCGCGAGGAGCTCCTCGTGCGTGCCCCGTTCCACGATCCGGCCGGCCTCCACGACCAGGATCTGGTCGGCGGCCCGGACGGTGGACAGCCGGTGGGCGATCACCACGGCGGTACGGCCTTCCAGGGCCTCCGTGAGCGCCTCCTGGACGGCCGCCTCCGAGGTGTTGTCCAGATGGGCGGTGGCCTCGTCGAGGATGACCACGCGCTGGCGGGCCAGCAGCAGCCGGGCGATGGTCATGCGCTGGCGCTCGCCGCCGGAGAGCCGGTAGCCGCGCTCGCCGACCACCGTGTCGAGACCGTCGGGCAGGGAACGGACGACCTCGGCCAGACGGGCGCGGCCCAGGGCGTCCCACAGTTCCTCGTCCGTGGCCGTGGGACGGGCCAGCAACAGGTTGGCGCGCACGGTGTCGTGGAAGAGGTGGCCGTCCTGGGTGACCATGCCGAGGGTGGCCCGCAAGGAGGCGGCGGTCACGTCGCGCGCGTCGGTCCCGCCGATCCGGACGGCGCCGGCGTCGACGTCGTACAGGCGCGGCAGCAGCTGCGCGATGGTGGACTTGCCGGCGCCGGAGGAGCCGACCAGGGCGACGGTCTGGCCGGGTTCGGCCCGGAAGGAGATGCCGTGCAGCACCTCGGCGCCGCCGCGGGTGTCGAGCGCGGCGACCTCCTCCAGGGAGGCGAGCGAGACCTGGTCGGCGGACGGGTAGGAGAAGGTGACGTCCTCGAACTCGACGGCGACCGGGCCCTCGGGCACCTCCACCGCGTCCGGCTTCTCCTCGATCAGCGGCTTGAGGTCCAGCACCTCGAAGACCCGCTCGAAGCTGACCAGCGCGCTCATCACCTCCACGCGGGCTCCGGCGAGCGCGGTGAGCGGGGCGTAGAGCCGGGTCAGCAGCAGGGCGAGGGAGACGACCGCGCCCGCCTGCAGGGTGCCGCGCAGCGCGAACCAGCCACCGAGGCCGTAGACGAGGGCCAGGGCGAGGGCGGAGACCAGGGTGAGGGAGGTGATGAACACCGACTGGGCGGTCGCCGTGCGCACGCCGATGTCACGGACCCGGCGGGCGCGGGCCGCGAACTCGGCGGACTCCTCCTCCGGGCGGCCGAACAGCTTGATCAGCGTGGCGCCGGGCGCGGAGAAGCGCTCGGTCATCCGGGTGCCCATCGCCGCGTTGAGCGCCGCCGCCTCCCGCTGCATCCGTGCCATCCGGCTGCCCATGCGGCGGGCGGGCAGCACGAACACCGGCAGCAGCACCAGCGCGAGCAGCGTGATCTGCCAGGACAGGGTGAGCATGACCGCGAGCGTGAGCAGCAGGGTCACCAGATTGGTCACCACACCCGAGAGCGTGTTGGCGAACGCGCGCTGGGCTCCGATCACGTCGTTGTTGAGACGGCTGACCAGCGCTCCCGTACGAGTACGTGTGAAGAACGCGACGGGCATGCGCTGCACATGATCGAACACAGCCGTGCGCAGGTCGAGGATGAGTCCCTCCCCGAGCGTCGCCGACAGGCGCCGGCCGAGGATGCCGAGCCCCGCCTCCGCGAGGGCGACCAGCGCGATCAGGAGGGAGAGCCGGACGACCTTCCCCGAGTCATGGCCCGTCACGATCGCGTCGACGACGCGGCCGGCGAGCACGGGGGTGGCCACGGCGAGGAGTGCCGTCACCACCCCGAGCAGTACGAAACGGACGATGCCCGCGCGGTGCGGGCGGGCGAAGGCGGCGATGCGGCGCAGCGTGGCGCGGGCGAAGGGACGGCGTTCCTGCTGCGCGGTCATCACGCTGTGCAGCTGCATCCATGCGGTGGTCTCCATGCTCATGGGAGAGAACGTAAGACCTCAAGCTTCGTTGAGGTCAATGTCCGCGCCTGTTCACCCCACCCGGCGTCCCCGCGTTCAAAGGCCTTCATGACTCCTCCCTCTCATCCGCTGCCCGCCCGTAAGCCGGCGTCCGCGCTTTTGCAACCCGCCGCTCACACGGTGCGGAAAACCTCTCGCAGTGTGACAGCGGTACACCTCCCCGGCTTCCGTAAGGGACGCCTCTCCCGGCTCGCCCGGCGCGTCCCCGTGCGGCAGGTCCTGTGCCTGCTTCCGCTCCTGCTGGTCGCGATCGTCGCGGTACGGCACCGGTCGGTGCTCATCGAGGGTTTCGGTCATCTGCGGTCGGCCTCATGGCCCTGGCTGCTGGCGGCGGCCGGCGCCACCTGTCTGACCTGGGTGGCGGCGGCCTTCACCCGGCAGGGCGCCGTGATCCAGCCGCTGCCCCGGTGGCGGCTGCTGGCCACGCAGTTCGCGGCGGGCTCGGCCAATCACCTGCTGCCGACGGGGCTCGGCGCGGGCGCGGTCAACCTGCGGTTCATGGCCGTGTGCGGGGTGCCGCTCGCCCGCTCCTCCGCAGCGCTCGCGCTGTATCTGCTCGCCGAGTCGGTCGGCCGGCTGAGCCTGCTGGCCGCGCTCCTGCTCGCCTTCCCCGACGCACTGCGGCTCGGCAGCCTGCTGCCGCCCGGGGACGTCGGACCGGTGCTGGTCGCCGCGGGCGCGGCGCTGGCGGTGGCGGTGGCCGCGCTCGCCCTCGTACGACGCCTGCGCGAGCCCGTGCTCGGCTTCGTGCGCACCGCCCTGGGCGAGGCGCGCTCGGTGCACACGCGTCCGGCCCGGGCGCTCGCGCTGTGGGGCGGCTCGTTCGCCTTCCCCGCGCTGCAGGCGGCCGGTCTGGTGGCGGTGGGGCGGGCGCTGGGGCTGCCGGTGCCGCCGGCGTACATGGCGCTCGCGTATCTCGCCGCGACCGTCGCGGTGGCGCTGGTGCCCACGCCGGGCGGGCTCGGCTCCGTCGAGGCGGCGCTGATCGTGGCGCTGGTGGCGGTGGGCGGCCCGGTGGCGGTGGCCACGGCGGTGGTGCTCGCCTACCGCATCATCACCGTCTGGGTGCCGCTGGTACCGGGGGCGCTCACGCTCGGGGCGCTGGTGCGTCTGAAGGTCATCTGAGGCAGAGTGGCCCTCCGAGCCGCAGCCCGAGAAGGAGCACCCGCCGTGCCGGTCCGCGTGGAGCACAACGAGCACGTCACCACGATCGTCCTGTCCCGCCCCGAGGTCCGCAACGCGGTGGACGGTCCGACGGCCGCGGAACTCGCCTCGGCGTTCAGGGAGTTCGAAGCCGACGACAACGCGCGGGTGGCGGTCCTGTGGGGCGAGGGAGGCACGTTCTGCGCGGGAGCCGATCTGAAGGAGGTGGGCGGCGAGCGCGGCAACCGGGTCGCCGAGGGGGGTGACGGGCCGATGGGGCCGACCCGGATGCGGCTGTCCAAGCCGGTCGTCGCGGCCGTCGCGGGCCACGCCGTCGCGGGCGGCCTGGAGCTGGCCCTGTGGTGCGATCTCCGGGTCGCCGAGGAGGACGCCGTGTTCGGGGTGTTCTGCCGCCGCTGGGGCGTTCCGCTGATCGACGGCGGCACGGTACGGCTGCCCCGGCTGATCGGCGCCGGCCGGGCCATGGACATGATCCTGACCGGTCGGCCGGTCCCGGCCCGCGAGGCCTACGACATCGGCCTCGCCAACCGTCTCGTGCCCACCGGTCGCGCCCGCGGAGCGGCCGAGGAGCTGGCGGCGGCCATGGCCCGCTTCCCGCAGGCCTGCCTGCGCGGCGACCGGGCCTCGTTGCTCGACCAGGAGGGTCTTGACGAGGAGAGCGCGATGCGGGTCGAACTCCGGTACGGCATGGACGTTCTGGCGCAGGGGTTGGAAGGCGCGGCGCGGTTCGCCGGGGGTGCCGGGCGGCACGGGTCGTACACGGATCTGTGAGCCGCCCGGGGTGCTCACCGGGCACTTCGGTCACCGGGTCGGGTCGAAGGGCACGCGGTCGGGGCCACCCGCTCAGGCGGCGGGACCGCTCGGCGACTCCCCTGCCGTCAGCCACTCCAGCACTATGCCGCCCGTCTCCGCCCCGGCCCAGGCGGCCGCCCTGGCGCGTTGCCCGGGGTGCAGCAGCGCGCCGACGGCGAAGACGCCCGGCCGCGAGGTGTGCGGGTCGGTGTCCAGCGTGATGCCGGCCCGGCGGGCGAGCTCGTCGTCGGGGACGAAGTCGCCGGTGAAGACGATCGTGTCGCAGCGCAGGACGGCCGTGCGGCCGTCACGGTGGCGCACGCGGACGCCGGAGAGGCGGCCGTGGCCGAGGAGTTCGGCCACCGTGGTGTCCGTCAGGAGCGGGACGCGGTGGCCGAGGCGGGCCGACTGGACGCGCAGACGCGGGACCCGGGCTCGCGCGTCTTCGGTGACCAGGGCGACGACCCTCACGCCGGCCGCGCGCAGGGTGCCGGCCGCCGCGTACGAGACAGCCTCGGCGCCGACGATCAGCGCCCGGGTGCCGACGGACTGCCCGAACAGGTGGACCGCCTGCTGGAGTTCGCCGGTGGTGAGGACACCGGCGGGCCGGGTGCCGGGCACCAGGCGGGCCGCGCGGGGGCGTTCGCGGGAGCCGGTGGCCAGGACGACGGCTCGGGCGTCGATCGTCTCCGGGCCCTCGGGACCGACAGCGGTGAGCGTGCGCGGGCCCGTCCAGTCGAGGACCGTCACCCCGGTCCGCACCACGGCACCGGTACGTGTGGCGCCCTGCGTGAGCAGACGGGCGTACCCGGGGCCGGTCAGCGGGTGCACCCAGGTGCCGAAGCCGCCGTGGGCGCAGTGCCGTGGCACTCCCCCGGGCTGTGCCTCCCGCTCCAGCACCTCGACGTGGCCGGCTCCGGCGGCGGCCAGGCGGGCCGCGGCCGCGAGTCCGGCGGGACCCGCGCCGACGACGAGGACGTCGACCCCGCGTACGGCGCCTTGCGCGGTCATGGGCGGGCCTCCTCGAAGAGCTGTCGTACCGCCGCCCCGCAGTAGAAGCCCTGGCAGCGGCCCGCCCGGGCGCGGGTGCGGCGGCGCAGGCCGTCCAGGGTGCGCGGCGGGATCGTACTGGCGAGGGCGTCGCGGATCTCGCCGCGGGAGACGCGCTCGCAGTGGCAGACGAGGGTGCCGTACTCCGGGTCGGCGGCGATGAGTTCGGGCCGCTGGTAGGGGCGCGGGAAGGCCTCCCCCAGGTTGGGCATGCGCACAGGGTCCGGTTCCCTGGCCGGGCCGAGGTCGAGCCCGTTGCCGGCCAGCAGGGCCACGACGTGGGCGGCGATGGCCATGGACGCGGTCAGGCCGGTGGACCGGATGCCGCCCGCGGTGACATACGCCTGCTCGATGTGTGCGGTGATGCGGTAGTCCTCGTGCTCGGTGGCCGCGCGCAGCCCGGCGTAGACGGCGGTGACCTCCTCGTCCGGCAGGGCGGGCAGGATGCGGCGGCCCTTCTCGCGCAGCAGGGCGATGCCCTCGGCGGTGGAGCCTGTGGCCCGCTTGTCGTCGAGGTCCTCGGCGGTGGGGCCGAGCAGGACGTTGCCGTAGACGGTGGGGGCGACCAGGACGCCCTTGCCGAGGGCGGTCGGGACGGGGAGGAGGATGTGCCGGACCAGGGGGCGGGCGAGCTTGTCGTGGACGAGGAGCTGGCCGCGGCGCGGGGTGACGGTGAAGTCCTCGTGGCCGAGCGCCCGGTCGAGGGTGTCGGCGTGCAGGCCTGCCGCGTTGACCAGGTGGCGGCTGTGCAGGGTGCCCCTGGAGGTGGTCAGGCGGTGGCCGTCGGTGGTCCGCCCGATGCCCTGCACCTGGGTGTTCAGGTGCAGGTCGACGCCCGCGCGGACCGCCTGGGTGGCGTACGCCAGAGTCGTCGTCCAGGGGCAGATGATGCTCTCGCCGGGCACGTGGAGGGCGCCGAGCGCGCCGGGGCCGAGGTGCGGTTCGCGGGCGTAGAGCTCGTCGGTGCCGAGGAGGCGGGTGTCCGGGCAGTCGTTGCGCTCGGCCTTCTCGGCCAGTCGCGGCAGAGCGGCGAGTTGCTCCTCGTCCCAGGCGACGAGCAGGGCGCCGACCCGTTCGACGGGGATGCCGGACTCGGCGGCGTAGGCGGCGAGCCGCCGGGATCCCTCGCGCACCAGCCGGGCCTCCAGGGAGCCCGGGGTCGCGTCGAAACCGGTGTGCAGGATGGCGGTGTTGGCCTTGGAGGTGCCCTGGCCGACATCGTCCTGGGCCTCGACCAGGGCGACGCGCAGCCGTGGGTGACGGGCGAGTTCGCGGGCGACGGCGCAGCCGACGACGCCGGCGCCGACGACCGTCACGTCGTAGGCGTGCGCGGGCAGCGCCCCTTCGGCGGTGACCGTCATGAGCCGAGCAGGGCGGCGACCGCGCTGCGGAAGCCGGCGCGGCGCTCGGCCGCCTGGTCGGCCGGGATGCGGGGTTCGTACACGGCGGCGGGCTTCCCGTCGGGCAGGGCGTCTTCCACGCTCAGCGTACGGTCCGCGCCGAGCCGGGCCAGGGCGGCGGCGCCGAGCGCGGTGGCGTCGGGCAGCGCGGAGACCTCGACGGGGCGTTGCAGGAGATCGGCCTGGGTCTGCATGAGGAGGGCGGAGCGGGTCAGGCCGCCGTCGACGCGCAGCACGTCGAGCGGGCTGCCGAGGTCGGCCGCGGCCGCCTCCGCCAGCTCCGCCACCTGGGCCGCCAGGCCCTCGCACAGGGCGCGCACCACGTGCCCCGGTCCGGTGTCGAGGCCGAGCCCGGTCAGGGAGCCGCGCACATCGCCGCGCCACCAGGGGGCGGCGAGCCCGGCGAGGGCGGGGACGAAGGTGACGCCGCCGCTGTCGGGGACGGCACCGCCGACCGGGTCGAGGTCGGCGGCCGAGGAGATGACGCCGAGGTCGGTGAGCCAGCGCACGGCGGAGGCGGCCGTGTAGACCTGCCCGTCGAGGCAGTAGCTGGTGTCTCCGGCGAGCCGCCAGGCGACACAGCTGACCAGGCCGGAGGTGCCGCGCCGGGGTGTGCCGCCGGTGTGCGCGAGCAGGAAGGCGCCCGTGCCGTAGGTGCACTTGGCGCGGCCGGGCCCGGTGACGCGCTGGGCGAGCAGGGCGGCCTGCTGGTCGACCGCGAGTCCGGTGAGCGGGATGTCGCGGCCGTAGGCGCTTGTGGTGCCGATGGGCTGGGCGTTGCCGGCCACCTGGGGGAGCCGTTCGCCGGACAGCCCGTAGATCTCCAGCGCCCGCGGCGACCACTGGGCGCGGTCGAGGTCGAGGAGCTGGGTGCGGCCGGCGGTGGCCGCGTCGGTGACGAACGTTCCCGTGAGGCGGTGGACCAGCCAGGCGTCGGAGGTGGTGACCACGCCCTCGCGGGTGCGGTGACGGCGGATCCAGGCCATCTTGGGCGCGGCGAAGTACGGGTCCAGGGGCAGTCCGGTCAGCCGCCGCAACTCCTCGGCGTGCGGGGCGAGTTCGGCACAGACGGTCTCGGCGCGCCGGTCCTGCCAGACGAGCGCGTCGGTCAGCGGGCGGCCGCTGCCCGGGTCCCAGGCGAGGACGGTCTCACCCTGATTGGCCAGGCCCAGGGCCACGACGTCCTCACCGGCCTCGGCGAGAGCACGCCGGCCGGCGTCGAGGACCGAGCCGTACAGTTCGGCCGGATCCACCTCGACCAGGCCGCCGGGCAGGTATCGGGGCGTCACGGCGGCGAACCCGGTGCCGAGGACCCCGCGTTCGGGGCAGACCACCAGGGCCTTGGTGCCGGAGGTGCCCTGGTCGACGGCGAGCACCGGCCCCGTCATCGCACCCCTCCGCACGCTCGTCCGCACCCTTGGAAGATCACCGCGCACAGCCTGCCGCCGGGCCGTGTCCGGCGTCAAGCACCGACGCCGACGGCCCCGGCAGTCGTCCACCTGGGGTTCAACCACCCCTGGGGATAGTTGAGTTGACAACAATGGCGAGGTCCAACGTCCGCCCCTATAGTGACCGCCGACCGCACGAGATCCCTCAGCCGACGCCCAGAGGAGGGCTGTTGCCGGCACGCCCTTCTTACGACCCCGCCGGTCACGACGGAGCCCTGCGCACCGCGCTGCAGGATCTGCGCACCGGGCGCTGGATGGCGATGCGCACCCTGCTCACGGACACCTCCGGCTGGTCGCAGTGGACCCGGCGCACCCAGGTCCTCGCGGCCGCGGCGGCCGGTACGGACGTGGTGCGCGCGTGGCTCGCCGAGGAGCCGCACAGCGTGCCGGCCGCGGTGATGCACGCCCGGGTCCGCGTGGAGCGGGCCCTGCGGGCGCGGCGCGAACGGCACCGCCGTACGCACGAGTTGTGGATCGAGGCGTGGGATGCCGCCCAGAGCGTCGCCGAGGCCGCCCCGCGGGACCCGGTGCCCTGGGTGTGCCTGCTGGCGCTGGCCCAGCTCGATCCCGAGCAGCGCTGGGAGGAGCACCGGGCGCCGCCGCCGGAACCCGGTCTGCCGCCGGGCCCGTGGGGGCTGCTGACCGAGGCCGGCCGGCGTGATCCGCACAACCGCGAGGCGCACCACCGCATGCTCCAGTTCCTGTACGCGATCGGTTCCCCGGACCGGCTCGCCGAGGCCGTGCGCTACGCCCAGTGGGCCGCCGCCTCGGCGCCGCCCGCCTCCGCGCTGCATGTGCTGCCGCTGTACGTGCGGGTCGAGCGCTACCGGCGCGGCAGCGGACACGACGCGGCGCTCGACCTGCACTGGGTCGCGGAGGACGCGTCCCGGGAGGCGCGGCGTGCGCTGCACTCCTGGTTCGAGCGGGCACCCCGGGCCGAACACACGCTGCCGGACCTCAACCACCTGGCCCATGCCCTGTGGGGTGCCCTTCTCTTCCCGGACGCGGCCCGGGTGTTCGACGCGATCGGCCCGTACTTCACGCCCCCGCCCTGGATGTACCGCACCCCGGACCGGGCCCGCGCCGTGGAGGTCTTCCTGCAGGCCAGGGACCGCTGCCACGCGGCCGCCGGGGGCGCCTGACGCGCCTGTTCCTTCCTGACCCCGGAGGTTTCCGCATGTCCCCCGCTCCCGATCGACCGTCCTCCCCCGCCCGGCCGCAGCACGACGAGGAGCGGCGGCTGCGCGAGCTGGGCTACCGCCCGGTGCTGGCCCGTCGCATGGGCGGGTTCGGCAACTTCGCGATCAGCTTCTCGGTGATCTCGGTCCTGTCCGGCTGCATGACCCTCTACGGCTTCGGCCTGGGTGCGGGCGGGCCCGCGGTGATGCTGTGGGGCTGGGCGGGCGTCGGCCTGTTCGTGCTGTGCGTGGGCCTCGCGCTCGCCGAGGTCACCAGCGCCTATCCGACCTCCGGCGCCCTGTACTACATGGCCGACCGGCTCGGCGGTCGGCGTTGGGGCTGGTACACGGGCTGGCTGAATCTGCTCGGTCTGCTCGGCGCGATCGCCGGCATCGACTACGGCGCCGCCCTGTTCACCGGCGCCTTCGCCAACCTCCGGTGGGGCTTCGAGCCGACCCCCGGCAGAACGATGCTGATCTTCTGCGCCATCCTGCTGCTGCACGCCGCGCTGAACCTGTTCGGCGTCCGCCTGGTGAGCCTGCTCAACTCGATCAGCGTGTGGTGGCATCTGGGCGGTGTCGCGCTCATCGTCGGGGCGCTCGCGATCGTCCCGGACCACCACCGGTCGCCGTCCTTCGTGTTCACCGAGTTCGTCAACGACACCGGCTGGTCGCATCCGCTCTACGTGGCGGCGATCGGCCTGCTGCTCGCCCAGTACACGTTCTCCGGCTACGACGCCTCCGCGCACCTGTCCGAGGAGACCTCCAACGCCTCGGTGTCGGCGGCGAAGGGCATCGTACGGTCCATCTGGGTGTCGTGGATCGCGGGCTTCGTGCTGCTCGCAGGGCTGACCTTCGCCATCCGGGACTACGACGCCACGCGCACCACCGCCACCGGCGTGCCGCCCGCGCAGATCCTGCTCGACGGTCTCGGCACCGACGGAGCCTGCGCGCTGCTGCTCGTCGTGATCATCGCCCAGCTGTTCTGCGGGAACGCCGAGGTGGCCGCGGCCAGCCGGATGGTGTTCGCGTTCAGCCGGGACGGCGCCCTGCCCGGCTCGTACCTGTGGCGCAAGGTCAGCAGCCGCACCCAGACCCCGGTCGCCGCGGTGTGGCTGTCGGTGATCGTGGCCGGCGTCCTCGCCCTGCCGTCCCTGTACTCGACGACTGCGTACGGCGCGGTCACCGCCATCAACGTCATCGGCATCACCCCCGCCTACGCCATCCCCGTGCTGCTGCGGCTGCGCGCGGGCGACCGTTTCCGGCCGGGTCCCTGGAACCTGGGCCGGTGGAGCAGGCCGGTCGGCTGGATCGCGGTGGTCTGGGTGGCCTGTGTGACGGTGCTGTTCTGCCTGCCGCAAGCCTCGCCGGTCACCGTCGACACGATGAACTACGCGGCCGTGGCGCTCGCCGTCGTCCTGCTCCTGGCCAGCGTCTGGTGGTACGTCGCCCGGCGCGCGTACGGCACACCGACCACCGCCGCCTACGGCGACGACCGCGACCAGGCCGAACTCGCGGAGGGCATCGTCTGATCAGCGGGCCCGCGAGGCCGCTGCCGCGCGGCGTGTACGCCGAGCGTGCGGGGTGCGCGTGCGCGGCCGACCCGTCGCCGTGGGGTTTTACGGTCGAACGCGAGATCTACCGACTGGTAACTTCTGCGGATGATCCTTCGCCCCGCTTGCGCCGTCCGGCGCGCGCCGCACTGATATCCGCCCTCACCCTGGCCGTGCTGCCCGCCGCACCCGCCACCGCCGCCGATCCGACGACCCCTCATCTCGACTCCGTGGAGCGGACGTTGCGCGAGGTGTCGCCCGGCCTGGAAGGGGACGTGTGGGAGCGGACGAGCGGCAACCGCCTCGACGCCCCGGACGGCGACCCCGCCGGGTGGCTGCTCCAGACGCCCGGCTGCTGGGGCGACGCCGTCTGCAAGGACCGCGCGGGCACCGAGCGGCTGCTGGCCAAGATGACCGCGAACATCTCCCGGGCGACCCGGACCGTCGACATCTCCAGTCTCGCGCCCTTCCCGGACGGCGCCTTCCAGGACGCCGTCGTCGCGGGACTGAAGGCCTCCGTGGACTCCGGCCACAAGCTCAAGGTCCGGGTCCTTGTCGGGGCCGCGCCCCTGTACCACATGAACGTACTGCCCTCGAAGTACCGGGACGACCTGATCGGCAAGCTCGGCCCGGCGGCCGACTCCATCACGCTCGACGTCGCCTCGATGACGACGTCGAAGACCGCCTTCTCGTGGAACCACTCCAAGCTCCTGGTCGTCGACGGACGGTCCGCGGTCACCGGCGGCATCAACGACTGGAAGGGCGACTACCTCGACACCGCCCACCCGGTCACCGACGTCGACCTCGCCCTGACCGGACCCGCCGCCGGCACGGCCGGCCGGTACCTGGACCGGCTGTGGACCTGGACCTGCCGCAACAAGAGCAACATCGCCAGTGTCTGGTGCGCCTCCTCCGGCGGAGCGGACTGCATGGCCACCATGGAGCGGGACACCAATCCCGGTGCCGTCCGGGCATCCGGCGACGTACCGGTGATCGCCGTCGGCGGGCTCGGCGTGGGCATCCAGGACTCCGATCCCGCCTCCGCCTGGCGTCCGGCCCTGCCGGACACGTCCGCCACCCGATGCGTGATCGGGCTGCACGACAACACCAACGGGGACCGCGACTACGACACGGTCAACCCCGAGGAGAGCGCGCTGCGTTCACTGATCTCCAGCGCGACGCGCCACATCGAGATCTCGCAGCAGGACCTCAACGCGACCTGCCCGCCGCTGCCCCGCTACGACACCCGCGTCTACGACGCCCTCGCCGCGAAACCGGCCGCCGGCGTCAAGGTGCGCATCGTCGTCGGCGACCCCGCCAACCGCGGCGCCGTCGGCAGCGGAGGCTACTCCCAGATCAAGTCCCTCTCCGAGATCAGCGACGCGCTGCGCAGCAGGCTCGCCCGGCTCACCGGCGACGAGCGCCGCGCGACGGCGGCGCTCTGCTCCCATCTGCAGCTCGCGTCCTTCCGCAGCTCCCCGAGCGCGACGTAGGCCGACGGACACCCCTACGCCCAACGCCACAAGCCGGTCTCGGTCGACGGCTCCGCCTTCTACATCGGCTCGAAGAACCTCTACCCGGCGTGGTTGCAGGACTTCGGGTACATCGTGGAGAGCCCCGGCGCCGCCCGGCCGCTCGACACCCAGTTGCTGGAGCCGCAGTGGGCATACTCCAAGGAGACCGCCACGGTCGACTACGAGCGCGGGATCTGCCGGCTGTGAGGTCCCGCTGACCGCGAGGCCCACGGTGCGAACCGGTGTGCGGGATACGGCAGGATGAACGTTCGCGTCGACGCCGGGTACCCGGTCGGCGGCGCGAACGCACATTCCGGACATCGAGCAGGTGACAACGTGACGAGACTTCACAGCGGGCTCCCCGCAGCAGCTTTGTGCCTTGGAGGTGACCGGTGAACCGCGCGCTGACCCTGGACGACCTCGTCCTCGCCGGCATCGCCCTGTCCGCGGGCCTGCTGCTGGCCTTCCTGTCCCGTACGCTGCTGCGCTGGCTCGGCAAGCACGCCAAGCGGACCAAGTGGAGCGGCGACGACGTCATCGTGGACGCGCTGCGCTCGGTCGTCCCGTGGGCGGCGATCGCGGGCGGCGCGGCGGCGGCCGGCGTGGTGCTGCCGCTGACCAGAACCGTCCAGCACCACGTCAACCAGACCCTCCAGGTCTGGCTGATCTTCGTGGTGACGCTGTCCGCGGCCCGGGTGATCGCGGGCCTGGTGCGCACGGTCACCCAGAGCCGCTCGGGTGTCGCCGGTTCGGCGACCATCTTCGTCAACATCACCCGGGTGCTGGTGCTGGCGATCGGCTTCCTGGTGGTGCTGCAGACGCTCGGCATCTCCATAGCGCCTCTGCTCACCGCCCTCGGCGTCGGCGGTCTGGCGGTCGCCCTCGCCCTGCAGGACACCCTCGCCAACCTTTTCGCGGGCATCCACATCCTCGCCTCCAAGACCGTCCAGCCGGGCGACTACATCCGGCTGAGCAGCGGCGAGGAGGGCTATGTGGTGGACATCAACTGGCGTCAGACGACGGTCCGCCAGCTGTCCAACAACCTGGTGGTCGTCCCCAACGGCCAGCTCGCGAAGACCAACATGACCAACTTCACCCGTCCCGAGCAGCGGTTGACGATCCTGGTGCAGGTGGGCGTGAGCTACGACAGCGACCTGGACCAGGTCGAGCGGGTCACGACCGAGGTCATCGCCGAGACCATGGCCGAAGTCACCGGCGCCCTCCCGGACCACGAGCCCGCGATCCGCTTCCACACCTTCGGGGACTCGCGCATCGGGTTCACGGTGATCCTCGGCGTCGGCGAGTTCAGCGACCAGTACCGGATCAAGCACGAGTTCATCAAGCGCCTGCACCGCCGCTACCGCGAGGAGGGCATCCGTATCCCGGCCCCGGCCAGGACGGTGGCGCTGCAACAGGGCACGGTGACGATCCCGCAGCAGCGCGGCGGGGAGGACCTGTCGTCGGGTTCGGCCGTGACCGACCAGCGCTCGTAGGACGGCCCTCTCGTCGCCCCGGTCAGCCGTCGCCGGTGTCGCAGCACGAGCCGCGCCCGAGGCCGTGGGCGATGTCGAGCCAGGTGGTGTCCCGGGGCGCGGGGTGATCCCTGTGCCGATGCACCTCCGTCAGGTCGCTCTGCCGGTGGAGGATGCCGTCGCGCACCACCATCGGGGTGTCGACGAGGGTGGCGAAGTCGGTGAAGGGATCGCCGTTCACGACGGTCAGGTCGGCGATCCTGCCCTCCTGGACGGTGCCGAGGTCGCCGTCGAGGCCGAAGAGGCGGGCCGGGACGGAGGTGGCGCAGTGCAGGGTCTCGGCCACGCCGAAGCCGTGCGCGTGCAGCGCGCGCAGGGCCAGGTGGAGGGAGAGCCCGACGGGGACCAGCGGGGCGTCGGTGCCCAGGGCGAGCACGGCACCGTGGGCGGCCAGCCGCCGGTAGTCGGCCATCTCCACGGCCAGTGCTTCGAGTTGCCGGTCGGTGGGGGCGGCCTGGGCGCGTGCGCGTACGGAGGCCACGTCCCAGGGCGGCATGAGCCGGCTCACCCGAGGATCGCCGGCCAGCCCGGGATCGGCGCCGAGCAGGGCCTGTGCCGTGAACGGGGTGATGATCAGGGAGAAGGTGCCGTCGGCGTACTGCTCGACCAGGTCCTGGTGGACGTGCCCGAGGGGGGTGGTGGCATGTCCGTAGGGCAGGCGCTGGGTGGCCTGCAGATGGGTCGTCAGATCCTGCCCGGCCGACCTGCCGGGCGAGCACAGATGGCTGCCGCTGGGCACGCCCAGTTCGTGCGCGGCCTCGGCGGCCTGCGCCATGACCTGCCCCGAGGCGCGCACATAGGTCTTGACGAAGTCGACGTCCAGCGCCGTGGCGCGCCGCAGGGTGCGGGCGACGCCCGCGCGGGTGCGGTGCGCCCGGCCCATGCTGTAGGCGGTGCGGGAACCGTCGATGAGTTCCGCGCAGGCGAGCTGGCGGGGCCCCAGGCCGTACCCGGTGGCGGCCGACTCACGCAGCCGGACCGCCTCGTACAGCGGTCCGCCCAGGCAGGCGGTGGTGGTGATGCCGTAGGCGAGCGCGGTCAGGCCCTGCCGGGCGCCGTAGGTGGCGTTGTAGGGATGGGTGTGGCTGTCGAACAGGCCCGGGATGACGGTCCGGCACGAGGCGTCGACGGTGCGGTGACCCGGCCGGCGCGTCCGGTGCGGCTCCACGGCGGTGATGCGGTCGCCGCTGACCAGGATGTCCACGTCCTGGCGGGGAGCGGCACCGGTGCCGTCCCACAGCTGGCCGGCGTGGATCCGCAGCTTCTCCCGGCGGTCCGGGGTACGGGGGCGGGTGACCGGACCGGCGGTCAGGGTGCGCACTTCGTCGGCCGCGACCGCGGAGCCCAGGGACATCAGGCGCAGCCGCCCGCACGACAGGTACAGCAGTGTGCGCGAGTCCGCGGCCCAGCTGGGGTGGTCGGCGGGTTCGTCGGTGAGTTTCCGGGCCGGACCCGTGGGCGTGCCCTCGGCGGTGACGGGCAGCAGCCACAGCGCCGACTCGGCGATCAGGGCCATCCAGCGGCCGTCGGGCGACCACACCGGTCCTGCGGCGGCGCGGTCGGACAGCGACTGGTGTGCGGCCGGCAGGTGGCGTTTCTCGGCGCCGGTGACGGTGTCGACGACGCGGATGAGGTGGTAGCCCTCGCGGAAGCGGTGGTTGAGCCGGTTGCGGTCGCAGAAGGCCAGGTACCGGCCGTCCGGTGACCAGGTCGGGGCCCCGGGCGGTCCGTCGGTGGCCAGGGGCCGGGCCGCCACCCGTTCCTGACCGCTCGCCAGGTCCCGCAGTACCAGGTTTCCGGCGATGTCCTGGCAGGCCAGCCGAGAGCCGTCCGGCGACAGCGCCGGGTGCAGCCGTCCGCCGCCTGCCACCAACCGGTCGTCGCCGTCCTCCAGACCGAGGCGGTGCACGGCGGTCAGACCGTCCCGGTCGGTGCAGTACAGGAGGCTGCGCCCGTCGGGGGCCCAGGCGGGCATCTGCACGTAGTGAACGGGCTCGCTCTGCAGGAGCTTGCGCGGGGCGCCGTCGACCGGCAGCAGCCACAGCGCGTTCAGCGCGACGAACGCCACCCGCTTCCCGTCCGGTGACAGAGCCGGCAGGTGGATGCCGCGCACCGGGTCCGGTGCCGGGGATCCCAGGGCCCGCGTCCTGGGCCGCCACCGGGGCCGGGGCACCGGCAGCCGGGCGGTGAACGGCACGTCCGTCACGGAGGGTTCGGCCAGGGTACGGATGCGGATGCGGCCGTCCGCGACGTACAGCAGCCGGTCCTCGTCCAGCCAGCACGGCGGGGCCGCCGCCAGGTCCTCGTCCGCCGTGACGACGTGCCCGTCGACCATCAGCGCCGCACGCGCGGGCGGACCGGACCCCGCCTCGCCCGTCCCGGTCAGGTGCACAAAGGCGATCCGCCCGCCCGGTGAGACGGACGGGCACAGCAGCCTGCCCTCCGTCACCGAGCGCACCACCTCCGCCGTACCGCCGGTGGCGGGAACGCGGACCAGGGCGAGGCCGCCGTCGTTCCCGCCGTCCGGCCGGTGCGCGGCCCGTACGCAGACCAACGACCGCCCGTCCGGCCACCACACCGGATCGAAGTCCTCGAAGTCCCCGCCGGTCAGCCGGTGCAGCCGGCCGCTGTCCGCCTCCAGGGTCCACAGGCCGAAGGACGTACCGGTCACGGGGTCGCCACCGCGCTCGGACGAGAAGGCGATGCGTGTCCCGTCCGGTGACCAGGCCGCTCCGCGGTCGTCCCAGGGCCCGTCGGTCAGTCGGCGCGGCTCGCTGCCGTCCGGTCGCATCGACCACAGGTGGAAGGCGCCGCCGCGGTAACCGCACACGGCGAGCCGCTCGCCGTCCGGCGTGAGCGCCGGACGGGTCGCCTCCAGCGACCAGTCCGTCAGCTGCCGGGCCGGCCCGCCGTCGCGAGGGACACGCCACAGGACTCCCTGCACCTCCGCGATCAGCACCGATCCGTCACGGCACGCGGTGACCGACCCGCCGGTCGTCTCGTGATAGGTGAGGACCCGCTCCCCGGCACGGGCGGCCCGCCGGCCCGTTGCCAGGGCCGTCGCCGGTGACACGGCGGCGGCGACTCCGGCTGCGGAGGCACCCAGGAAACCCCGACGGCTGACGAAGTCCACGTCTTGCTCTCCCTCCCACGGCGACACCCGATCCCACCAGATCAACGAGGAGTCGGGCAGTACGTGGCGAGCGAAACCGGCCACTGGGCCCCGCCCGCCACCGCCGGTCGGAGCGTGGCCGAATTCTCGTGCCAGTGGCCTCCGCGCCTGCTGTGCGGGCCGCGAGGTTCGGGCCGTTCGCCACGCCGCGCAGTCCGTTCGGGACGGTGCTGCGGAAGCTGAAGTCCGCCTTGTCCGACGGGCGGTCGTTGCACGGGAAGACGGTGTGCGCGGAGTTCGGCCGGGGGCAGATCGCGAAGCCGTCCGGAGTGGGCACCCGGGCGGTGTGCGCCAGGGCGCGGCGCGGGTCGGCGGAGTACTCGACGCGGACCGTGACGACGCGGTCCTCGTCCAGCGCCCGGGTGGTGCGGATCCTCAGGGCGGCGGCGTCGACACACCGGGCCGTGGCGTCGTAACAGAGGTCGAGGTGATGGGCACGGGCGCGGTAGCCGTCGTTGCCGAGGGCCGGGAAGACGGGGTCGCCGAGGCTCTCCGGGCCCGGGTCCGGGTCCGCCGTGCGCGTGCGGATGGCGGCCGGGCACGGGCCGTGCTCCCCACGCCCGGCGCCGCCGCCGTACCGATCAGGGCGGCCGCCGGGGCCGTCACTCTGGTGCGATATCTCATGATCCGCTTTCGCTCGGGCGGCCGGGTGGTCGGGTCCGGCCGCCGGTCAGCGGGCGATCGCTTGTCATGACCACGAGCCCCAGGCTTCGGTCGCACCCGTACGGCACGTTTTCCGGCCAGGACCCCTGTCGAGCCGATCCCGCTCACGAGATATCTTGATATCGAGCAATGTTGCAGACGTGGAGCGGAGCACCCGGTGACTGACTCGACCATCATCTACACCTACACAGACGAGGCCCCGGCCCTGGCGACGCATTCGTTCCTGCCGGTGATCCAGGCGTATGCCTCGCAGGCCGGTGTGCCCGTGGAGACCCGCGACATTTCGCTGGCCGGGCGCATCATCGCCGTCTTCCCGGAGTACCTGAACGAGGACCAGCGCATCCCCGACGCGCTGTCCGAGCTGGGCGAGCTGGCCAAGACCCCCTCGGCCAACATCATCAAGCTGCCGAACATCTCGGCGTCCATCCCGCAGCTGAGGGCCGCGATCGCCGAGCTGCAGGGCAAGGGCTACGCGCTGCCGGACTACCCGGACGACCCGAAGACCGACGAGGAGCGCGAGATCCGCGCCCGCTACGACAAGATCAAGGGCTCGGCCGTCAACCCGGTCCTGCGTGAGGGCAACTCCGACCGCCGCGCCCCCGCCTCGGTCAAGAACTACGCCAAGACCCACCCGCACCGCATGGGCGCCTGGTCCTCCGAGTCCAAGACCGACGTGGCGACCATGGGCGTGGACGACTTCCGCTCCACGGAGAAGTCCGTGGTGGTCTCCGAGGCCGGTGCGCTGCGCATCGAGCTCAAGGGTGACGACGGCTCGACCACCGTCCTGCGCGAGTCGGTACCGGTCCTCGAGGGTGAGGTCGTCGACGCCTCCGTGATGCGCGTCGCGGCGCTGCGCGAGTTCCTGACCGCTCAGGTCGCCCGCGCCAAGGAGGAGGGCGTCCTGTTCTCCGTGCACCTCAAGGCCACGATGATGAAGGTCTCCGACCCGATCGTCTTCGGTCACGTGGTGCGCGCCTTCTTCCCGAAGACCTTCGCGAAGTACGGCGAGACCTTCGCCGCCGCCGGTCTGACCCCGAACGACGGTCTGGGCGGCATCTTCAAGGGCATCGAGGCCCTGCCTGAGGGCGCCGAGATCAAGGCATCCTTCGACGCCGAGCTGGCCGAGGGCCCGGCGCTGGCGATGGTCGACTCCGACAAGGGGATCACCAACCTGCACGTGCCGTCCGACGTGATCGTCGACGCCTCGATGCCGGCCATGATCCGCACCTCCGGCCACATGTGGGGCACCGACGGCCAGGAGGCCGACACCCTCGCGGTGCTGCCGGACTCCTCCTACTCCGGCGTCTACCAGGCCGTGATCGATGACTGCCGCGCCCACGGCGCCTACGACCCGTCGACCATGGGATCCGTCCCGAACGTCGGCCTCATGGCGCAGAAGGCCGAGGAGTACGGCTCCCACGACAAGACCTTCGAGATCCCGACCACGGGCACCGTCCGCCTGGTCGACCAGGCCGGCAATGTCGTCCTGGAGCAGACGGTCTCCGCCGGCGACATCTTCCGCGCCTGCCAGACCAAGGACGCCCCGATCAAGGACTGGGTCAAGCTCGCCGTCACGCGCGCCCGCGCCACCGGCGACCCGGCCGTGTTCTGGCTGGACGAGACCCGCGCCCACGACGCCAACCTGATCGCCAAGGTCGACCAGTACCTGGCGGAGCACGACACCGAGGGCCTGGACATCCGCGTCCTGTCCCCGGTCGAGGCCACCAAGCTGTCGGTGGAGCGCATCCGCCGCGGCGAGAACACGATCTCGGTGACGGGCAACGTCCTGCGTGACTACCTGACCGACCTGTTCCCGATCCTGGAGCTGGGCACCAGCGCCAAGATGCTCTCGGTCGTCCCGCTGATGGCGGGCGGCGGCCTGTTCGAGACGGGCGCCGGCGGCTCCGCGCCGAAGCACGTCCAGCAGCTGGTCAAGGAGAACTACCTGCGCTGGGACTCGCTCGGCGAGTTCTTCGCGCTCGTCCCCTCCTTCGAGCAGTACGCGACGGCCACGGGCAACGCCCGCGCCAAGGTCCTCGCCGACACCCTCGACCGCGCCACGGCGACCTTCCTCAACGAGGACAAGTCCCCGACCCGTCGCGTCGGCGGCATCGACAACCGCGGCAGCCACTTCTACCTGTCCCTGTACTGGGCGCAGGAGCTGGCGCAGCAGACCGACGACGCCGACCTGGCCAAGGCCTTCGGCTCGTTCGCCGAGACCCTCGCGGCGAACGAGCAGAAGATCGTCGACGAGCTGATCGCCGTGCAGGGCTCCGCGGCCGACATCGGCGGCTACTACCAGCCGGAGAAGGCGAAGGCGGACGCCGTCATGCGCCCGTCGGCCACCTGGAACGAGACCCTCGCCTCCCTGAGCTGACGCCCGCGGCGGCAGAGCCGCAGTCGTGAGTGAACCTCCGCCCCGGTCGGTGCCCCGGCCGGGGCGGAGTCATGTCCGGGGTCCCGGCCGTGACGCCGCGGGTTCGGCGCGGCGGCACCGGGGGGGCATCGCCGTACGGACACGGCGGGTTACCCGGCGAGAGGATCAAGTGGAGTCGCCGGCTCGCGTGTTGCCGCCCGAGGCCCGTGGTGTCACCACTCCCGGGTCGCGATCAGCTCCTCCACGTCCGGGCACAGGGCGAGCAGGATCGTCCAGCCCCCGTCGACGACGTGGTCGGGGAAGTACCCGTCCTCGTGGAGCCCTTCCAGAAACGAGTGCCGGGCCCCCGGGGATTGCCGATCGGCACGCTCCCGCCTCCCTCACTGGATGCCGGTGTGACACCTTGATCCTGCACCACGCCACTGACAACGCCCCTGGAGCAGCCCGTGACCGAGCCCGTGACCTCGTTCGAACTCCTCCCCGGCGCGGCCGAGTCGCCTGTGCTGCTGCATGTGCCGCACAGCGCGCGGGCGATACCGGAGGACGTGCGCACAGGGATCCTGCTCGACGACCCGTCGCTCCGGCGGGAGCTGGACCACATCACCGACGCGCACACCGACCGGATCGCCGAGCGGGCCGCCGCCCTGGCCGAGATCACCCCCTGGCGGTTCGTCAACCGGCTGTCGCGGCTGGTCGTGGACCCGGAGCGGTTTCCGGACGACCGGGAGGAGATGCTCGCCGCCGGGATGGGGGCCGTCTACACGCGGACCACGCACCGGGGCGAGCTGCGTCCCGCGGACGCGGATCCCGAGCCGCTTCTGGAGCGGTACTTCCGCCCGTACGCGCGGGCGATGAGCGAGGCGGTGGCCGGGCGGCTCGCCGCGACCGGACGGGCCGTGGTGATCGACGTGCACTCGTATCCGGCCGAGCCGCTGCCCTACGAGCTGCACGGGGCGGGACCGCGCCCCGCCGTGTGTCTCGGCACGGACGCCTTCCACACGCCGCCGGCACTGACCGGGGCAGCGCGGACGGCGCTGGCAGGGTGCGGGGAGACGGGGCTGGACAGCCCGTTCAGCGGGACCTATGTGCCGCTGGAGTACTACGGGCGGGACCGGCGGGTGAGCGCCTTGATGGTGGAGATCCGCCGGGACACGTACATGGCCGAGCCCGGCGGGCCGGCCGGTCCGGGCCTGGAGCGGCTGGCCGCCGCCCTGGCGGGGCTCGTGGACGCCGTCTAGGCCCGTCGACTCGCATGGACGCCTTGCGGGCCTCCGGCTGGAGCATTCCCGCAGGACAGCGGGCCGGGCGCGTACCAGGGTGGAGGCCATGACAGGCATCACCGAGGAGCCCGGCCCGCTCACCGGCCAGGCACCGCCGCCGCCCGTGCGGGACTGGCCCGCGCTCGACCTGGACGGGACGGAGTTCGACCCCGTCCTCGCCGGTCTGATGAGCGAGGGTCCGCTGACCCGGATCCGGCTGCCGTTCGGCGAGGGGTGGGCCTGGCTCGCCACCCGGTACGAGGACGTGAAGCTGGTCACCAACGATCCGCGGTTCAGCCGGGCCGAGGTGACCCGCCGTCAGGTGACCCGGCTCGCCCCGAACTTCGCGCCCCGGCCCGGCTCGCTGGCCTGGGCCGACCAGCCCGCGCACAACCGGCTGCGCAGGGCGGTCGCCGGCGCCTTCACGGTGAGCGCGATGAAACAACTGCGGCCCCGCGCACAGGAGATCCTGGACGAGCTGGTGGACGGGGTCGTACGGGACGGACCACCCGTGGATCTGGTCGAGCGGGTCCTGGAGCCGTTCCCGCTCACGGTCGTCAGCGAGGTGATGGGGGTACCGCCCGCCGACCGGGACCGGGTGCACGCCTGGACCCGGCAGATCATCTCCACCTCCGGCGGCACCGAGGCCGCCGACCGGGCCAAGAAGGGCCTGTACGGCTGGATCGGCGAGACCGTCCGGGCGCGGGCGGTGAGCCCGGCCGAGGACGTGTACACGCTGCTCGGAGCCGCCGTCGCACGCGGTGAGATCACGGCGGAGGAGGCCGTGGGCCTGGCCGGTCCGCTGCAGATCGGCGGCGAGGCCGTCACCCACCACAGCGGGCAGACGCTGTTCCTGATCCTGACCCGGCCGGAGCTCACGGAACGGATGCGCGCCCGCCCGGAGGCGCGCGGCCCGGTCCTGGACGAGCTGCTGCGGTACATCCCGCACCGGAGCACGGTGGGGCTCGCCCGGATCGCGCTGGAGGACGTGGAGCTGGCCGGCCGCCGGATCCGCGCGGGCGAGCCGGTGTACGTCTCCTACCTCGCCGCCAACCGCGATCCGGACGCCTTCCCCGACCCGGACACCATCCACCCCGACCGCGACCCCAACCCGCATCTGGCCTTCGGCAACGGCCCGCACCACTGCACCGGCGCCGTCCTCGCCCGGCTGCAGACCGAACTGCTCGTCGGCACGCTGCTGGACCGGCTGCCCGGGCTGCGGCTCGCGGTGCCGCCGGAGCAGGTGCGCTGGCGGCACAAGACGATGATCCGCGGGCCGCGGACGCTGCCCGTCACCTGGTGAGCGAGGTCAGGCCCGCAGCCACTCCGTGACGATCACCTCGCCGTCGGCCCGCAGTCGCAGCGCGAACGGGCCGGCGGGCGTTGTGTCGCTGGTGAAGCGGCCCAGGGTGTCGACGCTGACCGGCCGGGCCGTCTGGGGACCGCCCAGCACCTCGATGCGGGCCGACTGCGGCGGCAGCACCTGGCCGATCAGCCCCTCCCCGGTGACCTCGACGTCGACGGTCAGTCCGCCCGCGCGGAAGGTGAGCATCCGGGGAGCGTCCGGCACTCCCCTGACCGGCAGCGCGTCCACGAGCGAGTCGAAGGTCAGCTCGGCGATCCGCGCGTCCAGGTCGTGCAACGCGTAGGCTTCGAGCGCGAGTTGGAGCAGCTCGGCGGGGACGGGATCCAGGACGGCGGCCGCCTGCCGCAGCTCCTCCTCCAGGAGATCGCCGTCGAACCCGGACGCCTCCAGGCCCTCTTCAGGGATGCCGTTGTCGTCCATGCCGCTCACATCGCCCCCCGGGCGTCCATGCGGGCTCGCAGCCGGCGCAGACAGCGCTGGCGCAGCGGCCCGATACTGCCGACCGCGATACCGAGCGCGGACGACACCTCCAGATAGCTGGGCGGCGGCGAGGCCATCAGCACCCGCAGCAGCTTCCTGCACCGGTCGCCGAGCGCCTCGAACTCCTGCCACAGCCGGCGGATGCGCTCGGCCTCGACGGCCGCCTCCTCGGAGTCGATCAGCGTCTGCTCCGGCGTGCGGTCCTCGCTCGCCCGGTCGAGCACTTGCGGGTCGTCGGTCAGCGTCAGCCGCGCCATCCCTTTGAGCACCTTCAGGCACTCGTGACGGGCCGTACTGGCCAGCCAGGCGCCCGCCTTGTCGGGCTCACGGAGGCGGCCCAGGTGCTGGGCGAAGCGGAACCACACGGTCTGGTAGACCTCGTGCGCGTCGGCGTCGGAGAGCCGGTGCGCGCGCACGACCGACCACACCAGCGGACTCATCCCTTCCACCAGCGCTTTCCAGGCCGCGGCGTCACCGTCGACAGCGGACCGGACCAGCGCGCCGACCTCTGTACGGTCCACGGCTCCACCCCTCGTGTACGGCACGTCATCGTACGCCGTGGAGTGGAGGATTCCGGCCCTCATGCGGGCAGACTCGGGATCAGGACCGGAACCGGGCGCCAGGTGGGCGGGCGCAGCGCCTGGACGTGCGCCCCGCGCACATCGGCTCGGTCGGTGGTGGAGGCGAGCAGTTGTGCGCGGGCCGCGCGCGGGTCGCGTTCCTTGTGTGCCGTCATATGGGCGGCGACGAGCCCGGCGACGACGGGGGTGGCGAAGGAGGTGCCGCTCCACTGCGCCAGGCCGTCGAACATCACCTGGTCCGGCTTGGCCGAGGTGCTCTCCCGCGCCTCGCTCAGCGCGCCGGTGTGGCGCGGGTACTGGCAGGTGCAGGCATAGGTGCAGCCGTACCGGCAGGCGTCGTAGGTGGAGTGCTGGTAGACGTACGGCACGGGGATGTCGAAGCCGGTGAGGGCGCTCGTCAGGCGCTCTCCGGGGGCGTAGACGCGCACCCAGGGGCCGTGGTTGCTGAAGCAGGCGCCGGACTCACCGTCCCCGCGCAGCGCGCCGACCGACAGCACGCTGTCCTCGTACTCGGGCAGGGCCGCGTAGGCGGCCGGCCAGAAGGGGTCGTCGCTGCCGTTGTTGCCGGCGGCGGCCACCAGCAGGGTGCCCTGTTCGCGCAGTTCCCGCATGAACGCGTCGAGTCCGATGAGGCCGTCCGCGGACCCGTTGGAGGTGCCCGCGGAGAGGCTGAGGATGTCCGGCCAGCCGCCCTCGTCGACGGCCTCGAAGAGCTTGGCGCCGAACTCGGACTCCAGGACGGCGCCCGCGTCGTTGAGCGTGCCCCGCACGGTGACGTCGGTGTTGGGCGCGACGGCGGCGAGGATCCCGGCGATGAACGTGCCGTGGCCGACGTACTGCCGGAGCATTCCGTCCGCGCCTGTCTCGCTCACCTGGGCATCGCCGGTGGTGTGGGCGAGGAGCGGGTAGGAGGCGTGATCGTGCACGAGACCGGTGTCGATGACGAGGACGGGGACGGCGGTGTCCGGGTCGTACGGGTCCTCGGCCGCCGCCGGGTTGGGTGGCTCACTGCGTGGCACGGGCACCGGCTCGTCACCCGGGCAGGCGTTGACCGCGATGTGCACGACGTGGTTGCGGCTGACCAGCCGGCGGTTCTGGCGCCCCTCGGCCTGCGCGAGAGCG
Organism: Streptomyces griseochromogenes; assembly: GCF_001542625.1. NCBI lineage: Bacteria > Bacillati > Actinomycetota > Actinomycetes > Kitasatosporales > Streptomycetaceae > Streptomyces > Streptomyces griseochromogenes. Next base: position 3,695,763 of record NZ_CP016279.1, on the reverse strand, counting down.
CGCAGGGCGTGCGGGACGGCGTCGTCGCCCTGGGCCGGGTCGCCGACCCGGATCCGGGTGACTCCGGTGCGGTTGGTGTCCGGGCCGACCCGGCGCACATGGTCGGGGACCAGTCCCCGGGTGTCGGTGAAGTGAGTGCGCACGGTGTCCTCGACCAGCCGGGCCTCCTCGCCGTCGCGGGCGAGGACGACGCCCTTCTCGTAGAGGAACCCCGCGGAGTCGTCCGGTCCCATGGTGAGCGGGACGTCGCGCATCGAGCGCTGGATGTGGTCGAACTGCTCGTGGAATCGCCGAGGTGCCATGGTGTGTCCTCCCCCTGAGACGGTGCTCGACAGTCAGAGTCGCCCGAAGACCGATTGATACAGCCCGCAAGTACGGCTGGTACAGACTGCGGAGACCACGGAGAACCCGTGTGACGGATTTACGCAGGCCACTACCATGCGAGGGGTGACAGCGGGACGCGAGTCGGTTCTCGAACTACTGCCGATGGTCTTCGCCGACCCGGGCGAGGCCCGGGCACGCGCGGAACAGGTACTGCACAGCCGTCCGTCACCGCTGCACGCCAGCATCGCCCACCAGGTTCTCGGTATCTGGCAGCGGGACTTCGGTGACCTGAGGATCGCCCTGCGGCATCTGCGCCAGGCCCGGGACCTGGCCGCGCGCGCCGAGTCGGCCGACCGGGAGGCGGACGTGCTCGCGACGCTGGGGGTCGCACTGGTGCACGCGGGGCGCACGCGGCAGGGGCTGGCGTCGTTCGAGCGGGGTGTCGCGCGAGGCAGCGGACACACCAGGGCACGGGTGCTGTACCGGCGGGCCTATGTGTGGTGGGTGCTGGGACACCACCGGGAGGCGCTGGAGGACGTACGGCGGGCGCTTCCGGTGCTGCGGCAGGCCGACGACGGCATCTGGACCGCACGGGCCCTGACGTTGCGGGCCACGGTGCATCTGGCGCTGGGCGCCGTGGACCGGGCCGACGCGGACTTCACGGCGGCGGAGCGGCTGTGGGAGACCACCGGCCAGGAACACGACAAGGCGGACGCGGTGGAGAGCCGGGGCCTTGCCGCGTTCCGCTCGGGTGACATCCCGGCCGCGCTGCGGCTGCTGGACGAGGCCGAGGAGCGGTACGGCAAGCTGGAGACACCCACGTTCATGCTCTCGATCCGGCGCTGCGAGGTGCTGATGGCGGCGGGACTCGCCCCGGAGGCGCTCGCGGAGGCGGACGCGGCCATCGCGCTGCTGGACCGGATCGGCGGGCAGCCGACCCGCAAGGCCGAGTTGCTGCTCGCCGCCGCGCGGGCCGCCCGCTCGGCCGGGGACCCGGACACCGCCATCGCCCGTGCCGCCGTCGCCGTGCGGCTCTTCACGGGGCAGCGACGGACCTGGTGGGAGACGCACGCCCGGCTGGTGCTCATAGAGGCCCGGGTGGCGGCCGGGCGCAGGTCGGGGCGGCTGGTCGCGGACGCGGCGGCGGTGGCCGAGCGGCTGGCCTCCTTCGGTTCGCCCGCCGCGCCCCAGGCCGCGCTGCTCGCCGGCCGGATCGCGCTCGCCCTGGGCCGGACGGCGGAGGCGGAGCGGCACTTGGCGGTGGCCGCGCGCAGCCGGCACGGCGGTCCCCCGCCGGCCCGCATGACGGGCTGGGCCGCGCAGGCGCTGCGGGCCCGGGCGGCCGGTTCCGGGCGAGGCGTGCTGAAGGCCTGCCGGCGCGGCCTGGACGTGCTGGACGACCACCGGATGACACTCGGCGCCTCCGAGCTCAGGGCGCGCGTCACCGCGCAGGGCGCCGAACTGGCCGCGCTCGCGCAGGAGGCGAGCCTGGCCCACGGCGGTCCGCGACGGCTGCTGGAGTGGAGCGAGCGCTGGCGGGCGACCGTGCTGTCCGCGCCGCCCGCCCGGCCGCCCGCCGATCCGGCGCTGCTCGGCAGCCTCACCGCCTACCGGGAGATAGCGGCCCGCGCCGAGGAGGCACGCGGGGAGGGCCGCCCGATTCCCGCCCTGGAGCGCGAACAGCGGCGGCTGGAGCGGGACATCCGCTCCCGCACCCACCACCTGCGCGGGGACACGCCCGGCTACGGCGACCGTTTCGACGCCGGCCGCCTGCTGGACCGGCTGGGCGAGGCACGGCTGGCCGAGCTCGCCGTCGTGGACGGCCAGGTGCACGTCCTGCTGTGCGGACAGGGCCGGGTACGGCGGTTCGCGGGCGGCGCGCTCGCGGAGGCGGTGGCCGAGGCCGAGCATGTGCAGGCCGGGCTGCGCAGGCTCGCGCACCCGCAGGGCGAGGCGCGGCTGCCGCTGGTGGAGGCGGGGGGCCGGCGTCTGCAGGAGCTGCTGCTGGGCGATGCCGCGGCGCACCTCGGGTCCGGTCCGGTGGTGATCGTGCCGCCGGGCGCGCTGCACCGGGTGCCGTGGGCGCTGCTGCCCGCGCTGCGCGAGCGGGTGCTCAGCGTGTCGCCGTCGGCGAGCAGCTGGCTGCGGGCCCGGGAGACCGAGCCGCCGCCCGGTGGCCGGCCCGTCCTGGTGCGCGGCCCCGGCCTGGCCACGGGGGGTGCCGAGGTGCCCGAACTGGCCGACCGCTACGGCACGGCGACCGTCCTGGAGGGTGAGGCGGCGCAGGTCCCCCGCGTGCTGGAGGAACTCGACGGCGCGGCCCTCGCCCACCTGGCCGCGCACGGCACGTTCCGCGCCGACAGCCCGCTGTTCTCGGCCCTGCGGATGGCCGACGGCCCGCTGATCGTGCACGATTTCGAACGCCTCGCCCGCAGCCCGTACCGGATCATCCTCTCCAGCTGCGACACCGCCCGGCTCGCGTCGGTGGGCGCCGACGAACTCCTCGGGCTGGTCACCGCGTTGCTCCCGCTGGGCACGGCCGGGGTGGTCGCGAGCAGCGCGCCCGTGAACGACGCCGCCGTGGTCCCCCTGATGCTCGCCCTGCACAAGGGCCTCGACGCGGGCCTCTCCCTGGCCGAGGCCCTGCGCGACGCCCGCACGGCCCAGCCCGGCGACGCGGTCCACCAGGCGACGGGCTGGGCGTTCGCGGCGTTCGGGGCGGCGTAGCGTCGCACTGGCTCGGACGGCGCTGATGACCTCAGGCCGTCCGTCGGCTGCGGGCCCGTCGTGACTGGTCGCGCAGTTCCCCGCGCCCCTTTGCTGCCGGTCCTGTCGGCAGCAGGCGCAGCCCCCTCGGCTCTCACGCCGGCTCGGCTTCCGGCAGGTCACTCAGCCACGGCAGAGCACCGCGATCGCTGGCGCCGAGCCGGGTATAGGCGCTGTACAGATGATTGCCGACGGTCCGCACGGACAGGGTCAGTCTCTCGGCGATCTCCCGGTTGCTCAGACCGGCGGCCGCGAGAGCCACGATCTGCCGTTGCCGCACCGTGAGATCGCCGAGAACGAGCCCGGCCAGCGCCGGCGTCCGCGCACCCTCGCAGCGGCGGGCCAGCGCGACCGCGCGGGTACGGGAGAACCGGGCGGCGCTCGGATCGCGGTGTGCGCGGACGGCCTGGGCATGTGCCTCGGCCGCGAACAGCAGGAAGCCCCGCTCCGCCAGCGACTCGGCCACCCGGTCCAGCGCGGGCCCGTCGCCCCGGGCGAGCGCCTCCGCGTGCCGGGCGAACACTCCGTCGCCCGGCAGCCGCGCGGCCACCCGTTCGGGAGCGCCGAGGCGTACGGCGTCGTAGAGCACGAGCACGTCGTCGCCGGCGATCGCGGCCAGGGCGCCCTCGATGTCACCGCGGGCCGCCGCCGCCCAGACCTCCTCTCCCGTGACCTCGCCCGACTGTCCTGCGGCCAGCTCCTGTTCCAGGCGGCAGCGCTCGTCATCCGGCGCCGCCCGCAGCCCTTCCCGCGCCCAGGCGGCCGCCTCTCGCAGCTCTCCGCGCAGCCGGGCGCGCCGAGCGCGTACGGCGGCGTATCCGGCGGGGACCGGCAGGCCCTCGGCCAGCAGCCAGTCCCCGACCGGCGTCGGCACGGCCCGTACGTCCTGCTGTTCCAACCTGCCTGTCATGGAGGCCTGTTCGGTCTCCAGAGCGGTACCGCACGGCTCCGGGGCGCGGGCCAGCCGCCGCGCCCGCAGCCGGCCGGCGCCCGCGCGCAGCGCCGGGCCGTGCAGGGGGTGGGCGAGGGTGACCGAGCCGTCGTCGTCGACCTGGATCAGGCCGTCCGCCTCCAGACGTTCGAGGACGTCCAGGTCGAGGCCGTCCGGTGCGAGCGGCAGGGGCTCGGCGAAGGCCAGCCGGTCGAGCGTCTCCCGCTCGTCGGCGTCGAGCCGGTTCAGGGCGGGGCCGAGACGGTCACGGACGGTCGCGGTGACCGGTACCGGGCCGCGCCACGCCCACTCACCGGTGTCCGGGACTCTGGCGAGTCCCCCGGACCGGCGCAGGGCCTCCAGCAGATCGCGCAGCAGTCGCAGATCGCCCCGGCACATCCGGTGCAGCCGGCTCATGGTGAGCGGCTCCAGAGCGGCCGGGGCGAGCAACTGGGCGGTGTCCTCGCGGGGCAGCGGCTCCAGCGCGAGACGCGGCAGCAGTTCCCCCGTCCACAGCCGGGACACCGCGCCCGGCACCGGCACGCCGTCGGTGGCGGCCACGGCCAGACGGGTGCGGCCGTGCACGGCGAGCTGGTGGACCAGAGCGGCGGAGGCCTCGTCGAGCAGGTGGGCGTCGTCGACGACGAGGAGCCGTACGCCGGACATCAGGTGCACCGCGCGGTGCAGTGACAGGGTGTCGGGCATCAGATGCGCGAACGCCGCGAAGGGCAGCCCCCGGGTCTCGGGCGTCCCGGTCACCCGGGCACAGTCCGCGCCCCGTGCTGCCTCCGTGAGCAGCCGGGTCTTGCCGCGGCCGGCCGGCCCGGTCACCGCGATGCCGGGCCGGCCGGCCGCCAACGACCCGCGCACCAGTTCCAGTTCGCCCTCCCGGCCGGTGAACGGCCAGGGCAGCTCCAGAGTCTTCGCATCCCGTTCGTAAGTCGTCACGCCAAGAGGAGTGCGCCTACTCAGATTTGATACAGGGTGACTTGAGTAGCCCCCGACTCAGGCGTCCGGTCGCCGGGGGCGGCAGTCTGGCTGTCCTGGCCACAGTCCGGCACCGGGGGAACGGTCGAGGGACGTCGCCTTCGGGGGAGGGAGACGTCCCTCGACCACTCCGATACGCCGTTCGCCGCGCTTGCGAACGGCGATGTGCCGTTGTGCCCTTGCGTGAAGCCGTGGCCGGCACCGCGAGGAACCTCATGACACGGCGCGCTCGGCCGTGGTGCCGGCGTCGGGGTGGTCGAGGCCGAGGTGGTCGCGCAGGGTCGTGCCCTCGTAGTCGGTGCGAAAGACGCCCTGTTCCTGGAGGAGCGGTACGACCTTGTCGGCGAAGGGGTCGAGGCCGCCCGGGGTGATGTGCGGAACGAGGATGAAGCCGTCGGACGCGTCGGCCTGAACGAAGTCGTCGATGGTCCGGGCCACGGTGGCCGGGGAGCCGACGAACGTCTGCCGGTTGCCGGTGTTGATGACCAGGTCGCGGATGGACCAGTTGTGGGCGGCCGCGAGTTCGCGCCACTCGCGGGCGATGGCGATCGGGTCCCGGTACATCCGGACCTGGGCTCGCCCGCGGGAGATGTGCTCCTCGCCTACCACCGGGTCGACGTCGGGCAGTGGGCCCTCCGGGTCGTACGCCGACAGGTCACGGTTCCAGACGAACTCCAGGTGTTTGATGGCCGTGGCGCCGCTGACCTGCTGCCGGCGCACCTCGCCCGCCAGCTCGGCGGCCTCCTCGTCGGTGTCGCCGAGGACGAAGGTCGCGGCGGGCAGGATGAGCAGCTGGCCGGGCCGGCGGCCGTACCTGGCGAGGCGTTCCTTGACGTCCGTGTAGAAGGCCTGGCCCTCCTTGAGGGTGGCGTACCGGCTGAAGATCGCGTCCGCGCTCGACGCGGCGAACTCGCGGCCCTCCTCGGAGTCTCCGGCCTGGAAGATCACCGGGCGGCCCTGCGGGGAGCGCGGGACGTTGAACCGGCCGTGGATGTCGAACTGCCGCCCCCGGTGCGCGAAGGCGCCGGCCTCGGCGTCGCGCAGGAAGGTGCCGGTGGCCCGGTCGGCGAGGATCTCGTCGCCGCGCCAGGAGTCGAACAGCTCGTGCGCGGTGGCGAGGAACTCCTTGGCGCGCGCGTAGCGCTCGTCCTGCGGCAGGAAGCCGCCGCGGCGGAAGTTCTCGCCGGTGAAGGCGTCCCAGGAGGTGACCACGTTCCAGGCGGCGCGGCCGCCGGAGAGGTGGTCGAGGCTGGCGAACTGACGGGCCACCTCGTAGGGCTCGTTGAACGTGGAGTTGATGGTGCCGGTCAGGCCGAGCCGGTCGGTGACGGCGGCCAGCGCGGCCAGCACGGTGAAGGTGTCGGGGCGGCCGACGACGTCCAGGTCGTAGATCTCGCCGCCCTGTTCGCGCAGCCGGAGGCCCTCGGCCAGGAACAGGAAGTCGAACTTGGCCCGTTCGGCGGTGCGGGCGAAGTGCGCGAAGGAGCTGAACTCGATGTGGCTGCCGGCGGCCGGGTCGCTCCACACGGTGGTGTTGTTGACGCCGGGGAAGTGTGCGGCCAGGTGGATCTGCTTCAGCGGCTTGCTCATGGTCGGGCGTTCCTCCGGCTCAGGCGTTGGCCGCGGAGTAGCGGCTGGCGGGGCGGGCGAGACCGAGGAGGCCGCGCAGGGTGCCGGCCTCGTAGGCCCGCCGGAACAGGCCCCGGCGTTGCAGTTCGGGCACGAGGTGCCCGGTGATCCGCGGCAGGTCGTGGGCGGCCACGGCGGGCCGCAGCCGGAAGCCGCTGAGGCCTGCCTCCCGCAACTCCTCCAGCAGGTCGGCGAGTTGGACGGACGTACCGGCGAAGATCCGGGCGTCGCCGGTGTACGGCTCCCCGGCGAGGGCGTCGAGGCGCTCGCGACGGGCCGTGGCCTCGGCCTGGTCGTCGTCGAGGAAGACCAGCAGGTCACCGAAGAGGTGCAGGGTCTGGTCGGCGCGGCCCGCCTCGGCCTGCTCGGCGTGTATCCCGGCGACGATCGCGCGGGCCTGCTCGATGTCGTGCGCGGTGACGTAGCCGATGTCGGCCTGGCGGGCGACGAGCCGGTGGGGGACGGTGTCTTGGGCCAGGGCGGTGACGAGCGGCTGGCCCTGGGGCGGGCGGGGCGTGATGGAGGGGCCCTTGACGCTGAAGTGCCGTCCCTCGAAGTCGATGTAGTGCAGCTTGTCGCGGTCGACGAAGCGGCCGGTGGCCGCGTCCCGGATCTCCGCGTCGTCCTCCCAGCTGTCCCACAGCCGGCGGACCACCTCCACGTAGTCGGCGGCCTCGTCGAACAGCTCGGTGACCAGCTCCCTTGCGGACGGGCCGGCGTGGGCGTCGGTCAGGGGGACCGTCCGGCGGCCGAAATGCGCGGCCTCGTCCGGCCGGGCGGTGATCTCGACGCGCAGTCCGGCCCGGCCGGTGCTGACGTAGTCGAGGGTGGCGATCGCCTTGGAGATGTGGAACGGCTCCGTGTGCGTGGACACCACGGTCGGCACCAGGCCTATGTGCCGGGTCAGCGGTGCGATGCGGGAGGCGATGAGTACGGCGTCCAGCCGGCCGCGGACCTGGTCGGTGCGGTCGTCCGGTTCGAGGAAGCGGGAGGACTGGGGGCCGAGGCCGTCCTCGATGGTCACGAAGTCGAGCAGGCCACGCTCGGCCTCGGCGACGAGGTCGGCCCAGTAGCCGGCGGTGAACAGGTCCCGGGGCCGGGCCACCGGCTCGCGCCAGGAGGCCGGGTGCCAGCCGGTGCCGTCCAGGGCGACGGCGAGATGCAGGGAAGGGGCGGAAGTCGGGGACACGTGAGTGCCTTCCTGGAAGTCCGTACGAGAGCATCGGCTCGCGGGCAGGCGTCGGCGGCGGGCGAGCGCGGCGCAAGGGAACCCGGGCGATGGCCGGGAAGGAGTGGGGCAGGAGTCAGTGGCGACAGAGCGCGCCGGCCACACGCTGGAGGTCTATGTGCGGCCGGGAGTGGAGACGGACGGAGCGGTACGGGTGGCGGACGGGCAGGGGGAGGACATGTGTCACGGCCGTCACCTCCGTCGTGCGTACGCGGCGGGCCTGGTCGGCGGCCGCCCGGCGGATCTCGTCAAGAGAGGGAACGCGCGGGCGGCGCCGGATGTTCCCGGGCCGACCTCGTCTTTCGCGGCCACGTCGCAGGTCGGGCTGGTCAGTTGACCGTTCGCATGTCAACGGCTTGCGTGGCGCGTCCAGTCCAGGATCTGGACGGCCGCTCCGGCGGCCTCCAGCCCCTGGCAGTGGCCGTGGTGACGGCGGGCGATGCCGTCGAGGTCGAGGTGGGTGCCGAAGGCGGGATGGGCGGCCAGGCGCCGGGCGTGGGCCCAGAGCGCCGGGTGACCGGCGATGCGGTGCACCGCGGAGGCGTCGAGGTGGTAGCGGTGCACCGTGTCCAGTTGCACCAGGGACACCCACAACTCGAGGTCGCCGGCGGTGAGCCGGCCGTCGACGAGGTACTCCTCCCCCGCCAGGTAGCGCTCCAGCCTGCCCAGCGTGTCCAGCAGCAGATCGAGTGCGGCGGCGCGCTCGGCGGGGTCGGCGTCGGCGCGTCCGGCGCGCTGCGCGGCCTCCTGGATGCCCTCGGCGCAGAGCCTTTCGACGGCTTCGATCTCGCTCTCGGTGCCGCGCGGATACAGGGACGGGCGGCCGTCCCCGGGGAAGCGGTCCAGGTCGCGCAGGATCTCCGGGGCATGGGTGCTGACGATGCGTCCGGACCAGTCGTCGCTGAGCACCGGCGCGAGGGCCGGTCCGGTGTAGTGGTGTGCGCTCGCCTCGTACAGCGGGCGCAGGGCGGCGTGGCCGCCACCGGGACAGTCCGGGACGGCGGGCAGGAAGGTGACCGGACAGCTGCCGTGAAGGCCGAGCAGGTGATGGCCTATGGCGAGGCGCAGCCCGTCCGGACAGGCGGTGGACAGATGGAGCCGGTAGCGGTGCGGCACGGCGTAGTGGCCACTGCGCGCGTCCCGGCCGATCCGGCCTCGGAAGCCGGGGGCGGTGCGGTGGGCGGACGGGACGGCGGCGAGCGGAGTGATGGACATGGGTCTCCCCGGATGCGGGCGCGCGGACGTATGCGCGGCGGAAGCGTCGTAGGACGGTGGGTGCGGGGGCGGGCCGGGCCCGGGGCGCCGGGCGGACCGGCCTCTTCCAGCGGGCGCGGGCCTGGCTCGGGCAGCGGGACGTGCCCGGGCTCGGACAGCGCGTGCGGGCCTGGGTCAGCGGCGAGGGCTGATCGCGCTGCACACGCGCAGCAGGTCGATGTGCAGGCGGGAGGTGAGCAGGGGCGCGCGCAACGGCGTACAGCCCGCTCGGCAGGCGACCGTCCTCAGACGCACCATGCTTCCCTACCCGTTCACTAGGATTCCGCCCTTGAGTGTCGATCCGGCGTCGTACGACGTCAAGGGGGCGTCCACTCCTGGGACTCCGGACGGGTGACGAGGCCGGTTCAGGGGTCTCCCCAGACACAGCGACATGTGACATAGTACTGCCGTGGCGAAGCGACTGACCTGCGATGTCGTGGTCGTGGGAGCCGGAATGGTGGGTGCGGCCTGTGCGCTGTACGCCGCGCGGACCGGCCTCGATGTGACGGTGGTGGACCGGGGCCCGGTGGCCGGCGGCACCACGGGGGCCGGCGAGGGCAACCTGCTGGTCTCCGACAAGGAGCCGGGCCCCGAGCTCGAACTCGCCCTGCTCTCGGCCCGCTTGTGGACGGACCTGGCCGACGAGCTGGGAACGCCGATCGAGTACGAGCCCAAGGGCGGTGTGGTGGTCGCCTCGACGCCCGGCGCGCTCGGCGCGCTGCGGGACTTCGCCGAGGCCCAGCGCGCGGCCGGCGTCACGGCCGAAGTCGTCGACACGGACGGACTCCTGCACCTGGAGCCGCACTTGGCGCCCGGAATGGCGGGCGGCGTCCGCTATCCACAGGACGCCCAGGTCATGCCCGCACTGGCCGCCGCCCATCTGATCCGCGCCTGCGGCGCCCGTCTGCACACGGGCCGGACCGTGACCGGGGTGCTGCGCACGGCGGCGGGCGCGGTGCTCGGCGTCCGCACCGACCAGGGCGACATCCACGCCCCGGCGGTGGTGAACGCGGCCGGCACCTGGGGCGGCGACCTCGCCGAACTGGCGGGCGTCCGCCTCCCGGTGCTGCCCCGGCGCGGCTTCGTCCTGGTCACCGAGCCGCTGCCGCGCCTGGTCCGGCACAAGGTGTACGCCGCCGACTACGTGGCCGACGTGGCGAGCGACTCGGCCGCGCTCAGGACCTCACCGGTCGTCGAGGGCACGGCCGCGGGGCCCGTCCTGATCGGGGCGACCCGGGAACGGGTCGGCTTCGACCGCTCGTTGTCACTCCGGGCGGTCCGCGCGCTGGCGGCCGGGGCGATCGGGCTGTTCCCCTTCCTGGAGCGGGTGCACGCCCTGCGCACGTACGCGGGTTTCCGGCCCTACCTGCCCGACCACCTCCCGGCGATCGGCCCCGATCCCCGGGTGCCCGGGCTGTACCACGCCTGCGGACACGAGGGCGCGGGCATCGGACTGGCCACCGGCTCCGGGCAGTTGATCGCGCGGGCGCTGACGGGAAAGACGCCGGACCTGGACATCACCCCGTTCCGCCCGGAGCGGTTCGAGGCGGGCGAGGCCCATCCGACGGACGGAGGCGGCACCGCGTGAACCCCATCGAGTTGGCCCGGGCCCGTCCGGGCGCCCCGTTCACCGTCACCTTGGACGGCCGGCCCGTCGAGGCGCTGCCCGGTCAGACGGTCGCGGCCGCGCTGTGGGCCGCGGGGGTGACCTCCTGGCGCAGCACGCGCGGTGCGGGACGGCCGCGCGGGGTGTTCTGCGGGATCGGGGTGTGCTTCGACTGCCTGGTGACCGTCAACGGCCAGGCGAACCAACGCGCCTGCCTGGTCCCGGTACGGCCGGGTGATGTGATCGTCACACAGGAGGGAACGGGGCGGGACGATGACTGAGCGACCGCATCTCGCCGTCGTCGGGGCGGGCCCGGCGGGACTGGCCGGGGCGCTGGCGGCGGCCGCCGACGGGGTGCGTGTGACCCTCCTCGACGCGGCCGAGCAGGCGGGCGGGCAGTTCTACCGGCAGCCCGCCGCCGCCCTCGGCGCACGCCGGCCACAGGCCCTGCACCATCAGTGGCGCACCTGGGAACGGCTGCGCGACGCACTCGACCGGCACGTCGGCGCCGGGCGCGTCGCGCATCTGGCGGATCACCATGTCTGGTGCGTGGAAGGGGATTCGGGAGCCTTCACGGTGTACGCCCTGCGCGGCCCCGCGCAGGAGAGGGGTGTCGCCGTGTCCGCGGACGCCGTGCTGCTCGCCACCGGCGGCTACGAGCGCGTGCTGCCCTTCCCGGGCTGGACACTCCCCGGTGTCGTGACCGCGGGCGGCGCGCAGGCCATGCTCAAGGGCGGCCTGGTGCTGCCGGGCCGTACGGCCGTGGTCGCCGGCACCGGGCCCCTGCTGCTGCCCGTGGCCACGACGCTCGCGGCGGCGGGCGCCCGGGTGGCCGCGCTGGTGGAGTCCGCCGATCCGAGGGCCCTGCCGAGGCGCGCCGCGGCACTGGCCGCACAGCCCGGGAAACTCGCCGAAGGCGCCTGGTACGCGGGGCAGTTGCTCCGGCACGGGGTGCGCACCCTGACCCGGCACACCGTCGTGGAGGCGCACGGCACCGACCGGCTGGAGGCGGTCACGGTCGCCGCGCTCGGCCGGGACGGACACCCGAAGACCGGCGGCACGCGCCGCATCCCCTGCGACACCCTCGCGATCGGGCACGGCATGCTGCCGCACACCGACCTCGCCGAGACCCTCGGCTGCACCCTGTCCGGGACGGACGTACGGGTCGACGACGAGCAGCGCACCGATGTGCCGGGCGTCTGGGCCGCCGGGGAGGCCACCGGGATCGGCGGCGCGGCCCTCGCGCTCGCCGAGGGGCACATCGCCGGCCGGTCGATCGCCGCCCGGCTGCACGGCACGGCACCCGATCCGCGCCGGTGGGCCGCGGCCGCCCGGGCCCGCACCCGGTCGCGGGAGTTCTTCGCGGCGCTCGACACGCTGTACTCGCCGCCCGGGGGCTGGCCGGACCTGATCACGGACGACACGGTGGTGTGCCGCTGCGAAGAGATCACCGCCGGGCAGGTCCGCACGGCCGTCGGCACGCTCGGGGCCACCGACCCGCGCACCGTGAAGCTGCTCACCCGGGCCGGAATGGGCTGGTGCCAGGGCCGGATGTGCGGTCCGGCGGTGGCCGGCCTCGCCGGGTGCGCGTTCACACCCGGACGGCGGCCGTTCGCCCGGCCGGTGCCGCTCGGAGTACTGGCCGAACTGCCCGGACAGGAGCCTGACGGATCAGCACCGGCCGTCGCCGACCGGCACTGATCAGCGTCGAAGGCATGGACACGCCTGTGAAGCCCAGTAATATGTCACACCCTATTGGATTGGGGACCGCTCATGACCCTCCCGGAGAGCCGCCCTTGGCGCGGCGTCCTCGTCGCCACCGCGCTCCCGCTGCGCGCCGATCGCTCGGTGGACTTCGACCGGTACGGCGAGCACTGCGCCTGGCTGGTCGACAACGGCTGTGACGGCGTCGTACCGAACGGCTCGCTCGGCGAGTACCAGGTGCTCACGCCCGAGGAGCGCGCCAAGGTGGTGGAGACGGCCGTCGCCGCGATCGGCGGCGCGCGGGTGATGCCGGGCGTCGCCGCGTACGGCTCCGCCGAGGCCCGGCGCTGGGCCGAGCAGGCGGGTGAGGCCGGCTGCGAGGCCGTGATGCTGCTGCCGCCCAACGCCTACCGCGCCGACGAGCGGTCCGTACTGGCCCACTACGCGGAGGTCGCCGGGGCGGGCTTGCCGGTGGTGGCGTACAACAACCCCATCGACACCAAGGTCGACCTCGAACCCGAACTCCTCGCCCGGCTGCACGGCGAGGGCCACATCCACGCCGTCAAGGAGTTCTCCGGTGATGTCCGCCGGGCCTACCGGATCGCCGAACTCGCTCCGGAACTGGACCTGTTGATCGGCGCCGACGACGTGCTGCTGGAACTGGCCGTGGCCGGCGCCAAGGGCTGGGTGGCCGGGTACCCCAACGCACTCCCCCGCGCCTCGGCCGAGCTGTACCGCGCCGCCGTGTCCGGGGACCTCACCACCGCGCTCCCCCTGTACCGGCAGTTGCACCCGCTGCTGCGCTGGGACTCGAAGGTGGAGTTCGTGCAGGCCATCAAGCTGTCCATGGACGTGGTCGGACGGTACGGCGGCCCGGTGCGCCCGCCCCGCGTCCCGCTGCTGCCCGAGCAGGAGGCCGCGGTCCGCGCGGCCACCGAGAAGGCCGTGGCCGCGGGCCTCGCGTGACGGACGACGGACCGCGTGACGGACAACGGAGAGGGAACCGCAGATGCGCAGCAAGCTCGTCCTGCACGCCGTCGACTCGCACACCGAGGGCATGCCGACCCGCGTGATCACCGGTGGGATCGGCACCGTACCCGGTGCGACGATGAACGAGCGGCGGCTGTACTTCCGTGAACACCGCGACCCCGTCAAGCAGTTGCTGATGAACGAGCCGCGCGGGCACTCCGCGATGAGCGGCGCGATCCTGCAGCCGCCGAGCCGGCCCGACTGCGACTGGGGGGTGATCTACATCGAGGTCTCCGGCTATCTGCCCATGTGCGGGCACGGCACGATCGGCGTGGCGACCGTGCTGGTCGAGACCGGCATGGTGGAGGTCGTGGAGCCCGTGACCACCATCCGCCTGGACACCCCGGCGGGGGTCGTGGTCGCCGAGGTGGCGGTCGAGAACGGTGCCGCCGCGAACGTCACGTTGCGCAATGTGCCGTCCTTCAGCGTCGGACTGGACCGCAAGGCGGTGCTGGCCGACGGGCGGACGGTCACGTACGACCTCGCCTACGGCGGCAACTTCTACGCCATCCTGCCGCTGGAGCAGTTCGGCCTGCCCTTCGACCGTGCCCGCAAGGACGACATTCTCGCCGCCGGGCTGTCGTTGATGGAGGCGATCAACGCCGAGGAGGAGCCGGTCCACCCGGAGGACCCGTCCATCCGCGGCTGCCACCACGTCCATCTGTACGCGCCCGGCGCCACCGCCCGCCACTCCCGGCACGCGATGGCCATCCACCCCGGCTGGTTCGACCGCTCGCCCTGCGGCACGGGTACGAGCGCGCGCATGGCACAACTGCACGCGCGGGGCGAACTGCCGCTGCACACCGAGTTCGTGAACGAGTCCTTCATCGGCACCCGGTTCACCGGACGGCTGCTGGGCACGACCGAGGTCGCCGGCATCCCCGCCGTCCTGCCGAGCTTCACCGGCCGCGCCTGGGTCACCGGCACGGCGCAGTACCTGCTCGATCCGACCGATCCGTTCCCGGAGGGCTTCGTCCTCTAGACGCCGATTACACTGCGATGATGCGTGACATGGCACAGGATCCGCAGCAGGCGAACGCACCCGCGCTCCCCCGGCTGGGCGGTCGGCGCAGCAGCTATCGCGAGCGGGTCGCCGACGCGTTGCGGGCCGCGCTGATCGCGGGCGAGCTGCGGCCGGGCGAGGTCTACTCGGCACCTTCGCTCGCGGCCCGTTTCGGCGTCTCGGCGACACCGGTGCGGGAGGCGATGCTGGACCTGGCCAAGGAGGGCCTGGTCGACACGGTGCCCAACAAGGGCTTCCGGGTCACGGCCGTCTCCGACCAGCAGCTCGACGAGTACACGCACATCCGTTCACTCATCGAGATCCCCACCGTGGTGGCACTGGCCCGCACGGCCGACCGGGTCTCGCTGGAGGCGTTGCGCCCCGCGGCCCGGGAGATCGTCACCGCGGCGGCGGCCGGCGACCTGATCGCCTATGTCGAGGCCGACACCCGCTTCCACCTCGGCCTGCTCGCCCTGGCCGGCAACGCGCACCTGGTGGAGGTCGTCGCGGACCTGCGCAAGCGCTCCCGTCTGTACGGTCTCACCGCCCTGGTCGAGGCGGGCCGTCTGCTGGCCTCGGCCCAGGAGCACCTGGAGCTGCTGGACGCGTTGCTGGAGCGCGACGAGAAGGCCGTGGCGGAGATCATGACGCGGCACCTGGGGCATGTGCGCGCCCTGTGGGCCGAGTAGCCGGACGGGCGCCGCGAAAGTGGCGGGCGCGGCGGACCGCGCTCATCGGGTCCCGGTCGTGGCCGTCGCCGTCGGCGTCAGCCGGTGACGAGTCCAACGACGAGGTTGATGGCGGTGGCCAGAATGCTGGTGCCGAAGACGTACGACAGGAGTGCGTGGCGCAGCACGATCGTGCGGATGACCGTACTCGAGACGGCGGTGTCGGACACCTGGTAGGTCATGCCGAGGTTGTAGCTGAAGTATAGGAAGTCGCGGTATGCCGGCGGCCGGGCGGAGTTGAAGTCGATGCCGCCCGCGGCGTCGTAGTAGGCGTAGGCGTAACGCGTGGCGTACATCAGATGCAGTGCCGCCCAGGCCATGAACACCCCCGACAGGGCGATCGCGGCGCCCGCGTGGCCGGTGTCGGAGGTGCCGAGCACGAGCAGCAGCACGATGGCGACCAGTCCGCACGAGGCGACCGCCACGACCACGAGTTCCTCGCCGACGGGCCGCAGATCCTCACGCCGGGCGTTGCGGTGGGTGGCCGTGGCGTCCATGGGCCACAGCACCGCCCAGCCCGCCACCACGAAGGCCAGTTGCGTGGCGGCGATCGCGGCCAGCGCCCCGAGCGGTGCTCCGGTCGGCAGCCCGACGGCCACACCGACCACGGCGCCGAGGATCACCGCGCCGATGAGGCGGGGCACGGCGTCCACCGACAACCGGCCGCTCATCCGTCACCGGGCCGACAAGGTCGTACACATGAGCGAGTTCCGTCCGTCCGGCCCCTACGGCCCGTGTCGCGACAGCCCCTGTCGCCCGGCCTCTACGGCATGCGGCCGGCCGCCACCAGCCGCCTGGTGCGGCGCCCCGGGCAGCGGGACGCCGCACCGGGCGGCGAGGCGGCGGACACGGTCGTGGAGCAGGTGCACCGTGCCCCGGTCACAAGCCGCCGGTGACTCCGCCCAGCAGGCCGCCGACCAGGTGGAGCAGGCCACCGAGGAGGCCGCCGACGACGCCGCCGGCGCCGTTGCCATTGCCATTGCCATTGCCGGTGCAATTGCAGTTGCCGGTGGTGTCATCCGTGGCACTGGTGTCACCGGTGCCACTCGTGTCGTCGGCGGGTGCGGCCGCGGCCACGACACGGGCGGCGGTGACGCCGGTCTGCGCCTGGGCGGGCGAGGCCAGCGCGAGGCCGCCGACGGTGAGCAGGGTACTTGCGGCCGTGCAGGCCATGTAGCGGCGTATGCGGTTCACATCGGGCTCCTGACGGGGAGTGAGTGCGGACACACATGACGTTAGGGGCGCTTCGCACACGGTGCCCTCCCGGAATGGTCCGTTCGGGTAGGCGGCGCTGCCGAGCCGACCGCGACAGGAGGGGACGGGACTGCCCGGGAATGATCGAGAGCCCTGTCTCGCTGATGCGAAACAGGGCTCTGACATGCGACTACGAAGCGGTCTCCGTGTCGGGACGACAGGATTTGAACCTGCGACCCCTTGACCCCCAGTCAAGTGCGCTACCAAGCTGCGCCACGTCCCGTTGCGGACTCACGCGGGATGTCCCGCGTGATCACGCAGGTCAACACTACCGCACGCGCGCGGGTGCCCGTGTCACCTCCTCCAGGACGGGGCCCACCGCGAGGCCGCCGCGGCGGACCGGGACGAGGAGTGCGGCACCGGCCGCGGCCAGACAGAGCAGGGCGAGCAGGGCCCAGCCGTGGGTGTAGCCGGAGGCGTAGGGCAGGCCGGAGGGCTGGAGGCGGCCGGTGACCAGGACGCTGGTGAGCGCGGCGCCGATGGAACCGCCGATGGTGCGGATGTTGGCGTTCATGCCGGTCGCGGCGCCGGTCTGCCCGGGCGGCACGCTGCCCACGATCAGATGGGCCATCGAGGCGAAGGCCAGTCCGATACCGAGGCCGAACAGGCCCGCGACGACGCCGATCTGCCACCGCGCGTCATGCCAGAGGGTGAGGAAGCCGCAGGCCAGTGCGCCGAGCGCGGCACCCGTGGTGAGCAACGCCTTGGCGCCGACACGGGGTTCGAGCCGCCCGGACAGGACACCCGACAGGAACATCGCGACGAGCATCGGCAGCATGAGCAGACCGGACTCGGTCACGCTCGCGCCGAAGCCGTATCCGGCCACGGCCGGCGTCTGCACGAAGCCCGGCAGGAAGGACCAGATGGCGTACATGCCCGCGCCGAACAGCAGGGCGGCCGCGTTGGTCGTCCACACCGCGGGCAGCCGCATCACACGCAGGTCGATGAGGGGGGTGCGGGAGCGGGCCTCGGTGGCCAGCCACAGCGCGAACAGCACCACGGCGGCGGCGAACAGACCGAGCACCTTGCCCGAGCC
Source organism: Streptomyces griseochromogenes (assembly GCF_001542625.1). Classification (NCBI taxonomy): domain Bacteria; kingdom Bacillati; phylum Actinomycetota; class Actinomycetes; order Kitasatosporales; family Streptomycetaceae; genus Streptomyces; species Streptomyces griseochromogenes. Next base: position 3,678,284 of record NZ_CP016279.1, on the reverse strand, counting down.
CCAGCCCCACTGCCCGGCCTGGCTCAGCGGGAGCAGAAGGGCCACCAGCCAGGCCGACAGCAGTCCGGCTCCGAGCCAACCGACCTTTCCCTGAGCGCGATTGGGCGACTCGGGGACGTAGCGCAGGGCGATCAGGACGGTCGCGGCGACGACGGCCACCGGGATCCAGAACAGCCAGCGGTAGTCGAGGGCGGAGACGATGGGGCCCGCGGCCACCATGCCGACACCGCCGCCCGCGGCGATCACGGCGGACAGGTTGCTGATGCTGCCGGCCACCTCGGACGCGGCGAACTCGTCCCGGATGATGCCGAAGGAGAGCGGGAACAGGGCGCCGCCCACGCCCTGGACGACCCGGGCGACGACCAGCACGCCGATGCTCGGGGCGAGCGCGGCGACGAGGCAGCCGGCGAGGACCGCCAGCAGGACCGCGACAAGGGTGCGCTTCTTGCCGATGAGGTCGCCGACGCGGCCGAGGATGGGGGTGAAGACCGAGGCGGACAGCAGGTATGCCGTCATCACCCAGGTCGCGGTGGACTGCGAGGTGTGCAGCGCGTGCTGGACGGTCGGCAGGGCCGGCGCGATCAGCGACTGCAGCATGGAGAACACACCTGCGCCGGTCGCGAGGACGGTGAAGGTGATGCGGCTGGAGGTGCGGGGCATGAAGGAGCCTCTCCGGAATCCGAACGCGGAGGGTGGGATGTCTTGGGGAGCGGGCGGTGCGCGGGCGCGCGGGGCCCGTACTCACGGGACTGCGGGCAGCGGCAGGCGCCGGACGCGTCCGTCCACGGCGAAGCCACCCCCGCACTGCTAAAGTGGAGGTACCCCTCCACTCTACCGGAGGCACTCCTCCGGTTCAATCGATCCCTTCCGGGAGGCAGCAGTGACGGCCACGCCGTTCCCCGTCAGCGAGATCGTCGCGTCCCGTCGGCCGCACCGTAAGGACGCCGCCCGCAACTACGACGCCCTGCTCGCGGCCGCCCGCGAGGCCTTCGCGGAGCACGGGGCGGAGGCCTCCCTGGAGGACATCGCGCGCCGTGCGGGCGTCGGCATCGGCACCCTGTACCGGAACTTCCCCGCCCGCCGCGACCTCTTCGAGAGCGTCTACGCGGACGAGGTGAACGCCCTGTGCCGGGCGGCCGTGGAGGTCGCCGACCGGGAGCCGTGGGAGGCCCTGACGGGCTGGCTGGACCGGTTCGCCGGCTACATGGTCACCAAGCGCGCGGTCCGCGAGGCCCTGAACGACGAGTCGGACATCTTCATGGCCTGCCGCGACTCCATGTACGCGGCGGGCGGTCCGCTGCTGGAGCGCGCCCAGAAGGCGGGCGTGGCCCGCACGGACATGGACTTCGGCGATCTGCTGCGGATGGTCGCCGGTATCACGGCGACGGCCTTCGACGACGACGCCCAGCGCGACCGGGTGCTCGCGATCGCGCTGGACGGGGTACGCGCCGTCCGTTGAGGCCCGCCGGCCCGCGGCGCGCCCTCCTCGTCTCCCGTCCCGCCCGCCGCACGGGGAAGCGGCGGCCTGCCGCCCTCAGCCGCGTTCCAGTACGAGGTCGAAGCGAGCATGCCGGAACGGGTTCGGCAGGCCGAGCTCACGGGCCAGCGACGGGTCGTCGGTCAGGGGGAAGTCCTGGACCAGGCTCTCCTTCACGGCGAACACCGCGTCCGAGTCCAGGTAGGCGTCGCCCGCCACGAAGACGTGGGTCGTGACCGGGGTGTGGCCGTCGGCCGTCGCGATGAAGTGGATGTGCGCGGGGCGGTAGGGGTGGCGGCCGGTGGCCCGGAGCAGGGTGCCCACGGGCCCGTCGACGGGGACCGGGTAGGAGCCGGGCACACAGGTGCGGAACCGGAAGCGGCCCTCGGTGTCGGTGGTGAACAGGCCGCGCCCGTTGCCGGCCGGCTGGACCTCGGGCTGCTGGACGTCGTAGAAGCCGTGCCCGTCGGCCTGCCACACGTCCAGGACCGCGCCGGGCAGCGGGGTGCCGTCGGCGGACCGGATCCGGCCGCTGATCACGCAGGGCTCGCCGTCGCCCACCAGGTCGACGCTGTCACCGAGCTCCCGCACCGGGGACTTCGTCAGGTGGAAGGGGCCGAGGACGGTCGACTCGGTGGTGCCGGGCGCGCTGTTCCCGCGCAGCGTCTCGACGAGTGTGGACAGGCCGAGGACGTCCGAGAGGAGGATGAACTCCTGCCGGGTCTCCGTGCAGGCCTGCCCGGTGGCCGTGAGGAAGCCGATCGCCCGCTCCCACTCCGCCTGTGTCAGCCGCGTCTCGCGGGCGAAGGCGTGCAGGTGCCGGACAAGTGCGGTGAGCAGGTCGCGCAGCCGGGGGTCGGCGGTGGCGCGGAGGCTGTCGACGGCTTGACGGGTGACGTCGGCGGCGGCCGCTTCGGTTACGGCGTCTTCAGTGGTCATACCGAGTCCATGCCCGGCGGGACGCCGGTCGTCTACTTGATGAGCGCGTTGGCCACCACCACGACCACCCCGAGCACGGCGTCGATCAGACCGATGAGGACGGCGCGCGGCCAACTGCGTGCCGACCAGCGGGCGGTGACCACCCCGAGGGCGAAGAGGATCGCGATGTTCAGGACGAACACCCGGTACTGGACGCCGTTCGGGGGCCACCAGCCCCAGCCCGCGCCCGCGAGCAGGAAGACCGTCGGCAGGACGGCCGTGACCAGCGGCCATTCGTCGACCAGGGCGCGCAGGACGTCCCAGCGGCGGTGCGGTGCGCGCTCGGCGATGTAGTGGGCGTAGCCGTGGGCGAGGGCGGAGGCGAGCGCGGTGACCAGCAGCCAGATGGCGTCGTAGCGGCGGCCGGCGGCCGAGCTGTGGCCGTACTGGGAGAGCGCGGCGACCATCGAGCTGGCGAGGACGGCGCCGTAGACACCGCCGAACAGGATGGCCTCGTGCGTGTCGTGCCGCCGGTGCGGTTCGACGGCGGCCGCCGTGGAGTCAGCCATGCCCTCCACGATCACCTGCGCCCCGCGCCGCCGCCAGTCCGCACCGCCGGTCCGCGTGGCCCGACGAAGTGTCCTCCCACCAGCCCCGATGCCGCACACACTGTCGACGGCCGCGCGCCGCGGATCCTGGTTAGGGTCGCCTCATGACGCACAGCTTCGCGCTCCACATCCCAGCCGCCGACCTCGAACCCGAACCCCTCGCCCCGGAGCAGATCGTCTCCGGGAACCCCGAGGTGACCGGGAAGGTGGTCTGGGAGTCGGCGGACGGCCGGCAGATCCGGGGGATCTGGCAGATCACGCCCGGCGTGGTGACCGACACCGAGGCGGACGAGCTGTTCGTGGTGATCAGCGGGTCGGCGACGATCGAGGTCGAGGGCGGTCCGACGCTGACGGTGGGGCCCGGCGACATGGCCGTGCTGCGCGAGGGCGACCGCACGACGTGGACCGTGCACGAGACGCTGCGCAAGGCGTACGCGATCAATCTGTGAGCTCGGGCGGCGCCGCTGTCGTCCCCCGGATCTGAAGCGTCGGTACGGCCAGGTGCACGCGCCCCTCGCCATCCGGCCGCTCGAAGCGGTCCAGGAGACAGCGGGCGGCGCGCCGGCCGACCTCGTGCGGGGCGGTGTCGACGGTGGTCAGCCACACATGCCGCAGCCGGGAGATGCTCGTGTTGTCGTACCCGGCCACCGACAGGTCCCGCGGCACCCTCAGGCCCAGCTCCTCGGCCGCCGAGAGGGCGCCGACCGAGGCCATGTCGTTGACGGCGAAGACCGCCGTGGGCCGGTCGGGGCGGCTGAGCAGCCGTACGGTGCCCCGGTAGCCGCCCTCCTCGGTCAGGTCGCCGGGTTCGACGAGCGGTTCGGCGCCGTACGCCCGCATTCCCGCCTCGAAGCCGCGCCGGCGCAGCTCGCCGACCGCGCCGTGGCCCGCGAGATGGGCGATCCGGCGGTGGCCGAGGGCGAGCAGGTGCTCGGTGGCCAGGCGGGCGCCGTGCTCGTCGTCCCCGGCGACGACGTCCACGCCCGGCGGCTGCGGCTCCCGGGCACCCGCCACGACCACCGGCATCCGCCGCGCGAGCGCGCCGAGCCCGCCCGCGCCCGGGACCGTGCCGACGACCACGAGGCCGTCGGTGCCCAGGTCCAGGAAGGGTTCGGCGAGGTCGTGGCCCATGCGCCGGTTCAGCCGCGCGTCGGCGAGCAGCATGTGCAGGCCGGCCGCGTGCAGCAGGGAGTTCAGGCCGTCGAGGAGATCGACGAACCAGGGGTTGCGCAGGTCGTCGAGGAGGACGCCGACGGTGCGGGTGCGCTGCTCGCTGAGGCTGCGGGCGGCCGCGTTCGGCCGGTAGCCCAGCTCGCGCACGGCCTTCAGGACGACGTCCCGTTTCTCGGCGCGGACCTGGCCGGAGCCGCGCAGCACCAACGAGACCAGCGACTTGGACACTCCGGCCCGTTCGGCCACGTCGCGGATCGTCGGCGGTTTCATGACTTGGACCGTTCCATGAAACTCGCCGCGCTGTCAAAGGGCTGACACAAGGCCGTACCCTCCGACCCACGGGTTGACGTGCGGGCCATGTCCGTACAAAGGTGGGCCCGGACAGGATATGGACCGGTCCAAAGAGGGGCTGTCATGGTGGATGCGCTCGGTGTCGCCGTCGTCGGGTTCGGCTGGATGGGGCGGGTGCACACGCAGGCGTACGCCCGCGTCCGGCACCACTATCCGCAGCTGTCCCTGCGGCCCGAGCTGGTGACGGTGGCCGAGGAGGTGCCGGGCCGGGCCGAGGAGGCCGCCGAGCGGTTCGGGTTCGCCACCGCCACCCGGGACTGGCGCGAGGTGGCCACCGACCCGCGCGTGCGGGCTGTCAGCATCACCGCGCCCAACTTCCTGCACCGGGAGATCGGCGTGGCGATGGCCGAGGCGGGCAAGCACCTCTGGATCGAGAAGCCCGTGGGCCTGACCGGCGAGGACGCCCGCGCGGTGGCCGACGCGGCCGCCAAGGCCGGCGTCCAGGGCGCGGTCGGCTTCAACTACCGCAACGCGCCCGCCGTCGAGGCCGCCCGTGACCTGATCGCCTCCGGTGACATCGGCCGGGTCACGCATGTGCGCATCCGCCTGTTCAGCGACTACGCGGCCCATCCGGACGGCGCCCTGACCTGGCGGTACGAGCGTGAGCGCGGCGGCAGCGGGGTGCTCGGCGACCTGGCCTCGCACGGCGCCGACCTGGCTCGCTTCCTGCTCGGCGACATCGCCTCCCTGACCGCCGACACGGCGGTCTTCGTCCCGGAACGAGCCCGCCCGACGGGCGCCACCGCCGGTCACGCGCTCGCCTCGGGCGGCGAACCCGGTCCGGTCGAGAACGAGGACTACGCCAGTTGCCTGCTGCGGTTCGCCTCCGGCGCCCGCGGGGTCCTGGAGGCCTGCCGGGTCTCGGTCGGCGAGCAGAACAACTACGGCTTCGAGGTGCACGGCACCCGGGGCGCGGTCTTCTGGGACTTCCGGCGGATGAACGAGTTGGCCCTCAGCCGCGGCACGACGTACCAGGACCAGCCGGTGAGCACGGTGTACGTCGGCCCGGGCGACGGCGAGTTCGCCGCGTTCCAGCCGGGCGCGGCCAACGCGATGGGCTACGACGACCTGAAGGTGATCGAGGCCTACCGTTTCCTGCGCTCGGTCGCCGAGGGCAGGCCGTACGGCACGACCCTGGCCGACGCGGTGCACAGCGCGGCCGTGCTGGACGCCATGGCGGCGTCGGCCGAGAGCGGGGCATGGGTCAGCCTGCCTGCGTCGTAGGCATGTTGTAGGGGGTGACCACCTGGATCGCGGACGGCCGGACCGCTCCGGCGGGCGGCAGGGCGCCGTGGTGGCGCATCACCTCGTGGCAGGCCTCGCGCAGATCGTGCCGCAGGTCGTGGTGGAGGACGGCGGACAGGCGGTGTTCGCGCAGCAGACGGGTGTTGTCGTGATCGAGGTCGTGCGCGACGAAGACCGAGCAGTCTCGGCCGAGGTCGGCGAAGGCGCGCAGGGTGGCGTTGTTGCCGCCGCCGATGGAGTACACGGCACGGATCTGCGGGTCGCGCTCCAGGGCGGCGCGGACCAGGTCGTACTGGGTGGCGTCCAGGCCCTGGCCCTCGGCGATCTCCACCAGGGTGCGCTCCGGGTGCCGGGCTCGCATGACGCCGCGGAAGCCCATCTCGCGCTCCTCCTCGTTGCGGAAGAAGCCGCTGCTCAGGCTGGTGAGGACATGGCCGGGCCGGTCGCCGAGCCATTGGCCCACGAGGTAGGCGGCGGTGGCGCCCGCCGCCCGGTTGTCGATGCCGACGTACGCGAGGCGGCCGCTGGCGGGCAGGTCGGTGACCAGGGTGACGACCGGGATGCCGGCCGCGGTGAGCCGGCCGACGGCGGCGGTGACCTCGGGGACGTCCGGCGCCTTGAGGATCACGCCCTGCGAGCCCCGGCGGGCGATCCGGTCCAGCGTCCTGACCTGCTCGGCCGCCGGACCGGTCTCGCGGAAGTGGAAGCGGGAGCGGACGACGGCCGGGTGCAGCGAGGGCAGCTCGGCCTCCAGCGCGGCCCGCACGGCCGTGGAGAACCGCTCGGGGGCCTGCACCACGATGTCGACCATGAAGGTACGGCCGACCAGCCGGACCTGGGTGCGCTGCCGGTCCAGGTCGGCGATGGCCCGGTGCACCTCCTGGGCGGTGCTCTCGCGCACCCCTCCCCTGCCGTTCAGCACACGGTCCACCGTGGCCTCGCTCAGGCCTGCCTGACGTGCGATTTCCCGGAGGGGGAACGGATGGCCCATGGACCGGCTCCTTGAGGGGTTTTTGATGGCTGCCTGCTGGTTGTTCGAGGGGTTTGTACTGACAAGAATGACAGGGCCGCGTCGCTCCCGTGCCCGAAGGGAAGCCCGCCGCCTCAGTGAGCAGCGACGGGCCGGCGCCGGGCGGTGCGCGAGCTGAAAGGGCGAACGACACATGGGACTTCTCGACGACAAGGTCGTCCTGGTCAACGGCGGCAGCCAGGGGGTCGGTGCCGCGATCGCGCGGGCCGCCGTCCGTGAGGGCGCCGTGGTGGCCGTCACGGGCCGTCGCAGCGAACCCGGCGAGGCGCTGGTGACCGAGCTTTCGGCGGCCGGCGGCAAGGCGATGTTCGTGCGTGCCGACCTGGCCGACGCCGAGCAGGCCAAGGCGTCCGTGGCCGAGGTGATCGACGCGTACGGGCGGATCGACTGCCTGGTGAACTCGGCGGGTCTGACCTCCCGGGGCACGCTGCTGGACACCACGCCCGAGCTGTTCGACGCGCACATCGCGGTCAACCTCAAGGGGCCGTTCTTCGCGATGCAGGCGGCGGTCGCCGACATGGTGGCCCGCAAGGCGCCGGGCACGATCGTCAACATCATCACCTCCTCGGCGCACGGCGGGCAGCCGTTCCTCGCGCCGTACGTCGCCGCGAAGGCGGGTCTTGCGGGCCTGACCCGGAACGCGGCGCACGCCCACCGCTGGGACCGGATCCGGATCAACGGCCTGAACATCGGCTGGACCGCGACCGAGGGCGAGGACGCCACCCAGCGTTCCTTCCACGGAGCGGGCGACGACTGGCGTGAGCAGGCCGCCGCCCGGCTGCCGATGGGCAAGCTCGGCCGGCCGGACGAGATCGCGGACTTCGTGGTCCTCCTGCTGTCCGACCGCTCGGGCGTGGTCACCGGATCGGTGATCGACTGGGACCAGAACGTGCTCGGCGGACTCGACTGACTCTCCCCTTCAGCACCATCACCTCTAGGAGCCGCACCCTCATGCGCATCGGAATCCTCGGCCTCGGCCGCATCGGCGCCTTCCACGCCGAGACCCTCTCCGGACTCGACGCCGTCGAGTCCCTCGTCGTCACCGACCCCTTCGCGGACGCGGCCAAGGCCGCGGCCGAGCGTTTCGGGGCCGAGGTCGCCGACTCGCCCGAGGCGCTGCTGGCCGCCGGCGTGGACGGCATCGTCGTGGCGGCCGCGACCGACGCCCACCCCGCGCTCATCCTGGCCGGTGTCGAGGCCGGCGTCCCCGTCTTCTGCGAGAAGCCCGTCGCCCGCACCATGACGGAGGGCGTCGAGGTCCTCAAGGCCGTACGGGGCAGCGGGGTGCCGATCCAGATCGGCTACAACCGGCGCTTCGACGCGGGCTTCGTCGCCGCACGGGCCGCGGTCCGGGCCGGCGAGCTGGGCAAGCTGCACACGGTCCGCTCGACCACCCTGGACCCGGCGCCCCCGCCGGCCGCGTACATCGCCGCCTCCGGCGGCATCTTCCGCGACTGCTCCGTGCACGACTTCGACATCATCCGCTGGGTGACCGGCCGCGAGGTGACCGAGGTGTACGCGGTCGGCGGCAACCGGGGTGCCGACTACATCAGGGAGGCGGGCGATGCCGACACCACCGGCGCGGTCCTCACCCTGGACGACGGCACGATCGCGGTGGTCTCCAACTCCCGTCACAACGCCCGCGGTTACGACGTCCGCATGGAGCTGCACGGTTTCAAGGACTCCATCGCGGTGGGTCTGGACGACCAGTTGCCGCTGCGCTCGGTCGAACCCGGCGTGAGCTTCCCGGCGGGCACCCCGCACGACTTCTTCATGGACCGCTTCACCGAGGCCTACCGCGCCGAACTGACCGCGTTCACCGAGGTCGTGGCCGGCACCCGCCCCTCCCCCTGCACCGTCGAGGACGCCCTGGAGGCGGGCTGGATCGCCGAGGCGTGCACCCTGTCCCTGCACGAGCACCGGCCGGTGACGATCGCGGAGGTACGCGGGGCCTGACCCGACCCTGACGCCACGGGGCACGGCTCACCCGTCGTGCCCCGTCTGCGTGTGCGCGGTGACCGCGACGCGAACGAAAAACGGGACGGCGCCGAGAGCCTGTTCGCTCACGGCGCCGTCCCGTCCGGTGCGGCAGCTCAGAGGCAGTAGCGCACCAGCCACTCGTCCGCGTTGTACTGGTCGCGCGCCGGGTCGGGCAGCGTCGCCGGCTTCGTCTCCACCGTGTCCTCGGGGCGTATCCGCTCGGGCAAGCGGCTGAAACGGTTGGGGCTCGGGCTGCCGGTGCCCTCGGCGGCCTGCTGGGGGGTTTCGTGGAGTTCCCTGTGCTGTGCCATCTCGTCCTCCCGTCCTCGCGGGCGTCCCCCGTCATCCGTCAGAACGCCCGCACGCCCCCGTTGGTTCCCGGCCATGGCCGGACCGAACCCCTCAGGCCCCGCACGACCTCAGGAACCTGCGTGTGCGGAGCGCGATCGGCAGCGGTTTGTCCGGCTCGCACGGGTACATGTCCTGCTCGACGATCGCGAACAGCTCCACGCCGAGCCGCTGCGCCGCCTCCAGGACGGGCCCCAACGCGGGCACACCGGACGGCGGTTCGCACATCACACCCCGCTGCACGGCCGGCCCGAACGGCACCTCGTCCGCCACGACCTCGGCGAGGACGTCCGGGTCGACCTGCTTGAGGTGCAGGTAGCCGATACGCTCGCCGTAGGTCTCGATCAGCTTGACGCTGTCCCCGCCGCAGTAGGCGTAGTGCCCGGTGTCCAGGCAGAGGTTGACCAGTTCGGAGTCGGTGGAGTCCAGGAACCGCTCGACATGGTCCTCGGTGTCGATGTGGGTGTCGGCGTGCGGGTGGACGACGAGTTCGAGGCCGTACGCCTCCTTGACCTCGTGGCCGAGCCTTTCCATGCCCTTGGTCAGGTGCGCCCACTGCTCGGCCGTCAGCTCCGGCGGCTCCAGGATCTCGGCGGTCTTGTCGTCCCGCCAGAAGGAGGGGATGACGACGAGGTGCCGCGCGCCCATGGCCCGGGTGAGGGCGGCGACCTGGCTGACATGGGTCCATGTCTCGTCCCAGACGGCCGGCCCGCGGTGCAGGCCGGTGAAGACCGTACCGGCCGACACCTTCAGGTTCCGCCGGCCCAGCTCGTCCGTCAGGCGGGCGGGGTCGGTGGGGAGATAGCCGTAGGGGCCCAGTTCGATCCAGTCGTAGCCGGCCTCGGACACCTCGTCCAGGAAGCGTTCCCAGGGGACCTGCCGGGGATCGTCGGGGAACCAGACGCCCCACGAGTCGGGGGCCGAGCCGACCCGGATGCGGTCCAGGGCAGAGGGGTTCGCCATGTCAGGTGGTCCCTTCGGGGGAGGTCGCCACGGGAGCGGTGAGGTCCTCCTCTTCCGGGAGTTCCTCGACGTCGACACCGCGTACCTGGGCCAGTTCGTGCTTGAGGGCGGTGAGTTCGGCCCCGCCGGCCATGTGGTTGGTCAGCTCCTCCAGGCTGACCTCGCTGCGGTCGGCGGACAGTTCGAGGGTGCCGAGGCGCAGCACGCTGAAGTGGTCGCCGACCATGTAGGCGTGGTGCGGGTTGTGGGTGATGAAGATGACGCCGAGGCCGCGGTCGCGGGCGGCGGCGATGTACTTCAGCACGACTCCGGACTGTTTGACGCCGAGGGCGGCGGTGGGCTCGTCCAGGATCAGGACCCGGGCGCCGAAGTAGACGGCGCGGGCGATGGCCACGCACTGGCGCTGGCCGCCGGAGAGGGTGCCGATGGGCTGTTCCAGGTCGTCCAGGACGATGCCCATGTTGCGCAGTTCCTGGTCGGCGGTCTGCTTCATGCGGGCGATGTCCAGGCGGCGGACGGGCCAGGGTCCCTTGGTCATCTCGGAGCCGAGGAAGAAGTTGCGCCACACGGGCATGAGGGGGACGGTGGCGAGGTCCTGGTAGACGGTGGCGATGCCGCGGTCGAGGGCTTCGCGCGGGGTGCTGAAGCGCACCGGGGTGCCGTCCACGAGGAAGTCGCCCTCGGTGTGCTGGTGCAGCCCGGAGATGATCTTGATGAGGGTGGACTTGCCGGCGCCGTTGTCACCGAGGACGCAGGTCACCCGGCCGGTGTGGACCTTGAGGTCGACGCCGTGCAGGGCGCGGATGTTGCCGTAGGACTTGCCCGCGCCGCGCAGTTCCACGATCGGGCCGTCCCCGGCGGGGACGGAGTCCTGGAGGACGGCGCCATGGGTGCCGGTTCCGTTGCTGTTCATCGGGTCTTACCTCCGGGTCGCCGTGCGCTGGACCCACAGATTGATCAGGACGGCGCCGAGGAGCATCACGCCGAGGAAGGCCTTGAACCAGTCGGGGTTCCAGCCGGCGAAGACGATGCCCTGATTCACCATGCCGAACATGAACGCGCCGAAGACCGGGCCGATGGCGGAGCCGGAGCCGCCGGTGAGCAGACAGCCGCCGATGACGGCCGCGGCGATGTAGATCAGCTCCTGGCCGACACCCTCGCCGGACTGCACCGTGTTGAACGAGAACAGGTTGTGCATGCCCATGAACCAGGCACCGAAGCCGACCAGCATGAACAGGGTGATCTTGGTGAAGTTCACCGGGACGCCGACGGCGCGGGCGCTGTCCTTGTTGCCGCCGACGGCGAAGATCCAGTTGCCGTACTTGGTGCGCAGCAGCACCCAGGTGGCCAGGGCCGCGAAGGCCAGCCAGTAGAAGATCGTGATCTTCACCTCGACGCCCCCGATGTCGACGGAGGACGCGAAGATCTTCTTCGCCTGGTCGAAGCCGTCCATGTTGCTGATGTCGTCGGTGGCGACGTTGCCGGTGACCCACTTGGTCACGGCCAGGTTGACACCCTGGAGGATCAGGAAGGTGCCGAGGGTGACCAGGAAGCTGGGCAGCCCGGTCTTGACCACCATCCAGCCGTTGAAGGCGCCGATCGCGAGCGAGGCGACGAGGGCGACGATCACGCCGGTCCACACGTTCACGGTCAGCTGGTAGCTGAGCATGCTCGCGGTGAGCGCGGAGGTGATCACGGCGACACCGGAGGACAGATCGAACTCGCCGCCGATCATCAGCAGGGCCACCGGAAGGGCCATGATGCCGATGGTCGAGGACTGATAGAGGACCGTGGCCATCGAGCTGCCCTGGCGCAGTGAGGGCGCGGCGATCAGGAAGAAGATCAGAACGGCCACGGCGCCGAGGAAGACACCCACTTCGGGCCGGGCCAGCAGCCTGAGGGCCAGGGGGCGCCGGGCGGTGCGGCCGTCGGTCTCCTTGGGGGCGGACGCCGGCGGCCCGCCGACCGCCGGCTCAGCCTGCTGGGTCATGCTCATCACCGGGTGCCCTTCGCGGCGAACTGGGCGACCTGGTCGACGTTGGACTTGTCGACGAAGGCCGGGCCGGTGAGCACGGGCTGCTCGCCGCCGCCGCTGTAGTTGCCGTTGTTCTTGTACAGCCACAGGGAGTCGACCGCCAGGTAGCCCTGCAGATACGGCTGCTGGTCCACCGCGAACTGGATGTCGCCCTTCTTGATGGCGCTGGTCAGCTGGTTGTTCAGGTCGAACGTGGCGACCTTGGCCTTGCTGCCGGCGTCGCCCACCGACTGCACGGCGGTCAGGGCGATGGGGGCGCCGAGGGTGACGACGTAGTCGATGGAGCTGTCCTGCTTGAGCTTGGCCGTGATCGTCGACTTCACCGACGGCATGTCGGTGCCGTTCACGTACAGCGTCTCAGTCGTGCCGGAAAACGTCTTCTTCACGCCGTCGCAGCGCTGGGTGAGGCCGATGTTGCCCTGCTCCTGGATCACACAGACGGCCTTCTTGGCGCCGACCTCGTTCAGCTTCTTGCCGAACGCCTCGCCCGCCACGCCCTCGTCCTGCCCGAAGAACTGCAGCAGTCCGAGCTTCTTCCAGTCGCTGACCCCGGAGTTCAGGCCCACCACGGGTATCTTCGCCGCGGTCGCCTTCTTGATCACGTCCTTCATCGCGTCCGGCTTGGCCAGGGTGAGCGCGATGCCGTCGACCTTCTGGTCGACCGCGTTCTGCACCAGGTTGGCCTGGCTGCCGGCGTTCGGGTCGGCGGAGTAGACGAGCTTGATGTTGTCCTTGGCGGCGGCGGCCTCGGCGCCCTTGCGGACGATGTCCCAGAAGGTGTCGCCCGGCGACTGGTGGGTGACCAGCGCGACCGTCATCCGCGGGGTGTTCGCCTTGCCCGCCGAGGCGTTCGATCCTCCCTCTTCGGACTTCTTCCCCCCGGAGCTGCTGGAGCAGCCGGCGAGGGTGAGAGCTGCCGCGGCGGCCACGGCCACGACGGGGGCCAGCCTGCGGGAGCGGGAGTGAGAAGAGCGGTCCATCGTTCCTGCACCTCACTGTGCTACGGGGGAAGGGACGCTGTTGCGTTGGGACGGGATCAAAGTCCCTGCGGAGCCCGCTGTCAATACTTTGTTAAGACATAATTTCACCAGCAGGTCCGAATGTAAGTACAAACCATTGACAGTGCTGCCCCTCGGCACCTACACCTGGGAGGCATGAGCCTCTCGACGAGTGAAGCGACGAGCCGTCTGACCGTCGCCCAGGCGCTGGTGCGGTTCCTGTCCGCCCAGTACACCGCACGCGACGGCGAACGGCACCGGCTGATCGCCGGCACCTGGGGCATCTTCGGGCACGGGAACGTGGCGGGCATCGGCCAGGCGCTGATCGAATACAGCGACGTCATGCCGTATCACCAGGGCCGCAACGAGCAGGCGATGGTGCACGCGGCCGTCGGGCACGCCCGCCAGCTCGACCGCCTCTCGGCCCAGGCCGTGACGACGTCCATCGGCCCGGGCGCGACCAACCTGGTCACCGGCGCCGCCCTGGCCACCGTCAACCGGCTGCCCGTGCTGCTCCTGCCCGGCGACTATTTCGCCACCCGCCCGGCCGACCCGCTGCTGCAACAGCTGGAGCATCCGGGCCAGTTCGACATGTCGGTCAACGACACCCTGCGCCCGGTGTCCCGCTACTTCGACCGGATCACCCGCCCCGAGCAGCTCATCCCGTCCGCGCTCCAGGCCATGCGCGTCCTCGCCGACCCGGCCGAGACCGGCGCCGTCACCCTCGCCCTGCCCCAGGACGTACAGGCCGAGGCGTACGACTGGCCCGAGCAGTTCTTCGCCGAGCGCGTGTGGACCGTACGGCGTCCCGCGCCGGACCCCACCGAGCTCTCAGCGGCCGTCCGGGCGATCAGGGCCGCGCGCAGGCCGCTCGTCGTCGCGGGCGGCGGGGTCCACCACAGCCGCGCCGAGGACGCCCTGAAGGCTCTCGCGGACGCGACCGGCATCCCGGTCGCCGCCACCCAGGCCGGCAAGGGTTCCCTGCGCCACGACCACCCGGCCGACGTCGGCGGCATCGGCCACACCGGCACCGCGGTCGCCGACGACCTCGCCCGCACCGCCGACCTGGTGATCGGCGTAGGCACCCGCTACACGGACTTCACCACGGCCTCCGGCACCCTCTTCCAGGACCCCGAGGTCCGCTTCCTCAACCTCAACATCACCGCCTTCGACGCCCACAAGCTCGCCGCGCAGACCGTGGTGGCCGACGCGCGGGCCGTCCTGGAAGCGCTCACCGCGCGACTGGCCGGCTTCCGCGTCGACGCGGCGTACGAGACCGCGTACCGGGCCGGCAAGGAGCGCTGGGAGCGGGTCGTCGAGGCGGCCTACCGGGCCGGCGACGAGGACGCCGTACCGACCCAGACGCAGGTGCTCGGCGCGCTGGACGCGGTCGTCGGGGACGAGGACGTGGTCATCAACGCCGCGGGCTCGCTCCCCGGCGATCTGCACAAGCTGTGGCGGACCCGCTCGCGGCGCCAGTACCACCTGGAGTACGGCTACTCCTGCATGGGCTACGAGATCCCGGCCGCGCTCGGGGTACGGCAGGCCGCCCCGGACACGGTGGTGTGGGCGCTGGTCGGCGACGGCACCTACCTCATGATGCCGACCGAGATCGTCACCGCCGTCCAGGAGCGGCTGCCCGTCAAGCTGGTCCTGATCCAGAACCACGGGTACGCCTCCATCGGCGGCCTGTCGGAGTCGGTGGGCGGCGAGCGCTTCGGCACCGCCTACCGGTACCGGGCGGCCGACGGCACCTTCAGCGGCGCCCCGCTGCCCGTGGACCTGGCCGCCAACGCCGCGAGCCTCGGCATGGAGGTGCTCCGCGCCAAGACGGTGCGGGAGCTGCGCGAGGCGCTGACCGCCGCACGCGCGGCCGACGTCCCCACCTGTGTCTACGTGGAGACCGACCCGGCACCCACCGCTCCCGGAGCCGAGGCCTGGTGGGACGTGCCGGTCGCCGGGGCCGCCACCCGCGAGGCGGCACTGCGCGCCCGCGAGGAATACGACCGCCAGGTCGCCGGCCGCCGCCGGCACCTGTGAACAACCCCGCCCCGTCCGCGCTCCGGAAGGAGGTGCACCGTGACGAGGACCGGTGACTCCGCTCGTCCCGTGACCGTCTCCGCGCTCGACTCCCTCGACTTCGACCTGGACCGCACGAGTCCGGTGCCGCTCTACTACCAGCTCGCCCAGCAGCTGGAGGCGGCGATCGAACACGGGATCCTCACCCCGGGGAACCTCCTGGGCAACGAGGTCGATCTGTCCGTGCGCCTCGGCCTGTCCCGGCCCACCGTCCGCCAGGCGATCCAGTCCCTGGTCGACAAGGGCCTACTGGTGCGCCGCCGCGGAGTGGGCACCCAGGTGGTGCACAGCCAGGTCAAACGGCCGCTCGAACTGAGCAGCCTCTACGACGACCTGGAGTCGGCCGGGCAGGGACCGACCACTCAGGTGCTGCGGGGCGAACGCGTTCCGGCGAGCGCCGACGTGGCCGCGGCCCTCGGCATCCCCGAGGGCGCCGAGGTCGTCGTGCTGGAGCGGCTGCGCCGCACGCACGGCCAGCCGGTGGCGTTCCTGTGCAACTACCTGCCCGCGGACCTGCTCGAACTCGACACCGAGCGGCTGGAGTCGACGGGCCTGTACCGGATGATGCGCTCGGCGGGCATCACGCTGCACAGTGCCCGCCAGTCCGTCGGCGCCCGCAGCGCCACCCCCGAGGAGGCCGCCCTGCTGGACGAGAAGGAGGGCGCGGCCCTGCTCACCATGCAGCGCACCGCCTACGACGACACCGGCCGGCCGGTGGAGTACGGCACCCATGTCTACCGGGCCTCCAGGTACACCTTCGACTTCCAGCTGCTGGTCAGGCCCTGACCGCCGCTGGTCAGACCCGGAAACGGAACCACCCGTGTTCACACAGCTCCCGCGGCCGCGTCCGCCGCGGGGGCCGTTTTGCCTGTCCCGTCAACAACGCCGCTGGTGGCGATGACGATTACGTTTCGGGCAAGAGACCACCCAGTACGACCAGAGCTATTGACGCATGAGCGGACATGGGGCTGTTATTACGCCCACGATGTTCGGTCGAGTTGGTTTCTGATCGGTTTCGAGGACCTTTCGGTGATCGACTCATCCCCTTGACCGAACCCTGTATTCCTCAGGAGCCGCCATGCGCCTCTCCCCTTCCGGCCTTGCCGTCCCGGGTCCCAGCCGCCGTTCGCTGCTGCGCGGAGCGGGCGGTGCCGCCCTCCTCGCCGGTGCCGGCATACCCCTGCTCTCCGCCTGCGGCGGCAGCGGCTCGTCCTCCGACCCGAAGACCGTCACTCTCGGCTCCAACGCCTCCGACGCGGTGCCGAAGAAGGCCTTCGAGAGCGTCTACGCGGCCTTCAAGAAGCAGTCCGGTCTCACCGTCGATGTGAACACGAAGGACCACAACACCTTCCAGGAGCAGATCAACTCGTATCTGCAGGGCACACCGGACGACGTGTTCAACTGGTTCGCCGGATACCGCATGCAGTTCTTCGCGGCGAAGAAGCTGGCCACGCCGATCGACGACGTGTGGGCGAAGATCGGGGACAACTTCCCCGACGCGATGAAGAAGCTCAGCAAGGGCGAGGACGGCAAGTACTACTTCGTGCCGCTGACCACGTACCCCTGGGCGATCTTCTACCGCAAGAGCGTCTTCCAGCAGCACGGCTACAAGGTCCCCGCCTCCTGGGACGAACTGGTCGCCCTGTGCAAGCAGATGAAGAAGGACGGCCTGGTCCCGATCGCCTTCGGCGACAAGGACGCCTGGCCGGCGATGGGCACCTTCGACCAGATCAACTTCCGCCTCAACGGCTACGACTTCCACGTCCAGCTGATGGCCGGCAAGGCCTCCTGGACCGACGCCAAGGTCAAGGCCGTCTTCGACCACTGGGCCGAGCTCCTGCCCTACCACCAGGACGGCTTCATGGGCCGCACCTGGCAGGACGCCGCCCAGACGCTGGTTGCCAAGAAGGCCGGCATGTACCTCCTGGGCTCCTTCGTGGCCCAGCAGTTCACCGACAAGGCCGACCTGGACGACCTCGACTTCTTCCCCTTCCCGGAGATCAACTCCGCGTACGGCCAGGACACCGTGGAGGCGCCGACCGACGGCTTCATGGTGAGCAAGTCCCCGAAGAACCACGCCGGTGTCGTGAAGCTGCTGGAGTACCTGGGCACCCCGGCGGCCGAGGAGGTCTATCTGAAGACCGACCCGAGCGTGGTGGCCGCCTCCAGCAAGGCCGACACCTCCTCCTACTCGCCGCTGCAGAAGAAGGCGTTCGAGATGATCGGCAACGCCAAGACCCTCACCCAGTTCATGGACCGCGACTCCCGGCCGGACTTCACCTCCACGGTGATGCAGCCCGGGCTGCAGAAGTTCCTCCAGAACCCCAAGGGCGTGGACGGCTTGCTGTCGTCGATCGAGCGCCAGAAGAAGCAGATCTTCGCGTCCTCGTGAGCAGCCCGATGACGACGGACACGACCACGAAGTCCCCGGAGACGGCCGCCGCGCCGCCTCCGGGCACTGCGCTTGAGAAGAAGCGGGCCGCGCGGGGCCACCGGCGCCTGCTGACCCGCCGTGACCGGATCACGCTCGCCCTGATGGCGGGCGTGCCCACGGTCCTGCACGTGGCCCTGGTCTGGGTCACGGCCCTCGCCTCCATCGCGCTCGCCTTCACCACCTGGGACGGCATCGGGTTCGACTCGATCAAGTGGGTGGGCCTCGACAACTTCAAACAGCTCTTCGACGACAACCCGCAGTTCTGGCCGGCCGTCCAGCACAACGTCATCTGGTTCGTGGTGCTGATCCTGATCCCGACGCCGCTCGGCCTGTTCCTGGCGGTGCAGCTGGACAAGAAGATCCGGTTCAGCCGTGTCTACCAGACGGCGTTCTTCCTGCCGGTCGTCATCTCGATGGCCTGCATCGGCTTCGTCTGGCAGCTGGTCTACAACCCGGACACGGGCCTGATCAACAGCATCATCGGGGCCAACAAGCCCGGCCACTACATCGACTGGATCGGCGACCCCAAGCTCAATCTGTGGGCCGTCCTGATCGCCGCGTCCTGGCGGCACGCCGGCTACATGATGATCCTGTACCTGGCCGGTCTGAAGAGTGTCGACCCGTCCCTCAGGGAGGCCTCCGCGCTGGACGGCGCCAATGAGTGGCAGACGTTCAAGAACGTCATCTTCCCGACCCTGCGCCCGACCAACACGGTCGTCCTCGTCGTCACCATCATCGAGGCACTGCGCGCCTTCGACCTGGTCTTCGTCTTCAACAAGGGCGCCCAGGGCACCGAGTTGCTGTCGATCCTGGTGACCAACAACATCATCGGCGAGTCCAGCCGCATCGGTTACGGGTCGGCCATCGCCGTCGTCCTGCTCGTGATCTCCCTCGCGGTGATCATCCCGTATCTGGTGGCCACCTTCCGGAAGGAGCGGCGATCGTGAGCGCCTCCACCGTGACCGCTCCATCGAAGCGGCGCGCCCCGATCCGGCCGGCCCGGGTCCTGCTGCACGTCTTCCTCGCGGGCGCCGCCCTGGCCTGGCTCGCCCCGCTGCTCTGGGCGGTCTTCTCGGCGCTGCGCCCCTACAGCGAGACCAGCGCCAAGGGCTACGTCTCCTGGCCGGACACACTGAACCTCGACAACTTCAAGAACGCGTTCCAGCAGTCGGACATGCTGCACTACTTCGGCAACACGCTGGTCATCGCCGTACCGGCCGTGCTGCTCACGCTGTTCCTGTCGTCGATGGTCGCCTTCTACGTCAGCCGCTTCGACTTCCGGCTCAACCTCGCGCTGCTGTTGGTCTTCACGGCGGGCAACCTGCTGCCGCAGCAGGTCATCATCACCCCGCTGTACCGGCTCTACCTGCTCACGGATCTGCCGGGCATCACGGCAAGCGGCAAACTGTACGACTCCGCGCTCGGCCTGGTCCTCATCCACGTGGCGTTCCAGTCCGGTTTCTGCGCGTTCGTGCTGAGCAACTACATGCGCTCCCTGCCGCACGAACTGACGGAGGCCGCGCTCGTCGACGGCGCCTCGGTGTGGCGGCTGTACTGGCAGATCACGCTGCCGCTGTGCAAGCCGGCGATGGCGGCCCTGGCGACCCTGCTGTCGATCTGGATCTACAACGACTTCTTCTGGGCCCTCGTCCTGATCTCGACCGGCGAGAACATGCCGATCACCTCGGCCCTGAACAACCTCTCCGGCCAGTACTTCACCGACCCCAACCTGGTCGCCGCGGGCGCTCTGCTCACCGCGGTCCCGACGCTGATCGTGTACTTCGCGCTCCAGCGCCAGTTCGTCAGCGGCCTGACGCTGGGCTCCAACAAAGGCTGATCCGCCCGCACGTGAAAGGGAACGAAGAAAGCACAGTGAAGCGCACCCTGTCCGTCCCCGGCATCGCCTACGGCGGCGACTACAACCCCGAGCAGTGGCCCGAGGAGGTGTGGGCCGAGGACATGCGCCTGATGCGCGAGGCCGGGGTGAACCTGGTCAGCGTCGGCATCTTCTCCTGGGCGCTGCTGGAGCCGTCCGAGGGCCGGTACGACTTCTCGCGCATGGACAAGGTCCTCGACCTGCTGCACGAGAACGGCATCGCCGCCGACCTGGCCACGCCCACGGCGGCGCCTCCGGCGTGGTTCTTCCGCGCGCACCCGCAGGCGTTGCCGGTGGACCGTGACGGCCGCACCCTCTCCTACGGCAGCCGCCAGACGTTCTGCCCGTCCAGCCCCGCCTACCGCGAGGCCGCCCTGCGCATCGCGAACGCGCTGGCCGAGCGGTACGCCGGTCATCCGGCCGTGGCCATGTGGCACGTGCACAACGAGTACGGCTGTCACAACGCGGCCTGCTACTGCGACACCAGCGCGGCGGCCTTCCGCCGCTGGCTGCGCACCCGCTACGGCGAGAACCTGGCGGCCCTCAACGACGCCTGGGGCACGGCCTTCTGGTCGCAGTGGTACTACGACTGGGAGGAGATCCTGCCGCCCCGCGCCACCGGCGCCGTAGCCAACCCGACACACCAGCTGGACTGGCGCCGCTTCTGCTCGGACGAACTGCTGTCGCTGTACACGGCGGAACGGGACGTGCTGCGAGCGGCGGCCCCCACGATCCCGGCCACCACCAACTTCATGGTGATGCACACCTTCGACGCCCTCGACTACTGGCGCTGGGCACCGGAGCTGGACATCGTCGCCAACGACCACTACCTGATGTCCACCGACCCCGAGTCGGAGATCGACATCGCGCTGAGCGGCGATCTGATGCGCTCGCTCGCCGGCGGCCCGTGGCTGCTGATGGAGCACTCCACCGGCGCGGTGAACTGGCAGCCCGTCAACCGGGCCAAGAACCCCGGCGAGTTGCGCCGCAACGCGCTGGGCCATGTGGCGCGCGGGGCGGACGGCATCGCCTACTTCCAGTGGCGGGCGGCGAAGGCGGGTGCCGAGCAGTGGCACTCGGCGATGCTGCCGCACGCGGGCACCGACAGCCGGATCTGGCAGGACGTGGTCCGGCTCGGCGCCGACCTCAGGGCCCTCGCCGAGGTGCGCGGCAGTACGGTCCCCGCCGAGGTGGCGATCGTCTGGGACTGGAACGCCCGCTGGGCCCTGGAGCTGCCCTCCCAGCCGAGCGGCGAGCTGCGCTACCCGGACCTGGTGCGGTCCTGGTACGAGCCGCTGTGGCGGGCGGGCGTGGCCGTGGACTTCGTACGGCCCGACGCGGACCTCTCCGGCTACCGGCTGGTCCTGGCCCCGAACCTGTACCTGGTCGACGAGACGGGCGCGGCGAACCTCACGGCGTACGCCGAACGCGGCGGCACGCTCGCCGTCGGCTTCCACAGCGGCGCGGTGGACGAGAACTGCCATGTGCGGCTGGGCGGATATCCGGGAGCGTTCCGGGGCGTACTGGGCGTGCGCTCCGACGAGCCGTTCCCGCTGCTGCCCGGGCAACAGGTCGCCCTGAGCGGCGCCGTGCCGGACGGCGCGACGGGCACGCTGTGGTCGGAGCGGCTGCGGCTGGAGGGCGCGGAGGCGATCGCCTCGTACGCCGACGGCCCACTGAAGGACATCCCGGCGGTGACCCGGCGCGGCTACGGCACGGGCACCACCTGGTACCTGGCCACCCTGCCCGACCCGGCCACGCTGGCCGCGCTCCTGGACCGCATCCGCACCGAGGCGGGCGTCGAGCCGGTCCGCACCGCGCCGCCCGGTGTGGAAGTGGTCCGGCGGCGCGGCGCGGACGCGGACTACCTCTTCCTCGTCGACCACGCGGGCCACGGCGCATCGATCCCGGTCCTCCCGGGGGCGACGGAACTGCTCACCGGCAAGGCGGTACACGACTCGGTCACGGTCCCACCGGGTGAGATCGCCGTCGTACGGGAACCGCGCGTCGAAGCGCGGTGACGGCAGCCCGGCTGCCGTCGGTCAGGACTTGTTGTTCCAGGTCAGACTGACGGTCAGCTGGGCCGAGGCCCCGGCCGCCGTGATGACCGCCCCCGCCTGGGCGGTCAACTCGATCCCGAACTCCACGACGAGGGCGTCCGGCCGCTGCGCGAAGTCCTCGACCTGCGCCGCGACGCCGCGGGTCACCGCCCGTACGGCGTGCATGACGGACTCGAACGTGGCCTCGGCTCTCTCGATCACCGCAGACGTCGACGCACCCCGGGTGCGGACCGGGCTCAGCGCCTGCTCGTCGGAGAGCTTGACGAGCACGGCGCTGCCGTCGTGTAGCGGGAACTCTACAATCGCCATAAACTATGGATTAACACGAATTTCCGGGTAGCGCCAGCTAGTTGATGATTATTTCAATTCCCGAACGTGCGCGCCGGAGGCGAGGGCAGGGTCGGTGGGCTTCGGCCGCGGATTGCGGCTTCACACATGAAGGAGCTCAGCGATGTCACTCGCCGTCGAGATCGTTCTCATTGTCATCGGAATTCTCCTCCTGGCGGCCGCACTGATCGGCAGCGGCATCTCCCGGCGGTTGATGACCATTCCCAAGATGCACAAGGCTCCACGTATCGTGCTCGCGATTCTCGGTGTGGTGCTGCTGGCCGGGGGTGCGTGGGGGATGGTGACCAAGACCGAGCAGCACAGGCCCTCGCTGGCGGAACTCCGGAAACACATTCCGGACAACATCAAGTCGGGCCTGAGCTGTGCGGAATCCCCCGAATCCCCCAAGAGTGCGGTGCAAATAGAGTGCGACAGCACGGATGCCAGCACCACCCCGGAGCAGGTGTGGTTCACCCTGTTCCCCGACGTGAATTTGATGCAGAAGTACTGGTTCGACAAGGCCACTCCGAGCAACTTCTCGGGAGCCACCTGCGCCACCACGGATGACTTCAAGAAGGGGGGCAAAGGGCCGTGGTTCCTCAACGACCAGTCCGTCACTGTCGGTGATCAGGTTTGCTACATGGCCGGGACTACCGCAGTGTCCGTCTTCACGGACCGGCGCTACAACATCGTCGTCTTTGCCCAGTCCGCGAATCCCCAGCTTCTCTCCGACTTCATCAAATGGGTGAACAGCGACGACTCCGTCCCCGCAGGGGATCAGGATGCCACCCCCGCGACGCCCTCTCACACCATGTCCGAAGCGGGACACTGACCCGGCCGGAGGAGAGAGGGGCGCCATGGCGGCGGATTCTGACTTCGTGCTCGAAATGAGCGAGGCGTCCGACGGCTACCGCATCGAGGTGTCGTCGCCGTGCGGACAGGACAGCGCCATCGCCGACATCGACGCAGAGGACCTGCTGAACAGGCTGCCCGCCCTGGAGGCGGCCGTTCTGGGGTCCGCAGCGCGCTCACGGAGCGTGGGCACCGAGCTGGAGGCGCCCGCCCGGCAGGTCGGCGGCATTCTCTTCGACGCTGTATTTCAAAGCGCAATCAGAGCGCTGTACCTCGCCAGCAGGCAGACGGCGCAGGAGCACGGGCAGCGGCTGCGCATGGTCCTCCGGGTGCGCTCCCCCGTACTCGCCGCGCTGCCCTGGGAGCTGCTGCACGACCCGAAGCTCGGCGGCTACCTGTGTCTGCACCACCCGATCATCCGCCACGTGGAGATGCTGGAGCCGGTCTCGCCGCTGCACGTGGAGCCGCCGCTGCACATCCTCGGCATGGTGTCCCTGCCCGGCTCGATGGGCGCACTGGACGCGGAGGCAGAGCGGGAGAGCCTGAGCACAGCGCTCAAACCGCTGATCGACGAGAGGATGGTGCAGCTCGACTGGGTGCCCGGGGGAACCAAACAGCATCTCTTGGCGGCGTTGCTCGGTGGCTGCCACGTCTTCCACTTCATCGGCCACGGAAAGTTCGACGATCAACGACGCCAGGGAATGATCGTCTTCGCCGATGAGCAGGGCCGGGAGGATCCCCTGCACGCCGAGGCGCTCGGCTCGCTCATCAGCATCGCCGAGCCCGCACCGCGCCTCGTCGTACTCAACAGCTGCGAGACCGGAACCTCCCACTCGCGGGATCTGTTCTCCAGCACCGCGGCCATGCTGGAGTACACGGTGCCGGCCGTGGTGGCCATGCAGTTCGCGGTGACCGACAAGGCGGCGGTGCTCTTCTCCGCGGCCTTCTACCAGGCCCTCGCGGCCAACCGGCCGGTCGACGAGGCGGTGCGCACGGGCCGTATCGCGCTGCGGGCCGACAAGGACGACAGCCTCGAATGCTTCACTCCCGTCCTGTACCAGCGCAGCGGCGACGCCCGGCTCTTCGACTTCACCTCTCCGCGACCCCCCACTCCCCCGCAGACCGTGGTCAAGAAGATCAACCAGATCTGGCAGGCCCCTGACCAGGTCAAGCCCACCGAGAGGCCCGCGCCGCCGCCCGTGCGAACGTCCCCCCGACCGAGCACTCCCGAACCCAGGAAGCCCGCCCCCGACATCACACCGCCACGGACGGAGATCGACACCGGGCACTGGGTCGTCAGCCTGGCCGTCCACCCTCAGGGGCTCCTGCTCGCCACCGGCTCCCGCAAGCTCGTGCGGGTCTGGGACGTGATCACCGGCCACTCGACATGGGAGCACCGGCTCGGCGGGTGGAGCACGATGGTCAACGCGATCGCCTTCAGCCCCGACGGCGGCAGACTGGCGGCCGGCAGCACGGACAACGCCGCGCGCATCTGGGACATGGCAAGCGGGTCCATGGTCGCCGAGTTGGCCCACCGGCATTTCGTCAACGCCGTGGACTTCGACGCCACCGGGAGATACTTGGCCACCGGGAGCGCGGATGCGACGGCCTGCGTGTGGGACCTCGACACCGGGAACCGTGTCCTGTCCCTGCGCCACGCGCGCGCGGTCAAGGCCGCACGGTTCAGTCCGGACGGGCGCCGACTGCTCACGGCGTCCGAGGACAAGAACGCGTACGTCTGGGACATCGACACCGGCGGGCAGGTGGCGCGGATTCCGCACCGGGACTTCGTCCTCGATGTCGCCTGGTCTCCGGACGGGCGGAAGATCGCTACGTGCAGCCAGGACCACACGGCTCAGGCCACGGAGACGGAGACCTGGACTCCGCTCTTCCACGTGGAGCACAACAGCGGTCTGCGGACGGTGGCATTCAGCCCCGACAGCACGATGCTCGCCACCGGCAGCGAGGGCGGCACCGTCCGCGTGTGGCGGGCCGACACGGGTGAGTCGCTGCTCACCCACAGGCACCAACGCTCCGTGAACGCCGTGGCGTTCTACCCGCACGGCGGGTTCCTCGCCGGCGCGGGCGAGGACAAGGTCGTACACAGTGTCCGGCTGCCCGAGGCGTGACGTTCCATCGGACCGAGCGGCCCGGCTTCCGCCTCAGGCCCGGTGCGTGGGGTTCTCCGGTGCCGTCGCCGTGGCGAACCCCTGGAGGTGGCCGGGGAGTCCGGCGATACCCGGCCATGCCTTCTCCAGCGCTGCGAGGTCGTCCTCCTCGACGGTGATCCCGATCGCGGTCAGTGCCCTCCTCAGCCGGGGTGAGGACGCGGTCTCCCCGGGTGGTGGCGGCTGCCACGGCGGAGTCCGGGCCGTAGGTGTGCTCTGCTCGTCGATCGGGGGCGGCGTGCGCAGATGCCATCCGGTGCGCCGCTGGTAGACGTCGGCGATCTCCGCGAGCCGGAGGTCGTCTCCCGGCGCGCCTGCCAGTTGGAGCGAGAGCGGCTGGTCATCGGCACCGAACCCCATCGGAAGTGCCACCGCCGGACAGCCCAGCGCATTCCAGATCCCGGGCAGACCCGAGATCCGCCGCAACGCGGCGGGGTCGTCGAGCCGGGGGGCCGTCGTGGGCCAGGTCGGAGTCGCGACCGCGTCGAAGGTCCGGAACCGTTCGCGCATGAGACCGAGGGCATGCCGCCGGGTCGTCTGCGCGCGCTCGTAGGCCTCGGGTGTCAGGAGCCCGCCCAGCACGATGGCCCGCCGGAAGGATCTCCCCAGCTCCGTCCAGTGGCGCCGCAATCTGTCCCGATGGCTGCCGAAGGCCTCGACGAGCACGGTGATCAGATGGGCGGCCAGGAGTGGGTGGTATTCGGAGAACTCGATGGGTACGACCTCGGCACCCAGGTCCTTCATGTGGCGGAGGGCTTCGGCAAACACGGTACGGCAGTCGTCGGTGATGTCCGCGTCCTGCTCCAGCAGTTCGGCAGGTACTCCCACCCGTACCGCACGCAGATCCTCCCTCCAGCGAACAGGGCGGCCTAGGTCCACGGCCGCCCCGGCTGCCATGGCCGAGAGAGCACGCTCGCAGTCCCGCACGGTGCGCGCCGTCGGGCCCACGGTGTCGAGCGACGGACAGAGGGCCAGACAGCCGTCCTGGGGAGTGGCGCCCGCAGTGGGTTTGAAACCGGTGACTCCGCAGAAGGCCGCGGGGACGCGCAGGCTGCCGTTGCTGTCGGTTCCGATGCCGATGGTGAACAGCCCGTGCCCGATGCCGTTGGCGCTGCCGCAGCTCGATCCCCCGGTCCACCGCTCCAGGTCCCACGGGTTGCGGGGGACGGGCGGCGGCGCGGTCGGGTCCGGCCGCCCGATGGCGTGCTCGGCCATGGACGTCTTGCCCAGCACGATCGCGCCCGCCGAGCGCAGACGGGACACCGCGCCGGCGTCCCTGCCCCGCCACCAGGCCGGATCGAAGACCCGGCTCTGCGCGGTCGTCGGCCCTTCTCTGATCGCGATGACGTCCTTGACGGCGATGAGGACTCCGAACAGCGGCACACGGCCGTTGTCACCGCGGCGGACGAGGCGCTCGGCGGCGGCGAGTGCTTCGTCCGGGCAGCGCTGGAGGAAGGTGCCGAGGAACCGGTCCCATCGGTCGGCGCGCGCCACCGCGCCGGTCACGTTCTCGACGACATCCGGCTTCATTTCGCGGTGCATTCGACGACGCTGTGCCCGCTCGACAAGGACGTGATCAGCCCGGCCGCCAGGCCCGCGTCGAGGACCTGCGAGGTCATCTCCTCGCGGGTCCGCTCCCGGGTGCCTTCCTCACAGATGACCATCTGGAAGAGGGAGCGGATGGAGGAGTGCGGATCGTCCTCGGCCAAGGGCTCGATGATGAGGAGAACAGGCCGTCGCGAGCCGTGCGTTCCGGAGCGCTCCGTGGCTTCGAGTGCCCGTCTGACGTTCGCCAGGATGCGCACGCTGTTGTCGCGATTCCAATTGTGCAGGACGTTCTTGAGCAGATAGACGTCGCCGCCGGAGGGAACCTCCCGCAGGAAGTCCGCCGCCTGGAAGCGGAGTCTGCCGGCCAGGCCGGCGTTCCCGGACGCCCGCAGGTCGGCCGCTCCGCGGGCGCAGACGTCGTCCCGGTCGGCGCACAGCCCCCGCAGATGCGGATGAGCGGACAGCAGCCCCTTCAGCAGTTCACCGATGCCTCCCCCGACATCGACCACCTGGGTGCGACCGGAGAAGTCGTAGTGCCGGGCGAGTTCACCGGCGACGGGACGGGCCAGTTCCTGCATGGCCCGGTCGTACACCTCGGCCGTTTCCGGATTCTCGTCCATGTGGTCGTAGACCGACCGTCCGAAGACATGCCGAGATCCCGACTCGCCGGTCCGCACGGTGTGGAGAAGGCCGTTCCACGCCTCGTAGTACATCTCGCCCGACAGAATGCAGAAGTTGCGCATGGACTGCGGGTGATCGCTGCGCAGCGGATCGGACAGCGCGGAATGGGACACGGCGCCCTGATCGTCGACGGCGAAGATACCGAACGAGGAGAGGACGCGCACCAGACTGTCGAGAGCAGCCGGATGTGCCCCGATCCGGTCGGCGAGCTCGCCGATCGGAACCGGGGCGTCGCCGAGTGCGTCGGCGACACCGAGGCGCGCCGCGACGGACAGCGACTTGGACACCCAGCTGAGACTGGGAATGTGACTCGGTGAGATTTCCATCGGAACCCGGGCTTTCGTGAGCGGTCACTGCTTGCCGAATTCATCGCGAATCAGATCGAGCATCTCCTCCGCCGTCGCGTCGGCGATCTCGCGCTTGTCACCCCCGTCTCCCCCGTCGCCCTCATCGCCGGACCTTCCGGGATCCATCCCCCGGACGATCCGCTCCAGGCGATCACGCAGAGCGTCCAGCAGCGCCCTGTCGAAGGAACTGCCGAGCATTTTCGACTCCAGCCGCGCCACGTCGTCCAGCACGGAGTTCCCGTCGCCGGGATCGTCTCCGTCGAGCAGGGAGAGCAGACGGCGGGTCAGGTCGGCGGGCGTCGGGTAGTCGAAGACGGTGGTCGCCGAAAGCCGGATCCCGGTCGCCTTGTTGAGCCGGTTCCGCAACTGTACGGCCGCCAGGGAATCGAACCCCATCTCCCGGAACGCCTGCCTGGCCGAGACCGGGTCACCGTCGGCATGCCCCAGGACCGCCGCGGCCTGCCTGCGCACCAGCTCCAGCGTCACTTCGAGCCGTCCTGCCTCGTCCAGCTCCGCCAGCCTGCTCCGCCAGGCCTCGCCGTCGCCTTCACCGCCGTCCGCCGCCGCGATGAGCGCTTGCCGTGCTTCCGGTATCTCCGCCAGGAGCGGACGTTCTCGGGCCGCGGAGAACGCCGGCGCGAAGGTCTCCCATTCGATGTCGGCCACGGTCACGACGTCGTTCGTCAGGCTGTCGAGCACGAGCAGGGCCGACGACGGGCTCATGCCCCGTACGCCGCTGCGCCGCAGGCGTTCGTCCGTTTCCGGGCCCTCGCCCTCCCAGGCGCCCCACGCGACCGACAGAGCGGGCAGGCCGTTCCCGCGTCGGAACCCGGCCAGGGCGTTGAGGAACTCGTTCGCCGCGGCACGCGGTCCCTGGGACGCGGCGCCCCACACCCCCGTCGCCGACGAGAAGAGGACGAAGGCCCTGAGGTCGGGCAGTCCCCGGGTCAGCTCGTGCAGGTTGATCGCACCCCGCAGCTTCGACCGCATGACGTCCTCGAAGTCGTCCTCCAGCGCCAGCGACTCCAGGGGCCCACCGCGCAATACGTCGGCGGCGTGGACGATTCCCGTCAGCGGCGCGTCGGCCGGCAGTCCGTCCAGGACCGCGGCAAGGTGGTCACGGTCGGCCACGTCGCACGCGGCGATCGTGACCCGACAGCCCGACTCCTCCAGTTCGGCTCGCAGTTCCTCCGCTCCGGGTGCGCGGGCTCCGGTCCGGCTGACCAACACCACATGCGAGGCCCCACGCGCGGCCAGCCACCGCGCGGCCTCGGCACCCATGGCGCCCGTTCCCTCGGTGACGACCACCGACCCCTGCTTCCACCAATCGCCGGAAGGACCGGCGTGGAGCACACCGGAGGGGCCGGCATGTGTCACGGCAGAGCGGTCTCGTACCAGGCGGCGGACGAACATCCCCTGCGGACGGATCGCGATCTGGTCCTCGTCCCGCATGCCGCCCAGCGCGCTCGCGAACATCCCACCGGTGCGTCGGTCCACCACGGCCGGGACATCGACCAACCCGCCCCATCCGTCCGGCCGTTCCAGCCCCACCACCCGG
This sequence comes from Streptomyces griseochromogenes, assembly GCF_001542625.1. Taxonomy (NCBI): domain Bacteria; kingdom Bacillati; phylum Actinomycetota; class Actinomycetes; order Kitasatosporales; family Streptomycetaceae; genus Streptomyces; species Streptomyces griseochromogenes. Next base: position 3,649,228 of record NZ_CP016279.1, on the reverse strand, counting down.
CCCAGACCCCACACCGCGCCCTGCACGACACCGTCCCAGGCACCGACCTCCCTGCCGTCCACCGACACCGCGCCCGAGGTCACCAGCCACAGGCGCCCGTCACATCCGACCTCGCCCAGCGTCTGCGCCAACACCAGCGAGGCGCCCACGCCGACGGGCACGCCGCCCCACCAGCCGCGGGCGAGCCCCAGGAAGGACACCACGCCCACCGGCACCACGCCCTCGTCCCGCACACCTCGCAGGGCGGCGACCAGTCCCTCGCGCAGTCCCGTTTCACTGTCCGTATCCACTTCGACGACCACCGTCTCGCCACCGGCGCTCCGCAGTTCCCGCACACAGCCGGTGACCACCGTGTCCGAGCCACGATCACGCGGAACCACCGCGACCCACCGGCCCCGCACGCCCGCCGACTCGTCCGGAACCGGACGCCACACCACGCGATACAGCCAGTCCGAGAGCTTCTCCTGGTCCAGGGTGTTGCGCCGCCACCGCGACAGCGAGGACAGCAATCCGCTCAGCGCGGATTCCCGTTCGCGGTCCTGGATGCGCAGCGTCTCGGCGACGAGGGGGACGTCCCCCCGTTCGACGGCCTCCCAGAAGCGGTTCTCGATCCGGCCGACGCCGGCGGCATCACCCTGTGCTTGAGAACTCTGGTCCATCCAGTAGAGCTCTCGCTGGAAGGCATAGGCCGGCAACGGGACCTTCTTCCCTCCCGACCCGGCGAACAGCCCCTCCCAGTCGACGTCCGCGCCCGTCTTCCAGAGCTCTCCCACCGCGTCCAGCAGACTCTCCACCTCGGACCGCTCACGACGCACGGCGCCCACGACCACCGCCTGGTCCTCGGCGGACTCCGGCCGGCTGAGGTGGATCAGAGGAGTCAGCACGGCGTCCGGGCCGATCTCCACCCACCGCGACACGCCTGAACCGGCAGCGGCATCCACCGCGTCGGCGAAGCGGACGGTCTCACGGACGTGGCGGACCCAGTAGTCGGGTGAGGTGACGTCGTCCCCGGCCGGTTGTCCGGTGAGTGCGGAGATCAGTTCGATGCGGGGTGGGTTCAGGTGCAGGCCGGCGAGGGCTTCTTCGAAGTCGCTCAGCATCGGCGTCATGAGGCTGGAGTGGAAGGCGTGGCTGACGCGTAGCCGTTGTACGCGCTCACCGTGTTGTTCAAGGCCGTCGATGATCGTGGTGAGGGCGTCCTCGGGGCCGGACAGGACGAGGGAGGCGGGACCGTTGACGGCGGCGATGGACACGCTTGTGCCGGTGATGAGCCGACGGGCCTCGGCCTCCGTGGTCTGGACGGCGGCCATGGCTCCGCCGGGTGGGAGGGTCTGCATGAGGTGGGCGCGTGCCGCGACGAGGGCGCAGGCGTCGTGGAGGTTCATCACGCCGGCGATGTGGGCGGCGGTGATCTCTCCGAGGGAGTGGCCCAGGACGAGGTCGGGGGTGATGCCCCAGGTGGCGAGGAGGTCGACGAGGGCGACTTCGAAGGCGAACAGGCCGGTCTGGGCGTGCACGGTCTGGTCGATCAGTTCGGGGGGCGGGCCGTCGGGGTCGAGGTGCAGCAGCGTGCGGACCTGCTGGAAAGTGTCGGCGAAGACGGGGAAGCGGGCGGCCAGTTCGCGTCCCATGCCGGCGTGTTGGGCGCCCTGACCGGAGAAGACGAAGGCGAGCTTGCCATCGTAGGTGCGGGTCTGGAGGCGCTCGCTCAGAAGTGCTTCCAGCTCGCCGAGGGCCTGTTGGCGATCGGTGGCGAGGATCACGGCGCGGTGGTCCAGAGGTGCACGGGACACGGCCAGGGAGTAACCGATGTCGGTGACGGGCGTGTCGGGGTGGGTGACCACGAACTGGCGCAGACGTGCGATCTGGCCGTGGAGTGCTTGGGGGTTGTGTCCTGACAGGATCCAGGGCACGCCGCCGGGGGGTGTCGGTGCGGGCTGGTCGGTTGGCTGGTGGGTGGGTTGGTGGGTGGGTTGGGGTGGGGCTTGTTCGAGGATGAGGTGGGCGTTGGTGCCGCTGATGCCGAAGGAGGAGACTGCGGCGCGTCGTGGCCGTCCGGTCTCGGGCCAGGGTGTCTGTTCGTGGAGTAGTTCCACGGTGCCGCTGGTCCAGTCGACGTGTGGTGTGGGTTCCTCGGCCCACAGGGTGCGTGGCAGTACGCCGTGTTGCATGGCCATCACCATTTTGATGACGCCGGCCATTCCGGCGGCTGCTTGGGTGTGGCCGATGTTGGATTTGATGGATCCCAGCCGTAGTGGTTCGGCGGTGCGGTTGGTTCCGTAGGTGGCGAGGAGGGCGTGGGCTTCGATGGGGTCGCCGAGGGTGGTGCCGGTGCCGTGGGCTTCGACGGTGTCGATGTCGTTGGGGGTGAGGTGGGCGTCGGTGAGGGCTTGGTGGATGACGCGTTGTTGGGAGGGTCCGTTGGGGGCGGTGAGGCCGTTGGAGGCGCCGTCTTGGTTGACGGCGGTGCCGCGGATGAGGGCGAGGATGGGGTGGTGGTGGTGTTGGGCGTCGGTGAGGCGTTCGAGGAGGAGGATGGCGGTGCCTTCGCTCCAGGCGGTGCCGTCGGCGGTGGCGGCGAAGGGTTTGCAGCGTCCGTTGGGGGCGAGGGCGCGTTGGCGGCTGAATTCGGTGAAGATGCCGGGGGTGGCCATGATGGTGGTGGCTCCGGCCAGGGCGAGGGTGCATTCGTGGTGGCGTAGGGAGCGGGTGGCGGTGTGGAGGGCGACCAGGGCGGAGGAGCAGGCGGTGTCCATGGTCAGGGCGGGGCCTTGGAAGCCGTAGGTGTAGGAGAGGCGGCCGGACAGGACGCTGGCGGAGTTTCCGGTGAGGGTGAAGCCTTCGACGGCTTGGGGGTTGTGCCAGGTGGTGATGTAGTTGGAGGTGGCGGCGCCGATGAAGACGCCGGTGTTGCTGCCGCGCAGGGTGGTGACGTCGATGCCGGCGTGTTCGAAGGCGTGCCAGGAGCATTCGAGCAGGAGTCGTTGTTGGGGGTCCATGGCCAGTGCTTCGCGGGGTGAGATGTTGAAGAAGGCGGGGTCGAACCAGCCGGCGTCGTGGACGAAGCCGCCTTCGCGTGTGTAGGAGTGGCCGGTGCGGTCGGGGTCGGGGTCGAACAGGCCATCGAGGTCCCAGCCGCGGTCCTGCGGGAACGCGCCGATCGCGTCCCGGCCCGAGGCCACCAGCTCCCACAACTCCTCCGGCGAACCCACCCCACCGGGAAACCGGCACGCCATCCCCACCACCGCCACCGGCTCATCCACCGACGACATGTGGTCGGACACAACCCTTGCCTGTTGAGACGCAGACCGCGACGGCAACTCCCCTTGTTCTGCCGTGGTTTGTTGGAGTGTGTTGTTGAGGTGTTGGGCGAGGTGGGTGGGGGTGGGGTGGTCGAAGATGGTGGTGGGGGGGAGGTGGAGTCCGGTTGTTTTTTGGAGTTGGTTGCGGAGTTCGATGGTGGTGAGGGAGTCGAGTCCTTGTTGGTTGAAGGGTTGGTGGGGGTGGATGGTGGTGGGGTTGGGGTGGCCGAGGATGGTGGCGGTGTGGGTTTGGATGTGGGTGAGGAGGGTGTGGTGGCGTTGTTGGGGGGTTTGGTGGGTGAGTTGGGTGAGGAGGGGGGTTGGGTTGGTGGGTTGGCTGGTGTGTGGGTGTGGGTTGGTGGGGTGGTTGGTGGGTGGGGTGGTGGGGTGGGGGGTGATGGTGCGGTAGAGGGGTGGGGTGTGGGTGGGGTGGTTGGGGGGTGGGGTGAGGTTGATGGGGATGGTGTGGGGGGTGGGGTGTTGGTGGGTGGTGGTGTAGTGGGTGAGGGCTTGGGTGGGGGTGAGGGGGGTGTGGCCGTGGCGTTGCATGCGTTGTTTGTCGGTGGGGGTGAGGTGTTGGGTGATGGTGGTGGTGAGGTTCCAGAGGCCGTAGGCGAGGGTGGTGGTGTGGGGGTGGTGGTGGGGGAGGGTGTCGAGGTAGGCGTTGGCGGCGGCGTAGTTGGCTTGGCCGGGGGCGCCGAGGACGCCGGCGGCTGAGGAGTAGTGGGTGGTGTGGGCGAGGTCGAGGTGGTGGGTGTGGTGGTGGAGGTGGTGGGCGGTGGTGGCTTTGGTGGTGAGGGTGGTGTTGAGGTGGTGGGGGGTGAGGTGGGTGAGGGTGGTGTCGTGGGTGGTGGCGGCGGTGTGGATGATGGTGGTGAGGGGGTGGTTTGGGGGGATGTGGTTGAGGAGGGTGGGCCAGGTGTCGGGGTGGGAGGTGTCGGCGGTGATGAGGGTGGTGGTGGCGCCGAGGGCGGTGAGGGTGTCGTGGATGTGTTGGGCGTGGGGGTGGTTGGGGCCGGTGCGGGAGGCGAGGAGGAAGTGGCGGGCGTGGTGGTGGGTGGCGAGGTGGCGGGCGGTGTGGGTGGCGAGGGTGCCGGTGCCGCCGGTGATGAGGGTGGTGCCGTCGGGGTGGGGGGTGGTGGGGATGGTGAGGATGAGTTTGCCGGTGTGGCGGGCTGTTTGGAGGTGGCGGAGGGCGGTGGGGGCGTGGCGGAGGTCGTAGGGGGTGTGGGGGATGGGGGTGAGGGTGTTGTCGGTGAGGAGGGTGGTGAGGTGGGTGAGGGTGTTTTGGATGGTGTGGGGTGGGACGTCGGCGAGGTCGAAGGGCTGGTAGTGGATGGGGGGGTTGGTGTGGGGGAGGGTGTGGGGGTCGCGGAGGTCGGTTTTGCCCATTTCGAGGAAGTGGCCGCCGGGGCGCAGGAGGGTGAGGGAGGTGTCGATGTAGGGGCCGGTGAGGGAGTTGAGGATGATGTCGAGGCCGTGGTCGGGGAGGGTGAGGTGGGAGGCGAAGTCGGGGTCGCGGGAGCTGGCGAGGTGGCCGGGTCGGTCGAGGCCGGCGTGGGTGAGGGCGGGCCATTTGCGGGGGGAGGCGGTGGCGTAGCAGGTGGCGCCGAGGTGGTGGGCGAGTTGGGTGGCGGCCATGCCGACGCCGCCGGCGGCGGCGTGGATGAGGATGTGCTGGCCGGGGGTGAGGTGGGCCAGGTGGGTGAGGGCGTAGTGGGCGGTCAGGAAGGCCATGGGGATGCCGGCGGCTTGTTCGAAGGTGAAGGCGGGGGGGATGGGGGTGAGGTAGGGGCGGCGGGTGACGGCGCTGGCGGCGAAGGCGCCGGGGATGAGTCCGAAGACGCGGTCGCCGGGGGCGAGGTCGTTCACGTCGGGGCCGGTCTCCAGGACGATGCCGGCGCCTTCGCTGCCCAGGACGTCGGGTTGCGGGCCGGGGTAGAGGTCCAGGACGTGGAGCAGGTCGCGGAAGTTGATCCCGGCGGCGCGCATGCCGACACGGACCTCGTCGCCCGTCAGTTCGGGAGCGGGGTGGCTGGTCAGGGCCAGACCGTCCAGGACACCGGGATCCGTCTGGGTCAGCTGCCAGCCCGTCCCCCCGCCGATCACTCCCGGACCACCCGGCAGGAACGGCGCCACACACCAGCCCAGCCCCGGCACGTCCGGATCCTCACCGGTATCGCTCTTGTCGGCGCTACCGGGGTTGGTGGTGGGGGGGTTGAGGTGGGTGGTGAGGTCGACGTGGTTGAGGCGGGGTGCGAGGAGGGTGGTTTCGCGCCAGGCGGTCTGGGGTTCGTCGAGGTCGTTGACGCGGCCGGTGAGGATCTGGGTGAGCAGGTGTGCGGGGGGTGTGGTGCGCCAGCGGGTCTCGCGGTGGGTGTCGATGAGGACGAACCGGTCGGGGTGTTCGGCCTGTGCGGAGCGGACCAGTCCCCAGATCGCGGCGTGTTCACCGTCCTCGGGTGCGTCTCCGGGGCCGGTGAACACCCCGCCCCTGGTCGCGATCACGAGCCGGGCCCCGGCCGGTCCTTCCTGCGCCCACCACTGCAGCCATTCAAGGACCTCACCCACCCGGGGGAACGTGCCGTCACCCGCTCCGGGAGCCGGCTGCACCACCACACCCGCCACCCCCGCCCCGGCCGTCCCGGCAGGTGTCCGGGCGAGTAGTTCCTCCGCTCCCGCCCGGTCGGCCACCACCACCGCCGCCCGGCCCAGCACCCCACCCCAGCCCAGCACATCCTCACCCACCAACACCCACACACCACCACCAGCATCCACGCCAGCAGAGCCATCGGCGCCGTCCGGGCCGTCCGCACCAACCGTGCCGTCGGAACTGTCGGGGCTGTCGGGGGTGTCGGGGGTGTCGGGGGTGTCGGGGGTGTCGGGTTGGTTGTTGGTGGGGGTGAGGGGGATCCAGTCGAGCTGGAAGAGTGATTCCTCACCGGTTCCGGTGGGGGTGGTGTGGGGTGTGGTGTGGGGGGTGTTGGTGGGGGCGCGGAGGGTCAGGGAGGCGATGGAGGCGACGTGGCGGGCGTGTTCGTCGGCGAGGTCGATGGTGAGGGTGTCCTCGTCCAGCCATTGCAGACGTGCCCGTACCCGCTGCACACCGCTTTGGTGGATGCGTACCCGGTGCCAGGCGAACGGGAGCCGTGCCGGGCCCTGGGCGGTGGCGAAACAGGCGTGCAGGGCCGCGTCCAGCACGGCCGGATGCAGAGCGAACTCTCCTACCCCTGACCGCCATTCCTTGGGCAGGGCCACCTCCGCGAACACCGTCCCCTCCGCCCGCCACACCCCGCACAGTCCCCGAAACGCCCCCTGATACGCGAACCCGCCCCGGGCCACCTGCTCGTAAAACCCCTCCAGACCCACCTCCACCCCACCCACCGGCGGCCACACCCCCGCCCACTCCACCCACCCCGAACCAGACCCAGACCCAGACCCAGACCCAGACCCAGACCCGGAGTCGATGCCGGTACCGGTGTCGGCGGCGGTGTCAGTAGCAGTGTCGGGTCGGGTCAGGAAACCACTGGCATACCGCACCCACCCCGCCGACACCCCACCACCCTCCTGAAGCTCCAGCTCCAGCTCCTGTTGCTGTTCCTGTTCCTGGGGTTGGTGGCGTGCCAGGACCACGTACTCGCGGCGTCCGGGTGTGTCGGCCTGTTCGGGCTCGATGTGGACCTGCACCTCGATTGCCGCACCCTGTTCCAGCACCAGCGCGGATTCCAGTACCAGTTCCCCGATCTCGCCGTACTCCACCAGGGCGCCCGCCCGGCCGGCCAGCTCCACGAACCCCGAACCGGGAAACAACACCGACCCCAGCACCACATGCCCCGCGAGCAACCCACCCCCCGTCAAACGCCCCCACACCACATGCGCACCCTCGCCCCCCACCTCCACCACACCGTCCACCCACCCATGCCCTGCACCCAGCCAGAACCACTCCCGCCGAAACCCATACACCGGCAACGAGACACTCCTCGCGTCCACCCCGGCAAACAACTCCCCCCACTCCACCTCGATACCCGACGCCCACAACTCACCCACCATCCCCAGCACACCCTCCACCTCACGCCCGTCCCGCACCCCCACAACCAGCGCGTCCTCCACCGAAGCCGGCTGGTTCAGACGCACCAACGGCGCCAGCACCGCATCCGGAGCGATCTCCACCCACCGCGACACCCCCACCCCCACAGCCGCCCCCACCGCGTCACCGAACCGCACACACTCCCGCACATGACGCACCCAATAACCGGCCTCCGCCACCTCCGCCCCCGCCACCTCACCGGACACACCCGAAATGAACGTCATCCGGGGAGGACGGAACCGCAACCCCGCCACCACCCCCTCGAACTCCTCCAGCATCGGCTCCATCAACACCGAATGAAACGCATGACTCACCCGCAACCACGAAGCCCTGCACCCCATACCCTCCAGAACATCCACCACCACAGCGACCCGCTCCGCAGGACCCGACAACACAACCGAAGCCGGAGCATTCACCGCCGCGACCGACACCACCCCCTCGACACCGAGCCCGGCCAACACCGCCCGCGCCCGCACCTCGTCCACCTGGACCGCCGCCATCACCCCACCCGACGGCAGACCCTGCATCAACCGGCCCCGCGCCGCCACCAACACACACGCATCCTCCAACGACATCACCCCCGCCACATAGGCAGCGGTGATCTCACCCAGCGAATGCCCCAACACCACATCAGGCCTCACACCCCACGACCCCAGCAACTCCACCAACGCCACCTCGAACGCGAACAAACCCGCCTGCGCCCAACCCGTCTGATCCACCACCCCCGCCGACAACCCACCCGGATCCAAACCCAACAACCCACACACCCGCTCAAACACCCCAGCAAAAACCGGAAACCGCCCCGCCAACTCCCGCCCCATCCCCACCCGCTGCCCACCCTGACCACCACACACAAACCCCACCCCACCCCCACCCGAACCCCCACCCACACCCGAACCCGAACCCGTAGCCGCGCTCACACCCGCTCCCGCTCCCGCGCTCACACCCAGAAGCGGCTCACCCAACAACGCCTCCAACTCACCCACCGCCTGCTCACGCCCCGAAACCACAAACGCCACACGATGATCCAAACCCGCCCGCGACACCGCCAACGCACACCCCACATCCACCACCGACACCCCAGGATCCGCCACCACAAAATCCCGCAACCGCTCCACCTGCCCCCGCAACCCCTCCCGACCACACCCCGACACCACCCACAACACACCACCACACAAAGCCGGCACACCCCGCCCGCCACCCCCCAAAACCACCCCCGACGGAGCCTGCTCAAGAATCACATGCGCATTCGTCCCACTCACACCGAACGACGACACCCCCACCCGCCGCGGCCGCCCCGTCTCCGGCCACACCACCTCCTCCCGCAACAACTCCACACCACCACCAGCCCACTCCACATGCCCAGACGGCTCATCCACCCACAACGTCCGCGGCAACACCCCACACCGCATCGCCATCACCATCTTGATCACACCAGCCACCCCCGCAGCCGCCTGCGCATGACCGATATTCGACTTCACCGACCCCAACCACAAAGGCCCACCCACCCGCCCCGCCCCATACACCGCCAACAACGCCTGCGCCTCGATCGGATCACCCAAAGCAGTCCCCGTCCCATGCCCCTCCACCACATCCACCTCACCCGCACCCACCCCCGCATCCACCAACGCCCGCCGAATCACCCGCTGCTGCGACGGCCCATTCGGCGCCGTCAACCCATTCGACGCACCATCCTGATTCACCGCACTCCCCCGCACCACCGCCAACACCCGATGCCCACACCGCACCGCATCCGACAAACGCTCCACCACCAACACCCCCACACCCTCACCCCACGCCGTCCCATCCGCCCCCGCACCAAACGCCTTGCACCGCCCATCCACCGCCAACCCCCGCTGCCGCGAAAACTCCACAAAAATCCCCGGCGTCGACATCACCGACACCCCACCAGCCAACGCCAGATCACACTCACCCGACCGCAAAGCCCGCACCGCCCAATGCAACGCCACCAACGACGACGAACACGCCGTATCCACCGTCACCGCAGGACCCTCAAAACCAAACCAATACGACACACGACCAGACATCACACTTGCCGAGTTACCGATCCCCAAATGGCCTTCGACACCGGCGTCCGCGCCAGAAACCCGAGACCCGTAATCCTGACCATTCGTTCCGACGAAAACACCAACCGGCTTACCCCGCAAATCACTCACATCGATGCCCGCCCGCTCAAACACCTCCCAGGAGCACTCCATCAGCAACCGCTGCTGCGGATCCATCGCCAGCGCCTCACGCGGCGAGATCCCGAAGAACCCGGCGTCGAACCAGCCCGCATCCTCGACGAACCCGCCCTCACGCACATACGAGTGCCCCACGCGAGCCGGATCCGGATCGAACAGTTCCTCCACATTCCAGCCCCGGTCCGACGGGAATCCGCCGATCGCGTCCCCACCCGAGGCCACCAGATCCCACAGGTCCTCCGGAGAACGCACACCCCCGGGGAACCTGCACGCCATCCCCACCACCGCCACGGGCTCGTGGGAAGCATGCTCGAGTTCTTCCAACCGGCCTCGTACGTCCTGAAGTTCTGCGGTCGTCCGCTTCAGGTAGGAGAACAGCTTCTCTTCGTTGTCCACAGCGGCCTTCCCTTTCTCTCGCGAGGGTCGGATTGGATTCAACGCCGGCCGGACTCGCCAAGCTCTCTGTCGAGCAGGGCGAAGACCTCATCCTGTGAGGCACCTTCGAGATCCAGCGACTTCTCCGCTCCGGATTCCGGCGACTGTCGATTGCCGTACCGCCGTAGCAACGAGCGAAGACGGCTTTCCACATCCCTGATCTCGACGTCGCTCTCCGGAGTGCTCGCCAGTGCCGACTCAAGCCGTTCGAGGGCCTGGAGCACCTCCGTCGGCGCGGTATCCGCTGCCGTACCGGGAGCGAACTCCCGGTGGAGATATGCGGCGAGCGCGGAAATGTTGGGATAGTCGAAGACCAGCGAGGCCGGAAGCAGTCCGCCGGTGACAGCATTCAAACGGTTGCGCAGCTCCAGGCCCGTGACCGAGTCGAATCCGATCTCTCTGAAGGCCCGGCCGTCGGGCAGGACCGCCGGCGAGTCATGACCGAGCACCGACGCCACTTGGGCGCGCACCAGGTTCCGGATGAACTCACCCCGCTCGGGGTCGGGGATCTCGGCCAGGCGCCGCGTGAAGCTCTGTGGTGCGGCGTTCCCGGAAGTCGCGCCGCCCTCCGGCATGTTCGCTTCCGGAATTTCCCCGATCAGAGGGCTGGGACGGGTACCCGGAAGACCGGCGGCCAGACGTCGCCAGTCGATGTTCGCGATGACCACGTTCGCCTCGTCGTGGTCCAGGACCTCCTGGAGCGCCTTCAATGCCAGGTCGTGCCGCATCAGCGGCACACCGTGCCGCGACTGCGTCCTCGCGACACTCCCTCTCGCCGACATCCCTTCTCCGGCCCACGCGCCCCAGGCGATCGAAGTCGCCGGGAGCCCCCTCGCGCGCCGGTGCTGCGCCAATGCGTCCAGCATCGCGTTGCCCGGCGCGTAGTTCCCCTGTCCGGGAGCGGCCAGGACAGCGGCGGTCGACGAGAACAACACGAAGGCCGACAGCTCCAGATGCCTGGTCAGTTCATGGAGGAGCAGAGCTCCGCGCACCTTGGCCCGTAGAGCACGATCGATCTGCTCGGGAGTGAGGGTGTCAACCGCTCCGTCCGCGAGTTCGGCAGAAGCGTGGAATACGGCCGTCAGCGGAAGCCCCGACGGGATCCTCGCCAGGAGGTCCCCCAGTGCGTCCCGGTCTGCCACATCGCACGCGGTGATCGTGACCCCGACGCCCAGGCCCGCCAGTTCGGCGCTGAGCTCCGACGCGCCCTCGGCCGCGCTGCCGCTACGGCTCACCAGCAGCAGGTGCTCCGCACCGGACCGGGCCAGCCACCTGACGACCGCACGGCCCACACCTCCTGTACCCCCGGTCACGAGCACCGTTCCGCCAGGTGTCCAGGCTCGCTCCGGGGCCCGGCCGCCCAGGGGAGCCCGGACCAGCCGCCGTGCCATGAGCCCCGGACCACGGATCGCCAGCTGGTCCTCTCCCCCGTCACCCGCCAGGACTCCTCCGAGCCGATCCCACACCCCGTCGTCCAGCTCCTCGGGCAGATCGATCAAACCGCCCCAGCGCTCAGGCACCTCAAGGCCCAGCACCCGTCCGAGTCCCCAGACGAGGCCCTGCAACGGGTGCGGCAGCGGCTCCCCGGCACCCACCGAGACCGCTCCTCGTGTCACGCACCAGGTCCGCCCCACGAAGCCGACTTCGCCCAGCGCCTGGATCAGCGCCACGGTTCCCGAGAATCCGCAGGGAACGGCCGCGTACTGCGGATCTGGGCGCTCGTCCAGGGCCAGCAAGGACACTACGCCCACGACCCCCGCAAGATCACCGTTCCCGACCTGGGCGACCTCACGCAGACGTGCGCACACCGTGTCACGTTCGAGCTCGTCTCGCGCCAACTCGACCGTGTGTACTTCGCCTCCGTGCAGCGTCATCGACGAGATCAGCAATCGTGCCGTGCCTCCGATGCCGTCGGCTGACGGAACCACGACCAGCCAGGTTCCGGACACAGGGCTCCTGGCGCCCTCCGTGACGGGACGCCACTCGGTCCGATAGCGCCAATCGGCCAATTCGGCCTGATCGCGGTCATGCTGACGCAGTTGCGCAAGCGCGGGAAGAACGACGTCGAGCGAGGGCTGCCGGTCAAAGCCGTCGATCCTCAGTGCCTTGGCAAAGGCGGCCGTGTCCTGCTGCTCGACCGCATCCCAGAAGCGACTCTCCGCCGGGCCCTGGTGAGCGGCACGTTGCGCAGCCGCCACTTCAGCCCAGTAGTGCTTGCGTTGGAAGGGGTAGGTGGGCAGGGGTGTGTGGGTGGGGGTGTGGAGGGTGTTCCAGGTGGTGGGGGTGCCGGTGGTCCAGAGGTGGGTGAGGGTGGTGAGGGTGGTGTGTGTTTCGTTGGGTTGGTGGGTGGTGGGGTGGATGTGGGGTGGGTTGGTGGTGGGGGGTGGGGTGGGTTGGTTGTGGTGGATGAGGGGGGTGAGGGTGGGGTGGGGGGTGATTTCGAGGTAGTGGGTGGGGTGGTGTTGGTGGGTGGTGGTGAGGGCGTCGGCGAAGCGGACGGTCTCACGGACGTGGCGGACCCAGTAGTCGGGTGAGGTGACGTCGTCCCCGGCCGGTTGTCCGGTGAGTGCGGAGACCAGTTCGACGCGGGGTGGGTTCAGGTGCAGGCCAGCGAGGGCTTCTTCGAAGTCGCTCAGCATCGGCGTCATGAGGCTGGAGTGGAAGGCGTGGCTGACGCGTAGCCGTTGTACGCGCTCACCGTGTTGTTCAAGGCCGTCGATGATCGTGGTGAGGGCGTCCTCGGGGCCGGACAGGACGAGGGAGGCGGGACCGTTGACGGCGGCGATGGACACGCTTGTGCCGGTGATGAGCCGACGGGCCTCGGCCTCCGTGGTCTGGACGGCGGCCATGGCTCCGCCGGGTGGGAGGGTCTGCATGAGGTGGGCGCGTGCCGCGACGAGGGCGCAGGCGTCGTGGAGGTTCATCACGCCCGCGATGTGGGCGGCGGTGATCTCTCCGAGGGAGTGGCCCAGGACGAGGTCGGGGGTGATGCCCCAGGTGGCGAGGAGGTCGACGAGGGCGACTTGGAAGGCGAACAGGCCGGTCTGGGCGAAGAGTGTCTGGTCGATCAGGGTGGCGTGCGGGCCGTCGGGGTCGGCTCGCAGCAGCAGTTCGCCGACGGAGAGGCCCTGGGGTGTGTTCTTGTCCGCGAGTGCGTGGTCGATCAGGGTGCACACGTGGTGGTAGGTGGTGGCGAAGGCGGGGAAGCGGGCGGCCAGTTCGCGTCCCATGCCGATGTGTTGGGCGCCCTGGCCGGCGAAGACGAAGGCGATCTTGGTGGTGTCGTCGCGGACGGTGTGGGCCGGTAGCTGTCCGGACCGGACGGCTTCGAGTTGTGTGAGGGCCTGGTGGTGGTCGGTGGCGACGAAGGCGGTGCGGTGGGGCAGGGCGGTTCGGGACAGTGCCAGTGCGGAGCCGGTCTCGGTGAGGGGCACTTCGGGGTGCGCGGTCAGGAAGTCCCGTAGCCGCTCGGCCTGGGCGAGCAGGGCTGCCCGGTTGTGTCCTGACAGGATCCAGGGCACGCCGCCGGGGGGTGTCGGGGCGGGCTGGTCGGTTGGCTGGTGGGTGGGTTGGTGGGTGGGTTGGGGTGGGGCTTGTTCGAGGATGAGGTGGGCGTTGGTGCCGCTGATGCCGAAGGAGGAGACTGCGGCGCGTCGTGGCCGTCCGGTCTCGGGCCAGGGTGTCTGTTCGTGGAGTAGTTCCACGGTGCCGCTGGTCCAGTCGACGAGTGGTGTGGGTTCCTCGGCCCACAGGGTGCGTGGCAGTACGCCGTGTTGCATGGCCATCACCATTTTGATGACGCCGGCCATTCCGGCGGCTGCTTGGGTGTGGCCGATGTTGGATTTGATGGATCCCAGCCGCAGTGGTTCGCCGGTGCGGTTGGTTCCGTAGGTGGCGAGGAGGGCGTGGGCTTCGATGGGGTCGCCGAGGGCGGTGCCGGTGCCGTGGGCTTCGACCGCGTCGACTTCGCCCGGGGCCAGGCGGGCGTTCGCCAGCGCCTGCCTGATCACCCGCTGCTGCGACGGCCCGTTCGGCGCCGTCAACCCGTTCGACGCACCGTCCTGATTCACCGCACTCCCCCGCACCACCGCCAGTACGCGGTGGCCGTGGCGTTGGGCATCCGAGAGGCGTTCGACCAGCAGCATGCCGACGCCTTCGCTCCAGGCGGTGCCGTCGGCGGTGGCGGCGAAGGGTTTGCAGCGTCCGTCAGGGGCCAGCCCGCGCTGGCGGCTGAACTCGATGAACACTCGCGGCGTCGACATGACGGTGGCTCCGCCGACCAGGGCCAGTGAGCACTCGTTCTGGCGCAGGGACTGACACGCCAGATGCAACGCGACCAGTGACGACGAACACGCCGTATCCACCGTCACGGCAGGACCCTCAAAGCCAAACCAATAGGAGAGGCGACCCGACATCACACTCGCGGAGCTGCCGATCCCCACATGCCCCTCAAGACCGTCGGCAGCGCCGGAAACCCTCGATCCATAGTCCTGGCCATTCGTACCGACGAAAGCACCGACCGATGCACCCCGCAACGCACTCGCATCGATACCGGCCCGCTCAAACACCTCCCACGAAGACTCCAGCAGCAGCCGCTGCTGAGGGTCCGTCGCCAACGCCTCACGCGGCGAAATCCCGAAGAACTCCGCGTCGAACCAGCCGGCGTCGTGGACGAAGCCGCCTTCGCGTGTGTAGGAGTGGCCGGTGCGGTCGGGGTCGGGGTCGAACAGGCCCTCGAGGTCCCAGCCGCGGTCCTGCGGGAACGCGCCGATCGCGTCCCGGCCCGAGGCCACCAGCTCCCACAACTCCTCCGGCGAACCCACCCCACCGGGAAACCGGCACGCCATCCCCACCACCGCCACCGGCTCATCCACCCCTACCGGCGATGTCAGCGTCGCGGCGCCGGGAGCGGCCGGTGCGGGGGCGAGGAGGGACAGCAGATGGTCCGTCAGCTCGGCCGGGCTGGGGTAGTCGAAGACGGTGGTGGTCGGCAGGCCCAGGCCGGTGGTCTTGTTCAGCCGGTTGCGCAGCTGTACCGCGGCCAGTGAGTCGAAGCCCATCTCCCGGAACGCCCGCCGGGGCGAGAGCACCTCCCCTCCGGTATGGCCCAGGACCGCGGCGGCCTGCCCGCGTACCAGCTCCAGCACCAGCTCGTGCCGCTCGGCCGCGGACAGCCCCACCAACCGCTCACGCAACCCCGACCCGTCATCCGAGCCGTTCCCGGCCAACGCCCGCCGCGCTTCGGGGATCTCCGTCAGCAACGGCCGCTCCCCGGCCGCGTAGAACGCGGGTGCGAACACGTCCCAGTCGATGTCGGCCACCGTGACGACACCGCCTGCAAGGTTCTCCAGCACCTTCAAAGCCAGCCGAGAGTCCATCCCCCGCACTCCGCCCCGGCGCAGACGCTCGCCGACCTCGGAGTCCGCGTCCGCCATTCCCCCTTGGCTCCAGGCACCCCACGCCACCGACAAGCCGGGCAGGCCACGCGCACGCCGGAACTCGACCAGGGAATTCAAGAACTCATTCGCGGCCGAGTAGTTTGCCTGACCCGCAGAACCGATGGTGCCCGCAAGAGAAGAGAAGACAATGAAGGCTTCGAGGTGCTGAAGGTCCTGCGTCAGCTCATGAAGGTTGATCGCGCCGCGCACCTTCGCGGCCATGACCTCCTCGAAGTCCTCCAGCGCCAACGATTCCAACGTCCCGTCACGCAGGACTCCGGCTGTGTGGATGACGGCGGTCAACGGAAACTCGGCCGGCAACCCGTCGAGCACCGCCGCAAGCCCCTCACGATCAGCCACATCACACGCCACGACCGTCACCCGACACCCCTCCCCCTCCAACTCCGCCCGCAACGCCCCCGCACCCACCGCACCCTCCCCACCCCGGCTCACCAACACCACATGCCGAGCACCCCGCCCCACCACCCACCGCGCCACCAACGCACCCAACCCACCAGTCCCACCCGTCACCAACACCGACCCACCCAACCCACCACCAACACCAACACCCAACACCGACCCATCACCCACCACCGACCGATCACCCACCACCGACCGGCCACGCAGCACCGACCGGTCACGCACCAACCGCCGCACAAACACCCCCCGCCCCCGCACCGCCACCTGATCCTCCCCACCCGCCAACACACCCGCCAACCACCCACCCACACGCCCCTCCACCACCCCCGGCACATCCACCACACCACCCCAACCCCCCGACCACTCCAACCCCACCACCCGACCCAACCCCCACACCAACCCCTGCACCACACCACCCCAACCCAACCCCTCCACCCCATCCACCGACACCGCCCCCGACGTCACCCACCACAACCGACCCCCCACACCCACCTCAGCCACCACCCGCGCCACCACCAACGACGCCCCCACCCCCACCGGAACCCCACCCCACCAACCACCCACCAACCCCACAAACGACACCACCCCCACCACCCCCACACCCTCATCCCGCACCCCCACCAACCCCTCAACCAACCCCTCCCGCAACACCGACTCACCACCCACATCCACCTCCACCACCACCACCTCACCACCCACCCCCCGCAACCCCTCCACACAACCACCCACCACCCCACCCACCACCCCACCCCGCGGCACCACCACAACCCACCGACCCCCCACACCCACCCACTCACCCGGAACCGAACGCCACACCACCCGATACACCCACTCATCCACCCCCGGAACCGCGACGGATTCGTCCTCGACCTCGATCGGGGCCCCGTCCACCCCCAGCCAGAACCATTTCCGCTGAAACGCGTAAGTCGGCAGCGTGATCTGCCGGCAGGCCATCCCGGCGAAGGCTCGCTCCCAGTCGACGCCGACTCCCGCGATCCACAAGTCACCCAAGGCGTCGAGGAGTTGACCGACCACAGGACGGCCGCGGCGCACCGTACCGACGACCGTTCGACCGTCGGCCGTGTCCGGCAGGTTGAGATGCACCAAGGGTGTCAACACGGAGTCCGGTCCGACCTCCACCCACCGCGACACCCCGACGTCCGCGGCCGCCGCCACCGCATCACCGAACCTCACACACTCCCGCGCGTGACGCACCCAATAGCCGGCCTCCGCCATCTCCGCCCCGGCGACTTCACCGGACACACCCGAGACCAAAGTCGTCCGGGGAGAGTGAAACCGCAGACCCGCCACGACCCGCCCGAACTCCTCCAGCATCGGCTCCATCAGCAGCGAATGAAACGCATGACTCACCCGCAGCCACCGCGCTCGCCCACCCCTGCCTTCCAGCACGTCCACCACCGCGGTGACCAGTTCGGAAGGACCGGAGAGCACGACAGAAGCCGGACCGTTGACGGCCGCGACCGACACCACCGAGTCGACGCCGAGTTCGGCCAGGGCCGCACGCGCTCCCGTCTCGTCCACCTGGACCGCCGCCATCGCCCCGCCCGACGGCAGCGCCTGCATCAGCCGGCCCCGTGCCGCCACCAAGACACACGCGTCCTCCAGCGACATCACCCCCGCCACATAGGCGGCGGTGATCTCACCGAGCGAATGCCCCAACACCACATCGGGCCTCACACCCCACGACGCCAGCAACTCCACCAACGCCACCTCGAACGCGAACAGACCCGCCTGCGCGAACATCGTTTCGTCGATCAACCTGGAGCCGGCATCCGCATCGGAGCCGGCGCGCAGCAGCAGGTCGCTCACCGAGCTCTCGGGCTCGGCTCCGCCGCTTCGCAGGTTGTCGGTCAGCAGCGTGCAGACCTCCTCCAGTGCCTGGACGAAGACGGGGAACCGGCCCGCCAGTTCGCGTCCCATCCCCATCCACTGGGCTCCCTGGCCGGAGAAGGCGAAGGCGACTCTGCCGCTGCCCGGTCCCTCCCATTCGGCGAGGGCCTGCCGTGCCGAGAGCGCGTCGAGCTCCCGCATCGCCGTCTCGTGGTCGGCGGCCAGGATCACCGCACGGTGGTCCAGGGCCGACCGAGATGTCGCCAGGGAGAAACCGATGTCCGCCACCGGCAGTTCCGGGTGATCGGCCACAAACTCCCGTAGCCGCTCCACCTGAGCCGACAGTCCCGCCGGGTCCCGCCCGGACACGACCCAGGGCACGACACCAGGGCTGGGAAGGACGTCGCCCCGGACGGTCCCCTCCCCCGCACCCGTCGCCGTACCGGACAGCCCGAACTCCGCCGACCCGGGAGACGCGGTCGACGCCGAGGACGGCCGGGAAGGTGCCTGTTCGAGGATGAGGTGGGCGTTGGTGCCGCTGACGCCGAATGCGGAGACCGCGGCGCGGCGGGGACGACCCGTGTCGGGCCAGGGCGTCTGGTCCTGCAGCAGCCGGATGCCGCCAGTGGACCAGTCGACGTGCGGCGAGGGTTGTTCGGCGAAGAGGGTGCGGGGCAGACGACCGTGCTGCAGGGCCAGCACCATCTTCATGACGCCGGCGACCCCGGCGGCGGCCTGGGTGTGGCCGATGTTCGATTTGAGCGAGCCCAACAGCAGAGGGGCGCCGGTCCGGCCCGCGCCGTAGGTGGCGAGGAGTGCCTGGGCCTCGATCGGGTCGCCCAGCGCCGTCCCCGTGCCATGGGCCTCGACCGCGTCGATGTCGTCGGGTGACAGGCGCGCGTTGGCCAGGGCCTGCCGGATGACTCGCTGCTGCGCCGGCCCGTTCGGTGCCGTCAGTCCATTGGACGCGCCGTCCTGGTTGACGGCGCTGCCTCGCACCACCGCCAGCACACGATGCCCGAGGCGTTCGGCGTCGCGGAGGCGCTCGACGAGGACTACGCCGACGCCCTCGCCCCAGGCCGTTCCATCGGCTCCGGCACCGAACGCCTTGCAGTGACCGTCGGGGGACAGACCGCGCTGGCGGCTGAACGCGACGAAGTGGCCGGGCAGCGGATTGACCGTTGTTCCGGCGGCCAGCGCGAGCGAGCATTCACCCTGCCGCAGCGACTGGCACGCCAGGTGCAGAGCCACCAGGGACGACGAGCAGGCCGTGTCCAGCGAGATCGCGGGGCCCTCGAATCCGAAGTGGTAGGACAGCCGGCCCGCGGTGGAACTCGACATGGTTCCCATGAGGAGATATCCCTCGATGCCCTCGGGCGCCAGGTGCCAGTGGGGCCCGTATTCCTCGTGCACGACGCCGACGAACACGCCGGTGTCGCTGCCGCGGAGGCGGTCGGGGACGATGCCGGCGTCCTCGAACGACTCCCACGCGCATTCCAGCAGCAGTCGTTGCTGGGGGTGGGTGGCCAGCGCCTCCCGGGGGGAGAGGCCGAAGAAGTCCGCGTCGAACCAGCCCGCGTCGTGCAGGAAGCCGCCCTTGCGGACGTAGGACGTACCCGGGTGGTCGGGGTCGGGATCGAAGACGGCGTCGATGTCCCAGCCCCGGTTGCGGGGGAAGTCCGAGATCGCGTCGCCACCGGCGCCGGCCAGGTTCCACAGGCTGTCGGGGCCGGTGATCCCTCCGGGGAAACGGCAGGCCATCCCCACCACGGCGATCGGTTCGTCGGATCCGACGGCGTCGGGGCCGGGGGTGAGTTCGGTGCCGGTGCCCATCAGCTCGGACCGGAGGAAGGAGGCGAGCGCGGCCGGCGTCGGATGGTCGAAGAGCACGGTCGGTGCCAGCCGTACGCCGGTGCGCTGCGACAGTCGCGTGCGCAGATCCTCGGCTCGCCCGCGGTAGATGCCGAGCGCGCGGAACGGACGACGTGATGCGTCGTCGCCGAACGGCCGCTCGCCGGTTGCTTCGGAAATCGCAGCACGAACGACGTCGAGTATGAATTCCGTCTGCTCGGCGACCGACAGTGGTTCGAGTCGATTTCGCAGTTCGGATATCTTCCCGCCGTTGCCCGCAGTCACGCCAGTTTTCACCCTCTGCCAACAAACAGGCCACAAAGCCTGACCGAAATGCTCTGTGACAAAGGCCGGTGCGACACTGAATACCAGCCGAAGCATATGCCGGTGACCAGCTCCGATGGCAACCCCAGCGACCACCCCTAAGCACCCCTAGAAATATTCATAAAATGACCACAAAGTCATGTGATCCAGAACACATGACCTTTCTCCTTGACAACTCCCGACCTCGCCAAGGAAGGTATTTGAAAATCGATCTCGCTTATCGTCCTCGCTGTCGACCCCGTCGACAAATACAGGAGCGAGATACATCAGTCAAGAGTTCGCCAACACCTCATCGATTTATCCACCCGCATCAGTTGACGGTAGAGCAACCGCACGAAAACGGAGCAGGTGATGAGCGCAGACGTCCTCGACATGGAAGAACTGACCAAAATTGTCTTCGGTCACGCAGCCTTCCAGTATCTCAATGCCGGCTCGGAACTCGGGCTGTTCGACCTCCTCAACAAGACACCGCATCTCACCTCCGACGAACTCGGGAAGAAGCTGGACCTGGAAGACCGCGCGATCGACACCCTGCTCCTCGGCACCACGTCCCTCAAGCTCACGCTGCGGGACGACGAGGGGCGCTACCGGAACGCCGGCGCCGTCGAGCAGCTGTTCACGGACGGCAAGTGGGACATCATCCAGGCCGTCATCGGCTTCGAGGCCCACATCGTGTACGAGGGCCAAGCGGACTTCGTGGAATCGCTGCGCACCGACACCAACGTGGGACTGCGCCGCATTCCCGGCACCGCCGGAGACCTCTACCGCAGGCTGAACGACAACCCGTTCCTCCAGCGCGTCTTCTACACGTACATGCGGTCGTGGTCGGAGCTGGCCAATCCCCTGCTGATCGAGAAGGTCGACTTCAATTCGGTCACCACCGTGCTGGACGCGGGCGGCGGGGACGGCGTCAACGCGATCGATCTGGCGCGCGCCTACCCGCATCTCAAGATCACAGTGCTCGAGATCGAGGACACCGTGCCGATCGCCCGCAAGCGCGTCGCAGACAACGGCCTCGAGGACCGGATCGACGTACGGCCCGGAGACATCTTCGAGCCCTATCCGTCCGGCTACGACTGCGTCCTGTTCTCCCATCAATTCGTCATCTGGACCGACCAGGAGAACATACAGCTGCTCAAGAACGCCCACGCCGCTCTGAAGCCGGGCGGCAGGGTCGTGGTCTTCAACTCCATCTCCGACGATTCCGGTGACGGCCCGTTGATGGCCGCGCTCGACAGCGTCTATTTCACCTCGCTCCCCGCGCAGGGCGGAATGATCTACCCCTGGAAGTCCTACGTCTCGTGGCTGGCGGAGGCCGGATTCACCGAGACCGAGCTCATTCCGTGCCGCGCCTGGACGCCGCACGGCATCGCGATGGGGACCAAACGGGCGGAGTGAGGACGTGAAAGAGAGCACGGGGGAGTTGCCGCGGTTAGGAGTCAAGATCCCGAACCACGGCGGTCCATCGACGCATCCGGGTGTCGTCACCATGGCACGGATCGCCGAGGACGCGGGTGCGGACGCCCTTCATGTGTCCGACCATGTGGTGCTCCGCGAACCGAAGAGGTCGCGGTATCCCTTCACCCCGGACGGCTCCTTTCCGTGGGCCGTCGACACAGATGTCCTGGACGCCCTCGTCTGCTGCGCGACGATCGCGGCCGTGACGACGCGCGTGTCGGTGGGCCCGTCCGTCCTGGTCCTGCCGCAGAGACATCCGCTCGAAGTCGCGAAGGCGGCCGCGTCTATCGACCGGATCTCGGGTGAACGGCTGTTCCTGGGCGTGGGCGCCGGCTGGCTCGCCGAGGAATTCGACGCCCTCGGCCAGGATTTCGCGACGCGGATACCGAGGATGCGTGAGGGTGTCGAGGTCATGCGGCACGCGTGGAGCGGCGACACCGGCGCGTTCCACGGCGAGTTCTACGACGTTCCGGCCGGCACCTACTGCCGTCCGCTTCCCGAACGGCCCTCGGGCATCCCGGTCCTCGTCGGAGGAATGACGCCCGCGGCCCTGCGCAGGGCCGCCCGGTTCGGAGACGGCTGGATCGCCCTCACCATCGTCGGGCCCGGAGCCCCGGTCGATCTCCACGAACCCGAACTGGAGCGGCTTCGTTCGCACCGTCCGTCGTCCGGCTTCCATACCGTGATGCGCGTGATCTGCGGTGAGGCCGAGTCCTCCCGGCTGCCGGAGATCGTGGCGGATCTTGCGCGGGTGGGCTACGACGAGGTGTCGATCGACGTGCCCTGGAGCGAGCCGGAGAAGGCCGAAGCGATCATCGCCGCCTGCCGTGAGGCCCTGCGCGGACCGCATACGCCACAGGCGCCACGAACGAGCCCGCGGGGTTCGGGACTGACAGTCTGATCTGCCCTCTAGAGCTGACCGGGAGTCATGCGAACAGTCGTTGATCTCATACGCGCCAACCATCGGCGCCGGCCCGGCGCCGATGCTCTGGTCACCATCGAGCGCACCATCACCCACGGTGAACTGTCCGAGCGGGCCTGGGCGATCGCCCGGCTGCTGGTCGGCCTCGGTGTCGAGCGCGGCACCGTGGTCGGCCACCTCGGTGGCAACAGCCTCTTCACCGCCGCGGCGTTCCTGGGGACCGCTGCGGCGGGGGGCGTGTTCACCCCGTACAACTGGCGTTGGTCCGCTGCCGAGTTCAGTGCGGCGATCGACGAGACCGGCCCGGACATCGTCTTCTTCGAGGACGGGGCGAAGGACGAGGTCTCCGCGCTGGGCCCCGTGCTGTCGGCCCGGCCCGGTGTCCGGATCATCACGGAGGACATGATCTCCCGCGCCTTCGACCGCGGTGACGCCACCTCCGACAACGGCCCCCCGCACGTGCCGGTCGACCCGCAGGATCCTTTGTGCATCCTCTTCACCGGAGGTACGACCGGTACGTCCAAGGGGGTGGTCCTCTCCCACGGCGCGGCCATGGCCAACGCGGTCAACGAGACCATCGACTGCGGCATCGGCGCGGCCGGGTGCGGCCGCGGGCTGATCGTCACCCCGATGTTCCACTCGGCCGCCCTGATCTGCTGGTTTCTGACGCACTACGTCACGGGCTCGGCCAGTGTGATGCTGCGGAAGTTCGACCTCGACAAGATCCGCCATGTCGCCCGGCACGGGGGCTTCACCGACTTCTTCATGGTGCCGAGCATGCTCCGGACGCTGCTGGCGGACGGGCTCCTCGAAGAGCCCGGTCTCCGGCGGAACCTGCGGGCGGTGTGCACCGGCGCCGGCGTCATGCGCCTGCCCGACAAGGTGGCCGTCAGTGAGGCACTCCCCCGGGCCGATGTGTACGTTCGGTACGGGCTGACCGAGGCGGGGCCGATGGTGACCCGGCTGAAACCGGACGACTTCCTGCGTCCCGAGCTCGACGGGTCGATCGGGCAGGAGTACCTGTTCACCGAAGTCCAGATCCAGGACGAAGCCGGCGTCGAGCTCCCGCCTCACCGGATCGGCGAGATCTGTGTCCGCGGGCCCGCGCTGATGACCGGTTACTACCGGCGTCCCGCCGAAACGGCCCAGGCTCTGCGGGGTGGCTGGTTGCACACCGGGGATCTCGGTGAACGAGACAATTACGGTTACATCTACTTCCGTGACCGGTCCAAGGATATGATCAAGTCCGGTGGTGAGAACGTCTATTCAGCGGAGGTCGAAGAGCTCCTGCTCACTCACCCCGCGATACGGGAGGCCGCCGTCTTCGGGGTTCCGAGCGAGGCGTGGGACGAGGAGGTTCGTGCGGTCATCGTGCCAAGGTCCGGGCAGCGGGTCGATCATGACCAGGTGGTCGCCTTTCTCCGCGGCCACCTCGCCGGGTACAAGATCCCCAAGCGCATCAAGACGATCTCCGAGGCCGACCTGCCCCGGAACCCGATCGGCAAGATCCTCAAACGAGAACTACGGGCGCAGACGCGCTGGTAGTCAGCCGGCATCGAAACTTCACTTCATGTGACACGTGACTCTTTCAGTCCCCCACCTGAAGGAACTTCGTACAGATGTTATTAGCCGAGCGAGACCACGAGCTCTCGGTTCTCAGGCGGCTCTTCCGGGCGAGCGCCGATCTCGATCAGATCGCGATCATCAGCGGCCCGGTGGGGTCCGGGAAGACAGCGCTGCTCCACGAGTTCGTGGACGAGGCGCGCGAGAAGGGGGCACTCCTGCTGACCGCGGGCCAAAGCCGCGGCGACGAGGCCATGACCTGCGGTGTACTGCAGCAGTTGCTCGACTGCGCCGCCACCGACACAGCGACTCAGGACGCCTTCGACTGCCTGCTGTGCAAGCTGGCCGACTCGTTCACTCAGGCGCCCGTGCCCTCGCCGTCCGAGCTGAGCCCCGCCCTGCGCGCGATCTCGGAGAAGCTCGTCACCATCAGCGCCGAACGGCCCTTGGTGCTGATCATCGATGATCTCCAGTTCGCCGATTCGCCGTCGCTCCACTCGATTCCTCATCTGCTCCGCCGCATGAGCGGCCGGCCGCTGATGCTGGTGCTCGTGGACCAGGGCCTGACACCCAGCCCTCAGGCGGAAACCCTCGACAAGCTCTCCTTCCGGGCGAGGGCCACGCGTATTGCCCTGGCCCCGTTGTCGGAGGCGGGAGTGGGGCAGATGGTCGCGACCGAGCTGGGCGGTTCCGTCGAACGACCGGAGCTCGTCTCCCGGTTCTACGACGCCAGCGGGGGAAGCCCCCTTCTGGTCAAGGCCCTGATCGACGATTACCGGATCTCCTCGAAGGTGGGGATCGACAACGATCCGGCGCAGCACATGAGCGGCAGCTCCTTCGTCAACGCGGCCCTGTCCTGCCTGCGACGCTGTGGACCCGCCTACCTTTCCGTGGCGAGTGCCATCGCCATCCTGGGCAAGTATTCGGCGCTGAATCTCATCAGCTCGATACTCGGCCTGGAGGTCGAGGAAGTGTCGGTCCTCGTCAGGGAGTTGACGATCTCCGGCCTTCTGTGGCAAGGCACCTTCCGCAGCCCCGGGATCACCGCCGCGGTCCTGCAGACCCTCCCCCACAGGCAGCGGGCGAAGATGCACCGCGATGCCGCGCTGCTGCTGTGGCGCGACACCGGCGACGCCGGCCGTGCCGCCGACCATCTGATCCGTTCCGGCAACGTCCCCGAGGCGCAGTGGGAGTTGCAGGCCCTGCACAAGTCGGCCCAGGACGCACTCAACGAGGCCAAGTACCGCCGGGCGGCCCAACTCCTGGAGGCTGCCGGTGAGATCAGCTCCGGGTCCGGGGAAAGCGGTCACACCACTGCCGAACTGACCCGGGTCACCTGGCAGATCGACCCGATCCTCGGGTGCGCGCACGTCCCCGACCTGATCGAGGCCTTCTGGCGTGGGGACCTCACCGTCGGCCATGCCTCGGAGCTGGTCGGCTACCTGCTCTGGGACGGAAAGCACTCCCTCGCGGAAGAGATCATCAGGCACCTCGACCAACGGTCGCAGTCGTTCTCGGCCCGGGAACAGGCCACCTTCCGGCTCTGCAAGACAAGGCTCTCGTCCTTCTGGCCCGGCATCATCGAGCCCTCGTGCGCCGCGTCCCTCGCCGAGCAGGGGGTCTCGTCGGTGACCGAGCCCTGGCAGGCGCAGGCCGCCCAGGCCCTGGCGAGGATCCTGCGTGGAATCCCGCTCGACGGCACCTGCACCGAGCCCGAGCAGTTGCTTCGTACCACCCAGGTGGACCTGGCGACGATGCAGGCCCTGTGCTGCTTGCTCTACATGGAGAAGAACGAGCGGGTCGAGCACTGGTGTGAGCTTCTGTTGCACAAGCACACCGATCTTGAGGCCAGGACCTGGCGCGCGATGCTGTCCAGCATCCGGGCGACGGCGGCCGTACGACGGGGGGACCTCACCACCGCGATGCACGCGGCGAGGTCCGCGCTGGAGGAGATCTCGGAGAAGTCCTGGGGCGGTGCGGTGGCCCATCCGCGCAGCAGCCTGCTTCTGGCGGCCGTCAGGCTCGGCCATCGCGCGGAGGCGGAGCGGATCGTACAGCGGTCGGTCCCGGAGGACGCGTTCCACTGCCGGTCCGGCCTGCACTACCTGCATGCGCGTGGCCACTACTTCCTCGGCATGTCCCAGCCCCAGGCCGCGCTGGCCGACTTCGAGACCTGCGGTGACCTGATACGCGGCTGGGGAATGGACCGGCCCTCGCTGGTTCCCTGGAGGACCGACCTCGCCGAGGCCCATCTGCTCATGGGCAACCGCTCCACGGCAGCGCGGCTGGCCGACGCGCAGCTGGAGTGCGACCGGGGCGGCTCGCCTCGCACCAGCGGCGTCGCGCTGCGCGTCCTGGCCGCGTCCGGCGAGCCGAGGGAGCGGGTCGCACGCTCGGAACAGGCCGTCGACATGCTCCGCAGGTCCGGCGACCAGTTCGAATACGCCCGCGCGATCGCGGAACTCGCGCAGGCCTACCGGGCGGCGGGCGACGCGAGGCGCGCCAGGCGTGCGAGCAGCACCGCGCGCCAGATCGCGGCCCGCGGGCAGTTCCTGTCCTTCCTCCCCGAGGAGAGCGACGGCATCCAGCCGGCCGAACCGCCCGCGGAGCCTGTGGCCGACCACAGCATCGACCGCCTGACCGAGCAGGAACGCCGTGTGCTGACCCTCGCGGCCCGAGGCCACAGCAACCGGGAGATCGCCAAGCGTCTCTTCGTCACGATCAGCACCGTGGAACAGCACCTCACCAACTCCTACCGGAAGCTCAACATCAAGAGCCGCGTGGACATCCCGTTGTCCATCTAGCGAACCGTCCCACTAGCCGACGGCCTTGACGGCCTTGAGCGCATCCACGATGCCCGCCCCGTAGAAGCCGTTGCCGTCCGCCCGCCCCTCGCAGGTCTGACGGGACTCGACCCGGCGGTACGAGCCGTCGGGCTGCTTGACCTGGCTGACGTAGACGACGGTGGCGGGCAGCGGGCACGCGTGCGCATCGGCGGTGCGGCGCAACAGGCGCTCGACGAGCTCCGGAGAGACGCCTCCCGCGCTTGCCTGCTGCTGCTTGAGCCGGCTGACGATGAGAGCGGCCACGCCCACCACGTGCGGCGCCGCCATCGAAGTCCCCTCCTGGAAGATGTAGTAGCCGCATGTGCCGTGCGCGCAGTGCCGGATGACGGCCGGGTTCCGGGGCGTTCCGTCGGGGTTGAGGTCGCCGTGCTCCCGCGCCACGGCCTCCGGGTAGGCCGTGAGCACCGAGCGGGTCACATCCTGCTTGTGGTCGGCGGTGTCGTAGGCGTCGCCGCCGGGCGCCGTGACGGTGATATAGCCGTTCCCGAAGCTCGAGTACACCGCTTTCCTGGTGCTGATTCCCGTGGCGCCGACGGCCATCACATGGTCACCCTCCGCGGGAAGCGACTGGCAGATCGCGGGGATGTTTCTGGTGTGCGGGTTCTGCCCTTTGAATGCCGCGAAGTAGGGGCTTATCCGGTCGACGTACGGTTTGGTGTAGTCGGCGTACTGGCTGCCGGCCGTGGCGATCATCGTGACGTCGCGGTGGTGCGCATAGTCCAGGGCCCGGCGCATCGCCTCGATGTCGAGCCGCTGCTGGGCCTGTTCCTCGGGCGAGTCGGCGGGATTGTCCGCGCAATTGAACAGCCACGGGTCGACATAGTTCAGGTCGACGATGTCGAGCCTGCGGTCCGCCGCGTACGTCAGCGCGTCGACGGTGGGGCCCAGCAGGAACAGGCCGCTCTTGGTCCCGGCGCGCAGGTTCACCAGACGGACGTCCGGCGCCACACCCGCCATCCCGGTGCCGGCACCGGCGATCAGGGACGCGAGCGCGGTTCCGTGGCCGTCGGGGTCGACATCGCTCGGCGCCCGGCACCCTTCGTACCGGCACGGCCCGTCGACCGTCTTGCCGTTGGCGTCCTCGGGGATGTCCACGGCGAAGTCGCGGCTGTCGGCTCGGTCGAAGTTCTTGGCGATGTCGGGGTGCGACGCGTCGATCCCGGTGCTGATGACACCGACGCGGACCGAGGGCCGGCCCCGCTCGATCGCCTGGGAGCCGTCGCCGGTCGCGTGGATCTGCCGCATGTCCCACTGATACTTCGCCAGAGGCGCGGTCCTCGCGGGGAGCCCGGTACCGCCGGGCGCCTCACGCGCCTCGGCCGTACGACCCGTCGTCGTACGATTCACGGCCGTACGGCTCGTGCCGGTATCCGGAGCGGTGCCGACCGTGCGGTTCCAGGCCACCTCCCGCAGGAGCGGCTGTTGTCTCGCTCGTCCGGGGAAGCCCGGGTCCGACCTCACCGTGGCCAGGCCGATCGCACGGTTCTCGTGAACCATCACGCCGTGGGCGGCGCCGATCGCCCGGTGGGCGGCATCGTCCGGTACGCCCTGCCGGTAGAGAACCAGGAACTCCGCACCCGTGTTCCGGCCGACCGGCGCGGCCGCCGGGGACATTCCGAGACCCAGTGCGCCCACACAGCCCACCGCGATCAGCGAAAGACTCCACCGGCTCGCCATCAATGCTCCTATTTGGTATAGGATTTCAAGGCTGTCCCGCGATATTCAAGCATTTCACCGGCACCCCTACTCAACCCCTACCGGCCCCTAGATCCCTCTCCGAGATCAAGAGATGATCGCGATGCGCTACGATTCCATCGCTCATGATTGACGGTGTTGTTGGTGAAGTTGGTGGAGGTGGACGGGTGCGTTCAGGGCGAATTCTCAAGTTCGACGAAATTCGTGGCTACGGATTCATTGCACAGGACAACAGCGGCGAGGACGTCTTCGTCCACCTGAACGACTTCGTCGAGGGAAGGGCGTCCCACTCCCCCGGCACCCCGGTCGAGTTCGAGGTCACCGAGGGCGAAAGAGGGCTGAAGGCCTTCTCCGTGCGGGTCGTCGAGCAGCGGTCCGAGCGGCCGTCCGAGCAGCCGTACGCCAAGGTCAGGGCGTCCGGCCCGGCCGACGACACCCTGTGTGACGTCCTGTCCCGGGACGAACTCCTGCACGAGATCACGGAGTCGCTTCTCGCGAACGTCCCGACGCTGACCGGCGCCCAGATCGCCGCGGTGCGCGACTGCCTGGTCAAGTCCGCGCACGAGCACGGCTGGCTGGAGGACTGAACCCGCCCGGGAGGTCCGTCCTCACCGTGTCAGCGGCCGTGTGAAGCGTTCGATCGACCGCCCGACCTCCGGCCGGCGCTCGTTGAGGAAGAAATGTCCCCCCGGGAATTCCTCCACGGCGCACCCGGCCGCGGTGTGCCGCGCCCAGGCCGCCGCCTCGTCCGCGTCCACCTTCGGGTCCCTGTCCCCCCTCAGGCACAGGACCGGGGTGCGGGCCAGGAGGTCCTGGTTGGCGCGGTAGGTCTCGATCGCCCGGTAGTCGTTGCGCAGGACCGGGACGACGAGCCGCATCAGCTCCTCGTCCTCGAAGAGCCGTTCCTCCGTGCCGCCCAGGCCCGTCACCTCGGCGATCAGGGCCCGATCCCCGGCACGGTGCACCGCCTCGTGTCTGACCGTGGACGGTGCCCGTCGCCCCGAGACCACCAGCCCGAGCAGCCCGGTCGGCCGGCCGGCCTCGAGACGCCGGGCGACCTCGAACGCGACGACGGCGCCCATACTGTGCCCGAAGAGAACGAGCGGAACGTCGGCCGGCGGGCGCAGCTGAAGGGCGATCTGGTCCGCGAGCTCCTCGACCGTGGTGACGAACGGCTCCCGCAAGCGGTCCTGACGCCCCGGATACTGCACCCCCGCAACACCGTAACCACGCGGCAGATGATCCTTGAACGGCCGGAAGAAGGCCGCGGAACCGCCCGCGTGCGGGAAACACAGCACCTGCGCCGCGGGCTGCTTCCCCCATGCGCTCCCGGAAGGCTCCCCGCAGGAGAAGGGCTGGATCCAGCGGCTCGAAGCAAGCAAGTCGACTCCCTCGTCACATGTCCGGCCCCGTGGACCGGCCCGGGATCCACGTCACGGCAAGGACCGCCGCGGCCAGCGCGATCCCCGCGGAGATCAGCAGGCCGAGGCTCATACTGGTGGCGAACGCCTGGAACGCCTCCTCGCGCATCCGCCGCCCGCTCTCGCCACCGAGTGCCGAGGCCACGGGCCGGACATTCGCCACCGAGGCCCGGACCGACTCGGCGGACGACGCCGGGAGGCCGGCGGACGCGGCTGCTGTGCGGTGCGCGTATCCGGCGCTGACCACGGCTCCGACGACCGCCACCCCGAAGACCCCGCCCAGTTGCCGGAACGCGTTGAACAGGCCCGAGCCGCTGCCGACCTTGCCGCTCGGGAGCGAGCCGACGGCGATGTTCATCGACGGCGGGCTGGCCAGTCCCACCCCGAAACCGATCAGCAACTCCGCCACGACGACCGGCGAGGGGCCGCTGTGGGGAGTCACCAGGGCCGCCACCGCGAAGCCGGCCCCCATCGTCACCAGTCCGGTGACGACGGTGTTCCGGCCGCCCACGCTCGCCACCACGGAGCTGGACAGGAAGGAGGCCGCGACAAGCGTGATCGCCAGTGGTGTGAGCAGGACCCCCGTGGCCATGGGCCCGTAGCCGAGGACGCCCTCCAGATAGAGCGGGACGACGAACGACATGCCCGCCATGGCGAAGAAGAGGAAGACCAGCGCCACCAGCGCGCCGCGCAGCGCGGCGGAGCGGAACCAGCCGAGCTGCACCAGCGGGCGCGGCGTGCGCAGTTCGTACCCGGCGAAGAAGGCCAGCAGGATCAGTCCGCCGCAGATCCAGCCGAGGGTCCGGGCACTCCCCCAGCCGTGCTCGGCGTTGATGAGCCCGTAGACGAGCGCCGCCGTCCCGGTCGTGGACAGCACCAGTCCCGGCAGGTCCATGCGGCTCGGCTCCCCTCGCGATTCCGGGATGAGGACCGCGCAGGCGGCCAGGGTGATCACCACGCTGACCACGTTGAGCAGGAAGATCGAGCCCCACCAGAACTCGCTGAGCAGGTATCCGCCGATGATCGGGCCCAGCGGGATCCCGACCGCGACACTCCCCGACCAGATGCCGATGGCCCGGCCGCGGCGCTCCTCCGGAAAGACGGTGGGGATGATCGACAGCGACATCGGAGTGACGATCGCGCTTCCCAGCCCCATCACCGCCCGCACCCCTGTCAGCGCCACGGCGTTCGGCGCCCAGGCGCCGGCCAGGGAGGCCAGTCCGAACATCGCCAGCCCCAGCAGAAGCACCCTCTTGCGCCCGAAGCGGTCGCCGATGGCCCCGGCGACCAGGAGCAGTGCGGCGGCCGTGAGGTTGTAGGAGATGAAGATCCACTGC
This sequence comes from Streptomyces griseochromogenes, assembly GCF_001542625.1. Taxonomy (NCBI): domain Bacteria; kingdom Bacillati; phylum Actinomycetota; class Actinomycetes; order Kitasatosporales; family Streptomycetaceae; genus Streptomyces; species Streptomyces griseochromogenes. The sequence continues at coordinate 3,618,074 of NZ_CP016279.1, read as the reverse complement.
AACGCCTGGGTGTCGGCCTTCAATTCCCGCGCGATGTCGGTGAGGGCCACGCTCAGGGTGGTGGCGTTCAGGTTGAGCACCAGCATGCTCAGGCTCAGCCCCGCCAGTGCCAGCCAGGGACGGGCCGTCGTGGGAACGCTCGGGGGCGCCCCAGGGTTGGTCACAGATTGCCCCGCTTGGCCTGCTCGCGTTCGACGGCCTCGAACAGCGCCTTGAAGTTGCCCTTGCCGAACCCCTGCGCGCCGTGCCGCTCGATCAGCTCGTAGAAGACGGTCGGCCGGTCCCCGGTGGGCTGGGTGAAGATCTGCAGCAGGTATCCGTCTTCGTCGCGGTCCGCCAGGATCCCCAGTTCCTGGAGCTCCTCGACCGCGACGTGCGTCTCCCCCACCCAGCCGGGCAGCATCTCGTAGTAGCTGTCGGGAGTCGTGAGGAACTCGATCCCCACGGCACGCATCCGGCGGACGGCCGACACGATGTCATCGGTGGCCAGCGCGATGTGCTGGACGCCCGGGCCTCCGTAGAACTCCAGGTATTCGTCGATCTGGGAGCGCCGGGAACCGGGGGCCGGCTCGTTGAGGGGAATCTTCACCTTCCGGCTGCCGTCGGCGACCACCTTGCTCATGAGCGAGGAGTACTTGGTCGCGATCTCCTCACCGATGAACTCCTGCATATTGGTGAAGCCCATGACGCGGTGATAGAAATCGACCCACTCGTCCATCTTCCCCAAGGCGACGTTGCCCACCACATGGTCGATCTCGTGGAAGACCCCTGCCGGTTCGGGCCGGCCGAGCGGTTCACGCGGGACGTATCCAGGGGCGTAGACACCGTGGTAGCGGGAACGGTCGATGAGCGAATGGCGGGTCTCTCCGAACGTCGCGATCGCCGCCCGGACGATCGTCCCGTCGTCGTCCGAGACCTCGTGCGGCTCCTCCAGCGGCTGTGCGCCTCGCGCCACCGTATGGGCGAACGCGGCCTCCACGTCCGAGACCGCCAGGGCGATGTCGGTGACCCCGTCGCCGTGCGCCTCCGCATGGCGTGCCAGATCGGAGCCGGACCTCAGCGCGGCGCTGATCACGAACCGGGCATCACCGCTTTCCAGGACGTACGACCGGAAGTCGCGCTGCCCCGTCTCCGGGCCCGTGTACGCCACACAGCGCATGCCGAGGCCGACGGAATAGAAGAAGGCGGCCTGAGTGGCGTTCCCGACCGCGAAATGGAGGGAGTCCAGCCCGGTGAGGGGGAAGTCATCGGCACCGGCCGTGTCGGCGGTCCCCGGTGCCGTGTTCTCCGCCCTCGGTGCGGTGTTCTCGATGCTCGGTTCGGTCACGATCGACTTGGTCATCCCTGAGCCCTTTCTCGCCATACGAATGCGGCCAGTGCGGCCGGCGTCGGGTGCTCGAAGACATCGGCGAGCCGGATCTTCAAGCCGGTCTCCACCCTGATGTGGTGTACCAACTTCGCCGCCAGCAGCGAATGGCCGCCGTGCGTGAAGAAGTTGGAGTCGCCGGTCAGGTCCTCCCGGCCGAGGAGTTCGTTCCACCGCGCGACCAGCCGCCGCCGGTAGGCCAGTTCTCCGGAGTCGGGCGTGGCGTCGGGAATCGGCGTTTCGGCAGGGTCCGTATCCGTTGCCCGTGCCTGACGTCCGCGTAGCGCACTGTCCCGCCAGTCGATGAGGTCGGAGAACCTCTCGTCCAAATGGCCGGACAGCGTTCTGATCTCCTGCTCGTACAGATCGAGCAGTCGCCCGACCTCGGCCGCGTCGAGGGTGTCCTTGGAGAAGATCGCCCGGACGGACAGTTCGCCCGGCGCCGAGACGACCAGGAACTCCAGCTCGAACTTGCTGTACCGGGTCGGTAGTTGGATCAATTCGGCGTCCAGGCCACCGATGCGGAACTTCCCTGTCCTCGGCACGCGGACGTAGTTGAACATGTAGCGGAACAGGGTGTCCCGCCAGGAGTCGCCGTAGCGCGGAAGTTCGGCGTACAGGTCGTCGACGGACGCGTCCGCGTGCGCTATCGCTTCGAGGAAGGCCTGCCGAGTGTGCAGGACCAGCCGGCGGAAGCAGTCCGACGGCTCCACCGAGGCCCGGACCGGCACCGCGCTCACGTGATAGCCGATGGCCCGCGCGGTCTCGGGGGAACGGCGGTTGACCGGGGAGCCGATGATCAGGTCACTGCCGGCACCGCTGTGGCCGAGCAGGAGGAAGTACGACGCCAGCAGGACGACGGCCTCGGAGGCGCGCAGCTCACGCTGCAGCCGGCGGATCGCGGCCCTGGTGTCCTCCTGGAAGACCCGGGTCACGTCTCCGCCCGCGAGAGTGGGTTCCGCCGGATCCGCCAGCGCGCACGGCAGACGTTTGCCGAGGGGCTCGAAGTCCTTGAGCTCTCGGCGCCAGTACCTGACGCTCTCCGCGCTCGGGGCTTCGTCCTCGATGGCGGGAGGAGCTCCGGTCACCTCAGGGTGCCGCTCGGCGTCGTACAGGGCGATGAAATCCTCGAGGGCGAGCATCGAGGACATGGCGTCGAAGATCAGGTGATGGGCGACGAGGTAGACCACGTCGTCGCGCGGGCCATGGATCAGCCCCGCGCGGAACATCGGCCTGCCGTCCAGGACGAAGGGATCCGAGACGACCGAGGCCAGCCTGTTCTCGGCTGCGCCCTCGTCGTCGCCGCAGTGGACGGTCTCGAACGCGCAAGGGAACTCGTCTTCCGCGCAGACGGACTTCGTGACCTCCCCGCCGCCGTCGTGGAACATGGTCCTCAGACTCCGGTGCCGGCGGACCAGCACGGCCATCGCGTCCCTGGCCTGTCCGACGTCCAGTCTGCCGGAGACACGGGCGGCGAAGTAGAGATTGTTTATGCCGGTTGCCGGAGTCAGCTCTTCCAGCAGCCACAGCCCCTGCTCCCGGCGTGTGGCAGCACGACGATCGGACATCGCTCTTCCGCTCATCACGTCAGGATCCGGCGGACAGCCTGCGCCACGGCGTGGGTCCGCAGGATCTCCCCGTGGTCGGTTTCGAATTCCATTCTTCGCCCGATCCCACTGCCCTCGTCCAACGGGAACGAACTCATCGCGATCGCGTCCGACCAGGACCGGGGCCGACCCAACTCGTTCGCGGCACGGAGATAGGAGACATACGACGTGAAAGTCCCGGCGACCTCCGCACCGATCTCGGGATCGAGACCCGCGAGGTCGAAAGCCATTTTCGTGGTCCGCCCGAACAACTCGGCGAGTTCGAAGCACAGCGGCGAATAGTCCCGCAGCCGACCGTAGATCTCCTCCCCTTCGGCCTGAGCGGCGGTCAGCTTCTCGTCGGGAAGCAACGCCGAGAGCCGGTCCACAGCACCCCGGAAGTCCCTGAACAACGTCTTCGGATCCGGAGTCTCCGGATCGAACAGCACGATCTCCGGCCGTCGACCGGTCTCGGACACGAATGCCTCGGCCAGCCGACCGGCAAAGACCGCGCCGACGCAGAAACCGAAGACCGCGACAGTGGACTCTTCAGCAGGATGAACTCCGGCCAGCCAGTGCGCGACGTAGTCCTCGCCACTCAGCGCTTCGACGCCGCCCCCGGGCGGCGGCCGACTCTCCCACACCGTGAAGTCGCCGTCCAGTTGGGACACGAGATCGGCGAATCCCGCTTCGGGACGTCCGGTCACACCGAAATCAATCGCGAGAACAACCTTTTCAGTGGCTCCCTGACAGAGTACTTTCCACCCGTCCATGCATCTCCACAACGACTCGGTGGCGGGTCTTGCCGTCATGGCCAGACTAAATCTTCTCCGACATATCGGGGGAACCCCAGACCCACCCCCTAGACGCCCCTGTCTTCGGCCGCGGAAGCCCATCCGACCTCGACCGGAACCTAACATCCCATTCCGCGGCTCTTTGCTGGGCGCCCCGCTTATCAAGTGCCCAGCTTTCCAAGTCTTTTGCCTTCCGATCGACCGATCACCTGTGGGAGTGGCGAATGCCGAACGAGAAGGAACTCCTGGAGAACCTCAAATGGGTGACCACCGAACTGCGCAACTCCCGTTCTCGTCTGCGTGAGGTCGAGGAACGCAACCGCGAACCCATCGCCATCGTCGGCATGGCCTGCCGATACCCCGGCGGCATCACCACCCCCGAAGACCTCTGGCAGGTCGTCGCCAACGGCCAGGACACCATCAGCGGCTTTCCCCAGGACCGCGGCTGGGACCTCGACCGGCTCTACCACCCCGACCCCGACCACAAAGGCACCACCTACGTACGCCACGGCGGCTTCCTCCACGACGCCAACTGGTTCGACGCCGACTTCTTCGGCATCTCCCCCCGCGAAGCAACCGCCATGGACCCCCAACAACGACTCCTGCTCGAATGCTCCTGGGAAGCCATCGAACACGCCGGAATCAACCCCACCCACCTACGCGGCACCCCCACCGGAGTCTTCACCGGCCTCGTCTACCACGACTATGGATATCGCCTGCCGACGGTCCCCGAAGAGTTCGAAGGCCATATCGGCAATGGCACCGCCGGCAGCGTCGCATCTGGTCGTGTGTCGTATTGGTTTGGTTTTGAGGGTCCTGCGGTGACGGTGGATACGGCGTGTTCGTCGTCGTTGGTGGCGTTGCATTGGGCGGTGCGGGCTTTGCGGTCGGGTGAGTGTGATCTGGCGTTGGCTGGTGGGGTGTCGGTGATGTCGACGCCGGGGATTTTTGTGGAGTTTTCGCGGCAGCGGGGGTTGGCGGTGGATGGGCGGTGCAAGGCGTTTGGTGCGGGGGCGGATGGGACGGCGTGGGGTGAGGGTGTGGGGGTGTTGGTGGTGGAGCGTTTGTCGGATGCGGTGCGGTGTGGGCATCGGGTGTTGGCGGTGGTGCGGGGGAGTGCGGTGAATCAGGATGGTGCGTCGAATGGGTTGACGGCGCCGAATGGGCCGTCGCAGCAGCGGGTGATTCGGCGGGCGTTGGTGGATGCGGGGGTGGGTGCGGGTGAGGTGGATGTGGTGGAGGGGCATGGGACGGGGACTGCTTTGGGTGATCCGATCGAGGCGCAGGCGTTGTTGGCGGTGTATGGGGCGGGGCGGGTGGGTGGGCCTTTGTGGTTGGGGTCGGTGAAGTCGAATATCGGTCATGCGCAGGCGGCTGCGGGGGTGGCTGGTGTGATCAAGATGGTGATGGCGATGCGGTGTGGGGTGTTGCCGCGGACGTTGTGGGTGGATGAGCCGTCTGGGCATGTGGAGTGGGCTGGTGGTGGTGTGGAGTTGTTGCGGGAGGAGGTGGTGTGGCCGGAGACGGGGCGGCCGCGGCGGGTGGGGGTGTCGTCGTTCGGTGTGAGTGGGACGAATGCGCATGTGATTCTTGAGCAGGCTCCGTCGGGGGTGGTTTTGGGGGGTGGCGGGCGGGGTGTGCCGGCTTTGTGTGGTGGTGTGTTGTGGGTGGTGTCGGGGTGTGGTCGGGAGGGGTTGCGGGGGCAGGTGGAGCGGTTGCGGGATTTTGTGGTGGCGGATCCTGGGGTGTCGGTGGTGGATGTGGGGTGTGCGTTGGCGGTGTCGCGGGCGGGTTTGGATCATCGTGTGGCGTTTGTGGTTTCGGGGCGTGAGCAGGCGGTGGGTGAGTTGGAGGCGTTGTTGGGTGAGCCGTTTCTGGGTGTGAGCGCGGCTGCGGGTTCGGGTGTGGGTGGGGGTTCGGGTGGGGGTGGGGTGGGGTTTGTGTGTGGTGGTCAGGGTGGGCAGCGGGTGGGGATGGGGCGGGAGTTGGCGGGGCGGTTTCCGGTTTTTGCTGGGGTGTTTGAGCGGGTGTGTGGGTTGTTGGGTTTGGATCCGGGTGGGTTGTCGGCGGGGGTGGTGGATCAGACGGGTTGGGCGCAGGCGGGTTTGTTCGCGTTCGAGGTGGCGTTGGTGGAGTTGCTGGGGTCGTGGGGTGTGAGGCCTGATGTGGTGTTGGGGCATTCGCTGGGTGAGATCACGGCGGCCTATGTGGCGGGGGTGATGTCGTTGGAGGATGCGTGTGTGTTGGTGGCGGCGCGGGGCCGGTTGATGCAGGGTCTGCCGTCGGGTGGGGTGATGGCGGCGGTCCAGGTGGACGAGGTGCGGGCGCGGGCGGTGTTGGCTGGGCTCGGTGTCGAGGGGGTGGTGTCGGTCGCGGCGGTGAATGCTCCGGCTTCGGTTGTGTTGTCGGGTCCTGCGGAGCGGGTCGCTGTGGTGGTGGATGTTCTGGAGGGTATGGGGTGCAGGGCTTCGTGGTTGCGGGTGAGTCATGCGTTTCATTCGGTGTTGATGGAGCCGATGCTGGAGGAGTTCGAGGGGGTGGTGGCGGGGTTGCGGTTCCGTCCTCCCCGGATGACGTTCATTTCGGGTGTGTCCGGTGAGGTGGCGGGGGCGGAGGTGGCGGAGGCCGGTTATTGGGTGCGTCATGTGCGGGAGTGTGTGCGGTTCGGTGACGCGGTGGGGGCGGCTGTGGGGGTGGGGGTGTCGCGGTGGGTGGAGATCGCTCCGGATGCGGTGCTGGCGCCGTTGGTGCGTCTGAACCAGCCGGCTTCGGTGGAGGACGCGCTGGTTGTGGGGGTGCGGGACGGGCGTGAGGTGGAGGGTGTGCTGGGGATGGTGGGTGAGTTGTGGGCGTCGGGTATCGAGGTGGAGTGGGGGGAGTTGTTTGCCGGGGTGGACGCGAGGAGTGTCTCGTTGCCGGTGTATGGGTTTCGGCGGGAGTGGTTCTGGCTGGGTGCAGGGCATGGGTGGGTGGACGGTGTGGTGGAGGTGGGGGGCGAGGGTGCGCATGTGGTGTGGGGGCGTTTGACGGGGGGTGGGTTGCTCGCGGGGCATGTGGTGCTGGGGTCGGTGTTGTTTCCCGGTTCGGGGTTCGTGGAGCTGGCCGGCCGGGCGGGCGCCCTGGTGGAGTACGGCGAGATCGGGGAACTGGTACTGGAATCCGCGCTGGTGCTGGAACAGGGTGCGGCAATCGAGGTGCAGGTCCACATCGAGCCCGAACAGGCCGACACACCCGGACGCCGCGAGTACGTGGTCCTGGCACGCCACCAACCCCAGGAACAGGAACAGCAACAGGAACAGGAGCTTCAGGAGCGGAGGCCCCACGAGCAGGAGCAGGAGCAGGAGCTGGGTGGTGGGGTGTCGGCGGGGTGGGTGCGGTATGCCAGTGGTTTCCTGACCCGTCCCGACACCGCCGCCGATACCAGCACCGCCGCCGATACCGGGTCTGGGTCTGGTTCGGGGTGGGTGGAGTGGGCGGGGGTGTGGCCGCCGGTGGGTGGGGTGGAGGTGGGTCTGGAGGGGTTTTACGAGCAGGTGGCCCGGGGCGGGTTCGCGTATCAGGGGGCGTTTCGGGGACTGTGCGGGGTGTGGCGGGCGGAGGGGACGGTGTTCGCGGAGGTGGCCCTGCCCAAGGAATGGCGGTCAGGGGTAGGAGAGTTCGCTCTGCATCCGGCCGTGCTGGACGCGGCCCTGCACGCCTGTTTCGCCACCGCCCAGGGCCCGGCACGGCTCCCGTTCGCCTGGCACCGGGTACGCATCCACCAAAGCGGTGTGCAGCGGGTACGGGCACGTCTGCAATGGCTGGACGAGGACACCCTCACCATCGACCTCGCCGACGAACACGCCCGCCACGTCGCCTCCATCGCCTCCCTGACCCTCCGCGCCCCCACCAACACCCCCCACACCACACCCCACACCACCCCCACCGGAACCGGTGAGGAATCACTCTTCCAGCTCGACTGGATCCCCCTCACCCCCACCAACAACCAACCCGACACCCCCGACACCCCCGACACCCCGACACCCCCGACAGCCCCGACAGTTCCGACGGCACGGTTGGTGCGGACGGCCCGGACGGCGCCGATGGCTCTGCTGGCGTGGATGCTGGTGGTGGTGTGTGGGTGTTGGTGGGTGAGGATGTGCTGGGCTGGGGTGGGGTGCTGGGCCGGGCGGCGGTGGTGGTGGCCGACCGGGCGGGAGCGGAGGAACTACTCGCCCGGACACCTGCCGGGACGGCCGGGGCGGGGGTGGCGGGTGTGGTGGTGCAGCCGGCTCCCGGAGCGGGTGACGGCACGTTCCCCCGGGTGGGTGAGGTCCTTGAATGGCTGCAGTGGTGGGCGCAGGAAGGACCGGCCGGGGCCCGGCTCGTGATCGCGACCAGGGGCGGGGTGTTCACCGGCCCCGGAGACGCACCCGAGGACGGTGAACACGCCGCGATCTGGGGACTGGTCCGCTCCGCACAGGCCGAACACCCCGACCGGTTCGTCCTCATCGACACCCACCGCGAGACCCGCTGGCGCACCACACCCCCCGCACACCTGCTCACCCAGATCCTCACCGGCCGCGTCAACGACCTCGACGAACCCCAGACCGCCTGGCGCGAAACCACCCTCCTCGCACCCCGCCTCAACCACGTCGACCTCACCACCCACCTCAACCCCCCCACCACCAACCCCGGTAGCGCCGACAAGAGCGATACCGGTGAGGATCCGGACGTGCCGGGGCTGGGCTGGTGTGTGGCGCCGTTCCTGCCGGGTGGTCCGGGAGTGATCGGCGGGGGGACGGGCTGGCAGCTGACCCAGACGGATCCCGGTGTCCTGGACGGTCTGGCCCTGACCAGCCACCCCGCTCCCGAACTGACGGGCGACGAGGTCCGTGTCGGCATGCGCGCCGCCGGGATCAACTTCCGCGACCTGCTCCACGTCCTGGACCTCTACCCCGGCCCGCAACCCGACGTCCTGGGCAGCGAAGGCGCCGGCATCGTCCTGGAGACCGGCCCCGACGTGAACGACCTCGCCCCCGGCGACCGCGTCTTCGGACTCATCCCCGGCGCCTTCGCCGCCAGCGCCGTCACCCGCCGCCCCTACCTCACCCCCATCCCCCCCGCCTTCACCTTCGAACAAGCCGCCGGCATCCCCATGGCCTTCCTGACCGCCCACTACGCCCTCACCCACCTGGCCCACCTCACCCCCGGCCAGCACATCCTCATCCACGCCGCCGCCGGCGGCGTCGGCATGGCCGCCACCCAACTCGCCCACCACCTCGGCGCCACCTGCTACGCCACCGCCTCCCCCCGCAAATGGCCCGCCCTCACCCACGCCGGCCTCGACCGACCCGGCCACCTCGCCAGCTCCCGCGACCCCGACTTCGCCTCCCACCTCACCCTCCCCGACCACGGCCTCGACATCATCCTCAACTCCCTCACCGGCCCCTACATCGACACCTCCCTCACCCTCCTGCGCCCCGGCGGCCACTTCCTCGAAATGGGCAAAACCGACCTCCGCGACCCCCACACCCTCCCCCACACCAACCCCCCATCCACTACCAGCCCTTCGACCTCGCCGACGTCCCACCCCACACCATCCAAAACACCCTCACCCACCTCACCACCCTCCTCACCGACAACACCCTCACCCCCATCCCCCACACCCCCTACGACCTCCGCCACGCCCCCACCGCCCTCCGCCACCTCCAAACAGCCCGCCACACCGGCAAACTCATCCTCACCATCCCCACCACCCCCCACCCCGACGGCACCACCCTCATCACCGGCGGCACCGGCACCCTCGCCACCCACACCGCCCGCCACCTCGCCACCCACCACCACGCCCGCCACTTCCTCCTCGCCTCCCGCACCGGCCCCAACCACCCCCACGCCCAACACATCCACGACACCCTCACCGCCCTCGGCGCCACCACCACCCTCATCACCGCCGACACCTCCCACCCCGACACCTGGCCCACCCTCCTCAACCACATCCCCCCAAACCACCCCCTCACCACCATCATCCACACCGCCGCCACCACCCACGACACCACCCTCACCCACCTCACCCCCCACCACCTCAACACCACCCTCACCACCAAAGCCACCACCGCCCACCACCTCCACCACCACACCCACCACCTCGACCTCGCCCACACCACCCACTACTCCTCAGCCGCCGGCGTCCTCGGCGCCCCCGGCCAAGCCAACTACGCCGCCGCCAACGCCTACCTCGACACCCTCCCCCACCACCACCCCCACACCACCACCCTCGCCTACGGCCTCTGGAACCTCACCACCACCATCACCCAACACCTCACCCCCACCGACAAACAACGCATGCAACGCCACGGCCACACCCCCCTCACCCCCACCCAAGCCCTCACCCACTACACCACCACCCACCAACACCCCACCCCCCACACCATCCCCATCAACCTCACCCCACCCCCCAACCACCCCACCCACACCCCACCCCTCTACCGCACCATCACCCCCCACCCCACCACCCCACCCACCAACCACCCCACCAACCCACACCCACACACCACCCAACCCACCAACCCAACCCCCCTCCTCACCCAACTCACCCACCAAACCCCCCAACAACGCCACCACACCCTCCTCACCCACATCCAAACCCACACCGCCACCATCCTCGGCCACCCCAACCCCACCACCATCCACCCCCACCAACCCTTCAACCAACAAGGACTCGACTCCCTCACCACCATCGAACTCCGCAACCAACTCCAAAAAACAACCGGACTCCACCTCCCCCCCACCACCATCTTCGACCACCCCACCCCCACCCACCTCGCCCAACACCTCAACAACACACTCCAACAAACCGCAAAGGAGACACTGAAGGACGAGGCCCTGGCCAGCTTCGACGAACTGGACCGGCTGTTCTCGGAATTCACTCCAGACGACGGTTCCCGACCGGTGTTGATCTCGCGAATGACCGAACTCCTCGCGAAATGGAAGAACACCGACACCTCGTCTCAGCCCGAGGAAGACAGCGACCTCTCCTCGGCAACCGATGAAGAGCTTTTCGAGATCTTCGACAAGCGATTCGACGTCGACTGAGCAGCCGACCAACGAAGGGGCCTTCCGTGTCCAACGAGGAGCAACTGCGGGAGTATCTCAGGCGGGCGATCGTCGACTCGAAGGAGATCCGCCGGCGTCTGCGTGAGGTCGAGGAACGCAACCGCGAACCCATCGCCATCGTCGGCATGGCCTGCCGATACCCCGGCGGCATCACCACCCCCGAAGACCTCTGGCAGGTCGTCACCGACGGCCAGGACACCATCAGCGGCTTACCCCAGGACCGCGGCTGGGACCTCGACCGGCTCCACCACCCCGACCCCGACCACAAAGGCACCACCTACGTACGCCACGGCGGCTTCCTCCACGACGCCAACTGGTTCGACGCCGACTTCTTCGGCATCTCCCCCCGCGAAGCAACCGCCATGGACCCCCAACAACGACTCCTGCTCGAATGCTCCTGGGAAGCCATCGAACACGCCGGAATCAACCCCACCCACCTACGCGGCACCCCCACCGGAGTCTTCACCGGCCTCATCTACCACGACTACGCGTCCCGGCTGCCCGAAATCCCTGAGGACCTGGAGGGTTATCTGGGAAACGGAAGTGCGGGCAGCGTCGCCTCCGGGCGTATCTCCTACAGTTTTGGCTGCGAGGGTCCTGCGGTGACGGTGGACACGGCGTGTTCGTCGTCGTTGGTCGCGTTGCATCTGGCGTGTCAGTCCCTGCGCCAGAACGAATGCTCCCTGGCCCTGGTCGGCGGAGCCACCGTCATGTCGACGCCCGGTGTCTTCATCGAGTTCAGCCGCCAGCGCGGGCTGGCCCCCGACGGACGCTGCAAACCCTTCGCCGCCGCGGCCGACGGCACCGCCTGGAGCGAGGGCATCGGGATTCTGCTGGTCGAACGCCTCTCGGATGCCCAACGCCACGGCCACCGCGTACTGGCCACCATCCGGGGCAGTGCGGTGAATCAGGATGGCGCGTCGAACGGGTTGACGGCGCCGAACGGATCGGCTCAGCAGCGCGTGATCAGGCAGGCGTTGGAGAACGCCCAGTTGTCCACGCACGACCTCGACGTGGTGGAGGCGCACGGCACCGGCACCACCCTCGGTGACCCGATCGAGGCCCAGGCGCTGCTGGCGACCTACGGCGCCGACCGGGAGGGCGAGCCGCTGTGGCTGGGGTCGGTGAAGTCGAACTTCGGACACACCCAGGCGGCCGCCGGTGTGGCCGGTGTGATCAAGATGGTGATGGCCATGCGCCATGGCCATATTCCCCGCACCCTCGGCATCGATCGGCCCTCCCCGTACATCGACTGGTCCAGCGGCGGCGTCCGGCTCCTCAGGGACGGGACGGCATGGCCCGAGACGGGCCGGCCACGCCGGGCCGGGGTGTCCTCGTTCGGGGTGAGCGGCACCAACGCGCACGTCGTCCTTGAGCAGGCTCCGCCCTCGACCGAAGCCGAACGCGCTGACGATCGTACGAAGCCGCTCCCGGCGGTGCCCTGGGTGATATCAGGGCACGGAGCGGCCGGTCTGCGTGGTCAGGTGGAACGGCTGCGTCGGTATGTGATCGACCACCCCGATGTTCCGATGGCGGACATCGGCTACTCGCTGGCCACGTCACGAGCGGCTCTGGACCATCGAACCGTGCTCCTGGCCACCGACCACGCCCAAGCCGTTCAGGGGCTCGACGCGATCCTCGCCGACGCGGCGACCGCCCAGCATGCGGCCCAGCACACCGGACGCATCGCCTTCGTCTTTTCCGGACAGGGCTCGCAATGGCTCGGCATGGGCCGCGAGTTGGCGGCATCCTCACGTGTGTTCAGGAACCGGCTGGAGGAGTGTGCGGCGGCGCTCCAGCCCTGGGTCGACTGGTCGCTGCTCGACGTGCTCGGCGAAGAGGCCGACCCCGTCATGCTGGAGCGGGTGGACGTCGTACAGCCGGCATTGTTCTCGATCATGGTGTCGCTGGCCTCGGTCTGGCGCTCCTACGGCGTCGAGCCCGACGGGGTCGTCGGCCACTCGCAGGGTGAAATCGCCGCAGCCTGTGTGGCGGGCATCCTGTCGCTGCCCGATGCCGCCCGCATCGTGGCCCTGCGGAGCAAGACGCTGCGCAAACTCGACGGCAAGGGCGGCGGCATGCTCGCCCTGAAGGTCTCGGCGGGGCGGGCTCACGCACTCGTCGAACACCACGCGGACCTGTCCGTCGCCGCGGTCAACGGACCTGGCTCCGTGGTGATTTCGGGACCTCAGGCACACCTGCGGGAACTGGCGGACGAGTGCGAGCAGGAGGGCGTGAGCAGCCGGTTGCTTCCCGTTGGTTACGCGTCCCATTCTGCCCAGGTCGAGCCTCTCCGGGAGGAGCTGGAAGTCTCACTGAAGGACATCGAGACGCATCCGGCCAGTGTCGACTTCTACTCGTCCGTCACCGGGGCTGTGATCGACGCACACGAACTCGACGGGCAGTACTGGTACCAAAATCTCCGGCAGACGGTACGCCTGGATGAGGCGGTCCGGGCGATGTGCCGGAACGGCTATCGCACCTTCGTCGAAGCGAGCCCCCACCCCGTACTGACCCTCGACATCACCGAGGCCGCCGACGTGGAGGGCGACGGCGCTGTCGTCCTCGGCTCACTGCACCGGGACCGCTCCGACGTCGAGAGCCTGCTCCGCTCGGCGGGCGAACTCTGGGCAACCGGCACGGAGGTCGACTGGGCGTCGACGTTCGCCGAGGCCTGCGCCCGGCGGGTGGAGTTGCCGGCCTATGCGTTCCAGCGGGAGCGGTACTGGCTGGATGCCGCTGCGCCTACCACAGGCGGCACCGGCGTCGTAGGCGCGGCCCGAGGCCTCTCGGAAGAGGAGGAGCGTTTCTGGGGGCTCGTGGAGACGGGTGACCTGGACGCACTCGCGGGTCTGCTCGACGTGACCGACGAAGCGGGGTGGCCGAAGCTGGCGGCGGCGTTGTCGTCCTGGCGCCGACGCGTTGTAGATCGCTCAGCCGTGGATGAGTGGGTGTATCGGGTGGTGTGGCGTTCGGTTCCGGGTGAGTGGGTGGGTGTGGGGGGTCGGTGGGTTGTGGTGGTGCCGCGGGGTGGGGTGGTGGGTGGGGTGGTGGGTGGTTGTGTGGAGGGGTTGCGGGGGGTGGGTGGTGAGGTGGTGGTGGTGGAGGTGGATGTGGGTGGTGAGTCGGTGTTGCGGGAGGGGTTGGTTGAGGGGTTGGTGGGGGTGCGGGATGAGGGTGTGGGGGTGGTGGGGGTGGTGTCGTTTGTGGGGTTGGTGGGTGGTTGGTGGGGTGGGGTTCCGGTGGGGGTGGGGGCGTCGTTGGTGGTGGCGCGGGTGGTGGCTGAGGTGGGTGTGGGGGGTCGGTTGTGGTGGGTGACGTCGGGGGCGGTGTCGGTGGATGGGGTGGAGGGGTTGGGTTGGGGTGGTGTGGTGCAGGGGTTGGTGTGGGGGTTGGGTCGGGTGGTGGGGTTGGAGTGGTCGGGGGGTTGGGGTGGGGTGGTGGATGTGCCGGGGGTGGTGGAGGGGCGTGTGGGTGGGTGGTTGGCGGGTGTGTTGGCGGGTGGGGAGGATCAGGTGGCGGTGCGGGGGCGGGGGGTGTTTGTGCGGCGGTTGGTGCGTGACCGGTCGGTGCTGCGTGACCGGTCGGTGGCGGGTGATCGGTCGGTGGTGGGTGATGGGTCGGTGTTGGGTGTTGGTGTTGGTGGTGGGTTGGGTGGGTCGGTGTTGGTGACGGGTGGGACTGGTGGGTTGGGTGCGTTGGTGGCGCGGTGGGTGGTGGGGCGGGGTGCTCGGCATGTGGTGTTGGTGAGCCGGGGTGGGGAGGGTGCGGTGGGTGCGGGGGCGTTGCGGGCGGAGTTGGAGGGGGAGGGGTGTCGGGTGACGGTCGTGGCGTGTGATGTGGCTGATCGTGAGGGGCTTGCGGCGGTGCTTGACGGGTTGCCGGCCGAGTTCCCGTTGACCGCCGTCATCCACACAGCCGGAGTTCCCCAGTCGACCGCGATCGACGACATGTCACTCGCCGACGCCGAACACGTTCTCGCCGGCAAGGTGCTGGGCGCCGTACACCTTCACGAGTTGAGTCTCGACCATCCCGTCGAGGCCTTCATCACCTTCTCTTCGAGTTCCGCCGTCCTGGGCAGCTGGGGGCACGGGGCCTATGCGGCCGCGAATGAGTTCTTGAATTCCCTGGTCGAGTTCCGGCGTGCGCGTGGCCTGCCCGGCTTGTCGGTGGCGTGGGGTGCCTGGAGCCAGGGGGGAATGGCGGACGCGGACTCCGAAGCCGGCGAGCGTCTGCGCCGCGGCGGCCTGCGGGGAATGGACTCGCGGCTGGCTTTGAAGGTGCTGGAGAACCTTGCAGGCGGTGTCGTCACGGTGGCCGACATCGACTGGGACGTGTTCGCACCGGCCTACAGCGCGGCACGAGAACGCCCACTGTTGAGGGAAATCCCGGAAGCACGGCAAGCATTGACGGCCGAATCCGACGCGAACGACGGGTCGGGGTTGCGTGAGCGGTTGGTGGGGCTGTCCGCGGCCGAGCGGCACGAGCTGGTGCTGGAGCTGGTACGCGGGCAGGCCGCCGCGGTCCTGGGCCATACCGGAGGCGAGGCGCTCTCGCCCCGGCGGGCGTTCCGGGAGATGGGCTTCGACTCACTGGCCGCGGTACAGCTGCGCAACCGGCTGAACAAGACCACCGGCCTGGGCCTGCCGACCACCACCGTCTTCGACTACCCCAGCCCGGCCGAGCTGACGGACCATCTGCTGTCCCTCCTCACCCCCGCACCGGCCGCTCCCGGCGCCGCGACGCTGACATCGCCGGTAGGGGTGGATGAGCCGGTGGCGGTGGTGGGGATGGCGTGCCGGTTTCCCGGTGGGGTGGGTTCGCCGGAGGAGTTGTGGGAGCTGGTGGCCTCGGGCCGGGACGCGATCGGCGCGTTCCCGCAGGACCGCGGCTGGGACCTCGATGGCCTGTTCGACCCCGACCCCGACCGCACCGGCCACTCCTACACACGCGAAGGCGGCTTCGTCCACGACGCCGGCTGGTTCGACCCCGCCTTCTTCAACATCTCACCCCGCGAAGCACTGGCCATGGACCCCCAACAACGACTCCTGCTCGAATGCTCCTGGCACGCCTTCGAACACGCCGGCATCGACGTCACCACCCTGCGCGGCAGCAACACCGGCGTCTTCATCGGCGCCGCCACCTCCAACTACATCACCACCTGGCACAACCCCCAAGCCGTCGAAGGCTTCACCCTCACCGGAAACTCCGCCAGCGTCCTGTCCGGCCGCCTCTCCTACACCTACGGCTTCCAAGGCCCCGCCCTGACCATGGACACCGCCTGCTCCTCCGCCCTGGTCGCCCTCCACACCGCCACCCGCTCCCTACGCCACCACGAATGCACCCTCGCCCTGGCCGGAGCCACCACCATCATGGCCACCCCCGGCATCTTCACCGAATTCAGCCGCCAACGCGCCCTCGCCCCCAACGGACGCTGCAAACCCTTCGCCGCCACCGCCGACGGCACCGCCTGGAGCGAAGGCACCGCCATCCTCCTCCTCGAACGCCTCACCGACGCCCAACACCACCACCACCCCATCCTCGCCCTCATCCGCGGCACCGCCGTCAACCAAGACGGCGCCTCCAACGGCCTCACCGCCCCCAACGGACCCTCCCAACAACGCGTCATCCACCAAGCCCTCACCGACGCCCACCTCACCCCCAACGACATCGACACCGTCGAAGCCCACGGCACCGGCACCACCCTCGGCGACCCCATCGAAGCCCACGCCCTCCTCGCCACCTACGGAACCAACCGCACCGCCGAACCACTACGGCTGGGATCCATCAAATCCAACATCGGCCACACCCAAGCAGCCGCCGGAATGGCCGGCGTCATCAAAATGGTGATGGCCATGCAACACGGCGTACTGCCACGCACCCTGTGGGCCGAGGAACCCACACCACACGTCGACTGGACCAGCGGCACCGTGGAACTACTCCACGAACAGACACCCTGGCCCGAGACCGGACGGCCACGACGCGCCGCAGTCTCCTCCTTCGGCATCAGCGGCACCAACGCCCACCTCATCCTCGAACAAGCCCCACCCCAACCCACCCACCAGCCAACCGACCAGCCCGCCCCGACACCCCCCGGCGGCGTGCCCTGGATCCTGTCAGGACACAACCGGGCAGCCCTGCTCGCCCAGGCCGAGCGGCTACGGGACTTCCTGACCGCGCACCCCGAGGTGCCCCTCACCGAGACCGGCTCCGCACTGGCACTGTCCCGAACCGCCCTGCCCCACCGCACCGCCTTCGTCGCCACCGACCACCACCAGGCCCTCACACAACTCGAAGCCGTCCGGTCCGGACAGCTACCGGCCCACACCGTCCGCGACGACACCACCAAGATCGCCTTCGTCTTCGCCGGCCAGGGCGCCCAACACATCGGCATGGGACGCGAACTGGCCGCCCGCTTCCCCGCCTTCGCCACCACCTACCACCACGTGTGCACCCTGATCGACCACGCACTCGCGGACAAGAACACACCCCAGGGCCTCTCCGTCGGCGAACTGCTGCTGCGAGCCGACCCCGACGGCCCGCACGCCACCCTGATCGACCAGACACTCTTCGCCCAGACCGGCCTGTTCGCCTTCCAAGTCGCCCTCGTCGACCTCCTCGCCACCTGGGGCATCACCCCCGACCTCGTCCTGGGCCACTCCCTCGGAGAGATCACCGCCGCCCACATCGCCGGCGTGATGAACCTCCACGACGCCTGCGCCCTCGTCGCGGCACGCGCCCACCTCATGCAGACCCTCCCACCCGGCGGAGCCATGGCCGCCGCCCACACCACCGAGGCCGAAGCGCAAGCCATCCTGACCGACCTCGCCATCGACGACCAGATATCACTCGCCGCCGTCAACGCCCCCACCTCGATCGTCCTCTCCGGCCCTCGAGCCCCACTGGCCCGCGCCGTGGAGACCCTGAACCACCATGGCCACAAATCCACCTGGCTACGCGTCAGCCACGCCTTCCACTCCCCCCTCATGGAACCCATACTGGCCGACCTCACCCGCACCATCCAGGACCTGCACCTGCAACCACCCCACACCACACTCATCTCCACACTCACCGGACAACCCGCCGGGAACGACATCACCTCACCCGACCACTGGACCCGCCACACCCGCGACACCGTCCGCTTCGCCGACGCCCTCACCACCACCCACCAACACCACCCCACCCACTACCTCGAAATCACCCCCCACCCCACCCTCACCCCCCTCATCCACCACAACCAACCCACCCCACCCCCCACCACCAACCCACCCCACATCCACCCCACCACCCACCAACCCAACGAAACACACACCACCCTCACCACCCTCACCCACCTCTGGACCACCGGCACCCCCACCACCTGGAACACCCTCCACACCCCCACCCACACACCCCTGCCCACCTACCCCTTCCAACGCAAGCACTACTGGCTGCACCACAAGCCCGAGATCAGGGACACGGTCGCCACGGCCGATGAACCCGTGCAGCCCGACGCGGACTTCGATCGCTCGGAGGCGGGGATCCTGGAGCTGGTCTGCCGCGAGGCCGGCAGTGTCCTCGGCTTCGGTCCGGACGAACCGGTCGAGCCCGAGCAGGAGTTCCTGCAGATCGGATTCGAGTCGCTCACCGGTGTGGCGCTACGCGACCGTCTGAACCGGCGGACGGGTCTCGATCTCCCGAGCACGATCATCTACGACTGTGCGACGCCCCGTGAGCTGGCGGACCGAATGATGACCGACCTTCTGGAAGCCGACTCGTAAGGAGTGAGGGCGGTGTCTGGCAAGTCCGTGGTTGCGTTGTTCGAGGACCAGGTCGAGCGCACCCCGCACCAGGTGGCGGTCCGGGATGCGACGTCCGAACTCAGCTACGCGGCCCTGAACCACCGGGCGAACCGGTTCGCGCATCACCTGATCGGGGCGGGTATCGGGCCGGAGAGCCTGGTGGCTGTCACCGTCGTCCCGTCCGCGCGGCTCGTCGTCGCGCTACTGGGCGTGCTCAAGTCGGGGGCGGCCTACATACCGATCGACGCCGACCACCCTCGGGCCCGCATCGCCGCCCTCCTCTCCGAGGCCGAGCCCAGCCTCGTGCTGACTGACGTACGGCCTCCGGAGCCGTATCATCCGGTGCCCGTCAGCACCGTCTCCGAGCTGACATCGGCGGCCGCCGCACAGCCGCACACGAATCCACGGCATCGCATCCGGCCGGAGAACGCCGCCTATGTGATCTTCACGTCGGGTTCGACCGGCAGACCCAAGGGGGTGATCGTCGAACATCGGGCGCTGAGCCTGTACTTGGACTACGCCCGCACCATGTACCCGGGTGTCTCGGACGGCACCTTTCTCCACTCGTCCCTTTCCTTCGACCTCACCGTGACCTCTCTCTTCGGAACTCTGGTCGCCGGCGGTCTCCTGCGCGTCCGGGACCTGATTCGCCAGGCACCCGATCCGTCACGGCCGGCCGAGCGTCCCGCCTTCCTCAAGGCCACCCCCTCGCACCTTCCGCTCCTTCTCAGGCTGCCCGCCGCGTACGCCCCGACCGACCAGCTCGTGGTCGGCGGAGAGCAGCTGACCGGCGCTCTGGTGGACCACTGGCGCAAGGCCCGTCCCGGCGTCACCGTCATCAACGAGTACGGCCCGACCGAGGCGACCGTCGGCTGCTGCGTGTACCGGCTGGAACCGGAAGACCCGGTACCAGCGGGCAACGTCCCGATCGGCAGGGCCACGTGGGAGACCCGGCTCCACGTCCTCGACGACCGGCTCACCCCCGTGCCGTACGGCCGAACGGGCGAGCTCTACATCGCCGGTGGCCAGCTCGCCCGGGGCTATCTCGCCAACCCGGGCCTGACCGCCGAGCGGTTCGTCGCCGATCCGTTCGGTCCTCCCGGAACGCGGATGTACCGGACCGGCGACCTGGCACGCTGGAGCCCGGACGGCGAGCTGGAGTTCCTGGGGCGCGTCGACGACCAGGTCAAGGTGCGAGGACACCGCATCGAACTCGGCGAGATCGAGGCCGTCCTGGGCCGGCACCCCGACGTCACGCAGGCGGTGGTCGTGGTCCGCGAGGACGAGCCCGGCCTCGAACAGCTGGTCGCCTACGTACTCGTGGATGGGGAGGCCTGCGCACCGGAGGCCCTGCATTCCCATGCCTGCCGGTTCCTTCCCGATTACATGCGGCCCTCGGCCTACATGTGCCTGCCGGCCCTCCCGCTCACCGCGAACGGCAAGGTGGACCGAAGGGCACTGCCCCCTCCCCCGGACGACACGACGGTCGTCCCGGACGAGCCCGGGAGCGGCCGCGAGGAAACCCTGCGCGCGATCTTCGGCAAGCTGCTCGGCAAGCCGGGCGTCTCGCTCGACGACGACTTCTTCGCGTCCGGTGGGAACAGTGTCGCCGCGGCCGCGCTCGCCGACCTCGCCCGCCGCCGGGGTCTGCTTCTCTCACTGCGCGACGTCTTCGAGCGCCGAACGCCGCGGACCCTCGCCGCCCTGCTGGAATCCCGAGACCCGGCCGGGCCACCGGCGTCGTCGACCATGGGGCATACGGGCGTGGTCCGTCGCCACCCACAGTGAACGGGGCTTGGCCACCTGCCCGCAGCCGGTCCCCAGGAATACTCAAAAGGCCGTATCGGCACACTCCGATACGGCCTCCGACCTGCTGCTTCGCAAGTCGGGACGACAGGATTTGAACCTGCGACCCCTTGACCCCCAGTCAAGTGCGCTACCAAGCTGCGCCACGTCCCGGTGCGCTCACTCGCGGTGACCCGCGTGATCGCGCGAACAGAACTTTACCCCACCCGCGAGGGTGCGCCGAAGAGGGCCCCGGCGCGGGGCGGGGACAATCGGCCGTATGGGAAGCACAGGCGCGGCGGCGGGCGGCCGGGACCGGGACATGGACGGCAGGGCGCGCAGCGCCCGGCCGCGGGACGGGCTGGGGCGGCCCCTGCCGTACGGATCGGAGGGCGTCGCCCGGCAGCCGGAGGGAGTCGTACGGGCTCCGCGGGAGACGGTCGCCGAGGCGCAGGCGCTGCTCGACTCGGGCAAACCCTTCCACGCGCACGAGGTGTTCGAGGACGCCTGGAAGTCGGGGCCGGAGTCCGAGCGGACGCTGTGGCGGGGGCTGGCCCAGCTGGCGGTGGGGCTCACACACGCGGCCCGCGGCAACGGCACCGGCGGGGCGCGGCTGTTGCGGCGCGGCGCGGGCGCGGTCGAGGAGTGGGCCGTGGAGCGGGGCGAGGAGCGGCCGTACGGGATGGATCTCGCCGGGATCGCGCGGTGGGCGCGGGAGCTGGCCGAGCGGGTGGACGAGGGATCCGGGTCCGTCGACGCGGCGGCCGAGGCGCCCCGGCTCGGTCCGTGAGCGTGGCCGTCGCGGTCCGTGCGGAGGCGGTGGACGCACTGTCAGTGGCATGGGGCAGACTCGGGGCGTGCGAAAGATTCATGTCATCGGTATCGGCGCGGGCGACCCCGACCAGCTGACTCTGCAGGCGGTCAAGGCGATGCGCGGCACGGACGTGTTCTTCCTGCTCGACAAGGGCGAGGTGAAGAGCGATCTGACCCAGCTGCGCCGGGACATACTGGACGCACATCTGCCCGAGGGGTCGTATCGGGTGGTCGAGGCCCGCGATCCGGAGCGGGACCGAAGGGCGGGCGGGGCCGAGTACTCTCCGGCCGTCGAGGACTGGCGCACCGCCCGCGCCGGGATCTACGAGCGGCTGATCACCGGGGAGCTGGGCGAGGACGGCACCGGTGCCTTCCTGGTGTGGGGGGATCCGTCGCTGTACGACAGCACGCTCGGGATCCTGGAGGAGGTGCTGGCCCGGGGGGCGGTGGAGTTCGCGTACGACGTGGTGCCCGGCATCAGCAGCGTCTCCTCGCTGGTCGCCCGGCACCGCACGGGGCTGAACCGGGTGGCCCGGCCGGTGCAGATCACCACCGGACGGCGGCTGGCCGAGGGCTTCCCGGACGGGGTGGACGACGTGGTCGTGATGCTCGACGCGCACCAGGCCTTCCGGCAGTACGCCGACGAGGACATCGACATCTACTGGGGGGCGTACATAGGCACTCCGGACGAGATCCTCGTGTCCGGCCCGATCGGTGAGGCCGGCCCGCGCATCGAGCGGCTGCGGGCCGAGGCGCGCGAGCGCAAGGGGTGGATCATGGACACGTATCTGCTGCGCCGGCACCCCGGGGATGCCTGAGCGGCGAGCCTTGACGGCGTGCCCAAGGACGGTGCCCCTAGGGGCCGCTGAGGCCCAGCCGGTCGAGTACGTCCGCCACGTCGGCTACGGCCGTGACTCCGTCCGGGAGCGGGGGCCGTCGTACGACGACCACGGGCAGCCCGAGTTCCCGTGCGGCCGTCAGCTTCGCGGAGGTGGCCTCGCCGCCGCTGTCCTTCGTCACCAGCACCTCGATGCGGTGGGCGCGCAGCAGTTCCGTCTCGTCGTCGAGGCCGAACGGGCCGCGTGCGAGGAGCACCTCGGTGTCCGGGGGCAGGGGCGGCTCGGGCGGCTCCACGGACCGTACGACGAAGTGCAGGTCCCTCAGGTGGGCGAAGGCCGCGAGGCCCAGGCGGCCGGTGGTGAGCAACACCCTGCGGCCCAGGCGGGGCAGTGCCTCGGCGGCAGCGGCCGGCGACGCGGCGTCGTACCACCGGTCGCCGGGGACCGGGCGCCAGCCGGGGCGGCGCAGGACGATCGCCGGTACGCCGGTGGCGCCGGCCGCGCGGGCCGCGTTGGCCGTGATCGTCTCGGCGAAAGGGTGTGTGGCGTCCACGAGGGCGTCGACGTGGTGGGCACGCAGCCAGTCGGCGAGGCCCTCCGCGCCGCCGAAGCCGCCGATCCGTACCTCGCCGTCCAGGGCGCCCGGCCGGGCCACGCGGCCCGCCAGGGAGGTGGTGACCCGGATGCCGGGGCGGGCGGCGAGGTCGGTGGCAAGACGGCGGGCCTCGGTGGTGCCGCCGAGGATCAGGACGTGCGGGGACATGGGGGTGAGCGTAGGGGATGTCCCGGACTGCCGGGCCCCGCGCGGTGCTGTTGGCCGTTAGGGTCCGGGCATGGCTTCCGTGGCGTCCGTGCGTGCCGTGCTCATCGACATCGACGGGGTGCTCACCGTGTCCTGGCGGCCGTTGCCGGGTGCGGTGGAGGCTCTGCGGGCGATCCGGGCGGCCGGACTCGGGGTCGCGCTGGTGACCAATACGACGTCCCGGACCCGGGCGTCGGTCGCCCGGACGCTGGCGGACGCGGGCTTCGCGGTGAGCGCGCAGGACATTCTGACGGCGCCCGCGGCGACCGCCGCCCATCTGGCAGGAGCCCGCTGCGCTCTGCTGAGCAGCGGGGACGTGCGGGAGGATCTGGAGGGCCTCACGCTGGTCGACGCGGAGGGTGACGATGGCGGTGCCGCCGTACCGGACGTCGTGCTGCTCGGCGGCGCCGGGCCCGAGTTCGCCTACGCCGCGCTGAACCGGGCCTTCGGGCATCTGCAACGCGGTGCGCGGCTGGTCGCCATGCACCGGAACCTGTACTGGCGGACCGATGAGGGGCTCCAGCTGGACGCGGGGGCGTTCGTCGCCGGGCTGGAGGCGGCGGCCGGTGTGACGGCGGAGGTGACGGGGAAGCCGTCGCGGGCCTTCTTCGAGGCGGCGCTCGGGCGGCTGGGCGCCGGGCCGGGCGAGGCGCTGATGATCGGGGACGACATCGAGTCGGATGTGCTCGCGGCGCAGCGGCTCGGTATCACCGGTGTGCTGGTGCGGACCGGCAAGTTCCTGCCGGAGGCCGTGGAGCGGGCGGGCGGCAGCCCGGACCACGTGCTGGACTCCTTCGCCGGTCTGCCCGGGCTGCTGGGGCTAGCGCAGTAGGAGTTGTACACCGCCGACGATCGTCGCGGCGATCACCAGCTGTTCGAACAGACGCTGGTTGATCCGGTCCACGGCCCATCGGCCGAACAGCGCACCGGGCACGACGAACACGGCGAGCGCCGCGTCGAGCAGCAGTGAGTGGCCGTCGATCAGGCCGAGTCCGGCACTGAACGGCACCTTGGACACGTTGACGATGAGGAAGAAGAACGCCGACGTGCCGAGGAATCCGAGCTTCCGGAAGCCTGCCGAAAGGAGATACATCGACATCACCGGGCCGCCCGCGTTGGCGACCATGGTGGTGAACCCGCCGAGGACACCGTACGAACGGGCCTTCATCCGGCCGGCCCGGGTGGTGACCGCGTCCGGCTCGTCCCCGGACTCGGTCCGGCGCCGCCGCCACAGCGTGACACCGGCCATCAGCAGCAGGATCGCGCCGATCGAGGTCCGTACGATCCCGTCGTCGGCCCATATCAGGAACAGGGTGCCGGCCACCACGCCGGCCGCCACCGCCGGGAACAGCCGCCAGAGCGTGGGCCAGTGGGCGTGCCGCCGATAGGTGAGGACAGCGAGCACGTCGCCCGCGATCAGGACCGGCAGCAGCACCCCGGTGGAGGCGCGTGCGGGCAGGACCGCCGCGAAGATCGCGAGGCTGACCGTGTTGGCGCCGCTGACGGCGGTCTTGGAGAAGCCCACGAGCAGGGCGGCGAAGGCCAGGGCGGCGAACTCCCAGCCGGATATGTGCCAGAGCGTCATCGTGTTCATGCGGGGACCGATGCTATGCGCATGCATCCGGCGGCGTAAGGACCGTCTCGCGGGGCGGTCCTCACGATCGGTTTCGGCGCGACGGCCTCAACGGCCGCTGTACCGCGCCCGCAGCTCCCTCTTGAGAACCTTCATGCTCGGCCCGAGCGGCAGCGCGTCCGCGAACTCCACCCGCCGCGGGTACTTGTGCCGGCCCAGATACTCCTTGGACCACTCGGTGATCCCGAAGGCGTCGGGGGCGGTGCCCCGCGCGGGGACGACGACGGCGCACACCTCCTCGCCGTGCAGTTCGTCGGGCAGGCCGATGACGGCGACCTGGGCGATGCCCGGATGGCGCATCAGGACCTCCTCGACCTCCCGCGGGTACACGTTGTAGCCGCCGCGGATGATGACGTCCTTCTTCCGGTCGACGATCCTGAGGAAGCCCTCGTCGTCCTTGGTGCCCAGGTCCCCGGTGCGGAACCAGCCGTCGACGAGGGACTCGGCGGTGGCTTCGGGGCGGCCGAGGTAGCCGGAGAAGACGTTGTGGCCGCGGATGACGACCTCGCCGAGCTCGCCGGGGGGCAGGAGCTCGATCCGGCCCTCCGCCTCGGCGCGGGCGATCTCCACGTCGATGCCCCACAGCGGGTGCCCGATGGTGCCGGCCCGGGTGCCGAAGACGGGCTGGTTGACGGTGGCGGTCGGCGACGTCTCCGACAGCCCGTACCCCTCGTAGATCCGCGCGCCGAACGCGGCCTCGAACCGCTCCAGCACGGCCACCGGGAGCGAGGCACCGCCGGAGACGCACACGCGCAGCTCGGGCAGTGTGCCGGCGGCCGCGGCGGCCGCCGCGAGGGCCACGAACATGGTCGGCACTCCGTGGAAGGTGTTCACGCCCTCCTCGACCATCAGCTCGATGGCGCGGGCCGCGTCGAAGCGGGGCAGCAGGACGAGCGTGGCGCCCGCCCGCCAGGTGGAGTTGAGCGAGACGGTCTGTCCGAAGGCGTGGAACAGCGGCAGCGCGCCGAGCGCGATGTCGTCGGCGCGGATGTCGTTGGCGTCGAAGGCGTTGACGGTCGCGTTCATCACCAGGTTGAAGTGGCTGAGCACGGCGCCCTTGGGGACGCCGGTCGTGCCGCTGGTGTAGAAGATCACCGCCGGGTCGTCGGCGGCGCGGGTGACGTACGCGGGCAGCGGGTCGGCGGCGGCCGCGAGCCTTTCGAACTCCTCGCCCAGGGTGACCACTTGGATGCCGAGGGCATCGGCGGCGGCTCGTCCCGTCTCGGCCTGCGCCGGGTGCACGAGCAGCAGTGTGGCGTCACTGTCCCTGAGCACGTGCTCGACCTCGGAAGCCGAGAGCAGCAGGTGTACGGGGACGACGACGCCGCCCGCCGCGGCGATCGCGTAGTAGGCGATCGGGAACGCGGCGGTGTTGGGGGCCATCAGGGCGACCCGGTCTCCCGGCCGTACGCCGAGATCGGCGAGCGCGCCCGCCTGCGCCCTGGCCCGGCTCCAGACCTCGGCGAAGGTGAGGCGCAGTTCGCCCTCGACCAGGGCCGTCTTGTCGGGACGGCGCCTGGCGTTCTCGGCGAGGATGGCGGCGACGGACAGGGTTGCCATGGAGTTGGGCTCCGTTTCCTTGCTGCGGCTCGTGTACCGGATCCCCTTGCGGGGAGCCCCCGTTGACGTGGGGTCAGTGCCTTTCGACCAGCACCGCGCTGCCCTGTCCCACCCCGACGCACATCGTGGCCAGCCCTCGTTCCGCTCCCGTGCGGCGCATCCGGTGCAGCAGGGTGGTGAGGATGCGGGCGCCGGAGCAGCCGAGGGGGTGGCCGAGGGCGATCGCGCCGCCGGTGGGGTTCACCTGGTCGGGGTCGATGCCGAGCTGGTCGACACAGGCGAGTGCCTGGGCGGCGAACGCCTCGTTGAACTCGGCCTCCTGGATGTCGCCGATGTCCCAGCCGACCCGGGCGAGCGCCTTGCGGGTGGCGGGGACCGGGCCGATGCCCATCACGTCGGGGTGGACACCGGCCGAGGCACCGGCGACGTACCGGCCGAGGGACTCCAGGCCCAGCTCGTTCAGGGCCTCCTCGCTGACCAGCAGGAGTCCGGCCGCACCGTCGTTCATCGGCGAGGCGTTGCCCGCGGTGACCGTGCCGCCCGCGCGGAAGACCGGCTTGAGGCGGGACAGCTTCTCCAGCGAGGTGTCCTCGCGGACGCACTCGTCCCGCTCGACCAGGCTGCCGTCGGGGCCCTCCACGGGCAGGAGTTCGTCGTCGAAGTGACCGTTCTTGCGTGCGGTGGCGGCCAGTTGGTGGCTGCGCAGTGCGAACTCGTCCTGCCGGGCCCGGGAGATGCCGTACCGCTCGGCGACCTCCTCGGCCGTCTCGCCCATGGACAGCAGGCCGTGCAGGTCCTTCATGGCCGGGTTGACCAGGCGCCAGCCGAGGCGGGTGTCGTAGGTCTCGATGCGGTGCGGCAGGGCCTCGTCGGGGCGGGGCAGGACGAAGGGGGCACGGCTCATCGACTCGGAGCCGCCCGCGATCACGACGTCGGCCTCGCCCGCGGCGACGGTGCGCGCGGCGAGGGTGACCGCTTCGAGGCCGGAGGCGCACAGCCGGTTGACGGTGGCGCCGGGTACGGACTCGGGCAGGCCGGCCAGCAGCGCGGCCATGCGGGCGACGTTGCGGTTGTCCTCGCCGGCCTGGTTGGCGGCGCCCCAGTAGACGTCGTCGACGCGGGCCGGGTCCAGGGCGGGCACGTCGGCCACCAGGTGGCGGATCACGGTCGCCGCGAGGTCGTCGGGCCGTACGCCGGACAGGGCTCCGCGCAGTTTGCCGATGGGGGTGCGGCGGGCGGCCGCGAAGTGGACGGGACGCACGGCTTTGACTCCTGACCGACGACGCTGTGGATCAGCACGAACATACGTTTGTTCGACAGAGACTCTTAATTAGCACTGCTAGTTTTCGACTATAGACCTCCGACCGACCCCCTGGGAAGATCCCCCGGAACCTTCACCGAGCAACCGGAGGAGACATGCCTCACGTCCGCGAGCACATCCTCGACGGCATCGCCGTGCGCGAGTGGCCGCACCCGAAGCCGCGCTATCTCGCCCTTCTGGTGCACGGCTACGGCGAGCACGCGGGCCGCTACGACGAACTGGCGCACGTGCTCACCGGGCACGGAGCGGCCGTGTACGGGCCCGATCACGTCGGGCACGGGAAGTCGGCCGGTGAGCGGGTGGTGATCGAGGACTTCGAGGACGTCGTCACCGACGTGCGCACCGTGGCGGACCTCGCCCGTGCCGCGCACCCCGGCCTGCCGCTCGTCATGGTCGGCCACTCCATGGGCGGACTGATCGCGGCCCGCTACGCACAGCGCCACGGCGACGAGCTGAGTGCGCTGATCCTGTCCGGGCCGGTGATCGGCGTCTGGGAGCTGCCGGGACGGCTGCTCGCCCTGGACGAGATCCCGGACACCCCGATCAGCCCGGGCGCGCTCTCCCGCGACCCCGCCGTGGCCGCCGCGTACGCCGCCGACCCGCTGGTCTGGCACGGCCCGATGAAGCGGCCGACCCTGCGGGCGTTCGTACGGACGCTGGGGACGGTCGCCGAGGGCGGGGACGTCGGCCCGCTGCCGCTGCAGTGGCTGCACGGGGGCGACGACCGGCTGGTTCCGCTGCCCGGAAGCAGGGTCGGTGTGGAGCGGCTCAGCGGTGGCCGCCCTGCCGAGCGGATCTACGCCGGGGCACGGCACGAGGTGTTCCACGAGACGAACAGGGCGGACGTCTTCGCTGAGGTGATCCGCTTCCTCGACGGGGTGCTCGCCCGCTGATCCGGACACGTCCTCCCCCTGTGCGAACCGGCCGTACCGGCGGCCGAGTTGACGCGGCCGAGCCGGAGCGAACAGGTGACCGAAGACTGCCTGCGCCGTGTCCCATGATCGTGTCAGACTGCTCGCAACGTCCCCGCACGCGCGCGGGGCCGATCGAGCGGAGGAGCTGCACGTGACGGGGACCGAGCCGGCCGCCCACGAGATCGACACCACCCGGCCGCATCCGGCCAGGGTGTACGACTGGTTCCTCGGCGGCAAGGACAACTACCCCGTCGACGAGCGACTCGGCCGGCAGATCGCGGCGATCGTCGACCAGGGCGCCCCGCGCGCCGCGCGCGCCAACCGCGCGTTCATGCGCCGGGCCACGCGGGCGCTGGCCGAGGAGTCGGGCATCCGCCAGTTCCTGGACATCGGCACCGGCATACCGACCGAGCCCAACCTGCACCAGATCGCCCAGTCCGTCGCACCGGACGCGCGAGTCGTCTACGTCGACAACGACCCGATCGTGCTGGCGCACGCGGGCGCGCTGCTGCGGGGCACCCCCGAGGGGGTGACCGAATATGTGCAGGCCGACGCTCGCGATCCACACACCATCCTCGAACAGGCGGCGCGGGTCCTGGACTTCGACCGCCCGGTCGCCCTGTCCCTGATCGCCCTGCTGCACTTCATCGCCGACGAGGACGGCGCCCGCGACCTGGTCGCCACACTGGTCGACGCGCTGGCCCCGGGCAGTTGCCTGGTCCTGTCGACGATGACGGCCGACTTCGAACCGGAGAACGTCCGCAAGGGCATCGACGCGTACGCCGCCGGCGGGGTCACGCTGGTGGCCCGCTCGCAGGCCGAAGTGGGTGTGTTCTTCGAGGGGCTCGACCTGCTGGCGCCCGGAATCGTCTCCGTGGCGGACTGGCGCCCCGACCGGGCCCCGGACACCGGCGCCCCGGTCTCGCTGTACGGCGCGGTGGGCCACAAGCGCGCGAGCTGACCCCGCCGCAAGTCCGACGCCGGTCCCCTCGCGCTCCCGTCACTCCTTCCCGAGCGCGTCGACGTACGCCGCGAGCGCGTCGACGAGTCCACCGCTGCTGAGCCGGCAGCGGCGCCGGCCCGAAGGTGATCGCGGCGGTCTTCGCCGCGGGCATGCTTCGGGCGTCTGGAGCCCAAGAGGGCGAACGTCGACTGATGGAGCCCTAGGACGGCGGCAGCGGTATGCCGACGACCTCGGCGACGGTGCGCAGTACGCCGTTGTCGTTGTTGGACGGGGCCAGGTGGCGGGCGCGCCGGACGACCTCCGGGTGGGCGTTGGCCATGGCGAAGGACCACTCGGCGGCGTCGAGCATCTCCAGGTCGTTGAGGTAGTCGCCGAACACCATGGTCTGCGCCGGCGTGATGCCCAGCTCGCGCTGGAGGCCGCGCAGTGCCGCGCCCTTGTTGGCGGCGCGGTTCATGACGTCGACCCAGTGCTCGCCGGAGACGACCACCTGGTGGGTGGCGGCGAAGGACCGCAGGGCCGGGGCCGTGGCGTGCTCAGCGGAGCCGAAATCGAACAGCGCCACCTTGATCACCTCGTCCTCGACGGCGGTGACGTCCTCGACGATCCGGTGCTCGACGTAGTACTTGCGCACCTCCGCCAGGAACGCCTCGTCGGTCCGCTCGACGTACGCCGACCGCTTGCCGCAGACGACCGCGCCCACATCGACGCCGTCCGCGACCAGCCGCCGTACCGTCCGGGCGAGATCCGCGGCGACCGACCGGTCGAGCGGGTCGGAGCTCAGCTCCACGCCGTCGCGGACCACGTAGGTGCCGTTCTCCGCGATGAACACCATGCCCTCGGCGACCTCCGCGAACTGCCGGGCCAGTGTGGCGTACTGGCGGCCGCTGGCGGGGCTGAACAGCACTCCGCGTCGGCGCAGTTCGGCGAGCATCGGCCACAGGCCGTCGGGTATCCGCTTGGCGTCGTCCAGCAGGGTGCCGTCCATGTCGGTGACGACGAGCCGGATGTCGGCGGAGCCGGCGGGCGAGCCGGGGGTTTCGAGGAGGGACGCGGGCGTGGCGGGCATGTCCTTCTTCCGGTCGGGAACGGGATCGCGGAGGGGGGTGAGTGAGGCCCCGGGGGTCCAGTGTTCCTCAACCGTCCCCGTGCCTCGAAGGGTGCCCGAGCCCTCACGCCGCGCGTTTTCCGGGACAGCACGATCAGGCGGCGGCACAATGACCTGCGGACACCCCCACGGGAGAAGGGCGGCGACGTGAGTGAGGGCCAATCCCCCACGGCCGGGCCCACGAGGTTGAACACCTCCGTGGCGCACAACGCGCGGGTCTGGAACTACTGGATCGGCGGCAAGGACAACTACGAGGTGGACCAGCGGGTCGGCGAGCACGTCGCCGGGATGTTCCCGGTGATCCGGGCCGTGGCCCGCGCGGACCGGGACTTCCTGGGCCGGGCCGTGCGCTTCCTGGCCGCCGAGCGCGGGATACGGCAGTTCCTCGACATCGGCACCGGACTGCCGACGGTGGACAACACCCACGAGATAGCGCAGCGGATCGCGCCCGAGTCGCGGATCGTCTACGTCGACAACGACCCGATCGTGCTCGTGCACGCCCGCTCGCTGCTCACCAGCTCGCCGGAGGGCGTCACGGACTACGTCGACGCCGACGTGCGCGACCCGGACGCCATCGTCCGGAGTGCCGCCGAGACCCTGGACCTGGACCGGCCGGTCGCGGTCATGATGCTGGGCATCCTCAACTTCGTCCTGGACAGCGGGGAGGCCCGGGACATCGTGCGGCGGATCATGGCGGCGGTGCCCTCCGGCAGCGCCCTGGCGCTCACCCACCCGACCTTCGACGCCGAGGTGGGCGGCCAGGGCAACGCCGCCGCGATGGAGTTCTGGAACGCCAACGCCACCCCGCCGATCACGGCCCGCGGCCGCACGGAGATCGCCGCGTTCCTCGACGGCCTGGAGCCGGTCGAGCCGGGTCTGGTGCCGTGCTCGCAGTGGCGCGCCGAGGCCGACGCGGCCGCGGTACCGCAGTACGGCGCGGTGGCCGTGAAACCCTGACCCCGACCACGCGGAGCCGAGCCTGTCCTGCGACCCCGACCACGCGGAGGCCGAGCCCGTACCCCCACCCCCGGACGACCGAGGCCAAGCCCGTACCCCGACTCCGGACGGCCGGGGCCGAGCCCGTCGAGGAGGACGTATGACCACTCTGGCCGACCCCGTGCCCGGCGGGCGCCCCGGCGATCTGAGGCGGGGCGCCGCGCTGACCGCGGACCTGGCCGCTCGGGGTGTGCACGGCATCGTCCTGGCGTATGTCGACACGGCGGGCATCTGCAGGGTCAAGACGATCCCCGTCGCCCGGCTGGAGCCGGCCGTTGCCTGGGGGGTCGGCATGTCGCCGGTGTTCGACACGTTCCTGGCCGACGACTCGATCGTCACCACCGACGTCCTCGGTTCCCCCGACGGCGACCTCAGGCTCTACCCCGACCTCGACCAGCTCGTGCCGCTGGCCGGGCAGCCCGGCTGGGCGTGGGCACCGGTGGACCGCATCACGCAGGAAGGTGAGCGGCACCCCGGCTGTGCCAGAACCTTTCTGCGCGGGATCGTCGCGGACGCCGCCGAACGGCACGGCCTCACCTTCAAGGCGGCCGTCGAGGTCGAGTGGGCCCTCGGGCTCGGCTCGGCGCCCGGCGAGGGCTTCGTCCCGGCGGTGTCCGGTCCGGCGTACGGCGCGGTCCGGCAGGTGGAGCTGAGCGACTGCGCCGCCGATCTGCTGGCGGCGCTCGCTGCGCAGGGCGTGGACGTGGACCAGATCCATCCCGAGTACGCGGCCGGGCAGTTCGAGGTCTCGGTGGGGGCGCTGGACCCGGTGGCGGCGGCCGACCGGAGCGTGCTGGTGCGGCAGACGATCCGGGCCGTGGCCCAGCGGCACGGCCTCAGGGTGTCGTTCGCGCCCGCGGTGCTGGCCGAGGGTGTCGGCAACGGCGGCCACCTGCACCTGTCCTGCTGGCGCGACGGGGTGAACCTGCACGCGGGCGGGGAGGGCCGGTACGGGATGACGGCCGCGGCGGAGTCGTTCGTGGCCGGGGTGCTCGCCCGCCTGCCCGCGCTGACGGCGGTGACCGCGCCGAGCCCGGCCAGCTATCTGCGGCTCAGGCCCTCGCAGTGGGCGGGGGTGTTCACCGCCTGGGGCCGGGAGACCCGCGAGGCCGCGCTGCGGATCGTCACCGGCACGGCCGGCCGTCGGGACCAGGAGGCGAATCTGGAGGTCAAACCGGTCGATCTGGCCGCCAACCCGTACCTCGCGCTCGGCTGCGTGATCGCCGCGGGTCTTGACGGGATGACGGCGTCCCGGCCGCTGCCGAGGGAGATCACCGGCGACCCGGCCCGCTACGCCCCGGACGAGGCCGCCGCCCTCGGCGTGCAGCGCCTTCCGCAGTCGCTGCCCCAGGCGGTGCGTGCGGGAGTTCCGGGCCGACCCGGTGCTGCGGGCCGCGCTCGGCCCGGTCCTGGCGGACGCGGTGACCGCCGTACGGCTCGGGGAGGCGGCGGCCGTCGACGGACTGGACGACGCGCAGGTGGCGGCCGCCTACCGCTGGAAGTACTGACGATGCCCGCCCCGGGCCCGGTCCACGAGGCCCTCGCCGCGCTGCCGCTGGTCGACCACCACTGCCACGGCGCCGTGACGGCCGACCTGGCACCCGAGGAGTTCGAGTCGCTGATCACCGAGGGCGAGGCCTGGCCGGGTGTCTCGCCCTTCGACAGCCCGGTCGGCGTGGCCGTACGCCGTCACTGCGCACCCCTGCTGGACCTGCCCCGGCACGCTGCTCCCGCCGACTACCTCGCCCGCCGCTCGGCCCTCGGCTGGCGTGAGGTCAACCGGCGCTTCCTGACCGCCGCGGGAGCCGAGGTCTTCTGCGTCGACACCGGCTACGCCCCGCACCCCGTCACCTCCCCGGCCGAGCTGGCCGAGGCCTCCGGCGGC
Source organism: Streptomyces griseochromogenes (assembly GCF_001542625.1). Lineage (NCBI taxonomy): Bacteria > Bacillati > Actinomycetota > Actinomycetes > Kitasatosporales > Streptomycetaceae > Streptomyces > Streptomyces griseochromogenes. Next base: position 3,584,832 of record NZ_CP016279.1, on the reverse strand, counting down.
GCCGCGCACGAGGTCGTACGGCTGGAGCGGATCGCCGAAGAGGTGGCCGCACGGGGCGGGCCGGCGGGCGCTTACGCGACCGCGTTCCGGGCGGCCGCCCTGGAGGCCGTACGCCGTCCGGGCGTGGTCGCGGTGAAGTCGGTGGCCGCCTACCGCACCGGCTTCGTCCTCGCCCCGGAGCGCCCCACGGACGCCGAGGTGGCCCGGGCGGCCGGGCACTGGTTCGCGCGGGGCGGGCGCCTCGACGACCCGGTCCTGGTCCGGCATCTGCTGTGGACGGCCGTCGGCCTGGGCCTGCCCCTGCAGTTGCACACCGGGTTCGGCGACGCCGACCTGCGGCTGCACCGCGCCGATCCCGCCCTGCTCACCGACTGGCTGCGTCTGACCGCCGGGACGATCCCGGTCCTGCTGCTGCACTGCTGGCCGTACCACCGTCAGGCGGCCTACCTGGCAGGGGTGTTCGAACAGGTGTACCTGGATGTCGGCCTGGCCCTGCACTACACCGGCCCTGCCCGCTCCCGCGCGGTGCTGGAGGAGGCGCTGGAGATCACCCCGTTCCGCAAACTGCTGTACAGCTCCGACGCCTATGGTGTGGCCGAGTTCCACCATCTGGGTGCGCTGTGCTTCCGGCGGGGTCTGGCCGAAACACTGCAAGCCCGGGTGGACGCCGATGAGTTGAGCCTGCCCGACGCCCTGCGCATCGCGGCCTGGACGGGCCGTGACAACGCCCGCCGACTGTACCGACTGCCCACAAACGATCCGGCCCGCGACTGAGCGCGCGCCCCGCCCGGAAAGTATGATCAAGCAATGTCTGACATGACCGAAACCACGCCCGGCTGGCTGACCACGGACGAGCTGGAAATGGCCAGGGCCCACATGCCGATCCTGTACGTCGAGGCCGTGCCCGTGCGCGTGGACGACAGCGGCGAAGTCACGAGCATCGGCCTGCTGCTGCGCATCGGCCCTGACGGAACGGTCAGCCGGACCCTGGTCTCCGGCCGCGTCCTGCACCACGAACGGGTCCGTGACGCGCTGTTGCGCCATCTGGAGAAGGACCTCGGCCCGGTCGCGCTGCCCCGGGTACCGGCCTCCCTGCAGCCTTTCACGGTCGCGGAGTACTTCCCGACGGTCGGCATCACGCCGTACCATGACCCGCGCCAGCACGCCGTGTCCCTCGCCTATGTCGTCCCGGTCACCGGCGACTGCCGGCCCCGGCAGGACGCGCTGGACCTCGTGTGGTTCAGCCCGCAGGAGGCCGCCTCGGAGGCCGTGCAGAGCGAGATGCCGGGCGGACACGGGGTGCTGCTGAAGCAGGCGCTCGCGCACGTGGGACTCGGGTACTGACGGCGATGCCCGGTCGACTGGTCTGTCTATCAGGCCAGTCAGGTCGCTGACCAGCGTCTTCCTGGATGCGTTCAGGTTGTGGTCAGGCTCGCCCGAGCCCGTGGCAACACCTGCACCAGAAGCCCCAAAACAATGGCAAAGGGGGCTGGGGAACAGACAGTTGGTCATGCGAGGGTGCGGGCCATGAGCACAGAGCACGTCCTCGACCAGCGGCCCGACGCACGCGCCCTCGTCCGCGAGAGCGCGAACAAGGTGCCCGAGGTCACCGTCTACTTCTGGATCATCAAGGTCCTCACCACCGGCATGGGCGAGACCGCGTCCGACTTCCTGGCGCACCTCCTCGGCCCCATACCGGCGGTCGGCCTCGGCGGTCTCGCGTTCGCGGCGTCGCTCGTGCTCCAGTTCGCGGTCCGCCGGTACGTGGCCTGGGTCTACTGGACGGCGATCGTCATGGTCAGCGTGTTCGGCACGATGGCGGCCGACGTCCTGCACGTGGGCCTCGGCGTCCCCTACGCCCTCTCGACACCCCTGTTCATGGTCGTTCTGGCCGCCGTCTTCGCCCTCTGGTACGCGAGCGAGCGGACCCTGTCGATCCACAGCATCCGCACCCGCCGCCGCGAGGCGTTCTACTGGGCGGCCGTCCTCGCCACCTTCGCCCTCGGCACCGCCGCGGGCGACCTCACGGCGACCATCGGCCTCGGCTACCTCGGCTCGGTGGTCCTGTTCGCCGTCGCGATCTGCGTCCCCGCCCTCGCCCACCGGGCCGGCACCCTCGGCGCGGTGGCCGCGTTCTGGACGGCGTACGTCATCACCCGCCCCCTCGGCGCCTCGACCGCCGACTGGATGGCCCTGCCGACGGCTCGCGGCGGACTGGACTGGGGCCTCGGCCCGGTCACCCTGTCCTGGACGGTGGCGATCCTGGGGTTCGTCGCCTACCTGGGAGTGTCGCGACGGGACACCGAGACCGCGTAGGACATCCGTCGGCGCAACACCCCCTCGGGAACAGTTTTTGCGCCCTCGGGCGGGCTCGACGAAACAAGAAACGGTGATTTGGTGCCAGGTCGGGGCGTCCCCGACCATGGCCTCGCCCCGGTGATCCCGGGAACATCGGCTTGATGAGAGGCGCACCACCCCATGCACGTCACCGGGACCGCCCCGCGACCGGCTCCGGCCCCGTCGGGAACCCCCACGGTTTCCCCCGAGGACCCTCACGGCGGCACCGGTCGGCACACCCGCCGCTTCGGACTGCCCGTCGCCACCGCCCTGGTCATGGGCAACATCATCGGTGGCGGCATCTTCCTGCTCCCGGCCTCCGTCGCCCCCTACGGCACGGTCAGCCTGGTCGCCTTCGGCGTCCTGACCGTCGGCGCCATCGCCCTCGCCCTGGTCTTCGGCCGGCTCGCCGAACGGGATCCGCGCACCGGCGGGCCCTATGTCTACGCCCGCGAGGCCTTCGGCGACTTCGCCGGCTTCCTGGCCGCCTGGGCGTACTGGATCACCACCTGGGTGTCGAACGCCGCCCTCGCCGTCGCCGCCATCGGCTACCTCGACGTGCTGATCCCGGTGGGCGACCACCGCTGGAGCGCCTGTCTGGCCGCCCTGACGCTGCAGTGGCTGCCCGCGCTCGCCAACTTCGCGGGCACCCGTTACGTGGGCGCCGTGCAGCTGGTGTCCACGGTGCTGAAGTTCGTCCCGCTGCTGCTCGTCGCGGTCGGCGGACTGTTCTTCTTCGACCCGGCGAAGCTCGGGCCGTTCAACGCCGGCGGCGGCAGCGCGGTCGGCGCGGTGTCCGCCTCCGCCGCCCTGCTGCTCTTCTCCTACCTGGGCGTGGAGTCGGCCGCCGTCAGCGCGGGCGAGGTGCGCGACGCCCGCCGCAACGTGGGTCGCGCCACCGTCATCGGCACCGCCGGCGCGGCGCTCGTGTATCTGCTGGGCACGCTGTCCGTCTTCGGTACGGTCCCGCACGACCGCCTGGTGACCTCCACCGCGCCCTTCTCGGACGCCGTGAACGCCATGTTCGGCGGCACCTGGGGCGGCTGGGCCGTCGCACTGGCCGCACTCGTGTCGATGACCGGCTGCCTCAACGGCTGGACGCTGCTGAGCGCCCAGACGCCCTACGCCGCGGCCCAGGACGGTCTGTTCCCCGCGGCCTTCGCTCGCCGGCGACGGGGCGTACCCACCGTCGGCGTCGGCGTCACGGTCGTTCTGGCTTCGCTGCTCACCCTCTACAACTATGTGTCGGGCTCCGCGAAGGTCTTCGACGTCCTGGTCCTCGTCACGACGTTCACCGCGACCGTGCCGTACCTGCTGGCCACCGCCGCGCAGGTCTTCCACCTCGTCTCCGGCCAGGGTGAGACGGTCGACCGGGCACGACTCGCACGGGACGCCGTGGTCACCGCGGTGGCGACCGCCTTCTCCGTCTGGCTCGTCGCGGGCGCCGGATACGCGGCGGTGTACCAGGGCGTGCTGTTCCTGTTCGTGGGCATCATCGTCTACGCGGTGATGGCGGCCAGACGAGCACGAGCGACCGCGGACCGTACGTCCGCGTAAGGCCCGCATGCGGGGGGCGTGCGCGCTTTGACGTGTACATCACGTCGCCTGCTACCGCGTGAAGCCATACTCGACGGCGTGCGCGAAACCGGGCAACGGCCGCGCGGCGTTCCTCTTCACGGTGGGCCGGACCGGCACCGTCTCCGAGGCGAGGGCCGTCCGGCGGACTGCTACCTGCGTCTGACGGCCGCGTGCTCATACGGAAAGCACGCGACCCACCAGCCGCTCCGGCTGTTCGGGTGGGGCGACCCGCTGGTGAAGTAATAGCCTTTTGCCCAGATTGACCGTGCCACGCTGTGGTCTCGAACTGATCGGAATCGCGTCAGGAGGCCGGATTGATGGCGGGAGACAAGGCAGGGAGGCAGCCGCGGCAGCCGACACTCCCCGACCTGAACGTGCGCCTGCGCTCCGAGCTGGGCCGGATCGACGAGCAGCTGCGCTCCCTGCTGTCCTCCATGGACCGGCTGCAGGGCCTGCTGGACGCGGTGGTGGCCATCAGCCGGGAGGTGGAACTGCAGGCGGTTCTGCACCGCATCGTGACCACCGCCATGGACCTGGTCGGCGCCCGCTACGGGGCACTGGGCGTACTGAACCAGTCCGGTGAAGGCCTGGAGCAGTTCATCTCGGCCGGTCTGTCCGAGCGGGAACGCGACGATCTGGCCCGGGTCGGCCTGCCGCGCGGTCTGGGCGTCCTCGGCCACTTGATCCGCTACCCGGAACCGCTGCGGGTCGACGACATCGCGTCCCATCCGTCCTCGACCGGCTTCCCGCCGGGCCACCCGCACATGCACACGCTGCTCGGCGTCGCCATCAGCGTGCGCGGCGAGATCTACGGCGACCTCTACCTCTCCGAACGGCGTGACGGGCAGCCCTTCGACGTGCACGACGAGAATGTCGTCGTGTCCCTGGCCAGCGCCGCCGCGATCGCGATCGAAAAGGTCCGCCTGTTCGAACGGATTCGCGTCGGCGCCGAACAGTTCCAGCGGCTTCTGCTGCCCACGCTGCCCGATCTGCGGCCCTTCACCGCCGCCGCCATCTACCGGCCCGCCGCCCAGCCCAGCCAGCTCGGCGGGGACTGGTACGACGCCATCCTCCTGCCCGACCATGCGGTGGCGGTCGTCATCGGCGACGTGGTCGGCCACGATCTGCAGGCCGCGGCCGCCATGGCATCCACCCGCAACATGCTGCGCGCGCTGCTGTTCGATCAGAGCGGCCCGCCCGGCGCGGTGCTCACCCAGCTCGACCGGACCCTGCAGGCCATCACGAACAATCCCGTCACGACCACCGCCCTGGCCCGCATCGAACCGGAGGATCGGGGCTGGCGGCTCCGCTGGAGCACCGCGGGCCACGTCCCGCCCCTGCTCATCACCCGTGACCGCCACGTGGAATACCTGATCGGCGAGCCCGGGCTACCGCTCGGCGTCGACCCCGAGCAGCCGCGCCCCGACCACACCCGCTTCCTGCCCCCGGCCAGCACCGTGGTCTTCTTCACCGACGGACTGATCGAACATCCCGACCACGCCATCGACGGCAGTCTGAAGGAGCTCGCCGAACTCGCCGCGGCACATGCCGCCCTGCCGCTGCCGGAGCTCGTTCAGGCGCTGGCCGATCACCACCCCAGCGACGGTCACGACGACATGGCCATCCTCGCCCTGCGCACCCCGCACGCCTGACCCGCGCGCCTCCCGCGGCGGGGTGTTCACCGCACAGCTCAACGGTGCCGTGGAGGACCCCCGGGGTCTGGTGGATGATGGTCTTCGGGGCGATGTCGACACGGAGGTCGCCCGATGGCTGTCGCGTGGGGTGAACGGCTCCGGGGCGGTGGCCTGGTCGCCCTGGAGATCTGCGCCATCGCCGCGCTGTACCTGGGCGCGGCCAAGGTGGGACTGCTCCAGCAACTGGTGCGCGGCCAGGTCACCCCGCTGTGGCCGCCGAGCGGTATCGCGGTGGCGAGCCTCCTGCTGCTCGGCCCGCGGATCTGGCCCGGGATCGCCCTCGGCGCGTTCCTGGTCAACATCTCGCTGGGGCCGTCGCTGCCGGCCGTGCTCGCGATCGCGGCGGGAAACACCCTCGCGCCGGTCTGCTCCTACCTCCTGCTGCGTGGCGCGGGGTTCCGTATCGAACTGAACCGTTTGCGGGACGCGCTCGCGCTCATCTTTCTCGGCGCGTTCACCGGGATGCTGGTCAGCTCGACGGTGGGCAGCGGGACCCTGGTCCTCGCCGGCGTACTGAGTACCGGCGACTTCTGGCCGACCTGGTCGGTGTGGTGGACCGGAGACGCGATGGGCGTACTGGTCGTCACACCGGTCCTGCTCGTGCTCCGCTCGGCGAGGCTGCCGAGGAAAGTGCCGCCGTCACGATGGATGGAGGCACTGCTGCTGGTGGCGGCGACCGCCGCCACCGGTTTCGTCGAGGCCAGTCACGCGCCGCTCCTGTTCCTCTCCTTCCCGCTGCTCATCTGGGCGGCCTTCCGCTTCCAGCTGGCCGGTGCCGCACCCTGCGCACTGGCCGTGTCGACCTTTGCGATCATCGCCGCCGCCGAGAAAGCAGGCCCATTCTCCGGTCACGACCTCCTCACGAACATGATCACCCTGCAGGCGTTCAACGGCTCCGCCTCGCTGACCGCGCTGCTGCTCGCGGCGGTCATCGGTGAGCGGAACCAGACCCAGCGGGAGATCGCGCAGGCCTGCGGGGAGCTCGCCGAGATGGTGACCAGGATCGCCACCGGCGACCATCACCCGATGCTCGCCCATGAGGAGGGCGAGACGGTCTCCGGGGACGGCAAGAAGGCCTACGGGGAGGGAGGGATCGAGGGGCCGCGAACGGGGGATCCGCCGGCCCCTGCGACTCCTTGACCGGCCCGAGCTCAACAGCCGTCGGCAGACTGGGTCGCCCCGTCCCCGCGAACACGACGAAGGTCGTCTCCTCATCACTGAGAAGACGACCTCCGACCTGCAAGAAGCTGGTCGGGACGACAGGATTTGAACCTGCGACCCCTTGACCCCCAGTCAAGTGCGCTACCAAGCTGCGCCACGTCCCGATGCCGTTTGACCTGGGGTTTCCCTGGCCGAAACGCGCAGGGAAACTCTACCGCACTCGGGTCGGTGGTCGCGCACCCATTTCGGGGTTGACCTCGAGTTTGGTTGAGGTTGCACGATCATCCGCATGAAGACAGCAGCGGACGACAGCCGCATCCACGGGGACGACAGCCGCACCCTCGGATACGAGGATCTGCCCCGGCTGATGGGCCTCATGACGGGCGACGAGAAGCACGGGCCGGCGGCCACCTCCACGCTCGACGTCCTGTGGGTGCTGTACGACCGGGTGCTCCGGGTCACGCCGGAGCGGAGCCAGGACCCCGTCCGGGACCGGTTCCTGCTGAGCAAGGGGCACGGGCCGATGGCGTACTACGCGGTGCTCGCCGCGAAGGGCTTCGTGCCGGTCGAGTGGCTGCCGGGGTTCGGGGCGTACGACTCCCCGCTCGGGCACCATCCCGACCGGGTACTGGTGCCGGGCGCCGAGATCGGCAGCGGCTCACTCGGGCACGGGCTGCCGATCGCCGTGGGCACCGCGCTCGGACTGCGCGCGCAGGGACTGCGCGAGCCGGGCGTCTGGGTGCTGATCGGGGACGCCGAGCTGGACGAGGGCAGCAACCACGAGGCGATCGCCTTCGCCGGACCCGCCGGACTCGACCGACTGCACACCGTCGTCATCGACAACTCTTCCGCCGGCCACGCCCGGCCCGGCGGGATCGCAGCCAGGTTCGAGGCCGCGGGCTGGTCCGCGGTGACCGTTGACGGGCGTGACCACGAGGCCCTGTACGCCGCGTTCACCGCTCCGCATCCGGGGCGCCCTCATGTGGTCATCGCCCGCGTCGAGCCGAAGAACGGCTGATCTCTCCGTCCGTCCCGTGACACCTCAGTGGAAAGGGTCCATCCCGTGGACACCATGCGTGACCGTTTCGCCCCCGTCGTCTCCCGGCTGCTGGACGAGGATCCGCGGGTCGCGGTGGTCCTCGCCGAGATCGGCAAGGACGGCTTCGCCGAGGCCATGCGCCGGCATCCGGAACGGGTGATCAACGTCGGCATCCGCGAGCAGCTTCTGGTCGGGGCGGCAGCCGGTCTCGCGCTCACCGGGCTCAGGCCGATCGTGCACACCTTCGCCAGCTTCCTGGTGGAGCGGCCCTTCGAACAGGTCAAGCTGGACTTCGGGCACCAGAACACCGGAGCGGTGCTGGTGAGCGCGGCCGCCTCCTTCGACTGGCCGGCCGGCGGCTACACGCACATGGCGCCCGGCGACGTGGCGCTGCTCGACACCCTGGACGGCTGGACCGTGCACGTGCCCGGGCATCCCGACGAGGCCGAGACGCTGCTGCGACGAGCGGTCGCCGCGGGGGACGACAAGGTGTACGTCCGGCTCTCCGTGCAGGCCAACCGGCAGGGGCGGGCGGTCGACGGGGAGCGCTTCCTGACAGTTCGCGAGGGGCGCTCCGGTGTGGTCGTCGCCGTCGGTCCCGTGCTGGACGCGGTGCTCGCCGCCACGGAGGGGCTGGACTTGACCGTGCTGTACGCGACGACCGTGCGGCCCTTCGACACGGCCGGGCTGCGCCGGGCCGTTCAGGGCGCGGACACGGACGTCGTGCTCGTGGAGCCGTACCTCACGGGGACGTCGACGGCGGCCGTGAGCGAGGCGCTGGCGGAGGTGCCGCATCGGGTACTGGGGCTCGGCGTCGGACGCCGTGAGCTGCGGCGGTACGGGACGGTCGAGGAGCACGTGGCCGCGCACGGGCTCGACGCGCGGAGTCTGCGGGAACGGATCGGCGGGTTCGTCGGGGCGGGGCGGGCCTCCGTACGGGCCTGACCGTGGAGCGGGCTCGATACGTGGCCGGAGTGCCATGCGCGCGCCGGGACTGCCGTTCAGCGCGCGGGCGGCTGCCCGTCTGCCCGCACCAGCCCACGTATGGCGGGGACCGAGAGCAGAGCCGCCGCCACGACCAGACTCGTCACGGCGGCGGCCAGCAGGACGTGACCGGCGCCCAGGGCCCCGGCCGCGGGACCCGCCAGGGCTTGGCCCACGGGCATCATCGAGAGGGAGCCGGCCACGTCGTAGGCGTGGACGCGGTTGAGGACGTCGGACGGCACCTGGGTCTGCACACTGGTCGCCCACATCACGCCCCAGAACGACATCCCGGCCCCGGCCACCGCCGCCCCGGCCGCCATGGCCGGCACGCCGAGGCCGGCGCCGACGGTCGCGGGGAAGCCGAAGAAGGCGAACAGGGCGAGCGCGCCGGCCCGCAGCATGTGGCGGGGCCGCAGTCTGAGGGCGAGCAGACCGCCGACGACGGTGCCGGCTCCGAGGGCCGAGTTGACCAGGCCGTAGGCGCGCGGGCCGTGGTGCCGGACGACTTCGGCGGCCACCAGCGGGACCGTCGGTCCCCATACGGCGATCATGTGGACGCACCACACGGCGATCACGCCCCACAGCCACGTCCGCGACCGGAACTCCCGCCAGCCCTCGACCAGATCGGCCCGGAAGGCGCGCGGACCGGGGCCGCTGATGCGGGCGCCCTCGGGGAGCGGGGGCAGCCGGAGCAGCAGCAGGCTCAGGGCGCTGATCGCGTAGGTGGCGGCGTGCGCGGCGAAGACCCCACCGGGCGAGGCGAGGCCGACCAGGAGTCCGGCGACGGCCGGGCCCGCCAGTTGCGCCGACGACTCGGCGATACGGATCGCTCCGTTGGCGCCCTGGACGTCACCGGCGAGCCGCGGCACCGTACTGGCCACGCCCGGCTGGAAGACGGCTCCGGCCACACCGCTGACGAAGCCGATGGCGCAGATCTGCCACAGGACGACGTGCCCGGTGAAGAACAGCGCGGCGGCGAGGGACTGGGTGACGAGCCGGACCAGGTCGGCGCCGACCATCAGTTTGCGGGTGCTGAACCGGTCCGCGATCACCCCGCCGAAGACGACGAGTCCCGCGAAGGCGGCGGCCGTGGAAGCCATGGCGAGACCGACCGCGCCCGCTCCGTACCCGTGCTGCAGCAGACCGGCGGCCAGCGCCACCGGCAGCATGGTGTCGCCGAGGCGGGCCACGGCCCGGGCCACGAAGAACAGGGCGAAGTCCCTCGACCAGAGGGCCGGGACCCGGGCGTCGGCACCGGTCCGGTGCCGGGCCCGGGCAACGCCGTCCCGTCGTGCCTCCGTACCGGTCATGCCGTGCGCTCCCCTCCCCGCTCCCGCACTCGGGCGGCCCCGCCGCGCGGGATCATGCCACGCCGCCCCGACGCCCGCCGAGGGATTTTTCAGCGACCGCCGGGCAGGCCCAACTCCGGGTGCGAGTCCAGGAGTCGGGGCGGGGCGGCCTGGCGCCAGGAGTCGGCGAGGATGTCCCGCAGCTCGTCCTCGTCCTCCAGGGCGGCGAGTCTCGCTCTCACCCAGGCGAACTGGGCCTCGTGATCGGCGATCCAGAATTTCCTCGGCTCGGCCATGACCAGTTCGTCGCGCTCCTCCTTGGGGCAGCGCACGGCGATGGACGTCTCGTCCTCCGGGAGCGTGGCGAACATCTTCCCGGCCACCCGGAACGTGGGCATGCTCCAGGCGATCTTCTCCGTGGTGTCCGGCAGGGACAGGGCGATACGGCGTACGTCTTCGGCATCCGGCATGCCACGCACGGTAGCCCGTGCCACTGACAGTCACCTGGCCGAAGGGCCCAGCCGCTGGTAGTAGAGGCTGGTCGGGCGCAGATCAGGTTGTCGGGCAGGACCAGGCTCACCGTGCCCGCCACCCGGTCCGTGTCGTCCAGGGCCACCCACACCGCCGGCCGGCCGGTCGCCACCGCGTCGGCGCGCCCCCGCCACCAGGTGGCGGCCGCCGCCCGCCCGAGCGGCGCGAGGAAGCCGATCGGGGCACCTGCGGCGACGGTGTCGGCCGGCAGCTCGGCCAGGTCCTCGCTGCCGTCCCGCACATGGGCGTCGTTCCGGCGCAGCACCCTCATGGCCGCACCACCACCAGCGCGTGGCGTGCCTCGCCGGGCCCGGGGCAACGGAACCTCGTCGGTCCGAAGACGCGCATCCGCAGGCAGTCGCCGGCCGCGAGGACGTGTGTCGTGTCGCCTGCGGTCACCTCCAGCGTGCCGTCGAGGGGCCACGGGTGCTGTTCCAGTCCTGGCACGGGCGGGCGGTCGTAGGCGATGTCGGCGCCAAGGCCGGCTCCGCCTCGACCTCGCTGAGCAGCTGGGACATGGTGCGTCCGTAGACGTTGCGGAGACGGTTGAGGAGGGCGGCGGTGGCGCTGATCTCGGCGCGCTCGGCCCGGGACAGGGTCGACCGGCCGGCCCCGTTGCGCTCGGCCGGCTCGCCGAGGGACCAGCCGTGCCGGGCGCGGAGTTCGGCCAGCCGTGCGCCGATCCGGACGTCGACGGGATCGGAAGGCTGGATTCTCATATGCGGGACGCTGTCCCGGATATGAGACGGGCAGATTACGGGCGGCTCACGCCTGCGCCGCCTCCCCCAGTGCCTTGAGCACCGGACGGATCAGGGGGTGTTCCTCGGCTCCGCGACGTATGGCCGCGAAGACCCGGCGGGTCGGGGCCACGCCGTCGACGGGCCGGACGACCACGCCCGTGAGGTCCATGCCACGCAGGGCCGAGCGCGGGACGAGGGCCACGCCCGCGTCGGCCGAGGCCAGGGCGACCACGGCGCGGAAGTCGTCGGAGGAGTGTTCGAGGCGGAGCTGGAATCCGGCGCTCTCGCAGGCCAGGACGACCACGTCGTGACAGGGGTTACCGGGGTACGGGCCGATCCACGGGTCCTTGGCCAGTTCTGCGAGGGGGACCTCGGGCGCGTCGGCGAGGCGGTGGCCGACCGGCACGACCGCGTCGAAGGGCTCGGCGTACAGGGGCACGTAGGTGAGCCGGGGGTCGTCGGCGGGCGGGGCGCCGCGGTACTCGACGGCGACCGCGACGTCCACCTGCCGGTCCAGGACCATCGGCAGGCTGGCGTCGCCCTCGGCGTCCTGGACGCGGATGCGGATGCCGGGCGCGGCGGCGGCGAGCCTGGCCACGGCCGGCGCCACCACCTGGGCGATGCCGGTCGCGAAGGCGGCCACGGTGACCGTGCCCGCCTCGCCCGAACTGTAGGCGGCCAGCTCCGCCTCGGCCCGCTCCAGCTGGGCGAGGACCGCGTTGGTGTGGCTCAGCAGGATCTCGCCCGCCGCGGTGAGCCGTACACCCTTGGCGCCGCGCTCGACCAGGCGGTGTCCGGTCTCCTGCTCCAGGGCTGTGAGCTGCTGGGAGACGGCGGAGGGGGTGAGATAGAGCGCGGCGGCTGCCGCGGTGACCGTGCGGTGGTCGGCCACCGCACGGAGGATGTGGAGCCGCCGTGCTTCGATCATGCCGTCAATTATCCCAAGGTGCCGGCACTGGTCATGCCGCCAGCACCGCGCGCGCCGCGATGAAGGCGTCGACCGCGCGGTTGACGTCGTCGGTGGAGTGCGCGGCGGACAGCTGAACCCGGATGCGGGCCTGGCCCTGCGGGACGACCGGGTAGGAGAAGCCGATCACGTAGACACCCCGCTCGAGCAGCAGCTCCGCCATGCGGGCCGCCTCGGCCGCGTCGCCGATCATGACGGGCGCGATGGCGTGGTCGCCGGGGAGCACGTCGAAGCCCTCCTCGGTCATCCGGCGGCGGAACAGGGCCGTGTTCTCGGTGAGGCGGACGCGCAGGTCGTCGGCGGCCTCCAACAGGTCGAGGACCTTCAGGGAGGCGGCGGCGATCACCGGGGCGAGCGTGTTGGAGAACAGGTACGGGCGCGAGCGCTGGCGCAGCAGGGCGACGATCTCGGCGCGGGCGGCGACATAGCCGCCGGAGGCGCCGCCGAGAGCCTTGCCCAGAGTGCCGGTGATGATGTCGACGCGGTCCATGACGCCGTGCAGTTCGGGGGTGCCGCGGCCGCTCGGGCCGACGAAGCCGACGGCGTGCGAGTCGTCGACCATGACCATCGCGTCGTAGCGGTCGGCGAGGTCGCAGATCTCGCCGAGCGGGGCCACATAGCCGTCCATGGAGAAGACGCCGTCGGTGACGATCAGCTTGCGCCGCGCGCCGCCCTCCGTCGCCTCCTTGAGCTTGGTCTCCAGGTCCGCGAGGTCGCGGTTGGCGTAACGGAAGCGGCGGGCCTTGGACAGGCGGATGCCGTCGATGATGGAGGCGTGGTTGAGGGCGTCGGAGATGACCGCGTCCTCCTCGCCGAGCAGGGTCTCGAAGACACCGCCGTTGGCGTCGAAGCAGGAGGAGTACAGGATCGTGTCCTCCTGGCCGAGGAACGCGGACAGCCGCGCCTCCAGCTCCTTGTGCACCTCCTGGGTGCCGCAGATGAAGCGCACGGAGGCCATGCCGTAGCCCCAGCGGTCCAGGGCGTCGTGGGCGGCGGCGATCACCTCGGGGTGGTCGGCGAGGCCGAGGTAGTTGTTGGCGCAGAAGTTGAGGACCTCGCCGGGGCGGCCGCCGGCGGTGACCTCGACGGTCGCGGACTGCGGGGTGCCGATGACGCGTTCGGGCTTGTGCAGGCCGGCGGCGCGGATCTCGTCCAGGGTGGCGCGCAGGTCGTCACGGACGGAGTCGAACATGAGGAAGCTCCTAGGGCTCTACGAGAGTTACGCAGTCCAGTCGAGGATGATCTTGCCGCCCTTGCCGCTGGCGGCGTCGGCGAAGGCCGCCTCGAAGTCGCGGTAGCCGTACCGGCCGGTGATCACGGGGGCGAGGTCCAGGCCGCCCTCCAGCAGCACCGACATCGCGTACCAGGTCTCGAACATCTCGCGGCCGTAGATGCCCTTGATGGTGATCATCGACGTGACGATCCGGGACCAGTCGACCGGGAACTCCTCGGCGGGCAGGCCGAGCATGGCGATGCGGCCGCCGTGCGTCATGTTGGCGATCATGTCCCGCATGGCCTCGGGGCGGCCGGACATCTCCAGGCCGATGTCGAAGCCCTCGCGCAGCCCCAGCTCCCGCTGTCCATCGGCGATCGTGGACCGGGAGACGTCCAGGGCGAGGCTGGCGCCTATCTTGCGGGCGAGCTCCAGGCGCTCCTGGCTGACGTCGGTGACGACGACGTTGCGGGCGCCGGCGTGCCGGGCCACCGCCGCGGCCATCAGGCCGATCGGGCCGGCGCCGGTGATCAGGACGTCCTCGCCGACCAGCGGGAAGGACAGCGCGGTGTGCACGGCGTTGCCGAACGGATCGAAGATCGCGGCGACGTCGAGGTCGACGGGGACACGATGCACCCACACGTTGGACGCGGGCAGCGCGACGTACTCGGCGAACGCGCCGTCCCGGCCGACGCCGAGGCCGACGGTGGCGCGGCACAGATGGCGGCGGCCGGCCAGACAGTTGCGGCACTTGCCGCACACCAGGTGGCCCTCGCCGCTGACCCGGTCGCCGACCTGGATGTCGGTGACGTCGCGGCCGGTCTCGACGACCTGCCCCACGAACTCGTGCCCGAGAACGAGCGGAGTGCGGATGGTCTGCTGCGCCCAGCCGTCCCAGGCCCGGATGTGCAGATCGGTGCCGCAGATACCGGTCCGCAGGACCTTGATCAGTACGTCACCGGGACCGATGGTCGGCTCGGGGACGTCCGTGAGCCAGAGGCCGGGCTCCGCCTTCTCCTTGACCAGCGCCTTCAACGCTACGGCTCCTGTGGGTGAGGTCCCGGCCGCGGGTACACCGAAGGGGCCCGCACCGGGTCAGAGGGGTGGAATCACCCTGCAATCTGCCGTATGCGCGGGCCGGGGTCCATCGAGCTTTTCTTAACCGCCGCCTCAGCTTTCCTTCACACCCCTTGGCCGTCGCCCGGCGCACCCGTCGCTTTCACCGGCCGTAGCCCCGTCCGTCCGTCGTTCAGAGCGGCAGTTCGTCGTCCGCGGATCGCTCGATGTGCAGGGCGAGTTCGGCGGCCAGCGCCTTGATGGTGTCCAGACCTGACCTCCCCCAGGCACGGGGTGCGACGTCGGAGGCGCTGATGGTGCCGAGCACCATGCCGGAACTGTCGATGAGCGGGGCGCCGAGATACGACCGAATGCCGTACTCGTCCACGACCGGATTCCCGGCGAAGCGGGGGTAGTCGCGGACGTCCTCCAGGACCAGGGCCTTGCGGCGCACCACCACATGGGGGCAGAAGCCGTGGTCGCGGGGCAGCACACGGCCGACCTCGGGCCTGCTGCCGTCGTCCCGGACCACCGGCGCGGTCACGGGGGTGCGCAGGCCCGCGAAGAACTGGTGGTCCTCGCCGATGAAGTTGACCATGGCGTACGGCGCTCCGGTGAGCCGGGCGAGATGGTCCGCGAAGGCGTCGAGGGCGGGTTCGGGCCGCTCCCCCAGGCCGAGTCGGCGCAGCCGGGAGATGCGGGCGGGGGCCTCCCTGTCCTCGGGGGTGAGCAGCAGACCACGGACCGGCCGGGGCGGCTCGTAGCTCATGGCCGGGCTCCGTCGCTGTGGGCGTACTCCATATGGCGGCTCCATGGGCGATTTGGCTGGGTCACATGTGGGCGCCGTGGCTCGGCGCGGGTGCCGGGGCGTGGGCGATCAGATGGCGTACGAGGGTGAGCAGGGTCTGCACGCCCGAGCTGGAGATGCGCGCGTCGCAGCAGACGACCGGGACCTCGGGGTCGAGGTCGAGGGCCGCGCGCACCTCCTCCGCGTCGTAGCGGTGGCCGCCGTCGAACTCGTTGATGGCGACGATGAAGGCGAGGCCGCGTTCCTCGAAGAAGTCCACGGCCGCGAAGCACTCCTCGAGGCGGCGGGTGTCGGCGAGGATCACCGCGCCCAGCGCCCCTTCCGACAGCTCGTCCCACATGAACCAGAACCGCTCCTGCCCGGGCGTGCCGAACAGGTACAGGACGTGCTCCGGATCGAGGGTGATCCGGCCGAAGTCCATGGCGACCGTCGTCTCGACCTTGTTCTCGATGCCGTCGAGGTTGTCCGTGGCGACGCTGACCGTGGTGAGCAGCTCCTCGGTGCTCAGCGGGGCGATCTCGCTGACCGCTCCCACAAAGGTCGTCTTGCCGACCCCGAACCCGCCCGCCACCAGGGTCTTCAGCGCGGTCGGGAACGGGTCAGAGCTGTCGTCGTAGTCCATCGAGCACTGCCTCCAGCAGAGACCGGTCAGTGGGGTTGTGGTGGAACACGGGGGGCTTGGTGGTCAGCGCCCCGCAGTCGACGAGGTCCGAGAGCAGCACCTTGGTGACCACCGCGGGCAGTTTCAGATGCGCGGCCACCTCGGCGACCGAGACGGGCGCCCGGCACAGGTCGAGTGCCTGGGCGTGCTCGGGGCCGAGGTAGCCGAGCGGGGTGACGCCGGTGGCCATCACCTGCGACATCAGGTCGAGGGCGATGCTGGGCTTGGTGCGGCCGTTGCTGACCGTGAACGGGCGCACCAGGCGTCCGGCCGCATCATCCAGCCAAGGCCCGTCGCCGGCTGCGGTCACGGTCAAGGCCTCATCGCCGTGGATTCGACGGCGTGCTGCCGGGGTGCGGTCACCAGATACGGGCGGACGCTCTTGACCAGCATCGCCATCTCGTAGCCGAGCACGGCGGCATCGGCCTCGCGGGCGGCGAGCACCGCGAGGCAGGTGCCGGAGCCCGCGGTGGTGACGAACAGCAGCGTCGAGTCGAGCTCGACGACGACCTGGCGGACGTCCCCGCCGTCGCCGAACCGGATACCCGCGCTGCGGCCGAGGGAGTACAGGCCGGAGGCGAGGGCCGCCATGTGGTCGGCGCTGTCGGGATCGAGGCCGTGCACGGACTTGACCAGTCCGTCGCAGGACAGGAGCACCGCGCTGGTGGTGTGCGGTACGCGTTGCACGAGGCCGCTCAGCAGCCAGTCGAGGTCGGACGACTGGGCCGTCGGCGCATCGCTCGCCATGGTGGATCGACTCCTTGGGGTACGAAGGTCTGCGGGAGCGCTGGGGGTGGAGAAGCGTTCGGAAGAAGGGGTGGTCATCGGGCCGGTGCGCTCCCGTCGGTCCGGCCGGTGCCGTGGATGCCGTCGGACACGGGCGCGTGGGCGTGCGCCTGGCGTATGGGGGCCGCTTCCCTGGGCCGTGCGTCCAGCGGTGCGTCCATACGGGTGGTGTCCGGGGAGGCGGCGTCCCTGTGCGCGGGGGCCATATGGTCCTGAGACCAATGTCCGGAGGCGACGTGCCCCGAAGCCGTACGTGCCGACTCCCTGGGTAGTGACTGCATGTGGGCCTCGTCCATGTGAGCCGAATCCATGTGAGCCGAATCCATGTGAGCCGAATCCCGGTGGGCGGCTTCCGGCTGTGGGGCGGCCAGGTGTGCGGAGTCCCCGTAGGCAGAGTCCCCGTAGGCAGAGTCCCCGTAGGCAGAATCCCTGTGGGCGGACTCAATATGCGCAGCGTCCATGTGCGCGGACTCCATGTGCGCGGACTCCATGTGCTGTTGTGCCTCGGCGAGGCCGATGCCGCGCTGGAAGGCCGCCATGAGGCCGGGGTCGTGGCTCGCGACGACGTCGCCGTCCTGACGGGGGGCGGGACCGCCGCGCAGTTGGGGCACGATGTGCTCCTGGGCGCGGCGGCGGGGCAGCTGGGGCTTGCCCATGGTGCCGCGCACCGTGCCCGCGCGTGGGGTGGGCACGGTGCCGGCGTTCGCCTCGACCGCCGCCCGGTCCTCGGCGCGGACGCCGGGCACGGCCTCGGCGGGGTTGGGCCGCTGCTCGTGGGCGCCGCGCACGGGGAGCGGGGCCGGCGCGCCCGCGTTCTGCGCTCCCCCGTTCTGCGCTCCCCCGCTCTGGGCGGCGCCGCCCAGAGCGGGTCCGCCCTGCGCGTGCCGTCGTCGGCCGGTGCCCGCGGCTTGTCCGGCCCCGCCGTGCCCTGCCGCGCCCGGCTGTCCGGTCGCCGTCCCCGCACCGGACGTCATGCCCGCACCGGATGCCGTCGCGGTACGGCCCTGATGGCTCTCCGCCTCTCCGTGCCGCCCTTCCGTCCCGGCGTCGCCGGTCGAGGCCCGCGTTCCCCCGGAGGCATGCGAAGCCCGGGGCTGCGGCACCGGCAACGGGCCGGTCGCCGCCGGGTCCTGTGGCTGCGGTACCGCCCCGGGTACGCCCGGCGCCGTGCCCAACAAGGCCTGCGGGACGACGAGTACGGCCTGCACACCGCCGTAGATATTGGTCTGCAGGCGGACCGTGATGCCGTGGCGGCGGGCGAGCTGGGAGACGACGTAGAGGCCGATACGGCCGTCGGCCAGCAGGCTGGCCACGTTGACCTGGTCCGGGTCGGCGAGCAGGGCGTTCATCTTGCTCTGTTCGCCGACCGGCATGCCGAGCCCGCGGTCCTCGACCTCCACGGCCAGCCCGGAGGTGACGAGGTTGGCCCGGAGCAGCACCTGGGTCTGCGGGGCGGAGAACACCGTGGCGTTCTCCACGAGTTCGGCGAGCAGGTGGATGACGTCGGCGACGGCGTGGCCGCGCAGTTCCCCGTCGATGGGCGGCACCAGTTTCACCCGGGAGTACTGCTCGACCTCGGCGATGGCGGAGCGCAGCACCTCCGTCATGCTCACCGGGTTGCTCCACTGCCGGCGGGAGACGGCACCGCCGAGCACGGCGAGGTTCTCCGCGTGCCGCCGGATGCGGGTGGCGAGGTGGTCCACGTGGAACAGGCCCTTGAGCAGGTCCGGGTCCTCGATCTCGTTCTCCAGCTCGTCGAGGATCGAGATCTCCCGGTGGACCAGGGACTGCAGCCGCCGCGCGAGGTTGACGAAGACCTCCAGCTTCTGCTCGCTGCCCGCCTGGCTGGAGAGCTGGGCGGCCTGCACGACGGCGGTGACGGCGCCGTCGTACGAGCGGGCCAGGTCCGCGGCGAGCAGTTCGAAGTCGTCGGCGTCCTCCGGCGGGCGGCGGCGCGTCCCTCGCTGCGGTGGTGTCTCCCCGCGGCGCAGGGCTTCGACGAGGGCGCGCAGGTCCCCCTCGCCACGAGTGGTGCTGCGGCGCAGCGCGTCGACGCGGTCGCTGACCGAGCGGGCGGCGCGGTCCGCGGCGACGACGGCGATCAGGATGCCCGCGACGGTCACCGCGACCGCCCCGGCGAGCACGGCCCACAGGGTGGGACCGGGTCGTGCCCCCGTCGAGCGGATGCTGAAGACGACGGCCGCGCTGGCGCTGAGAGCGACCGCGACCGGCGGGAGCACGGCGAGCCGCATGAGCTGTGGCCGTATGTGCGTATCGGGCAGTGCGGGAGCGGGTCGGGCGACCGGTCTCCCATGCCTGCCGCCCTCACGGCGGTCGGCGTGGGCGGCCGGTGCACGGAGGTGAGACATCTGCGTCCTCGTACTGGTCCGTCGGGCTGCCATCCGGACACTCACAGTAGTCGCGTGAGCCTCATGTGCGGTGGGCAGTTGACAAAGTCCCCCGAAGAGCGTCCCGCTCTGGTATGAGGCTTCGTACGACAGACCGATAACACTGCCGCCGACGACACGCCGACCCGAAAGAGTTCGATAAGACCTGCTCAAAAGTGGTCAGGGGCACGAGGGGCGATCCCCTGGTCGACACCCCCCACCCACTCCCCACCCGTCCGGTTCTTCCGAGCCGGACACACCCGCCACACCCACCGGAACCACCGGGCGGCCATGTCCCCATACCCGGAAAATGTCACGGAGAGTATCAGCCATGGCCTTGACCTTGGCCTGGGGTCGGGCAGGCGGAAAGCGACGAGGCCCGGCCCGCCGAGGATCTCGCACGCCTGGTCGCCGAGGCCCGTGACGGGGCTCGGCGACCAGGCGGACCCGGTGTCAGTTCTTGTGGTGGCCGCCCTTGCGTACGCCGGGTTCGGCGGCCAGGGCTCCGACCGCGCGCCAGGCGGGGCGGACGCCCTCGGAGACACCCCGCCACCACGGCTCCGCGGGGAGCTTGCCCGCGGGCTCGAAAGGCTCGCCGGGCCGGGGCAGCGCCACCGCCTGGGCGGCTCCCTCGGCGGCCTCCTTGGTCCACTCGCCGGGCTCCGCCCAGGCGTGCGGGGCGAGATTGAAGGTGCCCCAGTGGATCGGCAGCAGCACGCCGTGCGGCACCCCGCCCTGCAGGTCGAGGTGGGCGCGCAGCCCCTCCTCGGGGGTCATGTGGATGTCGGGCCAGAAGTCGCTGTACGCGCCGATCTGGATCATCGTGGCGTCGAACGGGCCGTGGGCGGCGCCGATGTCCTTGAAGCCGTCGAAGTAACCCGTGTCCCCGCTGTGGTAGATGCGGTGTTCCTCGCCGGCGACGGCCCAGGACGCCCAGAGCGTGTTCTGGGCGTTGCGCAGGCCGCGGCCGCAGAAGTGGCGGGCCGGGGTCGCGGTGAGGGTGAGTCCGCCGATCTTGGTGGACTCGTGCCAGTCGAGCTCGCGCAACCGGTCCGGGGACACGCCCCAGTGTTCGAGGTGGGCTCCGACGCCGAGCGGCACGGCGAACACCGTGTCGGTCCCGGCCAGCGCCTTGATCGAGGGCAGGTCCAGGTGGTCGTAGTGGTCGTGCGAGATGACCACCACGTCGACCGGTCCGAGCGCGGCCAGCGGGAGCGGCACCGGGTGCAGCCGCTTGGGCCCGGCGAACGGGAAGGGGGAGCAGCGCTCGCCCCAGACGGGGTCGAACAGGACCCGGTGCCCGTCGATCTCCGCGAGCACGCTGGAGTGGCCCATCCAGGTCACCCGCAGTCCGGTGGCCGGCGGTTTGGCCAGGTCGGCGAGGGTGGTGGCGTGCACCGGAACAGTGCCGCGGGGAGCGCGCAGGGGCCGCGTCTCCTTGTCGAAGAACACCTTGGCGAAGTCCAGCATGGAGCCGGAGGGCCGGGTGCGGGCGACGCCGCCGGGGTTCTGGAAGACGCCGTCCTTGAAATGGGGGGAACGGCGGATGCGCGCGAGGCGCTCACCGCTCGGTTCCGCGCCGAAGGCTTCGGGCTGAAGTGCGCGGAGCCCGGAGCTCAGGGAACGCAGACCGGTCACGGTACCTCCAAGGTGGAGTCGCAGAGGCCCTCCATTATGGTCGGCCCCTCCGACATGCCGGTGCCGCGTGCGTCACAGGCGGGCGACCGACCCACGCTACTGAACGACCGTTCAGCACGTTGACAGGTTGCGCACCACTTTCGAATACTGACCCGCAGTTCAGTAACAAGTACCCGGGAGATCCCATGACCGCCCCCCTGATGTCGCTCGTCTGGACCGACCATGTCACGGGTCGGCAGGGCTTCCTGGTCGTGGACCGGCTGGTGCGGGGTGTGGCCAGCGGCGGACTGCGGATGCGGGCCGGGTGCACCCTCCAGGAGGTCGCAGGACTGGCCCGCGGCATGACGATGAAGGAGGCCCTGCACTACGCCCCGGAGGGCCGCTACGTCCCCCTCGGCGGTGCCAAGGGCGGCATCGACTGCGACCCGCGCGCCCCGGAGGCGTACGGGCTGCTGGTCCGCTACCTGCGTGCGATGCGGCCGTACATCGAGAGCTTCTGGACCACCGGGGAGGACCTGGGTCTCACCCAGGACCTGGTGGACCGGGCGGTCGCCGAGGCGGGACTGGTCTCCTCGATCCAGGCCGTCTATCCCCTGCTCGACGACGAGACGGCGGCCCGTGAGCGGCTCGCGGACGCCTTCGCGGTCGAGGTGGACGGCATCGGCCTGGACGAGCTGGCAGGCGGCTGCGGTGTCGCCGAGGCGGTGCTCGCCGCCCTGGACCGGGCGTCGGTGCCGTACCGGGGCACCCGGGTCGCCGTACAGGGTCTGGGCACGATGGGCGGGGCCACGGCACGCTTCCTCGCTCGCGCGGGCCTGACCGTGGTGGCCGTCGCCGATGTCAAGGGCACCATCGCCGACCCGGCCGGACTCGACGTCGAGGCCCTGCTGGCCGCGCGGGACGCGTACGGGACCGTCGACCGCTCGGTGCTCGGCCCCGGCGACCGTGAACTGCCCGGTGACGCCTGGCTGTCCGCCGAGGCGGAGGTGCTCGTGCCCGCGGCGGTGTCGTACGCGATCGACACCGCCAACCAGGACGGGATCACCGCCCGCTGGATCGTGGAGGCCGCCAACATGCCCGTCCGGCCCGAGGCGGAGGAGCTGCTCGCCGCGCGCGGGGTGACCGTGCTGCCGGACGTGGTGGTCAACTCCGCCACGAACGCCTGGTGGTGGTGGACCCTGTTCGGCGACATCGGCCCGGACGCCGACGAGGCGTTCGCCCACATCCGCCGCTCGATGCGTGCGCTGATCGATCTGACGCTCACCCGCGCCGAGGCCGACGGGACGACCCCGCGCACCGCCGCCCACGCGCTGGTGACGGACCGGCTGCCGTTGATCGCGGAGCGGTTCGGGTGGTACCGCTGACACAGGGAGGCGACGAGCCCGCCCCGGGCGTCGCGACGGGCGACCTGGTCGCGTCGACTCGCTGCGCGGCGAGATCGCGTCCGGCGGGAAGGCGCCCGGTGCCGTGTCCGCCGTGTTCCGGTCGGTCGACCGTGCCGCCCGGATCGTCCCGCCTCACCCGGTGCCGCGGGCGCACCGGCCCTGGGTGAACTGCGCGACCGGACGGAGCCCGCGCCCGCCCTTCTCGCGGACACCGGCCCGTCACGGATGCGGCGAGGTGCCGCAACCGTCGGAGACTTCCCCGAAGGGCAGTGCGTGCGCGCCGGGGGCCGCACCCGGGATTCAGGCGGGCTCGCCGCCGTGTGCGCCCGGCTTGGCGTAACGGCTGAGGAACATGGCGACGGCCTCCTCCACGACGAGATCGACGGAAGGCAGCTTCACCACGTCGGGGCCGATCGCCATGACCTGTGGCCAGATCACGAACTCCTGGACGAGCCCGAGGAACTGATGGGCCGCCAGTTCCGGATGAGGGCAGTCGATGCGCCCGGCATCGGCCATGTTGAGCAGCGCGGCGGTGAGTGCGGTGACCAGGGGCTGTTTGCCCAGGCGGTAGAACTCCTCGGCGATCCAAGGGAGTTTGCGCGACTCGGCGACGACGAGCCGGGTGAAGGCAACCTGGTCGGTGTCGGCGATGAAGGCGAGGAGACCCTCGGCGAATCGGCGCAGGAAGCCGGCCGGGTCGGCCTGCGCCGGGTCCGGGACGAGGCGCTCCTCCGTGTCCTGGAGTCCGAAGGCCTGCCAGTGGTGGTGCATCGTGGCCCGGAAGAGCGCTTCCTTGCTGCCGAACTGGTTGTACACCGTCTGTCGCGCGACGCCCGCGCGGGTCGCGACGCGGTCCAGATTGACTCCGTCGTAGCCGTCCTCGAGGAAGAGGACCTTCGACGCCTCGAGGATCTTCCCGACCGAAGGACGGGGCGCTCGCGGACGGCGGGTGGATGTGGCCGCGGATGCGGAGCCGGCGGCTTCGGCTGCCATGGAACCTCCCTTGGATTGCACGGTCCAGTCTAGGGACGATCGGTCGTCCGGGGCCGCGACGTCTCTTGCCACTTCCATATTTGGATTGTACTGTCCAATCCAAATATGGGGAACCAGCGATCCGGCACACCTCTCGACGAAAGCGAGGTCCTGACGTGACGGAGTTTCTGTGGAACCGCATGACCGCAAGCAGGCTCCGTGAGCTTGCCGGCCAGAACGCACCCGTCCTGCTCCCGGTCGGCTCCACGGAGCAGCACGGCCCGCATCTGCCCACCGGCGTCGACGACTTCCTCAGCACCGAGGTGTGCCGACGGGTGGCCGCCATCCTGATCGCCCGGCACCGGCCCGTCGTCGTCGCCCCGTCCCTGTGGTGCGGACTGGCCGACCATCACATGGCGTTCGGCGGCACCTTCAGCCTGACGCTCTCCACCTATCAGGCGGTGTTGCGGGACGTGTGCTCCTCCGTCCTGGCGTCCGGCTTCCGTACGATCCTGATCGTGAACGGTCACGGCGGGAACGTCACGGCGCTCAACGCCATCACCAACGAGATCTCGCGCGAACTGGGCACCCCCATCGCCGTCACCAGCTACTTCCTGGCCGCGCAGGACCGTTTCGCCGGCATCATGCGGCAGCAGAACCACCTCATGCACGCCTGCGAAGGCGAGACCTCGATGATGATGGCGCTCGCCCCGGAGCTGGTCGACGGCTCCCGCATCGCCGAGGCGACGGGCCCGGAGATCGAGCTGTACTCCGCGGACCAGCCCTTCCACCGCCCGCGGCCCTTCCACGAGGTCACCGCCTCCGGCGTCGCCGGGGACGCTCGTCCTGCGACAGCACGCAAGGGGCGGGCGATGCTGGACGCAGGCGCCGAACGCATCGCCGCATGGCTGCTCGACCTGCCGGCACGACCCGCCGGCCGGGATCCGCAACCGGGTTGAGGAACCGTCCGGGGGCGCCGGACGCGGCGCCGCACAAGCGCATGACCGAAGAGAAGAAAAGAGAGGAAACCGCGATGCCAAGCACCCTCGACGAGGGCGAGTACTTCGCCGCCTACCGGCGCAGCCTGGAGGATCCTGAGGGCTTCTGGCTCGATGCCGCCCGCGACATCGACTGGGCGACCCCGCCCGGCCGAGCCCTGGACTCCTCGCGCGCGCCGCTGTACGGCTGGTTTCCCGACGGACGGCTGAACACCTGCCACAACGCCCTCGACCGGCATGTCGAGGGCGGCCACGGCGACCGTGTCGCGCTGGTGTACGACAGCCCCGTCACCGACACCGTGGCCTCGTACACCTACCGCGAGTTGCGGGACGAGGTCGCGCGCTTCGCCGGTGTGCTGAGCGACCTCGGGGTGACCAAGGGCGACCGTGTCGCGATCTACCTCCCGATGATCCCGGAGGCCGTCATCGCGATGCTGGCATGCGCCCGCATCGGGGCCGTGCACTCGGTGGTCTTCGGCGGATTCGCCGCGCACGAGCTGGCGACCCGCATCGACGACGCCCGCCCGAAGGTGGTCGTCTCCGCCTCGTGCGGCATCGAGCCGTCCCGCCTGGTCCCCTACAAGCCCCTTCTCGACGCCGCCCTCACCCGCGCACACCACCAGCCGGACCACTGCGTCATCCGGCAGCGCCGCCAGCTCCCGGCCGACCTGACCGAACGCGACATCGACTGGGACGAGGCCATGAGCAAGGCCGCCCCCGTGGACTGCGTCACGGTCGACGCGCGCGACCCGCTCTACGTGCTCTACACCTCCGGCACCACCGGCCGGCCCAAGGGTGTGGTGCGGGACAACGGCGGCCACGCCGTCGCGCTGCGCTGGTCGATGGAGAACGTCTTCGGCGCCGGTCCCGGCGACGTGTTCTGGGCGGCGTCCGACGTCGGCTGGGTGGTCGGCCACTCGTACATCGTCTACGCCCCGCTGCTGACCGGCTGCACCACGGTGCTCTACGAGGGCAAGCCGGTCGGTACTCCGGACGCCGGCGCGCTGTGGCGGGTCGTCGCCCAGCACCGGGTGAACACGCTGTTCACGGCGCCGACGGCCATCCGTGCCGTCAAACGGGAGGACCCTGAGGGGACCCTGCTGCGCGGGCACGACACCAGCTCGCTGCGTCATCTCTTCCTCGCCGGAGAGCGTCTGGACCCCGGAACGCAGCACTGGGCGGGCGGCCTGCTGGGCATCCCCGTGATCGACAACTGGTGGCAGACGGAGACGGGCTGGCCGATCGTCGCCAACCCCGTGGGCCTGGATCCCCTGCCGGTCAAGCCGGGTTCCGCCGCCGTGCCGATGCCCGGCTACGACGTCCGGGTGCTCGACACGGCGGGCCGCGAGGTGGATGCGGGCACGGACGGGGCCGTCGCGATCCGGCTCCCCCTCCCGCCGGGCACGCTGACCTCGTTGTGGGGCGACGACGAGTGGTACGTACGCTCCTACCTCTCCGCGTACGAGGGCTACTACCTGTCGGGGGACGGCGGACACAAGGACGCGGACGGCTACGTGTTCATCATGGGCCGCACCGACGACGTGATCAACGTCGCGGGGCACCGCCTGTCCACCGGCGCCCTGGAGGAAGTCCTCAGCGGCCACCCGGACGTCGCGGAATGCACCGTCGTGGGCGTCGCCGACGCGCTCAAGGGCCAGGTGCCGCGCGGCTTCGTCGTCCTCAAGGCCGGCACCGTACGAAGCCCCGAGGAGGTCGTGGCCGAGCTCGTGGCCTTGGTCCGCGAGACCATCGGCCCGGTGGCAGCGCTGCGCCGCGTGGACATCGTCGCCGCACTGCCCAAGACCCGGTCGGGGAAGATCCTGCGGCGCACCATGCGGGAGATCGCCGACGGCGGGGATCCGGAACTCCCCTCCACCATCGACGACCCGACCGTCCTCGACACCCTGCGTCCCGTACTGCGCGGCGAGGCCTGAGCCCAGGCGCACACTCCTCTCGTCGCCGTCGCGCCACCGTGGGACCCGGCGCGGCTCACCCGAAGCGAACGGGCAGGCTAGGGTGGCCGCGTGGCGAGAGTGCGGTTGAGTGTGGCCAAGCGGCGGGAGGATCTGCTGCGGGCGGCCATCGGGCAGATCGAGGCGCGGGGCGTGGCGGCGGTCAGGATCGCCGATGTGGCCTCGTCGCTCGGCGTGAGCAACGCGCTGGTGCTGTATCACTTCTCGACGAAGGAGAAGCTGGTCGCCGCCGCCTTCGCCTATGCGGCCGAGGACGACCTCGCGCATCTGCGGGGGCTGCTGGGCCGGCGGACCACCGCGCTGCGCCGGCTGCGGGCGGCGGTGCGCTGGTACGCGCCCACGGGCCAGGCCAAGGGCTGGCGGCTGTGGATCGAGGGCTGGGCGGTGGCGCTGCGCGAACCCGCTCTCCGGGAGGTCGCGCGGGACCTCGACAAGCAGTGGAAGGCCGCGATCGCCGAGGTCATCGCGGAGGGCGTGGCGGCGGGCGAGTTCGTGTGCGCCGACCCGATGGGGGCGGCCCTTCGGCTGACCGCGCTCCTGGACGGGCTGGCCGTGCAGCTGACGTCGTATCCGGGCGCGGTGCCGCGCGCGCGGGCCCAGGCATGGGTGGACGACGCCCTGGCCCGGGAACTCGGGCTGGAGCGGGAGGCGTTGACCGCGCCGGGGCGGTGAGCGGGCCGGGGCGGGCGCACACGTGTGCCCCGCACCGCTGAGCCTGCGGTACGGGGCACGGGCGCGGGCCGTCAGGCGACCGATGCGATCCGCATCTTGATGTCGTCCGGCGACAGGGCGCCCTTCGCCGTCACATGGTCCCCGGAGGACTCGCCGCGCAGTCGGCGTCCGATCCACGGCACGAGGTACTCGCGGGCCCAGTGGACGTCGTCCCGGCGGATCTCCAGGGTGCCCCGGGGCGGCAGTTCCGGCCAGGGCTGCTCCGGATCGGCCGGGACCTCGAGGCCGAGGGCCTGGCCGGCGCGC
Organism: Streptomyces griseochromogenes; assembly: GCF_001542625.1. Classification (NCBI taxonomy): domain Bacteria; kingdom Bacillati; phylum Actinomycetota; class Actinomycetes; order Kitasatosporales; family Streptomycetaceae; genus Streptomyces; species Streptomyces griseochromogenes. The sequence goes on along the minus strand of NZ_CP016279.1, from coordinate 3,557,657 downwards.
AGCGCCACGCGCGTGTGTCCCTCGGGCGAGAGGTGCAGCCGGTCGTCGTCCCAGGCCCTTCGGTCCTGGACGGACTTGAGGGACCACAGGTCGAGCACGGGACAGCCGTACCGGTCCGCGACGGCACGCACATGCCCGTTGTAGGTGGCGATCTTGCCGCGCAGGTGCTTGAGCAAGGGGACGCCACGGGTGTCGAAGCCGGTCGTCACCAGCACGGTGCCGGCGACCTCGGTGAGCTGGGCCACGGCCCGCTCGAAGCGCTCGGCCACCTCGTCCGGGTCGGTGCCGGGCCGGATGATGTCGTTGCCGCCCGCACAGAAGGAGACCAGATCCGGGGCCAGTTCGACGGCCTGCGGAAGCTGGTCGGCCATGATCTGGTCGAGCAGCTTTCCGCGCACGGCCAGGTTCGTGTACGCGAAGTCGCCCTCGGGCCGCCGGTCGGCGAGCAGTACCGCGAACCGGTCGGCCCAGCCCACGAACGCCCCGTCGGGGCCGGGATCGCCGACGCCCTCGGTGAAGCTGTCCCCCACCGCCACGTACGACCCGATCACTGATGTGTTGTCACTCTTCGAATCGTCTGCCACATCGGACCATGATTCACCTTCGGATGTGACTTACGCGACCGTAATAAGGGGTTGACGAGCGGTGACATAAGACACCTTTGAATAGTTGGTGAACCTGGAATAAGGCCCTGGCCACACGCGTTGACGCGGCGAACGAGCGCAACGCCGAAGGCCGGACCCGGGGATCGGGTCCGGCCTTCGGCCGCGTGTCAGGCAGGTGCTCTCCAGAGGGGCGCGGCGCCTCAGCCGACGGCGACGCCGTGCGAGCGGAGGTAGCCGACCGGGTCCACGTCCGAGCCGTAGTCCGGGGTGGTGCGGATCTCGAAGTGCAGGTGCGGGCCGGTCACGTTGCCGGTCGCGCCGGACAGACCGATCTGCTGGCCCCCGGTCACGGTCTGGCCGGCCGAGACGGAAAGCTGGGAGAGATGGGCGTATTGGGCGTAGTAGCCGTCGTTCAGCCTGATGACGACCTGGTTGCCGTACGCGCCGCCCCACCCGGCGGAGACGACGGTGCCGGCGGCGACCGCCTTGACGGAGGTGCCGGTCGGGACGACGAAGTCGACGCCGGTGTGGTAACCGCTGGACCACATGCTGCCGGCCACGTGATAGCCGGTGCCCACGGTGGCGCCGTCGACCGGGAGGGTGTAGCCGGTGGAGGGGGCGGAGGGCGCGAAGGTCTGCGCGCCGGAGTCGGACGGCCGCGAGGGCTGCGCGGGCGCGGGGGACTCGGTCCGCGTACGGGCGGACTTCCCGCCCAGCGACAGCTTCAGGCCCGGGTGGATCAGCGAGGGATTCTCGCCGACGGCCTGCCGGTTGTCGTCGTAGATCCGGCGCCAGCCGCCGCTCACCTGCTGCTCGTCGGCGATCTTCGCGAGCCAGTCGCCGGACTTCACCGTGTAGGTGCGCACGCCGGAATTCCGCTGCGCGGGAACCTTCTTCTCGGCCGTCTTCTCCACGGCGGGAAGGGACTGCACGGCCTTTGAGGAAACGGAGTGCGTGGTGGTGGCGTGCGCTCCGGTGGCCCCGAGGAGCGGCAGGGCCAGCGCGGCACCGCCGGTGCCGGCGACAGCGATCGAGCGGGTGAAACGCGGGGGCTTGGGGCGGCGGTGCTTACCCTTCGCGGGCATGGCGCATTCCTCTCCGGCGCCTGCGAGGTGAGCTGTCGGGTTCGGGCTGGAGCTGCCCGGCCGCGCGGTGCGCGGCTGCACCCCGAGCCTGCCCCGGAGACCGGGACAGGCAGTGGTACCTGGCGGGTCCCCCGCTCCTGCCGAACACGGGTGAAGTGTGTGGGGACTCCGGGCGGCGGCAGGATTCGGCGTTCCGACCGGATTGGTGGCGAACGTAGGCGAGCAAGACGCAGCGGACAAGCCGCAGGTTCCCGGCATCCCAGCTGCCGCTGATCGAATTCGGGAATTCACGGTCACCCTCCGTAAATTCCCGGATCCTCCTTTTCTTCAAATTCCTGTGCCGATATGTGAATTACGTGGACATGACGTGCGACACACGGTCACGAATATGACGCTCCTCACGCGCCACACTCCCACGCCCCCTCATTCCAGAGCGAGTTGGAATTAAGGCTCCAATTCAGACATAAGGCTCAGATGCGGCGTAGTCGGAGAACCGTCGCATCCAGGTCACCCTTCAGTCCGGTGCTCAGCCCGTGGTGCAGCAGCACGGCACCACGGTGCACTTCGCCCGTTTCGCGGCATTCGTACGACGCTGTCGGGTCGAGTCCGCGCAGTCGCACCGACGGCACCGCTTCGCCGTAGCGCTGCGCCTGGAGGCAGGCGAGGACCACGGCCTCGTCCCCGAGGACGTACTGGACGACGCTCAGGCCGCCCGCCGGGGGCCGCAGCCGGTACTGGTCGCCGCGCTGGACGACCGGGCGGATCTCCTTGTAGAGAGCCACCCACTCCCGGGCCTCGGCCAGCTCCCGGTCGCTCCACTCGGTGAGGTCGCCGCCGACGCCGAGCACCCCGGCCATCGAGCTGACGAACCGGAATCGCAGCGAGCTGACCCGCCCGTTCAACTGGGTGTTCGGGCTGTCGGTGACCCAGGCCGCCATGACCCGCGCGGGGTGGATCTGGCTGAAGCCGTGCTGGATGGCGAGCCGGTCGAGCGGATCGGTGTTGTCGGAGGTCCACACCTGGTCGGTGCGACCGAGCACACCGAGGTCGATCCGGCCGCCACCGCCCGAGCAGGACTCGAAGGCGACCTGCGGGTGGGCGGCGCGCAGCCGGTCCAGCAGGTCGTACAGAGCGCGGACGTGGTCGACCCACAGACGTTGCGGGTACGGCTCACCGGGCCAGCCGGCGTCGGTGAAGCAGCGGTTGAAGTCCCACTTCACATAGTCGATCGGGGCGCCGGACAGAAGGGTGTCCAACTGTTCCCACAGGTACTCCTGGACATCCTCCCGGGCGAGGTTGAGGACGAGCTGGTTGCGCAGTTCTGTCCGCTTGCGTCCCGGTTGGTACTGGACCCAGTCGGGGTGGGCGCGGTAGAGGTCGCTGTCCGGGTTGACCATCTCGGGTTCGACCCAGATACCGAACCGCATGTCCAGGGCGTGCACGTAGTCGGCGAGAGGTTTCAGGCCCTTGGGGAAACGGGCGGGGTTGGGTGTCCAGTCGCCCAGTCCGGCCCGGTCGCTGGTGCGGGCGCCGAACCAGCCGTCGTCCACGACGAACAGCTCGACGCCGATCGCCGCGGCCCGCCGGGCGAGGGCGGTCTGCTGGTCCTCGGAGATGTCGAAATTGGTCGCCTCCCAGGAGTTGAACAGCACCGGCCGGTCCCGCTCCGCGTCCGGGACGACATGCGTCCGCTGGTAGGCGTGCCAGGTGCGGCTGGCCCCGCCGAAGCCGCCGTCGCTCCACAGGCCCGCGAAGACGGGGGTGGTGTACGACTCCCCCGGCTCGAGGAGCAGCAGGCCCGAGTCGTCGTAGCCGGCGCCGCCGGTGATCTGCACGCGCGCGTCCGGGAGCTGGGCGACGGCGATCCGCCAGGTGCCGGACCAGCCGAGCGCGCAGCCGTAGACCTCGCCGCGCTCCTCGGTGGCGTCGGTGTCGAGCGCGACCCAGGGCAGGTGCTGGTGGCCGGTGTGGCCCCGGCGGCTGCCGATGATCTTCTCGCCGTAGGTGAGCGGTGCGGTGGTGAGCAGGGACTCGGCGGCCCAGCGGCCGTGCAGCTGGGACAGCCGCCAGCCCTCGCGGTCGGGCAGGGTCCAGGTGGCGGCGTCGGCGCGCAGCAGCTCCACGCGCGCGTGCCCGCCGTTCTCCACGGTCGTCCAGCGCTCCACGACGTCGCCGCGCATCCGGTAGTGCAGGGTGACGGCGAGCCCGTCGTCGTCGAAACGCAGCCTCAGTTCCTCGTCGCCCGCGCCGCCTCGGGTGTCGTACGACACGAAGCGCCACTCGGTGCCGCGCCGCTCCTCGGTGCGCACGGACAGGGCGGGGCGGACGAAGCGGGGGCCGCCCTCGACGGGGTACTCCTCGCGGCCGTCGAGCGGGGACTCGAAGGGCCAGTAGGCCGGCAGCGGGCTCACGGCCAGGGCCTCGGCGTCGGCGAGCGCGATCCGTGGGCCCCAGTGGAGGTGCAGCAGTTCGTCCGCATCGGTGAGATGCAGCGCATAACTGCTGGTGGGCCCCGACAGGAGCCACGTGCGACCGTTTTCGGCGATGTCCGCCATCGAGACCTCACAGGTGCCAACAGATCCGCTCAAGTGCGAACATCATCAGGCTCTGTGGCCCCTGGTGGCAACGCCTGTGGACAACTCATTGCCCGAGGAAATCGATGTCGTATCGTCGACTGAGCGCCCGTCGACGAACCGTGCCGACGGGGCCGACTGGGAGGAGCCCCCGTGACGCAGCAGGTCCCGTCGACCGAGCCCGAACTGGCCGGAGTGCGCAACTTCCGTGACGTCGGCGGACTGCCGGCCGTGGACGGACGGCGAGTGCGCCACGGAGTCCTGTTCCGCAGCGGCCATCTCGCGCACGCGACCGAAGAGGACGCGGCCTTCCTCGCCTCCCTGGGCCTGCACACGATCTTCGACTTCCGCAACGCGGCCGACCAGAAGCTGGAGGGCCCGGACGTCGAACTGCCCGGCGTACGCAATGTGAATCTGCCGCTGAGCGACCCGGCGGACGGCGCCGAGTTCTGGAAGATGGTCCGCGACGGCGACCTCGACCAGCTGCGCGGCATCCTCGCGGACGGCCGGGCGGCGGGCCGGATGGTCACCTCGTACCGCACGATCGTCAAGGAGCGCACGGCCGAGCACTCCCGGGTGCTGCACGCGATCGCCGAGGACAGTGTGCCCGCGCTGATGCACTGCGCGGCGGGCAAGGACCGCGCGGGCATCTCCATAGCCGTCGCGCTCCTCGCCGTGGGCGTGGAGCGGGAGGCGATCGTCACGGACTACCTGGAGTCCAACGCCAAGCACCGGCGCTACAAGGTCCGCCGCAACGGCAGCCCGGACACCGCGTACACGCCCGAGGTGATGGAGCTGCTCAGCCCGCTCTTCGACGCCCGCGCCGAGTACCTCCAGGCGGCGTTCGACAGCATCGAGGAGACCTGGGGCGGCACGGACGCCTACTTCGAGAAGGGCCTGGGGCTCGCTCCCGAGACCCGGGAGCGGCTGCGGGCGCGCCTGCTCGACTGACGCGGCTCGGCGCACGGCGCTCATCCCTCGGCGCTCATCTCATCCCTTGGCTCCGACCGCGAACAGCAGATAGAGGAACGCGGCCAGCACATGCCCGAGGGCGATGTAGATGATGAGGCGGATCCACAGGGAGCGGGGGAACTTCTCCTCCAGGTTTCTCATGGCAGCTCTCCAGTCAGTGGGCCCAGGCACAGTGTGGCCGTGGGGCTCTGCAGCAGGGTGTGGACGAACAGCAGCTCCACGCCGTCGTGGTCCTCGGCGGCGAGGCGGTGCGGGGTGAGTGAGTCGAAGTGCGCGCTGTCGCCGGGCGCGAGCAGGTGCGCGGTGTCGCCGAGGCGCAGGCTGAGCCGTCCCTTGAGGACGTAGAGCCACTCCTCGCCGGGGTGGACGCGCACGATGTCGCCCTGGGTGCCGTACGGCACCCGGACGCGCAGCGCCTGCATGCCCCGCCCGGGGGCTCCGGCCTGGAAGTACATCCAGCCGCCCGCACGGGTCGGCTCCATGTCGGCGGCCCGGACAACCGCGTCCCGGTCGGCGACCGTCTCACCCAGCAGCTCGGAAACGGTCGTACCGTAGATACGGGCGAGCGCGAGCAGCATCGGCAGCGAGGGCTGGCGCTGCCCGGTCTCCAGCCGGGAGAGGTGGGCCGGTGAGAGCCCGGCGGAGCGGGCCGCCGCCTCCAGGGTGAGGCCGGCGCGTCGGCGCAGGCCGCGCAGCTGCGGGGCAACGGCGTACAGCTCGTCGCCGGGCCCCGGCTCGGGAGCGTTCATGTCTCCATTCAGCCGGAGCTTTGCCTGTGCGACAAATTTCTTGCCTCAGAGGCAAGACTCCCTGGCCGTCATCCTCTGGTAGGCCTGGTGCCGTACGTCGGGGTGCGGATGCCCGCGCAGCAGGCGCAGCAGGGACCGCCACTCCTCCGGCCAGCCGAGGGCGCAGCCCGTTCCGGTCACCAGGCCCGCCGCCAGCAGTCCGGTGACGGTTCCGCCGTCGCGGGCCAGCCGGTCGGCGGCCGCCAGCAGGGCCCCGCCGCGCCGGGACAGGGCACCGTGGATCCGGTCGGTCCGCAGCCTGCCCGCGGTCTGCACGGTGACCGTCACTCCGGCGCCCTCCAGGGCCTCCGTCAGCTCCCGCAGACGTTCCAGGACGGCGGCCGGCTCCACGGCGTGGTCGACCAGCCGGCGCAGCAGGTCGGCGTGTTCGGACACCAGCAACGGTTCCCGCGCCAGCAGACCGGCGACCGCCCGCAGCAGCTCGGGCCGCTCGGGCCTGTCGGTGGCCGGTGACACCAGGGTGCGCAACCGCTGCAGCGCCGGCAGATCCCGGTCCGCCAGCGCGTCTCTGCCTCCCTCGGACGTGTGCATCGCGGCCAGCAGCTCGCTCACGGCTCCGTGGAGCGCGCTGCCGGGCGCCGCGCCGCCCACGGGATGCGGCAGATCGGAGGCGGCCAGGTCGCGCAGGACCCACGCCGCGTGCTGCCAGTGCCGGCGGCCGCCGAGATCGCAGACCGTACGGGAGAGACGGACTGCCAGCCCGGGGGCGTAGCGGGCCCAGTCGGCCACGGCCCGCAGCACGCCGTGGGAGGCATAGCCGTCGTACGACGCCAGGCACGCGTCGTACGAGCGGTCGACCACGGCGGCGTATCCGGCGCGGTGCGCGGCGGCCAGTTCCCAGGGGCTGACCTCCGCGACGGCCTGGAGCACCGGCGGGGCGTCGTCGTGTACGGCCTCCTCGAGAAGGTGCCAGGCCTCCGGCACGTCCAGCAGCGGCGGCAGTGCGCGCAGGACGGCGGTGCGCACATCCGGGTGGCTGTCGGGAGCCCGGAAGGCGTGGGCCAGCAGGGCGACCGCCCGCTGCGGCGGCAGGAAGCGGGCGCAGAGCCGTGCGGCCTCCTTGCGGGAGGTGACCTTCGCGGCCCGCTCCCCGGTGAGCAAGGCGCCCAGTGCCAGGGCGAGTTCGGACGGAGCGGTGAACCGTGCGGTGCGGCCCGCCGCGTACACGGCGACGCGGGCCCGGTCACCGCCGGCCTGCTCCAGGAGCGCCGGCAGGGCGTCCTGGGGCCGGTCGGCCCAGGCCAGCGCGGCGAGGGCCGCCTCCGCGACCACCACGTCGCCGTCGTCCTTGTGCCGCATCGCCAGGGCGTGTCCGAGCTCCGGAACCGGCGCGGCCGCCCGGATCGCGGCCGCCCGGTCGTCCGAGGGCACAGAGCCGTCCGCGGCCGTCTGCCCGGCGAGCCGTGCCGCGGCCCGCTGCTGCCGGGGCAGCCAGCGGTCGACGGCGGCGAGGTCCGGCAGCGGACGGCGGGCGCCGGGGACCAGGAAGCGCCCGCAGGGCGGTTCCTCGCCGAGCAGTGTGTCCAGCAGATCCGTGCGGTACCGGGCCAGCACGTGCCGCACCGGGGGAAGGACGACCGCCGACGGTTCGAGCGCGATGATCCTGGCCACCCGTTCGCCACGGGTGGCCGGTGCGGCCAGCCACCGTGCCGCGGCCGCCTCGAAGGCCGAGTCGTCGCCCCGTTCCAGGGCCAGGGCCAGCAGGTCCTGCAGATCGGGCATCCGCCGGGCGCGCGGACCCAGGGCGTCCGCCAGGGCGAGCAGCAGCCGGAAGTCGGATCTGCCGGCCGCGGCTTCCAGCCAGGGCCGCAGTGCCTCGAACACCTCGTGCTCCTGGCCGCGCCGCAGAACCCGGTGCAGGGGCCCGAGGTCCGGCACGCCGACCCGGCCGGCGATCCGCTCCAGGGTGCGCAGAGCCCAGGTCCGCAGGGCGGTTTCGCCGTCTCCGGCGTGCTCGGCCAGTACGCGCTCGGCCAGGGTGCGCAGCGCCGTCAGACCGGCGGCCGAACAGTCCCGTGCCTCCAGGGCGTCGGCGGCGATCCGGTCGAGGGGCACGGCGTCGTCGGCTGCGAACAGCCGGGGACGCACCGTGGTGAGGGCGTGGAGCGCGGCGGTGCGGACGGGGTCCCGATCGTTGCGCAGGCGTTCGGCGAGGGCCAGCACTTCGCCGACGGCCTCGCGGCCGCCGTCCCGGGCGGCGCATGCCACCAGCAGCGGCCAGGCGGCGGCCCGGTCGTCGGCGTCGGGCCGCCGGACCGCGGCGAGCAACTCGGTGCGCGACTCGCCGAACGGTCCGTGGGCGAGCGTGTCCAGGTCGTCCCACCAGTCGGGCCCACCGGTGAACTCGGCCGCCGCCCGCCGTACTTCGGCCCAGCGGCGTTCACGAGGCAGCAGGTCGAGAACCGCGAGGGCCGGCTCCCCGGGCGTCGAACCGTCGCTGACCGTGTCGAGGAACGCCGGGCGGCGACCGGGGGCCATGGCCCGCAGCAGCGCGGCGAAGTGGCCGGTGCGGCGCAGCCAGTGGCGGCCCAGCTCCGGCAGCGACGGGGGCGCGGCCTGCACCAGCCTGCGCAGCACACCGGTCGGCGGTATCGGTTCGAAGCGCTGTTCCCGGCGGGCGGGGTCGGTGATCCAGCGGACCACGCGCTCGGCGTCGGCGTCGACCAGGGGGCCGAGTCCGCAGCACAGCGCGGGCGGCAGACTCTCGGGCCCGTGCCGCTCCAGCAGTGCCAGCACCCGTTCGGGGCGCCGCCGCGCGAGCGCCGCGACCGTCGTGGCGTTCAGTCGCCACCACTCCTGCTGCTGCCGTCCGCCGGCGCGGTCGGCCAGGGCGGCTTCGCAGTGGTCCAGGACCGGGTCGGGATGGCGGCGTGCGAGCTTCGTCCAGCCGTCCACGGCGTGCGCGAGCCGGGGCAGCTCCCGTGCGACGAACGGGGTCGAGCAGGCGGGCAGCAACCGCGCGGCCTCGGCGTCGCCCCACTCCGTGCCGAGACGGGCCACCAGCCGTTCGGCGAGCGTGGTACGGCCGCCGGAGGCGAGCAGGCGTGCCAGCCGCTGTCGTCGTACGGCCGGTGCGTCGTCGTACGCCGCTTCCACCGCCTCGTCCGGCACGGGCAGGACTCGGGCGGCGCGCAGGGCGTATCCGGCGACGACCTCGTCGGGGTCGGCCAGCCGCGCGGCGAGGAAGCCGGCGTCCCGTCCGGCGAAGGCGGCCAGCGCCGCGAGCCTGCGCTCGTACGGCCCGCGCGCGTCGAGGCCGGTCAGGAGCGGAGCGAGTCGTCCCTCGCAGGCCAGCCGGTGAGCGGTCCTCGCGGTGAGGTCGAGGCGCGCCGGGAAGGGCAGCGGTTCGAGGGCGGACAGCAACTGCTCCGCGGTGGTCGGCATCGGGCGATTGTGCCCCGGGTGATCCTTTCGGGCGAATCGATTATCCGAACGGGACGTCTCCTGGCCGGGGCCCGCGGCGGGGCCCCGGCCGGCGAGCCCGCTAGCGGTTGGCCACCGCCTGCTTGATCAGTGTCTTGCCGAAGTCCCACATCAGACCGCCGCCACTGTGCGCGTCGTCCATCACGGCCGTGAAGGCGTCGACGAACCGGTCCACGTCGGCCTCGTCCACGACCAGCGGCGGGATGAGCTTGATCACCTCCAGGTGGTCGCCGGAGACCTGGGTGAGGATCCGGTGGCGCTGCAGCAGCGGTACGACCACCATCTGGGCGAACAGGCCCTTGCGCGCGGCCTGGAGCATGGCCCAGCGGCTGCGCAGCTTCAGCGAGCCGGGCTTTCCGAACTCGATGCCGATCATCAGGCCCCGGCCGCGGACGTCGGCGAGCAGCTCGTACTTGTCGGTCAGCGCGGTGAGCCGGGACTTCAGCAGTTCGCCCGTCGTGCGCACCGAGGCGACGATCCGGTCGTCCTCCATGACCGACAGCACGGCGAGGCCGCAGGCCATCGCCTGGGCGTTGGACCCGAAGCTCGCCGAGTGGACGAGGACGCGGTCCATGGACGAGTAGACCTTCTTGAAGATCCAGTCCTTGCCCAGGGTGGCACCGATGGGGACGTAACCACCGGACAGCGCCTTGGCCACGCACACCAGGTCGGGTTCGACGCCGTCCTCGTGCTGGTAGGCGTAGAAGTCACCGGTGCGGCCGAGGCCGGTCTGCACCTCGTCCGCGATGAGCAGCGCCTTGTGCCCGTGCAGCAGTTCCTGCGCGGCGCGCAGATAGCCGGGCGGGGCCTCGTGCACGCCCTTGCCCTGGATCGGCTCGACGATCAGGGCGGCCACGTCGCCCTTCTTCAGCTCCCGCGCGAGCGCGTCGAGATCGCCGAGCGGTACGGCGGTGTCGGGCAGCAGCGGGGCGAAGCCGTCGCGGAAGCCGTCCTCGCCGTTGACCGACAGGGAGCCGGTGGTCAGGCCGTGGAAGGCGTGGTCGCAGTAGAGGACGCGCGGCCTGCCGGTGGCGTACCGGGCGAACTTCAGGGCGGTCTCGACCGCCTCGGTGCCACTGTTGCCGAAGAACACCCGGTCCAGGTGCGGGCTGTGGGCGAGCAGCCGCTGCGCGAGCAGGCCGGGCAGCGGCTGGCAGTCGAAGCGGGTGAGGTCGGCCAGGTTCAGGTCCAGGACGTCGTGCAGCGCCTTGCGGACGACCGGGTGGTTGCGGCCGAGGCCCATCACCCCGAACCCGGCGAGCATGTCCAGGTAGTCGTTGCCGTCCGCGTCGTAGAAGTGGGCGCCCTCGGCGCGCTCGTAGACCTTGTCGAAGCCGATGGTGTGCAGCATGCGCGGGAGCTGCGGGTTGAGGTACTTCGTGTGCAGCTCGTAGCGCTCGGCTCCGCGCTCGGCCAGGAGGGCGCCGAGGTCGAACTCCGTGGTCATTCAGCTTTCTCCTTGACTGTGCCCCCCGTGTCCTTGACGGCGGGACCCGCGTCCTCGACGGCGCGAGCGGCGTCCCTGACGGCCAGGCTCGCGCCGATCCGCCCGGCGACCTCGACGGGCGTGAGGCCGATGTCGGCCAGCACCTCGCCGCGTTTGGCATGCGCGAGGAACTGCTCCGGAATGCCGAACCGCCGAACCGGCACGTCCACGTCCGCGTCGCCGAGGGCGAGGGCCACGGCGGACCCGACCCCGCCGGCCCGGCTGTTGTCCTCCACGACGGCCACCAGGCGGTGTTCGGCGGCCAGGCCCGGCAGCGCCGGGTCGACGGGCTTGACCCAGCGGGGGTCCACGACCGTGCAGGTGATGCCCCGGGCCTCCAGCAGCTCCGCGGTCTGCAGGCACACCGGTGCCATCACGCCGACGGCCACCAGCAGCACCTTAGGGCGCTCGCCGCGATGCAGGACGTCCATGCCGCCCACATGGCCGATCGCCGGGATCTCCGGTCCCACCGACTCCTTCGGGAAGCGGACCAGGGTGGGCGCGTCGTCCACGGCGACGGCCTCGCGCAGCTGGGCGCGCAGCTGGTCGGCGTCGCGCGGGGCGGCGATCCTGAGACCCGGCACGACCTGGAGCACGGACATGTCCCACATGCCGTTGTGGGAGGCCCCGTCCACGCCGGTGACTCCGGCCCGGTCCAGCACGAAGGTCACTCCGCACCGGTGCAGAGCCACGTCCATCAGCAACTGGTCGAAGGCGCGGTTGAGGAAGGTGGCGTAGACGGCGACGACCGGGTGCAGGCCGCCGGTGGCGAGACCGGCCGCGGAGACGGCCGCGTGCTGCTCGGCGATGCCGACGTCCCACACCCGGTCGGGGAAGCGCGCGGCGAACGTGCCGAGGCCCACCGGGTGCAGCATGGCCGCCGTTATCGCCACGACGTCCTCCCGCTCCTCGCCGATCCTGACGATCTCGTCGCCGAACACCGAGGTCCACGACGGCCCGCCCGAGGGCGAGAGCGGTGCGCAGGTGAGCGGGTCCATCACGCCGACGGTGTGGAAGTGGTCCTCCTCATGGGCGAGGGCGGGCTCGTAGCCGCGGCCCTTCTCCGTGAGGCAGTGGACCAGGACCGGCCCGTGGAAGCGTTTCGCACGGCGCAGTGCCGACTCGACGGCCTTGATGTCGTGCCCGTCGATCGGGCCGACGTACTTCAGCCCCAGGTCCTCGAACATGCCCTGTGGGGCGAAGGCGTCCTTGAATCCCTTCTTCGCGCCGTGCAGGGACTCGTAGAGGGTGCTGCCGACGACAGGGGTGCGCAGGAGTACGTCCTTGCCCCAGGCCAGGACCTTCTCGTAACCGTCGGTGGTCCGCAGCGTGGCCAGGTGGTTCGCGAGCCCCCCGATGGTCGGCGCGTACGACCTCTCGTTGTCGTTGACGACGATGATCAGCGGGCGGTCCTTGGCGGCCGCGATGTTGTTCAGCGCCTCCCAGGCCATGCCGCCGGTCAGCGCGCCGTCGCCGATGACCGCGACGACATGGCCCCTCTCCCCCTGCACCTGACGGGCCTTGGCGAGGCCGTCGGCCCAGCCGAGCGCCGTGGAGGCGTGGCTGTTCTCGATGACGTCGTGCTCGGACTCCTCGCGCGAGGGGTAGCCGGACAGGCCTCCCTTGCCGCGCAGCTTGGAGAAGTCCTGACGCCCGGTCAGCAGCTTGTGGACATAGCTCTGGTGGCCGGTGTCCCACAGGATGCGGTCCACCGGCGACTCGAAGACGCGGTGGAGCGCGATGGACAGCTCCACCACCCCCAGATTGGGTCCGAGGTGCCCGCCGGTTCTCGTCACCGCGTGCACCAGGAACTCACGGATCTCTTCGGACAGTTCGCCGAGTTCCGCCTCGGACAGCGCCTTCAGGTCGCGTGGTCCCCGGATGCTCTCCAGAATCGTCACGCTCGGCCCCCTCTCGGTCCGTGCCGTGCCTTGCCTCACTTCACCTGGTCTGCTCGGCCAGCTTCCTGGCCTCCTCGATCAGGGTCTGCACGATCTTCGACTCGGGTACGGTCTTGACGACCTCGCCCTTGACGAAGATCTGCCCCTTGCCGTTGCCCGAGGCAACCCCGAGGTCGGCCTCGCGGGCCTCACCCGGACCGTTGACGACACAGCCCATCACCGCGACCCTGAGCGGCACTTCCATGCCGTCCAGCCCTGCCGTGACCTCTTCGGCGAGCTTGTAGACGTCGACCTGGGCCCGCCCGCAGGACGGGCAGGAGACGATCTCCAGGCGTCGCTGCCGAAGCCCCAGGGACTCCAGGATCTGGATGCCGACCTTGACCTCCTCGGCGGGCGGAGCGCTCAGCGAGACCCGGACGGTGTCGCCGATGCCCCGCGACAGCAGCGCCCCGAACGCCACGGCCGACTTGATCGTGCCCTGGAACGCCGGACCCGCCTCGGTGACGCCCAGGTGCAGCGGGTAGTCGCACGCCTCGGCGAGCTGCCGGTACGCCTCGATCATCACGACGGGGTCGTTGTGCTTGACGGAGATCTTGATGTCCCGGAAGCCGTGCTCCTCGAAGAGGGACGCCTCCCACAGCGCGCTCTCGACGAGCGCCTCCGGGGTGGCCTTGCCGTGTTTCCGCAGCAGCCGCCGGTCCAGGGAGCCCGCGTTGACCCCGATCCGGACCGGCGTGCCGTGGTCCTTCGCGGCCCGCGCGATCTCCTTCACCTGGTCGTCGAACTTCTTGATGTTGCCCGGGTTCACCCGGACCGCCGCGCAGCCCGCCTCGATGGCCGCGAACACGTACTTGGGCTGGAAGTGGATGTCCGCGATCACCGGGATCCGCGACTTGCGGGCGATGGTCGCGAGAGCGTCCGCGTCGTCCTGCGTGGGACAGGCGACGCGGACGATCTGGCAGCCGGACGCGGTGAGTTCGGCTATCTGCTGCAGGGTGGCGCCGATGTCCGACGTCCGGGTCGTCGTCATCGACTGCACCGACACCGGGGCTCCGCCCCCGACCGCCACCGGCCCGACGTGGATCCGCCGCGACATGCGCCGCGGAGCGACAGGCCGGGCCGGTACCTCGGGAACGCCCATGGGCACGGCGGTCATGGTGTCACTCCCGGTTTCCGGAGACGGTCTCGCGCATGGCCCGCAGCGACTCCTTGAGGGAGCCCATGGTGGCGAGGACGGCGGTGGGCTCGTAGCCGCAGTGCGCCATGCAGTTGGCGCAGCGCGGGTCCTTGCCGCGGCCGTACTTGTCCCAGTCGGTCTCCTCGATGAGTTCGCGGTACGTCGGCACGTACCCGTCGCTCATCAGGTAGCAGGGGCGCTGCCAGCCGAAGAGCGAGTAGTTCGGGATGGCCCACGCGGTGCACGGGAAGTCGACCTTGCCCTCCAGGAAGTCCAGGAAGAGCGGGGAGTGGTTGAGCCGCCAGCGCCGGCGGTTGCCGCCCGCGAAGGCCTTCTTGAACAGTTCACGGGTCTGCGCCACGCCGAGGAAGTGCTCCTGGTCGGGCGCCTTCTCGTAGGCGTAGGCGGGCGAGATCATCATCTCGTCCACGTGCAGGTCGTCGTTGAGGAAGTTGAGCACCTCGATGACCGTCTGCGGGGTGTCGGTGTTGAAGAAGGTCGAGTTGGTGGTGACCCTGAAGCCACGCCGCTTGGCTTCCTTGATCGCCTCCACCGCCTCGTCGAACACGCCCTCCTTCGCGACGGATTCGTCGTGCCGCTCGCGCAGTCCGTCGATGTGCACGGCGAACGCGAAGTACGGGGAGGGCGTGAACCGGTCCATCTTCTTGCGCAGCAGCATGGCGTTGGTGCACAGGAAGACGTATTTCCGCTTGGCCACCAACTGGCGCACGATCTCGTCGATCTGCGGGTGCATCAACGGTTCTCCACCGGCGATGGACACCATCGGCGCACCGGACTCCAGCACGGCGCCCACGGCCTGGGCCACCGGCATCCGCTGCTTGAGCACTCCGGCCGGGTGCTGGATCTTGCCGCAGCCCTCGCACTTGAGATTGCAGGCGAAGAGCGGTTCCAGCTCCACGATCAGCGGAAACTTGTCCCGCCTGCGGATCTTCTGTTCCGCCAGGTATGTAGCGACCTTGATGGACTGACGCAGCGGCATGGCCATCTGGCTCACCTCCGGGGGAGCTACAAAGAACGGTGCCATTCAAAGAAAGCGGGAAGGACGGAACGAAGAACGCGGAAGGCTGATATTCCACCGCGCACCGTGCCGATCCGGACGAGTTCATGTTCTGGAGCGTCCACGACCACCCGTACGGCCGCAACCGGGCGTGCGCCCGCGCGGACGGCGCTCAGGAGTGTGGCCGCCGACTCCATGTCGACCGCGATCGCGCCGGTCGCGAACAGGTCGGACCGCTCCGGCCCCCGCACGACGTGATCGGAGCCGATGAGCGGCCCGGTGTGGACGGTGCGCCCGGGCAGGACGCGCGCGAGTTCCTTGACCAGCAGATCGGTGCCCACGCACGGGACGGTCCCGTGCGGGTCCCGGGTCTCCTCGGCGACGACCAGGTCGCCGGGGTGCATGCCGGGGGCGAGCCCGGCGCAGAAGCCGGTGGCCAGTACGGCCGCGTCGGCCAGGGCCGGCCCGGCCAGGTGCCGGCCCACGGAGCGTTCCGCCGCCCTGGGGCCCATGCCCGTACGGACGACGGTGAACGGCCCGCCGGCCCCGCCCCGGTCGCCGGTGCGCAGGGCGAGATGCTCGATGCCGAGCGCGCAGGCGATCAGCAGCGGGGCCGCGGCGGACTGGGCGCTCATTCAGCTCCCCTTGGCCTCGGAGAGCGGCCTCCCGCCTGCGGCGAGGAGCCGGTCGAAGGGGTCGCCGTGCAGGTACCGGCCGAGCGCGGTGAGCGGGAAGACCTGCCGGTAGAGGTGGTAGTTGATGGAGAAGTCCCAGGGGAAGCCGGTGCCGGTGAAGTACGGCTCGTCCCAGGAGCCGTCCTCGCACTGGGTCTCGGCCAGCCACCGGACGCCGCGCTCGACGGCCTTGGAGTCCTTCTCCCCCGCCGCGAGCAGCGCCATCAGTGCCCACGCGGTCTGCGAGGCGGTGGAGGCGCCGCGGCCGCTCCATTCCTTGACGTACTTGTAGGAGCGCAGGTCCTCGCCCCAGCCGCCGTCGTCGTTCTGGACGCTCTCCAGCCAGGCCACCGCGCGCCGGACGGCCGGGTGGGAGCCGGGCAGGCCGGCCGCGGTGAGGGCGGGCACCACCGAGCCGGTGCCGTAGACGTAGTTGACGCCCCAGCGGCCGAACCACGAGCCGTCCGGCTCCTGTTCGGCCAGCAGCCACTCGATGCCGCGCCGGGTGCGCGGGTCGTGGGCGAGGCCCTCGGCGGCGAGCATCTCCACGACGTGCGCGGTGACGTCCGCGGACGGCGGGTCGATGACCTCGCCGAAGTCGCAGAACGGCAGCCGGTTGGGGAACGGGCTGGTGTTGTCGACGTCGAAGGCGCCCCATGCGCCGTTCCTCGACTGCATCCCGAGGTTCCAGCGCACCGCGCGGCCGATCGCCCGGTCCACCCGCTCGGGGTCGTGGTGGCCGACCCGGCGCAGCGCGAGGGCGACCTCGGCGGTGTCGTCGATGTCGGGGTAGTTGTCGTTGTGGAACTCGAACGCCCAGCCGCCGGGCGGCAGCCCGGGCCGCTTCACGGCCCAGTCGCCGGGCCGGACGATCTCCTCGCCCAGCATCCAGTCGGCGGCCTTGACCAGTTGCGGGTGGTCGGCGGGCAGTCCGGCGTCGACGAGCGCGATGGTGGCGAGGCAGGTGTCCCACACCGGGGACTGGCAGGCCTCGATCATCCGGGCGCCGTCCTCGCGCCATACGGCGAAACGGTCCAGCGACGCGAGGCCCTCGCGCATCACCGGGTGCTCCAGGTCGTAGCCGAGCAGGTGCAGCGCGATGACCGAGTACACGGCGGGCGGCTGGATGCCACCCCAGCAGCCGTCGTTCTCCTGCCGCTCGACGATCCAGCGGGCCGCGGAGTTCATCGCGGCTCTGCGCAGTCTGCGCGGGGCGACCTTGCGTAGCTGGTGGAGTGCCTTGTCCAGGCGCTGGAAGGCGCCGTCCCAACTGGTCACCGGGGCAAGCGGCCTGGCCGGGTTGGGGTCGGCCGGGTCGGTGTGCAGCTCGTCGAGCGGGAAGGGCGCGGGGCGCACCGGGCGCTTGGCGGACACGACGGTCAGCGGCACGATGGTCTGCCTCGCCCAGCATCCGAAGTCGTAGATGTTGAGCGGCATCCAGCTGGGGAAGTAGATCAGCTCCGGCGGGAGTTCGGGCAGGTCCTCCCACTTCCACCAGCCGAACAGGGCGAGCCAGATCCGGGTGAAGACCCGGGCGGCGGCGATGCCGCCGCGCTCGCGGATCCAGGTGGAGGCCTTCGCCATGTGCGGGGCGTCGGGCGCGTCGCCGGCGAGACGGAGGGCTACGTACGCCTCGATGGTGGCGGAGAGTTCGCCGGGCCCGCCGTAGAAGGTGGCCCAGGGGCCGTCCGGGCGCTGCTCGCCGCGGATGAACAGGGCGGCGGCCCGCGTCGTCGCCTCGTCCCGGATCCCCAGAAACTGACGGAGCAGCAGGTCCTCGGCGTCCATGGTGACGTTCGTCTCGAGGTCGCCCTTCCACCAGCCCTGGGCGTCCTGCCGCGCGAGCAGGAAGTCGGTGGCGCGTCGAACGGCGCGTCCGGCGGCTTCTTGTACCCCGGCCGCCGCGGGGGTGGTGATGTCGGTTTCGCTGGCCGAGGCAGCGCGGGGCGGCAGGGTCGCTCCGGTGCTTCCGTCGGTCGTCGCTGTCATGGCTTCCCCTTCATGCAGTCGTGCGAGTCGTGCTGCTGTGGGTCCGCCGTCGGCCGGTGTCCGTCTTCCCGCGACACCGGCCGGCGACTACGCGAGGGCTATTCGACCGATAGTGATCATCTCTTTCGTACGACGACGAAGTCGGCGAGCGCCGTGAAGGCGGCCCGTACCCGTTCCGGCATGTCGACGACGTCGAGGGCTTCGATGGCGATGATGTGCTGACGGCGCGCTTCCCCGGCCGTCCACTCGCGGCCGCCCGCCTCCTCGATGAGGGCCGCACGAGCCGCGAACTCCTCCTCGGAGAAGGTCGCGAAGTCGCTGCTCTTGGCGTCGGCGGCGAGGATCTCGCCGAGCCGCTCGGAGGCGGAGCCGCCCGCGGCGAGCGCGGCCACCACCGGCAGGGACTTCTTGCGCTGGCGCAGGTCGCTCCAGGTCTGCTTGCCGGTGGCGTCGGGGTCGCCCCAGATGCCGAGGAGGTCGTCCACGGCCTGGAAGGCGAGGCCCAGGTGGTAGCCGTACTTCTCCAGCGCGTTGGCGGTGCGGTCGTCGGCGCCGCCGAGCACCGCACCGATGGAGCTGGACGCGGCGAGCAGGGCGCCGGTCTTGTTGCCCTCCATCTCCAGGCACTCCTCGACGCTGACCCGGTCGCGGTGCTCGTAGGAGATGTCCTGCGCCTGACCGTCGATCAGGGCGCGGGAGGCGGTGGTCAGCCGACGGGTGGCGCGGCCGGCCTCGACGGTGCCGAGCTCCAGCAGGATCTCGTTGGCGAGGGCGAACAGGGCGTCGCCGACCAGGATGGCCTGGGCGGGGCCGTGCACCTTCCAGACGGTGTCGCGGTGGCGGCGCTGCTCGTCGCCGTCCATCAGGTCGTCGTGCAGCAGCGAGAAGTTGTGGACCAGTTCGACGGCGACGGCACCCGGGATGCCCACCTCGGGTGCGGCGCCGGTGACCTCGGCGGAGAGAACGGCCAGGGCGGGGCGGACGGCCTTGCCGCCGTCGCCGTCGGCCGGGTTGCCGGCCGCGTCGATCCAGCCGAAGTGGTAGGCGGCGACGGTGTCCATGGGAGGCGCCAGGCGGTCGACGGCCGCCCGCAGCACCGGTGTGGCCAGGGTCCGGCCGCGCTCCAGCAGCGCGGTCACGTCCACCGCGGTCCTCCGAGCGGGCGTCGAGGCCGGGGGCACAGTGGGCACAGTCTCTCCTCTATTTGCGGTACCGGGGGTGCGAGGGCTCGCCGCCGGCTGCTGATCGAGCATCAGGCCGCCTCCTCGAACTCGAAGAGGTGGCGGGGGCGGGGCCGGCCCAGGGCGCTCAGCGCGGCGTCGGCCGCGCTCACTCCACTGCGGACCGCACTCTCCATGGTCGCGGGCCACCCGGTGGCGGTCCACGCTCCGGCCAGGTACAGGCCGGGTGCCTTGGTGCGGGCGCCGGGCCGCAGCCGCCCGACGCCGGGGGTGGGGGCGAACGTGGCCGTGCGCTCCCGGGTCACGAAGAAGTCCTTCACCAGCGCGCCGCGCGTCCCCGGGATCAGACGCTCCAGCTCGGGCAGGTAGCGCTCGCGGAGCGCGGCGACGGGCGCGTCGATCTCGTCCTGGGCGGCCGACTGGGAGAGCGCGAGGTACTGCCCCTCGGCGAGCCCGGCGGCGTCGGTGCGGTCGAAGACCCACTGCACGGGGGTGCCGAGGGCGGTGAAGAAGGGCCTGGCGAGCACCTTGCGGTCGTAGACGACATGCACGTTGAGGATGGGCGCGGTGCCGATCCTCAGCAACTCGTCGGGGGCGTCGAGGGCGCCGGGCGGCAGCAGGCCGTGGGTCTCGCGCTGGGGTACGGCGAGGACGACCGCGTCGGCTTGGAGCGTCTCGCCGGGAACCTGAACGCTCCAGGTCCCGTTTTCGTTGGTGGAGACGGAGGTGACGCGTGTACGGACCTCGGTACGCACGCCCGCGGAGTCGAGCGCCTTGCGGGCCAGCCGGTCGTGCAGTTCGCCCAGCGGGACGTGGGCCCAGCCGATGTCGGCCGCTCCCGGGTCGGACAGCAGACCGGTCTTGAACACCATCGCGGCGAGCCCCAGCGAGGCGTCGCCCGCGACCGCGTTGAGGGTGGCGACCCCGACCAGGTCCCACAGGGCCTCGACGGCACGCGCCGACTGGCCGTGAGCGGCCAGCCAGCTGCCGAAGTCCTGGGTGTCCAGGGCCGGATCGGAGAGGTCGAGCCCCTTGAGCGCGAGCGCGGCCCGCCCGACCGCGGCGCGTTCGGCGAACGAGAGATGCGGATAGGCGGCCAGGCTGCGCCCCAGGTGGAGGGGGACGGGCAGCGCGTCGCGCCGCAGTCTGCCGAGCCGCCGCCCTTCGGGTTTGGTGACGTCGACGACGGGCACGTCCAGGCGGTCCTGCAGAGGTGCCAGCGCCGCGCCCTGGATCCGGTCGAGGAACCAGCGGTAGGCGGTGCAGCAGCGCAGGTACACATGCTGGCCGTTGTCGACGGTCAGCTCGCCGCGCTGGAAGGAGAAGGCGAGGCCGCCCAGCCTGGGCCTGCCTTCGAGCAGGGTGACACGGACGCCCGCGTCGGCGAGCGCGAGCGCCGCGGTGATCCCGGCGAGGCCGCCGCCGACCACGACGGCGCTGCGGCCTGCCGTGGCCGCAGGTCGCGGGGTGCCAGCGTCCGCCCCCTCGGGGCGCGAGCCGTCGCTCATCGTCGGTCCTTCCGTACGTGCCGAGCGTGCAGGTTGAACGGTGCACGGTCGGCCGTCGCAGTCAGGGACGCCACGCCGCAGCGGAGGGTTGCCCACCGCTGCGGTCCCGCGGAGTCGGCCTGGTCCACGACGTCCATCAGGCGCGCCTCCTGACGGTCCGCCGGGACACGTGCCGGGTGTCGAGCCCGGACAGTCCGCGCACGGCGACATAGGCCTTCTCGCGCCCGGGCAGCGAGACCCGGCCGCGCAGCACGGCCTCCGGTTCGCGCTCGATGCGGTCCAGCAGCCGGCGGTAGATGCCGGCCATGGCTGCCACACAGGCGCCGCTGCGCCGGTCGAGCATGGGGAGCAGCCGGTAGCCCTCGGCGAAAAGGGCGCGGGCCCGTCGCACTTCGAAGTGCACGAGGCCCGCGAAGTCGGAGCCCTCCGGTGGTGTCGGCCCGTTGAACCCGGCCGAGCAGCCGAATTTGGCGAGGTCGTCGGCGGGCAGATAGGTACGGCCGCCCTCGGCGTCCTCGCGGACGTCTCTGAGGATGTTGGTGAGCTGGAGCGCGAGACCGAGGGTGTCGGCGTACTCGGGTGCGCGCTCGGCGCCGCGCGCCCCCGGCTCCGTGCCGAACACGCCCAGCGAGAGACGGCCGATGGCTCCGGCCACACAGCGGCAGTAGACCTTCAGGTCGTCCCAGGTCTCGTACGTCTCCCCGCGCACGTCCATCTGGACGCCGTCGATCAGCTCGTCCAGACCGCCGAGCGGGATCGGGAAGGCGCGCGCGGCATGGGTGAGCGCGACGGCCACCGGATCGGTGTCGTCCTCCTCGACGCCGCCCTCGCGGATCCGGGTGAGCAGCGCCCGGGTGTCCTCCAGCCGCTTGACCTTGACCTCGCCCGGCAGGTCGCCGTCGCCGATGTCGTCGACACGCCGGGAGAAGGCGTACAGCGCCGACATCGCGCGGCGCTTGGGCGTCGGCAGCAAGCGGATACCGTACGCGAAGTTGCGGGCCTGCTGCCCGGTGACGGCCTCGCAGTAGCTGTAGGCGGCGAGTACCGGCGCGGACACGTGCGGTGCAGAATCCACGGTCCGGATCACCCCTCTCCTCGCAGGATCACGCCCACCTCACGCAGCAACCGGACCTTGCCGGGTCTGGGCGGGCCGGGAAGTACGTCGTATTCGGCGGCGGCGATCGCCCGGACCGCCGCTCTTCCCCCCGCCACGAACCCCGCGAGCAGCAGCTTCAACCTGCCGTGGACGCTACCCACCAGGGGGGCGCCTTCATTCAGCAGATCGCGGGCGCGTTGCGCTTCGTATGCAACCAGGGCGCGCACCGATGCGCCCGCGGTTTTCGCGGCGAGATCGGTTTCCTGGACGTGAAAGCGCTTCATGTCCGCAGCCGGCAGATAGATCCGGTCGCGGCCGAGGTCCTCCGCGACGTCCTGGAGGTGCTCCACGATCTGCAGGGCGGTGCAGACCGCGTCGGAGAGACGGTTCCGCTCGGGGGTCGCGGTGCCGGTGACGGCGAGGACGAGGCGGCCGACGGGGTTGGCGGACAGTTCGCAGTAGGCGAGGAGGTCGTCGTAGGTCTCGTACCGGGTGACCAGCTGGTCCTGGCGGTTGGCGGCGATCAGGCCGAGGAAGGGCTCGGGGGTGAGGGCGTGGCGGCGGACGGTGGGCTGCAGGCGGCGCAGCAGGGGATGGCGGGGCGCGCCGTCGAAGACACGCCGCAGGTCGGCCTCGAAGGCGTCGAGGAGGATCAGACGGTCCTCGGCCTCACCGGCCGACACGCCGAGGATCCGCGCGTCGGCTCCACCGGGGGCCAGATCGCCGTCGCCGATGTCGTCCACGAGGCGGGCGAAGCCGTAGACGGCCATGAGGTCGTCGCGCCAGGCCCGGGGCAGGAAGAAGGGGGCCACGGGGAAGTTCTCGCTCGTGGCCTTGTCCAGCGTGGCGCGCTCCAGTGCGGGCGCCGTGTCGGTTCCCGTCACCGCGCGCTGCCCTGGGCGGGGACGGCACATACTGCGCTGAGCTGGGGAGTTTCCGTAACCATTGCCGTCACATCTCCCGTTCTACACTGCCGACCCAATACACACTATTTCGGACACGCCGCCCGGACTTCCGCCGGGCTGCCCGGCAAAGGCTGTCGCGCATTATCGCCCCACTTGCCGCTTTCCGGGACCGGTACAGCTTACGTTGTACAACGCAGCGAGGTCAGGCGGGGTGTCCTGCGCATCACAACAACACACCGATTGGCGTCAAGATTCCTAAGACCAGAGCGAGTTGACGCTTCCTTTGCGGACGCGGGCCCCACCGGGAGTTCCGGCGGGCTCCGGCCGAACCCGGGCTACTTGCCCGTGAACTTCTCGTACTCCTTGAGGACCTCTTCGGTGGGTCCGTCCATGCGCAGTTCGCCGCGTTCCAGCCACAGGACACGGTTGCAGGTGTCGCGGATGGACTTGTTGTTGTGACTGACCAGAAACACCGTGCCGGCTTCCTTGCGCAGCTCCCGGATGCGCTCCTCGGAGCGCTTCTGGAACTTGCGGTCGCCGGTGGCGAGGGCCTCGTCGATCATGAGGACGTCGTGGTCCTTGGCGGCGGCGATGGAGAAGCGCAGCCGGGCAGCCATGCCGGAGGAGTACGTCCGCATCGGCAGCGTGATGAAGTCGCCCTTCTCGTTGATCCCGGAGAAGTCGACGATGTCCTGGTAGCGCTCCTTGACCTGCTCACGGGACATGCCCATGGCGAGACCGCCGAGGATGACGTTCCGCTCTCCGGTCAGGTCGTTCATCAGGGCCGCGTTCACACCGAGCAGCGAGGGCTGGCCGTCGGTGTAGACCTTGCCCTTCTCGGCGGGCAGCAGGCCGGCGATGGCGCGCAGCAGCGTGGACTTGCCGGAGCCGTTGGAGCCGATCAGGCCGATGGCCTCGCCGCGGTAGGCGACGAAGGAGACACCGCGCACGGCGTGCACCTTGCGCACCCCGCGCGCCGAGTCGTCGGAGCCTCGCCTGAGAATGCGGCTGAGGGCCGCCGTCGCGCTGCCCTTGCCGGTCTTGGCTCCGTTGACCCGGTAGACGATGTGCAGGTCGTCCGCGATGACCGTCGGGCGCGGGTCCCGGATGTCCTGTTCGGCGATGTTCTGCTCAGCCACGGCCGTACCTCTCCTCCGCCTTCCAGAAGTACACGAAACCGCCGGCGAAGACGACCACGGCCCAGAACAGGGCGATGGCCCACACGTGCGGCGGCAGGTTCGAGGCGTGGTAGCCGTCGATCAGCGCGTAGCGCATCAGGTCCATGTAGACGGCGGCCGGGTTGACCTCGAGCAGCCGGACCGACAGCTCGGAGCGGCCCTCCATCATCTTGTTGATGGAGAACATGACACCGGACGTGTACATCCAGGTGCGCAGGATGAACGGCATCAGCTGGGCGAGGTCCGGCGTCTTGGCGCCCATGCGGGCCACGATCAGCGCGAGCCCGGTGTTGAACAGGAACTGCAGCACCAGGACCGGCACGATCAGCAGCCAGGAGGCGCTCGGGTAGCTGCCGAATCCTATCGCGACGACGAACAGCACGATCATCGAGAAGAGCAGCTGCTGCAGCTGCTGCAGGGAGAAGGAGATGGGCAGCGAGGCGCGCGGGAAGTGCAGGGCGCGCACCAGGCCGAGGTTGCCGGAGATGGCGCGGACGCCCGTCATGACCGAGCTCTGCGTGAACGTGAAGACGAACACGCCCGTGACCAGGAACGGGATGTACACGTCCTTGGACATGCCTTTGCTCGCGTGCAGGATGACGCCGAAGATGAAGTAGTACACGGCCGCGTTCAGCAGGGGCGTCGCCACCTGCCAGAGCTGGCCGAGCTTGGCCTGGCTGTACTGCGCGGTCAGCTTCGCCTGGGAGAAGGCGAGGACGAAGTGGCGCCGTCCCCACAGCTGACGGACGTACTCGACGAGGGAGGGCCGGGCGCCGCTCACGGCGAGCCCGTACTTGGCGGCGAGCTGCGCCGCCGTCAGTCCCTCGTCGGGTGACGGGGCCGCGGTCACCGCGACACCGCCGTCATGCGTTGTCTCACTCACAGGAGGAAGCTTTCGTCTTCGGGTACGTCGTTGTGCGTCATGTGCGTCGGCTGCGTCGGATTCATCGTTCGCGGGCGTCGTCGGATCCCTCCCCGGGCGCACCGGGAACGCGCGCCCCGCACCGACGAGCTTGTCAGATGACCGGGGGCCGGCCCAGTCGGGTGAGCCTCCACACGGTACGCCAGCGCATGGGGCGACGGGGGCCGCACGAAGTGGTCCAGCCCTCTCTGAAGCCGCCGAACCAGGCCTTCAGGGCCGGCACCGACGGGCGGCGCAGGAGGGTGAGCAGCAGCCAGACCCCGAGGTAGACGGGGACGAGGAGCACGGGCAGGTTGCGGCGGGCCAGCCAGACCCGGTTGCGGGCCACCATGCGGTGGTACACCGCGTGCCGGGAGGGCGCGGTCGTCGGGTGGTGCAGCACCATGTCGGACCGGTAGTCGATCATCCAGCCCGCGTCGAGGGCCCGCCATGCCAGGTCGGTTTCCTCGTGGGCGTAGAAGAACTCGTCCGGGAGCACACCGGCTTCGGCGAAGACCCGGGTGCGGACGGCGTTGGCGCCGCCGAGGAAGGTGGTGACCCGGGAGGAACGCATCGGGTCGGAGGCGCGCAGCCTCGGTACATGCCGGCGCTGGGTCTCGCCCGTGTCCGGGTCGGCGATCCGGAAGCTGATGATGCCGAGCTTCGGGTTGGCCTCGAACGCCTGACGGCACAGCTCGGCGGTGTCGTGCCGGGCGAGCAGTCCGTCGTCGTCGAGGAAAAGCAGTATGTCGACATCGCGGCCACTGGGCCCGAAGGCCTCTATGCCGACGTTGCGGCCGCCAGGGATGCCCAGGTTCTCGGGCAGCTCCATGGTCCGTACGCCTTCGGGGACGTCCGGGACGGGCGAGCCGTTGCCGACGACGACCACCTCGACCCGGTCGCCGTCCTGCTTGGCGACCGAGTCGAGCAGGGCACGCAGTTCCTCGGGCCGGTTGCCCATGGTGATGATGACCGCGCCGACCTTCATGCCGCTCACCTCAGCCTGCTGGAGGCGAGGATGGACACCAGGTGCAGCAGGGTCTGCAGCAGGGCGATGCCGGCGAGCACGGCGGTGCCGAGCCGGGTGAAGAACAGATCGCCGTGGATCTGGTCCGCGATCGCGAGGACCAGGATCAGCAGCGAGGCCTCGATACCGAGGATGAGCCGGTGGAACTTCAGCGCCGAGGCGGCCCGGCGGGCCAGCGCCATTCCGGAGGAGCGCGGCTCGGAGGCCGCCTCCTGGACCGGCGGCTTCCCTGCCTGGTGCCGGGCGACGCCGACGAGGTCGGTCTCGGCCTTGATCAGGATCGCGCCGAGGGCGGCGAGGGTGCCGAGGAAGGCCCACAGCCAGTCGATGCGCCCGCTCCCCCACAGGTCGGCGGCGCGCAGGCCGAGGCCGACCAGGACCGCCGCGTCGGTCAGGTAGGCGCCGACGCGGTCCAGGTAGACCCCGCCGAGGGAGTACTGCTTCTTCCAGCGGGCGATCTCGCCGTCGACGCAGTCCAGCAGCAGGTACAGCTGGGTGGCGAGCACACCGAGCACGGCTCCCGCGATCCCCGGCACCAGCAGGGCCGGGGCCGCGAGCACGCCGCAGACGGTCATCAGGTACGTGAGCTGGTTGGGCGTGACCCTGGTGTTCACCAGGTAGCGGTCGACGCGCAGGGACACCTCACGCATGTAGAGGCGTCCCGCCCAGTGCTCACCGCTGCGCCGGTCCTTCACCCCGGCGGGGTGGACGACCGGACGGAGTTCAGCTACCGATGGCCTTGACATAGTCCGCGTAGATGTCCTTGATCTGGTTCGGCTTGAGGTCGAGGTGTTCGAGGATCGTGTAGCGGCCGGGCCTGGTCTCCGGGGCGAACTCCACGGCGCGGACGAACTCGTCCACCGTGAAGCCGATCTCCTCCGGCAGCACCGGAAGCCCGTGCCGGCGTAGCACCCCGGCCTGGTGGGCCGCCTCCTCGTGGGCTCCGCGCAGATACATCGCGAAGGCCGCGCCGAGCCCGCACTGTTCGCCATGGGCGGCCGCCCGCTTGGGGAACAGCAGGTCGAAGGCGTGGTTGATCTCGTGGCAGGAGCCGGAGGACGGCCGGGAGTCGCCGGAGATCGACATCGAGATACCGCTGAGGACCAGCGCCTCGGCGAGCACCTGGAGGAAGTCGTTGTCGCCGATGCCGCCGGGGTGGCGCAGGACCGCCTCGCCGGCCTGACGGGCCATGGCCGCGGCGAGACCGTCGATCTTCTCGCCGTTGACGCGGTTGGACAGCTCCCAGTCCGCGACCGCGTTGATGTTGGAGATCGCGTCGCCGATGCCGGCCCGGACGAAGCGGGCCGGGGCCTCGCGGATCACGTCCAGGTCGATGACGACACCGATCGGGTTCGGCACACCGTAGGAGCCGCGCCCGGCGTCGTTGTCGAGCGTGGCGACCGGCGAGCACAGGCCGTCGTGCGCGAGGTTCGTCGGCACGGCGACCAGGGGCAGGCCGATGCGCGCCGCGGCGAACTTGGCGCAGTCGATGATCTTGCCGCCGCCGAGCCCGACCACCGCGTCGTAGTGGCCGGATTTCATCTCTCCGGCCAGCCGGATCGCGTCGTCGAGGGTGCCGCCGCCGACCTCGTACCAGGAGGCGCCGGGCAGCGAGGGGGCGATGCGCTCGCGCAGCTTGGTGCCGGAGCCGCCGCTGACGGCGACGGCGAGCCGGCCGGACTGCGCGATGCGCTCGTCGGCGAGGACACAGGCCAGGTCGTCCAGGGCACCCGGGCGGATGTCGACGACGACCGGCGAGGGAATGAGCCGGGTCAGTAGCGGCACGCGATCTCCCGTCCCTTGGCGAGGTCGTCGTGGTTGTCGATCTCGACCCACTTGACGTCACCGATCGGTGCCACGTCGATCCGGAAGCCGCGGTTGACCAGCTCCTGGTAGCCGTGCTCGTAGAACTGCTGCGGGTCGGTCTCCCAGACCGTCTTCAGCGCGTCGGCCAGCTCGGGGGCGGCGTCGCCCTCGATGAGGGTGACGCCGATGTACTCGCCGGTGGCCTCGGCGGGGTCCATCAGCTTGGTGATCTTCGTCATGCCCTTCTCGGGGTCGACGACGACCTTCATCTCCTCGTCCGCGAGGGACTTCACGGTGTCGAGGGCGAGGATGATCTTCTTGCCCTCGCCCCGCGCGGCGAGCAGCGTCTTCTCGACGGAGACCGGGTGGACGGTGTCGCCGTTGGCGAGGATCACACCGTCCTTGAGGGCGTCACGGCCGCACCACAGGGAGTAGGCGTTGTTCCACTCCTCGGCCTTGTCGTTGTCGATCAGGGTGAGCTTGAGGCCGTACTTCGCCTCCAGGGCCGCCTTGCGCTCGTACACGGCCTCCTTGCGGTAGCCGACGATGACCGCGACCTCGGTCAGACCGATCTCGGCGAAGTTGCCGAGAGTGAGGTCGAGCACGGTGATCGAGTCCTCTATGCCCGCAGGGCCCACTGGCACCAGAGCCTTGGGAAGGCTGTCGGTGTAGGGGCGCAGACGCCGTCCGGCGCCGGCCGCCAGCACGAGGCCGATCATGCGGGTTCTCCTTCGTCGTGTACGGCGGGTGCCCCAGCGGACACCCAGAAGCGGATGCTCTCGACGAGCACCACCAGGGCGACGATCACGGCGAGGACCGTGAGCGCGACCTTGAACTGCCCAGCGGTGAGCAGCGCGGCCAGCAGGGTGACGAGCAGTGTCCGCCCCTCCTGCCCCCCGACGGCGCGCACCAGCCAGGCCGGCGGCGCTCCGGCGTTGCCGCGGATGCGGTACACCGTGTCGTAGTGATGGTAGGCGACGGCGGCCACCAGGCCGAAAGCCGCAGGAAGCGCCCCGTTTACCCCAGCTTTACTCGCGAGGACGAGGACGGTGCCGTATTCGGCGGCCCGGAACAGCGGGGGGACGAGCCAGTCGAGGGCGCCCTTGAGGGGGCGGCACAGGGCCTGGCCCGAGGTGACGGCGTAGACGAAGGCACCGGCGACCGGCGCCCAGGTCCTCCCGGAGAAGAGGGAGACGGCGAGGACGGCCGTGCCGGCCAGGGCCACCAGCAGCGGGGCACCGAAGCGGACGCGGGTGAGATGCGCCATGCGGGAGGCGACCGGGCCGTTGTCGGCGAGGTCCGCCAGGGCCTGGGCGGCCCGGTCCGTCCGCTGTGCCTTGCGGGTCAGGGACCGCAGCACCCGGCCGGCCGTGGTGTACGTCGCGGCGAAGGCGCAGCCGGCGAGCAGCACGTAGAAGGTGATGCGGGGGGTGGTGGCCGCGGTGAGGAGGGCGATCATCGCCCAGCGCTCACCGATGGGCAGGACTATCATCCGGCGCGCCCAGACCGTCCAGCCGACGCTGTCCAGCTTGTCGGAGAGGGCCGCGGTGGGGCTGGTGTTGGCGGCGGCGTCGTGGTTGGCCTCGTTGAAGGAGAAGTCGACCACGTGCCGACAGGTCTGCAGGATCATCGCGCCGAGGGCGAGCGCCCACACGTCGTCGCCGCCGCGAGCGGCGCCGAGGGCGAGACCGGCGTAGTAGGCGTACTCCTTGGCCCGGTCGAAGGTGGCATCGAGCCAGGCGCCGAGGGTGGAGTACTTCAGGGCGTAGCGGGCGAGCTGGCCGTCGGCGCAGTCCAGCACGAACGAGGCGATCAACAGCACGCCGGCCGCGATGAACCCGCCCCGGGTGCCGGTCGCCGCGCAGCCCGCCGCGATCAGGGCGGTGAGCAGCGAGGCGGTGGTGACCTGGTTGGGGGTCAGGCCCCGGCGGGCGCACCAGCGGGCGATGTAGCGCGAGTACGGGCTGATGAAGAACGTGGTGAAGAAGCCGTCGCGGGACTTCACGGCCGACTTCAGGCGTATCGCCTCGTCGTCGACGGCGGCGACGGCCTGCCGGGCCTCGTTGCGGCCCTGCGGGTCGGCCGGGACGGCGGCGACCAGGCTGCCCAGTTCGGGCCGGTGGACCTCGCAGCCGTCGGTGCCGAGGGCGGTGACGAGGCGGTCGGCGACGCTGTCCACGGCCACCGCCGTACCGCCGCCGGCGGAGGTCTCGCGGGCCAGCGCCCGGGTCAGGGCCGGCCGGGCGGCCGGCTGGGCGGTGACGGCGCCCGGGACGGCGGCGAGGTCGAAGCGCGGGTCGGTGAGGCCGAGCCGGAGTGCGTGCACGTGGCCGACGAAGCGGGCGTCGACGAGGGCGACGCGCCGGTCGGCGGGGACGGCGGCGAGCAGGGTCTCCGCCTCGGCGGCGTCGGTGGCCGCGCGCACGTCGAAGCCGAGGGACCGCAGATCGTTCTCGAGCGACGATCCGGGGACCGGCTGACCGGTGACGATGGCGGTCGGCAACCGAACTCACTCCCTGGGTGCCGGCGCTTCGACGCCGGTCTTTAGCGTGGTGGGGGGCGCCTTGGCCTGCGGTGCCCGGGCGGCATGTCGGCAGAGGCTATCCGATGGGCCGAAGTCCGTGTTCACCGCCCGTTCACGGGCCGGTCCACGAGTGCTGCCCAGGCCTTTGCCGCGATCATCATCGGGGATCCGGGGCCCGTCCCACAAACTTTGGTCGCAGACCCGGGCTTCCCCGGCATCACGGACACACGGTCGGGTCGGCATAGGGTGGGCGACCATGACGTGGCTGATCACCGGCGGGGCCGGATACATCGGGGCACATGTGGCGCGGGCCATGGCGGGCGCCGGGGAGAGCGTCGTGGCGCTGGACGACCTGTCGGCCGCGGTGCCCGAGCGGCTCCCGGCCGGGATCCCGCTCGTCGCGGGCTCGACGCTGGACGGGAGCCTGCTCAAGCGGGTCTTCGCGGAGTACGGCGTGACGGGCGTCGTCCACCTCGCCGCGCGCAAGCAGGTCGCCGAGTCCGTGGCCGAGCCCACGCGCTACTACCGGGAGAACGTGGGCGGCCTGGCCACCCTCCTGGACGCGGTCGCCGAGGCGGGGATCGGCCGCCTGCTGTTCTCCTCGTCGGCGGCGGTGTACGGCAACCCGGACGTGGAGCTGATCACCGAGGACACTCCCTGCGCGCCCGTGAACCCCTACGGCGAGACCAAGCTGGCCGGGGAGTGGCTGGTACGGGCGGCGGGCCGGGCGCACGGGATCTCGACGGTGTGCCTGCGCTACTTCAACGTGGCGGGCGCGGCCGAACCGGAACTCGCGGACACAGGTGTGTTCAACATCGTGCCGATGGTCTTCGACCGGCTCACCCGCGACGAGGCCCCGCGGATCTTCGGCACCGACTATCCGACGCCGGACGGCACCTGCATCCGGGACTACATCCACGTGGCCGACCTCGCCGAGGCGCACCTGGCGGCCGCGCGGCGGCTCGCCGGCGGGGACCTCACGGGCGATCTGACGCTGAACATCGGCCGCGGCGAGGGCGTCTCGGTGCGCGAGCTGATCACTGTCATCGGTGAGGTCACCGGCGACCGGCGGGCGCCGGTGGTCGAGGGGCGCCGCCCCGGGGACGCGCCGCGCGCGGTCGCCTCGGCGGAGCGGGCCGCCGAGGAACTGGGCTGGCGGGCCGGGCGCGGGGTGCCGGAGATGGTCGCCTCGGCCTGGCGGGGCTGGCAGCTGCACCACGGGAAGTGAGCCCGTGGCCACGCCCTGACCTGCGTTTCGTTTCCGCAGGTCAGGGCACATGACAACGGTGTTCAGTGCCGCGTTGCCCGATACCCCCCACCCGTAGTTCACTGTGAGCCCGGACGGAACACGGAAGGGGCGGTTTTCATGGGGGCAGGGCACGACCACGGGCATGCGCACAGCCACGCGCCCCCCACAGGTACGGCCGCGGCGGCCTACCGCGGGCGGCTGCGCGTCGCGCTGGGCATCACCCTCACGATCATGGTGGTCGAGATCGTCGGCGGTCTCGTCGCGGACTCGCTCGCCCTGATCGCGGACGCCGCCCACATGGCGACCGACGCGGTCGGCCTGGGCATGGCGCTGCTCGCCATCCACTTCGCGAACCGCCCGGCGAGCACGAACCGTACCTTCGGCTACGCCCGCGCCGAGATCCTCGCCGCCCTGGCCAACTGCCTTCTGCTGCTCGGGGTCGGCGGATACGTGCTGTACGAGGCGGTGCAGCGGTTCGTCACGCCCGCGGACACCCGCGGCGGCCTGATGATCGTCTTCGGTCTGATCGGCCTGGTCGCGAACTCCATCTCGCTCACCCTGCTGATGCGTGGGCAGAAGGAGAGCCTGAACGTGCGAGGCGCCTTCCTCGAGGTGGCCGCGGACGCGCTCGGCTCGGTGGCGGTGCTGATCTCGGCCACGGTGATCCTGACCACGGGCTGGCAGGCCGCCGACCCGGTCGCCTCGCTGGTCATCGGCCTGATGATCGTGCCGAGGACGCTGAAGCTGCTGCGCGAGACGCTGGACGTGCTGCTGGAGGCGGCCCCGAAGGATGTCGACATGGCGGAGGTGCGGGCGCACATCCTGGCCCTGGACGGCGTGGAGGACGTGCACGACCTGCACGCCTGGACGATCACCTCGGGCATGCCCGTGCTGTCCGCGCACGTGGTGGTCAGCTCGGACGTGCTGAACGCCATCGGCAACGAGAAGATGCTGCACGAGCTGCAGGGATGCCTGGGCGACCACTTCGACGTCGAGCACTGCACCTTCCAGCTGGAGCCGGGTGGTCACGCGGAGCACGAGGCGCGGCTGTGCCATTGACCGTACGCAATCTTGTTCGAGTCCCGCGGGCGGTTCCCGGCGAGTGGCGCCGGGCACGATGATCACCGGGTCCCACTCCGGTACCGCCCGGCTCGGGACATGCGGACGTGCCGGGAAGTGCCGGGAGTGCCGGATTCGTACGGCAGACTTGGGGTGCGAAGACCGAGGCTAAGGATGGGTATGCCGATCACACCTGCCACCGAGACGCACAGCTCGTCGAACGGCACCGCAGAGGCGATTTTGCTGGAACTTGTCGACGAGAAGGGCGTGACGATCGGCACCGCGGAGAAGCTCGCCGCGCATCAGCCGCCGGGGCAGCTGCACCGTGCGTTCTCGGTGTTCCTCTTCGACGAGTACGGCCGGCTGCTGCTCCAGCAGCGGGCGCTCGGCAAATACCACTCCCCCGGTGTGTGGTCCAACACCTGCTGCGGCCACCCCTACCCCGGCGAGGCACCCTTCGCCGCGGCGGCCCGGCGGACGTACGAGGAGCTGGGTGTCTCGCCTTCCCTGCTGGCGGAGGCGGGCACCGTCCGCTACAACCACCCGGACCCGGCCTCGGGCCTGGTCGAGCAGGAGTACAACCACCTGTTCGTCGGCATGGTGCAGGCTCCGCTCGCGCCGGTCCCGGAGGAGGTCGAGGCGACCGCGTACGTGACGGCGGCCGAGCTGGCCGAGCGGCACGCGCGGGACCCGTTCTCGGCGTGGTTCATGACCGTGCTGGACGCGGCACGTCCGGCGATCAGGGAGCTGACCGGCGAGTCCGCGGGCTGGTGAACCCCGCCCGCGCCCTCTGGCGACTCCCTAGGAAAGGGTCGCCGGCTTGAGCGGCAGGGCGGCCCAGATCACCTTGCCGCCGCCGGCCGTGTGCTCCACGTCGACCGCTCCGCCCGCCTCCCGGGCGATCTCACGGACCAGGAGCAGGCCCCGGCCGCCGGTCCGGCCGTGGTCGGCTTCCAGAGCGGTCGGGCGGTAGGGGTGGTTGTCCTCCACCGACACACGCACCCATTCGGCCCCGACGGCCACCTCCACGGCGAGCATCGGCGACAGCAGCGCCGCATGCCTGACCGCGTTCGTGACCAGCTCGGAGACGATCAGCAGCAGGCCGTACACCAGGTCGTCGGAGACCGGTACACCCTGGCGCAGCAGCAGGTCCTGTACGGCGTGCCGGGCCTGCGGGACCGAGGCGTCCACGGCGGGCGCGGTGAACCGCCAGACTCCCTCGTACGGCAGTGGATCGGGCGGCCGCCCGGCGCCCCCCGCTGGGCGCGGGCCGTCCCCGCACCCGTGGTTGTCCATCGTCCGGTCGCCACCCTCGCGCTCGATTGTCACCACACGTCGAGTGTTGGTAACGATGCGCTCGGCTCCGGATGACTGACCAGAAGTCAGCGATTATCGAGCGCTTCTGACCGCGGGCGTATGACAACGGCAGTTGTAGGACCGCTCCTGTCGCCCTTGACGCCGGTTCACGAACTATTCGGGTTGTGGGAAAACCCCGGAGGGGGCGGGACCGCACCACTGGACGGCCCTCCGGCCCCGTAGGCGGCCCCCGATAGCATCCATCGCATGGATCCCCAGCTCTCGCACGAGATCGCCGACTCCGTGGCCACGGTGATCATCCGGAATCCGGCCAAGCGCAACGCCATGACCGCCGCGATGTGGCGGGCCCTGCCGCCGCTGCTGGACGAGCTGGCGGGCGATCCCACCGTGCGGGCGCTGGTTCTGACCGGCGAGGGCGCGACCTTCTGCGCGGGTGCGGACATCTCCACGCTTCAGGGGTCGCCAGCCGAGGCGCAGGGGCTGGCAGTGGCGGCCGAGGAGGCGCTCGCCGCGTTCCCCAAGCCGACGCTCGCCGCGGTGCGCGGCCACTGTGTGGGCGGCGGTGCCCAGCTCGCGGCCGCCTGCGATCTGCGGCTCGTGGAGGAGGGAGCGCTCTTCGGGGTCACGCCGGCCAAGCTCGGGATCGTGTACGCGGCCTCGTCCACGCGGCGGCTCGTGTCGCTGGTGGGGCCGTCCACCGCCAAGTACCTGCTGTTCACGGCCGAGTTGATCGATGCCGGGCGGGCCCTGCGCACCGGGCTCGTGGACGAGGTGCTGCCCGAGGGCGAACTGGACAAGCGGGTCGCCGAGCTGACCCGGATCCTGGCGTCCCGTTCCCAGCTGACCCAGGCCGCCGCGAAGGAGTTCGCGAACGGCCGCACGGACCGGGACGCCCACTGGACGGAGCAGGCGCGCGGCAGCGGCGACACCGCGGAGGGGGTCGCCGCCTTCCTGGAGCGCAGGCGGCCGCGCTTCACCTGGAGCGTGCCTACCGCAGAGTGAGGCGGCTCTGCGCGCGGAACTCCTCCACCAGGTGCGCGGGGGCCTTTTGCGGCGAACCGGCGTCGTAGGGCGGCTGCGGGTCGTACTCGGTCAGCAGCTGGACGGCCTGGGCGTGTTCGTCGCCCGCGATCCTGCCGACCAGGGTGAGGCCCATGTCGATGCCGGAGGAGACACCGGCGGCGGTGACGTACTTGCCGTCGGTGACCACCCGCTCGCCCGTCGGTTCGGCGCCGAACTGCTTCAGCACCTCCAGGGCGGCCCAGTGGCTGGTGGCGCGCCGGCCCTTGAGCAGACCGGCGGCGGCGAGCAGCAGCGAGCCCGAGCAGACCGAGGTCGTCCAGGTGGTCCTCGCGTCGACGGCGCGCAGCCAGTCGAGGAGGGCGGGGTTCTCCAGCTGCTCGGCGGTGCCGGGACCGCCGGCGACCACGACGATGTCGGGGCTCGTCACCTCGTCGAGGGCCTTGTCCGCGGTGACGGCGAGGAAGCCCGTGTCGGTGCGGACCGGGCCGGGCCGCTCGGCCACGAAGTCGACCCGGGCGTCCGGGAGCCGGCTGAGGATCTCGTAGGGCCCCACGGCGTCCAGGGCGGTGAAGCGGTCGTAGACGACCATGGCGATGTGCATGACGATCCCTTTCGGTGGTCGGGTGCCGTCCCGGTGTGCGGCCGGTTCAGTGGGCGGATGCCGGATGGAAGCGCCTGCGGTACTCCGCGGGCGGTGTGCCGAGCGACTTGAGGAAGGCGCGCCGCATGGCCTCGGGAGTTCCATAACCGCTGGCGCGGGAGATCTCCTCGATGCCGTCGCAGGTGTCCTCCAGGAGCCGGCGGGCGTGCTCCAGCCGGACGCGGTCGACGTAGCGGCCGGGCGTCAGGCCCGTCTCCTCCCGGAAGGCACGGGCGAAGTGGCGCGGCGAGAGCCGGGCGCGGGCGGCGAGAGCCTCGACGCTCAGGTCACCGGCGGGGTGCTCGGTGATCCACTGCTGCACGTCCCGCAGGGGTGCGCGCCGCGCGGTCTGGGCGGCGAGCTGGACGCTGAACTGCGCCTGGTTGCCGGGCCTGCGCAGGAAGACCACCAGGTGCCGGGCGACATCGAGCGCCACGTCCCGGTGCAGGTCCTCCTCCACCAGCGCGAGGGCGAGGTCGATGCCGGAGGTCACGCCCGCCGAGGTGGAGACGTGTCCGTCGCGTACGTAGATCGGCTCGGGGTCCACCCGCACGGCCGGGTGGTCACGGGCGAGCTTGTCGCACTGGGCCCAGTGGGTCGTCGCCCGGCGGCCGTCGAGCAGACCCGCGGCGGCCAGCAGGAGCGAGCCGGTGCAGACGGAGACGAGGCGCCGCGCGCGCGGGCCGTGTGCGCGCAGCCACTCGGTCAGCCGCGGATCGGGGCTGCGGGTGCCCTGACCGCCGGGGACCAGCAGGGTGTGCGGGTCGGGCGCCTGCGCGAGCGCCCCGTCCGGTACGAGGGTCAGGCCGCTGGAGGTGCGCACGGGGCCGCCGTCCAGCGAGGCCGTGCGGATGCGGTACGTGCCGGGCCTGTGCTGCTCGGCACCGGCGAACACCTCGAGGGGCCCGGTGACGTCGAGGCTCTGCACACCGTCGAAGAGGACGAAGAGGAGCGTTCGCTGCGGCATGTCCTCGATTCTTCGAGAGTGCGGCCATGGCCGCAATGACGAGATTCCCACCTTTTCTGCCATGGCCCGCGGGCCGCCCGGGCAGGTCGGCCGGGGTGTGGTGTCCGGACTCCCGCGCGGCACGGCGGCCCGCCGGGGCGCCCTGATCCCCGGTTGTCGGTGTCACCTGCCACAATTGCCGCGCAACCTCAGTGGAGAAGGCGGTACGGGATCGTGACGACACCCGGATCCATCGAAGTAGGGTCCATCGAAGGCAGGATCGCCGAGGAACTCGGCGTACGGGAGCGGCAGGTGAAGGCCGCGGTGGAGCTGCTCGACGGCGGTTCGACCGTGCCCTTCATCGCCCGCTACCGCAAGGAAGCGACCGAGATGCTCGACGACGCGCAGCTGCGCACGCTCGAGGAGCGGCTGCGCTACCTGCGGGAGCTGGAGGAGCGGCGGACCGCGATCCTGGAGTCGGTGCGCGAGCAGGGCAAGCTCACCGAGGAGCTGGAGGCGCAGATCCGCAGCGCCGAGACCAAGGCGCGGCTCGAGGACATCTACCTGCCCTACAAGCCCAAGCGGCGGACCAAGGCGCAGATCGCACGCGAGGCCGGCCTCGAGCCGCTGGCCGAGGGGCTGCTGGGGGACCCGGCCGTGGAGCCGCTCGCCGCCGCTGCCGCGTTCGTCGACGCGGACAAGGGCGTCGCCGACCCCCAGGCCGCGCTGGACGGCGCGCGGGCCATCCTCACCGAGCGGTTCTCGGAGGACGCCGACCTGATCGGCGAGGTGCGCGAGCGCATGTGGGTGCGTGGGCGGCTGGCCGCCAAGGTGAAGGACGGCAAGGAGGAGGCGGGCGCCAAGTTCGCCGACTACTTCGACTTCGCCGAGCCGTTCACCGAGCTGCCCTCGCACCGCATCCTGGCGATGCTGCGCGGCGAGAAGGAGGAGGTCCTGGACCTCGTCCTGGAGCCGGAGGAGCCCGTGGAGGGCCCGTCCTCGTACGAGGGGATCATCGCCCATCGCTTCGGGATCACCGATCGCGGCCGCCCCGCCGACAAGTGGCTGAAGGACACGGTCCGCTGGGCCTGGCGCACCCGCATCCTGGTGCACCTC
The DNA here is from genome assembly GCF_001542625.1 of Streptomyces griseochromogenes. Taxonomy (NCBI): domain Bacteria; kingdom Bacillati; phylum Actinomycetota; class Actinomycetes; order Kitasatosporales; family Streptomycetaceae; genus Streptomyces; species Streptomyces griseochromogenes. The sequence goes on along the minus strand of NZ_CP016279.1, from coordinate 3,520,469 downwards.
GGCATCGACCTGCGCCTGCGGCTGCGTACGGCCGCCGAGGACGAGGCGGTCAACGTGTTCGCGGCGAACCTGAGGGACCTGCTGCTGGCCGCGCCGGCCGGCACGCGCGCGACGCTCGGCCTGGACCCCGGCTTCCGTACGGGTGTGAAGGTCGCGGTGGTCGACGCCACCGGCAAGGTCGTCGCCACGGACGTGATCTACCCGCACGTCCCGGCCAACAAGTGGGACGAGGCGATCGCCAAGCTGGCCCGGCTGGCGAAGGAGCACACGGTCGACCTGATCGCCATCGGCAACGGCACGGCCTCCCGCGAGACCGACAAGCTCGCCGGTGAACTCATTTCCAGGCACCCGGACTTGAAGCTCACCAAGGTGATGGTGTCCGAGGCGGGCGCCTCCGTGTACTCGGCGTCGCAGTACGCCTCGCAGGAACTGCCCGACATGGACGTGTCGCTGCGCGGCGCGGTCTCCATCGCCCGCCGGCTGCAGGACCCGCTTGCCGAGCTGGTGAAGATCGACCCGAAGTCGATCGGTGTCGGCCAGTACCAGCACGACCTGTCCGAGGTGAAGCTGTCCCGCTCGCTCGACGCGGTCGTCGAGGACTGTGTGAACGGCGTCGGCGTGGACGTCAACACCGCCTCCGTGCCGCTGCTGTCGCGGGTGTCGGGCATTTCGTCCGGTCTCGCCGAGAACATCGTGGCGCACCGGGACGCGAACGGGCCGTTCACCTCGCGCTCCGAGCTGAAGAAGGTGGCGCGGCTCGGTCCGAAGGCGTACGAGCAGTGCGCGGGCTTCCTGCGGATCCGGGACGGCGTCGATCCGCTGGACGCCTCCAGCGTGCACCCGGAGGCGTATCCGGTGGTGCGGCGCATGGTGAAGACGACGGGGCAGCAGGTCGCCTCCCTCGTCGGCAACACCGGTGTGCTGCGCTCGCTGCGGCCGGCGGACTTCGTGGACGACACCTTCGGTCTGCCGACGGTCAGCGACATCCTGAAGGAGCTGGAGAAGCCGGGGCGTGACCCGCGTCCCGCCTTCAAGACGGCCACCTTCAAGGAGGGCGTGGAGAAGATCTCCGACCTGTCCGCCGGGATGGTCCTGGAAGGGGTGGTCACGAACGTGGCGGCCTTCGGGGCCTTCGTGGACGTCGGTGTCCACCAGGACGGGCTGGTGCATGTCTCGGCGATGTCCAAGACGTTCGTCAAGGACCCTCGGGATGTCGTGAAGCCCGGGGACATCGTCAAGGTGAAGGTGCTCGACGTGGACATTCCGCGCAAGCGGATCGCGCTGACGCTGAGGCTGGACGACGAGGCCGCCGCGCAGGGACAGGGCGGCAGGCAGCAGCGGGGTGGCGCCGGCCGGCCGCCACAGCAGCGGCAGGGCCAGAGCGGCGGCCAGGGCCAGCGGCAGGGCCAGGGCCAGGGCCAGCGGCAGAGCCGCGGCGGTGACCGGGGTGGGCGTCAGGCGCCCGCGCCGGCCAACAGCGCCATGGCGGACGCACTGCGGCGGGCCGGGCTGCTGAACCCGAACGACGGGCGGCGCTGAGCCACCGGGGCGGGGCCGTGCGGCACACCGTGCGCCCCGCCCCGTCTTCGGCCACGGGCGCCGCCGAGACGACCCGATGGCGCATTCGGCTCCGGGCCCGGCGGTGTCCACCGGACGAACGTCACCGGTGGCAACGTCGCCGAGGGCCACCACGTCGGGATCGGCCTGCCCCGGCGCACCGTCTTCACCTGAGGCTGGGCAGAGGGCGGAATGCCGCTGCCGCCCGGCTCCTCGACGAGCGGGATCACCCTGGCCCAAGTGCCCGAGGACGCCCTCCTGCGGCGGTGTCCACCGGAACCTGCCCTCTCCCGAGGCCGTGTGCCGCGCACGAAGAGGGCTGGGCGCACCGCGTCGAGCGGCCCGCCGTGGTGGCGGGCGAGGATCCGGGACCCGGCTCCCGGATGTGAGCCGACGTCACACATACCCCTTTCGCCGGACGATGCCGAGGGCGAGCGCGCCCAGGGGGACGTTGAGCCAGAAGGTGAGCAGCCGGTAGACCAGGACGGCCGAAGTGGCGGCGCCGGCGGGCACGCCGAGCGCGGTCAGACCGGCGATGAGTCCGGCTTCGAGCGCACCGAGGCCGCCGGGCACAGGAGCCGCGTTCGCGAGCAGCCGGGCCCCCATGTAGGCGGCGCCCACCTGGACGAAGGGGAGGTCTCCGCCGAGTGCGTGGACGCTCAGGGCGAGGCCCACGATCTGGACGAGGGGCAGGCCGAGCGCGCCCAGGGTGCCGAGGGCGATCTTCGCGGGGTCGGTGGCGATGCCCTTGACGGTCGACCCGGCCGAGCTGAGGAACGGCCACACCTTCTCGTGCAGGAAGCGCCGGCCCGGCGGGGTGAAACCGATCAGCCCTCCGGCGGCGAGCACGAGGGCGATGACGGGAAGCGCGTACCGGCCGACGGGCACGTCCAGGTGGACTCCCGCGTGGTGCCCCCCGGCCCAGGCGAGGAACACCGCGGCGACGAGGGCGTTGGAGACGGCCCCGGCCAGGCTCTGCAGCCCGACCGAGGCCGTGGCCGCGCCGGTCTCGATGCCCGTCTTCTGCAGGTAGCGCAGGCCCAGCGCCATGCCGCCGACGTTGTTCGGAGTGATCCGGTTCAGGAACGAGCCGGCGAACTGCACCTGGTAGGTGGGGCCGAACGGCAGTCGGTCGGGGATCGTGCCCAGTTGCAGACAGGTCGAGAACGCCTGCGAGACGAAGGTGACGGGCACGACGGCGAGCAGCCACCACCAGTTCGCCTCCTTCAGCGCATGGAGAGCGGCCGGGGCGCCGGCGAACTGCGGCAGCACGAGGTGCAGCACCAGGAAGGCGCCGAGCAGGCCGAGAACGCTCTTCCAGGTGAACCGTGCCAGGCGGGCCGGCGGGGCGTACGACGCCGCGCACACCGTACGGACCTCGGCGGCGAGGTCGTGCAGCAGGCTGGGCCGTCCGCCGGGCCGCCGGGCACGGCCCGTACGCCCTCCCCGGCGGCTTTGGCGCGCTCCTGGTCGTAGCGCGCGACCTCGCGCCGCGCGGGGCCGATCAACGCGAGCGGTTGCAGGTACGGCAGTGCGCTCGCCAGCCGCTCGTGGCCGAGGCCGGCCAGCGCGCAGGCGGTGGCGCGGCTCGGGCCGACGCGTACGGCGGTGGTGGCCAGCAGTTCGGCGATGTCGCTGCCGAGCGCCTCGGGCGGCGCGTCGAGCCGGGCCCGGGCGAAGGCGGTGAGCCTGAGTCCGCCGCCCGGTTCGACGAGGATGTTCTCGGTGCGCAGGGCGCGGTGCGCGAGGCGGTGCTCCTGCAGACGGGCCACGGACCGCCACACCTCGCCGAGCAGTTCGTCGGTCAGATCCTCGGCCGCCAGCGCGGACAGCCGTCGGGCGTCCTGCCCGACGGTCACCAGGAGGGCGCCCCCTTCGTCCACCGGGTAGGCGATCACGGGTTCGTCGACCCGGGCGCCGGTGCGGGCGGCGAAGACCAGCATGAGCAGCTCGTGCTCGACCGCGGTGAGCGGGGTCTGCGCGCCGGGGTCGTCCGGGTGGCGCAGCAGGGTACGCCGGGCGAGCCGGTGGAACAGGTCTCGGCCCTGGTCCTCGGCGGCGACGGCCCGTACGGTCAGCCGCAGGCCTGCGGCGGTCTCGGCACGGTAGACGATCCCTTCGCCGGAAAGCTGCTCGTCCTCGGGCAGCTCGCGCAGGGTGGCGAGCGGGATCCCGCAGGCGACCAGCGCGTCGGCGACCGCCCCGGCCGGCGGACGGTCCGGCGGGCCGCCGGCCATGAGCAGGACCGCGGAGCCGGCCGCGCCGCCCGCTGCCAGCGCGGCGACGGCCTCCAGAGGTACGAGAGCGGCGGCCACGGCGCCGAGCACGGCGCACGCGGCCGTCAGCGCCCACAGTGTCCGCCGCCACGGCCGCGCGAGCCAGGGTCCTGCGGCGACCACCGCCGCGGCGTACGCCGCCAGGGAGACCGCCGACGGCCAGCCCGCCCCCATCAGTCCGCCCCGGCCGGCCAGCACCCCGGGCCACAGATCCGGTCGGCCGCGTGCCAGCGCCAGACGTGTGAGCGCCCAGGCGGTCGCCGCGCCCAGCGCCGCGGCGGGCAGGATTCTGAGCACCGCGTCCCCGCACCGGCGCACGACGAGGAGGACCACGGCCGCGACCGGCGCCGCCAGAGCGACGAACTGCACCGTGCCGACCAGCCCGTCGCGCAGGCCCGGTGGCAACGCGGCCGCCGCGGACAGCAGCCCCTGCTGCGCCGTGCGGGCGAACGCCCGGGTGGCGACCGCCACCAGCGCCGTCAGCCCCAGCATGGCCAGGGACACCAGCAGCCGCGACAGATCGGCCGCCCGGCGCACATCGTGCGCCGGGGGCGCGTCGATCACCGGCGCCGCCCGGTCGTCCGTCCTGCCCACGATGCCGGCGGACAGGAACACGCCGCGGTGCCCGGTCACCTCCGGCCGCCGGTGGGGACGCGGGACCGGTCCATGCGCTCATTCCCCGGCGACGTCGTCCGGCCGCCCCGGACACCCGTGTCACCGTCCCGTCGCGTGGCGGGAGCCGGTGCGCGGACGTGGCCCCTCACTCGGGGGACCGGGGGGAGCCGCTCATGCGGGCGCGGTTCTCCGCGAGCAGTTCCCGGACCCCGCGCTCGACCTCCTCGGGGTCGACGCCCAGGGCCCGGCCCATGTGGATCGACCACACCTCCGAGCGCACATTGGTCTCGAAGTCCAGGTCGGCCCGCACGTTTTCGCGGGCGGCCTGGCGGTTCTGGCTCACCATCACGAAGGTGGACAGAAAGATCGCCTCCAGGCTGACGATCATGGTGAGCAGTCCGAAGGGGAAGGGATCCCAGATCACCTCCTGGCCGAACACGCCTTCGTTGCACACGATCCAGACCGTGAACCACAGGGCGTGCAGATAGACGAACTGCATGGTCCCCGCGAAGGCGGTGATCGCGTCCGCGATCCTGTCCTCGGTCCCGCGCATCCGCGCGAGCACGTCCTGCTCGCGCAGCAGCCGCAGCCCCGGACCACCCGGTCGGCCCGGACCGCTCACCCCACCGCTCATGGTCACTCCTCGACCGGCCGCCGACGTGGAACTGCGGTCAGCGTAGGGCGTCGGCGGGTACGGTCCCCGGCTCGGTGCACCGCGGACACGCCCGATTCCGCCGGTACGGCCCCTCGCTCAGCGTTCCACGACCTTGCCCGCGGCCACCTCCAGGCGCCGGGTCACCCGGACCGCGTCCAGCATGCGCCGGTCGTGGGTGACCAGGAGCAGGGTGCCCTCGTAGGAGTCGAGGGCCGACTCCAGTTGCTCGATCGCGGGCAGGTCGAGGTGGTTCGTCGGCTCGTCCAGGATGAGCAGGTTCACTCCCCGGCCCTGGAGCAACGCCAGGGCGGCCCGGGTGCGTTCGCCCGGGGAGAGGGTCGCGGCCGGGCGCAGGACGTGGTCCGCCTTCAGGCCGAACTTGGCCAGCAGGGTGCGGACCTCGACCGGCTCGGTGTCCGGGACCGCCGCGCAGAAGGCGTCGAGCAGCGACTCGGGGCCGTGGAACAGCTTGCGGGCCTGGTCGACCTCGCCGACCAGGACGCCGGAGCCGAGGGCGGCATGTCCGGAGTGGAGCGGGATCCGGCCGAGCAGCGCGCCGAGCAGGGTGGACTTGCCGGCGCCGTTGGCTCCGGTCACCGCGACCCGGTCGGCCCAGTCGATCTGCAGGCTGACCGGGCCGAGGGTGAAGCCGCCGCGCCGGACCTCGGCGTCGCGCAGGGTCGCGACCACGGCGCCGGAGCGCGGCGCGGACGCGATCTCCATCTGCAGTTCCCACTCCTTGCGCGGCTCCTCGACCACGTCCAGGCGCTCGATCATGCGCTGGGTCTGCCGGGCCTTGGCGGCCTGCTTTTCGCTGGCCTCGCTGCGGAACTTGCGGCCGATCTTGTCGTTGTCGCCGCCGGCCTTGCGGCGCGCGTTCTTGACGCCCTTGTCCATCCACCCGCGCTGCATCTGCGCGCGGTCCTGGAGGGCGGCCCTCTTGTCGGCGTACTCCTCGTAGTCCTCGCGGGCATGTCGGCGGGCGACCTCGCGCTCCTCCAGGTAGGCCTCGTAGCCGCCGCCGTAGAGGTTGATCTGCCGCTGGGCGAGGTCGAGTTCGAGGACCTTGGTGACCGTTCGGGTGAGGAACTCGCGGTCGTGGCTGACGACGACCGTGCCCGCGCGCAGGCCGGTGACGAAGCGTTCCAGACGCTCCAGGCCGTCCAGGTCCAGGTCGTTGGTGGGCTCGTCCAGGAGGAAGACGTCGTAGCGGGACAGCAGGAGGGAGGCGAGGCCGGCACGGGCCGCCTGGCCGCCGGAGAGGGAGGTCATCGGCTGGTCCAGGTCCACGGCCAGGCCGAGGGAGTCGGCGATCTCCTCCGCGCGCTCCTCCAGGTCGGCGCCGCCCAGGTTCAGCCAGCGCTCCAGGCTCACCGCGTAGGCGTCGTCGGCGCCGGGCGCGCCGTCGACCAGCGCCTGCGTGGCCTCGTCCATCACGCGCTGTGCCTCGGCGACGCCGGTGCGGCGGGCCAGGAACGCCCGGACGGTCTCCCCCGGCCTGCGCTCGGGCTCCTGCGGCAGATGGCCGACGGTCGCGGTCGGCGGGGACAGCCGCAGCTCGCCCTGTTCCGGCGGGGTCAGTCCGGCGAGCAGGCGCAGCAGCGTGGACTTGCCCGCGCCGTTGGCGCCGACCAGCCCGATCACGTCACCGGGCGCGACGACGAGGTCGAGTCCGGTGAAGAGGGAGCGGTCGCCGTGGCCGGCGGCGAGGTTCTTGGCGACGAGTGTGGCAGTCATCAGGACGCCGATCCTAATGCTCCCCGCGCCCGCCGCTCGGCCGGGCTCTCACCGGCGCACCGGCTCCACCAGCACGCTCCCGGAGGTCCTGGCCACGACGAACGACTCCCCCTTGACCGCCTTGGGGTCCAGGGGGATGCGGTGCCGGCCGGGTTCCAGGATGCCGTCGAAGACCTCGTGGGTATGGGTGCGGTAGAGCCGGTCGAGGCGGTAGGCGGTGACCTGGACCCGGCACGCCGAGGTCACCTCGACAGCCGCCCCGCCGTCGGCGGCCACCAGTTCGGTCAGCCGGCGCCGGCCGAGCGGGCTGCGCTCCAGCGCGTGCTCGATCTGCGCGACGAGCAGGGGCACGATCGGGGCCAGGCCGCTCACATAGGCGATCTCGACCCCGGCCTGCTCGAACGACTGCCGTACGGCGGCCCGTTCGGCCTCGCCGATCGCCCGCCCGAAGGCGACGGCCCCGTACCCGCGCAGTTCCTCGGCGGGGACGGCACGGGCGTCCTGGGTGATGTCGGCTCCTATGCCGATGGTGCGCAGCGCGGCCGCCAGCTTGGCGAGGACGGCGACCCGGGCGCCGATCAGCAGCACCCGGCGGCGGGGCGCGGACGTGCCCTCGGTGTCCTCGATCAGTGCGGCCAGGGCGGCACGGTACTCGGGCCCGTGGAAGCGGAACGGGCCTATGCCGTGGTAGCCGTTGAGCTCCAGATCGGCGCGTTCGTCGGTCTGCCAGGCGAAGTCCCGCCAGACGTAGTCGTCGCCGTCCCGCTCGATGACGGCGGTGACCGCGCCGCAGGCCAGGTCCGCGCACTCGGGGCAGCCGTAGATCACGAACCGGCCGTCCGGCAGCGGCGGCCGTGCCTGGAGGAGCAGGCCGCGCACCTGTGCGGTGAAGATGGCGGGCGGGATGTCGGAGGCGAGCGGGGAGACGGCGTCCAGGTCGGAGAGCTGGAACAACAGGGGACGGCCGTCGACGATGAAATCCACGAAGTCACGGTGGACCTGGTAGCCGCCGTCGGCGAGGACACCGCCGGCGCGGGTCGCCGGTGCCAGGCCGAAGGTCGCGTATGCGGCAGACATGCTGTGAGTATCCCCACATCGGGATGGATGTGAGCGCGGCATGACATATTCGGTTAGCGTCCTGGTGTGGAGCGTGAGTCGGCGGACGCGGTGGTCGTGGTCGGTGGCGGGGTCGTCGGGCTGACGACGGCCGTGGTCCTGGCCGAGTCCGGGCGGCGGGTGCGGGTGTGGGCGCGGGAGCCCGCGGAACACACGACCTCGGCGGTCGCGGGCGGTCTGTGGTGGCCGTACCGGATCGAGCCCGAGCTCTTGGCCGGCGTGTGGGCTCTGGAGTCCCTCGGTGTGTACGAGGAGTTGGCCGGCCGTCCTCGGGAGTCCGGCGTACGCCTGGTCGAGGGCGTACACCAGGGGACACGGCTGGACGAGCTGGGTGAGTGGGCGCACCGGGTGCCGGGGCTGCGCGCGGTGGCCGCCGGGCTGGCGGCCCGGCTGCCGGTGATCGACATGCCGGTCCATCTGGCGTGGCTGCGGGAGCGGCTCATGCGGGCGGGGGGCACGGTCGAGTCGCGTGAGGTGACGGACCTGACCGCCGTACCCGCCGCCGTCGTGGTCAACTGCACGGGGCTGGGGGCGCGTTCGCTGGTGCCGGATCCGGCGGTGCACCCGGTGCGCGGGCAGCTGGTCGTGGTGGAGAACCCGGGCATCACGACGTGGTACACGTCCGCCGACCACTCCTCCGGAGCCTCGACCTACTTCATCCCGCAGCCGGGCGGCCTGCTGCTGGGCGGTACCGCGGAGGAGGACGCGTGGTCCCTGACGCCGGATCCCGCCACGGCCTCGGCGATCGTCGCGCGGTGCGCGGCCGTCCGGCCGGAGATCGCGGGGGCACGGGTGCTGGCGCACCGGGTGGGGCTCAGGCCCGCCCGGCCCGCCGTACGGCTGGAACGGCAGCCCCTGCCGGACGGGCGGGTGCTGGTGCACAACTACGGGCACGGCGGGGCCGGGATCACGGTGGCCTGGGGCTGCGCCCGTGAGGCGGCCGGGCTGACCCGCCCGGCCGCCTGAGCGGTCAGCTCGCCGGGATGTGCCGGCCGGCGCGCGGTGCGCGGACGCCGTCCAGGACCGTCGTCCCGGGAGCGGCGGACGCGCTGGTGGAGGTGGCCCGGGCGAACGCCGCGGCGCCGCCGACCAGCGGGATCCTGGCCGTGGTCCGGGACAGGTCCAGGGTGAGGGCCGGCTTGGTGGACGGCGGGTCGATGAGGTCCTTGTCCGTGCCGGCGACGATCAGCGCCAGGCGGTGGCCCTTGGGGACGACGTGATCGGTCGCCGCCAGGGACAGCGTGATCGTGTACGCCTTGCCCGGGGTGAGCGGGACTCCGTGGTCGGGCGAGGCGTAGTGGCCGAGGTCGGCCCAGCCGCGGCTGAGCACCGTGTCGTCGACGGCGATCGTCTTCGCCTTGGTGTTCTTGAAGCAGGCGCTGTCCCCGGCTGTGCTCGCGCCCCAGCAGCCGCGGTCGGTGAGGGTGGTGATGCCCTCGCCGCCGTCGGCGTAGTCGCGGATGGTGTCCGGGCCGAGGTCCACCAGGACGGCGGACAGATGGGCCGAGGAGGTGGTGGGCGTGGCGGTCACCGTCACCGTGGAAGAACCGGACAGACGCAGGTCGCGGGTGAGGGGCGCGGTGAGGAAGCCGGCCTTCTCCGGGGTGGGGGTGGTGAGGTGGGCCGCCCAGTCGGTCTCGCTCAGCTTCGGGTCGTCGGTGAAGGTCTCGGTGCCGGTCGCCGGACGCGGGCCGAGGGTGCCGACGCCGGGAGTGGTGCCGGGGGCCGGGCGGAGCGTGGTGGCCCGGGTGCCGTGCGGCGGCCAGACCTCGGAGGTGACCCACTGGTCGGGGTGGCGTTCGATGTCGGCCATCGGCGCTCGGTCGATGCCGTTGTCATAGCCGAGGAGTTCGTGGTCGAACCAGCGGTGCAGGGTGTCGACCCAGGCGCCGCGCCGGTAGTCGAAGGGGTCGACGTGCCCGGTCTGGGAGAGCCAGATCTTGCGCTTCACCCCGTGCTCGGCGAGGGCGTCCCACCACTGGCCGAAATGCTTGGTGCGCACATTGAGGTCCTGCATGCCGTGCACCAGGAACACGCTGGCCCGCACCTTGGCCGCGTCCCTGACGTAGTTCCGCTCGGTCCACAGGGAGGTCCAGTCGCCGCTGCGCGGGCTGCCGTCGGCGAGTTTCTTGTGCACGGCCGCGCAATGGGCCGCGGCGTCGCCGCTCTCGACATAGCCGGCCAGTTCGTCGGGGCCGCCGTCGTACAGCGGGGCGCCCTGGGCGAAGTAGTAGTCGTACCAGGAGGAGATGCCGCTGATCGGGACGATCGTCCTCAGGCCCTTGACGCCGGTGGCCGCGACGCCGTTGGCGATCGTGCCGTCCCAGCTCTTGCCGATCATGCCGGTTCTGCCGTTGGTCCAGCTCGCCTTGACGGTGCTCGTGCCGGTCCGGGTCGTGTACGCCCTGGCCCTGCCGTTCAGCCAGTCGATGACCGCCTTCGCCGACCGGATGTCGGAGCGGCCGCCGACGTCGACGCAGCCGTCGGAGCGGTTGGTACCGGCCAGGTCGACGCCGACGAAGGCGTAGCCGCGGGGCACGAAGTAGTTGTCGTAGAACAGCGGCATCTGCACGACGCGGCCGTGTACGTCGTACGTCTTCTTCTGGCTCTCGTTGCCGCGGCCGCAGCAGGAGTAGTACGGGCTGGCATCCATGATGACCGGCACCTTGCGGCCCTGGCGGGCCGGTTCGGCGGGCCGGACGATGTCGGCGGCGACGCGATCCGTCTTCCCGTCGCCGTCGCTGTCGAGGCCGGTGTCGACCCAGACCGCCTCACGGATGGCGTGTGCGTAGGAGTAGACGGGCCGGCTCTCACGGGGCGCGGCCTGGGCGGCGGTGGGGACGAGGAAGGCGGCCATCAGGGCTGTGACGGCCGCGGTCGCCAGCGTTCTCCAGATCGTGAAGCGCGTGCGCATCGGTGTGCTGTTCGGCATGCGCGGACGTTACCCCGGTCAACTCCCGTACAGAAGAGGACAGCTGAGGGTGTCGTACGGTCTAGCGTGGTGCGTGACGGCTGAATGGCGATCGTGTGACAGCAGGGGCCATGGACAGGTCAGCGGCCACAGGGACTGAATAGGCTCCGAACAGACTTCCTGTCCCGACGACTTGGAGCTGACGTGCACCGCAGAATCATCGCGCCGGGCGCACTCGTGGCGGCCTCCCTCCTGCTGGCGATCCCGGCATCGGCCGCGAGCTACGCCCCCGGCGCGCCGGGCATCGGCGACCCGTACTACCCGTCCTACGGCAACGGCGGTTACGACGTCTCGCACTACGACCTGAGGCTGCGGTACCAGCCGAAGACGGACGAGTTGCAGGGCACGGCGACCATCCTGGCGAGGACCACGGAGGACCTGTCCAGCTTCGACCTGGACTTCCTGCTGGACGTGAGCGAGGTGCGGGTCAACGGCGCCAAGGCGTCCTTCACGACGTCCGACCAGCACGAGCTGGTCATCACTCCGAAGACACCGCTCGCCAAGGGCACGCCGGTCACCGTCGTCGTCCGCTACAGCGGAGTGCCGTCGAAGAAGAGCGCCTACGGCTTCAACACCTGGCACCGCACGCCCGACGGCGCGGTGGCCGCGGACGAGCCCGAGGCCGCCTGGTGGTGGTTCCCGAGCAACGACCACCCGAGCGACAAGGCCACCTACGACGTGTCGGTGGCCGTCCCGGACGGCACCCAGGCCATCTCCAACGGCACCCTCCAGTCGACCGGTTCGAAGCTGGGCTGGACCACCTACAACTGGCGGCAGAACAAGCCGCAGGCGACCTATCTGGCCACCCTCGCGGTCGGGAAGTTCGACATCACGACCAGCACCTCGGACGGCGGGGTGCCGGTCGTCAACGCCTACAGCAAGGACCTCGGCGACAACGACGGGGCCGCGCGGGCGAGCGTGGAGCGCACCGGGGAGATCGTGGACTGGCTGAGCGGCTATTTCGGGCCGTATCCGTTCAGCTCGGCCGGCGGCTACGTGCCCAACACCACCACCGGGTACGCGCTGGAGACGCAGACCCGTGTCTACTACAGTCCGAAGCAGTTCGCGAACGGCTCCAACACCTCGGTGGTCGTGCACGAGCTGGCCCACCAGTGGTACGGCGACGACGTGTCCCTGAAGGGCTGGAAGGACATCTGGATCAACGAGGGCTTCGCGCGGTACGCGCAGTGGCTGTGGTCGGAGCACGAGGGCGAGGGCACCACGCAGGAACTCGCCGACTACGTGTACGCCTCTCACCCGTCCGGTGACGCGTTCTGGACGGTCAAGCCCGGCGACCCGGGCCCGGACGGCCAGTTCGACCTCGCCGTCTACGACCGGGGCGCGCTCGCCATCCAGGCGCTGCGCGACGAGATCGGTGACGACGCCTTCTTCGCCCTTCTGAAGGGCTGGCCGAAGGATCACGCGTACGGCAACGCCTCGGTGGCCGACTTCCAGAGGTACGCCGAGCAGGTCTCCGGCAAGCCGCTGGCCGCCCTGTTCGACACCTGGCTGTTCCAGCCGTCGAAGCCGGCCGCAGCCGCGGCCCGCGCGGCGTCCCTCACGAAGGCCGGTACGGCCGTCGTCCAGCCGAAGTCGTGGAAGAAGATCGAGGCCACCAACGACGTGCACGGGCACTGACGCCCGGGGCCTCAGGGTCTCGTCCGGTCCGCCCGCGCGAGCAGTTCGTCCCGGCCTATCGCCTCCGCGCGTGTGGCCGGGACCGTGCAGGCGTACGCCCCGGCGACCGCACCGTACAGGGCGCATCGCTGGGGAGGCTCGCCCATGAGGCGGCCGTAGAGGAAGGCGGCGGCGAAGGCGTCGCCCGCGCCGTTGGAGTCCACCACCGGCGCGGGCGGGTCCGCCGCCGGTACGCGGTTCAGTTCGCCGTCGGCCAGCAGATATGCGCCGTCGGCTCCGGCGGTCGCGACGACGACCTCGGCCCGGCCACGCCCGGCGATGCGCCGTATGGTCCGTTCGGGGTCGGTGAGTGCGGCCGCCGAGAGGAAGACGACGTCGGCCGCGAGGGCGAAAGGCTCGTGGTACGGGTTCTCGCCGTCCCAGTCGTGCAGATCGGTGGAGAGGGGAACGCCCGTCTCGATCAGCGCCGGCAGGGCGTGGGAGCAGGGCTGGGTGAGGGTGACGTGGACGTGCCGGCTCGCCGTGGCCAGGGTGTTCAGGGTCTCTTCGGGAAAGCGGTCGTCGGGGTGGGCGCGGCTGGTGTCGTAGAGGGACAGCCGCCGGCCGTCCGGGCCGACGAGATTGACCGCGCGCTTGGTCCCGGCGGGTTGCGGAAGCGCGGTGAACCCGATGCCCCGTTTCCGGTGCAGGGCGCGGACGAGGTCGCCCTCGGGGTCGTCGCCGAGCAGGTCGAGGTGGTGGGTGCGCAGTCCCAGCGAGGTCAGGCTCAGGGCGACGAAGTCGCCGGTCTGCCCGGCGCGGGTGCGGATACCGGAATCGATCATGTAGCTGTCGGCGTACGGGAGCGGCAGCTCGGGAACGTACACGATCGTGTCCACCCCGGCTCCGCCGAGCACCAGGACGTCGATCGCACCCTCGTGTGCCGTCATCCGCCACCCTCCCCGTGGTCGTACACCGTCACCGCGATGCCGCGCTTGACCAGCCGCTCGGTGATGAGCGGCGCTGTGCGGGACCAGGTGCCGCCCGCCAGGCCGCAGCCTATGCGGGGCATGTGCACGGACGCACCGAGTTCGATCACTTCGCCGGCGAGGCGGGCGAGGGCGGTGTCGATCGCGTCGTAGCGGACGGGAGCGCCCTTGCTGCCTCTCCGGATGCCGCGCTGGCCGATCATGTTGGCCACCCACACGTACGGGTCGACCCTGACGAGCTGGACCGCGCCCAGACCGAAGTCGTTCTTGGCTCGGTCGCGGTGCCAGGCGCGGTACGCCGCCTCCGGCTCCGGCCAGCGGCGCGAGAGCGCCAGGACGAAGCCCTTCCCCCAGCCCCCGATGTCGTTGCAGACATGGGCGATGACCTTGACGCCCTTGACCGACGGAACGGTGGCGTCACCCCGGACATACATGATCTCCGACATGACGCCACCGTAGGCGGTGCCACTGACAGTGGCGCTGAGCTGCTACTTCGTCATCGCGACAGCTCGGTCAGTTCCTTGTCGGTGTCGCGGGAGACACGGCGGCGGACGCCGAACCAGCCGACGACCAGCAGCAGGGCGATCACCGGGATGAGCAGCAGGGTCTTGCGGCCGACGTCCGGGTCGTTCCACATCATGCCGAGGCAGACCAGCAGGAAGGTGATCGTGGCGATCTCCGTGACCGGGCTGCCCTTCAGCCGGAAGTGCGGCCGGGTGGCCAGGCCCGCGCGGGCCCGCCGGACGAAGATCATGTGGCAGAGCATGATGATCACCCAGGTGCTGATGATGCCGAGCGAGGCGATGTTCAGCACGATCTCGAAGGCCTGGCTGGGCATCAGGTAGTTCAGGCCGACGCCGAGCACGCAGACCCCGCAGGTCAGCAGGATGCCGCCGTAGGGGACCTGGCTGCGGTTCATCCGGGCGGTGAACTTCGGGGCGGAGCCCGCCATGGCCATGGAGCGCAGGATGCGGCCGGTGGAGTACAGGCCGGAGTTGAGCGAGGACATGGCGGCGGTGAGCACGACCAGGTTCATCACGTCGCCGGCCGCCGGGACGCCGATCTTCGACAGGACCGTCACGAACGGGCTCTGGTCGGCGGAGTACACCGAGCCGGGCAGCAGCAGGGCGAGCAGCACGACCGAGCCCACGTAGAACAGGCCCACGCGCCACATGATCGAGTTCACCGCGCGCGGGACGACCTTCTCCGGCTCGGCGGTCTCACCGGCGGCGACGCCGACCAGCTCCAGGGCGGCGTACGCGAAGATCACGCCCTGCATGACGAGGACGACCGGCATGACGCCGTGCGGGAAGACACCACCGTGGTCGGTGATCACGCTCAGGCCGGGGGTGTGGCCGCCGACCTTGTGCTGAGTGGCGAGCAGGAAGATGCCGATCAGCATGAAGCCCACGATGGTGGCGACCTTGATGATCGCGAACCAGAACTCCATCTCGCCGAAGATCTTCACCGAGATCAGGTTCACGGCGAGGACCACCGCGAGGGCGATCAGCGCCAGCACCCACTGCGGGATGGTCGTGAACATGCTCCAGTAGTGCGTGTAGAGCGCGATCGCGGTGATGTCGGCGATGCCGGTGGTCGACCAGTTCAGGAAGTACATCCAGCCGGCGACGTAGGCGCCCTTCTCGCCGAGGAATTCGCGCGCGTACGACACGAAGGAACCGGAGGACGGCCGGTACAGGACCAGCTCGCCCAGGGCCCGGACGACGAAGAAGGCGAAGATGCCGCAGACCAGGTAGGCCAGGGCGAGTGCCGGTCCGGCGTTGTGCAGTCGGCCGCCGGCGCCCAGGAGGAGGCCGGTACCGATGGCACCGCCGATGGCGATCATGTTGACGTGGCGGGCCTTGAGGTCCTTGCTGTAGCCGGCGTCGCCCGCGTCGACCGGGGTCCCGGCCGCCCCATTGCGGGTCTCGGCCTGCGCTGTGGTGTGCACGGCGTCCTTGCTCACGGGTGGTTCCACTCTCTGGGGCACCCGGGCGGGATCACCGGCCGGGTGGGTCCGTACGTGCCTTGGTCCGCACCAGCCCGGAGGCGGCACATACCAAGACAGCAGCTTTCCAGGAAGATCGCGTTCCATGCGATGACCCACGTCACACAGCGGCGTTTGTCACAAACCCCCAAGGAACAGCAAAGCGTCGGCAGGACAGGCGTTCACTCCCTCGATTCCGCCGGCCGGAAAGCTGCCGTAAATCACCACATCCGTGCAATTTCACTCCACGGAATCGCCTGCCGAGACGGCCCCTCGAAAGGAGGACAGAGATTTCGCATTCATGCGCGTCACACTGTGTGCGGCCGTTGCCGTGGAGGTGTCACAGCAGTGGTGAGACAGCGATACTGCTGCACATGACCACCGACGCGACGACCGAGGCGACGACCGACGCCGGGGAGCCCGCCCTCACCATCGACGAGCTGGCCGCGCGGGCGGGCGTCACGGTCCGCACCATCCGCTTCTACGGCAGCAAGGGGCTGCTCCCGCCGCCGGTGATCGGTCCGCGCCGGGTGGGGCACTACGGGCCCGGGCACGTGGCACGGCTTGCCCTCATCGAGGAGTTGCAGCAGCAGGGCATGACGCTCGCGGCGATCGAGCGGTACCTGGAACAGCTGCCACCGGACCTCACCCCGCACGACCTGGCCATCCACCGCGCGGTGGTCGCGTCCTGGGCACCGGACCCGGCGGAGACGGTGTCGCGGCGGGAACTGGAGCGGCGGGCGGGACGGCCGCTCGCCGCCGAGGACATCGAGCGGCTGGCGGCGATGAGCGTCGTGGTGCCGGACGACGGCGACACCTTCCGTGTCGACTCCGGGCTGCTGCGGCTCGGCGTCCGGCTCCTGGACGTTCCGCTGTCGCAGGACGCGATCCTCGCGGCGCGCAAAGTGCTCATCGAGCACTCGCGCGCCGCGGCCCACGAGCTGGCTCAGCTCTTCCGCGGCGAGGTGGCGGAGCGTGACGCCCGGGACGTGAAGTCCCTGTCGGCTCACATGCACCCCCTGGTGGTGCAGGCGCTGCTGACGACGTTCCAGCGGTCGCTGCGGGAAGAGCTGAGCGAGTGGCTCAGCGGATCATGAGCGCGCAGGGTCGCTGAACCGCTCCCCCTTCTCGGCCTTGTCCACGAGCAGCGCGGGCGGGGTGAACCGCTCGCCGTAGCACTCGGCGAGTTCACGCGCGCGTGCCACGAATCCGGGCACGCCCCCTTCGTAGCCGTTGATGTACTGCAGCACACCACCGGTCCAGCCCGGGAAGCCGATGCCGAAGATCGACCCGATGTTGGCGTCGGCGACGGAGGTCAGCACGCCCTCTTCGAGGAGCCGTACGGTGTCGAGCGCCTCGGAGAAGAGCATCCGCTCCTGCATGTCCCGGAACGGGATCTCGTACCCGGGCTTCGTGAAGTGCTCGCGCAGGCCCGGCCACAGCCCGGCCCGCTTGCCGTCCTCCGCGTAGTCGTAGAAGCCGGCTCCTCCGCTGCGGCCGGTGCGGCCGAACTCGTCGACCAGACGGTCGATGACCGCCTCCGCCGGGTGCGCGGACCAGGTGCCGCCCGCCTCCTCCACGGCCTTCTTCGACTCGTTGCGGATCTTGCGCGGGAGGGTGAGGGTCAGCTCGTCCATGAGGGAGAGCACCTTGGCGGGGTAGCCGGCCTGGGCCGCGGCCTGCTCCACGGAGGCGGGCTCGACGCCTTCGCCGACCATGGCGACGCCCTCGTTGATGAAGTGGCCGATCACCCGGGAGGTGAAGAAGCCGCGCGAGTCGTTGACGACGATCGGCGTCTTGTTGATCTGCCGGACCAGGTCGAAGGCGCGCGCGAGGGCCTCGTCGCCGGTCCGCTCGCCCTTGATGATCTCGACCAGCGGCATCTTGTCGACGGGCGAGAAGAAGTGCAGTCCGATGAAGTCGCCCTGGCGCTGCACCCCCTCGGCGAGGGCGGTGATGGGCAGGGTGGAGGTGTTGGAGCACAGCAGCGCGTCGGGCTCGACGACGGCCTCGATCTCCTGGAACACCTTGTGCTTGAGGGCCGTGTCCTCGAAGACGGCCTCGATCACCGCGTCGCAGCCCGCGAGGTCGGCCGCCTCGGCGGTGGGGGTGATGCGGGCGAGCAGCGCGTCGGCCTTCTCCTGGCTGGTACGGCCCTTGGCGACGGCCTTGGCGCACAGGTTCTCGGAGTAGCCCTTGCCCTTGGCGGCCGCCTCCGGGGAGACGTCCTTGAGGACGACGTCGATGCCCGCGCGGGCGCACGAGTAGGCGATGCCCGCGCCCATCATGCCGGCGCCGAGAACGGCGACCTTGCGGACCTGGCGGGGCTCGATGCCCTTCGGGCGGTTGGCGCCGGAGTTGACGGCCTGGAGGTCGAAGAAGAACGCCTGGATCATGTTCTTCGAGGTCTGCCCGGCGGCCAGTTCCACGAAGTAGCGGGCCTCGATGACCTGGGCGGTCTCGAAGTCGACCTGGGAGCCCTCGACGGCCGCGGCGAGGATGTTGCGCGGCGCCGGGTAGGGGGCGCCGTTCGTCTGCTTGCGCAGGCTGGCCGGGAAGGCGGGCAGGTTGGCGGCGAACTTGGGGTTGGCGGGCGTGCCGCCGGGGATCTTGTAGCCCGGCTTGTCCCAGGGCTGCCGCGACTCGGGGTTGGCGTCGATGAAGGCGCGGGCCTTGGCGAGCAGTTCCTCGGGCGTGGCGGCGACCTCGTGGACGAGGCCGTTCTCCTGGGCGCGCCGCGCGTTGTACTGCTGGCCCTGGAGGAGCACCTTCAGCAGCGCGTCGGCGATGCCCAGCAGTCGTACGGTGCGGACGACTCCGCCGCCGCCGGGGAGCAGGCCGAGGGTGACCTCGGGGCAGCCGATCTTGGTGCCGGAGGTGTCGAGGGCGACCCGGTGGTGGCAGGCCAGGGCCAGCTCGAAACCGCCGCCCAGGGCCGCGCCGTTGATCGCCGCGACGACGGGCTTGCCGAGGGTCTCGATGCGGCGCAGGTTGCGCTTGATGGCGAGGCCGCCGTCGAACAGGTCCTGCGCGGTCTCCGGGGTGACCCGGATCAGGTCGCGCAGGTCGCCGCCGGCGAAGAAGGTCTTCTTCGCCGAGGTGAAGATGATGCCGCGGATCGAGTCCTGCTCGGCCTCCAGCCGGTCGGTGATCGCGGCGAGGGAGTCGCGGAACGCCTGGTTCATGGTGTTCGCGGACTGGCTCGGGTCGTCGAGGACGAGGGTGACGACACCGGTGTCGTCCTGCTCCCAGCGGATGGTGTTGCTCTCGGTCATGACAGTCGTCTCCGTTGAAGTCTCGTGATTCCGCAGGGAGTTCAGATGCGCTCGACGATGGTGGCGATACCCATGCCGCCGCCCACGCACAGGGTGGCGAGGCCGTACCGCTTGTCCTGGCGCTCCAGTTCGTCGATGAGCGAGCCGAGGATCATCGCGCCGGTCGCGCCGAGCGGGTGGCCGAGGGCGATGGCGCCGCCGTTGACGTTGACCTTGTCCAGGGTGAGGCCCATGTCCCTCACGAAGCGCAGCACGACCGCGGCGAACGCCTCGTTGATCTCGACCAGGTCGATGTCGTCGATGGTCAGTCCGGCCTTGGCGAGCGCCTTGCGGGTCGCGGGGGCGGGACCGGTGAGCATGATGGTGGGCTCGGAGCCGGAGACGGCGGCGGAGACGATCCGCGCGCGCGGGGTGAGGCCGTGGCGCTCGCCGACCTCCTTGGAGCCGATCGCGACCAGCGAGGCGCCGTCCACGATGCCGGAGGAGTTGCCCGCGTGGTGGACGTGGTCGATCTTCTCCACCCAGTGGTACTTCTGCAGCGCGACGGCGTCGAAGCCGCCCAGCTCGCCGATGTCCGCGAACGACGGCTTGAGCTTGGCGAGGGAGTCGGCCGTGGTGCCGGGACGCATGTGCTCGTCGTGGTCCAGGACGACCAGGCCGCTGCGGTCCTCGACCGGAACCACGGAACGCTCGAAGCGGCCCTCCTTCCAGGCGGTGGCGGCGCGCTCCTGGGACAGGGCCGCGTACTCGTCCACGTCCCGCCGGGAGAAGCCCTCGATGGTGGCGATGAGGTCGGCGCCGATGCCCTGCGGCACGAAGTTGACGGCCAGGTTGGTCATCGGGTCGTTGAACCAGGCGCCGCCGTCGGAGGCCATCGGTACGCGGGACATCGACTCCACGCCACCGGCCAGCACCAGGTCCTCCCAGCCCGAGCGGACCTTCATGGCGGCCAGGTTGACGGCCTCCAGGCCCGAGGCACAGAAGCGGTTCTCCTGGACGCCCGCGACCGTGTCCGGCAGTCCGGCGGCGATGGCGGCGATCCGGGCGATGTCGGAGCCCTGGTCGCCGACAGGGCCGACGACGCCGAGGACGATGTCGTCGATCGCGGCCGGGTCGAGCCCCGGGAAGCGGTCGCGGATCTCGTGGATCAGGCCGACGACCAGGTCGATGGGCTTCGTGCCGTGCAGGGCGCCGTTCGCCTTGCCGCGGCCGCGCGGGGTGCGGATCGCGTCGTACACGTACGCTTCGGTGCTCACTGGGGTGCCTTTCGGGAGGGTGGGCCGGGCGGAGGGTCGTCGGCCGGGCGGGCTCAGTCGCCGTCCGGGATCAGGTCGTCGTTCACGAGATCAGGTATGCCCCAGTCCCGCGCCACCGTCCCCGTGTCGGCGCCGGGCAGGGCGGGGCCGGTGCGGACGGTCGTCGGGGTGGCGGAGAAGCGTGGGGCGGGGGCCGGCTGGGTGATGCCGCCGTGCCGGGTGAAGGTGCCGCGGGCGGCCAGGTGCGGGTGGTGCGGGGCCTCGCCCAGGGACAGGACGGGCGCCACGCAGGCGTCAGAGCCCTCGAACAGCGCCGTCCACTCGTCGCGGGTACGGGACTTGAAGCGGGCGGCCACACGCTCGCGCAGCTCGCCCCAGCGGGTCCAGTCCTTGCGGGCCGGGGCCAGGTCGTCCAACCCGAGCAGGTGCAGGAACTCCTCGTAGAACCGCGCCTCCAGGGCGCCGACCGCCATGTATCCGCCGTCGGCGGTCTCGTAGGTGCCGTAGTACGGGCAGCCGCCGTCCAGGAGGTTGGCGCCGCGCCGGTCCTGCCAGCCGCCGGCGGCCAGCATGCCGTGGATCATCGCGGACAGGTGCGCGGTGCCGTCCACGATGGCCGCGTCCACGACCTGTCCGATGCCGCTCACGCGCGCGTGGTGCAGGGCGGCGAGGACGCCGACGACCAGGTAGAGGGAGCCGCCCGCGTAGTCGCCGAGCAGGTTGGCGGGGACGGCCGGCGGCTCGTCGGGAGGCCCGATCATGCCGAGGGTGCCGGTGAGGGCGATGTACGCCACGTCGTGACCCGCGCGGTCGGCGAGGGGGCCGTCCTGACCCCAGCCGGTCATGCGGCCGTAGACCAGACGGGGGTTGCGGGCGTGGCAGTCCCCGGGGCCGACGCCCAGCCGCTCGGCCACCCCGGGGCGGTAGCCCTCGATGAGGATGTCGGCCCGTTCGGCCAGGTCCAGGACGCGCGCGGGGCCGTCCGGGGCCTTGAGGTCGACGACGACCGAGCGCTTGTTGCGGTTCGTCACGTCGTACGCGGGGTCGATGCCCAGGCCCGGACCGCCCGGGCGGTCGACCCGGACCACGTCGGCGCCCAGGTCGGCGAGGAGCATGGCGGCGAAGGGGCCCGGCCCGATGCCGGCCAGCTCCACCACGCGCACACCGCCGAGCGGGCCGTCCCCCGACGTCCTCGGCGTCCCTGCCGTCGTCATGCCGTCCTGCCCCCAGCTCATGTGACACAACTGATGTAACACCAGTGATGCTAAGAACACGTTCCACCGGACACAAGACCTGAACGAGCAAGCGCTTAGCCAAGTGCCCGGGCAGCCCTGCCGAGGCCGTGTCCGGGGTCCGCATCGTTCACGCTAGCCTCAGCCACCGACAGCGGCGCGGGCTGCACCGGCAAGGGGTGTCATGAGCAGGCTGAACAGGACGGACCGTCCCTACGACATCGTGCTCTTCGGGGCCACCGGCTTCGTCGGCGCGCTCACGGCGGAGTACCTCGCCGCACACGCCCCCAAGCAGCTGCGCTGGGCGATCGCGGGCCGTGACGAACGCAAGCTGCACCAGCTGCGCGACCGGCTGCCCGGCGCCCGCGGTGTCGGGGTGCTGCGGGCCGACGTGCGGGAACCGGCCACGCTGCGCGCGCTCGCGGAGCACGCGCGCGTGGTGGCCACGACGGTGGGCCCGTACGTCACCTACGGCGAGGAGCTCGTCGCCGCCTGCGCGGACACCGGAGCCGACTACCTCGATCTCACCGGTGAGCCGGAGTTCGTCGACCTGATGTACGTACGGCACGACGCACGCGCGCGTGAGACGGGCGCCCGGCTGGTGCACGCCTGCGGATTCGACTCCGTACCGCACGACCTGGGCGCGTACTTCACGGTCCGGCAGCTGCCGGAGGGTGTGCCGCTGACCGTGAACGGGTTCGTGACCGCGGACGCCACCTTCTCCGGCGGCACGCTGGCGTCGGCACTGAACCAGCTCGCGCGCGGCCGGCAGATGGCGGCCGCGGCCCGCGAACGCGGCCGGCACGAACCCCGTCTGATGGAGCGCCGGGTGGCGGCACCGGTCGGCGCGCCGCGGTTCGCCAAGGAGGTCGGCGCCTGGGCGCTGCCACTGCCGACCATCGATCCGCAGATCGTGCGCCGGTCGGCGAAGGCCCTTGCGCGGTACGGTCCCGATTTCCGCTACCGGCACTATGCGGCGGTCAGGTATCTGCCGGTCGCCGCGGGCGGTGTCGCCGCGATCGGAGCGCTCGCGGCCGCCGCCCGGCTGCCGCCCGCCCGGCGCTGGCTGTCGGACCGGCTCAGGCCCGGGGACGGGCCGGGTCCCGAGAAGCGGGCGAAGAGCTGGTTCAAGGTGCGTTTCGTCGGCGAGGGCGGCGGGCGGCGTGTCTTCACCGAGGTCGCGGGCGGCGACCCGGGCTACGACGAGACGGCGAAGATGTTCGCCGAGGCGGCACTCAGCCTGGCCTTCGACGAGCTGCCGCCGACCGCCGGGCAGGTCACCACGGCCACCGCGATGGGCGACGCACTGACCGAGCGGCTGCGCTCGGCGGGCATCACCTTCCGGGTGGTGGCCGACCGGTGGTCCTGAGGTACGAGCACCTCCGGCCCTTCTCCCGCGTTTGAGACTTTCCGCTCCCGGAATGCGGAGTCACCTGCGGCCGCGCGCTCATAAGTTTCACCGGAAACGTCAATGAGACGCTGGAGGCCCAGGCAGAAGGAGGCGGAACGGAAGTGAAGTTCGTGCTGGAAGTGACGGTGGGCGAGGATGCGTCGGCGGCGGAGCGGGCCGGCGAGCTGGGACGGATCCTGCGCTACTGGGGCGGCAATCTCCACCACTACGCCCTGGAACCGGGCGACGGCTCGGCCGTCTACGACTCGGCGTATCAGGAGGTGGGCGCCTGGCGCGTCGTGGCATCCTGAAGCGCCCGCCGGCACAGCGCGTCCGCCCTGCGCGTCGTCTCGGGCAGCCGGTACTCGGGCGTGAGCGCCATGGTGTGGGCGAGGGCGTTGCCGAGGCTCACCCGGTGGCCCACGGAGACGAACACCGGCTTGACTCCGTCCCGGGTGCGCAGGGCGCTGCCGACCTCCTCGGTCCCGGCGAGGAGCGGTGCGGCGCTGCCCCGGGCGGGCCCGGGATCGTCGTACGTGAAGGTGAACGGGTTCTTGGCGACGCCTATGGTCGGCAGGCCGGTGAGCACGCCGAGGTGGCTGGCGAGACCGAAGCGGCGCGGGTGGGCGAGGCCGTAGCCGTCGCACACGACCAGACCGGGCGGGCAGGGCAGGGCGTCCAGAGCGGCCCGCACGGTCGGGATCTCGCGGAAGGCGAGCAGTCCCGGAACGTAGGGGAACGAGATCCGGCCGACGGCCGTCGTCTCCGCGACGACCTCCAGGGTGGCCGCGTCCAGGACGACGGCCGCCGCGGCGACCAGGTCGCGTTCGTCGTCGTAGGCGACGTCGACTCCGGTGACATGGCCCGTCCCGGGCGGTGGCCCCGGCTCGTCGAGCACCACCCGCGCGCGCAGCCGGTCCTGTACGGCGCGCGCCTCTTCCTCGGTCGCGGGCCAGCCCGCCGGTACGCCTACGGTCGTCATGGTGTCCCGACTGTACGGCCCGCGAGCGGCCCGACGGGCGCCGGGGGTACGCTCACGATCATGTTCGTACTGGAGCTGACCTACACCGCCCCGCTCGATGCCGTGGACGCTGTCCTGCCGACGCATGTGACCTGGCTGGAGGAGCAGTACGAGAAGGGCTTCTTCCTGGCTTCCGGGCGCAAGGACCCCCGCGACGGCGGGGTGATCCTCGCTGTCGCCGAGGACCGCGCCCGTATCGAGGAGGTCGTCGCGGGCGATCCGTTCCTGGCTGCCGGGGTGTGCGAGTACCGGGTCACGGAGTTCGTCGCCACGAAGACCGCACCCGAACTGGCACGCCACCGGCAGACACTGGGCTGAGCCGGCGGGGTCAGCCCTTCTTGGCGTTCAGCGCGCGCTGCAGCTGGGCCTTGTTCATGTCCGAACGCCCCTCGATGCCGCGCTGCCTCGCCTCGTTGTACAACTGGTCGTAGGTCGGGCCCTGGGACCCCTTGCCCGACCGCTTGCCGCCGCGCTCGCCGGACGACATGTCCTGGGTCGAGCTGCGGCTGGCGGTCCCGGACTCGCCGGAGCGGGCGCGTTCCTTGTTGACCGTCCGCGCGGCGATCTCCTTTGCGCGCTTCGGGCTCTCGCCCCGCTCCAGCGCGCTCTCCTTGATGTGCTCGTACTGACGTTCCCGCTTGGGGCTGGAACCGCGTGGCATGACCACTCCTCTCCTCGCTCCTTCGCGGCAGGGAACGAGTACCCGCGATCCGGCCTCGTGCGTCAGTTCTCCAGCCGGGCCACCCGCCCCTGCTCCCCGGCCGCCCAGCAGCTCAGGTCCGGAGTGCAGTCGACCGTGTCGTACGAACCGGTGTCGATGGTCCGCCAGCTGCGGCCGCCGTCGGTGGTCAGATCCGTGCCGGTGGGGCCTACGGCGAGCGCTGCACGGCGGCTGTGCGGGAGCCAGGCGGCGCCGGAGCGGTAGGCGGGCGGCGGGGTGGCGGCGAGCCGCCAGGTGCGGCCGCCGTCGGAGGTGACCGCGGCGGCCTGCGGCGAGGACCGGCCGGGGCGGTAGTCGCCGCCGACCGCGAGGCCGTGCGCGCGGTCCCGGAAGGCGAGCGCGAACACGCCCCGGGCCGGATCCCCGGCCGGAATCGGCGTGTCGGTGGCCGTCCAGGTCCGGCCGCGGTCGGCGGAGTGCAGCACGCGCGCGTGGGCGCCGCCGCCGGTGGCCAGCCAGACGTCCTTCGGGCCGGAGGTGACCAGGCACTGGCCGCTCGCGGCGAAGCCCGCCTCGCCGTCCAGCGCGGCCGGCATCCCGTCGGCGGGCAGCACCCGCCAGGAGCGGCCGCCGTCACTGGTGGACAGGATGCGGAACCTGCCGTCCACGGGGTCGCTCATGGCGAGGCCGTGACGGCGGTCGGAGAAGGCGAGGCAGTCGTAGAACGCCTTCGCGTCGGTGTTGCGGAAGGACTCGGTCCAGGTCGCGCCGCCGTCGTCGGTGCGGTAGATGCGCGAGGCCTCGCCCTCGCCGATGGCCAGGACCACCGCGTGCCGTGCGTCGAACGCTTCGACGTCCCGGAACTCCAGCGCGGCCGCGCCGGGCGGGGAGACGTTCCGCCAGCTCGTTCCGCCGTCGGTGGTGCGCAGCACCGTGCCCGCCGTACCGGCCAGCCAGGCGGTGTCGCGGTCGACGGCGGCCAGGCCGCGGTAGCGCACCTGAGGGGTGCCGCTGTCCTTCTCGGCCCAGTGCACCGTCCCGTGCCCGAGCGGTTGTGCCTCGGCGGCCGGGACCGTCAGCGCGGCGAGCGCCGCCCCGCAAGCCACCCCCGTCGCCACCAGCCGGCCCGTCCGTCCCCTGCGTCGCGTGCTCCCCGAACGCCTCATGGCGGGCGAAGCTAGCCCACCGGCGGGCCGCCGTCCAGAGGATCTCCCCGGCCGCGTTCCTCGCGATTCCCTCGCATGAAGGCGGTGACCGAGGTCACTCGTTCCTCCTGTGCACGGATTGGCCGATTCTGACGTCTCTTCCAGTGCCAGGTCTGACACGCCCGGAAGATTTCCAGCCGTCACGAGGGAGCAAGGCCTTGTCCACCGTCATCGAGCAGCCAGTAGAGGCCCGCCTCGTCGCCGCCGCACCGCGCATGCCGAGCATTCCCGCCACGCTGAGCTACGACCGGAACGATCCGTTCGCCGTCCGTATGACCTTCCCGGCCCCCGCCACCCTGGAGGGCGTCGAGGTCTGCTGGACCTTCTCCCGCGAGCTCCTCGCGGCCGGGCTGCACGGCGCGGAGGGCTTCGGGGACGTCCGCGTGCGGCCGTACGGCTACGACCGCACCGTACTGGAGTTCCACGCGCCCGAGGGCACCGCGATCGTGCACGTGCGTTCCGGCGAGATACGGCGGTTCCTGGAGGCGACCGGCGACCTCGTGCCGGTCGGCCTTGAGCACCTTCAGCTGGATCTCGACCACGGCCTGGCCGAGCTGATGCGGGACGCCTGCTGACCCACTACGCGCGCGTGAGCAACTCGTTCAGCTCCCCGTAGTCCAGCCCGCCGGCGAGCGCCCCGTACGTCCCCTCCCGCAGCAGCTCCCGCGCGGCGCGGCGGACCAGGGCGTGGGCGGCCTGGGCGAGGCCCGCGCCCGCGCTGATCCGGGCGACGCCGAGTGCGGCCAGCTCGGCGACCGACGGCGCGCCGGGGCCCACCATCACGTTGAGCGGCCCGTCGACGCCCGCGACGAGCGCCTTGACGGTCTCCGGGTCGACGGCCCCGGGGACGAAGATCCCGTCGGCGCCCGCGGCCAGGAAGGCCGCGGCCCGCTCCAGGGTCGGCTCCACTCCCCCGGCACCGCGCAGGAAAGTGTCGATCCGCGCGTTGATGAACAGCGGCACGCCCGCCCTGTCGGCGACCGCGCGGGCGGCGGCGATCCTCTCCGCCTGCTCCGCCACGCACCGCAGCGGCGCACCGCCCGCCTGGTGGCGGGCGTCCTCGATGTTGACGCCGACCGCGCCCGCGACGACCACCGCCCGCACGGTGTCGGCGACTCCCGCGGCGTCCTCGGCGTAGCCGCCCTCGATGTCGGCGCTGACCGGGATCCCCGGCACGGCGTCCACGATGCGCGCGACCGCATCGAGCGCACGGTCGCGGTCCAGCCGGTCCCCGTCGGCGGCGCCGAGCGCCCAGGCGAGCCCCGCGCTGGTGGTCGCTACGGCGGGGGCGCCCGCCTCCGCGACGACGGCGGCACTCACCGGGTCCCAGGCGTTCGGCAGAACCAGGGGGCGGCCGGGCACGTGCAGCGCGCGGAAGGCCAGGGCGATGTCGGGAAGCGGGTACCGGAGCGTCATGGGCGCCAGTCAAACAGCCACGGCGGGCCGGGCGCTGGCAGAAATCCGACACGAACGCGGACCGCGGAGAGCGCGGAACAAATGGCGTTGACAGCGCTTCCGCCCCCCTCGTACGGTGTACAATGTTCCTGTTGCCGCCGATTGGAGAAGGACGTTGCTCGTCTGAGGTCCTGAGACACCGCGTTCACACCGGTGAGGTGTGCGTGGCGTACGACCTCGGCGTCCGAGCCGTCCGTAGGCACAGGTCTTCCTTTCGTGCCCCAGGTTCTTCGGTTTCCGCCTCGCGGTGTCTCCGCACGCGTCCGCCCGACCGCATCCAGCAACCGCGAGGCCCTCATGTCTACTTCCCTGACCTGCACGTCCCTGTCCTTCGCCTGGCCCGACGGCACCCCCGTCTTCGACGGCCTCGACACCGCCTTCGGCCCCGGCCGGACCGGTCTCGTCGGCGTCAACGGATCAGGCAAGTCAACCCTGTTGAAGCTGCTGGCCGGCGAGCTGGCCCCGGCCGACGGCACCGTCAAGGTGACCGGCGAGGTCGGTCACCTGCCGCAGAACGTCACGCTCGACACGGCGCTGCGCGTCGACGAGGCCCTCGGCATCGCCGACCGGCGCGCCGCCCTGCACGCCATCGAGGCGGGCGATGTCGCCGAGGAGCACTTCGAGACGGTCGGCGACGACTGGGACGTCGAGGAGCGCGCCCTCGTCACCCTCGGCGAACTCGGTCTCGGCCACATCGGCCTGGACCGCACCGTCGGCGAGGTGTCCGGCGGCGAGTCGGTGCTGCTGCGCCTGGCCGCGCTGCTGCTGCGCCGCCCTGACGTCCTGCTCCTTGACGAGCCCACCAACAACCTGGACCTGTACGCGCGCCGCCGGCTGTACGCGGCCGTCGCCGCCTGGCCGGGCGTGCTGGTGGTCGTCAGCCACGACCGTGAACTCCTGGACCTGGTCGACCAGATCGCCGATCTGCGCTCCGGGGAGATCACCTGGTACGGCGGCAACTTCTCGGCCTACGAGGAGGCTCTCGCCGTGGAACAGGAGGCGGCCGAGCGGATGGTGCGCGTCGCGGAGGCGGATCTGCGCAAGCAGAAGCGCGAACTCGCCGACGCCCAGGTCAAGCTGGCCCGCCGCAAGCGGTACGGGCAGAAGATGTGGGACTCGAAGCGGGAACCGAAGATCGTCATGGGCGCGCGCAAGCGTGCCGCCCAGGAGTCGGCCGGCAAACACCGGATCATGCACGAGGAGAAGCTCGCCGAGGCCAGGGA
The DNA here is from genome assembly GCF_001542625.1 of Streptomyces griseochromogenes. Classification (NCBI taxonomy): domain Bacteria; kingdom Bacillati; phylum Actinomycetota; class Actinomycetes; order Kitasatosporales; family Streptomycetaceae; genus Streptomyces; species Streptomyces griseochromogenes. The sequence goes on along the minus strand of NZ_CP016279.1, from coordinate 3,492,231 downwards.
GCGTCTTGACGAGGCGGTGGAGGCCGTACGGGACGACGACGAGATCCGTGTCGACCTGCCGTACACCGCCGTCCCGCCGGGCCGGCAGGTGCTCACTCTGGAGAACCTGGAGATGACCCACGGGGCGCGTGTCGAGGGGACCCTCGATCTGCGCGGTCCGGAGCGGATCGCCCTCGTCGGCCGCAACGGCTCGGGCAAGACGACGCTGCTGCGGACCGTCGCCGGGGAGCTGACGGCAGTGGCCGGTGAGGCGAGGGCACACGTCCCGCTGCGGTTCCTGCCCCAGCGCCTGGACGTGCTGGACGACGAGCGCACGGTCGCCGAGAACGTGGCCCGGTTCGCGCCGGGCGTCACGAACAACCGGATCCGGGCGCGGCTCGCCCGCTTCCTGTTCCGGGGCGCGCGGGCCGACCAGAGGGCCGGGACGCTCTCGGGCGGCGAGCGTTTCCGTGCGGCCCTGGCCGCGCTGATGCTCGCCGAGCCCGCACCCCAGCTGCTTCTGCTGGACGAGCCGACCAACAACCTCGACATGGCGAGCGTCCGGCAGCTGACCTCGGCCCTGGAGTCGTACGAGGGAGCGCTGCTCGTGGCGAGCCACGACCTGCCGTTCCTGGAGTCGATCGGGATCACGCGGTGGCTGTTGCTGGAGGAGGGAGAGCTGAAGGAGATCGCGCCGGAGGAGGTCGGGCATCCCGCCTGGTTTCAACGGTGTACGTGACGTCGTCACCGTCACCTGAGCCCGTGAGGCGGACCCGATGGTCCGCGAGTGCGCCGGGCCGGGCCGCTTCGGGCGCCTCTGCCCCGAGCGTGACCCGGCCCGAGCATCTCAGGAGGGCCACAGCCCGGCACCCGGGGTTTTGTGCGGGCCGGGCCGCCCTGCATGATGGCGCAGCGGTGCCGGGTCCTGGGCGCCGCCTCGCACCACCGATTCGAAAGGCCTCTCGTGCCCAGCAAGAAGGCGCTCGTCCGCCGTCCCAGCCCCCGCCTCGCCGAAGGCCTGGTGACGCACATCGAGCGGGAGAAGGTCGACGTCGAGCTGGCCGTCGAGCAGTGGGAGGCCTACGTCGAGGCCCTCGGCACGCACGGCTGGGAGACGATCGAGGTCGACGCGGAGGACGACTGCCCGGACTCGGTGTTCGTCGAGGACACCGTCGTCATGTACAAGAACGTGGCGCTGATCACCCGGCCCGGCGCCGAGTCCCGGCGGGAGGAGACCGCGGGCGTCGAGGAGGCGGTGGCCCGTCTCGGCTGCTCGGTGAACTGGATATGGGAGCCGGGCACCCTGGACGGCGGTGACGTCCTGAAGGTCCGCGACACCATCTACGTGGGCCGGGGCGGACGCACCAACGCGGCCGGCGTGCAGCAGCTGCGGGCCGCCTTCGAGCCGCTCGGCGCGCGCGTGGTGCCCGTGCCCGTGAGCAAGGTGCTGCACCTGAAGTCGGCGGTCACCGCGCTGCCGGACGGTACGGTCATCGGGCACATCCCGAAGGTGGACCGGCCGTCGCTGTTCCCTGGCTTCCTGTCGGTGCCCGAGGAGTCCGGCGCGCACGTGGTCCTGCTCGGCGGCCACAAGCTGCTCATGGCGGCGAGCGCCCCGAAGACGGCGGAGCTGCTGACCGACCTCGGCCACGAGGTGGTCACGGTGGACATCAGCGAGTTCGAGAAGCTCGAAGGCTGTGTGACCTGTCTCTCGGTGCGACTGCGGGAGCTGTACGCCTGACGGGGTGATCGCGTCACCACTACGGCTCCGGGACCTGCGGGTCTCGGGGCCGTTTGACATGCCCTCAAAAAGCGGGCGCGGTGTCGCTGATCAGCCATCTTTACAGCGAACTTAACCTACGGCTTCGTAACCTACGGCTTCGTAGCCTACGATCTCGTAGGTTTCCGGCACCGCTCGCCGGACCGTTCCCCGTCTCTCCCCCTTGTTCGGCGTTCCCCCTGGAGTTCCCGTGACGATCACCTCCCCTCACCTCGGCAGCCCGTCCGCATGGTCCGACGCACGGCTGCTGTACGCGCTGGAGGAAGTGGTCGAGAAGGAACTCAACCGGCATCTGAAGATCGCCAAGGACTGGATGCCGCACGAGTACGTGCCCTGGAGCGACGCCCGCAACTTCCCCGGCCTGTTCGAGGACGGCGAGGCCTGGGACAAGGAACAGTCCAAGGTGACGGAGATCGGCCGGATCGCCCTCGTCGTGAACCTCCTGACGGAGGACAACCTCCCCAGCTACCACCACGAGATCGCCTCGCTCTTCGGCCGCGACGGCGCCTGGGGCACCTGGGTGCACCGCTGGACGGCCGAGGAGGGCCGGCACGGCATCGTGATGCGCGACTATCTGCTCGCCTCGCGCGCGGTGGACCCGGACAAGCTGGAGCAGTTCCGGATGGCGCACATGAGCGAGGGCTTCGAGTCCGACAACCGGCACTCGATGCTGCACTCGATCGCCTACGTCGCCTTCCAGGAGCTGGCGACCCGGATCTCGCACCGCAACACGGGCCACCAGTCCGGCGACCCCGTCTGCGACCGCATGCTGGCGCGCATCGCGACCGACGAGAACCTGCACATGGTCTTCTACCGCAACCTTCTGAAGGCCGCCTTCGAACTCGCCCCCGACCTGACCATGCAGGCGGTCCGGGACGTCGTGGTCGACTTCCGCATGCCCGGCCACGGCATCCCCGGCTTCGAGCGGGCCGCGGCTCAGATGGCGATCGGCGAGGTCTACAACCTGCGCATCCACCACGACGACGTCCTCCAGCCCGTGCTGCGCTTCCTGAAGGTCCTGGAGATCGACGGCCTGGGCCCGGAGGGCCTCCAGGCACAGGAGGAACTCGGCCTGTTCATGGGCGGTCTGAACTCCGAGGCGCTGAAGTTCGACGAGAAGCTGGCGGCCCGCAAGGCGCGGATGGCGGCCCGGGCCGGGGCCTGATCGCCCAGCCCGTGGGCGCGGTGAGCCTGGGCACCGACCCGGCTCACCGTGCCCACGGGTATGACCGAACCATGTCGATGCCGTACGCGCGCGTGCGGAATCGACGGTGCGGGCCGTCGGTGGCCTGCGGCATCATGCCCGCATGCGTGATCACACCAGGGCCGAGCAGGCGGCGGGCTTTCTGCTGCGTCTGATCGACGACGAGACCGCCGGGCGGGTCCGGGAGCGGACGGGGTTGCCCGGACCCGAGGATCCGCGGGCGGTCCGGCGGCGGCTGGAGCGCGCATGGGCGTGGGGGAACGTGCTGCCCGCCTCGGTGGTGCTGTGGGTCCTGCAGGAGGACGATCCGGACCTCAACGCGGTGGTGTGGCGGTTCATGGGCACCGACGCCGGGCTGCGGCGGGCCATCGCCCGGGGTGTGCCGTTCGGGGCCGGACGCACCGAGCCCGTCCCGGTCCACCCCACCCTGCACGGCGAGGAGCCGGAGACCCCGGAGAGCTACGTCCGTCTCGGGCTGGCCGGCGCCCTGCGTGCCGCCCGGTCCATGAGCACGGCACGCGCGGCGGCCTCGATGGTCCTCACGCCGGCCGACTGGGCGGCCGCGGCCGCGGCCGACGGCGAAGGCCCGCTGCCCGGCTACGTCCGCTGGGCACTGTCCGTGCGCCCCGACTGCCCGCCCGCACTGCGCGCGCGGTTCGGTTCGCATCCCAAGTTCACGCACCGTGTGCGACAGGCAGGGGTGCTCGACGGCCCCGCCGAGTACGCGACGGCGCATCGCTCCGCCGCCCCGGTGCTCCAGGTGCTGTCCATGGGCCGGACGCTGTTCCCGGCGCGGGCCCAGGAGGCCGAGGACGCCCTGCGTCCGCTCGTGCACGAGCACTTGGGGGACCGCGTGGAAGCCTGGGCGGTCCTGGCCCAGCTCGTCGACACCTTCCGCGGCACGGCACCCGAGCTGATCGCGACCGCCGGCGCCATCGCCTGAGCGGGCCGAGGGGGCGGGGCGGCCGGATTCGAACCAGCGTGTTCCGGTTTTGCAGACCGGTGCGTCTGCCTCTGCGCTACGGCCCCGCCCTTGGCGCCGAGCGTAATGCCTTGGCCCGTTGTCGGTGCGGGCTGGTACCAAGGAGGCACGGGGGAATCACGGTACGGGGGTACGGCACATGGCGTACGGAGAGCGGGGGCGGCCGCGCGCGCCGGTGGTGGACCTCGCCGACCGCAGGGCGATCGAGCGGTACCGCCCGGCGGACCCGGCGGTGGTCGAGGAGGCGCGGCGGCTGAAAGAGGCCGCGCTGCTGGACTTCGGTCTCACCCAGTCGGCGGTGGCCTCCTGGCTGTACAGCAAATGCCGGCACCAGATCCCGACGACCGCGGTGGACACGGCCGCGGTGGTCGCCTCCGGCGACGGCTCCTGCCTGCTGCTGTACAACCCTGACTTCTTCGTCCGGCTGGGCCTGGACGGTGTGAAGTTCGTGCTCTTCCACGAGGCACGGCACCTGGTGCACCGCCATCTGTTCGCCGACGACGAGCTGCGTGCCGACCCGGTGTTCACGCTGGCCGCCGAAGTGGCGATCAACCACGTGGCGCTGGTTCGCCTCGACCGGGAGGAACTCCCGCTCCTGGACGGCCGGCCCACCGGCATCGACCCCCGGGCGGTGTACGACGGCTACGTGGCGGACCTGACGGCACACGCCCTGGAGCCGGTGCCGTACGAACGGTTCATCGAGACGGACCTGCGGGTCTACGGCGAGCTGAAGCGGATGCACCGGCCCCCCGTCCCGGAACCGCTGTGCGCGCACCTGGTGGACGGCCTCGTCCCCGCCGACCAGGAGACCGTCGACGCGATCACCTCCTCCGCGCTGCTCAACTCCCTGCTGGCGGCCCGCCGCGGCCACGCGGGCGCGGAGCGCGAGCTGCTGGACCTGATGGGCCGTACCGAGGACGGTTCGGCGCGGGCCGCCCGGATCTGGGGGAAGCTCGGCGCCGGCATGCTGCGCGGCGAGACGACGCGCACGCGGACCGTCGACTGGTGGCAGCGCTGGCTCGTGGACGTGCTGGGTTCCAGGCTCCGCGAGGGCGAGCGGCTCGTGTACCCCAAGAAGCGGGGCGCGCTGCTGGCGGCCCTCGGCCAGGACCCGGTGCTCGCCCGGCGCGGCCCGGTCCGGGAGAAGGTGCTGGTGATCGCCTACGACACCTCCGGTTCGATGCCCCAGCACGTGATCCACTGGCTCACCGAACTCGTCGGCCGCATCGACGGGGTGGAGGCACACTGGCTGTCCTTCGACGCGGTGGTGATGCCTTTCCGGCCGGGCGAGCATGTGTACGGCGGTGGCGGCACGAGCTTCCAGGCGGTCGCGGACTACGTCGAGGGCCGCACGGAGGTGGGCGGCCGCCGGCTGGACGCCGTTCCGGACGCCGTCGTGGTCCTCACCGACGGGTACGCCCCGCCGATCACACCCGCCGAGCCGGAGAAATGGATCTGGCTGATCACCGAGGGCGGCGACGAATGGCCCGAACGGCACCGACCCGCGATGGACTCCCATCGCGTCACCACAGGATCGCGGTAGACGGAAGATGACCACACACACGGAGACGACCACGGCCTCCCGGCTGGAGTCGTTCATCGACGCGATGATCGACATGGGACAGACCGGTCAGGTCTTCGGCGAGCACGGCATCGGCAAGACGGCGACGTTCTTCTCGCACCTGGCCCGCGCCCACCCGGACACGTCCCTGGTGTACGTGCCCGCGGCGAACCTGACGCCGGACGACCTGCTCGTCAACGCGCCCGTGCGCGATCCGCACACCGGTGAACTGGTGCTGCGCCAGCTGGTGATGAGCCAGCTCACGCCGGGCCGCCCGTTCGTACTGCTCGTCGACGACTCGCTGCAGGCCGGCGACACGATCCAGTCGCAGCTGATGCAGATCGCCTGCAACTGGACCCTGGGCGAGCACGATCTGCGGGCCCTCGGCTGTGTGGGCGTGTTCCTCACGGACAACGAGTCGCTGTCCGAGACGTCGGCCCGGCGTGGGGACCTGGCGCTGCTCGACCGCATGGTGACCTTGCGGATCACGGCGAACGACACCTCCTGGCGCCGGCACCTGGCGGCCAAGTACCGCCCGTGGGACCTGCGTGCGGTGTTCAGCCTGTGGGCGTCGCTCTCCCCCGCCCTGCGCGAGCTGCTGTCCCCGCGCACCCTGGACCACATCCTGGCGAACGCCCGGGAGGGGTTCCCGCTGCGCTGGGGCCTGCCCCTGCTCGACGGCGCACGGCTGCGGCTGGCCGAGCCCGGCCCGGACGGCAGGCCCGGACACGACCGCACGGCCGAGGTACTCGACCGGATCGCGGAGGCGGTGGGCGTCGCCAATCCGGCGAGGATCGCGGATCCGGTCCGGCAGGTCGTCCGGGCCGCGCTGCGCAACCGCTGGACGGTGCTGCTCCAGGGCCCGCCGGGGTGCGGCAAGACGGAGGCCGTGCGGGAGACCCTGCGCGAGGGGATGGGCCGGGAACCGCTGTACTTCTCGCTGCCCGTGACCAATGTCGAGGACCTGTGCGCGCCCGTCCCGTCCCCGGACGGCACGCTCGAGAACCTGCTGGCGGCGAAGTTCACCGGCCCGGAGCCGAAGGCGATCGTCTGGGACGAGTACAACCGGCCCAAGGACAGGGCCGCGTTCGCCAAGCTGATGGAGATCACCCAGGAGTGGTCGCTGGCAGGACGGCGGATCGAGAACCTGCGCGCCCAGATCGCCGTACAGAACCCGCCGTACCACCTGGGCCGCAAGCTGCTGGTGTCCAGGAACAACATCACTCAGGCGACCCGCTTCACCGCCTCGCTCACCGTGGAGCCCGAGGACGTCCCGGCCAACGAGTGGCTGCTGTCCCGCTACGGCTCCGACGCCGAAACGGTGCTGGAGTGGTGGAAGCACGACATCGACGACGAGGGCCGTGCCTGGATCACCAAGCGCACTCTGGAGCGGCTCATCAAGCTGCACCGGCGTGGACTGCCGCTGGAGATGGGCACGATGTACCTCGGCGACGGCGAGTACGCGCCCGTGCCGCTCACCGCGCTGATCGACCGCCTGAGCGACCGCCAGGTCACCGGCCTGCGCGAACTCGCCCGCGATACCGACGCCTGGGAGGCACGCCTTCGCCGGGCCGCCGAGCACTCCACCGAGGGCGGCGACGACAGTGACACCGTCCACCAGATCCTCGCGAACGCGGAACTCTCCCAGCTGAAGAAGCACCGGGGGCCGGTCGCCCGCCTGGTGCGCCTGCTGCCCGCGAAGCTGCGGGCGACCTACCTGGTGGGCGCGTCGGAGGAGCAGCAGCGGTTCTGGACGGAGGTCTTCACGACGATGAGACGCGGCTGAGCGGAGGAAGGCTTGTCCTCCGGCTCACTGCTCGTCCGGCGGCGCCGTTCGGTACACGCTGCGGACCGCCGCCACGTCCCGTGGGATCGGGAGGGCGGGAATGTGGCTGCTGAGGGCGGCCAGGCGCTGCTTGACGCTGGTGGCGATGCCGTTGCCCAGCCGGTAGCGGGTGGCGGTGCGGGAATCGGCCGCGTGGTCGAGGAGGCGGTGGGCCTCCGGGCTGCGCATGCCGGTATGGGTGAGGACGAGGTGGCCGAGGCGGTGCTCGGCCTGAGCGAGGGCCCGGCCGATGGCGTCGGCGGCGGCGAGGTCGACGTGGTTGTCCTCGGCCGCGAGGACCGCGGCGGCCCGGACCCGGCCGAGGTCGAGCAGGGTCACGCCGGCCGCGGCGGCAGCCGTGACGAGACGGACGACGGCCCGTGGACCGATGCCGTTGCTGGCGACGGACAGCCGGATGAGCCGGCCGTGCGGTGCGCGCTCCAGACCCTCGGCGAGCCGGAGGGCGCCGGCGTCGCCCAACCGGACGGCGGAGACGTACAGTTCGTCGACCGCGCCCGCGGCGAGCACGGCGGCCAGGGCCCGAGCGCCCGCCTCGCCCAGCGGATTTCCCCCGACGAAGAGCCGCTCGATCCGCCGCCCGCCCTGCTCCGCTGCGAGCAGCGCGTCGGCGAGGACGGCCGCGCCCGACGGGTCCAGCCCGGTCTGGACGAGGTCGAGGGTGCGCAACGACCGTGCCGACTCCAGGAGCTCGGCCGCCGCGTGCCCGCCCGCCCCGCCCAGCGGGTTGCGCTTGAGCCAGACACCGGTGACGACCTGCGGGGAGGCCCGCAGCTGGTCGGCGATCCGGCAGGCACCGGCCGCGGTGATGCCGTTGCAGCCGAGATAGAGCGTCTCGACGTCCACGCCCGCCCCGGCCACGGCCTCGGCTCCGGCGTCGCCCAGCGCGTCCGTGCCGAGCAGCAGATGCCGCACCGGCGAGGGTCCGGCGGCCAGGGCTCCGGCGATCAGCGCGGCCCCTCGGCGCCGACGCCCTGCTTGCACAGGTCCAGCCGCCCGTCCGGCAGGGCCGTACCGGACGCGAAGTCCAGCCGCTCCCCCGCCGGGCGCCCGGCGCGCAGCCAGTCCAGCAGTGGGTCGAGGTCGGCCAGGGGGCGGGGCACGAGGTCGGGGACACCGGCGAACCCGGTCATGGGCTCGCTCGTCTCCTCGCTCACCACTCCGCCTCCCGGTAGTCCTTCAGGAACACACCGGACACCGGGTCGCCTGCCTCGCCGCGCACGATCGGGTCGTAGACCCGTGCCGCGCCGTCCACCACGTCCAGCGGGGTGCGGAAACCGGCGTCCGCCATCCGGGCCTTCTTCGGCGCCGGGTTCTCGTCGGTGATCCACCCGGTGTCGACGGCGCACATGTGCACGCCCCGCTCGGCGAGTTCGGCGGCGCTGGTGCGGGTCAGCATGTTCAGGGCGGCCTTGGCCATGTTGGTGTGCGGATGACCGGCGGTCTTGTTGCGGACGGCGAAACGGCCCTCCACCGCGGTGACGTTGACGACATAGCGGCGCGGGTGCGGCGAGGCCAGCAGCAGCGGCAGCAGCCGGTCGCACAGCAGGGCCGGGGCGAGCGCGTTGACGAGCTGTGTCTCCAGGACCTCGGCCGGGTCCAGTGTGCCGAGCCGTGCCGACCAGGAGTTCTCGGGGGACGGGTCCGGCAGCAGCCCGGCCTCGTCGGCCTCCCGCAGCGCAACGGGCAGGGAGGTGGCCGAGCCCGGCAGCGAGCCGATCGGTGTGAACCCGGGCGCCTGCCGCGCGCCCGGGGGCAATGTGTCGTGCTCGCCGGCGGCGAGCAGCGCGTACGACTCGGGCGGCCGCCGGACCGTCTGGGCGGCGTTGTTGACCAGGATGTCCAGTGGCCGGTCCTGCTGCCTGAGGTCCTCGCACAGGCCGAGCACCTGGCGCGGATCACGCAGGTCGACGGCGAGGACGGTGAGCCGGTCCAGCCAGCGTGCGCTGCCCGGTGCGGCCCGGAAGCGGCGCACGGTGTCGTGCGGGAAGCGTGAGGTGACCAGCAGTTCCGCGCCGTCGCGGAGCATCATCAGCGCCAGCTGGAAGCCGATCTTCACCCGGCCGCCGGTGAGCAGCACACGACGGCCGCTCAGGTCCGTGCTCAGGGCACGGCGAGCGGTGTTGTCGGCCGCGCAGCGGGGGCAGAGCAGATGGTAGAAGGAGTCGACTCGTCGATACGGCGCCTTGCAGACATAGCAGGTGCGCGGCTTGCGGAAGACTCCGGGGGCGCCGGGCCCGGCCAACGGCGCGTCCTCACGGCGTTCGAGGGCACCGGTGGCGGTCGCGGCCATCGCCGCGGCGTCGGCCGCCGAGGCCTCCGCCCCACGTGCCTTGCGGCGCCTGAGCCGTCCGTCCCGGGCGAAGGACGCAGCCACCTGCTCGGCCCTCAGCCGCACCGGGTCGTCGACGGGCAGCGCCCGCAGCCTGCCCACGATCCGGTGGAAGACCGCCAGCTCGGCCTCGCCGACCGCCTCACCGCCGACCACCGCGTCGTCGGCCACCGCTTCGGTGACCGCCGCACCGGTCGCCTCGTTCATCCGTCCCGCCCCGCCCGCCCTGTCCGTCGTACCGCAGTGGTCCCGACCGGATTCGAACCGGCGTGACCGCCCTGGGAAGGCGGCGAGTCTGCCTCTGCTCCACGGGACCGGCAGACGCGTCCGGACGACCGGATTCGAACCGGCGTGACCCGCATGCCATGCGGGTGCGCCTGCCTCTGCGCTACCTCCGGACGCGCCCTGGGATCCTAACCGCCCGCCCGGTCCCGCCGGACACGGATTTCCGGCGGCGGGGCGTCAGGAGGACGTGCGCCGCAGGGCGAGCCGTTCCTTCTCGGACAGGCCGCCCCAGACGCCGAAGCGTTCGTCGTTGTCGAGCGCGTAGTCGAGGCAGGCCGAGCGCATCTCGCACATGCCGCAGATGCGCTTCGCCTCGCGCACCGAACTGCCGGGCTCGGGGAAGAAGAAATCCGCCCCGGTCTGCGCGCACAGAGCCTGAGCCTGCCAGGCGGTGTCGGCCGGGGTGATCGTTTCGATGTGCATGGCCAGGATCGTGCCGGGCGGCGAAAAACGTTCGATCAACGCCAGGTCAACGACGCGGCCGGGGCCCCTGCGCCACCCCCGATCATGCTCCCCGGGACAGGCCGCCGCACGGCGGCGCGCGGCATCGGCAAGAAATCCCGAAGAACCCGGAGAAGCCTTCGAGCACGCTACGACAGGCCCGCGAGAGGCCTGCCGGAGTCCCGCTCGCCGTCCAGGGCGACCGGGGGGTATCGGCCCGGCGCACGGCGGCGCGGGGCGGCGGTTGTCAGTGGGCGGTGCAAGACTCGGCAGTGCAGCGGACAGGCCCATCTCGTGGGCTCGCTTTCAAGGAGGGCGAAGATGCTCACCACCCGATTCGTGGACGGCGCTCCCAACTGGATCGACGTCGGTACCCCCGACATCGAGGGCGCCCAGTCCTTCTACGGCGGTCTGTTCGGCTGGCGGTTCCAGTCGGCCGGGCCGGACGCCGGCGGCTACGGCTTCTTCCAGCTGGACGGCAGGACCGTCGCCGGCGGTATGCAGACCGGCCCGGATCAGGGTCCGCCCGCCTGGACGGTGTACTTCCAGAGCGCGGACGCGCAGGCCACCGCCAAGGCGGCCGAACAGGCCCACGGCAGCGTGCTGTTCCAGCCCCTGGACGTGATGGGCCAGGGGCACATGGCGGTTCTCGCCGACCAGGCGGGCGTGCCGTTCGGGATCTGGCAGCCCGGCCGGACCAAGGGCGTGGACGCGGCGAACGAGCCGGGTGCGCTGTGCTGGGTCGAGCTGTACACGCCGGACATCGCCGCGGCCGCCGCTTTCTACCACCGGGTCCTCGGACTGGAGACCTCGGCCGTGCCGTTCCCGGGCGGTACGTACACCTGTGTCAACCCTGGCGGTGCCGGAGAGGACACGATGTTCGGCGGGATGGTCCCGCTGGCCGACGACCCGACGGAGACCGACGCCCACTGGCTGCCGTACTTCGAGGTCGAGGACACGGACGCCCTGGTCGAGAAGGCACAGGGGCTGGGTGGCACGGTGCGCATGCCGGCGACGACCGTGGAGGGCGTCGGCCGCATGGCCAAGCTCGCCGACCCGTACGGCGTCCGCTTCGCGGTGATCAAGAGCGCGCCACCACAGGGCTGAGGTCGCGGGGGCGGCTGCACAACGTGGGGTGGACACGGTCGGCCCATGCGGACGCGTGGTCTCTCTGCATGTGCGGACGGACGGCGCTCGGGCGAACGGGCGGTTCGGGCAGACGGGCGGTCCAGGCGGACGGCCGGTGCAGAGGGGCCGGCACCCCAGGCGGGCCGGCGGTCTAGGCGGACGCGCGGCGTATCAGCGTGGTCGGCAGGATCACACCGGCCGCCGCCTCGTCCGCCGGCTCCCCGCCGACGCTGTCACCCCGGCGGCCGCTCCGGTCGGCTCGGCCGTCCAGCAGAAGGCGTGCCATGAGCCGACCCATCTCCTCGATGTCCTGACGCACCGTGGTGAGGGGCGGATCGGTCTCTTCGGCGACGGGCAGCACGTCGTCGAAACCGATCACAGCCACATCCTCGGGCACGCGCCGCCCTCGCTCGCGCAGGACGCGCAGTGCGCCGAACGCGGTGAGGTCGTTGGCGGCGAACACCGCGTCGACGTCCGGACAGCGGTCGAGGAGTTCCCGCATGGCACGTTCGCCGCCGCCCGGGGTGAAGTCGCTCTCCACGACGAGCCGCGGGTCCACATCACCCATGACGTCGCGGTAGCCGTCGAGCCGGTCCACCGCCGAGGTCTGGTCCAGTGCGCCGGTGATGTGCGCGATCCGGGTCCGGCCGAGGCCCACGAGGTGCCGTACGGCCTCGCGGGCACCGCCGCGGTTGTCGCTGTCCACGTAGACCGGGCCGGGGGTGCCGTCGCTCCAGTCGGGCCGGCCGCCGAACACGGTGGGCACGCCCGCGTTGCGGATCAGGCCGGGCAGCGGGTCGTCGAGGTGCAGGGAGAAGACGAGCGCGCCGTCGACATGGCCTCCGGCGAGATAGCGGGCCACGCGCGCGTGGTCGGCACGGCCCTCGGTCAGCAGCAGCACGAGCTGGTTGTCGTGGGCCGTCAGCTCCTTGCTGATGCCGCGCAGTTGCAGCGCGAAGAAGGGGTCGGCGAAGACCCGGGCCTCGGGCTCGGCGATGACGACCGCGACGGCGTCGTGCCGCTTGGTGACCAGGCTGCGCGCCGCCTGGTTGGGAACGTAGCCGAGCTCCTCGACCGCCTGCCGGACCCGTGTGACGAGCGGCTCCCTGACGCCGTCCCCGCCGTTGACCACCCGCGACACGGTGGCCCGGGACACCCCGGCCCTCGCGGCGACGGCCTCCAGCGTGGGACGCGACACACCCTCGGTCACTTCGGGACTCCTCCTCGGCGGCTGGCGATCAGGATAACCGCGGTGCGGTCCGGTCGCGGTGGCTGAAAGGGAGTGACGCCGAGGCTTCCGGCCCGGAGAAGATCGTCGCATGACGATGAGAAGGGCTCATGCCGACTGAGCGCCCCGAGACGCGGCTCGCGCCCTGCGCGCGCCTGCCGCGCACCTGTCGCGACTGGCACATCGTCCACAGTTCGGCCGACGCGTTCGGCCGCGCGCACTGGCTGCTCGTCGAGCGTCCGCCCGAGCAGCAGGGACCCGATCCCTATGAGGCCTTGGTGGTCATCGTCGCCGACGGTTCCTGCCACGAGACTTGTCTGGGCGCGGGCTGCCCTGGCGGCCCTGTGCCCAGGCCCTGCCCGACGGAGGCTTCGTGCCGGCGGCCGCCCGGTCGGGCACGGGCGACGAGCAGCCAGTGAGCGCGCCCGGTCTGCGCCGGTGGAGTGTCACAGGTGAACCTCTGTGGTCCTGCAGTCCGGTGCCCGGTGCGGGATGGATCTCCGACCGCTACGCCCTCACCGTGGCCGAGCGCACCGCCCGGGCGTGCCCGTACACCGGCTTCCCGCTCATCGAGACATCGAATGGAGCGTGCTCGATCTCACCTGAACCCGTTGTCCACAGGCGGGTTGTCCACAGGTCCGGCCCGTTGTCAGTGGCGTGCGGCATGCTGTGATCAGTGGCGGAACAGGCGCCATGGACCACGGGGAGGCACGGTGTTCAGGGGGATCGACGACGTCGACTGGGCGTCGATGGGGCATGCGTACACGGACTCGGCGACCGATGTGCCGGAGTTGTTGTGGGGGTTGGCGTCGGACGACCCGGAGCGCCGGGAGATCGCGCTGGACGGCATGTACGGCGCGGTGCACCACCAGGGGGATGTGTACGACAGCACCGTCGCCTGCGTCCCGTTCCTGTTCGAGCTGATCGCGAACCCGACCATCGGCGACCGGGGTGCCGTGATCGGGCTGCTGTGCAGCATCGCCCACGCGTCGGACGACGAGGACGGGGAGGCCGAGGACCTCACCGAATTCGACGAGGACGAACACGAGGACTGGATGCGGCACTTCTTCGTGGCGCGTGACCTGGTCCGCGAGCGGGCCGGGGCCTTCCTCGGGCTGCTGGGCGATCCGGATCCCGGGGTGCGCGCCGCCGTGCCGGGTGCGCTGGCGCGGCTGCACCCGGACCCGGTGCGGATGTTCGGTGCCCTGTGCGATCGCGTGCCCGGGGAAGCGGATCCGGAGGCCGTGCGGTCCCTGGTGCGCGCCCTGGGCACGCTGGCCGTGCGGCACCCCTCCGGCCTGGGCGGCGAGGCCGCGCGGGTGCTGAAGGACCTCGTGTCCGGCACGCCCGATCCCCAGCTCCGGATCACGGCACTGACCCTCCTGGCGCGCTGTGCACCTGGTGAACTGCCGCCGGACACCGCGGACATCGCGCTGGACGTCATGCGCCTGGCCCGGGAGGCCGACGAACTCGGCTCGCCGCCCGCCGCCCCCGAGCGGCCCCGCACCGACACTCTGATCTCCCACGTGCGCGAGTTGCACGCGGAGCACCGGCGCAGCCTCGACCTGGACGACGCGGCGGAGTTGCTGGAAGAGCTGCACACGGAGCTGCGCCACCGCGTCGAGCTGCGGTTCCCGCTCCTCGTCGGCCAGTTGGGCAGCCCCGGCCCGCGTCAGCGCCGACATGCGGTCGGCATGGCGGGACGGCTGCTGACCGGATGGCGGGCCCCGGACGACGAGCCGCTGCTGGCGCTGGCCCGGCTGCTCGCCGACGACGATCTGCGGCTGCAGAAGTCGGTGCTGTCGGAGCTGCGGTATCTGGCACCGGCGGCACACCGCGTGTCCGAAGGAGTGGCGGCCTATCTGGAGAGCTGGGAGGACCGGTCGCTGGAAGCCGACACGCCGTTCCAGGACCTGGCCGTCGGCATGGCCTTCGAGGTGCTGGCCCTTCAGGGCGACGACCGGATCGTGCCGGCTCTCACCCACATCCTGGAAGTGGTCGAGATCCCCGAGAAGCTGGCCCGGTGGATGGAGGCGCTCGGCCCCGCAGCGGCGGCCCCGCTCGGCCCCGTGCTCCACGACCGGCTGGCCCAACTGGACCACGGGACACCGTCCGTGGACCAGGACCGCCTTCTCGACGCCCTGGGCGTGCTCCGGCACGCCGATTCGGTGCCGCTGCTGACGCACGTCCTGACCGAAGCCGAGGACTTCCGGACGACGGAGGGGGCCCTGGATGCCCTGTCCGCCTTCGGCCCCGAGGCCGCCGAAGCCCTTCCCCGGGTCCGGCGGCTGTGGGAGGACGACACCCTCGCGGACGAGCGCCGCATTCATGTCGCCCGGGCCCTGTGTGCCCTGACCGGCGAGGCGGAGCCCGTGCTGCCTCTCGTCGGCGAGTGCCTTCGGGCCCGGACGTGGAGCCCTTGGTACGCCGCCATCAACCTCACCGAGGCCCTGGGCCGGTCCGGTGCGGCGCTCGCACCCCGATTGCGCGAGCTGATCGCGGCCGGCCGGACGCCGGCCCGGGCGGCCGTCGGCCTGTGGCGGGTCACGGGTGAGACGGACGAGGCGCTCCCCGTGCTCCTGGCCGAGTGGCCGGCCGCGCCCGCCCAACGCCCCGCCATAGCCGCCTGCCTGGCGGACATGGGCCCCGCGGCCGCGCCGGCCCTGCCGCTGATACGCACCGAGCTGGCCTCCTCGCGCCGCCACAACAACGACGACTCCCGCGGCAATATGCGCTACGACGTCGCCGCGGACGTGGCCCTCCAGACGGACTGCCGGCGTGTGCTGGCCGGGTTCGGCGAGCGGATCGACACCCCGGTGCGCTGAGGCGGCAGCCGTCAGGACGTCTCCTCCCGCCGGGCCCGGCTCGGCTGGACCCGCTTCGGCTCGCCGGGCATCTTCGGGTACTCCGGCGGGTAGGGCAGATCACCGAGGCCGTGCTCGTGTTCGTCGCGGCGGGCCAGTTCCAGGAGGGCGTCGAGCGAGTAGGCGTGGTCGTCCATGTCGGCGTGCACGTCGCCGAGTTCGGCGAAGCGGGCCGGCATGGTGGCCAGGTCGAAGTCCCGGGGATGGGCCACGCCGACCTCCTCCCAGCGCAGAGGTGCGGAGACGGGGGCGTGCGGGCGGGGTCGTACGGAGTAGGCGGAGGCGATGGTGCGGTCGCGGGCGGTCTGGTTGTAGTCCAGGAAGATGCGCTCGCCGCGCTCCTCCTTCCACCACTTGATGGTCACCTGGTCGGGCATCCGGCGTTCCATCTCCCGGCCGACCGCGATCGCGGCGCGCCGCACCTGGGTGAAGGTCCAGCGGGGTTCGATGGGCACGAAGACGTGGAGGCCGCGGCCGCCGGAGGTCTTGGGCCAGCCACGCAGGCCGCCGAACTCGTCGAGGACGGCGCGCAGTTCGTGGGCGGCGCGCGCGGCGTCGCCGTAGTCGGTGCCAGGCTGCGGGTCGAGGTCGATGCGGAGTTCGTCGGGGTGGTCGACATGGGTGCGGCGGACCGGCCAGGGATGGAAGGTGAGCGTGCCGTACTGGGCGGCCCACACCACGGCGGCCTCCTCTGTGGGGCACATCTCGTCGGCGCTGCGGCCACTGGGAAAGGTGATGTGGGCGGTCGGGATCCAGTCGGGCATGCCCTTGGGGGCGCGCTTCTGGTAGAACCACTCCCCGCCGACACCGTCCGGGTAGCGCTGGAGGGTGGTGGGGCGGTCGCGCAGGGCGCGCAGGATGCCGGGGCCGACGGAGGCGTAGTACTGGGCGAGGTCCAGCTTGGTGAATCCGCGCTCGGGGAAGAAGACCTTGTCCGGGCTGGACAGCCGTACGGTCCGGCCCGCCACCTCCAGTTGCACCGCATCACCCATGCGGCAACGGTAGGCGCACCGAGCACACCACGCATACCGGGCATCAACGGATGTGTGCGAGCAGAATCGGAGGCATGGATCTGCCGGTGATGCCGCCCGTGAAGCCGATGCTCGCCAAGTCGGTGGCGAAGATCCCGCCGGGCATGCACTACGAGGCGAAGTGGGACGGTTTCCGGGCGATCGTGTTCCGGGACGGGGACGAGATCGAGCTGGGCAGCCGTACCGGAAAGCCGCTGACCAGGTATTTCCCGGAGCTGGTCGTGGCGCTCAAGGAACGGGTGCCCGAGCGGTGCGTGCTGGACGGGGAGATCGTGATCGCGCGGGAGGGGCGGCTGGACTTCGACGCGCTGACCGAGCGGATCCATCCGGCGGACTCGCGGGTGCGGATGCTGGCCGAGAGGACCCCGGCGTCCTTCGTCGCTTTCGACCTGCTGGCGCTGGACGACCACTCCCTGCTCGATGTGCCGCTGACCGACCGGCGGGCACTGTTGGACCGGGCTCTTTCAGGTGTGAGCGCTCCGGTGCATCTGGCGCCGGCGACCACCGACGTGGAGATGGCGCAGCGGTGGTTCGAGCAGTACGAAGGGGCCGGGCTGGACGGGGTCGTGGCCAAGCCGCTCACCGGGCGCTATCTGCAGGACGAGCGGGCGATGTTCAAGATCAAGCACGAGCGGACGGCGGATGTCGTCGTGGCGGGTTACCGCTTCCACAAGAGCGGCCCGGTGGTGGGTTCGCTGCTGCTGGGGCTGTACGACGACCGGGGCGCCCTCCAGCATGTGGGCGTGTCGGCCGCGTTCCCCATGAAACGGCGCGCCGAGCTGGTCGAGGAGCTGGAGCCGCTGCGCATGGACGACGCGACCGGGCATCCGTGGGCGGCCTGGGGGGACGAAGCGGCTCATGAGACGGCTCGGCTGCCGGGGGCGCCGAGCCGCTGGTCGGGCAAGAAGGACCTGTCCTGGGTGCCGTTGAAGCCGGAGCGGGTCGCGGAGGTGGCCTACGACCACATGGAGAACGGCGCCCGCTTCCGGCACACGGCCCGCTTCCGCCGCTGGCGTCCGGACCGCACCCCGGAGAGCTGCACCTACGCCCAGCTGGAGGAGCCCGTGCGCTACGACCTCGCGGAGATCCTGGGAGCCGGGGAAGGCACTCCTTAGGACAGCATCGGGACCCTAGGACAGCATCGGGACCTTGACCGCGCCGTCCCGCTTGCGCCGGAGGGTCCCCTCGGTCGTGCCGCCGCAAGAGTCCCGCCGATGGCTCCATGGGGCGCGACGAGACGGCCGACACCGAAGCGCCGGGGCGAGGTCCGCGTCGGCGCGCTGGTATCCGCACACCCCCGCGCCGTACTCCACTCCGGGCAGACGGCTGACCCGCCCGGGTCACGTGGTGCACCCGATCGGCCCACCGAACGCGCGCGATCGACATCGACCGGGTATGGCATGCGATGACCTGATGAGCACACAATCGACCCAGGGGAACGGGGTGCAACGGTGGGCATCGGACATGGGGCGCGCACGCGACGCGCGGTACTGACGGCGGCACTGGTGGGCGCCACCCTGACGGCCTCCCTGACGGCGGGCTGCGCGCGGCAGGGCCCCGGCGACGACTCCCGCGCCCCGCGCAGGCCCCCGGCACCGACCCACGGGGCGCCCGCGTCCGCGGCCCGCTCACCACTCGCCGTGAAGATCGACAACGTGCCCGCCGCCCGCCCGCAGACGGGAGTCGACGCGGCGGACATCGTGTACGCGGAGCAGGTCGAGGGCGGGCTGAGCCGTCTGATGGCGGTGTATGCCACCAAGCTCCCGAAGTCGGTCGGCCCGGTGCGCAGCGCCCGCGAGTCCGACCTGGAGCTGTTGCGCCAGTTCGACAAGCCGGTCCTGGCGTTCTCCGGGGCCCAGCACAAGCTGCTGCCGCTGATCCACCGGGCGCCCCTGCGCGCCAAGTCACCCGACGACGCCGCTTACGCCTATTACCGGGGCTCCGGCAAGGCTGCGCCGCACAACCTCTACCTGCACCCCGCCCGGCTGTTGTCCGGCGCCCCGGGCAAAGCCACGTTGACCACCGGATTCCGCTACGGCCCGGCGCCCTCCGGCGGCACCCCCGAGACCTCACGGACCGTGCGCTACCCGGCGGCGCGCTTCACCTTCACCTGGTCCGCGCGGCACGGTCACTGGCTGGTCGCGATGGACGGCAAGCCCGCGGTGACGGCCGGCGGCGCGCGGCTCGCCCCGGCCACGGTCGTCGTACAGCACGTGAAGATCCGCTCCTCCGGCTACCACGACATGCTCGGCAGCCACACGCCGTACACCGAGACGGTCGGCTCGGGGAAGGCCGAGGTGCTGCGGGGCGGGCGGTCCTTCGACGCCACCTGGTCACGGCCGTCGGCGACCGGCGGTACGACTTTCAAGGCGGCGAAGGGCGGCCGGATGAACTTCGCCGAGGGCCAGGTGTGGGTGGTGTTCGCCGCGGCTTCCTCCTGACCGCGCGCCGGTCAGCCCTCCTGGGCGATCGGCGGCTCCGCCGGATTGCGCAGGTCCTCGGCCGCGTCCGCGACCCGGCGGATCAGGTCGAAGAAGTCGGTCTGCTCCTCGGCGGAGAGAGGGGCGAGGAAGACCTGGTTCATCCGGGCCGTGCGCACGGTCAGCTTGCGGTGGGTGCGCAGCCCGTCGTCGGTGAGGCGGAGCAGGAAGCGGCGGCCGTCCTGCGGGTCACGGGTCTTGTCCAGCAGCCCGCGGCGGCCGAGCCTGCTGATGACCTCGGCGATGGTCGACCGGTCCAGGCCCACCCGCTCCCCCACGGTCCGCTGGTCGAGGCCCGGCTCGGCGACGAGCGCGTTCAGGACAGCGAACTGCGGCGAGGTGATCTCCTCCGAGACCATGGTGTTCCACAGCAGGTAGTGCGCCTGCTGAAGCCGCCGGGCCAGATGCCCGGGATGGGTGGTGAGGTCCACGGCGGCCATCTGCGCTCCTCGGATGGATTCGTTGGTGTACTGAACGATACTCGCCCGATGACCCACCTGTCCGCCCTCTGATCCCCCGCACTACGAGGTCTTGACGGTTTTGATGTCTGGTGGCAGCGTGAAAAGCATCTCGCTGAAATACTCAGTGCGCTGATTAATTCCAGAGATGAGGCTTCACGGATGGACAAGGTGGTCGCCACGGCCGGTGAGGCGGTGGCCGATGTCCCCGACGGCGCGTCCCTCGCGGTCGGCGGCTTCGGGCTGAGCGGTGTGCCGAACGTACTGATCCAGGCGCTGTACGAGCGCGGGACGAGCGGTCTGGGCGTGGTGTCGAACAACTGCGGGGCGATGGAGTCCGGCCTCGCGGTGCTGCTCGCCGCCGGCCGGATCGCCCGTGTGACCGGCTCCTACATCGGCGGCAACAAGGAGTTCGCCCGCCAGTACCTGTCCGGCGAACTGGAGGTGGAGCTGATCCCGCAGGGCACGCTGGCCGAACGGCTGCGCGCGGGCGGCGCCGGCATCCCCGCCTTCTACACCCCGGCGGGCGTGGGCACGCAGGTCGCCGAAGGCGGACTGCCCTGGCGCTACGACGGAGAGGGCGGCGTCGCGCTCGCCTCGCCGCCGAAGGAGGTGCGGGAGTTCGACGGCGCGGAGTACGTTCTGGAGCGAGGCATCCGCACCGACTTCGCCCTGGTCCGCGCCGCCAGGGGCGACCGGCACGGCAATCTCGTCTTCAACAAGTCCTCCCGGAACTTCAACCCGTTGGCCGCCATGGCGGGCCGTGTGACCATCGCCGAGGTGGAGCAGCTGGTCGAGCCGGGCCAGATCGGCCCGGACGCGGTGCACCTGCCCGGCGTCTTCGTGCAGCGCGTGGTGGCGCTGACCCCCGAGCAGGCGGTGGACAAGAGGATCGAGCAGCGGACGGTGAGGTCCTGATGGCCTGGACACGCGAGCAGATGGCCGCCCGCGCGGCCCGCGAGCTGCGGGACGGCCAGTACGTCAATCTCGGCATCGGCCTGCCGACACTGATCCCGAACCACCTGCCCCCGGGCGTCGAGGTGGTCCTCGAGTCGGAGAACGGCATCCTCGGTACCGGCCCGTACCCCGCCGCGGACGAGGTCGACCCGGACCTGATCAACGCGGGCAAGGAGACCGTCACGGTCCTGCCGGGCGCCTCCTACTTCGACTCCGCGCTCAGCTTCGCGATGATCCGGGGCGGCCATATCGACGTGGCCGTGCTGGGCGCGATGCAGGTGTCCGCGGACGGGGACCTGGCCAACTGGGCCGTCCCCGGCAAGCTGGTCACCGGGATCGGCGGCGCGATGGACCTGGTGCACGGCGCCCGTACGGTCGTCGTCGTGATGACGCACACGGCCAAGGACGGCTCGCCGAAGATCCTTCAGCGGTGCACGCTGCCGCTCACGGGCAAGGCGTGTGTGAACCGGGTCATCACCGATCTGGGCGTGCTGGACGTCACGGACGAGGGACTCGCCCTCGTCGAGACCGCCCCTGGCGTGAGCGTCGACGAGGTCGTCGCCAGGACGGATGCGAAACTGACCGTCACAAAGGATCTGCCATGAACCCGGTCTACATCGTCGACGCCGTCCGCACCCCGTTCGGCCGCTACAACGGCGGCCTGTCCTCGGTCCGGCCGGACGACCTCGCCGCCCACACCCTGCGCGAACTCCTCTCCCGCAGCCCCGGCCTGGACCCCTCCCGCATCGAGGACGTCTATTTCGGCAACGCCAATGGCGCCGGGGAGGAGAATCGCAACGTCGCCCGCATGGCAGCCCTGCTCGCGGGTCTGCCGGCCTCGGTACCGGGCGTGACGGTCAACCGGCTGTGCGCCTCCGGCCTCGAAGCGGTCGTCCAGGCCACCCGCGCCATCGCGGTGGGGGACGCCTCCATCGCCGTGGCGGGCGGGGTCGAGTCGATGACCCGGGCACCGTATGTCCTGCCGAAGTCCGACAGGCCCTTCCCGGCCGCCCACACCGAGCTGTACTCGACCACGCTCGGCTGGCGCCTGGTCAACCCCGGGATGGACCCGCGGTGGACCATCCCGCTCGGCGAGTCCGCCGAGCTGATCGCCGACAAACACAAGATCACCCGCGAGCGGCAGGACGAGTTCGCGCTCGCCTCCCACCGCAAGGCGGCCGCCGCGCGGGAACAGGGCCTGCTCGACGCCGAGTCGGTGCCCGTGCCCGTCCCGCGGCGCAAGGGCGACCCGGTCGTCTTCGTCGCCGACGAGGGCGTACGGCCCGACGCCTCCCTGACCGCGATGGCGAAGCTCAAGCCGTCCTTCCGCGACGAGGGCACGGTCACCGCGGCCAACGCCTCCCCGCTGAGCGACGGCGCCGCCGCACTGCTGCTCACCGACGAGAAGGGCCTGAGGGCCACCGGCCGCGAACCCCTGGCCCGGGTCTCGGCGACCGGAGTGTCGGCGATCGACCCGCGGTACTTCGGACTCGCCCCCGTCGAGGCGGTCGACCGCGCCCTCGCCAAGGCGGGAAAGGGATTCGACGACCTGTCGGTCCTCGAACTGAACGAGGCGTTCGCCGCCCAGGTCCTCGGCTGTCTCGCCGAGTGGCCCGAGTTCGACCCGGCCCTGCTCAACCCCCAGGGCGGGGCGATCGCCCTCGGCCATCCCCTCGGCGCCTCCGGCGCCCGCCTCGCCGGCACCGTCGCCCACCAGCTCGCCCGCCGCGGCTCCGGCATCGGCGTGGCCACCCTCTGCATCGGCGTGGGCCAGGGCCTCGCCCTCGTCCTCGAACGGTAAGGAAGCACCAGGTACCCCATGGCTCTCACCCAGCAGGACATCGACCGGGAGATCGCGGCCGAGCACGCCGCGTACGAGAAGCGGATAGCCGACGGCGCGCCCGTCGAGCACCACCCCCGCCGCGACTACGCGCCCTACCGCTCCTCCGCACTCCGCCACCCCAAGCAGGCCCTGGTCGCCATCGACACCGGCCAGGACCCCGAACTGGTGGAACTGCACTCCCCCGCCTTCGGGGAACGCGACCTCACGGAGATCGACAACGACCTCACCCGGCAGCACACCAGTCAGCCGATCGGCGAGCGGATCACCGTGTCCGGCCGGCTCCTGGACAGTTCCGGATGCCCGGTCCGCGGCCAGCTGATCGAGATCTGGCAGGCCAACTCCGCAGGACGCTACGCCCACCAGCGCGAACAGCACGACGCCCCGCTGGATCCGAACTTCACCGGCGTCGGCCGCACCCTCACGGACACCGAGGGCCGCTACCACTTCACCACCATCCAGCCGGGTCCCTACCCCTGGCGCAACCACGTGGGCGCCTGGCGTCCGGCGCACATCCACTTCTCGGTCTTCGGCACGGCGTTCACCCAGCGGCTGGTGACGCAGATGTACTTCCCGAACGACCCGCTCTTCCCCTACGACCCGATCCTGCAGTCCGTGACGGACGACGCGGCCCGGCAGCGACTGGTCGCCACCTATGACCACGGCCTGTCGGTGCCGGAGTTCTCCCTCGGCTACCACTGGGACATCGTGCTGGACGGCCCGGCCGCCACCTGGATCGAGGAAGGACGCTGACCCCGCGATGACGAAGATCGACACCAGCAGCCCTCAGGGTGTGCCGCCCACCCCGTCCCACACGGTCGGCCCCTTCTACGGGTACGCGCTGCCGTTCCCCGGCGGTGAGGAGATCGCGCCCCTGGCGCACCCCGACACGATCACCGTGCACGGCTACGTCCTCGACGGCGAGGGCAGGCCGCTGCCCGACGCGTTGGTGGAACTGTGGGGACCGGCTCCCGACGGGAGCGTCCCCCAGGCGGACGGCTCCATCCGCCGGGACCAGGCCACCGGCGGCCATCTGGGCCGCAACGGGGTGGAGTTCACCGGTTGGGGGCGGATCCAGACGGACGCGAACGGCCACTGGTACGCGCGGACACTGCGACCCGGCGCTCGCGGGCACAGCGCCCCCTATCTGAGCGTGTGCGTCTTCGCCCGCGGCCTGCTCATGCACCTGTTCACCCGGATCTACCTGCCGGGCGACGAAAGGGCACTCGCCACCGACCCGCTGCTCACCCAGGTGGGCGAGCGACGCGACACGCTGATCGCCGGCGACGAGGGCAGCGGCACCTACCGTTTCGACATCCGCCTTCAGGGCGAAGGCGAGACGGTCTTCCTGGAGTTCCAGTGACATTTACGCCTCCCCCGTACGCGGACACCGGCCTGCTCGCCCCCGGGTGGGGACTGTCCGGTGCCGCGTCGGAGACCGGCGACCACGCGTATCTGCGGGCGCTGCTCGACGCCGAGGCCGGCCTCACCCGGGCGCAGGCCGCGCTGGGGCTCGCCCCGGCCGCGGCCGCGGCGGCGGTGACCGAGGCGGCCGACCCGGCCGGCTTCGGCATCCGCTCCCTGGCGGCTCGCACCCCCGCCGGCGGCAACCCGGTCATCCCGCTGGTCGCCGATCTGACCGCGGCGGTCGGCGAGGAGTACGGCCCCTACGTCCACCGGGGCGCGACCAGCCAGGACATCATGGACACGGCGACGATGCTGGTCGCCGTGCGCACCCTGGAGCTGGTCCTCGCCGATCTGGGCCGGACCGAGCGGGCGCTGGCCGCCCTCGCCGCCGAGCACCGGGACACGGTGATGCCCGGGCGGACGCTCACGCAGCACGCCGTACCGACGACGTTCGGGCTGAAGGCGGCAGGCTGGCGTGCGCTGGTCCTGGACGCGCGCGATCGCGTCGCCCGAGTACGGGACTCGCTCCCCGTCCAACTGGGTGGCGCGGCCGGTACCTTGGCCGCTTTCCGGGCGTACGGCGCCGAGGACGCGGCCGCGCTCACCGAGGCGTACGCCCGTGAAGTCGGCCTCGCCGCACCGGCGTTGCCCTGGCACACGCTCCGCACCCCCATCGCCGACCTGGCCGGGTGTCTGGCCCTCACGGCGGGGGCGCTGGGCAAACTCGCCGCGGACGTGCTGACCCTGTCGCGCACCGAGATCGGCGAGGTGGGCGAGGGCAGCGGCGGAGGTTCGTCGGCGATGCCGCACAAGGCGAACCCGGTGCGGTCCACGCTCCTCGCGGCAGCCGCCCGGCAGGCCCCGCAGCTCGCCGCCGTCCTCTACGGCTCCCTGGCCGCCGGGGACGAACGGCCGGCCGGTGCCTGGCACGCCGAGTGGGAGCCGTTGCGTGACCTGCTCCGGCTGGTGGGCGGAGCGGCCGCCCACGCGGCGGAGCTGGCCGAGGGGCTGCGCGTGTGTCCCACCGCGATGCGCCGGAACCTGGAGGCGACCGGGGGCCTGATCGTCTCCGAACGGCTGTCCGCCGCGCTGGCCCCCGCACTCGGCAGCGCGCGCTCGAAGCGGCTGCTGACCGAACTGGCCGGCCGCGCCCGCACGGAAGACCGCCCTCTGCGTGAACTCCTCGCGGAGAAAGTGGAGTTGGAGGCGTCCGAACTGGACGACCTCATCGACCCCGCGCACTACACCGGCTTCGCCGGTCCCCTCACCGACCGTGCCCTGGAGCGACGTTGACCGTGAAACTCCTCAACCACAGGGAAGAAGGCCCGGCCTCCGCTCCCCCGCTGCTGCTCGGTCCCTCGCTCGGCACCTCCTACGCGCTGTGGGACGCGGTCGCGCCCGAGCTGTCGATCACCCACCGGGTGGTGCGCTGGGACCTGCCGGGGCACGGTGGCTCGCCGGCCGGCCTGATCGGGCCGGGGGCCACCGTCGCAGACCTGGCCGCGCTGGTGCTGGAACTCGCCGACGCGCTCGGCATCGAGCGGTTCGCCTACGCGGGCGTGTCATTGGGCGGCGCGATCGGCCTGTACCTGGCCCTGCACCACCCCGAGCGGCTCACCTCCCTCGCGGTCATCTGCTCGTCCGCCCACTTCGGCGGCGCCGCGCCCTGGCAGGAGCGTGCCGAGCGGGTACGCCGCGAGGGCCTGGAGTGGCTCGCGGACAGCGCCGACGCACGCTGGTTCACGCCCGGCTTCACCGTGCCGCGGCTGGTACAGGACCACCGGGAGGCCGACCCGGAGGGGTACGCCGCCTGCTGCGACGCACTGGCCGCCTTCGACCTGCGCGAACGGCTCCCCGACATCGCCGTACCCACCCTGCTCGTGGCGGGCCGGCAGGATCCCGCGACGCCGCCCGCCCAGCTGCGGGAGATCGCGGACGCCGTGCCCGGGGCCGCGCTCGTGGAGCTGCCCGGGGCCTCCCACCTCGCGCCCGCCGAGTGCCCGGGGGCCGTCCTGACCGCCCTGCGCACCCAGCTGAACGGGGCTCCGGCGAGCGGGATGGCGGTGCGCCGGGAGGTGCTGGGCGACGCACATGTGGACCGAGCGCAGGCCCGGCAGACCCCGTTCACCGCACGGTTCCAGGACTTCATCTCCCGCTACGCCTGGGGAGAGATCTGGACCGACCCGACCCTCTCGCGCCGCGAGCGCAGCATGATCACACTGACCGCGCTGGTCGCGCACGGCCACCACGACGAGCTGGCGATGCACGTCCGGGCGGCTCGGCGGGGCGGGCTGACACCGGAGGAGATCGGGGCGGTGCTGCTCCAGACCGCCGTGTACTGCGGGGTGCCCTCGGCCAACTCGGCGTTCGCGACGGCCCAGCGGGTGCTCGCCGAGGAGGAGCAGGAGGAGTCCCGCCGCGGGTGACCCTGCCGGTCGTAGTCGCAACGGCATCTCCTTCGCGGCCTCGGGCCGTGCCTGGAACAGGAGCATGTCCACGGCTCTGATCACCGGCGCCACCGCCGGGCTCGGCCGGTACATCGCCTTCGAACTGGTCATGTGAACGTGGGTGGTGTGCGGTGTTCAGCCGACCGCATACCACCCGTCGTGACCTGCCGCAGCGGTGTGCCCTACCTCAGCCCCCGCCCTTTCTCCAGCACCTCCCGCGCTTGGTTCACCAGCCCGTCCGCACCGCACGAACGGGCGAGCGCCAGACCCCGGTTGAGTTCGGCGACCGAGCGGGCCGCGATGCCGTACTCGACCCGGGCGGCCGCGTGTTCGTACTGACAGGGCGAGGCTTCCAGATAGGCGACGGCCTGGGAGGCGAGGTGTACCGCGCGCGGGCCGGACTCCAGGGCGGCCGCGCAGCGCAGGGCCTCGCCGATGGCGGTGTCCGTACCGAACCGCTCGGCCTGGCGGCGGGCGTCACCGGCGAGCTGGGCGGCGCGGGCCGGGTCCCGGGTGGCGAGGGCCCGGGCGAGGTCGACCATCCAGGGGACCATCACCGGGTTGTGGTGGCCGCGTACGGCAGCCGCCTTCCCCGCCGCCTCCAGTTCGTTGATCGCGTCGTCGACGCGGCCGACCGCAAGCAGCAGCCGGCCGCGCACGGAGCGCGGGTCCGGCAGCACGATCGTGGACGGGTAGGGCGGGATGAATCCGTACTGTTCGGCGATCGACCACGCCTCGCCGACCTGGCCGCGGGCGAGCAGGGTGTCGACGAGGTTGCAGGTGGCGGTCCAGTACAGGGGCAGGCCGCGGCCGACGCGCTCGGCCAGGCGCAGCCCCTCGCGCAGGGACGTCTCGGCCTCCCTGAGCCGTCCTCGCCTGCGGTGTCCGAACCCCACGTAGGCGTGGGCCAGTGCGAGGTGGCCGCCGGTCCACTGGGCGGTCTCGTAGGTGCGCAGGGCTTCGGTGTACAGGGCCTCGGCCCGGTCGAGCCGGTCGGCGAAGGCGTACGCGTTGGACAGCATCAGCAGGAGTTCTATGCCCCACTCGGTGTCGGTCCAGCCGAGTCCCGGTGCAAGCCGGCCGTTGACGAGCGCGCGGTCGCACAGCTCGACGACCTCCTCGGCGCTCTCGCCGTGGGTCATGGCGTCGAAACCGCGCAGTATCAGCAGCGCGCGCTCGGCGTTGTCCTGGCCGGTGCAGGTCCGGGCGAGTTCGGCGAGGCGCTCGGAGCGATCGGGTGAGGTGGCCTCGCCCGCGTAGATGCCCTCCCACATGTACTGCACCGCCTGCAGCCGCATCCGGGCGGGGCCGGGCTCGTGCCGGGCGGCCTCGGCCTCGACGGTGCGGACGGCCTCCTCCAGCTGGTCGTTGTGGAGCAGGGCCTGGGAGAGGCGGAAGACGGCGTCGACGCGTTCCGCGCCGTCGAGGCCGGGCATGGCGAGCGCGTTCTGCAGGTGGTCGATGGTGGTCGCGGGCGCGGTCAGGAGGGTGGCGCAGCCCAGTTCGTAGAGCACGCGCGCGTGGACCTCGGGCACCGGCGGTTCGAGCAGGGCGCGTTCCAGACAGCGGCGGGCCGCGTCGGGCGCGCCCACGGCCAGGTGCTCGCGGGCTGCCTCACGCAGCTGCTCGACGAGTTCCTCGTCGTCGTCCGGGTGCACCTTCAGCAGATGCCGGGAGGCCTCGGCGGCGCCGTGTCCCGTCTCGGTGAGGATCTGCGCGGCGACGCCGTGCATGGCGGTGCACACACCGGGCGGAATGGAGTTGTAGACGGCGGTGGCGATCAGCGGGTGGACGAACTCCAGCTCGCCGTCGTCCGTCTCGGCGCCGCCCGCCGGGTCGGGTTCGGTGAGGATGCGGGCGGTGCACAGCAGTTCGGCGCAGCGCTCGGCGATGTCGGGGTTCATGGAGGCGAGCCGGGCGACCAGGTCGGCGGAGATGCCGGTGCCGAGGATGGCGGCGGCCCAGGCGAACCGGGTGGCCTCGATGCCGAGTCCCTTGAGCCGGTCGACCAGGCCGCCGCCGCGGGCGGAACGGTTCAGGGCGCGCAGTTCGCCGGCCCGGCCCTCGACCGGCTGGAGTTCGCTGTCCTGCACCTTGGCGAGGAGCTCGACGGTGTCGTAGGGGTTGCCTCCGGTGACCGCCCAGACCTCGCGGCAGAACGGGTCGTCGGCGTGCCGGCCGACCGAGGCGCGGGTGATTCCGGCGGTGGCCTGCGGGGTGAGGGCGATCAGGTTGTTGACGGGGCGGCCCGCGGCGGCCACCGCCTCGAGGTGGCGGGCGCTGTCGCCGCTCACCTCGCCCGGGCGCCGGGCGACCACGATCAGCACGGACAGGTCGTCCAGGCGCTCGGCGAACGCGGCCAGCCAGCGCAGGGTCTCCTGGTCGGCCCAGTGCGCGTCGTCGATGAGCAGCACCAGCGGCCACTCGCGGCGGGCGAGCCGGCGCACGGCCGCGACGAGTCCGTCGCAGACGTACTGGGGGTCGGCGCTGCCCTCTCCGGGGTCCACTATGCCGAGGGCCGGGCCGGCGATCTCGTACCAGTCGCCGAGATACTCGCGGGCCTCCTCCGGCAGGAGGGAGAGCAGCGCGGGCTGCAGCAGCTGCCGCACCACGTTGAACGGGACGGACCGCAGAGTCTCGCCGCGGCGCTCGGCCATGCGACGCGTCTCGTTCAGCAGCGCGGTCTTGCCGAGTCCGGCCTCGCCCCGGAAGACCAGCAGGCTGCCCGCGGACGACTGATCGGCGCACAGGACGTCGAGCGCCTGTGTGACGGTGGCGATCTCCGCGTCCCGCTCCCACAGGGCAGCCGAGCCGGCCGTCGGCGGCCGTCCCTCCGTCATCCCGTTACCTCCCCAGGTCGCCCGAATGACGTACAGACCACGAGCGTAGCCGTCCGATGGGATGTGCGGAGGCAGGTCCGGGCAGGTGTGGCACCGCCGGGTGAAAGTGGGTGCGGCCGGGCGACGCGCACCCTGCCCGACCAGCCGATGCACAGTGGACGATCCGTCAACAGGGCCTGGGATGAAGCTTATTTTCGAAGACCGCGGCAACGACGGCGATCGCGGCGGTACGGCGGTCCGTGCGCCGACGTTGCGCGCGGTGGCGGCGGGGTCGGTGGGCAACTTCGTCGAGTGGTACGAGTTCGGCGTGTACGGCTATCTGGCCACGGTGCTGGCCGAGCGGTTCTTCACCCCGGCGGGCGGGAGCGCGGCCGAGGGCCTGGTCCGCACATACGCCTCCTTCGCGCTGGCGTTCTTCTTCCGGCCCCTCGGCGCCGTCCTGTTCGGCAGGCTGGGCGACCGGATCGGGCGACGGCCGGTGCTGCTCGGGGTGATCGCGCTGATGACGGCCGCGACGACCCTGATCGGCGCGCTGCCGACGTACGGCACGGCCGGCGCCCTGGCTCCATGGCTGCTGACGTTCCTGAGGATCGTTCAGGGGCTCGCGGCGGGAGGGGAGTTCGGCGGGGCGGTGGCGCTCCTGACGGAGTTCGCGCCGCCGGGCAGACGCGGACTGTACGGCGCGTGGCAGTCGTGCACGGTGGCGCTGGGCCTGCTGGGCGGGGCGGGGGCCGCCGCGGCGACCGCCACCGCGCTCAGCGGGGCCCGGCTCGGCGACTGGGGCTGGCGTTTGCCGTTCCTGCTGGCGTTGCCCCTCGGTCTTGTGGCGCTGTGGCTGCGGGCGGGGCTGGCGGAGACACCGGAGTTCCGGGCCCAGGACAAGGCGGACGGCGGTCCCGGGGGTGCCGGGGTGTCCGCCGCGGCGGTGCTGCTGGGTGCCGGGCGGGTCATGGGCTGGGCGGCGGCCGGATACACGTTCCTCGTCGTGCTGCCCTCGTATCTGCAGACCGCCCTGCATGCGGACGTCCGGCAGGCGCTGCTCGCCACCGTGCCCGCCAACGTGGGGTTCGCCGCGGCGATCCTGCCGGCGGGGCTGCTCAGCGACCGGATCGGGCGGCGGCCTGTGATGCTGACGGGGGCGGTGCTGGTGGCCGGGCTCGCGGTGCCGCTGTTCAACCTGCTCCAGGACGCGGGGACCTCGGCCGTCGTCAAGGGCGTGGCCACCTGTGCCGCGGGCGCGATGGTGGGGCTGATGGCCGGGCCCGGGCCCGCGCTGCTCGCCGAGATGTTCCCGACGCGGGTGCGATGGACGGGCCTCGGGCTGGCGTACTCCCTGTCGAACGCGGTCTTCTCCGGATGCGCGGGGCTGATCATCACCGAGGCCGTGCGGCGGACCGGGAACGTGGACGTGCCCGCCTACTACGCGGCGGCGGCGTGCGCGGTGAGCGCACTGACCTTGGGGAAACGGCACTGTGACGAAGGGAGTTGATGTCCGGTGCGGGTGATCGGACTGATGTCGGGGACGTCGTACGACGCGGTGGACGCGGCGGCCGCGGAGCTGCGCCTGGACGGCGACACGCTGGCCCTGAAGCCGCTGGGAATGGTGAGCGCGCCGTACGACGGCGGGCTGCGCGAGGCGCTCGCGGCGGCGCTGCCACCGACCGCCGTACCGCTCGCCGAGGTGTGCCGGCTCGACACCCGGATCGGGCAGGCCTTCGCCGCGGCGGCGGTCCGGGCCGACCGCGAACTGTGCGGCGGGCGCGCGGAGTTGGTGGTCTCGCACGGTCAGACCGTCTACCACTGGGCCGAGGACGGCCGGGTGCACGGCACACTCCAGCTGGGGCAGCCCGCGTGGATCGCCGAGGCGACCGGGCTGCCGGTGGTCGCCGATCTGCGCGCCCGGGACGTCGCCGCGGGCGGCCAGGGCGCGCCCCTGGTGAGTCTGGTCGACCTGCTGTGGCTGTGGGGCAGGCCGGGTACGCCGGTCGCGCTGAACATCGGCGGCATCGCCAATCTGACCGCGCCGGACGGGACGGCGTTCGACACCGGGCCGGGCTGTGCGCTGCTGGACGCGGCGGCCCGGGAGTTCAGCGGCGGGCGCCTGGCCTACGACGCCGGGGGCGCGCTGGCCGCGCGCGGGCTGCCGTACCGGCCGCTGCTGGACCGGCTGCTCGCGGAGCCGTACTACGCGCTGGAGCCGCCCAAGACGACGGGCAAGGAGCTGTTCCACGCCGGATACCTGCGGGCGGCCGGGCTGGACGGCCTGAGCGCACCGGACGCGCTGGCGACGCTCACCCTGCTGACGGCGCGGACGGTCGCCGAGGCGGTACGGTCCGTCGGGGCCACGGAGGTGATCGCCTCGGGCGGGGGTACCCGCAACCCGGTGCTCGTGCGGGAACTGGGGCATCAGCTGCCCGGGATCCCGCTGCGGACCTCGGACGAGCTGGGCCTGCCCGCGCCGGCGAAGGAGGCCTACGCCTTCGCCGTCCTCGGCTTCCTCACCGTCCACGGCCTGCCGGGCACGGACCCCCGCAGCACCGGCGCCCGCCGTCCGAGCGTGCTGGGATCGGTGACACCGGGACGCGACGGCCTGCGCCTGCCGCCCGCTCAGCGGGGCGTTCCGGTGCGGCTGGTGGTGGAGGCGTGATGTGCCGGCGCCCGTGGCGGAGTGGCGTCTGCCGCGTTCAGGGGCCGTCGGGCACGAGGTTGTTCGCGCTGAGCAGGTTGCCGCCGGCGGGAGAGCCGATCGACTTGCGCAGTTCTCCGACACCCGGATCGCGGACGGACACCGTCAGGGTGTAGGCCGGCTGCCCGGTGATGGTGTTCTTGGAGTCGATCGGCGGCACGAGTTTCTTCATCACGGCGTTGCCGTCGTAGCCGGGGCACAGGGCCCGGGCCGGGAGCGCGACCTCGGCGTCGGCGCCGCCGGTCAGGTCGATGTGCGTCTTGTCCTCGCGGCCGGCCTTCCTGGGGGTGTGCCAGGTGACGGGGAGGCCGTGCGCGCCGCCGACCAGTCCGTCCGGGCCCTCGATCTCCACCGCGACGCCCTCTCCGCCCAGGGTCCGGGACACCTGGAGCGAGCCCTTCGGGCCTTGTGCGAAGAGCAGCCCGATGCCGAGCCGGCCGGGGGTTCGGCCGGACAACTGCTCATAGCCGAAGGAGCCGAGTTCGAGCTGCGGGCCGGGACGCGGGCCCGTGGACTGCGGCTCGGGTGAGGAGGCGGACGCGGGGAGCGGGAAGTGGTGGTAGCCCTTGGTTCCGCACTGATCGCCGTCGGAGACACCGCCGCCCGGCAGTGCCACGGCCTCGGCCGGGCCCGACGCGGGCGGCCCGCCCCACGAGAACAGGTTCTGCTGGTAGCCGACGACCAGCACAACGGCCGCCACGGCCACCCAGGGGACCGCGGCCCCCGCCCACTCGCGGAACCCACGTCCCTTCGGCCTGCGGGCCTTCGGCTCCGCCCCGCGCGCGGCCCGCAGCCGCCGGTTCACCATCCTGGCCCGCGCCGACGGCTCCTTCGGCGCGGCGGCGCCATCGCCTTCGGCGGCGTCCCGGAGGAACGCGGCCCACTGCGCGTCGGATATGGAGGACTGCTCCTCTGATTCCCCGTCGGATCCTTCGGGGGGCGGGACCGTACTCACCGGGCTGACCCTTCGCTGGTGTGGGGCCGGGGCCCCTGGCGTTTCCGTCATGATGCCGTACGGGTCCGACACCGCCGGGTTCGTCCGAAGGACGGGGTCACCGGTCGACGTGTGCGGTGATCCGTCCGGCCAGGCCGTCCTCGTCGTCCGCGGGCGGCTGGCCGGGGCCGCGGGTGAGCGGGGTGCAAGGACGGCTGCGGGTGGGTGAGGCAGCCGTAGGGGCCGTTGTCGGACGCCGGTCCGAGTACGAGGGCGTGGGCGGGGGTGCGCCCATGAGGCCGTACAGCCACGGCCCGTTGGTCACGCGGGCGTCGTCCGGGTCGACGGGGTACATCTCGCCGAGGCTCATGGGGCTGGCGGGCTGATGCCGAGCACGCCCGGCTCGGCATCAGCCCGCCCATCGCTCAGCCGCCGCTGAGGCGAGGCTCAGTTCACGGTGAGCACGGCGGAGTCGTTGCCGCTCTTCGGGTCGAAGTCCGGCCGGCGGGAGTGGGCCGGGTCCGGGCCCCAGACCAGCTGGACCTTGCCCTTGGCCTGCCGGACCATCTGGTCGACCCGGAGGGTCAGAGTGAAGTTCGTGACCTGGCCCTTGGGCACGACGTAGCTCGGCAGACCGCAGACGTAGGGTCCCTTGGCCTCGGCCGTCGGGTTGTTCTCCTGCCACGGGGAGCAGTTGGCCGAGTGGCCGACGGCGGTGGTGCCGGGCGGGAGGGTCACCCAGACGGTGGGCAGTCCCTCACCGCCGCTGCGGTCGTACAGCGTCGCCGGACCATTGGCGGTCTGGTGGAAGGCGAGGGGCGCCGTCTTGCCGGCAGCGGCGTGGGCGCTCGCGCCGGAGACGGCGAAGTCGGCCTGGTTGCGGGCCCGCAGGGATGCGATCCGGTAATCCGTGACGGTGCCCGTCTGTGGCAGGGAGACCGAGCCCGCGGGGGCGGAGGAGTGCCGGCCCGCCTTGATCACCTTCAGTCCCAGCGCGGACCCCCTGCCCCACGTCCACTTGATCCCCTGTCCCTCCGGCCAGCCCGGCTGGCCCAGGGGCGCGGTGCGGACGTCGAGGTAGGTGTGCAGGGCGGCGGAGTTCACGTGCAGGCGCACCGGATCGGCCAGCGCGGCCGTCTCTCCGATGTCGATGGTGCCCTTGGGATAGCAGACCGCGAAGTGGATCGCGCCGTTGGACCCGTACTTGCAGTTGGAGTAGTGCCGGCCGAAGTCCAGGCCGGGTGAGGCGGCGAGGACCGTCTGGACGCCCTTGGCCGGGCGGTTGCCCACGTTGGTGAACCGGACCGGTTCGGCGAGGTCGCTGCCGACCTTCAGGTTGGTGTGGTCGGCGAGGCTGTCGAGACCGAAGGAGGGCCCTCCCACGGTGACGGTTCCCGTGCCGCCCGCGATCCGTGCGTGCGCGGACTTGCCGGTGATCTTGTACGTTCCCGTGGTGCCCAGCCGGGCGCCCCTGAGCGCGGTCAGGGTCAGCCGGGTCATGGCGCCGAGGTGGGTGGTGGACGCCGAGTCCGCATCGAACGACTCGGAACACGTGGCGACCAGGCCGTGGACCGTGCAGTTGTCCGAGAACGCCACCTTGGCGACCTTCGACAGGCCCCGGGCGTCCACGGTCAGGGTGGCGTCGTCGGCCTGGAGATGCCTGGCCTTGGTCTGGAAGTCGAAGTGCAGGTCGTCCGTGGCGGGTGCGGCCGGCAGGGCCGCCGGCGCCGGTGCGTCGAGAGTGATCACCGGCTGTCCGGTGACGGCACCGGCCGGGCCCGCGCCCAGCAGCGATGCGGCCAGGCCGGCGGCCGACATGAACACCGCGGCCGGACCGGTGAAGGTTCTTCGTCTCATCAACGTCCTCAGGTGTGAAGGAGTTTTGCAGATTCGATCAACGAACAGTCGGACCTTAGACCCTGGTCGCACCGCGCCGACCGGCGGGCGGCGGTATCGGGTTCCGGCTCGGCTTCCGTGATCGATGACGCTGCGCACAGGAACCTGCGCACAGAGACCTGCGCGCGGAAAACGGGGCGAAAAATCCGGGTTCCTGGAATTGGGGGCGGAACTTCTCATCCCGCTTTCACCGATGCCTCATACGGTGGAGACATGACGCAGGTGACTCCTCCCGGGTGGTACCCCGACCCCGGGCAGACGAATGACGGTCCGCCCACCGAGCGCTGGTGGGACGGCAAGGCATGGACGGACCAGACCCGCCCCGCCGGGACGGCCGCCACGTGGGGTCCCCCGGCGCAGTATCCGGCCGACGGCGGGCAGCCGACTCCCCCGGCGTACGGGGCACACCCGGGCTATCCGGCGTACCCCGCCCAGCCGCCGGCGGCGCCCCGGCGCGGTCTGCGCACGGGCATAGCCGTCGCGGCGGCGGCCGCGGTCCTGGTGAGCATCGGGGTCGGCGTCTACGCCCTCACCAAGGACGACAGCGGCAGCGGCGGTGGCGACCGCGCGTCGCAGCAAGGGCAGGGCGGGCAGAACGGCGGGCAGGGCGGGCCCGGCGGTGGATCGGGCGGGTCCGGCGGGTCCGGCGGGCCGGGCGAGTCACCGTCGCCGGGGCAGTCCGCGGCTCCCAAGATCAAGGGCGGGGGCACGGTGCCGGACCCGGTCAGCGGGATCAGTCTGCCCGTCCCGCAAGGGTGGACCGGGCAGACGATCAGCGTCGGCGCGCAGGTGACCTCCGACGACTCCTACAAGTGCCCCGGTGACAGCTCACAGTCGTGCACCGCGGGCGGCGCCTACTCGGCGCCCGCCGTCGCGCTCGGCACGGACGGCGCGACGGCCGAGGCGGTGGCCAAGGCGGACATCGCGGCCAACGCCAAGGAGTCCTACGGCGGCACCACCTACGGCAGTATCACCTCGCACCGGCTGCTGGCCTCGCAGGCGGTGACGGTGGCCGGGCAGAAGGGTTACCTGGTGCGCTGGAAGGCCGCCACCAGCAAGGGCGCCGACGGCTATGTCGAGTCGGTCGCCTTCCCCTCGCCCAACGACGCCAAGCGGATCGTCGTGGTGCGCTTCGGCGTGGACGTCGGGCAGAAACTGTCGGTCATCGACGAGATCCTCAAGGGGATCAAGGTGTCGTCCGGCGACGGAGACGGCCAGAACGTCTGACGCACGAAAAGTCGGCCGGGTGGGGTCCCCCTCCGCTCAAGAGGAACCCCACCCGGCCGGGGGGTGCGCGCCGCCCCCGTCCCCACGGTGCGGCGCGGGCAGGCCACCGTCCGTCATCCCGTGGACGGCGGCCTGAGTCCTAGGTCAGTCCGAGTGCGGGCAGCACAGCGGCCTCCACGAAACGGACGAGATAGTCGACGTCGGCGTTCTGCCCGCTCAGCACCGGGCGGACGCGCAGCACGCCGAACATCATGGCCGGGATGTACTCCAGCGCGGGATGACCGGCCCGCACCTCGCCCCGCCGCACGCCCCGCTCCAGCATCTCCTCGAGCGCGGCGATCTCGGGCAGCACGACCGCCTCGCGCAGCGCCTGCGCCAGTTCGTGGTCGGCCGTGACCGCGTGGCCGAGGGCCTGCATGAGCCTGGCGTCCTTGTTGGACCAGTCGCCCGCCGCCCGCGCGGCCTGGCGCAGGTCCTCGGCGAGCGAGCCGGTGTCGATGCCGGCGAAGCGCACCTTGCGGCTGGCGCGCAGCGCGGCCGCGACGAACTGGGGCTTGGTCTTCCACTGCCGGTAGAGCGTGGACTTGCTGCAGCGGGTGCTGGCGGCGACGCCCTCCATGGTCACGGAGTCGTAGCCGCACTCGCGGATCTGCTCCAGCACGGCGTCGAAGAACTCCCGCTCACGCTCGGGCGTGATCTTGGAGCGGCGCGAGGCGGCGACCGTCTCCGGTCCGTCCGCGGCCTGCGACGTCATGCGTTGCTTCTCCTCACTCGCCTACGGCCCACCGCGGCTGCCCCGAAGGGCCGCCGCAGAACCTGTCTCCAGTGTGTCGCACATCAATCGATACGTCAGTGTACCGGTACTCAAGCGTATCGGTACACTGGCGTATCGGTACGGAGACGTATCGATGGGTTCCGGGCTCGGTCCGGGACCGGCACGCACCACCACACGCACGACCGTCAGCGAAGGGGCCGGGGGATGAATGCCCGAACCGAGCCTGCAGAAGCAGAAGCGGAGCCGGACGCGATAGCCGCGGCGCGCCCGCCGCTGCTGCGTGAGTTCCTGCTCGTCGCAGGGCTCTTCCTCGTCTACAAGCTCGGGCGCCGGCTGGCCACCGGTCACACGCCGGACGCCTTCCGCAACGCCCACCGCGTGTGGGACCTCGAACGGGCCGTGCACCTTCCCCACGAGACCGCCGTGCAGTCCGCACTGCTGCACGGCGACTCCCTCGCCCGTCTGGCGAACACCTACTACGCGACCGTCCACTTCCCGGCCACCCTGGCCTTCCTGGTCTGGCTGTACCTGAGGCGGCCCGAGCACTATGTGTGGGCCCGCCGGGTCCTGGCCGTGGTGACCTCCGCGGCCCTGGTGCTGCCGTTCGCGTTCCCGCTGGCCCCGCCGCGGATGCTGACCGGCACCGGCCTGGTGGACACCGCCCGGATCTACGGCCCTTCCGTCTACGGCCCGCCCTCCAGCGACCATCTCTCCAACCAGTTCGCGGCGATGCCCTCGCTGCACTTCGGCTGGGCCCTGATGGTGGCGATCGGACTGATGGCGGCGACCCGGTCCCGCCGGCGCTGGTTGTGGCTGCTGCACCCCCTGATCACCCTGCTGGTGATCGTGGGCACGGCGAACCACTACTGGCTCGACGCGATCGTGGCGACCGTCATGCTCGGCGCCGCCCTGGCGGTCGTGCACCGGCCGCGGCGGACGTCCGGCACGGCGGAACGCGGCGCACGGCCGCTCGTCCCGCAGGAGACGGTCCTGGCGGGAGCGGGCCGATGAGCGTCGCAACCCTGCTCGCCGTCGGTCTGTCGCTGGTCTCGGCCGTCGCCTATGCCGCGGCCGCCGTGGCTCAGGAACGTCTCGCCTCCCGCAGCCCCGGCGCGAGCCTGGTGCGGCTGCTCGGCACCGGTGCGTGGTGGTCGGCGATCGGCCTGAACGCGGCCGCCGCACTGCTGCACGTCGTGTCCCTCAAGTACGGCCCGCTGACCCTGGTCCAGCCGCTGGGCGCGCTCACCCTCGTCGCGGCGGTGCCGCTCGGGGCACGGGCGGCCGGGCGGCGCGTCAGCGCGGTGGAGTGGCGCGGTACGACGTTCACGCTGCTCGGTCTCGGCGCGCTGCTGATCACCGCCTCGGGCCCGGCACCCGCACGGGTGCTGAGCCTGACCGAGGCGCTGGCGGTCGCCGGTACGACCGCCGCCCTGATCGGCATGCTCTCCCGGCCGGGCGCCCGGCCGGGCCTCAGGCACGCGACCGCCTCCGGCTTCGCCTCGGGTGTCGCCTCCGCGCTCACCCAGACGGTGACGGTGGCGGCCACGGGCCGTTCCGGTCCGGCGCTGAGCGTCGAGGTGATCGTGGTCGCCGTGCTCGTCGCCGGGTTCGCCACCGGCGGGCTGCTGCTGTCGCAGACGGCCTACCGCGGCGGTCTGGGCGCCCCGCTGGCCGTGGTCACCCTGGCCAACCCGGTGGCCGCCGCGGTCATCGGACTGACCCTGCTCGGGCAGGGCCTGCGGGGCGGCGCCGACGGGGTGCTGCTGGCGCTGGCCGGGGCGGGCCTGGCCGGCTGGGGCGTGGTCCTGCTGACCCGGGCGGCACCCGGCCCCGGTCCGGCCGACGGGCGGCGCGAGCACGACGGACCGGGCGAGCGCGACGCCGGGGGCGAACAGGACGGGCACGACGGGAGCGACGGGCACGACGAGCACCCGGTCGCCGCGGTCCTGGCCCTGGCGCCCGGCACGGCGACGACGGAACCGGTGCTGGTGCCCCGCCAGCCCGGACAGCCGAAGCAGCCGGGGCATCTCACCGCACTCTGAGCAAGAACGCGGACCGCGCGGAAAACAGCGGCGGCCGGTGCGCGGAATGTCCGCCCGCACCGGCCGCCGTCGCCGTGTCCCCGTGGAACGAGCTCAGCCAAGACCCCGCGAGTCCTGCTTGAGCGCGGTGTCGACGGTCAGGGCCGTCGCCACCACGAGGCTCAGCAGCGGCTCGGGCAGCTGGTAGTGGATCTGCAGGACGTAGTTGTCCGCCGTCGTGAACAGCGTCTTGGCGAGGCCTTCCCAGGTCTTGGTGATCCGGGCCACCTCGTTGTCCGAGTGGTCGACGATCGCGAAGTTCCAGGCCCGCCAGTTCTCCGCCTTGATCGCGCCGACCTGCTGGCCGTTCGCGTTCATCGCGAAGTTGATCTTACCGATCATGTTCTTCTGGACGATCTCGCCGACCGGAGAGCCGTCCGGGCGGGTGACGACGACCCGGGACTTGAAGATCTTCGCGGGCCGGGTCAGCACCAGCTGCGGCTGGCCGTAGGCGTCGCGGATCTCCAGCTTGTGCGTCATGAACTGGTCGAGGCTGGAGACGAAGCGCAGGATCTTCTTCAGCGCGCTCTGGCCGACCTCGACGACCGAGCCGATGTCTCGGCCGTGCTGATCCATGACCTTGTACTCGTTGGTCAGCTCGATCAGCTTGGCCTTCTGGTTCACGACCAGGACGGGCTCGGTGAACAGGGTGCCGCCGCCGGGGCCGCCGGCCGCGACTCCGGCCTGCTGCTGCACCTGACGCTGCACCTTGGCGTCGGCGGCCTGCTGCTGCGGGACGCCGTACTGCTGAGGAGCTGCCTGCTGCTGCGGGACCCCGTACTGCTGGGGAGCCGCCTGCTGCTGCGGAACGGCCTGCTGCTGCGGAGCCTGCCCCGCGGCCTGCTGGGCCGGGCTCGTGTGCTCGGTCCACTGCGCGCCGTCCCAGTACCGGAGCGTCTCGACCGCCCCGTGCGGATCGGGGTACCAGCCTGCGGGAGTGTTTGATTGGGTAGTCACCGGGGCACACTACCTTGATGTGACCGGTACCTGACCAGTCCGCACGGAGCGGTGTTCATCGCCCGTTCACCCCGTGATGATGGCCGGGTCGCTGACGCCGGTGTGCCCGTTCTCGACGTGGCCGGCGAAGCCGCGCAGGAAGGCCGGATCGGCGTCCGAGGTGACCGTGAGGTCGTACCAGCGCTTGCTCGCCACGAGGCCGACCGTGTGCCGCACGGTGGCCCCGGGCCGCACGGTCACGGCGACCGGGCTGCCGCCGTAGCGGTTCACGAGCTTCAGCTTCACCGTGCCGGATCCCTTGTTGGTGAAGGTGAGTTCGACGTCGTCGCCGACGTGCCGGGCGGTGA
This sequence comes from Streptomyces griseochromogenes, assembly GCF_001542625.1. NCBI lineage: Bacteria > Bacillati > Actinomycetota > Actinomycetes > Kitasatosporales > Streptomycetaceae > Streptomyces > Streptomyces griseochromogenes. Next base: position 3,452,241 of record NZ_CP016279.1, on the reverse strand, counting down.
CCTCGGGTCCGGCGGCCTTGTTACGGCCCTTGAAGAGGCGCTGGAAGCCGTTCGGGCCGTGCACGGCGAGGTCGTACGAGCCGCCCGAGTAGGCCGAGTTCCAGGTGTCGGAGAGGGTCTTGCCGGCCTCGGTGGTGTAGGGCCAGGGGCCGTCGGTGCGGTTGTCCGAGGTGACCAGGAACGCGGCGCCCGCCTGTGCGCCGGAGGTGAAGGAGAGCGTGAACTTGCCGGCCGCCGTGTCGGCGGAACCGTCCACCACCGGGTTGTACTTGAGGGGGCGGGTGGGGCGGCTGCCGCGCTCCTGCTTGGGCAGGGACGGGTTGGCGGGCGGGGTGGGCTTGTAGTCGGGGTGCCGGTCGTGGTCCGGCGGCTGGTAGCCGGCCGTGGACGGCAGCGTGACCGGCCCCGCGTCCTTGCGGGAGAAGTCGAAGGCGGAGGTCAGGTCGCCGCAGACCACCCGGCGCCAGGGCGAGATGTTCGGCTCCTTGACGCCGAAGCGGCGCTCGATGAACCGGATGATCGAGGTGTGGTCGAAGGTCTCGGAGCAGACGTAACCGCCCTTGCTCCACGGCGAGACGACCAGCATCGGCACGCGCTGGCCGAGCCCGTAGGGGCCGGCGGGGTGGCTGCCGTCGCCCTTGAACAGGTCCAGTGCGGGGTCCACGGTCGACTGGCCCTGGGCGGCGGAGGCCGGCGGGAAGGGCGGGATCACGTGGTCGAAGAAGCCGTCGTTCTCGTCGTAGGTGATGAACAGCGCGGTCTTGGCCCACACCTCGGGGTTGGAGGTGAGCGCGTCCAGGACCTGCGAGACGTACCAGGCGCCGTAGTTGGCGGGCCAGTTGGGGTGCTCGGTGAAGGCCTCGGGGGCGGCGATCCAGGAGACCTGGGGCAGCTTGCCCGCCTTGACGTCCGCCTTCAGCTGGTCGAAGAAGCCCTCGCCCTTGCGCGCGTCGGTGCCGGTGCGGGCCTTGTCGTAGAGCGGGTCGCCGGGCTTGGCGTTCCGGTACTGGTTGAAGTAGAGCAGCGAGTTGTCGCCGTAGTTGCCGCGGTAGGCGTCCTGGATCCAGCCCCAGGAGCCGTTCGCGTCCAGGCCGTCGCCGACGTCCTGGTAGATCTTCCAGGAGACCCCGGCCTGCTCCAGTCGCTCCGGGTACGTCGTCCAGGAGTAGCCCGCCTCGTCGTTGCCGAGGACCGGGCCGCCGCCCTTGCCGTCGTTGCCGGTGTAGCCCGTCCACATGTAGTAGCGGTTGGGGTCGGTGGAGCCGATGAACGAGCAGTGGTAGGCGTCGCAGACGGTGAAGGCGTCGGCGAGCGCGTAGTGGAACGGTATGTCGTCACGCGTCAGGTACGCCATCGTCGTAGACGACTTGGAGGGCACCCACTTGTCGTACTTGCCCCCGTTGAAGGCGGCGTGCCCGTCGTTCCAGCCGTGCGGAAGGTCCTGGATGAAGGCGAGGCCCAGGTCGTCCGCGTCCGGGTGGAAGGGGAGGATGTCCTTCGTGCCGTCGGACTGCTTCCAGACCGACTTGCCGTTCTGGGTCACCGGACGCGGGTCACCGAAGCCCCGCACGCCCCGGAGCGAACCGAAGTAGTGGTCGAATGAACGGTTCTCCTGCATCAGGACGACGATGTGCTCGACGTCCTGGACCGAACCCGTGCGGTGATGGGCGGGCAGGGCGGCCGCGCGCTGGATGCTGTTGGAGAGCGCGGTGAACGCCGTCGTGGCGCCCGCGAGTTGGAGAAAGCGCCGCCGGTTGACTTCGGTCATGAGTGAGTTCCTCTCGTCCTGACGTGCGCGATGCCCGCCAGATGACGGAATCTGCGCGCTGCGAGTGTTCCAAGAGCAGCAAACGTCAGGGAAGGGTCCGGTGGCGCCCATGTGAAAGTCGTTGGTACGGCGGGGGCGTGCGCCAAATCTCCAGAAGGTACCGGCTCTTGTATCAACCTGGACAAGACTTACCCAGAGTGGGTGAAACCCGCGCGGTGGGGTAACACTGGCTGCACACTGGGTGAACGGTTCGACGAGCCGGCGGCCCGGTGCGTTCGGTCAGCCGGTCGGCCGGCTGACGAGGGGGACTTCCGGGGGGAAGAGACATGAGCGAAACCGGCTCACCGATCAAGCTCTTGATCAAGGTTGACGGCCAGGACGACGCCCACCACGCTCTGCGGTCGCTCGACAGGTGGCTCGACCGCGACCCGGAGGTGAGGACGGGGACGCTGAGCCGGGAGCTGACGGCCCTCGAACCGCCCGAGACCACTTACCAGTCCGCGTGGTTCGATGTCCTCTCACTCGTCCTGAGCACCGGGTTCAACGCGGCCTCCCTCTGGCTCGGCATCGACAACTGGCGGCGCGGCCGGGCGCCTTCGGTCACCGTGACGATCGTACGGCCCGGCCGGGAGGCCGTCAGGCTCGACGGCGTGGACCCCGCGACGGAGCAGCGGCTCCTGGAGGAGCTGCTCGGCGGTGAGGATGGCTGAGGGAGCAGCCGACGCCCCTGCCCTCGGTCCTCCCCCAGCCCTGCCCGATCCCCGTAGCTCGCGGGCCGTCCTCATCGCGGCCGGACGTTATGCCGACCCCGAGAACCCGGGTGATCTGCCGTCGGCGGTGGACAGCATGAACGCGCTCCGGGACTTCGTGCGGAACGACTGGAACCTCGACCCGTCGCGCTGCCGGCTCCTCCCGGACCCGAGGCGCACGGATGACGTCCTCGACGCGCTCTACGAGGCGACCGCCGACCGGACGACCACCGACACCCTGCTCGTGTACTACTGCGGTCACGGACTGATCGACGACCAGGAGAACCTGCTGCTGGCCCTGCGCGACAGCAGCAGGGTGCGTCTGGACAAGGCCCTCGACTACGGCAAGGTGCAGTGGCATGTCCGGCGCAGCAATGCTCGCCGACGGATCGTCGTCCTCGACTGCTGCTACGCGGCCCGGGCCTTCGGACTGCAAGGGAGCGACCTCGAACGACGGACGGACATCCCGGGGGCCGTGGTCGTCGCCGCCTCCGGACCGACCGCCGCTGCCGTGGCTCCGCCCGGTGAGAGGTACACCGCCTTCACCGGCGCGCTCCTCCACGTTCTCCGCCAGGGCAGGACAGGAGGACCGGAACTGCTCCCCCTGGACCTCGTGTTCGAGGAGACGCGCGCTCATCTCCTGCGCCGCCGGCGGCCGAATCCGTGGATCAACGACCTCAACGGGGCGGCCAAGCTGCCGTTCGTCCTGAACCGGGCCGTCGCAGGCCCCCGGGTTCCCCCGGAGTTCACCGATGAAGTCACACACTTCCTGCGGTGCGCCGACCGGGGGGCCGCGCCGCCCGCGCACGCCGACTGGGTCGTACGCGTCGAGGAGAGGGCGCGGGACGGCATGGTCCGGCACTCGATGGCGGACGGCCTGCCGGGGCACACCACCGCGGTGGCGCTCGCCTCGCCGGCCCCCCTGCGCCTGCTGGAGCGCGACACGGACCTGCCGCTGTGCCTGCTCGCCCGGTGGTGGCGGGCACTTGGTCAGTCCGATGTCTCCGTCCGGCACATGTTCGCCGAACTGGCCCTCGCCGCCGAGTTCCTGGCTCCCGTCGCCGAGGACGGGGCCGGGCCGACGCTGGTCCTGTCCGTGCGGCCCTCTCTGCTCGACACCCTGCCCGCCCTGGACGACGAGCAGTCCACCGTCGCGGGCAAGGCCCTGCTGGAGGCGGCTCGCACGCTCGTCCCCGGCCGGGCCGACGCGCACGCCCCCGGACGGGAGTCCGGCTCCGATCGGCCCGGGGAGAGCGCTTGGACACGGTGGTCCCCCCTGCGCACCGCCCCCGGCCGGTGCGGAGCGGGCTACGCGTGGCGTGATCTGCCCGGCAGGCTGGCCGCGGCCGGCCGGTACGCGGAGCGCCGGGACCTGGTCAGCGACCCTCACTGGATCCTGCACCGCGCCCGCGGGGCCGGTGGCATGGGTGCGGCGCTGCGCGACCTCCTCGCCATCCGCGTCGAGGGGCACGACCTGGCAGAAGTCCTCTCCCCCTGGGCCCATCTCGTCGACGCCGCCGACCCGCCCGGAACCGACATCTCGGTGCTGCACGGCCGGAGCCGGGTCACACCCGGGGCGGCCCTGTGGCGCACGCTCGCCCCCGAGGGCCCCCACTGGCTCCTGGAGCACGCGTCGGACGCCGAGCCACCGGCGGTCGTCCGAGTGCTGGGCGGACAGGGCGGTCCGGTCACCGGCTGCTGCGTCCACGAGGACGGGACGCTCATGCTGACCACCGACGAACAGGGCTTCGCCCGGCTGTGGGAACTGCCCACCGGTGTGCTGCTGGCCACGGCCGACCACACCAAGACCGGGCTCGGCGACTGCGTGCTGCTGGACGGACACCGGGCCCTGCTGCTCGGCGACGACGGGGCCGTCCGCCTCTGGGATCTTCAGGCCGGTACGGCATACGGCGATCCCCTGTCCACGGCACCGGGCGGCTTCCGGGGCTGCCGAGGCATCTCGGCCGGCCTGGCCGTCTGTCTGGGGCGCGGCGACCGGAGCGTCCACCTGGTGAAGGTGCCCGCGGCGGACTCCGGGGAGTCGCTCGGCATCGCCCACACATGTGCCCATCGCCATCCCGTCGCGGGCGCGGCGGTCGTCGACGGGCACACTCTGCTGACGGTCACCGACGCGGGCTCCATCAGCGCCTGGGACATCGAGTCGGGCACGCGGCTGATCACCCAGTCCCGGCAGGCGTGGCAGTGGAGCGATCTGGTGAAGCTGCTCCCCCGGAGCGAGGCCCACCGGAAGGACCCGGAAGGAAACGGGACACCTGCCGGTGACCGTGGGCGACCGCGCCTGCGGCTACTGGGGTTCGGCGGGCGCGGCGAGGCCCGGCTCGCGGCTTGGTGGACCGGCGAGGGCGACGAGGGACGCGCACCCCGGGACACGGCCCCCGCCCCCGCCGTCGGCCCTTGGGACCAAGGCCCTGAGGTGGTGGCCGCGGCACTGACCGAGGACGGCCGCCGACTCGCCACGCTGGACGCCGACGGCTTCGCCACGCTGCACGACAGGCCCGGCCCCGACGACAAGCAGGCCCCGCGCACCGTACGGTCGCGGGCACATACCGCGGCAGGCAGGACGCTCTGTCTCACCCGGGACGGCACCCGCATGGTGACCGCCGGTCACGATGGGTTCGTCCGCCTGTGGAACCTCGACCGGCTGCCGGCGGGCGGTCCGGCCGCGCCGGAACCGGCCCCGCCCGTGATCGCCTGTCTGCGGGTGGGCAAGGCCGTACGCGCCGTCCGCGAGATCGGCACGACCGGCAGGGCCCGGAGCGCCGGCACGTCACCGGATTCCCGTGCGCGGGAGCCGTTCGGCGCCCCCGCGCCGGCTCTTGTGGCGGCCGCCCCCTCGGACGCGGGCGGCTGGCTCCTGCTCGGCTGTGAGCAGGGGCGCGTCGTCCACCGCCGGCTCACCGCCGCCGGTGCCACGGTGTGCCGCGCCGGGATCGAGACCGCGGACGCCGTGGTCCGCCGCACCGCCGCCGAGGAGGAGGCACTGAGCCCGCGGCACCGTACGGCCGTGGTCGCCGCCGCGGCGGCACCCGACGGCACCTGGGCGGCGACGATCGGGCGCGACGGCGAGGCGCTGCTGTGGCGCATGACCGGGCCGGAGCCCTCGGCCCGCTCCGTCGGGCAACGGGCCTTCCGTGCCTGCTGCTTCGACGCCTCGTCGCGGCACCTCTGGCTGACCGACACCACCGACCTGTACGACCTCGACGTCTCGGTCCTGAGCACGTCGGCCTTCGACATCACGGGGGGCCACGGCCCCGTCGGGCCGCTGCGCGCCCACCGGCTGCCGGGCCCCGTCGTCGGCCGTGACGACACACCGCCTCCGACGGCCCTGCACTGGGGACGGGGCGTTCTCTACCGCGCCGCGCGCACTCTGTCGCGCGTCACCGAGCAGGGCCGTGTCACCGCCGAGCAGGAACTGCGTCACCCGGTCACATCGCTGGCCCTGTCCGACGACGGCCGTCATCTCGCCGGCATCGGCCGGGACGGTCTCGTCTGGTGCTGGGACGCCGAGACCCTCGCCGTCCTCGCGTGCCACCGCCTGATGTCTCCCCTCACGGACTGCGCCTGGGAGGCCGACAGCGCATGCCTGATCGTCGGCCAGGCGACGGGAGTCAGCAGGCTCCGCTTCGAACCCTGTGCTGTCCCTCGGCCCAAGGAGGTCTTTCATGACCGTGGTCTCTGAACCCCCTCGCGCCGCCCTCGCACCGCCGTGGTCCCCGGACCACCCCGTGCTGGAACTGTTACGGACCCGCCGCGCGCAGAAGAGCCGCCCGGGCAGGCGGAACGACGGCGAACGGCTGGGGCTCGCCGTCGAGGGCGGGGGCCTGCGCGGGATCGTCTCCGCGGCCATGCTCTCGGCCCTGGAAGACATGGACCTCATCCCCGCCTTCGACGTCGTCTACGGATGCTCCTCCGGCGCCATCAACGCGGCATACTTCCTCGCCGGCCGTACCTGGTACCCGCTGTCCATCTACTACGACGACCTCACCACGCCCGAGTTCCTCGATTTCCGCCGGGCCCTGCGCCGTCGGGACGTGCTCGACGTGGGCTACGCGATCGACCGGGTCGTGGGGGAGGTCAAGAGGCTCGACTACGAGCGCGTGCTGGGGTCCGACATCCCGCTCCACGTGATGATCACCGACGTCGACGGGCTGGAGACCCTGGACGTGACAGGGTTCGAGGACCGGGCCGACCTCGCCGCGGCGCTGCGTTCGACGTGCTGGCTTCCGCTCGCGGTCAGCGGCACCTGCCCCTACCGCGGCCTGCGCACCGTGGACGGCGGAGTGCTGACCGCACACCCCTTCCTCCTCGCCAGGAAACAGTGCACCCACGTCCTGTCGCTCAGTACCCGGCCCATGGCCAAGCCCCGCACCGGGCCCACCCTCCTCAACCGCATCGTGGAGCGGCGGCTCGAACGGCTGCGCCCTGGCCTGGGCCGCGGGTACGTCCGGTCCGTCGAGGAGTACCGGGCCGCTCGTCTCGGTCTTCACCGTGAACGCCGTACCCCGACGGCGCGGCCGCACGTACTGGATCTCGCGCCCGTGCCGGGGACCCCCGAGGTCAAGCGCCACGAAATGGGTTTCGGCAAGCTCATCGCCGGAGCGCGGGCGGGTTACGAAGTCATGTACTGGGCCGTGGAGAAGGAGTACCGGCGGGCCATCCCGAGGATGACCGTGTCACAGGCCTGGTGAGCCGCGGGCCGTGACATCCGTTTCGCCGGCGCCCTGTCCTGTGACCCGCGCACTCCCGCAAGCGACCGGAGACGATCGTGCAGTTCGGCATCATGGAAAGCGTCATCAGCATCGCCGCCGACTTCGGCCGGCACGGACTCCTCACCCATGAAATCCGCTCACGCATCGGTGAGCTGGAGAACGAGGTGGAGGCCGCGGGCCGCATGGCCACGGTCCTGCCCGGCGAGCGGCGGGACTCCGCGGGCGACGCGGGCGCCCGGGACCATGTGGAGACCGGATGGCGCCTCGTGCTGGAGTCGGCCCCTCTCGACTCGCACAGTTACGGGGTGACCTACGGCGGCCCCTTCGAAGAGGTGTCGGCTCGCGTCATGCCGTCCGGCCCGGCGCAGACGGGCCCCGGGCCGGCCCGGCCGGGCTGGGAACTGCCCGGCCGGCTCACCGCGCTCGTGCACCGGGTGCTCACCGGCCGCGGCCCGGCCTCCAGGGCGGAGCGTTCCGTGGAACAGGCGGCAGCGCGCCTCGGCGTACTGGCGCTGACGCTGCTCACGCTGCAGGACGCCGAGGCGCGCCAGCACCTGGACATCGCCACCCGCGTCCGTGTGGACCGGAACGCCGCAAAAGCCCTCGAGGAACGCGAGGCGCACGCCAACCTGCTGCTCAGCCTGCCCGCCGTCGGCGAGGCCCTGCGCATCATGTACAGACCCCCGCTTCCGGAGAGACTGGCGCACAAGCCGAGGCCGGGCGAAGAAGACGCCGAGGAGTACGCGTCGTACGAACGCAGTCTCGAAGCCTGGGAAGACCTGGACTTCGGCCGCATGCGGCTGTTCAGATTCGGCACCACCTCGGTGATCCTGAGCGCGCACCTGAGGGACGGCGTACCGTCCAGGAGCGCGCACCCTCTGGTGCTGAAGTGTGTGCTGCTGCCGTACGCGCAGGTCCCCGCCATCTCGCAGGCCACCTTCTCGTATCAGCAGGACTACTCGCCGTGGACCGACTCACCCGATGCGAAGGAATCGCTCACGAGCACGGTGGAGGTGTACGCCAGTGCCTGCACCTGGATCCTCATGGAACAGGCGGCCGGCAGGACCCTGCACGACGTCCTGACCGAGGACTACCCCCGGCCGGCCGACGACCGGCCCACGCTGGAGGGAGTGGTGCCGCGTCCCCTCCTGGAGCCAGAGGTGCGGCCCCAGTTCGGCCTGCTGCCCCGCGTCGTCCCGCCGCTGCTCAAGGCGCTCGACGAACTCCACACGGCGAACCTGTGCCACGCGGACCTCAATCCCCGCAACATCGTCGTCGAGGCGCCACCGCCCGGCGACGCCGGGGAATGGCGCATGCGCTTCATCGACCTCGGCCGCAACCACCTGCAAGGCCGTTCCTTCACCGGGACCCAGCGCATGGACGAGTTGTACGCGGCACCGGAGCTGCGGGCCGGCGAGAAGCCCGACGCCCACGCCGATCTGTACTCGCTGGGCCAGATCATCATCGGCACCTGCGGAATCGACCGCAATCCCGACGGCACCGCGCCCGACGCGTTCTACGCCGTGACGCCGACGCTCGCCAGACTCGTCGAAGACCTCATCGACCCGGCACCCGAGCGGCGGCTGCTGCTCTTCCCCGAGGTCGGCGTACTCGTCGGGCGGCACGACCCGCGGGGCAACAGCCCGCATCAACGGCTCCAGGCAGTCTTCGAGCGCGAGTTCGAAGCGCTGGTCACGGCTGAGGGCGGCGCGCTCGAAGACGAGCAGCGCCGCTGGGTCCGCGCGGTGCGACTGCTCGCGCCCATGGCCGGCTCGCCCCGCCGGCAGCTGCGCCTCGGGACGTGCCGGCGCCGTCAGATGGTCGCCTCCCCCGAGCCGGAGCGCCGTCTGCTCGACCGGAGTGTCAAGCAGGCCGACTGGCTCACCGCATGGTCCTGGCTCAGCGGAACGATGTGGCTGGTCTGCTTGGTGACGGTCGTACCGCTGAGCCTGCACGACCTCGGTGTACCGATACCGCTGCCGGACATGATCGGTGCGGCGCAGCGCGCGAGCACCGGCGCGGACCGGCTGGCCGCGCGGATGACCGGTCTGACGTTCGCGCTCTGCGCGGTGAAGTACTACCAGAGCATCTACGCCGGCCTGTCCAGCCGATGGCCCGGCAAGCCCCCCACACTCGGCAGACCGGGGCTCGTCGCCGAGTTCTGGGTACGGGCCAACGCCCTGATCGTCGGCCTCCTCGTCGTCCCCATCAATCTCTTCGCCCCCCGCATGTGGACCCTCGGCAGCGCGGTGGGCATCACCAGTGCCTTCTGCGTCAACCACTTCGGATACCGGTACGCCCTGCGGGGAGCCGCCCAGGCGCACGAGGCCGGTATCGGCACCGTCGCCCAGCCCAAGAACATCAACGGCCTCTCCAAGTACGCGATGTGGGGCCCGTCCATGCTCATCTACGTCGTCATCGTCTGGTCCTTCTCCGCTCTCCTCGTCCAGGGTGTCCTGCTCGATGTCATCGCCTACGCCTGCGTCGTCTCCGGCATCAACGTCGGTCTGTTCTACGTGGTCAAGTGCTCGGCCGGCGCACGGGACGTCCGTATCGGCCTCACCCGCTGCTATCTGGCCGCGGAACGACTCGAGGCGTGCTCGGCGGACGGCCGGGCAGCGCCCTCGTCCGCCGATTCCCTGCCGTGAGACGGAAGAGGTGCGACGGTGCCGTGACGCCCCTTCCGTCCGGCGCCGGATCTGTGACCCGGTTTCGGATCAGGGCGTCAGGTACGCCTCCACCTCGCTGAACTGTCCGGCGGGCCAGCCCGAGTTGGCGCTGACGGTGAGCCGGAGGTGGCGCAGGCCGGTGCCGTCGGGCAGGGCGACGGTGGCGGTGTTGCCGGTGGCCGGGTCGAAGCGGTAGCCCTGCGATCCGACGACCGTGGAGTAGTTCGAGCCGTCGGTGCTGCCGAGCACCGTGATGGTCTGGGTGCGGGCCCCCCAGGCCGGGGACGGGGGCAGTTTCAGCACCAGGCGGCGGACGGCGTAGGACGAGCCGAGGTCGGTCGTCCAGGACTGCGGGAAGGCGTTGTTGGCCGACTCCCAGTAGCTGCCCGCGTCGCCGTCGACCGCCTTGCCGGGCGTGTACACGTCCTGCGAGCCGGTCGCGGTGGCCGGGCGGCCCTTGGCGAGGTTGCGGTTCGGGTCGGGGTCGGGGTTGCCCTGGCCGGGCTGCGGCCAGGTGGAGCAGTCCGGCCAGGTACTGGACCAGCCGGAGTTGCCGCCGCCGTCGGAGAGGGTGAAGGAGCCGGAATTCGCCGGGTAGGGGCAGTCGTAGATGCCGGCGGCGCCCACCTGGGTGGCCGTGACGTCGCGGAAGGCGGCCGCGCCCTGCGCCTCGGCCTGGACCACGACCGTCCCCGTGTTCTTCACGGTCGCTCCGGTCACGTCGACGTTCCTGACCGGATACCCCTGCCCGCCTCCGGAGACGAACTCGAAGGCGCTGTAGGGGCTGTCGGTGATCGTCGTGTTGGTGATGTCGACCGTCGCGTTGATCGCGCTGTCGTAGGAGTCGACGCGCAGGGCGCCCATCGGGTGGTTCCAGTTGGGGTTCATCGCGCCGGTGCGGACGAGGGTGTTGCCGTCGACGGTGATGGTGCCGGACAGGGGGTGGAAGGGGTCGAGGAACTTCTGGTTCGAGATCGCGATGCCGCTGCCGAGGGCGTTGGTGTCGGAGATCAGGTTGTTCTTCACGGCGATGTCGGTGCCGCCGTAGATCGCGATGCCGTTGGCGAGGTTGGGCTGCGAGATCGTGTTGTTCTCGAAGCTGGAGTCCGTGTCCGGGGAGTACAGCGACCACATGGCGAGCGCGTCGTCACCCTGGTCGCGCAGGAAGTTGTTCCGGACCCGCACGCCCTTGGCGGTGCCGTTGAGGTTCAGGCCGTCGGCGGTGGTGTCGAGGATGCGGTTGTTCTCCACCACCAGGTTGTCGTTGTCGCCCATCAGCCACAGGCCGACCTTCATGTGCTGGATCCACATGCCGGAGACGGAACTCCCCGGTCCCAGCGAGCCGTTGACGAAATTGTCAGGGCTGGAGTCGACGCGCCCGGTGACCTCACCGATGACCGCGAAGTCCTTGAGGTGGACCGCGCCCGAGGAGCTGGACTGGTCGATGAACCGGGAGGTGTGCACGACCGAGTACCAGCTGCCCGCGCCCTGGAGGGTCACGTTCTGCACACCGCTGAGCGAGGAGGTGATCCGGTAGTCGCCCGGCGGGATCCACACCACTTTGCCCTGGGCGGCCGCGATGGCGTCCCGGAAGGCCTGGGTGGAGTCGCCGTTGCCGCTGGGGTCGGCGCCCTTGGACACGACGGACACCGAACCGGCGGGCTGGGAGGCGGCCGCATCGACCTGCTCGAAGTCGGCGACGTCCACGGTGACCTGGGTACCCGTCGGTTCGAAGGCGATCCTGTCGCCCGCCTGGACGTTCTGTCCCAGCAGCAGCCGGGCGTTGTCGAAGAAGTGGTGGGTCTTCGCGCCGGGGATCCAGCCGGTGTCGATGTAGGAGTACTTGGAGGTCACCGGGAGCGTCTTGGCGAGTCTGGTGCCGTTGACATAGACGTCGAGCGAGCCGGACTGGCCGTCCGGGACGCTGTAGGCGACGTTCACGGCATTGGAGGCGCGCGGCACGGTGAACTCCACGCGCTGCCCGGAGGTCAGTCGTACGGCCTGCCGTCCGGAGGCCTCCGAGGCGAGGGTGCCCTGTGTGTAGTCGGGGCCGATCTTCGTGCCGGTGGTGCTCGCCGACTCGGCCTCGACGGAGGTGAAGGGGAGCGTGGCGCCCGCGGCCGCGTGCGCGGCGGGCGCCACGGCGACGAGCATGCCGGCGGCGAGGGCGACGACCGCCCCGATGGCTGGCATGCGCCTGACATATACGGCTGTGGTGCTGCGCATGTGCTGATCCCTTCGTGGTGGGGGTGCGGGGATGGCGAGCGGTGCGCGTGCGGCTCAGGCGCGCAGCCAGGCCGCCGTGTCGCGCGGCAGCCGGCCCGCGTCGTCCAGCGGGCCGCTGCTGAGCAGGAGTCGGGAGTGCGTGGGCAGGGCGGCGGGTGCGGCGGAGAGGTTCACGACGCAGATCACGCCCTGGGCGCGGGCGAAGGCGAGCACACCCTCGGGGGCGGGCAGCCAGGTCAGCGGGCCGTCGCCGAAGACCGGGCGGGTGACGATGGCGTCGCGGTAGAGGGAGAGCATGGAGTGCGGGTCCCGCCGCTGAATGTCGACCGCGTACGAGGTCCAGTCGAGCGGCTGTGGAAGCCACGGCTCCGCGCGCGAGCCGAATCCCGCGTACGGGGCGTCGGCCGCCCAGGGCAGCGGTACCCGGCAGCCGTCCCGGCCCGGGTCGGCACCGTCCGATCGGAAGTGCATCGGATCCTGGATGCGGTCCAGCGGGAGCTCGGCCTCCGGGAGCCCCAGCTCCTCCCCCTGGTAGACGTAGACGGCCCCGGGCAGCGCCAGCGTCAGCAGCGCCGCCGCGCGGGCCCGGCGGGTGCCCAGCGCCAGGTCCGTCGGGGTGCCGAAGGCCTTGGCGGCGAAGTCGAAACCCGTGTGCTCGCGGCCGTAGCGGGTGACGGTGCGCGTCACGTCGTGGTTGGACAGCACCCAGGTGGCCGGAGCCGCGACGGGCGCGTGCTCGGCGAGGGTGGTGTCGACGCAGGCGCGCAGCCGCTCGGCGTCCCAGGGGCAGGTCAGGAAGGAGAAGTTGAAGGCGGTGTGGAGTTCGTCGGGGCGCAGGTAGCGGGCGAAGCGTTCGGGGTCGGGGAGCCAGACCTCGCCGACGAACACACCGCCGTAGGCGTCGGCCACGGACCGCCAGGAGCGGTAGATGTCGTGGAGTTCGTCGCGGTCGACGAACGGGTGCGGGCCCGGATGGCCGGCCAGGTCGGGCAGCCTGGGGTCCTTGGCTAGCAGGGCCGCCGAGTCGATGCGGACGCCGGCCGCACCGCGCTCGAACCAGAAGCACAGGATGTCCTCGTGCTCCTGGCGGACCGCCGGATGGGCCCAGTTCAGATCGGGCTGCTCGGGGGTGAACAGATGCAGGTACCAGTCGCCGTCGGGCAGCCGGGTCCACACCGGGGCGGACGAGCCGGCGAACTGCGAGGGCCAGTCGTTGGGCGGGAGTTCGCCGTGCGTGCCGCGCCCGCGCCGGAAGTGGAACAGTTCCCGCTCCGGGCTGCCGGGCCCGGCGGCCAGGGCCGCCCGGAACCAGGGGTGCCGGTCGGAGACATGGTTGGGCACGATGTCGACGATGGTCCGGATGCCCAGCCCGCTCGCCTCGGCGATGAGCTTCTCGGCCTCGGCGAGGGTGCCGAACGCCGGGTCGACGGCACGGTAGTCGGCGACGTCGTAACCGCCGTCCTTCATGGGCGACAGGTACCAGGGGCTGAACCACAGGGCGTCCACGCCGAGTTCGGCGAGGTACGGCAGCCTGGCGCGGACTCCCGCGAGGTCGCCGGTGCCGTCTCCGTCACCGTCCGCGAAGCTGCGGACGTACACCTGGTAGATGACGGCCGAGCGCCACCAGTCAGGATCCTTCGGGGCATGGGTGGGCTGTCCCACGGGCTTGCCTTTCTGTAGACGGGGCGGCTGTGTCAGCCCTTGGTGCTGCCCGCGCCGATCCCGGCGATGATGTGCCGCTGGAAGACGAGGAACAGCGCCACCATCGGGATGCTGGCGATCACCATCGCGGCGATCAGCACGGTGAGCTGGATGTTCTGCGACAGCTGGACGAGTGCCACACTGATCGGCTGCTCGCCGGTGTCGGAGAAGACCATCAGCGGCCACAGGAAGTCCTGCCACACCGCGACGAGGGCGAAGATCGACACCACTGCGAGCACCGGCCGGGACATGGGCAGCACGACCGACCACAGGATGCGCAGCCTGCCCGCGCCGTCGATCTCGGCGGCCTCCAGGACATCGCGCGGCAGCTGGTCGAAGAACCGCTTCAGCAGGTAGAGGTTGAAGGCGTTGGCGACGGCCGGGAGCCAGATGGCGAGGGGGTCGTTGAGCAGGCTGGTGTGGATCAGCGGGAGGTCGGCGACGGTCAGGTACTTGGGTACGACCAGCGCCTGCGCCGGGACCATCAGGGTGGCGAGGATGCCGCCGAGGATCACCTTGCCGAAGGCGGGCCTCAGCCTGGACAGCGCGTAGGCGGCCGCCGTGCAGAACACCAGCTGGAACGCCCAGGCACCGGCCGCCTGCACCACCGTGTTCCACAGGTGCCGCGGCAGCTGCATCAGGTCGAAGGCGTCGGTGTAGCCGGCGAGATGCCAGTGCTTCGGTACGAGTGCCGGCGGGGTCCGGGCCACCTCGTCCGGGGACTTCATCGCACCGGTCACCATCCAGTAGACCGGGAAGAGGAAGGCGAGCGCGAAGAGGACGACGACGGCGGTGAACACCGTCCAGTAGATCGCCTTCCCGCGCGGGCGGGCGAGGGTGGCCGGGGAGATCAGGGTCCGGGCGCTCATGCGTCCCCCTCGGCGCGGGTGAGCCGCAGATAGACGGCGGAGAAGGCGCCGAGCAGGACGAGGAGCATGACGCTGAGCGCGCAGGCGCCGCCGAAGTCGTTGTAGAGGAAGGCGTATTTGTAGATGAGGTAGAGGACGGTGACGGTGGCGTTCTCGGGACCGCCGCCCGTGATGACGAACGGCTCGGTGAACACCTGCATGGTGGCGATGATCTGAAGGAGCATCAGCATCAGGACGACAAACCTGGTCTGCGGGATCGTCACGTGCCGGATGCGCTGGAGCAGGTGCGCG
Source organism: Streptomyces griseochromogenes (assembly GCF_001542625.1). NCBI lineage: Bacteria > Bacillati > Actinomycetota > Actinomycetes > Kitasatosporales > Streptomycetaceae > Streptomyces > Streptomyces griseochromogenes. The sequence goes on along the minus strand of NZ_CP016279.1, from coordinate 3,437,238 downwards.
CCGTCCAGTTCGGCGGCCTCGTACAGCTCGCCGGGGATGGACTGCAGGGCGGCCAGGTAGATGAGGACGGTGCCGCCCATGTTGGCCCAGGTGGCCACGATCACGAGGGAGAGGAGCGCGGTGTCGGTGCCGTTGGACCAGTTCGAGGTGGGCAGGTGCAGGAAGCGCAGCGTCTCATTGGCGAGCCCTGCTCCGGGGTCGTAGAACCACTTCCACAGCAGGGCGCTGACCACCGGCGGGATCATCACCGGCAGGTACACCACGACTCGGAAGAAGGCCTTCGCGTGCCGCAGTTCGTTCAGGACGAGGGCGAGGACGAAGGGGACGGCGAAGCCGATCAGGAGGGCCAGCAGGGTGAAGGCGAGGGTGTTGCGCCAGGCCTCGGTGAACTCGGGGTCGTGCCAGACGCGGGTGAAGTTGGCGGTGCCGACCCACTCGGGGGACGAACCGGGCGTGTACTTCTGGAAGGCGAGGACGACCGCGCGGATCGCCGGGTACCAGGAGAACAGGGCGAAGCAGATCAGGCCGCCGAGGAGGAACGCGTAGGCGCGGGCCTGGTCGATCAGGCGGCTCCGCCCCCGGCTCCCCGCCGGGGGCGGAGCCGGGACCGGGTGGACGGCGGGCTCCTCGACAGGACGCCGCTCGACCGTCTTGGCCATGGCGGTCAGCCCCGGGCCAGAATGCTGTCGATCTTGCCGGACGCGTCCCGGAGGAGCTGGTCGATGTCCGCGTCCTTCTTGGTCAGGACGGCGGAGACGACACCGTCGAGGACGGAGTAGATCTGCTGGGCGTCCGGCGGCTCGATCTTCATCGTCAGCTGCCGGTTGCCGTCGAGGAAGGCCCGGTAGTTCGCCACCGGGACATTGGCGTTGGCCTTCTTGACCTGCTGGTCCTTGGCGTCGGCGGCGCCGGTGAACAGGCGCGGCTCGGGCAGGCCGACCGGCGCGTCGTGCTTCCGGGCGCGGGCGTAGTCGCCGAGGAAGCCGGATCCCGGGGTGAGGAACATGTGGTCGAGCCACTTCAGGCCGGCGCGGATCTGGGCGGGTGTGTCGTTCTTGTCGAACATGTAGCCGTCGCCGCCGATGAGCGTGCCCTTGCCGCCGGGCATGGGGGCCAGGGCGAGGTCCTGGTAGCTGCCGCCCTTCTCCTTGACCAGGATCGGGATGTTGTCCGGGGCGGACAGGTACATGCCGAGCTTGCCCGAACCCATCATCTGCTGCACGTCGTTGATGACGAGGAGCTGCTTGCTGCCCATGGAGTCGTCGGCCCACCGCATGTCGTGCAGGTTCTGGAGGACGGCGTGGCCCTCGGGGGTGTCGACCGTGGCCTTCTTGCCGTCGGGGCCGACGACGTCGCCGCCCTGTGAGTACAGCTCGGCGGTGAAGTGCCAGCCACCCTGGTTCTGCGCGCTGTAGTCGGCGTATCCGACGGTTCCGTCGCCGAGGGCGGCGATCCTCTTGGCGTCGGCGCGGACCTCGTCCCAGGTCGCCGGGGGCCTGTCGGGGTCGAGTCCGGCCTTCTCGAACAGCTCGCGGTTGTAGATCAGACCCATCGAGTAGCCGGTACGCGGGATGCCGTAGACCTTCCCGTCCACGGTGTAGATGTCCCGCAGTTGCTTCTGGATGGTGCCGTAGCTCTTCAGCTCCCTGAGATACGGCGTGAGTTCGGCCGCCTGACGGATGTCGACGACGTGCTTGGCGTCGGTGAAGTACGTGTAGAACACGTCCTCCATCTGTCCGCCGGCGAGCTTGGCGTCGAAGGTCTTCGGGTCCTGGCAGGGGAACGCGTCGTGCGCGACGACGTCGATGTCCGGGTTCCGCTTCTCGAACGAGGCGATGTCCTCCTCGAAGAACCTCCGGTCGACCTTGGCGCTGCGGGGCGGCTCGCAGTTGACGGTGATGCGGGTCTTGCCGCTCGCCGTGCCGTCGTCGCCCGACCCGCAGGCGGACGCGGCGAGGGCGAGGGAGGAACAGAAGCCGATCGCGACGACGGTGCGGCGGAACCCGGTGCTTCTCATCGGTGGACCCCCTGATGGCACGCATGGCAGGAGCGGTGGGCGCCGCACACTCAAGCACCGCCGACACCGGGCCGCAAGATATCGCGCAGAATCTGTAATTATTCGACAGTTAGTGTCGCGTCGCCGATCTCAGTCGCGCGGGGCTTGCGCGGTGGAGCCGCGCACCACCAGCTCGGGCTCGAACAGCAGCTCCTCGGCGGGTACGGCGGTGCCCGCGATCTGGGCGTTCAGCAGCTCCACGGCCGCGCGGCCCATGGCCTCGATGGGCTGGCGGACGGTGGTCAGCGGAGGTTCGGTGCAGTTCATGAACGCCGAGTCGTCGTAGCCGACGACGGAGATGCGCCCGGGGACGTCGTGTCCCTTGCGGCGGGCGGCCCGGACGGCGCCCAGGGCGAGGGGGTCGCTCGCGCAGATGATGCCGGTGACGCCTCGCTCGATCAGCCGGGCGGCGGCCGCGTGACCGCCCTCCAGGGAGAAGATGGCCCGGGCGACGAACTCGTCCGGCAGATCGCCGGCGACGGCGCGCGCGGCGGCCAGCTTGCGCGCCGAGGGGACATGGTCGCCGGGGCCGAGGACCAGGCCGATCCGTTCGTGGCCGAGGGAGGCGAGGTGCCTCCAGGCCTGCTCGACGGCGACGGCGTCGTCGCAGGACACGCCCGGGAAGCCGAGGTGTTCGATGGCCGCGTTGACCAGCACCACCGGGATGTTGCGGTCGGCGAGCCGCCGGTAGTGGTCGTGCGGCGCGTCCGCCTGCGCGTACAGGCCGCCCGCGAAGACCACGCCGGAGACCTGCTGTTGCAGCAGCAGCTCCACGTAGTCCGCCTCCGAGACGCCGCCCTTGGTCTGGGTGCACAGCACCGGGGTGAGCCCGAGCTGGGCGAGCGCGCCCCCGATGACCTCGGCGAAGGCCGGGAAGATCGGGTTCTGCAGCTCCGGCAGGACCAGGCCGACGAGCCGGGCGCGTTCACCGCGCAGCTGGGTGGGGCGCTCGTAGCCGAGGACGTCGAGGGCCGACAGCACCGCCTGCCGGGTGGCCGCGGAGACTCCCGGCTTGCCGTTGAGCACCCGGCTGACCGTGGCCTCGCTGACCCCGACCTTCTTCGCCACTTCCGCAAGTCGTCGCGTCATGCGCGCAAGGCTAGCGCAAGTTACGCAAGCTGTTTGCGTAACCCGGGCGCGCGGCAGCTGAGGCCGAGAGGGGGCTGCCCGGCCCCGTCGGCGACCTGAACGCCGACGGAGCCGGGTCAGTCCTCGGCGGCCGGGACGACCGTCAGATGGCCGCCTGTGCCGCGCCGACGGCGCGGGCGGCGGGCGGTCACGGCCGGGCGGCGGGCGTCACGCAGGACCATGGTCAGGCGTGTGCAGCCGATCTCCGCCAGGGTGGGGGTCGTCTCGTCGACGATCCGGCACTCGGTCGGGCCCCGGCGCGGGTCGGGATGGAGCAGGAGGCGCAGGGCGCCGTCGAGCTGCGTCGCGGCCTCGCCGACGGCACGGATCCAGTGCGGCAGGCCCTGCCGGTAGGCGGCCTCCATGATCGGGTCCTGGGCGAGGTCGCGGCGGATCGACTGGAGTTCGTGGTCGTGGCCGCAGCGTTCAAGGGCGGTCTTGAGGTGGGCCAGCATCGGCAGGCACCAGCCCGACTCGTGTTCGCCGAGGACGTCGCCGGCATCCGGGTGGAACAGGACGAACCTGAGGAAGTTGTCCCCGGGCATGGCCGTCGGGTGAGGGCGCACGCCACGGAAGAGCGCCTCGAACGCGCCGTTGGCCCTGACCACGTTCCAGCGGTGGTCGACGACCAGGGACGGGAAAGGGACGGCCTCCAGCAGCGTGGCGTAGTCCTGGAGATACGCCTGGGCATCGCAGCCCTCGACGACGGACCGCGGCGCCGGCCGCTGCCCTCCTGCCTGATGTGCCATCGGGAGGTCACCCCTCTTGCCTCTGCGGCCTTCGCGCGGCGAAGCGATCCTGCTGCCCAGACAAGACGCATGTCAACTATCGTGGCATTCCACGTCGGTTGACGGCTGAAATTCGCCACAGTTGTGGCGAGACCTGGATGTGAGTTCGAAGCACCCGCTACTCTCCGGGAAGTTCACGAGATCCGTCGTGAGAAGCGCGGACACACCTGAAGCCCTCGAGAGACGTAGGAGTTCTGTCGGTGACGGATGGCTACGAGGATCCGGGCGCCACGGAGACCGCTCAGCTGCCGGCCGTCGTCGCCCGCGTCACCGGGCTCGCCGACCGGCTCGGAGTCCCGCACTCCGAGGTCTTCGACGTCGGGCGGCTCTCCGTCGCCTGCGGGGTCCCCGAGCCGGTGGTCAAGGCTCTGCTCAGCGGCCGCCCGGCGGGCGAGCCGGACGTCCAGGCGCGCTTTCTGCAGCGCCTGGACCTGCTGCGCCGTACCCGGCTGAAACCGAACGGCCGCAAGTACACCCAGCAGGAGATCGCCGACGGCGCGGGCATGTCCCGGCAGCAGGCCGGCGCGCTCATCAACGGCGACCGGCGGCCCACCATGGAGCACTGCGACGCGCTGCAGCGGTTCTTCCGCGTGCACGCGGGATTCCTCACGGCGGAGGATCCCGAGGCGCTGGCGGGCGCGCTGCAGCGCACCGAGCAGGAACTGCTGCAGAAGCTCGCCGACCGGGAGCGGGCCGCGGCCGCGGCCGCGAACGATCCGCTGGAGCGGCTGCTGCAGGACCACGGGGTGCGCGGGATCGCCTGGCGGGCCGCGCAACTGCCCACGGACCAGCACCGGGACAAGGTCGCGGAGTGGCTGGACATGCTCCTGGAGAGCGTCAAGCGGCCCGAGTCGTGATCCGGGGGAGGACTGTGGGCATCGGCAGGGACATGCGGCGGCTGTGCACCGAGCTGGTCGGGGAACTCGCCCTGCCCGGACCTGTCCCGCCGCACGAGCTGTACCGTGCGCTGTGCGAGGCGATGAGCCGCCGCCGCGGCCGTCCCGTGCAGTTCCGTACGGCGGTCTTCCCGCCGGACACGGCCAGCGGGCTGTGGCTGGACCTGACCGACCGCGACCTGGTCGTCGTCGAGGAACGCACCGCGCCGGACCACCAGTTGGTGATCCTCGGCCACGAGCTGTGGCACATGCAGGCCGGGCACTGCGGTCACCTCACCGACGGGGCGGGTGTCGGCGTCGCCACGCGTCTGCTGAGCGAGGGCTCCGACCCTGCGGCGCTCGCGGCCGCGGTGCAGCGGGTCGCCGCCCGCACCCGCTTCGAGCAGTCCGAGGAGCGTGACGCCGAGTCCTTCGGGCTCCTGCTGGCCAGCAAGTGCCGCACCTGGCTTGCCGGTTCGGCCCTGCGCGGCCCGGTCCGACGCAACGACGTGGCGGGCCGCATCGAGGCGTCTTTGGGGTATCTGGGCTCACAGGGCTGAACGGCCCAACCCGGTGAGGCACTCCCGCGGGCGACCGGGCGAACCGGCATTGTCAGTGGTGGACGGCAAGCTGGTACGTGCGCCGCAGGGCGCGCGACCGTGCTGCCGAACCGGGGAGAGCCGACCGATGCCCACCGCCGTACTGACCGACCGCGAGCGCACCGCCGTACAGGCCTACCTCCGGCTGCTGCACACCGTGCGCGCCGCCTTCGACGGACCACCGGGCGGCGGCCGTCCCGTGGTCGTCCCACCCGCCGTGCTGGCCGAGGCGGAACGGGCCCTGGAGCGGGCGGGACTCGCGGGCAACGAGGAGCAGTTCTTCCGGCTGGTGCGCCACTGGTGCCCGCAGGAGTGAGCCGGCGCCCGGTGGCCGTTCCGTAGCCCGCTCAGCAGTGCGGGACGGTCACCGCCGTCAGCACCAGCCCGTCCTCGGCCAGCCAGCGGCCCTCGAATCCGCTCAGGCGGGTGCCGCCCACCAGCGGGCCGGGGACGAGAAGGCGGGCGTGGAAGCGGCCGCGCGTGCCCTGGCCGGTCGCCGGGAACAGCTCGATGTCGGCCTCGGAGAAGTCGAGCCAGGCGCGGGTGAGGGGGAACCACGCCTTGTAGACGGACTCCTTGGCGCTGAACAGCAGCCGGTCCCAGTGGACGGCGGGCCGGGTGGTGGACAGCTCGCGGTGCCGGTCCTGTTCGGCGGGCAGCGAGATGGCCTCGAAGACGCCGTCCGGCACCGGTGCGTGCGGTTCGGCGTCGATACCGAGGGAGGCCAGGTCCGTGGCACGGACCAGGGCGGCGGCACGGTAGCCGTCGCAATGGGTCATGCTGCCGGCCAGTCCCTCGGGCCAGATCGGGGCGCCGCGCTCGCCGGTCAGGACGGGCTGCGGTGGGACGCCGAGCTTCTCCATGGCGCGCCGGGCGCAGACCCGCACGGACGTGAACTCGCGGCGGCGCTTGTCCACCGCCCGCGCCACGAGCTGCTGCTCCTCGGGATACAGCGGGGTGTCCCTGGCCTCCTCATCCCCGTACGTTTCCACGGCCACCACCGACTCCGGGAGCAGCTCCTCGATCACCGGGCCCGACCTCCATCGGCAGGATGCGGCGCAGTCGTCCCGGGGGTACCGGACGCTTGCGCCATTCGCGGGGGTATCCCACGGATACCTCTTCAAAGCGGACGCCCTCGTGCCAGGTGGTCCGCGGGATGTGCAGATGACCGTAGACCATGGTCTGGACACGGAAGCGGTGGTGCCAGTCGGCGGTGAGCTCGGTACCGCACCACATCGCGAACTCCGGGTGCCACAGCACGTCCGTCGGATGCCGGTCCAACGGATAGTGGTTGGCCAGGACGGTGGGCAGGTCCTCGGGCAGCTCGGCGAGCCTGCGCGCCGTCTCCGCCACCCGGGCGCGGCACCAGGCCTCGCGGCTCGGGTAGGGGTCGGGGTGCAGCAGGTACTCGTCGTTGCAGATGATGCCGGTGCTCTCCGCGTAGGCCAGACCCTGCGCCTTGGTGACACACCCGGCCGGCAGGAACGAGTAATCGTACAGGAGGAACAGCGGGGCGACGACGACCGGCCCGCCGGGGCCCTGCCACACCGGATAAGGGTCCTCGGGCGTGGTCACGCCCAGCTCACGGCAGAGTTCGACGAGGTGTTCGTAGCGGGCGACGCCACGCAGGTCGACGGTGTCCCTCGGATGGGTCCACAGCTCGTGGTTGCCCGGCGACCACAGGACCTTGCGGAAGCGGTCCGCGAGCGTGGCGAGGGTCCAGCGGATGTCCTCGACAGTCTCCGCGATGTCCCCGGCGACGATCAGCCAGTCGTCCTCCGTGTGGGGGCGCATCTGCTCGACCAGCGCGCGGTTCTCCGGATAACTGATGTGCAGGTCACTGATGGCCAGCAGCTGTCCGGCCCTGGCCGTCGACTCCACCCCGCGCCCCTTCCGATCATGCCGTAGGCACCACGACAACATATTCACGGGCCGGACACAAGGGGATTCCGGGCGCGGCGCCGTTGGACATCACGGGAAAATCCGTAACCTGCGCGTTGCACGCGCGCCCTCTTGAAAGCCGTATGATCGGCCCAACACCAACGCCTCTAACTTCCCTTCACACAGGGCCGTTTGGTGTCCCTTCCTCCCTCCTGCCCGGGCACGGGCCGCTGCGCCCTGCCCGAAATCCCCGAAAGGCGGCCTGCATGATCTCTCGCGTACGCGTCTGGCTCAACCGCACGTACGCGGAGAACGTGTTCTTCATGGATCAGCTGCGGAGAAATCCCAGCGACCGGGCGGTCGAGATCCATGCCACGCACGGCGACGCCGACTCCCCCGTGCTGGCCGCCGCCGACACCGCCGACCTGGAGCCGGAGGGCCTGTCCCCGGCCGCGTACGTCGAGTACGCCCTGGACCAGTGCGCGCGGCGCGGCATCGACGTGTTCGTGCCCCGGCTGCACCAGACGGCGATCGTGGCGCACCGCGCCGACTTCGCGGCGGTGGGTACGGCGCTGCTGGCGCCGACGCCGCAGGCGGTGGCCGTGTTCGAGGACAAGGCGACCGCGTACGAGGCGGTCCGCTCGGTCGGCGTGCCGGTTCCGCCGTGGTGGCGGGTGCGTACGGCGGACGAACTCGTCGCCGCGGTCGAGGAGTTGGAAGCGGGCGGACACAAGGCGTGCTTCAAGCCCGCGGCGGGCGCGGGCGGGGTCGGCTTCCGTGTGATCACCCGCACACCCTTCTCGCTGATGCACTTGAACGGCTTTCCCGGGCCCCACGTCCAGCTGGACCTGGTCGTCGAGGCGCTGGAGCGGGCCGAGGAGCCGGTGGACTGGGTGGTGATGCCGCGCCTGGAGGAGCCGGAGGTGTCCGTGGACTGCCTGACCGGGCCGGACAACCACGTCCGGCTGGCCGTGGGCCGCACCAAGAACGGCCGCCGCCGGGGCTTCACCCTGCACGAGCAGTGGCTGGAGCCGGCCCGGCTGATCGCGGAGGGATTCGGGCTGCACCACCTGTCCAACATCCAGTTCCGGATGTTCGGAGACCGCCCGGTCCTGCTCGACGTCAACACACGTCCCGCGGGCGGCCTGCACCAGCTGTCGCTCTGTGGGGTGAACGCCCCTTGGGCGGCCGTGCAGCTGGCCCTCGGCGAAGACCCGGGTGTGATCGAGCCGCCGTTCCTGGGACAGGACTACACGGTGGTGTCGGGGCCGCGTCCGCTGATGCCTGCGGCACTTCCGCGGCAGAGGGTGGAGTCGGCCGAGGTGTTGCCGCCGGCGGCCCCGGTCCATGTGCAGTCGGCTTCGGCGGCTGAGGTGCTGCCGCTGTAGGTCGTATGCCGGGTGCGGGTCGTACCTGGTTGCTCGCGCCCACGCGGCGGAGCCGCATATCGAACACAGCCCCGCGCCCCTTTCGGGGCGCTTCAGTTCACCGGTATGGACCAATACCCGGCGCGACCCTTGACAGCCGGATTGGTCCATACCAACTTTGATGGCGCAGCTTTCCGCACTCCCCTGTACTCCCCAACATCCCATCCCCACAGGGAGATCGCGTGCGCCACATACTCGGGCGTCACAGACGCCGGCTCCTCGCTCTGGTCGGCTCCGCCGCTCTCGCGCTCGGCGGGGCCATCGCGCTGCCGGGCACGGCCCAGGCGGCCAACATCCTCACCAACCCCGGCTTCGAGTCGGGCGGCCTCTCCCCCTGGACCTGCACCGGCAACCTCGGCTCGGTCGTCTCCTCCCCCGTGCACGGCGGATCCACGGCCCTGCGGGGAGCGCCGACGTCCAGCGACGACGCGCAGTGCGGTCAGACGGTCGCGGTCCAGCCCAACACGACGTACACCCTTCAAGGCTGGGTCCGGGGTTCCTACGTCTATCTCGGCGTGGACGGCGGCGCGTCCACCTGGACGACGTCCCCGTCCGCGTACAGCCCGCTCAGTGTCTCCTTCACCACCGGCGCCTCGCAGACCAGCGCCACCATCTATGTGCACGGCTGGTACGCGCAGGGTTCGTACTACGCGGACGACATCAGCCTGGACGGCCCGGGCGGCGGAGGCGGCGGGGACACCCAGGCGCCGACCGCGCCCGGCGGGCTCACCTCGACCGGCAAGACCTCTTCGAGCGTCTCGCTGCGGTGGAACGCCTCGACGGACAACGTGGGTGTGACGGCGTACGACATCTACAGCGGATCGAGCCGGGTCCTCAGCGTCTCCGGTACGTCCGCCACGGTCGGCGGGCTGTCGCCGAGCACGTCGTACACCTTCAGCGTGAAGGCGCGGGACGCGGCCGGGAACACCTCCCCGGCGTCCGGCTCCGTGTCCGTGACGACGGACGCGGGCAGCGGCGGCGGCAGCGGGTTCAAGCAGGCGGCGCCGTATCTGTACGAGGGCTGGGGGGATCCGCCGAGCCCGTCCACGGTGATGAGCGCGACGGGCGCCAAGTGGTTCACGATGGCGTTCGTGCTGGACTCGGGAGGCTGCACGCCCGCCTGGGACGGCAGCCGGGCGCTGACCGGCGGGGTCGACCAGAGCGCCATCAACCAGATCCGCTCGGCGGGCGGTGACGTCGTGCCGTCGTTCGGCGGCTGGCAGGGCAGCAAACTCGGCGCCAACTGCTCCTCGTCGAGCGCGCTCGCCGGAGCGATACAGAAGGTGATCGACGCCTACTCGCTCAAGGCGATCGACATGGACATCGAGAACACGGACGAGTTCGAGAACGAGGCCGTGCAGGCGAGGATCCTCACCGCGCTGAAGACGGTCAAGGCGAACAACCCGGGTCTGAAGACCATCGTCACCTTCGGCACCGCGACCACCGGCCCGACCTACTACGGCAACCGGCTCATCGAGCAGGCGCAGTCGCTCGGCGCGGACATCGACGTCTTCACGATCATGCCGTTCGACTTCGGCGGCGGCTCCGACATGTACGGCAACACGGTGGGCGCGGCCGAGGGGCTGAAGGCGAAGCTGAAGTCGACGTTCGGCTGGGACGACGCGACCGCCTACGCGCACATCGGCATCTCCGGCATGAACGGCCTGTCCGACCAGCAGGAGACGACCACCCCGGCGATCTGGACCCAGATCCGTGACTGGGCCGACTCCCACCACATCGCCCGGCTCGCCTTCTGGTCGGTCAACCGCGACCGGCCCTGCCCGGGCGGCGGTGTCGCCGAGAACTGCTCCGGCATCAGCCAGAACAACTGGCAGTTCACCTCGATCACGGCCGGCTTCACCGGCTGAGCACCGCCCCGGCACGACCGGGATCCCCCCGGCTTTCGGGCCGGGGGGATTTTTTTCGCTCAGGGTGTATCAGGGGACTGTCCGGCCGCTCTCTATATCAGGAACACGGAAAACCCCCCGGGGGGGGACAACGGGGGGAGCGTCAAAGGGGGTTCGGGGGAAACGGGGTACGGGGGAAACGGGGTACGGGGGATCGGGTCGGTCGGTCGCGGTCACGGGGAGCGACCGGCCGGCCCGACGTACGTCTTCTGGCGCCCGGTCAGAAGCTCGCCTCGGCGCGCCGCAGGCGCAGTGTCAGGATCTGGAAGGGACGCAGCGCGACGGAGACCGTACCGTCGGCCGCCGTGTCCACGTCTTCCAGAGGCCGTTCCAGCAGGTCGGTGACCAGGGCACCGGCGAGTGGGAATCCGGTGCGCAGCACACCGCCCGCCCGGCCGCCCCGGGATTCGTAGAGCCGCACGACGACGTCGCCGGAGCGGTCGTCGGCGAGCTTGACCGCCTCGACCGTGACGCCCTCCCCGTCCACCGACACCACCGGCTCCGGCGCGCCCGCCGCCCCGGCCACCCGCAGGGGAAGGTTCAGCGCGTAGCCCTCGGCGACCGCGTCCGCGATCTCCGCGCCGGGCAGCAGGGAGTAGGTGAAGCGGTGCCGGCCCTGGTCCGCGCCGGGGTCCGGGACACGCGGGGCCCGCACCAGGCTGAGGCGGACCGTGGTGGTCGTACGTCCGTCCTCGCCGACCGTGCGGGAGACGTCGTGGCCGTACGTCGAGTCGTTGAGGATCGCGACGCCGTAGCCGGGTTCGCCGATGTGCACCCAGCGGTGACCGGAGACCTCGAAGCGGGCCGCCTCCCAGCTGGTGTTGGTGTGGGTGGGGCGCTGGACGTGGCCGAACTGGATCTCGGCAGAGGAGTACGGGGCGCGGAGGTCCACCGGGAAGGCGGCCTTGAGGATCTTCTCCGCCTCGTGCCAGTCGATGTCCGTCTCGAAGTCGACGCGAGGGCTGCCCGCGCGGACCCTGATCGTCTGGGTGATCTTCGAGCCCTTGCCGAAGGAGCGCGTGACACGGATCGCGCCGACGAGCGGGCCCTCCTCGACGACGGTGACGGACTCGGCGTCCAGGAGGTCCGTGTACCGGTTCTTGTAGTGCTTGTCGATGTCCCAGGCGTCCCAGCAGTTCGGGAGGTCGGTGTGCAGGCGGAGCAGGTTGCCGGGCTCGGCGAGGACCTCGCGGTCCGCACGCAGATCGTGGAGGGACGACAGTGTGCCGTCCTCGGCCACCCGCACCCGGACCAGGCCGTTGTCCAGCACCCGCCCGTCGACCGTCACCGGCCGCGGCGGCTCGGCGTCCGTCAGCGGCGCGCTCCCGTTCGCGGGCACCTCGGCGTAGGCCGCCGTGCCCTCGGGGGTGCGGACCACCTCCGCGCGGGCGAAGGGGCTCGTGTTGAACACCCGTGTCCCGCCGGCCCCGAGCGCGGCGACGGCCTCGGCGGTGAGATCCTCCAGCTCCCGCGCCACGCGGGCGTATGCGGCCTCCGCCTCGCGGTGCACCCAGGCGATGGACGAGCCGGGGAGGATGTCGTGGAACTGGTGCAGCAGCACCGTCTTCCACAGGCGGTCGAGCTTCTCGTACGGGTAGGTGTAGCCCGGCGCGTGCAGCGCGGCCGTGGTCGCCCACAACTCGGCCTCGCGCAACCGGTGTTCGCTGCGCCGGTTGCCCTGCTTGGTGCGGGCCTGGGAGGTGTAGGTGGCGCGGTGCAGCTCCAGGTAGAGCTCGCCCACCCAGACCGGGGCGTCCGGGTACTCGGCGCGGGCCTTCGCGAAGAACGCGTCGGGGTGTTCGATCTCGACCTTCGGGGACCCTTCCAGGTTCTTCAGCCGCCGTGCCCGCTCCATGATCTCGCGGGTGGGGCCGCCACCGCCGTCGCCCCAGCCGAAGGGGGCCAGTGAGCGCGTGGCGGCGCCCTTCTCGCTGTAGTTGCGGACCGCGCGGGACATCTCCTCGCCGCTGAAGCGGGCGTTGTAGGTGTCGATGGGCGGGAAGTGGGTGAAGATGCGGGTGCCGTCGATGCCCTCCCACCAGAAGGTGTGGTGGGGGAACGGGTTGGTCTGGTTCCAGGAGATCTTCTGGGTGAGGAACCACTCGTTGCCGGCGAGCTTGGCGAGCTGCGGGTAGGCGGCGGTGTAGCCGAAGGAGTCCGGCAGCCACACGCCCTTGGTCTCGATGCCGAAGTGCTCGAGGAAGAACCGCTTGCCGTGGACGAGCTGGCGGGCGAGCGCCTCGCCGCCGGGCAGGTTGCCGTCGGCCTCGACCCACATGCCGCCGACCGGCGCCCACTGGCCCTTCTTCACCGACTCCTTGATGCGGGCCCACACGTGCGGGTAGCCGTCGCGCACCCACTCGTACTGCTGGGCCTGCGAGCAGGCGAAGACGAACTCCTCGTACTCCTCGGCCAGGGAGGTGACGTTGGAGAAGGTGCGGGAGGTCTTGCGCCTGGTCTCCCGGATCGGCCACAGCCAGGCCGTGTCGATGTGCGCGTGGCCGACGCCGGAGATGCGGTGCGCGCTCGCGTGCGCGGGTTTGGCCAGCACCGGCTTCAGCGCGTCCCGCACGGCGGCCGCCGAGCCGGAGATGTCGTCCAGGTCGAGGAGGTCCATGGCCCGGTCGAGGGCGTGCATGATCTCGTGCCGGCGCGGGTCGTGCTCGCCGAGCTCCTGCATCAGCTCGCGCAGTACCTGGAGATCCAGGTCGAGGTGCCAGACGTGCTCGTCGAGTACGGCGATGTCGGCGCGGCGGAAGGTGTACAGCGGACGGTCGCCGGCCGTCAGTACATCGCCGAGCGGCGTCGGCCGCGCGAAGCCGTCCGCCAGGATGTCCGGGTTCGACGCCGCCTCGACCAGGTAGTCGACCCGCTCGCCGCCCTCGGCGGGACGGGCGATCGGCACGTACTGGTTGAGCGGGTTGACGGCCTTCAGCGGCGTCCCGTCCCTCAGGTGCACCAGTGCCTCGGCCTGGTTGCCGGGCCAGTCCCCCACGAAGCCGAGGTCGATGACGGCCTCGACGCGCCGGCCCGCGAAGGAGGCCGGCACGTGTCCGCTCATCCGGAACCAGGTCGTACCCCAGGGCGGCCCCCATGAAGTCCCCCTCGCGAAGGGCTCGTACGACGCGGACGCCGCCTCCTCGAAAGAGACCGGCTCACCCGGGGCCTGCCAGGCCGACACCTCGAGGGGGACGCTGTCCGCGTGGATCGCGGGCTTGATGCGCTGGGTGTGGAGGCGCTGTACGCGCTCCTCGATCCGGCGGCGTTCATCATGCATGGCGGTCTCCAGTGAACGAGGAGGGAAAGCGCTTACTCAAGATACGCCAGGCCCGGATGGACCCGGGTGTAGCCCTCGACCAGCCTGCGGGCGACGTTCACGGAGTCGACCAGCGGGTGCAGCGCGAAGGCCTTGACGGCCGTCGCACGCGAACCGGACTCGGCGGCGGCCAGCACCTCGCGCTCGACGGCCTTGACCGCGCAGACCAGGCCGGTGGCGTGGCCGGGCAGCGGGGCGACGGCGACCGGGTGGGCGCCGTTGGCGTCGACCAGGCAGGGCACCTCGATGACGGCGTCCGCGTCGAGGACCGACAAGGTGCCCTGGTTGCGCACGTTGAGGATCAGGGTCGTGCGCTCGTCCCGGGCGATGGCCCGCATCAGCGCGAGGGCGACTTTCTCGTAGCCGCCGGAGAGGTCGTCGGCGTCGCGTTCGCCGGCGCCGGCCGTCTCCCGGTTCTCGGCCATGTAGGTCGCCTCGCGCTCGGCGCGGGTGCGGTCCCAGAGGTCCAGAGCACGGACGCCGGCGCGCCGGGCCTGCTCGTAGAACCGCGCCTGCTGGTCGCGCAGGAAGGCGCCGCGGGTCTTCTCGGCCTGTTGGTAGGCGTGTACGGCCTCGCGGTTGAAGTAGTAGTAGTGCAGGTACTCGTTGGGGATCGCGCCGAGCGAGCGAAGCCAGTCGGCCCCGAACAGCTTGCCCTCCTCGAAGGAGCCGAGCAGGCCGGGGTCGGCGAGCAGGCGGGGGAGTTCGTCGCGCCCGGCGACCAGCAGGCCACGTACCCAGCCGAGGTGGTTGAGGCCGACGTAGTCGATCCACGCGTCCTTCGGGCGCACGCCGAGCACCCGGGCGATGCGGCGGCCGAGGCCGACCGGCGAGTCGCAGATGCCGATGACCCGGTCGCCGAGGTGGCGGGACATGGCCTCGGTGACCAGGCCCGCCGGGTTGGTGAAGTTGATGACCCAGGCGTCGGGGGCGAGACGGGCCACCCGCCGCGCGATGTCGACGGCGACCGGGACCGTCCGCAGACCGTAGGCGATCCCGCCCGCGCCGACCGTCTCCTGGCCGAGCACACCCTCCGCGAGCGCCACGCGCTCGTCGTTCGCCCTGCCTTCCAGGCCGCCGACGCGGATCGCGGAGAAGACGAAGTCGGCGCCGCGCAGGGCCTCGTCGAGGTCGGTCGTCGCCCGCACGCGCGGAGCGTCGTCGACAGCCGACGCCTGCTCGGCCAGCACCCGGGTGACCGCGTCCAGCCGGCCGGCGTCCAGATCGTGCAGAACGACCTCCGTGACCCTCCCCTCGCCGCGGTCCCCCAGCAGCGCCCCGTACACGAGCGGCACCCGGAACCCGCCGCCGCCCAGAATCGTCAGCCTCACGCCTGAACCTTTCCCGCCCGGACGGCCTCGACGCCCGTCTCCCGCAGTGAGGATCGGGGCAACGGGCCGACCGGCGCGTACGTCGCCACCAGAGGGGCACGAACTTGTCACCGGCCTTGATCATGCCGCGCCCGACCGGCGCTTCGACGACCGACGTGCCTGTCCCCCGCACGCCCGGGCGCCTTCCGCCGGATGAGGTGATGCCGTCGTTCCGCCGGCGCGGCATGAACACTACTCGTCGGCTTCGAGCGGAACGATGCCCGGTTCCGCTCGGCTCTCGCCCCGGCTCCGGGGCGGCGCACGACGGCGCGCTGGAGTGCCGGTCGCGCCACGGGAGGGAACATGGCCGGACAGAGTGGGCAGCTCATGCGGGGTGCGCGTCTGGTGGGGACGCTGATGCTCACCTCCACCGACAAGTTCTGGTCCGACCACCGCTTCGAGCCCGGTCCGGCCTGGGAAGAGCTTCGTCCGCTCTTCGTGGCCTCCCACGAGGCCCGGGAACCCGGTGATGAGGAGGCTGCGACGGCCGCGGACGAGACGATCCACGCGCCGGGGGGGGTGCGGATCACCCGGGCGGACCACTGCGTCGCCATCGAGTCAACGCCGGGTCTTCAGGGCCGCTTCATCCGGGAGTTCTGGGGCCACGGAATTCTGCAGCGCGTGAGCGATGGAAGACCGGCCGGGCGCGTGGGCGCCGGGGTGTATGACAACGGTGTCGGCGCGCCGGGGCGCCGCGAGGTGTGCGGCGGCTTCGATGAGGCGGTGCACGACGGGCCGCTCGTCGCGGGCGGCACGGGCTTCGCCGATCGCGCGCCGCGGGCGGCCCTGTACGAGCACCGCGAGGGTGCGGCTCCGGTCGGCATCCGCTGCTTCCGGCACGAGGGGATCGTCGTCGCCAACCACCAGCGCACGCGCGCTCTGAGCCGGCTGGCGGCCGCCTGGGAGCTGTCGTTGGCCGACGGCCGGATCCTGACCGGGCCGGCCGAGCTGCCGGATCTGCGGCCCGGCGAGACGGCCGCCGTGCCGCTGCCCTTCGCGCTGCCCCCGGACGGCGGCGAGGCGTGGCTGACCCTGCGGGTGACGACGGCCGAGGACGAGCCCTGGGCACCTCGCGGCACGCAGGTGTGCGCGCCCCGGGTGCGGCTGCGCGCGCCCGTCGCACCCGCGTCCCGGCCTGCCGTCGCCGGGCGGCCGGTTCAGGTCCCCGCCCGCCTCGTTCCCGCCGGGCTCCACCGCCGGAGCCGGCCCCTGCACGCACTCTGACTCCCCCACGCCCCTCTCCCCCGTCACCTCTCACGGAGCACACGTGTGTACATCGCATGACCATGCCCAGGGCGAGGCCGCGCAGGCCGGCGCCGGACGACGCGGTTTCCTCAGGGCCACCGCGCTGCTCGGCGCCGCCGCCACCACCGGGATCGTCCTGCCGGCCGTCGCGGAAGCGGCCGAGCAGAGCGTGCGCCGGCCCGACTCCGAGAGCCGCCGCTTCACGCTCGCGGTGATGCCCGACACCCAGTACCTCTTCGACGGACCGAGCATCAACCCCGCGCCCGTCGAGGCGTCCCTGCGCTATCTGCTGGAGCACGGTGGCAAGGGTGACGAGAACATCGTCTTCCTGTCCCACCTGGGCGACCTCACGCAGAACGGCGCCGAGGAGGAGTTCGCCGCCATCGGCGAGGCGTTCGGGATCCTGGACCGGCGCGGCGTCGGCTACAGCGTCCTGGCCGGCAACCACGACGTGCGCTCGTCCACGGACGACCAGCGCGGACCGACACCGTATCTGGACGCGTTCGGCCCGCGGCGGTTCCGGAGCAGGCCGACGTTCGGGGGCGCCTCGCCGGACGGCTACAACACCTACCACCTGTTCCGGGCCGCCGGGCGCGAGTGGATGGTGCTGGCGCTGGACTGGCGGCTGTCGCAGCGGGGGTACGCCTGGGCGAAGGACGTCCTCGCACGGCATCCGAAGACGCCGGTCGTCCTCACCACGCACGAGCTGGTCGCCGAGGACGACTCCCTGTCCGCGTACGGGCAGCAGCTGTGGGACGGGCTGATCGAGGACCACGACCAGATCTTTCTCGCACTGGGCGGCCACTTCTGGCCCGCGGGCCGCGCGATCCGCGAGAACGCGGCGGGGCACGAGGTGCACCTTCATCTGACGAACTATCAGAACCGCTACTTCGGCGGCGCGGCGATGATCCGCCTCTACCGCTTCGACCTGGACCGGGGCGTCATCGACGTCGAGACCGTCTCCCCGTGGATCCTGGGCCGGGCCGCCGAGGGCCTGAACGAACTGGAGCGGCAGGAGATCGAGCTGAGCGGGGACGCGGACCGCTTCTCGGTCGGCATCGACTTCGCCGAGCGCTTCTCCGGATTCGACCCGGTTCCGGCCCGGCCCGCGCGGCCCGCGTCGAAGATGCTGATACCGGGCACGGTGGCGTACTGGCGCTTCGACGGCCACGACGCCGGTACGGCGGTGACCGGCACCGTCCGCGATCTGTCCGGGCGCGGCAACGACCTCACGGTGGTCAGCGTCGGCGGCGGCACACTGGCCTGGTCCGCCGACCACCACCCCGACCAGCCCGGCCACGGCAGCCTGGAGTTCGACGGCTACAAGTCCCCGCTGAAGGGCGCCTGGCTGCGCACGGTCGACGCTGCCCCGCTCAACTCGGCCACCTTCGAGGGCGGTTACACCATCGAGGCCTTCTACCGCCTGCCCGCCGACTGGGACGCCGGCCACAACGCCTGGTCCGGTCTCATCAGCCGCACCGGCCGCAACGGCTCCGTCGGACCGGTCACGGACGATCCCGACGAGCCGCTCGCCACGCTGTCGATCTCCGACGGACCGGGCCCGCAGTGGGCGGCCCATCCGCTCAACCAGCGGCAGCTCGCCACCAACTGGGGTGACGAGACCGCCCGCGAGAAGTGGTGGCACCTGGCCGTGGTCAACGACGGACGGCACACGACGATGTACGTCCAGGGCTGTCCGGTGGCCCGCAATCCGCACCCCGCCGCCGTCGGTATCGCCTCGGCCGGGCTGCCGTGGCTGCTCGGCGGCTACGAGTACGCGGGGAAGATCGACCAGATTCTGCACGGACGGCTCGGGGACGTCCGGATCGTGTCCCGGGCGCTGCCCGTCACCTCTTTCATGACCCACTGACCCCCTTCCCGAGGATGACCATGACCGAGCAGCAGCTGCCCGTCTGGGCCGACCCGGCCGTCGCCCCGGCCGGCCTCGACGCCCAGGGTGTGTCGAGGCGCCGACTCCTGCGCCGTGCGGGCCTGTTCGGGGTCGCCTTCGCCCTCGGCGGGGCCGCCACCCCGGCCGTCGCCGCCACCGGCCGGGGCTTCGACGGCGACGACCCGTGCCTCGCCTACCTGGTCGGCGACCACCACGTGCACTCCGTCTACAGCCACGACGCCAAGTACACGTTCTCCCAGCAGGCCCGGGCCGCCGCCGGGTACGGCCTGGACTGGATGGTGTTCAACGAGCACTCCAACTTCGGGCACGCCCGCTACGGCGCGCACCTGGAGCACCAGGAGATCCTCAAGGCCCGCGCCGAGAACCCGCGCCAACTGATCTTCCAGGGCCTGGAGTGGTACATCCCGGCCGCCGAGCACTGCACGGTGTTCGCGGCGCCCGGCCCGCACGAGGTCGATCTGCTCACGCGGTTCGAGCTGGCCTACGACGGCAAGCTGCTCGGCTACGACAAGGGCGGCGCCGCCGACGCGGACACCGCCCGCAACGAGGCCCACGCGGTCAAGGCCGTCCAGTGGCTGGCCGAGCAGCGCCGCACGGGCTACGTCGACGACGTCCTCGTCCTCGCCAACCACCCGCTGCGGCTCGGCATCGACTCCCCGCACGAGATGCGCAACTGGCGTGACGCCGCCCCCGAGATCATGATCGGCATGGAGGGGGCGCCGGGCGCCCAGGGCGCGGCGATCCCGGGCTGGGGCGGTTCCACGGCGATCCGCGGCGAGTACCAGAACCATCCGTCCGCACAGTCCTGGGCGGGCTACCCGCAAGACGCCTACCTCACCTACGGCGGCTTCGACTGGGCGACCGCGACGGTCGGCGGCCTGTGGGACTCGATGCTGGCCGAGGGCAGGCTGTTCTCGATCACCACCAACTCCGACAACCACCGGACCGTCTTCGACACCTGGAAGAACGGCGACTGGGCGCCCGGCCGGAACTTCGACAACACCGGGAAGCTGCCCGACCCCGTCGACACCGGCACCCCGCAGCCCGGCAGCGACTTCTGGCCCGGCGAGTTCAGCCGCACCCACGTCGGTGTGACCCGCTACGGCTACCGCGCCGTGATGGCGGGCCTGCGCGCGGGCCGGGTCTGGCTGGACCACGGGCATCTGCTGGACGGGCTCGACGTGCGCCTCAAGCGGGACCGCGACCACGGCCGGGGGGTCACGCTCGGCGGGCGGCTGCGGGTGCGCGAGGGAGAGCGGCTGACGCTGTCCGTGACGGTGACGACCGCCTCCCGGCCCAACCCCGAGGGCATCCTGCCCCGCTTGGCGCACGTGGACGTGATCCGGGGTGCCGTGCGCGGCCCGGTCACCGACCGCGACACCTGGCGGGCGCCGGACACCAGGGTCGTGCACACCGCGGACGTCGACGGCCGCACCGGCACGTACACCCTGCGCATCCCCCTGACCGCGGGCGACGAGTCCTTCTACGTACGGCTGCGCGGCAGCGACGGCAACCGGCGCGGCGCCGGCTTCCTCGGCGCGGCGGTCGACCCGCACGGGCCGATCCCCCACGAGCCCGGCGACGGCGACCCGTGGGCGGACACCTGGTTCTACTCGAACCCCGTCTTCGTGGACGTGGCAGCGGCCTGATCAGGCACAGCACCGGGACGGACACCGCAACACGGCGGCGGGCCCCCGCCGCCGTCCACCTCCGACGTGGTGGTTCCCCGGGAGGGTGCCCGGGTACCGGTGCCGGCGGGCGTGAGGTCCCCGCGCCGTGGGGAGCCGGCGCGGGGACCTTTGCGGCAGGGCCGCCGCGGTGCGGGGATCAGCAGTTGCCGGTGTCCGCCTTGCCGCCGAACCGGTCGCCGAGCCAGTTCACCACGTCGCCGATCGCCTGGGCGTCACCGGTGAGGTGGTCGCCCACGTACGCGGTCCAGCGGGTCGCGACGCCGGCGTCGCAGTAGGCGCGGCGGGTGGCGCTCGCGGTCCGGTCCGGTATCACCTCGTCCAGCAGGCCGCGGTACTGGAACACCGGGAAGCCGATCTCGTAACGGGCACCGGATCCGGGGGTGCCCACCCCGGCGCCCAGCTTGTTGGCCCGGACGGCGTCACCCCAGGTGGTGCCGTCGGACCCGCGCAGGGCGTAGATCTGGTCGAGCGTCAGCCCGTCCTTGGTGTACTGCTCGATCCGCGCGAGCGGGAAGCGGCTCACGGTGCCGAGCGCGCACAGCGACTCGGCGTCCTTGACGGCCTTGCGGCCGGAGTCGTCGAGGATGTCGTCGAACGGCAGCTCCGGATGGGTGACGGACAGACCGACGAACGCGTCCACCAGGAACCCGGCGAAGAACTGTCCGTCGAGGTTGCTCGCCACCTCCTTGAGGTCGGCGGGGATCCCGCCGGAGGCCGCGCCGACGACGTGCAGTTCGGGCGCGTACGACCGGGCCAGCTGGGCCGCCCACAGGCTGCCGGAGCCGCCCTCCGAGTAGCCCCAGATCCCGACCTCGGCATCGGGGCTCACCCCGGTGCCGGGCACCCGGGAGGCCGCGCGGGCCATGTCGAGGACGGCGTGACCGGCCTCGGCCCCGGAGACGTACGGATGGACCTCGCCGTCCATGTATCCCTGGCCGTCCGTCGCGGCGACGGCGTAACCGGCGTTGAGCAGCGCCGCGATGTTCGGGCCCTCGTAGGCGTCCTGGTACTGGCCCGCGAGCTGTCTGGAGAACGCGCACTGCGGGCCGATGCCGAGGGTGCCGGGCACGAACGCGACCAGCGGCCGCTCCCCCGGACCGGTCCACGGCTTCTGCGGTACGACGACGGTACCGACGGCGGAGACCCGTCGGCCGCGCCCGTCGGTGGAGCCGTACTGCACCTTCCACGCGTTCAGCGGGGGGCCGCCGATCACCATGGGCAGCGAGTCGACCCGGCGGCAGGCGACGACGGCGCCCGGCGTGGCGGTGGCGCGGTCCGGGGGCCGGTAGATGTCGGCGTCGGCGGCGGAGCACGCCTGAGGCGTACCGGCCGCCGCGGTCACCGCCGGAACCGCCAGTAGTCCGCCGAACAGACCGGCGGCGGCGAGCAGTGCGGCTCTCCTCGGCAGCGGCTTCCTCGACCTGTGGGAGATCACCACTTCAGAACGTCCCTTCTGCGGGGTGAAGAGGTACGTGAAGCTGAGCAGGCCGAGAGGTTACGGAACCGTAGGTAAGCGCTGATAGTTAAAGGACGACGAACCGTCGAGGTCAGGGCTGCGCGCCCGTGACTAGCCCGGCGGGCGGGCTCATCGGCTTCTCGGGCAACCGGATCCGGGCCGGATGTCGTCCTTCTGATCACCATGCCCACCACAAACCCGGCCGGCCTCCCGGCCTCCCCCGTCAGCCAGCTGCTCGACTTCACCTGGACACAGACCCGGGCCTGCGCCTTCGCCATCGCCCTGCTGTCCGGGGTGGCGGCATCGGCCGTTCTGCCACCGCTTCCGGTGGCCCGCTACGACCTGCTCGCCTGCTACGGCGTACTCCTCACGCTGCTGTTCTGGCGGCGCGGCTGGGAGAGCGGACGGGACGTCGCCGTCATCGCCGCCTGCCATGTCATCGGCCTCGCCTTCGAGCTGGTGAAGGTCGCGCTCGGCTCGTGGAGCTATCCGGAACCGGCCGTGCTGAAGTTCGCGGGCGTCCCGCTGTACGGGGGCTTCCTCTACGCGGCCGTCGGCAGCTACATCTGCCGGGCCTGGCACCTGTTCGACCTGGAGGTGGTCCGCTACCGGCCGCGGCTGACGGCCCTGGTGGCCGCCGCCGTCTACGTCAACTTCTTCAGCCACCACTGGCTGCCCGACGCCCGCTGGCCGCTCGCGGCCCTCCTCGTGGCCGTCACCGCGGGCACCTCCGTGCGCTTCACGGTGCGCGGGACACGGTGGCGCATGCCGCTCGCACTGTCGTTCACCCTGATCGGGTTCTTCCTGTGGCTGGCGGAGAACCTCGCCACGTACGTGGGCGCGTGGCGCTACCCGTACCAGCTGCACGGCTGGCAGCCCGTCGACGTCGGCAAGTTCGGCGCCTGGTCCCTGCTCATCAGCGTCACCTTCGTGCTCGCGGCGCTCGGCAGAGGGAAACCGGACACTCCGGGCGGGCCGCCGGCCTCCTCCTGAGCGGCGGCCCGTCCTCACCGGATCCTGCGTCGGCACCCCACGGATTCAAAGACCCGCCCCAGACACGTGGCGCACGACGCCCGGACATCGACGGACAACCTGGGAAGGCGCGCCGTGGGCGTCCCGTACCTGTCGAACCGGTCCGGACAGCAGGCGCGGAGCCGGTCCCGGCGGGGCGTCCTCGGCGCTCGCGGCGCCGCGCCCGCGGCGGCCGCGCCGGCCGAGTGCGGTTCCCCGGCGAACACCTCGGCCGACGGCGAGGGCGGCACGCCGGCTTCCGCACACGTGACCCGCAACGACGAAGTCGCCCGGTGCCACGTTCGCCGGCTCCTTCACTCCCGAGGCGGACTCCACCTCCGGCGTCGGCATGCCGGCAGGGGGCGCGGTCCAGCCCGCGCGCGGCTTCATCGGGTGAACTCCGCGGGGAGGCAAGGACTTTCTCTGTTTCAACTCTTGACGACCACGGCGGCGGAGAGCACATTGAGGCCACTTTGAGAGCGCTCTCAGAGACAGTCGCGCGCATACTCCGTACCCGAGAGGCACCCCCATGAGTGAAACCTCCGGCATACCCAGACGGCGCCGGGCCCTCGTCGCCGTCCTCGCCACGCTCGGCCTCGCGGCCGCCCTCGCCACGGCCGCCACCCTCCCCGCCGACGCCTCCGCGCCCACACCCCCGTCCGGCTGGACCCAGGTCTTCCTCGACGACTTCAACGGCTCCGCCGGCTCCGGCGTCAACACCTCGGACTGGCAGTACGACACCGGGACCTCGTATCCGGGCGGCCCCGCCAACTGGGGCACCGGCGAGGTCGAGACGATGACGAACAGCACGGACAACGTCTCGCTCGACGGCAACGGCAATCTGCGCATCACCCCGCTGCGCGACTCGGCCGGCCGCTGGACCTCGGGCCGCATCGAGACCACCCGCACCGACTTCCAGCCTCCGGCCGGCGGCAAGCTGCGGGTCGAGGCCCGCCTCCAGATGCCGAACGTCACCGGCACCGCCGCCGAAGGCTACTGGCCGGCGTTCTGGATGCTGGGCTCGCCCTACCGCGGCAACTACCAGAACTGGCCGGGCGTCGGCGAGCTGGACATCATGGAGAACGTCCAGGGCATGAACAAGGTCTGGGCGACGATGCACTGCGGCACGAACCCGGGCGGCCCCTGCAACGAGACCACCGGCATCGGCAACTCCACCGCGTGCCCGGGCAGCACCTGTCAGTCCGGCTTCCACACCTACGCCATGGAGTGGGACCGCTCGGTGAGCCCCGAAGCGATCCGCTTCTACGTCGACGGCGTCAACTACCACACGGTCACGGCCGGTCAGGTCGACGCGGCCACCTGGGCCGACGCCACCGGACACGGCTTCTTCGTCATCTTGAACGTGGCGATGGGCGGCGCCTTCCCGGCCGCGTTCGGCGGCGGCCCCACCAGCGCCACCGAGTCCGGCCACCCGATGCTCGTCGACTACGTCCAGGTCCTGCGGTCGAACGGGAGCGGTACCACTCCCCCGCCCACCGGAAACCGGGACGCCTACAGCGCCATCCAGGGCGAGTCCTACGACAGCCAGTCCGGCGTGAGCACCGAGTCCGCCACGGACACCGGTGGCGGCCAGGACATCGGCTCCCTCGCCAACGGCGACTGGGCCCTGTACAAGGGCGTGAACTTCGGTTCCACGGCGGCCACTCAGTTCTACGCCCGGGTGGCGAGCGGGGCCGCGTCCGGGGTGAGCGGGCTGGTCGAGGTGCGCCTGGACAGCCGCGGCAACGCCCCGATCGGCAGCTTCGCACTGGCCGACACCGGGGGCTGGCAGAGCTGGCGGACGATCCCGGCGAACATCACCTCGGTGACCGGCACGCACGACGTCTACCTCACCTTCACCAGCGGCCAGCCGGCCGACTTCGTGAACGTGAACTGGTTCGACTTCGGTCACTGAGCAGGGTGTCGGGTGCCCCGCGGCCAGGGTCCGGCGGGGCATCCGCGCGGTGGCGGTGCCGCCCCGACCGCACCGGAGCGCCGCTCCGTCATCGGACCTGGCCGACACGCTGGAACGCGACGAGCCGGCGCAGCGGGCCCGGCCCGCGACACCGCCCCGCCCTCGAGGTGACCGGCCACGGCCCGCGGTCAGCGCAGCTCCGCCCGGAACACCACCGGCGTGACGCCGGTGTGCAGATGGAAGAACTTGGAGAAATTCGCCGCGTCCGGGAAGCCCACGGCCGCCCCGACGCGGCCGATCGGCATGTCCGTGTGGGCGAGAAGGCGTTTGGCCTCCAGGATCACCCGCTTGTCGATGAAGCCCTTCGGCGTCTCGCCGGTGGCCGCGCGGACGGCGCGGACGAGGGTGCGGCGGGAGTAGCCGAGCGCGTCGGCGTAGGCGCTGACGCTGTGGTTGGCGGCGAAGCCCTTCTCCACCGCGTCGCGGAAGAGGGTGAAGGTGGTGTCCTGCCGCCTGGAGGCCTCCTCCGAACTGGCCGCGAGATGGGCGAGGCGCAGCAGGAACGCGGTCAGGGTGTGCCGCAGGACGGCCGTGTGCAGACTCAGCGGCAGGGTCGCGGTGTCCTCGTACTCGCGGCGCAGCTGTTCGAGGGCGGCTCCCAGCGCGGAGAGTTGGGCCGGGCCGGGGTGCAGCAGGGGCGGCAGGTCGTAGCGGTACAGGCCGGTGGCCTCGACGGTGGCGCGGGGCAGGAAGCCGGGCTGCATGGTCAGGACGGTTCCGCGGTACTCGCTCGTCCGGGAGAAGCGGTGGACCTGCCCGGGCCGGATCCACAGGAGGTCGCCGGCCACGGCCTCGTGCTCGGCGAAGTCGACCATGTGCCGTACGGGTCCGCCGGTGAAGAGCATGACCACGTGGAAGTCGATGCGATGGACGCGGTGCAGCGGGGCGTCGGCGTGCCAGGTGTGGCCGGTACCCATGGGGCCGACCTGCATGCCGACGCCGCCGACCGCCAACTCGGTCGGGAAGGGGAAGGTCCGGATCCCGTCGCCGTCCATGCCGCCGCCACCGGCTTGGGATGTTCTGTCCGCCATGTTCTCTTCGTGCCGTTCCTGTCACGCGATCGCTGTCCCAGATTCACCACAGGCTGACACACCCCGCCCTTCCCCCGAAAAAGTCAGACTTTTAAGTTTGAACGCGTCCGGCCAGCAATCACGCATTGAACGAGGACTTCTTGAAGATGAGCACGCAGACACCCGACGGCTTCGAGTGGACCGACCTCGACCGGCGTGCCGTGGACACCGCCCGGCTTCTGGCGGCCGATGCCGTGCAGAAGGTCGGCAACGGCCACCCGGGCACCGCGATGAGCCTGGCTCCCGCCGCGTACACGATCTTTCAGAAGGTGATGAGGCATGACCCGGCCGACCCGGAGTGGGCCGGCCGTGACCGCTTCGTCCTCTCTCCCGGCCACACCTCGCTGACCCTCTACACCCAGCTCTTCCTCGCCGGGTACGAGCTGGAGCTGGACGACCTGAAGGCGTTCCGCACCCATGGCTCCAGGACGCCCGGTCACCCCGAGTACGGGCACACCGCCGGGGTCGAGACCACCACCGGTCCGCTCGGCCAGGGCGCCGCCAACGCCGTCGGCATGGCGATGGCCGCCCGCTACGAGCGCGGCCTGTTCGACCCCGAGGCTCCCGAGGGCACCTCCCCCTTCGACCACACCGTCTGGGCGATCGTCTCCGACGGCGACCTGGAGGAGGGCGTCTCCGCCGAGGCCTCCTCTCTCGCGGGCCACCAGAAGCTCGGCAACCTGGTCTTCCTCTACGACGACAACCACATCTCCATCGAGGGCGACACCGCGACCGCCTTCTCCGAGGACGTGCTGAAGCGGTACGAGGCCTACGGCTGGCACACCCAGCGCATCGAGCCCACCGCCGACGGCGACATCGACGTGCCCGCGCTGTACACGGCGCTGAAGGCCGCGCGGGCCGAGACCGGCCGGCCCTCGATCATCGCGATGCGCACGATCATCGCCTGGCCGGCCCCGAACGCGCGGAACACCGAGGCCTCCCACGGCTCCGCGCTCGGCGCGGACGAGATCGCCGCCACCAAGCGTGTCCTCGGCTTCGACCCCGAGCAGTCCTTCGAGGTCACGGAGGAGGTCCTGCGGCACACCCGCCGGGCCCTGGACCGGGGTGCCGAGGCGCACGCGGCCTGGGACAAGCGGATCGCCGAGTGGCGCGCGGTCGACCCCGAGCGGGCCGCGCTCTTCGACCGGGTCGGCAAGGGCGAGCTGCCCGAGGGCTGGGAGGACGCCCTGCCGGTGTTCGAGGAGGGCAAGTCCGTCGCCACCCGCGCCGCCTCCGGCAAGGTGCTGCAGGCGCTCGGCCCGGTCCTCCCGGAGCTGTGGGGCGGCTCCGCCGACCTGGCGGGCTCGAACAACACCACCATCGACGGGACCAGCTCCTTCCTGCCCGAGGGCAACCCGCTGCCCGAGGCGGACCCGTACGGCCGAACCGTCCACTTCGGCATCCGCGAGTTCTCCATGGCCGCGGAGATGAACGGCATCGCCCTGCACGGCAACACCCGCGTCTACGGCGGCACCTTCCTGGTGTTCTCCGACTACATGCGCAACGCGGTGCGGATGTCGGCGCTGATGCAGCTGCCGGTGACGTACGTGTGGACGCACGACTCCATCGGCCTCGGTGAGGACGGCCCGACCCACCAGCCGGTCGAGCACCTGGCCTCACTGCGCGCCATCCCGGGCCTGAACGTCGTCCGCCCGGCCGACGCCAACGAGACCGTGGTCGTCTGGGCCGAGATCCTGAAGAGGCACGCCACCGACCCGGCCCCCCACGGGCTCGCGCTCACCCGCCAGGGCGTGCCGACGTACGCGCCCGACCAGGACGCGGCCAAGGGCGGCTATGTGCTGCGCGAGTCCTCCACCGAGACCCCGGAGGTGATCATCATCGCGACCGGCTCCGAGGTGCAGCTGGCCGTCGCCGCGCGGGAGCGGCTGGAGGCCGAGGGCATCGGCACGCGGGTCGTGTCGATGCCGTCCGTGGAGTGGTTCGAACAGCAGCCGCGGTCCTACCGCGAGCACGTCCTGCCGCCGTCCGTGAGGGCCCGGGTCGCGGTCGAGGCCGGTATCGGCCTGACCTGGTACCGGTTCGTGGGCGACGCGGGACGGATCGTGTCCCTCGAACACTTCGGTGCCTCCGCCGACGCGAAGACCCTGTTCGCCGCATTCGGCTTCACCCCCGAGAACGTCGCCGCCGCTGCCCGCGAGTCGCTGGCCGCCGCGCGCGCCTGATACCGACGCGACCAGAAAGATGATCACTGTGACCGAAGCAATCGCGACCCCGGCAGCCCTTGAGCGCCTCGCCGACGAAGGCGTCTCGATCTGGCTGGACGACCTGTCGCGCAAGCGGATCACCTCGGGCGGCCTGGCCGAGCTGGTGAAGAGCGGGGGCGTCGTCGGCGTCACCACCAACCCGTCGATCTTCCAGGCGGCCATCGGCTCCGGCGAGGGCTACGAGGAGCAGCTCACGGACCTGGCCGTGCGCGATGTGACGGTGGACGAAGCGGTGCGGATGATGACGACCGCCGACGTGCGTGCGGCCGCCGACATCCTGCGGTCCGTGTACACCGCCTCGGACGGCCGCGACGGCCGTGTCTCCATCGAGGTCGACCCCCGTCTCGCCCACGACACCCGGGCGACGGTCGCCGAGGCCAAGCAGCTGGCCTGGCTGGTCGACCGCCCCAACGTGATGATCAAGATCCCGGCGACCCGGGCGGGTCTCCCGGCGATCACCGAGGTCATCGGCCTCGGCATCAGCGTCAACGTGACGCTGATCTTCTCCCTGGAGCGCTACCGCGAGGTCATGGCCGCCTACCTGGCCGGTCTGGAGAAGGCCCGCGAGCGAGGCCTGGACCTGTCCCGGATTCACTCGGTGGCGTCCTTCTTCGTCTCCCGCGTGGACACCGAGATCGACAAGCGGCTGACCGTCCTCGGCACCGACGAGGCCCTCGCGCTCAAGGGCCGGGCGGCGCTCGCCAACGCGCGGTTGGCCTACGAGGCCTACGAGGAGGTGTTCGCGTCCGACCGCTGGCAGGCGCTCGCCGGGGGCGGGGCGAACAGGCAGCGCCCGCTGTGGGCCTCCACCGGGGTGAAGGACCCCGCCTACAAGGACACGCTGTACGTGGACGAGCTGGTCGCGCCCGGCACCGTCAACACCATGCCGGAGGCCACCTTGAAGGCCACCGCGGACCACGGCAGGATCACCGGCGACACGGTGACCGGCGGCTACGCCGAGGCCCGCGCGGACCTCACCGCCGTCCAGCGGCTCGGCATCTCCTACGACGAGGTCGTCCAGCAGCTGGAGGACGAGGGCGTCGCCAAGTTCGAGACGGCCTGGCAGGACCTGCTGGACGCCGTCACCAAGTCCCTGGACAGCAAGGGAGTTGACGCGTAATGACGACCAAGGCTCCGGAACCCGAGACGCCCCCCACCGCGGCGGCGCCGGTTCCCCTCGCCCCTGCCACCGACTGGGTGAACCCGCTGCGGGACGCCCGCGACCGCCGGCTGCCCCGTATCGCGGGCCCCTCCGGCCTGGTCATCTTCGGTGTGACCGGCGACCTGTCCCGCAAGAAGCTGATGCCGGCCGTGTACGACCTGGCCAACCGCGGCCTGCTGCCGCCGGGCTTCTCGCTGGTGGGCTTCGCCCGCCGGGACTGGGAGGACCAGGACTTCGCGCAGGTCGTCCACGACGCGGTGCGCGAGCACTCGCGGACCCCGTTCCGGGAGGAGGTGTGGCAGCAGCTCGCCGAGGGCATGCGGTTCATCCCGGGCGACTTCGACGACGACACCGCCTTCAAGGCGCTCAAGGACGCCGTCGAGGAGCTGGACGCCTCCCGGGGCACCGGCGGCAACTTCGCCTTCTACCTCTCCGTCCCGCCGAAGTTCTTCCCCAAGGTCGTGCAGCAGCTGAAGAAGCACAGCCTGGCGAGCCCGCCGCAGGGTTCCTGGCGGCGCGCGGTCATCGAGAAGCCGTTCGGCCACGACCTGAAGTCGGCGCACGAGCTGAACGCGGTCGTGCACGACGTGTTCGGGCCGGACCAGGTCTTCCGCATCGACCACTACCTCGGCAAGGAGACGGTCCAGAACATCCTGGCGCTGCGCTTCGCCAACCAGATGTACGAGCCGATCTGGAACCGCAGTTACGTCGACCATGTGCAGATCACCATGGCCGAGGACATCGGCATCGGCGGCCGGGCCGGCTACTACGACGGCATCGGCTCGGCCCGTGACGTCATCCAGAACCATCTGCTCCAGCTGATGGCGCTCACCGCCATGGAGGAGCCGATCGCGTTCGACGCGGAGGCGCTGCTCACCGAGAAGCTGAAGGTGCTCAAGTCGGTGCGGCTGCCCGAGGACCTGGGCAGCCACACCGTGCGGGCGCAGTACGCGGCCGGCTGGCAGGGCGGCGAGAAGGTCGTCGGCTACCTCGAAGAGGACGGCATCGACCCGAAGTCGAAGACCGACACGTTCGCGGCCGTCAAGCTGGGCATCGACAACCGCCGCTGGGCGGGCGTCCCCTTCTATCTGCGCACCGGCAAGCGTCTCGGCCGCCGGGTCACGGAGATCGCGGTCGTCTTCAAGCGGGCCCCGCACTCCCCGTTCGACTCCACCGCGACCGAGGAACTGGGCCAGAACGCGATCGTCATCCGCGTCCAGCCCGACGAGGGCATGACCGTGCGGTTCGGTTCGAAGGTGCCGGGCACCTCGATGGAGATCCGGGACGTGTCCATGGACTTCGCCTACGGCGAGTCGTTCACCGAGTCGAGCCCGGAGGCGTACGAGCGGCTCATCCTGGACGTGCTGCTCGGCGACGCCAATTTGTTCCCCCGTCACCAGGAAGTGGAAGAGTCCTGGAAGATCCTCGACCCGATCGAGGAGTACTGGGGGCGGCACGGCAGGCCGGCGCAGTACCCGTCGGGCACATGGGGTCCCGAGGAGGCAGACGAGATGCTCGCACGAGACGGACGGAGCTGGCGCAGGCCATGAAGATCGACCTGACCGACACCACGGCAAGCAAGATCAACAAGGCGCTGGTGCAGGGCCGCCGCGCCATCGGCACCCCGGCCGTGGGCATGGTCCTGACGATGGTCATCGTCACGGACGAGGAGAACGCCTACGACTCGATCAGGGCCGCCGAGGAGGCCTCGCACGAGCACCCCTCGCGGACCCTGGTGGTCATCAAGCGCCACGCCCGTACCCTGCGCGACCGCACCTCCTCCCGCCTCGACGCCGAGGTCCGGGTCGGCTCGGAGGCCGGCACCGGCGAGACGGTCGTGCTGCGGACCTACGGCGATGTCTCCGACCACGCCGACTCGGTGGTCCTGCCGCTGCTGCTGCCGGACGCCCCGGTGGTCGTGTGGTGGCCGGTGGAGGCGCCCGACACCCCCTCGAAGGACCCCCTCGGCGCGCTCGCCCAGCGCCGGATCACCGACCTGTACGCGGTCGAACGGCCGATGGAGGTACTGGAGACCCGGGCCCGCAACTACGCTCCCGGCGACACCGACCTCGCCTGGACCCGGCTCACGCTGTGGCGGTCCATGCTGGCCGCCGCCCTGGACCAGGCCCGTGCGAAGGTGACGTCGGCGGCCGTGGAGGCCGAGGCGGACAACCCCAGCGCCGAACTCCTCGCCCGCTGGCTGGAGGCCCGCCTGAGCATCAAGGTGGACCGCGTGGTCACCGCCGGACCGGTCGTCACGGCCGTGCGCCTCGGTACCGCGAGCGGCGAGATCGTCATCGACCGCCCCGAGGGCCCGCTCGCGACCCTGACCCTGCCGGGCCAGCCGCCGCGCACCCTCGCCCTGAAGGTCCGCTCCACCTCCGAACTCATCGCCGAGGAGCTGCGCCGCCTCGACGCCGACGAGATGTACGCCATCGCCCTCAAGGGCGAGGCCGCCAAGGAGAACGCCTGACATGTCCGACGCACCGTCAGACACCCCCGAGCTCACCCGCAGGCCCGAGTGGACGGCCCTCGCCGACCACCGTGCCGAGGGCCGGCCGCACCTGCGTGAGCTGTTCGCGACGGACCCCGGCCGCGCCGAGCGGTACGTCGTACGGGCCGGCGATCTGCACATCGACTACAGCAAACACCTGATCACCGACGAGACCCTGGCCCTCCTGACGGAACTCGCCACCGCCACCGGGGTGTTCGCGCTGCGGGACGCCATGTTCCGGGGCGAGAGGATCAACATCACGGAGCGGCGGGCCGTACTGCACACCGCGCTGCGCGCCCCGCGCGACGCGGTGATCGAGGTCGACGGCGAGAACGTCGTGCCCCGCGTGCACGCCGTCCTGGACAAGATGGCCGCCTTCGCCGAGCGGATCCGCTCGGGCGAGTGGACCGGCCACACCGGCAGGCGGATCCGCAACGTCGTCAACATCGGCATCGGCGGCTCCGACCTCGGGCCCGCGATGGCGTACGAGGCCCTGCGCGCCTACACGGCACGGGAGCTGACGTTCCGGTTCGTGTCGAACGTGGACGGCGCCGACCTGCACGAGGCCACCCGCGACCTGGACCCGGCGGAGACCCTGTTCATCGTCGCGTCCAAGACCTTCACCACGATCGAGACGATCACCAACGCCACCTCGGCCCGCTCCTGGCTGCTGGCGGGCCTGGACGGCGAGGACAAGGCGGTGGCCAAGCACTTCGTGGCCCTGTCGACCAACGCGGAGAAGGTCACCGAGTTCGGCATCGACCCGGACAACATGTTCGAGTTCTGGGACTGGGTCGGCGGCCGGTACTCGTACGACTCCGCGATCGGCCTGTCCCTGATGATCGCCATCGGCCCGGACCGCTTCCGGGAGATGCTCGACGGCTTCCACCTGATCGACGATCACTTCCGCACCGCACCCGCCGAGGCCAACGCGCCGCTGATCCTCGGCCTGTTGGGCATCTGGTACAACAACTTCCACGACGCCCAGTCGCACGCGGTGCTGCCGTACAGCCACTACCTCTCCAAGTTCACCGCCTATCTCCAGCAGCTGGACATGGAGTCCAACGGCAAGTCGGTGGACCGGCAGGGCCGGCCCGTGCACTGGCAGACCGGGCCGGTCGTGTGGGGCACACCCGGCACCAACGGGCAGCACGC
This sequence comes from Streptomyces griseochromogenes, assembly GCF_001542625.1. NCBI lineage: Bacteria > Bacillati > Actinomycetota > Actinomycetes > Kitasatosporales > Streptomycetaceae > Streptomyces > Streptomyces griseochromogenes. Next base: position 3,404,495 of record NZ_CP016279.1, on the reverse strand, counting down.
CTACTACCAGCTGATCCACCAGGGCACCAAGCTGATCCCGGCCGACTTCATCGGCTTCGCCCGGCCGGTCGCCGAGCTGGGCGACACCCTCAAGGGCCAGCACGACCTGCTGATGGCCAACTTCTTCGCCCAGACCCAGGCCCTCGCCTTCGGCAAGACGGCCGAGGAGGTCCGCGCGGAGGGCGTGCCCGAGGAGCAGGTGCCGCACCGCACCTTCCGCGGCGACCACCCCACCACCACGATCCTCGCCGCCGAGCCGACCCCGTCCGTGCTCGGCCAGCTGATCGCCCTCTACGAGCACAAGGTGTTCGTGCAGGGCGCGGTCTGGAACATCGACTCCTTCGACCAGTGGGGCGTGGAGCTGGGCAAGGTCCTCGCCAAGCGCATCGAGCCCGCCCTGACCATGGGCGCGGACGTGCCCGGTCTCGACCCGTCCACGACGGCCCTCGTCGCCGCCTACCGCAATCTCAGGAAGTGAACGACATGCAGCTCGGTCTCATCGGTCTCGGCAAGATGGGCGGCAACATGCGCGAGCGGATCCGCCGCGCCGGCCACACCGTCATCGGCTACGACCGCAACCCCGAGGTCTCCGACGTCAAGAGCCTCGAAGAGCTGGTCCAGCAGCTCGACGCGCCGCGCACCCTCTGGGTGATGGTCCCGGCCGGCACCGCCACCCAGACCGTCGTCGACGAACTGAAGGACCTGCTGTCCCCGGGCGACGTGGTGGTGGACGGCGGCAACTCCCGCTGGACCGACGACGAGAAGCACGCCGCCGAACTCGGCATCAAGGGCATCGGCTTCGTCGACGCGGGCGTCTCCGGCGGCGTGTGGGGCCTGCAGAACGGCTACGCCCTCATGGTCGGCGGCGACAAGGAACACGTGGAGCGGCTGAAGCCGATCTTCGAGGCGCTGAAGCCGGAGGGCCCCTACGGTTACGTCCACGCCGGCCGGGTCGGTGCCGGGCACTTCTCGAAGATGGTCCACAACGGCATCGAGTACGCCATGATGCAGGCCTACGCCGAGGGCTGGGAGCTGCTCGAGAAGGTCCACTCGGTGGAGAACGTCCGCGAGGTGTTCCGCTCCTGGCAGGAAGGGACCGTCATCCGCTCCTGGCTCCTGGACCTCGCGGTCAACGCCCTGGACGAGGACGAACACCTGGAGAAGCTGCGCGGGTACGCGGAGGACTCCGGCGAGGGCCGCTGGACGGTCGAGGCCGCCATCGACAACGCGGTGCCGCTCCCGGCGATCACCGCCTCGCTGTTCGCCCGGTTCGCCTCCCGGCAGGACGACTCCCCGCAGATGAAGATGATCGCGGCGCTGCGCAACCAGTTCGGCGGACACGCCGTCGAGAAGAAGGACTGAGCAACCGTGGGCGACCTCCTGCTGGTCCGCCACGGTGAGACGGAGTGGAGCCTGTCGGGACAGCACACCAGCTGGACCGACCTGCCCCTCACCACACACGGTGAGGAACAGGCCAAGTCCCTCGCTCCGCTCCTCACCGGACGGGCCTACGCCCTCGCGCTGACCAGCCCGCTGGGCCGCGCGATCCGCACCGCCGAACTGGCGGGTCTGACCGGGGCCGTGGCCGACCCCGATCTGCACGAGTGGGACTACGGCGGCTACGAGGGCGTCACCACGGTCGACATCCATCGTGCCCGCCCCGCCTGGGACCTGTGGACCGACGGCGTACCGCCCGGCCCCGAGGGGCACCCCGGCGAGTCGCCCGAGGAGACCGGGGCGCGCGCCGACCGGGTGCTGGCCCGGGTGGAGCGGGCGCTCGCCACGGACAGCGGAGACGTGATCCTGGTCGCGCACGCCCACGTCCTGCGGGTGCTCACCGCCCGCCGGCTGGGTCTGCCGCCCGCCGAGGGCCGTCTGTTCCAGCTGGCGACCGGCACCGTCAGCCGGCTCTCCACGGAGCACGGACGGCCCGTGATCGCCGAGTGGAACCGGCGCCCCTGACAGCCCCGCCCCGCGGCCCGGGTCACCCCGTGTGACCCGGGCCGCGGTGTTCCCGTGGCCGGGTCCGGTCCCCGGGCCGTGGGCAGCGGACGGACCGTGGACGCCGTGGGCGTGACGAAGAACTCGGCCGCGTCGCCGGGCCCTGCTTCTACAATCACCGGCACGCGAGCGAGCATCGCCCGCCCCTTGCCCGAAGGAACTCCATGACCATCGTCGACGAACCGGCAGGACCCGACGCGCGGACGCGTGACGCCGCGCGCACCAGGGCCGAGATCCTCGACGTGGCGACGCAGGAGTTCGCCAGGGCCGGCTACGACGGCGCCCGGGTGGACGAGATCGCGGCCCGCACCCGCACCACGAAGCGGATGATCTACTACTACTTCGGTGGCAAGGAGCAGTTGTTCACGGCCGTACTGGAACGGCTGTACGGGGACCTGCACGAGGCGGAGCAACAGCTGGACGTCGAGCACCTGGACGCGGTGACGGCCATCCGGCGCCTGGCCGAACTCGTCTTCGACCATCTCGAACGCCACCCCGACTTCGTCCGCCTGGTGAGCATCGAGAATGTCCACGAGGCACAGCACATCGCCGCCCTGCGCAAGCTGGGCAGGGTCGGCTCGCCCGCCCTGGGTGTGATCCGGCGGACCCTGGAGGCCGGTCAGCGGGCGGGCCGGTTCAGGGCCGATCTCGACGCCGTCGACGTGCACGCGATGATCAGCTCGTTCTGCTTCTTCCGGGTGGCCAATCGGCACACCTTCGGCGCCCTCTTCGGCCGCGACCTGCTGGACCCGGCGCGGCGCGAGCACTACCGGACGATGGTCGGCGACATGCTGGTCGCCTGGCTCACCGCCGAAGGGGCCGCGGACTGAGCGCCTCTACGGCCGTGGGTGGCGCGGCTCGTACAGACCGAGCCGCCCGCCGCCGGGCAGCCGGAGCGCGGTGACCCGGCCCCAGCGCGCCTCCTCGACCGGCTCCGCGAACTCCACGCCTCGCTCGGCGAGTTGCTCCCGGGTCGCCTCCAGGTCGTCGCACATCAGCATCAGCTCGTGCGACGGTTCGCCGTCGGTGGGGTGGCAGGCCACCTCGGCGGGCGGCGCCTGGAAGATCAGCCATCCATGGCCGGCGTCGACGTGCGCCCACCCGAGTACGTCCCGCAGGAAGGTCCGGTCGGCCTCGGCGTCCCGGCTGTAGATCACCACATGTGCCCCATTGATCACGGGCGGAGGCTAGTGCGGGACGCCTGGCGGTACAAGCACCTCCGTCCCGCGTCTCACCGTGAGGAGACCGTCGAGGCGTCGAGCAGCGGCCCGAGCTCCGTCACGACGGTCGTCAGCGGGCGTACGTCCTGTTCGGCCCGGGCCATCAGGATCGCCCCCTCCAGCGCGCTGATCATCAAGGTGGCGAGTGAGCCGGCGCGGGCGGCGGGGACACCCATGCCGGTCAGGGCCTCGGCGACGGGGCCGCTCCAGGTGGCGAACGCGGCGGCCGCGGCCTCGCGGGTGGAGGGGCCCGTGGCGGCGCGGTCCACCGTGGCGGCGGCGACCGGGCACCCGCCGGCGAAGCCCTCCGACTCGTACTCGTGGGTCCACTGGGCCGCCATCGCCGCGAACAGGCCGCTCGGCGTCGGCTCGTCGAGCCCCGCGAGAAAGCGGGCGACGCGCTTGCCCGCGTACCGGCCGGCCCAGGCGACGGCTTCGTTGACCAGCTGTTCCTTGCCGCCCGGGAAGTAGTGCTGGAGCGACCCGCGCGGCGCCCCGGCGTGTGCGGCGACGTCCCGCATGCCGGTCGCACCCACCCCGTCGCGCCGGATCAGCTGGGCCGCGCTGAAGACCATCCGCTCGCGGGGTCCGTGCCGCGACTCGGCCATGTCCGACCTCCGATCGTCGCGCCCACCCTATGACCGGCGTCATAACGCCGCTACTATGACCGCTGTCATAGTCGGTGCGGTCCCGGGTGCCCTGCTGGTGAAACTGTCGGTGAACCTGTTCCTGATCACCCTGGTGACCGGGCTGACCGAGGCGTTCCACTTCGCCGAGCGGCAAGGCCTGGACCAGCGTCGGTTCCTGGAATGTCTGCCACGCCCTGTTCGAGGAGACCGCAGCGCAGGGCCACGGCGGCCAGGACATGGTGGCCGTGCTGCGGGCCATCGAGGCACGGACCGCCGAGGCGCCGTAGGCCGCGCCCGGGGGTTGCCCGTCCCGGGGGAGATCAGCCCTCGGGAATTCCGTACGCCCGCTCCACGCGCAGCCTCAGGACGAGCCGGCGATCGCGGACCATGGCGGCCCGGTAGTCGTCCCAGTCCGGATGCTCGCCCCGCACGTCCCGGTAGAGCCGGACCAGTTCCTCGACCGTCTCGTCGTGGGGGTCCCCGGCGACCGGCGACAGGTCCGCGGCGCCCTCGGCGACCGTGTACGCCCACCGGTCCGCGGTGGTGACGTGGTACGAGGCGCGGGGGTCGCGGCGCAGGTTGCGGGTCTTGGCGCGGTCGTCGGTGAGCGAGACCCGGATGATCCGCTCGTCCGGGTAGTAGGCGTGGTTGACATTGGACAGCTGGGGGCGGCCGTCCTTCCTGAGGGGGGTGTCGCCGAGGTGAGCCCAAAAGGGGCCGTGGGATGATCTTGAAGGCGTAAGGTCCCGGCCCGTCACCCGTTCGGCTCAGTGTCGTTGGTGGTGATGTTGACCATCGTCTGGGGCCTGGGGTGGGTTGTGACCTCGATCGAGCGGACCGCGTACCCGCGGTTCAAGCGGCTGATCACCGCGTATGAGCCGCATCTGTTCTTCTCGCCGACGATCGATGAGCTTCAGTGGGCGTCCGATGCCACGGACTGCGATGAACATCTGCTGGCCCTGCTGCTGATGCTGAAGTCGTATCAGCGCATGGGGTGCTTCCCGAAGCTGGAGGACGTCCCGGCCATGGTGGTGGACTTCGTCCGGCGCCAGGTGGAGCTGCCGGAGGGCACGCTGCCGGTGTACCAGGCGGAGAAGACCGCCAAGAACCACCGGGGCCTGGTCCGCAAGCGGGTCGGGGTGCTCTACGACCAGGCGGAGGCCCGGCGGATCGCCGAGCAGTCGATCCGCAGGGAGGCCGCGGCGAAGAACCGCCCGGCGGATCTGATCAACATCGCGCTGGAGAAGGTGGTGGAGGCCGGGCTGGAGCTGCCGGCGTTCTCCACCTTCGACGCGATGGCCTCGAAGATCCGCCGCGAGGTGAACACCGCGATCTGCGACGGCATCCACGACCGGGTCAGCCCGGCCGAGCGGGCTGGCCTGGCACGGCTGCTGGAGGACCGCGACGGCGACGGCACCACGCTGTTCAACCGGCTGAAGAGGCCCGCGCAAGGCCCGAGCTGGTCGCACTTCAAGAATCTGACCAAGCGCCTGGAGTGGGTGGACGGCCTCGGCGACACGGACGTGTGGATGGACGGGGTGGCCGCGGGGAAGATCACCGACTTCGCCGGGGAGGCGGACGCCGCCGATGTGGCGGAGCTGCGGGACTACCGGCCCGTCAAGCGCATGGCGCTGGTGGCCTGCCTGGTGCACAAGGCACGGATGCGGGTCCGTGACGACCTGGCGACGATGTTCTGCAAGCGGGTGGCGACGAAGGTCAAGAAGGCGAAGCAGGAGCTGGAGGAGATCCGGCTGGCCGAGCGGGAGATAGTCGAGGCACTGATCGGCAACTACCGCACGGTGCTGAAGAACATCGACGAGGGCGGCCCGGCTCAGGCCGCGCTGGTCAAGGCCGCGGCCATGACCGCCGAGGCCCGGCAGGCGCTGGACGGCCTGGACGAGGCGGCGACGGCCGAGGAGGTGGCCATGCGGCTCGACGGCGACGTCTCCCCGGCCCTGCTGGCCCTTACGAAGGCCCTGGTGGTGCAGGCTGGCGGGCTCGGCGCGGTCACCCAGACCGTGGAGGAGTTCGGCGGTTTCGACAAGCAGTACGAGCAGATCGAGAAGGTCTCCGCCCATCACGGCAACTTCTGGGAGGTGCTGCTGTATGGGCAGATCGGCCGGGACCGGGCGGTGATGTTCGACCTCGCCGAGAAGCTGGAGTTCACCGCCACCAGCGAGGACGGGCGGGTGCTGGACGCGCTCGCGCACGCCCAGCGGCACCAGGCCGCCCGCGGGGAGTACATCACCGCCTTCGACGAGACGGGCCGGGAGGTGGACATCTCCTTCACCACCCAGAACTGGCGCAAGGCCGTACTCGACAAGACCCGCCCGGGCCAGTTCGTCCGCAAGCACTTCGAGGCGATGGTCTTCACCGCCCTCGCCGAGGAACTGCGCACCGGCGACGTCGCGGTCGTCGGCTCGGAGGAGTACGCCGACTGGTCCAAGCAGCTGCTCGCGTGGGAGGCCGTGCAGGAGAAGCTGGGTGCCTACCTGGTGGAGGTCGGCCTCGCCGAGGAGGGCGAGAGGGCCGAGTTCGACGCCGGGTTCTTCCGCCGGCAGTTGGAGGACAAGCTGCGGGACGCCGCCGCGGCGGCGGACGCCGGATACCCGGACAACGAGGGCCTGGTCATCGACCCGGAGACGGGCATCCCGTCGCTCAAGCCGCACCGCGCGGAGGGGCAGCGGCCCTCGGCGAAGCGGCTGGAGGAGGAGATCAAGGCCAGGATGCCGGAGCGGTCGCTGATGGGCATCCTGGCCCGCACGGCGTACTGGGTGGAGTGGTGGCGGCGCTTCGGGCCGGCCTCCGGCAACGAGCCGAAGCTGGCCGACCCCTTCGGCCGCTACGTGATCACGACGTTCGTGAAGGGCACGAACATGGGCCCGTACGAGGCCGCGCGCCACATCCCCGGCGTCTCCGGGCATGAGTTGTCGTACACGGCGAACCGGCACTTCTCGATTGTGCTGCTGAACGAGGCGATCGCCGACCTGGTCAACGCGCACGCCCAGCTCGGCATCTCCCAGGCGTGGGGCGATGGCACCGCGGTGGCCGCCGACGGCACGCACATGGACACCTACCTCGACAACCTGCTCGCCGAGACCTCCGTCAGGTACGGCAAGCCGGGCGGGATCGCCTACCACCACATCTCCGACACGTACATCGCGCTATTCACGCACTTCATCCCGTGCGGGGTGTGGGAGGCGGTCTACATCATCGAGGGCCTGCTGAAGAACACCTCCGAGGTCAAGCCGACCACCGTGCACGCCGACACCCAGGGCCAGTCCTTCCCGGTGTTCGCACTCGCCCATCTGCTGGGCTTCGACCTGATGCCCAGCATCCGGAACTGGAAGGACTCCACGTTCTACCGGCCCAGCAAGCAGAGCGAGTACGTGCACATCGACGCCCTGTTCGGCGAGCCGGGCAAGAACGTCATCGACTGGGACCTGATCGAGTCGCAGTTCGGGCACCTGATGCGGGTGGCCGTCTCGGTGCGGGAAGGAGCGATCTCCTCGTCCACGCTGCTCAAGCGGCTGCGGTCGGGATCGCGGAAGAACGCCACCTACACCGCCTTCCGCGAGTTCGGCCGCGTCATCCGCACCGTGCAGCTGCTGCGCTACCTCACCGACGCCCCGCTGCGGCGGCGGGTGACCGCGGCGACGAACAAGGTCGAGTCGTTCAACCGGTTCTCCCAGTGGGTCGGCTTCGGCAACCGCGGCGTCATCGCCCACAACGACCCCGTCGAGCAGGAGAAGGCGATGAAGTTCAACGCGCTGCTGACGAACGCGGTGATCTTCCACAACGCCCTGGATATCGCCGAGATCGTCCGCCAGCTGCTGGAGGAGGGCTGGACGATCGAGCCGGAGGACCTGGCGCACATCTCGCCGTACCTGACCGAGCACATCAACCGGTTCGGCGAGTACAGCACGCACGAGCTCGGCATCCAGCCGGAGGCGTACGACCCGAAGCTGGACGTGGACTTCACCCCACTGCGCGAGACGGACCCGGCCGCGGCCGGATTCGGTCAGGCCGCCTGAAAGGCCGGGGCCGGTCGGCAGACCCGGCACGAACCGGAGCCTCGGCACTCTGGCCGCCAACTACATCAGCCCCTCACCAGGCCCTGCCCATTGAGGGAACGGGCCAGGTGAGACCGCCGGCCGGCCCCGTCGGTCTCCAGGCCACAACTCGTTCGCCCGGGGGCGGAGGCTGACTGGATGGTGTTGCGGTGCACCAGGCGGGGTCAGGGGGGAGTGAGGCTGTCGAGTTGGGCGGCGAGGTCGGGGTGGGTGGCGGCCAGGTGGGGGCGGGCGGCGGTCAGGGGGGCGATGAGGTCTGCGGGATCGTTGTGGGCGAGAGCCGCGTGGAGCTCGCTGAGCGGGCGGCGGGCGGTGGGGGGCAGGTCGGTGAGGGCGGTGATCTGGCCGGCGAGGCGGCGCAGGTCGGCGGCGTTGCGGCGGGCCCAGGTGGCGGTGGTGCGCTTGGCGGCCCGGGCCTGGCGGGTGGCAGTGACGCGCTGTTCGCCGGTGGTTCCGGCGGGGCCGGGTCGGCCGCGCAGGTAGCGGCGTTCGGCGGCCTGGCGGCTGGTGACGCCGAGGGGGTGGGCGAGGTCGGCCCAGCTGGCGCCCGCGTCGCGGGCGGTTTCGATCAAGCCGGTCTCCCATCCGGCGAGCTGCTCGCGGACCTGCCGCAGCAGCATCAGGGAGGCCAGGGCCTGCTCCGGGCCCGGCCCGGTGCCGGGGCTGCCAGGGGTCTCGTGCTGGGCTGTGTGCAGGGCGTCGTTTATGGCGTTGAGGGCCGCCGCGGCGGCGAGGAACGACGCCGGGCTGTGGGCGTCGGTGCTGGTTGTGGACGGCTGGTCTGCTGCGGTCACGGGCACCTCCCTCGTTGTGTCATCACGTCGACGACATCATGTTTGTCATCCATTGGATGACATGTTACAACGGTGTCAGTGCAGCGCATTGGCAGCAACTGCCTACAAACCGCTGGAGGTGTTTCACGATGTTGATGCGCACTGACCCCTTCCGTGAGCTGGACCGGCTGGCACAGCAGCTGATGGGCCCGGGCACCTGGTCCAAGCCGTCGGCGATGCCGATGGACGCCTACCGCGAGGGCGACGAGTACGTGGTGGCCTTCGACCTCCCCGGTATGACCGCGGACGCGATCGACATCGACGTCGAGCGGAACATGCTCACCGTCAAGGCCGAGCGCCGGCCGGTGGCGAAGGCCGACGACGTGCAGATGGAATTGTCCGAGCGGCCGCTAGGCGTCTTCTCCCGCCAGATCGTGCTCGCCGACACCCTCGACACCGAGCACATCCAGGCCGACTACGACGCGGGCGTGCTCACCCTGCGCATCCCGATCGCCGAGCGCGCCAAGCCCCGCAAGATCTCCATCGGCGTCGGCTCCGGCCGCAAGGAGATCTCCGGCTGACACCAGCCCGCCGGACCGGTGCGGAGGACAGGCACCTGATCTCCCCCTCATCACCCGTCCTCCGCACCCCTGGACAGTCCGAACAGGAAAGGGGCGGCCGAGATGACTCTGCGACGCGAAGCGTTCCTCGATCACGTGAGAGAACGCGGTGAGTACGAGACCGTGCAGGAAGCGGAGCGGGCGGCCCGCGTGGTCCTCGCCCTGCTCGGCGCGCACCTGGTCGGCGAGGTCCGAGCCCAGCTCGCCGCACGCCTGCCGGATGAATTCGCACTGATCCTGCTCAACCCGCTGCAGAGCGCCGAACCGCTGCCCCCCGAACGGTTCGTCCGCGCGACCGCGGCCTGGATCGAAGGCGCCACCGAGCACACCGCGACCTGGGACGTCAGCGCCGTCCTGTCCACGGTCGCCGACACCGCCGACGACGACCTGATGGGGCAGATCCTGCTCCAGCTCCCCGCCGGCTACGACCTCCTCTTCGGCCGCCCACAACCCACCTGACCAAGACCTGGGGTGGTGCCACACCCCCGGGCGCCACCCCATCTCGGCTCCGATGAAAGGCATGCACCGCAGTGATCACCGACGTACGCGCACCTCAAGGGCACCAGCAGCCGTACGGGACGGCGTACGAGCAGATGCTGGAGAAAGTCCGCTACGAGGGCGCCTACCCCACCCGCGAGAAGGCCGACGAAGCCGTCCGCCTCGTCCTGGGAGGGCTCGGGCGTCAGCTGACCGGCGACGAACGCGTCGACCTGGCCGCCTGCCTGCCCCTGGAGGCCGCACGGGTCCTGACCGCACAGATCCCCGACACCCAGCCGCTGACCGGCTGGGCCTTCGTCAAGGACCTCGCCGCCCGCTCCGGCGCCTCCCTGGCCACCACCCGCTGGGACACCGGCTCCGTATTCGCCGCCGTCACAGCCCACGCCGGCCCCGACCTGATCACCCGCATCCTGCACCAGCTTCCCACCGGCTACGCCCTGCTGTTCGGTCGCGCCGAACTCGCCCCGGCCGCGTAAGCGGGCACCCGGAGCCGTAACAGAGGCCCGCCCCGACCCCCGCCGGCCGGTCTCGTACTGGTGAAGTCCCCGATCCGCGCGATCGGGGACTTCACCAGTAGGAACGGAACAGAGAACCGGCGTAGCTGTCAAAACTTTTGACATGGTGTGAGTGGAGGCTCTGTACGCGTCCCGAAGCCGCCGCGAAGGGGCAAGTAGCTCAGCGTGAGGTTCCGGCCTCGGGTCACAGGTGAGGGCCAACGGCTGGCCGGCGGCGGCCTGCGCCCCGCTGCGCGGCCCGGCCGCCGCGGACGACGCGGGGCGAGTTCCGCCGGGCGCCTCGAGGTCCTGCGGCCCGTCGGCTCGGCTACGGGGCCCCGAGGGGGCGGCTCCGCTGTTCGGACCGGAGCGGCCTGCCAGAGCCGCGATGTGCAGCGGCTTGCCCCTGGCTACCGGCCACTTTCCCCGTCACCGCAGGCCGCACACCGGGGCGGACTCATTCGGGGTGCCGTCAGCTGCTCAGGGCGGCCTCGGCGTCGGCGACGGTGGCAAAGACCCGCAGGACCTGATCGGCTCCAGTCATCTCCAGGACCCGGTGCAACAGGCCCGGGACGCAGGCCAGGACCAGTGCCACCGCTGCCTTCTCCGCCTCGCGATGTGCTCCCAGCAAGACGTTCAGCCCCGCCGAGTCGCAGAACGACACATCCGCCAGGTCCACGACGACGGCCCGCTCCGCGCGAGCGATCACTTGCTCCAGCCGCTCACGCATCTCCGGCTGCGTGACGTAATCCATGGCCCCGCGCACCTTCGCCACCAGGCAGGGACCCGACATGGTCGTCTCGACCGAAGAAAGATCTTCCACAACGCCTGCCCAACCGTCTCACCCGGGACCTGAGAATGCCGTCGAGCCTATCCGGCAAGGCCCGTCCGACCACGACAGAAGAGCCGGATGCCTTCACCACGGATCCTGCATCCCCGTAGACAATGGATGAAGCGGGTTTCGGGAAGTTCGCTGCCGGTGTTCCCGGCACGGCAGCATCGAGGGGGCAGCGTTGATCGTGGACCAGCAGGCCAGAGGATGGGACTTTCTCACCAACCACGCGCGCGTGCTGCTGGCCGCCGCACGCGATCCCACCGCGCGTATCCGTGACATCGGCGCGGCCTGCCACATCACCGAACGCACCGCCCAGAGCATCGTCGGCGACCTCGAACAGGCCGGCTACCTCAGCCGGGAGCGAGAGGGACGGCGCACGCGCTACATCCTCCATCTGGACGGCAGGCTGCGTCATTCGACGGAGGCCCACCTGCCTGTCAGGGCCCTGCTGGAGTTGTTCACCGGCGGGGACCGCGAGGATCTTGCCCCGGAGGGCGGGTCAGGGCCCGGGAAGCACGCACCGTGATTCTCATAAATGACCGGTTGCGAGAGTTCTGCGAGAGCCTCGGGGCGATCACGTTTCCGCAGGTCGCGACTCGCAGAAGTCCTCTCAAAACCTAGGTGTTGTGCGAGACAGTTCTGACAGACTTCCGGGGTGGATCTGACGCCCGATCAAGCCGCAATCGCGGTAGAACGAAACGACTGTCCGAAGTGTGAAGCCCAGGCCGGCGGCCCGTGCCGCACCCGCGGCGGGAAGACCGCCACGAAGTACCACACCGCCCGCTTCATCCTCGTGCCCGCGCTCCGGGAGGAACTCGACGTCCTCGTGCCGGAGGACCGCGGCCCGGGACGGCCGTGGAAGCCGGGCCCGCCCGCCGAGGCTCTGCCTGCCGCCTCGGCGGCAAAGCCGATCCGGATCGGGTACGCGCGCTGCTTGACCGCCCAGCAGGAACTCCAGTCCCAACTCGACGCGCTGGAACCGGTCTGCAAGCGGATCTTCTCCGAGAAGATCAGCACCCGGGTGAAGGCCCGGCCGAAGCTTCAGGAGGCGCTGAAGCTGGCGTACGACATCAAGGAGGCCGCCCCCGACCAGGAGGTCATCCTCACCGTCCACGAGCTCAAGCGCCTGGCCCGCAACGCCGCCGAACTGATGACGCTGTCCGGACAGCTCCAGGCGGTCGGCGTCCAGCTCGAACTCCTCACCGGACCGCTCAGCGGCATCTACGACCCCAATGGCATGGGCGCGATGTTCTTCGCCGTCCTGGCCGCCGCAGCCCAGATCGAACGCAACTACATCCGGGAGAAGACCCTGGAGGGCCAGGTGACCGCCGCGGCCAAGGGCAACCACGGCGGACGCCCCAAGGTCATCGACGAGGACATGCTTCTCTTCGCCCGTGCGCTGAAGGACCGCGGTGTCCCTGTACCGGAGATCGCGAAGAAGCTGACGATCAAGACCGGCAAGAACGCAGGCAAACATCCTTCGATCGCCTCGCTGTACCGCGCGCTCGCCGAAGCCGAGGCGACCGAGGCACCGGCCGGGCCGAAGATCATCGCCCCGCGTCGGCCGCCCCGGGTGGACCTCACCGGCCCCGGCAGCGGCACCGACCCCGAGCTGATGGATCGCCTCACGCAGCAGGTTCTCGACGGCACGAGCGACGAGGTGATTGACGCGCTCACTGAGCAGACCGACGACGGAGCGAAGGACGTGGTGGCCCAGCTGCTGGCGCAGGCCCGCAACGGCGGGGATGGCGAGTGATCCCGGGCGGTCCACCCTCGTTCGGCCGACAGCGCGGGCGGCACCTGGCTCGTTGTGCGGATGTGGACGACGAACGGAGGGTCCTGGACCGGTCGGCGTACGGGGCGGGGCAGCACCGTCGCGCGCTGAGGTTCCCTACCGAGGCCGCTCTCGCCGGGCGCCTGGGGGTGATGGCAAGGCCGTCGGTGTGGCCCGACCTGGTGAGCTCCGGCGGGACCAGGCGGTGCGACGGCTGGTGCCGGCTCGTAGGCTGCCGCCATGACCGAGATCCAGAACCCGACGCCCCGCGGCGCCTTCGAGCTGCTCATGGCCGGTAACCAGCGCTTCGTCTCAGGCGCCCCCGAGCACCCGAACCAGGACGCCATACGCCGCACCGAGATCGCACCGGCACAGCAGCCCTTCGCCGTGCTGTTCGGGTGCTCCGACTCCCGGCTGGCCGCCGAAATCATCTTCGACCGCGGCCTGGGCGACCTGTTCGTGGTGCGCACCGCGGGGCATGTCGCCGGTGCAGAAGCCCTTGGTTCCATCGAGTACGGCGTGAGCGTGCTCGACGCCCCGCTCGTCGTCGTGCTCGGCCACGACTCGTGCGGGGCCATCGCAGCCGCCCGTGCCGCAGCCGACGGCGGCAGGGTGCCCGGCGGCTTCGTCCGTGACGTTGTCGAACGGGTGACCCCGAGCGTGCTGGCAGCCCGCGCCGCCGGACGCGACCAGGCCGACGAGATCCTGGCCGAGCACATCGAGCACACCGTGGACCTGCTGCTCGAGCGCTCTCGCGCCCTGGCCGAACGGGTGGCCGCAGGCCGCCTCGGCGTGGTGGGGCTGTCCTACCGGCTGGCCGACGGCAGTGCACAGCTCGTCGCCTCTCGCGGCCTTGATGCGGCGGTCCCTGCCGCGTCCTGACCATCCCGGCTGTGGCTGCCCCAGCGTGATTTGCCCCGGTGTGAGGAGACCCGTATACGCGGATGGGGAACCCACCGGGTTCACCGCTCGATTACCCCGGAAGGGCACCGCCCGATGGCTCACGGAGCCGACCACGCGTCCAGCACCGTCCCCCGCGCCGACTTGGCGCGGCCGCGGGCTGCGAGGTGTGCCTGGGATGGGGAACGGTCGTCACCGACGACGGGCGGCACGAGCTGTGCCCGGTCTGCCAGACCGGCGGAAGCTCAGCCGAATCCGCCACGAATCCGCCAGACCCCGGCGCCCGGGAGCAGTAAGGGCAGGGTGTCGGCGCTGGTCACACGGTGGTCCGGGGCCCCGCGGCGCGGCGGAGCCGGTTGGCGATCGCCAGTCCCAGCCCCTCCTCCGCCGGCAGGGACGCGACGATGAGGTCGCACCCCCGCAGGTCGAGTTCGCGCAGGAACCCGTACAACCCGCGCGCATAGGCGGCCATCGAACCGGGGACCTGCACCACCGCGTGCGCCTTCACCTCGGCGCCGGCGAAGGCGGGCGGAAGAAAGACGCCGACCCGGTGCCCCAGCTCCTGCGCCAGCTCCGCCTCGGCGACGACCTTCTCCGGCTCGACCAGGACGACCCGAGCACGCGGCGCGTAGTGCGACGGATGCTGGCCCGGCACCCGGATGTGGCTGGTCGCAGGGACCACGAGCGGGCACCCCAGCACCGCTTCGAGGTCCTCACGCGTCACCCCGCCGGGCCGCAGGATGGTCGGGATCTCGCCCGTGGCGTCGACGATGGTCGACTCGACACCGACCTCGCAGGGGCCGCCGTCCAGCACGAAGTCGACCCCGTCGCCGAGCTCGGCACGGACGTCGTCCGCGGTCGTGGGGCTCACCGAGCCGAAGCGGTTGGCGGACGGGGCCGTGACACCACCACCGAAGGCCGACAGCAGCGCGAGTGCCACGGGGTGGTCGGGCACGCGCACGGCCACCGTCTCCAAGCCACCGGTCGCTTCCAGGGGCACCCGGCGACCGCGCCGCAGGACCAGCGTGAGGGGCCCCGGCCAGAAGCGTTCGGCCAGCAGGCGGGCCGTCGCGGGCACGTCCTCGACCCAGTCGTCCAGGTGCTCCGCGCTCCCAATGTGGACGATCAGCGGGTGCGAGGGCGGACGCCCCTTGACCTGGAAGATGTGCGAGACGGCGGCGGGGTCCTCAGCGTTGGCGCCCAGTCCGTAGACGGTCTCGGTCGGGAGAGCCACCAGGCCGCCGGCACGCAGCACACCGGCCGCCTTCTCGATGTCACTGGTTCTTGCCGTCACCCTCGCAATCCTAGAAGCACAGAGGACCGGCGACGGCCATGATCGATCCCAGCGCCAACTGCGGCCTCACTGACCCCGGGCCGCTCAAGATCAACTACTGGCGGCCTTGGCGCTTATCTCGGCGACACCCCAGCCACCCCGCTCACCAGGATTCTGCTCATCAATCACGGAGCAAGATCATCCCATGGCCCCTTTTGGGCTCACCTCGGCGATACCCCTGAGGGTGACCAGCACCCCGCCGTCCTGCTCGGAGAGCAGCTTCAGCAGTGCGTCCTGCGTGGCGTCCTGAGTCATAACCACCTCAACTCGGCGGGGCGGTCCGCGCATTCCCGGCACCCGCCGACCGAGTAGACACTGTCTACCACCGACTGGTAGACAGTGTCCATGAGTGAATCCGACACGGGCCTGCGGGCCCGCCTGGTCGACGTCGGCGTGGAGCTGGTGGCCGCCGAGGGCGCCCAGGCGTTGACGCTGCGGGAGATCGCCCGCCGTGCGGGGGTCTCGCACGGGGCGCCCCGGCGCTACTTCCCCACCCACCTGGAGCTGCTCTCCGCCATCGCCCGGCGGGGCTTCGCGGACCTGGCCGGCCGGGTCGAGGCGACACTGGCGGCCGGTGGCGATCCGCGCACGCAGGTGTCGGAACTGTCCCGCGCCTACCTGGAGTTCGCGCTAAACAACCCGGGCATGTACGAGCTGATGTTCCGTCATGACCTGCTGGAGAGCGGACACCTGGGGCTGCGCGAGACGAGTCTGCCGCTCTTCGGACTGCTCGTGGATCTGCTGGGCCGCGTCCGGCCCGAGGCGGACGCCCGCCGCGTGGCCGGCGCTCTGTGGGCCAACCTGCACGGCATCGCCCAGCTGTGGCACTGGGGCAGTCTCCAACTGGCCACCGGAGGCGAGGACTTCGCGCCCCTGCTGGAGGCGGCCCTGCTCGCCCATCTGAGCCCGCGGGAGGCCCGGTGAACCGCCGCCTCACGCTGGCCGCAAGCGTGGCGGGCGCGGTGCTCGTCGCCCTGGACGGTACGGTCCTCACGGTCGCCCAGCCCTCCCTGCAACGGGCGCTGCACGCGTCGTACACGCAGGTGCAGTGGACCAGTACCGCGTATCTCGTCGCGGTGGCGAGCCTGCTGGTGTTCGCGGGGCGGCTCGGCGACCGGTACGGGCAGCGGCGGTTGTTCGCGCTCGGCATGCTGGGGTTCGGCGCGACCTCGGCGGGCATCGGTCTCGCGCCCGGGATCGGCTGGGTGATCGGGCTGCGGGTGGCGCAGGGGGTGTGCGGAGCGCTGCTGCAGCCGGCCACGCTCGGCATGCTGCGGACCGCCTTCCCGCCGGACCGGCTGGCCATGCCGCTCGCGGTGCGCACCAGCGCGATCGGCCTGGCGGCGGCCGCGGGACCGCTGGTGGGCGGTGCGCTGGTGAGCGGCCTGGGCTGGCGGTCGGTGTTCTTCCTCGGTGTGCTGCCGGCGCTGGGCTTCGGGCTCGCGGCCCTGGCGGGCGGGGAGCGTACGACGGCCGCCGCCCCGGGAGACGAGGTCCGGTTCCGGCCCTCGGCGTCCCTGGACCTCCCCGGTGCGCTGCTCCTCGCGGTCACCCTGGCCTGTTTCGTGCACACGCTGGTCGCGCCGCCCGGCTCCGGTGCGGCCACCGCGGCCGGGTTCGGGGGCGCCGCGCTGGCCGGTGCCGCCTTCCTACGGCACGAACGGCGGACCGCGAGCCCGCTGCTGCCGCCCGAGGTCATCGGCTCCCCCGCCGTCGGCGCGGCGCTCGGCCTGCTCGTCGCCGTGTCGGCCTCGCTGTTCGGCACACTGTTCGTCGAGACGTACGTGCTGCAGCGCAGGCTCGGTCTCGATCCGTTCCACAGCGCCCTGCGCAGCCTGCCGTTGGCGGTGCTGATGGTGCTGTCCGCCCCGCTGTGCCCGGCACTGCTGCGCCGAGTGGGTGCGCGGTGGACGGCGGGAGCGGCGACGGCGGCGCTCGCGCTGGGCGTCCTCGTGCTGTCCCGGGCCACCGGCACCCTCGCGCTCTGCTGCGCCTTCGCGCTGCTCGGCGCCGGGTTCGGCACGGTGATGGTGGCGGCCACCCATGTCGTCGTACGGCATGCGGACGTGGCGGCGGCCGGAGTGGCGGGCGGGCTGCAGCAGACCGCGCTGAACGTCGGCCCGGTCATCGGTGTGGCCGCGGGCACCGCGCTGATGGACGCGGGACCGGGTACGGCACTGCTCGCGCTCGCCGCCGTGGCCGCGTGTGCCGTGCCGGCCGCCCGCGCCCTGCCGGGTCGCGGCGTCGCGTCGATCACACACACCCCTGATGAGCGGGTCCGAGCCGGTGTTCCTGCGCGACGATGAGGCGTCAGGTCGTCCCGGCCGGCGAGCCGGACCGCACGCGCACGACGCGACCGAAGGAGAGCGATGGCACAGCTGCGACAGGAAGTCGACCCGAGCGAGGTCGGGCTCGACGCGAGGGCCCTTGACCGCCTCGACCAGCACTTCGCCCGCCACGTCGACGAAGGGCGCCTGCCCGGCTATCTGGTCGCCGTGGCCCGCGGCGGCCGTGTCGCCCACCTCACCACGCACGGCCACCGCGACCTCGCGGCCGGGCTGCCGGTGGAGGCCGACACCCTGTGGCGCGTCTACTCCATGACCAAACCGGTCACGGCGGTCGCGGTGCTCCAACTGGTGGAGCAGGGCCTGCTGTCCCTGGACGACCCGGTCGACCGCTACGTTCCCGCGTTCGCCGACCCCCGTGTGTACGAGAGCGGTTCGGGCGCCGATGTGCGGACGCGTCCGGCCGACGGCCCGATCCTGATCCGTCATCTGCTCACCCACACGGCGGGCCTGACCTTCGGCTTCTACCACGACCACCCCGTCGACGCGCTCTACCGCGCCGCGGGCCTGGAGTTCTCCGTACCGCCGGGCGCCGACCTCGCCGAGACCGTCGAGGTGTACGCGAGCCTGCCGCTGCAGTTCGAGCCGGGCACGCAGTGGAACTACTCGGTCGCCTCCAATGTGCTGGGCCGGGTGATCGAGCTGGTCTCCGGGCAGCCGCTGGACGAGTTCTTCGCCGAGCGGATCTTCCGCCCGCTCGGCATGACCGACGCCGGCTTCCACCTCACCCCCGAACAGTGCGGACGTCTGGCCGAGTTGTACGGCGAGACGGACGACGGCGGCATCGCACCGGTCCCGGGGCTGCCCGTGCGGAGCCGGCCGCGGTTCCTGTCCGGCAGCGGCGGCATCGTCGCCACGGCACAGGACTTCCACCGGTTCATGGAGATGCTGCGCCGGGGCGGCGAGCTGGACGGCACCCGCGTACTGAGACCCGGCACGCTCGCGGGCATGACCCGCAACCAGCTGCCCGGCGGCGCCGACCGGCGCTCCTTCGGCGCCCCCGTCCACCAGGAGCGGAACAATGAGGGCCTCGGCTTCGGCTTCAACGTCTCCGTGGTCGTCGACCCGGCCCGCACCGTCGTCCCGCAGGGCCTCGGCACCTACGGCTGGACCGGCGTGGCCACCACCGCCTTCTGGGTCGACCCGAGCCACGATCTGACCGTGCAGTTCATGACCCAGGTACGGCCGAAGAAGCTGAAGGTCTTCCCGGAGCTGCGCCGGCTGGTGCACGAGGCTTTGGCGGACTGACGGCTCGGCTACGGTCCTGCCCCATGGGAATCACCACCGCCTGGAGCATCAGCGCCCACGACGACGGTTACCTCGGCAATGAACTGGCGCCGCGCTTCCTGCCGTTGATCGAGGCGGAGCGCAACGAGCCGCTCGCCCGGGAGCGGTGGGCACGCTGGACGACCGGGGACACCTGGCCCGGCGAACCCTCCGAGGACTTCCTGGAGTTGGTCCGCGGCGGCGATCACGTCCAGAAGATGTACGACGGGCTGTCCGCCGACGACCCGTTCTCCGTGCTGCACGACGTGTGGGACCAGGAGGGTATCGGGGACCGCCTGTTCATCTCCGTGCAGAGCAAGGACTGGGCGGTCTGGTCCTTCTTCCACGCCATCGGGCCGGCCCGGGCCGCGCTGCTGCCCGGCTGGTGCGGCAACTTCCTGCTCACGTCCGCCGAAGTACGTGACACCCTGCCCCGGCTGGAACGCGCCCTGACGTTCGACCCGGCGGAACGGGCCGCCGCGCGCCGACGGGACTGGCTCGGCTACTCACCCGAGGAGGAGTCGGTCCTGGACGGCCCGTTGCGCATGTGGCGGCTCGCCGCACAAGCCGGAATGGGCCTGTGCGGCGTCTCCCTCACGATCTACTGACCGGCCGCGGGGCGAGGTGCGGCACGGTCACACCACATTGGCCTCCGGGCGCGGGGCGCCGGCCACGAACCGGTCGGCGCTCAGGGGGCGGACGTCCAGGAAGGGCGGGCGGCCCAGATAGAGGTCGCGGACGATCTCGCCCACGGCGGGGCCCTGCAGGAAGCCGTGCCCGGAGAAGCCGGTCGCGTACAGGAAGCGGGACACCGAAGTCGCCTCGCCGATCAGCGCGTTGTGGTCGGGGGTGTTCTCGTACAGGCCCGCCCAGCCGCCGGTGCGGCGCAGCTCGAGCAGGGCGGGGGCGCGTCGCTGCATCGCCTCGCACAGCCGGGGGATCCAGCGGTCGTGGGTGTCGGTGGCGAAGCCCGGCCGCTCGTCCGGGTCGGACATGCCGAGCAGCAGGCCGGGGCCCTCGGCGTGGAAGTACAGGCTGGTGGTGAAGTCGATCGTCATGGGCAGGGCGGGCGGCAGCCCCGGCACCGGCTCGGTGACCGCGATCTGGCGGCGCAGCGGTTCGACCGGAAGGTCGACGCCCGCCATCGCGCCGACCGCCCTCGACCAGGCGCCGGCCGCGCAGATCACCGTATCGGTGCGGATGCGGCCGAGAGTGGTGCCGACGGCGGTGATGGTGGCGCCCTGCCGTTCGATGCCGGTGACCTCGGTGTGGCGCAGGATGCGGGCGCCGTGTGCGCGGGCGGTGGCCGCGTAGCCGTGGACGACCGCCTCGGGCGTGCAGTGGCCGTCGTCCGGGGAGTGGGCGGCGGCCAGCAGGCCGTCGGTGGTGATCAGCGGGGAGAGGCGGCGGGCCTGCTTCGGGGTGAGCATCCGGCTCGGCACGCCGAGGGAGTTCTGCAGCCGGACCCCCGCCTCGAACGAGGCGACCTGCTCGGGTGTGGACAGCAGGAAGAGATAGCCGACCCGGTGCAGCCCGATGTCCTGGCCGGTCTCCTCCTCGAACCGGGCGAAGGCCTCCAGGCTGCGCGCACCGAGCCGGATGTTCAGCTCGTCGGAGAACTGCGCCCGTACCCCGCCCGCGGCCTTGGAGGTGGACCCGGCGGCGAGTTCGTCCCGCTCGACCAGGACGACGTCCCGCACCCCGGCGCGCGCGAGATGGCAGGCGATGCTCGTGCCCATCACACCGCCGCCGACGACGACCACACGGGCCCGGAGGTTCACGCCCCCGCCTCCCTCGCGGCACGGATCACGGCCCAGGCGGCCGCCGCGTCCTGGATGCCGAGTCCGACGCTGTTGTAATACAGGACGTCCTGGGGGGTGGTGCGGGCGGTGCGGTGTCCGGTGAGCACCTCGCCCAGCGGGACGAGGGCGTCCGGGTCGAGCAGGCCGTCGCGCAGGGCGTCCACGATCGGTCCGGCGTGCCCGGCCGCCGTCCCGGGGTCGTCGACGACGACGGCCGCGGCCCGCCGTACGACGTCGGTGTCGACCTCTCGGCGGGTGGGCTCGAAGGAGCCGACGCTGACCACGGTGCAACCGGGTGCCAGCCACGCGCCGCGCACCACGGGTGTCGTGCTGAGCGTGCAGGCGGCGACCACGGATGCCCCGGTCACGGCCTCCTCGGCGCTGTCCGCCGCCCGGACGGGCACGCCGAGTTCGCGGGCGAGGGTGCCGGCGGCCGCGGCGCGCCGGTGCGGGTCCGGGCTCCACAGCCGTACCGCCGTCAGCTCCCGGACCCGGGCGATCATGCGGGCGTGGGCGAGGGCCTGGGTGCCGGAGCCCAGCAGGGCCAGTTCGGTGCGGCCGGGCACGGCGAGGGCGTCCACGGCGACGGCGCTCCCGGCGGCCGTGCGCAGCGTGGTCACGGCCGTGCCGTCCAGGACGGCGGCGAGCCGGCCGGTCGCCGGGTCCAGCGCGGTGACGACCGCGTGCACGGTGGGCAGTCCGGCCGCCGCGTTGCCCGGGTTGACGCTGCCGAACTTCGCCACCGCCCCGGTGTCCTCGGACAGCCGGGAGACGTAGGCGAAGACCACACTGTCGTCGAAGCGGCTCGGCTCCATGATCTTCCCGGGCAGATCGGCCTCGCCGGTGCCGAGCGCCGTGAAGGCCGTCCGCTGGGAGGCGATCGCCGCGTCCGCTCCGAGCAGCCGCGTCACCTCGGCGCCGGAGAGGAAGAGGACGTCGTCGTCGGTCATCCTCTGATCCTGTCCGGACGGCAGCCCGCCGAATCAGGAGCCGTGGGCGACCGCGTCCAGGTGAGGCAGGATGTGGTCCATCCGCTCCCGCTTGGTGCGCAGATAGGTGATGTTGCTCTCGCACGGCTCGATCAGCAGCGGCACCTGCTCGGCCACCTGGATGCCGTGCCGGACCAGCGCCTCGCGCTTGCGCGGGTTGTTGGACATCAGCCGGACCGAGCGCACCCCGAGGTCGCGCAGGATCTCGGCCGCGACGCCGTAGTCGCGGGCGTCGACGGGCAGGCCGAGCGCCAGGTTCGCCTCGACCGTGTCCAGGCCCTCCGCCTGCAGGGCCATCGCGCGCAGCTTGGCGAGGAGGCCGATGCCACGGCCCTCGTGACCCCGCAAGTAGACGACGATGCCGCTGCCTTCGGCGACCACCGCGCGCAGCGACGAGGCCAGCTGGTCCCCGCACTCGCAGTGCTGCGAGCCGAACGCGTCCCCGGTCAGGCACTCCGAGTGCAGCCGGACCAGAACGTTCTCGGAGCCGATCTCGCCGTGGACGAGGGCGACTTGCTCGTCACCGCGGTCGTGGTCCAGGTAGCCGATCGCCTGGAATTTCCCGTACACGGTGGGCAGCGGGGCATTCACGACGCGTTCCGCGCCCGAACGCCGCTGGGACTTCTTGCCGAGGACGCCGATGTTTTCTGTCATGATCTGATTCCTAAGCAGAGACGAAAGGCCGGGGAAAAGATGAGTGGTTCGGGCGCGCGTACGGCGGCATACGGGGTGGTGCCGGCGGACACCACGGAGGACGTACGGATGCGGGGGGCGGGCGTTTCAGCACAGGTCGCCGTCCTTCCCGTCGGCAGCTTCGAACAGCATGGTCCCTTCCTTCCGCTGGCGACCGACACGCTCGTCGCCTGTGCCGTGGCACGGGAGATCGCCGAGGCGTATCCGGTGCACCTCCTTCCTCCGCTGACGGTCTCCTGCTCGCACGAGCACGCGGCCTGGCCGGGGACCGTCAGCATCTCCGCCGTGACCCTGCACGCGGTGGTCCGGGACATCGCGGCGTCGCTCGGCCGCTCCGGCGTGGACGCGCTGGTCGTGGTCAACGGGCACGGCGGCAACTACGTGCTGGGCAACGTCGTCCAGGAGGCCTCCGCGCGCGGCGAGAAGGCGGCGCTGTTCCCCGCCGCGGAGGACTGGGAGACGGCCCGGGAGCGGGCGGGTGTGCTCACCTCGCTGCTCACCGACATGCACGCGGGGGAAATCGAGACCTCCATTCTGCTGCACGCTCATCCCGAATTCGTCCGCCCTGGTTACGAGTCCGCTGATTTCACCGCGGACGACCGTCGTCATCTGCTCACCGTGGGAATGTCCGCCTATACCGAATCGGGCGTCATCGGCCGTCCTTCCCTGGGGTCCGCGGAAAAGGGGAAGGAACTGCTGGCGAGTCTGGTGGAATCCTTCGGCGCGACGTACGCGTTGCTCACGTCGGGCGACGGCGAGGGCGTACGGGGGTAGCCGCGCAGTCCGGTGTACCAGCGGGCGACGAGGACGACGGCGCCGGGCAGGCTCGCCACGAAGCTGAGCACGCCGTACACCACGGCGACGGCCACTCCGTTGCTCGCGCCGAGCCCGGCGGCGCCGAACGCCCAGGCGGTGACGCCCTCGCGGGGGCCGAAACCGCCGACGTTCAGCGGCAGGCCCATGGCGACCAGGGCGAGGACCGCGAGCGGCAGCAGCACCGGCACGGAGGCGGCCGATCCGGCGACCCGTGCCGCGACGACGAACATCGCCACGTGTCCGGCGAGGATGACGGCCGAGGACAGCGCCACACCCGGCCCGGCCTGCCGGGACAGGAGCCCCTGCCGCGCCTCGCCGAGGGTGGCGCGCAGCGCGCCGCGGCGCCGGGTGGACGCACGGTTCATGCGGACGGCGACGACGACGGCGAGCGCGCCCATGGCGGCGAGGGCCGCGAGCGGGGCGAAGCCCCGGACGTCGTCGCGGACGGGCGAGGGCAGGGTCAGCAGCACCGCGGCGCCGAACACGGTCAGCGCGATCTGCCCGGCGACCCGCTCCAGCACCACCGTCTTCACTCCGCGCCGCAGGTCACCGGCGCTCTGCCCGTGCCGGACCGCCCGGTGCACATCGCCCAGGATCCCGCCGGGCAGCGCCGCGTTCAGGAACAGCGCGCGGTAGTAGTCGGCCAGCGCGGGCCCGAACGGCAGCCGGATCCGCAGCCCGCGGGCCACCAGCTGCCAGCGCCACGCGCTGAACACGGTGGTGACCACGCCGATCGCCAGAGCCGCCAGCAACGTCACCGTGTCGATCCGCCGCAGCCCGTCGAGAAGGACGCCGGTACCCAGCCGCCAGAGCAGGACGGCGAGGATGACGACCCCGACCCCCGTGCCGAAGTGAGTGTGCAGGGCACGGGAGTTGAGACGGGAGAGGAGGGTACGGGGGACGCGGGGGGTGTTGAGCTCCGCGGGCTCGGGGGTGCGGGGGCGCGGGAACGCGGGTGCGGGCGTGGCCTCGCCGACGGGCGGTTCCAGCAGTGCCGTCACGGTTTCGGGGGCGGGTGCCGGGCCGAGGCTCCCCGCCCGTGCGGAGGCCGTGGGCACCGTCGGTCCGTTCATGACGCCCCGCCCCTCGGCCGGGGCAGTGCCAGCAGGTCGCTGTGGTGGACGACCACGTGCAACTCGCCCGCCGCGCAGGCGGCCAGGCGCTCGTCCAGATAGCGTTCGGCGCGTTCGCGCAGGCCGGGCCGCTGTTCGACGGCCGCGCCGACCCATCCGCGCAGCCACTGCTCGGTCAGCGCGGACTCCGCGGGGCCGAGCCGCCAGGGGCTCGGCTGCAGCCGTACCGTCGCCCCGCGCTCGGCGAACACCTCGCAGGCCACGGTCACCGCGTCCGGGCCGAGCAGACCGCCTCGCCGCTGGTGGGCGTCGAACGCCTCGGCGATCTCGGCGTCCAGGGGGTGGGCGGGGGTGAGTTCGACGCGTCCCGCGACGGACAGCGTGAGCAGCGCCGGACAGCCGGCGCCGGTGCACGCGTCGGCGAGGGCCTCGATCTCCTCACGGGTGAGGACGTCCAGCAGCGCCGACGCGGTCGCCAGCGAAGCCCCGGACAGCGCGTCGGGGGTGAGCCGGGCG
Organism: Streptomyces griseochromogenes; assembly: GCF_001542625.1. Classification (NCBI taxonomy): domain Bacteria; kingdom Bacillati; phylum Actinomycetota; class Actinomycetes; order Kitasatosporales; family Streptomycetaceae; genus Streptomyces; species Streptomyces griseochromogenes. The sequence goes on along the minus strand of NZ_CP016279.1, from coordinate 3,379,845 downwards.
ATGTCGCCGCGCCGTGTCTCGACCGTGATCCGGCTGCCGTCGGCGGCGGAGCGCGCCGAGGCCACCGCGGCGAAGTGCAGCAGGTAGGGGTCACGGTCGTGCAGGATCCAGTGCTGCGCGCCGTCCAGGCGGGGCGCCAGCCAGCGGCCCATGGAGCCGGTGCCACAGCCCAGGTCGTGCACGACCAGACCGCCCGCGCGGCCCGGCAGATTGGCCAGCCGGATCCGCAGCGGGTCCAGCAGGTCCTGCGCCCGGGCGGCCGCGTCGGCCCCTTCGCGCAGTTGCAGCCACTCGGGTGCGTACCGGGACGGCTCCTCCTCCTGCCCGCCCTCGCGCAGCCGCACCGTGGCCCGTTCGCCGGGGCGGGCCACGGGCCCGGCCCCGGCGATGACCTGGGACGGGTCGCCGTCGGCCGCCGACTGCGTCTCGCGGGGCCCGGGTTGGGCCGGGATCCCCCCGGTCACCGTCGTCGTGTCCTTCATGCCGCCCTCCTCGGGGTTTCGGGAAGCCGGCCGAGTACCGCGGCCAGGCTGCGGGCGGTCGCCGCCCAGCCGCCGAGAGCCGCGCGGCGGCTGCGAGCCGCGGCCTTCAGGCGGCGGCGTACGTCGGGTTCGCCGAACCAGCCGCGCAGTTCGGCGGCGAGCGCGGCGGGGTCCTCCGGCGGGACGAGGATGCCGGGGACGCCGCCGTCGGGGGCGCGGCCGACGGCCTCGGGCACACCGCCGACGTCGGTCGCCAGCACCGGGATCCCGCGGGCGAGCGCCTCGGTGACCGCCATGCCGTAGGTCTCCGCGTACGAGGTGAGGACCATCAGGTCGGCCGTCGCGTAGGCGGCGTCGAGCGCGGCACCGGCCTGCGGTCCGGCGAGGTGCAGGCGGTCCTCGAGACCGTGCCGCCGGATCAGGTCGCGCAAGTGGGCGACGTACTCGGGGTCGTTGGTCAGTCCGCCGACGCACACGCAGCGCCACGGCAGGTCGGTCACCGCGGCCAGCGCCTCCACCAGCCGGTGCTGGCCCTTGCGCGGGGTGACGGCGGCGACACACAGCAGCTGGGTGACGCCGTCGGTGCCGGGAGCGAGCGGTGCGATGTCGGCTCCGGGTGCGGCGACGTGGACCCGTTCGGGGGCCAGGCCGTGGTGGGAGATGAGTCGGCGGACCGCCCAGTCGCTGGTGGCGACGACCGCGGACACCGCCCGCAGCACCGCCCGTTCGCGGGCGTCCAGGTCGGCTGCCACGGCCGGGTCCAGGCCGGTCTCGTCGCCGAGGGGCAGATGCACCAGGACCGCGAGCCGCAGCCGTTCGGCCTCGGGCACGACGATCTCCGGGACGCCGCAGGCGACCAGCCCGTCCAGCAGGACGACGGTGTCGTCCGGCAGGTCCCGCAGGGTGCGGGCGAGCGTGTCACGGTCGGCCTGGGCGGGGCGCGGCCAGCTGCCGGGCACGGCGTGCGGCACGGCCTGCCAGCCGAAGCCCGGCAGGTCCAGGCAGACCCGGCGGTCGTAGGCGTTGCCGCCGCTCGGCGTGGCCGGGTCGTCGACGCCGCCCGGCATCACGAAGTGCACGGTGCGCAGGGACATGGGCACGATCCCGGCGTTCTCGGAGGCGAAGGGGGCGGCGGAAGCGGAGGAGGCGGCGCGTTGCGCGGGCACATGGGCGAGTGCCGCCTGCCCGGTCTTCTCCAGGGCCAGATCGGTCACAGCGCACGCTCGTAACTCGCCCAGGCGATGTGCGACTCGTGCAGGGTGACGGTGAGGCTCTTGAGGCCCTTGGCGCCCTCGCCGAGTGCGCCCTTGTGGACGCGTTCGGCGAGCCGGTCGGCGATGACCTTGGCCAGGAACTCGGTGGAGGTGTTGATCCCGGCGAACTCCGGCTCGTCGTCGAGGTTGCGGTAGTTCAGCTCGCCGGTGACGGCGCCCAGTTCCTGGGTGGCCAGGCCGATGTCGACGACGATGTTGTCCTCGTCCAGCTGCTCGCGGCGGAACGTGGCGTCCACGAGGAAGGTGGCGCCGTGCAGTCGCTGCGCGGGCCCGAACACGTCGCCGCGGAAGCTGTGGGCGATCATGATGTGATCGCGGACGGTGATGCTGAACAACGGACGACCCTCCAGGTGCGGCGCGTCTGGTGCCCCCGGCGGCTCACTGCCGGGGGATGACGTGTAGTACGGCTCTTCGCTTCCCCGCGTTCAGCCCTCTCTCACTCTTTTCTCAGGTCAGGCCGTCTTCGCCGTACGAGATCCGGTGGCACAGTGCCGGGATCTCACCGGAGGCGAGTCTCGGCATCAGTTCCGGCAGCTCCTCGAAGGTGCTCTCCCCGGTGATGAGGGCGTCCAGCGCCGGGTCGGCGAGCAGATCGAGGGCGAGCGCCATCCGCTCGGCGTAGCCGCGGCCGGGGCGGGCCGCCGGGGAGACGGTGCCGACCTGGCTGCTGCGCACGGTGAGCCGGCGCGAGTGGAAGGCCTCGCCGAGCGGCAGGGCGATGCGCCGGTCGCCGTACCAGCTCAGTTCGACGACCGTGCCCTCGGCGGCGAGGAGTTCGAGGGAGCGGGCGAGGCCCTGCTCGGTGGCGCTGGCGTGGATGACGAGGTCACAGTCGCCCAGCGCGTCCGCGGGTGCGGCGAAGTCCACGCCTAGCGCCTCGGCGGTCTTGGCGCGGGCCGGGTCGGCGTCGACCAGCTGCAGCCGTATGCCGGGGAAGCGGGCGAGCAGGGCCGCCACGGAGCAGCCGACCATGCCGCCGCCGACCACCGCGATCCGGTCGCCGATCTGCGGTGCCGCGTCCCACAGGGCGTTCACGGCGGTCTCCACGGTGCCCGCGAGAACGGCCCGCCGGGCGGGCACCCGCTCGGGCACCACGGTCACGGCGCTCACCGGAACGGCGTAACGGCTCTGATGCGGATACAGGCAGAAGACCGTGCGCCCGAGGAGCGCCTCCGGTCCTTCCTCGACGATCCCGACGTTCAGGTAGCCGTACTTCACCGGGCCCGGGAAGTCGCCCTCCTGGAACGGCGCCCGCATGACGGCGTGTTGGCTCTCGGGCACCCTGCCGCGGAAGACCAGTGTCTCCGTGCCGCGGCTGACTCCGGAGTAGAGGGCGCGCACGACGATCTCGCCCTCGGCGGGGTCCGCGAGAGTGACGTCGCGCAGCTCGCCGACGCCGGGTGAGCGGAGCCAGAACGCGCGGGCCGACCGGTTCATCGGCATCCTCCTGAACGATCGGGAAGTTGTTCACGTACCGAGAAGTGCACAGGCCGCGCACAGTACGCGGCGTTGATCGACTCTGTCACTCGGCCGGAGGGTGTGCGGTGGCCCTGAACAACACTTTTGACGCGAGGCTTCAGCAGGAGACCGCTGTGGGAGCGGGCGCGCAGATCCTGCTGCTGTCCCTGATCGGCACGGCGATCGGCATGGGCGTGGCCGGCTGGCTGACGGGACTGGGCTTCGCGTTCGCCACCTGGGCGGTTCTCTCCCGTGCCCTGCACCGCTCCCGGCTCAGTTCCTTCGGGCCAGCCAACCGGGTCACCCTCGGCCGGGCCACCCTGGTCGGCGGGGTGACCGCGCTGGTCGCCGACTCCTTCCAGAGCGCGCCGCCGGTCACACTGCTGGTCGGGCTGACCGCCGTGGCGCTCCTTCTGGACGGGGTGGACGGCAAGGTGGCCCGCCGCACCGGCACCTCCTCCGCGCTCGGCGCCCGCTTCGACATGGAGGTCGACGCGTTCCTGATCCTGGTGCTGAGCGTGTACGTGGCGATGCAGCTGGGGCCGTGGGTGCTGCTGATCGGGTCCATGCGCTACGCGTTCGTGGCAGCGGCTCGTGTCGCCCCCTGGCTGAACGCCCCGCTGCCGCCGTCCTTCGCCCGCAAGACGGTCGCCGCGATCCAGGGCGTCTGCCTGCTGCTGGCGGGCGCCGAGCTGCTGCCGCACGCGGCCAATCTGGCGGTCGTGCTGCTGGCGCTGGGCTCGCTGGTCTGGTCGTTCGGCCGGGACGTGCTGTGGCTGTGGCGGAACTCCCGTCCTAGCGCCGCCGCTGCCACTGCCGCTCCTGCTGCCGCCGCCGAGGAGGCGTCGGCGGAGCCGCGCCTGCTGGAGCTGGCGGCTCGCTGAGGGCACCCGGCGCACGGCGAAGGGCCCGGACCGACGAGCGGTCCGGGCCCTTTCCCGTGCCCCGTGGGCGCGCGGTTACGACCGCGCGGCCCGGCTTCGTACGATCGCGAAGGCGGCCGCCGCCAGGCCCAGTACGCCGACCACGAGCCCGGCGACGCCCAGGCCGCGGGCCGTGGAGTCGCTCGCGTCCGTCGTCTTCGTGCTGCCCCCGCTGTCGCTCTTCGCCGCCGCGGCGGCCGGGGTCTGCCCGCCCGCGGTGAGCTTGAGCACCGGCGCCGGGTTCTCCGGCTCGTCCCCGCCGGCCGACTCCTCGATCCAGCGGGCGACCTTGCCGTCGGAGTAGGTCTGCAGCGTCTTGAACGACAACTGGCCGGTGTCGTCGGGCAGCTGGCCGAAGGCGACGTCGAAGTCCTCGTACTGTCCGGCGCCGATCTTCCCGCCGGTCCAGGTGATCTGGGAGACGGCGTCGGTGATGGTGCCGTCGTCGGTCTTGACCGGCTTCTTGAGCTTGGTGGTGGTCACCTTGGCGGTCCAGCCGTCCCGTGGGTGGACCAGGACGCCGAGGACGGGGTGGTCGGTCGGCAGGAAGACCTGCACCTTGGTGGTGGAGGCGCTGTCCTCCTCGTTGGGGACGCGGAAGGTCAGCAGGCCGTCGGTGGCTCCCTTGGCGTAGCTCTCCGGGTGGACGGTGACGTGCGCGGAGGCGACGCCGGCGGCGGCGAGGAGCCCGGCGGCGGTCAGGGCGGTGAGGGTACCGGCACGGCGCAGGGCGATGCGTGTCGCGGACATGAGTGAGTGGATCTCCGTACGAGTGACGTGGGTCAGATGGTCAGATCGGGTACGGGATCGGGGCCGGGGGTCCGCGGCGGCTCACCGCGTGCCGCAGGGCGGGCCGGCGGGGCGGCTCGGGGCCGGCCGGGGCGCACAGGGCGGGGCCGGCGGAAACGGGCAGCGGGGTGCGCCGCCACCAGGCGACGAGGCCCGGCAGGAGCGTGACCGCGCGGCGCAGCAGCGACCACAGGGCGGCCTCGCCCCGCCTGAGCCACCAGGAGGCGGCCAGCGCGGCGAGGAGGTGCGCGGCGGTGGCGTGGGCGGCGCCGGTGTGAGCCACGGGGTGGAGGTGCATCGCCGCCATGGTGTGACCCGGCATGGAGGCCATGTGCATGGCCTGCGCACGGCCCGGACCGATGTCCCGGTGGGCCGCGTCGAAGGCGAGGTGCAGCCCGGCCTGGGTGAGGAGCATGGCCGCGCCGATGCCGGGCAGCGACCGCTCCCGTCCGCCGAGCGCCCAGCCGAGCGCGAAGACGGCGCAGAAGCCGGCGGCGTCGGCCCACAGGGGCGGCATGGCGCCCATGGCCAGGCCGTGTCCGGCGGCAGCCAGCAGCACGCACACCGCGGCGAACACCGCGGCGCGCAGGCTCCGTACCGCCGGCGACGCGCTCATGGTGAGGGATCCTCCCACGGTCGGGAGGTACGTGAGGCACCGGCGCTCCGTTCAGTCAGCGGGGCGTGGCGGGTGACGGGCGGCAGGATGACGGAACGGGCACCGTCGAGGTCGTCTGGGGGGGCTGGCCTAATGCTTATCTTCTGCACTTGCACTGGATATGCATGAAGCGGGGCGCGCGATCACCGAGCCGCTGAAGGGAACGACAGGTCAGCCCCTCTGTTCCGCCCTGCGGGCCGGTGGGCAGGGGCTCTGGCACCCCCGCGCACCGGCCGTCCGGGCCCCGGCTCAGGCGGCCCGGCGTGACTGGCCGCGGTGGACACGGACGATGTCCGCGTACCGGTGTCCGCTGCCCTTGATCGTGCGCACCTGGGTGCGGTAGTCGACATGGATCAGGCCGAAGCGCTTGGCGTAGCCGTACGCCCACTCGAAGTTGTCCAGCAGCGACCAGGCGAAGTAGCCGGCCAGCGGGGCACCCTTGCGGGCCGCCGAGGCGCAGGCGGCGAGGTGCCGCTCCAGGTAGTCCTGGCGCTCGGGATCGTCGACGGTGCCGTAGGGGTGGACCACGTCCGGGTAGGCCGAGCCGTTCTCGGTGACGTAGATCTTCCGTGCCCCGTACTCCTCGGTCAGGCGCAGCAGCAGCGTCTCGATGCCGCCCGCGTCGATCTCCCAGTCCATGCCGGTGCGCGGGACGTCCGGGCGGCGCACGGAACGGACGCGGGGGGCGGGTCCGTCGGGGTCGTCGGCAACGTAGGCGGGGAAGTAGTAGTTGAGGCCGAGCCAGTCCAGCGGGGCCGCGATGGTCTTCAAGTCGCCGGGCCGCTCGGGGAGTTCGACGCCGTACGTCTCGATCATGTCGGCGGGGAAGCCGCGGCCGTGCACCGGGTCGAGCCACCAGCGGTTGACATGGCCGTCGTGGCGGCGGGCGGCCGCCAGGTCCTCGGGACGACCGGTGGCCGCGTGGACGGTGGAGAGGTTGTTGACGATGCCGACCTGGGCGCCGGGAACGGCGGCGCGGATCGCCTGCGTGGCGAGGCCGTGGCCGAGCAGCAGATGGTAGGAGGCGCGGACGGCGGCCGTGAGATCCGTCCAGCCCGGGGCCATCTTGCCCTCCAGGTGGCCGATCCAGGCAGAGCAGGAGGGCTCGTTGAGGGTGGCCCAGAGCCCCACGCGGTCGCCGAGGCGTTCGGCGACGGCCGAGGCGTACTCGGCGAACGTGAACGCGGTGGCCCGCTCCGGCCAGCCGCCGCGGTCCTGGAGCACCTGCGGCAGGTCCCAGTGGTAGAGGGTGACCGACGGGGTGATGCCCGCCTCCAGCAGGGCGTCCACCAACTCGTCGTAGAAGGCGAGGCCCTTGGCGTTGACCGGACCGTCCCCGCCCGGGAGCACCCGCGGCCAGGCCACCGACAACCGGTAGGCGTTGACGCCCAGTTGCCGCATCAGGCCGATGTCCTCGCGCCAGCGGTGGTAGTGGTCGCAGGCGACGTCACCGGTGTCGTCGTTCGCGATCTTCCCCGGGGTGTGCGAGAAGGTGTCCCAGATCGACGGTGAACGGCCGTCCTCGGCGACGGCCCCCTCGATCTGGTACGCCGCTGTCGCCGTGCCCCACAGGAAGTCGTGCGGGAGTGCGGCGAGGTCGATGGGTTCGGACACGGAAGTCCCTTCGGAATACGGGGTGTCGGTCACTTGACGGCGCCCGCCGTCAGACCGGCGACGAGATAGCGCTGCAGGAGCAGGAACCCGGCGACCACCGGCACGCTCACCACGAGCGAGGCGGCCATGATCTGGTTCCAGTAGACGTCGTAGAGGGTGGAGTAGCCCTGGAGGCCGACGGCGAGGGTGCGGGTGGTGTCATTGGTCATGACGGACGCGAAGAGCACCTCTCCCCACGCGGTCATGAAGGCGTACACGGCGACCGCGACGATGCCGGGGATCGCGGCCGGTACGACGATCCTCAGCAGTGCGCCGAGCGGGCCGCAGCCGTCCACCAGCGCCGCCTCGTCCAGCTCGCGCGGCACCGAGTCGAAGTAGCCGATGAGCATCCAGATGGAGAACGGCAGCGAGAACGTCAGATAGGTGAGGATCAGGCCGCCGCGCGAGCCGAACAGGGCGATGCCGGTGGCGTTGCCGATGTTGACGTAGATCAGGAACAGCGGGAGGAGGAAGAGGATGCCGGGGAACATCTGCGTGGACAGCACGGTCACCGTGAAGACCCGTTTGCCGCGGAAGTCGTAGCGGCTGACGGCGTAGGCGGCGAAGACCGCGACGACCACCGAGCAGATCGTCGCCGCGCCCGCCACGATCAGCGAGTTCATGAAGTACTTCGCGAGCGGGACCGTCGACCAGATGTCGATGTACGGCCGGAAGGTCAGCCCGCTCGGCAGCCAGCGGAACTTGCCCGTGACGTCGGCGAGCGGCTTCAGCGAGCTGGAGACCATCACGTACACCGGGATCAGCACGAACCCGGTGAGCAGCGTGAGGAAGATCCGCCGGGACCAGAGGAAGGAACCCGACGGGGCCATGGGTGACCTAGGCATCGGCGGCCCTCCGTCCGCGCGAGGTGAGCAGGAGGTACACACCCGTCACCACCAGCAGGAACAGCAGCAGGAGCACGGACATCGCGGATCCCGTGCCGAAGTTCCAGGTGACGAACGAGGCCTGGTAGATGTGCACCGAGACGAGGTCGGCGGCCTCGGGGGCGGACTTGCCGAACAGCACGTACGGCGTGTTGAAGTCGTTGAACGTCCACAGGAACAGCACGAGGACCAGGACCTGGTTGACCGGGCGCAGCGAGGGCAGGGTGATGCGGCGGATCCGCTGCCATGTCCCGGCGCCGTCCAGCGCGGCCGCCTCGTACAGCTCGTGCGGGATGTTCTGCAGTGCGGCCGTCACGATGAGGAACGCGAACGGCCAGCCCTTCCACACCGACACCGTCAGCAGGGCGTAGAAGCTGTTGTCGCCGATGAGCCAGAACGAGGGCTTGCCGGTGAGGTGCAGCTGGTCGTGCAGGACGTGGTTCACCAGGCCGTTGTCGTGCTGGAACATGAACACCCAGGTGATGACGGCCGCGTAGACGGGCAGCGCGTACGGCACCAGGAACAGGGCGCGCAGCAGACCGCGGCCGCGGAAGGTGTCCTGCATGAAGACGGCGGCCGCGGTGCCGATCAGCCAGCACAGGCCGACCGACAGCAGTGTGAAGCCGACGGTGACGAAGAAGGAGTGCAGCAGGGCCTCGCCGACGGGGGCGTCGAAGTCCACCGACACCTTGTAGTTGCCGACGCCGGACCAGGGGGCGCTCCCCCAGTCGCGGATGTAGAACTGGGTGAGTTCCTTGAAGCTCATCACGATGCCGATGGCCATCGGCACCAGATGGACGAGGAGTTCGAGGAGCAGGGCGGGCAGGAGCAGCAGGTACGGCAGGGAGAGGCGGCGGATCCGCCCGGTGCGGCGGTGAGGTTCGCGCGCCGCACCGGGGGAGGTCTCGCGTACCGGCTCCTTCAGAGCGGTGGTGGTCATCGTGCTCAGGCCGCCGGCATCTGCTGCTGGGCCTTCACCAGCTTCGCCTTGACGGAGTCGGTGGTCACCGCGCGTCCGGCGGCGGCGTCGGCGAACAGATCCTTGACGGCCGTGCCGACCACCGTCTCGAACTGCGACTCGGTCGCCACCTGCGGCAGCGCGGCGGCGCTGGTGGCGAGGGTGTTCTTCAGCACCGCGTTGGACGGGCTGCCGAACGCCGCGTCGCCCTGGGCGGTCTTGACCGGCGGGATGGAGCTGTAGGCCGTGTTGAGGATCTTCTGCTCGGCGTCGCCGGTCATGAACTTCACGAACCGGGTGGCGCCGTCCAGGTTGTGACTGTTCTTGAAGACGGCGATGTCGATGCCGGCGACCATCGAGTTGGTCTGGGTGCCGGCGCCGGGGGTGCCGGACCGCACGGGCACGGGTGCGATGCCGTAGGCGTCCTCGCTCATGCCCTGGGACTTGAGGTTGGCGGCGGCGGACTGCCACAGCAGCATGGCCTGCCTGCCCTTGGCGAAGTCGCTGACGGACTGGTTCTGCGCGTACTCGGCGTCACCGGGCGGGATGACCTTGTCCTTGGCCATCAGGTCGACGTACTGCTCGACCGCGTCGACCACCTTGGGGTCGGTGAAGTCCGGCTTGCCGTCGGGGGTGAAGAAGTCGGCGCCGTGCTGCTTGGCGAAGACGAAGACGTGGTGGATGTTCTCCGCCAGGTTGGAGCCCTCGGCGCCGAGCACCGACTTGCCCCTCGCCTTGATCTTCTTGCCGTCGGCGATCAGCTCGTCCCAGGTGGCCGGGGGCTTGGAGATCCCGGCGTCGGCGAAGATCTGCTTGTTGTAGTAGAGCGCGTACGCCATCGAGTAGAGCGGGACCGCGGCCGGGTCCTTGCCCTGGGCGCCCGTCGAGCCGAGCGCCGAATCGACGAACCGGTCCTTGCCGCCGATCTCGGCGAAGTTCTTCGCGTCCCACGGCAGCAGCGCGCCGGTGGCCTGCAGGGAGGCGCTCCAGGTGTTGCCGATGTTCAGCACGTCGGGGCCCTGGCCGGAGGTGGTCGCGGTGAGGATCCGGTTGAGCAGGTCGGACCAGGGCACGACCTCCAGCTTCACCTTGATGCCGGTCTGCTTCTCGAACTTGTCGAGTTCGGGCTGCAGGACCTTCTTGTCGACCGCGATGCTGGAGCCCTGGTTGGAGGCCCAGTAGGTGAGCGTCTTCGGCGAGTCGTCGGACCCTCCGCCGCCGGCCGAACCGCCTCCGCAGGCCGTGGCCGCGAGGGCGAGAGACATGGTGACGGCGCCTACGGCCGCGGCTCGGATGCTGCGCATGGCTCCTGGTGTCCCTTTCCGGGAGTCGAGAACCCTCGGGGCGACTCGTGGGAGCCGACACCCCGTTCGGCCCCCGAAGCCCCTCATGGCTTAATTTAGGATGTGAGTTAAACCTCAAGAGAAACGCTCGTCAAGGGATCCGGCAGCGGCATCCGGCCGAGCGGGCCTCGGAATCATGCGAGCCAGGGAGGCCAGGTGGCAGGGCTGGGCGGCCGTACGGTGCGTGACCTGCGGCGGGTGAGCCGCGGTGCCGTTCTGCAACGGTTGTATTTCGACGGCCCGACGAGCCGGCACGCCCTCGGTCCGGCGACCGGGCTGAGTTCGGGCTCCGTGAGCAACGTCGTCGCCGAACTCCTCGCCGACGGCCTGGTGGAGGAGGCGGGCAGCGTCGGCTCCGACGCGGGCCGGCCGCGCCGGTTGCTGCGGATACGGCCGGACAGCGGGCGGCTGATCGGGGTCGACGTCGGCGAGACCCGGGTCCGCGTGGAGCTGCTGGACCTCGCCCTGACCGAACTGGCCCGCACGGAACGGCCTCTGGGGCCACGCGGGTACGACGTCGACGCCGTCGTCGGCCATGTGCACGAGGGCGTCGCCGAGGTGCTGACCGCGGCCCGCCTCTCCCCCGGCGACCTGCTCGGCATCGGCATCGGCGTGCCCGGCATCATCGAGGACACCGCCGAGCTGGGCGCCGTCGTGCACGGCCAGACGACCGGCTGGGACGCGGTCCCCTTGGAACACCTGCTCCGGACCACCGGTCAACTCCCCTCCCACATCCCGTACTTCATCGACAACGGTGCCAAGACACTGGGCCAGGCCGAGATGTGGTTCGGCGCCGGACGCGGGGCGCGGAGCGCCGTCGTGGTCCTGTTCGGCTCCGGCGTCGGCGCCTGCGTGGTCACCGAGGAGGCGGCCGAGGGGCGGGCCGCGGAGTGGGGACATCTGACGGTACGGGTCGGCGGCCGCCGGTGCCGGTGCGGCGCCCTCGGCTGCCTGGAGGCGTACGCGGGCGCGGAGGCGCTGGTGGCACGGTGGCGGGAGGCGGGCGGGCGACCGTCGGCCGGGGCCGGCGAGGAACGGGCGCTGACCGAACTCCTCGCCGCGGCCCGCCCCGACGACGGCCGGGAGCCCGACCCGGTGGCGGCGGCCGTCCTCGCCGAGACCGCCGAGTATCTGGGCGCGGGCCTGGCCGACCTGATCAACCTCTTCCAGCCGGAACGGCTCCTGATCGGCGGCTGGGCGGGGCTCCAGCTCGGCGGCGGCTTCCTGGACGAGGTTCGCACCCACGCCCTCGCGCACGCCCTCCGCTTCCCCGCGAGCCGGGTCGGCATCGCCCTCGGCCACCTCGGCCCGGACGCGGTCACCGTGGGCGCGGCGGTCCTTCCCCTGGCCGCGTTCTTCTCGGCCGGCGGCCACCGCCCGCGGCCCGCACTGGACACGTCACCGACTCCGGCTTGGCGGGCGGCGGTGGAGCGACGGTTGGTCTGAGAGGGGCAGGAGGCCGCCGATCGACAAGGCTCGACGGTCCGTTGGCCCCCGCCCGACGCACGCGTGAGCGGAAGCCGGGCGGGGCCGCAAGGCCGGGACCGCAAGGCCGGGACACAGGCGAGGTGGAACGCAGGCCAGGTGTGCGGGTGCGGGCCGTGCCGGAGCAATGGCCCGCACCCCGTGTGCCGTTCAGCCCCTCCTCGCCCTTTCCCGCGCCTCCCGCCCCGTGCCTCCGCGGGCCACCGTCCTGCCTCGCCGCCCCGCCGCGCGGCCGGGGCGGCGCATCTCGGGCAGGAGGGTGAGGAGGCCGAGGGCGGCCAGGGCGGCGCCGAACCAGAGGGGACCGCGCAGGCTCCCGGCATCGATGGCGACCGCGCCGAGGGACGAGCCGATGATGACGCCGAGCGTGATGAAGGAGGTGTGCACGGTGTTGACTAGCGGCCCGGCGTTGCCGGCGCGCTGGACGCGGGTGGCCATCGCCGGGTTCATGGTGACGCCGACGAGGCCGATGCCGAGCAGGCAGACCACGGCCGCGGCGGGCACGTCGGCGAGAAGCGCGAAGCCCGCCAGGAAGAGCAGGTTGAGCAGAAGGCCCACGACGAGCACGGGCACGGCGTGCCGGTCGGCGAGGCGGCCGACGACCATGTTGCCGACGACGGTGGCGGCGCCGTAGGCGATGAGCAGCAGCGGCACGGTGCCGGCGGAGAAACCGGTGAGGCCGGTCAGGATGGGGTTGAAGTAACTGAACGCGGCGAAGGTGGCCCCGATGATCAGGGTGCTGGTGGCAAGCACCAGCCACAGCCGGGGCCGCGCGAAGACACCGGCCTCGGCGCGCAGACCCCCGCTCGGGGCGTTCTCCAGCCGGGGCACACCGGCCATGGTGGCCCCAGCCGCGACCAGGGCGAGAACGGAGACGGCCCAGAACGCCGCGCGCCAGCCGAGCCGTTCACCGATCAGTGTGGACAGGGGCAGGCCGAGCAGTGTGCCGAGCATCAGTCCGTTCATGGCCACGGCGACGGCGCGTCCCCGTATCTCCGGCCGGGTCAGCCGGGCACACAGGGAGATCCCGACGCCGAAGAAGGCCTGGGACGCGACGCCGGTGACGACACGGGCGGCCAGCATCACACCGTAGCCGGTCGCGGTGGCGGCCAGGACATTGCCCGCGAGGAAGACCGCGAAGAGTACCAACAGGGCCGTGCGCGGCGGGAGTTTCATCACCGCCACGGTCATGACCGGCCCGCCGAGGGCCATCGCGGAGGCGAACGCGGTGATGAGATATCCGATCTGCGGCACGGTGGCGTGCAGGCCGTCGGCCATCTGCGGCATCAGTCCGGCGACCGCGAACTCACTGGTCACCATGGCGAAGATGCCGAGCGCCAGAACGTATACGGCACGGGGCACGGTGGGTTCTCCTTGCTGTGCTGGAGGCAGGCGTCATGGGTCTGGCTGCGGATCTGGTTGCGAACTCGGTTATGGATCGATTGGTTCAAAACTTGGGCAGCCGAGAGACAGCCCACGGGCGAGCGCCACGCGAGGGAGTCCCTGGAGCGAGCGGACTCAGGCGGTCAGCGCGTCCAGAGCGATCGCCACGACCGACTCCAGGGCCGCGCGGTCGGCGCCGCCCTGCGCGGAGACGCGCAGGCCCGCCACGGTGGCGTTGATGAACCTGGCCAGGTCGCCCGCGTCCCTGGCGGACGTGATGCTGCCGTCACGGCGGCCCGCCTCGACCGCCGCACGCAGGACGTCGAGCCGGCGAGCCGTGTCGCTCTCCAGGATCCTGGCCGCGACGGCGTCACGGGCGGCCAGTTCGACCGTCGTGTTCACACTGAGACAGCCCAGGCTGTGACCCTGCGGGCGGTTCTCCGCGTCACCGTCGAGCACCAGCGCGAACAGGGCGCGGATACGGTCGGCGCCGCTGCGGCCGATGTCCTCCAGGACGGCCAGCTGAACGGCGTTCATCGTGGTCATGTAGCGATGCAGCGCCCGCTGGAACAGGTCGTGCTTGCTCTTGAACGTGTTGTAGATGCTGCTGCGCCCCAGCCCGGTGGCGTCACACAGGTCCTGCGTGGAGGTGGCCTCGTAGCCCTTCTCCCAGAACGTCCGCATCGCCGCGTCCAGGGCCCGCTCCTCGTCGAAAGTCCTCGGTCGGGCCATGACGTGACCCTAACCGTTTTGAATCGTCCGTTGCAATACGGGTCGGCCTCGACCCGGGCGAGCGGCGCGTGGGGCCGCCAAGGGGGCGCCAGGACGCCGAGGCACGGTTTCCGCACCACGAACCGCGCCGGCTCGTGGTGCGGAAACCATGCGTCCTTGCTACCGGACCGGCACCGGTCGCGGCGCCGGGGCGTAGCCCGCGGGCCGGGTCGTGAAGGTGCCCCGGCCCTGGGTGCGGCTGCGCAACCGGGTCGCGTAGCCGAACAGTTCGGCCAGCGGCACGGTGGCGGTCAGCACCGCCGCGCCGCCCCGGTTCTCGGAGCCGGTGACCCTGCCGCGCCGGGCGGCCAGGTCCCCGAGCACCGAGCCGACGGCATCGTCCGGCACGGTGACCGTGACCTCGGCCACCGGTTCCAGCAGGGCCATCACGCAGGCGCGGAGCGCCGCGCGCAGCCCCAGTCGGCCGGCCGTGCGGAACGCCGTGTCGGAGGAGTCCTTCACATGGGTCGAGCCGTCGGTCAGCGTGACCCGCAACCCGGTCACCGGGTGCCCGTCCAGCGGCCCCTCGGCGAGCGCGTCCCGGCACCCGGCCTCCACCGCACGCACATACTCCTGCGGCACCCGCCCGCCGACCACGGCGGACCGGAACGCGAAGCCGGTGACGCCGGCTCCGGGGCCGAGCGGCTCCACGTCGAGCACGACATGGGCGAACTGCCCCGCCCCGCCGTCCTGTTTGACGTGCCGGAACACGAACCCGGTCACTCCGTCCGCGACCGTCTCGCGGTGGGCGACCCGCGGCCGGCCCACGGCGAGCTCCGGTCCTCCGTTCCGGCGGATCTTCTCCGCCGCGACCTCCAGATGGAGTTCCCCCATCCCGGACAGCACGGTCTGCCCGGTCTCGGCGTCGGTGCGCACCATCAGCGAGGGATCCTCCTCCACCAGCCGGGCCAGCGCGGCCGCCAGTCGCCCGGTGTCCGTGCCGCGCCGCGCCTCGACGGCCACGGACACCACGGGCTCGGCGACGACGGGCGGCTCCAGGAGCAGCGGGGCGCCCGGATCGCACAGGGTCGAACCGGCCCGCGCCGATTTCAGCCCCGCCAGCGCGACGATGTCCCCGGCGACCGCCCGGTCCAGCTGGACATGCCGGTCCGCCATGACGCGCAGGATCCGCGCCGCCCGCTCGGTGCGCCCGGTGCCCGGGTCCCACAGGGTGTCTCCCTTCTCGATCGTGCCCGAGTAGACGCGCACATAGGTCAGGCGCCCGGTGCCGCTCACGTTCACCTTGAAGGCGAGCGCCGCGAACGGCGCGTCGGGATCGGCGGCCCGCCGCTGTCCGCCGCCCTCGTGCACGCCGCGTACGGCGGGCACGTCCAGCGGCGACGGCAGATAGGCCACCACCGCGTCCAGGAGCGGTTCGATACCGCGGTTGCGGTAGGCGGAGCCGCAGAGTACGACCACGCCCTCGCCGGTACGGGTGAGTTCGCGCAGGGCGGCCACCAGGGTCGGCTCGGACAGCGCGGACCGCGCGCAGAACTCCTCCAGCGCGGCCGGATGCAGTTCCGCCACGGCCTCCTCCAGTGCCCGGCGCCGCCGCAGTGCCTCTTCCCGCTGCCCCTCGGGAACCGGCCCCTCCACCGCCGTACCGCTTCCGTCGCCCCAGACCAGGGAGCGCATGCGCACCAGGTCCACGACCCCGGTGAAGGCGTCCTCGGCCCCGATCGGCAACTGGACGACGAGCGGGGCGGGATGCAGCCGCTCCCGGATCGAGCCGACGGCCCGGTCTAGGTCGGCGCCCGCGCGGTCCAGCTTGTTCACGAAGGCGATCCTCGGTACGCCGTGCCGGTCGGCCTGCCGCCACACGGACTCGCTCTGCGGCTCGACCCCGGCGACGGCGTCGAAGACGGCGATCGCCCCGTCGAGGACCCGTAGCGAGCGTTCCACTTCGTCGGCGAAGTCGACGTGGCCGGGTGTGTCGATGAGGTTGACGCGGTGGCCGTCCCAGGCGCAACTGACGGCCGCGGCGAAGATGGTGATGCCGCGGTCGCGTTCCTGGGGGTCGAAGTCGGTGACGGTGGTGCCGTCGTGCACCTCGCCGCGCTTGTGGGTGATGCCCGTCGCGTACAGGATCCGCTCGGTGACGGTGGTCTTGCCCGCGTCCACGTGGGCGAGGATGCCGAGGTTGCGGACGGCGGTGAGAGGGTTGGCGTTCGTGCGCACGGCCCGATGCCTTTCGTAAAGGATCCGGAGATACCCGGAGATGTCCTGAGAAAAAGGGGCAGCGCGATTTCCCGCGGCGGCTTGGGCATGAAGGCACCCTGGACCGGCGGTGGAGCCGGACGGGAAGGGCGAGGACGTCAGCCTTGCGTCACGGGTGTCCGGTGCCGGCCGCGCAGCGGGCACCGGCCGGACGAGGACACCAGGATCACCTCGTACCGGGAACGGGAAGCGGCGGCAACGGTGCGCTCACACACGGCCGGGCTCCCCTCGTTCGTCGGACTGATCGGCACACGGCGGGCCCTGATCGGGCGCTCGGCCGGGTGCGTGGCGAGTGTAGGCGGGGAGATCGGCCGCGGGCACGTCATTTTCGGCGTGCCCGCCCTTTGGCCGGCCGGCCTGCGCGACACGCCTTCCGAGCCCCTTTCAGGGCCGTGCGGTCTGGTCACGCTCCCCTGGGCAGCCCGCCGTGCTCGACCCACTCCGGCGCGAGGATCGACATGACGACGGCGTCCCCCGTCGCCTTCTCCACCACGGCGAGGTCCAGACGGTCGTCCTGGTCGGACCGGCCGCAGCAGGACCAGCTCAGCGTGGGCTTGAAGCGGAACCCCGCGACCGGAACGTCTCGATCATGATGAGTCATCCCGGCGGTGTGTCCGGCCGACGGATCAGCCGTCCTCGGGTTGTTCGCCCTGCGGAACGCTTCCGTACGGGCCCGCCGCCGTACTCCGGCGACGGTCTCCCGGTGCTCGGCGGCGCCCCGCCCTCCGCGCTGGGGCGGCGGGGCGGGTCACCCCAGCAGGCGCAGCGTGGTGTCCTCGATCTCCGCCGCCTCGGGCAGAGGCCCGGCGTCCCAGTGCGGGCGCGCCGCGAGGAGCTTCGTCCGGAGTTCCGCGGCCAGCGCCTGGCGCTCGCGGCCCGCTGGGGCTTCCACGATGCGACGGCCCCAGCGGACGGTGTCCACCAGGGCCGATTTCATCTCCTCGTAGGCGAGGTAGAAGCCGAGGCCGGCCGGCGCGCCCGCACGACAGTCGGCGGGGGCCGCCCGCTCCCAGCCCGCGACGGTCCGTTGGCGGTCCGCCGCCGTGTACGCGGTCTTGTGCAGATGATCCGCCAGGTCGTAGAGGGGATCCCCCCACAGGGCGAGTTCCCAGTCCAGAACGACCAGTCCGGCCCGACCGGAAAGGATCATGTTCTTGCGATGGATGTCGCCGTGCAGCAGGCGGAACGGCCGCCGTGCGAGCTCCCGGCCCGCCCGCTCCAAGAGCGGGCCACAGGGGTCCGCGGGCACGCCCAGCGCCTGGTACAGGGCGTCCACCGAAGCGTCCGCCCGGTCCCGCAGATGGCGTGCGAAGTCGAGGAGGCACCGCGCGAAGCCGGGTGTGTCCCCGTCGTCCGGCCAGCCGGGCGGCACGGCGGCAAGAGCGGCGGTCGGCACCCGCAGGACCTCGCCGAAGAACTGTTCCACACCGTCGAGGACGACGTCCGGCAACGGCTTGCCGTCCTGCGCGATCTCGTCGACCCGGCGTCCGGCGATGAACTCGTGGATCTGGAAGTCCGGGCTGACTCCTGCGTGGACGAGTCGTGGTGCCCGGGACACGAACGGGCGGATGGCCCGGAGCACTTCGGGCTCCGGCCAGAGGGTGAGGTCCATCGGCTCGGCGCCGGGGCCCGGGATCCGCACCAGTAAGGGCCCGGAGTCGTCCTCCACCCGTACGTTGCGGTGGTAGAAGCCGGAGAGCGCGTTCTCGTGCGCGCGTGCCTCTTCGTACAGCGCCATGGCGTCCATGACTATCTCTCTGCCCACGGCGCCAGTGCCCGAGCGACCCGCTCCGGAGTCATCGTCGGTTTCTCGCCCCACACCGCCCGGGCCACGTTCAGCTTCCGCGCCAGCCGGCCGATGAGGAACTCCCGTTCCGGTTCGTCGGCCGCCGCGAGCTGTTTGGAGTAGCGGATCGTGTCGACGATCCCCGACTTGACGCGCTCGTGCGCCAGGTACAGATCCAGGTCCGCCACCGGTCCGGCCGTGGACGCCGCCGGCAGGCACGCACGCCACTGCCGGAGGGCCTCGGCGCGCTGGTCGTCGGGGTAATCCATCTTGTGGAGGTGGATTCCGATCTCGTACATGGGATCGCCCCACAGCGCCAGCTCCCAGTCGAGGAACCAGGTCGACCCGCTGGAGACGATCATGTTCTTGCGGTGCAGGTCGGCGTGGAGTACCGCGAACGGGCGGGAGGTGAGCCCGTCCCACAGCGGCTCGACGACCGCGAGCGGCTCGTCCGGGATCCCGAAGTCGGCGAACACGGCCCCGTACTCCTCCCGGTGGGCGTCGTAGACCTGCTGGGTGAGGCGGGCCAGCAGGCGGCCGAACCCGCCGCTGTCCCCCGATTCCGGCCAGTCGTCCGGCAGGGACGGCGTCTTCTCCTGCGGGATGCGGGTGAGCTGGTCCATCACCTCCACCACGTCATCGATCACATGAGCGGGGACGGCGCTTTTCCGGGGGGAGAAACTGTCCAGTACCCGCCCCTCGATGAAGTGGTGGACCTGGAACCGGGGAGACCCCGACACATGGCGCAGCTCGGGTGCCCGCGCGACATAGGGCCGGATACAGGCGAGCACGTCCTCCTCGTGCCACACGCGTACGTCCATGACGTCTGCGGCTGCGAGGGGGATGCGGACGTTCACCTTCCCTTCGGGCGTCCACACGCCGACGTTCCGGTTGTAGTACCCGGCCGCGGCCTCGCCCGCTCTTTGGGCCTCTGCGTACACCGTCTGCCAGTTCATGCGCCCACCTCGAGGAACATCGACAGGACCGAGTCGGTACGACGCTGGAGTTCGTCGAGGGAACCGAGCGGGCGTACGGCGGGCCGGGCCCGCCCGGCGAGTGCCGTCAGCTCGGGTTCGTCGACGCCGATCCGCTCGGCGGCCCGGTGGATCGCCAGGATCAGCGACGGATAGACCTGGCAGGCCACGAACTCGCGGGCCGCGTGCACCAGGAGTTCCCGGGTGCCCTGCCGGTCGCCCTGCCGCAGCATGAGGAACGCCCGGAACATGTCGGCCCGGGCCCTGCCGGAGCGGTAACCCGCCCGGTCGAGGGCCGCATTGGCGTTCAGGAACGAGGATGAGGCCCTCTCGTACTGCCCCAGTCTGGTCTGTGCCATGGCCATGGCAGTGTACGCCTTGCCGATCTCGTGCTGCGCCCCCAGATCGCGCTGCACCTCAAGCGCCGAGGAGGCGGCCTCCACCGCCGCTTCCGGATCGGTGAAGGCGTACAGCTCGGCGTGGTTGGTCCTGATGTTGGCCAGGCCCACCAGCGCGTTCGACGCCTGGTATTCGGCCTCGGCCTCGGCGAGGAGCCGCGCCGAGCTGTCGAAGTCCATCAGGAAGCGGTGTCCGAGGTGCATGAGCCGCTTCAGGTCGGCCCGGATGACCGCCTCGTCGGCGGCGCAGATCCCGTGCACCTCCTCGGCCAGCGAGAACGCCCCCGCGAAGTCGCCCTGCCACATACGGATGTCGGCGACGCAGAAGCCCGCGGTGGGCCGCGCCTCGCCTTCGTGCTCCGCCCAGACCCGTTCGAAGATCGTGGCGGCCAGGGTGCTCTCACCGGCGATGCGGCGGGCGTTGGCCCCCGCGAGCGCGAGCCTCGCGGACACCAGCTCGCGTACCGGCCGGTCCAGGTGCGGGGTGAGCGCGATGGCGCCGGCGGCGTCACCCAGCTCCAGTCTCGACTCCGCGTCGAGGCAGTCCGCGGCGTTGTGGAGGCCGGCCACCGCCTCGTCGTCCTGGCCCTCGACCCGGTCCGCCCTCCTCGCGGCCAGATGGTGCCTGAGGTCCTTCACGATGCCGTCGACGGCCTGCCTGCCGCTCAGCACGACGGACCTGTCGGCGTGCCTCTGGATCTCGTCCGGGGTGATGTCGGCGGCACGCAGCCCGTGGTAGACGGCCTCCCGGAGCGGGGAGAGGCGGGTCCTGCCGCCGCCCGGCCCCTGGCCTCGCTCCATCCGGTCCGCGAGGCCCTCCCAGTGGGCGCGGAGCACGGCGTGCACCCGCCGCCGGACCGCGGGCGAAAGGTGGCGCTGCAGCGCACCGATCATGAGCTGGTGCAGCCGGTACCAGCCGTCGGTCAGGGGGTAGGCGAAGGAGTAGGCGGTGAGCGATTCCCAGATCAGGAGGTTCGCGGGCAGGTCGAAGGCGCGGGAAATGGTCTGGAACACCACGAAGTCGAAGGTCCGGGCCACACTGAGCAGCTCCAGGATCCGCACTTCGTCGGGGGCGACATGCTGCAGGAACCGCTGGACGATCTCCTCGGACGTGGCGGCGTGCTCGAGCCGTGCCGGGTTCTGCAGATGGGTGTCGAC
This sequence comes from Streptomyces griseochromogenes, assembly GCF_001542625.1. Lineage (NCBI taxonomy): Bacteria > Bacillati > Actinomycetota > Actinomycetes > Kitasatosporales > Streptomycetaceae > Streptomyces > Streptomyces griseochromogenes. Next base: position 3,359,254 of record NZ_CP016279.1, on the reverse strand, counting down.
GGCCAGATGGAGGTAGAAGGGCACGCCTTCACTGGCTTCGGCGATCGAGCGCTGCCGGGGGATCTCCGTGATGCCCGCCTGGGCGAGCAGTTCCAGCCGGGCGGGCATGGGGAGGCCGTCGATGTCGGTCCGGCAGATCACCGACTCCCATTCGGGGTCGTACGCCGCCCAGGGCAGGGGCTCGCGGCTGGCCAGCACGGTCAGACCGCCGTGGAGCTGACCGAGCAGGTCGCGCAGCCAGGCGTCCGTGCCGAAGCTGCGGCCGCCGGGCAGGGGCGTGGGCACGAGCGCCTCATAGGCGTCGACGTACACGACGTAGGGTGCCTCCTGCGCGGAGGCCCTCAGCTCATCGGCGAAGAGGTACGAAACCGCGTGCCCCAGCTCGGCGTTGCTGAGTCCGTCGAGCTCGTTCAGGGTGGGGTCGGCCTCGATCCGCTGACGGCGCTGGCGGTTCTTGACCGCACGGCCGGTCAGCCGGACCAGGCCGGCCGCCGTTCCGAAGACCGGGAGGCCCATCGCATCGTCGAGGATCTTCATGAGGATGTCGCTCTCCTCGGCGAAGGGGGTGTTCCGCCGGTTCAGCTGTAGTTGCGGGTGCACCCGTTGCCAGAGCACGGCATAGGCGATGTCGAACCGGTCGAACTTTAGCCCCTGTGCGCCGAATTCCATGCGCAGCACGGCGAGAGCGTCCTCCTGCTGGCGCATCGTCGGCAACTGCAGGTCGAGGCGGGCGGTCCGGCAGTTTTTCGGACTGCGGTTGCGTAACTCCTGCAGCAGCCGGGACTTCCCGATTCCGCCGATGCCGACGACGTTCAGGATGCGGGGTCCCTCCCCGAGAGTCCGCAGTTCCTCGTCGTAAGCGGCGAGCGTGCCTTCCCGATTGAAGAACTGCCGCTGCAGGGCTGACACCCGCCGGTACTGCGGCCGGATGGACATGCTGGCTCCCCCTGTATCGCTGTGCCCGAGCCAGGGCAGGCTATCCGGCCCCGACTGGTACGGAAAGGGAGTTCAGAGGCATGAAGGAGGCGGCCGCCGCGCGCCTCGGCCCGGGGGTGTCAGGCCGGATGGGCGGGGGTCGGGTGAGGAGGGTGAGCTGGGTGAGATCGGCGAGGAAGGTGTGTTCTCGGGTGGGGATGAGGCCGACTCGGCGGGGGCGGTGGAAGCACTGATCGGCGTCCCGTCCACGACAGCGCGACGAGGACCGCGGCCGTCACCCGGATGGCCTGCTCGGCTGGATTCCCCGCGGAAAGGCGAAGGGGCGGGGAATCCAGCGCGGTGGACAGTGGTCAGTGCCGATCGGTCATCCGGCCTTCACCAGCTTCCACTGCTGGTTGCTGCCTCCGTTCGGATTCCACTGGATCACCGGGGTGTTCTGGCTGGTCGAAGCGCCCGATACATCGACCAGGTGGCCGCTGTTACGGGATTCGATGGTGTAGGCCCCGTTGGTCGAAGGTGTCACCGCCCATTGTTGGTTCGTACCTCCGTTGGCTCCCCACAGGTCCAGTTGGGTGCCGGGCAACATGGTTTCGGCCGGGACGTCCAGTGTCTTGTCGCTGCCGACGTTGGTGATGGTGTAGTAGCCGTCCGCGTTGGCGGTCAGCGTCCACTTCTGGTTCGCCCCGCCGTTGGCCGGCCACTGGATGATCGGCGTTCCGTCCGAGGTGCCTTCGTCGGCAGCGTCGAGCAGCATGCCGCTGTTGACGTTGACGAGGTTGTACGTCCCCTTCAGGCTCGGTGCCGTACCAGGGGTGACGGACAGGTTGGAGTACTGGACGCCGTAGTATCCGTGGGTCTTGGTGTCCCAGACGGTGCCGAGTCCGATCTGTCCGGCGCCGTAGCTGGTGTCGGTGACGCTGGCGACCTGGGTACCGTCGATCTTCGCGGTGATGGTGCTGCCCTGGAAGGTGAGCGAGAGCTTGTGCCAGGTGTCGGTGCCGTGGACCTTGGCGATTTTGCCGCTTGCCTTGGACAGCGTGGTGAAGTTCCACGACTGGTCGCTCTTCTGCAGAGCCCATGTGCCCGTGGTGTCCAGCGTCAGGTGGTAGGCGTTGAGGCCGTTGTTGTTCTGTTTCTGCCAGCCGACGTGGCCGAGCAGGTCGGCTGCGCCTCCGGACCTTTCCAGCAGTACGTCGGTGGAGACGGTGTAGTCGGACCAGTTGACGTCGCCCATCGTGGTGTAGGGCTGGTTCGCGGTCTCGTTGGTCCACTGGATCGGCGGGGTGGTGGTCATCTGGCGCAGGCACTGGCCGCTGCGCCCTCCGCCGCAGGGCGCCGCCTCGAAGGCACCGTTCATGCCGGCGAAGTACTTGGCCTCCGCGCCTGAGGGGTAGCCGGCGAAGCTGTCGGAGTACGGGAGCGGCTGCGGGGTGCGCTGCGGGCCCGTGACGGTGCCGGGTGCCTGCCCGGTGGTCGTGGTGACGGTGTAGAGGTGCTTGGGCTGCAGGGTGAGCTGGTAGGTGCCGCCGGTGGCCGACAGGTCCGGCGCGGCCACCATGCGCGGCTGGCCGGCATTCTGGTCGGTCGTCCAGACGTGCAGGGTGCCGCCGGGCAGCCCGCCCGTGACGGAGAGGGAGACGGTCTGGTCGGCGGTGGCGTCCATGGTCTCGAACACCGTGCTCCAGGCGGACTTGTCCGGGGCCGCGTAACTGACGTAGCTGCCGCCCGCCCGGTTGCCGCCGAGATAGCCGCTGGAGGTGTCCAGGTACTTCCACCCTGGGGAGGTGAACTGGCTGGTCTGCGCCATCGTCCAGGTGCTGCGGCCGACGTTGTAGGCGCCGGACCAGGGCTGGTTGGCCTGGACCAGGCCCACCCCGTTGTAGTCGAGGTTGGGGGAGATCGAGGCGACGAGCGGCCAGTTGATGTAGGCGGTCAACTTGGCGTCCAGATAGCCGTGGTTGATGCCACGGGCCATCGCCATGGCTCCGGCATCGGCGTCGTCCGAGCCGTTCTCGCTCGCCCACAGTTGCTTTCCGGAGGCTTGCGCGTTGGCCGTGCTGGAGCAGTTGGTCTGGCTGCTTCGGTAGCCGCAGACGTAGTGCGCGCCGACGATGTCCACCGCCGAGGACAGCGCGGAGTCGGACGCGATGTCGTCCGCTATCGCCCAGTCGTTGTCGGCGCCGACCACCTTCGTGGCATAGCCGTGCTTCGCGAGGGCGGCGTGCAGGGCTTCGTACCAGGCGGGGCTTTTCGCGCGGTCGTACCTCTCGTTCCAGCCGCCGAGGTAGTCGATGGTGAAGTTGTGCTGCTTGGCGCAGTCGAGCCAGTTCATGAGGTAGTCCACCGTCGAGGGAGAGGTGGTGGACCAGAAGTCGTGGCCGCCGAGGAAGCCCGGAGCGCCCCAGGCGAGACCGTACAGTTTGATGTGCGGGTTGCGCTGCTTGGCCTGCCGCATCAGCCACCACTCGTACCCGTTGTTGCAGTTGATGGTGCCGGGCGAGTGTTCGATGCTGGACTCGGCGCCGTCGGTGGTGTTGGTGTCGCCGCCGATCTCCACCTTCAGAATCTGCAGGGATGCGCCGTAGCCGGGCTTGAAGAGGTAGTCGAGGATCTGGCTGCGCCGCGGCTCGGGGTAGTCGACGAGCAGGCGGGTGTTGCCCCCGCCACCGCTGATGGCTCCCACGCCGTCGAACGTGCGGCCCTGGGAGTTGCCGTCGACGCTGATCGCGGTCGCGGTCGCGGCGTGAGCGCGGCCTGGTGCCACTCCGGTGACCAGCGCCAGGCAGAGCCCGACGACGGCGAGGGCAGCCGCCCAAAGGCGTGGGGCTCTCATGCCGACGGGATGGGGGTGCGTTCTGACAGGCATCAGGATCGTCCTTCCTGAGGAGAACTTCAGCGATACCGAACGGCAAGCGGTCGGCGTTTCGGGGGGAAGGCGCCTTCGGCCCGCATGCCGTGGACCTCGGGGCCGTCCCGCCGCATGCGGCTACAGCAGATGACGCGCGCGAGAGAGCTGGAGCTGGGCATCCCCGTTGTGCGGCGAGTCATTGAGAACGAAGCGGAGCTGCGTGATGTGGGCACTTGCCTGAACAGGCGAACGACGGTGGAACGTTGGCGTTCAGCCGCATGTGATCCGCGTTGAGGCGGTCGGTTCGGTCGGCGAACGCGAACGAGAGCTCGCCATCAGTGATCCCTGCCGACGACGCGACGAAGGGATCAGTTGGATTTTGTTTGACGCCCCCTCTTCGACATCGTGGAGCAGCAGTCCACGCATGGCGCTTCCAGCGTTGCCCCGACTGGCGGCGAGGCCCTCACCCACCTCAGTGGTCGGTCATTGCCTCATGTGCGGTGCGGTAGTTGTACCGCGCCCCCACTCAAGACTGTCAAGGCCTCTGTAGGTTGTTTTAAACGAAACTGCGCATGTTCGAACATGCCTGAACGTCGACCTGGTCCGTGCATGTCCGCCTGTGGCTCCGGTCGCGAGCCGCCGGGAGCGGGTCGAGGAGCCGGCGAAGGCCGTCGCGGGCCAGGGGGAAGCGGTGCGGACGCAAGACGCAGCCCTCGCCGATCCGCGGCAAGCAGGCCCAGGCTCGCCAGGCGATCAAGGAATGCGAGCGACACCTCGCCCGCTGCCAGGCCGCCCTCGACACCGACGCCGACCCGGCGATCGTCACCCAGCGGATCGACCACGCACAACGCGACGAGGACCGCGACCGTAAGGTCGAGGCCCTCGTTTTCGTGTCTCTATGGAGAGTGTCCGAGGGGGGACTTGAACCCCCACGCCCGATAAAGGGCACTAGCACCTCAAGCTAGCGCGTCTGCCATTCCGCCACCCGGACCAGGTGTCTGCCGCCTTGCCGGGGCTGTTCCCCGCGGCGACAGGGACAACAATAGCAAGGTTTCGGAGTGCGTTTCACCTGCGTATCCGTGCCTCGGGCGGGTGGCCGGGGAGCCGGGAGCGCCCCGGCCACCGAGCCGTACGGAGGGTGGCCGGACATCTACGCTGTGCGTCCGGTCAGGGCATGAGCTGGTATTCCGGGAAGTTCCCCGGCAGCCGCTCCCCCGCCGGCCCCTGGGTCACCGCCCTCACGAGCAGTTCCCCGCCCACGAAGGCGCCGCGCCAGGACGCGCCGAAGCCGCCGAACAGCTCGTCGCGGTCGCCGCGCGAGCGCGGTTTGCCGTGGCCGATCTTGAAGGCTCGGATCTGCGGCGCCAGCCGGTCGAACGTGGTCCTGTCGTCCGTGGAGAGGGTCGCGACCAGGGCGCCGTTGGAGGCGTTCATCGCGGCCAGCAGCTCGGCCTCCGTGTCGACCAGGACGATCGTGTCGACCGGGCCGAAGGGCTCCGCGTGGTGGAGGGGGGAGGAGCGCGGCGGATTGAGGAGGGTGACCGGCTGGACATAGGCCGCCGTGTCCTGGCCGGGCAGGAAGCGGGCCTCCGCCGGCCGTGCGCGGTGCAGGGGGACGGCGCCGCGGTCGATGGCCTCCGCGACCTGGTCCCGCAGTTCCTTCGCCTTCGCCGCGTTGATCACCGGGCCGAAGTCCAGCTCCGGGTACGGATCGTCCCTGCGCTCCACCGCCAGGGGGTGGCCGACGCGCACCCGGCGCACCGCGGGGAGGTAGGCGCGGAGGAACTCGTCGAAGAGGTCCCGCTGGACCACGAACCGCGGATAGGCCGTGCAGCGCTGTTTGCCGTAGTCGAAGAGTTTGGGGACGAGGGCGGTGAGGGCGTCCCAGTCTGAGTAGTTCCAGATTCCCCAGGTGTTCAGTCCCTCCTGTTCCAGGATGTGGCGCTTGCCGAGGTCGGCGACGGCGGTGGCCACCGCGGCGCCGGTGTCGCGGCCGCCGACGAAGGAGACACAGCCGATCTCGGGCGCCCGGACCAGCGCCTGGGACAGCTCACCTCCGCTTCCGCTGACGAGGCTGACGGGAAGCCCTTCGCGGGCGGCGAGCGCGCAGGCCAGGGTCAGGCAGGCGACGCCGCCGTCGGTCGGGGTCTTGGCGATGACCGCGTTGCCGGCGAGCGCTTGGACCAGCATGGCGTGAACGAGCACGCTCATCGGGTAGTTCCAGCTCGCGATGTTGGAGACCGGGCCGTCCAGCGGCGTCCGGCCGGCCAGCATCGGCTCGATTCCGTCCAGGTACCAGCGCACCCCGTCGACGGCCCGGTCGACGTCCGCCCGGGCGAGCCGCCACGGCTTGCCGATCTCCCAGACGAGGAGCAGTGCGAGGAGGTCGCGGTGTTCCGTGAGCGCGTCGAGGGTGGCCGCGACCCGTGCGCGGCGCTCGGCGAGCGGAAGGTGCCGCCAGGCGCGGTGCCGGTCGAGCGAGGCGCGGACGGCCTGGCGTGCGGCGGCCCGGTCCAGGCGGGGCGGGCCCGCGATGGGGCCCCCGTCGACCGGGCTGGTGGCGGGCAGCGCCCGGCCGTCCGCCCGCCAGGCGGTGTCCCAGAGGTTGAGAACGCGATCGTCCCGGAAGGCCTCCGGCGCGACGGCGAGACAGCGCCGCCAGGCCTCGGCCCAGGACGTTCCTGTTTTGAGGGTGAGGGTGGGTGCCATGCGATTGCTCCGCTCTCGGTGCACGGTCGAGAGAAATGGCTGATCTCGGGGAAGACGTGCCTGCTGGAGGTGCCTGGCTGTCCGGCGTACGACTCGCACCCTGGTGCGCCGGACGTCGTGCGAGAAGCTACCGAAGGGGCATGGAAGCCGACAGTCACCCGGGGTGGACTATGAGTGACATCACTGTGTCCGGGGCAGCTGTGCGAGTACCAGCCGTGCCGTCTCGGTCGGGGTGCCGCCGACCCTGACGCCGATCGCCTCCAGCGCCTCCTGCGTCGCCCGCGCGGTGTCGGTGGAGCCGGAGACGATGGCGCCCGCGTGCCCCATGGTGCGGCCCTCGGGCGCGGTGAATCCGGCGATGCAGCCGACGACGGGCTTGGTGATGCCGGCGGGGATGACGCCTGCGACGGACCGGCCGGGCGTGATCAGGCCGGGGCGGTTGGGGCCGATGACGCGGGTGCCGCGCCGCTCGGCGTGGGCGGTGAGGGTGACGGTGTCGTGGACCGGGACGCCTTCGGTGATCACGACCGCGAGGCCGATGCCGGCGTCGGCGGCCCTCGCGCTGCTGCTGCGGCAGCCGGGCCGCACCGGCAACGGGACGACACCGGCCGTGGAGCCGCGGCCGACCTCGTGACGACCGGTCACGACGCCGCCCCACGGCTCCCCGCCACTCCCCCTCCGCGATCCGTTCGCCGATCGCCGCAGGGGGAACGGCCCTTCGCCGGCGGGCCGGTGCCGGGTCAGGAAGCGTTGCGCTCGTGGTAGGAGCGTCGGGTGTGCTCGGTGTGTTCGCGCATCAGGTGGGTGGCGCGCTGCTCGTCACGGTCCGCGATCGCGGTGATCAGACCGCGGTGCTCGATCCAGGACTGCCGGCCGCGCTGGTGAGCCACCGGCGTGTAGTACCAGCGCACCCGGCGGTCGACCTGGGCGGCCAGTTCGGCGAGGACCGTGTTGCCCGCCAGTTCCATCACTTTGGCGTGGAAGGCCGCGTTGAGGGCGACCGCACGGTCGACGTCCTCGGCCTCGACCGCCTTCTCGCCCTCGGCGCACAGCTCTTCCAGCGCTTCGACGCCCGGTCGGCCGGCGTTCAGGGCGGCGAGCCGGGCCGCCTCCGCCTCCAGGAGCGTGCGGACCGTCAGCAGCTGGTCGGCCTCCTCCTCGGTGGGTTCGTGGACGAACGCGCCCTGCGCGGGCCGCAGTTCGACCCAGCCCTCGGTGTTCAGCCGCTGCAGCGCCTCGCGCACCGGTTGCCGGGAGACACCGAGATGGCCGGCGAGTTCGCTCTCCACCAGATGCCGGCCGGGCCGCAGGGCCCTGGTGGTGATCAGCTCCAGCAGCGCCTCGTAGACACGGTCGCGCAGCGGGCCGGGCCGTTCCAGCTTGGGCACGGTTCCCTGCGGCAGTCCGGTCGGCAACATCGCGGTCCCCTTCCTGAGCCGGCTGCCGTGCGCAGCGGGCTGCGCACGGTCCACGGTGGACTCCACCAGGGATTGTCTTTCGTCTACAGGCTCCGGTGCACAAAAGCCGGAGGAAGCGGGAGTTGAGCGCGTCACGCCGCCCCGTGCGCCCCTGAGGACGGCTTCACGGACACCGCACGACCTGCCCGGCGTACGACAGGTTGCCGCCGAAGCCGAACAGCAGGGCCGCGTCGCCGCTGCGCACCGCGCCCCGTTCGATCAGCTTGGACAGGGCGAGCGGAACGCTGGCCGCGGAGGTGTTGCCCGACTCGGTGACATCGCGTGCGATCACCGCGTTGACGGCGCCGATCTTGTCCGCGAGCGGCTCGATGATGCGCAGGTTGGCCTGGTGCAGGACGACCGCGGCCAGGTCGGCGGGGTCGACACCGGCCTTCTCGCAGGCGCGCCGGGCGATGGGCGGCAACTGGGTGGTGGCCCAGCGGTACACGCTCTGCCCCTCCTGGGCGAACCGGGGCGGTGTGCCCTCGATGCGTACCGCCTCGCCCATCTCCGGCACCGATCCCCACAGCACGGGCCCGATCCCGGGCTCCTCGCCCGGCGCGCACGCCTCGACCACGGCGGCCCCGGCGCCGTCGCCGACGAGGACGCAGGTGGAGCGGTCCGTCCAGTCGGCGACGTCGGACATCTTGTCGGCGCCGATGACCAGGGCCCGGGTGGCCGCACCGGCGCGGACCGTGTGGTCGGCGGTGGCCAGCGCGTGGGTGAACCCGGCGCACACCACGTTGACGTCCATCGCGGCGGGCCGCGGAATGCCGAGCCGGGCGGCGACCCGGGCGGCGGTGTTCGGCGAACGGTCGATCGCGGTCGAGGTGGCGACCAGGACCAGGTCGATGTCGCCGGGGGTGAGGCCGGCGGCGGCGAGCGCCTTGGCGGCGGCGTGCGCGGCCAGCTCGTCGACCGGTTCGTCGGGTCCGGCGATGTGCCGGGTGCGGATGCCCACCCGGCTGCGGATCCACTCGTCACTGGTGTCGACCAGTTCCGCCAGGTCCTCGTTGGTGAGGACCCTGGCGGGCTGATAGTGGCCGATGGCGGCGATGCGCGAGCCGTGCATGTCGTGGGTCCCCTCGGTGCCGTGGGTAGCGGGATCCACCAGTCTGATCAGTGACTCACGGGTACGACGGCAGGTGAGGCCACAGGAATCGGGCGCCCGAGTTGTCGGCTTCCCTCAGCTCCTCGGACGCCCGAGCTTTCCCGTCGGTCACCCGTTGAACAGCTTTGTCATCTTCTGCACGAGTTCGCACACCCCGTACGCGAAGGGTGCGCCCACCCGGAAGCTGCTCGCCTCCTCGGTCGACTTGTCGACGACTCCGAGGGCCGCCGAGTGGATCAAGGAGTACGAGGCGAAGCCGGACCGTTTCGGCCCCGGCGCGGCCCGGCTGAACGAGGAGCCGAACGTCGACAACGAGCTGTATGTGCGCGACTACGACAAGTGCGCCCTGTGCTACAAGTGCGTCGACGCCTGCGGCGACCAGTGGCAGAACACCTTCGCGATCTCGGTGGCCGGGCGCGGCTTCGACGCGCGGATCGCCGGGCATCTGGGACGAGGAGCGGCAGACGGAGACGACCACGGTGTGCGCGTACTGCGGAGTGGGCTGCAACCTCACGCTCCATGTGCAGGACAATGAGATCGTGAAGGTCACCTCGCCGCACGACAACCCGGTGACCCACGGCAGTCTCTGCATCAAGGGCCGTTTCGGCTACCAGCACGTACAGAACCGGGGCTGATCAGGACATGGGACGAGTCACGGAACGACGCAAGGTCCTCCGGATCCGGGACGGGGCCGTCTCCACCCGGCCGGACACACTCGTCGCCGAGGAACCCCTGGAGATCCGGCTGAACGGTAAGCCGCTCGCGATCACCATGCGCACACCGGGCGACGACTTCGCGCTGGCGGCGGGGTTCCTGGTGAGCGAGGGCGTCCTCGCGGCCGCGGCCGATCTGCGGAACATCGTCTACTGCGCGGGGGCGACGGCCGACGGTTCGAACACCTACAACGTGGTCGACGTGAAGACCGCCCCGGAGGTCGCCCTGCCCGACTTCACGCTGGAGCGGAACGTCTACACCTCCTCCTCGTGCGGGCTGTGCGGCAAGGCCAGCCTGGACGCCGTCCGTACGACCGCCCGCTGGCCGATCGCCGACACTCCCCCGGTGCGGGTCACCCCCGAGCTGCTGGCGAGCCTCCCCGACCGGCTGCGGGCGGCCCAGCAGGTGTTCGACCGGACCGGGGGCCTGCACGCGGCCGCCCTGTTCACCGAGGACGGGGAGCTGCTGGACATACGGGAGGACGTGGGCCGGCACAACGCGGTGGACAAGCTGGTCGGGCGGGCGCTGCAGAACGGTGATCTGCCGCTGTCCCGGACGGTCCTGCTCGTGTCGGGCCGGGCGTCGTTCGAGCTGGCGCAGAAGGCCGTGATGGCGGGGATCCCGGTGCTGGCGGCGGTGTCGGCGCCCTCGTCGCTGGCGGTTGACCTGGCCGTCGAGACGGGTCTGACCCTGGTGGGTTTCCTGCGGGGCAGCTCGATGAACGTGTACGCGGGCGAGGACCGCGTCGCCCTGGGGGCCTCGGCCGCCCAGGGCTGACCGGTTCCCCTCGGCACGGCGGCGGGGCCCGACCGGCGGGGAGCGCCCCTGCGCCGCAGGGGCCCCGCCTCAGCCGGCTGTCTCCGGCCGGGCAGCGGTCACGAAAGCGGCGATCAGTGGTGACCTCCGGCGCGCCTCCCAGGCCAGGAGCACCTCGTCGGGCTCCGCGTCCGACACCGGCACGTAGGTGATGTCCGGGCGGGAGTACTGCAGGGCGATGGACTCCGGTACGAGCGTGATGCCGGCTCCGCTCGCCACGCACTCGAACTTCTCCTCGATCGTGCGGATCGGCACGTCGTCGGGGCCCGGGTGGGCGTAGCTGAGCCTCGGCTCGTCCGCCAGGTCGGCGAGGGACAGCTCCTGCTTCCCGGAGAGCCGGTGGTCGGCGGGCAGCATCGCCACCCGTGCCTCGCTGTAGAGCGGCAGCAGCCGCAGTCCCCGGTCCCGGACCGGGCGTCGTACAAAGGCGATGTCGACGGTGCCGTCGAGGATCAGCTCCTCCTGGTCGTCCCACTCGACCCGGCGCGCGTGCACGTCGACGTGCGGATGGGCGGCTCCGAAGTCCCGCAGCGCGCGGGTGACGACCACCCCGGCCCGAAACCCGACGACGAAGCGCCCCGGGCCGCGGGCGGCCCGCCGCACCCGACGGCGGGCGGCGTCCGCACTCGCGAGCAGATGCCCGGCGTCGTCCAGGAGTTGACGGCCGGCGGGCGTCAACGTCACACCGTGGCTGTCGCGTACGAACAGCTCCGCACCCAAGTCCTTCTCCAGCGCCCGGATCTGACGGCTGAGAACGGGCTGGGCGATGTGCAGTCGGTCGGCGGCGCGGCCGAAGTGCAGCAGTTCGGCGACCGCCACGAAGTAGCGGACCTTCCGCAGGTCCAGGTCCATGGCCGCCCCTTCCGTCGTGGCTGCGGCGATGCCTTCAGGGTATCGCCACGGACGAAAGAGGTCTTGGCCGGCGAGGTGGGCGCGATAGCAGGCTGGACGCATCAGGCGGACAAGGAAGGAACACATCATGGATCTGCGGGGACAGCGCGTCGTCGTCATCGGGGGTACGTCGGGCATCGGGCTCGCGGTCGCCGAGGGTGCGGCGCGGGAGGGCGCCGAGGTGGTGGTCGCCTCGCGCCGGCAGGAGAGTGTGGACACGGCACTGAAGCGGCTGCCCGGGAGCGCCGAGGGCCATGTGCTGGACGCGACGGACGAGGCGGCGGTGCGCGGCTTCTTCGAGGGGATCGGGGGTTTCGACCATCTGGTGTACACGGCCGGTGAATCGCTGCTGCTGGAGAGCCTCGCCGAGGCGTCTCTCGTGCGGGCCCGGCGGTTCCTGGACACACGGCTGTGGGGTGCGTACACGGCGGTGAAGTACGGCGCCGGCTCGATCCGCGAGGGCGGTTCGGTGGTGCTGACCACCGGGACCGCCGGGCGGCGGCCGATGCCGGGGACGACGGCCGCGGCGGCGCTGTGCGGGGCGATGGAGTCGCTGACCCGGGCGCTGGCCCTGGAGCTGGCGCCGGTCCGGGTCAACGCGGTCTCGCCGGGGGTGGTGCGTACGGAACTGTGGCGGGAGCTGCCGGAGGCCGGGCGGGAGGGGCTGTTCCGTTCGTCCGCCGAGTCGCTGCCGGTGGGGCGGATCGGCGAGCCGGCGGATGTGGCGGAGGCGTACCTGTATCTGATGCGCGGGGGTTACAGCACCGGGTCGGTGGTGGTCGTGGACGGGGGCGGGGTGCTGGTCTGAGGGGTCAGCCGACGGCGAGGCGCACCTGGGAGGCGGTCACGACCGTGCCGAGGCGCGGGAAGTCGAGCCGGACCGAGGCCTCGTGCTCGGCGGCGGTGAACGCGGCCATGGCGTCCTCGACGAAGACGAGGTCGTAGCCGAGGTCCGCGGCGGCGCGGGCGGTGGACTCGACGCCGAGGTTGGTGGCGATGCCGCCGAACACCAGGGTGCGGATGCCGCGTTCGCGCAGCCGCTCGTCGAGGCCCGTGCCCTGGAAGCCGCCGATGGTCCGCTTGACCACTTCCAGGTCGCCGTCGCCGAGCAGCCCGGCCGCCAGTCCGCTGCCGGGCGGCTGTTCGGCGACCGAGGGACGTTCGACCCGGATCAGGACGACGAGCGAGCCGGCGGCGCGGAAGGCGGCCGCCAGATCCTGGGAGGCGGCGAGCACGTCGGTGCCTTTGCGGGGTTCCAGGGGCAGCGCGACGATGCGGTCCATCAGATCGACGAGGACGAGCGCGGTGCGCTGCGGATCAAGCACGGGAGCTGCGGTCATGACGGAACGTTAGCCGCCGTCAGCCGTCCGTGCCGGAAATCCGGATCAACAGGCCCATGAACTGATCGCGTTCGGCCGTCGACAGCGGGGCGAGCAGCTCGGCGTTCGCCTCGCGGGCGGCCTTCTCGCAGCGGGTGAGCAGACGGTCGCCGTCGCCGGTGAGGGAGACGGCGTTCTTGCGCCGGTCCTTGGGGTCGGGTTCGCGGACGACGAGGCCGGCGGACTGCAGGTCGTTGAGGACGCCGACCAGGTCCTTGGGGTCGAGGCCCACGCTGCGGCCGAGATCGGCCTGGGCGACGGGGGCGAGGTCGCGGACGGCGGAGAGGACCACGTGGTGCCACATCTTCATGCCTTCGGCCGCGAGGGCGTCGGCGACCAGGGCGCGGCCGCGGGCGGCGGCCCGACCGAGGAGCCAGCTGGGCAGGGCGCGGATCGCGGGGAGGGGTGCTTCGGCCATGCGGCCAGCCTACCCAAGAATCATTGGACCTCCCAATGAATTGTGTGTACCGTTGGGATTCCCAACGAGTTCATGGGTGTTCCCAACGACCTGCCGGCGTGTCCGGCGACTGGAGGTTGCGATGCGTCGCGTCCGCTATGAGTCCACCGGCGGTCCCCTGTTCCTGGAGGAGGCTCCGGTCCCCGAGCCCGGCCCCGGTGAGCTGCTGGTGCGCTGTGAGGCCGTGGGCGTCACCCTGCCCATCGTCCGCAAGGTCACCGAGGCCGCCGAGCCGATCGCGCTGGGCGGGGAGATCGCCGGCGAGGTGGTGGCGGTCGGGGAGGGCGTGACCCGCTTCCGTACCGGCGACCGGGTCACCGGCCTGTGCTTCGGCCACGGGTACGCCGACTTCGCCGTGCTGCTCGAGGCCATGGCCACACCCGTGCCCGACGAGGCCACCGCCGTCGACGCGGTCGCGCTGGTGCGCGGCGGGCTGGTCGCGCTCGGCGCGCTGGCGGCGGCCCGCCCCGAGCCGGGTGAATCGGTGCTGGTCACGGCCGCGGCGAGCGGGGCCGGGCATCTCGCGGTACAGCTGGCGCGGGCCCGGGGCGCGAGCCGGGTGGTGGGCGCCGTCTCCGATCCGGCCAAGGCGGAGTTCGTCCGGTCGCTCGGCGCGGACGACTGCGTCCGGTACGGCGACGACAGCTGGGGCGAGCCCGTCGACATCGTCCTGGACGCGGTCGGCGGCGATCTCCTCACCCCCGCCGTCGCCGCGCTCGCCCCGCACGGCCGGCTGGTCGCCTACAGCTCCGGCGGCGGCACGGTCCGGGCGTACGACCTGCTGGTCGGCGCGAAGTCGGTGATCGGTTTCCAGATGCGGCTGATCGCCCAGGGACGGCCGGAGCTGTACGAGCAGTGGCGAAAGGAGCTGTGGCGGCTGTTCGCCGAGGGCGCCCTGAAGCCCGCCGTGCACGCCGAGTTCACGCTGGAGGACGCGGCGAAGGCGCACGAGGCGATCGAGACACGGGCCAATCTCGGCAAGGTCGTCCTGCGCCCGTGACCGTCACCCGTTCCCGGATCCGCTCTTGTTCTGCGCGCTTCTTGTGGGGCCCCGAGGCCCCAACTACCTTCGATGGGACGGACGTTGGACGTGGGACGTCCGGATGTCCGGATGTCCGTCCCGCCGAAGGGCAGGTCGCAGCATGCCGTCAGGTCTTCACGTCCGTCTCAGATCCGCGTTGTCCATCGCCCTCATGGCAGCGGCGCTGCTCGTGCCGGCCCTCGCCTTCCCTCGTCCCGCACACGCACAACCGGCCGCCGAATCACCGGAGTTCGAGCAGCAGGTCCTCTTCAAGGCTGCCCAGGACCCGGGCTACGCCTGCTTCCGCATCCCGGCGATCGTGCGGACCACCGACGGCACCCTGCTGGCGTTCGCCGAGGGCCGGGTGCTCAACTGCGGGGACGCGGCCGACATCGACATCGTGGTCAAGCGCTCCACCGACGGCGGGCGTACCTGGGGCCCGCTGCGGGTGGTCAACGAGGGCGCGGGCGACACCCACGGCAACCCGGCGCCGATCGTGGACCGCGACACCGGCCGGATCTGGCTCGCCGAGACGTACAACACCGGCCGTACGGACAGCGCGAGCTGCTCGATCCCCTGCGACCGCACCCCCCATCTGCAGTACAGCGACGACGACGGACTGACCTGGTCCGAGCCGCGCGACCTGAGCCCGGAGATCCTGCCCGCCGACTGGAACTCCTGGTACGCGACCGGCCCCGTGCACGGCATCCAGCTCACCCGCGGCCGGTACGCCGGCCGGCTGGTCTTCGGCGTCAACACCGAGACCTGGGACGGCGGCCGGATCAGCGCCAACCACGCGGCGCTCGTCGTCAGCGACGACCACGGCGGCCACTGGCGGATCGGCGCCACCGACACCTGGCCGATCGCCGCCGACGGCACCTTCCGGCAGAAGCCCTCCGAGCTCACCCTCGCCGAGCGCACGGACGGCTCGATCCTGGTCAGCGGCCGCGAGCAGGACGGCACCGACCTCGGCCACCGTACCCAGACCGTCAGCAGCGACGGCGGCGGCAGCTTCACCGCGCCCTTCCACGACCTGCCGGACCTCTACACCCCGATGGTGCAGGGCTCGATGCTGCGCCTGGGAGACCGCATCCTGCTCTCCTGCCCCGCCGACCCCGACCGGCGCCGCACGATGATGATCCGCTCCTCCTACGACGGCGGTCGCACCTGGGACAGCGTGGACCGCGGCACGGTCGTCACCACGGACTGGTCGGGCTACTCCGACCTGGTGCGCGCCGACCGCGACACGATCGGCCTGATGTACGAGGGCGGGGCGGTCGACGCGCGCGACGAGATCCGCTTCGCCCGCTTCACCGAGGACTGGCTCGCCCCGCGCCGCGGTCCCGACCCGCACACCGCCGACTTCGCCCCGCACGCCCGCCCGGCCGCGGTGCTCGGCGGCGCGCAGGAGACGGACGGCGTGTCCGGCGACGCGCTGGAGTTCGACGGCACTGACGACGCGGTACGTCTGCCGTACCGCCCCGGGCTTCCGCTCGGCACCAAGGACTTCACGGCGTCCCTGTGGTTCCGGTACACGGCCACGACCGGGGAGCAGCCGCTGCTGTGGATGGGCGGCGTCGGCACCAGTCAGCCGCAGGTGTGGCTGCGCGGCGAACCGGCGAACCACCGGCTGCAGGGCCTCATCACCGTGCGCGACGGCGCGGCCGCTCCGCAGACCGCGTTCGTGCGCACGTCCACCGCGTACAACGACGGCCAGTGGCACCACGCGGTCCTGCGCCGGGGCGACGGCAGGCTCTCGCTGTCCGTCGACGGTACGCAGTCCTCCGTCACCGACGTGCCCGGTTCGGTCAGCCGCAACTCCCCCTTCGGCGTGCACATCGGCCAGCGCATGGACAGCCGGGCCTTCTTCACCGGCGCGATCGACGAGGTCCGCGTCTGGGACCGCGCCCTGACCGACGAGGAGCTGACCGATCCGAAGGTGCTGCGCTCACCGAAGGACACGGTCCTGTGGCTGCCCTTCGACCGGGTGAGCGGCTGAGGGATGCGCGGTCTCCCGCGGATCGCGGGACCGTCGCTTGGCGATGACCGCGCACACCATCAGCTGCATCTGGTGGAAGAGCATCAGCGGCAGTACGGCCAGGGAGGCGTGGGCGCCGAACAGGACGCTCGCCATGGGAAGTCCGGCGGCGAGGGACTTCTTCGACCCGGCGAACTGGATGGCGATCCGGTCCTCCCTGCCGAAGCCGAGCGTCTTGCCGCCGTACCAGGTCAGGACCAGCATCACGGCCAGCAGGACGGCCTCCACGGCGAGCAGGGCGCCCAGCCGCGCGGGGCTCACCTGGTGCCAGATGCCCTGGGTCATGCCTTCGCTGAACGCGGTGTAGACGACCAGCAGGATCGAACCGCGGTCGACCAGTCCGAGGACTTTCTTGTGCCGGGCGACGAAGGCGCCGATCCAGGGCCGCAGCAGCTGCCCGGCGAGGAACGGCACGAGCAGCTGCAGCACGATCTTCACCAGCGAGTCGGCGGAGAACCCGCCGCCGGAGTTGCCGAGCAGCCCGGCCGCCAGCAGCGGGGTGACGACGATGCCGACCAGCGAGGAGAACGAGCCCGCGCAGATGGCGGCCGGCACGTTTCCCCGGGCGATCGAGGTGAACGCGATCGACGACTGGATCGTGGAGGGCACCAGGGTCAGGAACAGCAGCCCCTGGTAGAGCGGCTGGGTCAGCAGCACCGGCACCAGGCCGCGAGCGGCGAGGCCGAGCACCGGGAAGACGAGGAAGGTGCAGGCCAGGACGGTGACGTGCAGACGCCAGTGTCTGAGGCCGTCCAGCGCCTCACGGGTGGAGAGCCGGGCGCCGTAGAGGAAGAAGAGGAAGGCGATCGCGGCCGTGGAGGCGCCCGAGGCCACGTCGGCGCCGGTGCCGTGGGCCGGGAAGAGCGCCGCGAGGCCCACCGTACCGAGCAGCAGCACGATGTACGGGTCGATCGGCATCCAGCTCGGCCAGCGCAGGCGTTTCACGATGCTCCACTTGCTGTTGGTCAGGTCGTGCTCGGTCAGGGAGTGCACGGGTCCGCAGGACCCCCTCCATCGTCCTCTCCCCCGGGCCGATCGGGAATCCCGCACACCACTCTGACTGTCATCGCGTTCCGCGATGGCCCGCGCGTACGCTGGCGCCGTGTACGACCCCACGCATCTGCGCACGTTCCTGGCGGTGGCCCAGACACTCAGCTTCACGCAGGCCGCCCGGCGCCTCGGGCTGCGCCAGTCGACGGTCAGCCAGCATGTGCGCCGGCTGGAGGACGCCACCGGCCGTCAGCTGTTCACCCGGGACACCCACTCCGTGGAGCTGACCGAGGACGGCGAGGCGATGCTGGGCTTCGCCCGCCGGCTGCTGGAGGTGCACGAGCAGGCGGCCGCGTTCTTCACCGGCACCCGGGTGCGCGGCCGGCTGCGCTTCGGCGCCTCGGAGGACTTCGTCCTCACCCGCCTGCCGGAGATCCTGGAGGGCTTCCGCTACGACCACCCGGAGGTCGACCTGGAGCTGACGGTGGAGCTGTCGGGCACCCTGCACGCACAGCTGGCCGCCGGCAAGCTCGATCTGGTGCTGGCCAAGCGGCGGCCCGAGGACCCGCGCGGCGCGCTGGTGTGGCGTGACGACCTGGTGTGGATCGGCTCCGAGCAGCTGCGGCTGGACCCCGACCGGCCGGTCCCGCTGATCGTGTACCCCCCGCCCGGCATCACCCGCGCGCGTGCCCTGGAGGCCCTGGAGGCCCAGGGGCGGGAGTGGCGCATCGTGTGCACCAGCGGCAGCCTCAACGGCCTGATCGCCGCCGCCCGCGCCGGGCTCGGTGTGATGGCCCACTCGCGCCGGCTGATCCCGCCGGGGCTGCTCCGGCTGCCGGACCGGGCGGGCCTGCCGGAGCTCGGCAAGGTCGACTTCGTGCTGGTGCACGGCCGGCACCGGGGTGCCGCGGAGGGCGCGGCGAACGCGCTGGCGGCGGCGGTCCTGGCGGGCGGGGAACGGTTGCACCGGGGTCAGCGCGGCGCGCGCTGATACGTCAGCTGCTTGACCCGGCGCAGGAACGGCGTCGTCTCCACGTGCTGCACCCCGTCGAGGCGGCCGAGGGAGCCGCTCAGGTACGCGTACAGGCTCGCGGTGTCGCGGACGACCGCGGTGACGACGATGTGGGAGGGGCCGGCGGTCGCGGAGGCGAAGGCGATCTCGTCGTGGGCCGCGAGGGCCTCGCCGACGCTGTGCAGGGCCGCTGGGGCGGTGGTGATCCACAGGGCGGCGGCCCGGGCGTAGCCGAGGATCTCCGAGTTGTACTCCACGTCGATGTACACCGCCCCCGAGGCGAGCAGTGCGGCGAGACGGCGTTTTACGGCGGACTCGGAGCGGCCGGTGGCGCGCTGCAGTTCGGGGTAGGTGGCCCGGCCGTCGCGGTGCAGGACGGCCAGGAGCGGCTCGTCCTCGGGGTCGATGCGGGCCGGTCCCGCGGGGGCCTGGGGCTCGGGGCACAGGGCGGCGATCTGGTCGTCTTCCAGCGCCCTGAACTTGCGCAGCCAGCCGGTGGGGCCGCCGTAGAAGCGGTGCAGGAGTTGCTGGGCGCGGATCTCCACCACGCTCGGGGTGCGCGGCAGCTTGCCGAGGAGGAGGTCGTCGTGGTCGCCGGGGCTGCGCGGCCGGGTCAGGCAGACGACCTCGGTGCCGCCGGCGGCCAGCCCGATCCAGTTGGTGTCGGGGCGCTTGGCGAGGGCGTCGGCGATGACGGAGGCGGCGTCGGGGGCGCAGCGCACGCGGAGCATCCACTGGTCCTGGCCGAGGGCCTCGGCGTCGCGCAGCGCCACGACCCTGAGTCCGCCCTCGGCGGACAGACGGCGGAAGCGGCGCGCGATCGTCTGGTCGGAGACGCCGAGCACCTGCCCGATCCGGCTGAAGGAGGCCCGGCCGTTGATCTCCAGGGCCGACAGCAGCTGGAGATCGAGCTGGTCGAACGTGTCGGATTCCATCTTCAACATGTGCCCACCCGTCGGATTGCGTCTTTGCGGCGGCCTGTTCCGGGTCGATCGGCCGTGTCATGCGCATCGTACGGAGCGATACGCAGCCGTCGTACAGGGAGTTGGGACATGCGTACATGGGGGACGCTCACGGCCGTGTGCCTGGGCACGTTCATGTTGTTGCTGGACGTCACGATCGTGGTGGTGGCACTGCCGGACATGGCGGGTGCGCTGCACGCCTCGCTCACCGATCTGCAGTGGGTGGTCGACGGGTACGCGCTCGCGCTGGCCGCGCTGCTGCTGGGGGCGGGGGCCGCCGCCGACATTCTCGGGCGGCGCCGGGTGCATGTGGCCGGTGTGGTGCTGTTCGCGGTGGCGTCGCTGCTGTGCGGGCTCGCGTCCGGGCCGGGCACGCTGGTGGCCGCGCGGGCGCTGCAGGGGGTGGGCGCGGCGGCGATGTTCGCCACGACGCTGCCGCTGCTGGGCTCGGTCTACCAGGGGGCGCGCAGGTCGGCGGCGCTCGGGGTGTGGGGCGCGGTGAGCGGCGGGGCCGCGGCCGTCGGCCCGGTGCTGGGCGGTCTGCTCACCGAGGGGCCGGGCTGGCGGTGGATCTTCTTCGTGAACCTGCCGGTGAGCGTCGTCGAGGTGTGGCTGACGCTGCGCGTGGTGCCGGAGTCGCGGGGGCCGCGCGGGATGCGCGTGGACTGGGCGGGCACGGCCGCGTTCGCCTGGTTCGCCGGCGGGGTCACCTACGCGGTGGTACGGGCCGGTGAGGACGGCTGGACGGCGTCCGCCTCGCTCACGGCGTTCGCGTGCGCGGCGCTGGCGCTGGTGGTCTTCGTGCTGGTGGAGCGGCGTGCGGACCATCCGCTGCTGGACCTCGCTCTGCTGCGCAAGCCGGCGTTCGTGGGGGTGATGGCGGGGGCGTTCGCCTTCAACGGGGTGGCGTTCGGGGTGACGCCGTACCTGTCGATCTGGATGCAGACGCTGCTCGGTATGAGTCCGGTGCGCGGCGGGCTGACGCTGCTGCCGATGACGGTCGCGGCGATGATCGTCGCGGTGCTGGTGGGGCGGCTGCTGCACGGTGTGCCGGCCCGGCTGACCATCGGCGGCGGGCTGCTGTTGATCGGCTCGGGGAACATCTGCCAGGCCGTGCTGGACGCGGGTTCGGGGTGGACGGCGCTGGTGCCGGGGTTCGTGCTGGTCGGCGCGGGCACCGGGTTCGTCTCGCCGACCGTCGCCGGTGCGGCGCTGGCTGCGGTGCCGGGCGAGCGGGCCGGGATGGCGGGCGGCGCGGTGAACACGGTGCGGCAGCTGGGGTACGCGCTGGGCGTCGCGGTCTTCGGCACCGTCCTGACCTCCCGGATGACCGGCGCGCTCCCGCACGGCGCGGCCCATGACCTGGCCGGCGGCGGGGCACGGACGCTGCGGGGCAGCGTCTCCGAGCCTGCGCTGCGCGCCGCGTTCGCCTCGGGTCTGAACGGCACGCTGGTGGCCGCGGGCCTCGCCGGGATCGCCGCGGGCGCCTTGGTGCTGGTGCTCGTGCGCACGCCGCGGCCCGCGCCGACGGCGGCGGAAGCGGCGCCGCGGGAGCCCGCGGCGGTGACCCCGCGCAGGTGACGAGCGCTACGGTGAGGGCGGTACCGGCACGGCCGGGGCCGCCCTTCCACCGTGCGCGGACAGGACCGGGGGCGGTAATCGGGTCGTACAGATTCGGTGGAGATTACGGCGCCGAAACTTACTGACCCGTCAGTATCGTGTCCGGCCCTTCCGCATGTGAGGGCATTTTCCGGACGTCGTCAGGGCAGAAGGCACGGTTTGCTCTGTTTCCATGCCCCTCCCGTCCGGCGAATGTGTGGGGTAGCTTTCACCGCCTGAACGGAGCTTCGAGGGCGTGATCGAGGAGCGAGGAGACGGGGAGCGAGGTTTGCGCGAGTTTTCCAACCCTCCGTTGGCGTCGGCGCCGCCGGTCGGCGGCCTGGCCGATGTCGTCTTCGACCATGCCCAGACGGACCCCGTGCACATCGCCCTCGGCCGCAAGGACGAAGCGGGTGAGTGGCGGGACGTGACCTCGGCCGAGTTCCGCGACGAGGTCCTGGCGCTGGCCAAGGGGCTCCTCGCCCAGGGCGTCCGCTTCGGCGACCGGGTCGCGATCATGTCCCGCACCCGCTACGAGTGGACCCTCTTCGACTTCGCGCTGTGGACGATCGGCGCCCAGGTGATCCCGATCTACCCGACGTCCTCGGCCGAGCAGTGCTTCTGGATGCTCTACGACGCGGAGGTCTCGACGGCGATCGTGGAGCACGAGGACCACGCGATGACCATCGCCACCGTCATCGACCGGCTCCCGCAGCTGCAGCGGCTGTGGCAGCTGGACGCGGGCTGTGTGCAGGACCTGTACGACGCGGGCGCGCACCTGGACGACGAGGTGGTGCACCGGCACCGGCAGGCGGTCACCCCGGACTCGATCGCCACGATCATCTACACCTCGGGCACCACGGGCCGCCCCAAGGGCTGTGTCCTGTCCCACGCGAACTTCATGTTCGAGGCGGACACGATGATCCAGCGCTGGGAGCCGGTGTTCCACACGAAGAAGGACGACGCGGCCTCCACCCTGCTGTTCCTGCCGCTGGCGCACGTCTTCGGGCGGATGGTGGAGGTCGCGGCGATCCGCGGCCGGGTCCGCTTCGGGCACCAGCCACAGCTGCACGCGGCCGCGCTGCTGCCGGACCTGGCCGCGTTCCGGCCGACGTTCATCCTCGCGGTGCCCTACATCTTCGAGAAGGTGTTCAACGCGGCCCGGCGCAAGGCGGAGAAGGACGGCAAGGCGGGGCCGTTCGAGAAGGCGGTCGAGATCGCCGTGAAGTACGCCGACGCCGTCGAGGCCAAGGCCTGGGGCACCGGTCCGGGGCCCTCGGCGGCGCTCAGGATGCAGCACCAGCTGTTCGACAAGCTGGTGTACACGAAGGTACGCGCGGCGATGGGCGGACGTATTCGCAACGCGATGTCCGGCGGCTCGGCGATGGACCGACGTCTCGGGCTGTTCTTCGCGGGCGCGGGCGTGCAGATCTACGAGGGCTACGGCCTGACCGAGTCGACGGCGGCGGCGACCGCGAACCCGCCCGAGCGCACCCGCTACGGCACCGTCGGCCAGGCCATCCCGGGCGTCACCGTGCACATCGCGGACGACGGGGAGATCTGGCTGCACGGCGGGAACGTCTTCCAGGGCTACCTCAACAACCAGAAGGCGACCGACGCGACCCTGCACGACGGCTGGCTCGCCACCGGCGACCTCGGCTCGCTCGACGAGGACGGCTATCTGACCATCACCGGCCGCAAGAAGGAGATCCTGGTGACCTCCGGCGGCAAGAGCGTCTCCCCCGGTGTCCTGGAGGAGCGGGTCCGTGACCATCCACTGGTCAACCAGTGCATCGTCGTGGGCAACGACCGCCCCTACATCGCGGCCCTGGTCACCCTCGACCAGGAGGCCGTCGAGCACTGGCTGCAGATGCGCGGCAAGCCCCAGCTGGCCCCCGCGCAGCTGGTGCGCGACCCGGACCTGGAGACGGAGGTGCGGCGGGCGGTCGTCGCCGCCAACACCCTCGTCTCGCAGGCCGAGTCCATCCGCACCTTCCGCATCCTGGCGCAGCCGTTCACCGAGGAGCACGGTCTGCTGACACCGTCGCTGAAGCTGAAGCGGAAGGCGATCGAGAAGGCGTACGACACCGAGGTCGAGGCCCTCTACCAGGCCTGACGGCCGTCAGCTGATGCTCACGCGGAAGATCTTGTCGGATCCGTCCGCCGCGCCTCCGTTGTTGTCGCAGTTGGTGGTCGACAGCCACAGCTGGTCGGCGCCCGGCACCTTGGTGACGGTGCGCAGGCGGCCGTATGTGCCGACGTAGTACGCGGTCGGCGTGCCGACGCTCTCCTTGTCGCCGTTGATCGGGATGCGCCACAGGCGTTCGCCGCGCAGGGAGGCCATGTAGATCACGTTGCGGACGACGGCGATGCCGCTGGGCGAGGCCTCGGAGACGTTCCAGGTGGCCTTGGGGTTGGTCATCCCGGCGACGTCGCAGTTGCCCTCGCAGGTGGGCCAGCCGTAGTTGGCACCGGGCTTGATGAGGTTCAGCTCGTCCTTGGAGCTGTTGCCGAACTCGGCCTCCCACAGCCGCCCGCTGCGGTCGAAGGCGAGGCCCTGCGGGTTGCGGTGGCCCAGGGAGTAGACGTAGTTGCCGAACGGGTTGCCGGGGGCCGGCCTGCCGTCCGTGGTCATGCGCAGGATCTTGCCGTTCAGGGAGTTCTTGTCCTGCGCGAGGTCGGGCGTCTGGGCCTCGCCGGTGGAGACGTACAGGTAGCCGTCGGGGCCGAAGGCGAGGCGGCCGCCGTTGTGGTAGCGGTTCTTCTTGATGCCCTGGAGCAGGATCTTGTAGTCGCTCAGCCTGGTGCCGTCGTAGGTCATGCGCACGACCCGGTTGCCCTCCGCGGCGGTGTGCATGAAGTAGACGTAGTGGTTCGTGTCCCACTTCGGGTCGACGGCGACCCCGAGCAGACCGCCCTCGCCGTTGGTGGTGACGGCGTTCGGGACCGTGCCGACCTGGGTCCTGCTGCCGCTCTTGGTCAGCTTCCAGACCCGGAAGTCGTCCCTCTCCGTGACCAGGGCCGACTGGCCGTCGGGCATCCAGTAGGTGCCCCAGGGGATGGTCCAGCCGGTGGAGAGCGTGGCGATGGAGGACGGGACGCCGCCGTCGGTGGCGCAGGCCTTGGTGGTGAAGGTGACGGTGTTGCTCGGCTGCGAGACGTTTCCGGCCGCGTCCCGCGCGACGACGTTCAGGGAGTACGGGCTGTCGCAGGCGAGCCCGGTGAGGGTGGTCGTCGTGCCGCTGGTGACGGTCTTGTACACGGTCGTGTCGTTGCGTATGTCGTAGGCGACGACCGCGCGGTCGTCCGTGGACGCGCCCCAGCTGAGGTCGGCGGAGTTCGCGGTGACGCCGGCCGCGGACAAGGTGCCCGGCTTGGTGGGCGGGACACTGTCCGAGCTGGGTTTGGTCGTGCAGTCGACGACCGGGCTGGCGGCGGAGGTGTTCCCGGCCGCGTCGCGGGCGATGACGGTCAGGTTGTAGGTGGTGTTCGGGGTGAGACCGGTCAGGGCCTTCGAGGTGGCGCTCCCCTCAGCTTCCCCGATCTTGTTGCCGTGTTCGTAGAGGTCGTAGGCGGCCACGCCCACGTTGTCCGTGGAGGCGCCCCAGGAGAGGGTGATGGCGTCTTCGCCGATGTCGGAGCAGCTCGGTTGGCCTGGTCGGGTCGGGGCCTGGGTGTCGGCGGCCGCGCCGACACCGACCCGGTCGAGGTTGGGACCGCCGCCCGCGGTGGTGGCCGTGGCGCGGATCTTGTCGGTGCCCGCGGTGAGCGGGATGGTGACCGTCTTGGTCGCCCAGGTGTTCCAGTCGGTGGTGGCCGGGAAGGACACCGCGGGCGACACGACGGTGCCGTTGACGGAGATGTCCATCGGCCGGTCGGTGGAGGTCCCGTTGGCGTACCGCAGGGTGAGGGAAGCGGTACCGGCCGAGGCCCCGCTCACCGTGAACTCCACGTAGGAGCCCTTGACGTTGGTGTAGTCGACGAAGCCGGTGCCCGTGTAGCCGGTGTGGTTGGCGGCCACCGTACCCTGCACGATCGTCGCGTCCTCGGCCTGGTAGTCGGTGGCCGCGAGGGCGGCGGCCCGGCTCGGCCCGGCAAGGGGCAGCGCGAGGGCCACGGCCAGGCCGCAGGGCAGAACTCTCCGGAGATTCATGGGTGTTCCCTTCAGCCCGTGTATCGGGCGAAGACCTTGAGGTAGTCGTACGGCTGCTGGGTCACGCCGCTGCAGGAGTCGCCGTCGGTGCCGGAGCCGCAGGGGCGGTCGCGGTTCACGGACCAGTAGGTGAGGCGCCCGATGTGGTGCTGACGGGCGTAGGCGAGCAGGGTGTCGAAGTCGGCGAGGCGGACGCGCTCACCGGAGTCGTCGGTCCTGCCGTTCATGGAGGAGAGGCCGATGTGGGCGTAGGCCGTGGCGTCGCTGTAGCCGTAGGCCGCCTTGACCCGTGCCTTGAGGCCCTCCATGGCCCGGGTGGTCAGGGTGCCCATGTTCGTCGTGCCGCCGCCGAAGTCGAACGGCATCACGCACCAGACGTCGTTCGCCAGGCCCGAGTTCGCGGCCCGCTTGATCATGTCGACGCCGGTGGAGTCGGGACCGCCGGTGGTCGTGCCGAAGGTGATGACGGTCTTCAGGCCGGGGTTGTTCGCCTTGACCGTCCTGAGCGCGTCGACCACGCGTTGCCGCACGGTGGCGTTGGACCACTCGGTGTTCTCGATGTCGATGTCGAGCGCCCGCAGCCGGTATGCGCTGATCACCTTCTGGTACGCGCCCGCCAGCGCGGAGGCGCTGGAGCACTTCTCGCCGAGCTTCGCCCCGCTCCAGCCGCCGACGGAGACGACCACGTCACCTCCGGCCGCTCTGATGGCGTCGATCTTCGCCTGGTCGTCGCCGCCGGTCAGCGGGCGCGAGCCGTCCCACTTCGGGTTGCAGGTGCCGTCGGAGAGGACGAAGGCGAGCGTGAACCACTTGACGCCGGTCGCCGACATCACCGAGGTGGGGCTGGGCGGGCTGCCCCAGCCGAGGTACTCGTAGGGGGCGACGGCGAAGCCCGGTGAAGCCGCCGCCGTCTTCGGGGAGTCGACGGGCTTCACGCGGATCAGCCGGGTCTCGCCCGGGCGCAGGGTCGCGCTGTAGGAGTCCGCGATCACCCCCTTGTGGGAGCCGGACCACAGGTCGGTGACATCGCCGGAGCCGGTGAAGCCGGCCTGCGACCAGCGCACGCTCACCGTGGAGTTGCCCGAAGTCCCGGTGTTGAACAGCGCGATGACGTACTGGCCGTCGCTCTCCTTCTTGCTCCACACCTGCCGCACACCGCTGTTCACGATCCGCCGGGCGGCCACCCCGTCCTGGTCGACGCCGATCAGCCGGTCGTTGGAGAGCATGGCCTGGTCGACGGGGTCGAGGTGGGTGAGGTCGGTGCCGAGCAGCAGCGGCGCGGCCGCCATCGCCCACAGGGTGAAGTGGGAGCGGCGCTGGTCGGCGGTGAGGCCCGCCCGGTCGCCGTTGCCGATCTCCAGGGAGTCCAGGTCGTTCCAGCCGCCGGGACCGGCGTACGGCTGCCAGTCGGCGGCCGAGGTGAAGCGGGCCGAGACATGGGACCAGTCGGTGAGCGGGTAGCCGCTGCCGTTGGAACCGGGTCCGCAGTAGCACTCCACGTCACCCTGGGTGCGCCAGCTGTTGGCGAGCCCGCGCCAGGTGGCGGCGTTCGCGAACGGAAGGTTGTTGGACAGGGCGAAGGTGATGGGCCGTCCGCTCGCCCGCAGGGCCTTGTCCCAGGCCCGGACGTCGGGGATGTCCTGGCTGCCCACGCCGTCGATCTTCAGGTAGTCGACTCCCCAGGAGGCGAACTGCTTCGCCCAGGAGTTCACGAACTCCTGCGCGCCCGGCTTGGCGTAGTCGATCGCGTACATGTTCTTGCAGTTGTAGTTCTTCTCGGTCTTCGAGGTGTCCGCGATGTCCTTGGCGTGGTACGGCGTTCCCTCGATCGGGGTGTTCCTGGTGACGGCGTTCTTGGCGATGCCGGGCGTCACGTAGAAGCCGAACTTCAGGCCCTTGGAGTGGACGTGGTCGGCGAGCGCCTTGATGCCGCCGGGGAACTTGCCGGTGTCGACGGCCCAGCGGCCGTAGGAGTCGACGACGAAGCCGCCCGAGTCGCACTTCTGCCAGAAGTCGTCGAGGTTGACGTGGACGAAGCCGTGGTCCTTCAGGCCGGAGGCCACCAGTGCGTCGGCCTGGGCCTCGATCTTCGCCTCGGTCGGCCACCGGCGTACGAAGCTCCAGCTGGACCAGCCCATGGCGGGCCGCACGGACTGGCCGTTGTCGGAGGCGGCGGCCGGCTGCGCGGCGGTGCCCACGAGCGGCACCGCCGCCGCCACGAGCAGGCCGGCGACCGCCGCGGTGAGTGATCTGACGCGGATCATGCGTGTCCCCCGTTCACGGGTGTCGCGTATGAGGTGCCGATCCAGGCCTCGTCGATCCGCAGCCGCTTGTAGCGGGTGGTGTCGGTGGCGGCGGCCCAGGTGGAGTCGACCTCGACGCGGACGTAGCGGGCCGTCGCGGCGCTCAGGTCGATGCCCTGGACGCCCCGGCGGCTGGGCAGTTGCCCGGTCCTGACCGCGCTGCCCCAGGTGGAGCCGTCGTCGCTCAGGAACACCTTGTAGTCCTTGACGCGCGCCGACTGCTCGGTGTCCGAGCGGGCGTAGGCGACGGAGTCCTCGCGCTGGTTGAGCCCGATGTACCGCACGTGCTTCGCCGAGCCCAGGTCGAAGGTGAGGGTGACGGGCAGGGTCTTGCCGTTGTCCCAGTAGGTGAGGTGGTCGCCGTCGCCGGCCGCCGCGCCGGTGTGTCCGCTCGCCGAGGCGCTCGCCGTCACCTTGACGCCGGTGAGGATGCCCTGGCGGCCGGCCGTGACGACCTTGAAGACGGTGTCGTAGGGGTCCCAGGACCCGAGGCCGGTCAGGGTGAGCACACCGCCTGACTGCGACCACGAAACCGCCTTGCCCGTACGGAGGTCGGTGACGGAGGCGATGCGGTAGCCGTTGTCGCGGATGCGCAGGGTGCCGGTGCTCGGCGGGGTCAGGACGTGGAGGTACTGCCGGTTCGGGTCGTCCTTGGCGACGGTCGTCACGCCGTGCGCGCCGTCGTTCCAGAAGCCGGGTTTGAGGCCGCCGTACATATAGCCGCCGCCCTCGGTGCCGTGCAGGGACTCCCAGATGGGGTCGAGATAGGAGTCGGCGAAGGTGTTGAAGGACGCCTGGTTCGCCGGGAACTTGCCGTTGACCTGGGCGGTCTCCGCCATCAGGGCC
The DNA here is from genome assembly GCF_001542625.1 of Streptomyces griseochromogenes. Lineage (NCBI taxonomy): Bacteria > Bacillati > Actinomycetota > Actinomycetes > Kitasatosporales > Streptomycetaceae > Streptomyces > Streptomyces griseochromogenes. Next base: position 3,331,012 of record NZ_CP016279.1, on the reverse strand, counting down.
TTCACCGAGGAGCCCGCGTTGGTGATCAGCCGGCCGAGGGTGAGCCTCTTGTCGACGGACGGGTCGGAACCGTCGTACCACCAGGCGCCGGTGGAGGGCAGCTTGAAGTCGGCCTCGGTCAGGCGGGGCTGGGCGGTGTACACCGCCTGCGGGTAGTCGTACGCGGGCGTCATCCCCGTCTTCTGTTCATTGCTGATCATGTCCATGATCGGCGTGTCCTCGTTGTTGTTGCTGAGCGTGTACGAGGGCCGCTTCTGGTAGATCTGCGCGTAGAGGTCGTGGCTCTCCCAGTACGCGTTGTCGTTGTCGATCCAGAACCCGCCGAGGTCGGGGTAACGGTCCATGACCTCGAAGAAGTTGTCGTAGCTGAACTGGCCGAAGCCGTCGCGGGTGGTGAGGTCGACGTTCTTGCCCTTGTAGGCGGAGTAGGCGGCCGAGTCGAGCCACTCGTGCCCGCCCTGGTCGTGCCACTGGGGGTCGTCGGTCATGTAGAGGATGACCTTCATCCCCTTGGCCTTCGCGGCCTTGATCAGCTCGCCGAGGAAGTCGCGCCGGGTGGAGCAGGATCCGGGGATCTTGGAGGGCCAGGGGCGGGCGTAGCCCAGCCGGCTGTGGAAGGTGGCGAGGACGAGGTACTGCGAATGCAGTTTGCGGGCCTCGTTCACCCAGTAGTCCGGTGTCCAGCCGCCGCCTGTGACGTCGTTCTCCCAGGCGGTGCAGCTGGTGTGGGCGGGCGCGGTGCGCAGGCCCCAGTGCAGGAAGAGGCCGCCGACGGAGTTGCGCAGGAACTCCTGGCGGGGGTTCTCCAGGTCGAGCGGCTTCGCCGCCGCACCGCAGTCCTGGCCGCCCGAGACCCGCAGGGCACCTCCGGAGGAGTTGTGACTGTCCGTCAGGCAAGAGCCGGTGACGCCCTGGAAGCCCACGTCGAAGGGCGAGTCGCTGCCCTTCCGCGCGGTGAAGCGGGTGAAGCGGAGGCCGCTCGCCGCGTTCGCGAGGACCGCGGGCCGGCCGTCGTCCGCCGCGAACCCGACCGAGCTGTCGGTGAACCGGACATTGTCGGCGTTGTGCAGGTACCAGCCGTACGCCGGACGGGTGCCGATGCTCTTCGGGTTGTAGTCGCCGGGGTCGTTGCCCGGCACCCCGGTGGACATGGTGCCGTTGCCGCCCGGGACCGTGATGTCGACATGGTCGAAGGTCACGCCGTTGATGCGGTGGCCGCTCTCGCCCCACAGGGTCGGGCTGAAGGAGGGGCTGTTCCCGGTGGCCGTGATGTGGTCGTAGGTGATGTCACTGATCGAACCGACGCCCGGACTGCCGCCGCATCGCTTCCGGGTCCCGATCTTCTCCATGATCGGCGAGTGGACGTCTCTCATGGTGATGTCGCGGTAGTGGACGTCGGAGATCTTCGCGCCGTCCATCGACACCATGCCGAGCCCCGACTTGTCGGCGCCCTCGATGCGGATCTTCTCGAACTGGTAGTCCGAGAAGTCGCCGCAGGTCTCGGAGCCGAACATCAGGGCGTTGCAGCACTTCGCCCCGAGCGTCGAACCACTCACCCGGACATGGCCGTTGGGCAGCTTGGCGCCCAGCGCGTAGTCGCTCTTGAAGACCAGGGCGTCGTCGTTGGCGTGGATGGTGGCGTTGGTGATCGTGACGTCGGTCGTGGAGATGACGTTCCAGCCGTCGCGGTCGCTCGCGGTGTCGATGGTCAGATGGTCCGAGACGACGTTCCTGCAACCGTTGACGAGGGCCGCGAAGTGGCCGCCGCGGCGCAGGGTGAGGCCGTCGCCGAGGCGCAGTCCGTCGCACCGGGTCAGCGAGAGGATCTTGTCCGCCTGGCCGGACTTCGGGTTGCCGGTGATCAGGTTGCCCAGGCCGTCGATGACACCGCCGCCGATGAAGCCGATGTTCGTCAGTCTGTCGCCGTAGATCATCGCGTTGTGGAAGTGGCTGTGCCCGTAGTCCTGGTACCGGTCGTACGGGTTGGACTCGGGCGCGTCGTAGGTGCCCGCAGAGGAACCCTGGATCGTGGCGCCCGTGTCGATCTGGAGCGTCACCTCGCTCTTCATGTGGATGGTGTTCCTGGACTTGTACTGTCCGGGCGGGAAGTGGACGGTACCGCCGCCCGCCGCGTTGGCCGCCGTGATCGCCTTGTCGATGGCGGGCGTGTCATTGGCCGAGCCGTCACCCTTGGCTCCGTATGCCCGTACCTCGTACACGGTGACGCGGGGCGCGGGCCGGGGGGCCGCGAGGGCCGGGGGGTGGGCGAGTCCGAGCACGACGGCGAACGCGAGAAGGGCGAGCAACGCGAGGTACGACGTCGCCGCCCGGCCTCCGTGCCGCACGGGGGGTTTCATGAGTGACCGGCTCCTCAGACGAGTTGGTAGCCGCGCAGGCCGGTGAGCAGGAGATAGGTGTTCTGCAGGGAGCCGGAGGTGTCGCCGAGGGAGCGGTAGATGCCCCACTTCGGGCGCACGCGGTCGGCGAGGAAGGTGTCGACTCCGGTCTTCGACGTGTCGAGGACGGTGGTGGAGCCGCTCCTGAGGATCCAGCGGACCGAGCCCGCCGAACCGTTGCCGACCTTGATCTGGAAGTCGACTTCGGTCCAGTTGTCGTGCAGCGGTTCCAGGTCGGTGCGGCCGACCAGGATGTCGTCGGTCGCGAGCCTGAGCTCGATCGTCTGCTTCCGGTTCACCCGGCGAAGCGACTGCACGACGATCGGCGAGGTGCCCGTGCCGGGCTGCTTCATCTGCATGATGTGGGTGAAGGTGGTGGTCGCCTTCAGAGAGGCGGGGATGTACATGGAGTACGTGATCCGCCAGGTCTGGCCCTCGGTCCACTTGAGGTAGCTGCTGCCGCTCGTGCGCAGGCCGGTGACCTCCTGCCGCTGGCGGTCGGTCGAGGTGTCGCGGTCGACCGTGTGCATGGTGAACCGCCAGTTGTCGCCGGTGGCGAAGATGTGCGGATGGCCGGCCGGATGCGAGTTCGCCCGGTCGTCCTCCACCGTCTCGAAGGCTCCGAGCCCGTCGGTCCGCGCCGACGGCGCCCACTTCTGCTGCCAGGAGGCGGCGTGTGCGGCGGGGGCGGCGCCCGGGCCGGCCGCGGTGGAGGCCGCGCCGCCGAGCGCCGCTGCCAGCACCGCCCTTCTGGATGTGCTCATGACATCAGTCACCCCGCAGTTGTTCGTTCATGATCAGAAAGGCCCCCAGGCCGTGGAAGTCGTTCGTGACCCGGGTGCGTCCGACGTAGTACGCGTAGTCGCCGACGTTGGTGCCGACGGAGATGCCGGTGAGGTCGGTGCGCCCGTCCGCGCCGACCGAGAGCTCGGCGAGGACGCCCTCGTAGCCGCGCCGGGCGACGGCGGCGTAGTGCGGGTCGAGGTAGCCCTGCCGGACGCCGCGCGAGAGGGCGTAGGTGAACATGCTGGAGCAGGAGGTCTCGGTCCAGTCGTCGCTCCTGCTCCCCTTGTCCATGACCTGGAACCAGCGGCCGGTGCCCGGGTCCTGGTACTTCTCCAGGCCCGCCGCCAAGTGCCGGAAGATGTCGAGGAGCCGGGCGCGGCGTGGATGGTTCGCGGGGATCGCGTCGAGCACACCCACGACCGCCATCGCGTACCAGCCGTCCGCGCGGCACCAGTGCTCGGGGGCGAGCCCGGTGTGCGGGTCGGCCCAGCTCGCGGTGCGCGACTCGTCCCAGGCGTGCTTCAACAGGCCGTCGGCGACCTGGAGATGGCCACCGTAGACGGCGAGCTGCCGGGCCGCCTCGTCGTTCGTGTACGCGCTGTCGCCGAACTCCTCGCCGTACTCGACGAGGAACGGGTTCACCATGTAGACGCCGTCCGCCCACAGTTGATGGGCCCGGCTGCTGTTGTCGGCGTGCCAGAAGCCCCCGTCGCTCGTGCGCGGGTAGGTGGCGAGACGGTCGCGGATCTTCTTCGCGGCCTTGCGGTAGCGGTCCTGGCCCGTCTCGTGGTGCAGGATCACCAGGAGGCGGCCGGCCTGCATGCTGTCCAGGTTGTTGAAGGACTGATCGATGGATCCGTCGCTCTTCACGAAGCGGTCGACGTAGTTCTTGAGGTAGGTGAGAAGGCGCGGGTCGTGTGTGCGCCGGTAGGTGAGGTACTGGCCGTAGAGGTAGAGGCCGACCGGGTACGACCAGCCGCCGATGCTCGTCGGCGTGTAGCGGGCCATGGTGGAGTCGACCACCGCCTTGGACCAGTCGGGGGCGGCGGCGGGCGGGGGCGGGGCGGGGGCCTGGGCCGCGGCGGCCGGGGGGACGGCCGCGGGGAGCGCGGTCAGGCCGGCGGTGGTGAGCGCGAGTGCCGTCAGGGCCGCCCGCAGGCGTCGGCGTCTCATGGTCCTCCCTCTCGCTGGGCTTCTCGGTAGGCGTACGCGAGCTGCCTGGGCCCGGCCACGAGGTCGCGTACGAGGTGGTGGTCCGGGGCGTGCCGGCAGGCGGGGTCGGTCCGGGCGGGGTCGCCGGTGAGGGCGTACGCCTGGCAGCGGCAGCCTCCGTGGTCGGTGGTGCGCAGGGCACAGCCACGGCAGGGCTCGGGCATCCAGGCCTCGCCCCGGAAGGCGTTGAAGGCCGTCGACTCCCGCCAGATCCGGTCCAGCCGGTGCCGCAGGACGTTCGGCGGGTCGAGGCCCGGCAGGGCGGCGGCGGCCGGGCAGGGCAGGACCGTTCCGTCGGGCGCGACGGTGAGCGAGATACGGCCCCAGCCGCCCATGCAGGGCTTCGCCGTGGCGTCCAGCAGATCGGAGGCCACCCACACCAGCTCCGGGGTACCGCCGAGCCGTTCCCGCCAGCGGTCGACGACCGTGCGGGCCCGTTCGACCTGCGCGGGTGCGGGCAGCAGGGCGGCACGGTTGCGCAGTGCCCAGCCGTGGTACTGGGTGTGGGCCAGTTCGATCCGGTCCGCGCCCCAGTCCACGGCGAGACGGATCAGCGCGTCGAGTCCGTCGAGGTTGCCGCGGTGCAGCACGGCGTTGAGCCCGAGGGGCAGGCCCGCCGCGCGGATCAGCCGGGCGGCGCGTTCCTTCGCGGCGAACGACCGTGCGCCCGCGATCCGTTCGGCGGTGTCCGCCTCCGCGTGCTGCACCGAGAGCTGCACACTGCGCAGCCCGGCCTCGGCCAGTCGGGCCAGCCGCCGCTCACCGAGGCCCACCCCGCTGGTGACGAGCTGGGTGTACAGGCCCGCCGTGTCGGCGGCGGCCACCAGGTCGGGCAGGTCGCGGCGCAACAGCGGCTCGCCCCCCGACAGATGGGTCTGCACGACGCCGAGTTCACCCGCCTGCCGGAACACTCCGGCCCACTGCTCGGTGGTCAGCTCCGCCGAGCGGCGGGTCAGTTCCACCGGGTTGGAGCAGTATCCGCAGCGCAGCGGGCAGGCGTGGGTGAGTTCGGCGAGCAGGGCCCACGGGGGTTCGGGTGTCATGTCAGCCAGCCCTCCTCCCGCAACCGGCAGATGAAGTCGGGGACTTGGTATGCCACGGGTGCGCCGGGGAAGTCGGCGGACAGCTCGGCGACGATGTCGTCCGTCGTCCGGCTGCCGTCGCACAGACCGAGCACACGGCCCGCACGGCCGTGCAGGACGACCACGCGCTCCGGCAGCAGCAACAGGTCCGCCTCCCGCACCCGGTCGCGCCGCAGCACCACGCCCCGGGCGAGGGAGGGACGCCAGACGGGCCCGTCCGGGGTGGGGGCGCAACGGCCCGGCGGCGCACCCGGGACGGGACCGGGACGTCCGGCCGCCACGCCCGGGACGGGGACAGACGCCTCGCTCGACGCCCCGGCGATCGGGGCGAGACATCTGGCTGCCGCGCCCGGGACGGTTGCGGACCCCGCGTCCGTCACGCCCTCGGCGGGGACGCGACGCCCGGCCGTCATGGCCCGCTCCCGTGTGTGGTGTCCACCGCGTCCAGCAGCGCCCACAGCACCTCGCACTTGAAGGTGAGCGCGGCCACCGCCCGTTCCTGCCGCTCGCGGGTGCGGGCTCGGGCGAGGACCAGGGCGAGGGCCTCGGCGCCGTCGCGGGCGCCCTGGGTGACCCGGGTGCGGAAGTAGGCGAGTCCGGCCGGATCGATCCACGGGTAGTGGCGCTCGAAGGCGGCGATGCGGGTGCGCATCAGGTCCGGGGCGGACAGCTCGGTCAGGGACGCGGCGACGGCCTCCAGCGCGGGACGCCGCCGGCAGAAGGTGACGTAGGCCTCCACCGCGAACCGCACGCCGGGCGGCACCCGGGAGGCGTCCCAGAGCTCCTCGCGGGTGACGCCGGCCGCCTCGCCGAGCCGCAGCCAGCGCTCGATGCCGCCGGGGCCGCCGTCGGCCGTGCCGTCGTGGTCCTGGATGCGGCGCAGCCAGGAGCGGCGCTCCTCGGGTCCGTCGAGGCCCGCGAGGACGAGCGCGTCCTTGACGGGGATGTGCCGCTGGTAGTGGAAGCGGGCGGAGATCCAGCGGCGCAGTTCGTCGGGGGTCAGCTCGCCGCGGTGCATCCGCAGGTTGAAGGGGTGCCGGTCGTGGTAGCGGGCGGCGGTGACCGCGCGCAGCCGCTCGGTGAACTCGTCGGCCGGCCAGACGGGCGCGGCCTCGTCGGTACGCTCGGGCGCCGACGTCATGAGGCCGGGGGCGGCTCGGGCGCCCGGCGGTCGGCGAGCGCGTAGGCGGTCACCTCCAGAGCGGTTTCCACAACGTGATATCCAGGGCTTTGCCATGCCCTTTCATCCGATGTCTCCGGGACGGGGCGGCCCGTTGAAGGGGTCGTCTGCAGGGTGGAGTTCATGTGTGCGTACCCGCTTTCCTGAGGGTGGGGGTTCTCAGAGGGCAGACAGCGGCCATGGTCAGAGGCCGTTCACATGCATGCACCGGGTTCATCGACTCGTCCGGTGGCGCGATACAGAGTCGCGGGAGGACGAGCCGCGGTCAATGGTCCGGACCGATAACGTCGGATGCGTTTCCGGCCAATCTGCGCCCCCGGAACTGACTCGCCGGTCAGTTGGCACGGATTCCGCGGTCAGGAATGCATCCGGGCCCGTGATCGTTGACCATGTGAGTACCACATGTCGACAACCGAAGGATCAAGAGGCCCGTGAGCAGCAAGGTCCCCCCGATCATCCTCAACAACGGCGTCGAGATGCCCCAGCTGGGCTACGGCGTCTGGCAGGTGCCGGACGACGAGGCCGAGCAGGCCGTCGCGACGGCACTCGAGGCCGGGTACCGCAGCATCGACACGGCTGCGATCTACCGCAACGAGAAGGGCACCGGCAAGGCCATCGCCGCCTCCGGCCTGCCCCGTGAGGACGTCTTCGTCACCACCAAGCTCTGGAACCACGACCAGGGGTACGACCTCACGATGCGCGCGTTCGACGCGTCGCTGGAGAGGCTGGGCCTCGACTACGTGGACCTGTACCTGATCCACTGGCCGGTGCCGTCCAAGGACAAGTACATCGACACCTACAAGGCGTTCGAGAAGCTGCACGCCGACGGCCGCGCGAAGGCGATCGGCGTGTCCAACTTCCTGCCCGAGCACCTGCGTCGGCTGACGGCGGAGACCTCGGTCGTCCCGGCCGTCAACCAGATCGAGCTGCACCCGCACCTGCAGCAGCACGAGGCGCGCGCGTTCCACGGGGAGCAGGGCATCGCCACCGAGGCCTGGTCGCCGCTCGGCCAGGGCAAGGGCCTGCTGGAGGTGCCGGCCGTCGTCGCCATCGCACAGAAGCACGGCCGCACCCCGGCGCAGATCGTGCTGCGCTGGCACGTCCAGCTGGGGAACATCGTGATCCCGAAGTCCGTGACGCCGTCGCGGATCAGGGAGAACATCGCGGTGTTCGACTTCAGCCTGGACGACGAGGACCTCGCGGCGATCAGCGCCCTGAACGAGGACCGGAGGATCGGCCCGGACCCGGCCACCTTCAACCTGGCCTGACCCCGGCACGGCGCGCGGCCGTCCGCACCGCCCCGGCGGCGGAGCGGACGGCCGCCGCCGAACCCCGTGCGGCCCGGGTCAGTTGAGGCGCACCTCCGAGTGCACCACCTCGAACTCCTCCAGGCCCGTGACCCTCACCCGCGCCTTGGTCGCGACCTCGTGCCGGGCCTCCGCCTGGCCGGCCCGGGACGCGACCAGTGCGGCACGGTCGGTGAAGAGGGCGCCGACCCGGCCCGTACCACGCTCCCGGTCGAGGAACAGCGTGACCCTGGCCAGCCCGGGCAGGGCCTCCAGACGCGGGACCACGGCCGAGCGGAACATGTCGGCGATCGCGTCGGCGTCCGGGGGGTCGAACTCGAACCGGGTGACGCGCAGTCCGCCGCCCACCCTCGGCGCCTGGACCGGCCGGACCACCGCCGCCTCGTAGTTCTCCACCGCCAGGGTGCCCGCGAACGGTTCCAGCAGCGCCTGCCTGTGCGTGCGCATGACCTCGTCGCTGTTGCGCCGCGCATCGGCGGAGTCCCACCAGCTCTCCCCCAGCAGTTTGCCGAGCTCCCGGTCCACGAAGACCCCGGCCCCCCGGTAGCCCGGACGCTCTTCGAGCAGGTCCCGCCCTTCGCTGTTCAGCGCCCGGACGGCCGTGTCTATCTTCGCGGGATCGCCGGTCACATAGATGCCGCGTACGAACATGGCATGTCGCCTCCCAGCTCGACATGACCAGTGTTTCCCGGTGGACAGAACAGCGCAAACAGCACAGCGCGCCCGACTTTCCCCCGAAGGGTTGACGAGAACATGCGGACGGGGCCACCTTGTACGACACTCGGTAAGGAAACTTTCCTAACAGAAGGGTCCCCCACAGTGCGCCTTCGAACACTGACCCTCGCCGCGGCCTCCGGAGCCGCCCTCCTCACCGCAGCGGTACTCCCCGCCAGCGCCTCCCCCAGCGCCCCGGCCTCGCCCCAGGAGGGCTCGGTCGGCGCGGCCGACCTGCTCGCCAAGGTGAAGTCCTGCTCGCAGATATCCAATGGCAAGTACAAGACGGACGACGAGACTTCGGCCACGGTCCCCGTGTGCGGCAAGAACGGCGCGGTGTTCTGGAAAGCCGACATGGACATCGACTGCGACGGCCAGCGCACCACCAACTGCAACGAGGACCGCGACCCCTGGTTCCAGAACGACACGGCCTTCCACCAGTCCAACGGCTCGCCGCTGAAGGCCGAGTCGCTGCCGTACGTCGTCGTGCCCAGCTCCAGCAGCATCTGGAACTACTCCAGCGCCGGCATCAAGGGCGGCGGTGTCGTCGCCGTCATCTACAACAACAAGGTCGAGTACGCCGTCGTCGGCGACACCGGCCCCACGCAGATCATCGGCGAGGCCTCGTACGCCACCGCCAAGGCGCTCGGCATCGACCCCGACCCGGCGAGCGGCGGGGTCGACTCCGGCGTAACGTACATCCTGTTCAAGAACTCCAAGACCTCCCCGATCGAGAGCCACAGCGCGGCGGTCTCGCTCGGGGACCAGCTGGCCAAGCAGTTCCTCGCCGACAACTGACCACCGATCCGAGTCAGTTGGCCTGACCCAGCGGACGTACGACCACGGTGTTGACGTCGACCCCGGCCGGCTGCCGGATCGCCCAGACCACCGATTCGGCGATCTGGTCCGCGGTCAGGAGATGCCCCGGGGGCAGGCTGCCGTTGCCGTCCCAGAACGGGGTCTCCACCCGGCCGGGGGCGACCAGCGTGACCCCGATCCCGAACTCCGTGACCTGGCGCCGGGTGTTCTCGGCGAGGCCGGTGACCGCCCATTTGGTGGCCCCGTAGATGTTGCCGGGCGTGTTCACGAACCCGGCGACGCTGCCGACGAGGACGATCCGGCCGCGGGTCCCCTTCAGCGACTCGACCGAGGCGCGGATGAGGAGCGCCGGGCCGAGGACGTTGGTGAGGACCATCTCGGTCCAGCCGGCCGGGTCGCCGTCGGCCACCGTGTCGTGGGTGGCGAAGCCGGCGTTGGCGACGACCGTGTCCAGTCGGCCGTACGCCTTGAGCGTGCGGTCGACGGCGTCCCGCACGTCGTCGAACTCCGACGCGCTGCCGGCGACCGTCAGCAGTCCGCCGGGATTGCCCAGACCGTCGGCGAAGTCCCGCAGTCTGCGTTCGCCGCGCCCGGTGACGGTGACCCGGTACCCGGCGTCCAGCAGCTGCCGGGCGACGGCGGCACCGATGCCGCTGCCGCCACCGGTGATGAGCGCGACCGGAGAGTCGTTCACGGTTTCCCCCTGTGTCTGTCGATGAACGCCGGGCAGTCCATCACTTGGAGGGCTCTCCAAGTCAAGTCCCGTCGCAGGTACGGCGGTACGGGACCGAGGGGAGGTAGCGGTGCCGGGCGGCGCGGATGAGGCCCCCGTGGGCGCGGGCGCAGACCGTGGCCGCCGCGCGCCGCGGTGCCAGCGGGCGTACGCACGGCCCGGGCGGTGCTGAAGGGCGGCGCCGGGGCCTGTCCGGTGGAGCGGGACGGACGGGATCGCGGGCACTAGACGGGGCGTACCGCCGTGTGGACCGTGTACGCGGCGAGGACGAACACGTCCGGCCTGCGGTGCACGTTCGCCGGGTCGGACGGGTCGAGCAGCCGGTCCAGGGTGGCGAGGTCCTCGGCGTCCAGGTCCTCGCTGCCGGCGTCGCGCAGCCGGGACAGGGAGGCGGCGACGTGGGCGCGGGCCCGCTCGGTCGCGGGCGCGGGCAGGTCCAGGAGGAAGCTGCGGGTGCGGGTGTGCTTCAGACCGGCGGAGGTCAGCAGCGCCGGCCAGTCCTCGGTCTCGGCGACGGAGCCGGGCAGGTCGGCCCGCATCCGGGCGAACCAGTCCTCCTGCACCACGTCCAGCCGCGCCTGGAGTCCGGGGCGGCCGATGCCGATGTCCCGGGGCAGGAAGCGCGCGGGCAGGCCGCCCTCGAGCAGGGCCAGGGTGCCACCGGGGGCCAGCCGGGCGGCGAACGCGGCGAGCGCGGCCCGCTGGTCGCCGAGGTGGTGCAGGCTGCGGCTGGCCCACAGCAGATCGGCCGGATAGTCCAACTCGTCCAGTACGTCCGGCAGTTCACCGGCCAGGGTGTCGAAGCGGTCGGCGACCGACTGCCGTACGGCGCGGGCGCGGGCGCGCTCCAGCAGCGGTTCGGTGCCGTCGACGGCCACGATCCGGGCGCCGGGGAATGCCTCGGCGAACAGGCACGAGACGACACCGGGCCCGCTGCCCGCGTCCACGATCAGCCCCGGCTCGGTCACCTCCTTGGCCAGCCAGGCCATGGCCCGCTCGTAGACGGGCGTGAACAGCTCCGCCTGCGTCTCCAGCAGCGGGGCCATCTCGTTCCAGTCGATGTCGGTGCCGGTGCCGTGCCCGTGCGTGTCTGCGTGCCCGTGCCGCTCGTGCCGGTGGTGATCGTGCGCCATGGTGGTCACCCTCTCGTCGCGATGCCGTCAGCGTGCGACGGCACACCGGACGCGGGCCAGTGGTGTTGCCGGACCGGCAAAAGCAGTTCGCCGGTGGAGCAACCGTCCCGCCGGACCCGCCCCCCCCCGGAGAGGGCCGGACCCCGACCACCCCCGTCGCCCACCTCGGCCTGCCGCCGGCTGGGACCGACGCGCCTGGGAGGGCCACTCGGCCCTCCCAGGGCCCGGTCAGCCCCTGTGCGGCCGGGGCCCGCCGCCGGACGCTGAAGGCGGAATCGTCCGGAGGGAGAGTTCGTGATGACCGGTGTCCGGGAAGTCCCGGTGCATGCCCTGCTGGCCGACGGAACCACCGTTCGCATACGGCAGGCGGGTCCGGCGGATCGTGAAGAGGTGGAAAGGCTGTACGAGGAGATGTCACCGCAGAACCTGCGGTTGCGGTTCTTCTGCGTCAGCCCGGCCTCCGCACGCCTGGCCGCCGAGCGGGTGGCCGGGGAGGATCGCCCCGGATACCGTGCGCTGGCCGCCGAGCGCGACGGGCGGCTCGTGGGGCTGGCCGAGTACGAGGTCCTGCCGGGCGGTGGCACCGCGGACATCTCGGTGGCCGTGGCCGACGGCTGGCACCGGCGCGGAGTGGGCACCCTTCTGCTGGAACATCTCGCGGACGCCGCGCGCAGGGCGGGCGTCACCGCGTTCAGCGCCGACGCCCTGGCGGACAACCACGACGTGCTGAAGGTCTTCCACGATCTGGGGCTGCGCGTCACCCGCCGCTTCGACGGGCCCGAGGTGCACTGCACGGTCGAACTCACCCAGGACGAGACCTACTTGAGCGCCGTCGAGTCCCGGGGAAGGCTGGCCGGCACCGCCAGCCTGCGGCCCTTGCTGCGGCCCGGCACGGTCGCGGTGATCGGCGCGGGCCGCACCCCGGGATCCGTCGGACGCGCCATCCTGCGCAACATCCACGGCGGCGGCTACACCGGGCGGTTGTACGCCGTCCACCCCGAGGCCGACGCGATCGCCGGGGTGCACGCCCGCCGGTCCGTCGCCGACCTGCCGCACGTGCCCGACCTGGCCGTGATCGCCGTACCGGCAGCCGCCGTCGCCGAGGTGGCCGAGGAGTGCGGGCGGGCCGGCGTGCGCGCGCTGCTCGTGGTGTCCGCGGGTCTGGACACCCATCAGAGCGGGGCTCTGATGGGCGCCTGCCGACGCCACGGCATGCGGCTCGTCGGGCCGAACTGCCTGGGCCTGGCCAACACCGGGGACGAGGTCCACCTGAACGCCACCTTCGCCGCCCGGCGCCCCGGGCCCGGCACGGCCGGAATCGCCGTACAGTCCGGCGGTGTCGGTATCGCGCTGCTGGACGGACTGGCCCGGCTCGGCATCGGCGTGTCGACCTTCGTCTCGCTGGGCGACAAGTACGACGTCAGCGGCAACGACATGCTCCAGTGGTGGGAGAGCGACGGGTACACCGACCTCGCACTGCTGCACCTGGAGTCCTTCGGCAATCCCCGCGCCTTCTCCCGTACCGCCCGCCGCGTGGCCCGGGCCATGCCGGTGCTGACCGTGGACGCGGGCCGTTCCGAGGCCGGGCGGCGGGCCGCGGCCTCGCACACCGCGGCGGCGGCCACCCCGACCATGACCCGGCAGGCCCTGTTCACCCAGGCCGGCATCAGCGCCACCCGCACCATCGGTGAACTCCTCGGCACCGCCGCCCTCCTGCACACCCAGCCACTCCCCCACGGCACGAAGATCGCCGTCGTCAGCAACGCGGGCGGGGCCGGTGTACTGGCCGCCGACGCGTGCGTGGACGCCGGACTGGTCGTCCCACGGCTCGCCGCCGACCTGGTGGACGCGCTCCTCGCCGTACTCCCCGACGGCGCCACCGCGGCCAACCCCGTGGACGTCACGCCGACCGTCGGTGAGGAGCAACTGCGGCAGTGCACAAGCCTTCTGGCCCGGCACACCGCTGTCGACGCCGTCCTCGTGAGCCTGGTCCCCACGGCAGTCGCGGCGGCCACCGGCGAAGACCCGGTACGCGTCCTGACCTCGGCCCCCGGACCGTTCGCCCGCCCGGTCGTCGCGGTGCTGCCCGCCCAGGCCGCCCGCGTCGAGCTGCTGCCGACCGCCGACGGCGGCGCCGTGCCCGCCTACTCCGACGCCGAGGACGCCGCCCGTGCCCTGGCCCATGCGGCAGCCCGCGCCGACTGGCTCGCCCGGCTGCCCGGCGCCGTACCGGAGCTGCCCGACGTGGAGACCGGGCGCGCGAAGAACCTGACCGCCGCCTTCCTGGACCGAAACCCGGAAGGCGGCCTGCTCGATCCGCGGACGACGGCCACGCTGCTCGACTGCTACGGCATCCCGCAGATCCCCTGGGCCTGGGCCCGGGACGAGGACGAGGCGGTCGCCGCAGCCGAACGGCTCGCGGGCCCCGACGGACGGGTCGTCATGAAGGCGTACTGGCCCGGTCTGCTGCACAAGAGCGAGCAGCGCGCCATCCACCTCGACCTGCAGAACGCCTCCCAGGTCAGGGCCGCCCACCGCGATCTGGTCACCCGGTTCGGCGACCGGATGACCGGGGTGGTGGTGCAGCCACTCGCCGAGCGCGGCACCGAACTGTTCGCCGGGGTCGTCCAGGACGAGGTCTTCGGACCCCTGGTGGTGTTCGGTCTCGGCGGAACGGCGACCGAGCTGCTCGCCGACCACGCGGCCCGGCTCGCCCCGCTCACCGACCTCGACGTGCACGATCTGCTCACCTCGCCGCGCTGCTCCCCCCTGCTGCTCGGCTACGCCGGCAGCCCCGCCGCCGACCTCGGCGGCCTCGAACAACTGCTGCACCGGCTCTCCCGGATGGCCTCCGACCTGCCCGAACTGACGGAGGCCGACCTCAGCCCCGTCCTGGCCGGGCCGCACGGCGTCACCGCACTCGACGTCCGCGTCCGGCTCGTGCCGCGCCACCTCCACGATCCTTACCTGCGCCGGCTGCGCTGAAGGGGGTCCATGATGAGAGCCACCGAGGTCGGTGCCGTCATGGCGCCGGCCGTGACGGTCCCGGCGGAGGCGGCCCTGCCGGAGGCCGCCCGGCTGATGGCCCGGCACGGCATCGGACGACTGCCGACCGGACCGGGGAAGCGGGTCTCTGCCTCCGCCCCCCTTCTGCTCGGCATCTTCGGCCATGACCGCCCTGCACACGGAGGCACCTCGTCCGTCGGCCGGCCCCGGCGGCGAAGTGGGTGGAGGGTACCTACGGGCGGGCACCTACTGGCCGGCCGAGCCGGCCGTCGGCCCGCTCACACCGGAGTGCTTCGCCGGGACGCAGACCACGATCGAAGGACGGCCGTTGCCACGCATGCCGTCGCAGCAGTGGTGAGCGCGATGACGGTACTTCCGCTCTCCCCGCCGCCACGGCATCCGGGATGTCCCCGGAAAGCCCCTGGCACAGCCCCGACGGGTCCCGGGCCCGGCCTCCGGTGCCGGACGATCGGTGCCATGGGCCGAAAGGCCCTGGCCGGAGCCGAGCGGCCCGTGGCGGCGGGGCACGGACACGGACACGCTGGAAGCAGACGGCATGAAGGGAGCCGGTGCGATGACCTCCGCCACCACCATGAACACGGCCCTTGAGCCCGTGTACCGCGAGCGGCTGATGGACCTCGCCCGCGAGGTCTCCTTCGAGGCCGGGACCCGCCTGTTCGAGGAGGGCCGGCGCGCCGACCGCTTCTGGATCGTCCGCACCGGCACCGTCAGCCTCGACCTGCACGTTCCCGGCCGCCGTCCCGCCGTCATCGAGACGCTCGGGCACGGAGAACTGATCGGCTGGTCCTGGCACTTCCAGCCCCGCCTCTGGCATCTGGGCGCCGAGGCGACGAGCCCCGTTCGGGCCTGGGAGTTCGACGCCGAGTCGGTCCGGACGATGTGCGCCGCCGACCCCGAGTTCGGCCGGGCGATCGCGGTCTGGGTCGGGCGGGTGGTCGCCCAGCGGCTGCACGCCTCCCGGATCAGGCTGCTCGACCTCTACGCCCCCTACGGCAGCGGTGGTCTGACGTGACCACCCGGCCCCGCGAGGAGGGCGGCATGCTCGGCAGCGCGCACCGGGTGGGTGACGTGATGACGCGTGCCGTCGTCGCGGTGGGCCGCGCGGCTCTGTTCAAGGAGATCGTCGAGCGCATGGACCAGTGGAAGGTCAGCGCCCTGCCCGTGCTGGAGGGCGATGGCCGGGTGATCGGGGTAGTGTCCGAGGCCGACCTGCTGCCCAAGGAGGAGTTCCGGGACAGTGACCCGGACCGCTTCACCCAGCGGCGCCGGCTGTCCGACCTGGCCAAGGCCGGGGCGGCGAGCGCGGAGGAACTGATGAGCGCTCCGGCTCTCACCGTCCATGCCGACGCGACGCTCGCCGAGGCGGCACGCGTCATGGCCCTGCGCGGCGTCAAGCGGCTGCCCGTGGTGAACGCCGAGGGTCTGCTCGAAGGCGTCGTCAGCCGCGGCGACCTGCTCAAGGTGTTCCTGCGCCCGGACAAGGACCTCGCCGACGAGATCCGGCGCGAGGTGGTCGACCTCCTCTTCCCGGCCCCGGTCGAGCCCGTGCACATCACGGTCGCCGAGGGCGTCGCCACGCTGACCGGACGGGTGCCGGACGCCGCCCGGATTCCTCTCGCCGTCCGCCTCGTGCGGGGTGTCGAGGGAGTGGTGAGCGTGGACTGCCGACTCACCGCGGGCGATGGGCGGTAGATCATCCGACGGAGCTCTTGCGGGCGACGGCAGGCCGTATGCGGGTTCCGCCGTCAGGCGGGGGCCGCCCGCCGCGGGGCCGGCGGATCAGGTTCGGCGTTCGGATGACCAGGCGGACCGAGGAGGGCGCACCGCACGTCCACCACTCCTTCCACGGCCCGCGCCAGCAGGGCGGCGAGCGGGACGAGCCCGGTGTCGCGCACCCGGCCCGTGAGCGTCACGACACCGTCGCGCACCTCGATCCGGACCGCTTCGGCGCGGGTGCCGAAGAGCCGTAGGACGACCTCGCGCCGTACCTCCCCGGCGATGTCCTCGTCGGCCCGCAGAAACACCTTCAGCAGGTCGGCACGGCTGACGATGCCCTTGAGGGCGCCTTCCTGATCGACGACCGGCAGCCGCTTGAGCCCGTTGCGCACCATGAGGCGTGCCGCGTGGGCGAGGGCGGTGTCGGGTGTCACGGTGACGGCCGGGGCGGTCATCAGGTCGACGGCGGTCACCGCACCCGCCTTGCGCACGTCGGCGGGACGCCGCGTTTGCCCGTACGGGGCGGGGTCGTGTCGGCGGTACTCCTCCTTGGGCAGCAGGTCGGCCTCGGAGACGACACCGACGACGCGTCCCGCCTCATCCAGCACGGGGAGAGCACTGACCCTCCACTGCCCCATGGCCTTCACGATGTCCTTGAAGGCCGCTCCCGTGCGCAGGGCGACGACCCTGTGGGTCATCACGTCGTTCACTACGGTCGCGGTGCCGTCCATGGCGTCCTCCAGCGGGCTCGGATGCCGTCCTACGACACCTTCAGCCTGCGGCCGCGCCACTCCCGCGGGCATGGGCCGAGCGGCCCGTACATGGGGCCGAAGCGGGCACCGCGGAGCGGCTCCGGCCGCCGTGCCCCTGCTACTTCGGCAACGGGACCCGCCACTCCAGCAGGGTGCCGCCGCCGTCCGGGCCGGACACGTCGAGGCGCCCGCCCAGTTGCCCGGCCCGCTCGGCCATGTTGCGCAGACCGCTGCGGCGGCCATCGGGCGGGATGCCCACTCCGTTGTCCGAGACCGTCAGCAACACCTCGTCGCCGTCTGCCGTCAGGACCACCTGGGCCCGGTCGGCGCGGGCGTGCCGGGCGATGTTGGTGAGGGCCTCGGAGAGCACAGCCATGACGTGATCGGCGATCTCCCGCGGCACATCGGTGTCGACCAGGCCCTGCATGCGCACGCTGGGTGCGAAGCCCAGCAGCACAGCCGCCTCGCCGACCACGCGGACGACCCGGGCCCGCAGCCCGCTCCCGAGAGAGCCCTCGCGCGCCCGCAGCCCGAAAATCGTGGACCGGATGATCTTGATGGTCTCGTCGAGGTCGTCGACGGCCCGCAACACCCGCTCCGAGGCCTCCGGATGCTCGATGAAGCGGCCCGCGCTCTGCAGCGTCATCCCGGTGGCGAACAGCCGCTGGATGGCCAGGTCGTGCAGGTCCCGGGCGATCCGGTCGCGGTCCTGGAGCACCGCGACCTGCTCGGCGTCCGCGCGGCGCTCGGCCAGTTCCATCGCGATCGCGGCCTGTGCGGCGAAGCCCCGGACCAGCTCTGTCTCCTTCTCGGAGAACACGGGCCGGCCGGCCTCGCGGGCCAGCAGGACCACGCCCCGTACGCCGCCCTCCCCCGTGCCGATGGGGACGGCGACGGCAGGGCCGAGTCCGGCGAAGCGCGGGGGTTCCGGGGAGATCCCGGCGTCGTGGGCGACGTCCTCACTGGCGACCGGGGCGGCGGCGGAGTACGCCAGCCCCATCAGGGTTCCGTGCAGGGGCAGCACCAGTCCCTGGTGCGCTTCCGCGTCCATTCCGACGGCGATCTCGACGGTGAGCGATCCGCCGTCCTCCATGGGCATCGCGACCGCCGCCAGGGCCGAGCCCGTGATCTCCCGGGCGCGTTCGGCGATCAGGTTCAGGGCTTCGGAGCGTTCGCTGCCCGACATCAGGCCGTGCGTGATCTCCGCGTTCGCCCGCAGCCACCGCTCGCGCAGCCGTGAGTCCTCGTACAGGCGTGCGTTGTCGATGGCCACACCGGCCGCCACGGCCAGCGTGGAGAGCACCGACTGGTCCTCCTCGTCGAACTCCGCGCCGCCGCGCTTCTCGGTGAGATACAGGTTGCCGAAGACCTGGTCGCGGACGCGGATGGGGACGCCGAGGAAGCTGTTCATCGTCGGATGGTTCGGCGGGAAGCCGTACGAAGCCGGGTGCTCGGAGATCTTCGCGAGGCGGAGCGGCTCGGGGTGGCGGATCAGCTCGCCGAGGATGCCGTGGCCTTCCGGGTACGGGCCGATCCTGGAGATCTCCTCCTCGGTGACTCCCACCGTGTGGAAGGCGGACAGCCGTGTGCCGTCCGGTCCGATGACGCCGAGGGCGGCGTACTCCGCGTCCACCAGCGCCGCGGCCGCGTCCACGATGGAGTGCAGGGCCTGCTCCAGGTCCAGCTCCCGGCCGACGGCGAGCACCGCCTCCAGCAGGCTGTGCACCCGGTTCTGCGTGCCTCGCGCCGCGTCGATCCGGGCCTGCAGCTCCTCCAGCAGCTCGTCGAGCTTCAGCTGCGGCAGCGATACGCGGGGCTCCTCAGGGCTTGCCACCACGCTCCTCCAGGTCCCCCGGCACGTGCGGCGGGAGCCGTCGAATTGTTTCGCTTCCACCGTATCGGTCCCTGTGGGAAGCCGGTACACCGCCCCGGCGGCACTAAGGAGGCCTGCCGTGCCTTCCCGGCCACCGGCGAGGGAAGCAGAACCTGTCGGAGGAGGTCTCCCGGCACCTCTTCGCACCGGAGAACGGCCCCTCGCATTGGCCCGATCGGCCCTGGAGGGGGAGCCCGCGCCGAGGGACAGTGAGCACAGGAGCGGCACCGGTCCCCCGCGGTGTCGCTCCGCCCGCATCTCACTTCGCCGCAGCTGACAGGGCGCCACCACCTACAAGCAGGAATGCGACACACCCGCAAAGAAGCCGGCCATGATCCGTACCAACCGTCCGACGCACCGGCGCATCGACCTCGATCGTGCCGACGCGCTGCGCCTGCTCGGCAGCGTGTCCATGGGCAGGATCGTCTTCACCCGGCAGGCGCTGCCCACGGTCCGTCCGGTCAACCATGTCCTGGACGGCGGCGACATCGTCATCCGCACGTGCGAGGGATCGGCGCTCACCTCCCAGGCCCAACAGGCCGACGGCACCGGCGTCGTCGTCGCCTACGAGGCGGACGCCATCGACCCCGGCACGCATCTCGGCTGGAGCGTGGTGGCCACGGGCTACGCCCGGCTGGTGACCGACCCCGGTGAACTGGTGCGCATCCGGGCGCTGTTGGAACCCTGGGCGGCCGAGCCGGGCATGGACTACGCGGTACGGATCCGTCCCGATCTGATCACGGGAGTCCTGCTCGCCTCGCGAGGCGGCGAGCCGGAGGACGGCTGATGCCGCAGACGTGGCCTCCGGGCCGCCTCACACGGTGATCCGGCGTCCGGTGATGGTGAAGGCGTCGATGCGCACCCACAGGCTGCGGGAGCCTCCGGCCCAGGGAGCGCTGTAGGCACGTTCCGTGAGCCGCCGCTGTTCCTGCGGGTCCGTGACCGCGCGTGCGGGTCCACGGACCAGGACGCTCCAGCCCTGGCTGAACGCGTCGTCGATGCGGTCGACCTCGAAGGCCACCTGGCGACCGTCGGCCAGCGAGGGCGCCGCACCGCGCGCGGTCCGGAAGACGATCGCGCCGTCCACGACGCTGTAGTTGACGGGCACGATCACCGGTCCGGTGGGCGTCGGCACCGCGAGCCGTCCGACCCCGTGCATGGCCAGCAGGGTGCGGCACTCACCAGGACGCAGCGTGGTGAACTGCGGTGCGTACCCGGCCCGTCCGGTTCCCGGTGGCAGGTCCACGGTCCCGCCGGTGAGTTCGCCGACGGTGGTCTCCAGTGCCTCGGCCAGCCTCACCAGCGCACTCGTGCCGGGCGCGGCACCAGGGTGCTCCTCCAGGTAACCGAGGTAGGTGACCGCCATCCCGGCCCGCGCCGCCGCCTGCCGCCGGGTCAGGCCGAGTTTCACCCGCCGGGCGGCGAGCCGACGGCCCAGGTCGCCGAGGGGCGTCTCGGTGGCGGCCGCCGCGGGTGCCGCCACGTTCGCCTTCGTCTGTCCGGCCATGATCGCTCACCCTCTTCTCGTCAGGCCGCGGGGACGGCCACTTCGTACCGCTCCCCGCCGAGCACCACCTTGAGCGCGCCGGTCTCGGCGGCCTTGGAGAAGACGTCGTAGGCCTCCTCCATGTTCTCCGGCGGGAAGGTGTGTGTGACCAACTGCCCGGTCGGCAGGCGCCCGGCTGCCGCCATCCGCAACAACATGGGGGTGGAGTGGGTGTCCACCAGTCCGGTCGTGATGGTCACGTTCCTGGCCCACAGGTCTTCGAGGTGCAGCGTGGCCGGCCTGCCGTGCACGCCGATGTTGGCCACGTGCCCGCCCGGGCGGACCATGCGGGTGCACAGCTCGAAGCTCTCCGGTACGCCGACCGCCTCGATGACCACGTCCGCGCCGAGCCCGTTGGTGAGATCGTCGACCAGCTGTCCGGGCGCCTCGTGCGCGTCGGCCACGGCGTCGGCGCCGAGCCGGTGGGCCGCCTCCAGCCGGGCCGGGGCCAGATCCACGGAGATGATCCGCTCGGGCGAGAACAGCCGGGCCGTGGCGATCGCGGCGAGCCCGACGGGGCCGGCGCCGACGATGGCGACGGTGTCGCCGGGGCGTACGTGTCCGTTGAGGACGCCGACCTCGTAGGAGGTCGGGAAGATGTCCGCGAACAGGACGGCGTCCTCGCTGCGCAGGGCGCCGGGCAGCGGGTGGACGGACAGGTCGGCGCAGGGGACGCGGACGTACTCGGCCTGGGTGCCGTCGATCAGGTGGCCGAGGATCCAGCCTCCGCCGCCCCGGCACTGGCCGTAGCTGCCGTCCCGGCAGCTGCGGCACCGGCCGCAGGAGGTGATGCAGGAGATCAGTACCCGGTCTCCGGGCCGGACGGTGCGTACGTCGCCGCCGATCTCGACGATCTCGCCGACCGCCTCGTGGCCGAGCACCGTTCCGGGCCGCACCTCGGGCACATCGCCCTTGAGGATGTGCAGGTCCGTCCCGCAGATGGTCACGACGCCGACCTTCACGATCGCGTCGGTGGGTTCCTTGACGGCCGGGTCCGGGACATCCTGCCAGGAGGCCTGACCGGGGCCGTGGAAGACGAAGCCTTTCATGACGCTCCTCACCCTCGTCGGTCTGCCGCGGGACCCGGGTTCCCGCGCCCGCGGCGAAGAACACGGGCCGGGTTCCGGCACGGTGCGGGGACCCCGCATCTTCAGCTTGGGCGGCGCGCGCGGGCCGCGCATGGGCCGTCCGGCCCTCGCCGCCGACCGACCGGTGCCGGCCCCGTCCCGCCCGACGCCCCTGACCGCCCTCGTCCCGGGGCCGGCCGGGCCTTCGCCGCCCCCGGGACCCACCCGGGACCTGCTACGGCAGCGCACGGTCCGGTCGTCCCGGTGACGAGCCCATCGGCCCCTGTCCGCGAGACGTTCACGGCCGGACGAGGAAGGTGCCGCGGGCCTGTTCCCCTCACCGAGCCCGGCGGGAGTGTCCCGCCCTCCCGCACCGGGCACTCGCCCAGCTGACCGCGGTCGTCTTCCTCGGCTCACCGCCGGCGCACGAACTGGCACATGCCGTGGTCGCCCCCCCGACCGCGTCCGGGTGGACGGCATCACCCGGTGCGGGCGCGACCTGTCCGGGCTGTGGCCGGCGCTGCTCGACCGGTTCCTCCGGCCGCCCCCTGGTCCTCGAGGAGGGCCGCCTCATCGGGATCCTCATCCTCGCGGACTTCACCGTGCCGGCCGAAGACCGCGTCCTGAACAACCGGGTGAGCGGTTCGGGGCGGCTGTTCACCACCGGACGCGGCCGTCGGGTGGACAGACCCCCGCCGGGCGTGAGACAGCAGAGTCGGGTTCTCATCGCCGAAGGGGAAGGCTTCGCCATGAGTCGAACACGCGTGTGCCCAAGAGTGCTGATAGTCGGGGCGGGCCTGGCCGGCACAGCCACGGCGATTCGACTGCTCCGCTTCGCGCGCGGGCCGCTCGAGATCCTCCTTCTCGAACGGCGCTCCGACTACCGGTCCGCCGGTGTCGCCTACCACCGGGAGGGCAACCCCTGGGACCATGTGTTCAACATCCAGGCGGGCCGGATGTCGGTGTTCCGGGAGGACGTTCTCGACTTCGTCCGCTGGGCCAACTCCGAAGCGGACCGCCGGGGCTGGCCCGAGCCGTGGGCCGAGCTCGAGTTCGCCGAGCAGGGCCCGGCGCCCCGACGGATCTTCCAGGACTACCTGATCGAGCGGTTGGCCGAGGCCAGGCGGGAGGCCTGTCCCGGCGTCGTACTCGTCGAAGCGGACGGCGAGGCCGTCGACATGGAGGTACGCCCGGCTGGAGTCGATGTGACGACATGCCGGCTGTCCGCGAGCGGTCTCGGGGCCGGGCAGGGCCCGGAACCGACTCTGCTGAGGGCCGAGCACGTCGTTCTCGCGACCGGTCTGGAACTCCGGGAACCGCCCTTCGCCGCCGAGGTGGTCACGCACCCGTCCTTCGTGCGGAACCCGTACTCCGCGGCCGGCGTCCGCAAGCTCGCGGCGCTCCCGTCCGAAGCGACCGTCGCCATCGTCGGATCCGTGCTGAGCGCGTACGACTCGGCGGGCCTGCTGCTGCGCCAGGGGCACACGGGGAGCATCCATCTGATCTCCAGGACCGGGACGATGTTCCGGACGTACCCGGCCGGCCACGAGCACGGGGTATTACGACTGCCCTGCCCGAAAACGCTGCTGGAGCCGTACCGGAACCGTGAGGAGTTCCTCGCCCGGGTCCGGTCCGAGTGGGAGACGGCGTGCTCGGCGGTCGCCCGGGATCACCCCGGAGTCGACCCGGCGGTGATCGCGGAGCGGGTGGCCAAGGCGTGGGAGCCGCATCTTCCCGGGGTCATCGAGCGTATTCCCTCATCGGAACTGCGCGGCCTGCTGGACGAGTTCAGTACGGCGATAGCCGCGTTCCGGGTCGGCGCGGTGGAATACACGATGGCCGTCATCGAGCGCGCGATGCGCCCCTGCGACGGTCCGGTGAAGCTGCTCGTCGGCACGGTGGAGCGGATCAGGCCGACGGAGTCGGGGCGGCTGGCCGTCTCGGTCGCGGCCTCGGGGCAAAGACACGCCATCGAGGCCGATCTGGTGGTGTCGAACTTCGGCAGGGAGTGGGACTACAGCAGGGTCGGCCGGCCGCTCTGGAGGAATCTCCTCCGCAGGGGGATCGCGGTACCCCATGAGCGCACCGGGCGCGGCCTGGAGGTCGACGGACAGGGAACGCTGCTGGGCCCCGGCGGGAAGCCGGCCGGACCGATCTCCGCGGTCGGTGTGCCGAGAGAGGGCGACGAACTCGTGCGGAACGGCCGGACCGGTGCGTTCGCCTTCAATCTCGCCTCCATCAAGAACCAGTCGATCGCGGTCGCCGCACACGTCGTCGGGCGACTGGAATTGCGTGGGGACGGATTGGCCCGTGACGTGGCTCAATTCCTTGGCGGTGTCGGCAATATGGAGGAAGCGGCCCGGGGTGGATTCGAGGAGGCTGTGGTTCTGGAAGTGAGGAGGCTGGCCACACGTTCTCGAAGGGAGCGGGAAATGCTCGATTCCAGATTGGGCGACCGCATCCGGTCCATGGAGGGAATTCCGGCCCTTCCGAAGGACGCTTCCCGGCGCGACCGCCTGATGAGGATCGTCGCCAACCGGGCCGCCGTGGAACGGCTCACCGATGTCTCCGTGACACCACGGCAACTGCGTCGACAACTGGGGATGGCGAACGCCGAAGAACCGGGAGACTAGCGCTCCGGTCCGGTTTTGCGATCTCGGCTCGGGCCCCGGCGGGAATGGGTCACCATGCCCTGTCCCGGAGATCCGCCATTTGCTCGCCGCTGTCTTCATTACACCCGCCATAGCAGCTGTCAAACTCGGCTGTATGGATCACGAGACCGCACTGGAGTACTAGTTGAACGGGCGACGGATTCAGGGATTCCTTTTGAGCGGTGGTGTACAGAATGTGCTACGAGGCATCTGCAATCGCACCAGAAGTCCACTTGAGGGATCCATCCTCGTCGCCCCTGGTCTTGACGCGGGTCTTTACGACGCGATCGTGACGGCGCGGGCGGTCGTCTGCAGTTCGGGCGGACTGACCGGCCATATGCAGTCCCTCTGCCGCGGGAGGGGAATTCCCGTGCTCCGCGTCGACCAGGCCGATCTCGCCGACGTGGTCGGCGAGGTGACGCTGGACCTGGAGAGCCAGTCGGTCGTCATCGGGGCCCATGCGAGGACCGGGGCTTCGGGGCCGTGGGCCGCGGCCCCGTCGCTGGACGCTCTCGGCTCGGCGTGTGCGGTCATCGCGGACCTGCGGGACATCCACACGATCAACGCGTGCGGGCCCGACGCTCAGCGGGTCGACTGCTTCTTCATCCGGGAGGAGTTCCTCTGCCTGGCCGCGGCCCTGCGTCCGCTGGACTCCCTGCACGGCGGCCCGGCCGGCATCGAGGTCTACGGGCAGGCCGTCGCGGACCGGCTGTGCGCGTTCGCCGACGCGCTCCTGCCCGGCCAGCGACTGGTGCTGAGGCTGCTCGACCTCCGCTCCGACCACGCGGCCGGCGTCACCGAGCTGGCCCCGGTGGCGGTCGAACCGAACCCCGAGCTCGGCCTGCACGGCGCTCGCTGGCTGCTGGGTTCGGCCGCCTACCGGGACGCGCTGCGGGCCATGCTCGCCTCCCTGCGCAAGCGGCTCGGTGAGGATGCGCGCCGCGTGCACCTCTCGGTTCCGTTTCTCAACGACGAGAGGGAGTTCACCCGGCTCAGGACGCACCTCGAGGTGCCGTCGGACATTCCCTTGTCCGCGTTCGTCGAGACGCCCGCGGCGGTGCACGCCACCGCGGCGATCTGCGCCGCGGGCGCGAGCGAACTGTTCGTCGGCACGAAGGACCTGGTGCAGTTCTACCTGGCCGCGGACCGGACCAATCACCTGGTGGCCGATTCCTACCAGCCCCGGCACCCCGCCGTCCTGGACGGAGTGCGCAGGGTGGTGGAGTCCGCGCGTGCCGCGGGTACCCCGGTGAGGGTGTTCGCGTTGGGTGCGGATCTCGCCCACTACCTGCACCGCCTGCCGACGCCGGACGGCTACATGATGTGCACCGCCGAACTCCGGCAGGTGCTCCTCCAGGGGCGGCCCTGACACCGGGCCAGGACGACGGGAAGCGGCGGTTCGTACCCCGAAGGGTTCTCCGGGCTCCGGCGGCCACGGTCAGCCGTGCGCGACGACGGCCACGGGGACGGTGATGTGGTGCAGTGCGGCGTGGGTGACATGGCCGATGTGCGCGCCGAAGGGGCCGGTGCGGATGCGCCGGCCGACGACGACCAGTGACGCGTCGCGCGAGGCGCTGCCGAGGACCTGCGCGGCGCTGCCGCACCGGCTCGCCTCGATCACGTCGACACCGGGGAACTTCTGCCGCCAGGGACGCAGGACATCGGTGAAGTCGGCGGCCCGCCGGCGCGCGAGAGAGTCGTAGAGTTCCGCGTCTCCGGAGAAGCGGTAGAGGGAGGTGGGCGGCTCGGGCCAGCTGTGCACGACGCGCAGGGGCGTTTCCCGCCGCTCGGCGGCGTCGAAGGCGAACTCCAGGAGGGTGTGGTCCGGATCATCGATGTCCAGGCCGAGCACCACGGGCCGGAAGGGTGCCGCGGCGCTGGGCACGCCCGCCGGGTCCGTCCTGTGCTCGTCGGCGGCCTGCTCCTCGGCCCGCACGAGCACGACCGGTCGTCGGACGTGGGCCACGACGGACAGGCTCACCGAGCCGAAGACGAACCCGCCCATCGCGCCGAAGCCCCGCGAGCCCAGCACCAGCAGCTCGGCCGAGCGCGCCGCCTCGCACAGGGTGTCGGCGGCGGTGCCGGGGAGCTGCTCGCCGGTCACCTCCAGACCGAGGTGGCGCAGGCGCAGGCCCTCGGCGGACTCGCACAGCATCCGCTCGACCCAGCGCTGGTGGGCCTCGGGGCCGAGCTGCGGTACCCGAGCCGTGTGATCGGGCACCGGCTCCCAGACATGGACGATCTTGAGCGCCAGGCCGCGCAGCAGGGCTTCACGCGCCGCCCACTCGGCGGCGGCCCGGCTCTCGGGCGATCCGTCGAGGCCTGCGATGACGTTGGGAGCCATGGCGTGCACCTCCCCGGTGGGTGTCCGATTCCAGCGTGGTGACATCGTCGCCGCGGCGGTCAGGGGCCATACGTCCCCGAGGAGGGCCGACCGGCCCCATGCCGCGACGGTGGCCGGGGGCGGGAGGGTGTGAGCGGGTTGCGGGGCGGGCACGACGTCGCATCCTGAGAGCGGACGGCAAAGGACTGGCTCATGGCCGAAGGCTCGGGCAGACGGATCCGGGGGAGGCCGTTCCCGGCGCCCGGGCTCGGCGCCTTCTCCGTCCGCCGACGCGGCCTCCGGGTCGACCTGATCGCCGGTGTGACGGTGGCCGCGTACCTCGTGCCGCAGGTCATGGCGTACGCGGGCGTGGCCGGTCTGCCGCCCGTCGCCGGGCTCTGGGCGATCCTTCCGGCCCTTGCCCTGTACGCGCTGTTCGGTTCCTCGCCGCTGCTCTCGGTCGGCCCTGAGTCCACGACGGCCCTGATGACGGCCACGGTGGTCGGCCCGCTGGCCGCCGGCGACCCCGGGCGCTACGCGTCGCTCGCCGCCGCCCTGGCCGTCACGGTCGGGCTGCTGTGCCTGGTGGCCCGGGCGGTCCGGCTGGGCTTTCTCGCGGATCTGCTCTCCCGGCCGGTCCTGGTCGGCTATCTCGCGGGCGTGGCGCTGATCATGGCGGTGGACCAGCTGCCCCGGCTCACCGGTGTGCGGACGAACGGCACGGAGTTCTTCCCCCAGCTGTGGTCCTTCGTCCGGGATCTGCCGCACGCCGACCCGGCGACGGTGATCCTCTCCGCCGCCGTACTGCTGTTCCTGTTCGCCGTCGCACGCTTGTTCCCGGCCCTTCCCGGGCCGCTGCTCGCCGTGGTCCTGTCCACGGCGGCCGTGGTGGCCTTCGACCTCGACGGCCGGTACGGCATCGCGGTGATCGGCCCGGTGCCCTCCGGCCTTCCGGACCTGGCGCTGCCCGACCTGGGCGCGTCGCCGCGCCTGGTGCTGCCCGCGCTCGGTGTGCTGCTCGTCGCCTACACCGACTTCATCCTCACCGCGCGGGCCTTCGCCGACCGCACCGGCACGACGACACCGCTCGACCCCGACCGGGAGTTCCTCGCCCTGGGCGCCGCCAACCTGGGCGCCGGAGTGGTCCACGGCTTCCCCGTCAGCAGCAGCGCCAGCCGCACGGCGCTCGCGGCCTCCGCGGGCGCCCGCAGCCAGGCGTACTCACTGGTCGCGGGCGCGGTCGTGCTGGCCGTTCTGCTGTTCCTCAGCCCGCTGCTGACCCGCACGCCCGCGGCCGTGCTCGGCGCCCTCGTGGTCTACGCCGCCGTCCGCATGGTCGATGTTCCGGGCTTTCGCCGGCTCGCGTCGTTCCGGCGCCGTGAGCTGTTCCTGGCGCTGGGATGTCTGGCGGGCGTACTCGCGCTGGACATCCTGTACGGGGTGCTCGTGGCCGTCGGGCTGTCGGTGGCCGAGCTGCTGACCCGGGTGGCACGGCCGCACGACGCTGTCGAGGGACTGGTGCCCGGGCTGGCGGGCATGCACGACGTCGACGACTATCCGCAGGCACACACGGTCCCGGGACTGCTCGTGTACCGCTACGACTCGCCCCTGTTCTTCGCCAACGCGGAGGACTTCAGGCGCCGGGCACTGGCCGCGGTCGACGAACAGCCGGAGCCGGTCCGCTGGTTCGTGCTGAACACCGAGGCCAACGTGGAGGTCGACATCACCGCCCTGGACGCCGTGGACGACCTGCGCCGGGAGCTCACGGGCCGCGGCATCGTGTTCGCCCTCGCGCGGGTGAAGCAGGACCTGCTGGACGATCTCGAGGCCTACGGCCTCGCGGACTCCGTGGGCGCCGACCACATTTTCCCGACGCTGCCCACCACGGTGGCCGCGTACCGGGCCTGGTGTCGGGGCCGGTGACCGCTCGCGCCGGGCCGCCGAAGGCCGAACGGCCCGCCCGGGGGCCGAGGGGCCCCTTCCCCGCTCCTCCGAAGCGGCACACGCTGGGAGAGCAGGACCCGCCCGCCGAGGACGCCAGGGGGCAGCATGTACGCCACCGCGCACATCGTCAGCGATGTCATGACCCGAACGGTCGCCTTCGTGGGCCGGCGGGCCTCCTTCAAGGTGATCGTGCAGATGATGCAGGACCGGGAGGTCAGCGCCCTGCCCGTGCTCGAAGGCGAGGGGCGGGTCGTCGGCGTGGTCTCCGAGGCCGACCTGCTGCCCACGGAGGAGTTCCGGGACAGCCCTGAGGAGGGCTGCGCGCTGCTGCGCCGGCCCGCCGACGTGGCGAAGGCGGGCGCGGTCACCGCGGGCGACCTGATGTCCTCTCCCGCGATCACCGTCCGGGCGAACGCCACCCTGGCGGAGGCCGCGCGGATCATGGCCCGCGAGAAGGTCAAGCGGCTGCCCGTGGTCGACGAAGCGGGGCTGCTGGAAGGCATCATCAGCCGCGCCGACCTGCTCAAGGTCTTCCTGCGCGGCGACGATGACATCGCCGAGGAGATCCGGCGTGAGATCGTGCCGTACCTGTTCCCGCTGCCGTCCTCGGCCATCCGCGTGGAGGTGCACGACGGGGTCGCCACCCTGACCGGCAGGGTCCGCGACACCGCCCTGGTTCCCGTGGCCGCGCGACTGGTGCGGGCCGTCGAGGGCGTGGTGGACGTGGAGTTCGACCTCACCCGGGCGGTGGTGCGCTAGGCGGCGCGCACCGGGCGTGGAAGGCCCGTCACCGGGTGAGTGGGGCCCGGTCGGCCCTAGTGCGTCCGGCGCCCGGGAGTGATGATCGGCTTCGTGGACAGCTCACAGTGTCCTTCTCCGGGGACCAAGGGGTCACGATGACCGAGACACGCACCTTCACGGCGGAGCATCCGATCCGTGTGTTCCTGCTGGACGACCACGAGGTCGTACGACGCGGCCTCACCGACCTGCTCGACGCCGAACCGGACATCACCGTGGTGGGCGACGCCGACACCGCCGAACACGCCCTCGTCCGCGGCCCCGCCCTGCGCCCGCACGTGGCCGTGCTCGACGTGCGCCTGCCCGACGGCGACGGCATCTCGGTCTGCCGGGAACTGCGCGACCGGATGCCGGAGCTCGCGTGTCTGATGCTGACGTCGTTCGACGACGAGGACGCCCTGCTCGACGCGATCATGGCCGGAGCCTCGGGATACGTCCTGAAGCAGATCAAGGGCTCCGACCTGGTGTCGGCGGTGCGGACCATCGCCTCGGGCCAGTCGATGCTGGACCCCGCGACGACGGCCCGGCTCATGCGGTCGCTGCGGGCGGACCCGGACGGGACACCGTCGCTGCCGCCCGAGCTGGCGAGTCTGTCGCCCCGGGAGCGGGACATCCTCGCCCTGATCGGCGACGGGCTGACCAACCGCGAGATCGGCAAGAAGCTGTACCTGTCGGAGAAGACCGTCAAGAACCACATCTCGCGGCTGCTGGCCAAGCTGGGGGTGCAGCGCCGGGTCCAGGCGGCGGTCCTCGCCTCCCACCTCGACCAGCGGGGGGCCGGGGACCACTTCGCACACTGACCGCCGGGTGGCGCCCTCTCTCAGGCATCCGGCTTCCTGAAGGCACGTACCCGGAAGACCGGGTCGGGGCGCCGTCGGTCCTGGTCCGGCAGGCGGGCGAGGCCTTCGGTGAACTCCCCGGTGCGCGGATCGCCCGGCTGCAGCAGGGTGAACCAGCCACGTCCCAGGTCGGCGATGGTGACGCGGGGGCTGCGGCCTTGGCCCACGCCCGGGAACGTGGCCTGCCCGCACGGGGTCAGCCCCTGCCGGGCGGCGTGTGCGGTGACGTCGTCCGCGGTGTCCTGGGCGGGGCGGCGCGGGCGCGGGGCGAGGACGGCGTCGATGTCGCTGCCGACGTCGTGCGCCGCGGCCTTGTCGACGGTGGTGACGTAGACCCCGCCGGGCCGCAGGACGCGGGCGCACTCGGCGATCACGGCCCGCACCTCGGCGGCGTCGGAGAGCAGGTGCAGCAGCCAGATGCTGGTGACCGCGTCGAAGGTGGCGTCGGCGAAGGGCAGTCGGCGGCCGTCGGCCCGCAGGATCGCTCCGGGCAGGCGGGCCGCGGCCCGGCGTGCCATGCCGACGGCGAGGTCCGCGCCGGTCACGCGCAGTGCGGGCCGGGCCGCGGCGAGGCGCCGGGTGACGATCCCGGTGCCGCAGGCCGCGTCGAGGAGCCGGCCCGGCCGGTCGGGGATCAGTCCCAGGACGGCCCGGGCGGCTGCTTCGGCGCGGGCCTCGCCGCCGCGGGAGACGTCGTAGCCGTCGGCTTCCTCGTCGTAATCGAGCACATCCCTCAGTGTGGGCGGTGACCTGGGGCGATGTCCTCCACCCTGCGGGCGAGCGCGAAGTCCTTCTCGGTGACCGCGCCGCCCGCGCTGTGTGTGTTCACGCTGAGGAAGACGGTGTGGTAGCCGAGGGTGAGGTCGGAGTGGTGGTCCAGCTCGTCCTGGATCCGCGCGATGTGCACGACGAGCGCCGCCGCTGCGAAGTGCGAGTCGAGGCGGAAGGTGCGGGTGAGGCGGTCCCCCTCCAGCTGCCAGCCCGGCAGCTCGGCCAGCCGGTCCTCGATCTCCTTCTGCGACAGCGGTTCGACGGCCATGGCCGGTCTCCCTTCGGGCGGGACGGGTACGCGTTCAGCCTGCCACGCTCAGCCGCGTACGCGCTCCGCCGCGAGGTCGTCGGCCAGCGCGGCGATCCGGGCGCGGCCCTCCACCCGCTCCACCCAGGCGTGCGGCAGACCGACGTCACCGTGCCGGGCGCCGAGCAGGTTGCCGCAGATCGAGCCCGTGGAGTCGCTGTCACCCGAGTGGTTGACGGACAGCAGCAGGGCGTCCTTGACCCGGGACTCGGCCAGGGCGCAGTAGACGCCGAGGGCGAGGGCCTCCTCGGCGACCCAGCCCGCGCCGAGGGATTCCGCCTTCTCGGCGGTCGGCGCTCCCCGGGCGGCCAGGTCGAGGGCTCCGCGCAGCGCGGTCGTGGTCTCCTCGTGCCCGGGGTGGAGCTCCAGCAGCCGCAGCGTGCGCAGCACCGCACCCTCCAGGGACTCCCCGGCGACGAGGTGTGCCACGATCGCGGCCAGCGCGCCCGCCGCGTAGTAGCCGGTGGGGTGGCCGTGGGTGATCTGGGCACCGCGGGCGGCCATGGCGAAGGCCGCCTCGGCGGGGCACACGAGGCCGAAGGGCGCCGAGCGCATCACCGCGCCGCAGCCCTTGGAGTCGGGGTTGACCTGCCCCGGCTCGCCGACGAGCGGGAGCAGGGGGTCAGGGGCGTACATCTGGGCGACTCCGGAGAGGCAGGCGTTGCCGGGAGCGCGGCGGGCGTAGAGCCAGGCCTCGGTGATCAGGCCGCCCTCGGGTGCGCCGCTCGGCGGCGGTGCGGCCTCCTCGGGGCCGGACCGGGACTGGGTCTGGAGCCAGCGTTCGTAGGCCCGGCGCAGCAGCAGCGCCCAGCCGCCGCCGATCCCCTTCTCCCGCTCCCGTGCGTGGGCCTGGACGAGAGCCTCGACGGTGAACAGGGTCATCTGGGTGTCGTCGCTGATCCGGCCCACCACCCCGTGCCCGCCGGGCACGAGGCCGGTCACCCCGCGCTCGCCGTGCGAGGCGCGGATCCGGTCGAGGGAGGAGAACTCGACGGGGTACCCGAGGGCGTCGCCGAGGGCCCCGCCGAGCAGACAGCCGCGGACCCTGGCCCGGTACACGGCCGCGGCCTCCCAGGACGGCTTCCACGGCTGGTTCATGCGCGCGCTCCTCGACTCCGGTCTCCGGCAGCGGTCGTCGAGCGGTCTTCTCGACTACGGTCGTCCGTATGACCATTGTCGCGACCGGCCCCACAGCAACCGCCACCGCCCCCGCGGACAAGACCGGCAGGACGGACAGGAACGACAAGGGCGGCGCAGGCCCGCTGTTGCGCGCCTGGCGGGAGCGGCGCAGGATCTCGCAGCTGGAACTGGCGCTGCGCGCCGACTCCTCCGCGCGGCACATCAGCTTCATCGAGACCGGCCGTTCCCGGCCCAGCGAGGAGATGGTGCTGCGGCTGGCCGAGCACCTGGACGTGCCCGTGCGCGAGCGCAACCCCCTGCTGGTGGCGGCCGGTTACGCCCCGCGCTATCCGGAGACCCCGCTGGACGACCCGGCGCTGGACATCCTGCGCGAGGGCATGGAGCGCCTCATCCAGGCGTACGAGCCCTACCCGGCGCTGGTGGTCGACGCCGGGTACACGGTCGTCGCCGCCAACCGCGGCATCGCCATGCTGCTGGAGGGCGTACCGGAGAAGCTGATGACGCCGGCGCCGAACGCGATGCGGCTCACCCTGCACCCGGAGGGTCTCGCGCCGCGCATCCGCAATCTGCGCGAGTGGCGCGGGCATCTACTGGCGCAGATGGAGCGGCAGCTCGCCCTGCACCGCTCGGAGCCGCTGCGCGCCCTGTACGAGGAGGTGGCGGCCTACCCGGTGCCCGCGGACGCGCCGGGCGAGGAACCGGCGCAGCCGGTGCCGTACTTCGCGCTGCCCATGGTGATCGAACACGACGGCCGGACCTTGTCGTTCGTGTCGTCGATCTCCACGTTCAACACGCCCATGGACGTCACGGTCGCCGAACTCGCCATCGAGACGTTCCTGCCCGCGGACCCGGCGACGACCAAGTACCTGCACACACTGGCCGGTTGACGCGCCCCGCCCGGCCCCGATCCGGTCGCGAGCGTGTGCGAGCGGGCGTCGCATGGCAGACTGCCCGGGTACTTTCGGCGCGTAGGGGAGGGCGTGGCGTGAGTGAGCGGCGGGCTGCGCCCACCGTGGGCCAGGTGGTGCTCGGCAAGCGATTGCAGGAGCTGCGGGAGGCGGCCGGGCTCAGCCGTGAGGAGGCCGCCCGGGTACTGAGGGTGGCGCCCGCGACCGTACGGCGGATGGAGATGGCCGAGGTCGCGCTGAAGATCCCGTACGTCCAGGTGCTGCTGTCCACCTACGGGGTGGCCGAGGAGGAGTCGGCCGCGTTCGTGCGGCTGGCCGAGGAGGCGAACCAGCCCGGCTGGTGGCAGCGGTTCCACGATGTGCTGCCCGACTGGTTCAGCCTGTACGTGAGCCTGGAGGGCGCCGCCCGGATCATCCGCTCCTACGAGCCGCACTTCGTGCCCGGTCTGCTGCAGACCGAGGCGTACGCCCGCGCGGTGATGGAGGCCGGGACGATAGGGCAGACCGGTCCGGAGACGGTCGAGCGGCATGTGTCGCTGCGCATGGAGCGGCAGCGGCTGCTGGAGGGGGACGAACCGCCCCACCTGTGGGTGATCATGGACGAGACGGTGCTGAGGCGCCCGGTGAGCATCCGGCCCGAGGTGATGCGCGACCAGCTGGACCGGCTGCTGGAGTACGCCGCCCGGGACCGGGTCACCCTGCAGCTCGCCGAGTTCGCGGCCGGCCCGCACCCGGGGACGTACGCGCCGTTCACGCTGTTCCGGTTCGCCGAGCCGGAGCTGCCGGACATGGTGTTCACCGAGTATCTGACCGGCGCGCTCTACCTGGACTCCCGCCGTGAGGTCGCCGCGCATCTGGAGGTGCTCGACCACATGACGGCACGGGCCGCCTCCGCCCAGCGCACCGAGAAGCTGCTGCGGGAGTACCGCGAGTCCCTCTGACCCCACTGGTGACCAGCCAAGGAGCACCCCGCATGACCGGATCCGAGTCCGCGCCCACCACGGTCGACACCGGCAGGCCGCATCCCGCGCGGGTGTACGACTGGTGGCTGGGCGGCAAGGACAACTACCCGGTGGACGAGGAACTGGCCCGGAAGATCCTGGCCGCCGACGGCACGGCGGTGCGCGGGGCGCGCGCCAACCGACGGTTCATGCACCGGGCCGTGCGTACGGCCGCCGAGGCCGGGGTGCGCCAGTTCCTGGACATCGGCACGGGCATCCCCACCGAGCCCAATCTGCACCAGGTGGCGCAGGCCGCGGCGGCGGAGTCCCGGGTGGTGTACGCGGACAACGACCCGGTCGTGCTGCGGCACGCCGAGGCGCTGCTGCACGGCTCGGCGGAGGGCGGCTCGCGGTACGTCCACGCCGACGTCCGTGACCCCGGCACCATCCTGGAGCGGGCCGCGCAGACCCTCGACTTCGAGCGGCCCGTCGCACTGTCCCTGGTGGCACTGACCCACTACCTGAACGACGCGGCCGACGCCGACGACGTGTACGGCCTCCTCGCGCGCTACGTCGAGCGGCTCGCCCCGGGCAGCTTCCTGATCCTGTCCCAGGTCACGCAGGACCTGAGCCCGGACGGTGTGGCGCGGGCCACGGAGCTGTTCCGCCGCAGCGGCACGCCCTTCCACCCCCGGACGCTGCCCGAGTTCCGGCGGTTCTTCGACGGTCTGGAGCTCCTCGGTCCGGGGGTGATCCCCGTGCACGGGTGGCGTCCGGAGCCCGAGGACGTGGCGGCGCAGGCGGAGGGTGTCGTCCCCGTGTACGCCGGGGTGGCGCGCAAGCCCTGACCCGGACGGGTGGTCTGAACAGGTGCGTCGCACGGCTCGCCCCTAGGTTCGAAACAGGGGCCAGCAAGGGAGCCGCATGTGACCGACACCCACATACCGCCCGCGGAGCCGGGTGCCGCGCTGCTCGGCGTCGGGAGGTTCTTCCGGCCCGGCACGCCCTCCCCCGATCTGCACAGCGTCCGGCTCACGGGCGGGCGGAAGGCGGACTCCTTCTACCGGGACCGCTGGAGCCACGACAAGGTCGTGCGTTCCACGCACGGGGTGAACTGCACGGGTTCGTGCCGCTGGAAGGTGTACGTCAAGGACGGGATCATCACGTGGGAGACCCAGGAGACGGACCATCCGTCGGTGGGTCCGGACCGCCCCGAGTACGAGCCGCGGGGCTGCCCGCGCGGCGCGGCGTTCTCCTGGTACACGTACTCGCCGGCGCGGGTGCGCCACCCGTATGTGCGGGGTGTCCTGCTGGAGATGTACCGGGAGGCGAAGCGGCGTCTGTCGGATCCCGTTCTGGCGTGGGCGGACATCCAGCGGGACCCGGAGCGCCGTCGCCGCTATCAGCGGGCACGGGGCAAGGGCGGTCTGGTGCGGGCGAGCTGGGACGAGGCGGTGGAACTCGTCGC
Source organism: Streptomyces griseochromogenes (assembly GCF_001542625.1). Lineage (NCBI taxonomy): Bacteria > Bacillati > Actinomycetota > Actinomycetes > Kitasatosporales > Streptomycetaceae > Streptomyces > Streptomyces griseochromogenes. The sequence goes on along the minus strand of NZ_CP016279.1, from coordinate 3,295,579 downwards.
GGCGGCGCACGTGCACACGATCAAGACGTACGGCCCGGATCGGATCGCGGGTTTCTCACCGATTCCGGCGATGTCCATGGTGTCGCACGCCGCCGGCGCGCGTTTCCACTCGTTGATCGGCGCGCCGATGCTGTCCTTCTACGACTGGTACGCCGACCTTCCGGTGGCCTCCCCGCAGGTCTTCGGCGACCGGACGGACGTGCCGGAGTCCGGTGACTGGTGGGACGCCGCCTATCTGATGATGTGGGGCTCCGATGTCCCGGTGACCCGTACGCCCGACGCCCACTGGATGGCGGAGGCACGCTACCGGGGCCAGAAGGTCGTGGTGGTGGCGCCGGACTACGCGGACAACGCCAAGTTCGCCGACGAGTGGCTGCACCCGCGCCCGGGCACGGACGGCGCGCTGGCGCTCGCGATGGGGCATGTGATCCTCAGGGAGTTCTTCGTCGACCGCCAGACGCCGTTCTTCACGGACTACGTGCGCACGTACACCGACCTGCCGTTCCTGGTGACCCTCGCCGAACGGGACGGGGCCCATGTGCCGTCGAAGTTCCTGCGGGCCTCGGACCTGGGCCAGGGAGGCGAGGGGGCGGACTGGAAGACGGTCGTGCTGGACGCGAGGTCCGGCCGTGCGGTCGCTCCGAACGGTTCGCTGGGTTTCCGCTGGACCGAGTCCGGCCGGGGCAGATGGAACCTGGACCTGGGCGCCGTCGAACCGCAGTTGAGCCTGTACGGCAGTAAGGTCGCGGTGCCGGTGGAAGTGCTGCTGCCCCGCTTCGACACGGAGGGGGGTGCGCACGGGCAGGGCCGTGGGGAGGTCCTGCGCCGGTCGGTGCCGGCGACACGGCTGGGCGGGGCGAACGGCCCCCTGGTGACGACCGTCTACGATCTGCTGCTGGCGCAATACGGTGTATGGCGGCATGGACTGCCGGGCAGCTGGCCCGCCTCCTACGACGACGCGGGCGCCCCCGGCACACCCGCCTGGCAGGAGGCGCACACCTCCGTTCCGGCGGCCACCTGTGTGAAGATCGCCCGCGAGTTCGCCCGGACCGCCGAACGGTCCAAGGGCCGCTGCATGATCCTCATGGGCGCGGGCACCAACCACTGGTTCCACTCCGAGACGATCTACCGTGCCTTCTTCGCCCTGCTCCAGCTGACCGGCTGCCAGGGCCGCAACGGCGGCGGCTGGGCGCACTACGTGGGGCAGGAGAAGTGCCGGCCGGTGACCGGCTGGGCGACCCTTGCGGACGCCCTGGACTGGTCGCGCCCGCCACGGCAGATGATCGGCACCGCGTACTGGTTCCTCCACACCGACCAGTGGCGCTACGACCGGTTCGGCGCCGAGGTGCTCGCCTCGCCGCTGGGTGAGGGCGGGTTCACGGGCATGACGAGCGCGGACTGCCTCGCGCTGTCGGCGCGTTCGGGGTGGATGCCGTCGTATCCGACCTTCGACCGCAACCCGCTGGAGCTGGGCGAGGTGTTCGGCGACCCGGTCGCGAAGGCGGTGGCCGAACTGCGTGCGGGCACGCTGAAGTTCGCCTGCGAGGACCCCGACGCGCCGGAGAACTGGCCGCGTGTGCTGACGCTGTGGCGGGCCGATCTGCTCGGCTCGTTCACGAAGGGCACCGAGTACTTCGCCCGGCACCTGCTGGGCACCCACGCGTCGCTGCGGGCCGAGGAGGCGCCCGAGGACGTACGGCCCCGGGACGTGACATGGCGGGCGAAGGCGCCCGAGGGCAAGCTCGACCTGCTGCTGTCCCTGGACTTCCGCCAGACCTCCTCCACCCTGCTCTCGGACGTGGTGCTGCCCGCCGCGACCTGGTACGAGAAGCACGACCTGTCCAGCACGGACATGCATCCCCATGTGCACTCCTTCACCCCGGCCGTGGATCCGCCGTGGCAGGCGCGCACCGACTTCGAGGCGTTCAAGGCGCTGGCCGAGCGGCTGAGCGAGCTGGCCGTGGACCATCTGGGCGTGCGCAAGGACCTGGTCGCCACTCCCCTCCAGCACGACACGCCGGACGAGACGGCGCAGCCGGGCGGGGTCGTCCTGGACTGGAAGCGCGGTCAGTGCGACCCGGTGCCCGGCAGGACGCTGCCGAATCTGACGGTCGTGGAGCGCGACTACACGGCGATCGGCGCGAAGTTCGCGGCGCTGGGACCGCTGGCGGAGGGCCTGGGCCTGCCCGCCCAGGGCATCACCCTGCGGCCCGACGAGGAGGTCGGCCGGCTGCGGGAGCTGAACGGGACGGTGCGCGCCGGTCCGGCCGAGGGGCGGCCGGCGATGGACACGGCGGTGAAGGCCGCCAACACCGTCCTCGCGCTGTCCGGGACGACCAACGGCCGGCTCGCCGTGCAGGGCTTTCGCACCCTTCAGGCGCGCACCGGCCAGGAGATGGCGCATCTGGCCGCCGAGCACGAGGGCAAGCGGATCACGTACGCGGACACACAGGCGGCGCCGGTGCCGGTGATCACGTCGCCGGAGTGGTCGGGCAGCGGGTACGGCGGCCGGCGGTACACGGCCTTCACGCTGAACACCGAGCACCTCAAGCCGTGGCACACGCTCACCGGGCGCCAGCACTTCTTCCTCGACCACGACTGGATGCACGAGCTGGGCGAGGCGCTGCCGGTGTACCGGCCGCCGCTGGACATGAACAAGCTGTTCGGCGAGCCCCGCCTCGGCCCCGACGGACAGCGGGAGGTGACGGTCCGCCACCTCACCCCCCACGACAAGTGGTCCATCCACTCCGAGTACCAGGACAACCTGTTCATGCTGGCCCTGTCCCACGGCGGGCAGAACATCTGGATGTCCCCCGAGGACGCGGACGCGATCGGGGTGACGGACGACGACTGGGTGGAGGCGGTCGACCGCAACGGCGTGGTCGTCGCCCGCGCGGCCCTCTCGCACCGCATGCCGGCCGGCACGGTCTACATGCACCACGCGCAGGAGCGCACCGTGAACGTCCCGAAGACGGAGACGACCGGCATGCGCGGCGGCATCCACAACACGCTCACCCGCCTGCTCCTCAAACCGTCCCATCTCATCGGCGGCTACGCCCAGTTGTCCTGGGCGTTCAACTACCTCGGCCCGACGGGCAACCAGCGCGACGAGGTGACGGTGGTCCGCCGCCGCGGCCAGGAGGTCGAGTACTGATGCGCCCCATGGCTCAGATCGCGATGGTCATGAACCTCGACAAGTGCATCGGCTGCCACACCTGTTCGGTGACCTGCAAACAGGCGTGGACCAACCGGCGCGGCATGGAGTACGTCTGGTTCAACAACGTCGAGACCCGGCCCGGCCAGGGCTATCCGCGCCGCTACGAGGACCAGGACAGATGGCGGGGCGGCTGGGAGCTCAACCGCCGGGGTGCGCTCAAGCTCAGGGCGGGCGGCCGGCTGCACAAGCTCGCCGGGATCTTCTCCGACCCGAGGCTCCCGGAGATCAAGGACTACTACGAGCCCTGGACCTACGACCACAAGAACCTCACCGACGCCCCGCTCGGCGACGACTTCCCGGTCGCCCGCCCGCTGTCGCAGCTCGACGGCAAGCCGATGAAGATCGAGTGGTCGTCGAACTGGGACGACGATCTCGCCGGGGCGCCCGCCCTCGGCGACCTCGACCCGATGGTGGAGCGCATCCGTCAACAGGCCGCGGACAAGGTGCGGTTCGCCTACGAGCAGACGTTCATGTTCTCTCTGCCGCGCATCTGCGAGCACTGCCTGAACCCGTCGTGCGTGGCGTCCTGTCCGTCCGGCGCGATGTACAAGCGCGAGGAGGACGGCATCGTCCTCGTCGACCAGGACCGCTGCCGGGGCTGGCGGATGTGCGTGACGGGATGCCCGTACAAGAAGGTGTACTTCAACCACCGCACCGGCAAGGCCGAGAAGTGCACCCTGTGCCATCCGCGCATCGAGGCCGGTCTGCCGACGGTCTGCTCGGAGACCTGCGTGGGCCGGCTGCGCTATCTCGGGGTGCTCCTCTACGACGCCGACAAGGTGACCGCGGCCGCCCGCGTGCCCGACGACAAGGCGCTGTACGAGGCCCAGCTGGACGTCTTCCTCGACCCGGAGGACCCCGGCGTGCGCCGGGCCTGCGCGCAGGCGGGGATCCCGTACGACTGGCTGGAGGCGGCCCGCCGCTCCCCCGTGTACGCGCTGATCAGCAGGTACCGGGTCGCACTGCCGCTGCATCCGGAGTACCGGACGATGCCGATGGTCTGGTACATCCCGCCGCTGTCGCCGGTGGTGGACGCGCTCGCCGAGACCGGGCACGACGGCGAGGACGCGCGGAACCTGTTCGGCGCGATCGACACCCTGCGCATCCCGCTGGAGTATCTGGCGGAACTGTTCACGGCGGGTGACACCGGACCGGTGCGGGCTTCGCTGGAGAAGCTCGCCGCGATGCGCTCCCACATGCGGGCGATCAACCTGGGCGAGGAGCCGGACCCGCGCGACGCCTCGGCCGTCGGCATGGACCGGGACGAGATCGAGAAGATGTACCGGCTGCTGGCGATCGCCAAGTACGAGGACCGCTACGTCATCCCGACCGCCGCCGCGGGCGATGCCCGCCGGCTGGAGGAGACGGCTGTTCCGGGGCTCCCCGAGGGGTGCAGCCTCGACTACGACGGCGGGCCGGGGATGGGCGGGGACGGGCCGTTCGGCCAGGACTCGGGGCGCAAGGTGCTGCCGCTGGTGTCCGTGGAGACCTTCCACGCGCTGCGCAGGCGGCAGACGACGGACGACACGAAGGAGGCCTGATGCCTTCGGATGCCGTGCTGTACCAGGCGTCGGCGCTGTGCCTGACGTACCCGGACGAGGACCTGATGGACAGGCTGCCGCTGGTGCGCGAAGCCGCCCCGCAGCTGCGGGAGTTCGTGGACCACGCGGCCGTCACCCCGCTGCCGGACCTGGCGGAGCACTATGTGCGGGTCTTCGACTTCAAGAACCGGCACAGCCTCTATCTGAGCTGGTGGCGCGACGGTGACACACGCCGGCGCGGGATGTCGCTGGTGCGGTTCAAGGACCTGTACCGCGCGCACGGTCTGGAGTTCACCGACGAGGAGCTGCCGGACTACCTGCCGGCGGTGCTGGAGTTCACGGCCCGCACCGGCAACACGGATCCGCTGACGGAGTACCACGACGGCCTGGAGCAGCTGCGTTCCCGGCTGACCGACGCCGGTACGCCGTACGCGTCCATCCTGGACGCGGTGTGCGCGACGGTGCCGGCCGCATACACCGGGGTGCGCTCATGACCACACTTCTGTGGGGCGCCCTGCCCTACATCGCCTTCGTCAGCCTCGCCGGCGGACTGCTCTGGCGCTACCGCTACGACAGGTTCGGCTGGACCACGCGCTCGTCGCAGGTGTACGAGTCGAGGCTGCTGAACATCGCCTCGCCGGTGTTCCACTACGGCATCCTGTTCGTGCTCGTCGGCCATCTGACCGGCCTGTTCGTGCCGGTGTCCTGGACCCGGTCCCTGGGCATCGGCGAGCACACGTACCACCTGTTCTCGCTGTACGGCGGCACGGCGGCCGGGCTGCTCGCCGTCGCCGGGATCCTGCTGCTCGTCCACCGCCGCCGCACCAGGGCCCCGGTCTTCAGGGCGACGACGGTCAACGACAAGACCATGTACGTCGTCCTGCTCGCCGCGATCACCATAGGCATGGCCGCCAAGCTGAGCCACGCCTCCGGCGACGGCTACGACTACCGGGAGACCATCGCCCCCTGGGCCCGCAGCCTGTTCACCCTCCGCCCCGGAACGGAGCTGATGGCGCACGTGCCGGTGCTGTTCCAGATCCACGCGGTGATCGGCATGGTGCTGATCGCGATGGTCCCCTACACCCGCCTGGTCCATATGTTCAGCGCGCCGGTGCCGTACCTGTTCCGGCCCTACATCGTCTACCGCAGGCGCGACCCCGGACAGCTGGGGCCACGCCCGGACCGGCGGGGCTGGGAGCGGATCGGCGGTTAGGGCGGGCCTCAGGCCGCGCCGCCCCTCTGCTCGCGTTCGTCGTCCACGATCTCGGCGTCCACCACGCTCTCCTCGTCCTGCGGTGCGGCCTGCTCCCGGGGGGTGCCCTCGGGTGCCTGCTGCTGTGCCTGGGCGTACATGGCCTGGCCCATCTTCTGGCTGACGGAGGCCAGTTTGTCGGCGCCGGTGCGCAGGGCGCCCGTGTCGGCGTTCTGCTCCAGCAGGGTCTTCAGTTCGGCGGCCGCGGCCTGCACCTCGGACTTGGTGTCGGCCTGGATCCGGTCCTCGTTGTCGCGGATGAACTTCTCGGTCTGGTAGACGAGCTGCTCGGCCTGGTTGCGGGTCTCGGCGGCCTCCCGGCGCCTGCGGTCCTCCTCCGCGTACTGCTCCGCGTCCCGCATCATGCGGTCGATGTCGTCCTTGGGGAGCGCGGAGCCGCCGGTGACGGTCATCTTCTGTTCGCGTCCGGTGCCGAGGTCCTTCGCGGAGACGTGCATGATCCCGTTGGCGTCGATGTCGAAGGCGACCTCGATCTGGGGGACGCCACGCGGGGCGGGCGGCAGACCGGTGAGGTCGAAGACTCCGAGCTTCTTGTTGTAGGCGGCGATCTCGCGTTCGCCCTGGTAGACCTGGATGCCGACCGAGGGCTGGTTGTCCGTGGCGGTGGTGAAGATCTCCGAACGGCGGGTCGGGATCGTGGTGTTGCGTTCGATCAGCTTGGTCATGATGCCGCCCTTGGTCTCGATGCCCAGGGACAGCGGGGTGACGTCCAGCAGCAGGACGTCCTTGACGTCGCCGCGGATGACACCGGCCTGGAGGGCCGCGCCGACCGCGACCACCTCGTCCGGGTTGACGCCCTTGTGCGGGTCCTTGCCGGTGAGTTCCTTGACCAGGTCGGTGACGGCGGGCATCCGGGTGGAGCCGCCGACCAGGATGACGTGGTCGACCGCGGACAGCTCGATCCCGGCGTCCCGGACGGCCTGGTGGAAGGGCGTCTTGCAGCGGTCCAGCAGGTCGGAGGTCAGTTCCTGGAACTGGGCGCGGGTCAGCTTCTCCTCCAGGTGCAGCGGGCCCTCGGCGGAGGCGGTGATGTAGGGCAGGTTGATCGTGGTCTCCGAGGACGAGGACAGCTCGATCTTGGCCTTCTCGCCGGCCTCGCGCAGCCGCTGCACCGCCATCTTGTCGGCGCCGAGATCGATGCCGTACTGCCCCTTGAACCGCTTGACCAGGTACTCGACGATCCGCTGGTCCCAGTCGTCGCCGCCGAGGCGGGTGTCGCCGTTGGTGGCCTTCACCTCGATGACGCCGTCGCCGATCTCCAGCAGGGACACGTCGAAGGTGCCACCGCCCAGGTCGAAGACGAGGACGGTCTGCTCCTCGCCGCGGTCCAGGCCGTAGGCGAGGGCGGCGGCCGTCGGCTCGTTGATGATCCGGAGCACCTTCAGGCCGGCGATCTCCCCGGCCTCCTTGGTCGCCTGCCGCTGCGAGTCGTCGAAGTACGCCGGTACGGTGATCACCGCGTCCGTGACGTCCTCGCCGAGGTAGGCCTCCGCGTCCCGCTTCAGCTTCTGCAGCACCCGCGCCGACAGCTCCTGCGCGCGCAGGCGGGTGCCGTCGACGGAGCCCTGCTCGGGGAAGCGCCAGTCCGCGTCGCCCATGTGCCGCTTCACCGAGCGCGCGGTGCGCTCCACGTTCGTCACGGCCTGCCGTTTGGCGACCTCGCCGACCAGCACCTCGCCGTTCTTCGCGAACGCCACCACGGAGGGGGTGGTGCGCGCGCCCTCCGCGTTGGCGACGACGGTGGGCTCACCACCCTCCAGGACGGCCACCACCGAGTTCGTCGTCCCGAGATCGATCCCGACCGCACGTGCCATGGTTCGTCCCCTTCCACCAGGGCGCATCCGCCAGAACGTCTGTCGCCCTCCCAGGACAGAACGCGAATACGCCCTTGTCAATGGAGGGGTGTCCGGAAACGGTGGTGCCGCGCCCCTCGGCGGGAGCGCGGCACCGGGGGGACGGCGGGCGTCAGGCCAGCTCGGCGGTCAGGGTGATGGTCGTACCGGTCAGGGCCTGGCTGACCGGGCAGTTCTTCTTGGCGTCCTCGGCCGCCGAGCGGAAGCCGTCCTCGTCCAGTCCGGGCACCTCGCCGCGGACGGTGAGGTGGATGCCGGTGATGCCCTCGCCCGGCTGGAAAGTGACGTCGGCCTTGGTCTCCAGACGGGTGGGCGGGGTGCCGGCACCGGCGAGGGCGTGCGAGAGCGCCATGGAGAAGCAGCTGGAGTGGGCGGCCGCGATCAGCTCCTCGGGGCTGGTCTTGCCGTTCGCCTCCTGGGCGCGCGAGGCCCACGTGACCGGCTGCCGGTCGATGCCGGAGGAGTCGAAGCTGACGACGCCGCTGCCCTCGAGCAGATTGCCTTCCCAGACGGTGTGTGCGGTGCGCGTGGTGGCCACGGTGGTTCCTTTCGCATGGGATCCGAGTCTTCGAGTGCCGGATCCCATCCGATCACATCCGGGCCCACCGCACGGTGAAGACCGGGCCACGCGGGGTGAACGGCAGCGGGCGGTGCGTGCGCGCCGCCGCGGATTCAGGCGGCGCGCTCCTCCTCGGCCGCCGCGGTGAGCGGTGTCCGCGGCCCGTTCGCCTCGCGCAGCCAGCGGCGCAGGACGCCGTGCACCTGCTCGGCGCCGGTCAGCCTCTCCCCCTCGGCCAGGGGCTCGGACAGGGCGAGCGGGGAGAGCAGGAAGGGGCGGGACTGGGCGCCGCCGAGGCCGCCGTGGGAGCCGATCTGCTCCTCGAAGGCGAGGACTTCGCCGTCGGCGGGATCGTGGAAGGAGTTGACCATGATGTCGGCGGTGTGCGGGAAGGAGTGCGTGCGGCGGACGGCCTCGGCGGCGCCGGGGCCGAAGGGGGCCAGCGGCCCGGGCTGCCCGTCCAGCTCGGACAGCGGTGTCTCGGTGCCGTACGCGCCGAGCAGCACGCCGCCGTGTTCTTCGCTGCGCACCAGCAGGAAGCCGATGCCGGGGTGGTTGGCGAGGGTGGTGAGCAGGGCGGGGTGACGGGTCTCGATCTCCTCCTTGGTCATGCGGTGCGGCACGTCCGGGAAGGAGATCAGGCCGAGGTTGCCGGAGGCGAGCACGATCGGTTCCGAGCCCCGGGTGGGGCGGTGCCGTTCGCCCTTCTCCTCCACGGGCCGGCCCAGGGCCGCGCGGACGGCGGCGCGGGCCTCGGCGCCGCTGTGTGTCCGCTCGGCCCCGCGGGGCACGGGCAGCCCGCAGCCGGCGCGGACGAGGTCGGTGAGGGTGAGTCCGTAACGGGCGCGGAAGGTCTCGCCGGGGCTCTGGCCGTGGTCGGACAGGACGACGATCCGGTAGGGGCGCGGGGCGTGTTCGGCGGCCTTCTCGATGAGGGCGAGGGACCGGTCGAGGCGCTGCAGGACCATCTCGGCGTCCCGGCTGTGCGGCCCGGAGTGGTGGGCGACCTCGTCGTAGGCGACGAGGTCGGCGTAGACGGCGGTGCGGCCGGCCAGCAGGTCGCCCATCACGGCGGCGACCACGACGTCCCGTTCGACGACGGTGGCGAAGGCACGCACGAAGGGGTAGAGGCCGCCGCGGCCCACGCGGGGCCGCTGCCCCCGGATCCTGGCGCGGGTGGACTGGCCGATCTCGCGCACCACCTCGGCCACGAAGGACAGGGCGGTGCGCACCGCGTTGGCCGGGTCGGAGAAGTACGCGAAGTAGCCGGCGCGGGAACGGTTCTCCCGGCCACGGCGGCGGGCGGCTATGGACAGCACGAGGGCCTGTTCACCGGCGCCGCCGCTGAACAGATTGCCCCGGCTCGCGCCGTCGACGGTGAGCAGTCCGCCCTCGCCCGTGTGCAGCACGGCGCGGCGCTGCAGTTCGGCGGCGCTGGTCGGCCGATTGCACACCATCACCTCGCCCCGGTCCTTCTCGTACCAGCGGAAGGCCGGCACGTCGAAGGTGCTGCCATGCAGGATGCCGAGCTGGCTGGCGCCGGTCTGGCTGGACCAGTCGGTGCGCCAGGGGGTGAGCCGGTGGGTCGGGGCCGCGGTCTCCCCGCCGTCGCCCGCCGCCAGCCAGCGGGCCACGGTCGGCATGAGGCCCCGTTGGACAGCGGCGGTGAGGACGTCGTGGCCGACGCCGTCGAGCTGGACGCAGACCAGGCCGGGTGCGGCCGGGCAGGGCGGATCGCGTCTGTGCCGGCGGCCGGCGAGGCGCAGGAGACGGCGGCGGTAGGCGTCGTCGTCGCGCACGGCGAGGGCGGCGCCGGTGGCCGAGGCCACGGCGGACATCACGGCCGCCACGATGACGGCGGTCTCCGGGGCGGCCGCGCCCCGCCCGGAGGGGTTGATGCGCAGGGCGAGCAGCAGCAGGGAGCCGTTGAGGAAGAAGACCAGCAGGCCGAGGACGAGGGCGGGCACGAGCAGCAGCAGGCGTACCAGGAGCGGCCACACCACGGCCGAGAGCACGCCGAAGGCGCCGGCGCCGCACGCGGCGGTGACCGCGATCCGGGTGGCGCTGTCGCCGTCGGCGGACTGGAGCCGGAAGTCGGGCAGGAGACCGGCGAGGAGGAGCATGGTGACGGTGGAGACCGCCCACACCGTGACGCTCCGTCCGAGCTGACTGGCGACCCGCCGCCACGTAACGCCCCGCACGCCCCGCACCCCTCACGTCGCGGCCCGCCCGATCACCGGGCCCGGCTCCACCTTGTCACAGGGGGCGTCGCCGGCCAGGTCGGGTCACCGAGCCGTCATCGCCCGTCGTACCCCGCCGTCGGCATCGAGAGACGGCGGTGCACCCGTGCCTTCATCTGCGCGTCGTACGACGGCTCGGCGCGCCCCACCGTCTCCACGCGCACCCCGCGCCGCGCGCATTCCGCGGTGAACTCCTCCACCGTGGACAGGGCACGCTCCAACACCCGCCGGCTCGGGGCGACGAACACGTCCACACCGGACCGGACCCCGTCCCACAGGGCGCAATGGTCGAAACGCAGCCCGCCGACGAGAAGTTCCCGCGCGACCACGTAGCCGCGCTCCGCCGCCCACCAGGCGCACATGGCGTGCTGGCTGCGGGAATCCACCAGGAAGGGATCGGCCTCCAGCTCCTCCAGAGGCGTCAGGCTCGCGATGGCGGTGACCCGCACCGGCGCGAGCCCGCCGCAGGCACCCCGCAGCTGTCCCATGGAGTCCCCCCTCACCTCCGGGTTTCGCCGCCGACCCTACTCCTGCCCGTAGGCTTCGGGGAGTCGCACGAAGGGGGCGAAGAAGGTGCCGGTGGAGATCACCTGGTGGGGGCACGCCACCTGCACGCTCGAAGACTCGAACGTACGCGTGCTGACCGACCCGCTGTTCGCCCGCCGGCTCGCGCATCTGCGGCGCCGCCGGGGCGCCGTGCCCCCGGCCGAGGCCCATCGCGCTGACCTCGCGCTCGTCTCCCATCTGCACGCCGACCATCTGCATCTGCCCTCGCTGGCGGCCCTCACCGCGGGCACGCGCCTGCTCGTCCCCCGGGACGCACCACGGGCGGTCCCCGGTCTGCGTCGACTACGGCACCTGCGGCTCACCGAAGTGGCCCCGGGTGACCGGGTCCGGGTCGGTGAGCTGCTGGTGCGGGCGGTACCCGCCCGGCACGACGGGCGGCGGCTGCCCGTCGGCCCGCACCGCTCCCCCGCGCTCGGGTACGTCGTCGAGGGCGAGGCGCGTACCTACTTCGCCGGGGACACGGGCCTGTTCGACGCCATGGTGGAGTGGGTCGGACCGGTGGACGTGGCACTGCTGCCGGTGGGCGGCTGGGGCCCGTACCTCGGTGAGGGGCATCTGGACCCGGGGCGGGCGGCGCAGGCGCTGGCCCGGCTGAGGCCGCGCGTGGCGGTGCCGGTGCACTACGGAACGTACTGGCCGATCGGCATGGACGCCGTGCGTCCGCACGAATTCCATGCGCCGGGTGACGAGTTCGTACGCCTGGCTGCCGAGGCCGCGCCGCAGGTGGCGGTGCACAAGCTGGGGCACGGGGAGAGTGTGCGCCTGGAGGTCGCGCGGTGAGATGGCTGGCCTCGGCCGCGACGCTCGCCGCCGCCACGACGTCGACGGCGCCCCCGGAGTCCACACAGCAGGCGCTCGGCTACCCCTCGCTGTTCCTGCTGGTGCTGATCGGGGCGCTGGTGCCGGTGGTGCCCACCGGCGCGCTGGTGAGTTCGGCCGCGGTGGTGGCGTTCCATCAGACGGCGCCGTTCTCGTTGGCGCTGGTGTTCGTCACGGCCTCGCTGGCGGCCTTCCTCGGGGATGCGACGTTGTACTGGCTGGGGCAGCGGGGGATGCGGTCACGGGGCGGGTCGCGCTGGTTGGAGGCGATACGGGCTCGGGCGCCGGAGGAGCGGTTGGCCCGGTCCCGGGAGAAGTTGGCCGAGCACGGGGTGGCTGTGCTGGTGCTGTCCCGGCTGGTGCCCGCCGGACGGCTGCCGGTGATGCTGGCCTGTCTGGTGGCGGAGTGGCCGTTGCGGCGGTTCGGCCGGGGGAATCTGCCGGCATGTCTGGCGTGGGCGTTGACCTATCAGGTGATCGGGATTCTGGGCGGGTCGCTGTTCCGGGAGCCTTGGGAGGGTGTGGTGGCCGCGGTGGGGGTGACCGTGGTGATCGGTGCGGTGCCGGGTCTGGTGCGGCGCGCTTCGCGGTAGCGCCGTTGGAAGTCCGGTCGCGTGCGGGTGCGTTGCGGCTGGTCGCGCCCACGCGGCCGAGCCGCGGACCGGTTCGCCCCGCGCCCCCGGGGGAGTTCAGTCGAGCACTCTTGAGGCTCCTACCGGGAGATCCCACAGGTCTTCCCGGTCCAGGCCGGCTCTCTCCCAAGCGGTCCGCACCCGCGTCAGCGGTTCCAGTACCGGCTCCGCCGACAGGATGAAGGTCCCCCAGTGCATGGGGGCCATGCGCCTCGCGCCCACGTCGAGGGTCGCCTGAACCGCGTCCTCCGGGTCGCAGTGGACGTCGCTGAGCCACCAGCGGGGGTCGTAGGCGCCGATGGGCATGAGGGCGAGGTCGATGCCGGGGTAGCGGCGGCCGATGCGGGAGAACCAGTGGCCGTAACCCGTGTCCCCCGCGAAGTAGACGCGTGGCCCCCCTGGTGCCGTCAGGATCCAGCCGCCCCACAGACTGTGGCAGGTGTCGGTGAGGGTGCGCTTGGACCAGTGGTGGGCGGGCACGAAGTCGAAGCGGACGCCGGACAGTTCGGCGCCCTCCCACCAGTCCAGCTCGGTGACGCAGGTGAACCGGCGCCTGCGGAACCAGGCGCCCAGCCCGGCGGGCACGAACACGGGGGTCGTGCGCGGGAGCCGGCGCACGGTCGGGGCGTCCAGGTGGTCGTAGTGGTTGTGGCTGATGACGACCGCGTCGATGCGCGGCAGGGTGTCCCAGTCCACGCCGACAGGGGTGATGCGGGCCGGGGTGCCGAGGATGCGCCGGGACCAGACGGGGTCGGTGAGCACGGTCAGGCCGCCGGCGCGGACGATCCAACTGGCGTGTCCCGCCCAGGAGACGGCGAGTGTGCGGGTGTCCACGCGGGGCAGCGGGCCCGGTTCGCAGGGAAGCCGGCGGATGTCGGCGAGGCCCTCGGGGCCGGGGCGTACGGCGCCTTCGCGGGCGAAGCGGGCGAGGGCCTTGAGGCCGGGCAGCGGTGCGGTGAGCCGGTCGTGGAAGGTCCGTGGCCACACCCGGTGTTCGCCGAGCGGGCGGGGTTCGGCGAGCGGCGGGAAGGCGGGCGCGAGGGGGGCGGGTGCCGCGGGGGCGCCGGCCGCGCCGCTCGGCGCGGTCGTGGCGGTCGTGGCGGTCTTCGTGGTCGCGGTGGTCTTCGTGGCGGCGGACTCGGGCTCATGCGTCTGCTGCGTCATCGAGGAGGCTCCCATCGCTGAGCGTCGTCACGGAGATCGTCGAAGGCCGACCTCAAGGAGATCAACGCACGTTGCACGTGTGGCAGTTCCAACGGTGAGGGTGACATGAGGCATTCCATGCGTTCTTCGTCCGTGCCGCCCAGCAGGGGACCCGTGGTCAGCCGCACGCGCAGTGCCCCGAGGTCGTCGCCGAAGCGGTGGCCGCCGGGCGCGGGCATGCCGAGCCGGGCGGTGAGGAAGTCCTCCAGTTCCTGGGCGTCGCCGACGCCCTGATCGGTGAGCGCATCGCGCAGCGGGCCGAGGTCGGCGTACAGATGGCGGCCGGCCTGCGGCGGCCGGGCGAGCGCGCCGCCCGCGACGACCGCGGCGTGCGCGGCGGCGGCCACGCGCGCGTGCAGGCGTACGGAGGCCTCGCGGCGCTCGGCGACGGGCTCGGGTTCGTCGAGGGCGTACCCGGCCGCGGCGGCGACCGGCTGGGCGACCCGGGCGCCGAGCGCGGTGAGGATGTCGAGCACGCGCGCGTGGAGGTGTTCCCCCGCCGCCGTGGAGGGGAAGCGGGCGACGGCCGCGGGCCAGCCGGGCGGCAGCAGGGCGCCGGCCAGGTCGGTGACGACGGTGACCCCGTCGGGCAGCATCTCGGCGGGACTGAGCAGGACGGTTTCGTGCGGGTCGTGCAGGGTGTCGCGCCAGGTCTCGTCGCTGACCAGGTGCAGACCCTCGGCGGCCGCGGCCTCGACGGTCTCGTGCAGCAGTTCGGGCGGGGCGACGGTGGCGGTGGGGTCGTCGGCGACGGACAGCACCAGCAGCCGGGGCTCGCCGCCCTCGGCGCGGACCCGGCGCACGGTCTCCAGCAGGGCGTACGGGTCGGGGACGCCACCGCTCTCGGCCGGGGTCGGCACGTGGAAGACGGGCCTGCCGAGCAGGCGGGCGTAGGGCGCCCACCAGGCGGCGCAGGGGCGGGGCACGAGTACGTCGCCGTCGTCGCCGGCGACGGCGGCGGTCAGGGCGAGCAGCAGGGCGGGGGCGCCGGGGCCGGCGGCCACCCGGTCGGGGACGCAGGACAGCCCGCGCCGGGTCCAGTAGCCGCAGGCCGCCTCCAGCAGGGCGGGGGAGCCGCCGACGGGCTGGGCCTCGGCCCGGCCCGCTGCGGCGGCGAGAACGGCGGCCAGCTCCGGGAGGACGGGCAGGCCGTCGCCGGGCAGGGGCGGCCCGTAACGGACGGGGCCGTGGCCCTCCGGGTCCGTCCGCCGCATGTCCGCCTCCGCGCAGTCCGTGGTGCCGTGTGGTGATCCCGTACGGTCCGTGTTCTCTCGTCGGCTGGTGCTGTGGCCGCTCCTGTGGTGCCGGCCGCGAGGCTCGTGGGTGTGGTGCCCGCTGGTGGTGCCCACGGGATGGTGTGTACCCGCCCCGACGGCCTTCCATGGGCGGTGGCCCGGAGCCGTCCGCTCACGGTCCCCCGGGACGGCGCGCTTCAGCCGCCCGCGGACCTCCTGCGGCCGTGCAGCCGGTAGAGGGCACCCCCGCAGGCCGCGGCGATCAGCACCCCGCCGGCGACCAGGGCCGGGACCGAGTCGCTGAAGGTGCCTCCCCGCCCGGCGTCGGCGCCGTGCTCCACGGTCGCCGGGTCGCAGTCGGTGCCCTCGCCGGACTCCAGACAGGTGTGCCCGCCGGTGCAGGACCGCGCCCCGGCGCACTCCTGTCCGGTGCCGGGGCACTGCGCGCCTTCCCGGCACTCACCGGTCCCTTCGGCACAGGTGTCGCCGTCACGGCACGGGGCGGTCCCGTCGCGGGGTGTGCTCTCCTCGTGGGACGCGGTCCCGTCGTGCGGCGCGGTCTGCTCGTCGGACGCGGTCCCCTCACGGGGTGCGGTCTGTTCGTCGGAGGCGGTCCCGTCACGGGGTGCGGTCTGTTCGTCGGAGGCGGTCCCGTCACGGGGTGCGGTCTGTTCGTCGGAGGCGGTCCCGTCACGGGGTGCGGTCTGCTCGTCGGACGCGGTCCCGTCACGGGGCGCGGTCTGCTCGTCGGACGCGGTCCCGTCGCGGGGTGCGGTCTCGTGGGGGGCGGCCCCCTCGGGGCACACCTCGCTGTCACGGCACTGTGCGCCGTCCGGGCACGATTCGCCCTCCTGGCACTGGGTGCCGTCGTCGTCGTTCCCACCGCCCTCGCACGGTGCGCCCTGTTCGCGCCCCCCGGAGGCGGGGGCGAGGGCGTCGGGGAGCAGCCCGGCGTCCGCGTCGCAGGGCGCGGAGGCGGTGGCGGCGACGCTGGGCGAGGCGGTGCCGGGGCTGGGGTCGGCGAGGGCGGCGGGCCCGGCCGTGAAGAGCCCGGCACCGGCCAGGACGGCGACGGACAGGGCACGGGCGGTGCGGCGCATGGGGTGGGCTCCTCGGCACGGCGGCGGACGCCGGGCGGCGGCCACCGGGACGGCGGTACGGCTGCGGGACACGGCTGTCGTGCCCTCGGTGCCATCACAGCCCGCCTGCCGCCGCGCCGCGCGCGGCCGGGCCCCATTCGCGGGACGCGAACGGCCGGGCGGGTGACCCGGAGCCGGCGGCCGGCCGCTTGTCGCGATCGCGCCCCGGTGTCGGGAACCGGGCGAGGTTTTCCCTCTCCCGCGCAGGTGACTCGGTAGGTGCGGACCGGACCGTCCGCTCATCGTGCGCGAAGCCGCCGTCCGGCGGCCGGTGGCCGGGTACGCGGTGCGGACCCTCTCTCGTCTGGAGGAAGACATGCAGCGAGGCAGTGACCGGTTGAGCGTCCATCGGGACGACGAGATGAAGCACGAGTTGAAGGGCCTGCTCCAGTCCGGGCACCCGACGCGCGTCGACGAGTGGCACGACCCGGAGCCGGCCGCCGACGACGACCCGGAGGTCTGGAGCGGGCCGGTGGGCGGTATCGGATCCGCGGCGTCACTGGAGCGGGTGCGGCTGGAGCTGGCCCGGCACCTGAGCCGGCACGCGTTCCCCGCGCACGCGGGCGAGCTGACGCGGTCCCTGCGCCGGAGCAACGCACCGGGCGCGCTGATCGACGCGGTGGCCAGGCTCCCGCGCTCGGCGCGGTACGCCCATGTGCAGCAGCTGGCCGAGGCGGTGGCGGGCGGCCGGTGAGCCGGGGCCGCTTCCAGGAGGCGTACGCGTCCTGGCCGGGGCCGACCGGGACGGAGCGCCGCACTCGGCCCCGAAACCCGTACCGCGAGCCCGGAAGGGAAGGTGAGGATCCGCGACGGCGGCCCGAACGATCTGGTGACCGGCCGTGAGCCGGACGCCCCGAAAGGGGTGCGGCCCCGCGTGAGAAGGCCCGCCCCGAAAGGGGTGGTCCCGGCGCGTGACGGCCGCCTCAGGTGCCGGACGTGCCCGGAGTCGCCGCCTCGCCGCAGCAGCGCTCGCGGGCGCCCTCGCGGGTGCGGCCCGCGCTGACCAGGCGGCGCGGGTTGCGCCGCAGGTACTCGCCCTCCAGCTGAGCCATGCGCTCGTTGTGGACCCGCAGCGCGTCGTTCGAGCCGTACAGCAGGGTGTCGTGCCGTGTGCGGTGGATCGTCTCCAGCTCTTTCATGAGCTGCTGGTCGTCCAGTCGGCTGGGGTCGACTCCGGTCATGGTGGTGCCCCGCTCGTCGTGGTCGTTCGTCCGGTTCGGGTGCCCGCCCGGAATGCGCTGCCCCCGAGCGTTTCCGGGAGGGAGCCGTGAAGCTCGCGTTCCTTCAGTCCACTGTACGAACATCCGGCTCCCCGGGCCCTCCGGCGGAGCGAGGGGGCTAGCGGGCCCGTTCCACGCGGCGTTCGTCCCAGACCGGCTCCGAGGTCTCGCGGACACGGCCGTCGCTGCCGAAGACCAGGAAGCGGTCGAAGGAGCGGGCGAACCAGCGGTCGTGGGTGACCGCGAGCACCGTGCCCTCGAAGGCCTCCAGGCCCTCCTGGAGGGCCTCGGCGGACTCCAGGTCGAGGTTGTCGGTCGGCTCGTCCAGCAGCAGGGCGGTGACGCCCTGCAGTTCCAGCAGGAGGATCTGGAAGCGGGCCTGCTGACCGCCGGAGAGCCGGTCGAATGACTGTTCGGCCTGGCCCGTCAGTTCGTAGCGGCGCAGTCGGGACATGGCCGCCCCCCGGTCCTGGGAATGTTCCTTCCACAGAATGTCGAGGAGGGTACGGCCCTGCAGCTCGGGGTGGGCGTGGGTCTGTGCGAAGTGACCGGGAACGACCCGCGCGCCGAGCTTCCACGCCCCCGTGTGCGTCACCTCCTCCCCGGCGAGCAGCCTGAGGAAGTGCGACTTGCCCGAGCCGTTGGAGCCGAGCACGGCGACCCGCTCGCCGTAGAAGACCTCCAGATCGAAGGGGTTCATCAGGCCGGTCAGTTCGAGGCTCTTGCAGGTGACGGCGCGGATGCCGGTGCGGCCGCCCTTCAGGCGCATGGTGATGTCCTGCTCGCGGGGCGGCTCGGGCGGGGGCCCCACCTCCTCGAACTTGCGCAGGCGGGTCTGCGCGGCCCGGTAGCGGGAGGCGAGGTCGGCGCTGTTCTCCGCCGCCTGACGGAGGTTCAGGACCAGCTTCTTCAGCTGCGCGTGCTTCTCGTCCCAGCGGCGGCGCAGCTCCTCGAAGCGGGCGAAGCGTTCGCGGCGGGCGTCGTGGTAGGTGGCGAAGCCGCCGCCGTGCACCCAGGCGTCGGCGCCGGCCGGGCCGGGCTCCACGGAGACGATCTTCTCGGCGGCGCGGGCGAGGAGCTCACGGTCGTGGGAGACGAACAGGACCGTCTTGCGGGTCTCCTTCAGCTGCTGTTCCAGCCAGCGTTTGCCGGGCACGTCCAGGTAGTTGTCCGGCTCGTCCAGCAGCAGTACCTCGTCGGTGCCGCGCAGCAGGGCCTCCAGGACGAGGCGCTTCTGCTCGCCGCCGGAGAGGGTGCGCACCTGGCGCCACTGGGCCCGCTCGTACGGCACGCCGAGGGCGGCGGTGGTGCACATGTCCCACAGGGTCTCGGCCTCGTAGCCGCGCGCCTCCGCCCAGTCGGCGAGGGCCTGGGCATAGCGCAGCTGGGCCGCTTCGTCGTCGACGGTCATGATGGCGTGCTCGGCCGTGTCGACCGCCTTCGCCGCCTCGCGGATGCGCGGCGGGGCGACGGAGACCAGCAGGTCGCGTACGGTCGTCTCGTCGCGTACGGAGCCCACGAACTGGCGCATCACACCGAGGCCGCCGCTGACGGTGACCGTGCCGCCGTGCGGTTTCAGCTCGCCGGAGATCAGCCGGAGCAGGGTCGTCTTGCCCGCGCCGTTGGGACCGACCAGGGCGACGGCGGCGCCCTCGCCGACCCGGAAGGAGACATCGCCGAGCAGCGTCCTCCCGTCGGGGAGGTGGTACTCGAGGTGCGCGGCTTCCAGATGTCCCATAAGGAGGCATTCTGTGGGGCGCCCCCGATCCGGGGCAAACGCTTATCGGTCGCTTATCGGTCCTGAATTGAACGCAGCCCGGCCTCGCAGCAACCGCTGGTCGCTTCATCGGTGCGGGGACCGTCCGCTCGGCCGGCCGCGTCCACGGGCTCTCCGGCCGGGCCGCCCTCGCCCGCCGGTACGACGGTCGCGCCCGCCCAGGACAGTGCCTTGAAGCCGTCGGAGGGGGAGCCCTCCAGGATGACCGCGCCGGTGTTCGCCAGCGGGCGGGCGGCGGCGAAGGCCACGTCGACGTTGACCGCGCGGGCGGCCGTCCACACGCGGATGGCGGCACCGTGGCTGACCATGGCGACGGTGCCGGCGCCCGAGGCCGCGGCCTCGGCGATCACCGCGTCGTACCGGGCCAGCGCCTCCTCGCCGCTCTCCCCGCCGGGGATCCTGAGCGTGGTGTCCCCGGCCGCCCAGGCGAACACCGTACGCAGGTACAGCCCGCCCTCCGGGGAGTCGCCGGGCCGCATCTCCAGGTCGCCCGCGGACAGCTCACGGATGCCGGCGCGGACGATCACGTCGAGGCCGCGGGCGGCGGCCAGCGGGGCGGCCGTGAGCCGGGCGCGGGTCAGGGTGGAGGCGTAGACCGCCTCGATGTCCTCGTCCGCGAGCGCCTCGGGCATGGCGGCGGCCTGCCGCTCGCCGAGCGGTGTCAGGCCGGCGCCGGGTACGACGGTGTCCAGCAGGTTGGCGACGTTGGAGGGGGTCTGGCCGTGGCGGACGAGGAGCAGGCGCATCCGGGGGATCCTCTCGCGTCGGGTCAGGCCGTCGGGCGTACGCGGACACAGGAATCGGCTGCTTCAGGGTAACCGCACCCCATGAGCGCAGACGTCGACCTGACCGCCGTCCCGACGACCGGCCGGCACGCCCTGCGCGGGCCGCTCGCCCTCGACGCCCGGCTGTTCCACGCGGCCGCCGCATGGCACTGGCCAGGCGCCGAGCGGGTGCTGCCGAGGCTGAGCCGCAGCGCGAACCACGGGGTGCTGTGGTTCGCGGCGGCCGCCGCGATCGCGGCGAGCCGTACGCCGAGGGCCCGGCGGGCCGCCGCACGCGGGGTCGCCTCCCTGAGTCTGGCCTCCCTGACCATCAACACCCTCGGCAAGCGGTCGGTGCGCCGCGCGCGGCCGGTCCTGGACCCGGTGCCGCTGGTACGGCAGCTGAAGCGGCAGCCGATCACCACGTCGTTCCCGTCGGGACACGCGGCGTCGGCGGCCGCTTTCGCGACCGGTGTCGGCCTGGAGTCCCCGGCGTGGGGGGCGGTGGTGGCGCCGGTGGCGTTCTCCGTGGCCATGTCCCGTGTCTACACAGGCGTGCACTTCCCGAGCGATGTGCTCGCGGGGGCGGCGCTCGGCGCGGGCGCCGCGTTCGCCGTGCGGGCGCTGGTGCCGACCCGCGCCCAGGCCGCGCCGCCCGCGCGGCCGCGGACAGCGGCACCGGCGCTGCCCGAGGGCGACGGTCTGGTCGTCGTCGCCAACCGTGCCTCGGGCACCTCCGAGCGGGTGCGCGTGCTGCGGCAGGCGCTGCCCGGGGCGGAGCTCCTGGAGTGCGAGCCCCAGGACATGCCGGCCGAGTTGGAGAAGGCGGCCGCGCGGGCGCGGGCGCTCGGGGTGTGCGGGGGCGACGGGACGGTGAACGCGGCGGCCGCGGTCGCGCTGCGGCACGGTCTGCCCCTCGCGGTGCTGCCCGGCGGCACGCTCAACCACTTCGCCTGCGATCTGGGGGTGGAGGACGAGCGCACGACGGCCGGTGCCGTGCGCCGGGGCGAGGCGGTCCGGGTGGACGTCGGCCGGTTCGTCGCCGGGGACCACGAGGGCATCTTCCTCAACACGCTCGGCCTGGGCGTCTATCCGGAGCTGGTGCGCGTCCGGGAACGCTGGTCGTCCCGGATCGGCGGCTGGCCGGCCGGGGTGCTCGGCGCGTACCGGGTGCTGCACGCGGACCGGCATCCACTGGAGGTCGAACTCGGCGGCCGGCGACGCCCGTTGTGGCTGCTGTTCGTGGGCAACGGCGTCTACCGGCGGATGGGGCTCGTGCCCGGCCGCCGGACCGACCTGGCGGACGGGCTGCTGGACGTGCGGGTCGTGCACGGCGGCCGCAGGCCCGCGTTGCGGCTGCTGGCGGCCGCGGCGGCGGGCCCGCTCAGCCTCCCCCGCTCTCGGCTTGGCTCGAGCGGGAGGTACCTCCATCCGGCCCATGCGGCGGTGCGACTGAAGCGGCTGCGGCTGACCGGCGTCGGGCCGGGCACACCGCTGGCGTACGACGGGGAGGTCACCGAGGTGCGGGGGGAGGTACTGGTGGACAAGCTGCCCCAGGCCCTGACGGTCTACCGGCCCCTGCCCTGAATCCCCCTCAAGTCCATATAGCGAAACGGGAGTCTCAATATTCGGCAGGACGCGTAGCGTGAGCTGTACCGCAGGACGGGGTCGCCGGCCCCGGAACGGGTACGACGAGGAGGGGCACAGCCATGCCGGAAGCGCGGGAGACCGCCGTCTACACGCACGGGCACCACGAGTCGGTGCTGAGATCGCACACCTGGCGGACCGCCGCCAACTCCGCGGCCTACCTGCTCGATGTGCTCAAGCCCCACATGAAGATCCTGGACATCGGCTGCGGCCCGGGGACCATCACCGCCGACCTGGCGGAACGGGTCCCCGAGGGCCACGTCACCGGCGTCGACCACGCACCGGGGATCCTGGACCGGGCCCGCGAGACCGCGGCCGGGCGCGGCCTGGCCAACGTGGACTTCGCGGTCGCCGACGTGCACGCCCTGGAATACCCCGACGACACCTTCTGCGTGGTCCACGCCCATCAGGTGCTCCAGCACGTGGGCGACCCGGTGCGGGCGCTGCGCGAGATGCACCGGGTGACCAGGCCGGGCGGGTTCATCGCCGTACGCGACGCGGACTACGCCGCGATGACCTGGTACCCGGCGGTGCCGGGCCTGGACGACTGGCTGGACCTGTACGAGCGGGTAGCCCGGGCCAACGGCGGGGAGCCCGACGCAGGGCGCCGGCTGAGGGCCTGGGCGCTGGCCGCGGGCCTGCGGGACATCACGGCCACCTCCGGCACCTGGACGTTCGCCACGCCCGAGGAGCGCGCCTGGTGGAGCGGGCTGTGGGCGGACCGCACCCTCGCCTCGACCTACGCCGAGCGCGCCGTGCGGGGTGGTCACGCGACGCCGGAGCGGCTGCGGGCGGTGTCCGAGGCCTGGCGGGAGTGGGGCCGGCGGGAGGACGGCTGGTTCGCGGTCCTGCACGGCGAGATCCTGTGCCGCAAAGAAGCCTGAACCGCGGCATTCGCGAACGCGCCGCCGCCGGTGGCGGGCCGCCCCTGGGTCACACTTCCTGCGGGGTGAACTCACCGGTGAACGAATAGGCCGCCCAGGGGCCGGCGAGTTCCACCCGGATTCCGGGCGACTCGCCCTTCGCGCGGTCCACCAGTTCCACGAACGCCTCGGAATCCGCCCGCGGCACCAGATAGGCGGCGTCGAGCACCTTCCGGCCCGGCGCCGTGGAACGCGCGGCGTCCTGGGACGGGTACAGCCGGACGTCCTCGGCATGGCGGGAGAGCCGCTCGTGCAGGGCCCGGGCGAAGCTCTCGTCGGCCGTCCCGGTCCGGGCGTAGACCTTGACGCCCCACTCCACCCGGCCCTCCAGCCGGTCGAGGGTGTACCGGAAGTGGTCCTCGCGGGCCTCGATCATCGTCCGGACCCCGCTGTCGTCCCGGAAGACCGTGTGGGGCCGCAGCGGCAGCGGGGTGGTGACGGTGGTGAGCGCGTCGATCACGCCCTGGTGGGCCCGGGTCGTGGCGGCCAGCCAGTCGCGGTCCGTCCGGCGGGCCCGCAGGGCCTCCTCGCAGAAGTCGTCCTCCGGGACCGTACTGACGACCGCGACCAGCCCGTGGTGGTGCAGCAGCGCCGGCGGTGCGCCGGCGACGCCCGTCAGCTGGGCCTGCAGAGGCGCTCCGAGGGGGCGGCAGACGGCGTAGACGTAGCGAAGTCCGGGCATGGGGCCTCCTTCGACGCACGGCCGGCTTCCAGTCGATCCCATCCGCCGGGCCTTGTCGACCGAGACACCGGTGAGCCGGAGGACGATGCTCGTGGCGTGCGCCGGGCTCAGGGCACGACCGCCTCCTCGACCAGCGTTTTCGCCGCGGCCTCGATGCTCACGGCGTCGATGCCGGCCGCGTGCAGCTGCTGGTCGGGCGCGGCCGAGCCCGGCATGATGCGCACCGCCAGCCGGACCAGACGGGGCACGGGCCGGCCGTCGCCGAACGCCTCCGCGACGGCGTCGCCGAGGCCGCCCTGCTCGTGGTGGTCCTCGACGGTCACCAGGCAGCCGGTCTCCTCGGCGGCCCGGCTCAGGGTCTGCTCGTCGACCGGTTTGACCGAGTACAGATCGATCACCCGCACGGCGATGCCGTCCTCGGCGAGCCGCTCGGCGGCGGCCAGCGCCTCGTGCACGGTGACCCCGGCCGCGACGACGGTCAGCCGGTCCTCCTCGCTGGAGCGCAGTACCTTGCTGCCGCCGACCGGGAACTCCTCGTCCGGGCCGTAGATCACCGGGCTCGCCCCGCGCGAGGTGCGCAGATAGCGGATGCCGTCGAGTGCGGCCATCTCCGCGACCAGCCGGGCGGTCTGGTTGGCGTCGCACGGGTAGAGCACGGTCGAGCCGTACACGGACCGGAACATCGCCAGGTCCTCCAGACCCATCTGCGAGGGCCCGTCCTGCCCGATCGCGACACCCGCGTGCGAGCCGACCAGGTTGATCCCGGAACCGCTGATCGACGCCATGCGCACGAAATCGTGGGCGCGGGTGAAGAAGGCGGCGAACGTGGAGGCGTACGGCACCCAGCCGCGTACCGCCATGCCGACGGCCGCGGCGACGAGTTGCTGTTCGGCGATGTAGCACTCGAAGAAGCGGTCGGGGTGTTCCTTGGCGAACAGCTCGGTACGGGTGGAGTCGCCGACCTCGCCGTCCAGGGCGACGATGTCGCCGCGGGCGGTGCCGAGTGCCGCGAGGGCCTTGCCGAAGGCGTCCCGGGTGGCGACCTCGTCCCCCGGTCCGTAGCGCGGCAGTCGGAGCACCTCGGTGGTGACGGAGCGGAGCACCGCGGCGGCGGGCGGTTCGCCGACCGTGACGTGCGCACCGCGCGGGCCGCCCAGTTCGGCGACGGCCTCCTCGGGTTCCGGCAGCGGCTTTCCGTGCAGGCCCTCGCGGTCCTGAACAGCGGCGACGCCCTTGCCCTTGAGGGTGCGGGCGAGGATCACCGTGGGCTGTCCGGTCGTCGACAGCGCCTCGCCGTAGGCCTGGTCGATCGCGTCGACGTCATGCCCGTCGATCTCGATGGTGTGCCAGTCGAAGGCCTGGAAGCGGCGGGCGTAGGCATCCAGGTCGTGGCCGTGCCGGGTGGGTCCGCGCTGGCCGAGCCGGTTGACGTCCACGATCGTGACGAGGTTGTCCAGGTGCTCGTATCCGGCGTGTTCGGCGGCCTCCCAGACGGAACCCTCGGCCAGCTCGCTGTCCCCGCACAGCACCCACACGCGGTAGCCGGAGCGGTCCAGGCGTTTCCCGGCGAGGGCGATGCCGACACCGACCGGCAGGCCCTGGCCCAGCGAGCCGGTGGCCGTCTCCACCCAGGGCACCCGGCGGGGGGTGGGGTGCCCTTCGAGGCGGCTGCCGAGCTTGCGGAAGGTGAGCAGTTCGCCGTCGTCGATGACACCGGCCGCCTTGTACGCGGAGTACAGCAGGGGCGAGGCGTGCCCCTTGGAGAGGACGAAGCGGTCGTTGGCGGGGTGTTCGGGGCGCTCGAAGTCGTAGCGCAGATGGTGGGCGAGCAGGACGGCCATCAGATCGGCGGCGGACATCGAGGAGGTCGGATGCCCGGACCCGGCAGCGGCGGCGGCCCGCACGCTGTCCACGCGCAACTGCTGTCCCAGTTCGGCGAGTTCGGCGGTCTTCATGAGTCTCCTTCCGCTGCGCCCGGGGAGGCCGGGCGTTCCGCATGGGCTGGGGATCAGGGGTGAGGGGGCCGCTCGGCACCGGACCGGTTCGCGGCGGGTTCGCCCGCCCGGTGCGGTCCGCGCGGCAGTTCCGGTGACGCGGTGTCCAGCGGGACCGCCCAGGAGCGGACCAGGCCCAACTGGACGCCCTGGCGCGGGAGTACGGTGTCCAGGAGCCAGTCGGCGGCGACGCGGACACGGTTGCCGGGCAGCGCGGCCAGGTGGTAGGCGCGGGTGATCAGGCCGGCCGGCGGCCCGGACAGCGGGATGCCGAGCGGGTCGGCGGCGGCCTGGACGCCGCCGAGGTCGACGGCGAAGCCGAGGTCGTGGTGGCGGTAGGCGCGCCGGCGCCGGCCGAGGCCGAGCGAGGCGGCCACGTTCTCGCCGGCCACCTTGCCCTGCCGCCAGGCGTGCTGGGCGGTCATGGGGGTGAAGGTGCCGGGCTGTTCCAGATCCGGCACGGCGGCCGCGTCACCGCAGGCGAACACCTGGTCGCGGCCGGGCACCTGGAGGTAGGGGTCCACGATCAGCCGGCCCCGTTCCAGGGGCTGCCCGACGGCCTCGACCAGGGGATCCGGGCGGACCCCGACGCACCACACCAGGGTCCGCGTCGCCACGAACTCGCCGTCGGTCAGCAGCACCCCCTGCGGGGTGGCCTCCTTCACCGAGGTCCCCATCCGTACGTCGACGCCCCTCGCCCGCAGCACCTGGTCGGCCGTGCGGGAGAGCCGTTCGTCCATCCCGGGCAGCACCCGGGGCGCGACGTCGAGCAGGATCCACCGCGGCCGCCGGAGGCCGGGCAGCTGACGGCGTACGAGGCTGTCGGTGAGCAGCTGCATGTGGGCGGCCACCTCGGTGCCGGTGTAGCCGGCGCCGGCCACGACGAACGTGCACCGGGCGGCGCGGTTGTCCGGGTCGTCGGCGGTGGCGGCGAGCTCCACCTGGCGGGTGACGTGGTCGCGCAGGTACAGCGCCTCGGGCAGCCCGCGGAACCCGTGTGCGTGCTCGGCGACTCCGGGGATCGGCAACAGTTTGTTGACGCTGCCGACCGCGAGGACCAGCCGGTCGTAGCCGAGGGTGCCGGTGCCGCCCTCGGGGTCCGTGTAGGAGACGGCGCGCCGGTCCAGGTCGACGCGGTCCGCCTCGCCGAGCACCAGCCGCACCCCGCGCAGGGTGCCGGGCAGCGAGACGGTGACCCTGCGGGCCTCCAGGATCCCGGCGGCGACCTGGGGCAGCAGAGGCAGGTACAGGAAGTAGTCGGTCGGGTTGAGCAGGGTGACGCGGGCACGGCTCCGGGTCAGCCGGGCGAGGGTGCGGGCGGCCCGGTACCCGGCGAAGCCCGCGCCGACGATCACGACGTGCGGTCGACTCACGGTGCGCCTCCGGCGGTGTGGCTCGTCCGAGGCCTTCCGCGTAACCGGGCACGGGTCACCCAAACGCCGTCGGACTCACCCGGACGCCGCCTCGGCCGGTCCCGTCCGGCGTCCGCCGAGGTCAGGCGCGGTGGTGCGGCCCCTCGGGGTCGGTGGGCGGGCCGGGCGGCGGCTCGGTGGGCATCGGCGGGTAGGGCACGCCGAGTCCTCCGGGCGGGCCGGCCGGCGGGGTGCCGCCGATCACGCGGCCCGGGGTGTGCGGGTGTGGGTGATTCGGGTGGGCGGCGCCGCGCAGCACGTAGGCGACGGCGCCCAGGATCGCCGCGGTGATCAGCGCGGCTGCCCAGCCGGGCAGACCGGCCGCCAGGCCGAGGCCCAGGGCGAGGGCGAGCGCGCCGCCCGCGTACAGGGCGACGGCGCCGGAGGCGGCGTACAGCATGGCCGTGCGGCGCTGCTTGCGGCTCTGCTCGCGCAGCTCGTCGCGCACCGTCTCGCGTGCCACCTGTGCCAGCTCCTCGACAAGATGCCTGTCCAGATGTTCCAGGTGATCCATACCGTCCATGAGCTGCGGGTACCCGCTGGACACGGGGTGTAACGGCGTCGGCCCCGGCCGCGGGCTGTGCGCGCCCGGTCGCCCCAACTAGGCTCGCCGGTATGGAGATTCTCGGCGCCTCGCTGCGCATCTGTGTCGACGACCTCGAAGCCGCGATCCCCTTCTACGAGCGTCTCGCGGGCGGCAGAGCGCTCCGGTTCGGACGCGGGGGTGTGCAGGTCGCCGCGATCGGCTGCTTTCTGCTGATGAGCGGGCCCGAGTCCGAGCTGGAGCTGCTGCGCAAGGTGGCGGCCACCATCGCCGTGAAGGACGTGGACGCGACCCACCGGCTGCTCTCGGAGCTGGGCGCCCGGATCCTCGCGGGACCGGTGCCGACGCCGGTGGGCCGGAATCTGATCGCGGTGCATCCGGACGGTTCGGTCTTCGAGTACGTCGACCAGGGCGGCTGAGCCGGCCGCTCAGGGGGTGTCCGGCCGCATCCGGAAGTCGTAGCGCTCGGGCAGGGGCTCGTCGGCGAGGCGGGCCCACAGCCGGCCGATCGCGTCCGCGCCCTCGCGCAGGTCGGCCACCTCGAACCCCTCGTCGAACACGGCCCGGGCCTCGGCTCGCCGTCCCTCCGCAAGGAGCAGTTCGGCCTCCAGCAACCGGAACCGGCCGCGGCGCCGGACGGCGGGCCGCAGCCGCTCCCACACCGCGCGGGCGTCGGCCGTCCGCCGGACCCTGAGCAGCGCGTGCAGCGTCTCGCCGCCGAGCGCGGCCACGGCGGCCGTCCAGGTCTCGCCGTCGTCGCGCCGCTCGCGGCACAGGTCGTCGAAGGCCTCCGCGTACCGTTCGGCGGCCCGCTCGTGGTGGCCGGTCTCCTGGTCGGCCACGGCCAGACAGCGCAGCAGCGCCCACAGGGACGGCGCGAGCTGCAGCGCCCGCTCCCAGCTGCGCACCGCCTGGGCGCGGTCGCCCGCGTGCCACTGGGCGACGCCGAGGTGGTACTCGGTGTGCGGGGTGGCGGGCGCGGTCTCCAGCATGTCCCGCCAGTGCGGGGCGACCAGGGTCTGGCCGGGCGGGCGGACCCGGCGCGGCTCGGGCAGACAGCCGGTGCGCAGCAGCTCCAGCCAGGGCGCCTGGGCCTCGCCGAGGGTGGACTCGGCGAACGGCGTACCGGGCAGCTCCCAGTCGGCCCGCAGCACTTCGAGCGCGCCCCAGCCGGAGCCTGCGGCGAGAATCTCGCCGGGTTCGGTGTCGGCGTACGGCTTCCAGGCCGCGTAGGCCTCCTCGACGCGGGCGCGCGGCAGGACGGCCGCGAGCCGCTCCTCCGCGCCCTGGACGACCTGCGTCCACGCGCCGTCGCGGGGTGCGTCGAGGGGCCCGTACGCCTCCAGCCAGGACACCTCGCTCCCCGGTTCCAGCCGGACGTGCTCCAGCTGGGTGCGGGCGAGCCCCGCCTGGATCTCGCAGTAGCCGCCGGTGCCGGGTTCGGTGAGCCACTGCTGCCAGCGCCGGCCGCCGGGGCCGCTCCCCCACACGAACAGCTTGCGGCCGCGCAGCACGTCGGTGGAGGTCTGCACCAGGCCGTGCCCGTCGGCGTCCAGCGCGGCGATCCAGCGGCGCCGCCCGTCCGGGACCTCGTAGAAGTAGTCGGCGGCGTAGGGGCTGTTGAGCGGGTGGGTGCGGTCGATGCCGTCGTACGACGGGACGGGCACGCGGCGCAGGCGGCGCTCGTAGCCGATGGGGGTACCTCCCACGCCCTCAGGGCAGTGGGGGAGCCAGGCCTCCTCGGCGGGGGCGAGGATCCTGCGGTCCTCGGGCACGGCGGTGTTGGACCACCAGTAGGTGGGCACCGGGCGCTCGTGCGGGTTGCGGATCCGGACACCGACATGGAGGAAGTCGGAGCCCTCCGGGAGCCACAGGTCGACCTGGAAGGGCAGGTCGCGCAGCCGCTCCCACTCCCACAGGCGCAGCATCTCTCCGCCGTCCGGGGCAGGGACGCGGGCGGCGTGCAGGGGCGCGCAGGAAAGGGTGGTGTGGCCGGTCGCGCCGATGTTCCATTCGATGCCGCCCGAGTACCAGGCCCCGTTGAGGGCGAAGTTGGCGGGCTGGAACACCGGGTTGCGGTAGAGGAGTTCGCGTCCGGTGGGCAGGTGGACCAGGGAGGCGATGCGTCCGCCGAGGCCAGGCAGGACGGTGGCGCGCAACCGGTCGTTCTCGATCACCAGGGCGTCGAGGGCGGCCGGCTCGCGGTCTCTGCCGTACCCGTCCCGCACCCGCACCGGGAGCAGGCCGCGCAGCGGCTCGTACCCGAGCTGCCGGGCCATGTCCCGGGGCATGTCGTCGCGTTCCCGGTCGTCGACGCGGTGGGCCTCGTCGAGCGGGCGCAGCGCGGGCAGGGGGTTGTCGGGTCCCAACCGCGCGGCGGACAGGGTCAGTACCTCACGTCGGATCCTCGTCACGATGACCATGGAACCCGGCGCGCGGTGAGTCGGCCAGGGGCGCTGCCGGTCAGGATTGCGCAAAGGCGTCCACGATGACGTCGGCGAGCAGGGCTCCGGCAGTGCCGTCCGGGTCGAGGTCGGGGTCGTAGATCGTGACGTTGAAGCCCGCGCAGCGCTCGGAGGCGAGCAACGGGCGCAGCAGTTCGACCAGTTCGGCGGGCTGGAGGCCGTCCGGGTCGGGGCTGTCGACCGCGGGCATGACGGACGGGTCGAGGACGTCGGCGTCCAGGTGCACCCAGAAGCCGTCGATGCCCGGCACCTCGAAGGTCTGTGCGGTGGCGCAGGCGAGGGCGTCGGCGCCCCACTCGCGGATGTCCCCGACGGTGACCACGGGGATCTTCAGCGCGGCAAGTTCGGCCCGGTCCTCCTCGAAGCAGTCGCGGATGCCGAAGAACCGCACGTCCTCGTCCCGCAGATAGGGCCCGAGCCCCTCCAGGTCGGTGAGGTCCCGCTGCCCGCGCCCGGTGGCCAGCGCGACCTCCTCGCCGCCCGCCGCGCCGATCCGGTCGGAGTTGCCCGTGTGGCGGAAGTCGTGCGAGGCGTCGATCGCGGCCAGCCCGTACCGGCCGAGGCGGCGCAGGGCGAGCGAGGCGCCGAGCTGGATGGAGCAGTCGCCGCCGAGGACGACGGGGAAGTCACCGGCACGGACGTGGTGTTCGAGGCGGTCGGCGAGCTTGACGGTGTAGGCGGCGAGCGCGGCGGCGTTGAAGACGCCGTCGCCCTCCTGCCAGTCGCCCAGGTCGTAGCGCGGGGGTACGACCACCCCGCCCTCCCGTGCCCGCAGTCTCTGCGGGACGCGCTGCTCGCGCAGGGCGCCGGCCAGCTTGTAGCAGCCGGGTACGGTGCCCGGAGCGGGCGGGCGCAGGCCGAGGTTGGAGGGGGCGTCGAGCACCACGAGAGTCCGCATGCCGTCCATCCTCACCGATGAAACGATCAATCGGAAGGCCGGGGGAAACGATCAGCCTCCGGAACGCATCTCCACGGTCAGCGCCCAGCGTTCGTGGTCCCGCCAGGCCCCGTCGATGAAGATCATGTCGGGCGAGAAGCCCTCCAGCCGGAAACCGGCGCCCCGTGCCAGCGCGACGGAGGCGGCGTTGGCGGGCTGGGCGTTGATCTCCAGCCGGTGCAGCCCCAACGGCCCGAACGCGTACCCGATCACCAGCTCGAGCCCCTCGCGCATCAGCCCCCGCCCTGCCGCGTGCGCGAAGGCGCCGTAGCCGAGCGCACCGCACTGGAAGCCGCCCCGGACGATGTTGTTGATGTTGATGAACCCGGCGATGTCCCCGGTGTCCCTCTCGCACACGAGGAACCCGGCCCGGGTCGGGTCCTCGATGAGCGGCCGGGCATAGGCGGCGTAGCCCTCGTCGGTGTCCGGCGGGAACAGCCACGGCCGGTGCAGGTCCTTGCTCTCCCTGGCCCGGGCGGTGAACTCCGGTCCGTCCTCCGGGGTGAAGTGACGGATCCCCACGCGGGGGCCTTCGGCCAGGTAGCGGGATACGGTGGTCGGCATCCGGTCAGCCTACGTGGCACAGTCCTTCGGCCGACTCAGCCGCCGGACACCGGCAGCTCCAGCACCCCCGTGTCCCCCGGCGCGCTGACCACGGTGACCGGCTTGATCCCCCGGTTGCCGAAGTACGCGTCGTCGCTCGCCGCGATCACGAACCGCAGCCGGTGCCCCTTCGGGTACCGGTGCACGATGCCCGGTAGGGTCACGGTGAAGCTCCGGGTCACGTCGGGCACGCGGACCGGCGCGACGAGCCGGTGCACCAGCGTGCTGGTGCCGTCGGGCGCGATGTCGTACAGCTTGACGAACAGCACGAGCTTGTCGGCCGCGTCGCCGGAGTCCTGCGTCCGCTCGGCCACCGGCGAGACGACCTCGAGCGTGGCCCGGGGCGCGCCGACGACGTCCGTGGTGCGGGTGAGGGGTTCGCTGGTCCAGGCCGCGTAGGTGCCCCTGGTGTCGTACGGGGCGGGGTCCGGCACTCCGAGGATCCCCGTGACGGAGTTCTCCGAATGACTCGTGGAGACCGGCCAGTTGCGGTAGGTACGACTGCCCAGGGCGACCTTCTTGCGGTTGTCCACGAGTTTGCCGTCACCGGAGAGGTAGAGCGTCTCGGTGAGGGCGGGAAGGCGGTCCGCCGTGGCGTAGGTGCTGTCGGGGTCGGTGATCCAGTCGCGGTAGTAGGCGAAGGCGGGTCCGGTGTCGACGCCCTCGTGCCCCCGGAGGTAGCGGTCGAACCAGGCGAGGATCCGCCGGCCCACATAGCTCGTCTCCAGGTTGCCCCGGGCGATGTCGAGTTCACCGGCCGCCGGATCGGTCTTGCCGCCGCTGTGGCCCCAGGACTGCCAGATCATCTTGGTGGTCGTGCCCTGGGCCTTGAGCGTCTCGTACGTCGCCGTCGCCTCGTTGAGGTTGAAGAGACTGTCGGCCTGCCCCTGGACCAGCAGGGTCGGCGCCTTGACCCGGTCGAGATACGAGACCGGGGAGACGCTGTGGGCGTAGGCGAGCGACTCGGCCGTTTCGGCGGCCGGGTAACTGCCGGAGTCGAGCCTGTGCACCATGGCACAGGCCCTGGTGGCGAAGTGGAGGCAGGTGAGGGAGTTGATCCGGGACGGGTCGAGGTTCGGCACGGTCAGCGGCTGGCTCTCGCCGCTGAGGTAGAAGCCGTTGGTCCACTGCCACTTGAACGCGCCCGGGACGGTCCCGGTGGCGTTGTTCGGGTCCAGCGAGTAGGCCAGGTCGTGCCACGTGAGCATGGGCACGAGCGCGTCGACCCGGTGGTCGACGGAGGCCGTGGCCAGCTGGATCGCGCCTCCGTAGGAACCGCCGATCATGCCGACGCGCGGGTCGCCGGCGGAGTCGAGGGTGACGAAGTCGGCCCGGGTCCCGTCGTCGGCGGTCGTCCTTCCGCCCAGGAAGTCGATGAGCCGCGAGGCGGCCCTGCCGTCGATGTCCGGGTCGTCGAGCGAGATGAGGCAGCCGGACCCGCCGAAGCCGAGTCCGGAGTAGAGCAGGGCGACGTAGCCGCGCTGGGCGAGGACCTTGCCGACGGCGCCGGTCTCGGCGTCGGACTTGCTCCCGCCGAATCCGTTCGTGACGAGCACGGCGGGTGCGGGGTGGGAGCCGTCCACGCCCGCGGGGCGGTACAGGTCGGCGTCCACCGCGCAGCTGCGACCGCCGGCCTGGACGGTGAACTTCAGTGCGGTGACGGTGTATCGATCGGTCGCGGCCGCGCGAGCGGTCGGCGCGAGGGGTACGGTGAGCGCGGCGCCCAGGGCGAGAGCGAGCGCGGCTCGGGATCCGGGCACGCGTCGGAACACGGAGACCTCCACACTGAGGCAACGCGAAGAGCGGCCAGTAGGTAGCGGGCGGTCATCATGTTGTGACTCGTGTCGGGTCACGGCCGATGCGGCTCGGTGTGGCTCCTTGACGGAGATTCAGCGGGAGGGGTCAGCGCAGGGCGGGCTCGTCCAGGGTCAACGTACCCGCGTCCGCGTCGAGTTCGGCCGCGACACCGAAGGGCACGGTCAACGCTCCCTCGCAGTGCCCGAATCCGAACTCCTCGACGACCGGCACGCCGAGCGCACCGAGGCGGTCGGCCAGCACGGGCCGCACCCGGTCGTAGGGATCGCAGCTCTCCCAGGAGCCGAGCAGCACCCCGCGCACCCCCTCCAGCCAGCCCGCGCGGAGCAGCTGGGTGAGGTAGCGGTCCAGTCGGTACGCCTCCTCGCCCACGTCCTCCAGGCACAGCAGGCCGCCGCGCGCCGAGGGACGGGCGTACGGGGCGCCGCGCTCCGCGGCCAGCAGGCACAGACAGCCGCCCAGGGTCACGCCGCGGGCCCGGCCGGGGACGAGGGCGGTGGCGCCGGAGGCGAGGGTGCGGACGGTCTCCGGGGCGAAGAGCGTGGCCCTCAGGTGCTCCTGCGCCCGCTCGCTCTTGATGAGGTCGATGCCGGCCGCCATCGGCCCGTACAGGGTGGCGAGCCCCAGGCGGGTGGCGAAGGCCTCGTGCAGGACGGTGATGTCGCTGAAGCCGACGAACACCTTCGGCCCGGCCGCCCGCATCGCCTCCCAGTCGAGCAGGTCGATCATCCGTTGCACGCCGTAGCCGCCGCGGGCGCACAGGACCGCGTCCACCGCCGGGTCGCACCAGGCGTTCTGGAGGTCGGCGGCGCGGCCGGCGTCCGCGCCCGCCAGGTAGTCGAACTCGCCGTGCCGGTCCAGCACATGGGGTGCGACCACCGGGTCGAGGTCCCAGCCGCGCAGCACGTCGAGCCCCGCCTGCAGCCGCGCCTCGGGCACCGGCCCGCTGGGGGCGACGACGGCCACCCGGGCGCCGGGGGCCAGGCGGGCCGGCCGCACGAGTTCCTTCACGGATCCAGCTCCAGCTTCGGGACGGGGGGCACCGGGTTCAGCCCGAACACCTGAGCGTACAGGGACAGCTCGGCCTCCAGGGCCCGGACCATGGTCTCGGCCCGCCGGAAGCCGTGCCCCTCCCCCGCGAAGGTGAGGTAGGCGTGCGGCACGCCCCGGCCGTCGATCCGGGCGAGGAACCGTGCGCACTGCGCGGGCGGGCAGATCACGTCGTCCAGGCCCTGGAGCAGCAGGAAGGGCACGCCGAGCCGGTCCGCGTGCGCCGTGGGCGAGCGCTGGGCGTACCGCGCGGGCACCTCGGCGAGCGGGCCGATCAGCGACTCCAGGTAGCGCGACTCGAAGTCGTGGGTCTCCCCCGCGCCCCAGGTGGTGAGGTCGAGGACCGGATAGCTGATCGTGCCGCAGGCGTAGACGTCGGTGGTGGTCAGCGAGGCGGCGGTGGTCCAGCCGCCCGCGCTGCCACCGCGGATCGCGAGCCGCCCGCGGTCGGCGATGCCCTCGTCGGCGAGCGCGAGGGCGACGGCCGCGCAGTCCTCGACGTCGACCACGCCCCACTGTTCGCGCAGCCGCTCGCGGTAGGCGCGGCCGTATCCGGTGGACCCGCCGTAGTTGACCTCGGCGACCCCGATGCCGCGCGAGGTGAAGTAGGCGATCGCGAGGTCCAGCACGAGCGGCACCCTGCTGGTGGGCCCGCCGTGCGCCCAGATGACGAAGGGCGGCAGCTCCTCGCCCGGGGCGGCGTGGCCGGGGTGGTGCGGCGGGTAGACGTGGGCGTGCACCTCGCGACCCGCGGGGCCCGTGAAGGTGCGGATCTGCGGCTCGGGGTAGTACGCCGGGTCGACGGGGTCGCGGTGCCGGGCACCGATCGCCCGGGCGCGGCCGCTGCGGATGTCCAGTTCGACCACTTCGTACGCGGTGCGCGGGCCGGCGCCGACCGCGACGATCCGTGACCCGTGTGCCGCGAGGCTGGGCGCGAACTCGGTCCACGGTCCCGCGGCGTCGACGACCTCGCCCGTTTCCGGGTCCAGTATCCCGAGTACGGTCGGCCCCCGGCCGTGCACGACCGCGATCAGTCCGCCCGCCAGCGGCGCGAACCAGCGCAGGCCCAGCTTCCACAGCGGCCCGGCGAACTCCTCCTCGCGCGGGCACAGCGGGATACCGTCCCGGTACAGGTTCCACCAGCCGCTGCGGTCGCTCGCGTACAGCAGACGGCCGTCCGCGGACCACTCCGCCTGGGCGACGGCCTCCCGCGGACCGCCCGCGGCCGTCGTGACCGCGTGCAGCAGACCGTCGTCGCCGATGTCACCGACGAGCAGTTCCGTGCCCTCCCACGGCATCCGCGGATGATCCCAGGCGAGCCAGGCGGCCCGGCGGCCGTCGGGCGAGAGCCGGGGTCCCGTGACGAACCGGTGCCGGTCGTCGGTGAGTTCGCGTACGGCGGCCCGGTCGTCGGCGGCCGATTCGTCCAGCGGTACGGCCGCAAGGACACGCCGCACGTCACCTGGGCCGTCCCCGGTGAACTCCTCCAGGACGCACCACACTTCACCCCGGGCGAGGTCCACCCGCGGTTCCGCCCAGCGCAGCCCGCCGCCCACCGGGGACAGGGGCGTCAGCGGGCGCGGCTCGCCGCCGGGCTCGTACCGGTACAGCCGCTGGTCGGCAAAGTGCGTGAACACGACCAGGGGGACACCGTCGCGCACCACCCCGGTCCAGGGCCGGCCCCCGTACTCGATGACCCGGCTGCGTACGTTCCACGGCGCGGGCAGCACCGTCCGCTCGCCGCCGTCCGTGCCGCGGCGCACCAGCGCCCGGCGCCCGCCTTCGGCGGGCCGGGGCTCGGTCCACCAGACCTCGTCCCCCACGAACCCCACCCACTCCGGCTGCCCGTCGTGGGCGGCGGCCAGCGCCGCGTCGATGGGCGAGGGCCAGGAGCCGTACGCCGACCTCAGCATCGCCTCCCCCCTTCGCCTACGCCGTCCGCAGGAAGCGGTCGAGGACACGGACGCCGAAGTGCAGCGCCTCGACGGGCACGCGCTCGTCGACGCCGTGGAACATCGCCTGGTAGTCGAAGCCCTCGGGGAGCCTCAGCGGCGCGAAGCCGTAGCCGGTGATCCCGAGCCGCGAGAACTGCTTGGCGTCGGTGCCGCCCGGCATGCAGTACGGCACCACATGCCCCTCCGGGGCGAACTCCTCGACGGCCGCCCGCATCCCGGCGAAGATCCGCGAGTCCACGGGCGCCTCCAGGGCGACCTCCCGGTGGTGGAACTCCCAGTGCACGTCCGGACCGGTGAGCCGGTCGAGGGTGGTGCGGAACTCCTCCTCGCCGCCCGGCAGATAGCGCCCGTCCACGAAGGCGACCGCCTCGCCAGGGATGACGTTGACCTTGTAACCGGCCTCCAGCATGGTGGGGTTGGCGCTGTTGCGCAGGGTCGCCTCGACCAGCTGTGCGGCCGGACCGAGCTTCTGCAGCAGCCGCTCCGGCTCCCCGAAGTCCGCGTCGATGCCGTAGAGGGCGGCGAGCTCGGCGAGGGCGGCCCGTACGGTCGGGGTGAGCCTGAGCGGCCACTCGTACCCGCCGATGCGCGTGACGGCGGCGGCGAGCCGTGTCACCGCGTTGTCCTTGTTCGTCTTCGAGCCGTGGCCGGCCCGACCGCGTGCGGTGAGTTTCAGCCAGCCGGTGCCTCGCTCCCCCGCGGCGATCGGGTAGATCTGCCGCCCGGCGCCGTCGTGGAAGGTGAACGCACCGGCCTCGCCGATGCCCTCCGTGCAGCCCTCGAAGAGCTCCGGATGGCGGTCGGCGAGAAACCCGGAGCCGTCCTCGGCGCTGGCCTCCTCGTCGGCGGTGAACGCGATGACCAGGTCGCGGCGGGGCCGCACGCCCTGCCGGGCCCAGGCCCTGACGACCGCCAGGATCATCGCGTCCATGTTCTTCATGTCGACGGCGCCCCGCCCCCACACCACACCGTCCCGGACCTCGCCCGAGAACGGGTGCACGCTCCAGTCGGCGGCCTCGGCCGGCACCACGTCGAGGTGACCGTGCACCAGCAGCGCGGGGGCGGACGGGTCGGTGCCCTCGATCCGGGCGACGACATTGGTCCGCCCCGGCGTCCGCTCCAGCAGCAGCGGCTCAAGGTCCGCCCCGGCCAGCCGTTCGGCCGCGTACTCGGCGGCGGGCCGCTCTCGGCAGTCGCCGCCGCCCCGATTGGTGGTGTCGATCCGGATCAGATCGGAGGTGAACTCGACCACCTCGTCCAGGGCCTGCTCGTCAGCCATACTGCTCCTCCACCGCGGCCGAGACGATCGTGGTGACCGCCTTGAAGGTACGGATCCCGTCGTACATGGTGTCGCTGGTGTACGCCACCTTCCGCTCGCCGATGCGGGCGACGCCCGGGACGACGGTCGCGGCCATCGCCAGGTGCTCGGCGTCGACCTCGACGGCGACGGTGAACGGGCCGCCGTGCACGGGCTCGTGCCGGACCGCGAGCCGGGCGGCCTCCTTGGCGGCGGAGCGGATGTCGGCCGCGGTCCGGGCCGGGGTGCGGCACACCGCCGCGTACCGCGACACATGGTCCTTGACCGCGACCTTCAGTGCCCCGGGCGCGTACCCGAGGGCGTCCTCGCAGGCCACGTCGTCGCCGGTGACGAGCACGACGGGTACGCCGTACTCGGCGACGACGTGCGCGTTGAGCAGACCCTCGCTGGCGCGGACGTCGTTCACCCACACCCCGGTGATCTGGTTGGCGAGGTAGGTGTGCGCGAGGACGCCCTCCATGCCGGCGCCCGCGTGGTAGCCGACGAACGCGATGCCGTCCGCGTCGCCGTACTGGACGCCCTCCACCATGGACAGCGCCTTGTGCCGCCCGGTGAGCATCTCCACCCGCTCGTCGAGCCGCTCCAGCAGCAGGTTGCGCATGGTCCAGTGGGCCTCGTTGACCAGCACCTGGTCGGCGCCGCCGTCGAAGAAGCCCTCCGCGGCCGCGTTGACGTCCGAGGTGAACATCGACCGGCAGCGCTCCCACTGCGGCGTCCCCGGCAGCACATCGCCCGGCCAGGTGACGCCGGTCGCGCCCTCCATGTCCGCACTGATGAGGATCTTCATGGTGCGTCACGTTACGCGCCCCGGCCCGGACAGGCTACGACCCGGCGGTGCCGCTTCGTCCATGCCTGCCGGCGCTCCGCCCGCCCCGGGCCCGGTTCACTTCCCGGCCAGCACGAACCAGCGCGCCGGAAGGTCGATGCGGGTGCCGTCCGCGAGGTACTCGGTCTGCGGCAGGGTGGTCTCGCCGTCCGCGAGCACCTCCAGACCGGCCTCGCCGAGCAGGCGCGGGATCTCCTCGTCCTCCGCGTCGGCCGGCTTGAGTCCGTGGTGGAAGACGCGGCGCAGCTTGGGCGGCGGTCCGGCGGGGTCGGCGGCCGCGCGCTTGAGGACGTCTCGCGAGCCGGAGGTGAGTTCGACGACGAAGGCGCGGCCCTCGGTGCCGATGATCTCGGCGACCGCGTCGGCCACCGCGGCGCGTGCGTCCGGTTCGCTCTGGTGGATGACGGCCCGCATATAGACGTGGCTGTCGCCGAGCCGCTCGTGCAGGGCGCGTACGGCGCCGGTGTCGGTGAGGTCGAGCTGCTGGAACTCGATGGGGTCGCCGTGGACGGCGCGGCGGGCGTGCTCGACGGCGGCGTGCGAGAGGTCGACGCCGACGGCGCGGGTGAACCGGGTGGCGAGGTAGCGGGTCTGGGTGCCGTTGCCGCAGCCGAGGTCGACGATGGTGCGGTCGCGGTCCGCGTACGGCAGGAACAGCTGACTGTGCGGCTCGGCGGTGAGGGAGGGAGCGGAGTCCCAGATCGCCTCGCCCGTCTCGTCGGAGGTTTCGCGCCAGTAACTCTCCCACGCGTTGCGGTAGTTGTCCGAGACGTTCATCGTGCTCTCCCCACGGTCGGTTCCGTGATCGGGATATCGCGACGGCCGTGCGCGGGGCAAGGGGCCAGAGGTCACCTTCACTGGATGTACGGACCCCGGCCACTCGCCAGGGGGGCGCAGGCGAGTCGCGCGCCCCTGTTCATCGCCGTCCGGTGAGCGCCTGTTCGAACCACACGGTCTGGTGGTGCCCGGTGGCACTGGCGCCCCACTCCCGGGCCAGGCGACTGACCACGCGCAGGCCGCGGCCCGTCTCGTCGGCGGGCCCGGCGCCGAGCATGGCGGGCAGGCCCGGCTCCTCGTCGGTGACCTCGCACAGCAGTGCGTCGGTGCGCACCAGTCGCAGTCCGATCCGGTCACCGCCGCCGTGCCGGACGGCGTTGGTGACGACCTCGCTGACCAGCAGCTGCGCCGTCTCCACGGCGTGCGGCAGGTTCCAGTCCAGGAGCCGGTCGCGGACCAGTCGGCGGGACCGTGCCACCTCGCGCGGGTCGGTGCCGAGCCGCCACTCGGCGACGTGGTCGTCGGGGATGCCGTTGAGCCGGGCCATGAGCAGGGCGACGTCGTCCTTGCGGCCGCCGCGGGTGTTGAGCGCGCGGATGATGGTGTCGCAGGCGGCGTCCATGGAGGCCGCGGGGTGGGCGGCGGACTCGCAGAGCGCGGCGAGGCCCTCGCCGATGTCCGAGCCGCGCACCTCGACCAGTCCGTCGGTGCACAGCACCAGCCGGTCGCCGGGTTCGACGCGGACGACCGTGGACTCGAACGGGACACCGCCGACGCCTATGGGTGCGCCCGTCGGCAGGTCGAGCAGTTCGCTGCGGCCGTCCGCGGCGCGCACCAGGACGGGCGGGATGTGTCCGGCGTTGGCGAGGTGGAGTTCGCCGCGGATCGGATCGTAGACGGAGTACAGGCAGGTGGCGAGGTAGTTCTCGCCGAGCCGACGGGCCAGGTCGTCCAGGTTGCGCAGCAGTTGGGCCGGCGGGGTCTCCATGGCGGCCATGGTCTGCACGGCCGTACGCAACTGGCCCATCATGGCGGCCGAGTTGAGGCCGTGGCCCATGACGTCGCCGACCACGAGGGCGGTGCGGGAGCCGGGCAGCTTGATGGTGTCGAACCAGTCGCCGCCGATCCGGCCGAGCCGGGTGCCGGGCAGATAGCGGGTCGCCACGTCACAGCCGGCCATCCGCGGGGTCACCTGCGGCAGCATGCTGTCCTGCAGGGTGTCGGCGACGTTCTCCTGGTAGGTGTACATGCGGGCGTTGTCGAGCACGAGCCCGGCACGGGCGGCGAGTTCGGCGCCGGTGGTGCGGTCCATGTCGTCGAAGGCCGGGCGGTCGGGGCGGCGCATCAGCACCATGAACCCGAGGAC
Organism: Streptomyces griseochromogenes; assembly: GCF_001542625.1. Classification (NCBI taxonomy): domain Bacteria; kingdom Bacillati; phylum Actinomycetota; class Actinomycetes; order Kitasatosporales; family Streptomycetaceae; genus Streptomyces; species Streptomyces griseochromogenes. Next base: position 3,255,226 of record NZ_CP016279.1, on the reverse strand, counting down.
GACGTTGCGTGCCTTGAGCGGGACGATCAGCAGGGAGCGGCCGCCGATGAGCGGCCTGAGGTCGCGCTTCTCGAACTCGCCGGAGATACGGTCGGACAGCTCCTCGGTGACCCTCGGGATGAGGACCGGTTCGCCCGTGACCATGCACTTGTAGAACGGGGTGTGCTCGGGGAAGGCGAAGGTCTCGCCGACCGGCACGGTGTCGTCCCAGCGGCCCGGTTCGTCGTTGTGCTCGACCCAGACGCGGTGCATCAGGGTGCTGGCGTCCGGCGGGCCGTCCGGGAACCCTTCGCCCGCCAGGACGGCCGAGCGCAGATGGGTGCCGGCGAAGTCCGCGAAGCGGGGCACGGCGGCGGTGGTGACCTCGCGGATGGTCTCGCCGAGGTCGAGCGAGGAGCCGATGCCGGAGCTGACCTCGTTGAGGAACTCCAGGCGCTCGCGGACGGCGGCGTACTCGAGGTCGTGCTCGGCGCCGGCGGAGATCACGGGAGCGGTGCGCTGCTGCGGTACGACGGCTTCGGTGCGGCCGCGTCCCGGGCGGCGCGGCACGCCCCAGTACGGGGTGACCGGCACCCGGTCGAACTGGCTGAACTCCAGGACGGGATAGCCGAGTTCGAGGACCTGGGAGACGATGCGGCCGCTGAGTCCCGGGCCCATGTTGGGCAGGATCTCGGGCAGCCGGCGGGCGAGTTCGCCGGGGGCGGGCAGTTCGGTGTGGCGGGCGAAGCCGGGCGAGATGCGTTCGGCGGCCTCGTCGTCGTAGCCGCGCTCGTCGCGCAGCCGGGTGGCGTCGGCGGCGAGCACCAGCAGCCGCGAGGGGCCGGGGCCGACCAGCGGGTACGCCCACCACAGCACGTCGATCCGGGTCCCGTCGGCCGGCTCGGCACCGGACTGCTCGTCCTGGTGCGGGAAGAGACGGGCACGGCCCGCCGTCGCGTAGCCGGTGCGGCCGCCGAGGGATGCCTCCAGGTCGGGGCCGAGCCCGTCGTAGGTGTTGTAGCCGTCGGACAGGGCCTCGTCGTCGGGGTCTTCGGAGAGCGCGCCGGAGACCGGCAGCAGGTCGGCGACGGGGTACCCGACCGCGTCTTCCCTGTCCACGCCGAACAGCCGGCGTGCGCCGCTGCTCCAGTGGGACACGAGGCCGTCACGGTCGACGACCACCACGGCCAGCGGGATCCGGCCCGCCGCGGAGTCACCGGCGCCGCGTCCGGGAGGTGTGTCCCGCTCGCTGCCATGGTCCATGGCCCAGGCCCTCTCTCCCCACGGCTGTTCGTAAACGATCTGTGCCGCCCCGTAACTACCGTACGGCGGCGGCCGGTAGCGATGTGTGGCAATCCTGGAATTGGTTTCACCGGATCGCACCGGCGTGCAGCTCAGCGCCCTGCGGGCGCCCCCCTCAGTCCTCGTGGCCGAGTTGGAGGTCGCGTTCCGTCCGGCCGCCGCCCGCGACCTGGAGCACAGTGGCGACCGGCGGGTAACCGGCGGCGATGACGGTGTACTCGCCGGAGGAGAGGTCCACGAAACGGAACGCTCCGTCCGGTCCGGTGGTGAGGGTGTCGACGACGTTGCCCGCGGCGTCGAGGAGCGTGACGCGCGCGTCCTCGACGGGGCGCCCGGAGCCGACCCGGACGGTGCCCTTCAGGACGGCGCCGCCCGCCAGTTCGATGTCCTGCCGGGTCTCACGGGCGGCCTGCACGGTGACCGGGAGTGCGGCGGGGCGGAAGGCGGGGGCGCCGGCGGCGAGGGTGTACTCGCCGGCGACGAGCTCGGTGATGAGGTAGCCCCCCTCGCGGCCGCTGCGGGTGGTGGCGACGACTTCGCCGTGCACGTTGGTGAGGGTGACGGTGGCGTCCCGGACGGCGCTGCCGTCGGCGGTGAGCACGCTGCCGGCGAGGCGTCCGGCGCCGCCGAGGACCACATCGAGTTCGACGGGGCGTTCGCCGACGGTCACCGTGACGGCCTGCGGCTGGTGGCCGCCCGCGGCGGCGATCAGCACATACGACCCGGAGCCCGGCGTGGAGAGCGCGTACCGTCCGTCCTCGCCGCTCGCGCCCCGCCCGATCTGCGCTCCGGCCGCGTCGACGAGGGTGAGCGCCGCGCGGGGCACCACGGTCCCGTCATGATGCCGCACCGTGCCGCACACCGGGATTCCGGCGGTGTGCGGGGAACGGGCCTGCGGGATGGGGACCTTGACGGTGGCGGGGGCCGTCTCGGCGGCTTGGTCGGACACCAGCGGTCTCTCCTTGAGAAGGAAGGCGATGAGCAGGCCGAGGGCGAGCACCGGGACGAGGTAGAGGAAGATCCTGGGCATCGCGTCGGCGTAGGCCCGGACGTAGGCCTCGCGCAGGGCCGCCGGCAGCGCGTGGACGAGCTGCGGGGTCAGGGATTGCGGATCGGGCAGCCGGGCGCCCGTGTCCGGGGGCGGTTCCCTGTGCAGGGCGTCGGTGAGCCGGTCGGCGAAGAGGGTGCCGAAGACAGCGGCGCCGACGCTGCCGCCGATCTGCCGGAAGTAGTTGTTGGCACTGGTGGCGGTGCCGAGGTCGGCGGGGCGCACGGAGTTCTGCACGGCGAGCACCAGGACGGGCATCACCAGGCCGATGCCCGCGCCGAGGACCGCCATCCAGATGCTGTAGTGCAGCCGGGGCGTGTCGGCCGCCAGCCGGGACAGCAGCCACATGCCGACGGCGGCGAGGGCGGCGCCGAGGACCGGGAAGACCTTGTAGCGGCCGGTGTGGCTGATCAGCTGCCCGCCGATGACCGAGGCGCCGACGATGCCCGCCATCATGGGCAGCATCAGCAGCCCGGACTCGGTGGCGCTGGCCCCGTCGACCATCTGCAGGAACGTCGGCAGGTAGCTGGCGGCGCCGAACAGGGCGACGCCGATCACCAGGCCGACCAGGGCGGTGACGTTGAAGACGGAGTCCCGGAACAGCCTGAGCGGGATGAGGGGTTCGGCCGCGAAGCGCTCGGCGACCAGGAAGAGCACGGTGGCGACGAGGGCGCCCGCGCCGAGGCCGAGGATCTCCCGGGAGTCCCAGGCGTACTCGGTGCCGCCCCAGCTGGTCAGCAGCACCAGGCAGGTGGAGGCCGCGGCGAGCAGCAGCCCGCCGGGCACGTCGAGGCGGCCGCGGGCCCTGGGCCGGGGCAGCTTGAGGACGACGGTGACGACGGCGAGGGTGACCAGGCCGAAGGGGACGTTGATGTAGAAGCACCAGCGCCAGGAGAGGTGGTCGGTGAAGTACCCGCCGAGCAGCGGCCCGGCGACGGAGGCGAGGCCGAAGGCGGCGCCGATCAGGCCCATGTAGCGGCCGCGCTGCCGGGGCGGCACGATGTCGGCGATGATCGCCTGCACGCCGATCATGAGCCCGCCCGCACCGACGCCCTGCACGGCCCGGAAGGCGATCAGCTGGTCCATGCTGTGCGCCCGCCCGGCGAGCGCGGAGCCGACGACGAAGGCCCCGATCGCGAACTGGAAGACGCCCTTGCGGCCGAAGAGGTCGCCGACCTTGCCGTACAGGGGCAGGCCGATGGTGGAGGTGAGCAGATAGGCGGTGATCGCCCAGGACATCCTGTCGAGGCCGTGCAGCTCGCCGACGATCTTCGGCAGAGCGGTGGCGACGATCATCTGGTCCAGCGCGGCGAGCAGCAGCGCGAGCATCAGCCCGAGGAAGACCAGCCGCACCCGGCGCGGGCCGAGTCCGGCGGCCGGGGCGGCCGGTGACGCTTCGGCGGCGGTTCGAGGCGGATCCGGCGCCACGACCGGCTCGTGCCGCACCACAGTCGACCCGCCCACGTACCGCTCCCCTCGCCGCTCCTGTCGCACATTTCCCGCGCCAGGCGACAACTGCGAACACCTGCGGCGAGTTACGGCACATTCCCGGAGGGGACGGAGATCCACTCGAACCGGTGAGGGGCACAACGCCCCGTCACCGGCCCGTGTCCGGCGTTACTTCTCCACTTCGGCGGCGAGGTTGGCGAGGATCGCGTCGTAGATCCGGCCGAGGCCCTTGGGCGCGAAGGTCTTCTCGAAGAAGCCGCCGATGCCGCCCGCGCCCTTCCAGGTGGTGGTGACGACGACCCGGGAGCTGCCCTCGCCGGCGGGGGTGACGCGCCAGGTGGTGACCATCGAGGAGTTGCGGTCCTTCTCGACCAGCTCGCCGTCGGTGGGCTCGCTGACCTCCAGGAGGCAGTCGCGCACGCGCTTGCTGGTGGCCTGGAGCTTCCAGTGGACGAGGGTGCCCTCGCCGTCGCCGCCCTCGCGCACCTCGTACTCGCTGAAGTGTTCGGGCAGCAGCCGCTGCCGGGTGCCGGTGTAGTCGGCGAGGGCGTCGAACACCTTCTCCGCGTCCGCCGCGACGACCCGCTCCGTAGTGGCCTCGACCTGCGCCATTGCGTTCCTCCAGGACCTGGTTTCTCGGGGTTGGGGCAAGCCAACCACCCCGGCACCCGGCCACCCAAATCGGGGTCGCACGATCATGGGAACAGATGTTCTATTCTGTGCCGAGCGCTACCGAGGAGGCGTCATGCGCTGGGAGAACCTCACCGTGGAATCCGGCGGACCCGACGGGCACGGCCGGGCCGCCGACGCCGCGCTGTTCGGCGCGGACGCCGTCACCACCCGCACCTTCGACACGCCCGAGTTCCGCGGGATCACCTTCCACGAGGTGCGGGCCCGCTCGGTCCTGAACCGGGTGCCGGGCGCCTCGCGCATGCCGTTCGAGTGGACGGTGAATCCCTACCGGGGCTGCACGCACGCATGCGTGTACTGCTTCGCCCGCAAGACGCACGGCTATCTGGACCTCGACACCGGGATCGGCTTCGACACCCAGATCGTGGTCAAGGTGAACGCGCCCGAGGTGCTGCGCCGTCAGCTGGCCTCCCGCCGCTGGCAGGGCGACCACGTGGCGATGGGCACCAACGTCGACTGCTACCAGCGCGCCGAGGGCCGCTACCGGCTGATGCCGGGCATCATCTCGGCCCTCACCGAGCACGCGAACCCGTTCTCGATCCTGACCAAGGGCACGCTGATCCTGCGCGACCTGGACCTGCTGGTCCGGGCGGCCAGGGTGACGGACGTCGGCATATCGGTCTCCGTGGGCTTCACCGACACCGCCCTGTGGCGCACCGTGGAGCCGGGCACACCGGCGCCCGAGCGCCGCCTGGACGTCGTGCGCACCCTCGGCGAGCACGGCATCGGCTGCGGGGTGCTGATGGCGCCGGTCGTCCCGTTCCTGAGCGACCATCCGGCCCAACTGCGCGAGACCGTGCGGTCGATCGCGGCCGCCGGGGCCACCTCGGTCACCCCTCTCGTGCTGCATCTGCGCCCGGGCGCCCACGAGTGGTTCACGGCCTGGCTCGGACAGCACCACCCGCACCTGGTGCGCCGCTACGAGCGGCTGTACGCGGAGGGCGCCTACGCGCCGAAGTGGTACCAGCGCCGGATCACCCGTCAGGTGCACGAACTGGCCCAGGAGTACGGCATCGGACCCACCCGGACGGGCCTGGCCCGGCGCATCGGGCCGGCCCAGGCCCCTCAGGCCGCCCAACCCGCGGCCGTGTCCGAACCAACCCAACTCACTCTCATCTGAGAGCGTTGGAGGGCATCCTTCGACCCAATTGGGTCAACTATTGAGATAATACGTTCTTTCGGGCTCTGTCCTCGGGACGATCCGGCGAGAACCGTGACCCGCGCGGTTCGCGCCACCCTCCGTCCCGGGAGGACCCATGAGAACACGCGCAGCCGTGCTGTGCGCAGCCGCCGCCATGGTCGCGGGCTCGGTCACAGCCGTGCCCGCCCAGGCGGCTCCCACCGCTCCGGCGGAGCCCGCCTGGAAGACATGCGGAATCCCCCAGTATCCGACGCTCCAGTGCGCGTCCCTGAAGGTGCCGCTGGACCACGCCCACCCGTCCGGCCCGCAGATCAGCCTCGCCCTGTCCCGTGTCCCGCACACCGCGAAGACCTCCCAGGGGCCGCTGCTGGTCAACCCCGGCGGCCCCGGCGGCAGCGGTCTGATCCTCGCCGGATTCGTCGCCACCGCGCTGCCCAAGGACGTGGCGGCCCAGTACGACATCATCGGCTTCGATCCGCGCGGCGTCGGCAGCAGCACACCGGCGCTGGACTGCTCGACCGGCCGCTTCAAGCCGGTACGGGCGGACACCGTGCCCGCCACGACCGCGATGGAGGAGGCGGGCGTGAAACGCGCCCAGTCCTTCGCCGACGCCTGCCGCGCCAAGTACGCGAGCGTGCTGCCCCACATCAACACCGTCGGCGTCGTCCAGGACATGGACTCCATCCGCCAGGCCCTGGACGCCCCGAAGATCAGCTACTTCGGCTACTCCTACGGCACCTACCTCGGCGCGATGTACGCGAAGCTCTTCCCCGAGCGGGTGCGCCGTCTGGTGCTGGACTCGATCGTGAACCCCACCGGCGTCTGGTACGAGGACAACATCGACCAGGACTACGCCTTCAACGACCGCCACCGCGCCCTGATGGCCTGGATCGCCCGGTACGACTCGACGTACCGGCTCGGCACGGATCCCAAGCGGGTCGAGGCCGAGTGGTACGCGATGCGCGCCGCCCTGGCGAAGAAGCCGGCGGACGGCGAGGTCGGCGCCGCCGAGCTTGAGGACACCTTCATCCGCGGCGGCTACTACAACGGCTACTGGCCCTACCTCGCCGAGGCGTTCGCGGCCTACGTCCACGACAAGGAGACCGAGCCGCTGCTGACGGCGTACCGGAACCTCGCCGCCGTGGACGCCGAGGGCGACAACGGGTACAGCGTCTACGCGGCGGTGCAGTGCCGGGACGCCGCCTGGCCGCGCGACTGGAAGCGCTGGCAGAAGGACATCCGGGCGGTGTACACGAAGGCGCCCTTCATGGCCTGGAACAACGCCTGGTACAACGCGCCCTGCGCGTTCTGGCCGGGCGACACCCTGACGCCGCGGAGCATCGCCAACGACAAACTCCCGCCGGCACTGCTGTTCCAGGCGACCGAGGACGCGGCTACGCCCTACGCCGGCGGCGTCGCGACGCACCGCCTGCTGGCCCACTCCAGCCTGGTGGTCGAGCAGGGCGGCGGCAACCACGGCATCACGCTGGGCGGCAACGCCTGCCTGGACAAGTACCTGGCCGCCTATCTGACCGACGGCACCGTCCCGCACGGCAGCGGCGAGGCCGACGCCGTCTGCCAGAAGTCCCCTGATCCCAAGCCGCCGGCGGCGAAGGCCGCCCCGGCGTCGTCCCGCGGCCTGACCCTGCACAGCCTGCTGGGCTTCCGCCGGTAGGCAACCGCCTCGGTCCGTCGGGGGCGTTGTCACACCCGTGGTCCACCATGGACGCATGAGTGAACCGATCCGGATCCCCGCCCCCGACGGGGTCGCCCCCGCCGCTCAGTACAGCCATGTGGTGACGGCCACCGGCCGGCTCGTCGCCGTCTCCGGCCAGCTCGCCCTGGACGAGGACGGCAAGCCGGTCGGCGTGGGCGACCCGGCGGCCCAGGCACGGCAGGTCTTCGAGAACCTGAGCCGCTGCCTGGCCGCCGCCGGGGCCGGTTTCCAGGACGTCGTCAAAATGACCTACTTCGTCACGGACATGGCGTACATGCCGGCGATCCGGGCGGCCAGGGCCGCGCACATACCCGACGACCGGTTGCCGGCGGCCTCCGCGGTGCGGGTGGCCGGGCTGGTCGCGCCGGAGTTCCTGATGGAGGTCGAGGCGATCGCGGTGGTGGCCGAATAATCGGAGGGCGCCCACGGATTCGGCTCTCTAGGGTGCCGCCATGGACGACAGGCTCCCGCACATCCGCCCGATGACCCTCGCCGACTGCGACCGCGTCTCGGAGATACGCGTCCGCGGCTGGCAGCACGCCTACCGCGGCCTCATGCCGCAGCCGTACCTCGACGCGCTGAGCGTCACGGCGGACGCCGAGCGGCGCCGGGCCCGGTTCGGGCAGGGGGACGGCGCGGTGGTGAACCTGGTCGCCGAGCTCGGCGGAGAGGTCGTCGGCTGGGCGGCGCACGGCCCGTACCGGGACGACGAAGTCCGCACCGAGGACGCCGAGTTGTACGCGATCTACGTCGACCCCGCGCACTTCGGCGGCGGAATCGGGCGTGCGCTGCTGGCCGAGTCGGCCGGGCAGTGCGCCCGGTATCCGCGCATGCTCCTGTGGGTCCTGAAGGAGAACGCGCGCGCCCGCCGCTTCTACGAGCGGGCCGGTTTCCGGCCGGACGGCGCCGAGGAGCCCTTCGACGTGGACGGCGTGCCCGTGCCCGAGATGCGCTACGCCAGGGGCCGCTGACCGGGCATCAGCCCTGCCTCTGCCTCGGGAGGCGCGCCAGCGCGTGCACCGCCGCCTCGGCGAGCGCGGGATGGGCCAGGGCCTCGCTCAGCACCCGCTTGGCGCGCGTGTCGCCGAGCGCGCCCAGGCCCTCCACACAGGCGAGGGCCACCCGCCGGTACGGGTCGTGCGGGCGCAGCCGCCGTTCCAGCGTGGTGATCAGCGCGGGCACGGACTCGGGGGCGCGCAGCTCGACCAGGAGCCGTACCGGGTGCAGGGCGTAGGCGACGCGCAGTTCGTTGGTGGCGAGGGCGGCGGCCGCGCGGGCGGTGCGCGGGTCGCCGAGGCGGGCGAGGGCGTAGGCGGCGGAGGCACAGCGCGGCGGGTCGCGGTGGTTGAGCAGCAGCACCAGGGACTCGAAGGCCCTCGGGTCCTCGGCGAGGCCCAGCCGGAAGGCGGCCAGCTCCCTGGCCCACAGCGGCTGTCCGGGCGCGGTGAGCACCTCCGCCAGTTCGTCGTGGTCCTCGGTCGCCAGCAGCCGCTCGCACGCCGCCGAGCCGTGCGACTCCTGCCGTAAGCGTTCCGTGAGCGATCGCAACTCTTCGTCCACGAAGACCAGCGTAGGCGGGTCACGGCCGCAGAGGGAGCTACATCACAAACTCGGCCGGGCACAGGTCTGGCGCGCTCGTTACTCGCCGGTTAAGCTCATACGAGCGAGGTCACCCCCTCGCTTTCGCTGACGACGGTTTGGTGACGCAGCCGTCGTGAGCGCTGGTCGGTTCGGTACATCGGTACCGCAGTACGACCCGGCTCCGGGACAGGGCCGGTCGGATTCCGCCGCTCCCCGGGCGTGTGCACGCCCGTGGCACCGGCACCGGGCGTGTGCGCTCGCAGCCCGGCAACACCCGCACTCCTTTCCGCTCCGGCGTGCGCCTCCTGGCGCACCCGGCGCGTTCCCAGTCGTCACCCCTCATTCCTGGAGTCCCGCGATGGCCACTCCCCTGTCCGACACCTCTCTGTCCCCGCTCAAGACGATCGCCGTCATCGGCCTCGGCACCATGGGCACCGGTATCACCGAAGTCCTGGCGAAGGCCGGCCGCGAGGTGATCGGCATCGACATCAGCGAGGCCCAGGCCGCGAAGTCCGTCGCCGCCCTGGAGGCCGCCACCGCCCGCGCCGTCGAGCGCGGCCGGCTGACCGAGCAGGAGCGCGCCGGCGTCCTGGCCCGGGTCCGCACCTCCACCGACCTCGGCGCGGCGGCCGACGCCGACCTGGTCATCGAGGTGGCCCCGGAGTCGTACGAGGTCAAGCACCAGATCTTCCGCGCGCTGGACGGCATCGTCCGCCCCGAGACGATCCTCGCCACCGGCACCAACGCCCTGTCCGTCACCCGGCTCGCCGCCGACTCGGCCCGTCCGGAGCGCGTGCTCGGCCTGCACTTCTTCAACCCGGCGCCGGCGATGAAGCTGGTCGAGGTCGTCTCCTCGGTGCTGACCGCGCCGCAGGCCGTCGGCGCGGTCACGGACCTCGCGATCGAGCTGGGCAAGGAGCCGGTCGCGGTCGGCGACCGCCCCGGCTTCGTCGCGGACGGACTGCTGTTCGGTTACCTCAACCAGGCCGCCGCCATGTACGAGGCCAAGTACGCCTCCCGCGAGGACATCGACGCCGCGATGCGGCTCGGCTGCGGCCTGCCCATGGGCCCGCTCGCCCTGCTGGACCTCATCGGCATCGACACCGCCCGCACGGTCCTGGAGGCCATGTACACCGAGTCCCGTGACCGGCTGCACGCACCCGCCCCGATCCTGAAGCAGCTCAGCGAGGCGGGCCTGACCGGCCGCAAGTCGGGGCGCGGCTTCTACACGTACGCGGCTCCCGGCAGCGCCACGGTCGTGGCGGACGCCCTGACCCCGGCCGCCGGCGAGACCGGGGCATCCGGCCGCGACATCCGCTCCGTCGGGGTGGCCGGCTCCGGCACCATGGCCTCCGGCATCGCCGAGGTGTTCGCCAAGGCCGGGTACGAGGTCGTCCTCGCCGCCCGCAGCGAGGAGAAGGCCCAGGCCGCCAAGGCGCGGATCGGCAAGTCGCTTGCGCGCTCTGTCGACAAGGGCCGGATGACCGCCGAGGCCGCCGCCCAGACGCTGGACCTGATCACCCCGGCGGGCTCCTACGACGCCTTCGCCGACGTCGACCTGGCCGTCGAGGCGGTCGCCGAGGACCTGGAGATCAAGCAGCAGCTGTTCGCGACGCTGGACAAGGTCTGCAAGCCGGGCGCGGTGCTCGCCACGACGACCTCCTCGCTGCCCGTGGTCGCCTGCGCCCGCGCCACCTCGCGCCCGCAGGACGTGATCGGCATGCACTTCTTCAACCCGGCCCCGGCGATGAAGCTGGTCGAGGTCGTCCGGACCGTGCTGACGGCAGACGACGTCCACGGGACCGTCCGCGAGGTCTGCGCCAGGATCAGGAAGCACGCGGTGGACTGCGGCGACCGGGCCGGGTTCATCGTGAACGCGCTGCTGTTCCCGTACCTGAACAACGCGGTCAAGATGGTCGAGGAGCACTACGCGTCCCTGGACGACATCGACGCGGCGATGAGGCTCGGCGGCGGCTACCCGATGGGCCCCTTCGAGCTGCTGGACGTCGTCGGCCTGGACGTCTCCCTCGCGATCGAGAAGGTGCTGCACCGCGAGTTCCGCGATCCCGGTCTCGCTCCGGCGCCGCTCCTCGAGCACCTGGTGGCCGCGGGCTGCCTCGGCCGCAAGACCGGCCGCGGCTTCCGCGAGTATGCCCGCCGCTGACGGCGTCGGCGACTGGTTCGACGGCGCCCCCGAGGGCGCGGACTGGGGCGGACTGCTCGATCCGGTGGGAGGACCCCCGCTCTTCATGGGCGGGGGAAACCCCGGACCTGCGCATCGAGCTGCGGACATGCAGTACGTTCGGGTCATGTCCCAGCCCGCCAAGTCCTCACGTACACCAGCCACGCCCGACGCGCCGGAAAGTGCCGCAGGCAGTCGCGCCGCCGCCCAGCGGCTGAAAATGCGCCGAGAACTGGCGGCCGCAGCGATGGAACTGTTCTCGACCAAGGGGTACGAGGCGACCACCGTCGACGAGATCGCGGCCGCGGCCGGGGTCGCCCGCCGCACCTTCTTCCGTCACTTCCGTTCCAAGGAAGAGGCGATCTTCCCGGACCACGACGACACGCTGATCCGTGCCGAGGCGGTCCTCAACGCGGCCCCGGCGCACGAGCACCCGCTCGACACGGTGTGCCGCGGCATCAAGGAAGTCATGAGGATGTACGCGGCCCGGCCGGAGATCTCGGTCGCCCGCTACAAGCTGACCCGTGAGGTGCCCACCTTGCGCGAGGCCGAGATCGCCTCGGTGGCCCGCTACGAACGTCTGTTCACCCGCTATCTGCTCGGCCACTTCGACGAGCACGCGCACGCCGACGACGCCAACGACGACCCGCTGCTCGCCGAGGTCGCCGCCTCCGCCGTCGTCACCGCCCACAACCACGTCCTCAGGCGCTGGCTGCGGGCCGGCGGCCAGGGCGATGTGGAGGCCCAGCTCGACCACGCGTTCGCGATCGTGCGCAAGACCTTCGGCACGGGGATCGGCGCCGGCCGCCAGGCCTCCCCCCGGCCGGCCCCCGCGGCTTCCGTGCTGCCGCAGGGCGAGGTGCTGGTGACCGTCGCCCGCACCGACGCTCCGCTCGACGAGGTGATGCGGACGATCGAGCAGGCGCTCAAGGAACGGTCGTAGGAGCTGCCCGCGGACGGGCCCGGTCCCGCGTCCCGGCGCGAAGAGGGCGGCGCGGCGCGAGCCCGCCGCCCCTGCCGCCGGCCCGGCCACCAGCCGTCCGGTCGCCGGGGCCGGCATCAGACCGAGCAGGTTGCGGCCGGTCGCGAGCAGAACTCGGGGCCGGCCCGGCAGCGGGCCGACCAGCGGCAGCCCGTCCTGGGCCATCGGGCGCGGCCCCATCCACTCCCGCTCGCGCCGCTCCCGGTCCGCGCCCGGCGGGGTCGGCCGTGCGGCTGCCACGAGGACGCCCACGCGACCCCGCCGGAAGCGGTCCGGGTCACGGTCGAACTCCCATGATCCTGGCCCGACCCGCACCCCCTGGCCGAGCGGCGTGAGGACCGCCTCGGCCGTCCCGAGGTGGACCAGCCGGTGCGGCAGCGGCGGGGCCGGAACCGAGAAGCTGTCGCCCTTGCCGCGTACGAGGTCGATCCGCACCCTCGGCGAGCGACAGACCTCACGGGACCACACCCCGGCCACCGCCACCGCCGCGTCGGCGGCGTGTACGTCCCGGCGGCCGTACGCACCGCCACCCCCGCCCGGAACAGTCATGGACGACACCGCCCCTGATCCGACGACTCCGGCGGCATGCCCGGCGGATCTTCTCCGACACCCACAAGACCGCCCATTGTCACCTACTCGACAGTAGCTTTGATCGATCATCGCTCATTTGTTACGTAAAGATTTCATCTGAGGGGAAGTTCTGGCACTCAGTGCCTTGTCAGCTGACACGCGGTGTCATACGTTGAAGGAGTCCGGGCGGCCGGCGAGCAGAGACCGATCGCTCGTCGGCTGTCCCCGCAAGCCGGACGGCCTGCGCGCCCGGACGCCTGCGTCACAGGCAACCTCCCGCGCCACAAAGCGCTGCCGAAGCACCACCCGCCGAACCGACGGCACGTTCCACCAAAACCCTCAGCAGCACTCCCAGCAGCACCGACGAACCCCCAGCGCCCCTCCCTCAGGGCGCTCACCGCCGGAGGCAACACCGTGACCGTGAAGGACATCCTGGACGCGATCCAGTCGAAGGACGCCACGTCCGCCGACTTCGCCGCCCTGCAGCTCCCCGAGTCGTACCGCGCGATCACCGTGCACAAGGACGAGACGGAGATGTTCGCGGGCCTGGAGACCCGCGACAAGGACCCGCGCAAGTCGATCCACCTGGACGAGGTTCCCGTGCCCGAACTGGGCCCGGGCGAGGCCCTGGTGGCCGTCATGGCCTCCTCGGTCAACTACAACTCGGTGTGGACCTCGATCTTCGAGCCGCTGTCCACGTTCGGGTTCCTGGAGCGCTACGGCAAGGTCAGCGAACTGACCAAGCGGCACGACCTGCCGTACCACATCATCGGCTCCGACCTCGCGGGCGTCGTCCTGCGCACCGGCCCGGGCGTCAACGCCTGGAAGCCCGGTGACGAGGTGGTCGCCCACTGCCTGTCCGTCGAGCTGGAGTCCTCCGACGGCCACAACGACACGATGCTCGACCCCGAGCAGCGGATCTGGGGCTTCGAGACCAACTTCGGCGGCCTCGCCGAGATCGCGCTCGTCAAGTCCAACCAGCTGATGCCGAAGCCCGCGCATCTGTCGTGGGAGGAGGCCGCGGCCCCCGGCCTGGTCAACTCCACCGCCTACCGGCAGCTGGTCTCCCGCAACGGCGCCCAGATGAAGCAGGGCGACAACGTTCTGATCTGGGGCGCGAGCGGCGGACTCGGCTCGTACGCCACCCAGTTCGCCCTCGCCGGCGGCGCCACCCCGATCTGTGTCGTCTCCTCGCCCCAGAAGGCCGAGATCGCGCGGAAGATGGGTGCCGAGCTGATCATCGACCGCAACGCCGAGGGTTACAAGTTCTGGAAGGACGAGCACACCCAGGACCCGAAGGAGTGGAAGCGCTTCGGCAAGCGCATCCGTGAGCTGACCGGCGGCGAGGACGTGGACATCGTCTTCGAGCACCCCGGCCGCGAGACCTTCGGCGCCTCGGTCTACGTCACCCGCAAGGGCGGCACCATCGTCACCTGCGCCTCCACCTCGGGCTACCACCACGAGTACGACAACCGCTACCTGTGGATGTCGTTGAAGCGCATCATCGGCTCGCACTTCGCCAACTACCGCGAGGCCTGGGAGGCCAACCGCCTCATCGCCAAGGGCAAGATCCACCCGACCCTGTCGAAGGTCTACTCCCTCGAGGACACCGGCCAGGCCGCCTACGACGTCCACCGCAACCTGCACCAGGGCAAGGTCGGCGTGCTGTGCCTGGCGCCCGAGGAAGGCCTGGGCGTGCGCGACGAGGAGATGCGCGCCCAGCACATCGACGCCATCAACCGCTTCCGGAACGTCTAAAGGGTCATCGATGACAGAGCGTCAGAAGGACCGTCCCTGGCTCATGCGGACGTACGCGGGCCACTCGACGGCCGAGGCGTCCAACGAGCTGTACCGGCGCAACCTCGCCAAGGGCCAGACCGGCCTGTCGGTGGCGTTCGACCTGCCGACGCAGACCGGCTACGACCCCGACCACATCCTCGCCCGCGGCGAGGTCGGCCGGGTCGGTGTGCCCGTATCGCATCTTGGTGACATGCGCCGTCTCTTCCAGGACATCCCCCTGGAGCAGATGAACACCTCGATGACGATCAATGCCACCGCCATGTGGCTGCTGGCGCTCTACCAGGTCGTCGCCGAGGAGCAGGGCGCGGACATCACCAAGCTCCAGGGCACGACCCAGAACGACATCGTCAAGGAGTACCTCTCCCGCGGGACGCACGTCTTCCCGCCGGGACCCTCGCTCCGCCTGACGACGGACATGATCGCGTACACGGTCTCCCACATACCGAAGTGGAACCCGATCAACATCTGCAGCTACCACCTGCAGGAGGCCGGGGCCACGCCGGTGCAGGAGATCGCGTACGCGATGTCCACCGCCATCGCCGTCCTGGACGCCGTGCGCGACTCCGGCCAGGTGCCCGCGGAGCGCATGGGCGACGTGGTGGCCCGTATCTCCTTCTTCGTGAACGCGGGCGTCCGCTTCGTCGAGGAGATGTGCAAGATGCGGGCGTTCGGCCGTATCTGGGACAAGATCACCCGCGAGCGGTACGGCATCGAGAACCCCAAACAGCGCCGCTTCCGCTACGGCGTCCAGGTCAACTCGCTCGGCCTGACCGAGGCGCAGCCGGAGAACAACGTCCAGCGGATCGTGCTGGAGATGCTCGCGGTCACCCTCTCCAAGGACGCCCGCGCGCGTGCCGTGCAGCTGCCCGCCTGGAACGAGGCCCTGGGCCTGCCCCGGCCCTGGGACCAGCAGTGGTCGCTGCGCATCCAGCAGGTCCTCGCGCACGAGAGCGACCTGCTGGAGTACGAGGACATCTTCGAGGGCTCGCACGTCATCGAGGCCAAGGTCACCCAGCTCGTCGAGGACTCCCTCAAGGAGATCGACCGGATCCAGGAGATGGGCGGCGCGATGGCGGCCGTCGAGTCCGGCTACCTCAAGTCGCAGCTCGTCTCCTCGCACGCCGAGCGGCGGGGCCGGATCGAGTCCGGCCAGGAGAAGATCGTCGGCGTCAACATCTTCGAGACGACCGAGCCGAACCCGCTCACGGCCGACCTGGACACCGCGATCCAGACGGTCGACCCCGCAGTCGAGGCGAAGGTCGTCGAGGCCATCGGGCGCTGGCGCGACACGCGCTACCAGCCGCCCTTCAACCACCCGCGTCCGTGCAAGGCGCTGGAGCGGCTGAAGGAGGCCGCCAAGGGCACCGGCAACCTCATGGAGGCCACCCTGGAGTGCGCCCGCGCGGGCGTCACGACCGGCGAGTGGGCCGGGGCCCTGCGCGAGGTCTTCGGGGAGTTCCGGGCACCGACCGGTGTCTCCTCGGCGCCGATCGCCGTCCCGGTCGAGGAGGGCTCGGCGCTCGCCGAGGTCCGCGCCAAGGTGGATGCCACCGCCCGCGACCTGGGCGTCGGCAAGCTGCGCTTCCTGGTCGGCAAGCCGGGCCTGGACGGCCACTCCAACGGCGCCGAGCAGATCGCGGTCCGCGCCCGTGACGCCGGTTTCGAGGTGGTCTACCAGGGCATCCGGCTCACCCCGGAGCAGATCGTGGACGCGGCGCTCGCCGAGGACGTGCACGCGGTCGGCCTGTCCATCCTCTCCGGCTCGCACGCCCAGCTGGTGCCGGACGTGCTGGAGCGGCTGCGTGTGGCCGGTGCCACAGATATACCGGTGATCGCCGGTGGCATCATCCCGAATGGTGACGCCGAGGACCTGCGGGCCGCCGGAGTGGCCGCGGTGTTCACCCCGAAGGACTTCGACATCACCGGAATCATCGGCCGCATCGTCGACGAGATCCGGAAAGCGAACAAGCTCGACCCCCTGGAGGTCCCCGCATGACCACCCCTGTCAACCGCCTTCGCCCGCGGCGCTCCTGCCTGGCCGTACCGGGCTCGAACCCGCGCTTCCTGGAGAAGGCTCAGGGCCTCCCCGCCGACCAGGTCTTCCTGGACCTGGAGGACGCGTGCGCGCCGCTCGCCAAGCCCGAGGCGCGGCACACCATCGTGAAGTTCCTCAACGAGGGCGACTGGACCGGCAAGACGCGGGTCGTGCGGGTCAACGACTGGACGACCGAGTGGACGTACCGGGACGTCGTCACGGTCGTCGAGGGCGCCGGTCAGAACCTCGACTGCATCATGCTGCCGAAGGTGCAGACCGCCGAGCAGGTCGTCACCCTGGACCTGCTGCTGACGCAGATCGAGAAGACCATGGGCTTCGAGGTCGGCAAGATCGGCATCGAGGCGCAGATCGAGAACGCGCAGGGCCTGAACAACGTCAACGCGATCGCGCAGGCTTCCCCGCGAGTCGAGACGATCATCTTCGGCCCGGCGGACTTCATGGCGTCCATCAACATGAAGTCGCTGGTCGTGGGCGAGCAGCCGCCCGGCTACCCGGCGGACGCCTACCACTACATCCTGATGAAGATCCTGATGGCCGCCCGCGCCAACAACCTCCAGGCGATCGACGGCCCCTACCTGCAGATCCGCAACGTCGAGGGGTACCGCGACGTCGCCCAGCGCGCCGCGGCCCTGGGCTTCGACGGCAAGTGGGTGCTGCACCCGGGCCAGGTCGAGGCGGCCAACGAGATCTTCTCGCCCTCCCAGGAGGACTTCGACCACGCCGAGCTGATCCTGGACGCGTACGACTACTACACGTCCGAGGCGGGCGGCAAGAAGGGCTCCGCGATGCTCGGCGACGAGATGATCGACGAGGCCAGCCGCAAGATGGCCCTGGTCATCTCCGGCAAGGGCCGCGCCGCCGGCATGCAGCGCACCAGCACGTTCGAGATCCCGGAGGCCTGAGCGCGATGCAGTTCGGACGCACGTACGAGGAGTTCGAGGTCGGGGCGACGTACAAGCACTGGCCGGGCAAGACGGTCACGGAGTACGACGACCACCTGTTCTGTCTCCTCACGATGAACCACCACCCGCTCCACATGGACACGAACTATGCGGAGAAGACGACGGACTTCGGCAAGAACGTCGTCGTGGGCAACTACATCTACTCGCTCCTGCTCGGCATGTCCGTCCCGGACATCTCCGGCAAGGCGATCGCCAACCTGGAGATCGAGTCGCTCAAGCACGTGGCGCCGACCTTCCACGGCGACACGATCTACGGTGAGACCACCGTGCTCGACAAGTGGCCGTCCAAGTCGAAGAACGACCGCGGCATCGTCTACGTCGAGACCAAGGGCTACAAGCAGGACGGCACCCTCGTGTGCGTCTTCCGCCGCAAGGTCATGGTGCCGACCGAGACGTACATCAAGGAGCGCGGCGGCGAGCAGCCCGGCCGCCCGGAGCTGACCGCACCTGCGGAAAAGAACACGGAGAAGTGATGGCGCGCCTCGCCCAGACCGCCGGTCTGACCGACGTCCAGCAGGAGATCCTCTCCACGGTTCGGGACTTTGTCGACAAGGAGATCATTCCTGTCGCGACCGAGCTGGAGCACCGCGACGAGTACCCGCAGCAGATCGTGGACGGCCTGAAGGAACTCGGCCTCTTCGGTCTGATGATCCCCGAGGAGTACGGGGGCCTGGGCGAGTCGCTCCTCACCTACGCGCTGTGCGTGGAGGAGATCGCCCGCGGCTGGATGTCGGTGTCCGGCATCATCAACACCCACTTCATCGTCGCGTACATGCTCAAGCAGCACGGCACGCAGGAGCAGAAGGACCACTTCCTGCCGCGCATGGCGGCCGGCGACATCCGGGGCGCGTTCTCGATGTCGGAGCCCGGCCTCGGCTCCGATGTGTCGGCGATCACGTCGAAGGCGGTCAAGGACGGCGACGAGTACGTCCTGAACGGCCAGAAGATGTGGCTGACGAACGGCGGCACCTCGTCCCTGGTGGCCGTTCTCGTCCGAAGTGACGAAGGACACCCCGAGGGCACGGCGCCCCACAAGTCGATGACCACCTTCCTGATCGAGAAGGAGCCCGGCTTCGGCGAGGTCCGCCCCGGCCTGACCATTCCGGGCAAGATCGACAAGATGGGCTACAAGGGCGTCGACACCACCGAGCTGATCATGGACGGCCTGCGGGTACCGGCCGATCGGGTGCTCGGCGGCGTCACCGGCCGGGGTTTTTACCAAATGATGGACGGCGTGGAGGTCGGCCGCGTCAACGTGGCGGCGCGCGGCTGCGGCGTCGCTCAGCGCGCGTTCGAGCTCGGCGTCCAGTACGCCCAGCAGCGGCACACCTTCGGCAAGCCGATCGCGCAGCACCAGGCCATCCAGTTCAAGCTGGCCGAGATGGGCACCAAGGTCGAGGCCGCGCATGCCATGATGGTCAACGCGGCACGCAAAAAGGACTCCGGGGAACGAAACGACCTTGAGGCCGGGATGGCGAAGTACCTCGCCTCCGAGTACTGCAAGGAGGTCGTGGAGGATGCCTTCCGGATCCACGGCGGCTACGGCTTCTCCAAGGAGTACGAGATCGAGCGCCTCTACCGGGAGGCTCCGATGCTGCTGATCGGTGAAGGTACCGCCGAGATCCAGAAAATGATCATCGGGCGCAGACTGCTCGAAGAGTATCGGTTCCAGGGCTGATTGTCCGGTTACGGGGTGTTTTCTTCGAGAAGAAGATCACACCCCGTAGGCAGTCTTCGGTCGCCGACTCGGCTTCCTGGCTTGCCCAGTTGCGGCCCGCGACCGGTACCATCCCGGGAAAGCCGCCGTCCCCCGTTAGAGCGCGGCATCATCCGCTACGAAGGTCATCCATGCCCCACAGCCAAACCTCTGCACATCGAGACAGCCTGGCCGGCGTACGCCTCGCTCGCGGAGCATCGCCGTGGCTTCTCCCGACCGTCGCCACCGCAGCCGTCAGCCTTCTGCGCGCGCGCCGCTCCGGCACCGCCAAGGCCGTCGCCGTACCCGCCACCGCGCTCGCGGCGGGCATGCTGTGGTTCTTCCGCGACCCCGAGCGCGAGATCGCACAGGGCAGGGTCATCTCGCCCGCCGACGGTGTGGTGCAGAGCATCATGCCGTGGAAGGACGGACGTACCCGCGTCGCGATCTTCATGAGCCCGCTCAACGTCCACGTCAACCGCGCGCCCCTCGCGGGCACGGTGACGTCCGTCGAACACATCCCCGGTGGCTTCGTTCCCGCCTTCAACAAGGAGAGCGAGAACAACGAGCGCGTAGTCTGGCATTTCGACACCGAACTCGGCGACATCGAGATGATCCAGATCGCCGGCGCGGTGGCCCGCCGCATCGTGCCCTACATCCCGGAAGGCACGAAGGTCGAGCAGGGTGACCGTATCGGTCTGATCCGCTTCGGCTCGCGTGTCGACCTCTACCTGCCCGAGGGCGTGGAGGTCGCGGTCGAGGTCGGCCAGAAGACCGTGGCTGGGGTGACTCGCATTGACCGTGATTGATCCGGAGACCCAGGCGGGCTGGGTGCCCGAGGCCGAAGAGGTGGACGAAGAGGAGGAGATGCCTCTTTCTCTCCGCCTCTCAATAGCGGACACCCTCACCCTGGGCAACGCCACGTGCGGCTTCATGGCGGTGTACTTCACCACCACCGGCATTCTGATCCCGCACCTCACCGGCAGCCAGGAGTCCGGCATGGCCCGCCACAGCGCGGCCACGGCGGTCATCCTGATGCTCTGTGCGGCGGTGTTCGACCTGTTCGACGGACTGGTGGCGCGCAAGCTCCGCTCCTCGCCCATGGGTGCGGAGCTGGACAACCTCTCCGACCTGATCAGCTTCGGACTGGCGCCCGCGTACTTCGTCCTCGTTTACGGCATGGTCGCGGACGACGCGCACCAGCGAATGGCGGCGCTCGGGGCAATCGTGGTGCTCTTGGCCGTCGTCCTTCGTCTGGCGCGCTTCTCGTGTGTGACGCCGACGAACGGCATGTTCCAGGGCATGCCCTCGCCGTTCGGCGCGCTGACAGTGGTCTCGATCGTGCTGCTGGAGCTGCCCTTCGTGGCGACCCTGCTGGCGATCCTGGGCACCGCGTGGCTGATGGTGAGCCGCGTGGAGTACCCGAAGCCGCGGGGCCGCCTCGCGGGCGCGATGCTCTCCTGGATCGTGCTGTCCATGGGGCTGCTGGCCGCCTGGGCCTTCGACGCCCCGAGCGGTCAGCTGCTGCTCCAGACGGGATGTGCTCTGCAGCTGGTCATGGGTGCGGTGATTCCGCTGTTCGCCACGGCTCGCCGGGTGAACAACTTCCGTGACAACCGGCGTGAGGCGCGGGCGGCGCAGTCGTAGGGTTCCGCCGAGAGGGCCCCGAATCCAGTACGGATTCGGGGCCCTTCGCCATGCGTCCCACCGCTGGTGGCTCAGGACAAGTAGGCCTCGGCGATCTGGGTGGCGAGCCGCTCCAGGATCGGTCCGGCGTCCGCGATGCACTTGGCGACGTCGGGCTCGACCGAGGTGAGCGGATAGGCCCGCCCGATACCGGCCCGCAGCAACGCCTCCTCCGGCAGAGCGAGCCGCCCGCACACCGCGACGACCTCCTTGCCGGCCGCCCGAGCCGCCGCGGCCACTCCCGCCGGCGCCTTGCCGTGCAGCGTCTGCTCGTCCAGCGACCCCTCACCGGTGATCACCAGATCGGCCCGTTGCAGCGCCGGTGCGAAGCCGAGGACGTCCAGCATGACCTCGATGCCGGGGCGGAAGCGCGCGCCCAGGAGGAGCGCGCCGTAACCGATGCCGCCCGCGGCGCCCGCGCCCGGCGCCAGCGCGTACCCGGCGGCCCGCTGCCCCACGGCCTCCTCCAGCACCTTCGCGTAGTGCGCGAGAGCCGCGTCCAGGATGTCCACGTCGTCCGGTGAGGCCCCCTTCTGCGGGCCGTAGACCGCGGGCGCTCCCTTGGGGCCGGTCAGGGGGTTGTCGACATCGCTGGCGAGCACCAGCTCGACGGAGGAGAGACGGGGGTCCAGACCCGAGAGGTCCGCGTGGGCCAGCTCGGCGAGGCCGCCGCCGCCCGGCGCCACCGGCTCCCCGTCCTCGTCCAGGAACCGGGCGCCCAGCGCCGACAGCATCCCGGCGCCGCCGTCCGTCGTGGCGCTTCCGCCGACGCCGAACACGATCGTCCGCGCGCCCGCGTCCAGCGCGGCCCGCAGCAGCTCCCCGGATCCGTACGTGGAAGCGGTGAGCGGCGCGAAGACACCGGCCGGCAGCCGCTGCAGTCCGCTCGCCTCGGCCATCTCCACGACCGCCGTGCCGCCGCGCAGCGCGAACGCGGCCGTGACCTCCTGGCCGAGCGGCCCGGCGACCCGGACCTCCCGGCGCTCGAAACCGGCCGCGACCGCCGCGTCCACGGTTCCGTCACCGCCGTCGGCCACCGGCAGCGCCTCGACCTCGACGCCCGGCACGACCCGGCGCAGCCCGGCCGTCACCCGCTCGGCGACCTGCACGGCCGTCAGCGAGCCCTTGAACTTGTCCGCGGCGATGAGCACCCGACGGGTCTCGTTCACTGCAGCGTCCGCCACCTTGCTTTCCCCTTGCTCTCCGGGCCCCGCGTGTGTGAGCACGTCAGGGCCAGTCGCGCCGTTGCGACCTTAACCGGAGGACACCCTCGCCGTCATGCCCCGACCGAACCCTGGGAACGCGCCGGGAGGCGGCTCCGGAAAACGGGTACACCCCAGCCATGGGCAACCACGGCACCGGGCCGGACCTCGCCGACCGCATCCACGGCGGCTGGCTCGGCCGGATCGCGGGCAACATGCTCGGCAAACCGGTCGAGCAGGGCGAGGTGTGGACGCGTGAGCGCATCGACCGCTATCTGCGGCAGGCCGCCGCCCTGCCGCTCACCGACTACCTGCCCGAGCCCGCCGACGCGGCCGACGGCGCCGTACTGCGCCCGGAGTGGCGCCAGTGCGTGCGCGGCGGGATCCACGGCAGCTGCCGCGACGACGACGTCGACTACGCCATCCTCGGCCTGCACCTGCTGGAGACCCACGGCTTCGGCTTCAGCACCGAGCAGGTCGGCGATCTGTGGCTGCTCCGGCTGCCGTACCTGCAGACCTTCACCGCCGAGCGGGCGGCCTACCGCAATCTGGCGAACGGTCTGAAGCCGCCGCTGACGGCGACGTACGAGAACCCGTACCAGGAGTGGATCGGCGCGCTGATCCGCGCCGACGTCTACGGCTGGACCTGCCCCGGCGACCCGCGCCGCGCCGCCGCGCTGGCCCGCCGGGACGCGGTGCTGTCCCACACCGGCAACGGCGTCTACGGCGCGATGTTCGCGGCCGCGCTGATCGCGGCGGCGTTCACGGCGCCGGCCGTGCGGGAGGCGCTGGAGACCGCGCTCACGGTGGTCCCGGCGAGCAGCCGCCTGGCCCGTACCGTGCGCCGGGTGGTGTCCCTGCACGAGACCCGGCTGCCCTGGGAGGAGACGCTGACCACGGTGTCCGAGGAGACCGCCGGGCTGGGCTGGATCCACACCGTCCCGAACGCGGCGGTCCTCACGGCGGGTCTGCTGTACGGCGACGGCGACTTCACCCGAACCCTCGCCCTCACCGTCCGCGGCGGTCTGGACACCGACTCCAACGGCGCGACGGCCGGTTCGGTGGCCGGCGTGCTCACCGGCGAGGCGGCGATCCCGGCCCGCTGGAAGGACCCTTTGCAGGACACGGTCCGGAGCGCGGTGTTCGGCTTCGACGGCGTACGGATCAGTGCGCTGGCCGAGCGCACCCTGCGCCTGGCGACGGCCGGGCCGTAGCCGTCCGCGAGCTGGTTACCCTTCCTGAATGACCACGACTGACGACTTCGCCACGTACATCGCGAGCCTGCCCCGTGTCCTCGCCGGTGCCGCCGCGCTCTTCCGGGACGCCGAGGGACGCGTGCTGCTCGTCGAGCCCAACTACCGCGAGGGCTGGGCGCTTCCGGGCGGCACGATCGAGTCGGACGACGGCGAGACGCCGCGCCAGGGCGCCCGCCGGGAGACTCTGGAGGAGATCGGCCTCGACCGGGAGCTGGGCCGGCTGCTGGCGGTGGACTGGGTGCGCGGCACGGGGCGGCCGCCGCTGGTCGCGTACCTGTACGACGGCGGTGTCCTCACGGACGCCGAGTTCAAGGCCATCCGTCTGCAGGAGGAGGAACTGCTGTCCTGGCGGCTGGTGCCCCGCGAGGAGATCACCGGCCATCTGCCGGGCGCCCTCGGCCGCCGCGTCCTGACCGCTCTGGACGTCCTGGCGCAGAACACGGGCACGGCGGAGCTGGAGAACGGACACCGGGTGGCCTGACGCCGCCGCGGCACCGGAGCCGTTGCCCGGGCGATAAAGGTTCGCGGCGCCCGCCCGGCCCGGCCTACCCTCGACGGCATGACCAAGCCCCTCGTCGCCGTGCTCAGCGGGGCCGGCATCTCCACCGACTCCGGCATCCCGGACTACCGCGGGCCGAACGGGCTGTGGCGGAAGGATCCCGAGGCCGAGAAGCTCGTGACGTACGAGTACTACATGGGCGATCCGGAGATCCGCCGGCGGTCGTGGCAGATGCGCCGCAAGAACCGCACGCTGCGGGCCGAGCCCAACGCCGCGCATGTGGCCATCGCCGAGCTGGAGCGGTCCGGCATACCGGTGCGGGTGATCACGCAGAACGTGGACGGTCTGCACCAGCTCGCCGGGACGCCCGCCCGCAAGGTGCTCGAACTGCACGGCAGCGCGCGCAGTGTCGTGTGCACCAAGTGCCACGCGCGCGGGCCGATGGAGGACGCCCTCGCCCGGGTCGAGGCCGGCGAGGACGATCCGCCGTGCCTGGAGTGCGGCGGCGTCCTGAAGTCGGCGACGGTCATGTTCGGGGAGCGGCTGGACCCGGTGGTCCTCGGCGAGGCCGTGGCGATCAGCAAGGCGTGCACCCTGTTCCTCGCCGTCGGCTCCAGCCTCCAGGTGCAGCCCGCCGCCGGCCTCGCCGGGATCGCCGCCGACCACGGCGCACGGCTCGTCATCGTCAACGCCGAGCCGACGCCCTACGACGAGCGCGCCGACGAGATCGTCCGGGAACCCATCGGCACCGCGCTGCCCAGGCTGCTGCGCACCCTGAGCGGCTGAGTCGAGGAACGCACCGCACCGATGCCCCGCCCCCATCACCCGGACGACGACCGCGGTTGCCTGCGCATGGTGCTCGCCGTGCCCCTCGCCCTTCTCACCCTCGTCGCCGCGTTCTTCTGCTGGACGGCACTGACCGTTCGGCCGTCCGGGCCGTGGGACGACGACGCGTACAGGGGCATCGTCCTGTCGTGCGTCTTCGCGATCGGAGCCGCTGTTTCGGCGGCGGCGTTGTGGGCGCTGCCGTCGGTGCGCCGGATCATGGGGTGGTGGTGGGCAGGTCCGGCCCTGTTGCTCGGAGCGGTCGCGGCCGTGCGCTGGGTGATGGGCGGCTAGGCCCTGTGCCCGCCCGGTCCCGGGAGGCCTGGGATCGTCGCGGCTCACGTGGGCTTCGCAGCGGCTTCGGCGTCGTGGAGATAGCGACCTGTAGGGTGTCCACCTCGCGCAGGCAGAACCACACCATGTCGTACACCTCCTGCGCGGTGTGCCGGGACCAGGCCCCGTACTCGTCGCACCAGGCCTTGTCGAACGCCCAGCCACGCAGGTTGTCCGGCGTCTCCGCACCGAACCCGCGTATCCGCGTGCCGTTCTTCAGCCGCAGCGTCGTCTCGCCCAGCGACGAGTTGTACTTGGCCACGTCCTCTGGCGGGATCACCGACAACAGGCCGGACTTCGGGGAGTCGAAGCAGATGTCGCGCACCAGGGTGGCGTTCTTCGCGACCACAGCGATCTGCAACCCGGGCGTCTTCGCCCACTCCCTGACCGTCTCTGCCGCCGTACGACTCTTCCCCCAGCCGCGCCCGGTCAGCAACATCCACACCGTCCACAACCACGACGGCTGTCGCTGCGCCGCGCGAGCATGGTGGTGCCGCCAGCCCTCATACGGCAGCCCGTCACAGCCCGGCACCTCGCACGCCCAGCGTCGTGCCGACAGCTCATCGGCTCGCAGCAGCTCGGCAACCTCGGCCTTCAGCTGCTCCAGGCTCATCACCAACGGGGCGGTGAAGCTCTCGATCATCTGGCGCTTCGCCCGCCCCCGGAGAATTCGGTACGGGGAATTATATGACGCTCAAACCACACCTAGCGGGGAAAATCTTGATCGTCGACAGCTTAGGCGGCCCACCCCTCTCGGGGCGAGCCGCTCGGTCGGACCATGGATGAGACGAGATCGTTCAGGACCACATGCCGGCTGCCATGTCATCCAGGACGGCCGGCCAGACGCTGTTCCCGCTGAAAGGGAGCGGGTCACGCTCCTCCACAAAGGCGCGGATGCCGTCCAACGATTCTGCGAGCCGCTCGAAGTCGTCTTCTTCGTTTTCCTCGTCGTCGCTCCAGTCGAATTCCTTCAGCAGGCGATGCAATGCGAAGGCGAGGTAGGCGAGAGAGGAGATATCCGTGTGGAGATCCTGAACGAGACCACCGTTCTCGGAGAATCCGTGCACCTTTCCGGTCTTCGGATCGAGAGCCAGGTGCGTCTGCGGGATCCAGCCGAACACCACCCATGCTTCGCAGCCGGGCGGAGCCTCGTACCCCGCGAGGTCAATTTTGTCGTCGACGAGAGGAAAGCGCCCGGAGTCCATTCGCTTCTGCGGCTGGAAGGCGCCCGTCGGAATTCCAACCGAAAGCAGCACCTGCGCCGAAGGTGAGTCGTCCGGCGCGTCTCCCAAGGAGCCGGCAGGCGCGACGAAAATGGCTCCTTCGCCAAGAGACGAGATCATCTCTTCTCGGGAAAGTTCGAACAGCACGGAATCCTCGTTGCTCTCCCGCTATCGAGGGTCAGGGAAGGAATTTGTTCTCGGACTGGCCGAGGTTGATCATAGTGTTGCTGGTCCCTCCGCTCACGCCGTGATCCTTCCACTGCTGGTGCAGCCACTTGACGTACGCTCTGTGCTCTCGATCTTGCCTGTACTTGCTGAGTTCCGTACCGTCGGGGCGCATTTCGTCCTGATCGTACTTGGCGCTATGTGTGACGTCCATATCCTTGTCGAAGTGCTCCGCCAACCACTGGTCACAATACATATTGCCTTCTTGGCATGGCTCACGTTCCGTGTACAGTGATCTGACGTTTGCTTTTTCCTCGGACTTTAGGATCGGATACCCGAGCATTCTCTCTGAGTGTACGGGATCGCTGGTGCCGACCAGGATCAACCGCCGCCCCTTCTCGTCGTCGAAGAGGACTGAGGCATAGTTCGCCCCGCCGCGTTTGTATACCTCGGGACGTTCATGAGCGTTGTAGAACCGGGCGATTTGTGTGGCGCGCGCGAGGTCGGTCGAACCCGGAGGGGTCTTGTTCGAGGTGACGCGTGCCAGGATCGACGCGGTGTCCGGCGCGTAGTCCGCGAGGGATTCGGCGAGGGGTATACGGAGAGTGGCGTCAACGCGCTGGCTGTTCTTTGCCAGGCTCTCGCCGACAGCCACCAGAACGGTCTTGATCGTCTACGCCTGCTGGAGCGAGTGCCGGTGAGGCTCGGCGTCCACGGTGGCCTTCTCTACGACCGCCCCGAGTTCGGAACAGCTCATCCCGGACCGGTAGCCGCCGCCCAGCGCCGAGTGAAGACGCTTGTCACCGAGCAAGTCGTCGCACATTCCCGCGTGCCCGTCCGAGCCCAGAAGCAGCCATGCCGCGACACCACCGGCCGCCATCGCACAAGCGACGACGGCGGCGATGACGATGCGAAGACGCCGTAGGCGGCAAAAGGGCGCTTCAGATATGGATTTCCATGAAGAAGTGCCAGACCGGGACGGCGGGGGGCGATGTCCGAGAAGCAGTGCACCCGGTTCGGAGCCCAGCGCCTCAGATCACCGCAGCGTGTCGAGGGCCTCGCCACGGGCCCCGATCGCGCTGTCGCGGGACTCGTCGGGCAGTGAGTCCCGCATACCAGCCCCCAGCTCCAGCGCCCGAGCCCACGACCGGGTCATGTCCTTGCTCTGCGCTTCCAACTGTGTGAGCGGGTCCTTCGAGCCTGCGCCCTTCAGTTCCCGTTTCCATGAGTACAGCAGGTGACCAACTGGATCCTGATGGTAGGCGGGCGGTGCCTCCGCGTTCGCCGCGAGGCGCGCGACGACGTCCGCACCCCATTTCCCTCCCTCGGTCTGCCGTTTGTCCTGCGTGACGTTCTGGGCCACACCGTCCAGGGAACCGAGGATCCGACCGGCCAGTTTGGCGCGCAGGCCGAGCGTGACCTTGTCTGCGGTGCGGGGGGTCGCCACGAAGTCGGCCGCGATGTGCCGGGTGGCAGCCTCGCGCATCGTGGCGTACGCACCAGGGCTGTCCGACAGTCCGCGCACGACATGGAGCAGGGAATCCACCGAGACGGACATGTGCACGCCGGCCCGATCCTGCCACGGGGAGGTGTTCTGGGTGTCTGCGCGAATGTAGTCGACGTTCACGGAGGTGAGGATCTGGTCCGTGTCGTCCGCGTAGTCGGCCAGTGCTTCGGCGAAGGGAACGGCGAGGGCGGGGTCCATTCCATGCGCGCCCGTACCGACCTTGTCATCCATGGCCAACAACAGGTTCTGCATGGAGCGTGCCTGCTGAAGGGAGTGCTTCCCCGCCGAAGTACCCGTGGTGGCCCGCTTGGCGGCCGCGCCCAGTTCTGAGCAGCTCAGATCACTCCGGCACTGCTGTCCCAGTGCCGAGCGCGCCCTCTTGTCCCCCAATAGCTTCCGGCACAGCCCGGAGTCTCCGGCCTGGCCCAGCAACAACCAGGTTGCGGCACATTGAGAACCGGCTCGTACTGCTTCAGCCCGGCCACCCACCGCTGATCCGCCAAGGCCGTCGAGCGTGCGGCTTCGAACGCTGCCACGGCCCCGTCCAGTTCATCAGGCAGGAACATCAGCTGCACGCTGGCGAAGTCGAGGTTGGCCTCACCGAGGCTGGCAACGTCCGCGAGCCGGAAAGCAACAGGAGCCCCAGGCCACGCCCGACGTTCCCAGCGATGACCTAGGCAAGACGGCCGCCTGACCGCACGTTCCCAGCGCGTTCCCATCTGACGTAACGAAGGCCCTCCGTGAAGATCACGGAGGGCCTTCGCCACCTCACGCAAGGCTCTGACCTGGTGTATCTCGGTGCCCCGGCAGGCGAGAGGGGGCGGGGCAGCTGGATTCGAATCAGCGTGTTCTGGTCTCGAAGTCCAGCAGCCGCCGCTTGCGGTCGAGGCCGCCGCCGTAGCCCGTGAGGTCGCCGCCCGCGCCGATGACGCGGTGGCAGGGCACGATGATGCCGATCGGGTTCTTGCCGTTGGCGAGGCCGACCGCGCGGGACGCCTTGGGGTTGCCGAGGGCATCGGCGAGTTCGCCGTAGGAGCGGGTCTCGCCGTACGGGATGCGGGTCAGCTGGTCCCAGACAGCGCGCTGGAACGTGGTGCCGTGCAGGCGCAGTTCGACGGTGAACTCCTTCAACTCGCCCGCGAAGTAGGCCGAGAGCTGCTCCTCGGCCTCGCCGAAGAGAGTGTCCTCGCTCCCCCACGCCCGGCTTCGCTCGCGCGGGGGGACACCCATGCCGAAGGTCTCCTCGGGCGGCCGGTGACGCTGACCGGTCATGTAGAGGCCGCACAGGACGCCGTCGTCGGCGACGAGGGTGAGGGGGCCGTAGGGGCTGTCGATCACGGTGTGCTGCTTCATCGCGGAGATCCTTACACGGGCAGGAAGTTGATCGGGTGGCTGTCCGTCGCCCACAGGTACTGGACCGCGTAGGCCCGCCAGGGCCGCCAGGCCTCGGCGCGGGCGGTCAGCGCGGCCGGGGTGGCGGGCAGGCCCAGCTCCCCTGCGGCGCGCCGGATGCCGAGGTCGGTGGGGAGGAAGGCGTCGGGGTCACCAAGGGCGCGCATGGCGATGACGTCGACCGTCCAGGGCCCGAAGCCGGGCA
Organism: Streptomyces griseochromogenes; assembly: GCF_001542625.1. Classification (NCBI taxonomy): domain Bacteria; kingdom Bacillati; phylum Actinomycetota; class Actinomycetes; order Kitasatosporales; family Streptomycetaceae; genus Streptomyces; species Streptomyces griseochromogenes. Next base: position 3,225,778 of record NZ_CP016279.1, on the reverse strand, counting down.
GGCCGAGCAGGCGTGCGCGGGCCTCGGCCCAGTCGGAATCCACGCCCAGGTGGAGGGCGCCGTCGGCGAGTTGACGCACGAGCGTGGTGAAGGTGGTGCGCCGGGTGCGGGGCATGGCCAGGGTCTCGGGGTCCACGGAGGCCAGCGCCTCGGGGGACGGGAAGAGGTGGGTGAGGCCGCCTTCGGGGTCGTCCAGGGGTTTGCCGTGCGCGGTGACCAGGCGGGCCGCGTGGGTGCGGGCGGCGGCCGTGGAGACCTGCTGCCCGAGCACGGCGCGGACGGCGAACTCGGCCTCGTCGACCGTGCGCGGCACCCGGCGGCCGGGTGCCCTCTCGACCAGGGGCGCGAGGAACGGGTCCGAGCGCAGCTGGTCGTCGACGGCGACCGGGTCGGCGTCCAGGTCGAGCATCCGCCGGCAGCGGCTGATCGCCACGGTCAGATCGCGCAGATCGCTCAGGGTGAGCCGGCAGGCGATGTGGTCGGGCCGGGGCGTGAGCGCGACGATCCCGTGTCCGTACGGCAGCCGCAGCGTGCGCCGGTATGCGCCGTCCCGCCACTCCTCCACGCCGGGTACGGCCGTGGCGGCCAGGTGGCCGAAGAGGTTGTCGGGGTTGAGCGGGGCACGGAACGGCAGCCGCAGTACGAAGGTGCCGGGGGTGCCCGCGGTGCCGGCGGCGTTCTTCGGCGCCCTGGCGCGCAGTTCGCTCGGGGACAGGGCGAAGACCTCGCGCACGGTGTCGTTGAAGGTGCGGATGGAGGAGAAGCCGGCCGCGAAGGCGATCTCCGCCATGGGCAGCGTGGTCGTCTCGACGAGCAGCCGCGCGGTCTGGGCGCGCTGCGCGCGGGCCAGCGCGAGGGGGCCCGCGCCCAGTTCTGCGAGCAGTTGCCGCTCCACCTGCCGGGTGCTGTACCCGAGTCGGGCGGCGAGGCCCGGCACGCCCTCGCGGTCCACGATCCCGTCGGCGATCAGCCGCATCGCCCGGGCCACCAGGTCGGCCCGCTGGTTCCACTCCGGGGAGCCGGGGCTGGTGTCGGGGCGGCAGCGCTTGCAGGCCCGGAACCCGGCCTGCTGGCAGGCCGCGGCGCTCGGGTAGAACGTCATGTTCTCCGCCTTGGGCGGGACGACCGGGCAGCTGGGCCGGCAGTAGATACGGGTGGTCAGGACGGCTGTGAAGAACCATCCGTCGAAGCGCGCGTCCTTGGACTGCGCGGCGCGTACGCACTGCTCCCTGTCGAGGTGCATCGCTGTCTGCATGGGTCCAGCATTGTCCACGCCCGGGACCGGCCGCTGGCGGGAATCCGACACGTACGTGCCGTTGGCCTGCGCCGCCGCCATGCTACGGGCAGAGGAATGCGGGGCGCGGCGCCGCAGAGCAGGAGCAGCCGCGCCCCGGGGTCGTCAGGCGGTCAGGCGGCCTGTGACCCTTGCGGAGAGGTGTCGCTCCGGACCACGCACAGGGCCCAGATGACGAAGCCGGAGATCGCGATCATCACCACCGACCAGACCGGGGAGTACGGCAGGGAGAGGAAGTTGGCGATGATGATCAGACCGGCGATGGTCACACCGGCGACCCGTGCCCACGTCGACGGCTGGAGCAGTCCGAGGCCGACGATCATGGCGAGTATGCCGAGGGCCAGATGGATCCAGCCCCAGCCGGTGAGGTCGAACCTGAAGACGTAGTTCGGCGTGGTGACGAAGATGTCGTCCTGGGCGATCCCCATGATGCCTCTGAAGAGGTCCAGTACCCCGGTGATCATGAGCATCACGGCGGCGAAGGTCGTCAGGCCACTGGCCCAGGCCAGCCGGGTCGTTTGCGTTTGTGTACGGTGTGTCGCGGACATCCCGTTTCCTCGTTTCGATCTCGTCGGATGTGCTCAGCGAGGGGCGGAGCCCGTTCCGCCGGCGGAACCGTGGCCGCTGAGGACCAGTTCCTTCGCCCTGCGGAACTCCTCCTCGGAGATGTCTCCGCGGGCCTTGATCTCGGACAGCCTGGCCAGCTCGTCGACGCTGCTCGTCCCGCCCTGGGCGGTCTCGCGGATGTAGGCGTCGAACGCCTTCTGCTGCGCCCGGGCCTGTTCCACCTCACGGCGGCCCATGTCCTTGCCGCGGGCGATCACATAGACGAGGACGCCGAGGAACGGCACCACGATCACGAACAGCAGCCAGCCGGCCTTGGCCCAGCCGTTCATGCTGTCGTCGCGGAAGATGTCGAAGATGATCCTGAACAGCAGGACGAACCACATGATCCAGAGGAAGAAGACCAGCATGGTCCAGAAGGCGCTCAGCAGCGGATAGTCGTACGCGAGGTACGTCTGGGCGGTCATGGCACTCCTCCGTTCCGGGCTGGGGCCCGGCAGACGTTTCGCTGCCGTTTTCAGCGTGGGCACGGCAAGGAGCGCGCGCCTCACCCGGGAGGGGTGAGCGTCCGGCGCATCGGGCGCCGCCGGACGCGGGAGACCGCGGGCCGGTCGCGGTCCGTGGACCGCCGCGGAACGGCGCGCCACGGTCCCACGGGTCTCACCCGCACCCCTCCAGGGCCCGGTCACCCACGACGGGTGATCCCCGCGCGGCGCCGTGGCGATGGGCTGTGGTGGTCCGCGGGCACCGGACCGGAGGCGGCGAAGAGAGCCGACCGGAGCGAAAAGAGCCGAGATGAGAGAACCCGTGACTGCCCGCCCGGAGCAGCCCGGGGGCGGCCGGGGGGACCGGCCGCGCCTCCCGGTTCCCCGGCCGGGCATGTGGGCGACGGTGCAGGCCGCGGTCCGGCCGCTGCTCATCACGGCGGGCTTGATCACCGCCTACTACCTGCTGCCCCTCGACAGCCGGGGCGCCGGCGCCGCCTCGGTGATCCTGGCGCTCGGGCTGCTCGGGGTGGGGCTGGTGTTCGCCTGGGAGATCCGGGCCATCATGCGCTCGCCCTATCCGCGGCTGCGGGCCGTCGAGGCGCTGGTCGCCACGCTGGCGCTGTTCCTGATGCTCTTCTCCTGCGCCTACTACATCCTGGACAGCACCACCACGGGCTCGTTCAACGAACCGCTGACCAGGACGGACGCCCTGTACTTCACGCTCAGCACGTTCAGCACCGTCGGCTACGGCGACATCGTCGCCCGTTCGCAGGCGGCCCGACTGGTGACCATGATCCAGATGAGCTGCGGGCTGCTCCTGGCCGGCATCGCCCTTCGCGTGCTCACGGGCGCGGTCACGGCGGGGCTGCTGCGCAAGCACTCCGCGGAGCCGGGACGGACGGCCGGGACGGACGACGGCGCATCCGACGGCTCCGAGAGCTCCGAGAGCTCCGACGACTCCGGCGGACCCGGGCGCGACGTCGAGCCCTGACCCCGCCTCGGCGGGCCGTACGCACCGCTCACTCCGGCAGCTGGCGCATCTCCAGGACCCGCAGCCCGAGGGACCGGCACCGGGCCAGCAGGCCGAACAGATGAGCCTCGTCCACGACGCGTCCGAACAGCAGCGTCTGCTCGGACGTCACGACATGCTCCAGCTCCGGAAAGGCCTTGGACAGCGTCTCCGACATGCGGCCGTCGACACGGATCTCATAGCGCATGGCCTGTTCTCCCGCCGCGGGCGTACTGCGCCTTGGTCGCGATCCTCCGCCTCCCCAGGGCCCCGGGCCTCACCCGGCGCAGGTGATACCGGTGCCACGCGCAGGGGCGAGGGATGGCGCGCGGTCGTGCCGGATCAGAGCAGGCGCAGCTCGCGCGCCCGGCGTACCGCGTCGCTGCGGCGGTTCACGGCCAGCTTCCGGTAGACGCTCTTGAGATGCGTCTTGACCGTGTTCACCGACAGGGTCAGGTCGGCGGCGATCTCCTCCGTGGACATCATCCGGGACAGCCGCAGCAGCACGTCCCGCTCGCGTCCGCTCAGCTCCTCCACGACCAGTGGGGACACCTGCGGCGCCGCGGCACCGGGCGCGTCCTTCCCGCCGGGCGGGAGGATCAGCCAGCCCGCGGCCAGCTCGTCCAGCGGGGGTGTCTCCAGCAGCAGCCGCACCTGCGGTCCGGCGTCCAGGAAGGGGCGCCGCAGTCGGTCCCGCCGCGCCTGCAGCAGGGCCCGGGCGAGCAGCCGGCGGGCGGTGTCGGTGTCGCCCGCCTCGTGTGCGGCCCGGGCGCGCACCAGCGCCGTGCGGACGGCGACCGCCGGGCCCGTCCCGTTGTGTCCGTGCAGGGCGTCGAGCGTGTGCAGGGCCGCGTCGCGATTTCCGGCGGCCAGGTGCGCCCAGGCCAGCTCGGCCGCGTACGGCCGCCCGTCGCAGGGAATGTCGTCCAGCACCTTCGAGGCGCTGTCCGGCCTGCCTTCGGCGAGGTGGGCGGCCGAGGCGATGAGGGCCGTGTGGGCCTGGGCCCAGGGGCAGGCCGCATCGGCCGCCACCGAGAGCTCGGCGGCCGCGGCGGCAGCCTGTGGGTCGCCCCGGGCCAGCAGCAGGCGCGCGCAGGCGAGGGCCCGGCCCGCCGTGGCCACCGGGTCGCGTCCGGCGGGGCAGATCTCGGCGGCCTCGTCGAGGAGCGCCCGCGCCTGTGCCAGCTCGTCGCGGTCCACGGCCACGGCGGCCAGGACGGTGTGGCCGAGACCGGTGCCGGAGGGCCGGGGCTCAAGACGGCGCTCCGCGTCGCCGAGCGCAGCCCGCGCCTTGCGTTCCGCGCGTCCCGGCCAGCCGTTCAGGTAGTCGATGAGCGCCAGGTGCCCCAGGGACTCCTCACGGGGCAGGGTGGTCGCGGCCGTGCCCGGTCCGTCGGCCACGGCGGACAGGACGGCGCGCGCCGCATCGAGGCGTCCGGCCCACAGACGGGCCGAGCCCAGGTGGGTGAGGAGCAGGGCGGCGAGTTCGGGGTGTTTGCGCAGCAGGTGCTCGGGGACCTCGCCGCGCAGGTCCTCCGCCGTCCGCGCGACCAGTTCCGCCGCGCCCGGCGAGCCGCTCAGCCGGGCCGCGAGGACGTCGAGCAGCGCGCAGCTCAGCCGGGCCGCCGCGGCCGAGCCGTCCCCGGCCGCGTCGGCCAGCGTCCGCTCGGCGCGGCGCAGGTGGGCGAGGCCGTGGTCGAGGTCGCAGCGGGCCAGGTCGCGCGCGGCCCGTACCAGGTCCGCCGCCGCACCGGTGGCCTCGGGCCCCATCGAGCGGAAGAGTCCGTCCAGGTCGTCGCGGCGCAGCCCGGTGAAGAGCTGCCCGATCGCCAGGTCGTCGACGAGGGCACCGGCGGTCAGGTCCCAGTCGCCCGCCGCGGCCCCGTGGGCCAGCGTCTCGGACAGGGAACCCGTTTCGCGCAGCCACACGGCGGCCCGCCGGTGCAGCTCCGGCTCCAGTTCGGGGGAGCGTTCGCGCAGATGGGCGCGGAGGATCTCGGCGAACAGCGGATGCAGCCGGTACCACCGGTGCCCCAGGTCCTCGACGAAAGCGTTCTGACGGTGGAGCCCGGCGAGGACGGGCTCGCTTCCGCCGCGACCGGTGAGCGCGTCGGCCAGCTCGGGCCGGAAGCGCTCCAGGACGCTGACGCGGAGCAGCAGGTCCTGGGTCCGTGCGGGCTGCCGTTTGAGCACCTCGGCCAGGAGGTAGTCGGCGACCGTGCTGCGGGCCGCCTCGAACTCCTTCAGGTAGGTCTGCGGGTCCTCGGTCTCCCGCGCGGCCAGGGCGCACAGCCGCAGCCCGGCGGCCCAGCCCCGGGTGCGGGTGACCAGGGCGCGGGTGGCCTCGGCCGGCAGGTGCAGACCGTGCAGGTCCAGGAGGGCCGAGGCTTCCTCGGGGGTGAAGGCCAGTTCGGCGTCACGGATCTCGGTGATGGCGCCCGCCACCCGGTAGCGGTGCAGCGGCAGCAACGGCTCGGTGCGGGTGACCAGTACCAGCCGCATGCCGTCGGCGGCGTGGTGCAGGACGAACTCCAGTTCCTCCGCGATCTGGGGGGCGGTGACACGGTCGAACTCGTCGAGCACGACCAGCAGCGGCCCGGCGGCTTCGCTCAGCGCCGCGGCCAGGCGCGCCAGCAGCCCGTGGTCCACCCGGTCGGCGTCCGCCGGGCAGCCGATGGCGTCGGGCAGCGGTGCGCCGGTGGCGCGCAGCGCCTGGAGCAGGTGCGCCCAGAACACTCCGGAGCTGTCGTCCTCGGCCTCGGTGGTCATCCAGGCGACCGGGCGGTGCAGACGGGCGGCCCAGTCGGCGACCAGCAGGGTCTTGCCGGCCCCGGCCGAGCCGTTGACCATCGTCAGCGGGGTCCGCGCCGCCTGGTCCAGGTGCTCCAGCAGCCGGTCGCGGCGCAGGAAGGTGGCCGGCCGGGCCGGCGGCGCGAAGCGGGTGTGGAGGAACGGCTCCCCCAGCGGATCGGCGTACGCGGCCTGTCCTGTGCGCCGGTCGTCGTCCGTCGTCGCCATGGCTCTCACCGCCTGTCCGTCGGATCAGGGGCAGCGCTTCCCGTGTCACCAGGATCCCAGCCTTCCGGCTTCGGCACAGATCGAGGAGGGTGCATCGGCCCGGGCGAAGGACCTCAGCGGGATCGGTGCGCAACGTCGGCCGTCGTCGGCGGGCGGGCTCAGGCGCCTCCGCTGTCGCCCGTCGGCGGACCGGTGGCCAGTGGACTCAACCGCCTCCGCCATCACCCATCGCCGCACCGGCGGCCGACGGACTCAAGCACCACCGCCATCACCCATCGCCGGACCAGCGGCCGACGGACTCAAGCACCACCGCCGTCGCCCGTCGGCGGACCGGTTGCGGGTGGGGGCGTGGGCCCGGTGGTTCGTCCGCTCGCCGCCAGGAGTGCCAGCACCGCGAGAACGCCGAGGAGTACGAGGACCAGCAGGAGGACCGTCAGGACCGTCGGGTGGTTCCACAGGGTGAAGACGAGGGCCACGACGAGCAGCGCGACGAGGGTGAGCGAGCGCCGGTGGGCCTGTGTCCAGGTGCCCGCCCGTCCGGTGGTGATGTGGTACCCCGCCGCCCACTGGGCCGCCGAGTCGGCGGTGCGGTCGCAGGCGCCGCGCACGACGACGGGCAGCCGTCCCGGCCCGATGAGGTAGGCGCCGAGCGCGACGACGACTCCGAGGACGACGGCCGTGCGCAGGCTGACCTTCAGGAAGCGCAGCAGGGTGTCGAAGACGGCCGCGGCGGCCGCGCGGGACTGCACCTCGGGTGGCAGGTGGTCCAGGTAGTAGTGGCGGGCCACGACCAGACCGATGGCCACGACCAGGCAGGCGAAGGCGGCGCCGAGCGCGGTGCGGGCCAGCGCCCGCCGCCGGTGCCGGGCGAGCAGGACTCCGGCGGTGCCGAGGACGACGACGAGGACGGGGAACCAATTGCCGATCACGTCCAGCAGGTGTGCGCCCTTGCGGGCTTTGGCGAGCTGGTCGGACTGGAAGAGCACCAACTGCTTGTTGACGTCCGGGATCTTCGCGGCCGGGCTGATGCCGGCGTCGACGAGGTCCTTCTTGACCCGTTCCACGGCGGTGCCGATGTCGAGGGTGACGGTGCCGCCCTTCACTTCGAAGGCGCCGCGGCCCTCGCCGGTCAGGGCGTGCACCACGGCCTGGTGGGCGGCGCGGTTGGCGGTGGTCCACACCGTTTCGAAGGCCTTGCTGTCCACGACCCGGGTGGCGGCCCTGGTGACGGCCTGCTCCACCGCGGAGTCGATCTGCGGCCCCAGTGCCTTGACGGCGTCCGCGGCGCGCGGTGGCAGCCCGTGGGACTGAAGCCAGGTGCCGATGTCGGCGGCCGCCTGGGGGCCGTTCACCTTGGCGCCGACCGCCTCGGTGATCCGGTGGACGGCCGCGTCCTGGATCGCGGGTTCCCGCGCCAGCGGCGAGACCGTGGACACATAGCGGTCGGTGTCGAGCGCGATGTCGTGCACCCAGGTGGCGAGCAGGGCGACGGGAACGAGGACGCAGGTCAGCACGATGAGTACGGCCGAGGCCGTGACACGTGCCGCCCGCCCCGCGGCGCCGGAGGCACGTCCCGCGCCGTACCGGGCCGGGCTCCGGGGCGGCGGCTCCTCACCGGCCGGTCCACCGGGAGTGGCGGCTGGCGGACCGGTCATGGGGGGACCTCCGGGACGGTGGACTCCTGGACATCCCCATTGCCTCAGCCCGCCCGCCGTCGGGCATCTTCTGCGCGCCGTCCGGGCGAAGCGGCGCCGTTCCTACCGGCGGTGGTCCGCCTGCCGGAACCGGGCGATCCACTCCGAGGTCGCCCGCAGACCGCCGAAGGTGTAGAAGTGCACCTTCACCGCGCCGTGCCGCGCGGGGTCGTACTCCTTGGCCAGCGCGTGCAGGAAGCGGTCCGGGCCCGTCGTCCCCATCAGGTTGGTCAGCGAGAAGCCGTACTTGCGGGCGACGGAGGCGCTGGTGGCGACGCCGAACCGGGCCGCGTAGCCGAGCAGCCGGCGCACGCCCGCGGGGCCGGGGACGCCGATGCGGACCGGCAGGTGCACTCCGCGGGCGCGGGCGGCCTCCAGCCAGCTGAGGACCGGGGCGACGTCGAAACCGAACTGGGTGATGACGTCGCCGTCGAGCCGCCCGGTGCCGAGGGCCGCCGTCTTGTCGGTGAGCGCCGACCACAGCGTGGGACCGGCGATCGCCGGGTGGCCCTCCGGGTAGCCGCTGATGCCGATGTGCCGTGCGCCGTACCGCTGGAGCAGCCCGGTGCGGATGACGGACAGGGCGTCCTCGTAGGGGCCTTCCGGGCGGGCGGGGTCGCCGCCGACCACGAACACGTTCTCGGCGGTGCCGTCCGCCGCCAGACCGGCCAGGAACTCCTCCAGGTGGACCCGCGAGGGCAGGCGGCGTGCGGAGATGTGCGGTACGGGCACGAAACCGAGCCGCTTCACCGCGCGGGCGGCCGCCAGCCGCATGCCGAGGTCCTCGCCCGCCAGGAAGGTGACGTTGATCCGTGTGCCCCGGGGGATGCTGTCGCGCGCCTCCTCCAGCTTCGGGACGTCCTTGCCGGTCATCTCCAGGGAGAAGTCGTCCAGCAGGGAGGTGCCCTCCCTCAAGCTCTCCCCTCCGTTCGGACGGGGGCACCCCCATCGGGCAGGGCGGTGAGAGCGGGGTTCATCGTGCTCCTTGTGCGACGGCGTGGGACTACGCCGCCCGATGATGCCACGCGGGCCATGAGCCCCTCAGAGCGGCCCGCTCCGCATCACCGCGCTCACCGCTTCGACAGCCACCGGAACCGCCGCTGTCAGGCTGTCGCGTAGACCTTCTCGACAAAGCCGTGGATCTGCGCGTCCGTCAGGTGAGTGGCGAGATCGGCCTCGCTGATGATGCCGACGAGCTTCTTGTTCTTGATGACCGGCAGCCTGCGTATCCGGTTCCGCTCCATCTCGTCCAGCACCTGGTCCACACTCGCGTCCGCGTCGATCCAGCGCGGCGTGCCCTGTGCCAGGTCGGCGCACGTCACCTTCGACGGGTCATGGCCCTTGGCCACGCACTTCACGACGATGTCGCGGTCCGTGATGATGCCGCACAGCCGCTCGTTGGCGTCGCTGACGGGCAACGCGCCCACGTTCAGGCGCGCCATCAGCTGCGCGGCCCGGTCGAGGGTCTCGGTCGCCGGGATCCACTGAGCCCCGCGATGCATGATCTCTGCGGCGGTGGTCATAGGTTCAACCTCCTTGCGCACACGCCCGTACGGGTGAGAAGGGCGTCCTTCTCTCACCGTACGAGCATGTCCGCTCCCTCGCGCGAGGTCGCCGGGCATCACGGTGCGCGGGGGACGCGTCGGCACCCCCGCATGCGGCACCGGTACCCCTACCCGGTATCGTCGTCGACGGAAGACGATCCGAGCGGGTGGAAGGAGGGCGGGCCATGAGGAGTGCCGACCGCGCGACCGGCCCGGGTATCCCCCGGCTGTTCGCTCTCTGCGCGGTCCTGCTCGGCCTGTTCCTCATGCACGGCTCGCCGACCGCGGCCGGCGGCGGCTGTCACAGCGAGATGGGCACGGCCACGGCCGCCGCGTCCATGGACGACGGCCGTGCCTCCGCCATGGCGGGGACCGAGGCCGTGCCCGCGCAGCCCCGCGGCGACGCCCTCCGGGCCCGGGCGATGAACGGCACGGCCGCGCACGGGGCGGTGTGCGTCGCCGCCCCCGCCCAAGGCCAGATCACCCTGCCCCTGGCTCCTCTCGTCTGCGTCCTCGCCCTCGCCGCGCTGGCGGCCTGGGGCGTGCATCGCGCCCGGGGTTCCGATGGGACCCGGCGGCGCGGGCCGCCGGGCGGACGTGAGCTTCTCCTGCGGGTCTGCATCGCGCGGACGTGACGGGAACCGTGCCGGAACGGCCCCTGCACCGGGCCCGTACGGCCGCAGCGTCCTGCTCACCCCGCGCGCCACCCGGCGTGGTGCGCCACCCGGAAAGACATCCGACCGATGTTCGCTCTCACCCGTTTTCCCGTTCGCCGTCATGCCCTCGTGGCGACCGGCACCGCGGCCGTACTCGCCCTGACCCTGGCCGCCTGCGGCTCCGACGACGACCCGGCCATGCCCGGCATGCGCCACAACGCCTCACCCGAGGCGACCCGTTCTGCCGCCCCCGGCGCGATGGGCGACATGCCCGGCATGCACCAGGCGGCGGGCGGCAACGGCCTGGCCGGCGCCAGGGACGGCTACCGCCTCGACAGCCCCGACAGCACCCTGACCGCGGGCAGGCGGACCGCCTACCGGTTCACGGTCACGGGGCCGGACGGCAGGCCGGTCACCTCGTTCACGCTCGACCAGACCAAGCGGATGCACTTCTACGCCATCCGCTCCGACCTGACCGGCTTCCAGCACGTTCACCCGACGATGGCGTCCGACGGCACCTGGACCGCCGGCCTGTCCCCCCTCGCCTCCGGCGCATGGCGGATGTTCGCCGCCTTCACGCCCGACGGCGGCCGCGGCAAGGGCAAGGACTTCGTCCTCAGCCGGACCGTCACCGTCCCCGGCACGGTCACCAGGACGCCCCTGCCCGCCGCGACCACCAGCACCGAGGCCGACGGGTACACGGTCACGGTGAAGGGCGAGCTCATGGCCGGCATGGCGCACCCGCTGACCGTCCGGATCACCAAGGGCGGCAAGCCGGTCACCGATCTGCAGCCCTACCTCGACACCTACGCCCACCTGACCGCCTTCCACGAAGGCGACGCCGCGTTCGCCCACCTCCACCCCACCACCGAGGTCCACGGCGATCACGGCGGACCGGAGCTGTCGTTCCACGCCGAACTGCCCTCCTCGGGCAACTGGCGGCTCTTCCTGCAGTTCCGGACCGGCGGCAGACTCCACACCGCGGCCCTGACGCTGCGCGTCGGCTGATCCCGCCTCGATCGGCCCGCGGGCGCGTATGCCGGCGGGCCGGTCGGCTCCCGAGGGAGCGCTACGAGGGGTCGGGAGACGGGTCGGGCTCCGTGTCGTACAGGTCGTCGTGGCGGATCAGGAAGACACCCACGATGCCGAGGGCCGCGCAGGCCGCCGCGTACCACGGGATCAGTCCGTTGTGGCCGGTGTTGCCGAGAGCACGGGCGACCGGGAGGAAGGTGCCGCCCGGTGGGCCACCCAGCTCAGTGCCGTACGCTCGCCGGGGCCCGCTGCCCGCAGCGCGCGCGTCCACCGTACGACCGTCACGGCGAAGGGTTCGGCGCACCATTCGGACAGCACCTCGGTGAAGGCGGCGAGCAGCAGGGCGTCGACGGTCAGTCCGCGTTCGGCGAGCCGGACGCGCAGGCTGGGCCATGCGGCGAGCCGGGCCTGTCTGCGGGTGCGAGTGCGGTCCGGTGCGGGCTCCGGCAACGGTCCGGGGGCAGGCCGTCGAGCCGTTCGCTCCAGTACGCCAACGCCTCGGCGGGACCGAGTACTTCGCCGTCCTGAGAGGCGTCCTGCCGCGCCGGAGCCGGGCGGGCGCCGGCGGACGCGTCGGCGTAGAAACCGAACAGTTCGCCCGCCACCCAGTGGATGCTGCGCGATCTCGGCGTGCGGGCCGCGGCCCAGCGGAAAGGGACGGGCGGCCAGTTCGCGCAGCGCGTCCTCGGTGTCCCGCGGGGCCGCCGCGGTGAGTTCGGGTATGTGCCGGCGGTCCGGACCGTACTCGGGCACGACCAGGTCACCCGTCGCGGTCACCGTGGCCCGCAGCGCCGGGTGTGCGGCCAGCAGCCGAGTCCAGGCCTCGGCGAGCCGCTCCGGGTCGAGGTCGTCGCAGGTGAAGCCGAGGACGGCCAGGCAGCCTTCGCCGGGGGCTCGGGGCCCGCTGTGACAGGTCGGCGAGGCTCTCCGGCTCGTTCACGAAGTACGCGTACAGCAGCTCGATCCGGTCGGCCGGGAACCGTTCCTCGGCGACGTCCCAGCGGAAGTGCAGTTCGCCGTCGCGCGTCCACATCTGGTGGTCGAGAGCGACCGAGGAGGTCTGGCCGACCGCGTAGCGGGTGCGGCCCACGAATCCGACGGCCGGTCAAGGACCGCCCGTCAGGACGGCGGCTTCGCCTCCCCTTGTGCGGCCTGCAGATCGGCGAGCAGCTCGGCCTGTCCGGCCAGCACCCCCGACAGGATGCTCCGAGCCACCCGCAGCAGCTCCGCCACCTGCGGGCTGGTCAGGGAGTAGTACACGGTCGAGCCCTCCTTGCGGGTCTTGACCAGGTTCGCCCGCCGCAGCACCGCCAGTTGCTGGGAGAGATGGGCGGGCTCGATGCCCACCTCGGGCAGCATCTCCGCCACCGCGTGCTCACGCGCGCTCAGCAGTTCCAGAACCCGGATGCGGGCCGGGTGGCCGAGGGTCTTGAAGAACTCGGCCTTGAGTCGGTACAGCGGCGTACTCACCTGGCCGTCCCTTCCACGCTGCCCCAGCTCGGCCCCGCCTGCCGGACTTCGGTACGGCGCATCCACCCACTCGTCACAACCATGCGCCCCATCCTCGCCTGCGCCACCGGTCTGGCCGAATCCGGACCGAGGAGGGGAGCCGCCTGATCCAGCGGTGCGGGCCCCGGGCGCGGCCGGCCAGGACTCGGAGCACGGCTAAGCCTCGCTCGAAAACACGCGGACCGGGAGGGGGGCCGATGAGTGACGGGGCTCTCCAGACCGGCACCTGGGTCGCTTCGCATGGGCCCACCAGGCGGGCACCGCGCCTGAAAGACGTGGTGCGCCTGGTCGCGCTCGACGTGCGAGAAGGGGACGTACGTTCCTCCCTTCCGGTGGCACCAGCCGCCCGCCGCCGCCCCGCGGCGGTCATCGACAAGGTCACCGCAGCCTGCACCCGGTAGTCCGGCGAGCAGCGGTCACTCTTTCGCCCGGCCGTCGCCCTGCCACCCCGCGGTGCGCCACTCGCGACGCCCCTTCACCTGCAGAGAACGCCGAGGTTCTCCTCGACGGTGTAACGCCAGTCGATGGTCATGAGGTGGTGCTTCCTTGTGCGGGTCGGCCGGTCGGGGTCTGTCGGCCGGTCGTCCGATCAGAGGGGCAGAGTGATCCAGACGTCGTGCGGACCGTGCACCCACCCGGGCAGGGTGCGCCGGTAGTGGGCGGCCTCGTCGGGTCGGTGACCACCTCGGCGGGCCCGGTTGCGGTCACCGTCCATCCGGTGTCGCTCGCGGTGCCCATCTCTCCTTGCCGGGCTGGGCCGGGACGGACGACAGGACACCGGCCGTCTTCAGATGATCGCGCGCTCCCCGGATCGCCTCCGGCGTGGTGGCGTACTCCCGGCCTGCGTGCCGCAGCGAGTCGAGCGCGCCGACGGAGTCGAGGACCTGCCGCTGGCCCGGGCGTATCCCGGAGAGCAGCACGAGGATGCCGCGCCGCTTCAGCTTGTCGACGGCGTCCTTGAGGACGAGCGCCCCGGTGGCGTCCATCGTCGACACCCGTGACATGCGCAAGATGACGACCCGTACGTCAGCGACTTCAGTGAGCTCCGACAGGAAGCGGTGGGCGGCGGCGAAGAACAGGGGACCGTCGATCCGATAGGCCACGATGTGCTCGGACAGCAGGGCGTGTTCCTCGTCCGTGTGGTCGCCGCGGTCGAGCGGTACCTGGCCGAAACGAGCCTGCTTGGCCACAGCACGCAGCGCGAGGGCGCCCGCGACGACGAGGCCGATGATGACGGCGTGGACGAGGTCCAGGGCGAGGGTGGCGACGGCGGTCAGCACGAGTATCAGCGCGTCGGAGCGGGTGGCCTTGGCCATCGCTCGCAGCGAGCCGACCTCGACCATGCGGATCGCGGTGGCCAGCAGGACACCGGCGAGTGCGGCCAGCGGGATCTTCGAGACGAGCGGCGACGCGGCGAAGACGATCACGGCGAGGACAGCGGCGTGGGTCAGCGCGGCAAGCCGGGACCGGGCGCCGGTGCGCACGTTGACGGCGGTGCGGGCGATCGCCCCGGTGGCGGGCACGCCGCCGAAGAGCGGTGCCGCGATATTGGCCAGACCCTGGCCGAACAGCTCCCGGTCCGGGTCGTGCTTCTGGCCCACCGTCATGCCATCGGCGACGGAGGCCGACAGCAGGGACTCCAGAGCGGCCAGCGCGGCAACGGCGACCGCGGGAGCCAGCAGAGTGCCGAGCGAGCCGAGGTCGAGGAAGGACAAGGACGGTACGGGCAGTCCCGACGGGAGGTCGCCGATCGGCTTCGCCGCGTGGAGGTGGGCGGCCTGAGCCACGATCGTCGCCGCGATCACGGCCAGGATGGAGAACGGCACGGTCGGCCGCCGACGAGCCCCGATCAGCATGACCGCGGCCACGGCGACCGCGAACGCGACGGCCGTCCAGTTCGGCGACTTCGCGAACTCCTCGATCGCCCGCCAGGTCACCACCAGGGCCCTCTCACCCTCGGGCTTGGGCACGCCGAGCGCGTTCGGGACCTGCTGAAGGGCGATCACACAGGCGATGCCGAGGGTGAAGCCCTCCACGACCGGGGCGGGCACGTACTGCATGTAACGCCCGGCCCGCAGCACGGCCAGCGCGACGAGCATGACACCCGCCATGAGACCGACGGTGAAAACCCCGGTGGGCCCGTACCGCCCCACGATGGGAACGAGTACGACGGTCATGGCGCCGGTCGGGCCGGACACCTGCAGGTTCGATCCGCCGAAGAGCGCGGCGAGCGCACCGGCGACGACGGCCGTCGCCAGGCCCGCCTCCGCGCCGAGCCCGGAGGAGACCCCGAAGCCGAGCGCCAGCGGGAGCGCCACGATCGCCACGGTCAGTCCGGCGAGCAGGTCCCGCCGTGGATGACGCAGTGCCTGGTCCAGGTCGGCGCGGCCGGGCAGCAGCGAGCCGATCCGGACCCACGGCTGACGGAACGACGAGAACGGAGAGGTCATGGCCCGGCGACCTCGGCTTCCTGCAATTCGGCCAGCAGCTCGCCCTTCCCGGTGAGCATCTCGGTCAGGATCCGCCGCGCCGCCTTCATCAGGTCGGCGACGTCCCCGCCGGCCAGCTCGTACACGACGGTGGAGCCGTCCCGCGTCGAGGTCACGATCCCCGAGCGGCGCAGGACGGCCAGCTGCTGCGACAAGCCGGAGGGCTCCACCTCGATGGCGGCCAGCAGCTCCCGCACCGGCATCGGCCCGTCCTGCAACAGCTCCAGTACGCGTATCCGTACGGGATGCCCGAGCATCCGGAAGAACTCGGCCTTGGCCTGGTACAGCGGTACGGACACGACCCCTCGGCTTCCCTGCAGCGCCCCCGCCGGGGGACGCGAAAGGCTGTGCCCGCGGCTACTTGCAGGCACAGCAGACATAGCATCTAAGCAATTGCGAAATTTTGCAATTCAGCATCCTGCTACTGCCCAGTGCCCCCTTGGGGAGCGGGTGGTTCAGGCCTTCTTGACCACGCCGGACTTGAGCTGCATCGCCCCGAAACCCTCGATCTTGCAGTCGATGTCGTGGCCGTCGACACCGTCGACCAGTCGGATGTTGCGCACCTTGGTGCCGGCCTTGATCCCCGACGGGCTGCCCTTGACCTTGAGCGCCTTCACGACCACCACGGTGTCGCCGTCCCGCAGGACGTTGCCGACGGAGTCCTTGACGACGCGCTCCCCGGCGACCGCACCGCCCTCGGCACCGGCCTCGGCGGGAGCCCATTCATGGCCGCACTCGGGGCACACCACCAGGGCGTTCATCTCGTAGGTGTACTCACAGGAGCACTTCGGACAGGGAGGAGGATTCTCGATCATGCTGTCAGCGTATCCGGCCTTGCACCTCGGGCGATCCCTCAGCCGGGTGCGGACGGCCTCCCGACCGGTCTCGTCACGACCGGCGAGAACCGGTACGACTTCGTCACGCCGGGCGCCATTGCCTCGGGGACTCGGGCGACAACGGGAAACCGAACCGTGGTTGCCTCAGCGAAGCTGCGCGGCGAACGCCTCGTACGCCCGCTCGTCGAAGAGCACGAACCGGACCTCCTCGACCGCCGTGTCCGTGGCTCGCACCGTCTCCACCGCGATCCGGGCGGCGTCCTCCATCGGCCAGCCGTAGATACCGGCGGAGACGGCGGGAAACGCGACCGTACGAGCACCGAGCTCATCCGCGACCCGCAGCGACTCCCGATAACAGGAGGCCAGCAGCTCCGACCGGTCCTCCTCGCGGGTGAAACGCGGGCCGACGGTGTGGATGACCCAGCGGGCGTCCAGATCGCCGGCCGTGGTGGCGACGGCCTTGCCGGTGGACAGGCCCCTGCCGTAGTGGGAGGCACGCAGTTTGCGGCAGTCCGCGAGGATCGCGGGGCCGCCACGGCGGTGGATCGCGCCGTCGACCCCTCCGCCGCCCAGCAGGGAGGAGTTGGCCGCGTTGACGATCGCGTCGGCGCTCTGCCGGGTGATGTCGCCCTGGACGAACGTAATGGTGGTCATGTCTGCCTCAGCCTCCTCCACACGGCCTTGGCCGCGTTGTGCCCCGACATGCCGTGCACGCCGGGTCCCGGCGGGGTGGCCGAGGAACAGATGAAGACGGCCGGGTGGGGGGTGCGATACGGGAACAGGGACAGTTTGGGGCGCAGCATCAGCTGGAGTCCGGAAGCGGCGCCGCAGGCGATGTCGCCGCCCACGTAGTTGGCGTTACGGGTCGCCAGCTCGGCCGGGCCCGCGGTGGCGCGGGCCAGGACGCGGTCGCGGAAGCCCGGCGCGAAGCGCTCAAGCTGGCGTTCTATCGCGTCCGTGAGGTCGCCCTGCCAGCCGTTGGGGACATGGCCGTACGCCCAGAAGACGTGCTTGCCCTCGGGGGCGCGGGTGGGGTCGGACACGCTGGGCTGCACGGTGATCAGGAACGGCTTGTCGGGTGCCCGGCCCTCGGTGGACGCGGCGCGCAGGGCGGTGTCGATCTCGGCCCGGCTCGCGCCGATCTGCACGGTGCCGGCGACGCGGGCCTCGGGAGCCGTCCAGGGGACGGGGCCGTCCAGGGCATAGTCGATCTTGAAGACGCTGGCGCCGTAGCGGTAGCGGTCGTAGTAGCCGCCGAAGCCGGCGATGCGGGCGAGGGCGGTGGGCGAGGTGTCGAAGACGTACGCGCGCGCGGGCGGCAGGTCGTCCAGACGCTTGACCTCGTAGTCCGTGTGAATCTGGCCGCCGAGGTCCTTGAGGTAGGCGGCGAGGGCGTCGGAGATCGCCTGGGAGCCGCCTCGGGCGACCGGCCAGCCGCGGGCGTGCGCGGCCAGCGCGAAGACGAGGCCGACGGCGCCGGTGGCCAGGCCGCCCAGCGGCGCGATGACATGGGCGACGAGGCCGGAGAAGAGGGCCTTGAACCGCTCGTCGTGGAAGCGGCGCATCAGCCAGGTGGACGGTGGCAGCCCGGCCAGGCCGAAGCGGGCGAGGGTGACCGGGTCGCGGGGCAGCGAGGTCAGGGGCAGGGACATGAAGTCCCGGGCGAGCGTGTCCCAATGGGGCAGGAACGGCCCGACCAGCCTGCGGTACGCGCCCGCGTCGCGCGGTCCGAACGAGGCGGCCGTCTCGGCGACGGACCGGGACAGCACGGCCGCGGTGCCGTCCGTGAACGGATGCGCCATGGGCAGTTTGGCGTGCAGCCACTGAAGGCCGTAGCGGTCGAGGGGCAGCGCGCGGAACGCGGGCGAGTTGATACCGAGGGGGTGGGCTGCCGAGCACGGGTCGTGCCGGAAGCCGGGCAGGGTCAGCTCCTCGGTGCGGGCACCGCCGCCCACGGTGGACTTCGCCTCGAAGAGGGCGACGGAGAAGCCCCGGCGGGCCAGCTCCACGGCCGCGGTCAGACCGTTCGGTCCCGCACCCACCACAACCGCATCGAGCATCGACGGCACCTTCGGACCCCTTCGTCAGCCGATGGCCACTCAAGGTCAGGATATGCCGGAGGACTGACACTCCCCGGGCAGGGTGCCTCAGGCGGGCGTGCGCAGCAGCTCCGCGATCCGGTGTGCCGTCGCGGCGTCCCTCGCGGCGGTGAACGGCAACGCGTTCGCTCC
Source organism: Streptomyces griseochromogenes (assembly GCF_001542625.1). NCBI lineage: Bacteria > Bacillati > Actinomycetota > Actinomycetes > Kitasatosporales > Streptomycetaceae > Streptomyces > Streptomyces griseochromogenes. The sequence continues at coordinate 3,207,414 of NZ_CP016279.1, read as the reverse complement.
GGTCACGCGGAACGGCTCGCCGCCGCGGGTCAGGTGGGCACCGCCCGCCTCCTCGACCAGGAGCAGGCCCGCCGCGTGGTCCCAGGCGGCCTCCCAGGAGAACGCCACGGCATCCAACTCGCCCCTGGCTATGGCGAGATACTCGAGGCCCGCCGAGCCGCAGGGTCGCGGGGCGATGCCCTCGGTCCACAGGACGCGCAGTGCGCGCTTCTGCTCGTCGGTGGTGTAGTCCGGGTGAGAGGTGGCGACACGCAGGTCACGGCCGGGTGCGGGCGGGCCCGCGAACAGTCGCTCGCCGTCGAGGAAGGCGCCGCGGCCGCGGACGGCCGTGGCGAACTGGTCCCGCACGGGGGCGTAGGTCCAGGAGGCCAGGACGGTGCCGCGGTGGACGAGCGCGATCAGGGTGCAGAAGCCTTCGTCGCCGTGCACGAACTGGCGTGTGCCGTCGACCGGGTCGATGATCCAGACCGGCGCGTCGCCCTGGATCGCGTCGTACGACGCCGGGTCGGCGTGCACGGCCTCCTCGCCGACGACCACCGAACCGGGCAGCAGAGCGCCGAGGTCTTCGGTGAGCCGACGCTCGGCGAGGCGGTCGGCGTCGGTCACCAGGTCGTGCGGTCCGCTCTTCTGGTCCACCTCGTGCTCGGCGAGGCTGCGGAAGCGGGGCAGGATCTCGGCCTCGGCCGCCTTGCGAACCGCTTCCTCCACGTCGGCCGAGCAGCGGGCGAGAAACTCGTCGATGGTTTCCGTGTCTTGGATCATGCCCTTATGAGAACACGCGCCACTGACAATCCCCGCCCGAGTGATGGACGTGAGGTGGAATCGGGATGAAGAACGGGTGCGAGCGGGTCGGGTCGGTGGACACGGGCCGATTGCCGGGGCCCGTGGGAAGCGACTGAATACCGAGGCCGGTGGGCCGGAAGCGGTCACCGAGGGCGAGGGGCAAGGGCCGGTCGCCGCAACCCGCCGGCAAGAGACCGCCACAGTCACACATGGGCGAGAACCAGCCATCGAGGTCGGTGGACGTGGGCCGGGCACCGAGGCGGGTGCACGTGAGTCGCACGCCGAGACTGGTGGCCGTGGCTCGGGCACCGGGGCCCATGTTCAAGCGCTCATCGCCAAGCCCGACGTGCAAGGGCCGCTCCCCAAGGCTCGCGGCGAGGGCTGACCGCCCGAGGCCACTGAGCCCACCGGCCTGGCGGATGTCACAGGTCGGCCAGCCGCCGGACGCCCGCCGCAGCCGCAGCCGCAGTGGTCGCGGCGTCAGCACCCTCAGGCCTCAGCGGCCCAGCGGCTCAGCGGCTCAGCGGCTCAGCGGCTCAGCGGCTCAGCGGCTCAGCGGCCCACCGCGTATCCCTGCATCCCGCGAGGATTCGCGGCCGCCGACAGAATTCCCGACTCGGGGTCACGGGCCACCGCGCACAGGCGGCCTTCCGACCAGCCGGGGCCGACCGTGATGTCGTGGCCGCGCCGACGCAGCTCCTCGACCACTTCCGTGTCCATGCGGGACTCCACCGTCACGCTGCCGGGGCGGTGCCCGCGCGGGAAGAAGGAGCTGGGGAAGCCGTCGTTGTGCCAGTTCGGGGCGTCGATCGCGCCCTGCAGGTCGAGGCCGCCACGGACCGGGGCCCGCAGGGTGGCGGCGAGAAAGAAGTGCAGCTGCCACTGGTCCTGCTGGTCGCCGCCCGGCGTGCCGAACGCCAGCACCGGGACGCCGTCGCGCAGCGCGACGGACGGAGTGAGGGTGGTGCGGGGGCGGCGGCCCGGGGTGAGGGAGTTCGGCAGGCCCTCTTCCAGCCAGGTCATCTGCAGCCGGGTGCCGAGCGGGAAGCCCAGCTCGGGTACGACCGGGTTGGACTGGAGCCAGCCGCCGCTGGGCGTGGCCGCGATCATGTTGCCCCAGCGGTCGACGACGTCCAGGTGGCAGGTGTCGCCGCGGGTGCCGCCGTCGGCGGCGACTCGGAGGTCGGCCACGGTGGGCTCCCCCACGCCCAGCGGGTCGAAGCCGGTGTCCTGACCGGCCTCCACGCGCGCGTGCGCCTGGCGGGGAAGGCGCGGGGTGCGTCCGCCGGGGCTGCCGGGGCGCAGCTCGTAGGAGGCTTTGGCGCCGACCAGGGCCCGCCGGGAGGCGTTGTAGCCGTCCGACAGCAGCTCGGCGAGCGGCACCTCGGCCGCGTCCCCGTACCAGGCCTCACGGTCGGCCATGGCGAGCTTGCAGCCCTCGATCAGCAGGTGGACGTAGTCGGCCGAGCCGTAGGCGGGCAGCTCGGACGGGAGCAGGGCGAGCTGCTGGAGGAAGGCGGGGCCCTGGCTCCAGGGGCCCGCCTTGCACACGGTCCAGCCGTTCCAGTCGTACGTCACCGGTGGCTCGTAGGCCGCCGACCAGCCGGCCAGGTCGGCCTCGGTGAGGGTGCCGACGTGCCGTTCGCCGCTGGTGTCCAGGGTGGGCCGCCGGGACTGCCGTACCAGGGCCTCGGCGATGAAGCCCGAGCGCCACACCTCGCGCGCGGCGTCGATCCGGGCCTCCCGGTCGCCGGCCCGGGCGGTCTCGGCCAGCAGCCGCTTCCAGGTGGCGGCGAGGGCGGGATTGCGCAGCAGCGCGCCGGGCCGGGGCGTCCTGCCCCCGGGCAGGTACACCTCCGCCGAGGAGGTCCACTCGGTTTCGAACAGCTCCCGGACGCTCTGCACGGTCGCGCCGACGTTCTCCACGGGCGCGTGCCCGTGCTCGGCGTACCCGACGGCGTACTTCAGGACGTCGTCGAGGGACTTGGTGCCGTGGTCGCGCAGGAGCAGCAGCCAGGCGTCGAAGGCGCCGGGCACGGCGGCCGCGAGCGGTCCCGTGCCGGGTACGAGATCCAGACCGAGCCCCCTGTAGTGCGCGATCGTGGCGCCCGCCGGGGCCACGCCCTGTCCGCACAGCACGCGCACCGTACCGTCGGCCGGGGCGAGCAGGATGGGCACCTCACCGGCGGGCCCGTTCAGGTGCGGCTCCACCACATGCAGCACGAAGGCGCCCGCCACGGCCGCGTCGAAGGCGTTGCCGCCGTCCTCCAGGACCGCCATCGCCGACTGGGAAGCCAGCCAGTGGGTGGAGGACACCATGCCGAAGGTGCCCTGGAGGGTGGGCCGGGTGGTGAACATGCTGCCTCTCACCTCACTGTTTCGCTCGGCGGCCGGACCGTCGGTCCTCGCGACAGTTCTCAGGGCGGCTCTCAGGGCGGTTCTCGAAGCGAATCCGGGGAGGTCGATCCGAGCTCCTCCTGCGTCCGTCCCCCCGGCAGACTATCGATCACCTGGTGCCCCGCCATCCCCGCCTCCGGCACGAAAGACGCATACGTGAGCCGCCGCTCGGCAGCACCTCCGCCGACGATCGGAACCCTGGCCCCGCGACCGCACGGAGACGCGCTCACCCGTTCGGGGCAACCGCCGATGCGCCTGCGTGTCTCCGCGACCGGGGACGTCGGAGTGTACGCACCGTGGGACACGGGCTTCCGACAACAGTGAGGGATGATGATCGTATCGGTGGTGTCGATGCCCGGAGGGACCATCGCTCGTACGGGCCTGGCGGAAGCGCGCGAGCGCCTCGCCGCATCCGATTTCCTGCTCGTCGACGTCCAGTTGCCCGACGATCCGGCGGCCGAGGGAACGCCGGTCGTCACCGGGCTCGGTCTGGCGTCCGAGAGTCCGCCCTGGTTCGGCAGGGCGGGTGAACCGGCGCGGGCCGAGTTTCTCGGCGACAGGATCGGTCTCGTCGTACCCGTCGTCGAAGGTGAAGACTTCGTCCACATCCATGTCCTCGTGACGGAGCGGCACCTGCTGATGCTCCACCGGGGACCGGCCGTGCCGTTGGAGCGCCTCATGGCACGGCTCGGGCACGAGAGTCCTGCCGACACGGCGGCCTTGCTGTTCCTGCTGCTGCAGGGGGCTCTGGACACGTTCCGACGGGCCACGGTGGCGGATGTCCTCGCCGTGGAGGACCTCGAGGACGAGATGTTCGAGCGACGCCGCCCCGAGCAGGTCTACCGTCTGGCCCGGCTACGGCGGCGTGCCGCGCGCCTGCACCACTCCCTGCTGCCCTACCTCCAGGCGATGGACGAGATCCTCACACGCAGGATGATGAACCGCGCGTTCCCCAGGGAGCGCCAACGGATGGCCGGGGAGTTCCAGAGCACCGGCCGGCTCGTGCTCACGGACATCCAGTCCCTGCAGGAGGCCACGCGGCGGGCCTTCGCCACCTACTCGTCCCTCGTTTCGGGCGAGCAGAACGGTGTGATCAACCGGCTGGCCATCGTATCGACGATCTTCCTGCCGCTGACGTTCCTGACCGGATACTTCGGCATGAACTTCAGCTACCTCACCGACGAGATGGAGAGCAAGGCCGTCTTCTGGCTTCTCGCCGTGGGTCTGCAGGTGGTTTCCCTGTTCGCCGCTCTCTACATCCTGCACCGCACGCGCATCTGGAGAAGGCTCCGTGACGACGACGGCCTGGAGGACGTCTGAGCCCGCGGCTCAGTCGGGGGCGAAGGAGAAGCTCTGCCACAGGCCGGTGGTCCGGACGGCGTAATCCGACGCCCCGATGTCGAGGTAGTCGCTCTGCCCGCCCCGCGGCACGGTGCAGTCGGGTGTCGAGTAGAGCAGCAGGCTGCTCTGAGTCTGGTTGTTGATGTGCGTCACGCCCGCGGGGAAACGGTGACATCCGTGGATCGGCGGGTTGGAGAGAGTCTCCACGATCCTGGCATCGTTCCGCGCGATGATCTGACCGGACGCCTGGTCCTGGCACGCGGTGAGCGCGATGCCGAACAACGTGATGCCGATGAGCGCGGCGAGCGACCGTGAAGAGAGCATCGAGCCTCCTGAGGAACGGGGGCTGCCGGGGGACGAGGTCCCCTCTCCACTATCCGCCAGAACCGGCTGACCCGCCGCTCGGCGCAACGGAGCCGGACGGGAACGTGGTGCGCCACCGCCCCGGAGTTGTGCGCGGGCGACGGAGCACGCGCCGCCGGACGGCCGCCGGTCCTCGCTGTCCCCGGTGTGCGCATCGTGGCCGCGCCCCTTTCACTGAGAGGGGCAGAACGCCCCGAGGGCACAGGAGGCGCGGTATGAAAGGGCACTGGACACTGGGCGCGGCGGGTGTGGTGCTGGCGGTGGTCGCGGCGGCCGGATGCTCCGACAACTCCGGAAGTCCGTCCGGCACCGCCAGCAAGGCGGCTTCGATGGCCTCCTCCGCCGCCGCGTCCCTCGCCTCCCGGGGGTCCGACGCGCTGGCCTCGGCCTCGGCGGAGGCCAAGCGCAAGCTCGACGAGGCCAAGGGTGGGGTGAACGCGAAGGACGACGTGTCACTCGGCACCGTGGCCACCGGCAACGGCGCCAAAGCCACGGTCAAGGTCACCGCCAAGAACACCGCGGGCTCCGCCAAGTCCTTCGCCGTCCAGGTCAACTTCACTGACAAGAGCGGCAATCTGCTGGACGTGACCGTGGTGACGCTCAAGGACGTGGCCGCCGGTGCCTCCGGCGAGGGCACCGCCGGCAGCAACCGCGACCTGACCGGTGAGGTGAAGGCGGCCGTCGGCACGGCCCTGCGCTACTGACACCCGCCTCGGACCGCTCCGGGTCGCCCGGGAACATCCCGCCCGGGAACACCACGGCCGCCTGCGGCGTTGATCTTGTGCGGCAGGAGAGGAGGCCCGGGCGGTGCACGGTGAGTACAAGGTGCCCGGCGGCAAGCTGATCGTCGTGGACGTCGAGGCCGAGGGCGGCGTGCTGCGCCACGCGCGCGTCGCGGGCGACTTCTTCCTGGAGCCCGACGAGGCACTCGACGCGGTGAACCGCGCGCTGGAGGGCGCGCCGGCGGACACGGACGCGGCCGGGCTGGCCGCCCGGATCGAGGCGGCGCTGCCCGCGGGGACCGTGATGTACGGCCTGACGCCGGAGGGCGTCGGGGTCGCGGTGCGCCGGGCGCTCGCGCACGCCACGGACTGGACCGACTACGACTGGCAGCTGATCCACGAGGGCCCGCAGTCCCCCGCCCTGCACATGGCCCTGGACGAGGTGCTCACGGCCGAGGTCGCCGCGGGCCGGCGCCCGCCCACCCTGCGGGTGTGGGAGTGGGGCGCGCCCGCCGTGGTCATCGGCAGCTTCCAGTCGCTGCGCAACGAGGTGGACCCGGAGGGCGCCGCCCGGCACGGCATCCAGGTGGTGCGGCGGATCTCCGGCGGCGGCGCCATGTTCGTGGAGCCCGGCAACACGATCACGTACTCGCTGTCGGTGCCCCAGGCGCTGGTCCAGGGCCTGTCCTTCCAGGACAGTTACGCCTACCTGGACGACTGGGTGCTCGGCGCCCTCGGCGAGATGGGGATCCGTGCCTGGTACCAGCCGCTGAACGACATCGCCACCGACCAGGGCAAGATCGCGGGCGCGGCGCAGAAGCGGATCGTGGGCGACGACGGCGGGCCCGGCGCCGTTCTGCACCACGTGACCATGTCCTACGACATCGACGCCGACAAAATGGTCGAGGTGCTGAGGATCGGGCGGGAGAAGCTGTCCGACAAGGGCACCAGGAGCGCGAAGAAGCGCGTCGATCCGCTGCGCCGGCAGACGGGGCTGCCGCGCGAGACCGTCATCGACCGGCTGATCGAGTCGTTCCGGCGGCGGTACGGCCTCGTGGACGGCAAGGTGACGGACCGGGAGCTGGCGCGCGCCCAGGAGTTGGCCCGCACCAAGTTCACGTCACCCGAGTGGACGGCCCGGGTACCGTAGCCGCCGCGTCCCCGGTTCATCAGGTGGTCAAGAGCTGACCCGCCGACGGCCAAGCAGACGTATGGGTTCCGCATCCGCCCCGGACGTCACCCCGACATAGGGGGATTTGCCTCGCCGCCCCATGGCTACCGTGGTCGCGCCCGGTCGGCCACACGAATCACGGGGAGAGGTGACGGCGATGGGCGCGCCGATTCGTTCACGCCTGCTCGACTTCGTCGAGCAGGATCCGCCAGGAAATGACGTCCCGGAACAGGGACCACGTCGTTCGCATCTGCAGGACCTCGTCGAGGCGGCCCCGCCGCCCGGCCTGGCCACGGACGACCGGCCCCGTCCCAAGCCGGGCGTGCCCGCGTACCACACACCGGTGTGCGTACCGGCACATCCGAGGTCCGTCGCGTCGACGGGCAAGGACGGCCGCCCCGCGCGCGTGCCCTTCGTCGTCTTCGAACTGTTCGAGCATCCCGCTCACGGCACCGTGGCCTTCGCGTTCAGCACGCCGCGGAAGCTGGTGGAGGCGCTGGGCGAGGCGCAGCCGTGGGTCGCCGCCTCGATCGGCCCGATGGCGGAGGGCGTGGCCGAGCAGGGCCTCACCGTGCTGCTCGACCCACGAGTGACGCCCGGAGAACCCAACTGGCGGCCGGAGGACCTGGCGGCCTATGCGCGGGAGGTGCGCCGATGAGCGACTTCAAGGTGGTCTACGACGACCTTTCCACCATGGCGAAGACCTTCCACGATCAGGCCGGCGACTACCGCAAGCTGCGCCCCGACGTGGCACCGCCCGTGGTCAGCGGCGGCGACGCGGGGCTGGACTCGGCCATCAAGGAGGTCGCGGACCTCATCATCGCCCTGCACATCGGCATGGCCGACCGGCTGGACGACCACGGGGACAAGGTCGCGTACGCGCGGGACTCCTTCCACCGGCACGACGTGGACGTCCACGGTGTCTTCGAAGACTTGATGGGGTGAGAGCTGATGGGTGACAGCTGGGTCGGCGGTGACATCGGCGGACTGCGCACGATGGCCGAGACGTACAAGAACGCCAAGGACAAGCTCGACGGCGTGGTCAAGCCGCTCAGTGGCGCCGTCGACAAACTGGTCGGCGACGCGGGCTGGCAGGGCGAAGCGGCCGAGAACTTCCGCGCCAAGTGGAGCGAGGACGCGCTGGCCGCCGGCGGCTTCGCCGAACTGGTGCACGCGGCGGGCGAGATCCTGGAGACCCTGGCCAACGCACTGTCCACGTGCAACACCTCCTTGCAGAACGCGCAGCACATCGCGGCCGGCAAGGGCGTGGCGACGGACCCCAAGGGCGCCCCGCTGCCGGTCATGACGGCCGATCCGCCGAGCGCGGACGACCAGAAGACCATCTCCGCGATGAACGAGTACAACACCGCGCGCAACGAGGTCCTGCACACCGCCCAGCACGCGCGGCTGGTGGCGGCGCAGCAGTTGCAGGGGTTGTACGACAAGGTGACGTCGAAGGACGATTCGGTGTCCCCGGGCGACAAGATCACCCTGTACGACGCGCTGCGCGGGCTGTACGCGTATGACGCCGAGGACGCCCGGGCAGGGGGCATCGAGGCCCGCAAGCACATCGACACGGCCAAGGCGGAGGCGCAGGACGCCAAGAAGCAACTGCGCGCCGAGCGCAAGGTGTTCCAGCAGCAGGGCCGCAAGATGCCCGACGACCTGCCCGCCAAGAGCGCCTACCGCGACGCGGTCACCAAGGTCGACTCGCTGGAGGAGGACATCGCGCGCGCCGACAACGGCAGCACCAAGCTGCCCTACGACCGTGCCCTGAACGTCAAGCTGGCCGACGCCGCCGACGCGCTGCGTCTGGGCAAGGGGCTGGAGGCGCTGCCGGACGTCCTCAAGGAGTTGCCCGTTGTGGACGTCGTGGCGGCCGGCGCCTGCGGCTTCCTGGAGGCTTCCGACGACCACGACAAGGGCTGGTCCTGGCAGCACTCGGTCGCCGTCGACGAGGGCGCGAACCTCGGCGGTCTGGCCGCGGGAGCGGCCATCACGGCCGGCCTCGTGGCCACGGCGCCCATCGATCTGACCGCGGGCGCCGTGGCCGCGGTCGGCGTCGGCGCGGTGATCGTCTCGACCTCCGTGATCGACCACACCCTCCACGAGCACTGGAGCGAGGACATCCATGACCACGGGGTGGTCGGCGGTGTGCTGACCGGTGCCGGGCATGTCGCCACGGAGACGGTCGATGACGGAAAGCGACTGGTGAAGGATGTCTGGCATGGCGTCACGAGCATCTTCTGAAGCACCGGCCGGCGCGGCGCCCGTCGGCATCCCCCGGCTTCCGGGCCTCGGCACCACCTGGTACGCGCGCGGCCGACGCTACTGGCTCCGCCGCGTGCTGACGGCCGTCAACATGCTCATCGCCGCCGCCATCGTGTGCTTCATGGCGCTGGCCTTCTACTCGGGGTTCCGGGACCTGCTGCCGTCCACCGCGCGTGTCGTGTGGGACGGCGTGCAGGTGGCCGCGTCCGTCGTGGCCTTGGTGTGGGGCTGGATGTCGCAGCGCAAGGGCCTGCGCGAAGCGCTTCTCGATCCGCCCACTCCCAGCCAGACTCTCCGGGGCAGACGCGACCGCACCGGGCGTGTCCCGGGCCTGATCGCCCTGGGTCGCGGGCTCATGCTGCTCGCCGCTCCTGTCATGCCGGCGTTCGCCGCGTGGTGCGTCGGCTGGTTCGCCGCCGCGATCATCGTCCGTGAATACCCCAGCGAAGTCGGCGCCCGCCGCTGGTTCGAGGCGCACTCCACCGGAACATGACCGCGAGCGATACGCCCGTCGTCCCGCCTCCCAGCGCCGGCTGGAGTTACATAAGGGGCAGATCCATACGTCGTGAACGCGTTGCCGTGACCGCCCGGGCACGCAGCGAGTTCGCCCTTCCGCCCCACAGACAGTCATGTGACACTGTCGTCCCCGTCCACCATGCGGACCCCTTCCGTACCCCCTCCCCCACGAGAAGTGCGCCGTGCGTTCTCTTCCTCTGCCGCTCGCCCTCACCGCACGCCTGACCCCCGTCGCCGTGCTCGCCTGCGCCGGCTGGGCGCTGTCGTCGGGCCCCGCCGCGTCCCCCGCCGACGGCCACCGGACGGCCCGCCAGACCCCCACGCAGTCGGCCTCCGCACCGTCCTCCACCCAGGTCTCGAAGACGTACGCCGCCGCGCCCGCCCCCTGCACCAGCGTGCCCGCGGCGACACTCAAGTCCTTGGTGCCCGGGGCCAAGGCGACGGGCAAGGAGATACCTTCCACGGACACCAAGGTGCGCCGCACCTGCTCCTGGAACGCCCTGAAGGGCTACGCCTACCGCTGGCTCGACGTCTCCTTCGAGATCTCCGAGTCGGACGAGCAGGCGAAGAAGGAGTACGAGCAGCACGTCGCCGAGAAGAGCGGCGGCGGGGCCGTCCCGGGGCTCGGGGACGCCGGTTACTCCGTCGTGAACCTGACGACGGAGGACAAGCAGCAGACCCGCGAGGGCGTGGTGATGGCCCGCGTCTCCAACGCCCTGGTGATCGTCACCTACAACGGCAGCGACTTCGACACGAAGAAGGCCCCGGACACGGACGAGATCAACAAGGGGGCCATCCAGGCCGCCAAGGCCGCCGTCGCCGCCTTGCAGGGCGGCGGATCCGGCTGACGGTTTTGGCTGACGGCCCGTCAGGCGTGAGTCAGCGGCAGCACCAGATCGCGCAGTTCCTCTTCCGTGACGGGGCCGGGGTGGACGTGCGCCATCCTGCCCCGGGCGTCGATGACGACCGTGAAGGGCACGCCCCGCGGAACCGAGCCCCTGGGGAACTTCAGCATCTGGTGGCCGGAGGGGTCGCTGAAGCTGGGGTAGGCCAGCCGGTGGTCCCGCTGGAAGGCCCGGCCGCCGGCGGTGTCCGAGTCGGCGTCGAGCCCGAGGAACCGGACCCCCTTGGCGGCGAGGTGTTTCTGGGCCGCGTCGAGTTCGGGCACCTCGGCCCGGCAGGGCCCGCAATAGGAGGCCCACGCGTTGAGTACGACGACCTTGCCGCGGTAGTCGGACAGCCGCAGGGGCTTGCCGTCCAGGCTGTCGCCGGCGAGGTCGGGTGCGGCCCGGCGCTCCGCGGCGGGAACGGGCCCGCTCTTCTCGTCGGAGCCGGCGGTGCCCGTCCCCGCATGGCAGGACGCCAGCAGCAGGCAGGCCGCGGTCCACAGCAACGGTCGCGTCTTCACGGTTCACGAGTATCGCAACAGCCGGGTGAGGGACGGATCTTGGGGTGCTGTAGGTTCCGACGGGACGGCACCGGCGGGCGCCGGACCGACGAGACACGGGGGCTTTTGTGCGGGTGCGGTACGCGGTCGGGGCCGGAGCGCTGGCGGTCATGGTGGCGGCGTCCGGCTGGGCCTGGTGGGCCCGGCACGACAGCGACCCGCGGTACGGGCTGCGAGCGGCCGAGCGCGCGTCCGGCCCCGCGTGTACGGGCCTGGCCGGGCGCTGGCCCGGGCGGCTCGACGGCCACCGGCGCGAACGGGTGGACGTGACCGGCGCCGAGGCGTGGGGCGCGGGCGCCGTGACCGCCCGGTGCGGCGTGACCTCGCCGGGGCCGTCGGCCGATCCGTGCGTGAGCGTGAACGGCGTGGACTGGCTGCTCGAACAGGCCCGCTCTCGGCAGGCGGGCCGGAAGGTCCTCGTGTCCTACGGGCGCAGCCCCGCCGTGGAAGTGACCGTCTCGCCCGGGGTGCGGGCCGTCGACACCGTGCTGCTCGACCTGTCGAAGGCCGTCGCGCCCATGGCGCAGCGGTCGCACTGCGTGTAGCGGGACCCCGGCGGCCGCCGTCCGCCGGGGCGGTCCTCGCTCAGGCGGCCCGCGCCGTAGCGTCCTCCCTCCGCCCGGTCAGCAGCGTCAGCGCCAGGTAGAGCACCAGTGAGGTGCCGAGCCCCACCGCCCAGCCGTAGTCGGCGAGAGGCTTGAGGACCGGGACGGGGCGGCCGTCGATCAGCGGATGGAAGTCCGCGCCGCCGACCGCGAGGACGCCGCCGACCGCGAAGGCGGCCACGGCCCGCCAGTTCCAGCCGCCCGCATACCAGTAGCGGCCGCCCGCACGGTACAGGTCGGCGAGGGCGAGGCGGGTGCGGCGCAGGATCCAGTAGTCGGCGACGAGGATGCCCGCGACCGTGCCGAGCAGTCCGCCGACCAGGCCGAGCCAGGTGAAGATGTAGCCCTGCGGGTCGGAGTACAGCTTCCACGGGAAGATCAGCACGGCGAGGACCGAGGTGATCAGGGCACCCGTGCGGAACCCGATCCTGCGCGGCGCGACGTTGGAGAAGTCGAAGGCCGGGGAGACCAGGTTGGCCGCGATGTTCACGGACAGGGTCGCCACCAGCACGGTGACCAGGGCGTAGAGCAGGCCGACCACGTTGTCCGTCTTGGCCGCGAGCTGGACCGGGTCCCAGACGGGCTTGCCGTAGACGGCCTGCGAACCGGAGGTGACGAGCACGGACAGGAAGGCGAAGAGGGTCATCGTGGTCGGCAGACCGAGCGCCTGACCCGAGGTCTGGGCCCGCTGGCTCTTGCCGTAGCGGGTGAAGTCGGGGATGTTCAGGGACAGCGTGGACCAGAAGCCGATCATGCCCATCAGGGAGGGCCAGAACAGCTTCCAGAAGTCGCCGCCCCAGCCCAGTCTGGAGGGCTGGTCGAACAGCGGGCCGACGCCGCCCGCCTTGGCGCTCATCCACCACAGCATCACGAAGGCGCCGACGAGGACGAAGGGCGCGGCCCAGTTCTCGAAGCGGCGGATGGTCTCCATGCCCCGGTAGATGATGGCGACCTGGATGGCCCAGAAGATCGCGAACGACAGCCACATGGTCCAGGCGTAGCCACCGATGTGCGCGGCGTTCGCCCAGCTGTCGCCGATGAGCTTGCCGGCCAGGAAGTAGATGGCCTCGCCGCCGATCCAGGTCTGGATGCCGAACCAGCCGCAGGCCACCAACGCCCTGACGACGGCGGGGAGGTTGGCACCGCGCACCCCGAAGGAGGCGCGGGCGAAGACCGGGAACGGGATGCCGTACTTGGGTCCCGCGTGGCCGGTGAGCAGCATGGGCACCAGCACGATCAGGTTGGCGAGGGCGATGGTGAACACCGCCTGCTTCCAGTCCATGCCGACGGCGATCAGACCGGAGGCGAGGGTCCAGGAGGCCGTGTTGTGGGCCATGCCGACCCAGAGCGCGGAGAAGTTGTACGTGGTCCAGGTGCGCTCTCGACCGGGACCGGCAGCAGATCCGCGTTGGCGTAGGGGCCGTTGGGCTGCGGCGAACCGGGGGCGATCTCCACCCGGCCGTCGGGGCGGGTGACCTGAGCGGACGGTGGTATGGCCGTGGGGGCGGTGTCGGTCATGGGCAGGCCAATCGAGTGAGGTGGGTCGTAAGAGGCCGTGCGGGCACCAGCCCCTCCCCCGGACGGCGGGGAGGGGTGACCAGAGGTGGGGGGTTGGGGAGGGGACAGGGTGGGGTCAGGCGTTGACGGCCGGGATCACCGTCGTGCCGTAGGCGTCGATGGTGGCCTCCTGCGCGTCGTGCATGTCGTACACCGCGAACTGGTCGACGCCCAGCGCGCGGAGCGCTTCGAGCTTCTCGATGTGCTTCTCGGGCGGCCCGATGACGCAGAAGCGGTCCACGATCTCGTCGGGCACGAACTCGGTGTCCGGGTTGCCGCTGCGCCCGTGGTGTGAGTAGTCGTAGCCCTGCCGCGCCTTGATGTAGTCGGTGAGTTCCTCGGGAACCTGGGAGGAGTGCTCGCCGTACTTGGCGACCAGGTCGGCGACGTGGTTGCCGACCATGCCGCCGAACCAGCGGCACTGGTCGCGGCCGTGGGCGAGGGCCTCGGGCGAGTCGTCCTCGGTGACGTACGCCGGGGCCGCCACGCAGATCGTCACCTCGGACGGGTCGCGCCCGGCGGCGACGGCCGCGTCCTTGACGGCCTTCACCATGTACTCGGTCAGGTACAGGTCGGACAGCTGGAGGATGAAACCGTCGGCCTCCTCGCCGGTCATCTTCAGTGCCTTCGGGCCGTACGCGGCCATCCAGACGGGGAGTTCGGCGCCCGGCTTGGTCCACGGGAACCGGACGACCGTGCCGCCGCCGAGGTCGGCGGAGTCGCCCCGGGCGAGCGCCCGGATGACCTTCATGGCCTCGCTGATGCGCGCGAGCGTGTTGGGTTTGCGGCCCGCGACCCGCATCGCCGAGTCGCCGCGGCCGATGCCGCACACGGTGCGGTTGCCGAACATGTCGTTGAGGGTGGCGAAGGTGGAGGCGGTGACCTCCCAGGTGCGGGTGCCCGGGTTGGTGACCATCGGACCTACGGTCAACTTCTCGGTGTTCGCCAGGATCTGGCTGTAGATCACGAACGGCTCCTGCCACAGCACGGCGGAGTCGAAGGTCCAGCCGTACGTGAAGCCGTTGCGCTCGGCCCGCTTCATCAGGCTGATGACGCGGGAGGCCGGCGGGTCGGTCTGCAGGACGAGTCCGAAGTCCATGGGCGCCACTCCTAGTTGAGGTACTGACAGGTGGAGCGTGGAGTGTAGACGCCGTGGCCGGCGTGTCCGGTGTACTCCCGCTCGGTGATGACGGGTTCGCCGCGCGAGAGCACGGTCTCGACCCGGCCGGTGGTCCGCCTGCCCTCGTAGGCCGAGTAGTCGACGTTCATGTGGTGCGTCTCGGCGGACATGACCTGCTCGGCGTGGGGGTCGTAGATGACGATGTCGGCGTCGGCTCCCGGGGCGATGGTGCCCTTCTTCGGGTACATGCCGAACATACGGGCCGGGGTGGCGCAGGCGATCTCGATCCAGCGGCGGCGGGAGATGTGTCCGTCGACGACGGCCTGGTGGAGCAGGTCCATGCGGTTCTCGACGCCGGGCAGGCCGTTGGGGATCTTGGAGAAGTCCCCGCGGCCCAGCTCCTTCTGGCCCACGAAGCAGAAGGGGCAGTGGTCGGTGGAGACCACCTGGAGGTCGTTGGTGCGCAGGCCCTGCCACAGCTTGGCCTGGTGCTCCCTGGGCCGCAGGGGCGTGCTGCACACGTACTTGGCGCCCTCGAAGTCCGGCTCGGCGAGGTTGTCGGTGGACAGGAACAGATACTGCGGGCAGGTCTCGCCGAAGACGTTCAGCCCCTCGTCGCGCGCCCGCGCCAGCTCGGCGACCGCCTCCATCGCCGAGACGTGCACGACGTACAGGGGCGCTCCGGCCACCTGTGCGAGCCGGATGGCGCGGTGGGTGGCCTCGGCCTCCAGCAGGGCCTTGCGGACCTCCCCGTGGTAGCGGGGGTCGGTCTCCCCGCGGGCCAGTGCCTGCTCGACCAGGACGTCGATCGCGATGCCGTTCTCGGCGTGCATCATGATCAGGCCGCCGTTGTCGGCGGAGCGCTGCATGGCCCGCAGGATCTGGCCGTCGTCGGAGTAGAAGACGCCCGGGTAGGCCATGAACTGCTTGAAGCTGGTGACGCCCTCCTCGACCAGCAGGTCCATCTCCTTGAGCGTCTCCTGGTTCACATCGGAGACGATCATGTGGAAGCCGTAGTCGATCGCGCAGTTGCCCTCGGCCTTGGCGTGCCAGGCGTCCAGTCCTTCACGCAGGGTGTGGCCGACGCTCTGCACGGCGAAGTCGACGATGGTGGTCGTCCCGCCCCAGGCGGCGGCCCGGGTGCCGGTCTCGAAGGTGTCGGAGGCGAACGTGCCGCCGAACGGCAGCTCCATGTGGGTGTGGGCGTCGACGCCGCCCGGGATGACGTACTTCCCGGTGGCGTCGATCACCCTCTCGGCGGTGAACGCCTCGGCGGCGGGCGTGGCCGAGGCGGCGAGGGCGGCGATGCGGCCGTCCTCGATCAGGACGTCGGCGTGGATCTCGTCGGACGCGGTGATGACGAGACCACCGCGGATGACGGTACGGCCGGTCATGGGGCCCTCTCCTTCATGATCGGGTGCGGGTCGTCTTGGGCTGGTCGCGCAGTTCCCCGCGCCCCTGTGGGGCGCGTCCACACGAGCGGCGTTGTCAGGGTGCGGTCAGCGGCGTGTACGTCCCCGGCTCCCGGTCGCGGTAGAACTGCCAGCGGTCGCGGACCTCGCGGAGTTTGGCCAGGTCCAGGTCGCGGACGACGAGTTCGGTCTCCTTGTCGCTCGCCACCTCGCCGACGAACTGGGCCTCCGGGTCCACGAAGTACGTGGTGCCGTAGAAGTCGTTGTCGCCCAGGTCCTCCACCCCGACCCGGTTGATCGCGCCCACGAAGTACTCGTTGGCGACGGCCGCCGCCGGCTGTTCCAGCTGCCACAGGTAGCGGGACAGGCCGCGGGAGGTGGCCGACGGGTTGAAGACGATCTCGGCGCCGGCCAGGCCGAGCGCCCGCCAGCCCTCCGGGAAGTGGCGGTCGTAGCAGATGTAGACGCCGATCCTGCCGACGGCCGTGTCGAAGACGGGCCAGCCGCTGTTGCCGGGGCGGAAGTAGAACTTCTCCCAGAATCCCCGCACCTGGGGGATGTGAGTCTTGCGGTACTTGCCCAGATAGGAGCCGTCCGCGTCGATGACGGCCGCGGTGTTGTAGAGGACGCCCGGCTGTTCCTCCTCGTACATGGGCAGCACGAGGACGATGCCGAGTTCCTTCGCGAGCGCCTGGAAGCGCCTGACGGTCGGGCCGTTCGGGATCTGCTCGGCGTACTCGTAGAAGGCTTTGTCCTGGACCTGGCAGAAGTAGGGGCCGTAGAACAGCTCCTGGAAGCACAGGACCTGGGCGCCCTGTGCGGCCGCGTCGCGGGCCGCCTGCTCGTGGACCTGGATCATGGATTCCTTGTCGCCGGTCCACGCGGTCTGGAACAGGGCGGCACGGATCACTCGGCTCATCGGGACCTCCGGTAGCTCGGTGTGCGGTGAGCCTAGAAAGTCCGGATGGACCCTTTGAGTTGCAGCGTGTCACGCGTGCGGGCGCGCCGCGTGCCACCGTGTCACGCGTTCGGGGGCCCATGTTTCACCACCGTTTTCCCAGGTCGTGGCATGTTTCACCGCTGTTGCGCGTCGTGCGCGAGCAGCGCGATGTGCACGGAGGCCGCCTGCTCGAAGTCGTCGAGGTCCACGCCCAGCCGTGTCTGTATCGCCTCCAGCCGGCGGTAGAGGGCGGGCCGGGAGACGTGGTGGAGCTGGGCGGTGCGGGACTTGTTGCGGCCGGTCGCCAGATAGGTGCGCAGTACGCCGAGCAGTTCCTGGTCCGCGCCGTTCAGCAGCCCGTCGAGTTCCCGCTCGGCGAAGGACTGCACGTGCGGGTCGTCGCGCAACAGCCGTACCAGACCGCGCAGATGGACGTCCCTGAGCCGTACGACCGCCGGCAGGTCGCGGGCGGCGGAGGAGTCGGCCACCGCCTCGGCGACATGCCGCGCCTCGCGCAGGCCCGCCGGCACGTCGTCCCAGCCGGTGCGCGGATCGGCGGCGGCGACCACCGTGGCCGGCAGCCCGGTCTCGGTGCGCAGCCGCTGTGCGAAGTGGGCGGTCAGCGTCTCGGCCCCCTGGTCGCGGGCGAGGCTCAGCAGGACGGCGGTGGCACCGTCGGCCAGCTCGGCGACCAGCCCGGACAGCCCCAGCATGCGCAGCACCCGGTCCAGCCGCGCCGGATCGCCGCCGGGGACGACGAGGGGCACGAAGGTCCGGCGGTTGACGGGGAGTCCGGCCGCACGTGCCCTCGGCAGCAGCTGCCGGGCCGGTACGACCTCGGAGACCAGGTCGGTCAGCAGGCTCTGCGCGGACTGCTCCTCCCAGGTGTGCGTCACATGGCCGCCGAGCATGCGGTGCAGGACGAGCGCCTCGGCGGCCCGGTCGGCGAGCAGCCGTCCGGTCGCCGCGTCGCCCCGGTACCCGCACAGCAGCAGCCGGCCCCAGCGCTCTCCGCGGCCGTCCAGCTCGGCGCGGATCCAGCCGTCGCCCTCGCTGCCGCCGGCCTGCCGGGCGATCCGCTCCCAGTCGCGCAGCACGTCGTCCACGGCCGGCCGCTCGCCGGCCGTGGCGAGGACACGGTGGGCGAGGTTGGTGACCACGACCGGGCAGCCGCTGTGCTGGGCGACCTCGTCGAGGAGGCGTCCGAGCGGAGCGCCCGCGGTGATCAGCCCGGTGAGCGCGGTCCGTACGGTCTCCGACAGGCTCACGGCGGCGAACTTCCGCCGCACCAGCCGGGACTGGACCTCCTCGGTCAGCTCGGCGAAGGGGAAGGGCCGGTGCAGGACGACCAGGGGCAGCCCGCACCGCTCGGCGGCCCTGCGCATCACCTCCGGCGGTGCGGGGAACGCCCGCCCGAGGCCGAGGACCACGGCCGCGGCCTCCGCCCGGTGCAGGGACTGGATGTACTCGGCCTGCTTGGCCTCGTCGCCGGCGAGGAGCACGCCGGTGGTGAGCACCATCTCGCCGCCGCTGAGCATCACGCCGACGTCGGCGGCCTCGGCGACATGCACCCAGCGCACCGGCCGGTCGAGCTGCCCGGCTCCGGCCACCACCTCGGGCTCCCCGGCCAGAACGCGCTCCAGGGTGAGCACCTGGCGGACGGAGAGCACGGGTTCCCAGCCGTGCCGGGTCTCCGAGGTGGTGGTCATGGCCGTGCACCTGCTCTCTCGTACGTACTCCTCGGGCGGCTCTAGAACGTGCTCCGCAGCGCGCGTTCCAGGATCGCCGCGCCCTCCTCGGCCTCCGCGACGGTCAGCGACAGCGGCGGGGCGATGCGCAGGGCGCTGGTGTTGTGGCCGCCGCCCTTGCCGATGAGCAGGCCGCCCTCGCGGGCCGCCTCCAGGATCGCGGCGGCCGCCTGCGGATCGGCCTCGTCCGTCCCCGGCCTGACCAGCTCGATGCCGATCATCAGGCCGCGGCCGCGCACCTCCCGTACGCCGGGCAGCTGGGCGGTGACGGCCCGCAGCCGTTCGATGAGCAGGCCTCCGACGCGCCGGGCGTTGCCCTGGAGGTCGTGTTCGAGGAGGTAGTTGAGGTTGGCGAGGCCCGCGGCCATGGTGATCTGGGTGCCGCCGAACGTCGAGATGCTGTTGGCGTCCAGGCAGTTCATGACGTCCGCGCGGGCGATCACCCCGCCGATGGACATGCCGTTGCCGATGCCCTTGGCGAAGGTGACGATGTCCGGCGGGCCGCTTTGGGCATGCGCCTGCCAGCCCCAGAGGTGCTCGCCGGTGCGGCCCCAGCCGGTCTGTACCTCGTCGGCGATCCACAGGATCCCGTGGGCGTTCAGCACGTCGCGGAACGCCGCGTACAGTCCGTCCGGCGGGGAGGTGAAGCCGCCCACGCCCTGGATGGGTTCGGCGATCAGCGCGGCCGGCGGACGAGTGTGGCCGAGGATGTCCTTCAGGTCCGCGACACAGGCGTCGATGAACGCGCGGTCGTCCAGCTCGGTGTACGGGCCGCGGGTGCGGACGCCGCCGTGGACGTACAGGGTCTGCAGCGGGGACAGCGAGGTCGGGGACCAGCCGCGGTTGCCGGTGATGCCGACGGTGCTGAAGGAGCGGCCGTGGTAGCTGTTGCGCATGGCCAGGACCGTGTTGCTGCGCCGGTAGGTGGTGGCGAGCAGCAGGGCGGTGTCGTTGGCCTCGGTGCCGGAGGTGGTGAAGAAGACCCGGGCGTCCGGGATGCCGCTCACCTGGGCGATGCGCTCGGCGAGTTCGACCATCGGCCGGTTGAGGTAGAGGGTCGAGGAGTGGATGATCCGCCCCGCCTGCTCGGTGACCGCCTTGGTCACCTCGGGCAGGGCGTGCGCGGTCATCGTGGTGAGGATGCCGCCGAAGAAGTCCAGGTACTTGTTGCCTGCGGAGTCCCAGACGTGGCGGCCCTCGCCATGGGTGATCTCCAGCGGCTCGTCGTAGTAGAGGGCGAGCCAGTCGGGCAGGACACCGCGGTGGCGGGAGTAGAGGTCGTTCACGGCTGGACCAGCCCTTCGTAGGCGTCGGGACGGCGGTCGCGGTAGAAGGCCCACTGCTGCCGCACTTCCTCGATGAGGTCGAAGTCGAGGTCGCGGACGAGGAGTTCCTCGGCCTTGTCGCTGGCGGCGTCGCCGACGAACTGCCCGCGCGGGTCGACGAAGTACGAGGTTCCGTAGAAGTCGTTGTCCCCGTACTCCTCCTGGCCGACCCGGTTGATGGCGGCGATGAAGTACTCGTTGGCGACCGCCGCGGCGGGCTGCTCCAGCTGCCACAGGTAGGACGACAGCCCACGGTGGGTGGCGGAGGGGTTGTAGACCAACTGGGCTCCGTTCAGCCCCAGTTGCCGCCATCCCTCCGGGAAGTGCCGGTCGTAGCAGATGTAGACGCCGACCTTGCCGACGGCCGTGTCGAAGACCGGCCATCCCAGATTGCCGGGCTTGAAGTAGTACTTCTCCCAGAAGCCCTTGACCTGCGGGATGTGGTGCTTGCGGTACTTGCCGAGGTAGGTGCCGTCGGCGTCGACGACGGCTGCGGTGTTGTAGTAGAAGCCGGACTGCTCGATCTCGAAGACCGGTACGACGATCACCATGCCGGTCTCGCGGGCGAGGTCCCGCATCCGGCGGACGGTCGGGCCGTCGGGCACCGGCTCGGCCCAGCGGTAGTGCTCGGGCTCCTGGACCTGGCAGAAGTAGGGGGCGTTGAAGACTTCCTGGAATCCGATGACCCGTGCGCCACGGCGGGCCGCCTCGCGGGCGTGCTCCTCGTGTTTCGCCACCATGGACTCGGTGTCGCCGGTCCAGGTGGCCTGGACCAGTGCGGCACGTACGACGTTGGCCATGAGCTGCTCCTTCGACGTGACGTCCGAGCCTCTACGCCCGTAGAAACGGCCCCTAGAGGCACGAACGTAAGCCTCATGAAGGTCCTTGCCAAGACCATCGTCGTTAACCCGCGGAGTCGATCACGTTTCACACTCCATAGGGTGAGCCGCGCCTCCGGTCAGGCGGTGAACCCGGCCACCCGCACAGCGTGCACCAGGTCCCAGTGGCGCTCCTCGGAGACGCCCCGGGCGGCCTCCAGGAGGAGCGGGACGAGGCGGCCCGGGTCGGCGGCGGCGCTGCGGGCGGCCTCCTCGGGCGTGCGCACCCGGACGTAGGCGTCCAGCAGGGCACGCACCTCCCTCAGGCGGCCCTCGGCGGCCAGCCCGAGCACGGCGGCGCCGATCTCCGCGGCCGGCCGGGCGACCCCCTGCCGCAGCATCTCCTGCCCGTCCGCGGCCCTTCCGGCGGCCCGCAGCGCGTCGGCGGCGGCGATCAGCCGCTCCGCGGGCAGCGAGGCGGCCTCCCACAGCAGCGTGGCCCAGTCGGCGCCGAGTCCGGCGCGGTGCAGGCCGTCCGCGAGCAGCGGGAGGCGGGCGGCGGGCCAGTGCGCGATCTCGACCAGCAGCACATGCGCCTCACCGCCGAGCCCTTGCGCCCGCAGCCGCTCCAGCTTCTCGACGGCACCGGCGACCGCCGCCCCCGCCTCGGCGTCCACCACCCCGGCGTCCACCGCCCCGGCGGGTACCCGCACCGGCACATCGGCCTCCGCCGCCCCGGCGAATCTGGCCCCACGCGGCGTACGCCGCCCGGCGGGCACTTCCGGCACCGCGACGGCACCGGTCCGCGGTACGACGGCAGGGGCCACCTCGTCCTCGGCCATCCCGGCGAACCGCGCACTGCCACGACGGCGCTTGCGGGGCCGCGCGGGGACCGTGGTGGCCGCTCCACCCGTGCCCGTATCTCCCCCGGCAGCCCCGTGCCCCCCGGGTGCGGCCGCACCCTCTCCCGCCCCACGGGGACCTTCGAAGTCCAGCTCCACGCTCCAGGCGAGGGGGGCGTCCGGGACCGGCACTTCCACCGCCCGTCGGTCAAGGTCCGCCGTCCGCCTGCGGAGTTCGGCGCACCGGGCGTCGGCCCTCTCCTGGTCGTCGCGGGCCCAGGCCAGGTCGACGCGGAGGGCGTCGGCCTCCTCACGGGTGGTCGCCGCGGTGAGCAGGCGGCTCAGTCCGGCCTGGCGCTCGGCGGCGTAGCGCTGTTCGCGGAGCATGACGTCGAGGCGGTCGCCGAGGGTGTCCCGGGCGCCGGGCAGGGCGTCGTACGCCGAGACGGCGGCCGCGCGCAGCAGGCGGGCCCGTTTCCTCTCAGCCCCTGCCGCGGCGGGGCCGTACGCCGCCGCGAGGTCCTCCAGCAACGATTCCAGCACGTCCCACGGCGGCACCTCATGCCCGTCGAGACAGGCCCGCATGCCGTCCGGGTCGCGCTGCCAGAAGACCCCGCACCAGCCCCCGCCCTGATCCAGGCGTCCCAGCAGGCCGTCCAGGTAGTTCGCGAACTCCCGGACCGGACCTGGGAGTTGATCCACCGCCATCGCCCGACTCCCGCCCGACCGCCAGTACTCCGGTCGGTAGGCAACACCAGTCGTGTTACGGGCCTGCTACGCACAGTTTTCAGGGAGAGTGCGAGGGGCTCAGCGCGGACGTCCGGCCCTTGCGCGCGCCCCGGGCACACCTCAGACGCCCACCGGAGCGCACATCGCGACCAGCTCGTCCATGGACAGCCCGAGCACCCCGGCCAGCGCGGCCACCGTGAAGAAGGCCGGCGTCGGCGCCCGCCCGGTCTCGATCTTGCGGAGCGTCTCGGCCGAGACGCCCGCCTCGGCCGCGATCTCGGCCATGCTCCGCCCTCCGCGGGCTTCGCGCAGCAGCCGCCCGAGCCGTTCGCCTCGTTCGCGCTCTTCGGGGGTGAGAGGGGTGCGCACCATACCGCCCATTCTAATACCACCCACCATCCGATCCCCATTCAAATACCGGTATAGTAATTGGCATGGTGGAACTGAAGACGGACACATCGATCGACGCGATGCACGCTGCGGGCCAGGTCGTCGGGCGGGCCCTGACGGCCGTACGGGAGGCCGCGGGCGTCGGCGTCTCCCTGCTGGAGCTGGACGAGGTGGCCCGGCAGGTGCTGCGCGAGGCGGGAGCCTCCTCCCCCTTCCTCGGCTACCGCCCCTCCTTCGCCCCGACCCCCTTCCCCGCGGTCATCTGCGCCTCGGTGAACGACGCGATCGTGCACGGCATCCCCACACCCCACCGCCTGCGCGACGGCGACCTGGTCTCCATCGACTGCGGCGCGATCCTGGACGACTGGGCCGGCGACTCGGCGATCAGCTTCACGGTCGGCCGCGCGCGACCGGCGGACCTGCGCCTGATCGACACCGCCGAGCGCGCCCTGGCGGCCGGCATCGAGGCGGCCGTCGTCGGCAACCGCATCGGCGACATCGCCCACGCCGTCGGCCGGGCCTGCCGCACGGCCGGCTACGGCATCCCCTCCGGCTTCGGCGGCCACGGCATCGGCCGTCGCATGCACGAGGACCCCGATGTCCCGAACGAGGGCCGCCCCGGCCGGGGTCTTCCACTGCGCCACGGCATGGTCCTGGCGATCGAGCCGATGCTGATCGCGAGCGGCAAGGACGGCTACTACGAGGCTCCGGACGGCTGGACCCTGCGCACGGCAGACGGCTCCCGCGCGGCCCACGCCGAACACACGGTGGCGATCACGGAAGACGGCCCCAGAATCCTCACGGCACGGCAGACTCCCTGAGGGGCGCGGGGCTGTGTCCATATGCGGCTCCGCCGCGTGGCCGCGACCAGCCACAACGAAAGCCGCACACGCCAACCCGAACAAGCCCCCCGAACAACAGGCGCCCCGCACATGCCGTCGCAGACAACTCGTGCCAAGGTGTTATGAACGGCACCAAAGGAACGGAACGCCATGACCAACGGCTACCCTCCTGACCCCTTCGGTGAATTTATGGCCCGCTTCTTCGGCGGCCCCCCGAGCGGAGCGCAAGGCCCCCGCCACATCGACATCGGCCGTCTGCTCAGCCAGCCGGCCCGCGAGCTGGTCAGAGGGGCCGCCCTGTATGCCGCCGAGCACGGCAGCCGGGACCTGGACACTGAGCACCTGCTGCGCGCGGCCGTCGCCGCCGAGCCCACCCGTAGCCTGCTCAGCCGGGCCGGAGCGGACCCGGACTCGCTCGCGACGGAGATCGACGGCCGCGCGGGACCGGTCCAGCACCCGCCGGGCGAGGCGCCGCCGCCGACCTCGCTGTCGCTGACCCCGGCCGTCAAGCGCGCCCTGCTGGACGCGCACGACATGGCACGGGCGACCGGCGCCGGATACATCGGCCCGGAGCATGTGCTGAACGCGCTCGCGGCGAACCCGGACTCGGCGGCCGGGCACATCCTGCACGCGGCCCGCTTCTCGGCGGGCACCCTTCCGGCGGAGGCCCCGGAGACGGCCCAGACGCGCCCCGAGCGGCAGCGGCCCACGTCCACGCCGACGCTCGACAAGTACGGCCGCGATCTGACCGAACTGGCCCGGCAGGGCCGGGTCGACCCGGTCATCGGCCGCGACGACGAGATCGAACAGACCATCGAGGTGCTGTCCCGGCGCGGGAAGAACAACCCCGTGCTGATCGGCGACGCCGGAGTCGGCAAGACGGCCATCGTGGAGGGGCTCGCGGAGCGGATCGCGGACGGGGACGTGCCGGACATCCTGGCCGGGCGGCGGGTGGTCGCCCTGGATCTGCCCGGGGTCGTCGCGGGCACCCGCTTCCGGGGCGACTTCGAGGAGCGCCTGAACAACATCGTGGACGAGATCCGGTCCCACTCCGAGCGGCTGATCGTCTTCATCGACGAGCTGCACACCGTCGTCGGCGCCGGTGCCGGCGGCGAGGGCGGTGCGATGGACGCGGGCAACATCCTCAAGCCCCCGCTCGCCCGGGGCGAGCTGCACATCGTGGGCGCGACCACGCTGGAGGAGTTCCGGCGCATCGAGAAGGACGCGGCGCTGGCCCGCCGGTTCCAGCCGATCCTGGTGCCCGAGCCGACGGTCGAGGACACGATCGAGATCCTGCGCGGGCTGCGCGACCGGTACGAGGCCCACCACCAGGTCCGCTACACCGACGAGGCGCTGGTGGCCGCGGTCCGGCTGTCCGACCGCTATCTCACCGACCGCCGGCTGCCGGACAAGGCCATCGACCTGATCGACCAGGCGGGCGCACGGGTGCGCCTCGGTGCCGGGACCAAGGGCACGGACGTACGGGCGATGGAGCGCGAGGTCGAGCAGCTGGTCCGGGACAAGGACCAGGCGGTCGCCGACGAGCAGTACGAGCAGGCCACCCAGCTGCGCGACCGGATCGGCGGCCTCAAGCGGCGGATCTCCGACGCCAGCGGCGGCGACGAGGCCGACGAGGGGCAGAACCTGGAGGTGACGGCGGAGGCCATCGCCGAGGTGGTGTCCCGGCAGACCGGCGTCCCGGTCAGCCGCCTGACCCAGGAGGAGAAGGAGCGGCTGCTGGGCCTGGAGGCCCATCTGCACCAGCGGGTGGTCGGCCAGGAGGAGGCGGTCGCCGTGGTCGCCGAGGCCGTGCTGCGCTCCCGCGCCGGGCTGGCCAGCCCCGACCGGCCCATCGGCAGCTTCCTCTTCCTCGGCCCGACCGGCGTCGGCAAGACCGAGCTGGCCCGCGCGCTCGCCGAGGCCCTGTTCAGCAGCGAGGACCGCATGATCCGCCTCGACATGAGCGAGTACCAGGAGCGGCACACGGTCTCCCGGCTGGTCGGCGCCCCGCCCGGGTACGTCGGCCACGAGGAGGCCGGCCAGCTCACCGAGGTGGTGCGCAGGCATCCCTACTCGCTGCTCCTGCTCGACGAGGTGGAGAAGGCCCACCCGGACGTCTTCAACATCCTCCTTCAGGTCCTGGACGACGGCCGGCTCACCGACTCCCAGGGCCGCACGGTGGACTTCACCAACACGGTCATCGTGATGACCAGCAACCTCGGCTCCGACGTCATCAGCCGGCGCGGTGCCGGCATCGGCTTCGGGCCGGGCGGCGCGGACGCCGACGAGGAGGCACGGCGCGAGCAGATCCTGCGGCCGCTGCGCGAGCACTTCCGGCCGGAGTTCCTGAACCGGATCGACGAGATCGTGGTCTTCAGACAGCTCACGAGCGAGCAACTGCGGCAGATCACCGACCTGTTGCTGGAGCGCACCCGCCGGCTGTTGGACGGCCAGGGCGTAGGCGTCGAGTTCACGGACGCGGCCGTCGACTGGCTCGCCGAGCACGGCTACCAGCCCGAGTACGGCGCCCGCCCGCTGCGCCGCACCATCCAGCGGGAGGTCGACAACCAGATGTCCCGGCTGCTGCTGGACGGCACGATCTCCCACGGCAGCCGGGTCAGGGTGGACGTGCGGGGCGGGCAGCTGGACTTCCGTGCCGAGGAAGCGCCGCCCGCCCCGAAGCCGGTGCGGTAGGGCTACGAGGTCACGGGGCCGGATCCACCACCATCGCCGAGCCGCCACCGCGCCGTACCTTCTCGGCCGCGGCCAGCCACTTGCCGCCCGGCAGCCGCTGGACGCCGGTCGCCGCGCCGATCTCGGGGTTCAGTGTGAAGCTGTGCCCGATGGCCTCCAGCTTCCCCCGCACGTCACTGTTGTAGAGGGCGGGTTCGAGTTCGGTCTTGGCCGCGTTGCGCTGGCTGGCGCGCGGTGCGGCGATGGCGTCGACCAGCGGCAGATGCCGGTCGAGGAACTCGGTCAGGGTCTGCAGCACGGTGGTGATGATGGTCGCGCCGCCGGGCGAACCGAGCGCCACCACCGGCTTGTCGTGCCGGTCGAGCACGATGGTCGGCGAGATGGAGGAGCGCGGCCGCTTGCCCGGTCCCGGCAGGTTCGGGTCGTGCACGGCCGGGTTGGCCGGGGTGAAGGAGAAGTCGGTCAGCTCGTTGTTGAGCAGGAAGCCCCGGCCGGGCACGGTGATGCCGCTGCCGCCGGTCTGCTCGATGGTGAGCGTATAGGAGACGACGTTGCCCCATTTGTCGGCGACGGTGAGGTGGGTGGTGTTCTCGCCCTCGTACGTCGTCGGGGCCGCCGTGCCGCCGGTGGCGCAGGCGGCCGGGTGGCGCGGGTCGCCGGGCGCGAGCGGGCTGGTGAGCACCGCGTCGTCGTGGATCAGGCAGGCGCGCGAATCGGCGTACTTCTGCGACAGCAGCTGCCTGGTCGGTACGTCCTCGAAGGCGGGGTCGCCGACCCAGCGTCCGCGGTCGGCGAAGGCGATGCGGCTGGCCTCGATGTAGTGGTGCAGGTACTGCACCTCGCTCGCCTTCGAAAGGTCGGTCCTCTCCAGGATGCCGAGCGCCTCGCCGACCGTGGTGCCGCCGGAGGAGGAGGGCGCGATGGAGTACACCTTCAGGCCGTGGTACGAGGTCTTCGTGGGCCTTTGGAGCTTGGCGTGGTAGGCGGCCAGGTCCTTGCCGGACAGCTTGCCGGGGCGGGCGTTCCAGCCGGAACCCGGGTTTACCGGCGGCTTGTTCACCGTGCCGACGATGTCCCGGCCGAGGTCGCCGTGGTAGATCGCGCCGACGCCCTGGTCCGCCAGCTCCTGGTAGGTGCGGGCCAGGTCGGGGTTCTTGAAGGTGGAGCCGACGACCGGGAGCTGTCCGCCCGGCAGGAAGAGCTTGGCGGTGTCCGGGAAGTAGCGGAACCGGGTCTCGTTGGAGGCGGTCTGCGAGCGGAAGGTGTCGTCGACCGTGAAGCCGTCGCGGGCGATCCGCTCGGCAGGCTTCAGGACCGTGCCGAGGCTTCTGCTGCCCCACTGGTCCAGCGCCGTCTGCCAGGTGGCGGGCGTGCCCGGGGTGCCCACGCTCAGACCGCTGCTGACGGCGTCGGCGAAGGCGAGCGGCTTGCCGTTCTCCGTGAACAGGTTCGAGTCGGCGGTCAGCGGCGCGGTCTCGCGGCCGTCGATGGTGTGCACGGTACGGGACTTGGCGTCGTAGTAGACGAAGTAGCCGCCTCCGCCGACGCCGGCCGAGTAGGGCTCGGTGACGCCGAGCGCGGCCGCGGTGGCGACGGCCGCGTCGACCGCGTTGCCGCCCTTCTTGAGCACCTCGATGCCGGCGGCCGAGGCGTCCGCGTCGACGCTCGCCACGGCGCCGCCGTAGCCGACGGCCACCGGAACCTTCGTGGGCGTCTCGCCGGTCGCGGCGGGTGGCGCCGCCGCCCCCACCGACACCACGGCGACCGAGACCGCCACAACCGCCAGTTTCCGCGTGCCAGAGCGACCCATCCGTACCTCCCGTCGGGACCGTCCGCGCAGCGTAACGAGATTGCCGTTACCCCGACAGTACGCCTGGGGCGCCCGCCACACCCACGTCAGACATCGAACACCGGTGCGTACCTGTCCCCCGGGCCCGCTACCATGCGCGGCCATGAACGACGACGTGCGCAATATCGTCCTGGGTCTGGCGGCGACCGGGATCTCGGCCTCGCTGGGCTGGCTCGCCCGTACGTATCTGTGGCGCCGCAAACTCCGGCGCAAGCAGACGTTCTTCGGAATGCCCGAGAACTCGGAATCGCTGCTCGTGGTCAACCACAAGGCAGGCGGACCGGAGCTGACGGTGAGCCGGTACGACGTGTTCGCCCTGCTGGAACTCTCCGCGCTGATCAAGGAATGCAAGGCGCACGCCCAGGTCGTGGCGCACGACGCCATCCAGCAGGGCTTCGGCGAGCGGACGGAGTTCTGCGTCGGCGGGCCCTACTCCAACCGCAGGATGGCAGCCCACCTCTCCTCGCTGCTGACGGGTGTGCGGATGAACGTCGAGACCGATTCCGGTCCCGAGCTCGGCACCCTCCGGATCGGCGCGGAGGAGTACCGCATGGAGCGCGGCCGGAGCGAGTACGTACTCCTCGCCCGGCTCACCGCGAACGGACAGCAAGACTCCCGGCCGGTGTTCCTCTTCTGCGGCCAGCGGGCGATCACCAACCAGGCCGCCACCCGCTATCTCGCCCGCCACCACGAGCGACTGCACCGCAAGTACGGCACCGGGCCCTTCATCCTGCTGCTGAAGGTGGTCAACTCACAGGCGTACGGCCCTGATGTGGTCGAGCTGGTGGCGGACGTGACGCGGGCCGCACGCACCCCCGTGCCGGACGAGACACCGGCGGTCGCCTCTTAGCGTTCAACAATCTTTACCGGCACGTAACTTACCGACGGGTTACTTAAGGTAAGGATGTCCGGTTACCGTCGGGTCACTTTGCACTGACACGAGTGAGGAGTGACCCATGGGACACGGTCGCACCATCGCCCTGCGCACCTCGGCCGTCGGAGCCGTGTGCGGGGCGCTGATCGCCGGAACGGTCGTCGGCCTGGCTCCGGCCGCACAGGCCGCCCCGTCCGTCCGCTTCGTGGACATCGGCGGCGACGGCGGCACCGTACTGAAGGCCAACGTCGTCGCGCCCGCGGACGCCGACGGCTCGCACCGCTATCCGCTCATCGTGCTGCCCACGAGCTGGGGCCTGCCCCAGGTGGAGTACCTCGCCCAGGCGCAGAAGCTCGCCGATTCCGGCTATGTGGTGCTCACGTACAACGTGCGCGGTTTCTGGCAGTCCGGCGGCCAGATAGAAGTGGCGGGTCCGCCCGACGTAGCGGACGCCTCCAAGGTCATCGACTGGGCTCTGGCCAACACGCCCGCGGACCCGCGCCACATCGGCATGGCGGGCGTCTCCTACGGCGCCGGGATCAGCCTGCTCGCCGCCGCCCACGACAAGCGCATCAAGGCGGTCGCCGCGCTCAGCGGCTGGGCCGACCTCATCGCCTCCATCTACTCCGGCCGCACCCAGCACATCCAGGCGGCGGCCGTGCTCGACGGCGCGGGCACGCTCACCGGCCGGGAGAGCCCGGAACTGCGCGAGATCTTCGACAACTTGTACTCCTCCAACCTGTCCAAGGAACAGGAGATGATCGACTGGGGGCGCAAGCGCTCCGCCGCCACCTACGTCGACCAGCTGAACAGGAACGGCGCCGCGGTCCTGCTCGCCAACGCCTGGGGCGACACGGTCTTCCCGGTCAACCAGTACGCCGACTTCTACGAGAAGCTGACCGGCCCGAAGCGCCTCGAGCTGCGCCCCGGCGACCACGCCACCGCCGAGATGACCGGCCTGTTCGGGCTGCCCAACGATGTGTGGACGGACACCGGGCGCTGGTTCGACCACTACCTGAAGGGCGCCGACAACGGCGTCGACCGCGAGCAGCCGGTCCAGCTGAAGTCCCGTAGCGCGGGGGGGTACGAGGGCTACCCGGACTGGAAGTCGATCAGCGCGACCCGCCGGAAGATCGAGCTGGCGGGCTCCACCACGATCCACGCCAACATCGACTCGGGCGCGGACGGCGGGATCGTCTTCCTGTCCAGCATCCTGGACCAGATCGCCCAGCTGCCGCCCGTCGCCTCGATCCCGCTGCTGCCCCGCTGGTGGGCGGCCGTATGGCAGTCGGAGCGGTACGGCACGGCCCAGCAGGTGCGCGGGACGGCCAAGCTGCACACCACGCTCACCCCGACGAAGGAGAGCGGCACCCTCATCGCCTACCTGTACGACGTGGGCCCGCTCGGCTTCGGCAAGCTGGTCACCAACGCGCCCTACACCTGGCACGGGCGGACGCCCGGCGAACCGTTCGACGTGGACCTGGACCTGTTCTCCACGGCCTACGACGTCCCCGCCGGACACCGCCTCGCGCTGGTGGTCGACACGGTCGACCCGCTCTACATAGAGCACAACCCGTCCGGCGCGCAGCTGACCTTCTCCTCGCCCTCGGACGACCCGTCGTACGTGTCCGTCCCCGTGCGCGAGCAGTGATCTCCGGCTGCCGCCGGACGAGCCTGGCCCGTATGAACTGCCACCCCCCTACGGTCTCGGGGCCGTGGGGGGCTCCCCACCCGGCAGCAGCGTCCCAGGTCCGGCCGCGGCGATGACCACGGCCTCGGTCTTGGGACTGCGCTGCTCACGGCGGGACACCCAGCCGGCGAACCACGAGAGCAGCATGCACATCCCGATGTAGATCGGTGAGATCACCATCACCACGGGGATGAAGGGCAAATCGTAGTCGAGGTTCGATGCGATGAGCTTCCCGGCGTGGAGGAACTCCTCGTAGGTGATGAGATAGCCGAGCGAGGTGTCCTTCAGGGCCACCACCAACTGGCTGATGATGGCGGGCAGCATGGCGCGTACGGCCTGGGGGACGAGGACGTACGTCATCACCTGGGTCTTGCGCATGCCGAGGGCGAACGCGGCCTCCTTCTGGCCGCGTTCGACGGCGTTCACGCCGGCGCGGAAGACCTCGGCGAGCACCGAGCCGTTGTAGAGGGTGAGCCCGGCGACGAGCGCGGGCAGCGGCTGCACCTTCAGCGCCACGAAGATGAAGAAGATCATCACAAGCACCGGCATGGCGCGGAAGAACTCCACGACGAACGTGGCCGCCCAGCGCACCGGCCGGTGCTCCGACAGCCGCCCGGTGGCCAGCAGTCCGCCGAGGGCCAGCGAGAGCACGGCCGCGATCCCGAACGCCTTGAGCGTGTTGCCGAGGCCGCGCAGCAGCAGTTCCTGGATGCCCTTGTACGCGAAGGGCATCCACTTGGTGGAGGTGAACTGGCCGGTGTCGAAGAGGAGATACAGGATCCAGGCGACCAGAGCGAGCAGGACGACGGTGGACAGGACGCCGTAGGCGACATGCCGTCGCCGGGTGGCGGGACCCGGAATGTCGTAGAGCGCGCTGGCTGCCCCGGTCATCGGGCGACTCCCCATGTCCGCTCCAGCAGGTTGAACAGGGCACTGATGGCGAGCGTGATGACCAGGTAGCCGGCGGCGATCCAGACGAACGTCCACACGATGTTGTAGCCGAGTTCGTTGATGGTCTTGTAGGTGCCCAGCAGCTCGGTGACGCTGAACGCGCCCGCGATCGCGGAGTTCTTGGCGAGCGCGATCAGCGTGGAGCCGACCGGCGGGATCACGGACCGGAAGGCCTGCGGCAGCACCACCAGGGACAGCGTCTGACGGAAGTTCATGCCGAGGCTCCGGGCGGCCTCGCCCTGCCCGGTGGGCACGGTGTTGATGCCGGAGCGCAGAGCCTCGCAGATGAACGCGGAGGTGTAGCAGCCGAGGGCGAGGACCGCGAACACCTCGAAGGGCAGCACGAGCCCGAACCGGGGCAGTCCGAGGAGCACCGCGAAGAACAACAGGGTCAGCGGGGTGTTGCGCAGGACGGTGACCCACGCCGTGCCGAAGAAGCGCAGGGCGGCGACGGGCGCGACCCGGAAGGAGGCTATCACGAAGCCGAGCACCAGGGCCAGCAGAGAGGAGTAGACGGTCAGTTGCACCGTGCCGAGGAAACCCTCCCAGTAGGTGGGGAAGTTGTCTGTCAGTACGTTCATGCCGTCCTCGCTCAGCTCGCCGGGTAGCGGTCGATCGCGGGCGGGTGGGGTGCGGGCACGCCGGACAGGCCGAGCGTCGCCTCGTAGGCCCTCTTCCAGTCGCCGTTCCTCTCCCGTGCCTCCAGGGCGTCGTCGAGGGCGAAGCGCAGGGCGGTGTCCCCGCGCGGGACGCCGATGCCGTACGGCTCCTCGGAGAAGGGTTTGCCGACGACCTTGAGTTCGCCGGGGGCCTTGGCCGCGTAGCCGATGAGGATGGCGTCGTCGGTGGTGACCGCGTCCACCTGGTAGGTGAGCAGGTTGTCGACGCAGACGGAGTAGGTGTCGTAGGCGACCGGGATCGCCTTCGGGTAGTCGGCCTTGATGCGTTGGTACGGCGTCGAACCCGCCGCCGAGCAGACGCGTTTGCCGTCGAGGTCCTGGGGGCCGTGGATGTCGTTCTCGTTCTTGCGGACGAGCAGGGACTGGCCGGCCATGTAGTAGGGACCGGCGAAGCCGACGAGCTTCTTGCGGTTGTCGTTGATGGTGTAGGTGCCGACGTAGTAGTCGATCTGGCCGTTCTGCAGGGCGGTCTCGCGGTTGGCGGAGGCGATCGTCCTGAAGCGGATGGTCTGCGGCGGGAGGCCGAGGGAGGCGGACATCATCTTGGCGATCTCGATGTCGAAGCCGGAGTAGGTGCCGGTCGCCGGGTTCTTCTCGCCCAGGTAGGGCTGGTCCTCCTTGGCGCCGACGACGAAGTAGCCACGCTTCTTCGCGCGCGACCAGGTGCGGGACGCGGGCAGGTGATAGCCCTGGGCCACCTGGTAGTGCGGGAGTCTGTCGGTCGCCGGACCCTTGCTCGGCGGGCTGCCCTCCTTGCCGCAGGCGACGGCGAGCAGCGTGAGGAGGCAGAACAGGGCGAGGCGCACACGGGTGGTACGGGACATGGTTCGCACTCCCCCGGTCAGTGCTTGAGGATCTTGGAGAGGAAGTCCTTGGCGCGCTCGCTGCGCGGGTTGGTGAAGAACTCCTCCGGGCTGCGGTCCTCGACGATGCGGCCGTCGGCCATGAACACGACCCGGTTGGCGGCGGAGCGGGCGAAGCCCATCTCATGGGTGACGACGACCATGGTCATGCCCTCGCGGGCCAGCTGCCGCATGACCTCCAGCACCTCGTTGATCATCTCGGGGTCGAGGGCCGAGGTGGGCTCGTCGAACAGCAGGGCCTTGGGTTCCATGGCCAGGGCGCGGGCGATGGCCACGCGCTGCTGCTGGCCGCCGGAGAGCCGGGCCGGGTACTTGTCGGCCTGGTTCAGCAGGCCGACGCGGTCGAGGAGTTCCCGGGAGCGGCGGTCGGCGTCTTCTCTCTTGCGTCTTCGCACCTTGATCTGGGCGAGGGAGACGTTCTGCAGGACCGTCTTGTGGGCGAAGAGATTGAAGGACTGGAAGACCATGCCGACCTCGGCGCGGAGCCGGGCGAGGTCCTTGCCCTCCTCGGGCAGCGGCTGCCCGTCGAGCCTGATCGTCCCGGACTGGACGGTCTCCAGCCGGTTGATCGTCCTGCACAGCGTCGACTTTCCCGACCCTGACGGGCCGATGACCACGACCACCTCCCCCTTGCCGACGGTGAGGTCGATGTCCCGCAGGACATGCAGGTCCCCGTAGTACTTGTTGACGTCACGCAGCTCGATCAACGGATCGACGGCCATCCGCAGCCCTACTCACTCTCAGCCGTGTCGTGGTTGCCGCAAACTATCCAGACACCCGCGGAGTTGAGAGACGACACGCACTTTTCGGGCAATAGCCGTATTTATCGCGTCTTTATTTGCCCAGGCATCAGGCCTCGGCGAGCTCGGCATACAGCTGCGACAGTTCGGGGACGCCGCTCGCGGCCCACGCCCGGCCGGACTCCACGACCTCGACCTCGCGGCCGGAGACGAGCCGCAGGACGGGCTCGCCGTCGGACCGGATCTCCCAGACGGCGCCGGGCACGGTGCGCACGACGACCGTGCCCAGATACAACCCGGCGTCGCTGCCCAGCCAGGGCAGGATCTCCGCGTCGTCGCGCCAGCGCGGCACCAGCTGGTCCAGGGCCTCCAGGGAGGCCGGCGTGTCATCGAGCCGGACGCCTGCCTGGGCCGCCTGCGAGCGCAGCAGTGCGCACTCGGACAGGAGGGCGGCGATCCCCTCGGGGTCGGCGGGGAACTCCCCCACGCCCGAACGAGCTCGCGCGGGGGCACCCCCGCCATCGCCGTTCTTCTTGTGCCGGTGGCCCAGGAACGGAAGGTGCATGAGCCCAGCGTGGCATCACACGTCGAGGTCGACCACCACGGGCGCGTGATCGGACGCGCCTTTGCCCTTGCGCTCCTCACGGTCGACATAGGCGTCCTTGACGGCCTTGGCGAAGGGCTCGTTGCCGTACACCAGGTCGATGCGCATGCCGCGGTTCTTGGGGAAGCAGAGCTGGCGGTAGTCCCAGTACGTGTACGGGTGGTCGTACTTCAGAGGGCGCGGGACGACGTCCGACAGGCCCGCCTCCTGGAGGGAGACCAGGGCTGCGCGCTCGGCGGGGGTCACGTGGGTGGAGCCCTCGAAGGCGGCCACGTCGTAGACGTCGTCGTCGGTCGGCGCCACGTTGTAGTCACCCAGGACCGCGAACGGGCGGCTGCCGGACGCGTCACCGGCGACGGCGGCCTTCAGGGCCTCGAACCACTGGAGCTTGTAGGCGTAGTGCGGGTGGTCCACCTCGCGGCCGTTGGGCACGTACACCGACCAGACGCGGACCGGGCCGCAGGTCGCCGAGAGGGCGCGCGGCTCGGTGACGCCGTCGTAGCCCGGGTCGCCGGGCAGGCCCTTGACGACGTCCTCCAGGCCGACGCGGGAGAGCACCGCCACGCCGTTCCACCGGCCGGTCGCGTGGACCGCCGCCTCATAGCCCAGCTCGCGCAGCTGGTCGAACGGGAACTGCTCCTCGGCGATCTTGGCCTCCTGGAGGCAGAGCACGTCGGTGCCGCTGCTCTCCAGCCAGGCGAGCAGCCTCGGAAGGCGGGCGGTGATCGAGTTCACGTTCCAGGTGGCGATGCGCATGCCTCACAACCTACCTGCCGGGTGTGACAACCGGTCCCGGCTCACACGTCGGCGGAGCCTCCCGGGGCGAGCCGCAGGTGCTCGGCTCCGGCCAGGGCGCCGATCTGGCGGTCGTAGATCGGGCGGGCCAGATCGGTGAGGAGGGCGTCGTGGACGTCGTAGGCGCGTTGCGGCTCGACCTCGCGGACGTACTCGATGACCTCGGAGATCTTGTTCCAGGGGGCCATCACCGGGAGCATCAGCGTCTCCACCGGGTGGTCGGGGACGGTGAGGGCGTCGCCGGGGTGGAAGACCCTGCCGCCGTCGATCAGATAGCCGACGTTCGCGATGCGCGGGATGTCCGGGTGGATCACCGCGTGCAGCTCGCCGTGGACCTGGACGTCGAAGCCGGCGGCGGTGAAGGTGTC
Source organism: Streptomyces griseochromogenes (assembly GCF_001542625.1). Taxonomy (NCBI): domain Bacteria; kingdom Bacillati; phylum Actinomycetota; class Actinomycetes; order Kitasatosporales; family Streptomycetaceae; genus Streptomyces; species Streptomyces griseochromogenes. The sequence continues at coordinate 3,171,967 of NZ_CP016279.1, read as the reverse complement.
GCCGTGGCCGACGGTGTGCACACGGCCCGGGAAGGCGGCCGTGATCTGCTCCGCGACGGACCTGAGGGTCCAGATCTCGGCGGCCGGGTTCGCCTCCAGCGCGGCCCGCAGCCGGCCCTCGTCGAAGTGGTCCGGGTGTTCGTGCGTGACCAGGATCGCGTCCGCGCCGACCGCCGCGTCCTGCTCGCTGAACCCTCCGGGGTCGATGACGAGCGTCCGTCCGTCCTTGTCGAGGCGGATGCAGGCGTGGGACTTCTTGGTGAGCTTCATGTCTCCCCATCCTGCCGGGTACGGCCCGCATCGGCCTCACTCGGCGGGCGTGGTCTCCTCGCGGATGACCTGCTGGGCCACCTTGAACGCGCTGTTCGCCGCCGGGACACCGCAGTAGACGGCGGACTGCAGCAGCACTTCCTTGATCTCGTCCGGGGTGAGGCCGTTGCGCAGGGCGGCGCGGGTGTGGAAGGCCAGCTCGTCCAGGTGGCCGCCGGCGACCAGCGCGGTGAGCGTGACACAGCTGCGGGTGCGGCGGTCCAGGCCGGGCCGGTCCCAGATCTCCCCCCAGGCGTAGCGGGTGACGAACTCCTGGAAGTCGCGGGAGAAGTCGTCGGCCTGCGCCAGCACCCGGTCCACGTGCGCGTCGCCGAGCACCTCCCGGCGGATCTTCAGCCCCGTCTCGTACCGGTCCGGCGGCCCGAGCGGCTGCGGCGGTACGACGGCGGGGGCGATCTCGGCGACGGGCACGACCTGCGGCGGCGGGGCGATGGCCGGGTTGACCGGGGCGGCCGGCAGAGCCGTCTGGCCGGTGTCGAACGGCTGCTGCCAGGCGGTGGAGAAGTGCCGCACCAGGAGGTCGGTGACCGCGGCGGGCTGCTCGACCGGCACCAGATGGGAGGCACCGGGCACGACCGCGAGCCGGGCGTCCCGTATCCCGGCGACCAGCGTGCGGGCCTCGGCCGGACCGGTGATCTGGTCGTCGGACCCGACCAGCACCAGGGTCGGCGCGCCGACCCGGCCCAGCTCCGGGCGGACGTCGAACCCGGCGAGGGCCTCGCAGGCGGCTATGTAGCAGCCCGGGTCGGTGGTGCGGACCATCTGGACGGCCCACTCGGTGATCGCGGGCTGGGCGGCGGCGAACCCTCCGGTGAACCAGCGGTCGGGCGCGGTCCGGGCGATCGGGTCGAGCCCGTTCGTGCGGACGATCACCCCGCGCTGGCGGAACTCGTCGGCGGTGCCGAACCGGGGCGAGGTGGCGACCAGGGCGAGTGAGGCGAGCCGCTCCGGGTGGCGCAGCGCCAGCTCGATACCGACCGCGCCGCCCAGCGCACAGCCGGCGAAGCCGAAGCGCTGCACGCCGAGCGCGTCCAGCGTGGCCAGCAGACGGGCCGCGAGGTCACCGACCGAGCCGGCCGGGTGGGCCGGTGCGCCGCCGTGTCCCGGCAGGTCGAACCGGAAGACCCGCCACTGCTTCGACAGCTCGGGCACCTGGCGGTCCCACATGTGCCAGGTGGTACCCAGTGAGGGACCCAGGATCAGGACCGGGGCGTCTTCTGGCCCGTCAAAGCGGTATTGCAGGGTGTTCGGTGGTGTCTCGCTCACCCGCCCGACCCTCTCATCTGTCACGGACGCCCCTATAACGGGGGGTCGGTAGACGCCGTCCCGACCAGGTTGAAGACCTTGCGGGCGGCATTTCGCTTGAGGCATCGGATGATCTCACGCCGGGTCTTGCCCTCCTGAGTGCGGCGTGCGTAGTACGCCTGGGTGCGGGGGTCGACGCGCAGCCGGGTGAAGACGATGCGGTGCAGAGCGGCATTCGCCTGCCGGTCGCCACCATGGTTGAGCCGGCGCGAGCTCCGGCCGCCCGAGGAGTACTCCATGGGGCTGACTCCGCACATCGCATGACGCCGCGACGTGCGAAGCCGATCGCCGCAATCGTCGGCGCAGGCCCGGGCAGGGCTGAACCAACGTCCGCCACTCGGCTGCTCGTGAACTGAACTCCGTAGGCGCTGATGCAGTGGTAAGCGATAGGCAGCGAGAGCAGAAAGGCAAGGAGGCCGATGAGCAGGTGTGTGGAGTGCACCCGGTGCGGCGCAGTCCCTGCTCCCGGTAGGCGCCGGTACATCCACAGCCCGAGCAGCAGTTGGACGACCGCGAGTGCCATGAGAGCGCTACCAAGGCGCGCCTTGAGATCGTTGACGCCGACGCCGTGCCACCCGAACAGGCCGCTGGTGTAGTCGGGTGTGTGCGTGCGACCGAACGCATACACCCCCACCGCGACCGCGACCGGCAGCAAAGCAAGCGCTCCATGGTGTCGGACGGCGCGTCCCGGCAGCCGCGGGAAACGACCGCAGCGGACCTCATCTCCCAGTTGGCCCCGGGTGCTCGGGCGCTGCCAACAGCCGCGGGCTCTCGGCGCGGGGGATGGCTGCTCTCTGAGCGCGGCCAAAAGCCAGTGGCACCCGATGCGCCGGGACCACTGGAGTCTGGCCACTGCCAAGCGGTGCGTGGTTGTCGCGCGGTGGGGCGTCAGAGATGACGTGCCACGAAATCGGCCACCTGGGTGCCGAGTTGCTGGCCCGCGCGGTTGTCGAGGGAGGTGTGCTGGCCGGACCAGATCCGGCTGAGCCACGCTTCGGTGGCGGTGTCCTGGAAGCCGGCGAAGGTTCGGGTGACGCCCTTCGATGTCACCGCGAGATGATGCCGCGCACCGTAGAACCCGGCGAGCGTCGTTGCCGCAGCCTGGCTGAGGGCGCCGTGAGCGCCGGGATAGGACGGATCCGGTGCGGTCGGCAGCAGGGGGGTCCAGTGGGGATCGCCGACGATGCTCGGGTTGTAGTGCGTACCGCCGAGCCGTATGGCGGTCACGGGCCGCCATACGTGGTAGGCGTACTTGGCGTCGTACATCGCGATCGCGGTGTCGGCGAGGGACAGGTCGAGCCGGGCGAAGACCGTCACCGCCTTCTCCAGGCTCGCGTTCTGGGAGGTGACAAGGCCCTGCGCGACCTGGTTCCAGACGTTCCAGACGGGTGCCGCCGCCCAGAACTTCGCGGCTGCCGTCTGGTCGGGGGTGCGGGTGGTACTGGTCTTGCTCCCCAGGCTCTTGACCTCGTTCAAGGCGGTGGCGTACGCGGCGCCGCTCACGGCCGGCGGCGCTGCGGGGCGGAACTGGCGTCCGCTGGCCAGCACGAACGGCTTGACCGAGCCCCAGTTGGTGAACACCGGTGCCGGGAAGGCGGGCGGGGTGGGCCGGTAGTCACCGGCCTTGTCGCCGGGGTCGAACCGCGGCGGCTTGGCTGAGGACCCGTCGTCGGACCGCAGGCTGATCAGTCGGCGGGCGACCTCGGCTCCCACGGTCGTGCCGGCCTGTTTGCCCGGGCCGCCCGGAATCGCGGACAGCTGGCTGCTCAGCCGCTGGTCCACGCCTGCGCGCTTGGCCGGGTACAGGGCGACCAGCACATCGTGGGCCGCCTGGTCCGCCGCGGCATCCGCACGAGCGCCTCCCGGCGCCGACACCGAGAATACGTAGGCGGGGCCGGCCCGGGTGATCGATACCACGGCGTCGTACTCGGCGGCCTGGAGAAGCGCGAAGCTGCGCGTGGGTTGGACGGTGGACGGCTGCGCCTTCGGATCGCCGAGGATGGTGATGAGCTCGCGGTTCCACTCCACGACCGACATCCCCGACCCCGTCGCGGCGGTGCGCTGGGCCGGCGAGTGAGCGGTGGTGGACCCGAAGGCCGGGCTGGTGAGTCCTGCAGCCAGCGCGGCTCCGGCAAGTATGGCGAGTGTCTTCTGCTTTCCACCCATGTTCTGTGGCTCCTTGTCTCTGGTGACGGGCTGTGGCAACTGGCGGTCATGCACGTGGCTCATCTGGGCCGGCCACGCGAGCGTGATGGTGTCGGGATGGTGCGGGCCGGCCGCCAGGTCGAGATGGCGGCGGTCGTGGAGGACGAGTTGTCCGGCGGGTTCTGCGGCAGCTGCGACCGGGCCGGGGCCGCGGGCTCGTCCAAGGCCATCCGGTCCATGAGGGCGGTCCGGCGTGGTAGCAGCCGGGCGCGTTCGGGGGCCGGGCGGGGCGTCGATGCCCTTGCCGCTGTTCGGGGTGACGTCCACGCTCACACCTCCGCCGGTACGCAGGGGCCGACGCCGCAGCGTTGACACAGCACCGTGTCGTGGTGGGGGCCGCCGTGATCGAGGGCCGATGGGTGTGCCGCCGTGGACCGCATGGGTACGTGGGCCGGGCCCGGGCAGCCGTCGACGGGGCACGGCTTGTGGGTCGCGAAGGCCCACTCGGCCGGGGCGTCGGGGGACCCGGCGCCGCGGCCGCCCCCGGTAGCCCGTCGCCGTGCAGCAGTGCCGGCCCCGGCAGGGGGTCGCAGCTCGTGCGGAGCGTACGGTCCGGTCATGGCGAGCACCTCAGGCAGGCGCGGACTTCGCGGCCGCTGCGTGTCTGGCGGATCTCGGTCGACTGGGCGAGGTACTGGACGATGCCGGTCCCACGGCCGTGTTCGTCGGGGGCGATGTCGGGACGATGGTGCTCCACGGCCGCGCCGGAGTCAGTGACCACAATGTTCAGAGTTTCGTGGTCGAGGGCGAGTAGCAGGGTCATGAGCTCATGGCCGTACTGGGCAGCGTTGGCGGCGAGTTCGTCGACGATGAGAACGGCGGAATCCCGCTCGCTCGCTGGCACACTCCAGGTCTCCAGCAAATCGGCCGCGAAGTGACGAGCGGCGGAGACGTGCGCCTCCCGCGCCGGCAGGGTGAGCAGTGCCTGGCGGCGGCAGGGCCGGCTGAGCAGCGGAGTCGGGCTGGCGGAATCGGTCACAAACATGGTCTTCTGGCTCTTCTGTGGATGTGCGGAGACCGGAACGGGGGGACCGCAAACAATTTCGGGGGCGGTCGGTAGGCCAGATCCTGATCCTGGATGGGCGCGCTCATTCAGTTCCACGGACGACGCATGCCGGATGGTTCGAGCTATTCGCCTCTTTTATTCGGATTCTTGCGAGTCATGTCCATGGCGCCGCCTGTCTGGGCTCAGCCGCCTCTGCCCAGAGCTCGCTGCCGCACGGCCGGACCGGGCACCGGCAGCTCGGTCCCCTCGCCCGTGGTCTTCCGGACGGCCCTGCGAGAGCGTCGCGCCGTAGAGCGGGACGGACATCCCTGCCCGCATCTCGGCCGTGTCGCGGTCCTCGGCGTGCAGACATGCTGGATCCTCTCCTCCGAGCGGTACGGACTTCGGGGAGAAAGAGCAGTCGTGCACGCCCCGTCAGCCCACTCATGCATGAAGTCAGCTGCGAACTGGGCCAGTTCGCCGGAGCGGGGGCGAGAGCGACCAGGGCCCGGATACCGTCGGCGCGTCGCGGGAAAGACCAGGGCGCCGGCTTTCCCCTCCTTCAGCCATGCCCGCCGTGTACGCGACCGGCACCCGAGGGGCCCGGCGCGGGGTGGCCGGCCTGCCACTGCGGAGGTCGCGTGACGGAAGCGGGCCAGAGCCCCATGACCGAGCCGCAGAACTGCCCCGATACCGACGCAGTCCCCCGATGACAGGTCGTGCAGGCGATGCAGCCGCGGCAGCTGACCGGCCTCGCGATGTGTGGGACCACAGCGGACAGATCGATCGGACGGCTGCTTGAACCCACCCTTCGACCCGCTGGGCGCGCACCCGAGCGCAGCGCGGCGTACTCACGGAATTGGTCGAGTGTGCCGTGGTTGCGCAGGAAGTGGGAGAGGCTGGTGCTGCCGTCGCCGACCGGTTCGAGCTGGAGCTCCTCCAGCGCCCGCTCCGCGGTGGCGGATCCGTCGATCGGCACGTCCGCACGCAGTGCGCCGAGGAAGCGGCCCTCCAACCCGGCGCGGAGGGCTAGACGAGTAGTTCCGATTGCGGGGTTCACGGACGCGGGAAGGGTGTCCAACATCAAGTTGTGACGACCGAATTGGACACCCTCTTGACCGCACTGTACGTGCATGTCGATGACCATCTGAAGACCCCGCGGTGGCGCGGCCGGCCGCCCCGGCTGACCGACGCGGAACTGGTCACCCTGGCCGTGGCCCAGGCGGTGCTGGGCTTTCACTGCGAGGCCCGCTGGCTGCGCTTCGCCCATGCCCACCTGCACGGACTGTTCCCGTATCTGCCCCAGCGCCCGGCCTACAACAAGCGCCTGCGGGCCGCACTGGGGCTGGTCAAGCGGGTCATCCGGTCCCTGGCCACCGACTGTGACCTGTGGCTGACGATGTGTGGATCGTGGACTCTACCCCCGTCGAATGCGCCCGCTCGCGTGAGACCGTCAAACGCTCCGACCTGGCCGGCTGGGCGAACTACGGTTACTGCCGCTCCCACTCACGCTTCTACTGGGGCCTGAAACTGCACCTGGTGTGCACCCCGGCCGGCCTGCCCGTCACCTGGGCCCTGGCCGATCCCAAGATCGACGAACGACAGGTCCTGGCCGCCCTGATCGACAATGAGCCGCATCTGACCACCGCCCGGCCGGGCCTGCTCATCCTGGCGGACAAGGGCTACATCGCCGCCGAACTCGACCACTTCCTCGCCGCCCGGGGCATCCAGTTACTGCGGCCCTCCTACCGCAACCGCGGCACCCCACAGCCCGCAGAAGCCCTACTCAAGACGGTGCGGCAACTGATCGAGTCGGTCAACGACACCCTCAAGGGCCAGCTCGACCTGGAACAGCACGGCGGCCGGACCATCGAAGGGGTCGGTGTCCGCGTGGCCCAGCGGATCCTGGCGATGACCTGCGCGATCTGGCACAACCGGACCATCGGCACACCCATCACCAGGTCACTGATCGCCTACGACCACTGAGCCACATCGGAACTACTCGTCTAGTGCTCTGACCGCTTAGGTTCGCCGGGTGGGTCAGCCCCGGAGGGGTCCGCTTCCAGCGGGCGCCCTTGTCGCCACTGAGGAGGGCGTGTTTTCCGGGTCTAACCTGGCTCCGTGACACAGCGATTGAGCACGATGGTGCTGATGTGTGGTCTTCCGGGAGCGGGCAAGACCACCTTCGCGATGGAGCTGGTGCGACGCGGTTACGTTCGGCTCTCGATCGACGAGGTGGTCTGGCAGCGACTCGGGCAGCGCGACGCCGGCCTGGCGATGGAGGCCGAGGCGTTCGATCAGCTCAAGGAAGAGGTCCGCCGCGAGCAGAGGCAGGAACTGGTGGAGCTGATAATGACCGGGCGCGATGTGGTGGTGGATTACGGCTTCTGGAGTCGGGCCGCCCGCGACGACTACAATGCGCTGTTTGAAAGCCACGGCTGTCGCTGGGAACTGGTCCATCTCAAGGCCGACCGGACGACGCTGGAGCGTCGCCTCGAGGTGCGGACGGCGAGGAAGGTGGTGACCCGCTCGGCCTCCAGCCGCGCCGTCAGCTCCGCGATCTGCGACTCGAGCGCCTCCACCCGCACTCGGACAATCGCCTCGCGGGCCTCCAATTCCTCGAGCAATGAGCCCATCAAAGTCGCCTCCTCCACGGCCACGGTAGAGACGGAAAGACCCGAACACACCCCGATCAGAGCTGCCTCCGCTCACGTTCCCGTCAGCGGAGCCACACCTCGAATATGTGATGCGCGCCATGTTGGTCGGCCCATAGGGTTGCGCCCATGCCGATGGCTGCCTCGCCTTTGTCTGCATATCCCCCGTTGAACGTGCAGGTGCACACACCCCGTCTGTCCTTGCTAGGAGCGACGGACGAGCTCCTGGAGCGCCTGGTCCCGACGGTTCGCAAGGGCGTGGTCGGGCAGCCCCCGTGGCCCTTCGACGATCCGATATCCCTGTATGCGGACAGCCCAGAGCGCGAATGGGGCTGGCTGCAGGGGGTGTGGCGTGGCCGGGGCCGGGTCAGCGCGAACTTTTGGCGTCTGTACTTCGTCGTGGTCGTCAACGGCGAGCCGGTGGGCATGCAGGATCTGATCGGCACCGACTTCGCCGCGTTCGGTACGGTCCACACCTTTTCCTGGCTCAGCCCGGACGTTCGGGGCGGCGGCTTGGGCAAGGAGATGCGGCAGGCGGTGCTGCATCTGGCCTTCGATGGGTTGGGGGCTCGTGAGGCGAGCAGCGATGCCTTCTTCGACAACCATGCCTCGAACCGTGTTTCCCAAGCTCTGGGGTACGTGCCGAACGGCGTCGCCTGGGACACCCGGCGTGGCGAGCCGGCGGAGATCAAACAGTGGAGGCTGACCCGGCAGCAGTGGATCAAGCGGCGGCGCGACGACATCAATCTCGTCGCCGTTGGCGAGTGCCTACCGGTCCTCGGGATCGACCCGCCACCAACTGACTGAGCAGCAAGCTACCCGGAGAAGAGCCGCCTTCTCCTCGCGTGGGCCGCCGACCCCGCCTTCGCCTGCATCGACACCAAGCCTGACTACCTCACAACAAGATTCAGGATCTTCCCAGCGGAAGAGCTGCACCCCCGCCAGCACAGCCCGTCAACGGCCGTTCCCGGCGGCTCACTTCGACAACCGCAGCCCGGCAGGACGGGCCGTCAGGCCAGACCGAGATTGCTCAGTGCGGAGGGTCCAGTCGAGCTACTCGCACACTGCACAGGGGCGAGTCCTCCCTCCCGGCACACCGCGACGGCTCTGCTGGCCACCGGGCTGGTCACTCGCTCGGGAGCGGTGGCCGGCGCGGTGGCCGCCATTGTCGGCCTCAGCCGCATCGCGTTGCGCGTCCATTGGCCCACCGATGTGGTGGGCGGCTGGCTGGCGGCCGTGCGAATCGCCCGTACGGCAGCGCTGTCGGTCAGAAGCCTGGATGGCGTCGGGAAGCAGCCGGCAGTCCGAGGGTGACGGCGCTGTTCCTACCGGTCGAAGGCCAACTGGCCTCAGACATCGGTAACCCTCAGCCCTGCGTGCGCCCGGTAGCGGCGGTTCACCGAGATCAGGTTCGCGGTCAGCGACTCTACCTGGTGGGCGTTGCGCAGCCGACCGGCGAATATTCCCCGCATGCCAGGGATCCGGCAGGCCAGAGCCTGGACGATGTCAGTGGCCGCACGCGAGTCGCCGAGGACCATGACGTCGGTGTCCATCCGCTCTGCCTCCCGGTCCAACAGCAGCTTCGCGGAAACATGGTGGAAGCCGGCGGTGACATGCGAGTCCGGCAGCAGAGCAGCGGCCTGCTGGGCAGCACTTCCTTCGTCGGGTCTCAGGGCATGGGCGCCTTGCTTGTCGAAACCGAGTGGATTGACGCAATCGATGACGACCTTGCCAGCGAGGTCCCTACGGGTGGACTCCAGGACAGCGCGGTGGCCGTCCCAGGGGACCGCGATGATCACGATGTCGCCGGCCGCGGCGGCAGCGGCGTTGTCCGCGCCTCGGATGCCAAGCCCCAGCTCGGCGGCGACAGCTTCGGCCCGTTCGGCACTCCGCGAGCCGATCACCACCCGCTGCCCCGCTTTGGCCAGCCGGTAAGCCAGACCACTGCCCAGGTCGCCGGTTCCGCCGAGAACGCCGACGGTCAAACTCGACACATCAGGGAGATCATGCTCTCCGCGTGGATTCTCGGTCGCCGCATCAGGTGCTGTCATGTCAGTTCCCGTCTTCTTTCGATCGCAGCCGGAGGAGATGTGGTTGCCGGTCGCGCCGGCGAACTGCCGGAGCACGGCAGTGCCAGGAAGGCATCGACCAGCAGGTGTGCCCGCTTCCGGGCAGCCTGCGCGTCCTCGCGCGTGCGGGCGAGCAGCTCACCAGGGTCCAGGCCCAGCCCACTTGCCGTGGCATCGCCACCATGGGCGAGCCATGCCGCCAGTGTCTCCGGGGTGAGCTCGGGGTGGAACTGGACACCCATGCTGCGACCGTGCACGAACGCCTGAGAAGCGACGTCATTGCGGGCGATCTCCCGGGCTCCGGGCGGGAGTACCCACCGGTCACCGTGGAACTGGAACCAGGGGCCGTCCGGTACGAGCCGGGGCGCGTCGGTGTGGATGTTGGTCCAGCCGAGCTCGAAGCGCGGGGATCGTTCGACTCGGCCGCCGAGCGCGGTCGCCAGCGCCTGGCCGCCGAAGCAGATGCCCAGCACGGGGATCCCACCGGCGTGCGCCGATCCCAGTAGTGTCAGTTCGGGCGCGATCCATGATCCGATCAGGTCGGTGTGATCCACCGACCAGGGCGCCCCCAGGGCGACGACCAGATCGATATCCACCACCTCGGGAAAGGTGCATCCGACGCCAGGATCGGTGAAGCGCGACTCGGGGACAACGAGCAACTCATCGAGTACGTAGCCTCGTTGAGTGAGCCTCTCCCCCACGTAACCCGGTGTGGACAGGTGGTCGTGCTTGATGATCAGCGCTCGCACAGACGGCCTCCTTTGCATCTCTTGTCGGCTCTGCCGGTGATCAGAACCGCGCGAGTTCTTCCAGCCGGGCGTGCAAGTGGTCCACGTAGCCTTCGGACTCGGGCTTCATCAGCACGCTGCGAAGGGTCCGAGCCCCGTCCGCGTCCGCGGTGACCTTCGGGTGACGGGCCGTCAAGGCGTCTGCTGAGACGCGGAGTGTGCTGAGGAACACCGGATCCTCGGTGTCGTTCATACCCGCGTGCAGGATCATGGCGCTGGCTTCGTCGATCCGGGAGAGAGCCTTCGGCTCCGTCACGGGGAAGTAGGTGACGATGTCGAGTTCCGGGGCCTGATAGAGCTCCAGGCGCTCCGACTCCTCGATCAGTCCCGCCCAGCGCACCGCCGCCCGGCGGCCGGCGGCCAGCACTTGGCCGAGCCCCTCTCGGGTTGGCGGCAGTATCTGGAAGGTGAGCCAGAGGGCTGCGGCAGCCGCGCCGGCTCGCGAGCACTCAAGGCTTATCTCACCGAGGTGCAGCTCTTCGGAGGTGAAGTAGGTGTACGGGGAGTCGTGCAGGTAGAACCGGCCCACCTCCGGATCCCGGAACAGGACCGCCCCGCAGCCGTAGGGTTGCAGGCCGTGCTTGTGCGGGTCGACCACGATCGAGTCGCACTGTGCGATGGCACGCCAAGGAGCCTCGGGCAGTCCCTCGGGACCTTCCGCGCCGGCCAGCAGGGTGAAAAAGCCTCCGTAGGCGGCGTCCACGTGGATGCGCACGCCGTAGCGCTCGCGCAGGGCGAGGGCCTCGTGGATCGGCTCGACCGCCCCGAGGCCGGTGGTGCCCGCGGTGAGTACGACGGTGCCGATTTTCCCTGCGCGCAGGAGGTCCTCCAGGGCGTCGAGGTCCATCCGGCCGTGGTCGTCGACCGGGACCGGATGGCCTTCCATCCCCAGGACCCCGCACATCCGGCCGTGTGTGTAGTGCGCCTCGGCGCTGTATGCGACGCCGCGCCCGGGGTGGGTCTCGCGAGCCACGTAGAGGGCTTCCAGATTGGCGATCGTGCCGCTGGTGGTGAGGTGGCCGAGATGGGAGTCGTAGCCGAACATGCCGGCCAGCTGCTGGACCACCTCGCGCTCCATCCGGGCCGTGGCCGGGCCGCCGTCCAGGGCGTGGTTGTTGGGGTTGACGAGCGCAGCGGTGAGGTATCCGACGATCGCGGCCGGGTGCGGTGGCTTGAGCATCTGTCCGGCGTAACGCGGGTGGAAGAAGGGGTAGTTGTCCTTCAGGCGCTCGGCAAATTCCCGGAATGCTGCAGCGAACCGGGCGTCGTCGACCTCCAGCGCCGGGTGCGTTTGGTAGGGGCCGAAGCCGGCGGACCAGTCCTCGTTCGAGACCACAGCCTCGCTGAGCCAGAATCCGAGGTCCACAGGGATTCACTCCTGACTGTTCGACGGAGGGGGCATGTCCATTTGCGAGCCCGGTACCGACCTGTCGGGCAGGTCGGTACCGGAGTGTGGAGAGTCAGGTCCGCTGGGGCGCTCGGATGCCCCGGAACTCCCAATCGCCGCCCAGGGCGGTGGAAAGGACCTCTTCGGAGGTGGTCGGCTGGGCCCCGCAGTCGTCACGTACGGCCACCGGTCCGATGACGATGTGGTTGGTGAGGCGTCCGAGCCCCTCGACCTCCACCTCGACGACGTCGCCGGGCTGCACCGGCCGGGAGTTGGCGGGCGTGCCGGAGAGCAGGACGTCACCGGGGTACAGGGTGATCGTGCGGGCGATGTCGGCGACGAGGTAGTGCATGTCCCACTCCATCTCGTCGGTGGAGCCGTCCTGGACCACCTCGCCGTTGACGTAGGTGCGCAGCCGCTTGCCCCGGAAGTCCCAGTCGGTGACGAGCCCGGGGCCGAGCGGGCAGAGCGTGTCCGATCCCTTGACGCGGAGCATGGATCCGGCGTCGGTGTCCCGGAAGTCGTGCAGGCCGTAGTCGTTGGCGATGGTGTATCCGGCGATGTAGTCACCCGCTTCGGCGGGAGAGACATTGCGGCAGGTGCGGCCGATGACGATGGCCACTTCGCCCTCGTAGTTGAGGTACTTGCAGCCGTCCGGCCGGACGATCGCGCCGCCGTGTGCGTTGAGCGCGGAGGTCGGCTTGTGGAAGTAGGTGGGCGCGGGTGGCAGTGAGGTGGCGAACTCCTCCACCCTGCTGCGATGGTTGAGGTGAACGGCGACGACCTTGGAAGGGACGACCGGCGGAAGGTGGTGGGCTTCAGCGATCTTTACGCGTCGTCCGTCGGCGGCGACCAGTTCGTCGCCTTCACGGATGACCTCGAAGACCGCGCCGTCGAGGAGTATGCGGCGGTACTCAGGCATGGAGGGGTGCCTCCTCGTCATGGTGAGGGTCGACGTGGTGGTGGATGTCGTGGCGCAGGGCGCCGGTTGAGCGCGGGGCCGTCCAGCCGCCCGCGGGCCGGTCGAACCACAGGTGGACCTGTCCGGTGCCGACCGAGTTCTCGTACTTGCTGAACAGGCGGCCGGAGGCCGTCAGGCGCTCTTCGCCAAGGGCGCCGGCCATCATCAGGTAGTGGCCGAAGCGGGCCTCGGGCTTGTGCTTCAGGAAGTCCGGCATGGCCTTCAGCACCCGGTCGTGGCGGCCCTGTTGGAACCACTCGATGCGTTCGAGGTCGGCGTCACGGGCCTCGGGGGTGAAGACGTGCTCGGGGTGGCTGGCCTCGTGGTCGCGGATCTCGCGCAGCGGCCAGAAGGTGTGCGACAGCGCGCCGGAGGCGATGAGCAGCACCTTGCGGTCGGTGGCGGCGATGGCGTCGCCGAGCGCGCGGCCGAGTCGTAGGTGGTCCTCGGTGTCTCCGGTCTGGCACACGCCGATGGAGACCCAGCGTTTGCCCTCGACGCCCAGGTATTTCCAGAGGTTGACGGTGGCGTAGTAGATGGGGAGGTAGGGGTCGTCGATGGGGGTGATCCAGGTGCCGTGTTTGTCGGCCTGGGCGGCGATCGCGTGGGCGAGTTCCGGGTCGCCGGGGAAGTCGTAGGGGATGCGGCACATCCCCCGCGGCAGTTCCTCCGAGGTGAACAGCCCGGCGCGGCGGTCGTGTGCGGTGACGACGAACTCGACGGTGGTGGCCCAGTGGGAGTCGAGCAGCACCACGGTGTCGTAGTCGGCCGTTTCGAAGACCTCGCGGCGCAGCTGCTCCAACCCGCCGACGAGGGTGGTGTCCTGGCCGTGGTTGAGCTCCCGGCGAGCGGCCTCGGAGAGCATGATGGTGGGTACGTGTGCGAGCAGGCCGGCGCCGACGATCTCACCCATGGGTGTGCCATCCCTTCGGCGCGGTCACGGTGTTCTTGACATCGCAGTAGAAGTCGAAGCTCCAGGTGCCGCCCTCGCGCCCGATGCCGGATTGGCGGGACCCGCCGAAGGGGGCTTGGAGGTCACGGACGAAGAAGCAGTTGACCCAGACCGTTCCGGCGACGAGCCGCTCGCTGACGCGCGTGGCGCGCTCGGTATCTCCCGTGGCGAGAGTGGCGGCGAGGCCGAAGCGGGTGCCGTTGGCCAGCTCGACGGCCTCGTCCTCGGTGGCGAAGGTCTGGAGGGTGAGGACGGGCCCGAAGACCTCCTCGGTGACGATCGCGGCGTCGGGGGCGACAACGGCCAGGAGGGTGGGCTGGTAGTAGAGCCCGCCCAGGTGGTAGTTGGGGCTGCCGCCGAGCAGCACCGTCGCTCCGTCGTCGATCGCGTTCAGGACGAAGCCGTTGATGCGTTCGACATGGTCGCGGTGGATGTTCGGGCCGATGTCCGTGGCCTCGTCGCGCGGGTCGCCCTGCTTGAGTTTCCGGGCTCGCGTGAGGAAGCGGGCGGTGAACTCCTCGGCGATGCTCTCCTCGACCAGCAGCCTGGTGGCCGCGAGGCAGACCTGCCCGGCGTTGTCGTACTGCTCGATCGCGAGGTCCACGGCGAGGTCGAGGTCGGCGTCGGCGAAGACCAGCAGCGGTGATTTGCCGCCGAGCTCCAGGCTGACCGGGACCAGGTTGGCCGCCGCGGCGGCGGCGATGTGGCGGGCCGTCGGTACCGAGCCGGTGAAGCTGATCCGGGCCACTCCAGGGTCGGAGACAAGAGCGGCGCCGACCTCTTCCCCGTAACCCTGGACGACGTTGAGCACTCCGGCGGGCAGCCCCGCCTCGGCCGCGATGTCGGCGAGCAGCGACGCCGTGAGGGGCGACCATTCGGCGGGCTTGAGGACAACGGTGTTCCCCGCCGCGAGCGCCGGGGCGACCTTCCAGGTGGCGAGCATCAGCGGCGCGTTCCACGGCGTGATGAGGGCGCAGACGCCGGCCGGGTCCCAGGAGACGTGGTTGGTGTGGCCGCGTGTCTCGAAGTCCTCGTGGTCCAGGGTGAGAAGCCAGTCGGCGAAGAAGCGGAAGTTGTGCGCCACCCGGGGCATCACGCCGCGCCGGTGGGAGCGCAGGAGCGCCCCGTTGTCGGCGGTCTCGACGACGGCCAGTTCCTCGATGCGCTTCTCGATGCCGTCGGCGATGGCGTGCAGAATGCGTGCTCGCTCTTCGCGTGAGGTCGCGGCCCACGCCGGGAACGCGGAGCGTGCCGCTGCCACAGCCTGGGCCGCCTCGGCGGCGCCGCCGCGGGCGATCTCGGCGAGGGGGCTGCCGTCGATCGGTGAGGTGGTGGTGAAGGTGTCGGCGGACGCCACCCGCTCGCCGCCTATCCAGTGGCGGGTGTCGACGGCGACGCCGGCGACTCTCGCCTCGGTCGCGTCTGTGTCGCGCCGTGGGGACATGTCAAAGCCTCCAGATTTCGTTTGGCTCCAAACAAGCTAGCCGAGCCCGAAGGGACTGGTCAACACCTTCGAGGCGTGTATCGTTTGAGCCCAAACATAATCGCTGGAGGGCTCCATGCCACCTGCCACCCACGAAGAATGGCTGACCCTGGCGGCACGTCTCACGCCGCCCGTTCACCATCTGATCGACGGAACCGACGCCCCTGGAGAAGCCGGGATCTTCCCACTGGTCTCGCCCCGCGACGGACAGGTCCTGGCCGAGGTCGCCGACGCGAGCGGCGCCGACGTGGACCGCGCGGTCTCCTCCGCACGTCGCGCCTTCGACCACGGGCCCTGGCCTCGCCTGTCGCCGACCGAGCGGGGTCGCATCCTGCAGCGCTTCGCCGACCTGGTCGAAGAGCACCGCGCCGAACTGGCCCTGCTGGTAAGCCTGGAGATGGGCAAGCCCGTCACCGAGGCGTACGGCATCGAACTGCGGGCCGTGACCAACACCCTGCGCTACTACGGGGAACTCGCCGACAAACTGTCCGACGAGGCCCCTCAGACGCACAGCGACGCGCTGGCCCTGGTCACCCGGGAGCCGATCGGCGTGGTGGCCGCGATCGTGCCATGGAACTTCCCCCTCACCCTCGGCACCTGGAAGATCGCCCCCGCGCTCGCGGCGGGCTGCACCGTGGTCCTCAAGCCCTCCGAGCAGACGCCGCTCTCCGCGCTGCGGCTCGGGCGTCTCGCCGCCGAGGCCGGTGTCCCCGACGGTGTACTCAACGTGATCACGGGGCAGGGCCGGGCCGTCGGACAGGCCCTCGGCCTGCACCCCGACGTCGACGTGCTCGCCTTCACCGGCTCCACCGCCGTCGGCCGCCACTATCTCCGCTACGCCGCCGACTCCAACCTCAAGCGGGTCTGGCTGGAGCTCGGCGGCAAGTCCCCCAACATCGTCTTCCCCGACGCACCCGACCTGAGCGAGGCCGCGGCCACCGCCGCGTGGGGGATCTTCTTCAACGCCGGCGAGATGTGCACCGCCCCCTCCCGCCTGCTCGTCCACACCTCCATCGCCGAGCAGGTCATCGACCTGATCGTCGAACGTGCCGGCACACTACGGGTGGGCGACCCACTCGATCCGACCACCGAGATGGGACCGGTCGCCACCGCCCGCCAGCGCGACACCGTTCTCGCCCACATCGACCATGCGAAGCAGGACGGCGCCCGTCTGCGAACCGGGGGATCCCCGCTGCCCCACCCAGGGGGTCTTCACCTGAAACCCACCGTCTTCGACCAGGTCACCCCCGACATGAGGATCGCCCGCGAGGAAGTCTTCGGCCCCGTCCTGGCCGTCCTGACCTTCGACACCACGGAACAGGCCGTTGCACTCGCCAACGACAGCGACTACGGGCTGGCAGCCGGGGTGTGGACCAGCGACCTTGGCACCGCCCACCAGGTCTCCCGGCAGCTCAGGGCCGGCACCGTGTGGGTCAACTGCTACGAGGAGGGCGGCCTCAACGTCCCCTTCGGCGGCTACAAGCAGTCCGGCAACGGCCGTGACAAGTCCGCCCATGCCCTGGAGAAGTTCACCGAGCTCAAGACCACCTGGATCCGGCTGTGACGCGCCGCCCGCTGATCGCCGTACCGGCCCGCTTCTCCGACTCCGCAGCCGCCCTGCGCTACGCCGCCGAAGTCAACGCCCGCGCCTTGATCGAGGCCGTCTACCATGCGGGCGGCGAACCGTTCACCATGCACCCGCACGCACCCGGAGGCCATGCCGACCCCGACGAGATCGCCCGACGCCTCGAGCACTGCGACGGACTCGTACTCCCCGGGGGCGGCGATCTCGCCCCGCACCGCTACGAGGCCGCCGAGGCCCACGCATCCATCTACGACGTGGACGACGAGCAGGACGCATTCGACCTAGCCCTCGCCCGGTACGCCCTGGACACTGCACTGCCCATGCTCGCCATCTGCCGTGGGCTGCAAGTGGTCAACACCGCCCTCGGCGGCACGCTGCGCCAGACGATGGGCGGCCCCGACGCAGATCACCGCCCCCGGATGCACCCGATCGCGATCGAAAGCGGCTCGCTGCTGGGAGGGGTCCTGGGGGTGGAGAAGGCCCAGATCTCCTGCTATCACCACCAGTGCCTGGATCGCGTCGGCGCCGGGCTGAGCGTCGTCGCAACCGCCGACGACGGCACCGTCGAGGCCGTGGAGCGACCCAACGGTGCAGGGTGGTTCCTCGGCGTCCAGTGGCACCCCGAGGACACCGCCTCGTATGACGCCGCTCAGCAGGAACTTTTCGCCGCCCTGGTCGCAGCAGCTTGCCGACCGGCAGGGCAGTTCGCCCGACGATAGAATTGCAGTCCAGTTGATGGTCCAAGCGGAGATACAAGGCTGCTTCCCGCAATGCGGCCGCGGACCCCACCGGGGCATCGCACTTCCGAGTGCCGCGAGTCGCGGAGTGGGGGTGACACATGAGCGACGCCCCGTTCCATGACGCCCTCGACAATCTCCCCGAAGAGGAAGCCGAGGCATACGCCACCCTCGACGCGAACTGCGTGGTGACGAGCTGGAGCCCCGGCGCCCAGCAGCTGCTCGGCTACGCGGCGGACGAGATACGCGGGCAGCACGGAACCGACCTGCTGCACGCCCAGAGCGACGCCGCCCGACTCACCGAGCGCTGCCGGGCAGGGGAGACAACCGCCCTCTGCCGCGTATCCCTGAGACATCGGGACGGCAGCCGGGTCGAGGCCGCACTGTGGGCTCAGCCCCTGGTGCCCACCACCGGTGAACGGCAATGGCTCATCCGTGCGCAGAGCGCAGACGCCGTACGGCGGCAGAATCTCGGCCGCGCGCTGTTGCGGGGCCTGTTCACCGAATCACCTTTCCACATCGACGTGTTCGATGCCCAGCTGCGCTTCGTCGCGCAGAACGCGCGACGCTTGAAGGGCTTCCGGGACCAGGACGTGATCGGGCGCACCATGCGGGACGTGGCGCCGGCCGGGGTGCTGGACATGGCGGCCTTCGAGGCCCGGCAACAACAGGTCCTGGCCACCGGGGAGGCCCTCGTAGCCACAGAGGTGCGCGCCCGCGATTCCGAGGCCCCGCATCGGGACCAGGCGTTCTCGGAAACGATCGTGCCGCTGCGCAGCAGTTCGGGGGCGGTCATCGGACTGGCGCACGCCGTGTTCGAGGTGACCGACAGGGTCAGGGCCCGGGAGCGGTTGGCGCTGGTCAACGACGCGAGCGCGAAGATCGGAAGCACTCTTGACGTCCTGCGCACCGCGCAGGAACTGACCGATGTCGCCGTCCCGCTTTTCGCCGACCACGCGTTCGTCAACCTGCTCGACCCTGTCTTCGGCGGCGAGGAGCCGGTACTCGGCCCCATCGCCGAGACGGTGCCGCTGCGGCGGGCGGCGACTTCCTCCACCCCCGAAAGCCCGACGGAGGTGGTGGTCGCCACGGGAGAGGTCGACTCGTTCACCTCGGGACCGGGTGCCCTGTTCGGCCGGGCGCTGACCACGGGCGAGCCCTTGTTTCTGACAACGGAGCAAGTGATCGCCGAGCTCGCCCCGGTCGATCCCCGACGGGCCGCCCTTGTCCGCGAGTACGGGACCCACTCGTATCTTCTGGTACCGATGTTCGCACGAGGCGCCCCGCTGGGGGCGGCGGTCTTCCTGCGCTTCAGGCGTGCAGATCCGTTCGAGGCGGATGACGTGCTCTTGGCCCAGGAGTTCGTGGCGCGTGCGGCGGTATGCATTGACAACGCGAGGCGCTACACCCACGAGCGGGCGACGGCGATGGCGCTCCAACGCAATCTGCTGCCACAGCAGTTGCCGCTACTCCGTGCCGTTGAGACGACGTCGCGCTACCTGCCGGCAGGCGGCCGTGCGGTGCTCGGGGGCGCATGGTTCGATGTGATTCCGTTGTCGGGCGCGCGTGTGGCATTGGTCGTGGGCGATGTCCCCGGGCAAGGCCTGCATGTGGCCGTGACCATGGGGAGATTGCGCACCGCGGTGCGGACGCTCGCGGATCTCGATCTGTCGCCCGAGGAACTGCTCACCCACCTGGACGACCAGGTCAGCCGGTTCCAGGACGAGCGCGGGGAGGGACTCGCCGGTGGAGCGGCCGGCACATCGTGTTTGTACGCCGTCTTCGATCCCATCTCACGGCGGTGCGCCATGGCTCGGGCGGGGCGTCCACCGGCCGCCCGTCTCTCGGCGGAAGGGAAGGTGGAGCTCCTCGGTCTGCCCGGCGGCCCTCCCCTTGGACGTGGTGGAGCTCCTTTCGAAAGTGGCGAGGTGACTCTCAACGACGGGGATGTTCTCGTCCTGCACACCAGTCGTCCGGAGGAGACCGCGAAGGACAGCGCCGGGACCGATCTCACATGGCTTCGCGAGGCGTTGTCCGAGCCTCAGCTCGCCGCATCTCCCCGGCTCGACGGCATCTGCGCCTCGGTGGTCCGCCGCCTGCCGCCGAGCCGCCCGCAGGATGACATCGCGCTGCTCGTGGCACGCGTCCGCGGGCTGCATCCGGACCGCCACATCACCTGGCAACTGGCTGCCGAGCCCGAGGTCGTGGGCGAGGCACGTGCGCTCGCAACCCGGAAGCTGGCCGAATGGGACCTGGAGGAGCTGGAGTTCACCACCGAGCTGGTGGTCAGCGAACTGGTCACCAATGCCATCCGCTATGGCAGCCCGCCGATCCAGCTGCGCCTGATCCGGGACCGCGGCCTGATCTGCGAGGTGTCCGACGCCAGCAGTACCTCCCCGCACATCCGGCGCGCGCTGGAGACCGACGAGGGTGGGCGAGGGCTCTACATGGTGGCGCAGCTCGCCCAGTTGTGGGGGACCCGCTACCACGCCCGCGGCAAGACCATCTGGGCCGAGCAGGCCCTCCCGACGGCTGTCACGCCATGACGGCGTAGTCCGTGGGCGCACGGGTGCGACCGGCCGCCTGGGCCACCGCGTCGGCGTGCCACACCTCTGCGGTCCTGCGCGGCAAACCCCCGCAGGACCGCAACGACGTACCCTCGCGAGCCGCTACTCGGCGCCGGAAGTCCCGGTCTCCAGCAGTGTCCCGCCGTCCCAGCAGACGCCCACCTGCCGGTAGTAGGCGCCGATCAGCTCCCGCACCTCCAGCCGGGCCAGTTCCTCCGTCGGCGCGTCGAAGAGCCGCAGTTCGGCGTCGGCGGCCCAGGGCTGCCCGCCTTCGAAGGACGCCGCGCCGGTCTCGATGAGTTCGTCCAGCGCCAGTCCCTTGCCCTTCTCGATCGAGGGCAGCCAGCGGTGGTGGGCCATCGGGTGGCCGTTGACAAAGCCGTTGTGCTCGGTCGGCTCGCGCAATGTCACCACGGCCTCGGCCAGTCGCCGGTCCGCCGCGGCCAGCGTCGCCCCGAACGCCGCACCCCGCTCGATCCGCGGCGCGGGGCCGTACGGGTGGGGACGCGTCATGTGGATCGAGCCGAGCTTCTTGGGATACCCCTGGTGGAAGCCGCGCGCGATGGCGAAGTCCTTGTCCACCCAGATGTATACGCACCGGGAGTACGTCGTCCCGCGGTACTTGCAGCGCACCACCGCGAAGCACTCCTTGTACTGCGAGCGCACCGGATCCAGGAGCTCTTCCCTGGAACCGCTGCACGACTGCCAGTCGGCCCAGATCAGAGCGACGGCTCCCGGGTCCTCGTCCGCGAGCTCCAACGGCTGCGGAAGCAGCTCGGCGACCCGTGCGGGATCGGTCCGGTACTCGACGGTGATCAGGTCGCCGGAGTAGTACCAGGGCGGCGACGGAACGAGCGAGGAACGGCCTGTGGCCGTCTTGGGATGGAAGAACCCGCGGACGCCGGTCATGTGAGACTCCTTGTTTCGAAAGGGACGGACAATTCATTTGGACCCATACGATTCACGCGCAATTGGGCGTCACACCTGTTCAGGCAGGAAATGTGGAGCGCGCCAGGCCCCCGAAGTCGATCACCTGGGCCGTGCCGTTGACGCCTGCCGAAGCAGGGGAGGCGAGAAAGAGGATCGAACGGGCGATGTCCTCCGGGCGGTGGACCCGGTACGGCTGACCGTCGAAACCCTCCTTGACCAGCCCCAGATCGGCGCGCGACATCGGGGTGTCCACCACACTCGGGCAGACGCAGTTCACCCGGATCCGGTCCTGGTCGAGGTCGACCGCGAGCGCCTTGGCCAGCATGAGCACACCGCCCTTGGACGCGCAGTAGGCCACCATGCCGGGCGCCGCGACGAAGCCGGAGTCGGAGGCGACCATGACGATCGCCCCTCCTCCGTTGCGCCGCATGACGCCGGCCGCATGCTTGGCGAGGAGGAACTGCCCGGTGAGGTTGACGTCGACCGTGTGCGCGAAGTCGTCCCGGCTGGTGCGGATCGCGTTCTGCCCCATCGGGCCGGAGACCCCCGCACAGCCGACGGCCACATCCAGTCCGCCGAAGCGGCCGGCCGCCCGTCCCACCGCCTGGGCGACCGCGGCCTCGTCCGTGATGTCTCCTTGATGCCAGAGCACATCGTCGGGCGCCCAGGGGGGCCGGGGTGACCGGTCGATCACCGCCACGCGGGCGCCTTCCTCACGGAAGGCTGCGACTGTGGCCCGCCCGATGCCGCTGGCACCACCGGTTACCAGCACCGCACGGTCCTCCAGTTCCAGATCCATGTCAGACATCTCGTCTGCCGCTACGGGCGCGTCGCGCGGAGTGCGACATCGAAGTCGAACGGGATGGTCCCCGGGTCGATCGCGGTGGTGCCACCATCGACTGTCAGCACCGCCGCGTTGACGTAGGAGGAGCGCGGGCCGAGCAGCCACAGCACGGCGTCGGCGATCTCCGACGCGGCGGCCGGGCGCCGTTGCGGCACCACATGCGTCACCTGTGCGTACGCCTCTTCGCGGTCGAGACCGAGCGGTTCGCCGAACTCCCGCATCTCCTCGTCCGCCATCTCGGTGCGTGTCCATCCGGGACAAACGGCGTTGGCTCGGACCCCACGCGGGCCGTAGTCCGCGGCGATGCACTGGGTGAGCATCGCCGCACCGGCCTTGGACGCGGCGTACGCGGCCGCGCCGGTCGGCGCTCTCAGCCCGGCGACGGAGCTGACGGTCACCCATGCGCCCCGCGACTCCACCAAGTGCGGCAGGGCGCATCTGGCAAGCAGAAACAGTGCGGTGAGGTTGGTGCGCACGGTGGCGTCCCAGTCCTGCTGGGTCAGGTCGAGGACACTTCCGGGGCGCATCACCCCGGCGTTCGCCACCACGCCGTCCAGTCGACCGTGCTCGTCCACGACCTGCGACACCAGTTGCTCGACGTCCGCGGGCGAGGTGACGTCGGCGGTGTACGGGATCGCGCCGGTGGCATCGGCGACCTTCTCCAGCGGCTCGCGGCGTCGCCCGCAGATCGCGACACGGGCTCCGGTTGCGGCCGCCAGCTCGGCGATCGCTGCGCCGATTCCGGTGCCTGCCCCCGTGACCAGTACGACAGGTTTCCGATCGAGGGTCATCGTCGGTCCTGCCGGCGGCCGACGACCACCGCGATCACCACGGCCACCACGAACCATCCGAGCGCGAAGTACGTCGCGTACACCGTGGGTGCGGGCACCTTGTACACCGAGCCGAACAGGGCCCCTGCGGTGAGCAGGACACCCACCACGGAACACGCCCACACCACCGGGCCCGAGGCCTGACCGCGCAGGCCGCGCGGCGCGCCGATGGCCATCATCAGGTAGATGGCCGCCAGGCAGAAGACCCCGAAGGTCGAGAACCAGGAGTACACGGCCAGATACGAGGGGGCGCCCGGAAGCGCCAGCAGTTTCGGGAAGAGGTCGGACATCGCGATGACCGCCAGGTAGACGGCGCCGACGAGCACCGTGCCGCCGCTGGGCGTCCCCCGCCGCGAGCTGAGGGACGCGAGCGGCCTGGGCAGCCAGCCGTCACGGGCCATGGTCAGCACACCACGGGTCGCGGAGACCGAGACTCCGATGTAGACGGCAGCCATGTCAAGGAAGACCACCAGCTCGACCAGGCGTCCCCATGTGGTGGAGCCGTAGCCGCCGGGACCGCCTCCGGCGAGTGTGTTCAAGGGGGCTCCCGCCGCCTTGGTCATGGCATCCAGGTCGAAGTGGAAGCCGGCGACCTGGGCGTAGGTGCCGAGCAGGAAGAAGACCGCCGCGGCGAGGACGGAGAACATCACGGCCTTGGGGATGTGGCGGTGCGGGTCCTTGGCCTCCTCGGCCAGGTTGGCCGCCGCCTCGAAACCGGTGAAGAGCAGCACTCCGTAGAGCACGGCAAACATGATTCCCGCCCAACCATCCTGCGACGTATGGGGGTTGAATGCCTTGATGCTGTTTCCGTCGCCCACCTTGAGGATCAGGTAGACGAAGAAGACGAGCAGCACCCCGACCGAAACAAGAGCGAGCACGAGCTGGCTGCGCACGGAGAACTCCACGCCGACATACACCGCGGCGATCAGGCCCGCCAGGAGCAGTAGTTGCCAGCCCCATACGGGAAGCGGCTCGATGGCGAACTCGGCCTGCAGGGTGTCGTGGAGGTAGCCGCCGACGAGGGGGCCTATGGCGGCACCCAGGAGGAGCACTCCGCCGTAGTACATCAGGCCCGCGGCGGCACCTGCACGTCTGCCGAGGCCGAGGGTCACGTAGTTGTAGAGCGAGCCCGCCGCCTTCACCCGGCGCGCGTAGGCGGAGACGATCCAGCCGAGTGCGAGCATGCCGACGGTGGCCAGCAGGACCGCCAGCGGGGCGGCGGCACCAGCCCCCCGTCCTGCGGCGTTCACGCCGATGAGCAGCGGCAGCAGAATCGACACGGAGAAGACGGGCCCCATGAAGCCGACCGACTGTGCCACGACGTCGATGAGTGACAGGCCGTCGTGTCTGCGCTCTGCGGGGGGTCCGGGTGGCTGGGTCATTGCGTGCTCCGTCCGGGGAGACAGGCCGTCGAGGCGAAACCGGCGTGAGGGAGCCGAGAACAGTGCGCCGGCATCGGATGCGGCTGCGCACTCGAGCGGTGGGGAGGGGTGAGGGTTGTGCTGTCGGACCTCGACCGAAGGCCCTAGAGGGGGCGGTGAACGCTCCGCCTCTCTATTCGTTTGGGCCCGTACGATACCCAGAGGGGTCCGCTCCCACAAGAGACCCGGGAAGGCAATCGCGCCCCGGCCGCAGATCGCGACCGGGGCGCCACGTCCGAAGGAGCCACAGGACTACGAGCGCGACCGCCGGCCGGAGCGGCGCGGGGCAGGCTCGGCACCACCCAGCAGCTCACGGCGCCGCTCCTCCCCATGCTCCTCAAGTTGCGCGACCACGGCGCGCAGCCCGTCCGCGAGCTGACGGCACTCGTCCACGGTGAGCCGTGAGACCACGAAGGCTTCCTCGGTATTGAAGGCAGGGAAGAGATCCTCCATCAGCTTCTCCCCCTCGGGGCTCAGCGAGAGGAGGACGCGCCGACCGTCCTCGGGGTGGGTCGAGCGGGTCACCAGCCCCCGCGACTCCAAGGTGCGCGCGATCCCGGTCAGAGTCCCTTTGGAGATCCCCGCCTCTTCCGCCACGGACCAGGTCTCCGACTCGCCCCAGATCCAGAGCACCCAGAGGACGACGAACCCCGTCCAGGTCAGTTCAGAAGGGCGCAGAACCGAGTTCTCCAGGTGCGACCGAACGGCCGTGGCCGCTCGATGGATGTTCGCCACGGCCGCCATCTGCTCGCGCTGCAGCTGGAAGCCGCTGAGCTTCGCCTGGACTGCGCGCTCGGTCTCCGTGATGGATCGATGGCCGGCCACGGACTTCCCCCTTGCTTTCTGGCGACATGCACGCCACCTGGACATTCGTTTGCTGCCAAATGTAACCGTCGGGCCTTGACTCCGGGACACACCAAAGGGCGAACAGAAGCGAGACCTGCGAGAAGTTGCGCCCGGTCTCTTGCGGCGGGGCCACACGGCTCGTATCGTTTGGCACCAAACGAAAGCCGTCCACCTCCAAGCCTTGATCACAAGGGCACAATGGTGGCCTAGGCGGAAATTTCTCCTTACATCATGACTTCCTCTGCGCCCCCGAGGAGCGAACCGTGAGCGCCGAAACACCTCCGCAGATCCGCCAGAGAATCGATGCGCTCGCCGCTCAGGGGATCGACGTCATACGCGTCGCGTATCCCGACCTGATCGGCTCCGACCGCGGCAGGGACGTCCTGCTGCACCACCTGCCCAGCGCGATCGGCCATGGGATCGCCTTCTGTCGGGCCATCTACCACACCGCCGCCCTCGGCGAGCACTCCGACATCCCCGGCGGCCTCGACGCCGGCATGCCCGACATCGCCGTACGTCCCGACCTGGCCACCCTGGTTCCCCTCCCGTGGGAACCCGGCGTTGCCTGGTGCATCGGTGACGCACGCGATCCGGAGACCGGTCGGCCCGCACCCGAATCCCCCCGGGATCTGCTGCGCCAGGTCACGGGCCGGCTGCGGGAGAGCGAGCTGACAGCCGTGGTGGGCCCCGAGCTGGAGTACGTTCTGTTGGACCCCGATCCGGCCTCGCCCACCGGCTGGCGCCGGTACGCCGGCGCACCGGGCAACGTCTACACCGTGGGGCGCAAGGGTGACCCCGACGGACACCTCCTGCGAACCCTGCGTCATCTGCACGATCTCGGGATCGGCGTCACCAGCGGCAACCGGGAGTTCGACGGCGGACAGTTCGAGATCAACCTCGACCACTCCGAGGCTCTGGACGCAGCCGACCGTGCCTTCCGCTTCAAGGCCGCAGTCAAGGAACTCGCCCGCATCGAAGGCCGGTTGGCCACCTTCATGGCCAAGCCGCTGAACGACGGTGGTGGTTCCGGCTTCCATCTGCACCTGTCCGTCGTCGACAGCGAGCAGCGCAACGTCTTCGACGACCCGGGTGAGCCCTACGGGCTGTCCGCCACCGCGCGTCACGCGATAGCCGGGCTGCTCAACCACGCCCCGGCGCTCGCCGCGCTGTTCAACCCGACCATCAACTCCTACAAGCGCTTCGGCCCCGACACCGCCGCCCCCTGGCTCATCGACTGGGGCCTGGACAACCGGGGCGCCATGGTGCGTATCCCGCCGGAGCGCGGCAGCGGCTCGCGCCTGGAGATCCGCCTCGGCGACGCCACCGCGAACCCGTACCTCGCCATCGCCGGGCTGGTCGCCGCCGTCCATCTGGGCATCAGCGACGCGGCCGAGCCCCCGGCCCCGATGAGCGGATACGGATACGACGCGGCCGGCGCCCCCAAGCTGCCGACGCACCTCGGCGAGGCGCTCGACGCTCTGGAAGCCGACCACCAGCTCACCGAAGTGCTCGGCAAACCTTTCGTCGACGCCTTCCTCACCTTCAAGCGCGACGAGTTGACCCGGTTCCGGAGTTACGTCACCGACTGGGAGTTCCGCGAGTACTCCCACCTGCTCTGACGCCCGACCCGCGCCACTTGCACCCCCCGCTCAGCCCTGCCTGGAGCACACCGTTGACAGCACCCATCCCCCGTATGCAACTCGTCCTCAGCGAGAACTGGACCCTCACCTCCGGACGTGACCTGCCGACTCTGGTCCGCTGGGCCAGAGAGGCCGAGGACGCCGGTTTCGACTCCGTCATGATCAGCGAGCACATCGTCCTCGGCCCCGACGCGGGCGCAAAGGGCCTGATGCCCAACCCGCGTGAGTATGCCCTCCCTGGCAATCAGGACCCCTTCACGCCCTGGCCCAATTCCCTTCTGCTGCTCGCCTCGATCGCCTCCGTGACCACACGGCTGCGTCTGGCCGCCGCGGCGATCCTCGCCCCACTGCGTCACCCGCTGCTTCTGGCACGGGAGTTGGGCACCCTGGACCTGCTGTCCCAGGGACGCCTGATCGTGTTGCCGACCGTGAGCTGGAGCCGGGACGAGTACGCCGCGCTGGGCGTGCCCTTCGACAAGCGTGGGCAACTCCTCGACGAACACCTGGACATCTGGGAGCTCCTTTGGCGCGAATCCCCCGCGTCGTACGAGGGGAAGCACTACCGCTTCCAGGACGTCCACTTCGAGCCCAAGGCCCACCGACCGGAAGGCCCTCGGATCTGGTTCGGCGGCAGCAGGATGCACGACGCGCTCACCCGCAGGCTGGTGCGTCACGGTCACGGCTTCAATCCGCTTGGGCGTCCCGCACCCGAGGACATGGACAGGCTCAGAGCCGCCATGGCGGAAGCAGGACGCGACATCAGCGAACTGGAACTCGTCGGCGGCACCCGCGCAGTCTTCCCCGACAACAACTCCTGCGCGGACCTCGACCAGGCACTGGCTCATATCCCCGCTCAGCTCGAACAGGGCTTCACCACCTTCTGTATCAAGCCCTCCCAGTTCACCGACGACCCGGGCGGTATCGGCGACTTCTGCGGCCGGGTCATGCGCCGCGTCCGCTCCCTGGTCTGACCGGCCGGAATCACCGCTCGCTCCCCCCTACCCGCCGTCCTGCCCCAGTCCCGCGCTCCACCGGCCTCCCACCGCCGGAAACCCTCCCCCGCAGGAGCCCACCATGTCCGTCCCCGCCACCACCCAGAATCACTTCCTTGCCGTGTATCGCGTCGTCATAGGACTGCTCTTCACCTGCCACGGCATCGCCAACCTCTTCGGCGCCATGGGCGGCGCCGACGGCCACGGCACCACCGTGTCGGCCGGCGTGTGGCCGTACTGGTACGCGTCGCTCATCCACCTGATCTGTGGCCCTCTGATCATGATGGGTCTGGGCAGCCGCGCCGCCTCCGTCGTCGGTTCCGGGGCCATGGCCTACGCCTACTTCACCGTGCACCTGCCGACTGGTCTCTGGCCGATCGCCGACGGCGGCGAGGCGGCCACGCTGTTCTGCTGGGCACTGCTGGTCATCGCCGTATTCGGCCCAGGCGCCTGGGCCCTGGAAGCACTGCTTCCACGCCGGCGCGGGCAGGGCCGGCAGGCCGCGGCATCCGCCGTCTGACGCGGCCGTCGAGGATGGGATCCGGAGCCGGGCCTGCGCCTGGGACACACGGATAGCGAGCCACACCCGCCCCCTCATCCGCGGCATTCGCCGTTGTCCCGTCTCGGCGGCGATCGGCGCCACGCGCCCCGGGCGCTCGGCCGTCTCGTCCCGTCGTGTCGCTCCGACGCATCGAGCCCTACGCCCACAACCATCTCCTCGGAAACCATGCCTTTCATCGGACGCCGCAGAAGCCCCGCCCCCCGTCTGTCCCCGGAGCTCGATGACGTCGCCCTCGGAAACGCCCGTCGGAGGCTGACCGGGCCCTCCTCCCCCGCCCGGCTCGACCTCGCGGTCGCGCTGGTGGAGGACCTCGTCAACGACGCGGGGGACGATTGGGACCGGCGGACGCACCGCCTCGATGTACTCGCTGAAGCCGCGGGGCAGGGGCTGCTCCACGCCTGGCGGCGCCGTCGGCCTCAATCCCAGGACGCCCTCGTCCTCCATGCCTGGTCAGACCTGGTCCATGCCCGGCGGGACGGCTCCGCCACGCGGCTCCCGGCCGCGGTCGACACATGCCACCGCGCCGCCGACCTCAGATCGGCCGATCCCGCTCCGTGGGTCGTACTCCTGGGCATACTGCGGCTCCAGGGCCGTCCCGCCGCAGAGCTACGGCCCCTGTGGTGGGAGGTCAAGGACCGGGACCCCTGGAATCGCGAAGCACATCTGCAGCTGCTGGGCTACCTCTCACCTGATGAGTGCGGTTCCAGCGCGAAGACCACGGACTTCATCGAAGAGGTGCGGGCGACAGCTCCAGTCGGCTCCCCGGTGTCCGGTCTGGAGCTTGCCGCATTTGTCGACCGTTACCAGCGGGCCGTGTCGAAGGGCGGGATCGAGGCTCTGAGCGCGAATTTCTTCTGGACGCAACGACAAGCTGCCCAGGCCCTCGATCACGCCGTCGCCCGCTGGTCGCAGCCGGGATTCCTGTGCCACGCCGCAGCTCTCGCCGACCTCAACATGCTTGCGTACGCCCTCATTCGTGCAGATCGCCTGACAGAGGCTGCCGACGTGCTCCGTGCCCTCGGTGGGGTGGCGACAGCACGGCCTTGGGGCTGGGACGGGGATCCCCTGGAACGTTTCTCGCACTGGCACACCAGGCTCCTGGGCTGAGCACCCGCGACGGCGCCTCCCTCTGCGCCTCTCATTCACATCTGACCTGCTGTCAGCGCCACGGACGACCCGGAGCCGCATCGACACGGCGGTGACGGGGCAAGACACTGGGCGGCTCGTCGTCCACCAACGTCATGATCTACACCCGGGGCAACCGGCACGACTACGACAGCTGGCGTGACGAGCACGGTGCGAAAGGCTGGGGCTACGACGACGTCCTGCCCTATTTCATGAAGTCCGAGTCGAACCGCCGCCTCGGCGAGCCCCACCACGGTTCGAAGGGCCCCCTGCACGTCGAGGACCGCGTCTACACCCACGAACTCTCACAATCCTGGCTGGACGCCGCCGTGGAATGGGGACTGGACCGCAACGACGACTTCGCGGGTGCGTCCCCTGCCGGCGCCGGCCTGTACCAGGTGACATGCCATCACGGGCGACGGTGGTCCACGGCCGACGCCTACCTGCGCCCGGCCCTCGGCCGACCCAATCTCACGGTACGTACCAGCGCCATGGCAACGAAGATCACACTCGACGGATCACGCGCGGCCGGCGTCACCTATCTCCGGGACGGACAGGAACGTCCGGCCCACGCCGACAGGGAGATTCTGCTCTGCGGCGGAACCATCAACTCGCCCCAGCTGCTGCTCCTGTCGGGCATAGGCGATCCCGACGAGCTGCACGATGTGGGCATAAACGTCCGAGTACCCCTGCCCGGGGTCGGGCGTAACCTGCAGGACCATTTGATGATTCCCGTCGTGTGGGAGACCCGGAACTCCACCGACATCGTCCGGGACCTGCTCACCCCGGACAATCTCGAACGGTGGTGCGCCCACGGCGACGGGCCCTTCGCCTCCAACTACGGCGAGGTCGGCGCGTTCCTCAACGTCACGGACGGCACCAGCCGTCCTGACGTCCAGCTGGTGGGAGGGGCCACGGCGCTCGTTCTCAGTGGTGAGGAAGTACCTGACCGGGCGGTGTTCACGATGAACTGCCTCCCCCTGAACCCGCAGACTCGCGGCACCGTCCGTCTCGCGTCGGCTGATCCGCAAGCCCCACCGCTGATCGATCCCCGGTACTTCGACGTGCCCGCGGATGCGTCGGTCATGGTCGCCGGACTCAGAGCGGTCATGGGCATCGCCCACTGCGCACCGTTCGCCGAATATTTGGCGCGGTCGTACCTGCCGGCCAGTGACGACCTGGACTGTCTGGACGGCCTGGGCGACGCGGCTTTCGAAGAGCACGTCCGCAGATGAAGTGCCACGGCCTATCACCCAGTGGGCACCTGTGCCATGGGAACCGGACACGACTCCGTCGTCAATTCGGATCTGGAGGTCTACGGAGTCGAGCGGCTCCGCGTCGTCGACGCCTCGGTCATGCCGACTGTCACCAGTGGAAACACCAACGCACCCACGATCATGATCGCCGAAAAGGCTGCCGAGCTGATCGGGGAGCGGCCTCGCTGAACTCGACGTTGCACGCAGAATGCCGTCAAGGCCATGGTGCTGAGGGACTACACGGGCATCATCCGGAAGCCGGAGCAAACCTCAGATATGGTCGAACCCGTACACCACTTCTCTGGACGCAACCCTCGAGCTGCGATCGGATGGGCGGTCTACCGCCGTCGGCTGCGGTCCGCCAATGCCTCAGTGGGGCCGTCGAGGCCCGGGCTCCTCTTCCTCCACGTACGGCATGCGCAAGAACAGGGTGTCGAACGCCCCCGCACCGTGATAGGTGAGGGTGACCGTTGGGATCTCGTCTCCGGTGTACTTTGCCCAGTCCACTCTGGGGTCCCGTTTGGCGGAGTCCGGGAACGTCAGGGGCTGAGGTGTGGGCGGGGGCTGGGGTGTGCGGGGGGCGTAGGCCGGGTACGGCGGTATTCCTGTACTGCGGTGTCTGCCCTGCTGTGCCGTGGCTTGTTCCACGCCGCCGCTCGTCACCACGACCGTGACGCCGACGATGATCAGCAGGAGCCCGGGTACGGTCGCGGGCTTGATGCCCTGCCCCATGAACCACCACGCGGCGAGCGCCGCCACGGGGGTCTCCAGCAGGAGCAGGACGCTCATTGTCGTCGCCGATGTCCTGCCGAGGGCGAAGTTCAGTGAGCCGAGCCCCAGAATCTGGGGAAGGATGAGCAGCCCGAGCAGCGACAGCTGCGTGGATCTGTCGAAACCCGTCAGCGGGATGTGGGCCGGCCAGCAGACGGCGAGGAGTTCCAGACCGCAGACCAGCGAAGTGAACGTCGAATACAGCGGTGTGCTCACATCCGCGCGCGACCGTTCGCTCAGCGCGGTGTACCCGGCCTGGGCGATGGCCCCGACAAGGGCGAGCAGGTCCCCCAGCAGCGCCGTACCGCCGGACCTGATGTCGAGACCGCCCGCCGCGGCCGCTCCCACCACGGAGAGCACGAGACCCGCCCATGTCCGGCGGGACGTCTGGACGCCCTGGCCCGCGGCGATGAGGGCCTGCCAGACGGGCTGGGTGGCGACGAGCGCCGTGGACATGGCGACCGAGGTCAGCCGGGTGCTGGTCATGAAGGCCGCGAAGTGGAGGGCGAGCGCCGTGGCCGCGAGGAAGCCGAAGACCAGGGGCCGCCACTGCTCCCGGCGCAGGATGCCGCGCTCGCCTCGAGCGACGCGCACCACCTCGCGACGGCGCAGTAACAGCAGGAGAGGCCCGAGTACGGCGAAGCCCAGGCAGTTGCGCCAGAAGGCCATGGCGAGCGGCGAGGCGGTGGCTGCGGCGGTGAGCGGGGCGGTGGCCGAGACGGAGACCACGGTGAGGGCCATCGCCGCCATGGACAGCGGATCGATCTCGGACTTCACGCGTTCGTACCGCCGTCCGCGGTCGACCGGGCGGCGGATGCCGGGGTTCCGATGCCGTCGTGCGTGGAACGCGGCGGTGGAACATGGGCGTTCGCGTGGCGGTACTCCGCGCCGTCCCTCTCGCCGCGGTTGCGATCGAGGACGTCCATGCCGGGCAGGCCGAGCCGTGTTCCGTGGCGTACTCGCACGCCCTGCCACGGAGCCGCGGATACCGACGTGCCGTCGGTCGTTGTTGCACCGGCGTCCGGCAGGTGAACGGCATCACGCGCGAGGACGGGCAGGTGTGGGGTGAGACCGCTTTTGTCGAACACGGCGCATAGGTCGTCGGTTGTATGTCCAATATGGGGCACTGGGTCCGCGGTTTCTGTGTTGTGGGAAGTGCGGGGCGGCTCAGGGCTTCGACAGCGGAGGGGAGACCGGCCGGCGCCGGGGTTACCGGGCGGCCCGATCTGTGGGGGACGTTCTGCTGTGCGCGGTAAGACTGCGGCGGCCAACGGGACGGGCTGGCACGGCTGCCGCCACCATGCGGCGGCGGCAGCCGCTGAGCCTCTTCGGGGGCGTCAGCCGTCCGAAGTCCCCTACCGGACTGTGGCCGTGAGGGTCACCTCGATGTTCCCCCGGGTGGCGTTGGAGTACGGGCACACTTCACGTGTGGCCTGCATCAACTGGTCGGCGGTGGACTGCTCCAGGCCCGGCAGGTGCGCGGTCAGCGACACGGCCAGGGTGAAACCGCCGGTCTCCAGCGCAAGCAGGCTCACCTTCGACTGCACGGTCGAGGCCGACAGTTTGACCCCCTGCCCGCCCGCGATCAGGCGGAGTCCGTTGTGGAAGCAGGCGGCGTATCCGGCGGCGAAGAGCTGCTCCGGGTTGGTCCTGTCGCCGCCGGGGCCGCCCATCTCCTTCGGGACCGCCAGGACTTCGTCCAGGACGCCGTCGAGGGACCGGACTTCGCCGTTACGACCGTCACCGGTCGACAGGGCCTCGGTGGTGTACAGCGCAGACATGTTGTGTGCCTTTCGTGGGTGCCACGGATGGTGGTGGTGGGCAGGTGTGGTGCGGACGCTCGGGCCGGTGTCTTTTTCGGAACCGGCACGAGGAGAGAGGTGCCGGCTCGGCGGGCCCGACCGGTAGTGCGGTCAGCGCACGTTCACCGGGCGCAGTGTGAAGCCGTCGTTCGGTCCGCCGGCCAGCAGGGCGGCCAGGCCGCCGCTGAGCGCGTAGGTCGTGCCCCGCGGGCCGGCCGTGACGGCGCTGCTGACCGGGTCGGCGACGGTGTCGGTGACCGTGACGGTGGCGGATTTCCAGTGAGGGCCGGGGCGCACCCGCTGCACGACGGCGGCCTGCCCGCTGAGCAGTCCACTGCTGATCGCGGCGATCGACCCGTCCGGCAGGACCCGGATGCCCGCGGTGATGGTCTTGAGATCGGTGGTGAGCCGGACCTTGGCGGCCTGTTCGGGGTGGTCGACCGGCACCCGCACCAGGCTGCCGTCGGCCATCGCGACGACGAGGATGTTCCCGGGCATCCATGCGACGGCGCTCATGCCCACGTCGTTCAGGAAGTCCGGGATGTCCAGCTTCCCGGCCAGCAGGTCGTCGCGCAGGAGGACGGAGGCCCGCCCGTCACGGTCGATGCGGAAGATCGTCGGGGTCAGTTCGTCGACGGCGTACGCCGTGCCGTCCGCAGCGATCGTCACGTCGGACACCAGATGCTGCTTGCCGTCGCCCGCGACCTTGCTCAGGTCGGCGTACCAAAGCCGGCGTCCGCTGTCGGTGTCGTAGCTCGCGACACCCGCGACCCGGAACCTGGTGGCAGGCGCGGAGCGGTCGGCGAGTCCGTAATCCACGTTGGTGGCCAGGATCCGGTTCCGTTTGGAGTCCACCCGGACGGCCTGCACGGACACCAGATCCTTGTCGTCGACGAGGGTACGCACCGTCCCGTCCTGGCCGACAGAGGAGATGGTGCTGTGCGCCAGCGAACCCACCACGAACTTCCGGGAATCCGGGTCGTAGTCCACGGAATGAGGGAAGACCCCCGGACCCCTGGCTTCGACGATGGGCACCGCTGGACGGGAAGGGCCGTGGGCGAACGTGGTGGCGTGTCGGCCGGGCGTGGCGTGGGCGGCGGTGGTGCTGGTCAGCGCGGTGCCGAGGGCCGTCATGGCGGTGAGGACCACGGCGATCGCGGAATGTTTCAGCCTCATGGGTCGTGCTTCCTTCCGAAGACGCGGTCCGGCCGGTGCACCGGACATCGCGTGCGGGACGTGGCGGGCGGGGATGCCGTGACCAAGCGAGTCGGGCCGAGCCGAAACCGACGCCGCGTGGACCGCGAAGTCCCCGTACCGGGTTCCTGGCCGGTGACGCCGGTCGGCCCCCGCCCGTGTTCCGTTCCGGGGCCGGTCCTGCGTCCTGCTCGTGGCTCCGAGTGTGCTGGCGCCGGCCGCTTGCAGCCTGCCCTTGCCAGGGGCAGGCTGCCGGGCGCCCCGGTGCTCGATACTCGGTGCATGGACAAGAAGCCGCGGTTGGGTGAGTTCCTCAAGATGCGCCGGTCGCAGTTGCAGCCGGCGGATGTGGGACTCCCGGATTTCGGAGAGCGTCGTCGCGTGCCGGGGCTGCGCCGTGACGAGTTGGCACAGCTCGCCGGGGTGGGCCTGTCCTACTACACGCGGCTGGAGCAGGGGCTCTCGCTCAACGCGTCACCGGAGGTGCTGGACGCGCTGGCCCGTGCCCTCGGGCTGGACGAGGTGGAGCGGGCCCATCTGCACGACCTGGCCCGCGCCTCGCGCCGCACCGGCACCCGGCGCAGGCCCGCGCCGGAGCGGGCGGGCGACACGACCCGGCAGTTGCTCGGCGCGTTCGGCGACGCACCCGCGATCCTGCTCGGGCGCCGCAGCGACGTACTGGCCTGGAACCGCACGGGACACGCACTGTTCGCCGGGCATCTGGACCCGCACATCCCCGATCAACCTGACCGGCGTCCGAACACGGCTCGGCTGGTCTTCCTGGACGCGCACACCCGGGACCTGTACGTGGACTGGCCGAAGAAGGCCAGGGACGTGGTGGGGAAGCTGCGGCTCGCCGCCGGGCAGCATCCGGACGATCCTCGGCTGGCCGAGCTGATCGGTGAACTGACCATGAAGAGCTCGGAGTTCGCCATGATGTGGTCCGAGCACCGGGTCAGGAAGTGGGACCTCGCCACGTACCGCATGCACCATCCGCTGGTAGGCCACATGCAGCTCAACCTCCAGACCCTGAACGTCCCGCAGGCGGAAGGCCAGCGCCTCGTCGTGGCGACCGCCGACGCCGGTACCGCGTCGGCGGCAGCGCTGACCCTTCTCGCCCAGGCCAGTGTTCCGACCGTGCGGCAGGCAAGTCGCGCCGAGGCCGCGGAATCCACCCGGTTCGGGGCGGACAGTCGACGCTAAGCGGACTCGGTGAAGTCAACTCCCTGCAAGGGTAGGAACTTGGCGGGAATGGCGGTGATGCCGAAGATCCTTACGGTGGAGTTGGCCTGCGAGCAGCATGCCGCGGTACGTCGACGGCTGGTCGGGCATGATCTGCCGCGTGACGAGCGGCGGCGGTTGGAGTGCATACGGCTGCTGGGCCGGGGCCTGACCGTGCCGCAAGTCGCCGATCTGGTGGAATGCAACCCGGTCACGGTGCGCGATGCGGTGCGCCGATTCACCGGTGGCGGGTTCGATGCCCTGGCCGACGCCCCACGTCCGGGACGGCCCGCCGTACCACCGAAGCCCGGCCCGTCCCCCTGCCGAGGAGCACCACGCGATGACCACCCAGCACCCGGACGCTCCCGCGATCACCGCGCTGGACGAGAACGGCTCCGGCTACGAGATCACGGGCCGACAGCTGCGCGCCCGGGTCGCCTCCGTCGCGGCCACCCTGCGCGACCTGGGGGTGGGGATGGGCGACCGGGTGGTCGGCTACCTGCCGAACACCCCTCACGCCGTCATCGCGTTCCTCGCCACGGCCAGTCTGGGCGCGGTGTGGTCGGTGTGCGGCCAGGACTACGCGCCCAAGGCAGCGGCCGACCGCTTCGCCCAGCTCGAACCCACGGTGCTCATCACGGCGGACGGCTACCTCTTCAACGGCACCACGCACGACCGCCGCGCAGCCTCCCTCGAACTGGCCGGCGCCCTGCCCACGTTGAAGGCCACGGTACTCGTGGACCACCTGGGTCTCGGCCGGCCCGAGACCCGGCACACGGGCCTGACGGTCCCCTGGGACGATGCCGCCACCCGTACCGAGTACCTCACCATCACCCCGGTGCCGTTCGACCACCCCTCTTTGGATCGTCTTGTCCTCCGGCACCACGGGCTTGCCGAAGGGCATCGTCCACGGACACGGCGGCGTCCTGCTCGAACACCTCAAGATCCTCGGCCTGCACTGCGACCTGGGCGTCGGGGACCGCCTGCTCTGGTACACCACCACCCACTGGATGATGTGGAACCTGGTCGTCTCCACCCTGCTGACCGGCGCCACCACCTGCACCTACGACGGCAGCCCCGCGCCGGTGGCGCGGGCCGACGTCCTGTGGGAGCTGGCGGCCCGCCACAAGGTCACCGTCTTCGGCACCAGCCCCCAGTACCTGCTGGCCATGGCCGAACGGGGCATCGAATCCACCGTGCACGACCTGTCGGCCGTCCGCGCCATCGGCGGCACCGGCTCCACCCTCCCTGCCTCCGCCTATCCCTGGGTCCGCGACCACGTGGGCTGGAATCCAGCCGGCCTCCACCAGCGGCGGCACGGATGTCGTCTCCGCCTTCGCCGGCAGCGCCCCCACGACCCCCGTCTGGGCCGGCGAGCTGTCCGCCCCCAACCTGGGCGTGGCGCTGGCGGCGTACGACGTCGCGGGACGCCCGGTCGCCGACCAGGTCGGCGAACTGGTCGTCACCCGGCCCATGCCCTCCATGCCGCTGTACTTCTGGAACGACCCCGACGGCAACCGCTACCGCGACACCTACTTCGGCGCCTGCCCGGGCGTGCGGCGGCACGGCGACTGGATCACCCTCACCTCCCACGGCTCGGTGATCGTCCACGGCCGCTCCGACGCCACCCTCAACCGCAACGGCGTGCGCCTGGGCAGCGCCGACATCCACGACATCGTCGAACGCCTCCCCGAGATCACCGAAGCCCTCGTCATCGGCACGGAGGAACCCGGCGGCGGCTAGTGGATGCCGCTGACATGCGGGACCGTCCTGCTCATCGGCTGCTGCACGCAGGCGGCGGAGGTCCCTGAGTCCTGTCGGCGCGAACGCCTCGTGTTCGGTGCGGAGATGTCGAGACGGCCCGTCCGCCCGTAGATGGCGAGGTGCTGGACCGCGACCGCGGGGCGGGATCACGACGGACGATGCGACGCTCCTGTTGATCGGATGGCGCGGGAGCGCCACCGACCACCGCGCCCTCCTGGAGTGAGCCGGCAGCCGCACCACCATGGCCATGGACATGGCCGACGGCACACTGAACGTTCCCCTCCCGCCGCTGTTCCCGAACGTCCTACCGGCGGAGCCGGCTCCGCGATCCTCCTTGGAGCGGGTTCACTTCTCTGTGCGGTGCCATGGCGAGAACCGCCACCGCCGGGTACGGCCGGATGTCAGGGTCTCCAAGCGATCATCGTGGCTCGCGATGAACAGCCGAATCACGATCACACCAAAGACGATCACCGCGAGGAGCACACTCACCGTCACGAAGGTGTCCATATCTCTCACACTCCTACTGCCGCGGTGGGCGCTTGACCGGTGACCGGTCCGTCAGGAGTGCGTGAGGCGGGACGGCGGGCGTCGTGTCCGCCTTCGGAGTCCCAGACCGCCTCCTGGAGCGAGTCCGAGTCGGCCGTTGCCTCTGCCGCGGCCCGGAAACGTTCGGCCTCCTGGATCAGGCCGGTCGCCGTGAGGCTCCGCGACGGGTCGGTGGCCGTGGCCATGAGCCGGGCCGCGGTGGCCGGGTCTGTCTCCGGTGGGATCACCAGCAGGTCCCAGCGGCCGAAGGTGTGGGACAGCAGCAACAGCTTGTGCGGGTCTTGCCCGGCGTTGGACCAGCCGACGCGCACCATGTGGCCGTGCGCGGGCACTTCTCCCGGGATGACCGGCCAGAACGTGCGGCTCACCGCTACCCGGGTGATCCGCCCCCACAGCGGGTCGATACATTCGACGAGCGCCGGGAGCTGCTCCGTCAGGTTGCGCGAACGGGGCCACCAGGCACCGTCGATCAGGGCCGGAGGGGCGCCGGCCGGCGCCAGCGTGAGTCGGAGCGGTGACGAAGAAGGGGCCCGGTCTCCGACTGCGGGTGTGAACGGAATGGTCGCGGTCATGGCGGGGACCCAACCCCGGGCCGGTCACGGCCGGCCCGGTTGTCATGAATTGCCGAGAACGACCCGGCATGGAAGCCGGTGTACGAGATACTCTCGGTAATCACCAGGATACTCCTCGCCGAGGCCCGGCGGACTGATGGGGAGCGACGGGCCGAACGGAACACGAGGAACACCTCCCACGTAACACAGCCAAGGAGTGCTGGGCCAGGGCACGCGAGCCGTCGCGCGTGAGACCGGTCCGGGAGCCGGCATACGAAGTGCCCCGGCGCCCTCGGCCCACTCCCGCCGGTATCGACAGCCGTTTCACGGAATGCGGCGGCGTCTCCACAACCGCCCCGGCGTGTGCGGAGTACCGTGGGTAGCACCGAGGGCATTTCGCACACCGGCTTCCACACCGGGTCGTTCTCGGCGAGAGATGAAAACCGGGTCGCCGCCAAGGCGGCCCGGAGACGGGTCCGCACCATGTCGGCGACCTCGCACCAACTCCTGCCACACCACGAGCCCGTCGCAGCCCCGGCCGCGCGTCTCGCGCTGAAGACGGACGGCCCGTCGCGCGGCCTCCTGGACGGTGCCTGGTGGCCCCGCTCCCGGGACCTGCTGAGCGAGCTGCCCGCACTGACCGATGCGCTGGACCCTCTGTGGGGCCGCATCACCCGCATCGCCGTCAACCCGAAGTACTGGCCGGTCATCCCGCACGAGATCCCCGTGGGCGGTCATGTCGTCAAGGTCGGATGGTTCACCCCGGAGATCGACCCGCACAAGCTGCTGCTGCTCTCCTACGACACCGGCCGCTGGGATCTGCTGGTCATCCCGCCCGAGACCGAGACGGAGTCGGCGGCCCGCCTGATGTCAGCCGCGTCCGACTACGACGGCCCACCACTGACCGCGAGCGATCTCATCGCCGGGGCAGGGAAGTACGAGGACGGCCCCGCCCCTGCGGCCGTTCCGGCACGGACCGAACGCGCCAGTCGCCTGATCAACGGCACGTGAGACAGCCGCCACGACCATGGCCTTCCTGGTCCTCATCGCGGCAGCGGCATTCGTGATCCACCGGCTCGCCATCGAGTACATCGAGCACGCGGAAAGGATCGCCGTGCACCGCTACAGTCGCGCGCCACCCGGCGGCTCGCGCCGCGGCACAACCCCCTGCGGGACCGCCACTGTCCAAGTCGCCGACCGTCGGCGTACGACGTGACCACCACGTCGGGGGCCGTGGCCACACCGCTCACCACGGGGGACGAGGCGATGTCCCCGGCCCCACGCACCGACCGTCTGCGCGGCCCGTACCGACGGGTTTCGGCCCTGCCTCACGAACCGACGCAGGCACTTGCAGGGGTCTCGACCGGCGAGTTCCCGCCCCACGTGGTCCTCGTCCCGAGGAGCAGCACATGCAAGCCCTGATCGTTCTCATCGTCGTGATCGGCCTCCTGGCCGTCCTGGCCCTCGCCCTGTCCGTGAAGGTCGTCAAGCAGTACGAGAAAGGAGTGCTGTTCCGCTTCGGCCGGCTCGTCGGAACACGCTCCCCGGGGCTGCGGTTCATCATCCCGTTCGTCGACGCCCTGCACCGGGTGTCCCTGCGGGTCGTCACCATGCCGATCCAGTCCCAGGGCATCATCACCCGGGACAACGTGAGCGTGGACGTGTCGGCGGTCGCCTACTTCCGGGTTGTCGACGCCGTGAAGTCGGTCGTCGCCGTGGAGAACGTCAACGCGGCGATCAACCAGATCGCCCAGACCACCCTGCGGAAGGTCGTCGGCCGGCACACGCTCGACGAGACGCTGTCGGAGACGGACCGTATCAACCTGGACATCCGCCAGATCCTCGACGTCACCACCGTCGACTGGGGTGTGCAGGTCACGCTGGTCGAACTCAAGGACATCCAGCTGCCCGACACCATGAAACGCGCCATGGCCCGCCAGGCCGAGGCCGAGCGGGAGAAGCGAGCGAAGATCATCAACGCGGAGGGCGAGTCCCTGGCCGCAGCCGCGCTCGGCGACGCCTCGGACACCATGATGGCCCACCCCC
Source organism: Streptomyces griseochromogenes (assembly GCF_001542625.1). Taxonomy (NCBI): domain Bacteria; kingdom Bacillati; phylum Actinomycetota; class Actinomycetes; order Kitasatosporales; family Streptomycetaceae; genus Streptomyces; species Streptomyces griseochromogenes. The sequence goes on along the minus strand of NZ_CP016279.1, from coordinate 3,131,618 downwards.
TGGCGCTTCAACTGCGCAATCTCCAAAGCCTGGTGGAGATCGGTGTCGACCAGAACACCACCGTCGTCTTCCCAGCTCCCCTCATGAGCACGATCGGCGAACTCGGCTCCTTCCTCGCCCGGGAAACCGCGGCCGCCGCACCCGCCGCGGCAGCGCCACCGGCCGACACCGGCCGCACCGACAAGTCCCTCAGCCAGGCCGGCAGCGTGCCCGGCACCGCAGCGTGACCCGACTACGGCCCGAGCGATCCGTGCCACCAGGGAGGACTCGTGGCCGACGCCTGTCGCGCGCGTGCTCCGGACATCGGCTGATGACGGGAGTACGGCCGAACACGCGGAGCTGATCATGACGGGTTGGCGGGTCAGGGACTACGCCCAGGACGATCTCGAAGCGCTGATCCGTGTCGACATGGAGAGCCGCACGACCGAGGAGCCACCGCTCTTCCCCCTCTCGGACGCCGTAACCGCCCTCCAGGCCCAGCAGACGGAGAAGTTCGCCCGCATCCAGCGTCCGGGCCGACGGGGGTCGATCCGCGACGGACGTGTCAGGCCGGCGCAGGTGGCGTGTCGCTGCCCGTATCGATGAGGATCTGTTTGGCCTCGGTGACGTTGTCGGCCCGTACGGCCCTGGCCATCGCGGCGCGTGCCGCGTCGGGCGACGTGTCCGGAGGGACCAGCATCAGGGAGAAATGGTCCCGGTCGCCCCGGGTGATGAGGACGGTGTCGTCACCGACCGGGAAGGAATCGATGTGGACGACTCGGCCGTCGACCATCACCCGGGTCGGCAGTTCGTCCCAGGCGCTGCCGTCCAGACCGACCCGGGTGACAGTTCCGAGATGCTCGGTCAACGCGGAGATCAGCAAAGGGAGTTCGGCACCGACGTCCCGGGACCGCGGCCACCATGCGCCGTCCAGGATTCCCTCGCGTGCGTGTGTCGTCTCCAGCCTCAGCAGGGCCGTCCCGGGTTTCACCGACCGGTGGACGGCATCCGGCAGGAGCCTGGGGAGGTCGGGGGTGTCGGAGTCGGCCATGGTGTCCGCCCGTCCGTAGAGAGCAGTGCGACCGCAGGGCGTGTGACCGCGATACGGCCCTGCTACCTCACGGTACTCCGCACGATGCTCCCGCGAGCGCCTCGCCGCCGGGCGCGGTTACGGAAACAGGCAACGGCTCCGGCGTATACCCGCCGGAGCCGCCCTTCCGGGTCATTGCACGTGAGCGTGCGCCGACCCGCTTTCCACGTTACGCCAAAGGGATCAATTCGGCATAAGCAATCCTTGTGGAGGTTCACTTCGGTCCGAGAAGCCGACGCGGCGGGTCAGCCACGCCCTTCCTCTTCTGTCTCCATCTGCCGGATCCCCTGGTGCGTCAGCGTGATCATCGCGGGTGTATTGCCCCTCCCCCAGTCCACGACGACCCAGCCTTCGCCCGCCAGATACATACAGGCAGCGGCCATGTCCTGCTCGGGGATGCCGAGGTCGGTGCGGAGCTTCGCCCCATCGACACCCAGGAGGCGATTGCCTTCGGCGGCTTGGTACAGAGCCTGCATGATCCTCTCGCGGTACGTCCTCCGGTCTCGCAATATCGCCATGACGCGCCTTCCTCTACCGCCCGCGGTCGGGCCGAAGTCGATGTCATCCGCGGTCGCCGTCGGGGTGGGGCGCATCGGAACGGTCGCGTCCACCGCCGACCGACGCCGCCTCCGGATCCGACGCCCGATCCCCGGCAGAGGATCGCTGTAGTGGAAGGCAGCGATCCGCGCGTCGTGCTGACCGTTGAGCCGGTGGATCAGAACGACTCCGACGGCGATCAGAAGGAGCAGCACGGCCACGGCGATGACAGTCATGGTTCTCTCACCTCCGCGGGGCGAAGGCCCTGTCGAGCCGATGGGCCAGGGGGCAGGGACGACGGACGACCTGCTCCGCCGTCGGTCTCCCACGCTTCTTCCCTGATCCGGGCATCGATCCCGTCCGCTGCTTCCTCCCGGGCCGGGGCATCGATGCCGTCGCCCGCCATCAGCTGCGCGGCGGCATCCGCACCGGTTTCCGGCGGAATCACCAGCACGTCCCGGCGACCATCGACGGAAAAGAAGGTCAGTCTGTGCGGATCCTGGGCCTGGGTGGACCAGCCCACCCGCACGGTACGCCCGGCGACGGACACCCAGTGCGGGATGACGGGCCAGTAGGCCGGGTGCACGGTGACATCTGTGATGCGGCCCCAATGTTCGACCAGTGCGGCCGTCAGGGTGGGCAGCTCACGGGTGAGGGCACGGGAACGAGGCCACCACGTGCCGTCCAGCCCGCCCGGCGCGGGCGTCAGGGACAGCCGAGCCGGCTGCGCCGGCGCGCGCCTGCTCGACGTCGTACGGTCAATGATCACGGGCATGGCGCGGACCTGTCCCCGGGCTCGTGGGTGCGGCCCGGCATTGTCGATCACCGGAAACGGCACCCGCGGCGGAGCCGGTACGCGAAGAACTCCCGGTTTCTTCACACTACTCCGCTCACCGGCCCGAAAAGCCGGGTGTGACCAGGTATTTCCCTACTTTCGGAGCCTGGGCGCCGGCGCCCGGCACCGGGTCGATCAGAGCCAGCCCTTGCGTTTGAACGTGGCATACAGCAGTGCGGACAGGACCGCGATGACGGCGGCGGAGGTGACGAATCCGGACTGGCGGCCTTGGAGCCGGATGATCACCAAGGCTGACGGTGACCGTTGCCGCCGTCCACTCCAGTCACTCGAACGGCAGTCGCGCGACGACGACCGAGTCTCGCGAGCCGCCGAACGACCGGTCGGAGTGCCGGCCGCGCTCACACTTGCAAAACGGACCGACGGTCCGTATGATCTCAACTAAGCGGACCGACGGTCCGGATTTCTCTCAAGTGGCCCGTCGCGAGGAACCTCCGCCACCGGAGGTATCACCCGGCTCGCGACGAGGGGCGACAGCCGAGGGGCCAGGAATGCCGCATCTTCGAGCGGAACGGAAGCCATGACTATGACCATGCCCATGTCACCTGCGGAGCTGTACCGCCACGGTCTGCAACTGCTGCTGGAGAAGAACATCCCCGCCTGGGTCGACCTGTGGGACGACGACGGCGTCCTGGAGTTCCCCTTCGCGCCCGAAGGCTGGCCCGAGCGACTGGAAGGCAAGACCGCCGTCGCCGACTACATGCGCCATTACCCCGATCACGTCGACGTCCACGACTTCCCCGACGTGAAGATCCACCAGACCACCGTCCCCGAGACGGTCGTGGTGGAAATGCGCGGGGTCGGCCGCCTGGTGGAGACCGGCAGGCCCTTCAACATGACCTACATCGCCGTGGTCACGGTCAAGGACGGGCGCATCACCTCCTACCGCGACTACTGGAACCCCCTCGCCGTTCAACAGCCCGGCGCCGACTTCGTAGGAGCGAACTGATGAACACCACGAGCGCCACCCTCGTCGTCGGGGCCACCGGCACCACCGGCCGCCGCGTCACCGCCGGACTGACCGCCAAGGGCTACCGCGTCAAGGCCGCGGGCCGGAGCGCCACACCGGTGGAGGGTGCGGAGCCTGTCCGCTTCGACTGGAACAAACCCTCGACCTGGGACGAGGCCCTTGACGGCGTCGACCGCGTCTACCTCATCCCGCCCATCGGCTCCTCCGACCCGGCCGCGGCCATGCTGCCCTTCCTCCGCCGGGCCCGCACGGCAGGTGTGCACCGCGCGGTGCTGCTCAGCTCATCGGCGATCCCGGCGGGCGGTCCGGCGGTGGGACAGGTCCACGAGGCGCTGCCCGGCCTGTTCGAGCAGTGGGCGGTGCTGAGGCCCTCCTGGTTCATGCAGAACTTCACCGGTTCCACCCCCCACGCGCGCAGCATCCGTGAGGACGGCGCCATCCTGACGGCCTCGGGAGACGGCCGCGTCGGGTTCATCGACGCGCAGGACATCGCCGCCGTCGCCGTATGCGCCCTGACCGACGAACAGACCCCCAACACCGACCTGATCCTCACCGGGCCGCAGACGCTGAGCTACGGCGACGTCGCCGCGATCATCAGCGAGGTCACCGGCCGGCCCGTGGTGCACCGGCACCTGACCTTTGAACAGCTGCGCGACCGCTGGGCAGCCGAGATACCGCTGGAGTTCGCCACCATGCTGGCCGGCATGGACCGAGCCATCGCCGGCGGGGCCGAGGACCGCACCTCGGACACCGTGCAGCGCCTCACCGGGCGCCCCCCGGGATCCTTCCGCGCCTTCGCGGGGAGGGAGTTGGCATGAAACAGCTGATGTTCCGTGACGACCCGGCGTTCTGGTTCGAGACCTTGCGCAACCTCGGACTGGCCGCCTACGGAGGCTCGGACGTCGGCGAGGTCATCGCCACCACCTCCCGCGTCACTCCCGGCGACTACGACGGCTGGCACGACGCCTGGCTGGCCACCGCCCAGCGCCTGGAGACCGAGGCTCGCGGAGGCCACCCCATCAGCGCGCGCGACGGACTACTGCGCGCGTCCAGCTACTACCGGGCGGCCGAGTTCTTCCTCCACGGCAACCCCGACGATCCGCGGATCGACCACGCCTACAAGCGCGGCGTCGCCTGCTTCCGCGACGCCATCACCCAACTCCCCGACGTCACACCGGTGGAGATCCCGTACGAGGACACCGTGCTGCGCGGCTACTTCTACCGGGCGACAGGCACGGGCCCGAAGCCGACGCTGGTGATGCACAACGGTTTCGACGGCGCCGCCGAGGAACTGCATTTCTTCGGCGCACTGGGCGGACAGGAACGCGGCTACAACGTCCTGACGTTCGACGGCCCCGGGCAGCCCTCGGCCATCCACCGGGACAGGCTGGCCTTCCGGCCGGACTGGGAGAACGTGGTCGGTCCCGTCCTGGACTTCCTCATCCGGGACCCGGGCGTCGATCCGGGCCGCGTCGCGCTGCTCGGCGTCAGCCTCGGCGGCTACCTCGCGCCCCGCGCGGCCGCCTACGAGCCGCGCCTGGCGGCCGTCGTGGCCCTCGACGGTGTCTTCGACGCCGTCTCCGCCCTGACCGCGCACCTCCCGGTGCCACACGAGGAAGCCGTCCGGCGCGCGGCAGCCGAGCAGGACGAGGAACTGGACCGTGTGATCGCCGACGCCCGCGCGCGGAGCCCGATCCTGCGCTGGGCCTTCGACCACGGCCGCTACGTCACGAGGACCTCGACCGACCGGGAGTTCCTCGCCGAGTACGCCCGCTACAGCTTCAAGGACGGGAGCGCCGAGAACATCACCTGCCCCGTACTGGTGTGCGAGGCGACCGACGACCTGTACTACTCCACCTCCGAGGAATCCGATCCGCGCAAGCTCTACCGGCACCTCACCGCACCGAAGACACTCCTGACGTTCACGGAGGAAGAAGGCGCCGACGCCCACTGCCACCCGGGCGCCCTCCGCCTGGCCGTAGCGCGTATCTTCGACTGGCTCGACGACACGATCCGACCCGCTTGACGCCATGCAGACCGCTCGGCTGCCGTCCCTGGGCGCGGGAAGTGCAGCCGGGCGCGAGCCACCGCACAGGTGAACCCCCGGACATCGCACATCCGTCCCGGGATCCCGGGACGGGCCGACGCCCCGTCCGAAGACCGAGGAGGACCCGTGGCCCAGCGCACAGAGCGCGCGGACGCGCTGCGCAACCGAGAAGCCGTCCTGGCTGCCGCCGACGCCCTCTTCGCCGCCAGCAGCAGCCCCCAGAGCGTGTCGATGGACGACATCGCCGCGGGCGTGGGCAAGGGCACCCTCTTCCGCCGCTTCGGCGACCGGGCCGGCCTGATCGGCGCCGTGATCGCCTCCCGTCTCGAACCCCTGCAGCGCGCCGTACAGGAAGCGCAGGACGCAGGGGGATCCTCACCACGGCAGCGCGTGCGGGCCCTCCTCGACGCCGCACTGTGCTTCAAGATCGAGAACCGGAACCTGATGTCGGCCGCGGAGCACGCCGGCCTCAGCAGCCCCTACCAGGCCGAGCACTATGACTGGTGGCACGACACCCTTCGTGCGGCACTGGATCAAGTACCCGGCGTCCACGACGCCGATTTCACCGCCCACGCACTGCTGGCCACCATCCGCGCCGATCTCGTGGCACACCTGATCGACGATCAGAAGACGGCACCCGAGGCTCTGCGGGCCTCGCTGGCGGCCTACATCGACAACGTCCTCGGCGCCGGGTAAGCGTCCCCTGAGTGGTCCGTCGGACAGCAGTCCTGTGCCGAGACGCGGCCGACGGCCCCCAGGAGTGCCGACGCCCCCCCATTACCGTCTTCGTGGCCCCGCAACGGGGTTACCGGCCTTCGGAGTTGGCATGACTGCCTCCCCTTGTCGAGTGCATGGCCTGGGGGGTGGTGTCACCAGCTCCGGAGGCACTGACAGACCGCTGATTAGGGGCATGACCACCGGCCTTTCCCCAGGTCGGGAGGCTCTTCGTAATGTGGATGTGGCGATCAGTGCCGTGGCAGGGCCGGACGAGTACGACCGGAGGACACTGCACGTGATCGACACCCGCGACATCGACGTCTACCTCGGCCTGGACGTGGGCAAGGGCGAACACCACGCCACCGCCGTCACCCCGGCCGGCAAGAAAGCCTTCGACAAGCGGCTGCCCAACAGCGAGCCCAAACTCCGTGAGGTCTTCGCGAAACTGCAGGCCAAGCACGGCACCGTCCTCGTGGTCGTCGACCAGCCGGCCACGATCGGGGCCCTGCCGCTGGCCGTCGCCCGCGACATGGGCTGCCAGGTCGCCTATCTGCCCGGCCTCACGATGCGGCGGATAGCCGACCTCTACCCCGGCGAGGCCAAGACCGACGCCCGCGACGCATTCATCATCGCGGACGCAGCCCGCGCCATGCCGCACACCTTGCGCTCGCTCGACCTGGACGACGCCACCGTCGCCGAGCTGGAGATGATCGTCGGCTTCGACGACGACCTCGCCGCCGAAGCCACCCGACTGTCCAACCGGCTCCGCGGCCTGTTCACCCAGGTCCACCCTCACCTCGAACGCGTCCTGGGCCCGCGCATGCAGCACCCCGCCGTGCTGAAACTGCTCAGCCAGTTCGGCTCCCCAGCCCAGATCCGCAAGGCCGGACGCCGAAGGCTGATCACCCTGATCCGCCCCAAGGCTCCCAGGATGACGGAACGGCTGATCGACGAGGTCTTCACCGCACTCGACGAACAGACGGTCATCGTCCCGGGCACGGACGCAGCCGCGCTGATCGTCCCCAGCCTGGCCGACTCGCTCCAAGCAGTCCTCGACCAGCGCAAACTCCTCGCTCACCGGATCGAGGAACTCCTGGAGGCCCACCCTCTTTCCCAGGTCCTGATGTCCATGCCCGGCATCGGCATCAGGACCGGAGCCCGCATCCTCATCGACGTCGGCGACGGCACCAACTTCCCGTCCGCCGCCCACTTGGCCGCCTACGCCGGCCTCGCCCCGGCAACGAGAAGCTCGGGCTCCTCGATCCGCGGCGAACAGCCCTCCCGCCGGGGAAACAAGCAGCTCAAGCGGGCTTTCTTCCTCTCCGCCTTCGCTGCCCTGGCCGACCCGACCTCCCGCACCTACTACGACAAGAAGATCGCCCAGGGAAAGCACCACACCCAAGCCCTCCTCTGCCTCGCCAGACGTCGGGCCGACGTGCTCTTCGCCATGCTCCGCGACGGCACCTTCTACCAACCCCCAACCCCGATCACCCCTTGACCAAAGTCATAGGGGCACCCCCCCCGCAGGTATGCCGTCGAAGCCTCACGGCCCTGGCGGCGGCCTGGCTACAGTCCGAAGATCGCGGACAGGGTGCTGGTGGCGAGGTCTTCCGGTGGTTCGTCCATGCCGAACCGCTGGTGGGGCTGACGCAGGCTGAGCACCGCAAGGCCGTGCAGAGTGGCCCAGAGGGACCTGGCCATCAGCTCGGGTGACGGCTTCGCGGGGACGAGTGCGGCCGCCTGGGCGTCGACGACGGCGCGCAGGAGCACCTCGAAGGAGTCGTGACCGACCGGGTCGGCACCCGGCTGGCTGCGGAACATCGTGACGAACAGGTCGGGATGCTCGTGCGCGAAACGCACGTACGCCCCGGCCAGACGCAGCAGCCGCTCGCGCGCATCAGCCGTGTCCGCCACCGCCCTCTTCAGGCTGTCGACCAGTGTGCTGTAGCCCTGCTCGGCCACTGCGGCCAGAAGCTCGTCCTTGCCGCTGAAGTGGCGGTATGGCGCGGCGGTGCTCACACCGGCTCGGCGGGCCACCTCGTTGAGACTGAACTGCTCGTGCCCTCGTTCGGCAAGGATCTCCCGGGCTCCGTCGATCAGTGCCTGCCGCAAAGCGCCGTGGTGGTACGTCGCGCGTGTCACCTGCTTCTTTTCCTTACCGGCCGCGTCGGCCACCCGCACATCGGAGGTGGCTCGGGCATCTGGAGCGGATTTCATGTTACCGATTCTAACATTGCTGCTATGTTAGAGGCATTCACATTGGAGTGGCACGAGGACACGAGGAGTTCGGATGACTTCCATCGCACCCCCCGCACCCGCCAAAGGGCGCTCCCGGCCAGGGGGTTCACCGTGGAGCTGGGCCTGGGTGGCCCTCTCCTCGCTGGCGATCACCGGCTACTTCGTGGGCCAGTACGCCCAGGGCACTCTCGACTCCCTGGCGCACGAGCACGTCGGGCTGGCGGCCGACTACGCGTCCCGGGCGCTGCCGATCCGCGCGGCCTTCTACGCCCACATCGTCTTCGCAGGACTGTCCCTGGCCCTGGGCCCCTGGCAGTTCTCCAAGCGGCTGCGCAACCGCAGCCCGCGAGTCCACCGTGCCATCGGCCAGGCGTACCTGGTCAGCGTTGCGATCGGCTCGGTCTCCGGGTTCGTGATGTCGATGTTCAGCTCGGTGGGCCTGCTGGGCTTCTTCGGCTTCGGCTCACTGTCGGTGCTGTGGGGATGGACGGCCTGGCGCGGCTACAAGGCCATCCGCGAGCGTGACATCCGCAGTCATCAGGCCTGGATGCTCCGCAACTTCGCGCTCACCTACGCGGCGGTCACCCTGCGGTCATGGTTCGGAGTGCTGATCCTCGCCCAGGTGCCCTTCACACACGGCGCAGACCCCTTCGACGCCATCCTGACGCAGGCCTACGCCCCCCTGCCTTTCCTGTGCTGGCTTCCCAACATCGTCATGGCCGAGTTCATGATCCGTCGCCGCGGCCTGCCGGCGCTGCACATCACGACGCCCCCCTCGACCCGACACCGCGAACCGTCTGCGCAGGCCGCAGCCAACGGTGGATGACCTGACGCACGACCGCCGGCCGGCGAGCCCACTGCTGTCGGCCAGCCCCGGCAAGCATCACCCCGAACCACACTCGGACCAGCCCACACGCCCTCGCACTCCGACAGCATCACCTCTCCCGGAGAAGCCATGACCGTCTACACCGTCAAGAACGTCGCCTCGTCCGCCTTTCTCGTCACCGACGAGAAAGGCGCCATGATCGTGGACACCGGCGTCGCCGGGCGAGCCCCCGCGATGCTCGAGCAGATCGCCGACGCGAGCCTGCGCCCCGCAGACATCCGACTCGTCGTGCTCACCCACCACCACGCCGACCACAGCGGTTCAGCGCTGGACCTGCGCGAGGCCACCGGGGCGCCCATCGCCATCCACCGCGACGACGCGGACCAGCTCCGACGCGGCGGGCGGGTCGACCTGCAACCCACCAGCCTGTTGCCCCGGCTCATGAAGGCCATGCTCGCCAAGGCCGAAATCCCGGCGATCGAACCCGACATCATCCTCGACGACGAAGAGAACCTGACCCGGTTCGGAGGAATCGGCCGGTCCTTCGTGACCCCCGGCCACACCCCCGGATCCGTCTGCATCCTCCTCCCCGACAACAGCATCCTGGCCGGCGACGCCCTCTCCGGCGGCCTCATGCGAGCCCGGATCGCACGCAAGCCCATGTTCGCCACGGACCTGGACGCCGCCGTCCGCAGCATGCGTGCCGTCGCCGACCACGCGCCGACCGCGGTGTACGTCGGCCACGGCGGCCCCCTGGCGGCTCCGTCCGTCGCGGCACTCAGGACCCTGTGAAACCACCCCGCCCTCGACGACTCCTGTGCGTACCGCCCGACTCCCCGGAAGCCGACCGGGGAGTCGGGGCCCCACAAGCGTCGCCGCTGTGCGGCCGTCGGCTCACCGCTCCAACGGACGTGACCTTTCGGTCGACGGCGGAAGGGGTGCTTGTTACTGGCAGACGCAGTAGGGACGGTTCGCATCAGGCCCCTAATCCGTAGTGAAGGTGGCTCCAGAGGGCCGCAGCTGGGCTTCTGGGCTGTCTGTGTGACGGACGCCTGTAAGGCCCCGGGCCCATGAGGCCTCGCGATAGAGCGGCGCCCTCACGGTGGTGGGTTTCACGGGGCATGCGGACGCCGGGCAGACGCCTGGGAATCTCCCCGGCCGTGAGGCCTCACGAGAGAGCGGCGCGGTTCCGGCGTCTCCACGTCCCGTGAAAGGGCGTCTGCCCCGACGGCGCGAGGCCGTCACCGATACAGGGAGACCCTGGGGGCACAGCTGGGTGTTCGTTTCCTACTGGGCCGCGTCAAGGGCTGCGAGGATGGCGGCGGGCTCGCTGCGAGCGGTGTAGTCGGGGTGGATGTCGATCCAACGCACCGTGTGGTTGGCGTCGGTGATGACGACGGTGGGCATCGGCACCGTGTGGGTGCCGTCGGCGTTCTCGCTGGTGAGATCCAGGCCGACCTTGGCCTGGGCCTCTCGTGCTCCCGCGGTCGGAGCGGTGAGGATTCCGAGCGCCCCGGCAAGGGCATTGCCCGGATCGGAAAGAACCGGGAACTCCAGCGCGTGCTTCTGCTGCATGGTCAGCGAGCCGTCCGGCCTTTGCGGGCTGACGGCCACCAGGGCCGCGCCCCGCTCGGCCAGAGCCGGGAGCAGCTGGTCCTGGTAGGTCTTCAACGCGATGTTGCAGTAGGGGCACCAGGCGCCTCGATAGAAGACGATCACTGCCGGACGGCCGCCGGTCACGGTGTGAAGTGAGACCAGTGATCCCTCTGCGGTGATCAGTTCCACGTCGGGCAACCTGGTGCCGGGGGCTGCGGCGGTGGCGGGCACTCCTGCCGTGTTCAGCTCAGCCTGTTCGGCCTCGAAGACCGCCAGAACCTCCACCGGCGCCTGCCCGGCCATGGCGGTCTTGAGCCGGGTGACCTGGTCGGCGATCGAGCCAGTCTGCGTGGTCATGAAGTTTCTCCTGGTATCGGGCCGCTTGCGCGCTCCCGCTGGACGATCAGTGGCGGCAGCGGCAGCGGCTTCCAGTTTTTTGGCCTGACCAAGCCAATCCTTGCTCTCCCAAAAATGGCCTGTCAAGGCCAGAACGGTTTACTCTTCCGTACATGACGCAACGCCCATTGATGTCGGAGGACGAGGCCCGGTTGACAGCCAAGGGCCGGGCGACACGCGCCCGGATCGTGCAGGCCGCCGCCGATTTGATGTTCGAGCGCGGCGTCGCCGGCACCAGCACCGAGGACGTCCGGGAGAGTGCCGGGGTCAGCAACTCGCAGCTCTACCACTACTTCAACGACAAGAACAGGCTGGTCCGCGCGGTCATCGTGCACCAGACGCAACAGGTTCTCGACGCCCAGCAGCCTCTCCTCGGCCGGCTCGACTCCTTCGGCGCCCTGGAGGCATGGCGGGACCTGCTGATCGATCTGCAGCAGCAGCGCGACTGCCGGGGAGGCTGCCCGATCGGTTCACTGGCCGGCGAGCTCGCCGACGCCGACGAAGAGGCCCGAAAGCTCCTCGTCACCGGATTCGCTCGCTGGGAGAGCGCCATCCGCGACGGCCTGGCCTCCATGCGCGACCGCGGCGAGCTCCGTCCCGACGCCGACCCCGATCAGCTCGCGCTGGTCGCCCTCACTGCCCTCCAGGGCGGTCTGCTCCTCACCGAGACCCGTCGCGACGTCGCCCCGCTCCGTGCCGGCCTCAACGCCGCCATCGCCTACATCCGAAGCCACGCCGCCTAGAAGGCCGATGAAGATCTTGGGGTCGGGCGGTGCGGGATCCGCCAAGTTCTGGTTGCTCGGCCGGGCTTGGGGCCGCGGGAGTCGCGGCCGACGGTCTCGGCGGCCTTGACCGACTGGGAGTCGATGGCGGTGGCGACCGCTCCGGGGGCCTTGCTCATGTCGCGGCAGATCCGTTTGCGGAGCCGGCAACGGATCCGTCCGACGACACCGGTAGCGGTCCAGCGGGCCAGTGGAGTAGGCCGCCGGCGAGGTACTCCTGGCGCGCGTCCTTTTCCGACGGCCCCTTCCCGAACGGTGCGGGCCGGTTTCCCGGCACACCGCTCTCCAGTGATCCTTTCCGGGTGGATGAGGTCGCCCGGCCAGCGTGGATGTCCTCGTGGCAGCCGCGGCAGACCACGAGGGTCTTACGCCACAGTAGGTCAGGCGCCGGTGATGTGTCTGAAGCCGCTCTGACCCACCCGGGCGGCGCCCACACGTCCGGCCCAGGGCGCGCCACTCCACCCAGGCCGCGCTCGCCTCGTCCTCGGGCTCGACATCCATCTGCGTTGTCTCAGCGACATGGCATTTCCTCACGGTGCATGTGAGGGCGGCGGTCATGAGGCGGATGCCGTGGGTGCACCTTCGTGGCGGAGGTACGTCGGGCTTATGGCTGCTGACCTGTGACTTTCGGGGTGGGCGCGGGGCGTTGCGCCGATCGCGGTGCGGTCATGTCGAGCAGGAGAAGGGCGTCGTGGTCGGGGGTTCCGGGTTCGGCGGTGTAGACGCCGATGCGTTGGCCCGGGGTGCCTTCTACGTGCAGTGACTGCGAGGTGAGTGTGAGCTTTCCAACCAGGGGGTGCTGGAAGGTTTTGTATGCGGGTTTGCGCCCGGTCACTTCGTAACGTTCCCACAGGCCGGCGAAGTCGGGGCTTTTGAGGAGGAGTTCGCCGACGAGGTTGGTCAGGTCGGGTGCGTCGGGGGCGGTTCCTGCGATGGCGCGCAGGCGTGCGACGCAGGCGGTGATCTGCCGGTCCCAGTCGGTGAACAGATCCCGGGCTGCGGGGTGCAGGAAGAGGTAGCGAGCCAGGTTGCGGTGCTTGACCGGCCAGTCATCCAGGCCCGTGTACAGGGCGAGGCCGCCGGGGTTACAGGCCAGCATGTCCATGCTGCGGCTGATGACGTAGGCCGGGTTCGGGCGCAGTGATTCGAGCAGCAGCTTGAGGTGGGGGCGTACGGTGCGGCTGGGGACGGGCGGGGGTTCGGGGGCGTAGCGGGCTGCTCGGGCGGCGAGCTCGCGCAGGTGCTGGTGCTCCTGGTCGTCCATGCGCAGGGCGCGGGCGAGCGAGTCGAGGACGGCGGGGCTGGGGCGGGTCTCCTTGCCGCGTTCCAGGCGCACGTAGTAGTCGATGCTGATGCCGGCGAGGGTGGCCAGCTCCTCGCGGCGCAGCCCGGGGGTGCGACGGATACCGGCGCCGACGGTGAGGCCGACGTGTTCGGGGCTGGTCTGGGTGCGGCGGGCGCGCAGGTAGCGGCCCAGCTCGGCGCCCTCGCTGTTCGCGCTCTCGGATGCCATGACTCCAGTCTCGCCCGCTGGGCACCCGCTGCGCGGGTCAGTGGGGGGCCCTGTCATTACCCCCGAAGAGCCCGCCCTGCCACACCGGCGCCATCCGGGCGAAGGTGAATGAGCAACATGCCGACACCCGGCCGCCGCCCGAACCACAGCAGGCACGACCTGCGGGGTCGGGCGAGCGGGAGGGGCCGGGCAACGACACGAACCGGAGAGGGCGAGATGCGGTACATCAAGCTGCGTGACCTGGAGGTTTCCCGGATCGGCCTGGGCGCAATGGGGATGTCCCACGGCTACACCGGTTCCGGCACCGACGAGGCGGAGTCGATCAGGACCGTGCACCGGGCGCTGGAGCTGGGCGTCACGCTCATCGACACCGCCGAGATCTACGGCCCCTACGCCAACGAGGAACTGCTCGGACGGGCCTTGAAGGGACGCCGGGACCAGGTGGTGCTGGCCACGAAGTTCGGCCTGGTCTCCCACGGTGGTGACGGCGCCTGGAACCTGGACTCCAGCCCGGCCAACATCCGCACCGCCGTCGAAGGCTCCCTGAAGCGGCTCGGCACCGACCACATCGACCTGTACTACCAGCACCGAGTGGACCCGAACACGCCGATCGAGGAGACCGCCGGCGCGGTCGCGGAGCTGATCGCCGAGGGCAAGGTGCGCGCGTTCGGTCTCTCGGAGGCCGGGCCGGACACGATCCGCCGCGCCCACGCCGTCCAGCCGGTCACCGCGGTGCAGTCGGAGTACTCGCTGTGGACGCGCGGGATCGAGGAGCGCGTCCTGCCCGTCCTGCGGGAGCTGAACATCGGCCTGGTGCCGTTCTCCCCGCTGGGGCGCGGCTTCCTGACGGGCACCGTGCGTTCCACCGATCAGTTTGACGCCTCCGACTTCCGGCGCGACAACCCGCGCTTCACGGGCGAGAACTTCCAGAGCAACCTGGCGATCGCCGACGAGGTGCAGGCCGTGGCCGCCGAAGTCGGCGCCACGCCCGCGCAGGTGGCCCTGGCCTGGCTGCTCGCCCAGGGCGACGACATCGCCCCGATCCCCGGCACCAAGCGGGTCAGCCGCGTCGAGGAGAACACCGCCGCCGACGCCATCACGCTGACGAGCGAGCAGCTCGACAAGCTCAGCAGCCTGCCGCCCGCCGCAGGAAACACCCACACCGAAGCCCAGGCACAGATGCTCGAACGCTGACCTCACCCCCGCCGGCGCTAGGCACGGCAGCCCCCCATTTGCAGCCCCCCATTTGGAGTAGCACCCCTATGCGTGCAGCAGTGATGTACGGAGCCGGAGACATCCACGTCGAGGACCGGCCCGACCCGAAGATCGTGAAGACGACCGACGCCGTGGTGCGCACGTTGGCCACGTGCGTGTGCGGCAGCGACCTGTGGCCCTACCAGTCGATGCCCGCCACTGACACCGGCCGCCCCATGGGTCATGAGTTCCTCGGCGTCGTAGAGGAGACCGGCGCCGACGTGACCGGCCTGAAGACGGGCGACCTGGTCGTCGCCCCGTTCACCTACAGCGACAACACGTGCGACTACTGCGCCAAGGGCCTGCACATCTCGTGCCGCAACGGCGGCCGGTACGGATTCGACGGCGTCGACGGCGGGCAGGGCGAAGCCGTCCGCGTCCCGCATGCGGACGGCACCCTGGTGAAGCTGCCGGTGGCCGCCGACTCCGCGCTCCTCCCGTCGCTGCTGGCCCTGTCGGACGTGATGACCACCGGCCACCACGGCGCGGTCACCGCCGGCGTCAGCCACGGGGATGCGGTGCTGGTCATCGGGGACGGTGCGGTCGGCCTGTGCGCGGTGATCGCCGCCAAGCGGCTCGGCGCCGAGCGAATCGTGCTCGCGGGCCGCCACGAGGCGCGCACTGGCCTGGGCCGCGAGTTCGGCGCCACCGACATCGTCGCCGAACGCGGAGAGGAAGGCATCGCCCGCATCCGTGAGCTGACCGGCGGCGTGGACAAGGTGATCGAGGCCGTCGGCACCCGCCAGGCTCTGGACACCGCCCTGGGCGCGGCCCTGGACGGCGGCACGATCAGCCGCCTGGGCGTCCCGCAGTACGAGCAGGGGCCGATCGGGCCGGCCGCGTTCATGCGCAACATCACCCTGACCGGTGGCGCCAGCCCCGCCCGCGCCTACATCGAGCAACTGCTGCCCGACGTCCTGGACGGCGCCATCACCCCCGGCCGGGTCTTCGACCGCACCTTCACGCTCGGCCAGACGCCGGTCGCCTACCGGGCCATGGCCGACCGCCAGGTCCTCAAGGCCCTCATCCGCCCCTGACCCATTCCCGCCCCACCCCGAGCCGCACAGCGAAGGACCTCCGCTCGTGCAGTACGTGACCGGTCAGGAACAGAGTCACCAACCGCGTGAGCCGGGGGCGAACTCGGAGGCCACCTCGCCACATGGGGCTGCCCACCATGAGCACCCCGCCCGTCCGACCGGCCCGGGACGGCCGGATACAGTGCGCGCGACGGCAGCCTGGTTGTTCAAGGAGGGGAAGCGTGACCGACACCAGCGAAACCCGATCCGCCGACAGTGCAGCGCACGCGACTCAGCAGAGCCGACTGCACCGCCTGATGCGCTACCTCCCCCTGATCGCCCCCGTCCTGCTGTGGACCGTGCCCGGCTGGCTGCTGCTGCACACCGGCCAGCACTGGCCGCTCCCTGTCACGCTCGCCGGCACCGCCGTGTTCGCCCTCGGCCTGATCGGTATGCCGCTCGCGATGGTGCGCGGCCACGGCCGACGCCAGCAGGACTGGGCGGCGATCGTCGGAGACACCCTGCTGGGCACCAGCTGGATCCTGTTCACCTGGTCCGTCGTGCTCGGCGTCCCGCTGCGGCTCGCCCTGACCGTGACCGGCGTCGGCGACGCCCAGGACCGGGCCCGGATCGTCACCTGGGTGGTCCTCGGCGCAGCCACCGTGCTGCTCACCTGGGGGTACGCCGAGGCCCGCCGGGTACCACGGGTACGCCGCCTGGACGTGCAACTTCCGCGCCTGGGGGCCGGGTTGGACGGCACGCGCGTCGTCCTCATCACCGACACCCACTACGGCCCGCTCGACCGCGCCCGCTGGTCGGCGCGGGTCTGCGAGACGGTCAACACGCTGGAGGCCGACCTGGTCTGCCACACCGGCGACATCGCGGACGGCACGGCCGAACGCCGCCGTGCCCAGGCCGCCCCACTCGGCACCGTGCAGGCCACCCGGGCCCGGGTCTACGTCACCGGCAACCACGAGTACTACAGCGAGGCCCAGGGCTGGGTCGACCTGATGGACGAGCTGGGCTGGGAGCCGCTGCGCAACCGCCATCTGCTGCTCGAACGCGGTGGCGACACCCTCGTGGTCGCCGGCGTGGATGACGTCACGGCCGAGTCCTCCGGCCTCGCCGGCCACGGCGCCCACCTCGCCGGAGCCCTGCACGGCGCCGACCCCGACCACCCCGTCCTGCTCCTGGCCCACCAGCCCAAGTTCGTCGACCGGGCGGCAGCCGGCGGCGTCGACCTCCAGCTCTCCGGCCACACCCACGGCGGCCAGATCTGGCCCTTCCACCACCTGGTCCGCATCGACCAGCCCGCCCTCGCCGGCCTCAGCCGCCACGGCACCCGCACCCTCCTCTACACCAGCCGTGGCACCGGCTTCTGGGGCCCGCCCTTCCGCGTCTTCGCCCCGAGCGAGATCACCCTGCTCGTACTCCGCTCCCCGCAGCGGCCCCCCACGCCGTAGCGCTGGGCGGGCCGGCGGTTCCGCCTGGAGATGCCGCAGTGCGCCGGCGCCCCGAAGAAGGGCTACGCATCCTGCAACGCCCTGCGCGTCACCAGCGGCACCACCGCCTTCCAGGAAGAGCGGGCGGCGAGGAAGGGCATCGCACCCCAGACCGTCCGGCCGAACGCGGCCGCGGACTCCTCCACCGGCTGCGGCCCCAGCGACCTGCAGTCGGCCTACGGCCTGACCTCCGCCGATCCGCTCCACCGCGGGCCGCACCGACGCCGGCCGGCCAAGCTCCACGGGGCAAGGGCTGTGACGACTTCCACTTGCGCTGATGGCTGCAATGGCAAGGCATCACCCCCTACAGCGCTGACGGTGGACTGTGGCCACTTCGTCTCGCAGATCAGGGTTGTGTGAAACTACATATTCGACGCGGCCGACCTCGATCGTGCATGCCGGCCACCATGCAGGCGAAGCCGGTGCCCCGCCAACCGGCACACCGCGTCATTCCGAAGGAATGCGAAACTCGAATTCGGGACGGTCCCACGGCACGGCGGGCGGGTTCGCGAGCGCGGTCCCGGTCCGCACCGCACCAACGCGGTGGTAGAAGTCCTCGGCGGGAAGATGCGACACGACCTTGACACGGTCGAGCCCGGCTGCACGGGCCTCGGACTGCATGTGCGCGACAAGCAGCCGTCCAATACCCCGTCCTTGCGCTTCGTCGGCGACGAACAGCAGGTCGAGCTCCGGTGGAGCGAGGACGAGCGAGTAGAACCCGATGACCCGGCCTCCATGCTCGTCGGCGCCGACGGCTACGAAGGCGCGGTGGGCTTCGATGTAATCAGGACCGACCCGGTAGCCCGCCACTGCGGATGCGTACTTACCCGCGTAGGCGCCTGAGCCACGCACGAGCCGCGTGAGCCGTTTGGCATCCCGCGCGACTGCCCTCCGTATCGTGATCGGCTGGCTGATCGGAGAAGTGCGTGAACTCATCGGGAGAGTATTTCGCACCGGGGAGTGCCTTCCTGCGGCGGGTCGGCTGCTCGGGCAGGCGTTCCTGCACCGCTGGTCGGTGTCTCACTCACGCCCTGCACGCTCTCCCATCTCACCATTTCTCACTCACGCCGACGGCGGCGGCCAGGGCCACGGCCACGGTCGGGGTGCTGCCCCCACCGATGAACGCGTGGGCGCCGGCTTGGTGACCGTGTGCGGGCGTGGCGCGGCAGACCTGGAGGGAGCGGGTTCGTCCGGCGGCCGCGCGGAGATCGCCGCCTGCGGGTCCAGCACGCCGTGGCCGATCTGGCTGTCCGGCAGCCGGGGGGCCGGTGGGTGCGCGGTCGTCTTGAGCCGGTCGGACAGCTGGGCCGGCGCCAGTCGGGGGCGGTGGCTCAGGACGAGTGCCGCCGCGCCCGCATCGAGCGCGGCCGCCGAGCTGGGACCCGAGCCGATGGCCGGAGCCGGGCTCCGGCCGGTCGCGAGGCCGGTCTGGTCGCCGGGCGCCGCCAGATCGACGCGCAGCGCGGGCTCCTCCTCGGCGGGGACGCCGGGGTCGACGCTGGTCACCGAGAGCACCTCGGGGTACGCCGCCGGGAAGAGGGTGCCGCCCCGCGGCATCTCCTGGTCGAATCGCGGCGGTGCGACGACGAGCGCTCCGGTACGCGTCACGTCGTCCACGGCCCGCCTCAGGGCCGGGATGCCCTGCGCCGCCGGTACCGCGACGAGGATCACCCGTGCGCCCGCACCCGCGGCGGCACGGATGCCTCCCGCCAGCAGGTCCGCGTCCCTGTGGACGAGGTAGCCCACCGGCCGCCGCCTCCCCGCGTCCGCGTCCCGTGGTCCTGCCCCCGCGGCGCACGCTTCTTCCGGGTCCTGCGACCGGCCACCACGACACCGGTGATGAAGATCGTCAGGGCTGTTCCGAAGATCATTGTTCCGTGTTCCTGGCTTCACGCGGGTGTCCCCGCACGTCGTCCGCCGCAGCGGAATCGATGTCGCCCGTCGGTCAACGCCGAGGACGTCCGGGGAGGTTCAAAGCCATTGCCGCGTCCGGGCGTCGTCCACGGTGGGGGCGCACTCCCCCTCGCGAAAGGTCCCGGACCGCGGGTACGGAACGGAGCTGGGCGTGCCGTCGGGTGCGATGACCCAGGCGGCCCCCGGCCTCGGCTTCTCGTCGGAGACCAGCCAGGGCGGACAGGACGGCGGCGCGGGCACCGGGACCGGGGACACGGGAGGCGGGCCGTAGACGCAGAAGACGAGGACCGACGCTCCCGGCAGCGCGGGCATGGGCGCTTCGTCGCCTTCGACGGTCCGTACCTGCCGGCCCAGGGCGGGCGCACCGCCCGTCGTCGCGGCGGTCGGAGCGAACGGCGGAACGTCCTCACCGGCTCCGGGCCGCCCGGCCGGATCGGCACAGAGGGACGCGACCCTCTCGGCGGATTCCCGCGCGGAGCCGGCGTTCCAGCCAGGCCGGTCGGCCGGCGGACGCGAAGCCGTGCAGCCGGTGAGGGTGATGGCCAGCGCTAAGCCCGCCACCAGGGAAGATGTATGCATTCCGTCTCTCGATCATTCGGATGAGGTGTGAAGCCGCTGAACCGAACCGGCCTCACCGGGCCGACCGTGCCGGGGGCTGTCCGCGCACCACCTGATCACGGGCAGGCTGTGAGGATCGGCATTCCTGCCGCTGTCGAGGCGGCCGGAAAGGCTGTGCGGCGCGACGCGCATGGAGGTGCAGTAGTCCTGCCTCCCGCCGCTCCGCGGCGCTTGCCGGCCCGACAGGACGAGCAATGCCATGAACGCGGCCATCAGCACGATCAATGAATTCTTCAGGAACAGGGCGAACACAGTTCTTCTCCGCGGCGATTCAGGCGCACCGCGGCAGGAGTCCGCGCCGTTCCAGAATCGGCCGGAATGTGCGCATCGCGTAGTGGCTGCGGGATTTCATGGTGCGGGTCACCAGGGGCGACATAGGGAGGTAATCCGACATAGAGGACCTCTCGGGTGGTCGGCTTGCGCTGAGCCGAAGCGCTCAGACTGACTATCGGTGTGAACGAGACCAGCCCGCTTCGAGTCGCACTCCTCGGCTCTTCGGAGCTTCGCGACGACGCGGGGCGCACGGTCGCCGTAGCGGGTCCGGTCGCCGTAGCGGGTCCGGTCGCCGTAGCGGGTCCGCAACGCAAGGCCGTGCTCGCGCGGCTCGCGCTGGAGCTCGGCAAAGTCGTCCCCGTGGAGCGGTTCTGCGAGCTCTTGTGGGGCGAGGAGCCTCCCGAGCACACGAAAGCCGGCTCTCCAGGGACATATCGCGGCCCTTCGCAAGGCCCTGTCCGGTTCCGAGGAACTCGGCGATCCCTACGGCAAGAGCGCCGCCCTGCGCGGCCTCGCCGTCACCGCACGCGTCCAGGGGCAGCTGGAGACGGCACTGGATCTGCACGCCGAGAGCCACCGGCTGGCCGTGTCGCACCATCTGCCGCTGCTGGAGGTTGCCAACCGGGTCTCGGAGGCCGAATGCCGTCTCGCCCTCGGCCAGGCGCGGGACGCCATCGGCATCCTGGAACAGGCTCTCGTCGACAGCCGCCGGCTGCGCGCCTGCCGTCTGGAATCGGCGGCCGCCGAACTGCTCGCCGAGGCGCTGGAGGAGAGCAGACAGTCCGGCCCCTCGTGTCCACAGCGGTCCCTTGGGCTCACCCTGGCCCTCGCAGCGCCTTCTCCTGATGCGGGATCGTGGCGACACCGTTCGGCCTCGTCTTCCTGGGGTGGGTATGGAGCAGCTGGTTCTTGAATCGATCGGGTACCGCGCGATGTGTCAGGACTGCGGTGCCGAGCTGGAGTGCTCGGGCGTCCAGGCCCTCGTGGACGGCCGGTTGCGGTGGGACGTCGAGGCGGCGTGTTCCTCCTGCGGCTTCGCGGTGGCCGTCTGCGGCGGCGACATACCGCGCGAACGCCGGGATCAGATGCTCGCCGAGCACGGTCCGGCCGGACTGCACGTGGCCGACCCCTCGGCGTCGAACGTCGCGATCATGCGCGTGCTGCGCGCCGAACTCGGCCTGGACCTCGTGCAGGCCAGGGCGGCCCTGCGCCAGGTGCTGAGCGGTGACCACCGGGGCACCCTTCCCGAGATGGAGCTGCTGGCCCGGAAGCCGCGCGCGTCCGGCGTCGCCGCCGTCGCGGCCAGGCCGTAGGGCCCGCGGAACTCCTTCGACGAGGTCGGGCTCACAGATCGTCGGGGGTGCCGAGGCCCGTGAGCGCGCCCACCGGGTCCAGGTCGGGGGTGCCGCGTGGCCACCAGTCGTCGTGGTCCGGCTCCGACTCGTAGGCGTACCACAGGCCGTCACGGCCCAGGCGGAGCTGGACGTGACCGCCGGGGTGGGTGAGGCGGTTGCGCCGGGGGCGGAACGCCGGCAGGTCGGCGGCGAGCAGCAGCGGGCGGGCCCGGTCGAAACGGCCGGCCGGCGGGTCCCACGGCTCTTCCAGTACGGCCAGCCCCGCGAGCCCGCCCTGCCGCCAGGCCGCGACCGCCCGAGCCAGGTCGGCAGGGGTACGGCCGACGGCCGTGGCGAGCGTGGCGTACAGGGCTCGGGTGGTGGCCGTCAGCCCGGAGCCGGGGCGGGCCGCGGCCAGGCGCACCGCGTCCTGCCACAGGGTCAGCTCGCCGACCGGATCGCGGCCCGTGGCGAGCAGCGCGTGCGCGCGGGCGGCGGCGTCGGTCGCCAGCTGGTCCAGCGCGAAGGGGTCGGGGCCGCCGGGCGCCGCCGGGTACACCGGCGGCTGCTCGGGATGCGGCGGCACGGGCAACGGCGGTGGCAGCGGCGCGAGTCGGCGCGGAGCGAGGGCCTCGGCGGCCCGTACGCCGGGCAGGGACCGCGGTGACCGCTCCTGGGCGGCCCGGGCCGCGCGTGCGGCGCTGCGGCGGGACAGCGTGTCGAGCAGTCCCCTCTCACCGCGGCCGCGCAGCAGGAGCAGTACGAAGGGGTCGGCGTCGAGCAGGCGTGCCATCTGGTAGCAGAGAGCGGCCGCGTGCTTGCAGGGGTGGCCGGAGTCGGGGCAGCTGCACTGCGGGGCGAGGTCGCGGGGGCCGGGCAGCAGGGGCACACCGCAGTCGGCGAGGGACTCGGGCAACTCCTTGTCCAGCAGCGCCGCGATGTGCCCGGGCCGGTCCGCGGCCGCTTCCAGGAACCTCTCCCAGTCCTCGTTCTCCAGCGTGCGCAGCCGCACCTGGACCCGGTACGGACGCGGGCGGCTGCCCCGCACGTACGCCAGCACCAGCCCCGGGGTCACCGTGATCGCGTCCACATGCCCCTGGTCCGCGTAACCACGGCCCCGGGCCAGCCTCTTGACGTCCAGCGCGCCCTGCTCCAGCGCCTCCACCCAGGCATTGCCCCACCAGGTCTCGGCGAACGAGGAGTCCTGCGAGGCCGTCGGCCGGGGCGGGAATGCCGGGAACGTGCGGCGGAGTTCGGTGTCGCGGTGGGGGGCGGCCATGGTGGCGGGGATCCGTGCGGGTGCCGGGCCGGAGGGGCCGGGCTCGGTGGGAGGGTGGGGAGTGCGCGCGGCGAAGGGCGCCTGCTGGGACACCGGCGCCGGAGCGGCCGAAGGGCGTGGGTCGGGACGGTCGGTGTCGCCGCCGTGGGTGCTCTCCGCCTCCGTGCCGGTGTCGTCCGTCTCCTCGGACGTGTCCGTCCAGGAGGGCATGCGGAAGGCGTTCGTCAGGAACTGCCGCATGTCATGCGCGGCTTTGGCCCGGGCCGCCTGGGATTCTCCGCCGGGCCGCGTGGTGGTGGGTGCGGAGGCGGCGGGACGTGCCGGTGTGCGCGAGCCGCGCCGGGAGTCCGCCCGCACAGCCTCGGCACGCAGCGCCTCCCGCCGGGCTGAGCGAAGCGCTTCCCTGGCCGCGTCGGCAGGGCGTCCCGCCGACGGTGCGGCGGGGGCGGCTCGGGGCACGTCCCGGTCGCGGTCACCCACGTCTTCGGACTGCGCCGTGGCGCCGGGATCCACGCGTCGGTCGGCGGACCGCGGCGTGGTTCCGGGCCCTTCCCCGGCAACGGACTGCGCCCCGGCATCGGGCTCCTCGCCGTCGGCGGACCGCGCCGTGACGCCGGTCGCATCTCTGTCCCCGGAAACGGTGCAGTCGCCGTTCCCGTCCGTCGCGCCGTCCGCGCCCCGGCGGGCGGGCACGGCCGACATGGCCGACATCGCTGACCGCAGGGCGGCTCTCGCGGCGTCCGCGGGCCTCGGCCCCACCGCGCCGACCCGCTCGACCGCGCGCTCGGGCACCCGCTCACCCACGGTTTCCGCCTCTGCGGTCTCCTCCCGCCCGGACTCGCCTTGACCGGACTCCGCTTCCCCGGATCCAGTCCGTTCGACCCCAGCCGCATCGGACCGGCTCCGCTCCAAACCACCGCGCTCTGACCCGGCCCGCTCGGACCCAGCCCGCTCAGACCCAGCCTGCTCGGACCCGACCCACTCGGACCCGACCCGCTCGGACTCAGTCCGCTCGGACCCGGCCCGCTCAGACCCAGCCCGTCCTGACTCGGCCCGCGCGGACCCGCCCCACTCAGACCCAGCCCGTTCCGACTCGGCCCGCTCGGACCCGGCCCGTCCCGACTCGGCCCGTTCTGACTCCGCGCGCTGTCTTGCCGCTCGCAGAGCCTGTCGTGCGGCGTCGCCGGGCCGCTGTTCCCCGCTCGTCACGACGGCCTCCGGAGCGAGACGAGGTCGGACAGCTCGCGGTCGGTCAGTTCGGTCAGGGCCGACTCGCCGGAGCCGAGGATGGCGTCGGCCAGGGCGCGCTTGGCCGCCAGCATCTCGGCGATGCGGTCCTCGACCGTGCCCTCGGTGACCAGGCGGTGGACCTGGACGGGCTGGGTCTGGCCGATGCGGTAGGCGCGGTCGGTGGCCTGTTCCTCGACGGCCGGGTTCCACCAGCGGTCGAAATGGATGACATGGCCCGCGCGCGTGAGGTTCAGGCCCGTTCCGGCGGCCTTCAGGGAGAGGACGAGGACCGGTGTCCGCCCGTCCTGGAAGCGGTCGACCATGCGCTCGCGCTCCGGCACCGGCGTGCCGCCGTGCAGGAGGTCCACGGGGATCGCGCGGACGGACAGATGAGCGGTGATCAGGCGGGCCATGCCGACGTACTGCGTGAAGACGAGAACCGAGCCGTCCTCGGCGAGCACGGTGTCCAACAGCTCGTCCAGGAGGGCGAGTTTGCCGGAGCGGGCCGCGAGCCTGTCGGCGTGCGTGTCCTCCTTCAAGTACAGCGCGGGGTGGTCGCAGATCTGTTTCAGGGCGCCGAGCAGCTTCAGGACCAGGCCCCGGCGGGCGATTCCCTCGGCGGTCTCGATGGCCAGCATCGACTCGCGCACCACCGCCTCGTACAGCGCGGCCTGTTCCCGGGTGAGCGGCACCGGGTGGTCCGTCTCGGTCTTGGGCGGCAGCTCGGGGACGATGCCGGGGTCGGACTTTTTGCGGCGCAGGAGGAACGGCCGTACCAGGCGGGCCAGCCGGTCCACCGCCGCTCCGTTCTCATCGGCCCCGCCGTTCTCCACCGCGCGCGCGTGCCGGGCGCGGAAGGACTTCAGGGGGCCGAGGAGACCTGGGGTCGTCCAGTCGAGAAGGGCCCACAGTTCGGAGAGGTTGTTCTCCACGGGGGTGCCGGTCAGGGCCACGCGCGCGGGGGCCGGGATGGTGCGCAGCGCCTTGGCGGTCGCCGAGTACGGGTTCTTCACGTGCTGGGCCTCGTCGGCGACGACCATGCCCCAGGGCTGCTCGGCGAGGTGCGCGGCCGCGGAGCGCATCGTGCCGTAGGTGGTGAGGACGAAGCCGGTGTCGAGGCCGGCGAGGGTGCGGTCGGGGCCGTGGAAGCGGCGGACGGGGACACCGGGTGCGAACCGGGTGATCTCCCGCTGCCAGTTGCCCAGCAGGGACGCGGGGCAGACCACGAGGGTCGGCTCGGTGCGGGCCCGCTTCAGGTGCAGGGCGATGAGCGTGATCGTCTTGCCGAGGCCCATGTCGTCGGCGAGGCAGCCGCCGAGGCCGAGGGAGGTCATGAGGTCGAGCCAGGCCAGGCCGCGCAGCTGGTAGTCGCGCAGGGTGGCGTCGAGCCCGGCGGGCGGCTCGGCGGGGCGCAGGCCCGCGGTGAGGCGGTCGCGCAGGGCGGCCAGGGCACCGACCGGTACGGCCGCTACGCTCTCGCCGTCGACCTCCGCGGTGCCGGTGAGCGCGACGGACAGCGCGTCGACCGGATCCAGCAGGCCCAGTTCGCGCTTGCGGGCCTTGCGGACCAGGGCCGGGTCGACCAGCACCCAGCGGTCCCGCAGCCGTACGACCGGCCGGTGCGCCTCGGCGAGCGCGTCCATCTCGGCCTCGCTGAGCGGGTCGCCGCCGAGCGCCAGCTGCCAGCCGAACCGGAGCAGGTCCTCGCTCTCGAAGAACCCGGTGCCGTCGGTCGCCGAGCCGGGCGCGGGCCGGACCACCGCGGCGGCGGTGAGGTCACGGGCGAGGTCCCGGGGCCAGTGGACGGCCACCCCGGCGGCGCCGAGCCGGCCGGCCGCCACGCCGAGCAGATCGCCCACCTCCTCCTCGGACAGTGCGAGGACGTCGGGCACCTCCTGCTCGGCGAGCCGGTCCAGGGGCGGCCACACGCGGGCCGCGCGCCGTACCGCGAGGGCGGCGTCCACGCGTGCGCGTGGCCCGAAGGACGTCTCGGCCGCCCCCGTCCACAGGGCCGCCGCGTCGGCCACCAGGGTCGGGTCGGCGAGGCTGTGCACCTGGACGATCACCGCGCCCGCGGCACGCGCGCCTTCGGCGGCACCGGCGTCGAAGGCGTCGTACGCGGACAGGTCGAGGCGCAGCGAGATCCGTACGCCCGCGTCCATGCCGGCGGCGACCTCCGCCGCCCAGTCATGGGCGCGGGGCAGGGCGTGGGGTTCGCGGGCGGCGAAGGGCCGGCCCGAGGTGTAGGGGGCGGCCGGGGTGCGGGGCAGGGTGTCGGCGACCGCGTCGAGGAAGGAGCGGACCAGCGCCTCCGGTTCGGGCAGCCGGAGCGGGCCGGGGTCCGGGAGCGGCACGGCGTGGCCCTCCGGGGGCAGGGCCGCGGCCACCGCGCGCAGGTGGGCGATGTCGTCGGATTCCAGCGGGCCCGCCCGCCAGGCGTCGTGGCCGCCCGGGGTGAGGCCGGGCAGCAGGCGGCCGCGGGCGATCAGCCGCAGCGCGTGGAGGGCGGCGGCGCCCCAGCAGGCCGTGGCCGGGTGGGCGGCCGGGTCCCGGCGGGCCCGGACCAGAAGGGGCAGGGCCTCGGCGAGCGGCAGGGTCAGCGCGGGCACCTGCCGGCGGCGCACGCTCGCGCCATGGCGCCGTACGACGGTCAGCTCGTCGGTGTGGCCGTCGGCGGGCAGCGGGCCGCCCTCGGGGTCCCAGAAGGCGATGCGGCCCTCGCGCGGGAGGGGCGCGGGCAGGTAGACGGACGCGAGGCGCACCGGGACCGAGGCCCCGGCCTCCCGGGAATCCTCCGTGCTCTCGGCCACCGCGGCCATGCCGCCGCTCATACGTCCTGCCACCTCCCGCCCTTGTGCCGGATCAGACGTCTTCGACTGTACGGGCGGGGTCTGACAATCGGCTCCGGGGACCGGTCCGGGCCCGGTTACGGGACCGTGCGGGAGACGACGTACACCATCGGGTTGTCCGGGTCGGACATGTTGACGACCACGTCCTGGGTGGGGGCCGGGTTCTTCTGGTGGTGGGTGATGCCGGACCAGGGGCCGGGGCCGGTGAAGTGCCAGCCGGAGACCTTCTGGTCGCGGTCGCCGATGGTGAGGTCGTCCTTCTTCAGCTGGTCGCGGCGCAGGCCCATGGTGCCCAGGTAACTGTCCAGGCCGGCGCCGTTGGTGCGGAACTGCACGTACAGGCGGCTGGTCTTCCAGTTGTTGGTCTCGTAGGTGGCGACGTAGTCGGCGGGGTGCGGGACGGCCACCTGGTAGAGGCGGCGCTGCACCTTCGACGGCAGGCCCGGGGTGAGGCCGGTCGCCGAGTACTTCGCCTCCTTGTCCTTGCCGCTGTTGCGGCTCTGGTTGGCGGAGATCACCAGGTAGCCGGCCGGGACGCCGATGAGCAGCACGATGATCAGCAGCGTCAGCGCCCTGCGCCTGGCCTTGTGGCGCGGGTCCTCGGACCGCCGCGGCGGCTCGTCCGGGGACGCGGCCTGGTGGGGCAGCGACGCGGTCATGCGGTGTCCCGGTCGCGGCGGGCCTGGGCGTACCGTTCGTATCGCTCGTAGCGCTCCACCCGGCGCCGCTTGGCCCGCCGGAAGCGGCGGGCGACCAGACGGGCCAGGTCGGCGGCGCCCACCATGCCGGCCTCGGGGCCGAGCTGGGCGCGCGTGATGCGGGCCTCGGGGCGGTAGCCGCGGCCGGTGAGGTGGCGCTTGAAGGCGTCCCGGGCCGGGCCGATGAGCAGGTCGTCGGCGGCCGAGACGCCGCCGCCGATGACGAAGCAGGACGGGTCGAGGGCGGCCGCGAGGTTGGCGATGCCGACGCCGAGCCACTGGCCGATGTCCTGGAGCAGCTCCACGCACATGGCGTCGCCCTCGCGGGCCAGCTCGGTGATCATCGGGCCGGTGATGTCGTCGATGTTGCCCTTGACGTGCTCGATGATCCCGTAGGCCACCGGGGAGTCGGCCGCGGCCAGCTCCTTGGCTTCCCTGACGAGCGCGTTGCCGGAGCTGTACTGCTCCCAGCAGCCGCGGTTGCCGCACGGGCAGCGGTGGCCGCCGGGGACGACCTGCATATGGCCGAACTCCCCGGCGACGCCGAACTTGCCGCGCTTGACCTGGCCGTCCTCCAGGATGGCACCGCCGATGCCGGTGCCGAGCGTGATCATGACGAGGTGGTCCTCGCCGCGGCCGGCGCCGAAGCGCCACTCCGCCCAGGCGGCGGTGTTGGCGTCGTTGTCCACGAGGACCGGTACGGAGAGCCGTCCGGAGAGACGGTCCCGCAGCGGTTCGTTGCGCCAGGACAGGTGGGGTGCGAACAGGACGCGGTTGCGGTCGGCGTCGACCCAGCCGGCGGCGCCGATGCCGACCGCGTGCACGTCGTGCCGGTCGGACAGGTCCAGGACCAGTTCGACGATGGTGTCCTCGACGACCTTGGGGCTCTTGGACTTGTCCGGGGTCTCCGTGCGGAGTTTCTCCAGGATGTTGCCGTCCGCGTCGACCACACCCGCCATGACCTTGGTGCCGCCGATGTCGATGCCCACCGTCGGCACGCGGGGTGCGGTCAGGTGGGAGCGGCGTTCCCTGGTGCCGACCGTGCGGAGCACGGGGGCCCGGCGGGAGCCGATGGGGGCGGTGAGGTCGCGGTAGGTGCTCATCGTTCGTCGATTCTGCCTCACCCTCGGTATGGGTGCGGTACGGGGCGGCGGAGGGGGTGCGCGAGCAGAGCCGGGTGCGTCATTCGTCGTGGTTGCCCGCGCAGTTCCCCGCGCCCCTAACTACGCTGCAGTTCGTGGCGCAGAGCGTCCAGGTCGGAACCGCCGGCCATCTGCTGGGTCAGCTCGTCCAGCGTGATCTCGTCGCGTGTGTAATTGCCCACCATCGCGCCCCGCCTCAGCAGGACGAAGCGGTCGCCGACCAGGTATGCATGGTGCGGGTTGTGGGTGATCAAAACAACACCCAGGCCCTCGTCGCGTGCCGCCGCCACATATTTGAGGACCACACCGGACTGCTTCACGCCCAGTGCCGCCGTCGGCTCGTCCAGGACCAGGACCTTCGCGCCGAAGTGCACCGCCCTGGCGATCGCCACGCACTGGCGTTCGCCGCCGGAGAGGGTGCCGATGGGCTGGTCGACGTCGCGCAGGTCGATGCCCATGCGGTGCAGTTCCGCGCGCGTGGTGCGGCGCATGAGGTCGACGTCCATGCGCTTGAAGGGAGCCACGCCCTTGCGGGGCTCGGAGCCGAGGAAGAAGTTGCGCCAGACCGGCATCAGGGGCACGACCGCGAGGTCC
This sequence comes from Streptomyces griseochromogenes, assembly GCF_001542625.1. NCBI lineage: Bacteria > Bacillati > Actinomycetota > Actinomycetes > Kitasatosporales > Streptomycetaceae > Streptomyces > Streptomyces griseochromogenes. The sequence continues at coordinate 3,102,371 of NZ_CP016279.1, read as the reverse complement.
TGGTAGACCGTGGCGATACCGCGGTCCAGGGCCTGGCGCGGGGAGGACAGGCGGGTCTCCTCGCCCTCGATGCTGAGGGTGCCGCCGTCGTGCTGGTGCAGACCCGCGATCATCTTGATCAGGGTCGACTTGCCCGCTCCGTTGTCGCCGAGGACGCAGGTGATCTCGCCCGCGTGCACCTCCAGGGAGACGCCCTCGAGGGCGCGGACGTTGCCGTAGTGCTTGTCGACGTCGGTCAGCTCGACCAGCGCCGTGCGCTCTGTCGTCTCGGTCACTTCGTGGCCTCCGCACGCTTGCGGACCCAGTGGTTGAGCAGGGTCGCGAGGAGCAGCATCGCTCCGAGGAAGAACTTGAACCAGTCGGGGTTCCATTCGGCGAAGACGATGCCCTTGCTGGTCAGGCCGAACAGGAGCGCGCCGACGGCCGAGCCGACCGCGCTGCCGTAGCCGCCGGTGATCAGGCAGCCGCCGATGACGGCCGCGATGATGTAGATCAGCTCGTTGCCGACGCCCTCGCCGGACTGGACGGCGTCGAAGGAGAAGAGCAGATGCTGGCCGGAGATCCAGGCGCCGAAAGCGACACCCATGTAGAGGCCGATCTTGGTCTTGGCGACCGGGACGCCGACCGCGCGGGCCGCGTCCTGGTTGCCGCCGACCGCGAAGATCCAGTTGCCGGCGCGGGTGCGCAGCAGGATCCAGGAGGCGAGGGCGACGAGGCCGAGCCACCACAGGATGGTGACCTTGAAATCGACGCCGCCCACGGTGAGGGTCGAGGCGAAGACGGCACGGGCGCTCGGGAAGCCCTCCATGTCGGCGATGGTCTTGGTGGAGACCGTGCCGTCGATCAGCTTGGTGAAGCCGAGGTTCATGCCGGTCAGCATCAGGAAGGTGCCCAGCGTGATGATGAAGCTGGGCAGCTTGGTGCGGGTGAGCATGAAGCCGTTGAAGGCGCCGATGGCGAGGGTGACCAGAAGGGAGACGCCCACGCCGACCCAGGTGTTCGCCGTCATCTGGTAGCTGAACATCGACGAGACCAGCGCGGAGGACGTCACGAGGACGCCGGCCGACAGATCGAACTCGCCGCCGATCATCAGCAGGGCCACGGGTACGGCCATGATGCCGATGGTCGAGGAGGCGTACAGGACCGTGCTGAGGCTGGCGGTGTGCAGGAAGCCGTCGGCCGCGAAGGCGAAGACGGCGAAGACGGCGAGCGCGCCGACCACCGAGCCCAGCTCGGGGCGGGAGAGCAGCTTCCGCAGCGGCGAGGTCTGCAGAAGCCTTTCGTCCGCCGTCTTGACGGCTCCCTCGTCGGGGGTCCGTTCCTCGGCGGTCCGTTCCCCGGTCGCGCTCATCGGGTGCCCCGCTCGGTGTACTCCGCCAGCGCGGCCGCCTGGTCCTTGGTGATGATCTGCGGGCCGGTGAGGACCGGCTGGCCGCCGCCGAGGACGTCGCCGTTGTACTTGTAGGCCCACAGCAGGTCGACCGCTTCGTAGCCCTGGAGGTACGGCTGCTGGTCCACGGCGAAACCGAGGGTGCCGTCCTTCAGTTCGGCGGCGACCTTGGCGTTGAGGTCGAAGGTGTCGACCTCGGCCTTGCTGCCGGCGTCGCTCTTCGCCTTCACGGCGGTGTCGGCGTACGGGGCGCCGAGGGTGACGACGGCGTCGACGGACTTGTCCGCCTGGAGCTTGGCCTCGATGGCGGACTGCACATCGGGCATGTTGGTGCCGTTGACGTAGAGCTTCTGGACCGTGCCGTGGAAGGTCTTCGTCACGCCGTCGCAGCGCTGCTCGTGGCCGACGTTGCCCTGTTCGTGCAGGACGCACAGGGCCTTCTTCTTCCCGCGCTTGTTCAGTTCGTCGCCGACCGCCTCGCCGGCGATGGTCTCGTCCTGGCCTATGTGGGTGAGGGCGCCGAAGGCCTTGGACTGCTCGGAGCCGGAGTTCACCGTGATCACGGGGATGCCGGCCTTCTCGGCGCGGGCCACCGCGGCCTTGAGGGCGTCGGGCTTGGCGAGGGTGACGATGATGCCGTCGACCTTCTTGTCGACCGCCGCGTCCACCAGCTGGGCCTGCTGCTGGGCCTCGTCGTCGTGCGAGTACAGGAAGTTGATGTTGTCCTTGACGGCGGCCTGCTTGGCGCCGCTCTGCACGATGTCCCAGAAGGTGTCGCCGTCTCCCGAGTGGGTGATCATCGCGAAGGTCCAGCGGGGCGTGTTCACCGCCGCCCTGCCCTGGGCGGCGGCGGCCTTGCGGGCGTCCTCGGCCCGTTTGCCGCCGGTGCTGCTGCAGCCGGCGAGGGTGACGCTCAGCGCCCCCGCCACCGCGATGCCTACCCAGGTCCGAAACCGTGCCACGAGGCCGTGCCCCTTTCTTGCTGTGCTGACCGTGCTCCGACAAGCGCAAGGGGCGGACGATCTCACCGTCGGCATGTCCCGGCGGCGACCTCACCAGCCCCAAACACTTCAGTATCGAACACAGGGAACACACATGACATGACCGGGGCACAGGAAACGGTCGCATTGTCCGGACATTGCGACGAACCCGGGGCCGGACCTCAGGGGCGTACGAGCAGTTGGAACTCGAAGGAGTAGCGGGTCGGACGGTAGGTGTGATCGCCGAACTCGACCGCGCGGCCGGTGTCGTCGAAGGTGGTGCGCTGCATGGTGAGCAGCGGGGCACCCTCGGCCTCGGCGAGCCGCTCGGCCTCGGAGGCGGTGGCACCGCGGGCGCCGATGGACTGGCGGGCGCTGTGCAGGGTGATCCCGGCGGAGCGCATCAGCCGGTACAGGCCGGTGGCCTCCAGCTGGCCGGTGTCCAGGTCGAGCAGGCCGGACGGCAGATGGTTGATCAGATACGCCATCGGCTCGCCGTGCGCGAGGCGCAGGCGCTCGATGCGGTGCACGTCGCCGCCCTCGGCCACGCCGAGCGCGGCGGCGACCTCGGCGGAGGCGGGGACGACGGCGTTGACCAGGACCTTGGTCGCGGGGCGCTGGCCCGCCGCCTCCAGGTCGTCGTAGAGACTGCTCAGCTCCAGCGGGCGCTTGACCTGACTGTGCACGACCTGGGTGCCCACGCCCCGGCGGCGGACCAGCAGGCCCTTGTCGACGAGGGACTGGATGGCCTGGCGGACGGTGGGCCGGGACAGGCCGAGCCGCGCCGCCAGCTCGATCTCGTTGCCGAGCAGGCTGCCGGGGGTGAGGTCCCCGTGCTCGATGGCGGCCTCCAGCTGCTGGGAGAGCTGGAAGTACAACGGCACCGGGGAACTGCGGTCCACACGGAGGTCGAGTGACACGGTCGGATCCACATCTGGTTTGGGCACGGGCCCGAGCGTAGCCCCGTGCCTGGTTGACGGGAAGTTGTGTAGACAGATTGTCCAGTTGTTCGGACATTGTGATTGACAGCGTACGGGGTCCGCCCTCACCTTGATTCCATGCGCATCGGGGTCATCGGTACGGGCCGCATCGGCACCATTCATGCGAACACACTGAGCCGCCACCGTGAGGTCGGATCGCTGATCCTGACGGACGCGGATCCGGCGCGGGCGCAGGGGCTGGCGCACCGGCTGGGCGAGACGGCGGCGCCGGGGGTCGACGAGATCTTCAAGTGGGGCGTGGACGCGGTGGTGATCACCACGGCGACGCCGGCGCACGCCGAACTGATCGGCCGGGCTGCCCGCTCCGGCCTGCCGGTCTTCTGCGAGAAGCCGATCGCCCTCGACGTGCCGGGCACACTGGCCGCGCTCGCCGAGGTGGAGGCAGCCGGAACGGTTCTCCAGATGGGCTTCCAACGGCGCTTCGACGCGGGGTACGCGAGCGCCCGGGAGGCGGTGCGCTCGGGCAGGCTCGGGCGGCTGCACACCGTGCGGGCGATGACCTGCGACCAGTCCCCTCCCCCGGCGGAGTGGCTGCCGCTGTCCGGCGGGCTGTTCCGGGACACCCTGATCCATGACTTCGACGTGCTGCGCTGGGTGACGGGCCGTGAGGTGGTGGACGTCTACGCGGCCGGCTCGGACTCCGGGCCCGCCCTGTTCCGCGAGGCCGGTGACATCGGCACCGGCGCGGCCCTGCTGACCCTGGACGACGGCACGCTGGCCACGGCGACGGCGACCCGGCTCAACGGTGCGGGCTACGACGTCCGGATGGAGCTCGCCGGGGAGCGGGACACGGTCGTGGTGGGCCTGGACGACCGGACGCCGATCGCGTCCACCGAGCCGACCGGGCCGCCGCCCGCGGACAAGCCGTGGACCGGTTTCCTGGAGCGGTTCGGGCCCGCCTACGAGGCCGAACTGTGCGCCTTCGTCGAGGTGCTCCACGGCGAACGGCCCAACCCGTGCGACGGCCGCGAGGCCCTGCAGGCGCTGCGGATCGCCGAGGCCTGCGAGGCCTCCCGGCGCGAACACCGGCCGGTCCGGCTCACGGAGATCCCGGAGCGGGCTGAGTCGTACGGCTGAGCGGGCGGCTCGTCCACCGGCACGGCGGCGCTCCGGGCGGTCAGCGCCCGTCCTCCAGAAGTCCCGCGTCGTACGCCAACAGCGCGATCTGGACCCGGTTGTTGAGATCCAGCTTGGCGAGGATGCGGGACACATGGGTCTTGACGGTGGCCACGCTCATGAAGAGCTCGGCGGCGATCCGGGCGTTGGCCAGGCCCCGGCCGACGGCGACGGCGACCTCCCGCTCGCGGTCGTTGAGGGCGGCGAGCCGCTCCCTCGCGTGTGCCTGGCGGGAGTCGGCGGCGGTGCCGGCCGCGTGCCGCATCAGCTGGCGGGTGACGGCGGGCGACAGCACCGGTTCCCCGGCCGCGACCCGGCGCACCGCCTCGACGATCTCGGCGGGCGGGGTGTCCTTCAGCACGAACCCGGCGGCGCCCGCGCGCAGGGCGTGCAGCACCTGTTCGTCGGCGTGGAAGGTGGTCAGCACCACGACCTGCGGAGCGTCCGGCCGCGCCCGCAGCCGTCGGGTGGCCGTGAGCCCGTCCACCGACGGCATCCGGATGTCCATGAGCACGACGTCCGGCCGGGTCCGCCCGACCACGTCCTCGATCTCGTTTCCGTCGGCGGCCTCCCCCACGATCTCGATGTCCTCGGCGCCGCCCATCATCAGCGCGAGTCCGGCGCGCACCAGGGGGTCGTCGTCGACGAGGAGGAGCCTGATCGCAGTCACAGTCATGGGGGTTACGTAATCACGTGCGGGCCGGCCGGTGGGCGGCCGTCGGCCACGGCGGGCGGCACCGGCACGTCCCGGTTCCTCCGTCAGCCCCCGCCCCACGGCAGCCACCCCCGCACCTCGAACCCGCCGTCCGCCGTCGGCCCGTGCTCCAGGCGGCCCCCGGCCAGCGTGGCGCGCTCGGTCAGTCCGATCAGGCCCTGGCCGGAGCCGGGGACCGGTGGGACGTCGGATGCGGGGGCGGGGTTGCGGACCGTGATCGTGAGGCCCGCTCCGGGTGCTCCGCAGACCTGGACGGTGACCTCGGCGCCGGGGGCGTGTTTGCGGGCGTTGGTCAAGGTCTCCTGGGCGATGCGGTAGGCGGTGCGGCCGACGGAGGCGGGGACGGCCGCCGGGTCGGCGACGCGCTGGTCGAGGTTGACCTTCATGCCGGCCTCACGGCTCTCGGTGACGAGGGCGTCCAGCGCGGCAAGCGTCGGCTGGGGGCGGCCCCCGGCCGCGTCGTCGGCCTCCCCGGCGCGCAGCACGCCGATGATCTCCCGCAGGTCCTGCAGTGCCTCGTGGGCGCTCTCCCGGATCACTCCGGCCGCCCGCGCGATCTCCTCCCGGGGCGCGTCCGGCCGGAACTCCAGCGCACCGGCGTGCACACTGAGCAGGGTGAGGCGGTGCGCGAGCACATCGTGCATCTCGCGGGCGATGGCCTCGCGGGCGAGCCGCTGGGCCCGCTCGGCGCGCAGGAGCGCCTCGGTCTCCGCGCGCCGGGCCCGGTCGCGCAGGCTGAGCATGAGCTGCCGCTTGGAGCGGACGAACATGCCCCAGCCGATGACCGAGACGGTGAGCAGGACCGTGAACGTGACGTCGGCGAGATAGGGCAGCCCGGGGTCCGGCCGCAGCCAGTAGAAGAGCGGGATCAGCGCGAGGTCGGCGCCGCCGATCCAGGCCACGTACCGGAAGGGCCGGTGCACGGCCAGCGTGAACAGGGCGACCATCGACGCGCCGCCCGCGGTGTCGGACAGAAAGCCGGCCACGACCATCGCGACGGCGAACCCGACCGGCCATCGGCGGCGCAGCCAGACGGCCGCGCAGGCGAGGACGCCGAGTGTCACGTCGAGGACGGCGACGGAGTGCGGCAGGCCGGTTTCGTGGCGCAGGGATTGCGCGGCCATCGCACCGAACAGGGCGGCCAGCAGGAAGCAGACGACGTCGACGGCCCAGTCGCGCGCCGTGCGCCGCGGCCGCCGGTCCGAGCCCCTGGCGTCCGCGTCCAGCTCGTGGATCAGGGCGGACGGGAACAGCCACCGGCGTCGGACCGCGAACTCCTGCGGCACCAGCGCCGGCTCGTCTTTGCTCACGATCGACAAATCTACGCAGGATCGGCCGCCGTGGCCGCCCCGTGCGCGCGATCGCCGACCAAAGTCGCGGCACCGTGGACTTTCGGTGGTCCCGGCCGGCGGGGAAGCGGTCTCGCGCCGGAGGCACGTCGTCCCGCGGCCGATGCGTGGGGCACGGCGGCGGGGTGAGAGTCGTGCCGTGAAACGGTTACTGGAATTTCTCGGACTGATCGCCCTGGTGCAGGGCGCACTGGGCCTGGTGCACGAGTTCACCGACTGGCACGTGGGTCTCGTGCGGCGGCTCGGCTTCCTCGACGGCTACGAGGTGTACGCGAGCATCGGGCTCGTGCTGCTCGCGTTCGCGCTGTTCGCCGTCGCGGACGGCCGGGGATCCGGCTGAGCGCGGATCGGATCCCCGGCCGGGTGCACCGTTCTCCAGGACCTGGTCGGTCGGCTCAGCAGCCGAAGTCGATCAGGTTGAACGTGGCGTAGTGGTCGGAGGTGTAGTAGTCCTCCTGGTTCTCCTCGCCGGTCACGATGCGCCGGGCACCGCGCGTGGAGGAGCCGGGCGTCTTCACCGTGTACTCGTGGTAGTACCCGGACGACTGGCTGGGCAGGACGCCTTCACGGTTCGAGAAGACGATGCCGTCCTGGGAGTACGGGAAGGGCCCGCCCTGGTCGATGAGGTTCAGGGTGTCGTGGGCCTGCGACGGCAGGGCGCTGGAGCAGATGCTGCCGACCGACGCGGCTGCGGCGTCCGCCGTGGTGGCGGAGACGGTGCCGCCCACCAGGAGGGTGGACAGGAGCGCGGCTGCGGCGCCGATGCGAGTGGCGTGTGGGGGGAATCTCATGAACCCATGATGACGCGCGTAGACGTTGGCATGTCAACGACAAGGTTGAAGATTTGCCCTTCAAGTCCTATGAGTTTTCGGGAAGTTAACCTGCCGCCCCGCGCCCTCACGGGGTCCCCACACGGACCGGCGATCTTGGTCCCGCGGTGGGACCTAGGCGTCCTCGGGGAGTGCGTAGGACCCGTACTCGGGGCTGCCCAGCAGGTCGTAGGACTGGATGGAGACACCCGCGCCGGTGACGCGCCCGCCGGTGTGCCGGAACCGGGTGGGCACCGCGCCCTCCTCGAACAGGCGGCGGCCGGCGCCGAGGACGACCGGGAAGGTCAGCAGATGCAAAGTGTCGATCAGCCTCAGGTCCAGCAGGGAGCGGACCAGGGCGCCGCTGCCGTGGATCTGCAGCTCGCCGTCCGTGCGCTCCTTGAGGGCCTGGACCTCTTTGCCGAGGTCGCCGCCGATCACGGTGGTGCCGGACCACTCGGGCGACGCCGGCGTGGACGAGACGACGTACTTGGGGAGGGCGTTGAGCTTGGTTGCGACCAGGTCGGCCGGGTCGGTCATCTTCGGCCAGTAGGCGGCGAAGATGTCGTACGTACGGCGGCCGAGCAGGAAGCCGCCGACGCGGTCGAACACCTCGGTGACGAACCGGCCGAAGTCCTCGTCGCCGTACGGAAAGCTCCAGCCGCCCTGGGCGAACCCGCCGCTGGGGTCCTCCTGGGGGCCGCCGGGCGCCTGGTGGACGCCGTCGAGGGTGACGAACACGGTGGAGACGAGCTTGCCCATGGCGGGTGCCTTCTTCCGGGTGCGGGGTCTGCTGTCATCACCTCAGACCCCGCACCCGCCCGCAACTCATCGGTTCAGCCGGCGTGTGTCGAGAACAGTCCGCCGGTCGGGCCCTGCTTGTCGCCGCCCTGGGCCTTCTTCAGGGCGTTGGCGAGACTCTCGATGGTGAGGGACTGCAGGATCACGCGGCCGTTGCCCTCCAGGGTGGCCAGGGACAGGCCCTCGCCGCCGAAGACGGCGTTCATGAGGCCCTGGCGGTTGAGGCCGCCGATGCGCTGCACCCCGTACTGGATGCCCTCCTCGAAGGCGACCACACAGCCGGTGTCCACCTCGATACGGCCGCCGAAGTCCGCCGGGTTGAGGTCGATGAAATTGCCCGCGCCCGCGATGATCACCGTGCCGCGCCCGGTGAACTTCTCCAGGATGAAGCCCTCGCCGCCGCTCATGCCGGTGCGGCCGCCCTGGAAGGCGATGCCGAACTCGACGGTGGATTCGGCGGCCACGAAGGCGTCCTTCTCGGCGAACCACGCGCGCGTGCCGTCCAGTTCCAGGGCGCGCATCTCGCCGGGCAGCACGCCCGCGAAGCCGACCGTGCCCTCGCCGCCCTGGGAGGTGAAGTACTGGAACGCCAGCGACTCGCCGGCCAGCATGCGCTGGCCGACCTGCATGGCGGTGCCCATGGCCTGGCGCAGCATGCCGCCCATGCCGCCGCTCGTGCCGCTCTGCTGCTGACCTCCGTTGCCCGACGGGCTCGACAGCCGGGTCTCCATGGTCACGTTCGTCGTCTTGAACAGGAACTTTCCGGCCTCGCAGTACACGGTCTGGCCGGGGTGCAGGTTGACGACCGCCATCTGCATGGCGTTGCCGACGATTTCTTGCTGAAGGGTCACGCGAGGAGAACGCGGGAGGTGGAGCGAAGAGTTCCGGCCGCGGCCGGATTCGGTGTCCGTTCGCCGCCAGCGGACGGGGAGCCGGGACGGTGGGATGAGCACATGACGAACACCGCTGACGCGACAGAAGGAACGAATGTGAACGGCTCGGCCGCCCCGCACGGGAGTCTCGACGGAAAGACGGCCCTGGTCACCGGCGGCAGCCGGGGCATCGGCGCGGCGGTCGCCCTGCGGCTGGCGCGGGCGGGCGCGGACGTGGCCGTGACCTATGTGAACGGCAAGGACGGCGCCGAGGAGGTCGTGCGGGCCGTGCGGGCGCTGGGGCGCCGGGCGGTGGCCCTGCGCGCGGACGCAGCGGACGCCGCGGAGGCGGCGGGCGCGGTGGAGCGCACGGTGGAGGAGCTGGGCGGGCTGGACGTGCTGGTGAACAACGCGGGCGTGGGCATCCTCGCACCGCTGGAGGATCTCGCTCTCGCGGATGTCGACCGGGTGCTGGCGGTCAACGTCCGTGGAGTGTTCCTGGCGTCCCAGGCGGCGGCCGCGCGCATGACCTCCGGGGCCCGGATCATCACCATCGGCACGTGCATGACGCAGCACGTGCCCGGGCCGGGCGGGACCTTGTACACGACGAGCAAGGCGGCCCTCGTGGGGCTGACCAGGGCGCTGGCCAGGGAGCTGGGTGAGCGCGGCATCACGGCGAACATCGTCCACCCGGGCCCGACCGACACCGACATGAACCCGGCGGACGGACCCCAGGCTCCCGGCCAGGCGGCGCTGACGGCGCTGGGCCGCTACGGCACGGCCGACGAGGTGGCCGCGACGGTGACGTACCTCGCCGGACCCGACGCCGCCTACGTCAGCGGCGCGGAGCTGGTGGTGGACGGAGGTTACGCGGCCTGAGACGGCACGTGGAGCGCGCGCCGGTGCTGTCCCGGCCGGCGGCGCGCTCCACGCACGTATGGGGCGGGTCAGCCACCCAGCTCCTGGTGGCGGGCCGCCAGGCCGGCCGTGCCCTCCTGGGTGAGGGAGCCGTGCAGGCGCAGCCGGGAGATACCGCCGTCGGGATAGATGTCCACGCGCGCGTGCGTGCCCACGGCGGGGGCCGGGAGGGCGAAACGGTGGTTGGTGTCGGGCTGCAGGCGGGTGCGCGGGAGGATCTCGGTCCAGGTGCCGTCCTCGCCGTCCTTCACGGAGACGGACGCCCAGCCCGCGCTGTTGCCCTTCAGGTAGGCCGTGTCGATCTCGACCGCGCGGATCTGGGACCGGGCCGCCAGCCGGTAGCGGATCCAGTCGTTGCCCTGGTCGCGGCGGCGGCGGGTCTCCCAGCCGTCGTCCATCTTGCGGGAGCGGCCCGGCTGGATGGTGTTGGTGGCCGGGGAGTAGAAGAGGTTGGAGGCGTCCTCGACCTGGCCGCCGTTCTCCAGCGCGACCACGTCGAAGGTGCCGAGGACCGACAGCCACTCGGGGTCGGGTACGACCTCGCCGTACACACGCAGGCGCGCGATGCCGCCGTCGGGGTGCTGGTTGACGCGCAGGTGCGTGAAGCGCTGTTCGGCCAGGACCTCGAAGCCGTTGGCCGCGTGGCCGCCGACCGGTGTGCGCGGGACCAGCGTCGTCCACTTCACGTCGTCGGACAGGAGCTCCTCGGGCGACGGGGAGCCGGGCACCGAGGCGCCCTCGACCGAGACCGCCTGCGGGTAGTTGCCGCGGAAGTGGGCCGTGTCGACCACGATCCCGCGGATCACGCCGGGCGCGCCGAGGCGGACCAGCGCCCAGTCGTGGTCCTCGGCCGTCGGCCAGGGGTGTTCGGCCGAGGCACCCCGGCGGCGCCGCGTCTCCCAGCCGTCCATGATCTTGCCCTTGTGACCGAAGTGTTCGGGGTCGAACTCGGCCGGCTCGGGCACCAGCAGGTTCTCGCGCTGGGCGAAGAACTCGTCGTTGGCGGCGATGACTCCGGCGCCGAGCTGCCGGTCGGCCAGGTTGGCGTACCGGGTGAAGGGGAAGTCGGCGGTGCGGTAGTCCGCGTACGGGTCGCCGCCCAGGTAGGGGTTCGCGTCGCCGGTGAAGCTGGGTATCGCCGTCACGGTGATCAGGGGGTCCTTTCGGTGCTCGGCAGGGGTGCGGGCGCGGGAGGCCGGCTTACTGGGGGCGGGTGAGCAGGCGGCCCTTCGGCTCGGTGAACTCGCCGTCCTCGAAGATGCGTTCGCCGCGCAGCCAGGTGGACTTCACGACACCGTGCAGGGTCTTGCCCGCGTACGCGGTGACCCGGTTGCGGTGCTGGAGGCCTGCCGGGTCGACGGTGAAGGTCTCGTCGGGTGCGAGCACCGCGAAGTCGGCGTCGTGGCCGGCCGCGATGGCGCCCTTGCGGGTGCCGAGACCGGCCAGGGCGGCCGTCCGCGTGGACATCCAGCGGACGACGTCCTCCAGGCCGTGGCCGCGCTCGCGGGCCTCGGTCCACACCGCCGGCAGGCTGAGCTGGAGACCGGAGATGCCGCCCCAGGCAGTGGCGAAGTCGGCGGTCTTCAGGTCGGCCGTGGAGGGCGAGTGGTCGGTGACGACACAGTCGATGGTGCCGTCGGCCAGGGCCTGCCAGAGCAGGTCCTGGTTGGCGGCCTCGCGGATGGGCGGGCAGCACTTGAACTCGCTGGCGCCGTCCGGTACTTCCTCGGCGGTCAGGGTGAGGTAGTGCGGGCAGGTCTCCACGGTGACGCGGACGCCCTCGGCGCGGGCGGCCGCGATGAGCGGCAGGGCGTCGCTGGAGGACAGGTGCAGGATGTGCACGCGCGCACCCAGGCGCCTGGCCTGCGCGATGAGGTTCGCGATGGCCGTGTCCTCGGCGTCGCGCGGGCGGGAGGCCAGGAAGTCCGCGTACTTGGGGCCGCCGTGCTGCGGGGCGACGGCGAGGTGGTGCGGGTCCTCGGCGTGCACGATCAGCAGGCCGTCGAAGCCGGCCGTCTCCGCCAGGGACCGGGCGAGCCGGTCCTGGTCGAGGTGCGGGAACTCGTCGACGCCGGACGGCGACAGGAACGCCTTGAAGCCGAAGACCCCGGCGTCGTGCAGCGGGCGCAGGTCTTTGACGTTGTCGGGCAGTGCGCCGCCCCAGAAACCGACGTCGATGTGCGCCTTGTCGGCGGCGACCCGCTGCTTGACCCGCAGGTTCTCGACCGTGGTGGTCGGCGGGAGGGAGTTGAGCGGCATGTCGATCAGGGTGGTGATGCCGCCGGCCGCCGCCGCGCGCGTGGCGGTCCAGAAGCCTTCCCACTCGGTGCGGCCGGGATCGTTGACGTGCACATGGGTGTCGACCAGGCCGGGCAGCAGGACGTGGTCGCCGAGGTCTTCCACGCGTGCCGCGCCCGGGACCTCGGCGTCGTACGGCAGGACGGCCGTGATCGTGCCGGCGGACACGGTGACCGTGGCGGCCCGCGTCCCTTCCGGAGTGATGACGCGCGTCGAACGCAGCACCAGTTCAGCGTCGGACACCCGAACCTCTCTCTCTGCCACCGTTTTACGTCCAGGAAACGGGATTTACACCCACGTAACGGAATTCAACGTTCTGTTGAAGGAGTCTTCACTCCCGTCATCCCGCCGTCAAGGGGCACACTTCTGAGCGATGCGGGCGGGCGTCCACTCTGGACGTTTCCACAACACGGAATTACAATTCCGACAGACAGAACGTAGTTACGTACGAGCAGGGAGTCAACCGACTGCCGGGTAGGCTTCTGCCCTTCCTGCCAGCCCCGAAAGGAACGCGCCGTGCCGACGTCCGACGCCAGCACCACCGACTCCGCGAAGTCCTCCGCCAGCGGCGGGGTCCAGTCCCTGGAGCGTGCCTTCGATCTGCTCGAGCGGATGGCGGACGCGGGCGGCGAGGTCGGCCTGAGCGAGCTGTCCGCGTCCAGCGGACTGCCGCTGCCCACCATCCACCGGCTGATGCGCACGCTGGTGGCCTGCGGTTACGTCCGACAGCAGCCGAACCGCCGGTACGCGCTCGGCCCGCGCCTGATCCGCCTCGGCGAGTCCGCCTCACGGCTGCTCGGCACATGGGCGCGGCCGTATCTGGCCCGGCTGGTGGAGGAGACCGGCGAGACGGCGAACATGGCGCTGCTGGACGGCGACGAGATCGTGTACGTCGCGCAGGTGCCGTCGAAGCACTCGATGCGGATGTTCACCGAGGTGGGCCGACGGGTCCTGCCGCACTCCACCGGCGTGGGCAAGGCGCTGCTGGCGAACGTGCCCGACGACGAGGTGCGTGCGCTGCTCTCCCGAACGGGTATGCCGGCCGCCACGGAGAAGACGATCATCACACCGGACGGATTCCTGGGGGCTCTGGACGACGTGCGGCGCCTGGGGTACGCGGTCGACGACAACGAGCAGGAGATCGGGGTGCGGTGCCTCGCGGTGTCCGTGCCTCAGTCTCCGACGGCCGCGGCGATTTCGATCTCGGGGCCTGCCGGACGGGTCACCGAGGCCGCGACCGAGCAGATCGTGCCGGTGCTGCAGCAGGTCGCCCTGGAGTTGTCCCAGGCACTGGCCAGTTCTGGCGCCTGAGAGAGGGAGTACTGCCGGCTTTCGGCGACCGCGGGCGCGTGGTGGCCGTTCGCGCAGTTCCCCGCGCCCCTGCGGCCGCCACCTCACCAGCGCTTTCAAGACCTCGGCGACTCCCCGAACAGATCCACCGCCTGGCGTACGTCCGACAACCCCCGCGCAAGCGCGCTGACGGAGCCGATCGCGCCCGCGATCAGGAGCAGGGAACTGCGCAGGCGCGGGGTCTCGGGAAGGCCTCCGGCCGCCATCGCCGCCAGCGTGGCCAGTTCGTCCTCGGCTATGCCGCGGTCGGGGAACTCGGACGGTAACGCGGCGAGTTCGCGGCGCAGCCGGGACACCGCGGTCCGCAGCTCCACCACTCTCGGGTCCTCGCCGCTGCCGGTCACTCGCCTCTGTCCCAAGCTCCGCAACACAGCTCTCCCCCCTGCCGCTCCCTCGTGCGCGGGTCAGTTAACGCCACCTCGTGCGGGAGCGCCACCGCGCGGACCGAAATTCAGCCCAAGGAATCCGGCCGTCGCCTTCCGCGTCAGGTATGCAGGACGCATGACGGACGAGCGGGACCGATACGAGGAGATCGCCGGGCTGCTGCTCGCGGCGGGCGGCGGCAGACGGCTCGGCGGGCGGCCCAAGGCGCTGCTGGAGCACCGGGGGCGCCCCCTGGTCGAACACGCGGTCGGCGTGCTGCGGACGGCCGGGTGCGGACGGATCCACGTCGTGCTCGGGGCGCGGGCCGACGAGGTCCGGGCCCGCGCCGAGCTGGACGGCTGCGTTCTCGTGGACAATCCCGACTGGGCCGAGGGCATGGGCTCCTCCCTGCGCGCCGGGCTCGGCTCGCTCACCGGCACGGGCGCACGCGCGGCCCTGGTGAGCCTGGTCGACCAGCCGGGGATCGGGCCGGCGGCGGTGACACGGGTACTCGGCGCGTACGAGGACCAGAACTCGCTGGTCTCGGCCGCCTACGACGGCGTGCGCGGGCATCCCGTGCTCTTCGGCGCGGCGCACTGGCCGGGCATCGCGGCGACGGCCACCGGTGACCGGGGGGCACGCGCCTACCTGAAGGATCACGCGGCGGCGATCAGGCTGGTGGAGTGCGCGGACGTGGCCGCGCCGTACGACATCGACACCGAGGCCGATCTGAGCCACCTTGAGTGAACGGGGTGGCACTGAGCGCCACCTTGCCTCGACCCAGAGAATCTCGATATCAACAAACCATTGAAGTTCCACAATGAGGAAACTACTATCCACTGTTCAGAAGCGTCCGACCGCACAGTGGACGCCATTTGCCCTATTCGTGCCTCTTGGCACCCGGTGCCACCGCTGAAGGAAGTGACAGCTCATGTCCGCACCAGCGCCGTCTCCGCTGGCCATCGTCGACGCCGAGCCCCTGCCCCGGCAGGAGGAGGTCCTCACCGACGCGGCGCTCGCCTTCGTGGCGGAACTGCACCGGCGGTTCACCCCGCGCCGTGATGAACTCCTCGCCCGCCGGGCCGAGCGCCGCGCCGAGATCGCCCGCACCTCCACGCTCGACTTCCTTCCGGAGACGGCCGCCGTGCGCGCGGACGACTCCTGGAAGGTCGCCCCGGCCCCGGCCGCGCTCGACGACAGGCGCGTCGAGATCACCGGCCCCACCGACCGCAAGATGACCATCAACGCGCTCAACTCGGGCGCGAAGGTCTGGCTCGCCGACTTCGAGGACGCCTCCGCCCCCACCTGGGAGAACGTGGTCCTCGGCCAGATCAACCTGGTCGACGCCTACACCCGCAGCATCGACTTCACCGACCCGGGCTCCGGGAAGTCCTACGCGCTGCGCCCGGACGAGGAGCTGGCCACGGTCGTCATGCGCCCGCGCGGCTGGCATCTGAACGAGCGCCACCTCGTCGACGCCGACGGCACGGCTGTTCCCGGCGCCTTCGTCGACTTCGGCCTGTACTTCTTCCACAACGCCCGGCGTCTGCTGAACCTCGGCAAGGGCCCGTACTTCTACCTGCCCAAGACCGAGTCGCACCTCGAAGCCCGCCTGTGGAACGACGTGTTCGTCTTCGCGCAGGACTATGTCGGCATCCCGCAGGGAACCATCCGCGCGACCGTCCTGATCGAGACGATCACGGCCGCGTACGAGATGGAGGAGATCCTCTACGAACTGCGCGACCACGCCTCGGGGTTGAACGCCGGCCGCTGGGACTACCTGTTCTCGATCGTCAAGAACTTCCGTGACGGCGGGCCGAGGTTCGTCCTGCCGGACCGCAACGCGGTCACGATGACCGCCCCGTTCATGCGGGCGTACACCGAACTCCTCGTCCGCACCTGCCACAAGCGCGGGGCGCACGCCGTCGGCGGCATGGCGGCCTTCATCCCCTCCCGCAAGGACCCCGAGGTCAACAAGGTGGCCTTCGAGAAGGTCCGCGCCGACAAGGACCGCGAGGCGAACGACGGCTTCGACGGCTCCTGGGTCGCCCACCCGGACCTGGTCCCGATCGCCATGGAGTCCTTCGACCGCGTCCTCGGCGACAAGCCGAACCAGAAGGACCGGCTGCGCGAGGACGTCCACGTGGAGGCGGCCGACCTCATCGCCGTCGACTCGCTGAACGCGAGCCCGACGTACCACGGTCTCGTCAACGCCGTCCAGGTCGGCATCCGTTACATCGAGGCCTGGCTGCGCGGGCTCGGCGCGGTCGCCATCTTCAATCTGATGGAGGACGCGGCCACCGCCGAGATCTCCCGCTCCCAGATCTGGCAGTGGATCAACGCGGGCGTCGAGTTCGAGAACGGCGACAAGGCCACCCCGGAGCTGGCCCGCAAGGTCGCCGCCGAGGAACTGGACGCGATCCGCAAGGAGATCGGCGAGCAGGCCTTCGCGGCCGGCCACTGGCAGGAGGCGCACGACCTGCTGCTCCAGGTGTCCCTCGACGAGGACTACGCCGACTTCCTCACCCTGCCGGCGTACGAGCGGCTGCGCGGCTGACCCCGCCCGCGCCCCCGGCACCGCCCGGTGCCGGGGGCGGTCACGCGGACAGTCCGTGACGCCGGCGCTCCTCGATGGTCAGCTCCCGCAGTTCGTCCGCCGCCCCTTCCAGGAGCGCCGCGCACTGCCGGGCGTACGTGCGGTCCGGCAGCGACCAGGTGTAGCGGCGGTGGTCCTCGCCGATGACGACGAACGAGCGGCCGTCCCCGGACCAGTGCGCGTCCAGCGGCACCAGGCACTTCAGCCGGGACACGGCCTGGCACTCCCCCGTCTCCGCCCGCCAGAAGGCGACCCACCCGTCCCCCGCGGTCGCGAGCAGCCGTCCGTCGGGGGACCACAGGATGACGACGGCCTTCCCGTAGGTGGCGGCGGAGCGCACCAGGGGTGTGCCGTCGTCGGCACCGCGGATCCGTACGGCCGACTCCCCGTCGAGGAAGGCGAGCCGCCGTCCGTCGGGCGACCAGCAGGCACCGCCGGCGGTGGCTCCCTCGCCCACGGGGATGTCGAGCAGCCGACGGCCGGTCGACGCGTCCCGGACCACCAGGGGGCCCTCTTTCTCGGCGGTCACCAGACGACCGCCGTCGGGACTCCAGGCCAGCACCCCGGTCCCGCGCTCGATGTCCTCCGTCCGGGCCGTGCGGCTCCCCGTCAGGGGATCCCAGACCTCGATGCGGTAGGCGGCCGTCACGAAGTCATGGCTGGCCGTGGCGAGGAGTGAGCCGTCCGGGGACCACAGGACGCGGTCCACCATGTCGTACGCCGTGGACATCGCGGCGGCACAGCGGCCCGAGGCGGGGTCCACCATCTCCACTCGGCCGCCGGCGAAGGAGACCGCCAGCCGCTCCGCCCCCGGCCGCCAGGCGAGCAGCACCGGCTTCGGGTCACGGGCCGTGACGAGCTTCCGCGGCACGGTGCCGGTGCCCGGCTCCGTCACATAGACGGCGTCGCCTCCCAGCACGGTGGCGGCCACCCGCCCGGCTTCCGACGAAACGCCGCGCAGCAAGCCGCCCGGCAGCGCCCTGGGACGCCATGAACCGTGATCGCCGATCCACACGTCGCTGATCGACCGCCAGGCGAAGCAGGCGCTGTCGGCGCGCCAGGCGATCTCCTCGGCACCCCAGGGGGCGCGCAGCCGGCGCAGCGGCGTGCGGTCGGCGACCCGCCACACCGTGATCGCCGCGTCCGCTCCCTGGCCGGCGTCGGACACCGCCACGGCCACCAGTTGTCCGTCGGGCGACCAGAAGACACCGCCGGCGTCCACCCCGGTGTCCCACTCGTCCAGGACGGTCCCGTCCTCGGCGGCCCTGATCCGCAGGGTCCGGCCGGACACCTGGGCGGCGCGACGGCCGTCGGGGGCCCACGCGAACCAGGAAGTGGTGCCGGGCAGTTCGTCATCGCCTCTGGCGAGCCGCCAGGCCGGGTCGCCGTCCGGCACACGGACGACGTGCAGCTCACGCCAGGTGAACAGGGCGAGGAGCGAGGAGTCGGGCGACCAGGTCAGCGCGTTGACCGGCGGCGCCTCGAAGGAACGGTGATCGTCGGGAAGCCGGCCCCGCGGCACAGGAGCGAAGTCGATGATGTCGACCCTCCTGTCCGACAGTTGAGCGGCGGCCTGCCAGCCGTCGGGAGACAGCCCGATCGTCCGGTCCCCGAAGACGGCCGCCGCACGCGAGGCGGACGAGAATTCCGGGGTGTCGAAGCGCCGCACGGTGAGCAGGTCCTCGGTGTCCGCCCAGTACGCGTCCCCGCCACCGCTGAAGCCGGCACCCCGCAGCTCCCCCAGACCCAGGGGCTCCTGACCGACGAGGTCACCCCGCGCCGTCCAGGTGCACAGGTCGCCCTCCGACCCGACGGTCCGCAGATGCCCGCTCACCGGATCCCAGCCGAGGGCGAGCACCTTCCCCGCGTGTCCGAATCCCAGGCTGTCGACCACCGGGTCCTTCGCGACACCCCACAGCGTGAGCGCCACCTTCTCGGTCGCCGTGAACTCCCGTACCGCGGCGGCCGTCAGCGCCAGCGCCAGCCGGCGCTCCCCGCGCAGCGCGTAGGCCTGCTGGGCCCGCTCCGCGAGGTCGTCGGCGCGCTCCTCGGCGACCGCCTCCTGTCTGGCCCGGGACGCGGCGACCAGCTCGGTCAGGGCCTCGGAGACGCCGTGCGCACCGATCAGCTCCAGCGCCTGCGCGAGCCGCTGTCCGTGCAGCAGGTCGTCCGCCGCCCGGTCGTTCGCCAACCAGGCCGCCGCCCGGCGTTCGAGGTCGGTGATACGGCGCAGTACGGCCTGGTGACGATCCGTCAGTCCACGCAGTCGGGGCCAGTGCCGCAGCAGTGCCTCGTGGACGAGGTCGAAGGCCTCGCCGTCGTCGACGTCCGTCACCAGACGGGCCTGGCGCAGGGCCTCGACGATCGCGAGAGCCTCCGGGTCCAGGGCGGGCCTGCGTACGGACTGCCGGGACACGCCCCGTTCGTCCCAGGCGACGAACCTCAGGAGCACCGCCTCCACCCGTTCTTCGGGGTGTTCGGCGACGAGCCGCTCGCAGGCGCCTTCCGCGTACCGGGCGATGGCCTGGGACAGCGGCCCGGTCCGCTCCAGCAGGTCCCGCCCGATGACGTGGTCCGGGCCCGCCGCCTCGTACAGGTCGCGCAGCAACTGGCCGAGCAGGGGCAGGGCGTCGCCCTCGGTGGCCTCGACCACCAGGTCGTCCACCACCTCCTCGGCGATGCGCGCGCCCGCCGCTCGCGCCGGACCCGCGATGACCGCCCTGGTCTGCCGCGAGGTGAGCGTGCCCAGCGGGAACCGGGTGCGCAGAAGGTCGTCGTACCGCTCCAGCGCGGGGTCGCGCAGGAAGCCGGACGGCAGGGTGAGGACGAGGTGCAGCTGCGGGTGCGCATCCGTGGACGCCCGTAACACCCTGAGGAACAGCTCGCGTTCGGCGGGCGAGGTCATCCGCACGACGTCCTCGAACTGGTCGATCGCGAGGACGATCCGCGCCCGGTGCCCCTGGGCCGCTCGCAGCGCGGCCAGGCACGCCGTCACATCGCCTCCGTCCGAGGCTTCTCGGCGTACCTCGCGCGCGAGTCGTACGACCGCGTCGTCCTGCCGTTCCGCCGCGCGCGGCGCCAGGGCCTGCGCGAGGGCGAGGAAGGGGCTGGAACCGAGTCTGAGGGGGCCGAGGACCGCACAGCGGCGGCGCCTCAGTTCCGGCAGGATGCCCGCCGCGACGAAGGAGGACTTTCCGCAGCCGGACGGGCCGACCACGGTGAGGACGCGCTGCGCGGGCGAGCGGGCGGCGGTCAGTGCGCGCACCGCGTCCCGGGTCTCCTCCTCGCGTCCGAAGAAGACCTGCGTGCGGTCCTCGGCGAAGGCATCCAGACCGGGATACGGGCTGTCGTCCCTGGTCCAGGGCACCCGGCGCCGCTCCCGCCACCGCTGACCGAGTTCCCGGACGATCACCGCGGCGACCCCGGCCGGAAGCCACACGGCGGCGTAGCGGTTCACGGCGCGCAGCGGTCCCCACCAGCCGTCCGGGTCCGCGGTGAGGAGGTTGGTGCCGACGCCGAAGACCAGTCCGAGCAGCAGCGACGCGAGGTCGAGGCTCGTCCTGCGGGTTCCCTTCACAGGACGCCGGCCGCCCGCCGAGCCGATATCACTCGGCGGCCCGGTCCGAGTGGCCCAGGGACTTTCCCGGGGCCACTCGGTCGCGTACGGCCCGCTTCACCGCCGTGGGCTCCGGGAACCCCTGCTCGCGGCGGTCCCAGACGACCTCGTCGTTCACCCGGACGACGAAGACGCCCCCGGTGCCGGGCTTGAGCGACAGCTCGGTCAGCTCGGTCTCGAAGGTGGTGAGCAGCTCCTGCGCCAGCCAGGCCGCGCGGGGCAGCCAGCGGCACTGGGTGCAGTACTCGATCTGGACGCGCTGGATCATCGGGCCGTCCTCATCCCAGGTGCACCGACCAATCCTGTTCCGCCGCCGGCTTGCCGTGCAGGTCGGGGACCCGCTGGAGCCAGGCCGGACGGCCCGCTTGTGTCTTCGCCGCGCGGGCGGCCTCCTCGGCCGCGAGTTCCTCGCGGCTCGGGAAGTCGGTGGGCAGCCACTCTGACGACAACCGTACGCGCGCGAGGAGGTAGTCGACGTAGGCGGCCCGGACGTCGTCCGGGGTCGCGAATCCCGCGTCCTCGGCGAGCCAGGCGTCCGGCACCTCGGCGACGATCCCACGCAGCAGCTCCTCGGTCACCCGGGGAGCCAGTTCCGCGTCGGCGGCCCGGACGTCGGGGGCGTAGTGGCCGAGGGCGTGGTGGCGGAAGTCGTACTTCTTGCCCGGGGTCGTGGTGTCCCAGCGGTGGTGGAAGACGAGGGCGGCGCCGTGGTCGATGAGCCAGAGCCGGGGCGGCACGGTGCCGAAGGTCGGCCAGATCATCAGGTTCGAGCTGTGGACCGTACGGTCCACGTTGACGGTCAGGGCGTCGAGCCAGACGATCCGGCCCGCCTCCAAGGGGTCCACCGGGAAGGACTTCGCGAGCTGCGGGGTGAAGTCGGCGGCGCCCGGCAGGTAGTCCATGCCGAGGTTGATCCCCGCGCTCGCGCCGTGCAGCTCACGCACCTCCTGGTGCGGCTCGTCCGCGGCGATGGCCGGGTCGAAGTGGACGAGGACCAGTTCCGGGAAGCGCAGGCCGAGCGCGCGGGCGAGTTCTCCGACGATCACCTCGGCGACCAGCGCCTTGTGGCCCTGTGCCGAGCCGGTGAACTTCACGACGTACGTGCCGAGGTCGTCGGCCTCGACGACTCCGGGGACGGAGCCACCGGACCGGAGGGGTGCGACGTAGTGGTTTGCGGTGACCTCTCTCAGCATGTTCCCAGGCCCCACGACTCCCCGGCCTTACATTCCGCGGCCCATGGCGGTGTGCCCTGTGCTTCCGCCTCCGACATCAAGTGACCATGGTAACCGGACGGGACAGCCGGAGAGGAGTGCCCGAGCCGCCACTGGCCCTGACCACGCGGACGGCGCGTCGTTGCCATGAGCCTTAGGCGAAAGGGGGCCCGGGCAGCCTGCGCAGCGCGGCAAATGATTCATGGGGACCGGGCGACGAGCAAAGACAGAGCGGGCGTAATTACCGGGCCGGCCGATCTCGTCACCGAAACACCCGGAACCAGAGCCAACGGAATTGATTCCGTTCCGCTCCGCCCGGCTCACGGAATTCGGCGGTCGCCGCCCCCGATCCTCGTCGACCGCCCGGCCTCCGGGGGATCGACGGAATGCATCGCATCCGCGGATGTCGCACCGGACCATCGCCCTCGCCTCGGGGCACGGGTCCGAGGCGAGGGCCGCCGTCCGCCGCCGTTCAACTGCCGCGCCAGTTGAACACCCGGGTGGGCCGCGACGGTCAGGTCGCCCGCCGAACAGCGCCGAAGGCCGTTCGGGAGCCGACCGTCGAGGCGACCCGGAACGCGGCGGCCTCGGTGCCGTCGAAGCCGTCGCCACCCGGCTCGACGGCGGATCCGACGGTGCGCCGGCCGTCCGTGCATGACCCGTCCTCGCGCCTGCTCGGCCGTGGGACGAGCAGGCGGGTGCCCCGGTGGGCGGAACCTGCGCCGGTCCGTCGGCGGAGCCACCCGCGTCAGACGCCGCCGAGGACGACGACCGCGTTGTGGCCGCCGAACCCGAAGGAGTTGCTGACGGCGACCGGCACCGCGGTGTGCCGGGCCTCGCCGTGCACGAGGTCGATCTCGGGCAGGTCCGGGTCGGGCGTCTCGAAGTTGGCGGTGGGCGGTATCACTCCCTCGTCGATCGACAGGGCCGTGAACGCGGCCTCGACCGCTCCCGCGGCGCCCAGCATATGGCCGGTCACGCCCTTGGTGGAGGTGACGGCGGTGTCCGTGCCGAACATCCCGGCGAGGAGGCGTGCCTCGACCGCGTCGCCCTGCGGGGTGCCGGTCGCATGCGCGTTGACCAGCGAGACGTCCGACGCGCCGACCCCCGCGTCCGCGAGGGCCTGGCGCAGGGCGAGCCGGGCGCCGTGCGCCTCGGGATCGGGGGCGGTGAGGTGGTGGGCGTCCGAGGAGGCGCCGTATCCGAGCAGCCGGGCGTAGCCGCGCAGGCCGCGGGCCCTGGCGTCCTGCGCACGTTCCAGCACGAGCACGGACGCGCCCTCTCCGAGGACGAAGCCGTCGCGTCCCGCGTCGAACGGCCGGGATGCCCGCGCCGGGTCCCCGCTGTTTCTGGACAGCGCCTTCAGGCGGTCGAAGGCGGTGGTGACCAAGGGGGTCACCGTGGCTTCGGTGCCTCCGGCGAGGACCACATCGCACCGCCCGGCGCGCAGCAGGTCCAGCGCCACGCCCAGGGCGGTGGTGCCCGAGGCGCATGCCGTGGAAACGGAGAGCGAAGGGCCGTGCAGCCCCAGGTCGAGGGCCACGGTGCCGGAGACGATGTTGGCGATGGCCCTGGGGACGGTGAGCGGATTGACCGCGCGCGGTCCCCGGTCCGCCATCCGCCGCCCCTGCTCCTCCCAGGTCTGCTGCCCCCCGATCCCGGTGCCGAGCACGACACCGACCCGGGAAGGGTCCCAGGACCCCTCGGTCACGCCCGCGTCGGCGACGGCCGCCCGGGCCGCGGCGACGGCGAACTGGGTGAAGGGGTCCATCCTGCGGGCGTCTTCGCCGCAGGACTGCTCCGCGTCGAAGCCGGTCACGGCGCAGCTGAAGGACACACCGAGACCGGCGAGCCGCGGATCGTCCGCGGCGCCGGCCGAACCGGCGCAGGTCGCCTTCCAGGCGACGCCGGTGGTCACTCCGACCGGTGTGACCATCCCGATGCCGGTGACGACGACACCGAGACGGTCGCGCAGTTGTGCGGTCATGCCGTCAGGACCGCCCCCCGGGCCTCCAGGAGCCCGGCCAGCGCGGTCACGGTGGTCGCGGGTGTGAGCTCCTCCTCGTCGATGGTGACGTCGAGCTCGTCCTCCAGGTGTGCGCCGAGTTCCGCCAGCGACAGCGAGTCCACCTCCAGCTCCTGGAAGGACTTGTCGGGGTCGATGGGGGCGGGGACCTTGTAGGACTTCTCGAGGAGGTCGGAGAGGTAGGGGACGAACATCTGCGGATTCCCTTCGATCAGATCTCGGAACGTACGGGCGTCAGGCGCGGCCAGGTGAGTGCGGCCGAACCCCAGGTCAGTCCGCCTCCGAAGGCGGTGAGTACGGTGCGGGAGCCGGGCTGGAGGCGGCCGCCTTCCGCGGCGTCGGCCAGCGCGAGCGGGATCGAGGCGGCCGAGGTGTTGCCGACCCGGGCGATCTCGCACACCGCCGCGTCCGACGGCAGCCGGAGCCGGTCCGCGACCGCCTCGATGATGCGCGCGTTCGCCTGGTGGGCCACCAGGGCCCCGACGGTCTGCGGACTCCAGGCGCAGTCCTTCATCACCTTCAGGGCCGAGTTCGTCATCTCCTCGATGGCCCGCAGGTAGACCTTGCGGCCCGCCATGCGGAACCAGCGCGCGCCCTCGGGCTGTTCGCGCTCGCCGGGCACATGGATCAGCTCCCTGGCCGCGCCGTCGCTGCCCAGGTCGAAGGCGAGCAGGGCGCCCGGCTCCCGCGAGGTGCCGCGGCGCAGCACCACCGCCCCCGCGCCGTCACCGAAGACCACCGCGGTGGAGCGGTCGGCCGGGTCGACGATGCGCGAGTACACCTCGGCGGCCGTCACCAGGACGCTGTCCGCGATGCCGGCGCCGATCAGTCCCGCGGCGGTCGCCATCGCGTAAACGAAGCCGCTGCACACGGCCGAGACGTCGAAGGCCGGTATCGCGCCCTGTCCGAGGCGGTGGGCTACCTCGGGGGCGGCGGCGGGGCAGGGCCGGTCCGGGGTCGTGGTGGCGAGCACGAGCGCGTCCACGGCGGTACGGTCCGCCGAGCGCAGGGCGGCGGCCGCGGCCGAGCAGGCGAGGTCCGTCATGGAGACGTCCGGCGCGACGCGGCGCCGGGCGGCTATGCCGGTGCGCGTACGGATCCAGGCGTCGCTGGTGTCCAGGTGCTCCGCGAGCACGGCATTGCCGACTTCCGTACGGGGAAGGCACGTTCCGAGTCCGGCGACGACCGCGGCGGAAGGGGCGTCGGACTCCGGTGATCGCATTCTCATGCCCCTTCAGTTCCTTTTCACAAATGACAGGACACGGTGTTTTCCATTGGAGTTCGACGGAAAATGACCGTACACGGACCCGGATAACGGATACAACAGAAGTCCCGTGCCGCCGATTTGTTCAACCGTGCCTCCGCGCCGGTTGAACGCGGTAGCGGCTGAAAGTCCCGTCGTACGGTCACCATGTCGAGGTGGGAATTGCGTACCGGCCGGCATCGGCGTCCGCGCGTTTCCTCGCAGGCGGCGCCCGCGGGGCAGCCGCGTGCCGAACGCGGCCCGGCGCACCTTCAGGGCGTTGCCGGACCGCGGCTCTCGGTCAGATGCCCCGCAGCGGGTTCGGCAGGGGCAGATAGCGGGCGTCGGCGCCGTCCGCGCCCGTCCAGCGCAGCAGCAGGTTGGTCTTGCCCGGCAGGCTGGGTGAGGCGAGCAGGGCGGGGATCTCGGGCAGGTCGTGGCGGGCGAGCTCGCGGCGGGCGGCGGGCCACGGGTCGAGGCCGGGGTGGTGCTCGGCGAGCGCGGCCGCGATCTCGGCGAGGTGGTTGACGACCAGGCAGTACACCAGCCGCTCCCAGCCGGCGGCACGGGAGACGTCCGGGAGCACCTTGGCGCCCTCGGCGTCCCGGAACAGCGCCTGCACGGGCATGCCGGCCCCGTCCACGGCGACCAGCGTGTTCTGCAGATGCGCCTCCAGAACGACCCCGTGGCCGTCGAACGCCGTGAGGGCGGGCGGGACCACCTGCCGCAGATACGCCTCCCACCAGGCCCGTGGATCGGGCGTGCCGGCCAGCGGACTGCCGTCGAAGCCCTCCGCGAGCCCGGCCGCGAGCAGCGGGGTGGCGCCGTCCAGGAGGTGGCCGCGCAGCCCGTCCCGGACGAGGACGGCCAATTCCTCGAAGGCGAAGGCGGCCGAGCGGTAGCCGCGGTCGCTCAACCAGGCCGCCGGCGCTCCGGAGGCGGCGATGGCGCCGGCGACGGCCGTGTCGGTGCGGCGCACTTTCAGCAGATCGTGGCGCCACAGGCGGCGGATGTCGTTGGTGATGCGCACATCGAGGCTGAACTTCAGGAACAGATCGCGCCCAGGCTCGTACACCGTGCGGATCGCCGCCGTGGGCCAGGTGTCGAAGGCGGTGGTGCCGAGCCGGACCAGGCGGCCGTCGGCGAAGGCGGGAGCCAGGTCGTGGCCGACCAGGTCGAGCTGCCAGGGGTGGGCGGGCAGCAGCCGGTAGCCGGGCGGAGCCGTGCCGAGGGCGTCCAGGGCTCGGGTGTCGCCCTCCTCGGCCACCTGGTCCTCGCGGACGCCGAGCAGCACCAGCGGGAAGTGCGCGTGCGCCTCGGGGGCGTACGGCAGCCAGGACGCGACCGGGCCGCCGCCGCGCGCCTTGGGGGCGGGGTGGTAGGGGTGACCGGTGATCAGGGACTGCTCGGAGCGCAGGTACGGGTCCTCGGGCGCCGTCGCCCGGGCGCGGGCGGTGAGCAGGGCGGCGACCGCTTCCCGGCTGTCGATCATCTCGGCGGGCAGATCACCGCCCGGCAGCCCGGTGTGCCGGCGCAGTTCCTCGGCGACCAGTTTGACCAGTTCGGTGTGGCCGAGGCGGTGCCAGTCCCCGGCGACGTGCACCTCGGGGTCGGCGGGCCGCCGGCCGGGCCGCACCCGCAGCAGGCGCCCGGTGCCGGGCAGCCGGTGGGCCGGCCGCCCACCGGGGTCCGGGAGCGGCTCGGCGACCTCTCGCAGCAGGCAGTTGAGCAGCGCGGCGGCCGCGTATGCGTCGGCACGCCGTCCGACGACGTCAGTGGGGGATGTGAGGTCCACGCGATCCATTCGTTCTTCGTCCTGAACCCGAGCGAACAGTATCTCCCCCGTTCCCTGACAATCGTGCCCCGTGCCGCCCGGACCCGAGGAGCCCGACCGTGTACCAGTCCCCCACCGCCGAGGCCGAGATCGCCGAGGAACTGGCCGCCGTCCGGCCCGGCCTGCTGCCCCGGTACTCGGCCGAGCTGCCGGGAGCCCGCGCGGCGGTGCTGACCCGCCTGTGGCGGGCGCTGGCCCACGAGCCGCTGCCGTGGGTCACCGGCAGGGTGCGCGGGGCGCACAGCCTCGCCCTCCGGCTGGCCGACGGCCGGACGCTGTACGGCCCGCCCGCGGACCCGTACGCGACCAGCTCCTACGTCACCGCCGTACGCCTGGACCGCGAGCGGCACGACGATCCGGCGCGGCTGATGACCGAGCTCGCGGTGCCGCACGCGACGGGTTTCGCGATCGAGCTCGGGCACAGCGTGGCCTCCCTGGCGCTGTCCCGGGCCGGTACGGATCACCCGAAGGAGTGGCCCGAGCGGGACTGGGAGTGGGAGCAGCGGGTGGTGGACGGCCATCCGTTCCACCCCAACTGCCGCTCCCGGCCCGGCTTCTCGGTGGCGGAGCAGCTCGCCTACGCCCCGGAGCACCACCCGGTGGTCGAGCTGGGCACGATCGCCGTGCCGGCCGCCGGCTGCCTGGTGTCCGGTGCGTGGCCCGGGGAACTGCGGGCCGGGGGCGACCTGTTGCTGCCGGTGCACCCCTGGCAGGCGGCCCATGTGCTGAGGCGGCCCGGCGACCGCTGGCGGCCCGCGCACCCGCTGATGGCCCTGCGCACCCTCGCCCTGCCGGGCGGCCCGCATGTGAAGACCGCGCTCAGCGCCCGGCTGACCTCCTCGGTACGGGACATCTCCACGTACTCGATCGGGGCGTCCGCGGCGCTGTCGGCCCTCGCCACGGACCTGACGGCACGTACGGACGGGCTGCTGCACATCACCCGCACCCTGGGCGCGGCCACCGCGCACTCGCCCGATCTGGCCGCGCTGCTGCGGGAGTCGCCCGAGATGTACGCGGGCCCGGGGGAACGGGTGATTCCGGTGGCGGCCCTCCCCACCACCTCCCTCCCGGACTCCCCCGCCTGGCTGGCCGCCTTCGCCCGGCTCTCCCTCACCGTCGGTCTGCGTGTGCTGGACCTCGGGGCGGCCCTGGAGGCCCACGGCCAGAATCTCCTGGTGATCGTGTCGGCCGACGGCACCCCGCTCCGCCTCGTCTACCGCGACCTCGCCGACATCCGCATCAGCCCCGCCCGCCTGGCCCGCCACGGCATCCCCGCGCCCGCCCTGACCGGCCGGCTGATCACGGACGACGAGACGGCCCTGCGCCGCAAGCTGTTCGGTTCCCTGGTGGCGGGCGCGCTCGCCGGTACGGCGGGCTCGGGCCCGGTGCTCAAGGCGGCGCTGGCGGCGGCCGTACCCGCTCTGCCCCGCACCCCCGACCTGGCGGCTCTGCTCGAAGGTCCCGTCCCGGCCAAGGCGCTGACGCTGATGCGGCTGTCCCCGGACACCCCCGGCGACCAGTGGTGCGCGCTGCCGAACCCGCTCGTTTTGGAGCCCGGCGCCTGAGATCAATAAGATCCGCCGATGATCAGAAGACAACGGCTGGCGGCGGGCGTCTGCGCTCTGCTCGCCACCCTGACGGCCGGGCTGGCGTTCCCGACCACGGCTGTGGCCGACGAGACGGAACAGGCCGCTCCGAAGGTCGAACTCGTGCTGGACGTCAGTGGTTCCATGCGGGCGCGGGACATCGACGGCGGCTCGCGCATGGCCGCGGCGAAGCAGGCGTTCAACGAGGTGCTCGACGCGACCCCGAAGGAGGTCCGGCTCGGCATCCGCACCCTGGGCGCCAACTACCGCGGCAACGACCGCAAGGAGGGCTGCAAGGACACCGCACAGCTCTACCCGGTCGGCCCGCTGGACCGGACCGAGGCGAAGACGGCGGTGGCCACGCTGACGCCGACCGGCTGGACGCCGATCGGTCCCGCGCTGCTGAAGGCGGCGGACGACCTGAACGGCGGCGACGGCACCCGCCGTATCGTCCTGATCAGCGACGGCGAGGACACCTGCCAGCCGCTCGACCCGTGCGAGGTGGCCCGCGAGATAGCGGCCAAGGGCATCGGGCTGACCATCGACACGCTCGGCCTGGTGCCGGACGCCAAGACCCGCGATCAGCTCAGCTGCATCGCGGACGCGACCGGCGGCACCTACACCGACGTACGCCACAAGGAGGAACTCAGCGACCGCGTGGGGCAGTTGGTCGACCGGGCCGCCGATCCCGTGGTGACGCCGGTGGCCACCGAGGGCGCGGCCGAGTGCGCGAAGGCGCCGTCGCTCAAATCCGGGCTGTACACGGACCGTGAGGAGTTCGGCCAGGAGCGCTGGTACAAGGTGGACGTCAAGCCCGGCCAGGAGCTGCGGGCTTCGGTGAGCGTGGCGGACGACCGGGCCGTCAACCCCGACTACGGGGTGCTGCTGCGGGCGGTGACCGCGCAGGGCCGGGAGATCGTGCGCGGCGAGGCGGCGGGCAACGGCCGTACGGACGCCATCTCCACGGGCCTCAGGTACCCGAAGGCCGACAGCGACGACGACTCCGCGACCGCCGAGCCCGTGTGCCTCCAGGTCACCAACTCCTTCTCGGCCGCGGCGGGCGTCAAGACGAGCCCGGGTCTGCCGCTGGAGCTGACCGTCGACGTCGTGGACGGCCCGGACAAGGCGAGCGACGTGGCTTCCTTCGGTCTCGGACGCGGCTGGTGGCTGCTGGGCGCGCTGGTGCTGGCCGGCTTCCTCGCCGGTCTGCTGTGGGGCTGGCTGTCGCGCTGGCGGGTCGCGGTCTGGAGGACGAACTGATGCGTATCACTCGAGTGCTGGGTACGGCCCTGCTGGCTCTCGGGCTGGCCGCGGGACCCGCGGCGGCCGACTCCTCTCCTTCGCCGAGCGCCTCGGACGACGGCAAGACGCCCACCAAGGCGGGCACCTCGTTCCGTACGGCGACCGAGTTGGAGCAGGGGCAGAAGGCCACCGCGACCGGTTCCACCGGCGACTACCTGTACTGGTCCTTCGCGGCGGACGCCGGTCGGCGCCCGACGGTCGACGCGACCGTGAAGCTGCCCGAGACGCACGGGGCCCAGACCTGGCAGATCGACGTGTACGACGGTCTGCGCCGCCGCCAGGCCTGCCAGTACGGCACGGCCACGCGCACCGCCGGCCAGGGGGCGTCCTCGGTCGAGCTGGCGTGTGTGCTGCGTACGGTGCGCGCCTGGTCGGAGCCGTGGGCCAACGACCCGCTGCCGGGCACGTACTACATCCGGCTGACGGTGGTGGACCTCGGCGCCGCCGACCTCGGCCAGCCGGTGAGCGCCGAGGTGCGCGTGGACTCCAAGGACATCGGCGGCGCGGCGGCGGTGGACGGCTCGCTGGCCAAGCCGCTGGTGCCGGGCATCGCCGTCAAGTCCGAGAAGGAGCAGGACGGTTCGAAGTCGGCGGTGCTCTCCAGCATCGAGCCGGACGACGGCTGGTCCTCGGGCTGGTGGACCGACCGTTGGGTGTGGACCGCGGTGGGCGGCTTGCTCGCCGCGCTCGCGGGCATCGGCGGATACGCGCTCACGCGCGGCTCGGGACGGCCGTCCCGGGTACCGCCCGGAGTCTGAGCCGACCTGGTCGAAGGCCCGCCCACCGGCGGGCCTTCGTCTCGCCCGGCCACCTGACCCGGCCGGCAGAAAGGCGACCCCGGGGCGGCAACCCGTCGTCACACCTTGCGCAGCCGCCTGGCGAGCCGCCGACCCCGGTCGCCGCCCGCCCGACCTGCCACCCGGCACACCGGCGCCCCGGCCGAGTTCCCGACTGCCCGCCTCTCGCCCCCCGGCCGCCCCACCCCACCCGGCCACCTGACACATCAGCACCCCGGGCAACCACCCGCACGCCGCACGTCCCGCAACACCTTCCCCAGCCCCCACCCGACCCGGTCGCCCGGCACACCGCCAACCCGGGCCACAGCCCGGCTTCACGCCTCCCGCAGTGCCTTCGCCAGTGTGCCGTCGCCGGTCACCGTCACCCGTCCGTCCCGTACCGCGTCCGGCAGGTCCACCTCGCCCCGGGCGATGGCCTCGCAGGCCGCCGCGTCCATCACCAGGCGCGCGTCGGCTTCGCCGGGGGCGGGTCCGTCGCCATAGACCGGGCCCTCCTGCGCCCCGACCCGCAGATGGAACTCGCCTTCCTCAAGGCGGACTTCGACCAGCCCCTCCCCCTCCAGGGCCCGCAGCAGCGGCAGCGCGAACCAGTGGGCGCGCACCGCGTCGGTGGGCCGCCGCTCGCCCAGCTCCGCCTCGCCCCATGCCCCCAGCGCCTGGAGCACCGGCAGCAGCGCCCGCCCCCGCGCCGTGAGTTCGTACACGTAGGCCGCACCGGGCGGAGGCAGCCGCCGCCGGGTGGCCAGTCCGTCCCGTTCCATGTCCTTCAGCCGTGAGGCGAGGACGTCCGTGCTCACCCCGGGCAGGTCCGCGTGCAGGTCCGTGTAGCGGCGGGGGCCGGCGAGCAGTTCCCGGACGATCAGCAGGGTCCAGCGGTCCCCGACGAGGTCCAGGGCACGGGCCGCGGAGCAGTACTGGTCGTAGCTTCGGCGAGGTGGCATGCGACGCAGTCTAGACGGGTTGTTGGACTTTCCAAGCTCTCGCTTGGTAAAACCAAGCAACACGAGTTTCCGGAGGGACGCGATGGAGTTCCGGCAGTCGAACAAGCTCAGCGAGGTCTGTTACGAGATCCGCGGCCCGGTGATCGAGCACGCCAACGCACTGGAGGAGGCGGGCCACAGCGTGCTGCGCCTGAACACGGGCAATCCCGCGCTGTTCGGCTTCGAGGCACCGGAGGAGATCCTCCAGGACATGATCCGGATGCTTCCGCAGGCGCACGGCTACACGGACTCGCGCGGCATCCTCTCCGCCCGCCGCGCGGTCGCCCAGCGCTATGAGGCCCTCGGCCTGGAGGTGGACGTCGACGACGTGTTCCTCGGCAACGGCGTCTCGGAGCTGGTCTCGATGGCCGTCCAGGCGCTGGTCGAGGACGGCGACGAGATCCTGATCCCGGCGCCGGACTTCCCGCTCTGGACGGCGGTGACCACCCTGGCCGGAGGCAAGGCCGTCCACTACGTGTGCGACGAGCAGGCCGAGTGGAACCCGGACCTCGCCGACATGGCGTCGAAGATCACCGACCGCACCAAGGCCGTGGTCATCATCAACCCCAACAACCCGACGGGCGCGGTGTACCCGAAGGAGGTCGTGGAGGGCATCCTCGACCTGGCCCGCCGGCACGGCCTGATGGTCTTCGCCGACGAGATCTACGACCAGATCCTGTACGACGACGCCGTCCACCACTCGGCCGCCTCCCTCGCCCCCGACCTGGTGGTCCTCACCTTCTGCGGGCTGTCGAAGACGTACCGGGTGGCGGGCTTCCGCTCCGGCTGGCTGGTCGTCACCGGCCCGAAGCAGCACGCCAAGGACTACCTGGAGGGCCTGACCATGCTGGCCTCCATGCGACTGTGCGCCAACGCGCCGGCCCAGTACGCCATCCAGGCCGCGCTCGGCGGCCGCCAGTCCATCCGCGAACTCGCCGCTCCCGGCGGGCGGTTGTACGAGCAGCGGAACGTGGCCTGGGAGAAGCTCAACGAGATCCCGGGCGTGTCCTGCGTGCGGCCCAAGGGCGCGCTGTACGCCTTCCCACGGCTGGATCCCAAGGTCCACAAGATCCATGACGACGAGAAGTTCGTGCTGGACCTCCTGCTGCGGGAGAAGATCCAGGTCGTCCAGGGCACGGGCTTCAACTGGCCGGCCCCCGACCACTTCCGCATCCTCACCCTGCCGCACGCACAGGACCTGGAGGCGGCGATCGGGCGGATCGGGCGGTTCCTGAGCGGGTACCGGCAGTGACCGCAGCCCCCGGGCCCGGGCGGGGCCGCCGGCCGCACGGCCGGCGGCCCTGAGGCCTCACCGCGCGAGCAGGTCCAGTTCCTCGCCGATCGCCGCGCGCAGGGCGTCATGGCGCGGACCGAGCGCATGTCCGTCGTCGCTCCACGTCTCCCGGGGGTACAGCCACACCGGGAGACGCACGAGATCCTCCGGCTCCCACTCGTAGCGCGGCCACACATGGGCGTGCAGAAACGCGTCCGTGTTGCCGAGGATCTCCAGGTTCACCCGCCTGAAGGCCGGATCCAGCCGCCCGCAGGCGCGCTCGACGGCCTCGCCGAGCCGGTCCATGCCGTCCAGGAAGCTTCTGCGCCTGTCCTTCGGCAGGTCCGACAGCCGTCCCACGGCGGGGTCGTCCGCCAGCAGCACCGAGTACCCGGGCAGGAACTGGACGTCCCCGATCACCGCGAACCCCGCGTCCAGACGCCGCAGCACCGTGGGGTTCTCGCCCCGCAGCGCACTGCCGATGCGGTCCTCTCGCCAGTTCCGAATCATGACCGGTGACCGTACGGGAATGCCCTGGGCCGCCCCGCTGTTGGGGCGTCGTATCCACGGTGATCATCGAACAGAGGGCTTGGGACATGGCGTTCGACGTGCACGGCACGGTGGCCGAGGGGTTCGAGGGCGTACGGGAGGAGTTCGCGGCGCATCTCGCCGGGGAGCGGGACGATCCGGGGGCGCAGCTGGTGGTCTACCGGCACGGCCGGCGCGTGCTGGATCTGTGGGACGGCGACGGCATCGACGGAGCGTCGCTGACGAGCCTGTACTCCATAGCCAAGGGTGCCGCGCACCTGGTCGTCGCGCTGCTCGTACAGGACGGGCTGCTGGATCTCGACCGTGAAGTGGCCGCCTACTGGCCGGAGTTCGCGGCCGAGGGCAAGGACCGGCTGACGCTGCGGGAGCTGCTCGAGCACCGGGCCGGACTGGTCGGGGATCCCGAAGGCGGCTTCCGAGTCGAGGAGCTGGCGGACGACCGGCTGATCGCGGCCCGGCTGGCCGGACGCAAGCCGCTGTGGGAGCCGGGTTCCGCCTACGGCTATCACGCCTTCGTCATCGGCGCCCTCACCGGTGAGGTGGTGCGCCGGGTCACCGGCAAGTCGATCCAGGAGCTGTACGAGGAGCGGATCCGGGCGCCGTACGGGCTGGACTACCACCTCGGCCTGCCGGCGGAGCTGGAGCCGCGCTGGGTGGAGGTCCAGCCGCTGCTGCCCACCGCGGAGGAGGCCGCGCTGCTGGCACAGCGGGCGGCGTCCGCGGACAGCATCCGGGGCATCGCCTTCGGCCTGAACGCGCCGGAGCCGATCGACCTGGTGGCCTTCGGGAACCACCCCCGGGTCAAGGCCCTCGGCCCGGCGTCCTCCGGCGGGGTGGGCAACGCGCGCGGGGTCGCCGGTCTGTACGCGGCCGCGATCAGCACGGTGGACGGCAGGCCGCCACTGCTCACCCCCGAGACCGCCGCCCTGTTCGGCGGGCTCCGCACGCCGGGCGGCCCCGACCTGGTCACCGGCAGCACGGACCACTTCGCCGTCGGCTTCGAGTACCTCGCCGGCCGCTACCCGCTCCTCGGCGACGACGCCATCGGACACAGCGGCGCGACCGGCTCGCTCGGCTTCGCCGACCCGGCGAGCGGGGTGGCCTACGGGTACACACGGCGGCGCTTCTCCTTCCCGTCGGGGCATGGCGCGGCCCTGGAGAACGGCCGTCTGATCGGGTCCGTCCTGCGGGCGGCGGCCGGCCACTGACGTCCGGCACCCGGCTCCGGCCTCGGGTCCCGCAATGGATTTGACCCGTAGTCGTACACGCATGCGAAGATCGCCTGGGTCCGCCGTCATCCGGCGGCGGACGCGGCCAGGGGGTTCCACCACAGTTCGCGGCACGGTCGTCCGCGTGCGCGCGCCCGACCCGGCGTCGCGCCGACGGTCGCTGGTCCACCTGGTCCGGCCTTCGTGACACGTGGGGGGAACGTACTTGTCGTCCTACCGAAGTGGCCGGACGGTCGTCACCGTCATGTCCACGGCGATACTCGGCCTCGCGGCTCCGGCCGCGGGAGCGGCGTCGCCCGCGCCGCCGATGGCGGACGCGGGGAAGACGGACGCGGGGAAGGAAGCCCGGGAAGCCGCCCGTTTCTGGACCGCGGAGCGCATGGCGAACGCCCGCCCGCTGGACGAGATCCGCTCGGCGCAGTCCGCGCCCGGAAGGCCGGCCGCTGCCGCGGCGGCGGCCCGGCCGACGGGCAAGCAGTACGGCGGGACCCGTCTCGTCGGAACCTTCTTCGGCTCGGGTGGACCGCGCGGCACCGCCTGGCACTGCACGGGCAGCGTGATCGCCACCACGTCGAAGAACATCGTGCTCACCGCGGCCCACTGCGGGCTGAACATGACGGGCGACTTCATCTTCGTCCCGAAGTTCGTCAAGGGAGCGGGCCCCGACCAGCAGCCGTACGGCATCTTCCACATCCAGCACATCTTCACCGACCCCCGCTACGTCCCCGACCGGGGCTCCTCGACCACCAAGAAGCCCTGGTCCGACCTGGACACCGCGTTCGCCCGGGTCTCGGCGAACCAGCACGGCAAGAAGCTCCAGGACGCCGTGGGAGGCGGGCTGACCTTCACCCGGCCGTCCGGCTACAAGCACGACGTCACGGTGGTCGGGTACCCGTCGCACGCCCACAACAGCGCCGGGCGCGCCATCAAGTGCACCGTGCCGACCAAGCAACTGCCCGGGTACCGGCAGATGTCCATGACCTGCGGTGGCTACTACGGCGGTGTGTCCGGCAGCCCGTGGATCACCGACTACAAGGACGGCGCCACCAGCGGCCACGTCATCGGCAACCTCGGCGGCTACAACGGCGGCGGCAACGACGCGAACGTCGACTACATCAGCTACGCCCCGGCGTTCGGGGCCGACGCCGCCAACCTCCTCTCCTGGGCCGTCGCGAACCAGGAGCCGCCGTCCGACCTGCCGCCGTACAAAGGGATCGAGGCCAAGCTCCCGGGCGGAGCGGGGCGGTGGCGGCAGGCCAGGCTGATGGCCTCCGGCGACTACACGGGCGATCGCCGCAGCGACCTGATCGTGGTCCGGTCCAACGGCGAGACCACGCTGTATCCCGGTGACGGCAAGGGCGGGTTCCGGCCCGAGAAGCGGCTGCGGCCTGCCAACGCCACCTGGACGCACGCCCGGGCGGTCACGGGCGGGGACTTCGCCGGCGGCGATCGGTCCGACCTGCTGGTGCGCTGGTCCGACGGTGAGGTCACCCTCTACCCGGACGTCAGTGCCTCGGGCCTGGGCCGGGAGGTCCGGATGGCGAAGCCCGGCTCCGTGTGGAAGAGCGCCGTCCAGATCTCGGCCGGGCGGTTCCACGGCGGCACGCGCTCCACCGACCTGCTGGTCCGGTGGGTCGACGGTGAACTGACCCTCTACACCGGCGTCGGCGCCGGCACCTTCGGCACCGAGAAGCGCCTGCTCGCGCCGAACGCCACCTGGAAGAAGGCCACGCTGCTCACCAGCGGGACCTTCAGTGGCAGCGCCACCGGGGATGTCCTCGTACGCTGGGCGGACGGCGCACTCGACGTCTATGCGGGCACCTCGGCCGCGGGACTGGGCGCCAGGTCGCGCCTGCGCGGCCCGAACGCCCTGTGGAAGAACGACCTGGTCATGACGGCGGGCGACTACACCGCCAACCGCGCGGGTGACGACCTGATCGTCCGCTGGTCCGACGGGGAGACGACCCTGTACGCCGACACCGGCCGCAGGGCCCTCGGCAAAGAGAGCACGCTGGTCTACCCGGGCACGTGACCGCCCACCCACCCATAGGTTCAGGGGGAACGATGCGAGCGACGACTCGTCTGACCGGCGGCCTGGCCGTCGTGACGGCCGCGCTGGCCCTGACGGCCTGCGGCACCACCACCGAGGCGGACGCCGCGAAACTGAGCGACTGCCGGACCGGTTCGCTGAAGTGGACGCTGGTCCTGCTCGGCGAGGAGAAGGGCGGCAGCCGGCCCGACGCACGGCTGACGGCCGTCAACGAGGGCCCGGACGCCTGTGTGTTCAACGGCTACCCGGGCATCGAGATCCACAACGGGAAGGCGGAGAGCGTCGACGGCGCCGGACACGGACACCCCGCGTCCTTCCCACTGGACACGAAGGCGACGGTCGCCGTCGACCTGCGCTACACGCCCCCGGGCACCAAGGGCGCGGACGGCTGGTGCGTACGGCAGAGCGAGGCATTGGTCCGGGCGCCGCACGACTCCCACCCTATCGTCGTCCCGGTCCTGGACCGGCACCGCAAGCCCGCCGTGATCGACGCCTGCGGCGAGACCCTGTCCCTGGCGCCGCCGCACCGGGAGCCGGCGGGGAACTGAGCGCGGCGTCCCGTCTGGCCCAGTCCGCCCTGCGCGCCCCGGCCGCTGTGTGACACGGTGCCTGAAGGCGAGCGTGCTTCGAAGACGAGCGGGAAGGGCGCTGACGTGGGTGACCTCTTTCTCGTCCGGCACGGTGAGACCGAGTGGTCGCGGTCCGGACGGCACACCGGCTGGACCGACGTGCCCCTGACCGAGCACGGGCGTCAGGAGGCGCGCCGGCTGGTCCCGCTGATCCGCTCGCACCGGATCGCGGCCGCCTTCGTCAGCCCCCTGCGACGGGCCCGGGAGACCGCCGAACTCATCGGCATCCATGACGCCCAGGTCGACGCCGACCTGCGGGAATGGGACTACGGCGGGTACGAGGGCGTGACCACGGCGGACATCCGGCGGAGCAGGCCCGGCTGGTTCCTGTTCACGGACGGGGTCGCACCGGGCCCGCCCGAGCATCCCGGGGAGACTGCCGAGCAGGTCGGGCAGCGGGCCGACCGGGTGCTGGGCAGGGTGGACGCCGCCCTCGCCGGCACCGATGACGGCGTCGTCCTGATCGCCCACGGCCACTTCCTGCGCGTGCTGACCGCCCGCCGACTCGGTCTGCCGCCGCGGCAGGGGGCTCTCTTCCAGCTGGCGACGGGCACGCTGTGCAGCCTGGGCACCGAGCACGAGCGGCCGGTGGTGACGGCGTGGAACCTGCGGCCCCCTGACTGACCCATCAGGCGGATCCGGGCCCCGGCCTGTTGTCAGACCCCGGTCGTAGGCTTCGAACGAGCCGCCCGCCCGGCGGTTCCAGGGCGCCGACGCACCGGAGGGAGCACGCCGTGACCCGACCGCCGACCGCCGCGCAGCGGCGGGTGATCGATGCCGCCGACCCGGTCACCGGGCGGCTGCGCGGAACCGAGGCGCAGCTGGTCGCGCTGGTGAAGCGGGGCTTCGCCTTCCGTCATCCGCGGCCGCCGCACGATCACTTCCTCACCCCCGCGGGGCACCGGATACGGGAGGCGCCGCCCGAGGTCCCGGCGGAGCCGGTGCCGTCCGCCGGGGTCTTCGCGGCGCGCGCCGGCGGCGAGGAGCCGGAGCGGATACCCGTGTCGGGTCCGGCCCGGCTGCGTGAGGTGCGCAGCGCCTGGCAGGGGTTGCTGGAGCTGCGCCGGATGACCAACCCCGGCGGGGCCACCGACCGGCCGTGCGGCTGGGAGCGCACGCATCTGGTGCGCGCCGCCGCACTCGCCCTGGAGGCCGCCGGGCACCGGCCGGCGGGCCCGGACGGCAACGGTTACCGGGTGCGGTCGACCCCGCAGCCGGAGGCGGTCGCCGTGCACGGCCCGGACGAGGAGACCCTGCGGGCGTGCGCGGACACGCTGGAGCGGGCGGGCTGGCAGGCCGGCGCGTACACCGAGCCGCGCACCCGCGTGCGCTATCTGCTGGCCTCCCCGCGCCGGGTGTGAGCGGCGTGCCAAGATCGGTGGTCCGGAGATCCGTACACGAGAAGGGGGCAGCAGTGGCCGAACCGTTTTCCGTCCGTGTGACCGTCCGCGGCTACGAGACCGATGTGCAGGGTCATCTCAATCAGGCGGTATACCTCAACTACGCCGAGCACGCCCGCTGGTCGCTGCTCCAGGCCGCCGGGGCGAGCCAGGCCCAGCTCGTCGGCCGGGGGGTCGGCCCGGTGACGCTGGAGACGACGATCCGCTACCGGCGCGAGCTGCTCGCCGGTGACGAGGTCGACGTCACCTGCGTGTTCGAGTGGGGCAGCGGCAAGACGTTCCGGATCCTCCAGGAGATACGCAAGACCGACGGCACGGTGGCCGCCGAGATCAACGCGGTGTGCGGCCTGCTGAACCTGACGGAGCGGAAACTGCTCGCCGACCCCGGCAAGGTGTTCGGGGAACTGGCCGAGGATCCCGGCCATTTCGGGTTCTAGCCGCCCCCGGGCCTATGCGTCGAGCAACTCGGGCCGGTGCTCGGCGTCGTAGGCCGCCCGC
This sequence comes from Streptomyces griseochromogenes, assembly GCF_001542625.1. Lineage (NCBI taxonomy): Bacteria > Bacillati > Actinomycetota > Actinomycetes > Kitasatosporales > Streptomycetaceae > Streptomyces > Streptomyces griseochromogenes. The sequence continues at coordinate 3,063,590 of NZ_CP016279.1, read as the reverse complement.
GCCCCTGCGATGTACTCCCGGTTGCTCTCGGCCCAGTCCGTCAGCCGCCGCAGCGTTTCGTGCAACTCATGGGCGACGGCGGTGAGTTCGTACTCCACCTTGGGCGGCACCGTCGGGTGCACGGTGCGTGTGACCAGGCCGTCGCGTTCCAGATTGCGCAGGGTCAGCGTGAGCATGCGGCGGCTGATGCCCTCGATGCCGCGCTCCAACTCCGTGAAGCGCAGGGGTCCCCGGGCGGCCGCGACAAGGATCTGCACGCTCCATTTCCCGGCCACCCTGTCGAGAACCTCCCGGACGGGGCAGGCGTGCGCGTTCACTGCCCGGACGCTCACGCCGGTGTTCCTGCGGGACATCGGACTGCCTCCTTGCGCCGGCCTCCACGGTCACCTCGATGAACTCCGTCACACGTCGTGCACCTGGGCGCACATGAAGAACGGGGAGCCATGCCTGCCGCGATCGAGAACAGCCCGTCACCGGCGACGGTGGCACCGTCACGAACATACCCCCGCCGGGCGTCCCTCGCCGCGCTGTGCGCGGGCACACCGGTGACGGTCCTGGACGCCGGCATCGATCTTCCTGGTCAACCCGCTGATCAGGGTGGCCGCGCGGCGGGGCGAGGAGCTGATCCCGGCGTGCGGCCCGGCGGTGCCGCGGCCGGGGGCCGCACTTTTCGTTGAACCGATCGGTTCATGTGGTGGATATGATGGATGTCATGGACGACAGCCTGGAGAGGTCGGAGGCTGTGCGCGCCAGGCAGGAGCCGCGCAGGAGCGAGCTGCTCGACGCCGCGACGGCCTATGTGATGGAGCAGGGGCTGGACGGTCTGTCCATCCGCCCGCTGGCGGCCGCCCTGGGGATCGGCCACCGTACGCTGCTGTACTACTTCGGCAGCAAGGAAGAACTCATCGCGGAGATCTTCATGGCTTTCCGCGCACACGACCGCCGGGTGCTCGACGTGAACTCCGCGGTGCTGGCCTCCGCCGGGCCGGACCAGGCGATCGAGGCGGTCTGGGAGGCCATGTCGGCCCCGGAGCAGACGGGCTACTGGCGCTTCTTCTTCGAGGCGTACGGCTATGCGGTGCGCGAGCCGGAGCGCTATCGGGCGTTCCTCGACGGGATCGTCCTGGACTGGCTCGCGCTGATCGGCGACCATCTCGTCGCGGCCGGCATCGTCGACCCCGAGCGCTCCTTCGCCCTGGCCACCCTCACGCTCGCCGCCTTCCGCGGGCTGCTCCTCGACCTGGTGGCCACCGGCGACCGCGACCGCACGTCGGCGGCCGCCCGCGCGCTGGCGGCGGCACTGGCCGCGCCGCGTCCATGAGCGGACCGGCGCACGCCGTTCCCGCCACGAGGACGGCCGGCGCGGGTCAGCCGCCCAAGGCGTGCACCATGTTCACGACGGCGGTCATCTGCGGTGCGCTCCTGACGGCGAAGTCGGAGCCGGTGTAGCCGAACCAGTCCCAGCAGCCCTGCGGGTGTGGTTCTACCGCGTCCCCGCGCTGCGCATGGCCGAAGCCCAGGCGCGCCACGGCGCTCGCGCCTTCGTCTACGAGTTCGCCTGGCCTTCCCCCGCCCACGACGGCGCACTGGGCGCGTGCCATGCGCTCGACGTCCCCTTCGTCTTCGACAACCTGGCCGACCCCGCCTTCGCGCCCCTGCTCGGCGACGCCCCGCCCCAGGCGATCGCGGACGGCATGCACGCCGCCTGGGTCTCCTTCGCCACCACCGGCGATCCCGGCTGGCCCGCCTACCGCGCGCCGCACCGGCCCGTCCGCCGCTTCGCGCCCGCCCCGGCCACCGTTCCTGACCCGCGCGGCGCGCTCCGCACCCTGTGGGACGACCTGCGCTGACCCGGCCTCAGGCGGTGGCCGGCTCCTGCCGGGTCGGCACGGGTACCTGATTGAAGCCGTAGTACAGGGCCAGCAGGCCGTGTGCGGCCAGGGTCAGGGGCGCGGAGACGAAGGCCAGGCCGACGGTCACGGGATAGCCCAGGGAACCGAGGGCGAAGCGGACCCGGGTCGCCCTGGCGGCGGGGACGTCGACGCGGGAGTCGAAGAGGTGGCCGGTGCGGGTGAGGTGCCACCACAGGGCTTGGAAGGTGAACGCCATCACGACCATGACCAGGCTGTAGACGGCGGCGGCGACATGCGAGGTGCGGTCCTCGCGCAGGTACTCGGCGAGCATCGCGGTCGGCCAGGGCACCGCGGCGACCACCATCAGCACCAGCAGGTTCAGGAACATCAGCGTGCGGTCGACCCGGGCGACGTAGCTGAACACCTGGTGGTGGTTGACCCACATGATGCCGATGACCAGGAAGCTCACCACATAGGCGGCGTACGAGGGCCACTGCTCGCCGAGCGCCCGCCACAGATCGCCGTGTTCACCGACCTTCGGGACCTTGATCTCCAGGATGAGCAGGGTGATGGCGATGGCGAAGACACCGTCGCTGAAGGCCTCGACACGGCTGGACTCGTTCGGCATGACACACAGGGTGCACCATCGGGCCCGCGGGGTACGGCGATCGCCGTACCCCGCGGGCGAACAGCCGCTCAGTGCGCGGGCGCCAGCTCCTCGCCCGCCTCCATCGGGTGGGTCACGTCCTGGGCGTCCCGGTCCCTGCCGAGGTGGTTGAAGACCAGGTTCAGCAGCACGGCCGCGAGACAGCCGGTGGAGATGCCGGAGTCCAGGACGATCCGCGCCGTCTGCGGGAAGGCGTGGTAGAAGTGCGGCGCGGTGATCGGGATGATGCCGACGGCCAGGGACACCGCCACGATCAGGACGTTGTTGTCCTTGTCGAGGCCCGCCCGCACCAGGGTCTGGATGCCGCTGGCCGCCACCGAGCCGAACAGGACCACACCCGCGCCGCCCAGCACCGGACGGGGTACGACGGCGATCAGCGAGGCGGCCGTCGGACACAGGCCCATCAGGACCAGGAAGCCGCCGCCGACGGCGACGACGTAGCGGCTGCGGATGCGGGTCATGGCGACCAGTCCGATGTTCTGGGCGAAGGCGCTGCACATGAAGCCGTTGAACAGGGGGCTGAGGGCCGAGCCGAGGGTGTCGGCGCGCAGACCCGCGGCGATCGTCCTCTCGTCGGACGGTCGGTCCACGATCTCGCCGAGCGCCAGCATGTCGGCGGTCGACTCGGTCATCGAGACCACCATCACCACGCACAGGGACAGGATCGCGGCGAGGTGGAACTGCGGGGCACCGAAGTGGAACGGCGTCGGGAAGCCGATCACGTCCGCGTCGGCGACCGGGGCGAAGTCAGTCGCGCCGAACGGGATCGCGAGCAGGGTGCCGAGGACCAGGCCGAGCAGCACCGCGATCTGCTTGACGAAGCCGCGGGTGAAGCGGCGCAGCAGCAGGACGATCAGCAGGGTCGCGGCGGCCAGGCCCAGATTGGTGCCGGAACCGTAGTCGTGCGCGGCCGGGTCGGGGCCCTGGGCCCAGCCGAAGGCGACCGGGAGCAGGGACACACCGATGAGGGTGATCACGGAGCCGGTGACGACCGGCGGGAAGAAGCGGACGGCCTTGCTGAAGAAGGGGGCGGCTATGAAGCCGAGGAGGCCGGCGACGATGACCGCGCCGTAGATGACCGGCAGGGCGTCGGACTTGTGGTGCGCGGAGGCGACGATCGCGGTCATGGGGGCGACGCCGGCGAAGGTGACGCCGTTGACGAAGGGAAGCCGGGCGCCGATCTTCCAGAAGCCAAGGGTCTGCAGAAAGGTGGCGAGGCCCGCGGTGAACAGGCAGGCGCCGGTGAGGAAGGTGAGCTCGCTGCCGCTGAGGCCGACGGCTGCGCCGACGATCAGGGGCGGGGCGACGACTCCCGCGTACATGGCGGCCACGTGCTGCAGACCGGTGGTCGCCATCTTGAGGAAGGGGAGCTTCTCGTCGACTGGGTGGGGTTCGCCGACCGAGCGGAGCTCGTCGGCCGGGTGGGTCTCGTCGACAGGGTGGGCGGACACGGGCGGCTCCTCCGGTCGGTTAAACACGTCGGCTCTGACGTGGGTTTCAGGGAGGTGGTGCGCGGTCGTGCGGGACCGGAGGCCCTCGGGGGCCTGGGGACGGAGACCGTTCCGGGGCGCGCGCATGGACGCGCGCCCCGGAGACGGCCGCCATGGACCCCGCTCGGGTCCACGGCCGCCGACCGGGAGCCGTCCCTCCCGGCCGGAGTCGAGTGTGGCTCAGGCCTTGGCGGAGATCCGCGCCAGGCGCTGGGCCTCGTCCCGCGTGGAGCGGGCGATGGCGTCCTCGTCGACGGTCAGCAGGCGGCCGTTCTCGACGATCTGACGTCCGTTGACGAAGGAGGCGGTGACCGGGGCCGCGGCGCCGAAGACCAGCGCGGTCACCGGGTCGGCGATGGAGGCGTGGGCGAGGGTGTCCAGCTTCCACAGCACCAGGTCGGCCAGCTTGCCGGCCTCCAGCGAGCCGGTCTCGGCCGCCCGGCCGAGCACCTGGGCGCCGCCGTGGGTACCGAGGCGCAGCGCCTGCCGGGCGTTCAGCGCCGCTTCGCGGTGGGCGCCGAGGCGGTTGATCAGCAGGGCGTTGCGCAGTTCGGTGTGGAGTTCACCGGACTCGTTGGAGGCGGTGCCGTCGACGCCGAGGCCGACCGGGACGCCCGCCTTCAGCATGTCGGGGACGCGGGCGATACCGGCCGCGAGGCGCGCGTTGGAGGAGGGACAGTGCGCGACGCCGGTCCTGGTGCGGGCGAAGGCGGCGATGTCGGAGTCGTTCATGTGGACGCAGTGCGCCATCCACACGTCCTCGCCGAGCCAGCCGGTGGACTCGAAGTAGTCGGTGGGGCCCATGCCGAACAGCTCGTGGCAGAACTTCTCCTCCTCCACGGTCTCCGAACCGTGGGTGTGCAGCCGTACGCCGAGGCGGCGCGCGAGCTCGGCGCCCTCCCGCATGAGTTCGGTGGAGACGGAGAAGGGAGAGCAGGGGGCGACGGCGACCTGGGTCATCGCGTCGAAGGAGGCGTCGTGGTGCTCCTTGACGGTGGCCTCGGTCCCGGCGAGCGCGCCTTCGAGGGTCTCGACGGCGAAGTCCGGGGGCAGACCGCCGTCCTTCTCGCTGCGGTCCATGGAGCCGCGGGCCAGGGTGAAGCGGACACCCATCTCGCGGGCGGCGCGGATGACCGCGCCGGACAGGTCGCCGGAGCCGTGCGGGTAGACGTAGTGGTGGTCCATGGCGGTGGTGACGCCGCCGCGGGCCATCATCGCGAGCGAGCCCTGGGCCGCCGCGTACACCATCGGCTCGTCGATACGCGCCCACGTGGGGTAGAGCGCGACCAGCCAGTTGAAGAGGTTGTGATCCGTGGCCAGGCCCCGGGTGATCCACTGGTAGAAGTGGTGGTGGGTGTTGATCAGGCCGGGGGTCACGAGATGCCCGGTGGCGTCGATACGGCGTACGACGTTCTCCAGGCCCTCGGGGGCCTTGCCCGCGCCGACCGCCTCGATGCGGTTGTCGGCGATGACCAGGTACCCGGAGGCGTACTCGGTGTCTGCGGCGTCGACGGTCGCGATCGAACAGCTCTCGATGACGATGCGCTGGGCTGCTGCCATGATTCGTCCTTTTCGCTCAGTGGACTGAAGAGGGAGGGCACGGCAGGACCCTAGGGAGTTTGAGTGCCGTGGCCGGGGACGCCGGAGGGTGCGTCACCCCGGCCACGGGTGCCGAGAGTGGGGGAGCTCAGAGGTTGGTGAGGTCCACCGGGATCTTCGGCTCACAGCCGTCCCGGAGGATGGTCGCCTCGATCAGGCCGTAGGGCCGGTCGGCGGCGTAGTAGACCTCGTTGTCGTTCTTGAGCCCGAACGGCTCCAGGTCGACCAGGAAGTGGTGCTTGTTCGGCAGCGAGAAGCGGACCTCGTCGATCTCGCTGCGGTTGTTGATGATGCGCGACCCCATCTGGTACAGGGTCTGCTGGAGCGAGAGGGAGTACGTCTCCGCGAAGGCCTGGAGCATGTGCTTCCTGGTCTGCTCGTAGGACTTCTCCCAGTTGGGCATCCTCTGCTCGTCGTCGGTCCAGTTGAACCGCCACCGGGCGGAGACCTGCGTGGCCAGGATGCGGTCGTAGGCCTCCTGGAGGGTCGTGTACTTGTCCTTGACGTAACCCCAGAATTCGGAGTTGGTCGAGTTCATCACGACCAGGTCCTTCAGGCCGGAGACGACCTCCCACTTCTCACCGTCGTAGGTGATCTGGGTGAGGCGGGTCTCCTGGCCCTTGCGGACGAAGGAGTGCTTGACCTCGTCCGCGCCGATGAACTTGGAGTTGGCGTCCGAGGTCGCGATCCGCTCCCAGGCGTACTCCTCGATGCGGATCCGCGCGGTCTGGATCGGCTCCTGCGAGGTGACGAAGTGGCGGGCGAGGTGGATGCCGAACTGCTCGGCGGACTCGATGCCGTGCTCCTTGGCGAACGCGTACACCGTGTTCTTGGTGGTGTCGGTCGGCAGGACGTTGGCGTTGGAGCCGGAGTAGTGGACCTCGTCCATGTCGCCGCTCAGCGCCACGGATACGTTGAGGTCCTTGATGTGGTGGGTGGCGCCGTCCCGCGTGATCTTTACGACTCGGTTCTCGGCCTTGCCGTACTGGTTCTGTCCCAGAATGGTGGGCATTTAGCTAGCTCCCTCGGTAAACGGAGTAGCCGAACGGGTTGAGCAGCAGCGGTACGTGGTAATGCTCCCCGGGCTTCACGGCGAAGGTGATCGCCACCTCGGGGAAGAACACGGCACCGCTGTCCCGATTCGCGGGGGCGTCCTGCTGCGCATCGGCTTGCTTCTTCGCACTTTTTGCTTCGAAATACCGCTCGACTTCGAAGTCGAGCCGTACGTGTGTGGTCCCCTCCGGCAGTGCCGGCAGGTCCTTGCACCGGCCGTCGGCGTCGGTCGCGGAGCCGCCGAGCGCCTGCCAGTCCGCATCCCGTCCCGAACGGGCCGAGAGCTGGACGGCGACGCCTTCGGCGGGGCGGCCGATCGAGGTGTCCAGAATGTGTGTGGACACGGAGGCGGTGGTGCTGGTGCTCATGGTCTCAGGCGTCCTCTTCGACGAGTCGGGCCAGTCGGATGCGGTTGATCTTGCCCAGCTCGGTGCGGACGATCTCCCGCTCCCGCTCCGGCGCGTTGCCGATCCGCTCCTTGAGCGCGTCCCGCATCTGCTCGCCGGTCCGGCCGGTGGCGCAGATGAGGAAGACGTGCCCGAACCTGTCCTGGTAGGCAAGGTTGAGTTCGAGCATCTCCGCCTTGAGCTCCTCGGCGGCGCCGGCCATGCCGGCCTGCTCCCGCGCGGAGGTCGGGTCGCCGGGCTTGGGGCGGCCGATCGGCGGGTGGCCGGCCATCGCCTCCTCCAGGTCCGCGGTGCCGAGTTCGGCCATGGCGGCGTCGCTGGCGGTGTAGAGGTCGTCGGCGGTGGCGTAGGGGCGGGCGGCCAGCAGCCGCCGGCCCCACTCGGCGGAGGCGCACGCCTCGTGGAGGGCGGCGAGGGCCGCGTGCTCCTCCAGGACGTTGAACCGGGCCAGGCCCGGGGGCGTGGAAGTCGTAGTCACGGGAGCCTCCGTGGCCGGAAACGGCCTTCGTGCTGAACGGGCTGCCTGTAGCTAACGCCCTCCGAAACACCACGTCAACACTTTGTTGAAAATTCGGGGATGCATCCCCGCGCGCCCTCAGCCCTCTTTCTCACGGTTGAGGTAGTTGTAGACCGTGAAGCGGCTCACCCCGAGCGCGCTCGCCACAGTCTCCACGCCATGCCGCACGGCGAAGGCGCCCCGTGCCTCCAGTATCCGTACGACCTCCTGCTTGGCCTTGCGGTCCAGGTCTGCCAGCGGCCTGCCCTGCCTGCGCTCCATGGCGGCCAGGATGTGGTCCAGCGAGTCGGCGAGCTGAGGCAGGCGTACGGCGACCACGTCGACGCCCTCCCAGGCGAGCACGACGTCCTCGGTGCCGGCCTCGTCCGGCGGGAGCATCTCCCCGCCCATGGCGTCGACCAGCGGCTTCACGGCCGCGATGAAGCGCTCGTCCCCGGTGCCGGTCACTTCTCGTTCTCCCCCGCGCCGACGACGTTGACCTGGAGGGAGATCCGGGTGGCGCCGGCCTCCAGGCTTCTGCGCAGCAGGGCGTCCACGGCACCGAGCACGGCGTCGGCGGCGCCTTCCGCCGTGTTGCCGAACGGGCCGACGTCCACCGCGTCGAGTGCGGCCGCCTCGATGACCTCGCGGGCGACCAGCGCGTGCGCGGGTGCCTCGTCGAGATCGAAGGGCTCCGTCGTGAACTCCACTTTCAGTCGCACTGTGCCCCCAAGGCATCCGCTCCGGACCCGCGCGTGCCGCCGGGTCCACGACCGGGCCGGACCGCCCGGGCCGCTTGGGGAGACCTTAACGGAACCGCGTTTCGTCCCTCGCTCCCGCGAGCGCTCCCGGAGGGCACCCCGCCGCAGGCTCCCGGATTCCCCGCCCTCGTGCGACGGACCTGCCGCGCGCCCGCGTAGAGCAGGGGACGGAAGCTGCCAAGGGAGGGACCGCAAGGTGACAGCGCGTACACGCAAGGGGGCACTGAGGGGTGCGAAGGGTACGGCGATCGCGGCGGCGGCGATGGCCGCGCTGACCGCGTCGCAGGCGCCGGGGGCGGTCTCGGCCGAGGCCTCGGAACCGGCGCGGAAGGGGGCAGCGGCCGAGCACGGCCCCAGCGTCTCCGGCGACACCCCCTACCGCACCGGTCTTCCCCCGCTGCGGACACAGAAGAGGAGCTCGGCACAGGGAGTGACGGGCGGCGGCGCCCTGCCCGCGAGCGTGTTCGCCGCGTACCGGCGGGCCGAGGAGGAGCTGGCACGCACCGCGCCCGGCTGCCGGCTGCGCTGGCAGCTGCTGGCCGCGATCGGCCAGGTGGAGTCCGGGCAGGCACGGGGCGGCCGGGTGACCCCGGACGGTACGACCGTGACGCGCATCCTCGGTCCCCGGCTGACCGGCGGCGCCTTCGCCGTCGTGGCGGACACCGACGGCGGCGCGTACGACGGGGACGCGGTGTTCGACCGCGCGCTCGGCCCCATGCAGTTCATCCCGTCCACCTGGGCCCACTGGGGCACGGACGGCAACGGCGACGGGCGGGCGGACCCGGACAACGTCTACGACGCGGCGCTCGCCGCCGGCCGCTACCTGTGCGCGGGCGGCCGAGACCTGTCGGACCCGGCCGGCCTCGACCGGGCGATCCTCGGCTACAACCGCTCGGACGCCTATCTGCGCACGGTCAAGGCCTGGTACGCGTACTACCTGACCGGACACCGCGTGGTGCCGGACGCCCCCGCCGGGTCCCGGGACCGGCCGAAGCCGTCCCGTCCCAAGGCCCCGAAGCCCTCGCCGAAGCCGTCTCAGGACCGGAGGCCGGGTCCTGAGGCTTCGCGCACGCCGTCGGCGCCACCCGCCTCGTCCTCTCCCGCCCCGTCCCGTACGGCCGGCGCCCCGAAGGAGTCCGAGACGCCGCAGGTCCCCGTACCCCGGCCGACCCTCACGCTGCCCGGCGGCGGCGTGCTGCCCGACGCGGGGCCGCTGACCGGCAACGGCTGGAACACGATGAGCGTCTCCCCCTCCACAACCGCGGATACTCGGCGGTAATGTCGCCACCCGCCGGGAGCACAGGACCGGCGGGTGAGTGCGAAGGGGCCCTCATGGCGACGGACATGCCTGCGGACACGGAAGCCGCCCACGAGCGCTGGCAGCGCATGTGGAGCCACCGCGAGCAGTTGCTCAAGGTGGCCCGGCGGCGCTCGATGAGCCCGGAGGACGCCGAGGACGCCGTGCACGAGGCGATGCTGCGGGCCGCGGAGCGCCCGGACCTCGATGACGAGCGGCTCGGCGCCTGGCTGACGACGGTGACGATGCGGCTGTGCGTCGACCGGTACCGGCAGGTCAACCGCGAGGCCGAGGTGGGCAGCCGCCCCACCCTCGTCGCGCCGGGTCCGGTGCCCGTCGAGGAGGCGGTGTGCGACCGGGCCGAGGCGAAGTGGCTCGCCGTGCGCAGCGGGGAGCTGCCCGCCCGGCAGGCGGAGGCACTACGGCTGAAGTCCGAGGACCTGGACGTGAGCCAGGTCGCGGTGCGGATGGGGCTCAGCTACCGGACCGTCGAGTCGCTGCTCGCCCGGGCCCGGCGGACGCTGCGCGCCTCGCTGGCCGGAACGCTCGGGCTCGTCCTGTCCCTGCTCGGGCGCGGGCGGCTGCGCGGCGGCGGGAAAGCCCACATGGTGGCGATGACCTCGACGGCGGCGACCCTGGCGGTGGCGGGATTCGTGCTTCCGTACGCGCTCGACGGGGGCGGCGGCGCGGCTGCACCGGCTCCGCGGCCGGCCGTGTCCGGCGGGGCGCAGGTGCTCCGGAGCGACAGCACCGAACAGGCTCGCACTCCCAGGACACACAGGCCCTCCATGGTCCCGGCTCGGGCGGCGGCCCGGCCCTCTGCCGGCGAATCCGTCGTACCGCTGTCCGTGCCGCCCCTGCCGGAGGTCTCCTCACCGCCGCTCCCGGAGCTGCCGACGCACTCCGCGGTGCCGTCGGTGCCGTCGCTCCCCGCCGCGCCGCCGCTCCCGTCCGTCTCCCTGCCCGTACCCACCCCGAGCGTGCCTTCCGCGAAGCTGCCGTAGCACGCCGTAAACGCGTCCGAAAAAAATCCGCGATCGCCGCGACGGACGCCCCGCCCCTCCCCGTAGAGCAGATGTCGGAGCTGCTCCACGGGCGAAGGGTGGGACCGGATGGGTGTCGAGATCTGTGTGGAAGGGCTGACCAAGTCCTTCGGCCACCAGGTCATCTGGCAGGACGTCTCACTGACGCTGCCCGCCGGCGAGGTGTCGGTGATGCTCGGCCCCTCGGGGACGGGCAAGTCGGTGTTCCTCAAGACGCTCGTCGGGCTGCTGAAGCCGGAGCGCGGCTCGGTGAAGGTGGCGGGCCGGGACATCACCCGCCTGCGCGAGCGCGACCTGTACGAGGTGCGGAAGCTGTTCGGCGTGCTGTTCCAGGACGGCGCCCTGTTCGGCTCGATGAACCTGTACGACAACATCGCCTTCCCGCTGCGCGAGCACACCCGTAGGTCCGAGAGCGAGATCCGGCGCATCGTGCTGGAGAAGATGGAGATGGTCGGGCTGATCGGCGCCGAGGAGAAGCTGCCCGGCGAGATCTCCGGCGGTATGCGCAAGCGGGCCGGGCTCGCCCGCGCCCTGGTCCTCGACCCGGAGATCATCCTGTTCGACGAGCCGGACTCGGGCCTGGACCCGGTGCGCGTGGCCTACCTCAACCAGCTCATCGTCGACCTCAACGCACAGATCGACGCGACCTTCCTGATCGTCACCCACGACATCGCCTCCGCTCGCCAGGTGCCCGACAACATCGGGCTGCTGTTCCGGCGCGAGCTGGTGATGTTCGGGCCCCGCGAGGAGCTGCTGACCAGTGACGAACCCGTCGTACGGCAGTTCCTGAACGGCCGGATGCAGGGGCCGATCGGCATGGCGGAGGAGAAGGACGCGGCCCAGGTCGAGCAGGAGCTGGCCCAGATCGACGCAGGCGGCCCGGTCGACGCCCTGACTCCCCGTCTGCTGCCCGGTCCCGGCATCACCCGCCCACCCCGCTGGGAGGCGATCGCGAGACAGGAGGCCCAGCTGCACGGGAAGGCGGTGAGCAGCACATGAGCCTCTCCCCGACGGGTGCGCTCCGGCACTCGGGCAACCTGTTCGCGATGGCGCTGGACGTCGCCCGGACCCTGCCCCGACGGCCCTTCCAGGCACGGGAGTTCATCCAGCAGGCGTGGTTCGTCGCGAGCGTCACGATCCTGCCGACCGCTCTGGTCTCGATCCCCTTCGGGGCGGTCATCGCGCTGCAGATCGGCAGCCTGACCCGGCAGCTCGGCGCGCAGTCCTTCTCCGGTGCCGCATCCGTGCTCGCCGTCCTGCGCGAGGCCTCGCCGATCGTCACCGCGCTGCTGATCGCGGGCGCGGGCGGCACGGCGATCTGCGCGGACCTCGGGGCACGGAAGATCCGCGACGAGATCGACGCGATGCAGGTGCTCGGCATCGACCCGGTCCACCGGCTCGTCGTACCGCGCGTGCTGGCGTCGATGGTCGTGGCCGTGCTGCTCAACGGCCTCGTCTCGGTGGTCGGCGTCGCGGGCGGCTATTTCTTCAACGTCGTCCTCCAACACGGCACACCCGGCGCCTACCTGGCGTCCTTCACCACGCTCGCCCAGCTCTCCGACCTGTGGGCGGCCGAGATCAAGGCGCTGGTGTTCGGGGCCATCGCGGCGATCGTCGCCTCGTACAAGGGGCTCACCGCGAAGGGCGGTCCGAAGGGCGTGGGCGATGCCGTCAACCAGTCCGTGGTGATCACCTTCATGTTGCTGTTCGTGACCAACTTCGTGATGACCGCGGTGTATTTCCAGGTCGTCCCGCAGAAGGGGTAAACCATGCGCCTTCTCGACCGCCCCTTGCGCTCCCTGGAGGAGCTGGGCACCCAACTGTCCTTCTACGGCCGCTCGTCGGCATGGACCGGTCGCACCCTGCGCCGCTACAAGAAGGAGATCCTGCGGCTGCTCGCCGAGGTCAGCTTCGGCCGGGGCGCGCTCGCGGTCGTCGGCGGCACGGTCGGCGTGATCGCCTTCCTGTCCTTCTTCACCGGCACCGAGGTCGGCCTCCAGGGCTACGCGGCCCTCAACCAGCTCGGCACCTCCAACTTCGTGGCGTTCCTGTCGGCGTACTTCAACACCCGGGAGATCGCTCCGCTGGTGGCCGGACTCGCCCTGTCCGCGACGGTCGGCGCCGGGTTCACGGCGCAGCTCGGTGCGATGCGGATCAGCGAGGAGACGGACGCACTGGAGGTGATGGGCGTCCCGTCGCTGCCGTTCCTGGTGACGACCCGGATGATCGCCGGCTTCGTCGCGGTGATCCCGCTGTACGTGATCGGGCTGCTGTCCTCGTACTTCGCCGCCCGCACCATCACGACCGGCTACTACGGGCAGTCGACGGGCACGTACGACCACTACTTCCAGCAGTATCTGCCGCCGGTGGACGTGCTGTGGTCCTTCGGCAAGGTGATCGTCTTCGCCGTGCTGATCATCCTGGTGCACTGCTACTACGGCTACTACGCGAACGGCGGCCCGGCGGGGGTCGGCGTCGCGGTGGGCCGGGCGGTGCGGACGTCCATCGTCGCCATCAACGTCCTGGACTTCTTCCTGAGCCTCGCGATCTGGGGCGCCGACACGACCGTACGGATCGCGGGGTGAGGCCGGTGAGAACGCTGAGACTCAGGCTCTACGGCATCACGTTCCTGGCCGTGCTCGCGCTGCTGCTGTCGCTCGCGGTCGCCTTCTACCAGCAGGCGTTCACGTCCGTCGTGCGGATCACCCTGGAGGCCGACGCCCTCGGCAACCAGCTCGATCCCCGCGCCGACGTCAAGCTGCGCGGGCTGCTGGTGGGCGAAGTGCGCGAGGTGCACGCCGACGGCACCAGGGCCACGCTCGACATCGCGCTCAAGCCGCGGTACGTGGCGTACATCCCCTCGGACGTTCATGCCCGCCTGCTGCCCAAGACGCTGTTCGGCGAGAAGTACGTCGACCTCGTGGCGCCCGCCCGCTCCGCCGCCAGGCCGATCCGCGCCGGGGACGTCATCACCCAGGACCGCACGAAGGTCGGCATCGAGGTGCAGCAGCTGATGAACGACCTGCTGCCGTTGCTGCGGACCGTCCGGCCGGGTGAACTCGACGCCGCCCTCTCGGCGTTCGCCACCGCGCTGGAGGGCCGCGGCGACCGGATCGGCGACAACCTCACCCGGGTCGAGGGCTATCTGCGCCGTCTGAACCCGTACCTGCCCTCCCTCAAGGAGGACATCTCGCGCTTCGCGGACGTCGCCGAGGTCTACGGCGACGCCGCGCCCGACCTGATGCGGATCCTGCGCAACACGGTCACCACCAGCCGGACGATCGTGGACAAACAGGACCAGCTGGCCGCGGCACTCCGCTCGACCGCTTCCGTGGCGGGCACGGCCGACGATTTCCTGTCCGAGAACGGCGACCGGCTGATCACCCTGGGCCGGGTCTCCCGCCCCACACTGGAGCTCTTCGCCCGCTACTCCCCCGAGTACCCGTGCCTGTTCCAGGGTCTGGCCCGGCAGGAGAAGGCGTCGGAGGAGGCGTTCCGGGGCGGGGAGATGCGGATCACCCTCGAAGTCGTCCGGCCGCAGGGGGCGTACCGGCCCGGTGAGGAACCTGTCTACGGCGAGCGGTCGGGCCCGAACTGCCGTGGCCTGCCGCATCCGCAGGTGCCCGGCCCGAAGCCCCATCTCGACGACGGTACGTCGGCCGGAAGTCCGGGCGGCGCGCTCCCCGGAGGTGTCACCGTGTCCGCCACCGAGGCCGAGCAGCGGGCCGTCGGCTCGCTCGTGGCCCCCGTCATGGGCGTCCCCGCCGACCAGGTGCCGCCCGTCGCGACCCTGCTGTTCGGGCCGCTCGCCCGCGGAACGGCGGTGAGTGTCGCATGAGCAGGGCAGGAACCCGGCAGACAGCCGCCCCGCTGGTCAAGTTCAGCCTCTTCGCACTGGTCACGATCGCGGCGACGGCGCTGCTCGCCGCCACCATCGTCAACATCTCCTTCACCCCCAAGGACACCTACCACGCGGTGTTCACCGACGTGACCGGGCTTGAGACCGGCGACGACATCAGGGTGGCCGGTGTGCGGGTCGGGGAGGTCGGGGACATCCGGATCAAGGACCGGACCCTGGCGGAGGTCACCTTCACCGTCACCGCGGACCGGCCGCTGCTCGCCGGCACCCACGCGGTCGTCCGCTACCGCAACCTGGTCGGGCAGCGGTACATCGCGCTGACCGAGGGCACCGGCGACGTCACCGCGAAGCTGCGGCCGGGCGGCACCATCCCGCTGTCCCGGACCCGGCCGGCGCTCGACCTCAACGCCCTGCTGAACGGCTTCAAGCCGCTGTTCGCCGCGCTCAGCCCGAACGACGTCAACCAGCTCGCCACCGAGATCATCCAGACCCTCCAGGGCGAGGGCGGCACGGTGAACAGCCTGCTCGCGCACACGGCCTCGCTCACCACGACGCTCGCCGACCGCGACCGGCTGATCGGCTCGGTGATCGACAACCTCAACACCGTCCTCGGAACACTCGACAAGCGCGGATCCCGCTTCTCCGGGCTGCTCACGCAGCTGCGCCGGGTGATCTCGGGGCTGTCCGCCGACCGCAGGCCCATCGGGGAGTCCCTGGTGAGCATCGGCGACCTCACGGACGTCACG
Organism: Streptomyces griseochromogenes; assembly: GCF_001542625.1. Lineage (NCBI taxonomy): Bacteria > Bacillati > Actinomycetota > Actinomycetes > Kitasatosporales > Streptomycetaceae > Streptomyces > Streptomyces griseochromogenes. The sequence goes on along the minus strand of NZ_CP016279.1, from coordinate 3,048,319 downwards.
TCGGGACTGCTGAAGGACGCGCGTGAGCCGCTGAAGGACGACATCGCCGGGCTCGGCGAGCTCACCGGAACGCTGGACAAGAACGAGAACACCGTGGAGGGCGTCCTGAAGCGGCTGCCGAACAAGCTCGACAAGCTGACCGGGACGGCGTCCTACGGCTCCTGGTTCAACTTCTACCTCTGCGACTTCGACGGCCGGATCGTGCTGCCGAAGACGAAGCAGGTGATCACCCCGGAGCTGCACGTGGCACGGGCGAGGTGTGGCGGATGAGACTGCGTGTCCCAAGGCGGCGCCGCCGCCCCGAGCCTCTGGTGAAGGTACACGTCCTGCCACCGAAGCTGCCGAAACTCCCCCGGCTGCTGCCGAAACGCAAGCCCCGCCCCCAACCCCTCGTGAAAGTACGCGTCCTGCCGCCGAAGCTGCCCGGCATCCGGCTGAAGCGCCCCCGGCCGAAGCCCTTCCGGGTGGGGGCACCTCCCACGCCTTTCGGGCAGTGGGGGAACAACCCGGTCGTCGTCGGCGCCGTCGGCCTCACCGTCCTCGCGCTGCTCACGGTCGCCGCGTTCAACGCCGACAGCCTGCCGCTGATCGGCGGCGGCGAGACGTACGGCGCGGCCTTCTCGGAGGCCGGCGGGCTCAAGCCGGGCGACGAGGTACGGATCGCGGGCGTCAAGGTCGGCAAGGTCGAGGACGTCGGCCTGGACGGCGACCACGTCGAGGTCACCTTCAAGGTGAAGGGCCGCCCGGCGCTCGGCACCGACACGGGCGCCTCGATCCGGGTCAAGACGATCCTCGGCGCGAAGTACCTGGCCCTGTACCCGAAGGGGCGAGGCCGGTTGAGGCCCGGCAGCGAGATCCCGCTCCGGCGCACCGTCTCGGCGTACGACGTCGTCCAGGCCTTCAGCGACCTGACGACCACCACCGAGGACGTCGACACGGACCGCCTTGCCAAGGCGCTGGACACGATCTCCGTCACCTTCCAGGACTCACCCGGGGAGGTACGGGCGTCGATCAAGGGCCTGTCGCGGATCTCCCGGACCGTCGCCGCCCGCGACAGGGCACTGCGCGGGCTCCTCGACCACGCGAACGGAGTGACCAAGGTGCTGGCAGGCCACACAAAGGACTTCTCCGCGCTGGTGAAGGACGGCGACGCGCTGTTCAAGGAGATCGGCAAGCGGCGTGCGGCGATCCACCAGCTGCTCAAGAGCTCCGCGCTGCTGGGCGTCGAGCTCTCCGGCCTGGTCGACGACAACAGCAAGGAGATCGGGCCCGCCCTGAAGAACCTCGGCACCTTCGTGAAGATGCTCGAACGCAACCAGGCGAGCCTCGATCGCAGCGTCCAGCTGCTCGCCCCCTACGTGCGGCTCTTCACCAACACCCTCGGCAACGGCCGCTGGTTCGACTCCTACATCCAGAACCTGGTCGCCGCCCCGGTCACGCCACGGGCGGGAGGCACCCGATGACCCGCAGACTCCTGGCCCTGTGCACCGCGCTGGCCGTCCTCGTGGCGCTCGCGGTGGTCCTGTGGCCGCACTCCGGCACCGTGCGGGTCACCGCGTACTTCCCGCGCACCGTCGGCATCTACCCCGGCTCGGACGTCCGCGTCCTCGGCGTCCGCATCGGCGAGGTCAGGAAGATCACACCGGAAGGCGGCCGGGTACGGGTGGAGCTGGAGTACGACCAGGGCCGCAAGGTCCCCGCGGACGCGCAGGCGGCCATCGTCAACTCCTCGGTGGTCAGCGACCGTTACGTACAGCTGCTGCCGGCGTACCGCAAGGGCGCGGTCCTGCGGGACGGCGACGTCATCCCCGAGTCCCGTACGGCCGTCCCCGTCGAGCTGGACCGGATCTTCGACAGCCTGCACACGACCGCCGAGGCACTCGGCCCGAACGGCGCCGGCAAGAAGGGCTCACTGTCCCGGCTGCTCGGGGTGAGCGCGGACAACCTCAAGGGACAGGGCGAGAACCTCAACCGGACGGTCGAGGACCTCTCCCAGGCGGTGACCACGCTGTCCGACGGGCGCGGCAACCTGTTCGGGACCGTGCGGAACCTTCAGGTGTTCACGGCCGCGCTGGCGGCGGACGACCAGAGCGTGCGGTCGTTCGACACCGACCTCGCCGGCGTGGCCGCACAGCTCGCCGGGGAGCGCAAGGATCTCGCGGCCGCGCTGAAGTACCTGGCCGCCGCGCTCGGTGACGTGTCCGGCTTCGTGAAGGGCAACAAGAAGGCGCTGACCTCGGACGTCAAGGGTCTGGCCAAGGTCACCAAGGTGCTCGTCAGCCAACGGGCCGCACTGGAGGAGCTGTTGAGCGTCGCCCCGACGGGCCTGTCGAACCTGCAGAACGCCTACAACCCGGCCGCCGGCACCCTCGACACCCGCAACAACGCGCAGACCTCCCAGGACCCGGCGTCCCTGCTCTGCTCGCTCCTGAGGACGACCGGGGAGGACCACGACAACTGCGCCGGGCTGAAGAAGCTCTTCGGCTCCCTGCCCGAGGTGCCATCGGCCCCGGCGGGAACGGGCACGGTCGACAAGACCCTCGGTGGAATCCTGGGGGCACGGGCATGAGCGGGCTGCGCACGGGGCGGGTGGCCGCCTGGACGGCGGTCGGCTCGCTGCTGCTGACCGGCTGCGAGTTCAACGGCTGGTACGACGTCCCGCTCCCCGGCGGCGCCGCCTCGGACGGCCACGCCTACCACGTCACCGTCGACTTCCGGGACGTCCTGGACCTGGTGCCGCAGTCGGCGGTCAAGGTCGACGACGTCACCGTGGGCACGGTCGAGAAGGTGGCGCTGGACGGCTGGCACGCGCGCCTGCGGCTGCGGATCGCCGACTCGGTGAAGCTGCCCGGCAACGCGGTCGCCGACCTCAGGCAGACCAGCATGCTCGGCGAGAAGTACGTGGCGCTGTCCGCGCCGGCCGGCACCCGGCCCGTCGGACGGCTGCGCGACGGCGACCGCATCCCCCTCTCCCGCAGCGGCCGCAACCCGGAGGTCGAGGAAGTGCTGTCGGCCCTGTCCGCACTGCTCAACGGCGGCGGTGTGGCCCAGCTGAAGACCATCACCGTCGAGCTGAACAAGGCCATGAACGGCCGCGAGGACCGGGTCAGGTCGCTGCTGAGGCAACTCGACACGTTCCTCGGCGGCCTCGACGACCAGCGGGCGGAGATCGTGCGCGCGCTCAAGGGCGTGGACCGGCTGGCCAAGCGGCTGCGGAAGGAGAAGAGGACCATCGCCCAGGCCGTCGACACCATGCCGCCCGCCCTGAAGGCTCTCGCCGACCAGCGCCGGGACCTGACGAAGATGCTCACCGGCCTGTCCAGGCTCGGCAGAACCGGCACCAGGGTGGTCAACGCTTCCCGGGACGACACCGTCGCCGATCTCAAGGAGCTGCGGCCCGTCCTTCAGCAGCTGAACAAGGCAGGCGACGACCTGCCCGACTCCCTTGAGATCCTCACCACTTACCCCTTCCCGCGCAACGCCGCCGACGCCGTCAAGGGCGACTACGTCAACCTGAAGATCACCGCCGACCTCGATCTGGCGGGCCTCTACGGCAACGTCGACGGCACACCGGGCAAGGGCGGGAAGTCCCCGGAGCCAGGGCCCCCGAGCCTGCCCCGCGTCCCCGCTCCCACCCCCCTCCCGTCCCTGCCGGACACCCCGTCCCTGCCCGACACCCCGTCCGTGCCGGCCGTGCCCTCGAAGCCTTCCGACGGCAGCACCCTGCTGTGTCCACCGGTGTGCACCGCCGCCTACGGCGCCGGCGACGGCTCACGCCGCCTCCCGCCCGGGGTCGACCTCGGCCTCGCCGAGCTGATGCTGAAGGGGATACTGCCGTGATCACACGTACGGTCAGGGCCCAGTTGCTCGCCTTCGCGACCGTCACCGCCCTCGGGGTGTCGTACGTCGGTGCCCGGTACACGGGCCTGGTGGACGACGTCCTGCACCGCGGTTACACCGTGCGCGCCGACTTCGCCGAGTCCGGGGGCGTCTTCCCCGGCGCCGAGGTCACCTACCGGGGTGTGCCGGTGGGCCGCGTGGGCGATCTCCGACTGACCGGGTCCGGGATCTCGGTGGCCCTGAAGATCGAGGACGGTGCCCCGAGGATCCCGGCCGACACGCTCGCGGTGATCGCCGACCGTTCGGCGGTCGGCGAGCAGTACGTCGACCTCCAGCCGCGGCGGTCGGGCGGACCGTACCTCCTCGACGGCAGCCCCATCCCGCGCAACCGCACCCGGACCCCACTGCCGGTCACCGACCTGGTCCTCAGCCTCGACCGGCTGGTCAACTCGGTCGGCAAGGGCGATCTGCGCGTGACCGTCGACGAGCTGGGCAAGGCTTTCGCCGGCACCGGACCGAACCTGAGCCGCCTGGTGGACTCCGGCAACGCGCTGGTGGAGTCGGCGTCCGACTCGCTCCCGGAGACGACCTCGCTGATCGAGGACTCGCGGAAGGTGCTCCGGACACAGGCGGACCAGGGCTCGGCGATCAAGTCGTTCTCCCGCGACCTGGCCGGGCTCACCGAGCAGCTGAAGTCGAGCGACGGCGATCTGCGCCGGCTGATCGGCACTACGGTGCCCGCGACGCAGGAGGTCGATTCCCTGCTGAAGTCCACACGGCCGCACGTGCCCGCCCTGCTGGCCAACCTCATCAGCGGCGGCCAGGTCACCGTGGCCCGGCTGCCCGGCGTCGAGCAGGCCCTGGTCACCCTCCCGATCACGGTCGCGGGCAGCTACACGGTGATCCCCGGCGACGGCACCACCCACTTCGGGCTGACCGTGAACGCCGGCGATCCGCCCGCGTGCACCCAGGGCTACGGCACCCAGCGCCGCGACCCCGCCGACACCGGCACCCGCCCGGCGAACACCCACGCGCGCTGTACCGCACCGCGCGGGAGCAAGACCTCGGTGCGGGGCGCACAGAACGCCCCCGGCGCGACGACCGGTCCGGCCGGCGCGAACCAGGCCGCGTTCGTGGCCCCGTACGACCCGGAGACCGGCACCGTGACCGGCCCGGACGGCACGCCCGTCGAGATCGGCTCGACGGGCGGCGAACAGACCGTGTTCGGAAAGGAGTCGTGGCAATGGCTGCTCGTGGGACCGATGGCATGAGAGAGGGACGGGTGAGGCTGCTGTCGGCGGGGCTCGTCGCCGCGACCGTACTGACGACCGCGCTGTGTGTCTGGCTGGGCCTGCAGCTGTCCGGCCGGCACGGGGCGGAGCAGCGCCGTCAGGACATCCTGGCGGCGGCCCGCCAGTCGGCGCTGAACTTCACCTCGCTCGACTACCGGCACTACGACCGGGACGGCCGCACCGTGCTGAAGGGCGCCACCGGCGACTTCAAGAAGCAGTTCGCCGCGCAGACCGAGCAGCTGACGAAGCTCGTCGCGCAGAACAAGTCGGTGTCCGAGGGGCAGGTCCTGGAAGCGGGCATCGTGCGGTCCGACGAGCGTTCGGCCCGGGTCCTGGTCGTGGCCGACAGCAAGGTGACCAACACCGCCGCCCCCGAGGGCCAGGCGCGCACCTACCGGCTGCAGCTCGACCTCGTGCGCGTGGCCGGCCGCTGGCTGACCTCCGACCTCGCGTTCGTGGGCTGACCCACCGGACTGCCCCCACCAGTAAGGAGAGACACCGTGGCGAACCCGACCTCCCGCACCCGCGGCACCGGCTCCCCGGCCCGCCGCAGCATGACAGCGGCCGCCCGCGCGGCAGCCAAGCGCGCCGGGCGGCTGGAGCACCCTGAGCACGGCGCCCGCCCGGAAGAGGAGGCTCCCCCCGGACGCACCCTGCTCGTCGAGCCCCCGGCGGGCGGCTGGGAGGACCCGCCGGAGCCCGGGTCGCCCGAGTCGCGCGAGTCGCCCGAGGAGGAGGCGGACGCGAGCGCGCCCCCGCGCACGGCCGGGCGGGGCGTGTTCACCGCGGTGCTGGGCGTCGTCCTCATGGCGGTCCTGGCCGTGGCCGCCGTCCTCGGGTGGCAGTACCGGGAGGGGCGGCAGGCGGAGGAGGCCCGGGGCGCGGCCCTCGCGGCCGTTCGGAAAGCCGCGCCGGTCGTGCTCTCGTACGACTACCGGCACCTGGACCGTGACTTCACCCGGGCCCGCGCCCTGCTGACCGGGCACTTCCGCGACGAGTACGACAGGACCACGAAGACGGTGGTCGCGCCGACCGCGACGAAGTACCACGGCACGGTGAAGGCGACCGTGGCCACACCCGCCGACGGCGGCGCCCCGGCGGTCTCCGTCGTGTCGGCCACGCCGGACAAGGCCGTCGTCCTGCTCTTCGTCGACCAGGTCACCGTGAGCACACAGGTCCCGGAGCCCCGTCTGGACCTGAACCGGGTGCGCATGACGCTCACCCGCACCTCCGGCGGCTGGAAGGTGAGCGGCGTCGACGCCCTCTGACCAGGCCTGCGTCAGTGCCCCCGCGCAGTACGCGCGGGGGCACTTTTTCGTGGGATCTCTTGACAGCCCCGCCCCCTCACAGGCAGTCTTCCATTAAGCAGAAACAAGTTTCCGCTATACGGAATTCAAGGAAGGGAGCGCCGCCCCAGTGGGATTCGCAGACCAGCGCTTCAACGTCAACCTGTCGATCCTCTTCACGGAACTCCCGCTCCTGGAGCGCCCCGCGGCCGCCGCCGCGGCGGGCTTCACCGCGGTCGAGCTGTGGTGGCCCTGGGTCGACGCCCCCACCCCCGAGCAGTCCGAGCTCGACGCCCTGAAGAAGGCGATCGAGGACGCCGGCGTCCAGCTCACGGGCCTGAACTTCTACGCCGGACAGCTGCCGGGCCCGGACCGCGGAGCCCTGTCGATCCCGGGCGAGGAGTCGGAGAAGTTCCGCGCCAACATCGACGTGGCCGTCACCTTCGCCGAGTCCGTCGGCTGCACCGCCTTCAACGCCCTGTACGGCAACCGCGTCGACGGCGTGGATCCGGCCGAGCAGGACGCGCTCGCCCTGGAGAACCTGACCCTCGCGGCCCGGGCCGTCGACCGGATCGGCGGGACCCTGCTGATCGAGGCCCTCAACCAGCCCGAGTCGCCGAAGTGCCCGATCGTGAGCGCGCCCAAGGCGATCGAGATCGTGGACAAGGTCAACGAGGCGACGGGCCTCGGGAACGCGAAGTTCCTGATGGACCTGTACCACCTGTCCATGAACGGCGAGGACCTGCCTTCGGTGATCGAGCGGTACGCGGCGAAGACCGGGCACGTGCAGATCGCCGACAACCCCGGCCGCGGCGCCCCCGGCACGGGCGCGCTCCCGCTTCAGGAGCTGCTCGACCAGCTGAAGAAGGCCGGTTACGACGGCTGGGTGGGCCTGGAGTACAAGGCCGGCGACCGCCCGAGCGCCGAGTCCTTCGAGTGGCTCCCGCGCGAAGCGCGTGCCGCGCGCTGAACCCCCTGACTTTGCAAGGCAGTTGAGAGAGGCACCCCCAATCATGAGCAGCAACCTTCCCAAGATCGCGTGGATCGGCCTCGGCATCATGGGCTCCCCCATGTCCGAGAACCTGATCAAGGCGGGTTACCAGGTCACCGGCTTCACCCTGGAGCAGGACAAGCTGGACCGCCTGACCGCCGCCGGAGGCACCGCGGCCGGCTCGATCGCCGACGCCGTGCGCGACGCCGACGTGATCATCACCATGGTGCCCGCCTCCCCGCACGTCGAGGCCATCTCCTACGGCCCCGACGGCATCCTGGAGAACGCCAGGCAGGGCGCCCTGCTGATCGACATGTCCTCGATCACCCCGCAGACCTCCGTGGACCTGGCGAAGGCGGCCCAGGGCAAGGGCATCCGTGTCCTCGACGCCCCCGTCTCCGGCGGTGAGGCCGGCGCCGTCGAGGCCGTACTGTCGATCATGGTCGGCGGCGAGCAGGCCGACTTCGACACCGCCAAGCCGATCTTCGAGGCGCTCGGCAAGACCATCGTGCTGTGCGGCCCGCACGGCTCCGGCCAGACCGTGAAGGCGGCCAACCAGCTGATCGTGGCCGTGAACATCCAGGCCTGCGCCGAGGCCGTGGTCTTCCTGGAGAAGTCGGGCGTGGACCTGGCGGCCGCGCTCGACGTCCTCAACGGAGGCCTGGCCGGCTCGACCGTGCTGACGCGCAAGAAGGACAACTTCCTCAACCGCGACTTCAAGCCGGGCTTCCGCATCGACCTGCACCACAAGGACATGGGCATCGTCACCGACGCCGCCCGCAATGTCGGCGCCGCACTGCCGGTCGGCGCCGTGGTCGCCCAGCTGGTCGCCTCGCTGCGCGCCCAGGGCGACGGAGGCCTCGACCACTCGGCGCTGCTGCGCGCCGTGGAGCGCCTGTCCGGCGCCCAGGTCTGACGGCCACCCGAGACTTCCGGGCCGCGGTGCCGCTGACATCTGTCCTGTCGCGCCCAGGCGTCACCGCGGCCCGGAATCAAGTTCAACAAACTGTTGACGTCTCGTTCACCCAAATCTAGGCTCACGCCAGCGGAAGCTCCATAAAGCGGAAGTCTCTTTCCGAACGTTCCGAAGATTCCCGCTGCCCTCTCGCACGGAAGGTCCACGATGTCGAAGCGCGTGCTCACGACAGAGTCCGGCGCCCCGGTCGCCGACAACCAGAACTCAGCCTCGGCCGGCGTCGGCGGCCCGCTGCTTCTCCAGGACCAGCACCTCCTGGAGAAGCTGGCGCGCTTCAACCGCGAGCGGATCCCGGAGCGTGTGGTGCACGCCCGCGGCTCCGGCGCGTACGGCCACTTCGAGGTGACGGACGACGTCACCGGCTTCACCCACGCCGACTTCCTGAGCGCGATCGGCAAGCGCACCGAGGTGTTCCTGCGCTTCTCCACGGTCGCCGACTCCCTCGGCGGCGCGGACGCGGTCCGCGACCCGCGCGGCTTCGCGGTGAAGTTCTACACCGAGGAGGGCAACTACGACCTCGTCGGCAACAACACCCCGGTGTTCTTCATCAAGGACCCGATCAAGTTCCCCGACTTCATCCACTCGCAGAAGCGGGACCCGTTCACCGGCAAGCAGGAGCCGGACAACGTCTGGGACTTCTGGGCGCACGCCCCCGAGGCGACGCACCAGGTGACCTGGCTGATGGGCGACCGCGGCATCCCGGCGTCGTACCGCCACATGAACGGCTACGGCTCGCACACCTACCAGTGGACGAACGCGCAGGGCGAGGCCTTCTTCGTCAAGTACCACTTCAAGACGAACCAGGGCATCCGCTGTCTGTCCGCGGAGCAGGGCGCCGAGCTGGCGGGCAAGGACCCCAACTCGCACCAGACGGACCTGCTGCAGGCCATCGAGCGGGGTGTGCACCCGTCCTGGACCCTGTACGTCCAGATCATGCCGGCGGCCGAGGCGGCGGACTACCGCTTCAACCCGTTCGACCTCACCAAGGTGTGGCCGCACAAGGACTACCCGCTGCAGCGGGTCGGCCGCCTGGTCCTCGACCGCAACCCGGACAACGTCTTCGCCGAGGTCGAGCAGGCCGCGTTCTCCCCGAACAACTTCGTTCCGGGCATCGGCCCCTCCCCCGACAAGATGCTCCAGGGCCGTCTGTTCGCCTATGCGGACGCGCACCGCTACCGCCTGGGCGTCAACCACACCCTGCTGGCCGTGAACGCCCCGAAGGCGACGACCGCGCAGAACTACGGCCGCGACGGCTTCATGGCGTCCAACGCCCAGGGCCGCCACGCCAAGAACTACGAGCCGAACTCGTACGACGGCCCGGTGGAGACCGGCCGCCCGCTGTCGGCCCCGCTGGCGGTCTCCGGCCACACGGGCACCCACGAGGCCCCGCTGCACACCAAGGACGACGCCTTCTTCCAGGCCGGCGAGCTGTACCGGCTGATGTCCGAGGAGGAGAAGCGGCGTCTGGTCGCGAACATCGCCGGCGGCCTCTCGCAGGTCTCCCGCGACGACGTGATCGAGAAGAACCTGGCCCACTTCCACGCCGCCGACCCGGACTACGGCAAGCGCGTGGAGGAGGCGGTCCGCGCCCTGCGCGAGGACTGAGGCCACGGACGGCGTCCGGGATCCGACGGGGAGGTCGGGCCCGGACGCGAACGACCCGCAACCGAGCGGTCCGGATGAGGGGTGACCACTCGGTACGGCGGGCAGGGCGAGGACCGCGGCGGCGTGCGAGCCAGTGCGGTGGTGAAGGATCCGAGTCCCTTCTCGACCAGAGGGAAAGGGTTCCCGGCTCCGTCGCATCCGCCGCGGTCCCCAGCCACGACCTCGGCACAGAGGTCCCCCGTCTCCGTCCGGCGGCGCGAATGTCCTGTCGCGCCCAGCCTCGTGCCGTCGGACGGCCAGCACACGAAACCGAAGCGCCCCCCTGCTCAGGGGGGCGCTTCACGCTGTCCCGGGACGCCTCCGGGGTGCGCGTCCGCCCCATCCGCAGGACGCTGAAGCCATGGGCAATCCGACGCAGTTTCCGCACATCGTGGTCCACGCTCCGGCCCTGGACGGCTCCCGCCGGGTCACCGAGGGTGAGGTCACCCTGGGACTCGCCTCCCACCTGGACGACGTCGTCGAGATCCTGCGGCTGGCCGACCTGGACCGGATCGAGGTCGAGGAGAGCGATCTCATCGAATGGCAGGGCGGCGGGCCGGACGACTGGCCGGGCCTGTCGGAGCACGAGGTCTAGCAACCGCGTACGGCAGCGTCCGTACTCGGTCTACGCAACCCTCAAATCAACCTCTGAACACCGCCGAGGAGGCTCCAACCGCCTCCGGAACAAGGCAGATTACCGACTGCACGGGACCCGCCGGCACGGGGGCGGCGGGCCCTGTGCGGGGCCCCGCACAGCGCGCGGGGGCGACGACCGACGCGAAGAGGCGACAACGCGAAGGGGCGGCCCGTCCCTCCTCGGGATGGGCCGCCCCTGGTGTGCGTCGGGCGGGTCAGACCTTCAGCGGCTTGACCGACGTCGGCGCGTGGCCGGGCTCGGTGGCCAGGTCCTCGAACTCGGAGATGTCGCTGATGTCCATGGTGCGGCTCATCGAGATGTTGGTGATCCGTTCCAGGATCGCCTCGACGACGACCGGCACCCGGTACTCGGCGGCCAGCTTCTTCGCCTCCTCGAAGGCGGCGCCCAGCTGGTCCGGCTCGGTGACCCGGATCGCCTTGCAGCCCAGGCCCTCGGCGACCTTGACGTGGTCGACGCCGTAGACGCCGAGCTCGGGCGCGTTGATGTTCTCGAATTCCAGGTTGACCTGGAAGTTGATGTCCAGGCCGATCTGCGCCTGACGGATCAGGCCCAGGTAGGCGTTGTTCACCAGGACGTGGACGTAGGGGATCCGGTGCTGCGCGGCGACCGCCAGCTCCTCGATCAGGAACTGGAAGTCGTAGTCGCCGGAGAGCGCGACGACCGGGGAGTCCGGGTCGGCCTTGGCGACGCCGATCGCGGCCGGAATGGTCCAGCCGAGCGGCCCCGCCTGGCCGCAGTTGATCCAGTGGCGCGGCTTGTAGACGTGCAGCATCTGCGCGCCGGCGATCTGCGAGAGGCCGATCGTGGTGACGTAGCGCGTCTCGGGGCCGAAGGCCTTGTTCATCTCCTCGTACACGCGCTGCGGCTTCATCGGCACGTTGTCGAAGTGGGTACGGCGCAGCAGGGTGGCTTTGCGCTCCTGGGTGGAGGCGACCCAGTCGGCGCGGTCAGGCAGCTTGCCCTCGGCCTTCAGCTCCTTGGCGACCTCGACGAACAGCTCCAGCGCGGCCTTGGCGTCGGAGACGACACCGTAGTCCGGCGGGAAGATCTTGCCGATCTGGGTGGGCTCGATGTCGACGTGGACGAACTTACGGCCCTGGCGGTAGACGTCGAGCTTGTAGCCGGTGTGGCGGTTGGCCCAGCGGTTGCCGATGCCGAGGACGAAGTCGGACTCCAGGAAGTTCGCGTTGCCGTAGCGGTGCGAGGTCTGGACGCCCACCATGCCCGCGTTCAGCTCGTGGTCGTCGGGCAGGGTGCCCCAGCCCATCAGGGTCGGGATGACGGGGGTCCGGGTCAGCTCCGCGAACTCGACCAGCAGGTCCGAGGCGTCGGCGCCGATGATGCCGCCGCCGGCGACGATCAGCGGGCGCTCGGACTCCAGCAGGAAGGAGATCGCCTTCTCGATCTGGGCGCGGGTCGCGGCCGGCTTGTAGACGGGCAGCGGCTCGTACGTCTCCGGGTCGAACTCGATCTCGGTGAGCTGGACGTCGATCGGCAGGTCGATCAGGACCGGCCCGGGACGGCCGGAGCGCATCAGGTGGAAGGCCTGCTGGAAGACGCCGGGGACCTGCGCGGCCTCCAGGACGGTGACCGCCATTTTGGTGACCGGCTTGGCGATCGAGGCGATGTCGACGGCCTGGAAGTCCTCCTTGTGGATCACGTGCGTGGGCGCCTGGCCCGTGATGCACAGGATCGGGACGGAGTCGCCGATGGCCGAGTACAGGCCGGTGATCATGTCGGTGCCGGCGGGGCCGGAGGTGCCGATGCAGACGCCGATGTTGCCCGGCTCGGTGCGGGTGTACCCCTCGGCCATGTGCGAGGCGCCTTCGACATGGCGGGCGAGGGTGTGGTTGATGCCGCCACCCTCCTTGAGGGCCTTGTAGAAGGGGTTGATCGCCGCGCCCGGCACACCGAAGGCGTCGGTGACGCCCTCGCGCTTGAGGATCTCAACTGCCGCGCGGGCAGCGGTCATACGAGCCATCGAGTACTCCTGCTTCGGCTGTCGGATGCGTACTCCCGTCGCGCCCCGCGGTAGCACTTCCGTATTGTGGAAAGTAATTTCTACTATCTGAAATCAATGTAGGCGCGGGCGCCAAAGGTCGTCAAGAGAGGGACACGGAGGGTCCGGCGAGAGCAGGATGGGAGCGCTGTTCTGACGCGACGCCTTGGAGTGGCCATGCCCGAGAGCGTGCCGTTGCGCTGTCCGGCCTGCCGGCGCGAACACGTCTACACCGCGCCTCCGTACCCCTGCGCCTGCGGCAGCCCCGCGGCCCCGCGGCTGGACCGGACGGCCGCACCTGTGGTGCGCGCGCACCGCGCCTGGGACGAGGAGTGGGTCACCGTGCGCTGCGCCGCCTGCGGCCGCCGGAACCAGTGGCCGCACCCGGAGCTGGGCTGCCCGTGCGGCACGGTCCTGCGGATTCCGGTGAGTGATGCCCCCGCGCCGGCCCGGCCCGAGGCGGACGCCGGGCTGACGGCTCCCGTCCGCCGTACGCCCTTCCGGCCGCTCACCATCCGTACCGCCCGGGACGCCGTCACCGTGGCCGCGCTCTATCTGCGCTGGCTCGGCTACCGGGACATCCGCCGCGCCGACCAGCGGCCCCCGTCCGGGATCGGGCTCGCCGCACCGGGCCTGGTCGCGCAGGTGGACCCGGCCGTGCGCCCGGCCTCCTCACGGGACGTGGAGTGCCTGTGGCTGACGGCGATGACGGAGTCGGCCGCGTGTGTCTACTTCTCCCTGTCCGGGTACGCCGAGGAGGCCCGCGCCCGCGCCGACACGCTGAGCGTCCCGCTGTTCGTCCTCGACCTCACGGGCACCCCGACGCCGGTCAACGGACCGGGCCGGGAGCTGTCCGAGTCGGGCGCGGGCTGACCGGTCAGAGGCCGTACTTCTCCCGCAGCTCCACCTTGCGCACCTTCCCGGACACCGTCATCGGGAAGGAGTCGAGGATCTGGAGCCTGCTCGGGATCTTGTAGTGGGCGAGCCGGTCCCGGCAGAAGGCGCGCAGATCCTCCAGGCTGAGCGGTTCGGCGGGGTCGCGCAGGATGACGCAGGCGAGGACCTCCTCGCCGTACCTCTCGTGCGGCACCCCGACGACCTGGACGTCCCTGATCCCGGGGTGGGCGTAGAGGAACTCCTCGATCTCTCGCGGGTAGACGTTCTCGCCGCCCCGGATGATCATGTCCTTGATCCGGCCGACGATCTCGACGTACCCGTCCTCACGCATCACCGCGAGGTCCCCGGTGTGCATCCAGCGGGCCGCGTCGACGGCCTCCGCGGTCTTCTCGGGCTCGTTCCAGTAGCCGAGCATCACGCTGTAGCCGCGGGTGCACAGCTCGCCCGCCGTGCCGCGCGGCTGCGTGACCCCGGTCACCGGGTCGACGACCTTGACCTCCAGGTGCGGCAGGACCCGGCCGACCGTCGCGGTGCGGTGCTCCAGGTCGTCGTCCCTGCGGGTCTGCAGGGAGACCGGGGAGGTCTCGGTCATGCCGTAGCAGATGGACACCTCCTCCATGTGCATCTCGGCGACCACCCGCTTCATCACCTCCACCGGGCAGGGCGAGCCCGCCATGATGCCGGTGCGCAGGGTGGAGAGGTCGTACGACGCGAAGTCGGGGAGGTTCAGCTCCGCGATGAACATGGTCGGGACGCCGTACAGGGAGGTGCAGCGCTCCCGCTGAACCGCCTCCAGGGTGGCCTCCGGGTCGAAGGACGGCGCCGGGATGACCATGCACGCGCCGTGCGAGGTCGCCGCCAGGTTGCCCATCACCATGCCGAAGCAGTGGTAGAAGGGCACGGGGACGCAGATCCGGTCCTGCTCGGTGTAGGCGATCAACTCACCCACGAAGTAACCGTTGTTGAGGATGTTGTGGTGGGAGAGGGTGGCGCCCTTCGGGAAGCCCGTCGTACCCGAGGTGTACTGGATGTTGATGGGGTCGTCGCAGGACAGCCGCTCGTACACCGCGTCACCGGTCCCGCGCTCCAGCAGCGCCGCCCAGCTCGGGTCGCCGATGTACACGACCTCGCGCAGCTCGGGGCAGCGGCCCCGCACCTGCTCGACCATCGCCCGGTAGTCGCTCGTCCGGTGGCTGAGGGAGGCGAAGAGGAGGGAGATCCCGGCCTGGCCCAGGACGTACTCGACCTCGTGGGTGCGGTAGGCCGGGTTGATGTTGACCATGATCGCGCCGATGCGGGCGGTGGCGTACTGGACCAGGACCCACTCCGGGCAGTTGACGGTCCAGATGCCCACCCGGTCGCCCTTGCCGACCCCGCTCGCGACCAGGGCCTGCGCCAGCTCCTCCACGTCCGCGGCGAAGCGGGCGTACGTCCAGCGCCGCCCCGACGGCACGTCGACGAGCGCCTCGCGGTCCGGCCAGGCGGCGACGGCCCGGTCCAGGTTGGCTCCGATGGTGTCCGCGAGCAGGACGACCGGGCTCGTTCCGTGCGTGTACGACGACTCGCTCACCGGAAGTCCTCCTCGCGGTACTCGTCGGCCGAGCCCGCGGCCGTCGCCTCGCGCAGCTCGATCCGGCGGATCTTGCCGGAGACGGTCTTGGGCAGGGGGGCGAACTCCAGGCGGCGGATGCGCTTGTAGGGGGCCAGCACCTCGCGGGAGTGCTCGAAGACGACCTTCGCGGTGTCCGGTCCGGGCTCCCAGCCCTCGGCCAGGACGATGTACGCCTTGGGTACCGCGAGGCGCAGTTCGTCGGGCGCGGGCACGACGGCCGCCTCGGCGACCGCCTCGTGCTCCAGCAGCGCGCTCTCCAGCTCGAACGGGCTGATCTTGTAGTCGGAGGCCTTGAAGACGTCGTCCGCGCGGCCGACGTAGGTCAGATAGCCGTCCGCGTCGCGGGCGGCGATGTCGCCGGTGCGGTAGTAGCCGCCGGCCATCGCCTCCGCCGTGCGGTCGGGGTCGCCGTGGTAGCCGGCCATCACGCCCACCGGACCGCCGGAGAGATCGAGGGCGATCTCGCCCTCGTCGGCGCCGGGGGCGCCGGTGACCGGGTCGAGGAGTTCGACGCGGTAGCCGGGGCTCGGCCGGCCCATGGAACCCGTCTTCAGCCGCTGGCCGGGGCTGTTGGAGACCTGTACGGCGGTCTCGGTCTGGCCGAAGCCGTCCCGGACGGTGACGCCCCAGGCCCGCCGGACCTGCTCGATGACCTCCGGGTTGAGCGGTTCGCCGGCGGCGACGGCCTCGCGCGGCGGGGTGGCGAGCCGGCTCAGGTCGGACTGGATCAGCATCCGCCACACGGTCGGCGGGGCGCAGAACGTGGTGACCCCGCCTCGGTCCATCTCGGCCATCAGACGGGCCGCGTCGAAGCGGCTGTAGTTGTGGATGAAGACCGTCGCCTCGGCGTTCCAGGGGGCGAACAGGTTGGACCAGGCGTGCTTGGCCCAACCCGGCGAGGAGATGTTCAGATGCACGTCGCCTGGCTTGAGGCCGATCCAGTACATGGTGGCCAGGTGGCCGATCGGGTACGAGGTGTGGGTGTGCTCGACCAGCTTGGGGCGGGCGGTCGTCCCGGAGGTGAAGTACAGCATCAGCGGGTCGTCGGCCAGGGTGGGGCCGTCCGGGACGAACTCGGCGGGGGCGGCGTACGCGTCCTCGTACGACTCCCAGCCCTCGCCCGCCGGGCCGCCGACCGCGATGCGGGTGTAGGAGCCGGGCACGTCCGCGAACTTGGCGGCGTCCTCGGCCCGGACGAGCACATGCCCGACCCGGCCCCGCTCGACGCGGTCGCGCAGATCGGCGGGGCCGAGCAGCGGGGTGGCCGGAATGACCACCGCGCGCAGCTTCAGCGCGGCCAGCGCGGTCTCCCACAGCTCCGTCTGGTTGCCGAGCATCACGAGGACGCGGTCCTCGGCGGCCACGCCCCGCGCGCGCAGGTGGTTCGCCACCCGGTTCGAGCGTTCCGCCATCTCGGCGAAGGAGAGGCGGACCTCGCTGCCGTCCTCCTCCACGATGTGCAACGCGGTCCGGTCGTTGCCGTCGGCGATCACGTCGAACCAGTCCAGCGCCCAGTTGAAGCGTTCGGGCCGCGGCCAGGCGAAGCCCGCGTAGGCGGTGGCGTAGTCCTCGCGGTGCTCCAGCAGGAAGTCCCTCGCGCCGCGGAACAGCTCGGTCGCCGTCGTCATTGGTTGTCCTCCTATGTGCCGGACCATTGCCGGGCGGCTCTGTGGCATCGTCTAATCCGTGATGCAGGTCTCACTACCCCCGAACGGGGGTGTGGTCCACACGTACGGGGGTCAAGTCCGCATGTGAGCCGCGCCGAAGGAGCGATCAGGTGGCAGCAGAAGCCATGGACGCGGTGGAGATACGCGGCGCGCTGACCCGGCCGTGCGCGGTGACGGACTGCTCCAGCTCCCCGCAGATCACCCACGAGTACGACGCGAAGGTGGCGGCGGAGGGCATCCGCTCGGTGCTCGCGGTGCCGGTGGTGGTGGTGCGGCGCCGGGTGCGCGGGGTGCTCTACGGCGCGCTGCGCCGACCCGGCCTCCCTCATGCCTTGGCGCCGCGCGCGCCGGCGCCCCGGATCGCCGAGCCGGCTCTGCGCCCCGAACTGCTCGCGGCCTGCGGGCTGTTGACGGTGGCGCGCCCGGCCGGCGGCGCGAGCCTGGCGCCGCGCGAGCCGGACGTGCTGTCCTGGGTGGCGGCGGGTGCCACCGACGCGGCCGTGGCCGAACGGCTGGGCCTGCGCCCGGAGACGGTGAAGGGGTATCTGCGCTCGGCCATGCGGAAGCCGGGCGCGCACACACGAGGGGAGGCGGTGAGCGCGGCACGCCGGGCGGGACTGCTGCCGTAAGGAAACCTTCCCATTCATGGGATGCTGCCTTGAATTTCCCTATGCGTGACCGTTTGTTATTTCCCTCACCACAGCTTCCGTCTGAATTTCAAGGATCGTTGCCTAGAATTTGGCCCGGACACGACACACGAGGGGAGCGGTGACCGTGCGACGGGACTTCCAGGAGCCTGCCCGATGCCGCCCCGACCTGCTCATCGGCCGCGAGGACCTGTTCGCGACGGCGCGCGAGCAACTCGCCTCGGGTGGCAGTGTGCTGCTCCACGGCCCAGCCGGAATAGGGAAATCCACTGTGCTGCGGGCATTGGCCGAGGAATACGGCGCCCGGGCGCGCACCGTGTTGCGCTGCTCCGCCACGGAGTCCGAATCCCACCTTCCCTTCCTGGCCCTCGCCGACCTCTTCGGCCTGGTCCTCGACGAGGTCTCCCCCGGGCTGCCCCCGGCCCAGCGCACCGCCCTGGAGTCGGCGCTCACCGGCCGCGGCGAGCCCAGCCTGCTGCGCGACGGGCTCGCGCTGCGCCTCGCGGTGCTCTCCGCGCTGCGCGCGCTCGCCGCCCGGGGGCCGGTCCTGATCGTCGCCGACGACCTGCAGTGGCTGGATCCGGCCAGCGCCGAACTGCTCGGCTTCGCCGCCCGCCGTCTGGAGGGCACCCCGGTGCAACTGCTGTCCGCGGTACGCACGGAGGGTCAGGAGAGCCAGGAGTACGACCGTCATCTGCGCGCGTCCCCGCCGGACACCGTCGCCGTCCGGCTCGGAGCGCTCACCCGCGCCCAGGTGGCTCAGCTGCTCGACCACCGCGGGCACGGCGCCCTGACCCGCTCCACGGTCCGCGAGATCCACCGCACCAGCGGCGGCAACCCGCTGTTCGCCCTGGAGCTGGGCCGCGCCCTCGCCGACAGCCCGACCCCGCCCCGCCCGGGCGAGCCGCTGCCGGTGCCCACCTCGCTGCGCGCCCTGGTGCTCAGCCGGCTGGACATGCTCTCCGTCGAGGCCCGCCGCACCCTGCTGGTGGCCAGCGCCGGCGCCCGCCCCACCCCGGCGCTGCTGCATGCGGCCGGCCGTGAGAACGCCGAGGCCGAGTGCGCCCAGGCCGCCGAACTCGGGCTGCTGGCCACGGAGTCCGAGGCACCGGCCGTACGGTTCGCGCATCCGCTCATCTCCGCCGCGCTGTACGCGGAGGCACCCGCACAGGAGCGGCGGGCCGCGCACGCCGCGCTGTCCACCGCGGCCTCCGACCCGATCGAGCGGGCCCGGCACCTGGCCCTGGCCACCACCGGTACCGACCCCGAGGTGGCCGCCCGGCTCGCCGAGGCCGCCGCCCTCGCCCGGGACCGGGGCGCCCCGTCGGTCGCCGCCCAGCTGGGGCTGCTGGCCGCCCGGCACACCCCCGCCGACAGCGCGCCCGGCCCCGAGGAACGCCGCCTTCAGGCCGCGGAGGACGCCATCACCGCCGGTGAGGTCGACCTGGCCCGGGACATCGCCCGCGAGGTGCTGACCCGGGCGAGTGTGCCGGCGCACCGGGTGCGGGCCTGGATCTACGTCATCGACACCGCGGGGCACACCATGGCGGAGGTCGACGCCGTCTTCCCGCAGGCCCTCGCCGACGCCGGCGACGACCCCCGGCTGCTGGCCCTGGTCCACTACCAGCTGGCCTGGCGGGCGCTGATCGTGGAGGGCGACTTCACCGAGGCCCGCGGGGCCGCCGCGCACGCCGCCGAGCTGGCCGCGTGCGGCGCCGACCGGCGCACCGAACTGCTCGCCCTCGCCCTCCAGGCACAGACCGAGACCCTGATGGGCCATCCGGAGGCCCCCCGCACCATCAAGCGCGCCCTGAAGGAGCCTCAGGACCCGCGGGTGGCCTGCCATCACAACGGCGCGGGCAGCGCGCGGTTCCGGTGGCTGGTCATGGGCGACCAGCTGAACGAGGCGAGAGCGACGGTCACCATGCTGCTGCGCGAGGTGCGCCGGCGTGGCTCGGTGGAGAGCGAGGTGCACTTCGTGCGCGGTCTCGCCGAGACCGAGCTGCGCGCCGGGCACTGCGGCCGCGCCCTCGAACTGGCCCGCGACAGCCTGCGGCTCGCCCGGGACTCCGGGATCGGCGAGACCGCCTCCGCGATGCTCACCTCGCTCGCCGAGGCCTCGGGCGGGGACGTGGACCGGGCGCTGGCCCTCGCCCGGGAGGCGGTGGAGCACGCCGAGGAGGACGGCGACCAGATGTACCTGTCCCGGGCGCTCGGCGCGCTCGGCTACGCCCAACTGGTGGCCGGCGACCCGGCGGGCACCGTCCGCTCGCTGCGCCGGGTACGCCGGCTGGAGCTGGGCCTCGGCATCACCGATCCGGCGCGCGGACGCTGGCACGGCGACCTCGCCGAGGCGCTGGTCCGCATCGGCGAGGCCGGCGAGGCGCAGGACGTCATCGACGCCAGCCGCGAGCACGCGCTCCGGCTCGGCCGGGAGAGCGTGCTGGCCGTGCTCGACCGGGCGGAGGCCCTGGTGCGCGCCGCGCACGGCGACCTGGAGGCCGCCGTCGGCCAGCTGACGTCGGCTCAGGACCGGCTCGCCAAGCTCGGCTACGGCCTGGAGGAGGCGCGGGCCGCGTTCGCGCTGGCCCAGTTGCGCGCCCGGTGGCCGGAGGCCGGCCAGCGCCGGGCGACGGCGTACGACGAGCCCGCCCGGCTGTTCCGGCGCTGCCGGGCCCTGCCCTGGCTGCGCCAGGTGGACGAGGCCCTCACCGCACCGGAGCCCGAGCCGGCGGACCTGACCGTGCCGGACACGGTGGACGGGCTGGACGCGCTGGCGTCCCTGGCCTCGATGGAGCGTCAGGTCGCCGCTCTGGTCATGGAGGGCGCCACCAACCGGGAGATCGCCGCCCGGCTGTTCATCAGCGTCAAGACGGTGGAGGCGACCCTGACCCGGGTCTACCGCAAGCTGGGGATCCGATCGCGCGTGGACATCGTCCGATTGGCGGCAGGTCGCCGCGCGAAGTGAGAACGTGGCCGGTTAACTGAGCCGGACCGAGGGTTTTCCCTCACCCAACCCCCTAGGGGGTTCCCTCATTGGGAGCCTGGGGGTCCGAGTCCTAGCGTAAAGGCGTGCCGCTCGCTCGGGCACACGGGGGTCGGTCCCGCGACCCCCGTGCACAACCCCCACACCCGTGCGACCCCCCACCGGCAACGCCACTGAGGAGACTCATGTTCGGGCTCAGACGTGCCAGACAGACCGCCGCGACCCTGGTGGCCACCGCCGCCGCCGCGACGACCGCGCTGATCGCCTCCCCCACGGCGACCGCCGCACCCCAGCCCATCGTGGGCGGTACGACCACCACCACGACGGCTTACCCCTTCATGATGCAGATCACCGACGCGTCCGGTAACCAGTTCTGCGGCGGCACCCTGGTGGCCCCGAAGAAGGTCGTGACGGCCGCGCACTGCATGGTCGGCGAGTCCACCGGCAGCGTCCGCGTGGTCGGCGGCCGGACGTATCTGAACGGCACGAACGGCACGGTCAGCAAGGTCGGCAAGATCTGGATCAACCCGGACTACACCGACGCCACCAACGGCGACGACGTGGCGGTGCTGACCCTGTCGGCCTCGATGCCGTACACCCCGGCGTCGTACGTCTCCTCGTCCCAGTCCGGCGTGTACGCGGCCGGTACCACGGCCCGCATCCTCGGCTGGGGCACCACCTCGGAGAACGGCAGCTCCTCCAACCAGCTGCGGACCGCGACCGTCCCGATCGTGGCCGACTCCAGCTGCAAGAGCTCCTACGGTTCGGACTTCGTCCAGACCGACATGGTTTGCGCCGGATACACGTCCGGCGGCGTAGACACCTGCCAGGGCGACAGCGGCGGTCCCCTGCTCATCGGGGGCGTCCTGGCAGGGATCACTTCTTGGGGCGAGGGGTGCGCGGAGGCCGGTTACCCGGGTGTGTACACCCGGCTGACCGCCTTCTCGGACCTGGTGACCGAGCAGGTCGGCTCGTAACCCGGAAGAAGGACACCTGAGCACCCCTCAGGTAGAAGCCAGGGGGGCGCTGCGAGCCACCACGAGCGGCCCGCAGCGCCTCCCTATCCACGTCCACCCCCGTGGGACGCGGGGGCTACTTGTCGGCCACGAGCTTCCCGGCGGCGCCCCAGCTGTCCGCCTCCACCTCGTGGATCCACACCTGCACGCTCTCCGCCGGGATCCGGTACGCGTCCACGAAGGCGTCGGTGACCCGCTTGACGAGGTCCCGCTTCAGCTCGGTGTCGCGAGGGCCCTGCTGGATGGTGACGATCGGCACGACTGACTCCCTGTGTCCCTGCGGCCCTTGATGACCGCCTGTGGGAACAGTCCATCGCGCCCCGGGCCGCCGACCAAGGAGCAGATCGCGACCGCAGCGATCAGTGCTCGTGATCGTTGCAGGCCAGCAACAGTTTCTCCAGATGCGGAGTGGGGGCGGCGGTGGACACGGCGAGGCCCGTGGACAGGGCGAGGCCGGGTGCGCGGAAGGGGACGTAGGACACACGTGGCGTGTGCAGCACGCGCGCGTGGGAGGCGTAGACGACTGTCCACAGCGGGCGGGAGCCGATGGTGGCGAGGGTGTCCTGGAGCGAGCCGCCGACCGGTCCCGTGAGCGGCTCGAACCCGGCCGCGTGACAGGCTCCGACGACGAGGTCCACCAGGGCGGGGTTGTTGCGGCGCGAGGTGAGGGCGAGGGGCAGCCCGGCGAGGTCGGCCAGGTCGATGTCCGGGCGGCCGGCCAGGGGGTGCGCGGCCGGGAGGGCGGCCACCAGCGGGTCGGGCCACAGGGGCAGCACCCGTACGCCGGGCGGGGGTTCGGCCGAACGGACGAAGGCGGCGTCGAGCCCGCCGGCCGCGACCCGGGCCAGCCGCTCGGTGACCGGCAGGGAGACCAGCTCGACGGGCACGTCCGGCGCCCGCTCGGCGAATGCGGCGAGCACCCGGTCCAGATGGGCGCCGAGCCCGGTGCTGGTGCCGATGCGCAGCCCTGCGGGCTCGGCCACCGCCGCCCGCGCCCGCCGCGCCGCCGCCAGCACCGCCCGCGCCTCGGGCAGCAGCCGCTCCCCCGCCGGTGTCAGGCGCACCCGGCGGGGCGAGCGGTCGAACAGCTCCGCGCGCAGCTCCCGTTCGAGCCGCTGTATCTGCTGGCTGACGGCCGACTGCACGATGTGCAGCCGTTCGGCCGCCCGCCCGAAGTGCAACTCCTCGGCGACGGCGACGAAGTAGGTGAGCTGCCGCAGTTCCATGGCCCCGACTGTAGACGTGTCCTCGAAACGCTCACCGCCCCGCGACGGTGCCGAACCGGATGTCGTACGGCACCTCGGGGCACAGGGTCGCCGACATCCGGGCGCCCTCCGCCGTCACGTCCTCCCGCTGGGCCTTCGTCAGCTTCCCGAAGGGCTCGATGACGAGGGTGTCGCCGTCCTGCTTCCACAGACCGGCCAGGAAGCCGTCCACCAGGAAGGTGCGGTGGGCCTGGCTGCCCTGCCAGGTACGGCCGCGGTGCTCGGGCGGTACGACGCGGGTGCGGTCGGCGTGGCCGAGGAGGAGGTTGTCGAACTCGGGGAGGAAGCGGGGCGGGGCCGGAGTGGCCGGGTCGGGACGGGGAGCCTCGGGCAGGTCGAACAGTTCGGTCCCGCTCGTGTCCCGGAAGGTGAGGAGCCGCGGGCGCAGGCGTTCGAAGGCGTCCCGGAGCCGCGTGAGTCCGGCCCAGGTCTGCATGTCCTTGACGGAGGCGGGACCGAAGGCGGCGAGGTAGCGCAGGACCACGGCGTCCGGGGCCGGCGCCGGAGCGGCGGGGCGGCCCAGCCAGTGCTCGGCGGTGGTGAGGGCCACCTGGCCGCTGCGGCCCCACAGACCGCGCGGGGTGACCTGGACCAGGGGCAGCCGGCAGCGGGCGGCGACGGCCAGGGACCGCGGGTCGGCGTGCGGCCACTCGGCGCCGAGCGCCGCGCGCAGCTGGGCCATGGTGCGGGGCTCGGCCTCCACCAGCTCGCGGGCGAGCGCGGCCAGCCGGTCGAGGTCGACGCCGTCCAGGCCCTTGCGGAAGGCCGACAGTTCCCGGTCCCTGGCGGGCTGGACGAACGGCCGCAGGGTCAGGCAGTCCTCGGCGGTGTGGGTGTGGAGGGTGGAGCGCAGGGTGACGATCCGGACGGCCTCGCGGTCGGCCATGAGCCGGGACAGCCGCTCGGGGGCGAAGCCGTCGAGGCGGGCGGCGAGGGCGTGGTACGGCGGCTTGACGTTCTGCGCCTGCAGGCCGAGGAGATGCCGCAGGGCGTCCGCGGCGCCCAGCGGGGAGCGGCGCAGCAGGAGCTGCCGGGCGAGGGTGGCTCGGTTCAGGGCGCGGGTGTCCAGGAGGGGAGCCGTGGCCACGCTGCTCTTCGTCATGCCCACCACACTGGCACGGCTTGCGGACACACACGGTCCGCAACTCTCCACCGAACCCTGTGCCCGTTCCGGGCGCCTGTCGGGTATGCCCCCGTTATCCTGCTCGTACCCGCCGCGTGATCACGCCGTACGCAGGCTCGACCGAAAGGGAGCCGATGTCCGAGCGCCCCGTCCGCCCCGCCGCGCAGACCGCCCGGGCCACCGACGCCTCCGGTCCCGCCGCGCAGGCCGCGAACTCCCCGGCCGCCGCGAACGGCGCGAGCGCCGTGGGCGGCAGGAACGGCGGCGGCAAGGGCAACGGAGGCGGGCGCAAGCCGGTCTGGCGCCGTGCCCCGGCCGCACCGCAGCCGGAGGCCGCCGAGCCCGCCACCACCGCCCGGTCCGCCGAGACGGCGAGCGTGGTCCAGGCGGCGCTGTACCGCGACGGCGTCCGTGTCTCCGCCCCCGCCGGCCTCTCCGAGACCTACCGCGAGCTGCGCGAGGAGCCCGCCGGCATGGCGTGGATCGGCCTCGCCCGTCCCACGGAGGCCGAACTCCTCTCCCTGGCCGCCGAGTTCGATCTGCACCCGCTCGCGGTCGAGGACGCGATGGAGGCACATCAGCGGCCGAAGCTGGAGCGGTACGGCGACACGCTCTTCGTCGTGCTGCGTGCCGCCCGATACCTCGACGCGCCCGAGGAGGTCGACTTCGGCGAGCTCCACGTGTTCGTCGGCCCCGACTTCGTGATCACCGTCCGGCACGGCGCGGCCCCGGACCTGTCCGCGGTCCGCCGCCGAATGGAGGACTCCCCCGAGCTGCTCAGGCTGGGCCCGGAGGCGGTCCTGTACGCGATACTCGACGCGGTGGTCGACGGCTACGCGCCCGTCGTCTCCGGCGTCCAGAACGACGTCGACGAGATCGAGACCGAGGTCTTCCGCGGCGACCCCGAGGTCTCCCGCCGTATCTACGAACTCTCCCGCGAAATGGTCGAGTTCCAGCGCGCCACCCGGCCGCTGGTGGGCATGCTGCACGGCCTGATGGCCGGTTTCGCCAAGTACGAGACCGACGAGGAACTCCAGCGCTATCTGCGGGACGTCGCCGACCACGTCACCCACATCAGCGAGCGCGTCGACGGCTTCCGCCAGGCCCTCACCGAGATCCTCACCGTCAACGCGACCCTGGTCACCCAGCAGCAGAACGCCGAGATGCGGGCGCTCGCCCAGGCGGGGTTCGAGCAGAACGAGGAGGTCAAGAAGATCTCGTCATGGGCGGCCATCCTGTTCGCGCCCACCCTCGTCGGCACGATCTACGGTATGAACTTCTCCCGCATGCCGGAGTTGCACTGGGAGTTCGGGTACCCCTTCGCGATCGTCCTGATGGCGCTCGTATGCACCGGTCTGTACATCGTCTTCAAGCGGCGTGACTGGCTCTGACCTCGGGCGGCGGAAGGCCGAGGAGGGTCGCAGCCATGCCGCGACCCTCCTTGCTCACAGGCTTCGACGGCCGTCGCGACTGCGGGGGGTATGCCGGGCGGCGTCCCCGTTCGGTCAGCCCACTCGCTCCTCCATCAGTTGTTCCTCGATCAGGTCGGCAGCTCGACGGGTGCCGCCCTCGGCGCGCACCTCAGACCACAGCCACGCCGAGCGCGCGGCGACCTGTGGGTCGCCGATGAGTTCCATCAGGGCTGTGCGCAGCGCCGCCGCCGTGACGTCCGCGGTGTCGATCCGGTGGGCGACACCCAGTTCGACGAGCCGGTCGGCGTGGAGGCACTGGTCGGTCCCGCGCGGTACCGCGATCATCGGCACCCCTGCGTACAGGCCCTCACCACTGCTGTCCAGTCCGGTGTGCGTCACCCACGCGTCCGCCTGCTCAAGGATCGTCGACGGCGTCCCCCACGGCCGTACCTCGAAGTTGGGAGGAATCCGTTTCTCCAGCTCGGCCGGATCGCCGCCGCTGCCCGTCTGCAGCACCACATGCCACCCCGGGAGATCCGCGAAGGCCGCCGCACACTGGTGGTAGGTCTCCTGCGGCCCGGGGTACGCCGAGCCGGTCAGCGACACCAACAGCACCTTCTCCGCTCCGGCCGGCCGCATCCAGCCGTCCCGCTCCTGGCCGGCGCCGAAGCACGGGCCGACGAACGTCACCGCCTCGGTGTCGACCCGGTCCGCATGTGGCTGCATGACTCGCGGGATCATGGCCAGCACTCGCCGCGGGTGGCCGATGAACTCTTCCACGTTCGTGGTCACCGCTCCGCACCGGGCCAGCCAGGCGGCGAACCGCGCTCGGTATCCGAGTCCTCCGGGCAGCCCGGCGAACGCCGCGCCGATCTCGTCCTGGGCACCCTCCCAGGCCACATGCGCCGCGGACACCTGGACGAGGCCGCGGCCCTGCGCCTCGGCCAGTGCGCGGCCCGCGTACGCGCCGACGTCGTAGAGGTAGAGGTCGGCGGGATCGTCGTCGTACACGGCGTGCAGCTGTGGCAGCACGGCCATCGCCTCGCCGAGGAAGAGGGAGGCGGCGGCGATGGGGTCCTGCGGCCAGTCGCGGTCGGCGACCGGCAGAGTGGACGCGAGGCGGACCAGGTCGGCGCCGGTGGGGGTGATCAGCTCGGCGACGTGGTCGGCGCCTGCGTACGTCACGCGATGGCCGCGGGCCACCAGCTCACGGATGATCTCCAGGCTGGGCAGCACATGGCCGACCAGAGGCGTGCCGACCATGGCGATATGGGCGGGAGAGGGCATGACAGGAGTCCCTTGGATAGAGGTCTACAGCTGAGAAACGCCGAGGGACCCGACTGGGCAACGCAGCGCACGGGGCACTTCTGCACGGGCAGGCGCGTTCACGCCACGGCGAGACCCGGGCAGCCACGGTCACCGCGGACGCTCTGCGCTGCCGGGTCGACCACGCCCGCTTCCTCGTCGAACAGAAGAGGGCACCGATTCCCCCGGTGTCAGTGGCTGCCCACGTCATCGCCCTCATGGGCGGGTTGGCTACCGGCCCCGGAACGGGGGGCGCCCCGGTCACGGAGCGGCGGGCGACATGCCGGGCCTGTTCGGCGGAGACCCGCGCCCGGTCCTGCATCGGCCCGGGTACATCGCCCAGCGAGGGCTCGATCGCGCGCCGAGGGTCGCGCCGAGCGCGGTCGGGAGACTGGCCGAGCCCGCCTCCATCGGCGAGAAGCCGCGTGCGCCCCGCAGGTAGAACGCGCTGTAGAAGGTGACGGCGGCTATGGCGAAGAGGAGCAGTCCGAGCGCCGCGTTACCGCCACCGAAC
Source organism: Streptomyces griseochromogenes (assembly GCF_001542625.1). Lineage (NCBI taxonomy): Bacteria > Bacillati > Actinomycetota > Actinomycetes > Kitasatosporales > Streptomycetaceae > Streptomyces > Streptomyces griseochromogenes. The sequence continues at coordinate 3,021,189 of NZ_CP016279.1, read as the reverse complement.
GTACGTTGCGCAAGCAGTCGGGGATCGAAGCTGGGCGCCTGCATTCGCAGTTCGACGATTACGAAAGCGGCCAGCAGGACCAGTCCGACGGCGATCGGCGCCCAGACATCCGTACGACTCCAGGCGGCCACCTGCCCCGCACGGATCAGTCCGTAGGCCAACGCCGCGAGCCCGCTGACCGACAGCAACATCCCAGCCGGGTCGAGCGACCGCAGGACGGGGCTGCGGAAATTCGGGACCAGTATGGCGATCCCGGCCGACGCCAGCACCACGACCGGGACATTGACCAGAAAGACCGAGCCCCACCAGAAATGGTCGAGAAGCAACCCCGCCAATACCGGGCCCACAGCCATTCCGACACCGGCGGATGTCGAGGAAATGGCGATCGCGGTTGCCCGAGCGGGGCCGGTGAAGGTCCACATGATGATGGCCAAGTTGGCGGGCATGATCAGCGCGCTGCCTACTCCCATCGCGGCCCGAGCGGCAATCAGTTGGCCCGCGTCGCCTGCGTACGCCGCCCACACCGAGGAACCGGCGAAGATCACCAATCCGGAACGGGCGCACAGCCCTCGACCGGGCGTTGGGCCCGGCCGGATCATCCGGCTCCGACAGGGCGGCGTAGCAGCGGCATGTCGAAGCTCCTCATTTTTGAAATCGCCCGGCTTCCCGGCGGGCGATCTTGTCCGGACGACCGGAGAATGAGCATGTGGACGACAGTGCCGCAAGCATCGCGGACTTCATCGGCCCACTCCGGGTGGCGCCGGGCTCGAAGGTGCGTCTGGGCCAGGACTTCGATCCCCGCTACAGGGCCGGACTGAAGAAGCGGGACGGGGTGGAGCTGCTGCGCAGCGGGGTGGCCCTGCTGGCCGAGTACCAGGAGCGGCTGGCCGCCCAGGACACCCAAGGTGTGCTGCTGTGCCTCCAGGCGCTGGACGCCGGCGGCAAGGACGGCACGATCCGGCACGTGATGAGCGGTGTCAATCCGCAGGGCGTGAAGGTGAGCAGCTTCAAGGTGCCTTCCAGCGAGGAACTGAGCCACGACTATCTGTGGCGCTACGTCCGGCGCCTGCCCGCGCGCGGTGAGATCGCCATCTTCAACCGCTCCCACTACGAGGAGGTTCTCGTCGTACGCGTGCACCCCGAGAACCTCATCCGGCAGAAGCTGCCGGAGCAGGCACGTGAAGACGACGTCTGGGCGCGGCGGTACCGCGAGATCAACGACTGGGAGCGCTATCTCACGGACAACGGGTTCAGGGTGGTGAAGGTCTTCTTGAACCTGTCCGAGGAGGAGCAGCGCATCCGCTTCCTGAAGCGGATCGACCTGCCGGAGAAGAACTGGAAGTTCTCCGCGGCCGACGTCCGGGAGCGGCGCCACTGGGACGCGTACCAACGGGCGTTCTCCGAGATGCTCTCGGCGACCAGTACGCCATGGGCTCCCTGGTACGTCGTACCGGCGGACCGGAAGTGGTTCGCGCGGATCTGCACGGCGGCGATCCTCGCCCACACCCTGATGGACATCGACCCGCGCTATCCCGTGGTGAGCGAGGAGGCGCGGCAGGACCTCCGAACGGCCCGGCGGGAACTGGAGGAGGAGGCGCCCTGCGGTGCCGCGGCCGATCCGTACGAGGCAGGGCACGGGTCGGCGGGCGGCGGGACCGAGGCGGGCCGGGGACGGGCCAAGGGAAGGAGAGGCGGCCGGGGCTGACGGCCGCTCCCACCGCCACGAGTACGAGGCCGTGGAGCCCGGCGAAGACCAGCGGCACCGCCACCGCCGCCGCGCCCGCCAGCAGGGCCGGCCGGGCGGTCCAGCGCCTGTTCATGGGGCGACCTCCCGTCCCCCGTGCCCACGTCCCGCTCCCGGGCGTCTGCGTCCACTTCAGGCTACGAGGCGGGCGCCCCGTCCGGCATGTCCGACGCGCCCGGCCGGTCGCCGCCGGGCCCGTTCGCCCGGCCCGCGCAGTGCCATCGGGACGTCTGTGGCGCCCGTGGGAATCCTGGCGCCCCGTGAGGCGTCCTTCTCTGTGGATCACCGACTTCATGGATCACGGACTTCAAGGAGCTGACATGACCGAGGCGTTGGTGCTGGGCGGCGGCGGTGTGGGCGGTATCGCGTGGACCACCGGGCTGCTGGCGGGGCTCGCCGACACCGGGCAGGACGTGACCGGAGCCGATCTCCTGCTCGGGACCTCGGCGGGGGCGACCGTGGCGGCTCAGCTGGGCAGCGGTCTGGGGCTGGAGGACCTGTACGCCCGGCAGGTGGATCCCGCGTTGCAGGCGGCCGAGATCATGGCCGAGATGGACCTGGAGGAGTTCGCCGCGGAGATCGGCGCGGCGACGGGCTCCGCCGCCTCGGTGCCGGAGCTGCGGCGCGCCGTCGGACGGGTGGCGCTCGAGGCGCGGACCGTGCCGGAGACGGATCGGCGCGCGGTGATCGAGTCGCGGCTGCCGTCCCACGGCTGGCCGGACCGTGCGCTCAAGGTCGTCGCGGTGGACGCCGAGAGCGGGGAGCCGAGCGTCTTCGACCGGGATTCGGGTGTTCCCCTGGTCGACGCCGTCGCGGCGAGCTGTGCGGTGCCGGGTGTGTGGCCGCCGGTGACGATCGGCGGGCGCCGGTACGTGGACGGCGGTGTGCGGTCCATCGCCAACGTCGACTACGCCGCGGGCGCTGACCGGGTGCTGGTGATCGTGCCGCTGGGGACCACCGAGCCGTTCCCCAGCGAGCAGCCGCTGGAGCGGGCCGTGGAGGAGCTGCGCGCCCGGGGGGCCGAGGTCGTGGTCGTCGGGCCGGACGAGGCGTCGCGGGCCGCGATCGGCGACAACGCGCTGGACCCCGCCACCCGCCGCCCGGCCGCCGAGGCGGGACGGGCGCAGGGGCGGGAGCTGAGGCTTCCCTGGAGCCGGGCCTGAGGCAGCCCGTCGCAGGCCGGTGTGTCCGCACGCGGGACACACCGGCCGGTCTCGGCCGCACACGCTCAGGTACCACGGTCGCAGACCGACGGCAGCCAGGTCAGCTCCTCGTCGCTGCGCAGGCTGTCCAGGTTCTTCAGCAGCCCGCCCAGGTCGCGCGGGTCGGCGAGGAAGTCGATGGTGGCCTGGGCGAAGGCGTCACGGACGGCGGGCGGCATGGCGTCGGAGGCATCGAAACAGCGGACCGCCTCGCGGTTCAGCAGGGCGCCGGCCAGGGAGCGGTGCCAGTCGGCGGAGCCTGCGGCCGGCCGCGCCGCGCTGTCCACCGAGAAGCCGGACTCCGAGGCGTTCCATGCCTGCTGGGCGTCGGTGGAGGCGAGGTGGCTGATCAGCTGCCGCGCCTGCGGGGTGTCGTGCAGCAGGGCCACCAGGTCGCCGGAGACCTCCCAGGTGTTCCTGGACCTCGCGCCGGGGATCAGCCGGGACGAGGGCTGGTAGACGCCGTGCGCGTCCTTCCAGGGGCCGTAGGTGCGCACGAAGGACGCCTGGTGTTCCAGCATGCACTGCCGCGGCCGCTGCGCGACCAGCTGGGAGGCGTCCTGGTAGTCGGTCTTCAGGGCCCGCGCCACGAGGTCCCGGGATCCTCCCGCACCGACCAGGTCCTTCCAGGTCCGCCAGGCCCGTTCCACCTCCTTGGACTGCCAGGGCAGAAGGCCGCGCGCCCACCGCTGGTAGACCCGCGGGCCGGACTGCTGCAGGAGGATGTCCTCGATCCAGTCGGTGCCGGGCCAGCCGCTGGTGGCGCCTGACCCCATGCCCAGGCACCACTGTTCGGGCCGTTTCCCCGCCTGCGTCAGCTGCGGGCCGGTGGTCCCCTTCGGGTACCAGACGATGCTCTTGATGTCGGCCTTGAGTGGGAACCAGTACACGTGCCCCCGCAGCGGTGTGGCCCAGGAGGTGCTGAAAGCCTTCTCGGGGATGAGGTCTTCGACGGGGAAGAGCTGTCCTCGCCCCACGTAGTCGGCGAGTTCGCCCGGGCCGGTGAGCACCACGACGTCGGGGGGTGTACCGGCCTCCATGTCGGCGCTGAGCACCTGGCTCTCGGCGGAACTGCCCTGGTAGTCGACGTGGATGTGATGAGCGTGTTCGAAGGGGGCGATCACCCTGTCCCGGAAGTGCCGCGCGTCCGGGCCGGTCCAGTTGGCCAGCAGGGTGACGGTCGGTTCCCGCCCGAGGGTGTGGACGCCCGCCACGACGGCCGCCGCCAGCACGGCAAGACAGCCGGCCACCGCGGTGACCACGCGCACGAGGTGCCGGGTGGGGCGGCGCCGGGCGCCGGGTACGGCCGTCGCGGGGCCGCTGCCGGGGGCGCTCACCGGGGCCTGAACCGGTAGTCGTTGATGTGCGGCCTGAGCCCCGTCTCGGTCAGCACCATGAGCACGACACCTCCTATCACGATCCACACCGAGGCCGCCGCGCGGAAGCCGGTGTGCGCGAGATACGAGGCGGTGTGCCGCCCCGCGTCGGGAATGTCCGAGCCGGTCGGCGCGCCGTCGAGCAGGGCGCGGGTGTCCGCCATGCCCTGGTGGGTCCACACCGTGAACAGCAGCAGGGCCCCGAACCCGGTGGCCGACAGGACGCCCGTGGCGATGAGTTGGCGGTTGTACCTGCGCCGCAGCCGGCGGCGCAGGAAAAGCTGCGTCTCCACCAGGGCCGCGCCGAGCGCCACGAGGAACAGCGCGGCCACGCTCCAGCCGAACCAGAGCAGCGGCCCGAAGGAGGTCTGCCGTCCGACCGCCGCCAGTTGTCCGCGCTGCAGCTCGGTCAGCCGGGCCTCGATGCCGGAGTCGCCGGCCTTCAGCATGCTGGTCGCGTAGCTGAGGTAGGCCTCCCGCAGCACGCTTGTCTCGGGCTCCGCCTGGGCTTTCTGGATCATGCCGGTGTACCCGGCGATCAGTCCGGAGACGGTCTGCACGGCCTGTCGGCCCGCGGGCCCGCCCACGTCGCCCGCGGCGGCCCGGGACAGGCTCTGCGCCGCCACCGAGATCTGCTTCTGGAACTCGCTGGGGGACGGCGGTGTCGCGGTCGCGTCCGCCTGCGCCTGGTCGAGCGCGTACAGCGCGGTGTCGATGGCGAGGACGGCGGGGGCGCTGGAGGTGCGCAGCGGGTTCGCGTCGCCGTGCACGCCCTCGTAGGAGAGGAACAGGGACAGGGTCAGCAGGGCCGACAGGGCCAGCAGCAGCCGGCGGCACACGGCGAGGTCGTGGGCGGTCGTACTGGCGCCGTCCGGCGGGCGCGGCCCGGCCCCCAGGAGGCGGCCGAGCAGGCGGGGCAGGGGGGCTGGGGCGCGGGGGCCGAAGGCGGGGCGGACGGCGGTGGCCGTCCGCGGACGCACCCGGCCTCCCGTACCCGTGCCGCCGCTCATCGGGCCCCCTTCAGAAGGCGCCCGCAGTCGCCGCCGCAGTACACGGAGTCCGCCGGGCCGATCCATCGGCAGCCCGGGCACTCGATGAGTTCGTCAGGTCCGGGCGCGGCCGGTGGATGCGCTTCGGGCGGGCCGGCGGGGGGTGGACCGGCGTCCGGCTGCCGCGGTGGTGTGGTCATGGCGGTGGAGAGGATCAGATGCTGCCAGTCGACGTCCCTGAGACCGTCGCGGACCCGGCCGGTACCCGGTGCGGCCTCGATCCGGCGCAGTTCGTGCAGCAGGGGGGCATCGCCCAGTTCCACGGCCAGTGCCAGCGCCCGGGCGAGTTCCCGGTCCGCCGTCGCCCGGCCCTCCGCGCCGCGCAGCCAGGCCCGGTGGGCCCGGACCGCTGCGGCGCTCGCCTGCCGGTACAGCTCGTGGCGGCGGACCCCGGGATGCTGCCGGGAGGCGTCGCGCGGGTCGTCGGTCCAGCGGACCAGGATCGGCCGCGGCGCGGGCAGCCGTACCGTGCGCCCGAAGTCGGGTACGACCACGTCCACCGCGGCGAGCTGGAGGTCCTCGCCGATCTCGCGTTCGGTCGGGTCGGCGGTCAGGACGACCTGGAAGTGCCGGCTCTCCTCGCCCCAGGCCCGGGTGACGTACTCGACGCCGCGTTCACCGAACTCGGCTCCGGTGGCGAGGAGTTCCTGTTCGTTCGGCACCACCTGCTTGACCTGGCGGATCACCGTGCCGGGGGTCGGGGTGAGCCTGATGCGCAGCTCAGGTACGGCCGTGCCCAGCAGTCCGTTCATCAACTCCTCGTACACGGCGGGCAGTTCGGACTCGTGGCGGACCGCGCCCGCCCGGCCGTGCAGCCGCCGGGTGATGGTCAGCAGGAGGTCGGCGTCCCAGTCGTCGCCGATCCCCCAGGCGTCGCAGACGAACCGTCCCTCGCAGGCGTCGAGCACGGTGTCCAGCCGGCTGGGGCTCCGGTCGTCGTGCTCGTTGCGCCCGTCGGTGAGCAGCAGGACGTGCTTGATCGGCGCGGACTGCTGTTTGAGCAGCCGCCGGGCCAGATCGAGCCAGGTGCCGATGGCGGTGCCGCCGTCCGCCTCCAGGATGCGTACGGCGCGCTCGGCGGCCTCACGTTCGGCGGACTCCGCGACGGACATCACGGCCAGACCCGCCCCGGGGTGGACCACGGTGGCGTCGAACCGGCCGGAGAGCACGGCGAAGGCGGTTCCCTCGGGCAGCAGCCGGATCGCGGCGGCCGTGGCGTCCTTCGCGGCGTGCAGTTTGGCGGCCGGGTGGAGCATGGAACGGGAGGTGTCGACGATCAGCACCTCGGCGAGGACGGGTCGGGACCCGCGGGCGGGCCCGGAGGCGATCCCCGGGGTGCCGCCACTGGTGACCCCGATCTCCAGGATGGCGTGCATCTCGCGGTCGGGCGGCCGCCCGGCCGCGGCGGGCAGGACGGGCAGTTCCTTCTGCTGGCCGACGGCGAGCGTCACCTCGACGCTGCCCCCGGCGTTCTGGGCGTTCTCCGCGTGCTCGGGCACGCTCATGGCCGCGTCCCCCTCGCTTCCCTGTGGGCGGTTGTGTGTCGCGCGTGCTCAGAACGTGGTCATCGGCCGCACGGCGTGCGCCAGGTCGAGCAGCCGGCCGTGTTCGCCCGCGGTGCGCGCCTGCGCCGCCAGGTGCCGGAAGGACTGCTCCAGCAGCGCGCGCAGCGTGCCCTCGGCGCCGGAGCCGAGCAGGTCACCGGCGGGGAACCCGGATCCCCAGCCGTCCTCGGGACGGCAGCGCAGGATGTTCTCGCGAACCTCGGCGACCAGCCGGGCCCGTGATTCGCCGTCGGCGGCGCCGCCGTCCAGGCGCAGCTCGGGCAGCCGCCGGTCCGCGTCCCGCAGATCGTCCGCCGACGGGGCGAGGCCGTGCAGGATGCCGGCCCGAACCCGCACGGCCGCGATCCGGGCGGCGTCGTAGTGCCGGGAGGTGGAGGGGACGTCGTCGAGGACGCGTACGGCCGCGTCCCGGTCGCCGGCCAGGAGGTGGCCGCGGGCCAGGCCGAACGCGGCGGCGGTGTGGGCGAAGTCCCGGGCCCAGACGGCCTCGTAGAACCGCATGGCGCGCCGCGTGCGCTGGTCGCCGCCGTGTTCGGCGCAGTAGCCGAGGGCGAGCTTGGGCACGTACTCGCCGGGCAGCGCCCGGTAGACGGCCTCGAAGCAGTGGCCGGCCTCCCGTACCTCGGCCCGGCTCAGATGCAGGACGCCGCGGTGCCAGGCGATGCGCCAGTCGTAGGCGGCGGCGCGTTCGCCGAGCTGGGTGGCGGCCTCGGCCAGCCAGCTCCGGGCCTCGTCCTGCTCGCCTCTTCTGAGGTGGGCGCGGCACAGCCACAGCGCGGTCTCGGGGGTGCCGAGGCGGGATTCGCGGGGCCACTGCCGGGCGACCCGGTCGGGCGCGTCGGGCGGGAAGGTGTCCAGCAGCAGGGCGGCGCCGTCGTCGGGGTCGGGAACCGGCTCCGGCAGGACGCCGGCGACCTCGGCGGCCGGGGCGGGGAGACGTCGAGGGCGGCGGGGTGTTCCCCGGGCCGGCCGGTCCAGTGGTCCAGGGAGGGGATCGCGCCGAGCCCGGCGTCGAGACTGGCGTCGGTGGCACGGAACCGGGTGGAGCTCTCGGGCAGCTGCTCGCCGAACTGCAGCGAGCGGAACTCGCGCAGCACTTCCCACAGTTGACGGGACATCTCGGCGGCCGAGCGGAACCGGGCGCGGGGCTCGGCGTGGGTGGCGCGGTCGATCAGGCGGCGGAAGGAGTCGGAGGCGAGGCCCCGGGGCGGCTCGGTGGCCTCGTACAGGTCCTGCAAGGTCCTGCCCACGGTGTAGAGGTCGCTGTCGACGTGCCAGCCGCGACGGTCGATCTCCTCCTTGGGCGGGGCGTAGACCGCGGTGTACACGTAGGCGGAGGCGCGGTCGCCGATCGCGCGGACCGCGCCGAGGTCGATGACCTTGACGGCCCGTCCGAAGTGGATGACGTTGTCGGGCTTCATGTCGCAGTAGAGCAGCCCGCGTTCGTGCATGTACTGCAGGGCGCCGAGGATCTTGCAGCCGTAGGTGAGGACGTGGTCGAGACGGGGGCGGCCGTGGAAGATCCGTTCGGTGTCCTCGGCGGCGAAGAGCCGCTGCAGGGAGCGGCCGCCGATGTAGTCCATGACCAGGTAGCCGGTGGGCGAGCTGCCACTGACCTCGTGCTCGGCGTAGGTGATGATGCGGACGATGTCGGGGTGGTGCAGGTCGGTGAGCGAGTGGCGTTCCTCGACGGCGTTGCGGCGGGCGAGCGCGTCGTGGACGTTGATCAGCCCTTTGAGGACGACGCGGTAGCCGTCGGCGCGGGTGTCCTCGGCGAGGTGGATCCAGCCGAGGCCGCCGCGGGCCAGACAGCCGAGGACGTGGTAGTGGCCGGCGACCACGTCGCCCTGGTTCAGCTGGGGCAGGAACGAGTAGGGGGTGCCGCAGCGCGGGCAGCGGCCGGTGGCCCGGGCGGGCTGTCCGCCGTAGCCGACGCCGATGGTCATGGTGCAGCCGAGCGCGCCGCAGCGGCGGCCGCCGGTGGGCGGCCTGGGGTCCTCGACGAGCCCGTCCTCGGGGACCGGGACGTCGGGCAGCCGGACCAGTCCGTGCTGGTCGAGTTCGCCGACGCCGGCGACGGCGTGGGTGGGCTGCGGGCCGGGCGGCTCCTCCGCGCCGGGGCCGGGCGGTGCGGACGGCGGCTCGGTCCGCGGTTCCTGGTGCCGGTGTCCGCAGGTGTCGCAGTAGCCGGTGCCCATGATGCGGCCCGCGCAGCCGGGCCGGATGCACGAGGTCATGGGGCGCCCTCCGTCCAGGATGCCGTGCCGGAGCAGAATCCGATGAACCGGTCGACGGCGCGCTCCGCCCGGTCCACGTCGCAGGGGGTCTGCCGCAGCAGTGCCAGGGCGCGTTCGTAGAGCTGGTAGGCCTCCATGACCCGGTCGCCCTGGGCCGCGGCCCGTTCCCTGCACAGCGGCCATTCGGCGCTGACGCGGCCGAGGAGTTCCTCGCGGCGGCGCGTGCGGGCGTCGAGGGCCGAGAGCGCCTGTTCCAGACGCTGCCGGCGGCGTTCGGCGGCGTCCTCGAAGGTGAACATCAGGTCGGCCCGCCGGGGTTCGCGCTCGCCCTCGGGGGTGTGGGCGACCCAGGCGCGCAGCATCCGGGTGCGTCGTACGCCGGCCTCGGCCTGTTCCAGCAGGGGCCTGGTTCCGGGGTCCGGCAGGACGCGGTCGCGCCGCTCGTCGAGTGCTGGTCCCAACTCGTCCACGATGCGGTCGAGTTCGTGGCCGAGCTGGACCCAGCGGTCGTGCAGCGGGCGCCGGACGAAGGATTCGGCGGCGTGGGCGGCGCGGCCGCCGCGGCGGCGGAAGACCAGCAGCAGGCGGGCCCCTTGCTGGGCGAGCCGGTCCAGCAGGCCCAGCAGGGCGTCGGGTTCGGCCGCCTGGTCGACGCCGACCACGACGGCGGCGAGCGGGACGCGCAGGGCGTCCAGCTGCTCGGGCCGGGGGTCGCCGCGGATGCCCAGGCGTCCCGCGATCCGGTCCAGTACCTGATGAACCGTCATGCCACGGACGTCCAGGGCGAGATCGTGGCCGCCGGCGGGGGGCACGGTCTCGGGCGGGTCGTGGCTGAAGGCGCTGGTGTTGTGCCGGGTGCGCAGTTCCCGGTCGGCCAGGGTGATGGCACGGGTGAGGGTCCAGTCACGGCCGCTGCGGGCGGGGACGACGGTGACGAGCACCGGCCAGCCCTCGCCCCGGAACCAGCAGGCGAGTTCGGTGGCGAAGGACACGTCGAGCCGGCCCGCTGCATCCGTGGCGCCGGTGCGCAGCGCCGGGTCGACGGCCTCGGCGCCCTCGGTCCAGGCGGCGATCTGCGGCAGATGACTCAGGATGGTCTCGGTGGGGCTCATGTAGCTGAAGACCGAGCCCGGTCCCTCGTCGACGCTGAGGACGATGCCGATGACCTCGTCGGTGGCGTGGTCGACCACTCCCGCGCCGCTGAAGCCGGGTTCGGCGCGTTCGTCCGGGGTCTGCGGGCGCAGTTGCACCTGGTTGTCCCGGCCGCGGGCGGCGACCAGGGTGGCGCCGTGCCAGCGGCCGCCGTCGTCGCCGGCCGGGAAGCCGTACATGCTCACCGGCCCGTGCGGGGAGGCGAGCCGGTAGAGCCGGGTGGCGTGCTCGGCGGGCAGCGGCCGGGCCAGCCGCAGCAGGGCCAGATCGCCGCTGCGGTCGCCGAAGGCGTCCTCCCGCTGCGGTACGTGCTCGTCCGCGACCGCCGTGGCGGCGACGCCGGGCACGCCGGGAACGCCGACGAAGTGGATGACGTAGGACCGGCCCGGACCGACGACATGGGCCGCGGTGAGCACCCGGTCGGGCGCGAGCAGCACCCCCGCACCGAGGACCCGCCCGTCCGGCTCTTCGATGCGGGCGATCCAAGGTGGCGTCCGTAACCGCGACTTGACGGCTCGCTCCCCCGTGCGCGTCATGGCACCCGAGGTTACTCCGCGTGGCCTTCCGGTACTACTGGTGTGCACGGTGTTGTCACGGACGGGCGGGTCTCCACCGCCTCAGACGGGCGCCCGAGCCTCCCATCCGGTCCATCTCCGCACCGTGACGGTGATCACCGGACCGGCGGGCGGGCGGTCCCGGTACTGCGGGTACTTCGCGCACAGCAGCGCCACGGCGGTCTCGTACGTGTGCCGTAGGGCGGGGTCGGCCGCGTCGGGCGGCATGACGCGGGCCTCGCCGTCGGCGCGGACCCACCACAGCTGGTCCCAGTTCTCGTCGTAGGCGTCCGCGAGCAGGCAGACCGGCGGGTGCGCCGCGATGTTGCGGAGCCGGACGAGGCGGGTGGTGGTCTTGGGCTTGTGGTCGACGGCGGTCACGAGCCGGTCGGTGCCGTCGGCGGTGTGCGCCGCGAAGACCACCGGCACCTGGTGGGGGCGGCCCGCCGGGCCGACGGTGGCCAGCCGGGCCACCCGGGCCGCGGTGAACCGGCGTCGCGCCTCCTCCTCGTCGAGTTCGGGCATCGTCGCTCCCCGGGCGCTCAGCGGGCGTGCAGCGCGTCGAGTACGTCGAGCACGTCGGCGTCGGTCAGCTGGGCGAAGTCGTCGTACCACTGGCCGACGGCGCAGAAGGCGGCGGGCCGGTACGGGCACACGACGGTGTCGGCCTCGCCGGCGAGCAGGTCGAGGGAGTCGGGAGGGCCGACCGGGACGGCCAGCACGGTGCGGGCCGGGGACCTGCGCCGTACATGGCGCAGGGCGGCGCGGGCGGTGGCGCCGGTGGCCAGGCCGTCGTCCACGACGATCACGGTACGGCCCTTCACGTCCGGGGGAGGCCGGTCTCCGCGGTAGCGGCGTTCACGCCGGGCCAGCTCGCGCCGTTCCCGCTCCACGACCGGGGCGAGTCGCCGCTCGGTCAGGCCCAGCCGTTCGAGGGTGTCCGCGTCGAAGAGGGGCGGGTCGTCGGCGGCGAGGGCGCCGACGGCGAACTCCTCGTGGTGCGGGGCGCCGATCTTGCGCACGACGAGCACGTCGAGCGGGGCGTCGAGGGCCCGGGCGACGGGCGCGGCCACGGCGATCCCGCCGCGGGGCAGGGCCAGGACCAGGGGGTCGGGGAGTTCGCCCCGCTCACGCAGTTCGCTCAGCAGGCCGGCGAGTGCCCGTCCGGCCTCGGCACGGTCCCGGAAGCGCATGGGCTCGTCCTCTCGCCGGGGTCGTTTCCCCCGCACCTCCATGGTGCTACGACGAGGGACGACCCTGCCGTCGGACGTCCCAGGGCCCTTCGCGAAGCGCCTATACGCACTGTGTACAGCTCCGGCATGCCTTCTTCGACACCGTCCGGGACGCACCCGGCGCCCCGCAGCCCGCCGCCATGAAGATGGGCAAAGAGGGAGCAAAGAGGGGCGAAGGGTGCGCCCGGCCGCCCTCGCCTCGGCGGCCGCCTGCCTGGCGCTGAAGGTGTCCGGCTGCGCTCAGGTCGACACCACGGCACCGAGCTCGGTGCGCACCGAGGCGGCGCACGGGGCACCGGCCCGGTTCGGGACCCTCGACCGCCACGAGGCGAACGGAGCGAAGTCGGAGTGTTCCCTCAGCCGCCGGCGCCCGGGAAGGCGGAGCCGGGGACGGTGCACCGGCCCTGACGCGCCGTGCGTCAGAACACCACGGACCAGCCCTCACGCGCGGCCTGTTCGGCGGTGTACGAGACGCCGTGCACCTTGAGGCCCGCCGGGTCGAGGAGCGTGATCTCGCCGCCGTGGTTCCCGACCCGGCTGCCGTCGGCGAGGGTGACGGCGAGAGAGGCGCCCGGCGCGAGGGGGGCCGCGGAGGATACCCGCGCGCTCCCGACCTCGCGGTCGACGAGGCGCCAGCCGCTCAGGTCGACCGGCTCGGGCGAGGCGTTGAGGAGAGTCACGGTCTCCGCCTCGGGCGCGGCGCCCGTGGGGTGGACGAGCGCCGACACGATGCGTACGGGTCGCGTGCCGGGCTTGGGCCGGGTGCCGTCGACGCCGTCGAGGGGGCGGCCGGTGGTGTCGTCGGTGTGCCAGGACTGGCTCTGGAAGGCGAGGAAGATCCCGACCCAGCGGGACTCGCCGGGGAAGTGCAGCAGCAGCCCGCCGTCCTGGAAGACCCCGTCGTCACCGATGAAGCGCCCGCTGTTGCCCTGGTTCATATGGATGTCGTGGACGCCGTTGCCGGGCAGGAAGCCGAACACCTTGTCCTTGACATGCGGTTCGGGGCCGAAGCGGGCGCCGAAGAGGTGCAGGCGTGCGTCCGGGTCGTCCACCGCGCGCCGCACGTAGTGGTCGAGGAGGTCCGCGAGGTCGTTGTCGGGGCCCGCGACGTCCGCCGGCAGCGTACGCAGGCGCGCCGGGTCGAAGAGGTTGCCGCGCACGAAGTCGAGGTTCGGTCCGCCGGGATCGGGCGGCAGCGGGTTCCAGCCGCCGGACAGGCCCTCCAGCCGGGTGGTCACCGGGTGCCGGAAGTCGTCGGCGACCAGGTAGAGCAGGTCGGCGGGCTTCTGCTGGGAGAGCACGTTGACCGCGGCGCGGTAGTGCGTTCCCTGGTCGTCGGTGAGGTGGATCTGATAGTGCGGGCTGTCCTGCGCGCCCTCGCGCCGGGTGCCGATGGCCCGGGCGATCAGGACGCCGTAGGTCTTCAGTGGCATGTGGATCAACTCCCCATGCGGGCGGGCTGGTTGCCCGGCCCATGGCAGGAAGCGTAAGCGGGCGGCCGCCGTCCCTCCGCTCTCGCACCGACTGTTCCCGGATACGACGTCTCGCGGACACCCGACTGCGCCGAGCGGGTGAGCCTGGGGCGAAGGCGCAGGTGACCGGCGCCCATTCCCTACGATCGTGCCGTGCCCACCTTCTCTTTCGAACGCACGGCCCCGCTCCCTCTGGAAGAGGCGTGGCGGCGGCTCACTGAGTGGCCCCGCCACGGCGCCGTGGTTCCACTGACCCGGGTCACCGTGGTCACGGCCGCGCCGACCCGGGAGGGCACGCGCTTGGTGGCCCGTTCGGGCCTCGGCCCCCTCGCCTTCAACGATCCCATGGAAGTCACCATCTGGCATCCGCCGGTGGACGGTGAGCCCGGGCTGTGCCGTCTGGACAAGCGCGGGCGGATCGTGCGGGGATGGGCCGAGATCGAGGTCCGTCCGGGGCCCGGCGGCCGCACCCGCGTGGTGTGGCGCGAGGAGCTGCGGATCCGTTTCCTCCCCGGCTTCCTCGACGGCGTGGTGGCGCGAGCGGCACGCGCGGTGTTCGGGCGGGCGGTGAACGGGTTGCTCAGGGGGACGTGACGGCTTCCGGATCCGGGTGCGCGGGTTCGGATCCCGCCCGGGGCACAGAGAGAAGCGCCGGCTCAGGAGAGGTTTCCACCCGGGCCGGCTTTGCGGGGTTCGAGGAGGACCCCGCAGGCCCGTAGTGGCACGTCTGTGGCATGTCTGCGGCACGACCGCCACCCTGACCGTGGGTCAGGTGGTCACTCGCGTGCGCCGCCGCCTCAGGCGGGGGCGCAGGCCCACCAGGACGGCGGCGATCACCGCCCACAGCGCGAGGGTGGTCAGTGGCTGCACCGCCTGCGCGCCGTGGAAGTAGCTCAGGTCGGTCACGGCGCGGACGGCCGCGCCCGGCGGCAGCAGGGCGGAGACGGCGCGAGCGGCGGAGGGCAGGAGGTCCGGTCCGATGGTGGCTCCGCTGGTGGAGTTGCCGACCGTGAGCAGCAAAAGGGTGGCGACGGGCACGCCGACCGGGCCGAGGTAGGTGCCCAGCAGCTTGGTGGTGAACGTGGCTGCCGCGGCGAGCAGGGTCAGGGTGAAGGCCAGCGGCATCACCGGCGCGGGCACCGCCCCGAGGATGGGTCCGGCGATGACGGTGGCGACGATGCCGATGGCCACGGAGACGCCGGACAGCAGCCAGAACCGGTGGCGCAGGTGCAGATGGTTCGCGAGGCCGAGGGCGTTCTGGGCGAGGACGAAGCCGGCCAGCGTGACTCCGAACGCCATGTAGAACCCGGCCAGCCCACGGGAGTCGAAACGGGCGAACGGGACGACGTCCACCGTGGTCAGGCGCTGGCCCGACCCGTGGGCATAGGCGCCGATCAGGCTCTTGACGGCCGTCGTCGTCGACTGTCCGTTGGCCCCGCCGACCTCCAGGCGCAGCCGGTCGGAGTCCGCGCGGCCACCGAGCGCGGCCACGACGTCGCGGCGCTCCAGCTCGTCGCGCCCCGTGGCGGCGTCGACGACCGGATGGACATCGACGCTGTCGCCGAGGGCCTGGCGTATCTCGCCCGAAAGCTTGTGCCCGGTGACAGCCACCGGCACCCGGTGCGGCTGGGGGTTGCGCTGCAGACCGACGTAACAGCCGACGAAGGCCGCCACGACGACCAGGGCGATCACGGTCGGCTGGAGCCAGAGCCGGACCGGTGGCGCGGTGGCGGAGGTGGCGGGGGCGGTGGCGGCGGTGGCAGTGGTCAGGTCGGCTTCGGCGGCCGGGCCGAGGCGAGTGGCCATGGAGTGTCTCCCGTGAAGGGGGCGCGCCCTTGGATGAGGGGAGAGGAGCGCCCCGAATAGATGATGCAAATAATCTAAATAGCACCGTACGATAGATGTCGTCCGACATCCAAAAGGGAGGTGCCCGATGGGTCGCGTCTCACAGGCACAGGCACAGGCGAACCGCCGACGGGTCGTGGAGCGGGCCTCGCGGCTGTTCCGCGAGCAGGGCACGGGCGTGAGCGTCGCGGATCTGATGAAGGCGGCCGGCCTGACGCACGGCGGCTTCTACAAGCAGTTCGCCTCCAAGGAGGCACTGATCGACGAGGCGGTCACCCACGCGTTCGGCGAACTGACCGAGTTCCACGCCACCACACTCGAAGAGCACGAGGGGCGCCGTGCCGAGGCCCAGCAGTCCCTGATCGACGGGTACTTGTCCGTCCGGCACCGGGACAACCCCTCCTCGGGCTGCCCTGTCGCCGCGCTCGCCACCGACATGGCCCGGGACAGTGGCGACCACGGGGCGCCCCGCACCTACGCCGAAGGGGTACAGGACTTCACCCAGTGGCTCGCCACCGACGACGAGGACGGCATCGCCCGGCTGTGCACCATGCTCGGCGCCCTTCTCCTGGCCCGCGCCACCAAGGACTCCCCGCTGTCCGAGCAGGTCCTCTCCGCCGCCCGCACCGCACTGTCGCCCGCCCCGCAGCCGCATGACTGACATCCGCTGCCGACATCAACGACGCCGGACGGGGGCGTACACCAGCGTCTGTGTCCGGGCGTCGCGTCAGTCGGCGGCAGCTGGACCGCGCTCGGACCGAACTCCTAAAGCGGTGTTCGCCAGCCCCCTCCAACCGCGAGCGTGCCAAGTAGGGTGCCGCTCATGACCACTTCTCCTGACCATGTCGGCAGCAGAGAAGACCTGGCTGCCTTCGACCGCGTCCTCCACCGCAGCCACACCGAGGAGGGGCACTCGTGGGAAAACGCGGACCTCGCGAGTTTCTTGGAGTCGCCGGCAGCGTGGATCGACGATGCGGACGGCTGGTACAGCAACGCCGGCCGCGATCTGCCCGCCGACGGGGACTGGAGCTTCTTCGCACGAGCTCTACGAGCTGCGACCACCTACGAGTAATCCGAGGCCGAGCCGACGACCGCGCCCGTGCCAGACACGTGCCAGATTGTGCGGGGAACCACGGGGAGTGGCGGGGACCAGGCTGTCGGTCAGTCAGGCCCCGCGCCCCGCTCTGCCGCAGTTCAGCCAAGCAGCCGCCCACGAAGAACCCGAGCTTCCCAAGCTGAGCGCGTGGCGGGTCGCTACGCACCGAGCGGCCACATAACCCCTGTTTCTAGGGTGCGTTGCCTTCGGTATGTCAGCTGCTCGTCTCCGGGCCCCAGCGCTCAGGCCCCACTCCGCGCCAATCGATCCACGGTGACTCCGCTACCTCCGCCGGGTCGATCTCCAGCCCGGCTCGGCGGAGGAACTCTGCGACGTCGGCCACGTTGTGGGCCAGGCCGAGGATCTCGCCGTCCACGCGCACTCGTCGGCCGCCTGTGGGTGACGGTGGATGGACGATCACGCGGATCGGACCGGACATGCCTTCAGGATTATCTGGAACATGCGGCCTCGCATTCCAGCGCGTCATGGATGAAGCCGCTCACTCATGTGTCCGTCTGGCCGTCCCAGGTCACGCAGTTCCCACCATGCTGCGGGACTTGGGCGCCGTTGCTGCCAGTAGGGATGGAAGTACAGCTGAGCCGACAGCCGGTACAGACGCCGGCGCAGCTCGGTACGACCGGGCCGCTCGGCGAGCTGCCGGTACGCGGCACTCCACTCCTGCTGCGCCTGGGCGAGGTCGTCGGGGAACGATCGCATGGCCAAATTCAAGCACGTGTTCGATTTGCAGGTCCATTGAAGATGCTGCCGGGCGACGTTGTCGCGGCACGCTGTCCCGTGCCACTGGATCTTGACCGTTTGCCATCGGACTTTGACGGACGCGAGTTTGCGTCATCGGAGTTTGATCACCGCAGGTCAGCGACTCAGCGCACCTTCGGTGCGCTGAGTCGCTGACCTGCACTTATGTGCAGCGCCTCGTAAACGTGCAGGTCAGAGCGTTGCGATCGTCGTGCAGGCTGCTCGATTTGTGGGGACGGTGGGGTCAGGAAGGCTTGACCGCCGAGACCGGGGTGACGGTCACCTTGTTGTCGCACTCGGCCCACACCCCGTCGTTCAGGGCGACCTGGTGCTTCCCGGAGTGCGGCAGCCCGATGACCATCGTCGGATACGTCACCGGGTCCTTGCCCGACACGCAGTAGCCGTCGCCCTCCCCCTGGACCTGGACGAAGGTCAGCTTCACCCACGCCTTGCCGTGCGGCCGGACCGTCACGGTGGCCGCCCTGCCGGTGGGGGTGACCTTGAGCGGGGTGTTGTGGGCGGGGGAGCCGTTGCCGGCGCCCGCGACCGTCGGATGGCCCTTCAGGGCGCACGTCCTCCGGGAGACGTTGGTGAACTGCACGACCGCCGCCCCGGTCCCGGTCCCGACGGGCCGGTGGACGGCCTGCCAGGCGCTGACCTGGAGGGCGGAGGCCGGGCAGGCGGGCGGCGGGGTGGAGGTGGTGGTGCTCGCCGCCATGGCGGTGCCGGGCAGGATGCCGGTCACCGCCGCCGCGACGGCCGTGACCGCCGTCGTCGCCAGAGCCGCCCTGCGAATGCCGTTGCTGTGCCGCATGCTGTCGTCCCCCTGAGTCGTCTCGTCCGCGGGTTTCGGTCGTCGGTTGTTGCCCCGCGGTACGTGTGGTCGTGGTACGTGAGTGCAGACGGGGCGGGAGAGCGGCAGGGTTCCGTGCGGCGACTACTTGTGACGGAACGGTGACGACAGGCTGCACCCGTGCAGATGGCCGTCAAGGCAGACAGGAGCACCTCCAGCGCGCCACGGGTTTTACCACGCCCCCGGCGCACACCGAAGGTGCGCTGAGTCGCTGACCTGAGGTGATCAAACTCCGATGACACAAACTCGCGTCCGTCAAAGTCCGATGGCAAACGGTCAAGATCCAGTGGCACGGGACACGCCTCGGTGGGGAGCGCAACCCGTGGACGATCATGTCTGGGGCAGCGAATCCTGAGTGAAGCTCGGGCCGTCCGTGGGCCGTCCGAGGCCGCTCGGCAGTGGCCAATGACGACCAATGACGACCACTCGGGCGTACCGGAGCGCGGCCCTGACCAGCAAGAACCCAGCTCACCAAGATCCCCGACAAGACCCAGGGGAAGAAGAAGCAGAAGCCACAACTGCAATCGGCTGGCCAAGACCTCTCATCGCCTCCACGATGGGCGCATGGATCGGTTGCAGCACAGCGCTTGGCAGTACGTAGCGGAGGTACTCCCACCAGAGGAGCTCCCGGTGCTCGCTGCTCATGCGCTCGTCGACGGGCGTGATTCCCCTGCCCTGCGCGAGCTGGCCGGACTGCCGCGCAGGAGCAACGAGACCGAGATCCGTGAGCTGTACGTCCAAGCCCTGCATGAACTCGGCGTATCTCTACCCGACGAGGAGATCGCCGGCCGATGCCTGCTCGCGAGCCTCGCGTTCGGTCTCGCAAGAAGCGAGCTGAGCCCCAAGGACGTGGCCGACCGGTTGTCAATGACGGTCGCAGCCCGCACGCAGGAGGAAACACGGTTCCTCTCCGTCGCAGCGGACTACAGCAAGTGGATCGGCCCCGACGAGCTCCCGGGATGGGAGCACGATCTGAGAACCGCGGCCCACTCGTTGACCGCCTCCACCGACCTCGGCGCCAGCATTGGCGTGCCAAGTTCGAGGCGAGACTGACTCACCCGCCTGAACGTGCTCCCGTGCCATTCCCGTGCCAGATAATGCGGGGAACCACGGGGAATAGCAGTCACCCCACCCAGCACACCCTCAGGACATGACGCCGCTCCGCCGCAGCTCAGCAAGCCTGTCGACGCCGTAGAACCCGAGCTTCCCAAGCTGATGTCCCGGAAAGTGCCCCCAGCCGGCGTGAGACCGGCTGGGGGCACCCGGGCCGAGGTCCGAGCTGCTACACGTATTCGAGGAGCCAGCCGACCGGGTTGTCGTCCACGACGTCACTGCTGCTCTTCTTCACCCGCCCGACGTGGATCTTCTGGATCCCCTGGGGGAGCTTCTTCGTGTAGCGACTGCTGCCCTGGTTGACGTCCCAGTCCACAGCCGGGAGCCAGTTCGTACCGTCATGCATCTGCACCTTCAGGCGTACGTCCACCCAGCTGGAGCCCAAGCTGAAGTAGGCGTCGCCCCACGGCGCCGGGGCGCCGGCCTGGTTGGGCTGAGGGATGGCCAGGAGGAGCCCGTACCTGTAGTGGATGAGCCCACCGTTCTCGTTGAACACGAAGCCGGTGGGGACTTCACCAAGCTGGAAGACGGCCATCTGCACTCCTTGTGTCGAGGGAGTTCGAGATTCCCCGTGATCACGGACACGGGATCCTGCGCCGCGGGGGCGACGTCGTAGTCGCACCGCCCCCTCACTCGTACTCCCCAGACGGAACGATTCGTCCTTCAAGCGAATTTTCCGAGTGATCACACCTATTGGCCGTAAATTCGCGTTTCCGGAAGAACTCGCCAATCCGAGCCGGGCATGGCTCGACAGGCACGGCCGAAGACGTGACGCGAACTGCGCTCACCTGTGTGAGTGACCGACAGATACCGCCATGACATATGCGCCACCAATCAGCGCGGTCACCCGGACTGGCCATCAGGGCTTCTGGGTGCCGCCCGTGGCCATAGAACCAGGCCGTGTCCGTTGGGTCGGCCCCAATCCATCAGACGTTGCCTCAGGAGTGTTCGAAGGCTTGCATCCGGGCTATGGACAAAGGTTCCAATTGCGGACACTCCTGAGGCGAAGCATGATCGACAAGTCAGGCAGGCGAAGGAACTAGCAGCAGGAGGTACCCATCGTGCTGACCGGTGACAGTTTCAACAGCAGCACCTTTGCCGTCGAACTGGGCAAGTTCCAAGTCGAGACGGTCCAGAGCGTGTCCGGACTGCAACTGGAACAGGACGTCGTCGAGGTCCGTCAAGTGTCCGCGAACGGTGAGCCGCTCGTGCGCAAACAGCCGGGCGCACGCAAGAGCGGTGAGATCACGATCACCCGCGGCATGGACAAGAGCACCGCGTTCACCGACTGGATCAAAGCGACGCTGGTCAACGCCGATCTCGACAGCGCCCGACAGAACATCACCATCGCCCTGAAGGATGCGAAGAAGCAGACTGTCCGGCGTATCCACCTCAGCAACGCCTGGGCGTCCCGCTGGGAAGGCCCCTCATTGGGGGCTTCCGAGTCCGGGCCTGCGACCGAGCAAGTAACGATCACCTACGAGGACATCACCGTCGAGTAGCCACGGTTGGCTCGCCGGACACGCTCTAGCAGGCAGCAAGCCAATGCGGTACAGCAGCGAAATACAGCAACCACAGCAACCGCCCCGTCCGGCGGCGTCCTCGTAGAGCAGAAGCGCAACTGGTATGACCCTCACCGACCGATCCACATAGGGCTACGGATCAGAAGGTCGTAGCAGGTGATGACGGTCTGGCCCTGTGCCGGGCCGTCTCAGTTTCCGTCTCATTCAGCGAGGTTCACCGCCGTTCAGGCAGGACCATCCGCAGGGGCCGTCCCAGCACTCACCCACCCATGAACACAGGTGAACGGCCCTGTACTCCGCCCAGCAAGGCACCAACAGACTTGGAAAGCGTGCACCCGGGTTCGGGATACCTTCCTTTTCATGTCAGCCGAATGTGTCTGTCCGCGCTGTGGGCAGGACTGGGTCCGCCGGTACCGCTTCAAGGCCGATGGGACGCCCCTCTTGCTATGCACCGAGTGCGACTCACTGTGGTGGCCCGACGAGACAGTGGGCATAGCTCAGGCGCACTTCCTCGACGATGTCGTCGCGGCACGTCTCGGCGTCGCGGGCAATCCGTGGAGCGATCGCGTCTGGGCTGATGTCATCGAGCCGGCGCCTGACTCCCAGCGCTGAAGGCCGCCACACCATAAGCACACCAGATCGGGCGGAAAAACAGTGGGGAATCACAGTGAAAGCGGCCCCAGCCAGCTATGCCACCGTGCCGCTGTTCGCCCAGGTCAGCGGGCGAACCGACCCCGGATAGTCGCAGCTCCCCGAGCTGAGGGCTCCGCGCCTTTGTCACGGGCTGGCCGTTGCGTCTTGCTCCGGTCGACGGCACCAGCAGCGTGGCTGAGCCCGGTGGGGGTACAGCGAGACATACGCGCGCGTGATCGGTCGGCGTTCTCGCCGTCGTGGCTGACTGTCGTCGGCTGAGGTTCAGACTGGCCGCATCGAAGGTGCTCGCAGCCGAGAGCGGCCCTGCATCCGGCAGGAGTCTGGGCCGTCTCTGAGCCGTCCGAAGTCGCTCGACAGTAGCCAAGGACGACCGACGATAACCACCAGGCGCACAGGGCCACCATCCCTGAACAGGGAAAACGCAGGTAATCAAGATCCCCGACAAGACCCAGGGCAAGAAGAAGTAGGGCTGAATTCGGTTCCTCCCGACCCACCACGGGTCGACGCTCCCCCATCACGTCTGCACCAACAACCCCCGTGCACTGGATTCCGTTTTCGTGGAGAGCATGCCGAATTGGTTCGAGTCGGTTTGGGACCTGCTCACCGACGAGGGGGAGTGGCCCACAGTGGATGCGTGATCACAGGACGCTCCGGCTTAATGTCGGCGAGCTTCTCCCAGAGGTTGCGGTGGCACTCCATGCAGTGCTCCGCGATCTGTGCGGTCGAGCGCGCCCGCGAGTGCAGATCCCAGCCGACGTAGCGGGCCTCGCCGTAGAGCGGCCAGGAGCCCTCGGTGTCGAGGATCCGGTAGGTGTTCTCGTGCCAGGCGACGTCACTGCGCTCGATGCCGCACCCTGTATAGAAAACCGTTTCCTGGTTGATGATGTACAGCTTCCGCTCGGGTATCTGCGGCGACTCTCGGATCTCGCAGGATATGACGATTCCCGGATTCCGCTGGTGCACCCGTTCCAGCAGGTTCTTCAGTGTGATCCAGTTGTGCTTGGCGGAATCGTCCCACATCCGCTGCCGGTTCTCCGGGCAGTCCCGGAAGTAGAATCTCTCCGCTTCGGACTGACCACTACAGGGCGCGGGGACAAGGCCTCCGGGCAGTCCCATCGGCAGGTTCAGATGGGCGACGATGATGCACAGCTTCAGTTCGACCGTGCGCGCTTCGTGATCGGCCATCTTCTCCAGCGGTGCCCGGAGTGCGTCCAGCAGCGGTTGCAATGACGCTGTCGGCCATCGCGCAGATGCTGCACCGGCACGGCTTCAGCTACCAGGTTCCCGCCCGCCGCGCGATCGAGCGCGACGAGGACGCGGTGACCGGTTGGGGGAAGGAGACCTGGCCCCAGGAGGATGCGCCGTGGCGGCGCTCGGGGCCTGGCTCTGTTTCGAGGACGAAGCCGGCTTCTCGATGACGCCGCCCACCGCACGCACCTGGGCCAGGCGCGGCCACACACCTGCCATCCGAGTGCGGGGACGCTCCCAGCGCCGCTCTGGCCTGCTACAAGCAGGACAAACGCTCGCGTCTGATCTGCCGGCCCAAACGGTACGTCGATCACAAGCGGGGCGGCAGACGCAGCTTCACCTGGACCGACTACCGCGACCTGCTCATCGCCGCCCACCAGCAACTCGGCGCGCCGATCGTGCTCGTGTGGGACAACTGTGAGACTCATGGGGCGCCGTCCGGGCCAGGGGTCTGACCCGTGGGACAACTGGCCAGCCTGCCTTGTTGAGGATCTGTCGGCCTGTGGCCCGGGCGGTGCTTGCTGCCGCCGGACCGGCGAGCGTGTCTCGATAGGGGCCTTGCCGCACAAGGCACCGTCACAGTTCTGACCGCCCACCGGACCGACGTCGGCCACAGCCCCGTGCCGATCAAGGAGCCGCGTGACCAGCACCAGCATCCCCCAGCCGACTCTGCCCGCACAGCTGGAAGAACCGCTGGCAGAGGACGTGATCCTGGGGGTGGACACCCACAAGGACGTGCATGTCGCCGCCGTGATCACCATGCTCGGGGAACTCCTGGCCTGGGCATGCTCTTTCGGCGCCCTGCGCCGAGCCGGTGTGGAATGCACCGGATCCTACGGAGCGGCTCTGGCACGCCTCCTGAGCCGGGAGAACGTGCAGGTCATCGAGGTCAATCAGCCGGACCGCGCCATCCGCCGCAAGCGCGGCAAGACCGACGCCGTGGATGCGGAGGCCGCCGCCCGCGCAGTGCTGTCCGGTTGCGCTGACGTCACACCCAAGACCGGTGAGGGCCCGGCGGCCGACCTGCGCGTGCTGCGGCTGGCGA
The DNA here is from genome assembly GCF_001542625.1 of Streptomyces griseochromogenes. Classification (NCBI taxonomy): domain Bacteria; kingdom Bacillati; phylum Actinomycetota; class Actinomycetes; order Kitasatosporales; family Streptomycetaceae; genus Streptomyces; species Streptomyces griseochromogenes. The sequence goes on along the minus strand of NZ_CP016279.1, from coordinate 2,997,473 downwards.
AGGAGTCGGCCGTCAAGGCTCGCACGTAGGCGAAGAACCAGCTCAAGGCTGTGCTGCTCGGAGTTGATCCCGCGCTGCGCGAGGCACTCTCCAAGCTCACCAACACGGCGCTGATCGCCAGATGCGCCGACCTTCCCGAAACCGGCGACGCGGCAGTGTTCACGCTGCGGCTGCTGGCCCGGCGCATCCAGCAGCTGACCGCCGAGGTGAAGGAACTCGCTCACCGGGTCACCAAGGCCGTGCGTCACTGCCGTCCTCAGCTTTTGGACGTCACCGGCGTCGGGCCCGACAGTGCCGCTGCCCTGCTGATCGCCGCTGGCGACAACCCAGAGCGGCTGGCCAGTGAGGCATCGTTCGCCGCTCTATGTGGCGTCAGCCCTGTCGAGCAGTCTTCCGGGAAGACCCAGCGCCGGAGGCTGAACCGCGGGGGCAACCGGCAGGCCAACGCCGCCCTCTACCGCATCGTCGTGACCCGCCTCCGCCGGGATGCCCGCACACGTCTCTACCTCGAACGACGCACGCAACAGGGCATGTCCAAACGCGAGATCATCCGCTGCCTCAAACGCTACGTCGCCCGCGAGATCTACCGTGAGATCCAGCCGACACCGGCCCTTGCCGCCTCCTCTTCTGCCGCTTGACGCAACATAGGGGCATCCTGAACGTGCACAGAGACAGCCGGCTGCGGGAGTTCATCAGCACCCACGACTGGATCACCTGCTACTTCCTGCCGTCCTATGCACCCGACCTCAACCCCGTCGAGGGCATCCGGTCGCTGCTGCGACGCAGCAGCCAGGCCAACACCGCATTCACCGACCCTGACCACCTCATGAGTGCGCTTCGGCACGGTCTCCGCCAGATCCAGTACCGCAGCAACCTCATCGACGGATGTCTCGCCGAAACTGGCCTCACCTTGACGACATCACGGCAACAACGTCAGTAACTGCGTGACAACGCCGACGGACGAGCACGGACGTCTGCGGACCATCAGCGCAGGTGAGGAGCGCACTAGCCCAAGGAGGCGCACCCACTCAAGCTGCTTCGGGACGAAGAGGTCTCCTGCTACACCAAGGCACCACCTGGCGTGCTGCCTGGTGGTGCCAGTCGTTATAAGCCGGCAGAAGGAACGGCCTCGTGCTCAGTGGACCTACTGCTCTTGGAGTCGGTGACGTCCGCTCTATGGAAGTGACACATACAAGTGTCCTGATTCCCACTTCCTCTCAAACTGGGTCTTGAAGAAGTCGTACCACCCAGGGTCGTTCTGTCGAGTGACTGTAAAGGTTGGCCGCTGCCAATGATCTGCATGGAAAGTCGCGATCCGCATGACGATTTTTCCTTGCTTGGTTGAAGGGTCGGAGGCAATCACCGTGTTGTGGGGAACGTAGCTGAGAGTCTTGATTTCCAGCCTTCCGGCTACAGTTCCCGTGATCGGTGCAGCCAACCTTCTTAGGTTGGCCTCCAAATTAGAGCTAAGTTCGTCTGCGCTGCGGTTTTCAGCCTCACTTGCCGCGATACTCATGGCCGTGCTGTGCGGTTCAATCACGAGAATCTTGATGTGTAGACCCTTGGTGACAGCTCTCCTGATCTCGTCCGCGTATGAGACAAGGTGTAGTCCGAGCGTCCAGCCGTGGAGCCATACTTCCCGCGATGACGAGATCATCTCCCTGATCTCGTCCCTATCATCAACTTCGGAGAAGAATCGATCGGCGCTCGGTCTGGCTTTAATTTCTGCCAGGGACTGGTTGATTTTTTCACCCTGAGAGCGCAACCTCAAAAGGGAAATTGTCACAAGGGCAAGAATTGCTAGAATTCCGGAGGTTACTACCTCCTGTGAGGCATTCCCTACCAGGCCTAGGACGCCGAATGCAATCGCCGCTACTAGGGTTACGTAGAGATCCAAGCTGCGTATAGCAGTACGCACCATGATCGAAAACCTAGGCATGTTCCCCCCATATAGCCGACCCTCTCCGCAAGGGTTCTCTCCAACATGGCCTGTCGCGAACCATGGAAGAGTGCGCGCGTGGCCCGCGGGTCCTGACGCGCCAGCCACGGAGGCGGTACTGGAAGGCTGGCCGGCAACCGTCGCGGCCCTGCCCGTAGGGACCCGGATCACCGGCGAGGTCATCGGGCGCCAGTCCTTCGGAATTCGCGGGGCATGCGCCCGGCGTCCGGTCCATCGAGGTGATCAATGATGGCTGACAGCACACGGGCGCCACGTGCTGGCCGTCGTGGGCCTCTCGAGGAGGCAGCCCAAAGGCGTGGCTGAGTCCGATGGGGGTGCAGCGAGGCATACGCGCTCGTGATCGGTTGGCGCCCTTACCGTCGTGGCTGACCGTCGTCGGCCGAGGCACAGACAAGCCCCGGGGGGCTGGTCTGGAGCAATGACAGTGCTGGCCGGCGAACGGACAACAAGCGGATGGCGGGCAGTGCTGCCGCCTGCTCTCGATGCCGTCCGCCCCGGCCAGATGCAGAGTGCTCAGTCCGACTCGGAGAAGATCTGGGAGACGGGCAGGAAGCAGTGCCCTGTCTCGCTCGCGTGCCGCTTCTTGCGGCGCATCAGCTCGTCCAGGCGGATGCGTTGGTCGAGCACAGCCATGAAGTCGCCCCCATCCATCGTGATGAACGGCGTGCTGAGGCTGTAGACCGCCAGGGCGTCCGAGGTGAAGTTGCTCATGCTGATGTATAGGCCGAGGGTGTTCTTACCCTTGCGCTCGATGTTGCTCTTGAAGACGTCCAGCTCCCGGCGACCGATGGCCTCTTTCCACCACTTGGCTTCGAGGACGTAGTGGTCAGTGTCGAAAGAGAACGCACCATCGATCTGCTCGTGGTCCAAGCTGTATGCCGCCCGCGGTTCTAGGTCGTACAGGGCGAACAGCTCATTGATGAAGCCCTCGAAGCCCCTCCCCCGCTGCTGCGGGTTGGCCGCCGAGTGCATCACCATGAACCGTTGCTTCAGCTCCTCATGGGCCTGGGCAAACGCTCGGCCGTCCTGGGCCTGTTTGGCGCTCTCCGTGATGGCAACCGCGTGTGCCTCATGCTCCGCGATGACCTCACGCTGCTTGGCAGTCCAACGCCTCAACTCCGCTACAGCCGCAGTCGCTTTGGCTACTTTCTCTTCCCCATCCTGCTGGGAAGTCAGGTTAGGGAATGTCTCCATGTCGGCGATGTCGAGCATGAGTGCGACCGTCAGGTCGAGGTACCGGGCCTCATTGGCTTGCAGCAGGTTAACCAACTGGCCGGACACTTCCCGCTTGGTGGACGACGGGAAGCTCAGCTGTGCCAGGAGCTCACTGTGGTCCTTCAGCATTGCTCGGACGTAGAGCTCAAAAGGGCCTTTGTTCCAGTAGATCGTGGTCAGCGCCTCGACCAGTGCCGTGTATGCGGCCGGGCGGATGGCCTTACTGCGGTTGTTGGGCTGCGGCACCGTCCCCCTCCTCCTTACGCACGATGACCGACCTATCACGGTACCGCCCGATCAGTTGATGACCAGCCTGTATGACGGGATTTGGTCCCGGAAGGGCTTCGATCCTGCGCCGACACCAAGATGATTTGGGTCGGGCTGACATCCACAGGTGACATCAACGGCATCGGACGTAGGTACCCATGCACGGCTCAGCACGTACTCGCCGATCGAGCAGGGGCGCTGCCGGGCCGCGCTCGGATCGAACTCCCGAAGCGGCGGTCGGGGGCAGAGGTGCGGGGTGCGGCATCAACCGCCAGGACGCCGTGGGTGCCGGTGAGAGTGCACCCGGACAGCCGCACGGCTTCGCCGAATGACGAGGGCTCCGGCGGCGGCCGGACGCGTCGGCGGCCCGCAAATCGACCGACCTGATCGGACGGGTGACCGTCCGTCTCGGTCTCCGTCTCATTCAGCTGCGGCCATCGGCGTTCAGCCGGGATTGGGCAGCCGGCCCGGCTGAACCGACGGATGGGCATGAACGCAGGTGAACAGCACCACACGCGCCGCGGGCTCCCCCGCCGGCAGCGAGCCTCGACAGGTGCCTGAAGGGCGGGTCATCAACGTGGATGGCACGACGAGCGGTGCACGGCTTCCAACGTTCCCTCCCCGGCTCCGGAAGGGCGCCCAGGCCGCAAGAGCCGGACCCGGTCTCACCGGGTCCGGCTCTTCGACGTGCTCCTGCACCGCCGCGGGATTCCAGCCCTTCGGCCTCGATCCCGGCAGCGAAGGCGCGGGTACCCTCGGCCGTCTGCCTGGTCGGCTCAGGCGTTGGGACGCTTGCCGTGATTGGCCTTCTTCTTCTTACGGCCGCGTCGCTTGTTTCCTCGCTTAGCCATGGGGCATATCTCCCTGATTGGGGGCTTTCTACGCATTCGCCAGTCTAGATTCGGCCCGGAGCGTCCGCATCAGCGGTACCGCGCGCAGCGCCCACATGCCGGCGCTCCGCAGGTCAGAGGTCGCGAAGCGAAGGCCCCGTCACCCGCTCGGCCTCGCCTGAGCTCCCGAGCCGTCCCTCAGGCCACCGACCCGATCAGCCCCGTCGGTCGCGCGGTGGTGTCGTGGTGGATCGGGGTGTGGGCGCCGGTCAGGGACACACCGGTGCCGCCGCGGCGGCCCGCGACGATCTCCGCGGCGATGGACAGCGCCGTCTCCTCCGGCGTACGGGCGCCGAGGTCGAGGCCGATCGGGGAGCGCAGGCGGGCCAGTTCGAGCTCGGTGACACCGACCTCGCGCAGGCGCTCGTTGCGGTCGAGGTGGGTGCGGCGGGAGCCCATCGCGCCGACGTAGGCGACCGGCAGCCGCAGCGCCAGCTGGAGCAGCGGTACGTCGAACTTGGCGTCGTGGGTGAGGACGCACAGGACGGTACGGCCGTCGACCTCGGTGCGTCCCAGGTACTTGTGGGGCCACTCGACGACGATCTCGTCGGCCTCGGGGAAGCGGGCCCTGGTGGCGAAGACGGGCCGGGCGTCGCACACCGTGACGTGGTAGCCCAGGAACTTGCCGACCCGCACCAGCGCCGAGGCGAAGTCGATCGCGCCGAAGACGATCATCCGGGGGGCGGGGACGGAGGACTCCACCAGGAGCGTGAGCGGGGCGCCGCAGCGCGAGCCCTGCTCACCGATCTCCAGGGTGCCGGTGCGGCCCGCGTCCAGGAAGGCGCCGGCCTCGGCCGCGACCGTACGGTCCAGTTCGGGGTGGGCGCCGAAGCCGCCGTCCCAGGAGCCGTCGGGGCGCACCAGCAGGGCCCGGCCGAGCAGTTCGGCCGGTCCCGTGACGATCCGCGCGACCGCCGCCGCCTCCCCACGGGCGGCGGCGGCCAGCGCGGCCGCGACCACCGGCCGGGCGGGACCGTCCGCCCGGACCGGTGTGACGAGGATGTCGATGATGCCGCCACAGGTCAGGCCCACGGCGAAGGCATCCTCGTCGCTGTACCCGAAGCGTTCGAGGACGGTTTCCCCGTCTTCGAGAGCCTGTCGGCACAGGTCGTACACGGCGCCCTCCACGCATCCGCCGGAGACCGAGCCGATGGCCGTGCCCTCGCTGTCGACGGCGAGCGCGGCGCCCGGTTGCCGGGGCGCGCTCCCGCCGACGGCCACCACGGTGGCGACGGCGAAGTCACGTCCCTGCTCGACCCACCGGTTCAGCTCGTCGGCGATGTCCAGCATCTGTCGGTCTCCTAACGAGGTCGGGGACAAGCGTCCCAAAGGGGCGCGGGGCTGTATCGATATGCGGCTCCGCCGCGTGGGCGCGAGAAGCCACGACGGGCCCGCGGACGACCGCCGGCCCATCACGGCACTGCCCGCGGAGCGTCTAGTGGACGCCCAGCGCGGCTCGGAGCGGATGCAGGGAGAAGTAGACGAGGAAGAGCACCGTCAGACCCCACATGAAGCCGCCGATCTCCCGCCACTTGCCCTGGGCGATCTTGATGGCGACGTAGGAGATCACACCGGCGGCGACACCGGGGGTGATCGAGTACGTGAACGGCATGATGACGACGGTCAGGAAGACCGGGATCGCCACGGAGCGGTCCCCCCAGTCCACATGACGGGCGTTCATCATCATCATCGCACCGATGGTGACGAGGGCGGCCGAGGCCACCTCGCGCGGCACGATCGCCGTGAGCGGTGTGAAGAAGAGGCAGAGCGCGAAGAACCCACCGGTGACGACCGAGGCCAGTCCGGTACGGGCGCCCTCGCCGACGCCGGTCGCGGACTCGATGAACACGGTCTGGCCGGAGCCGCCCACGGCACCGCCGACGACGCCGCCGGCACCGTCGATGAACAGCGCCTTGGACAGGCCCGGCATCCGCCCCTGGGAGTCGGCGAGGTTGGCCTCGGTGCCGATGCCGATGATGGTGGCCATCGCGTCGAAGAAGCCGGCGAGCACCAGGGTGAAGACGATGAAGGTGACCGTCATGTAGCCGACGTCGCCCAGGCCGCCGAAGGACACCTTGCCGATGAGCGAGAAGTCCGGCATCGAGACGGCGCTGCCGTGCAGGGCGGGGCCTTCGCCGTTGGCCCAGCCCGTGTCGCCGACGAGACCGGCCGCGTTGACGACCACCGCGAGAACGGTACCCGTGACGATGCCGATGAGGATGGCGCCCGGAACGTTCCGGGACTGGAGCGCGAAGATCAGCAGGAGCGTGACCGCGAACAGCAGGACGGGCCAGCCGGCGAGTTCGCCCTTGTCGCCGAGGGTGACCGGGGTCGCCGTGCCCGCGTGCACGAACCCGGCCTTGACCAGACCGATGAAGGCGATGAACAGACCGATGCCTATGGTGATGCCGTGCTTGAGCGGCAGCGGGATCGCGTTCATGATCATCTCGCGGAGGCCAGTGACCACCAGAAGCATGATCACGGCACCGTAGGCGATGCACATGCCCAGACCCTGAGCCCACGTCAGGGTCTTGGTTCCCATGACCAGACCGGCCAGCACACCGGAGACGGAGAGTCCGGCGGCCATGGCGAGCGGCACCTTGCCGATCCAGCCCATGAGGAGAGTGGTGGCCGCCGCGCCGAGCGCGGTGGCCGTGATGAGGGCCTTCTGACTCAGAGAGTCGCCGGACTTGTCCGCGCCACTGAGGATCACGGGGTTGAGCAGGAGGATGTACGCCATCGCCATGAAGGTGGTGACGCCACCGCGGACCTCGGTCGCGACGGTGGATCCTCTTTCGGAAATGTGGAAGTACCTGTCGAGCCACGATCTGCCGGCCGACGGACGCGAACCCGCGCCCGCGTCTTCGGCGGTGGTCGTGGGCTCCACTGACTGCTGGGTCATGGTGCCATCTCCCAAGGTTCACAGGGGCACCCGTGCAACCGCCCTGACGGTCACGGGATTTGGGGAATGGACGACCCGGGGGACGGCCCGAGACGAACGAATTTCCTGGTACTTCAAGGACCGCGAGCGGTGCGGAACTCAAAGGGGGTTCCTCCGGGCGGCGCGGCGGAGTGTGTGACGTTCCCTCACACCGCCCGGAGAGCTGGGGTGTTACGCGGTCCCCGTCAGGTGCTCGGGCCGTACCGGAGTGCGGTTGAGCTCCAGCCCGGTCGCGTTCCGGATCGCCGCGAGGACGGCCGGGGTGGACGACAGGGTGGGGGCTTCGCCGATGCCGCGCAGCCCGTACGGGGCGTGGTCGTCGGCGAGTTCGAGGACGTCGACCGGGATGGTCGGCGTGTCGAGGATGGTCGGGATCAGGTAGTCCGTGAAGGAGGGGTTCCTGACCTTCGCCGTCTTCGGGTCGACGATGATCTCCTCCATCACCGCCACGCCCAGGCCCTGGGTCGTACCGCCCTGGATCTGGCCGACGACGGAGAGCGGGTTGAGGGCCTTGCCGACGTCCTGGGCGCAGGCCAGCTCGATGACCTTGACCAGGCCGAGTTCGGTGTCGACCTCGACGACCGCGCGGTGCGCGGCGAAGGAGTACTGGACGTGTCCGTCGCCCTGGCCGGTGTGCAGGTCGAAGGCCTCGGTCGGCCGGTGCCGCCACTCCGCCTCGATCTCGACGGTCTCGCCCTCCAGGACGTCGACCAGGTCGCCGAGGACCTCGCCGCCGTCGGTGACGACCTTGCCGCCCTCCAGCAGGAGTTCGGCGGTGGCCCAGGCGGGGTGGTAGGTGCCGAACTTGCGGCGCCCGATCTCCAGGACCTTCTCGCGGACGAGTTCGCAGGTGTGCTTCACGGCGCCGCCGGTGACGTAGGTCTGCCGGGAGGCCGAGGTCGAACCGGCGCTGCCCACCTGGGTGTCGGCCGGGTGGATGGTCACCTGGGTGACGCCGAGTTCGGTGCGGGCGATCTGCGCGTGGACGGTGACACCGCCCTGGCCGACCTCCGCCATCGCGGTGTGCACGGTGGCGACGGGCTCGCCGCCGATGACCTCCATGCGCACCTTGGCGGTGGAGTAGTCGTCGAAGCCCTCGGAGAAGCCGACGTTCTTGATGCCGACCGCGTAGCCGACACCGCGTACGACGCCCTCGCCGTGCGTGGTGTTGGACAGACCGCCGGGCAGCTGCCGTACGTCGGCACCCTCGCTGGACTCCCACTGGCGCTCGGGCGGCATGGGCATCGCCTTGATGCGGCGCAGCAGTTCGGCGACCGGGGCCGGGGAGTCGACCGGCTGCCCGGTCGGCATGATGGTCCCCTGCTCCATCGCGTTCAGCTGCCGGAACTCCACCGGGTCCATGCCGAGCTTCTTCGCGAGCTTGTCCATCTGCGCCTCGTAGGCGAAGCACGCCTGGACCGCGCCGAAGCCGCGCATGGCGCCGCAGGGCGGGTTGTTGGTGTAGAGGGCGATGGCCTCGATGTCGACGTCGTCGATGACGTACGGGCCGACCGAGAGCGAGGAGGCGTTGCCGACGACCGCCGGGGAGGCGGAGGCGTAGGCCCCGCCGTCCAGGACGATCCTGCACTTCATGTGCGTGAGCTTGCCGTCCCTGGTGGCGCCGTGCTCGTAGTAGAGCTTCGCCGGGTGCCGGTGGACGTGTCCGAAGAAGGACTCGAACCGGTTGTAGACGATCTTGACGGGCTTGCCGGTGCGCAACGCCAGCAGGCAGGCGTGGATCTGCATCGACAGGTCCTCGCGGCCGCCGAACGCGCCGCCGACGCCGGACAGCGTCATCCGCACCTTGTCCTCGGGCAGGCCGAGGACGGGCGCGATCTGGCGCAGGTCGGAGTGGAGCCACTGGGTGGCGATGTAGAGGTGGACGCCGCCGTCCTCCTCGGGTACGGCGAGGCCGGACTCCGGGCCGAGGAAGGCCTGGTCCTGCATGCCGAAGGTGTACTCGCCCTCGACGATCACGTCGGCCCGCCTGCGGGCCTCCTCCACGTCGCCGCGGATGATCGGCTGGCGGTGGACGATGTTCGGGTGCGGGACGTGGCCGATGTGGTGGTCGTCGCGGCCCTCGTGGATCAGGATCGCGTCCGGGGCGGTGGCGGAGGCCTCGTCGGTGATGACGGGCAGCTCCTTGTACTCCACCTTGATCTTGGCGGCGGCGCGGCGGGCCGTCTCCGGGTGGTCGGCGGCGACGATCGCGACCGGCTCGCCGTGGTGGCGCACCTTGCCGTGGGCGAGGACCGGGGTGTCCTGGATCTCCAGGCCGTAGTTCTTCACCTCGGTGGGCAGGTCGTCGTAGGTCAGGACCGCGTAGACACCCGGCGTGGCCAGGGCCTCGCCGGTGTCGATCGAGACGATCTCGGCGTGCGCGACGGTGGAGCGCAGGATCTGGCCCCAGAGCATGTCCTCGTGCCACATGTCGGACGAGTACGCGAACTCGCCGGTGACCTTGAGGGTGCCGTCCGGGCGGAGCGTGGACTCGCCGATGCCGCCCTTGGTCTGCGAGCCCTGCGTGATCTTCGTAGGAGCGCCGTTGGCCGGCATGTCAGACCCCCTCGGACTGGCGTGCGGCCGCCAGGCGGACCGCGTCCATGATCTTCTCGTAGCCCGTGCAGCGGCACAGGTTGCCCGACAGCGCCTCGCGGATGTCCGCGTCGGACGGGTTCGGGTTGCTCTCCAGCATCTCGTCGGCGGCGACCAGCAGACCCGGGGTGCAGAAGCCGCACTGGACGGCGCCGGCGTCGATGAACGCCTGCTGGATCGGCGAGAGTTCCGTTCCCTCACCGGTCTGGGAGTCGGTGCCCTTGGCCTGCCATCCCTTGGCCGCGTCGAGCGAGGTGCCGCACGCGCCGGTCGCGCAGCCGCCCTCCGCGCGCTGCTTGGCGTAGTCCGCGAGGCCCTCGACGGTCACGACCTCGCGGCCCTCGGCCTGGCCGGCAGCGACCAGGCAGGAACAGACCGGGACGCCGTCCAGGCGGACCGTGCAGGAGCCGCACTCGCCCTGCTCGCAGGCGTTCTTGGAGCCGGGCAGGCCGAGGCGCTCGCGCAGGACGTACAGCAGGGACTCGCCCTCCCAGACGTCGTCCGCTTCCTGCGGGCGTCCGTTGACGGTGAAGTTGACGCGCATTACGCAGCTCCCTCAGATGCGCGGCGGGCGCCGCGGTACGACTCCCAGGTCCAGGTGAGCGTCCGGCGGGCCATGACGCCGACCGCGTGGCGGCGGTAGCTCGCGGTGCCACGGACGTCGTCGATCGGGTTGCAGGAGGCGGAGCACAGGTCCGCGAACTGCTTGGCGACCGACGGGGTGATGATCTTTCCGTTGTCCCAGAAGCCGCCCTCTTCCAGGGCCGCGTTCAGGAATTCTTCGGCGGCCTTGGCCCGCACGGGCGTCGGGGCGGCGGAGCCGATGCCGGTCCGGACCGTGCGGGTCTCGGGGTGCAGGGCGAGGCCGAAGGCGCACACCGCGATGACCATGGCGTTGCGGGTGCCGACCTTCGAGTACTGCTGCGGGCCGTCCGCCTTCTTGATGTGCACGGCGCGGATCAGCTCGTCGGGCTGGAGCGCGTTGCGCTTGACGCCGGTGTAGAACTGGTCGATCGGGATCAGGCGGGTGCCGCGGGCCGCGGACTCCACCTCGACGTCCGCGCCCGCCGCGAGGAGGGCGGGGTGGGCGTCACCGGCGGGCGAGGCCGTGCCGAGGTTGCCGCCGACGCCGCCGCGGTTGCGGATCTGCGGGGAGGCGACCGTGTGCGAGGCGAGCGCGAGCCCGGGCAGCTCGGCACGGAGATTCTGCATGATCTTGGTGTACGGCACGGAGGCACCCAGCCGTACGGAGCCCTCGCCGACCTCCCACTCGTAGAGGTCGCCGATGCGGTTCAGGTCGAGCAGGTACTCGGGCCGGCGGTGGTCGAAGTTGATCTCGACCATCACATCGGTGCCACCCGCAATCGGCACAGCGGTGGGGTGCTCGGCCTTCGCGGCGAGCGCCTCCTCCCAGCTGGCGGGGCGAAGGAAGTCCATGACCGGCTCTCTTCTTCTTCGTCTCGTGGGTCGTACAGATTGAGCCAATCCGTGTGCGGCGGGCCCGGCTCGTTCATGTCCTGTTAACGCGGAGTGGACTCAGTACACCGCCCAGTACCACGGCGAGGTCAGTCACCGAAACCATGAAGGAGTTGGCTGGCCACGGCGGGCATCTTGTAGATTCGTATGAACGGAGGTCATCGGTAACCTCTCCGTTTTCCTCGGGAAACGCAGGACACGGGCCGACGGCCCCCGGAGAACGGCCTGTGCGTCCCGCGCCGGGTCCCTCCCCCGTCACCCATCCAAGATTCATCGTAGGTTTCGAGACAAGAGAACGGCGGCGACGAGATGCGGCTTCGCGCACTTCTGGACACCGATGCGCTGGGCCTGCGGCTGCTCGGCGGCGAGGACGAGCTGGACCGCTCGGTCCGCGGGGTCATGACCACCGACCTGCGCGACCCCAGCCGCTACCTCGCGGGCGGCGAGCTGGTGCTGACCGGCCTGGCCTGGCGCCGGGACGCGAACGACTCCGAGCCGTTCGTGCGCCTCCTGGTCCAGGCCGGGGTGGCGGCGCTGGCGGCCGGCGAGGCAGAGCTGGGCGATGTGCCGGACGACCTGGTGCTGGCCTGTGCGCGGCACCGGCTGCCGCTGTTCGCGGTGCACGAGTCGGTGGCGTTCGCGACGATCACCGAGCACGTCGTACGGCAGGTCTCCGGCGAGCGGGCCGGGGATCTCGCGGCGGTGGTGGACCGGCACCGCCGGATGATGACCTCGGGCCCGGCGGGCGGCGGCCCGGACGTGGTCCTGGACCTGCTCGGCACCGACCTGGACCTGCGCGCCTGGGTGCTCTCCCCCACCGGCCGGCTGATCGCGGGCCCGAAGGTCGCGGGCCCGTCGCTGGAGCCGGAGACCTGCGCCAAGCTCGCCGCCGAGCACCTCGCGGCCGCCCGCACGGGCCGCCGCGGGCCGCACCGGGTGCTGGTGGGCGGCGCCCGGTACTCCCTCTTCCCGATCCGCTCCTCCGGCCGCTCCCCGCAGGCCGCCCGGGACGTCCGCGAGACGGTCCTGTCCGACTGGCTGCTGGCCGTCGAGGCGGACGCGGGCGACTGGCCGGAAGAGCGCCTCGATCTGCTCCAGGGCGTCACCCAGCTGATCGCGGTCGAGCGGGACCGCCGGGACGCGGCGCGCACGGTGCGGCGCCGGCTTGCCCAGGAGGTGCTGGAGCTGGTCCAGACGGGCGCCGCGCCCGCCGAGATCGCCGCGCGCCTCAGGGTGGCGGCGCCGGTACTGCTGCCCGGGCTCGGGACGGCCCCGCACTGGCAGGTGGTGGTGGCCCGCGTCGAGTGGGAGGGCGAGCAGGTGGAGGGCGGCCCGGTCGCCCAGTCGCTGTTGGAGGAGGTCCTGGTCGACCCGGAAGCCACCGGTCCGGAGCCCTCGGACCGCATCGCCGTCGCACACGCGGGCGACGAGGCGATCGCCCTGGTGCCCCTCCCGGCGGTCTCCTCCGAGCACGACGGCCCGGAGACCGGCCTGCTCGCCGACGCGCTGCTGCAGGCGGTCCGGGAGCCGCTGTCGGCCGGCCTGAACGACGACGGGCGGCTCACCCTCGGTGTGAGCGCCGCCGTGCACTCGGCGGAGGGGCTGCGCGGCGCGCTGGAGGAGGCCCGGCACGCCCGCCGGGTCGCCGCGGCCCGCCCCGGCCGGGTCTGCGCGGCCGGCCACCAGGAGCTGGCCTCGCACGTTCTGCTGCTCCCGTTCGTCCCGGACGACGTCCGCCGCGCCTTCACCGCGCGCCTGCTGGACCCCCTGAAGGACTACGACCGCCGCCACCGCGCCGAGCTGATCCCGACGCTGGAGGCGTTCCTGGACTGCGACGGCTCCTGGACCCGCTGCGCCACCCGGCTGCACCTGCACGTCAACACACTGCGCTACCGAGTCGGCCGGATCGAGCAGTTGACGGGACGGGACCTGTCGCGCCTCGAAGACAAGCTGGACTTCTTCCTGGCGCTGCGCATGAGCTGAGCACACACGGGTGTGGGGCGGCCAAACCAAGTCACGCCAATGCCCCACGACTTTGTGAAATCTTTCACCCACCCCCTTGGCCCGGCCCGCCATTGGTGCTGGAATGCCGCCACCACTCAACAGCTCGATGGCGCGCTCGGGGAGGGCAACGTGGCGCATTCCGCCATGTCTGGTAACGGAACGACCGCCGGTGACGATCCGCTCCAGACCGCGGTGTGGCGGCTGCGCTCACGGGCCTGCTGGGCGGACGCGGCGGCCCTGTTGCGACCCGACACCCCTACGGCCTCGCTCCAGCGGGCCGCGCTCATGGTCGAGCGGTGCCTGTACACCGAGCGGGGCTGGGAGGAGGCCGAGGACGCGCTGCGTACGGCCGAGGCACTGGCGCACACCGACGAGGAGCGGGGGGCGGCCGCCTGCGAGCGCGGTCAACTCGCCTACGCCGCCACGCTGCACGGCGTACGGGACCGGGCGGACGAGGCGCGGGCCGCGCTGGGACGGGCGGCCGCGCTGATCCCTCCGGGGGGTGCGGGCCGGGCCCTGCTGGACTTCCGCCGAGGCCTGCTCGCCGAGAACCTCGCCCGCTCCCCACAGGCCGCGCGCGCCGCCTATCGCCGGGCCCACGCGGGTGCCACCGCGCATGCCGACCCGCTGCTGCTGTCCTTCACCTGGCGCCATCTGGCCGGACTCGCCCTGCGGGACGGCGAGTTGACGGAGGCGCGGCACGGCTTCGCCGAATCGCTGCGGATCCGGGAGGAGTTGGGCTATTTGGTGGGTACGGCCCCCGCGCTCGCGTCCCTGGCGGACGCGGAGTCCGAGCCGGAGGCTTCGCGGCTGCGGGAGGAGGCTCGGCGGCTCTTCCGGCTGCTCGGGGGTGTACCCACGTGGCTGGCCCGGCAGCTGGCACCGCCGACGCCGGGGACTGCGACGGCTTAGCGGAAGGGATACGGACTCATCATCGCCGGGTGTGGGCCGGTGGGGGGCGCGTGCGGCCACGACGGACTCGCACCCGGCATCGGACCTGTACCCCTATGGCAAGACCCCGCTCAGCTCGCCCCGGCGAAGTGTCCCCCGACCAGCACCCTCACCACATCCAGGTCACAGGCGATCAACGCATCCAGCAGCTCCGTGTGCTCCGCCGCGTCCGCCACCAGGTCCGCCCGGGCGTGCCGCACCGGTCCCCCGGCCTGCGGCCACTGTGACCGGCGATGCAGATCCTCCGCGACCTGGACCAGCTGCCGGTTCCCGGCGAGGGTCAGCACCGCCCGGTGAAACGCCCGGTCGGACTCCGCGTACGTCGCCGCGCAGCCGGAGGACGCCGCGCGTACCGTCGCCTCGGCGAGCGGACGGAGCTCGGCCCACCGCTCCGGCGGCACCGTGCGGGCGAGCCGCAGCACCACCGGGACCTCGATCAGCGCCCGCACCTCGGCCAGCTCGGCCAGCTCCCGCGCACCCCGCTCGACGACCCGGAAGCCGCGATTGGGCACGACCTCGACCGCGCCCTCCTGGGCGAGCTGCTGCATGGCCTCCCGCACCGGTGTCGCCGAGACCCCGAAACGTTCGCCGAGGACCGGTGCCGAGTAGACCTCGCCCGGCCGCAGCTCGCCCGCCACCAGCGACGTCCGCAGCGCGTCGAGGATCTGGCCGCGCACCGAGGACCGCTGCACGACGGCCCGCGGCCGTGGAATCGGCTGCTCACCGTGCGTGTGCTCGCCCCGGGCGCCCGGCACGGCGGCATCCCGCTCCCGGGTCACGTCACCCGCACACTGCTGCGCCGGCACCCTGGCGGCGTCCCACGTCCCGGCGGTGCCCTGCACGCCTTGCTTCACGGGTCCTCCTCCGGCGGGTCGGCACTTGGGTCATTAACGGCGGGTTGTCACTTGTCCGTCAAGCACCATAGGCGCACATGGCGACAGTTCAAACTCCCCGAAGGTTAAGTAAGGCCAGCCTTACCTATGGAGCAGCCCCGCCGACCCGGACACCCAGCGCCACCGCACGGTCACGCACCCTCCAGGATCATCCGGACCAGGCCGCCCGCCACCGGACAGGCGATTCACAACTTCCTCACACGTCACGGAAACTTTCCGAGGAACCATCCGCACGGGTAGTCTTATTCGAACTCAACTCCCGTCCCTCAAGCGGCAGTTCGAGCAGATCGCCGTCCTGGACGTCTACTTGCATATTTATGACGGCCTCTTGCCCCGAAACCCCCTGAGGGCCGTCGGGAGTGGGCCACTATGGCGGGCGTTACGCCCTATCCCAATGCAAGGGACCCCTGATGAGACTGACCGACATATCGCTGAACTGGCTGCTTCCGGGCGCCGTACTGCTCCTGGGCATGCTGGCGGCGGTGGCGGTGCTCGCGCGCGGCAAGCGCTCCTCCGGGGAGAACGCGAGCGCGGACGACTCCTGGGAGCGCAGCGAGGAGCGCCGCAGACGCAAGGAGGCCGTCTACGGCACCGCCTCCTATGTGCTTCTGTTCTGCTGTGCGGCGGTCGCGGCCGCACTCTCCTTCCACGGTCTGGTCGGCTTCGGTGAACAGAACCTCGGGCTGACCGGCGGCTGGCAGTACCTGGTGCCGTTCGGCCTGGACGGCGCGGCGATGTTCTGCTCCGTCCTCGCGGTGCGCGAGGCCAGCCACGGTGACGCGGCCCTCGGCTCCCGGATACTCGTATGGTTGTTCGCCGCGGCCGCGGCCTGGTTCAACTGGGTGCATGCGCCGAGGGGCGTGGGGCACGACGGCGCGCCGCAGTTCTTCTCCGGCATGTCGCTGTCCGCGGCCGTTCTGTTCGACCGCGCGCTGAAGCAGACCCGCCGGGCCGCGCTGCGCGAACAGGGTCTGGTGCCGCGTCCGCTGCCGCAGATCCGCATCGTGCGCTGGCTGCGGGCTCCTCGCGAGACCTATCGGGCCTGGTCGCTGATGCTTCTGGAGGGCGTGCGCAGCCTGGACGAGGCCGTCGAGGAGGTCCGCGACGACCGGAAGCAGAAGGAGGAGGCGCGGCAGCGCAGGCGCGACCAGCAGCGCGTGGAGCGCGCCCAGCTCAAGGCCATCAGCCGGGGCCACCGTGGCTTCGTCGGTCGCACCGGTGCCCGCCAGGTCGAGGTGCAGGCCATGGAGCGCGGCCCCGCGCAGGCCACCGCGGAGCCTGCCATATCCGCGCCGGAGCAACTGCCCGTACGCTCTCGGCCCTCCCTTCAGCCGGTACGCAAAGGCTCTGAGCAGGTCACCGTCGACCTCACCGCGGAGGACGACACGATGGCCCTGCCGCGTCTGGACTCCCTGGAGCGCAAGCTGAAGGATCTGGAGCAGCAGTTCGGCTAGCACGTCGGCTCGGCGCGGGGCGGGGTGTGACCACACGGGTCACGCCCCGCCCCGTCGCCGTCTCCGGCGCCGTCCGGCCTCAGGCGGCCTCGGCGTCGAGCTCGAACCACACCGACTTGCCCACGCCGTGCGGCCGTACGCCCCAGGCGTCCGCGAGGGACTGCACGAGCAACAGCCCGCGGCCATGGGTGCCGTCCCCGGTGTCCGGCGCGCACGGGCGCGGTCTGCGGGCCACGAAATCCCGTACCTCCACACGCAGTCCGCGCGGTGAGACGACGGCGGTCAGTACGGCGTCGTCGTCGGTGTGCACGAGCGCGTTGGTGACGAGCTCGCTGGTGAGTAACTCGGCTATCTCCGAGCGGCCTGGCTTGCCCCAGTGCCGCAGCAGTTCGCGCAGCTCCCGGCGCGCCGCGGGCACCGCCCTGAGGTCCGCTCGCCCCAGCCTGCGCCTGAGCTGGGGCGCGTACGCCCGATCCGTGATGGTGTCGGCCTCTTCCCCCGCCTTCGCCGAGGAGGCCCCGACGGCCACGGGACCGCCCCCTCGTGCCTGCCTCTTCATGACCCCCGCCCGCACGTTGCCGAACCTGCCCCTCCTGGTCGAACACGCTCACGGGAATCCATGCCCAGCGGTCCTGCGGGCACGCATGACCGTCCGGCCGACGGCCGTCTGTTCGGCCACGCCCGTACGGCCGCCGGGCCGGCCCCGGGGCACCTCCGCACCGGTGCCGGGCCCGCCAGGACCGCCCTACCACGCCACGGGCGCCCCATCGCGGCAGGGAACGGCCCCGCGCCGCCCGGGACCGACGGGCCGTCACACGGCGTGAAACTGGCCGGAAACCATCGCTCCGGTCGGCCCGTTCAGAGCCGTGGGACGTTGCGCAGATTGGAGCGGGCCATCTGGAGCATGCGGCCGACACCGCCGTCCAGCACCATCTTCGAGGCGGACAGCGCGAACCCGGTGACCATCTCCGCGCTGATCTTGGGCGGGATGGACAGCGCGTTGGGGTCGGTGACGATGTCCACCAGGGCGGGCCCCTTGTGCCGGAAGGCGTCCTTGAGCGCCCCGGCGAGCTGCTTGGGCTTCTCCACCCGCACCCCGAAGGCGCCGCAGGCGCGGGCGACGGCGGCGAAGTCGGGGTTGGTGTTGGCGGTGCCGTACGAGGGCAGGCCCGCCACCAGCATCTCCAGCTCGACCATGCTGAGGGAGGAGTTGTTGAACAGCACGACCTTGACCGGCAGGTCGTACTGCACCAGCGTGAGGAAGTCGCCCATCAGCATGGAGAACCCGCCGTCGCCCGACATGGAGACCACCTGCCGGCGCCGGTCGGTGAACTGGGCGCCGATCGCCATGGGCAGCGCGTTCGCCATCGAGCCGTGCGAGAAGGAACCGATGATCCGGCGGCGGCCGTTGGGCGAGATGTAGCGGGCGGCCCACACAT
Source organism: Streptomyces griseochromogenes (assembly GCF_001542625.1). Taxonomy (NCBI): domain Bacteria; kingdom Bacillati; phylum Actinomycetota; class Actinomycetes; order Kitasatosporales; family Streptomycetaceae; genus Streptomyces; species Streptomyces griseochromogenes. The sequence continues at coordinate 2,979,388 of NZ_CP016279.1, read as the reverse complement.
TGCACATGCCGGTGTCGACCGTGAACACCGCCCGGTCGTCGGCGACTTCGTCCAGCACAGCGGCCACGTATTCGGGGTGGACCGGGATGTGCTTGTCGACCTTGCGTGTGTACGCCTTGACCACACCTTCCAGCGCGTCGGCGTGTTTCTTCAGCATCTTGTCGAGGAAGCGCCGGTCGGTCTTCTCCCTCACCCGCGGCATCAGGCAGCGCAAGGTCTCGCGGACATCGCCCCACACGGCGAGGTCGAGCCTGGAGCGGCGGCCGAGGACCTCGGGCCGTACGTCGATCTGGGCGATCCGTACGTCGTCCGGCAGGAAGGCGTTGTACGGGAAGTCGGTGCCGAGCAGGATCAGCAGGTCGCACTCATGGGTGGCCTCGTAGGCGGCGCCGTAGCCGAGCAGGCCGCTCATGCCGACGTCGTACGGGTTGTCGTACTGGATCCACTCCTTGCCGCGCAGGGCGTGACCCACGGGCGCCTTGATCCGCTCCGCGAACGTCATGACCTCGGCGTGCGCGCCCGCCGTGCCGCTGCCGCAGAAGAGGGTGACCCTGCCGGCCGCGTCGATCATCTCCGCGAGCTTGTCGATCTCGGCGTCGCCGGGGCGGACGGTGGGCCGGGAGGTGACGAGGGCGCTCTCGGGGGCCTTGTCCGGGGCGGGTTCGGCTGCGATGTCGCCGGGCAGGGACACCACGCTCACCCCGCGCCGGCCGACCGCGTGCTGGATGGCCGTCTGCAGCAGCCGGGGCATCTGCTTCGGGCTGGAGACCAGCTCGCTGTAGTGGCTGCACTCCTGGAAGAGCCGGTCCGGGTGGGTCTCCTGGAAGTAGCCGAGGCCGATCTCGCTGGAGGGGATGTGCGAGGCGAGGGCGAGCACCGGGGCCATGGAGCGGTGGGCGTCGTACAGACCGTTGATGAGGTGCAGGTTGCCCGGGCCGCAGGAGCCGGCGCAGGCGGCCAGCGCGCCGGTGATCTGGGCCTCGGCGCCGGCCGCGAAGGCGGCGGTCTCCTCGTGGCGTACATGGACCCAGTCGATGGCGGCGTTGCGGCGGACGGCGTCCACGACCGGGTTGAGGCTGTCGCCGACGACCCCGTAGAGGCGGCGCACGCCGGCACGGACGAGGATGTCGACGAACTGTTCGGCGACGTTCTGCTTGGCCATGGCTGTCGTCTGCCCCTTCGGTGTCCCGGGATGGACCTCCCCCGTTCCATCAATCCACAGGGGCCCCGGTTACGCCTCCCACACGGCCGCCGCCGTACGGTCGTCGGCGTAGCCCTTCACCCGCACCTGGGCGTCCGCGAGGAACGCGGCCAGGCCGGGCGCGGCACGGCCGGACCAGCGGCGCGCCAGATAGGCGCACAGGGCGGCCTCGCCGCGCAGCGGGTCGGCGAGGCCGCCGGTGCACATCACCAGCACGTCACCCGGACGGGCTACCGAGGCGCGGAAGCGGAAAGGCTCGCGGGGCGGCTCGGGAGCCAGCTCGTACGGGCTCGGCGGGGTCGGGATGCCGAGGTCCATGGTCAGCCGGTCGCCCTCCGGGGTCTCGGGGGGCAGTGAGCCGAATCCGAGCACGGGACCGCCGGGACCGCCGGCGCCGTCGGCCGCCGTGGCGCGCGGCTCGACGTCCTGCCATTCGCCGTCCCGCAGCCGGAACAGGCCCCCTTCGCCCACGCCGAAGAACACACGGGTGCGGCAGTCCGGATCGGCGGGCAGCAGCAGGCAGCGCAGGCTCGCCGAGTACTCCTCGGGGTCCAGGCCCTGTTCGACGGCGCCCGCGCGCAGTCTGCCGAGACCGCGGTCGGTCAGGCGGTGCAGTCCGGACTTCAGGTCACCGCGCCGGGCGGCCCGCAGGTCCTCGACCAGGCTCCGACGGCTGCGGCCCACGGCCTGCCCGATCAGCCGGCAGGCCTCGGCCGCCGCCAGGTGCGCGCCCGGTGTGGCCCGTGCGCCGGTGGCCATCGCGACGAGGAGCAGCGCCTGCTCCCCCGTCCCGAACCGCGCGGTGAGCAGCGCGTCCCGGCGCGGCTCGCCCCGGTACCGCCCCGAGTCCCCGCGCATCGACACGGCCCGCAGCGTGCAGGCACCGTACCGGGCACCGTCCAGCACGGTGTCGGGGACCGGTTCGTCGAGGTCATCGGGGTCGGCGGCGGGCAGAGCGGTGGGTTCGGGGTCGTAGGTGGGGGGTCCGGAGCCGACGTAGTCGAGGGAGGAGGGGGGCGGGGGCAGGGTGGGCAGGTCGGGCCGGGGGGCCGGAGTGCGTGCCGCCTCCGTCCGGTTCCCGGCTCGGGCCGGGGCGGGCGGGGAGGTCACCGGTGGGGCGGGCTCGGCGGGCGGGGGTTCCCAGGGGGCGCGCTGCCTGGGCGGCACGGCGCCCAGGGGCGGTGCGGCGGCTGGTCCGGTCGCCGCGGGTGCCGTCGGCCTGGTGACGGGCCCGGCCGGACCCGGCCGCGGGGGCGCGGCGGGAGGCGGCGCGGCGGGTGTCGGCGCGGTGGTCGGCGGTGACGCGGTCCGCTGCGACGGGACCGCCTGCTCCCGGGACGGCTCCCGACGTGGCTTCCGGGACGGTGCCTGACGTGGGCTCCGCGGCGTCGTGTCCCCGGGGCGTCCCGCCGCCGGGCCGGACCGGCCCGTCACCGCGTTCTGCGCCGAGGCGAAGCGGTCGTCCAGGGAATCGGGCGCGGCCGTGGGGCCCGTGTCCTCGGTGGAGTCGTCGTCGTACAGCTGACCCCACCAGTCGTCCTCATGACGGGCGGGGCTACCCCCCTGCTGGCTCATGCCCCTAATTGTCCACCGCTCGGGCCGGTTGAAAACGGGGCATCGGGAAAATCCGGCGCGCGCGCCCGTCTCGAACGTCGAACCGGGGGACGGGCCGAACTCCCGTACGAGAAACGGCAGATGGCCGCCGAGCGGCCCCACCCCCCACGGGAGGACCGCCCGGCGACATCCGGAGTGACCCGGCCCCGCATCCCCTTCGCGCGCACTCGCGCACGTCCGGGCCCGGGTCACCGACCCGTGCGACCGGTGCCGCCGGGGCGCCGACCGAATGGCCTGATTGTGGCTTGGTTTCCTGGGAGACGGCTGTGGGCCGTGTGCACGGCCGCGCCTTCCTCGGTGCTGCCACCTTGGCAGAGTCACCGCGGGTACGACGATGATGGGCGGCGGCGGGTTTGCGCCGTGGCCGGTTTCCGCCAGGGCGCGTCGCGCGGAGGACTGGTTCACAGGGGAGGGACGTGGGTCGATGCTGGCAGCGATAGGCCTGGACGAGAGACACGAGTCGGCGTACCGGGCGCTGGTGTCCGTGGGCGCCTCGGAGGTGGCCGATCTGGCACGGCGTCTGTCGCTGGCCGAGCCGGACACCGAGCGTGCGCTGCGCGGCCTGGAGCGGCAGGGCCTGGCCGCGCAGTCCCCGGCCCGGCCGGGCCGCTGGGTGGCCGCCCCGCCCGGGGTGGCGCTGGGCGCGCTGCTCACCCGGCAACGGCACGAGCTGGAGAAGGCGGAGCTGGCGGCGGCGCTGCTGGCCGAGGAGTACCGGGCGGCGGCCGCCGAGCCGCAGGTGCGCGACCTGGTGGAGGTGGTGACCGGCGCCTCGGCGGTCGCGCAGCGCTTCCTCCAGCTCCAGCTGGGCGCCGCCGAGGAGGTGTGCGCGCTGGTCACGGGCAACCCGGTGGTGGTCTCCGGGACGGACAACGACGCGGAGGAGCAGGCGGCCGGGCGCGGGGTGCGCTACCGGGTCGTGGTGGAGCGTTCGGTGCTGGACCTGCCGCACGGGCTCACCGAGCTGACGGCCGCGCTCGGCCGTGACGAGCGGGTGCGGGTGGTGGACCGGGTGCCGACGAAACTGGTGATCGCCGACCGCTCCCTCGCCATGGTGCCGCTCACCTCCAGGACGGCCGAGCCGGCCGCGCTGGTGGTGCACGCGAGTGGCCTGCTGGAGCTGCTGGCCGGGCTGTTCGAGTCGGTGTGGCGGGAGGCGCTGCCGCTCAGGCTGAGCGCGTCCGGGGTGGCCGAGCAGCAGCCCGACGGCCCGGACGCCACCGACCTGGAGGTCCTGTCGCTGCTGCTGGCCGGGCTGACCGACGCGAGCGTGGCCAAACAGCTCGACCTGGGCCTGAGGACCGTGCAGCGCCGGGTGAAGCGGCTGATGGAGCTGACCGGGGCGACGACCCGGCTCCAGCTGGGCTGGCACGCCCACGAGCGGGGCTGGGTGTCCCGCGAGGGCTGACGGTGACCTGCGCTCTCTTCCGGGCTCCGGCACTCTGGGCAGATGGGAGTGTGGGAACTCCTGCTGGTCGGCGTGGTGATGGTGCTCGGCCTGTGCGGAGTGCTGGTGCCCGGGGTGCCGGGGTCGTGGCTGGTGTGGGCCGCGGTCCTGTGGTGGGCGCTGAAGGACCCGCAGCCACTGGCCTGGGGTGTCCTGGTCGGGGCCACAGCGGTGCTGCTGCTGTCCCTGGTGGTGCGGGGGGTGCTGCCGCCGCGCCGGCTGCGGGCGAGCGGCGCGACGCCCCGCATGGGCGTGTACGCGGGCGTCGGCGGGCTCGTCGGTTTCTTCCTGATCCCGGTGCTGGGCGCGGTGCCGGGCTTCATGGCCGGCATCTACCTGTACGAGCGGCTGCGGCTCGGCCGGCACGGTGAGGCGATGGCCGCGCTGCGCACGACGATGCGCTCGGGCGGCTCCAGCGTGCTCGCCGAGTTCTTCGCGTGTCTGCTGATCGCGGGGGCGTGGGTGGGGGCGGTGCTGTGGGGCTGAGCGCCGTGGGAGGTTCGGATTGCGGCCGGGGGCGGGTTTTGTGCGTGGCTGGTCGCGCCCGCGCGGCGGAGCCGTATGCCGAACACGGCCCCGCGTCCCTAGGGGGCTTCCTGGCCGCCGACCGCAGGAGCGGACGGGCGCACGGCCAGAGCACGGGCCACCGTGTCGGCGACCGCGCTCATGCCCGCGTCGTTGAAGTGCAGGTGATCGCCCGGGTCGTAGCCGGGCAGGATGCGCTCGGGGGCGGCCGGGTCGCGCACGGCCGCGTCGGCGTCGGCGACCGCGTCGAACGCGCCGCCGGTGCGGATGAAGGCGTTGACCTGCTGCCGTACCGTCTCGCGGGCCGCCGTGTAGGCGGAGAAGCCGCCGTACGGAGTGAGGGTGACGCCGACGACCCGGATGCCGTGGGCGTGGGCACGGGCGACGAGGGTGCGGTAGGCGGTGGCGAAGGCGGCGGGGTCGGTCGCCTCGGGGGTGCCCTTGATGTCGTTGATGCCCTCCAGCACGATCACGACCCGCACCCCGGCGCGGTCGAGGGCGTCGGCGTCCAGGCGGGCCAGGGCGCTCGGTCCGGTGCCGTCGCGCAGCAGGCGGTTGCCGGCGATGCCGGCGTTCAGGACGCCGAACCGGTCACCGCCCAGGCGCTGGGCGAGCCGGTCGGGCCAGCGGCGGTTGGTGTCGGGGGTGGAGCCGGTGCCGTCGGTGAGGGAGTCGCCGAAGGCGACGACGCTGCCGGCCGCGCCGCCGAGGACGTCGACGCCGGTGACGTAGTACCAGGAGCCGATGGCCTTGGTGTACGCGGAACCGTTCTCGTCGGCCGCGTGGCCGACGCCGGCGGGGGCCAGGTAGCTGGTCTGCAGGGCGGTGCGGTGATAGGTGGCGGGGCCGCTGTCGACCGGGGTGAGGACGGTGACCAGCAGGTCGGCCGCGGCCGGTACGGGCAGCGGGACCGGGTCGGTGAGCACGTCCGTGCCCGGCGGGACGGTGACCGTCGGGGCGCCGCCGAAGGTGGCGGTGCGCAGGGTGCCGGGCACCGCATCGGGCCCGGCACCCTGCCGCAGCGCGACCGTGACGGCGCCGAGGAGCAGGGGCACGGTGCCGAACCGGTTGCTGAGCCGGATCCGCACGGCGGTGCCGCCGACGCTGAGGTGGAGGACGTTGCGGACGGCCGCACCGGGCAGCGCCGCGGTGGTGCCGGAGGGCGCCGTCTCCCAGCTGCCGGTCCACGGCGGCGCCGCGGGTTCGGCGACGGCCGTCGCCGTCGTACCCGGCAGCAGCGCGACCAGGAGTGCTACGACGACCCGCCCGACCTTGCGCATGTACGCCCGCCCTTCCCTCACCCGTCGGAGGCGACCGTGCCACACGGCGGGAGCGGGGCGCCGGAACATCACACGGGGTCCACCCACTCGGCCTAGGCCGCCCGCCTCGGGGCGGCCGGCTGCCGGGCCGCGACCGTCGCCGCGGGGTGCGCTGCCGGGGAGGGCGGGAGGCGGGCTAGCCCGGGAGCACGCCCTCCAGGGTCAGCAGCCACACCTTCCGCTCGAGGCCGCCCGCGTAACCGGTCAGCGAGCCGTTCGCGCCGATGACGCGGTGACAGGGGCGCACGATGAGCAGCGGGTTGGCGCCGATCGCCCCGCCGACGGCCCGGACGGCGGCGCGGATCGCGCCGATCCGCGCGGCGATCTCGCCGTAGGTGGCGGTGGCGCCGTACGGCACGGAGTCGAGCGCGGCCCACACCCGTTCCCGGAACTCGGTGCCGTGGGTGCTGAACGGCAGGCGGAATTCCCCGAGTTCACCGGCGAAGTAGGCGGCGAGCTGTTCCCCGGCCGCCCGGAAGGGCCCGGGATCGTGCCGCCAGCCGTCCTGGACGGCCCGCGCGCCCTTCTGCCCGGGCACGGACAACGAGGTGAGCGCGCCGTCCGGGTCGGCGGTGAGCAGCAGCCGGCCGAGCGGGGCGGCCACGGCCGTCCAGTACGTCGTCGTCTCCATCAGTGGGTCAACTCCCCCGCGACGCGCAGATGCTGGACGGCGTACGACCGCCAGGGCCGCCAGGTGTCCGGCGCGTCCACGCCGGGCGGGGCCACATCGGGATCGCCGAGGGCGCGGACGCGGACGGCGGCCACGGCGGCCGGGTCCATGCCGGGCAGGGCGAGCAACGCCCGCTGGGCGTCGTCCCGGTCGGCGCCCGGGTCCAGGTGCACGTTCCCGTCGGCGAGGGCCGCGGCGAGCGCGCGCAGCGGGCCGCCGGACTCCGCCTGGTCCTCGGCCCCGGCCAGGGCGGCCGGCTCCGGGAAGAGGTGCGTGAGGCTGCCGCAGGGGGCGTCGAGCGCCTTGCCGTAGCGCCGGACCAGGTCCTGCGCCGCGGCCACGCCCACGAGCGCCCGTACGGCGGGCTCCAGCGGATCGACGGCGCCGGGCGAGCGCAGTCCGGGCCGGGCCGCGACCAGCGGGGCGAGCCGTGGGTCGGTGCCGAGGCGTTCGTCCACCGCGTACGGGTCGGCGTCGAGGTCGAAAAGCCGTCGCAGCCGCTGGACGGCGGTGGTCAGATCCCGTGGGTCGGTCAGGTGCAGCCGTGCGTCGAGCCAACCGCCCGGATGCGTGCCGCCGACCGCCCTCGGCGCCCGGACCCGCTCCTCGACGGCGACGATCGCGGTGCCGTACGGCAGCCGGAGGGTGCGCCGGTAGGTACGGCCGCCCGGGGCGCCGCTCACCTCCTCGACGCCGGGTACGGCCTCCCGCGCCAGCTGGTCGAAGACGGCGGCGGCCTGGTAGGGGCCGCGGTGGGCGAGCCGGAGGGGGATGCCCGCGCCCGGGGTGGCGCGGCGGGCTCCCCCGCCCCGGGGCGCGGCGGACCGTACGCCGGTCGGTGTCGCGTCGTACACCTCGCGGATCGTGTCGTTGAACTGCCGCACGCTGGCGAAACCGGACGCGAAGGCGATCTCGGTGACGGGCAGGCCTGTGGTCTGCAGCAGCACCCGGGCGGTGTGCGCACGCTGGGCCCGGGCGAGGGCCACGGGTCCGGCGCCGAGTTCGGCGGTGAGCTGCCGCTGCACCTGGCGGGCGCTGTAGCCGAGCCGGGAGGCGAGGCCCGCGACGCCCTCGCGGTCGACGACTCCGTCGGCGATCAGGCGCATGGCCCGGCCGACGGCGTCCGCGCGTACGTTCCACTCGGCGGAGCCCGGCACGGCGTCCGGCCGGCACCGCCGGCAGGCGCGGAAGCCGGAGCCCTGCGCGGCGGCGGCCGTCGCGAAGAACCGCACGTTGCGCCGCTTCGGGGTGACCGCCGGGCAGCTTGGCCGGCAGTAGATCCCGGTCGTCTCGACGGCGAAGAAGAACGCCCCGTCGAACCGTCCGTCCCGGCTGCGCACCGCTTCGTACCTGGTGTCCTCGTCCATCACGTCTTCCAGTGTGCGGCTCGGCCGCGGGGCGGACCGGCGGGAATCGGACGTGCAGCTGAGCGGCGGCTAGCCGGCGGAGTCGTCCCACTGGTCGTCGCCCCACTGGTCCAAGAGGTCGTCGGCCGTCTGCCCGGCCCGCTCCGGCCGGTCCTCGTGCAGGGCCTGCTCCGCCCAGATGACCTTGCCGCGGGCCGTGTAGCGGGTGCCCCAGCGGGCGGTGAACCGGGCGACCAGGTACAGGCCGCGGCCGCCCTCGTCGGTGTCCGCCGCGCGCCGCACATGCGGTGCGGTGCTGCTGCCGTCCGAGACCTCGCAGATCAGGTGGCGGTCGTACAGCAGCCGGACCCGGACGGGCGGGGAGCCGTAGCGGATCGCGTTGGTGATCAGCTCGCTGAGGACCAGCTCGGTGGTGTACCCGAGCTCCGAGAGCCCCCAGGACTCCAGGGTGTGGGCGCACGCGGCGCGGACAGGGGCCACGGCGGCGGGGTCGGCGGGCACGTCCCACTCGGCGATCCGGTCGCGGTCCAGCAGCCGGGTGCGGGCCACCAGCAGGGCGACGTCGTCGCTGGGGCGGGCCGGCAGCACCGCGCCGAGCACGTCCGCGCAGGTCTCCTCCGGAGTACGGCCCACCGCGCCGGCCAGCGCGGCGCGCAGCTGGGCCAGGCCCGTGTCGATGTCCCGGCCGCGGTCCTCGACCAGCCCGTCGGTGTACAGCACCAGCAGCGATCCCTCCGGCAGCGTTAGTTCGCGCGCCTCCACCGGCATGCCGTCGCCCAGGCCGAGCGGCGGGGAGACCGGCACGGTGGGGAAGGAGGCGGTGCCGTCGGGCAGGACGAGGGCGGGCCCGGGGTGGCCGGCCCCGGCGACGGTGACCCGCCCGGCGACGGGATCGTAGAGGGCGTACAGGCAGGTGGCTCCGGCGACGCCCGCGCCGGACTCGCTCGCCTCGTCGCTGTCGATGCGGCTGACCAGCTCGTCCAGGCGCGCCAGCAGTTCGTCGGGGCTCAGGTCGAGGGCGGAGAAGTTGTGCACGGCGGTGCGCAGCCGGCCCATGGTGGCCGCCGCGTGCAGCCCGTGCCCGACCACGTCGCCGACGACCAGCGCCACCCGGGCTCCCGGCAGCGGGATGACGTCGAACCAGTCCCCGCCCACCCCGGCCTGGGCGGGGAGATAGCGGTGGGCCACGTCGAGGGCGGACTGCTCGGGCATACGGCGCGGCAGCAGCCTGCGCTGCAGGGTGACGGCCGTGGTGTGCTCGCGCGTGTAGCGGCGGGCGTTGTCGACGGCGAGCGCGGCCCGGGCCACCAGTTCCTCGGCGACCGCCACGTCCTCCTCCTCGAAGGGTTCGGGCCGCTCGGAGCGCCAGAAGCTGGCCACGCCCATGAGGATGCCGCGGGCGCGCAGCGGGATCACCATCAGCGAGTGGATGCCGTGGGCGAGGATCTGGCGCGCGCTGACGGGATCCTGTTCCTGCCATCCGGTGAGGGCGGGCAGGTCGGCTTCGAGCACGGGCTCGCCGGTTCCGAAGCCGATCGCCTGCGGGGTCTCGGCGCCGGCGTCGATGAGCGTGCCGACCGGGTACAGCGGATGGTCGTCGTGGATGCCGGTGAGGGCCGTACGGCGCATCATGGTGCCCACCGGCTCGCCGCCCTGGAGGATCGCGTCGACCAGGTCGACGCTGGCGTAGTCGGCGAACCTGGGGACCGTGAACCGGGTGAGTTCCTCCGCCGTACGGGTCACGTCGAGGGAGGTGCCGATCCTGGTCATGGCGTCGTACAGCAGGCGCAGCCGGTGCTCCGCCACGGCGGCCTTGCCCGCGACGGCCCGCAGCTCGGTCGTGTCCCGCAGTGTCACGACGCTGCCGGCCGGGCCGCCGTAGGGTTCGGTCGGCCGTACGCTCACCGCCAGCAGCCGCTCACCGGCCTCGCACACCTGATCCGTGACGGGCCGCAGGCCGGACAGCAGCCCGGTGAGGGCTGGTCCGAGGCCGAGTCCGGCGATGTGCCGCCCGTGCGGGTGTTCGGGCAGGCCGAGCAGGCGCCGTGCCTCGTCGTTGGCGAGCAGCAGCCCGCCGTCCTCGTCGATGATGAGGACGCCTTCGCGCGCGGCGTGCAGCACGGCGTCGTGGTGGTCGTACATGCGGCGCAGCTCGGCCGGTTCCAGGCCGCGGGTCTGCCGTCGCAGCCGTTGGCTGACCAGCGCCGATCCGGCCGTCGCCAGCAGCAGGGCGGTGGCGCCGGCGCCCAGCAGGAGCGGCAGTTCCTGCATCACGCGCGCGTTCACGTTGCGGACCGTGATGCCGACCGAGACCAGCCCGGCGACCTTGCCGTGGCTGTCGAGGACCGGGACGGTCGAGTCCACGGCCTGGCCGAGCGGTGTGGCGAAGGTGGAGGTGTGCGCGTGCCCGGCGAGCGCCTCGCCGAAGGTGCCGGTCACGCGCTTGCCGATCAGGTGCGGGTCGGGGTGCGTCCAGCGGTAGCCGGCCGGGCTGAACGCGACGATGTAGTCGACCCCCGACGTCCTGCGGGCCGCCTCGGCCCGGGGCTGGAGGAGCGCGCTGGGGTCGGCGGAGCGCATCGCGTCCAGCGTGCCCGGGGCGTTGGCGAAGGCCTCGGCCCCGACGAGCGAGCGTGCCCGGGCCTCGGCCAGGCTCGCCCGCTGGGACTGCAGCACCAGCGCCGTCACGGCCGCCGCGCCGAACAGCAGCAGGATGACGAGTTGCAGGACGAACACCTGGCCCGCGACACTGCGCAGGCCCGGCGGGAGACGACGGCCCTCGCCGGCCGGGAATGCCTCGGCACGGGCGGACGCGGCCCGCGCTTTGAACAGGCCGAAACGCCTCTCCATGGTCTATTTCTAACATCAGCCGACAAAAGGGACGGGTTCCGCCACCGCACATCGGCCGGACAGACGAGGGCCCCGCGTGCCTTGGCATGGCCGCCGGGGGGGCACGAGCGGCCCCGGCACGAGCGGCCCCGGCACGAGCGGCCCCGGCACGGGCGGCCCCGGCACGGGCGGCCCCGGCACGGGCGGCCCCGGCACGGGCGGCCCCGGCACGGGCGGCCCCGGCACGGGCGGCCCCGGCACGGGCGGCCCCGGCGGGTGCCAGGGGCAGCCCGCCGGGATGTGGCGTGTCGGCGTTGCCGGGCTGCTATGCCCAGCGGCCCCGTTTGGCCTCCATCGCCGCCTTTCCTTCCGCCCCCTTCCGCTTCCAGTCCTTCCTGAGTTCGGACCTGAGGCGGGCGTCGGTCTTGGCGACGATCCACTGGTTCTCCCGCATCAGCTTGCGGTAGCTCTCCAGCCGCCGGACCGGGAGCTCCCCGCTGTCCACCGCGGAGCGGACCGCGCAGCCGGGCTCGGTCTCGTGCGCGCAGTCGTGGAAGCGGCACCGAGCGGCCAGGTCCTCGATCTCGGAAAACACCTGCCCGACCCCGCTCTCGGCGTCGTACAGGCCGACACCCCGCAGCCCGGGGGTGTCGATGAGTACACCCCCGGAGGGCAGGGGCAGCAGATTGCGGGTGGTCGTGGTGTGCCGGCCCTTGCCGTCCACGTCACGGGCGGCCTGTACGTCCATGACGTCCTCACCGGCGAGGGCGTTGGCGAGAGTGGACTTGCCCGCGCCGGACTGGCCGAGCAGCACGGACGTGCCGGAACCGACGAGGGCGACGAGCACGTCGAGGCCGTCGCCGTGCAGGGCGCTGACGGTGAGGACGGGTACACCGGGCGCGGTCGTCTCGACGTCCTGGACGAGGTGGGCCAGCGTCACGGGGTCCGGCACGAGGTCGGCCTTGGTGAGGACGACCACGGGCTGTGCGCCGGACTCCCACGCGAGCGCCAGGAACCGTTCGACGCGGCCGAGGTCGAGTTCGACAGCGAGGGAGACGGCGACGACTGCGTGGTCGACGTTGGCCGCGAGGATCTGCCCCTCGGACCGCTTGGAGGAGGTGGAGCGCACGAAGGCGGTACGGCGAGGCAACAGCGTCCGTACGTACCGCGGGTCGCTGCCTTCAGGGTCGACCGCGACCCAGTCCCCCGTGCACACGACCTTCATCGGGTCACGTGGGACGACGAACTCGGTGTCGGCACGGACGGTTCCGGCCGGGGTGACGACGTCGCACTGGCCACGGTCGACCCGTACGACACGGCCGGGCAGGAGGCCCTGCTCGGCGTGGGGGGCGAACTCGGCCTCCCAGTCCACATCCCAGCCGTACGGCACGAGCGGATGCGAGGAAGGCGAGGACGAACCCACGAGAGACGAGAAAGACAAGGGGTGACCCTTCACAAGGGTGGCCCCGGCACCGCGCTCACTGGCGCGGGAGAAGAGTGAGGTCAGCCGGAGACCACGGAGGTGGAATGGATGAACTTGCGGATGCGGGCAGCGCCCATCACAGAGACAGCCATCGGTCACACCTCCCGTTCTCCACACGACTGACCGCGGCAGCCGACGGCCACCGCGAGGAGCAAGCCCCACCCTAGAGGGGCTCGCTCTGCGGCACCACAGAATTTCCCCCGTCGTTCCTCCAGGGAGACGACCAGGCCGCCTGCGGTGGACGACGGGCTCGGCACCCCATGCGCCGCCGGCCCTCCTGGAGGTCGAGCCGTCAGGCCCCCCGATCATGAAGCGCCGCCGTGACCGGCCCGGCTGCGGCCTGGAAACAGCGCAGACATGTGTCAGAGTGGAGGGGCGAGACGACGTCGTCCGCGGACGGAGGAGACAGGAGAGGGCGGCCTGTCATGTCCATATATTTCGATCCCCACAGTTCGGCCATCGCCCGCTCCGTCCCCATCGACCGGCGGAGCGAGGAGTACGCGGACCTCTTCGGGCAGGCCCCGGTGATCTTCGCCGCGCTCAGTGGCCCAAAACACCTGCTGGAAGTGGCGAACTCGGCATTCTTCGAGGCCGTGGGGTGCGACCGCGGGCGCGTCGGCGAGCCGGTCGGAGAGGTGATTCCGGAATTGGTTCCGCAGGGCGTCCTCGACCGGCTCGACGAGGTCTACCGCACCGGCGTCGCATACCGGGCCCGGGACGGGCGGCTGATGCTGGGAGAGCCAGGCAGGCAGCGGGAGGGGTTCTTCGACTTCACCTACGAGCCCCGCTGGGACGAGGCCGGCCGGATCGACGGGGTCGTGGTGATCGCGGTCGAGACCACCGCATACCACGACGCGCATCTCCTGGCCTCTCAGCAGCGCGTGTTGCTGGAGCAGATCGCACGCGACGCCCCTCTCGCCGAGATCCTCGACGGCATGGCCACGGCGATCGAAGAGCTCTCCCCGGACATGATCGTCTCGGTACTGCTCGTCGATCCCGACGGCCAGCGCCTGCGGCACGGCACCGCCCCGCGCCTGCCCGACTTCTACAACGAGGCGATCGACGGGGCGCCCATCGACGAGGGTGTCGGCTCGTGCGGCACGGCCGCCTTCCGGCATGAACCGGTGATCGTCACGGACATCGCCACCGACCCCCTGTGGAAGGACTACCGCGACCTGGCGCTGCGGGCCGGGGTCGCGGCGTGCTGGTCCACGCCGATCCAGGACGCGGACGGCCGGCTGCTGGGCACCTTCGCGATGTACCACCGCACCCCCAAGGCTCCCGCGGACAGGGATGTGACGCTCAGCGTCGCGTTCGCACGCATAGCCGCGCTGGCCATCGAACGCCACTGTGCGGTGGAGGCGCGGCACGCCGCCCAGGAGCGGGAGAAGGCGGTCCGTGAGGATCTGGCCTTCCTGCTGGAAGCGAGCACCGCCATCACGGGCGAGACACACTATTCGGAGAGCCTGCAGTGCCTGGCCAGGCTGACCGTTCCGGCCCTGGCGCCGCTGTGTGCCGTCCATGTGGTCGAGCGCGGCCGGACCCACCGCATCGCCGTCGCCGCCTCGACCCGGGAGGGGGAAGAGCTCCTCTCCTCCCCCGCGCTGTGCGACGACGTGGACGCCGCCGTCGCCCGCGTGCTGGCTTCCGGCGCCATCGAGACGTCCCACACGGGCAGCGCCTGCGCGCAGTTCGGCGTCACGGGTTACGTGTGCGTGCCGCTGGCCACCCGGGGCCGTACCTTCGGCACGCTGACTCTCCTGGCCACCGCCCTGCCCCTGGACGGCCACACGATCGCCCTGGCCCAGGAGCTCGCCCGCCGGGCCGCTTCGAGTGCCGACAACGCCCACCAGTTCACCGACCGCGTCCGGCTGGCCCACGATCTGCAGGCAGGTCTGATGCCTCCCGAGTTGCCCAGGATTCCCGGCGCAACCTTGGCCGCCTCGTACCATCCGGCCGGTGAAGGACTCGACGTCGGCGGCGACTTCTACGACGTCTTCCCGCTGTCCGGCGACCGCTGGGCGTTCATGATCGGCGATGTGTCGGGGCGCGGCGCGCTGGCGGCCACCACCACCGGAATGGTCCGCCACACCGCACGCGCCGCCGCCCGCCTCCTGAACGACCCGGCGGCGGTGGTCGCCGCCATCAACGACGCGTTGACGGCAGGCACCGCCGATGAGGACCAGTTCGTTTCACTCGTCTACGGCGAGCTGCGGTACTCCGCGTCTCACCTCGCGCTCAACCTGATTCGAGCAGGCCATGTACCGCCCCTCGTGCGCCGAGCCGACGGTACGGTCGAAGAACTCACGCAACCAGGCCTGCTGTTGGGCATCCGTCCCGACCCCGGCTTCTGCCCGTTCGACATCGGCCTGCGCCCCGGCGACAGCCTGGTCCTGGTCACCGACGGCATCACCGAGGCTCGTTCCACCGACGGCGAATTCTTCGGCGAGGACCGCTTGGCCGACGCGCTCGTCGCCGACCGGACCACGACGCCCACCGCCGCCACCCTCATCGAGTCCATCACCGCCGCAGTCACCACGTTCGCAGGCGATGCCGCCCTCGACGACCGGGCCGCGCTGGTCGTCACCGCCACCTGATGGTCACGACGGCGCGGCAGCCAGTGCCGCGTTCACAGCGCGCAGGAGGCAGGAAGGTCAGCCGGAGACCACGGAGATGGAGTGGATGAACTTCCGGATACAGGCAGTGCCCGTCACAGGCCGTGCTGGTCGAGGAGCCGCATCAGGTTCCGCTTGCGCTTCTGGCCGGCGCGCAGAGCGGCGAGGTACGCGGTGAACTCGTCCTCGGTGCCCAGGCGGTGGTGGCAGTCGCGCATGCTCAGCAGCAGACCGGTCAGCTGCTCGTAGACGGCGTTGCCCGTCTGTTTCATGAGCGGTCCGGCCAGCCGCAGGTAGACCCCGAGCGCGTCGGCAGGACGCACGGCGCGGGCCCGGTCGGCGAGGGCGAGCCACTGCCGGTCGTGCGCACGCGTTTCAGCCGCGGCCCGCCAGGCAGCGTCGACGTCCCCGTCGTCGAGCAGGGCGTCGACCAGGACCGGGCCGCCGTACCAGGACTGCTGCCGCTGCCCGGCGTCGGCGCGCAGCGGCACGAGCGCCTGCTCCCGCTCGGCCTGCCAGCAGCCGGCCGCTCGTGCCGCCGTACGCAACTGCTGGTACGCGGCCAGGGAACGGCGGGCGGCGAACTGGGCGCGGCGCAGGGCGACGGCGTCGAGGAGCCGGTCGGCGCGGGTGTAGCGGTCGCAGAGGTAGTCGATCAGGGCGATGTCGGAGGTGACGTCGTCGGGTGTTTCCTCAATGCCACGCTCCGCCCACCGCAGGGCCTCGTCCGCGCGGCCGACGGTGTCCAGTTCGCGGGCGACGCTCAGGTGAGTGCTGCCATCCGGAGCGAGGACGGCCGCGTGCACGGCGACCCATCCGTCCACGTCCCCTTCCGCCTTGGCCAGCCGCTCCATCAAATACTTCTCCCCCCAGCCGGTGCGGTTGCGGCGCCAGGCGGCAGCCGTCAACTCCCTTACCCTGAGCATCCCTTGCGCGCCAAGGACATCCTCGTAGTCGAGGGGATCGATGCCGGTGAGATCGTCCAGGTCACTGAGCAGATGGCCGACCAGCCACCGCGCGGTCTCGTCCGAGTCGGGGCGTGCTGCGCGGCACGCCCCGAGGTGGGCTTCGGCAAGCGCAGCACCGATTCGACCCAGATGACCGTCGGAGTCGTCGATCGCGTCCTGGGCATCACTGAGGAGCCGCATCGCCTCCCGGGACAGTGAGATCGCGTCCGCGGCCCGCCCGGCGGCGGTCAGCGCGGCGATCGCGGACACCGCCTGCGAGGCCTGTTCGCCGTAGGCGTGGGTATCGGCGTACTCGACGTATCCATACCGTGCGAAGGGGGCGGTGTCGAGGAGTTCCCGGATGCGGGCACGGACCTCGGCCAGGTCCCCCCTGGCGCTCGCCGCCCGCAGCTCCAGCCGACGCGCCAACTGCCGGTCCCCAGCCACCTGTTCCCGTACCAGGGCGAGCAGCTCGTCCCTGGAGAGCGCAGCCAGCCACGCATCCAGCTCCTGGGCACGAGTCCTGGCCCGGCCACGCTGCCTCGGCACCGCTTCCGGCTCGGCGAGCACGGTCAGGCCCAGGGCGACCAGGTGCTTGCAGAAGTTGCCCTCCATGCCGTACGGGCAGTCGCACTCCCCGGCAACGCCGTCGGGCCCGTCCAGGGCCAACTCCACCTGGTAGGCGTCCGTCCCGTGGACGGTGGCCGTGATCCAGCCGTCGCCGACCTCCACCGCGGTCACCGCGGCCGGATAATTCTGACCCCGCCCGAAGGAGCGTGGCCCGGCCAGCGCCCGCAGGTCGTCCTCGTCGAAGCCCAAGTCCTGTGCCACAGAGGCATTCAACCGGAGGAGAGGAGCCATGCCTCCGCAATACCGCGAGGATCTGCCCCTCGGACCGCTTGGGGGAGGCGGAGCGGGCGAAGGCGGGGTTCCCGGACCCACACCCAAGGGACGACCAGCCGTACCGGCCGATCTCCGCATCGATCAGTCGCATGTGCGTGTGCGTTGAACGGTGGCCTCGGGCCGGGGTTCGCGGGGGTCGCTTCGGCCGGCTGCGGCAGGTCATCCGCCGCGTCGGCTGCACGGGCCACGGTGCGTTGCCCACCCCTGGACGTTCCCAACCTATAGTTGACGACGCGTTGGTCGACACGCTTTGAAACACTGTCTGGGTCTGGTGACTTGAGCGCGGTTTCCGGGTGTCGTCGGGGCAGGTGAGGAGAACGGATGACGGGGTGGATCGTGCGATCCGCCACAGGAGCGGGCATCAGGGCCGTACAGGCAAGCCCTCGAGCCACGCACCGGGCATGGGTGCAACCGGGTGCCGAGCATCGGTCGACTCGTCAGGAGTCGCGTCACTCCTGCGACACCGCGCCGCCCAAGCGTGATCATCGTGCTGTACGGACCGCCGCCCTCGTCGGCGAGCGGTTCCGTGTCGGTCCGCGGGTTCGGCCACGTGGGTTCGGCCGACACGCGGTGGCCGCGGTCCCAGGCGGAGGGGGACGAGGATGCAGCCGATCGTGAGGAAGGGCCGTCGGCGACCGGAGTGGCCACGCTGGATCGGCTCGGTCAGGGAAGAGCTCGCCATACGCCGCGAAACCCATGCCGCTGCCCGGCAGATCCGCAAAGACCTGGGCCTCTCAAGCGTCCAGAGCATCGACGGTCTGGTGGAGCTCGTCGCCGAACGGCGCGGCAACCCCATCTCTGTACTGTACATCGACATGCCGCCCACCGTCAGCGCGTTCTCTCTAGCCACCCCGGATCAGGACTACATCGCGGTCGACGAGTACGCCAGCGAACTCACCCAAGTGAACTCCATCGCCCACGAACTGGGTCATTTCCTGTTCGACAAGGCGGAGGACGTCAGGGTGCCGGTCGGGGCGGACAACGGCAGCCCGCTGTCGAGGGAACTGGCGGTTCAGCTCACACCGGCACTCAACCCCGATACGGTCACCGCCTTCTTCCAACGGTCTCACTACGACTCGCCGGTCGAGCGGAAGGTCGAGGCCTTCGCCACTGTGGCGCTGGACCGCAAGATCGCGCTCCAAGAGCCCGACGCACATGGCTTCGTCTTCAGCTTCACCCACCGGAGGACTGGTGTCTGAGAGCAGCGCGACCACTGTCTATCTGGTCATCGCCTCCCTCCATCTGACGATCGCCATCTGGAAGGCCTCAGCTCTCGTACGTTCCCCTTCGTTCGCGCTGGGCCTGCAGGTCGCCACCCACGGATTGGGCGGCATCGTCTACGTGGTCGCCTCTCCTTTCGGATACCGGAGTCTCGGTTCGGCGTCCGGTCAACCGTGGCTCCCTACGCTGCCGATCTACCTGGGCATCCTGTTGTGCTTCGGGACGCAGCACCTGTTGACGGTCTTGTGGACCCCGTCCCGGTCGGATCAGCCGTGGCGGGTCCGGCGGCAGATCGCGGCCTGGGCGGTCGCCTACGGCATCTCCTTCGCGGTCATGGTCGTCGCGTTCCTGACCACGGATCTCGGCGGGGCGGCCGATCCGCTCAAGTTCAACACCGAGCAGGTGAAGCATCCGCAGGTGCAGCTCTTCCTCAGTGTGTTTCTGACCATGCTCACCTGCGGAACGGTGCACACATGGCGTCGCACGCGACGTGCCCGGGCCGACGACAAGGCCATCATGCACTCCGTCCGCTGGTACGGGCGCAGCATGCTCGTGACGTCCGGGTACGTGGTGTGTTCGGCGCCCGCAGCCGCAGCCGCCGCCCTCGGTCACCACCAACTCGACGACGTGGGGGTGCTGGGCTCCGCCTTCGGGGTCGTGGGATCCATCATGACCTGCTACGGAGTCTCCGGAGCGGCGTTGAGCAAGTGGCTCGGCGAACGTCGGGACATCGCGGTTCTGCAGCCGTTGTGGGATCTCGTCGTCGCGGGGGTCGACCAGGAGCTGTCCCTGGGCTCGGGGCACCGCCGGCCGGATCCCTTCGACCGGCAGGCCTCGGCCGGTACCGGGCGATCCAAGCCGAATCGCGTCTTCAATGTCCGGTGGACACTTCATCGACGAGTGATCGAGATCCTCGACGGAATCCGGCAGTTGGAACGGCGCGCCTGGATCAGCGAGTTGCCGGCGCAGGCGGTAGCGAGCCTGCACGGCGAGGCAATGCAGACCGACTCCCTCCGAAACCAGCTGGGCCTGGGGAAGAAGGGCCTGTCCCCCCACGAGCTCGAAGCTGCCGCCACGGCCGCAGTCCTGCGGGACGCGGTCGAACGCCTCCAGGCGGCAGGCCCTGACGGCGCGGCACCGGCCGCCTCCGCTGGGCCCGCGCTGTTCGCACCGGGAAAGAACACGCCCGCCGCCCAGGAGAGGACCCGCCTGGTGCGCCTGGCCCGAGCGCTCCGCACCCCTCTGGTGGACTCATCGCTACAGGTGGTCCGCTCCGCCCGGGAGGGCGAGGGAGTGCCCTGGACTCGCGCAGCGGCACGATAGTGTCCCGTCCGGTCGCTCTTCTCGGCGACGCGGCCATTCGAACGGAGCTGAGCCGTCACGGGCTCGGAGGGGAGCCCCGTGCAACGGGCAGTTGTGCTTGGCGGCAGCTACGCGGGCCTGTTGGCGGCCCGCGTGCTGAGCGACTACGCCGAAGAGGTCGTCATCGTGGAACCAGACGGCCTCGACGGTGAGGCTACTGGCCCAGGCGCACCGCACCGGCACCAGTTGCACGCCCTGCTCGCGATGGGGCATGCGCAGCTGGAGCGCTGGTTTCCCGGCATCACCAGGGAGATGACCGCGGGCGGTGCCCTGGTCGGCGGCGGCCGAGCGGTCCGGTTCTACGTCGACGGCAGGCCACGCCCTCCCTTGGACGACGTCGAAATGCTCAGCGCCACGCGCCCGTTCATCGAGCGCAGCGTACGACGGCGCACGCGAGACCTGTCCAACGTGCGCTTCCTCGCCGGCCGCGGCCGAGGACTCCTGGTGCGCGGCGACCGCGTGTGCGGCGTCCGCTACGCCCCGGCCGGGCACGAGCACGAGCACGAGCACGAGACGACGGTCGCCGCCGATCTCGTCGTCGATGCCATGGGCCGGTCGAGTCGCCTGAGCCGTTGGCTCGACCAGGAGGGGTGGCCCGTGCCGCCCGTGGAGCGGATGCGGATCGACCTCGGCTACGCCACGGCCACATTCCACCGGGGCGGTGAACTCCCAGGGACAGTGATCGCGCACTCCACCCCAGGACCCGACAGCGGCTACCAGCCCGCACACTGCGAACCCGGAGCGCTCGCGGCGGTCGAGAACAGCCGGTGGACGGTCGTCCTGGCCGGTTACGCCGGTCACCGCCCTACCAGGGACCCACGGGAGTTCATCGCCAGAATGCGACGTTGCGTCGCCCCGCTGCGGGAGGTCGCCGAGCACTGCGCGCTGCAGGGCGATGTCAGCACGTTCGCCTTCCGCGAGAGCCGGCGCCGCCTGTTCCGCGCGACGAGTCGCTTCCCGGGCGGACTGGTCGCGGCGGGCGATTCCATGGCCTCCGTCAACCCGGTCTACGGTCAGGGGCTCACCCTCGCGGCTCTGCAGGCCGGCGCGCTCGCCGGGTACCTGCGCTCCGGAGCCGCGCCGCACGCTCCGGCCTGGGACTACTTCCGTCGCGCGGACGTCTTCACCAACGCCGGGTGGAAACTGTCGACGACCGCCGACCTGGCCCAGCCCCACGTCACCGGGCCCTACCCACGCGGCTATCCCCTGATCCGCTGGGTAGGCGACAAGATCACACAGGCATCGGTCCGGGATCCCGAGATCAACCGCGCCTACCTGGACGTCGTCCACATGCGACGGCATCCGCGAACCCTGACCCGCGCCCATGTCCTGCTGCGCACGGCCCGTGTCCTCCTGGACCGCTGACCGTCCGCGCCCGTACCGGAACCACCAACCGAAGGAGAGCAGTGCCCCGATGGTCCGCGGCCCTGACCGAGGCCGACATCACTGACCCGACACTGCGGGGAGCCTACGACGCCCAGCGCGACCTGGTACGGAAGTTCGCTCTCCACCAGTACCTCGCCACCCGGCTGCTGCTCCCCGCGAAGCTCCATGCGTCCGTCGTCGCCATGGTCGCCTTCATGCACGAAACCGACGAGCGGATCGACGCCGGAGAGGTCGGCACCCGCAAGGAAGACTTGAGTTCATGGCACCGTGAGGTCAGGGAGGCACTCGATGCCGTCCCCGGCCCGGGGGCTCCCGCATCCGCTCTGCTCCGGGCGCTCGCCGACACCTCACGCCGACACCCGTACACGGCTGCGCGGGTGCACGACTTCCTGGACGGGGCGCCCGTCGAGGCCGAATGGACCGGCTTCGACAGCGAAGCCGACTACCAGGCCTACATCGACAGTTACTCGCTACCCGCCCTGATGCTCACCGCGTCGCTGATCGCGCCGGCGCCGGAGACGGGTGGGGACGAGCTGTTCCTCCAGGGATGCCGGGCGCTGATCGAGGGGTGGCAGCGCGCCGACTTCCTGGCCGATCTCGCCGAGGACGCCGAGCAGGGCCGCATCGGCATCGCACGCGAGGAACTGGACCGGTACGGGCTGACCATCGAGGACCTGCGCAGCAAGTCACAGGCATGCGTTCCCGCTCTGGGGCGGCTGGTCGGCGCGCAGGCCGATCTCGCCGAGACCGCGCTCACCGCGTGCCGTGGACTGCCCGATCTGGTCGACGCGCCCTACCGGCCGTTTCTGCGAGCCCTGATCTCCCTTCAGGTTCTCCAACTCCAGGCCGTACGGCGCAAGGGAGGTTCCCTCCTGCACGGCGGGCCACGACCGTCGATCCCGGCCGCCCTCGGCGTCCTGGCGCGGGAGTATCGTGCCGCGAGAAGCGTGCGGCGCCCGTCGAGGTGACGGACGGTCAGTCGTCGTGCTTGGCCAGGCCTACCGCGCTTCTGAGGATGCCCATCACGCTCCTGCGGTGTTTGGCCGGCAACAAGCGCATCGTGGCGGCGAGTTCGCTGAGTTCAGGGTCCTCGTCGCCGGCGGGGGCGGCCGTCGGCTCCTGGGACGCACGCTGGGCCGTTTCGACCACCTGGTGGATCGCCGCCTGCAACTGCCGTGACAACTGGTCGCTGCCGGCCGACACGCTTCCCCTCAGGGCCACGCGCTCCACCCGTCGGCCCTTGAGTTCGGCGATCAGCCGTGCCTGTTCCAGGACGGGTTCAAGGGCCGTCAGGAGTGCCGTCCTCGGTCCGAGCGTGAAGAAGCCCGGGGCGTTGAAGAACTCCGCCAGGTCCTTGCTGACGTCGAATCCCGGGTTGCGCGAGCCGTTCAACAGGTTGGTGATCGTCGACTTGGCCACACCGACGGCATCGGCCACCTCCTGGAACGTGTGCTTGCGCCCGTTCTCCTTGAGCCTGGTGTCCAGGAGGAACCGCAGCCGGTCCTTGAAGGGCGGGTCGACCTCGTCAGGGACGACGGAATCCCCTGCGAAGAGTTTGCGGACCGTCGCCTCGGCGATGCCCGTTTCGTGGGTGAGCCGGTCGAAGTTGATCACCTCGATGGTGTGGCCCAGTTCCTCGAGCTCCGCCTTGATCGATGCCAGGGCCGCCGCGACGTCCTCCACCCCGGTGGTGTTCTCCATAAACAGGCGGTCTCCTGCTTCGTCGTCGGCAACAACCCGCGTGGGCGGCGCACTGAAGGTTAGCGCCAGAAGGGCGCCCCACGCACCCAGCGGGTCACATTTGTAGCCCATCGAGGGTCTCGATACATGACCTGGGCGCCAATTGACATCCGCGAGCGGGTGCAGCATGATCCCTGATCGTGATGGAGTTCTCGCCTCCACAGAAGACGCCGGCCGTCGACCGTGATGAAGACCTCTTGCTGGTGCCGCCTCTCCCCCGGCCGGGGCGATCACGCCGCGCCGGAGCAACGACCCTCGACCTCACGGAACCGCACCCCACGACAGACCCCTCCCGGTCACGACCGACTCGCAGATCACCTCACTCGTCGGTCGAGGTGGCGGTGATCTGCGACAGGAGGGTGTCGCGCCGGACTGGTCGGCTGTGCACTGGGGCGAGTCCCGGCGTCGGCCCCTGAAACTCCGACGGTCACACCGCCACAGGGGAGCGGTGTGGCCGTCGGATCGGTCGAGTACGCCGGCCCGGCCTCGGCGACCCGGCTGCGCCCACCCGATCAGCGGCTCCGCACCCATCAGATGAGCCACCCTGCCGACCCGGCGCCCAACGCGGTACCGGCACCACGCACCACGAACCTGCCGAACGACAGCCAGGCTCGACGGGCCAGTCGGCGCACCCGAGCGCGAGCCCGGTTGAAGACCGTCAACTCCCTTGCCCGCTTCCGCATCGCTCGCCTTCCTCCTGTGCGCGGCGCGTACCTCGGGTTACGGCCAAGGTCATGGCCGCAGCCCCGACGGTGCCGTGCGCGGTCCCCGTGCGCCCGTGGCAACGTGTTGCCCACTCGCGAGGCAACAGGCCAGGGGGTGTTGCCAATGCGCCGGCAACAGGCACAGCATGTCTCTCAGGGCCTACGCCGAACACCACCATCTGAACGTGTCGGTGTTGAGCCGGTTCCTGAGCGCGAAACGGATCCCGCCCGATACCCAGACCTCTCTCACCCCGGCTCGCCCGTGTCGGGTGGCGCCAAGGAGCGGTGACCGTCTTCAACCCATCCGCGAGCTCGGCGTGGGCACCGCCGACCTCCTCCTCCGACTCGTCGACGCCCTGGTCGGCTTCACGCCGTCTCCGACGCGGGTCGCGTGCGCTCGGCCCACTTCACCACCCCGGGAATCACCAGACCGAGCGAGGCGAAGATCGCGCCGAGGACGAACCAACCGGGGCGCCCCCAGGTGATGCACAGCGCGCCCAGGACCGGCGGCCCGACCGCGTTCGCGAAGACGAAGCCCATGTTGTACACGCCGGTGTACTGGCCCTGGGCGTGCGGCGCGGCCAGTCCGTAGCTGAGTTCGAAACCGGCGGAGGCCTGCCACAGCTCACCGACCGTGTGGATCGCCGCGGCCGGCAGGACGATCAGCCCGGCGGCCCACCCCGGCAGGCCCTCCATCATGGCGAACAGCGCGGTGGAGAACAGGAAGGTCAGGCCGGCGCGGCGCATGGCACGCCCGGCGTCGTCCGCCGTGTCGATCCCACGGCTGGCTCGGACCTGCAACAACACGCACATCAGCGTGTTGGTCAGCAACGCGGCACTGATGAACCAGCGCGGAGCATGCGTGTCACCGACGAGCCACAGCGGCAGCGCGAAGACCAGCACCGCGTACTGCATGCCCATCAGGCCGTCCAGCACGGTGACGGACAGGTAGGGCAGGTCGCGCAGGGCGATCCAGCGGTTCGCCTGGGCCGGCTCCGGCACCGGCGCCACATGCGGCAGCCGGCTGACCAGCGCTGCGCACACGAAGAAGGTGGCCGCATCGCCGAGCACGAGCGTGAGGTAGGCCGGCCGGGTGTCGATCTGGATCGCGGCGGTCGCCGCAGCCCCGCCGACGGTGATGCCCACGTTGGTCAGGGACCGTAGATAGGCACGGAACTGCGCGGGGTTGTCGCCGCCGAGTGCACGGATCATCGGGCCGCGTGCCGCGAGACTCGCCGCCTGGGCGAACTGGATGAGGCACACCGCTACGAGGAACGCCACGAAGGAGTGGACGAACACCAATGCGGTGGCGGTGAATCCTTGGACGAACATGGTCATGGTGTAGGTCTCGCGCGATCCCCGACGGTCCGCCAGACGCCCGACGGGTACACCTCCCACGAGACCGAACAGGGCACTGACCCCCAGGCCGAACGCGACCTGCGAGACGGGCAGCCCCACCGAGCGGGTGAAGAAGAGAGCCTGGCCGGTCATGAACAGGCCGTTGCCGAAGTTGTTGACCAGTTGCGCCGCCGCGAGAACGCGGCGCGGCCCCTTGTCCGGTATCAGGTCAAGTCGTCTTTTCTCCTGCACGGTACTCAGCGCTGTTCTCCGTTCCCTGTCGAGGTGCGGGTGTGGTCATGAGGCCGCGTCGTCACGCGTCCTGGCGGGATCCGCCGGCCACGGTGTCGCCGTCCTGGTCGCGACCGGCGAGCCGCGCCCTCGCGGCTGCCGTGCTGTTCGTGCTCGACGCAGGGATGTAGGCGGGGTCGGCGACGACTTGGTCGCCGAGGACATCGTCGATCCGCTGGAGCAGGGACGGGTCCAGACGGACGCCGGCGGCCCTGGCGTTCTCCCTGATCTGCTCGGGCCGGGAGGCGCCGACGACGGCCGCCGCGACGGCCGGGTTCTGCAGGGTCCACGCCACGGCGAGCTGTGCCGACGTCAGACCCGCCTCTTCGGCGAGCGGTCCGAGCGACTGGACCCTGCGCAGGACGTCGTCGGCAAGGAAGTTGGTGATGAAACCGGACCCCTGACCGTCAGTGGCGCGGGACCCACGCGGCGGAGGTGCGGCCGGCAGGTACTTGCCGGTCAGCGCGCCCTGTGCGAGCGGCGACCAGACCATCTGACCGATTCCCTCACGCAGGCAGAGCGGCACCACCTCGGGTTCGATCACCCGCCAGATCATGTTGTACTGCGGCTGGTTGGACACGATCCGGTCCAGACCCAGCCGATCGGCGATCTGCAGCGCCTCGGCGATCTGTTCGGGCCGCCACTCGGACACACCGATGTACAGCACCTTTCCCTGCCGGACCAGGTCGTCGAACGCCCGCAACGTCTCCACCAGGGGTGTGTCGTGGTCGTACCGGTGTGCCTGGTACAGATCGATGTAGTCGGTCCCGAGCCGGCGCAACGAGGCATGCGCCGACTCGATGATGTGCTTGCGCGACAGGCCGCGGTCGTTCGCACCGGGGCCGGTGGGCCAGAACACCTTGGTGCAGATCTCGACCGATTCCCGGCGCACACCCCGTAGTGCCTCGCCCAGCACCTGTTCGGCCCGGGTGAGGGCGTACACGTCCGCGGTGTCGAAGGTGGTGATCCCCTCGTCCAGCGCCGCGGCGACACAGGCCCGCGCGGCGGCTGCCTCGACCTGGGAACCATGAGTGAGCCAGTTACCGTAGGCGATCTCACTGACCTTCAAGCCACTGCGGCCGAGACGGCGGTACTCCATGCCGCAGAACCTAATCACCGAGCCCTGGCGGACTCAAGAATTCGATCAGCCGGCCCGCACACCGGCCGCTGTCTGTCGTCGAGTTGGCATCCCTGTCCGTAGGATTCGCTGGCCAGGGCAGGATCCGGCGAGAGGTTCTCCCAATCCCATGAACACGAACCACGGCAGGCCGGCGGGTCTCTTCGCAGGTCTCGCGACGATCGACGTCATCCACGCGGTCACCCGAATGCCGTCGCCGAACGAGAAGGTCACCGCGAGCGCGCAGGCGTTGGCCGCCGGCGGCCCCGCGGCCAATGCCGCGGTGACGTTCGCCCACCGGGGCGGCTCCGCCACGCTCGTCACCGCGATCGGCCGCCACCGGCTCACCGAGATCATCCGCTCGGACCTGGAGGAACACGGTGTGCGGATCCTGGACGCGAGCCCGCAGCGGGACGAGCCACCCACGGTGTCGTCCATCGCCGTCAGCAGTGGTTCCGGCGACCGCGCCGTGATCGCGCACTACTCGGGATCCGACGACATCGACGTGCCGGGCCACCTGGACCAGGCGGTGCGGCGCAGCGACGTGGTCCTGATGGACGGACACCATCCACCGCTCGCCCTGGCGACGGCCGATGCCGCACGACGCTTCGGCCGGCGTACCGTACTGGACGGTGGCCGCTGGCGTCCCTCGTTCGACGCGCTGCTGCCGCGCATCGACGTGGCCGTCTGCTCCGCGGACTTCCGCCCGCCCGGCTGCCGTACCGATTCCGACGTCTTCGGCTATCTGTCGGCACACGGGGTGCGGTGGGCCGCCGTGACCCATGGTGACGCGCCCATCGCCTGGCGCGGGCCGGACGGAGGCGGCGAAGTGCCGGTTCCGGCTGTCGAGATCGTCGACACGCTCGGCGCCGGCGACGTCTTCCACGGCTCGCTCTGCCACCAGTTCGCCACCTGGACCGGTCCGGCCGACGAGGAATGGTTCACCGCGTGCCTGGGCCGGGCGAGCGTCGACGCATCGCTGTCCTGCACCTCGTTCGGGAGCCGGGCCTGGCTGAGAGGCGCCCCGGCCCGGGCGGCCGGGTCCGCGGGCCGGGTGTCCCCTTCCGGTGAACCGGCCGTCAGGGCTCGAGAGTGACCTTGAGCGCCGCACCGCGCTCGACCATCTCCAGTGCCTCGTGGAAGCGGCTCAGCGGAAGCCGGTGAGTGATCAGGTCGGCGACGGGGACGGCACCGGAGGCGATCAGGTCCAGCGCCTGGGCGTTCTGCTCCGGACTGGACGAATTGGCGCCCACGAGCCTCAGTTCGCGGTAGTGAACAAGGTTCGTGTCGAGGGCGGGCAACGATCCGCCCGGGGGCAGGCTGCCGAAGAGGCTGACCCTGCCTCTGTGTGCGGCGTACCGCACGGCTTCCTCCTGCGCCCTGCCGGAGGCCGTCGCGGTGATCACGGCATCCGCCCCGCGTCCCTTCGTCAGTTCCAGCACCTGCTCGGCCACGTCCCCGTCCGAGGCGCATATCGCATGGTCGGGATCGACCAGTTCGGCGGCGCGGGCCAGGCGCTCACGGTTCAGTTCGACCAGGAGCACCTGAGCCGCCCCTCGCGCCCGGGCCAGACGCACGTGCATGCAGCCGATCGGACCACCGCCCACGACGACCACGCAGTCGTCACCGGCGACGTCGATCAGCTCCTGACCGTTCAGCACGCAGGCCAGCGGTTCGGCGGCCGACGCCTCGGCGAACCCCACGCCCTCCGGGATGCGGTTCAGGCCGTGGGCGGCAAGCACCTTGCCCGGCACGACGACGTACTCGGCGAATCCGCCGTCGTAGTGATAGCCCATCGCCTCCATGTCGAGGCACACCGTCATCAGCCCGAGATGGCAGTTCGCACACTTCCCGCAGGGGATGGCGCCGATCACCTGGACCGGGTCGCCCACGGCCCAACCGGTCACACCCGCGCCCAGCTCCGCCACCTCGCCCGCGATCTCGTGCCCCAGTACGCGGGGCGGGCGTATGCGGTGATGTCCGTGGCGCGAGATCTTCAGATCGGTCCCGCACACACAGCAGTTACGGACCCTGACTTTGATCTCGCCCGGACCGGGCGCCGGTTCGGGCGCGTCCTCGACCTGGACGTTCCCGGGTGCGTAGTAGCGCACGACATTCATATCTGCTCTTTCGGGCTGGGTTGATCTGCAGGACTGCGCCGCGGGGAGCGGTGACCCGCTCCCCGGGTCACGCGGTGACCGGCGCGCGATCAGCGCGCCTCGGCGTCGGAGCCTTCCGTGGGTTCAAGTCCGAGCAGCTCCTCGGCGTGGCGGACGACCGCCTCTGTGCTGACACCGAACTCGGCGAGCAGTTCCTCACGGATGCCCCAGGGAAGGAACCCGGCCGGCAGCGCCACCTGGGCGGTGGCGGGGACGGTGCCGCGGCCGCGGGCGAGGTGGGTGAGCAGATCGGGATAGAGTCCGGATCCCTCCGCGAGGTCCTCGATGGTGACGACCGCCTTGTGCCGGGCCGCGTCGGCGAAGACGTCCGTCACGGCGGGCCGCAGCCGGACGACCTCCCAGACGGTGGCGGAGACGCCGTGCTCGCGTTCCATCACGTCTGCGGCGGCCACGGCCGTCTGGACCATCGCGCCGTGCGCGAGGAGACACAGGTCGCTGCCCCGGCGCCGCAGGACCGACTCCACCGATGTGCCATCGGGGTCGCTCCGCAGCGGTTTCCACTTGGCGTACCGCACCACCGTCGGGCCGCTGTCCCGGCCGATGGCGGACCGCAGTACCGCGGAGAGCTGATCGCCGCTCGTCGGCGCGTAGATGTCGAGACCCGGCACCATGCGCAGGAGTCCCACGTCGTAGATGCCGTGGGACGAGGCCCCGTCCCCGCCGGCCACACCGCCGCGGTCGACCACGAAGGTCACGGGCAGTTCGTGCAGCGCGACATCGTTGATGATCTGGTCCATCCCACGGGTGAGGAACGTCGCGAACACGGCGAACACGGGCCGGCAGCCCTGGCTGGCGAGTCCCGCCGCAAGGCCGACCGCCGCCTGCTCGCAGATGCCCACGTCGTGGTACCGGTCGGGGAAGCGCCGGCGGAACTCCAGAAGGCACAGCAGGTCCGGCATCGCCGCGGTGATCACGTGGACACGCGGGTCCTGCTCGGCGAGCTCGCAGAGTATGTCGCTCAGTTCCTGACCCCAGGCCTGCGGTCCGGTGGCGAGCGGAAGCTCCTGCGCGGGCGGGGCGGCCACCGTTCCGCCGACCTGGTGCAGACGCATGATCTCGTCGCGCTCGGCATCGGACCAGCCGAATCCCTTCTGGGTCCTGACGTGCACCACGACCGGACCATCGGCAGCGGCCGCGCGCTCGATGGCCGGTTCGAGGTCGTCGAAGTCATGGCCGTTGGCCGGGCCCACGTAGCTGAAGCCGAGTGCGGTGAAGAACTGTTCGACGTTGCGGGAGCCGGTGGCCTCCGACTCGCAGGGTTCACCGAGCGTGAGGCGGCTCGTCGTGCGCGCGTAGGACCGGCCGTTGTCGTTGTAGACGATGAGGACGGGCAGTTGGCGTACGCCGATGTTGTTGAGGGCCTCGTACGCGACGCCCCCGGTCAGCGCGCCGTCACCGATGACGACCACAGGCCTGGTGCCGTCCGCCAGAGCGATCCCCAGCGCCCACGCCGGACCTGTCGAGGAGTGGCTGTTCTCCACCCGGTCGTGGGGTGATTCACCACGGGCAGGGAAACCTGACATTCCCTTGCGTTCCCGGAATGTATCGAAAGCGCCACCACGGCCGGTCAGGATCTTGTGCGTGTAGGCCTGGTGCCCAATGTCGAAAATGATGGCGTCGGACGGCGAGTCGAAGGCCCGATGGACCGCGATGGTCAGCTCGACGACACCGAGATTGGCACCGAGATGACCGCCGCTCCTGGTGACGTTCTCTATGAGGAATTCCCGGATTTCCTTGGCCAGGCGCTTGCAACCCGAGCGGTCCAGAGCCCGCACATCTGCCGGATCCAGACTGGTGAGATCAAGCCCGAAATCACTCTCGATACCGCCCTGTGCCGCCAAAGCATGCCCCTTCCGTGAGCAAAATGCATCGAGTTCGACCGCGTCACCATAACTCGGACTCCAGGATTGCGGCACGCATTCGACCGGCACGTCCGAGGAATGCGCCATTCCCGCGAAACAAAGATTTTCCGTGGCGCACGCCACCCAGGACACCCGGAGAAAAGGGACATACGCGCCCCCGGGGACCAGACCGGAAGCATTGCCCCGTACCAGCTGCGTCCAGACGGCGCCGCCGAGCCCAACCATGATGACTTTAGGGAGTCTTGGCGAAACGCCCGACCAGCTGCCGGGTACACCTATCCGCCGACGGCGGATCGCCTGCCCGCAAACGAGAAAGACTTGCCGCCACCGAGGGACCCGGTGATGATCTACACGGCGGTAACAAACTCATCACGCCGAGGACGCCCGCAGCTCCACCAACGGGTGCAAGTGAATAGGGACAGCGAGAAGTGTCCACCCTCCACCGGGGGTGTTCACTCCAGACTGCGACGGGGGAAGAAACCGTGGCGAAACCCGCACCATCGGCACCATTCACAGTGAAACCGAAGCGCCACCTGAAAGTCGCATCACCGGCAGAAGCCAACGCAAACAATATAGTCACCCCCAGGACCGGCCTCAATCTCCCACCGAGACTGCCATTCGAAAAGTGGGTGAACATCGGGTTTCAGTTGTCGACGATTCACACAACGTCGGCCTGGTGTCTAGGTGACTGGCTGGTCTACGGCGAGGGCGCTTTTGCAGGGCGCTACCGCAAGGCCATCGAGCAGTGTTCGCTCCACTATCAGACACTCCGCAACTACGCCTGGGTCGCCCGGAGTTTCCCTCTGTCCCGCCGGCGGGACACACTCAGCTTCGGCCATCACGCCGAAGTCGCCCGGCTCACGGAACCGGAGCAGGACTACTGGCTGAGCAAGGCTGAGACCCTCTCCTGGTCGCGCAACCGGCTGCGCAGCGAGGTACGGGCCAGCCTGAACCAGCGGCACGCGAAGGACGGTGACGAACTACCGGCCTCCGACACGGAGTCCGGTGGCGGCGCCGTCACGGACGGGAAGCCGCCGAACGCCACGGACCAGGCAGAACTCCGCGTCGAACTCAGCACGAGCGACGGTGACCTGTGGACTGCCGCGGCGAACCGGGCGGGGCTGAGCGTTGCCGCGTGGGCACAGCGGGAACTCGATGCCGCGGCGCGCGGTGCTGCCGGCGTGTAGCCCACCGAGCCCGGAGGCGGCGAGGAAGCCGACGGACCGATGACTCGCGGCCGCCGGTGCCGCGGGAGGACGGAGACGACGGGACGGCCGGGTGGATCGTGGATCCACCCGGCCGTCACCGGACGGTCAGCGGTACACGACCCGCACAGTGGTCCCGAGGCTTTCGAGCAGCTCCTCGAGCGTCGGCCCTCCGGGCCGGCTGACGTGACGCCCGATGACGTGGCCGAAATAGTCGGAGTTGAGGTCGTCGTACGGGGGGAGGTGGCTGCCGGGCTCCTTCAAGCAGACGGACCACAGCACCTCCTCCCGGCGATCCAGCTCGTCCAGGCCCACGACCTCCTCGACGATGCCCGAGCCGGCGTACGGCAGGTTGTAGAGGAAGTAGCCGGTGTCGGCCGCGACGGGCCGCCATTCCCAGGTCCCGAGCCGCCGGTCGAACTCCGCGCGGTCGGCGCACACCTGGCTGAGGTACAACGCGCGTGTGAAGTCCACTCCGTGCGCATGCTCCAGCACCTGGTAGAACAGCCCACCGGCACCCGGCCGAGCCGCTGCCTCCAGGACGTAGGGCTCCTCGTCGTGGAACCGGATTTCGGTGTGGGTGGCCCCGTAGGAGATGCCCAGCGCTGCGACCGCCTGGCGGACCAGGCCGAGTATCCTGCGGCGGCGCTCCTCGGGGAGGGTCTGGTCCAGCAGATAGAGCCGGTCGGGGAACCAGGGGCCCGTCGCCTGTGCGCCCCAGTTGCGCGAGAGTATGAACTCGCACACCGGTTCACCGTCGAACCACACCGTGTCCACCGCGTACTCAGGGCCCTCCAGGCACTGTTCGACGAGGAATCCCGACGACGCCCCGCCCTCCTTGGCGATCAGAGTCGCGTTGAACAGTCCTATCCTGCGCAGCTGATCCTGCAGCTCCGCTCCGGACTCCACCCGCCGGACCCCGCAACTGGCGAAGCCCCGTGCGGGTTTGACGATCGCCGGGAACGTGAACTGTTCGAGATCGAGGCCCTTGCGGGAGGTCAGATGGCGTCCGTGCGGGGTGCTCACTCCTGCCGCCCGCCACAGCTGCTTCATCTGCGCCTTGTCACGTGCGGCGCTCAAGGCCGCCACGGAGTTCCGGCCCACCCCGAGCGCCTCGGCCATGGCAGCGGCGGCCGTCACGAGCACTTCTTCGCTGGTCACCACAGCGGCGACCGGGGCGTCGCCGCACTGCGCGCGAATGGCGGCAGCCGCTGCGGCCGGGTCCTCCCTGACGTCGAACCGCAGTCGGGCGGTCCCCTCCGGCTGCCCTTCTCCGTCCGAGACGAACAGCAGCCGGTCGCCCTCGGCGGCAGCCGTCTTCGCCAGCTTCCGGGTGAACGGCTCCGTCGTCTCCAGACAGACGAACGTCTGGTTCACGCCCGCACCCGCGCGATCCGCTCGGCGTTCGCCGACACCGTCGCCGCGAGAGCCTCCAGGTCCGTTCCGTGGCGTTCGGCCAGGAGGAAGGCAAGACGGTCGACGCCGAAGCCGACGCACATCGTCGATGCCGCCAGGTCCCGTTCGTCCCGGATCCGGAAGGCGTCGGAGAAGTGGCTGCCATGCTTGTTGAGCGACGCGACGGCCACCTTGCGGCCGAGCGAGTGCGAACGGGCGGCCAGCTCGATCTTGCTGTCCGACACCAGCTGCGAGAACAGCTGCTCACCGGCGCCGTCGTTGAAGAACATGTCCGTCGCGGTCTCGAGCGTGAAGTCCAGGCCGAGCAGGAGCCCGGTGAGGGCCAGAAGATCCAGCAGCTCCGCGTGCATGTGAGCCACCGGCTCCGTGCCGCCGACCACGACGCCCTCCCGGAGCCTGAACTCGTACAGGCGCTCCTCGTTGTTGAGGTTCCCCGACTCGTCGCGGAACACCGAGCCGCCCACGCTCATCACCAACACCTCCTGCTCGCCGAAGGTCTGGCCCTCCAGCAGCCGGTAGCAGTGCAGGCAGGCGGCAGGGTTCAACAGGTCCCGGGGCGTCTTGAGGTAGTCCAGGACGCGACGGTCACCGTCCGGGCCGTCGCCCCGGGCCGCGGACCTCCAGAACGGCAGGAACTCCTCGAACCGATCGGGATCACTGCTCACCGGCGCCACGAAACTCAGGTGCTGGCACCCCGTCTCGAAATACCCCGCGCGGTCGACGATCGAGCTGGGGATCAGCGAAGGGATGAGGAGTTCCTCGGCGTCATAGGCCTGCACGACGCAGCGGGCGCCGAACCTGTCGAGCGCTGCCAGCAGGGCGGCGGTCTCGTGCCCGTACACGTTGATGCCCGCTCGCTCCGGGACCGAGCGGCCGGGGACGGCTCGGCGTCCGGTGCGGGCGGCAACCCTGCGCAGCTCGGCGGCGAGCGTATGGGCGGCATCGCCGATGACGTCCGGGGCGAACCGGGCGGGGCGGACGAGCCAGTCCTCCACCGAGGCCGGGTCGTCGGTGTCCAGCAGCGTCTTGGTCCGCAGCCCCCGAGGGACCGCCCGGAAGCGCTCCAGGATCCGGACGACGGCGCGGTCCAGCTTCTCCCGCGGCACCGGCTCGTCGGACAGCACCACCATCTCGCCGTCGTGGAACTCGACCGCGGTGATGTCAGGGAAGTGGAAGCGCAGTTGCGTCGTCAGGGTGTCGCGTACAGCCTGTTGTCCGGCCGATGCCTTGACGGTCGTCCTTGTCGCGGCCATCCGGTCAGTCAACTCCGAGGTATCGTGCGGCCCGGGTCAGGGTGGACACATCCGCGAGATCGAAGGTCTCGTAGTCGATCTCCTTGCCGAACTCCGACTCCATTCTGAGCACGAGCCCCATCACCTGTACGGATTCGAGTCCGACCTGCCGCAACGGCACGTCCTTGTACTCGTCGTACCGGTCGCAGAGCGTCTGGATGGTCTGGTCCTCGACCAGCCCATCGAGCAGCGAACGGATCCACCGGTGGTCCATCAACAGCCGCCTTTCGCGTCGCGTCCGCCGCGTGCCGCGGCGAGGCCGGGTCCGCCGGTCGGGGCGGGGTCCCGGGTGAGGAAACTGATCCAGTGCTCGACGGCCGACGGCATGAGCCGGACGGGTGCCGAGGCATCGCCGCAGCTGTCCGAGCAGACGAACCGGCCGACGCCGTCCATGGCGGTGATCCGGCCCTCGGCAGTCGGCACCACATGTGTGATGAACACCGTGAGCTGTGCACCCATGGCCGCCAGGTCGGCGCACAGCGGCCGTATGGTCGACCCCGAGGTGCACACATCGTCGACGACCAGCAGGCGGCGTTCGCGCAACTGGTCGGGCAGGCTCTCGTAGTAGGTGCCGCGTTCCGGCGACTTGAGCTTGCCGAGAGCGACGGTCGGCACTCCGAGCGCCTCTCCGATCCGTGCGGCGCGCCCGCTGCCCCCGCGATCCGTGGCGACGACGTAGTCGAACGGCCCCTTCAGCACGGCTGCCGCGGGCCCGGCGCTGCTCAGGCTCACCACCTTCGGCAGCCCTGGTCCGCCGTCCCACCGCGGTGTGCTGTGCCGGTCGACGGTCAGGACCGTGCCCGCTCCGGCGCTGCGGATCAGGCGCAGCACGAGGGAACCGCTGAGGGCCTGACCCGGACCATCGGCCCTGTCCTGCCGCTGGTAGCCCAGGTACGGCAGGAAACAGGTGATCGACGCCGCTCCGGCCGCGTCCGCGATCGAGGTCAACTGGCAGGCGGACATGAGGTGAACGTCCTGCGGCGGCGCCGTCGTCTGCGCGATCAGCACATGCCGTCCCCGGATGGCCTCCGGGTCCGGGACGGTGATCAGTTGCTCGCCGTCGGGGAAGACCGACCGTACGGCATGGACGCGGTCGACGTGGTCAGGGACGTCGGCGTCCCGGTGGTGGTCGTCGGGCCCGAGGACCACCAGCAGATCGCGCGGGCTCACCGTGATGCCTCCGCCCTCTCGGTACCGCTCGCGGTGAGCGCCTGGAGCAGCCGGCGGATGCCTTCCCGGCGTTCCTTGAGGTGGATGCGCACGACCGGACGTCCGCGGCCGCGCAGGATCTCCAGGTCACCCCGGGCCTGGGCGCGCTGGATCGTGGCCAGCGTGTGCGCACTGCCGGGCACGGGGATGTCGTCCTCGACCTCGCCCGTGATCATCAGGAACACCCCGTGCTGCGGGCCTCCCTTGTGGTACTGGCCGCTGGAGTGAAGGTAGCGGGGACCCCAGCCGAAGGTCACGGCCCTGCCGGTCCGGCGGGCCAGCAGTTCGCGGAGGGCCGCGACCTCGGCGTCCTCGTAGCGGTTCAGGTAGGCCGTCACCGCGAGGTAACCGTCCGGGCCCAGCAGCGTCGCCAGCCCGTTCATGATGTCGCGCAGGGTGCCGGCACCGCTCAGGGTGCGGTCGGAGAGCTCATCGATGCCCACCTCGACGGCGCCTTCGGTGAAGGTCCGCACATCGGGCCCGCTCAGACCGGCGCCGGACCCTCGTCCGGCGAGTATCGCCTGCGTCTTGTCCTTCGCCTCCTGGACGTTGGGCTGATCGAACGGGTTGATGCCCAAGACCCGGCCGGCCACCGCGGTGGCGTACTCCCACAGCAGGAACTGGGAGCCCAGCGAGCCGTACGTGCGGATGTCGGCATCCGGTGCGGGGCTCGCCGGCGACCCGGCGACCAGGCCGGTCACGGTGTCGGAGCCGGGCCGCTCGGGCAGGGCCGCGTCGACCACCGGCAGAATGCCACGGCCGTCCTTTCCGGTGGACTCGGCGACGAGTTGTTCGGCCCAGGCGCCGAACAGCGGGGCGAAGCCCTGAGCCGGTCGGAGGTACAGCTTGTCCCTGCCGTCGAGCGCGGCGGCGCCGAGTGCGGCTCCGAGCAGCAGGCCGGGGTTCTCCCCGGGCCGGCCGAGCGGGCGGGCGAGCTGTGCCGTGTCCTGGCCGAGGGCCGCGACGTCCGCGCCGAGCAACCCGGCCGGCACCAGGCCGAAGGCGGTCAGGGCGCTGAACCGGCCGCCCACCGTGGGATCGGCCACGAAGGCCGGGAAGCCGCGCTCCGCGGCGGAACGGCCGAGCACCGAACCCGGATCGGTCACCGCGACGAAGTGGCCTGCCGCCGCGGCAGCGCCATGGGCCCGCGACATGGCCCCCCACAGAACCTCGTACACGGTCCTCGTCTCGACCGTCTCACCGCTCTTGCTGGCCACCACGATCAGCGTCCGGTCCAGCGGTCCGCGCAGCACCGCGGCGACCTGGTCGCAGTCGGTGGTGTCCAGCACGGTCAGTTCGTGCCCGAACGCGTCGGCGACCACCTCCGCCGCGAGCGACGAGCCACCGATGCCGACCAGTACCAGGCGGTCGAGGCCCGTCACCCGTTCCCGCAGGGCCCGCACGGCTCCGGGCAGGTCCGGATCGGGGATCGCGGCGTCCACCCAGCCGAGCCGGCCGGCGGCCTCGGGCCGGGCGCTCGGGCCCCACACCCCCGGGTCCTTGGCCATGAGCGCGGTCGGCACATCCGCCCGGATCAGGGCCTCCAGCACCGGACGGGTGCGCTCCGCAAGTCCGGCGTCGATCTCCACCCGCACCGCTGCGGCGGTTGCCGTCATGTCCGTCATGAACTCACCTCGATCGCCTGCGCAAGAGCGGGGACACCACTGGACGTGAGCGCGGCCTCGCGCACCACCTCCAGGTCGAGCAGCGCCTCGTCGAGCCCGGGCAGGGTGTGCGACTCGGTACGGAGGCTCTCCCCCCAGGCTTCGAGCTGCCGCACGAAACCGTTGTGGTGCGGCTGACCCGGACATGTGTGGACGCCACCGGAGTTCTCCTCGGTGAACGTCATCGACTGCTCCAGCAGATAGGGGGAGGGCGCCCGCAGAGTGAGGCGGCAATCGTCGGCCACGGCCTCGATCACCTCGACGTATCCGGGTGCCAGAGGGGCACGGACATGGGTCATCTGCACGCCGAAGTCGTCGGTCGGCCACCATCCGCAGGACACCGCGGCCCCTCCCGCCCAGTGGGTGCTGTGCCCGATGCGGCCCAGGAGTCGGTACGGCGATCCGGACAGCGCGGCGTGGATCAGGTTGATCTGGTGGATCAGCGATCCTCCGAGCCCGCGTGAGTAGACCGCGCGCTGCCCGTCGGAGGCGTCGGCGAGCAGAGCGGACACGGTCTGCTCGGCGGCCGCCCGGGTGACGGCGGAGGGCTCCAGCGGGGTGGCCATGCGATGGGCGACCTGCCGCGGCGAGTCGGGGTCGACGATGTCGACCGAGACGCGGCGCAGGCGGTGGATCCTCGTGGACACCGCGTCGACGAAACGTGCGGCGGCCGGGTCGTGGCGCTTCATGTACCCGACCGTGACCCTCCCGGCGGAGGAGCGCTCGGCCTCCAGCAGCGCCGCGATGTCGGCAGGATCCAGGCTGACCGGCTTCTCGGTGAGGACGTGCAGCCCTTGCCGCAGGGCTTCGGTCACGACGTCCCGGTGGGTCGGCCAGGGTGTGGCGCAGATCAGGCACCGGGCGCCCGCCGCGAACGCGGCCCCCGGATCCGTGACCACGTCGAGCGCGGGGTACTCACGCTTCAGCGAGGCGGCCTTGTGCCGGTCGGTCTCGACGACCGCGACCAGCCGGAACGATGCGGGCTTCATCAGCAGCAGCGGTATGTGCACGGCGCGGGCGACCCGCCCGCCGCCGACCACGGCCACGGGCACAGGGGCGGGCGTCATCGGGGTCCTCCGTCCGACGTCGGGTGAAGGGAGTGGTGCGCTGTCGAGCGTGTGCGCAGCATGCGGTCGGACGTCAGTCGCGCCTGCCGCGCGGTGCCGCCGGGCGCGGCCAGCTGGATGGCGTCGAGCGTCTCCGGGATGGTGATGGCCTGGTTGTCCAGCGACAGCCAGAACTCCAGACGGTCCTTTCCCGGCTGCCCGATGGGGACGATCTGCACGTCGTACCGGTCGTGCCAGGGCGCCTCGGAACGCTCCTTCAGCTGCGCGGTGTGCACCGGCTCCTCGCCGGCCAGGACATCGACCCGTTCGGCACGACGGAGCCGGTCCAGTCCTTCGGCGGCGCCGAGGCCCGCGCGCAGGGTGAGCCGGACGTGGAGGAAGTGCCCCGCGGTCATGGGCACCGTGGCCGCGGCGGTGCGAACGGTCGGGCCCGGCGCGACCGCGCGGAGGTCGGCGGCGTGGTGGGAGGGGTCCCGTGCGAGGACGGCGCCGTTGGTGATTCCCTTCGTGGCCTTGTCGGTGTCCGTGCTGCAGCGCAGGATCGTCGCATCGAGCGTCCGGACGTCGTCCGGCCCGATCCCGGCCAGTACCCGGGCCAGTGCCGTGGTGTTGCAACTGAGCACACGCAGACCGCCGGGCCGGGCGGCGACCTGGGGGTTCAGGGCGCTGTGGATCAGCGGTCCGAGGCGAGCGTCGCGTTCCCCGCCGCAGAAGACGGCCCGTACGCCGTGTGCCGCGTAGACCTCGGAGCGTCCGGCGCCGGTGCGGGAAGGACCGCAGTCCACGACGATGTCCGCGGACGCCAGGAGTTGGTCCAGGTCACCCTTCGGCTCGGTCCCCACCTCTCGCAGACGCTCCGCGGCGCGTGCATCGGCGGCGAACACCGGCAGCTCGGGCCGGGCCGTGGCGAATATGTTGGGCCCGCGCAGAGCGATGCCGGCGAGGCGAGGCGCGTACGTGTCCTGTTCCCCGGCGGGTGCGGACAGTGCCGCGGCCAGCCTCTTGCCGATGATTCCGGCGCCCACTACGGCGACAGCCGTCATGCCCTCCTCGCTTCCGACAGGAGCGACGCGACCAACCGCCGTGCGTACGCCGCCTCGGTGAACGCGAACAGCCTTTCCACCCGGCGACCCGGCCCGGATTGCGGCGCTCCCAGCTGCAGCGGCTCGGACCAGTCGTCGGCCGCTCCGCGGTCGTGCATGTACTCGCACAACCTGGCGGTGTCCCGGGCGATCCAGGAGGGCACGACCTCGATGCCGGGGTCCTGCGGGCCCGGACCTTCCTCGCGCGCGCTCTCACAGGCGTAGGACACCAGCCAGCACCGGGTCTGCTGTGCCGTCAGCATCCGGACCAGGCAGTGCGCGCCGGACTCCTCGACCACCCAGGGGCCGCCCACCGTGATCGCGTCCACCGGTCCCGCGGCGGCCGGACCGGCTGCTCCCCCGGCGGGGGCCAGCACCACGGCCGAGGCCTCACCGCAGGGCCACATCCGCATGATGTGCCGCAGCGCCTCTTCGGCGATCGCCCGCCCGAGCCGGTCGTCGGGCTCCAGCGGCACGGCCGCGGCCGTCTGTCCGTCCCGCCGGCACGTCAGCCGGACGTCCGTCGCCGGTTCGGCGCCGGACGGGCCGTGCGTGAGTTCGTGTCCGTGGTGCCGCGCGGCACGCGTCAGTGCCCCGGCGAGCGACGACCCGCCCTCCAGCGCCAGCTGCACCGTGCCGGTCATGCTTTCCCCTTCTCTCACAGCAGTCCGCAGATGGTGCCGACGACATCCGCCGTCGTGGCGGCTCCGCCGAGGTCGACGGTTCGAACACCAGATTCCGACCACTGGTCGAGCGCCCGCTCCAGCCGGTGCCGCTCGTCGTCGAGCCCGATCGCGCCGAGGAGCAGGACCACGCCGCGCAGGAAGGCCACCGGATTGACCTGGTCCTTGCCGGCCAGTTCGTCGGCCGAGCCGTGCGAGGCCTCGGCGACGTGGACGTCACCACTGCTGTCGAGGCTGCCCACCAGGCCGAGGCTGCCGGCGAGCGCCGCGCCGAGGTTGCTCAGGATGTCCCCGATGGTGTGCGAGGTGACGATGACGTCGAACGCCCCCGGGTCGAGCACCATGGTGGAGGCGGCGGTGTCGGAGAGCATGTCCGTGAACTCGATGTCCGGGTACTCCTGAGCCACCTCTCTCGCGACGGACAGGAACATTCCCTCGGTCAGCTTGAGGTTGTTGGCCTTGTGCACCAGCGTGACCCTGCCGCGCTTCTCCTTGCGGGCGAGTTCGAAGGCGTAGCGGGTGATGCGGACGCATCCCCCGTGGGTCGCCGTCTTGACCGCCTGGGCGACGTCCGCCGCGGGCATCCACTCCACCGCGGCGTAGAGGTCCTCGAGGTTCTCCCGCACCAGCAGGACAGGAGGCCTGCCGGGCAGGATGGGCAGCGGCCGCAGCGCCGCGTACAGGTCGAGGGAGCGGCGCAGATAGTGGTTGGCGCTGCGGATGGTGCCACCGCTCGGCGTGTGGAACGGACCTTTGATGGC
The DNA here is from genome assembly GCF_001542625.1 of Streptomyces griseochromogenes. Taxonomy (NCBI): domain Bacteria; kingdom Bacillati; phylum Actinomycetota; class Actinomycetes; order Kitasatosporales; family Streptomycetaceae; genus Streptomyces; species Streptomyces griseochromogenes. The sequence continues at coordinate 2,938,888 of NZ_CP016279.1, read as the reverse complement.
GAGCCGGTGCTCACGGAGCGCGGCGATGGTGGACTCCGGCGCCGTCGTCCCGTGCTCCTCGATCGCGTTGAAGCCCGCCACGGCGTCCACCCAGCGGACCGGCACGCCCAGCGCCTCGATCACCGCGCTGCCGGCGGCCACGAGTTCGGGACCGACGCCGTCGCCGGCGATCCGGACGACGGTCAGTGCGTCAGGCATATCGTCTCAATCCATGATTCGTTCGTCGTGACCCCCGTGGGCGGAGCGCCACGAGGCCAGCAGGTCGGCGGTCGCCGGAGCAGGGGGGAGCGACCGCAGGGAGACCAGCGCCGCGCCCAGGACCGGCGCCAGCGCCGCGGCCTTGCGGGCACCGGCCGCCGAGCCGTCGTCGGCGGCCGAGGTGAAGTTGCGGACGAGGTGGTAGAGGAGCATCGCTTCGGTCTCCTCCGGTTCGACCCCGAAGCGCAGGCCGGCGCCGCGCACGTCGTGGAGCAGCCCGGCGAAGCCGGTGGCGCCCTCACCGTGCTCGGGCAGGGCGATCGGGTAGGTGCACAGGGCGATGACCACTTGGAGCGAGATCGGGCACACGTAGCGGAGCAGGTCGAGGTCGATGCGTACGGGCCAGCCGTCCTCGGGACCGCACGCCGCCATCGCCTCCGGCAGGATGAAGTTCGCCGGCTTCGGATCGCAGAAGAGAGTGAGTGGTCCTGGGTGCCGTGGCGTCGGCAGGGCCGCCGGCAGGTCCAAGGGGCCCAGAATCCGGCTCAGCCGGTCCCGGGCTGCCGTGTACCGCTCCGCCACGGGGAAGACCTCCGGTGCCGGCATCCCGCGGGCCGTCAGGAGAGAGGTGAGACGGGCGTCGTGGGCGGCGAACGCCTCCAGGGAACGCAGGCACGCCTCGTTCACCCAGCTTCGGCCGGCGGCCGGGTCGGCCGCGAGCACCTGCCGCAGATCCGCGGCCCCGGGCAGTTCCAGGGTCAGGACGCAGTCGCCGATCACCCAGTGCGGCGGGCAGCCCAGCGCGGGTGTCCCGGACACGGCGTCGATCAACAGAGCCAGTGGCGCGCGGTGTTCTTCCGGACAGTCCAGCGGTTTGCAGCGGAACGGCGTGAAGCCCTTCGCGACCCATGGGCGCAGCACGGGGGGCAGGCTGCCGGAGTCGACGGCCACCGTCGGCGTCAGCGCGCCGCCGGACCGGCCCGCCAGCGCTCCGGTTGCGACGGCGGCTGCCAGCGCCGTACCGGCAGCGGCCGGACCGCGCGCGTCCAGCGATTCGGCCAGGGCGACGATGCCGGCGCGGCGCCCGTCGTCGCCGAGGTGCGCCGCATCCGCGGATGCGGCGAGCCGCCGACCGGCTCGCATGGGCAACACAGATTCCTCCCGCAGAACGATGCGCTTCGTTTCGTTCGAGATACGCCGCACCGCCCGTCGGATCGGGCCGGTGCGGCGCGGCGCGGGATCAGGCGATCTGGTCGAAGTGGTCGAGGAGTTCCTTGGGTTCGACCGCACCACGGCGCTCCACGGCCGCCTCGCGCAGCCATGCCAGGCACTGCTTGAGCTGCTCGTCCTCGAACGCCCGGCCGTGCTCGGTCAGCACCGCCTCGATCAGCGCCCGGCCGGAGTGCTTGCCGAGTACGTAGCGCCGCTCGCCGCCGACACGCTCGGGCGGGAACGGCTCGAAGGTCGATGTGTCCTGGAGCATGGCGTTGACGTGGATGCCCGACTCGTGGGCGAAGACGTTCTCTCCCACGATCGGCTGCCACGGCACGTTCGGGTGCCCGCTCGCGCTCGAGACCAGCTTGCCGAGCTCGCAGAGCTTCGTGGTGTCGATCTTCAGGTCCACGTCGTAGAGGGACTGCAGCGTGACCGCGGCCTGCGCCAGGTCGGTCATGCCCGCCCGCTCGCCGATGCCGTTCACGGTGACGTGGAAGTAGCGTGCACCCGCCTGCAGGCCCGCCAGGGTGTTGGCGAAGCCGAGGCCGAAGTCGTTGTGTGCGTGGCACTGCAGGTCGATGTCGACCTCCGCCGCGATCGCGGCGACCTTGGCGCCGTACTGCTCGGGCGTCAGGATGCCGATCGTGTCCGACAGGCGCAGGCGGTCGGCCCCGGCAGCCGCCACGGTGCTGGCGTACTCGACGAGGAAGTCCGTTTCGGTGCGCGCGATGTCCTCGGCGCTGATCGACACGAAGGCGCCACGCTCCTTGATCATCTCCACCAGCGCGCGGGCGTTCTCCAGGAGCCAGTCGCGTGTCTTGCCGACGCTCTGCTTCAAGTGCACCTTCGAGGCCGGCAGACCGATGTGGACGGCCTTGTAGCCCAGACCGAGGGAGAACTCGATGTCCTCCTTGACGCCGCGGTTCCAGGCCACGAGGGTCGCCTCGTCCTGACGGCGCACCGCCTTCTTGAGGAACTCGACCTCGCTTCCGCCCATGGCCGGTATACCGACCTCGACCCACCGCACGCCCGCGCCGATGAGCGCGTCCAGGATCGCTTCCTTCGTCTCGGGCCCGAAGGCGACACCCGGAGCCTGCTCGCCGTCCCGCAGTGTGGTGTCCTCAAGGATGATGTCAGGGTGCATGACGTACCAACCAATCGCTGAGTCGTTACCCGCGGTCTGTCCCGCCGGCGGGACAGAGGGACGTTAGCCCATTCCCTCGCAAGGCCTATAGCTTTCGAGCGCACCCGATGATTCTCGGTGAGGCTGCGAACTGCCTTGCTGCGCGCTTTTTCTCTGGCCAATGAACGGCAGGCTGCTATGTTCCTGAGCGGCTGGAATCGCATTCCCGCCGGTTCCACCGGGCCCGAAGTCAGCTCGCACTCGCTGCGTTTACGCAGGCAGAGCCGCCTGTTGGCGGGATCGGACAGACAACACACGGGCTTCTCCACGGCACTCGGCATTTGCGGTGCCGTGAGACTCTCGCGTATTCACACATCCGGTAATGCCGTGCCATTGCGATGCCCGGCGACCGAAGTCGGGCCGCCATCGCGCATTATTCGGCGAGCTTGCTGTCGCGCACCATTGCGTCACACTCACAACTGACATCGAGGTGATAACGGTGAATCGCACCATACGCCAGCTCATCGCGGACGACGTCCCCGTCCGGGCCATCGGAGTGCACGACGGTCTGTCGGCAATCCTGGCGCAGAAGGCGGGCTTCGAGGCATTGTGGGCCGGCGGCCTCGGGATCTCCGCCTCCCACGGAGTCCCCGACGCGGGGATCCTCACCATGACCGAGTTCCACCAGGACGCGGTCCGCATCCGGCGGTCGACGACCCTTCCCGTCATCGCCGACGTGGACGCCGGGTTCGGCGATGTCGACGTCGTACGACGGATGGTCAAGCTGTACGACTCGGCCGGGATCGACGCGGTCTGCATCGAGGACAAGCAGTACCCCAAGCGCAACAGCTTCCTCGACGGGCACCTGCTGGAGGAGCCCAGTGTCTTCGCCCGCAAGATCGAGGCCGCCAAGAGCAGCCAGCAGTCGGACGAGTTCATGGTGATCGCCCGGCTGGAGTCACTCATCGCCGGGTCGACCATGGAGGACGCCGTCTCGCGGGCACTGGTCTACGCGAAGGCCGGCGCCGACGCCATCCTGATCCACAGCCGGCTCAAGACCCCGGCCGAGATCGAGACGTTCAGCCGGGAGGCGCGTACGGCCGGACTGACGGTACCCCTGTTCGCCGTCCCGACGACGTACCACACCACCTCGGTCGATCAGCTCCACGAGATGGGCATCGCCGGCATGATCTACGCCAACCAGCTGATCCGCGGTTCGATCACGGCCATGGAGCACGTGCTGTCCCGACTGTACGCGGACGGCTCGACCACGGCGATGGAGCCGGAGATCTCGACGCTCAAGGAACTCTTCTCCCTCGTGGACACCGACACCCTCGACGGGCTCAAGTCGTGGTCCGGCCTCGCCCCCGCGGTCGGGGCGCAGGCATGACGAGGCGCGCGGCGCCGGATCTTCCGCGCTCCGCCGGATGACGACTTGACCCGGTCACGGGTCTGTGACATCCCCTTCCCCACCGCCGAGAGCGAGGACTGCCGGTGAACACGCTGAAGAGACCGCTCCCGGGTACCGGGTACTCCTACATCAGCCTGGAGGCGGCCGCCGAGGCCGGGCTGACGGAGATCGAGCACGCCCCCAGGACCACGCGGGTGCTGGTCGAGAACGTGCTGCGGCAGGCCCACCGGGCGGCGGAATCCCACGACGGCGCGGTGGACGCGGCTCTCGGGCTGTGCCGCGACATCATCCGGGCAGCCGGGGGCGGCGCCCCGGTCTCCTTCAATCTCTTCCCTGTCCGGCTGCTGCTCCAGGACCATTCCGGTGTACCCGTCCTGGCCGATCTGGCGTCCCTGCGCTCGCTGCTCGCCGAGCGCGGGCTGGAGCCGGGGATCGTGTCGCCCTCGCTCCCCGTCGACCTGGTCGTCGACCACTCCGTCGAGGTCCACAGTGCGGGAACCGCGACCGCGCTGCGGCGCAACATGGAGCGCGAAACACGCCTGAACTCAGAGCGGTTCCGCTTCCTGAAGTGGGCGCACCAGGCGATGGAGGGAGTGAACATCGTGCCGCCCGGCCGGGGCATCGTGCACCAGATCCACCTGGAACAGCTGGCCCGGGTGGTGAACGTGGACGCCACGGGTCTGGCCGCCCCGGACACGGTACTCGGCACCGACTCGCACACCCCCATGGTGAACTCGATCGGCGTGCTCGGGTGGGGCATCGGCGGGCTTGACGCGTCGGCCGTACTGCTCGGCCTGCCGCTTCCGATGCTCGCCCAGCCCGTGGTCGGCGTCCGCCTGGTCAACTCCCTCCCGGCCGGGACCACCGCCACCGACCTGGCCCTCACCCTGACCGAGATGCTTCGCGCGGCCGGCGTCGTGCACAGCATGGTCGAGTTCTTCGGCCCCGGCGCCGACACGCTGCCCGTGACCGACCGGGCCACCGTGTCCAACATGGCACCCGAATTCGGCTGCACCACCACGTACTTCCCGGTCGACGAGAAGACCCTCGGCTTCCTGCGCCTGACCGGCCGCTCCGCAAAGACGGTCGACCTGGTCGCCAGGTACAGCCGCGCCCAAGGCCTGGACGCGATCGACGAGGACGTCCCGCTGCGGTACTCCCGTGTCCTCGAGGTCGACCTCGCGAAGATCGAGCCGTGCGCGGCCGGCCCGCGCCGGCCACAGGACCGCATGCCGATCTCGCAGGTCCCGGCCGGCTTCCGGCGGGAGTTCGCGGCGCAGGCCGCGACGACCGCGGAGGCGGAGCCGGGCGGCCTGAGGGACGGCGCGATCGCCATCGCGGCGATCACCAGCTGCACCAGCACGTCCAACCAGACGAGCATGCTGCTGGCCGGTCTGCTGGCGCGCAACGCGGTGGCCCGCGGCCTGACCGTCCCACCCTGGGTGAAGACCTCCATGGCCCCCGGCTCGCGGGCCGTCCGGGACTACCTCGACGCCGCGGGCCTTCTCCCCGCGCTGGGCGAACTCGGCTTCTCCGTCGCCGGATACGGCTGCACGACCTGCATCGGCAACTCCGGGCCGCTCGTGGAGCAAGTGGAGAACGCGGTGCGCGGACACGGGGTGAGGACCGCCGCTGTTCTGTCCGGCAACCGGAACTTCGAGGGGCGCATCCACCAGGACGTGGCCGCCTCCTACCTGATGTCACCCCCGCTGGTCGTCGCCTACGCGCTGGCCGGCACCGTGCTGACCGACCTCACGGCCGAACCGCTCGGCACCGGCAGCGACGGCCGACCGGTCGCCCTTGCGGACATCTGGCCGACGCCGCAGGAGCTGGAAGAGGTGCGGAGGTTCGTCAGCCCCGAGCACTACCGGCATGCGGCGGAGCAGCTGCACCAGGGCGAGCAGTCGTGGCGCGACCTGGACAGCCCCACCGGCGACCTGTTCGACTGGCCCGCCGAGTCCTCGTACCTCATGCCGCTGCCACTGGTCAGCCTGGACAAGGAGCAGAGCGGCCCGGACGTCCGGGGCGCCAGAGCCCTGGTGTACGCCAACCACACGACCACCACGGACCACATCTCTCCGGCCGGACAGATCCGGCAGGAGACACAGGCCGGGCAGTACCTGTCCGGGCTCGGCGTGAAAGTGGAGGACTTCAACACGTTCGGGTGCCGCCGCGGCAATCACGAGGTGATGATGCGCGGTACGTTCGCCGGCTCCGGTCTGGTGAACCGGCTCGTCGAGCACAAGGGGGGCAGCACTCTGCTGCTCCCGGAGCGCACGGAGACGACCGTCTACGAGGCCGCGATGCGCTACCAGGCGGACGGCATCCCCCTCGTCGTACTGGCCGGCCGTGAGTACGGCATGGGCAGCTCGCGCGACTGGGCCGCCAAGGGCCCGCGCCTGCTGGGCGTGAAGGCGGTCCTGGCCGAGAGCTTCGAGCGCATCCACCGCAGCAACCTGGTCGCCGTCGGCATCCTGCCGCTGCAGTTCACCGCCGGTCAGACACCGGAGACGCTCGGGCTGACCGGTTGCGAGAGCTTCGACATCATCGGTCTCGACACGCTGGCTCCGGGCGGTGCCGTCGAGGTGCGCGCCCATGACGACGAGGGCGGGCAGGTCGCCTCCTGGACCATGACCGCCCGCGTCGACACAGAGCGTGAACTGCAGTACATCCGCTCCGGCGGCGTCTTCGGCGTCGTCGCGGACACGCTGACCGCAACAGCCCAGGCCTGAAGAGTCACAGCAGAGAGGGAGAGTCGATGACGGACGAACTCAAGCCCGCGCCACTGGGATTCACCGACGAGGAGTGGCGGACCTTCCGGCGCGAGGGCCTGATCCACCGCGAGGGCGTTCTGTCCCCGGAACAGGTCGACGCCATGCGCGACGCCGCGCAGGAGTGCTTCGACGAGCAGTCGTACAACAGGGCGCACACCAACAAGGTCGAGAACGTCATCCGCGCGCATCCGGCCTTCCAGAGCCTGATCGACCTCGAGACACACATCGGATACGCATACGACATCTTCGGCGACCAGACCCGGCTCAGTCAGAACGACCTGTTCGTACGCCCGCCCGGCAGCGTCGTCAATCACTGGCACTTCGACGGCCCTCGCGCGGTGCCCTACCGCGTCTTCTCGCCGGTGCTCCCGCTCAAGCTCAGGATCGGGTACTGGCTGACCGACCTGCCGCACGACAACATGGGCAACCTGGTCTACCTTCCGGGCAGCCAGCGCGCCGACTACGAGACCGAGCACACCGGCATCGGTGACGTGGCCGGCCAGAAGGTCCTGACGTGCGGCAAGGGCTCGATGACGGTGTTCGGTGCCAATCTCTGGCACCGGATCCAGCCGAACCACAGCGATGTCACCCGTATCAACGTGTTCCTCTCTTACACGCCGACCTGGGTCAACGGTTACTACTTCCAGGACGAGAACGACTTCACCGGTCTGACCCGGGAGCAGCGCATCCTCCTGCGTCCGTACGGAAAGTCGCAGGAGGACTTCAGCCGCCCGCCGGCGCAGGACCAGCCGCTGTACCTCGGGGGCCTCGCGCGTGAGACCCCCGAGCCCGTGGAGGCCCACAAGGTCCGCCGCCACACGCGGTACGAGCAGAAGCTGCAGTACCTCGACGACTGACCCGCGCAGGCGCGGCCCCGCCGCGGAAGGACACTTGATGACAGACGAAGTACTCCCACCGCGCCCGGCGCGGACCAGGAGCCCCGGGGCCGGCGAAGCGAGGGCTCGGGATGCGCGCTGACGCGGTGCCCTGGGAGATGGACACGAGTTCGTTGGAACCAGGCGTCGCACGAGGTCTGCTGGACCGGGAGCGGTTCGTCCGCGCGCTGGTCGCGCTGGCGGATCGGCTGCCCGGGCTCCAGCCGTGGGTCCAGGCCGATCCGGCCCGCGTCGCCGCCGTGGAGCAGGAGCTCGAACGGGAGATCGTCACCCTGATCCTGAGTCACTTCGGGCCGGTGACCGTACTCGCCGAGGAGCACTTCACCGCTTTCGGCGAGTACGCGCACACGGCGCCGGGCGACTTCTGGTTCGCGCTCGACCCCCTGGACGGCTCCAACTCGTATGCGTCCGGCCGTGGCATGTACGCCGTGTCGGTAGCGGGCTGTGTCGGTGACGAGCCGGTGTTCGGCTTCGTCTATCAACCCCGTGGCGGCCTTCTGTACTCGGCGGCCCGTGGCGCGGGAGCGTATGCGGACGGCCGTCGACTGGCCGGGCCGGGCGGGGCGGCGCGGGCGCCGCGCCGGGTGTCCGTGGGAAACGGAGTCGTGGTCGACCCGGCCGCGAATCCCGCCGTGGAGAACCTGTTGCGCAGGTCCTACGAACTCGAGCACATGGCGTGCACGTCACTGCGGTTCTGTCAGGTCGCGGACGGCCGGCGAGCCGGCCTCGTCAAGCAGGTCGCCGAGAGCAGGGGCGTCCTGCGCGTCTGGGGAATGGCGGCGGGACAGCTGATCGCCGCGGAAGCGGGCGCGCATCATGTGTCTCCGGACCGCACCCCCTGGCAGTGGACAGCTGGGACGCTTCTGGTCGGCGACGACCAGTTCCTCAATGACATCAAGGAGCAGCAGTGAGCGAACGGCGCGATCCGGCGCAGTCCCCGGCGGAGTTCACCCCGTCCGACGAGCAACTCGACCTGGCGCAGTACTACATATGCCAGGAGCGGCACCTGTTCCACCGCTACTGCATCCTGGATGAGTCTCCGGCGTTCCCGCTGTTCTTCATGGACCGCTGCTACGACTGGCAGTTCGAGAGCACCGGTGACGTGCCGATCATCAGCCGCTACAACGGATTCATGGAGCTGGTCTGCCGGGAGTCCTGGGTGGAGACCACCTTCGCCAAGGACGAACTGGCCGCGGAGATCGGCCGTGCCATCGCCTCCGGTGCGCATGTCGCACTGCCCGTCTCCTTCGTCCACTCCGACGGCACGCCGTATGTCACAGAGTGGCTCGTCGAGGTCATCGACGAGGACACCATCTACTACACGAAGAGCACGTCGGACATCAAGAGCCGGGCGTTCCGCCGCCCCGTCCCCTTCTCCGAACTTCTCGAGCGTGTCGTATGCACCGATGACGGCCGGGTGTCCGCCACGGAGATCCACCCGTCGTCCACGGTCGACCGGATCCTCGGCATGGGCTCCCTGGAGGCCTTCCGCGCGGTCTTCCGCGAGTTCGGCCTGCGCTGGGAGGAGGGCCGGCTGTACCGGTACGTCAATCCGGTGGTCGTCGGTGTCGAGGCCATCGATCAGGCCATCGATGCGTGGGAGCAGCGGGCGGAGTCGATCGTCACCGCGGGTACCGTCTCGTTCAACGACACCTCGCGTCTCAACAAGCACGTGCAGAACCGCTTCCAGCCGGTGCAGCACTTTCTGCAGTTCCTCCTCAGCGACGCCGAGATCGGCCCGGCCCTGGGCGACGATCTCGTCACCCGCATCCGCGGGCAGTGGCACCAGATGGACACCGCGCTCGCCGACGTCCTGAAATTCGGCAGTCTCGTCGTACAGCAGCCGGTCACGCGGAGCTTCGACCTGTACCTCAAGTACCTGCGCCGCCTGCGCGACACGGTCTGCGAGTACCAGCGGCTGATCGTCGACATCCAGCGCGCACTGACACAGTGAGGGAGGGCAGCGGTGAGGACCGCCCGGGACGAACCGGGGCCTGACGGCGATCGGGTCGATGAGGAGCCGGAGTACCTGGACATCGTGGACGAGCACGACAGGGTCGTCGGCCGGGACACGCGGGAGAATGTCCACCGAAGGCATTTGAGACACCGCGGCGTGCACGTCCTCGTCGTCAACCGGCTCGGGGAGATCCTGGTCCAGGAGCGCTCGGCGCACCTGGACACCCATCCGGGCCGTCTGGATGCCTCGGCCGGCGGCCACGTCCAAAGCGGCGAGACCTATCACCAGGCCGCGGAGCGAGAACTTCTCGAGGAACTCGGCTGCCATCCCGGGCCGGTCCAGTACCTGCTCACCTACGACGGGTACTCGGTGCGGCAGTTCGAGAAGCGCGGCGTCTTCCTGCACCACTGTGGGGGGCCGTTCCGTCCGGATCCGGACGCGGTGGAGGGCATCGAGTTCCACTCGGCCGACCGGCTCATCGAGCTGTTCGCGACCCGGCCGTGCACCGAGGGCTTCATGAGATCGGTGAGTCACTACTTCGACCACTTGGCCGAGCGGGGAGTCCCGGCACCCGACTGGCGCTGGCAGGGGCATCCGCCGCCGTTCCCCTGAGGATGATGTGGACCTCATTCGCGCCCTGGCCGCGATCGGAGCCCGCCGTGCTGAGGTCTGCCCTGGGTCGGGCGGCGCCCTCCCACGCCAGGGCCAGGGCGGCCCCGGCGTGCGCGGCCGGCGCGGAAGGTCGGCGGGTGGCAGCGACAGCCATGAGTCACACCTCCCGCGCCACGGAATATCGCTCCTCGTCATGCGGAGATCGTCGTCACAGGGCCGTTATGACGATGACGACGAGCGCGACGACGATGAGCAGGACGCCGCTCCCGACCACGCAGCCCACGCTGTTCAACTGGTCGGCGAACCAGGCGGCAACGGTGGGCTCCCGCCCCGCGAAGGCCGGGGTCTCCGGGACGACCGGACGGGTCAGGGGGGCCAACGGCGGCGGGGCGCTGCGGGGTTCCGGTGGGACGGCCGGCGGTCTGCTGCTCCGGCTGATCGCGTCGCGCAGGATCTGGCGCCACAGGGTCGCCGGCAGATCGGGGATCTGGTCGTCCGGCGCGTCGACGATGGTCTGCGAGAGCCAGTTGCCCGTGGTGGGGTGGGGGTCCCGGCTCATCCGGGACAGAAACTCCCGCAGTTGTCTCAGATAGCGTTCCTCCCGGGCCAGAGGGGCCACGGCCCAGCGGAAGAGCACGACCGCCCGGTCGACCATGGCGGACCTCGACATGTGCTCCCCGCCGCTCGTCCGCGGCAACATGTAGAGGTCGTCGTCGAGCACCTGCGCGCACAGGGCCTCCGCCGTCTGCCGGGAGCGTTCGCCGACGCGGCCGGGCCTCCCCAGCTCCTTCAGCACCAGATCGAGGGAGTCCTGCGGCAGCCGGCCCAGGCGCAGTTCATCGAGGAGGAACTCGTCCGGCTGCCGGCCGAGCTGCGTCCTGAGGCGGTCGTGCCGCGTGCTGTCGCCGCGCCGATGCTCGTGCAACTCCCGCCGGAGCGCGTCCTGGCCGCCGGGTACGGACCCCTGCGGCCCTGCGGGCCCGGGCTCGTACCGAGGCTCGTATCCAGGCGCGTACGGGGATCCCTGCGCGGGCCCTTGCGCGGGCTCGTGCGCGGACGGCTGCCAAGGCGGCGAAGGCGGTGCGGCCACCGGCTCGGGGCGGGGCTCCGGGCGCCTGTCCCGCTCGGGATCGCGGATCCGGTCCTCCCTCCCGCCCCTTTCCCGCTCCTTCCTCCGCTCCCGCTCGACGTGTCTGTCCCAGCCCGGGGGCAGACCCGGTTGCGCCGGGCGGGACGCGGATGGCGCGGTGCGCCGGCCGGTCGTGCGGTCGGGGTCGAGGATGTCCTTCAGCCGGGCACGCCGTCGCTCCCAGTCGAGGGAGGCACCGTCGGCGAACTCCTCGGTCAGCTGCGGCACGCCGGGGTCCGCCTCCGGGTGTGAGAGGAGGTGCTTCACCAGCTGGGCCGCCGCCTGGTGCTCGAACTGGGGACGGGCCGGCCGGCGGCCCATGACCCGGGCCAGCGGACCGGACCCGCCGGTGTCCGGCTCCCAGCGCGGGACGGACATCAGCCGCAGGGCGTGGGTGTCCGCCGCGTCGTAGGTGGCGAACGTCCACTCCTGGCGCAGCCAGCCCCCGAAGAGCAGGAACAGCCCGAGATAGACGACCGGTACCTGGTCCCGGTCCGGCCAGCCGGGCGGTGTCTGCTCCTCCAGGAGCAGCGAGACCCGCTGCCTCGGATCGCGCAGCAACTCCGCGGCGACCATGGTCAGCGCGTGCTTGACGGTGGGCAGCAGTTCCAGCATGTCCGGCAGCCGGCGGCGGGCCATGTCGTCGATCTGCGAGCAGTCGATCTTGTCCTGTCCCCCGACCGCCTGCTCGGCGCTCTCCGGCCGCCCCCAGCTCCCGTACGCGAGGGCCAGGCACCGCCACGTCTGCAGGACCCCGGGGTCGCCGACGAGGACATGGCTGACCGTGCTCGGCCGACCGCCCCGGTCGGTGGTCGGCCAGCGCTGTACGAGCATGACGTCGCCGTCGCGGGACAGGGTGCGCACGACACTGGGCCGTGCCGCCGCCGGGCCGGACCCCCACAGCAACCGGCCGAGTTCCCGGCCCAGTTCCTCGGCACGCTCGGCCGAGCAGGAGTGGGCGACGGCGTTCATGCCGGTGCCCTGACGGCCGTGGTTGCCGTCCCAGCGGAAGACGACCTGGTGCACCGAGTCCAGGTCCTGGAAGCCGTTCACTGAAGTTCCTCTCCCCCGGATCCCCCGGATCCCTCTGTTTCCTCCCACGGCACCGCTTCGAGGACGGGCGTCTCCCCCACGGCGAGCGCCTCGCCGCCGCCCGGCACGTCGATCAGCCCGTGCATCGCCAGCAGGGCCAGCAGCGGCTCCAGCACCCGCCGGGGTCCCGCGCCCGCCGGATAGCGGCCGTGGGCCTCCTGGCCGCCGGTGGCGGAGGCGATGTGCAGGGTGCAGCGGCGGATCGCGTCGAACGGGCGCAGCCACGCCTGCCCGGCGTGCCGGCGCAGCAGCCCGTACACGTCCCGGCTCTCCTCGTGCACGAGCGCGGGGTCGAGCGAGGTGGCCGGCGGCCGGCTCAGCCAGCGGTCGACGGGCGGCTGGAAGCGGAGCAGGTCCGCCTTGCCGAGCACCATCGCGGCCGGCACGTCCAGATACGGGCCGTTCTTGCGCAGCCGGTCCAGGACGGTGCCGAAGGCCAGGTCACCGTCCCGGTTCACCTCCACTCCCCAGCGTTCCCTGACGTGGTCCAGCTGGGGCAGCGGCAGGGCCAGCGCCGGGTCGACGACGAAGATCAGGGCGTCGACCCCGAGCAGGAACCGCAGCGCCGCGTCGGTGCGCACGAGGTCCTCGCCGCCGAGGTCGAAGAAGGCGACCGGGCGCACCTGTCCGCGGACGTCGGTGATCAGGAGCGACTCCACGAAGCGGGCGAAGTCGTCCAGGCCCAGGGCGGCCGTGTGGTCCAGGACCTTGCCACTGCGCAGGGGCTGGACCCGTTCCCGTACGAACCGGGCGTGCTGCTCCGGATTGACGGACTGCCACTTCAGGCCGAACGGCTCCAGGCCGCCGTCGGTGACGGCCGCGATCATCTGGGTCAGCAGATGGCTCTTTCCGGTGGAGGACTGGCCGACCATCGCGACGGTCAGCGGGCGGCCGTACATCAGGTAGGGCACCGGGATGAAGTGCTCGGGGAGGTCCGTGTCCGCCGTGCACTTCTGGACGGCGCCGCGCATGACATCGTGCCGCCGGACCGGGTTCTTGATGCCGGCGAGGTCCAGCGGCTGGTACTGCATCCTGCTGTCGGTGACGAACAGCTTGCCGAGGTCGAGCTGGATGGTCTCCAGGCAGTACGGGCACAGCACCTCGCCGGCGGCGCGCCCGGCGTCGGCGCCCGGCCCGCCCTCGGAACGGACCACCGGGGCCTGCCGTTTGAGACGCAATGACTCCTCGAAGGCCTCCCGGTGCGGTCGCATCTCGTCGGGGGGAAGCGTGAGCCGGACGCGGCGTGCGGCTCCCGGCGCCACGAGGTCGAGCACCTGGGCGGGCGTCGGCCGGTCGGCCGCCCGGGGTGCGAAGGCCTGCCGCAACGTCTGGTCGAGCACCCGGTGTTCACCGAGGTCGGCGGGCGCGCGGTCGGCGGGCCCCGTGCGGCCGGTCACCAGCCGGTAGAGCACCTGGGCCGCGCTCCACACCGCGTCCCGCACGTCGGTGAGCCCTTCGCCCCGGCGCTGTTCGGGCGAGCAGAAGGGCTGCCGGCCCCAGGGGCTCCTCGGCTGTCCCGTCCTGCTCACCGCCTCCAGTCCCCACAGCTGGACCCTGGCGCCGTCCCAGAGCACGGTGGCGGGCGAGACGCCGCGCGGCACCAGGCCCTGGCCGTCCAGCAGGCACAGGGCGAGCATCAGGTCACGGGTGAAGCGCTGCTGGTCGCTCGCGGCCATCACATGGGTGCGTGCGGCGGCGATGCCGCGCGGTGCGGCGTACAGCAGGAACGGCTCGGTCGCGTCCAGTTCGTAGCCGATGATCCTCGGGAAGAGCGCGGCGAACTCCGTGTCGTCGAGGACGCGGTGCAGTCGCAGGGCGGTGCCCGCCTCGGTGTCCAGCAGGGCGCGGGCCGCGGGGTTGGCCGCGTCGGCGGCGGTCAGGCGTACCTGGACGCACTGCTCCGCGTCGTCGTCGAGCAGGCAGTTGCGGATCAGCTGGGGCAGCAGCCGGTCGCGGCGGGACTCGCGGCCGAAGCGGGCCGGAGTGACCCGGCGCCGGCCCGAGGGCAGGGTGAACGCTAGCTTGTCCGGGAGCACGGGGCTGGTCACCGGCGGTCCTCTCCTTCGTACGTGTGCGCCGGGCCGTACGGGGGGACGCGGCCGGGGCGCGAAGCGCGGGTCACCAGCGGTCACCGTCCCCTCGGCGATCCGTGTCCGGCGGGCCGTACGGGTCCGCGTGGTCGTCCCGGTCCGCCGTCCGGTCGTAGGAGTTCGGCCGGTCGTAGGGGTCGGCCGCGTCGTACGAGCCCGTCCTGGCGTAGGAGCCGGTCCCGTCGTACGGGTGCGCTCCGGGGTAGGAACCGGTCCCGTCGTACGAGGGCGACTCGGCGTACGCGTCCGGCCTGTCGTCGGGCCCGGAGCCGTAGCGGGGCCGGACGGTGTCCACCACGCCCATCCGCAGCGGAGTGAGCCGCACCAGACCGGCGTATCTGCCCGACGACGTCCACAGGACCTCCTCCGGCTGGGCCGAACCGCTGGACCGCCAGGCCTTCTCGACCTCGTCACGCACGGCCCTCGGCGCGAATCTGATCCACACGGCGGCCGCCGGATCGCGGCTGAGCAAGGCGCCCTGCTCGGGCGAGGACAGCTGCACCACGGCCTGCCGGTCGGCATCCGCGCCGACCAGTTCGGCCGGCCGGTACGGGTCGGTGCCGAGCAGGTTCGCCGAGGTGGCGCGGACCCGGCGGGCGGCGGCGAACGGAGGCGGGGCCAGCACGCCGTTGAGCTGGAGGTGACGGCGGGCGGTCGACAGCAGTTCGTGGACCCGTTCCTCGGTGCGCCGCACGGCGCGGGCGCCGGCCTGGCCGCGTTCGACGGCGCCCCAGTAGTGCTTCATGGCCTCCAGGGCGGCGTCCGTCAGATCCGCGGCCAAGGTGGCTACCAGCTCCGGTCCGCCTTCGCCGCTCTCCCGCTCCAGCCAGCGCGGCACCCCCTTGGTGCGCTCTTCCCAAGGGGCGGCGGGGTTTCTCTCCTGGCTCTCCCCGGCTCCCTTCTCCCGCTGCTCGCCCCGCTCGGCCGGTTCGTCCCACGACGACTCGTCCCGCCAGGCGTACACGCTCGCCCAGTCGGCCTCGCCGTCGTCGGTGGCGGCGAAGGCGTCGTCCGTCTCCAGTGCGGAGGGGCCGGCGAGCCAGTCGTCCTCGGCGGGTGTCCGCTCACCCGGCTCGGCGAAGGCGCCCGACGCCGTGAGCCGCTCCGGCTCGGGTACCGCCTCGGCCTCCGCTGCGGCCGCCGTCGCCCGCAGCATGCCGGCGACGGAACGGGCGGCGTCGGCGCAGTACAGGCGCTCCTCGACGGCCCAGTGCTCCTGTACGGCCTCGGCCAGCAGGCCGTCGAGCCCGTCGAGGGCCCGCCGCAGCACGGCCGTGACGCGGCCCGGCGCCCAGGCGCCCGCCGCGGCGCGCCAGAGGCGGCGGGCCGTCTCCCCCGCGCCGCCGAGACCCGCCAGCAGACCGAACCCGCCGAGCCAGAGCGAGGGCCCGGTCGCCTGCCCCAGGCCCGCCCCGGCCGCCGCGCCGGCGAACGCCGCGACGCGAGGGGCCACGGCCCAGCGGCCGGGCCGTCCGGAACCGCGCAGCCGGGCCTCCCCGAGCGCCGCCATGCCGACGAACAGCAGGGGGACGAGCAGGGCCAGCACGAGGTACGGCCCCTGCCACAGCGCGCCGAACAGCCCCGCCAGGGCGGCCGCCGGGGCGGCGAGCGGAGGGCTCGGCGCCGTTGTGCCCTCCGTCCCGGACTGCCGGGCGACGGTGTCGGCGGAGTAGTCGGCGAGCCCCGGCAGCAGCGCCGAACCCGGCACCGGCTCCACCCGCCCGGCCAGACCGGTGAAGCGCTGGGCCACCGCCCGCATGCTGAGCCCCTGGCCCAGCAGCTTCCCGGCGAACTCCTTCAGGCCCTCGCCGATCCGCTCGCCCATGCCCTCGGCCGACGGCACCCGCAGCCCGAGGGCCGCGAGCCGGGCCGCCGACTCGGCGCCGGAAGGTGTCGTGCCACCGCCGCCGCGCAGGGCCGTGGCGACCAGGTCCCGGTACTCGTCGAGGGCCTCGCGTGCCTGGTCGACGTCCGCCTCGAACGCCACCCTGCGGCTGGGCCGCACAAGACCGGGCAGGGCGCGCAGCCCGGCCAGCGCGTCCTCGGCGTGGGTAAGGGCGTCCGCGCAGGCGCGGTAGGCGTCGTCCGCCACGCCGCCGGGTTCCCGGTGGCGCTGGTCCCGGCCGCCCCGGACCGCCACCAGGGCGCGCAGCGGCTCCGGCAGATCGGCTCCGGACGAGGCGGTCAGCAGGACGTCCTGCGCGAGTTCGGTGTCCTCGCCCGCGAACCGGGTGAGCGCGTCGCGCCAGGCCCGGTCGCGCACCTCCGGCGGCAGGTCCTGCTCCAACAGCCGGACCCCGGGCGCGGCGACGGCCTCGGGCAGCGAGCCGATGGTGCGCAGCACCTTGAGGTAGAGGTCCGGGACCGACAGCACGCCCACCAGCACCGCGAGCGCGTCCGGGTCGTCGGCGGCGGGATGCTCCAGCGCGGTGCGGGCCGAGCGCAGATCGCCCGCCCACAGCAGCGCGGTGTTCGAGGCCCGCAGGACTGCGGGCCGCACCAGCCGGCGGTCGGGCTGGAACGCCTCGTCCTCACCGGCGTACGAGCCCGGCGCACTGCCGACCAGGAGCACCAGGAGCCGCACCTCCCCAACGGCCCTGAAGCCGGTGAGCAGTTCGTACTGGAGCTGGTGGTCGGTGAGCCCGGCCGGGGTGTCGACCACCAGGAAGAGCGGATCGTCGGGTTCCGGCAGCCCGGCCCGGCCCAGCTGCCGGGCGACCCTGCTGCGCAGGGCCGAGGCGCTGTCGAGTTCGGCGGCTCCGGCCCGCAGGTCCAGATGGATGACGGCGCCGAAGTCCTGAGGCATGCTCACCGTGCGTCACCGTCCCAGGAGGTGCGGCGGGACCGGTCGCGCTCGTCGCCGCCGCCGTAGGCGTCCCGGTCACCGGGCTCGTCCCACGACGGCGCAGGCACGTCCTCGCGACGGGGGCGTCCGTCCCCGTCACTCGCGGAGTCGGGGTCGGCGTCGGCGGCGTAGCGGGAGCGGGACCGTTCGTCGCGGGAGCCGCTCCAGTCGGCCCAGCTGTCCCGGTCCGCCTCGCCCCCGTTGTCGCCCCTGTCCCCCCTGTCACTCCTGTCGCTCCTGTCCCCCCTTTCTTCGTTGTCCTCCTTCCGGAACCGGCTGCCGCGATCGTCCCCGTACGGCCTGTCGTCGCCACGCCGCCACTCGTCGCCGTGCGCCCTCTCCTCGCCGTAGGTCCGCTCCTCGCCGCGCCGCCGCTCGTCGCCGTACGGCCCCTCCTCGCCGTACGGCCGCTCGTTCCCGTGGCCCCCGGTGCCGGTCCTGTCGTTCGGCTCGTCCCGTTCGTCCTCGCGGCGGTAGGTGTCGAAGGAGGAGACGGGTGCCGTGCCCCAGTCGTCGTCATCGGCCACCGCGTGCCGGGGTTCCTGGACGTCGTCGCGGACGCGAGGCCGCGTCGGGGTGCCGCCGCGCACGTGTTCCAGCAGGGTGCGCAGGGTCGGCTGGACGGCGCGCTGATCGCCGAACTCCTTGTCCAGGGCGGCCGGGAGGGTCTCCGCCCAGAACTCCCACAGCGGCCGCACCCAGCCCTCGACCCGCTCGCCGCCCCGCTCCCGGCGGTCCGCGAGCAGGTCCAGCTGGCGCGGGGCGATCTTCTCGACCAGGTCGACGAAGAGCTGATGCGGTTCGCTGCCGGTGCGGGCGAGGCCCAGCGGCTGAGTCCCCATCAGCTCACGGCAGTAGTCCTCAACGGTCCGCTCGTCGTCGAGGACCGTCCAGCGTTCGTAGGACCGCAGCAGCTCCGCCCAGCTCGACACACCGCCGGGGAAGTCGCCGAGGCGCAGCCGGACTCCGGGCACATTGGCGCCCGTCTCCGGGAACAGCCGCAGCCGCACCCGGTCCGGTGAGGCCGGCTCGCCGTCCACCACGTCCACCTGGCCGTTCCACAGACAGCACAGCAGCCGGTGCAGGATGGTGCGCCGGTCCTCCTCGCTGCTGACCATCCAGTTGTCCCGGTAGCCGAGCCGCTGGCGCCACCGCAGCACGTCCTGGGCCTGCTCGGACTCCTTCGCGCGGGCCCACTGGCGCAGCACCTTGCGGGCCTCGGGCACCTGGGTGAGGCTCATCTCGCTGCGGAAGAGGACCACGGTGACCGAGTCGCTCTCCACCCCGCGGTACTCGACCGAGTTCTTCGCGTCCGAGGGCAGCCGCAGCGTCTTGCCGAGGTACTCCTGGACCTCCTCGACGGCCTGCACTCGCGGGTGGGTGATCAGGGCCCGCAGCGGTCCGGTGCCCTCCGGGGTGAACCCGACGGGCAGCAGCCCGGCCAGCTTGCGTCCGAACAGATCGAGCGCTTCCTTGCTGACCTGGTCGCCGGCGTCCTGGCTGCCCGCGGCGGCGGCCAGCAGGGTGCCCATGGCCGGCAGCAGCGGCCGTTCCTCCAGATGGGTGCCGCTCTCGGCGAACAGCCGGGTGATGCGGGCCTCCAGCTGCCCCTTGACCTGTGCGACGGCCCCCTCCGGGTCGCGGCGGCTGCGCGCGTGGACCTGGCGCCAGGTGTCCCCGTCGACCAGCTTGAGCAGCAGCGCGGCCTCATAGTCGGTCTCGCGCAGCCCCTCGCGGCGGATCAGCCGGGCGACCACGTCCTCGTAGAAGTGGTTGAGGGTGCGCTGCGGCGGCAGCAGATACGAGATACCGGTGCGGTCCTCGTACAGTTCGTGGCCCTTCTGCTGGGAGGTCTTGCGTTCCCGTTCGCCGTGACTGCGAAAGGCCCGCACCAGCCGGTCGAGGTCGGTCCCGGCCGCGTCCGCCTGGGGCTGCCAGTGCTGTTGCTGCTCCCGCCAGGCCTCGTGCCACACCGTCCGGCAGCGCCACTGGTACCAGGCGTCCTGTTCCTGGATGGCCGCCTGCACGTCGTCGTCACCCCAGCGGGCCGGTGCCAGTCCGGCCAGCTGGCCCTTGATCCGGGGGATCTTGGGCGGCTGCTCGGTGACGCCGGGCGGGCGCTGCGGGGCGCGGGCGCGGCTTTCCAGCATGCCGAGGAAGCCGAGGCGTGCGATGTTCTCGTCGCTCTCCGGTATGCCCCTGACGACGCGTTCGACGAGGAAGGGGTCGGCGCTCTGCAGCAGCTTGTCGATGGCGGGGCGCGGGGCGAACCGGTCGGCCATCACGGCTGCCTGACGGTCGGCCTCGGCCCGCAGGTCGGCCACCAGCCGCTGCATGTCGGCGATGCGCTCGCCGAGGGCCTGCTCGATGTTCCTGCCGCCGCGCGGCAGCGGATCGGGCTCCGGTACCGCCAACTGCCTTCGTTCCCACAGCTCTTCGAGGTGGGAGTCGGCGAACAGCTGCCGGATCATCGGCACCGCGCCCTCGCGCAGCGCGGTCCGCGGCCGCTCCACGAGATCGGCGACCGCCTCCCTGAGCACCCGCCCGGCCACCAGGTCGGCCAGCTGGTCCATCGGGGCGGTCATGGAGGCCACCAGGCTGGTGGAGACGCCCTGCCGGCCGATTCCGGTGGGCGACAGGGAACCGCGCGCCACGCCCCGGTTGATGAAGCTCGCGGCGAAGGTCTGGTAGTCGTCGTCGGCCGCCATCTTGCGGCCCCGGGAGCGGCCGTCGCCCAGTTCGGTGCCGATCAGCGACATCACCAGGGAGACGATGGAGCGGCGCAGATCGTCCGCGCGGATGCCGGCGGTCGGGCTGAACAGGAACGCCGTGGGCAGGATGCCGGTGCGCAGCCGCACGGGGGTGGAGCCCGGGTAGCGGATGCCGAAGCTGGAGTCGAAGTCGAGGTCGCCGATCTCCGCGCCCTCCCGCGGCGCGTTCTGCCGGTCCACCAGCCGGAACAGGTCGACCAGGGCCCGGGCCGCGTTGAGTTCCGCCTCGCGGCCGCCACCGGTGGCGGTGGAGAACGACGACGGCATGACGACCAGCGGGTAGATCTTCACGCCGTCGAAGCGGCGCAGCTGGAAGGCGTGGTTGATGAGGTGCAGATAGTCCAGGAAGATCCCGGCGCCGGTGCCGCCGGCCACCGAGAAGGCGACGAAGACGTCGCAGCCGCTGACCTTGCCGCCGCCCAGCTCGCTCAGCTCGCCCGCCGACTTGGCGATCGCGTCGATCGCCTGGAGCAGCGGCTCCAGGACCGGGGCGAGGCCGTAGCGCAGCGTGGCGAACAGGGCGGCGCGCCCGACGGTGGGCAGCTGGCCCGCGCCGTTGTGGAGCGGGGTGACCTCCGGTTCGTCGATGATCGGCGGCAGCCAGCCGGCCACCTCCTCGCGCAGGCTCGCCCGGAGCATCTTGGTCACTTCCGGTGAACTGTCGAAGTTCGGCAGCAGGTTGTGCGTGGCCCGGGAAGTACGGGCGTAGGCGGCCCGCAGCGACCGGTCGACGTTGAACTGCGGCAGCCGCTGCAGATCGCTCTCGCTGTAGTCCGCGTACACGAACTGGAGGCAGTCGGGCAGTTGGAAGGGGGCGTGGCCGCTCTGCCGGCTGAGCGCCATGCCGTCGGGGCCGCACAGCTCGGCGCGCAGCCTGCGTTCCAGTTCGGCGCCGACCAGTCCCCCGGTGCCGCCCAGGCCGACGAAGAGCATCGGCTGGAAGATCTTCATGGTTTCCTCCCCGCTCGCGGCCGGGGCGGCCGCGGGTTCGTGCTGGGAACGTCCGTGGTGGTGCGCGGCGCGGTGGCCGCGAAGCGGTGGCGGGCGGGCGGTGGGGTGCCCGCCCGCGCATCACTCGAAGTCGATGTAGGGGCTGGCGTTGCTGCTCTCCCCTGCGCCGGGTCGGGGGCCCACGGTGGGCTGCTTCGGCTTGCCGCCCTTCCTCGTCGGCTTGACGTCCCCGCCGACGGCCAGGTGCAGCGTGTCGGTCAGGGGGACCTGGCCCCGGGCGGGCACCAGGGTGCGGCCGCCGCCCCGCTTGCGCAGGACCGCTCCGCCCTCGGGGCTGCGCTGGACGGCGTACGGGCCGTGCGGGCGCCGCTCGATGCGCGGGCTGCGGTGGGCTTCGGCGACGGCGAACTCGTACCACTGCTTGTGGCCGTGTCCGGCCGGGTGCTCGTTGAGGACGGTGCCGTCGTCCGAGACCAGCCGCAGCACCAGGCCGTGCGGGTCCCGGCGCCGTCGGCGCTGCCGTACCCAGACGGCGCCCGCCACGGCGAGCAGCACGACCAGTGCGGCGGCGCTCACGAACGCCCACCAGTACTTGTCCCAGATCCCCGGCTCGGGCGTCACCCGCACGGAGAGCTGGGGCTGTGCGAGGGTCCGGTCGTGGTCGGTGGTGTCGGCGACCTTGACGCTGCCGGCGAGCCTGAGCCCGTCGTGGCCGAGGCGGTCGCCGAAGACGTTCGCGGGGGCGACCTCGGCCGTCACCTTCCGGGTGCCGGACTCGTGAGCCTTGACGGTGATCTCGGCGGGGTTCACCGAGAGCAGCCCGGGCTGCAGATCGGCCACGGAGAGCCGCAGGGTGTGCGCGGTGTCGCTGCTGTTGTGGAGCTCCAGGGTGCCGGTGATCGTGGCGCCGGGGTGGACACTTGCCTCGGGCAGGCTGAGGAAGGCGGTGACGGGCAGCTGGCCGGGCGCCCTCCAGCCGTCCTCGCTGCGGGTGTCGGCACGCAGCCCCGAGGCGGTCAGCGTGGCGCTCACCTTCAGTGCCCCGGTGGCGGACTTCGGGATCCGCACGGCGCCGGTGAAGGAACCGTCGCTGGCCGTGGAGTCGGGCGCCTTGCCGTCGTCGGTGAGGTCCAGCGCCACGGGGCTGAAACCGTCACCGGTCAGTTGGCTGCGGACGCGCAGCCCCGCGTAGTCGCGCGGGTCCTTGATCTGGTAGCCCTCGCGCGTCTGCAGCCGCATGGTCACCGTGACCTTGTCCCCGGCCCCCGGCGAGGGCGGGTCCATGGTGATGGCGCCGCGCAGTTCGCCCTGCCACAGCACGCTGACGGAGACCGGCAGGGAGCGGTGTCCTTCCGGGGCCTCGGCCTTGACCTTCCAGGTGCCGGGCAGCGGATCGACGATCTTCAGGGCTTCCACCGGCCCGGTGCCGCCCGCCAGCTCGAACTGGGACTTCTTGAACGACCCGTGGGTGGGGACCTCGTCGCCGCTCGGGTCGTAGTAGGTGATCTTCACCTGGGGGTCGCCCTTGTCGACGACGATGCTGCCCACGGTGGCGAGGGGCGAGATGCCGATCTCCAGGGTGGCGGGGGGCCGCTTGCTGGTTCCCTCCCCATGGCGCATGCAGTGGGCGGCGGCGAAGATGTCCTCCAGCGTGGAGCCGATGTCCGACGCCTTGACCTTGTGGGGTTGCGGGCTGGCGGAGGGCAGATCGACGCAGCCCTTCTGGTATCCGCCGGCGGCCATTCGCTTGAGTTCGTCGAGTCGCGGTTGGTCTCCGAAGCCGAGCGGCCAGATCTGCACGTTCTGCGCGGCGGCCTCCTTGAGGGCGAGACCCAGCTGTCGCTTGCCCTCGTCCTCGCGGTGCTCGGGCGAACCGTACTTGGGGCTGTCGCTGACGTCCATGTACCCGTCGGTGAGCAGGAACAGCACTCGGGGCTGCGATGGGTCGGTGCCGTCGGTGAGGTCGTGCACGCCCTGGCGTATCGCGCTCGGGAAGTCGGTGCCGGTGCCCTCGCTCTTCGTGCGGCGGTGCAGTTTGCCGACGCAGGCGCCGATCGTCTCGCGGCCCGTCGCGTCCAGCCCGGTGCGCGGGCACACCGGGTCCACCGCGCGCTGCCCGTCGGCCTCGGCCGCGGCGAAGCCGAAGACGGTGACATGGGAGTCCGAGGACACGTCACCGAGTGCGATCCGTGCGGCGGCGGCCTTCTCGGCCTTCATGTCCTCGGCCGCGAGGCTCGTGGACTCGTCCACGGCCACCGCGTAGTTGACCGCCGGGAACGCCGGCGTGGAGTCCGCCGCCGGCACCGGATCCTGTCCGGCCGGTGCCAGCAGGGACACGAACAACGCGGCGCAGGCCAGTACCGGGACCGCGGCGCGACGCACCCGGCCCCTTTCTGTGTGCCGTCTTCCCGTGACTCTTCCCACGGCCGTCCCCTGATTCTTCGTTCGTTGATGCATGGAGTGCTTGGTGCGGGCCGGCCACGCGTCAGCGCGGGGTCAGCCCCCAGGCCAGTGCCAGGGCGGCCGACAGGGCGAGCGAGCCCATGCCCCAGCGGATGGCCCGGTATTTGGCGGACAGGATCGAGCTGACGTCCACGGCCTGGACGAGCAGCCATTCGGCGGGGTCGCATCCGGCCTCGGCGACCTGGATGGACAGCCCCTGCGGGTCGCGGGAGGCCGCCAGGTCGCCGAAGTAGGTCACCCCCTCGCGGCCCCGGATCGTGCGGGTGCGCGGCATCAGCGCGCCGATCAGCGCGATCACCGCGCCGGACCAGAGCACGGCCGCGAGGCCGAGCGCCACGTCGGCGGGACTGTGCCAGCCCGGTGGGCCGTGCCGGCCGAGCAGGAACGCGGGCAGGGCGAGCGTCCCGGACAGCAGGACGGCGGCCTTCGAGTCGGCCCGGCCGAGGTCTTCCCTGGCCGTGCTCAGCAGCCGTTCGGCGATGCGCTCCCCCGCCCGGTCGTGGCAGTGCCGACCCCCGTCCGGCACAGGCCCGACCGAGGCGGGGGAGGTCTGGGCCTCACCCTCGGCGGTCATCGTTCCTCTTCCGCCCAGTCCCAGCCGTCGTCCCGCGGGCGTCTGCGGCCGCGCGGGGGCTCCCGGTCGAAGTCCTCGTCCGCCGGGTAGCGTTCGGGCCGGTAGGTGCGCCCGCGCGGCGGATCGCGGTCGGGGTCGTCCGCCGGATAGAGCTCCGGCCGGTGGGTGCGCCCGCGCGGCGGATCCCGGTCGAAGTCGTCGTCCGCATAACCGTCCGACCGGTCCGACCGGTACGCCCGGCCACGCGGC
Source organism: Streptomyces griseochromogenes (assembly GCF_001542625.1). Classification (NCBI taxonomy): domain Bacteria; kingdom Bacillati; phylum Actinomycetota; class Actinomycetes; order Kitasatosporales; family Streptomycetaceae; genus Streptomyces; species Streptomyces griseochromogenes. The sequence goes on along the minus strand of NZ_CP016279.1, from coordinate 2,914,538 downwards.
GGCTCCCGGTCCACGTCGTCGACCGGATAGGACTCCGACCGGTACGGCCTGCCGCGCGGCGGTCCCCAGTCGAAGTCGTCCTCCGCATAACCGTCCGACCGGTCCGGCCGGTACGCCCGGCCACGCGGCGGCTCCCGGTCCACGTCGTCCGCCGGGTAGGCGTCGGAGCGGTGGGGCCGGCGCCGGGCGCGGGAGGGCGGTTCGTCCGCCGCGGTGTCGTCGCCGTGGTGGCGCTCCCTGCGCCGGGGCTCCTGCCGGGAGGGCTCCGCCCGGTACGGCTGCCGCCGGGGCGGTTCGTCCGACACCCAGTCCGGGGTGAACGGGCCGTCCGCGGACGCCCCCAGCTGCCGGGGCTCGCGGCGGGCGGGCACCGACCCGATGGGGCCGCTCAGGCCGCGGTTGTCCTTGTTGAGGAGGTTCAGGACCTGGGTCTCCACGTCGATGGAGTTGAGTTCGCCCCGCAGCGCCATGCTGTAGAGCCGGTCGACACGGTCCCGCTCGTCCTGCCGGCCCTCCTGGCGGATCTTCTCCAGGAAGTCCTTCGCCCCCTCGGGGTCGGCGGCCAGCATGAAGCTGAGCTGCTCCAGTTCCCCGCCCTGCAGCATGCGCCGGAACGCGTCCTGACGCACCTTGGTGACCTCGGCGTCGGCACGCACCTCGCGCTGCTTCTTCGCGTACTCGATGGCCTCGTCGTCCACCCCGAGGCGGACGTACAGCCGCACCCGCAGGCCGAGGTCGGAGCCCAGATCGCTCCAGCGTCCGCCCACGCACTCGCGGGTGATGACGCGGTTGGCCTGTTCGGCGTCGGTCACCCGGTAGGTCAGGGTGACCTCCCGCAGCCGCTCCAGCACCGGCGAGGTGAGCCGCGCCGCGACGTCGGTCACGACCTGGACGGCGGCCAGGTAGGGATCGGTGACCTCCCACTCGATGTCCACCTCGGCCTTGAAGAAACTGGTGCCTCCGGCGGCCGGCAGATCCAGTTCGAGGGTCGACACATAGGTTCCCTGCGCGATCTCGCAGACGGAGTGCGGCTGGGCCAGCGCCCGCTTGTCGACGTGCCGCACCCCGGAGACGGTGATCACGCTGTAGCCGCCCTTGCGGTAGAAGACCACCGAGGCCTTCTGGGCGCTCACCGGCGGGATCCCGATCGGCTTGTACTCCTTCAGGAACGGCCCGGGGGGCGCCACGCCTCCGGCCGCCGCCTCGTCCTCGTCCTCAGCCATGCCTCTCCTCCTCGCGGGTCGTCTCCCGGCGCGTGATCTCCTGGCGCGGCCGCGCCTGCCGCGGCCGCTCGGGCGGCCTCACGGCGAGCCGCCACAAGTCGCGGGCCTGCGGCTCGGGGACGGGGTTCTCGGGGTCGTTCATCATGTGGCGCAGCAGCCAGTCCAGCCGCCGCCGGTCGTACTCGTCGGTCGCCAGCGCGGGCAGCAGCGCCGCGAGCCCTGGCCGGGTCCACTCGGTGCCGTCCTTGCGCACGGCCGAGCGCAGCAGACGCTCCAGCGCGTCCATCGCCACGTCCCTGGCCCGCGCGGTGTTCAGCGCGGTCCACATCAAGTCGGCCATGGGACCGACCAGTTCGGGCCGGGTGGCGGCGAGGGCGAGCGGCATCGGCCAGTCGCCGCGGTCGGCCAGCGGGGAGTCCGGGTCGTCCGAGAGCACCTCGTCCACCGTGGTCAGCGCGAGCCGGACGGTGGTCACCAGGCCCAGGTCCTGGTACCGCTCGCGCTTGTGGTGGGTCCACTCGGCCATCCGCTCCAGCACCTGTGCCGCGTCCGGCAGGGCGAGCAGCCGTACGACGTTGAAGGAGGCGGCCGCGAGCTGCTCCCCGTCGTCGCGGACCCCGATCCGGGCCAGGGCGTCCAGGGTGTCGTCCGTACTGGCCGCGGCGTTGCCGTAGCCGAGCGCCATCGCCGCGGTCCAGCGCAGGAGTTTCGTGCCGTTGCGGCTCCAGTCGGCGACCAGCTTGTGCACGGTCTTGCGGTGCGAGTCGTGACCGGCGGCCTGGTCCAGGGTGGTGGCCGCGAAGATCCTGCGGCGGGGCGTGGCCGCCTCGGCGAGCGGCCGGACCAGCTCCGTGTAGCCGTGGTCGAAGTCCCGTACGCACAGCTCCCCCCCGGCCACCGCGGCGCGCATCCACACCTGCGAGCGCGGGTCGTCCGCCAGCAGCCGCAGCCAGCGCACCACCGGCGCGCGGACCGGGAAGTGCCGGTCCCACAGCTCGGTCAGCACCGCGGACGGCAGAGCGGAACCCCGGTACCAGATCAGCCGCGCCGGCACCTCGACGCCGTCCACCTCGACCTTGCCGTCCTTCGGTTCGGCGCGCGAGAGGGCCAGATCGGCTTCCGGGTCGTCGCAGAACAGCGGGCGGGCCGGGGTGTTGTCCGGGTCGCACTGCACGGACAGTTCCCAGGTCAGCAGGTGCGCGGCGGCGGCCACCGCGCTGTGCGTGGCCCCGCCGAGGACGGCGAGGGCGATCCGGAACGCCACCGGGTGGAACAGGGTCGCCGTGCCCGGCCGCTCCGCCTTCCGGTCCGCCTCGGCCGACTGCGCCGGCCGCGCCGTCAGCGCCCGGTCGACTCCGGCGAACCACTCCTGGGCCTGGCTCGCGGCGAGGCTGCGGCACCCGGAGAGCAGTTCCTCGTAGGGGAAGTCCCCCATCACATGTCCGGCCAGCAGCGAGGCGAGCAGTTCGGCCTCGGCCGGGCGCAGTTCGTTGAGGCCGACGGCCTCCTTGACCTCTTCCCGTTCGGCCAGTTCCCGGGCGCGGGCGAGCAGGTCGTCCGCCCGGGCTCCGCCGTCCGGCTCCGTGGCGGCATGCCGCTCCAGGCGCTCGCGCAGCCGGGTGTGCAGCAGTTCCTGGTGGGGCACGGGCGGGCAGAGCATGCCGTACCGGCCGGCCAGCAGCGGGTTCGCCGCCGAGCCGACGGTGACGACGATCACCGCGAAGGCCTCGTGCCGGGCCAGGGCCGCGGCGAGCTCGTCGAGGTCCATCTCGTCCGGGAGCAGCGCACCGGGCCGGGTGAGGGACAGCTCCAGCACGTACCCGGAGCCCCCGCTCGACTCCAGCTCGGCGGCCAACTGCCGTACCCCGCCGCCCGGGTCGACCCGCAGCACCCGGTCGGTGTCGGTGTCCTCGGCCGGGCGCCCGGTGACCTCGTCGAGGAGCGAGAGGGCCGTACTCGTACGTCCGGTACCGGGCGCGGCGCCGAGCACCAGCAGCCGCCGGGCGCGAAGGGCGTTGCGCAGCCGCACGTACCCTTCCGGCTCCACATGGACGCGGCGGAGCCTGCGCAGTTCCTCCTCGGGTACGGGCCCGCTGCGCATGCCGGCGCCCGGTTGGCGGCCGTCCAGCCGCAGGTTGATGTCGCCGATGTGGGCGCTGTTGATGTAGGAGCGGTCGAAGCGGTTCAGGTCCCGGCCGACGTCGAACAGCAGCCGGGTGGCCCGGCGTGTGCGCGCGGCGGCGGCGAGATCGGTGGGCCCGTCCTCGCCCTGGTCGTCGGCGAGGGGGTCGCGGGTGTACGCCTTGAACCGCCCGGCGGCGCGCTCGCGTTCCCTCTCCCGCTCCTTCTCCTTCTCCGCCTCCTCGTCCTCGGCGGACTTCTTGTCGTCGTCCTTGTCCTCGTCGTCCCGGGAGTGGTCGTCCTTGGACTTCTTGTCGTCCCGGTCCTGCTTCCTGCCGTCCCGGTCCTGCCTCTTGTCGTCCCGGTCCTGCTTCTTGTCGTCGTCGGACGACCGTCCCCCGTCGGGCTTCTCGGGGACGTCGTCGGCCGCGCCGCCCGCCTGCTCGTCGTCGCTCACTCGGCTCAGCCCTTCCCCTGCCCGGAGTCGTGGTTGACGGTCCGGCCGATCTGCACGTTCCCCTCGTACTTGTTGTGGTGGTTATGGGACACGTCACCGATGACGTTGTAATGAACTCCGTCGGGACCGGTCCGGTGGCCGGACATGGTGTCGTTGACGTCCTGGTACTCGTCGTTGTCGTCGAACTCGTCGTCGTCGGCGCCGGTCAGGGAGCCGGAGGCGGGTGCGGGTGCCGACGGCGGTACGGCGTCGGGAATCTCCGGAGCGGGCCGCCCGGGAAGGTGGAACCAGGCGGTGACCTCGCCCTCCTTGAGCTCCAGCCGGGCCGGGGCGTAGTGCGCGGGCTCGATGAACTTGCCGCCGCCGCTGACCACGTCCTCGTACAGGGACTGGGAGGTCACCAGGACGAGGTCGGCCTCCTCGGCGTCGAGGAGCAGCCGGGCGACGGAGGAGTCGGCCAGCCGGCAGGCGAGGTCGACCGCGCGGCCGCTGATGCCGCGGTCGTCGTGCCGGACCGGGCCGACGTGCATGCCGATCCGCAGCCCCAGGGGCACGCGCAGACCGCGGTTCTCGTCCCGCAGCTTCTCGCGCACCTCGACCAGCCACAGGCCGAGCAGCCGGCTCACCGCGATCCGGCCCGCGACCGCGATCAGCACGCCGTCCCCGCGGTCCTCCATGTGGAAGGCGTCGAGCCCCACTCCGGCGTGGGCGAACGCCGTCTCCAGCACTCGGTAGATCTGATCGCGCATACGCGGCTTGTCGATGTCCTCGTACTGTCCCGACCGTCTGGCATCGACGCTGATCACCAACTCGTAGTGCGCTTCCCCGAGTTCCGGTACCTCGTGGTTCACCCGTGCCCCCTGCGGTGCTTTTCGCTTGCCGAAGAAATGGTTCGTCCCATCAGCGTCGGGCCCGGGACGCAGGCCGTCTGTAGCCGTTTACACATGGCGAGGCGGGGGTTTACTCCTGATGTCCCTCCGCCAGGAGGGCGAGCAGCGCCGGATCGAGGATCTCCACCAGCCGGTTTCCGGTGCGCACAATGTTCTGGTCGCGCAGCAGACGCAGGGCCTTGGCGACGGCTTCCCGGGTGGCTCCGATCGTCGCGGCGAGTTCGTCCTGGGCGAGTTGGACGACGGGGCCGACGGGGCTGACGCGCCCGGCGGGCGTGAGACCGTTCGAAGAGGCCGCCGCGGACGGGGTGTAGGGGCCGGCGGATTCGGCTCCGGAGAGCTCGGTGAGCCGGCTGGCCAGGCGCTGGAGCACGGTGAGTGAGGCGAGCGCGGACCGTTCCTGGTCGGCGCTGCGGAGCCGGAAGGTGAGCTGGCGTATCACCAGACCGCTGACCCGGGGGTGCACGGCGAGAAATCCGCGAAACGCGTCCCCGGAGATGACCTGGGCCTCTATGGGGCCGAGCGCGCGCACGGTGGCACTGCGGGGATGGCGGTCCAACGCGGCCATCTCACCCAGCAGTTCACCGGGGCCGCGCAGCCCGAGTATGAGCCGGGTGGCACCCCGGTCCGTGGCCACGGAAACGGTCACCCACCCCTGAAGTATGATCACTACGTGACTCGACCGGTCCCCTTCGGTCACAAGGTGGGCATCGGCCGGGTAGCGCTTCCGGCTCCCGAGAGCCATCACGCTCTCCCGCTCCTGGGGTGTCAGCGCGTGCGCGAACGCGAGCTCATTGCCGAGCAGCCCCATGCCCACGCCCCCCGCCGCAGTGCTGATGCCTGGTCTTGCGATGGCGTTGATGGTGACAGAGCGCCGTTTTCAGGCGAGTGAATTGCGCCACACCGGGGGTACCGCCCGGTAGTTGCGGAACCGCCAGGTAGGTCGCGTGAGCGTGCCTCGCCCGGGTCACGGGCCCGCTTCCGTCACGTGCGGCGAGCTGGTCCGCCGAGGGTGGAGGATTTGGCGAAAACTCAGGTTTTCTGCCGTCGGGGCGGTGATGCCGAGGTAGTGGCACGGTGAGGGGACGGTGATTAATCGCCACCCCGGCGACCGCGCCTGAGGGCACACGGGACGGAAGAGGCGCTACGGCCTCAACTCGTCGCGCAGGGCTTCCCGTTGAGCGTGAAGTGGTTCGGCGCCCGGTTCCCGCCCTGCCAGGACGCGAGGAAGCCGAAGCTCAGCGTCCCGTGCGCGGCGACGGTCTTGTCGTACGGGGCCGCGGTGGCGGTGACTCGGGAGCCGTTCTGCTCGACGGTCGCGTCCCACATCTGGCCGACCTGCTGGCCGTCACGGAAGGTCCAGCCGACCTGCCAGTCGGTGAGGGCCTCTCCGGTGCTGACGGTGACGGTGGACTGGAAGCCGTCGGCCCACTGGTTGACCAGGTCGTAGGCGACGCGGCAGGCGGGGTCGGGGGCGGGGGCCGTCGTCCGGCTCGGGCCGGTGCCGGTGGTGCCGGAGGAGGTGCCCTGGGGTTCGGGGTCGGGGTTCCCGTGTGCGGGCCTGGTCCGGGTGGCGGTCGCGGAAGGGGTGGCGGAGGGCGTGCGGGAAGGCGTCGGTCCCGCGGTGGTGCGGGAGGTGCCGGGCGCGGCGACGGGCCGGCTTTCGTCGCGGACGGCCGCGGTGTCGTCGCCGGGCCCGTCGGGCCCTCGGGAGTCGCCGAACGGCATCATCGACACGCCGAGCGCCAGCGCCGACAGCAGGACGGCGGCGGCGAGCAGGCCGCCGCGCAGCACCCGGGTGCGGCCCGCGCCCTCCTCGGGCTCGCCGGTGTCCGCCTCGGCGGCGCGGGGGCGGACACCGGCGAGCCTGACCTCGGCGGCGCGGCGCCGGCGCTCCAGATAGGCGAGGCCGCCCCAGCCGATGACCCCGCCGGCCAGCGCGGCGGGCAGGCTGCCGCCGTGCAGCCGCAGGCAGGCGGCGGCTTCGGCGCACTGGGCGCAGGTGGCGAGGTGCCGGGAGAGGTCGCCCGGCGTGTCGGCGGCGGCCGAGCGGCTGACCGCGTCCAGCAGCCCGGCGTAGCTGCGGCACTGCGCGTCCATCGGGGAGTCGAGGTGCGCGCGGTGACAGCGTTCCCGGAACAGGCCGCGGACCTGGTCGAGTTCCTCGGTGACCGTGGCCGGGTCCAGGGCGAGCCGACGGGCCACCGTCGGCAGGGGCAGCGCCTCCACCTCCGCGAGCCACAGCAGTGAGGCGTCGGCGTCCTGCAGGTCCCGCAGCCCGCGCAGCGCGACCGGACGGCGCAGCGGCGGGCCGCCGTAGCGGGCGGCCTGGCCGGAGTTGAGCCACAGTCTCAGGTCGGGGTCCAGCTTGTGTCCCCGGCCGTCGGCCTCCCAGTTCGCGGCCGTGCTGCGGACGGCGGTCAGCAGCTCCGGGATCACCGGCAGCCGCCCCGCACGCCTGCCGGGGCCGCGCACCGAGGTGGCTCCGGCGGCACGCACCTCGCGCATGCCGAGGGTGAACGCCTCGGTGGCCAGCTGATGAGCGGTCAGCGAGCCGGAGGTGCACAGGTCGGCGTACGAGAGCACCGCGTCCCAGCACTCCGAGAACAGCGCGGCCTCGGTGGCGTCCTGGGGGGTCGGCAGGTCGGGCATGGGACTCCTGCATCCACGAGCGAGGTCAACTCACCACAGAACGAACCGAGTTGGGGGAACCTCGCGGCGGGCAGGAGCCTTTCACGTCACCGACACAACTGACAAGCGGCGTATTCAAATCCGGTGACCGTGAGGTCGCGCGACGTGACCGCGCCCGCTCGGCCCACAACTCCGGCCTCTGATACGGACGCGGGCGCCCTTCGGCTCACCGTCGCGGCGACCGATCGGCGCGGATCACACCTGGGCAGGCTCCTGGGCGGGCAGGCTGTCCATGAAGGAGCTGACGGAGAAGACGGCACGGCCGGGTCCGGGCGGACCGTAGCCGGGCGGGGAGGACAGCCCGAATTCGTCCATCGTGGCCCGGTAGGCCTCCAGGAGCCGGATGTGGTACTCCAGCGGCGCGCCCTGCGGGTTGGCCTTGCCGAGCGGGGTGGTGGGCTCCGGGCACCAGGTGGTGAAGCGGGGCGTGATGCCGTGCGACATGAAGAAGCGCAGGCCCTCGGTGGTGGAGGCGATGGCCTCGTCGACGGTGGTGAAGCCGGACGGCTCGGCCATCTCCACACCCGCCACGAAGTTGGGGATCACATTGCGCGCGCCGAACACCTCGGCGGAGTCGAGGATGCGGCGGTGCCACTCGTCCCGGCCGACGTAGCGCTCCTTGCCGGGGCAGTACAGCTCGAACAGCCGGCGGTCCCACACCTCGAAGTTGGGGTGGTAGATCTGGACGCCGTAGTCCTTGAACCGCTGCACGTCCGCCTTGGGCAGCGCCTGCGCGACGACCTTGCCGATCCAGCGGCCCGGGAAGCGCTCCTCGATGGCCTTGGCGTAGTGGCCGTAGAAGTCGGCCTCGTCGCGGCCCGCCACCTTGGACGTGATCGCGCCGCCGGTGAGGGTGTAGGCGGTGGACGCCTTCTGGGTGTCGTAGCGGTCGATGATCTCCAGCGCTTCCAGGACCTCGTCGACGTCCTTCACCCCGGTGTAGGGGCGCCCCGCGGCCTTGTGCTGGCGCCAGTTGTGGTTGATGTCGCAGTACTGGCACTCCTCCTTGGCGCCGAAGTACTGGCAGACCCGGAAGACGGTCAGGTAGATCAGGTAGCCCCACTGGATGGTCGGGGCGACCTCCATCACGGACTTCCCGTTGGAGAGGGTGTGCCGGTAGTACTCCGGCATCGGCGGCACGCCGACGTCGGCGATCCGCTTCCCGTCCAGGTAGAGCCCGAGCTGCCCCGCGTCATCGGCGGCGACCCGGTACGGCGAGGCCGGGTTCACCCGTACGGAGACCACGGTGCGGCGCAGGTCGTACGGGCCACCGGTGAGGATGATCTCCTCGGGCGGGCGCCTGAGCGCGGCCTCGCCCAGCTCGGGCAGGGTGCCGTGGTCGAAGGAGAAGATGAAGTACGACTTCGGCTTGACGTCCCCGCCCTCGTTGTCACTGAGGGCCGATCGGTCGAAGGCGACACCGCCGCGAAGCAGGTCCTCCTTGAAGACGGCCTCCCGCGGCACATGCGGGAAGCGCTCCATCAGATCCTCGACCAGCGCGGTGCGGCTGCCCATCCCGTATCTCCTCCCGGCTCAGGCGTTCGGCTCCTCACCGTATGCCCCCGCCCGAGCGTCAGCCGTGCCGGGTCCCCTCGCGCCGCGCGATGTGTCCCGGAACGGGGACGTCGGCGGGCAGCAGCGGGTCGGCCACGGGGGCGCCCCAGACCGCGGTCAGCGGCAGGGTCCCGGCCCACAGACCCAGTTCGGCGTCGGGTCCGTCGCCGTCGTCGGGGGCACCGGTGCGGATCTTGACCGAGGCCTCTTCCAGGGAGAGGGCGAGGAGGGTGGTGGCGGCGAGCTCCTTGCGGCTGGGCCGCCGGGCGTACGACCACTGACCGGGCGTCGCGTGCTCGGTGAGCCGGCGCAGCCCCTCCAGCTTCTCGTCGGGGTCGGTGACCTTGCGGGCCTCGCCGTGGATCACGGCGCTGCGGTAGTTGACCCCGTGCTCGAAGACGGAGCGGGCGAGGACCAGGCCGTCCACGTGGGTGACGGTGACGCAGACGGGGGTGCCGCCCGCGAGACTGCGGCTGGCCACGGAACCGTGGAGGTACAGGTGCCGCTCGTCCCGCCCGTACACGGTGGGCACGACCAGCGGCCGCCCCTCGACCACCACCCCCAGGTGACAGACGAACCCGGCGTCCAGGATCGCGTCGAGATCGGCGCGCTCCAGACTGCCCTGCTCGCGCAGGCGGCGGTGCCGGGTGAGGTCGGTCCGGGGGAGCTGGGCGGGGAGGGGCCGTGAGGTCATGAGCGGTAAATCTACTGAAAGCGCATCCAGAAGGCTATCTGTTTGCCGAAACACTCCATCGATCGACCATTTATCAACGAAATCCGCATCCCGGCGGGTCAATCATTCCGGCCGGGGAGGGTGCGCGCGCGGAAGGTGCGGCGGTAGGTGTCCGGCGGGACGCCGACCGTGCGGTTGAAGTGCCGGCGCAGTGTGGTGGCGGTGCCCATGCCGGTGGCCGTCGCGATGGAGTCGACGCTGTCGCCGGTGGTCTCCAGCAGCTCCTGGGCGCGTCGGATCCGCTGGGTCAGCAGCCACTGCAGCGGGGTGGTACCGGTCGCCGACCTGAAGTGGCGGCCCAGGTGGCGCGAGCTCATCCGCGCCTGGCGGGCCAGGTCCTCCACGGTCAGCGGCTGGTCGAGGCGGGCGAGCACCCAGGGCAGCAGCGCGGCGAGCGGGTGATGGCCCGGGGCGGGCACCGGGGTGGTGACGAACTGGGCCTGGCCGCCGTCCCGGTGCGGCGGCACGACCAGGCGGCGGGCGACGGCATTGGCGATCGACGAGCCGCGGTCGCGGCGGACGAGGTGCAGGCACAGGTCCAGGGCGGCGGCCTTGCCGGCGGAGGTGAGCACGCTGCCGTTGTCCACGTAGAGGACGTCCGGGTCCACCTCGATTCGGGGATAGCGGTCGGCCAGGTCCCTGGTGTGCGCCCAGTGCGTGGTGGCGCGCCTGCCGTCCAGCAGGCCGGCGGCGGCCAGCACGAACGCGCCCGTGCACAGGGAGGCCACCCGGGCACCCGCCTCGTGGGCCGCGCGCACCGCGTCGACCAGGTCGGCGGGCGGGTCCGTGTCGACGTCGGCCCAGCCCGGGACGATCACGGTGCCGGCGCGCACGAGCCCGTCGAGACCGTGGTCGGGCTCCAGCCGGAACAGACCGGCCCGCACGGCGGCCGGGCCGCAGACGGCGAGGTCGTACCAGGGCTCCGTCAGGCCGGCCGGAGCGGTGCCGAAGACCTCGTACGCCATGGACAGTTCGAAGTGCAGCATCCCGTCGGTGACGGCGAGCGCGACGGTGTTCACGTCCGGAATTGTACGGGTCATGTCGTTCCGGACACTCGTGCGGGGCATCCGTCGTCGTCAGGATGTCAACGACAGACAGCGGCAAGTCATTTGACGACGGGGGAACCATGGGTTCGAGGCAGACGGTGGCCGTGTTCGGCGCGTACGGGCACACAGGCCGGTTCGTGGTGGCGGAACTGCGGGAGCGCGGGTTCGTCCCGGTGCTCTCCGGACGGGACGCCGACCGGCTGAAGGTGCTGGCGGCGACCGGTCCCGGATCGGACGTCCGTCCGGCGTCGGTCGACGATCCGGCCTCGCTGGACCGGGCGCTGGACGGTAGCGCGGCCGTGATCAACTGTGCCGGGCCCTTCGCCGCGACGGCCGCCCCCGTGATCGAGGCGGCACTGCGCGCGGGGATCCCGTATGTGGATGTGGCGGCCGAGATCGAGGCCAATGTCGACACGTTCACACGCTTCTCGGACCGCGCCCGCGCGGCGGGAGCGGTGATCGTGCCCGCGATGGCCTTCTACGGCGGACTCGGCGATCTGCTGGTCACGGCCGCGATGGGCGACTGGACGGCGGCCGACGAGGCGCACATCGCGTACGCGCTGAGCAGTTGGCACCCCACCGCCGGGTCGCGAGCGACCAGCGCGGTCACCCGCGAGCGACGGGGCGCCCGGCGCATCGTCCATACGAACGGGCGGCTGGAGTACCGCGAGGACGGCCCGCCGGCCCTCGAGTGGCCCTTCCCCGCCCCGCTGGGCCCTCGAGCCGTCATCGGGGAGTTCACGATGGCCGACGTGGTCACCGTGCCCAGCCATCTGCCCATCCCCGACGTGCGCACCTACATGACCGTCGAGGCGGCCAAGGAGGTGACGGCCCCGGACACACCGGCGCCGACCCCCGCCGACGAGTCCGGGCGGTCCGCGCAGACCTTCCTCGTGGACGCCGTCGTGCGCCGCGGCGGCAGGCAACGGCGTGCGGTGGCCGGCGGCCGGGACATCTACGCCGTCACCGCGCCGCTCGCGGTGGAAGCGGTCGACCGCATCCTGACGGGACGGACCGAGACGGTCGGCGTCGCCTCCGCGGGCGAGATCTTCGACGCGCCGGATTTTCTCCGCGCGCTGTCCGCGCACCTTTCCCCGCGACTGCGTCCTTAGCGAGGGCGGCCGGGCGGTCACGCCGTGCGCGGGAGCCCGTTCACTTCGCTCCGCGTGGAGTCCCGCAGCACCACGCGCGTGCCCAGCACCAGGTGCCGGCTGTCGGGAGGTGCGGCGCGGCGGAGGGCGAGACGGACGGCGGCGCGGCCCGGTTCCTCCCGCGGGACGTGGACCGTGGTGAGGGCGGGACGGACGTCACGGGCGACCGGGATGTCGTCGCAGGCCGCCACCGCCGCGTCGTCCGGGATGCGGCGGCCCGCCTCGCGCGGGGCCCGCATCACGCCGGAGGCGATCCTGTCGGTCGCGGCGAGTGGGTGCCGCCCGGCACCCGGGAGACCGCCGTCGCCCGGACTCCGGCGCGCGGCGACGTCCCGCGCGGTCGAGGCGCCCGGTCCCGTACCGGGCCGGGCCCTCTTCGCCACCGCTCGGCCCGCCTCCGTCGTGTGTTCGGGTCGCCCTTCGAGGGCGGCCGCACGGCGGGTACGGCCGTCCGCGCGGGATCCGCCGTCACGCGGCCCGTTCCAGCGCCGCGTGGTCGACGGCGTGCAGCAGCGCGTCGCCCGTCGCCAGCCGGCCCGCCTCCTCCACCACCGTCCGCCCCAGCCGGGCCAGCTCGTTGCCCTGGGAACCGGCGAGATGCGGGGTCACGAAGGCGTTGGGCAGGTCGAACAGGGGTGAGTCGGCGGGCAGCGGCTCGGGGTCGGTGACGTCGAGGACGGCGTTCAGGCGCCCGGTGCGCAGTTCCCCGATCAGCGCGTCGTGGTCGACCAGGGCGCCGCGCGCGGTGTTGATCAGCACGGATCCGGCCGGCATCAGGGCGAGTTCGCGGGCGCCGATCAGGTGCCGGGTCTCGGCGGTGTGCGGGGCGTGCAGGGTGACGATGTCCGAGGTGCGCAGCAGGTCGTCGAGGGGCAGCAGGGGCACACCGAGCCGTGCGGCCTCGGCCTGCTCGACGTACGGGTCGGTGAGGCTCACCCGCAGGTCGTGGGGCCGGAGCAGTTCGATCAGACGGCGGCCGATGCGGGAGGCGCCCACGACGCCGACGCGGCGGCCGTGGTTGCCGATGCCGGGGACGATGCCGCCGTACGGGAAGGTGCGGCGGGTGCGCAGCTGGTCGCGGGAGGCGAAGACGTCCTTTCCGGCGAGCAGGATCACGGCCAAGGTGTATTCGGCGACGGGCAGGGCGTTGGCGGCGGCGGCCGAGGAGACGGCGATGCCGCGCCGCCAGACCTCGGGGGTGGTGAAGCCCTTGACCGAGCCGGCCGCGTGCAGCACCGCGCGCAGTCGCGGGGCCGCGTCCAGCACGTCGGCGTCCAGACGGGGGCAGCCCCAGCCGGTGATCAGGACCTCGGTGCGGGCGAGCGTCCGCCGCACCCGGGGCTCGGTGAAGTCGTGCGCCACCAGAGCGGGATCGATTTCCACGTGCTCGCGCAGCCGGGCGAGCAGCTCCGGCGGGAAGATGTGCGGCACGTTCTGGGCCGTCATGGCGAACAGTGCCTGGAGGCGCTCGGGCAAGGACGTGGCCTTCCGGCTCGGTGACGCGCGGGTGGCAAACGGTTTCTACGGTAGGTCTCGGTGAATGAGAGGGTCAACGGACACGCACTCGGAGGGACGACGGGAATGACGGAGCCGGCGCAGACGGTCGCCAACTGGGCGCGCAACATCACCTACACGGCCAGGGAGTTCCACCGCCCGGACACGCTGGACGCGCTCCGAGCCCTGGTGGCCGGCAGCGCGAAGGTACGGGTACTGGGCAGCGGCCACTCCTTCAACCGGATCGCCGACCCCGGCGCCGACGGAGTGCTCGTGTCGATCGCCGGTCTGCCCCCGGTCATCGACGTGGACGGCGCGGCCCGTACGGTGCGCGTCTCGGGCGGCGTCCGGTACGCGGAGCTCGCCCGCGCGGTCCACGCGCATGGCCTCGCGCTGCCCAACATGGCCTCGCTGCCGCACATTTCGGTGGCCGGCTCGGTGGCGACCGGCACCCATGGCTCGGGCGTCGGCAACGGACCGCTGGCCGCGGCGGTACGGGAGGTGGAGCTGGTCACGGCGGACGGTTCCACGGTGCCGATCGGCCGGGGCGACGCCCGCTTCGACGGTGCGGTGACCTCGCTCGGTGCGCTCGGCGTCGTCACCGCGCTCACCCTGGACCTGGAGCCGTCGTACGAGGTCGAGCAGCACGTGTTCACCGAGCTGCCGCTCGCCGGGCTGGACTACGAGGCGGTGGCGGCGTCGGCGTACAGCGTGAGCCTGTTCACCGACTGGCGGGAGCCGGGCTTCCGGCAGGTGTGGGTCAAGCGCCGCACCGACCAGGCACCGGTGGACTTTCCCTGGGCCCCGCCCGCGACCAAGGCGCTGCACCCCGTGCCGGGGATGCCGACGGTCAACTGTACGGAGCAGTTCGGGGTGCCGGGGCCCTGGCACGAGCGGCTGCCGCACTTCCGGGCGGAGTTCACCCCCAGCAGCGGCGCGGAGCTGCAGTCGGAGTATCTGCTGCCGAGGCCGGCCGCGCTCGACGCGCTGTGCGCGCTCGACCGGATCCGGTCCACGGTCGCCGGCGTCCTGCTGGTCTGCGAGGTGCGCGCGGTCGCCGCCGACCCGCAGTGGCTCGGCCCGGCCCACGGCCGCGACTCGGTGACCCTGCACTTCACCTGGATCGAGGACACGGCGGCCGTGCTGCCGGTGGTGCGCCGGGTGGAGGAGGCACTGGACGCCTTCGATCCGCGCCCGCACTGGGGAAAGGTGTTCGCCGTCCCGCCGGCGGTCCTGCGTGGACGGTATCCCCGTCTGGCCGATTTCCGCGCCCTGGCCGAAACCCTCGACCCCGCAGGCACGTTCGCCAACGCCTTCGTACGGGGCGTGCTCGGAGACTGACGGTCGCCGGGGGGCGGCACTTTCTCCACCCCCTTTCCTAACCCCTTGTCGAAAGCCCTTGTCGGCCCATAACCTGGCGCCGCGCCGGAGCCGATCCCGCCCCGGCCGGCCGGACGGGACGGGAGGGGCAGCTCCGTGAAGCGCACATCACGCGACATCCGCACCGCGAACCGCTACGAGGTGCTGCGCCAGATCATCGCCGAGTCTCCCACCTCCCGGCAGGAGCTCGCGGCGGCCACCGGGCTGAGCCTGGCCACGGTCGCCACGCTCGTCGGTGAACTGCTGGACCTGCGCATGATCACCGAGGTCGGTTTCGAGGACTCCGCCGGGGGCCGCCCCCGCGGGCTGGTCGCCGTCAACGCGTCGGGGGGCGCGTTGATAGGTGTCGACATCGCGGAGACGTATGTCCATGTCGAGCTGTTCGACCTGGCGCTGAACGTGCTGGCCCGCGCCGACGAGGACATGCGGCCCGGCGAGAGCCGCCCGGAACAGGTGGTCGGCCATGTCGCCGCCGCCGTCGGCTCGGTGGTCGCCCAGGCCGGTGTCGAGTCGGCCCGGGTGCTCGGCGTCGGGGTGAGCGTGCCGGGCCAGGTGGACCGGGACACCGGCGTCGCCGAATACGCGCCCAACTGGAACTGGCACGACGTTCCGCTGCTCGACCTGCTCGCCGAACACATCGCGTATCCCCTGCACCTGGACAATCCGCTGCGCGCCTGCGCGGTGGCCGAGCTGTGGTTCGGGGCGGCGCGCGGCCGCGGGGACGCCGTGGTGGTGAACCTCGGCACGGGTGTCGGCGCCGGACTCGCGCTCGGCGGCGGGCTGCACCGAGGGGTGAGCAACAGCGCCGGCGAGTGGGGCCACACCACGCTCGTGCTGGACGGGCGGCTGTGCCACTGCGGCAACCACGGCTGCGTGGAGACGTATGTCGGCGCGCCCGGCATCATGCAGAACCTGCGCGAACTGAGCCCGCTGTCCCCGCTGTTGCACCCCGGGGACCAGACGGCCACCATCGACGCGCTGGCCCGGGCGGTGGCCGCGAACGACCCGGTGGCGTTCAAGGTGGTCCAGGACACCTCCCGTTACCTGGGCGCCGGGATCTCCGACCTGATCAACCTCCTCAACCCCGAAGTGGTCGTGCTCAGCAGCTGGGTGGCATCCCGGCTGGGCGAGCCGCTGCTCGGCGAGGTGCGCGCGGCCGTGGCCCGGCACGCGCTCAGGCGGCCGCTGGCCGCCACCGAGATCGTCCTCTCCCCGATCCCCACCGACCCGGTGTCCCTCGGCGCGGCCACGTTCGCGCTGGAGGGGGCGCTGCAGTCCGTCGGGCAGCGGACCCGCACCACCGCACAGGCAAGGAGCCGTACCGCACCGCCTTCATGACGACGGAAGGGATGCACGTGTCTCACCTCCGCACGGTTCAGCACCGCACCAGGAGATCCCTCCTGCCCGCAGCCTCGGCCGCACTGGCTGTCACCGCGGCCCTGCTCACCTCCCCGCCCGCGAGCGCCGCCGACGCGCCCGTCCCCGCCGAGGTCTCCCCCCACGCCGCCCAGACCATCGACGACATCGGTGCCTCCGGCGCCTGGTGGGTCAACGACCTCCAGCACTTCTCGCCGGCCGTCCAGGCCCGGGTCGCCAGGCTGCTGTTCTCCTCCCGGGGCCTGGACCTCAGCTCGTACCGCTACAACATCGGCGGTGGCGGCACCGGGGTCTCCACCCCGGCCCGCGCCCCCGAGGACTTCCTGGGCCCCGACGGCACCTACGACTGGAGCAAGGACAACGGCGGGCGGAGGTTCCTCAAGTACGCGGCCGAATACGGGGTCGAGGACCTGATCGGCTTCGTGAACAGCGCGCCCGCACGGTGGACGACCAACCAGAAGAGCTGCGGCGGCCTGCTGAAGGCGGAGAACGAGGGCGACTTCGCCAAGTACGTCGCCGACGTGACCGATCACTTCGCCCAGCAGGGCGTGCGGCTCGACTACATCAGCCCCTTCAACGAGCCGGACAACAGCTTCGCGGACTGCGGCCAGGAGGGCATGCCGGTCCCGGTCGGCCGGCGCGACGACATCGTGCGCGCGCTGGGTGCCGAGCAGCGGGCACGGCACCAGAAGACCGGCATCATCGCCGACGAGTCCAGCAGGACGACCCAGTTCAACAGCGAACTGCCGCAGTGGATCTCCCAGCCGGGCACGGCCCCGTACGTGTCCAAGCTGGCCCACCACACGTACGACGACCCGGACGACGGTGAGCTGGGCAAGGTCCACGAGACGTCCCGGTCGGCGGGCAAGGAGTCCTGGGCGACCGAGATCTGCTGCTTCGGCAAGGGCACGACGGGCTGGAACCAGGAGTACGACCCGACCATCGACAACGCCCTGCTGATGTCCCGGATCATCTACAAGGACTTCGCGACCTCCCACGACTCCGCGTTCCAGTGGTGGGTGGCGCTGGCGAGCGGGTACGGCAGCGATCCGTACAGCAGGAACGACGAGGGCTGGAACGACGGCCTGATCTACTACGACCCCGACTACGCGACGAACGGCGACCAGAAGCTGTACTTCACGAAGCGGTACTACGCGCTGGGCCAGTACAGCAAGTTCGTGAAGCCGGGCTCGGTGGCGCACAACGTGACGGGCACGCCCGGCGGCGTCGAAGTCACGAGCTACGACCGGAACGGTTCATGGGTCGTCGTGGTCAACAACCACAACACCACCGACACACCGCTGAACCTGCACTTCAACAGCCGCACCCCGGTGCGCGCCGCGCAGGCGGTGCGCACCTCGGCCACCGAGGACTGGGCGGACGTGACCAGGCCGTCCGTGCGCGGCGGCACGGTGTCCGCGACCCTCGCGGCCCGCTCCGTGACGACGTACGTCCTCGATCAGGCGGGACACGGCAGTTCGGCGGTGACCGGTGCCTGGCAGGGCAGGCAGTCCGGCAAGTGCCTGACGGCGGACGCGTCCGGCGCCCGCATCAGCACCTGCACCGGTGCGGCCGGACAGTCGTGGTCGTACGACGCCCGGGGTGCGCTGAAGGGCGAGAACGGCTATCTGACGGCGGGGAGTTCGGGCCTGACGACCACGGCGGCCTACGACAATGACGGCACCCGGCGCTGGCTGCTGAACGCCAACGGGCAGATCGTGAACGAGGCTTCGGGCAAGTGCCTGGACGTGAGCGGACAGGCGACCGCCGACGGCAGCGGCGTGATCCTCTACAGCTGCAACGGCGGCCCCAACGAGGCCTGGACCAGGCGGTAGCCCCCCTTGACCGAGGGCCGCCGATCGACACTCCGGGCCGCAGCGGACCTGGCCGCCGCCGGCAAGCTGGTCATGAGCGGTCGCCGTCGCGACGATCACGTTCCTCGGCGGCTGGAACGCCTTCCTGCGGCCGCTGGTCATCGGTCAGGACCAACCAGACCGTCAATTACCACCTGATCTTCATGGCGACCGCCATTTCCGTCCTGCCTCTGCTGTTCGTGTTCCTCTTGCTCCAGCGTTGGCTGGAGCAAGGGATCGCGCAGACCGGTATCAAGGGCTGAGCTAGGAGACCGATGTCCATCCGCACGACCACCGAGTACGTCGAGGACGTCTCGCCGGGATCGGGGGCGCTGCCGCCCCGCGCCCGGTACGCGTCCTCGGACGCCAAGTCCTTCTCACTGAACGGCGGCTGGCGCTTCAGACTGTCGGACACGGCCGACGCCGAGGACGACTCCTTCGCGCAGGAGGGGTACGACGCCGGCGGCTGGGCGGACGTGTCGGTCCCCGGCCACTGGGTCCTGCAGGGGCACGGCTCCCCCGTCTACACCAATCACCTCTACCCGTTCCCGGTCGACCCGCCCCGGGTCCCGACCGAGAACCCGACCGGCGACCACCTGCGCGTCTTCGACCTGCCGGAGGACTGGCCGGACGAGGGCGGGGCGGTGCTGCGCTTCGACGGCGTGGAGTCCTGCGCCCGGGTGTGGCTGAACGGCACCGACCTCGGCGAGTTCAAGGGCTCCCGGCTGCCGCACGAGTTCGCGGTGAGCCATCTGCTGAAGGCCGCGGGCAACGTGCTGGCGGTCCGGGTCCATCAGTGGTCGGCGGGCTCGTACCTGGAGGACCAGGACCAGTGGTGGCTGCCCGGTATCTTCCGTGACGTCACCCTGCTGCACCGCCCCGCGGGCTGCGCCCTGGACTTCTTCGTGCACGCCTCCTACGACCATGTCACCAAAACCGGCACCCTGTGCGTCGACTCCGAGGTGGACGGCCGGGTGACCGTGCCGGAGCTCGGTGTCGAGGCCGCGACCGGCGAGTCGGTGACGGTGCCGGTCGAGCCGTGGACGGCGGAGACGCCGGGGCTGTACGACGGTGTGCTGGCCACCGCGGGCGAGCGGGTGCCGCTGCGCATCGGCTTCCGCACGGTGGAACTCTCCGACGGCCTGATCAAGGTCAACGGCAGGGCGGTCCTGTTCAAGGGCGTCAACCGGCACGAGTGGCACCCGGTGCGCGGCAGGGCCCTCGATCTGGAGACCATGCGCGAGGACGTGCTGCTGATGAAGCGGCACAACATCAACGCCGTCCGCACCTCCCACTACCCGCCCCACCCCGCCTTCCTCGATCTCTGCGACGAGCTGGGCCTGTGGGTGATCGACGAGTGCGACCTGGAGACCCACGGCTTCACCGAGCAGGGCTGGCGGGACAACCCCGTCGACGACGACCGCTGGACCCCGGCCCTGCTGGACCGTGCCGCCCGTACGGTCGAGCGGGACAAGAACCACCCCTCGATCGTCATCTGGTCCCTCGGCAACGAGGCCGGCACCGGCCGGGGCCTGACCGCGATGGCCGAGTGGATCCGCGGGCGGGACTCCTCACGGCTCCTGCACTACGAGGGTGACCTCACCTGCCGTGACACGGACGTCTACGCACGGATGTACGCCGACCACGCCGAGGTCGAGCGGATCGGCCGCGGCCGGGACGGCGGCCCGCACAAACGCCGCGAACTCCCGTTCATTCTCTGCGAGTACGGCCACGCCATGGGCAACGGCCCGGGCGGACTCGCCGACTACCAGCGGATCTTCGAGTCGTACGACCGGCTCCAGGGCGGATTCGTCTGGGAGTGGATCGACCACGGCATCGAGGACGAGCGGTACGGCTACGCCTACGGAGGCGACTTCGGCGAGGAGCTGCACGACGGCAACTTCGTCTGCGACGGCCTGCTGTTCCCGGACCGCCGGCCCTCCCCCGGCCTCGTCGAGTACAAGAAGGTGATCGAACCGGTCGCCATCGAGGGCGACCGCACGGGCGGCACGGTCCGCGTCGCCAACAAGTACGACTTCGCCGACCTGTCGGCGCTGGTCTTCACCTGGACGTACGAGGTGAACGGCGAGCCGGTCGGGGCGGGAACCCTGTCGGTGCCCGCGCTCTCACCCGGCGAGTCGGCCGAGGTCAAGCTGCCCGAGCCACCGGTCGCCGAAGCGGCCGGCGAGGCCCACTGGACGGTACGGGCGCTGCTCGCCGCCGACACCCCCTGGGCGCCGCGGGGCCATGTCGTCGCATGGGGCCAGTTCGCCGTGTCCCCGCGGCAGGTGCCGTCGGTCGCGGCGACCGACGGGCCGGTGCCCGGCGACGGTCTGATCACCCTCGGCCCGGCCTCCTTCGACGCCCGCACCGGCGCACTGCTCACGGTCGGCGGGGTGGACGTCACCGGGCTGCGCCTGGACGTGTGGCGGGCCGTCACCGACAACGACGACGGCGCCGCCTGGCAGACCGACGTCCGCCACGGCCTGCTGTGGCGGCGGCTCGGCCTGCACCGGATGCGGCACCGGCTGGACGCGGTGGAGCCGGGCGACGACGCGCTGACGGTACGCACCCGGGTGGCGCCGGCCGCCCGGGACATCGGACTGTCGGCCGAGTACCGCTGGACCTCGGACGGAAACCGGCTGCGGCTGACCGTGTCCGTGACACCGCAGGGCGACTGGACGGTGCCGCTGCCCCGGCTCGGCATCCGGTTCGCACTGTCCGCCGCCGACCAGGTCCGGTGGTACGGCGGCGGCCCCGGTGAGGCGTATCCGGACAGCAGGACGGCGTCCATGATCGGCCGCTGGCAGTCGACCGTGGACGATCTGCAGACGCCCTACGTCCGTCCGCAGGAGAACGGCGCCCGAGCCGACGTCCGCTGGGCGGAGATCGGCGGCCTGCGCATCGAGGGCGATCCGGAGTTCTTCCTCACCGCCCGCCGCTGGACCACCGAGCAGCTGGACGCGGCCGCCCACCGCACCGACCTCTCCCCCTCCGGCGCGGGGGTCTGGGTCAACCTCGACCACGGCCAGCACGGCCTGGGCTCGCAGTCCTGCGGCCCGGGCCCGTTGCCGCCGTACCACCTGCGCGCCGAACCCGCGCGGTTCTCGTTCGTCTTCTCCGAGATCGGCTGACCGACGCGGTCCTGACGCCCTCCGCGGCCGGCCGGAGCCCTGGCACCGGGCCGGCCGCGGTCTCGGCCCGCAGAATCCGAGCATGAACGACTGCGGAACACCTCCCGGCCCGGCCGAGCCGTCGTACGACGACGAGGCCGCCGTCTGGCACCGTCTCGCCGCTCTGCCTCCTTCCCCCGAGGACGTGGACGAGGTGCGGGGATGCTGGGACATCGGGGAGCAGGAAGGCGGGCTGAGCGTGCTGTTGCGTGGATCACCTGTGCCGGCTGCGGCCTGACACTGGCGCGGGAGCATACGCGCGAGTGGTGGGGCGATCTGTCGTATCTGCCGCTGTGCCACGTCGTGTTCGGCGGTGACCGGGCCGTCGCATCGCGGGTGTACGACCGCGAGGAGCGCGGTGCGGCCTGGTCGGCACTGGCCGCGTTGCGGGCCGGGTGCGGCTGAGCGGGGTCAGGGGCGGTCGGCCCGCCGGACCGGTGTGACCAGCGCGGCCGCCGCGATCAGGACACAGCTCGCGCCCGTCACCAGGGCCACCGATGTGGTGCCGTGACTTTCGGCCGCCCAGGTGAGGACGGCCGCTCCGACGGGGGCGGCGGCGTAGGTGAGCGTCCAGTAGGCGGAGGTGACGCGGCCGAGGAGGTGCTCGGGGGTGATCTCCTGGCGCAGGGACATGGAGCAGGTGCCCGCCATGGCGACGCAGGCCAGGAAGGCGACGGTGAGCGCGGCGACCGCGGGGACCGTGGTCGCCGCGCCGATACCGGCTACGGCGAGGCCGCCGACCGCGACCGACCCGATCCAGAGGGGGCCGAAGCCCATCAGGCGGCGCAGGCGGGCGACGAGCAGGGATCCGGCGATGGTGCCGAGCGCGCCGACGGCGAGGACGGTGCCGACCGTGCCGTCGCGGTGACCGAGGTCGTGCTTGAGGTGGTAGATCAGCAGGTCGGTCAGGCCGAGGGTGAGGAAGCCGAAGACGAACAGCAGCACGGTCAGCGTGCGCAGGACCGGGTGCCGGCGCAGGAAGGCGACCCCGGTGCGCAGGTCCTGCCACACGGTGCCGCGCCGGGGGTCGGGTCCGTCGTCGGCGGGTCGCGGGGCCAGGCGTACGACGGACAGGCAGGCGGCGGAGACGGCGAAGCTCGCGGCATCGACGGCGACGGCGGCCGTGGGCCCCGTCCAGGCGGCGACCAGGCCCGCGAAGAGCGGTCCGAGGACTCCCGCCGCGGCGGCGGTCGAGTTCAACCGGCCGTTGGCCTCGGTGAGTCGGTCCGTGCCGACCAGACCACGGACGGCGGTGACGTACCCGACGGAGAAGAACATGCCGACGGCCTCGCACACGGGCAGCACCACATAGAGCACCCAGATGTGCGGGCCGAAGACCCAGACCAACGGGATCAGTCCGTACAGGACCATGCGAGCCAGATCGCAGATGATCAGCAGCCGCCGCCGGTCCACCCGGTCCACCACCACCCCGGCGAAGACGGCGGCGAGCACGGAGGCGGCGCCGCCCACGGCGGTCAGCAGCCCCATGCGCGCCACCGATCCGGTGGCTTCCAGGACCAGCAGCGGCAGGGCGATCAGGGAGAAGGAGTCTCCGAGAACGGAGAGGGTCTGGGCCACCCAGAAGATCCCGAAATCCCGCCGTCTTCCCGGCGATCGGGCCGTCGACGCACTCGCCGACTTCGTGGGCTCCTGGCCCCGTCGCGCCTCGTTCTCCACCTCGGTCTCCCCGTCCTTCCCCCGTCCCCCCGGCCAACCCTATGTCACGCACTCATGGTGAGCGGTTTTCTCAACTTCCTTCAAAAACAACCATGTTGACCACACCATGAGCCGCATGCGACCCACGGGACGACTCCTCGCCACCCTCGCGACGGGCGCCCTGCCCCTCGCCGCCGGCGAGTACCTCGGCGACCTCGGACACCGCCACCTCCACAGCCGATCGGCTGAGCTCGCCCGCCCTTCGCCCGCAGGACACGGGGACCTGCCGGAGCGCGGGCGAGGAGTGCTGTGACCATCACCGGGACGGGCCACGGGTGATACCGGAACCGTTCGACCGCAGCGCTACCCCGCCGCGTACTTCGGCATCCGGGGCGAACTCGTCTGCGTCGAACCGCTCGACGCGAAGATTCCCGTCATCAACGGACCGGTGCCCACGACCCATCCCGTGCTCTCCTTCCAGGCGAGCGGCGACACCGTCTGGCTCTGGGACCCGGACCCGGCGCGGGGCAGGGACACGTCCCGCCATGCCCTGCGGCTGAGGGCGGAGGACATGCAACTGGTCGCCGCCACCGGCAGGCACTGCGCCGCTCGGGCGACACCCCGAACCTAGATGCCCTAGGATTCCTCCTAAGTACCCAAGGAGGAGGTGTCGGATGGCCCGTGCGGGACTCACCGCCGACCGGCTGGTCGCGGCGGCCGCCGACCTCGCCGACGAGGCGGGCTTCGAGAACGTCAGCCTGTCCGCGCTGGCCCGGCGCTTCGGCGTGAAGGACGCGAGCCTGTACTCGCACGTCCGGGGCCTGAGCGACCTGCGGACCCGGCTCGCGCTGCACGCGGGCGGCGAGCTGATCGACCGGATCGCGGCGGCCGTGGCCGGCCGGGCGGGCAAGGACGCGCTGGCCGCGTTCGCGGGCACCTACCGCGCCTACGCCCTGGAGCACCCCGGTCGGTACGCGGCGACCCAGATCCGCATCGACCAGGACCTGATCGCCGACTCCCCCGCCCTGCGCCGCACGGCCGAGATCACCTACGGCATGCTGCGCGCCTACGGCCTCGACGAACCCGACCTGACCGACGCCGTACGCCTGTTGCGCAGCACCTTCCACGGGTACTGCGCCCTGGAGTCCGCGGGCGGCTTCGGCGCGGACCGGGACGTCCGGGCCTCCTGGGACAAGGCGGTCGAAGCCCTGCACCTCGCCCTCACCCACTGGCCCCGGGAGACGCACACCGATGATTGACCCGCTCCACTACGACACGACGGGCAACGGCCCCGTCCTGCTGCTCGTGCCCGGCGGGGCCGGGCACCCCATGGGACTCGGCCCCCTGACCGAGCGGCTGGCACAACGCTTCACCGTCGTGACGTACGACCCCCTCGGCCTCGCCCACGGACGGCTCGGACGCCCCGTCCCGGACCAGCGTCCGGCCCACTGGAGCGACGGGGCGCACCGGGTGCTGGAGACGGTGCTGCCGCCGGGCGAGCGGGCCCATGTGTTCGGGTCCAGCTCCGGCGGCATCGCCGTACTCGACCTGTTCGCCCGGCATCCGGGGCGGCTGGCGCACGTGGTGGCGCACGAGCCGCCGTGTGTGACGCTGCTGCCGGACGGGGCGCACGAGCGGGCGGACCTGATCGAGCGGCTGACGGCCGGACAGCACGCCTCCGCCGAAGACGGGCCGCCGAGCCCCATGGCCGTCTTCCTCGCCCACGTCCTGCGCCCCTTCACGGCATACACCCCGGCGTTCTCCGCACCCACCGGCCTCACCGTGGCCGCGGGCGCCGACTCACGGGGCCAGGTCCTCCACCGCACCGCGCAGGCGGTCGCCCAGCGCACCGGAAGCCCCTTCGCCGAATTCCCCGGCGGCCATCTGGGCACCCTGGAACACCCCGTCGCGTTCGCCGACCGGCTGACGCAGACGCTGCTCGCGGCGGACGCCCCGGGGGCAGCGCGGTAAGGCCGCGTCCTTGCGGAATCGGCGCGGTACTGGGCGTCTCGACACGCCGCTACGCCGCCCGCAGCGACTACGACCCGTCCACCACGGCTCTCGCCGTCCGACGGCACGCCTGAGCGCCTGAGCGCCTGAGCGCCAAGTACCCATACCTGTCCGCGGGTTACGACAACACCCGCGAGTGGAACCGCACCGTCACCGCCTTCGCCCCCCTGAGGCGCCAGGGGCTCAGGGCGCGCCCCCTCCCAGCGCGCACACCTCGGCGTAGGACGGGGTCGTGCCGCCCGGCACCCGGCCGGCCGCGATGTCGGCGACCGCGTCCAGCGCGGCTCCCAGTGCCCGTCGGTAGAGCAGCGAGCCGAGGCTGACGCGGGCGACGCCGAGGTCGGCGAGCCGGGGCACGGTGGGGCCGGTGGGCGAGTAGAGGACGTTGAGCGGGGCGTCGACGTGGCGGACGAGGGTGCCGATCCGGTCCGGGTCCGTCAGTCCGGGCACGAACAGCCCGTCGGCGCCCGCCTGCCGGTAGGCGTCGAGGCGGCGCAGGGTGTCCGTCTCGTCGCCGTCGCCCAGCCAGTACGTGTCCGTACGGGCGTTGACGAACAGGCCGGGCACGGCGGCCTTCACCGCGGCGATCTTCGCCGCGTGCGCTTCGGCGGGGCCGAGGCCGTCCTCCAGGTTGATGCCGACGACCCCCAGATCCCACAACCGGTCTGCCAGTCGGGCGACTTCGTCCGGATCGTCGCCGAAGCCGTCCTCGGCGTCGACGGAGAGCAGCCAGGGCTCCGCGCCGAGCGTGCGGGCGAGGCGCAGGGTGTGCTCGCGGGTCGCGCCCCGGCCGTCGGGCAGCCCGGCGGCCGCCGCCACGGCGAGGCTCGTCGTGGCGATCGCCGGAAAACCCCGGGCCGCGAGGGCGGCCGCCGAGGCGTGGTCCCAGGCGTTGGGCAGGAGCAGCGGCTCGCCGGGGCGGTGGTGGAGGGCGGCGAACGAGGTCACGGCGGGCTCTGCGGTCATACGCCCACGCTAGGCGCCGTTCGTTTCGGCGGACGCCGAAACGTGGCGGGCGGTCGCGGGCCGGTCCGGGAGAAATCCCTTTGCGGGGGCACGAGGCGCGGTTCGATGCTGGCGTCATGCTTGGATTCGTCAGAGTGGACAACGAGTCCCTCGTCGCGTGCTTGGGCGATCCGCAGCGCGCGGTCGCGGCCTACCACGAGCTGCTGCGGCGCGGCGAGGACGCCGTGGGCGCCGTCCGGGGCGGCCTGGGCGACGGGAATCCGGCCGTCCGTGAGGGCTGCTGCCGTCTCCTCGACCATCTGGTCGACACCGACTCCATGGACCTGCTCATCGCCATGGCCGACGACCCGGACGCCCGGGTCAGGACCGCCGCGTTCCACGCGCTGGCCTGCGACCGGTGCAAGGGCGACACCTGCGCACCGGGCGCGGGCCAGGTCCTCGAACCCGCGCTGCGGCACCTGGCCTCGGACCCCGACCCGCACGTGCGCGCGAGGGCCGCCGAACTGGTCGGCAAGTTCGCCCATACCGAGGTGCGCGCCGCCAAAGCCCTGGAGACGTCCCACGCCCAGGACCCGAGCCCGGCCGTCCGGAAGAAGGCGGGCTGGTACGCACCCGGCGGCGCCATCTACGAGCGGACCGTGCCCCGCACACTCCCGTAGCGCCCGGCGTCGCGTCGAACCGCCTTGCTTCGAGTGCACTCCAATGATCTAGCGTGGCCGGCGCGGCGGTGATCGACAACACCGCCGGGATCGACTTTCACGGGGGGCGCCCGGCGGGCGCCGGAAAGGCCGGAACACCATCATGAGCAGCGCCATCGAAAAGATCGGCAAGGTCGGGCTGGGCAACGGCGGGCCCCTGGTCGGCGTCCAGGGCTTCGGCGCCATGGGCATCAGCGCCGCCTACGGGGAGACGGACGACGCGGCGGCCCGCGACACGCTGGAGGCCACCGTCGAGGCGGGCGTCACCCTCATCGACACCGCCGACATGTACGGCGCCGGCGCCAACGAGGAGTTCCTCGCGCCGTTCGTCGCCGCGCACCGCGACGAGATCACGCTGGCCACCAAGTTCGGCTTCGCATTCCGCGCCGACGACCCGAGCTACCGGGCCATCCGCAACGACCCGGCCTACATCAGGAAGGCCGTCGAGGCGAGCCTGCGCCGTCTGGACGTCGACGTCATCGACCTCTACTACATGCACCGTCGCGACCCCGCCGTCCCGCTCGCCGAGTCCGTCGGCACCATGGCCGAACTGGTCCGGGAGGGCAAGGTCAAGCACCTTGGCCTGAGCGAGGTCACCGGTGCCGAGCTGCGCGAGGCGTACGCCGTGCACCCGATCACCGCCGTGCAGTCGGAGTGGTCGCTCTTCAGCCGGGACGTCGAGCGCAGCGCGGTCGGCGCGGCGGCCGAGCTCGGTGTCGCCTTCGTGCCGTACTCGCCGCTCGGCCGGGGCTTTCTGACCGGTTCCTTCAGCGACGCGGGCAAGGACCTCTCCAGCGGCGACTTCCGGAACCTGCTGCCGCGCTTCAGCGGCGACAACGCCAAGGCGAACGCCGCCCTGCTGGCTCCCCTGCACCGGCTCGCGGCGGAGCACGGCGCCAGCGCGGCGCAGATCGCCCTGGCCTGGGTGCAGCAGCGGGCCCAGGTCCACGGTCTGACCGTCGTGCCGATCCCGGGGACCCGCAAGCGCGGCCGCCTGCTGGAGAACGCCGCGGCCACCCGGATCACGCTGAGCGCCGACGAGCTGGCGCTGCTGGAGCCGATCGCGAGCCAGGTGGCGGGCGAGCGCTATGCGGACATGTCGCTGACCTCGGTGGGCCGCGAGGACTGACGTCAGCCGGGCACGACCGACCACGACGCGTCCGCCGAGCCGTCGTCCGGGGCCGTGAAGCGGAAGTGCCCTAGCCGTCCCGAGGTCCAGCGGACCCTCAGGTCGTAGTCCCCCTGGACCTCCACGCTCACCAGGTCCGTGAGGGGCGGGGGGCCGGGTTCCGCGGTGAGGCGGGCGAGGGCGACGAACAGGGTGGGCGCGGCGCCGGTCACGCCGGAAAGGACGAGACCTTCCGACAGGCCGTGGACCGGCACCAGTTCGGCCGACTCGCCCTCCCCCGGCGCCCACCCCGTGATCCTCACCTCGGTGCCGGGAGCCGCGCCCGCCACCAGATGGGCCCGCACCTCCACCGCGCCGTCGGCCACGACGAGGCTGGTCACCCGCGTCCCGGAACCCACCGGGTACCGGGAGGCCGCCCAGTCCTCCCCCACGCCGAGCGGCACGATGCCCGTGCGGACCGGGTCGCCGCCGACCATGAGGACGTTGTCGGGCGGCGGTCCGCAGGGCCGGGTGACCGTGGAGTACGCGAACCGCGTGTAGTGGGGGTCGTAGCGGATGTCCTCACTGCCGTGGTTGTGGAGGCGGACCACGCCGTCCGAACGCGTGGACTGCAGCAGCCAGTTGGGGCCCGTGACCGGTGTGACCGCGTCGGCGCGCTCCGCCGGGCCCGGTTCCTCGGCCGCCGTCCACACCTCGTGGTCCGGGGGCAGCAGGAGGCCGAGGAAGCCTTTGCTCGCCCAGTAGGGCGAGGCCGGCCCCGAGTAGCTCTGCAGAACGGACTCGTCGGGGCCGTGCCAGCCGAGGGTCAGCAGTCCGCGGGAGTCCACGGCCGCGCGGTCCAGGAAGTACTTCAGCGCTCCGGAGGCCAGCCGCCGTGTCTGTCCCGGCGCCAGCGGCGTACGGCCCGTGAGCGCGCCCAGCCACAGCGGGGCCGTCGTCGCGAAGCGGTAGGTCAGTGAGCGGCCCTGGTGCAGCGGGGCCCCCTCACCGCCGAACAGGCGGGCGTAGTCGGCCAGATGGCGTTCGAGCCGGTCGCCGTAGAGCCTCAGCGGCTCGGCGTCGTCGGCCAGCCACGCGTGCAGCAC
This sequence comes from Streptomyces griseochromogenes, assembly GCF_001542625.1. Classification (NCBI taxonomy): domain Bacteria; kingdom Bacillati; phylum Actinomycetota; class Actinomycetes; order Kitasatosporales; family Streptomycetaceae; genus Streptomyces; species Streptomyces griseochromogenes. Next base: position 2,885,851 of record NZ_CP016279.1, on the reverse strand, counting down.
CGGATACAGGTGCATGGCCCAGCCGTTGTAGTAGTCGAACTTGCGGCCGTCCCCGTCGGTGTACCAGCCGTCGCCGACGTACCATCGCTCGATGCGGCGCAGGCCGCGGTCGATCGCCGTGCGGGCCGCCTCGGTTTCATGGCCGATCTCGGCCAGGAAGCCGCCCACGGTGACCGGGAACAACTCCCAGTTGCAGGGCCAGGGTTCGGCGGTGAGCGCGTCCGCCAGCCAGTGCGCCGTCCGCTCGCGCACGGACTGCTCCAGGCGGTCCCACAGCAGTGGCCGGGTCAGGCGCAGGGCGAGGGCGATCGAGGCCGCCTCGACCAGGGGCTGGCCGCGGTCGGTGATCCGCGGCCAGGCACCGCCCGGACCGGCCGCAAGGCCTACGGCGTAGCGGCCGAGCGCGATCTCGTCCCGGCGGAACGCGGCCAGCAGGAGCGTGCGGGCATACCCCTCCAGGCCGTCGGAGAGACGGCCCGAGCGGCTCGTGCGGTCGCCGGGGAGGTGGTAGAGGGCGCGGTCGGGGGTGGCGTAGGGCTCGACGGCGGCGAGCAGGGCGTCGGCGGCCTTCTCCCAGTGGGCGCGGGTGTAGCCGGTGTACGGGCTCGCGGAGCGGTCGTCGGCGGGCAGTTCGATCACGGCGGCGGCTTCCCTTTCCTGACGGACCCGGGGCACCCGGGTTCCGGCGGGCCTGGGACGCCCCGGTTCCGGTCGGGGCGCCCCAGGGGACTCATCCCACCCGCACGGCGCTTCGGCACCAGATGCCGGGCGAGCAAGGGGTTCGGCGCACCAGGGAGTTCGACATATCGTACGTCATGTGCCATACCGAACGTCGAAAAGGTAAGGGTGAGCCCTCCGGAGGTCAACGGGTCCGACGGGACAGGGGGTAAGCGATTTCTCCATGGCCGACTTTCTGTTATCCACGGACCGCCCGTCCGTCTCCCAGTCGTGCGCATCCATACCCCCAGGACAGCGGCGAGCGTCTGCGCCCTCGTCGCGCTCGCCCTCACGACCGGCACGCCCCCCTCCGCCGCGCCCGGCACCCAAGACGGCACGAGCACGTACGAAGGCGTCTTCCACGGCCGGGGCACGCTCACCGTGCGCGGCGGCGGCACGCTGATCCTCACCGGGGACAGCGACTTCACACCGCCGAGGTCCCGGCAGCGGCAGATCGTGCGCACCTCGGGCGGCAACCACCCGCACACCACCGTGACCAGCCCCGACCCGCCCGCGATCACGGCGGAGCGCGGGGCCACCCTGCAGTACGGCACCGGCCCCGGCACCCGAGCCGGGACCGCCACCGGCCCGGGAGCCGGGGACACCCGGGCCACGCACGGCGCGGCGGGCCGCTTCGGCTGGTGGCCGTACGTCCTCGCGCTCGGGCTGCTCGGCGCGCTGGTGTTCCCGGCGACCGCGCGCACCCGGGGCAAGGGGCAGCGCGGGGGCGGGCGGCACGCGGCGCGGGAGTAGCCGCACGCCTCACCCTGTCTCCGTGTTCCCTCGCTGCCTGGACTAGCGTCATGTCATGAGCAGCGACACCTCCCCCCGCCTCGCCGATGCCCTCGCCGCCGGGACGCTGGTGCTCGACGGCGGCATGTCCAACCAGTTGGAGTCGGCCGGGCACGACCTGAGCGACGAGCTGTGGTCGGCGCGGCTGCTCGCCGAGCGGCCCGAGGCGATCACCGAGGCGCACCTCGCCTACTTCAGGGCGGGCGCGGATGTGGCGATCACCGCGAGCTACCAGGCCACCTTCGAGGGCTTCGGCCGGCGCGGGATCGGCCGCGAGGACGCCGCGCGGCTGCTGGCGTCGAGCGTGGAACTGGCCCGTGCGGCGGCCCGGCGGGCGCGGGACGCGGGGGCGGCGCGGCCGCTGTGGGTGGCGGCGTCGGTCGGGCCGTACGGGGCGATGCTCGCGGACGGGTCCGAGTACCGGGGAAGGTACGGGCTGAGCGTCGAGGACCTCGAGCGCTTCCACCGGCCGCGGCTGGAGGTGCTTTCCGCCGCCGCTCCGGACGTACTGGCCCTGGAGACCATCCCTGACACCGACGAGGCGGTGGCGCTGCTCCGGGCGGTGCGGGGGCTGGGGGTGCCGGCGTGGCTCTCGTACACCGTCGACGGTCGACGCACTCGTGCCGGGCAGCCCCTTGAGGAGGCCTTCGCGCCGGCCGCCGACGTGGACGAGGTGATCGCCGTCGGGGTCAACTGCTGTGCCCCGGACGATGTGGCGTACGCCGTCGGGACCGCGGCCCGGGTGACGGGCAAGCCGGTCGTCGTCTATCCCAACAGCGGGGAGGTCTGGGACGCGGAGGCGCGGGTGTGGCGGGGGCGGACCACGTTCGGCGCGGAGCAGGTCACTGCGTGGCGGGAGGCGGGGGCTCGGCTGATCGGGGGGTGCTGCAGGGTGGGGCCGGAGGGGATCGCCGCGATAGCGGGGGTGGTGTGAGGTCCGCCCTCTCGCCGTAGGGGGTTCGGACTTCGGGCGGGTGCGGGTTGTTCTGGGCTGGTCGCGCAGTTCCCCGCGCCCCTTTGGGGCGCCATCCTCCCGGCACTGGAATCGGTCCGTGCTGGGCAAGTTCCCCTGGGGAGGGGGCGGGCGATGACCAGGAAGAGCGGTGGGGTCGGGCGGAGCACCATCCGGGACGTGGCGGCGCGGGCCGGGGTGTCCGCGTCCACGGTGTCGCGGGTGCTGGGCGGGGTGTATCCGGTGAGCGCGGCGGCCCGTACCCGGGTGCTGCGGGCGGTCCGCGAGATGGACTACGTGGCCGACGCGCGGGCCAAGGCGATCGCGGGGGCCGGGACGCCGGCGCTGGCGTTCGTGCTGGAGGACATCACGGGACCGGCGTTCGCGCACATGGCCCGGGGTGTGGAGCGCGAGGCGGCCCGGCTCGGCCATCTGTGCCTGGTGTGCAGCACGGACGGGGACCCGCGGCACGAGCTGGAGTTCATCGAGATGATGCGCGCCCAGCGCGCGGCCGCGGTGATCCTCGTCGGCGGCGCCGCGGACACCCCCGCATACCGCGAACGTACCCGCCGGATCGCCGACTCGCTGGCCTCGGCGGGCTCCCGGCTGGTGCTGTGCGGGCGACCGCCGCTCGACCCGGGCGCACCGGTGACGGTGATCGAGTACGACAACGAGGGCGGCGCCCACGCCCTGGTGACCCATGTGCTCGCCCAGGGCCACCGCCGCGTACTGTTCCTCGGCGGCGAACCGGATCACTCCACGGCCCAGGGCCGCGAGCGCGGTTACCTCGCCGCCCACCGTGCCCGGGGTCTGGAGCCGGACCCGGAACTGCTGCTGCACGGCGACTTCACCCGTGACTGCGGCCACCGCCTGATGCGCGGGGCGCTGGAGCAGGGGCTGGAGTTCACCGCTGTGGTGGCCGCCACGGACGTGGTCGCGGCGGGCGCGCTCACCGCGCTGCACGAGACCGGCCTGCGGGTGCCGGGGGACGTGTCGCTGGCCGGGTACGACGACGTCCCGTTCGCCCGCGACCTGCACCCGGCGCTGACCACCGTGCACGTCCCGTACGAGGAGCTGGGGCGGCTGGCGGTGGGTACGGCGCTGGGGCACGGCGCCGAGTCGGCGGACGTGCATCTGCTGCTCGGCACGCATGTGGTGGTGCGGGACTCCGTGGCGGTGGTGGGCGGCTGAGGGGTGTCCGTCCTGCACCGAGGAGCGCCTCCGAAGGGGTCACATCGCCATGCGCGGCTGCCCGCTCGTGGCGCCGAGGCCGCCGTCGAGCAGGTCCTCGCCCTCGCCTCCGAGGTGGCGGGCGGGCGCCGGTCGTATCCGACCACGACCCGGCTGCGGCCGACCGGCCGGGGCCACACCAGGGGCGCCGTCAGCGGCCCGCGGGGCTCGACGACGTCCGCGACTACCTGCGCGAGCTGCGCGACGAGACATGGCGGCGGAACCGCGCGATGGGCGAGGACGAGACGGTCGCCGAGGTCCGGGCGCTGCTGATCGAGCGGCATCCCGAATGGGCCTGCCAGGAGTGGATCGAGCGGGGCGTCGGCTGCCTGTGCTCCGAACGCCCCGGGTGATCCCCCCTCATGCGGGCATGCCGGGATGACGGGTGCCGAGGACCGAGGCGGTGAAGTTCGCCAGTTGCACCCGCAGTTCCTCCCGGGGCACGGCCCTCCCGCCGGCCAGGTACGCGACGAGGTCGGCCCGGGTGGCGGCGAGCAGCGCGTGGGCGGTGAAGTCCGCGCTGCCGGTGCCGGCCAGGTGCGGGGTCTGCTCCAGCAGGTCCCGGAGGAGCGCGTGCCAGCGCTCGTAGTGCTCGGCCTGGTAGGGGCTGTCCGCGCCGGTCCGCTCCAGGGCCAGTGCGAGGTGACGGTTGTCGAGCTTGAAGCACAGGACGGCGTCGAGCAGGGCCGGCACGCGCACCAGCGGCGCCGTGGCGGGCCCCAGAGGTGACGGGCCCTCCTCGACGGCGTTCCTGACCGGTTCGAGCCGCGCCTCGTACAGCGCGCGGATCAGGCCGGTGCGGTCGCCGAAGGCACGGAAGAGGGTCGCCTTGCCGACGCCGGCCGCGGCCGCGATGTCGGCCATGGTGACGCTCTCGGGGCTCTGGCACTCGGCGAAGAGCGCGTCGGCGGCGGCGAAGACGGCCGCCCGGTTGCGCGTCGCGTCCTTGCGCGGTCTGCGCTCGGTCACGTGGTTCCTCCCTTGCGATCCGGACCAGCGGTCCGTATCGTCATGGAAGCGGACCACTGGTCCGTATCGTACGGGACGGAGGATTCCATGCCCACCCAGACCTCACCGGACGCGATGCGCGATCGCCTGGCCGCGTCCATACCGATGGAGTCGCCGCCATGCTGGCCGGCATGGACCGCGCCATCGCCCAGGGCGCCGAGGACCGGATCACCGACACCGTCCGGCGCCTCACCGGCCGCCCGCCGCACAGCTTCCGCGCGGTGGCCGAACGGGAGCTGACCGCGGACGGATGAAGTGCGCCGGCCCACGGGGCTCAGCAGGCGTCGGCGAGCAGGTCCCGCGACAAGTCCCACGGGAGAGGACGGGCTGATGGGCGTCCGGCCGGGCCTGGACGAGCGGCCCGAGATCGCCCGCACCGCCCGTGACTGGCCGGCCAAGCTCCGTCTCGTCGCCGCCGGCTGCGGCCTGACCACCGTTTCGGCCTCCCTCGCGGCCGCCGTGCCGCCAGGTGTCCGCGTCCTGCCGGTCCGCGGCGGACCTCGGGAACAGCGGCGATTGCCCCTGGCCCGTCTCCCCCACCCGCCGACCGGGGCGGGCGCCTGCCGTTCAGCGGCGTAGCGCCCCGACCGAACGGCGCAAGCGGCGTACCGCCGAGGCGAGTTCGGCTCCGGGGGCCCGGAAGTCGGCGGCGGGTGCCGGTTCCGGGACGGTGGGTGCGGTCGCCCACACGGCGAGGTCCGCATCCCGTGGACCGTAGGCAGTGTGCGGGACACCGTCGTCGAAGATCCGTACCGGACGGGTGGCGTCCCAGGCCTGCCAGCCGGGATCCCCGGTCGCGGCGAACCGCACCCAGGCCGTGTGCATCGCCTCGCACAGCTCCTGCGGAGCCCCTTCGCCGGCCAGCTTGGCCGACTCCGGCACGTCGGCGGTGTCGAAGACGAATCCGAGTTCCAGGGCGTGGCAGGCGCCGAGGCCGGGCAGGCGGGACGGCCAGGCGAACTCGTACAGGTACGAGCTGCCGGGCCGGGCGTCGGCCAGTCGGTGCAGCGGGATGCGCAGCAGGTGGTCGGTGACCATCTGGCCGACGATCTCGGCGGTGCCGGCCTCCGGGTGCAGGGATCGGTAGCCGCGCGGCACCTCGTGGCCGACGTGGCAGCGGGCCATGGCGCCGGCCAGGGCGACGGGCCCGAGCCGGTCGACGCGCTCCATGAGTCCGCCCGGGACCAGCCACAGCCGGTACTCGTCCCGGGTCCAGCCCATGAGCAGGCCGATGTCCCGGGCGGCCTGGCCGTCGATCAGGGCCTTGAGCGGGTCGCGGGGTACGAGGTCGCCGTCCACGACGATGCCGAAGGCGGGGCCGCCCAGCACCGGACTGCTCAGCCGTCCCACCTCGGCCTGGGTGCGCAGCAGCAGGTCGCGGTCGACGTCGGCGAAGGCCCCGGCGGTGGCGGGGATCCTCAGTCGGGTGGCCATGCGGCGGACCATGCGCCGCACCTTGTCCCGCTCCGAGACCTCCGGCGGTCCGCTCTGCAGGACGGCCCTTCGTATCAGGCCCTGGGCCTGGGGTGCGGCGATCAGGGCGCCGACGCTGATCGCGCCGGCCGACTGTCCGCACAGGGTCACGTTGCCGGGGTCGCCGCCGAACGCCGTGATCGTCTCGTGGACCCAGCGCAGGGCGGCGAGCTGGTCACGCAGGCCGGGGTTGCAGGGCGCGTCCGGGAACAGCCCGTAGCCTTCGACGCCCAGCCGGTAGTTGACCGAGACGCAGACGACGCCGTCGCGGGCGAAGGTGCGGCCGTCGTAGACCGGGACCGCCGAGGATCCCCTGGTCAGAGCGCCGCCGTGGAGCCAGACGAGGACCGGGAGCCGGGCCCCCTGGCCCGGCTCGGGGGTCCACACGTTGAGGTTGAGGCAGTCGTCTCCGGCGACGACCGGGTCGGCCAGGTACTGGGCGAACGCCCCGGTGTACGGCGGTTTCGGCGCCGTGGACCCGAAGGATCCGGCGTCGCGCACCCCGTCCCAGGGCTCGGGCGGCTCGGGCGGCCGGAAGCGACGGCGACCGAAGGGCGGGGCGGCGTACGGGATGCCCCGGAACACCGCGACGCCCCGCTCGTAGCGGCCGCGTACGGCCCCGTGCGGCGTCATGACCACGGGGCCCGTCAGGTCTGCCGTCATCACCCACCAGCCCTTCGCCGTGCGCGTGCACCGTCCACTTCAGAGCACCACATCGCGGGGCTGTATTCCGGTGCACGGACCCGGCGTACGGCCGAATGGCGTAGGGCGGCCCGTTCGGCGTACATGAGCGTGCCGAAGCGGAGCCGGTCGTAGCCGCCGGAGGTGGAGCCGAGTCGCCGCCTCCGCCCTCGGGAGCCACCGCTGGGCGCGGTTCCGGCCGCTGCCTCAGGTGTACGCGGTGTAAGTCACGTCCTGGCCGAGGTGGTACTCGGCGACGTGCCGATGACCCTGTTCGAAGCCGGCATCCGCTGGAAGGCGGTGACGATCGACCGGCGGACGGCCGCCATGCGCCGGTACGGGCGGACGCGGGTGACGCCCGGCGCGCCGAAGTGACCGCCGGCCTCCGGCTGTTCGGAGTTTCGAAAGGCCCACCCGCGCCCTCTCCGTGCGTACGCGGCGCCGGCCGAACGGGGGCTCAGGGTGCCGGACGGACGAGGTGAGCGTGGTCGGCTTCGACGACCTGCCCGAGGCCCGCTGGGCGGCCCCCGCGCCGACCGCGGTCCGTCAGCCGCTCGCCGAGGTGGCGGCGGCCGGGCAGCGGGACGGCCGGGCACCTCCCGCACGGGGTCCCCGGCCGTCACCCTGATCTTCTCCTCAGTCGTCCCCGTCCTGCTCCCCGACTCCGAAGATGGCCTTCACCACCTCCACGGCGCTGCCGTCGTGGTCGCTGCCCGCCGTGCCACTGCCGGTGTTGGCGTTGCCCGCGCGGTCGATCTCCAGGGTGGAGTCGGTCTCCGAGCTGTCGGTGCCCTTCTGCGAGTTGTCGATGACGGTGATCAGGCCCCCGTTCGCGACCGCGGGCACGGCACCGGCGCACAGGAGCGTCATCGCGAGCAACGCGGCCGCCCCGAGCCGGGGTACGGCGCCCGTCATACGCCCACGCCCTCGGGCTGGCGCCGCTCGGGGTCGATGTTGCGCTCCAGCAGACTGGTCGACGCCCTCACGCCGATCCCGCTCGCCGGGTCCACGTGCGGCAGCCGGCCGTCGGCCGCCTTCAGCTCGGCGAGCGCGCAGTCGATCGCCTCGTGGGCGGCGAACAGACAGGGGGTGCTGTAGATCGCGACGTCCACGCCGAGGTCGGAGAGCTCGCCCAGCGACAGGCGGGGCGACTTGCCGCCGGCGATCTGGTTGAACAGCAGCGGCTTGTCCCCGACGACCTTGCGGATGCGCTCGATCCACTCGACGCTGCGCACCCCGTCGACCAGGACCACGTCGGCGTCGGTCGCGGCGAGCCGCTCTGCCCGGTGCAGGATGTCGTGCTCGTCGGTGGCGTCCGTCCGGGCGACGACGACCAGGTCCTTGCGGGTCGCAAGGACTCTCTCCAGCTTCTCCAGGTACTCCTCCAGCGGCAGCACCTGTTTTCCGTCGGCGTGCCCGCAGCGGCGGGGCCGCTTCTGGTCCTCCAGGATCACCCCGGAGGCGCCGATCCGCTCCAGCCCCTCCACGACATGACAGGCGACCTCGGGGTCGACGTAGCCGTCGTCGATGTCGACCAGCAGATGGTGGTGCGGGAACGCGCCCCGCAGCCGCTGGACGAAGGCCACCATGTCCGGCCAGGCGATGAAACCGATGTCCGGCAGCCCGTAGTACGAGGCCGCGAAGCCGAAGCCCGAGACGAACATCCCGTCGTAGTGCTTGGCCGCGATCGAGGCCGAGTACATGTCGTGCACGCCGATCAGCGGTGTGGTCCCGGGCCCGGCGATCCGCTCGCGCAGCTGATTCCCGTAAGTCAAGGTCCGGCTCCTCCTGTGGGTGGGTGGCACGGGGTGGTGCCCCGCACCTCGACGCCCTTTGCCAAGACAAGAGCATCTCTAGATATGCACATGACCTGCGCTCTACGCGAGCTTTACTCACTCCAATGGCGCAACGCATTCACCGCAGAAACGTCACTCGGACCGCCGCACCACCCAGTCCACCCCGCCGCCCAGGCGGGCCAGGAAGGCCGGACCCCGGTAGGCCTCGGCGGCGCGCCCGAGAGCCGTATGGAACACACGTCCGACACCTTGCCCACGGCACCACGCCGGCGGATGGTCGGCGCCCATCCCGCCCCCTCGCACGACGTCTCGTCGGCACGCAGCAGCACCCGCGCGCGTCCACGCGGGCTGGACCGGAAGTCGTACCACTCGTCGGTGAAGTCCCGGACGGTGGGCAGATGCCGGGTCCTCGGTGTGCTCGACGGCGAACTCCCCTAGCGCGCACGGGGCGTTGACGGTGTCCGGTACGGAGTCGTGGCGGTAGTCGGTGGTGCGGGTGCAGATCAGCAGCCGAGGAGTCATGTGATCGAGTTCCACTGTTCGCGACACGGGAGCAACGAACTCAACGGCCCGTCCGCCCTGTTGGAAACGCCCGGGTTTCGGGGATTCAGGTTGTGGTCAGGTGTTCCGCACCGAGGCGCCGTTCCCGTAACCTCCCGCGGAATGAAGCCCATTCCTCCACTGCTGGACCACCTCGTCCTCGCCACGCCCGATCTCGCCGCGACCGTCGCCGACTTCGCGCGGCGGACCGGGGTGACACCCGCGCCCGGTGGGGTGCACGTCGAGCTGGGGACGCGGAACCACCTGGTCGCGTTGGGCGGCCGGAGCTACCTGGAGATCATCGGGCCGGATCCGGAGCAGGCGGAGCCGGTGGAGCTGCGGCCGTTCGGAGTCGACCGGCTGGCCGGTCCGCGCACGGTGACCTGGGCGATCAGCCCGCCCCGTCTGGAGGCGGCGATCACGACAGCCCGTGCGCGGGGGTACGACCCGGGGCCGGTCCACCCGATGAGCCGTCGCACCCCCGACGGCACTCTGCTCCGGTGGCGGCTGACCGACAGCGGCACCACGCACCCCTCCGGGCTGGTCCCGTTCCTCATCGACTGGGGCGACTCACCGCACCCGGCGGCCTCGGGCCTGCCCGTCACCCCTCTCCTCGAGGTGACGGCCACGGCCCCCGACCCGGAGGAGGTCCGATCCCACCTGTCGGCCCTGGGCACCGAACTCACGGTCACCCAGGGGCCGTTCGCGATCTCCTTCACCGTGCGGACGGCACAGGGGCCGGTGACGTTCGGCTGAGCCCCTAGACCAGAAGGAAGTTCTTCCGCGCCCGGTCGTAGATCCGGCGCAGCCATGGCTGCCGTACGGCGGGCAGCCGGGCGAGCGTGTACAGGAACACGTCCCGGTCCGGCCGGAACAGCCAGTTCGGGTGGAGCGGCAGGGGGTCGTCGCGCTGGACGTCGCGGGGCAGTCCGCCGGTCACCGGCAGCCGCGACCGGTCCTCGGGGAAGGCCAGGCCCAGCCATACGTCGGCGGGCAGCGGCACGGTCGCCGGGCCGGCGGGCGGCTGCCAGGGCTCGCCCGTCTGCGGGTGCGCCGGGACCAGGGCGATGCCGGGCGCGGCGGCGGGCAGGCCCGGGCCGGCCAGGGCCGCCGCACGTGCCGGCCGACCGGCCGGGAGCAGCGCGTGCAGCACACGGCCGAACACGTCCGTGAGGAGTCCCTCGGGCAGGGCGACGGGTGCGCCGGACGAGGCCACCAGCAGGTGGGCGAGGGCGACACCGGCGGCCGCCTCCCACTGCGGGCTCCAGTACCCGGGCTGCTCGACGGGCGGCGTGCTGATCCGCTCCTCCACCAGGGTGCCCCAGTCGGTGATCCGGGGAGCCGGGCCCGGGACACGGCGTACGGCGGTGGGTTCGAGCCACACCGCCTGCCAGATCGAGCAGTCGTCCATCCGGGTCGCCACCGGCCGGCCGCACTCCTCACAGGCCAGGTTCGGGCCGTCCCTGCCGTCCAGACCCAGGCAGTAGCCGTCGCAGCGGTCCGGGATCAGTACGGTGCCGCGGATGTCCCCCGGCGCGACGACGACCGCACCCGGCGGCCCCGAAGGCAGAGCGTGCACCGGAGCGAACACCCCCTCGGCCGCCGCCCCCTCCTCACCGACCTCGCCCCACGGGCGCCAGGGCCCGCCACGGCGCTCGGGATCGACGGCGTACGTCCCCGACTCCATCAGCGCCGGGAGCATCTCGTGCCCATAGAGCTGCCGGGCCCGCACGGGAAACGCGACCCTCGACACGGGCACGGTCAGTTCCGTACCGCACCGGTCGCACACGAACACGTCCGCCAACAGCCACTCCCCCATCCTCGAACAGACGGATCATTCCGGCTTCGAGGACGCGCAGGCAACCGCTTATCCACTGGGACGGTCGTGTCCGATTCCTTCAAGACCAGGTGCTCCCCTCCTGCCTACGGTGGCCGCATGACTCCACGATTCGCAGTGATCGGCGTGGTGGCCTCCGACCTGGCCGCCTCGCTCGCCTTCTACCGCCGCCTCGGGCTGGTCTTCCCGGACGGGGCGGAGGAACAGCCTCATGTCGAGGCCGAGTTGCCCGGCGGACCGGTGCTCGCGCTGGACACCGAGGAGACGGTCCGGTCGTTCCACTCCGGGTGGCGGCCGCCCGCCGCCGGAGGGCGGGTCGGGCTGGCCTTCCGGTGCGACTCGCCGGGCGGCGTCGACGCCGTGTACGAGGATCTGGTGGGCGCCGGGTACCACGGGGAGCTGAAGCCGTGGGACGCGTTCTGGGGGCAGCGGTACGCCACCGTGCACGACCCCGACGGCAACGGCGTCGATCTGTTCGCGCCGCTAGCCGCCGAGTAGCTCGCCGAGTGTCCTGCCCGCCAACTCCCGCACGTCACGGGCGAGGTGGGGCTGGTCCGCGTATCCGGCGCGGGCCGCCGTCTCTGCGTAGGGGATACCGGAGCGGGCCAGGGTGAGGGCGCGTTGCAGGCGCAGGACACGGGCCAGGGTCTTGGGGCCGTAGCCGAAGGCGGTCAGGCATCGACGGTGCAACTGGCGGGCGCCGATGCCGAGTTCGGTGGCGGTCGCCGCGACCGGGCGGCCCGCGCCCAGGCTCTCCACGAGGTGGCGCAGGAGCGGGTCGGGCGCTGCCGCCGACCGTGCGGACAGGTCCAGGGCCACGTCCTCCAGAGCCGCCGCCGGGGCGGGGGCCGCTTCGACACGGTCGCACAGCCGCCGTACCCGGGCGGCGGGCCACAGGTCCGCCAACTCGACACGGGCGTCGCGCAGTTCGTGCGCCCGTACGCCGAGCAGAGCGGGCGCGGTGCCGGGGAAGAAGCGGATGCCCGCCCAGGCGCGGGGCGGGCCCCCGGGGACGTACGCGCGGGTGTCGGGTCCGGCGACCAGCAGCCGGCCCTCGCTGTACAGCAGGTCCATGCAGCCGTCGGGCAGGACCGGGCGGACACCCTCCAGGTCCTGCGGGGTGCGCTGCCACACCACCGCGCCGGTCAGCCGGGACGGCCGCTCCTCGTACACGCACGCCAGGCTACGCCGCCCGGGTGCGGTGCTCCTGGGGGCTGACGCCGTACACCCGCTTGAAGGCGCTGGACAGGGCGAAGGCGCTGCCGTAGCCGACCCGGCGGGCGATGGCGGCGAGGGTGTCCTCGGTCTCGCGGAGCCGGTCGGCGGCCAGGGCCAGGCGCCAGCCGGTGAGGTAGGCCATCGGGGGTTCGCCGACCAGGTCGGTGAAGCGGCGGGCGAGAGCCGCGCGGGACACCCCGGCCTCGGCGGCGAGCACGGACACCGTCCAGGGGTGCGCCGGGTCGTCCTGGATCAGGCGCAGGGCGCGGCCGACGACCGGGTCGCCGAGGGCCAGGTACCAGGCGGGCGCGGCCGCCTCGGGGCGGGAGAACCAGGCCCGCAGCGCGCTGATCACCAGCAGGTCCAGCAGGCGGTCCAGGACCACCTCCTGGCCGGGTTCGTCGCGGACGATCTCCTCCATGAGGAACGGGGTGAGCGGGCACTGCCACAGGTCGGCCGGGAGGGTCAGCAGTGGAGGCAGGGCGTCCAGCAGCCGGCCGCTGATCTCGCCCTGCATCAGGTAGGTGCCGATCAGCATCACCGTCGGGGCGTCCGGGCGGTCGCCCCAGGTGCGCACGCCGAGGTCCATGGAGCCGTTCAGGGTGCGGCCGTCGGGGTAGCGGCACTCGCCGCCGGGCAGGATCAGCGCCTGCGGGGCGGTGTCCGGGGCGTCGCCGCAGGTGTACGGATCCGGGCCGCGCGTGATCGCCAGGTCCCCGGGGCGCAGACGCACCCGCTCGTCGCCGCCGTCGGGGGTGATCCAGGCGTCGCCGCGGGCCATCAGCATGACCGTCAGCGGGGCCTGGTCCTCCACGCGCACCGCCCACGGCGGCTCGAAGCATGCGCGGATCATGAAGGCGCCACGCGCGCGTGGGCCGTCCAGCAGGCCTGCGAGTGCGTCCATGGGGTCAGCGTAGACGCGCGCGTATGCGGGTGAGCCGCTCGGCGATGGTTCCTTGCCCGGGGCCGCAGTTGACTGACGGACATGACGCGGAACACGGGCAGTGAACACGGATGGACAGTGGTGGTGACCGGCGCGTCCGGTCGTACGGGCAGCCGGGTTGCCGAGGCCGCGCGGGCGGCCGGGATGACGGTACGGGCGGCCTCGCGGGCGTACGGCTTCGACTGGCGGGACGACTCGACGTGGGCGCGGGTGCTGCGCGGCGCCGACGCGGCGTACCTGCTCTGTCCCTCGGACGTGGGGGCGCCGGACGCGGCCGACGCGGTCGGGCGACTCGCCCGCGAGGCCGTCGGTCTGGGGGTTCGGCGGCTGGTGCTGTTGTCGGCGCGGGGCAAGGAGCAGGCGCGGCCCGCCGAAGAGGCGCTGCGCGCGTCGGGGGCGGACTGGACGGTGGTACGGGCCTCGTGGTTCTCACAGAACTTCAGCGAGGGTCCGCTGGTGGCGGAGCTGCGGGAGTACGGGGAGCTGGTGTTTCCGGGCGGGGCGGTGCGCGAGCCGTTCATCGACGCGCGGGACATCGCGGACGTGGTGGTCACGGCGATCGGCGCGGGTGACCGGTACGTCGGGCAGGTGCTTGAGGTGTCCGGACCCCGGCTGCTGAGCTTCGGCGAGGCGGTCGCCGAGATCGCGGCGGCGACGGGGCGGGAGCTGTCCTACCGGGCGGTGCCGGCCCGGGAGTACGGCGAGCGGCTGGCCGGCTTCGGGGTGCCGCCCGAGGAGCTGGACTTCGTGGTGGACCTCTTCGAGTCCCTGCTCGACGGCCACAACGCCCACCTGTCGGACGGAGTACGGGAGGTGCTGGGCCGCGAGCCGCGCGACTTCGGCGCGTTCGTGCGGGAGGCCGCGGCGGAGGGAGTGTGGAAGCCCGACGCTGCCGCGGAGCGGCCGTGACACGCGCACCGGCCGCCGGTCACCGCCATCGGGGTACGGGCCGTGGCGGCGGCGAGAAGGAGCAACCGCACGCCATCGCGACGGGGAGAAGCAGCGGCAGCGCGCCATCGCAGCGGTCCGGCCTCGCGCCTTCGCGGCAGTGAGAAAGAGTCGCTTCGCGCCGGTACTGCGGTCGAAAGGAGCCGCTTCGCGGTGCTGTGGTGGTGTGAGGGGCCGTTTCGTGCCGCGGTCAGTGTCCGTGCGGCGGTGTCCCGTCGTTCGTGCCGTTCGCGCCCTTCACCTCGTGCCCCTTGTGCGGGTGGTGCGGGTTCTTCGCGTGGGTGCGCAGGCGGGCCGTGACGTCCTCCGGGGGCAGGAAGCGGGACCAGCGCTCGGGGAACTCGGAGGGCATGTCGGGGTCCTCGGGGTCGGACTCGCGGGCCGCGGCGGCACGGGCGACGTACTCGACGACCTGCGCCTCGCGCAGCCGCTCGTTGGCCTCGCGGGCGGCTGCCGTGGCCGCGGCCGGCCAGACCCGGTCGATCGCGGCGTTCACCGCGGCGCCGACGAGCACGGCGAAGGCGGACACGCCGATCCACAGGAGGACGGCGACGGCGGCGGCGAGCGAGCCGTAGATCGTGGCGCCCTCGATGGTGTTGGTGAGGTAGATGCGGAGGAGGAAACTGCCCAGGACCCACATGGCCAGGGCGACGAGGGCGCCGGGCACGTCCTCGATCCAGGGGGAGCGGACCGGCACGGACACGTGGTAGAGGGTCGTCAGGAAGACGATGGACAGGACCATGACGACCGGCCAGTAGAGGACCTGGATCCCCGTCTCCGACCAGGGCACGATCCGTACCACCGCGTCCGGTCCGGCCACCATCAGCGGCAGCGCGACCGAGCCGATCAGCAGGGCCACGATGAACAGCAGGAAGGACATCATCCGGGTCTTGACGATGCCGCGGACACCGTCGAGGCCGTACATCACGGTGATCGTGTCGATGAAGACGTTCACCGCGCGGGAGCCCGACCACAGGGCGAAGAGGAAGCCGATGGAGATGACGTCCGGCCGGCCGCCCTTCATCACGTCGTGCAGGATCGGCTCGGCGATCTCCTTGACACCCTTGTCCGACAGGACCGTGCGGGAGGCCTCCAAGAGGTTGGTCTCCAGGCTCTGGATGGTGTCCGCGCCGGTCCAGGCGTCGACGTAGCCGAGCAGGCCGATGAGGCTCAGCAGCAGCGGCGGCACGGACAGCAGCGTGAAGAACGCCGCCTCGGCCGCCAGGCCCAGGATGCGGTACTCCATGCAGGAGTTGACGGTGTCCTTCAGCAGCAGCCAGGCGGTCCTACGCTTGGAGACGTTGCGGTAGAGGGCTCTGGCCCGGTGGAGCCGGCCCGCGGGCCGCTCGGGGGTTTCACTTCCTGACTGCACGACCTAACGGTATCCGCCACGGCGGACCGACCTCACCTTCCGGGGCCGGTGACCGGCGCGGACGCGTCCGCGGGCGCCGTTGTGCCACTCTGGAGACCCCGTCGCCACCGTCCCGGGTAGATTCGCCATCATGGCAGGCAACTCGACTCACACCGTGACGAACCAGCCTCCCGCGTTGGCGGGCTACGACCTCTTCACCGCCGACCGGGCCCTCGTGGAGGCGGTCGAGCGGCACACCGTTCCGGACGTTCTGGACGAGGTGCGCGACGAGCTGTCCACGCTCGGCCGGGCCTCCGGTTCGGCACAGGTGCAGGAATGGGGGGTGCAGGCGAACGAGCACCCGCCCCGGCTGCGCACGCACGACCGGTACGGCCACCGGATCGACGAGGTCGAGTTCCACCCGGCCTGGCACCGGCTGCTCGGCAAGGGTGTCGGTGCGGGGCTGACCGGCGCCTGGACGCGGCCCGCCGGGCATGTGCGCAGGGCGGCCGGGTTCCTGATCTGGACGCAGGTCGAGGCGGGCAACTGCTGCCCGCTGTCGATGACCCACGCGGCCGTGCCCGCGCTGCGGGCCGACCCCGCGCTCGCGGCCGAGTGGGAGCCGCGGCTGACGTCCACGGTCTACGACCGTGAGCTGCGGCCCGCCGCACTCAAGCCCGGCGCCCTGTTCGGCATGGGCATGACCGAGAAGCAGGGCGGCAGCGACGTACGGGCGAACACCACCGAGGCCCGGCCGCTCGCCGAGGCGGGGACGTACACGCTGAGGGGACACAAGTGGTTCTGCTCGGCGCCGATGTCGGACGGCTTCCTGGTCCTGGCCCAGGCATCCCCCTCCCGGGGACAAGGCGGTCTCACCTGCTTCCTCGTCCCGCGCGTCCTCGCCGACGGCACCCGCAACGTGTTCCTGATCCAGCGGCTCAAGGACAAGCTGGGCAACCGGTCCAACGCCTCCGCCGAGGTCGAGTTCGACGGCACCTGGGCCCGCCGGGTCGGCGAGGAGGGCCGCGGGGTGCGCACCATCATCGAGATGGTCGCCGCGACCCGGCTGGACTGTGCGCTCGGCTCGGCGGGCCTGATGCGGCAGGCGGTGGCGCAGGCCGTCCACCACTGCACGTACCGGGAGGCCTTCGGCGGCAAGCTGGTCGACAAGCCGCTGATGCGCAACGTGCTGGCCGATCTCGCGCTGGAGTCCGAGGCCGCGACCGCGCTGACCCTCAGGCTCGCGGCCGCCTACGACGACGGAGGCGAGCAGGAGCGCGCCTTCCTGCGGCTCGCGGTGCCGGCCGCCAAGTTCTGGATCACCAAGCGCTGCGCACCGCTGGCCGTGGAGGCCGCCGAGTGCCTGGGCGGAAACGGGTACGTCGAGGAGTCGGGCCTGCCCCGGCTGGTGCGCGAGTCGCCGCTGAACTCCGTCTGGGAGGGCGCCGGAAACGTACAGGCGCTGGACGTGCTCCGGGCGCTGCAGCGCGAGCCGGGCGCCCTGGACGCCTGCCTCACCGAGATCGGCCTGGCACACGGCGCCGACCACCGGCTGGACCGTGCGGTGAAGGACCTCTTCACCGAACTCGCCGACCTGGACGGCATCGAGGGCCGGGCGCGACGCCTGGTCGAGCGCCTCGCACTGGTGCTCCAGGGCTCACTCCTGGTGCGGTACGCACCCCCGGAAGTCGCCGACGCGTTCTGCGCCTCCCGCCTCGGCGGCGATCACGGCGCGTCCTTCGGCACACTGCCGACGGGCCTGGATCTTGAATCGGTGGTGGAGCGGGCACGGCCGGTGCCGTAAGAGGGTCCACGAACCAGCCGAGGGCGCCGTTGCCGACTCAGGGGCGCGGGGAACTGCCCGACCAGCCACGACGACCCCGCAGACGCCGACGCGCACCGGGCCGCACCCCCTGTCGCGGACGCCCCCGCCCCAGCGAGGGTGGTGCTGCGCCGACACGGCACCACCCCCGCCTCACAGGCCCGTTCGAGGCCACGAACGCCGCTCGGAGGCGGCGTCATGGTCAAGTCTCGGCCACCCTCGTACGGTTCACCAGGGTTGCAGGGGGTTGCAACTTGGTGGTGTGTGTGCGCGGAGTGTGTGCCTCCGGCATGATCCAGGCGGCAGTATGAGACCCGCAGCCGGACCGGAATCCGCCGCCGGAATGGCTTGACAAGTGTGTTCGATCGCCTTTCCGGGAGGACCCCAGTGGTGAACCCGCCGATGAACGTGGCGCGCCTGTTCGCCGTGGACGCGGCGCAGGCGGCGCGGGTGCTGAGCGAGCTGCGCGAGGCGACACTCGCCGGACAACGTGCGCGGATCGCGCCCCGGCCGGTGATCGAGCAGTCCTGGGGACGGATGCTGCGCAGCGGGGTCGACCCCGACCACGACTTCAGATCCCGGCCGCTGTCCCTGGACGAAGTGCGGCACAGACGCGAGGAGTCACCGCTCAGGCACATCCTGCCGGTGTTGCGCGAAGGTCTGCTTTCGGTCGCGGACGTGGCCCAGCACATCATGGTCGTCGCGGATGCCGAGGGGCGCGTGCTGTGGCGGGAGGGCTCCCCGCCGGTCCTGCGCAAGGCCGACAGCCTCGGGTTCATGGTCGGCGCCGACTGGCGGGAAGACGTCGTCGGCACCAACGGCGTGGGCACCCCGGCGGTGGTGCGGCGGCCCGTACAGGTCTTCGCCGCCGAACACTTCGTCCGCTCGCACGCCTCCTGGACCTGCACGGGCGCCCCGATCACCGACCCGAGGGACGGCCGGCTGATCGGCGTGGTGGACGTGAGCGGCCCGCTGGAGACCATGCATCCGGCGACCCTCGCCTGGGTGGACTCGGTCGCCAAGCTCGCCGAGGCGCACCTGCGCGAGCTGCACCTGGCCTCGCTGGAGCGGCTGCGCACGATGGCCGCGCCGGTGCTGGCCCGGCTGGAGGGGCGGGCGCTGGTGGTGGACCGGGACGGCTGGGCGGCCGCCGTGACCGGCATGCCCTATGTACGGCGGGTCACGCTGCCCAAGTCCCTGACACCGGGGTACCGGTGGCTGCCCTCGCTCGGCTCGTGCGCGGTGGAGCCGCTGGCCGGGGGCTGGCTGCTGCGGGCGGCCGAGGAGGAACCGCCGGCCGGCACCACCCGGATCGTGCTGGACCTGAGGCGGCCGGTCCGCAGCTCGGTGACCGTCGCCGCCACAGCGGGGTCCTGGTCCCGCGAACTCAGCCCCCGGCACGCCGAGTTGCTCTATCTGCTCGCCGAACACCGCTCCGGGCGCGGTGCGGCGGGCCTCGCCGAGGACCTGTTCGGCGACCCCTCCAGAACGGTGACCGTAAGGGCAGAAATGTCCAGAATTCGCCGATATCTTGGGGACCTTCTGCAACACCGGCCGTATCGTTTCTGCGAGGACGTGGAGGTCGAGGTGCTGCTGCCGGGCGACCCCTGCGACCTGCTCCCCCAGTCCACGGCTCCGGCGGTGGCACGGCGACGGGCGGCGGCGGCCGACTGACGCGCAGGGACGGGCACCAGGCAGGCGCCGGATGACACGCACGGGTGCACTCCGAGGTGCGGCACCCGCC
This sequence comes from Streptomyces griseochromogenes, assembly GCF_001542625.1. Classification (NCBI taxonomy): domain Bacteria; kingdom Bacillati; phylum Actinomycetota; class Actinomycetes; order Kitasatosporales; family Streptomycetaceae; genus Streptomyces; species Streptomyces griseochromogenes. The sequence goes on along the minus strand of NZ_CP016279.1, from coordinate 2,866,799 downwards.
CCGTTCGGCTGACTTCCGCATAATTGCGGGGTCTTCACCCCGCTCCGCCCCTCACTGCCGTAGCATCGCTACGGGCCTCCCCACCTGCTCCTCGGTCAACGCACAGACCACCAGGCGCAGTTGGCCCGCCTGTGGAGGAGACATGAAGCATCGCGGCAGACATCGCCGGCGCAGACGGGGCGCGGCCCTGCGCGCGGTCCTGGCCGGGACCGCGCTGGCCCTGACGGCGGCCGCCACCCTGATCAGCGCCTCGCAGGCCGGGGTCGCCGAGAACCCCGGCGCGCTCAAGCCACTGACCTCCCCGGCCGACACCGGCCCCCTGCGGCTCCAGGAGCATCTGGTGCCCGCACCCACACTGAACCGCCTCGCCGCCTCGATGGGCCACCCGGTCGGGGTCGACGCCGTGCTGAAGGACGCCGACCGCACCCTGCGCGAGGGCGCCGACTGCACCGCCGAGGACCGCGCGACCCTGCCCGTCACCCCGGACACCGACCGCGCCTACTGCTGGGACCGGTCCGATGCCACCGCGACCGCCTGGCGGCCGGCCTCGGTGACCACCTCCGGGGACGCCGACGACGACGGCGTCTGGGGCACCCACCGGGTGATCCTCACCGGCTGGACCCACAGCACCACCACCGGGCCCGCCGCCGAACGGGGCCTGGCCAGGGTCGCCTTCGTCGACGCCGACGACCCGAGCCGTCCCGCCTACCGCTGGGTGCTCCTGGTGGTGCCCGTCGACGGCGGCCGCGACTACCGGGGCCTGGCCTCCCGTATCTCCGGGATGGTCTGGCACCAGGACAAGCTGCTGGTCACCACCACGAGCGGCAGCGCCGAGGCGCTCTACGTGTACGACCTCGACCGCATCCAGCGCACCACGGTGGACGGGGCCGCGATCGGCCGGGTGCCCGGCGGCTGGTCCGCCGACGGCTACCGGTACGTGATGCCCGCCGTCGGCTCGTACCGCTTCGCCGCGGGCCGCTGCACCGCCTCCGGCCCGCCCTGCCCCGGCGCCCTCTCCCTCGACCGCGGCACGGCACCCGACACCCTCGTCGCCGGCGAGTGGACCGCGCCCGGCGGCGACCGGCACAGCCGGCTGTGGCGGTACGCGTTCAGCACGGACCCCGCGCGCACCGGCCTGCTCGCCGCCGACGGCACCGGCCGGGTCGACGCGGTCGAGGCCTACCGGACGCACGCGGCCGGGATCCGGGGCGTGCTGTCGTACCGGCAGCCCGGGCAGGCGCGACCGTCCTGGTACGTGGGCCGGCCGTCCGGATCCATGGACGGCCACGGCGGGCTGTGGCGGCAGGACACCGAGGGGGCGACGGCGGCACACTGCGGCTCGGAGGCCTCGCACCACTGCTGGGCCGCGTCCGCGGGATCCCTGTCCTACTGGCAGGGGACCGGCGAGGTGTGGTCCCTGTCGGACCGGATGCTGTTCGCGATGCCCCTGGCCGCGCTGGACCGGTCACTGGGGTGACGGCCCGGCCGCGGCGCCGGCCGGAGTGACCTGCGGGGCGACCCGGACGATCGACAGACGGCCGGACGGGATGATTCCCTGGCACGCATGAGCAGCATCCCCGTCACCACCTGGTCCCTGGAACAGACCTCGCCTGCCGACCTTCTGCCGGCCGCGGCCCCCGAGGGCGATGTGCGGATCGTCCGCGCCGAGGTCCCGTCCCCCGAATTCAGCCGCTTCCTGTACGCCTCCGTCGGCGGCGACATCCGCTGGACCGACCGGCTCGGCTGGACCTACGCCCGGTGGCGGGAGCACCTGGACCGCCCCGGTGTGGAGACGTGGGTGGCGTACGACCGGGACACCCCCGCCGGGTACGTCGAGCTGGACCCCCAGGACGACGGTGCGGTCGAGATCGTCTACTTCGGGCTGATCCCCGCCTTCCGCGGCCGCGGGATCGGCGGCCCCCTGCTGGCGTGCGGCACCGCCCGCGCCTGGGACCTGGCCGAGCGGTGGCCCGAGCGGCCGCCGACGAAGCGGGTGTGGCTGCACACCTGCAGCAAGGACGGCGAGTTCGCGATGGCCAACTACCAGCGGCGGGGCTTCAAGCTGTTCGACACGAAAGTCGAGGAGGAGCCCGAGGCGCCCGCACCCGGTCCCTGGCCCGGGGCTTACCCTGCCTGACCTGCCGGGACAAGCCGTCCCGCGGCACATGTGACCGACGACACCCTTGTCCCACACTTCGGGACAAGGGTGTCCGCATTTTGGACGAAGCTGGACTGTGTCCAGATCTCCGTGACACGCTTCCGTCATGTCTGGAACTGGAATTGCCTTGGTGAGTCGGCGGCACGTCGACCTCGGCCGCATGTCCAGCGCCATCTGTCCGGCGAGCTGACCGCTCCAGCACCGCCGATCCCCCTGTCTCAGATTCCTGCTGCGCATATCGCGCACGCGTGCCCGCGTGCGCGATATGCGCAGGTCAGAGCCTCCCGCCCGTCACCTGACCGCCATCCTCATCGACGGCGCTGCGCGCCGACCCCATCCGTCGCTGTCCGAAGGACGTACAACCATGGCCGCCACCCCGCAGAACCCCGCCGCGTCCGCGCCCCGCCGCAAGGTGAGTCGTCACCGCGGTGAGGGGCAGTGGGCCGTAGGTCACTTCACCCCGCTGAACGGGAACGAACAGTTCAAGAAGGACGACGACGGTCTCAATGTGCGGACACGCATTGAGACGATCTACTCCAAGCGCGGATTCGACTCGATCGACCCCAACGACCTGCGCGGCCGGATGCGCTGGTGGGGGCTGTACACCCAGCGCCGTCCCGGGATCGACGGCGGCAAGACCGCCATCCTGGAGCCGGAAGAGCTGGACGACGAGTACTTCATGCTGCGGGTGCGCATCGACGGCGGGCGGCTGTCGACCGAGCAGCTGCGGGTGATCGGCGAGATCTCGCAGGAGTTCGCGCGCGGCACCGCGGACATCACCGACCGGCAGAACATCCAGCTGCACTGGATCCGGATCGAGGACGTGCCCGCGATCTGGGACCGTCTCGAGGCGGTCGGCCTGTCCACCACCGAGGCCTGCGGCGACACGCCCCGTGTGATCCTCGGCTCCCCGGTCGCCGGCATCGCCGCGGACGAGATCATCGACGGCACCCCGGCCGTCGAGGAGATCCACCGTCGGATCGTCGGCAACAAGGCGTTCTCGAACCTGCCCCGCAAGTTCAAGTCGGCGGTCTCCGGCTCGCCGCTGCTGGACGTGGCGCACGAGATCAACGACGTGGCGTTCGTCGGCGTCGTCCACCCCGAGCACGGCCCCGGCTTCGACCTGTGGGTCGGCGGCGGCCTGTCCACCAACCCGAAGATCGGCGTCCGGCTCGGCGCCTGGGTGCCGCTGGACGAGGTCCCGGACGCCTACGAGGGCGTCATCTCGATCTTCCGCGACTACGGCTACCGGCGGCTGCGCACCCGCGCGCGCCTGAAGTTCCTGGTCGCCGACTGGGGCGCCGAGAAGTTCCGCCAGGTGCTGGAGGACGAGTACCTCAAGCGGAAGCTGATCGACGGTCCGCCGCCCGCGCAGCCGGTGGCGCGCTGGCGGGACCACGTGGGTGTGCACCGGCAGCAGGACGGCCGGTTCTACGTCGGTTTCGCGCCGCGCGTCGGGCGGGTCGACGGCACGCTGCTGGCCAAGATCGCCGATGTCGCCGAAGCGCACGGCACGAGCCGGGTCCGCACCACCGTCGAGCAGAAGATGATCGTGCTGGACGTCGAGGAGGCGCAGGTCGAGTCCCTGGTGGCCGGTCTTGAGGCGCTGGACCTGTCGGTGAGCCCGTCCCCGTTCCGGCGCGGCACGATGGCCTGCACCGGCATCGAGTTCTGCAAGCTCGCCATCGTGGAGACCAAGGCGCGCGGCATCTCGCTGATCGACGAACTGGAGCGCCGCATCCCGGACTTCGACGAGCCGATCACCATCAACATCAACGGCTGCCCGAACGCCTGCGCCCGTATCCAGGTGGCGGACATCGGTCTCAAGGGCCAGCTGGTCGTCAACGACAAGGGCGAGCAGGTCGAGGGCTTCCAGGTGCACCTGGGCGGTGCCCTCGGTCTGGAGGCGGGCTTCGGCCGCAAGGTGCGCGGCCTGAAGGTCACCTCGGAGGAACTGCCCGACTACGTCGAGCGGGTCCTCAAGCGCTACCAGGCGGAGCGCGAGGACGGCGAGCGGTTCGCCACCTGGGCTGCCCGCGCTTCCGAGGAGGCCCTGTCGTGAGCGAGCGGGCCGCACCCTTCTACTGCCCCTACTGCGGCGACGAGGACCTCCGGCCGAGCGAAGCTCTGGAAGGGAGTCACGGCGCCTGGGAATGCGGGGCGTGCAACCGCGCATTCCAGCTGAAGTTCCTCGGGCTGCTCGCCCGGGGTCTTCAGCGAGCCGACAACGGAGGGGACGAGCGGATATGACGACGGCTCAGGAAGAGCGTACGAGCGAGGAGTTGAAGCGGCTCGCCGAGCAGGCGGGCCGCGACCTGGAGGACGCCTCCGCCCTGGAGATCCTCCAGTGGGCGGTGGACACCTTCGGCAAGCGGTTCTGCGTCACCTCCTCGATGGAGGACGCCGTGGTCGCCCATCTCGCCTCGCGCGTGCTGAAGGGCGTGGATGTCGTCTTCCTCGACACCGGCTACCACTTCCCGGAGACCATCGGCACCCGGGACGCCGTCGAGGCCGTGATGGACGTCGACGTCATCACCCTCACACCGCGTCAGACGGTCGCCGAGCAGGACGCCGAGTACGGCCCGAAGCTGCACGACCGCGACCCCGACCTGTGCTGCAAGCTGCGCAAGGTGCAGCCGCTGGAGGAGGGCCTGAAGGGCTACGCCGCCTGGGCGACGGGGCTGCGCCGCGACGAGTCCCCCACCCGGGCGAACACCCCGGTCGTCGGCTGGGACGAGAAGCGGCAGAAGGTCAAGATATCCCCGATCGCCCGCTGGACGCAGGACGACGTCGACGCCTACGTGGCCGAGCACGGCGTGCTGACCAACCCTCTGCTGATGGACGGCTACACCTCCGTCGGCTGCGCCCCGTGCACCCGCCGGGTCCTGGAGGGCGAGGACGCGCGCGCCGGCCGCTGGGCGGGACGCGCCAAGACCGAGTGCGGGCTGCACGGATGACGGCCCCCGAGAAGCACGACGACCAGGAGAACCACGTGACCACCGGAGCCACCGTCTGGCTCACGGGTCTGCCGAGCGCCGGCAAGACCACCATCGCCTACGAGCTGGCCGGCCGGCTGCGTGCGGAGGGCCACCTCGTCGAGGTGCTCGACGGCGACGAGATCCGCGAGTTCATCTCGGCGGGCCTCGGCTTCAGCCGTACGGACCGGCACACCAATGTGCAGCGCATCGGCTTCGTCGCCGAGCTGCTGGCCCGCAACGGCGTCAAGGCGCTGGTCCCGGTGATCGCGCCGTACGCGGACAGCCGGGACGCGGTCCGCGGGCGCCACGAGCAGAACGGCACGGCGTACGTCGAGGTGCATGTGGCCACCCCGGTCGAAGTGTGCTCCGTGCGCGATGTGAAGGGCCTGTACGCCAAGCAGGCGGCGGGCGAGCTGTCGGGGCTGACCGGGGTCGACGACCCGTACGAGGAGCCCGTCTCGCCGGATCTGCGGATCGAGTCCCAGAACCAGACGGTCCAGGAGTCCGCGGCGTCGGTGCACGCCGTGCTCAGCGAAAGGGGACTGGCATGACGACCGTCGCTTCCGTGCACGGAGACCACGAGGACACGTCCAGCCCGTACGCCCTCTCGCACCTGGACGCGCTGGAGTCCGAGGCGGTGCACATCTTCCGCGAGGTGGCGGGCGAGTTCGAGAACCCGGTGATCCTGTTCTCCGGGGGCAAGGACTCCATCGTCATGCTGCATCTCGCGCTGAAGGCGTTCGCGCCCGCCGCGATCCCCTTCTCGCTGCTCCATGTGGACACCGGACACAACTTCCCCGAGGTGCTGGAGTACCGGGACCGTGTGGTCGCCGCACATGGGCTGCGCCTCCATGTGGCCTCCGTCCAGGACTACATCGACCGGGGTGTGCTCAAGGAGCGTCCCGACGGCACCCGTAACCCGCTGCAGACGCTTCCGCTGACGGAGAAGATCCAGAGCGAGAAGTTCGACGCGGTCTTCGGCGGCGGCCGGCGCGACGAGGAGAAGGCCCGCGCCAAGGAGCGGGTGTTCTCGCTGCGCGACGAGTTCTCCCAGTGGGACCCGCGTCGCCAGCGCCCCGAGCTGTGGAACCTGTACAACGGCCGGCACGCGCCCGGCGAGCACGTCAGAGTGTTCCCGCTGTCCAACTGGACCGAGCTGGACGTGTGGCAGTACATCGCCCGCGAGGGCATCGAGCTGCCGCAGATCTACTTCGCGCACGAGCGCGAGGTGTTCCAGCGGGCCGGGATGTGGCTGACGGCGGGCGAGTGGGGCGGTCCGAAGGAGACCGAGACCGTCGTCAGGCGCCTGGTGCGCTACCGGACCGTCGGTGACATGTCCTGCACGGGCGCCGTCGACTCCGACGCCACCACGCTGGACGCCGTCATCGCCGAGATCGCCGCTTCCCGGCTGACCGAGCGCGGCGCGACCCGCGCCGACGACAAGCTCTCCGAGGCCGCGATGGAAGACCGCAAGCGCGAGGGGTACTTCTAGCCATGACCACCACGACCGAGGCGCTCTCGGCCACCACCCTGCTGCGGTTCGCCACCGCCGGCTCCGTCGACGACGGCAAGTCCACGCTCGTCGGGCGGCTGCTGCACGACTCCAAGTCGGTCCTCACCGACCAGCTGGAGGCCGTGGAGCGCGCGTCCGCGAGCCGCGGCCAGGACGGCCCGGACCTCGCGCTGCTCACCGACGGCCTGCGGGCCGAGCGGGAGCAGGGCATCACGATCGACGTGGCCTACCGCTACTTCGCCACGCCCCGGCGCCGCTTCATCCTGGCCGACACCCCGGGACATGTGCAGTACACCCGCAACATGGTCACCGGTGCCTCCACCGCCGAGCTGACCGTGATCCTCGTCGACGCCCGCAACGGCGTGGTCGAGCAGACCCGCCGGCACGCGGCGATCGCCGCGCTGCTGCGTGTGCCGCACGTGGTCCTCGCCGTCAACAAGATGGACCTCGCCGACTACGAGGAGTCCGTGTTCGCCGCGATCGCCGAGGAGTTCACGGCGTACGCGAGCGAGCTGGGCATCCCCGAGGTCACCGCCATCCCGATCTCCGCGCTCGCGGGTGACAACGTGGTGGAGCCGTCCGCGAACATGGACTGGTACGGCGGCCCGACCGTCCTCGAGCACCTGGAGACCGTCCCGGTCGCCCACGACCTGGCGCACTGCCACGCCCGGCTGCCCGTGCAGTACGTGATCCGGCCGCAGACCGCCGAGCACCCGGACTACCGGGGCTACGCGGGCCAGATCGCGGCCGGTACGTTCCGGGTCGGCGACCCGGTCACCGTCCTGCCGTCCGGCCGTACCACGACGATCTCCGGCATCGACCTGCTCGGCAAGCCGGTCGGCGTGGCCTGGACGACGCAGTCGGTCACCGTGCTCCTCGCGGACGACATCGACGTCTCGCGCGGTGATCTGATCGTGCCGACGAAGGACGCGCCGGCCACCACGCAGGACGTGGAGGCGACCGTCTGCCACGTCGCCGACCAGCCGCTGACCGTCGGGCACCGGGTGCTGCTCAAGCACGGCACCCGCACGGTCAAGGCGATCGTCAAGGACATCCCGTCCCGGCTCACGCTCGACGACCTGTCCCTGCACCCGCACCCGGGACAGCTCGTCGCCAACGACATCGGCCGGGTGAAGGTCCGCACCGCCGAGCCGCTGCCGGTCGACTCCTACGCCGACTCGCGCCGCACCGGCTCCTTCATCCTGATCGACCCGGCCGACGGCACCACGCTCACCGCGGGCATGGTCGGCGAGTCCTTCGCGGCCCCCGACCCGGTCAAGGACGAGGCCTCGGACGACGGCTGGGACTTCTGACCATGAACCGGACGGATTTCTACTCGACGTTCGCGAAGGAGGGCGGCCGCATCGGCAGCGGCGCCCTCGGCAGCGGGCAGGGCGGGGTGGCGCGATGTGCGTGCTGACGTACGCGCACTGCCCGCGCGCCCTCACCCCCCACCGCTGTGAACGAAGACCTGCCGATCTCCCGGCCACGACCTGACAGGCCGTGACCGCCGGGCCAACGAGAGGAACGCCTCCCGTGCCTGCCAACCGATCCCCGCTGTTTCGCCGCGGTATAGCCGCGCTCGCCGCGCTTCCCCTGCTCACCCTCGCCGCCTGCGGTTACGGCTCCCAGGCCAAGGACGACAGCACCGCCAAGATCGCCGCCGGGGCCAAGAAGATCGACGGACTGGGCTCCGTCAGGATCGGCTACTTCGGCAACCTCACGCACGCCACCGCGCTGGTCGGCAACCAGAAGGGCTTCTTCCAGAAGGAGCTGGGCGCGACCAAGGCCGACTACCAGCTCTTCAACGCGGGCCCGTCCGAGATCGAGGCGCTCAACTCGGGCTCCGTCGACATCGGCTGGATCGGCCCGTCCCCGGCGATCAACGGTTACACGAAGTCGGACGGCAAGAACCTGCGCATCATCGGCGGATCGGCCTCGGGCGGGGTGAAGCTGGTCGTCGACCCCAAGAAGATCAAGTCCCTGAAGGACGTCAAGGGCAAGCGGATCGCGACGCCTCAGCTGGGCAACACGCAGGACGTGGCGTTCCTCAACTGGGTCGCCCAGCAGGGATGGAAGGTCGACGCACAGAGCGGCAAGGGTGACGTCTCCGTCGTCCGCACGGACAACAAGGTGACCCCGGACGCCTTCAGGTCCGGCTCCGTCGACGGCGCCTGGGTGCCGGAGCCGACCGCGTCCAAGCTGGTCGCCGAGGGCGGCAAGGTGCTGCTGGACGAGTCCGCGCTGTGGCCCGACAAGAAGTTCGTGATCACGAACATCATCGTGTCGCAGAAGTTCCTCAAGGAGCACCCGAAGGCCGTCGAGGCCGTGCTGAAGGCCTCCGTCGAGACCAACAAGTGGATCAACGCCCACCCCGACGAGGCGAAGGCGGCGGCCAACAAGCAGCTGGAGGCGGACTCCGGCAAGGCCCTGCCCGCCGACGTCCTCGACCCGGCCTGGAAGTCCGTCCGGTTCACCGACGACCCGCTGGCGGCGACGCTCAACACCGAGGCCCGGCACGCGGTCCAGGCAGGCCTGCTGGAGAACCCGAAGCTGGACGGCATCTACGACCTCACTCTCCTGAACAAGGTCCTCGTGGCCGCGGGTGAGCGCTCCGTCAGCGACGCCGGTCTCGGCGCGAAGTAAGTCCGGATCCGAGTTCCCAGGAGGTGACGACCATGGCAACAGCCCTCGCCAAGGCCGCCGAGGCCGAGGCAGTCGAGTACGCCGCCCGCATCGAGCACGTTTCGAAGTCCTTCGCGACACCGGGTGGGCAGCAGCTCGTCCTCGACGACATCAGCCTCGATGTCGCCCCGGGCGAGTTCGTCACTCTCCTGGGGGCCTCGGGCTGCGGCAAGTCGACCCTGCTGAACCTGGTGGCGGGACTCGACAAGCCGTCCGCGGGCGGCATCACGACCCACGGACGCCCGGCTCTGATGTTCCAGGAGCACGCCCTGTTCCCGTGGCTGACCGCGGGCAAGAACATAGAACTCGCCCTGAAGCTCAGGGGAGTCGCGAAGAGCGAGCGCCACGACAGGGCCGAGCGGCTGCTCGAACTCGTACGGCTGAAGGGCTCGTACGGCAAGCGGGTGCACGAGCTGTCCGGCGGTATGCGGCAGCGCGTGGCGATGGCCCGGGCGCTCGCCCAGGACAGCCAGCTGCTGCTGATGGACGAGCCGTTCGCGGCGCTGGACGCGATCACCCGCGATCTGCTGCACGACGAACTGACCCGGATCTGGGAGGAGACGGGCGTGTCCGTCCTCTTCGTCACGCACAACGTGCGCGAGGCGGTGCGGCTCGCCCAGCGGGTCGTGCTGCTGTCCTCCCGCCCTGGCCGGGTGGCCCGCGAGTGGCGGGTGGACATTCCGCAGCCGCGGCGCATCGAGGACGCGCCGGTCGCCGAACTGTCGCTAGAGATCACCGAAGTCCTGCGTGGGGAGATCCGCCGTCATGGCCAGCACTGAGACGAAGACCCCCGCGGACGCGGGAAGCGTCGAGGCGGGCCTGGACGCCCTGGAGACCACCGTCACCGGCCGGACGCCGCTCCGGCAGACCTTCACCACCAAGATCCTGCCGCCGCTCGTCGCCACCGCGCTGGTCCTGGTGGTGTGGCAGGCCCTGATCTCATTCAAGATCGTCGACGATCCGACCAAGCTGCCGTCCCCCGCCGACGTGGGCGCCGAGTTCAAGCGGGCCTGGCTCGAGGGCACGCTGGTCGGCTACATCTGGACCAGCGTCTCGCGCGGTCTGCTGGGCTTCCTGTTCGCGCTGGCCATCGGCACCCCGCTGGGCCTGCTGGTGGCCCGGGTGAAGTTCCTGCGTGCCGCCATCGGCCCGGTCCTGTCCGGTCTGCAGTCGCTGCCGTCGGTGGCGTGGGTGCCGCCCGCGGTGATCTGGCTGGGCCTGGACAACTCGATGATGTACGCGGTGATCCTGCTCGGCGCGGTGCCGTCCATAGCCAACGGCCTGGTCTCCGGCATCGACCAGGTGCCGCCGCTGTTCCTGCGGGCGGGTCGCACGATGGGCGCGACCGGTCTGAAGGGCGCCTGGCACATCGTCCTGCCGGCCGCGCTGCCGGGCTACCTGGCCGGACTGAAGCAGGGCTGGGCCTTCTCCTGGCGCTCGCTGATGGCCGCGGAGATCATCGCCTCCTCGCCGGACCTGGGCATCGGCCTGGGCGCGCTCCTGGAGAACGGCCGCAACGCCAGCTCCATGTCCATGGTCTTCGAGGCGATCTTCCTGATCCTGTTCGTCGGCATCGCCATCGACCTGCTGATCTTCAGCCCGCTGGAGCGGTGGGTGCTGCGCAGCCGCGGCCTGCTGGTGAAGAGCTGACGTCCCATGCACAGGCCGGTTCTCCTGATCATCGCCCACGGCAGCCGCGATCCGCGGCACGCCGCGACCGTGCACGCCCTCGTGGAGCGGGTGCGGTCGCTGCGGCCGGGCCTGCGCGTGGAGACCGGCTTCCTGGACTTCAACGTCCCCTCCGTCAACGGGGTCCTGGAGTCGCTGGCGGCGGAGGGCATGGGGGACGTCGTGGCGCTGCCGCTGCTGCTGACCCGCGCCTTCCATGCCAAGGCCGACATCCCGGCCGTCCTGCGGGACGCTCCGGCGCGGCTCAGGATCCGGCAGGCGGATGTGCTCGGCCCGTCCCCGCTGCTGCTGTCGGCGCTGGAACGGCGCCTGTACGAGGCGGGGCTGACGCCCGCCGACAAGTCCTCGACCGGGGTCGTGCTGGCCTCGGCGGGGTCCTCCGACCCGGAGGCGATCGCAGTGATCGCCGACATCGCGCGGGAGTGGTGGCACACCGGTTGGTGCGCCGTGCGGCCTGCGTTCGCCTCCGCTTCCCTGCCCCGCACCGAGGACGCCGTACGGGAGTTGCGTGCCCTCGGCTGTGAGCGGGTCGCCGTCGCACCATATGTGCTGGCCCCCGGCTTCCTGCCGGACCGCATCACGCGCGGCGCGGCCGGCGCGGACGTCCTCGCGGGCGTGCTGGGCCCGGCGCCCGAGGTGGCGCGGCTGCTCCTGGAACGGTACGACGCGGCCCGTCTGCCGCTGCCGGCCGTGCTCGGCGCCTAGCCGGCCCCACGGCTCCCGGCCCGTCGTGCCCGGTTACGGCAGCCTCGCCGCCGCTCAGCACGCGGCCGGGTTACGCCACCTCGGCGAGGTCCTCGGCCCCGCGCCCCTGGGGTTACGGATCCTGGACGGGCTCTGTGTGCCGACGGGCCGGCGCGGCCGGCACCGGGTGGACGGCCCGTTCCTGGACTCTCTCGCCCAGGATGCCGGCCCGTCGGCCGCGCTCGCGGCCCGGCTGGGCGCTCTGCACCGCGGCGATCCGCAGGGCGAGGTGTACCGGGTCCGCACTCCGGACAGGGAGCGGGCGCTGAAGTGGTACTACCCGACCTGCGCGACGGGGGAACAGGAGGGGATCGTACGGGAGCTGGTCGCGCGGGACTTCGCCGACGACCGGTTCCTGCTGCCCGAGGCGTACATGCCCGCGCACCGAGCCGGGCGAGATGCCGCCGCCGCGGCACTACTGGAACCTCGGGGACGGGGTACGGGCGGTGGTGCGGGCCAGGTGAACCGGGGTGGGGCCCCGTGTCGGCGGCGGGGCCCCACGCGCCGCCTACAGGCCCATGACGTGCATGAACTGCTGCACGAAGGCGAGGCTGCCGCTGCCGGCCGAGGCGCCGATGCTGATGGTCTCCAGGGCCGAGCGGATCCGGCCCCGGTTGGGGGGCCCGCCGTCGGCCTCGGACTCCGCCAGGGCGCCGCGGATGATCTCGCCGTGGCCGACGAGCCCCGGGTACTCGGCGCGCAGCGCGTCGAGGAGCCCCTCGGAGAGGCGGATGACGCCCTCCAGGTTGAGTCCGTGGGTGATGTCGATGCGGACCTGATCGCCCATGTTGGCGGGGCCGTTGATGTTGCCGTGGAAGTTGTACGTGCTCACTGTCGTGTCCTGACTCCTGGTCCGAGGGGCGTTGGGGGTTGGGCTACGGCGCGGGCGGGCCGGATCCCGCGGGTCCCGGGCCGCCTTGGGGACCTGGGCCGCCGTGCGGCCCGGGGCCCTGCCGACCGCCCATGGTGATCCGGCCGTCGTTGCCGAAGATGCTGGGACCGCTGACGTTACCGATGTTGTAGGTCTGTGTGCTGATGACCTGAACGGCTTTGTCGTACGAGCTGGTGTCGACATGGGGGTCCTCCAGGAACCGCTCCGTGGCGACGAGCACGCCCTGCTGGAGCCGGAACAGGAAGTCCCGCGCGTCGTGCGCTCGGCACAGCCCGCCTCGTCCCACCCGTCCAGGTCCTCGCGCAGGCTGCCTTTGGCGCCGTAGTCGTACCGCACGTGCTGTTCGGTGATTGCCCGGCGCGTCCGGGTCAGCCCGCGGTCGTGATCGCGTTGCCGGCGCCGTCGGGCGGCGAACCGGCCGACGGCTCCGCGCAGTTCGCGGCCCGTGTGCGAGGTGGCGTACTTGACGAGGTCCCACGAGCGTTCGCCGGGCGCCACCGGGAACCGGTCCACCCGGTCGAAGCGGCCGTCCAGCGGGGGTATCCCGTAGGCGGGGACCTCCCAGGTCAGGCTGGGCGGGTGGAGGATCGCCCGCAGGTACCTGGAGACGATCATCCGTCCGCCCTCGCCGATGCGTTCCAGGCAGAGGTGGGTGCGCATGCCCGCGCCCGGGTTCTGCAGCCCCGCCCGCACCAGCTCGGAGAGGAAGCCTGCGTGGCTCCGAGGACGTAGAGCCGGTTCTTGACCCCGAGGCCCTGGAGTCCGGAGATGGTCTCCATGTGCCGGGCCACGTAGGTGTGCAGGTCGACGGCGTCGAAGGGCAGCAGGGGGAGCTTGCCGCCACCGGGGGCGCGGCGGGCCTGCTGACGTCGATGGGCTGCCAGACCACCTCCTCGGTCTTCGAACCGCTGCCGACGAACGGCGTGGTCTGGGCGGCCGCGTCCGCGTACGGCAGGACGTCGGCGCCCTTCGGCTCGCTCAGCCAGGCCTCCGCCTCGGGCTCCACCGGCGGTGCGGCCTGCTCGGGTTTCCCGGCCGAGCCGCTCACCTCGCGGGCCGTGTCCCGGCCCACGGACTCCTTGTGGTGGACCAGGATCCAGGCGGCCGCGTACCCGCCGAGAGGGCCGAAAATCGTCACCCATCCGAGCGAACCGTGTCCGTTGACCACCACCCGCACGCCCACCAGAACCGCCCACGGGCACGACCGCCGCGAGACAGGCCGGCCGGCGGTCCGGGGTCGCGCGCCGACGGCGGGCCGTGCGCGCGTGCCGGGCGAGGGCGGCGAAGTTGATGCCGAGGCTCGGTCCCAGGGCGTCCAGCCGGTCTCCGGTGAGTGCCCGGTCGACGTACAGGGCGAAGGCGTCGTCGAGATGCGCGGAGGCGCACAGGCGCCGCGTCACCGAGTCCTTCCGGTACCGCGGCGGTGACGGCAGCGGTCTGCCCGTCGTACTCATCCGTCCCCCTCCGGCCTGATGCGCCCGCTTCACCCTAGGGACAACCCGGCGGGTCTGTCGCGAAGTTCCGGTCACCGGGGCCGCCACGGTCCGGCGTTCCCCTGTGACGTCGGACCGCGGTCGGCTCTTGGTTCTGCGTCGGTTCCGTCACAGGTGTCACCAGCCGGGGACGGCCGTCGAACCGGAGGGACGTTTATCAGCCAATCTCTCTGTGTGACCGGGGACTTGACATGTGGGTGTTCCCAACCTCCTGCGACCGGGGCTCAGTCGAAGCGGAGCGCTCCGGTGCGGGTGCGCTTGAGTTCGAAGAAGTCGGGGTGGCGGGCCAGCACCCGGAAGCTGTCGAAGAGTTCCGCCGCCTCGGCACCGCGCGGGACCGCCCGCAGGACGGGACCGAACCACACGGTGCCGTCGACATGGATCGTGGGCGTGCCCACGTAACCGCCCGACTCCGGCTCGGCGCCCGCCTCGTGGCCGCGGCGCACCGCGTCGTCGTACGACGGGTCGTGGGCGGCGGCAGCCAGGTCGGCCGGGAGCCCGAGTTCGGCGAGGGACTCGGCGACCACCGCGTCGAAGTCCTTGATCCCCCGGTCGTGGATCCGGGTGCCGAACGCGGTGTACAGATCGCGCAGCACCGCATCGCCGCGCCGCTCGGCGGCGGCCACGGCGACCCGCACCGGACCGATCGAGCGGTCGACCAGGTCGCGGTACCAGTCGGGGAGTTCGTTGCCGATGTTGTGCAGGTACAGGCTCATGACATGGAAGCGGAGGTCGAGCGGGCGCTCGCGCTCGACCTCCAGCAGCCAGCGGGAGGTGATCCAGGCGAAGGGGCAGGCGGGGTCGAAGAAGAAGTCCACCCGGGTGGCGGGGACGGAGTCGGTCGTACGGACGTGATCGGCATGCGTCGTCATGGCAGTGACGCTAGTTGACCAATGGCGCTGAATCCCGGTCCAATCCCTTGCTGTTTCGTTGGTCCACTTATGGCTCGCGGGGGCTGGAGACCTCGATCCCGCGCAGGCCTTCGGGCTCGGCGACGACCTCGATCCCGGTGATCCGGGCGTCGTCGTCGAAAGTGAACGCCAGGACCAGGCGGATACGCCCGTAGGGCGCCATGACCAGGCCGATCCGGCCGTCCAGCAGGGCGAGTCCGGTGAACTCGGCGCGAGCCACGGCCGCCATGGCGCCCCGGGCGACGGCTTCGGCGCCCCGGACCGTGATCGGTTCGGGCGTGGGGACGACCCGGGCGTCGGCGTGCAGCACCACGTCCGGGGCGAGCAGGGCGAACAGGGCAGTGAAGTCGCCGCCCCGGGTCGCGGCCAGGAAGGCCTCGACGGCCCTTCGGCGGCGGGCGGCGGCGGCGGGTGCGGGGGTCCGGCCCCGGACCCGGCGGCGGGCCCGGCTGGCCAGCTGCCGGGTGGCGGCCGGGGTCTTCTCCAGCAGCGGGGCGATCTCGTCGAAGGGCACGGCGAACATGTCGTGCAGGACGAAGGCGACCCGCTCGGCGGGTGCCAGGGCGTCGAGGACGACGAGCAGGGCCACACCGACCTCGTCGGCCAGCAACGCCTCCCGGGCGGGGTCGCCGGCCGCGCCGCCGAGGGGCGCGGCCGGCTCGTGTGCGTCCAGGGGGTCCTCGCGCCGGTTCCGACGGTTCCGCAGCTGGTTCAGGCACACCCGGGTCACCACGGTGGTCAGCCAGCCGGTGAGGTTCTCGACCTCGCCGATGTCGGCCTGCTGGACGCGCAGCCAGGCGTCCTGCAGGGCGTCCTCGGCCTCGGCCGCCGAACCGAGCAGCCGGTACGCCACGGCCGTCAGATGCGGCCGGTCCGCCTCGAACCGTGCCGCGAGCCGTGCGCCGTCCGCTGTGACCCCGTCCACTGTGCCCCCGTCGCCGCTTCGCGCCCGCGTGCCGCGGGCCCCCGGGACAGCAAACGCCAACCCGGCCCGAAGATCAACTGTCCTGCCGCTCCGCGGAGTTCCCGGCGCCGCCGCTCGGCTCTCGAAGTCCCCGACGCCAGTTCGTTCAGCGGGCCAGACGCTCGCCGACGGTGCCACCGACCGCCCCCGCCCCGATGATGATGTAGCGCAGGGGGCAGAGCCTCGCACACCGTCCGGTGGTCTGGCCCGCAGCTCCTGTCACCCTTCCGGAGCGGTCAACTCCACCAGTTTGAGCACGGTGTTCCAGTTCCGGCTGGTGGCGATCACGCCCTTGGTGAGCCGCGGCCGGGCAAGCGCCTCGGCGAGCTTGGAGCGGCCGAGGCCCTGCGGGGCGTACAGGTACAGGCACCGGTCGCCGAGGCGGAACTCCTCGGGGAGGTGGGCCTCGGGGTCGATCTCCGCGAAACGCTCCGGGGTGACGGGCGCGGAGAAGTAGGTGACGTGCAGCTGCTTGGCTTCGAGGCCGGCGGCGGGGAACGGACAGTCCTCGGCCACCGCCTTCAGATAGGCGTGGTCACGCACGAGCACGTCGACCGGGAAGCCGAACCGCTCCTCGATCGCCCGCGACAGTTCGGCGGCCAGGGACTCCTCGTCGCCGCGGCCGGTGGTGAAGACGGCCTGGCCGCTCTGGAGATGGGTCCGTACGCCGTCGTGGCCGAGCCCGGCCATGAGCGTGCGCAGCTCGGCCATCGGGAGCTTCCTGCTGCCGCCGACGTTGATTCCGCGCAGCAGCGCCGCATAGGTCGTCATCCGGCCACCTTAGAACGGCCGTCGTGCCCCGTGGGGGCGGGCACGACGGCCGTACCCGAGCGCGCCGGGTTGCGCGAAACTCTGGCCGATCACAAGGGTGCGGATCAACTCCTACACGCAGCTGTGATTTGTTCAACAACCTTTCCTAATCACAAAGTGGATCTCTGTCGGCGGATCGGACATCCCATGTGCCGCCCCCTACGCCCATCCCCGAGAACCACCGATAGATGTAAGGGCCCGTCGTCCTCCCCCGAGGTGAGCCGGGGCCGCCGTACTTCACCGGGCAGTACGAGGAGACGTTCTTATCCGGCCCATACCGTCGAAACAAGCAAGCGAAGACGTGGCGGCAGGGGGCCGTCACCGCACACGAGGGGGAAAGCCCGTCATGGGGAACACGGACGTGCGCGTGCGGGGGCTGGCCGCCCGTGCCGGCGGCTGGAGCGCCCGGCACCGCTGGGCCGCCGTCGGCATATGGGTGCTGTTCGTCGTTCTCGCCATGGGACTCGGTTCGGCCGCGGGCCGGGTCAACGTGGACGAGAGCGACCAGCTCAAGGGCGAGACGCACACCGCGGCGCGGATCATCGACGACGCCGGCATCAAGGAACCGGCCGGGGAGACGATCCTCGTCCAGTCCAAGGACGGCGCCGTCAAGGCCACGGGCGGCGAGTTCCGCGCCGCCGTCGCCGACGTCGTCAAGGCTGTCCGGGGCACCGGCAGGGTCAGGGGCGTGACCTCGCCGTACGACAGCCACGCCATCTCCCGGGACGGCCGCAGCGCGCTGGTGCAGTTCGACATGCGCGGTGACGCGGACACCGCCTACGAGCGGGTCCAGCCGGTGGTGGACGCCGTCGCCGGGGCGCAGAAGGCCCATGGTTCGCTGCGGATCGAGGAGATCGGCGGCGCCAGCATGACCAAGCAGTACAAGGACGCCTTCGGGAACGACTTCCAGCAGGCCGAGTACTCGGCCGTGCCGGTGGCCCTCGGCATCCTGCTGATCGCCTTCGGCGCGCTGGTGGCCGCGCTGCTTCCGGTCGGTCTCGCGATCACCGCGATCATGGCGACGATGGGTCTGATGGGCCTCGTCAGCCATCTGCAGCCGATGAGCGACACCGCCAACTCCGTGATGCTGCTGGTCGGTATGGCGGTCGGCGTGGACTACTGCCTGTTCTACCTGCGCCGCGAGCGTGAGGAGCGGGACGCCGGGCGGGACGCGGGCACCGCGCTGCGGATCGCCGCCGCCACCAGCGGCCGCGCGATCATCGTCTCCGGTGTGACGGTGTGCGTGGCGATGGCGGGCATGCTGTTCACCGGTCTGGCCACCTTCGAGGCGATGGGTCTGGCCTCGATGATGGTGGTGGCCGTCGCCATGGTCGGTTCGGTGACGGTGCTGCCCGCGCTGCTGTCGCTGCTGGGCGAGCGGGTCGAGAAGGGACGGATCCCGTTCCTGGGCCGCCGCAAGCGCCGGCACGGCGCGGCCGAGGGGAGCCGGTTCTGGAGCGCCGTGCTGCGCGGCGTGCTGGCCAGGCCACTGGTCTCCGCGGCCGTGGCGGTCGGTGCGCTGCTGGCGGTGGCCGCGCCCGCGCTGGGCATGAAGACGCAGCAGCTCACGCTGGACCAGGAGTTCGGCAACTCGCTGCCCATGGTGCAGACCTACGACCGGCTGAACGAGGCGTTCCCGGGCGGCTCCGAGCCGGCCCAGGTGGTCGTCAAGGCCAAGGACATCAACGCGCCCGAGGTGCGCCGGGCGCTGGCCGACTTCCGTGCGCAGGCGGTCTCCTCGGGTGCCTCGCGCGGCCCGGTCGACATCAAGCTGCACGCGGCGCAGAACGTCGCCCTGATCTCCGTACCGCTGGTCGGCGGCTCCGACATGGACCGGGCCGTCAAGAGCCTGGACAAGCTGCGCGACGAGGTCCGGCCGGCCACCCTCGGCAAGGTCGCGGGCGTCGAGGCGCCGGTCTCCGGACAGGTCGCGGGCAGCCACGACTTCAACGACCAGTTGCTCGGCTCCGTCGTGCCGGTCTTCGTGTTCGTGGTCGTCTTCGCCTTCCTGCTGATGCTGCTGTCGTTCCGCTCGCTGACCGTGGCGATCACGTCGATCCTGCTCAACCTCCTCTCGGTGGGCGCCGCCTACGGCATCCTCGTCGCGGTCTTCCAGCACGGCTGGGGTGCCTCGCTGGTGGGCGCCGAGGGCGTCGGAGCGATCGTCACCTGGCTGCCGCTGTTCCTCTTCGTGATCCTGTTCGGTCTGTCCATGGACTACCACGTGTTCGTGGTCTCCCGGATCCGCGAGGCGCGGATGCGCGGCCGTACGACGCGGGACGCCATCCAGCACGGTGTGGTCACCACGGCCGGTGTCGTCACCAGCGCCGCCGTCATCATGGTCGCCGTGTTCGCGATCTTCGGCACGCTGTCCATGCAGTCCATGAAGCAGATGGGCGTGGGCCTGGCCGCCGCGGTCCTCATCGACGCCACGGTCATCCGCGGGGTGCTGCTGCCGGCGGTGATGGCGCTGCTCGGCGAGCGCAACTGGTACCTGCCGAAGTGGCTGCACCGGCTGCCCGACCTCACCCACGACGAGTCGCCGGAGCCGGCCGCACCGGCCCCCGTGCGCGGCGAGGGTGAGCGGCTGACCGTCTGACAGCGCCCGTTGACGTGAAGGCCCGTCGGTTCCCGGGAACCGACGGGCCTTCGCGTGTTCCGTGCGCGGTGGGAGCGTCCGGGCCGGGTCACCGGAACCGGCGGCCGCCGCCCAACCCGTTCCGCGTCATCTACGAGACACGTCCGGGCCCTGACTTGAAGTGGCGGCTCGCGGCCAGTTCCGCCTCGATCAGGTCCGCCGCCCGCGGGGTGCCGCCCTCCTCCGCCATCCCGGCCTGGATCCGCTTCAGCCGACCGGCCACTTCCGGATCGTCGGCCAGGGCGAGGGCCGCTTCGCGCAGGCGGTCGGCGGTGGCCTCCTCGGTCTTCAACTGCCGGGCGACACCGAGCGCCTGGAGCATGTCGGCGTTGCCGAACTGGTCGGCGGCCTGCGGTACGGCGATCATCGGCGTGGCCGTGGCCAGTCCCTCCTGGCTGCCGCCCGCACCGGCGTGCGTGACGAACAGGTCGGCCTGCCGCAGGACGGCCAACTGGGGCACCCAGCTGTGCACTTCGGCGTTGCCGGGAATCTCGCCCAGCTCGGCGGGATCGACATGCCCGCCGACCTGGAGGACCAGATGCCAGCCGGGCAGGTCCCCGAAAGCCCGCAGGCAGGCGCGGTAGAACGCGGGCTGCTTGGTGAAGGCCGAGCCGAGGGAGACCAGGACCACCTTCTCGGCGCCGGCCGGCCGCTGCCAGTCGCCCTGGTCGGCGCGGTCGCCCTGGCAGGAGCCGACGAAGGTGTGGACCTTCTCGTCGACCCGGTCGGCATGCGGCTGGAGCGCCTTCGGGATGAGGACCAGGGAGCGGGCGGGACGGCCCGCGAAGGGGTCCGGGTGCCGGGTGATCCCGTTCTCCGCCAGCCAGGTCTCGAAGCGGGCGTAGTAGGCCTGCCCGCGCTCGGTCTTCCTCGGCTCCGCCCACATGGGTTCGGCGACCTCCTCCTCGTAGCCCTCCCAGGCGACCAGGTTCGGCGAGAGGGAGACCGCCGGGACGCCCCAGCGGTGGGCGAGGACGCGGGCGGGGTAGGAGGCGATGTCGTGCAGGACGAGATCGGGCTCGTCACCGGCGTAGGCCTCGATCAGCTGGGGAAGCGCCTGGATCGCGTCGTCCAGGAAGGGCTCCACGTTGTCCAGCAGCGTGGTCCCCCAGTCCTCCGGATCGGCGTCGGGCCCGGGCAGGGTGGAGGTGTACGGCACGGGCCGGGCGCCGGTCGCGGCCACCTTCTCGGCGAAGGCGGGCGGGATCGCGTACGTGACCCGGTGGCCGCGGCCGACGAGTTCGCGGATCACCTCCAGACTGGGGTTCACATGGCCGTGGGCGGCGATGGAGAACATGGCTATATGGGCGGGTTCAACGTGATGGGTCATGCCCGAGAGGCTAGGCGAGACGATACGTCTCGTTCAATCCATTTACGGCGGCCCCGGTCACGGCAAAGACCCTGCACCTGCTCCGGGCCGTCGACCCGGTCGACGACACCCACCGCCGACAGATGAACGTGGCAGTCGTCCTGCCCGGGGCAGGGTCGCCAGCCCGTGCAGGGCCGCCCGGAACACCTCGGTGAACAGCGCCGCTTCGAACCAGCCCGCCCGCCGCCTTCGCAATCTGCCTGGTGGTCCTACGGCGAGCCCAATGTCCAGCATGAGGTCATGAGCCGCGTCGACGATGCGGACGCGAGCCGACTTCCGTTCCGTACGCGATTCCATGCGGGCTCCCATCACCCTTGACGCGAGGGTGAGTGTTCACTCACCCTAAGGGTGGCAGGGGTGAGTGAACACTCACCCACCGAGGGAACACCTGGAGGGCGCGCCATGCAGCTCACGGTTTTCGGTGCGACGGGCGGCATCGGGCAGGAGATCGTCAAGCAGGCCCTCGCGGCACTCCAGGTCGTCACCACCGTGTGACCGATAGCGAGAGGAAGTACCGAAGATGGCCAAGCTGCAGAGTCTCGACCCGCACACGCCGATGTTCGCGCAGTTCAAGGAGAAGACCGGGCCCATCGTCCTGGCCAACACCTTCCTCGTCCCGAAGGAGAGGACCGAAGCGTTCCTGACCCTCTTTCAGAGGCAGGCCGAGTTCATGAAGGCTCAGCCGGGATTCGTCTCCCTGCAGATGCACAAGGGAACGGCGGACAGCCGGCTTCTGATGAACGTCGCGGTCTGGGAGTCGACCGAGGCTCTCGCCACGGCGTTCGGCAGCCCGGAGTTCCAGCGCATGGCTGCCGAGTTCCCCGACGACATCGTGTCGTACCCGCACATCTTCGAGCAGATCGACGTATGACACGGCAGCTGTAGCCGGGGGAGGGCAGCCGGAGACGCCCTGCCCTCCCCCGGGCAGTCACCCATCCATGCACCATGCCGGGTCGCCAAGGCCACCGAGCACCCCACCGCGCGTAGCCCCGTCCCTGAAACGGAGTCCCTGTGACCGTGGAACTGAATCACACCATCGTCCCCGCCCGTGACCCGCAGGCCTCGGCGCGGTTCCTGGCCAAAATCCTCGGCCTGAGTGTCGATCCGCCGGTGGCGCACTTCACGCCGGTCACGCTGGCCAACCCGATCCCGCATGCCAAGAGATCGGGCAGATCTATCACAGCAAGCGCACCAAAGGCGGCAGGGGCATTTACTTCCACGACCCCGACGGACATCTCATGAACATCCTCACCCCGGGCGGCGCCGGGCCGTGAGGCCGATGGCGGCCCGGCGGACCATGGCTTCTAGGGCCCGTCTCCAATCTGTGCGGATCCAGATCTTCAGCGCGGCCAGGGTCACGGCCGCCTGGTAGAACTGGGCGGTCTTGCCATACCTGGTCGCGATCCCGCGCCACTGCTTGAGGCAGTTGAAGCACCGCTCGACCACGTTGCGCTGCTCGTAGCGCTCGCGGTCAAAAGCCGGTCGGCACCCGCCCACTCGGGAATGGTGTGCCCGATCCCGCGGGCACGCAGGTGCAAACGGATGGCACGGGCGCTGTAACCCTTGTCGCCCAGCACATGGTCCGGGCGGGTGCGCGGCCGGCCCGAACTGCTGTGGCCGCCGCTCCTGTCCCGGGTCGATCCGGAGGCGGACATCGTCCTGCGGACGCAGGCCCAGCACGAGTGCGTTGAGGTCACGCTGACCAGGCTGGACGCCGCAGTCCCGGCGTGGTCGGCCACCGCCGGAGCCGACGAGCGCGCCACGCTCCCGTCCGCCCTCCCCGCGCCGGTACGCGACATCTGGCACGTCATCGGCCGCCCTCGCCACGCCCGCCACATCAGCCGCGTCCGCGCCGCCTGACCAGGCCCCATACGACTCACCAGGCTCACCAAGGCTCACAAGGAGAAGAACGATGTCGCTGAAGAAGATCAACACCATCCTGGCCGCCGCCTTCATCCTCTTCATCCTCTGGTTCGGGGGGGAGTTCATCCTGAGCCCGGAGACGACGGCGCCGGGCTTCGGCCTGCCGAGCTGGCCGTCCGGCGACGGCGGCGGCTTCCTGATCATCAAGGGAATCCGCGACGTCGTCTTGGCCCTGGTCCTGGGCATCCTGCTGGTGACGGGCCACCGCCGGGCGCTGGGCTGGGTGCTGCTGGTGGAGGCCCTCGCCGCGTACGGCGACATGACCACCGTGCTGGCCCACCACGGCTCCGTGGCCACCGCGCTCGGCGTCCACGGCCTGACCGCGACGCTGATGGTGGCCAACGGCCTGCTGATGATGCGCGAGACCCGTAAGGTCGCGGCCGCTCCGGCGACGCCCGCCCCGCAGCCCGCCTGATCCCATCGGTCCAAGGTGGCCCGGACCCCGGCCGGGCCACCTTGGCGCGTGCCCGCTGGATCATCACCGTCTCGCCGCTGCTGGAGTCCGGGCGAGGCGACAGAGGGATGTCGCCCGGCGTTCTTGCCGGTCTTGATCGTGATCTTCTTGGCGATCTCGGGCACGCGGACGCCCTTGTCCTTGAGCGCCTGCGCGAACGTCAGCATGTCTTCGTCGATGACCTTGGGGCGTCCGCCGTGGGCCTTCGCGGTAGATCTGTGGCATGACCACCTGATCCCCGAAGCAGGGCGGCCGGCTCCAGTGCGCCATCCTGGCGCAGCCAGGCGCGCCCCTGGGCTACTTCAACAACAGAAGAACCGCAGATCGAAACCCCTCGAAAGAGGTCTTGACCTGCGGTTCTTCAAACTGTGTATCAGTACTCTGAGTAGCCCCGACGGGGCACACGGCAGATGGATGCAGGATGCGCCCCTGGTCATAAAAGCCTTGTGTTCGCTGGACCGATCTGTCGTGTGAGAAGCGGTTCGCGGTTCGCTTCGGGCGAGGGTGAGTTTCGTGGACGAGGTCAGCGAGACAGTCCAGCTGGCCCGGACGTAGCGTCGCTTCTTCGATCCGCCCGACAGGGATCAGGCCGTCGAGGACGTCGACGACGAACTGGGACGCGGGGCATGGCTTCGAACTCGTCTCGTGAGTCGTCGTTCAGCACCGTGTGCGTATCAGGTGACGGATGCTCAGCGATGGCTGGGCCCGCCGGTCAGTCGATGCCTTCGATGATGCGGAAGTCGCGCTCGACGCCGTCGGGGAGGGCCACCAGCGCCTTCTGGTATGCCTCGCTCTCGTATGCCGCGACGGCCTGTTCAAAGCTGTCGAACTCGATCAGAACGACGCGTTGCGTGATTCCGGCCTCGTGGGCGACGACTCGACCGTCACGGGACAGAAGGCGCCCGCCCCCAGCCTGGACAGCCGGACGGGCCAGCTTGTTGTAGGCAGTCAGCCTCTCAGGGTCGGAAATGGCGGGGTAGACACTGACCCAGTAGCCCTTAACCATGGAAACCTCCTGTGTTCGGCCGGACACGTCCGACTTCGAATTGACACTCAGATCGATCGATCCCGGCGACGGGTACTGCGGTCAGTTGAATCGTCATATGCGCAGGTTAGGGCTTGATGTGCGGTCGAGGGAAAGACCGGTACGGGATAGGCTCAGAACGGATCGTTATCAATCGGCAGGGAGGGCACGTGGCGCCGGATACGGTGAGCCTGCGGTACTTCCTGGTGCTGGCGCAGGAGTTGAACTTCACCCGCGCGGCCGCACGGATCGGTATCGCACAGCCCGCACTCAGCGCCCGGATGCGCCGATTGGAGGCGGAACTCGGTACGGCCCTGCTGGTCCGCAACACGCGTAGCGTCGTATTGACCACGGCCGGTGCGGCTTTGGCGGAGTCCGCGCCGCCCGCGCTGGCGGCGCTGGACCGGGCATGGGACACCGCCCGGAGCGCGGCGGCCGGTGAACTGGGCACGCTGCGCATCGGATACAGCCTCAGCGCCGGGGCCGAGACGGCACCGGCCCTGGTGGACAGGTTGATTCGCGGCAACAGCGGACTCGAGGTCGGCGCGGTCCCGATGGCGACACCGGAGATCTCCCCCGCGGTCGCCGACGGCCGCATCGATGCCGGGATCACCCGCGGTGAACAGCCGGGCCGTGGCGTGCGCCGGTTCCTGCTGCGGCGTGTGCGCATCGGGGTCCAGCTGGCGCAGCACCATCCGCTGGCCGAACACCCGGAGATCGAGATCGCCGACGCGGCCGCGTATCCGCTGCGACTCCCGGACCGTGCGGCCAACCCCGTGATCCACGATCAGCTGTCCGCACTGTTCCGAGACACCCGGCCACACCCCCGATTCCACACGCCCGCAGTCTCTTTCGACATGTCTCAGCGCGACCTGCGCGACGGGGTCACCCTCGCCCCGGCCGGAGAAGCCGCGGTCACGGCATCACCGGCCGGTCTCACCTGGCGACCGCTGCGGGGCGCGCCCAGCCTGACGATCCACCTGGTCCTCCCACGCGAGCAGTCACCACTGCACCGCCGCATCCGTGCCGTCGCCAAAACCCTGGCGCACGAGCTGCACTGGCTGCCGGACTGACGCGCAAGAGGTCAAGCGAGACGGACGTCTGCGGTAGCGAGGCCGAAGACCTTGCGCCCGGCGGACTTCGCGGTGATGACGACGACGGCGGTCTTGCCGAATGTCCGACACGACCTCGCTACGCCGGCGGATCAGCATCCGATGATGGCCCCGGGTCCGGTCCGAGTCGTACACCGCGGCGACGTCCTCGCCCAGCCCGAGATCTCGGCGGATACCGCGCCTTCGCCGACGCCGAACCGGACAAGCACGGGTAACCGGCGGGAACGCCCGCCGTCAACGGCGTCCATGACGTCGGTCAATGCTTAACGCCAACCACTGTTCCATTGCTCCCCGAAGCCGGATCCCGACTCGGAGGCGTCTGTCATCGGCTCGTCGTTGTTCTGTTCGTCCAGGGCCGCGAAGGCGTCAATCGCCCGAGCGATCGCCTCGTCGAACTCGGCCTGGCGTGCGGCGGCCGCCTGCACATCGATCCCGGTTCGTACATCCTCGTCAGGTCTGCGGGTCGGTGCGTCCAGCCGCAGCTCCGTCGGGAACGGCGGCAGGCCAGCCAGCAGAGTCGCCAAGCCCGGGTCCTCCAAAGCGGCGAGGGACCAACTCCGTCGTCTTGCCGAGAATCCGCCGCAGCTCGATCTCAATGACCTCCAGGTCGATCCAAGCCGACGGGCTTGAGCATCTTCGAGACCTTGGCGCTGAACATCAGGAAGGTCTCCAACGGGATCCAGACCAGCGGGTCCGGCGGCGTTTGCCCTGCCCGCGTTCGGATCTCCAGGAGCGCGACCTGCGCGTATCGGATGTCTCGTGCCAGCCAGGTCAGGTATACCCGCTGAGCCCACTGGTCCCAGATCAACTTCTCAGTCACAGCGACCAACCTCCACGCGCTCGGTGCTCGACGGCATTCGATGGTGTGCCTGGTGGCATGGGGATGGACATGTGGGAAGGACGGCACAAAGCGGTCCCGGATCCGCTGCGCGGTCCGGCGCAGAACGGTTGCCCAGTCGACGAACGGCTTCCCGCCGGCCTGCACCGCCAGCAGGGCGCTGCCCCCGCCAGGGGCCACCAGCCGCAACCGCTCGGCCGGCGTGAGGGAGTGCCAGCGGCGGCGCGTTCCGTTGATCAGCGCGCCGTCGTGAGTCGGAGCCTCGACGAACAGCGGATCACGAGGCCGCCACCACGAACCCTCCGCTGCCGCGGCCCGCTCCCAGCCGATGTAGTCGTGGACCCGGGCCAGATCGTCGTAGTCGATCCACGTGGAGCGGCCCTTTCTGCCCTTCGCCGTCGGCGGGGCGAGCACCAGCGGCACCGGAACGACTGTGCGGCGGCGCGGCACCCCTCAGCCGCCGCCCACTGGTAGAAGGACGAGAGCGTCTTGACCGCCAGATTCCAGCTCGCCGGACTCAGCCGCACCTCCAGCGGCCCGGACAGCCGGTACTCGGCGTACAGCGACAACGCATCCCGAAGCCGCTGCCGATCAGCGAAGACCGGGATCCGGCGGGCGCCGAGGAACTCCGCCCAGTCCTTGAGCGCCTGGGCGTACGTCCGCCACGACTTCGGCGACGGCGCCCCGCTGACCGGTAACTCCCGGAGCCACAGGTTCATCACCACCGTCGCCCGAGGCCCCGCAGCGTCCTCGAAGCAGAGGTCCTCGTCGACGAGGACTGGCATGGCCTCCCGGATGACGGGCCGCTCGTACAGGCCCCACTCTTCCCACCTGGCGGAACTGAAGTAGTGCAGGATCACGGAACGAACCTGGAGTGAGACACGAGACAGAGCAGGAGATAACACTCGCACGAGCGAAGGAACTTCACTCCTACGAGACACGCTCAAACCGCAGAGCTAACGCCCGTTGTTCGACGCTCACCCAGGAACTCCAGTCCCAGCTCGACGCCCTCGCCAGGCACGGCATCCCGCCCGACAAGGTGTTCTCAGACCCTCGAAGGGCTCGACGCGGCAGCCCGCAAGGGCAAGCATGGCGGCCGGCCACCCGTCATCACCGACGGCATGCTGCACACCGTGCTCCGACGCCGGGCGAACGGCGAGTCGGTCGAGCGGATCCAGCCCGACCTGATCATCCCCACCGGCAAACGCAAGGGCCAGGCCCCCAGCGTCGCGAGCATCTACCGCGCGCTCGCCGAACACGAGAAGAAGGAGGCGTACCCCGAGGCCGTCGCGGCGGCCCGCGCCGACTTCGCCGGCCTCCAGGAGGTCAGCGCTGGTAGCGGGCGAGCACGAGGTTGCCGTCCCGTTCCAGGCGTCCGCGCAGGCCGGCCAGGCCGATCGAACCGCTGTAGTACTCCTGGAAGGCCGGCGTGGCCACCTTGTCCTTCCACTCCGGATAGCCGCGCACGGACTGGGCGGGCGCGGGCCGCAGGCGGGACGCCAGGGCGGTACCGGTGTCCCAGCCGTACTTCGCGGTGTGCAGGGCGGGGTCCTTCAGGGCCCGGGTGCCGGTGGGCAGCATCCAGTCGCCGAGGGCCAGGCGGACCATGTTCCTCGGCCGCAGCAGGAAGTCGATGAACTCGGCCGCCTCCTTCTTGTGCGGGCAGTCCGCGGCGATGGACAGGGTCTGCGGGCTGACACCCTGGGTGAGCCCGTCGGCGCCCGCGGGGGCGGGAAGCACCTCCCAGTCGAAGCCCTTCGGGGCCTGCTGCACGATCTGCTGCCGGTAGGAGAAGCCCAGCGGCACCATCGCGTACCGGCCGCCGAAGAAGCCGGGGAGGGTGTCCGAGCCGCCGCTGCCCAGTGTCGAGGCCGGGGCACTGTGGTCGATGGCCACCTGGTCGTGGACGGTGCGGGGTACGACCGCGTCCCCGGCCTCGAAGCGGACGGTCACCTTGCCGCCGTCGCCGCGGTGGAAGAGCTGCCCGCCCGCCGACAGGGCGAGATTGAGCGTGGCGGAGACGGGTTCCTTCAGCGGCCAGGCCACGCCGTACTTGCCGTCGCCGCTGAGCCGCTTGGTGATCCTGCGGAACTCCGCCCAGCTCCAGGGGCGTTCGGGAGCCGGTATGCGGACCCCCGCGTCGCGCAGCCAGGTCGCGTTCGCGATCAGCACCCGGGGCTCCTGGAGGAAGGGCACGCCGTAGATCCCGTCCCCGAAGGCCGTCGTCTCCCAACTGTGCTGCGGGATGTCGGACTTGAGCCGGGCCGGAAGCAGGCCGGTGAGGTCCGCGAGGTAGCCGCCGTAGGCGAAGTCGGCGAGGTCGTCGGAGGCGTCGTGGATGACGTCCGGGGCCTCGCCGCCCTCGAAGGAGGTGAGCAGCTGGTCGTGGACGCCGTCCCAGCCGCCCTGGACGTACTCGACCTTGACGTCCGGGTGGGTCGCGTTCCACTCCTTCACCAGCGCCTTGTTGGCGGCGACGGACTCCTGCTGCCAGGCCAGGGACTGGAAGCGCAGGGTGATCGGGCCGCCTCGGCCGCCCCCTCCCGACGAGCAGCCCGCGAGGAGCAGCAGGAGTACGCCGAGCGCCGTGGCGAGTCCGGTCCGCATCAGCTCTTCACCGCCCCGGCGAGCAGGCCGCCCGTGATCCGGCGCTGGATCAGGGCGAACACGAGCAGGGAGGGCAGCGTGGCGAGGGACGCGGCCGCGGCCAGCGGGCCGAGGTCGGCGACGCCCTCCGCGCCGATGAAGTGGGTGAGGACGACCGGGAGAGTCTGCTTGTCCGGGCTCTTCAGCAGCACCAGCGCGAAGAAGAACTCGTTCCACGCGGTGACGAACGCGAACAGCGCCGTCGCCGCGATCCCCGGCGCGAGCAGCGGCGCGGTCACCGACACCAGGGTCCGCAGCCGCCCGGCCCCGTCGACGGCCGCCGCCTCCTCCAGTTCGCCGGGCACGGCCCGTACGTACCCGACGAGCATCCACAGCGCGAACGGCAGCGTCCACACCGCGTACACCATGCCCAGCCCGGCCAGGGAGTCGATCAGCCTGAGGTGCTTCAGCACCAGGAACAGCGGGATGATCACCAGCACGAACGGGAACGCCTGGCTGACCACCACCCATCCGGTCGCCGCCCGGGACAGCGGGGAGCGGTGCCGGGCCATGACGTACGCCATCGGTGTGGCGAGCACTACGGCGATGACGGCGGCCCCGAGTGCCACGAGCAGGGAGTTGAGGGCGGCGTGCAGCAGCGGCTGCTGGTCGAAGGCCTGCCGGAAGTTGCCCAGGGTGGGGTGGCGCGGGATCCAGGCGGGATGGAGACTGCCCAGCTCGCGGGGGGACTTGAACGCGGTGGACAGCAACCACAGGAACGGGAAGGCCAGAAAGGCGAGGTAGGCGAGCAGGGCGGCGTACTGGCCGGCGCGGGCCGCGGGCCGGGTCCTCATGCGTCCTCACCGCCCCGCAGCCGGCCGGCCAGGAACACCGCGAGCAGGATCGAGACCACCGCGACCAGCACGCATCCCATCGCCGCCGCGTAGCCGAACTGCCCGTAGCGGAAGGCCTCCTCGTAGGCGAACAGCATGGGCAGCCGGGTCTTCCCGCCCGGCCCGCCGCTCGTCAGCACGTACACCAGGGCGAAGGAGTTGACGTTCCAGATCAGATTGAGGGCGGTGACGGCCAGGGCCACCGGTCTGAGGGCGGGCCAGGTGACCGTGCGAAAGCGGCGCCAGGCGCCGGCGCCGTCCACGGACGCGGCCTCGTGCAGTTCGCGCGGGGTGTTCTGCAGCCCGGCGAGCAGGGCGACCGTGGTCTGCGGCATGCCCGCCCAGACTCCGACGACGATGACGGCGGGCAGCGCGGTGGCCAGGCCGCTCAGCCAGTCCCGGCCGTGGCCGAGGCCCAGGTCGCGCAGGGTCTCGTTGAGGACGCCCGCGTCCGGGTTGTAGACCAGCCGCCACATGATGGCGACGACGACCTCGGGCATGGCCCAGGGGACGATCGCGAGGGCGCGGGCGAGCGGGCGCAGCCGTAACTCCTGGTCGAGCAGGAGGGCGAGGCCGAGGGCCAGCAGGAACTGGGGCACGGTCACACCGACCGCCCACACCAGCCCGATCCGGAACGACTCCCAGAACAGCGTGTCGTGCCACAGGTCCCGGAAGTTGAGAGCGCCGATCCACCGGGTGCCCGCGGTCCGGCCGGACTGGGCGTCGGTGAACGCCAGCAGGATGCCGTACAGCAGCGGGCCCACGCTCAGCACGAGGATCGGGATCAGGGCGGGCAGGACCAGGAACCAGGCGCCGCGACCGGCCGCACCTCCCGCCCCGCCACCGGCGGCACGTCCGGCCGGTCGGCTCGCTTCGGCCACCGATGTCACGGCATCAGCCCCTTTGCCAGATCCGGTTGGCGTGTTCATGGTCGTAAAGGCACGGAACCTCGTCAAGGGACCGCGCATACGGTCCGACCTGTGCGAATGCGAGACTGGCCGCAGACCGGACACATACGGCACGGGACGAACGGCACGGAGGCGGACGATGGACGAGGCACGGGCGCGGGACGTACTGGCCGCGGCGCGGGTGCTGCCGGGCCGGGCACGGGACGCGCGGCTCCTCGCCCTCGGTGAGAACGCGGTGTTCGCCGCCGGCGACCTGGTGGTCAAGGTGGGCCGCGATGCCGAACTGCTGGAACGGGCCCGGCGCGAGCTGGACATCGCGGGCTGGCTGGCCGAGGCGGACGTGCCCGCGGTGCGGGCGGCCGAGCCGAAACCTCTGCTGGTCGAGGGGCATCCGGTGACCGTGTGGCACCGGATGCCCGACCCGGTACGACCGGCCGAACCCCGCGATCTGGCGCGGCTGCTGCGGATCGTGCACGCACTCCCCTCTCCCTCCTTCGCCCTCCCGCCCCGCGAACTGCTCGGTGGTGTGGAGCGCTGGCTGCGGCTCGCGGGCGAGGCGATCGATCCGGCGGACGCGGCGTATCTGCGCGAGCGCCGGGACGGTTTCGCGTCGGCCGCGGCCGCGCTGACGCCGCGTCTGACGCCGGGGCCGATCCACGGCGACGCGCTGCCCCGCAATGTGCACGTCGGTCCGGACGGTCCGGTCCTGGTCGACCTGGAGACCTTCTCCGCCGATCTGCGCGAGCACGACCTGGTGGTCATGGCCCTCTCCCGCGACCGCTACGGCCTGCCCGCCGAGGCGTACGACTCCTTCACCGAGGCCTACGGATGGGACGTGCGGGAGTGGGAGGGCTGCGGGGTGCTCCGCGGGGCTCGCGAGACGGCCAGCTGTGCGTGGGTGGCCCAGCATGCGGCGAGCAACCCGAAGGCGTTGGCCGAGTTCCGCCGCCGGGTGGCTTCTTTGCGGGACGGGGACGAGACGGTGCGGTGGTATCCGTTCTGAGCACCTTGAAGGGGGTGCACCGCCTTCTGGCGACCGCGGGTCAGGGGTGGCCGTCGCGCCCACCCGGCGGAGCCGCCCGTCGATACAGCCCCGCGCCCTTCAGGAAGTGACCTCGCCCTGGATTGTCCGTGCCGCCCGCCTCAGTTCCGTCAGGACCGTGCGGACCGCCTTTCTCGCCGTGCGCTCGGGGCGGCACAGGACGTCGATGTGCCGAGTGGCCCGGACGCCGCTGAGCGGCCGCAGGACCAGCGCCGGATGCGGGCGCATGGTGAAGCGCGGCATCAGCGCGATCCCGCCTCCGGCGGCGACGGCCTCGGCGACCACCGCGAACTCGTTGATGCGGTGGGCCAGACGGAGCCGCCGGCCGGCCGCCGCGGCGATGGCCTCGATCGTGGCCATCACCGGGAACCCGTCGTGCACGGTGATCCACGGCTCGTCGGCCACGTCGCGCGGCGTCACCCGGCGTTTGGCGGCGAGCGGGTGCCCGGCCGGCATCGCCACGTCGAGCGGCTCGTGCAGCAAGGTGGTCACGGCGACCGTGCGCGGCCAGGGCGGGGCGTGGTCCAGGCGGTGGGCGAGGACGAGGTCGTAGGCACGGGTCAGCCTCGGGAAGTCCTCCTGCGGTACGTCCTCGTCGGCGAGCGCCACCTCCGGCGCGCCCGATCCGGCCAGGCCACGCAGCAGCAGCGGGAAGAAGGCCGCGCCCGCGCTGTGGAACGCCGCCACCGACACCTCGCCGTCCGGCCTGCCGACGAACTCCTCGACCGCGTGCCGGGCCCGTGCAAGCGCCGACTCCACCTCGACGGCCGCGTCCGCCAGCGCCTGCCCGGCGTCGGTGAGCACCAGGCGCCGCCCGTGCCGTTCGGTGAGCGGCACGGGGATCGAGCGCTGCAGCAGCCGCAGCTGCTGGGAGATGGCCGACGGCGTCACCAGCAGCGCCTCGGCGACCGCGGTGACGCTGCCCAGCTCGCCCAGCTCCCGCAGGATCCTCAGCTGCCGTTCGTCCATCCCGTCAGTGTAGGGCGATGATGTAGGCCTCCTAAAAGATCGTTTAAGAAACTGGTTCTGGGCTTCAGATACCCGCACGGTGCACCGTGGGCGGGTGACCGACGCCCGCCGTACCGACGCGGTACTCCTCCTTGTCGCGCTCGTCTGGGGTTCCAGCTATCTCTCCGCCCAGACGGCCGTGGCCGCCCTGCCCGTCCTCCTCGTCCTGTTCGCGCGCTACGCCCTTGCCGCACTCCCCTGCCTCGCCCTTGTCGCCGCCCGGGGCGGACCGCGCGGGTGGACCCGCGACGAGGTCCGCGCGGGGCTGCCGCTCGGGGTCACCCAGGCCGCGGTCCTGGTCGTGGAGACCTACGGCGTCGCCCACACCACGGCCGCCAACGCGGGTCTGATCATCAGCCTCACCATCGTCCTCACCCCGCTCCTCGACCGCACCGGCCGCCGGGGCGCTCCGCCTCCCGCCTTCTTCGCCGCGGCCGGGGTGTGTGTCCTGGCCGTCGGTCTGCTCATGTCCGAGGGCGGCTTCCACACGCCCCGCCTCGGGGACCTGCTGATGCTCGCCGCGGCCTGCGTCCGGGCGGTGCACGTGGCCCTCGTCGGCCGGCTCACCGCGGGGAGGGCGATCCGCCCGCTGCACCTGACGGCGGTGCAGACCCTGGTCGGCACGGGGCTCTTCCTCGCACCCGCGGCCCGCGGTCTTCCGGCTCTGGCCCGGGCCGACGCGGCGACCTGGGGACAGCTGGCCTATCTCGCCCTCTTCTGCAGCGTGTTCGCCTTCCTCGTCCAGACCTGGGCGGTGCAGCGCACCTCCGCCAGCCGGGCCAGCCTGCTGCTCGGCACCGAACCCGTCTGGGCCGCGGCGGTGGGCATCGCCCTCGGCGGCGAACGCCTCACCCCGCTCACCGCCCTGGGCGCGGCCCTGATGGTCGCCGGCACGTACTGGGGCCAGGCCGTGGAACGCGCCCACCGGACCGCACCGACCGCC
This sequence comes from Streptomyces griseochromogenes, assembly GCF_001542625.1. Lineage (NCBI taxonomy): Bacteria > Bacillati > Actinomycetota > Actinomycetes > Kitasatosporales > Streptomycetaceae > Streptomyces > Streptomyces griseochromogenes. Next base: position 2,833,224 of record NZ_CP016279.1, on the reverse strand, counting down.
CTCGCCCCCAGGGCCACCGATGCCGCCAGGGCCTTCGCGCCCGCCACGGCCCCCGAGAGGAACGGAGAAGACCCCTCATGCCGGACCACGGCACTTACCAGCACCTGATCTCCCTGCTCGACGCCTCCCGCGTCGACTACCGCCTCATCGACCACGCACCCGAGGGCGCCACCGAGACCGTCAGCGCACTGCGCGGCCATCCGGTGGGCCAGGCCGCGAAGTGCATCGTGCTGCGGGTCAAGGTCGACCGCCACAGCACGCGCCATGTTCTCGCGGTCGTCCCGGGGGACCGACGGGTGGATCTGGACGCCGTGCGGGCGCTGTTCGACGCCCGCTACGTCGGTTTCAGCGACGCCGGGACCGCGGAGCGGCTCGCCCGCTCGGTGCCCGGCACCGTGCTGCCGTTCAGCTTCGATCCGGAGCTCGAACTCGTCGCCGACCCGGACGTCGTCGCTCAGCCGCGGCTGTACTTCAATGCCGCCCGTCTCGATCGCTCGCTGTGCCTGACCGGCACCGACTACGCGAGACTCGCCGGCCCACGGGTGGCCCGCATCGCGAGCCCCGCGCCGGCCTGACGCTCGGCTCAGACCCTTTCGTCAGCCAGGTCCGCCGGCTCGCGCAGCGGCCACGTGCCGTCGACCACCGCGGTCGCGTCCCCCTTGCGGCGCAGGAACGCCTGGAAGTCCGCAGCCCACTGCGCATACCACTGGATCTGGCTGCGGTGCAGCTCCGCCGGGCCCAGGGAGGCGATCTTGGGGTGGCGGTCGGCTATCGCGGAGGCGAGGCGGGCCGCGGCGAGGGCGTCGGCCGAGGCGTCGTGAGCCGCGCCGAGGACTATGCCGTATTCGGCGCAGACCGCCTCCAGATTCCGCTTGCCGCGGCGGTAGCGGTCGACCCAGCGGTCGATGGTGTACGGGTCGACGACCGGCGCCGGGTCGAGGCCGCCGAGGCGGTCGGAGAGGGACGGCAGGCCGTACCGGCGCAGTTCGGCGGAGAGCAGGGTGAGGTCGAAGGCCGCGTTGTAGGCCACGACCGGCACTCCCGTCCTCCAGTAGGAGACCAGGACCTCCGCGATGGCGTCGGCCACCTCGTCGGCCGGGCGGCCCTCGGCCGCCGCGCGTTCGTTGCTGATGCCGTGCACCGCCACCGCGTCGGCCGGGATCTCCACGCCCGGATCCGCCAGCCATTCCCGGCGCCCCATGGGCTCACCGGCCCTGACCTCGATCACCGCGCCGGTGACGATGCGAGCCTCGCGCGGATCGGTCCCGGTCGTCTCCAGGTCGAAGCCGATCAGCAGCTCCCGGTGCCAGCCCATGGGCGGCCCCCCTTCTTGGTGGTGCTTTCCCCCAGTGGCTTCCACCATCGCACGCGGCACTGACAATCCGAGGACCGCGCTCCGCTTGCGGCGGCGGACGGTTCAGGACACCGGGCGCGAATCCGCCCAGGCCAGCTCGAATTCCTCACGGTATGTCGGGAAGAGTCCGGCTTCGACCGCGTCATCCGACTTGACCAGCCGACTGCCGCTGCGCAGCACCAGCACCGGCGACTCCATCCCGCGCGCCCCGCGCAGATAGGACTGCACCACGGCGACGCCGTCGGCGCCGTCGCCGTCCACGAGGTAGGCGGTGAAGCGGGGCGTCTCGTCGTAGACCTGGATCTCGAAGGCTCCGGGGTCGCGCAACCGGGACCGCACACGGCGCATGTGCAGGATGTTCATCTCGACCGCGCGGCTCAGTTCGCCCCGTTTCATCCCGAGTTCGCGCTCGCGGCGCTTCACCGCGCTGGAGGCCGGGTTCAGGAAGAGCAGCCGCACCCGGCAGCCGGACTCGGCGAGGCGGACCATGCGCCGGCCGGAGAAGTTCTGCACCAGCAGGTTGAGACCGATGCCGATGGCGTCGAGACGGCGGGCGCCGCCGAAGATGTCCTCGGCCGGGAACTGGCGCATGAGCCGCACCCGGTCGGGGTGGACGGCGACGACGTCCGCGTACCGGTCGCCGACCAGGTCCTCGACCGCGTCGACGGGCAGCCGGCGCGCGGAGGGGACGTCGCCGCCCGCGCCGAGCATCTCCAGCAGCCGGGCCGAGGCCCGCTCGGCCTGGTTCAGGACGGCCTCGGACAGGGCCCGGTTGCGGGAGACGACGTTGCGGGTCACCTCCAGCTCGTCGAGCGCGAGTTCGAGGTCGCGGCGCTCGTCGAAGTACGGTTCGAAGCACGGCCAGTGCTGCACCATCAGCTCCCGCAACTGCGGGAGGGTGAGAAAGCTGAGCACGTTGTCGTCGTTCGGGTCGAGCAGATAGCCCTTGCGGCGGCTGACTTCGCGTACGGCGACCGCGCGCTGCACCCATTCCTGTCCGGCGGGTCCGGCCGCGGCCACCACCCATTCGTCGCCGTTGACGGGTTCGTAGATGGGGCGCAGCACGGCGGCGACGACCGCGCGCAGCCGCTGTTCGACGAGGTTGAGCCAGATGTAGGCCCGGCCCGCCCGCTGGGCGCGGGTGCGCACCTCGAGCCAGGCGTCGGCATCCCAGTCCAGTTCCGGCCCGATGGACCCCGCCGCGTCCATCGGGCGGGCCAGGGACACCGCGCCGGGCGGGACGTCTGCGGAGTTCCCCTCGTGACCCTCGTCACCAGGGGGCAGCTCCAGCCCTCCCGAGCCCACCCGTGCACCGCCTTCCGCCACCCCGGGCCTTCCCCGTCTCAACGATCAAGGAAGGGTACTCCGGGAGCGGTCGGCGATGCAGCCGGATGGACAGGTCGGTTTCTCAACTACGTGGCTGCCAGTGCCCGTTCTGCCACGCCACCTCGTCGGGAGTGAGCGGATTCATAGCGGTGACGTCCCTGGGAGCGATGGCGAAGCCCTGCCAGTGGATCGGCATGGGCTGCTGGTCCTCGTCCCGCGCGATGTGATGGAAGCCCACGTTCATCCAGACCACCGGGTGAGTGAGGTTCTGGCCGTTGACCCACGTGTCGACGGACTTGCCCGCTCCGGTCGGGCAGGCGCCCAGGTTGTTGCTGGCGAACTGCTCGCACTTGTTGTACTCGGTGAAGTACACGTCGTGCTTGGTGAAGCTGCGGCCCGGGTACTTCGTGGTGGGGCCGGGCACGATCTCGTACGAACGCGCGTGCCCGTCCTTGTTCTTGCCGGTCCCGCTGACCACCCGCCACCAACGGTAGGTCTTGTAGTCGCCCGCGAGTTCCTTGGTGACCGGGGTGCGGGTGGTCTTGTTGGTCGGGGCCTGCTGCCCGCGGGCGGGCGCGGTGACGGCCGAGTCGTACTGCTCGACCTTCGTCCTGGAGGAGCCGTCCAGGCCGAAGTCCAGCCGCCAGAAGACGTTGTGGCTGTGGCTGGTGGCGTAGGCCTTGGCGCCCTTGCCGATGGGCCAGCCGCGGCCGTCGCCCGCGTCGTAGTCGTCGTAGGAGAGGCTGCCGGTGGCGCCGACGTTCATGTTGATCGTGCCGTCGTCCTGGAAACGCCACTCGGTCATGTACTCGTACCAGCCGACCTTGTTGACCGTGTAGACGAGCAGGTCCTTGCCCTGCGTCTGGAAGACCTTGTTGGCGCTGTTGCCCTGCATGCGGTAGGCGTGACCGCGCGAACGGGTGGTCGTGCACAGGCCCTTGACGTTCGGGTGCTCCGGGTCACCGTCCGGGACCTTGATGGTCTTGATGGTGCCGCCGGGGCACTCGCCGGGCGCCAGGTCCACCAGCCCCTGGGCGAAACCGAAGCCTGTCAGGTCGTCGTACTCGACGCTGCCGTCGTCGTAGGGGACGTCGATCTGGGCGAGGCGGGCGCTGTTGAGGACCTTGATCGGCTTCGCTTCGCCCTTGGGCTGGTAGGAGACGTTCTCCAGGACGAGGCCGGCCTTGCTGTCGTAGCGCCAGCACATGTGCCACGTGGTGCCGGTGGAGAGCTTCTGCTCGATCTTGTAGGCGGCACTGCAGTCGGCGGCCGCCGCGGCGGCGGTCTTCGGCTGTGCGACGGCCGGCCCCGCGCCGGCCGTCGCGCCGGCGGTCAGCGCGGCCACGGTGAGGCCGACGGCCGCCCGGGTGCGGGCACGGCTGATTCTCCGCGGCCCGAGGCCGCCGATCGAACGCTGTACGGGCATGACGAAGTGACTCCCCTGCAGGAGAAGCAAGTTGGAAAAGTGAACTGACGGCTGCCGCTCAGCGGCGGTCGAGCTTGGCGACCTTGCCGGCGCTCAGGTCGATGACCAGCCACCGGGCGTCGATCCACGGACCGTTCTTGACCTTCGGGAACAGCCGCACGCAGCGGTGTTCGCCGCACTTGTCGAGAACGGCGGGCTGGGCGCCCGGGGTGGCCCGGTAGACCGCGCCGTTGAGCTGCAACTGGTCCGCGGAGGTCAGCTCATGACCGGTTGCGTCCTTGTAGTCCGCCTTGAGGCCCGCGCCCAGCGGGTCTGCGATCAGCAGCTTGGCCGCCTCGGCGTTCTCCGCACGGCTCAGTGGCGGCTGGACGCCGTGCTGGGTACTGGTCCGCTCGACCTTGCCGGTCGCCAGGTCGACCGTCTTGGTGACGAGCGTGTCGTTCTTGTAGTCGTAGAAGGTCACGTCCGCCCGGCGCGGTGCGTTCGGGTCGTCCAGTTCGTCCGCATCCGGGTCGGCGAGGTCGACGGTCAGGCGCTGCGGGCCGCGTCCTCCGTCGACGTTCTCACCCGCGGTGAGCATCTGCTTGTTCAGGGCGATCTTCTCGACGCGCCGGATCTCGTCGTCGGTCAGCGGATCGCGGCCCGTGCCCTTCTCGCCCTCGGCCGGGGCCTGCTCCACCACACCCGGCGGGGCCCCGTCCGGCCCCTGGCCCGCCTGCTGCGCGGCCCGGGCCCCGCCCCCCTTGCCTCCTCCGGTTTCGTCCGCCCCCGCCGTGCCGGGCAGGGTGATCGCGACCATCGCGGCGGTCCCCGCCACCGCCAGGGCCGCACCGGCCACCACCTTTCCCAGATGGCGGTGCACTATCTCGCGCACATCTTCCCCCTACTCCCCCCAACTTCCCCGGGAGTACGTGTATGCCCCACTGGTTCGGCACACGGCGGACGGTCGAGTCGCCGTATGCACTGGTCGGCCGGTAAGAGGGACGTAAGTCACGGGAGGTTCCCTCACTTTCGGGCAGACTCGGAGCAGAACGGGACCCCGGCGGGGCGGCACACCTGGAAGAGTCGTGTCCATGCAGGTCTGGCCTGGAGAGGCGTATCCGCTCGGCGCCACCTATGACGGCGCCGGAACCAATTTCGCGGTCTTCACGGAGGCCGCGGACCGAGTAGAGCTGTGTCTGCTGCACGACGACGGCTCGGAGACGGCGGTGGAACTGCGCGAGAGCGACGCGTTCGTGCGGCACGCGTACATGCCGGGAGTCATGCCGGGACAGCGGTACGGCTTCCGGGTGCACGGCCCGTACGCGCCCGAGCGCGGGCTGCGTTGCAATTCCGCGAAGCTGCTGCTCGACCCTTACGCCAAGGCGATCAGCGGCAGCGTCCGGTGGGGCGAGGAGGTGTACGGCTACCACTTCGGCTCCCCGGACAAGCGCAACGACCTGGACTCGGCACCGCACACCATGGCCTCGGTGGTGATCAACCCGTACTTCGACTGGGGCGACGACCGGCCGCCGCGCACCGAGTACCACCACACGGTGATCTACGAGGCCCATGTGAAGGGCCTGACCATGCGCCACCCGGGCCTCCCCGACGAGCTGCGCGGCACGTACGCGGCGCTCGCCCACCCGGAGGTCATCGGCCATCTGACGAGGCTCGGGGTGACGGCGCTGGAACTGATGCCCGTCCACCAGTTCGTGAACGACCACCGGCTGGTCGACCTGGACCTGAACAACTACTGGGGCTACAACACCGTCGGTTTCTTCGCCCCGCACAACACGTACGCCTCCTGGGGCGACCGCGGCCAGCAGGTCCTGGAGTTCAAGTCGGCGGTCCGGGCGCTGCACGAGGCCGGGATCGAGGTCATCCTGGACGTCGTCTACAACCACACCGCCGAGGGCAACCATCTGGGCCCGACGCTGTCCTTCAAGGGCATCGACAACGCGTCGTACTACCGTCTCTCGGACGATCCCCGCTACTACACGGACACCACGGGCACCGGGAACTCGCTGCTCATGCGGTCCCCGCACGTCCTCCAGATGATCATGGACTCGCTGCGGTACTGGGTGACCGAGATGCGCGTCGACGGCTTCCGCTTCGACCTCGCGGCGACGCTCGCCCGGCAGTTCCACGAGGTGGACCGGCTGTCGTCGTTCTTCGACCTGGTCCAGCAGGACCCGGTCGTCTCCCAGGTGAAGCTGATCGCCGAGCCGTGGGACGTGGGCGAGGGCGGCTACCAGGTGGGCAACTTCCCGCCGCTGTGGACCGAGTGGAACGGCAAGTACCGCGACACGGTCCGGGACCTGTGGCGGGGCGAGCCGCGCGCGCTCGCGGAGTTCGCCTCCCGGCTGACCGGTTCCTCGGACCTCTACCAGGACGACGGCCGCCGCCCGCTCGCCTCCATCAACTTCGTGACCTGCCACGACGGCTTCACCCTGCACGACCTCGTCTCGTACAACGACAAGCACAACCAGGCCAACGGCGAGGACAACCGGGACGGGGAGAGCCACAACCGGTCCTGGAACTGCGGGACGGAGGGCGAGAGCGACGACCCGGGCGTGCTCGGGCTGCGCGCCCGCCAGATGCGGAACTTCCTGGCCACGCTGATGCTGTCCCAGGGCGTGCCGATGCTCAGCCACGGCGACGAGTTCGCCCGCACCCAGCGCGGCAACAACAACGCCTACTGCCAGGACAACGAGGTCTCCTGGGTGGACTGGCCCGAGGACGGCGGCGAGCTGCTGGAGTTCGTCCGGGCGATGGTCTGGCTGCGCCGCGACCACCCGGTCTTCCGCCGGCGGCGCTTCTTCCACGGGCGGCCGGTGGAGGGCACGCACGACGAGCTGTCCGACATCGCCTGGTTCACCCCCGAGGGCGGCGAGATGGCCCAGCGGGACTGGGACTCGGCGCAGGCGTCGGCGCTGACGGTGTTCCTGAACGGCAACGCGATCTCCGAGCCCGGTCCGCGCGGGGAGCGGATCGCCGACGACTCCTTCCTGCTGATGTTCAACGCCTCGCCCGGGCCGCTGGACTTCCTGGTGCCGGTCGACCACGGGCGGCAGTGGCAGGTGGTCGTCGACACGGCCCGCCCCGAGGGAATCGAGCCGGGGACGGGGGCGAAGCTCGCGGCCGGCGAACGGATCACCCTTCCGGACCGCAGCCTGACGGTGCTCCAGCGGCCCGCCTAGCTCCCTCCGCGCGGCCCCCGCTCAGGGGGCCGCGCGGCACCCTGCCGTCGCGCACCCACCCGACGCGCACGCGCGCGCGTGGCGTGTCGACCGGGGCGGCTACGGGGCCGCCGGCTCCTCGTCGCACACACGCGCGGGGCGGGTGTCTTCCGGCGGTCCCGTGTACGTCGTCGGGCGGGCCGTCAGGGCGATGGCGCAGGCGAGCGCGGCGGCCGTGCTCGCCGCCGCGAACGCGGCCACGGGGCCGTAGGACTCGGCCAGACGGCCGGTGACCGCGACCGCGAGGGCCTGGCCGCCGACCACGGCGCTCGTCGCGAACGCCATCGCCTCCGCCCAGCCGGGACCGCGGCACCGTGCGCTCGGTCAGCCCGAACACCGTGATGAGGTGCGGGGCGTAGGCGGTCCCGAGGACGGTGACGACGGCGTACAGGCCGGTCAGGCCGTCCGTGCGCAGCAGCGGGAGGGACAGCGCGAAGGCGGCGCCCGTCGCCAGCCGCCAGCGCGCCGGGAGCCCGAGACGTGCCGGTACGGCGGCCATGGCGAGCCCCGCCACGGCGCTCATCACGCCCATCGCGGCGTACACGAGCCCGGCCTGGTCCTCCTGCCCGAGCCGGGCCGTGAGCGCGGTGATCCCGGCCTGGCAGGCGCCGAACATGGCTCCCTGGAGGGCGAGGGCGGCGCGGAGGGCGTGGACGGAGCGGGGCATGGGGTCGGCTGTCGCGGTACCGGTACGCGCGCGTGCCGGGGCCGGCCGCACGGCCCGGGCGGTGGGGTGCAGGGCGAAGCCGGTGCCGCAGGTGGCCACCATGAGGGCCGCGCCGCCCAGTGCGTACGCCGGATGGGCGAGGACCGCGGCCAGACCGACCAGGGCCGGGCCGAGGACGAAGGACAGCTCGTCCAGGGTGCTCTCGAATCCGAGCGCGGCGCCGACGGTGGACTCCGGGGCGCCGCAGGCGCGGGCGAGGGCGACCAGGCGGGCGCGGGCCAGCGGACCGACGAGCGGCACGGTGGCACCGGCCGCAGCGCCGAGGAGCGCCAGAAGGGGCGTGGGCAGACCGGCGAGGGCGCCGGTGACCAGGGCGGCCACCGCGAGCGCGTTGGCGAGCGAGAACGCGAGCACGACCGTCCGCTGGCCGTGCCGGTCCGCGAGCCGGCCCACCAGCGGGCCGCAGGTCACCTGCCCGAGGGCGAGCGCGCCGCCGGTCAGACCCGCGGCGGCCAGCGAACCGCTCGTCCGGGCGACGAGCAGCACACTGCCGAACTGGATGGTCGCCGTCGGCAGCCGCCCCAGGAACGACACGCACGGCAGCAGCGGCCCGGTCAGGCCGATCACCTCACCGTAGGTGTCCAGCGTGCCGTGCCGTGCCCGGGAGCGTTCGCTTGTTCCCATCGCTCGAAGCTAGGCACGCGTGCGTGGGTCCGTGCAGGGGCCGATGACACGAAAGACGGCGGGCTGGGTACGTAGGTTTCCATGACTTCTGCGCGACCCGGACCGGACGTGCCCACGGCCACCTACCGGCTGCAGCTGCAGCCCGCGTTCCCGTTCGCCGCCGCCGCGGCGGCCGTACCGTACCTGGCGTCGCTCGGCGTCTCGCACCTGCACCTGTCCCCCGTCCTGGAGGCCGTCCCGGGCTCTTCGCACGGCTACGACGTCGTGGACCACGCGCGCGTGCGCGAGGAACTGGGCGGCGAGGAGGGGCTGCGCGCGCTCGCGCACACCGCGCGGGAACACGGCCTGGGCCTGGTGGTGGACATCGTGCCGAACCACATGGCCATGGCACCCCGGCACAACCGCGCGCTGTGGGAGGTGCTGCGCGAGGGGCCCGAGTCGCCGTACGCGCGCTGGTTCGACATCGACTGGCAGGCGCAGGGCGGACGGGTGCTGCTGCCGGTGCTCGGCGGTCCGGTCGGCTCGGAACTGGACCGCCTCGTGGTCGACGGGGACGCCCTGCGCTACCACGACCACGCCTTCCCGCTCCGCGCGGGCACCGAGGACCTGCCGCTGCCCCTGCTGCTGGACGCGCAGTGGTACCGCCCGGTGTGGTGGCGGCTCGCCCGCACCGAGCTGAACTACCGGCGCTTCTTCAGCATCTCGGAGCTGATCGGGGTGCGCGTGGAGGACCCCGTGGTGTTCGAGTCGACCCACGCCAAGATCCTCCAGCTGCTGGCAGAGGGCGTGGTCGACGGGCTGCGGATCGACCATCCGGACGGACTCGCGGACCCCGACGGCTACCTGGAGCGGCTGCGCGAGGCGAGCGGCGGGCGCTGGACGGTCGTGGAGAAGATCCTCGCCGACGGCGAGCGGCTGCCGGCCTCCTGGGCCGTCGCGGGCACCACGGGCTACGACGCCCTGCGCCACGTCGACGGCCTGTTCACGGACCGCGGCGGGGCGTACGAACTGCTCGGGCGGTACCGGGCGTTCGCGGCTCCCCAGACGGACCGGGGCGGCAACTGGGAGGCCACGGTGCGGCGGGCCGCCTACAAGGTGCTCAGGCACGAACTGGCCGCCGAGACCGACCGGCTCACCCGGGTGGCCGCCCGGCTGTGTGCCGCCTCGCCGGATCTCGCGCTGCGCGACCGGGCGCCGTGGGCGCTGCGCACGGCCGTGGAGGAGCTGCTGGTGCGGCTTCGGGTCTACCGGCCCTACGCCGCCGGCGACGCCTCCGCCGTCCTCACCGAGGAGGCCGCCGAGGAAGCCCGGCTGGCCTACGTGGTGCCCGAGGAGGCCGAAGCCGTCGACGTCGTGCGCCGTCTGCTCATCGAGGCGCCCGGCGACCCGTCGGCACCGGACCACGCCGACCGGGTGGAGTTCCGCGCCCGGTTCGCCCAGACCGCGTCGGCGCTGCGCGCCAAGTCCGTGGAGGACACGGCGTTCTACCGCTATGTGCCCCTGCTGTCGGCGACCGAGGTGGGCGGCGATCCGGGCAGTCCCGGCGTGCTCCCGGAGGACTTCCACGCCTTCTGCGCGCGCGTGCAGCGCGCATGGCCGCTCACCGGCACGGTCGTCGCCACCCACGACACCAAGCGCAGCGCCGACGTGCGCGCGGCGCTGGCCGTGCTCACCGAGTGCCCCGACCGGTGGGCGGAGTTGCTCGCCGAGGTGACCCTGCCCGAGGAGGGCGCACCGGACGGGCAGCTGGCCTGGGCGGCCTGGCAGACGGTGTTCGGGCTGGGCCCGGCGGAGGCCGGGCGGGTCCAGGAGGCGCTGCTCAAGCATGTGCGCGAGGCGGGCATGTACACGAGCTGGACGGAGCAGCAGCCGCCCTACGAGGAGGCGGTGGCGGCCTTCGTCACCGCCGGGCCGTGCGGGCCGCCCGGGGAGCGCGTGGCCGCCTTCCGCAAGGCGCTGGAGCCGCACATCCGGGCGAACGTCCTGGGCACCGCTCTGGTCCATCTGACGATGCCGGGGGTGCCGGACGTGTACCAGGGCACGGAGGGCGAGTACCGGGCCCTGGTGGACCCGGACAACCGGCGGCCGGTGGCGTTCCCTCCCGGGACGCCCGGCGAGAAGGACGCCCTGACGGCGGCGGCGCTGCGGCTGCGTGCCCGCAGGCCCGGTGCCTTCGGCGCGTCGGCGACGTACGCCGCGCTCGCCGCCGAGGGTCCGGCGGCGGACCACTGCGCGTCGTTCGCGCGTTCCGGTGAGGTGGTCACGGCGGTGACCCGGCTGTCACTGGGGCTGGCGGAGTCGGGCGGCTGGCGGGAGACGCGTCTTGAGCTGCCGCCGGGGCGGTGGGCCGACGTGCTCACGCCGGGGCGGGAGTTCACGGGGCACGCGCGCGTGGCGGATCTCTTCGAGCGGTTGCCGGTGGCGCTGCTGGAGCGGGCCGGTCAGGACTGAGGGGCCGGCGTCCGCGCGGCGGGCAGGTCGCACTCCTCGTACACCGGGGCGGCACAGGCGGCGCCCAGGGAGGGCCAGGTGGCGCGCAGAAGGTCGACGAAGGCCGCGGCGGCCCCGGTGGGCGGCACGCGCGCGTAGACCGTCAGGGCGCGCTTCCAGGCCGGGTCGGGAGTGAGGAGCACGCAGTCCTCGCCGACGGCGCCCCGTACGACGTGGCCGGGCGCCGCGCACACTCCGACGCCCGCGGCGGCCATCCGTACGGCCGTCGAGGTGTGCTCGGTCCACACGGCGGTCCGGGGCCGGAACCCGGCCTGCCCGCACGCCCAGTCGAGGAAGCGCTCGCCGTGGACGACGGGTTCCATGGCACAGCGGATCCAGGCCCGGTCGGCGAGTTCCGGCAGCGTCACCGTCGTACGGCCCGCGAGCCGGTCGTCGAACGGCACGACGAGAACGACCTCCTCCTCGCCGACCGGCACGACGGTGCCGGTCGGCCCCGCGGGCTCCGGGCCTACGGCGAGGTCCGCGGTGCCGCGCTGCACGGCCTCCTCCAGGGCCTCGGTGGTGGCGTACTCGTGCAGCCGCAGCAGGACCCGGGGACGAGCCGTGCGCCAGCGGGCGAAGACGTCCGGCATCGCGCCCACGGCGATGGAGTGGAGGGCTGCGATGTGCAGCTCGCCGCCCTCGGCGCCGGCGGCGGCGCGGGCCGCGCGGCGGGCCTGGGCGGCGCTGCGGACGGCTAGTTCGGCGTGGGGTAGGTAGGCGCGGCCCATCGGGGTCAGGCGCACCCCGCGCGGCATGCGCTCCAGCAGTGCGCCGCCCACCGCCTTCTCCAGGGCCTTGATCTGGTGCGAGAGCGCGGGCTGGGTGACGTGCAGGACCTCCGCCGCGCGCGTGAAGGACGCCTCCTCGACGACCGTGAGGAAGTACTCCATCTGCCGCAGGCTCAATTCCGCGTCCTCCCATGAAGATCCTGCATGGGTTCTACAAGAACATTGCCTTGGACTCATGGCAAGCGGCGGGCGGAGGGTGGGGCCATGAGCCTGAACACACCGGACGTCATCGTCATCGGCGGTGGCACGGGCGGGTACAGCACCGCCCTGCGCGCCGCCTCCCTGGGTCTCGACGTCGTACTCGTCGAACGCGACAAGGTCGGCGGGACCTGTCTGCACCGGGGCTGCATCCCGAGCAAGGCGATGCTGCACGCCGCCGAACTCGTCGACGGCATCGCCGAGGCCCGCGAACGCTGGGGCGTGAAGGCCACGCTGGACTCCGTGGACTGGCCGGCGCTGGCGGCGACGCGGGACGACATCGTGGCCCGCAACCACAAGGGAGTAGAGGCGCATCTGGCACACGCGGGCGTACGGGTGGTGCGGGGCAGCGCGCGGCTGACCGGAACACGCACCGTGCGCGTGGAAGACGCGCGTGACGATTCCACGCCCGGTGTGCACGACTTCACCGCGCGCCGGGGCATCGTCCTCGCGACCGGCTCACGCCCACGCGTGCTCCCGGGGCTCACACCGGACGGCCGGCGCGTGGTGACCAGCGACGACGCGCTGTTCGCACCGGGGCTCCCCGCCTCGGTCCTGGTGCTGGGCGGGGGCGCGATCGGCGTGGAGTACGCCTCCTTCCACCGGTCGATGGGCGCGGAGGTCACCCTGGTGGAGGCCGCCGACCGGATCGTGCCGCTGGAGGACGCCGATGTGAGCCGTCATCTGACGCGCGGTCTGAAGAAGCGCGGCATCGACGTGCGGGCGGGCGCGCGGCTGCTGGACGCGGAGGTGCTGGAGAACGGCGTACGCGCCCGGGTGCGCACCGCGCGCGGGGAGACCCGGACGGTGGAGGCGGAGCGGCTGCTGGTGGCCGTCGGCCGGGCGCCGGTCACGGAGGGCCTGGACCTGGCCGCCGCCGGTCTGACGGCGGACGAGCGGGGGTTCGTCGTCCCCGCGGACTGGAGCCGCCTGGAGACGGCCGCGGCGGGGATCCATGTCGTGGGCGACCTGCTGCCGCCCCCTTCGCTCGGCCTGGCGCACGCCTCGTTCGCGGAGGGCCTGCTGGTGGCCGAGACGCTGGCGGGGCTGGCGTCGCCGCCGGTCGAGTACGCGGCGGTGCCCCGGGTGACGTACTCGTCGCCGCAGACCGCGTCGGTGGGTCTCGGCGAGGCGGAGGCACGCGCGCGTGGGCACGAGGTCGACGTCGGCACGATGCCGCTGACCGCCGTCGCCAAGGGCATGGTGCACGGGCAGGGCGGCATGGTGAAGGTCGTCACCGAGGCCGGTGGCGGACAGGTGCTCGGAGTGCACCTGGTCGGCCCCCATGTGTCGGAGATGATCGCCGAGAGCCAGCTGATCGTCGGCTGGGACGCCCAGCCGTCGGACGTGGCCCGGCACGTGCACGCGCACCCGACGCTCTCGGAGGCGGTCGGCGAGGTGTTCCTGACGCTCGCGGGACGCGGGCTGCACCAGCAGTGAGGCCAGGAGCGCGGTGGCCGGGCGCGGTCGGAGAATGCGTCCGGGCGCCCCCGGGAGCCTCCCCCGTCGAGTGCTTGACAGTTCACCGACGCCGTGCGGCACTGGGAGGGCGAAGCCGGGCGGACAAGTCGGGGGTGAGTCTCCTGCCGGAGCTGCGCTACCCCAGCGTTCCCGAACTGATCGCCTCCGCACGGGCGTTGGCCGCTCAGCAGCCCGGGCTGTGTGCACTCAGACAGGTGGGCGTCTCGCGGGCCGGCCGGCCCCTGCACCTGCTGTCCGTGGGGCACGCCCGACGCGCGGTGCTGGTCGTCGCGGGCGCCCACGCCAACGAGCCGACCGGCGGCTCCACCCTCCGGGTACTGGCCGAACGGGTGCTGGCCGAGCGCGAGTTGCGCTCCGGCACCTCCTGGCATTTTCTGCTCTGCGCGGACCCGGACGGCGCCAGCCTGCATGTGACCCCGGCACCGCGCAGTCTGCTCGACTACCACCGCGGCTTCTACCGGCCGACGGGCGCGGAGCAGCCCGAGTGGTCCCCGGCGGTGCTGCCGCCGGACCGGCTGCCGCCCGAGACCCGGGCCCTGACCGGGGTGATCGACGAACTGCGGCCCTATCTCCAGGTGACGCTGCACGGCACCGATCTCGGCGGCAGCTGGGTGCAGCTGACGAAGGACGTGCCGGGCCTCGCCGAGCCGTTCGCCAAGTCCGCGGCGCAGCTGCACATTCCGGTGGAGACGGGCGCCTCGGACGCCGCGGGCTGGCCGGCCTCGGGCCCCGGGGTGCATGTGATGCCCGGCCCGGAGACGGGGGTCGCCTACCCGAGCCTGCCGGACGACGCCCGGCACAGCACCTGGTACCACGCGCACCGCTACGGCGGTCTGACGGCCGTCGTCGAGGTGCCGATGTGGGCGAGCGACCTGGTGGACGACCCGGCGCCGCACCCGGCGCCTGCGGCGGCGATGCGGCGTCTGGCACAGCGCCTGCTGCGGGACTCGCTGGAGGTGGAGGGGGTGCTCGCCGAGGCGCTGCCCCGGCTGCAGGGCGCGGACGGGCCACTGTTGCGGGCCGCGCGGTGGGCGCTGGAGCTGATACCGGGCCTGGCGCAGGACTGGATCCACACGCAGCCGGCCGGCACGACGATGGCGTACGTCGGCAGTGTGGACGCCTTCGGACGGCGGCTGCCGCTGCGAGCCGCGGCCATGCTGCTGCGGGTGCTGCGGGAGACCGACGACCGGGCGGCGCCTCGGCTGGAGCGGCTCGTCGCTTCTTGGTGCGAGGCTTTCGAGGAGCGTTTCAGAGCCCGCTGGGTGCCGTTGGAGCACCAGGTGGAGCACCAGTCCCGGACGGTGCTGGTGGCGGCTCAGCAGGCGCGGGAACGGGCGGCGTGAGGCCGCCACGCCGCCCGTACCCGCACCGCCCCGCGGCAGGGCTCAGCGCTCCACGGCGAACACCGCTCCCGTCCGGGCCTCCATGACGCACTTGCTGGAGTAGGTCTCCTGGTAGTCGACCGGCCGTCCGTTCCACTGCCCGTGCGCGTGGACGGTCACGGGGGCGAAGATCATCGGGCAGAAGACCTTCTTCTGCGGGATGCGCGCGATGTCGCCGCCGGCGGCCTCCAGTTCGGCGCAGGCCTCGGCCGCGCGCGCGTACCCCAGGGGCAGCGGGTCGCACAGCAGCAGGGTGCCGTGCTTGTCGCCGGCCGGCGGGGTTTCACCGCGGGCGACGGTGAGGTAGAGCCAGTTGTCGGACAGGGGGAACGTGCTGCGGGGTGCCGCCTGGGCCGGGCCCGCGGCGAGGAGGCCGACAGAGGCCAGCAGGGCGCCGGCGGCCGCTGTCGCTCGGGTGAGGTACGTCATGCCCGATCCATCGGCACGGCGGCGCGCGTTCCCCAGCCCGACTCACCCGAACGGAACCGCACGGCCCCACGATGGCGCGTCAGTTCGAATGCGGGAGGGTGTTCTGGTGCGCCGCGAGCCGGAAGGCGATCCGCCCGAAGGAGACCTGGTCGCCCTCGCGGACCACGACGGCGCCGACCACACGGCGTCCGTTGACCGTGGTGCCGTTGGTGGAGCCGAGGTCCCTGAGGATCCACATGCCGGCCTGCAGGCGGAGCTCGGCATGCACCCGGGAGACGGTCTCGTGGTTCAGGCGCAGCCCGCTGGCGGGGTCGCGGCCTATGCGCAGCGGATGACCGCCGGCCGGGTGCGGCAGCAGCAGCTTGGGCAGCCGCTCGGACTGCCAGGCCCGGCGCAGCCGCACGGTGAAGCCGGAGACGGCCTCGACGCTGCCGAGGACCGCACGGGAGAAGCGATTCTCACGGGGCAGGTCGGCGGTGAGGGCGGCGAGCTCGTCGGCGCACCTCGCGGCGAGCGCCAGTTCCATGCGGCGCACGAACGTGTCGTGCGACAGCCGGCCCAGCGCGGCGCCGTCCCGCAGCACCCGCAGTGCCTTGTCGCGCTCCGCGTCGGACAGCCGCGCGGGGTACGTGGGGAACTCGAAAGACGACGTCACGCAGGTGATTGTCGGGCAGTGAACCCCCGGTGTCCAGAAACGGGGGAATCGGTTGCCAGGCGCGTGCACTTCCGCGACACCTGCCGGGAAAGGGTGTGTTCCAGAGCGGATTGATCCTTTTCGCGGCACGATGGACGCACTACATCACGGTGAGCAGACGAAGGGGAACCGTCCGTGCAGTTCGAGGTGTGGGCACCGCAGGCAGACCGTGTGACGCTCCATTGCGAGGACGCCACGCGCACGTTGGAGCGCGATCCGGAACGCGTCGGCTGGTGGACGGGACAGGCCAGGGCGCGGGACGGCTCGCGGTACGGATACGCGCTGGACGACGGCCCCGTCCTGCCCGACCCGCGCTCACGCCGCCAGCCGGACGGCCCGGACGGCCTGAGCGCGGTGGTCGAGCACGGGCGGTACACGTGGCGTTCCGCGTGGGCGGGGCGCGACCTGCCGGGCGCGGTGCTCTACGAGCTGCACGTGGGCACGTACACCCGCGAGGGCACCCTGGACGCGGCCGCCGCGCGTCTGGAGCACCTGGTGGAACTGGGCGTCAGCCACGTGGAGTTGATGCCGTTGTGCCCCTTCCCCGGGCGGCACGGGTGGGGCTACGAGGGGGTGTCGCCGTGGGCCGTGCACGAGCCGTACGGTGGGCCCGAGGCGCTGAAACGGTTCGTGGACCGGGCGCATGAACTGGGCCTCGGCGTCGTCCTGGACGTCGTGCACAACCACTTGGGCCCGTCGGGCAACCATCTGCCGCGGTTCGGGCCGTACTTCACGGACACGCACCACACGCCCTGGGGTGCGGCGGTGAACCTGGACGCGCCCGGCTCCGACGAGGTGCGCGCGTACTTCCTGGGCAGCGCGCTGGCGTGGCTGCGGGACTACCGGATCGACGGGCTGCGCCTGGACGCGGTGCACGCGCTGCACGACACGCGCGCGTGCACGTTCCTGGAGGAGCTGTCGGCGGCCGTCGACGGCCTCGCCGGCGAGCTGGGCCGCCCGCTGTTCCTGGTCGCCGAGTCCGACCTCAACAACCCGCGGATCATCACCCCGCGCGCGGAGAACGGCCTCGGACTGCACGCGCAGTGGAACGACGACTTCCATCACGCCGTGCACACCGCGCTGACCGGCGAGTCGCAGGGCTACTACGCCGACTTCGCGCGCGACCCCTTCGCCGCGCTCGCCAAGACACTCACCGGCGGCTACTTCCACGACGGCACGTACTCGGGCTTCCGTGACCGCGGCCACGGCCGGCCGCTGGACCGCTCCCGAGTGGCGGCGCACCGGCTGCTGGGCTACAGCCAGACCCACGACCAGGTCGGCAACCGCGCGCAGGGGGACCGTCTCCCGGCCCTCCTCTCCCCCGGTCTGCTGGCCTGTGCGGCCGCGCTCACGCTGACCGCGCCGTTCACGCCGATGCTGTTCATGGGCGAGGAGTGGGCGGCGGGCACGCCCTGGCAGTTCTTCACCGACCACACGGATCCGGAGCTGGCCGAGGCGGTGCGGCGGGGCAGGCGCCGGGAGTTCGCGCAGCACGGGTGGGCCGAGGAGGACGTACCGGACCCGCAGGACCCGGCGACCCGGGAGCGGTCCTGTCTCGACTGGTCGGAGCCGGAACGCGAGCCCCACGCGCGCGTGCTGGCCTGGTACCGACGGCTGATCGCGCTGCGCCGGGAGCAGCCGGACCTCACCGATCCCGACCTCGCCGACACGAAGGTGGCCTACGACCGGGAGGCCCGCTGGCTGGCGTTCCGGCGCGGGGACGTCCGGGTGGCGGTGAACCTGGGCAAGGAGGCGGCGGCGATCCCGCTCGGCAGCCGCCGGGCGCAGGTCCTCGCCGCGTGGGACCCGGTGGCCGCGCCGGGCCCGGACGGGCTGCTGCAGGTGCCCGCGGAGTCCTGCGTCGTGCTCATCCAGCCCTGAGCCGCGCCCGGGGTCTGCCGGGTGCCGGGGGCAGCCCCTAGGGCTCGGTCTCGTCGTCCTTGAACTCGGTCACCCGCTCCAGCAGGATCGGCTCCCAGGCGCGCCGCAGCTGGGTTCTCAGCAGCGGCAGGGAGCCCGGTGCGCGGCCTTCGAGACGGTCCGTGAGGCGGATGACGGTGTCGCAGCGGGCGAGCCACAGACCGCGCAGACAGGGGCGGGCGCCGTAGCCCGCGAGGGTGGCGGCGCGAACGGCCGCCGGGGAGCCCACGGCGACGGCCAGCCCGGCGATGTCCTCGGCCGGATCGCCGAGGGCCGCCTGGGTCCAGTCCAGAATGCCGCGGACCCGCCCGTCGGCGCTGACCACCACATGCTCGCCGGTGAGGCCGTGGTGGGTGAGCACGGCGGTGCCGGGCTGCGCGGCGAGCTGGGCGGCGCCGGGCGCGGTGAGCTGGTGCATACGGGCGGCGTCGAACTCGTCGGCGGCGGCGAGCCGTTCGGCCGCGTGCACGGCCATGCGGCGCAGCGCCTCCAGGGAGCGCGGGGCGGTGCGGGGCACACCGAGCGTCTCGGACTGCCGCAGGGGCACCGCGCGCAGCCCGCTGAGCAGCCCGGCGAGGTCGGCCTCGCCGACGGCGGAGACGTCGTGCTCGTCGGCGGTGCCGCCGGGCAGCGCTGTGTCGAGGGTGTAGGCGAGGCCGGGTGCCCAGTCGCCGTGGGCGACGCTGGTGGGGACGGCGACGGGCACGTGCGGCCGGACCAGGTCACGCAGGCGCAGTTCGCGGCGGCGGCGGACGGCGGCGTCGCGGTCGGGGGCGAGGCGCAGCACATGGCGGGTGCCGATCCACCAGGTGTGCCCGCTCCCTTCCCGGACCGGCCGTACGTCGGGTCCCCCGGTGCCGGCCCCGTTCTCGCTGCTCTCCTTGATCAGCGAACGGACCAGTCGGCGGACGGTGTCCGCGGTGGGTGTCGGTGCCTGGGTCATGAGTCGCGTCGTCGCCGTTCCGGGATGTCGTCTAGGTACGTCTCCTGCGTCTCCTGGTTCCGTCAGTCCACTATGACCATGTCACGGGTGGTGTTGTTGAGGCGGCGGCCGCCGTCCTCGGTCACCGTGACGATGTCCTCGATGCGCACTCCGAAGCGGCCGGGCAGATAGATGCCCGGCTCCACGGAGAAGCACATGCCGGGCACGAGGGGCTGTTCCTCGCCCTCGATCATGTACGGCGGTTCGTGCGTGGTGACGCCGATGCCGTGCCCGGTGCGGTGGATGAAGTACTCGCCGTATCCGGCGTCGGTGATGACCGCACGGGCGGCACGGTCGACCTCCTGGCAGGCGGCGCCCGGCCGTACGGCCCTGAAGCCCTCCTCCTGGGCGGCGCGCACGATGTCGTGGACCCTGCGCTCCTCCTCGGTCGGCTCGCCGACGTGGACGGTGCGGGTGGTGTCGGAGCCGTAGCCGTCCTTGAGGCCGCCGAAGTCGAGGACGACCATGTCGCCGTCCTGGATGACGCGGTCGCCTACCTCGTGGTGCGGGTTGGCGCCGTTG
Organism: Streptomyces griseochromogenes; assembly: GCF_001542625.1. Classification (NCBI taxonomy): domain Bacteria; kingdom Bacillati; phylum Actinomycetota; class Actinomycetes; order Kitasatosporales; family Streptomycetaceae; genus Streptomyces; species Streptomyces griseochromogenes. The sequence continues at coordinate 2,813,656 of NZ_CP016279.1, read as the reverse complement.
GGACCCGAGCCGACGATGGTGAAGTCGACCTGGGAGTGTCCGAAGCGGCGCAGCAGGTCGGCGAGGTCGTGGCCGACGTCGGACTCGCGGCGGCCGGCGAAGGGCACCTTCCGGATCTCCTCGAACGCCTGGTCCGCGGCGGCTCCGGCGGCGGCCAGGAGGTCCAGTTCGGCCGCGTCCTTGACGGCGCGCAGCATGGGCAGGGCCTCGGTCAGGGAGGCGTAGGCGGTGCCGGGCAGGGTGCGCTGGAGGCCCAGCAGGTGCATCGCCCAGGTGTTGTCGCTGATGCCGAAGCGGCCGCTGTGGTCGATGAGGGCGGCGGTGACGGCGTAGGGGTCCTTGCCGTCGGTCCAGTCGCGCAGGGTGAGCGCGGTCGCGCCGGCCGCGTGTTCCGCGTCCGGGGCCTCCAGGGTAGGCACGACCAGCACGGGGTCGAGGCCGGGGGCGAGCACCAGCACGGTGAGCCGTTCGGTGACCGCGGTGGGCGTGTAGCCGGTCAGCCACACCATGTCGGGTCCGGGCGCCACGAGCAGTCCCGCGAGGCCGGCATCGGCGGCGGAGCGCGCGGCGCGCTCCATACGGGCTCTGTAGTCGTCGGCGGTGAAGGGCGCGGGCGTGTCACCGGTCATCCGGGCCTCCGAGCGCGGTCGAAGTGGCGGGGGCGAAGCGGTCTCGGGCAGCATCCTGCCCGGCCGGGCAGGGCGGCGCGAGCCGATCGCGACGTCCCGGCGGAACGGTTCGCGAAGACAGGCGCGGCATGGGGCCATCATGGCGCGTGGGGCGGGTGACGACCAGCGGGTTTCCCGACGTGTCCGGACCCGTGGGACCGGGGGCCGGGTGCGGTCAGGTCACCACTCCCGGAACGACCGTCAGTTGCTGGTAGCCGCCGCCGCGGTGCCGCAGGGTGAGGGTCACCCCCGTTCCGGGGCGGGCGTGGGCGACGGCGCGGGCGAGGTCGGCGGCCGTGTCGATGCGGGTGGCGCCGAACTGCAGCAGGACGTCGCCGCGCACCAGGCCGGCCGTGTAGCCGGGACCGGGCACGTGGACGCCCACCACCAGGGCGCCCGGTTTCTCGGCGTCGACGGCCTCCACGCCCATGGTCACGCCGGACCGGACCTCGGCGGGGCTCGGGGACACGGAGGGGGCGGGCCGGGCCGAGGGGGCGGGCGGTGGTGCCTGGTGCCGCAGCTCGGCCAGCCTGCTCATGCCGATCACCGTGGCCCCGACGGTGCCGATGCCGACCCCGCAGAGCACCAGGACGGTCCCGGTGAGCAGCCCGAACAGCAGGGTCCGGATCCGGCCGCCGCGCCGGCGCGCGGCGTGCGGGCGCCGCGTGGGGCGGGGTGTGCCGCCCTCCCGCCGCTCCTGTCCGGGCATCGGTTTGGGACGCAACGCAGTGTGTTCCATGGTTCGCTCGCCTCCGGCAGATGCTCTACCCGGGGCGACGGGCCGCGACGAGACACGAACGAGTGAGACTGGCCGGAGGGTGGCGGAGGGTAGTCATAGCCTTCGAGGCGCAGCGCCGGACAACCGGTCGGTCCCGCGGCCGTCGAGTCGTCACACACCGTCCACCAGCCGCCTGATCACCTCGGCGACGGCTCCCGCCGGTGCCGGACAGGGGTGGCCGACGGGCTCCTCGAAGCGGCCGATGCCCAGGTCACGGCCGGGACACCTGTGCGGAAGGGCTACGGCCCTCCCGTCATCTCGACAGGCTCCGGGAGCAGGGCCCGCGTCTGTCCGGGACGACGAGGACGGGCAGGTCCGCGTCGTCGCACGGCCGGGCCATCCCTTCTTCCTGCCCACGCTGTTCCAGCCGGAGCTGTCCGGCGACGGCTCGCGCCCCCACCCGGTGGTGCGGGCGACGGCGCGAGCCGCGGTCGAGCACGCGGGCCGGATGGAGCGCCGGCCCGTGCGACTTGAGCGAGGTCAGCCGGTGTGGCCTCCGCCATGGCCGCCGTGCACGCCGCCGTGGTCGAACTTCATGGCCTCGGCCGGCATGACGACGAAGGGCCGCATCATGCCCATGTCCTCGTGCTCCAGCAGGTGGCAGTGGTACATGAACCGGCCGTACGCCCCGTCGAACCGGCCCATGACGCGCAGGATCTGCCCGCCGGGGACGCGGAAGACGTCCTTGTGGCCGAACTCGTTGGGCGCGAGCGGTATCGGCTTGCCCGCGTCGTACGCGATGGGCTTGCGGGTGCCGCCCACCGCCGGGTCGAAGCCCGAGACGTCGTACGCGTCGCGGCCCAGCAGCTGGAAGTCGGCCAGGTGGATGTGCATCGGGTGGACGATGGGCGCGAGGTTCAGGAAGCTCCACTGCTCGTAGCCGCCCTCGGCGATGGTGAAGCCGAGACCGTCGTTGAACGTCCTGGCCGTACGCCGGTACGTCTTCGTCGTACCGTCCGCCCCGGTGAGCTGGATGACGCCGTCGGCGGGGAGCTGGAGGCCGCTCGGGTCCGCGACCTCGGTCATCTCCCAGATCTCCGGGTGACCGCCTCCCCCCTTGGTGGCGGGCTGGGTGAGCACGATCAGGCGGTGGCCGTGCTCGATGTCGTGCGTGAGACGACGGAAGGAGCCGGAGAGCACCTCGGGCAGTTCGAAGGTGTCGCACGCCCCGGTGTCGCGGACGCGGAACTCCAGGACCGCCGGATACCGCACGTCGCCCTTCGGGTCGGGCACGCCCGCGGGCCGGTTCGGGCCCTTGTTGACCAGCCGGAGCTTCCTGCCCGCCAGCCCCCGGAAGTCCACGAGCAGGTCGAACCGCTCGGCCGGGGCCGCGGTCAGTGTGGGCAGCGCCTCGTCGAAGTCGACCGGGACGGGGCGGGGCAGCAGCCCGCCGTCGCTGCCGATCTGGTGGACGACCCCCGGCACCGGGTTGTCGTCCTCGTCGACCAGGACGAGGTTGTAGATCCGCGCGTTGGACGCGTTGACCAGCCGGAAGCGGTACCAGGCGTCGTCCACGTCGGCGTACGGCCAGATGCGGCCGTTGACCGTGGTGTACGGCCCGCTGAACGGGATGGATACCGGCTTGCCCGTCTCCGGGTTCTGCTGCTGGACGATCACCGTCTTGTGCAGCAGCCGGCCGTTGAGACGGCCGTCCTCGTCGGTGTCGAGGTTGCGGTCGGCGAGCAGCAGCGGTATCTCCCGCTCCCCGGAGGGGAGATGAAGGGCGTCCTCCTCGTCGTCACGGACGAGGTAGGTGCCGTACAGGCCCGACATCACGTTCCAGCGCGTGATGTTCATCGCGTGGTCGTGGTACCACCACTGCACCGCCTGGTGGTCGTTCGGGTACTCGGACAGCTGGGCGTCGCCGTGTCCGACGGCGTTGTCGGCCCAGCCGTCGTTGCCCCCGCCGGTCTGGGCGCCGTGCAGGTGGGTCACCGTCCAGGCGGGCAGGGCCGCGACGTCCTTGTTCGGTTCGACGCCCTCGCGGCCGGGCTCGGTGGTGGCGGGCGGGCGTCCGTCGGTGCGCAGTGGCACCTCCACCGAGGTGACCGGGTACTCGCTCTCCTTCGGGATGCGGTTGGTCCAGGCGATGCGGACGCGCTGTCCGCGCCGCACCTCGATGGTCGGGCCGGGCACCTGCCCGTCGTAGCCCCACATCAGGGTCGGCGGCAGCTGCGGGTGCAGGCGGACCCAGGTGGGACGCAGGGCGATCTCCGTCTCCTGCGTCACGTCGGCCGACGCGGCGGCCGGGCGCAGGACGGGCGGGACCGGTAACCGGGCGACGTACGGCGTCAGTTCGCGCGGTGTCCGCCGCTCCGCCTGCCGGCCCGTGATGCCCTCGGTGATCCTCTCGATGATGTCGGTCAAGGTCGAACACCCCCGTGTTCCGTTGTCTGTTCCCCTTGCCCCAGAAGACTTCTGGCGTCCCGCTCGAGTTCCCGGAATTTCATCTTCCATACGAGAAAGGCCGGAAATGACTGGTGTGGGTCAGCCGACCGGCAGGGCGGGCGTCCGGGCCGGTACGAACCCATGGGTCCTTCGGGCGAGGTAGTCGGCCTTGTAGCGGTCGACCTTCCCGTGCCAGTGCAGGATGCCCGCCATCCAGTTCTTCAGGTCGCCCACGTAGTCGTCCATGGCCGCACGCGTCTCGGCCGGCAGCCGGAGGTCGTCGTACAGGACGGGCAGTTCATGGGTGAGGATGTGCTCGAACTGCTGCATGCGCTGGGTGATCAGGTCGTGGACGATGCCGAGCGCTGCCGGGTAGTCGCAGCCGAAGAAGTTCTGCACGACGAGGATCGCGTTGTGCATCTCTCCCTCGTACTCGATCTCCTTCTGGTACGAGAAGACGTCGTTGGTCAGGCATCCGTAGTCCATGGCGGCGTTCTCCAGCGCCTGGACGGGGCCGGTGCGGTAGACCTCCGGCGGGATCGCGGGGCCGTGGCCCATGCGGCACAGGCCCAGGGTGAGGTCGGAGCCGAAGGTGGCGCGGCGCATCTCCAGGTAGTCGACCGGGTCGGGAACGCGGTTCTGGAGCTGGTTGGACAGCTCCCACACCCAGCTCTCGGTCATCGTGTCGACGGACTCACGCAGGAAGCGCCGCTGCTCGGGGGTCATGTCCTCGGTGGTGCGGGTCCACAGGTCGATCAGGCCGCGTTCCATGCCGTTGACGGGGACGACGGGCGTCGCCTCGCCGTCGAGGGGCATGCAGGCCGACAGGCGGGCGGTGCTCAGCCGGGCGGCGGCCAGATCGCGGCGGCCTCCGAACACCAGGGGGTAGTAGTCGTCGGCGTAGGTGCCCCAGGCGAGCCATTGCGCGCTGAGGTCCAGGGCCTGCGGTGTGGCGTCCGGGTCGAGTCCGGCCGAGCACAGCGCGAGGTCGTTGGCGGCGAGCTTGTCCTCGTCCCAGACGCCCTCCTCCAGCATGCCCATGCGGTGCATCCATGTGGTCAGGCGCGGGCGGGCCTCCTCCAGGTGCGGGCTCAGCTCGACCTCGTAGGGCATGTGGAAGTCGGGCAGCAGGGAGGGCCCGACCTTCTGGAAGGGCACGTGCGCGTACGCGCGCAGCCTCCCCCACTGCCCGAAAGGCGTGGGAGGTGCCCCCATCGCGGCGGCCGAGGCGAGCAGCGCGCCGACGTCGGACGCGGAGGTGCCGGGGCCGGTCAGCTTCTCCCAGGGCGCGGCGGAGGTGGCGCCCTTGTTCATGTAGCGGCTGGAGCGCAGGTGCCACTCGTGGCCGCCGGACTGCCAGTCCTGAAGTCCCTTGGTGTAGGCGGCCACCGCGGCGACCTCGTCGGGCCTGAGCCCCTTCTCCAGGGTGACGGCGGGCACTTCGGTGAGCGCGGTGTGCTCGAACTGGTGCAGACGTGAGGTGAGGATGTCGTTGACGGTCTCGGCGGCCTCCTGGGTGGTGCAGCCGAAGAACCGCTCCAGGACCAGCACGCCGTTGCTGTTCTCGCCCTCGTCCTCGACCTCCCGCTGGTAGGAGAAGAGGTCGTTGCGCAGGTGGACGGCGTCGGAGAAGGTCTCCATGAGCACTCTGAGCGGCCGGGTCCCGGCGACGGCGGCGGGCACCTCGGCGGTCGCGTACTCCACGAGCCCCGACGACCAGGGGGCGCCGCCGACCTTGCGGCGCATCTCGATGTACTCGACCGGGTTGGCGATCCGGCCCTCGTTCATGTTGGACAGCTCCCACATGGACTCGTTGAGCAGATGCTCGGTGGCGACGGAGAAGCGCCGCCGCCAGTCGGCGGACATCGACGGCACCGTGCGCCTCCACAGGTCGGCGAGGCCCGCCTCGACCGGGTTCTGCGGCTCCGGCACGGGGGTGGCCGGGTCCAGCGGCATGAACAGGGGCAGGCGGTCCAGGTGGGCCTTTCCGGCGGCGCGGTCCTGGGTGCGCTTGTACATGTCCAGGAAATGGTCGTCGAAGAAGAACACCCACACGTACCAGTCGGTGATCAGCGAGAGAGCCGGACAGTCGCAGTCGGGGTGGGTGTAGGCGCACAGGAGCCCGTAGTCGTGCGCCTCCAGGTCCGCCTGCTCCCAGACCCCGGATCCCTCCAGCATGCCCATCTCGCGCGCCCACGCCGTCGAGTGGGCGCGTGCCTCGTCGACGTGCGGGTTGAGCCGCGCGGGATACGGCATGTAGAAGTGCGGGAGTTCGAACGGCTGCGTCATGGCAGGGGCCCTACCCGGCCCTCCGGAGGGCCATCCGCCGGGCGGGACATGATCACACCATCGCGTGAACCGCCCCGAAACGGTGAACTTCCCTCACCTCGCGCGGCGTTGACTCACGCCTGACCTCGGCTCTCACACATGTGCGCTGTCGGCCCGCGCCCTTGCCGAGCCCCGGCGCCCGGGCCACGGTAGGCGCATGACCTCCTTCGTGCTGCCCCATGAGGTGCACGGCGACGGCGCCCACAAGGTGTTCGCCGTGCACGGCTGGTTCGCCGACCGGACCGCCTACGCCGCCGTCCTGCCGGACCTCGACCGCACCGCCTTCACCTACGCGCTGGTCGATCTGCGCGGCTACGGCGGGGCCAGGGCCGCCGTGGGCTCGTACACGACGACCGAGGCGGCCGTGGACCTGGTGGAGCTGGCCGACCGGCTGGGCTGGGAACGGTTCTCGGTGGTCGGGCACTCCATGGGCGGCGCGGTGGCACAGCGGCTGCTGTCGGTCGCGCCGCACCGGCTGCGCCGGATCGTCGGCGTCTCCCCCGTGCCCGCCTGCGGGCTGCCGATGTCCGGCGAGCAGGGCGCGCTGTTCACGGACGCGGCGCACAAGCCGGAGAACCGGCGCGCGATCATCGACCTCACCACCGGGGGCCGCCGCCCCGCCGCCTGGCTCGACCGGATGGTCGACCGCTCGCTGGAGCGCAGCGACGCCAAGGCGTTCCGGGCCTGGCTCGACTCGTGGGCGGGGGACGACTTCCGTGCCGATGTCGAGGGCTGCGAGGTACCCGCGCTGGCGCTGGCCGGGGAGCTGGATCCGGCGCTGTCCCCGGAGCTGATGCGGCAGACGTGGATGTCCTGGTATCCGCGCGCCGAGCTGACCGCCCTGCCGGGCGCCGGGCACTACGCGATGGACGAGACTCCGCTGGAGCTGATCCGTGCGGTGGAGGACTTCCTGCGCGCGGACGCGGCGGGCGAGGGCGGGCCGGTGTGAGCGTGCGCGAGGCCCCGCCGGTGCCCGACGTCTTCGACCCGCGCCGCTATGCCGCCGCGGTGCCGTACGCCGACTACCGGGTGCTGCGCGACCACCACCCCGTGGCCTGGCAGGAGGAACCGGAGGTGCTGGGCTGGCCGGCCGGGCCCGGGTTCTGGGCGGTGACCCGGCACGCTGACGTGGTGCGCGTGCTCAAGGAGTCGGCGACGTACTCCTCGTACGTCGGCGCGACCCAGATCCGGGACCCCGACCCGGAGGACCTGCCGTTCATCCGCCGCATGATGCTCAATCAGGATCCGCCGCACCACGGCCGGCTGCGGCGGCTGGTGAGCCGTGCGTTCACGCCTGGACGCGTCGACCGGTTCGCCGCCGTCGCGCGCGAGCGTGCGCGTACTCTGCTCGGCCTGGCCCTGGACGAGGCCCGGTCGGGCGACGGCACGGCCGACCTGGTCGCGGCCGTCACCGACGAGTACGCCCTGCTCAACCTGGCCGATCTGCTGGGGGTTCCGGAGAGCGACCGGCGGCTGCTGCTGCACTGGACGCAGCGCGTCATCGGCTACCAGGATCCGGACGAGGCCGCTCCCCCGGTGCTGGACGCGGCGGGAAAGCCGGTCAATCCGCGTTCGCCGGCGATGTTGCGGGACATGTTCGCCTACGCCCGGCAGCTGGCCGCCCACAAACGCCGTTGTCCCGCGGACGACATCCTGACGACGCTCGCACATGACGCGGAACTCGCCGACGCCGAGCTGGAGATGTTCTTCTTCCTGCTCACCGTCGCCGGCAACGACACCGTGCGCGGCGCGGCTCCCGGCGGACTGCTGGCCCTGGCCGAGCATCCGGAGGCGTACGGACGTCTGCGCGCCGGGAAGGCCGGCGTCCGGCCCGCGGTCGACGAGTTGCTCCGCTGGCACCCGCCCGTGCTCACCTTCCGCCGCACGGCCGCGCGGGACACCGAGCTGGCCGGCCGCCGGATCCGGGCGGGCGACAAGGTCGTCGTGTTCCACGCCTCGGCCAACCGGGACGAGCGTGTCTTCGCCGAGCCCGACCGGCTGGACCTGGCTCGCACACCCAACCCGCACGTCTCCTTCGGGGACGGCCCGCATGTGTGCCTGGGCGCCCATTTCGCCCGGCTGCAGCTGCGGCTGCTCTACGAGGAGGTGCTGCGCGCGCTGCCCGGACCGCGCCCCGCCGGGCCGCCGGGGCGGCTGGTGTCGAACTTCATCAACGGCTTCAAGTCACTTCCGCTGAGCATCGTCTGACGGGTTCACCTGGATCAGCGCATGCGTGCCACCGGTGCGCCAGCGCTGGTCCTCCGCCGCGACCAGCCCGGACACGGTGGCCGCGGACAGGCCGGTGATCACGTCCGACTTCAGGGTGCGCAGGGCGGCGACGGGACCGGGGAAGTAGGCGGTCACGTCCTGGAAGAGCGTGGTGGGCGGCCACAGCCGGTCGCCGACCAGGCGGCGGTAGTTGAGGTCGCCCTTGAAGAGGGTCAGCGTGGCGGACGCGAACTCGGCGCGCAGGTCGTCCGGCAGGTCGGTGTACGGCAGCGGGGCGCAGGAGAAGGGGTGGGCGCGTACCGTGAGGCGGCCGTCGGCCATGGCCGACCAGAGCACGCGCCCGTATCCGGCGGCCGCGCCCGGCACGGTGGCGAGGCGCCGCAGGGCGTCGACCACGTCGGCGGTCGTGGCGTCGGACACGTAGTACGGGTACGGCTTGACGTGCAGGACGGCCCGGCCGATGCGGCCCTCGGTGAGGAGATGGGCGATCAGGAGGAGGTCGGGGACGAGTTCGCGGCCCGCGTTGTCCGCGACCAGGCAGAGGGTGCCGGTGCCGGAGGGCGGCAGCAGCGACCACAGGGCCTCGCTGTCGTCGGCGACCAGGACGGGGGCCGGTTCCGCGGCCTCGCCGGCGGAGAGCCGGAAGCCGAGGTCGGCGCGGTTGCCCCACAGCGAGCCGTGCAGCAGGGCGTCGGCCCGCTCCCGCTCTGCGCGGTCCTGGAGCGCGTCGAGCGCGGCGAGTTCCCCGTCGGTCTCGGGGGCGTCGAGTTCGGCGCGTTTGAACGGGCGGAAGGGGTCGATGCCCTGCCAGGCGCCCGGGCCCGTGCAGCCGGTGGCATCCAGCAGCCGACGGTAGAAGTAGCTCTCGGACCACAGCCAGGGCACGTCGAACCAGGACCGTCCGGCGTAGACGTCCAGCCCCCAGCCACGCCAGCGGTCCCGGTCACCCGCGTCCTCGGGCAGCGGTTCGATCACGCCTTCGGCGCAGCTCTTCAGCAGCTCGTCCAGCGCGCGATGCTGCGCGGGGCCGTACGGGAAGGCGTCCCGGACCTGCCGGATGATCGCGGGATGCCGCTCGGCCAGCACACTGTGCGGGAACGAGCCGGGTGCGTTGCCGAGGATCACGGGCGCGGCGGGGGTGGCGGGCATGCCCGCCACCGTACCGCTCGGATCAGCCGGTTCTGATCTCCCGCTCCAGCTGTGTGGCGAGGGTCAGATAGCGCGGGCGGCGGTGCACCGGCACCAGACCCCGGACCATGAGAAGCCACATTTCCGCCACTCTGCGGGGCAGCCGTCCGACCGGCTCCAGGGAACGGCCCGCGACCCGGGTTCCGACGAAGAAACAGACGAGGGAGTGAGCGACCACACTCACGTCGATCTCGGTGTGCACGTCGGCTTCCTTGACGGCGCCGCTGAACTTCTGGGTGGCGAAGTCCAGCCACTCGGTGAAGGGGTGCCTGAGCGGCGGCCGCAGGGTGACGTCCGCCGTGGCGAGGCGGAGTCCGGCACGCGGTACCGGGTCCTCCACGGCGAGCCGGGCCATGGCGAACGTGGTCCGCATCAGGGACTCCAGGGAGGAGCAGCCACGGCCCTCGCTGTCGGCCATCACTTGTCTGGCCGCCTTGGCCTGGAGTTCCAGGATCGCGTGGGCCAGGTCCTCCTTGGCGGCGAAATGGAAGTACAACGCCCCCTTGGTCACCTGCGCGTGCCCGACGATGTCACTCAGACTGGTGGATTCGTAACCCTGCCGGTCGAACAGATCGGCGGCGGCCGTGATGATCGTCGTCCGGGTCTGCTCGGCGCGCAATTGCCTCGCCATCGACTCACCCCTCCTCGCGGCTCGAACGAACGGGACACGCGGTTTGTTTTGACCCCACGCCTACGATAACTCACCCGGCGGCTTTGGGAGTCGGGTGGTCGGACATTGGGTCGGACACGTGTCACTCGCCCGCGCGACACCCGGTCACTGTCTTTTCGATATGCAAACGGAATGCGCCAGAAGGCTTTGCTCCACTGGCCTATGACTATTCCCGGAAGCCAACGACCGGCGGACTCGGGATGTTTGACCGCCGCCGTGCGGGGTGCGGGGGCCGCTCCTCGTCCGAGCTCGGAGCTAGATCTCAAAACAGCCGCTCCGGTCTGTGGCTCTGCCGACCGGATCCATACCTTGCGGGGCGACTGAACGCGGTGGACCCATCTCCCGTACTGGACACGGCACAGCCCGTTCCCGCGCCCGCCGAGGAGACGTCCCGGATGACTCGGATGACCGCCCGCCTGAGCGTCACGGCGGCCGCCGCGGCGGCCCCTCTCCTGCTCCTGCCCTGGACGGCGGGGTCCGCCCAGGCGCACGGCGCCCCCACGGACCCGGTCAGCCGGGTCTACGCCTGTTCCCCCGAGGGAGGCGACGCGAACAGGTCGGCGGCCTGCCGGGCGGCGATCGGCGCGAACGGCGCCCCGTTCACCGCGTGGGACAACCTGCGCGTGGCGGGGGTGAACGGCCGGGACCGGCAGGTGATCCCGGACGGTCGGCTGTGCAGCGGGAACCTGCCGGCGTACAAGGGCCTCGATCTGGCCCGGCGGGACTGGCCGGCCACCCGGCTGACCGCGGGCGCGCGGCTGACGATGACGTACGCCTCGACGATCGCGCACACCGGCACGTTCAAGCTGTACCTCACCGAACCCGGCTACGACCCGGCGAAGCCGCTGAAGTGGTCCGACCTGCCCACGCGCCCCTTCGCGCAGGTCACGGACCCGCCGCTGACCAACGGCGCCTACCACATCCCGGCGACGCTGCCCACGCACCGGACAGGCCGTCAGGTGCTGTACACGATCTGGCAGAACAGCAGCACGACGGACACGTACTACTCGTGCTCCGACGTGGTGTTCGAGGGCGCGGGTACGGCGGCGAAGGCCACGAAGACGCCCTCCGCCGCTCGCGAATCGACGGGCGGGAGCCCCTCCCGGACGGCGGCGGATCCTTCGCCGGCGCGTCCGACTCCCTCGGCGGAGAAGGGGACTTCCTCACCGGCGGGTGCCACCGACGGCAGCACGCCGGTGGCCGAGGCCACCCGCGCGGACGCGGGCCCCTCGGCGCCGTTGCTGGCGGGCGGCGCCGCCGCGGTGCTGGTGCTCACCGGGGGCGCCGCCCTTGTCATGCGTCTTCGCCGACGCTGAACTTCCTCGGAAAGAAGGTCAGTTGACGTAGACCCGGGCGCCCGCGTCGGAGACCGGGGCGTACTTCGCGGTGAAGTAGCCGTTGGCGAAGCACAGCGAGGAGCCGGAGGACTTCGTGAACTGCTGGTTGGTGAAGGTGATGCTGCTGTCGCCGTTGTCGGTCTTCCCTGTCAGGCTCGGCGCCTGGTAGACGCAGGTGATGGTGCCGAGCAGGGTGCGCAGCTTGACCGTGGTCTGGATGGTGGAGCCGCTGGCCGGCGAGACGGTGAGGGTGCCGTCGGAGGCGACCGTCGCGGTGTAGGGCAGGTTGTCGACCGTGATGCTGCCGACGCCGAGCACGCCGGTGACGTTGCTGGTGCAGCTGGAGCTGTCGAAGGTGTGCCCGGTGACCGACTCGGTGGCCGAGCCGGGGGCGGTGGGGTTACCGGTGACGGCGGCGTTGAACTGGGACGACGTGCAGGTGACCCCGCTGGTGCCGGTCGCGCTGGAGTAGAGCGTGGCGGAGGTGCCACTGGCCAGCGGGGCGGTCAGGGTGTCACCGACCGCGGCGGCGGTGCCGCCGGCACTGCCCGTGGTCAGAACGGCGGCGCCGTCCGCGGAGGCGGGGACGGCCGCGGCGACGGTGAGCGCGGTGACGGTTCCGGCGAGGGCGAGAAGGGATCGGGTGCGCATGCGGGTGCCTCTTTCCTGGAGTGGGGGGACAACGTGAGGTGAGGTGGAGGGCGACGGGGCGGCGGCGTCATGAGTGGGGGCGCCGAGGGGGGGACGCCGCCGCTGCCGGTCCGTGACGCCTTCTCCGAACGCGACGGACCGGCAGCGGTGGCCGGCCGGGCGCCGGTCGGAGGCCTCGGGGGAAGGCCTCCGACCGGGCCGGGCGGGCAGCGGCCGGGCACCGGCCGAGGGGGAATGCGACCGTGCCCATGCCGCGGTGGTGCGGAGCGGTTACGGGGAAAGGCCGGGAAGCGGCGATGCCGCTCGGCGGATCCGGCGCCACGGATCCGAGGGAAACCAGGGAGAGTTGTAGACCCGCTCAACCATCAACGTCAAGGCGCGGCAAGGGAGTTGAGACTGTTGACGCCCGGTCGAATACCGCCCGTCGACCGGCATCGTCGACGTCCACGCACATCCGACACCCTTTTTTCACAACTCCCTTGACCCTTCAAAGTAACCGGCGGTAACTTCCTCGCAGGCTACTGCCGCGTAACGAGAAAGCCCTTGCATCCGCCGGGAGTGCGAGGAGATGTGCGCGGCAGCCGCTGTCCGCGCCAGGACAACGCGCCACTGAAGCCCAACCCGCATTTGATCTATGCCCATGGGAGCAGACATGGCCTCGTCCCCGGACTTCTCGTCCGCCGACAACACGCCCGGGAACCCAGAAAGCGGTTCACCGTCCGACATATCAGCCGCGTCCGGGACCGCCGTCGGCGGCGGGAGACGGGGACGGGTCCGGCTGCGCAGGGCCGCGGTCATGGCGGTGCCCGCCACCGTGGTCGCCGCGGGCCTCGCGATCCTCACCGCGCAGGGGGCACTCGGTGTGCAGTTCGCGATCTCGGGCATGCCGTTCACGGTCACGGCTACGGAGCTCAACGGCACCGGCTTCGAGCAGTTCGGCGGACTCGACAACATGGCGGACGGCAGCCCGAACGCCGGGGACAGCGGCGGCCAGGTGCTCGTCGTCACCTCCGCGATCAAGAACGCCACGCTCACCAAGCTGTGCCAGAGCGTGGACCTCGGCGGCACCAACCTGCTCATCACCGCGGGCGGTGGCGACCAGAAGGTGACCGCGAGCGACCTCACCACCGACTCGACCCAGCTGTCGGGTGACGCGGCGTTCGGCAACATCGAGATCGGCAACGACGCCAGCACCCTGGACAAGGCGAACGCGAAGGGCCCGATCGGCGTCTTCAGCCAGCAGGCCGACACCGTGCGCATCGGCAACCTGCGGCAGACCAACTACGCCACGACCGCAGGTGTGTTCAGGCTTCCCGGGCTCAAGCTCCGTTTCAGCGACTCGGGCTGCTGATCCGATGCCGGAGCGTCCACGCCGGGAACTGAGGCCCGCCTTCCGCGGATGGCGGGCCCGCCGGCCGTTCTGGGGCGGGCTGCTGCTGGCCCTGGGCGGCGGCGAAATCCTGTTCACCGAAAAGGCCTCGATGAAGGTCGTGATGCACATCGGCATGCAGGGGCTGGCCGGATATCTGCTGCCGACCCTGATGGTGCTGCTGGGCCTGCTGGTCCTCTTCAACCCCGGCCAGCGGCTCTTCTACTCCCTCGCCGGCATCCTGATCTCCCTGGGCACCTGGCTCACCTCGAACCTGGGCGGCTTCTTCATCGGCCTCCTCCTCGGGGCCACCGGCTGCTGCCTGACCTTCGGCTGGCTCCCCGACCAGGAGCCCCGGGTGAGCCGCCGCAAGCGCCGCAAGCAGGCCCGGGCCGCGGCGCGGGGCCTGGGCGAAGGGGCGGGCGAACCGGCCTGAGAGCCGATACGTCAACGCCGGTTCAGACCATCCCCCGAACGGGCGAATCATGGAACTTCTGTGCCCTCGTCACGAGTTCATCGGGCAGACGGACGGCGGTGGGATCGCCGCGCGGATGATGCGATGGACGAGGGAGCGACGGCGTCATGGGGTTCAAAAGGCTGCTGGGGGCGATCGGGGTCGGCGGCCCCTCCGTGGACACGGTGCTGGACGGCGGCGCGGTCCTGCCCGGCGGGCCGCTGCCGGGACGGATCCTGCTGAAGGGCGGCGAAACAGCCGTGGAGGTCGAGTACGTCGACCTGGAACTGATCGCCCGCGTGGAGGCGGAGCACGAGGAGGGTGACAGCGAGGGCGCCGTCGCCTTCGAGCGGTTCACCGTCGGCGGCGGCTTCCGGCTCGGGGAGCGGGAAGTGCGGGAGCTGCCCTTCAGCGTGCCGCTGCCCTGGGAGACCCCCGTCACCGAGCTGTACGGCCAGCCGCTCGGCATCGTGCTGGGCGTACGCACGGAGGTCGCGGTGGCCGGCGCCCGCGACAAGGGCGACCTGGATCCCCTCGACGTCCGCCCGCTGCCCGTGCAGGAGGCGATCCTGGAGGCCCTCGGCCAACTGGGCTTCGGTTTCCGCACCGCCGATCTGGAGTACGGCCGCATCGGCGGCACGGGCCAGCAACTGCCGTTCTACCAGGAGATCGAGCTGACCCCGGCCCCGCGGTACGCACACGCGGTGAGCGAGATCGAGCTGACCTTCCTCGCCTCCCCCGCGGGCGTCGAGGTCGTCCTGGAGGCGGACAAGCGCGGCGGCCTGTTCTCCTCCGGGCACGACGAGCTGACCAGGTTCGCGGTGCGCCACGAGGACGCGGTCGCCCTCGACTGGAACAGAGAGGTGGACGGCTGGATCCGCCGGCTGACCGAGCACCGCGAGGCGTACGGCCACGGGGCGTACGGCCACGGCGAGCCGCACACCGTCCACGAGTCCGGGCATCACGGCTCCGGTCCAGGCCTGGGCACGGCCGTGGCGGCGGGCGCGGCGGGCCTCGCCCTCGGCGTGGTGGGCGGCCTGGTGGCGGCCGAAGTAGTAGACGAGATCGGCGACTTCTTCGAAGGGGACGACGAGGACGACTAGGCGCTCCTCCCGGAGCCGGACAGCGCGTTCCCGACGGCCGGAACTTATCGACCACCCCATGAGTTTCTACGTTGCTGTAGAAGTTGCTGCAGACGTTCGTGTCGAAGCAATCGATCGTGGATATGAGGAGTTCGCATGGCCCTGTGGGACCGCATCAAGGAGTCGGCGTCGCAGATGCAGACCCAGTTGGTGGCGAAGAAGAACGACCTGAAGAGCGGTGCCTTCCGCGACGCGAGCATGGCGATGTGCGCGCTCGTAGCCGCTGCCGACGGCACCATCGACCCGGCGGAGCGGCAGCGGGTGGCCCAGCTCATCGCCACGAACGAGGTGTTGCAGAACTTCCCGGCCGACGACCTCCGGCGCCGTTTCGAGGAGAACCTGAACAGGCTGACCACCGACTTCGACTTCGGCAAGGTGAGCGTGCTCCAGGAGATCGCCAAGGCGAAGAAGAAGCCCGCGGAGGCGCGCGCCGTGGTGCAGATCGGCATCGTCATCGGCGGTGCGGACGGCGACTTCGACAAGACCGAGCAGGCCGTGGTGCGCGAGGCGTGCTACACCCTCGACCTGCCGCCGCACGAGTTCGACCTCTGAGCCACCGGGGTCCACGGTGACCGGGAGGATGGGGGCATGCTCGACGACCTCGACCGTGCCCTCATCCACGCCCTGCACATCGACGGCCGGGCACCGTTCAGCAGGATCGCGGCGGTGCTCGGCGTGTCGGCGCAGACCGTCGCCCGGCGCTACCGCGGGCTGCGCACCGAGGCCGGGCTGCGTGTGGTGGGCCTGGCCGATCCGCACCGGGCGGGCCGTACCCAGTGGCTGGTGCGGCTCACCGCGACGGCCCGGTCCGCACAGGACATCGCCCAGGCGCTGGTACGCCGGCCGGACACCTCGTGGGTGAAGCTCACCTCGGGCGGCACCGAGATCACCGCGGTGATCCACGCTCCGGGCGCGGACGCCTCCCCCAACGCCCTCCTCCTGCGGGACATTCCCCGCACCGGCGGCATCACCGCCGTGTCCGCGCACTGCCTGCTCCACACCTACCTGGGCGGTCCGGCGAACTGGCGGCGCAGCGCCCAGGCGCTGGACGAGGAGCAGCGGGCGGCGCTGGCGTACCGGGCCGCCACGGAGGCGGTGCGCCGACCGGAGCCGGGCGACGCGGCGTTGCTGGCCGCGCTGGAGAAGGACGGCCGGCTCGGCCAGGGCGAGCTGGCGCGGGCGACCGGCTGGTCGCCCGCCACCGTGGCCCGGCGGCTGGCCGAACTGCGGGCGGCGGGGGCTCTGTTCTTCGACGTGGAGGTCGACGCCGGGCTGTTCGGGGTGCGCGCCCGGGCGCTGCTGTGGCTGTCGGTGCGTCCGGCGGATCTGGAGGAGGTCGGCCTCGCCCTGGCGGACCACGACGAGCTGGCCTTCGTCGCGGCGACCACCGGCCCCACGAACCTGGTCGCCCAGGCGCTCTGCCGCGACCCGGCCGACCTGCACCGCTATCTCACCCGGCGGCTGGGCGCGCTGCGCGCGGTCCGGACACTGGAGACCAGCCCCGTGCTGCGCACCCTGAAGGCGGCGAGTCCGTCACTGACTGACCTGGCCCGGCTGCACCGCGGCTCCGACTGACACCACCGGCGTCGCGCCCGCCCGGTGAGCAGGGCAGGCAGGTCTTCCGCGGCACGGCCCGCGCAGGCGCGAACCCCGGGTCCGCCAGGGCGTGTCCGGCACACTGTCCGGACACCAGGGCGTGTCCGGCGACCCCGTCCGGACGCCAGGACCGGTCCCGAACACGCACCCGGACACCAGAACATGTCCAACGACCCCACCAGCACGCCAGGGCATGTCCGGCCCCCCCGTCCAGACGCCAGGTCGGTCCCGGGCGCCCGCCCGGACGCCTGGACATATCCGGCGACGTCATCCGGACGCCAGGACCGGTCCAGAGCGCCCGCCCAGGCTCCAGATCATGTCCAACGACCCCACCCGCACGCTAGGCCCGGTCCGGAGCGCCCACCCGGACGCTCGCGGCCGCGCACACCCCCACGAGCGCCGTCGCTGTCCAGCACGCGGCCTGGGCGGCGTGTGGTGCCGCGTCCGGGGTTCCGGTGTCCGCACCGGCGAGGTACACGCTGCCGAGCACCGCCACGCCCACAGTGGCCCCGAGTTGCTGGACCGCGTTGAGCAGCCCGGCCGCCGAGCCGATCTCCTGGGGGCGCAGCGGGTGCAGCGCGAGGGTGAAGAAGGCGGGGGTGAACAGACCGGCGCCGAGGCCGATCAGGGCGAGGCAGGGCAGCAGCGCGGCCGGGTAGTGACCGGGAGCGGTCGTGCGGTAGGCCGCGACGGCGGCGAGCAGGCCGGTGACCAGCACGCCGAGTCCGTACGGCATCACCCGGCGCCCGTGGCGCCGTACCAGACGGGCGCCCGCGAGCCAGGACGCGATCGCGAGGCCTGCCGACCACGGGATCAGGCTCAGCCCCGCGGCCAGTACGCCGGTGTGCGCACCGAGTTGGAGCTGGAGGACGACCACCGTGGTCATTCCGCTGGTCACCGCGAAGAAGGCGGTCGAGGCGACGAGGGCGGCGGGAAAGCCCCGGTGGGTGAAGAGGCTGGGCTCCAGCAGCGGCCGGGCCGAGCGCCGCTGGTGCCGCGCGAACACGGCGAGGGCGAGCAGTCCGGCGAGCAGCAACGCCCAGCGCCACAGCGGGAGTCGAGTGACATCCGCGCCGATGAGGGGGTACACCACGAGCCCGGTGCCGGCCGCCACCAGTGCGGTGCCCGGCCAGTCGAAGGCCGGCCGGACCGGCGCCCGGTCCTCCGGGAGCAGCGGGGCGAGGGCCAGGACCACGGCGGACACGGGCACGTTGACCAGGAACGCGGCCCGCCAGGAGGAGCCGAACAGATCGGCGTGGGTGAGCACACCGCCGAGGACGGGTCCGCAGACGGCGGCGAGGCCCATGACGGGACCGATGCTGCCGAGTGCCTTCGCCGTCTCCTCCCCCGAGAACATCGCCTTGATCAGTCCGATGGTCTGCGGAATGACCAGGGCCGCCGCCGCACCCTGCACCGCGCGGAAGGCGATCAGCAGGCCCGCCGTGGGCGCCAGGGCGCAGGCCACCGAGGCCGCCGTGAAGGCGGCGACGCCAAGGACGAACAGGCGGCGCCGGCCGGCCAGGTCGCCGAGCCGGCCGCCGGTGATCAGCAGTACCGCGAACGGCAGGGTGTAGGCGGTGCCGAACCACTGGATGTCGGAGACCGAGCCGCCCAGACCGGCGTGGACGGCGGGCGCGGCGACCTGTACGACGGTCGCGTCCAGCAGGTTCATCGCCTCGCCCAGCAGCAGGGCGGCGAGCGCGGGCCAGCGCCATCGGTAGGACTCGGCGGGCAGCACGCGTTCCGTGGTCACGCGTTCCGTGGTCATGAGGGTTCCTCTCGCACTCGTCACGCACCGGCCCGGGACCGGGCCGGTCATGGGCCAGCGTGCGAGCGTGAGAGAGGCGAACTCCAACCAGGCGGGGAGGGGTGAGGAATTCTTCCCTCACACCCGTCCCCGGTGCGGAAATCTCACGAGTGGTGCGACTGGTGCCCGTCGTCCGGGATGTCGAAGCGGGCGAGGTCGCGCAGCCAGGCCCGGGCCGTGCTGTCGGACGGGGCGCGCCAGTCGCCGCGCGGCGAAAGGGAGCCGCCGGCCGAGACCTTCGGCCCGTTCGGCATGGCCGAGCGCTTGAACTGCGCGAACGCGAAGAAGCGGCGGCAGAAGACCTCCAGCCAGCGCCGGATCTCCGGCAGGTCGTACGCCCCCCGCTCGGACTCGGGGAAGCCGGGCGGCCAGGCGCCGGCGTCCCGGTCGTGCCAGGCGTGCCAGGCCAGGAATGCGATCTTCGACGGCCGGAATCCGTGGCGCAGCACGTGGAAGAGGGTGAAGTCGTGCAGCGCGTACGGGCCGATCTTCGACTCGGTGGACTGCAGTTCCTCGCCGGGCACCAGCTCCGGGCTGATCTCGGTGTCGAGGATCGCGGCCAGCGTCCGGCCGGTGCCCTCGTCGACCTGGCCGCTGC
Organism: Streptomyces griseochromogenes; assembly: GCF_001542625.1. Lineage (NCBI taxonomy): Bacteria > Bacillati > Actinomycetota > Actinomycetes > Kitasatosporales > Streptomycetaceae > Streptomyces > Streptomyces griseochromogenes. Next base: position 2,794,453 of record NZ_CP016279.1, on the reverse strand, counting down.
TGATGACCCAGCGGATCAGGTGCTGGATGAGGGTCTTCGGCACACCGGAGTTGACGTTGTAGTGGCTCATCTGGTCGCCCACGCCGTAGGTGCACCAGCCGAGCGCCAGCTCCGAGAGGTCCCCGGTGCCGAGCACGATGCCGCCGCGCTGGTTGGCCAGCCGGAACAGGTAGTCGGTGCGCAGCCCGGCCTGCACGTTCTCGAAGGTGACGTCGTACACCGGCTCGCCGGAGGCGAACGGGTGGCCCATCTCCTGCAGCATCAGCCGTGCGGTCGGCGAGATGTCCAGCTCGGCCGCGGTGACGCCGAGCGAGCGCATCAGCTGGTGGGCGTTGTCCTTGGTGTGCTCGCTGGTCGCGAAGCCGGGCAGGGTGAAGGCGAGGATGTCGCTGCGCGGGCGGCCCGCGCGGTCCATCGCCCGGGCGGCGACGATGAGCGCGTGCGTGGAGTCGAGGCCGCCGGAGACCCCGATGACGACCTTCGGGCCGCCGATCGCCGCCAGCCGCTGCTGCAGGGCCGCGACCTGGATGTTGTATGCCTCGTAGCAGTCCAGGGCGAGACGGTCGGGGTCGGCGGGCACGAACGGGAAGCGTTCGACGCGGCGCCTGAGCCCGAGGTCGGCGGTCGGCGGGTCGAGCCGGAACGGCACCCGCCTGAAGCCTGAGGTACGCGTGGAGTGGGCGCGGCGGTTGTCGTCGAACGTGCCCATCCGCTGCCGCTCCTGGCGCAGCAGGTCGAGGTCGACGTCGGCCACCGCGAACTGGTCGTCGAGCGGGAACCGCTCGGTCTCGGCCAGCAGCGCACCGTTCTCGTAGATCATGGTCTGGCCGTCCCAGGACAGGTCGGTGCTCGACTCGCCCAGTCCGGCCGCGGCGTAGACGTACGCGGCGAGGCAGCGCGCGGACGCCGAGCGGCACAGCAGCCGCCGGTCCTCGGCGCGGCCGACCGTGATGGGGCTGCCCGAGAGGTTGGCGAGCACGGTCGCGCCGGCCAGCGCCGCCTCCGCGCTCGGGGGCACCGGGACCCACATGTCCTCGCAGATCTCCGCGTGCAGCACCAGGCCCGGAACGTCCTCCGCCTCGAAGAGGAGGTCCACGCCGAACGGGACGGTCGCGCCGGCCACCCGGAGGGTGCCGCCGCGTTCGTCCTCGCCCGAGGCGATCTGCCGGCGCTCGTAGAACTCGCGGTAGTTCGGCGGGTAGGACTTGGGCGCGACGCCGAGGACACGGCCGCGGTGCACGACGACCGCACAGTTGTAGATCCGGTGGCGATGGCGCAGCGGGGCCCCGACGACCAGGACCGGCAGCAGATCCGCCGACGCGGCCACGATGGTTTCGAGCGCCTCCTCGACCTGGTCGAGCACCGCGTCCTGGAGCAGGAGGTCCTCGATCGAGTAGCCGGTCAGACAGAGCTCGGGGAAGACGGCGACGGCGACCCCCTCCTGGGCGCACCGGCGCGCCTGCCGCAGAACGGACTCGGCATTGGTGTGCGGGTCGGCGATGGCGGAGTGGCCCGTACACGCGGCGATGCGTGCGAAGCCGTGCTGGTAGATCGACCAGAAGTTCAACGGGGCTTCCTCAGGAGAACAGACGGAAGGACACCCTTCAGTGGATCACATCCGGGGCGCACGCCGTCGTCGGCGGGGCACCGGTGCTCACAGCCGCGTGCGTCGGGGCGGCGGTTCGGCCGCCGTCGTGATGCCTCCGGCCGGCGGGCGGTCCGGCCGAGAGCCAGGCGGTCCGGCCGAGAACCGGGCGGTCCGCGGCGGGGCGGACCGGGTGCTGCCGGGGGCGGTCGGTCTCAGCCTCGGCGGTCCGGCACGGCACGGCGCACTACGGCTCCCCTCCGGGCGCCCGGGCGGGCGAAGACGCCGGCTCAGACCTCGGTGGAGCCGGAGTCGCGGGCCGTGGGCGGGTTCCTCGGCCGGGTCTACGGTCACCGAGCGGTGCGCACCGACGCCCGGGCCGCGGCCGCACCGGCGGCCGGTGGCGGTGCGTCGGTCGGCCCGTTCGCGGGCGTGGTGGGGCCGGCGCAGAGCCGGGGTCCACTGCGCGATCGGCGGCGCCGTCGGCGAGGCGGACCGGCGCGGGAAGTCGGGGCCCGGTGCCGTAGAGCACGACGCGGGTGCCCCGGTTTCCCGGGGCACCCGCGTCGTCCGGCCCGCGGTCGCGTCCGCGCCGCGGCCGGTCAGTCGAGACCGGCGGACTTCAGCCAGGCCGTGGCGACGTCCAGCGGGTCCTTGTTCTCCGTCTGCACCTGGGTGTCCAGGTCCAGCAGGGTCTTCGTGTCCAGCTTGGCCGAGACGGCGTTCAGCGCGTCGGCGCCCTTCTGGGACAGGGCGCCCTTGTGGACGAGCGGTTGCACGTTCTCGAAGCCGAAGAGGTTCTGCGGGTCCTGCAGGACGACGAACTTCTCCTTGGAGATGGTCGCGTCCGTGGTGAAGATGTCCGCCGCCTGCACGGTGTCCTTCTTCAGCGCCGTCTGGGTCAGCGGGCCGCCCGCGTCCAGCGCCTTGAAGGACTCGAACTCCAGGCCGTACACGTCCTTCAGGCCGACCAGGCCCTGCCGGCGGGTCTGGAACTCCGGCGAGGCACCGATGGCCAGGTCCTTGGCGATGCCCTTCAGATCGGCGATGGAGGACTTCTCGGTGAGGTGGTACTTCTTCGCGGTGCTCGCGTTGAGCGTGACCGAGTCCTTGTTCTGCGCCGGCGAGGGCTTGAGCAGGGTCAGTCCGGAGTCCAGCTTGGCCTCGATGGCCGACGTGGTCGCCTCGACGGTCTTCGGAGCGGCCTTCTGGTCGAGGTAGGCCAGCAACGCGCCGTTGTACTCGGGCAGGACCTTGACCGAGCCGTTCTTGAGCAGACCGTAGGTGGTCTCGCGGCTGCCGATGTTCGGCTTGTACGTGACCTTGATGCCCTTGGCCTTGAGGGCCTCGCCGTAGATGTCCGCGAGCAGGATGCTCTCGGCGAAGTTGTTGGATCCGACGACCACGGTGTCGCCGCTCGCCTTGCTGTCCGAAAGGGGATTGCTGCCCTTGCCGTCGGTGGAACCACAGCCCGCCAGCAGGGCCGTCGTCGCCGCGAGGGCGACCGCCGCCGCGCTTCGGTTCCTGAGGATGGGCCTGCTGTTGCGCTTGGTGAAAGTCACACGCTGATCCAATACAGCCAGTTCTCAGCCAGTCAAGTGGCGCCAGATCACCGATTGGCTTCGATCTGCGATCAATTGACAGCACCTCGTAACTGATTCTTGATAAAGGCCAAGCTCATTGAGGCTTCAAGAGCACGGTAGTCTCACAGCAGTTGAAATCGGCCACAGCGGTGCACGGGGCCCGCTTCCGTCGTAAGGCACCCCAGAAGGAGGCCCGGTGTCCACGAACCAGGTGGACGCGTCTTTCCGGTATGCCCCCGTACGCAGTGGTGTACGAGGCTTCGCGGACCGCTGGCCCTTCCGGCGCAAACTCAACCTGCTCGTCGGCATCCCGCTCGCCGTCGTCGCCGTCCTGCTGTGGTACCCGGTCACGGACCTGGTCCAGCAGTCGGACAGCGCGGAGTCTGCGGCCCGGCTGGTGCGGGACAGCGCGCAGGTGGCCCGGCTGGTGGACCGCGTGGAGGCCGAGCACCAGCAGGCGATCCTGCTGTCCGCGCGCTATGAGTCCGGCTACTCCAAGCCCTCGCTCGCCGCGTACCGCGCGGCGCAGGAGGCGGTGGACGACCAGGCCGAGAAGGTGCGCGGGACCTTCCGCGGCCGGCTGCCGGACGCCGAGGCGCAGGCACTCAGGGACGTCGACGGCCTCTCCAGCCTGCGCCAGAGCGTCGAGCGGGGCTATCTCCCGGCCGACAACATCGACCCCTCCTACACGGACGCGGCCGGCGGCGTCATCGACGGCCTCGACCTCGACCGCACCACCGCGCTCGCGACGACCTTCACCGGCAACCTGCTGGACTCCCTGCTGCGCGCGGACGCCGCCCACGGCGCCTTCGAGACCAGCGTGTTCTCGGCTAGCACCGGGGACACCAACGCGCTGATCGAGTTCACCAACGCCGTCGGTGCGTACGACCTGTACACCCACCAGAAGGACCGCTTCTCCCGGTTCGCCACCGAGCGCCAGGCCCAGCAGCTGGACGCCATCGACCACACCTCCGCGCAGCAGAAGATCGGGCAGTCGTACGCCGAGTTGCAGATCGATCCCACCCAACTGGAGGCCGGTGGCCGGGAGGAGATCCGCCGAGCGGTCCAGGACGCGCTGGGCGACTATCCCGCCTACCCCGAACAGGCCGCCGCCCGGCTGAAGATCACCACCGCGCTGATCGACCAGATCGCCCACCGCGCCGACACCGCCGCCTCCTCCGCGAAGTGGCGCGCGGGACTGCTGCTGTACGGCGCGCTCATCGGCCTCGCGCTGTGGATCGCCTTCACGGTGCTGGTGCGCCGCTCGGTGGTCCGGCCGGTGCAGGCCCTCACCGAGGCCGCACGTGAGGTCGAAGAGGTGGCGGGGCGCGAGCTGGCCCGGGTCGCGGACGATGACGCCGAGGACGACGGGCCGCCCCGGCTGCGGGACATGCCGGTCACGGCCCGCGACGAGATCGGCGACCTGGCCGAGGCCTTCAACCGGGTGCAGACCACCGCCGCCGCCCTGCTGGAACGCCAGGTGCTCAGCCGCCGCAACACCGCGGAGATGTTCGGCAACGTCGGCCGCCGCGTCAGCAACCTGACCACGCGCCAACTCGCGCTGATCGACGCCGTGGAGCGCGGCGAGACCGACCCGGCACTGCTGGAGCGGCTCTACTCCATCGACCACATCGCCGTACGCCTGCGCCGCAACGCCGACAGCCTGATGCTGCTCGCGGGCATCCGGGAGACGGGGCTGGACGGCGGGCCCACCGAGCTCTCCAACGTGGTACGGGCCGCGCTCGGGCAGATCGAGGGCTATCAGCGGGTACGGCTGTACGCCGCCTCGGACGCCCTGGTCGAGCCGGACATCATCGGCGACCTCACCCTGATGATGGCCGAACTCGTCGAGAACGCGGTGTCCTTCTCCCCCGAGGACAGCCCCGTCGAGGTGACCGTGCGCTCCGGTGCCGACGGCGCGCATGTCGTCGTCACCGACCACGGCCTCGGCATGAGCGCCGAGCGCCTCGCCGAGGAGAACGCCCGGCTGATCCGCCGCGAGCGCCTGGACCTGATGCCGACGAAGGTGCTGGGCCTGTTCGTGGTCGGCGCGCTGGCCCGCCGCTGGGAGGTCGGGGTCGAGCTGACCCGCACGGCGGGCGGCGGTGTGACGGCGGAGGTGACCCTGCCCGCCGCCCACCTGCTGACGCCGAGCCCGGCGGCAGCCCCTTTGGCCGGGCCCGTCGCCGTGGCACCGGCGGACGCGGACGCCGCCTCCGGACCGGTGGCGTCCGGCTCCGCCGGGGAGAAGACCGACGCCGCCGGCCCCCTGCCCCGCCGTGTCCCGAGCCGCGAGGCCGCCGCCCCCGAGGAGGAGCCGCGGCTCGCCCCCTCCGGCACCGCCCGCCCGCTGCGCCGCCGGGTGCGCGGGGCCACGCTGCGCACGACCACCGGCGCCGCCCAGGCCGTGCCGCAGGCGGCCCGTCCCCGGGACGCGGAGGCCGAGCGCAGCGCACTGGAGGAGTTCGAGGCCGCGGTGGAACGCGCCCACCAGGACTGTGAGACCGGGAGCCACGCTCGTCCCCGCCCCGAGAGCGCTCCCGCCCCCAAGCCGACCCCGCCGCACGACCAGATCCACCTTCCGGAAGGAGCCGAGCAGTGAGCACGTCGACAGGTGACACCCCGAACGGCGACACCACGCCGACCGACCTGCAGGCAGCCGCGGCCGACTTCACCTGGCTGCTGAACCGATTCGCGACCGAGACCGCGGGCGTCGTCGACGCCATCGCCGTCTCCTCCGACGGCCTGCTGATCGCCGTGTCCGAGCTGCGCGAGCGCGCCCACTCGGAGCGGCTCGCCGCGATCGTCTCGGGCATCACCAGCCTGGCCGCCGGCGCCTCCGGCAACTACGGCCTGGGCGGCCTGAACAAGGTCATCATCGACCTGGAGGGCGGCCATGTCATCGTCTCCGCGATCGGCAGCGGCGCCGTTCTCGGCGTGGTCGCCGACAAGGACGCCAAGCTCGGCAACATCGCCTACGAGATGACGCTGTTCGCCAACCGCGCGGGGGCCGCGCTCAGCCCGCAGCTGGTGCTGGAGCTGAAGAACAGCGTCGGCGCGGCGTCGGCACGCTGAGGAAGAGAAGGTATTCATGGCGGACGGCACCCCGGGCCCGGACCCGGTCGGCCCCGCCCCCGCCGTACGGCCGTTCCTGGTCACCGCCGGCCGGGTGGCGGACGCCGTGCCCGGCCGGTCGTTGCCCGTGGAGACCCAGGTGGTGGCCACCGCCGCCGGTCTCGACGCGCTCGGCCGGCTCTCCTTCGAGCGCCACGACATCGTCGCCGCCTGCCGGCTGCCGCAGTCGGTCGCGGAACTCGCGGCCCGGCTGCGGCTGCACCTCAACGTGGTCCGTGTGCTGGCCGAAGACCTGCGCGAGGCGGGGCAGCTGGCGGTCCACGTACCCGATGCCGAAGCCACCCACGACGCCTCCGTGCTGCGCAGGGTCATCGACGGCCTGCGGGCCATTCCCGACTCCCGAGGGGTACCGAGTGACACCGACTGAACCGCTGACCGGGGGCGCGGCCGCACCCACCGCCGTACGGCCGCCGCTGCCGGTCAAGATGGTGATCGCGGGCGGCTTCGGCGTGGGCAAGACCACCACCGTCGGCTCGATCTCGGAGATCGAGCCGCTGACCACCGAAGCCTCGATCACCGAGGTCGCGGCGGGCGTGGACGACCTCACGCACACCCCGCGCAAGACCACCACCACGGTGGCGCTGGACTTCGGGTGCATCACCATCGACCCGACGCTGAAGCTGTATCTGTTCGGTACCCCCGGGCAGGAGCGGTTCGGGTTCATGTGGGACGACATCGTGGAGGGCGCGGTCGGCGGCCTGGTCATCGTCGACACCCGCCGGCTGGACGACTGCTACGCGGCCGTCGACTACTTCGAGCACAAGGACATCCCGTTCGCGGTGGCGGTCAACGCCTTCGACGGCAAGGTGGAGCACACCCTGGACGAGGTCCGCTGGGCCCTCGACGTCTCCGACGGCGTCCCGGTCGTGGTGTTCGACGCCCGCGAGCGCGGCTCGGTGCGGGACGCCCTGCTCGTCGTCCTCGAACAGGCGCTGGCCCGCACCGGGAGCTGAGCGCGCTCAGCCGCCCCGGCGCACCCCCGGCGAGACCGCGAAACGGGACACCGCCCAGAACACCAGGAGCGTCGCGAGCGCCATCCCCGCGACCAGGGTGGCACCGCCGACGACCTTCTCGTAGTCCTTCTGGTAGAGACCGTCGATGATGTAGCGGCCCAGGCCCCCGAAGCCGACGTAGGCGGCGATGGTGGCGGTGGAGACGATCTGGACGGCCGCCGTGCGCAGCCCGCTGAGCACCAGCGGGAGCGCGACCGGGAGTTCCACCTGCACCAGCACCCGCGCCTCGGACATCCCCATGCCCCGCGCGGCGTCCACCGGGGACGGGTCGAGGGAGCGGATCGCCTCGTAGGAGGTGACCAGGATCGGCGGTACGGCGAGCGCGACCAGCGGGATCATCACCGGCAGCTGCCCGAACCCGAGCCAGGTGAACATCAGCACCAGCAGGCCGAAGCTGGGCAGCGCCCGGGCGGCGGTGGCGATGAGCGCTAGGGCGTTGCCGCCGCGCCCGTAGTGGCCGGTGACCAGGCCGACGGGCAGTCCGATCGCGGCGGCGACGGCGAGGGCCTCCAGGGAGTAGAGCAGGTGTTCGGTGACGCGGGTGGGGATGGCGTCCTGGCCGTGCCAGTGCGCGCCGTCGCCGAAGAAGGCCTGGACGAAGTGGAGTACGTTCACCGGGTGACGCCCTTCCGTGGCATCCAGGGGGTCAGCAGGAGACGGACGAGGACCAGCAGGGCGTCGACGAGGATCGCCAGCACGGCGGTGGTCACCACGGAGTTCACGGCGAGCTCGGGCCGGTGGTAGATCTGCGCGTCGTTGAGCAGGTTGCCGAGGGCGCCCTGGTTGCCGATGAGCATGCCGACGCTGACCAGGGAGATGCTCGACACGGTCGCCACCCGCAGGCCCGCGATGATCGCCGGTACGGCGATGGGCAACTGGACCTGGAGATAGCGCCGTACGGGCCCCAGGCCCATGGCCGTGGCGGCGGCCAGGGTCTCCGGTGGCACCGAGCGGACGCCGTCCACGATCGCCGGGACCAGCACCACCAGGCTGTACACCGCGAGCGGGATCATCACCGTCGTCTCGGTCATGCCGGTGTAGTCGATGAGGACGACGAAGAAGGCCAGGGACGGGATCGCGTACAGCACGGTGGTCACACCGAACACGGGCGGATACAGCCAGCGGAACCGTACGCACAGCTGGGCCAGCGGCAGCGAGACGAGCAGCCCGGCCAGCACCGGGATCAGCGCCTCTCTCAGATGCAGGCCGATCAGCCCGGAGTAGCTGTGCTGGAGGTCGCTCGGGATGTCGAAGAAGCCGCTCATCGCGCGGCCTTCGCATCCTGCGGGCCGCCCTCGGCGTGGGCGGCGCGGATCGCCTCGCCGATCATCTGCTGGGAGACGACACCGGCGGCGCGCCCCTCCTCGTCCACCGCGACGGCCCAGCCGGTGGGCGACAGGACGGCCCCGTCGAGCGCGGTGCGCAGCGAGTCCTTGCCGGGCACGAACGGCCGCCCGAACGGCAGCAGCCGGTCCCGGTCGATCGCTCCGGCGGTGAGGTCGTCCGGCGCGCCCCAGCCGAGCGGTCTGCCGTCGGTGTCCGTCACGAGGAGATGGGGGGCGGCCGCGCCCGGCGAGGCGAGCTTGTCCGCGTCCGCGTCGATCGCGACGACGGGAGCGGTCTGCAACTCCAGTTCGCCCGAGGAGAAGAAGGACAGCCGCCGGATGCCCCGGTCGGCGCCGAGGAAGTCCTCCACGAAGGGGTCGGCGGGGGCGCTGAGCAGTTCGGCGGGCGGGGCGAACTGGGCGAGTCTGCCGCCGGTGCGCAGCACGGCGACCATCGTGCCCAGCTTGACGGCCTCGTCGATGTCGTGTGTGACGAAGACGATCGTCTTGCCCAACTCGTCCTGGATGCGCAGGAGTTCGTCCTGCAGGCCCTTGCGCACCACCGGGTCGACGGCGGAGAACGGCTCGTCCATCAGGAGCACCGGCGGGTCGGCGGCGAGCGCCCGGGCCACGCCGACGCGCTGTTGCTGGCCGCCGGAGAGCTGGTAGGGGTACCGCTTGGCGAGCGAGGTGTCGAGCCCGACCCGCTCCATCAGTTCCGCTGCCCGCGCCCGCGCCTTCTGCTTGCTCCAGCCGAGCAGCCGGGGCACGGTGGCGATGTTGTCGACGATGGTGCGGTGCTGGAAGAGACCGGCGTTCTGGATGACGTATCCCATCGACCGGCGCAGGGTGTTGACCGGCTGTTGCCGGATGTCCTGGCCGTCGAGGAGGATGCTGCCCTCGCTGGGCTCCACCATCCGGTTGATCATCCGCAGGGTCGTCGTCTTGCCGCAGCCCGAGGGGCCGACGAGGACGGTGATCGCGCGGTCCGGTATCTCCAACGACAGACCGTCGACGGCCACCGTGCCGTCCGGGTACCGTTTCGTGACTGACTCTATCCGTATCAAAACGCCGCGTACCCTTCGGTTTTGGCTGAGCCTGGCCGTTGCCGTTGCCGGGAGAGTCTAGACGGCGAGTGTTTCAGCACTTTGGCGGGACAGTGCAGGCAGCCCGGTGTGAACGGACCGTGTCTGACGTGCGAGTTGTCCGGGTCTCGTCCGGTGCGCGCGGACGTCGGTACGCCACCGGCCCCCCCTGTCCGCAGCACCCGCCCCCCCCGCCCGGACCGCCCCGGACCGGGTGCGGCACGGCATCCGTGCGGGTCGCCGGTGGCAGTCTGCGGCTGGACCGGGAGGACGGGCTCACGGTGTTCACGATGACCCTGCCGGGCCGAGGGGCCCCGGGACGGCCGCTCAGCCGGTCGCCTCGGCGCCGTCGAGCATCTCGGCGGCCGTCGGCCGTGGGCGCGGCCGTGCCGCGAGCACCGCCACGTCGTCCTCCGCGTGGCGCGCGTCCAACGTGCTCAGGATGGTGTCCAGGACGTCGTCCACGCCGTGCTCGGCGGAGAAGCGCAGGGCGGACAGGCGGGCCAGGGAGCTGTCGATGTCCTCGCCGCGGCGCTCCACGAGCCCGTCGGTGAAGAGCACCAGGGTCTGGTTGGGGGCCAGCTTGTGGGTGGCCGACTCGTAGCCGCCGAAGCCGGTGCCGAGCGGCGGCCCGACGGGGACGGGCAGCGGTGCGCCCAGGCCGTCCCCGCTGATGAGCACGGGCGGCAGATGACCGGCGCTGGCGAGCGTGACCTGCCCGCGGCCGGGGTCGATGCGCGCGAGCAGACAGGTGGCCGGCCTGCGGTCGGCCTCTCCGGAGGCGATGTCGTCCATCTGCCGCAGCACCCGGTGCGGCGGCAGGTCGGAGGAGGCGATGTAGCGCAGCGAGGAGCGGTAGGCGCTCATGTCGACGGCGGCCTCCAGACCGTGGCCCATCACATCGCCGACGACCAGCAGGGTGCGGCCGAAATGGAGCCGTACGGTCTCGCACCAGTCGCCGCCGACCAGCACCCTGCTGCTGCCGGCCGGGAGGTAGCGGATCGCGACGTCCAGGTTCGGGTGCGGCCGGCCGGGCTCGGCCAGCAGTGCGCGTTGCAGGTCACCGGCCGTGCGGCTGACCTGGTCGTAGGCGCGGGCGTGCCGGATGTGGGAGGCGGCGCGTTCGGCGATGAGAGCGAGCTGCTCGGCCTCGGAACGGGTGAAGCGCGCTCCGTGCCGCGCCGAGACCAGTACGCCGTAGTGATCGCTGCCGCTGGTCAGAGGCACGCAGATGGCGGGCAGGCCGCGCATGCCGGGCGGCTGCTCGGTCCAGGGCTCCGGCTGTCTGTCGGCCGCCGGGGTGCCCGCCTCCCGGGCCACCGCCGTGGTCCACCGGATGTCGGGCAGCACGTCCGCTTCCCCTGCGATCGCCTGGTACCCGGAGACGGTCTTCCCGATCCGCCGCATGATCGCGGCCCCGCCGCCGGTCAGCCGCACGGCGGCCCGGGTCAGCTCGGCGCAGGTCGTCTCCTCGTCGAGCGTGGTGCCGATCCCGCCGGCGGCGGCCCGCAGCGCCTCCATGCGCACCCCGTCGCTCTCCGTCTCACCGACCCCGTCCTCCCGACGGTGGCCGTCGGACATGGGCCTGCGCCGGGCCTGGATCCAGCGCGCGACACCCATCACACTCACAGAATCTCAAACCGGAGCGGGCCGGGCACCAGTCCCTGGCATCCCGGCCGCCCCTGGAGCCCCCGAAGCCTCAGTTCTCGTCCGGGGTGAGCCGCAGCGAGATGCTGTTGATGCAGTACCGCTGGTCGGTGGGGGTCGGGTAGCCCTCGCCCTCGAAGACATGGCCGAGGTGGGAACCGCACCGGGCACAGCGCACCTCGGTACGGACCATGCCGTGGGTGCGGTCCTCGATCAGCTCCACCGCGTCGGTGTCCCTCGGGTCGTAGAAGGACGGCCAGCCGCAGTGCGACTCGAACTTGGTCGTGGAGGTGAACAGCTCGGCACCACAGGCCCGGCACGAGTAGACGCCCTGGGTCTTGGTGTCCGTGTACTCACCGGTGAACGCCGGCTCGGTGGCGGCCTGCCGCAACACGGCGTACTCGGCCGGGGTCAGCTCCGCGCGCCACTGCTCGTCCGGCTTCTCGACGTCGTACGACATGAGCTTCAGCCCCTCTACTGCTGCGACAAACGGTCCAGGATCTGCGGGCCCAGGTCGGTCACGTCGCCCGCGCCCATGGTGAGAACGAGATCACCGGGCTTCGCCATTCCCGCGATCACCGCCGGAATCTCCGCCTTGTCGTGCACGGCGGTGACGTCGGCGCCCGCCGCACGCGCGGCGTCGATGATCAGCTCGCTGGTCACCCCGGGGATCGGGTCCTCGCGGGCCGGGTAGATGTCCAGCACCACGGAGGCGTCGGCGAGGGCCAGCGACTGGCCCATCTCCTTGCCCAGCTCCTGGGTGCGGGAGAAGAGGTGCGGCTGGAAGACGACGAGGATGCGCGCGTCACCGGCGGCGGCCCGCATGGCCTCCAGGTCGGCGGTCATCTCGGTGGGGTGGTGGGCGTAGGAGTCGATCACCTGCGCCCCGGCGGCCTCGCCCTTGAGCTGGAGGCGCCGCTTGACGCCGGTGTAGGCGGCCAGCGCGGGCGCCAGCTCGTCGGCCGGGATGCCGAGCGCGGCACCGGCGGCGAGCGCCGCGACGGCGTTGTGCGCGTAGTGACGGCCGGGCACGGAGACGGCGAAGGTCAGCTCCTGCCCGTCGAGCACGACGGTGACCTTGCTCTTCAGTCCCTGGGGCACGACGGCGAGCACCCGGACGTCGGCGTCCTCGGCCGCCCCGTACGTCACGGTCTTCACCGACCCGGCCAGCCGCCGCGTCAGCTCCCGGGCACCCTCGTGATCGGCCGAGATCACCAGCGTGCCGCCGGGCACGATCTTGCCGGCGAAGGTCTCGAAGGACTCGTAGATCTCGTCCATCGAGGCGTAGTTGGCGTGGTGGTCCAGTTCGACGTTGAGGACGATGGCGACCTCGGGCGCGTACTTGTGGAAGCTGCGGTCCGATTCGTCCGCCTCGGCGACGAAGATGTCGCCCTCGCCGTGCAGCGCGTTCGAGCCGGGCGCGTCCAGGTCGCCGCCGATGGCGTACGACGGGTTCAGCCCCAGCTCGGAGAGCGAGACGGCCAGCATCGAGGTGGTGGTGGTCTTGCCGTGGGTACCGGCCACGGCGATCGGCCGCAGGCCCTCCATCAGCGCGGCGAGCGCGTCGGATCGGTGCACCACCGGGATCCCCAGCTCGGCGGCGCGGGCCAGCTCCGGGTTGTCCTCTCGGATCGCCGACGACACGACGACACAGCTCGCGTCGTCGGCGAGGTGCGCGGCGGCATGCCCGATGTGCACGGTCGCGCCGAGCGCCCGCAGCGCCTCGGCGGTCGCCGATTCCTTGGCGTCGCTCCCGGCCACCTCGGCCCCACGCTGCGCGAGAATCTTGGCGATCCCCGACATCCCGGCGCCGCCGATGCCGATGAAGTGCGGTCGGTCCATGGCGGTGGGAAGGCCGGCTGCCATGCGTGTCTCCATAAGATCCGGTACGAGCTGAGCGGCCCTAGCCTATGCGCTCGGACACGGGCCACTTCGCAAGGGGAGAGGGCCCGCCGACCCGCGGGGACGCGGGGAACTGCGCGACCAGCCACAACGCACCCGCACCCGAAGACGCGCCGCACCCCGAACGGCGCCTAGGCCTTGCTGTGCGAGAACAGCTTGAGCACGGGCACACCCACCTTGTGCCGAGCCCTCGACGCCCAGTCCCGGTGAAAGAACTCCTCCACATAGTGAGGATCGGTCAGCACGATGACCTCATCGGCACCGATCTCGGCGACCAGGGACTTCAGCGCGTCCAGCGGATGATCCTCGACCAACCGCCCCTCCGCCTCGCTGCCCGCGGCCCGCAGCCCCGTCAAAGACACGTCGAGCGCCTGCTGCCCCACACTCCTGGCCTGCTCACCCTCGGGCGTCGCGCCCTCGCGTACCGCCTCGTCCAATTCGCCGAGGGCGATGTCGTCGATGGCCCGCAGCAGACGGTCCGCCTGGTCGCCGCGAGGCTGGAGCAGGACGTGGAAGGTGACCTGCTCGTCCCCGTGCAAGGTGGTGACGAACTCCACGTCGGCGGACGTCAGGGCCTTCTCGATCATCAGAACGCTTGTGAACACCAGGCGCCTCTCTCCTCCGTGGGCCCGGCAGGGCCCTGCGGAAACCATCCTGCCCCGCGATCGCACGGGTAGTGCCGGACTAAGTGTGCCCGCCGCAAGCCAAGCGGAATGGGATATTCCGCTTGTTTCAGGACCGACGGTAGCGACTGAACAGAAATCCGTCCTCTTCCAGCAGGGAGACGAGTTCGAAACGGCGCGGCACGGCGACGGACGGCCCGCCGGCGATGCGCTGCGCGTCCCCCGCGGTGAGCATCGGCGAGAGGGTCAGGCACAGCTCGTCCAGCACCCCCGCGGCCACCAGCCGGCCGAGCAGCCGGGGCCCGCCCTCGGTGAGCTGCCGGGTGTGGCCGAGGCCGGCGAGGGCGCGTACCGCGCGGGCGGGGTCGATCCCCGTGCCGTCACCGGCGACGACCACCCGGGCGCCGGCCTTCTCGGCGGCGGCGACCCGGTCCGGGGGCGCGGCCGCGCCGGTCAGGATCACCGTGGGCACCAGGGGCGAGGTGAACAGCGGGAGGGAGAAGTCCAGCTCCAGGCCGGCGGTGACGACCGCGATCGCCGGGGCCGGGGCCTGCCCGGCGGCCTCGCGGGCCGCCGCGAACTCCGCACGCGCGCGTGCGGGGCGGTACCCCTCCTGCCGTACCGTTTCCGCGCCCACGACGATCACGTCCGCGAGCGCGCGCAGGGTGCCGAAGACACGCATGTCGGCCGCGCTGGAGATGGGCTGGGAGCGCCCCTCGTGCTGGGCGGCGCCGTCCAGGGTCGAGACCATGTTGGCGCGCAGCCACGGCCCGCGGGCGCCGGTGCCCGGCTCCGGGTAGGCGTAGGCGGCGGCCAGCTCGGCCAGGCTCCACTCACGGTTCATGAGCAGATGGGCCCTGGCGGGCTCACCGAGCGCATGAGCCGCCCGAGCACCGGCGGCCCCATGCGTCTCCTCCCCCTCCGAGCCCCCGCCGAAGGCCTGGGCTGCTGTTTCGTAGGTCACAGGGAACAGGCGTCGCATGACGTGCAGTGTGACACGGCGCTTAGCATGGACAACCGTGTCGTCCTCCTCCGCCGCTCCCGGTTCCGGCTCCCTGCCCGACGCGGGCCCCCAGTCCCTGTGCGCCCGCGAGCCGCACGTACCCGCCGACCGTCTGGTCGCCGAGATGGTGCCGCCGCCGCGCTTCGACTCGGTCCGCTTCGCCACGTACATCCCGGACCCGAACCAGCCGAGCCAGACCGAGGCCGTGCGGGTGCTGGAGGGCTTCGCGGCCGGGCTCGGCGGCGCGCACGCCTCCGGCGCCGGCCGGCGCGGCCTCTTCGGCTTCGGCAGGGCCAAGGCGCCCAAGACCCCGGCCGGCCCCCGCGGTGTCTACCTGGACGGCGGCTACGGCGTCGGCAAGACCCATCTGCTCGCCTCCCTGTGGCACGCCACCCCGGCCGAGCCCGCGCTCAAGGCGTTCGGCACCTTCGTGGAGCTGACCAACCTGGTCGGCGCCCTCGGCTTCCAGCAGACCGTACGGACGCTCAGCGGCCACCGTCTGCTGTGCATCGACGAGTTCGAGCTCGACGACCCCGGTGACACCGTGCTCGTCTCCACCCTGCTCGGCAAGCTGGTCGAGGCGGGCGTGGCACTCGCGGCCACCTCCAACACGCTGCCCGGCAAGCTCGGCGAGGGCCGGTTCGCGGCGGCCGACTTCCTGCGCGAGATCCAGGGCCTGTCCGCCCACTTCCGCGCTCTGCGCATCGACGGCGAGGACTACCGCCACCGCGGGCTGCCCGAGGCCCCGGCGCCGTTCACCGACGAAGAGGTGACGAAGGCGGCGTACGCCGCCGAGGGTGCCTCGCTGGACGACTTCCCGCATCTGCTGGACCACCTGGCCCGGGTGCACCCGAGCCGGTACGGCGCCCTGACCGACGGGGTGACGGCGGTGTGCCTCACCGATGTGCGGCCGGTTCCGGACCAGTCGACGGCACTGCGGCTGGTGGTGCTGGCGGACCGCCTGTACGACCGTGAGGTCCCGGTGCTCGCCTCCGGGCTGCCGTTCGACCGGCTGTTCAGCGAGGAGATGCTGAACGGCGGCTACCGCAAGAAGTACTTCCGCGCGATATCCCGGCTCACCGCGCTGGCCCGGGACGCCAAGGGCCTCGTTACCTCATAGCCGACGCCCCTTATTCGATCAGCACCCAACCAGTCAAGAGCCGGATCGCGCCACGCGACCGGCTCTTTTCACGCTCTCTTTGGCGTGTAACGCCCAGTTAACCCTGCAAACGACTTTGCAGGGTTACTGTTCTTCTTGACCATCCATTGACCAATGCTTGGCGCGGGCAAGAGGCGCGAACTTCCGGAAGGGGGGCGCATGTTCCGAGGTACAACGGCCCGGACCGTGATCACCCTCTTTACCGTTGCCCTGCTCGGCCTGCAGTTCTTCACATCCAGCGGAACCTTCGCATCCGCGCACACGCTCAGTCATGCGAAGGCCAAGGCCGTATCCGGAACCGTTCCCTCACCGAAACCCGTGCGCAACGGGACGGACACTCTCCGCGACAGCGGTTGCTCACCGCAGCCCCTGGGCACCCAGCACATCCGCGACCGGCAGCGCGGCTGCCCCTTCGGGTGGGCGCCGGAGCGCCCACCCATATCCCGGCAGGCGGCCGCAGTGCAGACACCGGCCGCATCCGGCGCCCCGCACCACCGCACCACGAGATCCTCCAGAGCCCACTCCGCGGCAGCGCTTCAGGTCTTCCGCTGCTGAGAGCCGGCTCGCCCTCACGAACGTCGTGCAAGCCCGACGCGCCAGTGCGGCGCGCCAGGAGGAATCCACGCATCATGCAGCCCCTCATCGACAACGCCCGTACCTTCGGACAGCGCCCTGAGGAGTTCGCCAAACTCGCCGAAGGCCAGTCCCCGCAGGTGCTGTTCATCACCTGTTCCGATTCCCGGGTCGTCCCGGCCCTGATCACGGGCGCCCGCCCCGGCGAGCTCTTCGAGCTGCGCACCGCGGGCAACATCGTCCCGCCGTACACCTCGCAGCACCCCACCAGCGAGGCCGCCACCATCGAGTACGCCGTCGAGGTGCTCGGCGTCCGCGACATCGTCGTGTGCGGCCACTCGCACTGCGGCGCCGTCGGCGCGCTGGTGCGCGGCGACGACCTGACCGCCGTACCCGCCGTGCGCGACTGGCTGGCGCACGCCACCCCGCGCCCGGCCGGCGCGGCCGAGGACCCGGAGGTCGCCGAGGGCGTGCAGAGCCATGTCCTGACCCAGCTGCTGCGCCTGCGCTCGTACCCGTGCATCGCCCGGAAGCTGGCGCAGGGCCGGCTGGGCCTGCACGCCTGGTACTACGAGGTGCACACCGGCGCCGTACGCGCCCACCGCCCGCAGACCGACACCTTCGAAGCCCTGTGAGCGCGCCGATGAACAACACCCTCATATCCCGTTTCCCTCATCTCAAGCAGGACTTCGCCGCCTCCCTCGTGGTCTTCCTGGTCGCGCTTCCGCTGTGCGTGGGCGTGGCCGTGGCCTCCGGGGTGCCGGCCGAGCTCGGCCTGGTCACCGGCATCGTGGGCGGCCTCGTCACCGGGCTGATGCGCGGCAGCAGTCTGCAGGTGTCCGGGCCGGCCGCAGGGCTGACCGTGCTCGTCTTCGAGGCGGTCGAGGAGTTCGGGCTGCCGGTGCTCGGCGCCATCGTGCTCGTCACCGGCCTGCTCCAGGTCCTCATGGGCGTGCTGAGGCTGGGCCGGTACTTCCGGGCCATCTCGGTCTCGGTCGTCGAGGGGATGCTGGCCGGTATCGGTCTGGTCCTGATCGCCGGTCAGCTCTACCCGGCCCTGGCCGCCAAGGCTCCCGACTCGGGCCTCGGCAAGATGGCCGGGCTGCCGGGCGCGTTCCTGGACGCGCCCGGCGACGGCGAGGCGCTCGCCTCGCTGGCCCTGTGTGCGGGCACCGTCGCGATCCTGGCGCTGTGGAAGCACGTGCCGGCGAAGCTGCGTACGGTGCCCGGTCCGCTCGCCGCGGTCGGCCTCGCCACGCTGGCCGCGTCGGCGCTGAGCCTGCCGGTGGCGACCGTCGAGGTGAAGGGGCTGCTGGGCGCCGTCCAGCCGCCGCCGCTGAGCGCCTTCACCGACCTCGCGAGCGTCGGGGTGCTCGGTACGATCGTCGCGTTCACGCTGATCGCCTCCGCCGAGTCGCTGTTCAGCGCGGCGGCGGTGGACCGGCTGCACGACGGGCCGCGTACCCGGTACGACAAGGAACTGGTGGCCCAGGGCGCGGGCAACACGATCTGCGGGCTGCTCGGCGCGCTGCCGATGACCGCGGTGATCGTGCGCAGCGCGGCCAATGTGCAGGCGGGTGCCCGCACGAAGGCCTCCCGCGTATTGCACGGCGTCTGGCTGCTGCTGTTCGCCGCCCTGCTGCCCGGCGTGCTCGCCTACATCCCGATCCCGGCCCTCGCGGGCATCCTGGTCTACTCCGGCGCCAAGCTCGTGCCGGTCAGGGCGCTGGCCGCGCTGTGGGGCGAGCACCGCGGCGAGGCGTTGATCCTGGGCGTCACCGCCGTGTCGATCGTGGCGGTCAGCATGTTCGAGGGCGTGCTCATCGGACTCGCCCTGGCCATCGTCAAGACGGCCTGGGAGGCCTCGCACGTGCGGCTCGAGGTCGTCGACAAGGGCGCGGGCCCCATCGAGGCGTATCTGTCGGGCAACGCGACCTTCCTGCGGCTGCCGAAGATCCTCGACAGCCTGGAGTCACTCCCCCAGGACCGCCCGGTGCGCCTGAACCTGTCCGGCCTGCATCACCTGGACCACGCCTGCCGTAAGGCCCTGGAGAACTGGGCGGAACGGCACAGCGCGGCGGGTACGGAGCCGGTGCAGGTCACAGAGCGGGAGGAGCCGCCGAGAGCCGGCGCCGTGTCCCGGCCCACCGAGCGGGTGTGAGGCCCACGTCCCGGCTCACCCAGCCGGCACGAGGCCTACTTCTCGGCGCACCGAGTCGACGTGACGCGTATGCCCCGCCTTGCCGTGGAGGCGTGACGCCCACTTCTCGGCTCACCGAGCCGACGTGACGCCCATTCCTCGGCTCACCGAGGAGGCATGACGCTCACCCTTCGGCCCACCGAGGAGGCGTGACACCCACCCCTCGGCCCACCGAGCCGACGTGACACCTCGGCCCACCGAGTCGGGTGGTGGGTGGCACAGGACGGGGGTCCAGGGGCGGAGCCCCCTGGTGCGGCCAAGCACTGCCCCGGGCCGGGGCGCCGACGCCCCTCGGCACCCCGGTCCGGCCTCTGCCGCCCGGCCCATGGCTTCCGCCTCGGGCCGGGCATATCGTTACATCAGCGGACAGAACGTAGGCCTCTCGGTGAGGAGGTCACCATGCTCCAGGAACTGCTGAGCGCCGCCGCGGCGCTCGGGTCCGTCGGCGTCGTGTATCTCGCGATGGCGGCACGCGTGGTCAAGCAGTACGAGCGCGGCGTGCTGTTCCGGCTGGGCCGGGTCACGGGCGAGGTACGCGATCCGGGCCTGAATCTGGTGATCCCGTTCGTGGACCGGCTGCACAAGGTGAACATGCAGATCGTGACCATGCCGGTCCCGGCACAGGAGGGCATCACCCGCGACAACGTCACCGTGCGGGTGGACGCGGTCGTCTACTTCCGGGTCGTCGACGCGACCAGCGCGCTGGTGAAGGTCGAGGACTACAAGTTCGCGGTCTCACAGATGGCACAGACCTCGCTGCGGTCGATCATCGGCAAGAGCGACCTGGACGACCTGCTCTCCAACCGGGAGAAGCTCAACCAGGGCCTGGAGCTGATGATCGACAGCCCGGCCGTCGGCTGGGGCATCCAGGTCGACCGGGTGGAGATCAAGGACGTGTCGCTGCCGGACACCATGAAGCGGTCCATGGCCCGCCAGGCCGAGGCCGACCGGGAGCGCCGGGCCCGGATCATCAACGCCGACGCCGAGCTACAGGCCTCCAAGAAGCTCGCCGAGGCCGCCGCGCAGATGTCCGACCAACCGGCCGCGCTCCAACTGCGGCTGCTGCAGACGGTGATGGCGGTGGCGGCCGAGAAGAACTCCACGCTGGTCCTGCCCATTCCGGTGGAGTTGCTGCACTTCCTGGAGAAGGGCCAGCAGAACACCGCGCCGAACGGTGACGGAGGGCAGCGTTCCGGCTAGCGTGCCGGGCATGCGCAAGGGTTGGGTGATCGCCGTGGCCGCGATGGCCGTCGTATCGGGGTGCGGGGGCGACGGCGGCTCGACGTCCGCCTCCTCCCCTTCTCCCCCCACTTCCGCCACCACCGCCCACCGGCTCACGGTCACGAGCCCCGCGTACCCCGACTCCGGCACGATCCCTCGGCGCTACACCTGCGAGGGCGAGAACGTCTCGCCCCCGCTCGCCGTCAACGGCGTACCCACGCGAACCACGTCCCTGGCTCTCCTGCTCCAGGATCCCGACGCCCCGCGCGGGACCTTCACCCACTGGATGGCGTGGGACATCGACCCGCACACCACCCACCTCACCGCCGGCGAACACCCGACGGGGGCGGCGGAGGGCCGCAACGGCTTCGGCGGGACGGGCTACGGCGGCCCCTGCCCGCCCCGCGGCGACCACCCGCACCGCTACGTCCTCACCGTCTACGCCGGCGACGGCCGCCCGGACCTCGCTCCCACCGCCACCCCGGACGACCTCCTGCGCGCCCTGTCCGGTCACACTCTCGCGACGGGCACCCTGACGGGCCGGTACGGCCGCTAGCAGCCCGCCGCCACCTGCACGGGTGACGGTACTGCCACGCATGGGTGCATAGGACCGCAGGTCCGGTCAATTAGTAATACTTTCATATTGTGATTTCAGTAGCACGCAGTGTCACCGCCGCCTGCGCCCTGGGCGCGGCCCTCGCCGCCTGCGGTACCGCAGGCACCCCCGACGGCGCGCGCCCGGCCCATGCCAGGCCCGCCGCCTCCCCGTCCGCCACGCGTACCCCCGTGCTCACCCCGGGCCCGGGCCACTTGACCCCGGTGTTCGAGCACGGTCCGCGCACCCTGGGCAAGACCGTCGCGCTGACCTTCGACGCCGACATGACCGCCGGTCAGGGGCCTCGTGCCGCCACCGGCGAGCACTTCGACAACCCGGGCCTCATCGGCACGCTGCGCACGCTGAAGGTCCCGGCGACCATCTTCATGACCGGCCGATGGGCCGAGGAGTACCCGGCCCAGGCGCGATCCCTCGGCCATGACCCGCAGTTCGAGGTCGCCAACCACTCCTACAGCCACTACGCGTTCACCGACGACTGCTACGGCCTGCCGACCATCGGCGCGGACCGGATGAAGTCGGATGTCGAGCGGGCGTACGCGGCCATCCGCAAGGCGGGCGTGCCCAACCCGCTGCCGTACTTCCGCTTCCCCGGCGGCTGTTACGACCACCAGGCGCTGCGCGCCCTCAGCGGGATCGGGGTCACCGCGGTGCAGTGGGACGTGGTGAGCGGTGACGCGTTCGCCACGGACGCCGACGCGGTCGCCCGGCAGGTCCTGGACGGTGTGAAGCCCGGCTCGGTGGTGATCATGCACTGCACGCGCAGCGCCGCTCCGACGACCGAGCGCGTAGTGCGCACGATCGTGCCGGAACTGCGCAAGCAGGGCTACCGGTTCGTGAAGGTCTCCGACCTGATCGGCGAGACGAACGGCCAGGGCGGCAACCGTCCCGGATCCCTGACCCCTGGCTGAAAGTCACCCGTTGCCGTCGATGGTACGAGCCCGCCCGCGGCGGCTCTCCCCGGAGATGCCGCACTTGCGGGCCGGGCGTCATGACGTCCGGGCGTGGTGGTCCAGCAGGCGCGTGAGCAACCGGACGAACTGGTCGCGTTCGGCCGGACTCAGCGGTGCGAGCAGTTCCTCGTGGAGGTCGTCCAGGACCTTGTCGAGGCGGCGCAGGTGACGGCGGCCCCGAGCGGAGATCGTGATGACGTTGCGGCGCCGGTCGTCGGGATCCGGCGCCCGCTCGACGAGGTCGCGCTCGGCCAGTTCGTTGAGCACGCCGACCATGTCGCTGCGGTAGATGCCGGTGCGCCCGCTCAGCGCCGCTTGGCTGCCCGGCCCGAAGTCCTGCAGTGAGGCGAGCACGGCGTAGTGCCACTTGCGGGCGTCGGCCCGGGCCAGCCCCTCGTTGATCAGCCGGTCCGACCGCGCGGTCAGCTGCGACAGCAGTCGGCTCGCCCGTCGGCGCAGCCTGTCGGGCGTTCTGCGCGCGCCGTCGTCCGGCGGGTCCGCGGCCTCGGCTCTGGTCATGGCACCGATTCTATCCATTGCGTTAGTCCGACTAACGATATACGTTCACTCGCGCCAACAGCGTTAGTGCAACTAACGTTAGTTGAGCGAACTATAGGAAGGAAGCTCCGCCATTCCCACCGAGAAACTGCAGATTCCCACCCCTGACGGTCAGGCCGACGCCTTCGCCGCCTTCCCCGACGACGGCGAGCGGCACCCGGGCGTGCTGATGTACGCGGACGGCTTCGGTATCCGGCCCGTGCTGCGGGAGATGGCCCGCGAACTGGCCGGGCACGGCTACTACGTGCTCGTCCCCAACCTCTTCTACCGGCACGGCCCGGCACCGGTGGTCGAGCTTCCCGAGTACATCGGCGAAGAGGTGCGGCCCGCGATCACCGCCCAGCTGATGCCCTTGATCGAGGCGCACACCAGCGAACGTGTCCTGAGCGATGCCGACGCCTACCTCAGGTTCCTCACCACCCGGCCCGAGGTCGGCGCCGGACCGGTCGCGGTGACCGGCTACTGCATAGGCGGCCTCCTGGCGATGCGCACGGCCGCGGCCCACCCCGGCCAGGTGGCCGCCGTCGCCGGATTCCACGGCCCCGTGGGCGCCGACGGGCCCGACGGCCTGCAGCGCCTCCTCTCCACGCTCACCGCCCAGGTCCACCTCGGCCACGCCGAAACCGACATGACGCCCGAGGCTCTCGGCGAGCTCAACCAGGCCCTGGACGCCGCGGGTGTCGACCACACCTCCGAGATCTACCCCGGCACCGTCCACGGCTTCACCATGTCCGACACCGACGCTTTCAGTGCCTTCGGGCTGAAGCGCCACTGGGACCGCCTGCTCCCCCTCCTCGACCGCACCTTGGCCAACGGCTGAGGCCCCGGCCGTGGGCCGCCGTACGCCAGGGGGTCCCGTCAGGGTGACCGGCGGGCGGTGAGCGCGCAGGC
The DNA here is from genome assembly GCF_001542625.1 of Streptomyces griseochromogenes. Taxonomy (NCBI): domain Bacteria; kingdom Bacillati; phylum Actinomycetota; class Actinomycetes; order Kitasatosporales; family Streptomycetaceae; genus Streptomyces; species Streptomyces griseochromogenes. The sequence goes on along the minus strand of NZ_CP016279.1, from coordinate 2,771,384 downwards.
CGCCGCGAAGGCCCCGGCGGTGACGAGGACCGCCCCGGCCAGCGGCAGCAGCGGCACCGGTATCCGGCCGGACTGCGAACCGGTCACCAGGCCGCTGACCGCGGCTTGGGCCGGAGAGCCCGCGAGCACCACCGACAGCAGCGCGGCCAGCAGCATCGCCGGCACCGCGCGGCCGGTGGAGCGCAGCAGCGGCCGGTTGGTCAGCGCGCCGACGGCACTGCCCAGCAGGGCGCAGACGAGGGCGGCCAGGAGTCCGGCCGCGCCCGCCCCGAGCGGCGGGACGTGGATCCGGTGGCCGTTGCTCGCCGGGGCGCTGACCAGCGTCACGACCAGGGTCGCGACCACCCCGAGCACCGCCGAGCCGATCAGCGCCGTCAGCAGACAGGCCAGGTGGGCGCGGGCGGGGCCGCGCGCCGCGGCGACACAGGCACGGGCGGCGTCCGGCTCACCCGTGACACAGATCCGCACCAGCCAGGCGGCCACCGGCAGCAGCCCGCCGGCGGCGTAGCCGAGCGAGTCGAGCACCGGCTGGCCGCTCTGCACGCCGATCGCGAGGAAGGCGGCGTAGAGGATCACCGGCGGCAGCCAGCGCTGGGAGCGCAGGAGCAGGTCGGCCTGGTAGCGCAGAAGAGCGGTCATGAGCGGCTTCCGGGGTCGTGAGGTCTGGTGCCGTCCGGTCCGACGCTCACCACGTGCCACGGCGGGGAGGCCGTCAGCAGGGCGCGCAGGAGGACGTCCGAGTGAGAGCCGGGGACGGTGAGATGGTGGGTGCCGGGGGCGGACTCCGCCGCGGCGGCGATCCGCACCGCCTCGGGCGGCAACTGCCTCCCCGGCGGGCCCTGCACCACGACGAAGGCGACCGGCCCGGTGCCGGGCTCCGGTGAACTCCCGCTGTCCGTACGGCGTTCAAGGCCTGTCTCGACGACGGTGTACGTCGCGTCGGGTGCCCCCGCCAGGCGGCGCGGGTCGTGGTCCACGAAGACGACGGCGCCCCCGGCAGCGGTCCGTTCGGCCACCGCCCGCTCCAGCTCGGCCCGCGCGGGCGCGTCCAGCCCGGTCCATGCCTCGTCCAGCACCAGCAGTTCCGGTTCGGCGAGAAGGGCTTGTGCCACGGCGACCTTCTGGCTGGTGCCCTTGGACAGGCGGGACATGGGGGTGTCCGCGTAGGCGGCGGCACCGAAGCGCTCCAGTACGTCACCCGCGGCCTGGTGCGCGGCGGTGCGGGACAGGCCGTGCACGGCGCCCAGGTGAGTCAGGTAGCCCAGGGCGGTGAAGGGAAGGCTCGCGGGAAACCTCTCCGGGACGTAGGCCGTGTGCGGGCGGCCGGTGATGCGGCCCTCGGTCGGGGTGTCCAGGCGGGCGACCAGACGCAGCAGGGTGGACTTTCCGGTGCCGTTCGCTCCTTCGACGCGGATGAGGGTCCCGGGCGCCACCACCAAGTCGATGCCACGCAGCACCCAGGGGCCGCGGATGCCGTAGCGGCGGCCGACGCCGACCAGCCGTAGGTCGTGTTGCATGGGGTGATTCTGTCCGGTCCCGCCGTAGGTGTTGATCACGGGTCCGGTGTGCGAGACGTCGGTGGCCGGTCGCTCGGTTCCCCGCGCCCCTTAGGGTTGGCGGATGTGAGCCATGTTCCAGCGTCCCCCGGTGACAGTCCCTTCCACTCCGAGCGCAGCCTTCGCGACGAGGCGCCCCAATACGTGCTGCCCCTCGTCGTCCGGATCGAGCGGAGCGCTCCTCCGGCCCGTACCGATGCGCTGGAGACGGCCGCGCGCGCCGTGCTCGTCCTGCTCGGTGACGAGCGGGCCACCGGGGACGGGGAATGGGCCGGGGCCGTGCGGGACTGGGAGGACGCGCGGATCCGGAAGGTGGTGCGGCGGGCCCGGGGCGCCGAGTGGCGGCGGGCCGAGGCGCTGCCCGGGATCACGGTGACCGGCAAGTCCGCGGAGGTACGGGTGTTCCCGCCGGTTCCGCTGGACGGCTGGCCCAAGGACCTGGCCAAGCTGCAGGTGTCGGGCACGGAGCTGGACGATCCGGAGACGCCCGTCGAGGCCGATCGCGGGCAGCCGGTGCTGTGGCTGAACCCGGAGCTGGAGATGTCGGCCGGCAAGACGATGGCCCAGGCGGGGCACGGCGCCCAGCTCGCCTGGTGGGCGCTGTCCGACGAAGCGCGCACCGCCTGGCGTGAGGCGGGCTTCCCGCTGGCGGTACGGACCGCCGACCCCGCCGAGTGGCGCCGGCTGACCGGCAGCGGGCTGCCGGTCGTGCGGGACGCGGGGTTCACGGAGATCGCACCGGGCTCCTGCACGGTGGTCGCCGATCATCCCGCGCTGCGGTAGGGGTCCGCGGTGACACGGCTCGACGGACGGGTCGAACGGGGCAACCGCACCCGGCAGTTGGTGCTGCGCCGGACCGTGGACATCGCCTCGGTCGAGGGGCTGGAGGCGCTGACCGTGGGCCGGCTCGCCACCGAGCTGGAGCTGAGCAAGAGCGGGGTGTTCGCGCTCTTCGGCTCCAAGCGGGAGCTGCAGCTGGCCACCGTGCGGGAAGCGGCCCGGATCTTCACCGAGCGGGTGATCCGCCCGGCGGGCGAGGTGCCGGCCGGCGCGGGACGCGTGTGGCGGCTTTGCGAGCTGTGGCTGGAGTACTCGCGGGGCCGGGTGTTTCCGGGCGGCTGCTTCTTCTACGGCGTCATGGCCGAGTTCGACGCGCGCACCGGTCCGGTGCACGACGCCGTGGTGCGCGCCCAGCGTGACTGGTCGGCCCATGTGGAGCGCACGCTCGACGAGGCCCGCGGCGCTGGTGAGCTGCGGGCCGGCACGGATGTCGCGCAACTCGCCTTCGAGCTGATCGCGTTGCTGGAGACGGCGAACGCCCTGTCCGTGCTGCACGACGAGGAGACCGCCTATCGCAGGGCGCGGGCGGGCATCGCCCGGCGGCTGCGGGACGCGGCCGTGGACGGGGTGGCCCTTCCCCAAGTCCCGTGAGCGGGACGGATGTTGCAGCCGGTTGCGCGCGCCGAAAAAAATCTGCACGATCGTTCGCACAGTTTTATGCTCGCCGTATGACCGACACCGATATCGACATCGTGGAACTCGACCGCATCGCCGTGTACGAGGCCGTGCGGGTGGCGGGACTGGCGCGGGAGGAGGACTGGGAGCGGGACACCCCGTGCGCGGGATGGACCCTGCGGCGGCTCGCGTCCCACATGGCCGCGCAGCACCTCGGCTTCGCGGCGGCGGCGCGGGGGGCGGGGCACGAGGCGGTGTACTGGAAGGAGCCGGAGGACCCGCGCGAGCCGGCCCGGGTGCACCGGGCGGCCGCCACCGCCGTACTCTCCGCCTTCGCCGAACCCGGCGCGACCGAGCGGGAGTTCATGCTGCCGGAGCTCGGCGGAGGTTTCCCGGGCGCGCGGGCGGTCGGCTTCCACTTCCTCGACTACGTGGTGCACTCCTGGGACGTCGCCGCGGCCCTCGGGGTGCGCCTGGAGCTGCCGGAGCACGTCCTCGACGCCGCGCTCGCCGTGGCCCGGCGCGTGCCGGCCGACCCCGCCCGGCGCGGGCCGGGATCCGCCTTCGCCCCGGTGCTGCGGATGCCGCCGGGGTCCGGGCCCCTGGAGGAGACGCTGTGCCTGCTGGGCCGGGACCCGCGGGAGTGGCCCGTACGGCGGTGACGCCCGCACGGCGCGATCCGGAACCTCAAATGTTCCTCTGAAGGCACCCCGGCGGGGATTCGGCGGACCCCGCCGGGGCCATACCCCCGTCATTCGAGGGAGGGGACGGAGGACCATGCGGCGACTGGGCACGGGGATCGGCTGGCGGCCGGAGATCGCGGACGCCGTGGAGCGCATGCCGGGCATCGACTGGGTGGAGGTCGTGGCGGAGAACGTCTGCCCCGGCCACCTCCCGGACTCGCTGCTGCGGCTGCTCGAACGCGGGGTGACCGTGATCCCGCACGGCGTCTCCCTCGGCCTCGGCGGCGCGGACCGCCCCGACGAGGGCCGGCTCGCGGCGCTCGCCGAGCGGGCGGAGGCGCTCGGGGCGCCGCTGGTCACCGAGCACATCGCGTTCGTACGGGCGGGCGGCGCGCTCACCGCCTCCCCGCGCCTGGAGGCGGGCCATCTGCTGCCCGTGCCGCGCACCCGGGACGCCCTCGACGTGCTGTGCGAGAACGTGCGGATCGCGCAGGACGCGCTGCCGGTGCCGCTGGCCCTGGAGAACATCGCCGCGCTGTTCTCCTGGCCGGGCGAGGAGCTGACCGAGGGGCAGTTCCTGGCCGAGCTGGTCGAGCGGACCGGGGTACGGCTGCTCATCGATGTGGCCAACCTGCACACCAATCACGTCAACCGTGCCGAGGACCCCGCCGAGGCGCTGGCCGCGCTGCCCCTGGAGGCGCTCGCCTACGTGCATGTCGCGGGCGGCTTCGAGCGCGACGGCGTCTGGCACGACAGCCACGCGCACCCCGTGCCGCGCCCGGTGCTCGACATCCTGACCGACCTCGCCTCGCGCGTCGCGCCGCCCGGGGTGCTGCTGGAGCGGGACGAGGACTTCCCCGAACCGGCCGAGCTGGAGCGGGAGCTGGACGCGATCCGGGAGGCCGTGGCGGCGGGCCGGGCGACCCGCACGAGCCGTCCCGGGGCGGCGGGCACCGCCGGCACGGGAGGGGGCGTCACCGTCCTGGCCCCGCCCGAGGCCCGGCAGCGGCTCGGTGTCGCCCAGGCCGCGGTGCTGTCCTCGCTGGTGGCCGGGACGCCGGTGCCGGAAGGGTTCGACCGGGCGCGGATGGGGGTGCAGGCGCGGGCGCTCGCGGCGAAGCGGGCGGGTGTGGTGGCGCACGTGGCACCCGAGCTGCCGGTGCTGCTCGGGGAGGGGTACCGGGCGGCGTTCCTGGAGTACGCGCGGGCGCGGCCGATGAGCGGGGGGTACCGGCAGGACGCGCTGGACTTCGTGGAGCAGCTGCTGAAGACCGGGCGGCCGGAGAACGCGAAGGTACGACGCCGGCTGCGGGACTGGTGGCTGGACCGCGCGGGCCCGTCCCCGCGCCCCCATGGCCTGACGGCCCGAGCGAAGGTGCTGCTGCGGCGGGACTGAGCCGGGGCACGCTCAGCGGCGCCGGCGGGGGGGTGCCGCACCGAACCGTACCGCCTGCGGCCCAGGCAGGTGCACAGCACCCCGGCAGCACGACGGCCCGCAGTCGCCTGATGCCGACGGAGCCGCAACCGCCCAGGGGCGCGGGGCCGTATCGATGTGCGGCTCCGCCGCGTGGGCGCGCCCCCACGCACCCGCGCCCGAAGGACCGCTCGCGGCTCGACGGCGCCGCGCCAGGCCGCCCCGACCCCGCAGTAATATGCCAAGCCCGCACCCGCAGCACCCTGGAGTGCGGAGCAGGAGGCACCATGCGACCGCGACCCGCCATCAAGGGCCGAGGCATATTCAGCGGCACCGGGCTCATCATCGTGGGCCTGGCGGCGACAGCCGCAGCGCTGCTCTTTCCGATCTGGTCCTACGCCGACCGAACGAACGCGACCGGCGCGAACGTACTCAGCGCACAGACCGTGACGACCCCGTACGGCCCGCTGTCCGCGCAGGACCGGGACTTCATCACCAAGGTCCGTCTCGCGGGTCTGTGGGAGCTCCCCGCAGGTCAGCTGGCGGAACGCAAGGGCACCACAACGGCCGTACGCGAGGCCGGGCAGCACCTGGTCGACGGGCACACCTCCCTCGACGCGCATGTGCGCACCACGGCCTCCCAGCTCGGTGTGCCCCTGCCCAACGTGCCCAACCAGCAGCAGAGGCAGTGGCTCGCCACCTTGACCTCGGCCCAGGGCCAGGAGTTCGACCGGCAGTTCGCGGGCATCCTCAGGCTCGCCCACGGCCGGGTGTTCTCCCTCGTCGCCCAGGTCCGCGCCGGCACCCAGAACTCGCTCGTCCGCGACCTCGCCGACGATGCCAACGCGACCGTACTGGACCACATCAAGATCCTGGAGGCGACGGGGTACGTCGACTTCTCCGCGCTGGCCCGCGACCTGGCGGCGTCCCCCTCCCCCGTGCCCACACCCCCCGCCGTCGACCCCTCCTCCGCGGTTCCGGTCGCGCCCTCACCGTCCGCGGCCTCCTCCCTGCCGCCCGCCGCCTCCAGCCCCCCACCGGCGAACAGCCCCTGACCCGCGGCACGTTCGGAACGTCACATACCGGCCACACTCTGTCCGGATAGTGAACGGGGCATGGCGATCGCGGGGCCCGGTGGCATAGAAATCACTTCATGTTCTGGGTCCTTCTCCTCCTCCTGGCCTGGGCGTTCGCCGGCATCGCCTGTACCCGGCTGTGCCTGGCCGCCGTACGCGCGGCGGCCGGTGACGCGGAGGCCGCGACGGCGCACCACGAGCACGATCTGACGCTGTACGAGACGGCGTTCCTGTCCGGCGGACCGGCGCGGGTCGCCGATGTGACCATGGTGTCCATGGCCCGCGGGCGGCGGCTGCTGCTCGCGCACACCGGGTGGGCCACGGTGGTGGACCCGCGGGGCCGTGACGAGATGGAGCAGTCCGTCATAGGGGCGATCGGCCCCGAGGGGCAGTCCCGGATCGCTCCCGTGCGGGCCACCGCGGCCGGAGCCGAGGCCGTAAGGCGGCTCGCCGACCGGCTGGTGCGCGCGGGCCTCGCGGTGCCCGACGGCGCACGGACGACCGTGGCCGCCGGGATCCGCCAGGTGCGGGCCGCCGCGCTGGTCACGCTCGGACTGGGTCTGACCGCGCTGCTGATGCCCGCCCAGACCGGCATGCCGCGCCTGCTGGTGAGCCTGTGGTTCGCGCTCCCCCTCACGCTCTCCCTGAGCTGCCTGGCCATAGCCCGGGTCGAGGCGTATCCGTACACGCGCTGGGCCTCTCCCGCCGGACAGCGGCTGCTCGGGGCCCTCGGCACCCGTCGGCAGGCCGGGGACGGCGGCGACGAGGGGGCCTTCCTCACCTCCGTCGCCGTGCGCGGCATCCGCGCCATCGGCGAGCCGGAGCTGCGGGCCGCCTTCACCCACCGCGACCCGCCCTGGCGGGAGTGAAGCCGGCTCCGGGGGCGCATAAGGGGCATTGACGGCGACACCGGCGGGGTGGTGCTTGCCTTCGCCCACGACCGATCGAAACATCCCTTCTGTCGTGACCGGGCCGTGGCAGCCGTGCCATCGCCGCCGTGCACCGAAGGGATACGCGATGAGAGCTGCCGCCCTGTACTCGGCCGCCGGATCCTTGCTCCTGACTTCTCTGGCCGCGGCGCCCGCGGGCGGCGCGCCCGATGTGCCGGGCAGGGCCGAGCTGCGCGGGGCGGCGGTGGCCGCCGCCCGCGCCCGCGCGGTCGGCATCGACTTCGGCACGTGCTCCGCCGTGAAGGACGCGCCCGCCGCCATGCAGTGCGGCACGGTGAACGTCCCGCTGGACTACGCCCACCCCGACGGCAAGCAGATCCAGTTGACGGTCAGCCGGGCGCGGGCCACCCACACGGACCCGCGCAACAGCAAGCGGAAGGTGCCCCGGCAGGGCTCCCTCGTCTACAACCCGGGCGGCCCCGGCGCGTCCGGCATGCTCTTCCCGCTGGTCGGCACGCTGCCCGAGTGGAAGGGGATCGCCGCCGCCTACGACCTGATCGGCTACGCCCCGCGCGGGGTGGAACGCTCGGCGCCGCTGTCGTGCGTGGACCCCAAGCACTTCTTCCCGGCACCCGCCCCGACGCCGACCCACCCCTCGGAGCAGTACAAGCGGCAGCGCATCGCCCAGGCGAAGGCGTACGCGCGCGGCTGCGCCCAGCGCTCCGGGAGCAAGCTGCGGTTCTACAACTCACTCAACAACGCCCGCGACTTGGACGTCCTGCGGGCGGCGCTGGGCGAGGACCGGCTGACCTTCATGGGCGCGTCGTACGGCACCTACTTCGGCGCGCTGTACGCGACGCTGTTCCCCTCCCACGTGCGGCGGATGGTGCTGGACTCGGCGGTCAACCCGGCCCCGGAGAAGGTCTGGTACCGCGACAACCTCGACCAGTCGGCCGCGTTCGAGGACCGCTGGACGGACTTCCGCGAGTGGATGGCCCGGCACGACGACGTGTACCGGCTCGGCGACACGGCGGCGAAGGTGCAGCGCAGTTACGACACCGCGCGCAGCCGGCTGGCCGCGAAGGCGGCGGGCGGGAAGGTGGGGCCGGCGCAGCTGCAGAGCGCGTTCCTGACCGCCGGGTACTACGACGACTTCTGGCCCGGCCGGGCCGCCGCGCTGTCGGCCTATCTGAAGGGCGACGCGAAGCCGCTGATCGAGCTGGCCGCGCCGAGCCCGGAGACGGCCGCCGAGGCGGAGAACAGCGGCGCGGTCTACACGGCCGTCGAGTGCAACGACGCGGCCTGGCCGACGGACTGGAAGGTGTGGGACCGCGACAACACGCGGCTGGCACGCGTGGCGCCGTTCGAGACCTGGGACAACGCGTGGATGAACCTGCCGTGCGCCTACTGGCCGGCGCCCCGGCAGCGGCCGCTGGACGTGCGCACCGGCCCGGGTGAGCTGCCGCAGGTGCTGATCCTGGCGGCCGAGCGGGACGCGGCGACGCCGTACGCGGGCGCGCTGGAGATGAACCGGCGGCTGTCCGGCTCGGTGCTGGTGACCGAGCGGGACGCGGGCACGCACGGGATCGGGGGCGGCCGCAACGAGTGCGTGAACGGACACCTCGACGCCTACCTGCTGGAGGGCCGCCTCCCGGGGCGGCGCGCGTTCTGCGCACCGCACCCGGAGCCGAAGCCCGAAACCCCCAAACACCGAGCCCCCAAGCAGCCCCTACGGGACTCCCTCAAGGGCAAGTCCGCCTAGGCGAGCCCGGCCACCAGCTCGGCCACCGACTTGCGGCGGCCGGTGCTGCATCTCCCGGGGGACAACCCCCGGACCCCCGGCCGGGCAGAGGAGCCGCCACCGGTCAGGCGAGCCCGGCCACCAGCTCGGCCACCGACTTGCGGCGGCCGGTGAAGAAGGGAACTTCTTCGCGGACGTGCATGCGAGCCTCCGAGCCGCGCAGGTGACGCATGAGGTCGACGATGCGGTACAACTCGTCGGCCTCGAAGGCGAGGACCCACTCGTAGTCGCCGAGCGAGAACGAGGCGACCGTGTTGGCGCGCACGTCCGGGTAGCCGCGGGCCATCTTGCCGTGGTCGGCGAGCATCCGGCGGCGGTCCTCGTCGGGCAGCAGGTACCAGTCGTAGCTGCGCACGAAGGGGTAGACGCTCACGTAGTTGCGGGGCGTCTCGTCGGCGAGGAACGCCGGGATGTGCGAGCGGTTGAACTCGGCGGGGCGGTGCAGCGCCATGTTCGACCAGACCGGCTCCAGGGCGCGGCCCAGCTTCGTGCGGCGGAAGAGGTTGTACGCCTCCTGGAGCTGGTCGCTGGTCTCGGCGTGCCACCAGATCATGACGTCGGCGTCGGCACGCAGGCCGGAGAGGTCGTAGGTGCCGCGGATCGTCACGTCCTTGGCGGCGAGCTGGTCGAACAACTCCTGGACCTCGTCGGCGTAACCCGCGCGGTCCTCGGGCAGCACGTCCTTCAGCTTGAAGACCGACCACAGGGTGTAGCGGATGACCTCGTTGAGGTCCTTGGCCAGCTTGCCCTTGTTCGGGATCCTGCCGGACTCGGTGGTGGGGGCGTCGTCACTCATGGTCCCTATTCTCCCGCTCCGCCGTGCAGGCTCTGCACCGGGTTGGCCGTCAGCTCTTCGGCCCCGCTCAGGTCGCCGCCCAGCTGGTCCACCGCCGCGTACGCGCTCGCGATGCAGGCGGGGATGCCGACGCCGTCGTACTGCGCGCCGCACACCGCGAGGCCCGGCAGCTTGGCGACGTGTTCGCGGATGCGCGCCACGCGCGCGTGGTGGCCGACGGGGTACTGGGGCAGGCCGTCCGTCCAGCGGGTGACCCGGGTCCGGAGGGGAACGGCGTCCAGGCCGGTGGCCTCGCGCAGGTCGTGCCGGGAGACGTCGACCAGCTCCGTGTCCTCGCGCCGCAGGATCTCCGTCTCGCGGTGGCGCCCCACGGAGGTGCGCAGCACGACCACGTCGGGATCCTCCTCGGCGATCCAGCCCCATTTCTGGGAGGCGAAGGTCGAGGCCTTGATGGTGTGCCCGTCGACCGGCGGCACGAGGAAGCCGCTGCCCTCCGGAAGGGCGAGGTCGGCGCGCCGGTAGGCGAGGGTGATCAGCGCCATGGAGGCGTACTCGACGGCGCTCAGCTCGGTGGCGGCCGCCGGGGACTCGGCCCGCAGCAGAGCGGCGGCGGCCGGGGCGGGTACGGCGACGACCACCGCGTCGGCGTGCAGCGCGCGCTCCCCCGTGGCGACCCGCCAGCCGCCCGACGCCTCCCGGCGCAGCCCGGTGACCGGTGTCCCGGTCAGGATCTCGCCGCCGCGGGCCCGCACCGACTCGGCGACCGCGAGCGGCAGCCGGCCCACTCCGCCCTCGATGCCCATGAAGACGGGCCCGGTCTGCTGGTGGCCGGCGGCCTTGGCCTGGATGTCCCGGACGGCCGCGGTGAGGGAGTCGTGGGCGCGGGCCGCCTGGAAGAGCTGCGGGACGGCCGAGCGCATCGAGATGCGGTACGCGTCGCCCGCGTACACCCCGCCCAGCAGGGGCTCGACGAGGCGGTCGACGACCTCGCGGCCGAGCCGGGCCGCCACGTACTCCCCGACGGCCACGTCGTCGCCGATCTCCGTGCGGGGCAGGCCCGCGTCGCGCTCGATCCGGGCCAGGCCCTCGTCGGACAGGACTCCGGCCAGGGCCGCGGCGGTGCCGGGGACGCCCATCACATGGCCCTTGGGCATCGGACGCAGGGCGCCGCGGGTCCAGATCGAGGCGGTCGCGGTGGCCGGCTGCCGGAGCCGCTCGGCGAGGCCGACCTCGCGGGCGAGGGCCACCGCCTCGGGGCGACGGGCGAGCATCGACTCGGCACCCAGGTCGACCCGGACGCCCGCGATCTCGCCGGGCAGCAGCTTGCCGCCGACCCGGTCGGACGCCTCCAGGACGGTCACGCGGGTCCCGCGCCCGAGCAGCCGGTGGGCGGCGGCCAGCCCTGCGACACCGGCTCCGATGACGACGACATGCCCCGTGCTCGTACCCGTTGCGCTCATGCCCCCCACTCTCTCAGACCCCACCGGCACTCCCGCCCCCGCCCGGTGTCCCGGACGAGTCCGGACCGTGACCGCATCGGGACCGGGAACGCCCAACGTCCGTGCGCACCCGGGCGTCGAAGAAGCGTCACGGATCACCGTCCTCGGGGGTACCGCCCATGCGCACACCACGTTCCGCACGACCGGTCCGGCTGCTGACCGGCATCCTGCTCGCCGCCTCCCTCGCGCTCGCGGGATGCAGCGGCGAGAACGACCAGGGCGGCTCCGCCAAGTCCGCCGCCGGCGCCGAAGCGCGGCAGCCGGGCGCCACCGGCGGCACGGCGGGCGGCGCCAAGTCCGCTCGGAGGGCGCCCAAGCTCACGCCGAGCGCGATCATCCGCACCGCCTCCCTCACCGTCGAGGTCAAGAACGCGGCCAAGGCTCTGGAGGAGGCTCGTACGACCGCCGAGAGCGCGGGCGGCTACGTCGGCCAGGAGAGCACGAGCCGGGACTCCGACGGTCATGAGCGGACCCGGGTCGTCCTGCGCGTGCCCACGGCGAAGTACGACGAGGTCCTCGCCGGTCTGCAGGGCACCGGCAAGCTCGTCGAGCGCACCGCGAAGGCGGTCGACGTCACCGACCAGGTCGTGGACGTGGACAGCAGGATCAAGTCGCAGCGGGCGAGCGTGGACCGGATCCGCACGCTGATGGACCGGGCGACCAGGCTGAGCGACGTCGTCACCCTGGAGGGGGAGCTGAGCAGCCGCGAGGCGGACCTGGAGTCGCTGCTGGCGCAGCAGGCGTCCCTGAAGGACCGCACGAGCCTCGCGACCATCAGCCTGTCGCTGTCCGAGAAGCCCGTGCACAAGGCCGCGGGGGACGACACGCCGGGCTTCGTGGACGCGCTGTCGGGCGGCTGGCACGTGTTCGTCACCATGCTGCTCTGGATCGCCCTGGCCCTCGGCGCGATCCTGCCGTTCGCCGCGCTCGCGGCGCTGCTGGCACTGCTGTGGCTGCGGGCCGTGCGCCCGCGCCTGCGGCGCCGCGCGGAGCCCGGGCCCGCGATGACGGCGCCGGGCCCGCTGCCGCAGGCGCGTGCTGTGCCGGACCCCTCCGGCGAGGGAGGCCGGGACTGAAATGCCCCGGCCCCGTAGCGTGTTCGCATGACCATGAACGGTGAGCGCGAGGGCAGGGAACGGCTGGTGGTGATCGGCGGCGACGCCGCGGGGATGTCCGCGGCGTCGCAGGCCCGCCGGCTGCGGGGCGCCGGGGAGCTGGAGATCGTGGCCTTCGAGCGCGGCCACTTCAGCTCCTTCTCGGCGTGCGGGATCCCGTACTGGGTGGGCGGTGACGTCGTGGAGCGGGACCGGCTGATCGCCCGTACACCCGAGGAGCACCGCGCGCGGGGCATCGATCTGCGGATGCGCACGGAGGTCACGGAGATCGACGTGGCGGGCGGCCGGGTACGCGCGCGTGACGTCGATTCCGGGGACGAGTCCTGGACGTCGTACGACAAGCTCGTGATCGCCACCGGCGCCCGCCCGATCCGCCCGGACATGCCGGGCGCGGACGCACCCGGCGTGCACGGCGTGCAGACCCTGGACGACGGCCAGGCACTGCTGGACTCGCTGGTACACACGCGTGGCCGTCGTGCGGTCGTCGTGGGAGCCGGCTACATCGGCGTGGAGATGGCCGAGGCCCTCATCAACCGGGGCTTCGAGGTGACGGTCGTCAACCGCGGCAAGGAGCCGATGTCGACCCTCGACGCCGACATGGGCCGCCTCGTGCACCGCGCCATGGAGGGCCTGGGCATCACCATGGTCAACGACGCCGAGGTCACCAAGGTCCTGACCGGCGAGGACGGCCGGGTGCGGGCGGTGGTCACGGAGGACGCCGAGTTCCCGGCGGACATCGTGATCCTGGGCATCGGCGTACGTCCCCAGACCGCCCTCGCCGAGGCGGCGGGCCTCCCGCTCGGCGCGCACGGCGGCCTGCTCACCGACCTCGCGATGCGCGTGCGCGGCCACCGGAACATCTGGGCGGGCGGCGACTGCGTCGAGGTGCTCAACCTGGTCTCCGGCCAGGAGCAGTACGTCCCGCTCGGCACCCACGCCAACAAGCACGGCCAGGTCATCGGCACCAACGCCGGCGGCGGTTACGCGACCTTCCCGGGCGTCGTGGGCACGGCGGTCAGCAAGGTCTGCGACCTGGAGATCGCCCGCACCGGCCTGCGCGAGAAGGACGCCCGCCGGGTCGGCCTCCGGTACGAGACCGTCACCATCGAGTCGACGAGCCGCGCCGGCTACTACCCCGGCGCCGCCCCGATGACGGTCAAGATGCTCGCCGAGCGCCGCACGGGCCGCCTGCTCGGCGTACAGATCGTCGGCAGGGAGGGTGCGGCCAAGCGCGTCGACATCGCGGCGGTCGCGCTGACCGCGCAGATGACGGTGGAGCAGATGACAGCCCTGGACCTGGGCTACGCTCCGCCGTTCTCACCGGTGTGGGACCCGGTTCTGGTGGCGGCGAGAAAGGCAACGGCAGCGATCAGGCGGGCGTAGGGCACGCACCCGCACCCCGCACCGCTCCTAGGCCGTCCCGCTGATCCGCGGCAAGGAAGTGACGGCCGCACTCGACGTCACGGCGGCAGGCTGCTCACCCGCCGGCTTGGCATGAGACGCCGCGGGGCGAGCCGACCGCAGCCGGTGGCTCACCGCCTCGTCCAGCGTCACGGGCCGCTGCATCTGCGAAGCGAGCCGCCCCGCTTCCTGACCGAGCCGCGCGACATCCTCCCAGGGAAGCCGTAGCACCAAAGACAGCTCTGCCTCACCATCGGGGAGAGCATGCATCGCCGAAACCTGCGGAACGTTCATCGCCTGTCCTCACGTCGGTTGAGAACAGATACGCACGCGTGCCCGGCCGCGTTCACCGATTCACGTGCCGCTTCGCGGGCACTACTTCTGTGTGGTCATCCCCGTCCATGACGTGAACCCGCTGCGCCGCACGCCCTATGTGACGTACGCGCTCATCGCGGCCAACGTCCTCGTCTTCCTCGCCACCCCGGGCGCTGCCGGTTCCGTGGCCGCAGGCGGCGATCTGGCGCGGCTGTGTCACCTCCAGGCGTTCGTGGACCACTACGCGGCGGTCCCCCGGGAGCTGATCCACCATCAGATGCCCCGGCTGGTGCCCACGGGCGGCGTGGGCGTGGGCCCGCACGGCCCGGGCTGTGTCGTGGCGCCACCCGGCTACGACAAGTCCCCGCCGCTGTCCGTGTTCACCGCGATGTTCCTGCACGGCGGCTGGCTGCACCTGCTGGGCAACATGCTCTTCCTGCTGATCTTCGGCAACAACGTCGAGGACCGGATGGGCCACATCCGCTACTTCCTCTTCTACGTCGTCTGCGGCTACGCGGCCGGCTACGGGTTCGCGCTGCTCAACGACGCCTCCGGCGACCCGCTGATCGGCGCGTCCGGAGCGATCGCCGGGGTGCTGGGCGCCTATCTGGTGCTGTATCCGACGGCCAGGGTCTGGGTCCTCGTCCCGTTCCTGGTCTTCCTGCCGCTCAGGCTGCCCGCCTGGCTGGTGCTGGGCTTCTGGTTCGTGCTCCAGGCGGTGTACTCCTCGGGGCACGGGGTCTCCGGCGCCGGAACCGTGGCGTACGCGGCCCATGTGGTCGGCTTCGCGGCGGGCATGCTGCTGGCCTGGCCGCTCAAGCCCGGCACCCCGCCCCCGCCGGAGCCGCCCCGTCTGCTCTTCGGCAGGCGGGCCCGGCCCCGTCAGGTGTGGTGAGCGGGTCCGCTCAGCGGGCGCTCGCCGTGTGGACGTAATCCACGAGCCGGGTCAGCGCGTCCGGGTCGGTGTTCGGCATCACGCCGTGGCCGAGGTTGAAGACGTGGCCCTCCAGGCCGGTGGCCGCGTCGAGCACCTCACGGGCCCGGGCCTCGACGGTGTCCTTGTCGGTGAACAGGACGGTCGGGTCGATGTTGCCCTGGAGCGCCTTGCCGGGGCCGACGCGGCGGGCGGCCTCGTCCAGCGGGACGCGCCAGTCGACGCCGACGACGTCCGCACCGGCCTCGCCCATGAGCTTCAGCAGCTCACCGGTGCCGACACCGAAGTGGATGCGCGGGACGCCGTAGCCCGCGACGGCCTCGAACACCTTCGCCGAGGCGGGCATCACGGACTTCACGTAGTCGGCCGGGGCCAGCGCGCCCACCCAGGAGTCGAAGAGCTGCACGGCCGAGGCGCCCGCCTCGATCTGCACCTTCAGGAAGGCGGCGGTGATGTCGGCGAGACGGTCCAGCAGGTCGGCCCACAGCTGCGGGTCGCCGTACATCATCGCCTTGGCGTTCTCGTACGTGCGGGACGGACCGCCCTCGACGAGGTAACTCGCGAGGGTGAAAGGCGCGCCCGCGAAACCGATCAGCGGAGTGGCGCCCAGCTCGCGGGTGAGCAGGCCGACCGCCTCGGTGATGTAGGGGACGTCCTCGGGGGTGAGGTCGCGCAGCCGGGCGAGGTCGGCGCGGGTGCGGATCGGCTGCTCGACGACCGGGCCGACGCCGGGCTTGATGTCGAGGTCGAGGCCGATGGCCTTGAGCGGGACGACGATGTCGCTGAAGTAGATCGCGGCGTCCACGTCGTGCCGGCGCACCGGCTGCAGCGTGATCTCGGTGACCAGCTCGGGCCGCATGCAGGACTCCAGCATGGGGATGCCCTCGCGCACCTTGCGGTACTCCGGCAGCGAGCGACCGGCCTGGCGCATGAACCACACGGGGGTGTGCGGCACGGGCTCGCGCCTGCACGCCCTGAGGAAGGCGCTGTCGTACGTCGCTGTCGGCTGCTGGCCCGTGGGGCTTCCGTTGGCACTCACGGGGCCAGTCTCGCACGACACGGGTCACCGGAATTCAGCCTGTCCGGGGGTCCCCCCGCTCAGGCGGAGCCGAGAGCGGGGAGAGCGAGGACGAGGCCCGTTCAGGGCCGAAGCGGGGGCTCGGGGCGGCGGCCCCCGGACGGCGCGGCAGTGCCGGAGCGGGGTGTCTAGTCCGGCACCGAGCACCGGCTCCCTTACCCTTCCCGCATGGCTGCGGCTCAGGGACGAATGTCGGACAGTGCTGACGGTACGGACGACGAGAAGGACACCGGGGAGGCGGACCGGCACTCCGACAGTTCGGGTCCGCCGGCTTTCCGTGCCGCGGTCGAAGCCCTGCGCGGCAGCCGTCTGCGGCCGCAGGTCGAGGTGGAGACGACGCCCGCCCCGCGGCGGCTCGCCCCGTTCGCGTACGCGCTGGAGGCCGTGGTGGTCGACGGTGACCAGGATCTGGCCGACGGGCGGCTGGTGCTGCTGCACGACCCGGCGGGGCACGACGCCTGGCGCGGCACGTTCCGGCTGGTGACCCTGGTGCGCGCGGAGCTGGAGCCGGAGATGGCGGCCGATCCGCTGCTGCCCGAGGTGTGCTGGTCGTGGCTGACCGGCGCGCTGCAGTCGCGCGGTCTCACGTACGGCGAGCCGAGCGGCACCGTCACGCGCGCGGGCTCGCACTACTTCGGCGGGCTGGCCGAGCGGCCGCCCGCCTCGCAGATCGAGATCCGCGCCTCCTGGACGCCCCGCGAGAGCCTCGCCGGGGTGCCGGACACCGCAGGGCACCTCGCTTCCTGGTGCGATCTGCTGGCCCAGGTCGGCGGGCTGCCCCCGGCCGGTCCGGGTGACGCCTCGGTGGTGACCCTGCCGCAGCGGCGCAGGGGTCCGCAGTCCCGGTGATGTCACGACCGGTCCGGCCGGCTTAACCCCCGCGAACGCCCAATTGACCATCTCTTTGTCGATACGGCCACTTTCCGCACTCGAATCGCACCGGCCCGGACCGACTCGATCTTCGGATGATCGATCGCGTGTCCGAATTGCACGGATTGTTACTCACTAGATCGTGATCATTCTCTAAAGGCGGACGGGTTTGCTGCCGAAGACGACTGTGACCTTGAAAGCACGGTTCGTCCCGGCTTCTTCCCCAAAGCCGGCCCCTTCCCCCACCCCAGGAGGCCTGGTGTCCGTTCTCCTCGAGCAGCCCGCAAGCCTGGTCGCCTACCGCCCGAACAAGCCGACCGCCATGGTGGTCGTGGCCGACCCGCGCGTCCGCTCCACCGTCACCCGTCACCTGTGGGCGCTCGGTGTGCGCGATGTCATCGAAGCCTCGTCCATCGCGGAGGCTCGTCCCCGCATCGGCAACCCCCGCGACATCTGCGTCGCCGACGTCCACCTGCCCGACGGCTCCGGCCTGACCCTGCTGTCCGAGACCCGCGCGGCGGGCTGGCCCAACGGGCTGGCGCTCTCCGCCGCCGACGACATCGGCGCCGTCCGCAACGCCCTGGCGGGCGGGGTCAAGGGCTACGTCGTCACCGGTACCCGGACGAACATCGGGCTCCCCGCCCGCCCCGGCGCCGCTCCCCTCGGCGCCGGCGCCCGTATGCACCGCCGCCCCCCGGGTGCCCCGAGCCACCCGGGCGGCTACCGGGAGCTGTCCGGACGCGAGGTCGAGGTGCTGCGGCTGGTCGCCGAGGGCCAGTCGAACAAGGCGATCGGCGTCTCGATGGGCCTGTCCGCACTGACCGTGAAGAGCCACCTCGCCCGTATCGCGCGCAAGCTCGGCACGGGCGACCGGGCCGGCATGGTCGCCGTGGCCTTGCGCACCGGAATCATCCACTGACCCCCTCGGCCGCACCCTGCGCCGGGCCGCTCGCCGGCAGCGCCGGTTCCACCATGTGAACCGGGCGTTCACCGGCCTGACTGGTTTATGACCCTCCGGTGCCCGTCGCCGGAACGTTCCGGCGACGGGTGCTGTCCATACACGGATACCCTTGACATGTGACCGACGCCCAAGACACCGCAGCAGACGCTTCCCTGCGCACCACCGGAGGCACCCCTCCGGACGACGCCGGATCGTCTGTGACGGGGGCGCCGACTCCACTACTCGAACCCCGCGAGGGCATTCCGCCCGTGATCGCCGACGAGGCCGCCCTCGCCGAGGTGATCGCCGCGTTCGCCGCCGGTTCCGGCCCTGTGGCCGTCGACGCCGAGCGCGCCTCCGGCTACCGCTACGGCCAGCGCGCCTACCTGGTGCAGCTGCGCCGCGAGGGGGCCGGCACCGCGCTGATCGACCCCGTCGCCTGCCCCGACCTGTCCGGCCTCGGCGAGGCGCTGTCCGGCGTCGAGTGGGTGCTGCACGCCGCCACCCAGGATCTGCCCTGCCTGCGCGAGATAGGCATGGTGCCGACGCTGCTGTTCGACACCGAGCTGGCCGGCCGGATCGCCGGGTTCCCCCGGGTCGGCCTCGGCGCCATGGTCGAGAGCGTCCTCGGCTTCGTCCTGGAGAAGGGCCACTCCGCCGTCGACTGGTCCACCCGCCCGCTGCCCGAGCCCTGGCTGCGCTATGCCGCGCTGGACGTGGAACTCCTCGTCGACCTGCGCGACGCTCTGGAGAAGGAGCTGGACCGGCAGGGCAAGCTGGAGTGGGCCCGCCAGGAGTTCGACGCGATCGCGTCCGCGCCGCCGGCCGAGCCCCGCAAGGATCCCTGGCGCCGTACGTCCGGCATGCACAAGGTGCGGCGGCGCCGGCAGCTGGCCGTCGTACGGGAGTTGTGGCAGACACGGGACCGGATCGCCCAGCGGCGGGACGTGTCGCCGGGCAAGGTTCTTTCGGACGCGGCCATCGTGGAGGCCGCGCTTTCCTTGCCGGGCAGTGTGCACGCGCTGGCCGCGCTGAACGGGTTCGGGCACCGGGTGGGGCGGCGGCAGCTGGAGCAGTGGCAGGCCGCGGTGGACCGGGCCAAGGCCCTTCCCGACGGTGCGCTGCCGCAGCCCGGCCAGCCTGTCACCGGGCCGCCGCCGCCACGGGCGTGGGCCGACAAGGACCCCGCCGCGGCGGCCCGGCTGTCCGCCGCCCGGGCCGGGGTCTCGACGCTGGCCGAGCAGCTCGGCATGCCGCAGGAGAACCTGATCTCTCCGGACACGGTGCGGCGTCTTTGCTGGGAGCCGCCGAAGGTGGTCGACGCCGGGTCCGTGGGTGCCGCGCTGGCGGGGTACGGCGCGCGGGCGTGGCAGGTGGACCAGGTGACGGCCGCACTGGTTGCGGCGCTGTCCGCGAACGGTGTCTAGCCACCGCAGGACTTGATCACGTACGGCGGCCGCGGGTTCACCGTGGCCGCTCGCGCCCACACGGCGGAGCCGCGTATCGACACGGTCCCGCGCTCCTTCGGGGCGCCTCCGGTACGTCGAGATCGCGCCAAGATCCTGCCACCTTGCCGTGCCCGGCCGCGGGCGGTCGTTCCGCGCGGCGATGGGGGTCCCCCCGCTCGAGCGAAGCCTCTGGTGTGACGTTCGCCGCTCCCCCCACCAGGACTGTGCAGCCACGTTACTCATAAGTAGCATGGTCGTAAGCAAGCGCTCAGCGTCCCGCACCCTGGAGGAGAGCCATCGTGCCTCGTACCGTCAGGGACGTCGTCTTCGTCGACGGCGTCCGCACCCCGTTCGGCAAGGCGGGCCCGAAGGGCATCTACCACGAGACCCGCGCCGACGACCTTGTCGTGAAGGCGATCCGGGAGCTGCTGCGCCGCAACCCCGGTCTGGACCCGAAGAAGATCGACGAGGTCGCCATCGCCGCGACCACGCAGATCGGTGACCAGGGTCTGACCCTCGGCCGCACGGCCGGCATCCTCGCCGGTCTGCCCCAGTCGGTCCCCGGCTACTCGATCGACCGCATGTGCGCCGGCGCCCTGACCGCCGTGACGGCCACCGCCGGTTCAATCGCCTTCGGCGCCTACGACGCCGTCATCGCCGGTGGTGTCGAGCACATGGGCCGCCACCCGATGGGCGAGGGCGTGGACCCGAACCCGCGGTTCGTGAGCGAGAAGCTGGTCGACGAGTCCGCCCTGTTCATGGGCATGACTGCCGAGAACCTGCACGACCGCTACCCGCACATCACCAAGCTGCGCGCCGACGAGTACGCGGTGCGCTCCCAGGAGAAGGCCGCCAAGGCGTACGCCAACGGCAAGATCCAGCAGGACCTGGTGCCGATCTCGGTGCGCCGCACCAGCCCGGAGGCCGGCGAGACCGGCTGGGGTCTGGTCACCGCCGACGAGCCGATGCGCCCGGGCACGACCCTGGAGAACCTGTCCGGCCTCAAGACGCCGTTCCGCGTCCACGGCCGGGTCACCGCGGGCAACGCGGCCGGTCTGAACGACGGCGCCACCGCCTCGATCATCGCGAGCGAGGACTTCGCCCGCGAGAACGGCCTGCCGGTCAAGATGCGCCTCGTCTCGTACGCCTTCGCGGGCGTCGAGCCGGAGGTCATGGGCTACGGCCCGATCCCGGCGACCGAGAAGGCCCTCGCCAAGGCGGGTCTGGGCATCGGTGACATCGGTCTCTTCGAGATCAACGAGGCCTTCGCCGTCCAGGTGCTGGCCCTCCTCGACCACTACGGCATCGCGGACGACGACGAGCGCGTCAACCAGTACGGCGGCGCGATCGCCTTCGGTCACCCGCTGGCCTCCTCCGGCGTCCGGCTGATGACGCAGCTGGCCCGCCAGTTCGAGGAGCAGCGACACGTCCGCTACGGCCTGACCACCATGTGCGTCGGCTTCGGCATGGGCGCGACGGTCATCTGGGAGAACCCGCACTTCGACGGAGGCGACAAGTGAGCACCACCGCTGAACTCCTGAAGGGCGCGGCCGAGCTGTTCCCGGACGAGGTCGTGACCCAGGCGCACGTGCGCCACTTCGACCTGCCGTTCGGTGCCGGGCGCTTCGCCCTGATCACGCTGGACAACGGCCTGGACCACACCAAGCCGACCACCTTCGGCCCGGCCTCGCTGGCGAACCTCAACACCGCCATCGACCAGGTCGAGAAGGAGGCGGCCGAAGGCACGATCGTCGGCGCCGGTGTCACCGGCAAGCCGTTCATCTTCGCCGTCGGCGCCGACCTCAAGGGCGTCGAGCTGCTGAAGAAGCACGAGGACGCGCTGGCCATCGGCAAGGGCGGCCACGAGGTCTTCAAGCGCCTCGCGGCCCTCGCGGTCCCGACCTTCGCCTACTACAACGGCGCCGCGATGGGCGGCGGCGTCGAGGTCGGCCTGCACTGCACCTACCGCACGGTGTCCAAGGCCATCCCGGCGTTCTCGCTGCCCGAGGTCTTCCTGGGCCTGGTCCCGGGCTGGGGCGGCTGCGCCCTGCTGCCGAACCTGATCGGCGCCGACAAGGCCGTCTCGGTCATCATCGAGAACAGCCTCAACCAGAACAAGCAGCTCAAGGGCCAGCAGGTCTTCGACCTCGGCATCGCCGACGCCATCTTCGAGGGCGCCGACTTCCTGGAGCAGTCGCTGATCTGGACCGCCCAGGTGCTCAAGGGCGACATCGAGGTCGAGCGTCCGGTGATCGACCGCGGCGAGGCCTGGGACCAGGCCGTCGCCAAGGGCCGCTTCATCGCGGACGGCAAGGTGCACGGCGCGGCCCCGGCCGCCTACCGTGCCCTTGACATCATCGCGGCCGCCAAGAACGGCGACCTGCAGCAGGGTTACGACGCCGAGGACAAGGCGCTCGCCGACCTGATCATGGGCGGCGAACTGCGCTCCGGCATCTACGCGTTCAACCTGGTGCAGAAGCGCGGCAAGCGTCCCGCGGGCGCCCCGGACAAGAACCTGGCCCGCCCGGTCACCAAGGTCGGTGTCGTCGGCGCCGGTCTGATGGCCAGCCAGCTCGCCCTGCTCTTCCTGCGCCGTCTGGAGGTGCCGGTCGTCCTGACCGACATCGACCAGGAGCGCGTCGACAAGGGTGTGGGCTACGTCCACGCCGAGATCGACAAGCTGCTCGGCAAGGGCCGGATCAACCAGGACAAGGCCAACCGTCTCAAGGCGCTGGTGACCGGTGTCCTGGACAAGGCCGAGGGCTTCTCCGACGCGGACTTCATCATCGAGGCCGTGTTCGAGGAGATCGGTGTCAAGCAGCAGGTGTTCGCGGAGGTCGAGGCGGTCGCCCCGGCGCACGCGATCCTCGCCACCAACACCTCCTCGCTGTCGGTGACGGAGATGGCGTCGAAGCTCCAGCACCCCGAGCGGGTCGTGGGCTTCCACTTCTTCAACCCCGTCGCCATCCTCCCGCTCCTCGAGATCGTCCGCGGTGAGAAGACGGACGACGCCTCGCTCGCGACCGCGTTCGCGGTGGCCAAGAAGCTGAAGAAGACCGCGGTCCTCACCAAGGACGCCCCGGCGTTCGTCGTGAACCGCATCCTGACCCGCTTCATGGGCGAGATCCAGAACGTCATCGACGAGGGCACCCCGGTCGAGGTCGCCGAGAAGGCGATCGAGCCGCTCGGTCTGCCGATGTCCCCGCTGGTCCTCCTGGAGCTGGTCGGCCCTGCGATCGGTCTGCACGTCTCGGAGACCCTCAACCGGGCCTTCCCGGACCGCTTCACGGTCTCCGCGAACCTCGCGGCCGTCGTCAAGGCGGGCAAGCGCGGCTTCTACGTCTACGACAGCGGCAAGCCGGAGCTGGACCCGGAGGTCGCCGCGCTGCTGAAGCAGGGCGATGTCGTCCTGACCGAGGAGCAGGTGCGCGAGCGCGTGCTCGACGCGGTGGCGCAGGAGATCGGGCTCATGCTCGACGAGGGCGTCGTCGCCGAGGCCCAGGACATCGACCTCTGCCTGATCACGGGTGCCGGCTG
Organism: Streptomyces griseochromogenes; assembly: GCF_001542625.1. Lineage (NCBI taxonomy): Bacteria > Bacillati > Actinomycetota > Actinomycetes > Kitasatosporales > Streptomycetaceae > Streptomyces > Streptomyces griseochromogenes. The sequence goes on along the minus strand of NZ_CP016279.1, from coordinate 2,748,576 downwards.
GCCCTTCCACCTGGGCGGCATCACGCCGTACCTGGACCGCGAGGGCGTCTCGGAGCGCGTGAACGGCAAGAAGTTCCTGGCTCCGGGCGTGGCGAGCGTCCCGCAGTAACGGCCTTCGTACGGTCTGCGGTGCCCGGTACACCTCGGGGTGTGCCGGGCACCGGCGTGTCAGGGGGCGGGAGAGCGCGCGTCCTCGACATGGACGACGTGCAGTTCCCTGCCGTCCAGGTCGCGCTTGGACCGCCCGTGGATCCCGACCGCCAGATGCCCAGGGTCCTCGGACTCGTCGAGGGCGACGAAGGTGACCACGTCCGGATGGTGGCCCGTCACCAGCCAGCCCTCCCCGCTCTTGAGCTCCAGCACCCGGAAGTCGCCCGCCGGGCCGCCCACGTGCGCGGGACCGAACTCGCGCAGGATCTCGGTGGCCCGGTCGGCGAGTGGTCCCTCGGGTTCCTCCAGCACCACACAGGTGCCGTGCTCGTAGAGCACCCACGATTTTCCGGAGCCGCCAAGGAGACGCCGCCAGGCGCCGATGAGTGTCTCGGTGTCCACGACCGCCATCATGGCGCACTCACAGCTGCCGCCACGCCTCCAGCGCCAGCCCCGGCTCGTCCTTCCGTCCGGTCAGCAGGAGTTGGCCGGTCGACGGGGACAACGTCGCCGCCACCAGCCGGTCGTCCTCGTCCAGGGCCAGCGACACCAGGGCGTCCACCGGCAGACGCGGACCCGACTCCGTCCACCACGCGCCCGCCGACTCCAGCTCGGTGGGATAGGCGGCGAAGGCCACACGGCCGCTCGCCGAACGCTGGGCCAGCAAGGTGCAGTCGTGGCCGTCGAGTTCGCAGCGGACCGCCGTGACCGGGCCGGGGCCCGCCGAGGGCAGCAGGGTGGCCGGCTTGCCGCCGGGACGCCAGGCGCACAGATCGCCCGAGTCGTCGGTGTAGAAGACGGTCGTGCGGTCGGCGGACGTGGCCAGGGCGCGCAGGGTGCCGGGGCGGACGCCCGTCTCCAGTGCCTCCTGGAGGACCGGCTGGGCGCCGGGCTCCTCCTGGCGCCAGTACAGGATGGTTCCGGGGGCGGCCGCGTACAGGTCGATCCGGCCCCGCTCCCCCGTCACCGCCGCCAGGCCGTCCTGGATGTCCCGGCCCTTCAGGTCGCGCCAGGGCTCCCAGCCGCCCTTCTCCTTCTGGGCGAGCAGGCTCACCCCGCCGTCGCCGTTGCGTACGAAGACGTGGGCACGGCCCTGGGCGTCCACGGCGACGGCGGGCCGTCCGGTGCGGTCGCCCGTCCTGTCGGGGTGGCCGATCGGGTTCCAGTCCAGCGCCGCGAGGCGGGGGCGGAAGTGGGTGGAGTGCACCAGCCCGGACTCGCCCTTCTTGGTGGGCCGCCAGGAGACCAGGTGGGCATAGCCGTCGGCGCCCTGCCCGAGGGCGAGGACGGGGTGGAGTTTCTGGTCGCCGCCCACCGTGCGGGGGTCGGTCCAGGGGCCGCCGGGCCCGCGCTCCACCCGGCACAGGACGGCCTCGCCCGACAGCTGGTAGACACTGAGCCGGCCGTCGCGGCCGCGCATGAGCCAGTCGCCGTTCACCGGTTCACTTTAAGCCGCCCGTGTGAGGTGCCGGATCCCGCCCCCGCACGGGCGCCGTGGGACCCTTGCCCCATGAACGACCCTCTCGGCTCCCCGGACCCGGACGGCCCTGTGCTGGTGATCGTCGACGGCGCCAACGTCGTCGGATCGCGCCCCGACGGCTGGTGGCGGGACCGCAGGGGCGCCGCCGAGCGGCTGCGGGACCGGCTGGCCGGTGCGGGGCTGCCGGGTCACGGCGGTGCCGTGGAGATCGTGCTCGTGGTCGAGGGTGCCGCCCGTGGGGTGGAGTCGGTGCCGGGGGTCCGGGTGGAGTCCGCGTCCGGCAGCGGGGACGACCGGATCGTGGAGCTGGCCGCCGGGCAGCCCGGCCGGCCCCGCCTGGTGGTCACGGCCGACCGTGAGCTGCGGCGCCGGGTGACCGAGCTGGGCGCGGAGGTCACCGGGCCGCGCGCCGTCATCGGCTGAACGCGCGGGGCCGCCCTACCACGCGGTGAGCGCCACGATCAGGGTGAGGAGGCCGGCCACTGAGACGGCTCCGAGGGCGGTTCCGACGACGGCGGTCCACATGCGGCCGATGCCCCGGCGGGCGTAGTGGACGCCGGCGAGGCCGAAGGCGAGGGCGAGTGGGCCCGCGATGAACGACCACGGCAGCATGGCCAGCGCGAGGGAGGGCCATACGCCGGTGGCCGCGACGGCCCCGAGGACGAGTGAGGTGGGGCCCAGGGCGACGGCGGGTGCGTCCTTGTGGCCGGGCGCGAGCGGTGCGGACATGAGATCCCCCGATTTGAACGCGTTCAAATAGCTGCTGCGAGCATAGCAGCGGGTCCGCCCGGCACCGCGGCCGACGGGTGACCGGTCAAGGGGTGCCGCCGTTCGGCGGACGCGTGACCTCGCCGACGGCGGTCTCCCCGTCCCGGGCGAGGCGGCTGTGCGTGCGGCCGTAGAGGAAGTAGACGAGGAAACCGATCACCATCCAGATGGCGAACCGGAGCCAGGTCTCGGCGGGCAGGTTGAGCATCAGCCACAGCGAGGCGCACACGGACAGGATCGGGATGACCGGGACCCATGGGGTGCGGAAGGCGCGGTGCAGGTCGGGGCGGGTCCTGCGGAGGATGATGACGCTGATCGCGACGACGATGAAGGCGAACAGCGTGCCGATGTTCACCAGTTCACCGAGCGTGCGGAGACTGGTGAAGCCCGCGACTACGGCGATGATCACGCCGAGCAGGATGGTCGGACGGTAGGGCGTCCTGAAGCGCGGGTGGGTGTGCGAGAAGAACCGCGGCAGCAGCCCGTCGCGGCTCATCGCGAAGAACACCCGGGTCTGGCCCAGGAGCAGGATCATGCAGACGGTGATCAGGCCGATGGTGGCGCCGAAGCTGATCACGCCCGCGTACCAGGGGTGCCCCGTGGCCTTGAAGGCCTCCGCGAGCGGGGCCTGTACGGACAGCTCCCGGTACTTCTGCATGCCGGTGACGACGATCGAGACCGCCACGTAGAGCACCGTGCAGATGAACAGCGAACCGATGATGCCGCGCGGCATGTCGCGCTGCGGGTTGCGGGTCTCCTCGGCGGCCGTGGCCACCACGTCGAAGCCGATGAAGGCGAAGAACACGATCGAGGCGCCGGTGAAGACGCCCATCACACCGAAGTTGGAGGGCGCCCATCCGAACATCAGCTGGATCAGCGGAGCCTTGAGGCTGCCGCCGGCCGCCGCGCTCTCGGACCGCGGGATGTAGGGGTGGTAGTTGGCCGTGTCGACGATGAACGCCCCGGCGATGATCACGATGAACACGACGACCAGCTTGATCGCCACGACCACCTGGGTGACCCGCGCGGACAGCTTCATGCCGATGACGAGCACGGCCGTGAGCACCAGGACCAGCAGGGCCGCGAACAGGTCGAAGCCGAAGCCGGAGGCGCCGTCCCGCCCGCCCATCACCTCGGGCACGTGCCAGCCGATGTTGTTGACCAGGAACGACCGGAAATAGCCGGACCAGCCGACGGCGACCACCGCCGTGCCCAGCGCGAACTCCAGGACCAGGTCCCAGCCGATGATCCAGGCGGGCAGCTCGCCGATCGAGGCGTAGGAGAAGGTGTACGCGGACCCGGCCACCGGGACGGTGGAGGCGAACTCGGCGTAGCAGAGCGCGGCCAGGGCGCAGACGACACCCGCGGCGACGAAGGACAGGGAGATCGCGGGGCCCGCGGTCGTCTTGGCGACCGACCCGGTGTACACGAAGATGCCGGTGCCGATGATGACACCGACACCGAACACGGTCAGGTCCAGCGCGGACAGGGACTTCTTGAGCGCGTGCTCCGGTTCCTCGGTGTCGAGGATGGACTGTTCGACCTTCTTCGTTCGGAAGAGGGTGCTGCTCACGGGCCTACCTCCCACACGCTCGTCGTCCTCGACATGATCGAGAGAGCTGGGGATGCGTATGCCCCGGCACAGGCAGGTTCACGCAGACGGGCCGGTTCCGCCACCGGGGAAGGAGGCGAAACCGGCCCTACGGGTGCTTTCCCGGGCGTACCTAGTCGCGCGCCGGTTCGACGGAGTCCACGGCGTCGGCCGCGTCGGCCGCGTCCTCGAAACGACCGTCCAGTTTGGACACCAGGCCGGTGACCTGGCGGGCGATGTCGGGCGCGGTCAGCCCGATCTCGGCCATGACCTCCGCGCGGGAGGCGTGGTCGAGGAAGCGCGGCGGGATGCCGAAGTCACGCAGCGGCACGTCCACACCGGCGTCCCTGAGCGCCTGGGCGATCGCCGAGCCGACACCGCCGACGCGGCTGTTGTCCTCGACGGTGACGACGACGCGGTGCCGGTCGGCGAGCGGGGCCATGGCCTCGTCGACGGGCTTGACCCAGCGCGGGTCGACCACGGTGGTGGAGATGCCCTGCTTGTCGAGCAGGTCGGCGATCTCCAGGCACATCGGGGCCAGGGCACCCACCGAGACCAACAACACGTCCGGCCGGTCGGTGCCCGGCTCGCGCAGCACGTCCATGCCGCCGACGCGGCCCACGGCCGGTACGGCGGGGCCGACGGCACCCTTGGAGAAGCGCACCACGGTCGGCGCGTCGTCGACGGCGACGGCCTCGCGCAGCTGCGCCCGCACCTGGTCGGCGTCGCGCGGGGCGGCCAGCCGGAGTCCGGGCACGACCTGCAGGATCGACATGTCCCACATGCCGTTGTGGGAGGCACCGTCGGTGCCGGTGACGCCGGCCCGGTCCAGCACGAAGGTCACGCCGCACTTGTGCAGGGCCACGTCCATGAGGACCTGGTCGAAGGCGCGGTTGAGGAAGGTGGCGTAGACGGCGAAGACCGGGTGCACACCGGCGTGGGCCAGACCGGCCGCGGAGACGGCGCCGTGCTGCTCGGCGATGCCGACGTCGTAGATCCGGTCCGGGAAGGTGTCCGCGAACTTCTTCAGGCCGACGGGCTGCAGCATCGCCGCCGTGATGGCCACGATGTCCTCGCGCTCCTTGCCCAGCTCGACCATCTCGTCGCCGAAGACGGAGGTCCAGTCGGCGCCCGAGGCCTTGACCGGCACACCCGTGTCGGGGTGGATGGGACCGATGCCGTGGAAGCGGTCGGCCTCGTCCTGGAGGGCGGGCTGGTAGCCGCGGCCCTTCTCGGTCAGGCAGTGCACGATGACCGGCCCGCCGAACCGCTTGGCCCGCGCCAGCGCGGACTCCAGCGCCTCGATGTCATGTCCGTCGATGGGGCCGACGTACTTCAGGCCCAGGTCCTCGAACATGCCCTGCGGCGCGATGAAGTCCTTCAGCCCCTTCTTGGCGCCGTGCAGGGTCTCGTACAGCGGCTTCCCGAGGACCGGGGTGCGGTCGAGGATGTCCTTCGTACGGGCGAGGAAGCGCTCGTAACCGTCGGTCGTGCGCAGGGTCGCCAGGTGGTTGGCGAGTCCGCCGATCGTCGGGGCGTAGGAGCGCTCGTTGTCGTTGACGACGATGACGAGCGGGCGGTCCTTGGCCTCGGCGATGTTGTTCAGCGCCTCCCAGGCCATGCCGCCGGTCAGGGCACCGTCGCCGATGACGGCGACGACGTGGCTGTCCCGTTTCCTCAGCTGGTTCGCCTTGGCGATGCCGTCGGCCCAGCCGAGGACCGTGGAGGCGTGGCTGTTCTCGATGACGTCGTGCTCGGACTCGGCCTGCGAGGGGTAGCCGGACAGGCCGCCCTTCATCTTCAGCTTGGAGAAGTCCTGCCGGCCGGTGAGCAGCTTGTGCACGTACGACTGGTGCCCCGTGTCCCACAGGACCTTGTCCTTCGGGGACTCGAAGACGCGGTGCAGGGCGATGGTGAGCTCGACCACGCCCAGGTTGGGGCCGAGGTGGCCGCCTGTCTTGGCGACGGCGTCGACGAGGAAGGTCCGGATCTCCTCTGCCAGCTGTTCCAGCTCCTCCAGGCTGAGCCGGTCCAGATCGCGCGGTCCCCTGATGCGGGTCAGCAGCGGCACCCGTGCCTCCTTGCAAGTAGAGCTGATCGAGCTGTTGCCGGGCTTGACGAGTCTAATGTTCCGGCTTTGTAGGACACGACAGTGCCCGGCACCTTTGAGGCACCGGGCAGAATGAGCCACCTGAAAGAGGCGCGGGGAACTGCGCGGCCGGCCCACACGGACCGGCACCCGCAATCACACCCGCGCCCCCACGGCGGCTAGGCGTTACGCACGCCCCGCCGTCTTCTGCGTCTTGCGCGTGATGGAGTCGATGACCACGGTGGTCAGCAGAACCGCCGCGGTGATCATGTACTTCACCGGCTCCGCGATGGACTCCAGCTGCAGACCGTACTGGATGGACACGATCACCAGCACACCCAGCAGCGCGTTCCAGGTGCGGCCACGCCCGCCGAACAGCGACGTACCACCGATGACGGCCGCGGCGATCGCGTTCATCAGCAGGTCACCGGTACCGGCGCTCTGGTTGGCGGAGGCGATCTTCGAGGCCAGGAACAGACCGCCGATCGCCGCGAAGCCACCGGAGATGGCGAACACGGAGATCCGCACCGCCGTGACGTTGATGCCCGCACGCCGGGAGGCCTCCACGCTGCCGCCGAGCGCGAAGATCTTGCGGCCGTAGGAGGTACGGCGCAGCAAGAAGTCGGTGCCCACCAGGAACCCGAGGAAGATCACGGTGGCCAGCGGCAGGCCCTTGTACTGGTTGTACATGTAGGCCGCGGCGAAGGCGACCACGGCGAGCAGCACGGTGCGCAGGACCGTGTCGCTCAGCGGCCGGGACGGGACGCCCGCGGCCTCCCGGCGCCGGTTGCCGAGGAAGGAGGAGACGAAGAAGAGGGCGACCACGACGACCGCGAGTCCGTAGGCGGCGGCCACGTCCGAGAAGTAGTACGTGGTCAGCTTGCCGATCAGACCGTCGCTGTCGAGGTTGATCGTGCCGTCCTCGCCCAGCACCTTCAGCATGAAGCCCAGCCAGAACAGCAGACCGGCCAGCGTCACGGCGAAGGCGGGGGCGCCGAGCACCGCGAAGAAGAAGCCGTGCAGCGCGCCGATGGCGAGACCGGCGACGATGGCGACGAGCACGGCCGCCCACTCGGGCCAGCCCTGGTTCACCGCGAGGACGCCCGCGAGGGCGCTGGCCGCGCCGCTGACCGAGCCGACCGACAGGTCGATCTCGCCGAGCAGCAGCACGAAGACGATGCCGACCGAGATCATGCCCGTGCCGACCATCGTGATCGTGATGTCGTTGATGTTCTGCGCGGACAGGAAGTTGGAGTTCAGGACCTGGAAGATGATGCAGATGATCGCGAGGCCCAGGACGACCGGGAGGGAGCCCAGCTCGCCGGCCTTCATCTTGCGCTTGAACTCGGTCCAGTAGCCGAGCAGACCCTCTTCCTGCACCAGCAGGCGCGGGTCGACCGCGGTGACCGCGGCGGCCGCGGCCTCGGGGTTCACGACGTCCTTGGAGGCCTCGGGAGCCTCGGAGGACTTGTCGAGGTTCGCGGAAGTCTTGTCGATGCTCACTTGGAAACCTCCCCGGACGTGCGCGCCGCACGGCGGGTCACGGCGTTGTCGGTGGCGCCCGTGATGGCGGAGATGATCTCCTCCTGCGAGGTCGTCTTGACCTCGAAGACGCCGTTGTTGCGGCCGAGGCGCAGCACGGCGACCTTGTCGGCCACCGCCTTCACGTCCGCCATGTTGTGGCTGATGAGGATGACGGCGTGACCGCGCTCGCGCAGGCGCTCCACGAGGTCGAGGACCTGGGCGGTCTGCTCGACGCCGAGGGCGGCGGTGGGCTCGTCCAGGATGACCAGCTTGGGGTCGCCGAGCATCGAACGGGCGATGGCCACGGTCTGGCGCTGACCGCCGGAGAGCGAGGCGATCGGGATGCGGACGCTCGGGATGCGGATCGAGAGCGTGGTCAGCAGCTCGCGGGCGCGGCGCTCCATCTCGACCTCGTCCAGGACGCCCCACTTCCTCAGCTCACGGCCGAGGAACAGGTTGCCGACGACGTCGATGTTGTCGCACAGCGCGAGGTCCTGGTACACCGTCGCGATGCCCAGGGCCTGGGCGTCGTGCGGCCTGCTGATCGACACGGGCTTGCCATCCCATTCGATGGCGCCCTCGTCGATGGGGTGCACGCCGGCGATCGTCTTGACCAGCGTGGACTTTCCGGCACCGTTGTCGCCCACCAGGGCGACCACCTCACCGGCGTGGACCTCAAGCTCTACGTCGGTGAGCGCCTGAACGGCACCGAACCGCTTGGAGACCCCGCGCAACGCCAGCACGGGCGTAGCGGACACGTGAACCATCTCCTTCGCCGCCTGACCCGGCGGGAGGTTGTGCAGAAGTTTGGGGAAGTTCCGTCCGGCGCCCCGCGCCGAGCTTGCGGGGCTGTGTGAATGCGCGGGGCGCCGGAGGAGACTGTGAGCCGTCAGTCGGCTTCCCTACGGGCATTCAAGGACGAACGCCCGTGTACGGGAAGGGACTTGACGCTGCTTACTTGAGGCCGATCTTGTCACAGGCGGACTTGTACTTGCCCGTGCAGATCTCGGCGGTGGTGTAGACGCCGTCCTTGATGACGGTGTCCTTGATGTTGTCCTTGGTCAGCGCGGTGACGGGGACCAGGACCGACGGGACGTCCTTCTGGGAGCCGGAGGAGACCTTGTCCTTGGCGACGGAGTCCAGCGACTTGCCCTGGGCGAGGTACACGGCCATCGTGGCGGCGGCTTCGGCCTCGGGGGCGTACGGCTTGTAGACGCTCATGTACTGGTCACCGGCGACGATGCGCTGCACACCGGCCAGCTCGGCGTCCTGGCCGGTCACCGGGACGTTGATGCCCGCGGCCTTGAGGGCGGTGATGATACCGCCGGCCATGCCGTCGTTGGCGGAGTAGACACCCGCGATCTTGTCCTTGCCGACCGCGGAGATCGCCGCCTCCATCTCGGAGTTGGCGTTGTCCGGCGACCACTCCTTGGTGTCGTACTCCTTGGCGACGGTGACCTTGCTGTCGAGGACCGAGTGCGCGCCCTTCTTGAACTGGGCGGCGTTCGGGTCGGTCACCGAGCCGTTCACCATGACGATCTTGGAAGACTTGGCGGCCTTGCTGCCCAGCGCCTTCAGCAGGGCCTCGCCCTGGGTCTTGCCGACCTCCTCGTTGTCGAACGAGGTGTAGGCGCTGATCGGTCCCTCGGCCAGACGGTCGTAGGCGACGACCTTGATACCGGCGTCCTTGGCCTTCTGAACCGAGTTCTGAATGGCCTTGGCGTCGACCGCGTCCACGATCAGGACGTCCACCTTGTTGGTGATCATGGTGTCGACCTGCTGGGCCTGCAGGTTCGCGTCCTGGCGGGCGTTGTTGTACTGGATCGTCGCCTTGCCGTTCGTCAGCTCCTTGATCTTCTTCTCGATCAGCGGGCGGTCGAACTTCTCGTAACGGGCGGTCTTGTTCTCCGGAAGGAGGAGGCCGACCTTGATGTTGTCGCCCTTCTTGGCGGACGCCGAGGAAGAGCTGTCGCCACCCTTGGACTCCTTGGCACTGCCACAGGCGGCCAGCGAGACTGCCATCGCACCAGCGGCAACGACGACGGCGGCACGACGCATGCGCGTGTTCACTCTAGAAACCTCCCTGACGAGGCCGCGTCGTTGCGGCCGAGGTGGCTGGAAGTCAACTCGGCCACACGTGCGACGTCAAGAAGTAAATCCTTAACGAGATGGCAACGGTGCCATCCGTTCTCTAAGTGAAGGCAGGCGCCGCCGCGGGCAGGACGCCCGTGACAGAACCGTCCAGAAGGGTCGAATCGCCCATCTCGCTGAGGGCGAGAGCCAGCGCTCCGAGCACCTCCGCACGGCCGCCAAGTGCCCCCGGGAGAACGGACAGTTGGCGCGCCGCACTGGGAATGGCGTAGCGGCCGACGGACTCCCTGATGGGCCCGAGAACGAGCTCTCCGGCCTCGGCGAGATCACCGCCCAGGACCACCCGGCTCGGGTTCAGAAGGTTGCAGAGATTGGCCACTCCACTGCCGATATGGCGGCCGACATCGGCGATCACCCGACGACAGCCCGGGTCTCCGTCCCTGGCCAGCCGCACGACGCCTTCCATCGTCAGATCGGCGCCATGGCTGGGCTGGAGCAGCGGGAGCACATAGCGCGCGGCCGTGAAGGTCTCCAGGCAGCCGCGGTTGCCGCAACGGCAGACCGGGCCGGATTCGTCGAGTGTAATATGCCCGATTTCACCCGCGGTGCCGCCGGGACCGCGATAGATCTTCCCGTCGATCACCAGGCCGGCGCCGACACCGCTGGCGACCTTGATGTAGGCGAGGTCACGGACGCCCTTGCCGCTGCCCCAGACCAGCTCGCCGAGGGCGCCGAGGTTGGCGTCGTTGTCCACGTGGACGGGCACGCCGAGGCGCTCGCGCAGCTCCTCGGCGGGCTTGGTGCCGCCCCAGCCGGGCAGGATCGCGGTGGACCCGAGGGTCCCGGACTCCACGTCGATCGGGCCGGGCACGCCGAGCCCGACGCCGGCCACCTTGGACCGGTCGACGCCGGTTGCCGCGATCAGGCGGTTGACCAGCTCCTCCGCCCGGTCGAAGCCCTGCGTGGAGGAGGCGTCGACGTCCAGCGGCTCGGATTCCTCGGCCAGCACCTGGTGCGCGAGGTTCCCGATCGCGACGCGCAGGTGGGTGTGCCCGAAGTCGACGCCGATGACAATCCCGGCGTCCCCGCTCAGCGACACGCTGCGGGCCCGTCGGCCGCCGGCCGAGGTGGGCGTGACCTCGACGGTTCCGCCGTCCTTGAGCTCCCGCACGATGTTCGAGACCGTCGCGGCGGACAGGCCGGTCGTGCGCGCGATCTCCGCCTGCGTGAGCGACCCCGCCAGCCGCACGGCCCGTACGACTCGTTCCAGGTTGGCTCGGTGCAGCGACGACTGCGACCCCGGAGTCTCCATCGACCCATCCACTCCCGCCATCGGCCGGGCGGCCCCAGTGCCGCCCGTGGCCCAGGTCACATCTGCGGAACCGGGCCACTTACAAGTTATGAACTCCAAGCTCGGCTGTACGGGTTACCGCAGTCAAGTCCTTGACGGAAATCGCTGTCACTTCCGTGGTCCGCGTCGGACACCTCGCGGACATGTGAAAGCCACCCCGAGCAGGGCGGAAGCGCGCGCCGGCCGGGTTTCCGGGCGGGGATCGAGGGGTGCGGCAGAGTTGTCGCGCAGGGGCCGACGGATCGTTCACCCGCGGAATCCGGGGCCGGCATCACCCGGTCGTGAACGAGTCCGGAGCCCTTGAAGCGGATCGCAGGTGCGAAGCAGCACCGGGTGCCGGGGCAGAGCCCCGGTGAACGGCCGAGGTGGTGGTGCCTCGGTAAAGGGCTGGAGCGGGGTCCGGCGCTCGGGCAGGATCGGCCATGTGCTCCCGCCCCGACTGCTCTGGCGCGACCCCCGGCCCGCCCCCCGGTTCAACCGGCAGGAGCCGGTGACCGTGATCGTCCGCGATCCCGGCTTCCACGAGCCGGCCGACGCGGACGACTGCTCGGTGTTCTGGTACTTCTGCCGGACGCACGAGCGCCCCTACCGGCACGAGGCCTGCGGGGACGGCGCCCATCTGATCGCCCTGCACTGCCGGGAGCACGGGCCCGAGAACTTCTTGCCGGACCCGCGCATGCTGATGTTCCCGGCAGGCTTCACTCCCCCGCTGAGTGAGGCACAGCTGACCTGGGCGCGCTCGTGAGGTCCGCTACTTCAGCGCGCCCGCCGTCAGGCCCGCGACCACCTGGCGCTGGAAGACGATGTACGCCGCGAGCACCGGCAGCATCGCCATCACCAGGCCCGCGAAGAGGCCGGACCAGTCACCCTTGTAGCCCTGGCTGACCGCCAGCTGGACCAGGCCCTGGGTGAGGACGCGCTTGTCGGGGTCGGTGTTGAGGACCGTGGGGAGCATGTACTGGTTCCACTGGCCCAGGAAGTTGAAGATGCCCACGCTGATCAAGCCCGGCTTGGCCATGGGCAGCATGATCTGGAAGAACGTACGGGTGTGCGAGGCGCCGTCGACGAAGGCCGCTTCCGCCACCGAGGTGGGCAGGGTGCGGAAGAACGCGGTCAGGAAGAAGACCGTGAACGGCAGCGAGTAGGCGATGTAGACCAGGATCAGGCCGTGGATGGTGTTCAGCAGTCCCATGTTGTTCACGACGTAGAACAGCGGGACCAGCGCCAGCATGATCGGGAAGCTCATGCCGCCGACGAAGAGGTAGTAGATGAAGCGGTTCCCGGGGAAGTCGAAGCGGGCCAGCACGTAGGCGGCCATCGACCCGAGGACCAGGGTGCCGATCAGCGAGCCGCCGACCACCAGGATCGTGTTCAGGAAGTAGTCGCCCATGTTGGCCTGGGTCCAGGCCCGCGACCAGTTGTCGAAGTGCAGCTTGTCCGGCAGGGACCAGGGCGAGCCGAAGATGGAGCTGTCGTCCTTGAAGGACGTCATCACCGCCCACAGCAGCGGCATGACCACCATGATCGCCCACAGGATCAGCATCCCGTGGGAGAAGACGTTGAGGACGCCGCCCTCCTTCTTCCGCGCGGGGGGCTTCGGCGGTGCCACGTCGATCTTGGAGACGGTCGCGCCGGACTCGGCCGGCAGCGGGGCGGGGGTCTCGGTCGTCTTCATCGCTTCAGTACTCCAGCCGCTCGCGACGGCCCAGCCGCATCACGATCGCGGCGAACGCGAGCGTGACGACGAGCAGGGCGACGCCGATGGTGGTGGCGTAGGCGGCCTGACCGTCCCGGAACGCCTTCTGGTACACGTACAGGACCATCACCGTGGTCGAGTAGTCCGGCCCGCCCGGCCCGGTCGTCATGATCTGTACGACCGCGAACGACTCGGCGCCGAGCGCGAGGATGCCCATGTAGACCCAGCCGGACTGCACGGTGTCCCACAGCAGCGGCAGGGTGATGCGGAAGAACGTGGTGGAGCGGCTCGCTCCGTCCAGCAGTGCCGCCTCGTACAGCTCGGCCGGGATCGACGCCATGCCCGCGGAGAAGAGGACCACGAAGAAACCGACCGTGGACCACACGAGCACCGCCATCACGCACCACAGTGCGAGGCTCGGGTCGCCCAGCCACAACGGCTGGACGTTGTCGAGGCCGATGCCGCGCAGGAGTGAGTTGATCGCGCCGCTGTCCGGGTTGTACGCGAAGGCGAACAGCAGCGAGACGATCGCGATCGAGAGCACCTGCGGGAAGAAATAGACGATTTTGTAGAAGGAGGAGCCCCGTACGCCCGAGACCACGGGGCCGCCCCTTCTCCGTCGTCCGCCCACATTGATCATGAAGGCGAAGAACAGCGCCAGACTCAGTGTCACCAGGGGCAGCACCAGAGCGAAGAGCAGACTGTGTTGCAACGACTTCCAGAAGATGTCGTCGTGGAACATCCTCTTGTAGTTGTCGAAGCCGACCATCTTGAATTCGGGGCTGAGGCCGGTCCAGTCCGTGAACGAGTAATAGATGGACTGGATGAACGGCCACACCACGAAGAGCGCGTACAGTCCCAGGGGCGCTGCCAGAAACCCCACGATGAACCGGTACTTGCCGTGCTGCATCGCCACTCCGGTGCGTTGAGGGTGCCGGTTACTGGTGCTTGTAGTGCTTGATCGAGGTGTCCTTCGCGGCCTCGTCGGCGAAGCCCTGGATCTTCTTGATGGCCTCGGCCGGGGTGAGGCGGCCGGCCATCATCTCGCCGAGTCCGGCCACACCGATCTTCTCCTTCTGCAGCTGCACGTACCAGTCCTGCAGGCGCGGGTTCACCACGTTGGACCCCGCCTTGTCCAGCGCCGCCACGCCCGACTTCAGACCCGGGGTGAGGGAGATGCCGGTGGTGCCGCCGTTGTAAGCGGTCAGGGACTTCACCTTGGCGGTGAAGTTCTTCGAGGACGCCTCGGAGAGCATGATGCGCAGCTGCTCCATGCCGCCCTCGGCGTTCGCCGCCTTGGCGGGCACGATGAAGGGCTCGCCGCCGGAGGCCCAGATGGTGCCGAACGGCAGCTTGTCGGAGGCGTCGATGCCGGTGGGCGCCGAGACCGCGAGGTTGAAGTCGGCCGGGATGACATTGGCCGATTCGTTCTCCACCCAGGAGCCGTTCGGGATGAACAGCGCCTTGCCCTTGGCCCAGGCGGTCTGCGACTGGATGTGGTCCAGGCCCGGGGTGCCCTTGAGGATGTAGCCCTTCCTGTACAGCTCGTAGTAGGCCTCGAAACAGGCTTTGACGGCCGGGTGCTTCCAGGCGTTCGGCTCCAGGTTGTCGATGGCGTCGAGCACCTCGCGGCCGCCGACCTTGCCGATCATCGGGTACAGCGAGAAGGGGAGGTAGTACGGGTACTTGCCCGCGTACGTCCAGCCCGCCATGCCCTTCTTCTTGGCCTTCTCGCACACGGCGAGCATCTGGTCCCAGGTCTGCGGGTATTGCGCGTCCAGCGAGTCCAGTGCCTTCTGCGAATACCAGACGCCGTAGACCGTGTAGGCGTAGTACAGGATCCAGACCGGCTTGCCGTCGAACTGGCCCATCTCCACGATGCCGGGGCGCAGCGTGTCGCGGACCTTCTTGTTCGGGTCGTCGTAGGAGGGCGCGTCGAGGAGCGGGGTGAGGTCGGCCAGCTGGTTCTTGCCGACGAGCACGCCCATGTCCATCTGCTCGGCGCCGGAGTTGTCGATGAGGTCCGGCGGGTTGCCCTGGTTGAAGCGGGGCTGGAGCGTGGACTGGATCTTCTGGGTCGCGGAGAACTTCACCGAAGCCTTGGGGAAGTCCTTCTGATAGATCTTCACCGCGTCCTCGGCGTACTCCTTGCCGAAGCCGCCGTCGAAGAGGACGAATTCCATCTTGGCGCTCTCGTTGACGCCGAGCGGGTTCTTGGCGGTCTTCTTTCCCGCCTTGTCCTTGGTCTGCCCACCGCCGCCGCTGCTGGCGCAGGCGGACAGCAGGCTCATTCCGGGGGCCGCCACCAGGCCGAGCGCGGCCGAACGCTTGATCAGATCACGGCGGCCGACACCGTCGCCACCGTGGTGCGCAGTGGATCCCATGCTCAAGTCCTCGCCTTCTCCAGGACTCAGGCGGTGAACCGGATCCTCCCCGGCACCGCGGTCGGGTAGTGCTGGGTCGTGCAGGAAACGCCGACAGGTATAGTCCACTTCCCGCCAGCTGAGCAAGATCGAATGCAAGGTTGGCCGTGGGTCTTTTCCGAGTTGAGACCTGTCGGAAATATGAGCGACCTGCGGGCGCTCCGCCGGGGGAATTCACGACATAGGCCCCTGAATGCCACACCCAACACCCTTGACATCAAGGGCCACTTGACGACCTACTGGTTCCTGCGCATCGAAGCTGACAACGTTGTCTCACGTGGGCGCAGGAGGGGAATCCGTAGATGCAGCGGAGAACTCGGCACAGATACGGTCCGGCGGTCGTGCTCACGGCCGCCTTTGTCATGGCCCTCGGCGGGCAGGGTGCGGTGGTCGCCCTGCCCGCCCGGGCCGCGGCGGCCGACCAGGAGTTCGCATCTTCGTTCGAGAGCGGCGATCCGGCGCCGGACTGGCTGAACACCGTCGACACGGAGGCGGACGGGAGCAAGCGCGCCTCGGGGGTGGACGGCGGCTACAGCACCGGCATTCCGGGCAACGCCACCGACCATGTGACCGAAGTCCGGGCGAGCGGCGAGAACACGGGCGCGGGCGAGGTGAAGGAGAACCTCGTCGACGGCGAGCCCGGCACCAAGTGGCTGACCTTCCAGCCCACCGGCTGGGCCGAGTTCGACCTGGACAAGCCCGTCAAGCTGATGACGTACGCGCTCACCTCGGCCAACGACTTCGACGGGCGCGACCCGAAGGACTGGACGCTCGAGGGCTCGGTGGACGGCAAGAACTGGAAGACCCTCGACACCCGTTCGGGCGAGACCTTCTCGGAGCGGTTCCAGACGAAATCGTACGATCTGGCCCAGCCGGCCGAGTACCAGCACTTCCGGCTGGAGGTGACGAAGAACAACGGCGCCCCGGACATCCTGCAGATCGCCGATGTGCAGTTCTCCACGGGCGGCGGGGGCGGCCCGGTGCCGCAGGACATGCTGTCGCTGGTCGACAAGGGCCCGAGCGGTTCGCCGACGGCCAAGGCGCGGGCCGGATTCACCGGAAAGCGGGCCCTGCGCTACGCCGGACGGCACACGGCGGCCGGCCGGGCGTACTCGTACAACAAGGTCTTCGACGTGAACGTGCCGGTCCGCCCCGACACCCGGCTGTCGTACCGGATCTTCCCCTCGATGGCCGACGGCGACCGCGACTACGACGCCACCGACGTCGCCGTGGACCTGGCCTTCACCGACGGCACTTATCTGAGCGACCTGGGCGCGATCGACCAGCACGGCTTCCCGCTGTCACCGCGCGGGCAGGGCGAGGCGAAGGCGCTGTACGTCAACCAGTGGAACAACGTGGCCTCGCGGATCGGCTCGGTGGCGGCCGGCAAGACCGTCGACCGGATCCTGGTGGCGTACGACTCCCCGGACGGCCCGGCGAAGTTCCGTGGCTGGATAGACGACGTCGCCCTCCGGCAGGTGGCGCCCGAGAAGCCGAAGGCGCATCTGTCGGACTACGCGCTGACCACCCGCGGCACCAACTCCAGCGGAAGCTTCTCGCGCGGCAACGACTTCCCGGCGACGGCCCTCCCCCATGGCTTCAATTTCTGGACGCCGGTGACGAACGCGTCCTCGCTGAGCTGGCTGTACGAGTACGCACGTGCGAACAACGACGACAACCTGCCGACGATCCAGGCGTTCAGCGCGAGCCATGAGCCGAGCCCGTGGATGGGCGACCGGCAGACCTTCCAGCTGATGCCGTCCGCCGCGAGCGGCACGCCGGACACCGGGCGCGAGGCGCGCGCCCTGGCCTTCCGGCACGAGAACGAGACCGCGCGGCCGTACTACTACGGGGTGCGGTTCGAGAACGGCCTGAAGGCGGAGATGACGCCGACGGACCACGCGGCCGTGCTGCGCTTCAGCTACCCGGGCGACGACGCGAGCGTGCTCTTCGACAACGTCACCGAGCAGGCGGGCCTGACCCTGGACAAGGAGCACGGCGTCGTCACCGGCTACTCGGACGTGAAGTCGGGGCTGTCCACGGGCGCCACCCGGCTGTTCGTGTACGGAGTCTTCGACAAGCCGGTGACGGACGGGTCCGCCGCCGGGGTCAAGGGCTATCTGCGCTTCGCCGCGGGCGCCGACCGCACGGTCACCCTGCGCCTGGCCACCTCCCTGATCAGCGTCGACCAGGCGAAGGACAACCTGCGCCAGGAGATCCCGGACGGCACCTCCTTCGACACCGTGAAGGCGCGGGCCCAGCGGACCTGGGACGAGCTGCTCGGCAAGGTCGAGGTGGAGGGCGCGACCCCGGACCAGCTGACCACCCTGTACTCCAGCATGTACCGGCTGTACCTGTACCCGAACTCCGGCTTCGAGCGGGCCGGCGGCAAGGACCGGTACGCCTCGCCCTTCTCCCCCATGCCGGGCCAGGACACCCCGACCCACACCGGGGCGAAGATCGTCGACGGCAAGGTCTACGTCAACAACGGCTTCTGGGACACCTACCGGACCACATGGCCGGCCTACTCCTTCCTGACCCCGTCCCAGGCGGGCGAGATGGTCGACGGGTTCGTGCAGCAGTACAAGGACGGCGGCTGGACCTCGCGCTGGTCCTCCCCCGGCTACGCCGACCTGATGACGGGCACCTCCTCGGACGTGGCGTTCGCCGACGCGTACGTCAAGGGCGTGAAGTTCGACGCGAAGGCGGCGTACGACGCGGCGGTGAAGAACGCGACGGTCGTTCCCCCCACCTCCGGGGTGGGCCGCAAGGGCATGGCCACCTCGCCGTTCCTCGGCTACACCAGCACCGACACGCACGAGGGCCTGTCGTGGGCGATGGAGGGCTACGTCAACGACTACGGCATCGCGAAGATGGGCGAGGCCCTCTACGAGAAGACCGGTGAGAAGCGCTACAAGGAGGAGTCGCGCTACTTCCTCAACCGCGCCCAGGACTACGTGAACCTCTTCGACTCCAGGGCGGGCTTCTTCCAGGGCCGCGACGCCCAGGGCAAGTGGCGCCTGGACTCCGCGAAGTACGACCCGCGCGTATGGGGCTACGACTACACCGAGACCAACGGCTGGGGCTACGCCTTCACCGCCCCGCAGGACAGCCGGGGCCTGGCCAGTCTGTACGGCGGCCGTAGCGGTCTCGCGGACAAGCTGGACGAGTACTTCGCCACCCCGGAGACCGCCTCGCCGGAGTTCGTCGGATCCTACGGCGGTGTCATCCACGAGATGACCGAGGCCCGGGACGTCCGGATGGGCATGTACGGCCACTCCAACCAGGTCGCGCACCACGTCATCTACATGTACGACGCGGCCGCCGAGCCCTGGAAGGCGCAGGAGTACGTGCGCGAGGCGATGTCCCGGCTCTACACCGGCAGCGAGATCGGGCAGGGTTACCACGGCGACGAGGACAACGGCGAGCAGTCGGCCTGGTACCTCTTCTCCTCGCTCGGCTTCTACCCGCTGGTCATGGGCAGCGGCGAGTACGCGATCGGCTCCCCGCTGTTCAAGAAGGCGACCGTGCACCTGGAGAACGGCCGGGACCTGGTGATCGAGGCGCCGCGCAACAACGCTCAGAACGTGTACGTGCAGGGCGTGAAGGTCGACGGCCGCCCCTGGACGTCGACTTCGCTCCCCCACTCGCTGCTGTCCAAGGGCGGGGTGCTGGAGTTCTTCATGGGGTCCAAGCCCTCGACCTGGGGCACGGGCAAGAACGCGGCCCCGGTCTCCGTCGCCCAGGACGACAAGGTACCGACGCCGCGCGCGGACGTGCTGAAGGGTGACGGGGCCCTGTTCGACAACACGTCGGCGACGAGCGCGACGGTCACCTCGGTGGATCTGCCGGTCGGCGGTGCCGTGAAGCCCGTCCAGTACACGCTGACCTCGTCGGCCGACCGCACCATGGCACCGTCGGGCTGGACCCTGCAGGGCTCCGTGGACGGCAAGACCTGGAAGACCCTGGACCAACGCTCCGGCGAATCGTTCACCTGGGACCGCCAGACCCGGCCGTTCACCATCGCCGCACCAGGCTCGTACGCCAAGTACCGCCTGGTCCTGGACGGCGCGTCGGCGCTGGCAGAGGTGGAGCTGCTGGCCTGACCCAGCGCGGGCACGAGGAAGGGGCGGGTCCCTCGCGGGCCCGCCCCTTCGGCACGTACGGGCCCGGCCGGTGGCCAGGGTGAACACGTGCGGATCGGTGTTCCGCGGGAGCCGGACGCTCCTGACGGCCCTGCCGGCCGGCGCAGTGAACGGCTCGGTGGCGAAGACGTATGTCGCCACCGGGTCCTTGCCGGCGCCCGCGACATTGCGGTACGCGGTCCTGAGCCGCCGACGGTCCAGTCGTGAAGGAGAGGTCCACGGTGTCGGTCGTGCCGTCGGTGACCGTGCCCTCGGCGGGCCTGGCCGTGATCCCGGCGGGGGTCCGGCCCCGGAAGCGCACCTCGGGTCCGCCGCCGCCGTCCAGTACGACGCCACCCGCATCCGCGGCTTCAGCCTGACCCACATGCCCGGCACGGGCTGCGCGGGCGGCAGCGACGACATCCCGCGGCCCTTCCTCCTGACGGACGGATCGCGCACCTCAGGTCGCACAAGCCGCGGGGACGTTAACGCGCGCCACCCTTAGCACGGGAGACCACATACGCCCCGGCAGACACAGCCAAGGACCACCCGGTCGGGCTACCTCAAGTTGCTTGACATCGTTGTCTATTGAGGCGGTAGAGTCATGTACAGACCACACGACAACGTTGTCGCGTCCACAGGGTGAGACTCGCTCAAGGTCTCGCCACCACAAGCCGGCACCACCTGGGCAGGGACACCACCACCCCCTCACCTGCCCGGCTCGCGGACCCGGTGTGCACGGCCACCGGGTCCGCCCAGAGCAGCCGTACGTGCCACATATCGGCACCTTTTACCGTCCATCACCCGGACCAGCCATAGCCACCCGGAAATGCCGGTGCTAGAAATATCGCATGTCGGACCTTATTGGCCGATTCAGGCGAATCTCTTGGCGCTCCCTCGCCGGCAAGAGTCCGCGCAGCGTCGCCGGGCAGGTGTTCGTCCTCCAGGTGGCGCTGGTGGTCGTACTCGTGGCCTGCGGCGTCATCGCACTCGTCCTGCAATCGGAACGCGACACCACCACGGAGGCCAAGCGCCGGTCCATAGCCGTCGCGCAGACCTTCGCGCACGCTCCGGGCGTCCAGCAGGCCCTGGAGACCCCCGACCCGTCCAAGGTGCTCCAGCCGCTCACCGAGGCCGGGCGCAAGGCCGCGGGCGTCGACTTCATCGTGGTCATGGACACCAAGGGCATCCGCTACACCCACCCCATCCCGAGCAAGATCGGCCATCGGTTCGTGGGCACGATCGAACCGTCGCTGCACGGGAAGGTCTACACCGAGAGCGTCCACGGCCCGCTCGGCCACGAGGTACAGGCGACCGTTCCGATCTACGGCGACAACGGGAAGGTGATCGCCCTCGTCTCCGCCGGACTGAAGGTCAAGAACGTGACCAACGAGGTGGACCGGCAGTTGCCGATCATCCTCGCTGCCGGCGCCGGAGCGTTCGTGCTGTCGACCGGCGGGACGGCACTGGTGGGCAGACGGCTGCGCCGCCAGACCCACAGCCTGGCCCCGGCCGAGATGACCCGGATGTACGAGCACCACGACACGGTGCTGCACTCGGTGCGGGAAGGCGTGCTCATCGTCGATGACGACGGGCAGCTGCTGCTGGCCAACGACGAGGCCCGCCGGCTGCTGGAGCTGCCCCCGGAGGCCGAGGGGCACGACGTGCGGGAGCTGTCGGCGCTCGACCCTGAGATGGCGCAGCTGCTGGCCTCCGGGCGCGAGGCCACCGACGAGGTGCACTTCGCCGGGGGACGGCTGCTGGCGGTCAATCAGCGGCCCACGGACCGCGCGGGAGGCCCCCGGGGCACCGTGGTGACGTTGCGCGACTCCACCGAACTCCAGGCGGTCTCGGGCAGGGCGGAGGTGACACGCGAGCGGCTCGAACTTCTGTACGATGCCGGGCTGGGCATCGGCACCAGCCTCGACGTGGTCCGCACGGCCGACGAGCTGGCGAAGGTCGCCGTCCCCCGCTTCGCCGACTTCGTCACCGTGGACCTGGCCGACGCCGTGCTGCACGGCGAGGAGCCGGGCCCCTCGGCGACGG
Source organism: Streptomyces griseochromogenes (assembly GCF_001542625.1). Classification (NCBI taxonomy): domain Bacteria; kingdom Bacillati; phylum Actinomycetota; class Actinomycetes; order Kitasatosporales; family Streptomycetaceae; genus Streptomyces; species Streptomyces griseochromogenes. The sequence goes on along the minus strand of NZ_CP016279.1, from coordinate 2,727,243 downwards.
ACATGCGGCGTGTCGCCGTTCACGGCATCCAGGAAGACCACCCGCTGTACGAAAAGGGCCGGCTGATCGACTTCCTGCCCTCCACGCCCCAGGCGCGCGGCTACGACGCCGGCCACACCGAGCTGGTGACCAGCCTGTCGACGGCGACGGGCTGGCACATCCAGGACCCGGAGCGCACCCGGCAGATCCTGGAGTACGGCATCCACTCGCTCATCGCCGCGCCGATCCAGGCCCGCGGCGTCGTGCTCGGCATGGCCAACTTCTGGCGTTCCAAGCGGGACCCGTTCGACGAGGAGGAACTGTCGCTGGCGGAGGAGCTGGTGGCCCGGGCCGCGATCAGCATCGACAACGCCCGCCGGTACACCCGGGAGCACGCCCTCGCGGTCACGCTTCAGCGCAGCCTGCTGCCGCGGGCACTGCCCGAGCAGAGCGCCCTGGAGGTCGGCTACCGCTACCTGCCCGCCCAGTCGGGGGTGAGCGGGGACTGGTTCGACGTGATCCCGCTGCCGGGCAGCCGGGTGGCGCTGGCCGTCGGCGACGTGGTCGGGCACGGCCTGCACGCCGCCGCGACCATGGGACGGCTGCGCACCGCGGTGCACAACTTCTCCACGCTCGACCTGCCGCCCGACGAGCTGCTGTCCCATCTGGACGACCTGGTCGGCCGCATCGACCAGGACGAGGCCTGCGCGGCGGAGGCCGCGGAGATCGTGGGCGCCACCTGTCTGTACGCGATCTACGATCCCGTCACGCGCCGCTGCGTCATGGCCCGTGCCGGGCACCTGGCGCCCGCGCTGGTCCATCCCGACGGCAGCGCCACCTTCCCCGATCTGCCGGCCGGGCCGCCGCTGGGCCTGGGCGGCATGCCGTTCCAGACGGCCGAGCTGGAACTGCCCGAGGGCAGCCAGCTCGTCCTGTACACCGACGGCCTCGTCGAGGACCGTTCGCGTGACCTGGACGTGGGCATGGAGCTGCTGCGCCGGGCGCTGGCCGGGCACCCCGACCGGCCGCCGGAGGTGAGCTGCCAGGCGGTGCTGGACGAGCTGCTGCCCGCGCGCCCCAAGGACGATGTGGCGCTGCTCATCGCGCGCACCCGGGCGCTGCCGCCCGGGAACGTCGCCGACTGGGACGTACCGCGCGATCCCGCGGCCGTGTCGGGAATGCGCGGCGCCGTGTCCGACAAGCTGCAGGAGTGGGGCCTGGCCGAGCTGGGCTTCGGTATGGAGCTCGTCCTGAGCGAGCTGATCACCAACGCCATCCGCTACGGCTCCGAGCCGATCCATGTGCGGCTGATCCGTGACCGCACGCTGATCTGCGAGGTGGCCGACGGCAGCAGCACCTCGCCGCATCTGCGCTATGCCGCGACGACCGACGAGGGTGGCCGGGGTCTGTTCCTGGTCTCGCAGATGACCGAGCGCTGGGGCACCCGGTACACGCCGCAGGGCAAGGTGATCTGGGCCGAGGTGACGTTGCCGGACATCACGGGTCTGCTGGCGGAGTGAGGGGACTCAGGCGGAGCTGCCGAGGGGCAGGGGGGCCGGGGGCGGGGTGGCCGGCATCCTGTTCCGGGGTGGTGGTCCGGCCGTGTGCGCCGGGGCGGCCGCCGGGAGTTCGACCGTGAACTCGGTGTGACCCGGGACGCTGTCCACGCGGATCCGGCCGCCGTGTGCCGCCGTGATCCCCGCGGCGACCGCGAGGCCCAGGCCCGCACCGCCCGCGGACCCGGGGGCCCTGGAGCGCGAGGTGTCGGCCCTGGTGAAACGGTCGAAGACAGCGGGCAGGAGAGTGGGCGGGATGCCGGGGCCGTCGTCGTGGACGCGGACGACGTGGTGGGTGGCGGTGGACTCGACGCCGACCGTGACCGTGGTACCGGGCGGGGTGTGCGTCCGGGCGTTGGCCAGCAGGGCGGCCACCAGTCGGCGCAGCCCGGTCGCGTCGCCGGTGACCGGCGCGGGCTGAGGCGGGTGGAGCTGCCAGAGGTGGCCGGTGTCGGTCGTCCGGGCGTGCCGTACGGCCTCGGTGACCAGGTCCGCCAGATCCGCCTCCTCGGCCGGCGGGGGCCGGCCCTCGTCCAGGCGGGCGAGCAGGAGCAGGTCCTCGACCAGGGCGGTCATGCGTGCCGACTCGGCACCGACCCGGCGCCAGGCGGCATCGGGCGCGACACGGTTCATCAGCTCGGCGTATCCGGCGATGGAGGCGAGCGGGGTACGCAGCTCGTGGCTGGCGTCGGCCAGGAAGCGGCGCATGCGCTCCTCTCCGCGCCGGCGCTCGGCGAGCGCGGCCTCGACGTGGTCGATCATGAGGTTGAGGGCGGCGCCGACCCGACCGGTCTCGCTGCCGGGTCCGGTGTCGCGTTCGGGCACCCGGGGCAGTGCGGTGGCCCGGCCGTGGGCGAGCGGCACCCGGGAGATCTCGACGGCGGTGGCCGCGACACGGCCGAGGGGGCGCAGCCGGCGCCGGATGATGGCCGCGCAGACGCCGACGGCGACGGCGAGTCCGGCGGCGCCGACGACCCCCTCGATCTCGGCCAGCCTGCGCAGCGTGGCCCGGACGTCGTCCATGGGCAGGCCGGTGAGGACGCGAATGCCGCTCGCGTCGAGGGCGGTGACCCGGTAGGTACCGAGGCCGGGCACGGTGCGGGTGTGCGGCGAGCCGTCGGCCCTGATGCCGGTGAGGGCGGCGCGCTGGGCGCCGGTGAGGGGGCGTGGGGCCGCGTCCCGGGTGACGACCGCGGCGGAGACGAGGTGTCCGTCGGCGTCCAGCCGGGCGGCGAGCAGCCCCTCGGGCCGGCCGCCCTCGTCGGGGAAGGCGAGGCCGGCGGGGAGTTCGGGGTGGAGCGCGGCCCCGCCCGCACTGCGTGCGGCGGCGTCGTCGACCCGGTCGTCCAGGTTGCCCAGCAGGTAGGCGCGCAGGGCGAGGACGCTGGTGAGGGCGAGCGCGGCGCACAGGCACACGAGCGTGGCGGTGACGAGGACCAGCAGGCGTGTGCGCAGTGAGCGGCTCCACGGGCGGTGGCTCATCTGCCGCGCTCCGCGAAGGACCCTGGGGTGACGGACATGTAGCGATTCTGTCCCGGTCCGCTGGGGGAAGCCTGTGCTCCACCTGAGCCGGGACGATGACCCGGTCACGGTACGGCGAAGGGCCGCACCCCCGTCACCGGGGATGCGGCCCTGTACCGCTTGCCTGCCGCTTACTTGCGGATCAGGTTGCGCAGCACGTACTGCATGATGCCGCCGTTGCGGTAGTAGTCGGCCTCACCGGGGGTGTCGATGCGGACGACCGCGTCGAACTCGACACCGGAGTCGGTGGTGACCTTGACCGTGCGCGGCGTGGTGCCGTCGTTCAGCTCGGTGACGCCGGCGAAGGAGAAGGTCTCCTCACCGGTCAGGCCGAGGGACTCCGCCGAGGCGCCCTCCGGGAACTGGAGCGGCAGGACACCCATGCCGATGAGGTTCGAGCGGTGGATGCGCTCGTACGACTCGGCGATGACGGCCTTGACGCCGAGCAGCGCGGTGCCCTTGGCGGCCCAGTCGCGGGACGAGCCGGAGCCGTACTCCTTGCCGGCCAGGACGACCAGCGGGATGCCCTGCTCGATGTAGTTGCGCGAGGCGTCGTAGATGAACGACACCGGAGCGTCGGCCTGGGTGAAGTCCCGGGTGTAGCCGCCCTCGGTGCCCGGCGCGATCTGGTTGCGCAGGCGGATGTTGGCGAACGTACCGCGGATCATGACCTCGTGGTTGCCTCGGCGGGAGCCGTAGGAGTTGAAGTCACGACGCTCCACACCGTGCTCGGTGAGGTACTTGCCGGCCGGGGTGTCGGCCTTGATGGCACCGGCCGGGGAGATGTGGTCGGTGGTGACCGAGTCGCCCAGCTTGGCGAGCACACGGGCGCCGGCGATGTCGACGACCGGAGCCGGCTCCATGGCCATGCCCTCGAAGTACGGGGGCTTGCGGACGTACGTCGACTCGGCGTCCCACTCGAAGGTGTTGCCGGTCGGGATGGGCAGCGCCTGCCACTGGGCGTCGCCCGCGAAGACGTCCTGGTAGGACTTGTTGAACATGTCCTCGCCGATGGCGTTCGCCACGACGTCGTTGACCTCGGCCTCGGTCGGCCAGATGTCGGTCAGGTAGACCGGCTTGCCGTCCTGGTCGGTGCCCAGCGCGTCCTTGGTGATGTCCACCTTCATGGAGCCCGCGAGGGCGTACGCGACGACCAGCGGCGGGGAGGCCAGGTAGTTCATCTTGACGTCGGGGTTGATCCGGCCCTCGAAGTTCCGGTTGCCGGACAGGACCGAGGTGACCGCGAGGTCGTGGTCGTTGACGGCCTTGGAGACCTCCTCCGGCAGCGGGCCGGAGTTGCCGATGCAGGTGGTGCAGCCGTAGCCGACGAGGTTGAAGCCGACCTTGTCGAGGTACGGGGTCAGGCCCGCCTTGTCGAAGTAGTCGGTGACGACCTTGGAGCCCGGGGCGAGGGTGGTCTTGACCCACGGCTTGCGGGTCAGGCCCCTCTCGACCGCCTTCTTGGCCACCAGGGCGGCGGCGACCATGACGTACGGGTTCGAGGTGTTGGTGCAGGAGGTGATGGCCGCGACCGTCACCGCACCGTGGTCGATCGTGTAGGTCGTGCCGTCGGGGGCGGTGACCTGGACCGGGTTGGACGGGGCACCGTTCGGGTGGACGGCCGGGGAGTCGGAGGCCGGGAAGGACTCCTCGCCCGCCTCGTCGGCGGTGGTGACGTAGTTCAGGACGTCGGTCTTGAACTGCTCGGCGGCGTTGGCGAGGACGATGCGGTCCTGCGGACGCTTCGGGCCGGCGATGGAGGGGACGACCGTGGAGAGGTCCAGCTCCAGCTTCTCGGAGAAGTCCGGCTCGGCCGACGGGTCCAGCCAGAGGCCCTGCTCCTTGGCGTACGCCTCGACGAGCGCGACCTGCTGGTCGGAGCGGCCGGTCAGGCGCAGGTACTTCAGGGTCTCGCCGTCGATCGGGAAGATGGCGGCGGTGGAGCCGAACTCCGGCGACATGTTGCCGATGGTGGCGCGGTTGGCGAGGCTCGTCGCCGCCACACCCTCGCCGTAGAACTCGACGAACTTGCCGACCACACCGTGCTTGCGGAGCATCTCGGTGATGGTGAGCACGAGGTCCGTGGCGGTGGTGCCGGTGGGCAGCTCACCGGTCAGCTTGAAGCCGACGACGCGCGGGATCAGCATGGAGACCGGCTGGCCGAGCATGGCGGCCTCGGCCTCGATGCCGCCGACGCCCCAGCCGAGGACGCCGAGGCCGTTGACCATGGTGGTGTGGGAGTCGGTGCCGACGAGGGTGTCGGGGTAGGCCTGGCCGTTGCGCACCATGACGGTCCGAGCGAGGTGCTCGATGTTCACCTGGTGGACGATGCCGGTGCCCGGCGGGACGACCTTGAACTCGTCGAAGGCGGTCTGGCCCCAGCGCAGGAACTGGTAGCGCTCCTTGTTGCGGCCGTACTCCAGCTCGACGTTCTGCTTGAAGGCGTCGTTCGTGCCGAACTTGTCGGCGATGACGGAGTGGTCGATGACCAGCTCGGCCGGCGCCAGCGGGTTGATCTTCGCCGGGTCGCCGCCCAGCTCCTTCACGGCCTCACGCATGGTCGCGAGGTCCACGACACAGGGGACGCCGGTGAAGTCCTGCATGATCACGCGGGCCGGCGTGAACTGGATCTCCTGCGAGGGCTGGGCCTGGGAGTCCCAGGTGCCGAGGGCGCGGATGTGGTCGGCGGTGATGTTCGCGCCGTCCTCCGTGCGGAGCAGGTTCTCCAGCAGGACCTTCAGGCTGTAGGGAAGGCGCGCGGAGCCCTCGACCTTGTCCAGCCGGAAGATCTCGTACGACTCGTCGCCCACCTGCAGCGTGCTGCGGGCGTCGAAGCTGTTCGCCGACACGACAGTCTCCTTCATTGATGTGCGCGTACCACCGCAATCCTGCCGCCACGCCGATCTGGCCAATCCGCTAAGGTAAGGCTAAGTTAGGTAGCCCTTACTGGCGCGGCGGCTGCGGTGCGCCTCGTGCAGATATCTCGATGTCGAGATAACTCTAGTACATGGGGGCTGGCTGGTCATGTCCGGCCGGGTCCGGCGCCGCCGTTTTCCGGTGGCATGCGCCACAGCGCGATGAGCGAGGATCGCCGCATGCCCCTCGACAACGCACTGACCGGCCACTGGGACAGCTCCCCCTTCGACCACGGCGTCATGGAAGCCTCGGAGCTGGAGTTCCTGGACGACGGACGCGGCACCGGCACGGTGGCCAACGCCCTGGGGGACGACGCCACACGCTTCTCCTGGCACTGCCCGGAGCCGGGCGTGCTGGAGGTGTGCGACGAGTACGGCCGCGTCGAACGGGTCCGTTACGCCGTCGTCACCGCCATACCGGTGTACACGACGGACCCCGTACCCGCCGTCACCTTCGAGCCACCCCTGTTCTTCGCCCGGGAATACGCGAGGACTTCCGCGATATCCGGCCAATAGTGTGAGAAACCGGCATGTCTAATTGATATCGGACTAACCATCCCCAACTACGATACTTCCCGCAAACGCACTGGTCACTGACGCCGTATCACCCGAATGGACCCCCCAACAGGCGCCATCTCATATCTGAGATAGCCTCAACCTCATGTCAGACGACTACCTCGTACGCATCGGCAAGCTCATCCGTGACGCCCGGCAACACCGAGGCTGGACACAGACGCAGCTCGCGGAGGCGCTCGGCACCAGCCAGAGCGCCGTCAACCGCATCGAGCGCGGGAACCAGAACATCAGCCTTGAGATGATCGCCCGAATCGGCGAAGCCCTGGACAGCGAGATCGTGTCGCTGGGCTATGCGGGTCCGATGCATCTGCGCGTGGTCGGCGGCCGTCGACTGTCCGGCGCCATCGACGTGAAGACCAGCAAGAACGCGTGCGTGGCCCTGCTGTGCGCCTCGCTGCTGAACAAGGGGCGCACGGTGCTGCGCCGGGTGGCCCGGATCGAGGAGGTGTACCGCCTTCTGGAGGTGCTCAACTCCATCGGCGTGCGCACCCGCTGGATCAACAACGGTGTCGACCTGGAGCTGGTCCCGCCGGCCGAGCTGGAGATGGCGGCGATCGACGCGGAGGCGGCCGTCCGCACCCGCTCGATCATCATGTTCCTCGGTCCGCTGCTGCACCGCATGGACCACTTCAAGCTGCCGTACGCCGGCGGCTGCGACCTCGGCACGCGCACCATCGAGCCGCACATGATCGCGCTGCGCCGGTTCGGCCTGGACATCGCGGCCACCGAGGGCCAGTACCACGCGCAGGTCGACCGCACGGTCCGCCCCGACCGCCCGATCGTGCTGACCGAGCGCGGGGACACGGTCACCGAGAACGCGCTGCTGGCCGCCGCCCGGTACGACGGGGTGACGGTCATCCGCAACGCGTCCTCCAACTACATGGTCCAGGACCTGTGCTTCTTCCTGGAGGCGCTCGGCGTCAAGGTCGAGGGCATCGGCACCACCACGCTGACCGTGCACGGCGTGCCGAACATCGACGTCGACGTCGACTACTCCCCCTCCGAGGACCCGGTCGAGGCGATGAGCCTGCTGGCCGCGGCGGTGGTCACGGAGTCGGAACTGACCGTCCGCCGCGTCCCCATCGAGTTCCTGGAGATCGAGCTGGCGGTCCTGGAGGAGATGGGCCTCGACCACGACCGCAGCCCCGAGTACTTCGCGGACAACGGCCGCACCCGCCTGGTGGACCTGACGGTCCGGCCCTCCAAGCTGGAGGCGCCGATCGACAAGATCCACCCCATGCCCTTCCCGGGCCTGAACATCGACAACGTCCCCTTCTTCGCGGCCATCGCGGCGGTCGCGCAGGGCAAGACCCTCATCCACGACTGGGTCTACGACAACCGCGCGATCTACCTCACGGACCTCAACCGCCTCGGCGGCCGGCTGCAGTTGCTGGACCCGCACCGGGTGCTGGTCGAGGGCCCGACCCGCTGGCGCGCCGCCGAGATGATGTGCCCGCCGGCACTGCGCCCCGCGGTGGTCGTCCTGCTGGCGATGATGGCGGCCGAGGGCACGTCGGTCCTGCGCAACGTCTACGTCATCAACCGGGGTTACGAGGACCTCGCCGAGCGCCTGAACTCGATCGGGGCGCAGATCGAGATCTTCCGGGACATCTGAGCACCTTCGGGAAAACGACCGCCGCACCCCTCCTGGCCCGCATGAATGTGGGCCAGGAGGGGTGCGGCGGCTTGTGTGCCCTGTGGGCTCCGGATGCGTGGAGGCGGATGTCAGGTGGTGGGGCAGGGTGGGTCGTAGTCGACCGCCGCGAAGTACCGTGCCCATTCGGCTCTGGTGATCCGCGGGTACGCGCCGGCGCAGATGCGGGCGGCGACCCTGTCCAGGCCGGTGTCCCACAGCCGTGTCGATCCGTCGGAGTGGCCGGTGGCGATGGCATCGCCGCCGGGCCGGAACGCCACCCACGTCGGCGCGGCCCGCTGATCCGGCAGGGTGCTCAGCTCGCCGGTTCGTCACGTCCCACAGCCGCACCGATCGTTCGCTCGCCGTCGCCAGGACGCGGCCGCCCTGCCCGAACGCGCCGAGCAGTGGAACAGCGCCGGCTTCATGGAGACGGCATCAGGAAGTACAGACCGGTGTCGTCCACGGGATGCCGGAACCGAGCGGTGCGACGGTCCTGCGTGGCTCGCCGGCGCGGCCTGTGCGGCGGCGGGAGCCAACGGGCCGGCGAGGGCCGGCCCGAGGGCGATCGCGCCGGCGGAGCGTGCTCTGCGTCGCATGCGTGGGCTCCTTCCTGGGAGCAGGGGCGGGAAGCCGGCGGCTGGATCTTGACAAAGGGAACCAAGACCCAGACCCCGCTGACATCCGGTCAAACCCTGGCCGACGCGCCGATGGACCCCTTCCTCCGCCGGACACGTTGCGTGATGCTCTGCTCACCGGGGGAGATCAGTTGCTTCACGACCAACCCACGGAGGAAATGACGATGCCTCTTGGAACGATCGCCTTCTACAACAGGGCGGACGGTGTGGGCATCATCGCCGACGAGGACGGCGAGCGGCGCCCGTTCTCCGGCATGGAGACACAGACCACCCGCGAGGGTCAGCGGGTCGTCTTCGAGATCGTCGGTGCGAAGGCCACCAACGTCATCGCCGTTCGATGAACCGCCCGCTCGGCAGCGCCCCGCCCCGGTCGTCGGGAACGGGGCGCGGCGCTGTTCCGGTTCCGCTTCTCCATTCCCGCGGCGTCAGGTCGCCGCGCCCACCGAGTGCCGTGCGTCGTCGTGCTCCGAGACCGAGGGGAAGGGCCCGCGCAGGCGGTAGCGGTCGTCGTCCTGGTGCTCCAGGAGGTGGACCTGCACCAGCTCGTCCAGCAGCCGGGCCGCCGTGTGCCGGGGCACCCCGAGGACGGCGGCCGCGTCCGCCGGTCCCACCGACGTCGTCGCGCCGGACGCCCGTACCTCCAGGGCCTCATGGAGCCGGGCGGCTCCCTCGGTGAGATCGCGCAGCGACCAGGACATCACCGTGCGCAGGTCCGTGCTGTCCTCGCCCAGACGGAACACGTCCTGTGCGCCGCGGCCGCCGCGCAGCCGCGCGGCCAGCCGGGGCAGCGTCACATCGGGCCGGTGCCGACCCTGTTCGGCGAGGATGCGCAGCGCGAGCGGCAGCCCGCCGCACAACTCGCCCAGTTCGCGCAGCACCTCCGGCGCCACCGGACCGCCGCGGCCGCCGAGCCCGTCGGCCAGCAGCTCGCCGAGCAGCGCCGTCGCCGCCGAGGGACCGAGCGGATCGAGCGTGAGACGGTGCGCCCCGCCCCTGACCACCAGCGACCGCAGCCGACTGCGGCTGGTGATCAGCGCCGTACCGGCGGCGCCGGGCAGCAGCGGTCGCACCTGCTCCGGGGACCGTACGTTGTCCAGCACCAGCAGCACCCGCCGGTCGGCCAGCGCGGTGCGCAGCAGCGCGCCGCGTTCCCAGGTGCGGGAGGGCAGCCTGTCCGCCGCCGCGCCCAGGCCCATGAGCAGGGCCTGGAGCGCGTCGTCCGGGTGCATCGGGCGGCCGGTGCTGAACCCGTCGAGGTCGAGGTACAGCTGGCCGTCGGGGAACCGGTCGCGGCGCCGGTTGGCCCAGTGCACGGCCAGTGCCGTCTTTCCGACGCCCGCGGGACCGTCCAGCAGCAGCACCCGTCCCGCGTCCGCGGCGTGCGGCCCGCCCTGCGGCAGCAACACGTCGTCCAGCGCGCCGAGTTCGGCGTCCCTGCCGACGAAGTGGGTGTCGCAGGAGGGGAGCTGGCGGGGTACCGGACACCCGCCCGGGGACGCCGCGACGGGCGCGGCGACCGGGGTGGTCCGCACGGACGCGGTACGGCGTACCCGGCGGGGCGGCGCCGCGAGATCCGGGCTGCCGGTGAGGATCTTCTGGTGCAGCCCGGCCAGTTCCGGGCCGGGATCGACACCGAGCCGGTCGCCGAGCAGCCGACGGCACCTGTCGTACTCGCGCAGCGCCTCCGCGGGGCGGCCCGATCGGTACAACGCCAGGATCAGCTGAGCCCAGAACCGTTCCTGGAGGGGGTCGCGGGCGAGCGTCCGCCGCAGCAGCGGAATGTGGTCGCCCGGGTCCTCCTCGTCGATCCCGATCGCGACGCGCCGGTGCACGGCCCGAAGCCGCAGCTCCTCCAGCGGCGGCACCTCGTCGCGCTGGAGCGCGGGCGCGTCGATTCCCGCCAGCACCGGGCCGCGCCACAGCGCCAGCGCCCGGTCCAGCACCTCCGCCTCGGGTCCCGCCGGCAGCCCGGGCCCGGTGGCCTCCCTCATCAGCCGGCGGAACTCCGTGACATCGACCTCGGTCCGCCCGGCGCTGAGGCGGTATCCGCCGCGTCCGCCGTCGATGACCGAGTCGGCGCCGGGCTGGGCGCTGTCCAGCACCTTGCGCAGCCGTTTGACATGACCGCGGACCGTCGTCCGCGCGGCGCCGGGCGGATCGTCGTCCCACAGTCGCGCCGCGATCTCGTCCACGGTCACGAGCTCCCCGTGCCGGACGGACAAAGTCGCGAGCAGCGCCTGCGGACGGCCGGCCGGAACGGTCAACCGCAGGGCGCCATACGTCACTTCCAGTGAACCGAGCAGTCGTACGCCGATCTTGTGCACGCGTCCGTTCCCCCTTGTGCTGATCCGGCCGCCCCCGGTCGAAGGGCCGCCGTCATCAGGTGGTACGGACAGAACGCTAATATCGGTGGTCGACGGAGTGTGACGGTCAATCAACCCACATGCCGCGCATACCCGTCATTCCATGTCGCAAATTGAACTGTCGGCGAGCCACCGATCCCCCGCATCATCTTTCCTGGTGACCACTGACTCCTCACCTCGAACCTCCCCCTCGGACACCCGCACGCCCAGGGGCGTGCGGGTCATGGAGCGGCAGTTCGAGGGCTATGCCGTGACGACGTCCGCCTGGTCGCGGCTGGTCACGGTCGGCGCCGCCGTGTGCGGTGTCATCGCGGTGCCGGCGGCGAAGCTGCCGCTCGCGGGCGCGATCGCCGCCGTGGCGGTCGCCTGGGCGGTCGGGTACTTCTTCTGGCTGCGCTCGGGCCTGCGCCCTCGGTTGCTCACCGTGGTCGACCTCACCCTGGTCAGCGGGTTCTGTCTCAGCCAGACGTACACCGTGCCCGCGAGTGAGGGCAGGCACGGCAACACCTGGATTCTGGTCACCGTCAGCATCGTGGCCGTCACCTACCAGATGACCCGGCCGGGCCCGACCGGGACGGCGGCGGCGCTGCTGCTGGCCGGCGCCGATCTCGCCGGCGTGGTCCTGGACCGCCCGGCCACGTGGGGCGCCGCCCTGCCCAACGTGCTGTGGCTCCTGGTGCAGTCCGCGCTGGCCCGCGCCTTCTACGGGTTTCTGCTCAGGCGGTCCCGCGCGGCCGACGAGGCCGCCGCCTCCGCTGCCGCGGTCCGGCGCGATCTGCGGGTCGCCGCGGCCCGGCACGCCGCGGAACGGGAGTATCTGGCCACGCTGCACGACACCGCCTGCGCCACCCTGCTCATGGCCTCGCTGCCCCGCTCGGACCTGCGCCCCGAGGTGCTGCGCGCCCAGGCGCGCCGGGACCTGGAGCGGCTCACGCAGGAGCAGGACGGGACGGGCGACGTCGATCTGGCCGTGCTGCTCCACGAGGAGATCCGCGCCCACCCGCTGCAGGTCAGCGTCCGGTTCGGCACGGACCTCGGGTCCACCTGGCGGCCGGCCGCCGACGCCCTGCGCGGCAGCATGGGGGAAGCCCTGCGCAATGTGGCACGGCACGCGGGAGTCGACCGTGCCGAGGTCAGCGCGCGCCGGGACGGTCACCGCACCGTCGTCACCGTCCGGGACCGCGGCGTCGGCTTCGACTCCGCCGTCGTGCCCGGCCATCGGCACGGGCTCACCCGGTCCGTCGTCGCGCGCATGCACACCGTCGGAGGCCGCGCCACGGTCGCCTCGCGGCCCGGTGAAGGGACGACCGTACGGATGGAGTGGCCTCGTGGCTGACCCGTCGGCCGAGGGGCACGAGCCGCCCGAGCGGGCCGGTCGGGGGCAGGACGCCGAGACGCCCCGCGGCCCCGGGGCGACCGGACGGGCGGATGCGTCCCGCCAGGTCGAGGTGGCCCGGCAGATCGAGGCCCGTATGCGCGGCGGGCTGCACCTCGCGGCGCTGCTGATCCTCGCCGTCATCCATTGCGGCCTCGCCCTTCCCTTCATGCTCGCCCACCTCGGCGACCACTCCGGCGCCTGGCTGGACCTCACCGCGTTCGCCCTGCTCAGCGCCGTTCTCGCGGCGGATGCCTGGCGAAACCTGCGCCAGGGGCCCTGGCTCCGCCGCAAGGCCCGCGCCCGCCCGGGGACGGCGGGGCCCGCCTCCCGCGGCTGGACGGCGGCCATGGTCGCCGTCACGCTCGCGGCGTCCGTCGCCGCGACGAGCCGGCTGCCCGCCGAGTCCTTCATGGGCAACGCCCACTGGTCGTTCCTCGAGGTCGGCTGGTTCGGTGTCGTCCTCCTGCTCGACCGGCCCCGCACGGCTACCTGGCTGTTCCTCGGCTGCCATCTGGCCGTCACGGTGGGGCAGTTGGTGCACGCGGGGCTGCCGTCCCGCTCCGTCATCGCGGGCATGTCCGTGAGCGCGCTGGCGATCTGTACCTTCCAGGTGTCGACGGCGCTCGCCGTACAGCTCCTCTCGGACCGTGCGGCCCGGGCCTCGGCGACCTTGCGCGAGCGGGAGCGGTGGGAGACGGAGGCGGCCGTCGCCGCGCACATGCACGCCGACCAGCAGGCCCGCTACCACGATCTGGACCGCAGTGTGCTGCCGTTGCTCGCCGGGCTCGCCGACGGCTCGGTCGACCCGCGCGAGGAGTCCGTACGGCGCCGGTGCGCGCTCCAGGCCACCAGGCTGCGCAGGCTGTTCGCGGAGCACGACTACGCCGCCGACCCCCTGGTGCACGAGCTGCGCGCGTGCATCGACGCCGCCGAACGCGGCGGCGCCAGCGTTCATCTGGCCGTGCGCGGCGACCCGGTGGAGCTGCCCCGGCCGGTGCGGCAGGCGCTGACGGAACCGGTGCTCGCGGCGCTCGTCGCGGCCGAGCACACCGCCAGGACCACGGTCGTGCGCGGTGCGCGTCTGGTACGGGTCAGCGCGGTCATCGACCGTGCCGACGCGCCGCCCGTGCCGGACCCCGGTCACGGCGTGCGCATCCGCACGGTCAAGGACCGCGGCCGGCTGTGGGTGGAGTCCGTGTACGTCGTCGAGGGCCACGCGCATCCGGCCGCCCCGCGGACGGACCGGTCAGAGTTCCTCCAGTGAGATCAGCCCGTCCTGCACCGCCTTGGCGACCAGGTTCGCCTTGGTCGTCGCGGGCCGTCCCGCGTTCGCGTACTTGATCCGCACCCGGTCCAGATAGGTGTTCACGGTACGCACCGAGATGCCGAGGCTCTCGGCGACCATCGCCTTGGACTCCGACTGGAACCATTCGAGGAGCACCTCGATCTCGCGGGAGGCCAGCCGCGGGCGCTCGCGCCGGGTGTCGCTGCCGAACGCCCCGGCCAGCGCGGGCGGTGTGTACGGCACTCCCTCGGCCGCGGCCAGCACGGCCTGGAGCAGGTGCTCCTCACCCTCCGCCTTCGTCAGGTAGGTGAACGCGCCTATGTCCAGACAGGTCAGGGCCGCCTGCGGGCTGTCCTGCATGGTGTAGACGATCACCTGCCGGTGCTCCGCGACGAGCCGGCGCAGGGCGGCGTACGCGGGCACCCCCGAGCCGAGCTGCAGATCGAGGATCACCACGTCGGCGTCCCGCCCCGCTCCCGTGACCGCGACCGACACATCGGCGCCCTTGGCCACCACCCGTACCCCCGTGTCCGCGTGCGCCACCCAGGACTCGATACCGGCCAGCACCACCGGATGGTCGTCGATGAGCACGACGCCGATGGAACGGTCACTGCTCACGGCTCTGCCTCCACGTCCGGCTCCGTCAGGGCGGCCGGGGCGGTCCCGCCACCGGTGCGGGTACCCGGACGCGCTCCGACTCTACCGACGGGGCCGTACCGCACCGGTTCCCTCCGGCCGAGCGGATCACCGGACCGCCAGTGGCCGATCAGCGCCGCGTACTCCGGTGCGCGGTCCAGGAGTTCGGCGTGTGTGCCCACGGTGAGGCGGCCCGACGCGACCACGGCGATCCGGCGGGCGCGCAGCGCCGAGGAGAGCCGGTGTGCCACCACGATCAGGGTGCCGGGCCGGGCGGCGAAGGCCTCCTCCGCCCGCTTCTCGGCCACCGGCTCCAGATGGCAGGTCGCCTCGTCGAGGATCACGATCCGGGCGCGGGAGACATACACCCGTACGAGGGTGATCAGTTGACGCTCTCCCTGGGACAGGGGCGCCGATCCGGAGATCCGGGCGCCGTACCCGCCGAGCCGCCGCACGGTCCCCTCCAGGCCCAACAGGCTGATAGCGGCTTCGAGTTCGGTGTCGGTGGCGTGGGGAGAGAGCATCGTGAGGTTCTCCCGCAGCGTCCCGGCGAAGATGTACGACTGCTGGGGGACGACGGCGACGTGACGGCGCAATTCCGCGGTGTCCAGCAGGCCGACCGGTGTGCCGCCGAGCGTCACCGTTCCGCCGGCCGGATGCTCGATGCCGCCGATCAGCAGGGCGAGCGTGGACTTGCCGACGCCGCTCGGCCCGACCACCGCCAGATGCGAGCCGTCCGGAACCCGAAGCGTCACCCGGGACAGGACGGGCTCGGCGTGGGGGCCGTAGGCGAACGACACGTCGGTCAGCGCGACGTCCGAGCCGGTGACCGGGGCGGTACCGCCCGGGCGGGGCGGGACGACGTCGGCGAACGCGGCCGTGCGGCGCAGGGTGACCGACAGTTGCAGCCCCATGGTGCCGACGGTCTGCACCAAGGCGCGCAGCGCCGGTTCGATGCCCTGCAGCAGGTACACCATCGCGCCGATCAGCGCGCCCGGTGTCAGCAGCCCCGAGCGGACCAGCCAGGCCGAGCACAGCAGAACCACCGCGAACGGCAGCCGCGCGCCCGCCGCGATGACGGCGATGCGTCCGGTACCGGCGCGGGCCTCCGCCAGCAGGGCCGCCGCCTCGGCGTCGACGCACCCGCCCACCGTCCGCGTCGCCGTCTCCCACGCGCCGCAGGTCGCCACGTCCCGGATGCCCGACAGATGCGGTCCCGCCCGCCGGGCCAGCTCCTCCTGGGCCTCCAGCAGGGCGACATGACGCCGCCTGAGCAGCGGGGTCAGCCGGGTCATGAGCGCGCCGGCCACCAGCACCGAGCCGCCGGTGACGGCCGCGATGACCGGATCGAGCGCGAACAGGCCGACGAGGGCGGCGACCACGCCGAAGGCCACCGTGCGCAGCGTCAGCAGCAGCCCGCCGGCCAGCTGCCGGACCGTCTCCACCTGACGGGTCGCCCGGGTGACGGCGGAGACGTCGGCGGACGGCCCCGGGGCCGCACCGTCGCCGTACACGGCGCGGCACAGCCCGGCCCGGACCACGTGCCGGGTCAGGGCGTCGCGCAGCGACTCCACGACGGCCGCCGCGTGCGGCATGGCCTGGCGGGTGCCGAACGTGCCGAGCACCAGGCAGCCGCCGTATCCGAGCAGGAGCAGCAGTCCCAGGCCCGGGCGCCCGGCCAGGAACCCGCGGTCGAGCGCGGCCCCGACGATCGTGCCGGACAGCAGGACGGGCCCGGTCTCGACGACGGACCAGGCGGCGAGGGCACCGAGGTGCCCGCGGTGGGAGCGCAGCACCGGCCCGATCAGCCGGCGGACCGTCAGGGGGCCGCCCGCCGCGTTGTGCTGCTGGTCCTGCCGGTCGTGTGCGTGACGTGGCGAGTTCGGCACTCAGACCTCCGCGTTCTGGGCGCCGACGCCGAATACGGCGCGGTAGGCCGGATCGGCGCAGAGTTCGTCGTGCCGGCCGACGGCCCGGATCCGGCCCCGTTCCAGCCACGCCACCCGGTCGGCGGCCGCGGCCGTGGACATCCGGTGGGCCACCACCATGCGCGTGGTGCGGCCCAGCGACTCGCGCAGGGCCCGGGCGATCTCGCTCTCCGTCGCCGTGTCCACGCTCGACATCGCGTCGTCCAGGATCACGACCCGGGCGCCGCGGCACACCGCGCGGGCGATCCCGAGGCGCTGCAACTCCCCGCCGGACAGCCGCAGTTCGTCAACGGGCGTGTCGTAGCCCCGGGGCAGACGGCGGATGAAGCCGTCGGCCCGGCTCGCGCGTGCGGCGGCGCGGATCGCGGACGCGGGCGGCGGCCGGTCGCCGTAGCCGATCATCTCCGCGACGGTGCCACCGAGCGGATGCGGGCGTTCGAAGGCGTACGCGACGGCGGCGCCGACCTCGGACCGGCGGGTCGCGGCGAGGTCTGCGCCGTCGAGCGTCACCGTCCCCTCGTCCGGTTCCAGCACACCCCCGGCGACCAGCGCCAGGGTGGTCTTGCCCGCGCCGGAGGCGCCGACCACCGCGAGGGTGCCGCCGGCGGGCACGCTGAGCGAGAGCCGGTCCAGCACCGGCACCCCGTCGGCGGTGCGCACCGTGACGCCGGACAGCACGAGCGTGCCCTCCCCGGGCGGCAGCGCGCCGTTCCCGGTGCGCGGGGCGGGCACGGCGAAGACCTCCCGCAGTCGCTCGGCCGAGCCACGCACCCGCCCGAGCTCGGCGAAGATCCCGACCTGTGACATCAGCCGCATCGCGAACGTCAAGTACATCTGGGCGGCCAGCAGCTGACCTGCCGTGAGGCGTCCGGAGACGACCCCGTACCCGCCGGTGGCCAGCACCCCGATCTGCAGGCTCGGGGCCAGCAGCGCCAGATACCACCCGGCGTGGCGCTGGGCCTCCCAGAATCCGGTCCCCGCGGCGCGCAGACGGGGAAGCGGGACCAGGACCCGCGCGGTCTCCCCCTCCACGGCGGCCGCCGCGCGGATGGTGCGCGCGCCGCCGACGGCGTCGACGAACCGCTCGGACAGTTCCGCCTGCGCCTGCTGGTACTGGAGGGTCAGCACGGTGCTGCGGCGGATGAGCACCCGCGCGAGCAGCACGACCACCGGAATCCCGAGGACGAAGACGAGCACCAGCCGCCAGTCGATGAGCAGCAGGGCCACGAGTCCTCCGGCGGCGGTCAGCGCGGAGAACAGTGCCTGCAGCAGGCCGGGTCCGGCGCCGCCGGCCTGCGCGGTGGAGTCCGTCGCACGGCTCAGCAGGTCGCCGGAGCCGAACCGGCCGCGCACCGCGAGCCCCACGCGGAAGAGGTGCGCGAACGTGTCGTCGCGCAGCCGCGCCGTGCTGCCGGCCCGCACCCGCGCCTCGGCGATCTGGCCGGCCATCTCCGTGACGGTGGTCAGGAGCAGCAGGGCGCAGACCAGGACCAGGGGGGCGATCGTGTCGCCGCGGCGCAGTACCGTGTCGATCGCCCGCGCGACGGCGTACGGCAGGAGCAGGCCGGCGGCCGTCTCGCACAGCCGGACCGCGGCAAGGGCCGCGAACAGCCCCTTCTGGCGTGCCACCGTCGACAGCAGCAGCCGGTCACTCGCGCGCATGCGCCCCCTTCCCCCGTCCATCGCTCGTCCCGTCCGTTCTCGCGAGGCCCGCCGGGTGCGGTGAGGACACGGGCGTGTCCCACCGCACCCGGCGGACCGTCTCACCAGCCGACCGACGAGGGTCAGTCGTTCTGGTTCTGGAAGAAGAAGAAGGCCTCGTTGGCCCCGTTCCGGAAGAATCCGGTCTCCTCCTCGAACGTGCCGAGCTCGACCAGCGCCGGCACCTCGTAAACGTCCTTCTGCATCTGTGTCACCTCCTCATACGGTGTTGTGAAAGCGGTGGTCGGTGCCTCGGGCTCACTGCCAGGTGTCGAAGAACCAGGTGATCTCGTCACCGTTGCGGATGCCGAAGACACCGGTCTCCTCGCCGAAGGAGCCGAGTTCCACCACGGCGGGAACCTCGTAGGTCTCCTTGTCCATGCCGTTCACCTCCCTTCCGCGGTTCGTCGTCGTACACCGCCGGGATTCCGGCGGAAGTCCGGGGCCTGTCACTCGACGGTGATCAGGCGCGTGTAGCAGGAGCCGTCCGTGGCCTCGTCGACCAGCTCGCCCTCGGCCTCCACCCAGGCGTGCGCCGCGAACGGCGGGGCCTTGAGCACCCCGACGCACCAGACCGGCCACGCCGAACGGGTCCGGCACAGCAGACAGGTGGCGATCGAGCGCACCAGGCACGCGCGGGAGCCGCAGCACCGCGGGCTGACCGTGAGCACGGTGTCCCGTGCCCAGGAGGCCTCCGTGACGGTCGCCGGGCGCGCGCCGCGCCGCACCCGCAGCAGCACCGCGCGGATCTGGCGGGGCGGGCGGCGGGCGAGCACCCGCGCCGCGCCCACCGCGGCGTGCGTGGCCAGGCGCCGCCCCAGTGGCACACGGACCGGTTCGGCGGGCAGGACCGGGATGCTCATCGCGCCACCAGCCCGGCCGAGCGCAGCGATCCGATCAGGGCCTCCACGTCCCCGCGCGCCCGCTCCGCGTCGACGTCGTAGCGGTCGGTGAGGGCCTTCGCCGCCTCCTCCGCGGTGGCGCCGCGTGCCAGGGCGGTGACCACCACGGCGGCGGAGGCCGTGAGCTGCCAGTAGCGGCCGGTGCGTTGGTCGAGGGCGACCACGCCGTACTCGGTCTCGGTCGTGGACACGTGGTCATGCAGCCGCAGGGTCATGGGTGTGCTCCTTGCTGTCGTGGTCGCGATCCGGGCCGGCCTCGTGCCGCCGTGGGCTCCGGGTCCCCTCCCGGTCCTCGGGCGCCTCCTGGTTGCGGGCGAACACCGCGCAGTTGACGGTCGCGTCGAGGAACGCGTCGCGGGTCCCCATGTGCTCGGGCGACTCGGCCGAGGCCAGGGCGGAGAAGTCGATGACACCGCGGGTGGTGAGCGGTGAGTGCTCGCACAGGGCGAGGACGGTGGGCCAGTGGTCGCGAAGTCCTCGGGCGGCCTGGACGCTGCCGCCCATCTTCGTACCCCGCCGCAGGAATGCGTCGGGCAGCGCGCCCCGCATGGCCGCCTTCACGAGCGGTTTGAACTCCATCGGGGAGTCGCGTTCCTCATGACGTACCGCGAAGCACGCCTCGATGACCCGGTCGTCGAAGAAGGGTGCTTCGAAGGGCATGTCCAGGGTCGCCGCGAACTGCTGCGTGCCCCGTACGATCCGGCTGCCGTCGCGCACCATGGCCAGCTCCGCGTGCCGGGCCCGGTCCGGTCCCAGCGGCTCGGCGTCCGCGGCGAGTTCGCGCAGCCGGGCCAGCAGCGCGCCGGTGGCGTCCGGGGTCAGCCAGCGGGGCAGCGCGACCGGCTGGTCCCACTCCATGCGCAGGTCCGACTTCTGTTCGCGCACCGGGCGGGCGGCGCCGACCGAGCGCCGCAGCCACGCGCCGTAGCCCTCGCGGTCGAGCAGTTCCCGCAGGACCGGCAGGACCGGCCGGCCGTCGAGCCCCATGGTGGTGCGCACCCGGCGCAGGGCGAGCAGCGGACGGCGGCGCAGCAGCGCGTGCTCCCACACCGGCAGGCCGTGCAGCAGATGGTCGCCGCCCAGGCCGTTGACGTAGACCGTGGCTCCGTTCGCGGCCGCCCGTTCGACGCTGTACCGGATGCGGGGTGACGTCAGGTACGCCTGCGAGGGCTCGTCCAGGCGCTGCCCGATCCCCTCCATGCCCTCGAAGAACTGCGGCATGTCGTCGAGGCGGCCCACCTCGTGCCGCAGTCCCGGCATGGCCGGCAGGGCCCGGCGGGCCCAGAGGAGGTCCTCGCGTCCGCCGGGGTCGTCGTTGTACATCGTCGTGGCGACGACGTCCGCGCCGCTCTCGGCCGCGAGGAAGCACAGTGGCGTGGAGTCCAGGCCGCCCGACAGGTCGCAGTGCACCGTGCCACCGGCCGACGTGCGGACCTGCACCGCCGCTTCGAGGGCGGCCCGCAGTCCGAGGGCACCGGAGCGCCGGTCGAGTTCGGGCTCGGGGCGGCGCCACCAGACGGTCGTACGGGTCCGCCCGCCCGGGGCGTCCAGCAGGAGGGCGGATCCCGGCGGTACGGCGCTCACCTCGCGCCACATCGGCCGCTCCCCCAGGGGATGCGGCAGCACCCGCAGCAGGCGTACCGCGAGCGAGGTGTCGTCGAGCGGGAATCCGCCGAGCCGGGCCAGCACGTCCGCCCGGTCCGAGACCACCCGCACCCCGTCGATCACGGCGTGGAACACCCGCCGCAGTCCGCTCGCCGACCCCTGCACCCGCAGCCGGTCGCCGTCCGCGGCGACCAGATGGAAGCTGCCGGCCAGGCGGTGGGCGAGCCGGTCGAGCACGTCCGTGGTCGGGTGGGCGCCCAGCGCTCCGCCCAGCAGCCGCTCGGTCGCCGACGACATTCCGATCACGGCCGCCGCCGCGGGCCCCCGCCGCGCCGTCACCAACTGCGCCGAGGGCACGTCGGCCAGCAGCAGCGGGCGGCCCGATGGGTGGCTTTGGACCAGCCGTGTGTGCGGTGCGAGCCGCCCGGCGATGTGCCGTGCGCCCTCGCAGTCGGGCAGGACCACGAAGAACCAGCCGTCCACGAGCGCATCCCTCCTCTGCGAGTCCGTTCGCCTCGGTGGCGATGACTTCATCCTTCGCGGGCGCGGTGGCACTGCCGTGGCACTCCTGTGGCCGGCGGCCGAAACCGCTCGGGGGAAGAGGCCACGCGAGCCGTGGGGGTCGGCGTGCCGGCCGCGCCGGCGACGGCGAACTCCTGCGGACAGCAGGGGTGTCCAGGGGTGCGCAGACGGCTCGGCACGGCTCTTCGCCCGTCGTGCGCCTCGTCCGGGCGGGCGGCTGATTCACCCCGTTCCCCCTGGCGGGATACCCGGTAGGGTATGTTCTCGCGACGGTTCGCACGAGGGCGTCACGGTCCTCGCCGCGCCCCGTCGACCTCTTGATCCGCCGCGCCGTCCGCGGCCGACCGGACGTCGGCAGCGGCCGGCGCCGACGCGAAAGGCCCGGCCATGACCGGCAGCTCAGCGCAGCGCCATGAAGCAGACATAGAAGTGGACATATGCCGACGGCCGCCCACGAGCGACATCGGGCCGCGGTCGTGAGCGCCTCGTCGTTACCGGCCTCGTCGGCGCTGCTGGAGCGCATACGCCGCGGGCTCGTCGGCGACGACGAGGTGCTGGACGGCCCGTACGGCCCGAAGCGGATCGTCTACGCCGACTACACCGCCTCCGGCCGCTCGCTCGACTTCATCGAGGACTTCATCCGCGAGCGGGTGCTCCCGGTCTACGGCAACACCCACACGGAGAGCTCCCGTACCGGACTGCAGACGACCGTGCTGCGCGAGGACGCCCGCCGGATCGTCCGGGACGCGGTCGGCGGCACCGACGACGACCTCGTGATCTTCTGCGGCTCGGGAGCCACCGCCGCGGTCAACAAGCTGGTCGGCATCCTGGAACTGCGCCGCCCGGACCCGCCGCCCCCGGCCGAACGGCCCGTGGTGTTCGTGGGGCCGTACGAGCACCACTCCAACGAACTGCCCTGGCGCGAGTCCGTCGCCGACGTGGTGGTGATCGACGAGGACCCCGACGGCCACATCGACCTCGGCGCGCTGGAGGCGGGCCTGCGCCGGTACGCCGACCGCCCGTTGCGCATCGGCAGCTTCTCGGCCGCCTCCAACGTCACCGGGATCCTGACCGACACCGACCGGGTGGCACGGCTGCTGCACGCCCATGGCGCCCTGTCGTTCTGGGACTACGCGGCCGCCGCCCCCTACGTCCCGATCCGGGTCGCGGCGAGCGCGCCGGGCGCGGGTGACCACAAAGACGCGGTCTTCCTGTCCCCGCACAAGTTCGTCGGCGGCCCGCAGACTCCGGGTGTCCTCGTCATCCGCCGGGACCTGATCCGCAACCGTGTGCCCACCACGCCCGGCGGCGGTACGGTCACCTTCGTCGACCCGCTCGGCCATCGCTATCTCGACGACCCGGTCTCCCGCGAGGAGGGCGGCACACCGGCGATCGTCGAGTCCGTCCGGGCCGGGCTGGTCTTCACGCTCAAGCAGGCCGTGGGCACGGCCACGATCCAGGCCGCCGAGGAACGCCATCTGCGCCATGCGCTGGCACGCTGGGCCGCCAACCCCCGCATGGAGATCCTCGGGAACCGGCATGCCCGCCGGCTGTCCATCGTCTCCTTCCGCATCCGCCACCGTGACGGCTCGCATCTGCACCACAACTTCGTCGTCGCCCTGCTCAACGACCTGTTCGGCATCCAGGCCCGCGGCGGCTGCTCCTGCGCGGGCCCGTACGGACACCGTCTGCTGGCGATCGACGCCGCCACCTCGCACGCCCTGCTCGACGAGGTCGCGCGCGGCTGCGACGGCATCAAACTCGGCTGGATCCGCCTGAACTTCAACTACTTCATCAGCGACGCCGTGCGCGACTATCTGGTCGACGCCGTCGATCTGATCGCCACGCACGGCCACCGGCTCCTGCCCGACTACCGCTTCGACCCGCACACGGGCCAGTGGCACCACCACGCCGGCGCCGCCGGCCGCCTGCTGCGGCTGACCGATGTGCGCTTCGCCGCCGACGGACGGATCACCGCCCCGGCCGCCCCTCGCCGCCGGCTGAGCGAGGACGCGCTGGCCGGCCAGCTCGACCGCGCCCGCGAACTGCTTCGCTCCCGTTCCGGCCGCCTCGACGAGGGCCCCACCGGGCTGTCCGAGGACTTCGAGCGCATGCGCTGGTTCCCGCTGCCTCCCGTCTGCCTGGAACGGACCCCGCTCGGCACCGGCTGACGGATATACCCCCCAGGGTATACGGGAGGAGGGTGCGGAGCACCGTCACGACGGCCGAGGGCGCCCGCGCGGTGTACGCGGGCGCCCTCGGTGCGCGCGGCTCAGCGGCCGCGCAGCGCGGCGAGCACGGCGTCGAGATCGGCCGCGCGCGGCCGGTTGTACGGCAGCCTGCCGAGCACGGCCGCCATGCCGCAGGTGTCGGTGAGCGCGGAGAAGACGAGACCGCCCGCGATGCCCGCCGACAGGATCTGAAAGGCCGGATGCACCAGCAGGCCGAGGGCGATCCCTACGAGCACCAGCGCCCCCGCGGTGAAGCGGACCTGCCGTTCCATGCTCCACCCGGCCCGGGTGTCGCAGGCCGCGGGCCGCTCCAGGTCCTGGCCCGCCGCGGCCCAGGCGCCGGTGCCGCCGGCCAGGGTGGCGGCGGGGACCCCCTGCCCGGCCAGCAGCCTGGCGGCGTTCTCGGAGCGGGCCCCGGAGGCGCACACGAACAGGACGCCGCCGCGCCCGGCCACGTACCGGAGCTCGGGCAGGGCGCGCCGGACCCGGTCCAGGGGGATGTTGAGGGCCCCGGGCAGATGGCCGGAAGCGTACTCACCGGGGGTGCGCACGTCGATGACGGTCAGCTCGGGCAGCCGGGCGTGGACCTGGTCGGTGTGAAGGGTGACGGGGGCGAGGGGAGCGGTCATGGCAAGGAGATCCTTGGTGGTCGACGCCGTCCCGAACCGGGACGTACAGTACCCCTAGGGGTATTGTTCGAGGAGCGATGGTGGAACTGGAACTCGCGGGTGCGGAGCTGAAGTCCGTCCTGAACCGTCTGCGCCGCGCGCAGGGCCAGATCTCCGGCGTGATCCGGATGATCGAGGAGGGCCGCGACTGCGAGGAGGTGGTCACACAGCTGGCCGCCGCGTCGCGGGCACTCGACCGCGCCGGTTTCGCGATCATCGCGACCGGCCTGCAGCGGTGCATCGCCGACATGGAGTCCGGCGCCAAGAGCGGCGAGGATCCCGAGCAGATGCGGGCCCGTCTGGAGAGGCTCTTCCTGTCGCTGGCATGAGGGCCCGCGCGGGCCGTTGTGCGACCGCGCATCACAGCACCGCGTCGACCATCATGAACGCGGCCACGCCCAGGAGCACCAGGCCGAAGGTGCGCTGCAGTGCGGATCCGGACACCTTGGCGGCCAGCCGCTTGCCGTCCCAGGCGCCGAGGATCGCGGCTCCGGCGAAGGGCGCGATGACGGCCCAGTCCAGACCGTCGGCCGTACCGGCCCGCATCGCCAGCGCGGCCAGCGAGTTGACGGTGATCACCAGCAGGCTGGTGCCCACCGCGTCGCGCATCCGCATGCCGAGCACGCTCACCAGCGCGGGCACGGCGAGGAAGCCGCCGCCCACGCCGAGGACACCCGTGACCGCGCCGAGCCCCGCGCCCGCGGCCGCCGCCCGGCCCGGTCGCACCGGCACCGCGGTGTCCGACGCGGGCCGGGGCCGCAGCATCCGCACCGCGGCCGCCGCTGCCACCACGGCGAAGGCCGCCGTCAGAACGGCCGCGGGCAGGCGCCCGGCGAGCGCGCCGCCCAGCATCGCGGGGACGGTCCCGGCCGCGGCGAACAACAGCCCGGTACGCCAGCGGACATGGCCGTCCCGGGCGTGCGCGGACAGCGCGGTGGCGGAGGTGACTCCGACGACCACGAGGCTCGCGGTGGTGGCCGCGACCGGGGTGAAGCCGAGCAGGTAGATCAGGGCCGGGACGGCGAGGACACTGCCGCCGCCGCCGAGCGCGCCGAGCGCCAGGCCGATGACGGCCCCGGCGGCCAGCGCGAACAGCACAGCGCTCACGCGACGGTCCCGTTCCCGCCTCGCGCGTCCACCACGGGCAGTCCCGCGCCGGCCCAGTCCCGCATGCCGCCGATCACGTCCACGGCGTCCGCGCCCCGCGCGACGAGCAGCTCGGCCGCCTGCCGGGAGCGGTTGCCCGAACGGCAGATCACGACCAGCGGCCGCGCCTGCGCGGGCGCGGGCAGCCCGGCCCCGGCGGCCAGCGCGGACAGCGGCAGATGCACCGCTCCCGGCACATGGCCCGCCTCCCACTCGGCGGGCTCGCGGACGTCGAGCAGCACGGAGTCCGCACCGCCCGCACCGCGTTCGACGGTGTTCCCGTGGCCGGTGCGGGTCGCAGCCTCCTGGACGGTCACCCGGCCGGGGACGCGCGGGTCTGATCGGAAGTCGCTCATCGTGGCTCTGCGCTCCTGTTTCCCTCGTCGGTACGGAGTGTCGTCGCGGATGTGTCCGGCATCCGGCGCGCTCAACCGGTGCGGACCGGGAGCCCGGCCTCCTCGGCCGCGCCGAAGACGTCGTCCACGGCGACGACATCACGGCCGGCCGCGTCCAGCAGGGAGGCGGCGATGGCGGCGCGCATGCCGCCCGCACAGTGCACCCACACGCGGCCGGCGGGTATCTCGCCGAGGCGGCGGTGCAGGGTGTGCACCGGTATGTGGAGCGAGCCCTCGACGAACCCGCCCGAGCGCTCCGAGGTCCGCCGCACATCGAGGAGGACGACGTCCGGCGCCGGGTACCGGCCGGCGAGGTCGGCGAAGGCGGCCCGGGGGAAGGAGGCCAGGGCTTCGTGCGGGCGGACCCAGCCGCCCGGTTCCCCGGTGGCCGCGGCGGCCGGGCGGTCCATGCCGACGCGGACCAGCTCGCGCTGCGCGTCGGCGAGCTGCTCGGCGGACTCCGCGAGCAGTGTGACCGGCTTGCCCCACGGGATCAGCCAGGCCAGATAGGAGGCGAGTTGGCCCACCGCCTCGAAGTTGAACGAGCCCGGGACGTGCCCCGCGGCGAACGCGACCCGGTTGCGCAGGTCCACCACCCACTCCCCCGCGGCCAGCCGGGCGGCTATCTCGTCCGCGTCCGCCACGGCGGGCGGGGTCAGATCGATGGGCGCGGGCCCGGCGGCGTTGGCCGGACCCATGTGCGTGTAGTACGCCGGTATGTCGTCCAGGCCCGCCAGCAGGTCGGCGACGAAGGTGTCCACGTCCCGGGTGAGGGCCTCGTTGGACGCCCTCTCCTTGCCGATCGTGGTGGACTGCCCCTGTGCCTGGGCGGACGAGCAGAAGCTGCCGAAGCCGTGTGTGGGCAGCACCGCCGTCTCGTCGGGCAGCTCGGTGGCCAGGCGGTGCACGGAGGCGTGCTGGGCGCGAGCGAGGCGCTCGGTCAGTCGCGGCTCCACGAGGTCCGGGCGGCCGACGGTGCCGATCAGCAGGGAACCGCCGGTGAACACGGAGACGGCCGTGCCGCCTTCCTCCAGCACATAGGACATGTGGTGCGGCGTGTGCCCGGGCGTCGCGACCGCGCGCAGGGTCAACCCCGCGGCGGCGTCGATCACCGTACGGTCGCCGTCGCCGACCGGTGTGCGCTCGAAGGAGACGCGGGCCCCGGCGGGAACGAGGTAGGCGGCGCCGGTGACCCGGGCCAGCTCCAGGCCGCCGGTGACGTAGTCGTTGTGGATGTGCGTCTCCACGACGTGCGAGATCCGCACCCCGCGCCGCGCCGCCGCCGTGATCACCCGGTCGATGTCGCGCGGCGGGTCGACCGCCACCGCCGTCCGCTCGCCGCCTGCCAGATAGCAGCGGTTGCCGAGTCCCGACACCTCGATCGTGTCGACGAAGAACACGGGGGTGACTCCTTCCGTCGATGAATTACCCCAGGGGGTATGTCTTCGACGGTAGCATGATTACCCCCGGGGGTATTTTCAAGAGCGGGGAAAGGCCTCGGGATCACCTCGTCGTGTGTCGCGGGCGGCCCCCGACGGAGAGGCGAACATGGCCGGAGCGGGCGGCCAGTAGGCCGAAGGCGGTTTCGGGGAGCAGCAGGACGAGCAGGAGCAGCAGCGGGATCCGCCAGCCGCCGGTGACTTCGTGCAGCACACCGACGGTCAGCGGGCCGGCGCCGGCCGTCAGATAGCCGATGGTCTGCGCCATGCCCGACAGGCGCGCGGCGACCTGCGGGCTCGGCGAGCGCAGGCCGAGCAGTGTGAAGGCCAGCGGGAAGGCGCTTCCGGTGGCGAGCCCGAGGACGGCCACCCACAGCCAGCCCGCCGCGGGCGCGAGGAGCAGACCGGCCAGTCCCACCGCCATGGCGACGACCACGCCGATGACCAGGGGCCGTTGGCCGGACATCCGGGCGGCGGCCACGGGGACGGCGAGACCCAGGGGAATGCTGATGATCTGGAGGGCCGAGACCATCACTCCGGCTTCGGCCGGCGGGAAGCCGTGGTCGCGCATGATCGTGGGCAGCCAGGCCACCAGCACGTAGAACATCAGGGACACGGTGCCCAGGAAAGCGGCCACCGACCAGGCGAGCGGGGAGCGCAGCAGCGAACCCTGCGCGGCCCGCGGCGCGGACGGGAACGGCTCGGGGCGTTCACGACGGCCCTGCCAGGCCGGCACTGCCCAGGCCGGCACGGCGAGCAGGGCGGGGGCCGCCCACACCGCAAGGGCCACGCGCCAGCCGGCGAGGGTGCCGAGGGGTACGGCCATGGCGGCCGCCAGCGCGCCGCTGGCGGCCATCAGCATCATCGCGAGCCCCGTGAACACCCCTGTCCGGTCGGGGAAATGACGCTTGACGGCCACCGGCATGAGGACGTTTCCGATGGCGATACCGGCGCCGGCGAGCAGGGTGCCGGCGAACAGCGCGAGCGGTGACGGCACCGACCGCAGCAGCACTCCCCCGGCGATCAGCGCGAGGCCGCCCGCCAGCGCCGCGTCCAGGCCCACCCGGCGGGCCAACGGCGGTGCGAGCCAGGCGAATCCGCCCAGGCAGAGCACGGGCAGTGTGGAGAGCACGCTCACGTCGAGCCCGCTGAGCCCGGTCACGGCCCGCAGCTGGTCCAGCAGCGGCGGGACTCCCGTGATCGCCGCGCGGAGGTTCACTGCCAGCAGCACCAGCCCGGCGACGGGCCACAGAGCGGACAGACGTTTGATGGTGAGAGCGAAGGCCATGGGTCCCCCCGTCGGTCACATGACAACGGCTCCCTCCCGAGGCCGGCGGTTCGCGCCGGCCCGCCCGGGAGGAAGCCGTGTCCGGTGTCTCACCGGTGCGCCCGGCCCCCCAGCCGGGCGCGCCCGATGACTGTTACGCGTTCAGCCGCGCGCCCGCGCGCTGTGCCGTCCTGTGGCGGAAGGGACAGGCCGCGGGGTCCGCGGCGCCGCCCGCGACGGCGGCGCTCGCACCCGCGCCCAGCTGGTCCTCGATCTCCGTGGAGAGCAGGTCCTGTTTGCCCTTGAGCGCGTCGGCGATCTCCTGGTCCACCGGGAAGACCATCTCGGCCGCGACGTTGTCCTGCACGATGCGGGCGAGGTTGTCGAGCGCGATGAGGACCGGGTCGACCGGGACCTGGGCGGTGGGCAGGTCGATCAGATGGGTCCCGACCCGGTCCTGGTCCATGTAGTTCTTGACGATGATGCTGTTCTGGTTGAGCACGGACGTGGTCCAGATGGACAGGACGACCACGTAGAGGCCCGGCCACGCCTTGTCCCCGACCTTCGCCCTCCAGCGGGTCATGATGTCCTTGACGCCCGCGATCTGCGCCTTGGCCGCGTGGTACATGTTGGTGCGGATGTCGCCGTACACACCGCCGGAGAAGTCCTCGAAGGACTTCATGTCGAACGCACGGCGCCTGGTGGCCTCGTCGACGAACTTCAGCGCGCCGTCGAGGATGTGCGTGCTGGAGGCCTGGAGCTTCGCGGGGAGGTCGGCCGCCGCCAGCTGCTGCCGGGCGGTGGTGACGGTCTTGGCGAAGTCCTGGAGCGGCTGGACCCAGCCGTCCGTCTCGGGACCCTTGAACGCGACCATCTCCAGATCGTGCGGGTCGATGTCGTCGGCGTGCTGCGCCGGCACCCGCTTGTTCAGATAGGGCGCGAGAACGGAGAAGATGCCCAGCGGAATGTGGGCGATCGACTTGGCCAGCTCGAATATCTCGGAAACCGGCTGCTCGGAAATAGTCTCGCCATTGTGGACCAGGAAGTATTTCCCGCCCCGGGAGTCGTTCTGGACGATGATGACCGGGCCCAGGTGTGTGATCAGTTCCGACTTGAGCGCGGCGTAGTTGCGCCGCATGTCGGCATTGACCGCGCGGATCGCGTCGCGGGCCTGGCTCTGTGCCTGCGCCGGGTCCGCGGCGGACGGGCCGCTCGCCGCGGACGACGCCGGAGCGGTGCTGCCGACCAGTGCCGCGGCACCGACCGCGCCGGCGCCGCCGATAAATGTTCTGCGTGTTGCCACGTTCTTTCTCTCCCCCTCGAAACGGTGCGCGGATCCCCATCCGCGCCGGGCGGGAATGACGTTATCCCGCCATGAGGGAAAGAAAATACCGTCCCATGACACAGCGCTCCGATTGACGCCCTGTGCGATCAGACTGCACGTAATTCCGGAATCCAGGATTCGGAGTATTCGATTCGGAATCCTGGATTCAAAATCCGGGGTTCGGAACAGTGAATTCCGAGCGCGGATGCGGCGCTCAGCTAGCGCAGCGCGTCCGCCGACGGCACGACGACCCCCCACAGGTCCTCGATCGTGGCGAGCGCGCCGTGGTGGACCTGACCCGCGCTCACCTCGGCCACCGCCGTCCGCAGCGGACGGGTCGCGGAGGCGTCGGCGACGACGGTGGGCCGGTTGCCGCGCAGGAACGCGCCCTGGGCGGTGAAGAGCACGCACATGTGGGTCATGAACCCGGCGACGACGACGTCCTTGTGGCCGGCGGCGTCGACGTGGTCGCCCAGGTCGGTGTCCAGGAAGGCGTTGGGCACCTGCTTGACGACGACCGTCTCACCGTCGGCCGGGGCGACCCGGGGGTGGATCCGGCCGATCTCGGCCCGGATGTCGTACGGGGTGCCCTCGCCGCCGTCGTTGATGACGTGGACGACCTTCGCACCGGCGGCACGGGCGCGGGCGAGGAGGTCGGCGGCGGCGTCCAGGGCGGGCTCCCATCCCTCCAGCTCCATCACGCCACGGGTGTAGGTGTTCTGGTAGTCGATCAGGATCAGTGTGGCGTCGGCCAGCGAGGCCGGGGTCTGGTCGAAGCCGTTGAGTTCACGGAGGGTCGTGGTAGGCATTGCCGCCCCTTCTGGGTCTGTGCGTCGGAAGGTCGTGGCCACTCCTCGGCGGCCGGACTCCACGCTAGGAGCCGCCCCGCATGGCAGCAATGTCATGTAACTTGCAGATACGGACACCCCTTCTCCAGCGTCGGACGGAGTCCCCCTTGGGCAGCGTGGAACGGCTGATCGTCGTCGTCCTCTTCGACGGCGTGGACCTGCTCGACGTCACCGGTCCCCCGGAGGTGTTCGCCCTGCTGCGGCGGGAGACCGACGACGAGACGGGGTATCACGTCGTCCTGGCCGCCGAGACCATGGACCCCGTCACCACCTCGGCCGGGGTGCGCGTCCTGCCCGACATCACCTTCCGGGAGGTGTCCGGGAAGAGGATCGACACCCTGATGGTTCCCGGCTCGGTCGACATCGACGACCAGCGGCGGGTGCACGCCCTGACCGACCCGGCCGTGGTCGGCCGGGTGAAGGAACTCGCCGGCCGGTCCCGGCGCGTGGCGTCCGTCTGTGTGGGCGCGCACCTCCTCGCCGCCGCCGGTCTGCTGGACGGCAAGCGCGCCACCACGCACTGGTCGACCGCGCAGCAGCTCGCCGCCGACCATCCGGCCGTCGAGGTCGACGCCGACCCCATCTTCATCCGGGCGGGCGACGTGTGGACCGGGGCGGGCATCACCGCCTGTCTCGATCTCTCCCTCGCCCTGGTCTCCGAGGACTTCGGCGAGGCCGTGGCGCTGCGGGTGGCCCGGCAGCTCGTGATGTACCTGAAACGGCCCAGCGGGCAGAGCCAGTTCAGCGTCCCCATCGAGCCGGTCTCGACCACCCGGCGCATGGCCGGCCTGCGCCACCACATCACCCAGAACATCGCCCGTCCCCTGACCATCACCGACCTCGCCGAGCACGCCCACGTCAGCGAACGGCAGCTCACCCGGATCTTCAAGACCGAACTCGGCACAACCCCGGCCGCCTACATCGAGTCCGCCCGCGTCGAAGTGGCCCGCAACCGGCTGGAAACCACCGCCGAGACCCTCGAACGCGTCGCGTCCGTCTGCGGTTTCGGCACCGTCGACACGCTGATCCGGGCGTTCAGGCGCAGGCTCAACACGACCCCGACGGAGTACCGGAGCCGCTTCAGGCACTCCGTCTAGGGTGGCCGACGGTACGCAACCGCACCGCTAGGGGGATGTGACGATGATTCTGGTGACCGGCGCGAGCGGAAATGTCGGAACGGCTCTGCTCGCTCGTCTTCACGCCGACGGCGTGGCCGCGCGGGCGGCCTACCGTGATCCGCGCGCCACGGCCGAGGTGACCGGGTCGGGCGGACGGGCGGTGACGCTCGATCTGGCCGAGCCGGACACGCTCGGGCCCGCGCTCCAGGGCGTGGAGACCGTGTTCCTCATCGGCGCGACGGGCCCCGACCAGACGGCCCACGAGCTCAACATGGTCGAAGCCGCCCGGGCGGCGGGCGTCCGGGTGGTCAAGCTGTCGGTCTGGCGGGCCGACGAGGGGCTCTCGCCGATCGCCCGGCTGCACCGGCCCGTCGAGGAGGCGCTGGTGGCGTCCGGGCTGCCCTGGACGATCCTGCGGCCCAACTTCTATCTGCAGAACTTCCTGCGCCAGTCCTCCGTCCGCGAGGCCGGGGAGTTCATGCTGCCGCTGATCACCGCGCCCATCAGCTTCGTCGACGTCGGCGACATCGCCCGGGCCGCCGCGCGGGTGCTCACCGGCGACGGGCACGACGGCCGCGTCTACGACCTCACCGGGCCCGAGGCACTGACCTACGCCGAGGCCGCGGAGGCGTTCTCCGGCGTCCTCGGCAGGCCGGTGCGTTATGTGGGCCTGCCCGACCACGAGGCGCGCGCGGCGATGCTGAGCCGCGGAATGCCGGAGTTCCACGTGGACGCCCTGATCGAGGTCGCCCGCGCCTACCGCGACGGCGGCGCGGAGACCGTCACCTCGGCCGTGCCCGATCTCACCGGTCGTGCGGCCCTCGGGTTCGCCGACTTCGTGCGCGAGAACCGCCGCTTCTTCGAGTGACCGTCACGGCGCCGGCGCCCCGGCCGCCACCGGCGCCCTCTCCCGCCACGGGATGCGGGTGGCGGCCAGGGTGACGATCAGGGCCGAGGCGGCGACCGTGGCCATGCCGAGGGTGAGGCCGCCGACGCCCGCGACGAAGCCGATCAGGGCGGGTCCCGCCAGCAGTCCTGTCGTGCCCGTCGCGGCGACCAGGGCCAGCGCGTCGGAGCCGCGTCCGGCGGCGGCGACGTACACGCACGGGGTCACGGCCGCCGCGCCGAGGCCGACGCAGGCGAAACCGAGCAGGGTGGGCACCACCCCTCCGGCCGACAGGGCGAGGGCGAGGCCCAGGCCCGCCACGGCGCTGCCGGTGCGCACCACGCGTCCGTCGCCCCAGCGGCTGCGCCAGCGGTCCGCGCGCACCCGGGCCAGCAGCATCATGACCGAGACGACCGCGATGCCCAGCGGGGCCACCGCCGGGGATGCCTCGACGACGTCCTTCATGTAGAGCGTCGACCAGTCGTTCATGGCGCCCTCGGTGATGGTGCCGAACGCCATGGCACAGCCCATCAGCAGGGTCTTGCCGGCCGGCAGGACCGGCCGTGCCCGCTTCTTCGGTGTGTCCGGGCCGGCGGAAGCGGATTCCGTGTGCGGCAGCAGACCCCGGCGCGCGTACAGCAGCAGGAGCAGCAACAGGGCGGCGGCCACGGCGAAGTGGGCCGGCACGGACGGGGTGACGGCGGTGACTCCGGAGGCCAGGAGGGCGGCGGCGAGCAGGCCCGCGCTGAACGTCGCGTGCAGCTGGGACATGGCGGTGCGGCCGTACTCGGTCTCCAGGGCGGCGCCCTGGGCGTTCATCGCGACGTTCAGACAGCCGACCGCGATGCCGTCACCGCAGATGACCAGCAGGGCGAGCGGGTAGTCCGGCACCACCGACAGGGCCGCCAGCAGCGCCAGGAGACACAGGGCGGAGGCGAGCGACAGTCGCCGGGAGCCGAGGCGGCGCATCAGGACGGCGACGAGCGGGAAGGAGGCAGCGGCGCCCGCGCCGCAGGCCATCAGCAGCAGGCCCAGTTCGCCCGCGCCCAGATCGAGCCTGGCCTTCAGCGCGGGCAGCCGGGCGGCCCAGGTGGCGTACTGGAAGCCGAGGAAACAGAACAGCGCCGCGATCGCCCACTTGGCGCGGCGGAAGCCGGAGACGTCCGACATCAGCTCGCCTCCCGGTGCGCGGCCAGCCGCGTCGACATGTACACGGCGTCGCTGCCGTAACCGGCCGGCAGCCGGGCCCCGCGGTGGGCCCGGTAGCCGTTGGCCCGCCAGAACGGCTCCTTGCCGCCGACCGCGATGAGCGACATCGTCCGGAAGCCGCGTGCCCCCGCCGCGTCGGTCAGGTGCCCCACCAGCCGGCTGCCCAGTCCCCTGCGCCGCAGGGGCGCGCTGATGACGAGGTCGTGCAGATGGAGGTTGGGCGAGTGGTGGGCGACCCGCTCCGCCCGGGCCAGGTCGGGGTAGCGGAACATCGGGTACGGCAGGGCCAGCACATAACCCGCGAGCCGGCCGTCGAGGTCCAGGACGAAGCAGGTGCCCGCCGAGGCCCGGGACCGCAGCGCGGCCTCGCCCTCCGCGAGCGCGGTGTCCGCGTACGCCCCGGCCTCCAGGGCGGCGACCTCGGGCCAGTCGGCCTCGGTGATGCTCCGTATGACGTCTCTCATGTCAGTGGTGTCCTTCCGGGCCGCGTGCGCACACGCACGGCAGTGGGCGGATGCCGTTGAAGCCCTGGGTCGTATAGCTGGTGGCGTAGGCGCCGGCGGACAGGATCCAGACGGGGTCGCCGGAGGCGAGGGCACGCGGTACGCGCACCGGATGCCGGCCGCCGCCGTAGGCGTCGTCGCTGTCGCAGGTCGGGCCCGCGACGACGGCGGACACGTACGCCGCGTCGTCTTCGCCGTCCGCGTCCGCCCGCGTGGGGAAGACCAGCCGGTGCCGCACCTGGTCCATCTCGTACAGGCCGTTGAACTTGCCGACGCTCAGGTACAGCCAGCGGGCGCGCGTCCCGTCCGGCTGGGCCCGCTCGGTCAGCCGGTACACATGGGCGCGGACCGCGCCGTGGTCGGCGACCAGGTGGCGGCCCGGTTCCATGACGAAGGCGAGCGGGGCGGCGGTGAGGCCGCTCAGGTACTCCATGCCCTCGCGGATCACGGTGAGGATCTTGTCCAGGGGCGCGTCGAGGGGGTTGCCGTGCCGGTCGAGGTAGCCGAGCGCGGGCAGGCCGCCGCCGAGATTCACGTGGTCCGGTACGATCCCCAGCCCCGCGAGCGGCACCAGTACGCCGGCGAGCGCGTCGAAGGCCTGCTGCCAGGCCTCACCCGTCAGCTGCTGGGAGCCGACGTGCACGGACAGGCCCGCAGGGACGAGGCCGCACGCACGAGCCGTGGTGAGGATCCGGACGGCGTCCTCGGCCGAGCAGCCGAACTTGCGGTTCAGGCCCCACAGGGCACCGTCCCCGCTGGTGGCGAGGCGGCAGAACACCCGGGCGCCCGGGGCGTGTTCGGCGATCGCCCGCACGTCCTGCACGCTGTCGGTGGCGAAGGTGCGGATGCCGAGCCGGTGGGCCGCGGCGATGTCCGCGTCGGACTTGACGGTGTTGCCGTAGTGGATCCGGTCCACGGGCACGCCGGTGTGCAGGGCCTGGACGATCTCGGCGGGGCTCGCCGCGTCGAAGCCGGCACCCCGGTCCGCGAGGCACCGCAGCACTTCGTCCACGGGGCAGGCCTTCAGGGCGAAGCGGACCCGGACGCCGGGCAACTCGGCCGGCAGCCGGTCGTACTGGGCCTCGATGCCGTCGAGGTCGTAGACCAGGCGGTCGGCCGGTGCGGCGGCCAGTGCGGCGGCCAGCCGCGCGCTGATCTCCACGGTCACCGGCCCCCGGGTCCGAGTCCGGTGCGCCGGGCGGCGTCGACCAGTGCGGGCCAGGCCTCGACGAGCAGGGCGAAGTCCTCGATGTCCCGGCGGGCCTCGGCCAGCAGCCGCTCGCGGCGTCCCGCGAGGTGCTCGGCGAACTCCTCGTAGCGGCCGCCCAGTTTGCGGTAGCCGGTGTCGAGGCGGTCCAGGCGCCACACGTTCTCGGCGGGGTCCAGCCAGGTGCTGTCGCGCAGGAACGCGACGATCCGGTCCGCCCGTACATGCTGCCGGTCGTCGAGGAGCCGGGGCCCCTCGGCGGTCATCCGGTCGTAGACGTGGTGGAAGTGGAGCATCGACAGCAGGAACTTCACGAAGCGCGTCTGGTAGGCCGAGAAGCCCGCGTCGGTGCGGCGTTCGGGGGTGTAGAAGTTCTCGATGTGCCGGTTGTGCAGGATGCCGGGGAGCGTGGCGTCGTGGACCAGGTGGATGAGGAAGTAGTCGCTGCCGATGGTGTCGGTGGCCGGGGGCAGTGGGATCCGCTCGTACACGTCCCGGTGGAAGGCGATGTTGCACATGTCGACCCGCATCGGGTCCACGAGGGTCAGGGTGGAGTGGTCGCCGGTGAAGGGGGCCGTGCCCGCTCCGGTGAAGGACTCCTCGACCAGCGCGCACCGCTGCTCCGGTGACGCGTCGGCGGGCGCCCACAGACCGACCACGTCGTGGTAGACGCCCTCGTCCAGGTGCCGTATCTCACCGATGTCGACGGAGAGTTCGCCGATGAAGGAGGCCCCGGCCATCGACACCGGGCGGTGGGCGTGGGCCGGGTCCAGGTCCGTGCGGGTGACGGCGGCCGAGGCCTCGGCGGCCGGGCGGCCGAGCCACGGCAGTTCGTGGTGGACGGGGTGGACCGGCTCACCGTCGAGGAGCTGGTAGGTGCTGTCGGAGTCCCGGCGGTGCACCGAGTGGCAGCCGAGCGCGGCGGCCAGCAGGAACGCCCGGTCGGTGCAGGAGCCGTAGGAGACGCCGGGCGGGAGCAGGAGGCCGAGCAACCGGTCCGGGCCGGGCAGGCCGGTCCGTGCGATCGCCCGGCGCAGGAAGGCCCGCTGTGACCGCTCGTCGAGGTGGTGCACGGTGACCCCGGCCGCCCGGGGCAGCGCTGCCGCGACGCGGGCGTGCTCGGCGCGGGTGCGGGCGTCGCTGGAGTCGAGGATCAGGAGCTGGACGTCGGCGCCGAAGCGGTCGGCGGCGTAGGCCGCTTCCCGGTGGACAGCGGTGATGGTGGCGGGGCAGGCCCGGTTGGTGGGCAGGCACAGGCAGATCCGGTTCACTGTGCCGCCCAGGAGTCGAGTCCCAGCAACTTCCGCCCCAGGTCGTTCAGTTCGGCGGTGCCGTAGCGGAGGGCCTCCGGCCTGCGCGCGTCGCCGAGCAGGGTGGCGTTCCAGTCGGGGGTGGCGAGGGTGCGCCAGGACTCGACGCGCGATCCGCGAAGCTCCGTGTGCTCCTCCAGGGCGGGCATCATCGACAGGTACTGGACGGCACGGACGCCGCCCGCGGAGCTGTTCGGCGCCACGCCGTGCGCCAGCAGCCCGTTGAAGATCAGCAGGTCGCCGGCCTGGAGTTCGGGCCGGACCACGGGGAACTCGGCGCGGTCGGTCCCGGGCCGGACCGGGTCGCGGCCGGCCGGCTGGGCGGTCCGCCACCGCTCGAAGCGGCGGAACAGCTCCGGGGCGCACTGGAAGCCGCCGAGTTCGGGCCGGGCGTCGCCCAGCGCGATGATGCCCTGCACCCGCTGCGGCAGCACGGCGAGAGTGGTGTCGACGTCCCAGTGCAGCTCGATGTCGAAGCCCTCGTCGGTGGGTTCGATCAGGGAGCGGGAACGGGTGCGGACGTTGGGCGGGTTGAGGTTGAGCCGGTCCAGGGTGACCCACAGCTCCTCGCAGTCCCACACGTCCACGAAGGCGTCGTAGACGCGCCGGGTCTGGCGGCTGTCCCACAGGAGCTGGTGGTGGTAGGCCTCCACGAAGCCGTAGATGAACAGGTGCCGGTCGAGCTCGGAACGGAACTCCGGTTCCTCGTACCAGGTTTCGGGACGGTCGGGGTCGAGGCCCTGGAAGTCCCAGGCGAAGGTGAGCAGGCCCTTCGCCTCGCCCGGGGTGATGGCCTCCCGGACGACGACATAGCCGTAGGTCTGCCAGAAGGCGAAGTCCTCCTCGGACAGCACTCGCAGGGGCCGGGACTTCTCCAGGTCGCGCAGAGGGGTCGGGGCGAGATAGCTCTCGCCGTCCGCGCTGAAGTAGGGGCGGCCGGACGCCGCTCGGTGGAGGTAGGGGGAGGGCTGGTGCATGCCGTCACTCCATGGTGATCGAACCGAAGCGCCCCTTCAAGCTGGACTAGACCAATTGAGCTGTCAACGACTACCGGTCGGTAGCCCCGTTAAAGTGCCCCTCAACTGCCGCACAACTGCCGCCCGTTGGGCAAAGCGAAGGCCGGCACCGGTGAGGTTCCGGTGCCGGCCCGAGCGGGTGACGGTGTGGTTCAGCCCGCGACGACGGCCTCCGCCGCCGCCACGCCGCAGACCCGGGCGGCGCCGTGGGTGGCGATGTGCGGGGCGCCGCGCGGCGGTGCCTGCGGGACGCCCATCTCGACCACGACGGTGTCCGGGCGGGCGGCGAGCAGCGCGTCGAGGGCGGTGCCCATCCAGGAGTGCCGGTGCTCGTCGCGGACCACGGCGACGACCCGGCGGCCGCCCGCCGCCGCGAGAGCCGCACCGCCCGCGTCGGGTCCGCTGAAGGAGCCCTCCGCGCTGCCCGGCAGCAGCCGCCGCAGCTCGGCGGCCACGCCCCAGGGGGTCTGGCCGCCGACGGCGATATTGGGGGCCGGGTTGAACTGGGCGACGAAGACCGGTTCGGTGACCGGCGCGGCGGAGCCGGCCCGGGTCACGGCCAGGGCGCGGCGGGCCGCGACGAGTCCGATCTCCGGTTCGGGTACGACGGCTTCGGCGTCCTTCCTGGTCTCGGCCGTCCACCGGGCCAGCTCCCGCACCCGGGCGGCCGCGTCGGCCAGGCGTTCCTCGGGCAGTTCACCGGAGCGTACGGCGGCGACCAGCGCGTCCCTCAGGTTCAGCACGGTGGCCTCGTCGCACAGGCCGCCGCCGACGCAGATCGCGTCCGCGCCCGCCGCGATCGCGAGGACCACGCCGTGCTCCAGGCCGTAGGTGCCGGAGATGGCGCGCATCTCCATGCCGTCCGTGACGATCAGGCCCTGGAAGCCGAGTTCGCCGCGCAGCAGCTCGGTGAGGACGCGGCGGGAGAGGGTACCGGGGCGCTCGGCGTCGAGGGCGGGGACGAGGATGTGGGCGCTCATCACGGCCCGGGTGCCGGCCTCGATGGCGGCACGGAAGGGGGGCAGTTCGCGCTCGTACAGCGTGTCGGCGTCCACGTCGATGCGCGGGACCGCGTGGTGGGAGTCGACGTTGGTGTCGCCGTG
Organism: Streptomyces griseochromogenes; assembly: GCF_001542625.1. Classification (NCBI taxonomy): domain Bacteria; kingdom Bacillati; phylum Actinomycetota; class Actinomycetes; order Kitasatosporales; family Streptomycetaceae; genus Streptomyces; species Streptomyces griseochromogenes. The sequence continues at coordinate 2,688,435 of NZ_CP016279.1, read as the reverse complement.
CCCGGGGAAGTGCTTGGTGCACGCGGCGACGCCCGTGGACTGCAGGCCCTCGACCCAGGCGGCGGTGTGCCGGGCCACCAGGGCGGTGTCCGCGCCGAAGGAGCGCACGCCGATGACGGGGTTGTCGGGGTTGGCGTTGACGTCGGCGGACGGCGCCCAGTCGAAGGTGACGCCGCAGGCGGCCAGGCGCCGGCCCAGCTCGCGGGCCACTCCCCGGGTGAGGGCGGGGTCGTCGACGGCGCCGAGGGCGTGGTTGCCGGGGAAGGAGGAGCCGGTGCGCACGTCCAGGCGGGTGACGTCGCCGCTCTCCTCGTCGATGGCCACGAGCAGGTCCTCCCGCTCGGCGCGCAGCTCGGCGGTGAGCGCGGTGACCTGCTCCTCGGTGACGACGTTGCGGCCGAACAGGGCGACGGAGGCGAGCCCCTCGCCGAGCCGGCGGCGCACCCAGTCCGGCGCGGTGGTGCCGTCGAAGCCCGGCTGCAGCACCGCGAGGGCGTCGCGGGTGAGGGTGTTGCCCGCGGCGGAGCCGCTGTCGGATCCCGTCGTGGCGAATGTGGTCATCGGCGATGTCATCCCTTCACGGCGCCGTCGGTCAGACCGCCGACAGCCTTGCGTTGCAGGAAGATGAAGAGGATCAGGATGGGCAGCGCGAACAGGGACGAGGCGGCCATCGTGGCGCCCCAGTCATCGCCGAAGGCGGTCTGGAACTGCGACAGCCACAGCGGCAGGGTCTGCTTGTCGTTGGCCTTGTTGAGGATCAGGACGAGCGGGAACTCGTTCCAGGCGGTGATGAAGCCGAACAGCGAGGTCGCCATCAGACCGGGCGCCAGCAGCGGGAAGATGACCTTGACGAAGGCCTGGGTGCGGGTGCAGCCGTCGACCATCGCGGACTCCTCGAGCTCCCTCGGCACGGCGGCCACATAGCCGCGCAGCGTCAGGACGGTCAGGGGCAGCACCATGACGGCGTAGAAGACGGTGAGCGGGACCAGGCTGTCGAGCATGTCGGCGTCACGCACGATCATGTAGATGGCGATGATCATGACCTCCCAGGGGGCCATCTGCGCCAGCATGAAGGTGACGATGAGGCCGCGCCGGCCCTTGAACCGCAGCCGGGCGAGGGCGAAGGCGGCGAACAGGGCGATGACGAGGGACAGCAGCACCGAGCAGACCGTGACGGTGACCGAGTTGGCGACCAGCGTCCAGAAGTTGTCCGCGTCGACGGCCTTCTGGAAGTGGCTGAAGGTGAGGTTCGCCGGGAACCACACCGGGTCCTCGGAGATGATGTCCCCGGTCGGCTTGAAGGCCGTGGCGAACATCCAGTACACGGGGAACACGAAGCCGGCGAAGAGGACGACGGCGGTCGCGTTGGGCCAGATACGGCCGAAGAGCGAGCGCTTCACAGCTCGTCCTCCTCTTGTTTGAGCACCATGCGCAGGTAGTACGAGGTGATGACGAGCAGGACCACGATGGTCAGGAACGAGATCGCCGCGCCGACCCCGAAGTGCTGGTTGCCGACGCCCTGGACGTAGGCGTAGATCGGCAGGGTCTCGGTGAGGTGGTCCGGGCCGCCCTCGTTCAGCGCGAAGATCTGCGGGAACGCCTTGAAGACCCAGATGACCTCCAGGAAGGTCGTGGCGTACAGGAAGGGCCGCAGGAACGGGAAGGTCACCGAGGTGAAGCTCTTCCAGGCACCGGCGCCGTCCAGGGACGCGGCCTCGTACAGCTCCTTGGAGATCGTGGTGGTGGCGGCGTAGAGGTTGATCGCCACGAAGGGCACCGACTCCCAGACGATCAGCAGGATGATCACGGAGAAGGTGGAGGTCTGGGTGCCGAACCAGTTGTAGTCGGCCATGGAGTGCCAGCCCAGCTTGTCCAGGACCCAGTTGACGACGCCGAAGCGCTGCGCGAACAACCACTGGTAGACGGTGGTGGCCGCGACGATCGGCATCGCCCAGGCGAGGACGAGGCCGACCATGAGCAGCAGCCGCATCTTCCTGCCGAGCCTGGCGAGCAGCAGCCCGATCAGGGTGCCGAGCACCATGATGAGCACGACGTTGATCGCGGTGAAGACCACCGAGCGCTCGACGACGTGCCAGAAGTCCGCGCCGGTGAGGACCTCTTTGTAGTTGTCGGCCCCGTTCCACTCGGTGAGGTGCTGGATGAGCTGGCGCGGATTGAGGTTCTGGAACGACAGCATGCCGTTCTTCACCAGGGGCCAGCCGAGCAGCACCAGGGTGGCCAGCAGCGCGGGCAGCAGGAGCAGATAGGGGGCGGCTGCGCCGCGGCGGGACGGGGACCGGGAGCCGCGGTCCTCACCCGCCGGCGGCCCGGGTATCCGGGCTTTGCGGACAGCGGGCTTCCCGGCCGTGTCCGTGCCTTTGGTCTGCACTGACATGAGTTGCCATCTCTTCCGTGGCGGCTTGGGCCGCATCGGCCCTGCGAACGACTGAGCCGGGGGCGCCCTCGGGCACCCCCGGCGCGGGTCATCAGTTCTGCTGGGCCAGGCGCTTGTTGATCTCGCCCTCGACCTGCTTGGCGGCGTCCGCCGGGGACTTACCGCCGAGCACCGCGGTCATGTAGGACTTGATCGGGTTCGGGGTGTTCTCCACCGCGGCCCACTCGGGGATCAGCGGGGTGGTGCCGCCGACCGCCGCGGCGGGAGCGGCGGCCTCGGCGACGGCGTTGCCCTTGAGGTTGGTCTGAAGGGACTGCTTGTTCGGGATGACGCCGTTCAGCTTGGCCAGCTCGCCCTCGTACTGGTCGGACAGGGCGAGCTTGAGGAACTCCTGGGCGAGGGACTGCTTCTTGCTGCCCTGGGCGACGGCGAGGTTGGAGCCGCCGAGGAAGACACCCTCGGGCTTGCCGGCCGTGGCACCCGGGATGGTGAAGTAGCCGAGGTCCTTCTCGATGGCCTTGTTGGCCTGGATCGCGGTGCCGGCCTCCCAGCCCATGCCGATGAACGCGCCGGTCTTGCCCTTGGCGAAGACCTGGGCCTGCTGCGGGGTGGCCTCGTCCTTGTCCTTGGGGGCCTTGGAGTAGGCGGCGTACTTCTTGTAGATGTCCATGGCCGCGGCGACCTTCGGGTCGGCGAGGTTGGAGACGTACTTGTCGCCGTTCTTCTTCACCAGGTCGGCGCCCTGTCCGATGGTCAGGCCGTCGAAGAAGTACCAGTTCTGGCCGGGCAGGTAGAGCGGCTCGGCGTCGGTCTTCTTGCCGATGGCCTCCAGGTCCTTGAAGAACTCGTCACGGGTCTTCGGGGTGTCCTTGATGCCGGCCTTGGCCCAGATCTTCTTGTTGTAGATGACCACGCGGTTGGCGAAGTACCAGGGGGCGGCGTACTGCTTGCCGTCGTAGACCGAGGACGCGGAGACCGACGGGGTCCAGTCGGAGCCGATCTGCTGCTTGAGGTCGCCCAGTTCGGCGAGTCCGCCGGTGGCGGCGTAGGCCGGGGTCTGGGTGTTGCCGACCTCCAGGACGTCCGGCGGGTTGGACTCGGAGAGGGCGGTGGTGATCTTCTGCTGGATCCCGTCCCACTTCTGGATCTCGAACTTCAGCTTCGCGCCGGTCTTCTTCTCGAAAGCCGCCTGGACGTCCTTCGTCCACTGCGGCGGCGCCGAGCCGTCCATCGTCCAGACGGTCAGCGTCTGGCCCTTCCAGCTGTCCGGTCCCGCGTCCTTGCCCGTGTCCTTGCCGTCGTCGCCGCCGCACGCCGAGACGGAGACCATCATGCCCGCGATCACGATCGCGGCAGCAAGCTTGCGCTTCACGCCACCCTCCTCAGGGATGCCACTAACCCCCCACGCCCTCGGCGGTGACCTGCGTACGACGCTGTTGCACGTAGGGCTCGGGACCTGGCCACTAATGGTGTAGACCAGTACGGTGGAGCTTGGCCTAGACCTTTTGAGGTGTCAAGGGTGGTTCGGGAAGCGGTCCCGGCCGTTACGAGAAAGTCATCGGAGCGCGTCCGCCCCCTTTGCCGCGTCGCGCCTACTGGACTAGACCTCCAGGATCGGTTGGACTAGACCATAGGGCAGTTGGTCGCTATAACGGGAGCCCACCCACCCAGCCGGGAAGGCAGGCATGACCACCGACGTCAGCAGCGCCCAACAGCCCATGAGGGCGCCCGGTCGCACCGCGCGCGTGCCGAAGTACTACCGGATCAAGCAGCAGGTGCTGGAGATGACGCGGGCGTTGGAGCCCGGTTCGGCCATGCCCGCGGAGCGCCTGCTCGCCGTCCGGCTCGGCACCTCGCGCACCACCGTCCGGCAGGCGCTGCAGGAGCTGGTCGGGGAAGGCCGGCTCGACCGCGTCCAGGGCAAGGGCACCTTCGTCGCCCAGCCCAAGCTGTACCGGACGCTCCAGCTCACCTCGCACACCGAGGACATGCGCGCCCAGGGTCTGGAGCCCGCCTCGCAGATGCTGGACATCGGCGAGGTCGCGGCCGACGCCGAGCTGTCGGGCCTGCTCGGCATCGGCGTCGGCGAACGGGTCCTGCGCATCGAGCGGCTGCGGCTGGCCAGCGGCGATCCCATGGCGATCGAGACGACCCATCTGTCCGTACGGCGCTTTCCGGGGCTGCGGCAGTCACTGGCGACGTACCCGTCGCTGTACACGGCCCTCGCCGAGGTGTACGGCGTGCATCTCGCGGAGGCCGACGAGACCATCGAGACCTCGCTGTCGACGCCCCGCGAGGCCCAGCTCCTCGCCACCGACGTGGGCCTGCCGATGCTGCTGCTGTCCCGGCACTCCCGGGACGCCGAGGGCACACCGGTGGAATGGGTGCGTTCCGTGTACCGGGGCTCGCGCTACAAGTTCGTCGCCGCGCTGCGCCGGCCGGCGGACGGACCGTCCGTGGTGCCCGCCCGGGAGAACGGGTGACGAACGGGTGACGTTCCAGCAATCCCCGGGGCCCCGGCCGAGTCTCGCCGTCGCGCTGGTGCGGGCGCGGGAGGCGGCCTGTCTCACCCAGGACGAGCTGGCCGTGCGGTCCGGGCTGAGCGTGCGGGCCATACGGAACCTGGAGACCGGGCACACCGCCCGGCCCCGCAGACAGTCGCTGGTGCTGCTGGCCGAGGCGCTCGGGCTGGCGCCCGCCGAGGCGCGCCGGCTGTTACGGCTGCCCAGGGACGGACAGCCGCCCGCACCGGCCGGCTGTGCCGTGCCGGCCGAGCTGCCCCCGGCCCCCCGCCACCGCCTCGTCGGCCGGGAAGCGCTCGCGGACGCGCTGACGGCCCGGCTTCCCGGTCAGGGCCACCCCGCTGTCGTGGTGGGACCCCCGGGCGCCGGGAAGACCTCACTGGTCCTGCGCACCGCCCGTACGGCGCTCGGCCGGTTCCCCGACGGCCAGGTCTTCGTCGACCTGCACCCCACGTCCTGCCTCCCCTTCACCCCCGACCAGCTGGTCCGCCGCGTCCTGCGGTCCCTCGGCCGGGCGTCCGGTGCGCTGAGCCCCGAGGAGGCGCGCGCCCGGCTGCGGGACGCGCTCAGCACACGGCGGGTGCTGGTGGTCCTCGACAACGTCGTCACCGAGGCGCAGGTCCGTCCGCTGCTCGTGGACGGCGGGCGCAGCGCCGTCCTGGTGGCCGCGCGCCGTGAACTGCCCGCGCTGCCGGGACAGTTGTGCCACCGGATCGGCACGCTCGGCCGACGGGAGGCGTATCAGGTACTGGCGGACCTGGTGGGTACGGCACGCGTCCGGGCCGAGCGGCCGGCCGCGCTGGACATCGTGCGGTACTGCGGCGCGCTGCCGCTGGCCCTGCACATCGCCGGACTCTGGCTGACGGCGCGCCCGCACCGGCGGCTCGGCGACCTGGCGGACCGGCTTTCCGACGAGCGGGACCGGCTGGACACGCTGTCCGTCGGGGATCTGTCGCTTCGGGCGAGCGTGGCCGCGTACCACCGGCCCCTGCCGCCTCCGCTGAAGGCATCGCTGCACCAACTCCAGGATGTGCCGGGCGACTTCGGCGTCGACGAGCTGCTGTCCCGGGTGACACCGTCCCGGCGGGTCGCCACGGACCTGCTGGAGGAACTGCTGCACCGGCAGATGATCCGGGCCGGCGAGCCGGACCCGGCCGGCCGGGTCCGCCACCGTCTGCACGACGCGGTGCGCCTGTACGTGACGCACCGCGCCTGACGCGACCGCTCAGTCCAGGAACGCCGTCTCGATCCAGCGGCGGACCGCCCGCGGACGCATCCGGTGCAGTCGGCCGACCGTGTCCGCCACCTCCTGGGAGCCGCCGACCGACAGGAACTTCTCCCGCACCAGGTCGGCGTGGCCGGCCCGGGTCTCCGGACCGGCGGCGCCCACCGGGATCAGCCGGGTGCGGGAGACCGTGCGGCCGTCCGCGAGCCGTACGGTGACCCGGGCGCCGGTGGCCTTGGTGGACCGGGAGAAGTCCCTGTCGTCGGCCCGCGACGCGCCGACCAGGTCCACGAGTTCGTCCCCGCCGAAGCCGCGCAGCCACGGCACGGCCAGCTCCCCCGCCTCCCGCACCGCTTCTCCGAACGGGGCGTCGGACAGGAACAGTTGGCGGGTCATCTCCGTGTCGTGCTCCAGCCGGATCCGCTGCGCCAGCGCCCAGCGGTCGGGGTCGTCCAGATACGGCGAGGAGAAGTCGTCCACCGAGAACTCCCCGGTGAGCAGCGTGGTGGCGACCGGGTAGGGCACGTCCAGGACCAGCGCGCCCAGCGGGGAGCCGGGGCCGGTGACGTACCGGGCGGCCCGCTCCCCCGCGAACAGCGTGTACAGGGAGGCCTCGACGACGACTTCCGTCACGTCCCGCGCCCGCAGGGCGCCGAGTTCCTTGTGGATCTCGGCCGCGCAGTCCACGGCCGCGTCGATGCCGGGCCCGCCCGGGTGCATCTTGAACGACAGGGTGTCCGTGTGCCAGCGCCGGCCGAGGCCCTTCGCCACCGCCTGCGGAAGCGGCACGGTCGCGAACCGGGCCAGGAAGCCGTCGCCGTGCTCCAGGATGTCGGGCGCCCCGCGCAGCCCCGCGTACGCCGCGTCGCAGGCGTCCATCGCCGTGCGCACCGGCGTGAAGGTGTTGAACAGGCGGGCGTCGCTGGCGAGGAAGGCGCGCATCAGCGGCCAGTTGGGCATGGCGAAGGCCAGTCCGAAGGCGTTCTCGAACAGGCTCGCCGAGGCACGGTCGCAGTGCAGCCGGCCCGCCACCGCACCGGCCAGATGGGTGTGCACCGCGCTCTGGCCGCGCAAGGGGCCGAGGGTCGCGGAGGCGGTGATACGCGCCGCGCACTCGTTGGCCGCGACCACCGCGGTGAGCAGCGAGAGTCCGTCCAGCTGCCGGGCGTGGGCGAAGGCGAGGGGAACGGCGACCGTGGAGTTCGACAGGTGCCCGGCGTACGCGGTGTCGTCGAGGTTGAGCCAGGAGCCGAGCGCCGCGAAGACGCCCGCGGCCTGCCGCGGGTCGCGCTGCATCGGATGTCCGAAGGCGGCCACCAGCTTTCTGCCGAGGGGGTGCTGGAGACCGGCCCGGATCGAGGCGATCTGCGACAGCACCTGGCTCGCGGCGAGCTTGAGCACCCGGCACGGGATGTGCTGCGGGCGCAACGTCGCCGCCCAGTGGGAGAGTTCGCGCAGCGGGGTGTCGGCGGGCCCGCGGCCGCGTGCGGCCGCCCGGGGCAGAGTGTCGGTCAGGTCGGCCCAGTCGGCGCACAGGGTCCGGGCGACGCTCTCCGCGAGGACAGCGGTCATGAGGCGGCTACCTTCCTTGCCGTGCGTGCGTCGAGGGAGGGAACACGACTGCGGGAGCACCGGCACCCCGGTGCTCCCGCCGAGTCGGGGCCTCAGGCGGCCGGAACCTTGTCGAGGAAGCCGTAGACGCCCTTGATCCTGCCCGCGCCGTCGGTGACGACGACGTCGAAGCCGATGGCGATCGGCTCGGTGCCCGGCTCGGTCACCAGGCCCCACTGGAAGCGGGCCTGGTCGTGGTGGGCGTCGATCGTGCCGTGCAGTTCGAAGGTGAGACCCTTGAACTGGTCACGGGCGCCCGCCACCACGGCGCCGAAGCCCTCGTGGCCCTCGACCGCCGCGAGCGGGTCGATGTACGGGGCGTCGGCGGTGAACAGCTCGGCGATGGCCGCGGCACGCTTGTCGGCGTCCGCCTCGTTCCAGATGTCGAGGTAGCGGGAGACGGTGGTGGTCAGGTCGCTCATGCGGGCGATCTCCTTAAATGACGTGCTTGACTTGTTCTTCTGACAGGTGGCTTCGTCCGGGCTTCAGGGGGTGACCGGCGCCCAGACCGGGAGGGCTCCGGGGAGCACCTCGAAGGTGGCCGCGGCGCCGATGCCGTGCTGGTACTCGCCGTCGTGTTCCAGCGGCAGCCGCCGGCCGTCGGTGCGCTCGACGGTGATCGTGCGGCCGCGGGCGTACACGGTCGCCGGGTGGTCCATGTGCGCGGCGTTCAGCGTCAGGCCGGGCACATCGGCCGCCGCGACCTGGCCGCCGATCACACAGACGTCGAGCAGTCCGTCGTCCAGCAGCGAGTCGGGCAGCACGAGGAACCGGCCGCCGCGGTAGCGGCCGCCGCCGACGTTGGCGAGGACCGTGGGGCCCTCGTGCACGACGCGGCCGTCGACGATGACCCGCCCCGGGTACGGCGTGTACCGGGCGGCCGTGTCCGCGAAGGCGCGGGCATAACGCTCCCGGCCGGTCAGCGGCAGGTCCCGGGCGGTGATCAGTGCGTCGGCGATCACTCCCGAACAGGCGCCCAGATAGACGTAGTTGCGGGTCTCGGCGAGGCGGGCCAGGTCCAGGCGGCGCAGTCGGGCGCTGCCGCCGATGCCGTAGTCGGTCAGGATCGCCTTCAGGGACTCGCTCCAGGGGCGGTCGCCCCACAGCATCTTGTAGCCGGAGTTGCCGGTGCCGCCGGGCACCACGGCCAGGGTCGCCCGGCCGCCGGCGGGGACGAGCCCCTGGACGGCCTCCCGGACCGTACCGTCGCCGCCGATGGCGACGATCAGGTCCGGCGCGGTCTGCGCGCGCTCCAGCACCCGGCGCACGGCGACCGTCGCATCGCCCGGTGCCGTGGTCGGGTGGACCTCGACGCGCTCCAGACAGGACTCGCACAACTCCCTGACCTCACGCACCAGTTCGGGACTGTGACTGCCGGAGGCCGGGTTGGCCAGGATCAGGGCCCGGGTGGGTCCGGGCGCTGCGGTGTCTGCCATGACGGGCGTTCTCCTCACGTCGGACGTACCGGCGGCGGACCGGGGCGGCAACGAGATGGGCCCCCTCACTCGGGCGAGTCCGCACAACCGGGTCCGACCGGTTCGAGCGAGGAGGAGCGTGCGACACGGACGACTCTGCCAAGGCCGGCTGACCCGGCACTGACATATGGCTGACACCACGAGAGGCCCTGGCGGCGACGGGAAGCGCGTCAGCGAGCGATCAGCGCACTGAGATCGAATGGACGCCGTGCGCCGACGGCATCGGCTCGCGGCCGCGCGCACCGACATGTGTACCGACCATCTACGGGGTGAGACCGACATGACCGACCCGAACCTGACCAGCAGCCGCTACACGTCCGAGTTACGCCGGGAGGCGGCCCGTCTCGCCGACGCCAGTCGTGGGATCCCCCTGTCCGAGCCGGTCACGACGTGCCCGGGGTGGACACTGGGCGACCTGGTGCGCCATGTCCGCCAGGGCCACGACTGGGCGACGACGATCCTGACCGCCCGGAGCACCGAGCTCATCCTGCCCGGTGACCAGGGGGCCGCCTCCGGCGACGACAAGAGCTGGACCGAGCGGGTGGCCGAACTCGGGGCACAGGATGCCGCCCCGGAGCGCCGCGTCACCGACCCCGCACTGCGCACCCGGTTCCTCACCGAGGGCGCGGACCGGCTGGTGCATGCGATCGACGGGGTGGGCCCCGAGGTGCCGATCTGGGCACCGCACGGAAAGCAGAACAAGGAGTTCTGGCCACGCTGGGCGGTGTTCGAGACCGCCGTGCACCGGGCCGACGTGTACCTGATGGCCGGCCTGCCGTTCGAGTTGGACAACGATGTCGCCCTGGACTGCGTGGACTTCTGTGTGAGCGCCTTCGGGGCACCCGCCGCCCGGCCGTTCCTCTCCCCGCTGTTCTCGCAGGTGCCCCGTGGCGGCGAGACGCTGAGCTTCCGGTCGGCCGAGCCGTCCGCCGACGGCGCCTCGAACTGGCTGATCACCTGCGCTCCCGACGGGGTGCGGGTCACCCGGAGCACCGCGGAATCCGACCCGGCCGAAGCCACCGTGGTCGCCACTCCCTCGGATCTGCTGCTGGTGGTCAAGGGGCGGCTGCGGCCCGAGAACCCGCGCATGACGGTGCTGGGCGACCGCGCGTTGCTGGACTTCTGGCTGAGCCACGCCGTCTCCTGACCACCTGACGGGAACGCATGAGGTGAGCACACCGAGCGGATGGGTGTGCTCACCTCATGCCTGCATATGGGGGGCGAGGTGAGTCGGTGTGCCCACCGCCATGCCTGCACATGGGGGCGAGGTGGGGGGCCACTAGAAGGGCAGGGCGAAGCCGGGGCGGGGCCGCGGTGGGGGCACGGCCCCCCCTGCTCACCCGGGAGATGCGGCCGTCACCAGGTGACGGGGAGGTCCTCCAGGCCGTACACGATCGTGTTCTGGCGGAAGCGGACATCCTCGGACGGGACGGCCAGGCGGAGGGTGGGGAAGCGAGCGAAGAGGCCGCTCAGGCACACCTCCAGCTCCATGCGGGCCAGTGAGGCGCCGGGACACAGGTGCGCGCCGAAGCCGAAGGCGAGGTGGCCGGAGGCGTTGCGACGGATGTCGAGGCGGTCGGGGTCGGGGTAGACCGACTCGTCGTGGTTGGCGCCGGGAATCGCCACGATCACGCCGTCGCCCTTGCGGATCCGCGCCCCGCCCAGCTCCACGTCGGCCGCCGCGGCCCGCACCTGGTTGTCCTGCGAGATGGACCAGTAGCGCAGGAGTTCCTCGACCGCCGGCTTGAACAGGGCCGGGTCGGCCCGCAGTTCGGACAGCTGGTCCGGGTCGCGCAACAGACTGAGGACGCTGAGACTGATCTGATGGGCCGTCGTCTCGTGCCCGGCGACCAGGAAGAACCGAGCCATGGCGACGAGTTCCTGGTGGGTCAGTTCACCGGCGGCCACGTACCGGGTGGCCAGCCGGCTGATCAGGTCGTCCTGGGGATCGGCGGTGCGCTGCGCGGCGAGCCGGTCCAGGAACTGCGACATCTCGACGAACGCCCCGTACGTCTCCTCGGGACTGGCGTCCTGGGAGAGGATCACCTGGCTCTGCTCGGCGAAGTCCGCTTCGTCGTCCTCCGGCACCCCGAGCATGCGGGCGATCACCAGCGAGGGCAGCCGCAGCGCGAAACTCTTCACCAGGTCGACCGGGTTGGGGCCCGCGGCCAGCTCGTCCAGCAGCTGCTCCACGAGGAGTTCGACCTCGGGGCGCAGGGCGCGGGTGCGGCGGGCGGTGAACTCGGTCATCGCCATGCGGCGCAGCCGGCCGTGCTCGGGGTCGTCCATACGGCTGAAGGACATCACACCGGGCTCGGGCGGCAGCTGGATGCGGATCGGGAAGCCGGGCTGCTGGTCGTCGGAGCTGAACCGGTTGTCGTTGAGCACCTGACGGACGTCCGCGTGCCGGGTGACCAGCCAGGCCTCGCCGCCGCGTATGCGCACCTTCAGCGGCGGATCCTTGCGCAGGCCCTCGTAGGCGTCCGGGGGTGCGTAGGGGCAGCTGCGGGGCATGGGCCACGCTGGAAGGGGCTCGCAGGAGTCAGCCATGGTTTCCTCCGTTGGGTCGGCTGAATCGGGGCGGGTTGTTTCGGCCATCGTGGAGGATGTTGCTGACTCGGTTCTGATGCATGACTGACGGGCACGCGGAGGATCTTCTTCCACGTGCCCGTCGGTTGGTCTTTGCCCTAATCGCCGTGTGTGCAGGGCTCGTCGGCGGGTGCGGACGCCCGGCGGCTCGACGCGCCCACCCGGCAGAGCCGGAGGATGTCTCGCCCCGCGCCCCTAGGCAACCTGAACCCTCCTCGAAAACCTCAGGACGTCTCCGCCTTGCGCGGCAGCAACTGGACCAGTGCTGCCACCAGGACGCAGATCCCCGCCTGCACCAGCAGGCTGGAACCGAAGGCGTGGGCGTAGGTGTGGGCACTGCCGTGGTGGCCGGCGACGCCGAAGAAGACCACGCCGATCACCGCGATACCGATGGCGTTGCCCATCTCCTGGGCGGTGGAGAAGACCCCGGACGCGGCGGCCGCGTGCTGCGGAGCCACGCCTTCCAGCACCAGCGAGGCGAGCGGGGCGACCACGAAGCCCATGCCGAATCCGGCGAGCACCATGGCCGGAATGCACCAGCCCACAGCGCCGCTGCTGTCCAGCTGCCACGCGGTCGCGGCCAGGGCGATGTTGCCGGCCGCCTGCAGCACCGCGCCGACGGTCAGGACCTGCTTGCCGAGCTTGGCCGCTGCCTTGGGCGCCTGCGCGGAGCCGATGAAGAAGCCGAGGCCGAGCGGGATGAACAGCAGACCGGACTGGAGCGCGCTCAGGCCGCGGCCCTCCTGCAGGTACAGCGCGAGGACCAGGAAGAAGGAGGCCATCGCGGCGAAGAACACCATCAGGGAGACCACGCCCACGCCGAACGCGCGGTCCTCGAACAGGCTCGGGTGGACCAGCGGCGACCTGTTGCGAGCCGCCTTGCGGCGCTGGGTGTACCAGAACGCGGCCAGCAGCGGTACGGAGGCCATCAGGCACTCCCAGGTCCAGGTCGGCCAGCCCTGCTCGCGGCCCTCGACCAGCGGCAGCACGACGGCCGACAGACCCGCGGTCACCAGGATCACGCCGGTCCAGTCGAGACCGGTGTGGCCCTCGGCCCGGGACTCGGGCACCGTCTTCGGGCTGAGCAGCAGGACGACGGCACCGATCGGGGCGTTGATCAGGAAGATGGTCCGCCAGTCCCAGCCGAACACGTCGGCCTTGATCAGCAGGCCGCCGATCAGCTGGCCGAACACGGCCGAGGCGCCCATGGTGATGCCGTAGGCGTTGAACGCGACGGCCCGGGCCTTGCCCTGGTAGGCCGTGGTCAGGATGCCGAGGACCTGCGGGATGACCAGGGCGGCAGCGGCACCCTGCACCGCCCGTGCCGCGATCAGCTCACCCATGTTCGGGGCGATGCCGCAGGCCAGCGAGGCGAGCGTGAACAGCCCCAGGCCGATGGAGAACACCTTCCGGCGGCCGTAGAGGTCGCCGAGCCGTCCGCCGGTGATGAGCATGGCGGACAGGCCGATGTTGAAGGTCGCGGCCACCAGCTGGATCTCGGCGCTGGTCGCGTGCATGTTCCGCTGCAGCGAGGGGATGGCGACGTTGACGATGAAGAAGTCGATGTTGGCGATGAACAAGCCGGCCAGCACCACCAGGAGCGCACCCCAGGCGGGCTTGCCTTCGGCCTCCTCGATGTCCGGTGGCGGTGCGGCCGAGGCCGCGCTGCCGGTCAGTTCCGCTTCGGTGGTCATGGACGACCCTCCTAGGTCGTTTTCCGTGCTGGTGGGGGGCGTGCCGAAGGTGTCCGCGACGCGCGTGCAAGGCACGGGACCGCGCTCGGTACGACAGTCCTTCGAGCACTGTCCCGCGCCCCGCTGACACGGCGCTGACGCCGCCTCGCGGCTCAGCTCGCGGCGGCGGCCACGGTCCGCTGCAGCCGGTGCGCGAAGTGCGCGGTGACGGCACGGGCGTGGGTGTCGATGTAGAAGTGGCCGCCCTCGTACTCGTTGTGGCCCAGGTAGGCGGGGGTGCGCCCGGCCCAGTGGGACATGGCGTCCGGGGCCTCCTGGAGCGGGTCGCTGCGGCCGCCGTAGGAGGCGAGCGGGCAGCTGACGCCGGCGCCGTCGTCGTCGTAGTCCCCGGCGACCCTGAGGTCGGAGCGGAGTGCGGGCACGACGAGCGCGAGCATCTCGGGGTTGTCGTAGACCTCGGCCGGGAACGAGCCCAACTTCTTGATCCACTCGATCAGTTCGGGCTCCGGCATCCGGCTCTGTTCCTCCGTCGGCTGGAAGAAGCCCACCGGCGACCAGCCGGACATGCCGACCATCACCGGGGCCGGGCCGCCCTCCTCCTCCATCCGGATCGCCAGCCGGAACGCCAGCTGGGCGCCGAGGCAGTGGCCGAAGAACGCGAACGGCCGCTCGTCCAGGTCGCCCAGGACCGCCTCGTGCAGGGCGTCGAGCAGGGGCCAGAAGTTCTCGTAGGTCTGCTCCTCGCGGCGGTTGTGCCGGCCGGGCAGGGTCACCGCCTGCGGGGCGATGTCCGGGGGCAGCAGGCTCTCCCAGTCGCGGTAGATGATGGCGCCGCTGCCCGCGTGGGGCAGCAGGAACAGCCGGATCGAGGCGTCCGGGGAGGGCTCCACGGGGTGGAACCAGTGTCCCTCGGTGGACATCTGGCTGCCGACGGTGCCGATGGCGGTGGTCACGACGGGGTACTCCCTACGGTGGTGGACGGGCCGAGGGCGCGTACCGCGGGCAGCAGCACCTCGGCGATCTCCTTCAACTGCGGCTCGGGGTCGAGGGATCCGATGCGCACGACCAGGTGCCGGGCACCGGCGCGGACATATCCGCCGAGCCATTCGGCGCACTTCTCGGCGCTGCCCCAGGCGTAGGCCTGGATGGTCCGCATCTGGTCCAGGGAGCGGCCGTAGTAGTGGCTGATGTAGTGCTCCAGTTCGGCCCTGGCGGCCGCCTCGTCGCTGTTCACGGTGATCGTGGCGTACAGCGCGGGCGTCACCGTCCGGCCCGCCTCCTGGGCGAGTTCCGCGATGCGGCGGCGGGCCCGGGCGTAGGCGTCGACGTCCGGGAGGAAGGGCAGCCAGCCGTCGTAGCGGGTCGCCGCGCGGGCGAGGACCTTCGGTGTGTCACTGCCGGCCAGCCACAGGGGCGGGCCGCCGGGGACCGCGGGGGACGGAAGCCGGTCCAGGTGCTCCGCCTGCCAGAACCTGCCCTCGAACTCGGTGGGTTCGCCCTCGTCGCCGGAACGCCAGGCCGTGCGCCACAGTGCGGTGATCTCGTCGAGGCGCCCCACGCGGCCCTGGAAGGAGGCGCCGACCGAGGCGAACTCCTCCTCGGTCTCGGCCATGGGGAAGCCGGAACCGAGGCCGAGGACCAGCCGGCCGGCGGCGACGTGGCTGAGGCTCGCGATCATGTTGGCGCCGATGAGGGGGTGGCGCAGGGCCGGCGTGAGGGCGGCGGTGCCGACCGTGATGCGGGTCGTGGCGGCGGCCGCGGCCGAGAGTACGACCAGGGGGTCGAGGCGGGGGCGGGCGGTGAGGGAGTCTCCGGCCCAGAGGGAATCGAAGCCGAGCGCTTCCGCGGCTTTGGCGAAGTCGAGCAGGGGGGCTGCCGCGTAGGTGCCGTTGATGGCTTGTTCTCGGGTGGGGAGGAGGATGCCGATCTGGACAGGGGGGTTCGCGTCGTCTGCGGGGTGCGGGTGCGTCGTGGCTTGTCGCGCGGTTCCCCGCGCCCCTGGAATGTCCCCGGAGTCGGAAGGCATGCGGTTCCTTTCAGCTGGTGGAGGGGACGTCAGACGATCGTTCCCGAGAGTGCGTCCCTGGCCGGGGCCGTCAGTTGCTGTCGCACCGCGCGGCGCAGGATCTTGCCCGACGGGTTGCGGGGCAGGGAGTCGGTGAAGTGGTACGTGCCCGGGATCTTGTAGTCGGCGATCCGGCCCCGCAGGGACAGCAGGAGTTCGCGGGGGGTGGCGCTCGCGCCCGGACGCAGGACCACCACCGCGTGCACGCTCTCGCCCCAGCGCTCGTCGGGGAGTCCGACCACCGCCGCGTCGGCGACCGCCGGGTGTGCGGCCAGTGCCTTCTCGACCTCGGCGGGGTAGATGTTCTGCCCGGCGACGATGATGGTGTCGTTGATGCGGTCGCACAGGTGGAGGTAGCCGTCCTCGTCGAGGTAGCCGGCGTCGCCCATGTGCAGCCACTCCCCCACCAGCGTGCGGGCGGTGGCCTCGGGCAGGTTCCAGTAGCCGAGCATCCGGGAGGGTGTGCGGACGCAGATCTGGCCGATGGTGCCGGCCGGGACGGTCTCGCCGTCGGAGCCGATCACCTTGATCTCGTTGCCGGGGCAGGGCCTGCCGACCGAGGTGAGCACGGTGCTGCCGGGGTGGTGGACCTCGGGCGGCAGACAGACGGCCACGCTGCCGGTCTCGGTGCTGGCGTAGATCTGCGCGAACGCGCAGCGGTAGGTCTCCAGGCACTGCTTGAGCAGGGTTTCGGACATGGGGGCGGCGCCGTAGGCGATCTTGCGCAGGGAGGCGAACGCCTCGGGTCCGGCGCCGCGTTCGGCCGCCATCGCCTGGAGCATGGCCGGGGCGGCGAAGGTGGTGGTGACCCGGTGGGTACGGATGAGGCGCACCGCTTCCTGCGGGTCGAACTGCGGCATGATCACGTTCGTGCCGCCCGCGTTGAACGTGTGCAGGAACCAGCCGATGCCGGCCACGCCGAAGCCCGGCAGGGAGATCAGGCCGACGTCCTCGGGCAGCCAGTCGATCCAGTCCACGCCCTGCTCGTGACTCGCGTGGGGCAGGGTGAAGAAGCTGCGGTGGGCGAGGACCGCGCCCTTGGGCAGGCCGGTGGTGCCGCTGGTGTAGATCTGGATGACCGCGTCGTCCGGGCCGGTGCCCGGCGTGAGGTCGGTGTCGGGCTGGTCGGCCGCCCAGGCGAGCAGGCCCGCGCCGCGGGAGGGTTCGCCGTCGGCGTCGGTGCCGTCGACCCGGATCACCTTGCGCAGTCCGCGCAGTTGGTGGCGGACGGTGGCGACGGTGTCCCAGAACTCGTCGTCGACGAAGATCAGGGCGGCGCCGGAGTCGCGCAGGATGTGGTCGACCTCGCTCGGGGTGAGCCGCCAGTTGACCGGCACCAGGACCGCGCCGGCCTTGGCGCAGGCGATCATCACCAGGTAGTAGTTGGCGGACTCGCGGCCCAGGTAGGCGACCCGGTCGCCGCGCCGGACCCCGCTGGTGCGCAGGGCGTGGGCGGCGCGGTTGCTGTCGCGGTGGAGCTTGTCGTAGGTGGTGACGCGGCCCTCGCAGATGATTGCCGGGTGCTCCGGGCGGCTTCCGGCGTGGGCCCGGGAGGAGTGGTGGAGCGTCCAGCGCTCCCTGGGTATGTCGGTCATCGTGGTTTCCCGTCCCTTGGGGCTGTCACGCCGCCGGTACCGGGCCGAGCAGCCCGTCGACGAACCGGGCCAGTGCGCGGACCGTGGGGTGGTCGTGGGTGAGGGAGGCCGGCAGGGCCAGCCGGAAGGTCTGCTCCAGCGCGGCCTTGACCTGCTGAGCCATCAGGGAGTCCAGGCCGAGCGACACGAACTCGGTGGACACGTCCAGCTCGTCGCCCTCCTCCAGGTGCAGGACGGCGGCGACCTTGTCGCGGACCACACCGGTGACGGTGGCCAGGCGTTCGGCCTCGGGCAGCGCGGCGAGCGCCGTGAGGTCGATCCCGGTGCCGTCGTCGTCGGGGGTCTGCCGGGCGAGCCGGTCGTAGAACAGGTCGCCGGTGGCGCTGCCCGACACATAGCGGTCCCAGTCGAACTCGCCGACGATCCGCTGGGTGCGTGGCCGGCCCCACAGCCGGGCCAGGGTGTCCAGGGCCCGGGTCGGGGAGAAGAAGCGGACGCCGCTGCGTTCGATCTCCTGGCTGAGGTGCTCCTCCAGGCGGGCCGACATGCCGACCCGGGCCCAGGCGCCCCAGTTCACCGAGAGCCCCGGCACCCCGCGCCGGCCGCGCCACTCGGCGAGTGCGTCGAGGGCGGCGCTGGCGGCGGCGTAGTGGCCCTGGGTGGCGCCGCCGAGGACGGAGGCGATGGAGGAGTAGGTGACGAAGAACTCCAGCTCGGGGAAGGACTCCTCGGCCGCCTCGTGCAGCAGCCAGCCGCCGTAGGCCTTCGCCGCCAGCTGGGCGTCGATGGACTCCCAGGTCAGCTCGGAGATCAGCTTCTTGTCGTAGGAGCCGGCCGCGTGCACGATCCCGCCGAGCGGGTACGGTCCGGCCGCCAGGTGCCGTACCAGGCGCTGGACGTCCTCCGCACGGGAGATGTCGGCGCGTACGACGTCGATCTCTGCGTCGGCGGCGAGGTCGGCGAGGAGCGGTGAGGCCTCCTCGGTGGCGCGGCCGCTGCGGCTGACCAGGGTCAGGTGCCGGGCGCCGAGGGCGGCCAGCTTGCGGGCGGTGACCAGGCCGAGGCCGCCGAGACCGCCGGTGACCAGGTAGGTGCGGTCGGGGCGGAGTCCGGCCGGGCCCTCGTCGACGGGGTCGGGCCGCTCCTCGGCCGGGTCCTCGGGCAGGGTCACCCAGGTCCGTCCCGCCGGGTCGGACAGGGCGGTGCGCAGGGCCTCGCCGGTCTCGTCGAGGCGGAAGCGGGGCGCGGTGTCGTCGGAGCCGGTGGCGTGGACGACGGCCACCGCGGGCACGGTGAGCGTGGAGCGGAAGGTGCCGTCGTGCCGGACGAGGACCTCGTCGCCGGCTGCGAAGCCGGTGCCGTCGGCGGCGGCGAGGACCGTGCCGCGGGCCAACTGGCCCAGCAGCGGCGGGGGTTCCTCCTCGGTCGCGTCCTCCTCCGCTCGCTCGGCGCGGCCGGTGTCGAGGGCGGTGCGGGCGTCCTCGGCGGTCAGGCCGACGGTGTGCACGCGGACCTGGACCTCCTCGGCCGCGGGCGCCCGGTCGGTGACCGATGCCAGGGCCAGGTCGGAGAGGTCCCCGGAGAAGGGGGCGCGCAGTTCGAATCCCCCGGTCCAGGTGAGCGTGGAGTCACCGGCGAGCAGCCGGCGCACATAGCGGCGGCCGGGGCGGTGGGCGACCTGGTACTCGCCGGGCGGCTCGCTGCGCCATTCGTCCGCGAGCGGGGCGAGGCCGCTGCCCGGTGCGAGGTCCACGAGCGTCGCGCGGTACTGCGGGTACTCGGTCAGCAGCACCCGGCCGAAGCCCCACAGGGTGGCGGCGCCGAGGTGCCCGCCGTCGCCGGCCGGGTCGCCGGGCAGCCACTGGGCACCCTCGGTGACCAGCCACAGCCGGGGCGGCCGGGGGGTGCCGCAGGCGTCCAACGCGCCGATGAGAGTGAGGAGTTCGTGGTAGTTGACCTCGCACTCGGCGCGCAGCCGGCCGGCCGACATCGGCGCCGGCAGCTGCCGCCAGATCCGGCAGACGTCGGTGACGGTGGGGTCCTCCAGGGCGGCCTTGAGGTCGGTGAGATCGGGCAGCCAGGTGACTTTCAGGCCGGGTTCGGCGGCGAGTTCGGCGGCGCGGACGGCGGAGGGGTCGAGCAGGACGATGTGCCGGGACGGCGCGTGCTCCTTGGCGGGCAGGGCCCGGCGCACCCAGTCGGGGCGGTGCAGGAACTGGCGGCGGCCGACGCGGCCCTCGGGGCGGGCCATGCGGACGCCGAGCAGTTCGGCGACCGGGTCGCCGTTCTCCAGCAGCAGGACGTCGGCCAGGCGCCGGTCCTGCTCGCCGCGGATGCGGGCGAGGACGCGCAGGTTCTCGCCGCGCGGCTTGCGGAAGTGCCGTACGGAGGCGATCTCGCGCGGCACGAACACCGGGCCCTCGGGGTCGAGGACGACCAGGGCCTGGACCGCGGCCTCCAGCAGTTCGGCCGGGACGTGCTCGACGGCGGTGGCGTCGCGGCCGGTCAGCTCGCCGGTGACCAGGCCGTCGCCGTGCCGGGCGGCGCGCAGCAGCAGCCGCATCCGGGGGCCCTGCGGGCGGCCGACGGAAGCGAGGTCGGTGTAGATGTCCTCGTCGTCGATCTGCTGCCCGGCCGGGGCGAGGGTGGCGTCCAGCTCGGCCAGCTCCGAGACGGGGACGAGGGGTTCGCGTTCGGCGGCGACGACCGCGGTGGCGTGCAGGTTCTCCTCGCCTCCGACGACGGTGAACACCTCCACCTCGGCGCCGCCGCCGTGACGCGGCCGCCAGCGGGTGGTCAGCGCGGTCATGGTCTCGGCGGGCAGCTCCAGCGGGGCGAGCAGCCTCAGGTCGCGCACGGCGGAGCGGGTGTGGCCCCAGGCCGCGTCCTGGGCGGCGAGCAGCAGGTCGACGTAGGCGCCGGCCGGCAGGACGGTACGGCCGCCGTCGGAGTGGTCGGCGAGCGCGCCGAGCTCCTCGGTGGTGAACTCCGCGTTGAACTCCCGTACCCCGCTGGCGAACCGCTCCTCGATGCCGAGCAGCAGGTGCCGTGGGCTGCCGTTCGCGGCGGCCCTGCGGGGGGTGGCGGTGGGCAGCCAGTAGCGCTTGCGCTGGAAGGCGTAGGTCGGCAGGTCCACCCGGGCGGGGGCGGGGTGGCCGGCGTGGTAGCCGTCCCAGGAGACGGTGAGGCCGTCCGCGTAGTAGCCGGCGAGCGCGGTGAGGGTGGTCGCGGTGGTGGTGTCGCGGCGGCGCAGGCTGGCCAGCCACAGATGGTCCTCGACCGTGACGCTGCGCCGGGCGAGCGCGGTGAGCCCGGCCTGCGGGCCGACCTCGATCAGGGCGTGCCGGCCGCGCTTGGCGACGGCCCTGATGCCGTCGAGGAAGCGGACGGGTTCGCCGATGTGCCGCACCCAGTAGTCCGGGGTGCCGATCTCGCGGAACCGGGCGAGGCGTCCGGTGACGTTGGAGATGAGGCTGATCTTCGGCTCGTGGAAGGTGATGCCGTCGAGGGCGGCGCGGAAGTCGTCGTAGACCTCGGCCATCAGGGGCGAGTGGAAGGCGTGCGAGACCTTCAGGCTCTCGACGCGGACGCCCTGCTCGGTGAAGTGGGCGACGACCTCGTCGAGGGCGGCGGTGGCGCCCGAGATCACCGTCTGGTCGACGGCGTTGACCCCGGCCAGCGCCAGGTCGGCGTGGCCCTCCAGGAGCGGGGCGACCTCCTCGACCGGTGCGGTGATCGCGGCCATGCCGCCCTCACTGCGCACCGACTGCATCAGCCGGGCGCGGGCCGCGACCAGCGTGACGGCGTCGGGCAGGCTGAACAGTCCGGCGACGGCGGCGGCGACGACCTCGCCGATGCTGTGCCCGATGAGCACGTTCGGGCGCACGCCCCAGGCCATCCACTGCTGGGCGAGGGCGTACTCCAGGGTGAACAGGGCGGGCTGGGTGTACTCGGTGCGGTCGATGGCCTCGGGGTCGGCCGCGGTGCCGAGCAGCAGCTCGCGCACGGAGCGGCCGAGGTGTCCGGCGAACAGCCGGTCGCACTCGTCGACCCGGGCGCGGAAGACGGGGAACGCCTCGTAGAGGGCGGCGCCCATGCCGGCGTACTGGGAGCCCTGGCCGGTGAACATGAACGCGGTCTTGCGGATGCCCGAGGGCCCCTCGTGCTCCTGCCCGGCGGCCCTCTCCAGCAGCTTGGCCAGCGCGGCGCGGTCGGCGACGGGCGCGGCGATGCGGTAGGGGTGGTGGGCGCGGGTGGTGTTGGCGCTGTGGCACAGCGCGGCCACCGGGAGCTCGGGCCGCTCCTCCAGCAACCGGCGGTATCCGTCGACGAGTTCACGCAGGGCGGTGGCGTTCTTCGCGGACAGGGTGAACAGCGGCGCGGCTCCGGTGGTCTGCGGCGCGGCAGGCTGTTCGGGCGCCTGCTCCAGCACCACCGCGCCGATGGTCCCGGCGAACCCGAAGCTGTTGACGACCGCCCGCCTGACCTCGGCCTCCCACGGCTCGCAGGCCGTGGGCACCCGCACCGGGTAGAGGTCCCAGGGGATGCGCCCGGAGGGCGTGTGGAGGTTGATGTGCGGATAGACCGTGGCCGAGCGCAGCTGGAGCACCGTCTTGATGACACCGACGATGCCGGAGGCGGGCTCCATGTGGCCCAGGTTGGTCTTGACCGATCCGACCAGCACCGGCCGGTCCTTGGTGTGGGAGTCGACGAACACGTCGCCGATGGCGCCGAACTCGATGGGGTCGCCGAGCGGGGTACCGGTGCCGTGCGCCTCGACGTACTGGATGTCCTCGGGCGCGAGGCGGGCGGCGGCCAGTGCGCTGCGGATCACCTTCTCCTGGGCGGGGCCGTTGGGCACGGTCAGGCCGGCGCTGTCGCCGTCCTGGCCGACGGCGGTGCCGCGCACCAGGGCGAGGATCCGGTCGCCGTCGCGCTCGGCGTCGGACAGCCGCTTGAGGACGATGATGCCGCAGCCCTCGGCGCGCGCGTAGCCGTCGGCGGCCTCGTCGAAGGTCTTGCACTGTCCGTCCGGGGCCAGCATCTGGGCGTTGGAGAACATCACCGGGATGCGGGGGTGGTGCAGGGCGTTGACGCCGCCGCACAGCGCGATGTCGCTCTCGCCCGCGCGCAGCGCCTGCACGGCCAGGTGCAGGGCGACCAGGGAGGACGAGCAGGCGGTGTCGACGCTCATGCTCGGGCCGCGCCAGCCGAGGAAGTAGGAGAGCCGGCCCGACAGCGGGAACATGGTGATACCCGAGGCCAGGTGGCCGTCCATCTCCTCGTACGGCAGCGAGTCCAGCTCCAGGGCGTAGTCGATGGAGCTGGCGCCGATGTACACGCCGCCGTTGCCGCGGCGCAGCGGCGCCGGGTCGATACCGGCGTGTTCCAGGGCCTGCCAGGCGGTCTCCAGGAGCAGCCGCTGCTGGGGGTCCATGTAACGGGCTTCCTTCGGCGAGATGTTGAAGAAGCCCGCGTCGAACAGATCGATACGGTCCAGGAATCCGCCGCCCGAGGCGCGGATCTTGCCCTTGTCGTCGGGTCCCTCGGGCGTGAACGCCTCGACGTCCCAGCGGTCCCGGGGTATCGGGCCGATTCCGCTGCGGCCCTCCCGCAGGAAGGCGTCGAACTCGTCGGGCGAGCCGCTGCCGCCGGGGAACCGCAGACCGATTCCGACGATCGCGACCGGCTCGGGCGCCTGCTCTGATTCCGTACGCGGCATGGAGCGACTCCTCAGCTTTCCTGGATGGCCTGGGTCAGGTGGTCCACGAGGTGGGTGATCGTCGGCTCGTTGAAGAGCACGTTGACGTTGATCGACAGGTCCAGGAGCTGTTCCAGGCTCTGCCGTATCTCGGTCAGCCGCAGCGAGGTGAGGCCGAGATCGAAATAGCTGACGTCGAGCGGAAGATCCTCGGAATCGTCCATGAGGAGAACGACCTTGAATTTCTCCAGGACGATTGTCTCGATTTCCTCCGCGAGTTCGCTGCGCGGCAGGTCGCGCAGTCGCTCGATCGTGCTGTCGACAGGTGGCATGTGGTCATGCAAGCAGCGCCGGCTGACGCACCGCTGACGGCCGAAGGCCGCCGGGTTGGCCGGATCAGGCCGGTCAGTCAGGCGTCAGCGCGGGGTCAGATTCCGCTGCCAGGCTCGCATTGCTTCAAGAAATCCACACGCCATATCCGAAAGGCTGAAGATGCTTCGCGAAGCCGCGCAGGAGGAGAGTGCTGAGGCACCTTCCGGATTGAAGAGTTACGACCTCTACATCGCGGGCAAGGACGTCGCCGGGGACGGGTGGGTCTACACCGTCAGTGGGCGATCCCTGCTGGAAGACGTGTTCACCAGCGTGAGCCTGAAGCGCTCCCTCGAACAGGACCCCGAGTCCGAGGCGGCCAAGCACCCCTACGTCGTCGGGCGCTGCGCGATCGCGGACGACTCCGCCATCGACCTGGCCACCCAGGCGGCCGCCGCGGCCGCCCCCGACTGGGCGGCCGTACCGCTGGAGCGGCGGATGCAGCTGGGCACCCGCTTCCGTGAGGAACTCATCAAGCACCAGGACGAGTTCCTGCGGATGCTGGTCGCCGAGTCCCACCCGGTGAAGCTGGCCCGCTGGGAGCTGAGCTGCCTGCTGCAGATCTACGCACCCGGCTCTTTGCGCTGGTACCTGAAGCAGATGCGGGTCGAGAAGGAGTACAACGGCCGCAAGCTGATCCTGCACCGCCAGCCGGACGGTGTGGTCGCCTTCAACCCGCCGCAGAACGCCCCGCTGCCCAGTGCCGCTCTGTGCGTGCTGGCCCTCATGGCGGGCAACGCCGTGGTGGTGCGGGCGCCGCGCAGCATCGCGTTGTCCACCATGTGGCTGCTGCGCGACATCGTCGCCCCGCTGCTGGAGGAGGCCGACGCGCCGGCCGGGGTGCTCAACGCGGTGTGCTCCAACCCGAAGCAGACCATGGACCGCTGGATCGCCGACCCGCTGATCAACGACATCTTCTACATCGGCGGCAGCCAGGAGGGCCTGCGCTTCGAGCAGAGCTGCGTGGCGCACGGCAAGAAGCCGATCCTCGAACTCGCCGGCAACGACGGCATCGTGGTGTGGAAGGACGCCGACGTGAAGTGGGCGGCCGAGGCCATCACGGAGGCCTTCTACGGCTCCGGGCAGATCTGCATGGTGCCCAACTACGTCCTGGTGCACCCGGAGATCGCCGAGGCGCTGATCGCCGAGGTGAAGGAGCAGGTCAAGGGCATCAAGCCGGGTCTGCCCGAGGAGGAGGACGTGCTGCTGTCGCCGGTCAGGCGCAGCGAGCGGTTCTTCCGGCTGCTGCGCCAGGCGCTGGACAACGGCGCCGAGCTGGTCACCGGCGGCAACCGCACCGAGGTCGACGGCACCGTCTCCGAGACGGGTGTCTTCCTGCAGCCGACGGTGGTGCGAGTGGACGGCCTGGACCGGGCTCGGACCTACGACGTGGTCCGGGAGGAGACGTTCTTCCCGCTGGTCCCGATCGTGGTCGCCGAACGCGACAACGACGACGCCCTGCTCGAGGCCTTCCTGCAGTTCGTCAACAGCAACGACTACGGGCTGCGCAACTCCCTGTGGTCGCGCTCGGACCATGTCATCGAGACGTTCGTGCGCCGCACCGTCAACGGCGGTCTGCTGAAGGTCAACGACTCCCACATCGGCTTCCTGCCCTACCTGCCGAGCCACGGCGGCACCGGCCGCACCGGCGGCGCGTTCGGTGAGGCCAACTACCCGATGCTCAAGACCTCCCACGTGCAGGGAGTCAGCATCGCCCGCGACGTGAGCCCGTACGACGCGGTCTTCGGCGCCTGACAGCCCGTTTCGACGTCTTCCGGAGGTTTCCCGTGCGTTCCCTCGATGCTGCCCGGACCGTCTGCGAGCGGTTCCACCCCGGACTGCTCAAGGAGCTGGACCAGATTCCGTACGCCGAGCGGGAGCGGCCCGGCAGCCCCGTGATCGACCTCTTCCGCATCCACGGCGGGGTCGGCCTGCTCATACCCGAGACCTACGGTGGTCACGGCGCCGCCCCGCTCGAGGCGCTGCGGGTCCAGCTGGCTCTCGGCGCGCTCTCGCCGTCGCTGGTCGCGGCCGTGTCCATGCACCACTTCACCGCCGCGATGCTGTACTCGCTGGCGGTCAAGTCGGGCCGGCTCAGTGACGCGCAGACCGATCTGCTGCACCGGATCGTGCCCGAGCAGCAGGTGATGGCCTCCGGCTGGGCCGAGGGCCGTACCGCCCAGAACATCCTGAAGCCGGCCGTGACCGCGCGCCCGGTGGAGGGCGGGTTCCTGCTGTCCGGCTCGAAGAAGCCGTGCAGCCTGTCCCGTTCGATGAGCCTGCTCACCGCGTCGATCGCCATCCACGGCGAGGAGGGCGGCGAGCCTGAGCTGGCGCTCGCGCTGGTGCCCGCCGACGCGCCCGGCATGTCCGTGCACGACTTCTGGGGCAACGACCTGCTGGCCGGCGCGGAGAGCGACGAGGTGCGTCTGGAGGACGTGTTCGTCCCGGCGGAGATGGTCGTACGGGCCGGCGCCGACGATCCGACGCGCCTGGACGACCTGCAGTCGGCCGGGTTCGTGTGGTTCGAGATGCTGATCTCCGCCGGGTACGCGGGCGCCGCCGCCGCGCTGGTGGAGCAGGTGCTGGAGCGCAAGCGCGGCGGGGCCGAGGAGCGGGCCGCGCTCGCCGTCGACATGGAGGCCGCCCTCGCCCTGCTGGAGGGCGTGGCCCGCGGCACCGGCGCGGAGCCCGGCGACGAGGAGTCGGTGGCCCGGGTGCTGGTGGCCCGGTACGCGGTGCAGAACGCGCTGCCGGACATCGTCGGGCGGGCGTTGGAGCTGCTCGGCGGGCTGGAGTTCATCAGCAACTCGGCGAGTGCGCAAGCCGCCGCCGCTACGCGTGCGCTGGCATTCCATCCGCCGTCCCGTATCGCCGCCTCGGAGCCGCTTCTCGCGTACTTCGGCGGGGGGCCGCTGGTTCTGGCGTAGAGCCCGGCCGGAAGAGCCGAGCGGGCGGCTGCGGGCCGAACGCGGCCGGTCGCGGCCGCGCGGCGGAGCCGCGTAACGGCAGAGCCCCGCGCCCCTTCGGGGCGCTTCCCCCACCCAACCCCTTTGGAGTGAGCGACACGTGACCGTCATTCAAGAGTCTCCGGCGACATCGGCCGTCGTCGACGAGGCGGAGATTCTCCATCTGTACCGGGCCCACCTCAGCAAGGGCCGGGCCACGCTGGCCGAGTTGTTCGGCAGCCATATGGAGGTGGCGTCCGAGGGCGCCTGGCTCACCACCAGCGACGGTGAGCGCTTCCTGAACGCCGGCGGCTACGGCGTGTTCATCATGGGCGCCCGGCACCCGATCGTGATGGAGGAGGTGGAGCGCCAGCTGCGCACCCACCCCACCGCGACCCGCATCCTGCTGGAGCCGACGGTGGCCCGCGCCGCCGAGGC
Source organism: Streptomyces griseochromogenes (assembly GCF_001542625.1). Classification (NCBI taxonomy): domain Bacteria; kingdom Bacillati; phylum Actinomycetota; class Actinomycetes; order Kitasatosporales; family Streptomycetaceae; genus Streptomyces; species Streptomyces griseochromogenes. Next base: position 2,661,808 of record NZ_CP016279.1, on the reverse strand, counting down.
ACTGGTGTCGGTGCTGCCGGCCGGTCTCGACCGCGTGCACTTCGCGCTGTCCGGCGCGGAGGCGGTGGAGACGGGTCTGAAGCTGGCCCGTGCGGGCGGCTACAAGCGGACGATCTCGATGCGGGGCGGCTACCACGGCAAGACGCTGGGCGCCCTGTCGGCGACCGCGAAGGACGTCTACCAGGCGCCGTTCCGCCCGCTCGTCCCCGACTTCCAGCATCTGCCGTACGGCGACGCCGACGCCCTGGAGGCCGAGCTGAGGGCGCACCCGGGCGAGGTGTGCGTGATCCTGGAGCCGGTCCAGGGCGAGGGCGGCGTGATCGTCCCGCCCAAGGGCTACCTCAAGCGGGTCGAGGAGATGGTCCGCGAGTACGACGGCTTCCTGATCCTCGACGAGGTGCAGTCCGGCTTCGGCCGGCTCGGCGAGTGGTGGGGCGCCGACATCGAGGGCGTCGTCCCGGACGTGCTGCTCACCGGCAAGGCGCTCGGCGGCGGGGTGATGCCGGTGTCGGCGGCCGTCGCCACCCGCAAGGCGTTCCGCCCCTTCGACAAGGACCCCTACGTCCACACCGCCACCTTCTCCGGGCAGCCGGTGCTGATGGCCGCGGTGCAGGGCGCGATCCGGGCCGTCAAGGAGGAGCGCCTGGTCACCCGGGCCATGGACCTCGGCTCCCGGCTGCTCCCGCGGATCGCGGAGGTGGCCCACCGCAACATCCCCGAGCTGGTGGTGGACGTGCGCGGCCGGGGCCTGCTCATCGGCGTGGAGCTCGTGGAGGCCGGTCTGGCCGGCGAGCTGCTGATCGAGCTGTTCAACCACGGCGTGGTCGCCAACCACTCCATGAACGGCAGCTCGGTGGTGCGGTTCACCCCGCCCGCCGTGCTGGACGACACCGACGTGGACTTCCTCGTCGACTCCTTCGACCTGGCCACCCGCGACCTGATCAAGGGCGCGGCCAAGATGCCGGAAGGCGGTAACTGATCGTGCGGCACGTCGAACTCGATGCCCTGATACCCGCGGAGCAGGCCGAAACGGTCCTGCACGCCGTACGGCGCTGGGAGAAGTACCCGGACCTGGCGCCCCACGTCAACGCGACCACCGTGCACGCCTCCTACCCCGACCCGAAGGCCTCCTCCAGCTGGGAGCTGCACTTCCGCAGCGGCCTGCTGCGCTGGACCGAGGACGACGTGGTGCTGCCGGACAGCGGCGAGATCCGCTTCGAGCAGTCCGACGGCGACTTCGACTCCTTCTCCGGGACCTGGTCGGTCCAGCAGGACGGCGCCGACGTCGCCGTCCGCTTCGACGCCGACTTCGACTTCGGCATCCCGAGCCTGGAGGGCATCCTCGACCCGATCGCCGAGCGGGTCATCAAGGAGACCGTCGCCTGGGCGCTGACCGGGCTGTATCCGGCCGTGCGCATCCGGGGCGGCATCGAACTCACCGAGCCCGCCGCGGTCGGCGCCTAGGAATCCGCCGAGGAGCTGACCATGGACCAGGCGAACCCGTTCGAGACACCGCGCACCTACTCGCTGCACCGTGCCGAGTACCTGGTGGGCCTCGCCGTCACCACCGGCCTGATCGTCTACCACTTCGGCGACATCCGCTGGCTGCCGGCGCTCGGGCTGTTCCTGTACATCGACCTGATCGGCTACATCCCGGGCGCGATCGCGTTCCGCAGGAGCGGCGGCCGGCCGATCCCCAAGGCGTACTACGTCCTCTACAACGTCATGCACAGTCTCATCACGCAGGGCGCGGTGGCCGCGCTGTGGTGCTGGCTGGTCAAGCCCGAGTGGGCGCTGCTGGTGCTGCCGTTCCATCTGTTCGGCGACCGCGGCCTGTTCGGCAACTTCATGAAGTCCTTCGCGCTGCCCTTCGAGCCGGTGCGCCAGGAGGGCTATCTGCGCCTCCTCGACGACCTGGGCCTGCCCCACCCGGGGCCCGTGGGTCACGCGATGGACCCGGTGCCCGTCGGGCACGTTCCGGCGCGGCCGGTGGTACGGGAGACGGAGGCCGTGCGATGACCACCGCGACCGACGTCCGGGTGGTCCGGCAGGACCCGGCCGAGCGCCGCCGGGCTCTGTACCACCTCGCCTCCCCGGTGTCGGTGCTGACCACCGGCCCCGAGGAGCGGATGCACGGCACGACCGCGAGCACGGTCACCCTGGTCTCGCGCGCGCCCCTGCTGGTCGGTGTGGTGCTGCGGGCGGGCTCGTCCTTCGCCCGGCTGGCCGCCGCCGAGGGACGGTTCGCGATCAATGTGCTCGGCGGCGACCAGGCCGACGTGGCCCGGCGGTTCGCGGACAGTTCCCGTCCCGACGGCGACGCGGCCTTCGCGGGCCTGGCCTGGACGACGGACCGGTACGCGCACGCCCCGCTGATCGCGGGCGCGCTCGCCCACTACGTCTGCCGGTTCCACTCCGCGCACGCGGCGGGCGACAGCGAGCTGCTGCTCGGCCACGTCGTGCGCGCCACGGCCGACGACGGGCTCCCCCTGTTCAGTTACGCCGGCGGGCTGTTCGCCGGCTCCCTGCGCCCGGCGAAGGAGGCCGCCGCATCATGACCGCACCTGTGGCACCCGAAGCGGACTGGGACAAGGCGCCCGGTCTGCTGGACGGCGCGAAGGAACTCACCCTCGGCCCCGAAGAGTGCGACCTCGCCTACTGGATCACCTCGGTGGCCCAGGGCACGCTGCGCGACCGCGGGGTGACCGGCCACCACGAGAACGCCCGCACGCCCGGCTTCCTGAAGGCGCCCGGCCCGCTGCGCCGGGCACTGGTGCTGGAGTTCGGCTTCCGGGCCCTGGCGGAAGAGCTGGCCACCCGGCTGCTCGGCCACTACGTGTCCATCGCGCCCGGCATCCCGCAGATGGAGTTCTACGCCACCCAGCTGATCGACGAGGCCCGGCACGCCCGGGTCTTCCGCCGGCACCTGGTGGAGCTGGGCGTGCCCGAGAACACGCTGCTGAAGGACATCGAGGAGATGGCCAGGGACTACCGCAGGCGGGTCCTGGACCCGGTGGTGGACTTCACCCTGGACATCGTCCGGGACCAGGCCGACTTCGCCGGCGGGGTCGCCGTGTTCGCCATCATCATCGAGGGCGTGCTCGCCCCGGCGGCCGAGCTGAGCGAGCGCAAGTGGACCCCGCTCTCCCCCGCGACCGGCGAGATCTCGCGCGGCACCGCGATCGACGAGATCCGTCACCTCACCGTGGCCAGCACCATCCTGCGCGACCACGTGATCGAGCACCCGGAGTACAAGCCGCGGCTGCTGGAGATCCTGCGCTCGGGCGTGAAGCTGTGGGACGAGATCCCGGACCGGGAGTTCGTCATCCACCGCGAGGAGCTCTTCCAGGAGGGCATGTTCCAGCACGCCGATCTGATCGGCGACTACGAGATCTGGCCCGGCGTGCGGCTGCTCGACACCACCGCCGAGCAACGCTACGACATGGCCGAGCGGTGGACCGACGAGATGGCCGAGGTCCGCATGGCGTACATGGGCCTGCCCGTCGAGGTCCTCGCCTCGGAGGCGGGCGTATGAGTACCGGGCGGGCGGCGGTCGTCACCGGCATCGGGTCGTACGTCCCGCCCAACGTGGTGACCAACGACGACCTGGCCGCCCGCCTCGACACCTCCGACGCCTGGATCCGGTCGCGCACCGGGATCGGCGAGCGGTACTTCATCTCCCCGGGCACCTCCACCGGCGACCTGGCGGTGGAGGCGGGCCTGAGGGCGCTGAAGTCGTCGGGCGACGAACAGGTCGGGGCAGTGGTGCTGGCCACCACCACCCCGGACCAGCCCTGCCCGGCGACCGCACCGCAGGTCGCCACGCGACTGGGGCTCGGGACGGTGCCCGCCTTCGACGTGGCGGCCGTCTGCTCCGGGTTCCTGTACGGCCTGGCCTCGGCGGCCGGACTCATCGCGGCCCAGGTCGCGGACCGGGTGCTCTTGATCGCGGCGGACGCCTTCACCACGATCATCAACCCCGGGGACCGCACCACCGCGGTGATCTTCGCGGACGGCGCGGGCGCGGTGGTGCTGCGCGCCGGCTCGGCCGGAGAACCCGGGGCGATCGGCCCGCTGGTGCTCGGCAGCGACGGCGAGCTGAGCCATCTGATCGAGGTGCCGGCCGGCGGCTCCCGGCAGCGGTCCACCGACCGCCCGGCCGCTCCGGAGGAGCACTACTTCCGGATGATCGGCCGGGAGACGTACCGGCACGCGGTGGAGCGGATGACCGCCGCGTCCACCGAGGCCGCCGAACGGACCGGCTGGCGGCTGGAGGACGTCGACCGGTTCGTGGCCCACCAGGCCAACGCCCGGATCCTGGACGCCGTCTCGGACCGGCTCGGCATCCCCGCCGAGCGGCAGCTGAGCAATATCGCGCGGGTCGGCAACACCGGCGCCGCCTCGATTCCGCTGCTGCTCGCCGAGGCCACCGCCGAGGGACGGCTCGCCGCGGGCCACCGGGTGCTGCTCACCGCGTTCGGCGGAGGCCTTTCGTGGGGCGCGGCCACGGTCGTCTGGCCGGAGCTGCAGACCATTTGACCGACCGTCAGTCACTCATATCGATTCAGCGGTACGCGGGGCGCGTACACCTTCGAAAGGAACCGAGATGCTGGAGCAGCTCAAGGAAATACTGTCCAACAAGCTCAAGGTGTCGCCCGAGGCCATCACCCCGGAGGCCACCAGGGAGGACATCGAGCTTGACTCGCTGGCCGTGGTGGAGCTGTCGCTGCTGCTGAAGTCCGAGCTGGATCTGGACATCAGCGACGACGACCTCCTGGAGGCCGAGACCGTGGCCGACATGGTCCGGCTCATGGAGGAGCGGAGCGCGAAGGTCTGATGGCCGGCATGGACATCGCCGTCACCGGGCTCGGTCTGGTCACCCCGGGTGGGATCGGGGTCGGGCCGAGCTGGGCGGCGGTCTGCGACGGCAGGCCGGCCGCCGCCCTCGATCCGATGCTGGCGGACAACCTCGTACGGATTTCCTGCCGGGTGCCCGGCTTCGACCCCGAGACCCTGCTCAGTGCGCGACGCGCGCACCGTCTGGACCGCTTCGTTCAGTTCGCGCTGGTCGCCGCGCACGAGGCGGTGGCCGACGCGGGCCTCGACCCGCAGACCTGGGACGGCGCGCGGGTCGGTGTGGTGCTGGGCTGCGCCGACGGCGGTCCCGGCACGGTCGAGGACCAGCACCATGTGCTGCGCGAGCAGGGCGCCGACCGGGTGTCGCCGCTGCTGCTGCCCATGCAGCTGCCGAACATGCTGGCCGGTCAGACGGCCATCGAGTTCGGGGCGACCGGACCCAACCTGGTGGTGGCGACGGCCTGCGCGTCGGGCGCGACCGCCATCGGGACGGCCCGCGACCTGCTGGCGCTCGGCCGGTGCGACATCGTGCTGGCCGGCGGCAGCGAGGCCATGATCACCCCGCTGGTCATGGCCGGGTTCGCGCAGATGGGCGCGCTGTCCAAGCGCCACGACGACCCCGCGTCCGCGTCCCGTCCCTTCGACGTGGACCGGGACGGCTTCGTCGCCGGTGAGGGCTCCGGGATCCTCGTGATGGAGCGGGTCGCGGACGCCCGGGCCCGGGGCGCGCACGTCCACGGGCGGATCATCGGGTACGGCGCGACGGCTGACGCGCACCATGTGACGTCGCCGCATCCCGACGGTGCGGGCATCGAGGCCGCGGTGCGCGCGGCGCTGGCCGATGCGGGTGCCGACCCGGACGACGTCCAGCACGTCAACGCGCATGGTACGTCGACGCCGCTCAACGATTTGTCCGAGGCGCGGATGATCCAGCGGACCCTGCGCGGGGAACCGGTGGTCACCTCCACGAAGGGAGTCACTGGTCATCTGCTCGGAGCGGCGGGTGCGGTCGAGGCCGCGTTCGCCGTGCTGAGTGTCGAGCATGAAGTCATTCCGCCCGTGGCCAACCTGGTCATGCCTGATCCTCGGATCGAGGTGAAGTTGGCCCAGACGCTGACCGAGATGCCCATCGATCTGGCGTTGAGCAACTCGCTGGGATTCGGTGGGCAGAACACGGCGCTGGCGATTGCCCCGGCGTAGTGCAAGTCGTTCGTCTGCGGGCCGGCTGTGGCTGGTCGCGCCCGCGCGGCGGAGCCGCACATCGATGCAGGCCCGAGCCCCTTCCGGGGCGCTCACACAGCCGTCCGCCGAGAAGTCTCCGCGGGCGGCTGTTCCCCGTACGTCCCCTCCCTGCTCTGGAGTCCCCATGTCCACCAGCGGTTCCCCTCCCCCGTCCGGCCGGCTCGGTACCGGGCACATCCTCTTCCTGATCGTCGCCGCCGCGGCCCCGCTCTCCGCCATGGTCGGCACGGTCCCCCTCGCCTTCGCCTTCGGTGACGGAGCCGGTGTGCCCGCGGCCTTCCTGTTCGCCGGGGTCACCCTGCTGTGCTTCTCGGTGGGGTACGCGGTCAGTGCCCGCCGTACCGGAGGCTCCGGCGGCTTCTACGCCTCCGTGGCCGACGGACTCGGCCGGCCGCCGGCGGTGGCGGCCGGGTATGTGGCCCTGCTCTCCTACAACTGCGCGACCATCGGCCTCGCGGGCGCGCTCGGCTACTTCACCCAACTGGTGCTCGCCGCCCACGGGCTGACGGTGTCCTGGGAGTGGTGCGCTGCCGTCGGGCTGGTGCTGACGGCCGTGCTCGGGTACCGGGAGATCGCGCTCAGTGCCCGGGTGCTGGCCCTGCTGATGCTCGGCGAGATCGGTGTGCTGGCCGCCCTGGACGTGGCGATCCTCGCCCGGCACGGCGTGCACGCCCTGCCCACCGCCTCCTTCTCCCCGCACGTCGCGGCCGGGCACGGCGCCGGCGTCTCGCTGATGTTCGCGTTCGTGTCCTTCATCGGCTTCGAGTCGGCCGCCCTGTACGGCAAGGAGGCGAAGGACCCGCGGCGCAGTGTGCCCCGCGCCACCTACGCGGCCGTCGTCCTGATCGCCGGCTTCTACGCCCTGACCAGCTGGCTGGCGGTGGGCGCGGTCGGCAGCGACCGGGTGCGCGAGGTCGCGGGCAAGCAGATGGGCGACCTGTTCTTCGTCCTCGGCGACGACTTCCTCGGCAAGGCGGGCAGCACGGGCCTGCAGATCCTGCTCTGCACCAGCCTGTTCGCCGCGACGCTGGCCCTGCACAGCGCGGCCAACCGCTACGCCCAGGTGCTGGCCGCGGACGGCCTGCTGCCCGGGGCGCTGGCCGCCGAGCACCCCCGGCACCGCTCCCCGCACCGGGCGAGCCTCGCGCAGAGCGCGCTGACCGCGGTCGTCGTGGCCGGTTTCGCCGTAGCCGGTCTCGACCCGTACGCCGATCTGACCACCAGCATGCTCGGCCTCGGCACCCTGGGCATCGTCGCCCTGCAGGCGCTGGCCGCGCTGTCCGTGCTCGGGCTGCGGCTGCGCGGCGAGGGGCGGGGGCACTGGTGGCGGGACACCGTGGCCCCGCTGCTGGGCTTCGCGGGCCTGGCCGCCTCCGTCTGGCTGGTGGTCGGCAACTTCGACATGCTCACCGGCTCCCCGTCCCGGGTGATCGCCGCCCTGCCCTGGCTGCTGCCGCTGGTCGCCCTGGGCGGCCTGCTGTACGCCGCCCGGCTGCGCTCGGCCCAGCCGGTGCGCTACCGCCTGCTCGGTGTCCGGCACACCGCCGTACCGGATCTGCCGCCCGCCGCCCCCGCCCTGTCAGGAGACCGCCATGCATGACGCCCAGCAGCTGATCGAAGCCGGCCCGGACGCCGTACGGCGCCTGGCCCGCCGCCGCCACCACCTGGACCTGGACACGCTGACGGCCGCGCTGCGCGCCCGTGCGGCCACGCAAGGGGAGGTCACGCGGCTGCGTACCGAACTGAACCGCACGGCCAAGGCCCGCCGCTCCGGGCCTCCCACCGAGGCGGAGAAGGAGGCCGCCCGGGCGCTGCGCGCCGAGGTGCAGCAGGCGGAGGCCGCCGCCCGCTCGGCCGCCGGTGAGCTGACCGATCTGCTGCTCGGCATCCCCAACCTGCCGCTGGACGTCGTACCGGACGGTGACTCGGAGAAGGAGGCGGTGGAGATACGGCGCGGGGGTCCGGCCCCGCGTCCGGCGGACGGGGCACGGCATCACGCGGAGATCGGCGAGGCGCTCGGCATCCTGGACTCCCCCGCGGCGGCCCGGCTGTCCGGCGCCCGGTTCAGCGTCGCGCACGGCGCCGGGGCGCGTCTGGAGCGGGCCCTTGGCGACTTCTTCCTGGACCTGCACACCCGCGAGCACGGCTACACCGAGCAGTCGGTGCCGTTCCTGGTCGGCCGGGACACCATGACCGGCACCGGACAGCTGCCCAAGTTCGAGGAGGACCTGTTCCGCACCCAGGTCGGCGACCGGGAGCTGTTCCTGATCCCGACGGCCGAGGTGCCGCTGACCAACCTGGTGGCCGGACAGCTCCTGGACGCGCGGAGCCTGCCGTACGCGTTCACCGCCCGCACCCCCTGCTTCCGCGCGGAGGCGGGGGCGTACGGACGGGACACCCGGGGCGTGCTCAGGCTGCACCAGTTCGAGAAGGTGGAGCTGGTGCGGATCTGCTCCCCGGAGGCGGCCCAGGAGCAGCTGGACCTGATGGTCGCGCACGCCGAGGAGTGCCTGCGCCGGCTCGAACTGTCCTTCCGTACCGTGCTGTTGCCCGCCGGCGACATGGGCTTCTCGGCCCGGATGACGTACGACATCGAGGTGTGGCTGCCCGGTGGCGGCTCCTACCGGGAGATCTCCTCGGTGTCCGACTGCGGCACCTTCCAGGCCCGGCGCGCCGACATCCGGGTCAAGCGGGCCGACGGCCGCAAGACTCCGGCGGCCACCCTGAACGGCTCGGCGCTCCCGATCGGCCGGACGGTGGCCGCGCTGCTGGAACAGGGCGTCCAGGGCGACGGTTCGGTGCTGCTGCCCGAGGCGCTGGTCCCGTACACCGGGTTCCGGCGGATCCTGCCGGGCGGGAAGACCGAGTAACGCACGGGAAAGGGGCGGGAGTCCGGCTCCCGCCCCTTTCGCGTGCCGTCGTTCACGCGCCCGTCATGTGCACCCCGCCGTCCACGTGGACGATCTCGCCCGTGGTGCGCGGGAAGAAGTCCGACAGCAGGGCGACCACCGCGCGCGCGGCCGGTTCCGGGTCGGTGAGGTCCCAGCCGGCCGGGGCCCGGTCGGTGGTCCAGACGTCGGCCAGGTCGGCGAAGCCGGGGATGGACTTGGCGGCCATGGAGCGCAGCGGCCCGGCCGCGACCAGGTTGCAGCGGATGCCCCGGCCGCCCAGGTCGCGGGCCAGATAGCGGCTGGTGGACTCCAGGGCGGCCTTGGCGACGCCCATCCAGTCGTAGTGCGGCCAGGCGACGGCCGCGTCGAAGGTGAGCCCGACGACCGAGCCGCCGCGCTTCTCCAGCAGCGGCAGACAGGCGGTGGTCAGCGACTTCAGGGAGTACGCCGAGACGTGCACGGCCGTCGACACGTCGTCCCAGGTGCCGTCGAGGAAGGAGAAGGCACCCTGCGGGCCGTAGGCGATGGAGTGCACGATGCCGTCGAGGGAGTCGGCGTGCTCGCCGATCCGCCCGGCGAGGCGGTCCAGGTGGTCCTGGTCGGTGACGTCCAGCTCGATGACCGGGGCGGGCTCGGGCAGTCTCGAGGCGAACCGCTCGATGAGGGTGAGCCGCCCGAAGCCGGTCAGCAGGACCTCGGCGCCCTCCTCCTGGGCGATCCGGGCCACATGGAAGGCGATGGAGGCGTCCGTGACGACCCCGGTCACCAGGATCCGCTTGCCGGCGAGGATGCCGCTCATGCCGACACCTTCTTCGGGAGCGCGCTGACCAGCGGGGAGTCGTGGTCCTGGGGGCCGAGGGAGCTGCCGCCGCCGGGCTCGCCGAGGCCCTCGAAGAAGGCGGCGTTGGAGGCCGCGTGGTCGTCGCCCCACTCGTCGGGCAGGTCGTCCTGGAAATAGATGGCGTCGACCGGGCACACCGGTTCGCAGGCGCCGCAGTCCACGCATTCGTCGGGATGGATGTACAGGGCGCGGCGGCCCTCGTAGATGCAGTCCACGGGGCACTCGTCGATGCAGGAACGGTCCTTGATGTCGACGCAGGGCAGTCCGATGACGTAGGCCATGCTCAACTCCTCGGGAAAATAGGGTGGTTCACTCGACCGGGATGCCGGTGGTGCGCTCGCCGAGGGTCAGCACGGTGACGGCGAGGACGGCCATGCAGGCGGCGATGACGCCGAACAGGGCGCCGGGGCCGTGTGCGTCCAGGACCGGCAGCAGGACGAACGGCAGTGCGGCGGCGCTGAGTTTGGACAGCGAGTAGGCCGCGCCGGAGGCGGTGGCGCGGATCGCGGTGGGGTACTGCTCGGACAGGTAGACGTGCGAGACGCTGGAGAAGACATTGCTGCACAGCGTGTACGCGAACCCGCAGACGACGATCTGCGCTGCCGAGTCCGCGTAGGCGAAGCCGAGTCCGGCCGCCACCATGGCACTCGCCGACAGGGCGATCAGGGTGCGCCGCTCGACACGGTCCACGACGGGCAGGGCGAGCGCGGAGCCCACCGGGTAGCCGAGGAAGGACAGGGCGGTGAAGCCGAGGCCGGCGACGATGCCGTAGCCCTTGGCGGCGACGATCTGCGGGGCGAGCGTGCCGAAGCCGTAGTAGCCGACGACCGAGAGCACACAGAAGACCCAGAGCACCAGGGTGCGGCGAAGCAGGCCGGGGCGAAGAACATCACGCAGCCGGGGCTGCGCCCCGAGGCGGCGCGAGGCAGCATCGACAGGCGGCTCCGCGGCGGGGCTCGACCAGCCACGACGGCCCTGCGGACGATCGACGGCATGGCGCGGCGCTCTTGGCGGAACGTCTCCGCGGCCCGCGGCCTCCGCCTCCATCCGGGAGACCAGTCGCTCGGCCTCGGCGGGGCGGCCGGTCGCCGCCAGCCAGCGCGGGGACTCGATCAGCTGCCGGCGCAGGCCCCACACCACGGCCGAGCCGAGCGCGCCCAGCACGAACAGCCAGCGCCAGCCGGCCACACCCAGCGGGGTCAGCGGCACCAGCCACAGCGCGGCGAAGCCCACCGCGGGTACTCCGCAGAAGGCGAGGGTGTAGGCCCGGGCGATGAACCGGCCGCGCTTGTCCGCGGGCAGCACGTCGGCCAGATAGCAGTCGGACAGGGCCTGTTCGGCGCCGATGCCGACGCCGGCCAGGAAGCGGGTCACGATCAGCCAGCCGGCGTTCGGAGAGAAGGCGCCGAGCAGCGAGAAGACCGAGTAGATGGCCAGGTTGATCAGGAAGGCCCGGCGCCGGCCGAACCGGTCGGCGATCCGGCCGAGCGTCAGGGAACCGATGAACTGGCCGACGAACACGGAGGCCAGGACGAGTTTGAGCGAGGTGGCGCCGAAGCCGAAGTCGCTCTGCAGCACCTTGCCGATGGTGCCCGACAGGTTGTTCTCGAAGGTGTCGAAGAACAGGCCGACGCCGATGACCGCGGTGAGTCTGCGATGCAGGGGAGTGATCGGCATGCGGTCCAGGCGGACCCCGATCGGGGCGGGAGCGGTGACTCCGCCCGCCGCCGCGGTGGTCTGGGACATGGGGCTGGCTCCTCCGGTACTCCTGGGGACTGTTCGTGCGCCGCTCCCGGGAAGGAACCGCCCGGGCCACCGACGGACCCGGGCGTGGGGCCCGGGGGCCGGGGGGTGGGGGATGTGGGGTGTGGGGTGTGTGGGGGCATGGGGGGGGATCGGGACGGGGAGGGGTGGGATCAGACCGTTTCCATGGCCCGGCGCCGGATCTGCTCCTCCACGTCACCGCGCCGCACGGGCGCGCTGACCTCGTGCAGATAGGAGGCGACCTCGCGGTAGGAGGCCCAGAATCCGACCTCGTGGTACGGCACCCCGCGCTCGGCGCAGTACTGCATGGTCAGCTCACGGGCGCGGCCCAGGTTCTTCTGCGGCATCGCCGGGAACAGATGGTGCTCGACCTGGTAGTTGAGGCCGCCGTACAGGAAGTCGACCAGCCAGTTGGGCCGGATGTTGCGGGAGGTCAGGACCTGGCGCTCCAGCCAGTCCAGGGTCTCCTCCTCGCCGTCGCGGATCTGCATGCCCTTGTGGTTCGGGGCGAAGATCATCCCGAAGTACACGCCGAGGGCGGCGTGCTGGACGACGATGAAGGCGACCGCGAGCGCCGGGGACAGGACGGTGAAGACGAGGCCGAGGTAGACGGCGGCGCGCGCCAGGATCAGGAACGTCTCCAGCACGGGCCGCTTGGTCTTGCCCTGGACGATCGACAGGACCGCCGTCTTCAGCATCTTGAAGCCTTCGAGCACCAGCAGCACGAAGAACAGCACGCTCTGGTAGCGCACCACGAACTTCTGGGTGCCCTTGCGGCTCGGGTACTGCTTGATGTCGAAGATGGCGGTGCGCCGGCCGATGTCCGGGTCCATGTCCAGGTGGTTGGGGTTGCTGTGGTGCCGGTTGTGGTGGTTGACCCACCAGCCGTAGCTGACCCCGTTGACCAGGTTGGCGTGGACGTAGCCGACCGCGGAGGCGGCCTTCTTGCCGCGGAACATCGCCTTGTGGCCGGCGTCGTGCCACATGAACGCCGACTGACCGCCGCACAGCCCCATCCACAGGGCCGTGACGAGCTGCCACCAGGAGTCGCCCAGCTCGAAGAAGGCGGCGAACCCGATCAGCAGCAGGGTGGTGTTGAGGGCCAGCTTGCCCACGTAGTATCGCGGGTCGAGGTCGAGGAGGCCTTCGGCCTTGACCCGCTTGAGCAGTTCGGCGAAGGTCGCCGAGGCACCGGTGCGCTGTCCGGCTCCGGCCCCTCCGCCGGTGGCCAGAACCCCGGCTTCTTGTATGTGCGGACGCTGCATGCGTTGCTCTCCTTGGGAGAAGTGCCCGGATCGGGCGGCGGCGCCGCTGCCCCGCGGACCTGCGGGCGCCGCGAGTCGACAAGGCTCCCGCGTGCGGTCACCGTCGCGGGCGGGGCGCCCGCCCGGAGGTCCGGGGGCGACGGGAGCACAGTGCGGTACTCCCGGGCCCGGACCGCCGGGCGAACGTGTGTCCAGCGTTCCGTGGCACGCTGATGTGCCACTGATACCGGTCTGACCGGGTGTGCGGTGCCCCTTCCACGTGCTCGTTCTTCCTCGGGGCGCTCGCCGCGGCTCAGCCGGCCGCCCCGGCGCGCAGCCGCTCGTCGACGGCGCGCACGACCGCGTCGGCGGCCTCGGCGACCGCCTCGTCGTCGGGTGCGCCGATGACGGCCATCAGCTGCTCGACCATGGCGTGCTGGAGTTCTTCGGTGGACTGGCTCATGTCGTCGACTCCTGTCGGTGACGGATGGTCAGAATGCCTTGCAGGCACGGAAGACGTGCGCGAAGCCGGGCAGCGAGGCCTGTGCGCCGTCGAAGGCGACGTACTCGGGAATCAGCAGGTCGGGGGCCCACTTCTGTTTGTACGACAGCTGCGTCTGCGCCGGGTACAGGGCCGCGCCCTCGGCCCACAGGGCGTGCATCAGCCACTGGAACGCGGGGCTGTGGCCGTCGAGTTCGTGGCGCGCGTCCAGGCCGGTGAACGGCGTGAACCCGAAGTGCAGCCACTCGACGCCCTCGGCGCGGAACACCTCGATGGCGTGCGCGTTGATGGCCTCCATCAGGCCCGGGGAGCCCTCGGGGATGCGGCGGCTGAGGTCGTGCATCCAACCGGCCCGGGTGCCGTGGACCGGCGAGTACGAGATGTACGCGACCGGGGCGCCGTCGATGGTGCCGACGAAGAGCCGGCGGTGGGCCTGGGCCTCGCCGCCGATCTGGCCGACGAGGAACTCCAGTTGCTGGGCGCCGCCCTTGGAGCCGAGCCAGGCCTGGTCGATGGTGGCGATGGCGTCCTGCACGTCGGCCGCGTCGGCCTCCTGGATCTGGAGGCCGTTGCGCAGGGCGCGGGAGATCTTGTTGCGCAGCTGCATGAACTTGGTGCCGCGCAGGGTGAACTCGGCGAGGCTCACCGCCCAGGAGGCGCCGACCTGGTTGACGGTGAAGCCGAGCCGGGCGTAGCGCTCGGCGTCGGCGCGCTGCAGCTGGACGCCGACCAGGGTGAGTCCCTCGGCGCGGACATGGTCGCGGAAGGCGTCGAGGAGGGTGCCGTAGTCCTGCTCGGCGGCGAAGGGGCCGCCGAACTGCACGGCGAAACGGCCGGTGCGGCGGTAGACGACGACACCGTCCGCGCCCGGGACGGTGAACGTACTGTTTCCGCTGTTGAGCGCCAGGAACGAACTCGGGTTCTCGCTGGCCGTGTGGCTGCGTATGGCGTCGAGAACCGGGTTGTCCGTGACGGTTTCGGTGGTGGTCGCGGTCATTCCCGTACCCCTTTCGGGAGCGTTTTCCATCGAAGGGACATCGAAGGGAGTACAGCACTGACCTGATGTCCTGGAAAAGGGCCGAAAGGAATTCATTGCCTGCGTCAGAACGGTGTCAGCATTCCGTCAGCGGGCGCTGCCACTGTGGTCCCAGTGAACGGCACGGGAAACCCCGGGCCGGGAGCCAGGAGAGGTGCCCGGAGTGGCTGATCGGGGACCATGAGCACGCCTCTAGGTCGGGCCGGTAACGGCCCACGCAGGTTCGAATCCTGCCCTCTCCGCCACCGGCGGAGCGACAGCCGGAGCATCGTCGGACCGGATTCCGTACGTGGTGAACTCGCATTCACCGAGCCATCGCACGGAAATACAGAAGCGCACACCCGGTACTGCGCCGAAGACGGCACAGGCCCGGATTCCCAGGAACCGCCGGCGCCCCCCGTCCCGGCGGAGCAACCGCCCCGGCGGGCCGTCCAGGATGCGACGCCCGCCGGGGCGCGGCGCGTTCGGCCACCCGGTCTCTCATCGCAGCGCCAGCCCAGACAGAAATATCTTCGCCAAGGAATTGCCACCAAGGGGGAAGACATGCTGAGATTCGGCATTCTCGGGGCACTTCAGATACTCACCGTCATCGGCCCGGCGGACATCTCCGGCGATCTGCAGCGCACCCTGGTGCAGACACTGCTGGTCAGCGAGGGGCAGCCGGTGTCCGGAGAGAGCCTGGCCGAGGAGATGTGGGGGGACGCCGTCCCCGACCGCCAGGCCAACGCCCTCCAGGCCCACGTCAGCCGGTTACGCCGCAGGCTCCGCGACCTGGAGCCGGACCGGCCGGCCTCCCGGCTGACCATGCACCCCGCCGGCTACCGGCTCAGCGTGGGGGAGGGCGAGCTGGACGCGGCCGAGTTCATCCGGGCGGTGCGGCTCGCCGAGTCCGCCGGACCGGACGACGCGGCCCGCACCGCGGGGCTGCTCGGCGAGGCGCTGGCGATGTGGCGCGGACCGGTCTTCGGCGGGTTCACGGCCGGGACCCTGTGCCAGCTGGCGGGCGCCCGCTACGAGGAGTACCGGATGCGGGCCATGGAACTGCGCTTCGACGCCGAACTGCGGCTCGGCCGGCACGCCGCCGTCCTCGCCGAGCTGGCCGAGGCACACACCAACCACCCGCTGCGGGAACACTTCTGCGAGCAGCTGATGATCGCCCTGTACTGCTCGGGACGGCAGGCCGACGCCCTCGACGTCTTCCGCCGGATGCGCCGCCATCTGGACGACGAGCTCGGCATCCAGCCCTCCCCCGCCCTGCGCCGGATCGAGAACGCGATCCTCTCCCACGACCCCGCACTGACCGGCGACATGCGGCTGCAGCCGGCCTGAGCGGGCCCCGGGCCTTCTCGCGTAAGCGCTCCGTCAGCGGCCGGTCAGCCCGCCTTGTCACGCTCGACGGGCACAGGGAGGCAGCCGGGCGACCGACGTTCCGTCACTTCACTCAAGCAGGGGGAGACATGAGGTCCCGCGTCGAGGAACTGGCCGGCATTCGCGAGCGCGTGCTCGCCGGCCCGAGTGCGAAAGCCACCGCCGCCCAGCGGGCCAAGGGCAAGCTCACCGTGCGCGAACGCATCGGCCTGCTCCTCGACGAGGGCTCGTTCCACGAGGTCGAGCCGCTCAGGCGGCACCGGGCGACCGGGTTCGGGCTGGAGGCGAAGAAGCCGTACACCGACGGTGTCGTCACCGGCTGGGGCACGGTCGAGGGCCGTACGGTCTTCGTCTACGCGCATGACTTCCGCATCTTCGGCGGCGCCCTCGGCGAGGCTCACGCCACGAAGATCCACAAGATCATGGACATGGCCATCGCGGCCGGTGCCCCGCTGGTCTCCCTGAACGACGGCGCGGGCGCCCGCATCCAGGAGGGCGTCACCGCCCTCGCGGGCTACGGCGGCATCTTCCGGCGCAACACGGCCGCCTCCGGGGTCATCCCGCAGATCAGCGTGATGCTCGGCCCGTGCGCGGGCGGCGCGGCCTACAGCCCCGCGCTCACCGACTTCGTCTTCATGGTCCGCGAGACGTCCCAGATGTTCATCACGGGCCCGGACGTCGTCAAGGCGGTCACCGGCGAGGAGATCACCCAGAACGGCCTCGGCGGCGCGGACGTGCACGCGGAGACCAGCGGTGTCTGCCACTTCGCCTACGACGACGAGCAGACCTGTCTGGAGGAGGTCCGCTATCTGCTGTCCCTCCTCCCCGGCAACAACCGCGAGAACCCGCCCGCGGTGCCCTGCGACGACCCGGCCGACCGCCGCTGCGAGGCACTGGCCGATCTGGTGCCCGTCGACGGCAACCGGCCCTACGACATGGCCCGGGTCGTCGAGGAGATCGTCGACGACGGCGAGTACCTGGAGGTGCACCAGCGCTGGGCGCGCAACATCATCTGCGCGCTGGCCCGCCTGGACGGCCAGGTGGTCGGGATCGTCGCCAACCAGCCCCAGACGCTGGCCGGCGTGCTGGACATCGAGGCGTCCGAGAAGGCGGCCCGCTTCGTGCAGATGTGTGACGCGTTCAGCGTCCCGATCGTCACCCTGCTCGATGTGCCGGGCTTCCTGCCGGGCGTCGGCCAGGAGCACGGCGGAATCATCCGGCACGGCGCGAAGCTGCTGTACGCCTACTGCGACGCGACCGTGCCCCGGATCTCCCTGATCCTGCGCAAGGCCTACGGCGGCGCCTACATCGTCATGGACTCCCAGTCGATCGGCGCCGACCTGACCTACGCCTGGCCCACCAACGAGATCGCCGTGATGGGCGCGGAGGGCGCGGCCAACGTCATCTTCCGCCGCCAGATCGCCGACGCCGAAGACCCCGAGGCCAGGCGTGCCGAGCTGGTCAAGGAGTACAAGGCCGAGCTGATGCACCCGTACTACGCGGCCGAGCGGGGCCTCGTGGACGACGTCATCGACCCGGCCGAGACCCGGTCCGCCCTCATCGCCGCGCTGGCGATGCTCCGCTCCAAGCACGCCGAGCGGCCCGCCCGCAAGCACGGCAACCCCCCTCAGTGACCCGGCACGACAACCCTGCAGTCGACGGAGGTCCCCATGTGCCCCACATCCCTGACTCCCCCCATCCGCGTCGAGAAGGGCGAGGCCACGGACGAGGAGCTGGCCGCGATCGCGGTGCTGCTGCTCAGCCGCGGCGCCCTGGCCGGGGCCGGCGCCGAGGTCACGTCCCCCGGCACCACGTCCTGGCGCCCGCACGCCTTCCACGCACCGCACAGCTGGCAGCGTTCCTGACGGCTCCCGGGCGCACACCGGGCGGCCCGGCACGCACCGGTGTGCCGGGCCGCCCGGTGTGCGGGCGGCTCACTTCACGACGGGCCTGACGGTTTTCTTGGCGAGCTTGAGGTCCTTGTCGGTGAACTTGAACTCCCTGCGCAAGGACTTGACGTCCTTGTCCGTGACCCTGACCGTTTCCTTGTCCGTGACCTTGGTCGTCTCGCTGTTCGGGATCTTGGTCGTCTCCTTGCCCGGGGCCTTGGTCGTCCCCGGGTCCGCGACCGCGGCGTCCTTGTCGACGAGCTTGATGTCCTTGTCGTGGACGGCGTGGAAGGCCGGCAGGAGCATGATGCCGCCGGGGCGCAGTTCCGTGACCGTGGCCTGCACATGGGCCTTGCCGGCCTTGAACGGGTTCGGCGAGATCTTGCCGGAGTTCTCCCAGTGGTGCTCGGCGCCGTCGCACTCGGCGAGGGTGCCGCCGATGCCGTGCGTGACACCGGGCTCGCTCTGGGCGATCGAGGAGCTGACGAAGGCCAGTCCGGTGGCCCCCGAGCAGCGGTAGGTGCCGGAGAGGGTGACGGTGCCGTCCGATGCGATGACGCCGGTCGGGTCGACGGTCACGCTCTCGGACGGTGCGGCGGCGGCCGGGCCGACGGCGGCGCACAGCAGGGCCGCGGCGCCGAACACGGCGGACAGGGCGGGACGCAGGGGCATGGGATACCTTCCCGGTTTCGTGGGGTGCTGGCTTCCACTGGTACCGGGTGGCCGAGTCGCCGGGCGTGACCGTCACTCCATCGGTGGCGCGTCATGGAACCGTCCGGGAGTTGTCCGCATGTTGTCACGCTTCACCGCGGGCGGTTCCGGGGCGTTCACGACAGGAGGATGGTCTAGGCATGCCGGGAGGCGGCCGAATCCGCCGGCCCCCCTCACATCCGATGTGGAGGTGCGCCATGTGCTCCTACCGAACCTCGTGCGCCGCGTCCGACGCCGGCACTCCGCACCCCGTGGCCGCCCACCCCGAGCAGGGCTGGACCCTGCTGTGCGACGGCTCGATCGTGTTCGACGACACCGGGGAGCTGCACCCGGACGGCAGCGTGGTCCCGCCGCGCCGGGTCCCGGCGGAGCGGCTCGCCGTGGCGGCCTGAGACCGGCTACGGCAGCACCGCGAACCCGTCCAGCTCCACCAGCGCCTGCTCGTCCCACAGCCGTACGACCTCCACGACCGCCATCGCCGGATAGTCCCGTCCCGCCAACTGCTGCCAGATGCGGCCCAGTTGGCGGGCGTGGGTGCGGTAGGCGGCGACGTCGGTGGCGTAGACGGTGACGCGGGCGAGGTCGGCGGGGGTGCCGCCGGCCGCCCTCAGGGCGGTGAGCAGGTTGGTGAGTGCCTTCTCGAACTGCTCGGGGAGCGTGGCGCCGGTGACCTTGCCGTCGGTGTCGAGGGCGGTCTGGCCCGCCAGGAAGACCACGCGGGAGCCGGCCGCGACGACGGCGTGCGTGAAGCCCGTGGCCGGGGACAGTTCGGGTGGGTTGACGCGCTCGGTCGTCACCGGGTCTCCTCGTCGCGAGTCAGGGCGTACAACTCCTTGGCGATGATGCTTCGTTGGACCTCGCTCGCGCCCTCGTAGATCCGTGGCGCGCGGACCTCTCGGTAGAGGTGTTCGAGGAGGTGGCCGCGGCGCAGGGCGCGGGCGCCGTGCAGCTGGACGGCGCTGTCGACGACGTACTGCGCGGTCTCGGTGGCGAGCAGCTTGGCCATCGCGGCCCGGCCCGGCACCCCGGCGGCGCCGGCGTCGTACGCGCTCGCCGCCGCGTACACCATCAGCCGGGCCGCCTCCGTGCGCAGAGCCATCTCGGCGACCTGGTGGGCCACGGACTGCAGGTCCATCAGCTTGCCGCCGAAGGCGTCCCGGCCGCGGGTGTGTTCCACGGTGGCGTCGAGGGCCGCCTGGGCCATGCCGACCGCGAAGGCCCCGACGCTGGGCCTGAAGAGGTTGAGGGTGCCCATGGCGACGGCGAAGCCACGGTCCACCTCGCCGAGCACGTCGTCCGGGGTGACGGGTACGGCGTCGAAGTCGAGGGCGCCGATGGGGTGCGGCGAGATCATCTCCAGGGTGGAGCCGGTGAGTCCGGGCCGGTCGGCGGGGACGAGGAAGGCGGTCACCCCGCGGGCTCCGGCGCCGGGTGTGGTGCGTGCGAAGACGGTGTAGAAGTCGGCTTCGGGGGCGTTGGAGATCCAGCACTTGGCGCCGGTGAGCCGCCAGCCGTCGGTGCCGTCCGGCTCAGCGGCGAGGGCGAGGGCCGCCGCGTCCGAGCCCGCGCCCGGCTCGCTCAGCGCGAACGCGGCCACCGCGCCGCCGTCGGCCACCCGGGGCAGCCAGCGCTCTCGCTGGGCGGCGCTGCCGTGCGCGTGCACCGGGTGGGCGCCCAGGCCCTGGAGGGCGAGCGCGGTCTCGGCCTCGGTACAGGCCCGGGCCAGGGACTCGCGCATCAGGCACAGGTCGAGGGCGCCGGAGGTGAACAGCCGGGCGAGCAGCCCGAGGCGGCCCAGTTCGGCGAGGAGCGGCCGGTTGACCCGGCCCGGCTCGCCCTTGTCGGCGAGCGGGCGCAGCCGTTCGGCCGCGAGCGAGCGCAGCTCGGCGCACCAGGCGGTCTGCTCAGGTTCGAGCGAGAATGCGGTCATCTGCCGGTCCTCCCTCCGAGACGGATCACGGCGACCCGTCCCCGTCGCCCTCCGAGGCGGATCGCGGTGATCCACCCCGTCGCCCCGAGGTTATCGCGCACAGTTGACTGCCGTCACCAACACGATACGCTCGATGCGCGAGCCCACCAGGACGCCCGTGGTCATTCAGGACGCCCGTCTCGACGCTTGTCACGGCTAGGGGGCGAACCACCATGCATGTCTCGGCCCATGTCGACACCTTCGCGCGCGACCATCTCCCCCCGCCGCACGAGTGGCCACAGCTGTGCTTCGACCTGCCGGAGCTGAACTACCCGGAACGGCTCAACTGCGCCGCCGAGCTCCTCGGCCGCACCGACCCCGGCCGCCCGGTCTTCCGCACCCTCACCGGCCCCGTCTGGACGTACGGCGAACTGCGCGCCCGTGTCGACCGCATCGCCCACGTCCTCACCGCCGAGCTGGGCGTCGTACCCGGCAACCGGGTCCTGCTGCGCGGCCCCACCACTCCGTGGCTGGCCGCCTGCTGGCTCGCCGTGCTGAAGGCGGGCGCGGTCGCGGTCACCGTGCTGGCCCAGCAGCGCCCGCACGAGCTGGCCACGGTGTGCGAGATCGCCCGGGTCCGGCACGCGCTGTGCGACATCAGGTCCGTGGACGACCTGGCGAAGGCGCGGATCCCCGGGCTGCGCATCACGGCGTACGGCGGTGACACCCCCGACGACCTGCTGAGCCTTCCGGCGCCCGGCACCCCGTTCCCGGCGGTCGACACCGCGGCCGACGACATCGCCCTGATCGCGTTCACCTCCGGCACCACGGGTCGCCCGAAAGGGTGCATGCACTTCCACCGGGACGTGCTGGCCATAGCCGACACCTTCTCCGGACATGTGCTGCGGCCCCGTGCGGACGACGTCTTCACCGGCAGCCCCCCGCTCGGCTTCACCTTCGGCCTCGGCGGACTGGTGATCTTCCCGATGCGGGCCGGCGCCAGCGCCCTGCTCCTCGAACAGGCCGGCCCCCGCCAGCTGCTGCCCGCGATCGCCGAGCACGGGGTCTCGGTCCTGTTCACCGCGCCGACCGCCTACCGGGCGATGCTCGACGGGCTGACCGGGTACGACACCTCGTCGCTGCGGCGCTGTGTGTCGGCCGGCGAGAACCTGCCCGCGGCCACCTGGCGGGCCTGGCACGAGCGCACCGGCGTACGCATCATCAACGGCATCGGCGCCACCGAGCTGCTGCACATCTTCATCTCCGCGGCCGACGAGCGGATCAGGCCCGGCACGACGGGCGTCCCGGTGCCGGGCTGGCAGGCGCGTGTGCAGGACGCGGACGGAAAGGAGGTGCCCGACGGCGAGCCGGGCCTCCTCGCGGTCCGCGGCCCGGTCGGCTGCCGGTACCTCGCCGACCCCCGGCAGCGGGAGTACGTGCGCGACGGCTGGAACGTCACCGGCGACACCTACGTCCGCGAGAACGACGGCTACTTCCGCTATGTGGCCCGCGCCGACGACATGATCATCTCCTCCGGGTACAACATCGCCGGGCCCGAGGTCGAGGACGCGCTGCTGCGTCACCCGGACGTGGTCGAGACGGCGGTGATCGGACGGCCCGACGAGGCACGCGGCCAGGTGGTGGTGGCGTACGTCGTACTGCGGGACGGGGCGCCGCGCGACCCCCAGGCCCTGCGCGTCTTCCTCACCGGCGAACTGGCGCCCTACAAATGCCCGCGCGAGTTCGCCTTCCTCGACGCCCTCCCCCGCACGGCCACCGGCAAGCTGCAGCGGTTCCGTCTGCGCACCGATGGTGACCGGCAGTGATACCGACGACCTAAAATGATCAACGTGTCCGAGCAGCACGCCCCCAGGTCCCTCATCGTCACGCTCTACGGCGCGTACGGCCGCTTCATGCCCGGCCCGGTGCCCGTCGCCGAGCTGATCCGGCTCCTCGCCGCGGCCGGGGTGGACGCCCCGTCCGTACGCTCCTCGGTGTCCCGGCTCAAACGGCGCGGCCTGCTGCTGCCGGCCCGCACGCAAGGCGGTGCGGCCGGCTACGAACTCTCCCCCGAGGCACGCCAGTTGCTGGAGGACGGCGACCGCCGCATCTACGCGACGGCGCCCCCCGAGGACGAGGGCTGGGTGCTTGCGGTCTTCTCCGTCCCCGAGTCGGAGCGGCAGAAGCGGCATGTGCTGCGCTCCCGGCTGGCCGGCCTCGGCTTCGGCACGGCGGCACCCGGGGTGTGGATCGCCCCGGCCCGCCTGTACGAGGAGACCCGGCACACCCTGCGCCGCCTGCGCCTGGACCCGTACGTCGACTTCTTCCGCGGCGAGCACCTCGGCTTCGCCCCCACCGCCGAGGCCGTCGCCCGCTGGTGGGACCTGACCGCGATCGCCAAGGAACACGAGCGCTTCCTGGACGTGCACGCCCCGGCCCTGCACGCCTGGGAGCACCGCACGGACACCCCGCCCGAGGAGGCCTACCGCGACTACCTCCTCGCCCTGGACTCCTGGCGCCACCTCCCCTACGCCGACCCCGGCCTGCCCACCGCCCTCCTCCCCGCCGACTGGCCCGGCGTCCGCTCGGCGCAGGTGTTCCGCGCGCTGCACGAGCGGCTGCGGGACGCCGGGGCGGGTTTCGTGGGGGTGTGAGAAGGGCCCGGGTCCGGGAGGTCACACGCAGCAGGAGCAGTACAGCCGCGCACCGGCCGCCTTGGCCCGGCGGGCCATTCCGACGAACGTGCGGACGCTGTCCTCCGCGTCCGGGTAGTCGGCGAAGCGGACCTCCTCGATGTCCAGCCACTGGAGCGCGAGCATGGGCACCGCGTCGTCGACGACCCCGGCGAGCGTCTCCAGCCAGCTCTCGGGAAGCTCCTGGAGGATGAGGCCGCTGTCCCAGGGAGACGCCGTGCCGGGCGGAGGCTGCCGGCCGTACGGCCACTCCTCCGGGTCGGGCCAGACCAGTTCCGGGTCCACGACGTTGCCGAACGGTATGCCCGCGGCGAAGGAGACCAGCTTGCCCAGCACGACGTTCGGGTCCAGGCCCTTCACCTCCAACCGGTCCGCACACAGCGCGTCCAGCGACCCTCCGTGCAGCCAGTCCCCGTCCGGGCCGATCGCCCAGTCGACCGCCGTGCCCCGGTCGGCCGCCCAGAAGTAGTCGTACAGCGTGCTCATGGTCTCTCCGTCGTCTCGCCGTCTCGCACGTGAGTACAGCAGACGAGCCTCAGCCGCCGAGGGTCAGGCGGGGTTTCGGGGCGTCGGTGCGGCCGGTCTGGGGGCGGCGGCTGCCTGCACGGTAGGGGGCGGGCCAGGCCACACCGGGACCCTCGTAGCCCTGTTCGGCGGCCGCGTGCAGGGTCCAGTGCGGGTCGTACAGGTGCGGGCGGGCGAGGGCGCACAGGTCGGTGCGCCCGGCCAGGATCAGGGAGTTGACGTCGTCCCAGGAGGAGATCGCGCCGACCGCGATCACCGGGACGCGGGCCGAGTTGCGGATGCGGTCGGCGAACGGCGTCTGGTACGACCGGCCGAACTCGGGCCGTTCCTCGGTCACCACCTGGCCGGTGGACACGTCGATCGCGTCGGCTCCGTGCGCGGCGAAGGCCCGGGCGATCTCCACCGCGTCCTCGGCCGTGGTGCCGCCCTCGGTCCAGTCGGTGGCGGAGATCCGGACGGTCATGGGCCGCTCGTCCGGCCACACCCCGCGCACGGCGTCGAAGACCTCCAGCGGGAACCTCAGCCGCTTCTCCAGCGAGCCGCCGTAGGCGTCGGTGCGCCGGTTGGTCAGCGGGGAGAGGAAGCCGGAGAGCAAGTAGCCGTGGGCGCAGTGCAGTTCGAGCAGGTCGAAGCCGGCCCGGGCGGCCCGCCAGGCGGCCGCCGCGAACTGCTCGCGGATGTCGGTGAGCTGGGCGCGGGAGAGCTGGCGCGGGGTCTGGCCGCCCGGCTTGTACGGCAGCGGGGAGGCGGCCACCAGCGGCCAGTTGCCGTCGGCCAGCGGCTCGTCCATGCCCTCCCACATCAGCTTCGTCGAGCCCTTGCGGCCGGAGTGCCCGAGCTGCACGCCGATCGCCGCGCCCGGAGCCTGGGCGTGCACGAAGTCGGTGATCCGCTTCCATGCCTCGGCCTGGCGGCCGGTGTAGAGGCCGGCGCAGCCGGGGGTGATGCGGCCCCGCTCGCTCACGCACACCATCTCGGTCATCACCAGACCCGCCCCGCCGAGGGCACGGGAGCCGAGGTGGACGAGGTGGAAGTCGCCGGGGACGCCGTCCACGGCCGAGTACATGTCCATCGGGGACACGACGACCCGGTTGCGCAGGGTCAGGCCGCGCAGCCGGAACGGGGTGAACATCGGGGGCGTGCCCGGCGGGCAGCCGAACTCGCGCTCCACGGCCTCGGTGAAGCGGGCGTCGCGCAGCCGCAGGTTGTCATGGGTCACCCGGCGGCTGCGGGTGAGCAGGTTGAAGGCGAACTGGCGGGGCGGCTGGTCGAGGTGGAGGCGGAGGTTCTCGAACCATTCCAGGCTCGCCCGGGCGGCCCGCTGGGTGGAGGCGACGACGGGTTTGCGCTCCTCCTCGTAGGCGGCCAGTGCCGTGGGTACGTCGGGCCGCTCCTCCAGGCACGCCGCCAGCGCCAGCGCGTCCTCCACGGCGAGCTTGGTGCCGGAGCCGATGGAGAAGTGGGCGGTGTGGGCGGCGTCGCCGAGGAGGACGACATTGCCGTGCGACCAGCGGTCGTTGACCACCGTACGGAAGGTGGTCCAGGCGGAGTTGTTGGACCGCAGGGGGCGTCCGCCGAGGGCGTCGGCGAAGATCTTGGCGCAGCGCTCGATGGACTCCTGCGGGGTGACCTCGTCGAATCCCGCCGCCCGCCACACCTCCTCGCGCATCTCGACGATGACGGTGGAGGCGTCGGCCGCGTAAGGGTAGCCGTGCAGCTGCATCACGCCGTGCTCGGTCTCGGCGATCTCGAAGCGGAAAGCGTCGAAGGCGAAGTCGGCGGCCAGCCAGATGTAGCGGCAGCGGTGTGTGGCCACATGGGGGCGGAACACATGGGCGTAGGTCTCGCGGGTGGTGCTGTTGACTCCGTCGGCGGCGATGAGGAGGTCGTGGGTCGCCGAGAGCCGGTCGGGGCCGGGTGCCTCGGTGCGGAAGCGGAGCTCTACGCCGAGGGCGCGGCAGCGGTCGTGCAGGATCTCCAGGAGGCGGCGTCTGCCGAGGGCCGCGAATCCGTGTCCGCCGGAGGTCTGATGGGTTCCCCGGTGGACGATGTCGATGTCGTCCCAGCGGGTGAAGTCCTCCTGGAGGGCCGCGTAGACCACGGGGTCGGCGTGTTCGATGCCGCCGAGGGTTTCGTCGGAGAGGACCACTCCGAAGCCGAAGGTCTCGTCGGGGGCGTTGCGTTCCCACACGGTGATTTCCCTGCCGGGGTCGAGCCGTTTCAGGAGCGCCGCGGCGTAGAGGCCGCCGGGGCCTCCGCCGATGATCGCCACGCGCAGGGAGTTGCTGGTCGTCGTCGGCGGCTGCGAGTTCGTTGTGGCTGGTCGCGCCCCGCGGCGGAGCCGCACATCAGCAGGGCCCCGCGCCCCTTTGTCGCTCGGGTTGGCTGCCATGGTCACCGTCCCTGCCATTTCGGCGGGCGCTTCTCCGTGAACGCCGCGTGGAACTCGGCGTAGTCCTCTCCGTTCATCAGGAGGGCCTGGGTCGAGGCGTCCAGTTCCACCGATGCCGCCAGGGGCATGTCCAGCTCGGCCGTCAGCAGGGCCTTCGTCTGGGCGTGGGCGAGGGCGGGGCCGTCGGCGAGGCGCCGGGCCAGGGCGGCGGCCGCCCCGTGCGCGCCGCCCTCCTCGGTCAGTTCGCTGATCAGGCCGATCCGCTCGGCCTCGGGCGCGCGTACCGGCTCGCCGAGCATCAGCAGGCGGGTGGCGTGGCCGAGGCCGACCACCCGGGGCAACAGGTAGGCCGCGCCCATGTCGCCGCCGGACAGGCCGACGCGGGTGAAGAGGAAGGCGAAGCGGGCCGAGGGGTCCGCGACCCGGAAGTCGGCGGCGAGGGCGAGTACGGCGCCCGCGCCGGCCGCCACCCCGTGCACGGCGGCGATCACCGGGAACGGGCATTCCCGGATCGCCCGTACCACCTGCCCGGTCATCCGGTTGAAGTCGAGCAGCTGGGCGGTGTCCATGGCGAGGGTGGCGCCGATGATCTCGTCCACGTCGCCGCCCGAGCAGAAGCCGCGCCCCTCGCCGGCCAGCACCAGGGCGCGGACCGACCGCTCGCGGGAGAGCTCGGCGAGCAGATCGCGCAGGTCGGCGTAGGCGCCGAAGGTGAGGGCGTTGAGTTTGTCGGGGCGGGCGAGGGTGACGGTGGCGACCCCGTCGGCGAGCTCGACCCGCAGGTGTTCCCACTCGGCGGTACGGGCGGCGGAGCCGGTGAAGGGACTCATGACGTGCGGCCTCCTAGGGGGGCGGTGCCTCACGTTGCGCTGTCCCATGACGCTATCACTTGTTTGTGACTGTCGTCACGAGGGCGCGACAGCACTCTGTCATCATGGCCGAGTCCCGTCACGCAGGTCACCGATCGTCCACAGCGCGGTAACAGTGGGGGCGGCCACGCGAGGCGGGGCGTTCTTCGGGGTAAGCCGCCCGGTAGCGGGGCCGAGGGTCCCGTGCGGTGCCCGCCGAAGGCCTCTGTGGCCGGGCCCGTACCATTCATACGGTTGAAAGCAGGACAGCCTGCTCCATGAACGGACTCGCCTTGTACGAACGCCCCACCGAATCGCCTTCCTGGCGCATCGCGCTGCCCCACACCGCCGCCGCGGTGCCCACGGCGCGCGCCCTGGTCCGGACGGCACTCGCCGAGGTGGAGCACACGGCGTGCAGCGACACCGCCGAGCTGCTGACGGCCGAGCTGGTCGCCAACGCGGTGGAGCACACCGCCGGGCTCGGCCCGATAGAGCTGGTGGTGGAGCTGCTGCCGACCGGCTGTCAGGTCGAGGTGCACGACCCGGACCCGGCGCCGCCCGGCCATCTGACGCGCCCGGTGATCGAGCAGCCCGACCCCTGGCAGGAGGGAGGGCGCGGTCTGCTGCTGATCCGCGCCCTCAGTTCGTCCTGTGGTCACCGCCCGACCTCGTCGGGCAAGGCGGTGTGGTTCAGACTGCCTGCAATTCCGGGTCAGCGGCGTCCGTCGTGACCTCGGGGGCCTCCGTGGCCAGCGTGGAGTGCCGGCGCCCGTAGGCGACGTAGATCAGCAGTCCCACCGCGAGGAACACGGCGAACTGGATCCAGGTCTGCCAGCCGGTCTCGTACATCAGGTACAGGCAGAAGCCGACGCCGAGCAGCGGACCGACGGGGTAGAGCGGCACCCGGAAGCTGCGGGCGAGGCCCGGTTCGCGGCGGCGCAGGGCGATCACGGTGATGTTGACGACGGCCATGATGGCGAGCGTGCCGATGGTGCACAGGTTCATCACGGCGTCGAGGGAGGCGAAGGCCGCCGGGACCGCGAAGACGACCGCGACGATGAGGGTTCCGGCCACCGGCGTGGAGGTGCGCGGCGAGACCTTTTCGAAGACGCGCGGGATGAGGCCGTCGCGGGACATCGACATCAGGATGCGGGTCTGGCCGTACATCACCGCGAGGACGACGGAGGCGATGGCGACGACCGCGCCGAAGGCGATGACGCCGCCGCCGACGGTGGAGCCGGTGACCTCGTTGACGACGTAGGAGAGCGCGGCGGGGCGGCCGGCGACCTGCTTGCCGCCGATGGCGCCGATCGCGGCGAGCGCGACCGCGCAGTACAGCAGGGTGACCAGGCCCATGCAGACGAGGATCGCGATCGGGATGTCGCGGCGCGGGTTCTTCGCCTCCTCGCCGGCCGTGGTGATCGCGTCGAAGCCGATGTAGGAGAAGAACGCGGCGGTGGTGCCCGCGCCGATGCCGCCGAGGCCGGCCGGGGAGAACGGGGTGAGGTTGCCGTCCTTGAAGGCGCTGTAGCCGATGGCGCAGAAGGCCAGGAGGATGACGAGCTTCACCGCCGCCATGACGGCGGTGGCCCGGGCGCTCTCGCGCACCCCGCGCACCAGCAGCACGGAGGCCATCGCGATGACGATCACTGCGGGGAGGTTGACGACCCCGCCGTCGCCCGGACCGGCGGAGAGCGCGGCTGGGAGCTGCCAGCCGGTGAGGCTGTGCAGGAGTTCGTTGACGTACTGGCTCCAGCCGACCGCGACCGCGGAGATGGAGATGCCGTACTCCAGCAGCAGGCACCAGCCGACCAGGAAGGCGGTGGACTCGCCGAGGCCCGCGTAGGCGAAGGAGTACGAGGAGCCGGAGACCGGGATCGCGCCGCCCAGCTCGGCGAAGGAGAGGGCGGTGAAGACGCAGGTGATCGCCGCGAGGACGAAGGAGACGACGACGGCCGGGCCGGCCTGGGCGACGGAGTCGGAGAGTCCGACGAAGATGCCGGTGCCGACGATGGCGCCGATGCCGAAGCAGATGAGCTGGAAGAGTCCCATCGTGCGCTTCAGACCGTGGCCCTCACGGTCCGCGCCGGATTCGGCTATCAGGGCGCCAGGGGACTTGATGCGGGGAGCGGGCATGCGGGTGGTGCTCGTTTCTGGTGGTGCGGGCGACCATCGGTGGGTCGCGGCGGTGGCCTCGGCCGGGGTGGTGCCGGGCCGCCGGACAGGATAAGGCCTGGTGAGGCCGGTCAGCCAAGGCTGTGTGACGCAGCTCCGGCGAGGGTGGCCACAAGGACCGCCTTGATCGTGTGCATCCGGTTCTCCGCCTCGTCGAAGACGACGGAGTGCTCGGACTCGAACACCTCGTCGGTGACCTCCAGCTCGGTCAGTCCGTGCCGCTCGTGGATCTCGCGGCCGACGGCGGTGCCGAGGTCGTGGAAGGCCGGCAGGCAGTGCAGGAACTTCACCTGGTCGTTGCCGGTGGCGCGGAGCACGTCCATGGTCACGGCGTACGGGCCGAGCAGGGCGATGCGCTCGTCCCAGACCTCCTTGGGCTCACCCATGGACACCCAGACGTCGGTGGCGATGAAGTCGACGCCGCGCACGCCCTCCGTCACGTCGTCGGTGAGCGTGACCCGGGCGCCGGAGGCGGTGGCGAGCTGCCGGGCCAGCTGGATGATCGTCTCGTCCGGCCACAGCAGCCGGGGCGCGACGATCCGGACGTCCATGCCGAGCAGGGCGCCGGTGACCAGGTAGGAGTTGCCCATGTTGTAGCGGGCGTCGCCGAGGTAGGCGAAGGCGACCCGGGCCAGGGGCTTGTCGGTGTGCTCGGTCATGGTGAGCACGTCGGCGAGCATCTGGGTGGGGTGCCACTCGTCGGTCAGGCCGTTGTACACGGGGACCCCGGCGTAGGTGGCCAGCTCCTCGATGACACCCTGGCCGTGCCCGCGGTACTCGATGCCGTCGAACATCCGGCCGAGGACGCGGGCGGTGTCCTTCACGGACTCCTTGTGCCCGATCTGTGAGCCGGACGGGTCGAGGTAGGTGGTGTGGGCCCCCTGGTCGGCGGCGGCGACCTCGAACGCGCAGCGGGTGCGCGTCGAGGTCTTCTCGAAGATCAGCGCGATGTTCCTGCCGCGCAGGTGCTGGGTCTCGGTCCCGGCCTTCTTGGCGGCCTTCAGCTCGGCGGCCAGCTCGACCAGGCCGCGGAACTCCTCCTCGGTGAAGTCCAGCTCCTTGAGGAAGTGGCGGCCGGCGAGGGCGGTCGGGACAGTCGCCATGGGGGCGCTCCAGGTGTACGGGTGAAGGGACCTTGGAATTCTATACGACGGTTAGCATTTCTATACAGGCGCCCGCGGTCGCCTCGGTCACACCGCTTCCCGCTCGACGGGACAGCTCATACAGCGGGGGCCGCCCCTGCCCCGCCCGAGCTCGCTGCCCGGGATCTCGATCACCTCGATGCCCTGCTTGCGCAGATGGGTGTTGGTGGTGGAGTTGCGCTCGTAGGCGACGACGACACCGGGTTCGACGGCGAGCACGTTGCAGCCGTCGTCCCACTGCTCGCGCTCGGCGGCGTGCACGTCCTGGGTGGCGGTCAGCACCCGGATCTCGCCGAGCCCGAGGGCGGCGGCGATCGCGCGGTGCATGTGCTCCGGCGGATGATCGGTGACCTTCAGCTCGCGCTCGCCGACACCCGGCTCGATGGTGTACGAGCGCAGCATGCCGAGTCCGGCGTACTGGGTGAAGGTGTCGCCGTCGACCATGGTCATCACGGTGTCGAGATGCATGAACGCCCTGCTCTTGGGCATGTCGAGCGCCACGATGGTGCGCGCCGACCCGGCCGCGAACAGCTTGTACGCCAGCATCTCCACGGCCTGCGGGGTAGTGCGCTCGCTCATGCCGATGAGCACGGCGCCGTTGCCGATCACCAGCACGTCGCCGCCCTCGATGGTGGAGGGGTAGTCGGCCTGCCCGCGGGACCAGATGCGGAACGTTTCGTCACGGAACAGCGGGTGATGCCGGTAGATCGCCTCGAAGTGCACGGTCTCGCGCTGCCGGGCGGGCCAGCGCATGGCATTGATGGAGACGCCGTCGTAGATCCACGCCGAGGTGTCACGGGTGAAGAGGTGATTGGGCAGCGGACGCAGCAGGAAGTCGTCCAGGTCCATGACATGGAAGCGGACGGAGGCCGGCTCCGCGTGGGCGTCCAGGTACTCCCGCTTGGTCATGCCGCCGACCAGGGCCTCGGCCAGCTCCCCCGGGGCCATTCCATCGAAGGCGGCGCGCAGATGGTCGGTGGCGAGCGGGCCGTACTCCTTCTCGTCGAAGACCCGGTCGAGGACCAGGGTGCGGGCCTCGGGAATCGCCAGGGTCTCGGTGAGCAGGTCGCCGAAGAGGTGGACGGCGACCCCGCGGTCGCGCAGCACGTCGGCGAACCCGTCGTGCTCGGCGCGCGCCCGGCGCACCCACAGCACGTCGTCGAAGAGGAGGGCGTCCTTGTTGCTGGGGGTGAGCCTTTTGAGCTCCAGGTCGGGCCGGTGCAGGATCACCCGGCGCAGCCGTCCGACCTCGGAGTCG
The DNA here is from genome assembly GCF_001542625.1 of Streptomyces griseochromogenes. Lineage (NCBI taxonomy): Bacteria > Bacillati > Actinomycetota > Actinomycetes > Kitasatosporales > Streptomycetaceae > Streptomyces > Streptomyces griseochromogenes. Next base: position 2,630,521 of record NZ_CP016279.1, on the reverse strand, counting down.
ACGTGGTATGCCATGCCTCCATCCTGGCCATCCCTGCCCGTCTTCACGCGCTTCTCGGCCATTTCTGGCGCCTCCTGTTTTCGTCCCGTTGACGAGAAATGGGCCGTGCGCTTATCGTCGTAATGACGAAAAGCGAGGGGTTTCATGGCCGACATCACCCGGCGCCTGGGCTGGCGCCATCTGCGCGGCGCGCCCACGGCGCACATCCGGCACCACCGCTCCGGCAGGCTGCTGCACGACGGTCCCGGGCTCAGCTTCTGGTTCCGCCCGCTGACCGCCGCGCTGTCCGAGGTGCCGGCCGACGACCGGGAGCTGGCGATGACCTTCCACGCCCGCACCTCCGACTTCCAGGACGTGTCGGTGCAGGCGACGGTCACCTACCGGATCGCCGACCCGGCCGTCGCCGCCGCCCGCCTGGACTTCTCGATCGACCCGGACACCGGCGCCTGGCGGGGCACCCCGCTGGAGCAGCTGGGCACCCTGCTCACCGAGACGGCCCAGCAGCACGCGCTGGACGTCCTGGCCCGTACGCCGATGTCGGCGGCGCTGGTGGACGGGGTGACGGCGGTGCGCGAGCGGGTCGAGGCCGGCCTCGGCGCCGAACCCCGGCTGCCGGCCACCGGCATCGAGGTGGTGGCCGTCCGCGTGATGGCGCTGCGCCCCGAGCCGGAGGTGGAGCGGGCGCTGCGCACTCCGGCCCGCGAGCAGATCCAGCAGGAGGCCGACCGGGCGACCTACGAACGGCGGGCCGTGGCGGTCGAGCGGGAGCGGGCCATCGCCGAGAACGAGCTGGCCAGCCGGATCGAACTGGCCCGCCGCGAGGAGGAGTTGGTCGAGCAGCGGGGTACCAACACCCGCCGCGAGGCCGAGGAGCAGGCGGCCGCGGACGCGGTGCGCGCCCGGGCGGAGGCGGCGCGGTCGGTGACGCTGGCGGAGGCGGAGGCCGCCCGGTCGGTCAAGCTCGCGGAGGCCGAGGCGGCGCGGACGGCGAAGCTCGCCGAGGCCGAGGCGGCACGGACGGTGCGGGCCGCCCGCGCGGAGGCCGAGGGCGCGCGCGAGGTCGGTGAGGCGCGGGCGCAGGCGCAGGCCGCCTGGCTGCGGGTGCACGCGGAGGCCGGGGTCGACGGGACGGTGACCCTGCGGGCGCTCACCGCCACACGGCTCGCGGAGAACCTGCCGCGGATCGACAGCGTGACCGTCTCGCCGGACGTGCTGACCGGGCTGCTCGCGAAGCTGGGCGGCGAACCGTCCGAGGCGGCCCGGTGAGCCTCGCGCCACGTGCCGTCCTGGTCCATCGCACCACGGAGTACGAGGAGCTGGTGGCCCGGCACGGCACCCACGGCCAGGCCGCCTTCTTCCTCGCCTCCCGGGGCCGGGACATCGAGGAGGTCGCCGAACGCCACCGCCGCGCCCACCGGGCCCTGGCGGAGGTGACCTCCGCCCTGCCGCCGACCTGGCGTCAGGCTCGGGCGGAGCGGTCCGATCTGGACCGTTTCCTGTTCGCGCCGGAGGACGTGGTCGTGGTGGTCGGCCAGGACGGGCTGGTGGCCAACGTCGCCAAGTACCTGACGGGCCAGCCGGTGATCGGCATCGACACCGACCCGGGCCGCAACCCGGGTGTGCTGGTACGGCACCGCCCGCAGGACGCGGCGAAGCTGCTCGCGGCGGCGGGCGGCAGCGCGGACGAACTCACCATGGTGGAGGCCGTCGCCGACGACACCCAGCGGCTGGTGGCGCTCAACGAGATCTACCTCGGCGCACCGGGCCACCAGACCGCCCGCTACCGCCTGGGCCTCGACGACGACGGGGGTGCCGTCGAGGCCCAGGCCTCCTCCGGGGTGCTGGTGGGGACCAGCACCGGCGCGACCGGCTGGCTGCGCTCGGTATGGCGGGAGCGGGGCGACCGGCCCCCGCTGCCCTCCCCCACCGAGGACCGGCTGATGTGGTTCGTCCGGGAGGCCTGGCCGTCACCGGCCACGGGTACGACCCTGGTGGCCGGCGAACTGGCGGCCTCGGCTTCCTTGACGCTCACCGTGGAGTCCGACCGGCTGATCGCCTTCGGCGACGGCATGGAGAGCGACGCGCTCCAGCTCACCTGGGGACAGAGCGTCCGGGTCGGGGTGTGCGGACAGCGGCTCCGGCTGGCCTGAGCGAGGGATCAGATCGCGGTGCAGGGCACCGGCCAGCGCCGGATGCGCGGGGGCAGGGCCACCGCCCAGCCGCCGCTGACCAGGGCCAGCCGTTCGGCCGCCAGCAGGCCGGCGGCCTCCCGTCCGGTGGGGTCCAGCGCGGCCAGGGGCGTGGGGTCCAGGAGCCGGTCGAAGGCGGCCAGGAGGTCCGGGTGGTCGAGGGTGAGCCGGGCCGCCGCACCCGGTTCCCGGCGGTCCATGACCGTCACGAAGCCGGGGCCGCGCCGGTGGTAGAGCGTGCCGTAGCCGTGACCGGACCGCCAGGACGCCAAGTCCTCATGGCAGCCCGGCAGTTCGGTCGGCGGCGGCAGATGCCGGAGCGCGCGCAGGTCGTACGAAGGCCGCCCCTGCGCCCGCCAGCTCACCCGCAGGCCGAGGCCCGCGCACTCGCGCAGGAACCGCACCGCCTCCGCCGTCCGGCGCCCCTGCCCGCCGAGGTCCAGCGGCCCGGGCACGTCGACCCGGCGACCGGTGAGCCGGTGCGGTACGGCCGTCGGCAGCCCGCTCATCCGGCCGCCCCCGCGCCCTCGGGCAGGCGGACCGGCTCGCCCCAGGTGGGGAGGGAGACATAGGTGAGTCCGTCGCGGAACAGCAGGCCCAGGCAGAAGGCGTGCCGGATCCAGGCGTCGAGAGCCTCGGTGGGCACCTCGTGGCCGGCCTGTGCCAGCAGCCGGTGCAGGGCGGGGGCGCTGCGGCCGTCCTCCAGGAGGCGCAGGGCGGCCGCCTGCCAGCCGGTGAAGCGGTGCGTGGCGGGTGGGTGGCCGTGCCGCCGGTCGACCACGAGAAGTTCCTCGCCGGACTCCTCGAACAGCAGCCGGGAGTCCGCGTGTCCGGCCCGCCACGCGGCCACGGCCTCCTTGAGCCGCCGCTCGACGGTGCCCGCGATGCCCGCCTCCTCGGTGTCGAACAGGTAGACGAGGTCGGTGAGTTCGTCCTCGGGCAGGTCGTAGACGTGCTGGTACATCTCGGCCGGGCGGCGCTTGCCGAACCCGAGGGAGGAGTCGGTGAAGTGGGGGCTGAAGCGCTCCAGCTGGATGCGGTGGGCGCCGCTCGGCGGCTGGAGGTGGACCAGGGCGGGGAACTGGTCGATGACGGGCGTGTAGTCGTCCGCCGTCTCGCCCGGGAAGCCGTACAGCAGGTTCCACGAGCAGGTCAGGGCGTGGTTCTCGCACTCCCGCAGGGTGCGCACGTTGCGGGCGCCGCTGACGCCCTTGTCCATCAGGTCGAGGACCCGGCTGCCCAGGCTCTCGATGCCGGGCTGGATGTGCACGGTGCCGGACGCGCCGAGGAGCCGGAGCTGGCCGCGGGTGAGGTTGGACTTGACCTCGTAGTGCAGCCGCAGGTCCCAGCCGCTCTCGACGACCCGGGGCAGGAAGTCGCGGAAGTAGGCTATGTCGATGATGTTGTCGACGGTGACCACGTCCAGGAGGCGATGGCGGCGGACCAGCCGGTCGATCTCCGCCCACAGCCGCTCCCCCGGCTTGGCCCTGAAGGCCATCGCGGAGCCGTTGAGCCCGCAGAAGGTGCAGTGGTGCTTCTCGCCCCACCAGCAGCCCCGGGCGCCCTCGACCACCAGCTTGGGGTGGACGTACTCCTGCACCGGGGAGGCGTCCAGGGCGGCCTGCCACTGGTCGTAGTCGGGCGAGGGGATGTCGGCGGGCGCCACGGTCCGCCGGGTCTCGGTGTTGGCCCGCGATATATGGCCGTCCCACCAGCACAGGCCCGGCACATCCACCGGCGCGGTGCCCTCGTCCAGGTGCCGTAACAGGGCTGGGAAGGCGTACTCGGCCTCGCCGCGCACCACATGGTCCACGAAGGGGTGGTTGCGGTGCAGGGCGTGACCCATGGGGCCCTCGCAGTTTCCGCCGCCGAAGACCACGGCCAACCCGGGCTTTCGGCGCGTGAGTTCACGGGCGAGCGCGAGGGAGGGCACGTTCTGCATGAACGTGGTGGTGAACCCGACCACGTCGGGTTCGGCCGCGAGCACCTCGGTGGCGCAGGCCGCGATGAAGCCGGCGGCGTAGGGGCGCATGGCGACGGCGGTGTCGACGAAGACGTCCCGGTCGGCCGCGTAGTCCCGCAGCCGGGCCAGGCCCCAGTCCGGATCGTCGTACAGGACGCCGGAGAAGACCCAGTCGCCGAGGCCGTGGAAGATCCCGTCGCCGCCGACCTCCACGCAGTCGCCCGGCCGCAGCCGGCCCCCGGAGCGCTCCAGCAGGAACTCCGCCCAGCGCAGGGAGCCGTGGAACTCGCTCACCCGGTCGTCGGGGCGGGCCTGCCGCACGATCCGGTTCAGCAGGCCCAGTTGCAGGGACGGGAGGTCGAGCGGATGCCAGGGCATCGTGACCAGGTGAACGCGCATGCTCAGCGGGTCGGCCGCTTCTCCAGGATCGCCGGCCGGCGGCTGGTGGTCTGCTCCTCGCGGACCACGATCTTCCTGATCTCCATGTCCACCCCTGTCTCCGTGCGCGCGAACACCCTTGTGCCGCACAGCCGTCCACCATATGGACAGATGTGTGTGTGACACAAGGGTGTTCTGTGACGGCCTACAGGCGCGGGTCCACCGGCTCCGACTCCAGGGCGAGGACCCCGAACACCGCCTCGTGCACCCGCCACAGCGGCTCCCCGTCCGCGAGCCGGTCCAGGGCCTCCAGGCCCAGGGCGTACTCGCGGATCGCCAGCGACCGCTTGTGGTTCAGGAACCGCTGCCGCAGCTTGGCGAGGTTGTCCGGCCGGGTGTATTCGGGACCGTAGATGATCCGCAGGTACTCGCGGCCCCGGCACTTGATGCCGGGCTGCACCAGCCGGCCCTCCGGGCTGCGGACCAGCGCGCCGACCGGCTTGACGACCATGCCCTCGCCGCCCCGGCCGGTCATCTCCAGCCACCAGTCCACGCCGGCCCGGACGGACTCGGGGTCGCCGGTGTCGACGTACAGGCGCCGGGTGGTCTGCAGCAGTCCGGTGCCGTCGTGCTCCACCAGCCGGTCGATCAGGGCCAGTTGCTCGTCGTGCGGCAGCGCGGCCAGGCTGCGGCCGCGGGCCGCCAGGATCTGGAAGGGGGCCAGACGGATCCCTTCCAGGCCGTCGGTGCTCCAGCAGTAGCGGCGGTAGGCGTCGGTGAACGCGGCCGCGTCGGCGGCGCGGGCACGCTGCCGCTCCAGCAGGCCGCCCACGTCGGTGCCGCGGGCCGCGGCGGCCTCCAGCGCGGCGAGCGCGCCGGGGAACACCGCGCCGGAGGCGGCGCCCACGGCCGCGTACTGGCTGCGCAGCAGGCCCGAGGCCTTCAGCGACCAGGGCATCAGCTCGGCGTCCAGCAGGAGCCAGTCGGTGTCGAGTTCCTCCCACAGGCCCGCGTCCCCGACGGCCGAGCGCAGGCGGCCGAGGATCTCCTCGGTCATCGTCTCGTCGTCCAGGAACGGCCGGCCGGTACGGGTGTACAGCGCCCCTGTGGGTCCGTCCACGCCGAACTGCTCGCGGGCCGCGTCCGCGTCCCGGCACACCAGGGCCACCGCCCGCGAGCCCATGTGCTTCTCCTCGCACACGACCCGCGCGACCCCGTCCTTGGCGTACTGCGCGAAGGCCTCCACCGGGTGCTCCAGGTAGCCCTCGACCTGCGAGGTCGCCGTCGGTGCCATGGTCGGCGGCAGATACGGCAGCAGGCGCGGGTCGATCGCGAAGCGGCTCATGACCTCCAGGGCCGCGGCCGCGTTCTCCTCGCGGACCGCGACCCGGCCCGCGTGCCGGGTCTCCACGCCCCTGCGGCCGTGCACGTCCGCCAGGGCCAGCGGCCGCCCGTCGAGCCCGCCGGGCGCCTCGGTGTGCAGCGGCCTGGCCGGCTCGTACCAGACCCGCTCGGCCGGTACGTCGACCAGTTCGCGCTCCGGCCAGCGCAGCGCGGTCAGCTTGCCGCCGAAGACGGCACCGGTGTCCAGGCAGATGGTGTTGTTGAGCCAGCTGGCCTCGGGGACCGGGGTGTGGCCGTAGACGACGGCCGCGCGGCCCCGGTAGTCCTCGGCCCACGGGTAGCGCACGGGCAGCCCGAACTCGTCGGTCTCGCCGGTGGTGTCGCCGTACAGGGCGTGCGAGCGCACCCGGCCGGAGGTGCGGCCGTGGTACTTCTCGGGCAGACCGGCGTGGCAGACCACCAGCTTGCCGCCGTCCAGGACGTAGTGGCTGACCAGCCCCTCCAGGAAGCGGCGCACCTCCGCCTTGAACTCCTCGCTCTCGCCCTCCATCTGTTCGATGGTCTCGGCGAGCCCGTGGGTGTGCTGGACGTTGCGGCCCTTGAGGTATCGGCCGTACTTGTTCTCGTGGTTGCCGGGCACGCACAGCGCGTTCCCGGAGGCGACCATGGACATCACGCGGCGCAGGACGCCCGGGGAGTCCGGGCCGCGGTCGACCAGGTCGCCGACGAAGACGGCGGTACGGCCCTCGGGGTGCACGCCGTCGGCGTAGCCCAGCTTGCCCAGCAGCGACTCCAGTTCCGAGGCGCAGCCGTGGATGTCGCCGATGATGTCGAAGGGGCCGGTGAGGTGGGTCAGGTCGTTGAAGCGCTTCTCGGTGACGACGGTGGCGCCGTCGATCGCCTCGACGCCGCGCAGGACGTGCACCTTGCGGAAGCCCTCGCGCTCCAGGTGCCTGAGCGAGCGGCGCAGTTCGCGGATGTGGCGCTGGATGACCCGGCGGGGCATGTCGGCCCGGTCGGTGCGGGCCGCGTTGCGCTCCGCGCACACCTCTTCGGGCGTGTCGAGCACGATGGCGATGGGCAGCACGTCGTACTTCTTGGCCAGCTCGATGAGCTGGCGCCGGCTGTCCTGCTGCACGCTGGTGGCGTCCACGACGGTACGACGGCCGGCGGCCAGCCGCTTGCCCGCGATGTAGTGCAGGACGTCGAAGGCGTCCCTGGTCGCGCTCTGGTCGTTCTCGTCGTCGGAGACCAGACCGCGGCAGAAGTCGGAGGAGATCACCTCGGTGGGCTTGAAGTGCCGGCGGGCGAAGGTGGACTTGCCGGAGCCGGAGGCGCCGACGAGGACGACGAGGGAGAGGTCGGTGACGGGCAGGACCCGTCCCTCGTTCTGCGTCTCGGTCATGCCGCCTTCGCCTCCTTCTCGGTGTCGTCACGGTGGAACACGGCCATCTGGGTGGGCGGCCCGACCTCGGGGTCGTCCGGCCCGACGGGTACGAACTCCGCCTCGTACCCGTGTCGTTCGGCGACCGTGGCCGCCCAGGTGCGGAACTCCTCGCGGGTCCACTCGAAGCGGTGGTCACCGTGCCGGACGTGGCCGGCGGGCAGGGTCTCCCAGCGGACGTTGTACTCCACGTTCGGGGTGGTCACGAGGACTGTCCTCGGGCGCGCGTGCCCGAACACGGCGTACTCCAGGGCGGGCAGCCGGGGCAGGTCGAGGTGTTCGATGACCTCGCTGAGCACGGCCGCGTCGTACCCCTTGAGCCGGTTGTCGGTGTAGGCGAGGGAGCCCTGGAAGAGCTTGACGCGCGAGGCCTGCCGCTCGCCCATGCGGTCCAGCTTGAGCCGCCGGGAGGCGACGGTGAGCGCGCGCATCGACACGTCGACGCCCACGACCTCGGTGAACCGCACGTCCCCGAGCAGCTCCTGCACCAGCTGGCCCTGGCCGCAGCCGAGGTCGAGGACCCGGGCGGCACCGCAGGCGTTCAGGGCGGCGACGATCGCCTCGCGGCGCCGCACGGCGAGCGGGGTCGGCTTCTCCTCCGCCTCCGTCTCCTCCTCGACCGCGTTGTCGATCGCCTCGACCTCGCTGTCGTCGGCCTCGGCCAGGCGCACCAGCTCCAGCCGCTCCATCGCCTGCCGGGTCAGCGACCAGCGGCGGGACAGATAGCGGCTGGTGATCAGCTTCTGCTCCGGGTGCGTGGGCAGCCAGCCCTCTCCGGCCCGCAGCAGTTTGTCGACCTCGTCGGAGGAGACCCAGTAGTGCTTGGCGTCGTCGAGGACCGGCAGCAGGACGTACAGATGGCGCAGCGCCTCGGCGAGGGTCAGCGCCTCGGACTCCAGGACGAGGCGGACGTAGCGCGAGGCGCCCCACTCCGGGAACTCGGTGTCGAGGGCGACAGGTTCGGCGGTCACCGCCCAGCCGAGCGGTTCGAAGAGCTGCCGTACGAGCTCGGATCCGCCGCGGGCCGGCAGCGCCGGTATCTCGATGCGCAGCGGCAGGGGCGCGGCGGCCCGCTCCGGGCGGGCGTTGCACACGCCCCGGATGGCGCTGGAGAACACACCGCTCAGGGCGACCGCGAGCAGCGAGGAGGCCGCGTAGGGGCGGTCGTTGACGTACTGCGCGAGTGCCGCGTCGGGTGCTCCGCCGCGGCCCTTGCCCTTGCCCCGGCGGACCAGCGCAACCGTATCGACCTCGAGCAACAGCGCGGCCGTACAGCGCTCGGCGTCCGCCTCGGGGTAGAAGACGTGCGCGGTGCCGTAGGAGGTGGAGAAGGTCTGCGCCTTCTCGGGGTGCTTGTGCAGCAGGAACCCGAGGTCGGTGGCCGGGAGGGCGGCGGTGCCGCTCGTGGATATCGTCAGGAACACATGTCCCAGTATCCAGGGGTCGGCACCGCGCTGACCACCAGATTTGGAACGCCCTGCTCATGAGGCCTGCGCGATGACCTTCCGGGCATTCTCGACGGCCCGCTCCTGCGCCGCGCGCACGGCGTCCAGATCCTTCTTGTGCTTGCCGATGGCCGTCTTCTGAGCGCGGGCCTCGACGGCGTGGACGGTGGTTATGTAGTCGCTGTCGAGCTTGCACCGGGCATCGGCGGCCGCCGTCTCCCTCTCCCTGTCCGACGGCTTCTGCGTCCGGAACCAGGCGCTGTCGAGCGATGCCGCGTCCGGGTCGGAGTAGCGAAAACCCTTCTCCTTCATACAGGCCGACCACGTGCGTTCGGCCTTCTTCCAGGCCGGGTCCTTCCGCGCCGCCTTGTAGGACTCGTACCACAGTTCGAGGGGCAGTGAGGAGGTGCCGGTGAGCCTGACGCCGTTGGCCTTCGCCGCCTTCGGCGGGGAGCCGTAGAGCCTGCGCGTGGCCTGTCCCAGACATCCGCCCTCGGGGATGGGGTGCCCGTGGGCACGGTGACTGTCGCCGGAGTCGAACGTGCCGGTGAGGGCGACGTACTGGTCGGCCGGCCACTCCAGGGGCTGGGAGGAATCCTCCTGCTTCCGGTTGCGGTAGCCGTGTTCGGCGGCCCGGTCGGGATCGTCGACCCCGTAGGGGCTGTCGTCACCGACCGTGCCGCTGCTCCCGAGGTGTCCCCGCCGGACCGGGTACGTCGACTCGACCGTCCTCGTGTTCAGCGTCGAGAAGCCGGCGAAGTCGAGCCGGACCATGCACTTCTTCGCGAGGATCCACTGCGCCGTCGCGATGGTCTTTCCCCGGTCCGACGACGGGTCCGGCAGGTAGGGGTGGAGCGGGAACGCGTCCATGGTGTTCAGGCCGCGGGCCTCGTCCGCGGCATCGTCGTGGCCGGCGAACTGGCAGGCCGACAGGGCCAGCAGGCCGGTGACGACGAGAGGGAGCACTTTGCGCACCCGGTCATCCGATCAGGCCTTGATCATGTGCGCCGTGATGGAGCCCACAGTTCCGGCACCGGAAGTCCACAGGACGAGCACAAGACGCCGGTCCCTGTGATCTTCGCCATGGCCCTTCGGTGCGGCACCTGGTGAAGTGGCCAACCGTCAACTGACCACTGACGGAATGGGGATGACGATGAGCAACACCACAGGCGTACGCCTGGGCAGACGGACCGCGATCGCGGTGACGGCCGGCGCCGTGCTCTCCACGGGGGTTCTCGCGGCCGCTCCCGCCCAGGCGGCGCCGGCAGCGCCGCCGGCGCCGACCGTGTCGGCCCAGGGCGCGTACGCGATCGACGCGGCCACCGGCAGGGCGCTGTTCGGCAAGGCGGCGGACACCGAGCTGCGGACCGGTTCCACGACGAAGATCATGACGGCGCTCGTGGTGCTGTCACAGCGGAACGTGGACCTCGGACGCAAGGTGAAGATCAAGAAGGAGTACACCGACTACGTCATCGATCCGAAGACCGGCGTCCAGCGGTACTCCAGCGCCAAGCTGATCCTGGGCGACTCGATGAGCGTGGGAGACCTGCTGTACGGGCTTCTGCTGCCGTCCGGATGCGACGCGGCGTACGCGCTGGCGGACACGTACGGATCGGGGTCGACGACGGCCCAGCGGACGAAGTCGTTCGTCGCGAAGATGAACGACGAGGCGCGCGAGCTGGGCCTGACGCACACCCGCTTCGACTCGTTCGACGGGGTGTCCAACGGGAAGAACCACGCGTCCCCGCGGGATCTGGCCAAGCTGGCCGGGGTCGCGTTGAAGAACAAGACGTTCAAGAAGGTCGTCGGCACCAAGGTGTACCCCGACATGAAGTCGTACCGGCCCGGTGGCGGCACGCACGCGATGGAGAAGTGGGAGAACACCAACACGCTGCTGAGCACCTATCGGGGCGCGATCGGCGTGAAGACCGGATCGGGTCCGGAGGCGAAGTTCTGCCTGGTCTTCGCGGCGACCCGCAACGGCAGGACGGTCGTGGGCACGGTGCTGGCGGACACGTCGGTGGACGAGCGGCTCAAGGACGCGAAGAAGATCCTCGACTACGGCTTCGCGCAGAGCGGCTGAGGGACGGCCGGTGAGGGCCGGGCGGGCCGCCGTCCGCCCGGCGCTCGCCGGCTCCCCGGTGCTCTCAGGTGAAATCCGAGTACGCCAGATGGGTGCCGCACACCCGGCAGCGGAACAAGTACGCCGTCGGCATGCCGGCCGCGTCGAGCGCGCCGAGGTACTCCTCGACCTGTGCCGGGGGCCGGCCCCGGCCGGCCCACTCCCGCCGGAGCGTCTCCACCGCGTCCGGGAAGTGCGCGAGCCCCTCGGCCCCGATCGTCCCGAGGAACTCGGCGCCGTCACCGCAGTGGGTCAGCCAGCGCGGGGACTGCCAGGCCGGGATGCCCGGTGTGCGCTCCAGGATCTCCCGGGCCACTTCCTCGGGGACGTCGCCGTCGATGAGGTCGTTGAAGGTGGCGCCGTAGCGTTCGGCGGCCTTGCCGAAGGCGATGCAGTACGGGCAGATGCCCGCGTCCGGCGCCCCGGCCCCGTACACCGGTCCCGTGTACACCCAGCCGCGCTCCTGTCCGCAGCACACGCACGGCGCGTCCGTGGGCGCCACCACCCCGGCCCGCGAGTGGTAGGCGAACCGGGGCAGGACCGGCCGCCGGGGCTCCGGCAAGGGGCGGACCACCCGTTCGATCGCCCGGCCCGTCCAGTCGGTGGGCGGTACGACGATCGCATGGGCGCGCATCTCGGCGTCGGGCAGATGCCGCCGGTCGTGCTCCCGTTGCAGAAGCACGGGGCAGTCCAGCGGCATGATCACGGCGCCGGCGCGCAGGGCGAGTTCGGCCATCGCGTCGAGGACGAGGCCACCGGAGACACGGGTGAACGACAGGCAGGAGGCATCGCCGTACACCTCCGCCTCGCCGCCGTCCGGGGTCCGCAGGTTCCACCACTCGGGCAGGCCCCGGTCGGGCATGCCGCCCACGGTGACCGGACCCAGCACCTCACGGATCACCGCCTCCTTCATCGCGACCGGCTCGCCCTCACGGAACCTCAGCACCTGGAAGGGGTGGCTCATCGCTCTCCTCCCGCGGCGTCCGCCCTGGCCCGGCGTTCGGCTCCGTACCCCTTCGCCACCACGAGCGCGATCGTGGCCAGGCCCAGTGCGGCGACCAGCGCGTTGATCCAGGCGTAGGCAGGGCTGCTCGGGTAGGTGCCGCCGTCGTCCAGGACGCAGTCGAACCTCAGGGGCACATAGGAGGCCGTCTGCCCGACCAAGTGGTCGGCCCGGTAGTCGTCGCGGCACTCCTGGGACGGCGTGGAGTCCGCGCCGGACGAGGACTCGTGCACGGCGAGCCCGACCGCCCCGGCGCCGAGCACATAGAGGATCACGGCGCCCGAGCCGGTCATCCACACGGACCAGCGCAGCAGGTCCTGCCGCCAGTCCGGACGCCGGCCGGGCGCCGCCACGGAGATGAGTTTGAAGGCGACCGCGATCACCCAGACCGGAACCGCGAGGACGGCGGGGAAGATCAGCAGAGAGAAGAACGAGCCCAGCACGGATTCACGCATCGCACGAGATCACCAGGGTGACGCCGGTCCGGCTATGACGGAAGCCATAGTTCCGGTCACAGGGCCGTCACAGGCCGCACGGCTCCCCTCGGGCCGGAGGGAGCCGTGCGCCGTGTGGGGTGTTACGACAGCTGCGACTGGACCTGGGAGGAGATCAGCTCCAGGTGGTCGAGGTCGTCCAGGTCGAGGATCTGCAGGTAGATCCGCTGCGAGCCGGCCTCGGCGTAGCGGCCGATCTTGTCGACCACCTCGGCCGGGGAGCCGGCCAGACCGTTGGCCTTCAGCTCGTCCGCCTCACGGCCGATCGCGGCGGCCCGCCGGGCGACCTCCTGCTCGTCCCTGCCGACGCACGCCACCAGCGCGTTGGAGTACGTCAGGTCGTCCGCCCTGCGGCCCGCCTCCTCGGCGGCGGCGCGGACCCGGCCGAACTGCCGCTCGCTGTCCTCGACCGAGGCGAACGGGATGTTGAACTCATCCGCGTACCGGGCCGCGAGACGCGGGGTGCGGGTCGCGCCGTGACCGCCGATGAGCACCGGGATCTTCCCCTGGGCGGGCTTGGGCAGCGCGGGGGAGCCGGTGAGGTCGTAGAACGTGCCGTGGAAGTCGAAGGTGTCGCCGACCTTGGTCGCCCACAGCCCGGTGACGATCTCCAGCTGCTCCTCCAGGCGCGCGAACTTCTCCTTCGGGAACGGGATGCCGTACGCCCTGTGCTCCTCCTCGAACCAGCCCGCGCCCAGGCCCAGTTCCACCCGGCCGCCGGACATCTGGTCGACCTGGGCCACCTGGATGGCGAGCACGCCGGGGAGGCGGAAGGTTCCTGCCGTCATCAGGGTGCCGAGGCGGATGCGCTTGGTCTCGCGGGCCAGGCCGGCCAGGGTGATCCAGGCGTCCGTGGGACCGGGCAGGCCGTCGACGCTGCCCATGCGCAGATAGTGGTCCGAGCGGAAGAACGCGTCGAAGCCGAGGTCTTCCGTGGCCTTCGCCACGGTGAGCAGGGTGTCGTAGGTCGCCCCTTGCTGGGGCTCGGTGAAGATTCGAAGGTCCATACATCCATCCTGCACGGCCGATGCCCCGTCAACCTCATTGGTACCGCCGGGCGCGGCCGTCCCCGGTCGGGTGAAAATCGCCCACTGCGCGCACGGGGTGCCGGGCGGGCCAGTGACCGGCAACGGTGGTGATCGTTGGGCCGTCGGTGCCGGACGGTCCGGCACCCGCGCCGCACGGTCCTCGCCGTCGCGCGTCATCGCCCCGGTCCTCCCCGGGGCCGGGGGCCGAGGAGGCCGTCATGTCCGAAGAGTCCGTTCCCGCTCAGGGTGGCTCCGCCGGTCAGCCGAAGGGGCTGCTGGAGCAGATGGAGGAGCTGATGGCCGCGTTGAACGCGGATCTGTCGGCCCTGGACGCGGATCTGCAGCGGGCGTCGGCCGCAGAGGGCGAGCTCGCCTGACGTTCCGCACAACTGGGGGGCAGTCGCCCCCGGACTCCCGCTCCGGCCTCAGCGGCCTGGTTCGCGCGGCGCTTGTACCCTACGCCGGTGTTTCATGCACCGGCGTTTCACACGCCGGTGGGGCTGTCCTTCGCGTTCTCCGGTAACGCCTCCTCGCGCGCCGCCAGTTTGCGCAGCATCTCCAGGACCCGGTCCCGGGATTCGTCCGCCGCGTCGATGGCCTCCATGCACTGCCAGTACGTCGCCTCGTCGGCCGCCGCGCTGGCCATGCCGACCAGGGCTATGCCGACCTCGCCGAGCAGGCCGTCGAGGCTGAGCAAGGTCTGGCGGGCGTCGGCCAGCTCGGTGAGCTGGGCGGCGCGCAGGTCTCCGGGGTCGAGTTCCGGAGGGTCCAGGACGCCGCAGCCACGGCCCGCCAGCTCGGTCAGCCCCAGCGCCTCGCCCCGCAGCTCCGGCGGGCCGGACACCGCGAGGCGGCTGCCTATCGCCTGGGCCAGGGCCTGTGCCTGCCACACCTCCGCCATCGTCTCGGGCACGTCGGCGCCGTCCGCCAGCGCGCGCCTGCTCGCCACTATGAGCCGCACCGCATCCATGCGCTGCCCCCGTCCCGTCCGTCAAGCTTCCCGTACGTCCGCCTGAACTCCCCTATCCACTACCCAGAGTGAGGGCCTGTGAGACGAAAAGCCAGAGGAAGACGGAAATCTGTGGACAACAATTCGGATTCGGTAGGGCTTTTGGTTACGAAGAGTTATAACGGAGTGCAGTCTTCCAGCCGTTGAGGCCGCGCCCGGGCGTCAGGGGGTGTCGTCCGGCCCCGACGCCGGGAAGCGGTCCTCATTGCGGTCGATCTTGGCCGACAGGGCGGTCAGCGGGTCGATGCCGAGGACCTCGCAGAGCTGGAGGAGATAGGCGAGGACATCGGCGACCTCGTCCGTGACGCGGTGCGCGGTGCCGGGGTCGTCCATGACGCGAGCCGACTCCTCCGGGGTCAGCCACTGGAAGATCTCGACGAGTTCGGAGGCCTCCACACTGAGGGCGGCCACGAGGTTCTTGGGGGTGTGGTAGGGCTGCCAGTTGCGCGCGGCGGCGAACTCGGCCAGCCTGCGCTGGAGTCCGGCCAGGTCAGGGTGTTCCGTCACGGGTTCAGGTGTACCACTGTGACGCCCTGCGTCCGCTTGGCCCACGAGGCGTCGCTCACCGCGCCGACGCAGCGGATGTGGCCGCGCTCGCCCATCCGGACCGCGGTCCGCAGGATCTCCCGGCGCTGGCGGGGGTCGAGGCCGCGGTCCAGGCCGTCGGCCAGCACGGTGAGGCTGCGCAGGGCGTCGGGCACCTCTCCGGGCGCGTCCACCTCCAGGACACCCGGTCCGGTGAGCAGCACCAGCGCCAGCGCGACATGGCGCAGCTCGCCGTCGCCGAGCCGGGCCAGAGCGGTGTACAGGCCGTCGCCGCGGTCCAGCAGCGCCCGGACCGTGCCGTCGGCCAGCGGCTCGGCCACCAGGTCGGCCACCGGGCCGGCGCAGCCCGCGCGCACCACCTCGACCAGCTGGGCGTGCCGGCGGCCGCACTCGAACCGGGTGCGCCACACGACGTCGGCGAGATTGTCGCAGCCGCGCATGAGCCGTCCCGAACCCGAGGGAACGGGGAGGCGCATGTACTCGGGGCGCGGGTCGCAGGCGAAGACGGAGCGCAGCGCGACGACCATCTGCTCGGCGGCGGCGAGCACCCGCCGCTGCCCGTCCGTCTTGCCGGCCACCCTGAGCGGAAGGAGGGCGGTGCCGAGCCGGTCGTCCGGCAGCGGGGCGCGGGTCACCGGGGCGGAGCCCGCGGTGTGCCAGGCGGCCTGCACGGCCCGGCGTCCCGGATCGCGCAGGGCCGTCTCCAGCAGGACGACTCCCTGTGTCGTCAGCCGCTCGCCCACGATCCGCAGCTCCGGCTCGGCCTGGACGGCCACGTCGAGCCGGACGGGCCCCTCGGCGCCGTCGGCCGTGCACCCGATCCGGAACCCCCGCCGCCCCTCGCCGTCGGGCCGCGCCCGGTCCGGCACACAGGCGAGCGGATCCGGGAACACCTCCGCGAGCGGCGCCCCTCCCCCGAGCCGCGCGAGCGCCTCGTACGCACCGAGCGCGGTCGACTTCCCCGACCCGCTGGGCCCGGCGAACAGGGTGACGGGCCCCAGCCCGAACACGGCCCGCCGATGCCCGGCGAACGCGGACAGCCGCAGCTCGGTGATGCGCGGGCGTACGTCGATGGGGGTGCCCTGGATGCCGGGGGTACCTGGGGTGACCGGGCTGCCAGGGGTATCCGGGTTGCCGGAGGTACCGGGGATGCCCGAGGTACTCAAGGCGCCTGGGACACCCGGAGTGACGGGCGTGACGGATGCGCCAGGCATGACTGGTGTGACGGGCGTGACGCACGTATCCGGCGAAGCAGGGGCGCGCTCCGGAGTGAGCCCGGGTGGCGAGGGTGGTGCTGCGGGCCGTCCGTGCCCCGGCGCCCGGACAGCCTGTGGCGGCCGGGCGGGCAGGAGGTCGTCACACGGCCCCGCCGGTTCCGGTACCCGTACGGATGGGACCGCCGCCCGGGTCGGCGCGGCGGATGCCGGGGGCACCGGCGGGGCGGGGGCCGCGGAGGACCTGGCAGACGCGCAGGGCTCGGCGGACGCGGAAGGCACGGCCATATGCGGACGGTAGATGCGCACAGGACCGGTGAACCGTTTTGCCCACCGGGCCTTCCTACGATCGGGGGACGGCGGGCCGCCGTGCACCGGCCGCATCACCCGCACCGGCCACCCCGCCCGCACCGCGCGCGGTCTCAGCCGCCGGAGACCCCCGCACTCTCCATCAGTCCGCTGACCTCCGTGCCGGGCGGGGTCAGCAGGAACACGTTGCGGTCGACCCGGTGCATCCCGCTGCCCAGGCCGAAGACGACGCCGGTGCTGAAGTCGAGGACCCGCTTGGCGACCTCGGTCTCCGCGTTCGACAGGTCGAGCAGGACCGGCGCCCCGGCCATCAGCGTCTCGGCGACTTCCCTGGCGTCCGCGAAGACATTGACCCTGAGGACGACGAACCGTCGCCGGGTCTCGGTCTCCGCGTCGGGCAGCGAGCGGTGGTTCACCGCGGACGGCCACGCGTCCCGGCCCCGCAGCGGCACGACCTGGGCGAGCCCTTCCCACTGTTCGTCGGTGACGTCGTAACGGCTCACCGGTTCCCCCCGACCTGACTCGCACTCAATGCCTGCACCAGCCAATTCTTACGCCAAGTCACCCGTTCGGCCCAACAGCGACACGAAGCGCCACCGGTCCGTCCGCCTCCCCCTCCGCTCCACCTCGGGGTACATGTACGAATAAGCCCGTTTCTTACCGCCCTCACACCTGACTCTTCACCCCCGGCCACATCGCGCTCACCGGCCGGCGATAACGTCCGGTGACGTGCACTTGGCAGAAACACAGCAGGTGACACCCGGCCGGCGGACGCAGTCGGCGGTGTCCGCCGCCTCGGGGGCCCGCGCGGCCGCCGCGGCGGCCCCCGAGGTTCCCGCGCAGTGGCATCGTGTCCTGACCCTGCTCGCGGACGTGAGCCTGTTCATCGGCACCCGCTCGGTGTGGAACCAGGCGGCCAGCCACCGGCTCGTCCTCGCGGCGGTGATCTCCGTCTGCTACGCCTCGATCCTGATCAGCGGTGTCCTCACCCTGACGGTCCGGCGGGCGCGCTCGCTGGCCCGTCTGGATCTTGTGGTGCTGCTGACCGCGATCACGCTCGCCCTGTGCACCTGGGCGCTGAACCACGCCGGCGGTGACGAGGCGGTCCTCACCACACAGGCCGCGCGGGAAATGGTGGCCGGGCATCCGATCTACGGGCAGCCGTGGCCCTGGCTGTTCCACACCAAGGGCGTCGCGCTGACGGCGACGATAAACGGCGGCTACGACTTCACGTACGGCTATCCCCCGCTCGCCCCGCTGCTGACCGCACCCCTGCTGTGGGTGGGCCACGGCGGCGTTCCGGCGACCGCGACGGCGACACTCGCGCTGATCGCGGGCGCGGTGGTGCTGTGGCGGATGCTGCCGACGCCGTGGCGCTCGGCGGCGACGATGGTCTGCCTGGGCTTCAGCTTCCTGCCGACGTACGCCCGCCAGGGCTACCCGGCCATCGTCGCCCTGGCCCTGCTGGTGCCGGTGGTGGTGGCCTGGCCGCGGATCGGCGCCGGCGGCCGGCTCGGCGCCGCGGGGATCGCGCGGGCCGCGTGTCTGGGTGCCGCGTGCGCGGCCCAGCAGCTGCCCTGGTTCGTGATGCCGTTCCTGCTGGCCGGCATCTACGCCGTGCGCCGCGGGGAGCTGGGCGGACGGGCGGCCTGGGGGGTGGTGCTGCGGATCCTCGGTATCGCCGCGCTGTCCTGGCTGCTGCTCAACGCCTACTTCGTCGTGCATGAGCCGGGCCCCTGGCTCGGCGGGATCGCGCTGCCGCTGACCCAGGGCGCGGTGCTGCACGGCCAGGGCCTGGTGGACATCTCGCTGTACTTCACGCACGGCAGCGACCGGCTCGACTGGTACGGCCACGCGAGCGTGCTGCTCGCCGCGGCCCTGCTGGGGCTGTTCGTGCTCTTCGTGCGGCGGCTGGGCCCGGCGGCGACCGTGCTGCCCTGGTGCGCCTTCTACCTGGCGACCCGCTCCCAGGACGGCTACTACCTGATGATGACGCCGCTGTGGCTCGCGGCGGCGGTCACCGTGCCCCTGTCGGACTTCGCGCGGGCCTGGCAGCCGCGCCCCCGGTGGCTCACCGGCCCGCGCCGCCGCCCGGCACTGGTCGGCGCGGTCGCGCTGCTGGTGCTGCCCGCGCTGGTGAGTGCGACGCTGGCGGTGTCGGGCCGGCCGCCGCTGCGGATGGACATCAGGACGACGCGCGAGACCACCGGGCACACGCTGTCGGCGCTGATCCTGCGGGTGACCAACACCGGAAGCGCCCCGCTCACCCCGCACTACATGCTCACGACGGGCCAGGGCATGGGCAAGTACTGGTCCGTGCGGCGCGGCCCGGCCACGATCCCCGCGCACGCCACGGCGACCGTGGAACTCCGTGCGCCCGGAGGCCGGTTCCCGCTGTCCGTCAAGAAGAGCACCCACATCCGGCTGCGCGCCTTCACGGCGGATCCGCAGACGCTCTCCACCCGGGACGTCCAGCCGGCCGAGCTGGGCGTCAGGCCGCCGCGCGGGTGAACTTCAGCGCGGCCGCCACCGTGGTCAGGCCGCGCATCATGCCCAGTTGGTTCCAGGTCACCCCGAACTGCTCGCGGTCCACGGTGAACTCGGCCTCCAGGGTGAGCGCCTCGGCCGTCGCCGAGGTCAGGCGCGCGCTGAGGTTCAGCGGCCGGCTGATGCCCCGTACGGTCAGCTGACCGGTGACCCGGACGCCGTCGCCGTCGAGCCGGTCGGCGCCGCGCACGGCGAGGGTGATCTCCGGGTGGTTGCCGGCGTCCAGCAGGTCGGCCGAGCGCAGGTGGGTGTCCCGCTTGGCGTTCCCGGTGTCCAGGGAGGCCACCTCCAGGGTCACGGTGCCGGTGGCGGAGCCGTCGGCGCGCACCTGGCCCTCGCCCGTGACGGCGGCGAACGTGCCCTTGACGGTGACCAGGCCCCAGAAGGTCTTGTGCCGCAGTCCCACGGTGGACGCGGCCGGGTCGAGCTGCCAGGTGCCTGTCTCCACGGCGACGGTCATGACCGTCCTCCTCTTCGGTTCCGGTGAGCGGTGGTGCGATGAACTCAATGGTTCAAATTTGGATGACCTCACGCTAGCCCACTATCCAAATTTGGACAACAGGTAGACTCGAAGCCATGGCCGCCCGCGACGAACACCCCGCCGACCAGCCCCCTTGCCCCGCCTCCGGGGGCGGCGGGCTGCTCCCGGGCGAGCTGCGCGCCTGGATGCTCCTGCTGGCCGCGACGGGCGCGGTGGAACAGCGGCTGCGGACGGTCGTGAAGAAGTCCCTCGACGTCTCGCACGACGAGTTCCTCATCCTGTGCCTGCTGGCCGAGCAGCCGCGGGGCGGTCTGCGCATGACCCGGATCGCGGAACTCCTCGGCCGCCCCAAGACCCGGCTCACCTACCAGATCGCCTGCCTCCAGCGATCCGGCCTGGTGACCCGCGAGTCCGTGTGCGGGGACCGACGGGGCATCGAGGTGGCACTCACCGACAAGGCCCGGCGGCTGCTGCGGGAGGCCTCCGACACGCTCGCGGACACCGTCCGCGAGGCGCTCTCCCGATTCGTCGGACCCGAACAGCGCGAGGCCCTGTCCGCGCTGGTCCCCGAGCTCGCGGACGAGCCCCGGAGGCCGTAGGAACCATAGGAAATCGGGCACTTGAGGGCGTGAGCGGTCCAGGTCACTGACGCAAGGAGGGAAACGTCACAAGCCTGGCTCTGCTCTGAGTCAACGCTGCTGCCCTAGCATCCGAGCCATGACGGTCCTGCCTGACGACGGGCTCTCACTGGCCGCCGAGTTCCCTGACGCGACACACGAGCAGTGGCAACGCCTGGTCGAGGGTGTGCTGCGCAAGTCGGGCAAGGAAGTCTCGGGTACGGCAGCTGAGGACGCCCTGTCCACCACGCTCGAGGACGGGCTGCGCACCCGGCCCCTGTACACAGCGCGCGACGGCGCGCCCGACCCCGGTCTGCCGGGCTTCGCCCCGTTCGTGCGCGGCGGCCGCCCCGAGGGCAACACCACGGGCGGCTGGGACGTACGGCAGCGGCACGCGGCACCGGTCGACGGCGCCGTCCTCGCCGACCTGGAGAACGGCGTCACCTCGCTCTGGCTGCTCGTGGGCCAGGGCGGCATCCCGGTGTCCGGCATCGCGCGCGCCCTCGACGGCGTCTATCTCGACCTGGCCCCGGTGGTCCTGGACGCCGGCCGTGACGTCGAGGCCGCCGCGGCCGAGCTGCTGCGGCTGTACGAGGACAGGAGCATCGACCCGAAGGCCGTGCGCGGCAACCTGGGCGCGGACCCGCTCGGTCACGAGGCCCGCACCGGCACCCCGCTGGACTTCGCGCCCGTCGCCGCGCTCGCCGCACGCTGTGCCGAGCGCTACCCGGGCCTGCGCGCGCTGACCGTGGACGCGCTGCCGTACCACGAGGCGGGCGGCTCGGCCGCGCAGGAACTCGGCGCCTCCCTCGCCACCGGTGTGGCCTACCTGCGCGAGCTGACCGAGGCCGGCCTCACGGTCGAAGCGGCCTGCGCCCAGCTGGAGTTCCGCTACGCGGCCACCGCCGACCAGTTCCTGACCATCGCCAAGCTGCGCGCGGCACGCCGCCTGTGGGCGCGGGTCGCCGAGGTGTCCGGGGCGCCCGGCGCGGGCGCGCAGGTGCAGCACGCGGTGACCTCGCCGGTGATGATGACCCGCCGCGACCCGTGGGTGAACATGCTCCGCACGACGGTCGCGACGCTGGCCGCCGGGGTCGGCGGCGCCGACTCGGTCACCGTGCTGCCCTTCGACCACGCACTCGGGCTGCCGGACGCGTTCTCCCGCCGTATCGCCCGCAACACCTCCACGATCCTCGTCGAGGAGTCCCACCTGGCCCGGGTCATCGACCCCGCGGGCGGCTCCTGGTACGTCGAACGGCTCACCGACGAACTCGCCCAGGCCGCCTGGGAGTTCTTCCGGACCATCGAGCGCGACGGCGGCCAGGCGGCCGTGCTGCGCTCCGGGCGGATCCGTACGGACCTGGCGACGACCTGGGCCGAGCGCTCCAAGAAGCTCGCCAAGCGGCGCGAACCCATCACCGGCGTGAGCGAGTTCCCGCTGCTCGCCGAGAAGCCGGTGGAGCGCGAGGCGGCGCCCGAGCCGCCGTCCGGCGGACTGCCCCGGGTGCGCCGGGACGAGGCGTACGAGGCCCTCCGCGCCCGCTCCGACGCCCATCTGGCGGCGACCGGCTCCCGGCCCCGGATCTTCCTGGCGACGCTCGGCCCGGCCGCCGCGTACACCGCGCGGGCGACGTTCGCCGCCAACCTGTTCCAGGCGGGCGGCATCGAGCCGGTCACCGAGGGCCGCTTCGAGGACAGCGGCGCCACCGAGGCCGTGCTGTGCTCCAGCGACGCCCTCTACGCCGAACAGGCCGCCCAGAGCGCCGAGTCGCTGCGCGCGGCCGGGGCCCGGCAGGTGTTCCTCGCGGGCCGCGGGGACTACTCCGGCATCGACTCGTACGTCTTCGCGGGCTGTGACGCCGTGGACGTCCTCTCCGCGACCCTCGACCGCATGGGAGTGTCCTGATGGGAATCCCCGACTTCTCCGGCATCGAGCTGGGGACCCCGGTCGCCGAGGGCGGTGACGCGGACTGGCGTACGGCCGTCAAGCACAGGACCGGTGGCGAGGCACCGGTGTGGGAGACCCCGGAGGGCATCGGGGTCAAGCCGCTGTACACCGGCCGTGACCTGGAGGGCCTGGACTTCCTCGGCACCTACCCGGGCATGACGCCGTATCTGCGCGGCCCGTACCCGACGATGTACGTCAACCAGCCCTGGACGATCCGCCAGTACGCGGGCTTCTCGACCGCCGAGGAGTCCAACGCGTTCTACCGCCGCAACCTGGCGGCGGGTCAGAAGGGCCTGTCGGTCGCCTTCGACCTGCCCACGCACCGCGGCTACGACAGCGACCACCCGCGCGTGACCGGCGACGTCGGCATGGCGGGCGTGGCGATCGACTCCATCTACGACATGCGGCAGCTGTTCGACGGGATCCCGCTGGACAGGATGACCGTGTCGATGACGATGAACGGCGCCGTGCTGCCGGTGCTGGCGCTGTACATCGTGGCTGCGGAGGAGCAGGGCGTACCGCCCGAGAAGCTGGCCGGGACCATTCAGAACGACATTCTGAAGGAGTTCATGGTCCGCAACACCTACATCTATCCGCCGAAGCCGTCGATGCGGATCATCTCCGACATCTTCGCCTTCACCTCGCAGCGGATGCCCCGCTACAACTCCATCTCCATCTCCGGCTACCACATCCAGGAGGCCGGTGCCACGGCCGACCTGGAGCTGGCCTACACCCTCGC
The DNA here is from genome assembly GCF_001542625.1 of Streptomyces griseochromogenes. Classification (NCBI taxonomy): domain Bacteria; kingdom Bacillati; phylum Actinomycetota; class Actinomycetes; order Kitasatosporales; family Streptomycetaceae; genus Streptomyces; species Streptomyces griseochromogenes. The sequence continues at coordinate 2,607,701 of NZ_CP016279.1, read as the reverse complement.
GGACGGTGTCGAGTACATCCGCGCCGGGCGCGAGGCGGGCCTGGACGTGGACGCGTTCGCGCCGCGGCTGTCGTTCTTCTGGGCGATCGGCATGAACTTCTTCATGGAGGTCGCCAAGCTGCGGGCGGCCCGGCTGCTGTGGGCCAAGCTGGTCTCGCAGTTCGACCCGAAGAACACCAAGTCGCTGTCCCTGCGCACCCATTCGCAGACCTCGGGCTGGTCGCTGACCGCGCAGGACGTGTTCAACAACGTCACGCGCACGTGCGTGGAGGCGATGGCGGCGACGCAGGGCCACACCCAGTCGCTGCACACCAACGCCCTGGACGAGGCCCTCGCGCTGCCCACCGACTTCTCGGCGCGCATCGCCCGCAACACCCAGCTGCTCATCCAGCAGGAGTCGGGCACCACCCGGGTCATCGACCCGTGGGGCGGCAGCGCCTACGTGGAGCGGCTCACGTACGACCTCGCCCGGAAGGCCTGGGCACACATCCAGGAGGTCGAGCAGGCCGGCGGCATGGCGCAGGCCATCGACGCGGGCATCCCGAAGCTGCGCGTGGAGGAGGCGGCGGCCCGCACCCAGGCCCGCATCGACTCCGGGCGGCAGCCGGTGATCGGCGTCAACAAGTACCGGGTGGACAGCGACGAGCAGATCGAGGTCCTCAAGGTCGACAACTCCTCGGTGCGCGCCCAGCAGATCGAGAAGCTGCGGCGGCTGCGCGCGGAGCGGGACGAGACCGAGTGCCGGGACGCGCTCGACGCGCTGACCCGGGCCGCCGACGGCGACGGGAACCTGCTGGAGCTGGCCGTGCGCGCGGCCCGTGCGAAGGCGACCGTCGGTGAGATCTCCGACGCCCTGGAGAAGGTGTACGGCCGGCACGCGAGCCAGATCCGTACGATCTCCGGCGTGTACCGCAACGAAGCAGGCGAGTCCCCGTCCGTGGACCGCACCCGTGCCCTGGTGGACGCGTTCGAGGAGGCCGAGGGCCGCCGGCCGCGCATCCTGGTCGCCAAGATGGGCCAGGACGGCCACGACCGCGGCCAGAAGGTGATCGCGACCGGCTTCGCCGACCTCGGTTTCGACGTCGACGTCGGCCCGCTGTTCCAGACCCCGGAGGAGGTCGCCCGGCAGGCCGTCGAGGCGGACGTCCACGTGGTCGGGGTGTCCTCGCTGGCCGCCGGTCACCTCACCCTCGTCCCGGCGCTGCGCGAGAAGCTCGCCGAGGAGGGCCGGGAGGACATCATGATCGTGGTCGGCGGCGTGATCCCGCCGCAGGACGTGCCGACGCTGCTGGAGATGGGCGCGGTGGCCGTGTTCGGGCCCGGGACGGTGATCCCGGACGCGGCGTACGACCTGGTGCGACGACTCGCGGCCGACCTCGGCCACGATCTGTAGCGGCCGATGGCAGCGATCGATCTCGACACATATGTGAAGGGTGTGCTCGACGGGAAGCGGGCCCTGGTGGCCCGCGCCATCACACTCGTCGAGTCCACCCGCCCCCAGCACCGGGCGCTGGCGCAGGAGTTGCTCACCGAGCTGCTCCCGCACAGCGGCCGGGCGCGGCGGATCGGCATCAGCGGGGTGCCGGGCGTGGGCAAGTCGACGTTCATCGACGCGTTCGGCACGCTGCTGACCTCGCTGGGCCACCGGGTGGCCGTACTCGCCGTGGACCCGTCCTCCACACGCACCGGCGGTTCCATCCTGGGCGACAAGACCCGGATGGAACGCCTGGCGGTGGACCCGAACGCCTTCGTACGGCCCTCCCCCAGCGCGGGCACGCTGGGCGGGGTCGCGAAGGCGACGCGCGAGTCGATGGTGGTCATGGAGGCGGCGGGCTACGACGTGATCCTCGTCGAGACCGTCGGCGTCGGCCAGTCCGAGACCGCCGTTGCCGACATGGTCGACTCCTTCCTGCTGCTGACCCTGGCCCGCACCGGCGACCAGTTGCAGGGCATCAAGAAGGGTGTCCTGGAGCTGGCCGACGTGATCGCCGTCAACAAGGCGGACGGCCCGCACGAGCGCGACGCGCGGGCGGCCGCACGGGAGCTGGCGGGCGCGCTCAGGCTGATGCACGGCAAGGACGTGTTCTGGGCTCCGCCGGTGCTCAGTTGCAGTGCCCGTGAGTCGATCGGCCTCGACGTGGTGTGGGAGCGCCTGGAACAGCACCGCACACTGCTCGACTCCACCGGGCGGCTCACCGCCAAGCGGCGGGACCAGCAGGTCGGCTGGACCTGGTCGATGGTCCGCGACGAACTGCTGGGCCGACTGCACGCGGACCCCGCGGTCCGCGAGGCCGCCCCCGCGCTCGAACAACAGGTCAGGGACGGCTCGTTGACGGCCACCCTGGCCGCGGAACGCATCCTGCGGGCGTTCGGCGCGCAGTGAGCCGGCCCGCGGCACCAGCAGGAGGAACAACCGCGTGACCAGTCGTGTCACCTTCGTCTCAGCGGCGATCACACCGTCGCTGCGGCGTGCACGCTTCGACGACGGCGACTCGATCGAGGCCGACGCGGCGGCGCGGGCGAGAGCGACGGCCGGGACCCTGCCCGCCGCCGTCCGTGTCGTCGCCTCCCCCGGCGTGCGCTGTCGTGAGACGGCCGCGGCGCTCGGCCTCGACGCCGCGGCGGACCCGGAACTCGCGGGCCTGGACATGGGCAGATGGCGGGGGCGGACCCTGGACGAGGTGAGCGCCGCCGAGCCCGAAGCGGTGGCGGGCTGGCTGGCCGATCCAGGCGCCGCACCGCACGGCGGGGAGTCCGTGCGGCAGCTGTGCGCCCGCCTCGCGCGCTGGCTGGACACGGAACGGCTGGGGGACGGCAGGACCCTCGCCGTGGTGGAGCCGGAGGTGGTACGGGCCGTGGTGGTGGGGGTGCTGGGCGCGCCCGAGGCCGCGTTCTGGCGCGTCGACGTCCCGCCGCTCACCGCGACGGAGGTCACCGGCCGGTCAGGGCGGTGGAACCTGCGTCTCGGAGCCGCCCTCGCCGCGCCGGGCGACGCGCCGGGTCACTGACACCGGCGCCCGCGGTCGGGGGCTAGGGCTTCTCCTCCCGGTGGCGGCGCAGCAGCGCCGCGATGGCGCACCGCAGACAGGCAGGATCCATGCCGTCGGCCGTGCCGTCGTGGCCGGGGCACCCGGCCGCGTCCGGTGTCCCGGCTGCCGCGCCCGGCGCGTGACAGGCGAAGGGGGAAGCCGGGTCGGCGACCAGGGCCTCGAGTTCCCGCAGCAGCCTCGCGTCGCGCTTGACCTGCTGGGCCAGTACCCGCACCCGTGCGCTCTGGCCGCCGATCTGGCGTCGGCTGGCGACCAGTTGCTCGTACTCCCGCACGGTCAGGGCCACCGCTTCTCGGCCGCCCAGGGTGATGTGACGCGGCTGGGGGTGGTGTCTGGCCACTCGGCTCCTCCGCTCGTCGCCTCCGCCGGTGTCCCGGAAACGCGAGAAGGCCCTCGGATGGTTCCGAAGGGCCCTCTCGTTGTCCGGAAGCGTTCAGTGCGAGGCGGGAACCGCGCGTCTGGACGCGGCTGTCGCGGGCTTGGGATTCAGCAGGCGCTCGGCCAGCTCGCCGAAGAGCAGCCCGAAACCTGTCCACATGACGGTCTGGATGGCCAGCGCCGAAAGCCGGAACCGCCACAGCAGGGTGGCCGGGAAGTCCTTCGGCACCTCGTTGATGACGGGCAGGAACTCGTAGGCCAGGCCGATCACGACGACGAAGGCGGCCACCGCGGCCACGGTCGCCCACCAGGTGCCCACGGTGGGCGCGAGCCGCTTGCCCAGGATGGTGGCGGCGACCGCCAGCAGCACACTGAGCAGCATCATCAGGAAGTACAGGGTCGTCCGCTTGCCGATGGTGTCGGGGTTCCCGACCGACGGCGGATTGGCCGGGTACTTCAGGAACGGTACGACGTACACGGCGAGCAGCGCGCAGCCGGACAGCAGCAGCGCGGTCGCCCGGGGGCCGAACCGGCCGACGCGGCCGAGCGCGAAGCAGTACGCGAGCGCGGCGATGCCGCCGAAGGCGACCCCGTAGACCAGGACTCCGGTGGCGAGACCGGCGGTGGACTGCAGGGAGCGGGAGACGACCTCCATCTCGTGCTCGTGGGAGTGGGCGTCCTCGAAGCTGATCGCCTTGTCGACGTTCGGCTCACCGAGCAGGTAGGCGACGACCAGGGCGAGCACGCCGGCGGCCAGGCCGGCGAGCATGCCCCGCACGAGGAGGTTTCTTACCGTTGCGGAGTTCATGGGGGTGCGGCGTCCCTGGCGTCAGTGGCAGGGGAAGCCGAGCAGGTGGCGGGCGTCGTGCACCCACTCGTGGACGTCCGTGCCGTTGAACACGGAGGTGGCGCCCTGCTCGGCGCCGACGAAGTAGAGCAGGACCAGCATCAGGATGCCGAAGAAGACCGCCCAGGGAGCAATCGCCTTCAGCGGCAGCGTGGCGGGAACGACGGGGGTGGTGGCTGTCGGCTGGGCGACGGTCTGCGCCATGGCAGAACCTCCTCTGGGAGTTCGCGTCCCATCTCGGTGGTGCACATGACGACGGCCACGGGTCTGACTCACCAGACGCCCCGGAAGGCGTCTCGCATACAGTGGCGCGACCGTGCCGGATTCCCACCGGCTTCCGTCTCGCCGTCGTCGATATCGGACAGACCGTACCGCGCCAGGCGTGCATGGCCAAGACCGCCTCGGTCGCCGTGATCTTCCTCTCCCGCCGACCGCGTCAACTCCGGGCGTCGGAGACGGGGTACGGCACGAAGGTGCCGGTGTTCTGGTCGATCCGCAGCGGGTGGCCGAGGGGCGGTGCGGCGCGCTGGGGGCAGTCGAGGCGTTCGCAGACACGGCAGCCCATGCCGATGGGGGTGGCGGCGGAGGCGTTCGCGAGGTCGAGGCCGTCGGAGTAGACGACGCGGTGGGCGTGGCGGATCTCGCAGCCGAGGCCGATGGCGAAGGTCTTGCCGGGTTCACCCCAGCCGCCGCGGTGCCGGGTCACCGCGCGGGCGGTCCACAAATAGCGCTGTCCGTCGGGCATTTCGGCGATCTGGACGTGGATGCGTCCGGGGACGGCGAACGCCTCGTAGACGTTCCACAGGGGGCAGGTGCCGCCCGCCCGGGAGAAGTGGAAGCCGGTCGCCGACTGCCGCTTGGACATGTTGCCGGCCCGGTCGACACGGACGAAGGAGAAGGGCACGCCGCGCAGCCTGGGGCGCTGGAGGGTGCTCAGCCGGTGGCAGACGGTCTCGTAGCCGAGGCCGTAGCGGTCGGTGAGGCGCTCGATGTCGTAGCGCGCCTCCTCGGCGGCCGTGTGGAAGGCGTCGTACGGCAGGATCAGGGCCGCCGCGAAGTAGTTGGCGACGCCGATGCGGGCCAGGCCGTGGGCGGGCGATCCGGGCTCGAAGTCCTCGGCGGCCTCGCGGTCGAGTTCGTCGCCGTGTTCGAGCAGGGCGAGCTGGGTGGCCATGCGGAAGGCGCGCTGGCCGGGGCGCAGACGGGTGGACAGGTGAAGCGTGCGGGTCGGCTCGTCGTAGTGGTGCAGATGGTCGCCGCGCTCGGCGGTGAGCCGGATGCCGTGGCGGTCGGCGAGGCGCGTGGTCAGCGCCCGTAGGACCTCGCCGGGCCGGATGCCGATCTCCCGGGAGAGCCGCTCCGCCGCGAGGTCGGTGTCGTGGAGGTAATTCTGGCGGCGGTAGAAGAAGTCCCTGATCTCCTCGTGCGGTGAGCCGGGCTGCTCCGGGCCCGGGCCGCGGCCGTCCGTGGCTCCGGCCAGGCGCTCGGCGAGCCGTTGGTTGCGGCGGCCGAGGTCGAGCAGGACCCGGGCGACCTCGGGTGTCCGCGAGGCGAGGTCCGTCAGGTCGGCGGCGGAGACCCGGGCCTCGGCCAGTTCCCCGGCCAGCGCCTCGCGGAGGTCTGCCACCAGACGCGTCGTGTCGCGCGCGGAGAAGAAGCCCGGGTCGACGCCGAAGGCCTCGGTCAGACGCAGCAGGACCGCAACGGTGAGCGGCCGGGAGTCGTGCTCCATCTGGTTCAGGTAGCTGGGCGAGATGGCGAGGACACGGGCCAACTCGGCCTGGCTCATGCGTCGTTCCTCGCGCAGGTGCCGCAGGCGCGCCCCGGCGTACGTCTTGCCCACCCCGTGATCCTCCGTGTCCGGCTGCGGCCAACGTACGCCATCGGGCCGCTCCCGTGCCCTTCGCAAACTTGGCGAACGGCGACGAGAAGATTCGCAGAAGTTGGCAGATGTCCACGGTTGTTGGCACTCAGTGCCAGTGTCAGAGTCTCAGTGCGGCCCGCCGGACACCGGCGACCACCGCCCGGAACCGGGGCGCGATTCATGCCCTGACGTCGGAGATCCCGGCGCCGACGGGGTCGTTCACCGGCAGCGTTGCTCACCTCCGTCCCACGGCGTGACGGCGGGCCGTATCCCAGCTAAGCGACACACAGTGCCACACCTGTTCCTACGGACAGGGAGATTGGCAGCCGGCACAGACCGAGGAGACATGACAGTCATGGCAGAGACGAGGACGCGGGCGGCCGAGGAACTCGCGCGGCGCTGGGCCACCGACCCGCGTTGGCGGGGCATCGAGCGCACCTACAGCGCCGAGGACGTGATCCGGCTCTCCGGCAGCGTCCGCGAGGAGCACACACTGGCCCGGCGCGGCGCCGAGCGGCTGTGGCGCGAGCTGCACGAGCGGGACTACATCCACGCGCTCGGCGCCCTGACCGGCGGCCAGGCCGTCCAGCAGGTCAAGGCCGGCCTGCAGGCGATCTACCTGTCCGGCTGGCAGGTCGCCGCCGACGCCAACCAGGCCGGCCACACCTACCCCGACCAGAGCCTGTACCCCGCCAACTCCGTTCCGCAGGTGGTCCGTCGGATCAACAACGCGCTGCTGCGCGCCGACCAGATCGCCACCGCCGAGGACGCCGGCGACACGACCGACTGGCTGGCGCCGATCGTCGCCGACGCCGAGGCCGGCTTCGGCGGCCCGCTGAACGCCTTCGAGCTGACCAAGGCGATGATCGCGGCGGGCGCGGCAGGCATCCACTACGAGGACCAGCTCGCCTCGGAGAAGAAGTGCGGCCACCTCGGCGGCAAGGTGCTGGTGCCGACCTCGCAGCACATCCGCACCCTGAACGCGGCCCGGCTCGCCGCCGACATCGCCGATGTGCCGACCCTCGTCGTCGCCCGCACGGACGCCCTCGCCGCCAACCTGCTCACCAGCGACGTCGACGAGCGCGACGCCGAGTTCGTCACCGGCGAGCGCACGGCCGAGGGCTTCTACCGGGTCCGCAACGGCATGGCGCCGGTCATCGCGCGCGGTCTGGCCTACGCCCCGTACGCCGACCTGATCTGGGTCGAGACGGGTACGCCCGACCTGGCGCAGGCGCGGGAGTTCGCCGAGGCGGTCCACGCCCGGTACCCGGACCAGATGCTCGCCTACAACTGCTCGCCGTCCTTCAACTGGAAGGCCGCGCTGGACGACGACCAGATCGCCAAGTTCCAGCGGGAGCTGGGCGCGATGGGCTATCGCTTCCAGTTCATCACGCTGGCCGGGTTCCACTCCCTGAACCACGGCATGTTCGACCTGGCCCGCGGTTACGCCGAGCACGGCATGACCGCGTATGTCGACCTGCAGGAACGGGAGTTCGCGGCGCAGGCGCACGGCTTCACGGCGGTCAGGCACCAGCGTGAAGTCGGTACGGGCTATTTCGACCTGGTCTCCACTGCCGTGAATCCCGCCTCTTCCACCACGGCGTTGGCCGGGTCCACGGAGGAGGAGCAGTTCCACTAGGTCCGGTTCGTCGACTGCGGGTGCGTGGGGGCTGGTCGCGCACACGCGGCGGTGGCCGCGTGTCGATACAGCCCCGCGCCCCCAGGTGTGTTCGACGGAATGACGGTCGGTCCGCACCCTTCGTTTGCGTCCTCTTCAGGAGACCCGATGTCCATCAGTTCACTGACCCATCATGTCCGCGTCCTCGGTGCCCCGGGGCACCGCCATGATGAAATCCTCACCCCCGCCGCCCTGGACTTCGTCGGCCGGCTGGCGGCGGCCTTCGGCAAGCGGCGTCAGGACCTGATGAGGGAACGCCGCCGGCAGGCCCTGCGCCTGGCCGCCGGGTCCCCGCTCGACTTCCCCATGGTCACCTCCGCCGTCCGCGCCGACGCCACCTGGCACGTCGCGCCGCCCGCCCCCGGCCTGACCGACCGCCGTGTGGAGATCACCGGCCCGCCCGAGCGCCGTATGACGGTCAACGCCCTCAACTCCGGCGCCCAGGTGTGGATGGCCGACTTCGAGGACGCCACCGCGCCCACCTGGCGCCATGTGATCGACGGGCAGCTGAACCTGCTCGACGCCATCGAGCGGCGCATCGACTTCACCGCCGACGACGGCAAGGAGTACCGGCTCGACGGGCGGGAGCGGCTCGCCACCGTCGTCGTACGGCCGCGCGGCTGGCACCTCGACGAGGAGCACCTGGAGTACGACGGACGCCCCGTGCCCGCCGCGCTCGTCGACTTCGGCCTGTACTTCTTCCACTGCGCGCAGCGGCAGATCGACGCGGGTCACGGCCCGTACTTCTACCTCCCGAAGCTGGAGAACCGCTACGAGGCCCGACTGTGGAACGACGTCTTCGTCACCGCGCAGGAACTCCTCGGCATCCCCCGGGGCACGATCCGCGCCACCGTCCTGATCGAGACGATCACCGCCGCGTTCGAGATGGAGGAGATCCTCTACGAGCTGCGTGAGCACAGCTCCGGTCTCAACGCGGGCCGCTGGGACTACCTCTTCAGCCTGATCAAGACCTTCGGCCACCGCACCGACTTCCTGCTGCCGGACCGGGCCAAGGTGACGATGACCGCGCCCTTCATGCGGGCGTACACCGAACTCCTCGTGCGCACCTGCCACCGCCGCGGCGCCCACGCCATCGGTGGTATGGCGGCGCAGGTGCCGAGCAAGGACCCGGCCGCCCACGAGGCGGCGCTCGCCAAGGTCCGGCTGGACAAGGAGCGGGAGGCCGAGGACGGCTTCGACGGCTCCTGGGTCGCGCACCCCGCACTCGTACCCGTGTGCCGCGAGGTGTTCGACGGTGTCCTCGGCGAGCGTCCGCACCAGCTCGACCGGACGCGGGACGACGTGGAGGTGACGGCCGCGGATCTGCTCTCGGTGCGCCGGATCAGCGGGCCGCCCACGGCGGAGGGCGTGCGGACCAACATCTCGGTCGCCCTGCGCTACTTCGCCGCCTGGCTGCGCGGGCAGGGCGCCGTCGCGCTGAGCGGCCTCATGGAGGACGCGGCCACCGCCGAGATCGCCCGGGTGCAGATCTGGCAGTGGCTGCGGCACCGGGTGATCGACCGGGAGACGGTCCTCGGGCTGCTCGACGAGGAACTCGCGGCGCTGGGCGCCGAGTACCCGTGGGCACCCGTGGAGGAGGTCCGGGCCCTCTTCGAACGCACGGCACTGACCGGTGAGTTGCCGCTCTTCTTCACCCCGGACGCCTATGCCCGCCACCTGGTGCGCCGGACGCAGGCCCGGTCATGAGCGGCGGCATCCGGCGTGTCGGAGTGGTCGGCGGCGGCCAGATGGGCGCGGGCATCGCCGAGGTGTGCGCGCGGGCCGGGATCGACACGATCGTCTGCGAGGCCGACGCCACGGCCGCCCACGCCGCGCGGGAGCGGGTGGCGGCTTCCCTGGAGCGTGCCGTACGGCGGGGCAAGCTGGAGCGGTCCGCCGCACAGGACGCCCTCGCCCGCCTGGTCTTCACCGGCGAGCCGGCGGACTTGGCCGACCGGCAGCTGGTCGTCGAGGCCGTCGTCGAGAACGCCGACGCCAAGGCGGAGGTGTTCGCGGCCCTCGACAAGATCGTCGAGGACCCGGAGGCCGTCCTGGCCACGAACACCTCCTCCCTCCCCGTCATGCGCCTCGGCATGGCCACGAGCCGCGCCGACCGGGTCGTAGGTCTGCACTTCTTCAACCCTGTCCCCGTACTGCCCCTGGTGGAGCTCGTGACGTCCCTGCACACGGCGCCCGAAGCGGCGGCCGTCGTCGAGGAGTTCGCCGCGCTCACGCTCGGCAAGACGGTCATCCGCTCCCGGGACCGGGCCGGTTTCGTCGTCAACGCGCTGCTCGTCCCGTACCTGCTCTCGGCGATCCGTATGACGGAGTCCGGCTTCGCCACCGCCGCCGACATCGACGCCGGCATGGAACTGGGCTGCGCCCACCCCATGGGCCCGCTGAAGCTGGCGGACCTGATCGGGCTCGACACCGTGGCCTCGATCGCCGAGTCCCTGTACGACGAGTTCAGGGAACCCCTCTACGCCCCTCCCCCGCTGCTGCAGCGGATGGTGGAAGCGGGGCTGCTGGGCCGCAAGGCCGGTCGGGGATTCCACATGTACGACCCGACCCCGTAGGGTGGCCGGTGCAGCTGGTTCGCCCCGTCAGCCAGGCGGGACGCGTCGTAAGAGGGAACCCGGTGGAAATCCGGGACTGCCCCGCAGCGGTGAGCGGGAACGACCGCCGTCATACGCACTGGGCCCGATGTACAGGGTCTGGGAAGCGACGGCCAGTAGGTGTCCTCCCCCATGAGGACGTGCCCGCGAGTCCGAAGACCTGCCAACTGCCCGCGTACGGGACGACTCGTGCGCGGAATCCCGGTGACCTCGAGGGCGGGTCGGCGTGCGTGACCGAACGGACGGCCGACGGCCGCTGCCGTCCGGTACGTCACCCCTTCGCGCTCTCGTCCCGTCCCCGGGATCTCAGGGATTCATCTCGCGAAGGAGATCTCCGTGACCACCAAGTCCGCAGCCGCGGCAGCACGGGCCACCGTGTACGGCTACCCCCGCCAGGGCCAGGGCCGGGAGCTGAAGAAGGCGATCGAGGGCCACTGGAAGGGCCGGGTCACCGCCGACGCCCTGCGCACGGCCGCCGCCGAACTGCGTCGCACCAACTGGCGGCAGCTGGCGGAGGCCGGCGTCGACGAGGTCCCGACCGGTGACTTCTCGTACTACGACCACGTCCTGGACACCACCGTCATGGTGGGCGCGATCCCCGACCGGCACCGGGCGGCCGTCGCCGCCGACCCGCTGGAAGGCTACTTCGCCATGGCCCGCGGCACGCAGGAAGTCGCGCCACTGGAGATGACCAAGTGGTTCGACACCAACTACCACTATCTCGTGCCCGAGTTGGGCCCGGACACGCGGTTCGCGGCCGACTCCGGCAAGCAGGTCTCCGAGCTGAAGGAAGCCCTCGCCCTGGAGTTGACGGCACGTCCCGTGCTGGTCGGCCCGGTGACCTACCTGCTGCTCGCCAAGCCCGCGCCCGGGGTGTCCGCGGACTTCGAGCCGCTCACCCTCCTGGACCGTCTGCTCCCGGTGTACGCCGAGGTCCTCGCCGACCTGCGCGCGGCCGGTGCCGAGTGGGTGCAGCTCGACGAGCCGGCCCTGGTCCAGGACCGTACCCCGGCCGAACTGAACGCCGCCGCCCGCGCCTACCGCGATCTCGGTGCCCTCACCGACCGGCCCAAGCTGCTGGTCGCCTCCTACTTCGACCGGCTCGGCGATGCCCTGCCGGTGCTGGCCAAGGCACCGGTGGAGGGCCTGGCCCTGGACTTCACCGAGGCGGCCGCCGCCAACCTGGACGCGCTCGCGGCCGTCGGCGGACTGCCCGGCAAGCGGCTGGTCGCCGGTGTCGTGAACGGCCGCAACATCTGGGGCAACGACCTGTCGGCCTCCCTGGCCACGCTCGGCACCCTGCTCGGCCTGGCCGACCGGGTCGACGTGTCGGCCTCCTGCTCACTCCTGCACGTCCCCCTCGACGCGGCGGCCGAGCGGGACATCGAGCCGCAGATCCTGCGCTGGCTCGCCTTCGCCCGGCAGAAGACGGCCGAGATCGTCACCCTCGCCAAGGGCCTGGCCCGCGGCACCGACACGATCACCGCGCAGCTGTCGGCGAACCGGGCCGATCTGGCCTCCCGCGCACACTCGCCCATCACCCATGACCCGGCCGTGCGCGCCCGCACCGCCGCCGTCACGGACGACGACGCGCGCCGCTGCCGGCCATACCCCGAGCGGGCCGCGGCCCAGCGCGCCCACCTGCGCCTCCCCGCGCTCCCCACCACGACCATCGGCTCCTTCCCGCAGACCGGCGAACTGCGCTCCGCGCGCGCCGACTTGAGGGCCGGCCGCATCGACACCGCCGGATACGAGGAACGCGTCGGGGCGGAGATCCGCGAGGTGATCGCCTTCCAGGAGAAGGCGGGCCTGGACGTCCTGGTGCACGGCGAGGCCGAACGCAACGACATGGTCCAGTACTTCGCCGAGCGGCTCACCGGCTACCTCGCCACGCAGCACGGCTGGGTCCAGTCCTACGGCACCCGTTACGTCCGGCCGCCGATCCTGGCCGGCGACATCTCGCGCCCCGAGCCGATGACGGTGCGCTGGACGACGTACGCCCAGTCCCTCACCGACCGCCCGGTCAAGGGCATGCTCACCGGTCCCGTCACCATGCTCGCCTGGTCCTTCGTCCGCGACGACCAGCCCCTCGCCGACACCGCCCGCCAGGTGGCCCTCGCCCTGCGCGAGGAGGTGAACGACCTGGAGGCGGCAGGTACTTCGGTGATCCAGGTCGACGAGCCCGCCCTGCGCGAAACCCTCCCCCTGCGTGCCGCCGACCGCCCCGCGTACCTGGAGTGGGCCACGCGGGCCTTCCGGCTGACCACCAGCGGCGTCCGCCCGGACACCCAGATCCACACCCATATGTGCTACGCCGAGTTCGGCGACATCGTCCAGGCCATCGACGATCTCGACGCCGACGTCATCAGCCTGGAGGCCGCCCGTTCGCACATGCAGGTGGCCCGTGAACTCGCCGCCCACGGCTACCCGCGCGAGGCGGGACCCGGCGTCTACGACATCCACTCGCCGCGCGTGCCCAGCGCGGCGGAGGCTGCCGACCTGCTGCGCACCGGCCTGAAGGCGATCCCCGCCGAGCGGCTGTGGGTCAACCCCGACTGCGGCCTGAAGACCCGTGACTGGCCGGAGACCCGAGCCTCCCTGGAGAACCTGGTCACCGCGGCCCGCACGGTACGCACGGAGCTGTAGGCACCTCGCACCCGCCCCGGCCCTCGTGCCCGGGGCGGGCATGGTCCCGGGCCGGGTCGCTCACTGCGCACGCGGATCCCAGCGGAACCGCCGGACGGCCACCGCCGCACCGGCCACCCCCCACAGCAGCAGGACGCCGTGGTCCCGCCAGGGGAGGCCGGCGTGGTTCGTGGTGAAGGCGCGGAGCAGGGCGTCGTTGAACGGTTTCACCGGCAGCGCACCGGCGATGCCGTTCAGCGGGGCGGAGTGGATCGGCACGTACGTGCCCGAGATGAACACGAGCGGGAACAGCACCAGTTGCACGACCGGCGGCGCCGAGCACCAGGGACACCGCGAGCACGGGCCACCGCGAGGCGGCGGGCAACGGGACGCCGTAAAGCCTGCCGACCGCCGTGATGAGCAGGACCTCGACGACGCTCACCAGCACGCAGTGCGCCAGCAGGCCCATGAAGTACACGGAGGCGACCGTGGACACGTAGTACTGGAGCGCGGATCGCCCGTAGTAACGGACGATCGGGCCGCTGCCGGCGCTGTACTTCGACACCCGCCGCAGGCTGATGCAGGCACTGGTCGAGCGCGCCGAGCGCGCCGAACGGGAGCGTCATCTGCTGGCGGAGCGGGCCCGCGCCGAAGAACGCGCCCGGCTCGCCGGTGAGATGCATGACGTGGTCACCCACCGAGTGAGCCTGATGGTGCTGCAGGCCGGTGCCCTGAGGGTGACGGCACCCGACGAGGCGACCCGGCAGGCGGCCGAGGAACTGCGCTCCGCGGGCTGCCAGGCGCTGGAGGAGCTGCGGGACCTGGTCGGCATTCTGCGCACCGCGCCGGAGGGCGACCGGACGCCCTCGGTGGCGGGCTTCGCCGGCCTGGTCGCCGAGTCCGTGGCGGTGGGGATACCGACCGAGCTGATCGAGGAAGGCGATCCGGCGATGGCCTCACCGGTGGTCGGGCGCACCGCCTACCGCGTGCTGCGCGAGGCGCTGACCAACGTACGCAAGCACGCTCCCGGCGCCCGCGTGAACGTGGGCGTGGAGTACGACACGGCACAGCTGCGGCTGACGGTCCGCGACACGCCACCGACCGGTGGACCTCGCGGCGCCCTGGCCGGTACCGGCTCAGGTCTCGGGATCGCCCGACTGCGGCAGCGCATCGAGCTCGTGCACGGCACGTTGCGTGCCGGACCCTGTTCCGACGGCGGGTTCAGCGTCGAGGCGACGCTGCCCGTGTTCGTCCCGACCTCCGAATCGGCGGTGTGAGCGTGGCCCGGGTAGTGGTGGTGGACGACGAGCCCATGGTGTGCGGGTTCCTGCGCACCATTCTCGGCTCGGCCCCGGACATCGAGATCGTCGACGAGGCACACGACGGTGCGGCCGGCATCGAGGCGGTACGGCGCGGCCGCCCGGCCTGATCCGAGCGCGTGGGAGGTGCGGGCGACGAACCGCCCCGTTCCCCGCACCACACGTGGGCGACGATCCCTCCATGAGACCAGCCGTGCCCGCCAGATCCGCGTCTTCCTCAAGGCCTCAGGTCCGAAGCCCGTAGATCGGAACGTCGAGGGGTGCCCCGGCCCATCCGCCGCGGGGGTCGGATCCGGATGGGTCGGGGCGGTCCGGCTCGGGCCCGGTGTGGCCGCCCTCGTTGTTCACCGAGGCAGAGCAGTTGAACACCGCACGGGGCCGCGCGTTCACCCTGCTCGGCGATGTTCTCGGGAACACCCGCATCACACCAAGTCCCGCGGCGTGCGGCAAGCCGCCGTCGCTTCGAGCTCCTGACCAGAATCCGGACCGGACGCCGGGGTGGCCGAGCGGCCGCCTCCGGAGAAGCTGCCAGGACCGCCTGCCCGTTTTCCATGAATTCCTCCTGAGGGCTGACGGGGTCCTTTTCCAGGTACAGGCTGCGGCATGGAAACTCACCGCCGTTCTGATTCGATACCGCCGGGCTTCCTCTTTCCGTTCCCGCCGGACGATTCGTTGATGCCGGTTCGTCCCTTCATTGCGCCGGAGACGACAACGGGCCACGATGGAGAACCCCGTTGTCCTGCCAACAGGACAGTACGGCGATGTCGTCGACCATTCGCCGCATCATTGCCGCGTCTCAAGGCCTCGATGCCGGACAGGCACTGTTTTCGTCACACCACGAAAGGTGAGTGCTGTATGTTCGTCCCCAGCCACTACCGGGAACCGGACGTCTCATGGATGGTCGATCTGATGCGCGGGAACCCGCTGGCACTGATGGCCAGCAATGGAACTCCCGCTGACGGACCTTTCGCCACCCACCTCCCGGTCATCACCGACCCCCAGTGGGAGGGCAGCCCCACCGCGGACCTGGCGGGCATGCCTCTGCTGGGTCACATGAACCGTGCCAATCCGCACTGGGCGGCGCTGGAAACCGGGTCGGCGATCCTGCTGACGTTCACCGGTCCGCACGCCTACGTCTCGCCCACCGTCTACGACGTCACGCCTGCCGCCCCGACATGGAACTTCACCTCGGTGCATGTGCACGGAGTGGTGGAGAAGATCGAGTCGACGGAGGAGACCCTGGATGTCGTACAGGCGACCGTGCAAGCCTTCGAGGGGGAATTCGGCGACAGCTGGGACATGAGCGAATCGGTCGACTATTTCCGCAAGATAGTGACCGGCGTCGGCGCTTTCCGTGTCCGGGTGACCAAGGCCGAGGGAATGTTCAAGCTCAGCCAGGAACAGCGTCCCGAGATTCGCGAGCGGGTGGTGCAGTCATTCGCCGGGCGCGAATGCACCCGGCACGTACAGACGGCGGATCTCATGAACCGTCTGCCGTAACGGTTCCACCCATGACACGGGGTCCGCACCCCTTGACGTGTGCGGACCCCGTGACTTTCACCGCCCCGGCCGGACACCCCCGCCTGTCCCCGACGCGACCGCCTTACGGGCCGGTTCTCATGAACCGGTCATTCGAGGGTGAGTTGCCGGTCGGCATCCTGTTGCCGGTCGGCATCCTTCAGCACCTGGTCCGCGGCCGCGTCGAGCGTGGCCGTCACCCACTCCCCCAACTCGGTGCCCGCATGGGCCGCCGCCTTGTGCCACCACTGCAGCCGGTTGTCGGGCACGGCGAGCCGGCTCGTCGTCGCCACGGCGTCCGTCTGCTGCGGGATGGGCTCGCGCTGGGCCCGGATGGCGTTGCGCAGTTGCTTGGTGCTCCACTTCATCCGCTCGGCACGGTCGAGCCAGACCTCCTGCTCGTCGAGCGGCAGCGACGCCAGCTCGGCGTGGTGCTGAAAGCTGAGCGCGGGCCGCCGCCGGTGCAGCTCGAAGCGCCGGGAGACCCAGGCGTAGTTGCGCAGCGTCTGGTATTGCAGCCCGGCAGCGCGGATGCCGCGCTCATAGCGGTCCGCATAGTGGTCCTTGCCGTAGACGAGCCAGTCCCCGAGCCACCAGGACGAGGAGTTGAGCAGCCCGGAGAGCTGGCGCCCGGCGCGTTCCCACTCCTCGAAGGCGAGTCCAATGGGTATGTGCAGTCCCACCTTCGTGGTGAGTACCTGATCACCCCGCGAATCCACCCCACCGGCTCTTCGGTTCCTCGGCACAGCCTCCGCGGCTCTGCCGAACATGACCGCCTTGGAGTCTTTGCAGTCCTCGACCTGATTCGTCATCACGCCTCCCCGTAAATGCGCGTATCGACCAAGCGGGTTCGCGGTGGCTCCCCATCGGATGCCGAAAGCGTTCACCCCGTTTTTTGGCACGCATGCCAAGAGCAGTGGCCACCGCTCGCAGATGAGTACTGCCGGGCTGAATGAACCAGCCATTGCACGGTTACCCGTTGAGGTCGGGATGGCCAACTGCCGTGCTCCCGAGTAGATCCCGACATCGATGCCGGTTCAAGGATCTTGGCGCCATCGAGCACTACTTTGCAGAGTTCGAACACTCCTCTGATTCAGTGGTCTAGGCCACTGCTTTGGCGTGATCTAGGTGCGCCCCCAGGGCCTGCGGCGCTCCGAATCAGGAGCCGCAATGCATCACGGCCCCCTCAAGCGCCACCTCCACCCCTCGCCACCGCCCCGATCGAGTACGCAAGCGCCACATTCCCGCAGGTCATCACACCGTGATCGCGAAGTCCACACACTGTCGCCGACAACGAGGGCCAGCGGCCCACCCCATGAAGGGATGAGCTGAATCTAGCCGTCATCCTGCCACCAGGACCCCGAGGCCGTGCGCCATCGAGGCGCCAAAACAGGTCGACCAACCTCTTACAGTGGCGCCACACTGGAGCGGGACCTAGACTCTGCCATCACAACGCTCAGTAACATCGGGGGAGTTATTGCGGCATGAATACCACCCAAGCGGACACCTCGTCGACTTCACGAGGCGCTAGGTGCGCCATCAATTCAGAATTGCCTCTGAACCGGTTTAGCAGCACGATCTTCAAAGGCTTACGCCGGACCGATCAACGTAAGTGGGCACACGCCTATTTGAAAGGGCTGCTCGTCACCTCGGGCAAGAAGTCGGTGCGCCGGCTCGCCACCGTGGTCTCCCGCGACCCGTCCGTCGTGCAGTCGCTGCGCCAATTCGTGAGTCTCAGCCCATGGGATTTCGACGAGGTCATGGAGGAACTCACCCACTGGGTGGCGGACCGTCGACCCGAGCCCGTGTGGTCCATCGGCCGGGCCGTCCTGCCCAAGCGTGGTGACCGGTCGGTGGGTGTCCACCGCTATTTCGACCTGTCCTCGGGCCGTACGCTCAACTGCCAGCTGGGACTGGGATCCTTCCTGTGCGTGGACACCGCTCACGTTCCCGTCGACTGGTGCCTGCACCTGCCGACGACCTGGACACAGGACCCCGAACGGCGCAGGGACGTACGTATACCGGACTTCGAGCGGTACCGGCCGCAGTGGGCACACACGCTCCGACTCGTGGACCGGCTGGCGGCCCGCACGCACTCCACGTCCTCGGTCGTTCTCGTCGACATGAGCGACGAACCCGATGTGGGATATCTGCTGCACGGACTCGCCAAGCGCCGCCGCGACTTCGTCGTCGCGGTGCCACCGCATCTGGCGGTGCTGCCCGCCCGCGAGGGCGCCCCGGTACCAGCGCGCGCAAGAACCCTGGTCTCCGCACAGAGCCCGGAGACGGCCCTCGTCCACCTGCCCGGCGGAGAGCAGCGCATCACACACCTCCAGACCTCACTCGTCCATCTGGCGGGCGGCTCCCAGGGCCGCTCCCCCGGACCTCCTTACCGGCTCTTCACCGAAGTGGGCCCCGCCCGCTCACCGGGCCTGCTGTGGCTCACCAGCCTCGCCCACCACCCCCTCGCGGAGGCCGCCTCGATCGCCTCACTGCACCGCGGGACGACGGACGCGATCGGTTCCATGGAGCAGGACTTCGGGCTTCTGGACTTCGAGGGACGCTCGTTCCCCGGCTGGTACCACCACATGGCACTCGTCTCCGCCGCGTACGCCTTCCAGCGCCTGCACGGGCTCACCGCCGTGCCGTGCCGCAACACGGCACAGCGGGTGCCGTAGCGACGCGGCGCGACGTCCTCTCGACCGTGGGGACCGATTCCGGGATCGAACCGGCCCCCACGGCGCGCATCAGCGGCTGTACTCGTGGTCGCGCGCCGCGCGCAGGTCCCGCGGGGCCGCGAGCCGGCGCGACAGCTTCTCGCCTTCGACATCCATGTCGGGCAGCATGCGGTCGAGCCACTTGGGAAGCCACCACGCGCGGTCGCCGAGGACGGCGAAGAGCGCCGGGACGATGGCCATGCGGACGACGAAAGCGTCGAAGAGGACCGCCAGGGCCAGGCCGAGGCCGATCATCCGTACGAAGACGTTGTCCTGTGTGATGAATCCGGAGAAGACGCTGGTCATGATGAGCGCGGCCGCGCTGACCACGCGACCACCGTGCCGGAAGCCGGTGACGACCGCCTGCCGGGACGACTCCCCGTGGACATAGGCTTCGCGCATCCGGGTCACCAGGAACACCTCGTAGTCCATGGCGAGGCCGAAGACCACGCCGATCATGATGATCGGCATCGTGCTCATGATCGGGCCAGGCTGGTCCACCCCCACGATGTCGGCGAACCAGCCCCACTGGAAGATCGCCACAACGGCACCGAGCGCCGCGGACACCGACAGCAGGAATCCGAGAGCGGCCTTCAACGGCACGAGGAACGACCTGAAGACGAGGATCAGCAACAGGAAAGCGAGACCCACCACGAGACCGAGATAGGGCAGCAACGCGTCGCTGAGGGTCTTGGAGAAGTCGATGAACATGGCCGTCTGCCCGCTCACCAGGATTTCGGCGCCATGGACACGCCCGACCCGGGCGAGGTCGCCGCGCAGGTTTTTGACCAGTAGTTTCGTCTTGTCGTCCGTCGGTCCCTTGTCCGGTACGACGTTGACGATCGCGGTGTCGCCCGCCTTGTTCGGGGTCACGGAGCCCACCTCGGCGACGCCGGGCTCGTCGGACAGCTTGGCGGCGACGTCCTTGCCCACGGTCTTGGCGTCGTGGGCCTCGACGGTGACCGTCAGGGGTCCGTTGAAGCCGGGGCCGAAGGACTCCGACAGCATGTCGTACGCCTTGCGCTGGGTGGTGTCGGGGGCCATGGTGCCCTCGCCGGGCAGGCCGAGTTCCAGCCGGGTCGCGGGAGCGGCGACGGCGCCGAGGCTGAGGACCCCGAACAGCAGGACGATGACGGGACGGCGCATGACGAAGCTCGCCCACCGGGCACCCAGGTTCGGCCGCTGCCGGGCCGCCCGTTTCGCCGCCTTGCGACGCTGACGCCCGGACAGCGGCTTGCCCGCGATCCGCTTGCGGTCCCTGCGGCGCAACACCTTGAACGGCGCGAAGCCCAGCAGCGCCGGTACAAGGGTGACGGCGACCAGGACGGCGATCGCGACGGTGCCCGCCGCGGCCAGACCCATCTTTGTCAGCATCGGAACGTTGACGACGGCGAGCCCGGCGAGGGCGACGACGACCGTGAGGCCGGCGAAGACCACGGCGGAGCCCGCGGTGCCGACCGCCCGGCCGGCGGCCTCCTCCCGCTGTCGCCCCTCGGCCATCTCGGCGCGGTAGCGGGAGACGATGAACAGGGCGTAGTCGATCCCCACGGCCAGGCCGATCATCATGGCCAGGGTCGTGGTGGTCGAGGACAGGCCGAGCGTGCTGCCGAGGGCGCCGATCGCGGAGATGCCGACGCCTACTCCCACGACGGCGGTGAGCAGCGGCATGCCCGCCGCCACCAGCGAACCGAAGGTCACCAGGAGGATCAGAGCGGCGACGCCGATCCCGACGCTCTCGGAGGAGCCGCCCGCCGCCTGCTTCACGGGGACCGCGTCACCGCCCATCTCGACCCTGAGCCCGTTCGCGCGGGCGTCGGCGGCCGCTTTGCTCAGGGCGTCATGCGCCTTGTCGGACACCTTCAGGGCGGCGACCTTGTACGTGACGATCGTGTAGGCCGTCGTGCCGTCCTTACTGACGGCGCCCGTGGTGAACGGATCGGAGGCCGCGACGACCTGCGGGGCCTTCGACAGGTCCTCGACGAGAGCCGCCACATTCTTCTTCGGCTTGGGGTTCGAGATCTTCTGGTTCGACGGTGCGCGGACCACGACTCGGGCCGAGGCACCGTCGGCGCTTGCGGCCGGGAACTTCTCCTTCAGCAGGTCGACGGCCTTCTGGGACTGTGTGCCCGGCATGGAAAAGGTGTCGGTGGGAGGGGGCGGCGCGGATGAAGCGGCGACTCCGGCCCCGACGAGGACCAGGAGCCACAGCAGGACGGTGAGACCTCGTCGCCGGAAGGCGAAGCGGCCGATCCTGTAGAGCAAGGTAGCCAATGTGATCCAACTCCCGTTAGTACGTAGCGAAGACGAGGTGTGTCGAAAGGACTTGGGACGCAACGGTCGGCGCCGACGCGGTCAGGGGCTACGCGTGAGGGCCGCGGTGCTTCGGCGAACGGGGGGCGGCACGTCTGCGGCGCCCGGCGAGCGCGAGTGCCACGCACACCAGGGCGGCCGGAAGCACGCCGGGCAGGACGGCGGGCCCGGCCTCCGCGACATGCGCGCAGAGCAGCAGCAACGCGGCCATGACGGGCAGGACCTCGCGCCACAGCCACCGGATGTCACGCGCTTCCTCCCCGAGTGGGGCGTCCGGCGAGTGCACGGCGCGGTGGGTGGGTGGCGGACCCTGGGGGCCGTTGTGCACGAGCGCGGTGAAAACGTCCTCCAGTCCGGGACTGTGCACCGCCAACCGCCGAGGCTCCACGCGGCCCTCCTCCAGAATGGCGAGGACGGCGCGGATCAGGCCGACGCTGCCGTCGCCCGGGATCCGCAGGCTGAGCGCGGTGTCGTCCCGGACGACCGTGTCCAGGTGGAACAGCGCGGCGGCGGTGGCGAGTTCGGCCGTGTCGGCGAAGTACAGACGGATGTGACCGCCCGGGACCAGCCGTAGCAGTGCGTCCTGCGTGCCCTCGGCGACGAGCCGACCGCGGCGCAGGACCCCGATCCGGTCGGCGAGCCGGCCCGCCTCCTGAGGCGAGCAGGTGGTGAACAGCACCGTGATGCCGTCGGCGACGAGATCGCGCACCACCTCCCGCACGATGCGGCGGCTCACGGGGTCGAGACCCGCGGTGGGCTCGTCCATCAGGACGACGCCCGGATCCCCGGCCAGCACCATCGCCAGATCGAGCCGACGCCGCCGGCCGCTGGACAAGGCAGCCGCAGGCTCGGTGGCGACCCGTGACAAATCGAGCCGCGCAAGGAGTTCGGCTGCCCGCGACCCGCCCTCGCGGGGCGGCAGTCGGCACAGGGCCGATGTCCGCAGCAGGTTCTTCTCGGCGGTGAGGCGGGGGTCCACCGCCGAAGTCCGGCCGACGAGTTCGACGGCCGCGCGTACGGCGTCGGCGTCTGTGGGGAGGTCGTACCCGGCGATGCGTATCTCGCCGGCGTCGGCGGCGACGCGCGCCGAGAGGATGCGCATCACGGTGGTCTTGCCGGCGCCGTCGGGCCCCAGCAGGCCGAAGGCGGTGCCGTGGGGGACATCCAGATGGAGGTCGTCGACGGCGGTCTCCGTTCCGTACGACTTCCGCAGTCCCCGGACCTGGATGGCCGAGGGGCCGTGCGGTCCGGGGAGCGGCCGGTGCGGCCCCGCGGTGGTCGCCGCCTGGTTCACGGCGCGCCCCGCTCGGTGCGCCGCCCGTTGCCGAGCGGCATCCGCGCTCCGGACACCCGGGGCGAGGGGGCGTCGGGGGCCGCCGTGAAGCGCCGGTAAGTGCCGGCGCGGAACTCTCCCGGGAAGCAGAGCGATCGCAGAGCTGTCATAGCGCCATGATGACATCATGTGGCGCCATGTCTACTGTCAATCGACGCCATCTTGGCGCGCAGCATGTCACAGCGGGATACGGGCGTCCGGCTCTCTGTTGACGTCGCGACCGTGACCTGCGGAACGCCCCAGAGGGGCAGGCGGCACAGCAGTCGGCCACAGCCTTACATTGGCTGGAATATGTCGGCACCTCCCTGCGAGGCCGGCCGAGACGCAAGGCGATCCGTGCCGCCTGTCGCAGAGCCGGTGCGGAGATGGCACCACCGGGGCCCGCTTCTTCATCCGGCAGTCCGTCAGAGCGTCGGCGACATCGGCGACATCGGTGAGGGAGCGTTCCCACGCTTCCGGACTTCGGTGACGGCTGGATGACCCGACTCGAATCCCGGGGGGCACGCCCGTACGTCTGTGACCGATTCCGCTCGCCGTCACATGGAGTTCCGAGGCGCACCCCGCCCGGACACCCCGTTATGACACTAATGTGGCACCACATGATGTCAGCAGAGAATTACGCTCCGAACCGAAAGGTGCCCCCACCAGTTCTCTTCCGGGCAGGGTCGAAAGGCCCCGGCCGGAGAGCCCGGACGGTGGGCGACAAAGGGCAGGCAGGCACGGGACGCGACGCGCGCGGGGCGGAGGGCGAAGTGTCCGGCGTGGCGAGGGCGGGCCAGAACCCGCCGCGTCCCCCAGCGGTACGTGCCCGTACCCCCGGTCGCTCGCACCCCGAGACCGGAGACCAACCCCGTGACAGAGCGACCTGCGTCGTTCGGGCTGCCGTCTGCACCAGATCGGCGGCCTCAGACATTCCGAAGGCGGCTCGCCATGCCGACGTTCGACACACCCGCGCCTGTCCGCGTGGTGCTCAACCTGATGTTCGGCCAGGTCCGCATCGCCGCGAGTGACCGCGCCGAGACGACGGTGGAGGCGTATCCGCGCGACAGCGACGACCAGGACGACGTGCAAGCCGCCGAGCAGCTGCGTATCGAATACGCCGACGGCTGGCTGCTCGTGAACGTCCCGGAGCCCGGCGGCAGCGGGGGCGCGGTCATCGTGGTGATAGCCGTGCCGACAGGATCGAGCCTGCACGGGCGGGGCATGGCCGCGGACTTCCTCGCGGTGGGAGAGCTGGGCGAGTGCCAACTCAGCACGGGCCTGGGGCGCATCGGGCTCGACCGTACCGGCAGCCTGCAACTGACCTCCTCCCTGGGTGACATCACGGTCGGCCGTGCGGCCGGCAGCGTCGAGGCCACGGCGAACCGGGGCAACGTCCACCTGAGGCAGGTCGAGGGCTGGGCCACGATCAGAGCGATGGGCGATGGCGACGCCACTGTGGGAAAGGTGCGCGGAGTCGCCCGCATGCACACCGAGAAGGGGGCCATCAGGATCAGCCGGGCGCACACCGACGTGGAGGCCCGGACGACCCAGGGCGGCATCGACATCGGAGAGGTGGCGCGGGGAACCGTCGTCGCCGTCACCACGTTCGGCAACATCCGGATCGGCGTGGCCGAGACCACCAGCGCCCGCCTGTCCCTCGACTCCGCCGCAGGCACCGTCTACACGTCTCTCGCGCTCCTGGCAGCGTGGGAGCAGGCCGACGAGTTCGTGCGCGTCCAGGCCCGGACCGTGATCGGCGACGTCGTGGTGGAGCGTTCCTGCGCGGAATGAGTCCGATCGCAGCCGGGCTCCGCGCCTGCACGTGGAATGTCACCGAGGGCGACGTGGCGCCACATCCCCCCACCCGTGGCGCCAGCGGCACCTCGCTGCCGCTCAGGGGGACTTGCCAGCGGCAGGGCCTCCTTCTTCAACTGCGACCCAAAGGACGCGAGACTTGCAAGGGGGCCAAAGCGATGCCATACTGGCGCCACGGATCGGTCGCAGTACGTGACAATCTGTGGCGCAAGATCCCGGTCGCCGCTGAGGCGGAGAACGAAGTGGCTCTCTCGCCGAGCGACCGATGTTCCGAAACCGGCCTTCGTCATCGCCCCGCCCCGAGGGTCAGGGACGAGGACATCCGACGCGGCGGCCGACGGCACCACCAGCTGATCGCTGGTCACGATCACGGCACCGACACCGTCCCCCCGTCGGTTCATCGGTGCCGCCCTCGCGGGCCCCGGAGAGGAAAATCCCCCGCTCTCCGGGGCCTGCCCCTTTGCACGTGGTGCCGGCGTACGAGGCAGCCACGTAGCACGCAAGGGTCCGTGGCATGCCCCGTACGGCATCACGCGCCTGCCACACCGCCCCCTGAAGCTCTCCCGCCACACCTGGCTCAGCGAGGTGGCGGGAGAACAGCGTGATGGCCGTGGCCGAATACGACCGCCTTCTCCTCGGCCCGCTCTCGCGTGACCGCGGTTGATCCGCGCGCTGCGGTGGCACTCACGTGGCTGCACTCCGCGTGCGGCATATGACCTGGCGCCCTTATGGCCCCACGTCGAGCCGCCAAGTCCAAGAGTGGCAGCCGACTCGTCGAGGCATCACACGTTTCACCTGGCCAAAGGGGGTCGCGCGGGAATGGGCCAAGCAGGCGCCGACCGGCGCAATCAGTGTGCCATGATGTCTCCATGGAACTACGGGAGTACGTCGATGCGCTGCGCGACGAACTGGTCACAACCTCTGCGGCAGCAGACGCCGAGACCCGCGCGGTTGCCGAGCGCCTCGTCGCTCCGCTGGAGTCGGCCGTCCGGCTCACGTTGCTCAAGGTTCTGTCGGCCGCGGCCGACGAGATCACCCAGGAGCTGGCACCCGGCTCGGTGGACCTGCGCCTGCGCGGGATGGAGCCCAGTTTTGTGGTGACTCCGCCCTCGGGCGACGACGGCCCCACCGAGGACACCACGGATGAGACCGGTGACGCGGCGAGCGACTGGTCGGCCGGAGCGCTCAGTGGCGCCATGAGCGGCACGACGGCTCGGATCAACTTCCGACCCCCGCAGGCGATGAAGGATCAGATCGAGGAGGCGGCGTCCAGACAGGGCATCTCGGTCAACGCCTGGATGGTCCGAGCCTCCGCCGCGGCGCTGACCAACAGCAAGCGAACCCCTCGCGGCAAGCAGCAGTTCAACGGCTGGGTGCGGTAGCCACCGCCGACCGGGGTCTCTCGGACCGTTGGATGTACGGCGGCAGCCTTCTCGATGAGGATCTGGCCCGCGACGGAGTCCCGTACGCCGCAAGGTGAGTTCTTACGATCCAGGGCGCGCAGTCCTCATGAGGAGGCGCTCGTACGGGACTTGATGCGACCCAGTACGTTTCTCATGTCCGCCAGCAGCGCGGCTTCCTGGGCTCTGAGGTAGAAATGCCCACCGGGCAGCACCCGGAGACGGAAGGCGTCGTGCGTCGTGTCCGCCCAGTCGCGCATCTGCTTCGGGGTCACCTCGGAATCGTCGTCACCGGCGTAACCGTACACCGGGCAGTCGAGCAGAGGTCGGCGGCCACCGCGGTAGTCGTCCACCAACCGGTAGTCCGCGCGAACCGCCGGGAGCAGGATCTCCCGTAGGTCAGGGTCCGCGAAGACCGGGGCCCTGCTCTCGTCGAAGCGCACGACGTCCGCGACGATCTCCTCGTCCGTGCCGGACAACCGCCGCTGGCCGTCCAGCGCATGGGGCGGGCGTCTGCCGGACACGCACAAGGCAGCCGGCGGACATCCCCGTTTCTGCAAGCGCAGCGCCACCTCATGTGCCACCGAAGCTCCCATGCTGTGGCCGAACAGCACCAGCCGATGCCGCGTCAGCTCGCCGAGTGCGTCGGCTATGTCGTCCGCGAGGGCTTCCAGCCCGGACGGGAACGGATCGCTGAGCCGGTCCTCCCGGCCCGGGTACCGGACAGCGAGTACGCCGATGTCCGACGGCAGTCCCAGATGCCACGTACGGTACGCGTTCGCCCAGCCGCCGGCATGGGGGAAACAGACGAGCTTCGTCGCGCACCCGTCGTCGTCACGGAAGCGGCGTACCCACCGCTCTTCCACCGGACTCCTCATCCGGAAGCCCCCTTTCCGTCCGCCGGAAACATGTAGTGATCGGCACGATCGGTGACACAAGGAAATACCTGGGAATCCCGGCCCACCGGGGAATCCGTCACGATCACCGAATCTCCCGAAGCCGCGCCTCCGGGATGCCGGATATTCCTCGGGGATCCGATCCGTCCCTCGCAGGAGACATAGACATGCGGGACCGGGTGTCGCGGGTGTGGCGCCCGGTCCCGTTCTTTCTTTTGCGGGCCTTCAGCGGGTGTCGCCGCCGACCTCGGCGAGGAGTGCCCGCTCGGCGTTCCGTCCCGCACGGCCGGCGACGATCGAGTCGGCGATCTCACCGCTTCGTACAGCGATGTTCGACAGCAGCGAGGAGGTCAGTCCGTGGGTGTGCTCGGTACCACCTTGGAGATAGATGCCGCAGCGCATCTCGGGGGCGGTGACGATGCGGTAGTCCCGCTCCACCCGGTATCGGCCCGCCTCGTCGCGCAGGCAGTGCCGGTCGAGATCGCCGAGCAGGTCCGTGGGCTCCATCGTGCTGTAGCCGGTCGCGCAGACGAGTGCGTCGAAGTCGAGTTCGCGCACCTCGTCGTCGGGGCCCACCTGCAGGGAGACGCGGGTCTCGGCGCCGACGCGCTTGACACTGGTGACCCTCGTCAGGTTGAGGAACTGAAGGCGCCGCACACCCCGTACCTCGTCGTCGTACGACCTGCGGTACAGATCCCGAATCACCTCGTCGTCGACGACCGAGTAGTTCGTGTTGCGGTGGTACCGCCAGAACGCCTCCCGCGTCTGCTCGGTGCCGAAGTAGTAGTCGTCGACGGCCCCGGGGTCGAAGATCTGATTGGCGAAGGGGGTGTCGTCCGCGACGGAGTAGCCGTAGGACGGGATGACCGCGCACACCTCGGCGTGCGGAAGCTCGTCGTACAGGAACCTGGTGATCTCGGCGGCGCTCTGGCCCGCCCCGACCACCGCCACCCGACGCAGTTCCGCGGGGTTCATCCGGCGGTACTTCTCCAGGAACTCCGAACTGTGCCACACCCGTTCGTCGCGCTCGGTTCCCACGGGCATGCTCGGGACCAGGCCGGTCGAGATCACCACGTTCCGTGCCTCGACCACGCGGCCGTTGCGGCCGGTGGCATCCGCCACCTCGAGGCGCAGCCGGTCCGACCGCTCCGGATCGGCACCCGGCGGCAGCCGGATCGACGTCACTTCCGAGCCGTACGCGACGCGATCGGCCACCCGTGCCTGCGCCCACTCGAGGTACTGGTGGAACTCCTGGCGCGTGGGGAAGAAATCCTGGTTGTTGACGAACTGCGGGAGCCGCCCCGACGCGTGCAAGTACGCGATGAAGCTGAAACTCGACGTCGGATTGCGGAAAGTGACCAGATCCTTGAGGAAGGATATCTGCATGGTCGTCGACGGCAACAGCATGTTGCGGTGCCAGCCGAACGCGGATTGACGCTCCAGAAAGAGGGCACTGATCTCATTCTCCGGACCATTCGCCCGGTACTCTTCCAGGGCTATGGCGAGTGACAGGTTGGACGGACCGAACCCAATGCCGACCACGTCATAGGTCTCGTGTTCACGATCACTCATAGAAGATTCTCTCCCGCAGGCATGACTGTGCGATGTGCTGTTCACATCTTCGACCGGTAATCGTCCGCTCCCAGAAGGATCCACGTCCGGGCGGGATTGAATTTCCATCGGCCGCGCCGCCAACGTAGACCGGCACGATGAACCAATTCAAGTACGCCGGACCAGCCGATACACGCCGATGTGCCAGCACATCCGTGCGGGCCGTGCATTCGCGTCCCGTCGGTGGGATACGAATGCACACCCAAGTTCAGCCCCTTGCCGTCCGACGGCTTGTGCATGCCGCGCCGCCCTGGCCGAATCATCCCCCTCGAAGGCCGGGTCGATCACGTGGAATTAGTGCTACCACAAATTACGGTTCCGTTGTTCCTCACCCCGGCATGGAACTACCGAACCCCCGCTTTGATGGTCCGAGTTGAGATGCGGTGTGAATGGTCATCGTTTCTCTCGCGCGTTCCGGTGCGGCTGTCCCGTCGACGGGACAGCCCGCGGTCCACGCTGCCCTCACATGGCTTCGCGCCTCATTCGCGGAGTTCGAGCGTGCAGCACTTGACGCTGCCTCCGGCCTTAAGCAGCTCGGTCAGGTCGGCGCCGATGGGGTGGTAGCCGCGCTCGCGCAACTGCGCCGCGAGGCCGGCGGCCTTCCGGGGCAGGACGACGTTGCGGCCGTCCGACAGCGCGTTGAGGCCGAACACGGCGGCGTCGGCGTCCTCGGCGAGGATCGCGTCCGGGAACCGCTCGGCCAGCACTGCCCGGCTCTGCGGGGAGAACGCCACGGGGTTGTACATGATCTCCCCGTCCCCGAGCACCGCCAGTGCCGTGTCGAGGTGGTAGAACCGCGGATCGACGAGGGTCAGGCTGGTCACGGGGCGCCCGAAGAACTCGCGCACCTCGTCGTGGGCCCGCGATTCGGAGCGGAAGCCGGTGCCGGCCAGGAACTCCTCGCCCGTGAAGAGGAAGTCGCCCTCGCCCTCGTTGACGTACTCCGCCTGCTGGACCGTGGACCAGCCGTTGAGGCGGAACCACTCCTCGTATGCCGCGGACTCGTCCCTGCGCTGGGGGTGCCGGAAGCGTGCGACGAGCACCTTGCCGTCCACGACGATCGCGCCGTTCGCGGCGAAGACCATGTCGGGAAGTCCCGGTACGGGCTCGATCAGCTGTACGTCATGGCCCAGGTCGACGAAGGTGTCGAACAGCCCTTTCCACTGGGCCAGTCCGGTCTGTGTCGAGGTGGGGCGATCCGGGTCCATCCACGGATTGATCGAGTAGGTGACGTCGAAGTACATGGGACGGCACATCAGGTAACGCCGGGGCGATGCCTTTCGTTCTTCGTGCGCCGTCCGTTCCGACTGTGTGTGCGACACCTTTATTCCCCTCTGATGGAAGACATCGAGCATTCCGGAACCGATTCCGGAGCGGTTCCCGGTGAGAAAGGAATAACGGAGCGACACTAAAGTCAATGCCCGTGCGGTTCATGACGGTCCGATGAATCCGGTCGATGTCGGCCGGGAAGCAGAGCTTCGACAAGCGGCTGCCCGACAGCGAGCGCACATTCCGCGAGGTCTTCGCCGAGCTGCGGCCCGGAAACGGCGCCGCCCTCGTAGGTGTCGGCCAGGCCGCCTCCATCGGCGCCCTGCCACTGGCTTCGCCCGTCGCCAGGGCTGCGAGGTGGCCTGTCCGTCCGGCCTGACGATGCGCCGGACAGCCGGCCTCCATACGATCGGCCGACCTCGACGACGCGACGATCGCCGAGCCGCGGACGCTTGTCGCGACCAGGGGGTTCATGTCGGCACCGAAGCCGTGCACGGCCGGCACCTCCAGGCTGTGCGCGGTCAGGAAGTCGCCGAGGATGACGTGGTGCGGCATCGGGGCGCGGGTGCCCGGGGCCGCCGCGAAGGCCTCCGCGGCGGTGTGGCAGGCCCGGTCGCCGGTGACGTGGACGTCTGGCTGGTGCCCGGCGGCGCGGGCGTGCCGGACCACGGCGTCGGTCTCGGCGGTGCGCTCGGTGTCGGTGGCACCGTTCACGCACAGGGAGCCGCAGCCGCCGTGCATCCAGGCCGTCTTGCAGGACGGCGCCGTCGCCGAAGATCTTGATGTCGTGGGTCGCAAGGCAGCGCGGATCGGTGCCGCCCGTGTCGCCGAGGCCCGTGAGGGTGCGGGCGAACTTCTCGGCGGTGCTCGCCATGCCGTCGGGCAAGGAGGAGGACGCCGAGGGCGGTTGAACGAGGACCTGGCCGCACTCATGGAGCAGCCCGGTGGGTTCGCCGGCGTGGACGATGGCTCCGCCGGGCGGTGCGACGGCGTGCCGGTCGATGCCGATGAGTTCCGGTGCCGTGCCCGCGCACTTCGGTGGCCCACCGGCGCCGGATCGCGACGGGGTCGCCGTAAGGGTCCTCCAGGTCATCCCGGAGCGAGAAGAGCATCGGCGTCGGGCGAACGATGCGCCCGACGGCGTCGCGGTCGGCCCGCTCGCGCCGCCGGTCGGTCGTGAGTTCGGCGCGGTAGCCCTCCCGCATGGCCCGCACCATGTCGGGATCGCGCGCCGTGCAGCAGCACCGTCTGCGGCCCGTTTCCGCCGCAGCGGACGAAGGCGGCAGTTTCGCCGACGTCGATCCGTGACCACGGCCATGCGCACCGCGGAGCGACACCGCTTGGCGTCATACGGCATCACTCCATGTCACTCAGGCGCCATGCCGCGCTCCCCAGCCGACCTTTCACCCGTGTGGCACCACCATGACCCGGGCGATCCCTTCACGTTTCCGCTGGTAGAGCGGTTGCATTGAGGCACTTCTCGCCTAAGGTGCCACGCGGGCTTGCGCATGGCACCACAGTGCTGCCATCATGACGTCATGGACCTCACCCCGCATATCGACACCCTCCGCCGCGAACTGGTGGTGGCCGCTGAAGCCAGCGGGGAAGACGCCCGCGAGCTGGCCGAGCGGCTCGTCGCTCCTCTGGAGTCGGCGACCCACCTGGCCATGCTCAACGTGCTCTCCGCCGCGATGGACGAGATCACCCGCGAACTCGCCCCGGGTTCGGTCGACATTCGGCTGCGCGGGCTCGACCCCGAGTTCGTGCTGACGCTGCCGCCCGCCGACAGCGGCACCCCCGCGGAGCCGACCGCACCCGTCGAACCGCTCCCAGCCCCCGCCGACGGCGACGAGGGCGGCACCGCCCGCGTCAACCTGCGTCTGCCGGCTCACCTCAAGGCCCGCGCCGAACAGGCCGCGAACCGCGAGGGTCTGTCGGTCAACGCGTGGCTGGTGCGCACCGTGTCGGCCGCGGTCAACGCCGGCGCCCGGCCGCGTACGACGGGGAAGACCCAGACCGTCGGACAGAACATGACGGGCTGGGTGCGCTAACCGCGCCCCTGCCTGCACCACTTCACCCATACCACGTCCCACCAGCAGGGACGGCCCGGAGACCCAAGAGGACGGGACAGCCATGCCTTCTTTCGACACCCCCGAACCGATCTCTGCCACGGTGCACGTGGAAGCCGGTTCCATCCAGTTCACCGCGGGCGACCGCCTCGACACCGTCGTCGAGGTGCGGCCCCACGAGCCCGGGAAGGACCAGGACCTGCGGACGGCCAAGCAGACCGAGGTCACGTACGCGAACGGTGTGCTGACCGTGAAGACGCCCAAGGCCAGTCTGTTCGGCCGCACCGGCATCATCGACGTGATGATCGAGCTGCCCACGGGCTCACGGATCGACATGACCGGTGGCGCCGCCCAGGTGCTCGCCGAGGGCCAGTTCGGCGAGGTCCGGGTGAGGACGTCGGCCGGTGAGGTCCGCCTCGGCACCACCGGGCCGCTCCATGCGACCACGCCGAACGGTTCGATCAGCGTGGACCGGGTCGAGGGCAGGGCCGAGATCACCACCAGCACCGGCAGCCTGCGCGTCGGCCTCGTCGACGGCCCCGCCGTCCTGAAGAACTCGCACGGCGCCACGACCGTCGACGCCGCGATCGGTGAGCTGCGGGCGAGCAGCGTCCACGGCGACATCGTGATCCGGCGGGCCGAGGCCTCGGTCACCGCCACCACCACCAACGGCGCCGTGCGCCTCGGTGAAGTGGCCAGCGGTACCGTTCAGCTGGAGACCTCCTACGGCGGCATCGAGGTCGGCGTCCGTGAGGGCACGGCCGCCTGGCTCGACGTCAGCTCGGGCTTCGGCCAGGTGCGCAACGCCCTCACCGTGTCCGAGGCGCCGAAGAAGACCGAGGACACGGTCGAGGTCATTGCCCGCACCCAGCACGGCAACATCGACATCCTCCGCGCCGCGGCCTGAGCGCCACACCGTCAACCGGCCCCGCCCCTCACCCACTTCAGCCTTCGAACGGAGGGCACCATGCCTTCTTTTGTCATGCCCACGTCTGGGCTGGCCGACGGTCACACGTCGTCGGCCGCCATCTCCGCCACCGGTCTGCGCAAGTCGTACGGCGACAAGACCGTCCTCGACGGCATCGATCTGCACATCCCGGCCGGCTCGGTCTTCGCGCTGCTCGGGCCCAACGGCGCCGGCAAGACCACCACCGTGCAGATCCTGTCCACGCTCATCAGCGCCGACGGCGGGCAGGCTCAGGTCGCGGGCCACGACGTCGCCACGTCACCGGAGGGGGTGCGCGCCGCGATCGGTGTCACCGGCCAGTTCTCCGCCGTCGACGGGCTGATCACCGGCGAAGAGAACATGCTCCTCATGGCGGACCTGCACCACCTGCCACGAAGCGAGGGACGGCGGGCAGCCGCCGAGCTCCTCGAGCGCTTCGACCTGGTCGAGGCCGCGAAAAAGCCCGCCTCCACCTACTCCGGCGGCATGAAGCGCCGCCTCGACATCGCCATGACCCTGGTCGGCAATCCCCGCATCATCTTCCTCGACGAGCCCAGCACCGGCCTCGACCCCCGCTCACGACACAACATGTGGCGCATCATCCGCGAGCTGCTGTCCGACGGCATCACCATCTTCCTCACCACCCAGTACCTGGAAGAGGCCGACCAGCTCGCCGACCGCATCGCCGTGCTCAACAACGGCCAGATCGCGGCCGAGGGCACCGCCGAGGAGCTGAAACGGCTGATCCCCGGCGGACATGTCCGGCTCCGCTTCTCCGACCCGTCCGTCTATCAGAGCGCCGCCCTCGCGCTGCGCGAGGCCACCCGGGACGACGAAGCGCTGTCGTTGCAGATTCCCAGTGACGGCGGCCAGCGCGAGCTGCGCTCCATCCTCGACTGGCTGGACTCCGCCGACATCGAGGCGGATGAGCTGACCGTGCACACCCCCGACCTCGACGACGTGTTCTTCGCCCTGACCGGCGGCGCCGACAAGGCCGAGGAGGCTGTCCGATGAACGCTCCCCTGGCTCCCGCCCGCCCGACCGGGATCTCCCTCGCCGTGCGCGACTCGTCCACGATGCTGCGCCGCAACCTCCTGCACGCGCGGCGCTACCCGTCCCTCACCCTGAACCTGATGTTCACGCCGATCCTGCTGTTGCTGCTCTTCGTCTACATCTTCGGCGACGTGATGAGCGCGGGCATCGGCGGCGGACACGCGGACCGCTCCGCGTACATCGCCTACATCGTGCCGGGCCTGTTGCTGATGACCATCGGCAACACCATGGTCGGCACCGCGGTGTCCGTCTCCAACGACATGACCGAGGGCATCATCGCCCGCTTCCGCACGATGGCGATCCACCGCGGCTCCGTGCTCATCGGGCACGTCATCGGCAGCGCGCTGCAGGCGATCATCAGCGTGGTCTTCGTCGGCGCCATCGCCGTGGCCATCGGCTTCCGGTCCAAGGACGCCACGCCCCTGGAGTGGCTCGCGGCATTCGCCCTGCTCACGCTGTTCACCGTGGCGCTCACCTGGATCGCGGTCGGAATGGGCCTGGTCAGTCCGAGCGTCGAGGCGGCCAGCAACAACGCCATGCCGCTGGCCTTCCTCCCGCTCATCTCCAGCATGTTCGTGCCGATCGACTCGATGCCGGGCTGGTTCCAGCCGATCGCCGAGTACCAGCCGTTCACGCCGGTCATCGAGACCGTGCGCGGCCTGCTGCTCGGCACCGAGATCGGCCACAACGGGTGGCTCTCGATCGCCTGGTGCCTGGGCCTCTCCGCGCTCGGCTACGTCTGGGCACAGTCGGTATACAACCGCGACCCGAAGTAGCCGGGACGACCTGGCCGACCACCTCCCCCAGCTCGTCCCGACCGAGGGCGGCGTACTCCGACACGGCGTTGGCGTACGCCGCCCCGCTTCGACCGTGTCCGACACCGTGTACGCTCTTCACCCAACTCCGGTGCACGGCACGGGAGTCAAGCGTCCGTGGTCCAAGGAAAGACGCCCATCATCCGATGGGGAATGCAGGTGCAAGGCCTGCCGGGCGCTCCCCACACGAAGGCCCCCTCACCGACGAGGGGGCCTTCGCCGTTCCAGAGTTCCGGCTGGGGTCATCAGTGCGATCGCATCAAGCTGCTTGAGGCCCTCGAACAAAGGGGAGCTTTTCCGCTCCGGGAAGTCCGTACGCCCGGGCGGGCTTGCATTTCCATCGGAGGCGCCGCCAAAGTGGAACGGCACGATGAACTGTTTGAATAATCCCCCTCAGCCGACGCGCACCGCTGTATCAGCGCATCCGCGCGGGCCGTGCATTCGTGTCCCGTCGACAGGACATGAATGGAAGCTCCGCCGCGTGCACATGCTGTTGGTTTGCTCTTTTCGGCGCGCGGCTTGCATCCCGAGGACGCCTCGATGTCGCAGAGAAGCGGAGACGTATTCATGTCGGTCGGCGCGAATGCCGTGACTTTCGCCGGGCAGCCGCCGCTGCTGAGTCATGACGGGGTGCACGATGCCCGGCGCCGTATCGCCGGCCGTGTAGTGCACACACCCGTGGTGCGCAGCGAGGAGCTGGAGGGTCTGGCCGGGGCCCGGCTGTGGCTGAAGGCGGAGAACCTCCAGCGTGGCGGCTCTTTCAAGATGCGTGGCGCGCTCCTTGCCGTGGAGCGGCTGGCGGGGGCCAAAAGCCCTGGTGTGGTCGCGCAGTCCACCGGCAACCACGCCATAGCCGTGGCGCTGGCCGCCGCCCAGTACGGGCTTGCGGCCGTACTGGTGCTGCCCACCGACGCCGCACCGGCCAAGGTGACGCGCATCCGGGACACCGGCGCCGAGGTGATCCAGGTGGGAACCACCCTGGCCGAGCGCATCGCGGTGGTCGAGGAACTGAAACACACCCGCGGCCTGGACGAGATCGACCCCTACCAGAACCCGGACGTGGTGGCCGGCCAGGCCACCGCCACCGTGGACCTGCTGCACCAGGTGGACGCCGCTGACGGCCGCCTGGACGCGGTGGTGCTGCCCGTGGGCGGCGGCAGCGCGCTGGCCGGCGCCTGCCTGGCCACCACGGGCCAGGACATCGACGTCTACGGCGCCGAGCCCAGCGCCGTCCCCGCCCTGACCGCGGCCCTGCAGGCCGGGGGGCCGGTCACCGTGGACGCCCGGCCCACCATCGCCGACGGACTGCGCCCCGACCGCATCGGCCAACTCCCCTACGACCTGGCCCACGACACCGTCGCCGGGGTCTTCACCATCGAGGAGAGCGCCATCGCCCAGGCGCTGCGCCTGGTCCTCGTGCACGCCCGTCTGCTCATCGAGCCCGCCGCCGCCACCGCCGTGGCCGGCGCCCTGCGCCTGGCCGCCGACGGCCAGGCGCGGGACATCGGCGTACTGGTCTCGGGCGGCAACGTCGACACCAGCCTCGTGGCATCCCTCCTGGACCACCGGCCCGCCTGAACCCACCGGGGCCCGCCGGAATTCGATGCGCTCATCGAGTTCCGCCCCGGACAACCCGGTGTGCTCCCCATGGAGAAGAGGTTGTTCGGGTTGCCGGTTCCTTTCCGAACAGCTCCGCTACGCTCGGACCGCTCCCGCACCGCGGGCCGTATTCGGTAAACACACAGAAAGGTCGTGCATGACAGGGTCAGGGAAATTCGACGGGGAGTGGATACACCGCTTCCATCCCGCCGACGACAGCGAATTCAGAATCGTCTGCTTCCCGCACGCCGGGGGTTCTGCGAGCTACTTCTACGCACTGTCGGAAGCTCTCTCACCGGAATTGGACGTGCTCGCCGTTCAGTACCCGGGTCGGCAGGACCGGCGTGCCGAGGGCTGCGTCGAGAACTTCGCCGAACTCGCCGACCTCACCTACGCGGCACTTCGTCGCTCCGAGGACGGCCGGCCCACCGTCTTCTTCGGCCACAGCATGGGCTCCGTCCTCGCCTTCGAGGTGGCCCGCCGCTACCAGGACGACACCGGCGCTCCGCCCGCCTGGCTGCTCGCCTCCGGCTACCCCCCGCCCTCCCTGCTGCGCGGTGGAACGGTTCACCGCCGTGACGACGACGGCATCATCGACGAACTGCGTTCCGTCGGCGGCACCGACCCCGTCTACCTGGAGAACAAGCATCTGAGGGCGTCCATCGTCTTCGCCGTCCGTGGCGATTACACGGCCATCGAGACCCACCCCCGGGTCATCGGTGTGCGGCTCGACTGCCCCGTCACCATGCTGGTCGGCACCGACGATCCGCACACCACGACCGCCGAGGCCGATGCCTGGCGGGAGCACACCACGGGCGAGTTCTCCCTGCACGTCTTCCAGGGCGGCCACTTCTACCTCGACGAGCACGGTCAGGAGGTCAACGACATCATCTCCGCCACCGTCCGAGACCTCTCCGCCGCCCGGAAGGCAGTCCGCTAGGTTCCCTCTCCGGGGCCGACACCTTGCCGCCCGGGCGGGGGTCGCGGAGCCGGCCAGGGGCCCGGCTCGGTGTGTTCGTGTGCGCGGAGGGTGGGCCGCAGCGGAGCGACACCCCGGTCGGCCAGGTCGACCGGGGTGTCTGGCGGTATGGATCTCGCCTCTGCCGAAGATGACGGCGGAACACCTACAGAGCTTCGCCTTCCTTCGTCCTCCTGCGCAGAGTCGGCCTGCTGGACCGGGCGAGCTCCTTCCACGAGTCGGACAGCCCGGCGATGGTGCGCGCCGCGAACAACGTGCGGATGGGCACCTCTTGGTTCAGCTCCGCCCGGATCAGGCCGGTCAGTCTGATCGCCCGCAGCGAGTTGCCGCCGTGGTCGAAGAAGTCGTCGTCGATCCCCACCCGGTCCAGCTCGAGCACGTCGGCGAACGCCTCGGCCAGCACCCGCTCGGTGTGGTCGCGCGGTGCCCGGTACTTGTCGTCATCGAACGTGGGCTCCGGCAGCGAATACCGGTCCACCCTTCCGCCGGCGGTCAGCGGCAGGCGTTCCATCACCACGAACACCGACGGGACCATGAACTCCGGCAGCCGCCCCGCGGCGAACCGGCGCAGTTCGTCACCCGCAACGGTCCGGCCGCCCACCGGAACCACATAGGCCACAAGGCGCTGCTGCCCGGAGGTGTCCTCGCTGACGACCACCACCGACCGTGCAAGGCTGGTGTGTTCGGACAGCGCTTCCTCGACCTCGGCCAGTTCGACCCGGGTACCACGTACGTCGGCCCGGGCGCCGGCCCGGCCCACGTACTCGAGGAGGCCGTCGGTACTCCACCGCACCCGGTCTCCGGTCCGGTACATGCGCGCGCCGGCCGGACCGAACGGGCAGGGTACGAACCGCTCCGCGGTCGGCCCGGGTCGCCCGGGGCAGCCACGCGTCACGCCGGGCCCGGCCACGTACAGCTCTCCGGCCACGCCCACGGGGACCGGCGCCAGCCCCGGCCCCAGCACGTAGAGGGCCGTGTGGTCCATCGGGCGGCCGACCGCGCCCGCGTGGTGCACCGGTTCGTCCGCGGCCATGCGGTGGGACGCGGCGAACACGGTTGTTTCCGTCGGGCCGTGGCCGGTGACGACCGTCAGCTCGGGGCAGGCCTCCCGCACCCGTCGCACCGCGGCCGCGGACACACGCTCACCACCGGTCCACACCTCGCGCAACCCGGCCAGACGCTCGGGGCGTTCTGCCGCGATCGCCGAGAACAGGCCCGCGGGCAGCCACACCGTGGAGATCTCGTGCGCCGCTCGCACCTCGGTCAGCGCGTCGATGTCCAGCTCCCCCGGAGGGGCCACGACCACGCGGCCGCCGTTCAGCAAAGGCACCCACACTTCGAGGGGAAGCGCGTCGGAGGTGTGCGGCGCATGCCACAGCACGGTGTCTCGGCCGCCTTCCCGCCAGCGGCGGTCCAGGGCGAACCGCTCCATGTTCCGGTGCGTCACGGCGACTCCTGTGGCCGCACCGGTCGGTCCGGAGCCGTACATCACGGCCAGCAGGCCGTCCTGACGCGACGGGAGCGGAACCTCCGTCGCAGCGTCGCTGTCGGCGGCGGTGTCCGGGCGGATGTCGTCGAACAGGATCGCCGGCACATCCAGATCGCCGGAGAGCGCTTCGGCTGTCGCCATATCGGTGAGCAACGCGCGCACCGAGGCGTCGCGGGCCACCGGCGCGATCCGCGCCGCCGGGAACGTCGGGTCGACCGGCAGGTAGGCTCCGCCCGCCTTCACCACACCCAGCAGAGCGACGACCAGGTCGACCGATCGGGGCAGCGCCACCGCCACGACCGTCTCGGGTCCGACCTGCCGCTGTCGCAGTGCCCCGGCCAGGCGGCTGGAGCGCTCGTCCAGTTCCCGGTACGAGACCGCCGAGTCCCCGGACACCACCGCGACGGCGTCGGGAGCCCGGTCCACCTGGCGGGCGAACAGCTCCGGAACCCTCAGCCCCGGCACCGGCACATTCGTGTCGTTCGGCGCCGTGAGCACCCGGTCCCGCTCGGCACCGCTCACCACGTCCAGCGCGCCGACCGGTTGTTCGTCGGCGGCCACCACGGCGCGGATGTGCGCGATCAGGTCCTCGCCGATGAAACGGAGCTCCGCGCGGGAGTACAGGCTCGCGGGGGCGTCGAGCCGGATGAACAGGTCGCTGTCGGCGGTTCCGTCGGTGTAGACGCCGATCGCGAGTTCTTCGAAGGTCCCGGTCGTCCCGCCGAGGAAGTGCGCCGGGCTGTCGGCGAAGCGGAGGCGTTCCGCGAACTCGACGACGTTGACGACGGCGCCGAAACTGCCGCGATCGTTGAGGACGGTTCCGCTCGCGCGCTGGATTTCCGAGTAGTGGCAGGCCGCGTGATCGAAGATCTCGTACGTCTCGTCGCCGATCGCGTCGGCGATCTCGGTGAAGGTCGCACCGAGCGGAACCTTCACCCGCACCGGCACCACGTTCACCGCCAGACCGGGCGTCCTGCTCGCCGCCCCGACCCGATTGGCCACGGCCAGCGAGAGGAGGAACTCCGGACGGTCGCAGCGGTGCCGGAGGAACACGGCCGCGGCCGCGGTCAGCATCGACGACATCCACACGCCCATGGACTTCGCGGCCTCGGTCCACGCCTGCGCATCGGCGTGCGGAACGGTCAGCGTGCGGCTCACCATGCCGATGGGCTCGGTCAACTCCCCCCAGCGGTCGGCGCTGCCCATCGGTTCGGAGAGCGCGGACCGCATCGCGTCGGACAGGGCGACACGCGGAATCCGGGCGGGGGCGGGCGCGTCCGCCAGGTAGTCGCGCCAGAACTCCGTGTCCTCGGCGAACTGCTCGGAGGCGCTGTACTGCGCCGCCTCGGTCGCGAACGACTCGGCATCCCACGGGTGCGGCAGCTCCGGTACGTCCGCACCCCGCGACAGCGCCGTGTACACCTCGGCCAGGCGCCGCGACAGCAGGCCGGCCGCGCCGAACCCGTCCGATATGAGGTGGTGGTAGATGATCACCAGCACGGAGCGGGCCGCCGCGAGTCTGACCACGCCCAGCCGGAACAGCAGGTCCCGCTCCAGGTCGAACGGCTGCCGCACCATGTCGGCCAGCGCTTCGCGCGCCGCCTGCTCCGGATCGTCCTCGGCGCCGGTGTCCAGGAAGAACGGCCGCCAGTCGCCCAGTTCCCTGGGCACGAGGCGCAGCCCGTCGCCGTCGTCGACGAAGGTGACGCGCAGCACTTCCGCCTCGCCCATCACATGCAGGAACGCGGATTCCATGACGGCCGCGTCCAGCTCACCGTCCACGTTCCACAGGGTGAGCGCATGGTTCAGTGTGTCGGGGAACATTTCCTGCGCCCGCCACAACCCTTTGTGCGCAGACGACGCACCGAACGAACGCACAGAGATCATCCTCTCAGGAAAGCCGGAACGAGCCTGGTCGCCGGCGGACTCGCGGTCCGTCGGCTGGGCGGTGTGCGGGGCCCAGGCGCCCCGTACACCGTGGGTTCACCGCCGGTCGCGACCGGCCATCGAGGTCTTGAGGTACCCGGCGACCCGCCTCGGTGTCGGGTGCCGCAGCACCAGGTTCGGCCTCAGCTTGAGTCCGGTCGTCGTGGCCAGGCCCTTGCTCAGCTGCACCGAGAGCAGCGAGTCGAATCCGATGTCCTTGAATTCCTGGTCGGGGTCGACGGCCTCGCTGGAGGGGTGTCCGAGCACGACGGCGACCTTCGTGAGGACGTGGTCAAGGACAAGTGCCGTCGCCTCGTCGTCGGAGAGGTCGGCGATCAGGTCCGGCAGGGCGACGGGATCGTCGTCAGCCGCGGGCGGCTCCAGCGCGGACACCTCCGCCGTCACCCCCGTGTGCACGGAGTTCAGCCAGTAGCGCTGCCGCTGGAACGCGTACGTCGGAAGATCCACCCGTCGACGCGTCCCGAACAGAACGTCCCAGTCCACGGACCCGCCCTGGACGTGGAGCCCGGCCAGCGAGCCGAGCACGGCCTCCACCTCCCCGCGATCCCGCCGCG
This sequence comes from Streptomyces griseochromogenes, assembly GCF_001542625.1. Taxonomy (NCBI): domain Bacteria; kingdom Bacillati; phylum Actinomycetota; class Actinomycetes; order Kitasatosporales; family Streptomycetaceae; genus Streptomyces; species Streptomyces griseochromogenes. The sequence continues at coordinate 2,567,023 of NZ_CP016279.1, read as the reverse complement.
ACGACGACAGGACCACCGCGTCGTCCACGTCCTCGACGATCTCCTGCACCGGGACGGTCAGCACGGGGTGCGGACTCATCTCGATGAACACCCGGAAACCGTCGTCGGCCAGCCGTCGGACGGACGTTTCGAAGACGACTTTCTCGCGCAGGTTGGTATACCAGTAGTCGCCGTTCAGCTGCGCGGTGTCGATGACCTCGCCGTACAGGGTCGAGTAGAAGGGCAGCGTCGACGTCTTCGGGCTCATGTCGGACAGCGGGCCGAGCACCTGGTCACGGACCCGGGCCACGTGATGTGAATGGGACGCGTAGTCGACCTTTATTCGCCGGGCCTGAGCGCCTTCGGCCTTCATCTTCTCGACGAATTCGTCGAGGGCGTCGGGTTCCCCGGACACCACCACCGAGCGGGGTCCGTTGACGACGGCGATGCTCACTCGGTCGCTCCACGGAGCGAGACGTTCCGCCACGACATCCGCGGACTCCGCGACCGACGCCATCCCGCCGTGACCGATCAGATCCACCAGAGCCTTGCTGCGGAGCGCCACGACTTTGGCGGCGTCGCGCAGTGACAGGGCGCCGCAGACGTGGGCTGCGGCTATCTCGCCCTGGCTGTGCCCCACGACCGCGGCCGGTTCCACACCCCAGGACCGCCACAGGGCGGCCATGGACACCATCACGGAGAACAACGCCGGCTGCACCACGTCCACCCGGTCCAGCGTCGGTGCCCCCTCCACGCCGCGCACCACGTCGAGCAGCGACCAGTCGACCCACTCGGCCAAGGCGGCCGCGCACGCGTCGAGGCTCTGCGCGAAGACGGGGAAGGTGTCGTACAACTGACGGCCCATACCGACCCACTGCGAACCCTGTCCCGGGAACATGAAGACCGTACCGCCGAGCTCCCGGGCCGTGCCGCGCACCACCGCGGCGGACTCCTCGCCGGCAGCGAGCGCCGTCAGGCCGCTCAACAGCTCGTCCCGGTCGTGTCCCAGGACCACCGCGCGGTGCCCGAACCGGGTCCGGCTCGACGTCAACGACCAGCCGACATCGGCGACATCGAGACCCGGGTCGGCGACGGCGAATTCGCGCAGCTTACGCGCCTGCTGTTGCACGGCCGCCGCGCTCTTGCCGGACAGCGCCCACGGCACGAGGCCGCCGACGACGCCCGAGTCCGGATCGCCCTCGTCCGCCTGTTCCTGCCGCGGGGCCTCTTCCAGGATGACGTGTGCGTTGGTGCCGCTGACGCCGAACGACGACACCGCGGCCCGCCGCGGGCCGCCCGCCCGGGTCCACTCACGCCCCTCCAGCAGCAGTTCGAGCGCACCGGATGACCAGTCCACGTGGCGTGAGGGCTGATCCACGTGCAGGGTCTTCGGCAGGTACCGGTGGCGCATGGCCATCACGGCCTTGATCACCCCGCCGACCCCGGCGGCGGCCATGGAGTGACCGATGTTCGACTTCAGCGACCCCAACCGGAGCGGCCTGCCCTCGGCCCGTCCCTGTCCGTAGGTCGCCAGCAGAGCGCCTGCCTCGATGGGATCCCCCAGCGTGGTTCCGGTGCCGTGGGCTTCGAGCAGGTCCACCTCGGCGGCCGAGACCCCCGCGTTCGCCAGAGCCTTGCGGATCACCTTCTCCTGGGCACGGCCGTTGGGAGCGGTCAGCCCGTTGCTGGCCCCGTCCTGGTTCACCGCGGAACCGCGCAGGACGGCCAGCACCGGGTGGCCGTTGCGGCGGGCGTCGGACAGCCGCTCCAGGAGCAGCACCCCCACGCCCTCGGCCCAGCCGGTCCCGTCGGCCGCGTCCGCGAAGGACCTGCACCGGCCGTCGGCGGACAGACCGCGCTGCCGGGAGAACTCCACGAAGAGCGCGGGCGTCGCCATCACCGCCGCCCCACCCGCGAGCGCGAGCGAGCTCTCCCCCGAGCGCAGTGACTGCATCGCCAGGTGCACGGCCACCAGCGAAGACGAGCACGCCGTGTCCACGCTCACCGCCGGTCCGGTCAGGCCGAATTCGTAGGCCACTCGGCCGGAGGCGATGCTCAGCACGCTGCCTTGCAGCAGGTAGCCCTCCAGGTCGTGCCCGCTCGCCTCCACGAAACGCGTCCCGTACTCGGCGGAGCTCACGCCGGAGAAGACCCCGACGTCGGCCCCGCGCACATCGGCGGGCACGATGCCCGCCCGCTCGAAGACCTCCCATGACGTCTCAAGCAGCAAGCGCTGCTGCGGATCGACCGCCAGCGCCTCACGCGGACTGATGCCGAAGAACCCCGCGTCGAAGGCGGCCGCGTCCGTCAGGAACCCTCCGTGCCGCGTGTACGAGCTGCCGAGCGTGTCGGGATCCGGGTCGAAGATGTCCCGCCACCCGCGGTCCTGCGGGAACTCGCCCACTACGTCCAGGCCGTCGCGGACGACATTCCACAGCTCCTCGGGCGATGACACGCCCCCCGGGTAGCGGCAGGCCATGGCCACCACGGCGATCGGCTCGCCGCGCCCGGCTTTCAGGGCGTCGTTCTCCTGGCGGAGGCGGTCGCGCTCCTCCAGCAGCGTGCGGAGCGCCCGTTGGACCCGGTCCGCGCCGTCCGCTGTGCGATCCGCGGAGTTGGTCATGTCACTCACCCTTCTCATCCAGAACAAGGTCGACGAGTGCGTCCAGGTCCAAGTCCGCCAGCTCGTCCGCGCCGGTGTCCGTGTCCGCCGCCTGGCCGTCGGCGTTCGGCTGAGACGGGTCGGCGCACGCCAGGACCAGCTCCAAGATGCCCGCGCTCCGCAGCCTTTCGATCGGGACGGTCCGCAGCACTTCCCGGATCCCCGCGTCCTCGGCCGAGCCGGTGTCCGCTGCCGGACGCAGCAGGTCGTGCAGGTGCCGCCCCAGTTCACGTGGGGTCGGGTAGCTGAAGACGAGGGTGGCTGCCAGGCTCAGTCCGGTCGAGGACGCCAGACGGTTGCGCAGCTCGACCGCGGTCAGCGAGTCGAAACCGAGGTCCTTGAACGCCTTGTCGAGACTGATGGTGTCGGACGTGTCGTGGCCCAGGACGAGGGCGACGTGGGTGCGGACGAGGGTGGCGAGGGTGTCCTCGGCCTCCTCTGGTGACAGGTGGGCCAGGCGATCGCGGAGGGTGGCGCCGTCGGTCGCCGTGGCCACGGTGGCCTTGCGGACGGGAGCGCGCACCAGGCCCTGGAGGACGGCGGGAAGAGTGCCGGTCTCCAAGTGGGGACGGAGCAGGGCTGGGGCGATCTTGGCGGGGACCAGGCAGGCGGCGCCCGTGGCACGGGCCGCCTCGAACAACGCCACCCCTTCCTCCGCCGTGATGGGCTTGATCCCGAGGCGAGCCATCCGGGTCAGGTCCACGTCGTCCAGGTGGCCGGTCATGCCGCTGCTGTCGGACCACAGTCCCCAGGCCAGGGAGGTGGCGGGCAGCCCGTCGGCGCGACGGCGTTCGGCCAGCGCGTCGAGGAAGACGTTCGCCGCGGCGTAGTTGCCCTGGCCCGGCGTGCCCAGAACGCCCGCCGCGGAGGAGAAGAGGACGAACTCGGTGAGGTCGCTCTCGCGGGTGAGCTCGTGCAGGTGCCAGGCGGCGTCGACCTTCGGGCGGAAGACGCGCTCGACGCGTTCCGCCGTCAGGGAGGTGATGGTGCCGTCGTCGAGGACGCCGGCGGTGTGCACGACGGCGGTGAGGGGGTGTTCGTCGGGGACGGCCGCGAGGAGCGCGGCGAGGGCGCCGCGGTCGGCGGTGTCGCAGGCGACGACGGTCACCTTCACACCCAGTTCGGTCAGTTCGGCGGCGAGTTCGCGCGCGCCCGGAGCGTCCGGGCCGCGTCGGCTGGTCAACAGCAGATGGCCGGCCTGCCGAGCCGTCGCGTAATGGCGGGCGAACAGTGTGCCGAGGGTGCCCGTGCCGCCGGTGATCAGCACCGTGCCGCCCGCGGCGGGCTCCGGTACGGCGGTGTCGTCGGGCTGCACCTCCCGTACGAGCCGGGGGACGTACAGCCGCTGATCGCCGTCACGCACGGCCACCTGCGGTTCGCCGCTTCCCAACGCCGCGCGGAACGACTCGGATGCGATGGCCTTCTCGTCCGCCAGGTCGATCAGGGTGAAGCGGCCCGGATTCTCGGCCTCAGCCGTACGGATCAGGCCCCAGACAGCGGCGTCCGCGGGGCTGGGCGACTCGGTGTCGGCATGGACCGCGACGGCTCGCCTGGTGACGAACACGAGCCGGCTGCCGGCCAGCCGCTCCTCGGCCAACCACTCCTGGACCAGGTCCAAGGCGTACTGGACGGCCTCGCGCGCGGGGCCGGGGACGTCCTCGCCCGAGTGGGAACGCTCCAGCAGGCCAGTCGCGATGACCAGGTCCGGGAGGAGAGCGGTGTCGTCCGCCAGCAGCGGTGCCAGCTTCTCGTGGCGCTCGACCGCGACATCGCCGGGCAGCGATGTGACCAGTGCCTCGGGAACGGCGGCTCCCAGGAACGCCACACGGCCGGTCTTGAGCTCCTCCGTGACGGACGCGGGGGTCCAGGCCAGGCGGAACAGGTGGTCGTCTCCTCCCGCCGCAACGGCCTTCGCCAACTGCTCGGTGGTGATGGGCCGCAGGGCCAGCGATGCCGCTTCGGCGACCGGCTGCCCGGTGGGATCGGCGAGCCTGACGCGCAGCGTCCCCGCGTCAGCAGGGCTGATCTGGACGCGCAGGGCCCGGGCGCCCACGGCGTGCAGCTGGACGTTCGACCAGGCGAACGGCAGCAGCACCTGGTCCGAGTCCTGCTCGGGGCCGGCGCCGACGATCGGGTGGAGCGCGGCGTCGAAGAGCGCGGGGTGGATGCCGTAGTGGTCGGCGGCGGTGGCGTTGTCGGTGTCGTCGGAGAGGGTGACTTCGGCGTAGAGGGCGCCGCCCTGGCGCCAGACGGCGGTCAGGCCCTGGAAGGTGGTGCCGTAGCGGTAGCCGCGGTCGGCGAGATGGTCGTAGAGAGTGCCGGCGGGCACGGGAGTGGCGCCGGCCGGCGGCCAGGCCGCGAGTTCCGCCCACTCGGCCGGGTCCGGCGCGCCGGACGGCTGGGGGGCGAGAGTGCCGTTGGCGTGGCGGGTCCAGGGCAGGTCGGGGGTGGCGTCGTCGGGTCGGGAGTGGATGGTGAGGGCCCGGTGGCCGTCGCCGTCGGATGCGGCCACGTGCACCTGCAGGTGGAGGCCGCCGGTGGCCGGGAGGGTGAGGGGGGCTTCGAGGGTGAGGTCTTCCAGGTGGGGGGTGTCGGTGGCCTGACCGGCGTGGAGGGCCAGTTCGACGAACGCGGTGCCGGGCAGGAGGGACGTGTCGTGGACGGCGTGGTCGGCCAGCCAGGGATGGCTGCGCAGCGACAGGTGCCCTGTGAACACGTGTCCGTCGCCGTCCGCGAGGGCGACGGCGGCACCGAGCAGGCCGTGGTCGGCGGCGTGCAGGCCGAGGGTGTGGGGATCGGTCGCGGTGGTGGTCTGCTGGATCCAGTAGTGCTGGTGCTGGAAGGGGTAGGTGGGCAGGTCGAGGTGGGTGGGCCGGGTGGCGGGGAAGAAGCCCGACCAGTCGACGGGGGCGGTGGTGTGGGTGTGGGCGGTGGCGAGCGCGGTCAGCACGCGCTGCCAGGTGTCGTCGTCGCGGCGCAGGGTGCCGGTGACGGCGACCTCGCCGGCGCCCGTGTGGTCCTCGACGGTCTCCTGGAGGGGGTGGGTGAGTACCGGGTGGGGGCTGACCTCGACGAACAGGGTGTGCCCGTCGTCCAGCAGGGCGCGGGCGGCCGCCTCGAAGGCCACGGTGGTGCGCAGGTTCTCGTACCAGTACGCCGCACCCATCGCCGTCGTGTCGCTCATCGCGCCCTTGGCGTGGTCGCCCACCGTCGAGTAGAACGCCACCTCCGCCTCCCGCGGGCGCACCGGAGCCAGCAGCTCCAGCAGTTCGTCGTGGAGCGCCTCGACGTGCGGGGAGTGGGAGGCGTAGTCCACCGGGATCTTCCGGGCCCGGATGTCCTCGCCCTCGCAGTGGGTGACGATCTCCGCCAGCGCGTCGGCGTCACCGGCAACCACGGTGGCCGACGGCCCGTTGACCGCGGCCACGACCACCCGCTCCTCCCACCGGGCGATGAGTTCCTCGGCGTCCGCCACGGCAAGGGGCAGGGAGACCATCCCGCCGTCGCCCGCGATGTGGGTGATGGCCCGGGAGCGCAAGGCCACGATGCGAGCGGAGTCCTCCAGCGACAGCACACCGGCGATGTGCGCCGCGGCGATCTCACCCTGGGAGTGGCCCACTACGGCGTCCGGGGTGATGCCCAGGTGCTCCCACAGCCGGGCCAAGGAGATCATCATGGCCCACAGCGCAGGCTGGATGACGTCGACGCGGTCGAGATCTGGGGCGCCCTGCGTCTGGTCGAGGACGTCGATGAGACTCCAGCCGGTGTGCGGCTCAAGCGCCGCCGCGCACGCCGTGAGGTGCTCCGCGAACACCGGCGAGGTGCGCATCAGCTCCACACCCATACCGGCCCACTGCGAGCCCTGCCCGGGAAAGACGAAGACCGTCCTGCCCGGCTGCGCCGCCACCGTGCCGGTGACCACCCGGGCGGAGGGCTCACCAGCGGCCAGCGCGGTCAACGCGCCTCGGTGGTCGGCCAGTTCACGGCCGATCAACACCGCCCGGTGATCGAACACCGAACGGCTGGCCGCCAGCGTGTGGCCGACCTCGGCGGGGGTCACCCCAGGGTGACGGTCGAGGTGGTCGAGGAGACGTCGCGCCTGCTCTGCCAGCGCGGCTTCCGACTTCGCCGACACCAGCCACGGCACCGTCCCGTCCGTGACCACCTCCGGCTCCGGCACACCCTCACGGGTGACGCCGGTGTCCTCCGGAGCCTGCTCGACGATGAGATGGGCGTTGGTGCCGCTGATACCGAAGGAGGAGACCGCCGCGCGGCGCGGGCGTCCCGGGTCCGGCCAGGACCGCTCCTCGGTGAGCAGCTCCACCGCGCCCGCGGGCCAGTCGACGTGCGGGGTCGGCTCGTCCACGTTCAGTGTGCGGGGCAGTACCCCGTGCCGCAGGGCCATCACCATCTTGATCACACCGGAGACGCCGGCGGCCGCCATGCTGTGGCCGATGTTCGACTTCAGCGAACCCAGCCACAGCGGCCGGTCCTCGGGCCGGTTCTGACCGTAGGTGGCGATCAGCGCCTGCGCCTCGATCGGGTCACCCAGCTTGGTACCCGTGCCGTGCGCCTCGACCACGTCGACCTCGTCCGGGGTGAGCCGGGCGTTGGCCAGGGCCTGGCGGATGACGCGCTCCTGGGAAGGCCCGTTGGGGGCGGTCAGGCCGTTGCTCGCGCCGTCCTGGTTGACCGCCGAGCCGCGCACGACCGCCAGCACCTGATGGCCGTTCTTCCGCGCGTCGGAGAGCCGCTCCAGGAGGAGGATTCCGACGCCCTCACTCCAGCCCGTGCCGTCGGCGGAGGCCGCGAACGACTTGATCCGGCCGTCGGGCGCGAGAGCGCGCTGCCTGCTGAACTCGGTGAGCACTCCCGGAGTGGCCATCACGGCCACGCCGCCGGCCACCGCGAGGGTGCACTCCCCCTGGCGCAGCGCATGCGCCGCCTGGTGCAGCGCCACCAGGGACGACGAACACGCCGTGTCGATGGTGAGGGCCGGGCCCTCAAGACCGAGGAAGTAGGCGAGGCGGCCGGAGAGCACACTGGTCGTATTGCCGGTCAGCAGCAGGCCGTCCAGTCCCTCGGTGGCATCGTGCAGGTGAGGGCCGTACTCCTGGGGCATGGCGCCCACGAACACGCCCGTCCGGCTGCCGTGCACCGACTCCGGGCGGATGCCCGCACGCTCGAACGCCTCCCAGGTGGTCTCCAGGAGCAGCCGCTGCTGCGGGTCCATGGCCAGCGCCTCGCGGGGCGCGATACCGAAGAAGTCGGCGTCGAACTCGCCCGCGTCGTAGAGGAAGCCCGCCTCACGGACATAGCTCTTGCCCCGCCGGTCGGGGTCGGGGTCGTAGAGCCCGTCGACGTCCCAGCCGCGGTCGGTCGGCAGCCCCGAGATCCCGTGGCTGCCGGACGCGACCAGCTCCCACAGCTCCTCGGGGGAGGTGACGCCGCCGGGAAGCCGGCATCCCATGCCCACGATGGCCACGGGCTCGTCCAGCGCGGCGGCCGTGACCACGGGTGCGGCGGCGGGCGTCGCCTCGCCGAGCAGTTCGCCGCGCAGGTGGCGGGCCATCGTGGCGGGCGTCGGATGGTCGAAGACCGCTGTCGCCGGCAGGCGCAGGCCGAAGGCCGCGCTCAGGCGGTTGCGCAGCTCCACCGACGACAGCGAGTCGAAGCCGATGTCCTTGAACCTGCTGTCCGGCCGGACCGCCTCCGGCGTCGCGTGCCCCAGCACGGTCGCGGTGTGGGCGCGCACCGCCTCCATGAGCTCGCGCTCCGCGTCGGCCGCGGACATCCCGGCGAACCGCTGTCCGCCCGTGGCGCCGCCCGCCGAACCGGCCGCGGCGGTACGCCGGGCGGCACGGGGACGCACCAGGGCGCCGAGTACCGCGGGCAGCGGCCCGTTCCCGTCCTTAGCGAGCCGCGTGGTGTCCAGGCGTGCGGGAACGAGCGTGGGCTCGCCCAGGGCGAGGGCCGTGTCGAACAGGGCGAGCCCCTCGTCCGACCGCAGGGGCACCAGGCCCGCGCGGGCCATCCGGGCCAGGTCCGCCTGGTCCAGATCCCCCGTCAGCTCGCTGCGTTCGTCCCAGAAGCCCCAGGCCAGCGACGTGGCGGGAAGTCCCTGGGCCCGGCGGAGTGCGGCCAGCGCGTCGAGGTAGACATTCGCCGCCGCGTAGTTGCCCTGCCCCGCGCCGCCGAGCGCGCCCATCACCGAGGAGAACAGGACGAACGCCCTCAGGTCCCGGCCCTGGGTGAGCCGGTGCAGGTGCCATGCCGCGTCCGCCTTGGGCCGCAGCACCGCGTCCATCCGCTCGGGCGTCAGCGCGGAGACCAGGCCGTCGTCCAGCACACCCGCCGTGTGCACGACCGCGGTCAGCGGGTGCTCGGCCGGTATCGCCTCCAGCAGGCCGGACAGCGCCTCGGGGTCGGAGACGTCGCACGCCACCGCCGTGGCCGTCGCCCCGAGCCCGGCCAGCCGCTCCACCAGCTCGGCGGCGCCCTCCGCGCCGGGCCCCCGCCGGCTGACCAGCAGCAGCCGCCGCACCCCGTACTCGGTCACCAGGTGCCGGGCGAAGCGCCCGCCCAGCGTGCCGGTGCCGCCGGTGATCAGCACCGTGCCCTCCGGATCCCACACGGACGGCATGGTCGCGTCCGGCCGCCCCACCGCCCGCTCCCGCGGAGGTGTCGGCGCGCCGTCGGCCGCGGACCCGGCCCGGACGAGCCGAGGCACCAGGACCTCTCCCCCGCGCACCGCGAACTGCGGCTCACCGCAGGCGAGCGCGGCGGGCAGGGCGCGGAGGGAACGCTCGTCCTCATCGACGTCGACGAGGACGAAACGGTCCGGGTTCTCCGTCTGCGCGGTGCGCAGCAGGCCCCACACCGGTGCGGAGGCGAGGTCCGGCTGCTCCGCGTCGTCGGCCGCCACCGCGCCACGGGTGACCACCGCCAGCCGTGTGCCGGCGAACCGCTCGTCGGCGAGCCACGACCGCACCAGGGACAGCGCCTTGAACAGCTCGACGCGGGCGGCGGCAGGATCGCCGGAGGCGGCGCCTTCCCCGGGCAGGTGGCAGAACAGGACGAGTTCGGGCCGGGAGTCGTCGAAAGTGTCTGCGGAGTCGGTGGTGGCGAGTTCCTCGAACTCGCCGGTGAGCGCGGTCAGGTCTGCGTAGCGACGCATCTGTGCGGCGTCCAGAACGGTGCCGAGCCCCAGTCCGTCGTCGCCCACCAGCGCCCACGGGCCGACCGGGGTCCCGTCGGCAACCCGCACCGCCCGGCTCACCCATTCCATGCGGAACAGCGCGTCGTGGTGCCCGTCCCGGGCCCCGCCCAGCTTCGCGGGGTCAGCGGGACGCATCATCAAGGAACCGACCGACGCGACAGGCGCGCCCTCGGTGTCGGCGACCTCCAGCACGAGGGCGTCGTGGCCCGCCGGGGCCAGCCGCACCCGCACGTTCGTGGCGTCGGTCGCGTGCAGCCGCACGTCGGACCACACGAACGGCAGCCTCGGCGGCTCCGGTTCCCACCCGGCCACCGGGTCCGGGACGAGCCCGGCGTGCAGGGCCGCGTCCAGCAGCGCGGGATGGATGCCGAAGGCGGCCACTTCGGCGTGCCGCTCCTGCGGCAGCACCACCTCGGCGTACACCTCGTCGCCCCGCTTCCACACCGTCCGCACCCCCTGGAATGCGGGGCCGTACTGATAGCCGAGGACGGCCAGTGACGGGTACAGCTCATCGGTCTCCACCGGCACCGCCCCGGCCGGCGGCCACACCCGGGGATCCCATGAGGACGGCGCCGGGCCACTGGTGGCGAGCACGCCGGTGGCATGGCAGGTCCAGGGCACACCTGTCCCCTGGCCGTCGGGCCGGGAGTACACGCTCACGGAACGCCGTCCGGTGTCGTCGAGCTCACCGGCCTCCACGCGCAGCTGGACGCCACCGGTCGCCGGCAGGACGAGCGGTGCCTGCAGGGCGAGTTCCTCAAGGTGGTCAACGCCCACCTCGTCACCCGCGCGGAGCGCCATCTCGACGAAGGCCGTGCCGGGCAGCAGAACGGTGCCGGAGATCGTGTGGTCGGCCAGCCAGCCGTGCGTCTGCAACGACAACCGACCGGTCAGCACGGTGACATCCGTGCCCGCCAGCTCCACCGCCGCACCGAGCAGCGGGTGTTCGACCCCCACCTGTCCGGCCGCGGCCGCGTCCCCCGCGCTCTCGGGCCGCTCCAGCCAGTAACGCTGGTGCTGGAAGGGGTAGGTGGGCAGGTCGAGGTGGGTGGGCCGGGTGGCGGGGAAGAAGTCCGACCAGCCGACGGGGGTGGTGGTGTGGGTGTGGGCGGTGGCGAGCGCGGTCAGCACGCGCTGCCAGGTGCCGTCGTCGCGGCGCAGGGTGCCGGTGACCAGGGTCCGCTCGCCCGTCGGGTGGTCTTCCGCGGTTTCCTGGAGGGGGTGGGTGAGGACGGGGTGGGGACTGACCTCGATGAACAGCGTGTGCCCGTCGTCCAGCAGCGCGCTGGTGGCGGCCTGGAAGTGCACGGCGGTGGCCAGATTGTCGTACCAGTACTCGGCGTCCATCACCGTCGTATCGGCCATCGGCCCGCCCAGATGACCGGCCACCGTGGAATAGAACGCGACAGTGGCCGCGCGCGCCTCGACAGAAGCGAGGGTGTCCAGCAACTGCTCACGCAGCGGGTGCACATGCGACGTGTGAGAGGCGTAGTCGATCGGGACACGCCGGGCCCGAAGACCCTCGCTCTCACAGTGAGCCAGCAGCTCCTCGACCGCGGCGATGTCACCGGCGACCACGGTGGCCGACGGCCCGTTGACCGTGGCCACGACCAACCGCCCCTCCCACCGGCCGATCAGCTCGGAGGCACCGGCCGAAGGGAGAGGCAAAGACACCATGCCACTGCGGCCCGCGATCTGAACCAGAGCCTGCGAACGCAACGCCACGATGCGCGCGGAGTCCTCCAACGACAGCACACCGGCGATGTGCGCGGCGGCGATCTCACCCTGCGAATGACCCACCACCGCATCCGGAGTGATCCCCAGGTGCTCCCACAACCGCGCCAGGGAAATCATCACCGCCCACAGAGCGGGCTGGATGACCGCATCGCCCTCAAGGGCGGGAGCGCCCTGCTCCTGGGCCAGAACATCAACCAGGTTCCAGCCGGTGTGCGGCTCCAGTGCCGCCGCGCAGGCGGTCAGGTGCTCGGCGAACACCGGCGAGGTCCGCATCAGCTCCACACCCATACCGGCCCACTGCGAGCCCTGCCCGGGAAAGACGAAGACCGTCCTGCCCGGCTGCGCCGCAGCCGTACCGGCGACCACTCGGGCCGAGGGCTCACCAGCGGCCAGCGCCGTCAACGCACCCCGGAAATCATCCGGTTCACGGCCGACCAGCACCGCCCGGTGATCGAACACGGAGCGGCTCGCCGCCAGCGCGTGACCGATCTCGACGGGCGTCGCCTCCGGGTGACGATCCAGATGGTCCAGCAGCCGCCGCGCCTGCTCCTCCAGCGCCGCCCGCGACTTCGCCGACACCAGCCACGGCACCGTCCCGTCCGTCACCACCACCGGCTCCGGCACACCCTCACCGGCGGCACCCTCGCCCTCCGGAGCCTGCTCGACGATGAGATGGGCGTTGGTGCCGCTGATACCGAACGACGAAATGGCGGCCCGTCGCGGGTGGTCGCTCTCCGGCCAGGTCCGGTTCTCGGTGAGGAGTTCCACCGCTCCTTCGGCCCAGTCCACGTGCGAGGACGGCTGGTCCACATGGAGGGTCTGGGGCAGGACGCCGTGACGCATGGCCATGACCATCTTGATGACGCCGCCCACGCCCGCCGCGGCCTGGGAGTGGCCGATGTTCGACTTCAGCGAGCCCAGCCACAGCGGCCGGTCCTCGGGCCGGTCCTTGCCGTAGGTGGCGATCAGCGCCTGCGCCTCGATCGGGTCGCCGAGGGCGGTCCCGGTCCCGTGGGCCTCGACGACGTCGACCTCTTGCGCCGACAGGCCCGCGCCGGCCAGGGCCTGGCGTATCACGCGCTCCTGCGAGGGCCCGTTGGGGGCGGTCAGGCCGTTGCTCGCGCCGTCCTGGTTGATCGCCGAGCCGCGTACGACCGCCAGCACCTGATGGCCGTTCCTCCGCGCGTCGGAGAGGCGTTCCAGCAGCAGCAGGCCCACGCCCTCCGCCCAGGCCGTGCCGTCCGCCGCCTCGGCGAACGCCTTGCACCGCCCGTCCGCCGCAAGCCCGCGCTGCCGGCTGAACTCCACGAACATGCCCGGCGTGGCCATGACGGCGACGCCGCCCGCCAGGGCCAGCGAGCACTCGCCGTTGCGCAGCGCCTGGGCCGCCATGTGCATCGAGACCAACGAGGAGGAGCAGGCGGTGTCCACCGTCACGGCCGGGCCCTGCAGACCGAGGGTGTACGAGATGCGGCCCGAGGCGACGCTCGCGGTGTTGCCCGTCAAGAGGTACCCGTCGAACCCGGCGACGCCGTCGTGCAGGTGGGGGCCGTACTCCTGGGTCATGGCGCCGACGAACACGCCGGTCTGGCTGCCGCGCAGCGCGGCCGGGTCGATGCCCGCCTGCTCGATCGCCTCCCAGGAGGTCTCCAGGAGCAGCCGCTGCTGCGGGTCCATCGCCGTCGCCTCGCGCGGGCCGATCCCGAAGAACGCGGGGTCGAACGCCGCCGCTTCGGACAGGAATCCGCCCTTGGTGACATACGACGTACCGGGTCGGTCCGGGTCGGGATCGAGGAGCTTCTCGGTGTCCCAGCCGCGGTCGGCGGGGAAGTCGGTGATGGCGTCGACGCCCTCGCTGACGAGGCGCCAAAGGTCCTCGGGGGCGCGGACGTCTCCTGGATAACGGCAGGCCATGCCCACGATCGCGATCGGTTCGTCCGCGCTGGCGGCGGCGAGCGGGGAGCCGTGGGCGATGCTGCCGGACTCCTCGGAGCCCAGGAGTTCGGTCCGGAGATAGCGGGCGACGGCGGTGGGGGTCGGGTGGTTGAAGAGCAGCGTCGTCGGCAACTTCAGGCCGGTGAGGGCACTCAGGCGGTTCCGCAGTTCGACGGAGGCGAAGGAGTCGAAACCGAAGTCCTTGAACGTGCGGTCGCCGTCCACCGTCTCCGAGGTGACACGTCCGGTGATGGCCGCGACCTCGGCACGGATCCGGTCGGTGAGGATCTGTTCCCGCTGGGTCCGGGAAGCCTTCCTGAGGCGGTCGAGGAGCGGCGACGACGCGCCGGACTCGGCAGGGGGAGCCGTGTCCTCGGGCCGGTCGGCGACCACGTCGGCGACCACATCGACGGACGCGTCGGAATCGGCGTCGGCAACGCCGTCCGTCGGCAGGTCGATCCAGTGACGTCGCCGTTGGAAGGGGTAGGTGGGCAGGTCGAGGTGGGTGGGCCGGGTGGCGGGGAAGAAGCCCGACCAGTCGACGGGGGCGATGGTGTGGGTGTGGACGGTGGCGAGGGAGGTCAGCACGCGCTGCCAGGTGCCGTCGTCCCGGCGCAGGGTGCCGGTGACGACGACCTCGCCACCGCTCGCGTGATCCTCGACGGTCTCCTGCAGGGGGTGGGTGAGGACGGGGTGGGGGCTGGCCTCGATGAACAGCGTGTGCCCGTCGTCCAGCAGAGCGCTGGTGGCGGCCTGGAAGTGCACGGCGGTGGCCAGATTGTCGTACCAGTACCGGGCGTCCATCACCGTGGCATCGGCCATCGGCCCGCCCAGATGACCGGCGACAGTGGAATAGAACGCGATGCTCGCCTCTCGCGGCTCGATCGGCGCCAGGACATCCAGCAATCGGTCGCGAAGAGGGTGCACGTGAGACGTGTGAGAGGCGTAGTCGATCGGGACACGACGAGCCCGGAAGCCCTCCTTCTCGCAATGAGCTCGCAGTTCCTCGACCGCGTCCGTATCACCGGCCACCACCGTGGCCGACGGCCCATTGACCGTGGCGACGACCAGCCGCCCCTCCCACCGTCCGATCAGCTCCGAAGCATCGGCCAAAGGCAGCGGCAGGGAAACCATGCCGCCGTGCCCCGCGATCTGGACGAGAGCCTGCGAACGCAACGCCACGATGCGCGCGGAGTCCTCCAGCGACAGCACGCCGGCGATGTGCGCGGCGGCGATCTCACCCTGGGAGTGCCCCACCACCGCGTCCGGAGTGATCCCCAGGTGCTCCCACAGCCGCGCCAGGGAGATCATCACCGCCCACAGCGCGGGCTGGATGACATCGTCGCCCTCAAGCGCGGGGGCACCCTGCGCCTGGGCCAGGACGTCGATGAGGTTCCAGCCGGTGTACGGCTCCAGCGCCGCCGCACAGGCGGTCAGGTGTTCGGCGAAGACAGGGCTGGACGCCATGAGCTCCACGCCCATACCGACCCACTGCGACCCCTGCCCCGGGAAGACGAACACCGTCTTGCCGGGTCGGGCGGCCACCGCACCCGTAACCACCTGCGCGGAAGGCTCCCCCTCGGCCAGCGCGCTCAACGCGCCCCGGAAGTCGGCCGGTTCACGGCCGACCACCACCGCCCGGTGATCGAACACCGACCGGCCCACCGCCAGCGCATGACCGACTTCAGCGGGCGTTTCCCGCGGGTGCCGGTCCAGGTGGTCAAGGAGCCGCCGCGCCTGCTCCTCCAGCGCCGCCCGCGACTTCGCCGACACCAGCCACGGCACCGTCCCGTCCGTCACGACGGCCGGTCCGTCCTGCACGGACGCACAGTCGTCGACCGTCCACTCACGCAGTACGACGTGACAGTTGGTACCGCCCATGCCGAAGGAGCTGGTGCCGGCGATCAGTGGGCGGTCGGGCCGGGGCCAGGAGGTGAGGTCCTGCTGAACACGCAGGCGGAGTTCGTCGAAGGCGATGTCGGGGTTGGGTGTCTCGAAGTTGAGGCTGGGCGGCAGCTCGCGGTGCCAGATGCTGAGGATGGTCTTGAGCAGGCCGACGATGCCCGCCGCGCCCTCCAGATGGCCGACGTTGGTCTTCGCGGACCCCACGTGCAGCGGGGCGTCGGCGGGGCGCCCGGTGCCGAGTGCGGCGCCCAGGGCGGCCGCCTCGATGGGGTCGCCCACGCGCGTGCCGGTGCCGTGGAGCTCGACGTACTGGACGTCCTCGGGACGGGTTCCGGCGCGGTCGTGCGCGCGGCGGATGACCTCCTCCTGGGCGCGTGCGCTGGGCACCGTGAGGCCGGGCGTGGCGCCGTCGTTGTTGACGGCGCTGCCCTCGATCACGCAGTAGATCCGGTCGCCGTCCGCCACCGCCCGGGACAGGGTCTTGAGCGCCAGGTAGGCGCCGCCTTCGCCGCGGACGTAGCCGTTGGCCCGGGCGTCGAAGGTCTTGCACAGTCCGTCCGGTGACAGGCCGCCGAACTTGGTCGAGCCGATGGTGCTCTCGGGGACGATCGTGAGGTTGACTCCGCCCGCGAGCGCGAGCGTGCACTCTCCGGCGCGGAGGCTCTCCGCGGCCAGGTGCACGGACACCAGCGACGAGGACTGGGCCGCGTCGACGGCGAGGCTGGGGCCGTTGAGGCCGAGCGTGTAGGAAAGGCGGTTGGCGATGATGCTGCGGTGGAGTCCGGTCACGGAGTGGCGGTCGATGCGCCGGGTGCCGTGCTTGTAGAGCCGGACCGCGTAGTCGTCCCAGATGGCGCCGACGAAGACGCCCGTGCGGGTCCCCGCGAGGTGCTCGGGGACGATGCCGGCGTCCTCCAGCGCCTCCCAGCCGAGTTCCAGCATCAGACGCTGCTGAGGGTCCATCATCGCGGCCTCGTTCGGGGCGATCCCGAAGAAGTCGGCGTCGAAACCGGCGATGTCGTCCAGGAAGCCGCCGCGCGTGGTGGTGACCTTGCCGGGAGCCGTGACGTCCGCCGCGAGCAGCCGGTGCGCGTCCCAGCGGTCGGCCGGCACGTCGGTGATGCCGCTCCTGCCGTCGCGCAGCAGTTCCCAGAAGGCGAGGGGATTGCGGGCCTTGGGCAGACGGCACGACATACCCACGACGGCGATGGGCTCGCGCGCGGACTCCTCCAGCTCGTGCGCCCCCTCGCGCGGCGTCCGCTCGTCACCGACGGCGCGTCGCGCGTAGGACCGGAAGTTCTCGACGTCCCCCACCAGGGCCTCCCCCAACAATTGCTCTGAAGAACAGGTGTAGCCACGGCTATCCGCGGTCGATCAATTCGTGAAGGTCGTTGTCACTGCGGCCTTCCAGGCCGGCTTCCGCCTTTCACCGCCAGGAGGTCAACCGCTTCAGGAGCTCGTCCGGCGCGTTCATGAAGTCGTAGTGGCCGCCGTCGACCACCCGGATGTCGACCGAATCCGAGTACCGACGCCACCCCTCGAGCTCGTCAAGGCTCACGTCGGGGTCGTCCTGCCAGTTCAGCACGACGATGGGGCACCGCACCGCGACCGGCTCCGTCCGACGGTAAGCACGCGCGGCGTCGAGATCACGGAGCAGCACGACCATGCCCAGATCGATCATGTCCGGCCGCGGTTCGATCCCCCGGCCACGGAGGAACGACTCCAACTCGGCGCGCAACTCGGGCTCGGTCATGCTGAGCATCCGGTCGCTCGCGGCGTCGTGCGGTGCGGGCTGGCCCGACACGAAGAGGCACTGCGGCCCCGGCAGGCCCAGTTCGGCGAGCCGGACCACGGTCTCGAACGCGGGCAGCGCGCCCGCGCAGTGCCCGAAGAACGCGAACGGCCGGTCGAGCCGCGGCACCAGGATTTCGACCAGGTCGGCGGCGAGGTTCTCGTAGGTGCCGTAGTGGGGGTGGGCAAGGCGGTTCTCGCGGCCGGGGAACTGCACCGGGCAGACCTCGACGTCGTCGATCGCGGCCGGCCAGGCGCTGAAGGCCGAGGCCCCGGACCCGGAGAACGGGAAGCAGAAGAGCCGGGCGGGGTGCTCGGCGGACGGCGGCCGGACGAACCACGGCGACGTGGCGGTGGTGGAGCCGGATGTCATGGCGTCTTTCGTTTCTGGGCGACGATGGGCAGGTGGGTCATCCCGGCGATGAAGTACGACCGCAGGTGCTGCGGTTCGCCGTCGAGCTCGACCGAGCCGAATCGCTGGAGCAGTTCTTCGAAGAAGACGCGCAGGGTCAGCCGGGCCAGCGGCGCCCCGATGCAGAAGTGCGACCCGAACCCGAAGGCGACCTGGCGCTTCGCGCCGTCCCGTGTGATGTCGAAGACATGCGGATCGGGGAACTGGGACTCGTCCCGGTTCGCCGACCCGATCCACGCGACGACCGCCCCACGGGCCGGGATCGTGCCTGCGCCGATCTGGACGTCGTCCACCGCGTACCGCATGAAGTTACAAGCGGCCGACGTCCAGCGCAGCCCTTCCTCGACCAGGTTCGGGATCAGCGACGGGTCGGCCTGCGCCTTCTCGAACTGCTCGGGCCGCTCGATGAGGGCCTGCACCGTACCCGAGACGGTGTGCGGCGTCGTCACGTTGGCGCCCAGCAGAATGCTGTAGCCGTCGAGGGCGATCTCCTCGTCGGTCAGCGGCGCGCCTCCCGGGCGGACGCTCATGAGGTGGTGGAGCAGGCTGTCGTCCTCGCCTCCGGCCGCCCGCCGCGTCTTGACCCACTCCTTGACGTAGGAGACGAGCTCGTGGTGGGCGATGGCCAGGGTCGCGGCTTCGCTGCCCTGCTGGAAGTGCTGGTCCGAGGGAGCCGTCACCATCGCGGTCAGCTGGACGAGTTCCTCCCAGTCCTTCTCCGGGATCCCGAGGAGCGGGCCCGTGACCATCGCCGGGAGGAGCAACGCCTTCTCGGCCAGGTCGAAGGTGCCACCGTCGAGCGCCGGTTCGAGGAAGCGCACGATCGACCGCCGGATCGAGTCCTCCCAGGACTTCACCGCCCGCGCGGTGAGCTTGGCGCCGAGCGGCCTGCGGACCTCGGTGTGCCGCGGCGGGTCGGTGGACGTCAGCAGCACGCCGGCCGCGACGTCGTCCGTCCCCAGGTGGGTGGGTACCGTGCCGCGCTCCGACGTGAACTCCCGGTGGTCGCCGAGCACCCGGCAGACATCGTCGTAGCGGGTCACCGACCAGAACTCCCGCCCGTCCGGAAGGACTTGGTGATGCAAAGGAGCCTTCGCCCGCATCGCGTCCCAGATCGGATGCGGGTCACCCGAGGTGTAGAGGTCCAGGTCGAACAGGTCGACGCGGTCGAGGTCGATGTCGCGCGCGGGACCCGGCGTCAACCTCACGTCCGCGCCCTTCCCCGCTCGATCAACTCGGCGACCCGGGCCGGGGTCTGCGCCAGGTAGAAGTCGCGCACGGACAGTTCGACGCCGTAGTCCTGGGCCACCCGATCGATGATCTTGATGCCGATCAGCGAATTGCCGCCGAGCTCAAAGAAGTCGTCGTCCGCTCCGACCTCACGAGAGTCGAGGTATTCCCCCCACAGCGCCGAGACCTCTTGTACGAACGACTCCGACGCACCCGCAGGCGCGGCTTCTGATTCTGACTGCATTGCCAGCCTTTCCTTTCTCCGCTTCTCCGCCGAACGGGAATACCCGCCCACGCCATTGACCGGCCGGACGAGCGTCTCGTGGTTCTTTTCAACTCACACCGTGCTGGTGGTGTCCGGTGCTCGCCGACCGGGCAGGGGTGAGAGCGCTGTCGGCCCGTGTCGCGTGTCATCGGTCCTGAGGTGGAAAGCAGCCGTGTCCCGCTTTCGGTGGTGCGCCCAGGGGCCATCGCGACGCCAACGTAAATGGCCAGGGAAACCCAGTGCAAGAGATGACAGTGCGGACATCCTGCCGGGCACCTGCTGTCCCGCCGACAGGACAGTAAGGCAGATACCTGCCCGCCGAGTCTTGATTTCTGTTTTGATCTGCGCCGTTCGATCTGGACTGTGAAAACCTTTTCGGCTGCCGTCCGTCGACACAGTCGGCCGGGCGACGCCGCCGACGCGAGCAGGCATCACGCGCGCCCGAAGCGGTTCATGGTGTTTGACGGCGAGTTATCCGATTCAAGAGGCATCGCCACCGTTGTGCTCGGCCTGAGCATCACCGTGGTCGTGGCCGCCGCGCGCGTGCACGGCGGCACACGTCAGCGAGTTGGCTGCCCGCCAAACGCGCCCATGACAAAATCGGCGGGTGCAGATCGCGATGCTGGGTCCATTCGAGATGCGCACGGACGACGGCGTATGGGTCGACGTGCCGGGCGCCCGGCTGCGCGGACTGTTGATCGCCCTCGCGCTCAGACCCGGTCAGGTGGTCCCGAAGGCGTCGCTCGTCGACTGGATCTGGGGGGAGCAATCGCCCGCCGACGCGACGAATGCCCTGCAGCGCTTGGTTTCCCGGCTGCGGAAGGCACTGCCGTACGGAGCGGTCGAGGGGCATACGGATGGCTACCGGTTGATCGTGGAACCCGACGCCGTCGACGCCGTACGGTTCGAGCGCCTCGTCGTCGCGAGCCAGGCCCGCACCGAGAACGCCTCCCGGCGGGCGCAACTGCTGCGCGAGGCCCTCGAGCTGTGGCGCGGTGCGGCCATGCAGGACAGCGGCCCGCAGGACAGCGCCGCGTTCGACGCCGCGGTCGTCCGGCTCGACGGGTTGCGCCTGACCGCCCTGGAGGAGTGGTTCGACGCGGAGAACACCCTCGGGCGCGGTGCGGAGCTGGTCACGGAGCTGACCGACCTGGTGGCCGCGCATCCGCTGCGGGAACGGCTCGTCGCCGCGCTGATGCGCGCCCTTGTCGCGGCCGGTAGCGACAGCCAGGCGCTCCTTGTGTACCAGCGTGCGAAGGAGGCCCTGGCCGACGCGCTGGGCGTCGATCCCTCGCCGGAGCTGTCCGCGTTGCACGTCGCGCTGCTGCGCGGCGAGCTGGGGACGCGTGAGCGGAACCGCAAGACCAATCTGCGCGCCGAGCTGACCAGCTTCATAGGCAAGGGCGCCGATGTCGCCGCGGTCCGCGAACTCATCGCCGAGCACCGGCTCACCACCGTGATCGGGCCGGGCGGCGCGGGCAAGACCAGGCTGGCTGCGGAGACCGCGCGGGCGATGCTCGGCGATCTGCCGGACGGGGCCTGGCTGGTGGAGCTGGCCGCCATCGGCGCGGACGGCGACGTGGCCGACGTGGCGCAGGCGACGCTCGCCGGACTCGGCCTGCGGGACGCCCTGCTCGGCGGGGCCCCGAACGTGGAGCTGACGGACCGGCTCATCGCCGCGATCCGCGAGCGGGAGGCGCTGCTGATCCTGGACAACTGCGAGCACGTGGTCGAGTCCGCGGCGGTGTTCGCCCACCGGGTGCTCGGAGAGTGCCGGCGGCTGCGGATCCTGGCGACGAGCCGCGAACCGCTCGGCATCACCGGGGAGGCGCTGTGGCAGGCCGACCCGCTGGCCCTGCCGGAGCCGGGCGCGAGCCCGGACGAGATCGAGTCCGCACCCGCCGTGCGGTTGCTGCGGGACCGAGCCGGAGCGGTGCGCCGGGATCTCGCGTCCGACGCCCGCACGCTGGCCACGATGGCGCGGGTGTGCCGGGCTCTCGACGGAATGCCGCTGGCGATAGAACTGGCCGCGGCCCGGTTGCGCACCATGTCCATCGACCAGCTCGCCCACCGGCTCGACGACCGGTTCCGCCTGCTGACCAGCGGAAGCCGCACCGCGCTGCCGCGGCACAAGACGCTGCGCGCGCTGGTCGACTGGAGTTGGGAGCTGCTCACCGACGCCGAGCGGCTCGTCCTGCGCCGGCTCTCGGTGTTCTCCGGCGGGGCGAGTCTGGACGCTGCCGAACGGGTCTGTGCGGGCGCCGCGGTTGAGCAGGAACAGGTGCTTGAGCTGCTCACCTCGCTGACCGAGAAGTCGCTGCTGCGCGCCGAGGGCGACAGTGCCCCGCGCTACCGCATGATCGGCACGATCAAGGAGTACGCCGGGCAGCGGCTCGCGGAGGCGGGCGAAGCGGAGCTGGCACGCCACGCGCACCTCGCCTGCTTCACCGAGCTCGCCGAGACCGCGGAGCCGCATCTGCGCCGCGCCGAGCAACTGAAGTGGCTGGCCACGCTGGAGGCCGAGCACGACAACATCGGTGCGGCGATGCGCGGCGCGCTCGCGGCGGGCGAGGCGCAGGCGGCGATGCGGCTCGCGGCGGGCGCGGGCTGGTACTGGTGGCTCGGCGGGCACAGGTCCGAGGGCCTGGAACTGATCACCGCGGCCAGCAGGATGCCCGGCGAGGTGGCCGACGAGGTCCGGGCCGTGATGTACGCGCTGGTCGTGCATTTCCTGAGCTCCGGGCCGGGGGACGAACACCAGGTCGCGGAGTGGATCGACAAGGCGTACCGGTTCAGTCGGCACAGCCGGCGCAGCCACCCGCTGATGGGGTTCATCGCCCCGCTGAAACGCATGCTGCAGGGGCCCGACGCGTTCCTGCCCGCGTTCGAACCGCTGCTCGACGACGAGGACCCCTGGGCGCGTGCGCTGGCCCGGCTGCATCTGGGCAAGATGCGGATCATGCTCGGCCAGGGCGGGCGGGACGTGGACGCGCACCTGGAGCGGGCACTCGCCGAGTTCCGGGCGATCGGCGAACGGTTCGGAATCTCGTTCGCCCTGACCGAGCTGGCGGACCGGATCGCCGCGCGCGGCGAGTTCACCGCCGCGTGCGAGCACTACGAGCAGGCGATCGCGGTCGTCACCGAGGTCGGTGCCATCGAGGACATCATCCAGATGCGGTCACGGCAGGCGCAGTTGTACTGGCTGCTCGGCGACGAGGACGCCAGCGCGGCCGCCATCGCCGAGGCACAGCGGTATGCGGAGCGGGTCGCCTGGCCGGGCGCACTGGCCGTGCTGGCCCTGTCGAAGGCGGAACTCGCCCGGTGGGGCGGCCGCCCCGAGGAGGCACGCAGGCAACTCGGCGCCGCGACGGCCCTGCTGGGCGACGACGCGGAGCAGGCGAACATCCGCGCGGTGACCCACGATCTGCTCGGCTACCTCGCCGACGACCTCGGCGAGGCGCGAGCGTACCGCGCGGCGGCCTGCGCGGCGGCGTCCGAGGCGGGACACGCGCCGCTGATCGCGCGGGCGCTCGTCGGGGTCGCGGACCTGGCACTTCGCCGCGACCAGCCCGAGCAGGCCGCGCGGCTTCTCGCGGCCAGCACCAGCGTGCGCGGGCTGGCGGACCGCTCCCATACGGACGTGGCCCGGATCGAGCAGACAGCGCGGCGCCGCCTCGGCGACGCGGGGTTCGTCGAGGCGGCACGGGAGGGGACACGCACGAGCTGGTCTCAGCTGGTCGAGGTCACGCTCGCTTCTTGAACGTGGAGACCGCCCACAGGTACCCGACGATCGCCAACCCGATGCACCAGGCAAGAGCCGACACCGTGTGGCCGGTCGACGCGTGGTGGCCCGACAGCAGCCCGCGCAGTGTCTCGATGATCGGGGTGAAGGGCTGGTACTCCGCGAACTGCCGCACCCCTGCCCCCATCGTGTCCGCGGGCACGAACGCGCTGCTCAGGAACGGCAGCATGATCAGCGGCACGGCGGCCAGGCCCGCCGACTCCGCGCTCTTCGCGCCCAGGCCCATGGCGACGGTGAGCCAGCTGGCCCCGACGGCGAGGAGCAGGAAGAGACCGAGCACGCCGAGCCAGTCGAGGGCGCTCGCGTGGGGGTCGAATCCCATCGCGAAGGCCACCCCGATGATGGCCGCGGCGGCCACCAGGCAGCGCACCGTGGTGACGACGACGTGTCCGGTCAGCATGGCTCCGCGGGAGACGTCCATGGTCTTGAACCGGTTGATGATGCCCTTGGTCATGTCGGAGTTCACGGACGTCGCGGTGGCCCCGAGGCCGTAGCTGACGGCCATCACGAGCATGCCCGGCGTCGCGTAGTCGATGTAGTGCTGACCGACGCTGAAGGCGCCGCCGAACACCTTGACGAACATGAGCATGATCACGATCGGGAACAGGATCGCGTTGAACACCGTGACGGGGTTCCGCATGGTGTGCTTCAGGTTGCGACGCAGCATGATCGCCGAGTCGGCCAGTGCCGTCGAGACAGCGCTCACTGCGAGATCGCCTCCTTGCTCGTGCGCTCGGTCAAGGTGAGGAAGACGTCGTCGAGGTCGGGAGTGTGCACGGTCAGCTCGTCCGCCTCGATACCGACCGAGTCCAGCCAGTCGAGGATGGAGCGCAGCTCGCGCTGGGTGCCGTCGCTCGGGATCTGCACCGACAGCGTGTCGTCGTCCGTGGTGACGTCGCGCAGCGCGGAGGCGGCCGACCGGTACGCGGCCTGGTCGGTGAAGCGCAGCCGCACGTGCCCGCCGGGGATGAGCCGCTTCAGCTCCTCGGCGCTCCCCTCGGCGACGAGCTTGCCATCGCTCAGCACCGCGATCTGGTCGGCGAGCTCGTCGGCCTCGTCCAGGTACTGGGTGGTGAGGAAGATGGTGGTGCCGTCGGCCACCAACTCGCGGACGATCCCCCACATCGTGCGCCTGCTGCGCGGGTCGAGACCCGTCGTCGGCTCGTCCAGGAAGATGATCCGCGGGTTGCCGACCAGCGTCATCGCCAGGTCCAGCTTCCGGCGCATACCGCCGGAGTAGGTCGACGCCATCTTGTCCGCCGACTCCACCAGGTCGAACCGCTCCAGCAGCCGCGTGACGACCTCGCCGGAGCGCACGCGCTTCAGGTCCGCCATCATCTGGAGGTTCTCCCGGCCCGAGAGCAGCTCGTCCACTGCGGCGAACTGACCGGTCACGCCGATGGCGGCGCGCACCTGCTTGGTCGCGGTCGCCACGTCGTGCCCGGCGACGTGCACCGTCCCGGCGTCGGCCTTCAGCAACGTCGCCAGGACGTTCACCGTCGTCGTCTTGCCCGCCCCGTTCGGGCCGAGCAGGGAGAAGATCGACCCTTCGGCGACATCGAAATCGATGCCGTCGAGCACGGTCTTGTCTCCGTATGCCTTCCGCAGCCCTGAAACTGCAATCGCTGTACTTCTCATGCCTCCACAGTCGCGGCCAGGTCTGTCACCCGTCTGTCACCGCTCTGTCATGACTCCTGACACGACCGCTGACACGGGTGTTCCCGCGCATCGCCCTTGGTCAGAGCGGTGCAAGCGGTGCACGGACGACAGCCTCGATCACGTCGAGGACCGAGCTCGATCCGGGCGAGGAACTCCTTGTCCGGGAGTCCCGTCGCCCGTCTCTCGCGCTGTGTCCACGGCCCCGGAGATCACTGTCCGGTCATTCCGCCGGCTCCGCCAGCATGCGGTTGATGACCTCCATGACCTCGGCCACGGGTTCGGGCATGCTCATTTCGTGGTGCCGGGCGTGCACGTCACGCACCACGATGGAACCGAGGACATAACCGCCAGGTCGAACCTGTACGTCATGGCCTCCTCGACGGCGCCGGACACGTCCTCGGGGGCCACCTCGATGACCGGCACCTCAGGCGTGGCCTCCGCTGTCGGGAGGATCCGCTGGTACAGCTCACCGTCGTCGTTCGTCACGTAGACGGTGCGCAGGATCTCGTGCCGGTCGACCACGTCACGGATCGCCGCGGTGAGGGCGGCCTGGTCCAGGGATCCGGTCAGCCGGAAGGCCGCCGGCATGTTCCAGGTCTCCGCCCCTCCCTCCATCTGGTGCAGAATCCACATACGGCGTTGTGCGAATGACAGCGGAATCATTGCTTTTTCTCCTCTCTCGCGCGGTGTGGGGTGCCCGCTGATCGAGGTCCGGCTATTCCGCCACGGGTGCGGGCATGGTCCATTCGCGGTGCGTGGCACGCATCGCGCATTTCGATCGCACCGAGGATGTACGGCCGCCACAGGTGCGTGTACGACTGGTCCTGAGGTGTTGCGCTGAAGAAGGCACCGGGACGACGGCCGGTGTCACCGCCCCGCAGGGGGTATCCGGCCTCGCCCCGGCGCCGTAGCTCACGCGACGGAGGCGGGAACCTCTGTCGAGGCGACCTGAATGGTGGGCAGGATCTCCCGGGACCGCAGCACCATGCCCTGGCAGTAGTTCGCGTTGTGCTCCAGGCTCCGCTGCGGCTGGTACGGCATCTTCTGCCTGCCGCGGTGGTCGATGTGCAGGGTGATCCGCTCC
Organism: Streptomyces griseochromogenes; assembly: GCF_001542625.1. Taxonomy (NCBI): domain Bacteria; kingdom Bacillati; phylum Actinomycetota; class Actinomycetes; order Kitasatosporales; family Streptomycetaceae; genus Streptomyces; species Streptomyces griseochromogenes. The sequence continues at coordinate 2,541,343 of NZ_CP016279.1, read as the reverse complement.
GACTCCTCGTCGACGGCCTCGAGCATCTCCCGTGCCACCAGCAGGCGGAACAGCTCCGCGGACACCTCGACCAGGAAGCCCCGTGAATCCGGCTGGCCGCGCAGGACGATCTCGGTGAACTCGTGGTCCGGCGTACGCACCGGTTCACGGTAGATGTAGGCCCGTGTGAGGAGGTCCATTTCGAACGCCTGGCGTGCCATCGGGTCGGCCCACCAGTCCTGGGCGGCGACGAAGTCGGCCAGCAACCGGTCGAACTCCTCGCGATGCGAGCTGAGGATCAGGTGCGCGGTCTTACCGGTGTTCAGCAGGTCGTAGTTGGCCAGGTCCTTCGTCGACTGAATGAAGAACTGGCACACCTCCGAGTCGGTTCTGCTGCGGAAGTAGCGGGACATCTCGGCGAACAGGTCACCGTAGGAGATGATCCCGGTCGCGTCGAGATATCCCGAGAGTACGAACAGGGCGCGCATGTTGTACAGCGTGTACAGCGCGTGGTTCACCCAGTAGCCCTCGTAGCAGTCTTCCTCGGTCACCCATTTCGTGCCGAGCACGACCTCCGCCTCGGACACGTCGCTGGCCGCCTCCGCGGTCATGATGCCGAGGGTTTCCCGCTGTGCGTACATGGGTGTGTTGTGCAGGAACAACTGCGGGTAGACGATGATGGTGTCGGCGTACGAGCGGCACAGCCTGGTCAGCCCGTCCTTGAACGACTCGAGGGTCTCGCCGGGCAGCGGCCAGATCATTTCCACGTACGAGCTGATCCGCTTCTCCCGGAGCAGGCGCTGCAGCCCGATGTAGGTGTCCTCGCGGATGTTCTTCCGGTCCACCATCTCCAGCGCCGACTCGTTCATCGTCTGCAGCGAGATGGGCTGGCTCACCATCAGTCCACCGCGCACGAAGATCTCGGTGATCTCCGCCATGCGCTCGGGCCGGTTCTTGGCGGCGGCCATGTGAACGATCAGCGGGTAGCCGGTCTCCTCGCTGCACTCGACGATGTACTCGCTCAGGGTGACGTCGCGGGGCGACAGGCCCCAGTTCGCGTCGGCGATCATGAGCGCGGAGTACCCGTGCTCGCTGATCCACTTCAGCTCATCCTTGATCCGATCCTCTTCGTACTTGTTGACCTTGGAGTTCGTGGCCGCGCCCCAGTAGCAGAAGGTGCAGCGGAACGGGCATCCGCGGTTCGTCTCCATGATGGCGAAGCTGAATTCGTGACCTTCGAAGACGCCGTTCAGGAACGGCGACGGAATGTCCATCAGATTCTGGATCCTGGGCGCCGATTCGGTGGTGATGAGTTCGCCCGAGGACCAGAAGCTGAGCCCTGGTACCTGGCTCATGTCCGGCGTCTGCGAACCGAGCTGCCGGATGAACTCTAGGGACGTTCGCTCCCCTTCGCCGTTGCACACGTAGACGTTCTCCGCACCGTCGCTGAGATACGTCGCGGCGTGGTTCATCACCTGTGGCCCGCCCAGCAGGTAGTGAGCGTCGGGACGCAGTGCGCGCAGTTCCTTCAGCAGCCAGCGGACCAGCTTCATGTTCCAGATGTAGCAGCTGAACGTATAGAGGTACGCGTCCCTGTCAGCGAGCTCCCGGACCATCTGACGCCGGTCGGCGGACACCGGGAGGGACACGATCTCGAACGTGTGGTCCGCCGCGACGGCCTCGTCGGCCTGCGCGTACGCCTGGATGTAGCCCGAGGCGAGCGGCAGGATGTTCTCGTAGGTGGGAAGTTCCACCAGCACGATCTTCCGGCGATCCGACATGACCGTCCCGGCATCCGTGATCCCGGAGAATTCTTGGCTGGACATGCTCGCGATCTCCTATTCCTTCTGCCCGTCATGAACGCTCACGAGATACTTGGACATGGCGGCCGTGACCGTCGCCGTATTGTCGAGGTAATAGAAATGCCCGCCCGGGATGATGTGCGTGGCACATTCCGCTGCGCCCAGTTCATGCCAGCGTTCCACCTCGGCGGCGGGCACAAGGTCGTCGCGTTCTCCGCCGAACGCCACGATCGGGATCTCCAACCGACGCCGCCGATCGCCGTACGAATAGTTGCGGAAGAGCACTACGTCGGATCTCAGCGTGCCCAGCGCCTGGCTTATGACCTCCGGGTAATTCATGAGGTCGTCAGGAACGCCGTTGTACATGTCCAGGAGTTTCATGAGCCACTCGTCCGTGATCTCCTCCTCGGTCGCCGGGTTCGGCCGGTGCCTGTGCGGAGGAACGGCCCCGGAGGCGAAGAGGGCCACGGGCGGGCGGCTCGCCAACTGCTGTCTCCAGCAGAGTTCGTACCCGACGTAGGAGCCCATGCTGTGGCCGAAGACGTAGAGCCGCCCTTCGACATCGCCCAGCGCATCGAGGATCTCGTCAACGATGTGATGGAGGTCGGCCGCGGCCGGCTCGTCGGCGCGCGCCGCCCGACCGGGATACTGGGCCGCGAGGATGCGCAGGTCCTTGGGGAAGAAGTCCGCCCACGAGGCGTAGTTCTGTGCCGACCCTCCCGCATGGGGCAGGAGGAGCAACGTGTCCTGTCCGGCGCCCGCCGTCCCCGGCCGCATCTCCCACAAACATGCTCCGGCCCGGCTCGCGCGGGCTGCCGGCGAGGGTGCGCCCGCGGACGGCTGTCCCGACTTCGTCACCCGCTGGTCGATGCGTTCAGCCAGGTCGGCCAGGACCGGCGCGTCGTTCAGGACCCTGACCGTGAATTTGATGTCCCATTCCCGGCACACCCGTAGGACGACCTTCGTAGCCAGCAACGAGTCTCCGCCGGCGTCGAAGAAGTCCTGGTCACGCTTGACGTTGTCCAGCCGCAGGATGTCGGCCCAGATGTCCGCGAGCCGCCGCTCGGTCGGTGTGCCGAAGTCGTTGTCTTGCATGCGCCACCCCTGTTCGGATCGATTCCGTTTATCCAGCTTCTCCGGGAATTCCCGGACTACGTCGCGGGTCTCCTCGCCGCGCACACGTCCCTTCAGGTCGCCGGCACGCTGAGGTGTGCGCCGCCGGGCGGCGCGCCGGGTCGCCAAGGATCAGCGGGGTGGGCTTCTCAGCGAGGTCTGGATCCCCTCGGTAGTCCACTCGTCCGGCGTCATGGCGACGACGGCGCGAGCGCGGCGGCGACGGCAGCCCGGTCGGCCTTCCCGCTGGGGGTGTGCGGCAGTTCCGGCAGTACGGTGATCGAGACCGGTATGAACTGCTCGGGAAGCAGCTCGGTGAGCGCTTTGAGCACCCTCGCGGCGTCGAACTCGCCCACACCGACGTCCGACGTCACGGCGGCGCGCAGCTGCCGGGATCCCTGGGCGATGTCCACCACCACGGTGACCGCCTCGACGATCCCCGGCTGCTCCAGCAGGCAGGCGTCCACCTCAAGGGGGTTCACCCGGACCCCGCGGATCTTCACCTCGTTGTCGATACGGCTGAGGAGGTGCACCGTGTCCCCCTCGACGCGCACCAGGTCCCCGGTGCGGAACGCGCGGCGGTGCCCCTGCGGCGTCGTCCGGTCGAGGGTGACGTACCGCTCGGCATTGAGCTCGGGCTGGTGCAGATAGCCCACGGACAGCGGTGCGCCGGCAACCAGCAGTTCGCCCACCGACGGTTCACCCGGCTCGGTCGGGTCGACCAGGATCTCGCAGCCCGACAGCGGACGTCCGATCGGGGGGAGCGCGGGCCAGTCGTCGCTGGAGCCCGTGAGCGTGTGCACCGTCACCATGGCGGACTCGCTCTGTCCGTAGTGGTTGTTCAACCGACAGCCGGGCAGGCGGCGGAAGAGCTCCCGGACCGCGGGGGTACACACGAGCTGCTCGCCCGCGGTGTTCACCTCCGCCAGGGCGAGGTGCTCCAGCGAGTCCGCGGCCTCCGCGGCCACGGCGAGCATGTGCAGGGCGACGTACGGGAGGAACAGGCGCTCGATGCGGTGGTCGGCGAGCCAGTCCAGGAGGGCGATGGGGTCGCGCCGGAGGAACTCGGGCATGACGACCAGCGTTCCTCCGCCGCACAGCGTTCCGAGTACTTCCTGGAACCACACGTCGAAGTTGAGCGGTGCGAACTGGGCCGTGCGCAGGTCCGGGCGCACCGAGTGTTGCCACTGCCAGGCCGCCATGTTGTCGACACAGCGATGGGGCAGGGCGACGCCCTTGGGCAGCCCGGTCGAGCCCGAGGTGTAGATGACGTACACGGGGAGGTCCGGCCGGCAGGACAGCCGCGACAGCGCCGCAATGGCCTCCTGGTCGCTCAGGTCCGGCGCGTCGGGGATGCGGACCGCCTGGGCCCTGAGGTCGAAAGCCGGTTCGTCGCCGCTGAACAGAAGCAGCCGGGCCTCGCTGTCGGCGGCCATGTGCTCGAGGCGTCTGACCGGATACTCGACGTCGAGGGGCACATAGGTCGCTCCCGCGCTCACCGTGGCCAGCATCGCCGCTACGACTGCGGCACCGCGAGGCCCCGTGACCGCCACCCGGTCGCCCGGACGAATACCGTGGCCGGCGAGAAGGTCGGCGATATTACTCGCCCACGTCATGAGCCGCCCATAGGTCAGTTCATGTGTCTCGTCCTGTACCGCGATATCTTCTCTTCGCGTGCGTGCGGTCTCGGCCAACGATTCGAGCAGGCACCGTGCATCGGCGTCGCCACCCCAGAGCGAGTAAATCCGCCGGCCCGGCGTCGGCGCGCTTAATTCCTTTACCATCGCTGCCCCCAGGGCATATTCGCATATGGCGGTCAAGTCGCCGCCAGAATCAATCATCTATTCTCGTCACGGAATCCGACAAGTGACAACCATCGCGTCCACGCACTTACCAAGGCAGGGGTGATTCAAAGTCATGGTTCTCATGAGAAATCGCCCTGAACAATGGCGCCTCGATGCGCCGCCAGTCTGCCATCGTCTGCCTGGTCGGGTCACCCTCTCGGTCAACAGCGTGAACTCCCCGAAACGGCATCCCGAAACAGGCGGACCGTTCGTTCGCGGTGGTGCGGAGTCGCGCGAGTGCCGCTGTCCCGTCGGCGGGACAGCGGACACCCCACGGACAGGAAGAAGCCGCCGGTCTCACGCCTGAAGGGCGCCCCGCACGCAGGTCACGCTCGCGCCGCCGACCCATATGTCCTGGCCCTGCGCCTCCACGGTGAGCACGCCCTGCCGTCCCAGGCGTGCGCCCTGGCCGACCCGGAAGCCGCGCGGGGCCGTCCCGTTGCCGATGAGCCACTGGGCGAGCCCCGCGGTGAGGCTTCCGGTGACGGGGTCTTCGCGCACGCCCTTGGGCAGCGCGAAGGCGCGGACCTCGAACTGCACGGGTGAGCCCTCGGGGTGGGCACCGACCACACCCACTATCAGCTCGCGCATGTGCCGCTCGTCCGGCTCCAGGGCCAGCACCTCATCGGCCGAGGCGAGCTGTACGGCGGCCCAGCCGGGCCCGTTGTCGACCCACTGGTGGCCGACGATCCGCGCGCGGTCGATCCGCAGCCCGCGGGCGATGCGATCCAGGTGCGCGTCGTCCAGGGGACCGCTGCGGCGCAGGGCGGGGGCGCGGAAGCCCAGCCCGTCGCCGGAGAGTCGCACCTTCACGAGCCCGAGGCCGCACTCCTGCGTCAGCTCTCCGGGCTTCTTCGGAGTGCCTCCGGCCTCCAGCCAGGCGTGTGCGGAGCCCAGAGTGGGGTGACCGGCGAACGGGATCTCACCGCCCGGCGTGAAGATCCGCAGCCCGTAGTCGGCCTCGTCGGAGGTGGGCGGGACGACGAACGTCGTCTCGGACAGGTTGGTCCACTCCGCGATCCGGGCCATGTCCCGGTCGCAGATCCCGTCGCCGTCCAGGACGACGGCGACGGGATTGCCGAGGTAGGGGACCTCGGTGAACACGTCCACCTGCGAGAAGGAACGCCGACGGCGGGACGGCGGCGTCATTCGCCCTCACCCTCGACCAGGATCAGGTCCATGTGCGTGCCGTCACGGAGCGGGACAATGGCGCGGTATTCGGGCGAGTCGTACCAGCGGCGGGCGTGCTCGGCCGTGGGGAACCCCATCACCGACAGGTGCTCGGGCTGCCAGTCGCCTTCCAGTGCCTCGGACTCCCCACCCCGGATCACGAACCCTCCGCCGTAGAGCCGCAGCGTGTCCAGCACCTTCGCGCGGTACTCCGCCATGCGCCGCTCGTCGCCGATGACTCCGACATTGCCAATCAGTAGTGCCGTCATACCGTGTCCTCTCACGCGGGGTCTCAGCAGGTGAAGTCGGCTTCGGTGCCGATGCCGAGGCGCCGTGCGGCACGGACGACGGCGAATCCGGAGGCGACGTCCTGCGCGGCCATGCCCAGCGACTTGTAGAGCGTGCGCTCGGCGGGGCTCGTACGGCCGGGGTGCTTGCCCAGCAGCACCTCGCCGATCTCGGGCAGCGGCCGGTCGGCGGGCACCAGCCCCTCCTCCACGGGCGCCGCGATCTCGGAGGACTCGCGCAGGGCTCCCTCTCTGCTGTCCACGAAGACCGAGCAGGAGGCCACCGCGCCCGAGTCGAGCTCGCGCTTGCCCGGGACGGAGGAGCCGACGGCGTTGACGTGCACGCCGTCCGCCAAGTCCGCTGCGCGGACCACGGGTTCGGCCGTGTCGACCGTCGTGCACACCAGGTCGGCGCCGCGCAGCGCGTCCGCGGGCGTGGATGTCAGCTCGACGCCGACGTCGGCCTCCGCACGCGCCCACGCCACGAACTCCTCGGCCCGCGCGTGGCCCCGGTTCCACAGCCGCACCCGGCGCAGCGGCCGAATGTCCCGCAGCGCGAGCAGATGGCTGCGCGCCTGGGTACCGGCACCGATCAGAGCCAGGTCGCCGGCGTCCGGGGCAGCCAGGGCCTCGGTCGCCACGGCGGAGGCCGCGGCCGTGCGCAGCGCGGTCACGGCCGCACCGTTGATCAGGGCCAGGGGCTGCGCGGTCTCGGGGTCGAACACCACCACCATGCCCACGTGTGTCGGCAGGCCGCGGGCGCTGTTGCCTGGCGCGTGCAGCACCGCCTTCATGCCGTATCCCGCGTCCGACTCGCCGGCGACATGGCACGGCATGGCGGCGAACAGCGAGGCGTCCAGGCCGGATCCGAGCACGGTGCGCACCGGCTGGACGACGTCGCCCGCGCTGTAACGGCGCATCACCTCGGCCACCACCCGGTGCGCCTCGGCCACCGGCAGGGCCTCTCGTACCTGGTCTCCGTTCAGGAGGAGCATGGGCTCGTCTCCTTGTTGCGTGTGGGCACCGCCCTGCCGAACACCGACCAGACCATGCGTATGGGCCGGGTCCCCGAGATGAACTCCAGGTCGTGCAGCTGCGCGGCCGGCACGGTGGTCAGCGCGAGATCGGCGGTTCCCTCCACGACGGCACGGGCGGCGGCGCTGGTGGAGTCGTGGTGGATCACCTTGTACGTCGCGTGGCGACGCGGCAGGAGCTGCGCGATGATCGGCTCGGGCGAGGGGTGGCTCGCGACGGTCGGGGCATCCGGCACCGGTCCGCCTCCGCGGGCCATGGCGATTCCGTACAGCGGGGTATCCATCACGAACACCCCGGCCAGCTCGACGGCCGGGTCCATGTAGAACGGGTTGATTTCCTTGTAGGCGTTGGCCACGACGACATGAGTCACATCACGGGCCTGGAGCGCCTCTCCCGCCTTCTCGTAGGTGTCGAACAGCTGGACGTCGATGGTTGGCCCGTCGAGCCCGGACATCTGGGCGGCGTACCGCTTCGCCGCCACTTCGCTGCTCGTGCCGGGCGGGCCGAGCGTGCCGACGGCCGAGGGCTGTTCGGAGCCGGGGCGCAGGAGTGAGATGAAGTCATGCAGCGTCATCCGCATGTCCCTTTGCTTGGCGTAGGTGTTCGGTTGGGAGGGGAAACTCCGGGGGCGTCGGCGGAACGTGCGCCGGCCGCGCGCCGAGGTACTCAGACGGCAGAACGGGAGTGAGCCACTCCGGACGGCTCTCGCCCCCGGCTGGCTCCTGAGCGTCCTGAGCCGTCACGGCCGTGCGGTACAGCGCGGCGACGCGGGCCGCGACCGGTCCTGCGGTGCCGCTTCCGATGTCCCGGCCGGACAGCGCGACCACGGAGGCCACTTCCTTGCCGGTCGAGGTGAGGAACACCTCCTCGGCGGTGTAGAGGTCCGCGGGGCTGAGGGGGCGTTCCAGGACCGTCATCCCGGCCTCTCGGCACAGGGTGATCACGGTGTCCCTGGTGATGCCGGGCAGCAGGTCGCCCGTGTCCGGCGGGGTGACGAGGACGCCGTCCCTGACCGCGAACACGTTCGCGGTGGTCGCTTCGGCGACGTTGCCGGACCGGTCCAGGAGGATGGCGTCGTCGTATCCGGCCGCGCGGGCCTCGTCGCAGGCGAGGGCGCTGGTCACATAGCCACCGGCGATCTTCGCCTGCGCGGGAAGCGTGTCGCGGGGCGGGCGCCGCCACGCGCTGAGGGCGCAGCGCACCTCCTGGACGTCACCGGCCGTCGGATAGCCGAACGTGGTGATGGACAGCGCGTCGGACACGCCGGCCAGCGAGACCCCGGGCGGGGTGCCAGGCAGCAGAGAGAGCTTGTGCGCCAGTGGACGCACGTAGACGTCACCGTCGTGCGCGTTCATCCGCAGCAACTCGACAGTGATGTCGACGAGTTCCCCGACCGTCGCTGGGATGCCCGTGATGCGCAGCATCCGGCATGCGCGCAGCATGCGCGCGTAGTGTTCGTGCGCCCGGAACAGGTGGAGCCCGTCGTGCGAGCGGTAGGCACGGATTCCCTCGAACACCGCGGTCCCGTAGTGCAGGCCCTGTGTGGAGAGCGGCAGCCGCGGAGCCTGCGCCGAAACGAACTCGCCGCGGTCGTACGCCCATGCCCCGAGGCCGAGCTGCGACCGTCGCCGCGGAGGGGAGGCGCCGACGGGGGGCGGGTCGGCGGGGGACGGGCCGGCCGTCATGCCCTCGCCCCGGCGATCCGCTCGGCCGAGCGGGACTCGACCGAGGTCCCGGCGCCCGGGTCGCGGAGGTCCACCACGCGCGCGGCCTTCCAGCTCACCATGGCTCCGGTGCTGGTGATGGGGCCGGGGTCACCGAAGGCCACGCTCAGCGCGGTGTCCAGTTCCTCTCGGCAGTCCGCGACGGCCCGTTCGATGTCGTCTCCCCAGTGCCGGTCCGGGTCGGCGTTGAGCGTCAGGGAAAGCAGGTCCGTGCCCGCGTCGTCACGGGTCACGGTGATCTGGTAGTCGAGGTAGCCGCGGAAGCGACGGAGCAGCAGGTTCTCCAGGTCGTAGCCGTTGACGAGGTGCCCGTTGAGCCCGAGCCGGTCGCGGACACGTCCGACGGGCTCCAGCGCCGGCGCCGGTACGGCGGCGCCGGGCCCGGCCTCCGTCATCCGCACCAGGTCCCCGGTGCGGTAGCGGATGAGGGGCTTGGCGCCGGTGTAGAGGTTCGTGACGACGAGTTCGCCGTAGCGCACCCCGTCGGGGTCGGGCGCCACGGGCTCGCCGGTACCGGGGTCGATCACCTCGTAGTGGTTGATCAGCGGAGCGATGCGCAGCGTGCCGTCGGAGGTGGCCGCCGCGAGGACGGAGGCCTCCTGTGACGCGTAGAGGCAGTTGTGAGCCTCGGCCCCCCAGAGCGCGCCGATGTTGTCCCGGAGGCTGGGCGACATCAGCTCGCCGGTGAGCATGAGCAGGTCGAGGGAGAAGTCCCGCCGGGGGTCCAGCCCCGCCTCGACCGCTTTCTGGGCCAGCCGCAGGGCCATGCCCGGGGTGCAGAACAGCCCGGTCACCGGCAGCAGCCGCAGGACCTCCAGGGCGCGGTCGAATCCGATCACCGGCGAGTGCGGCCACATCTTGGCCACCGCGTGCCCCAGGTTGCGGCACACGTCCCCGAACGTGTCCCCGGTGGCGTGCAGTTCCGTGGGGCCGGAAATGCCGATGACCTGCCGGTTGCCGTGCTGCGCGAAGATGTCCTGGTAATAGGCGGTGAGCACGGTGTTGTTGTGAATGGTGTCCCCATTGGTGCGGGGGCACGGGGTGGGCTTTCCGGTGGTGCCGGTGGTCTCGTAGAAGGTCCAGGCGTCGGACACGGGCAGCGAGAGCATGTCGAACTGCGCCTGCTGCAGATCCGCCTTGGTGGTGAAGGGAAGGTTCCGGATATCGCTGACGTGCAGTCCGGCGAGCGTCTCGTCCGAAATCCCGTTCAGCTTGGCGCGGTAGAACGGCGAGTTGGCGCGGACATAGGCAAGTACCGTGCGCAGCTTGGCGGTCTGATGGGTTTCCAGCTCGTCAGCCGTCCACTTTCCCTTGCCGAACTCGTCGAACAATCCGCGCAGCTCGTCCGTGAGCGCCGCGGATTCCGGGTCGTATTGCGTGAACACCCAGTCCTCCTTCAGCTGTCTTCCAGGTCGGCGACGACCCAGTCGGATATCTCTCGCCACTTCTGCACGGACTCCTGGTGGAACGCGTTCGCCTGATATTTCTCCAGCGCGGCGAGATCTGGCAGCACCCCGATCACGGCGAAGTCATAGGAAATGTCCCGGTCGACCATATTCCAACCCACCCGCCAGTCGACGAGTTCCGGAACATGGCTGCCGACTGCCCTGGCGAACTTCTCGGCTTCGACCACGGACGGAGAGGAGCGCTCGATGCCGTCCTTGAGCTTGAAAAGAGCGATGTGCGTGATCACGATTGCCTTCCGTTCAGGAAATCGACTGGCCTTCAGGCGCATTGAGGAGCATGCCACCGCGTCCGACACCGTTCAACCAAGGATTTCCGGTGCGCGACTCCGTTTCTCTACGCGTTCGAGGTGTCTTCGCGGGGCGCTACCTGCGATCTTTCGCGAGGGCGCGTGACGGAGTTTGTATTCGCGCTTCATCTACCGGTCCCGAATGACGGGCAGGCACATGCGGACCTTGCGCATGCATTCATGTCCCGCCGACAGGACACGAATTCCCAGCCAGCGTACGTGACTGGCTCATCCTGTCGGGCCGAGCCGGCGGCGCGTCCGATGGGAATTCCTGCCTGCCCGGGCGTGGAGGCAGGGGCGGTACCGCATCCGCTTCAGCCGCGTCTTCACCAGCGCGGTGAGCTGGTCGAGACTGTTTTTCGGGCCGCCGGCGGAGGCCCGCACCACTAGAGTGCGGGCCTTGGGCGGCCTCGGGCCCCGGTCTCGCATCACGCCAAGACCTGATGCGCGTCTTCGAGGATTTCTAGCGACTGCGGGCGGATTCCGCCTCTATCACGTCCAGCACCTCCCGGCCGCGATCGACCAGGTACATGTGATCGCCCGGGAACTCCACATAACTGAATTCACTCGACGTAGTCGCGTCCCGCCACTGCCGCGCCTCTTCCGCGGTGACCAGGCCGTCGGAGTCGCCCCGCAGCGAACAGATCGGCACCGACACCGGTTCGTCGGTGCTCGGAACGTAGTTCTCGTGCATCTCGCAGTCGGCCTGCAGCACGGGGAGAATCAGTTCACGCATCTCGGGGTGATCCAGGGCCTCGTGCCGGAACCCCGCGAACTCCTCGACCCGGGCGAGGAACTCCTCGTCCGGGAGTCCCGTCGCCCGCCTCTCTCGCTGTGTCCACGGCCCCGGCGAACCACTGACGACCAGCCGCTCGACGGGCACGTTACGCGTGCTCAGCAGGTGCACCAGCTCGTACGCGAGCACCGCGCCCAGGCTGTGCCCGAACAGCACGGTCCGCGCCCCCGCGCCGAGTTCCGCGACAATGTCGTCGACCGAGTTCTTCGCCGCTTCGACGACATTCCGGTACGGCGTCTCCAGGAGCCGCTTCTCCCTGCCGGGAAGCTCGACCGAGACCACGCGCCACCGGTCGCCGGCCAACTCCCGCCACGGGTAGAAGAACGAAGGCCCTGCTCCGGCGAACGGCACGCACAACAGCGTGACCTGATCGCCGTTTTCCGCGGACATCCCGGGTTCCTTCACCACGACCAACCCCAATCATCCATTCGATGGTTCTTTGAACCGATTCCGGGAGATCGCTGTCCGGTCATTCCGTCAGCTCCGCCAGCTTGCGCTTGATGACCTCCATGACCTCGGCCACGGCCGCGGGCATGTTCATTTCGTGGTGCGTGGCACGCACGTCGTGCACCTCGATGGAACCGAGGACGTAGGGCCGCCACAGATGCGCGTACGAACGTTCCTGAAGGGTCGCGCTGAAGAACAGCACATCGCCCCGGTAGACCGGCGATTCGAAATCCATCATGAGGGTGTGGTTGTTGGCCAGGACCTTCGCCATGGCGTCCAGGAAGTCTTGCCGGTTGTCGGTACCGATGTACTGGCCGAAGAATTCCTCGAGTTCGGACCGGTAGTCCGGCAGGGCCTTGCCGGCATGGATCTCCGTGAACCCGTGCCCACCCGGCTGGGAGTCCAGGATGGCCACGAAGGCGATCTCGTGCCCACGCCGGTCGAGCGCCTCCGCGACGGCCTGCACGACCGTGCCGCCGTAGGACCAGCCGATCAGGTGGAAGGGCCCTTCCGGCTGGATCTTCAGCATCTCGGTGACGTAGTCCTCGACCATCTCCTTCACCGACCCCGCCAGCTTGTCCACGCCGTCGGAGCCACGGGCCTGCAGGGCATAGGCGGGCCAGTCCGGCACGTACGACGCGAAGCTGAAGTACGTCCAGCCGAGGCCGCCTCCTCCGTGGAAGAACCACAGCGGCGGCTTGCCCGTACCGGGATCGCTGTTCAACGGCAGCACGACCGCGAGCGGGTCGGAGGACTCCGCGGGAGTGGTGACGAGCAACAGCGCGGCCAACTCGCCCGCCGTGGGGTACTTGATGATCGTCCTGAGGGGCATCTCGATGTCGAACTCGCCGCGGATGCGAGCGCTGAGCCGGGTGGCCAGGAGCGAGTGCCCGCCCAGCTCGAAGAAGTCGTCGTCGATACCGACCCGCTCGATGCCGAGCAGCTCGCCGAAGAGGGCGCACATCCTCTCTTCGTGGGAGTTGCGCGGCTCTCGACTGACCGCGGCGTTGATGTCCTCGGACGGCAGTGCTCCGCGGTCGAGCTTCCCGTTCGGGGTCAGCGGGACCTCCGAGAGCGGGATCAGCGTGGAGGGCATCATGTAGTCCGGCAGACGCCCCCGCAGGTAGGCGGGCAGCTCGGCGAGCAGCGCCTGGACACCGCCGTCGGCCTGCGAGGCATCGGGCTCAGGTATCACGTAACCCACGATGCGCTTGTCTCCGTCCTGGTTCTCCCGCACCACGGCCGCCGCCTGGGCCACGCCGGGATGCCCGGTCAGCACGTGCTCGATCTCCCCGAGCTCGATCCGGAAACCCCGGATCTTCACCTGGAAGTCCGTGCGCTCGAGGTACTCCAGCTGACCGTTCCCGTCCCAGCGCACGAGGTCCCCGGTGCGGTACATCCGCGCGCCGGCCGGACCGAACGGGCACGCCACGAACCGCTCCGCGGTCAGCTCCGGCCGACCCTGGTACCCGCGGGCCATCCCGGCACCGGCGATGTACAGTTCGCCCGGTACCCCGCGCGAAACCGGGCTCAGCCGCGAGTCGAGCACGTACACCTGGGTGTTCCCGACCGGCCTCCCGATCGGCGCACCCTGCCCCACCTCCACGCGCGCCTCGGTGCACCACGTCACCGTCTCGGTCGGGCCGTACATGTTGAACACTTCGGCGGCCTGCTTCGCCAAGGTCTCGGCCAGGCGTACCGGCACGGCCTCCGCGCCGATGATGATCCGCAGACCCTTCGCGGCGTTCGGGTCGTGCATCAACAGCATCTGCCAGAAGGCGGGCGTGGCCTGCACCGCGGTGACCCCGTGGCGGCGTATCAACTCCAGCACGGCCGACGGGTCGGTGACGGTGTCCTTGCCCGCCATCACCATGGTCGCGCCGGCGGTGAACGGGAGGTACAGCTCGGTGTTCGCCATGTCGAAGGCCACCGTCGTGCTGAACAGCATCCGGTCCGCGGACGACAGCGGGAACCGCCGCTGTGTCGTGGCCAGGTAGTTCGCCACCGCGCCGCGCGGGATCGCCACGCCCTTCGGCTTGCCCGTCGACCCCGACGTGTAGATCACGTACTGGGCGTTCTCCGGCCGGACGACCACCTCCGGTGCCGCATCCGGATACGCCGGCCAATCCACACCGGCCAGCGCCTCGGCGTCGAGCACCAGCAGCGGATCCGCGTGCTCGAGGATGTAGTCGATCCGGGAACGCGGGTGTTCCGGATCGATCGGAACGTAGGCTCCACCGGCCTTGATCACCGCAAGCAGCGCCACCACCAGGTTCACGGTCCGGGGCAGGCACACGGCGACCCGCGACTCCGCCCGCACACCGAGGTCGGCCAGCCAGTGCGCCAGCCTGTTCGACCGCGCTTCCAGCTCCTGGTAGGTGAGTGACTCCTCCTCGCCGATGACGGCGAGAGCCTCCGGTGTCGCCCTCACCTGCCTGCGCACCGCCTCCACCAGCTCCAGGGTCGGCTCGGCGGTGTCGTTCACCTCCACCACCAGCCGCTGCCGCTCCCCCGGGCTCAGCACGTCGACATCCCCGACGCACATACCCGGATCGCCGACCAGTTGCTCCAGGACACGCACGAACCGAGCCCCGAAGGCTTCGACCGTCTCCCGGTCGAACACGTCCGTCGCGTAGGAGATGTCGCCCCGCAGCGCCCCCGAGTCGTCCACGATCATGTTGAAGAACAGGTCGACCTTGGAGGTCGAGGGGATGGTCTGCTCGACCTCCAACGTGAGTCCGGCGAGTTCGAGTTCCGGCCTCTCGTAGTTCTGCAGGCCGAGCATCACCTGGAACAGCGGCTGGTAGGCCGCGGAGCGTTCGGGGTTGATCGCCTCGACCAGCATGTCGAACGGCACGTCCTGGTGCTCGTAGGCCGCCAGCGACTTGTGTCGCACCTGGGCGAGAAGATCGGTGAACGACGGGTCACCGCAGAGGTCCACCCGCAGCACCTGGGTGTTGACGAAGAACCCGACCAGATCGGCCAGCGCCTCCTCGGTCCGCCCGGCGATCGAGCTGCCGATCGTCACGTCGTCCCCGCCGCCGAGCTTGCGCAGCAGCACCGCCAGTGCGGCGTGCAGGACCATCGACATGGTCGCCCCGCGCTCGTCGGCCAGCTTCTGCAGCCCGCTCGCCACCTCCGGCTCCACCATGAGGCCGACCGTGGAGCCGCGCCCGCTCGCCTGGACGGGCCGCGGGCGGTCCAGCGGCAGGTTCAGCGGCTGCGGCACCCCGGCCAGTTCCTTGCGCCAGTACGCGACCTGCGCCGCGGCGAGACTGTCCGGGTCCGCCACGTCGCCGAGCAGCTCACGCTGCCACATCGTGTAGTCCTTGTACTGCACGGGCAACGGCTCCCACGCCGGCGCCCGGCCGTCCCGGCGGGCGGTGTAGGCCGCGGCCAGGTCCCGCACCAGGGGCGCGACCGAGCTGCCGTCCGTGGCGATGTGGTGGATGACCAGGACCAGGACGTGCTCCTGGGGTGAGCAGCGGAACAGGCGTACCTGCAGCGGGGGTTCGGCCGCCAGGTCGAACCGGTACCCGAAGGCCTCCTCGATCGTGCCGGACACGTCCCCGGGCGCCACCTCGATGACCGGCACCTCAGGCGTGGCCTCCGCTGTCGGGAGGATCCGCTGGTACAGCTCACCGTCGTCGTTCGTCTCGTAGACGGTGCGCAGGGTCTCGTGCCGGTCGACCACGTCGCGGATCGCCGCGGTGAGGGCGGCCTGGTCCAGGGCACCGGTCAGCCGGAAGGCCGCCGGCATGTTCCAGTTCTCCGACCCGCCCTCCATCTGGTGCAGAATCCACATACGGCGTTGTGCGAATGACAGCGGAATCATTGCTTCTACTCCTCTACGAACATCTTGCGCAGGCCGGGGCGACGGGGAGCAGCCGATTCCTCCGACCACGCGGCGAGCGCGGCCACCGTCGGCAGGTCGAAGATCTTGCGGATGGGTATCTCTATCCCCATCTCGGCGCGGGCCCGGCTGATCAGCCGGGTGGCGAGCAGGGAGTGCCCGCCGAGCTCGAAGAAACCGTCGTCGATGCCGACCCGGTCCACGCCGAGCACCTCGGCGAACAGCGCGGCCAGGGACTCCTCACGGGCGGTGCGGGGCGCCCGGTAGGCGGCGCCGGTGTACTCCGGCTCGGGCAGCGCGGCCCGGTCCAGCTTGCCGTTCGTCGCGAGCGGCAGCCGGTCGAGGACCACGAAGGCGGACGGCACCATGAAGTCCGGCAGCCGCTCCGCGACGAAGTCGTGCAGCTCCTTCGTCTCCGGGCCACGAGGGTCACCGGTCGTCGTACTGTCGCCGGTGACGGCGGGCACGACATACGCGACCAGTTGCTTGCCGGTGCTGCGGCCGTCGCGGGCGATGACGGCGGTCTGCGCGACGCCGGGGTGCGCGCTGAGCGCGGCCTCGACCTCGGCGGGCTCGACGCGGAAGCCGCGCACCTTGACCTGCGCGTCCCCGCGGCCCACGTACTCCAGCTGGCCCTCGCCATTGAAACGGCCCAGGTCACCGGTGCGGTACATGCGCGCACCGGTCGGGCCGAACGGGTCGGGGACGAAGCGCTCGGCGGTCAGCGCGGCGCGGCCGTGGTAGCCGCGGGCCACGTTCCCGCCGATGTATATCTCGCCGACCGCGCCCGGCGGCACCGGAGTCAGGCCGGGGCCGAGGACGTAGGCCCGATTGTTGCCCAGCGGGGCGCCGGCGGGCGCGCTGCCCGCCGAGACCGGCCTCTCACCGTCGACGGTGAAGGTGGTGGCGTAGAACGACTCGGTCTGCCCGTAGGCGTTGACGATCCGTACGCCCGGGAAGGCATCCCGCGTCTTCTCGACGAGCGACGAGGGCAGGGCCTCGCCGGCGAAGACGAGCGTTTCCACGCTGGTGCGGTCGGCGATGTCGTCGACGAGTTCGGCGAAGGCGGACGGCACGGTGTGGATGACGCTGCCGCTCCAGCCCTTCCGGTCGCCCAGGACCAGCACGTCCTGGACCACGTCGACCACGCCGCCGGTGGCGAGGGTCGTGAAGATCTCGAACACCGAGATGTCGAAGTTGACCGACGCGGCCGCGAGGAGCCGCTTGCCCGGCTCCATGCCGACGATGGGGGCGAGCCGCAGCACGGCGTTGACCACGCATCCGTGGGTGATGGCGACGCCCTTGGGCTTGCCCGTGGAGCCGGAGGTGTACATCACGTACGCCAACTGATCCGCGTGGGACGGGATTTCGAGACCGGTGACGTCTCCGGACAGGTCGAGTGAGCCGAGGAGGACATCCGGGGCGTCGTGCTCCGGCAGCACGCCGACCGTCGCCTGGTCCGTCAGCACGAGGTGCGGCCGCGCCTCCTCGAAGATGGCCGCGAGGCGGTGGCTGGGGTACCTGGGATCGACCGGCAGATGCGTGCCGCCCGCCTTCAAAACCGCGAGCAGGGCGACCACCAGGTCCGCCGACCGCGGCAGCGACACCGCGACCATCGACTCCGGGCCCACCCCGCGGGCGGCCAGTTCGCACGCCAGGCGGTCGGCCCGGGCATTCACCTCGCGGTACGTGAGCGACTCGCCCTCGGCGACCACGGCGACCTCGTCCGGGGTCCGCGCCGCCTGTGCCTCGACGAGCGCGTTGACCGAGACGTCCGGAGTCGGGACGGCCGTGTCGTTGAACTCGACGAGGAGTCGGTCGCGTTCGGCCGGCTCCAGGACATCGAGCTGCGCGGTCTTCAGTTCGGGGGTGGCCGCCAGCTGTTCCAGGATGCGCACGAATCGGGCCGCGTACGCCTCCACCGTGTCCCGGTCGAAGACACCGGGCGTGTACTGGAGGAGGAACTGGAGGTGCGTGTCGACCGCCGCCATCAGAGCCAGTGGGTAGTGGGTGCCGTTGGACGGGCGCAGACCGGTGATGGCGATCCCGTCCGCGGCGTCGGTGGCGGAGCTGAGGCCGTCCCGGTCGACCGGGTACGACTCGAAGACGACCAGCGTGTCGAAGAGGTTCTGCAGGCCGACGGACTGCTGGATCTCCGTGAGCCCGTAGTAGTGGTGCTCCACCAGGCCGGCCTGCCGGCTCTGCAGCCGGGTGAGGACCTCGGCGAGGGTGTCGCCGGGCGCGTACTCCACGCGTACGGGCAGGGTGTTGATGAACATCCCGACCATCGTCTCGACGTCCGTCACGGCGGGCGGACGACCGGAGACGGTGGCGCCGAACACCAGGTCCTGGCGGCCGGTGAGCTGACCGAGCAGCAGCGCCCAGGCGCCCTGGACCAAGGTGTTGATGGTGACGCCCAACACGGAGGCACACCGGTTGAGTTCGCCGGACAGGTCCAGCGGGAGGGCGACCTCGACCTGGTCGAGTCCGTCGCCGCCCGTGGCTCCCGGAGCGAGCAGGGTCGGTTCATCGACCCCGTCGAGCTCGGCCGCCCACGCCCGTGCCGCCTCGTCCTGGTCCTGCCGTGCGCGCCAGGCCAGGAACTCACCGTAGCTCCGCGTGCCGGGCAGACCGGCCGCGTCGCCGTGGGATGCGTAGAGCAGCAGCAGGTCCTGCAGCAGCAAGGGCGAGGACCAGCCGTCGGCCAGCGAGTGATGGACGGTCATCACGAGTTCGGCCCGGCCGGGCTCGAGGGCGACGAGTGCCAGCCGGATCAGCGGTGGGGTGCCCACGTCGAAGTGGGCGGCCTGGTCCTGGGCGAGGAAGCGCTCGAACGTCTCGGTCCGCTCCGCCTCGCCGTACCCGGTCAGGTCGAGGTACCGCCACGGCAGGGTCACCCCCGCCGCCGGCACCACCTGCACGAGATCGCCGTCGGCCCCGTCGACGAACGCCGCACGGAGGCTGGTGTGGCGCTCGAGCAGCATCTGCCCGGCCCGGCTCATCCGCTCGGGGTCGACGTCACCGGAGATGTGGAACACCAGTTGCACG
Source organism: Streptomyces griseochromogenes (assembly GCF_001542625.1). NCBI lineage: Bacteria > Bacillati > Actinomycetota > Actinomycetes > Kitasatosporales > Streptomycetaceae > Streptomyces > Streptomyces griseochromogenes. The sequence goes on along the minus strand of NZ_CP016279.1, from coordinate 2,522,492 downwards.
TGGTAGGCGTCGAACGAGGATCCGGCCAGCATCGAATGGAAGAGGATCCCGGACTGCGCCGAGGTCACCGGCCACACCTCGGCCAGGTGGCCGAACCGAGCCTCCCAGGTGTCGATCTCCCGCTGGCTCACGTCGACCAGGGGCGCGTCCGTCGGGGTCATTCCGCCGGCGTCGGGTGTCGCGGCGTGCCGGGCCAGGGCGGTCAGTGCCTGGACCCAGAGGTCGGCCAGCTCGGTCACCTCCTCGTGGGAGAGCAGACCGGTCGGGAAGCCGAAGTAGGCGGTCAGCTCGTCACCGGCGCCGGTGTTCGTGGCCACCGCGTTGATCTCCAGCGCCGACATCACCGGCATGTCCGCGTCCGGCGCGGCGATCAGGTCCCGCTGTGTGGTGTCCGGTGCCCAGCCCTGGCCACGCAGCTCCTCGGGGACATCCGTGCCGGACGTCCGGCCGAGGTAGTTGAACCCGATCTGCGGTTCCCGGTCCGCGGACAGCGCGGCGGCGGTCTCCGGGTTGAGGTGGCGCAGCAGGCCGAAGCCGATACCGTCGCCCGGAACCGCCCGCAACTGCTCCTTGACCGTCTTGATCGCCCGGCCGGCGGCCGGACCGCCGGCGAAGGCGTCCGCCACGTCGACGCCGGCCAGGTCAAGGCGCACCGGATACATCGTGGTGAACCAACCGATCGTGCGCGACAGATCCGCGCCGGGCACCGCCTCCTCTTCCCGGCCGTGCCCTTCCAGCCGGACCAGAGCCGACGAAGCGGGAACGCCCCGAGTCCGACGCCAGCGGGTCAGCGCCAGTGCCAGCGCCGCCAGCAGCCCGTCGTCGACACCGCCCCGGAAGACCGCGGGCACCTTGGTCAGCACGGTCTCGGTGACATCCGCCGGCACGTGGACGCGCACCGTTTCCACGGTGGCGGCGACATCGCGCGCCGGGTCCAGCTCCCGTGCTCCGAGTACCGGCTCGTCCCCACGCAGGATCTGCCGCCACACGGGCAGCTCCGCCACCCGCTCGGGACGGGCCGCCTCGTCGGCCAGGGCATGCGCCCACCGGCGCAACGAGGTGCCCGGCCCTGCCGGTTCCGGGGTGCGGCCGTCCCGGACCTGCTTCCAGGCCGAGACCAGGTCGGGCAGGAGGAGCCGCCACGACACCCCGTCGACGACCAGGTGGTGCAGCACGATCAGCAACCGGTCCGCGTCCGTGTCCGTGTCCGAGGTGAACCACACGAACTGCGCCATGACGCCCGCGTCCGGGTCCAGCCGGTCCGCGGCCGCGTCCAGCTCGGCGTGCGCGTCGGCGTCGCCGTAGCGCACTTCCCGCAGCAGCGCGCCGGCGTCCACGCTGCCGGCCGGCTCGATCGACAGGCCCTGCCGCGTCCGGTCGAGTCGGGAACGCAGCACGTCGTGCCGGTCGAGAACGGTCTGCACCGTCGCCACCAGTCCGGCGCGGTCGATGCCTTCGGGCAGGGTCAACATCATGGACATGCAGAGCCGGCCAAGGCCGCCACCGAGCGCGAGCACGTGCTTCGCCGTCGGCATCAGCGGAGCCCATCCCACGCCGCCACCCGGTAGCTCGGCCAGGGTGAGGCGTTCTTCCTCGCGTCCTTCGACCAGGTCCGCGAGCCGGGCGACCGTACGGTGCTCGAAGATCTCCCGCGTGCTCACCTCGATGCCACGCGCCCTGGCCCGCGCGACGATCTGGATGGAGCGAATGCTGTCCCCGCCGGTGGCGAAGAAGTCGTTGTCGATGCCGACGTTGTCCACGCCGAGCACTTCGGCGAACAGCGCGCTGAGGGTCTCCTCGACCTGATTGCGCGGTGCCCGACCGGTCGCTGCCTGCCCGTAGTCCGGCGCGGGCAGCGCCCGGTGGTTCAGTTTCCCGTTCGGAGTCAGCGGCAGCTCCGAAAGCGGCACGAGCGCGGGAGGGACCATGTAGTCCGGCAGACGCTCACGCAGGTACTCGGGCAGCTCGATGAGCAACGGACCGATCGACCTGGCCAGCGCGGGGTTGTTCGCCCGGACCCGCCCGCCCGCACCGCTCGGAACGAACGAGCCCGAGACATGTGGCTGCCCGGTCCGCCGCTCGGGCAGCAGCACCGCGTCGAAGCACCGCGTGTCCTCCCCCGACCAGGTGAGAACCACGTCCCGATCGTCCTTGCGTGCCCACTGGAGCAGTTCCTGCGGATCGACCGGTTCACCGGAGCGGGGCGCCGGGTCGAGGAGACCCGTCGCGACCGTCAGTGCGGCCTCCTCGGCCAGACGCGCGTTGGGTATCCCGGTCACCCGCACCGGACCGCCCGCCCGGTCCGCACAACGGCCGAGATCGGCAAGGTCGTGCACTTCCCGGCCCCACGGCACCGACGGCACACCGGCCAGGTCGAGTACGTCAGCCGGTCGCTTGTACAGGACGACCTCATAGCGGTGCCGGGTCAGCTCGTTGTGCGCCTGCCCGGGCTTCAGCCGGATGTCGACCGCGACGGAGTCGTCTCCCGCCCACTCGGTGAACCACTCCGGGGCGATGGCCAGTTCCCGCTCGGCGAGCAGCTCCCTCTTCACCAGCGTCCGCAACTCGTCGTGCGAGGCGTGCGGGTGTGCCGTACGCTGCACCGCCGTCTGCATGAGGGTGCGTGTCGCGGCGTTGCGGACGTCACCGACGATGACGCGGCCGCCCGCCACGAGGAGTTCCATCACCTGGCGCAGCACCTGGTCCAGGTACTCGACGCTCGGGAAGTACTGCACCACCGAGTTGAGCACCACGGTGTCGAACCGGCCGCGAGGCAGCCCGGACATGTCGTCGGCCGGTTGGGCGCTCACCCGGACCCTGTCACCGTATCCGGCCTCTGCGGCCTGCGCCCGGACCCGGTCCACCACCGTGGCCGAGATGTCGGTGCCCCAGTACTCCTCGACCTCGTCGACGATCTTCGCCAGAAGCAGACCGGAACCCACACCGATCTCCAGCACCCGCCGCGGCTCGAACCGCAACACCTGTGCCACCGCCGCGTCCTGCCACTCCAGCATCTGCTCACGCGGGATCGGCTCACCGGTGTAGCTGGAGTTCCACCCTTGGAAGTCCTCGCCCAACTCCTCATCGCTGGAATCGGCATAACTGTCGTCGTAGAGGTGGCGCCACTCATCCACCTGAGCGTCGGCACCAGCCACCGCGGCGGCGTACGGCTTGGGCACCAGGTACCCCACAAGCTGCTTGTCGCCCAGCTGGTTCTCATTCACCACGACCGCCGCCTGCGCCACACCGGGGTGCATCGTCAGCGCGTGCTCGATCTCGCCCAGCTCGATCCGGAAACCCCGGATCTTGACCTGGAAGTCGGTTCGCCCGAGGTACTCGAGCTCGCCGTCCTGGTTCCAGCGCACCAGGTCCCCGGAGCGGTACATCCGGGTGCCCGGCGCGCCGAAGGGGCAGGCGACGAACCGGTCCGCGGTCAGGCCCGTCCGCCCGAGGTAGCCCCGGGCGAGCCCCGGGCCGGCGATGTAGAGCTCACCGGCGACCCCGGGCGCGACCGGGCGCAGCGCCGTGTCCAGCACATACGCCTGGGTGTTGGCGATCGGCCGGCCGATCGGCGGAGTACGGCCGTCACCCACCATCGCCGTGCTCATGGCGGCGCACACGGTGATCTCCGTCGGGCCGTAGCCGTTGATCATCCGCCGCCCGGCCGACCACTGGGCCACCAGTTCCGGCGAGGACGCCGAACCTCCGACCACCAGCGTCTCCACACTCGGCAACGCCCCCGTCGGCAACGCCGCCAGCACCACCGGCGGCAACGTCGCGTGCGTCACCCCGTGGGCGGCGATCGTCTCGATCAGCGGGTCACCCGCGGCCAGCTCGTCCGGGCCGGCCAGCACCAGCGCGGCCCCCGTCAGCAGCGCCATGCTCCACTCCCACAGCGAGGCGTCGAAGCTCGGCGAGGCGAACTGCAACACCCGGCTGTCCGGCGTCACCGCGAGCCGCTCCGCCTGCGACGCGGCCAAGCTGGCCACCCCCGAGTGACTGACCGCCACTCCCTTCGGCGTCCCGGTCGAACCCGAGGTGTAGATGACGTACGCCGTATTGGCCACCGCCACCGGACCGCGCCGGTCGGCGTCGGTCACGGGGCCCGGGTCGGCGCCGGCCAGCGCCGCGACCACGTCCGGATCGTCCAGGCGGATCATGGGCGCGGACAACTCCGGCACCTGTCCCGCCGAGACCGCGTCCCCGATCACCAGCACCGCGCCGGAATCCGCCACCATGAACGCCACGCGCTCCGCCGGATAGGCCGGATCCACCGGCAGATACGCCCCGCCCGCCTTCATCACTCCCAAGAGCGCGACCACCCACTGCGGCGATCGGGACACCACCACCGCGACCACCGACTCCGGCTCCACACCCCGTTCGGTCAGCACCCGAGCCAGCCGGTTGGCTCGCTCGTCCACCTCCCGATACGTCAGCGTCACGTCCCCGCACACCAACGCCACCGCGTCCGGCGTCGCGGCGGCCCGCTCGGAGAAGAGCGCGTCGACGGTTCGCTCCGGCACCGACAGCGCCGTGTCAGTGGCTCCCCGGAGCAACCAGTCCTGCTCCTGCGCCGACAGCACCTCGATGGCGCCGACCGGCACCGCCGGGTCCTCGAGCACCTGCTCCAGGATGCGCACGAACCGGTCGACGATGCGTTCGGCCGTGGTGTGGTCGAACAAATCCGTCGCGTACTCCAGCAGGCCGCGCGTGCCCCCGGACGCGTTCGGGACGATGTTGAAGAGCAGGTCGAACTTCGCGGTGCCGGTGCCCACGGGGATGGGGGTGACCCGCAGGCCCGGCATCTCGATCTCGCCCCACACGAACTGCCAGCCCAGCGCCGTCTGGAACAACGGCATGTAAGCGGTGGTGCGGTCCGGGTTGAGCAGCTCCACCAGCCGCTCGAACGGTATGTCCTGGTTGTCGTACGCGGCGAGGGCCTTGTCCCGCACCTGCTCCAGCAGATCGGCGAACGACGGGTTCCTCGACAGATCGGCGCGCAGCACCCAGGTGTTGACGAAGAACCCGATCAGATCGTCGAGTTGCTCATCCCCGCGCCCTTCGATCGGACTGCCGATCGGCACGTCCTCCCCCGCACCCAGCTTGTGCAGCAGCACCGCCAGCGCAGCCTGAGCCACCATCGGCGCCGTGGCACCATGGTCCGCGGCGAGCTTCTGCACCCCGGACAGCAGCTCCGGTGCCAGCACGAAGGGGACCTCGCCGCCGCGGTGGCTGGCCGCCGTCGGCCGTGGCCTGTCCAGCGGGAGCTGCAGCGGCTGCGGCACCTCGGCCAGTTCTTTCTTCCAGTAGGCGATCTGCTCCGCCGCGGTGCTCTCCGGGTCGGTTTCGTCACCCAGGAGCTGCCGCTGCCACAGCGTGTAGTCCTTGTACTGCACGGGCAGCGGCGTCCACTGCGGTGCACTGCCGCGATGGCGGGCCGTGTACGCCGACACCAGGTCCCTGACGAAGGGCGCCACCGACGCCCCGTCCGCGGCTATGTGGTGGAACACGAACACCAGGACGTGCTCCTGCGGAGCGATCCGCAGCACGGTCGTCCGCAGGGGCAGCTCCGTGTCCAGGTCGAACGGCTCGCACGCGACCTCGTGCATCGCCGCGTCCACCGCGTCCGCGGCCACGTCGACCACACGGAAGGGGAAGACCGCCTCCTCAGGAGTCACGATCCGCTGCGACGCCGTGCCGCCCGCGTCCTCGACGACCAGGGTGCGCAGGCTCTCGTGCCGGTTCGTGACGTCCGTCACCGCCGTGGCCAGGGCCGTCGTGTCCAGTACCCCTTCCAGGCGCAGCACGAACGGCACGTTGTAGGTCGCGGACGGGCCTTCCAGCTTGTGGAGGATCCACATCCGGCTCTGGGCAAAGGACAACGGGATCATCGACGGTTCTCCTGTACGGTCATCTGTCGCAGCCGGGGACGTTTCGACGTGGCCAGCTTCTGGATCTGCTCGGCCAGCTGGGCGACGGTCGGATGGCGGAACACCGTCGTGACCTTCACGTCGGCGTCGAACTCGCTGCGTATGCGCCCGATCAGCCGGGTGGCCAGCAGCGAATGCCCTCCGTGGTCGAAGAAGTCGACGTCGATGCCGATCTCCTCCACGCCGAGCAGCTCGGCGAACAGCCGGCAGAGGACTTCCTCGTGGTGGTTGCGCGGCCCTCGTCCGGCCGTGGCTTCGGTGTGGTCAGGGGCGGGGAGCGCCTTGCGGTCGAGCTTCCCGCTCGCTGTCGTGGGGAACGCGGCGAGCGGCACGATCGCCGAGGGGACCATGTACTCCGGCAGACGCCCACGGACCAGATCCGTCAGGGCCGCGAGATCCAGCCCGGACGGATCCGCCCTGCCGCCTCCCGGCACCACGTACGCGACCAGCCGCTGGTCGTCGGCGCGGTCCTCGCGTACCACGACCACCGCGTTGTCGACGTCCGGGTGCGCGGTCAGCGCCGACTCCACCTCGCTCAGCTCGATGCGGAATCCGCGGACCTTGACCTGGAAGTCGGTGCGGCCGATGTACTCGACCTGGCCGTCCTCGTTCCAGCGCACCAGGTCTCCGGTGCGGTACATCCGCGCCCCGGCGGGGCCGAAGGGGCAGGCGACGAACCGGTTCGCGGTCAGCGCGCTCCGGCCGAGGTAGCCCCGCGCGAGGCCGGCACCGGCGAGGTACAACTCGCCCGCCACTCCCGGCGCGACCGGGCGCAGCGCCGCGTCCAGCACGTACACCTGGGTGTTCCAGACCGGCGCGCCGATCGGCACCCGGTCCGCCCCCGGCACGTGCTGCCACGCCGTGACCTCCACCGCCGCCTCGGTGGGCCCGTAGAGGTTGTGCACACCGCAGTCCGGCAGCAGATCGACGACCTTGTTCGCCAGCGCCGCCGGGAACGCCTCACCCGCGACCTCGATCCAGCGCAGGCTGTCGCACCGCTTCGCCGCGGGCTCGCCGGCGAACGCCTCCAGCAGGGAGGGCACGAAGTCCGCGCCGGTCACCCGCTCCCGCCGGATCAGCTCGGCCAGATAGGACGGATCCCGCCGCCCGTCCGGACGCGCGATCACCACGGCGGCGCCCACCTGCAACGGCGCGAACAGCTCCGGCACCGACACGTCGAAGCTCGCCGATGTGCTCAGCAGCACCCGGTCCTCGGTGCCGACGTCGAAGTGCGCCAGGCCCCACTTCAACCGGTTCATGATCGATCGGTGCGACACCTGCACGCCCTTCGGGCCGCCGGTCGAGCCGGAGGTGAAGATGACGTACGCGGCGTTGTCCGGCGACAGCACCCGCTCGGGGTTCGTGGTCGGGTACGCGGACACGTCCGGAAGCGTCCCGTCGAGCACCAGCAGCGGCTCGGCGCTGTCCAGCACATGCCGCACCCGGTCCTCGGGCAGCTCGGTGTCCAGCGGCACATAGGCCGCGCCCGCCTTGACCACCGCGTAGATCGCCACCATCAGGTCGACGGAACGCGGGATGCGCACCGCGACCAACTGCTCGGGTCCCGCGCCCTGTTCGACCAGCCAGTGCGCCAGCTGATTGGCTCGCCGGTCGAACTCCCCGTACGTCAGCCTCTCCCGCTCGCCGATCAACGCGACACGGTCGGGGTCCCGTGCCACCTGGGCCTCGAACGCGCCCGGCAGCGTATCCGCGGCCACCGGCCGCGCCGTGTCGTTGACCCGGCGCACCAGCCGGTCCCACTCCTCCCGCGACAGCACCTCGACGGCTCCGACCGGCACCGTCGGGTCGTCGAGCACCTGGTCGAGGACCCGGACGAGCCGGGCGGCGATCAGCTCGGCCGCCTCGCGGTCGTAGAGGTTGTTCTGATAGTCGAGGGAGGTCCGCAGGTAGGGGTCGGAGGCGTTGAGGGTGAGCGGGTAGTGCGAGCCCGCGAACGGCCGGATGGCGTCGATCGTGAATCCCGCCGCGGTGTTCGCGTCGACGATGCCCGCACGGTCGATCGGGTAGTTCTCGAACACGACGATCGTGTCGAACAGGGCGGGCAGCCCGACGTCGCGCTGGATGTCGGCGAGCCCGTAGTAGTGGTGGTCGAGCAGCGCGGTCTGCCGGTTCTGCAGATCGGTGATGACCTGCGCGACGCTGTGGTCCGGTCGGCACGACGCCCTGGTCGGCAGGGTGTTGATGAACAGGCCCACCATCTCGTCCGAACCGGCCAGCTCGGCCGGACGACCGTTGACGGCGGCTCCGAACACCACGTCCTGCCGCCCGGTCAGCTTCGAGAGCAGGATTCCCCACGCGCCCTGCAGGAGCGTGTTCAGCGTGACGCCGAGTTCCGCGGCGCGCCGGGCGAGTTCGCGCCCCTTGTCGATCGACAGCGGTACCTCGACCCGCCCGAGGGCGGACGCGGCTTCCTGGACGGGAGCGTTCGGCGCCACGAGGGTCGGCTGGTCGAATCCGGTGAGCTCGGCGGCCCACTGGGCGGCCGACGCCTTCCGGTCCCGCGTGGACAGCCAGGTCAGATAGTCCCCGTAGCCGCGGACCGGGCCGAGCCCGCCGGCCGTGGAGTACAGCCGGATCAGATCCTTGATCACCAACGGCGAGGACCAGCCGTCGAACAGGGTGTGATGCGCCGTGATGATGAGTTTCGCCTGCCGCGGCCCGCAGGTGAGCAGGGCCAGGCGCATCAGCGGCGGCTTGCCGGGGTCGAGCCGGTCGGCCCGGTCGTCGGCGAGGGCCTGGTCGAGCGCCGCGTCCTGCTCGGCCGCGGCGCGACCGGTCAGATCGATGTGCCGCCAGGGCAGGGCGACGTGGTCCGCCACGACCTGCACCGGGTCGCCGCCGGCCGCGGCGAGGAACGCGGAACGCAGGTTCGGATAGCGGTCGAGGAGCGCCTGCCCGGCCGACCGCATGCGCTCCGGGTCCACGTGCCCGGACAGGTGGAGCACGAACTGCATGTGGTAGACGTCGAAGGAGCCGTCGGCGAGCGCGGCCTCGAACTGGATCCCGGACTGCCCCGGTGCCTGCGGCCACACCTCGGTCAGCCGGCCGTAGCGCGTCTCCCAGGCCTCGATCTCGTCCTGCCGCACCGAGACCAGTGGGGCGTCCGAGGGCGTGAGGCCGCCGGTCCTGGGCTGTGCCGCGTGCGCGGCCATGCCGTGCAGCACCTCCACCCACAGCTCGGCCAGTTCGGAGATCCGCTCGCGGGACAGCAGCCCGGTGGGGAACATGAAGGCCGTCTGCAACCGGGTGCCGTCCACGGTGTCCGTGGCGACCGAGGCGACCTCGAGCGCGGACAGCGCGGGCAGATCCGGATCGGGCATGGCGATCAGCTCGGCGGACCATGACGCCGGTCCCCATCCGTCCGCGCGCAGGTGCTCGGGGACGTCGGAGTCGGAGATCCGGCCGAGGTAGTTGAACCCGATCTGCGGCACCGGGTACTCGGCGAGCTGTGCGGCGGTCTCCGGGTTCAGATACCGCAGCAGCCCGTACCCGACGCCCTTGTCCGGGACCTGGCGCAACTGCTCCTTGACCAGCTTGATCGCCTTCCCGGCCGCGGAGCCGCCCGCCAGCACGTCGGCCAGGTCCACCCCGCACACGTCGACCCGGACCGGGTACATGCTGGTGAACCACCCGACGGTCCGGGAGAGGTCGGCCCCGGGGACGACGTCCTCCTCACGCCCATGGCCCTCCAGACGGACCAGGGCCGAACGGTCCGCACCGCGCCACCGGTTGACCGCCAGGGCGAGCGCGGCGAGCAGCACATCGGTCCCGGTGCCCTTGAACGCCGCGGGAAGCCTGGTCAGGACCGCCTCGGTGACGTCGGCGGGCACCTGCACCCGCACGGTGTCGACCGTGGACATCACATCCACCGCCGGGTCGAACACCCGCGTGCCCAGTGCGGGGTCGGGCACCTCCAGCAGGTCGCGCCAGTACGCCAGTTCCGCTTCCCGCTCCGCGGAGAGCGCCTCGTCCTCCAGGGCCGACGCCCAGCGGCGGGCCGAGGTGCCGACGGCGGGCAGCTCGGGCGTCCTGCCGGCCCGGACCTGCTGCCACGCCTCGGCGAAGTCCGACATGAGGATGCGCCAGGACACGCCGTCCACCACCAGGTGGTGCAGGACCACGAGCAGCCGGCCCGTCCCCGCCTCGGGGGCGAACCAGACGAAGTCCGCCATGGTCCCGGCTTCCGGGTCGAGCCGCCCGACAGCGTCGTCCAGCTCCGCCTTCGCCGCCTCCAGCGAGGACGGGTCGTCCCACCGGCCGTCGCAGCCGACCCGGCGGATCAGGTCCGCCGCCCGCACCGAGCCCTGGGGCTGTGCGACGAGGGAGAACTCGTCACCGCGCACCAGCCGCGCGCGCAGCAGGTCGTGCCGGTCGAGCACGGCGTCCAGCGTCGCGGCGAGGCCACGCTCGTCGATGCCCGCGGGCAGCTCGAGCACCATCGACATGGCGAAGCGGTTCATCCCGCCGCCGTGCTCGAACACCTGCCGCGCCACCGGCTGCAACGGCATCGGCCCGACGCCGCCGCCCTCGAGCTCCGCGAGCGCGGGCGCCCGGTCCTGGCGGGCGGAGGCCACCTCGGCGAGGCGGGCCGCCGTGCGGCACTCGAAGATCTCCCGCGTGGTGAGGTCCAGGCCGCGGGCCCGGGCCCGCGCCACCACCTGGATCGAGCGCAGGCTGTCCCCGCCCACCGCGAAGAAGTCGTCGTCGATGCCGACCCGCTCCACACCGAGCACGTCCGCGTACGCGACGGTGATGATCGCCTCGGCTTCGGTACGCGGCTCCCGGTAGCCCTCGCCCACGAACTCCGGCTCGGGGAGTGCCGAGCGGTCCAGCTTGCCGGTCGGCCCGAGCGGCATCCGGTCGAGGGCCACGAAGGCCGACGGCACCATGTAGTCGGGCAGCCGGGCCGCGACGAACGTGCGCAGCTCGGCGGCCGAGGCACCGGCCAGCACGTCCACATCGCCGATGCCGCCGGCGCCGTCGTCACCGACGGCTCCCTCGCCGGCGTGCACCACGTACGCGACGAGCCGCCGCCCGCCCGGGGACACGTCGCGGCTGATCACCACGGCCTCGCTGATCCCGGGGTGCGCGGTGAGCGCGGCTTCGACCTCGGCCGTCTCGATACGGAAGCCGCGCACCTTCACCTGGCCGTCGCCGCGGCCGAGGCACTCCAGCCGGCCACGCGCGTTCCAGCGCGCCAGGTCGCCCGTGCGGTACATCCGCTCGCCCGCGGGGCCGAACGGGTTCGCCACGTAGCGCTCAGCGGTCAGGCCCGGGCGGCCGTGGTAGCCGCGGCCGAGGCAGGTCCCCACCACATACAGCTCGCCGACCGCGCCCTGCGGCACCGGGGCGAGTCCCGGGCCGAGCACGTAGGCCCGCATGTTGCCCAGTGGCGTGCCGATCGGCGCGACCTCGCTCTCCGCCCACTCCTCGGACGCCGGAAGGGCGAACGTGGTGGCGTAGAAGCTCTCGCTCTGTCCGTAGGAGTTCACCACCTGCACGCCGGGCAGGGCCTCGCGCACCTGCCGCACCAGCCGGGCCGGAAGGACATCGCCCGCGAACACGACCGTGCGCACGTCCGTCGTCTTCTCCAGGTGGCCGACCAGTTCCCCGAGCACCGAGGGCACCGCGCTGATCACATGGCCGTCCCAGGAGTCCCGCTCGCCGAGCGCCAGCGCGTTCGGCACCACCTCGGCGGTGCCGCCGGTGGACAGGGTGGTCAGCAGCTCGAAGACCGAGACGTCGAAGTTCACCGAGGTGCCGGCCAGCATCCGCCAGCCGGGCGGCGCGTCCAGGACGCGACTCAGTTCCCGCACTCCGTTGACGACGTTGCGGTGGGTGATCGCCGCGCCCTTGGGCTTGCCCGTGGAGCCGGAGGTGTACATCACGTACGCCAGGTTGTCCGGGCGCGGCGGCGAGATCCGGCCCCCGTCGTCCGGCGTCTTCACGGGCGCGTCCCACTGCGCGCGGTCATCGAGGTAGATGCTCGACATGTCGTTCGGCGGCAGGTCCTGCGACGTCTTGGTGTCGGTGACCACGAAGCGCGGGCGTGCTTCGGCCAGCACGCTCTCGGCCCGCCCGGCGAGGTACTGCGGGTCCATCGGCAGGTACCCGGCACCGGACTTGAGGATGCCGAGCAGCCCGGCCACCAGGTCCTCCGTGCGCGGCAGCGCGAGGACCACCAGGTCCTCCGGCCCGGCACCCCGGCGCACCAGCTCCCGAGCGACGCCGTCTGCCCGCTCGTCCAGCTCCCGGTAGGTCAGCGTGCGGTCGTCGCACACGACGGCCGGTGCGTCCGGCGTCCTGGCGACCTGGCTTTCGAACAGCTCCGGAACCGTCAGCTCGGGCACCGCCGTGGCGGTGTCGTTGAACTGGGTGAGCAGCCGGCCCCGCTCGGCCGCGTCGAGTACGTCGATGCCGCCGATCCTGCGTTCCGCGTCGGCCACGAGCCGGCCCAGCACACGGACGAAGCGGTTCGCGATGCCCTCGACGGTGTCCCTGTCGAACAGGTCGGTGCGGTACTCCAGACGGCACCGCGCCCCGCCCGAACCGTGCGGGATCAGGTCGAAGAACAGGTCGAACTTGGCTGTTGCGGTCTCGAGCCGCTCGGACTGGACGTCGAGGCCGGGGAACTCCGGTTCCGGTATGGGGGGCTGCCAGGCGAGCATCACCTGGAAGAGGGGGTTGTAGGCGGTGGACCGGTCCGGGTTCAGCAGCTCCACCAGCCGCTCGAACGGCATGTCCTGGTTGTCGTACGCGGCGAGGGCCCGCTCCCGCACCCGCTGGAGCAGCTCGCGGAAGGTCGGGTTCCCGGAGAGGTCGACGCGCAGCACCCAGGTGTTGACGAAGAACCCGACGAGCTCGCGCAGTTCCTCGTCGGTGCGACCCGCGATCGGTGCGCCGATGGGCACGTCGTCACCGCAGCCGAGGTGGTGCAGGAGGACCGCCAGGGCGGACTGCATGACCATCGAGACCGTGGTGTCCGCCTGCGCGGCGAGCTTCTCCACGGACCGGAGCAGGCCGGGGTCGATCGAGAACGGGACCATGTCGCCGTGGTGGCTCATCGTCTTCGGGCGCGGGCGATCGGTGGGGAACGCCAGCGGCTGCGCCAGGTCGGCCAACGTCCGCCGCCAGTACTCCAGTTGCCTGGCCGCCAGGCTGTGCGGATCGGCTTCGTCCCCGAGTACGTCCCGCTGCCACAGCGTGTAGTCCGCGTACTGCACCGGGAGCGGCTCCCACGCCGGAGCCCTGCCCTCCTGGCGGGCCGTGTAGGCGGTGATGAGATCGCGGCACAGCGGTCCGAAGGACTCCCCGTCCACGGCGATGTGGTGCATCACCAGCACCAGGGTGTGCTCGCGCGGTCCGCGCCGCACCAGCCTGGCGCGGATCGGCACGTCGGCGGCCAGGTCGAAGGTCCCGGTGGCCGCCTCGTCGACCGCCGCCGCCCGCTCCTCCTCCGTCGCGGCCTCGACGACCCGCAGGCCGAACCGCTTCTGACCGGAGGGCAGCACCCGCTGGTGCGGGACGCCGTCGTCGTCCTCGACGATGACCGTGCGGAGGGCTTCGTGCCGGTCGATGAGGTCGCCGACCGCCGCCTGAAGTGCGCCTACGTTCAGCTCACCGGTCAGCCGCAGGGCGAGAGGGCCGTTGTAGGCCGGCGAAGGACCTTCGAACCGGTCCACGAACCACAGTCGACGCTGCGCGAACGACAACGGGATCATTGTGTCTCCAATATCGGCAGAACTACCAGGGAGTGAGCCGTCACTCAGCTCTGGTCGAGCAGCGTCAAGAGTTCGGTGTTGTAGAAGTCGTCGATGGAGCAGGCGCCCGACAGCGTCGAGAAGTACCGGTCGATCAGCTCCTGGTGACCGACCAGTTTCCGCAGCAACTCGGCCCGCCCCTCGGGCTTGAGCTCGGCCACGTTGAGCGCACCCTGGTAGTGGCTGAGAGCGTCGTCGTCGAGGTCGTCCTCGTAGCGCCGCAGCGCGTCCTCCAGCGCCGCGTCGTCGTGCAACCGCTCCCCGATGTGGCCGGTGAGCGACTGGGCCTGGACGAAGGCTTCGGTGATGCCGCGGGCGGTGATGGAGTCCTTGTGGTTCACCGCGTCACCGACCAGCGCCCACCCGGGCCCGAATGCCTTGCGGAAGTAGTTCTCCTGGTGCCCGGTGCCGTACAGCTGCTCCACGCGCTCGCCCGCCGACATCCGCTCGTACAGCTCGGGCGCCGTCGTGCGGAAGGCATCGAGGTAGGCGGGTTCCACCGCCTTGCGGATCTCGGAGAACTCGTCCTGCGGGAAGTAGGCCATGAGCAGCGCGAGGTCGTCATTGGTGGGTATGACACCGATCCAGCGCCCCTGCCGCTCGTACAGCTCGAAGTGCGCGGGAACCCCGGCCCAGTAGCTGTAGTAGGTGCAGGTCATCCGCGGGTGCTCGATGACGTTCGGCGCGCCGGTCTTGCGGGCCACCAGCGATCGCATGCCGTCCGCGCCGACGACGAGGCGCGCCCGGTCCGTCGCCTCGGCGCCGCCGGGCGTCGTGTACCGCACCCCGACGACCCGGTCGCCCTCGAACACCAGATCGTTGACCGCGCAGGACTCCCGGAACTCCACGCCGGCCGCCACGGCACCGCCCGCGAGGATCGGGTCGAGCACGTACCGCCTCGGCGCATATGTCGTCCGCTGACCGTCGATCGGCAGGGAGAAGCCGTCGATGCGGACACCTGGCGCCTCGTAGCTCTGGTGGTCGATCGGCCGGCAGCCCGCGTCGCGGAGCGCGTCGAGCAGCCCCCACCGTTTGAGCAGCGCCACGCCCTCCGTGTGGATGTAGTGCGAGGACAGCGTGTCCTGCGGGAACCGCGCCTTCTCCAGGAGCAGGACACGATAACCCTGTCGCGCGAAAAGCATGGCCGTCGGCGAACCCGCACAACGGGCACCGATGACAATGACGTCGTACATGGCGCCTCTCTATACCGAGTGGTTCTTGGATTCCAACGCAGTCATGGCCGGACAACCATGGAAGGGCGCCAACGACGCCTGAGGTCAGGGGGTCACCGCACCCATGGACTCGATATACGAAGAAATCGAAGCCACCGTCGGGTTGAGGAACATCTGGTCCACCGGGACTTCGACGCCCAGCTCTTCGATGAAAGCACCCTGGATTTTGGCCATGATCACGGACTGGCCACCCAGCGCGAAGAAATCGTCGTCGACCGATATGTCATCGCGCTGGAGTTCGCGGCACCAAATGGCACGCACCTTGTCGGCAATCATCACAGTCCTCTCGGTTGTCATCAAGGTCCGGCGGCTACGCCGTCGTGCCGCGCACGGCGAACTCGTTCCGGCACGCGTCGACCAGCGCCTTGCGGTCCACTTTTCCGTGCGGACTCAACGGAAGCCGGGGGATGTTGACGCACCGGGCCGGAACCATGTTCCGCGGCAGCGTCCGAAGGAGGCGGGCGCGCACGTCGCTCTCGGCGAGCTCGCCTTCCGACGGGACGATGAACGCGACCAGTTCCACCTCGCCGGCGTCGGTGTGGCCGATCACCACGGCGGCCTCCCGGACCCCGGCCAGCCTGCCGAGCGCGCGCTCGATGTCGGTGGGGTCGATGCGCATGCCCCGCACCTTCACCTGCGCGTCCATCCGGCCGACGACGACGAGTTCCCCGGCCCGGGTCACGTAGCCGCGGTCGCCCGTGCGGTACAGCCTGCGCGGCTCGCCGTCGACCGTGACCGTCGTGAACTTCTCGGACTCGGGACCCGTGCCGTTGAGATAGCCCGCGCCGACACTGCTGCCGGAGATGCAGACCTCGCCGTACTCCTCCTCACCGACACCACGCATCCCCTCGTCGAGGATGTGGATCTCCGTGTTGTGGACCGGCCTGCCCACCGGCGGGATGTCATGTTCGCCGGGACGGTACTCGGCGAGGTCGTACGACGTCGCGACATCCGTGCACTCGGCGACGCCGTACTGGTGCAGCAGGGTGCACCTGTTCCCCTCGCGCCGCGCCCAGTCCGCGATCCTTTCGACCTTCAGCGGTTCCCCGCCGAAGAGCACGTAGTCCAGCCGGGTGAGCGCCTCACCTCCGCGTGCGGTCTCCCAGTCCACCAGCAGGTACAGCGTGCTGGAGGCGCAGTGCACCGTGCGTATCCCGTGGTCGGTCAGCATGCGGTACGCCATCAGTGCGTCGAAGTTCCGGCTCGCCATGAGGTACTGGGTGGCACCGCAGAACAGCGGCGTCATCAGGCTGCGCTGGGAGAGGTCGAACCCGAACGCGCTGACGACCAGGTTGTGCGACCCGCGGTCCAGGCCGTACTCGAGCATCAGCCAGTTCATCAGGTTGAACCAGCCCTCGTGCCGCACCGCGGTCAACTTCGGTGTCCCGGTCGACCCGGACGTGAAGACCGCGTAGCAGACGTCGTCCCCGGTGACGGAGACGTCAGGAGAGGTCGTCGGGAGGCCGGCCGGCTGATCGGAGAGCTGCTGCGGATCGACGACCTCGGCGGCCGCCGACTCCACCAGCCCGGCCGTCGCCGGGGAGGCCACGATCAGGGCGAGGCCGGGGATCTGCCCCAGCAGCAGTTGGAGTCTCGCCGCCGGGTAGGCCGGATCGAGCGGTACGTAGGCCGCGCCCGCCTTCAGCGTGCCGAGGATGGCGACGAGCATGTCGGTCGAGTAGTCGAGGCAGACGCCGACCTTCGCGCCCCGGCCGTGTCCGCGCGCGGCGAGGAAGTGCGCGAACCGGTTCGCCCTCGCGTCCAGTTCCGCGTACGTCACCCGCTGTCCGGCGCAGACGACGGCGACGGCGTCGGGGGTCGCCTTCACGTGCGCCTCGAACTGCTTGTGCACGACGGGCGCCGAGGGCAGGGCAACCCGTTTTCCCTGAAGAATCATCAACTGACTCCGATGTGAATGGTGTCCGGTCGGGCGAGCCGGCGGCGCACCACGGGGACGGGGGCTTGTCCGGCGCCTTGGGGCGGTGAGCCTTTGGGCAGTGAGGCTTGGGGTGGTGCGCCGCTCAGCGGCGTCGAGCACCTCGGTCACCCGCTCGATGGTGAGCGTGGTGGCCTTTCGCCGGCGCTTGTCGGCGCCCGCCGAATCGGTCGGTCGGGGCACCCGTTGGTTCTCGTTGCCGCCGCTCGGGGAAACAGCGGTCCAGTGGTCCTGCTCGGCGAGGCCGGCGCGAACGCCCCGCGGAGTTCGTTGCGCGACCGCCTCTGCTGCTGAGCCTCGCTCGATCAGTGGTCCTGCTCCGGTGGCGACAGGCGGGTCACCTCGGCGTGGTGGGCGAAGCCGAGGCCTTCCGGTCTGCGGTGGTGTCGAACCACCGCGCCGCCCACGCGTACCGGTCGCCGAGCCACCACGCCGAGGAGTTCGTGAACTCGCGCAGGCTGGTCCCGATGCGCCGCTCGGGCTCATTGCTGGTGCCCACCGGCCGCGCCGTGTGACTGCTCGCGGTTCTCACGGGACGTCTCCACTTCGGCCGGCCGTCATGGGACCGAGCAGCGTCGTCCCGGCCGGGTCCGCGAGCCCGCCGCCGGCCGGCCCACGGCTCCCGGCCGGCCCGTGAGCGTCACCGCCGTTGGCCGTGAGCGATGTCGACGGATTCCGCCGCATCGGCTCGACGCCCCGCTCTGCGCCGGGCGCTCGGCACAGGCGAGATACGGACATCGTGTTCCACTCCCCCGTCGGATGCGAGCGGCGTTCAGTCCGCCGCCATGGCCTCCTGCAGGCTCTTCGGACGCATGTCGGTCCAGTTCTGCTCGACGTACTCCAGGCACTCGGCCCTGGCCGCCTCGCCGAAGACCACCCGCCAGCCCGCGGGCACCTCGGCGAACACCGGCCACAGGGAGTGCTGCTCCTCATCGTTGATCACGACGTAGAAGCGGCCGTCCTCGTCGTCAAAGGGGTTCGTGCTCACTGCCACCGTCCTAATCCGTCACGGGATGACTCGAAAGGGGAATCGCAGGGCCGGCGCGGGTTCACAGATCGGCGTCGTCCTGTCGACAGGACACCCGGCATCCGCAGCCACCCTGAAATGCTGACGCCACGCTAAAGACCCGACCGCCAACGCCACAAGGGCAGGACCGCTGGCCTCCTGGTTCGTCGGCCCGGAGCTGCATCCCACTGAGTTGTGCCTGAGTTGTGCCTGAGTTCTGTCCGACTTCTGTGCCACCATGGGCGAGGAGTTGCCCGTAAAACGGGGCTGCACGAATTTCGGGTTCGGCCAGTTACGGGCCGGTGCGAATGGCTCGCCAGGGCCTGGTCTCCCGAGCGGAGAGACGCCGGAAGGGCCCCGGCCGAACGCCGTCGCCCCGCGGCAACTGCGCTTGCGCTGCAATGAGGGCAAGGGGATTCCTGACGGAGGCATCGGCCAAAGCTGTACGCGCGGGCGATTCCCCTACCGAACTGGTCCGGGAGGGCGTGCCGGACGAGTGCGCTCACTTCGGGGCGGCCCCGCGAGCCTGACCAGCGGCTCCCGGAGCTGATCGAGCATCACGGGTTCGTCGCGGTCCATGACGTGGTCGTACTCGGATGTGATCACCCGGTACCAGCCCGGCGCTCGAAGGCGATCACCGAGAAGACGCCGCCCGGGAAAGCGCCACCCCCAGATAGGGTCCTCATGCAGATCGGGGAGTTCGATATCGCCGAGCAGCGCCGGTCATCGTTGCCGGAGTGCCGGGGAAGTCGATGCCCGTCTCTCCGGGGCACGTCTGTACGTGCTCTCCGTGATCGAGGCGTCAGCGGGCGGTACGGCTTTCGACGCCGGGGGCAGAGTGCTCGGCGAGCGTGTCACCGGCCAGGCTCCGCAGCAGGACCAGCGCGTCGGCGCTGGGAGTGCCCGGTTCCGCGGAGTAGACGAACAGCTGCTGGCCGGGCGCGCTGGTGACGGTGAACGCCTCGTAGTGCAGGCGCATCCCGCCCACCAGCGGGTGCCACAGGTGTTTGTCCTCGCTGGTGCGGGGCCGGACCTCGTATCTGGCCCACAGGGCCGCGAACGCGGGGCTGTGCAGCGACACTTCCCCGACGACCTGGGCGACGCGCGGGTCGTTCGGGAAGGGGGCCGACAGCGCCCGGAGGTTGCCGACGACGCCTTGGGCGGCATGATCCCAGTCCCGGTAGAACCGCCGGGCGGCGGGGTCCAGGAAGACCATGCGCAGCAGGTTGTCCATCCGGTCGAACCCGCTGTAGAGCTGCTGACCTGCGGGATTGGCGGCCAGGATGTCCAGGGCGGGGCTGACCACGCAGGCAGGAAGGTCCAGGAAGTGGTTCATCAGCCGGGTCAGTTCCGGGCTGACCGTCCGCGCCGGGTCGGTGACCGCGGTCCGCGGAGCCGGTTGGGCGAGCCTGAACAGGTATCCGGTGGCGTCGCCGTCCAGGCGTAGGGCACGGGCGACGGCTTCCAGGACCTGCTCCGAGGGGTGCCGTTCCCGGCCCTGCTCCAGCCGCGTGTAGTAGTCCGTGCTGACCCCGGCGAGCAGCGCGACCTCTTCCCGGCGCAGTCCGGGCACCCGGCGGGAGGTGTGCCACGGCAGGCCCGCGTCCACCGGCGACACCAGGTCGCGGCGTGCGCGAAGGAAGTCACCGAGTTCGTTGTCCCTCGTCATACGCACCACCGTAACGGCGCGCCGTGTCCTGAACCTGGGTGTGCTGCACCCTGCCCGGGAGGGTGTGCGGCACCCACGGCGCTGTGAACGGACGACGGGCCCGGGGGCGACGCCCGCGACCTTCTGCCGGTGCCAATTCGTCCGGTACGACACCCAGCTCAGTACATGGTCGTGGAGGTTCTCCCCGGCACCGGGAAGGTCGGCGCGCACAGGGATCCCCAGATCCCGCGGATGCGTCGCGGGCCCGATCCCCGGCAGCGGGTCCCGTCGAGCACCAGCCGCTGGACGTGTGCGCGGGTGATCAACGTCAGGTTGGGGCGGGAGAGTACCGGGCGCAGACAGGCGTCGGCCGCGCTCTGCCGCCGGCCGGCGACCACGTTCGTCCCGGTCCACGACACTCCCTCGGTCTGCTTCCCGTTGCCGTCCGCGCCCAGGCGTCGTAGCTGGACCGGTGCCCGCGCAGATGCACGAGACCGTTGATGCTGCTGGAGCCGCCCAGCACGCTGCCCGCTTCACGCGGGTCGTGGGCCCGAACCAGGTCGTCCGCTCGCCGAGCCTGGGTGTACCGCACCCTGCCTGGGAGGGGGTGCGGCACACCCTTCTCCGCCCGGCACGGCGTTCGTAGCGTCTGTTTCCGTACGAGGCGCCGGCTTCGTAGCGACGCAGAGAGGCGGAGAAGGAAGAACATGGACAGGACAGCGGGTGTGCCCGGATCGGCCGTGCCACAGGCGGTGAGCCGTACGGTGGCCCTCGCGCCGGCCGTGGCGTGGCGGGCTGACCGTGGCCAACCTCTACTGCTCGCAGCCCTTGCTCGATCCGATCGGCGCCAAATCAGCGAGTCCGAGGCCCGCGCGCAGTTGGACACCAACCTGTTCGGTGCGCTGTGGGTGACCCAGGCGGCGCTGCCCCTCCTGCGCGCACAGCGCGCCGGGCACATCGTTCAGGTCAGCTCGATCAGCGGCGTCGGCGCCTTCCCGAACGTCGGTATGTACGCCGCGTCGAAGTGGGCGCTGGAAACGTTCAGCCAGTCACTCGCTCAAGAGGTCGCCCAGTTCACCGCGAGCAGGCCCAGGAAGCCCGGCGGGAGCGCAATGCCGTGCAGGGCGATCCGGTCGCGACACGGGACGCCGTACCGCAGATCGTAGACGCGGCCCGCCCGCCGCTGCGCTTCTTCCTCGGCGACGTGGCGCGCGTGGGAGCCGCTGTCCATCGCCGCGCACGGCAAGAACCAGTGCGGCGCCGGGCCACAGCATCAGCCACAACAGCCCGCAGTCCCGCACCCGTCCGTCCGTCCGTCCAGGACGGTTCTCAGGAGAACAGAAATGCGCATCAGCAGCAGAATACGGATCACCGCCACGGCCACGGTCGTCGCGTTCGCCGGCGCCGCCCTGCCCGCGTCCGCCGGGACACCCGGCCTCGGCAGCCCGCACATCATCAGGCACCTCGACCTGGCGGCCGGCCAGCAGCCGGAGAACCTGACGACCGAACCGAACGGTTCCCTCGATGTGACCATGTCCTTCGCGCACCAGATCGTCCGCCTCACCGCGGACCGCGGAACGCACGTCCTGGGCACGCTCCCGGCCCCTCCGACCGGAACCGACGCACCCCTGACCGGCCGTGCTTTCATCGGCGGCATCGTCCGGCTCCCCGACGGCACCCTCTACGTCCTTTATTCCGCCGGCACCGCTGACCTCACCGGCCTGTGGAGGCTCCGCCCGGGCGACGTCCCCAGCCGGGTGGTCCCCCTGCCGGCGAACAGCGTCCCCAACGGCCTTGCCCTGCATGGCGGTTACCTGTACGCCACCGATTCCTCGCTGGGCGCCATCTGGCGCATGACGCCGGACGGCACAGCCGCGGCGGTCTGGAAGAAGGCGCCCGAGCTCGCCGCACGCACACCGAGCGGATTCGGCGCCAACGGACTCAAGATCCGCGACAACGCCGTCTGGGTCACCACCATGGACAAGGGCACACTGCTGCGTGTCCCCATCGGCCGCCATGGCACCCCCGGCACCGTGCACACCGTCGCCGCCGGACTCGGAGCAGTCGACGACTTCACCTTCACCGGCCACGGCGACGACGTGCTGGCCGCCGACAACGCCGGCAACCGGGTCGAACTCATCCGTCCCGACGGCTCTCACACCGCGGTGCTCACCGCCGCCGACGGGCTGCAGAACCCCACGTCCCTCGCACGCCGCGGCGACACGGTGTACGTCGCGGACGCTTCCTACTACACCCACACCGACCCCAACCTGATCGCCGCACCCGTCGAACTCCTGGAGCACGTCCGGGTCCGCGACGACGCGGCGGGCGCGGGGCAACGGGCGGCAGCCGGTCCCGGGCCACGGCGGTCCTGACACCGATCGAGCAGTCATTGACCTGTCGGGTGAGCAGTCGACCGGATCAGGATGACGGTCCGCCGAGTGCCCGCGGTGCCGGACAGCACCCGGTGACACAGCAGGCTCGGCAACGCGGAGGTGCCGCGTTTCCTGAGCCGAACCCCTCTGGAGGAGACGTGAGCACCACCGTGCCGGAGTTCCGCACGCTGTCGGACCGTGTCGACCACGCTTTGGTCCGGTCCGTCGAGGAGTTGCTCCCGATGCTGCGTGAGAACGCCGCCGACGCCGAACGGCTGCGGCGGCTGCCTGAGGCCGGCATCGAGGCTCTCGAAACCCTTGGCATCACCCGGCTCACGGTGCCCAGGCGTTTCGGCGGTCTTCAGGTGAACGCGGCGACAGAGTTCGAAGTGGTGCGCACCATCGCCCGTGCGTGCGGATCGACATCGTGGGTGATGGCGTTGTACGCCGTGTGCGGCTACTGGGCGGCATTGTTCCCCGACCCGGTCCAGGAACTGGTGTTCAGCGGCCCAGGAGCCCGCGTCGCGGGAGTGTCAGCGCCGGGCGGAACACTCGTACCCACCGAAGGCGGCTACCTGCTGACCGGAAGGTGGCCCTGGAACACGGGCGTCCTGCACGCCACGTGGAACGTTCTGGCAGCCGTCCTGGCCCACGAGGACGGCGCCAACGAGCCGTATCTCGCCGTCGTTCCCACCACCCAGATGGAGATCATCGACGACTGGCACATGAGTGCCATGCAGGGCACGGGCAGCAGCACCTCGGTCGCCCGGGACGTTTTCGTCCCGCACGACCGGGCCCTGCCTCTCCCCGGACTGCTGCGAGGCGACCACGCCTCCGCGGCCAACGCAGGAGTCGTCGAGTACTCCTATGCGGTCTTCCCGTTCCTGCTCTCCGCGAGCGTGGGCACCCCCATCGGCATCGCGCAGGGCGCACTGGAGTCCTTCGTCGAGCGTGCTCCCGAACGCGCCACGTCGTTCGAGAACCCGGCTCGGCAGGCGACAAGCCCGGTGACACAGTTCCAGCTCGGAGAGATCAGCATGTCGATCGAGGCAGCCCTCGCCATCTCCCGCGACACCATCGCCGCGCTGGAACGGCACGCCGTCCAGGGCACGCCCATGAGCACCGAGGAGCGCATCCGGGTGCGCGCGGCAGTGGCGTACGCGACCCGCTTGTCGGCCGACGCGACCACAAGGGGCCCGGCGCCTGGGCCGACCGCGGCGAGCACAACCGCCACCACGGCGCGCGTCACGGCAACCACCACCACGGCGGCGGTCACTCCGGTGGCGGCTACTCCGGCGGTCCGGTCGTCGGGCCCACGAAAGCGTCCGAGACCTGCTGCACGTCGCTGACGCCCTGCAAGCCCTCGATGGCCTTGTCGGTGCTGGTCCTGTACGCGTCCCAGTACGGCTTGAACTTCGTCTCGGAGCCGGGCGTGGCATACGCCGCCTCGACAACGCCCTCCATCCGGGTGTTCGCCTCCTGGAGGCTCTGCTGCGTCATCTCCCTCTGCCGGCGCGGCCGGTTCGATCGGAGTCAGGGCCATGGCCGCCCTCATGTGGTGATGTCGGCCGCCAGGAAGGGCTGGAGCAGTGCGAGCAGGGCCGCGGGGCGGTCCAGCGGGATGATGTGGCCGCAGTCCTCGAGGACATGGCCGATCAGGTCGTCGGCGATCGGGCGCAGTTGCTGTTCGAGCGCGGCACCGATGGGGTGCGCTCCGACGGCCATGGTGGGCATCGTGAGCCGGGCCGTGGCGGCGGCGTCCTGGAGCTGTCGGGCGCTGGCGGGCAGGGCGCGGTAGTAGGAGAAGGCGCGGCACAGGACGTCCTCACCGGTGTAGGCGGTGATGAACGCCTCGCGGAGCGCGGTGGGGACGCCGCGACCGAGCGTGCCTTGGTCGAGGAACCAGCCGATGTACCGGTCCTCGTGGCCGGTCAGCACGGACTCCGCGAGACCGGGCTCGGAGTGGAAGCCGAACCACCACCGGGGCCCGCCCGCCGCGGGCCACCCGTCGCCCGTACCGCCGCTCGGCAGTCCGCCGAGGAGCGACTCCATCAGCACCAGTCGCCGGACGAGGTCGGGGCGCCGCAGGGCGAGCAGGAAGGCGGGAGGGGCTCCCGCGTCGATGCCGGCCACAGCGGCGCGCGTGGCGCCGAGTGCTTCCAGCAGGCACTCTGCGTCCCGTGCGAGTGTCGCGGCGTCGTATCCCGCTCCCGTGGGCTCCCCCGCGGGCGCTTCTCGGCCGGTGGCCAGCCACCGCAGGTCCGGTGCGATCACCCGGTGGCGTCGGGCCAGCGGGCCGATGACCGCCCGCCACAGTTCCCAGGTGTGCGGGAAGCCGTGCAGCAGCAGGAGTGCGGGGCCCTCGCCGGCGAGGGCCACCCTGAGTGCCACGCCGTTGACGGCGACGGTGCGTATCTCCACGTCCGGATGTTTGCCCGGACCGGCGGCGTGGCGGGCGGGCGGCGGGGGCGACACGTGGGACATCACATCAACTCCAAGCGATAACCATTGGTTACAACCTGAACCTAGGTGACTAGAGTTGACGTACCAAGACGGCACTTTCACGAAAGACGGTGAGCTCCAGGTGACCACCCGCCCGACGGGTCCCCTCACCGCACGCGGGGACCTCTTCGAACCGGACTGCCCGACGCGCCGGCTGCTCGACAGGATCGGCACGAAATGGACGTCCATGGCGATCAAGGTGCTCTCCGAGGCCGCCCCGGAGGAGGTGCGCTTCGCCGAGCTCCAGCGCAGGATGCCCGGCGTGTCGCAGAAGATGCTGTCGGCGACCCTGCGAAACCTCACCCGCGACGGCCTGGTCACCCGCCGAGTCCAGCCGACCGTCCCTCCCCGCGTGCACTACCGGATCACCGCACTGGGGCTGTCTCTTGAGGTGCCGCTCGCCGCGCTCCGGTCCTGGGCCGAGGAACACATGGCCGAGATCGACACCTACCGCCACCGCCACGCCGAACAGAACGCGAACGACCAGGACTGAACCGGCTCCGCCGCACGACGGGTTCCGCGATGGCGGCAGCTTTCGGGCCGAGGCTCAGATGAATCCGACCAGCTCGCAGATTCCCGCACACCGCAGTTCGTGAACACACCGGCTGGTCCCCGCCGGATGAGGCAAGGCGCCGTCCGGTTCGCCGAGTGACTGGGGAGGTGATCAAGAGGTGACCGAGGTCGCCGCGTTCGTTCATGTTCTGCTGCGGCAGCGCGGCGGGCTACCCGGGCTGATGACCGTGTTGGGGCGGTTCACTCCGATCGTGCAGGCGTTGCCGCCTGGCGCTGCTGTTGCTCAGGCTGGTGGTGCCCTCCGGCTGTTTGCGGCAGGGCCGGTCGAGCTCGCGCAACGGATACGGCTGCAGGCTCTGGCGTGGTTCGGGCTGGACACTGTGGTGGGCATCGGGCCGTGCTGGTCGGTCGCGGCCATGGCTTCAGCCCGCCCGGGGAGGGGCGGCATCCAGTACGTGGCGCCATCGGAAACGGAGCAGTTCCTGGCGCCACAGGCGATCGAGGACCTTTATGGCATCCGCCGAGGCCAGGCTGTCGAACTTCGGCGCCTCGGGGTGGAAACGATCGGCCAGCTCGCGGTCCTGCCACCGGCTACCGCGCTGCGGATCCTGGGCCGTTCCGCCCGTATTTTGCAAGAACGCGCCCGCGGGTACTTGAGACCTCCACGCGCAGTCATGGGCGGCGGCGCTGACCAGCAGTCGGACGTCGGCAGCAAGATGCGCGCACATCCCTCGACGGGTGGCCAGGCCCCCATCGTGGAGCGAAGGTCGAGCGGTCGTGGGCGCCGCCATGTGGTCGACGTGTCCACGCCGTGCCCGTGCGCCGCTTGCTGCCGGGCCCGAGGACGCGAAGTCAGCCCATGGTCATGCCGGTTCAACGAACACGTGCGGTGCGGGCGGCGAGCAGTTCGTCGGCGGCTGCGGGCATGCCTTCGTCGCGGAGGATGTCGGCGAGGCCGGTGACTTCCCAGGCGGGTGCCTTCCGGGCGACGTGGAGGAGCAGTGCGTGGAGGTGGTGGTCGCGTCCGGCTGTGATGAGGGCGCGTGCCAGGTCGGGCACGACGTCTTCGAGGGGCTGGTGTCCGGCGTTGTGGGTGAAGAGTTCGGGGATGTCGTCGGGCTGGTCCCAAGCGTGCAGGAGTTCGGTGACCAGCGGCAGGACGTCCTCGTGGGCGAGGGGCAGTCGTACGGTGAACCGGGCGCCTGGTTGGTCTTCCTGGCTGGGGGCGAGGGTGAGGGTCCCGTGGTGGAGTGTGGTGATGCGGCGGGCGATGGCCAGGCCGAGGCCGGTGCCCCCGGCGTCCCGTGTGCGGGCGTCGTCGAGCCGACTGAAGCGTTCGAAGATGGTCTCCCGGTGTTCGGGCGAGATGGGCGGGCCGTCGTTGGCCACGTCGAGTACGGCTTGTCGGCGTTCGTGGTCCAGGGTGAGCGCGACGGCGATGGTGGTGGCCGCGTGGCGTTCGGCGTTGCCGAGAAGGTTGGCCAGGACGCGGGCGAGCAGGCCCGGGTGGCCGGTCACGGCCACGGGTTCGTCGGGTGCGGCGACGACCAGGCTCAGGTGATCGGGTACGTCACGGCGGGCGACCGCGTCGCGGATCAGGTCGGGCAGGTCGACTTGCTTGGTCAGGAGGGTCTTCGAGTGTGGGGCTTGGGCGTCGAGGCGGGCCAGGAGCAGCAGGTTCGTGGTGATGTCCTGGACATGAAGAGTGTCGTGCAGAGCGTCACGGGCGGCGTCGGGCCAGTGGGCGTTCCCGGAGGGGGCGAGCGCGAGTTCGAGTTCGGCGCGCAGACAGGCGAGCGGGGTGCGCAGTTCGTGGGCGACGTCGGAGGTGAATTGCCGTTGCCGGGCGGCCGCTTCATCGAGCCGGTCCAGGGCGTTGTTCATCGTCGCCACCAGTTGCGTGAACTCCCGGCCGCCGCGCGCCGTCGGTATGCGCTGGTCGAGGCTGCTCAGGCTCAGTGCGGCGAACTGTTTGCGGATTCCGTCCAACGGTTTCAGGGCCCGGCTGACGACCAGCCATGTCCCGCCGGCAGTCACCAGGGTGAGCACCAGCGTGCCGCCGGCGAGCCGCCACACGGTGGTGTTCAGGCGTTGCTGGTCCGCCCAGACGTCCGGCGGGAACGTCCCGTCGGCCTGTTCCGATGCGACGAACGTGGCGTCGTGCGGGTCGGTCCATGGCCACAGGGACAGGTGTTCGCCTCGGACCAGGGGGCGCGTGTCACGCGGGTCGGGGGACGAGTCGGGAGGCGGTTCGACGCAGGACGTGTTGTCGGGACCGGTTTCGCACACGGGCGACTCGGCCACCTCGGCGCTTGTGCCGTTGGTGACCCGCTCGATCGCCGAGGCCACCAACGAGTTGCGCACGGCGACGGCGCTGGCGACGGCGGCCAGCGTCAGCAGGACGGCGGCCAGGGCGGTCGCGGCCAGTGTCAACCGCAGTCGCACGCTGCCCAGGCGCAGACCGCGCTCGGCTCGCCCGGCCCGACGAGCCCTCAGCATGCGCCCTCCGGGGCAACGTCGAGCCGGTAGCCGACCCCCCGGACGGTGCGGATGGACCGCCGTCCGAAGGGGGTGTCGATCTTGCGGCGCAGGGCGCTGACGTAGACCTCGACCACGTTGACGTCTCCATCGAACCGGTCGTCCCAGACGTGCTCCAGGATCTCCGTCTTCGTGACCGTCTGACCGCCGCGCCGCGCCAGGTACTCCAGGACCGAGAACTCCCGCACCGTCAGGGCCACCGGCACCGTGCCGCGACGGCAGTGCCGGGCCGCGGGGTCCACCTCCAGGTCCCCGACGCGCAGCACGGCGGGGCGTTGCGGCTGTCCGCGCCGCATCAGCGCGCGCAGCCGGGCCAGGAGCGTCACGAACGAGAACGGCTTGGTCACGTAGTCGTCCGCACCGACATCCAGGCCTTCCGCCTCGTCGTACTCCCCGTCCATCGCCGTCAGCATCAGCACCGGCGCCCAGATGCCCGCCTCACGCAGCCGGCCGCACACTCCGTATCCGTTCAGGCCCGGCAGCATCACGTCCAGCACGATCGCGTCGTACGGGTTCTCGCCCGCCCGCTCGAGCCCCGACGGTCCGTCGTGCACGACATCGACCGCCCATCCCTCACCGACCAGGCCGCGCCGCAGCAGCTCCGCCATCCGCCGGTCGTCCTCAACCACCAGTACGCGCATGGCTCCAGCATGAGGGAATCCACCTGTGGCCAACCTGAAGAGCCGGACACCGTCCGGGAGTTGGCGCACGAGCCTTTCTTTCAGAAACCTTCAGCTTCTCCACAGCCCCTGGCTGCCACAGTCGTCGCCTGGCAGGGCGTTCCCGACGCCACGCCGTCAACGGCTCTCGCGCGCTTTTTGGTCAGCGTGCTGCGCCGTGCCCGTGACCTGTGACGTCGCCATTGATCAGGGTGGCGGCTCCGGCTGTCCATTCAATGGCGCGGCCGGGAAAGTCGAGGTCGTACGGCACCGGATCTGCACGTCAGGTCCGGCTGTTCACCGGCCGCCATCTCACACGCGGCCGTTCCGGAAGGCAGCAGCCCCTCGTTCGAAGGAGCACCTGGTGTCGATCACCACCATCAGCAAGCCGATCGCCCTGGCCGTGGCCGCCCTGGCCCTGAGCGGCGGGCCGGGCGCTGCGGCTTCAGGGCAACCCGCTCAGGCAAGGCCCGCATCGCCGACGGTCATCGAGTACTACTCCGACGTGCGGCACATCCGTTTCTCCAATCTTCAGTGCACGGCCCAACTCGACGCCAAGAAGACGGCGCCCGGACACTGGTTCGTGGTCGCCACGTTCCGCAAGAGGACGGATGCCGGCATCTGCGCCTACTACCTGTGGCGCAATAAGGGCCACGGAGAGTACAAGACTCTGTCGCACGGGGTTCTGCGAAGGGACAAGGTCCATCAGACCGCCTGGTACTGGGACGGGCCTGGCTACCACGTGGTCATGGGACTTGACGACGGGTCCGAGAAACGACAGAGCGAGCCGTACTGACCGGCTGCCAAAGGATCCACTAGGCGCTCGTACTGACCCACCTCCCCGGTAGGCGGCCCATCATGACGGGCCGTCAATTCCGGAGGCCGGGCTGCTGGCCGGCGCGAGGGGAGCGGCCAGCAGCCCGGTCCTCCTCCCTGTTCGGGCGGAAGGCCGTTGCCCAAAACCCGTCACGGACCGCCCCAAGATCGGCCCGGTCTGCCGCTGTAACGACCCAAGTGCGCCGCGAAGTGCGGCGCCAGTGAGAGGAGTACAGCAATGTCCTCTACTGTGCGCAGCAGCTTCGCGCCGGCCGCGACCGCCCTCGCTCTGGCCGGCGGCCTGGCCGTGGCCGGTTCCGCACACGCCGATGCGCAGGGCGCGCAGCATGTGGCCGCCCAGACCTCCACCCTGGTGCCGGTGTCCGACAACACCTCGGCCGCCGGCGTGAGGAAGATCCGTATCAAGGGCACTCAGGTGGCCCTGCGGGAGTGCCCGCGCACGGGTTGCCGGGTTGTCACACGGGTGTCCCATGCGACCCTGCGGGCGTTCTGCCAGACCAACCGGCACACCACCAAGGTTGCGGGAAACAAGTGGTGGACGAAGGTCACCCTGCTGCACGGCAGCGACCCGGCCTGGGTGAGCAACCACTACGTACGCGGGAGCGGCCCCCAAGGTCCCCCATCTGCCGGGCTGCTGACAGCCCGCCACCAACCCCAACCACCCCTGCTTCCCACAAGGAGACGGACATGCCCGTGCCGTACCACCGCACCCGCGCCGCCAGCGCCCTGGTCCTGGCCACGGGACTGCTCGTCACCGTACCCGTCATGGCTGTTCAAGCCGCCGCCGGCAGCGAGGCGACCAAGTCGGCCCCGCAAGCTGCCGCCGTTCATTCCTGCACCTATCGCTCCACCGTCGGCTACGCGTGCGACTACTGCTACGGCACCGCGACCTGACGACTCGGCCGGCACGGTACCGAGCCTGAGCCGACGCCGGGACGGGCGGGCCTGCCCACTCGGTGTCGCTCCGCCACACAGCACGTACTGACCGCTCATGCCCGCGTGTGAAAGGAGCCCACGCATGGATCCCCGCAAGCATCGCACCGCGGTGCTGGAATTCGAGGAGTACGTCCGTACCCGGCACGACGCTCTGCTGCGCAGTGCCCGGCGCCTGGTCGGCGACCCACTCGACGCCCAGGACCTCCTGCAGATCGCACTGTTACGCACGTACCGCCAGTGGGGACGCATCGCCGACAAACGGCTCGCGGACGCCTACCTGCGCCGCGTCATGATCAACACGCGCACGGAGTGGTGGCGGGCACGGAAGCTGGAAGAAATTCCGACCGCACACATACCCGAGGCGTCCGTCAAGGACACCAGCGACCAGCACGCCGACAGGTCCTTGTTGACGGAAGTCCTGAAGCGTCTGACCCCCAAGCAGCGCAGCGTCGTCGTGCTTCGGTACTGCGAGCAGATGACCACGTTCGAGACCGCCGCCACTCTCGGCATGGCCCCCGGAACGGTCAAAAGCACACTTCACCGCGCCCTCACCCAACTCCGTCAGGAGATCGCACGCTGAGATCGCCATAGTCTGGTCAGCTTGGGAGACCGCCCAGTGCGACCGAGCCAGCCGATGCCCGCGTCGACGGCGCCAATCTCTCGATGGTCCGTCTGGCGAGCGGACGTTGACCACACACGGTCCGCCTTCGGCAGATCACAGTGGGCTCGGGCCTCCGCCGTATGGGTGCGCGGCTCGGACGTACTGCCTGGCTGTGTAAGGGGACAGGCCGAAGAGACGGATGAGGTGGACGGGGTCGGCAGTGTGTTTGGCCTCGTCGAGAATGCGGTCCATCCGCAGGCGTCCGACCTGCAGGCCCAGCCGGCGTAGTGATTTGGTGATCGCCTGGGGGCTGACGGCGGGGTGGGTGTCGTCGACGGCAGTGCACACGGTCACGAGCAGGTAGGGGTTGGTGCTGGTCGGCCAACGGCGATGGCGTTCGGCCCGCCACCGTCGGGCCAGGCGGAAGGTGAGGTCGTCGAGGTAGAGGGTGTGAACGGGCTTGTCCCGGCGCCGTACGAGGAGCGTGCCGCGACTCAGGTCGAGGTCGTCCAGGAGCAGATGGCGCTGGTCATGGCCGCTCAGCGCGTGCACGGCGGCCAGGACGAAAGTGAGCTGGTGACGCACTGACGGCATGCGGTCGAGCGTGCCCCGCAGGCGGTCGTCGGGCAGTGGCCCGGGCAGGGTAACGGCGCTCGTGGTGGAGACGCCTCGGGCCGGATCGCGGAAGATCAGCCTTTCTCGTTTGAGCGCACGGAACAGTGAGCGCAGTGCGGTGGCCAGAGACGATGCGGCCTGCCCCCGCTTCGGCTGGAGTGCCGCCCCGATGTCTTCCCGTGTGATGGCCCGCAGATCGATGACGCCGTCCGCGCACCACGCGCACAGCACAGGTGCGGCCAGGCGCACATGGGAGGAGACCGTGGAAGGCGCAAGTGGCCAGCTGGGCTGAGAGGCCTGCCCGCACAGGACGTCGATCCACCGGTGTACCAAGGGGCGGAAGGAGCCCGGTGCGTCATCAGCCGCGCGCCGGGCCCGGGCCAGGTACGCGTTTGCCCTGTGGTTGGGGCCGAGACGGCCGGTCGGACGCCAGTAATTGATCACCCGCGCGCCGCTGAAGCAGCTGCGGCGGGCCAGCAGGCGCACATCCTCCTCCAGCAGCGGGGCTTCGCCTCCCAGGTAGGCGAGCAGGACACGTAGGGTGCGGATGCTGGGTCCCAGGGCCTGCATCGTCCAGCCGCGGGCGCGGATGTGGGTGACGAAGCCGTCGAGCACCTCCTTGGCCGCCGGTGTCAGGGCGGGAAGGCGGCGTTCGTCCAGCCGGTTCCAGTCGCGGGCCAGGTGGAACAACTCCAGCTGGCCGGGCCGCGCGAGATGCACGGAGACGGGGCGAGCGGCCCGCGACGCTGCCACGGCTTCGCGCCGCTTGATCTGCAGGCGCCGGCGCCCGTACAGACCGCCTTCACGGGCGCGTGTACAGATCAGGTGCAGGGCGAAGGGGCCGCCGAACCAGAGCTGGTCGCCTCCGTCGAGAAGGATGCCGTCGACGTCGTACTCGGTCTCGGCGATCAGCAGCACACAGCTTCGGCGGTGATCGTCCCTGAGTGGCAGCTTTCGACCGCAGCGGTGGCACGGGCCCGTCGGCCGACCGATCGCCCAGTTCTGGCAGGACGCACACCGCTGATCACGCTCGTTCGTCCAGGCCAGGCACTCGCGGCAGTTCCCCACATCCGCTGACATCCAGAAGGGCACCAGCCGCGGCCTGAGCGGCGCAAGCATCCCGGCCCGCTTCAGAGCCGCGTGCAGGGTGGGCCCCATCTGCGGCAGATCCACGAGCGCCTCGGGACGCACCAGGCGCTCGTCCGGCGGTCGGGAGGCCAGCGCAAGCCGCAGACCCTCACTGGTGTGGAAGCGCCACGTCTCGCCGACTCCGCGCTCGGTGGCCATCTCCTCGAGCACGGTCTGGACTTGGGCAAGGTCAGGGATGGCGCGGCCACGGATGAGCTTGCCGTGAGCACGTGTGAACGTGCACAACGGGCGCCACCCGGCAGGTTTCCGCGACGCCATGCTCAGTTCGGCGGCAGACGACGCAGACCGCCCTTGCCACCAGACTGCTTCGGCACCGGCCGGCCACCGCTGCCCGAGCGCAGGCTCCCGCCGACCGCCTGCTGCCCGTCCTGCCTGCCGCTCTCCTCGGTGGCGAGCGACTCGGCCTCCATCAGGTCCGCGACCGTGCACTCCAGGCCGGCACAGATCATGTCGAGATCATCCAGCCGCACAGTCACCGGCGCCTGCGACCACAGCGCACACACCTTGCTCAGCGACGGCGTGAACCCGACCGCCTCAAACGCGGTCTTCAGATCACTGGGCCGCCAGATGTCCCTTCCGGCCGCCACCCAGCGCAGATTCCACTTCACTCCGTCACGTCTCCCCACTCAGCCGACGTACAGCACGCCGGGACGACTCCAGGCTGGCCCGCTCCGGATCCCCCTTCGCGGTAGCCAGGTAACCCACCGTTGTGGTCGGCCACTCGTGCCCCAATAGCACCTGAACATCCCAAAGCGGCATCCCGACTCGTAGTTATGCGTCGCACAGGCATGCCGCAGCAGATGCGGGAAAAGCACCGTCACCGTGCCCTTCAAATGCGCGAGCGAGGCACGGCGCAGCGCACGCCGGAAGGTATCGGCATGCATCGGCGGCGCGATCCCCACGTCCGCGCCGAGCGCGGACGGCAACCGCTCGGACGGGAACAGCGGAGCGTAGGGGTCCAGCGCGTCGTCGGGGAAAAGGCCCCGGATCTCCTCGCTGTACCACCACAGCAGTTCACGGCCCTCGGCGAACATGAATGCCTCCCGCTCGCGCGGCCCCGAGCCGCGAGCCCCCTTGCCCCGCACCAGGAAGCGGCCCCCACTGGCCGTTGTCCCAGTGCAGATCGCCGAGCCGGACCAGGCACAGCTCGGTCGCACGTACTCCCGAGATGTAGGCGGTCTTCGCCATCACGTAGTTGCGGACCGCCACTGGGTACTTGCGCGCCGAGCACAGTTCTTGGCGCCATGAGGTGAAGAAGGCCTTCATCTCCGTCCGGGACGGCGGGATCCGCAGCCCGAAGTCCCCGCGATGACGGGGCCGGTTGAAGGCATCGACCGGCGACTCCACCGCCGCCCCGAACCGGCGCAGGATCTCGTCGGCGTAGCGCTGTTCGAGGAACGCGAAGTACTGGTCGACGCTGGTGATCTTCTTGCGGATCGTGGTGTGGCCCCGCCTGCCCGGCCCGGCGAAGTACTGGTCCAGTGGCCGAGACGACAGCTCCCACGGCAGAACGCCGTAGAACGTGCACACCTCGATCACGGGCTGCACCAGCTGATTCAGCGTCGTCGCCGCGAGCCCCGCCATCCCTTGCCGATTCGGCAATCCTCGGATGTCTCGGCCGCTCGGAACGCCGCCGCGGTCACTTCGCGCTGCGGGACGCCGACGCGCCCGGGATGGCGGTAGCCCGCATCGGCCGCCCCCGTCTCCCCCGCCCACGGGGAGCCGGCGGGGCGAGCCCGAGCGGGCTCCGGCACCGATCGGCTCAGTCTGCCGGCGGCACGGACGGCCGCGCGCTGCACGTCTAAGAGCCTTCAGCCGTTGCTCGTCGGCGATCACGAAGGTCTCCCCGTCGACAGCCGCGGGGTTGTCGAGGATGCGGACGTAGGCGTCGGCGAGGTCGTCGACATGGACCCAGCTCCAGCGCTTGTCGGTGTCGCCGTAGAAGACGGAGCTGCCCGCCCCGTGACGACAGTGATCGCTTGGCCGTCGCAGAGCCGACTTCACGCCAGGAATCGAACGGGACAGTCCCCGGGGTTGGGACCTGTAAAGCCTCCTCCTGGCTGATCGGCGCTTTGACCAGGGGGGATCGAGCGGCGTAGCCGTGGTGTCGGTGTCATATCGGGGGCTGTCGGTCCGATGTCGGTGGGGTCTGGCACGTTTCGAGAGGTCCTGCCGGGTGCCCATCCGGCTGTGGGTTGGGGAAGGGGATCTCTTGTGCATGACGTAGTGATCGTGGGCGCTGGCCCGGTCGGTCTGTTCCTTGCCTGCGAGCTGGGCCTCGCGGGCTGCTCTGTCCTGGTGCTCGAGCGCGAGCCGGGACCCCACTCTCCGTTCAAGGCGGAGCCGCTCGGGATGCGGGGCCTGTCCGCCGCATCGGTCGAGGCGTTCTACCGCCGTGGGATGCTGCACCAGGTTCTGACGGCGTCGGGCGTCCACGACGATCCCGGCGCGGACCCCGACGCGGACGAGCCGTCAGCCCCTCGTCACGGTGGCCACTTCGCCGGCATGGTGCTCGATCCGGCCAAGGTCGACGTGGCCGCCCTGCCGTACCGGCTTTCCAGCCCGGCACCGCAGGGCCTGTTGACCTACCTCGAATCGGTCGAGGCCGTGCTGTCCGAGCAGGCGTCCAAGCTCGGAGTGGAGATCAAGCGCGGCGTCACGGTCTCCGCCATCGCCCAGAACGACGAGGGCGTGGTCGCGGGGGCCGGCGCGGACGAGTACGCGGCGCACTGGCTCGTCGGCTGCGACGGCGGACGCAGTACGGTGCGTGGGCTCGCCGGCTTCGAATTCGCCGGCACCGAGCCGCAGTTCACCGGCTACAGCATGCACGCCACCGTCGCCGATCCCGAGAAGCTGCGCCCCGGGTTCAATCTGACGCCGACGG
This sequence comes from Streptomyces griseochromogenes, assembly GCF_001542625.1. NCBI lineage: Bacteria > Bacillati > Actinomycetota > Actinomycetes > Kitasatosporales > Streptomycetaceae > Streptomyces > Streptomyces griseochromogenes. The sequence continues at coordinate 2,487,350 of NZ_CP016279.1, read as the reverse complement.
GCATGTACCTCCAGCCGCCCAACGACGGGCAGATCGGCATGATGGACTTCGACGGCGGCGCCTTCGATCGCTCGCAGCCGCCGACTCTCGACCATCTCCAGGCGGTTCTGCGCCGTGTGTCCGGCACCGACGTGACACTGAGCGAGGTCCATCTCGTCTCGACCTTCACCGATCGGGCGATGCAGACGACGACCTACCGGCAGGGACGCGTCCTGCTCGCGGGCGACGCCGCTCACATCCACTCCCCCCTTGGCGGGCAGGGACTCAACACCGGCATCGGCGACGCCATGAACCTGGGTTGGAAGCTCGCGGCGACGGTGCACGGGTACGCGCCCGACGGGATTCTCGACACCTACACCAGCGAGCGCCGTCCGATCGCCGAAAAGGTGCTCGACTGGTCGCGCGCCCAGGTGGCGGCCATGCGGCCGGACCCACATGCCCAAGCGATCCAAGGAGTGATACGCGACCTGATCGGGACCCGTGACGGAGCGACGTACGTGTTCGAGAGGACATCGGGATCGTCGATCCGTTACGACCTTGGCGGCGAGCATCCACTGGTCGGCCGCAACGCCCCGGATTTTCGCCTCGCGAACGGCCCTCGCCTCGGCGACCTGATGCGGGACGGACGGGGCGTCGCGCTCGATTTCAGCACCGACCGATGCCTGCGCGGTTCAGCGGTGGGCTGGGAGAGCCGGATGCGGTATGTGGCCGGTCCGGCGAGAAACGATCTCGGATTGGATGCCGTGCTGGTCCGACCCGACGGCGTCGTCGTCTGGGCGGGTGATCGCACTCCTGATCGTGAAGCGTTTGAGCAGGCCGCCAGCCGTTGGTTCGGTGGTCCGGAAATCTGAGTGAGTGGCTGTCTGCGACCCCTGAGCTGAAGATTTGCCCGGCTCAGGGGTCGAACAGTGCTTATCGCCGACGCCCTCCAGGTACGCGGCGCCGACGACGCCACCGCAGAACTGGCTGCCGCGGAGGGCGTCCTTGCCTTCAGCACCGCCTTGGCGCGGACGTCGATGTCAGGGACCTCCGGTCGGATGGCCGCCCCGCCGCCCACTTCGCGGCGGGGCGGAGGGTATTGGCCCACCCGGGGGCTTGCCAATGAACCTGTGCTAGCGTTTTTGGCGGACGTACGAAAGTCACGGTCCGGTAGGTAGTCCGGATGGCGAACAGTCGCTCGTACGGTGCCCGTTGAGGCACGTCCGGTGCGTCCCTTTTCGTTTCATGATCGAGAAGGGACACGACTGTGTCGGATCTGCGTGTCATCATCGCTGGGGGCGGCCTGGGCGGCCTGGCCCTCGCGCAGGGCCTCCACCAGGCGGGGATCAGCGTCGCCGTCTACGAGAAGGACCCCAGCCCGGGTTTCCGCAACCAGGGCTACCGCATCCGGATCAACTCCGACGGCATCACCGCCCTCAGGGCCGTGCTGACCCCGCAGGCGTACGAGGTGTTCGCGGCCACCGCCGCAACCCCCGGGCCGCGCATGGACACCTTCGACCACCAGCTGAACCTGCTGCACGCCCAGGCACTCCCGCCCGTCCCGGGCCTGCCCGGCGGCGGTCACCTGGCGGTGAACCGGATGACGCTCCGCCAGATCCTGCTGTCCGGCCTGGACAAGGCCGTGCACTACGGCGCCCGGCTCACCCACTACGACAACAACGCCTCGGGCTCGGTGACCGCGCACTTCGCGGACGGCACCAGTGTCTCCGGCGACGTGCTGATCGGTGCCGACGGGGTCAACTCGGCGGTCCGCAAGCAGTACCTGCCCAAGGCGCAGGTCGTCGATGCCGGACTGCGGCTGCTCTACGGCAAGGTGCCTTTCGCCTCCGACGAGGCCCGAGTGTCGGTCCCGCCCGAGCTGCTCGGGCTGTGGACCACCGTGGTCGGTCCGGAACGGCGCTTCGTCGGACTCGCCCCCGTGCAGTACCGCGAGCCGATGCACGAGGTGACGGCCCGGCTGGCGCCCGGCGTCGAGCTCGGCGACGACAGCGACTACCTCGCGTGCGTCTTCGGTGCTCGCCGGGAGCAGTTCCCCTGCAGCGACGCGGAGTTGTTCGCCATGACCGGCGCGGAACTACAGGCGCTGACGTTGTCCCTGGTAGAGGGCTGGCACCCTGGGCTGGTCGAGACCGTGTCCCGCCAGGATCCCGCCTCGATCTTCCCGGTCTCGGTGCGCACCAGTGTGCCCGTCGCCGCCTGGGAGACGACCGCGGTCACCCTGCTGGGCGATGCCATCCATGTCATGAGCCCTGCCATCGGCGTCGGCGCGAACACGGCACTGCGTGACGCCCGCGTCCTGACCGGCCGTCTCGTCCAGGCCGTCGGCGGTCGGCCGCTCGCCGAGGCCCTGCACGCCTACGAGGAAGAGATGCTCGGGTACGGCTTCGACGCCGTGCGCGACTCGGCCGCCCGCGGACACCGCCTGGTGAGCCAGGACCCACTGCCCTCCCCGCAGGCATAGGCGCAGGCGTCGGCCGGTTCGGCGCCCGACCGCACACCGACCCGCGCGTACCGGTGGCGGGCGCAGGAAGGAACCCCGCCTCGCGGCGCCCCGCAGGCGCCCGCGCGTCGGTGCCGGTCGCGGTGTCGGTCATGCCAGGACTCTACCCCCATCGATTGACCAACTTAAAAAGTTGCCTCGTTGCACTTATTGAGTTGTTGTGCTCTTCTGGAGCGGCGGACGTCCGGCACGCCCCCGTCCGCCGCTCCCCTCCACCCGAAAGGTGTGATCAGCCATGCCCACCCCCCGCATCGCCATCATCGGCGCCGGCCCCGGCGGCCTGACCTGCGCCCGCATCCTGCAGCAACACGGCATCACCGCGGCCGTCCACGACCTGGACGCCTCCCGCACTGTCCGCAGCCAGGGCGGCACCCTCGACATGCACCCCGACTCCGGACAGCACGCCCTGCGCGAGGCCGGCCTCTGGGAAGCCTTCCTCACCCAGGCCCGTCCCGAAGGCAAGCAGATGCGCCTGGTCGGCCGCGACGGCCGCATCCTGTTCGACGCGATCCCGCCCGAGGCCGACACCACCGAAGGCAACCCCGAGATCGACCGCGGACAGCTCCGTGACCTCCTCCTCGACTCCCTCAAGCCCGACACCGTGCGCTGGGGACACAAACTCATCCGTGCCGAAGCCCTCGGCAACGGCACCCACCGCCTGCACTTCACCGACGGCACCAGCACCGACGCCGACCTCGTCGTCGGAGCCGACGGCGCCTGGTCCAAGGTCCGCCGCCTCCTGTCCGACGCGACGCCCCGCTACACCGGCGTCACCTTCGTCGAGACCGGCCTCAACGACGCCGACACCCGACACCTCCGCCTCGCCGAACTCACGGGCAACGGCACCATGATGGCCCTCGACAACAATCTGGGCTTCGTCGCCCAGCGCAACAGCGGCGGACACATCCGCGTCTACGTCGGCATGCGCACCGAAGAGGACTGGCACCAGCGGACCGGCCTCGACCTCACCGACACCGCCGCCGTACGCGAGGCCCTCCTCAAGAAGTTCACCGGCTGGAGCCCCGACCTGCTCGACTTCATCACCCGCACCGACACCGGCTACACCAACCGGCCCCTGTTCGCCCTGCCCGTCCCTCACACCTGGGCCCACACCCCCGGCGTCACCCTCCTCGGCGACGCTGCCCACCTCATGTCCCCCTTCTCCGGCATGGGCGCCAACCTCGCCATGCTCGACGGCGCCGACCTCGCCCACGCCCTCGTCAAGAGCCCCACCATCGACGACGCCATCCACGCCTACGAAGTCCTCCTGCAGCCGCGCTCCGTCGCAGCAGCCGAAGGAGCCGCAGAAGGCATCAACAGTGCCTTCGCCCACGACAGCGCCACCCAGACCCTCGCCCACATGACCCAGCACCACTGACACCGCATCACCGCCGCGCGCCGCCACATGAGCGGCCGTCTGCGGAGCGGGAATCGGCCAGGTGATGGATGGCGCGCTGCTCATCTTCACCTTCGCGACCGCGTGCTGGACAGGGCGAGCGAGGTCGACCGGGCCACCTACCGGTGAGTCACTCCCGGGCGGCGCGGAGCCGGGTGACGAGGTGTTCGCCGGCGCCCTCGACGGCACCGCGCACTGCGGGTCACAGTGGAACGCGACGCCTCGGACTCCGTGATCGCCCGGATCGCGCAGACGGTCGAGGAAGCCTCCGAGGCCAACGCTCCCACACGGCTGTTCATCGAGAAGGTCGAACAGCGCTGTTCGATCGGCATGGTGGCGACCATGCCGACCGACTCGCTGCGGCGGATTCAGGCATCACGCCGCACTCCGCACGGTGTACCCGCCCGGGACTCCAAAAGAGGTCGAGAGGCCCTATCAGATCCACGAACGCACAGGTCAGAGGCCCTTTGCCGAAGGTTCAAGAATGGCAACGCACTCCACATGATGCGTCATCGGAAAGATGTTGACTTGATCAGAGCACGCAAAAGACCAGGTCAGGCCCAGTTTTTCGGTCGGCCGTCCCGCTTGCGGGCGCCCAGAGCGTCAAACGAGCGTCACGGCCGGCGGTCAATTCTCCGGCCGCCACAACGGAGTCATGCCTTCCGACTCCCTTGCATGTGCCGAGTGTGATGGCCACTGGGCGTGATCAGTGGGCGCACGCGATGGGCTGTTCGGACCAGATGGTCTTGCGGTTCTGGCCATGGCGGCAGCCCCAGCGCTCGGCGAGTTGGGCAACGAGGAACAGGCCGCGTCCTCCCTCGTCGGTGGTACGGGCGCGGCGCAGGCGAGGTTGGGCGCTGCTGGAGTCGGTGACCTCACAGACCAGAACGTGGTGGCGGATCAGTCGCAGCTCCGCCGGCGGACGACCGTAGCGGATCGCGTTGGTGACCAGCTCACTGACGATGAGTTCGGTGGTGATCACAAGAGCGTCCAACCCCCATGCGGTGAGTTGGCGGGTCGCCCATGCCCGGGCGTCCGAGACAGCAGCCGGATCGGCTGGTATCTGCCAGTGAGCGGTGTCCTCGCCCGGTACGGCGCGGGTACGTGCCAGCAGCAGGGTCGCGTCGTCACGCGGTGCTTCGTCCACCAGATCGGCGAGGAGCGCCCTGCCGGTCTCGTCCAGAGCGCGGTCCGGGCGGCAGGAGGTGGCGAGCGCATCGGTCAGCCGCCCAAGCCCGTCGCCGACGTCGTGAGCGCCTCGGTGGACCAGGCCGTCGGTGTAGAGCGCGAGGACGCTGCCCGGTTCGAGCTCGATCGTCGTGGTCTCGTACGGCATGCCGCAGACGGCAAGAGGTGGCCCCGGGAGAAGTTCGACGGCTTCGGCACTCCCGTCGGGCCGCACGAGCACGGGCGGCGGATGCCCGGCACTGGCCATGGCGCAGCGCCGTGTGACCGGGTCGTAGACCGCGTACAGGCAGCTGGCGCCCATGACGTCGTGATCGCCGGGTGGCGCTTCCGCCGCGAGGCGCTGGACCAGGTCGGCAATCCGGGTGAGCAATTCGTCCGGTTCCGGTTCTAGGTCGGCGAGGGTCTGGATGGCGGCGCGCAGACGGCCCATGGTGGCACTGGCGGGTATGCCGTGGCCGATCACGTCTCCGGCGACGAGGGCCAGCCGGAGAGAGGGCAGGGGTATGGCGTCGTACCAGTCGCCTCTGGTGCCCGCGCCACGGCCTGTGGGCAGGTAGACGCCGGCGGTCTCGGCTGCCGGCGTGTCGGTCGTGGCCGGGGGAAGGAGTCTTTGCTGCAGGGCCATGGCCGCTCTGTGCTCGCGCGTGTAGCGGCGGGCGTTGTCGATGGCGAGCGCTCCCCGTGAGGCGATCTGCCGCATGAGATCCGTCTCGTCCGCGGTGAACGGGTCGGACGGGACGGTGCGCCAGACCACGATCGCGCCGAGGGTGAGGCCGCGGGCGTGCAGCGGTGCCACCATCACCGCGTGGGTGTCGTGCGGGAGGAGCTGCTCGGCCGGCTGTGGGCTGCCGATCAGGGCGATGTAGTCGTCCCGGCCGTAGACGACCGTCTCGCCGCGTTGGAAGCGGCGCAGAAGGGGGTGGTCGGACAGGGGTGGGACGAGGTTGCCGCGCTGGATGCCAGGCGGCCACGCAGCTGTGGCGGGAGCCAGGGCCGCGTTGCGCAGATGCAGATCTCCTCCGCCCAGCCGTTCGCCGGGTTCGTCACCGTCGAAGACGGCCCGCGCAAGGTCGACTGCTGCGAGATCGCCGAAGGCGGGTACGAGGACGTCCGCGAGGTCCTGCGCGGTGCGCACGATGTCCCGGGATTCTCCCACGCGTTCGGCAACCTCGCGGGAGAGATCCAGGTGGCGGCGGGCACGCAGTTGGTCGGTGTCGTCCATGTACAGGGCTGCGACCCCGGCGGGGCGTCCTCGCGCGTCCTCCAGACGGAAGGCGGACAGCGACAGCGCGTGCCGCGGCACCGGATGGTGCCGCCAGCTCACGTGCTGGTTCCTGCCGAGCACCGGGATGCCCGTTTCGAGTACCTGGCGCAGTACCGCCTCGATGCTCTGGGCGTCCTCGGCGCACAGCACGTCGCCCAGCCGGGCGCCCGGCTGTACGGGACGGGGATCGGGAGTGTCCGGCACGGCGTTCGTCTGCACGGTGGTGAGATCCGTGTCGTGCAGAGCGATCGTGATCCCGCTCTGTGCGGACAGTGCACGCAGGAGCGCGGCGCCGTGCTGGTGGTCGGCGACGTGAGGAGTGGGGGCCGCGAGCACGAGGAAGTCCGCCGAGCCGTTCACCCGTGTGGTCCGGAACGTGACCTCGATCGTGGTGCCGCACCGGTGTCGCAGTCGTACCCGGCCGGTCGCCGGCCATTGCGTGGCCCTGCGCGGGTCGAGCGGGAGGTCGGCCACGAGTTCCCGCACGGGGCGGCCGTGGACCTCGTCGGCGCAGAACCCGGTCAGCTCCTGTGCTGTGCCGGTCCACCCCACCACCGTGCCTCGGTCGTCGAGCACGGCAGCGGCCAGCCCGTCGAAGGCGGGCGGCCTGCCGCCGGGGCCGGCGCCGGAGACGCTCGTCGCTCCTTGGGAGGCGCCTGCCGGGTCGGCGTTTTCAGCATTCGATGTGTCCATGTCTCTGGCTTCCATGACGTGGATCCGCGGCTACGGCAGAAGGGGATCCTGTGGCGGCTGTCGGGGTTCAGCGGGCGCCGGCTCGGGACGGCAGGTCTTGTTCGGCCCAGACGACCTTGCCGTCTGCCGCGGAGCGGGAACCGCACCTGCGCGACAGCCGAGCAACGAGGTAAAGACCGCGGCCCTGCTCGTCGAGAGTGCCGGGATGGCGGGGGCGCGGCTGACCGGTGTTGGTGTCGGAGACTTCGCAGGTGAGGACCCGGTGCTGGATGAGCCGTAGGCGGATCGGGCCGTCGCCGTGGCGGATCGCGTTGGTGACCAGTTCGCTGACGATCGACTGCACGGGCGTCACAAGCCGCTCCAGACCCCATTCACGGAGTTGGCGGGCGGCCAGATGCCGGGCCGTCGGGACGGTGACGAGTTCGTTCGGCAGATCCCAGGAGGCGACCTGGGCGGGTCGCAGTGCGCGCGTCCGCGCCAGGAGCAAGGTGACGTCGTCGGCCGGTGCCTGCGGCGACAAGGTCTCCATCACCCGCGAGCACAGGTCCTCCAGGGACGTGCCCGGCCGGGCCAGGGCGGCGCCCAGACGCCGCAGGCCGACGTCGATGTCCTCGCCGCGGGACTCCACCAGGCCGTCGGAGTAGAAGGCGAGCACGCTTCCTTCGGGCAGGTCCAGTTCCACGGACTCGAAAGGCACCAGGCCGAGACCGAGGCCGAGCGGGGCCCCGGCGGGCAGGTCGGGGACGGTGACCCCGCCCTGCGCGTCGACGACCAGGGGCGGCGGATGCCCAGCCCGCGCCAGCGTGCACCGTCGGGAGACCGGGTCGTAGACGGCGTACAGACAGGTGGCACCGACCACCGCGGAGACCTGGTCGGAGTCGTCGGCGTCCTCGTCGTTCAGCCGACGGACCGTGTCGTCGAGGTGCGCCAGCAGTGCGTCCGGGGGCAGGTCGAGGTCCGCGAGCGTGCGCACGGCGGTGCGCAGCCTTCCCATGGTCGCCGCGGCGTTGATGCCGTGGCCCACCACATCGCCGACGACCAGGGCCACCCGGGCGCCCGACAGCTCGATCACGTCGAACCAGTCGCCCCCCACACCGTGGTCCAGGTCGGCCGGCACATAGCGCGAGGCGACCTCGACGGCGGCACCGCCCTGCACCCGGTGAGGGAGCAGGTCGCGTTGCAGCGTGAGGGCGGCAGTGCGCTCACGCGCGTACTGGAGCGCGTTGTCCAGGCAGAGTGCGGCCCGGGTGACCAGTTCCTCGGCGAGGAGCAGGTCGTCCTCCTGGAACGGCGTCTGTTCCACGGAGCGGCCGAACAGCGCCAGTCCCAGTACGCAGCGCCGCGCGCGGATGGGTACGACCATCAGCGAGTGGACGCCGCTGTCGCGTACCTTCTGCGCACGCGTCGGGTCGTGGTCGACCCAGGGGCCGGCATGGGTGTCCAGCACCGGTTCCAGGTGAGACCTGCCCGTGCGCAGGACGGCGGCGAACGACGAGGCCGGGGGGACGTGGATCACCTCTTCACGCACCGCCGGCAACTCCAGGACACCCTGGTCGACGGAGGCCACCCCGGCACGGCGCAGCACGGGGCGGCGGCCGCTCGTCGTGCCGATCCGTGCGGCCGGCTCGAGTCCGAACGGAACCGACTCCACCAGGTCGACGACGACGTGGTCGGCCAGCAGGGGCACGGTGAGCTCTGCCAGTTCCTGCGCGGTCTGCATCACGTCGAGGGTGCTCCCGATGTGTGTGCTGGCCTCGCTGAGGATGGCCAGGCGCTCGCGCGCCCGCCGGTTCCCGGTGACGTCCACGATCATGGAGCACACGCCCAGCGGCGTGCCGTCCGCGCCTTGGAGACAGAAGAACGAGGCGGAGAACGCGTGCTCACGGGGCCGGTCCTCAGGCGGCCACGCCCGGTACTCGTGCACCGTCGTCGTGCCGCTCTCCAGCACCTGCCGCATCACCACCTCGAGCGCTTCGGCCTCGACGGCGGGCAGTGAGTCCTTCAGACCGCACCCGAAGCGTCGGTGACGAGGAACGCCGTCGTGCCGCTCCATGGCGTCGTTCACCCAGACACAGCGCAGCTGCGAGTCGTAGACGACGATGCCGATCGGGGCTCGGGCAAGGAGCGACTCCCGCACCGGTCCGTTGGCAGGCCCCGAGGACAGGGAACCTATGTCCGTCACGGACACCAGCCACCGGGTGCCGGCGTCCTGTCCCCGCAGCAGCGAGACCCGCAGCGTCATCCTGAGCGTGTGACCGTCGCGGTGGCGTATGGCCGCGGTGCCGGACCAGCCGCCCCGCGCACGGCACTGCTCGGAGAACGCCAAGGCCCTCCGGGCGTCCTCGGGAGGCGGCAGCACGTGTACGACGGACCGGCCCACCACCTCCCCGGCCGCATAGCCGACAAGCTGCTGAGCGGCGTGCGTCCACCCCACGACGATGCCCTCGGCATCGATCATCGCTATCGCGGCATCGGGCACCTCAGGAAGGCTCACCGGCTCGGCGAGGAGGGTTTGGTCGGTGTTGGTCATCGCGGTCCGTCCCATCGGTGCGGAAGTAAGAGCGTCGGCATGTGGCCCGGCGGTCCTGTGTGCAGCCGTGGTGAACGGCGATGTCCCGGTGAGCGGCACACGGTGCGGTTTGTGTCGTATCAGAGCAATTCGTCCATTTCTGATGAAATAATCAGATGTAATCGCTTAGACGTCAAGACCCTCATGCATGATCGAACAATCAGAAATGCGGGTTGCAGCTCACGGGGCTTCAAAAGGTCCGCATCCCGCAGACACCGGTCCGCGGGATGGGCGCCGAGTGGTCGGGGCATTTGGTGTGGCGGCCAGGAACAGCTCGCCCGAGGCTCAGACCACCCGCCGGATGGCGGCCCAGCCCGGCGGTCGTCCGGCGGGCCCGGCGCCGCGACCGTGTCGGGGAACCCACACCCGCAGCGCCCGAGGACTGATGCGGCAGCGCACGGGAGTCGGCAGGCTGACGGCTTCGCCGTCCAGCCCGGCGGGGAGAGCCGGGACGGCGGCGTAGACGACGACGTCGGGCGTGGCGAGACGGGTGAGGCCGTGCGGTTGTCCGCTGCGCAGCCTCGTGGCCGTCTCGGCGGGCGTCTCCGCCCTGACGGCCAGTACTCTCAGGAGACCGGAGTCGAGGTGCGCCCGCCTGCCGGGCCCGGCCGGGTCATCCACTTGGTAAGGGTCGTTGCTCACCAGCACGGCATCCGGCCCGCCAACGGTGAGCAGCCCGGTGCGGACCACCAGCTCCGGGCCCTCGTGGCGGGCCAGGAATTCCGGAAGGATGCGCACCGCCGTGCCAAGCTTGTCGTCCCGATAAGCCGGGTCCTGCACCAGGGTGGCATAAGCACCGAACGAGACGTTGTTGACGAACGCCCGCTCGCCTGCGTATCCCAGATCCACGCGCAGCTCGACGCCGTCCGTGAGGGCCTCCAGCGCGGCTCAAGGGTCCTCACGGTCCAGGCCGAGATCCATGGCGAAGTGGTTGCGGGTACCCGCCGGAACGACCACGAAGGGCAGGCCGCTCTCCGCGGCCACCTCGGCGACAAGCGCCTGTGTACCTCTCCGCCGGCCACGCCCAGCAGATCCGCACCGTCGTCCACCGCGCGTCAGGCGACGGTCCAGGTCCTGGGGCAGGGAATGATCGATCAGGGACACCTGGGCTCCGAACGTGCGCGCTCGTTCCGCGACCCGGAACCGGCTCGCTTTCCCTCCCCCCCCGAACGCGGATTCACGATCAGATAGGGCCGCCGGTCGTCGGCCGCGGCGCGTTCTCGGTCACGGCGCGTACCCGAAAGCCGCATGCCTCAGCCGGGCGCACCTCATTGACGGCTCCGTCCGCAACCGAGCCGACGGTCCGGCGATTGCGCCTGCGGCCACCGCCACCATGACACTTCCTTCGACAGTTATGGCCTACGGCATCAGCTTGCAGCTCGGCCTGGGGATCCGCACCTGGAATACAGCGGTGCCCAGAACGCTCTCACCACCGCGGAGCCGACGCCGCGTCCCCACATGCGGGCCTGGTCGGACGGCGCACGGACCAGGATGCGCTTTTCATCCACGGCGTACGGATGAGCGCCCGGCCGGGGCCTTCTCCAGCGCCAGCCGTACGAGGCGAGAACGCCCAGGAGGTGACGGACGCGGCCGCCTCAGAAGCGATCCGTCGGGGGACGGCTGAGGCATCCATTGGTTGTCTCTGTCTCCATCCCTGGCGGCCGACGGCGACCCGCCTCAGCCCGTGCCAGAGGGTGTCACGTGCGACAGCGCAGGGAAGTATCGCCCACCGGGCGAGGAGGTCTCCTCGTTTTCCCGTGACCGGGGCTGGGCACCCGATACCCATGGCGACGCGTCCGGTTCCGGTGCGAACCATCCTCGCCACCATCGGCTTGGTGCTCGCCGCCTATGTCGTACTCGAGTTGGTGGTCCAGGCTCGTCGGGTCCTGATCTGGGCGGTCATCGCATTGTTCCTGGCCGTCTCCCTTCATCCGGCGGTCGAAGCACTGCAGCGACGGGTGCCGCGGTGCCGACGGTCGGTGGCCGCCTTGCTGGTCTTCCTGGCCGCGGCTGCGGCCGTCGGCGCGGTGGTTGCCCTGTTCGTCATCCCCCTGGCCCAGGAGGGCGGCCGGTTCGCCGGTCGCCTGCCCGCGATGATCAAGGACGCCCAGGCCGGCCGCGGGCCAGTCGGCAACCTGCTGGAGCGGGCGCACGCTCTGCGGTATGTCCAGCACCATCAGGCGCAGATCCGCGCGTTCGCCACCGGACTGAGCACGCCCGTCGCGAAGTTCCTCCGCAGTGCCGCGAGCACCGCGGCGGGCGCTCTCACGATTTTCGTCCTGGCCTATCTGATGGTGCTGGAGGGCCCCAGGGCCATAGACCGGTCGCTAGCCCTCGTGGACGAGGCTCCCGCGGCCCGCATACGCCGCGTGGGAGCCGCGTGTGCCCGTACCGTGAACGGCTATCTGACGGGGAACTTGCTGATCAGCGTCATCTGCGGGCTTCTGACCTACGTCGTGCTGCTGGTTTCCGGAGTGCCGTTCGCCGGCCTGCTGGCCCTCTTCGTCGCCGTGACCGACCTCATCCCCCTGGTGGGAGCCACCATCGGAGCTGTCGTCGCCTCCGCAGTGGCGTTCGTCCACTCCCTGCCGGCCGGCATCGGAGCCGTCGTCTTCTTCATCGTCTATCAGCAGGCTGAAAACCACCTCCTGCAACCGGTCATCCTGTCTCGGACGGTGAAACTCAACCCCCTCACCGTGCTGCTGGCCACCCTGATCGCCGCCGAAGTCGCCGGGATCCTCGGTGCCCTGCTGGCGATTCCCGTCACCGGCATCATCCAGGTCATCCTCGGTGACATCTGGGCTCACCGCGGCGGTCGGCCACTGGGACTGGCGACACGGGCGGCCAACAGCCCCGAGAACACCGACCGGTCCGACGCGCCCGGATGACGTCCCCCTGGAATCCGGCCGCCACACGCGCAGCGAGGAGTTCGCCCAGGTCGACGGCTACGCCTTTCTCCGTAAAGCGAAAGATCGTGTACGTCCCCAGGCTGACAGGCCGGTCGGGGGGTGCAGGGCGTTGACCAGCAGGAACGGACAGACCTGGCAGACAGCGAGAACCTGACTGTGTAGAGCCGGTGGAGGACAAGCCGATGGATGAGGTCGTCGAGCGGTCGATGGACCGTGCCGACGCCTCGGGAGCCGCGCTGCTAGGAGAGGACGCGCTGCTGACCGGCCCTCACCCGGGCGGTGTTCGAACGGGCCCTGGACGCCGAACTGCCTGAACACCTCGGTTGCCGCTGCGGTGGTCACACGGGGATGGCTTCTCCGGTTCTCCGGCTCGGGCGGGGCGTGAGTGCGGCCCTGATGAGTCGGTGCCCGGGATTGCCCCGCCAGTTGGGCGCGCCGCGCGACGCCAGGGTCGCCATCACGGCCGCGCCCACTGCGACGAGCGTGAAGGACCGCTCGTCGGCCGACGGCCCGCGGAGGTGGCGATGTCGCCGCTCGCCGCGTCCGGTCGCTCTGGCTCCGCCGATCAGTGCTGGGGGTGCGGACCTGCGTGGAACAGGGGGCGCCGCTGGGGGGCGGTGCCGGCAGCGAGGTGGCCGATCTCGACGCGTGTCCTGATGGCGCGGACCACTTCTGTCAGGCCGACGACAATGGCCATGACGCCCACTACCAGCGTGAGTGTCGCGATGGAGGCGAACGGCATGACGATCATCACGATGCCGGCCATGGTGCCGATGATGCCGAAGGCCACGTGCCAGCCGCGCGCCGGCATGGTCTGATCAGAGGCCGCCGCGACCGTCTCCAAGGTGCCCCGAAGCAGCCAGCTGAAGCCGATCCACAGGGCGAGCAGAAAGACCGACTCGAGGGAGCCCCGGAAGCAGATCAGTCCCAACAGGACGGAGGCCGCGCCGGTGATGAAGTGCAGTACGCGAAGATGCCGGGGGACGTGGGTGCCGAAGGCGGCGGCGAGTTGGAAGACACCGGTGGCCAGCAGGTAGACGCCGAAGAGCACGCCGACGACGCGCAGCGTCTCGCCCGGCCAGACCAGGGCGATGACGCCCAGGGCGACGGTGGCGAGGCCCATGGTGAGCAGGATCTGCCAGCCCACGTTCGCCAGGGCTGCGATGCCTTCGGCCGCAGGACCCTCTTTTGGCTCGGTGCCACGTGGCGGAACGGAACCGGGGGAATCGGAAGGAGATGTCATGGCACCTACCTCCTTCTGTGAGCAGCGTGGTCACGTCACTACATGTCCATCGTCACCCGATCAGCCGCATGTCGCTCGGCGGGAAGGGCAGGGGGCCGTGGCGCATGAGGTATTCCGGGCAAGCTCCTCCGTCCTGCGGGAGCCGGGGTGCGTTTCCGCCGGACCGTCCGATGCCAGCGGCCAGGCACAGTCGTGGTGTCCCGTTCGGGTTGACGACGGCATTCACGCGTGAGGGGTGATGACGGCGCGTCCTTGGATCCTGCCGTCGTGCAAGAGCTCGTACGCCTCGTTGGCGCGTTGCAGGGGAAAGTGCTCGACCAGCATCCTGATCTTGTCCTGCTGGGCGAGACTGATCACTTCCATCAGTTCGGGGAGGTAACCCCAGTAAGGGGAGGCGACCGAGCACTCGTGCGGCAGGCTGGAGAAACCCACGGGCAGAGCCCCGCCCCCGAGGCCGACAATGGTCAGGTGGCCGAGCATCCCGGCCGCCTGAGCAGCCATCCGCAGTGTCGGGTCTGTGCCGACCATGTCCAACACGAGCTGAGCGCCCTGCTGCGCCGTCATGTCCTTGATACGGGTGATCGCCTCGTCGCCCGAGAGCAGAGCCTCGTCTGCGCCCATGCGCTTGGCAGTCTCCAGCTTGCCGGCGTCGGTATCCACGGCCACAACGGTGGTCACCGCACTGAGCGCACGCAAAATCTGGATGGTCATCTGACCAAGACCGCCGGCCCCGATCACCACGGCGGTGGAGCCCGGCCCCAGCAGGTGCAGCGACCGCTTGACGGCGTGATAGCTGGTCAGTCCGGCGTCGCTGAGCGGTGCGGCCTGGCAGGGGTCGAGGGCGCCCAGCGGAATCAGGTGGCGCGCGGCCGGGACGAGCAGGTACTCGGCCATGCCGCCGTCGTGACCACCACCCAGGCCCGGGCCCTGACCACCGAGGTCTTGGCAGTAGTTCTCCCGGCCCTGACGGCAGTTGACGCACACCCCGCAGCCCCAGGAGCCGTAGACGATCACAGGGTCTCCGAGCTCGAAACCGGTGACGCCCGGTCCGAGCCGCTCCACCCATCCCGCGTTCTCGTGGCCGAGCGTGAAGGGCGGACTCGTGAAGCCGGGCAGCGGTCCGGGTGCCTGCATGATGTGCAGATCGGAGTGGCAGGCACCGGCACCCGCGACCTTCACCAGGACCTGGCCTGGGCCGGGCTCGGGCACCGGCACCTCGCGCAGCTCGGGCGGTTGCCGCCAACCGACGAGTTGAAAGGCTCGCATAGAGATCCTCTACGCACACACCGGGTCAGTCGTGGATGCCGTCGATGTCGACGAGGACGTGGCGCGGACCGCGGAAGATCTGGTTGTGGCGGTACGGCGGCGGGTCCTCGACCAGCCGCGGGTTCTGCACCCGCCGGACGAACTCGCCGACCGCGACCTGGACTTCGAGCCGCGCCAGCGGGGCGCCGAAGCAGAAGTGGATGCCCTGGCTGAATCCGAGGTGCTGGTTGTCGCAGCGTTCGAGGTCGAGTTCGTCGGGGTCGGTGAACCGTTGCGGGTCGCGGTTCGCCGAGCCGTACGCCAGGAAGATCGGCGCCCCCTTTGGGATGGTGGTGCCGGCGATGTCGATGTCTTCCACGGCGGAGCGGGTGTGCCAGAACTGCACCGACGACTCGAACCGCAGCAGTTCCTCCACACCGGGCACGATCAGCTCGGGCCGGCGGCGCAGCTTCTCGAGCGCGTCAGGGTGGCGCAGCAGGGTGAGCACGCTGTGGGCGATGAGGTTGACCGTGGTTTCGTGTCCCGCGAAGATCAGGAGCAGTGCATTGCTCGCGAGCACGCCCTGGGACATCCGTTCCTCCGGGCCGTCCTCGTTCACCATGGCCGAAAGCATGCCCGGACCGGGCTGCCGGGCGTACCGGTCGAGCAGATCCGCTGCGAACTGCCCGAACTCCTGCACGGCCCGGCGCCCCCCGGCCAGTCGGCTCTGCATCTCCTCCGAGGCAGCCTCGGGGCCGAAATCCAAAGCGTCCAGGGCCGTCTCGATCCAGCTGTGGAAGCGTGGCTCGTCCTCCAGTGGCACGCCCAGGACCTTGCAGATCACGGTCACCGGCAGGGGGTAGGCGAACTCGTCGACGGCATCGAACCGGGTCTTGCCCTGCATGTTGTCGAGAAGGCCGTCCACGATGCGGCGGATCTCGGGTTCAAGGTCGGAGATCAGGTGAGGGGAATGGGGAGGGCCGACGAAACGCGGCGTCATCATCCGCCGATCTCGATCGTGCTCGGGTGGATCCTGGGTGATGATGTTCGGCTCCAAAGAGATGACCGCCTCCGTGATCGGCTCGGCTTCCGCCGAGCCCTCGGCCGGGGCCGCAACCGGGACGGGGAGCTTCCTGACATCCGAACTGACCCGGGGGTCGTGCAGCAGCGCGACGATCTCTTGGTAGGTACTGACGACATAGGTGCCGTCCGGCTGCCGCGCCACCGGTGTCCTGCGGAGTTCCTCGTAGAACGGGTACGGATTGGCCCGGTTGGCGTAGCGGAGGGCCTGCTGCCAGGGGGTTTCCTCGACCACGAGGCTTCCCTCCTTCTTCCTGTCGATGCTGTCCGCCTACAGGCTTGCCCCCGTGGTCGCGTCAGTGACGTCGCGGCCGGAACTCGGCCGTCCGCTCGCTCGGGGCGTGTCCGGTCAGGACGACGTCGGGGATCGCCGTCGGGACCCTCGGGTCCGGGAACTCGGCAGGCACCGGCTTCATGTCGGGCGGCTGGTCCCACCCCGGCGGCGGAGGCGGGAACGGACCGGATTGCTCGATCAGCTTCCCGTAGTACTCCAGCCACTTCCCGTGATCGAAGGTGACAGCCGCGACGATGCGGCCCCCATGCCCGTAGGCGGCTGCGAAACGGCGCTCCTCGACCGACCCTTGGGTGAAGACGATCTCGTCACCGAATGGCGGCACCCCGACGGACTTGATGTTCACGCCGAACTGACCTGACCAGAAGCCGGGCAGCAGCAGATGCGGGCGATAGTTGGGCTCGAGGTTCACCATGTTGTGCGCCGCGACCTCGGCGCCGAGAACGGCGTTGTCCCAGTGCTCCATCGCCAGGAACTGGTACTCGTACAGCACGTGCGGCGCACGCGCCACGTCCCCCGCCACGTAGATGCTGTCGGTGACCACGCCGTTGATGTCGAAGGCCCGACCACCCGCGTCGCACCCGACGCCCCAGAAACCGGCCGCCAGCCCGGATCCCTCCAGCCATTCCACGTTGCGGATCGACCCCAACGAGGCCACCACCACGTCGGCGTCGACGGTGGTTCCGTCCGACAGATGCGCACGCCGCACGTGCCCTCCGGAGTCGCCCTCCAGTGACGACACGCCCAGCCCGCAGCGCAGGTCCACGCCGTGCTCACGCTGCATCTGCGCGGCGATCTCCCCGATCACCCCGCCGAGCGCGCCGACCAGCGGCGCCGAACCCCGCTCGACGACGGTCACCGGGATGTCGAGCTCCCGGCAGACGGAGGCCACTTCCGAGCCGATGAACCCGGCGCCGATGACCAGTACCCGCGATGGCGACTCGGCCAGTGCCTTCTGCAACTGTGCGGCATCGTCACGCGAGCGGATCGTGTGGACTCCGTACAGGGCGGCCTCGCTCGGGTTCGGCCACTGTCGCGCGCGGGTGCCCGTGGCGATCAGCAACCGGTCGTACGGCACCTGCTCCCCGTCGGCCAGGCGCACCTGCTTGGTGTCCCGGTCCAGCCCGGTGGCGGCCACCCCGAGCCGCCAGTCCGCATCCACTTCTCGCATGCGGGGCAGCTTGGTGTGGTCGGCCGGCACCCAGCCCTTGAGTACCTGCTTGGACAGCGGGGGACGGTCGTAGGGCTCGTACGGCTCGTCCCCGATGATGGTCAGCGAACCGGTGAAGCCCTCCGCGCGCAGGGTTTCCGCGGCCCGCAGCCCGGCCAGGGAGGCACCCACGATCACGATCCGGCCGTTGGCCCGGAACTCGCGCACCAGCTCTTCGACCGTTGCCCGCAAGGTCATGACGTCGCGCCCCGATCCGCGCCCTCCACGCGGTCGATCATGATCGCCTGCACCGGGCAGGCCGCAGCGGCTCGCTCGACCTGCAGGCGCCGCTCGTCATCGGGGTTCGGCTCATAGGTGAGCGCCTCCTGACCGTGCAATCTGAAGACCTCGTGTGCCAGATACACGCACTGTGCGTATCCCTGGCAGCGATTCAGGTCCACGACGATCCGCATGGGCAGACTCCTTCCGTTCTGCCTCCCGCCCCACAGCGACCATCGACCCATCGCCCCGGTCAGGAAGCCATGCGGCGATCTCGACCGTCCCGTCAGTCGACCGGGCTGCACGTCCCACCCATCACCCGTCCACGGCCGTCGACTGAACAGGTTCGGTCATGTTCGCTGCGCCGCAGCCTTGACGGTGGCGCTCGCTCGGCCGTGCGCGGCACAGCCCGCAGAGGGCGATACATCAACGACGTCGGCATCAGGGTGCGCCCTGGTCGATACAGCCCTAAAAGAATGGTCGTCCCGCCTTCCGGCGATCGCAAACCCGCCGCTGCTGCAGAACAAGCGGCGACAGGGCAGATGCAGTGCGGGCAGCGGCCGGAGCACGGCCGCCTTCTGTCAGCTGCTTACGAAGAAGCCGGTGTGGGCCGTCGCCCGGTGCAAGTCAACTCACGCATCGGCAGTCCCTGGTCGCTGCGGTCGTACACGTGAGGGGTCACCCGCACCCGCAGTTGCCCGAGCGGGTCGGGCACGGGCTTCAGTGCGGACGACTTTCCCGCCCAGATCCGAGCGGTGAGGCCGTCGGCGATCACCAGAAACCTTATCGGTCGCACGTGGTGGTCCTCACCACATCGACATTTCCATACATCGTATGGTACCAATGAACCAGGAGATTCCATACAGTGTATGGAAGTGCTCGTTCGGACCATCTCAGGCGCCGCACATCGCCTGACGGAACAGCCGTTGTGGCCTATCACGCCCGCGGGAAGGAATGATCATGAAGAAGCTCACGAAGCGCATCGCCCTCACTGTCTCCTCCGTCGCGGTCGCCGGTGTCGCCGTCCTCGGTGCCGGGGGCGCCGCATCGGCCGCGTCCCTTGCGTCCACGCACGCCCAGCGCCCGACCGTAGGGGGCGTGGCCGCTGATTACAGCTGGGACCACGGTGTCGGCTACCTGCTCGAGCGGGGCTACTCCTGCGACGAGGTCCGCGGCTGGCACCAGGACCACAACGGCACCGACTCGACCCGGCACGACTGCGACGGTCTCTTCTACCGTGATGGTCACTTCTACCGCTGGGAGGGCGAGGGACACGGCGGCTGGAAGTCGGACAGGTCGTACCTTCACGACGGGTACCGCCACGAGCACGACGGCCGGGGCTGGGACCACCACGACTTGAGCCGCGACGACCGGTGAGACGGGTACCGGCCGAGGCCGTGGGATCGGGCCGTGCCCTCGGCCCGGTCCCTGCCGGCGGCACGGAGACGCCCGGTGTCCCGTGGGCCGGCGCCTCGCCCGCCTGCCGAGTGAGTGCCGCCCCGCGCCACTCATCGTGCGGTGCACCGGTGCCGTCCGGCGCCCGCGGCCTGCTGTACCGCCGCCTCCGCCCCCGCTGCGCCTTCACCACAGGCCGGCGTGAGGCGCCGCCGAACCACACCCAGGAGCGGAAAGTCCATCATGAAGAAGTCCTTGAAGGCCGTAGAGCGGCGGATGGCCGTGGAGCTGGTCGTCTCGCACGCCTACTCATTGCCCCTCTGCGCACGTCTGCGGTACGAGCCCACTGATCCCTACGTCGTCCGTGCCGGCTTCTTCGTCGACTGTCACGAGCCGGTCGAATGGATTCTGGGGCGGGATCTCCTGACTGATGGCCTGAAGGGCTCCGCAGGCCACGCGGACGTCCGGATCTGGTCGGCCGCGGGGCGGGGCGACCAGTCGATGTACATGGCCCTCGGGTCCTCCGCCGGCACCGCCTTGCTCGAGGTCCCCGTGCGGGACCTCACGGCCTTCCTTCAGGACACGGAGGCTCTGGTGCCACGGGGGACCGAGTCCGGACACATCGACTGGGATGCCGAACTGGCACACCTGCTCCCCCACGGCTGACCGCCGACCATCCAATCTCCAAAGCAAAGGAACCAGCGTCATGCCCCAGTACCAGCTCCGTGTCTACACCCTGCGCAGCCCCGACGCGCTCTCCGCCTACGAGAAGATCTGGGCCCAGCACATTCCCGGTATGGCCAAGCACCGGATCACCACCCACGGCGTCTGGACGGTGCCCGCAGCACCCGGAAACGAGACCCCCCGGCTCTACGCCCTCGTTTCCTACAGGGATGCCGACGCCGTGCGGGAGCGGCTGGAGGCGTACCTGTCGAGTCCTGAATTCCGCGCGGACATGGAGGGTTTCGACATCGGCCAGATCGTCGGCCTCGACGAGATCCTGCTGACGCCCACCGTGGACTCGCCCTTGCGCTGACGGCCGTCCTGCGACGAGTGACGCGGCCGAAAGCGCCGGCATCCGACGCGCGTCACTCGGCCAAGGCGCGCACCAGTCGGCAGGGTCCCTGGACGCAGTCGGCGAGGCCGGCGGTGGCGGTCGGTCCGTCAGCCGAGCGGCGGCCACGCGGGATGTGGTCACTACAGCCAGAGTGCTCTCGGGCACGGTGAACGGCTCGACGGACGGCGATCACGATGGCGAGGAGATCCGGTGCCCATCCAGCCGCAGCGCACCGCGCAACGGCGGTTCGCTCATCGACAACCGACGAAATGCGGCTCGCAGGGTGACGAATCCGCAGAACGTGCTCAGGGGACCGGACGACAGGTTCGCCCACGCTCGCGCTCCCCGTGACTGCGCCACCCGGCGGGGACGGCGGTTACGGTCAGCCGGTCGTGGACGGGAGAGATCCGCCGGCATGGGACATGAGGTGCGGCCGGTGCAGATGGCGCGAGGGGGTGCGTTCGATGATCAGGAACGCGGCGTCGTCGGTGAGCTGCTCACCGGTGTGTTCGAGCAGGTCGCGGTGAAGGCGGTGCAGCAGAGCGTCGGGGCTTGAGGCGGGGAAGGAGGCGACCCCGTTCGGCGCGCGGCTAGAAGGCTCCGGTCGGTGAGCGGGCTTCGATCACGCCGTTGGTGTAGAGCAGCAGCATGTCGCCCGGTTCCAAGGTGAACGGGTCGGTGCGGCCGTTTGAGCGCCCTCACGGAACGCGCCCATCACCACTGATGCCTCGCCGATGGAGGCCAGCCCATGGCCCCGCACGTCGCCGATGAGCACCCGGGTGCAGGGGTGATCAGCGCGGGCGACCGCCAACAGGTCTCCCCCGATCTGGGCCTCGTCCTCGGCGGCCAGATACAGCCAGGCCACCCTCCAGGGTCCGATCCGTCGGGGTGGAGGCCGCAGCAGCATCCGCTGTGCCGTCTCGGCCACCGACCGCACCCGGCTCAGCTCCCGGGCACGCGGCTCCCGCACGTAGGTGATGAAGACCACCAGAGCCGACAGCACCGCCAGGGCGATGAGCTGCGCCACGTGATTCGTCGTGGTCAGACCGCCCTGGAAGACCGAGATGATCACCAGGGCTGCCTGTGCCAGAGCCCCGACCAGAGCGGTCAGCCGCGGACCGGCGAAGGAGGCAGTCAGTGTCGGCGCGATGAGCAGCAACGGGCCCAGATGAACACTGGTGCCTATGCCGAGGTCCGTCACGGTGATGACCACGATCAGTGCGAGCGCGATCACCAGCAGCCCGCGCCCCGCACGCAGCTCCAAGAGGCGGTCTCCCGATACACCTCGCGCATCTCAGAAGGTGTGGCTCAAACACCGGCGTCCGGGCCGTCACGATCGCCGGTGAGCCGGCTTTCCAGGCCCGTGATGAGCGTGTCCATCACGAGGCGGAACATGTGGTCCTGGTCAGGGCCTTCAGGAGCTGTGTCCGCAGAATCGGGGTCAGCCTCCCCGTCACCGTCTTCACCGTCGCCAAAGCCGGGGGGCTTGAGGGTCGACCACTGGTGGAGCGAGCCGTTGAGTTCGGCGGCGAGGACGCCGATGACGACGGCGACTATCAGCGCCGCGATCTCCGAGACATCTGACTGCGGAACCCCGGCAGCCTCCACGATCGCGGTGAGCGTGGTCCAGAACGGGTCGTCGGGCTGAATGAAGTCCGGCTGGTGGCTGAACGAGTAGGCCAGCAGCTCGGGGTGACGGTGCGCCAGCGTACGGAAGTCCGTCGCGAGCAGGCGGATGCGCTCCTGCCAAGGCGCGTCCTCAAGCGTCACGGTCCGGAACTGGGCGCCGACCATTCGTGTCACGCCACGCAGCACCGCTTCCTTGTTCGGCACGTGGTGGTACAGCGACATCGGGTTCGCGTCGAGCTCGGTGGCGAGTTTGCGCATGGTGAGCGCCTCGACACCGTCCGCGTCGATCAGCCGCAGGGCGGCGGCATAGATCCCGGCCTCGGTCAGAGGCACGTCCCTCTTCCTCGTTCCCCGCGGGGGACGCCTCACCTTCTTTTCCATACTGCGTACGATATCAGTTCCGTACGTCGTATGGAAATGACCTGAATCACAGCACTGGCCTGCACGCCGGGGTTGCGCCCGGTTTCCATACCTCGTACGGTACTAATTCCATACAGTGTATGTTTCTGTACGGCGCCACAGCATCGACCCGCACAGCGCGCCCTTGCCCACCCCCCTCCACCCCCTCTGCGCAGAGGAGCAAGACATGACCACGCACTCCGCGAACGGCCTTCGCCCCATCCGGTCCCCGCGCGGGATCCCCCTGCTCGGCTACACGCCGCAGATCCCCGACACCAACCCCGTGGAGTACTTCAACGAGCTGTCCAAGCAGTTCCCCGAGGGCATCTACGGCATGGACATCGCCGGCATCGAGCAGGTCTTCGTCTACGACCCGGACCTGGTGGCCGAGGTGTGCGACGAGACGCGGTTCTTCAAGCAGATCGAGAAGACGCCGCTGAGCCATGTGCGGGACTACACGGGGGCGGGCCTGTTCACAGCCCACCAGCACGAAGAGGAATGGGCCATGGCCCACCGGATCCTGCTGCCGGCCTTCAGCCAGCGGGCCATGAAGACCTACTACGGGCAGATGCTGGAGATCGCCCAGAACCTCGTCGGCAAGTGGGAGAGCCGGGAGGGTCAGCCGGTCGCCATCACCGACGACTACACCCGGCTCACCCTGGACACCATCGCCCTGTCCGGGTTCGGCTACCGCTTCCAGTCCTTCGACAAGGAGGAGCTGCACCCCTTCCTCAACTCGCTGCTGGAGGCGCTGATCGAGTCGATGCGGCGCTCCCAGGAACTGCCGATGATGACCAGGCTCCGCAAGGCGGACGACAGGAAGTACCGCGAGAACATCCAGCTGATGCGCGACCTGGTCGAGAGCGTGATCAAGGAGCGCCGCGAGGGGAAGGGCACCGGCGAGGAGGACCTGCTGGGCCTGATGCTGGAGGCCACCGACCCGGAGACCGGCGAGCTGCTCGCGGACGAGAACGTCCGCGACCAGGTGGTGACCTTCCTGATCGCCGGTCACGAGACGACCAGTGGCCTGCTGTCGTTCGCCACGTACTCGCTGATGCGCAACCCGCACGTCCTGGCGCAGGCGTACGCCGAGGTGGACCGCCTGCTACCCGGTGACACGGTCCCGGACTACGACACCATCATGCAGCTCGACGTCATCCCGCGGATCCTGGAGGAGACCCTGCGCCTGTGGGCGCCCATCCCGCTGATCGCCAAGGCACCCATCGACGACACCGTCATCGGCGACCGGTACGAGCTGAAGAAGGGAACCAGGGCCAACATCCTCATGGGCGCACTGCACTCCCACCCCAAGGCGTGGGACCGCCCGGAGGAGTTCGACATCGACCGGTGGCTGCCGGAGAACCGCGCCGAGCAGCACCCGCACGCCTACAAGCCGTTCGGCAACGGTGTGCGTGCGTGCATCGGCCGCCAGTTCGCGCTCACCGAGGCCCGCCTGGCCCTCGCACTGGTACTGCAGAAGTTCAGGTTCTCCGACACCACTGACTACAAGATGGACGTCCGCGAGGCGCTGACGCGCAAGCCCGGCGACTTCCAGCTGGTCGTCCGCAGGCGTCAGGAGCACCAGCGGACCGTCTTCGGCGCCGCCGACCTGCGGACCGGCGACACGCAGTCGCAGGCAGCGGTCAGCGGTGTCGGGGTGAACCTGACCGTGGCCTACGGCTCCAGCCTCGGCTCGTGCGAGGACCTGGCCCGCACCATCGCCGACCGCGGTGAGCGCTCCGGCTTCGGCACCACGCTGATGAGCCTGGACGAACTGGGTGACAACCTGCCCACCGAGGGCCTGCTCGTCGTCGTGGCGGCCAGCTACAACGGCAAGGCTCCCGACAACGCCCAGCGCTTCGACGACCTGCTCGCCACCGGGCTGCCCCAGGGTTCACTGGCGAACGTGCGGTTCGCGCTGCTGGGCGCCGGCAACACCCAGTGGGTGGCCACCTACCAGGCATTCCCCAAGCGGATCGAGGAAGGTCTGCTGGCGGCCGGCGCCACCCCGGTCGTCGAGCGCGGTATCGCGGACGCCGCCGGTGACTTCGACGGCATGGCCACGCGGTGGATGGACATCCTGTGGGCCACCCTGGCCGAGGAGTACGCCGCCGACACCTCCCAGGCGAGCGGCCCCCGCTACCAGGTCCAGCTGCTCACCGAGTCCGACGTGCGCCCCGCCATCGTCTCCGAGCAGGCATACCCGCTCACGGTGGTGGCCAACGAGGAGCTCGTGGCCGACGCGACCGGCCTGTGGGACTTCGCCATCGAGCCGCCGCGCCCGTCCGCGAAGTCCATCACCGTCGAGCTGCCCGAGAATGTCACCTACGACACCGGCAACCACCTGGCCGTCTTCGCCAAGAACGAAGCCGCCCTGGTCGAGCGCGCACTGAGGCGACTCGGTGTCGACTACGGCCAGGTACTCCGGCTCGACCAGCCCGGCGGCGGCCGCACCCACCTGCCGGTCGGCACCCCGGTCACCGCCGGCATCCTGCTCACCGAGTTCCTGGAACTGCAGGACGTCGCCACCCGCTCCCAGATCCAGACCCTCGCCGAGTACACCCAGTGCCCGTGGACCCGGCCGCAGCTCCAGGCTTACACGGCCGACACCCGGGAGGCCGAGGAGCACTACCAAAAGGAGATCCTCGGCAAGCGCATCTCGGTGCTGGGCCTGCTGGAGCGCTTCGAGGCCATCGAGCTGCCGCTGGCGGTGTTCCTGGAGATGATGGGACCGATCCGCCCGCGCTTCTACTCCATCTCCTCCGCCCCGTCGGCCAACCCGCGCCACGTGCGCCTGACCGTCGGCCTGCTGGAGGGCCCGGCAATGTCCGGTGACGGACAGTACCGCGGCACCTGCTCCTCCTACATCGCCGGCCTCGAGCCCGGAGACGTCGTGTACGGCTACGTCCGCGTGCCCTCCCCGACGTTCGCCCCGCCCGCCGACCCCGCCACTCCGCTGATCCTCATCGGCCCCGGCACCGGCATCGCACCGCTGCGCGGCTTCCTGGAGGAGCGGGCGACACAGCACGCGAACGGCACCCAGGTGGGCCTGTCTCAGGTGTTCGTCGGCTGCCGCCACCCGGAGCACGACTACTTCTACAAGCAGGAGATGCAGGACTGGGAGCAGACCGGGATCGCGCAGGTCCACACCGCCTACTCCGCGGTGACCGGCCACCCGGCCCGGTTCGTGCAGAACGCCATCGCCAACGCCGCCGACACCGTGTGGCAGGCCATCGAGGACGGCGCGTACATCTACGTCTGCGGTGACGGCCGCCGCATGGCCCCCGCCGTCCGCGAGGCCCTCGCCGCCATCCACTGCCAGCGGACCGGCAGCGACGACGAGACCGCCCAGCAGTGGCTCGCCCAGCTCGAGGCCGACGAGCGCTACCAGCAGGACGTCTTCGCCTGACCGCCGCCGCACGCCGTCAAGGCGCGCTCCCCCTCAGCCGCCGGGAGGCGTGCGGACGTCCTGCTTCCCCCGCACACCTCCCGGCCCCACCAGCCATTCACACACCCCATGGCACCCATGGCCCGAACCACCGGGCCGTGCCGCTCACGGAAAGCAGATCACCATGGACACCATGCTCGCCGGCCGCTTCCACCTGGACAGCAAGAAGTTCGCCGTGGAAGAGGTCCCGATCCCCGTGCCGGGTCCGGGCGAGGTCCTCATCGAGGTCAAGGCCGCCGGCGTATGCCTCTCCGACGTCCACCTGCTCGACGGCTCCCTCGTCCCGCTGTTCGCGACCTCCGACACGGTCACCGTCGGCCACGAGGTCTCCGGTGTGGTCCACACGCTCGGCCCCGACCTCAAGCGCGGCCTGACCGTCGGCACCCGCGTCACCCTGGAGGCCGGCAAGACCTGCGGTAAGTGCGCCGGCTGCGTGCGCCGCCGCCCCTGCACCCAGATGCTCACCGCCGGGATCGACTATGACGGCGGCTGGGCCGAGTACGTGATCGCCCGCGAGGACACTCTCATCCCCATCCCCGACAGCCTCCCCTTCGACCAGGCCGCGATCATCCCCGACGCGGTCTCCACGCCCTACGCCGCCGTCGTCACCACCGCCGGCGTCCGTCCCGCCCAGTCCGTCGGCGTCTGGGGCGTGGGCGGAGTCGGCGCCCACAACGTACGCCTCGCCCGCCTGGTCGGCGCCGCCCCGATCATCGCCGTCGACCCGCTGCCCAGCGCCCGCGAGCGCGCCCTGGCCTTCGGCGCCGACTACGCCCTGGACCCGGCCGCCCCCGACTTCGCCGACCAGGTCCGCGCGGCCACCGAAGGACGGGGCCTGGACTTCGCCTTCGACTGCGCCGGCGTACCCGCCGTCCGCGAGCAGGCCGCCGCCGTGCTCGGCCTGGGCGGCTCCCTGATCCTGGTGGGCATTACCCCCAGGCCGCTCACCATCACCGAGGGTCTGACCTTCAACTACATGTGCAAGCAGGTCCGCGGTCACTACGGCGGCAGCCCCGAGTCGGTCTCCGAGCTGGTGCGGCTGACCGCGGCAGGTCGCCTCGACCTGGCCCCCTCCATCACGGACCACATCCCGCTGGTGGACGCGGCCGACGCGGTCAGCCGTCTGGAGAACAAGATCGGCGACCCGATCCGCCTCATCCTCGTCCCCTGACGCCTGTCAGCAGGACATCAAGCCACCCTGGGCAGGGGTGAGCGGGCGCCGGTGCGTGAGGGAGCACCGGCGCCCGCGGCTTTCCGGCAACCGTGAAGAGACAGAAGCCATGCAGACGACCGACGCCCTGGGCCGTACTCCGCAGCGCAGGGATGCTCAGTCCAACCGCAGACGCATCCTCGTGGCCGCCCGGCAGAAACTGCAGGAGGACCCCGCCGCGAGTCTCGACGGCATCGCTGAGGCGGCCGGCGTCGCCCGGCGCACCTTCTACGGACACTTCCCCAGCCGACATGCGCTGATCGCCGACCTGACTCAGGAAGCAGGCGATGAACTCCGGCAGGCATTCGCCACAGCCCGTACCACGGATGCCGACCCGATCGAGGCGATGACGCGGATGGTGCTGGCGGCATGGGCGGTGGGCGATCAATACCGCATGCTCATCGCCTTGGGGCGGCGTCATCCGGGCGAGGACGCGTTCCGCGCCACTGTGGCACCGGCCCGCGAAGAGGCCGTCGCGACCCTACGACGTGGTCAGCGCGAAGGCGTCTTCGCGGACCATCTTCCAGCACCCGTACTCGCTCAGGCGCTGGAGGCACTGGTGCTGGCACTCGCCGAGGAGAACGCCGCGCGCCCGTGGGCGGACCCCACGGGTGAAGCTGCATCGACTGCGTTCCTCGTAGCCGCCGGCGTGGCACCACAGGCGGCTGCGCTCCAGGTGCAGGACGTTGTCAGGCGGGGTCGGGCAGCGGGCGCCGGGTGACCTCATGGGCGTCGTCCGGCGGGACGCCGAGCATGCGCAGGACCATCTCGGCCAGGTCAGAGGCGGCCTCATCGCCGTCCAGGTCCGGACGGTCCAGCCTGAGAGCCACGAGGGACAGCAGGGTGCCGCCCAGGGCGGACAGGGCGGTGGTCGCGTTGCCGCAGGTGAAGCGGCCCGAGGCGATGCCGATCTCCAGGTCGCGCAGAGCGCGCGGGGAGAGGCCGGTGTCGGAGTGGATGTGGGACAGGCCGCGGTCGCGCAGGATCCGCATGAGTTCCGGGTGGGAGTCGGCCATCCGGGCGGTGAGCCGGAAGCCGGCCGCGACCAGCTCGGCCGGGTCGTCGACGCCTTCCACTCGCGTGTCGATGACCTGCCCGAACTCCTCCAGGGCGTCCGTCACCGCGGCGTCGAACAGCTCCGTCTTGGACTCGAAGTGGTTGTAGAAGGATCCAAAACCTACATCGGCGCGCTCGGCGATGGCCTGGATGCTGGCGCTGGTGTCCCCGGTCTCCGCGAGGATCTGCCGGGCCGCGCGGACGAGGGCCTGACGGGTTTCGGCGCGGCGCCGCTCGAAGCGGTTCTTGGGCGGGGCTGACGTCGGCATACGGCTCAGTGTAACCGCCGCCACGATGACTCTGCCATTACTGATGAGATCCTCAATTATTTGCGCTACGCCTATTGACGACGAGAAACGGCAGAGTTGATGATTTCCTCATTACAGCAGTGTTGCTTGGAGGACACCATGTCCCACATCCCGGTTAACAAGGGCGGTCCTCTGACGCCCCACCAAGACCTCCACAGTGAGCAGGGCGCCCTGCGTGGCGAGCATCCCGGACGAGCCCGCAATCCCGTGATCAGGGTGGCGGACCTGGCCTGGCTGGAGTTCGAGAAGCCGGATCTGGACCGGGCCGAGGTGTTCGCCCGTGACTTCGGCTTCGCGATCGCCGCCCGCACTCCGCACGAACTCTGGCTGCGTGGCACGTTCGCGGGCTCTCCCTGCATGGTCATCCGGCGTGGGCGCGCCTCCCGCTTCCTCGGGCCGGCGTTTCGCGCGGCCGAACGGGCCGATGTGGACCGGCTGGCCGCCGCCGTCGGACACACCGTCCGGGACATCGACGTCACCGGCGGCGGTCGGTCGGTCGCCCTGTTTGATCCCTCGGGCCTCCCGGTCCGGGTGGTGCACTGCGCCGAACCGCTGCCCGCGCTCCCCGAGCAGCCGCCGCTGCCCCTCAACACCGGCACCCGACCCCGCCGTACGAACGCCACCCAGCGTCCGCCCCGTGAGCCGTCCCGCATCCAGCGCCTGGGCCATGTGGTGCTGGAGACACGGACGTTCGCCCGCACCCTGGACTGGTACCTGGACACCCTCGGGATGATCGTGTCCGACTTCCTGTTCCTGGACGGGCAGCGCGGGCGCGGGCCGACCATGGCGTTCATCCGCTGCGACCAGGGCAGCCTGCCCGTGGACCACCACACCCTCGCCCTGCACCTGGGTCCCGGTACCGGCTACGTCCACTCCGCCTACCAGGTCACCGACCTCGACGCGATCGCCGCCGGCGGGGAGTACCTGGCCGAGCGCGGCTACCAGCGCAGCTGGGGCATCGGCCGGCACATCCAGGGCAGCCAGCTCTTCGACTACTGGCGCGACCCCGACCGCTTCATGCTGGAGCACTTCGCCGACGGCGACCTGTTCTCCTGCGACCTCGAACCCGGATGGGCACCGATGTCGGCGAGCGGCCTGGCCCAGTGGGGCCCGCCGGTCACCCGCGACTTCCTGGGGACCAACCCCTCTCCCGCCAAGCTGCGCGAGGTCATGACGGCCCTGCGCGACGACAACGAACTCGACCCCGCACGCCTGCTGGGCCTGATGAAAGCGATGAGCTCATGAGCACCAACGTTCTGCGCACCGCCGACGGCTGGTGGGTCGTCCGGGACGAGCGCGCCGTCCGCGTCGAGACCAAGGCGGTCACCACCGCCGAACTGCTCGCCGACCGGGACGCGGTCCGCGAGGCCGCCGCCTCCGGCGAGAGCGGCACGCCCGTCGCCGACCTGGTGGCGCTGCCCCCGGTCACCACCCCCTGCCGGGTGGTCGCCCAGATGGTCAATTACCGCAGCCACGCCAAGGATTCGGGCTTCACCGGCGACATCCCGCCCACTTTCTTCCGCAAGGCATCCGGCTCGATCAGCGGCCCGCACGAGACGATCGTCCGCCCCGCGCACGTGAACTTCCTCGACTACGAGGTGGAACTCGGCCTCGTCATGGGCGCACCGCTGCCCGTGGGCACTGTTGTGAAGGAGCGGGACCTGCCTTCGTACGTCGCCGGGCTCGTCCTCACCAACGACGTCAGCGCCCGCGACGTCCAGCTGACCAAGACCCAGTTCTACGAGAGCAAGTCCTACCCGACCTTCACACCGACGGGGCCGTACCTGGCCCTGCTGGAGCCCGAGGACTTCGCCCGTCTGATCGACCTGCGGCTGCGGCTGTCCGTCAACGGCGTACCGCGCCAGGACCGCACACTCGCCGACATGATCGTGCGACCGGCGCAGGCACTCACCCTGCTCGCCCGCTTCCAGACCCTCGACCCGGGCGACCTGCTGCTCACCGGCACACCTGGCGGCACCGCTCTGAAGGCCCCGCCCAAGCCGGTCGAGAAGATCGCCGCTCTGCTGCCGCCCGCCTTGAAGTGGAAGGCGTTCTTCAACGGCCAGGCCAAGAATCCCCTGTACCTGCGCAACGGTGACCTCGTCACCGCCACCATCGCCACCCCCGACGGGCACATCGACCTGGGCGAGCAGCGGACCGCTGTGGCGAACGCGACGTGAGCACCGCATCCCGGAGACCGGTGGTGATCATCGGCGCGGGGCCCGTGGGCGTTACGGCCGCGCTCCTGCTGGCCCGGCACGGAGTGCCCAGCCTCGTCCTGGAACGCCACCGGGACGTCTACCCCTTGCCACGCGCTGTCGTCGTGGACGACGAGGTGCGCCGGATCCTGCAGAGTGTCGGCATCCATGAGGAGTTCGCCGCCCTCGCCCGGCCGGCGCGCGGGCTGCGGCTGCTGGACGCCCGGCACCGGGTGATCGCCGAATTCGCGCGATCCCTGCACGGGCGTCACGGCTTCCCCCAGACCAGCATGTTCGATCAGCCGGACCTGGAGCGTCTGCTGCGCGACGCTCTGGCGCGCCGCCCGGAGTCTGAGCTGTGGGGCGGGGTGGAGGTCGTGTCCGTCAGCCAGGACACCGACGGGACGGCGCCGGTCCGGGTCACCTTCCGCCGCGACGGCAGCGACGAGGACGAGCACGTCTGGGCCGACGCCGTCCTCGGCTGCGACGGCGCCGGCAGCCTCACCCGCGACGCCATCGGCGCCGTATGGGAGGACCTGCACTTCGAGGAGAGCTGGCGGGTCATCGACGTGCGCACCAGCCGCCCGGTGCGGACCTGGGAGGGCGTCGACCAGATCTGCTGCCCCACCCAGCCCGCCACCTTCATGCGCCTCGGCGAGGACCGCTACCGCTGGGAGTTCCGGCTGCCCGCCGACGTACACCTGGACGGCCCGGACGGGCGGGAACGCCTGCGCGAGCTGGTCGCCCCCTGGGTGGACGTGCCGTCCGGCGTCGCGGGGGCCGACGACTTCGAGGTGATCCGGCAGGCGCAGTACACCTTCCGCGCCCGCCTCGCCGACCGGTGGCGCCAGGGACGCGTCTTCCTGCTGGGCGACGCGGCCCACCTCACCCCGCCCTTCATCGGGCAGGGTCTGTGCGCTGGTCTGCGCGACGCCCGCAACCTCACCTGGAAGCTTGCCCGCGTTCTCCGACAGGGCGCGGACGACAGGCTTCTGGACACCTACGAGCGCGAGCGCAAACCGCACGCCCGCTACGTGATCCGGCTCGCGGTGGCCATCGGCTGGGCCATGACGGGTGGACAGGACCGTGGCGCGGCACTCCGCCGGGCCGTCGTCGGCGCGGCATGCCGCGTCCCCGGCGTGACCACGGCGGTGAGCCGCGACCTCAGCCCCGCGCTGACCGCCGGCCCACTGGTACCGCGCCGTCCCGGGCTCATCGGACGCGGGCTGACCGGCACCTTCTGCCCGCAGCCCTGGGTGATCGTCGACGGCAGACGGACGCGCCTGGACGACGTCCTCGGAGACTCCTTCGCCCTCCTGACCGCTGTGCCGCCCACCCCGCACATGACGGCCGTGACCACGGCACTCGACGCAGCCACGATCCACGTCGATGACCTGGACGACGACGGCACACTGGCCGCCTGGCTGGCACGCGGCCGGGCGGACGCCGTCCTGCTGCGCCCCGACCGTGTCGTGATGGACATCGTCCCCGCCGGGGCCGGCCACTTCCCGGACCCCACCATCTGGGCCTCCCTGCTCCACACGGCCCGCCGTACCGCCGACGCCCGGCCCGTCACCTGACCAGGAGCACCACGCCATGACCACCCCGCATCCCACGCCGCGTCCGGAACCGTTCCTGCCGCCCGACCCGAAGACTGCCGCCGGCAGCCGCATCGCGGACTTCGCCCGCTGGGCCGCCCGGCACCAGGGCGCCGAAACGATCCAGGACCCGACCGACTACCGGGCCCTGCACCACTGGTCCGTCACCGACCTGGAGGGGTTCTGGGCGGCGGTGTGGCAGTACTTCGACATCGACGCCGCCACTCCGTACCAGCGGGTGCTGGCCGAGGAGACCATGCCCGGCGCCCGCTGGTTTCCCGGCGCCACCCTCAACTACGCCCACCACGCGCTGCGCAACCTGCACCTGGACGCACCCGCGATCACCGCCCTGGACGAGACAGGAGCCGACTACGAGATCACGGGCCGGCAGCTGCGCGCCCAGGTCGCCTCCGTTGCGGCCACCCTGCGCGGCCTGGGCGTCGGACAGGGCGACAGGGTAGTCGGCTACCTGCCCAACACCCCCCACGCCGTCATCGCCTTCCTCGCCACGGCCAGCCTGGGCGCGGTGTGGTCGGTGTGCGGCCAGGACTACGCCCCCAAGGCCGCCGCCGACCGCTTCACCCAGCTGGAGCCCACGGTTCTCATCACCGCGGACGGCTACCTCTTCAACGGCACCCGACACGACCGCCGCGCCGCCTCCCTCGAACTGGCCGACGCCCTGCCCACCCTGAGGGCCACGATGCTCGTGGACCACCTGGGCCTCACCTGGCCCGAGACCCGGCACACCAACCTGACGGTCCCCTGGGACGACGCCGCCACCCGCACCGAATACCTCACCATCACCCCGGTGCCGTTCGACCACCCCCTGTGGATCGTCTTCTCCTCCGGCACCACCGGCCTGCCCAAAGGCATCGTCCACGGGCACGGCGGCGTCCTGCTCGAACACCTCAAGACCCTCGGCCTGCACTCCGACCTCGGCCCCGGCGACCGCCTGCTGTGGTACACCACCACCCACTGGATGATGTGGAACCTGGTCGTTTCCACCCTGCTGACCGGCGCCACCACCTGCACCTACGACGGCAGCCCCGCGCCGGTGACACGCCCGGACATCCTGTGGGAGCTGGCGGCCCGCCACAAAGTCACCGTGTTCGGCACCAGCCCCCAGTACCTGCTGGCCACGGCCAAACTGGGCATCGAACCCTCCGCGCACGACCTGTCGGCCATCCGCGCCATCGGCAGCACCGGCTCCACCCTGCCCGCCTCCGCCTACCCCTGGGTCCGCGACCACGTCGGCGCGGGCATTCAGCTGGCCTCCACCAGCGGCGGCACCGACATCGTCTCCGCCTTCGCCGGCAGCGCCCCCACCACCCCCGTATGGGCGGGCGAGCTGTCCGCCCCCAACCTCGGCGTGGCGCTCGCGGCGTACGACAGCGCGGGACGGGCGGTCGTCGATCAGGTCGGCGAACTGGTCGTCACCCGCCCCATGCCCTCCATGCCGCTGTACTTCTGGAACGACGCCGACGGCAGCCGCTACCGCGACACCTACTTCGGCGCCTACCCGGACGTGTGGCGGCACGGCGACTGGATCACCCTCACCTCCCACGGATCGGTGATCGTCCACGGCCGCTCCGACGCCACCCTCAACCGCAACGGCGTGCGCCTGGGCAGCGCCGACATCCACGACATCGTCGAACGCCTCCCCGAGGTCACCGAAGCCCTGGTCATCGGCGCGGAGGAACCCGACGGCGGCTACTGGATGCCCCTCTTCGTCGTTCCCGCGCCTGGTGTCACGCTGGACGACGCCCTGCGCGAGAAGATCCGCGACGCCATCCGCACCGGCGCCTCCCCCCGCCACGTCCCCGACGAGATCCTCGCCGTGCCGGCCATCCCGCACACCAGGACCGGCAAGAAACTCGAAGTCCCGGTCAAGCGCCTCCTCCAGGGCGCCCCCGCCGAACAGGTCCTCAACCCCTCGGCGGTCGACAACCCGGACCTCGTCGCCTACTTCGCCGGCCTGGGAGCCGAACGCCGCCAGGCCCGTCACCCGCACACCGTCAAGGACGCCCCATGAGCCCCTCCGCCGCCCTGGCCTGTCCGATCGTGCTGATCTTCGCCCTGCTGGGCGCAGCCAAGATCCTGGCCCTCGGCCCGATGCCCGAGCTGGCCGCCCACGTCGGCTTCACCATCACGGCCTACCGGGTGATCGGTGCACTGGAGCTGGCAGGCGCCATCGGCGTGGCCCTCTGCCCGGTCCTACCGCTGCTCGGAGGGGTGGCCGGCGTCGGGCTCCTGATACTGCTCGCCGGTGCCGTGACCACTCACGTACGCAAGGGAGACAGGTTGCCGAAACTCGTCCCCGCAGTGGTGTGCGCCGCACTGGTCACCTGGTATCTCTCGCTCCTTGCCGGTGCCGGCTCGTGACAGGGGCCGAGCGATGGCTCGCCCCCCCGTGACCTGCGGAATCCTCCTGATCATCGGCTGCTGGCCGCAGGCGGCGGAGCCCCCTGAGTCCTGCCAACCCATGCCGCGGCTGGCACACTGAATCTGTGGTTCCGCTGATGACCGCGGCGGATCAGGCCGCGTCCTCATCACTCACAGGCGCCGGCGTGGTGTCGGTCTGCGCACTGCTCTTCACCGTCGCATCGTTCTGGTGGCTCAACGCCAGACAAGGGCGGCTGAAGACGTGGGAGCCTCACGCCTTCGCAGCGATCGTCCACTCATCCTCGACCCGCCTGCGGCTTCCGCTCGTGCTGCACAACACCGGCCCCAAGCCGATCGTCGTACAGGACCTCATCCTGACCTTTCCTGACGAGCCCGCTTCTCACCTGCCGCTTCTGTGGTTGTCCTCACCGTCCCGCCTCCAGCCGGGGCCGGACGAGGATGCGAAGCTGCCGGCGGGCTTCGTCGTGCCCGGCAGGGAAGCGCAACAGCTCTTCATCGAGTTCGAGGCACCGTTCTCCGGATTCATGCCGGAGGCCCGTGACTACAAGGTCCAGTTGCAAGCGCGGGTCGGTCACCGCAAGGGGTGGCGCCGCCTGCTGACGTTCACCCTGCGGGCCGCCAACATCATCGATCCGGATCGCTACACCGTCTACAACAACGCACCGGTCGAGCTGACGAAGGAAGATCAGAAAAGGGCGGATGCCGCACTCCTCGAACTGTTGAGAGAGCAAGGGGACAATTCCTCTCCGGACAGTGGGAGGCAGCGGAATCCTTCGAACGGCGATGACGACGCCGGCCCGAGCCGCTGACGCAGCACCTGCGAGCAGAACAGGACGGCTACCGCGGGTCCGCCCAGCCTGAGGACACCGCAGCGCCGCTGCTCCATGACGGGACCTTCGCCTTGCATCGAGAGTCGGCCGAGCAGACGTCATGACACTCCGCCGGAATCAGCGTCGGACGAGCGTCAAGACGTTCCCCCAACCGCCTCAGAAAGATCGTGGGAGCACCTCCCACTCGGCGTCCCGCTACGAGAAACAGGTGAGACCCATGCCGTGCACCTGCGAAACGCTTCACGCGGTGAACTTCGGGAAACAGGTCGAGCACCACCGACCACATCTGGAAAACCCAAGAAAGCCGCAGGTCAGAGCCCCTTTGCAGCAGGCTCCAAAATCCCCACGCACTCCACGTGCGACGTCATCGGAAACAGATCGAACGCCCGAAGCGTCCGCACCCGGTACCCGCCCTCCCGGAAGTACCCCAGATCCCGGGCCAGCGCAGCGGGATCGCAGGCGACGTAGGCGATGCGGCGGGCGCCGAGGGAGGCGAGGTGTGCGACCGTCTTGCGGCCCGCGCCCGCGCGCGGGGGGTCGAGGACGATGAGGTCGACCTCGGTGATGCCGGTGCGCGGGAGGACCGACTCGACCTTGCCCTGTTCGATGCGGACCCGCGGGAAGTCGGCCAGGTTGTGCCGCGCGTCCTCCACCGCCCGCTTGCCGGACTCGATACCGA
Organism: Streptomyces griseochromogenes; assembly: GCF_001542625.1. Lineage (NCBI taxonomy): Bacteria > Bacillati > Actinomycetota > Actinomycetes > Kitasatosporales > Streptomycetaceae > Streptomyces > Streptomyces griseochromogenes. The sequence goes on along the minus strand of NZ_CP016279.1, from coordinate 2,451,332 downwards.
GGACGGCGCCCTTCTCGCCGAGGCGGTCGGCGAGGGCGCCGGCGAAGAGGCCCACGCCGCAGTAGAGGTCGAGGGCCATCTCGCCCTTACGCGGCAGCAGGCCCTGCATCACGGCCTTGACCAGGGTGTCGGCGGCCTTCGGGTGGACCTGCCAGAAGCCGCCGCTGCCGACGCGGTAGGTGCGGTCGTCGGCGCGCTCGCGCACGAAGGCGCGGCCGTGGACGCGGTGGACGCCGCCGTCCTTCTCGTCGACGCGCATGACGGAGACGGGCCTGTCGAGCTCGACGAGCGGCAGCCGGGCGCCGGGCCTCGGCTCCAGGATGACCATGCGGTCCTGGGATCCCGTCGCGGCGATCGCCTCGACGGAGGCCATGCCGGACCAGTCCCGGTCCTCGATGCCGAGTTCGCTCACACCGGGCGCGGCGATCATGCAGTGCTCGATCGGTTCGACCTCGTGCGAACGGTGGCGGCGCAGTCCTGCGTTGCCGTCGGCGTCCACCGCGTACTGCACCCGCGTCCGCCACTGCGGCACCTCGCCCGCCGGGAGCTTGTCGCCCTCGGCCGGCATCACCGTGCCGTCCCAGCCCGCCTCCTCGGGGGTGAGGCCCGCGAGCCGCTGGAGCTGCTCGGCGATCACCTCGCCCTTCAGCCGGCGCTGGGCGCCCGGCTTGGCGTGCTGCCAGTCGCAGCCGCCGCAGCGGCCGGGGCCGGCGTAGGGGCAGGGGGCCTGGACGCGGTCCTTGGACGCCTCCAGGATCTCGACGGCGTCCGCGCGCAGGAAGCGGGCGCCCTCCTCGCCCTCCGTCACCCGGGCCACCACCCGCTCGCCGGGCAGCGCGTGCCGGACGAACAGCACCTGGCCCTCGGAGGTACGGGCGATGCAGTGGCCGCCGTGGGCGACGGGGCCGATCTCGACCTCGTACTCCTCGCCCACCAGAGACTTGGTCGGTTCTGCCTGCATGGTGGGGTGACTCCAGATCGGGGAGGGAAGCGGCCGCAGCCGGTGAGCCTGGCAACAGCCCACCAGTCTACGGCCTCTCTCCCGCGCTCAGTCCCTCGCGCCTCAGTCCTCGACGGTCGACGGCTCCTTCGGCCGCTCGGCCGCCGGACCGCGTCGGACCGCGCCCGGCGCGCTCCACTCCTGCCGCTTGCGGGCCCGCAGCTTGGCCGCTTCGGAGGACGCCAGCTGGTAGGGCACCGAGGTCACCATGACGCCCGGCGTGAACAGCAGGCGGCCCTTCAGGCGCAGGGCGCTCTGGTTGTGCAGCAGGTGCTCGTACCAGTGGCCGACCACGTACTCGGGGATGATCACCGAGATCGCGTCCCGCGGGGACTCCATGCGCAGGCCCTTGACGTACTCGATCACCGGGCGGGTGATCTCCCGGTACGGCGAGTCGAGGACCTTCAGCGGTACGTCGATGCCGCGCTGCTCCCACTCCTCGCGCAGCGCCCTGGTCTCCGCCGGGTCGACGCCGACCGTGACCGCCTCCAGGGTGTCCGAGCGCATCAGCCTGGCGTAGGCCAGGGCACGCAGGGTGGGGCGGTGGATCTTGGAGATGAGGACGACCGAGTGGACACGGGAGGGTCGGACGCTGTCGTCGCTCGGGCCCTCGGGGGCCGCGAGCTCTTCGGCGACGCGGTCGTAGTGCCTGCGGATCACGGTCATCGTCGCGTAGAAGATGCACATGCCCAGCAGGGCCACCCAGGCACCGTGCGTGAACTTGGTGACGAGGACGACGACGAGCACCAGGCCGGTGAAGAAGGCACCGAACGCGTTGATCGCGCGGGAGCGGATCATGTGGCGGCGCTTGGCCGGGTCCCGCTCCGTCGCCAGGTGGCGGTTCCAGTGCCTCACCATGCCGGTCTGGCTGAGCGTGAAGGACACGAACACGCCGACGATGTACAGCTGGATCAGGCGGGTGGAGTCGGCGCCGTAGACGACCGTCAGCAGGGCCGCCGCGCCGGCGAGCAGCACGATGCCGTTGGAGAAGGCGAGGCGGTCGCCGCGGGTGTGCAGCTGGCGCGGGAGGTAGCGGTCCTGGGCGAGGATCGAGCCGAGCAGCGGGAAGCCGTTGTACGCCGTGTTGGCCGCCAGGAAGAGGACCAGGGCGGTCGCCGCCGCGAGCACGATGAACAGGAAGCTGCCCTTGCCGAACACCGCCTCGGCGACCTGGGAGATCACCGGGTTCTGGACATAGCCGGAGCCGAGCGGGTGGCCGTTGTGGATCAGGTCGGTGGCCGGGTTCTCGGCCATGCGGACCTTGGTCGACATGGCGAGGGCGATGATGCCGCAGAACATGGTGACGGCAAGCCCGCCCATCAGCGCGAGCGTGGTCGCCGCGTTCTTCGACTTGGGCTTGCGGAAGGCCGGGACGCCGTTGGAGATCGCCTCGACGCCGGTGAGCGCGGCGCAGCCGGAGGAGAAGGCGCGCAGCAGCAGGAAGACCAGGGCGAAGCCCGCGAGACCCTGATGCTCGGCCTTGATGTGGTAGTCGGCCGTCGGGGCGTGCATGGTGTCGCCGAGGACCATGCCGCGGAAGGCACCCCACGCGATCATGATGAAGACGCCGCCGACGAACACGTACGTCGGGATCGCGAAGAGCTTGCCGGACTCCTTCACGCCGCGCAGGTTCATCAGCGTCAGCAGAACGATCACGGCGACCGCGCACAGCACCTTGTGCTCGACCACGAAGGGGACCGCGGAGCCGAGGTTCTCGATGCCGGAGGCGATGGAGACGGCGACGGTCAGGACGTAGTCGACGAGCAGCGCGCTGGCCACGGTGAGGCCGGCCTTGGGACCGAGGTTGGTGGTGGCCACCTCGTAGTCGCCGCCGCCGCTCGGGTAGGCGTGCACGTTCTGCCGGTAGGAGGCGACGACCGTGAACATCAGCACGACGACCGCGACGGCGATCCACGGGCTGAAGTGGTAGGCCGACACGCCCGCGATGGACAGGACCAGAAGAACCTCCCCCGGCGCGTAGGCGACGGAGGACAGCGGGTCGGAGGCGAAGACGGGGAGTGCGATGCGCTTCGGCAGGAGCGTTTCGCCCAGCCGGTCACTGCGCAGTGCGCGCCCGATCAGGATCCGTTTGGGCACGTCGGTCAGTTTGGACACGACAGAGGATCGTAAGGCTTCGAACAGGCAGCCGCCCACCCGGTGTCCGTGTTCTGCCTCACGAGTGAAATCACAGGCGCCCTGGACTGCGGATTCCGTGGTCCGCGCGCCCCCCGTGTCTAGATGGCAGACCCCGCCCTTCACCGCACTTCGGAGGTCCCATGCCCGCGACCGCAGAGCTGATCGGAGCGACGGTCACTCTTCTCGGCCTCGGAATCCTGACCCTGTGCAGCGTGCGCAGCATCACGCGCCGACGGCCACCGGCCGCGATGATCCAGGAAACCCCCGCACAGGGGTGCCCCGCCCGAAGCGCACGTGTGTAGCTTTGTGCGTCGGTCTGAGACCCTGATGCTCAGCAGCAACTTTTCGGACACCGGAAGGACGGTCGTGCACATCGTCATCATGGGCTGCGGAAGAGTGGGTTCCGCTCTGGCCCAGACCCTGGAGCAACAGGGGCACACGGTCGCCGTGATCGACCAGGATCCCACCGCCTTCCGCCGGTTGGGCCCGGGATTCGGGGGCCGCCGGGTCACCGGTGTCGGCTTCGACCAGGACACCCTGCGCGAGGCGGGCATCGAGGAGGCGGGCGCCTTCGCCGCCGTCTCCAGCGGTGACAACTCGAACATCATCTCCGCACGCGTGGCCCGCGAGATGTTCGGCGTGGAGAACGTGGCCGCCCGTATCTACGACCCTCGCCGCGCCGAGGTCTACCAGCGCCTGGGCATCCCCACCGTGGCCACCGTGCGCTGGACCGCCGACCAGATGCTGCGCCGTCTGCTGCCCTCGGGCGCCGAGCCGCTGTGGCGCGACCCCACCGGCGGTGTCCAACTCGCCGAGGTGCACGCCTCCACGAAGTGGGTCGGCCACAAGATCAGCAGGCTGCAGGACGAGACGGGCGTCCGCGTGGCGTTCCTGACCCGCCTGGGCGAGGCGATCCTGCCCACCTCGCAGACGGTGCTGCAGGAGGGCGACCTCGTGCACGTGATGATGCGCGCGAGCGACGTCGACAAGGTCGAGGCGGCGTTCGCCTCCGGCCCGGAAGAGGAGGGCGGTCACTGATGAGGGTCGCCATTGCCGGGGCCGGCGCCGTCGGCCGCTCGATCGCGGGCGAGCTGCTGGAGAACGGCCACGAGGTCCTGCTCATCGACAAGGCCCCGACCGCCATCTCGGTGGAGCGGGTGCCGCAGGCGGAGTGGCTGCTGGCCGACGCCTGTGAGATCACGTCCCTGGACGAGGCGGCGCTCCAGCGCTGCAACGTCGCGATCGCCGCGACCGGCGACGACAAGGTCAACCTGGTCGTCTCGCTGCTGGCGAAGACGGAGTACGGCGTTCCGCGCGTCGTCGCCCGCGTGAACAACCCCAAGAACGAGTGGCTGTTCAACGAGTCCTGGGGCGTCGACGTGGCCGTGTCCACCCCGCGCCTGATGTCCGCGCTGGTCGAGGAGGCGGTGAGCGTCGGCGACCTGGTCCGTCTGCTCCGCTTCAGCCACGGGGACGCCAACCTGGTCGAGCTGACCCTGCCCGAGGAGTCGGCCCTGGCCGGCACCCAGGTCGGCGACGTGGAGTGGCCCCAGGACACCTCCCTGGTCACGATCATCCGCGGCACCCGGGTGCTGACCCCCTCCAAGGAGGACTCCCTGGAGGCGGGCGACGAACTCCTCTTCGTGGCGGCGCAGGCCCGGGAGGAGCAGCTGGAGGAGCTGCTGTCGGTGCGGAAGGAAAGCTGAACCCACGCGAAAGGGGCGCCCTGGTCACAGGGCGCCCCTTTCGTCGTGCGACGACTGTCTATGCCTGCCTGCGGTGCCGTCCGCCCGTGGCGTCGCCGCTCTCGGCGGCCAGCGCGGCCTTGCGCTCCTCCTCGGCCTTCTCCTCCGCCTCCATCTCGGCGAAGACGTCGATCGGCGCGGGCGCCTTCGCCAGGAAGACCCAGGTGAGCCAGACCGCCAGCAGGAACGGCGGGATCTTCAGGGCCACGAGGACCCAGCCGAGCTTGGTGGTGTCGGACCACCAGTAGAGCGGGAAGAGGATCGCGCACTTGGCGAGCAGGATCAGGCCCCAGGCCCAGCTGGCCTTCGCATAGGCCTTCTTCCGGCCCGGGTTGCGGGTGCGCCAGGAGAGGTTCTCCTTGAAGACCGGGCCGAGGATCAGGCCGATCAGGGGCACGCCCGCGAGCGTCGTGATGATGTAGGCCAGCGCCAGGCCCAGCGTGTAGAGCATGCCGGGGAGGTAGAAGTCCTTGGCGTTGCCCGTGAACATCGCGAACACGACGCCGAAGGCCACGCCGAAGACACCGCTGAAGGCGTGCTTGACGGTGTCCTTGCGCACCAGCCGGACGACGACCAGGACCAGGGACACGGCCAGTGCGGCGATCGCCGAGATGTGCAGGTCCTTGTTGACCGTGAAGATCGCGACGAAGAGGAGACCGGGCAGGACCGTCTCGACCATGCCGCGGACACCGCCGAACGCCTCGAACAGCGCGGCCTCGGTGACCGCGCGGGCGTCGCGGGTCTCGTCGGGCCGGGTCTGTTCGGTGTCTTGGGTCGGCTTGTCGAGGGACGTCACCGGCTACTCCCGTCCGAGGGGTCGCAGTTCGTATTTCGGGTTGAAGAGCACCCGGCGGCCCCGGCTCATCGAGATCCGGCCCGATGCGATCAGCTTGCGCCCCGGTTCTATGCCCACGATGGAACGCCTGCCGAGCCACACCACGTCCAGCGCGGCGGAGCCGTCGAACAGCTCCGCCTCCAGGGCCGGAACTCCGGCACGCGGACGCAGGGTGACCGTGCGCAAGGTACCAGTTACGGTGACGATCTGCCGGTCCAGACAGTCACCGATCCGGGTACAGCCCGCCGTCTCGGCGTCCTCCCGCAGCTCCTCGGACTCCAGGTCCTCCTGCGAGGAGGAGAGCCGGCCCAGCATGCGCCGGAACCGGCCGGCCGGCTTTTCGGAGCGAGGAACAGCAGTCATACGTGAAGCGTACCGGGGCACACCCACAGCGCCGTAGCGCAGCTCACTTCCCGCGTCCCGGGCCGCCCCGCCGCTGACCGCCGACCGCTCGAACCGCCCGTCCCCGGCTCCGTGATGCCGCGTCCCCCGGGGGACAACCCCCGGCCCCCCGGCCACTCTGCCCCTCACCTCTCGAACCGATACCCCATCCCCGGCTCCGTGATGAAGTGCTTCGGGTGTGACGGATCCGCCTCCAGCTTCCTTCGCAGCTGGGCCATGTAGACGCGCAGATAGTTGGTCTCCGTGCCGTACGACGGCCCCCACACCTCCTGCAGCAGCTGCTTCTGGCTGACCAGGCGGCCGGTGTTGCGGACCAGCACCTCCAGCAGATGCCACTCGGTCGGGGTGAGGCGGACGTCCTTGCCCGAACGGTTGACCTTCTTCGCGGCCAGGTCGACGGTGAAGCCCTCGGTCTCGACGGTCGTCACATCGTCCTCGCCGGGCCCGACCGGCTCGGCCCGGCGCACGGAGGCCCGCAGCCGGGCCAGCAGCTCGTCCATGCCGAAGGGCTTGGTGACGTAGTCGTCGGCGCCCGCGTCGAGCGCCTCGACCTTCTCGTCGGAGGAGTGGCGGGCGGACAGCACCAGGATCGGCACCCTGGTCCAGCCGCGCAGCCCCTTGATCACCTCGACGCCGTCCATGTCCGGCAGGCCCAGGTCCAGGACGACCACGTCGGGGTGACGGGAGGCGGCGAGTTCGAGGGCGGTCCTGCCGTCGGGTGCCGCGTCCACTTCGTACTTGCGCGCCTTGAGGTTGATCACGAGGGCGCGCACGATCTGCGGCTCGTCGTCGACCACGAGCACCCGGGTCATAGGGCCTGCCTTTCTGGTTCTGTGCTGAACTCCCCGAGGGGGAGGGGCTCGGGAGGTGATCCTGCCGCGCGGAGGCTGAGCACCATGGTGAGTCCGCCACCCGGCGTGTCCTCGGCGTTCAGGGTGCCTCCCATCGCCTCGGCGAAGCCGCGGGCCACCGCGAGGCCGAGGCCCACACCGGCGCCGCGAGGGGCGTCACCGTAGCGCTGGAAGGGCTCGAAGATGCGGTCCTTGGCGTCGTCCGGCACTCCGGGGCCGCGGTCCATGATGCGTACCTCGACCCGGTCGACCAGGGAGCTGGCGGACACCAGGACGTGCTGTCCGGGCGGGCTGTACTTGACGGCGTTCTCGACCAGGTTGGCCACGGACCGCTCCAGCAGTCCGGGGTCGACCGCGACCATGGGCAGCGTCTCGGGCACGTCCAGCTCGACGCTGTCCTCGGGCACGCCGACCAGGGCCATCGGGACCACCTCGTCCACGTCGATCTCGCGGACGATCGGCGTGACCGTGCCGGTCTGCAGACGGGACATGTCGAGCAGGTTGCCCACGAGGTGGTCGAGCCGGTCGGCGCCCTCCTCGATGCCCTCCAGCAGCTCCGCCTGGTCCTCCTCGGACCAGGACACGTCGTCGGAGCGCAGGGAGCTGACCGCGGCCTTGATGGCGGCCAGCGGGGTGCGCAGGTCGTGGCTGACGGCGGCGAGCAGGGCGGTGCGGATGCGGTTGCCCTCGGCGAGCGCACGGGCCTGGTCGGCCTCCTCCTGGAGGCGGCGGCGGTCCAGGACGACGGCGGCCTGGGCGGCGAAGGCGGCGAGCACCCGGCGGTCCTCGGCGGGCAGCACCCGGCCGGTGAGCGCGAGCGCCATGTGGTCGCCGACCGGCACGTCGACGTCGGCGTCCTCGGGCCGCTCCAGGGACGGCCCGAATCCGGCGCGGCCCGCACAGGTCCAGGGCGACACGTCGCCGGCGCGCTCCAGCAGGGCCGCCGACTCCATGCCGAAGGTCTCCCGGACCCGCTCCAGCAGCTCCTCCAGGCCGGTCTCGCCGCGCAGCACGTTCCCGGCGAGGAAGGAGAGGATCTCGGACTCGGCGCGCAGCCGGGCCGCCTGGTGGGTGCGGCGGGCGGCCAGGTCCACCACCGACGCGACGGACACGGCGACCCCGACGAAGATCGCGATGGCGACGATGTTCCTCGGGTCGGCGATCGTCAGCCGGTGCAGGGGCGGGGTGTAGTAGTAGTTCAGCAGGAGGGAGCCGAAGGCCGCCGAGGCCAGGGCGGGCAGCAGGCCGCCGAGCAGGGCCGCCGCGACCGTGACCGACAGGAACAGCAGCATGTCGTTGGCGAGGCCGAGGTCGACGGTGTTCAGGAGCACCGCGAGGATCACCGGGCCGGCCAGTCCCACCAGCCAGCCCCAGATGATCCGCGCCCTGCCGAGGCGCGCGCCCCGGGCGACGGGCAGCCCGCGGCCCTTGGCGACCTCGCCGTGGGTGACGATGTGGACGTCGAGGTCGGGTCCGGACTCCCGGGCGACCGTGGCGCCGACGCCGGGTCCGAAGACGTACTGCCAGGCCTTGCGGCGCGAGGAGCCGAGCACGATCTGGGTGGCGTTGACGCCGCGCGCGAAGTCGAGCAGCGCGGCCGGTATGTCGTCCCCGACGACGTGGTGGAAGGTGCCGCCGAGGTCCTCCACGAGGGTGCGCTGGACGGCCAGCTCCTTCGGGGAGGCCGAGGTCAGCCCGTCGCTGCGGGCGATGTAGACGGCCATGACCTCGCCGCCGGCGCCCTTCTCGGCCAGCCGGGCGGCACGTCGTATCAGGGTGCGGCCCTCGGGGCCGCCGGTCAGGCCGACGACGATCCGCTCGCGCGAGCCCCAGATCTTCGAGACCCGGTGTTCGCTGCGGTACTCGGTCAGGTACTCGTCGACCCGGTCGGCCACCCACAGCAGCGCCAGCTCGCGCAGCGCGGTCAGATTGCCGGGCCGGAAGTAGTTGGACAAGGCCGCGTCGACCTTGTCCGGCTTGTAGATGTTGCCGTGCGCCATCCGGCGGCGCAGCGCCTGTGGCGACATGTCGACCAGCTCGATCTGGTCGGCCCGCCGCACGACCTCGTCGGGCACCGTCTCCCGCTGCCGCACCCCGGTGATCGACTCCACCACGTCGCCGAGGGACTCCAGATGCTGGATGTTGACGGTGGAGACGACGTCGATGCCGGCCGCGAGCAGCTCTTCCACGTCCTGCCAGCGCTTGGCGTTGCGGGAGCCGGGGATGTTGGTGTGGGCGAGTTCGTCCACGAGGGCGACGGCGGGGGCGCGGCGCACCACCGCGTCGACGTCCATCTCGCCGAAGGTGCTGCCCCGGTACTCCAGCCGCCGGCGCGGCACCTGCTCCAGGCCGTGCAGCATGACCTCGGTGCGCGGGCGGTCGTAGTGCTCGACGAAGGCCACGACGCAATCAGTGCCCCGCTCCATACGGCGGTGCGCCTCGGACAGCATGGCGTAGGTCTTGCCCACGCCGGGTGCCGCGCCGAGGTATATCCGAAGCTTGCCGCGTGCCATGGCCCCATTGTCTTCCCGTAACTGCTGCGTACGCAGCGTCGACCTTACGGCCAGCGATGCGGACAATCGGGACGAGGGCCCGGTCAACAGGGCTCTTTGACACAACTCTGACGGCGCCGGACGGCCTCGGCGAGAGCCCGGCGGCCCCGTGCCGCGCGGTCTCAGTGGTGCACGATCTCGCCGTCGCGCAGCTCCAGCACCCGGTCGGCCAGATCGAGCAGAGCGGCGTCGTGCGTGGCGACCAGGGCGGTGGCTCGCTCGCCGCGGACGACGTCCCGCAGCAGCTCCATGACGGCGTGGCCGGTCTCGGCGTCGAGCTGCCCGGTCGGCTCGTCGGCGATGAGCAGGGCGGGGCGATTGGCGAGGGCGCGGGCGATGGCGACCCGCTGCTGCTGGCCGCCGGACAGCTCGCCCGGCCGCTGGGCCGCGTGATCGGCGAGCCCGACCAGGGACAGCAGCAGCTCGACGCGCTCCTCGCGCTCGCGCGGCTCGGCCCGGCGCAGCCTGAGGGGTACGCCGACGTTCTCGGCGGCGCTGAGGATCGGGATGAGCCCGAAGGACTGGAAGACGAATCCGATCCGGTCCCGGCGCAGCTCGAGCAGCCCGCTCTCGCCGAGCCCGGCCAGGTCCCGCCCGTCGACCTCGACCCGTCCCCGGTCGGGGGTGTCGAGCCCGCCGACGATGTTCAGCAGGGTGGTCTTGCCGGAGCCGGAGCGTCCCTTGAGGGCGACGAGTTCGCCGCGCGGGACCTCGAAGGAGACTCCGCGCAGGGCATGGACTGCGGCCGGGCCGCGCCCGTAGGACCTGTGGACGTCCTCGACGCGCACCATGGCCTCGGTGAGCACCTGACTCATTGCGCCTCCCCCGTGTCCCACCGCGTCCCCCGTGGACCGGGCGCCAGTATCGCCGCGGGGCGCCCGGCCGTTCAACGGTTCAGTCCGGGTTGTCGCCGTGGGTGAGCGTCTCCCAGGCGACGAAGAGGTTGTTGCTGCCCGCCGGGCGGTTGTGCAGGGCGTTGTAGCCGACCTCGGTGACCGGTCCGAGCCCGAGCTCGAGGGACCCGCCGCACCGTTGGCCGGAGAACATAGGTACAGACTAATCACCCGTCAAGGGGTCGCGCACGCGAAAGGGCCGCACCCCGGGAAGGGGTGCGGCCCTTGAATCGCTCTGCCGAGCGGCGTACTCAGCGGACCTCGGTGATCTCCGGTCCGCGCTGCAGCTGGCCCATGCCGCCGGAGAAGCGCGAGCCCTCCTCCTGCTGGACGCCCTCGGGAACCATCTGCGCGTCGTTCGGCAGCTTCAGGACGACCGGGTCACGGGGCGCCATCGGGCCCTCGCCGCGGACCACGACCGTGTCCCGGAAGATCTGCTCCAGCAGACCTGCCGCCTGCGGCTGCACCGCGCCCTGGCCGGAGATCACACCGCGCAGGAACCAGCGCGGGCCGTCCACACCGACGAACCGGACGACCTGGAAGCCGCCGGTGCCGTCCGGCAGCTGCACCGGTACCTGGGCGCGCAGCTCCCAGCCCAGCGGGCCCTCGACCTCGTCGACGATGCCACCCTGCTGGGTGATGCCGCCCGCGATCTCCTCGCGGACCTCGCCCCAGATGCCCTCACGCTTGGGTGCGGCGAAGGCCTGGAGCTGAATGGCGCTGTCGCGCAGTACGACGGTCGCCGCGACGATCGCGTCACCGGCGACCTCGACCCTGAGTTCCATGCCGTCGACGCCCGGCACGAAAAGACCGCCGAGGTCGACACGCCCCTCACCCGGGTCGCGCACCTCGTCGCTGTCCCACGGTCCGTCGGGCCGGGGCCCCGGCTCCAGCCGGACGCGATCGCGCTCGGCCTCGCCCTCTTCCTCGTCCGCCTCGGTGTCGACGCTGTCGACGACCTGCTCGGCCTCGCCGGCCGCGTCCTCGGCGGCACCCTTCTTCTTGCGACGTCCGAACACGTCACTGTCCTTCCCGGTCGGATACGACCGAAGCGTATCGATTCCCACCCGTCCTGCCGCCCACGGCGGCAGGACCGCTTGAGCCGTTTTCACCGCCCACCGCGGCATGGCCTCCGGTGGACCCGAAGCCCCCTTCGGCCCGCGCCGAGCCGGGAAGCTCCGCCACCTCCCGGAAGCGGACCCTCTCGACCTGCTGGACGACCAGTTGGGCAATCCGGTCGAAGCGCTCGAACCGCACGGCCTCGCGCGGGTCGAGATTCACCACGATCACCTTGATCTCCCCACGGTACCCGGCATCCACCGTCCCCGGGGCATTCACGAGCGCGACACCGCAGCGGGCGGCGAGGCCGGAACGCGGGTGCACGAAGGCCGCGTACCCCTCCGGGAGGGCGATCGACACTCCCGTGGGCAGCACCGCCCGCTCACCGGGTTTCAGCCCGCGGGCCTCGGTGGTGCGCAGATCGGCCCCGGCGTCCCCCGGGTGCTCGTACGCCGGAAGCGGTACGTCCGGGTCGACACGGCGGATCAGGACGTTCAGGGGATCGCGGCGGCCAGGGCTCAGCGGGTGCGCGAGGTCTTCGGGGTTCACGGGGTTGTCGGCGCTCATGTCGTCGTGGTCGGGGCTCGCGGGATGCTCGGGGGTCACGGGTTCACCTCGAAGGCGCGGGCGCGCCGGATCTGGTCCGGGTCGCTCATGGCCGCCTGGATCTCCTCCGTGCGGCCGTGGTCGATGAAGTGATCGACCTTCACCTCGATGAAGAGGGCGTCCGCACGGACGGCGACGGGCCCGTCGGGGCCGCCGAGGCGTCCGGTGGCGGTGGAGTAGATCTTCCGCCCCGCGACGGCCGTCACCTCGGCCTCCAGGTACAGCGTGGTGCCCACCGGGACCGGCCGCACGAAGTCGGTCTCCAGCCGCCCGGTGACGGCGATGGTCCGCAGCAGCCAGTTCAGCGAGCCGAGCGTCTCGTCGAGGGCGGTGGCCAGCACTCCGCCGTGCGCGAGGCCCGGGGCGCCCTGGTGGGCGGGCTGGACGGTGAACTCGGCGGTCAGCGAGACACCCTCACCGGCGCGGGCCTCCAGGAGCAGCCCGTGCGGCTGCTCGGGACCACAACCGAAACAGTGTTCGTAGTGGGCACCGAGAAGCTCGCCGGGCGCGGGAGCGTCGGGGTGCCGCACCGGTGTCACGGCGTCGGCGGGAGGCTGAAGAGCTGCGGAACTACCACTCACAGCCGCAGACCTTACCCGCCCGCCCTTCACCCACCACCGCCCTCCCCGACAGCGCTTCGCGCTGACTGCCCCGACTCCGGCCGTACACGGATACCGTGCCAAGCTTGGCCCCATGCAGCTCTCCGCCACCCCCTACGAAGAACGCCTCACCGCCCCCCGCTCGTGGTGGCTGATCAGCTTCCTGGTGGGCGTCTCGTTCGCCCTGATCCTGCTCCCCTTCGGCACCCTGCCGCTGCTCGGCGGCCTGGTGGGCGGCACGGCCGCGGCCGCGGTGGTCGCCAGCGCCTACGGCTCCCCGCGCATCCGCGTCGTGGGCGACTCCCTGATCGCCGGCGAGGCGAAGATCCCGGTGTCGGCGCTCGGTGCGTCGGAGGTCCTGGACCCGGAGGAGGCCCGGGCCTGGCGCACCTACAAGGCCGACACCCGCGCCTTCCTGCTGCTGCGGTCCTACATCCCCACGGCCCTGCGCGTCGAGGTCACGGACCCGGAGGACCCGACGCCGTACCTGTACCTGTCGACCCGCGAGCCGGAGCAGCTGGCTGCGGCGATCGAGGCGGCTCGGAAGTAGGTCGCTTCTCCGCCGGACCGGCGTCCGACCACGACGGCGCGATCCGGCGGTGCCCAACCCGCCCGCGCGGGAGGCGTCAGTCCCACTGCTCCTCGGCGATCTCGCCCATCCGGAGCGCGTCCGCGGGCTTCTCCAGAGGCGGCAGCTCCGTCAACCGGTCCCACGGCACCTGCATCTTGCGCAGGTCCGCCCGGATCCGCGAGGCGAGCTTCTTCGTGTCGCGGCGGTTCATGACCGCCCCCACCGCGGCACCCACCATGAACGGCATCAGGCTGGGCAGGTCCCGGACCATCCGCTTCATGATCTGCTGACGCAGTTCGCGCTTCATCTGGCCCCCGAGGGCCGTGTTGATCGTCGACGGCTTCATCACGTCGACCCCGCGCTCCCCCGACCAGGAGGACAGATACGCGGTACTGCGGGCCATCAGATTCCCCGGCGGCCGCAAGCCGTACACCTCGTGCAGTTCGGCGACGAGCTTCAGCTCGATCGCGGCGACCCCGGTGATCTCCGCGGCCAGCTCCGCCGGCATGGCCGGCGGCACCGGCAGCATCGCCGCCGCCCCGACCCCGGCCCCGACCGCGGAGGTCGCGCCGGCCGCGCCCGCCACCAGCTTGTCGGCGAGCTGCTCGGGCCCGAGGCCCGGGAACTGCCTGCGCAGCGTCGCGAGGTCGCGTACGGGGACACGCGGGGCGATCTCGATGATCCGGTCCGTGAGATACGCCAGGCCCGCCCGGGCGCCGCTGCCGCCCATACGGGCGCCTTCCCGGGCCAGCTGCCAGGTCTTGTCCCGGATCACCGCGGCCCGTCGCCGTGCGACGGGCGCGGTCCGCTGCGCCGACGGGCCGCCCGGGCCCGACGCCGGTTCGAGCGAGGCTCCCGCACCGGATGAGCCCCGCTCGTCGTCACGCGTGCCGCGAGGGCCGCCGGACGGCCCTTGGTCCGCTCCCGGCAGAGAGAAGCGGCGCTTCCGAGGAGGGGTCGAGCCAGTCACGGCCGACCCGTCCTCAGTCGCAGTCGCGGCAGATCGGCTGACCGTTCTTCTCCCGGGCCAGCTGGCTGCGGTGATGCACCAGGAAGCAGCTCATGCAGGTGAACTCGTCCTGCTGCTTGGGCAGCACACGGACGGCCAGCTCCTCGTTCGAGAGGTCGGCGCCCGGCAGTTCGAGGCCCTCGGCGGCCTCGAACTCGTCGACGTCCACCGCGGAGGTGGACTTGTCGTTCCGGCGGGCCTTCAGCTCTTCAAGGCTGTCCGAGTCGACGTCGTCGTCGGTCTTGCGTGGAGTGTCGTAATCGGTTGCCATGTCGCTCTCCCCCTCTGGGTGTCTGCGGTGTCTCCAGCGCACGTAACGCGTGAGAGGCCGGACTTGTGCCCGACCTGAGGCGGAGATTTTGCCTCACATCAAGGTCTGTTACTCAATCGACACCCAATCCGATCTCTCAAGAGTGATCGACTTGGATGGCGGTGAGGACCGTACACGGTTCGAATGCCGCACCTCAAAGGCGCCTCACCGTGTACTTCCCGTGATCAAGAGCCCCGAAAACCAGGATTTTCCCGGCTTTGCGACCCCTGTCATGATCACGGAGAGTGCATGTCTGGAAATCCGTCCATGTGATCGATCACACAACAACAACCGAACTGGGCGCCCGGAAAATTCCGCGCAAAGCGAACTTCCTCCGGGTGTGTCGGATCCTGATCACAGCGGCAGGGTGACGCGCATCACCAGACCACCGCCCTCGCGGGGCCGCGCGGCGATGTGACCGCCGTGCGCGCGGGCCACGGACCGGACGATGGACAGGCCCAGTCCCACGCCCTTGTCGCTGCCCGTGCGCTCCGTACGCAGCCGCCTGAAGGGCTCGAAGAGGTTGTCGATCTCGTACGCCGGCACGACCGGCCCGGTGTTCGTGACGGTCAGCACCGCCTGCTGGTGCTCGACCTCCGTGCCGACCTCGACCCAGCCGTCCTCGGGCACGTTGTAGCGCACCGCGTTCTGGACGAGGTTCAGCGCGATCCGCTCCAGCAGCACGCCGTTGCCCTGCACCACGGCGGGCTTGCGCTCACCGCGGATCTTGACGCCCTTCGCCTCGGCCTCGCCGTGCACCTGGTCGATGGCCTGGGTGGCCACCTCGGCCAGGTCGACCGGTTTGCGCTCGACGATCTGGTTGTCGCTGCGGGCGAGCAGCAGCAGGCCCTCCACCAGCTGCTCGCTGCGCTCGTTGGTGGCCAGCAGCGTCTTGCCGAGCTGCTGCAGCTCCACCGGCGCGTTCGGGTCGGACAGGTGCACTTCCAGGAGCGTGCGGTTGATCGCGAGCGGTGTGCGCAGCTCGTGGGAGGCGTTGCCGACGAAGCGCTGCTGCGCGGTGAAGGCCCGCTCCAGCCGCTCCAGCATGTCGTCGAAGGTGTCCGCCAGCTCCTTCAGCTCGTCGTCCGGTCCGTCCAGCTCGATCCGGCGGGACAGGTCGGAACCGGCCACCTGGCGGGCGGTGCGGGTGATCCGGCCGAGCGGGGACAGCACCCGGCCCGCCATCGCGTAGCCGAACGCGAAGGCGATCACGGCGAGGCCCAGCAGGGCCAGCAGCGAGCGGCTGAGCAGGTTGTCCAGGGCCGTCTGACGCTGCTGGTCGGCGCACCGGCTGATCGCTTCGTTGAAGTCCGCGAGCGGCAGGTGGTTGGTGATCGCGGGGCAGTTGTCGCTGGCGACCTGCAGGTTCTGGAAGCTGACGATCTTGAAAAGCGTCGCGTTTCCGGTGGTGATCGCCTGTGCCGCCAGCAGATAGATGATCGACAGCAGCAGGATGCCGGCGATCAGGAACATGCCGCCGTACAGCAGCGTGAGGCGTATCCGGATGGTCGGGCGCAGCCACGGGAAAGGGGGCTGCGGCCTGCGGGGGTCCCAGGTGGGCTTCGGGGGCGCCTGCGGCGGCGCGGGTGTCGCGGCCATCGGGATCAGATCCGGTAGCCGGAGCCGGGCACGGTGACGATGACGGGCGGCTCGCCGAGCTTGCGGCGCAGCGTCATCACCGTCACGCGCACCACGTTGGTGAACGGGTCGGTGTTCTCGTCCCAGGCCTTCTCCAGCAGCTGCTCGGCCGAGACGACCGCGCCCTCGCTGCGCATCAGCACTTCAAGGACCGCGAACTCCTTCGGGGCCAGCTGGACCTCCTTGCCGTCGCGGAAGACCTCGCGGCGGTTCGGGTCGAGCTTGATGCCGGCGCGCTCCAGCACCGGCGGCAGGGGCACGCTCGTACGGCGTCCGAGCGCACGAACACGCGCGATCAGCTCACTGAACGCGAACGGCTTGGGCAGATAGTCGTCGGCGCCGATCTCCAGGCCCTCGACGCGGTCGCTGACGTCACCGGACGCGGTGAGCATGAGCACGCGCGTGGGCATGCCCAGCTCCACGATCTTGCGGCAGACGTCGTCGCCGTGCACGAGCGGGAGGTCGCGGTCGAGGACGACCACGTCATAGTCGTTGACGCCGATGCGCTCCAGGGCGGCCGCACCGTCGTACACGACGTCGACGGCCATGGCCTCCCGGCGCAGTCCGGTGGCCACCGCATCGGCGAGCAGTTGCTCGTCCTCGACGACGAGTACGCGCACGTCGCATGTCCTTCCTGTGTCCACCCGCGTAGCGCACAGTGAGTGCGCGCGGGCAGGGATGTCCGTGGGATGGTGGGCTCCATCCTGCCCTTTTCGGCCATAAGTCGGCTGTAAGGCGGGTGCCCGGCCGCAGGGATCGGGGCGCCGGGAGGGGAATACGAGATTTTCTCCTCCGGTTAGGTTTCCGTGGAAGGGAGCGGGGGGAGGACGGCTTTACACCCCGCGATCACGCTCTGCATGTGCCGCAACACCATGCGGTACTTCGCCTTCCGCTTCCGCGGAGCGGGCGTGGGAGTCCGGCACCGTGGCCGCCCGGCAGGGCAGGGCCGGGCACCCGCGAGAGACGTGATCGCCCCTCCCAGAATGGGCACACCCCCGTGCCACCGACCCACGACCCAGGACGAGGGGGCGCAGCATGGACGCATTCACCGCAGGACTTCTGCAGCGCATAAGGGCGACCGAGTCCGACCTGTCGCGGGCTCGTGACGAGGGCGACGACTTCCTCGTCGAGGTGGAGCAGGCCGAGCTCGATGACCTGCGCCGCCTCGCCGCCGAACACGGTGTGGAGGTCGGCGCGTCACGCGTCTGATCTGATCGGCCCGAAGCGCACTCGGCAGGACCCCCGGCGAATCCAGCGCCGGGGGTCCTGTCGTGCCTCGGGGCCCGCGCCCTCCGGCGCGGCCCCGGTCAGTCGTGCCAGGCCCCGAAGTCCTCCAGCAGCCGCTGAAGGGGCTCGAAGACGCCGGGGGTACCGGCGACCGTCAGATCGCGTGACGGGCGCTCTCCGGGCCGTCCACCGGTCAGCGCACCGGCCTCCCGCGCGATCAGGTCCCCGGCGGCGAAGTCCCAGGCGTTGAGTCCCCGCTCGTAGTAGCCGTCCAGGCGGCCCGAGGCCACGTCGCACAGGTCGATCGCCGCCGAGCCGCTGCGCCGGATGTCGCGCAGCAGCGGGATGATCCGCCCGGCCAGCTCGGCCTGGTGGGCGCGGACCTCGGCCACGTAGTTGAAGCCGGTGGAGACCAGCGCCTGGTCCAGCGGGGGCGCGGGGCGGCAGGACAGCGCGCGTTCGCCCTCCCCCGCACCGGTGGCCCAGGCGCCGCCTCCGCGCACCGCGTGGTACGTCTCGCCGCGCATCGGGGCCGCGACGACCCCGACGACGCTCTCGCCGTCCTGCTCGGCCGCGATGGACACGGCCCAGGTGGGCAGTCCGTACAGATAGTTGACGGTGCCGTCGAGCGGGTCGATCACCCAGCGGATGCCGCTGGTGCCCTCGGTGTCGGCGCCCTCCTCGCCGAGGAAGCCGTCGCCCGGACGGCGGCCGGAGATCAGATCGGTGATCAGCTTCTCCGCCGCGATGTCCATCTCGGTGACGACGTCGATCGGGCTGGACTTGGTCCTGGCCACCGCCAGGTCGGCCGGACGGCCGTCGCGCAGCAGCTCGCCTGCGCGGCGGGCGGCTTCCCGGGCCAGGTCGAGCAGTTCCCTGTGCAGGGCGTCGGTCACGGGTCTCCTCACGCGTAGGGGCTGTCGGCGCCCGCGGCGGCCGGGCGGGGGGCACGGGCCGGGCAGCAGCCGACCGGGCAGAGGTCGTGGCTCGGGCCGAGCGCGCCCAGGGCGCAGGGCGTGACCTCCTGGCCGCGCTCCACGGCGGCCCGCTCCAGGATCAGCTCGCGGATCGCCGCGGCGAACCGCGGGTCGGCGCCGACGGTCGCCGAGCGGCGCACCGGCAGACCGAGCTCCTCGGCCTTGGCCGTGGCCTCCGTGTCGAGGTCGTAGAGGACCTCCATGTGGTCGGAGACGAAGCCGATGGGCGCCATCACGACGGCGGGGGCGCCGGCCGCCTGCCGCTCCTCCAGGTGGTCGCAGATGTCGGGCTCCAGCCAGGGGATGTGCGGGGCGCCGGAACGCGACTGGTAGACGAGCTGCCAGGGGTGGTCGATGCCGGTCCGCTCGCGCACGGCGCCGGCGATCAGCTCGGCCACGTCCAGATGCTGCTCGACGTACGCGCCGCCCTCTCCGTGGGCCTCGACCGGGCCGGAGGTGTCGGCGGCGGCGGTCGGGACGGAGTGGGTGGAGAAGGCGATGTGGGCACCGTCGCGGACGTCCTCGGGCAGGTCGGCGAGGGAGCGCAGCACCCCGTCGACCATGGGCTCGACGAAGCCGGGGTGGTTGAAGTAGTGCCGCAGCTTGTCGACCTTGGGCAGCTCCAGGCCCTCGGCCTCGAGGGCGGCCAGCGCGTCGGCGAGGTTCTCGCGGTACTGGCGGCAGCCCGAGTAGGAGGCGTAGGCACTGGTGGCGAGCACCAGGATGCGGCGGCGGCCGTCGGCGGCCATCTCGCGCAGGGTGTCCGTCAGATACGGCGCCCAGTTGCGGTTGCCCCAGTAGACCGGCAGGTCCAGGCCATGGTCGGCGAAATCCTTGCGCAGGGCGTCCAGCAGGGCGCGGTTCTGGTCGTTGATGGGGCTGACCCCGCCGAACAGGAAGTAGTGCTGCCCGACTTCCTTGAGGCGTTCCTTGGGGATGCCGCGCCCGCGCGTGACGTTCTCCAGGAACGGGACCACGTCGTCCGGGCCCTCGGGGCCGCCGAAGGAGAGCAGGAGCAGGGCGTCGTACGGGGTGGCATCGAGCGCGTCTGGCATGACTCGATCCTGCCACCCGGTGCTGACAGCCGGGCAACAGCGGGGTGAAGAGTCGAGTTCCAGGCGGTTTAGTCCGGTATTTCCAGCCGTCCGGCCGGGTGCAATTAGGGTCACCTAACTCGTAAGCTGTATCGGCCGCATTCGCGCCTTACGACCGCTCCCGGAGACCACGTGCCCAGCCCCTACCGCGCCCTGTTCGCCGAGCCCGGCACCAAGGGCTTCTCCGCCGCGGGATTCCTCGGCCGGATGCCGCTGTCCATGATGGGCATCGGCGTGGTCACGATGGTCTCGCAGCTCACCGGGCGCTACGGTCTCGCGGGCGCGCTGTCGGCCACCATCGCCCTGTCCGCCGCCGCGATCGGGCCCCGGATATCCCGCCTGGTGGACCGGCACGGCCAGCGCCGGGTGCTGCGCCCCGCGACCCTTGTGGCACTTCTGGCCGCCGCCGGGCTGCTGCTCGCGGCGCACGTGGGAGGGCCGGACTGGGTGCTGTTCGTCTGCGCGGCCGGCATCGGCTCGGTGCCGAGCCTCGGCGCGATGATCCGGGCCCGCTGGGCCGCCCTGTACCGGGGCACGCCCAAGCTCCACACCGCCTACTCGTTCGAGTCGGTCGTCGACGAGGTCTGCTTCATCTTCGGGCCGATCATCTCCATCGGCCTGTCCACGGCCTGGTTCCCGGAGGCGGGACCCCTGCTGGCCGGCTGTTTCCTGGCCGCCGGCGTCTTCTGGCTGACCGCACAGCGCGCCACCGAGCCCGAACCGCACCCGCGCGAGCGGCACGACGACGGCAGCGCACTGCGCTCGGCCGGGCTCCAGGTGCTGGTGGCGACCTTCGTGGCCACGGGAGCGATCTTCGGTTCCGTCGACGTGGTCACCGTCGCCTTCGCCGACGAGCGCGGCCACAAGGGCGCCGCGAGCGTGGTGCTGGCGCTGTACGCGGCGGGATCCTGTGTCGCGGGCGTGGTCTTCGGGCTGCTGCGCTTCGCGGGAGCACCGGAACGTCGCTGGTTGCTGGGCGTGGGGGCGATGGCCGTGAGTATGATCCCCCTCCTACTGGTCGGAAACTTGCCGCTTCTGGCCGTGGCGCTGTTCGTTGCGGGGCTGTCCATCGCGCCGACGATGATCACGACGATGTCCCTCATCGAAGAGCACGTACCTCGCGCGAAGCTCACCGAAGGCATGACCTGGGTGAGCACCGGCCTCGCGGTCGGGGTCGCGCTCGGCTCCTCCGTGGCCGGCTGGGTGATCGACGCAGCCGGTGCGCGCGCCGGGTACGGGGTTCCGGCCGTGTCCGGGGCCGTCGCGGTCGCGGTCGGTTTCCTCGGGTACCGCCGGCTCCGCAGGCCGGCCGCGGGTCGGGGAGGCACCGTTGAGCACCACAGCGAGCGCGAAGAACGGCACCTGGCGTAACTGGGGCGGCAATGTCTCCGCCCGCCCGGCCCGGCAGGTCACGCCTGCCTCGGTGGAGGAGCTGGCCGCGGCGGTATGCCGGGCCGCCGAGGACGGCCTGAAGGTGAAGGCCGTCGGGACCGGGCACTCCTTCACGTCGATCGCCGCCACCGACGGTGTCTTGATCCGCCCTCAACTGTTGACCGGGATCCGCAACATTGACCGGAACGCCATGACCGTCACGGTCGAGGCAGGAACCCCGCTCAAGAGACTCAATACGGCGCTGGCGCGCGAGGGACTGTCGCTCACCAACATGGGCGACATCATGGAGCAGACCGTCTCCGGGGCCACGAGCACCGGCACGCACGGCACCGGCCGGGAATCCGCCTCCATCGCCGCCCAGATCAGGGCACTCGAACTCGTGACGGCGGACGGTTCGGTCCTTTCCTGCTCCGAGAAGGAGAACGCCGACGTCTTCGCGGCCGCCCGGACAGGCCTCGGCGCGCTCGGCGTGGTCACCGCGATCACCTTCGCCGTGGAGCCGCTCTTCCTGCTCACCGCGCGCGAGGAGCCGATGCCCTTCGAGCGGGTGCTGGCCGAGTTCGATGAGCTGTGGGCCGAGAACGAGCACTTCGAGTTCTACTGGTTCCCGCACACCGGCAACACCAACACCAAACGCAACAACCGCAGCACGGGCCCCGAACAGCCGGTGGGGCAGCTGGCGGGCTGGTTCGAGGACGAGTTCCTCTCCAACGGCGTCTTCCAGGTGGCCCAGTGGGTCGGCCGCGCCGCGCCCGCGGCCGTTCCGGCGATCGCCCGGATCTCCAGCAAGGCGCTGTCCGCGCGCACCTACACGGACATCCCTTACAAGGTCTTCACTTCGCCGCGCCGGGTGCGCTTCGTGGAGATGGAGTACGCCGTCCCGCGCGCGGCCCTGGCCGAGACGCTGCGTGAGCTGAAGGCCATGGTCGAGCGCTCCGGGATGCGCGTCAGCTTCCCGGTCGAGGTGCGCACCGCCCCGGCCGACGACATCACCCTGTCCACCGCCTCCGGCCGGGACAGCGCGTACGTCGCCGTCCACATGTTCCGCGGCACGCCCTACCAGGCCTACTTCACCGCCGCCGAGCGCATCTTCACGGCGCACGAGGGACGGCCGCACTGGGGCAAGGTGCACACGCGGGACGCCGAGTACTTCGCCGAGGTGTACCCGCGCTTCGGCGAGTTCACCGCTCTGCGGGACCGCCTTGACCCGGAACGGCTGTTCCAGAACGACTACTTGCGGAGGGTTCTGGGGGCGTAGGCGTCGCGGAGGACTCACCCGGCGTGGGCGTGGGTGTGGGGGGCGGCGTCGGGGTGGCCGCGTCGCCGCCCGGCTCCCTGCCGGGGGAGTCGCTGGGTGTGGGCGTCGCCGAGTGCGTCGTAGCGCTGTCGCCGGACGGCGTGGCGCCGCTCGCGGGCAGGTCCGAGGGGGACCAGGAGGGCGTGGTGTCACCGGGCTTCGACGGGGACGGGCCCCGGCCGGTGACCGCGTCCCCGACCGTCGTCCCCCCGCCGCCACTGAAACTGCCTCCGGACACCAGTTCGTACGCAGTGATGCCGGCCATGGTGACGCCGAAGACGAGGGAGGCGGCGAGGACCGGGCGCTTCCAGCTCTTCACCCGCGCGCGGTAGACGGTGCCCTCGGTGAACCCGTCCGGCGCCGACGGCGCCCGCTCCGCGGGCCGGGCGGTGACCGTGGCCTCCCGGATCTGCTCCCCCGTCCGCCGGAAGAAGTGCTGGAAGAGACTGCCGCCGCAGGTGGCGACGATGCTGACGATTCCGGCGCCGAGGATCGTGCCGTACACCCCGAAGTACGAGGCCAGCTTGGCCGCCACCACCGCCGCCAGGGCACTGCCCGCGACCTGAGGGACGCTCAGATCGATCCGCCTGCGACCCGCATCGGGCGTTTCACGCATACCCGGAACTTGCCTCCCTTTCCCGAACCTGAACGACATGATCGAACGACTGCACGAGAAAGGGACGTACGGACGAAACCATTAGTTCCGTTTCTGGGGATTGCGTGAAGTTCACCACGTTCATGATCCTCGAAATGCGGCTACGGGCGCCAAGTCGCGCCCCTTGCCAGAAGTTGGGCGGCGCGCCGATCCACGTACGTGGTCCAAATGGAGTACTGTGGCGAGCCCTGGGTCCGGTCTCCCACCAGGGTGTCCGCGGCCTTCAAGGACCGCCGGGAGGGGGCTAGTTGCACAGGGTGACAGCTTTGGTCACTTAGCGTTGCGAATAGGTCACCGTGCCATAACGGCGACCCAGGGCCCGCGCCCGACACGCCGGGCAACTCGGCAAGGTTGTGGCAGGCTGCACCCGGGCAGGCCACACTCGACTAGCGGAAGCAGCGACGCACGTGACGTCGGCAGGCACCACCCGGGAGGTCCCCATGCCCGAACTGCGTGTCGTGGCCGTCTCGAATGACGGCACACGACTGGTGCTGAAGGCTGCCGACGCAACGGAGTACACGCTTCCGATCGACGAACGGCTGCGTGCCGCCGTGCGCGGCGACCGGCCACGCCTCGGCCAGATCGAGATCGAGGTGGAGAGCCATCTCCGCCCCCGTGACATCCAGGCCCGTATACGCGCTGGCGCCACCGCGGAAGAGGTCGCCCAGCTCGCCGGCATCCCCGTCGACCGGGTACGGCGCTTCGAGGGTCCCGTGCTGGCCGAACGCGCCTTCATGGCCGAGCGCGCCCGCAAGACCCCGGTCCGCAGGCCCGGCGAGAACTCCGGCCCGCTGCTCGGCGAGGCCGTCCAGGAGCGGCTGCTGCTGCGCGGCGCCGAGAAGGATTCCGTGCAGTGGGACTCCTGGCGCCGCGACGACGGCACGTGGGAGGTCCTCCTCGTCTACCGGGTCGCGGGCGAGCCGCACTCGGCGAGCTGGACGTACGACCCGCCGCGGCGGCTCGTCCAGGCCGTCGACGACGAGGCGCGCTCGCTGATCGGCGAGTCCGACGACCTCGCCGTGCCGGAGCCGAGCTTCCCGTTCGTCCCGCGCATCGCCCGGCTGCCGCGCGACCGTCCACTGGACCGCGGCCTCGACCGGAGCGACCGGGAGCGGCCGAGCCTGCCGGCTCCGCCGTCCGAGGCCGCCGAGGAGAGCACCGGCGAACGCGACTCGCTCACCAGCCTCCTGGAGGCGGTGCCGAGCTTCCGGGGCGACCTGGTGGTCCCGGAACGGCCGGCGGAGACCCCGGAGGAGCCCGTCGAAGAACCCGAGGCGGAGGAGCCCCCGGCACCCGCCGCCTCGGCCGGCTCCGCCTACGCGGACGTGCTCATGCCCCGCTCGGTGGGCAGCCACCGCGACCGGCTCATCGGCGCGACCGACCGTCAGGCCGAGGCCGACGGCGTCCGCCCCGGCCGCCGGGCCGCCGTGCCGAGCTGGGACGAGATCGTGTTCGGCACACGGCGCAAGAAGCAGGAGTAAACCGGCCGTACGGCCGTATGAAGTGGGGGCACGCGCGCGTGCCCCCACTTACTGCTGCCTACTGCGGGTCCGCGCCCACCGCGACCGGGCGGGTCGGGTCCGAGGACCATTCCGACCAGGAACCGACGTACAGGGCCGCGGGGATGCCCGCGACCGCCAGCGCCAGCACCTCGTGGGCGCCCGAGACGCCCGAGCCGCAGTACACGCCCACCTCCGCGTCGCCGGAAACACCCAGGGCCTTGAAGCGGTCCCGCAGTTCCACCGCGGGCAGGAAACGGCCGTCCGGCCCCACGTTCTCGTTCGTCGGCGCCGACACCGCGCCCGGGATGTGCCCGCCTACCCGGTCGATCGGCTCCACCTCACCGCGGTACCGCTGCCCCGCGCGCGCGTCCAGCAGCACGCCCGCGCGGGCCAGGGCGGCGGCGCCGTCCGCGTCGAGCCGCCCGGCCGCGGCCGGCGCCGGTTCGAAGTCTCCCTCGGCCGTGACCGGTACGTCCGCCGACAGCGGGCCCTGCCAGGCGGGCAATCCGCCGTCGAGGACCCGCACGTCCGGGTGACCCGTCCAGCGCAGCAGCCACCAGGCGCGCGCGGCCGCCCAGCCTTGCCCGCCGTCGTAGACGACGACCGGCCGGGCGGCGGACACGCCCGCGCGGCGCATGGCCGCACCGAACTCCGCGAGGTCCGGAAGCGGATGGCGGCCGCGTTCCCCAGGGGCGGAAGCCAGCTCCCGGTCCAGGTCGACGAAGACCGCGCCGGGGATGTGCCCGGCCGTGTACTCGGCTCGGCCGTCGAAGGCGGGGGCGCCCGCCGCCTTCGCCACACTCAGCTGCCAGCGGACGTCGAGCAGAACGGGCGGGGCCTCGGCGGCGAGGTCATGGGCCAGTTCGGTTGCGGTGATGATGGCTGTCATGACGTCCATCCTTACGCCAGGGGTGGCCGCGGCGTCCAGGTCCGGCTACTCTGCTCCGCCGTACAGGGTCGATCACCCGGCGTACGGGATCGGGCACACGCTGTACAGCTGGCGGACACCAGTCGTCCATCGTCAGGAAGCCGCGTAAGGCGGCAGACCGGACATCCTCCCTGGGGGTACCGCCCGGGCCAACGGCGCGGCACGGCATGCGGCGCACGGGAGGATCCGGGGAGCGGCACGGGCGTGCCCGCACCAGCGGCACAGCCCTGCGGGGAGCGGAAGCGACACGGCCACCGTGAGGGGCCGGGGAGAGAGTGATCGATGACCGAGGCACGGGAGTCGGCCGGCCCGCACGCACGGCGCGCGCCCGGCACGCCCTGCTGGGTGAGCCTGATGGCGCACGGGCTGGCCGCGACCGAGGAGTTCTACGAGGCGCTGTTCGGCTGGGAGTTCCGGCCGGGCCCGCATCAGTTCGGCCCCTATGTGCGGGCGCTGCTGGACGGGCACGAGGTGGCGGGCATCGGCCAGCTGCCGCCGGACCGTCGGCTGCCGGTCGCCTGGACGCCCTACCTCGCCTCGGACGACGTGGACCATACGGCCGACACGGTACGGCTGTGCGGCGGCACGGTGGCCGTCGGTCCGCTGGACGCGGCCGAGGCCGGGCGGATGGCCATCGCCTCCGACCCCTCCGGAGCGGTGTTCGGGATCTGTCAGGGCACGGCGCACCTCGGCACGGCGATCAGCGGCGTCCCCGGCACACCGGCCTGGAACGAACTGCTCACCTTCGAGACCGAGAGCGTCGTCAAGTTCTACGAGACCGTGTTCGGGTACGAGGAGGAGCCGCTGCTGTCCGCCGGCTTCGACTATGTGACCCTGCGCGTAGCCGGCCATCCGGTGGCCGGTGTCCATGGGGTCGGCCATGGGCTGCCCCGGGACCGCGGATCGCACTGGCTGACGTACTTCGAGGTCGCGGACGCCGACCGGACCCTGCGGCAGGCCGCCGAGCTGGGTGGCCGGGTGCTCAGGGCGGCCCACGACAGCGAGCACGGCCGGGTCGGCACGGTGACGGATCCGGAGGGAGCGGTCTTCTCGGTGATCCAGAACCCGGCCTGAGCCGCTCTCGGGCGGCCTCAGGCCGTGGACACCGGCAGCACGTCCGGGGACAGGACCGCCGCGCGGGCCGAGGCGGCGGTCATCCGGCGCCGGTGGTGGCGGCGGCACAGCACCTCGTAGCCGACCTCGCCCGCGGCGTGGTTGACGTCGCCGACGACCACCTGGGCGCCCTCCACCACCATCGCGCCGCCTATCGTGCGGGCGTTGTGCGTGGCGCGGGCGCCGCACCAGCACAGCGCCTCGACCTGGAGCACCTCGATGCGGTCGGCCAGCTCCACCAGCCGCTGGGAGCCCGGGAAGAGCTTGGAACGGAAGTCGGTGGTGATCCCGAAGGCGTAGACGTCCATGCCGAGGTCGTCCACCACGCGCGCGAGCTGGTCTATCTGCTCGGGCGCGAGGAACTGTGCCTCGTCCGCGATCACATAGTCCGCGCGCCCGCCCTGGGAGAGGTGCTCGACCAGGTACACGTACAGATCCTGGCCCTCCTCGACCTCCACCGCATCGGTGACCAGGCCCAGCCGGGAGGACAGCTTTCCCTCGCCGGCCCGGTCGTTCCGGGTGAAGATCACGCCGACCAGGCCGCGCGCGGAGCGGTTGTGCTCGATCTGCAGAGCCAGCGTGGACTTCCCGCAGTCCATCGTTCCGGAGAAGAACACCAGCTCGGACATGAGGGGTTGAGCACCTTTCGGCGAGGGGGCGGAGGGCAGGCGGTGTCAGGAGCGTACTTCGAGCAGCGGTACCAGCTGCTCGGCAGGGGTCATCGAGCCGTGGTTGCCGACCAGCGACGACTCCTTGGGCTCCCGCTCGGAGGCGATGATCAGGACGTCGTCGTGCGCGGCCGCGACCACGTCCCCGATGCGCGCGTACACGCGCTCGTCGCACTCACCGGGCCGTCCGAACCAGCCCGCCGCGATCGCCTCGTCCCGCGAGGCCACCCAGAACTGCTCGCCGAGCACCTCGCGCCAGACGGTCAGTACGTCGTACTCGGCGCCCGGCACGGCGTACACATGCCGCGCCCGCCCCTCCCCGCCGAGCAGGGCGACGCCGGCACGCAGCTCCCAGTCCTCGTCGAAGTCGATGCGGTGCTGCTCGTCGAACGGGATGTCGACCATGCCGTGGTCGGCGGTGACGTACAGCGCGCTGCGCGGCGGCAGCTGCTCGGCGAGGCGCTGGGCGAGCCGGTCGACGTACATGAGCTGGCCGCGCCAGGTGTCGGAGGCGACGCCGTAGCGGTGCCCGGCGCCGTCCAGTTCGGCGTAGTACGTGTAGACGAGGGAGCGGTCACCGGCGGCCAGTTGCTCGGCCGCGAGGTCCATGCGCTCCTCGCCGGTCAGCCGGCCGTGGAAGGTGCCGCCGCTGAGCGCGATCTTGGTCAGCGGGGTGTGCTCGAAGGCGGGCGAGGACACCTGGGCGGCGTGCACGCCGGCCTCGTGGGCCAGCTGGAAGACCGTGGGGTACGGCTGCCAGGGGCGCGGGTCCGTGTACGGCTGCCAGCGGAGCTGGTTCATCAGCTCGCCGGTGGCCGGGTTGCGCGCCGTGTAGCCCGGCAGGCCGTGGGCGCCCGGCGGCAGGCCGGTGCCGACCGAGGCGAGGGAGGTCGCGGTGGTCGCCGGGTAGCCGGCGGTGAGCGGGCGTCCGGTGCCGCCGCGCGATCCGGGCAGCAGCGAGGTCAGGAAGGGCGCCTCGTCGGGGTGCGCCCTGAGCTGCTCCCAGCCGAGCCCGTCGACCAGGAAGACACAGACCCGGTCGGCCGGGGTCAGTTCCGTGATCGTTGCGGTCGTACCGGGGACGCCGAGGCCGGCGGCCAGCGTGGGCAGCAGGTCGGCGAGCGAACCGGTGCCGTACTCGGGCAGCGGCGCGGTGTCGAGCGAGAGCGGTTCCGGGTGGTCCCAGGAGGCGAGCTGGGACATCAGCGCGTGACGTCCGCGGTCGCCTCGGAGACGGCCTGCGCGAAGGCGAGCGCCTGGCGCACCGTCTCCGGGCCGTCCCCGGCCTCGCTGACGCGCAGGCTGAGGTCGTCCGCCGTGGAGCTGCCCGTGTAGCCGTGGTCCGCCTCGCAGTTGGGGTCACCGCAGGCGGCGGGCTCCAGGTCGAGCCTGCTGACCGCGCCCCAGCCGATCGTCAGGACGACCTCGCGGGGCAGCGTGCCCGGCTTGTACTGCTCAGGGTTCGCGACCACCCTGCTGACCACGACCGACGAGATCCTGCCGAGCTTCACGGACTCCGTGGACGTCGTGGCGTAGGGCGTCGGGGAGGTGCTGTCGGCGGCCTGCTCGTCGGTGTGGCTGACGATGAAGCGGTTGCCGGTGAGGACCAGGACGGTCACGTGCCGGCGCACCTCGTTCTGGTCGAAGGTGGTCTCCTGGTGGACCAGGTACGACCGGATGGGCTCGCCGCCCACGGCGGCCTCCACCGCCTCGGCCACGAGGGCCGGGTAGTAGCCGCTGCGCTCGATCGCTGCGCGCAGCCCCTGGGTCGTCGTACTGGTCTTGGCCATGGCGTCCATCTTAATCCGTGGGCAAGGGGGGTCCGGGCCAGTCGCGGGCACCCGGGGCGGCTTCGGCACCGGCGGGCGGCTGCCGCGGGACGAGCCCCGGCAGGATGTCCAGCCGTTCGGCGGCGACCAGACAGGAGACGGGATCGCGGCCGCCGGCGTCCGTCTCGAACGCGACGACGAGGGGCGGCCGTTCGCCCAGCATCCGCACCAGGCGCGCCGTCTCCTCGGCCGTGGGCTCCCGGAACACGGGGTCCTGGAAGCCGGTCGGGCAGGAGACGAAGTACGGGGCGACGAAGACCAGCTCCAGGCCGTGGTGATACGTGAGGTCGTATCCGGCGGCCAGCCGCAGCTGCCCGCCGTCCTGGACGATCACCTCCCAGTCCCACCAGCTGCCCTCGGGCAGTTCCCGTCCGGCGATCTCCATGTGCCCCCCTTGCCGCTCAGTAGGCCGGCAGCGTGCGCGGGCCGAGGTCGTCGCGGGCGGGCGGCGGGGCGAGCCGTACGGTGGCGCCGAGGACGCTCACACCCTGCTGGGCGACCACGACCGGCTCCAGGGTGACGGCGACGACCTCGGGGTGGTCGTCCACCAGCCGGGACACACGCAGCAGCAGCTCCTCCAGCGCGGGCGTGTCCACCGGCGTGGAGCCGCGCCAGCCGAACAGCAGCGGTGCCGTGCGGATGGACCGCACCAGTGAGGTCGCCTCCCGGTCGGTGACCGGGACCAGCCGGTGCGCCATGTCCCCGAGCAGCTGTGAGGCGGCCCCGGCGAGCCCGAAGGACAGCACGGCTCCGGCCGCCGGATCGATCACCGCCCGTACGACCGTGTCGACGCCCCGGGGCGCCATACCCTGCACCACGGGCCGCAGCTCCTCGGGCCGCCCGAACAGCTCGGTCAACTCGGCGTAGGACCTGCGCAGTTGCTCCTCGTCCGCCAGGTCGAGCCGTACGCCGCCCAGGTCGGCGCGGTGCCGCAGGTGCGGGGCGGTGGCTTTGAGAGCCACCGGATAGCCGAGGGCGCGGGCGGCCTCGGCGGCGGCGTCCGGGGTGGGGGCGGGGAGCGCCCGGCGGACGCGGATGCCGTACATGTCCAGCAGCTCGCAGGTCTCGGCCTCCCCGATGCTGAGCCC
Organism: Streptomyces griseochromogenes; assembly: GCF_001542625.1. Classification (NCBI taxonomy): domain Bacteria; kingdom Bacillati; phylum Actinomycetota; class Actinomycetes; order Kitasatosporales; family Streptomycetaceae; genus Streptomyces; species Streptomyces griseochromogenes. The sequence goes on along the minus strand of NZ_CP016279.1, from coordinate 2,421,356 downwards.
CTGCCCGCGCTCCAGCAGCCCTCCGATCAGCTGGGCGGCACCCTTCTCGTCGATGTCGTCGTACTCCGGCACCTTGCCCGGATCAGCGGCCTCCCGCTGCCACTGCCCGTACCTCACGGCTTCGGCGAGGGCCCGCACGGCGCGTTCGGCGGCAGGGTAGGCGGGGATGAGGCGGGTTCCTTCGGGGGTAGGGCTCTCGGGACTCTCATCAGAGGCCGCTACCGCGGTGGGCGGTCGCTCGGCCTCCGGGGTGGGCAGTCGTTCCACGAGGCGATGCTCGGGCGAAGCCGAGCGGGGGTGAGGGTGGGCAACGCCTGCGGCGCCGGGCGCTTTCCCGACGGCCTGTGGTGCAGTACTCGCCGCGGCCGACAACGCCTCCGCGAGCCCCCCGAGCTCCACATGCACCACCAGCACCGGCTTGCCCGGAACCGCGGCGGCCGCGGACCGCAGCGCCTCCGCCAGCTCCGCGTCCCCCGGCGATCCCTCTCCGATCGCCGGAATCGCCGCGACCACCACCGCGTCGCACGTCTCGTCCGCGAGCGCCCGCGACAACGCCCGGTGGAAGTCCTCCGCCGTCGCCGCCGTCGTCAGGTCCAGCGGATGCGACGGCCGCAGCCCCTCCGCGAGGCAGCGGTCGTACGTCAGCACGCCCAGCGACTCGGAGTTGCCGAGGATCGCCACGCGAGGCCCCGCGGGCAGCGGCTGCCGGGCGAGCAGCAGACCCGCGTCGACCAGCTCGGTGATGGTGTCCACCCGGATCACCCCGGCCTGCCGCAGCAGCGCGGAGACGGTCTCGTGCGGCAGCCGGGTCGCCCGTACCGCGTGTCCCTGCGGCGCCGAACCGACGCCCTGCACCACCACCAGCGGTTTGGCCGCGGCGGTGCGCCGGGCGAGGCGGGTGAACTTGCGCGGGTTGCCGATGGACTCCAGGTACATCAGGACGACGTCGGTCTCCGGGTCGTCGTACCAGTACTGGAGGACGTCGTTGCCGGAGACGTCGGCCCGGTTCCCCGCCGACACGAAGGTGGACACGCCGGTGACCCCGGTGACCCCGCCCCCGCGCCGGTGCAGCCGGGACAGCAGCGCGATGCCGATGGCACCGGACTGCGCGAACAGCCCTATACGGCCGGGACGCGGCATCTCGGGAGCCAGCGAGGCGTTCAGGCGGACGTCGGGCGCGGTGTTGATGACACCGAAGGCGTTCGGTCCGATGATCCGCATGCCGTACGCGCGCGCGAGCCGGACGAGGGCCCGCTGCCGCTCGCGCCCCTCGGGCCCGCTCTCGGCGTACCCGGCGGACAGGACGACCAGTCCCTGCACCCCGTGTTCGCCGCACTCGGAGACCACCGTGGGCACGTGGTCGGCCGGTACGGCGACGACGGCGAGGTCCACCGCGCCCTCGATGTCCCGCACCGAGTGGTACGCGGGCACCCCGTCGACCTCCTTGAGGTCCTCGGGGAATGCCTGGTTCACGGCGTGCAGGCTGCCCGTGTAGCCGGCGTCCCGGAGGTTGCCGAGGACGCTGCGCCCCACCCCGCCGGGTGCGCGGCCGACGCCCACGACCGCGACGGAGCCCGGTGCCAGCAGCCGCCGTACCGAGCGGGCCTCGGCGCGTTGCTCCCGCGCGTGCTGCACGGCGACGGAGCGGTCGGTGGGTTCGAGGTCGAACTCCAGGCGTACGACGCCGTCTTCGAAGCTGCGTTGCTGGGTGTACCCGGCGTCCGTGAACACCTTGATCATCTTGGTGTTGGCGGGCAGCACCTCGGCGGCGAAGCGGCGGATGCCGCGCTCGCGCGCGACGGCCGCGATGTGCTCCAGCAGGGCGGAGGCGACCCCGCGGCCCTGGTGGGCGTCCTGGACCAGGAAGGCGACCTCGGCCTCGTCGGCGGGAGCCGAGGCGGGCAGACCGTCGGCGCCGATGCGGTCGTAGCGTACGGTGGCGATGAACTCGCCGCCGATGGTGGCTGCGAGTCCCACCCGGTCCACGAAGTCGTGGTGCGTGAAGCGGTGGACGTCCTTGGCGGACAGTCGCGGGTACGGCGCGAAGAAGCGGTAGTACTTCGACTCGTCGGAGACCTGCTCGTAGAAGCTGATCAGGCGGTCGGCGTCATCAACGGTGATGGGCCGGATGCGCGCGGTACCCCCGTCGCGCAGCACCACGTCCGCCTCCCAGTGGGCGGGGTACTCGTGCCGGTCATGCCGGTCCGCCGGGCTCTGCATGGGCCCCAGAGTACGGCTCGCGTACGACAACGGCGCGAGGCAGTCTGTGGAGGACGGAAGCCGGACCGAGGCCGCGGTCCGGCGACACTCGGGGCGGGACGAAGGACCGCTCCGGGCATGCTTCGCGATATGGGAAACTGGTCTAGACAACCCTGAACAGTGAAGGGCAGCAACACATGGCTGAGCGCCGCGTCAACGTCGGCTGGGCCGAGGGCCTCCATGCCCGACCCGCCTCCATCTTCGTCCGAGCCGCCACGGCCGCAGGCGTCCCGGTGACGATCGCCAAGGCTGACGGCAGCCCCGTCAACGCGGCCTCCATGCTGGCCGTCCTCAGCCTGGGCGCCCAGGGTGGCGAGGAGATCGTCCTCGCCTCCGACGCCGAGGGCGCGGACGCCGCCCTGGACCGTCTGGCCAAGCTGGTCGCCGAAGGCCTCGAGGAGCTGCCCGAGACGGTCTGAGCCGTGCCGTGAAGCCGCGTCGTCCGGAAGGGTGACGCGGCTTCCGCGTTTTCGGCAGGGGACCGGACTGGTTTATCGCAGGCGCGCCGGGTTTATCGCAGGCATGCGAAGGGCGCGCCATCGCGAATGCACGAAACTCGGCGAACGGGGCAACGGGAAATACCTGGCACCCAAATATCCCCCCCTTTGTATACGGTGCCCATGTTAATGCCGCAGGCTCGGCATGTTTACGGCATGTTGCGAGTTCCTCACACGCTCCACCCGGCCACCGCCCAGGGAGGCCCGCAACCGGTGCACGGCCGTCGCACGCTCGACGTGATGCGACGCGATCACCCGCGCGCGCTCGCCGTCGCCCCGCGCCACCGCGTCCACGATGGCGCCGTGCTCCGCCCAGGACTCCACGGGGTTCGCCGGGGCGTCCACCGTGTACATCCAGGCGATCTTGTGCCGCAGCTGGGTGAGCGTCGAGCTCAGCGAATGGCTGCCGGAGGCCTGCGCGAGCGTCTCGTGGAACCAGCCCCCCAGGGAGCGCAGATCCTCGCTGCTGCCCCGCCTGGCCCGCTCCTGGCCCAGCCTGACCAGGCCGCGCAGCACCTTCAGATGGGCCTCGGTGCGCCGCTGGGCGGCCCGGAGGGCGCCGAGGGGCTCCAGCAGCACGCGCATCTCCAGCAGGTCCGCGGCCTCCTGCTCGGTCGGTTCGGCCACGCACGCGCCCGCGTGCCGGCGGGTCACCACGAAGCCCTCCGCCTCCAGGGTGCGCAGAGCCTCACGGACGGGGACGCGCGAGACCCCGTAGCGGCGGGCCAGTACTTCCTCGGTCAGGCGGCCGCCGCGCTCGTGGACACCCGCGACGATGTCGTCCCGGATCGCCGTGCATACCGAGTGCGCCGGAATACGCATGACCGACCTCCGCATTAATCCCCGTGAAACGTCGACGATGGACGTGTGTTCCGTGACTCTATTGCAATCGGCCGGAATTTCCGACGGCGGGCCGGAATCCATGGATATTTTTTGGACAGCGGATGATGCGGGCTCGGTGAGAAACGACGAAAGCCCCGGCGTGTGAGCCGGGGCTTTCGGATGTCGTGCGTGCGGTCGTCAGACGTTCACGCCGTGCCCACGGAGGTAGGCGACGGGGTCGACGTCCGAGCCGTACTCGGGGGTCGTACGGGCCTCGAAGTGCAGATGCGGTCCGGTGACGTTGCCGGTCGCGCCGGACAGGCCGATCTGCTGGCCCGGGGTGACCTTCTGGCCCACGGTGACACCGATGGACGACAGATGGCCGTACTGGGTGTACATGCCGTCCGCCATCCGGATCACTATCTGGTTGCCGTACGCCCCGCCCCAGCCGGTGGAGACGACGGTGCCGGAGCCGACCGCGTGAACGGTCGTGCCGCTGGCCGCGTGGAAGTCGATGCCGGTGTGGGAGCCGGAGGACCACAGGGAGCTGCTGGCCTTGTAGCCGGTGGAGACGTACGAGTTCGCGATCGGGGCGACGAAGGCGTTCAGGCGCTTGCGCTCGGCCTCGCGGGCGGCGCGCGCCCGCGCCTCGCGGTCCTTCCTGACCTTTGCGGCGGCCTCCTTGGCCGCGGCTTCCTCGGCCGCCTTCTGCTCGGCGGCCTCCTTCTGCGCGGAGGCCTGCTCGTCGATCTGGTGGGCGAGCGTGTCGCTCACGGCGATGACCGGGGTGAGGCCGGTCTGCTCGGCGGAGTCGTCCGCGGCGAGCGCCGGGGTGGCCGCGAGGGTGCCGACGACACCGGTACTGGTGAGGGCCGCGATACCGGCCGCCTGAGCGGTGGTGCGCTTGGCCCGGCCGGGCTTGCGATGCTTCCCGGTGGCGCACATGAACGCCATGAAGTGGCTGGTCCTTTCCTTCCCTCTCGCCTACCGGGTTAGCTGACGGGTTCGGAGCAGGAAGGTCTCCTACGGACCCCCTCGCTCGCGCGCGGGCGTCCGATTCACCCCAGGGACTGCGGTTGGGTCCCCGGCTCCCCTGGCTCGCGCCGTACGGGGACTCGGCGATGACTGTCCGGTGCCGCGGGCGCGGCGCACTGCCTGACGGACAGCCCGGAAGACGCTAAAGGGCCCGGCTTTCGATCCTCAAACGGATCCGGGCTTTTGTAGCGCATCCCACAGGCCAGACGGGCAGCCTCTGCCCAATTCGGACATCTGGTGAAGGGTGATGCACGGCAAGAGGCCCTGACGATCCGTCGGTCGTCAGGGCCCCCACGCGCGCGTCGCGCCGTCCGGTCGCTACTCGGCCGCCACGACGCTGACTTCGCCGATGCCGAGCGCCTCCACCGGCGCCTTGATCTGCTCCGCGTCACCGACGAGGACGGTCACCAGGCGGTCCACCGGGAAGGCGTTGATGACCGCCGCGGTGGCCTCCACGGTGCCGGTGGCGGCGAGCTGCTGATACAGCGTCGCCTGGAAGTCGTCGGGCAGGTGCTGCTCGACCTGGTCCGCCAGGGTGCCGGCGACGGCCGCGGCGGTCTCGTACTTCAGCGGCGCCACCCCGACGAGGTTCTGCACGGCGACGTCGCGCTCGGCGTCGGTCAGGCCGTCGGCCGCGAGGGTGCGCAGCACCGTCCACAGGTCCTGGAGCGCGGGACCGGTGTTCGTGGTGTCGACGGAGCCGCTGATGGCGAGCATCGCGGCGCCCGTGCCCTCCGAGGCTGAGCGGAGGACCTGCCCGAAGGCGCGCACGCCGTAGGTGTAGCCCTTCTCCTCGCGCAGGACGCGGTCCAGGCGGGAGGTGAGGGTGCCGCCGAGGCAGTACGTGCCGAGCACCTGGGCGGGCCACACCCGGTCGTGCCGGTCGGGGCCGATCCGGCCGATGAGCAGCTGCGTCTGGACGGCGCCGGGCCGGTCGACGATGACGACGCGGCCGGTGTCGTCGGCCGTCACCGGTGGCACGGGCCGCGGCTGGCCCGGGGTGCCGGTCCAGGCGCCCAGGGAGTCGGCGAGGAGCTCGTCCAGGTCGGTGCCGGTGAGGTCGCCGACCACCACCACGGTGGCCGTGGCGGGCCGCACATGGCGGTCGTAGAAGGCGCGTACGGCCGCCGCGTCGATCTTCTCGACCGTGTCCTCGGTGCCCTGGCGCGGGCGCGACATGCGCGAGGTCGCCGGGAACAGCTCCTTGGAGAGTTCCATGGCGGCCCGGCGGGAGGGGTTGGCCAGCTCGTGCGGGATCTCGTCCAGGCGGTTGCGGACCAGCCGCTCGACCTCGCTCTCGGCGAACGCGGGCGCGCGCAGCGCGTCGGCGAGCAGGCCGAGACCCTTGGCCAGGCGGGAGACCGGGACCTCCAGGCTGATACGGACGCCGGGGTGGTCGGCGTGCGCGTCGAGCGTGGCACCGGCCCGCTCCAGCTCGGCGGCGAACTCCTCCGCGGAGTGCTTGTCGGTGCCCTCGGAGAAGGCCCGCGCCATGATCGTCGCGACGCCGTCCATACCTCCCGGCTCGGCGTCCAAAGGCGCGTCCAGCATCACCTCGACGGCGACGACCTGCTGGCCGGGGCGGTGGCAGCGCAGAACGGTCAGCCCGTTGTCCAGGGTGCCGCGCTCGGGGGCCGGGAACGCCCAGGGCTTGGCCTCGCCGGGCTGCGGCTGGGGGTGGAAGTCCATGGTGGCGAGCTCGCTCACTTGGCCGTCTCCTCGTTGTCGTTGCCGGCCTCTACGGTCGCCTCGTGCTCCGGGTCCTCGGGGACGTCGGCGTCCTGGACGGTCTCCGGGGACTTCGGCTCGTAGACGAGGACCGCGCGGTTGTCGGGGCGCAGGCGGGCCTTGGCGACCTCCTGGACCTCCTCGGCGGTCACCGCCAGGACGCGCTGTACGGCGGTGAGGGCCAGCTGCGGGTCGCCGAACAGGACGGCGTACCGGCACAGTTCGTCGGCGCGGCCGGCGACCGTGCCGAGCCGGTCCAGCCACTCGCGCTCCAACTGGGCCTGGGCGCGCTCCATTTCCTCGGGCGTGGGGCCCTCCTCGGCGAACCGGGCCAGCTCCTCGTCGATCGCGGCCTCGATCACCGGCACCTCGACGTCACCGGAGGTCTTCACGTCCAGCCAGCCGAGCGAGGGCGCGCCGGACAGGCGCAGCAGGCCGAAGCCGGCCGCGACGGCCGTACGGTCGCGGCGCACGAGCCGGTTGTACAGGCGGGAGGACTCGCCGCCGCCGAGGACGGTGAGGGCCAGGTCGGCCGCGTCCGCCGCGCGCGTGCCGTCGTGCGGGAGCCGGTAGGCGGCCATCAGGGCACGCGCCGGGACCTCCTCGACGACGACCTCACGCAGCTGCTCGCCGACGGTCTCGGGCAGGGTGCCGTCGCGGGGCTCGGGCTTGCCGTCGTGCGACTGGATCGACCCGAAGTACTTCTCGATCCAGGCGAGGGTCTGCACGGGGTCGATGTCTCCGACGACGGAGAGCACCGCGTTGTTGGGCGCGTAGTAGGTGCGGAAGAACGTGCGCGCGTCTTCCAGGGTGGCCGCGTCCAGGTCCGCCATCGAGCCGATCGGCGTGTGGTGGTAGGGGTGCCCCTCGGGGTAGACGAGGGCGGTCAGCTTCTCGAAGGAGGTGCCGTAGGGCACGTTGTCGTAGCGCTGGCGGCGCTCGTTCTTGACGACGTCCCGCTGGTTCTCCATGGACTCGTCGTCCAGGGCGGCCAGCAGCGACCCCATGCGGTCGGCCTCCAGCCACAGGGCCAGCTCCAGCTGGTGGGCGGGCATGGTCTCGAAGTAGTTGGTGCGCTCGAAGCTGGTGGTGCCGTTGAGCGAGCCGCCGGCGCCCTGGATCAGCTCGAAGTGACCGTTGCCCTCGACCTGGGCCGAGCCCTGGAACATCAAGTGCTCGAAAAGGTGAGCCAGGCCGGTACGCCCCTTGACTTCGTGGCGGGAACCGACGTCGTACCAGAGGCAGACCGCCGCCACCGGGGTCAGGTGGTCCTCGGAGAGCACCACGCGCAGACCGTTGGCCAGGCGGTGCTCGGTCGCTGTCAGGCCCCCGGAGCCTGCCTCGGCTGTGGTCGTGTGACCCATGGGCATGTACGTCCCTTCGCGAGCGGAGGCGGTCGAAAGAAACCGCTGTTTTCCTGCCGGTCCTGCCACTGTATGCAAGCGCGCGAGGCATCGGCGAAGTTCCCGCCGGACGTACGCCCACAGCGGATCGCGCGGCCCGCGTGACAGGTGCCGCGGGACGGCTTTCCGGCACCCTGCCGAGCCGCTCCCGGAGTCGGGCCCGGCCGTGGAGACCGGGTCGTGGCCCGGGTTGTCAGTACCTCGGTCCACAATGGTCTGCGTCAGATCCGTCAAACGCTTCAGCAAGGAGCCAGGCAGGATGGCCCGCCGCAGCACGAAGACCCCGCCGCCCGACGACTCGTACGAGGAGAAGATCCTCGACATCGACGTCGTGGACGAGATGCGTGGCTCCTACCTTGAGTACGCGTACTCGGTCATCTACTCGCGCGCCCTGCCGGACGCCCGCGACGGTCTCAAGCCGGTGCACCGCCGGATCGTGTACCAGATGAACGAGATGGGCGTGCGCCCCGACCGCGGCTATGTGAAGTGCGCGCGCGTCGTCGGCGAGGTCATGGGCAAGCTGCACCCGCACGGCGACGCGTCGATCTACGACGCCCTGGTGCGCATGGCCCAGCCGTTCTCGATGCGCGTCCCGCTGGTCGACGGCCACGGCAACTTCGGCTCGCTGGGCAACGACGACCCGCCGGCCGCCATGCGGTACACCGAGTGCCGGATGGCCGAGGCGACCAGCCTGATGACCGAGTCGATCGACGAGGACACGGTCGACTTCACGCCCAACTACGACGGCCAGGAGCAGGAGCCGGTGGCGCTGCCCTCCGCCTTCCCGAACCTGCTGGTGAACGGCTCCTCGGGCATCGCGGTCGGCATGGCGACGAACATGCCGCCGCACAACCTGCGCGAGGTCATCGCCGCCGCCCGCCACCTGATCAGACACCCGAACGCGGACCTGGACGCGCTGATGAAGCACGTCCCGGGCCCCGACCTGCCCACCGGCGGCCGGGTCGTCGGCCTGGACGGCATCCGCGACGCGTACGCGACCGGCCGCGGCACCTTCAAGATGCGCGCGACGGTCTCGATCGAGACCGTGACCGCCCGCCGCAAGGGCCTGGTCGTCACCGAACTGCCCTTCACGGTCGGTCCGGAGAAGGTGATCGCCAAGATCAAGGACATGGTCAACGCGAAGAAGATCCAGGGCATCGCCGATGTCAAGGACCTCACCGACCGTGAGCACGGCCTGCGTCTGGTCATCGAGATCAAGAACGGCTTCGTGCCGGAGGCGATCCTGGAGCAGCTGTACAAGCTGACCCCGATGGAGGAGTCCTTCGGCATCAACAACGTGGCCCTGGTGGACGGCCAGCCGCTCACCCTGGGCCTGAAGGAGCTGCTGGAGGTCTACCTCGACCACCGCTTCGACGTGGTGCGGCGCCGCAGCGAGTTCCGCCGCGGCAAGCGCCGGGACCGGCTGCACCTGGTCGAGGGCCTGCTGACCGCGCTGATCGACATCGACGAGGTCATCCGGCTGATCCGGTCCAGCGAGAACTCCGCGCAGGCCAAGCAGCGCTTGATGGAGCGGTTCTCGCTGAGCGAGGTCCAGACGCAGTACATCCTCGACACGCCGCTGCGCCGACTCACCAAGTACGACCGCATCGAGCTGGAGGCGGAGAAGGACCGGCTCATCCAGGAGATCGAGGAGCTGACCCGGATCCTGGAGTCGGACACGGAGCTGCGCAAGCTCGTCTCGGCCGAACTGGCCGCCGTGGCCAAGCAGTTCGGCACCGACCGGCGCACGGTCCTGCTGGAGTCGGCCGGTGCCCCGGTCGCCGCCGTGCCGCTCCAGGTCGCCGACGACCCGTGCCGGGTGCTGCTGTCCTCGACGGGCCTGCTTGCTCGCACGGCGGGCGACGAGCCGTTCCCGGAGGACGCCGACGCGCATCGCACCAAGCACGACGTGATCGTCTCCGCGGTCCCGGCGACCACGCGCGGCGAGATCGGCGCGGTGACCTCGGCGGGCCGTCTGCTGCGGGTCAACGTGGTCGATCTGCCGCAGCTGCCTCGGACGGCGACCCTGCCGAACCTCTCCGGAGGGGCTCCGCTGGCGGAGTTCGTCTCCCTGGAGGACGACGAGACGGTGGTGTGCCTGACCACGCTGGACGAGTCGTCCCCGGGTCTGGCGCTCGGAACCGAGCAGGGTGTCGTCAAGCGTGTGGTGCCCGACTATCCGTCCAACAAGGACGAGTTGGAGGTCATCACGCTCAAGGAGGGCGACCGGATCGTCGGCGCGATGGAGCTGCGCACCGGCGAGGAGGACCTGGTGTTCATCACGGACGACGCGCAGCTGCTGCGCTTCCAGGCCTCCATCGTGCGTCCGCAGGGCCGCCCGGCGGGCGGTATGGCGGGCATCAAGGTCGCCGAGGGCGCGAAGGTCATCTCGTTCACGGCGGTCGACCCGGCGGCCGACGCGGTGGTCTTCACGGTGGCGGGCTCGCGCGGCACGCTGGACGACTCCGTGCAGACGACGGCCAAGCTGACCCCGTTCGACCAGTACCCGCGCAAGGGACGGGCCACCGGCGGCGTGCGCTGCCAGCGGTTCCTCAAGGGCGAGGACTGCCTGTCGCTGGCCTGGGCGGGCCCGGTCCCGGCCCGGGCGGCGCAGAAGAACGGCACCCCGGCCGAGCTGCCCGACGCGGACCCGCGCCGGGACGGCTCGGGCACGTCGCTGGCGAAGACGGTGTCGGTGGTCGCGGGACCGGTGTTCTAGACCTCGTAGGCCGCTGCGTCGGGTTCCTCCTCGGAGCCCTGTACGTACCGCAGGACGCCCCACATGCCCCGCTCGTCGGCGTGTGGGGCGTCGTTCTTGCACCCCTCCAGCTCCTTGCCGAGGGCGTCCGTCTCGATACCGGAGCCGATCAGGACGAGCTGGGTGAGGCGGGCGTCGGCGACGGCCCAGGGCTCGGGACAGAAGCGCAGGAAACGCCCTACGGCATGCACGGCGTACCGGTTGCCCGCGTCGTGCGGCCCGAAGTCGACGTATCCCTTGATCCGGTACAGCCCCTCCGGACGGCTGTCCAGGAACCGCATCAGCCGACGGGGCTCCATCGGGACGTCGGACGTGAAGGACAGGCTGTCGTAGCCGGTGTGCATGTGGCCGTGGTGGTCGTCGTCGCCGTGTTCGTGCAGGTCGTCGAAGGACAGCTGCCCGATGCGCTCCTCGCTCGGCCTGCAGTCGAAGAGGAATTCCGGGTCGATGCGGCCGTAGGCGGCGGGCACGACGGCGGCGCGGTCGGTGAGCGAGCCGACGAGACCGAGGACGCGGTCGGCGTCCGGCGCGCGGTCGAGCTTGTTGACCACGACGAGGTCGGCGAGGGCGAGGTGCCGGTCGATCTCGGGGTGCCGGGCCCGGGTGTCGTCGAACTCGGCGGCGTCGACGACCTCCACGAGACCGCCGTAGACGATGCCGGGGTGCTCGCTGGCAAGGACCATCCGCACGAGTTCCTGCGGCTCGGCGAGCCCACTGGCCTCGATGACGATGACGTCGATGCCCGCGCCGGGCGCGGCGAGCCGGTCCAGGTAGAGGTCGAGTTCGCTCGCGTCGACGGCACAGCACAGACAGCCGTTGCCGAGCGAGACGGTCGAGTCGCCGAGGGCTCCGGCGACGGCCATCGCGTCGATCTCGATGGCCCCGAAGTCATTGACGATCGCTCCGATGCGGCTGCCTCCGCTGCGGTGCAGGAGGTGGTTGAGGAGCGTGGTCTTCCCGGATCCGAGGAATCCGGCGAGTACGACGACGGGGATCTGCTGCGGGGTGCGGCTGTTGCCCAACGGGCGCCCTCTCTTACGTGGACCGACTGCCGGACCAGGATAAGAGCGGGCGCCCCGGTGGGACTCATGGCCGAGTCGGCACCGCCGGCTCCGGCTCCGGTCCCACATACCGCGCGACCGGGCGGATGATCTTCGAATCCGCCGCCTGTTCCAGGATGTTGGCGCTCCAGCCGACCACGCGGGCCGCCGCGAAGGTGGGGGTGAACATCTCCCGGGGCAGGCCGCACAGCTCCATGACCACACCCGCGTAGAACTCGACGTTCGTGTGCAGCTCACGGCCGGGCTTCAGCTCGGCCAGGATCGCCTCGACGTGCCGCTCGACCTCGACGGCGAAGTCGACGCGCGGGCCCCCGAAGCCCTGCGCGATCTCGCGCAGCATCCGTGAACGGGGGTCCTCCGTGCGGTAGACGGCGTGCCCGAAACCCATGATGCGGTCACCCGCGAGCACCCGTTCCCGGATCCAGGAGTCGATCCGGTCCGGCGTTCCTATCGTGTCCAGCGTGTCGAGGGCACGGCTGGGCGCCCCGCCGTGCAGGGGTCCGGACAGCGCGCCCACGGCCCCGACGAGACAGGCGGCCACGTCGGCGCCCGTGGACGCGATGACCCGCGCGGTGAAGGTTGATGCATTGAATCCGTGATCAATGGTTGAGATCAGGTATTGCTCGACCGCCCTGGCCCGCCGCGGCTCCGGTTCCTCGCCGGTGAGCATGTAGAGGTAGTTGGCCGCGTACGACAGGTCCTCGCGCGGCTCCACGGGGCCGAGTCCCCGCCCCAGCCGGTACAGCGCCGTGAGCAGCGTCGGTACGGCCGCACATGCGGCGACGGTGTCCGCACGGCGCTGGTCGGCGTCCATGTCGTACACCGGCCGGAACCCCTTCGCCGCGCCCAGCAGCGACAGCGCGGTGCGCATTCCGGTGAGGGGGCCGGAGTCACGGCCCGCCTTCGCGAGGGCGGGAAGGGCGGACCGGACCTCCTCGGGCAGCCGGCGCAGCGCCGCGGTCTCGGCGGTGAAGGCGGCCCGACGCTCCGCGTCCGGGAGTGCGCCGTGGACGAGGAGATGCCAGACGTCCTCGAAGCCGCGGGTGTGCGCGAGTTCGACGGCCGAGTACTGGCGGTAGTGGTAGAAGCCCTCGAGCCCCCGGACGTCTCCGACCTCGGTGTCGGTGACGACGACCCCCGCGAGGCCCCGAGGTACGTCGACGACGGATGCGGCCCTGTTGATGGACATGCTGTTCCTCCCTGGACTTGATCCGACTGTCCATGCTTGACTAATTCCTGTCAATATTGATTGAATCAATGTAGGGCTATCAATATGTTCAGAGGCGGCTACGGTGACCTCCATGCGCGATCACGAACCCGCTCCTGGCCGCCCCGGGCGAAGGCTGACCACCAAGGAGACCGCCGAGGCGCTCGGCGTGAAGCCGGAGACCGTGTACGCCTACGTGAGCCGCCGCCTGCTCAGCAGCAGGCGTGAACCCGGCGGCCGCGCCAGCACCTTCGACGCGAAGGAAGTCGAGGCCCTCGCCCGGCGCAACCGGCGCGAGGCCGCGGCGGTCCCGGGCTCCGGCGGCGACCTGTCCGTCCGGACCCGGATCACCCTGATCGACAAGGACCGGTACTACTTCCGGGGCGTGGACGCCACGGAGCTGGCCACCCGCCACTCCTACGAGGAGGTCGCCGAGTGGCTGTGGACGGGCCGCCTGACGCCGGGCGTGACCCTCACCGCGCCGGAGGCCACCGTCGAGGTCGCCCGCCACGCCGTGAACGCCCTGCCCGAGCACACCTCCCCCACCGACCGGCTGCGGGTGGCGGCGATCGCCGCGGCGGCCGAGGACCCGCTGCGCTTCGACCTGTCCGAGGAGGCCGTGCTGAGCACGGCACGGGTTCTCATCCCGACTCTCGTCGCCGCGCTGCCGCCCGCCCGCCTCACCCACAAGGACGGCGGCCCGCTGTCCCACCGTCTGTGGGCCCGGCTGACCGGCCGCCCCGCCGACGAGGCCTCGCTGCGCGTCCTGGACACCGCCCTCGCCCTGCTCGCCGATCACGACCTGGCCGCCTCCACGCTCGCCGTCCGGGTCGCCGCCTCGGCCCGCGCACACGCCTACGCGGCCGTCTCTGCCGGGCTCGGCGTCCTGGAGGGCCCGCTGCACGGCGCCTCCAGCGGCCTGGCCCACCGGCTGCTGCTCGACGTGCTCGACCAGGGGACCGCGGTTCCGGTGATCGCGGACGAGCTGCGCGCGGGCCGCCGTATCCCCGGACTCGGCCACCGGCTCTACGTCGGCGAGGACCCGCGCGCGCGGGTGCTGTTCGGCCTCCTGGAGCAGGTACCGCGCGCGGAGCCCGCCCTGCTGGCGGCACGCGACATCGTCGCCACGACCGCCCGTCACACCCCTCTGCACGCCAACGTCGACCTGGCACTGGCTGTGTTCACCGCCTCCTGCGGCATGCCCGCCACAGCCGGCGAGACGATCTTCGCCGTGGCCCGGACGGCGGGGTGGATCGCCCACGCCTTGGAGGAGTACGGCGAGCGCCCGATGCGGATGCGCCCCATCGGCCAGTACGTCGGTCCGCGGCCTCCGCAACCCCTCCCGGAGTAGGACAGAATCACGGCTGGAAGTCGCCCTGGGAAAAGTCAGGTTAGGCTCACCTCTGTGAGTAGGTGCGCGACCGTCTCCCGGAGCCTTGACGAGCCCGTTCCCGGAACGGCCGCCACGGCGACGACGTGGCTGCTGCTGGAACAGCCCGGTCCCTGGGGTGCCAAGGCGCTCACTTCGAGCCATCTCGACCCGGTGCTGGGCCGTGCCCTGGAAGCCGCCGCCGAGGGAACGGGCGTCCGTATCGCGCTCATCCGGCGCCCCGGCCGCCACGCCGACCTCGGCACGCCGGCGCCCCGGCATGTGTACGCGGCTCACACGGTTCCCGGAAACGTGTGGCTGCACAGCGCCACCACCCGCGATCCGCGCCGGCTGCTCGGCCTCGACTTCGCCGCTCTCGGTGCGGGCGACCACCGTTCCTTCGCCGCGGCGCTCGGCGGCCGGCCGCACACGGGCGACCCGCTCGCGCTCGTGTGCACCAACGGCAAGCGCGACCGGTGCTGTGCCCTTCTGGGCCGACCGCTCGCCGCCGAGCTGGCCGCGTCCGGTGTGCGGGGCGTCTGGGAGGTCACCCATCTGGGTGGTCATCGCTTCTCGCCGACGGTGCTCGTCCTGCCGTACGGCTACGCGTACGGCCGGGCGGAGGCGCACACCATCAAGGCGGCCCTGCACGGGGTCCAGGAGGGGCGCGTGGTGGTCGAGGGGTGCCGGGGGTGCTCCGCCTGGGAACGGCCCGGCCAGGCGGCCGAGCTGGCCGTGCGCTCGACGGCGGACGAGTACGCGGCGGCCGCGCTGAGCGTCGTACGGACCGAGGGCAGGGCACCTCGCTGGGAGGTCACCGTCGCCCACGCCGACGGCCGCCGCTGGCGGGTCACGGTGGCGCAGGGCGCGTCCTTGCCGCCGCGCCAGGAGAGCTGCGACGCGGCCGTGCTGGGCGCGCCGGCACGCATGGACGTGCTGGCGGTCCGCGAACTGCGGACGACGGCGCTGGCGAGCTGAGCCTGGGCTCACCCACATCCACTTCTTCAAGAATTGGTCAAGAGATCCCCGCCACACCGCCTGCGCCGACGACCGTCCGCCCCCGTACCGTCGTGTACATGAGCCCTGCTGCCCCCGCACGCCGTCTGCGCCTCGGTCTGCCGCGGCGGGTCTTCTCGCAGGTGCTGCTGATGCAGGTGGCGATCGCCGCGGGCGTCGCGGTGCTCGCGACGGGGCTCTTCCTGGCGCCGCTGAGCAAGCAGCTGGATCAGGAGGCCATGCGCCGCGCGCTGGCCATCGCCCTGACCACGGCACAGGACCCGCAGATCGCCGAAGGCGTCCTGAACACCCCGCCGACCAGGAACGGGCCCGTGCAGAAGGAGGCCGAGCGGATCCGGCGCGCCACCCACGCCGAGTACGTCGTGGTGCTGGACCGGCACTGGGTGCGCTGGTCGCACCCCACCCCTGGGGAGATCGGCCGCCGGGTCTCCACCGACCCCAGAGACGCCCTGAAGGGCAAGGAGGTCATGGAGATCGACAAGGGCACCCTGGGCCGCTCGGCCCGCGGCAAGGTGCCCCTGTACGACGCCGACCACCGGATCATCGGGGCGGTCTCGGTCGGTATCGCGTACGACAGCGTGCGCGCGCGGCTGATCAGCGCGATCCCGGGGTTGTTCGCCTACGCCGGCGGCGCCCTGGCGGTGGGCGCGCTGGCCGCCTGGCTCATCTCCCGCCGGGTCCAGCGGCAGACCCGGGACCTGGCCTTCTCCGACATCTCGGCGCTGCTCGCGGAGCGCGAGGCGATGCTGCACGGCATCCGGGAGGGCGTGGTCGCCCTCGACCGCGGCGGCCGCATCCGCCTGCTCAACGACGAGGCACGGCGGCTGCTGGGCATCGGCGACGAGGCCGTCGGGCAGTCCCCCGACGAAGCGCTCGGCGAGGGCCGTACGACGGACGTCCTGGCCGGCCGGGTGACCGGCACCGACCTGCTCACCGTGCGCGGCCAGCGCGTCCTGGTCGCCAACCGCATGCCCACGGACGACGGCGGCGCCGTGGCGACCCTGCGCGATCGCACGGAACTGGAGCAGCTGGGCCGCGAGCTCGACTCCACGCGCGGTCTGATCGACGCCCTGCGCGCCCAGGACCATGAGCACGCCAACCGTATGCACACCCTGCTCGGCCTGCTGGAGCTGGAGATGTACGACGACGTCGTGGAGTTCGTCGGCGAGGTCGTCGGGGACCACCGGGCCACCGCCGAACAGGTCACCGAGAAGATCCAGGACCCGCTGCTCGCCGCCCTGCTGGTCGGCAAGGCGACCGTCGCGGCCGAGCGTGGCGTCGCCCTGTGGGTGTCGGAACGCACCCGGCTCCCCGACCGGTTGATCGACCCCCGGGGCCTGGTCACGGTCGTGGGCAACCTCGTCGACAACGCCCTAGACGCGGTCGCGGGCACCCCACACGCGCGCGTGGAGGTCGAGTTGCGCGCCGAGGGACGTACGGTCGTGCTCCGCGTGTGCGACACCGGGCCCGGAATCCCGGAGGACCAGCGGGAGTTGATCTTCACCGAGGGGTGGTCGACCAAGAAGCCGCCCGCGCACGGCAAGCGGGGCCTCGGGCTCTCGCTGGTGCGCCGGCTCGCCGAACGGCAGGGCGGGAGCGCGAGGGTGGGCGCGGCGGACGGCGGAGGCGCGGAATTCACCGTCGTCCTGCCGGAGGCGCTGACCGAGCCGGAACCGGAGCCCGCACACACCGGGTCCGCGGAGCCAGGCGTGACGGGCCCTTCCACCGTCCCGACCGCTGCCGAGGAGGAGGCACGATGATCGAGGTCCTGGTCGTGGACGACGACACCCGGGTCGCCCGGGTCAACGCCGCCTACGTCGAGAAGGTGCCCGGTTTCCACGTGGCCGCCGAGGCGCACAGCGCGGCCGAGGCGCTGAACCGGCTGGAGACGCTGCCGCGGCTCGACCTGGTCCTCATGGACCACTATCTGCCCGACGAGACCGGGCTCGCGGTCGTCCAGGAGATGCGCCGCCGCGGCCACCAGACCGATGTGATCATGGTGACGGCCGCGCGGGACGTGTCGACCGTCCAGGCGGCCCTGCGGCACGGCGTGCTGCAGTATCTGGTGAAGCCGTTCGCCTTCGCCGGGCTGCGCGCCAAGCTGGAGGCGTACGCGGAGCTGCGCCGCACGCTGGACGGCGGCGGCGAGGCCGAACAGGCGGAGGTGGACCGCATCTTCGGCGCCCTGTCCGCGCCGTCGGAGCCCGGACTGCCCAAGGGGCACTCCCCCACCACGGCCGAGCTGGTGCGCCAGTCCCTGATGAGTGCCGACGGGCCGCTGTCCGCCCAGGAGATCGCCGAGCGGACGGGGGTGAGCCGCCAGACCGCCCAGCGCTATCTCAAGCTCCTGGAGCGCACCGGACGGGCCCGGCTGACCCTGAAATACGGTGACGCGGGCCGCCCGGAACACCGTTACGAGTGGGCGACCCGCGCCTGAGCGGCCTCTTGCGTTACTTGGCGGCCTTGACGAACTCGGTCGTGTACGTCTTGCTCAGGTCCACCTCGGCGTTCTTGATGTTGGGGTTGAACGCCTTGAGGACCTTCTCGACGGTCTCGGGACCGCCCTCGGGCATGACGCCGTCCTTGGTGAACATCGGCAGCGTGCTCTTGATGGCCTGCGCGTAGAGCGTCTTGTCGCCCTGGGAGTAGTCGGCGGGCATCTTGGCCGCGATCTCGTCCGCGCTGTGGGTGGACATCCACGTGAGCGTCTTGACGAATGCATTGGCCAACTTCTGGACGGTGTCCTTGTGTCCGTTCACCCAGTCCGTCTGCATGTACAGACTGGACGACGGGTACGGTCCGCCCAGCGCAGCCCGCGAACCCTCGGGCGTGCGCATGTCGAGGAGGACCTTGCCCGCCTTCTTGTCCAGGATCGTGGCGACGGTCGGGTCGGTCGTCATGCCGCCGTCGATCGCGCCCTGCTGGAGCGCCGAGATGAAGGTCGGTCCGGCCCCGACGGCGACCGGCGTGAACTCGCTGACCTTCACGCCGTTCTTGACGGCGAGGTACTTGGTGAGGAAGTCGGTCGACGAGCCGAGGCCGGTGACGCCGAGCTTCTTCCCCTTGAAGTCCTCGGGCGAGGTGATGTCCCCCGCCGCCTTCCGGGAGACGACCTCCACCTCGCCCGGCGCGTGCGAGAACTGCACGACGGACTCGACGGACTTGCCCTTCGTCTGCAGGTCCAGGGTGTGGTCGTAGAAACCGACGGCTCCCTGGACCTGACCGGAGACGAGCGCGGTCTCGGCCTGGACACCGGCGGGCTCGCTCAGCAGTTCCACGTCGAGGCCCTCGGCGTCGAAGTAGCCGAGCCGCTGGGTGAGCATCGCCGGCAGGTAGATGACCTTGTCCAGGCCGCCGACCATGATCTTGACCTTCGTGCCCTTGCCGTCCCCCGTGGAGGCGGTGCTCGCCGCGTCATTGGCACAGGCGGTGAGGGAGGAGAGGGCGAGCAGGCCGGCAGCGGCCAGGGTGGTGTATCTCGCGGACTTGCGCATGGCGGTTCACGTCCTTGTGATGAGGGCGGTGCGGGGAAGCGGGGGGTGGCTCAAAGGGGCGTTCAGCTGTCGGAGCCCGACGGCTTCCACCGGAAGATGCGGCGCTCGGCGAAGGTGAGCAGACCCTCGGCGGCGAGCGCGACGACGGCGAGGATGACCATCGCGCCGTACACCCCGGCCGCGTTGAAGGTGCCCTGCGACTGCGCGACGAGCAGGCCGATGCCCTTGGTCGCGCCGATGTACTCGCCGACGATGGCACCGATGAGGGCGAAGCCGAAGCTGACGTGGAGGCTGGTGAAGATCCACGATGTGGCCGACGGGATGACGACCTGGAGCGTCACCCTGCGGTCGCTCGCGCCGAGGATCCGGGCGTTGGAGACCAGATTGCGGTCGACTTCGCGGGCGCCCTGGAAGGCGTTGAAGAAGACCGGGAAGAACACCAGCACGACGGCCGACGCGACCTTGGAGGCGGGGCCGAGTCCGAACCAGATCACGAAGATCGGGGCAAGGACGATCCTGGGTATCGAGTTGAGCACCTTGATGTATGGACCAAGGATGTCGGCGAGGAAGGTGATCCGCCCGAGGGCGATACCGAACACGACGCCGGCGACCACACCGAGCACCCAGCCGAGCAGCGCCTCGTAGACCGTGTACCAGATCTGCTCGCCGAGGGATCCCTGGGCCGTCCCGTGCATCACCCAGGTCCAGATCTGGTCCCAGATCTTCGAGGGCATCGAGAAGTTGAACGGATCGATGGCCTTGGCCCGGGAAAGCACTTCCCACAGGCCGAGGACGGCGACCAGGAGGAGTACGCGGGCGCCCATGACAACGATCTTGCGTCTGCGGGCGGCACGCGCGCGTGAGTGCGTACGGTCCGTCTTGTCGCCGGGTTCGGTCGTGGTCAGCACGACCTGGGCCTCGGGCATGACGTCAGGCGACATGGGCGGCACCCCTCTCACGGGTGATGCGGACCTCTTCGCCGAGGGACTCCCAGATCTCGCGGTAGATCTCGATGAACCGCGGCTCCAGGCGCACCGACTCGACCTTGCGCGGCCGGGGCAGGTCGATGTCGAAGACCTGTTTCACGGTCGCCGGTCCCGCGGTCATCACGACGACCTTGTCGGCCAGCGCGATGGACTCCTCCAGGTCGTGGGTGACGAAGACGACCGAGGCGCCGCTGCCCTCCCACAGCTCCAGCAGCTCGTCCGACATCAGCGCCCGGGTCTGTACGTCGAGCGCCGAGAACGGCTCGTCCATGAGCAGGATCTCGGGGTCGTTGACAAAGGTGGCGGCGAGGGCGACGCGCTTGCGCTGACCGCCGGAGAGCTGGTGCGGGTAGCGGTCCTCGAAGGCCGCGAGACCGACCCGAGTCAGCCAGTCGCGCGCCTTCTGCTTGGCCTCGGCCTTGGGCACGCCCCTGAAGCGCGGGCCCGTCATGACGTTGGACAGGACCGTCCGCCAGGGGAAGGTGGCGTCCTGCTGGAAGACGAAACCGACCTTGTCGCCGACGCCGTCGACCGGCTCACCGGCCACCAGCACCTCGCCCTCGGTGGGCTCCTCCAGGCCGCTGACCAGGGTCAGCGTGGTGGACTTGCCGCAGCCGGTCGGGCCGACGACGGCCACGAACTCACCGCGCCCGACGGTGAGGTCCAGATCCCGGACTGCGGTGTGCAGACCCCCCGACGGGGTCCTGAAGGTCTTGCTCGCGCCCCGTAGCTCGATGGCGGGGCTGGTGTCTGCGCTCATGGGGCGGGACGGTAGGTGCGGTTCCGGCCACGGCAGCAGTCTTGTGACCACAAGCCGTTCTTTTGCTCGCAAGAGCCTGTTGTGCTCATTTTGCTCGCGCTACAACTGCGGAGCACGAAACACGGGCTTAACGCTCGCCGGCCTTGAAGGAGAGGCCTGATGATTGACGTCCTGGTCGTGGACGACGACTTCCGCGTCGCAGAGATAAACGCCAAGTACGTGGGAAAGGTTCCCGGCTTCCGGGTGACCGCCCGCGCGCACAGCGCCGCCCAGGCCCTGGCCGCCGTCGAACACGGCGCCATCGATCTGGTCCTGCTCGATCACTATCTGCCGGACCAGACCGGCCTCGAACTCGTCCACCGCATGCGGGAGCAGGGCCACGGCACCGACGTCATCATGATCACGGCCGCCAGCGACGTGACGACCGTGCAGCGGGCGATGCGCCTGGGCGCCCTGCACTACCTGGTCAAACCGTTCACCTTCGCCGCCCTGCGTACCCGCCTCGACTCCTATGCCGCGCTGCGCCGCACCGTCGACCGGGTGGGCGGCCGGGGGCTGACGGGCCAGGAGCAGGTCGACCGGATCTTCGGTGCCCTGCGCACGGCCCCCGCACCGTCCGCGCCGGGCCTGCCCAGCGGCCAGTCGGAACCCACGACCGACCTCATCTGCGGCGTCCTGCACCGCGCGGACCACCCGCTGTCGGCCCATGAAGTCGCGGCCGAGACCGGCCTGAGCCGCTCCACGGCCCAGCGCTATCTGCGCACCCTGGAACAGGCGGGCCGCCTCCGCCTCTCCTTGAAGTACGGTGACACCGGCCGCCCGGAGCACCGGTACGCGTGGGTGGCACCGTAAGGCCGGTCTCGTCGCGGCACCCTACCGAGCCGGCTACACGGCCCCCGCCCCGGTCAGTGACCGCACCTCTGTCTCCGCGTACTTGGCTTCGTCGGCGACCTCGTCCGAGGTGACCGTGCCCAGCCAGCCGGCGAGGAAGCCGAGCGGGATGGAGACGATGCCCGGGTTCTGCAGAGGGAAGTACTGGAAGTCGACGTCCGGGAAGAGCGAGTCCGGGCTGCCCGAGACCACCGGGGAGAGCAGCACCAGCCCGAGCGCGGGAATCAGCCCGCCGTATACGGCCCACACCGCGCCGCGCGTCGTAAAGCCGCGCCAGAACAGCGCGTACAGCAGCACCGGCAGGTTCGCCGACGCGGCCACGGCGAAGGCGAGGCCGACCAGGAAGGCTACGTTGAGGTCGCGTGCCAACAGGCCCAGCGCGATCGCGACGACGCCGATGCCGACCGCCGCGACGCGCGCCACCGCCACCTCGCTGCGTGTATTGGCGTGCGACCGCCGCAAGGACGCGTACAGATCGTGGGCCACGGAGGCCGAGGAGGCGAGCGTGATCCCGGCGACCACCGCGAGAATCGTCGCGAAGGCGACGGCGGCGACGATGGCGAACAGAACCGTTCCACCAGTGGAGCCAGCACCGCCGCCCAGGTCGAGGGCGAGCAGGGGTACGGCGGTGTTCCCGGCCGCGTTCGAGCCGCGCACGGTCTGCGGCCCGACCACGGCTGCGGCCCCGAACCCGAGGACGATCGTCATCAGATAGAAGCCGCCGATCAGCCCGATGGACCACACCGCCGAACGGCGGGCCGCCCGCGCGGTCGGCACGGTGTAGAAGCGGGACAGGATGTGCGGCAGCCCCGCCGTGCCCAGTACCAGCGCGAGCCCCAGGCTGATGAAGTCGAGGCGGGCGGTCCAGCTCCCGCCGTACTTCAGTCCCGGCGCCAGGAACGCGCTCCCGTGGCCGCTGCGGTCCGCCGCCGCCACCAGCAGCCGGTCGAAGTCGCCGTGGAACCGCACCAGCACCAGCACGGTCAGCACGACCGTGCCGGTGAGCAGCAGGACCGCCTTCACGATCTGGATCCAGGTGGTGGCCCGCATCCCTCCCAGCGACACATAGATCACCATCAGGGCACCCACCCCGATGACCGTCCAGGCCTGGGCCGCACCGCTCGTCCGCCCCAGCAGCAGCGCCACCAGGCTGCCCGCACCCACCATCTGCGCCACCAGATACAGAACGGACACCGTGACCGAGGAAGTTCCCGCGGCGATCCGCACCGGCCTCTCGCTCATCCGCGCGGCCACCACGTCGGCCAGGGTGAACCGCCCGCAGTTGCGCACCAGTTCCGCCACCAGGAACAGCACGACCAGCCAGGCCACGAGGAAGCCCACCACGTACAGCAGCCCGTCGTAGCCGTAGAGCGCGATGAGCCCCGTGACCCCGAGGAAGGAGGCCGCCGACATGTAGTCACCCGCGATGGCAAAACCATTCTCCATCGGGGTGAAGAGCCGCCCTCCGGCATAGAACTCCTCCGCCGTGCCCTGCCGCCTGCGGCTCACCCATGTCGTGATCCCCAGGGTCACGGCCACGAACCCGCTGAACAACAGCAGCGCCAGCGCCTGATGTCCGCCGGTCACGAGGCATCTCCCTGGACTCCGCGGGCCAGTTCCTGTGTGTCCCAGCGCAGTTCCAGCGCGGCCCGGTCCCGACGCAGCCGCGCATGCCGGGCGTAGGCCCAGGTGAACAGGAACGTGCTGAGGAACTGCCCGAGCCCCGCGAGCATCGCCACGTTCACCGCCCCGGTCACGGGACGGGCCATGAGGCCGGGCGCGGTCGTCGCGGCGACCACGTACCCCACGTACCAGACGAGAAAGACGGCGACTCCCGGCACCACGAACCTGCGGTACCTGCTGCGCACCTCCTGGAAGGCCTCGCTGCGCGCCACCTCCAGGTACACGTCGCGGGCACGGACAGCCGTTCCGTCCTGCTCCCCGCGCGCGGACGGTACGGCCCGTGCCGGCATCCCGGTGCCATCCAGCTCGCCCCAGCCGGAGGCCAGCGCGTCGTACCAGGGGTCGTCGTATCTCACGTCGCGGGAGGCCGCGCCGTGGTCTTCCCGCTTGCCGGCCGAACTCCCGGGATCGTCGCCGGCTCCACGGGAACGGCCATCGCTTGACTGCATGCCCAAGGATGGACAGATCGGTAAGATCCCTGATTCTTCTTCCCCTGGCTCTTCACCCCATCAGGTGACTCACTCCGCGGGCGGCCGCACCAGCCCCTTCCCGTAGGCGTAGCGCACCGCCTGCGCACGGTCCTTGAGGCCCGTCTTGGCGAAGAGATTGTTGATGTGGGTCTTCACCGTCGCGGTCGAGACATGCAGGGTGCGGGCGATCTCCTGGTTGCTCAGACCCTCGGCGATCAGCACCAGGACCTCGGTCTCCCGCGCGGTCAGCCCGTCGGGCGCCTCTGCTGTCGCCGGTGCGGGCTCGGGCTCCGACAGCCTCTCCAGCAGCCGGCGCTGGACACTCGGCGACAGTCCGGCCTCCCCCGACAGCACACTCTCCACGGCGCGCACGATCTCGTCGCCGCCCGCGTCCTTGGTGAGATACCCCCGGGCTCCCGCGCGCAGCGCGGGGAACAGCGACTCGTCGTCCGCGTACGTGGTGAGCACCACGACCTGTGTCCCCGGATACTCCGCCCGAATCCGCCGCGTGGCCTCCACACCGTCGCAGCGGGGCATCCTCAGATCCATCAGGACCACGTCCGGGGCCAGTTCCCCGACGAGCCGCACCGCCTCCTCGCCGTCCCCCGCCGAACCCACGACCTCCACTCCGGGCAGCAGCCCGAGCAGCATCACGATGCCTTCCCGGACCACCGTCTGGTCGTCGGCGACCACCACACGCGCGGGCTTCCTCTCCCCCTCCGTCTCCGTCATACAGGCACCTTCAACGTCACCACGAACCCCTCCTCGTCCGGCCCCGCGTCCAGCGAACCGCCCAGCAGTTCGGCGCGCTCCCGCATACCCAGCAGACCGTACCCGGCGCCCGCACCCGTCAGTTCACCCGGCCGACCGCCCGAGTCCCGTACGTCCAGCGTCACTTCGTGCCCGCCGTATTCGAGTCGCAGGTGCACCTTGGCGCCATGGGCGTGCTTGCGGACATTCGTCAACGCCTCTTGTGCCACCCGGCGCACGGCTTGTGAGGCTTCGGCCGACAGAGGCCGGCGCTCACCCGTGACGGTGACGTCGGCGCCCTCGGCCGCGCTGACGAGTTCGGTGAGGAACTCCTCCAGGGGCGACAGCTCACCACGCAGCGCGGACAGCGCCTGCCTGGTCTCGGCGAGGCCGTCGCGGGCCATGCCCCGGGCGGCCACCACCCGCTCCAGGATCTGCTCCCGGCCGGCGCCGCGCTCGATCAGCAGCCGTGCCGCCTCCAGGTGCACCAGTTGCGCCGAGAGGCTGTGGGCAAGCACGTCGTGGATCTCCCGGGCGATCCTGGCCCGTTCGGCCAGCGCCGCCGACTCCGCCTCGGCGGCCCTCGCGGCCCTCTCCTGTGCGAGCAGCCGCTGCGCACTCCCCCGAGCCTCGGCGTCCAGCCTCAGGACGTATCCGGCAAGGGCCATACCCGCCACCGTGGCGGCCGTGGTCAGCCACACGTCGTTGTTGAACGCGGAGTACGAGGCCAGTGCCACCGATGTCATGGGCAGGGCGGCCCCGAGGGGCAGCCGCTCCAGGGCGGAGACCCCGCAGCCGCACCAGATCAGCAGAGCCGGTCCCCTGAACCCCGTGGCCTGGGCCACGACGGCGATGCCCAGCAGTACACCCATGAGTGCCATGGAGGGCACCAGCCGGTGCTCGTAGGTGCTGCGGAAGAAGGCCCAGGAGACGAGACCGGCCAGCAGGACTCCGGCCGCGGCCGCGAGCGCACCCCAGATGCCGACGTGCTTCTGGCTGAAGGCCCCCCAGAGGAGCAGCCCGAGCACCAGCGCCCTGATGACCCAGGCGAGCAGGCGCCGGGGGCGGGAGGTGCCCGCGCGGCCGAGCGCTTCACGCGACGGCCAGCGCGTCCAGGCGTTCTCCGTCACGCGTGCTCCTTCTCCACCGACCGCATGTCGTCACCGTACGCCGAGGCAGGGTGGCTCGCGGAGCCGAAGGACTGTGCGCGCCAGGCGAGGATCCCGGCCCGGACCAGCAGGGTGCCGGCAAGGCCGAGCATCAGTGCCGAGCTGTCCTGGTGCACGCCGATCACAGTGCCGAGTGCGAAGACACCGAGCCGGAAGGCTATGCCCGCGGCCCATACGCCGACACTCGCCTTGGTGCTCTTGGTCCACACGACACCGTCCGGTGCCGTCCAGATCCGGGTGGTCCAGGCCCAGCCGGCGCCCGTGGCCAAGCCGATGAGCATCTCCACGGCCAGCAGCGCGGCGGATTCGACGCGGTGGTGGGCGTCGAGTATGCCGGGCTCGCGCAGCGCCACGACCCCGAGAATCACGGGCAGCAGCCACCAGCGCCGGTCGGTGTCGATCGCACGGGCGCGGAACTGCCGCACGATCACGATGGCGACTACGGCCACTGTCACCAACACGTTGACGAGCCCGGACATCGCTGCCTCCGTGAGCGAGAAGGGATGTCGGAAACGAGCGCTGCCGACACCTTCGAAATTACGGAAATTCGCAGGTCAGAAGATCGGAGCCGGGGTGGATCGCGGGTGGAACCCTGCGGACTGTCCGCCTCCACCCAGGGGTGGAGACACCGCCGGTGGGCCGCGCGAGCCGCACGTCTGCCGGTGCTCGGTTGCGCTGCGCGGTGGGATCAGGGCTGGGCGTTGCCAGACTCTGGGACAGGCGTCGCCAGTCGCCGGGCTGGGCTGAGCCGGCCTGGGAAAAGGTCGGCCTGGTTTGGGGCATGGGGCCGGCCTGGGCCGAGGAACGGGGCCGGCCCGAACCGAGGCATGGCGAGCCAGGACAGCGGCCAAGGCCAGTGGTTGCGTTGCCGGGGCAGGAGCCGAAGCCAAGGCAGGTGGATTCCCCCCAGGGGCGGCGCCGCAAGGGCGCCCCCGGTCGAGCCGGTCGTAGCGGCTCGCCATGGGGCCGGTTCAGACGTGTCACGCCCTGCCTCAACCCACGCATGTGGCCCTCGGGACGAGGCGAGGGCCGCCCGTTCGACCCCCGGCTCGAGGCCGAGACGGCGGCGCCTGGGCCGGGCGAACGCTCAAGCGCCGATTCCGCGTGCAACAGCCGAGCGCACACTCAAGATCGGAGCACGGACGCCGACCCGCCACCCGAGCCCTCCGGGCGCAGCCGCCCTCACCCGGTCAGGCCCCGATCCAGTCGCCCCTTCCCAGCCAGTCGCACAACCGGCCAGTCGAAGCCCCCGACCTCTACGGCAAGCCCTGAGTACCGCTCACGCGCCCCGTCGCCATCCCGAAGCACGCCCGACATCCGCCGGCCGACCTGCTGCGCCACTCTCGGTGAGCAGTCAGGTCGGCCCGAGCCGGCGCAACGGCTACGCGTCGATGCGGGACCGGTCCAGTGTGGCCGCCGAGCCGGAGATGAACTCCTTGCGGGGCGCCACGTCGTTGCCCATGAGCAGGTCAAAGACCTGTTCGGCGGCCTCCAGGTCGGAGAGGTTGATCCGGCGCAGGGTGCGGTGGCGTGGGTCCATGGTGGTCTCGGCCAGCTGGTCGGCGTCCATCTCGCCCAGACCCTTGTAGCGCTGGATGGAGTCCTTGTACCGGATGCCCTTGCTCTGGAACTCCATGAGCTTGTCGCGCAGCTCACGGTCCGAGTACGTGTAGACGTACTTGTCCTGGCCCTTCTTCGGCTGGACGATCTCGACACGGTGCAGCGGCGGCACCGCGGCGAAGACACGGCCGGCCTCGACCATGGGCCGCATGTAGCGCTGGAACAGCGTCAGCAGCAGGCAGCGGATGTGGGAGCCGTCCACATCCGCGTCGGTCATCATGATGATCTTGCCATACCGCGCCTGGTCGATGTCGAACGTACGGCCCGAACCGGCTCCTATGACCTGGATGATCGCGCCGCACTCGGCGTTCTTGAGCATGTCGGTCACCGACGACCGCTGCACGTTGAGGATCTTGCCCCGGATCGGCAGCAGCGCCTGGAACTCGGAGTTCCGCGCGAGCTTCGCCGTACCGAGCGCGGAGTCCCCCTCGACGATGAACAGCTCGCTGCGGTCGACGTCGTCGCTGCGGCAGTCGGCGAGCTTGGCCGGCAGGGACGAGGACTCCAGTGCGGTCTTCCGCCGCTGGGCGTCCTTGTGCTGGCGGGCCGCGACGCGGGTGCGGGCAGCGGCGACCACCTTCTCCATCACGACCCGCGCCTGCGCCGCCGCGTCGCGCTTCGTACTCGTCAGGAACGCCTTGAGTTCCTTGGAGATCACATTGAGCACGATGCGGCGGGCCGCCGAGGTGCCGAGCACCTCCTTGGTCTGGCCCTCGAACTGCGGCTCGGCCAGGCGCACGGTGACGACCGCGGTCAGGCCCTCCAGGGCGTCGTCCTTGACGATGTCGTCCTCGGCCACGCGCAGCAGCTTCTTGGCGCGCACCGACTCGAGCAGCGTCTTGGTCACGGCCTGCTCGAAACCGGCCACGTGGGTGCCGCCCTTGGGGGTGGCGATGATGTTCACGAAGGAGCGCAGGGTGGTGTCGTAGCCGGTGCCCCAGCGCATCGCCACGTCCACGCCCAGCTCGCGCGTGACCTCGGTGGGCGTCATCTGGCCGTGTTCGTCCAGGACCGGGACGGTCTCCTTGAAGGTGCCCTGCCCCGAGAAGCGGAGGACATCACAGACCGGCTTGTCCTTGGCCAGGTACTCGCAGAACTCGCTGATGCCGCCGTCGAAGCGGAACGACTCCTCGCCCTTGCTGCCGCCCTCACCGAGCCCGAACTCGTCACGGACGACGATCGTCAGGCCCGGCACCAGGAACGCGGTCTGCCGCGCGCGCTGGTGCAGCGTCTCCAGGGAGAGCTTGGCGTCCTTGAGGAAGATCTGCCGGTCGGCCCAGTACCGCGTGCGGGTGCCGCTTCGGGTCTTGGGGATCTTCTTGGCCTTGGCCAGGCCGCTCTTGGCCTCGAACTTCGCGTTCGGACCCTCGCCCTGGAAAACGCCGGGCACACCGCGCCGGAAGCTGATGGCGTGGGTGTGGCCGCCGCGATCCACCTCGATGTCGACACGGGACGAGAGCGCATTGACCACGGAGGCACCGACTCCGTGCAGACCACCGGAGGCGGCGTACGAACCGCCGCCGAACTTTCCGCCGGCGTGAAGCTTGGTCATGACGACCTCGACGCCGGACAGACCGGTCTTGGGTTCCACGTCCACGGGGATGCCACGGCCGTTGTCCCGCACCTCGACCGAGCCGTCGTCGTGGAGGATGACCTCGATGTGGTCGCAGTAGCCACCGAGGGCCTCGTCCACGGAGTTGTCGATGATCTCCCACAGACAGTGCATCAGACCGCGGCTGTCGGTCGAGCCGATGTACATGCCCGGGCGCTTGCGCACGGCCTCGAGACCCTCGAGGACGAGCAGGTGCCGCGCGGTGTAGTTGGAACCGTCCCGGTCTGCTCCTGCCAGCAGCGCTGTGGACGGCACGGACGTATCGGCGGTCACGCGGTTCGCTCCTCGCTGAATTTCAGATGACCCCCTTCTGGGTAAGGGGGCGGCTTCGGTAGCCGTTCAGAGGGTACCGAGGCCTGGTAGAGCCGTTGTAACGCCACCCTCGTCGAGAACTCAGCCTAGTCCAGACTCGTATACACGTTCGATCCCTCGATGGAGTGAAGTACATATCACGTTCCCTTCGACGCATGAACCATTTAGGCTCCGGGCACGTCCTCATGAACAACCGGCAACCCGGCCGGGAGGATGTGAACCGAAGACAGCGCGAAACCGTAAGCACACAAGACACGCACTACGGCACATTCGCCGCCAACCGGCAGCAGACAGCCCCCCCGGAAAGATTTTTCCGAGGAAATGCCACGAGCGGGAACGTTTTCGGGCTGGTTGGATGTTGACCCTGGTACGACAGCTCGTCGAGCTAGAGAAGAGGCGACGTGACTACTGTTCTGACCCCCGCGAGCCCACTGACGGCCGCCGATCGCTGCGACCGCTGCGGCGCCCAGGCATACCTGCGCGTCGTGCTGCTCAGCGGCGGAGAACTGCTCTTCTGCGCCCACCACGGTCGCAAGTTCGAGCCGGAACTCAAGAAGATCGCCGCTGAGATACAGGACGAGACGGAGCGGCTGACGTCCGTTCCGGGCATCGCTTCCGAAGAAGAGCGCTGAATCTCGCACCCACGACGAGCCAGCGCCGGCACAGGCCGGTGAACGGGCGGCCGCTCCTCAGAAGGAGCGGCCGCCCGTGCTCGTGCCCTCGTACAGCCACTCACGGCTTCCTGTGGGGCTGCCGGCGACCCGCGGCAGCCGGCTTCAGGACACGGAGGACGTCGGACACGCGCGTGTAGACACCGGGGCTGCCCGGCCGCCCGCAGCCGCTGCCCCAGGACACAAGCCCGATCAGCCGTCCGGAGGCGACCAGAGGACCTCCGCTGTCGCCCTGGCAGGCGTCCGGCCCGCCCGCGCTCTCTCCGGCGCAGAGCATGGACTCGGCCTGGAAGGTGCCATCCGGGCCGCCCGGGTAGGCACGGGCACAGACATCGTCGGCCAGTACATGGACGTGTGCGGCGTGAAGACTGCGCGCGTAGGCGCCGTTGCCGGTCGTATCGCCCCACCCGGAGACCAAGGCCTCCGTCCCGGGTGCGTACGCCGCGTCGCCCGAGGACGCCATGGCCACGACGGCGCTCTGCGGCAGCGGCTCGGCGAGCGTGAGCACGGCGAAGTCGCCGGAGTTGGCCGAGGCGTCGTAGCGCGGGTTGACCCGGGCGCCCTGTACGGCGATCTCAGCGCCCTCGGAGCCGAGCAGGTCGGTACGGCCCGTGATGACCTTGAGGTCGCGCACACGGTCCGGTGGCGCCCCCAGGACCTCTTCGGCCAGGCAGTGGGCCGCGGTGAGCACGACGGTCCGCGTGACCGCCACGCCACCGCAGAACTGCCCCGCCCGCGTACCTCCGAACCGGGTACGGCTGGTCAGTGCCACCGTCCAGGGGGCTTGGGAGACGTCTATCGGGTACCCCCCGACGACCACGCTGTCGGCGGCCACCGGGGCCGCTTCCATCAGGGGTATGGCGGTCATGGCGGCCGCCATAGCCAGCGGCCGGATCAGTGTCCGGACAACGGAACGGCGCATGCAGACTCCTCACTCCGCGGTGATGCTGGGACACCCAGAGTCATCCACGGCACGGCTGCGCGCAGCACGAAGGCCCGGCTCCCACGAGGGGAGCCGGGCCTTCGCCGTCGTACGACCGGGACCTAGTCGAGGTAGTCGCGCAGCACCTGCGAACGCGACGGGTGGCGCAGCTTCGACATGGTCTTGGACTCGATCTGGCGGATGCGCTCACGCGTCACGCCGTACACCTTGCCGATCTCGTCGAGGGTCTTCGGCTGACCGTCGGTGAGACCGAAACGCATGGAAACGACGCCGGCCTCGCGCTCGGACAGGGTGTCCAGAACCGAGTGCAGCTGCTCCTGCAGAAGCGTGAAGCTGACGGCGTCGGCCGGGACGACGGCCTCGGAGTCCTCGATGAGGTCACCGAACTCGCTGTCACCGTCCTCGCCCAGCGGGGTGTGCAGGGAGATGGGCTCGCGGCCGTACTTCTGGACCTCGATGACCTTCTCCGGGGTCATGTCGAGCTCCTTGGCCAGCTCCTCCGGGGTGGGCTCGCGGCCCAGGTCCTGGAGCATCTGGCGCTGCACGCGCGCGAGCTTGTTGATGACCTCGACCATGTGCACCGGGATACGGATGGTGCGGGCCTGGTCGGCCATGGCGCGGGTGATCGCCTGACGGATCCACCAGGTGGCGTACGTGGAGAACTTGTAGCCCTTGGTGTAGTCGAACTTCTCGACCGCGCGGATCAGACCGAGGTTGCCCTCCTGGATGAGGTCCAGGAAGAGCATGCCGCGGCCGGTGTAGCGCTTGGCCAGGGAGACCACCAGACGGAGGTTGGCCTCCAGGAGGTGGTTCTTGGCGCGGCGGCCATCCTCGGCGATGATCTCCAGTTCGCGCTTGAGCTTCGGCGCCAGCTTGTCGGCGTTGGCCAGCTTGTCCTCGGCGAACAGACCCGCCTCGATGCGCTTGGCCAGCTCGACCTCCTGCTCGGCGTTGAGCAGGGGGACTTTGCCGATCTGCTTCAGGTAGTCCTTGACCGGGTCGGCGGTGGCACCGGCCGCGGCGACCTGCTGGGCGGGTGCGTCGTCCTCGTCCTCGTCGGACAGGACGAAGCCCGCGCTCTCGGCGCCCTCGGGCTCGTCGGTGACCTTGGTTTCCTCGAGGACCTCTTCCTCGAGCAGCTCGGCGTCGTCCTTCTTCGCCGTGGTCTTCTTGGCGGCCGTCTTCTTGGCGACGGTCTTCTTCGCGACCGCCTTCTTGGCAGTCGCCTTCTTGGCGGCGGCCTTCCTGGCCGGTGTGGCTTCCTCGGCGGGATCGTCGGCGAGCGGAGCGGCGGGCGCAGTCGGGGCAGCCGTGGTGGCGGTGGCCTTCCTGGTGGTCACCGCCTTCGCCGCGACCGTCTTGGTGGCGGTGCGCTTGGCCGGACTCTTCGCTGCGACGCTCTTTCGGGTGCGCTTGGGCTCTGCTGCACTGACCATCAGCGTCACACCCTCTTCCTCAAGGATCTGGTTGAGGCTGCGCAGTACGTTCTTCCACTGAGTGGCCGGAATCTGGTCAGCTTCGAAGGCCCGACGCACATCGTCGCCGGCGATCTGCCCCTCAGCCTTTCCCCGCTCAATGAGCGCCATGACAGAGACGGACTCGGCGATCTCCGGCGGGAGCGTACGGGATGTGCTGGCCGACACGAACAACCTCTCGGAACGTTGGAAAACGGCTTCCGGCCCCGT
Source organism: Streptomyces griseochromogenes (assembly GCF_001542625.1). Lineage (NCBI taxonomy): Bacteria > Bacillati > Actinomycetota > Actinomycetes > Kitasatosporales > Streptomycetaceae > Streptomyces > Streptomyces griseochromogenes. Next base: position 2,389,154 of record NZ_CP016279.1, on the reverse strand, counting down.
CCACAGTGGACAGGAGCCGACCACCGGCCTGGGGATGGGCCGACGGAGCGGGCGGGTGCCGGGAAGATTCACAGCGCCTGTGATGGCGTCCGTATTCCCTCCGCGGCTGTCACCTCTTAGGTCATCGCGTTGTTCCCACGAGCGTTACGCCCAATCTTCGTGGCCCGAGTCACACCCCGTAAGCGGTCAAAAGCGGTCAGATATAGGCAAAGAAGGTCACCGATGAACCAACCGCAGCCGCTCCGCCCACCGCGGCGGCCCGCCACGTCGCCGGACCCCACCGGATTCCAAGGATCCGATGGGCCCCGGCGACGGCCGGTTCCCTCGCCCGGCGCTGCCACGAGCACCACCAGAGCGCGGCACACCGGCGACCGCTCCGTGTCCGGTACGGCTCAGTGCTCGCGCGGGGCCGGAACCACGCGCTCCACCTCGGGGTGGACGGTGAGCAGTTGGCGCATGGCCGACTCCGCCGCCGTCCCGTCGCCGGTGCCGAGCGCGTCGACGATCCGTGCGTGCAGCGCGAGAGAGCCCTCGTTCGGCCGGTCACAGCCGGTGACCGGGCCGCCGGAGACCTGGAGGGCGGCCGAGACGATCCCGGAGAGGTGCTCCAGCATGCGGTTGCCCGCGATCTGGATGAGCAGGGTGTGGAACTCGTTGTCGGCGCGCGAGAAGGTCAGCGTGTCGCCCTGCGCCATGGCATGGCTCATGATCTCGACCATGTCGGAGAGGCGCTGCTGCACCTCCTCGCGTCCGTGCCCGGCGGCTAGGCGGGCGGCGAGGGGCTCGATCGTCCAGCGCAGCTCGCTCAGCTCGCGGCGCTGGTCGTCGCGCTGCGGCCCGAAGGCCCGCCACTCGATGATGTCCGGATCCAGGAGGTTCCAGTCGCTGACGGGCCGCACGCGGGTGCCGACGTTCGGGCGGGCGCTGACGAGGCCCTTGGCCTCCAGGACGCGGAGGGACTCACGGACGACGGTACGGGAGACCTCGAAGCGCTGGCCGATCTCCTCGGGTACCAGCGGGCGGTCCGCCCCCAGGTCTCCGGAGACGATCATCTGACCCAGCTGCTGGACGAGTTGGCCGTGCAGTCCGCGTCCGCGGCTGCCCGCGGCGCGCCGGCCCACGCGGCCCAGCTCGGGGTCCGCTCCGTCCCAGGCGGGCGCTCCGACGCGGTCGGCCACCGATGCCTCGGCGTAGGGGTAGCGGTCGAGTTCGCCCGGGCCGGTCAGACCAGAGTCTGCGGAGCGGGCGGCGGTCATCATGGTGTGCGCAAGGGTACTCACGGATCCTTTGTCGGCGCCGCCTCCAACTCCCTTGAGGTCTTTGGTGAAAAGCACACGAAAGGGTGATCGCTCACCCCGTCGCAATTGACGCCTTATCGGAAAGAAACGGGCTTTCTCCGGGGAGTTGTGCACACAGCGGGGCTACGAAGCGTGCGGACGGATGTCATCGGACTCTGGCGCGCAGTGTCGTGAGCACATACGCGCACAGCAGCGCGGCGAGCGACAACGTCATCGCACCGCCGACGGGTTGGGCGACGACCCGGGCCACGCCGAGCAGATAGCGCTCACCTCCGAACGGCCATTGCAGGAGGAAGAGCTCCCTCATGCGCAGGGGCAAGCCGACCGCCATCGGCACGGCATGCCCCCGCAACGCCAGGTGCACGAGGGGGACGACGAGAACGGGTACGGCGAGTACGGCGGCGAGACCCGCCGCGGTGGAACGGAAGACGCCGGCCGCCAGAACCCCGGCCCAGGCACAGCCGACCACCAGCCCGAACCAACTCACGCTCAGCGAAAGCCAGTCCGAGGGAACTTGCGTGAGCTCCCGACCGTAGACGAGATAGAGCGCTTCGGCGTCGCAGCCCACGGTGAGGAAGGCCAGCATCACGGCGGTGGTCCCGGAGACGAGGAGCTTGGCGGTGAGCAGCCCCAGCCAGCGGGGCACGGTGCCCCGGTCCGCCGCCAGCGCGGGGTGGCGGAACTCGTCTCCGAAGGCCAGCGCACCAAGCAGCCCCGCCGCGAAGGCCGCGGGCGGCAGCGGCAGCTGCCGGGGCCACGCCGCGAACAACCGTGCCTGCGGGGTGTGACCGACCCGCGCCAGGACTACGGCGGTGAGCGCGGACACCACCAGCACGGCTCCACAGGTGAGGAAGCCGGTGCCGATCCCGGTGGCGCGCCGCAGTTCGTAGCGCAGCGGGCGGAGGGGGCTGCGGGCAGGGCGGACGGTGATGGGGGGCGGGAGGGGGGACAGGTCGTCGAGGACAGGCGCCGCTTCGGGGCGCGAGGGGAGTTCGGCCTGAGGTTGACGGCTGCCCGACTTCCGGGCGTCCGGATTCCGCGCGCCGGGAACGGTCGCGCCGGCCGCCCGGGCGCCGACGGCAGTACGCGTCGTGCCGGGGCGCTGCTCGGGGTCGCCACCGTCACCGGGGAGACCGGCCTCCGGTGCGGCCGCAGCGGGCCGGCCGCCGGCTGCGATCGCGGGCACGTCGGCGGGAGCAGCGCCATCGCCGGTGTCTGCCGCGCCCACGCCGCAGGCGCCGTCGGACGACGTGCGGTCGGCATCGGAGGCGGTGTCGGGCCGTGACGGCCCGGCCGCGGGGGTGGCATCGGTCGCCTCGCGGTCCGGCACGGTCTGATGGCCCCGGGCTCTCCCGAGCGACGGCACATCGCCGCCGAGGCTCTGCTCCGGATCCGGCTCCTCCTCTGACGTCGAGACGCCGGACACCGCACGCTCCTGCTCCTGCTCCTCAGCCGAGACACCAGGCGCCGCCTCCACGCACCCCGAGGCCCGCTCCTCCGGCAAGGAGCCGGGTGCGGCTGGCGCCCGGTCATCCCGCGCGGATTCCGGTTCGAGCTTCTCCCGTCCGACCGTCACGGCCTCGCCGGCCGCGCCCGGCCCGCATCCGGAGCCCGCTTCCGCACCCGGCCCCATGTCCCCCACCTCGTCCGCGAGTTGATGGACGAGAATGCCGTGGCGGAACGCGATCTCGCCGACATCGGCCGTCGTACTGCCGTACACGGAGAGGCGGTTGCCGCCTTCCCGCACGACCTCGACCGAGCGCCGGGCGGAACGGGCCTCTTTGGTCAGCAGGGCGGCGAGACGGGGGGCGTGGGGACTGCGCACGGCCACACGCGGACGCAGCCGGGTGCGGGCGAACTCCCTGGCCTCCTGGTCAGCGACGAGCCTGCCGCCGTCGAGCGTGACGACCCGGTCGGCCGTGCGAGCGGCCTCTTTGGTGTCGGCCGTCGTGAACAGCACCGTGCCGCCCTGGACGGCGTGTGCCCGCAGCATGCCGTGCAGCCAGCGCGCCTCACGAGTGGAGAGACCGTCGGTGGGGTCGTCCAGCACGAGCGTGTGCGGGTCGGGCAGCAGGGCGCAGGCCAGTCCGAGTCTGCGGTCCATGCCGCGCGAGAGGGTGCCCAGGCGTTCCTCACGGAGGCCGACGAGGCCGACCGCTTCGAGGACCTCGTCGGCGCGCCGGGCAGGAACGCCCGCTGCCGCGCACAGCATGCGCAGGTGACCGCGGACCGAGCGGGCCGGATGACCGGGCACGTCACCGAGAAGCACGCCGACTTCCCGCGACGGGTGGGCGATACGGTGCAGGGGCCGGCCCCTGAAGTAGGTGATGCCGCGACCCTGTTGGAGTTCGAGCATCAGTCTGAGCACGGTCGTCTTGCCCGCCCCCGCCGCCCCGAGGAGCACGGTGACACGGCCGGCACGTGCCTCGAAGGAGACATCGTCGACGGCGGGCGGGTGCGCCTTGCGGTCGTTGCTGGTCAGTCCGAAGGCCTGGATCACCTGCAGCAAGATAGCGCGCAATGTCCGGTTTTTCCGGTATAACCCGACCTGCTGCGCGGTGGCGTCCAGGTCAGAGGGACTCGTGTCCGCCATTCGACGGATCGAGCCTCGGGGCAGGCTTGCGGTTGCGGCAGCCTGGCGTCGCCGGGTCCAGGCTCTCAGACCTCGGGGCGGAGCATCGGAGGGTTGAGCAGGGTGGCGCCACCGGCCCGGAAGAGCTGAGCGGGCCTGCCTCCCTGACGGGTGGTCGTGCCGCCCGTCGGAACGAGGAATCCCGGGGTCCCGGTGACCTTGCGATGGAAGTTGCGCGGGTCGAGGGCCACGCCCCACACCGCCTCGTAGACCCGGCGCAGCTCTCCGACGGTGAACTCGGGCGGACAGAACGCGGTGGCCAGCGACGAGTACTCGATCTTGGATCGTGCCCGCTCGACTCCGTCGGCGAGGATCTGGGCATGGTCGAAGGCGAGCGGCGCCACGGGTTCGCCGTCACGGCCGTATCCGCCCTGCTGGAGCAGTTCCTCGACCGGCGCCCACCGCGCATTGCTGGCGTCGCCGCCCGCCCGGGGCGCGGGCAGGTCCGGGGCGAGAGCGAGGTGCGCCACGCTGACCACCCGCATCCGCGGGTCCCGCTTCGGGTCGCCGTAGGTGGCGAGCTGTTCCAGGTGGGCGCCGTTGTCCTGGGCGGGAACCGAGGGGTCGTGGGCGCGCAGCCCGGTCTCCTCGGCCAGCTCACGCGCTGCCGCCTGGGACAGGTCTTCGTCGGCCCGCACGAAGCCGCCGGGCAGCGCCCAGCGCCCTTGGAACGGCGGCTCGCCCCTGCGTACCGCCAGCGCACACAGGGCATGGCGGCGCACGGTCAGCACGACCAGGTCCACGGTGACGGCGAAGGGCGGAAACGCTGACGGGTCGTAGGGCATGCGGCGATCATAGTCGTCTGCCTGACGATAAACACTCCCTTCGTGAGCCGCATCGATGGCGGATCCGCTTCGTTCCGGTATGGGCTTCAGGGTCGGTGCCCATGTGCTGTGCCGGTCGCGTCGTGCGAGGTCACACCCCCAATTGCAGGCCGTCCGCCGCGTCCTCGACCATGGCGAGGCCCAGCCTGCTGACTCGCACTGCGAAGGGAGCGCCGACCACGCGCAGCCCGGTCAGAGTGATCTCGCCGAGGGGGGCGCTCCGCATCGGGCGCAGGGTGACGGTGCGAGCGGGGGCGTCGGGGCGAATGCCCGCGAGCGAGGTCAGGACCAGGATCGCGGCGGCAGCGGCGGTCGCTGCCGGTCGGCAGGCTGCCGGGTGCGGGAGCGGAGCGCTGCCCGCGGAGCGCTGTTCCCCGGCGAACATCTCCGGCAGCCGGTGGTCGAAGTGCTCCGCCGCGTCCAGCAGCCCCCGCAGCAGGCCGGTCGCCTCCTTCTCGTAGCCGGCGGCGGCCAGCCCGGCGACGGCGAGTGCGGTCTCCTGAACCCGGACGGCTCCGCCGCGGTGGCCGAAGGGATTGTGTCCGGCCTCCTTGGTGCCAAGACCGCGCAGTCCCCATCCCGAGTCCATCGCCGGGCCGCCGAGCAGCCGGGCGAGGTGTTCGGTCTGCACCTTGTCGAGCAGGCCCGGGGCGAGCCCGCCCGCGTCGAGCAGGCCGGTGTCGAGGAGGTGCACGGCGGTGGAGCCGAGGTGCGCGAGGGGACGGCGGTCCGGCGCCAGCGCCGCGGCAGGGCGTCCGCCGCCCCGGTCCTCGACCCAGAAGTCCTTCCGGAACGCCCTCCGCGCGGCCTGAGCCCACTGCCGTAACTCCGGTCCGCCCGGTCTGTCGTATGCGTCGAGGAGATCGGCGCCTAGGACGGCCGCCCGCTGGGAGTGGGCCTGGGTCTCGCAGCGGATAGGACCTGCGGGCTGCGGGTCGGCAAGGTAGGGGCCGTCGCCCGCGGTGGTCCGCAGCCAGGTCAGACAGCGCTCGGCCGCGGGCAGCAGTTCCCGTGTCTCCTGCTCGGGGAGCCCCCATCTGCGGGCCTCGGCGAGCAGGACGGGGAAGAGCAGCGTCGCTTCCGTGCCCGTGCACGCGGGCGGGAGGAGCCCGCCGGCGTCACGTCGCGGACCGGGGATGAGACCGGCCCGCGGGCCCGGGCCGGGCAGCTGGGTACGGGCCAGGGTACGCAGCGTGCCCGCGGCGAGTCGGGTACCGAGGGGCAGCGCCATCCGGGCGGCGGCGAGCGCCTCGGCCGGTGCCATTCCGCAGCGCCAGGGCGCGCCCGCCGCGAGGTACGTGTCGGAGGGGTCCGCCGGGTCGCGCAGCAGCAGGGCCTGGAGGTCGTCGACGGCGGCCAGCAGCAGTGCGGCCGCCCGAGGATCGTCGCCTACCGCCCGCGCCGGTGCGAGGGGGCTGGTGGCGGCCTGTCGCACGGAGCGCAGCGGTGTGGCTCTCGCTCCGTCCGGGCGTACCCGTAGTTCCACGTCTGCCGTTCCGCCCGGAGGCAGTTCCAGTTCCCAGCGCAGCAGTCCGGCAGAGGCCAGCGCGTCGGCGGGCGGCGGGTGCGCGGTGACGCAGGCCCCGCCGCCCGCCGAGGACCAGCGCAGACCCGAGTCATGGACGCTGGCCGGCAGTTCGGGGCCGGTCGAGCCGGAGGCGATGGCGCCGAGGTCGGCGAGGTCCGTGCCCAGAGCGACCTCGACGGGGAGGCGCAGGGGACGCGGGGTGGCGTTGAGCAGCGTGATGCGTTCGGTCCCGTCGGCGCTACGGGTGCGCTCGACGACGACGTCGGGATCCGGGCCTGCCGCCGGGGAGGCACGCAGCGTTCCCACGAATCGGGCTCGATCTGCTCCCATCATGCGGGCCTGCACCACGAGCGGTTCGCGCCCGGCCACGCGGACCTGGCATCGCGAGAGCAGACGCCTGCCGCCGCGGTAGAACCCCTCCAGCCCCCGGCCGGCCAGTTGTCCCTGCTCGCCTGAGATGGCGAGTCCCGGCAGGGCGACGCAGATCAGCGCGATGTGCGTGGGCGGCAGCTCAGGGGCGGGCCGGGGCGGCGGGTACGGAGTGCGTCCGGACACGCCGGAAGGTGCCGCGGTGGCGGTGCGGCGGAGCCCGCTCGTCGGCGGGGCCGGGGCCTTGATCGTGCCGTGGGCGGCCGGGGGATTCGAAGGCGTACGCAGGACACGGACGGTTTCATGTGCGCTGGTGGATGGACCGGCTTGCGGGAAGGGCTCTCGCACGCCTGGGGGCGGGCGGTTGTCGTCAGCGGCGGAGGGCCGGGTCGGCTGCTGATGCATGGCGTGGCTTCCTCTGCGCTCGGTGCGCCTCGGACCTGCCGGGCGTCCGGAGGGACAAGGGTCGTACGGCGGCACCGCCCGACCAGGCGTTCCGCCACTCAGGTGAACGGAGGGGAACTCGTCAGGGTCACGCCTCGCATCGGGGAAGCCCACGGAATGGACGCGCGGTGGGAGGCGACGCCCAGCCGGCGGGGCGCTCGTCCCTGCGAGCGGCCGAAGGACGGACGGCACCTTCAGTGGGCGCACCCGGCTCCAGCTGCCCAAGCTCCCAAAGCGGCCCGTGAGACCAAAGCGACCACGGAGACCAAAACAGCCGGCAGGGCTGCGGAAGGCGCCTCCCACACGGGAGTTCCGCACCCACTTCAAGAGGCTCATCACCCGTCCACGCGCCGTGCCTTCCTTCGCTCTTTCCCGCCTTGCCGGGGCGTGTCCCGGCGCGGTGCGGCCGGCCGGCATCCCGCTCTGGCCCCTGCCGCCGCTCCCCCACTCGGTGCTCATCCGCTTCCCTCCGTCTCCAGACGACCGCTCCCGGCCGAGGTGCCGCGGCTCGTGCCGTCACCTGAACGCGCGCGCGTGCCGCCCTGCCTTGCGCTGCTGCCCGGGCGCGAGGGTCCGGCGGCCGGCGCCTGGGGGTGGGAGCCGTTCGGGCGCCGCCGGCCGGCCTCTCCGCGATGCTGATGAGAACCGCTGTCCCTGCCCGCCGCGGACCGCGTTCGGCGCCGTCGGCGAGCACCGGTCCCCGGAGCCGGGTCGGCACCGCAACCCTCCGCTCGGGCCGAGGCTCCGGAATCCGTGACATCGGTTCCCGAAGGTGCGCCCGAGTTTGCTTCGGCCGCCGATCCGGTCCGCTCCTCGATCACGGCCTGCGCTCGCCCCGCGCGATCCGCACGCAGGCAGCGGCGGATCGACTCGGGGTCGAGACCTTCGTTGCAAGCCTGATGCAGCAGCCGGGCGAACAGGTAGTCGGGGTCCGCGCCCAGCGCCATGGCGAAGGCTTCCCGGGCCTCCAGCTCGTCGCCGGTCGACCAGGCGACCCAGCCCGCCAGGGTCAGCGGAGCAGCGGCGTGCTCGCCGTACGGCCCGACGCAGCGGCGGGCCAGTGCCCGCCAGAGCCGCAGGGCCGAAGCGGCCTCGTCGCCCTCCATCCACGCAGCTGCCCGGTCGCGCGTCGTGCGGTCCTGGAGCCCGAGGATCAGCGCCGCCGCCTCGTCGTCCGCGAGCAGGTCGTCGTCGCGCAGGTCGGCCGGGTGTGTGCCGGACACCGGCGATGCCCCGGCGAACCTGCGGATGATCCGCTCGGCGAGTTCCAGAGTCTCCTCGGCCACGCTCGCGCGGGACGCGTCGTCCAGGATGCGGGGCACCAGGGACATGCCGGCCGCGTCAAGCGCGATCTCCTGTTCCAGGGCCGCGGTGGTCTCCCAGGGCAGCAGCCTGACACGCAACTCTCGCAGTGTTCCGCGCACTTGGATGCCCGCGTAGGTGGCCGCTGCGGCCAGCACCGAGGTGCCGGGCAGGCCCATCGGCGTCCCGTCCTCGGGGCAGCATCCCTCGATGGGGCAGCAGTACGACCAGAAGCGGCCGTCCGAGATGCACAGTGCCTCGATCACCGGCACGTCGAACGTGCCGCACTCGATGCGCAGCAGCTGGGCGAGCGGCTGGAGCCGGAGCATGACGTCCCGGCCCGTCTCGCCGCGGCCCGGTTCCTGACAGACGTAGGCAACCATCTGCTTGGGCCGGGTGCCGCGCCGCTCGCTGCCGGTCACCAGCCCTTGGATCAGCTGCCGTGCGGCCGCCTCCCAGTCCTCCTTGGCGGCGGGGATGCCCAGACGGGCCCGGCCGCCGAACCTGCCGCGGCCTCCCCGGTCGTGCAGGGCGACCAGCACGATGCTGTCCTCGGGGCGGTAGCCGAGCAGATAGGGCAGGGCGTCGGCCAGCTCGGCGGGGGTGCGCAACGTGACCTGAGTGTCGTGCGTGGACCGCTCGTTCAGTGGCTCTCCTCCCGCGATGTCTCCGTCTTCGAAGGGGCCGGTCGTTTCGCTGTGATTCGTCATGCGCAGACGATCTCGCGGATCTTGAGATTCCGCTTGAGCCTGTGGATAAGTCGAATCAGGGACACGACAAGCCGGTTTCCGTTCTCGGTGCTTTTTCCACAGGGGAACCGTCGCGGGCAGTCCGCTCGCCCTCGGTTGTCAGTTCCGTCCTGTTGTATGGGACGCATGGAGCACACGAGCAACGCGGACCTGCGGGCGCAGGCCGACTCCGTCCTCGCCCGGCTCGTCGGGGACACCACGGGCGAGGCCCGGCTGCGCGAGGACCAGTGGCGGGCGATCGAGGCGCTGGTCGCCGACCGGCGCCGGGCCCTGGTCGTGCAGCGCACCGGGTGGGGCAAGTCCGCGGTGTACTTCGTGGCGACCTCGCTGCTGCGGTCCAGAGGCAGCGGACCCACGGTGATCGTCTCCCCGCTGCTCGCGCTCATGCGCAACCAGGTGGGGGCCGCGGCCCGCGCCGGCATCCACGCCCGGACCATCAACTCCTCCAACACCGAGGAGTGGGAGGCGGTCCAGGACCAGATCGCGGCCGGCGAGGTCGACGTGCTGCTAGTCAGTCCTGAGCGGCTGAACAACCCCGACTTCCGCGACCAGGTCCTGCCCAAACTCTCCGCGGCGACCGGTCTGCTCGTGGTCGACGAGGCGCACTGCATCTCCGACTGGGGCCACGACTTCCGCCCCGACTACCGTCGGCTGCGCACCATGCTCGCCGACCTCCCGCCGGGTGTCCCCGTGCTCGCCACCACAGCCACGGCGAACGCGCGCGTGACCGCCGACGTCGCGGAACAGCTCGGTACCGGCGGCACCTCGGACGCCCTGGTGCTGCGCGGACCGCTGGACCGGGAGAGCCTGAGTCTCGGCGTGCTGCGGCTGCCGGACGCCGCGCACCGGATGGCCTGGCTCGCCGACCACCTCGACGACCTGCCCGGCTCCGGCATCATCTACACCCTCACCGTGGCTGCGGCCGAGGAGGTCACCGCGTTCCTCCGGCAGCGCGGGCACACCGTCGCCTCCTACACGGGCAAGACGGAGAACGCCGACCGGCAGCAGGCCGAGGACGACCTGCTCGCCAACCGCGTCAAAGCGCTGGTCGCCACCTCCGCGCTCGGCATGGGCTTCGACAAACCGGACCTCGGCTTCGTCGTGCACCTCGGTTCGCCGTCCTCCCCCATCGCCTACTACCAGCAGGTCGGCCGCGCCGGCCGTGGCGTCGAGCACGCCGAGGTGCTGCTGCTGCCTGGCAAGGAGGACGAGGCGATCTGGGAGTACTTCGCCTCGCTCGCCTTTCCCTCCGAAGACCTGGTACGCCGGACCCTTGACGTCCTCGCCCGGGCCGACCGGCCGCTCTCGTTGCCGGCTCTGGAGCCCCTGGTGGAGCTGCGCCGCTCCCGGCTGGAGACGATGCTGAAGGTCCTCGACGTGGACGGAGCGGTGCACCGCGTCAAGGGCGGCTGGGTCGCGACGGGGCAGCCGTGGTCGTACGACGCCGAGCGGTACGGGTGGGTGGCCCGGCAACGCACGGCCGAGCAGCAGGCGATGCGCGACTACGCGGCCGCCACGGACTGCCGGATGGAATTCCTCCGGCGCCAGCTGGACGACGAGGGCGCCAAGCCCTGCGGCCGCTGCGACAACTGCGCGGGGCCGCGCTTCACCGCCGACACCTCGACGGCGGCCGTGGACGCCGCCCGCGTCGACCTGGGCCGTGCCGGGGTCGAGGTGGAGCCCCGCCGCATGTGGCCGACCGGCCTTCCGGCGATCGGCATCGACCTCAAGGGACGTATTCCGGCCGGTGAACAGGCCTCCCCCGGGCGGGCCTTGGGTCGGCTCTCGGACATCGGCTGGGGTAACCGGCTGCGCCCCCTGTTCGCGCTCCAGGCACCGGACGCACCCGTGCCGGACGACGTGGCGCGAGCCGTGGTGGACGTGCTGGCCGACTGGGCCAGGGGCCGGGGCGGCTGGGCCTCCGGGGCGGCCGACGCCCAGCCCCGGCCCGAGGGTGTGGTCACCGTCGCCTCGCGCACCAGGCCGATGCTGATCCACTCCCTGGGGGCCCGCATCGCCGAGATCGGCCGGCTACCGCTGCTGGGCTCGGTGGAGTACTACGGTGAAACGCCGCAGGTATCGCGCAGCAACAGCGCCCAGCGTCTGAAGGCCCTCGACGGTGCGCTGACGGTGCCGCCCGCTCTCGCCTCCGCACTCTCCGAGGCTCGCGGTCCGGTCCTGCTGGTCGACGACTTCACGGAGACCGGCTGGACCCTCGCGGTCGCGGCGCGTCTGCTCAGAAGGGCCGGGGCCAGTGGGGTCCTGCCTCTGGTGCTGGCCGTCCAGGGCTGACACCCGACCGTCCGCGGTGCGTCGGTACTGGTCACGGCGCACGAACGTGCCGTGATCGAACGCCCCAGGGGTCATCAGTGGCTCCTGTGGGTAGGGATATAAGTCACGCACCACCAGATAACAGTCGGTGGCCCCAATTGCTCGTTGCCGCATCCAAGTTCGACAGGAAGAATTGAAGTCCGCTCCCCGCACGGCTCGTCCGTGTTCCGGTTGGGCTTTGCTGCGGTGCGCGCTCCCCCGAATCCGACCTCGCCCGCAGTGTGGGCGCGTAGCCGAAGGGAGGAACGTGACCTTCGGATTCGCCTCGTCCTCGGCGGCATCGGTGTCGACGTCCGCTTCCGCCAGTCGCCTGCTCGAGCCCGCGGAGTGGGCAGCCGCCGGAATCCCTCTGCTGCGCAGCCCCCGTGAGGTCGTCAGTGGGCTGCACGCCCGCCATGGTCCCACGCCGTCCACGGCCATTGTGGCCGTTCTCGATCCCGACGAACGGCTGTGCGCCAGCGCCTCGTTCAACCGCCGTCCCGCCCCGGCCGACGGCTGGATGTTCCGCAACGCGCTGCTCGCCCAGTTGCGCCGGATCATTCCGCACGACCTGCGCCGCCGCACCCCGGTGCGTACGGCCGTGCTGCTCTACTGCCGCGACGGCGACGCGGGTTGGACCGAGGAGGACGGCGCCTGGATGTGGGGGCTGCGCGACGCGTGCACACTGCACGGACTGCGCTGTGGGGCATACATCACGCTGACCCAGGACGGCTGGCAGGTGCTCGGGGAGGGACGTGGCGGGCGCCGTCCGAACTCCCACTCGGAACCGGAGCCCTTCGCCATGTCGCAAGCCCCGCCGCTGGCGCCCCGGACCGGCGGCCCGGTCTCCGAGGTCATGCGCCGCGTGGCCGCCCGCTGAAGAGCACGGCTCGGGGTCCGGATCCCTCGCACAAGCGGCGGCGCTGCCTGAGCGAAGACTCCGCGAGCCGGCCAGAGAGCGGGACGGGAAACCGCGCGGGCTGTCACGGACGGCGCGTACGAGTCACGAGACGAGGAGACTCGCACGTGATGCAGTACGGCCTGCACGCCACCGGTGCGCGGAAGGAGACAGGACGGCTGCCCTATCGACGCCAAGGGCTCACCGGCCGGCCGCGGGCGCACTCCCGCGACACCCACGCTTGCCCCCCGGATGGCATCCCTCAGTCCGCCGGGCGGCCGTCCCACGAGGAGGAACGGCCACTGCCAGTCATCCGGGCATGCCAAGAGCCGCACCGTGCGGATGCCGCCGGAGCGGCTCCGTCGGCACCCCGATGCCCCAGGGTGCCGGACGTGACTCAGACGCCCGCGCCCAGCACCGAGTTGATCTGCTGCGGGTCGCCGCAGACGATCAGCAGCGCACCGGCCCGGGAGTGGGCCAGCGAGAGGGCGGTCGCGGCAGCGGCCGTGGGACCGCCGTTCACTGCCACGACGACCACGGGGCGGGACGCGGCACGGGAGGCGACGGCGGCGTCCGCGTAGAAGACATCGTCACCGGTGTCGTGCTGCGCCCAGTAGGAGGTCTCACCGAAGGACAGTTCGTGCTCGGCCCACGGATGCTGGGCACCGGTGGTGATCACCAGTAGGTCGCCGGGGGCACGACCCGAGTCCAGCAGCAGGTCCACCGCATCCTCGGCGGCGTCGAGCGCGCCCTCGGCCGAGGCCGGGATCAACTGGATCTGCGGGGTCGCCGCCGTGGTGGCGGGAGCGGCCGGGCCCGAAGGGCCTGGCTTGGCCGGAGCCACGTCACGCGGCGTGCGCTGCACCGGAGGCGTGGGCCGCTGAGGGCCCGGACGACCGGGGCGGGACGGAGCCGCGGGGCGGGGACCGGGTACGGGACGGGGGGTCGGCGCGGTGCGGCCGCTGGCCGGAGTGGCGCGGGGACCCTGGGCACTCTCGTGAATCTGAGGCTCCTCGGGAATGAGAGGCATGAGCTGATATTTATCAAACGTTGGTGCGGCGCGGATGACCGGGTGGCGCATCAGTGCGATCGGAACCGTCAGAAATCGAAGCCGAGCTGACCCTCGATTTCCGGAACGCTTCCGTCCGCCGAGCTGCGGACCTTCTTGAGGTGCCGCCACTGGGGCAGCGCATCAAGATACGCCCACGACAAGCGGTGGTACGGGGTGGGCCCCCGCTCCGCCAGTGCGGCCTTGTGCACGGGGGACGGATACCCGGCGTTGTCCGCAAATCCGAAGTCTGCATGGTCGACACCCAGTTCGGCCATCATTTTGTCGCGCTGAACCTTGGCGATCACCGATGCCGCCGCGACAGCCACGCACGACCGGTCACCCTTGATCACCGTGCGCACCTTCCACGGGGCTCCGAGATAGTCGTGCTTCCCGTCGAGGATGACGGCATCGGGGTGGACCGGCAGGGTGTCCAGGGCACGGACGGCGGCGAGCCGCAGCGCGGCGGTCATCCCCAGGTCGTCGATCTCCTCGGGGGAAGCATGCCCCAGGGCATAGGCCGTCACCCACGACCGCAGTATCTCGGCCAGTTCCGTACGCCGCTTGACGGTCAGGAGCTTGGAGTCGGTCAGACCCTCGGGCGGCCGACGGAGTCCGGTGATCGCCGCACAGACGGTGACGGGTCCGGCCCATGCGCCCCGCCCCACCTCGTCGAGACCGGCAATGACCTTCGCTCCGGTCGTGGCTCGCACGGAGCGCTCGACGGTGTGAGTAGGTGGTTCGTACGGCATGGCGCCCTTAGCCTACGACGCCGGGGACCTCCCGCGACACCCCGACCCCCCGTCCGGCGCCGACGTCACCCGAGGCCGGGATCAGACTCCGTGCGACCGCAGCAGCGGGAGCATCAACTGGTCGATCATCTCCGCGAGGTCCCGGTCATTCCATTCACTTGTGCACATCTTGGAGCGGTACATCATCATCGCCGGGATGGCATCGAAGACGTAACCGTTGGCGGCGTCGGACCGTACCTCTCCACGCTCTATTCCACGGGTGACAATCCCTCGCAGCAGCCGGATCATCGGCTCTACCACTCCTTCGAAGATCACCCCATGGAAGCGTTCAGCCTGCGCAGGATCACATTCGTGAATCACGGAGCGCAGGGCGACACCGGGGCGCGAGTACATGGCGTCCCGCGCGCGCCGACACAGGGCCAGCAGATCCTCGCGCACGCTCCCGAGGTCGGACTCCCCCTCCAAACGAGGGAGCCCCGCCTGGAGCGCATCGGCGACCAGGTCTTCTTTGGAGGGCCAGCGACGATAGACCGCGGCCTTGCCGGTCTGGGCCCCGGCCGCGACGCGCTCCATCGTCAGGCCGCTCCAGCCGACCGTACTGAGCTGCTCCAGCGCGGCATCCAGGATCGCGCGCTCGAGCACCGCACCGCGCCGACGAGGAGGGGCCGTCCGAGTAGGGGCAGCCGTCCAGCGCGAGGTCATCATCTGAGTTTCTCCAGCGAGCAAGGGGAAGCGGGGATTCCGGGGTGGGGTGCTCCGCGCCGCGGCAAAGGGGGACGCGATATGCGGCGCTGAAGCAAGTGAACGCTTGCGTTCACTGTTGGGGACTCACTACCGTTGACGCGACAGTGAACGCAAGCGTTCACTAACGCCTCCGTGGGGGACCCATAGTGACGACCTCTCAGCTGTTGCAGGAACAGAAGCCGGGCGCGGCCCGCCGGGAGGGGCATCCCGGTATCGCACTCACCGTCATCGCGGCCTGCCAACTCATGGTGGTACTCGATGCGACGATTGTGAATATCGCCCTCCCGCACATTCAGGACGCTCTCAAGTTCAGCACCACAGACCTCACCTGGGTGGTCAGCGCCTACACACTCACCTTCGGCGGCCTCCTGCTGCTCGGTGCGCGGGCCGGAGACATCCTCGGCCGCCGCCGTGTGTTCATGACCGGCATTCTGCTGTTCGCCTTCGCTTCGCTGCTCGGCGGCCTCGCCCAGGAACCCTGGCAGCTGCTGGCCGCACGCGCCTTGCAGGGTGTGGGCGGCGCGATCGCCTCGCCCACCTCGCTGGCACTGATCACCACCACGTTCCCCGAAGGACCTGAACGGAACCGGGCGTTCGGCGTGTTCGCCGCCGTCTCCGCGGGTGGCGGTGCCATCGGCTTGCTGGCGGGCGGCATGCTGACCGACTGGCTCAACTGGCGGTGGGTGCTCTTCGTCAATGTGCCCATCGGCCTGCTGATCGTCGCCCTCGCACCGCTGTACATCAGTGAGTCCGAGCGACACCCGGGGCGATTCGACATCGCGGGCGCACTCACTTCGACCTCGGGCATGGCCTCGCTGGTCTACGGCTTCATCCGCGCCTCGGAAAAAGGCTGGCACGACGGGCTCACCCTCGGCTCGTTCGGCGCGGCGGCGGTCCTGCTGCTCGCCTTCGTCCTCACCGAGATGAGGGCGAAGGAGCCGATCACCCCGCTCAAGATGTTCGCCGATCGCAACCGGTCGGGCACCTATGTGATCATGCTGAGCCTGGCCGCGGCGATGTTCGGCATGTTCTTCTACATCGTTCTGTTCGTGCAGAACGTGCTGGGCTACAGCGCGATCAAGGCCGGTCTGGCCTTCCTTCCCGTGACCGTGGCGATCGCGCTCGGGGCGGGTCTGTCGCAGCGGTTCCTGCCCGCTTTCGGGCCCAAGCCCTTCATGATGGGCGGTTCGGCGCTCGTGGTGATCGGGCTGGTCTGGCAGACCTTCATCACCCCGGACAGCTCCTACGTCAGCGGGGTGCTGGGTCCCATGCTGGTGTTCGGCTTCGGCATGGGGCTGAACTTCGTGACGGCCACGGTCACGGCGGTCTCGGGCGTCGCCCCGCACGAGGCCGGCGCGGCCTCCGGGCTGCTCAACGCCATGCAGCAGGTGGGCGGCTCGCTGGGCCTGTCCATCCTGACCACCGTCTTCGGCTCCGCCGGCAAGGACGAGGCGAAGAAGCAGATGCCGAAGTTCCTCGCCGGCGGTTCGCCGGAGCAGAAGGCGCAGTTCGCCAAGACGCACCAGTTGCCGGGGCCCTGGGGCCACGAGGTGCTCGCCCACGGCATATCCGTCGCCTTCGTCCCGGCTGCCGCGATGGCCGCGCTCGGGTTCGTCACCGCCTGGCTGGTGATCAAGGTCCGTAAGAGCGACCTCGAGGCTCTCGCCGGCACGGCGGGCCCGGGTATCGGCTGACCCGCCCAGAGCCGCGCGAAGCCGCGGCCGGCCGGACCACTGCCGGGGGACAGACGGCAAGAGCAGTGGTCCGGCCGGCCGCACCATGACCACGGCCGGCACCACCACCACGATCAACGCGCTCAACAGAGTCAGCGCGAACGGCATCGCCTTACACCCCCCTGACGTCCCTCGCCTCGTCTTTGCCCCCGTCCGCCAGCCCGAGCACCCGCGGCTCGCCACGGGAGTGCGGACAACGGAAGAACGGCCGACGATCACGCAGAGTTCCCATCAGACACGGAGAGTTTCCGAAGGGGGCGATGCGGAGGTGCCGAAGCCGGGACGGCACCGAGGCCGAAAGAGCCGACGGCCCCTGTGCCCGCGAAGAGAAGCGCGCTTCCCGAGAGCCGCTTGAAGTCGGTCTTCAGCGGCCCGCGGGCACCCAGTCCGGCAGCGCCTCGGTCCGCTCCGCCCACACCGCGGGCGGCGCCCCCGCCTTGCCGGACGCGAGCACGCCACCCACGATCGCGCAGGTCGTGTCCACGTCCCCGCCCACCTGGGCGGTCGTCCAGAACGCCGTCTCGAAGTCGGCGAGCGCCCGCGCGGCGGACCAGAGGGCGAACGGGACGGTGTCGTGGGCGGACGTACGGCGTCCGCAGCCCAGGACGGCCGCGACGGTGACCGCGTCGCCGTAGTCGAGCATGTCCCGGGCACGGCGAAGACCCGCGCCGACGGCACTCTTCGGCACGAGGGCTACGACGCCGTCGAGGAGCGCCTCGGGGCTGGGCGGGCCGTCCGGCGAGGCGACCAGCGCGGCGGCCGCGGCGACGGCCATGGCGCCCACCACGGCCTCACGGTGCTGATGAGTGGGGTAGGCCGAGATCTCGGCCTGGTGGGTCGCCTGCTCCGGGTCATCCGCGTACCAGGCGCCCAGGGGAGCGATGCGCATGGCCGCGCCGTTGCCCCAGGAGCCCTGCCCGTTGAAGAGCCCGGCGGCCAGCTCGCGCCAGTCCTGGCCCTCCCGGACGAGACGCAGCAGCCGGTTGACGGCAGGGCCGTAGCCCCGGTCGAAATCGTGGCGCTCGGCGAAGGACTGGGCCAGAGCGTCCTGGTCCAGGCGCTGGTGGGCGGCCAGGACGGCCACCACGGAGCAGGCCATCTCCGTGTCGTCCGTCCACTGCCAGGGGCCCGCGGGCAGCTCACGGCGCTTGAGCAGGGGGTAGTTCGCAGGAACGAAGAACTGCGAGCCCAGCGCGTCGCCCACCGCCAGTCCGCGCAGGCTGGCCAGGGCTCGGTCCAGGCGCCCGTGGGCGGCAGAAGAGGAGTCAGCGGTCATCGCTCTGCCACTTTATCCGGTGACCCAGGAGGGCACCGGGTCCCGCCAGCGCTCGAACGGCCGGTTGAGGGTGTAATGGCCGTCGTCCCCGAGAACGAGCATCCGCATCTCGGCGTTCCCGGGATTCGACAGCGACTCGAATTCCGCCACCGTCCAGTGGAACCAGCGCATGCAGAACAGCCGCATCGCGAGCCCGTGCGTCACCAGGAGCACGTTCGGCGGATGGTCGGGGGACTCGAAGCTGCGGAACAGGCTCTCCAGAAAGCCCCCGACCCGGTCGTACACGTCCGCCCCGGACTCCCCCTGCGGGAATCTGAAGAAAAAGTGGCCGTACGCGTCCCGGTACGTCTTCTGCAGGCGCACGTCGTCGCAGTCCTGCCAGTTGCCCCAGTCCTGCTCGCGCAGCCTGGGTTCCTCGCGCACCCGTATGAGGTCCGGGTCGAGGTGGAAGGCGCGCAGGGTCTCGTGCGTACGGCGGTACGGGGAGACGTACACGCTCACGCGCTCCCGGCCGAAGAGCTCCCGGAGCTCCTTGCCCGTCTCCTCGGCCTGCCGTCGGCCGCGCTCGGTCAGCGCGAGCGCGTGGTCGGGCTCCCGCTCGTACACGGTGTCATCAACATTGCCCGTTGATTCGCCGTGCCGGACAAGAACGATGCGCCGTGGTCGTGCCATGCCAAGACCCTAGATCGAGCTGGGGGCGGTCGAGCACTCTTACGGGCTCCATACAGCGTATGTCACATGAAAATCTGCCCCAGGACCGCTCCAGGACATGCGATCCGAGCGTTTGCTTTCCAAACTCGCACGGAGTCGCCTCACACCGTCCAGGACGGCTCCAGATCCACGATGTCACCCGAGAGGGCCGCGATGTCCGCCTCCGTCTGCGCGCGCAGGGCGAGGCGTTCCACTCGCTCGGTGCGGTACTTGCCGTGCTCGGCCGCCGAGCGCCACATGGACAGGACCAGGAACTCCTGCTCGGGCGCTTCGGCGAACATGCCCCGGATCATGCCGGGCGAGCCGGCCATCGCGGGGTTCCAGACCTTCTCCTGCATGAGGGTGAAGTGCTCGACACGCTCCTCGTGCACCCGGCAGAGCGCCACGCGGATCAGGTCGGAGTCCGTGAACCGGGGCTCGAATCCGGTCTTCACATCGAAGCGGTACTCGAACAGCTTGACCTGGGCGTCCTTGAACGTGCCGAACTGGGCGGCCGCCAGACGGTCGTGGGAGCGGGCCATGAAGGAGTCGTAGAAGGCGCGGCTCTCCCAGAAGGCGAAGATGTGCGCCACCCCGGGCCGCTGCCGGCTCCAGCCTCCGCCCTGTCCCCGAAATCCCGGCTCCCCCAGAAGCCCCGCCCATTTCCGCTGCCCCCGCTCGAAGCCGCGGCGGTCCACCACGGTGCAGCGAATCCACTTGACCAGCACCGCGCCATCGTAAGGCCACCAGGCGTGGCGCCGGTCACGCTCCAGCGGAGATCACCCGCGCCCGCGCCCCGCGCGCGTGGCACGATGGACAATGAGTGCTGACTCCAAGGGAGTTGGACAAGAGGGATCTTCAGGGGGAAGGGAAGGCCCGGTGACTGGCTTCAGCAAGGGAAACCGCAAGGTCGAGGTCGGGCTCAAGTGGGACCCCAGTCCCGCGGGCCGGCCGCCCACCGATCTCGACATCATCGCCGCGACGTTCGTGTCGGGCGACGCCTACGGAACTCCGGCCTATCTAGTGCACTTCGACAGCCGTTCCCCGGACGGCACCATCTTCCTCAACCGCGACAGCACGGACGGGCGGGGCTTCGGCTGGGACGAGGTCATGACGCTCGAACTCGACCGGCTCGGCAGCCAGTACGCGCGCGTGGTGGTCGGTGTCGTCATACAACAGCAGACCGGGCACAAGACGTTCGCCGACGTGCTCAATCCGGCGATGCGGGTTCGCGAGGGTTACACCGTGCTCTCCGAGGACGACTTCGCCTCGGTCCCCGCCGCCACGGCGGCCACGATCGCCGAGTTCGTGCGGGACGAGTCCGGCAGGTGGAACTTCCACGCCGGTGTCCACGGCTTCGACGAGGATCCGTCGACCTTCACCCGGGTCATGGGCAGGGCGCCCCAGCCCTGACGTTCAGCCGCACAGGGGTCTCGATCGCGGGCATCTCCCGGGCAGCGCCCGGTACCGATGTGGCGGACGCGCCGCAGGAAGGCGAGCATGTCACAAAAGTTAAGGGGCGCGGGCCATGGCCCGCGCCCCTTACTTCAGGAACCTGCTGTCATCAGCTGCAGCCGCTGGTCGAGCCGCAGCCCTCGCAGATGTAGCAGGAGCCGGCCCGCTGCATCTTCGTGCCGCAGGAGAAGCACAGCGGGGCGTCGGCCTGGATGCCCATCTGCATCTCCACCAGCTCGGCGCTGGTGTGCGCCTGCTTCGGAGCGGGCTTGGTCGCCTCGACCTCGGCCTTCGGCGTGGCGACCGCCTTCAGCTCCTGGGCGCGCGGCGCGGACTGTGCCAGGCCCTCGACGTCGACCTCGTCGTCATCGATGGACTGCTCGTAGGAGCCGGTCTCCAGGTGGCGCTGACGCTCCTCGGCGGAGTGGATGCCGAGGGCGGAGCGGGTCTCGAAGGGCAGGAAGTCCAGCGCCAGGCGGCGGAAGATGTAGTCGACGATCGACTGCGCCATCCGCACGTCCGGGTCGTCCGTCATGCCGGCCGGCTCGAAGCGCATGTTGGTGAACTTCGAGACGTACGTCTCCAGGGGCACGCCGTACTGGAGGCCGACAGACACGGCGATGGAGAAGGCGTCCATCATGCCCGCGAGGGTCGAGCCCTGCTTGGACATCTTCAGGAAGACCTCACCAAGACCGTCGTCGGGGTAGGAGTTGGCGGTCATGTAGCCCTCGGCGCCACCGACCGTGAAGGACGTGGTGATGCCCGGTCGGCCCTTGGGGAGGCGCTTGCGGACCGGACGGTACTCGACGACCTTCTCGACCGTCTCACGGATGACCGCCTCGGTCTTCTCCGTGATCTCGGTCTTCTCCTTCTCCTTCGTCTTGGCGGAGAGCGGCTGGCCGACCTTGCAGTTGTCGCGGTAGATCGCGAGCGCCTTGACGCCCAGCTTCCAGGCCTCGAAGTAGATCTCCTCGACCTCTTCGACGGTCGCCGTCTCCGGCATGTTGACCGTCTTGGAGATGGCGCCGGAGATCCAGGGCTGGATCGCGGCCATCATGCGGACGTGGCCCATCGGCGAGATGGCGCGCTCGCCCATGGCGCAGTCGAAGACCTCGTAGTGCGCGTGCTTGAGGCCGGGGGCGTCGATCACGTTGCCGTGCTCGGCGATGTGGGCGACGATCGCCTCGATCTGCTCCTCCTGGTAGCCCAGGCGGCGCAGGGCCTGCGGGACGGTGCCGTTGACGATCTGCATGGAGCCGCCGCCGACCAGCTTCTTGAACTTCACCAGCGCGAGGTCGGGCTCGACACCGGTGGTGTCGCAGGACATCGCGAGGCCGATGGTGCCGGTCGGGGCGAGGACGGAGGCCTGGGAGTTACGGAAACCGTTCTGCTCGCCGAGACGCACCACGTCCTGCCATGCCTCGGTGGCGGCGGCCCAGACCGGGGTGTCCAGGTCGTCCATGCGGACGGCCGTGCCGTTGGCGTCGGCGTGCTGCTTCATGACGCGCTTGTGGGCCTCGGCGTTGCGGGCGTAGCCGTCGTACGGGCCGACGACCGCGGCCAGCTCGGCTGAGCGGCGGTAGGCCGTACCCGTCATCAGGGAGGTGATGGCACCGGCGAGGGTGCGTCCGCCGTCGGAGTCGTACGCGTGGCCGGTGGCCATCAGCAGAGCACCGAGGTTGGCGTAGCCGATGCCGAGCTGGCGGAACGCGCGCGTGTTCTCACCGATCTTCTGGGTCGGGAAATCCGCGAAGCAGATCGAGATGTCCATCGCGGTGATGACCAGCTCGACGACCTTCTGGAAGCGCTCGGCCTCGAAGGACTGGCTGCCCTTGCCGTCGTCCTTGAGGAACTTCATCAGGTTCAGCGAGGCGAGGTTGCAGGACGTGTTGTCCAGGTGCATGTACTCGCTGCACGGGTTCGACGCGGTGATCCGGCCGGACTCGGGGCAGGTATGCCAGTTGTTGATGGTGTCGTCGTACTGGATGCCCGGGTCGGCGCAGGCCCAGGCCGCCTCGGCGATCTTGCGGAAGAGCGCCTTGGCGTCGACCTCCTCGATGACCTCACCGGTCATGCGGGCGCGCAGACCGAACTGGCCGCCCTCCCCGACCGCCTTCATGAACTCGTCGTTCACACGGACCGAGTTGTTGGCGTTCTGGTACTGGACGGAGGTGATGTCGTCGCCGCCCAGGTCCATGTCGAAGCCCGCGTCACGCAGGACGCGGATCTTCTCCTCCTCCTTGACCTTGGTCTCGATGAAGTCCTCGATGTCGGGGTGGTCGACGTCGAGAACGACCATCTTGGCGGCGCGGCGGGTGGCACCACCGGACTTGATCGTGCCGGCGGAGGCGTCGGCGCCGCGCATGAAGGAGACCGGACCGGAGGCGTTGCCGCCGGAGGACAGCAGTTCCTTGGAGGAGCGGATGCGGGAGAGGTTCAGGCCGGCGCCGGAGCCGCCCTTGAAGATCATGCCCTCTTCCTTGTACCAGTCGAGGATCGACTCCATGGAGTCGTCGACGGCCAGGATGAAGCAGGCGGAGACCTGCTGGGGCTGCGGGGTGCCGACGTTGAACCACACGGGGCTGTTGAAGCTGAAGATCTGGTGCAGGAGGGCGTACGCCAGCTCGTGCTCGAAGATCTCGGCGTCGGCGGGCGAGGCGAAGTACTTGTAGTCCTCACCGGCCTTCCGGTACGTCTTCACGATGCGGTCGATCAGCTGCTTGAGGCTGACCTCGCGCTGCGGGGTGCCGACGGCACCGCGGAAGTACTTGCTGGTGACGATGTTGACCGCGTTCACCGACCAGAAGTCGGGGAACTCGACGCCACGCTGCTCGAAGTTGACCGAGCCGTCGCGCCAGTTGGTCATGACGACGTCACGACGCTCCCACGCAACCTCGTCGTACGGGTGTACGCCGGGGGTGGTGTGGATACGCTCGATACGCAGCCCCTTGCTGGCCTTGGCGCCCTTGGTTCGGGAACCTCGTGCCGGACCGCTCGCCGTCTCTGTCATGCCGCCTCCCTGTACGGGCTAAAACGCCCTGAAATGCCACGATGTTCCCGTGACACGGTGTTCTGTCTGGTGTTGCGGGCATCCCTCACGCTGCCGCCCGCAACAGGTCTTCGGTCGCCGCCGCACAGCCGGAACCCGCGTCTCCGACCGGATTCCGGCCCGCTGATCAGTCGGCGGCATGGGCGGGCACGGGGACCTCAGTGGTCCCTCCGGGCCCGCGATCGTCTTCCTGGCTCCCCGCTCCCGCGTCTTCGTCGTCCGCGGCGGGGCCGCGCGTCGCATCCCTCAGCTCCGCGATGGCGGCCTCGAAGTCCTCGAGCGAGTCGAACGCCCGGTAGACAGAGGCGAATCGCAGAAAGGCGACGAGGTCGAGCTCCTGCAACGGGCCGAGTATGGCCAGACCCACGTCGTGGGTGGTCAGCTCGGCGCTTCCGGTGGCCCGCACCGCCTCCTCGACCCGCTGGCCGAGCTGGGCGAGCGCGTCCTCGGTGACAGGCCGCCCCTGGCATGCCTTGCGCACACCGTTGATGACCTTGGTACGGCTGAAAGGCTCGGTGACTCCGGACCGCTTGACCACCATGAGCGAGCAGGTCTCCACGGTCGTGAAACGACGGGAGCAGTCGGGGCACTGGCGGCGCCTGCGGATCGACGTGCCGTCGTCGGTCGTACGACTGTCGACCACACGGCTGTCGGGGTGCCTGCAGAAGGGGCAGTGCATGATCTCCAACCCTCCTCACAGCAGACTCAATAGCCCCGCTGGGCCTCACGGGCCCCTCGAAGCAGCCCCAAGCATAGGCGATCGCCAAGGTCCCGAAGACCCGGGGGACCCGTAAAAACACAACTTGTGGGCCGCTGTAGCCATCCAACCACTAGATGTGGGGATCGACTCATACGCCGAGGCAGACTCGCGTGTCGCTGCTGAAAGACAGGCCCCGGACCTCGGGAAAGGCCCCACCGGACACGCGGACGCACAGCCGTATCGCCGTGGTACTTACGGAGATACCGTGGGCGCCACACGGAGGACACGTGGGACTCCGGCACAGAAAGGCCCCGGTCCCCGGTATGCGGGGTTCCGGATGGCAGACTGGAGAAGCAACCCACGAGGTGGCCTGCCCCGGCGGTGAAGGGTACAACAATGGGCACTTTTGCCCGCCAGGGGTCGCGTGAGCCATACACCCGGACACATGATCACGTCGGGTGAATCGCACTTTTTCACTCGAACGTGTGTTTGGCGCAACCTTTCGAAAGCAACTACCGTTGTCCAGCAGGGAGACCATCGAGAGGGGCCGACGTGACCACCACCGCAGACAGTGCCACCATCACTGCCCAGGACCGCTCCCAGGGCCGAGTCGAGCCGGTACATGCGATGAACGAAGCCACGAATCCCGAGGGACACAAGCGCTCCCTGCCGGGCCGACCTCCAGGCATCCGGGCGGACAGCTCCGGACTCACCGACCGGCAGCGCCGGGTGATCGAGGTCATCAGGGACTCCGTGCAGCGGCGCGGGTACCCGCCGTCGATGCGGGAGATCGGCCAGGCCGTCGGCCTCTCCAGCACCTCCTCGGTCGCACACCAGCTGATGGCCCTGGAGCGCAAGGGCTTTCTGCGCCGCGACCCGCACCGCCCGCGCGCGTACGAGGTACGCGGCTCCGACCAGGCCGTGACCGTGCAGCCCACGGACACCGCGGGCAAGCCCGCCGCGTCGTACGTCCCGCTGGTCGGCCGCATCGCGGCCGGTGGCCCGATCCTCGCGGAGGAGTCGGTCGAGGACGTCTTCCCCCTCCCCCGGCAGCTCGTCGGCGACGGCGAACTGTTCGTCCTGAAGGTCGTCGGCGACTCCATGATCGAGGCCGCGATCTGTGACGGCGACTGGGTCACCGTCCGCCGCCAGCCGGTCGCCGAGAACGGCGACATCGTGGCGGCCATGCTCGACGGCGAAGCGACCGTCAAGCGCTTCAAGCGCGAGGACGGCCACGTCTGGCTCCTTCCGCACAACGCGGCCTACGAGCCGATCCCCGGCGACGACGCGACCATCCTCGGCAAGGTCGTCGCAGTGCTGCGGCGCGTATGACGGCTGCGGCGGACAGGCCCGGG
This sequence comes from Streptomyces griseochromogenes, assembly GCF_001542625.1. NCBI lineage: Bacteria > Bacillati > Actinomycetota > Actinomycetes > Kitasatosporales > Streptomycetaceae > Streptomyces > Streptomyces griseochromogenes. The sequence continues at coordinate 2,363,998 of NZ_CP016279.1, read as the reverse complement.
CGGCCCGTCCCCTGACCGGGCCCCGGGACCCCTGCGCCGGTTCCGGGGTCCTGTGCGTTCGGCTCCTCCCGGAGCCGCCGGGCCGCTCGCTGCGGCGTCGGGCTGCCCGCTGCTGAACCACATGCAGCCCAACGCCCCGGGCGGGAGCGGCTTACTCCTCGGCCTGCTTCGCAGCCGCGTCGATCGCGGCGAGCGACTTGCGCACCTGGTTGCGGTCCGTGGTGTACCAGAAGTCGGGCAGCGACGTCTTGAGATACCCGCCGTACCGAGCGGTGGCGAGCCGCTGGTCCAGCACGGCGACCACGCCTCGGTCCCCGGAAGCCCGTACGAGGCGGCCGGCGCCCTGGGCCATGAGCAGGGCCGCGTGGGTGGCGGCCACGGCCATGAAGCCATTGCCGCCGGCGTCCTCCACGGCCTTCTGGCGGGCACTCATCAGCGGGTCGTCGGGGCGCGGGAAGGGGATCTTGTCCATGACGACCAGCTGACAGCTGGGTCCCGGGACGTCGACGCCCTGCCACAGCGACAACGTGCCGAAGAGACAGGTCGCGGGGTCGGCCGCGAAGTTCTTGATCAGTTCGCCCAGTGTCTCCTCGCCCTGGAGCAGAATCGGGAACTCCGGGACCCGGGAGCGCAGCTCCTCGGCGGCGAGCTGGGCGGCCCGCATCGACGAGAACAGCCCGAGGGTGCGGCCGCCGGCCGCCTGGATGAGCTCGGTCAGCTCGTCGAGCATGTCGGCGCGATCGCCGTCCCGTGCGGGGCGGGCGAGGTGCTTGGCGACATAGAGGATGCCCTGCTTCGGGTAGTCGAAGGGCGAACCCACGTCGACGCCCTTCCACTCCGGCAGGTCCTCGCCCTCGACGCCCTCGGGGCCCAGCCCCAAGGAGGCACCGACGCCGTTGAAGTCCCCGCCCAGTTTGAGGGTCGCCGAGGTGAGGACGACGCTGCGGTCCGCGAAGAGTTTCTCCCTGAGCAGCCCGGAGACCGACATGGGGGCGACCCGCAGCGAGGCGCCGAAGCGGTCGTGGCGCTCGTACCAGACCACGTCCCACTCCGAGCCGTTCAGGACGCGCTCCGCCACGTCGTGCACCGTCTCCACCGAGGCCAGCGCCTGCTTGCGGACCGCGTCCTCGTCCTGGACCGACTTGTCGCGGGTGGCGCCGATCGCGGAGATGACCGTACGGGCAGCGTCCCGCAACGCCATCAGGGCGTAGCCGAGGTCTTCCGGGATCTCCTCCAGCCGGCTGGGCAGGGCCAGCTCCATCAGCCGCTCGAAGCCCTCGGCGGCGGTCTGGAGCTGGTCGGCGGCCTTCTCGTTGACGAGCTTGGCGGCACGGCGCACGGCACGGTTGACCTGGCCGGGCGTGAGTTCCCCGGTGGCGACGCCGGTGACACGGGAGACAAGTTCGTGCGCCTCGTCCACGATCAGCACCTCGTGCTGGGGCAGTACCGGGGCGCCCTCGATGGCGTCGATGGCCAGGAGTGCGTGGTTCGTGACGACGACCTCGGCGAGCTTGGCTCGCTCGCGGGCCATCTCGGCGAAGCACTCCGCACCGTAGGCGCACTTCGACGCGCCCAGGCACTCTCTGGACGAGACCGACACCTGTGCCCAGGCACGGTCGGAAACACCGGGAGTGAGGTCGTCGCGGTCGCCGGTCTCCGTCTCGTCGGACCAGTCGCGCAGCCGCAGCAGGTCCTGGCCCAGCTTGCTGGTGGGCGCGGCGGCCTCGAACTGATCGAAGAGCCCGTCCTCTTCGTCCTGCGGCATGCCCTCGTGCAGGCGGTGCAGGCACAGATAGTTCGACCTGCCCTTGAGCATGGCGAACTCCGGGCGGCGGCGCAGCAGCGGGTGCAGGGCGTCGACGGTGCGCGGCAGGTCCCGTTCCACGAGCTGGCGCTGCAGTGCGAGCGTGGCCGTGGCGACGACCACTCGTTCCCCGTGCGCGAGCGCGGGCACGAGATAGCCCAGCGACTTACCGGTGCCGGTGCCGGCCTGGACCAGCAGGTGGGATCCGTCGTCGATCGCCTCTGCGACCGCTTCGGCCATGGTCACCTGGCCGGGGCGCTCCGTGCCGCCGACGGCGGTGACGGCTGCATGCAGGAGTTCGGGGAGTGAGGGCTTCGTCATAGCCCGACCACCCTACGGCCCGGCACTGACAAACGGGCGATCAAGGCTGGGACGAGGGGTGGGATCACTGCCGGAACTCCTGGGAGGGACGGGACGGGGGGGCGGATGGGCTCGATGTGGTCTGCGGATGCGTTGTGGTGATGAGAGGGCGGTGCGGCGGGTACACCGTCCTCGCCGGAACTCGGGCCGCTGCCGCGGCCCGGCCGGGCTGCAGTCCGCCGCTGCCGGCGCTCGCGGTGGCGGGGTACGGCGGCGAGTGCCGCTTGGTCTCACGGCGGCGGGGTCGGGCCGGGCGTACGGCTCCGTCGGCGGACTCCGAAATTCTTCTGGGCGAGTGGGAACCGGATCAGACCGCGGGGCGTTCCACATGTGAGCGCGCAATCACGCGGCGTTACATCAGATCGCGTAGGACTCGGTCCCGGACCATGAGGGCGGCCCGCTTCCCGGGCAGGTCGACCTCTGCCGCGAACCGAAATCCGGCGCTGAGGAACGCGGACACGGAGGGGGTGTTGCGAAGATCGGGTTCCGCAAGGACGCGAGCACAGGCGGGGCGGCGATCCAGGATCAGGTCGGCCACGGCCCTGAGCAGGACGGATCCCATTCCGCGCCCTCGGTCGGCGGCACCGCCGATGAGGAGGTGGATGCCGGTGTCGTGTGGACGGGCCGGATAGTGGCGAGCCAGTGGATCCAGGTCCGCCCGGTAGATCTCCCAGTAGCTCATGGGGGTGCCGTCCAGCAGGCCCAGGCACGGCAGGCTGCGTCCGTCGCCGTCGAGTTGAGTGCGCAGGTGACTCTCCGTCCTGCTGCGGGGACCGGCCAGGTTCCAGTACGCGGTGACGGTGGGGTCGTTCATCCAGCGGTGGATGAGCGGCAGGTCGTGGGCGACGCGGGCGGGCACCAGTTGGAAAGACCCCGCGGGGGTGCCGGCCGATCCCCAGGCGGAGACATGGTCGAGTAGATCGTCCCTGACCTCGGCGCGGCGCGCCTCACCTCGGCCGAACCCCACGAAGCCGGCCCCGGCCGGCCCCTGCCCCGCCTCCCTTCCGTCGCTCGGCACGTCGGTTGTCCCACCGGCGAAGTGGGCGACGAACTCGTCGGGCAGGCGCAGTTCCAGCGTGTCCTCACCGTCCTCGAAGGAGGCGGTGTCCTCCGTACCCGCGATGTGTCCGGGGCCGGAGCAGCCCGGGTGTACGGGGACGGGGCCGGTTCCAGGACCGGTGCCGGCGGTCGCGTCGGTGGGAGGCACGGTGCGTTCCTCTCAGGAGACGAAGGGGGTCGTGGTCCTCGGAGATGGAGGAAGACGGTGCGGTTCGTTCAGGAGTGAAGGGGGTTGGCGATGGTGACGTAGACGGACTGGGTGTCGACCGGGCCGACGAGTTCGTCGAGGCCGTGCAGCCGGGTCAGCAGGTTGGCCTTGCACCGCAGGACCGGTGAGTCGAGCAGCAGACCGGGCAGGGAGGTGCGCAGGGGGTCTGGCCCCGAGGCGACGCCGGCGAGGAAGCGGCGGAACGCCGCGAGGAGCAGTCGCTCGTCGGCGAGTTGCTGGGAGCCGATCGCGCCGATCAGGCCGAGCACGTTGTTGATGGCGAGGTAGTACGCGAAGCGTTCGTCGGTGATCTCGTCGGAGACGAACGTGTCGCTGCGCTCGCCGATGCCGGGGAGCCGCGCTTCGAGTTCGGCGCGCCGGGACTCGCGGAAGTAGTAGCCCTGGTTGTCGCGGTAGCGACCGCCGGCGGGCCAGCCGTCCCGGTCGAGCAGGAGCAGCGTGTTCTGCTGGTGGGCCTCCAGCGCGATTCCGGCCTCGCCGTCCAGCCACAACACAGGTCGGACGACCTGCTCGAGGTAACGCAGGAACCACTCGGCGGCGACGGCTCCGACGGGCCTGCCGGTGCCTGCGGCGAGCCGGGCGACGAGCTGGGCCAGTCGGGACCTGTGGGTCCAAGTGCTGGTCTGGGGCGATGAGTTGGTGCCCGGTTCGGCGAGGGGGCGGGGCGAGACGAGTCCGGCCACGCAGCTGACGTCGTCGGCCGGGGCGAAGGGGTTGTGCCTGATCACGACGTCGAGGCCGGGTACGGGCCGGCCGTCCTGGTCGTCGACGGCGAGCCAGGCCGGGTCGCGGACGATGTCGAAGCCGGGGTGTACGGCCTGCCACTGCTTCAACAGGCCGGCGCGCAGCAGCCGGTGCACCTCGACTCCACGGTGGAGTTCCTTGCGGAGGTTCTGCCGCCGGGAGTTGGTGATGCGCAGCCCCAGCGACAGCTTCAGCATCGCGGGGGCACCGGATCGGTGGACCGTGCGTACGGAGGAGGTGGGGTGCCAGGGCGAGCCGTGCGGGCCGAGGTCGCGCAGCAGGCCGGAGTCGAGGAGGGCGGCGACGGCCTCCCGGTGCCGGACCTCGCGCGCCTGCCAGGGGTGCAGGGGCAGGGCGGCGTACCCGTCGGGCAAGGGCAGGACCGCTTCGGCGAGCCGTCGGGAGAGGTGGTCCGCGGTGACATGACGGCCGCGCTCGGTCCAGGCCGAGTCGGTCGCGAGCAGAGAGGGGGCGATTGCCATCCAGTGCAGGAGGAAGGAACCGCGCGACTCCGGTGAGTAGCGCCGTGCTTCGGCCTCGGTCAGGCCTTCCCGGCTCTTGGGGGTGGGGTGCAGGGGGTGGCCGAGGAGGAGGGACTGCTCGGCGCCGAGGAAGAGGTCGGGGCCGTCGGCCGGGTGGGCGCGCCGGTCGCGGATGAAGGTCACGGTGCGGCGCTGGGAGTCGGCAACCCTGGCGACGAGGTCTCCGTCGTCGCCGGCGCCGGTGGGGGCCGGGGTGCCGGTGGTGGCGGCCGTGCCACCGGGCGTCTCCCGGGTGAGCAGGGCCGCGAGGGTGACCGCGTCGAGGGGCGGGGCCGCTTCGGGGGCACCGGCGAGACGAGGGGGTCCGAAGCGGTGCCAGCCCGTCGGGGAGCAATAGCGGACCGGTGCGATCAGGGCGGTGCCGCTGGCCGGCAGGGGGATGCGGAGGGTGCTGGTGGCCGAGGCGGCGAGGTTCGTCTCTCGTACCCAGCAGCGGAGGAGGTTCTCGACGGCGGCTGACCGGGCGGCGGTGTGCGGGTCGGGGTCTTCCAGCGGGTCGGTGCCGGCCTCTCCCGGTCGGGTGGCGCCCGGGGTTCGCTTCTTCTGCTGGGGAATCGCCTCGGCGAGCGGCATGGGCGAGGGCTGGGAGCCGGTGTCTCCCTGGTCGTCGGGGCTGCCGGAACGGCCGTCGGGTGTCGGGGTGGCGTTCAAGACGGCTCCTCGGGGGCTGGGCTGGGTCTTGTGGGGGTGGTCTCTCGTCCTGTCGTCCGCTCGGTCGTCGAGCCGTCGTCGATGGGGCGTCCTGGCGGCAGCGGAGCGGAGCGGAGCCGCGTCGGGCGGGACTGTGAGGGCGGTCGGGGTGTCTGTCGGGTGGTGGAAGTGGGACGGCGTCGGACAGGGAGTTCTGGACGGAGGTGTGGCTGAGTTGGGGTGTGATGCGGGCCGTGCCGTGTTCGCCGGCTTCGGCGGCGGGGCCGGGTGTGCGCGGCTGCTAGCCGTTGCGTTCGGCAGGGCCGTCGTCATGGCGGTGACGGCGTCCATGGTCCTGCTGACGGCGTGCCGCCGCGGCCACCGCGTCGGTCAGGCGGTCGAGCACGGCTGCCGCCTGCTCGTCGCTGATGGTCAGGGGAGGAAGGAGCCGTACGACACCGCCGTGACGGCCGCCGAGTTCCACGATGAGGCCGCGCTGGAGGCACTCGCGTTGGACGGCCGCGGCGAGCTCGGGGTAGGCGGGATGAGGGGTGCGGGTGGGTCCGGGGCCGTTCGTCGCGACACGGTGATCGTCGGCGCAGGGGTTGTGGTCCGGCCCGGCCGCCTCGCTCTCGGGGTCCACCAGCTCGACCCCCATCATCAGACCGCGTCCTCTGACCTCCCCCACGCAGGGGAACCCGGCCTGGAATTCGCGCAGTTGGGACAGCATCCGGGAGCCGAGGGCGGCGGCTCGTTCGGCGAGGCCGTTCTCGCGGACGTGGGCCAGGGTGGCGGTGCCCGCGGCCATGGCGAGCTGGTTGCCGCGGAAGGTGCCGGCGTGCGCGCCGGGTTGCCAGACGTCGAGGTCGTCTCGGTAGACGAGGACGGCCAGGGGGAGGCTGCCGCCGATGGCCTTGGAGAGGACCATCACGTCGGGCGTGACACCGCTGTGTTCGACGGCCCAGAAGGAGCCGGTCCGGCCGACGCCTGTCTGGATCTCGTCGGCGATCAGCGGGATGGACCGGTCGGCCGTGATCTGCCGCATGCGGCGCAGCCAGTCGTCCGGCGCCGGGATGACTCCGCCCTCGCCCTGGACGGGTTCGAGGATCATCCCGGCGGGCAGCGGTACACCCGACTTGGGATCGTCGAGGAGGGACTCGCACCAGCGGGCGGCGAGTTCGGCACCGCGGTTGCCGCCGACGCCGAAGGGGCAGCGGTAGTCCTGCGGGTAGGGCAGGCGGGCGACCCGTACGTCGCCGGCGCCGCCGGAGGCGGCCAGGGCTCCGGCCGTCATCCCGTGGTAGGCGCCGGTGAAGGCGAGCATGCCGGTGCGCCCGGTCGCGGCCCGGACCAGTTTGAGGGCGGCCTCGACGGCGTCGGTGCCGGCCGGCCCGCAGAACTGGACCCGGGCGCGGTCGGCGAGCCCGGGCGGCAGGGTGCGGAACAGCTCGGTGATGAAGGCGTCCTTGACGGGGGTCGCGAGGTCGAGGACGGAGAGCGGGGCGCCGGAGTCGAGGACCCGGCGGATGGCCTCCAGGACGACCGGGTGGTTGTGGCCGAGAGCGAGGGTTCCGGCGCCGGAGAGGCAGTCCAGATAGCGGCGGCCGTCAGCGCCCTCGATGGTCATGCCCCGTGCCCGCACGGGCACGATGGGCAGGGCCCGGGCGTAGGTGCGCGCGGCGGATTCGCGGGCCGACTGGCGCCGCAGGATCCCCTCGTGCATCGCGCCCGCTCCCCCGTACGCACCTTCAGCCACCGATTCGGTCACGGCCACGGCTCGGAGTCCTCCCCGCTGTCCAGAGGCGAATTGATCCGCGGGGACCGGGCACAGGCAGCAGGCCCCCCACCGCTACCAACCGCGAAGCGGCCTGCGGGTTACGGGTCGGGGACAAGATCATTGCGGTGAGGGACCCGGCGCGTGTCGGAGTCGACGGATGCCGCGCACGAGGGTGGCCGGAATGGTGTGGGGCTAGGCCCACCGCCCGCGTGGGTGTAGCGGGATACCGGGCACAGGGGGGCCGAACGTACGTTCTTTGGTGTCGGAGGGGCGAATCGGCCTCACCCGGGCAGGGGACAAGAAGGGGTTGACCTCCCTCCCACTGCACCGCCTGAGCCCCCGCGCCCCGATGGTCACCGGCACGGTCCTGGTGACGGCTGGGCCGGCATCGGTCGCTACATCCCCCGGGCGACCGGCCTGCCCAGCCACAGGACAGCTCCGACCCACCGGCGGCGGGCCCGGAGGGCCGCCGGCCGGCCGCCGAGCGGTCGACCGCCACCCGCCGACCGCCGACGCCGATCCGACCAGTGAGGGAAATGACCATGTCCGGTGAGAAAGCTCCAGTCCGGCGGCACGGATGTGTCGGGGCGACCGCCGGCGTCGCCGCGCGTACCTCGGTGCGTGGTCTGCCCTCAACGGGGCCTGCCCCGGCGGGGTATGCCTGGCACAATGGTCGGCGTGGTGAAAGGATCAGGCGGATGAGGTTGCCCGCGGTAGGTGGTCCCCTGCGCTGGTGCTCCGAGACCGCGCTGGGGCTGTACCGGTCCGCGGTACTGGTCGGGCTCACCGGCGTCATCCCGGCGGTCGGCCTGGTCGTCGGTCTCGGCGGCTCCGAGGTGGCCTACTCCTGGTCCGACGGTTCGACGGCGTCCTGGTTCGTCCGAGCGCTGGCGGCCCTCGGAGAGACGTTGATGGTGATCGTGTGGATCGCCGTGGCCGCCTGGATCACGCACCTGCTGGTCAGCCGGACCCTCAGCCAGGCCGCCAGGCAGCGTGCCGAACACTGGCTCGGCATGCGGATCCAGGCCGAGTACCGCCCCGTTCCGCCGATCACCCGCATGGCCACGGGCTACTGGTGGGACGGCAAGGAGTACCACCGGTCCGAGCGGGAGGCACGCCGCCGGGCTCGGATGAACGCCCGGTTCCATGATCCGCAACTGCAGTGGGACGGACTGTGGGCCGTGGTCGCCGCAGGCGCCGTGCTGCCGGTCGCGGCCCTGCCGCTGGTCGGGCTCGTCGGCGGGCTCTACATGACGTTGGCCTCGGGACTTGTCGGCTACGGCATCGCCGTCATGGCCGCCAGCCTCGTCGGCGCCCCGTTCGCATGGCGGATCTTCGGCCCCCTGGCGGCCCGGTTCCTCGGGCCCGCCCCGCGCTCGCTGCTCGGCCGGCGGGTGGAGGAGCTGGAGGCCATCCGAGCGGACCTGACCCAGACCCAGGCGGCCGAGCTGGAGCGCATCGAGCGGGGTCTGCACGACGGGGCTCAGGCCCGGCTGGTCGCCATGGGTATGTCGATGGGGGCCGCCGAGCAGTTGGTCGACACCGATCCCGAGGCCGCGAAGCGGATCCTCGCCGACGCCCGTGCCACCTCGGCCACCGCGCTCGCCGAGCTGCGGTCGCTGGTCCGCGGCATCAACCCGCCCGTGCTCGCCGAGCGCGGCCTGGTGGACGCCGTCCGGGCCCTGGCACTGGACGCTCCCGTCGAGGTCACCGTGAACAGCGCGGTGCCCTCCCGCCCCGAACGTCCGGTCGAGTCCGCGGTCTACTTCGCCGTCGCGGAACTTCTGGCGAACGTGGCCAAGCACGCCCAGGCATCCGAGGTGACGGTCGAACTCGGTTATGCCAAGGAGACGCTCACCGCGACCGTGACCGATGACGGTGTCGGCGGGGCCGCCGCGTCGGAAGGCTCCGGGCTGAGCGGGATCGAACGCCGGATGACGGCGTTCGGCGGCTGCCTGGAGATCGAGAGCCCCACCGGCGGCCCTACTCACATCACCGTGGCGGTACCGTGCGCGTTGTCGTAGCCGAAGATCTGTTCCTGCTCCGCGACGGGATGGTGCGTCTCGTCGAGGCGCACGGGCATTCCGTGGTCGCGGCGGTCGACTCCGGGCCCGCCACGCTCGACGCTCTGGTCAACGAGCGGCCGGATGTGGCCATCGTGGACGTCCGGCTGCCACCGACGTTCTCCGACGAGGGTCTCCAGGCCGCGCTCGCCGCGCGCCGGGTGCTGCCGGGGCTGCCCGTGCTCATCCTCTCGCAGCATGTGGAGCAGCTGTACGCGCGGGAGTTGCTCGCCGACGGGCACGGTGGCGTCGGCTACCAGCTCAAGGACCGCGTTCTGGACGCAGGCCAGTTCATGGACGCGCTCAACCGCGTCGCCGACGGCGGTACGGCGCTCGACCCGACGGTGGTGGCGAAGCTGCTGGGCCGGCCCATGCGAGCCGATCCCCTCGCCACGCTCACCGAGCGGGAGCGCTCGGTGCTCGCGCTGATGGCCGAGGGCCTGTCCAATGCGGCGATCGCCGGCCGGCTGTTCCTCAGCGAGGGCGCCATCAGCAAGTACACGACCACGATCTTCGCCAAGCTGGGCCTTGCCGCCGACGACGACACCAACCGCCGGGTCCGGGCCGTCCTCACCTATCTCGGCGCGGGCGGACAGGACGACCAGTGATATCCGGGATTTGAAGGTCGGCCGACCAAACCGGCCGACCGGCCCGGATATTCGCCTTTTCCTGCGACAAGGTTCGTGCGACAAACTCCGCGCGACAGGCGATGCGTATCGCTCTCCGGATAGCCATTGAGAATTCTGGAGACCGCACGTCACTTCGGATGACGCACCACTTCCGATGACATACCGCTTCAAAGGCCGACACGCGCTGTCGAGATATTCGACGGCCGATTCTCGCCGGGCCGGACCCTCATTCGGCCATGCCGGCCGCCCATCGGGCGGCCGGCCATCGCGATCACCCTGCCTCACCAGCCAGTTTCAGCCGTTCCACACCGAACCGCTGCACCAAGTACGGCCATTTTCCGGGCTCTTTCGAACCCGATGCTCGATTTGTTCGCCAACTCACGCACAACTTCGGTCATTCGGCGTGATCTTTATCGGCATATGAATGTTTGAACGCGAAAGGCCTGAAACCCGGTGGGTCTAGCCCCACCCCCCACGGGGCATAGCGGGATACCAGGCGCAAGCGGGCCGGGCGTATATTTTCTAGCGTCGGCCAAATTGAATGAGCGCACGAAAGGGCCAGATCGTGTCCGCAGTGATTGAGGTGCAGAACCTGCACAAGAAGTACGGCGACCTCGTGGCGGTCGACGATGTCTCCTTCTCCGTCGAGGAAGGCGAGATCTTCGGGATTCTCGGCCCCAGCGGCGCGGGCAAGACCACGACCGTGGAATGCATCGAGGGGCTGCGGAACCGCGACGGCGGCGAGATCAACGTGCTCGGTCTCGACCCCCGGCAGGAGCGGGCCGAGATCACCCAGCAGCTCGGTGTCCAGCTGCAGGACGGCCAATTACCCGACCGGATGCAGGTCGCGGAGGCGCTGTCGCTCTACAGCTCCTTCTACCGCAACCCTGCCGACTGGCGGCATCTCATGGACGCGCTCGGGCTCAGCTCCAAGGGCGGCAACGCCTGCGGCGCGCTGTCCGGCAGCCAGAAGCAGCGTCTGTCCGTCGCACTGGCCCTGGTCGGAAATCCTCAGGTGGCCGTGCTCGACGAGCTCACCACCGAACTGGACCCGCAGTCCAGGCGCGAGACCTGGGAGCTGATCAAAACGGTGCGCGACAGCGGCGTCACCATCCTCCTGGTCACGCGCTTCGTGGAAGAGGCCGAGCTCCTGTGCGACCGGATCGCCGTGATCGACAAGGGCCGCATCGCGGCCACCGACACCCCCGCCGGGCTGGCCGAGCGGGTCCAGACCGAGCAGCGCATCCAGTTCCGTCCCTCCGCGCCGCTCAACGACGCTCTGCTGGCACGGCTGCCCGATGTGAGCGGTGTGACCCGCCAAGGCGACTATGTCGTGGTGACCGGCAACCACAACGCGCTGGGCGCGGTCACCTGTCTGCTGGCGCACCACCAGATCGTGGCCGAACACCTTCGCGTCGACCAGGCCACGCTGGAGGACGTACTCCTCACCATGGCCCACAAGCGTTCCGCCACCCTCTAGGCCGACCACACCCGAACGCGCCGGGAGAAACCTCCGTGTCCAGCACAGCCATCACCGCCATCGGCGCAACGAGCGCCGACGGGGTGCGCAGACATGCGCCGTGGCGCACGCCCGCCACCGACATGCGGCCCCTCGCACGCGAACGCGGCGCGGCCGTCCGAGCGGGCGTCCGGCGAACGTCCCGCCCCTGATCCTCGTACGGCCGTCTCATCCAGCGGCCGGCTGCCGCCGCGCCGTGTCCCGCACGTGGACGGCCAGGCCCCGCGGCGTCGGCCTCTCGAACATCTCGGCGAGGCTCAGCGAGATGCCGCTCATGTTCTGGAGCTCCTGCATCGCCCAGGCGGCGAGCATGGAGTTGCCCCCGCACTCGAAGAAGTCCGCGTCGGCGGTGATGTCCTCGCGTTTGAGGATGGTCCGCCACAGCGCCGTCAGCTGCGCTGTCAGCTCGTCGTCCAGGTCCGGGTGGTCCAGGTCCAGCCGCGCGCCGGCAGCGTGCTCACGCCGTTCGCCGACCTGCCGCGTCAGCGCGGGGTAGTCGACCTTTCCGCTCCCGTTGACCGGCAGCGCGTCCATCGTGAAGAAGTCACCGGGGAGCATCGACCGGGACAGGTGCGCGCGGGCGTGCGCCCAGACGCTCTCGATGTCCAGCGAACCGTCGGCGGGCTCCAGACAGCCGATGAGCACGGCGTCCGCGCTCGGGTCCCCGATCATGATCACGGCGGCCGCGCCGACCTCCGGGTGTGCCAGCAACGTGGCCTCGATCTCGCCGAGTTCGATGCGGTTCCCACGGAGTTTGACCTGCCGGTCGCTGCGGCCGAACAGGTCGAGCACGCCGGTCTCGCGCCAGCGTGCCACGTCGCCCGTGCGGTAGTAGCGGCCGTACTCGGGGTGCTCGCCGAAGCGTTGCGCGTTGAGTTCCGGCCGGTCGTGATATCCGATCGCCACTCCCGCGCCCGCGATGCACAGTTCACCGCGGACGCCGATCGGGAGCTCACGACCGTACTGGTCGAGGACGAGGACCTGGGTGTTGCGGATCGGCCGGCCGACGTCCAGTCGCGCTTCGGACTCGTCGGACACGACACGCGAGGTCGACCAGATGGTCGTCTCGGTCGGCCCGTACACATGGTGGAACTCGCTGCCGGCGGCCACCAGCCGCTGGGCCAGCCAGGCGGGCACGGGCTCGCCGCCCGCCAGCACGCTGCGGCCGCCGAGACAGCCTTCGACCCGGTCGATGACGAGGCGCCAGGTCGTCGGTGTCGCCTGGATGAACCGCACCTGGTGGCGTTCCACCAGCTCGCGCAGGACCCGTCCGTCGCTCCTGGCCGGGTCGGGGGCGGGCACCAGGCGGCCGCCCGAGACCAGGGGAACGAACAGCTCGAGACCGGAGATGTCGAAGGCGAACGTGGTCAGCCACAGCATGGTGTCGGTGGCCGCCGCCCCCAGTTCCTCGACGAAGTGGGCGGTGAGGTTGGCCAGTGCGGAGTGGCTGACCAGTGTGCCCTTGGGGCGGCCGGTGGATCCGGATGTGTAGATCAGGTACGCGCAGGCCGCCGGATCGACCACCACGGGCCGGGTGCCGACGAGGTCGCTGTCCGGTGCGTCGGCCGCCGTCGGCACGGTCAGCACCGTGAGCTCGCCGTCCGCGAAATGCGCCATGTCCTCGGTCGCCAGGAGGACCTTCGCGGCCGAGTCCGAGAGCTGGTACCTGATCCGCTCCTCGGGGTGGGCCGAGTCGATGGGCAGGTAGGCCGCGCCGGCCAGCCAGGTCCCGATGACCGCGGCGGCCAGTTCGGCGCCGCGCGGAAGGGCCACGGCCACCACGTCGCCGGTGCCCAGGCCGGCGCCGTGGATCAGCTCGCATATTCCGTGCGCCGCGTTCCACAGGCGCCGGTAGCTCACGAGCTGTTCGCCGTCCACGACGGCGACGGCGTCGGGCGTCTCCCGCACGCGGTCCTGAATGCCGCGCAGGACGGAAGCGGGCTCGACGGGCCGGGCGGTGTCGTTGGCCTCCCCGATGACCTCGCGGTCGCGCGCGCTCCACATCCGTACGTCACCGATCCTGCCGTCGGCGTCATCCGCGAACGAGGAGAGCACCGCCTCGTAGCGCACCAGCAGGAGTTCGGCATCGGACGATTCGAAAAGCTCGGTACGGTAGCGGGCCCGCACCTCGATGGATTCATCCGTCACAGCAGCGGAGAAATCGACGTCGAACTTGCTGAATCCGTTCCCGGGCAGAAAGGGCCGGGCCACGAGACTGCCGATACGGAATTCGGCGAGATCGTCACCCGTCCGGTACTGGAAAACATACCGAAAGGGCGTGGCCCGTCGGCCGGATCGCGATCTGGGCATGAGATCGGCATGCGCGTCCACGGGCACGTCGGCGTGCGCCGTGGCCGTCAGCAGCGTTTCGTTGCTCCTGAGCACCAGATCGCGTACGCGCTCCTCCTGATCCACCCTCATCCGCAACGGCACGTAGTTGACGTGGTATCCGATGGCGCGCGCCGCGTGCTCGGGCCGGACGTCGACCGGGGAGCCGACGACGAGATCGGGACCGGCGCCGTGCCCCTCCAGCAGCGCGTAATAGGCGGCGAGCAGGATCGCGGAATCCGGAACCCGCAGTTCGCCGCCCAGCCTCCGGACCGCGGCCACGATCCGCGGCGACAGGCTACGGCTGATCTGCGCACCGGCCAGCGTCGGCCGGTCGGGCTCGGGGGCCGCGCACGCCAGCTCGAGGTCGTCGACGCTCGCGCCCGCCAGCTCCTTCTTCCAGAAGGCGAGGCTCTGCCCGCTCGGCGCCGCCTGGACGGTTCCGAGCACCGGCTGTCCCTCGACGACATGCCCGTACGCGGCCGCGAACTCCTCGAGAAAGACGGCGGAGGACAGCCCGTCGAAAATCAAGTGGTGCGCCGTCACACAGAAGACGTCCCTGCCGGGACCGCGGAAGAGCGCCACTCTCAGCATCGGCCGGCCGTTCAGGTCGAACGGCGCGGCGGTCACCGAAGCGAGATCGTCCTCGGTCGGCTCCTGCGGGAGGACGACCTGGGCGATGTCCAGCTCGAACTCGTCCGGGCCGACCACACGCTTGACCAACCGCGTGCCGTCGCCGCGATAGACCGTACGCAGTGCCTCATGGCGGCGCAGCAGGACGGACAGGGCACGTTCCAGCTCCGCCGGATCCAGCTGCCCGGCCACGGCGAACGCTACGGACTGGTTGTTCACCGGTGTGCCGGGCGCCAGCGACTCGAGCATCCACAGCGCCTCTTCCTTGGGAGAGACTTCGACATCAACGCCCGGTTCCGCAGGCACAATCTCTTCCGAAGAGATCATGGCGTTACCCCTTCACGAGTCCGTTCGGTTCGCCGGAATCCACACAGGACCACCCGGCAACCTAGATTCCCAGCTCTTTATTGATGAGATCGAACATTTCATCGTCCGTCGCCTCTGCGATGTCCTGGTCGCCGGACGTATCGTCCGCGGCCCCCGTGCGGAAATCGTCCATGATGGTTTCGAGGCGGGTGATGATCTTCAACTTCTTGCCATTGTGCTGGGCAATCACGGACAGCAGGGACTCGAGTTTGTCGAGCTCTTTCAGCACAGGCTGGTAGTCGATTTCCTGGTCGGCGATCTTCTCCCCGAGATATCCGGCGAGCCCTGCGGGAGTCGGATAGTCGAAGACCACCGCCGCGGGCAGACGCAACCCGACGGCGTTGCTGATCCGGTTACGGAACTCCAGTGCGGTCAGCGAGTCGAAGCCGAGCTGACGGAAGTACCGCGCGGGGTCGATGGCGTCCGGCCCGGGCAGGCCGAGGACGAGTGCCGCCTGGGTCAGGATCAGTTGCAGGATCTCCTTCTCCCGCTCGGCCACCGGCAAGGTGGCCAGGCGGTTCGCCAGGTTCTTGCCCCCGTCCGAGGAGGGCCGCCCGGCGGTACGCCGTCCAGGGCGGACCAGGCTGGTCATCAGGGCGGGGACGGCACTGCCGGGGCGGCGGAAGGCCGGCAGGTCGAGCCGTGCCGTCACCAGCATGGGTGCTGCCCGGTCCGCGGCCGAGTCCAGCAGCGCGAGCCCGTCGGACCCGGCCAGCGGCCGCAGACCCTGACGGGCCATCCGCTGCCGGTCGGCGTCGGCGAGGCCACCGGCCATGCCGTCCTCCCAGGGACCCCAGGCCAGCGACAGGGCGGGCAGGCCCTGATGCCGGCGGTGGGCGGCAAGGGCGTCCAGGAACGTGTTGGCAGCCGCGTAGTTGGCCTGACCCGCGTTGCCGATGACACCGGCGACGGACGAGAACAGGATGAAGGTGTCCAGGTCCAGATCACGGGTGAGTTCGTGCAGGTGCCAGGCGGCTTCGACCTTGGGCCGCATGACCTGCCGGAGCCGCTCCCGGGTCAGCGCCCCGATGACCCCGTCGTCGAGCACACCCGCGGTGTGGATGACCCCGGTCAGCGGCACGCCGGCCAGAACACCGGCGAGCTGGTCCCTGTCGGCCGTGTCACAGGCGGTCAGGGTGACCTCGGCGCCCAGCCCGTGCAACTCGGCGGCCAGCGCGGCCATACCCGGCGCGGCCGGACCACGGCGCGAGACCAGCAGCAGTCGCTGCGCCTGCCCGGTCACGACGAGGTGCCGGGCGACCAGCTTGCCCAGCGCACCCGAGGCACCGGTGATCAGCACCGTACCGCCGCGCCCGGCCTCCCGTTCGGCCGGAACGGTCAGTACGACCTTGCCGATGTGACGGGCCTGACTCAGGAACCGGAACGCGTCCGCCGCTCGCCGCACGTCCCAGCACGCCACCGGCAACGGCACGAGCGAACCCTGGGCGAACAGCTCGGTCAGCGACGACAGCATCGCCCCGATCACACCCGGGTCCTGCTGCAGCAGATCGAACGCCTGATACGCCACCCGGTGCAGCCGCTCGACCTCCTCAGGATCACGGATGTCGGTCTTGCCCATCTCCACGAACCGCCCACCCGCACGCGTCAGGCGCAGGGAAGCGTCCACGAACTCACCCGCCAGCGAGTCCAGCACCACATCCACACCACGCCCACCGGACGCGTCACGGAAAAGCGCCTCGAACTCCGTCGTCCGCGACGAAGCGATGTGGGTTGTCTCGACGCCCAGCTCCCGCACGGCCGCCCACTTGGACGGCGACGCGGTGGCGAACACCTCCGCACCCAGATGGCGCGCCAACTGCACTGCCGCCATTCCCACTCCGCCGGCCGCCGAGTGGATCAGTACCCGCTCCCCCGGTCGCAGACCGGCCAGCTCCACGAGCGCGTGATACGCCGTCAGGAACGCCACCGGCATCGCGGCCGCCTGCGCCAACGACCACCCCGTCGGCACTGGCCTCACCAGTCGCGCATCGGCCACCACCGTCGGCCCGAACGCCCCCGGGAACAGCCCCATCACCGCATCGCCGACGGCCAGGTCCGCCACGTCCGGCCCGACCTCCGACACCACACCGGCACCTTCCAGACCCATCGGGCCCGCCTCACCGGGATACATCCCCAGGACGTTCAGCACGTCCCGGAAGTTCACCCCGGCCGCGCGCACCGCCACCCGTACCTCACCGGGCTCCAGCGGCCGCCCTCCGTCGCCCCGGTCCTCCAGCACCAGGTCCTCGATCGTCCCCTGCCGCGCCGATCCCAGGCGCCAGCGCCGACCGTCCGGCACCGCCAGCCCGTCCTCGACCGCCCGCACCAGCCGGGGCACCCGTACCTGTCCGTCCCGTACCGCGAACTCCGGCTCGCCCAGCTCCGTGCCCCCGAGCACCAGGCTTCCCGCGCCCACCAGTGCGTCCACATCCGCGAGCACCACCCGCTCCGGATGCTCGTTCGCCGCCGCGCGCACCAGTCCGGCCACACCGGCGCCGTCCAGCCGCACGCCCACCGCGGGTCCGGCGTCCACGGCGCGCTCCGTCACCACCACGAGCCGCGATCCGTCCAACACCCCCGTCGCCAACCACTCCTGCACCACGCCCAGCACCCGCAGTACGACCTCCTGGGCCGCATCCGCCAAGTCGCCGGAGCGGACCGAGGCTGCGTCACCGCCGCCTCCTGTGCCGGGTACGCAGCAGGCCACCACGACGTCGGGCACCTCCGCGCCCGCCGCCACCGCGGCCACCAACTCAGCCACGTCCGTGTAGAGCGTGGCACCGGGCACTCCCAGCCCGCCGTCCTCACCCAGCACCGCCCACCGGCAGCCCACTTCCTCGGATCCCGCCGCCGCGGCGGCCGGAATCCACTCCACCCGGAAGAACGCGTCGCCGGCCGTACCAGCCGCCGGCTCCAGGGCACCGGCCGGCAGCGCCCCCAGCACCACCGACTCCGCGGAAGCGATCAACCCGCCGACCGCGTCGACCAGGGTGAGTGACACTCCGTCGCCCGAATCCGACGGGGCGATCCGCACCCGCGCCGCCACCGCGCCCGCCGCGTGCACCGCTACGTCACCCCACTCGAGCGGCAGCAGCGGCCCCTCACCGCCCACCGACTCCAGCTCCGTGACATGCAGAGCCGCGTCGAGCAGCGCAGGGTGCAGACCGAACCCGGACACCTCCGTACCCTCGGCCAGCGCGACCTCGGCGAACAGCTCATTCCCGCGCCGCCACGCCGCCTGGACTCCCCGGAACACCGGCCCGTACTCCAGCCCGGCGCCCGCCAGCCCTTCGTACAGCCCGCCCGTCTCAACGGCCACGGCCTTGGCGGGCGGCCACTGCGCGACCCACTCGGTGTCCTCCGCAGCGGCTTCCCCGCCGACCTGCCTATCGGCCTGCCCACCGGCCTGTCCACCCGCCTGCCCACCGGCCTGCCCATCGGTTTCGGCCGAGGTCAGCGCTCCCGATGCATGCCGCACCCACGCTCCCTCGGCCGCCCGAGCGAACACCGCGAGCTCGCGGCGTCCCTCCTGGTCGGCTTCGCCCACGGTCACCTGCACCTGCACGCCGCCGCGTTCCGGCAGTGTCAGGGGGGTTTCGATGAGCAGTTCCTCGATCCGTGCGCACTCGGCTTCGTCGCCGGCGCGTACGGCCATCTCCAGCAGTGCCGCACCCGGCACCACCACCCGACCGGCCACCACATGGTCCGCCAGCCATGGCTGAGCGGAGAGGGACAACTGCCCGGTCAGCACCAGCCCACCGGTCGCGGGCAGCTCGACGGCCGCGCCCAGCAGCGGGTGACCGGAGCTCTCCAGGCCCAGGTGCTCGGCCCGGCTCGCCGAGACCGGGGTCAGCCAGTACCGCTGACGCTGGAAGGCATACGTGGGCAGATCGACGCGACGCGCGCCCGTCCCCGTGAAGATCTGCTCCCAGTCCACCGCCAGGCCCCGGACATGGACCTTGGCCACCGCCGTGAACAGCGCCCGAACCTCATCACGCCCCCGGCGCAGCACCGGCAGCCACACCTCACCACCAGCGTCACCACCGGCCTCACCGGCACTGCGGGTCTGGGGGCCCATGCCCGACAGGACCCCGTCCGGACCGATCTCGACGAACGTCCGCACACCACTCTCACGCAGCGCCGACACCGCATCAGCGAAACGGACCGCTTCACGGACATGCGACACCCAGTACGCGGGGTCGGTGACCTCACTGGTCACCGCCTGTCCGGTCAAGGCGGAGACCATGGCCAGCTGGGGTGTCTGGTAGCCGACCGCGCCGACCACCTCGGCGAACCGTTCCAGCATCGGCTCCATCAACGGGGAGTGGAACGCGTGCGACACCCGCAAACGCCTGGTACGCGCCCCTGCCCGGGCCAGCTCCTCCGCAACCGCCTCCACCTCAGCCTCAGCGCCGGAAATCACCACAGCCCGAGGGCCGTTCACCGCCGCGATCCCCACCAAGGAACGACCCTGGATCGCTTCGGCGACCTGCTCCTCCGTGGCCTCGACAGCGACCATCGCCCCGCCCGAAGGCAACTCCTGCATCAACCGACCACGCGCGGCCACAACCGCGCACGCGTCTTCCAGAGACCAGACTCCGGCGACGTGGGCGGCGGCCAGTTCACCGATCGAGTGGCCGGCGACGACCTGCGGGGCAATCCCCCAGGACTCCAGAAGCCGGAACAGCGCCACCTCGACCGCGAACAGTCCCGCCTGCGCCCACACCGTCTCATCCACCAGACCCGCGCCCACCCAGTCCGGCAGACCCTCACCCCGGATGACGGCGGCCACAGAACCGTTCAGATGCTCATCCAGACCCGCGCAGACGGCGTCGAACGCCTCGGCGAACACGGGGAACGCCTCATACAACTCCCGGCCCATACCCAGCCGCTGAGCACCCTGACCGGTGAACACAAAACCCACCTTGCCGACCGGGCCCACCACCCCCGTCACCACACCGGCGACCTCACGCCCCTCGGCCAACGCACCCAGCCCCGCCAGGAGTTCCGCCTGGTCAGCGCCCAACACCACCGCCCGGTGCTCCAACGCCGAACGGGTCCTGGCCAACGACCACCCCACGTCCGTGGCGGTAGCGTCCTCGTGGTCCTGGATGTGTTCTGTGAGTCGTTCCGCCTGTGCGGCAAGTCCTTCAGGCGTGCGTCCCGATACGACCCAGGGCACCACCGGCAGCGCACCCGCATCACCATCGACAGGATCGACCTGCGCAGCGGCGTCGGCGGGGGCCTGTTCGATGATCACGTGCGCGTTGGTGCCGGAGAACCCGAACGAGGACACACCCGCCCGCCGGGGACGCCCGGCATCCGGCCACGCCACCGCCTCCGTCACCAACCGCACCGCACCCGCATCCCAGTCGATGTGCGAAGACGGAGCATCCACATGCAACGTCGCCGGAACCACACCATGCTGCATCGCAGCAACCATCTTGATGATCCCCGCCACACCGGCCGCCGCCTGCGTATGACCGATATTCGACTTCACCGAACCCAGCCACAACGGCCGCTCCACCGACCGGTCCTGGCCATACGTGGCGATCAGCGCCTGCGCCTCGATCGGGTCACCCAGCCGCGTCCCCGTCCCGTGTCCCTCGACGACGTCCACGTCACCGGTGCCCAGACCCGCACTGGCCAGCGCCGAACGGATCACCCGCTGCTGAGCCGGCCCATTCGGCGCCGTCAGCCCATTAGACGCACCATCCTGATTCATCGCACTCCCGGCCACCACCCCAAGAACCCGATGACCAAGACGCCGGGCATCCGAAAGCCGCTCCAACACCAGCACACCCACACCCTCACCCCACCCCGTACCATCCGCCCCCTGCGCATACGCCTTACACCGGCCATCCGCCGCCAACCCCCGCTGCCGCGAAAAATCAACGAACGTACCCGGCGTCGCCATCACCGTCACACCACCAGCCAACGCCAACGAACACTCACCCGACCGCAACGACTGCACCGCCAAATGCACCGCCACCAACGACGACGAACACGCCGTATCCACCGTCACCGCCGGACCCTCAAGACCCAACGCATACGCCACCCGCCCCGACGCCACCCCACCCGAACCACCCGTACCCAAATACCCCTCCACATCCCCCGACACCGCACCAAACTGCAAATAATCGTGATAGATCAAACCCGCGAACACACCCGTCGCCGACCCCCGCAAACCACCCGGATCAATCCCCGCATCCTCCAACGCCTCCCACGACGTCTCCAACAACAACCGCTGCTGCGGATCCATCGCCAACGCCTCACGCGGACTGATCCCGAAAAACCCCGCATCAAACTCCCCCGCACCATACAAAAACCCACCCCGACCCGAATAACTCTTCCCCACCGCATCCGGATCCGGGTCATACACATCCCCACCCCAACCCCGATCCACCGGAAACTCCCCCACCGCATCCCCACCCGACACCAACAACCGCCAAAACTCCCCCGGAGACGACACACCCCCAGGAAAACGACACCCCATACCCACAATCACAAAACGATCATCATCAACCACAACCCCACCACCAGCAGGAACCACCGCCCCCACCGACACACCACCCACATCACCCAACACCTCACCCAGCACAAACTCGGCCAGGGCTGTCGGGGTGGGGTAGTCGAAGACGGCCGTTGCCGGCAGGTGCAGACCGGTGGCGCTGTTCAGTCGGTTACGCAGTTCGACCGCGGTCAGGGAATCGAACCCGACATCACGGAACGTGCGACCGGCTTCGATGATGTCCGGTCCGGACATCCCCAGAACCAGAGCCGCTTGCTCCATGACCAGGTCCTGCAGCACGTCCTGCTGCTCGGCCGGGCTCAGTGCAGCCAAGCGCCCGGCCAGGGCATGGTCGCCGCCGGCAGCCGGGGCGCCGACCGTGCGGCGGCCCGGAGCGTTCGAACGGCCTGCCTGAACGAGAGCCGAGAGGAGCGGTGGGATCTCGCCCGAGCGACGCAACGTCGCAAGATCCAGCCGGGCCGCCACCAGCAACGGATCAACCGCCTCAACAGCAGCCGCGTCCAGCAACTCCAGACCCTCCGGCCCCGACAACGGCCGCAACCCCTGACGAGCCATCCGCTGCCAATCAGCATCCGTCAGCCCACCAGCCATCCCCTCATCCCACGGACCCCACGCCAACGACACACCAGACAAACCCTCACGACACCGATACGCAGCCAACGCATCCAAGAACGTATTCGCAGCCGCATAATTCGCCTGACCCGCATTACCGGTAACACCAGCAATCGACGAGAACAGAACGAACATATCCAGATCCAGATGACGAGTGAGCTCATGCAGATGCCAGGCCGCATCAACCTTGGGCCGCATCACCGCTTCCACCCGCTCAGGCGTCAACGACACAGCCAACCCGTCATCAAGCACACCCGCCGCATGAACCACCCCGGTCAACGGCACCTCAACCGGCACATCAGCCAGAACACCAGCAAGCTGGCCCCGATCAGCGGCATCACAAGCCACAGCCTGCGCCGTGACCCCAAAGCCGGCCAACTCGGTGACCAGCTCCGGCATACCGGGCGCGTCCATACCCCGGCGCGAGACCAGCAACAACCGCTGCGCCTGGCCAGTCACCGCCAAATGCCGGGCCACCAGCCTGCCCAACGCTCCGGAAGCACCCGTGATCAGCACCGTGCCGGCACGCCCCGACTCCCGCACGGGAACGGTCAGTACGACCTTGCCGATGTGACGAGCCTGACTCAGGAACCGGAACGCATCCACCGCCCGCCGCACATCCCAGCACGCCACCGGCAACGGCCTGAGCACACCCCGAGCGAACAACTCCGTCAACGACGACAGCATCGCCCCGATCACACCCGGGTCCTGCTGCAACAGATCAAACGCCTGATACGCCACCCGATGCAGCCGCTCGACCTCCTCAGGATCACGGATATCGGTCTTGCCCATCTCCACAAACCGCCCACCGGGACGGGTCAAGCGCAGCGAAGCGTCCACGAACTCACCCGCCAGCGAGTCCAGCACCACATCCACACCACGCCCACCCGACACATCACGGAAAACCGCCTCGAACTCCGTCGTCCGCGACGAAGCGATGTGGGTTGTCTCGACGCCCAGCTCCCGCACGGCCGCCCACTTCGACGGCGACGCCGTCGCGAACACCTCCGCACCCAGATGACGCGCCAACTGCACCGCGGCAATACCCACACCACCCGCAGCCGCATGAACCAACACCGACTCACCCGACTGCAAACCGGCCAGCTCCACCAACGCATACCAAGCCGTCAAAAACACCACCGGCGCCGCAGCCGCCTCCGCCATCGACCAACCAACCGGAACCGGCGCCAACAACCGCGCATCCGTCACCGCCTCCGCCGTAAACGCCCCCGAGAACAACCCCATCACCGCATCACCCGGCCGCAACCCACTCACCCCAGACCCCACCTCCAACACCACACCCGCACCCTCCAAACCAAGCAAACCCGCCTCACCCGGATACATCCCCAACACATTCAACACATCCCGGAAATTCACCCCCGCCGCACGCAACCCCACCCGCACCTCACCCACACCCAACTCACCAGAGCCGGCAGGCACCAGGACCAGATTGTCCAGCGTGCCCCGCTCACCGAACCCAAGACGCCAACCACCCTCCGCCGGAACCCGCAAACCCGGCACCGCACGCCCCAGACGCGGAACCCGCACCTGACCCGAACGCACCACAAACTGCGCCTCACCCGAGGCAACACCCGCCCGCAACACCCCCTCCACACCAACAGCAGCCACATCATCAACATCAGCCAGCAGCACACGACCCGGATTCTCCGACTGGACCGCACCCACCAACCCCCACACCGACGCAGCCCCCACCACCGGCACCTCAAAACCGGCGTCCACCGCCCGCTCCGTCACCACCAACAACCGCGACCCCGACAACACATCCGCAGCCAACCACTCCCGCACCACACCAAGCACACCCACCGCCACACCCCGAGCCGCCTCCGCAACACCCACCCCCGAATCCGGCACAGCACACACCACCACAACCTCAGGCACCCCACCACCCGCCTCCACCCCAGCCACCAACTCACCCACACCACCAACACCAACCCACACCCACCGCCCACCATCCGCCTGCTCAACAGACTCGACGGACTCCACAGACAGGGCAGGCACCCACTCCACCCGGAACAACCCATCCCGAGCCCGCCCCCCAGCCAACGCATCAGCAGACAACGGCCGCAACACCAACGACCCCACCGAAGCAATCAACCCACCAACCGCATCCGCCAACGTGACAGACACACCCTCACCCGAAACCCCCGGAACGATCCGCACCCGCGCCGACACCGCACCCGCCGCATGCACCACCACATCACCCCACGCAAACGGCAACACCAACCCCTCACCCCCAACACCCAAACCAGCCACATGCAACGCCGCATCCAACAAAGCCGGATGCAACCCAAACCCCGCAACCGTCACCCCCTCCGGCAACGCAACCTCAGCAAACAACTCCTCACCACGCCGCCACGCCGCCTGCGTCCCCCGAAACACCGGCCCATACACCAACCCACGCCGACCCAACCCACCATAGAAATCAGCCAAGTCCACCTCTACCGCACCCACCGGCGGCCACACCGCCAACTCCCCATCCCCAACTACAACTTCGGCAGGCGTTGCCACGCCTGTGGCGTGTCGAGTCCACTGCTCTCCGGGTACGGCGTCCTCGGGCCGGGAGTAGATCGCCACGTCTCGTCGACCCTCGTGATCCGGCTCAGCAAGGGTGACCTGTACCTGCACGCCGCCGCGTTCCGGCAGCGTCAGGGGCGTTTCGATGAGCAGTTCCTCGATCCGTGCGCACTCGGCTTCGTCGCCGGCGCGTACGGCCATCTCCAGCAGTGCCGCACCCGGCACCACCACCCGACCGGCCACGACATGGTCTGCCAGCCACGGCTGGGCAGCCACGGACAACCGCCCGGTCAGCACCAGGCCACCGTTCGCGGGCAATTCAACGGCCGCGCCCAGCAACGGATGACGCGCCGGAGACTGTCCCAGCCCGGTCGCATCAACCAGGCCGGAACTCGCCGGAAGCCAGTACCGCTGACGCTGGAACGCATACGTGGGCAGATCGACGCGACGCGCGCCCGTCCCCGTGAAGATCTGCTCCCAGTCCACCGCCAGGCCCCGGACATGGATCCTGGCCAAAGCTGTGAGCAGCGCCTTGACCTCATTACGACCACGGCGCAGCACCGGCAGCCACGCCTCATCGGCATCAGCGTCACCGGCCTCGCTGGTGGTGTGGGTCTGGGGGCCCATGCCCGACAGGACCCCGTCCGGACCGATCTCGACGAACGTCCGCACACCACTCTCACGCAGCGCCGACACCGCATCAGCGAAACGAACCGCTTCACGGACATGCGACACCCAGTACGCGGGGTCGGTGACCTCACTGGTCACAGGCTGCCCGGTCAGCGCCGACACCATAGCCAGCCGCGGCTCCTGGTAGCCGACCGAACCGACCACCTCGGCGAACCGCTCCAGCATCGGCTCCATCAACGGGGAGTGGAACGCGTGCGACACCCGCAGACGCCTGGTACGCGCCCCTGCCCGGGCCAGCTCCTCCGCAACCGCCTCCACCTCGGCCTCAGCACCAGAAATCACCACAGCCCGAGGGCCATTCACCGCCGCGATCCCCACCAAAGAACGACCCTGGATCGCTTCGGCGACCTGCTCCTCCGTGGCCTCGACAGCGACCATCGCCCCACCCGAAGGCAACTCCTGCATCAACCGACCACGCGCAGCCACAACCGCGCACGCGTCTTCCAGGGACCAGACTCCGGCGACGTGGGCGGCGGCCAGTTCACCGATCGAGTGGCCGGCGACGACCTGCGGGGCAATCCCCCACGACTCCAGCAACCGGAACAGCGCCACCTCGACCGCGAACAGTCCCGCCTGCGCCCACACCGTCTCATCCACCTGACCCGCGCCCACCCAGTCCGGTCGGCCTTCACCCCGGATGACGGCGGCCACGGATCCGTTCAGATGCTCATCCAGACCCGCGCAGACGGCGTCGAAGGCCTCGGCGAACACGGGGAACGCCTCATACAACTCCCGGCCCATACCCAGCCGCTGAGCACCCTGACCGGTGAACACAAAGCCCACCTTGCCGACCGGGCCCACCACTCCCGTCACCACGCCCGCGACCTCACGCCCCTCAGCGAGCGCGTCCAGCCCCGCCAGGAGTTCCGCCTGGTCAGCGCCCAGCACCACCGCCCGGTGCTCCAACGCCGACCGCATCGCCGCGAGGGACCAACCCACATCGGCCACACCCACATCCGCACAGCTCTGGACAAAGGCCGAGAGCCTTTCCGCCTGTGCGGCGAGCCCTGCAGCCGTGCGTCCCGACACCACCCAGGGCACCACCGGCGGCAGACCCGCATCACCGTCGGCGGGGTCGGTGTCGGGGGTGTCGTCGGCGGGGGCCTGTTCGATGATCACGTGCGCGTTGGTGCCGGAGAACCCGAACGAGGACACACCCGCCCGCCGGGGACGCCCGGCATCCGGCCACGCCACCGCCTCCGTCACCAACCGCACCGCACCCGCATCCCAGTCGATGTGCGAAGACGGAGCATCCACATGCAACGTCGCCGGAACCACACCATGCTGCATCGCAGCGACCATCTTGATGATCCCCGCCACACCGGCCGCCGCCTGCGTATGACCGATATTCGACTTCACCGAACCCAGCCACAACGGCCGCTCCACCGACCGGTCCTGGCCATACGTGGCGATCAGCGCCTGCGCCTCGATCGGATCACCCAGCCGCGTCCCCGTCCCATGCCCCTCGACAACATCAACCCCGTCCGCACCCACCCCAGCACTGGCCAGCGCAGCCCGGATCACCCGCTGCTGAGCCGGACCATTCGGCGCCGTCAGCCCATTGGACGCACCATCCTGATTCATCGCACTCCCGGCCACCACCCCAAGAACCCGATGACCAAGACGCCGGGCATCCGAAAGCCGCTCCAACACCAGCACACCCACACCCTCACCCCACCCCGTACCATCCGCCCCCTGCGCATACGCCTTACACCGGCCATCCGCCGCCAACCCCCGCTGCCGCGAAAAATCAACAAACGTACCCGGCGTCGCCATCACCGTCACACCACCAGCCAACGCCAACGAACACTCACCCGACCGCAACGACTGCACCGCCAAATGCACCGCCACCAACGACGACGAACACGCCGTATCCACCGTCACCGCCGGACCCTCAAGACCCAACGCATACGCCACCCGCCCCGACGCCACCCCACCCGAACCACCCGTACCCAAATACCCCTCCACATCCCCCGACACCGCACCAAACTGCAAATAATCGTGATAGATCAAACCCGCGAACACACCCGTCGCCGACCCCCGCAAACCACCCGGATCAATCCCCGCATCCTCCAACGCCTCCCACGACGTCTCCAACAACAACCGCTGCTGCGGATCCATCGCCAACGCCTCACGCGGACTGATCCCGAAAAACCCCGCATCAAACTCCCCCGCCCCATACAAAAACCCACCCCGACCCGAATAACTCTTCCCCACCGCATCCGGATCCGGGTCATACACATCCCCACCCCAACCCCGATCCACCGGAAACTCCCCCACCGCATCCCCACCCGACACCAACAACCGCCAAAACTCCCCCGGAGACGACACACCCCCAGGAAAACGACACCCCATACCCACGATTGCCATCGGCTCCTGCCGACGGTCCTCTATCTCACGCAGGCGTTCACGGGTCTGGTGCAGATCAGTGGTGACCCGTTTGAGATAGTCACGAAGCTTCTCTTCGTTCGCCATCCAAAAACGCCTTCCTTGTTACGCCTGCCGAGACAGCGGCGTACTCAGATTCCAAGCTGGTTATCGATGAAATCGAACATGTCGTCATCGCTGGCCGACTGAATCTTGTCGGCAACCGAGTCACCGTCGTCCCCGACTTCACTGGGTCCGCCGGCGTCGTTCAGCAGAGTAAGAATGTCCTTGAGCCGTGCTGTGACCCGCGTCCGTGCAGTGTCATCGCCAATGATCTCGGTGATCGAGGCTTCGAGCTTGTCGAGTCCGGAGTAGGCCGAGAGGGCGGTTGTTTCCTCCGTCGTCGAACCAAGCATTTCCTGCGCCAAGAACTCGGCCAGGGCTGTCGGGGTGGGGTAGTCGAAGACGGCCGTTGCCGGCAGGTGCAGACCGGTGGCGCTGTTCAGCCGGTTACGCAGTTCGACCGCGGTCAGGGAATCGAACCCGACATCACGGAACGTGCGACCGGCTTCGATGATGTCCGGTCCGGACATCCCCAGAACCAGAGCCGCTTGCTCCATGACCAGGTCCTGCAGCACGTCCTGCTGCTCGGCCGGGCTCAGTGCAGCCAAGCGCCCGGCCAGGGCATGGTCGCCGCCGGCAGCCGGGGCGCCGACCGTGCGGCGGGCCGGGGCGTTCGCACGGCCTGCCTGAACGAGAGCCGAGAGGAGCGGTGGGATCTCACCCGAGCGACGCAACGCGGCAAGGTCCAGCCGGGCCGCCACCAGCAACGGATCAACCGCCTCAACAGCAGCCGCGTCCAGCAACTCCAGACCCTCCGGCCCCGACAACGGCCGCAACCCCTGACGAGCCATCCGCTGCCAATCAGCATCCGTCAGCCCACCAGCCATCCCCTCATCCCACGGACCCCACGCCAACGACACACCAGACAAACCCTCACGACACCGATACGCAGCCAACGCATCCAAGAACGTATTCGCAGCCGCATAATTCGCCTGACCCGCATTACCGGTAACACCAGCAATCGACGAGAACAGAACGAACATATCCAGATCCAGATGACGAGTGAGCTCATGCAGGTGCCAGGCCGCATCAACCTTGGGCCGCATCACCGCTTCCACCCGCTCAGGCGTCAACGACACAGCCAACCCGTCATCAAGCACACCCGCCGCATGAACCACCCCGGTCAACGGCACCTCTGCAACAAGACCCGCCAACTGGTCACGGTCAGCGGCATCGCAAGCCGCAACCCTGACCTCAGCCCCCAACTGATGCAGTTCCGCCACCAGCTCCGGCATACCCGACGCGTCCATACCCCGGCGCGAGACCAGCAACAACCGCTGCGCCTGACCACTCACGACGAGGTGCCGGGCCACCAGCCTGCCCAACGCACCCGAAGCACCCGTGATCAGCACCGTACCCGTGTGCACCATCTGCCGGCCGGCACCAGCCGGAACGGTCAGTACGACCTTGCCGATGTGACGAGCCTGACTCAGGAACCGGAACGCATCCACCGCCCGCCGCACATCCCAGCACGCCACCGGCAACGGCCTGAGCACACCCCGAGCGAACAACTCCGTCAACGACGACAGCATCGCCCCGATCACACCCGGGTCCTGCTGCAACAGATCAAACGCCTGATACGCCACCCGATGCAGCCGCTCGACCTCCTCAGGATCACGGATATCGGTCTTGCCCATCTCCACAAACCGCCCACCGGGACGGGTCAAGCGCAGCGAAGCGTCCACGAACTCACCCGCCAGCGAGTCCAGCACCACATCCACACCACGCCCACCCGACACATCACGGAAAACCGCCTCGAACTCCGTCGTCCGCGACGAAGCGATGTGGGTTGTCTCGACGCCCAGCTCCCGCACGGCCACCCACTTCGACGGCGACGCCGTCGCGAACACCTCCGCACCCAGATGACGCGCCAACTGCACCGCGGCAATACCCACACCACCCGCAGCCGCATGAACCAACACCGACTCACCCGACTGCAAACCGGCCAGCTCCACCAACGCATACCAAGCCGTCAAAAACACCACCGGCGCCGCAGCCGCCTCCGCCATCGACCAACCAACCGGAACCGGCGCCAACAACCGCGCATCCGTCACCGCCTCCGCCGTAAACGCCCCCGAGAACAACCCCATCACCGCATCACCCGGCCGCAACCCACTCACCCCAGACCCCACCTCCAACACCACACCCGCACCCTCCAAACCAAGCAAACCCGCCTCACCCGGATACATCCCCAACACATTCAACACATCCCGGAAATTCACCCCCGCCGCACGCAACCCCACCCGCACCTCACCCACACCCAACTCACCCGCATCCGCAGGCGCCAGAACCAGATTGTCCAGCGTGCCCCGCTCACTGAACCCAAGACGCCAACCACCCTCCGCCGGAACCCGCAACCCCGGCACCGCACGCCCCAGACGCGGAACCCGCACCTGACCCGAACGCACCACGAACTGCGCCTCACCCGAGGCAACACCCGCCCGCAACACCACCTCCACACCAGCGTCAGCCACATCGTCAACGTCAGCCAGCAGCACACGACCCGGATTCTCCGACTGGATGGCCCGTACGAGACCCCACGCCGACGCACCCGCAACCTCGACCAACGTCTCAGAGCCGGCGTCCACCGCCCGCTCCGTCACCACCAACAACCGCGACCCCGACAACACATCCGCAGCCAACCACTCCCGCACCACACCAAGCACGCCCACCGCCACACCCCGAGCCGCCTCCGCAACACCCACCCCCGACTCCGGCACAGCACACACCACCACAACCTCAGGCACCTCACCACCCGCCTCCACCCCAGCCACCAACTCACCCACACCACCAACACCAACCCACACCCACCGCCCACCATCCGCCTGCTCAACAGACTCGACGGACTCCGCAGACAGGGCAGGCACCCACTCCACCCGGAACAACCCATCCCGAGCCCGCCCCCCAGCCAACGCATCAGCGGACATCGGCCGCAACACCAACGACCCCACCGAAGCAATCAACCCACCAACAGCATCCGCCAACGTGACAGACACACCCTCACCCGAAACCCCCGGAACGATCCGCACCCGCGCCGACACCGCACCCGCCGCATGCACCACCACATCACCCCACGCGAACGGCAACACCAACCCCTCACCACCAACACCCAAACCAGCCACATGCAACGCCGCATCCAACAAAGCCGGATGCAACCCAAACCCCGCAACCGTCACCCCCTCCGGCAACGCAACCTCAGCAAACAACTCCTCACCACGCCGCCACGCCGCCTGCGTCCCCCGAAACACCGGCCCATACACCAACCCACGCCGACCCAACCCACCATAGAAATCAGCCAAGTCCACCTCAACCGCACCCACCGGCGGCCACACCGCCAACTCCCCATCCCCAACCACAACTTCATCGACGCCCATATCGGCAGGTGCCACCACACCTGTCGCATGGCGGGTCCACTCGCCTCCGGACGCGTCCTCGGCCTGGGCGTAAACACCGAACTCCCGACGGCCGGCCTCGTCCGGCCCCTCCACGGTCACCTGGACTCGGACGCCGCCGCGTTCCGGCAGTGTCAGGGGGGTTTCGATGAGCAGTTCCTCGATCCGCCCGCACTCGGCTTCATCACCTGCGCGTACGGCCATCTCCAGCAGTGCCGCACCCGGCACCACCACCCGACCGGCCACCACATGGTCCGCCAGCCATGGCTGAGCGGAGAGGGACAACTGCCCGGTCAGCACCAGCCCACCGGTCGCGGGCAGCTCGACGGCCGCGCCCAGCAGCGGGTGACCGGAGCTCTCCAGGCCCAGGTGTTCGACCCGGCTCGCCGAGACCGCGTTCAGCCAGTACCGCTGACGCTGGAACGCATACGTGGGCAGATCGACGCGACGCGCGCCCGTCCGCGTGAAGATCTGCTCCCAGTCCACCGCCAGGCCCCGGACATGGACCTTGGCCACCGCCGTGAACAGCGCCCGAACCTCATCACGCCCCCGGCGCAGCACCGGCAGCCACACCTCACCGTTACCCGGCTCGCCGGCGTCACCGGCCTCGCTGGTGGTGCGGATCTGGGGGCCCATGCCCGACAGGACCCCGTCCGGACCTATCTCGACGAAGGTCCGCACACCACTCTCACGCAGCGCCGACACCGCATCAGCGAAACGGACCGCTTCGCGGACATGCGACACCCAGTACGCGGGGTCGGTGACCTCACTGGTCACGGGCTGTCCGGTCAGGGCGGAGACCATGGCCAGCTGGGGTGTCTGGTAGCCGACCGCGCTGACCACCTCGGCGAACCGTTCCAGCATCGGTTCCATCAGCGGGGAGTGGAACGCGTGCGACACCCGCAGACGCCTGGTACGCGCCCCTGCCTGGGCCAGCTCCTCCGCGACCGCCTCCACCTCGGCCTCAGCACCGGAAATCACCACAGCCCGGGGACCGTTCACCGCCGCGATCCCCACGAGGGCGCGGTCCTGGATCGCTTCGGCGACCTGCTCCTCCGTGGCCTCGACAGCGACCATCGCCCCGCCCGAAGGCAACTCCTGCATCAACCGACCACGCGCAGCCACAACCGCACACGCGTCCTCCAGGGACCACACCCCGGCCACATACGCAGCCGCCAGCTCACCGATCGAATGCCCCGCAACCACCTGCGGAGCAATCCCCCACGACTCCAGCAACCGGAACAGCGCCACCTCAACCGCGAACAGTCCCGCCTGCGCCCACACCGTCTCATCCACCAGACCCGCACCCACCCAGTCCGGCAGACCCTCACCCCGGACGACGGCAGCCACGGATCCGTTCAGATGCTCATCCAGACCCGCGCAGACGGCGTCGAACGCCTCGGCGAAC
Source organism: Streptomyces griseochromogenes (assembly GCF_001542625.1). Classification (NCBI taxonomy): domain Bacteria; kingdom Bacillati; phylum Actinomycetota; class Actinomycetes; order Kitasatosporales; family Streptomycetaceae; genus Streptomyces; species Streptomyces griseochromogenes. The sequence continues at coordinate 2,331,656 of NZ_CP016279.1, read as the reverse complement.
ACGGGGAACGCCTCATACAACTCCCGGCCCATACCCAGCCGCTGAGCACCCTGACCGGTGAACACAAAACCCACCTTGCCGACCGGGCCCACCACTCCCGTCACCACGCCCGCGACCTCACGCCCCTCGGCCAACGCACCCAGCCCCGCCAGGAGTTCCGCCTGGTCAGCGCCCAGCACCACCGCCCGGTGCTCCAACGCCGAACGGGTCCTGGCCAACGACCACCCCACGTCCGCCACACGCACATCTGCACGGTCCTGAAGGAATTCCGCGAGGCGTTCCGCCTGCGCCCCCAGTCCGATGGCCGACTGACCCGATACGACCCAGGGCACCACCGGCAGCGCACCCGCATCACCGTCGGCGGGGTCGGTGTCGGGGGTGTCGTCGGCGGGGGCCTGTTCGATGATCACGTGGGCGTTGGTGCCGGAGAACCCGAACGAGGACACACCCGCCCGCCGGGGACGCCCGGCATCCGGCCACGCCACCGCCTCCGTCACCAACCGCACCGCACCCGCATCCCAGTCGATGTGCGAAGACGGAGCATCCACATGCAACGTCGCCGGAACCACACCATGCTGCATCGCAGCAACCATCTTGATGATCCCCGCCACACCGGCCGCCGCCTGCGTATGACCGATGTTCGACTTCACCGAACCCAGCCACAACGGCCGCTCCACCGACCGGTCCTGGCCATACGTGGCGATCAGCGCCTGCGCCTCGATCGGATCACCCAGCCGCGTCCCCGTCCCGTGTCCCTCGACGACGTCCACGTCACCGGTGCCCAGACCCGCACTGGCCAGCGCCGAACGGATCACCCGCTGCTGAGCCGGACCATTCGGCGCCGTCAGCCCATTAGACGCACCATCCTGATTCATCGCACTCCCGGCCACCACCCCAAGAACCCGATGACCAAGACGCCGGGCATCCGAAAGCCGCTCCAACACCAGCACACCCACACCCTCACCCCACCCCGTACCATCCGCCCCCTGCGCATACGCCTTACACCGGCCATCCGCCGCCAACCCCCGCTGCCGCGAAAAATCAACAAACGTACCCGGCGTCGCCATCACCGTCACACCACCAGCCAACGCCAACGAACACTCACCCGACCGCAACGACTGCACCGCCAAATGCACCGCCACCAACGACGACGAACACGCCGTATCCACCGTCACCGCCGGACCCTCAAGACCCAACGCATACGCCACCCGCCCCGACGCCACCCCACCCGAACCACCCGTACCCAAATACCCCTCCACATCCCCCGACACCGCACCAAACTGCAAATAATCGTGATAGATCAAACCCGCAAACACACCCGTCGCCGACCCCCGCAAACCACCCGGATCAATCCCCGCATCCTCCAACGCCTCCCACGACGTCTCCAACAACAACCGCTGCTGCGGATCCATCGCCAACGCCTCACGCGGACTGATCCCGAAAAACCCCGCATCAAACTCCCCCGCCCCATACAAAAACCCACCCCGACCCGAATAACTCTTCCCCACCGCATCCGGATCCGGGTCATACACATCCCCACCCCAACCCCGATCCACCGGAAACTCCCCCACCGCATCCCCACCCGACACCAACAACCGCCAAAACTCCCCCGGAGACGACACACCCCCAGGAAAACGACACCCCATACCCACAATCACAAAACGATCATCATCATCCGACCCGCTAACCGGAACCAGACCATCCCGGCTGTCAGCGGTCTCGTCGGCCGCTTCGCCAAGCACCTCACCCAGCACAAACTCGGCCAGGGCTGTCGGGGTGGGGTAGTCGAAAACAGCGGTCGCCGGCAGACGGAGTCCCGTGGCAGTATTCAGCCGGTTTCGCAGCTCAACAGCCGTCAGGGAATCGAACCCGACATCACGGAACGTGCGACCGGAATCGATCGTCTCCGGCCCAGCCATACCCAGCACCAAAGCGGCCTGGCTCATCACCAGATCCTGAACCAATTCGGCCCGCTCATCAGAAGTGAGCACCGCAAGGCGAGAAGCCAGAGCGTTGTTGCTTTCGGCGGCCGGGGCGCCGACCGTGCGGCGGGCCGGGGCGTTCGAAGGCCCGGTGTGCGCCAGACCGGACAGCAACGGCGGGATCTCGCCCGAGCGACGCAACGTCGCAAGATCCAGCCGGGCCGCCACCAGCAACGGATCAACCGCCTCAACAGCAGCCGCGTCCAGCAACTCCAGACCCTCCGGCCCCGACAACGGCCGCAACCCCTGACGAGCCATCCGCTGCCAATCAGCATCCGTCAGCCCACCAGCCATCCCCTCATCCCACGGACCCCACGCCAACGACACACCAGACAAACCCTCACGACACCGATACGCAGCCAACGCATCCAAGAACGTATTCGCAGCCGCATAATTCGCCTGACCCGCATTACCGGTAACACCAGCAATCGACGAGAACAGAACGAACATATCCAGATCCAGATGACGAGTGAGCTCATGCAGGTGCCAGGCCGCATCAACCTTGGGCCGCATCACCGCTTCCACCCGCTCAGGCGTCAACGACACAGCCAACCCGTCATCAAGCACACCCGCCGCATGAACCACCCCGGTCAACGGCACCTCTGCAACAAGACCCGCCAACTGGTCACGGTCAGCGGCATCGCAAGCCGCAACCCTGACCTCAGCCCCCAACTGATGCAGTTCCGCCACCAGCTCCGGCATACCCGACGCGTCCATACCCCGGCGCGAGACCAGCAACAACCGCTGCGCCTGACCACTCACGACGAGGTGCCGGGCCACCAGCCTGCCCAACGCACCCGAAGCACCCGTGATCAGCACCGTACCCGTGTGCACCATCTGCCGGCCGGCACCAGCCGGAACGGTCAGTACGACCTTGCCGATGTGACGAGCCTGACTCAGGAACCGGAACGCATCCACCGCCCGCCGCACATCCCAGCACGCCACCGGCAACGGCCTGAGCACACCCCGAGCGAACAACTCCGTCAACGACGACAGCATCGCCCCGATCACACCCGGGTCCTGCTGCAACAGATCAAACGCCTGATACGCCACCCGATGCAGCCGCTCGACCTCCTCAGGATCACGGATATCAGTCTTGCCCATCTCCACAAACCGCCCACCGGGACGGGTCAGGCGCAGGGAAGCGTCCACGAACTCACCCGCCAGCGAGTCCAGCACCACATCCACACCACGCCCACCCGACACATCACGGAAAACCGCCTCGAACTCCGTCGTCCGCGACGAAGCAATATGCGAAGCGTCAACACCCAGCTCCCGCACGGCCGCCCACTTCGACGGCGACGCCGTCGCGAACACCTCCGCACCCAGATGACGCGCCAACTGCACCGCGGCAATACCCACACCACCCGCAGCCGCATGAACCAACACCGACTCACCCGACTGCAAACCGGCCAGCTCCACCAACGCATACCAAGCCGTCAAAAACACCACCGGCGCCGCAGCCGCCTCCGCCATCGACCAACCAACCGGAACCGGCGCCAACAACCGCGCATCCGTCACCGCCTCCGCCGTAAACGCCCCCGAGAACAACCCCATCACCGCATCACCCGGCCGCAACCCACTCACCCCAGACCCCACCTCCAACACCACACCCGCACCCTCCAAACCAAGCAAACCCGCCTCACCCGGATACATCCCCAACACATTCAACACATCCCGGAAATTCACCCCCGCCGCACGCAACCCCACCCGCACCTCACCCACACCCAACTCACCAGAGCCGGCAGGCGCCAGGACCAGATTGTCCAGCGTGCCCCGCTCACTGAACCCAAGACGCCAACCACCCTCCGCCGGAACCCGCAAACCCGGCACCGCACGCCCCAGACGCGGAACCCGCACCTGACCCGAACGCACCACGAACTGCGCCTCACCCGAGGCAACACCCGCCCGCAACACCCCCTCCACACCAGCGTCAGCCACATCGTCAACGTCAGCCAGCAGCACACGACCCGGATTCTCCGACTGGATGGCCCGTACGAGACCCCACGCCGACGCACCCGCAACCTCGACCAACGTCTCAGAGCCGGCGTCCACCGCCCGCTCCGTCACCACCAACAACCGCGACCCCGACAACACATCCGCAGCCAACCACTCCCGCACCACACCAAGAACGCCCACCGCCACACCCCGAGCCGCCTCCGCAACACCCACCCCCGACTCCGGCACAACACACACCACCACAACCTCAGGCACCCCACCACCCGCCTCCACCCCAGCCACCAACTCACCCACACCACCAACACCAACCCACACCCACCGCCCACCATCCGCCTGCTCAACAGACTCGACGGACTCCGCAGACAGGGCAGGCACCCACTCCACCCGGAACAACCCGTCCCGAGCCCGCCCCCCAGCCAACGCATCAGCGGACAACGGCCGCAACACCAACGACCCCACCGAAGCGATCAACCCACCAACCGCATCCGCCAACGTGACAGACACACCCTCACCACTCGGAGCCGGCCTCACCCGCACCCGCGCCACCGACGCACCCACCGCATGCAGACTCACCCGCCCCCACGCAAACGGAACCTCAGGCAACTCCCCACGCCCACCAACACCCACAATCACATGCAAAGCAGCATCCAACAGAGCCGGATGCAGACCAAACTCACCCGCACTCACGTCATCCGGCAACGCAACCTCAGCAAACAACTCCTCACCACGCCGCCACACCGCCCGCGTCCCCCGAAACACCGGCCCATACACAAGACCCACCTCAGCCAGCCCCGAATAGAACCCCGCCAGATCCACCTCAACCGCACCCACCGGCGGCCACACCGACAACCCATCAACCTCAACCCCAACAACACCGGCATCGGCATCGGCATCGGCATCGGCATCGGCATCGGCAGGCGCCACAACACCCACAGCATGCCGCACCCACTCACCCTCAACCCCGGCATCCTCAGCCTGAGCATAAACACCAACCACCCGACGGCCGGCCTCATCCGGCCCCTCCACCGTCACCTGCACCCGAACCCCACCACGACCCGCCAACACCAACGGCGCCTCAACAAGCAACTCCTCAACCAGCCCACAACCAGCCTCATCACCAGCACGCACAACCATCTCCAGCAGCGCCGCACCCGGCACCACCACCCGACCCGACACCACGTGATCCGCCAACCACGGCTGCGCAGCCAACGACAACCGCCCCGTCAACACCAGGCCACCGTTCGAGGGCAGGGTCACCGCCGCGCCCAGCAGCGGATGACGCGCCGGAGACTGTCCCAGCCCGGTCGCATCAATCAGGCCGGAACTCGCCGGCAGCCAGTACCGCTGACGCTGGAAGGCATACGTAGGCAGGTCGACCCGCTCCGCACCCCTCCCCGCGAACACCTGGTCCCAGTCCACCGCCAGGCCCCGGACATGGACCTTGGCCACCGCCGTGAACAGCGCCCGAACCTCACCACGCCCCCGGCGCAGCACCGGCAGCCACACCTCACCACCAGCGTCACCGGCACTGCGGGTCTGGGGGCCCATGCCCGACAGGACCCCGTCCGGACCGATCTCGATGAAGGTGCGTACGCCGTTGTCCCGTAGGGCGGAGACGGCGTCGGCGAAACGGACCGCTTCGCGGACATGCGACACCCAGTACGCGGGGTCGGTGACCTCACTGGTCACCGACTGTCCGGTCAGCGCCGACACCATGGCCAGCTGGGGTGTCCGGTAGCCGACCGAACCGACCACCTCGGCGAACCGTTCCAGCATCGGTTCCATCAGCGGGGAGTGGAACGCGTGCGACACTCGCAGACGCCTGGTGCGTGCCCCTGCCTGGGCCAGCTCCTCCGCGACCGCCTCCACCTCGGCCTCAGCACCGGAAATCACCACAGCCCGGGGACCGTTCACCGCCGCGATCCCCACGAGGGCGCGGTCCTGGATCGCTTCGGCGACCTGCTCCTCCGTGGCCTCGACAGCGACCATCGCCCCGCCCGAAGGCAACTCCTGCATCAACCGACCACGCGCGGCCACAACCGCACACGCGTCCTCCAGGGACCACACCCCGGCGACGTGGGCGGCGGCCAGTTCACCGATCGAGTGGCCGGCAACGACCTGCGGAGCAATCCCCCACGACTCCAGCAACCGGAACAGCGCCACCTCGACCGCGAACAGTCCCGCCTGCGCCCACACCGTCTCATCCACCAGACCCGCGCCCACCCAGTCCGGTCGGCCTTCACCCCGGATGACGGCGGCCACGGATCCGTTCAGATGCTCATCCAGACCCGCGCAGACGGCGTCGAAGGCCTCGGCGAACACGGGGAACGCCTCATACAACTCCCGGCCCATACCCAGCCGCTGAGCACCCTGACCGGTGAACACAAAGCCCACCTTGCCGACCGGGCCCACCACTCCGGTGACCACACCGGCGACCTCACGACCCTCGGCCAACGCACCCAGCCCCGCCAGGAGTTCCGCCTGGTCAGCGCCCAACACCACCGCCCGGTGCTCCAACGCCGAACGGGTCCTGGCCAACGACCACCCCACGTCCGTGGCGGTAGCGTCCTCGTGGTCCTGGATGTGTTCTGTGAGTCGTTCCGCCTGTGCGGCAAGTCCTTCAGGCGTGCGTCCCGACACGACCCAGGGCACGACCGGCAGCACACCGGCGGTGTCATCGGCAGGGCCGGTCGTGGGGTCGGTGCCGGGAGTGTCGTCGGCGGGGGCCTGTTCGATGATCACGTGCGCGTTGGTGCCGGAGAACCCGAACGAGGACACACCCGCCCGCCGGGGACGCCCGGCATCCGGCCACGCCACCGCCTCCGTCACCAACCGCACCGCACCCGCATCCCAGTCGATGTGCGAAGACGGAGCATCCACATGCAACGTCGCCGGAACCACACCATGCTGCATCGCAGCAACCATCTTGATGATCCCCGCCACACCGGCCGCCGCCTGCGTATGACCGATGTTCGACTTCACCGAACCCAGCCACAACGGCCGCTCCACCGACCGGTCCTGGCCATACGTGGCGATCAGCGCCTGCGCCTCGATCGGATCACCCAGCCGCGTCCCCGTCCCGTGTCCCTCGACGACGTCCACGTCACCGGTGCCCAGACCCGCACTGGCCAGCGCCGAACGGATCACCCGCTGCTGAGCCGGCCCATTCGGCGCCGTCAGCCCATTAGACGCACCATCCTGATTCATCGCACTCCCGGCCACCACCCCAAGAACCCGATGACCAAGACGCCGGGCATCCGAAAGCCGCTCCAACACCAACACACCCACACCCTCACCCCACCCCGTACCATCCGCCCCCTGCGCATACGCCTTACACCGGCCATCCGCCGCCAACCCCCGCTGCCGCGAAAAATCAACGAACGTACCCGGCGTCGCCATCACCGTCACACCACCAGCCAACGCCAACGAACACTCACCCGACCGCAACGACTGCACCGCCAAATGCACCGCCACCAACGACGACGAACACGCCGTATCCACCGTCACCGCCGGACCCTCAAGACCCAACGCATACGCCACCCGCCCCGACGCCACCCCACCCGAACCACCCGTACCCAAATACCCCTCCACATCCCCCGACACCGCACCAAACTGCAAATAATCGTGATAGATCAAACCCGCGAACACACCCGTCGCCGACCCCCGCAAACCACCCGGATCAATCCCCGCATCCTCCAACGCCTCCCACGACGTCTCCAACAACAACCGCTGCTGCGGATCCATCGCCAACGCCTCACGCGGACTGATCCCGAAAAACCCCGCATCAAACTCCCCCGCACCATACAAAAACCCACCCCGACCCGAATAACTCTTCCCCACCGCATCCGGATCCGGGTCATACACATCCCCACCCCAACCCCGATCCACCGGAAACTCCCCCACCGCATCCCCACCCGACACCAACAACCGCCAAAACTCCCCCGGAGACGACACACCCCCAGGAAAACGACACCCCATACCCACAATCACAAAACGATCATCATCAACCACAACCCCACCACCAGCAGGAATCACCGCCCCCACCGACACACCACCCACATCACCCAACACCTCACCCAGCACAAACTCGGCCAGTACCGCGGGAGTGGGGTAGTCGAAGATCACGGTCGCCGGCAGACGGAGGCCCGTGGCAGTATTCAGCCGGTTTCGCAGCTCAACAGCCGTCAGGGAATCGAACCCGACATCACGGAACGTGCGACCGGAATCGATCGTCTCCGGCCCAGCCATGCCCAGCACCAAAGCGGCCTGGCTCATCACCAGATCCTGAACCAATTCGGCCCGCTCATCAGAAGTGAGCACCGCAAGGCGAGAAGCCAGAGCATTACTGTCACCAGCGGCAGAATCACCGACCGTCCGGCGGGCCGGGGCGTTCGCACGGCCTGCCTGAACGAGAGCCGAGAGGAGCGGTGGGATCTCACCCGAGCGACGCAACGCGGCAAGGTCCAGCCGGGCCGCCACCAGCAACGGATCAACCGCCTCAACAGCAGCCGCGTCCAGCAACTCCAGACCCTCCGGCCCCGACAACGGCCGCAACCCCTGACGAGCCATCCGCTGCCAATCAGCATCCGTCAGCCCACCAGCCATCCCCTCATCCCACGGACCCCACGCCAACGACACACCAGACAAACCCTCACGACACCGATACGCAGCCAACGCATCCAAGAACGTATTCGCAGCCGCATAATTCGCCTGACCCGCATTACCCCAGACACCAGCAATCGAAGAAAACAGTACGAACGACTCCAGACCGGCATGACGAGTCAACTCATGCAGGTGCCAGGCCGCATCAACCTTGGGCCGCATCACCGCTTCCACCCGCTCAGGCGTCAACGACACAGCCAACCCGTCATCAAGCACACCCGCCGCATGAACCACCCCGGTCAACGGCACCTCTGCAACAAGACCCGCCAACTGGTCACGGTCAGCGGCATCGCAAGCCGCAACCCTGACCTCAGCCCCCAACTGATGCAGTTCCGCCACCAGCTCCGGCATACCCGACGCATCCAAACCCCGGCGCGAGACCAGCAACAACCGCTGCGCCTGACCACTCACGACGAGGTGCCGGGCCACCAGCCTGCCCAACGCACCCGAAGCACCCGTGATCAGCACCGTGCCGGCACGCCCCGACTCCCGCACGGGAACGGTCAGTACGACCTTGCCGATGTGACGAGCCTGACTCAGGAACCGGAACGCATCCACCGCCCGCCGCACATCCCAGCACGCCACCGGCAACGGCCTGAGCACACCCCGAGCGAACAACTCCGTCAACGACGACAGCATCGCCCCGATCACACCCGGGTCCTGCTGCAACAGATCAAACGCCTGATACGCCACCCGATGCAGCCGCTCGACCTCCTCAGGATCACGGATATCAGTCTTGCCCATCTCCACAAACCGCCCACCGGGACGGGTCAGGCGCAGGGAAGCGTCCACGAACTCACCCGCCAGCGAGTCCAGCACCACATCCACACCACGCCCACCCGACACATCACGGAAAACCGCCTCGAACTCCGTCGTCCGCGACGAAGCAATATGCGAAGCGTCAACACCCAGCTCCCGCACGGCCGCCCACTTCGACGGCGACGCCGTCGCGAACACCTCCGCACCCAGATGACGCGCCAACTGCACCGCGGCAATACCCACACCACCCGCAGCCGCATGAACCAACACCGACTCACCCGACTGCAAACCGGCCAGCTCCACCAACGCATACCAAGCCGTCAAAAACACCACCGGCGCCGCAGCCGCCTCCGCCATCGACCAACCAACCGGAACCGGCGCCAACAACCGCGCATCCGTCACCGCCTCCGCCGTAAACGCCCCCGAGAACAACCCCATCACCGCATCACCCGGCCGCAACCCACTCACCCCAGACCCCACCTCCAACACCACACCCGCACCCTCCAAACCAAGCAAACCCGCCTCACCCGGATACATCCCCAACACATTCAACACATCCCGGAAATTCACCCCCGCCGCACGCAACCCCACCCGCACCTCACCCACACCCAACTCACCCGCATCCGCAGGCGCCAGAACCAGATTGTCCAGCGTGCCCCGCTCACTGAACCCAAGACGCCAACCACCCTCCGCCGGAACCCGCAACCCCGGCACCGCACGCCCCAGACGCGGAACCCGCACCTGACCCGAACGCACCACGAACTGCGCCTCACCCGAGGCAACACCCGCCCGCAACACCACCTCCACACCAGCGTCAGCCACATCGTCAACGTCAGCCAGCAGCACACGACCCGGATTCTCCGACTGGATGGCCCGTACGAGACCCCACGCCGACGCACCCGCAACCTCGACCAACGTCTCAGAGCCGGCGTCCACCGCCCGCTCCGTCACCACCAACAACCGCGACCCCGACAACACATCCGCAGCCAACCACTCCCGCACCACACCAAGCACGCCCACCGCCACACCCCGAGCCGCCTCCGCAACACCCACCCCCGACTCCGGCACAACACACACCACCACAACCTCAGGCACCCCACCACCCGCCTCCACCCCAGCCACCAACTCACCCACACCACCAACACCAACCCACACCCACCGCCCACCATCCGCCTGCTCAACAGACTCGACGGACTCCGCAGACAGGGCAGGCACCCACTCCACCCGGAACAACCCGTCCCGAGCCCGCCCCCAGCCAACGCATCAGCGGACAACGGCCGCAACACCAACGACCCCACCGAAGCAATCAACCCACCAACAGCATCCGCCAAAACAAGCGACACACCCTCACCACTCGGAGCTGGCCTCACCCGCACCCGCGCCACCGACGCACCCACCGCATGCAGACTCACCCGCCCCCACGCAAACGGAACCTCAGGCAACTCCCCACGCCCACCAACACCCACAATCACATGCAAAGCAGCATCCAACAGAGCCGGATGCAGACCAAACTCACCCGCACTCACGTCATCCGGCAACGCAACCTCAGCAAACAACTCCTCACCACGCCGCCACACCGCCCGCGTCCCCCGAAACACCGGCCCATACACAAGACCCACCTCAGCCAGCCCCGAATAGAACCCCGCCAGATCCACCTCAACCGCACCCACCGGCGGCCACACCGACAACCCATCAACCTCAACCCCAACAACACCGGCACCGGCATCGGCATCGGCAGGCGCCACAACACCCACAGCATGCCGCACCCACTCACCCTCAACCCCGGCATCCTCAGCCTGAGCATAAACACCAACCACCCGACGGCCGGCCTCATCCGGCCCCTCCACCGTCACCTGCACCCGAACCCCACCACGACCCGCCAACACCAACGGCGCCTCAACAAGCAACTCCTCAACCAGCCCACAACCAGCCTCATCACCAGCACGCACAACCATCTCCAGCAGCGCCGCACCCGGCACCACCACCCGACCCCACACCACGTGATCCGCCAACCACGGCTGCGCAGCCAACGACAACCGACCCGTCAACACCAGGCCACCAGTGGCGGGCAGCTCGACGGCCGCGCCCAGCAGCGGGTGCCCGGAGCTCTCCAGACCCAGGTGCTCGGCCCGGCTCGCCGAGACCGGGGTCAGCCAGTACCGCTGACGCTGGAAGGCATACGTAGGCAGGTCGACCCGCTCCGCACCCCTCCCCGCGAACACCTGGTCCCAGTCCACCGCCAGGCCCCGGACATGGACCTTGGCCACCGCCGTGAACAGCGCCCGAACCTCACCACGCCCCCGGCGCAGCACCGGCAGCCACACCTCACCACCAGAGTCACCGGCACTGCGGGTCTGGGGGCCCATGCCCGACAGGACCCCGTCCGGACCGATCTCGACGAACGTGCGTACGCCGTTGTCCCGCAGGGCAGAGACGGCGTCGGCGAAACGAACCGCTTCGCGGACATGCGACACCCAGTACGCGGGGTCGGTGACCTCACTGGTCACCGACCGTCCGGTCAGCGCCGACACCATAGCCAGCCGCGGCTCCTGATAGCCGACCGAACCGACCACCTCGGCGAACCGCTCCAGCATCGGCTCCATCAACGGGGAGTGGAACGCGTGCGACACCCGCAAACGCCTGGTACGCGCCCCTGCCCGGGCCAGCTCCTCCGCAACCGCCTCCACCTCAGCCTCAGCACCAGAAATCACCACAGCCCGAGGGCCATTCACCGCCGCGATCCCCACCAAAGAACGACCCTGGATCGCTTCGGCGACCTGCTCCTCCGTGGCCTCGACAGCGACCATCGCCCCACCCGAAGGCAACTCCTGCATCAACCGACCACGCGCAGCCACAACCGCACAGGCATCCTCCAACGACCACACCCCGGCGACGTGGGCCGCCGCCAGTTCACCGATCGAGTGGCCGGCAACGACCTGCGGAGCAATCCCCCACGACTCCAGCAACCGGAACAGCGCCACCTCAACCGCGAACAATCCCGCCTGCGCCCACACCGTCTCATCCACCAGACCCGCACCCACCCAGTCCGGCAGACCCTCACCCCGGACGACGGCAGCCACAGAACCGTTCAGATGCTCATCCAGACCCGCACACACCGCATCGAACGCCCCGGCGAACACCGGGAACGCCTCATACAACTCCCGGCCCATACCCAGCCGCTGAGCACCCTGACCGGTGAACACAAAACCCACCTTGCCGACCGGGCCCACCACTCCCGTCACCACGCCCGCGACCTCACGACCCTCAGCGAGCGCGTCCAGCCCCGCCAGCAACTCCTCACGGTCGGACCCCAGCACCACCGCCCGGTGCTCCAACGCCGACCGCATCGCCACCAGCGACCGGCCCACACCGGCCACACCCGCATCCGCACGGCTCTGGACAAAGGCCGAGAGCTTTTCCGCCTGTGCGGCTAGCCCTGCAGCAGTGCGTCCCGACACCACCCAGGGCACCACCGGCGGCAGACCCGCATCGCCATCGGCAGGGTCGGCCTGCACAGCGTCGTCGGCGGGTGCCTGCTCGATGATCACGTGCGCGTTCGTGCCGCTGATGCCGAACGAGGACACGCCCGCGCGCCTGGGACGTCCGGCGTCCGGCCACGGCATCGTCTCCGTCACGAGCCGCACCGCGCCCGTGTCCCAGTCCACGTGCGAAGTCGGAGCATCCGCATGCAGCGTGGCCGGGACGACGCCGTGCTGCATCGCGGTGACCATCTTGATGATCCCCGCCACGCCGGCGGCCCACTGGGTGTGGCCGATGTTGGACTTCACCGAGCCGAGCCACAGCGGCTGTTCCTCCGGCCGGTCCTGGCCGTAGGTGGCGATCAGCGCCTGCGCCTCGATCGGGTCACCCAGCGGGGTCCCGGTCCCGTGTCCCTCGACGACGTCCACGTCACCGGTGCCCAGACCCGCACTGGCCAGCGCCGAACGGATCACCCGCTGCTGAGCCGGCCCATTCGGCGCGGTCAGTCCGTTGGACGCGCCGTCCTGGTTCACCGCGCTGCCGGAGACCACCGCCAGCACCTCGTGTCCGAGGCGCCGTGCCTCCGACAGGCGCTCCAGCAGGATGACGCCGGCGCCTTCGGCCATGCCCATGCCGTCGGCCTCGTCCGAGAAGGCCTTGCAGCGTCCGTCGGCCGCCAGTCCCTGCTGTCGGCTGAACCAGACGAGCCATGCCGGGGTGGCGTGTACGGTCACGCCGCCGACGAGCGCCAGCGAGCACTCGCCGGACCGCAGGGCCTGGGTGGCCAGATGCAGTGCCACCAGTGATGACGAGCAGGCCGTGTCCACGGTCACGGCGGGGCCTTCGAGGCCGAAGGTGTAGGCCACCCGGCCCGATATCACGCTGGGAGCGATGCCCGACTGCAGATGGCCTTCCAGGCCTTCGGGTGCGCCGGCGCCGTAGCCGGAGGCGGCCGCGCCCACGAACACGCCGGTAGCCGAGCCGCGCAGCCGTGCCGGGTCGATGCCCGCCCGTTCGAAGGCCTCCCAGGACATCTCCAGCAGGAGCCGCTGCTGCGGGTCCATCGCGAGCGCCTCGCGCGGGCTGATGCCGAAGAACGCCGCGTCGAACTCGCCCGCGCCTGATATGAACCCGCCCTCGCGGGCGTAGAAGGTTCCGGGGCGGGTCGAGTCGGGGTCGTAGAGTTCCGCGAGGTCCCAGCCGCGGTCGGTGGGGAGCTCGGCAACCCCGTCGCCGCCCTCGGCCAGCAGGGCCCACAGCTCCTCCGGGGCGCGCACGCCCCCGGGGAGCCGGCAGCTCATCGACACGATGGCGATCGGGTCGTCGGTGGGTGCGGCCGTGCGGGGCCGGGGCGCCGTCTCGTCCGGGGTCCCGAGCGCCTGGGCGCGCAGGAACTCGGTCAGCGCCGATGGGGTCGGGTAGTCGAAGATCAGGGTGGTGGGGAGCTGCAGGGCGACGGCGCTGCTCAGCCGGTTGCGCAGCTCCACGCCGGTGACGGAGTCGAAGCCCAGTTCCTTGAAGGTGTGGGCCGGTTCGATCGTCTGGGGCGAGGGGTGGCCGAGGATCGCCGCCGCGTGCCGCTGGATCAGGTCGAGGATCGTCTGCAGTTGTTCGGGTTCCGGCAGTTCCGCCAGGTGCCGCAGCGCCCCGGTGCCGGCCTTGGGCGCGGGAGACGTGGCCGGGAGGCCTGCCGACAGCGGGAGTTCGGCCATGTCCGGGCGGGCGCCGCCGTCGAGCCAGTACCGCTCGTGCTGGAAGGCGTACGTGGGCAGTTCCACCTGCCGCCGGGGCGGGAGGACCGCCGTCCAGTCGACGGGTGCGCCGTGGACGAACGCCTCGGCGAGCGAGGTGAGCAGGCGTGCCGCTCCGCCTTCGTCCCGGCGCAGGGTGCCGCACACGACGCCGGCGATGGTGCCCGGGCCCGCCTCCAGCGCGGCCTCTTCCAGGGTGTCGGTCATGGCACCCATGAGCACCGGGTGCGGGGAGATCTCCAGGAACACCTGGTGACCCATGCCGGACAGGATGCGTACGGCACGGTCGAAGTGGACCGGTGCGCGCAGGCTGCCGTACCAGTAGGCGGCGTCCAGCTCGGTGCCGGTCAGGACCTCGCCCGACATCGCGGAGACCATCGGGACGCGGCCCTGGCGGGGAGCGAGGCCGGCGAGGATCGAGAGGATCTCCTGTTCGAGCCGTTCGACCTGGGCGCAGTGCGAGGCGTAGTCCACGGCGACCATGCGGTGCCGTACGCTCTCGGCCTCGAGCTCCCGTGCCAGTTCCTCCAGCGCGGTCACCTCGCCGGAGACCACGATGGCCGCCGGGCCGTTGACCGCGGCCACCGACAGGCGGCCCTCCCAGCGGTCCAGGCGCTCCTCGACCTGGGCGGCCGGCTCGGTCACCGACAGCATCCCGCCGGCGCCCGACAGGACGCGCAGGGACTGCGAGCGCAGGGAGACCACCTTCGCGGCGTCCTCCAGGCCGAGCATGCCGGCCACCGTGGCGGCGGCGATCTCGCCCTGCGAGTGGCCCACTACCGCGTCCGGGGTCACGCCGGACGCCTCCCACACCGCGGCGAGGGAGACCATCACGGCCCACAGCACGGGCTGGACGACGTCCGCCGACTCCAGCTCAGGAGCCCCCGGCGCGCCGGCCAGGACCTCGGTCAGGGACCAGTCGACGTACGGGGCGAGTGCCTGCTCGCACTCGGTCAGGCGGGCGGCGAACACCGGGGAGGAGAGGGCCAGTTCGCGGCCCATGGCCGCCCACTGGGATCCTTGGCCGGGGAAGACGAAGGCGACCTGTGCGGCCGGTCGTGCCACACCCGACACGACCGATCCGGCCGGCACTCCACCGGCCAGGCTCCGCATTCCGGTGAGCAGGTCCTCGCGGTCGGTGCCGACCACCACGGCCCGGTGCTCGAACACCGACCGGGTCGCCGTCAACGACCAGGCCACGTCCGCCGGTTCCAGCTCCGGGCGGGCGGCCACCCACTCGTGCAACCGGTCGGCCTGGGCCGCCAGGCCGTCCGTCGAACGGCCCGAGATCACCCAGGCTTCCGCGCCCGACACCACCGGTGTCGTGGCCGGAGCACCCTCGTCGGCCGCGAGTTCGGCGGCCTGGGTCGCGGGCGCCTCCTCCAGGATGAGGTGGACGTTCGTGCCGCTCAGGCCGAATGCCGACACACCGGCGCGGCGGGCGCGCTCCCCCGCGGGCCACGGGACCGGTTCGGTCAGCAGCCGCACCTGCCCGGCCGACCAGTCCACGTGTGGTGAGGGTTCGTCCGCGTGGAGCATCGCGGGCAGCTGCTGGTTGCGCAGCGCCAGCACCATCTTGATCACGCCCGCCGCGCCGGCGGCCGCCTGGGTGTGCCCGATGTTGGATTTCACCGAGCCGAGCCACAACGGCCGTTCCCCCGGCCGTTCCTGGCCGTAGGTGGCGAGCAGCGCCTGGGCCTCGATCGGGTCGCCGAGCCTGGTCCCGGTGCCGTGCGCCTCCACCGCGTCCACGTCCTGGGCGGTGAGGCCGGCGTTGGACAGGGCCCGGCGGATGACCGCCTGCTGGGCCTGGCCGTTCGGGGCGGTCAGGCCTTCGCTGGTGCCGTCGGAGTTGATCGCCGATCCGCGCAGCACGGCGAGTACGCGGTGGCCGTTGCGGAGCGCGTCGCTCAGGCGCTCCAGGACGATCAGGCCGACGCCCTCGGACCAGACGGTGCCGTCCGCCGAGGCGGAGAACGGCTTGCACACGCCCTCGGGGGACAGTGCCCGCAGTCCGCTGAAGGCGACGAAGTTGCCCGGTGTGGACATCACGGAGACGCCGCCCGCGAGGGCCAGCGAGCAGTCGCCCTGCCGCAGGGCCTGTGCGGCGAGGTGAATGGCGACCAGGGAGCTGGAGGCGGAGGTGTCGACCGTGAGCGAAGGGCCGTGCAGGCCGAGGAGGTAGGAGATCCGGCCGGACATCACGCTGGTGGTCGTGCCGGTGAGCAGGTAGCCCTTGACGCTTTCCGGCGCGTCCTGGAGCCGCGGACCGTACTCTCGCGGCTCGGCGCCCACGAACACGCCGGTCCGGGTGTCCCGGACGGCGGCCGGGGTGAGGGCGGCGTGTTCCAGAGCCTCCCAGGAGGCTTCGAGCAGGAGACGTTGCTGAGGCTCCATCGACAGGGCCTCGCGGGGCGGGATGCCGAAGAATCCGGCATCGAAACCGGCGGCGTCCTCAAGGAAACCACCCCGGGTGAGATATGTCTTACCCGCGCTCGCCGGGTCCTCGCTGTAAAGGTTCTCGAGGTCCCAGTTCCGATCGGCGGGAAAGTCCGAGAGGACATCCCGCCGATCGGCGAGCAGTTTCCACAGCGCCTCCGGTGAGCGGACCCCACCGGGATACCGGCAGCTCATGCCGATGATCGCCAGGGGCTCCGCACCGGCTACCGCGAGTTCCGTCGCTGGCTCAACAGTCTCGTTCACAGATCCCTCGGCATTCCGGGATTGAGTCTTGTACCTGGTCGAAAACATTCCCGCAGGGAATGGAAACGGCTACTCATAAAGCGCGCCAGAGCCGTCAACGCCAGGTTATGGAGAGGGTACGCCAATGGACCATGTGTTCAACCGACGCAAAGGCGCTTCGGTTGAGCGGCGCCGCGTCGCCTCAACCGCGTGCCGCGCCGCCCGTGCGGCGGCTGAGGTCGGCGGCCAGTTCGGGCGCGCTGAGCTGCATCGTGGTGGGCGCGTTCTTCGGCGTCGGGGCCAGGTACAGGCGCTGGACTCCCTCGCCGGCGGGCGGGTCGAGCTCGGCCAGGCTGTCGGCCGAGTCGTTGGTGAAGCCCGCGAAGCGGTAGGCGATGTCCATCATGCGGTTGCGGTCGGTCGGCCGGAAGTCCGCGGCCAGGTCCACGCCGGCCTTGGCGGCCTGGTCGATCAGCCAGTTGAGGATGACCGCACCGGCTCCGAAGGTCACCACGCGGCACGAGGTCGCGAGCAGCTTCAGGTTCCACACGTTCTCGTGGTACCTGAGCAGGAGGACGCCCACCGCGCCGTGCGGGCCGAAGCGGTCCGTCAGGGTGACGGTGAGGACCTCGTGGTCGGGGTCGGCCAGCAGACCGCGCAGCGCCTCGTCGGAGTAGTGCACCCCGGTGGCGTTCATCTGGCTGGTCCGCAGGGTCAGTTCCTCGACCCGGGACAGGTCTTCCTCGTCGGCCCGCTTGATCGCCATGACCAGGTCGAGGGTGCGCAGGAAGTCCTCGTCGGGCCCGCTGAAGGACTCCTTCTCGGCCTCCCGGCGGAACCCTGCCTGGTACATCTCGCGGCGCCGCCGGGCGTCGACGGTGACGATCTCCGGGCTGAACTCGGGGAGTTCGGTCAGCGAGGTCGCCTGGTCGGCGGCGTAGCAGCGGACCTCGGGCGAGTGGAAGGTCACCTCGGCGCGCTCGGTGGGCAGGTCGTCGATGAAGGCGATGGTGGACTGCGCGAAGTTCAGCCGCTCGGCGATCTCCTTGACCGCGTCGGATTTGCGTCCCCAGCTGATCTGCGGGTGGACGAAGTACTCGGCGAGGCCGAGTTTCTCGAGCTGCTGCCAGGCCATGTCGTGATCGTTCTTGCTGGCGACCGAGTGCAGAATGCCCCGGGAATCCAGCTCGACGATCACTTCACGGATTCCCGGGAACAGCTTGACCTCAGAGTCTTCCAGCAGCGTGCCGTCCCAGACGGTATTGTCCAGGTCCCAGACCAGGCACTTGACTATGGTGGGCTTCTCAGCCACAGGGTCCTCCCCGGCACCACTTTTGATTAAGGGTGTTGTTTAAGGGTGTGCTGTCATCCTGAAATGGACAGGACGTGCTCTGCCAGGATCAGCTGGCAGATCTCGTTGCTGCCCTCGATGAGTTCCATGAGTTTCGCGTCCCGGTAGGCCCGGGCGACGACGTGCCCGTCCTGGGCGCCCGCCGATCCCAGCAGTTGTACGGCGGTGGCGGCGCCGCGCGCGGCATGGCCGGCGCTGACGTGCTTGGCCAGGACCGCCTGGACGGCCATGTCCGGCGAGGCGGAGTCCCAGGCCTGGCTGGCGTGCTCGCAGACCCGGGTCGAGGACTGTTCGGCGATCAGGAGTTCGGCGAGGTGCCTGCGCACGAGCTGGTGCTCGGAGAGCGGCACGCCTGCCTGCTCGCGGGTCTTGGCGTGCGCGCCCGCGGCGTTCAGGCAGGCGCGGATGATCCCGACGCAGCCCCACGCGATCGACATGCGCCCGTAGGAGAGCGCGGTGGTGAACAGCATCGGCAGGGACTGGCCGCCGCCGCCCAGGACGTTGGCCGCAGGGATGCGTACGTCGTCCATGCGGACGTTGGCGTGTCCGGCGGCCCGGCAGCCCATCGGGTCGGCCACCAGCTCGATGTCCAGGCCCGGTGTGTCCGTGGGGATGAGAGCGGCGGCGGCGCCGTCGCCGTTCAGTCCGAGGATCAGCAGGAAGTCGGCGTACCGGCTGCCGGTCAGCCACTTCTTCTCCCCGTTGACGACGAAGGTGTCGCCGTCGGGTTCGATCCGGGTCCGCATGGCCGACAGGTCGCTGCCGGCGGCCGGCTCGCTGAATCCGACCCCGGCGAGCTTCCCGTTCGTCAGTTCTCCGAGGAACTGGCGTCGTTGGGTGCGGTCGCCGAAGCGCCGGACGGTGTGGGCGACGATGCCCTGCGAGGTCATGATGGACCGCAGGGAACTGCACAGGCTGCCCACGTAGGCGGTGAACTCGCCGTTGTCCCGGCTGCTCGCGCCGAGGCCGCCGTAGGACGCCGGGACCTCCGCGCACAGCAGGCCGCGGGCGCCGAGCTTGTGCAGCAGGTCGATGGGCAGTTCGCCCGAGCGGTCCCAGGCGTCCGGACGGTTGCCGACAAGCTCGCCCACGAAGGCGTGCTCGTCGGCGAGCCGCTCAGGCATCTTCGGCCGGACCCGACGCGTCCCGCAGCCGCTGCACGAGGCTGGTCATGGACTCGACGGTGCGGAAGTTGTCGAACTTGAGGTCCGGGCCGACGATGGCGATGTCGTAGGCCTCTTCGAGGTGGACGACCAGCTGCATCGCGAACATGGAGGAGACCAGGCCGGAGCTGAAGAGGTCCTGGTCCAGCTCCACATCGGTCTTGATGCGCTCGCTGAGGAATCCGAGGAGTTCCTTCTGGATGCTCTCAGCCGTGAGGGAAGAGAGTTCGGCAGTCATGAGGCGACCTTTCCGTAGTCGTAGAACCCTCGTCCGGACTTCCGGCCGAGGTGGCCGTCCCGCACCTTCGCGAGCAGCAGGTCACAGGGGCGGCAGCTTTCGTCGCCGCGGCGCTCGTAGAGCACGTTGAGCGAGTCGACCAGGTTGTCCAGGCCGATGAGGTCGCCGGTGCGCAGCGGCCCGGTCGAGTGTCCGAGGCAGCCTTCGAGGAGGCCGTCGACGACTTCGGCGGAGGCGACGCCCTCCTGGACGAGCATGGCCGCGGTGTTGATCAGCGGGTGCAGCAGCCGGTTGATCACGAAGCCGGTCGAGTCGTTGATGACGAGCGACTCGCGGCCGAGGACGGTCAGCAGTCCGGTGACGGCTTCCACGATGCCGGCGTCGGTGCGCGGGCCGCGGATGACCTCGACCATCTTGATCAGGTAGGAGGGGTTCATGAAGTGCACGCCGACGAGTTCCTCGGGGCGTGCGACCCAGGCGGCCATCTCGTCGATCGGGATGCACGAGGTGTTGGAGATGAGGGTGGTGCCCGGGCGGACGATCGCCGAGGCCGCGGTCAGGACCTTCTCCTTGACCTCGGCGACCTCCGTGACCGCCTCGATGACGGTGGTGGCGTCCGCGATGTCGTCCAGGGACACGCTCGTGGTCAGCTCGCCCTGCGGGCGGTCCGCCGGCAGGACGCCCATGAGCTGGGCGTGGCGCAGCTTCTGCTTGATGGTGGCGCGTGCCTGCTCCAGTACGGCCTCGCTGACGTCCACCAGGACGACGGGGACCCCGTGGCCGAGGGCGAGCGTCGTGATGTTCGTACCCATCACGCCGGCCCCGACAATGGCGAGACGGTGCTCACCAAAATCAGTACTCATCATGTATTCCCTGCGGTTTCGTGGGTTGTTTACGCGCGCACCCGCGCAGCGAGAGCGGCGGGTGTCGGGTGTTCGAAGACTTCGGAGAGTTCGAGGGACACCCCGGTCAGTTCCTCGATTTTTTGCGCCAGTACCGCGGCGAGCAGTGAATGGCCGCCTGCTTCGAAGAAACTCGTCTGGGCCGTCACCTCGGTATTGAGGAGCTGCCGCCACAATTCGACGAGTTCCTGGACGAGTTTGTCGTCCGCGGCGGGGTCGTGTTCGTCGGGACCCGCTTCGAGGGATTTCGCGGCGAGGCGTGCGAGCGCGTCGAGGTCGGGCCGGCCGTCGGCGTTCCTGGGCAGCGCGGTCAGACGGACGACCTGCCGGGGGACGGCGGGTGGGGCCAGGTGTTCTCGTGCGTGCGCCCGCAGCAGTGGGCCGTCGGCCGGCTCGGCGGTGTCGGTCACCTCGGCGAAGGCGACGACGGTGCGGTCTTCGCCGGGCGAGGTCACGGCCAGGGCCACGGCCGCGCGTACGGCGGGATGGTCGAGCAGGACCGCCTCGATCCCGCTCGGGTCGACCGGGCCGTCGGCGGTGACGATCTGCCGGCTGCCGTGGCCGAGCCGTTCGATCGTTCCGTCGGGCCGGCGGCGGGCCAGTTCTCCGGTGCGGTAGTGGCGCCCGTAGCGCTCGTTGTGCGAGAACCGGGCGTCGTCGGGGCCCGCCGGTGCGAGCCCGGTTCCGGCCAGGCACAGCTCGCCGCGCAGTCCGATGGGCAGTTCCCGGCCGTCGGGGGCGGTGATGAAGGCCCGGGTGTTCGTGAGGGGGCGTCCCGAGGTCAGGTCGTCCGGGTCGTCGATCCGCGCGGACAGGGCCCAGCCGCCGGTCTCGGCGGCGCCGTGGACGCCGTACAGCCGGCATCCGGCCGTGAGGAGCCGGTCCGCGGTCGCGCGGGAGACCTCCTCGCCCCGGACGAGGACGCGCAGGCCCGGCAGCCGGTCGGCCGCGTCCTGAAGGATGCGGGCCGGGGTGCCCGCCGGGATCCGCACGATGCCGACGTCGTGACGGTCGATCAGGTCGCGCAGTGCGGGTCCGTCGCCGCGGGCCTCGTCGGGGGCGACGACGAGCCGCCCGCCCGAGGTCAGCGGCAGGAAGAGGTCGACCAGCGACTCGTACGACGTGAGGCCGGCGAGTGTCAGGGTGCCCGTGCCCGGCGTGGCGGACAGTTCGGTGGCGACGTGGGCGACCAGGTTGGCGATGCCCGCGTGGCTCAGGGTGGTGGCGACCGGTTCTCCGTCCGGCGCGGACGCGTAGAACAGGCAGGCGGGGGATCGCGGGTCGGCCGGTTCGCCGGCCGGGCCCGGCTCGGCGGATGCGGCCGGCCGGGCGGTGTCCATGGACAGGACGGGAAGGGGCTGGTCATCGGCGGATAACCGGACGCCGGTCCCGGTCAGTACCGCCTTCGCCCCGGAGTGGGTCAGCTGCCGTGCCGTCCAGGAGGCGTCGTGGCCCGCGTCGACGGGGAGGTGGACCGCGCCGGCGAGCCATATGCCGAGCGCGGCCACGGCGGCCTCGCCCGGGGACGCGGCCACCGCCACGACGTCGCCCGGGCGGACACCGGCCTCGGTTGCCAGCAGGTCCCGGATCTCGAGCGCGGCCCGGTGCGCCTGCTGGTAGGTGAGGGTGCGTTCGCCGTCGACGACGGCCGGAGCCTCGGGTGACGCCGTCGCCCACGACCGGAAGGCCGCCGGCACCGTTTCGGGTGCGGCCGGGCTCGCGGTCTCGTTGGCCCGGTCGGTGACCTCGCGGTCGAGGTCGCTCCAGCCCGCTGTCTCCCCGATCGGCCGGTCGGCGTCCTGGGCGGCCGCGATCAGCAGGGCTTCGAACCGGCGCAGCATCGCCTCGACGTCGGCGCGGGCCAGGATCTCGCGGGAGTAGCGGAACCAGACGTCGGCCTTGGACGGCGTACCGACGAGCTCCAGGTCGGACTTGCTGTAGGGGTTCTCGATCGTCAGCAGCCGGGCGGGCATTCCGTCGATCGACAGCTCGCCCGGGGAGGTGTCGGGCAGGAAGTTGAACATGTGCCTGAAGAGCGCGGTCTGCCAGGACGAGCCGAAGCCGGGGAGTTCGCCGTTCAGGTCGTCGACGGAGACGCCCGCGTGTCCCATCGCGCCGAGGAAGGCGTCCCGGGCCTTGCGGGCCAGGGCGCGGAAGCCTTCGGTGAAGTCCACGCGGATGCGCAGCGGGACGACGTTCACGTGGTAGCCGATGGCGGACGTGTTGGTCCCGCGGACGTCGACCGGTGAGCCGATGACGATGTCGGGTCCGGCACCGTGCGAGGCGAGCAGGGCGCTGTAGGCGGCCAGCAGCACGGCGGCGACGGGTGCTCTGGCCACGCGCTGCAGGTGCAGCACGGCGTGCTGTGCCTCCGGGGAGAGGGTGCGGCCCGCGTTCTCGCCCGTCATCACGGGCTGCCGGCCACGCGGCACGCCGCACCACAGGTCGAGTCCGCCCGGTGTGAGTCCGCTCAGGGTCTCGCGCCAGTAGGCGAGATCGGCCGGCTGCGGTTCGGGCCCGGTGACGAGCGGGGCCCGCGTCGCCGCCTCGGCCGGTATCGGACGGCCGGTGGCCAGCGCCTCGTAGACCGGGATGAACTCGCGCATGAACACGGCTATGGAGACCATGTCGAACGCCAGGTGGTGCACTCCCACGCACAGGACGTCACCGTCCGGGTGCGTGGCGAACCCGGCCCTGACCAGCGGCCGGCCGTCGAGCCGGAAAGGGCGGTCGACGAATGCGGTCAGCCGCTCCTGCAACGGCCCGCCGGACAGGTCGAGCGGCTCGATGTCCACCTTGAACTCACCGGCCGGAACGGTCTCCTTGACCAGGTCCGCCGTACCGTCGGCGCGGAAAACCGTCCGAAGGACCTCGTGCCGGCCGAGCATGATGGCCATGGCCGCTTTCAGCGCGTCCGGGCGCAGCCGGCCGCTCACCTGGAGAGCAAGCCCGACGTTGTTGATACCCGTGTCCGGAACGAGCTTCTCCAGCAGCCACAAGGCTTTTTCCTTGTTGGTGACCGACAGGGAAGCCGTGGCTGGTTTCAATGACCCGACGGGCGTGCCGCTTTCCGCATTCATGTCGCTCAGAATTCGCCTTCGTCAAGGAGTATCTGAACGGCGGAATCCGTGCGCATCAGGTCGGCGTGGTCGATGTCGACCGGGAACTTCCGGCCGATCACCTTGCTGGCGTTGAGGACCGTGGTGTCGCCGCGGCTCTCCATGGCGGCCCAGTCGGTCGAGGTGATCGCGGTGGAGCGCCGCCACACCGTGCTCGGGTCGACCTGTGCGGCGGCCGAGAGCCAGGTCATGTACGACTCGAAGAGCAGGACCACTTCGTCCCGGCGGGAGTCGGCGAGACCGAGCCGCTTGAAGGCGATCGTCGCCATCTCCCGGTAGAGCCCGACGATCTCGATGGCGGCGTCCACCAGGCCGCCCGCGTGGGTCTCGATGATCGCGGTGGCACTCTGCCTGGCCCGCTCGGCTTCCTCGTCGGAGAAGAGCGGGCCGGCCATGCCGATCATCTTGTGCATTTCCATGGCGAGCAGCTGGCTGTCGGTGAGCTGCGGGTCGAAGAGAATGACCTTGGGCTCGGTGCTCTGCCACCGGGTCAGCCGCTGGGCGAGCTCCGCCGCGTAGACGCTGCCGACGCAGTAGCCGAGCACGGCCACCACCTCGTACTTCTCCCACTCGCCGCCCCGGATCCAGTGCTCGGTGTAGAAGTCGCCGGAAGGACGCTCGGACAGCCGCACGGAAGGCGGTGTGGTCTGCAGGAATCCGTAGTCGGACCAGGCCGGCCCCACCTTGGCCGCGAGATCCCCGAAACCTGCCTCGCGGCGCCCGGCCGCGGGGAAATCAACGGCGAGGATAATACGGTTCGACTTGGGGGTGGATATGACGCTCCACGAGCCTTCGTTCGGCACTTGTTCATCCCATCATAGGAGTCGGACGGCCGGTTTCCCTGCGCCGGATCCTGCTTCTTACCTGAACCGCTCTTTCACGGCAGATCGCACCCCTAATAGCGCGCCAGACGCTAGCACGAGCTCAGGGGCCGGGGAACCCTAAACGGCTCCCAAGTCACCTTCCGGAAGCCCCGCTGACAGCTCGGTCAACAGGAAGTCCGCGATCGCGGCTGGCGAATAGAAATCATAGACGAAGCCCTCCGGCGGCTTCACTCCAGTGTGCTCGATTATTGCCTCCCGCAGTTGAACAGCCGACATCGACGTCATTCCCATCTCAAAGACATCGCCTTCGAGGGGAACCTGGTCGAGGGATTCGTAGCCGAGCATCGCGGCGATCTCCTCGCGGACCAGCCCGCGCAGCAGTTCCTGCCGCTCGGACGGGGACGCCTCGGCCAGTTGCCGCAGCCAGTCCAGGGCCGGCGCCGCGGAGTCCGCGTCGGCCTCGCTGTCCGGGGCGCCGTTGAGCTGGGCCTGCTCCCGCTGCCGCCACGACGACAGCGACGCCAGGATCGTGCCGAGCGGCATGTCCTCCCTGAGCGGCTCCGCGAGGCCGAGCATCCCGGCCAGCGCGGCCATGTCTCCCTGCTCCACCGCGGACCAGAACTGCCGCTCGCCCGGGGAAGACTGGCTCTCGGCGCCCGGCGCCGCCACGGTCTCGCGGACCGGCACCGACGGCCAGTACCGCTGGCGTTGGAAGGCGTAGGTGGGCAGATCCACCTTCCGCCCGCCGCCCAGCACCGCGGCCCAGTCCACCGTGGTCCCGCGGACGTGGACGGCGGCCAGGCCGGCCAGGAATCGCCGCAGGCCCGCATCCTCCCGGCGCAGTGTCCCGGTCACGGTGACGACGTCGTTCTTCAGGTCCGTCTCGCCGAGGGCCTCGGTGATCCCGGTGGTCAGCACCGGGTCGGTGCTGACCTCGATGCAGACGCCGAACCCGTCTCCGGCCAGGGCGCGCACCACGTCCCGCAACGGCGCGGCCTCCCGTGAACTCCCGCACCAGTAGGCGGCGTCCAGGTCCGCTCCGGCGACCCACGCCGCGTCCCGGGTGGAGAGCATCGGTACCTTGCCCGGTCGCGGGCGGATCGAGGCCAGCTCTTCGGGACCCGGCTGCGCACCGGCGGGCACCCGGCTGGTCAGCGCCGCCACCTTGGCCGCGTCGGCCAGTGACAGCACACCGGCCACCTGCGCGGCGGCGATCTCGCCCAGGTCGTAGCCCGTGACGGCGGCCGGGTGGACGCCCGCCGAACGCCACAGCGCGGCCAGCGACACCATCACCGCCCACAGCACCGGCCCCACGACGTCGGGGCGTTCGAAATCCCGGGCCTCCGGTCCGCTCCGCACCACCTCGGTCAGCGACCAGTCGACGAACGGGGCCAGGGCCCGTTCGCACTCGGCCATGTGCGCCGCGAACACGGGTGCCTCGTCCAGCAGTCGCGCGGCGGATCCGGCCCAGCCCGACTCGGTGCCGGGGAAGACGAACACCGCCTTCTGTTCCGCCGCCGCGGTCCCGGTCAGGACGTCCCCTGTCTCCACGCCCGCGGCGACCACGGCCAGCCCGGCGAGCAGGCCGTCGCGGTCCTCGCCCAGCACGACCGCCCGGCGGTCGAAGCCCGAACGGGTCGTGGCCAGCGACAACCCGACGTCCACCGGGTCCAGTTCGGGCCGGTCGACGAGGAACGCCCGCAGCCGTCCGGCCTGCGCCTGAAGCGCCTCCTGCGTCCGCCCCGACAGCACCCACGGCACCGCGGGCGGCGCCGGCGCCTCGGCGGGAGCCTCGGCTTCCTCGGCCTCGGGGGCCTCCTCCACGATGATGTGCGCGTTGGTGCCGCTGATCCCGAACGAGGACACACCGGCACGCCGTACCCGCCCGTTCACCGGCCAGGGCACCGCTTCGGTCAGCAGCCGCACCTCACCGGCCGACCAGTCCACGTGCGGCGAAGGCTCCTGCACATGCAGCGTCTGCGGCAGCTGCTGGTTCTGCAGCGCCAGCACCATCTTGATCACACCTGCGACACCGGCGGCGGCCTGCGTGTGCCCGATGTTGGACTTCACCGAGCCGAGCCACAACGGCCGCTCCTGCGCACGCTCCTGCCCGTAGGTGTCGATGATCGCCTGCGCCTCGATCGGGTCACCGAGCGTGGTCCCCGTACCGTGCGCCTCCACCACGTCCACTTCAGCCGCCGACAGCCGGGCGTTGGCGAGGGCGGCGCGGATCACCCGCTGCTGCGAGGGCCCGTTGGGCGCCGTCAGTCCGTTGGACGCACCGTCCTGGTTCACCGCGCTGCCGCGCAGCACCGCGAGGACCCGATGCCCGTTGCGCCGGGCATCCGACAGCCGCTCCACGACGAGCATGCCGGCGCCCTCCGCGAAGCCCGTGCCGTCCGCGTCGGACGAGAACGCCTTGCACCGCCCGTCCGGCGCCAGCCCGCGCTGCCGGGAGAACTCGATGAAGGTCCCCGGAGTGGCCATGATCGTCACACCGCCGGCCAACGCCATCGCGCATTCGCCGGAACGGATCGCCTGGCAGGCCAGGTGCAGCGCCACCAGCGCCGACGAGCAGGCCGTGTCCACCGTCATCGCCGGCCCTTCGAGACCGAACGCGTACGACACCCGGCCGGACAGGATGCTCGTCGCGATGCCCGTCATCAAGTGCCCCTCGACCTCGGCACCCTCCGCCAGCACGCCCATCTCGTATCCGGACGTGTAGCCGCCCACGAACGCGCCGGTCTGGCTGCCGCGCAGGCTGACCGGGTCGATCCCGGCCCGCTCGAAGGCCTCCCAGGACAGCTCCAGCAGCAACCGCTGCTGCGGGTCCATGGCGAGGGCCTCACGCGGACTGATCCCGAAGAACCCGGCATCGAACCCGCTGGCGTCCTTCACGAACCCGCCAGCCCGGGTGTACGAGGTTCCCGCATGCGCCGCGTCGGGGTCGTACAGGCCGGCCAGGTCCCAGCCGCGGTCCTCGGGGAACTCGGAGATCGCGTCCTGCCCGGTGGCGAGCATCTGCCACAGATCCTCCGGGCCTGCCACACCGCCGGGGAACCGGCAGCTCATCCCCACGATCGCGATCGGCTCGTCGTGGGCGGCGGCGCCGACCGGGGCCAGGGCGGCGGCGCCCGCGGCACGCTGCCCGACCAGCTTGGCCCGCAGGTGTGCCGCGAGCACCGTCGGGGTGGGGTAGTCGAACACCAGGGTCGCGGGCAGCCGCAGCCCTGTCACCGCGTTGAGCCGGTTGCGCAGCTCGACGGCGGTCAGGGAGTCGAAGCCCAGGTCGGTGAAGGCCCGGCCGGGCTCGATCGCATCGGCCGAGGCGTGACCGAGAACCGCCGCGACATGGGTGCGCACCAGATTCAGCAGCATCTGGTCACCGTCCGCGGCGGGCAGCGCGGCAAGCTGCTGCCGCAGCGAGTCCGCACCGGCGGTGCTGCCGGAGGCGGCGGTCCGCCGGGCCGGGGCACCGGCCAGCACCTGCCACAGCGGCGGGATCTCACCACTGCGCGCCGCCTGGGCCCGCAGACCCGCCAGGTCCAGGCGGGCCGGAACCAGCGTGGCCTCCTCCCGGGCCAGAGCCACGTCCAGCAGGGTCAGCCCCTCCTCCGCGCTCAGCGCGGTGATTCCGTTACGGGTCATCCGGGCCCGCTCGGCGTCGGACAGCTGCCCCGTCAACCCGCTGACCTCGGCCCACAGCCCCCAGGCCAGCGACGTTCCGGCCAGCCCGGCCGAGCGTCGTTCGGCCGCCAGCGCGTCCAGGAACGCGTTCGCCGCCACATAATTGCCCTGCCCCGGCGCACCGAACGTCGCCGCCGCCGACGAGAACAGAACGAAATGCTCCAGGTCCAAGCCCTGGGTCAACTCATGCAGATACCAAGCCGCATCCACCTTCGGCCGCATCACCGCCGCCAGACGCTCCGGGGTGAGCGCCCCGATGACACCGTCGTCGATGATCCCCGCGGCATGGAAGACCGATCCCAGCGGGCAGTCGGCCGGGATCTGACCCAGCAGCGCGGCCAGTGCGTCCCGGTCGGCCACATCACCCGCGACCACCCGAACCCACGCCCCCAGCCCGGCCAACTCGGCAGCCAAGGCCGCCACACCAGCGGCTTCCGGGCCCGAGCGGCTCACCAGCACCACACCACCGGCCCGGCCGGTCACCACCAGATGCCGGGCCACCATCCCACCCAGCGTCCCGGTCCCACCGGTCACCAGTACCGTGCGTGAAGGTGCGTCGGTGTCCGGCTCCGGTACGACCAGGTCACCCTTCGGGCGGGTCAGCCGACGCCCGTAGGCGTGGTGGTCGCGGATCGCCAACTCCGGCTCACCGCTGCCGAGCACCGTCGGCAGTACGGCCGCGTGGTCGCCGGTGACGGGCAGATCGGCCAGGAGCAGACGCCCCGGATTCTCCGACTGGGCCGACCGCAGCAGACCCCATACGGCCGCTGCCGCCAGGTCCGTCACGCCCTCACCGGCAGCCGTGGCCACCGCACCTCGGGTGACCACCACCAACTGCGCCGACTCCAGGCGCTGTTCCTCCAGCCACTCCTGCACCAGGCCCAGCATCGATCCGGCAGCCCGCTGGGCAGCCAGGGCGGCATCACCGATGTTCTCCGTGTCCGCACAGACGAGCACCACCTGCGGGGCGACCTCCCCCGCCTCGATGGCGACAGCGACCTCGGCCAGATCGGCAAAGGCCCGGACCGGCACCCCGGCCGTGTCCAGCGCGTCGGCCAGGGCGAAGTGATCGGTGCCGATCAGCGCCCACTCCCCCGCCGGGAGCGAGGCCTCGGACACCGGGACCCAATCCACACTGAACAGCGCGTCAGCCACGCCGCCATGGGTCGGCTGCAGCTGGTCTGCCGACACCGGGCGGGTGATGAGTGACTCCACCGAGACCACTGGTGCGCCGGTGGTGTCCGCCGCCGTCAGCGTCAAACTGCCCTGCGCGTCACGACGCACCCGGGCCCGCAGAACCGACGCTCCACTCGCGTGCAGTTCCACACCCGTCCACGCGAACGGCAGCCGTACCTCACCTTGCGCGGTCTCGCCGCTCTCATCGGCCGCCAGCGCGCCGGCCTGCAGCACCGCGTCCAGCAGCGCCGGGTGCAGTCCGAAGGCGCCCGCGTCCTGTGCCACGTCCTCCGGCAGTGCCACCTCGGCGAAGACGTCCTCG
The DNA here is from genome assembly GCF_001542625.1 of Streptomyces griseochromogenes. Lineage (NCBI taxonomy): Bacteria > Bacillati > Actinomycetota > Actinomycetes > Kitasatosporales > Streptomycetaceae > Streptomyces > Streptomyces griseochromogenes. The sequence goes on along the minus strand of NZ_CP016279.1, from coordinate 2,301,599 downwards.
CCACGACGCCAGACCGCCCGCAGACCCTGGAACGCCGGGCCGTAACCGTAAGAAGCCGCGGCCAGGGCCTCGTACATGCCGCTGATGTCCACCGCGGTCGCATCCCGCGGCGGCCACACAGCGAGGTCATCGTCGGCCTGTCCGACTGTTGTGGCGGGAGCGATCAGCGCGCTGGCGTGCTGGACCCACGGCTGTTCGGTGCCGGGCTGGTCGGGACGGGAGAAGACCTCCACACCACGCCGTCCATCGGCATCAGCCGCCGCCACCACGACCTGGACCTGCACCCCGCCACCGTCGGCGGGCACCACCAACGGCGCCTGCAGCGTCAGCTCCTCCAGCAGACCGCACCCGACCTGGTCACCCGCTCGGACAACCAGTTCCACGAACCCGGTGCCCGGCAGCAGGATCACGCCGCCGACAGCGTGGTCGGCCAGCCACGGGTGCGTACGCACGGACAGCCGTCCGGTGCACACCAGCCCGGCTCCACCGGCCAGTTCAACCGCCGCACCCAGCAGCGGATGACCCACCGCACCCAGGCCAAGCGACACCGCGTCCCCGCCGGTGGCAGATACGGCCGCCTTGGGCCAGAACCGCTCGTGCTGGAAGGCGTACGTGGGCAGCTCCACCCGCTGTCCGGCAGACAGAAGCGCAGCCCAGTCGACCGGCGCACCATGCACGAACGCCTCGGCGAGCGAGGTGATCAGACGTGCCGCTCCGCCCTCGTCCCGGCGCAGCGTCCCGCACACCACCCCCGGCTGGGCGCCCGGACCTGCTTCCAGAGCGGCCTCTTCCAGCGTCTCGGTCATCGCCCCGAGCAGCACCGGGTGCGGGGAGACCTCGATGAACACCTGGTGCCCCATGCCGGCCAGGGTCCGCACGGCGCCATCGAACTGCACCGACGCCCGCAGGCTGCCGTACCAGTAGCCGGCATCCAGCTCGGTGCCGGTCAGCATCTCGCCCGTCATCGCGGAGACCATCGGCACCCGGCCCGCACGCGGAGCCACCCCGGCCAGAACCGAGAGAATCTCCTTCTCCAGCTGCTCCACCTGCGCACAGTGCGAGGCGTAGTCCACCGCGACCATCCGGGCGCGCACGCCCTCGGCCTCCAGCTCCCGCTTCAATTCTTCCAGCGCCGTCGGCTCACCGGAGACGACCACCGCGGCCGGGCCGTTGACCGCCGCCAGCGACAGACGACCGTCCCAGCGGCCGAGGCGTTCCTCGACCCGGGCGGCCGGTTCGGTCACCGACATCATGCCGCCGGCACCAGACAGCACGCGCAACGACTGCGAGCGCAGCGCGACGACCCGCGCGCCGTCCTCCAGGCTGAGCATCCCGGCCACCGTCGCCGCCGCGATCTCACCCTGCGAATGACCGGCAACCGCGTCCGGCGTCACACCGGCGGCTTCCCACACCGCAGCCAGAGAGACCATCACCGCCCACAGCGCCGGCTGCACCACATCCGCCGACTCCAGCTCCGGAGCACCGTCCGCGCCTGCAAGAACATCGGTCAGCGACCAGTCCACATACGGGGCCAGCGCCCGCTCACACTCGGCCAGACGAGCCGCGAACACCGGACTGGACTCAGCCAGTTCACGCCCCATCCCCAGCCACTGAGACCCCTGACCCGGGAAGACGAACACCACCCGGGCGCCCGGCCGCGCGACGCCGGACACGACCGACGCGGCAGGCACGCCTTCAGTCAGACTCCCCAGACCCGTCACCAGCTCATCGCGGCCGGTGCCGACCACCACGGCCCGGTGCTCGAACACCGACCGCGTCGCCGCCAACGACCACGCCACATCAGCCAGGTCCGCCTCAGGCCGGGCGGTCGCCCATTCCCGCAACCGTCCCGCCTGCCCGGTCAGCCCGTCGGCCGACCGCGCGGACACCACCCACGCACCGATCCCGTCGGTCTCGACAACCGCGGGTGCGGCCGACCGCTCACCGGCGGGTTCGTCCAGGGCCTGCGCCGCCTGGCCGTCCTCGGCCGGGGCTTCCTCGACGATGAGGTGGACGTTGGTGCCGCTGATGCCGAACGAGGACACACCGGCACGGCGCGCACGCTCCCCAGCAGGCCAGGGGACGGACTCGGTCAGCAGCCGCACCTCGCCCGCCGACCAGTCCACGTGCGGCGAGGGCTCCTGCGCATGCAGCGTCTGCGGCAGCTGCTGGTTCTGCAGCGCCAGCACCATCTTGATGACACCGGCGACACCGGCGGCGGCCTGCGTGTGACCGATGTTCGACTTCACCGACCCGAGCCACAACGGCCGCTCCTCCGACCGCTCCTGGCCATAGGTCGCGAGCAGCGCCTGCGCCTCGATCGGGTCACCCAGCGTCGTGCCCGTACCGTGCGCCTCGACGACGTCCACGTCGGCGGCCGACAGCCGGGCGTTGGCCAGGGCCGCCCGGATCACCCGCTGCTGCGACGGGCCGTTCGGCGCGGTCAGACCGTTGGACGCACCGTCCTGGTTCACCGCGGAACCGCGGACCACCGCCAGGACTCGGTGCCCGTTGCGGCGGGCGTCGGACAGCCGTTCCACGACCACGACGCCGGTGCCCTCGGCCATGCCCATGCCGTCGGCCTCGGCCGAGAACGCCTTGCAGCGTCCGTCCACTGCCAGGCCACGCTGCTGGCTGAACCCCACGAACCCATCAGGGGTGGAAATCACCGTGGCTCCGCCGGCCAGGGCCAGCGTGCACTCTCCGGCGCGGATCGCCTGGCAAGCCAGGTGCAGCGCCACCAGCGACGACGAACACGCCGTGTCCACCGTCACCGCCGGACCCTCAAGACCCAGCGCATACGACACCCGGCCCGACATCACACTCGTCGCGAAGCCGGTCGTCAGGTGCCCTTCGGAGCCCTCGCTGCCCATGGCCACGCCGAAGCCGTATCCCGAGGCGAACCCGCCGACGAACACACCGGTCGGGCTGCCGCGCAGCGATCCGGGGTCGATTCCGGCCCGCTCCAGCGCCTCCCACGACACCTCCAGCAACTGCCGCTGCTGCGGATCCATGGCGAGGGCCTCACGCGGGCTGATCCCGAAGAACCCGGCATCGAAGCCGCTGGCGTCGTGGACGAACGCGCCCGAGCGGGTGTAGATGGTTCCCGCGTGGTCGGGGTCCGGGTCGTAGAGTCCCTCCGCGTCCCAGCCACGGTCGTCCGGGAACCCGGATACGGCGTCCGTCCCGGTGGCGAGCAACTCCCAGAACTCGTCGGGGTTGTTCACCTCGCCGGGGTACCGGCAGCCCAGACCCACGATCGCGATCGGCTCGTCGACGGCCGTCGTCGCCGAGGGGACTCGTGGCACGCTGACGGCTGGTGCTTCATCGCCCATGACCCGGTCTCGTAGGTACACGGCGAGCGCGAACGGGTTGGGGTAGTCGAATACGAGCGTGGCGGGCAGGCGCAGTCCGGTGGCCGTGCTGAGCCGGTTGCGCAGCTCTACGGCTGTCAGTGAGTCGAAGCCCAGGTCGGTGAAGGCCCGGGTGGGTTCGATCGCGTCGAGCGAGGTGTGTCCGAGTACGGCGGCGACATGGGTGCGGACCAGGTCGGTCAGCATCCGGTCGCGGTCCGGGCCGGACAGGCCGGCCAGCTGCTGGTGCAGCGAGTCCGCCCCGACGGCCGTGCCGGAGGCCGCGGTCCGCCGGCCCGGACCACCGCTGACCAGAGCCCGCCACAGCGGCGGGATCTCGGTGCTACGGGCGGCCTGGGCGCGCAGCCCGGCCAGGTCGAATCGGGTCGGGACCAGCACGGCCTCGTCGCGCGCCATGGACAGGTCCAGCAGGGCCAGACCCTCGTCCGCGCTCAGCGCGCTCACTCCGCCGCGGTTGATCCGGGCCCGTTCGGCGTCCGTGAGCTGCCCGGTCAGCGCACTGACCTCGGCCCACAGGCCCCAGGCCAGCGACGTTCCGGCCAGCCCGGCCGCACGGCGCTCGGCCGCCAGCGCGTCCAGGAACGCGTTCGCCGCCACGTAGTTGCCCTGACCCGGCGCACCGATCGCCGAAGCCGCCGAGGAGAAGAGCACGAAGTGCTCCAGGTCCAGGTCCTTGGTGAGCTCGTGCAGATTCCAGGCGCCGTCGGCCTTGGGCCGCATCACCCCCGCGACCCGCTCCGGCGTCAGCGACGCGATCACGCCGTCGTCCAGTACTCCGGCGGTGTGCACGACCGTGGTCAGCGGGAGGTCTTCGGGGATCCCGGCCAGCACGGTGGCCAGCGCGTCGCGCTCGGCGGCGTCGCAGGCCACCACCTCGACCCGCGTTCCCGACGAGGCCAGCTCAGCCACCAGAGCCGCCACACCCGCAGCAGCCGGACCCGAACGACTCGTCAGCACCACAGCGTCCGCGCGGCCGGTCGCCGCCAGATGCCTGGCCACCAGCCCACCCAGCGTGCCCGTACCACCCGTCACCAACGCCGACCGACCACCCCCACCAGACACAACCACACCAGCAGGAATCGCCAGAACCAGCTTCCCCGTATGCCGGGCCTGCGACATGAACCGGAACGCCTCCCGCGCCCGCCGCACATCCCACACCCGCACCGGCAGCAACGACAACTCACCAGCCGCCATCAGCTCCACCACCCGGCCGAGCATCTCCCCCATCCGCTGCGACCCGGCCTCACCCAGATCGAACGGCCGGTACATCACACCCGGGAAGTCACCGCCCAGCACCTCCGGATCCCGCAGATCCGTACGGCCCATCTCGATGAACGCACCACCACGCGCCAACAGCCGCAGCGACGCATCAGTCAACTCCCCAGCCAGGGAGTTCAACACGATGTCCATCCCCGCCCCACCCGTGGCAGCCAGGAACTCCGCCTCGAAACCAGCGCTACGGGAAGAAGCGATGTGCGACGCGTCCAGACCCGCCTCGGCCAGCACCGGCCACTTGGCCGGACTCGCCGTCGCGAACACCTCCAGACCCAGATGCCGCGCGATCTGCACCGCGGCCATACCCACACCACCAGCACCCGCATGCACCAACAGCCGCTGCCCAGCACGCGCACCAGCCAACTCCACCAGCGCATACCACGCCGTCAGGAACGCGACCGGCACCGAGGCGGCGGCCGTGAACGACAACCCCTCGGGAATCGGGACAACCTGTTGTGCGTCGGTGACCACCATCGGACCGAACCCGCCCGAAGCGATCCCCATCACCCGGTCCCCCACCGCCAGATGGGACACTCCAGGACCTGTCTCGGTCACCACACCCGCGATCTCACTGCCCATCAGACCGCCACCGGGATACATGTTCAGCCCGATCAGCACATCCCGGAAGTTCAGCCCGGCCGCCCGCACCGCCACCCGCACCTGCCCGGCCGACAGCCGCTCCCCCACCTGCGGCACCTCAGCCAGCACCAGCCCGTCCAAGGACCCGCCCTCATCAGGCTCCAATCGCCAGGCCCCATCGGGCACGACGAGGTCACCCGACGGACGGGTCAGCCGACGCCCGTAGGCGTTCTGGCCGCGGATGACCAGTTCCGGCTCACCGTTGCCGAGCACGGTCGGCAGCACGGTCGCGTGGTCGCCGGTGACGGGCAGGTCGGCAAGGACCAGACGCCCCGGGTTCTCCGACTGCGCCGACCGCAACAGACCCCATACGGCGGCCGCCGCCAGGTCCGTCACGCCCTCACCGGGCACGGCGGACACCGCACCTCGCGTGACGACCACCAACTGCGCCGACTCCAGACGCTGTTCCTCCATCCACTCCTGCACCAGGCCCAGCATCGATCCGGCAGCCCGCCGAGCCGCCTGCGCCGCATCACCGCTGCTCTCCGTGTCCGCGCAAACGAGCACCACCTGCGGGGCGACCTCCCCCGCCTCGGTGGCGGCAGCGACCTCGGCCAGATCGGCAAAGGCCCGGACCGGCACCCCGGCCGATCCCAGCACATCCACCAACGCGAAACGGTCCGCTCCGATCAGCGCCCAGTCCCCAGCGGGGACCGCGATCTCGGCAACCGGAGCCCAGTCCACGCTGAACAGCGCGTCGGCCACGCCGGTATCGCCCGTCCGCAGCTGATCCGAGGAGACGGGACGGGTGATGAGTGACGCCACCGAGACCACCGGTGCGCCGGTGGTGTCTGCCGCCGTCAGCGTCAGACTGCCCTGCGCGTCACGACGCAGCCGAGCCCGCAGAACCGACGCTCCACTCGCGTGCAGTTCCACACCCGCCCACGCGAACGGCAGTCGCACCTCACCCTGCGCGGTCTCGCCGCTCTCACCAGCCAGCGCGCTCGCCTGCAAGACCGCGTCCAGCAAGGCCGGGTGCAGTCCGAAGGCGCCCGCGTCCTGTGCCACGTCCTCCGGCAGTGCCACCTCGGCGAAGACGTCCTCGCCACGACGCCAGACCGCCCGCAGACCCTGGAACGCCGGGCCGTAACCGTAAGAAGCCGCGGCCAGGGCCTCGTACATGCCGCTGATGTCCACCGCGGTCGCATCCCGCGGCGGCCACACCGCGAAGTCCTCTTCCACTCCCGTCACCGGCACGGCGGGAGCGATCAGCGCGCTGGCGTGCTGGACCCACGGCTGTTCGGTGCCGGGCTCGTCGGGACGGGAGAAGACCTCGACCTCGCGCCGTCCATCGGCATCAGCCGCCGCCACCACGACCTGAACCTGCACCCCGCCGCCGTCGGCGGGCACCACCAACGGCGCCTGCAGCGTCAGCTCCTCCAGCAGACCGCACCCGACCTGGTCACCCGCTCGGACAACCAGTTCCACGAACCCGGTGCCCGGCAGCAGGATCACGCCGCCGACAGCGTGATCGGCCAGCCACGGGTGCGTACGCACGGACAGCCGTCCGGTGCACACCAGCCCGGCTCCCCCGGCCAGTTCCACCGCCGCACCCAGCAGCGGATGACCCACCGCACCCAGGCCGAGCGACACCGCGTCCCCGCCGAGGACCGGTCCCACCGCCTTGGGCCAGAACCGCTCGTGCTGGAAGGCGTACGTGGGCAGCTCCACCCGCTGTCCGGCAGACAGAAGCGCAGCCCAGTCGACCGACGCACCATGCACGAACGCCTCGGCGAGCGAGGTGATCAGACGTGCCGCTCCGCCGTCGTCCCGGCGCAGCGTCCCGCACACCACACCGGCCAACGTGCCCGGGCCCGCCTCGTGCGCGACCACCTCAAGGGTGTCGGTCACCGCCCCCATCAGCACCGGGTGCGGGGAGACCTCGATGAACAGCTGGTGGCCCATATCGGCCAGGATGTGGACCGCCCGGTCGAAGTACACCGGTGCGCGCAGGCTGCCGTACCAGTAGGCGGCATCCAGCTCGGTGCCGGTCAGGGTCTCGCCCGTCATCGCCGAGACCATCGGCACCCGGCCCGCACGCGGAGCCACCCCGGCCAGAACCGACAGGATCTCCTTCTCCAGCTGCTCCACCTGCGCACAGTGCGAGGCGTAGTCCACCGCGACCATCCGGGCGCGCACGCCCTCGGCCTCCAGCTCCCGCTTCAACTCTTCCAGCGCCATCGGCTCGCCGGAGACGACCACCGCGGCCGGGCCGTTGACCGCCGCCAGCGACAGACGGCCCTCCCAGCGGCCGAGGCGTTCCTCGACCCGGGCAGCCGGCTCGGTCACCGACATCATGCCGCCGGCACCAGACAACACCCGCAACGACTGCGAGCGCAGCGCGACCACCCGCGCGCCGTCCTCCAGGCTCAGCATCCCGGCCACCGTCGCCGCCGCGATCTCACCCTGCGAATGACCGGCAACCGCGTCCGGCGTCACACCGGCGGCTTCCCACACCGCAGCCAGAGAGACCATCACCGCCCACAGCGCCGGCTGCACCACATCCGCCGACTCCAGCTCCGGAGCACCGCCCGCCCCAGCAAGAACATCGCTCAGCGACCAGTCCACATACGGGGCCAACGCCCGCTCACACTCGGCCAGACGAGCCGCGAACACCGGACTGGACTCAGCCAGTTCACGACCCATCCCCAGCCACTGAGACCCCTGACCCGGGAAGACGAACACCACCCGGGCACCCGACCGCACCACGCCCGAGACGACCGAACCCGCAGGTACTCCACCAGCCAGACTCTCCAGCCCCGCCACCAGCTCATCGCCGCCGGTGCCGACCACCACGGCCCGGTGATCGAACACCGACCTCGTCGCCGCCAGCGACCACCCCACATCGGCCGGGTCCAGTCCGGGGCGGCCGGCAACCCAGTCCCGCAGCCGCTCCGCCTGTGCGGCCAGCCCGCCCGCCGTACGGCCCGACACCACCCACGCACCGATCCCGTCGGTCTCGACAACCGCGGGTGCGGCCGACCGCTCACCGGCGGGTTCGTCCAGGGCCTCCGCCGTCTCGCCGTCCTCGGTCGGGGCTTCCTCCAGGATGAGGTGAACATTGGTGCCGCTCAGGCCGAACGAGGACACACCGGCGCGACGCGCACGCTCTCCGGAGGGCCACAGGACGGGTTCGGTCAGCAGCCGCACCTCGCCCGCCGACCAGTCCACATGGGGCGACGGCTCGTCCACGTGCAGGGTCTGCGGCAACTGCTGGTTCTGCAGCGACAGCACCATCTTGATCACACCGGCGACACCGGCCGCCTGCTGGGTGTGTCCGATGTTGGACTTCACCGAGCCGAGCCACAGCGGCCGTTCTTCCGGCCGGTCCTGGCCGTAGGTGGCGAGCAGCGCCTGGGCCTCGATGGGGTCGCCGAGGGTGGTGCCCGTGCCGTGGGCCTCGACCACGTCCACGTCTCTGGCCGACAAGCGGGCGTTGGCGAGGGCCGCGCGGATCACTCGCTGCTGCGAGGGACCGTTCGGCGCGGTGAGACCGTTGGACGCACCGTCCTGGTTCACCGCGGAGCCACGGACCACCGCCAGCACCTGGTGTCCGAGCCGCTGGGCGTCCGCCAGCCGCTCCACCACCACCATGCCCACGCCCTCGGACATGCCCATGCCGTCAGCAGCGGCCGAGAACGCCTTGCACCGGCCGTCCTCCGCCAGGCCGCGCTGTCGGGAGAATCCGACGAAGCCGGCCGGGGAGGACATGACCGTGACCCCGCCCGCCACCGCGAGCGAGCACTCTCCCGACCGCACCGCCTGACAGGCCAGGTGCAGCGCGACCAACGACGACGAACACGCCGTGTCGATCGACACCGCGGGCCCCTGCAGCCCCAACAGGTAGGAAATACGGCCCGACATCACGCTGCCCGTGGCACCGGTCATGAGATGCCATTCGAGGCCTTCCATGTTCTGCAGATACGGGTGCGCGATGTAGTCGGAGGGAGCGACACCGACGAACACACCGGTCTGCGAACCCCGCAGCGATGCCGGGTCGATTCCGGCCCGCTCCAGCGCCTCCCACGACACCTCCAGCAGCAGCCGCTGCTGCGGATCCATGGCGAGGGCCTCACGCGGGCTGATCCCGAAGAAGTCGGCGTCGAAGTCCGGCGCGCCCTGCAGGAATCCGCCGTCGAGCACATACGACGTGCCCTGGTGGTCCGGGTCCGGGTCATAGAGGTCCTCGGCGTCCCAGCCGCGGTCGGCCGGGAATCCCGAGATCGCGTCCCCGCCCGTGGCCAGCAGTTCCCACAGTTCCTCCGGGCTCGACACTCCGCCCGGGTACCGGCAGCTCATTCCGACGATCGCCAACGGTGCCGATGATGCCGATGCGAGCTGCCGGTTCCGCTGCCGTAGCCGCTCGGTTTCCTTCAGGGAGGCGCGCAGCGCTTCGAGAAGCTTGTCAGCCGGTTGAGTCATCGCTGCCTCCACGCGTAGAGCATCATCAACTTCAGTCCGTCTCGCTATCCAGGGCCAGGCGAATCAGGCTTTCGGCATCCAACGTGTCGATGTCTTCGACCTCTCCGTTTCCGCCCTTCGCCAAGGCGTCGTCCTGGATACCGGCGAGCTGCATCAATGCCTCCATCAGCCCGGCCTCGCGGAACCTGGAAATCGGAACGGACGCGAGAGCGTTCCGGAGTTTCGCCTCTGCCGGGTCCGCCTCGTCCCCGATTTCCGGCAGGAGCTTTTCTCCCAGGAATTCGGCCAGCTCCGCCGGGTTGGGGTAGTCGAATACGAGCGTGGCGGGCAAACGCAGTCCGGTGGCCGTGTTGAGCCGGTTGCGGAGTTCGACCGCGGTGAGTGAGTCGAAGCCCAGGTCGGTGAAGGCCCGGGTGGCTTCGATCGCGTCGGCAGAGGTGTGTCCGAGTACGGCGGCGACATGGGTGCGGACCAGGTCGGTCAGCATCCGGTCGCGGTCCGGACCGGACAGGCCGGCCAGCTGCTGGTGCAGCGAGTCCGCCCCGACGGCCGTGCCGGAGGCCGCGGTCCGCCGGCCCGGACCACCGCTGACCAGAGCCCGCCACAGCGGCGGGATCTCGGTGCTACGGGCGGCCTGGGCGCGCAGCCCGGCCAGATCCAGGCGGGCCGGCACCAGCATGGCCTCGTCACGGGCCAGAGCCAGGTCCAGCAGGGCCAGGCCGTCCTCCGCGTTCAGCGCGGCGACGCCACCGCGGTTGATCCGGGCCCGTTCGGCGTCCGTGAGCTGCCCGGTCAGCGCGCTGGCCTCGGCCCACAGGCCCCAGGCCAGCGACGTTCCGGCCAGCCCGGCCGCACGGCGCTCGGCCGCCAGCGCGTCCAGGAACGCGTTCGCCGCCACGTAGTTGCCCTGACCCGGCGCACCGAACACCGAGGCCGCCGAGGAGAAGAGCACGAAGTGCTCCAGGTCCAGGTCCTTGGTGAGCTCGTGCAGATTCCAGGCGCCGTCGGCCTTGGGCCGCATCACCCCCGCGACCCGCTCCGGCGTCAGCGACGCGATGACACCGTCGTCCAGAACACCCGCCGTATGGACCACCGTGCTCAGCGGGTAGTCGGCCGGGACGGCCTCGACGACGGTGGCCAGCGCGTCGCGCTCGGCGGCGTCGCAGGCCACCACCTCGACCCGCGTTCCCGACGAGGCCAGCTCAGCCACCAGAGCCGCCACACCCACAGCAGCCGGACCCGAACGACTCGTCAGCACCACAGCGTCCGCGCGGCCGGTCGCCGCCAGATGCCTGGCCACCAGCCCACCCAGCGTGCCCGTACCACCCGTCACCAACGCCGACCGACCACCCCCACCAGACACAACCACACCAGCAGGAATCGCCAGAACCAGCTTGCCCGTATGCCGGGCCTGCGACATGAACCGGAACGCCTCCCGCGCCCGCCGCACATCCCACACCCGCACCGGCAGCAACGACAACTCACCAGCCGCCATCAGCTCCACCACCCGGCCGAGCATCTCCCCCATCCGCTGCGACCCGGCCTCACCCAGATCGAACGGCCGGTACATCACACCCGGGAAGTCACCGCCCAGCACCTCCGGATCCCGCAGATCCGTACGGCCCATCTCGATGAACGCACCACCACGCGCCAACAGCCGCAGCGAGGCATCAGTCAACTCCCCAGCCAGGGAGTTCAACACGATGTCCATCCCCGCCCCACCCGTGGCAGCCAGGAACTCCGCCTCGAAACCAGCGCTACGGGAAGAAGCGATGTGCGACGCGTCCAGACCCGCCTCGGCCAGCACCGGCCACTTGGCCGGACTCGCCGTCGCGAACACCTCCAGACCCAGATGCCGCGCGATCTGCACCGCGGCCATACCCACACCACCAGCACCCGCATGCACCAACAGCCGCTGCCCAGCACGCGCACCAGCCAACTCCACCAGCGCATACCACGCCGTGACGAAGGCGATCGGAACCGACGCCGCGGCTGTGAACGACCATCCGGCCGGGATCGGCACGATCTGTTGTGCGTCGGTGACCACCATCGGACCGAACCCGCCGGAGGCGATCCCCATCACCCGGTCTCCCACCGCCAGATGGGACACTCCAGGACCTGTCTCGGTCACCACACCGGCGATCTCACTGCCCATCAGACCGCCACCGGGATACATGTTCAGCCCGATCAGCACGTCCCGGAAGTTCAGCCCGGCCGCCCGCACCGCCACCCGCACCTGCCCGGCCGACAGCCGCTCCCCCACCTGCGGCACCTCAGCCAGCACCAGCCCCTCCAGGGACCCGCCCTCGTCACCTTCCAGCCGCCACAGACCCTCAGGCGCCATCAGGTCACCCGACGGACGGATCAGTCGCCGACCGAAGACGTTCTGGCCGCGGATGACCAGTTCCGGCTCACCGTTGCCGAGCACGGTCGGCAGTACGGTCGCGTGGTCGCCGGTGACGGGCAGGTCGGCAAGGACCAGACGCCCCGGGTTCTCCGACTGGGCCGACCGCAGCAGACCCCATACGGCGGCCGCCGCCAGGTCCGTCACGCCCTCACCGGGCACGGCGGACACCGCACCTCGCGTGACGACCACCAACTGCGCCGACTCCAGGCGCTGTTCCTCCATCCACTCCTGCACCAGGCCCAGCATCGATCCGGCAGCCCGCCGAGCCGCCTGCGCCGCATCACCGCTGCTCTCCGTGTCCGCGCAAACGAGCACCACCTGCGGGGCGACCTCCCCCGCCTCGGTGGCGGCGGCAACCTCGGCCAGATCGGCAAAGGCCCGGACCGGCACCCCGGCCGATCCCAGCACATCCACCAACGCGAAACGGTCCGCTCCGATCAGCGCCCAGTCCCCAGCGGGGACCGCGATCTCGGCAACCGGAGCCCAGTCCACGCTGAACAGCGCGTCGGCCACGCCGGTATCGCCCGTCCGCAGCTGGTCCGAGGAGACGGGACGGGTGATCAGTGACGCCACCGAGACCACCGGTGCTCCAGTGGTGTCCGCCGCCGTCAGCGTCAGACTGCCCTGCGCGTCACGACGCAGCCGAGCCCGCAGAACCGACGCTCCACTCGCGTGCAGTTCCACACCTGTCCATGCGAACGGCAGTCGCACTTGGCCCTGTTCGCCCGGCTCGGTTTCGCCAGTCAGCGCGCTGGCGTGCAGCACCGCGTCCAGCAGCGCCGGGTGCAGTCCGAAGGCGCCGGCGTCCTGTGCCACGTCCTCCGGCAGTGCCACCTCGGCGAAGACGTCCTCGCCACGACGCCAGACCGCCCGCAGGCCCTGGAACGCCGGGCCGTAACCGTAGGAGCCGGCGGCGAGGGCTTCGTACATGCCGCTGATGTCCACCGCGGTCGCATCCCGCGGCGGCCACACCGTGAAGTCTTCGTCGGCCTGTCCGACTGTTGTGGCGGGAGCGATCAGCGCGCTGGCGTGCTGGACCCACGGCTGCTGGGTGCCGGGCTGGTCGGGGCGGGAGAACACCTCCACACCGCGCCGTCCATCGGCGTCGGCGTCGGCCACCACGACCTGGACCTGCATCCCGCCGCCGTCGGCGGGCACCACCAGCGGCGCCTGCAGTGTCAGTTCCTCCACCACAGCGCACCCGACCTGGTCGCCGGCTCGAACGATCAGCTCGACGAACCCGGTGCCCGGTAGCAGGATCGCGCCGCCGACAGCGTGATCGGCCAGCCATGGCTGCGTACGCACGGACAGCCGTCCGGTGCACACCAGCCCGGCGCCCCCGGCCAGTTCAACCGCCGCACCCAGCAGCGGATGACCCACCGCGCCCAGGCCGAGCGACACCGCGTCCCCGCCGGTGGCCGATGCGGCCGCCTTGGGCCAGTACTTCTCGTGCTGGAAGGCGTACGTGGGCAGTTCCACCCGCTGCCTGGCGGGCAGGAGCGCGGTCCAGTCGACGGGAGCACCGTGCACGAACGCCTCGGCGAGCGAGGTGATCAGGCGGGTTGTTCCGCCGTCGTCGCGGCGCAGCGTGCCGGAGACCACTGCGGCCATCGTGCCCGGACTTGCGTCCAGTGCGGTTTCTTCCAGGGTCTCGGTCATCGCCGCGAGCAGCACCGGGTGCGGGGAGACCTCGATGAACACCTGGTGGCCCATGCCGGCCAGGATTCGTACGGCACGGTCGAAGTGGACCGGTGCGCGCAGGCTGCCGTACCAGTACCCGGCATCCAGCTCGGTGCCGGAGAGGACTTCACCGGTCATCGCGGAGACCATCGGCACTCGGCCCGCACGCGGAGCGACCCCGGCCAGGACCGAGCGAATCTCCTGCTCAAGCCGTTCCACCTGCGCGCAGTGCGAGGCGTAGTCCACGGCGACCATCCGGGCGCGTACGCCCTCGGCCTCCAGTTCCTGTGACAGTTCTTCGAGCGCGGCCACCTCGCCGGAGACCACCACCGCGGCCGAACCGTTGACCGCCGCCAGCGACAGACGACCGTCCCAGCGGCCGAGGCGTTCCTCGACCCGGGCGGCCGGTTCGGTCACCGACATCATGCCGCCGGCACCAGACAGCACGCGCAACGACTGCGAGCGCAACGCGACGACCCGGGCACCGTCCTCCAGGCTCAGCATGCCCGCCACAGTCGCCGCCGCGATCTCACCCTGCGAATGACCCACCAACGCATCCGGGGTCACACCGGCCGCCTCCCACACCGCAGCCAGAGAGACCATCACCGCCCACAGCGCCGGCTGCACCACATCCGCCGACTCCAGCTCCGGAGCACCCGGCGCGCCTGCAAGAACATCGCTCAACGACCAGTCCACATACGGGGCCAGCGCCCGCTCACACTCAGCCAGACGAGCCGCGAACACCGGACTGGACTCAGCCAGTTCACGACCCATCCCCAGCCACTGAGACCCTTGACCCGGGAAGACGAACACCACCCGGGCGCCCGGCCGCGCGACGCCGGACACGACCGACGCGGCAGGCACGCCTTCAGTCAGATTCCCCAGACCCGTCACCAGCTCATCGCGGCCGGTGCCGACCACCACGGCCCGGTGATCGAACACCGACCTCGTCGCCGCCAACGACCACGCCACATCCGCCGACTCCAACTCCGGCCGAGCAGCCACCCACTCACGCAACCGGCCCGCCTGCCCGGCCAGCCCCTCGGCCGACCGCGCCGAAACCGCCCACGCACCGACCCCAGCGGTCTCCACAACCACGGGGGCCGCCGGTGCTCCGCTGTCCACGGAGACCCCGGTCTCGGCAGGCTCGGGAGCTTCCTCGACGATGACGTGCGCGTTGGTACCACTCAGACCGAACGAGGACACACCCGCACGCCGCACCCGGCCGTTCACCGGCCACGCCACGGACTCGGACAGCAGCCGCACCTCGCCCGCCGACCAGTCCACGTGCGGCGAGGGCTCCTGCGCGTGCAGGGTCCGCGGCAGCTGCTGGTTCTGCAGCGCCAGCACCATCTTGATCACACCGGCGACACCGGCGGCGGCCTGCGTGTGACCGATGTTCGACTTCACCGACCCGAGCCACAACGGCCGCTCCTCCGACCGCTCCTGGCCGTAGGTCGCGAGCAGGGCCTGCGCCTCGATCGGGTCGCCGAGCGACGTGCCCGTACCGTGCGCCTCGACCACGTCCACGTCGGCGGCCGACAGCCGCGCGTTCGCCAGGGCCGCACGGATCACCCGCTGCTGAGAGGGGCCGTTCGGCGCGGTCAGACCGTTGGACGCACCGTCCTGGTTCACCGCGGTGCCCCGCACCACCGCCAGGACCGGGTGGCCCAGCCGCTGGGCGTCGGAGAGTCGCTCCAGGACGAGCATGCCCACGCCCTCGGACATGCCCATGCCGTCGGCCTCGGCCGAGAACGCCTTGCACCGGCCGTCCATCGCCAGGCCGCTCTGCTGGCTGAATCCCAGGAAGCCTTCGGGAGTCACCATGACCGTGACACCGCCGGCCAGGGCCATCGTGCACTCCCCGGAGCGGATCGCCTGGGCGGCCAGGTGCAGCGCCACGAGGGACGACGAGCACGCCGTGTCGATCGTCACCGCGGGGCCCTCAAGCCCCAGGGCGTACGAGACCCGGCCCGACAGCACGCTGGTCACGGTCCCGGTCATCAGGTGGGCTTCACCCTCGATGTCCGCGCCGATGCCGTAGCCCGACGCGTAGCCTCCGGCGAAGACGCCGGTCTGGCTGCCACGCAGCGACTCCGGGGCGATTCCGGCCCGCTCCAGTGCCTCCCAGGACACCTCCAGCAGCAGCCGCTGCTGCGGATCCATGGCGAGGGCCTCACGCGGGCTGATCCCGAAGAAGCCGGCGTCGAACCCGGTCATGTCCTGAACGAACCCGCCGGCCTGGACGTACGAGGTGCGCCCCTGCCCCGCGCCGGAGTCGCTGAGGCCTTCCAGGTCCCAGCCCCGGTCGTCCGGGAACCCGGAGATCGCGTCTCCGCCCGAGGTCAGCAGCTCCCACAGGCCGTCGGGGCTGGCGATCCCGCCCGGGTACCGGCAGCTCATTCCGACGATCGCGATCGGCTCGTCGGCCACCGCCTGAACCGGCGCCACCGCCGGGAGCGCGGTGTCCTCGGGCAGGGCGCCCAGCAGCTCCGTCTGCAGGTACTCCGACAGAGCGACGGGGTTGGGGTAGTCGAAGAGCAGGGTGGCCGGCAGCCGGAGATCGGTGGCGGTGCTGAGCTGGTTGCGCAGTTCCACCGCGGTCAGCGAGTCGAAGCCCAGCTCGCTGAAGGCGCGGGCGGCCTCGACCGACTCGGCCGACGGATGGCCCAGTACGGAGGCGGCCTTGGCCCGGACCAGCTCGGTCAGTGCCCGGCCTTGCTCGGCCCGTGACATCCCGCGAGCCGTCGTGCCAGATCACCGTCCGCCTGCGCCGCCGCGGCATCCGATACGGCCGCGGCCAGCTGGCGGATCTCCGGCAGATCCCGCATGGCGGGTATCTGGAGCAGGTCCGCCGCCGCCTCGGGCGCCGACATGATCTCGGTCCAGTCGACGTTCATCACCGTCAGCACGGTGTCGGGACCGTCGAGGGCTTCGCCGAGGGCCCGGACGGCGAGGTCCGGATCCATGAGGACTTCCCACCGGTTGCGGCTGAGCCGCTGCCGGGCGGCCTCGGTGCCTTGCGACACGCCGCCGCCCGCCCAGGGGCCCCAGGCCACGGCGAGCCCGGCCAGTCCCCGGTCCCGCCTGCTCTCCGCCACGGCGTCCAGGAAGGCGTTCGCCGCCGCGTAGTTGGCCTGGCCCATGCCTCCCAACGTGGACGCGACCGAGGAGAAGAGAACGAACGCGTCCAGGTCGAGGTCCGTGGTCAGCTCGTCCAGCAGGGTCGCGCCCTTGGCCTTGGGCGCCAGGACCGTCGCCAGTCGCGGCGCCGACAGCCGGTCGATCACACCGTCGTCCAGCAAGCCCGCGGTGTGCATCACCGCGGACAGCGCGGGGCCGTCGGTCCCGATCCGGGCCAGCAGCCCGGACAGGTCCGCCCGCTCGCTCACGTCGCAGGCCACCACGTCCACGCGCGTGCCCTGGGCGGCGAGTTCGGCGGCCATCGCGGCGACGCCCGCGACGGAGGGGCCGGACCGGCTGGTCAGCACGAGTCGCCGAGCACCCCGGCCGGCCACCCAGCGCGCCACGTGCCCGCCGATCGCGCCGGTTCCACCGGTGATCAGGACGCTCCCGCGCGTCGTCCAGGCCTGGCCGGTCCGGGGCTGCGGGGCGCGGGCCAGTCGGCGGCCCAGGATCCCGGTCGGGCGGATCGCCACCTGGTCCTCGCCGCATCCGGCGAGGACGGCCGTCAGGCGTGCCCCGGCGCGGTCGTCGAGTACGGCGGGCAGGTCGATCAACCCGCCCCACCGGTCGGGGTGTTCGAGCGCTACGACCCGGCCGAGTCCCCACACCTGTGTCTGCACCGGGCCGGCCAGGGCCTCACCCGGTCCGGTGACCACAGCACCACGCGTGGCCACCCACAGCGGCGCGGTCACCCCGGCATCGCCGAGGCCCTGCACCACGGCCAGGGTCGCGGCCACGCCCTGGGCCACCACCGGATGCGCGGGCACGGGCGTCTCGTCCAGCGCGAGCAGGGACACCACTCCGGCCACCGTGCCGGACTCCGTGTCCCGCAGCACCTGGTCGAGGACGGCGGCCACCTCGGTACGGTCCACCGTTCCGGCCGGCACCTCGGCGACCACGACCTCGGCGCCCCGGGCGGTCAGCGCCTGCAGACATCCCCTGGTCAGGTCACTGTCGGTCCATCCTGCGGCGGTCACCAGCAGCCAGAGTCCCGACAGCACGCCCGGAGCAGGTTCCGCGACCGGCGCCCAGGTCACCCGGTAGCGCCAGTTCGCGGTCACCGACTTGTCCCGCTCTTGGCGGCGCCACGACGCCAGCGCCGGCAGCACCTGGCTCAGGTGCTGCTGGTCGTCAATCGCCAGTGTGTCCGCGATCCGGGCCAGGTCTCCGCCCTCGACAGCCGCCCAGAACTGGGCCTCGGCCGCCGTGCTCGCGCCGTCACCGCCCGCCGGAGTCGTGGTCGACACCGCAGGCTGCAGCCAGTACCGCTGGTGCTGGAAGGCGTAGGTGGGCAGCTCGACCTGCTCCGCGGCAGGCAGAACCATCTTCCAGTCCACGCTCAGCCCACTGACATACGCCTGCGCCAACGACGTGATCAGCCGCGCCGCACCACCGTTGTCACGCTCCAACGTCCCTACGACCACCACATCCGCGTTGCCCACGTCCTCGGCCGTCTCGGACACCGGACCCGTCAACACCGGATGCGGCGACACCTCCACAAACGCGCCGTAACCACCGGTCATCAGGACACGGACCGCCTCCTCGAAACGGACCATCTGCCGCAGATTCGCATACCAATACCCGGCATCCACCTCAGGACCCGACACCCACTCACCAGTCACCGTGGACACCATCGGCACCCGACCAGCCCGCGGCGCAATCCCCGCCAACTCCCGCTCCAACACCACCGCCAACGGCTCCACCGCCGGCGAATGCGCCACAAAATCCGTCTCCGGAATCCGCCACCGCAACACATGCCGAGCCGACAACTCCCGCTCGAACTCCGACAACGCCTCCGGCTCACCGGAGACCACGACCGCCGCCGGACCGTTGATCGCAGCGACCGACAGACGCTCACCCCACTGCCCCACCAACTCCCGCACCGCCTGCGACGGCATCACCACCGACACCATCGAGCCCTGCACCGACAGACCCGACAACGCCCGCGACCGCACCGCCACCACCCGGGCGCCATCCTCCACACTCAACATCCCCGCCACCGTCGCCGCAGCAATCTCACCCTGCGAATGACCCACCAACGCATCCGGGGTCACACCCGCCGCCTCCCACACCGCAGCCAGCGAGACCATCACCGCCCACAACACCGGCTGCACCACATCCGCACGGTCCAGCCCAGGAGCCCCTGGGGCGCCCGCGAGCACATCGGTCAGCGACCACTCCACATGCGGCGACAGCGCCCGCTCACACTCCGCCAACCGAGCCGCGAACACCGGCGAGGAAACAGCCAGTTCACGACCCATCCCCACCCACTGAGCCCCCTGACCCGCGAAGACGAACACCACCCGCGCACCCAAACGCGCGACCCCGGAGACAACCGACCTCACAGGCGTACCAGCGGCCACGCTCTGCAGGCCCGCCACCAGCTCCTCACGCTCGGCGCCGACCACCACAGCCCGGTGCTCGAACACCGACCGCGTCGCCGCCAACGACCACGCCACATCCGCCGGCTCCAACTCCGGCCGGGCCACAACCCACTCACGCAACCGGCCCGCCTGCGCCGCCAGGCCTTCCGGCGTCCGGCCCGACACCAGCCAGGCACCAGCGCCGTCGGGCTCCAGGACCGCGGGCACGGCGGCCGGCTCGACCTCATCGGTTCCCGCACCGGCGGGTTCGGCCGGGGCGTCCGCCGTCTCATCGTCGGCGGTCGGGGCCTCCTCCAGGATGATGTGCACGTTGGTGCCGCTCATGCCGAACGCCGACACGCCGGCGCGACGCGCGCGCTCTCCGACGGGCCACGGGACCGGTTCGGTCAGCAGTCGGACCTCACCGGCTGACCAGTCCACGTGCGGCGTGGGCTCTTCCACGTGCAACGTCTGCGGCAGCTGCTGGTTCTGCAGCGCCAGCACCATCTTGATCACGCCGGCGACGCCTGCGGCCGCCTGCGTGTGTCCGATGTTGGACTTCACCGAGCCCAGCCACAGCGGCTGCTTCTCCGGCCGCTCCTGGCCGTAGGTGGCGATCACCGCCTGCGCCTCGATCGGGTCACCCAACGTGGTCGCCGAACCGTGCGCCTCCACCACGTCCACGTCGGCGGCCGACAGCTGGGCGCTGGCCAGGGCCGCGCGGATCACCCGCTGCTGAGAGGGGCCGTTCGGGGCGGTCAGGCCGTTGGACGCGCCGTCCTGGTTGATCGCGGAGCCGCGCACCACCGCCAGCACCCGGTGGCCGTTGCGGCGGGCGTCGGACAGCCGCTCCAGCACGAGCATGCCCGCGCCCTCGGAGAAGCCCGAGCCGTCGGCCGAAGCCGCGAACGCCTTGCACCGGCCGTCCACCGACACACCGCGCGCCTGGGAGAAGCCGACGAACACGGCCGGGGTCGCGGCGACCGTGACACCGCCGGCCAGGGCCAGGGAGCACTCGCCGGACCGCACAGCCTGGGCCGCCATGTGCAGCGCCACCAGCGACGACGAGCACGCCGTGTCCATGGTCACGGCCGGGCCTTCCAGGCCGAACGTGTAGGACACCCTGCCCGACAGCACGCTGGTCGCGGTTCCGGTCATCAGGTGGCCCTCGACAACCCCCGTGTCCTCCAGGGGCACGCCGATTCCGTATCCGGACGTGTATCCGCCTACGAAGGTGCCGGTCTGGCTGCCCCGCAGACTCGCAGGATCAATACCAGCCCGCTCGAACGCCTCCCAGCACACCTCCAACAACAACCGCTGCTGCGGATCCATCGCCAACGCCTCACGCGGACTGATCCCGAAGAACCCCGCATCAAACCCACTGGCATCCTGAACAAACCCACCCGCCTGCGTATACGACGTCCCCGCATGCTCAGGATCCGGGTCATACAACCCCTCAATATCCCAACCACGATCCACCGGAAACGGCCCAATCGCATCCGCCCCCGCAGCCAACAACCGCCACAACTCCTCCGGACTACCCGCACCACCCGGGAACCGACACGCCATCCCCACAATCGCAACCGGCTCATCAACCACCACCGAACGCGCAGCCACCACCCCACCCACATCCACCGGCAGATCACCCGTCAACTCCGCCCGCAACAACCCCGCCAACACCACCGGCGTCGGATAGTCGAACACCAACGTCGCCGGCAACCGCAAACCCGTCTCCGCGTTCAACCGGTTCCGCAACTCCACCGCAATCAACGAATCAAAACCCAGATCCGAAAACGCCCGCCCAGGCTCAATCGCATCCCCCGACACATGACCCAGAACCGCAGCCACATTCCCCCGAACCACATCCAACAACAACCGATCCCGCTCCACACCCGACAACCCCACCAACCGCCGCCGCAACCCCTCACCCGCACCACCAACACCCACACCAGAACCCGACGCAACAACACGCCGAACCGGCACATCACCCGCCAACACCCGCCACAACGGCGGAACCTCACCACTACGCACCGCCTGAGCCCGCAAACCCGCCAAATCCAAACGAGCCGGAACCAACAACGCCTCCCCACGAGACAACGCCACATCCAGCACCACCAAACCCTCATCCGCACCCAACGCCGCAATCCCCGACCGACTGATCCGCGACAACAACCGCTCACCCAGATCCCGACCGATCCCCGCCTCATGCACCCACGGACCCCACGCCAACGACGTCCCAGCCAACCCAGCCGCACGACGCTCCGCCGCCAACGCGTCCAAAAACGCGTTCGCCGCCACATAATTGCCCTGCCCCGGCGCACCGAACGTCGCCGCAGCCGACGAGAACAGAACGAAATGCTCCAGATCCAAGCCCTGGGTCAACTCATGCAGATACCAGGCCGCGTCCACCTTCGGCCGCATCACCGCCGCCAGACGCTCCGGGGTAAGCGCCCCGATCACACCGTCATCGATGATCCCCGCGGCATGGAAGACCGACCCCAGCGGGCAATCGGCCGGGATCTGCCCCAGCAGCCCGGCCAGCGCATCCCGGTCGGCCACATCACACACGACCACCCGAACCCACGCCCCCAGCCCGGCCAACTCAGCAGCCAAGGCCGCCACACCAGCAGCCCCCGGGCCCGAGCGGCTCACCAACACCACACCACCAGCCCGGCCGGTCACCACCAGATGCCGGGCCACCATCCCACCCAGCGTCCCGGTCCCACCGGTCACCAGCAACGTACGCCTGCCCACGCCCGGCTCCGGCGACCACTCCACCGGCGCCAGATCACCCGACGGACGCGTCAACCGCCGACCGAAGGCACTGCGGCCACGGATCGCCAACTCCGGCTCACCGCTGCCCATCATCTTCGGCAGCACGGCCACGGAGTCACCGTCACCGCTGACGGGCAGGTCGGCCAGGACCAGACGCCCCGGATTCTCCGACTGCGCCGACCGCAGCAGACCCCATACGGCCGCTGCCGCCAAGTCCGTCACGCCCTCACCAGCAGCCGTGGCCACCGCACCTCGGGTGACCACCACCAACTGCGCCGACTCCAGGCGTCGTTCCTCCATCCACTCCTGCACCAGGCCCAGGGCCGCACCGGCGGCCCGCCGAGCCGTCTCCGCCGTATCACCGCTGCTGTCCGTGTCCGCACAGGCAAGCACCACCTGCGGGGCGACCTCCCCCGCCTCGGTTGCGGCAGCGATCTCGGCCAGATCGGCAAAGGCCCGGACCGGCACCCCGGCCGTTCCCAGCGCATCCACCAGCGCGAAACGGTCCGCTCCGATCAGCGCCCAGTCCCCGGCGGGGACCGCTGCCTCGGACACCGGGACCCAATCCACGCTGAACAGCGCGTCGCCCACACCACCCTGGGCCGGCTGCAGCTGGTCCGCCGAGACCGGACGGCTCACCAGCGACGCCACCGAGACCACCGGTTCGCCGGTGGTGTCCGCCGCCGTCAGCGTCAAACTGCCCTGGGCGTCACGACGCAGCCGGGCCCGCAGAACCGACGCGCCACTGGCGTACAGCTCCACACCCGTCCACGCGAACGGCATCCGGACCTCGGCGAGTTGACCCTCGCCGTCGGCCAGGAGCCCCGCGTGCAATGCCGCGTCGAGCAGCGCCGGGTGCAGGCCGAACGAACCGGCCTCCTGCGCCACGTCCTCCGGCAGCGCCACCTCGGCGAAGACATCCTCGCCACGCCGCCACGCCGCCCGCAGACCGTGGAACGACGGGCCGTACACCTCGGCCAGCTGCACCGCGTACACATCCGCGATGTCCAGCGGTGTGGCGTCCTGCGGTGGCCACACCGTCAGGTCTTCCTCGGCTTGGCTCGCCGCGCCGGCGGTGGCGATCACCGCGCTGGCGTGCTGGACCCACGCCTGCCCGCTGCCGGGCTCATCCGGACGGGAGAAGACCTCGACCTCGCGCCGTCCATCGGCGTCGGCCTCGGCCACCACGACCTGGACCTGCACCCCGCCGCCGTCGGCGGGCACCACCAACGGCGCCTGCAACGTCAGCTCCTCGACCAGGGCGCAGCCGACCTGGTCCCCGGCGCGGACCACGAGTTCCACGAACCCGGTCCCGGGCAGGAGCATCACTCCGCCGACGGCGTGGTCGGCCAGCCACGGCTGCGTACGCACGGACAGCCGTCCCGTGCACACCAACCCGGCTCCACCAGCCAGTTCAACCGCCGCACCCAGCAGCGGATGACCCACCGCGCCGAGTCCCAGCGAGGCCGCGTCCCCGCCTCCGGCCAGCCCCGCGGCCGACAGGGACAGCAGTCCCTTGGGCCAGTACCGCTCGTGCCGGAAGGCATACGTGGGCAGCTCCACCCACTGTCCGGCGGGGAGGACCGTGGTCCAGTCGACGGGAGCACCGTGGACGAAGGCCTCGGCGAGCGAGGTGATCAGACGTGCCGCTCCACCGTCGTCGCGGCGCAGCGTGCCGGACACGGCCCCCGCCTGTGCGCCGGGACCTGCCTCCAGCGCGGCCTCTTCCAGCGTCTCGGTCATCGCCGCGAGCAGCACCGGGTGCGGGGAGACCTCGATGAACACCTGGTGGCCCATGCCGGCCAGGGTGCGTACCGCCCTGTCGAACTGCACCGATGCCCGCAGGCTGCCGTACCAGTAAGCGGCGTCCAGCTCGGTGCCGGTCAGCACCTCGCCCGTCATCGCCGAGACCATCGCCACCCGGCCCGCACGCGGAGCCACCGTGGCGAGTACGGAGGTGATCTCCGCTTCCAGCTGCTCCACCTGCGCGGAGTGCGAGGCGTAGTCCACCGCGACCATCCGGGCGCGTACGCCCTCGGCCTCCAGCTCCCGCTTCAGCTCTTCCAGCGCCATCGGCTCGCCGGAAACCACCACCGCCGCCGGGCCGTTGACCGCCGCCAGCGACAGACGACCGTCCCAACGGCCGAGGCGTTCCTCGACCCGTGCGGCCGGTTCGGTCACCGACATCATGCCGCCGGCGCCCAGCAGGACTCGCAGCGCCTGGGAGCGCAGGGCAACGACCCGGGCACCGTCCTCCAGGCTGAGCATTCCGGCCACCGTCGCTGCCGCGATCTCACCCTGCGAGTGACCCACCAACGCATCCGGGGTCACACCGGCGGCTTCCCAGACCGAAGCCAGGGAGACCATCACCGCCCACAGCGCCGGCTGCACCACATCCGCCGACTCCAGCTCCGGAGCACCGTCCGCCCCGGCAAGAACATCGCTCAGCGACCAGTCCACATACGGGGCCAGCGCCCGCTCACACTCAGCCAGACGAGCCGCGAACACCGGACTGGACTCAGCCAGTTCACGACCCATCCCCAGCCACTGAGACCCCTGACCCGGGAAGACGAACACCACCCGGGCACCCGACCGCGCCACGCCGGACACAACCGAACCCGCAGGCACCCCCGCGGTCAGATTCTCCAGCCCCGTCACCAGCTCATCGCGGCCGGTGCCGACCACCACGGCCCGGTGCTCGAACACCGACCGCGTCGCCGCCAACGACCACGCCACATCCGCCGACTCCAACTCCGGCCGAGCAGCCACCCACTCACGCAACCGGTCCGCCTGCGCCGTCAGCCCGTCCGCCGACTGGCCCGACACCAGCCACGCACCGGCACCGGACACCACCGGTGCCGTGCCCTCGGTGTTACCTGTCTCAGGTGTGTCGTCCTGGAGCTCAGCGGCCTCAACGGCCGGAGCTTCCTCGACGATGACGTGCGCGTTGGTGCCACTCATTCCGAACGAGGACACACCCGCGCGCCGCACCCGGCCGTTCACCGGCCACGCAACGGACTCGGACAGCAGCCGCACCTCGCCCGCCGACCAGTCCACGTGCGGCGAGGGCTCCTGCGCGTGCAGCGTCTGCGGCAGCTGCTCGTTCTGCAGCGCCAGCACCATCTTCATCACACCGGCGACACCGGCGGCGGCCTGCGTGTGTCCGATGTTGGACTTCACCGAGCCCAGCCACAGGGGCTGGTCTTCTGGCCGCTCCTGGCCATAGGTCGCGAGCAGCGCCTGCGCCTCGATCGGGTCGCCCAGCGTGGTGCCCGTACCGTGCGCCTCCACCACATCGACATCAGCCGCCGACAACTGGGCGTTCGCCAGGGCCGCGCGGATCACCCGCTGCTGCGAGGGGCCGTTCGGCGCGGTCAGTCCGTTGGACGCGCCGTCCTGGTTCACCGCGGAACCGCGGACCACCGCCAGGACTCGGTGCCCGTTGCGGCGGGCGTCGGACAGCCGTTCCAGCACCAGGATGCCGACTCCCTCGGCCCATCCGGTCCCGTCCGCGTCCGCCGAGAACGCCCGGCACCGTCCGTCCGCCGACAGCCCCTGCTGCCGGGAGAAGTCGACGAACGTCCCCGGATTGGTCATGACCGTGACACCGCCGGCCAGTGCCAGCGAGCACTCCCCGGAGCGGATCGCCTGAGCGGCCAGGTGCAGCGCCACCAGCGACGACGAACACGCCGTGTCCACGGTCACCGCCGGGCCTTCCAGACCCAGTGCATACGACACCCGACCGGAGAGCACGCTCGTCGCGTTACCGGTCATCAGGTGCCCTTCCAGGCCCGATGCCGCTTCGCCGGCCAGCGCCACGCCATATCCGTAGCCCGATGCGAAACCGCCCGCGAAGACGCCTGTGGCCGAGCCCCGTAGCGCACCGGGGTCTATTCCGGCCCGCTCCAGCGCCTCCCACGACACCTCCAGCAGCAACCGCTGCTGCGGATCCATGGCGAGGGCCTCGCGCGGGCTGATGCCGAAGAACCCGGCATCGAAGTCCGCCGCATTTTGCAGGAACGCGCCCGCCTGGGTGTAAGAGGTGCCCGCATGGTCCGGGTCAGGGTCGTACAGACCGTCCAGGTCCCAGCCACGGTCGGTCGGGAAGCCGCCCACCGCGTCCCCACCCGAGGCCAGCAGGTCCCAGAACGCCTCCGGGCTGCCCGCACCACCAGGGAACCGACAGCTCATGCCAACAATGGCCAACGGCTCATCCGTAGCCGCCGCAACCACGACAGACCCACCAGCACCCGCCTGCTCACCGGTCAGCTCACCCCGCAGGTACTCGGCAAGGACCACCGGAGTCGGGTAGTCGAACACCAGCGTGGCGGGCAGTCGCAGCCCGGTCACCGCATTCAGGCGGTTGCGCAGCTCGACCGCGGTCAGCGAATCGAAGCCAAGGTCCTTGAACGCCCGCCTGTCCTGCACCGCCTCCGCCGAGGCATGCCCCAGCACCGCGGCCGCCTCGGCCCGCACCACATCCGTCAACAACCGGTCCCGCTCGGCCCGCCCCAACCCAGCCAACCGCTGCGCCAGTTCACCCTCACCACGCACCACACCCTCGGTACTCACGCCCGCGGCAGGCAGCTGACGGATCTCAGGCAGATCCCGCACCAGCGGCATCTCCCGCAAGTCGGCCGCGCCCGGCGCCGAAGCGAGCTGGGCCCAGTCGACATCCATCACCGTCAACACGGCGTCGGAACCCTCGATGGCCTCGCCCAGCGCCCGCACCGCCAACTGCGGATCCATCGCCGGCATCGCACCCCGCCTCACCCGGGCACGAACCGCCTCACTGGCCTCGGCGAAACCGCCACCGCCCCAGGTGCCCCAGGCCACCGACAGCCCGCGCAGTCCCCTGTTCCGCCGGTGCTCCGCCACGGCGTCCAGGAAGGCGTTCGCCGCCGCGTAGTTGCCCTGACCGGCGGCACCCAGTGTGGAGGCTACCGAGGAGAACAACACGAACGCGTCGAGGTCGAGGTCGGCGGTCAGCTCGTCCAGCAGAGCCGCGCTCGCGGCCTTGGGCGCCAGCACCGTGGCGAGTCGTTCCGCCGACAGCCGGTCGACCACGCCGTCGTCCAGCACACCGGCCGTGTGCATCACCGCGGACAGTGCGGGACCGTCCGTCCCGGTCCAGGCCAGCAACCCGGACAGGTCCGCCCGCTCACCGACATCGCAGGACACGACATCCACGCGCGCGCCGGCCGCGGCCAGTTCGGCGGCCAGCGCCGCAACACCCGCAGCACCGGCTCCGGACCGGCTGGTCAGCACCAACCGCTGAGCACCACGGCCGGCCAGCCAGCGCGCCACGTGCCCGCCGATCGCACCGGTACCACCCGTGATCAGCACACTCCCACGCGGCACCCAGCCCTCGGCGGAGACACGCGGCTGCGCAGCCCGGCTCAGCCGACGACCCAGAATCCCAGCCTGGCGGATCGCCACCTCGTCCTCGCCGCATCCGGCCAGCACGGCCGCCAGCCGCGCTCCGGCGCGCTCGTCGAGTACGGCGGGCAGGTCGATCAACCCGCCCCACCGGTCCGGGTGTTCCTGGGCCACCACTCGGCCGAGGCCCCACACCTGCGCCTGCACCGGGCCGGCCAGCATCTCGCTCGGCACGGTGGCCACCGCTCCGCGCGTGGCCACCCACAGCGGTGCGACCACACCGGCGTCGCCCAGTGCCTGCACCAGGGCCAGCGTCGCGGCGAGGCCCTGGGCCACCACCGGGTGAGCGGGCACAGGTGTCTCGTCCACTGCCAGCAGCGACAGCACACCGGCCACCGCGCCCGTGTCCTGTACCGCCCGGTCGAGGATCGCGACCACGTCGGTACGGTCCACCGTCCCGGCCGGCACCTCGGCGACGACGGCTTCCGCGCCGCGGGCGGCGAGCGCGCGCACGCATCCCCGCGTCAGATCGTCGTCGGCCGATCCGGCCGGGACCACGACCAGCCAGGGGCCCGTCAGTACGACGGGGTCGGGCTCGGCGACGCCTGCCCAATTCACCCGGTAGCGCCAGCTTCCGGTGACCGACCGGTCCCGTTCCCGACGCCGCCACGAAGCCAGCGCCGGCAGCAGCTCACCCAGATACTGCTGGTCGTCGATCGCCAGCGTGTCGGCGATCTGCGCCAGGTCTCCACCCTCAACGGCAGCCCAGAACTGGGCCTCGGCCACCGTGCTCGCACCATCCCCACCCGCCGTTCCCGGGGTGGGCAGCGCCAGCAATCCCTGAGGCCAGAACCGCTCGTGCCGGAACGCATACGTGGGCAGCTCAACCCGGTTCCCAGCCGATAGCAGCGCGCTCCAGTCCACGGTCACGCCATGGACGAACGCCCGCGCCAGACCCGCAACCAGGCCCACCACACCCTGCTCGTCACGCTCCTTACGCCGCTGGAGCGGGACGAACACACCTTCGTCGCTGCCGATACCGGCAACGGCATCCGGGCCCAGCGCGGACAACGAACCGTCCGGACCGACCTCGATGAACACCGACACGCCCTGCGCCGCCAGCGCACCCAGCGCGTCCGCGAACCGCACCGCCCGACGCGTCTGCGCCGGCCAGTACCCACCCTCGCATTCACTGACCAGCTCACCGGTCAGAGCACCCGCCCACACCAGCTCCGGCCGGTGGTACTCCAGCCCCGCCGCAACCTCACCCAGCTCATCCAACACCGGGTCCATCGCCGCCGAATGGAAGGCATGACTCACGCGCAGCCGCCGTACCCGACGGCCCTTCTCCCGCCAGTGCTCCACCAGTTGTTCAACCGCTGCCGTCTCACCGGAGATCACCACAGACTCCGGCCCGTTGACCGCCGCGACCGACACGCCCGGTGTCAGCCCGGGCTCCACCTCGGCCTCCGAGGCACCGATCGCCGCCATCGCACCACCCGCAGGCAACGCCTGCATCAAACGAGCACGCGCCGCAACCAGACGGCTGGCATCCGCAAGCGACAACACGCCCGCCACATACGCCGCCGCGACCTCACCCACCGAATGACCCACGACCGCGTCCGCCACGACACCGGACGCCTTCAGCACAGCCGCCAACGCCACCTCGAACGCGAACAGACCAGCCTGCGCATACAGCGTCTGATCCACCAAGCCTTCGTCGACACCGTCCGCACCCAGGACGACATCCCGAACCGACACCCCCAACTCCAACTCCAACAACCCACACACCTGATCAAACACCTCAGCGAAGACAGAACTGCCCTCATACAAGCCGCGCCCCATCCCCACCCACTGCGAGCCCTGACCCGCGAACACCAAACCCACCCGCACACCCTGGCGCGCGACCCCGGCCACCACCGAACCCGTAGACGCTCCAGCGGCCAGCCTCTCCAGGCCGGCCACCAACTCATCGCGCTCGTCTCCCAAAAGCACGGCCCGGTGTTCGAACACGGACCGCGACACTGCCAACGACCACCCCACATCCGCCGGATCCAGCTCCGGCCGCCCACTCACCCACTCCCGCAACCGGCCGACCTGCGCGGTCAAACCCTCCGCCGACCGCCCCGACACCACCCACGCACGGGCACCCGCACCCGACACCACCGGCGCCGTGCTCTCGGCGTCCGCCTCAGGTGCCTCGGTGACGCCGTCCTCGAGTTCAGTGGCCTCGGCGGCGGGCGCTTCTTCGACGATGAGGTGAACGTTGGTGCCGCTGATGCCGAACGCCGAGACACCGGCCCGGCGCACACGCTCCCCGGCGGGCCACGCCACGGACTCGGTCAGCAGCCGTACCTCACCGGCCGACCAGTCCACGTGCGGTGACGGCTCCTGCGCGTGCAGCGTCTGCGGCAATTCCCCGTGCTGCAGCGCCAGCACCATCTTGATGACACCGGCGACACCAGCGGCGGCCTGTGTGTGGCCGATGTTGGACTTCACCGAGCCCAGCCACAACGGCTCCTGCTCGGCCCGGTCCTGGCCGTAGGTGGCGAGCAGTGCCTGTGCCTCGATCGGGTCGCCGAGCTTGGTTCCGGTGCCGTGTGCCTCGACGACATCCACGTCCCCGGCGGACAGGCGCGCGTTGCTGAGGGCCGCGCGGATCACTCGCTGCTGCGAGGGGCCGTTCGGGGCGGTCAGGCCGTTGGACGCGCCGTCCTGGTTGACCGCGGAGCCACGTATCACGGCCAGCACCTGATGCCCGTTGCGACGGGCGTCGGACAGCCGCTCCAGCACCAGGACACCGGCGCCCTCGGCCCAACCTGTCCCGTCCGCTTCCGCGGCGAACGCCCGGCACCGCCCGTCCGGCGAGAGGCCCTGCTGCCGGGAAAACTCGATGAACGTCCCCGGTGTCACCATGACCGTGACGCCACCGGCGAGAGCCAGCGAGCACTCGCCCGACCGAAGTGCCTGGCCGGCCAGGTGCAGTGCCACCAGCGACGACGAACACGCCGTGTCCACCGTGACGGCCGGGCCCTCAAGACCCAGTGCGTACGAGACCCGGCCCGAGAGCACACTCGTCGCGTTACCGGTCATCAAGTGGCCCTCGACACCGGCCGCGTCCTGTCCCGCAAGCGCCACACCGAGCCCGTAACCCGACGCGAAACCACCCGCGAAGACGCCGGTGGGGCTCCCCTTCAGTGCCTTGGGGTCGATGCCGGCCCGCTCCAGCGCCTCCCACGACACCTCCAGCAGCAGCCGCTGCTGCGGATCCATGGCAAGGGCCTCACGCGGACTGATACCGAAGAATCCCGCATCAAAACCCGCCGCGTCCTGCAGGAATCCGCCCTGCTGGACATACGACGTCCCGGCCTGATCCGGGTCGGGGTCGTAGAGGCTGTCGGTGTCCCAGCCACGGTCGGTGGGGAAACCGCCGACCGCGTCCCCGCCCGCGGCCAGCAGCTCCCAGAACTCCTCGGGGCTGCCCGCACCACCGGGGAACCGGCAGCTCATCCCGACGATCGCCAAAGGCTCCTGCTCGCCCGACTCCAGCTTGCGCAGGCGCTTACGAGTCTCCTGAAGCTCGGCTGCAGCCTTCTTAAGGTAATCGAAGAGTTTTTCTTGGTTCTCCACGGGGACCCCTTAATTAACTTTGCCGTCAATAAGTCCGAGGGGATTAACTCAATCCAAGTTCTTTATCGAGGAAGTCAAACACCTGGTCGGGTGTTGCCGACTGGAGTTCGACCGCCTCGCTCTCGGACTCCGATCCGCCCTGCTCTTCGATCCACTTCGACAGGATGGTCTGCAGCCGCCTCGTGACGCTTTCACGCATATTCCGATCGGAACCCATACCCGAAAGGCTCGATTCGAGCCGGTCCAGCTCATCGAGTATCGGCACCGACGTTGTTTCGCCCTGGATGATCTCGGTCCGGAGCCAGGTGGCAAGTACCACTGGGGTGGGGTAGTCGAATACCAGCGTGGCCGGCAGCCTCAACCCCGTCGCCGCGTTCAACCGATTACGCAGCTCGACCCCGGTCAGCGAGTCAAAGCCCAGATCCTTGAAGGCCTGACTGTCCTGCACCGCTTCCGCCGAGGCATGCCCCAACACCACCGCTGCCTCGGCCCGCACCACATCGATCAGCACCCGGTCCTGCTCGGCCCGGCCCAACCCGGCCAGCCGCTGGGCCAGTTCACCCTCACTCCGCACCACACCCTCGGTGCCCGCACCGCCGCCGGCGGCGGCCAGTCGGCGCACCTCGGGCAGGTCCCTCACCAGAGGCCTCTGGCG
The DNA here is from genome assembly GCF_001542625.1 of Streptomyces griseochromogenes. Classification (NCBI taxonomy): domain Bacteria; kingdom Bacillati; phylum Actinomycetota; class Actinomycetes; order Kitasatosporales; family Streptomycetaceae; genus Streptomyces; species Streptomyces griseochromogenes. The sequence goes on along the minus strand of NZ_CP016279.1, from coordinate 2,269,814 downwards.
CAAATCCGCCGCGCCCGGCACCGAGGCCAACTGCGCCCAATCTATATCCATCACCGTCAGCACCGGGTCTGGCTGTTCAAGTGCCTCACCCAGCGCTCGCACCGCCAGTTGCGGATCCATGGCGGGCATGGGCAGCCGACGCATCCGGGCCCGGATGGCTTCGTTGGATTCCGCCAGGCCGCCTCCGCCCCACAGCCCCCAGGCCACCGCGAGACCGGCCAGACCCCGGCCCCGCCTGCTTTCCGCCATGGCGTCCAGGAAGGCGTTCGCCGCGGCGTAGTTGCCCTGGCCGGCGGCGCCCAGCGTGGAGGCGGCCGAGGAGAAGAGAACGAATGCGTCGAGGTCGAGGTCCGCGGTCAGCTCGTCCAGCAGAGCCGCGCTCGCGGTCTTGGGCGCCATCACCGTGGCGAGTCGTTCCGCCGACAGCCGGTCGACCACGCCGTCGTCCAGCACACCGGCCGTGTGCATCACCGCGGACAGTGCGGGACCGTCCGTCCCGGTCCAGGCCAGCAACCCGGACAGATCCGCCCGCTCACCGACATCGCAGGACACGACATCCACGCGCGCGCCCGCCATGGCCAGCTCGGCCGCCAGCGCCGCAGCACCCGCAGCACCGGCTCCGGACCGGCTGGTCAGCACCAACCGCTGAGCACCACGGCCGGCCAGCCAGCGCGCCACGTGCCCGCCGATCGCACCCGTACCACCCGTGATCAGCACACTCCCACGCGGCACCCAGCCCTCGGCGGAGACACGCGGCTGCGCAGCCCGGCTCAGCCGACGACCCAGAATCCCAGCCTGGCGGATCGCCACCTCGTCCTCGCCGCATCCGGCCAGCACGGCCGCCAGCCGCGCTCCGGCGCGCTCGTCGAGTACGGCGGGCAGATCGATCAACCCACCCCACCGGTCCGGGTGTTCCAGGCCGACCACCCGGCCGAGGCCCCACACCTGCGCCTGCACCGGGTTGCTCAGCACCTCACCCGGCACGGCCGCCACCGCTCCGCGGGTGGCCGCCCACAGCGGTGCGACCACATCCGAGTCTCCGAGCGCCTGCACCAGGCCCAGCGTCGTGGCCACGCCCTGGGCCACCGCCGGATGCTCCTGTACGAACGTCTCGTCCAGCGCCAGCAGTGACAGCACACCCGCCACCGCACCAGGCTCCCTGTCCCGCAGCGCCTGAGCGAGGACCGCCGCCACCTCAGCCCGCTCCACGGCATCGGCCGGGACCTGGACCATCACCACGTCGGCGCCTCGGGCGGCCAGCGCCCGCACGCATCCGCGCGTCAGATCGTCTTCGGACTGCCCGGCAGCGGTCACCAGCAGCCATACGCCCGTCAGCACACCCGGGTCGGGCTCGGCGACCGGCGCCCAGCCCACCCGGTAGCGCCAGTTCGCGGTCGTGGAGCGGTCCTGCTCCCGGCGCCGCCACGAAGCCAGCGCCGGCAGCACCTCACCCAAATACTGCTCGTTCTCGATGGCGAGCGTGTCGGCGACCTGCGCCAGGTCTCCGCCCTCGACAGCGGCCCAGAACTGCGCCTCGGCCACCGTGCTCGCGCCATCGCCGCCCACGACCGATCCCGAGGCCAACAGCGCCGACGCTCCCTGGGGCCAGTACCGCTCGTGCCGGAAGGCGTACGTGGGCAGCTCCACCTGCTGTCCGGCGGGCAGCACGGCCGTCCAGTCCACTCCCGCGCCGTGCACGAACGCCTCGGCGAGCGAGGTGATCAGACGGGTCGCTCCGCCGTCGTCCCGGCGCAGCGTGCCGCACACCACCCCCGCCTTCGTGCCCGGGCCCGCCTCCAGCGCGGCCTCCTCGAGCGTCTCGGTGATCGCCCCGAGCAGCACCGGGTGCGGGGAGACCTCGATGAACACCTGGTGCCCCATGCCGGCCAGGGTCCGCACGGCGCCATCGAACTGCACCGACGCGCGCAGGCTGCCGTACCAGTAGCCGGCGTCCAGCTCGGTGCCGGTCAGCATCTCGCCCGTCATCGCCGAGACCATCGGCACCCGGCCCGCACGCGGAGCGACCCCGGCCAGAACCGAGAGAATCTCCTTCTCCAGCTGCTCCACCTGCGCGCAGTGCGAGGCGTAGTCCACCGCGACCATCCGGGCGCGTACGCCCTCGGCCTCCAGCTCCCGCTTCAGCTCTTCCAGCGCCATCGGCTCACCGGAAACCACCACTGCGGCCGGGCCGTTGACCGCCGCCAGCGACAGACGGCCCTCCCAGCGGCCGAGGCGTTCCTCGACCCGGGCGGCCGGTTCGGTCACCGACATCATGCCGCCGGCACCAGACAGCACGCGCAACGACTGCGAGCGCAGGGCAACGACCTTCGCGCCGTCCTCCAGGCTGAGCATCCCGGCCACCGTCGCCGCCGCGATCTCACCCTGCGAGTGACCCACCAACGCATCCGGGGTCACACCGGCGGCTTCCCACACCGCAGCCAGAGAGACCATCACCGCCCACAGCGCCGGCTGCACCACATCCGCCGACTCCAGCTCCGGAGCACCGTCCGCGCCTGCAAGAACATCGCTCAACGACCAGTCCACATACGGGGCCAGCGCCCGCTCACACTCAGCCAGACGAGCCGCGAACACCGGACTGGACTCAGCCAGTTCACGCCCCATCCCCAGCCACTGAGACCCCTGACCCGGGAAGACGAACACCACCCGGGCACCCGACCGCGCCACGCCGGACACGACCGACGCGGCGGACCCGCCGCGGGCCAGGTTCTCCAGGCCGGTCACCAGCTCATCGCGGTCGGTGCCGACCACCACGGCCCGGTGCTCGAACACCGACCGCGACACCGCGAGCGACCAGCCGACGTCCGACGCGTCCAGGTCCGGCCGGGCCACGGCCCACTCACGCAACCGGCCGGCCTGCGCCGCCAGTCCGTCCGCCGACCGACCCGACACCAGCCACGCATCGGCACCGGACACCACCGGTGCCCCGGTACCGCCCGCCTCAGGTGCCTCGTCGTCGAGCTCGGCGGCCTCAACGGCCGGAGCTTCCTCAAGGATGATGTGCGCGTTGGTGCCGCTGATCCCGAACGAGGACACACCCGCACGCCGTACCCGCCCGTTCACCGGCCACGGCACGGACTCGGCCAGCAGCTCCACCTCACCCGCCGACCAGTCCACATGCGACGACGGCTCTTCCACATGGAGCGTCTGCGGCAGCTGCTGGTTCTGCAGCGCCAGCACCATCTTCATCACGCCGGCGACACCTGCGGCCGCCTGCGTGTGCCCGATGTTGGACTTCACCGAGCCGAGCCACAGCGGCTGCTCCTCCGACCGCTCCTGGCCGTAGGTCGCGAGCAGCGCCTGCGCCTCGATCGGGTCACCGAGCTTGGTTCCCGTGCCGTGTGCCTCCACCGCGTCCACGTCGGCGGCCGACAGCTGGGCGCTGGCCAGGGCCGCGCGGATCACCCGCTGCTGAGAGGGACCGTTCGGCGCGGTCAGACCGTTGGAGGCACCGTCCTGGTTGATCGCGCTGCCGCGCACCACCGCCAGGACCGGATGCCCGTTGCGGCGGGCGTCCGACAGCCGCTCCACCACCAGCATGCCTACGCCCTCGGCCATGCCCATGCCGTCCGCCTGCTCCGAGAACGCCTTGGACCGCCCGTCCGCCGCCAGGCCGCGCGCCTGGGAGAACGCCAGGAACCCATCGGGGGTCGCCATGACCGTGATACCGCCGGCCAGGGCCAGGGAGCACTCGCCGGACCGCAGGGCCTGGGCGGCCAGGTGCAGGGCCACCAGCGACGACGAGCACGCCGTGTCCACCGTCACCGCCGGACCCTCAAGACCCAGCACATACGACACCCGGCCCGACAGAATGCTCGTCGCGTTACCGGTCATCAGGTGCCCCTCGGCACCCTCGAACTCTCCCTCGCCCTCCAGGCTGATCCCCACGTACCCGGATGCGTATCCGCCTACGAAGGTGCCGGTCTGGCTGCCCCGCAGACTCGCAGGATCAATACCAGCCCGCTCGAACGCCTCCCAGCACACCTCCAACAACAACCGCTGCTGCGGATCCATCGCCAACGCCTCACGCGGACTGATCCCGAAGAACCCCGCATCAAACCCACTGGCATCCTGAACAAACCCACCCGCCTGCGTATACGACGTCCCCGCATGCTCAGGATCCGGGTCATACAACCCCTCAATATCCCAACCACGATCCACCGGAAACGGCCCAATCGCATCCGCCCCCGCAGCCAACAACCGCCACAACTCCTCCGGACTACCCGCACCACCCGGGAACCGACACGCCATCCCCACAATCGCAACCGGCTCATCAACCACCACCGAACGCGCAGCCACCACCCCACCCACATCCACCGGCAGATCACCCGTCAACTCCGCCCGCAACAACCTCGCCAACACCACCGGCGTCGGATAGTCGAACACCAACGTCGCCGGCAACCGCAAACCCGTCTCCGCGTTCAACCGGTTCCGCAACTCCACCGCAATCAACGAATCAAAACCCAGATCCGAAAACGCCCGCCCAGGCTCAATCGCATCCCCCGACACATGACCCAGAACCGCAGCCACATTCCCCCGAACCACATCCAACAACAACCGATCCCGCTCCACACCCGACAACCCCACCAACCGCCGCCGCAACCCCTCACCCGCACCACCAACACCCACACCAGAACCCGACGCAACAACACGCCGAACCGGCACATCACCCGCCAACACCCGCCACAACGGCGGAACCTCACCACTACGCACCGCCTGAGCCCGCAAACCCGCCAAATCCAAACGAGCCGGAACCAACAACGCCTCACCACGAGACAACGCCACATCCAGCACCACCAAACCCTCATCCGCACCCAACGCCGCAATCCCCGACCGACTGATCCGCGACAACAACCGCTCACCCAGATCCCGACCGATCCCCGCCTCATGCACCCAAGGACCCCACGCCAACGACGTCCCGGCCAGCCCGGCCGAGCGTCGTTCGGCCGCCAGCGCGTCCAGGAACGCGTTCGCCGCCACATAATTGCCCTGCCCCGGCGCACCGAACGTCGCCGCCGCCGACGAGAACAGAACGAAATGCTCCAGATCCAAGCCCTGGGTCAACTCATGCAGATACCAGGCCGCGTCCACCTTCGGCCGCATCACCGCCGCCAGACGCTCCGGGGTAAGCGCCCCGATCACACCGTCGTCGATGATCCCCGCGGCATGGAAGACCGACCCCAGCGGGCAATCGGCCGGGATCTGACCCAGCAGCCCGGCCAGCGCATCCCGGTCGGCCACATCACACACGACCACCCGAACCCACGCCCCCAGCCCGGCCAACTCCCCAGCCAAAGCCGCCACACCAGCAGCCCCCGGGCCCGAGCGGCTCACCAGCACCACACCACCAGCCCGGCCGGTCACCACCAGATGCCGGGCCACCATCCCACCCAGCGTCCCGGTCCCACCGGTCACCAGTACCGTGCGTGAAGGTGCGTCGGTGTCCGGCTCCGGTACGACCAGGTCACCCTTCGGGCGGGTCAGCCGACGCCCGTAGGCGTGGTGGTCGCGGATCGCCAACTCCGGCTCACCGCTGCCGAGCACGGTCGGCAGTACGGCCGCGTGGTCGCCGGTGACGGGCAGATCGGCCAGGACCAGACGCCCCGGATTCTCCGACTGGGCCGACCGCAGCAGACCCCATACGGCCGCTGCCGCCAGGTCCGTCACGCCCTCACCAGCGGCCGTGGCCACCGCACCTCGGGTGACCACCACCAACTGGGCCGACTCCAGGCGCTGTTCCTCCAGCCACTCCTGCACCAGGCCCAGCATCGATCCGGCAGCCCGCTGGGCAGCCAGGGCGGCATCACCGGTGTTCTCCGTGTCCGCACAGACGAGCACCACCTGCGGGGCGACCTCCCCCGCCTCGATGGCGACAGCGACCTCGGCCAGATCGGCAAAGGCCCGGACCGGCACCCCGGCCGTGTCCAGCGCGTCGGCCAGGGCGAAGTGATCGGTGCCGATCAGCGCCCAGTCCCCGGCCGGGAGCGAGGCCTCGGACACCGGGACCCAATCCACACTGAACAGCGCATCGCTCACACCGCGATGAGTTGTTTGCAGTTGGTCCGCCGAGACCGGACGGCTCACCAGCGACGCCACCGAGACCACCGGCGCGCCGGTGGTGTCCGCCGCCGTCAGCGTCAAACTGCCCTGCGCGCTTCGCCGCAGCCGGGCCCGCAGAACCGACGCGCCACTCGCGTGCAGCTCCACACCCGTCCACGCGAACGGCATCCGGACCTCGCCCAGTTGGCCCTCGCCGGCCGCGTCCGCCTCCGTCAGCAGCGCCGCGTGCAGCGCCGCGTCCAGCAGCGCCGGGTGCAGGCCGAACGAACCGGCCTCCTGCGCCACGCCCTCCGGCAGCGCCACCTCGGCGAAGACGTCCTCACCGCGACGCCAGACCGCCTGAAGTCCATGGAACGACGGGCCGTACACGTCGGCCAGATGCACCGCGTACACATCCGCGATGTCCACTGCGGTCGCATCCCGCGGCGGCCAGAGCGCGAAGTCCTCCTCGGCCTCCTGCACGGCTTCGGCGGGGGCGATCACACCGCTGGCATGCTGGACCCACGGCTGCTGGGTGCCGGGCTCATCCGGACGGGAGAAGACCTCGACCTCGCGCCGTCCATCAGCGTCGGCCGCCGCCACCACGACCTGGACCTGCACCCCGCCACCGTCGGCGGGCACCACCAACGGCGCCTGCAACGTCAGCTCCTCCAGCAGACCGCACCCGACCTGGTCACCCGCTCGGACAACCAGTTCCACGAACCCGGTGCCCGGCAGCAGGATCACGCCGCCTACGACATGGTCAGCCAGCCACGGCTGCGTACGCACGGACAGCCGTCCCGTGCAGACCAACCCCGCGCCCCCGGCCAGTTCAACCGCCGCACCCAGCAGCGGATGACCCACCGCACCCAGTCCAAGCGACACCGCGTCGCCCCCTGCAGCAGATCCCGCAGTCATCAGGGCCAGCACTCCCTGGGGCCAGTACCGCTCGTGCTGGAAGGCATACGTGGGCAGCTCCACCCGCTGCCTGGCGGGGAGGAGCGCGGTCCAGTCGACGGGAGCACCGTGGACGAAGGCCTCGGCGAGCGAGGTGATCAGACGTGCCGCTCCACCGTCGTCGCGGCGCAGCGTGCCGGACACGATCCCCGCCTGTGCGCCGGGACCTGCCTCCAGCGCGGCCTCTTCCAGCGTCTCGGTCATCGCCGCGAGCAGCACCGGGTGCGGGGAGACCTCGATGAACACCTGGTGGCCCATGCCGGCCAGGGTGCGTACCGCCCTGTCGAACTGCACCGATGCCCGCAGGCTGCGATACCAGTACCCGGCGTCCAGCTCGGTGCCGGTCAGCACCTCGCCCGTCATCGCCGAGACCATCGGCACCCGGCCCGCACGCGGAGCCACCATGGCGAGCACGGAGGTGATCTCCGCTTCCAGCTGCTCCACCTGCGCGGAGTGCGAGGCGTAGTCCACCGCGACCATCCGGGCGCGTACGCCCTCGGCCTCCAGCTCCCGCTTCAATTCTTCCAGCGCCATCGGCTCGCCGGAAACCACCACCGCCGCCGGGCCGTTGACCGCGGCCAACGACAGTCGGCCGTCCCAGCGCACCAGGCGCTCCTCGACCCGGGCGGCCGGTTCGGTCACCGACATCATGCCGCCGGCACCAGACAACACCCGCAACGACTGCGAGCGCAGCGCGACCACCCGCGCGCCGTCCTCCAGGCTCAGCATCCCGGCCACAGTCGCCGCCGCGATCTCACCCTGCGAATGACCCACCAACGCATCCGGGGTCACACCGGCCGCCTCCCACACCGCAGCCAGAGAGACCATCACCGCCCACAGCGCCGGCTGCACCACATCCGCCGACTCCAGCTCCGGAGCACCCGGCGCGCCTGCAAGAACATCGCTCAACGACCAGTCCACATACGGGGCCAGCGCCCGCTCACACTCAGCCAGACGAGCCGCGAACACCGAACTGGACTCAGCCAGTTCACGACCCATCCCCAGCCACTGAGACCCCTGACCCGGGAAGACGAACACCACCCGGGCACCCGACCGCACCACACCCGACACGACCGACGCGGCAGGCACGCCACCAGCCAGACTCTCCAGCCCGGCCACCAGTTCCTCACGGTCGGCACCGACCACCACGGCTCGGTGCTCGAACACCGACCGCGTCGCCGCCAACGACCACGCCACATCCGCCGACTCCAACTCCGGCCGAGCAGCTACCCACTCACGCAACCGGTCCGCCTGCGCCGTCAGCCCGTCCGCCGACTGGCCCGACACCATCCACGCGGCGAGCCCATCGGCCACCACCAGCGCGGGGGCCGCCGGTGCTCCGCTGTCCACGGAGACCCCGGTCTCGGCAGGCTCGGGAGCTTCCTCGACGATGACGTGCGCGTTGGTACCACTCAGACCGAACGAGGACACACCCGCACGCCGCACCCGGCCGTTCACCGGCCACGCCACGGACTCGGACAGCAGCCGCACCTCACCCGCCGACCAGTCCACGTGCGGCGAGGGCTCCTGCGCATGCAGGGTCCGCGGCAGCTGCTCGTTCTGCAGCGCCAGCACCATCTTCATCACACCGGCGACACCGGCGGCGGCCTGCGTGTGCCCGATGTTCGACTTCACCGACCCGAGCCACAACGGCCGCTCCTCCGACCGCTCCTGACCATAGGTCGCGAGCAGCGCCTGCGCCTCGATCGGGTCACCGAGCGTCGTGCCCGTACCGTGCGCCTCCACCACGTCCACGTCGGCGGCCGACAGCTGAGCGTTCGCCAGGGCCGCCCGGATCACCCGCTGCTGTGACGGGCCGTTGGGGGCGGTCAGACCGTTGGACGCACCGTCCTGGTTCACCGCCGAGCCACGTATGACCGCAAGCACCGGGTGGCCCAGCCGCTGGGCTTCGGACAGCCGCTCCAGCACCAGCACACCGGCACCCTCGGCCCAACCTGTCCCGTCGGCGTCCGCCGAGAACGCCCGGCACCGCCCATCCATCGACAGCCCCTGCTGCCGGGAAAACTCGACGAACGTCCCCGGTGACACCATCACCGTGACGCCTCCGGCCAGTGCCAGCGAGCACTCACCGGAGCGGATCGCCTGAGCGGCCAGGTGCAGCGCCACGAGCGACGACGAACACGCCGTGTCCACGGTCACCGCCGGGCCTTCCAGACCCAGTGCATACGACACCCGACCGGAGAGCACGCTCGTCGCGTTACCGGTCATCAAATGACCCTCGACACCGGCCGCGTCCTGCCCCGCAAGGGCCACGCCGAGGCCATATCCCGACGCGAAGCCACCCGCGAACACGCCTGTGGCCGAGCCCCGTAGCGCACCGGGATCGATTCCGGCCCGCTCCAGCGCCTCCCACGACACCTCCAGCAGCAACCGCTGCTGCGGATCCATGGCAAGAGCCTCACGCGGACTGATCCCGAAGAAGCCGGCATCGAACCCGCTCACGTCCTCCAAGAACGCACCCTGCTGCACATACGACGTTCCGCCGTGTTCCGGGTCGGGGTCGTACAAGCTGTCCAGGTCCCAGCCGCGGTCGGTCGGGAAGCCGCCCACCGCGTCCTCACCCGAGGCCAGCAGGTCCCAGAACGCCTCCGGGCTGCCCGCACCACCAGGGAACCGACAGCTCATGCCAACGATGGCCAACGGCTCATCCGCAGCCGCCACGGCGACCACCGACGCGCCGGCACCCGCCTGCTCACCGGTCAGCTCACCCCGGAGATACTCGGCAAGGACCACCGGAGTCGGGTAGTCGAACACCAGCGTGGCGGGCAGTCGCAGCCCGGTCACCGCATTCAGGCGGTTGCGCAGCTCGACCGCGGTCAGCGAATCGAAGCCGAGGTCCTTGAACGCCCGCTTGTCCGGGACCGCCTCCGCCGAGGCATGCCCCAGCACCGCGGCCGCCTCGGCCCGCACCACATCCGTCAACAACCGGTCCTGCTCGGCCCGCCCCAACCCGGCCAGCCGCTGCGCCAGTTCACCCTCACCACGCACCACACCCTCGGTACTCACGCCCGCGGCAGACAGCTCACGGATCTCGGGCAGATCCCGCACCAACGGCATCTCCCGCAAGTCGGCCCCACCATGCGCCGAAGCGAGCTGAGCCCAATCGACATCCATCACCGTCAACACGGCGTCGGAACCCTCGATGGCCTCGCCCAGCGCCCGCACCGCCAACTGCGGATCCATCGCCGGCATCGCACCCCGCCTCACCCGGGCACGAACCGCCTCACTGGCCTCAGCGAAACCACCACCAGCCCACGCACCCCAAGCCACCGCCAGACCGGCAAGGCCACGAGCCCGCCGGTTCTCCGCCAGGGCATCCAGGAAGGCATTCGCCGCCGCGTAGTTGCCCTGACCCGCAGCGCCCAGCGTCGACGCGGCCGACGAGAACAACACGAACGCGTCCAGATCCAGCTCTGCGGTCAGCTCGTCCAGCAAAGCCGCACTCGCAGCCTTCGGACCCATCACCGTCGCCAGCCGCTCGGCCGACAGACGATCCACCACCCCGTCATCCAGCACCCCAGCCGTGTGCATCACCGCCGACAGAGCGGGACCGTCCACCGCCGTCCAGGCCAACAGACCGGACAGATCCACCCGCTCACTGACATCACACGCCACCACATCAACCCGCGCACCCTGAGCAGCCAACCCAGCCACCAAGGCCGCAACGCCAGGAGCAGAAGGCCCGGACCGGCTGGTCAGCACCAAACGCCCAGCACCCCGCCCAGCCAGCCAATCAGCCACATGCCCGGCAATCGCACCCGTCCCACCCGTAATCAGCACACTCCCACGCGGCACCCAACCCTCAGCCGAGACACGCGACTGCCCAGCCCGGCTCAACCGACGACCCAGAACCCCCGCCGCACGAATCGCCACCTCGTCCTCACCACAACCCGCCAGCACGGCCGCCAGCCGCGCCCCGGCACGCTCATCGAACACGACAGGCAGATCGATCAACCCACCCCAACGATCCGGGAGTTCCAGACCCACCACCCGGCCCAGACCCCACACCTGCGCCTGCACCGGACTGGCCAACACCTCACCCGGCCCAGCCGATACCGCCCCACGCGTAGCCACCCACAACGGCGCACCCACACCGACATCACCCAACGCCTGCACCAACGCCAACGTCGCGGCCACACCCCCAGCCACCACCGGATACGCCGACACCGGCACCTCATCCAACGCCAACAACGACACCACACCCGCCACCACACCAGGCCCGATCTCCCGCAACACCACACCGAGGAGCGAAGCCATGCCGGCCCGATCCACGGCCTCCTCCGAGACCTCGGCGACCACCACTTCGGCTCCCCGGGCGGCCAGCGCCTGCGCACACCTCTGTGTCAGGTCGTCGTCGGCTGACCCTGCCGTGGTGACCAGCAGCCACGGTCCGGTAAGCAAACCCGGGTCCGGTTCACCGACCGGAGACCAGCTCGCCCGGTACCGCCAGTTCGCGGTCACCGACTTGTCCCGCTCCTGGCGACGCCACGAAGCCAGCGCCGGCAGCACCTGGCTCAGATGCTGCTGGTCGTCGATCGCCAGCGTGTCGGCGATCCGGGCCAGGTCTCCACCCTCAACGGCAGCCCAGAACTGGGTCTCGGCCACCGTGCTAGCGCCATCCCCACCCGCCGTTCCCGGGGTGGGCAGCGCCAGGATTCCCTGAGGCCAGAACCGCTCGTGCCGGAAGGCGTACGTGGGCAGCTCAACCCGGTTCCCAGCCGGTAGCAGCACACTCCAGTCCACGGTCACGCCATGGACGAACGCCCGCGCCAGACCCGCAACCAGGCCCGCCACACCCTGCTCGTCACGCTCCTTACGCCGCTGAAGCGGGACGAACACACCCTCGTCACTGCCGATACCGGCAACGGCATCCGGCCCCAGCGCCGACAACGAACCATCCGGACCGACCTCAATGAACACCGACACACCCTGCGCCGCCAACGCACCCACCGCGTCCGCGAACCGCACCGCCTGACGCGTCTGCGCCGGCCAGTACCCACCCTCGCATTCACTGACCAGCTCACCGGTCAGAGCACCCGCCCACACCAGCTGCGGCCGGTGGTACTCCAGCCCCGCCGCAACCTCACCCAGCTCGTCCAGCACCGGGTCCATCGCCGCCGAATGGAAGGCATGGCTCACGCGCAACCGCCGAACCCGACGGCCCTTCTCCCGCCAGTGCTCCACCAGCTGGTCCACGGCGGCGACCTCACCGGACACCACCACAGACTCCGGCCCGTTGACCGCCGCGATCGACACGCCCTCCGTCAGCCCCGGCTCCACCTCGGCCTCCGAAGCACCGATCGCCGCCATCGCACCACCCGCAGGCAACGCCTGCATCAAACGCGCACGCGCCGCAACCAGACGGCTGGCATCCGCAAGCGACAACACGCCCGCCACATAGGCCGCCGCGACCTCGCCCACCGAATGACCCACCACCGCGTCCGCCACGACACCGGACGCCTTCAGCACAGCCGCCAACGCCACCTCGAACGCGAACAGACCAGCCTGCGCATACAGCGTCTGATCCACCAAGCCTTCGTCGACGCCATCGGCACCCAGGACGACATCCCGAACCGACACCCCCAACTCCAACTCCAACAACCCACACACCTGATCAAACACCTCGGCGAAGACAGGACTGCCCTCATACAGCCCCCGCCCCATCCCCACCCACTGCGAGCCCTGACCCGCGAACACCAAACCCACCCGCACACCCGAACGCGCAACCCCCGACACCACCGAACCCGCAGACGCTCCAGCGGCCAGCCTCTCCAGGCCGGTCATCAACTGCTCGCGGTCGGCGCCCACCACCACAGCCCGGTGCTCGAACACCGACCGCGACACCGCCAACGACCAACCCACATCAACCGGATCCAGCTCCGGCCGCCCACTCACCCACTCCCGCAAACGTCCGACCTGCGCGGTCAAACCCTCCGCCGATCGGCCCGACACCATCCACGCACCAGGGCCGTCGGCCTCGATCACCGCGGGCTTGTCGGCCGGTTCGGCCTTCTCGGTGCTCTCGTCGGCAGGTTCGCCCGTCACTTCCGTCGGCTCGGCGTCCTCGGACGGAGCCTCTTCGACGATGACGTGCGCGTTGGTACCGCTGATCCCGAACGAGGACACACCCGCACGCCGCACCCGGCCATCCGCCGGCCACGGCACAGACTCGGACAGCAAGCGCACCTCACCCGTCGACCAGTCCACGTGCGGCGAGGGCTCCTGCGCATGCAGCGTCTGCGGCAGCTGCTGGTTCTGCAGCGCCAGCACCATCTTCATCACACCGGCGACACCGGCGGCGGCCTGCGTGTGACCGATGTTCGACTTCACCGACCCGAGCCACAACGGCCGCTCCTCCGACCGCTCCTGGCCATAGGTCGCGAGCAGCGCCTGCGCCTCGATCGGGTCACCCAGCGTCGTGCCCGTACCGTGCGCCTCCACCACGTCGACATCAGCCGCCGACAACTGGGCGTTCACCAGGGCCGCGCGGATCACCCGCTGCTGAGAGGGGCCGTTCGGCGCGGTCAGACCGTTGGACGCACCGTCCTGGTTCACGGCAGTGCCCCGCACCACCGCCAACACCTGGTGCCCATTGCGGCGGGCGTCGGACAGCCGCTCCAGCACCAGGACACCGGCGCCCTCGGCCCAACCTGTCCCGTCGGCGTCCGCGGAGAACGCCCGGCATCGCCCATCCGCCGACAGCCCCTGCTGCCGGGAGAAGTCAATGAAGGTGCCCGGCGTCGCCATGACGGTGATGCCTCCGGCGAGGGCCAGCGTGCACTCACCCGACCGCAGCGCCTGGGCGGCCAGGTGCAGTGCCACCAGCGACGACGAACACGCCGTGTCCACCGTCACCGCCGGACCCTCAAGACCCAGCGCATACGACACGCGACCCGAGAGCACGCTCGTCGCGTTGCCGGTCATCAAATGACCCTCGACACCGGCCGCGTCCTGCCCCGCAAGGGCCACGCCAAGCCCATATCCCGACGCGAAGCCACCCGCGAAGACGCCTGTCGGGCTGCCCTGCAACGTTCCGGGGGCGATGCCCGCACGCTCCAGCGCCTCCCACGACACCTCCAGCAGCAACCGCTGCTGCGGATCCATGGCAAGGGCCTCACGTGGACTGATCCCGAAGAACCCGGCATCGAAACCCGCCGCGTCCTGCAAGAACGCACCCGCCTGGGTGTAAGAGGTACCCGCATGCTCCGGGTCAGGGTCGTACAGACCGTCCAGGTCCCAGCCACGGTCGGTCGGGAAGCCGCCCACCGCATCCCCACCCGAGGCCAGCAGCTCCCAGAACGCCTCCGGGCTGCCCGCACCACCAGGGAACCGACAGCTCATCCCGACGATCGCCACCGGCTCCGCCGCCCGCGCCTTCACTTCACGCAGCCGGGCGCGGGCATCCTGGGCGTCCGCGATGGCCCGCTTCAGGTATGTACGAAGCTTGTCCTCGTCAGACACGTTCAGCTCCCAGAAGTGATGTCCAGCAGTGGTAAGAGGAGGGCCGCGCATAGCGGGCGGGGGAACCCGGCCGGCACGGAGCCGTCGGGATCGTGCGGGTCATTCGAGTTCATCGACGAGGGCGAACAGCTCGTCGTCGGTCGCGGTGTCGAGTTCGGCTTCACGCCGACTCCTGCTCATTTCAGCGGATGAGGCGCCCACGGCCTCCAGAAGCCGACGCAGCCGGTCGGTGATCTCGTCCCGCACCGGTTCGTCCGCCAGGTCAGCCCGGAGAGCGACCTCGAGTCGGTCCAGCTCAGCGAGTATCGGCACCGAAGCGGTCTCGTCCTGGACGACTTCGGTCCGTAGCCAGGTGGCAAGTGCGACGGGAGTGGGGTAGTCGAACACCAGCGTGGCGGGCAGGCGCAGCCCGGTCACCGCATTCAGGCGGTTGCGCAGCTCGACCGCGGTCAGTGAGTCGAAGCCGAGGTCCTTGAAGGCCCGCTTGTCCGAAACCGCCTCCGCCGAGGCATGCCCCAGCACCGCGGCCGCCTCGGCCCGCACCACATCCGTCAACAACCGGTCCCGCTCGGACCGCCCCAACCCAGCCAGCCGCTGCGCCAGTTCACCCTCACCACGCACCACACCCTCGGTGCTCACGCCCGCAGCGGCCAGCTCACGGATCTCGGGCAGATCCCGCACCAGCGGCATCTCCCGCAAGTCGGCCCCACCATGCGTCGAAGCGAGCTGAGCCCAATCGACATCCATCACCGTCAACACGGCATCCGGACCCACGATGGCCTCGCCCAGCGCCCGCACCGCCAACTGCGGATCCATCGCCGGCATCGCACCCCGCTTGACGCGGGCACGAACCGCCTCACTGGCCTCAGCGAAACCACCACCAGCCCACGCACCCCAAGCCACCGCCAGACCAGCAAGGCCACGAGCCCGCCGGTTCTCCGCCAGGGCATCCAGGAAGGCATTCGCCGCCGCATAGTTGCCCTGACCCGCAGCACCCAGCGTCGACGCGGCCGACGAGAACAACACAAACGCGTCCAGATCCAGCTCTGCGGTCAGCTCGTCCAGCAAAGCCGCACTCGCGGTCTTGGGCGTCATCACCGTGGCGAGCCGCTCGGCCGACAGCCGGTCGACCACCCCGTCGTCCAGCACCCCAGCCGTGTGCATCACCGCCGACAGAGCGGGACCGTCCACCGCCGTCCAGGCCAACAGACCGGACAGATCCACCCGCTCACTGACATCACACGCCACCACATCAACCCGCGCACCCTGAGCAGCCAACCCAGCCACCAAGGCCGCAACGCCAGGAGCAGAAGGCCCGGACCGGCTGGTCAGCACCAGACGCCCAGCACCCCGCCCAGCCAGCCAATCAGCCACATGCCCGGCAATCGCACCCGTCCCACCCGTAATCAGCACACTCCCACGCGGCACCCAACCCTCAGCAGAGACACGCGGCTGCCCAGCCCGGCTCAACCGACGACCCAGAACCCCCGCCGCACGAATCGCCACCTCGTCCTCACCACAACCCGCCAGCACGGCCGCCAGCCGCGCCCCGGCACGCTCATCGAACACGACCGGCAGATCGATCAACCCACCCCAACGATCCGGGAGTTCCAGACCCACCACCCGGCCCAGACCCCACACCTGCGCCTGCACCGGACTGGCCAACACCTCACCCGGCCCAGCCGATACCGCCCCACGCGTAGCCACCCACAACGGCGCACCCACACCGACATCACCCAACGCCTGCACCAACGCCAACGTCGCGGCCACACCCCCAGCCACCACCGGATACGCCGACACCGGCACCTCATCCAACGCCAACAACGACACCACACCCGCCACCACACCAGGCCCGATCTCCCGCAACACCACACCGAGGAGCGAAGCCATGCCGGCCCGATCCACGGCCTCCTCCGAGACCTCGGCGACCACCACCTCAGCACCCCGACCGGCCAGCGCCGCCACACACCCCTGCGCCAAATCACCGCCGGACTGTCCGGCCACGACCAACCAGGTCCCAGACAACACACCAGGGTCGGGCTCGGCGACAGGCCCCCAGCTCACTCGGTAGCGCCAGTTCGCGGTCACCGACCGGTCCCGCTCCTGGCGCCGCCACGAAGCCAGGGCCGGCAGCACCTCACTGAACGGACGGCCGCCATCCACAGCCAGGGTGTCGGCGATGTGCGCGAGGTCTCCACCCTCAACGGCAGCCCAGAACTGGGCCTCGGCCACCGTGCTCGCACCATCCCCACCCGCCGTTCCCGGGGTGGGCAGCGCCAGCAATCCCTGAGGCCAGAACCGCTCGTGCCGGAACGCGTACGTGGGCAGCTCAACCCGGTTCGCGGTGGGCAGCAGCGCGCTCCAGTCCACGACCACACCGTGGACGAACGCCCGGGCCAGACCCGCAACCAGACCGGTCACGCCCTGCTCGTCACGCTCCTTACGCCGCTGAAGCGGAACGAACACACCCTCGTCACTGCCGATACCGGCAACGGCATCCGGCCCCAGCGCCGACAACGAACCATCCGGACCGACCTCAATGAACACCGACACACCCTCGGCCGCCAACGCACCCACCGCGTCCGCGAACCGCACCGCCCGACGCGTCTGCGCCGGCCAGTACCCACCCTCGCATTCACTGACCAGCTCACCGGTCAGAGCACCCGCCCACACCAACTCCGGACGCCGGTACTCCAGCCCCGCCGCAACCTCACCCAACTCATCCAACACCGGGTCCATCGCCGCCGAATGGAAGGCATGACTCACGCGCAGCCGCCGTACCCGACGGCCCTTCTCCCGCCAGTACTCCACCAACTGGTCCACGGCAGCGACCTCACCGGACACCACCACAGACTCCGGGCCGTTGACCGCCGCGACCGACACACCCTCCGTCAGCCCCGCCTCCACCTCGGCCTCCGAAGCACCGATCGCCGCCATCGCACCACCCGCAGGCAACGCCTGCATCAAACGAGCACGCGCCGCCACCAGACGGCTGGCATCCCCAAGCGACAACACCCCCGCCACATACGCCGCCGCAACCTCACCCACCGAATGACCCACCACCGCGTCCGCCACGACACCGGACGCCTTCAGCACAGCCGCCAACGCCACCTCGAACGCGAACAGACCAGCCTGCGCATACAGCGTCTGATCCACCAGACCCTCGTCGACACCGTCCGCACCCAGGACGACATCCCGAACCGACACCCCCAACTCCAACTCCAACAACCCACACACCTGATCAAACACCTCAGCGAAGACAGAACTGCCCTCATACAGGCCCCGCCCCATCCCCACCCACTGCGAGCCCTGACCCGCGAACACCAGACCCACCCGCACACCCGAACGCGCAACCCCCGACACCACCGAACCCGCAGACACCCCAGCAGCCAGCCTCTCCAGCCCGGCCACCAGTTCCTCACGGTCAGCGCCCACCACCACAGCCCGGTGCTCGAACACCGACCGCGACACCGCCAACGACCACGCGGCATCCGCCATATCCAGTTCCGGCCGCCCGGTCACCCACTCGCGCAACCGACTCGCCTGAGCTGCCAATCCCTGCGTCGACCGGCCCGAAACCACCCACGCACCGGCGCCCGACACCACCGGTGCCGTGCCCACACCGCCCTCAAGCTCACCGGCCTCCACAGCCGGGGGCTCCTCGACGATGACGTGCGCGTTGGTACCACTCAGACCGAACGAAGACACACCCGCACGGCGCACCCGGCCGTCCGACGGCCACGGCACGGACTCGGACAGCAACCGCACCTCACCCGCCGACCAGTCCACATGCGTCGAAGGCTCCTCCGCATGCAACGTCGCCGGCAATTCCCCATGCTGCAGCGCAAGCACCATCTTGATCACACCCGCGACGCCGGCCGCCGCCTGCGTGTGACCGATGTTCGACTTCACCGAGCCCAGCCACAACGGGCGGTCTTCCGACCGCTCCTGGCCATAGGTCGCGAGCAGCGCCTGCGCCTCGATCGGGTCACCCAGCGTCGTGCCCGTACCGTGCGCCTCCACCACGTCGACATCAGCCGCCGACAACTGGGCGTTCACCAGGGCCGCGCGGATCACCCGCTGCTGCGAGGGACCGTTCGGGGCGGTCAGGCCATTGGACGCACCGTCCTGGTTCACGGCAGTGCCCCGCACCACCGCCAACACCTGGTGCCCGTTACGGCGGGCATCGGACAGCCGCTCCAGCACCAGCACGCCGGCGCCCTCGGCCCATCCCGTTCCGTCGGCGTCTGCCGAGAACGCCCGGCAACGTCCGTCCGCCGACAGCCCCTGCTGCCGAGAGAAGTCGATAAACGTGGCAGGGGTCGCCATGATCGTGACGCCTCCGGCCAGCGCGAGCGAGCACTCACCGGAGCGCACCGCCTGAGCGGCCAGATGCAGTGCCACCAGCGACGACGAACACGCCGTGTCCACCGTCACCGCCGGACCCTCAAGACCCAGCGCATACGACACCCGACCCGAGAGCACACTCGTCGCGTTACCAGTCATCAAATGACCCTCGACACCGAATGCGTCCTGCCCCGCGAGAGCCAGGCCGATGCCGTAACCAGACGCGAAGCCACCCGCGAAGACGCCTGTCGAGCTGCCCTGCAGCGCCCCCGGATCTATGCCCGCACGTTCCAGCGCTTCCCACGACACCTCCAGCAGCAACCGCTGCTGCGGATCCATGGCAAGGGCCTCACGGGGACTGATGCCAAAGAAACCGGCATCGAAGTCTCCTGCATTCTGCAAGAACGCACCCGCCTGGGTGTAAGAGGTACCCGCATGGTCCGGGTCAGGGTCGTACAAGCTGTCCATGTCCCAGCCACGGTCGGTCGGGAAGCCGCCCACCGCGTCCCCACCCGAGGCCAGCAGGTCCCAGAACGCCTCCGGGCTGCCCGCACCACCAGGGAACCGACAGCTCATGCCAACAATGGCCAACGGCTCATCCGCAGCCGCCACGGCGACCACCGACGCGCCGGCACCCGGCTGCTCACCGGTCAGCTCACCCCGGAGATACTCGGCAAGGACCACCGGAGTCGGGTAGTCGAACACCAGCGTGGCGGGCAGTCGCAGCCCGGTCACCGCATTCAGGCGGTTGCGCAGCTCGACCGCGGTCAGCGAATCGAAGCCGAGGTCCTTGAACGCCCGCTTGTCCGAAACCGCCTCCGCCGAGGCATGCCCCAGCACCGCGGCCGCCTCGGCCCGCACCACATCCGTCAACAACCGGTCCTGCTCGGCCCGCCCCAACCCAGCCAGCCGCTGCGCCAGTTCACCCTCACCACGCACCACACCCTCGGTACTCACGCCCGCAGCGGCCAGCTGACGGATCTCGGGCAGATCCCGCACCAACGGCATCTCCCGCAAGTCGGCCCCACCATGCGCCGAAGCGAGCTGAGCCCAATCGACATCCATCACCGTCAACACGGCGTCGGAACCCTCGATGGCCTCGCCCAGCGCCCGCACCGCCAGCTGCGGATCCATCGGCGGCGTCGCCCCCCGCTTGACGCGGGCACGAACCGCCTCACTGGCCTCAGCGAAACCACCACCAGCCCACGCACCCCAAGCCACCGCCAGACCAGCAAGGCCACGAGCCCGCCGGTTCTCCGCCAGGGCATCCAGGAAGGCATTCGCCGCCGCATAGTTGCCCTGACCCGCAGCACCCAGCGTCGACGCGGCCGACGAGAACAACACAAACGCGTCCAGATCCAGCTCTGCGGTCAGCTCGTCCAGCAAAGCCGCACTCGCAGCCTTCGGACCCATCACCGTCGCCAGCCGCTCGGCCGACAGACGATCCACCACACCGTCATCCAGCACCCCAGCCGTGTGCATCACCGCCGACAGAGCGGGACCGTCCACCGCCGTCCAGGCCAACAGACCGGACAGATCCACCCGCTCACTGACATCACACGCCACCACATCAACCCGCGCACCCTGAGCAGCCAACCCAGCCACCAAGGCCGCAACGCCAGGAGCAGAAGGCCCGGACCGGCTGGTCAGCACCAAACGCCCAGCACCCCGCCCAGCCAGCCAATCAGCCACATGCCCGGCAATCGCACCCGTCCCACCCGTAATCAGCACACTCCCACGCGGCACCCAACCCTCAGCCGAGACACGCGACTGCCCAGCCCGGCTCAACCGACGACCCAGAACCCCCGCCGCACGAATCGCCACCTCGTCCTCACCACAACCCGCCAGCACGGCCGCCAGCCGCGCCCCGGCACGCTCATCGAACACGACAGGCAGATCGATCAACCCACCCCAACGATCCGGGAGTTCCAGACCCACCACCCGGCCCAGACCCCACACCTGCGCCTGCACCGGACTGGCCAACACCTCACCCGGCCCAGCCGATACCGCCCCACGCGTAGCCACCCACAACGGCGCACCCACACCGACATCACCCAACGCCTGCACCAACGCCAACGTCGCGGCCACACCCCCAGCCACCACCGGATACGCCGACACCGGCACCTCATCCAACGCCAACAACGACACCACACCCGCCACCGCACCAGGCCCGATCTCCCGCAACACCACACCGAGGAGCGAAGCCACGTCGGCCCGGTCCACCATCCCGGCCGGCACCTCGACGACCACTACCTCAGCACCCCGACCGGCCAGCGCCGACACACACCCCTGCGCCAAATCACCGCCGGACTGTCCGGCCACGACCAACCAGGTCCCAGACAACACACCCGAGGACTCGGCAACCGGAGCCCAACTCGCCCGGTAGCGCCAGCTTCCGGTGACCGACCGGTCCCGCTCCCGACGCCGCCACGAAGCCAGCGCCGGCAACACCTCACCCAGATACTGCTGGTCGTCGATCGCCAGCGTGTCGGCGATCTGCGCCAGGTCTCCACCCTCGACCGCTGCCCAGAACTGCGCTTCTGCCACCGTGCTAGCGCCATCGCCACCCGCGACCGATCCCGCAGTCGGCAGGGCCAGCAAGCCCTGGGGCCAGTACCGCTCTTGTCGGAAGGCGTACGTAGGCAGTTCAACGCGGTTCCCAGTCGGCAGCAGCAGACTCCAGTCCACGGTCACGCCATGGACGAACGCCCGCGCCAGACCCGCAACCAGGCCCGCCACACCCTGCTCGTCACGCTCCTTACGCCGCTGGAGCGGGACGAACACACCCTCGTCACTGCCGATACCGGCAACCGCGTCCGGGCCCAGCGCGGACAGCGAACCATCCGGACCGACCTCGATGAACACCGACACACCCTGCGCCGCCAACGCACCCAGCGCGTCCGCGAACCGCACCGCCCGACGCGTCTGCGCCGGCCAGTACCCACCCTCACACTCAGCCACCAACTCACCGGTCAGAGCACCCGCCCACACCAACTCCGGACGCCGGTACTCCAGCCCCGCCGCAACCTCACCCAGCTCATCCAACACCGGGTCCATCGCCGCCGAATGGAAGGCATGACTCACGCGCAACCGCCGAACCCGACGGCCCTTCTCCCGCCAGTACTCCACCAACTGGTCCACGGCAGCGACCTCACCGGACACCACCACAGACTCCGGGCCGTTGACCGCCGCGACCGACACACCCTCCGTCAGCCCCGCCTCCACCTCGGCCTCCGAAGCACCGATCGCCGCCATCGCACCACCCGCAGGCAACGCCTGCATCAAACGAGCACGCGCCGCCACCAGACGGCTGGCATCCCCAAGCGACAACACCCCCGCCACATACGCCGCCGCAACCTCACCCACCGAGTGACCCAGGACCGCGTCCGCCACGACACCGGCCGCCTTCAGCACAGCCGCCAACGCCACCTCAAACGCGAACAGACCAGCCTGCGCATACAGCGTCTGATCCACCAAGCCTTCGTCGACACCGTCCGCACCCAGGACGACATCCCGAACCGACACCCCCAACTCCAACTCCAACAACCCACACGCCTGATCAAACGCCTCGGCGAAGACGGGACTGCCCTCATACAGCCCCCGCCCCATCCCCACCCACTGCGAGCCCTGACCCGCGAACACCAAACCCACCCGCACACCCGAACGCGTAACCCCCGACACCACCGAACCCGCAGACGCTCCAGCGGCCAGCCTCTCCAGGCCGGTCATCAACTGCTCGCGGTCGGCGCCCACCACCACAGCCCGGTGCTCGAACACCGACCGCGACACCGCCAACGACCAACCCACATCAACCGGATCCAGCTCCGGCCGCCCACTCACCCACTCCCGCAACCGGCCCGCCTGAGCCACCAAACCCTCCGCCGACCGCCCCGAAACCACCCACGCACGGGCACCCGCACCCGCACCCGAAACCACCAGCCCCGAGCCCACGCCCCCCTCAAGCTCACCGACCTCACCAGCCGGAGCTTCCTCAAGGATGACGTGCGCGTTGGTGCCGCTGATCCCGAACGAGGACACACCCGCACGCCGTACCCGCCCGTTCACCGGCCACGGCACGGACTCGGCCAGCAGCTCCACCTCACCCGCCGACCAGTCCACATGCGACGACGGCTCTTCCACGTGCAACGTCTGCGGCAACTGCTCGTTCTGCAGCGCCAGCACCATCTTCATCACACCGGCCACGCCGGAGGCCGCCTGGGCGTGCCCGATGTTCGACTTCACCGAGCCCAGCCACAACGGGCGGTCTTCCGACCGCTCCTGGCCATAGGTCGCGAGCAGCGCCTGCGCCTCGATCGGGTCGCCCAGCGTGGTGCCCGTACCGTGCGCCTCCACGACGTCGACATCGGCTGCCGACAGCCGCGCGTTGGCGAGGGCCGCACGGATCACCCGCTGCTGAGAGGGACCGTTCGGCGCGGTCAGTCCGTTGGACGCGCCGTCCTGGTTCACCGCGGAGCCGCGCACCACCGCCAGCACCGGGTGGCCCAGCCGCTGGGCATCCGCCAGCCGCTCCACGACCAGCATTCCGGCGCCCTCGCCCATGCCCATGCCGTCGGCGGCCGCCGAGAACGCCTTGCAGCGACCGTCCATCGCGAGGCCGCGCTGCCGGGAGAAGCCGACCATCTCCCACGGTGTCGCCATGATCGTGACACCGCCGACCAGCGCGAGGGAGCACTCACCGGAGCGCACCGCCTGAGCGGCCAGATGCAGTGCCACCAGCGACGACGAACACGCCGTGTCCACCGTCACCGCCGGGCCCTCAAGACCCAGCGCATACGAGACCCGGCCCGAGAGCACGCTCGTCGCGTTACCGGTCATCAGGTGGCCTTCCAGCCCCGATGCCCCGTCGCCCGTCAGTGCCACGGCCATGCCGTAACCCGACCCGTAGCCGCCCGCGAACACGCCCGTCGCGGAGCCGCGCAGCGAGACGGGGTCGATGCCGGCCCGTTCCAGCGCCTCCCAGGAAACCTCCAGCAGCAGCCGTTGCTGCGGGTCCGTCGCCACCGCCTCGCGCGGGCTGATGCCGAAGAAGCCGGCGTCGAAGTCCCCTGCTCCGGTGAGGAACCCGCCTTGCTGGGCGTACGACGTTCCGGCCTGATCCGGGTCGGGGTCGAAGAGGCTGTCCAGGTCCCAGCCACGGTCCTGCGGCACTCCGCCGACCGCGTCCCCGCCCGCGGCCAGCAGGTCCCAGAACGCCTCGGGGCTGCCGGCGCCGCCGGGGAACCGGCAGGCCATGCCGACGATCGCCAACGGCTCGTCGGACACCGGCTGGACCGTGGTCGGCAGCGGGGCCGCCGTTCCCGAGCCCAGCTCCCCGGCGAGCTCGGTCCGCAGGTGCGCGGCCAGCACCACCGGGGTGGGGTAGTCGAAGATCAAGGTGGCGGGCAGCCGCAGCCCGGTGGCGGCGTTGAGCCCGTTGCGCAGCTCGACCGCCGTCAGTGAGTCGAAGCCCAGTTCGCTGAAGGCTCGCCCGGCTTCGACGGCCTCGTGGGACGGGTAGCCCAGGACGGCGGCCGCCTCGGCCCGCACCACGTCCGTCAGCATGCGGTCCTGTTCGGCCCGGCCCAGCCCGGCCAGTCGCCGGGCCAGTTCGCCCTCGCCGCGCACCACACCCTCGGTGCTCACGCCCGCGGCGGCCAGCCGGCGGATCTCGGGCAGGTCCCGTACCAGCGGCATCTGGCGGATGTCCGCCGCGCCGGGCGCCGAGGCCAGTTGTGCCCAGTCCACGTCCATCACGGTCACGACCGGGTCGGGCCCCTCCAGGGCCTCGCCCAGTGCCCGCACCGCCAGCTGCGGGGCCATCGCCGGCATGGGGCCCTGTGCCGTCCGGTGCCGTACCAGCTCGTTCGATCCGGCGAGGCCGCCGCCCGCCCAGGCGCCCCAGGCCACCGACAGACCAGCAAGGCCACGGGCCCGCCGGTTCTCAGCCACGGCGTCCAGGAAGGCGTTCGCCGCCGCGTAGTTGCCCTGACCCGCGGCGCCCAGCGTGGACGCCGACGACGAGAAGAGCACGAACGCGTCCAGGTCGAGGTCGGCGGTGAGCTCATCCAGCAGGGCCGCGCCTCCCGCCTTGGCCGCCAGTACCGTCGCGATCCGGTCCGCCGACAGCCGGTCGACCACACCGTCGTCCAGCACACCAGCCGTGTGCATCACCGCGGACAGTGCGGGCCCGCTCGTCCCGGTCCAGGCCACCAATCCGGCCACGTCCGACCGGTCGCCGACGTCGCCGGCCACCACGTCGACCGCGGATCCGGCGGCCGCGAGCTCGGCGGCCAGCGCTGCCACGCCCTTCGCGGCGGGGCCGGAGCGGCTGGTCAGCACCAGCCGCGGCGCGCCACGCCCGGCGAGCCAGTGCGCCACATGCCCGGCGATCGCACCAGTACCACCGGTGATCAGCACGCTTCCACGCGGTGTCCAGGACTCCTCGGAGCCGCGAGGCTGCGCGGCACGGACGAGGCGCCGGCCCAGGATGCCGGCCGTCCTGATCGCGACCTGGTCCTCGCCGCACCCGGCCAGCACCGCGACCAGCCGCGTCCCGGCCCGCTCGTCGACCACCGCGGGCAGGTCGATCAATCCGCCCCACCGGTCGGGGTGTTCCATGGCCACGACCCGGCCGAGGCCCCACACCTGTGTCTGCACGGGATTGGTCAGGGCTTCGCCCGGCCCGGCGGCCACGGCGCCGCGGGTGAGGATCCACAGCGGCGCACCGACGCCGGTGTCCCCCAGCGCCTGTACCAGGCCCAGCGTCGCGGCCAGGCCTCCGGCCACCACCGGGTGCGCCGGCACCGGCGTGTCATCCAGCGCCAGCAGAGACACCACGCCCGCCACCGCACCGGACTCCACGTCCTGCAGTGCCTGGCCGAGGACGGCCGCCACCTCGGCCCGCTCCACGACCCCGGCCGCGACCTCGGCCAGGACCACCTCGGCGCCTCGGGCGGTCAGCGCGGCCACGCACCCCCGCACCAGTTCGGCGCCGACCGGCCCGGCCGACTCCGCCGGAGCCGCCACCAGCCAGACCCCCGACAGGGCTCGGGGGTCGGGCTCGGCGACCGGCGCCCAGCTGGCCCGGTAACGCCACCCCGCGGTCACGGACCGGTCCCGCTCCTGGCGCCGCCACGACGCCAGCGCGGGCAGCACCTCGCTGAACGGACGACCGCCGTCCACCGCCAGCGTGTCGGCGACCTGCGCGAGGTCTCCGCTCTCGATGGCCGCCCAGAACCGCGCCTCCGCCGGCGTGCTCGCACCGTCATCGCCCACGACGGACCCGGGTCCCGGCTGCCCCAGAACGCCCTGTGTCCAGTACCGCTCGTGCCGGAAGGCGTACGTGGGCAGTCCGACCCGGTTCGCGGTGGGCAGCAGCGCGCTCCAGTCCACGACCGCACCGTGGACGAACGCCCGGGCCAGACCCGTCACCAGACCGGTCACGCCCTTCTCGTCACGCTCCTTACGCCGCTGAAGCGGAACGAACACGCCCTCGTCGCTGCCGATACCGGCAACCGCGTCCGGGCCCAGCGCGGACAGCGAACCGTCCGGACCGACCTCGATGAACACCGACACGCCCTCGGCCGCCAGCGCACCCAGCGCGTCCGCGAACCGCACCGCCCGACGCGTCTGCGCCGGCCAGTACCCACCCTCGCATTCACTGACCAGCTCACCGGTCAGAGCACCCGCCCACACCAGCTCCGGCCGGTGGTACTCCAGCCCCGCCGCAACCTCACCCAGCTCATCCAACACCGGGTCCATCGCCGCCGAGTGGAAGGCATGACTCACGCGCAGCCGCCGAACCCGACGGCCCTTCTCCCGCCAGTGCTCCACCAGCTGGTCCACGGCGGCGACCTCACCGGACACCACCACAGACTCCGGGCCGTTGACCGCTGCGACCGACACGCCCGGTGTCAGCCCGGGCTCCACCTCGGCCTCCGAGGCACCGATCGCCGCCATCGCACCACCCGCAGGCAACGCCTGCATCAAACGGGCACGCGCCGCCACCAGACGGCTGGCATCCGCAAGCGACAACACGCCCGCCACGTAGGCCGCCGCGACCTCGCCCACCGAGTGACCCACGACCGCGTCCGCCACGACACCGGCCGCCTTCAGCACAGCCGCCAACGCCACCTCGAACGCGAACAGACCAGCCTGCGCATACAGCGTCTGATCCACCAAGCCTTCGTCGACACCGTCCGCACCCAGGACGACATCCCGGACCGACACCCCCAACTCCAACTCGACCAGGCCGCACGCCTGGTCGAAGGCCTCGGCGAAGACAGGACTGCCCTCATACAGGCCGCGCCCCATCCCCAGCCACTGCGAGCCCTGACCCGCGAACACCAAACCCACCCGCGCACCCGAACGCGCAACCCCCGACACCACCGAACCCGCAGACACCCCAGCAGCCAGCCTCTCCAGGCCCGCCACCAGCTCTCCTCGGTCGTCGCCCTTCACCACGGCCCGGTGCTCGAACACCGACCGTGTGACCGCCAGCGACCAGCCCACGTCCGCCGCGTCCAGCTCAGGCCGCGCGGTGACCCACTCCCGCAGCCGTCCCGCCTGTGCGGTCAAGCCCTCCGCCGAGCGGCCCGACACGATCCACACACCGGCGCCGTCGGCCTCGATCACCGCGGGCTTGTCGGCCGGTTCGGCCTTCTCGATGCTCTCGTCGGCGGGTTCGTCCGCCGCCTCCGCCGGCTCGGCGTCCTCGGACGGAGCCTCTTCGACGATGATGTGGGCGTTGGTGCCGCTGATCCCGAACGAGGACACACCGGCGCGGCGCGGACGCTCCCCCGCAGGCCAGGGCACGGACTCGGTCAGCAGCTGTACCTCGCCGGCCGACCAGTCCACGTGCGGCGAACGCTCGTCCGCGTGCAGCGTGCGCGGCAGTCGCTCGTTCTGCAGTGCCAGCACCATCTTGATCACACCGGCGACACCGGCGGCCGCCTGCGTGTGCCCGATGTTGGACTTCACCGAGCCCAGCCACAACGGCCCCTGCTCGGCCCGGTCCTGACCGTAGGTGGCGAGCAGTGCCTGTGCCTCGATGGGGTCGCCCAGCGGGGTGCCCGTACCGTGCGCCTCCACCGCGTCCACGTCGGCGGCCGACAGCCGCGCACTGGCGAGGGCCGCGCGGATCACCCGCTGCTGCGAGGGGCCGTTCGGGGCGGTCAGGCCGTTGGACGCACCGTCCTGGTTGATCGCGCTGCCGCGCACCACCGCGAGTACCGGATGCCCGTTGCGGCGGGCGTCCGACAGCCGCTCCACCACCAGCATCCCCGCGCCTTCGGAGATGCCCATGCCGTCGGCCGACGACGAGAACGCCTTGCAGCGTCCGTCCCGGGCGAGCCCGAGCTGCCGGGAGAACTGGGTGAACATGATCGGGGTGGCGATCACGGTCACGCCGCCGGCCAGCGCCAGCGAGCACTCCCCCGACCGCACGGCCTGGACGGCCAGATGCAGCGCCACGAGCGACGAGGAGCACGCCGTGTCCACCGTGACCGCCGGGCCCTCAAGGCCCAGTGAGTACGACACCCGACCGGAGATGATGCTGGTCGAGGTGCCGGTCATCAGGTGGACGTCCATGTCCTCGTCCGTGCCCGGACCGAAGCCGTAGCCGGACAGCGAGGCGCCGGCGAACACCCCGGTCTGGCTGCCGCGCAGCGACGTGGGATCGATGCCCGACCGCTCCAGCGCCTCCCAGCAGACCTCCAGCAGCAGACGCTGCTGGGGGTCCATGGCCACCGCCTCACGCGGGCTGATCCCGAAGAACCCCGGGTCGAACCCGCTCGCGTCCTGCACGAACCCGGCCTCGCGCACATGCGAGGTGCCGTCCGGATCCTGTTCGTACAGTTCCTCGATGTCCCAGCCGCGATCGGTGGGGAACCCCGAGATCGCGTCTCCTCCTGCGGCCAGCAACCCCCAGAGATCCTCCGGGTTCTGAGCACTGCCGGGGTAACGGCAGCTCATCCCGACGATCGCGATCGGTTCGTGGCTGCGTTCCTCGACCTCGCGCAGGCGCTGACGCGTCTCGTGCAGGTTGGTCGTTACCCACTTGAGGTAATCACGGAGAGTCTCTTCGTCGGCCACTGAACCTCACTCGCTCAATCTCTGAAAGTTCAAGCTTGCTGTCCGCATTTCAGGAACCCTTGTCGGCCTTATCGACCGAGTTCCTTGTGGATGAAATCGAATATCTCGTCGTCCGATGCGGACCCGATCTTCTCCGCGACCGCCTGACGCTCCGCGGAAGCGCCGACCTTGCTCCACTGGGAAAGAAGTCCCTGCAGGCGATCAGTGATCATTTGATACGTGTTCTCGTCCGGAGTCGCTCCGGTCAGCAACGACCCGAGCCGGTCGACTTCCTCGACGAGGGAAATCGGGGCCGAATCGTCCTGGAATTCCTCGTTCCAGAGATAGTCGGCCAGCGCTGTCGGGGTGGGGCAGTCGAACAGCAAGGTGGCGGGCAGCTGCAGGCCGGTGGCGGCGCTGAGCCGGTTGCGCAGTTCCACCGCGGTCAGCGAGTCGAAGCCCAGATCGCTGAAGGCACGCGTGGCTTCGACCGCGTCGGCCGACGCGTAGTCCAGCACCGCGGCCGCCTGTGCCCGGACCAGGTTGACCAGCGTCCGGCTCTGCTCGGCGCGTGACAGGCCTGCCAGCTGCTGCTTCAGGGCCGCGCCCGCGTCCGGGTCGAGCGCCGCTCCGGCTCCGGCCGCGTCCGCGCCGGCGTCCGCCAGGGCCTGCTTGACCTCGGGCAGCCCCTCGACCAGCGGGCTGGGCCGCCGCAGCGTGAACGGCAGGGCGAACCGCGCCCAGTCCACGTCCGCGACCGTCACCAGGGTTTCCCGACCGTCCAGGATCTGCGCGAGCGCCTGGACGGCGTGCTCCGGGTCCATGACCATCAGCCCGCGCCGGACCATCTGCGCGGCGCCGTCCGCGTCGGTCATTCCGCCGCCGCCCCACGGGCCCCAGGCCACCGAGGTCGCGGTCTCCCCACGGGCCAGGCGGCTCTCCGCCAGCGCGTCCAGGAAGGTGTTGGCCGCGGCGTAAGAGGGCTGCAGACCACTGCCCCACGTCGCCGAGATCGAGGAGAACAGCACGAACGCGTCCAGGTCGAGGTCCCGGGTCAGCTCGTCCAGCAGAGCCGCGCCCGCGGCCTTGGCCGCCAGCACCTGAGCCGTTTCGGCCAGGTCGGTCTCCTGCACCGCGGTGGCCTGCCCGACGCCCGCGGTGTGCATCACCGCGGACAGCGCGGGACCGTCGGTCCCGATCCGGGCCAGCAGCCCGGACAGGTCCGCCCGCTCGCTCACGTCACAGGCCACCACGTCCACGCGCGTGCCCTGGGCAGCGAGTTCGGCGGCCATCGCGGCGACGCCCGCGGCAGCGGGTCCGGACCGGCTGGTCAGGACCAGCCGCTGGGCGCCACGCCCGGCCAGCCAGTGCGCCAGGCGCCCGCCGATCGCACCGGTGCCACCGGTGATCAGCGCGGTGCCGTACGAGGCCCAGGGCTCCGAGGAGCCACGGGGCTGCGCGGCACGGGTCAACCTGCGGCCGAGGATTCCGGCCGGCCTGATCGCCACCTGGTCCTCGCCGCATCCGGCGAGCACCGCTGCCAGCCGGACTCCGGCGCGTTCGTCGAGTGCGGCGGGCAGGTCGATCAACCCGCCCCACCGGTCCGGGAGTTCCAGGCCCACTACCCGGCCCAGGCCCCAGACCTGCGTCTGCACGGGGTTGGTCAGCGCCTCGCCCGGCCCGGCGGCCACCGCACCGGAGGTCACCGCCCACAGCGGGGCGCCCACCTCGGCCTCGCCCAGCGCCTGCACCAGGGCCAGCGTCGCGGCCAGGCCCCCGGGCACCACCGGGTGCGCCGCCAACGGCGTCTCGTCCAGTGCCAGCAGCGACACGACTCCGGAGAAGCCGGCTTCCGGCGCCTGCGTACGGATCTGCCCGGCCATCCACTCCTGGTCGGCCGTCGCCTCGGTCTCCATGACGACCACCTCGGCGCCCCGAGCGGTCAGCGCCCCGACGCATCCCCGTGTCAGGTCGTGGTCTACCGATCCGGCCGACGTCACGACCAGCCAGGTCCCGGACAGCACACCCGGGTCCGGCTCCGCGACCGGCGACCAGCTCACCCGGTAGCGCCAGTTGGCGGTCGCCGACTTGTCCTGCTCCCGGCGGCGCCACGACGCCAGCGCCGGCAGCACCTCGCTGAGATGCTTCTGGTCCTCGATGGCCAGCGTGTCGGCGATCCGGGCCAGATCACCGCCCTCGACAGCCGCCCAGAACTGCGTCTCGGCCGCCGTACCGGCACCATCACCACCCGCGACCGACATCGCCGTGGCCGGAGGCTGCAGCCAGTACCGCTGGTGCTGGAAGGCGTAGGTGGGCAGCTCGACCTGCTCCGCGGCAGGCAGAACCATCTTCCAGTCCACGCTCAGCCCACTGACATACGCCTGCGCCAACGACGTGATCAGCCGCGCCGCACCACCGTTGTCACGCTCCAACGTCCCTACGACCACCACATCCGCGTTGCCCACGTCCTCCGCGGTCTCGGACACCGGACCCGTCAACACCGGATGCGGCGACACCTCCACAAACGCGCCGTAACCACCAGTGATCAGGACACGGACCGCCTCCTCGAAACGGACCATCTGCCGCAGATTCGCATACCAATACCCCGCATCCACCTCAGGCCCCGACACCCACTCACCAGTCACCGTGGACACCATCGGCACCCGACCAGCCCGCGGCGCAATCCCCGCCAACTCCCGCTCCAACACCACCGCCAACGGCTCCACCGCCGGCGAATGCGCCACAAAATCCGTCTCCGGAATCCGCCACCGCAACACATGCCGAGCCGACAACTCCCGCTCGAACTCCGACAACGCCTCCGGCTCACCGGAGACCACGACCGCCGCCGGACCGTTGATCGCAGCGACCGACAGACGCTCACCCCACTGCCCCACCAACTCCCGCACCGCCTGCGACGGCATCACCACCGACACCATCGAGCCCTGCACCGACAGACCCGACAACGCCCGCGACCGCACCGCCACCACCCGGGCGCCATCCTCCACACTCAACATCCCCGCCACCGTCGCCGCAGCAATCTCACCCTGCGAATGACCCACCACCGCATCGGGCGACACACCCGCCGCCTCCCACACCGCGGCCAGCGAGACCATCACCGCCCACAGCACGGGCTGCACCACATCCGCACGGTCCAGCCCAGGAACCCCCGGAGCACCCGCGAGCACATCACTCAGCGACCACTCCACATACGGCGACAACGCCCGCTCACACTCCGCCAACCGAGCCGCGAACACCGGCGAGGAAACAGCCAGTTCACGACCCATCCCCACCCACTGAGACCCCTGACCCGCGAAGACGAACACCACCCGCGCACCCAAACGCGCGACCCCGGAGACAACCGACCTCACAGGCGTACCAGCGGCCACGCTCTGCAGGCCCGCCACCAGCTCCTCACGCTCGGCGCCGACCACCACAGCCCGGTGCTCGAACACCGACCGCGTCGCCGCCAACGACCACGCCACATCCGCCGGCCCCAACTCCGGCCGAGCAGCCACCCACTCACGCAACCGGCCCGCCTGCGCCGCCACGCCCTGTGCCGAACGGCCCGACACCGGCCACGCGGCGAGCCCGTCGGCCTCCAGCAGCGCGGGGGCCTCGTCGATCGCCGACCCGGTGGCCTCGTCGTTCACCGGCTCGGGAGCTTCTTCGAGGATGACGTGCGCGTTGGTGCCGCTCATGCCGAACGAGGAGACCCCCGCACGGCGCGGTCGGCCGTTCGTCGGCCACGGCGTTGCCTGGGTCAGCAGCTGTACCTCGCCGGCCGACCAGTCCACATGCGGCGAACGCTCGTCCGCGTGCAGCGTCCGTGGCAGCTGCTCGTTCTGCAACGCGAGCACCATCTTGATCACACCGGCGACACCGGCGGCCGCCTGCGTGTGACCGATGTTGGACTTGATCGAGCCCAGCCACAACGGCCCCTGCTCGGCGCGCTCCTGGCCGTAGGTGGCGAGCAGTGCCTGTGCCTCGATGGGGTCGCCCAGCGGGGTGCCCGTGCCGTGCGCCTCCACCACGTCGACCTCGTCGGCGCGTATCCCGGCGTTGGCCAGGGCCGCGCGGATCACCCGCTGCTGCGAGGGGCCGTTCGGGGCGGTCAGGCCGTTGGACGCGCCGTCCTGGTTGGTCGCGCTGCCGCGCACCACCGCCAGGACCCGGTGTCCGAGCCGCTGCGCGTCGGACAGCCGCTCCACGACCAGCATGCCCGCGCCCTCGCCCAGGCCCATGCCGTCGGCCGCCGCCGAGAACGGCTTGCACCGGCCGTCCGGCGACAGGCCCATCTGCCGGCTGAACTGGTTGAACAGGAGCGGGTTGGCCGCCACCATGACGCCGCCGGCCAGGGCCAGGGTGCACTCGCCCGAGCGCACCGCCTGGCAGGCCAGGTGCAGCGCGACCAGCGACGACGAACACGCCGTGTCCACGGTCACCGCCGGGCCCTCCAGGCCCAGGACGTAGGCCACGCGGCCCGACACGACGCTGGTCGAGACACCCGTGACGAGGTGCCCGTCCAGTTCGCCCTCCAGCCCGGCGCTCCAGCCGTAGCCGGAGGCGGACGCGCCCGCGAACACGCCGGTCGCGGAGCCGCGCAGCGACGCCGGGTCGATTCCGGCGCGCTCCAGTGCCTCCCAGGACACCTCCAGCAGCAGCCGCTGCTGCGGGTCCATCGACATGGCCTCACGCGGGCTGATCCCGAAGAATCCCGCGTCGAATCCGGTCGCGTCGTACACGAATCCGCCGGATCGGACGGGCTTGCCGGAGTAGCCCTCGTCGGCGTCGGGCCGGTCCTCCAGGACCCAGCCCCGGTCCTCCGGAAGGACGGAGATGGCGTCGGTTCCGGCGGCCACGAGGTTCCACAGTTCGTCCGGGCTCGCCGCGCCGCCCGGGTAGCGGCAGCTCATGCCGACGATCGCGAGCGGCTCGTCGGTGGCCGCCGCGGCGACGGGGACGGCCTCGGCGTTGCCCGTGCCGACCCCCAGCTGCGACAGGAGGAACTCGGCCGCGGCCGTGGGCGTGGGCGCGTCGAACAGCAGGGTGGCGGGCAGTTGCAGGCCGGTGGCAGTGCTGAGCCGGTTGCGCAGTTCGACGGCGGTGAGCGAGTCGAAGCCCAGGTCGCTGAAGGCACGGGTGGCCTCTACGGCCTCGGGCGACGGGTAGTTCAGCACCGCGGCCGCCTGGATCTGCACCAAGGTGACCAGCAGCCGGTTCTGTTCGGTCCGCGGCAGGCCCGCCAGCTGCTGCTTCAGGGCCGTGCTCGAATCCGAGCCGACGACCGCGTCGCCGCCGGCCGTGTCCGCGCCGGCGCCGGCCAGCACCTGCTTGACCTCGGGCAGGCTGTCGATCAGCGGGCTGGTCCGGCGCAGCGTGAACGGCGGGGCGAACCGGGCCCAGTCCACGTCCGCGATGGTCACCAGTCCTTCGCCGGCGTCCAGGATCTGTGCCAGCGCCTGGACCGCCTGGTCCGACTCCATGACCATCAGGCCGCGTCGCACGCCCTGCGCGGCGCCTTCCTCGTCGGTCATGCCGCCGCCGCCCCACGGGCCCCAGGCCACCGAGGTCGCGGGCAGCCCCTGTGACCTGCGGTGCTCGGCGAGCCCGTCCAGGAAGGTGTTGGCGGCGGCGTAGGCGGGCTGCAGACCGCTGCCCCACGTCGCCGAGATCGAGGAGAAGAGAACGAACGCGTCCAGGTCCATGCCGGCGGTCAGCTCGTCCAGGTGGATCGCGCCCGCGGCCTTGGCCGCCAGTACCGCGGACACCTCGGCCAGGTCGGCGTCCTGTACGGCGGTCTCCTGGGGTATGCCGGCGGTGTGCATCACCGCGGACAGCGCGGGGCCGTCGGTGCCGGTCCAGGCCAGCAGCCCGGCCAGGTCCGCCCGGTCGCTCGCGTCGCAGGCCACGACATCCACTCGCGCTCCGGCCGCGGCCAGCTCGGCCGCCAGCGCCGCAGCACCCGCCGCACCGGCTCCGGACCGGCTGGTCAGCACCAACCGCTGAGCACCACGGCCGGCCAGCCACCGCGCCACATGCCCACCGATCGCACCCGTACCACCCGTGATCAGCACACTCCCACGCGGCACAAAGAGCTCGGCCGAGCCAGTGGGCTGCGGGGCGCGGGTCAGCCTGCGGCCCAGGATCCCGCTCGGGCGGATCGCCACCTGGTCCTCACCGCATCCGGCCAGTACGGCCGTCAGCCGGACTCCGGCGCGGTCGTCGAGTGCGGCGGGCAGGTCGATCAACCCGCCCCACCGGTCCGGGAGTTCCAGGCCGACCACCCGGCCGAGGCCCCAGACCTGCGTCTGCACGGGGTTGGTCAGCGCCTCGCCCGGTGCGGCGGCCGCCGCACCGCGTGTGGCCACCCACAGGGGTGCGCCCACCTCGGCGTCGCCCAGCGCCTGCACCAGGGCCAGCGTGGCGGCCACGCCCTGCGGTACCACCGGATGGGCCACAACAGGCGTCTCGTCGAGCGCGAGCAGCGACACCACACCGGCCACCGCGCCGGGCTCGACGTCCCGCAACACCTGACCGAGGACCTTCGCCACCTCGGTACGGTCCACCGTCCCGGCCGGCACCTCGGCGACCACCACCTCGGCGCCCCGGGCGGCGAGCGCCTCCACACACCACTGCGTCAGGTCGTCGCCGGACCGTTCGGCCACGACCAGCCAAGTCCCTGACAGCGCCCGGGCGTCGGGCTCGGCGACCGGCGCCCAGGTCACCCGGTAACGCCAGTTGGCGGTCGCGGACCGGTCCCGTTCCCGGCGGCGCCAGGACGTCAGCGCCTCCAGGACCTCACCCACATGCTGCTGGTCCTCGATCTCCAGAACCTCAGCGATATGAGCCAGGTCTCCGCCCTCGACAGCTGCCCAGAACCGTGCTTCGGCAACCGTGCTCGCACCGTCACCGCCCGCCGGGATCGCGGCCACGGCCGGTGTCTCCAGCCAGTACCGCTGGTGCTGGAAGGCGTAGGTGGGCAGCTCGACCTGCTCCGCGGCAGGCAGAACCATCTTCCAGTCCACGCTCAGCCCACTGACATACGCCTGCGCCAACGACGTGATCAGCCGCGCCGCACCACCGTTGTCACGCTCCAACGTCCCTACGACCACCACATCCGCGTTGCCCACGTCCTCGGCCGTCTCGGACACCGGACCCGTCAACACCGGATGCGGCGACACCTCCACAAACGCGCCGTACCCACCAGTGATCAGGACACGGACCGCCTCCTCGAAACGGACCATCTGCCGCAGATTCGCATACCAATACCCGGCATCCACCTCAGGACCCGACACCCACTCACCAGTCACCGTGGACACCATCGGCACCCGACCAGCCCGCGGCGCAATCCCCGCCAACTCCCCCTCCAACACCACCGCCAACGGCTCCACCGCCGGCGAATGCGCCACAAAATCCGTCTCCGGAATCCGCCACCGCAACACATGCCGAGCCGACAACTCCCGCTCGAACTCCGACAACGCCTCCGGCTCACCGGAGACCACCACCGCCGCCGGACCGTTGATCGCAGCCACCGACAGACGCTCACCCCACTGCCCCACCAACTCCCGCACCGCCTGCGACGGCATCACCACCGACACCATCGAGCCCTGCACCGACAGACCCGACAACGCCCGCGACCGCACCGCCACCACCCGGGCGCCATCCTCCACACTCAACATCCCCGCCACCGTCGCCGCAGCAATCTCACCCTGCGAATGACCCACAACCGCATCGGGCGACACACCCGCCGCCTCCCACACCGCGGCCAGCGAGACCATCACCGCCCACAACACCGGCTGCACCACATCCGCACGGTCCAGCCCAGGAACCCCCGGAGCACCCGCGAGCACATCACTCAGCGACCACTCCACATACGGCGACAACGCCCGCTCACACTCCGCCAACCGAGCCGCGAACACCGGCGAGGAAACAGCCAGTTCACGACCCATCCCCACCCACTGAGACCCCTGACCCGCGAAGACGAACACCGTCCGGGAACCCGGCCGAGCCACACCCGACACCACCGAACCCGCGGACGTACCGGCAGCCAGCTTCTCCAAACCGGTCAGCAGTTCCTCGCGGTCACCGCCCACAACCACGGACCGGTGCTCGAACACCGACCGCGACACCGCCAACGACCACCCCACATCCGCCGGCTCCAACTCCGGCCGAGCAGCCACCCACTCACGCAACCGGCCCGCCTGCGCCGCCAACCCCTCGGCGGACCGGCCCGACACCAGCCAGGCACCAGCGCCGTAGGGCTCCAGGACCGCGGGCACGACGACCGGCTCGACCTCATCGGCCGGTTCGTCCAGGGCGACGGCCTCGGCCAGCTCGCCGTCGTCCTCGGCAGCGGTGTCCGGCTTCTCGTCGTCCTCGGACGGGGCTTCCTCCAGGATGATGTGCACGTTGGTGCCGCTCATCCCGAACGCGGAGACGCCGCCACGACGTACCCGGTCGTCCGCCTCCCACGGCCTCGACTCGGTCAGCAGCCGCACGTCACCGGCGGACCAGTCCACGTGCGGCGTGGGCTCTTCCGCGTGCAGGGTCGCCGGCAGCTGCTGGTTCTGCAGCGCCAGCACCATCTTGATCACACCGGCCATGCCCGCGGCCTGCTGGGTGTGTCCGATGTTGGACTTCACCGAGCCCAGCCACAGCGGGCGGTCTTCCGGACGGTCCTGGCCGTAGGTGGCGATCACCGCCTGGGCCTCGATCGGGTCACCCAGCGGGGTGCCCGTGCCGTGCGCCTCGACCACATCCACGTCGTTGGCCGAGAGCCGGGCGTTGGCGAGGGCCGCGCGGATCACCCGCTGCTGCGAGGGGCCGTTAGGCGCGGTCAGGCCGTTGGACGCGCCGTCCTGGTTGATCGCGGAGCCGCGCACGACCGCCAGCACCCGGTGGCCGTTGCGGCGGGCGTCGGACAACCGCTCCACGACGATGGCTCCGGCGCCTTCGGCCACGCCCATGCCGTCGGCGGAGGCGGCGAAGGTCTTGCACCGTCCGTCGGGGGACAGCCCGAGCGTGCGGTTGAAGTCGGTGAACAGGACCGGGGTGGCCGCCACGAACGCGCCGCCGACCAGGGCGAGTTCACACTCGCCGGATCGCAGTGCCTGGCAGGCCAGGTGCAGGGAGACCAGCGACGACGAACACGCCGTGTCCACCGTGACGGCCGGGCCTTCCAGACCGAACGTGTAGGACACCCGGCCGGACAGGATGCTCGTCGCGTTGCCGGTCATCACATGACCGTCCAGCTCGCCCTGCCGACCCGAGACCCAGCCGTAGCCTGACGCGGACGCACCCGCGAACACGCCCGTCGCAGAGCCCCGCAGCGACACGGGGTCGATACCCGCACGCTCCAGCGCCTCCCAGGACACCTCCAGCAGCAGCCGCTGCTGCGGGTCCATCGAGACGGCCTCGCGCGGGCTGATCCCGAAGAATCCCGCGTCGAACTCGGGCGCCTCGTAGATGAAGCCGCCCGCCTGCACCTTCGCACCGGACCCGGGATCGTCCGGATCGCCGAGGTCCCAGCCCCGGTCCCGCGGGAGTCCGGCGACCGCGTCGGTCCGTGTGGCCACCAGGTCCCACAGTTGTTCGGGGCTGCGCACACCGCCGGGGAACCGGCAGCTCATGCCCACGATCGCAATCGGCTCGTCGCTTGCCGCTTCCATTTCCTGCAGACGCTGGCGGGTCTCGTGCAGATTAGCGGTCACCCGCTTGAGAAAGTAGCGGAGCTTGTCTTCGCTCACTTACGTCACCTCGTCGAGGAAGTCGCGGCGTTCGCCTCGTCAGTAGATTCCAAGTTCTTTTCCGATAAAATCGAAGACTTCGTCGTCGGTTGACGATTCGAGCTTCTCCGCAACTCCGACCTCTCCGTTCCGCTCGCGAGCCTCTTTCCACTTAGAAAGGACGACTTCGAGTCGGTTCGTGATCTGGGCGGAGTCCTCGTCGCCGGTAATCGCGGCGAGCATGCCTTCCAGCTTTTCCAGCTCCGCGAGCACGGGCTGGGCCGGGCTGGTCTCCTCGATCTGGCCGGCCCTCAGGTAGCCGGCCAGTGCGGCGGGAGTGGGGTAGTCGAACAGGAGCGTGCTGGGCAGGCGCAGGCCGGTGACGGCGCTCAGCCGGTCGCGCAGTTCCACCGCGGTCAGCGAGTCGGCTCCGAGGTCGCTGAAGGCCCGGTCGGCCTCGACCGCCTCGATACCGGCGTGGCCCAGTACGACGGCGGCCTCGGCGCGGACCAGGTCGGTCAGCAGCCGGTCCTGTTCCGCCCGCGACAGGCCCGCCAGTTGCTGGGCCAGCGCGCTGCCCGCCTCCGGGTCCGCCGGGCCGCTGTCGTCGGCTGTGGCGGCCAGGGCCTCGATGACCTCCGGCAGGCTCTCGATCAGCGGGCTGGGCCGCCGCACGGTGAACGGCGGCGCGAACCGCGCCCAGTCCACATCCGCGACCGTCACCAGACCGTCCCGGCCGTCGAGCACCTGTGCCAGGGCCTGGACGGCCTGCTCCGGTTCGAGCAGGTGCAGGCCTCGCCGCTGCATCTGGGCCGCGTCCTCCTGGTCGGTCATGCCGCCGCCGCCCCACGGGCCCCAGGCCACCGAGGTCGCCGTCAGCCCTCGCGCCAGACGGTTCTCCGCCAGGGCGTCCAGGAAGGTGTTGGCCGCCGCGTACCCGGCCTGCAGGCCGCTGCCCCAGGTGGCCGAGATGGAGGAGAACAGGACGAACGCGTCCAGGTCCAGATCCAGGTCCGCGGTCACGCGGTCGAGGGTGACGGCGCCCGCGGCCTTGGCCGTCAGGACCGTGGCGAGTTCCTCCACCGAGGTCTCGTCCAGCGCGGTGGCCTGGGCCACGCCCGCGGCGTGCATCACCGCGGTCAGCGGCGGGCCATCGGCCCCGATCCTGGTGATCAGGGCGGTCAGCGCAGCGTCGTCCGCCGTGTCGGACGCGATCACCTCGACCCGCGCCCCGGCCGTGGCCAGTTCG
Organism: Streptomyces griseochromogenes; assembly: GCF_001542625.1. Lineage (NCBI taxonomy): Bacteria > Bacillati > Actinomycetota > Actinomycetes > Kitasatosporales > Streptomycetaceae > Streptomyces > Streptomyces griseochromogenes. Next base: position 2,229,926 of record NZ_CP016279.1, on the reverse strand, counting down.
GCCGCCAGCGCCGCCGCACCCGCCGCACCGGCTCCGGACCGGCTGGTCAGCACGAGCCTCTGAGCACCGCGGCCGGCCAGCCAGCGGGCCACATGCCCACCGATCGCACCGGTACCACCCGTGATCAGCACACTCCCGCGCGGAACAAAGGGCTCGGCCGAGCCGCCGGGCTGCGAGGCCCGGGTCAGCCTGCGGCCCAGGATCCCGGCCTGGCGGATCGCCACCTGGTCCTCACCGCATCCGGTGAGCACCGCGCACAGCCGGGTCGCGGTCCGCTCGTCGAACTCGGACGGCAGGTCGATCAGGCCACCGCCGTGGTCGGGGTGCTCCAGGGCGGAGACCCGGCCGAGTCCCCACGCCTGCGCCTGTACCGGGCTGGCCAGCACCTCGCCCGGCGCGGCCGCGACGGCGCCGCGGGTGAGAATCCACAGCGGCGCGTGGACCGCCAGGGCGATCAGGGCCTGGACCAGCGTCTGGGTCCCGGCCAGGCCGTTCGCCAGCGTCGGGTGAGCGGGCAGCGGAGTCTCGTCCAGTGCCAGCAGCGATACGACGCCGGCGACCCCGGTCTCCGGAATCACCTTGCCGATCTGCGCGGCCATCTGTTCCTGGTCGGCTGTTTCCGTGGTCTCCACGACCGCCACGTCAGCGCCTCGGGCGGTGAGCGCCTGGACGCATTCCCGCGTCAGGTCGTCGTCGGCCTGTCCGGCCGCGGTCACCAGCAGCCAGACGCCGGTCAGTTCGGCGGTGTCGGGCTCGGCGACCGGCGCCCAGGTCACTCGGTAGCGCCAGTTCGCGGTCACCGACCGGTCCCGCTCCTGCCGCCGCCAGGATGCCAGCGCCGGCAGCACCTGGCTCAGATGCTGCTGGTCCTCGATGGCCAGGGTGTCGGCGATGTGCGCGAGGTCTCCGCCCTCGACCGCGGCCCAGAACTGGGCCTCGGCCACCGTGCTAGCGCCATCGCCACCCGCGACCGTCCCCGCGGTCGGCAGTGCCAGCACTCCCTGGGGCCAGTACCGCTCGTGCCGGAACGCGTACGTGGGCAGGTCCACCCGCTGCCCGGTCGGCAGCACCGCGGCCCAGTCCACCACCGCACCCTGGACGAACGCCCGCGCCAGACCCGCAACCAGGCCCGTCACACCCTGCTCGTTACGCCGCTGGAGCGGGACGAACACGCCCTCGTCGCCGCCGATACCGGCAACGGCATCCGGGCCCAGCGCGGACAGCGAACCATCCGGACCGACCTCGATGAACACCGACACACCCTCGGCCGCCAACGCACCCAGCGCGTCCGCGAACCGCACCGCCCGACGCGTCTGCGCCGGCCAGTACCCACCCTCGCACTCGGTCACCAGCTCACCGGTGAGAGCACCCGCCCACACCAACTGCGGCCGGTGGTACTCCAGCCCCGCCGCAACCTCACCCAGCTCGTCCAGCACCAGGTCCATCGCCGCCGAATGGAAGGCATGGCTCACGCGCAACCGCCGAACCCGACGGCCCTTCTCCCGCCAGTGCTCCACCAGCTGTTCAACCGCTGCCGTCTCACCGGAGATCACCACAGACTCCGGCCCGTTGACCGCCGCGACCGACACACCCTCCGTCAGCCCGGGCTCCACCTCGGCCTCCGAGGCACCGATCGCCGCCATCGCACCACCCGCAGGCAACGCCTGCATCAAACGAGCACGCGCCGCCACCAGACGGCTGGCATCCGCAAGCGACAACACGCCTGCCACGTAGGCTGCCGCGACCTCGCCCACCGAGTGACCCACGACCGCGTCCGCCACGACACCGGCCGCCTTCAGCACAGCCGCCAACGCCACCTCGAACGCGAACAGACCAGCCTGCGCATACAGCGTCTGATCCACCAAGCCTTCGTCGACACCGTCCGCACCCAGGACGACATCCCGAACCGACACCCCCAACTCCAACTCGACCAGGCCGCACGCCTGATCGAAGGCCTCGGCGAAGACAGGACTGCCCTCATACAGGCCGCGCCCCATCCCCACCCACTGCGAGCCCTGACCCGCGAACACCAAACCCACCCGCGCACCCGAACGCGCGACCCCGGCCACCACCGAACCCGCGGACACCCCGGCAGCCAGGTTCTCCAGCCCGGTCATCAACTGCTCGCGGTCGGCGCCCACCACCACGGCCCGGTGCTCGAACACCGACCGCGTCGAGGCGAGCGACCAGCCCAGGTCCGCCGCGTCCAGGTCAGGCCGTGCGGTGACCCAGTCCCGCAGACGTCCTGCCTGCGCGGTCAGGCCTTCGGCCGACCGGCCGGACACCACCCACGCGCCGGCGCCCGCCACCACGGACGCCGTACCGGCGCCGTTCTCAAACTCATCGGCGTCAAGCTCACCGGCCTCGGTGGCCGGTGCTTCCTCGACGATGACGTGCGCGTTGGTGCCGCTGATGCCGAACGCCGAGACACCGGCCCGGCGGGCGCGCTCCCCGGCCGGCCACGGCACCGGTTCCGTCAGGAGCCGTACCTCGCCCGCGGACCAGTCCACGTGCGGCGACGGTTCGTCCGCGTGCAGGGTCGCGGGCAGCTCTCCGTGCCGCATGGCCAGCACCATCTTGATGACGCCGGCCATGCCCGCGGCTGCCTGGGTGTGTCCGAGGTTGGACTTGACCGAGCCGAGCCACAGCGGCCGTTCGTCGGCGCGTTCCTGGCCGTAGGTGGCGAGCAGGGCCTGTGCCTCGATCGGGTCGCCCAGCGGGGTGCCCGTACCGTGCGCCTCCACCACGTCCACGTCGGCGGCCGACAGCCGGGCGTTGGCGAGGGCCGCGCGGATCACCCGCTGCTGGGAGGGGCCGTTGGGGGCGGTCAGGCCGTTGGACGCGCCGTCCTGGTTCACCGCGGAGCCACGCACCACCGCCAGCACCCGGTGGCCCTTGCGCTGGGCTTCGGAGAGCCGCTCCAGCACGATCATTCCGGCGCCTTCGCCCATGCCCATGCCGTCGGCCGTCGCGGAGAAGGCCTTGGACCGTCCGTCCGCCGCCAGCCCGCGCTGGCGGGCGAAGCCCACCATCTCCCACGGTGTCGCCATGACCGAGACGCCGCCGACCAGCGCCAGCGAGCATTCGCCCGAGCGCACCGCCTGGGCGGCCATGTGCAGTGCCACCAGGGACGACGAGCAGGCCGTGTCGACGGTCACCGCCGGGCCCTCCAGGCCGAGCACGTACGACACCCGACCGGAGATGATGCTGGTCGCGTTGCCGGTGACCAGGTGGCCTTCCAGCTGCGCGGCGCCGTCCCGCGCGCCCAGCTGCATGCTGGCCGCCGCGTAGCCGGACGAGTATCCGCCGATGAACACGCCGGTGCGCGAGCCGCGCAGCGAGGCCGGGTCCACTCCGGTGGACTCCAGCGCCTCCCAGGAGAGTTCGAGCAGCAGCCGCTGCTGCGGGTCCATCGCCACCGCTTCGCGCGGGCTGATGCCGAAGAATCCCGCGTCGAACTCGGCGGCCTGGTGGAGGAATCCGCCTTCGCGTGCGTAGGTGGTCCCGGCGTTGGCGGGGTCGGGGTCGAACAGGGCGGCGGTGTCCCATCCGCGGTCCTGCGGGAAGCCCGAGATGCCTTCGCCGCGTGCGGCCAGCAGCTCCCAGAGTTCTTCGGGGCTGTTCACGCCGCCGGGGAAGCGGCAGCTCATCGCCACGACGGCGATCGGTTCGCCGTCGACGGGCGCGGTGGCCGGGGCCTCCGGGGCGGCCGTGTTCTGGGCCAGGGCGCCGAGCAGTGTCACGCGCAGGTGATCGGCCAGCACCGTCGGGGAGGGGTAGTCGAACAGCAGGGTGGCGGGCAGTCGGAGTCCGGTGACCGTGGCGATCCGGTTGCGCAGCTCGACGGCGGTGAGGGAGTCGAAGCCCAGTTCGCTGAAGGCCCGGCTGGGTTCCACGTCGTCGGGGCCGGAGTAGCCGAGTACCGCGGCGGCTTCGCCCCGGATCGTGTCGACGAGCATCCGGTCCTGTTCGGTGCGGGACAGGCCGGTCAGCCGCTGGGCCAGTTCGCCTTCGGCCTGGGGCGCGTTGCCGTCGGCCTGTGCCGCCGCCTTCAGCTGCTGGGCGTCCGGCAGGTCGCGCAGGAACGGCACGCCGAGGATCTCGGCGGCGCCGGGGGCGGCCGCGAGCTTGGGCCAGTCGAGGTCCATCACGGTCAGCACGGTGTCCGGGCCTGCCAGTGCCTCGCCCAGTGCCTTGACCGCCAGCTTCGGGTCCATCAGGACCTCCCAGCGGTTGCGGCGCAGCCGCTGCCGGGCCGCCTCGCTGGCCTGGGACACGCCTTCGCCGGCCCAGGGGCCCCAGGCCACCGACATCGCGGTCAGGCCGCGCGAGCGGCGGTTCTCGGCGAGTCCGTCCAGGAAGGCGTTCGCGGCGGCGTAGTTGGCCTGGCCCGCGCCGCCGAAGGTGGCGGCGCCGGAGGAGAACAGGACGAACGCGTCGAGGTCGAGGTCCGCGGTCAGTTCGTCGAGGTAGGCGGCGCCGGCGGCCTTGGCCGAGAGCGCGGTGGTCAGTCGTTCGGCGTCGAGCCGGTCGAGCACGCCGTCGTCGAGCACGCCCGCGGTGTGCATGACGGCGGTCAGCGGCGGTCCGCTCGCAGCGATGCGGTCGATGAGTCCGGACAGGTCGGCGCGCAGGCCGCTGTCGCAGGTGCTGATCTCGACGTGGGTCCCGGCCGTCGCCAGCTCGGCCGCCAGCGCGGCCGCACCCGCCGCACCGGGTCCGGACCGGCTGGCCAGGACGAGCCGTTCGGCATCGCGGCCGGCGAGCCAGCGGGCGACGTGTCCGCCGATGGCACCCGTACCGCCGGTGATCAGGACGGTGCCGCGCGGCGTGAAGTCCCGTCCGGCCCTGGGCTGCGGGGCCCGGGTCAGCCTGCGGCCGAGGATTCCGGCGGGCCTGATCGCCACCTGGTCCTCGTCGCAGCCGGCGAGTACGGCGCACAGGCGGCCGGCGGCCCGGTCGTCGAACACGGCGGGCAGGTCGATGAGGCCGCCCCAGCGGTCCGGCTGTTCCAGGGCCACGACGCGGCCGAGTCCCCAGGTCTGTCCCTGTACGGGGCTGGTGAGCACCTCGCCGGGTCCGGTGGCTATCGCCCCGCGGGTGAGCATCCACAGGGGTGCGACGATCCCGGCGTCGGTCATCGCCTGCAGCAGGGTCAGTGTGCCGGTCAGTCCCTCGGGCACCACGGGCCAGGCCGGGGCCGGCGTCTCGTCCAGCGCCAGCAGGGAGACCACCCCGGCCGCGTGGGCGGGGGTGTCCTCGTCGGCGCCGTTGCGCAGGGCCCGGGTGAGGTGGGCGGCCAGCTGTTCGCGCTGTGCCGTGCCCGCCTCGACCTCGACGACCTCGATCCGGGTGCCCCGCTTGGTGAGGGCACGTACGCAGGCCTGGGCGAGGTCCGCGGTGGCACCGGTCCGGTGGGCCGGGATCGCGACCAGCCAGGTCCCGGCCAAAGTGGCCGGTGCCGGGTCGGTGACCGGGGCCCAGGTGACGCGGTAGCGCCAGTTCCCGGTGACGTCCCGTTCCCGTTCGCGGCGGCGCCAGGACGCCAGCGACGGGAGCACCTCGTTGAAGGACCGCTGTCCGTCCACCGCGAGGGTGTCGGCCAGCTGTCGCAGGTCTCCGCCTTCGACGGCGGCCCAGAACCGGGCCTCGGCCTCGGTTCCCGCGCCGTCCCCGCCGGCGACGGCCGGGGTGGCCGGGTCGGCGGCCGCGATCCAGTACCGCTGGTGCTGGAAGGCGTAGGTGGGCAGATCCGTGTGCGCGGCGTCGGGCAGTACCTTCTGCCAGTCGACGGTGGTGCCGCCCACGTGCACCTGGGCGAGCGCGGTCAGCAGCCGGCGGGGGCCGCTGTCCTCGCGGTCCAGGGTTCCGGTGATCACCGGGAGGGCGGCCGTCCCCAGGTCCTCGATCGTCTCGGCGATGCCGGTGGTGAGCACCGGCTGCGGGGAGACCTCGATGAAGGTCCGGTTCCCGGCCGTGGCCAGTTCGCGGATCGCCTCGTCGAAGCGGACGGTGCGGCGGACGTTGGCGAACCAGTACTCGGGGTCGAGCTCCGGGCCGTTCATCCAGCGGCATTCGACGGTGGAGAACAGCGGGACGCGTCCCGCTCCCGGCTGGATTCCGGCCAGGCTCGCGGTGAGTTCGCCGGCCAGGTCCTCGATACCGGCGGAGTGCGCCACGAAGTCGGTGACGGGGATCGGCCAGCGCATGACGTGCCGGGCGGAGAGTTCGGCCCCGAACTCGGCCAGGGCGTCCGTCTCGCCGGAGACCACGGTGGCCGCGGGTCCGTTGATCGCCGCCACCGAGAGCCGCTCTCCCCACGGGGCCAGCAGTTCGCGCACCGCCGCGACGGGCATCACGACGGAGAGCATGCCGCCGCCGGTGCCGAGCCCGGACAGCGCCCGGCTGCGCACCGCGACGACCTTGGCGGCGTCCTGCAGCGACAGGATCCCGGCCACGGTGGCCGCCGCGATCTCGCCCTGGGAGTGGCCCACCACGGCGCCGGGTGTCACGCCCGCCGCCTCCCACACCGCGGCCAGCGAGACCATGACCGCCCACAGGGCCGGCTGGACGACGTCGGCGCGCTCCAGTTCGGGCGCGCCGTCCGCGCCGGCCAGCACGTCGGTGAGCGACCAGTCGACGTACGGGGCCAGGGCCCGCTCGCACTCGGCCAGCCGGGCCGCGAACACCGGCGAGGAGACCGCCATCTCCCGGCCCATTCCGGCCCATTGGGCGCCCTGGCCGGGGAAGACGAAGACCGCCTGGCCCTCCTCGGCCGCCGCGGTCGTCCCGATGACGACCCCGGGCCGGGGTTCCGCGGCCACCACCGCGGCCAGGCCCGCCGTGAGGTCCTCGCGGTCGCTGCCGGTCACCACGGCCCGGTACTCGAACACGGAACGGGTCCGTGCCAGGGAGCGGGCCACGTCCGCGGGGTCCAGTTCCGGTCGCGCGGTCACGTACTCGGCGAGCCGGGCAGCCTGCAGCCGCATGCCTTCGGCGGTCCGCCCGGACACGGTCCAGGCGGAGGCCTCAGAGGCGTCGATGACCGCGGGGGCGTCCGGGGCACCGGCTCCCTCGACGGCCGCGGGGGTCTCCTCGTCGTCCGGCTCGGGGGCCTCTTCGAGGATGATGTGGGCGTTGGTGCCGCTGACGCCGAACGAGGAGACACCGGCGCGGCGCGGCCGGCCGTCCGTCTCCCACGGCCGCGACTCGGTCAGCAGTCGTACCTCACCGGCCGACCAGTCCACGTGCGGCGAGGGCTCCTGCGAGTGCAAGGTGGCGGGCAGCCGCTTGTTCCGCAGCGCCAGCACCATCTTGATGAGTCCGCCGATGCCGGCCGCGGCCTGGGCGTGTCCGATGTTGGACTTCACCGAACCCAGCCACAACGGCTGTCCCTCCGGCCGGTTCTGGCCGTAGGTGGCGATCACCGCCTGTGCCTCGATCGGGTCGCCGAGCACCGTGCCGGAGCCGTGGGCTTCCACCACGTCGACGTCGGCGGTGGACAGTCGTCCGCTGGCCAGGGCCGCCCGGATGACCCGCTGCTGCGAGGGGCCGTTCGGGGCGGTCAGTCCGTTGGACGCGCCGTCCTGGTTCACCGCGGAGCCGCGTATCACGGCGAGCACCGGGTGTCCGTTGCGCCGGGCGTCCGACAGGCGCTCCAGCACCACCATGCCCGCGCCTTCGGCGATGCCCATGCCGTCGGCGGCGGCGCCGAACGACTTCGACCGGCCGTCGGGGGCGAGCCCCCGCTGCCTGCTGGTCCAGACGAACAGATCGGGAGTGGCCGCCACGAAGGCGCCGCCGGCCAGTGCCAGCGAGCACTCGCCCGACCGCAGCGCCTGCGCGGCCAGGTACACCGCGACCAGCGCCGAGGAGCAGGCCGTGTCGACCGTCACCGCCGGGCCCTCCAGGCCGAAGGTGTAGGCCACCCGGCCGGAGAGCACGCTGGTCGTGGTGCCCGTCAGCAGGTGTGCTTCGAGGCTCTCGGTGGCTCCGGTGACGCCGTATCCGGCGAAGCTCGCGCCGGCGAACACCCCGGTCTGGCTGCCGCGCAGCGCGGACTGGACGATGCCCGCCCGTTCCAGCGCCTCCCAGGACACCTCCAGCAGCAGCCGCTGCTGCGGGTCCATCGCCACCGCCTCGCGCGGGCTGATCCCGAAGAACCCGGCGTCGAACTCGGTCGCGTCGTAGACGAACCCGCCCTGGCGCACGTACGACGTCCCGGTCTGATCGGGATCCGGGTCGTACAGGTTGTCCAGGTCCCAGCCCCGGTCCTGCGGGAAGGCCCCGATCGCGTCCGTGCCCGAGTCCAGCAGCTCCCACAGCTCTTCCGGGGTCCTGACCCCGCCGGGGAAGCGGCAGCTCATGCCCACGATCGCCACCGGATCGTCGTCCGTCGGGGCCGCCGTGGTCATCGGCACGGTCCCGCTCGTGGCCTGGACGCCGAGCAGTTCGTCGCGCAGGTATCCGGCCAGTACGGCGGGGCTCGGATAGTCGAAGAGCAGCGTCGCGGGCAGCTTGAGCCCGGTGCGCGCGCCGAGCCGGTTGCGCAGTTCGACGGCGGTCAGGGAGTCGAAGCCCAGTTCGCTGAAGGCCCGGCTGCTGCCGATGGCCTCCGGGGAGGAATAGTCGAGTACGGCGGCGGCCTCGGCCCTGATCAGGTTGACCAGGGTCCGGTCCTGATCGGCGGTCGGCAGCCCCGCCAGCTGCTGCTTCAGCGTGGAGCCCGCGTCCGGGTCGACGTCCGCGCCGCCCTGGGCCGCGTCCGATCCGGCGTCGTCCAGGGCCTGCCGGACCTCGGGCAGGCCCTCGATCAGGGGGCTGGGCCGGCGCAGCGTGAACGGCGGGGCGAACCGGGCCCAGTCGACGTCCGCGACCGTCACCGGTCCCTCGCCGCCGTCCAGGATCTGGGCCAGCGTCTGTACGGCCAGGTCGGGAGCGAGCAGCCGCAGTCCGCGCCGCTCCAGCTGGGCTCCGTCGTCCCCGGTGCTCATCGCGCCGCCGCTCCAGGGGCCCCAGGCCACCGAGGTCGCGGTCTCGCCGCGGGCCAGGCGGCTCTCCGCCAGCGCGTCCAGGAAGGCGTTCGCCGCGGAGAAGGCCGGCTGCTGGCCGCCGCCCCAGATGGCGGCGACCGAGGAGAACAGGATGAACGCGTCCAGTTCTGCGGTGAGTTCGTCCAGCCAGGCCGCCGAGGCCGCCTTGGCCGCCAGTACCGCGGCGAGTTCGGCGATATCGAGGCCGTCGAGGGGGCCGTCGTCGATCGCCTCCGCGTTGTGCACCACCGCGGACAGGGCCGGACCGTCCGTTCCGGTCCAGGCGATCGTCCCGGCCAGGTCAGCTCGCTCGCTCACGTCGCAGGCCACCACGTCGACCCGGGTGCCGAGGGCGGCCAGCTCGGCCACCAGTGCGGCGACACCGGGGGCGCAGGGGCCGGTCCGGCTGGTCAGCACGAGCCGGCGAGCACCCCGGCCGGCCATCCAGCGGGCGACGTGTCCGCCGATCGCGGAGGTGCCGTCGGTGATCAGCGCGCTTCCGCGCGGCTCCCAGCGCCGCGCGGAGCCGCGGGTCTGCGGGGCGCGGGTCAGCCGCCTGGCCAGGATCCCGGAGGCGCGGATCGCCACCTGGTCCTCGTCGCCCCGGGCGAGCACGGCCGTCAGCCGGACTCCGGCGCGGTCGTCGAGTACGGCGGGCAGGTCGATCAACCCGCCCCACCGGTCGGGGTGTTCCAGTGCTGCGACCCGGCCCAGGCCCCACACCTGCGCCTGCACGGCACTGGCCAGTGCCTCGTCGGAGCCGGTGGCGATCGCCCCGCGCGTGGACACCCACAGCGGTGCGCCCACTCCGGCGTCGCCGAGCGCCTGCACGAGGCCCACGGTCGCGGCCACGCCCTGGGCCACCACCGGGTGCGCGGGCACGGGCGTCTCGTCCAGCGCGAGCAGCGACACCACACCGGCCACCGCGCCGGGCTCGACGTCCCGCAACACCTGACCGAGGACCTTCGCCACCTCGGTACGGTCCACCGTCCCGGCCGGCACCTCGGCGACCACCACCTCGGCGCCCCGGGCGGCGAGCGCCTCCACACACCACTGCGTCAGGTCGTCGCCGGACCGCTCGGCCACGACCAGCCAAGTCCCTGACAGCGCCCGGGCGTCGGGCTCGGCGACCGGCGCCCAGGTCACCCGGTAACGCCAGCTCGTTGTCGCGGACCGGTCCCGCTCCTGGCGCCGCCACGACGCCAGCGCCGGCAGCAGCTCGCTCAGGTACCGCTGGTCCTCGATCGCCAGCGTGTCCGCGATCGAGGCCAGGTCACCGCCCTCGACAGCGGCCCAGAACTGCGCCTCGGCCGCCGTGCTCGCACCGTCCGCGCCGGCCAGAGCCACGGTCGCGGCCGCCGACCGCAGCCAGTACCGCTGGTGCTGGAAGGCGTAGGTGGGCAGCTCGACCTGTTCCGCGGCGGGCAGAACAGCCTTCCAGTCCACGCTCAGCCCGCCGACATACGCCTGCCCGAACACGGACAACAGCCGCGCCGCACCACCGTTGTCACGCTCCAGAGTTCCTACGACCACCACATCGGTGTTGCCCGCGTCCTCCGCGGTTTCCGCCACGGCGGCGGTCAGCACCGGGTGCGGGGAGACCTCCACAAACGCGCCGTACCCACCAGTGATCAGGACACGGACCGCTTCCTCGAAACGGACCATCTGCCGCAGATTCGCATACCAATACCCGGCATCCACCTCAGGACCCGACACCCACTCACCAGTCACCGTGGACACCATCGGCACCCGACCAGCCCGCGGCGCAATCCCCGCCAACTCCCCCTCCAACACCACCGCCAACGGCTCCACCGCCGGCGAATGCGCCACAAAATCCGTCTCCGGAATCCGCCACCGCAACACATGCCGAGCCGACAACTCCCGCTCGAACTCCGACAACGCCCCCGGCTCACCAGAAACCACCACCGCCGCCGGACCGTTCACCGCCGCCACCGACAGACGCTCACCCCACTGCCCCACCAACTCCCGCACCGCCTGCGACGGCATCACCACCGACACCATCGAGCCCTGCACCGACAGACCCGACAACGCCCGCGACCGCACCGCCACCACCCGGGCGCCATCCTCCACACTCAACATCCCCGCCACCGTCGCCGCAGCAATCTCACCCTGCGAATGACCCACCACCGCATCGGGCGACACACCCGCCGCCTCCCACACCGCGGCCAGCGAAACCATCACCGCCCACAACACCGGCTGCACCACATCCGCACGGTCCAGCCCAGGAACCCCCGGAGCACCCGCGAGCACATCACTCAGCGACCACTCCACATACGGCGACAACGCCCGCTCACACTCCGCCAACCGAGCCCCGAACACCGGCGAGGAAACAGCCAGTTCACGACCCATCCCCACCCACTGAGCCCCCTGACCCGCGAAGACGAACACCGTCCGGGAACCCGGCCGAGCCACACCCGATGCCACCGAACCCGCGGACGTACCGGCAGCCAGCTTCTCCAAGCCGGTCAGCAGTTCCTCGCGGTCGGAGCCGACCACCACGCCGCGGTGCTCGAACACCGAGCGGGACACCGCCAGCGACCAACTCACATCGGGGATGTTCAGTTCGGGCCGGGCAGCGACCCACTCCCGCAACCGGCCCGCCTGCGCCACCAGCCCCTCGGCCGTACGCGCCGACACCAGCCACGCGCCGGTCCCGTCGGCCTCCACCACCGCGGGCACGGCGGTCCGCTCGACCTCGTCGGCCGGCTCGTCCAGGGCTGCGGCCTCGGCCACCTCGCCGTCCTCGGCGGGGTCCTGCGCCGGCACACCGCTGTCGGTGGGGGCTTCCTCCAGGATGATGTGCACGTTGGTGCCGCTCATGCCGAACGCCGACACACCGGCGCGGCGCACTCGGCTGTCCGTCTCCCACGGCTTCGACTCGGTCAGCAGGCGCACCTCGCCGGCCGACCAGTCGACATGCGGCGTGGGCTCTTCCGCGTGGAGGGTCTGGGGCAGCCGCTCGTTCTGCAGCGACAGCACCATCTTGATGACACCGGCGACACCTGCGGCGGCCTGGGCGTGTCCGATGTTGGACTTCACCGAGCCCAGCCACAGCGGGCGGTCTTCCGGACGGTCCTGGCCGTAGGTGGCGATGAGCGCCTCGGCCTCGATCGGGTCGCCGAGCTTGGTCGCCGAGCCGTGCGCCTCCACCACGTCGACGTCCGCGGGCGACAGTTGGGCGTTGGCGAGGGCCGCGCGGATGACCCGCTGCTGCGAGGGGCCGTTGGGGGCGGTCAGGCCGTTGGACGCGCCGTCCTGGTTCATCGCGGATCCGCGGACCACGGCCAGCACCCGGTGGCCGTTGCGGCGGGCGTCGGACAACCGCTCCACGACCAGGACGCCGGCGCCCTCGGCCCAGCCGGACCCTTCGGCCTCGGCGCTGAAGGACTTGCACCGCCCGTCCACCGACATACCGCGCTGCCGGGAGAACCCGACGAACACGGCCGGGGTGGCGATCACGGTGACTCCGCCGACCAGGGCCAGCGAGCACTCCCCGGCGCGCAGCGCCTGGCAGGCCAGGTGGAGGGCCACCAGCGACGACGAACAGGCGGTGTCCACCGTCACCGCCGGGCCCTCCAGGCCGAAGGTGAACGCCAGGCGCCCCGACAGGACGCTGGTCGCGATGCCGGTCAGCAGATGGCCTTCGGAACCGCCCGCCTCCGCCGAGGGGTTCGTGCCGTAGCCGGAGGTGTAGCCGCCCGCGAAGACACCGGTCTGGGTGCCGCGCAGTGAGGCGGCGTCGATGCCCGCCTTCTCCAGCGCCTCCCAGGACACCTCCAGCAGCAGCCGCTGCTGCGGGTCCATCATCAGTGCCTCGCGCGGGCTGATTCCGAAGAAGCCGGCGTCGAACTCGGCGGCGTCGTAGAGGAATCCGCCGTGGCGCGCGTACGAAGTGCCCGGGTGATCGGGGTCGGGGTCATAGAGGGTCTCGATGTCCCAGCCGCGGTCCTGCGGGAACGCTCCGATGGCGTCCGTCCCCGTGGCCAACAGCTCCCACAGCTTCTCCGGGCTCTGAGCCCCGCCGGGGAACCGGCAGCTCATCCCCACGATCGCGAGGGGCTCCTGGCTCCGTTCCTCGACCTCAGCCAGACGGCGGCGGGTCTGGCGAAGATTAGCCGTCACCAGCTTGAGGTAATCGCGGAGCTTATCTTCGTTGGCCATTTATTTCCGCCATCCCAGATTGCCGAGGATATGCCAAATTGACACGCACGCCACGAGGTGTATTACCGCAGAAAGATTCGCAGACTGGCACGTGGGCGCACCGAAGCGGAGCGCCCAGGACCGACACGAGATCCAGTACTTTCCTATCGCGGCAAGGACCGATTCGATCGCCGCGACCGGCGACGGGGAATCTCGTCAACGATGTTCGACTTCACGAGAACCGTAATAAGTCGTCGCCTCACATTGCCATAAGCTACGTTCCCAATGATCACCAATAACAGAACCGTAGCTTCATCTCCGCAGGGGCCGCAACGTAGCAGTTGAACACCTGATCGGCGGGCTGGAATGGAATACGGCAGCCCAGCATTGCAGGGAACAGGCAGAACGTAAAGAACGAGCGCGGCTCCGCCGTGACCTCGGTCACTGAGACCGGTTGGTCGGGGCGGAGCCGCGCTCAAATGTTTTCGGGTGCCGGCCGATGCCGGCCGGACGGATTCAGATGGCGCTTTCGCCGCGCATCCACTGGCCGAGTGTCCGCCGCGGGGGCCTGACCGCGATGTCGCCGCCGCGGATCCGGCCGGTCACCTCCACGCGCAGGACGACCGGCGCATTGCTTTCGTCGCGGAACTGGCGGATCTTGAAGTCGCCCAGGCGTACGGTCAGATCGTCCGCGTTCACCAGGATGCCGGGCTTGGTCACCAGCAGCAGGTCGGCGCCGATACCCAGGTCGACATCGATCGTCAGCTGGTCGTGGTTGATCACGGCTTCGGTGAAGTCGAGCTTCACGTCACCGGCGGTGATCCGGATCTCCATCCGGCGCGGGACCACCCAGGGTCCCGTGCGCTCGACGGTGCCAAGGCGCTGGTCGATCTTGATCAGGTCCTTGGACTGGGTGCTCGGCTCGGCGGGAGGAGCCGGCAGATCGGCGGTCAGCGCGGCCAGGTCCTTGACGGTGCGCGCGGTCAGGGCCGCCTCCACGCGCTCATCGAGCTCTTCGGCGGTGATCCGGCCGTCGCCCGCGGCGTCGCGCAGGATGTCCACGACCTGGTCCCGGTCCGCGTGCGAAACCCTCATGTCCGGTGTGGAACCGGGGTGGCCGGTGGCGTCGCCTGACAAAGACTGCTCGTCTGTCATGTGTTCACATCCTGATGACGTGCGGGGGGATATCGCGGTACCGATCCTCACGTTAGCTGATGAAGCACGGCACCGTAACGCGAAACGACGATCACACCGGACACAAATCCCCACCGATATCGGCCAATCGTCAAGCGATCGCCAAGACCGATGTGTCACCGTGCCGTTGACGGATACAAATCCAGCCACTGTTCGATGCCGAGCCCGCGCATGGTCGTCGACCACCGGGCAACGGGCAAGAACGAGGCCGGAGTCCGCATGGTCGAGGTGTGGACTCTGGCCTCGTTCCTCCCCCGTTCAGCCGGTCACCGCCCAACTGACCCGGGCAGCACACTATTCGGGGTTGACGATCCGTGCTCGTCTGTTCAACTCCTGGGCGAAATCTTCCCAGATCTGAGAGTTGGCGCGGGAGAGCTGTATGATCATTTCAAGACAGTGCGAGGGCACCGAGGCACAGATATCCGTCATCTCCTTGGCGCCGAGCACGTTCTCCTTGAACATCCGCAGCAGACGCCGGCCCAACTCGCTCTGCCGCAGCGAGGGATCACGCATGAGCTTTTCGAGTGTGGCGGTCGACGGAGGCCCCATCATCGACGCGTTCGGAACCGGCATGGGATCCCTCGGGGTTTCCGTCTCGGCACTTGCGGTTCCCCCTTGGCTGGGGACAGGTTCTTCACCGCGCTCCAGCCGCCGCCGCACATCGAGCGCCGTCGCGGGCGAAACCCCCGCCGTCCGGGCCACCTGACGCAGTGAAGCCTGCGGGTTCTCCCTGATCAGCTCCGCGACCCGCAGCCGCCCCTTCGCGCCGTTCAACGGACGGACCTTGCCGTCCCGGCCCACCCGGAAATTCGAATGCGGCACGGAGTCGGACGAGCGCCTCAGTTCCGCCACCGCCCGGGCTCCGAGACCGGTCGACTTGGCTATGGCACGATCCGACATGGTGGGGTGCGACTTGAGGATGCGCAGCGCCGCCGCGGTGCGATCGGCCTGCGACAGCGGGAGACCGTGCTCGACGTTCGCCTCGACCGCTTTCAGAAACGCTTCCTCGCGACTGCCGTCGAAGAACTCGACGTCAATCACTTTGTGCCCCTTGAGAGAGGCTGCCATCAAGCGGTGGATCCCATCGATCACCCGCATAGTTCTTCGATCGACCAGTATGGGCGGCAGCGCGGTCTCTATCGCCGCCAGCCGTAATACATGGACCTTGTCCTCACCCTTCAAGCGCGGAGAGTCACCCGGTAACACCTGGATAATCGGAACCGAGACGATCCCCGGCCCGACATCCTGGCATTCCTCCGCGCCAGTCGAAATAGTACTGCGGCCAACAAGGCCCATACTGCACCCCCATGACAACTACGACGAGTTATTTGCAGCAAAGAAGCAGCGGCTGCTTCATCCGACTCATCTCGTATGCCTGGAACCCGCAAGGCACATGTGAAACGTCGCGCGAAACCCCCGTAAGTCAATAGCTGGTCAGGCTATTATCAGATTGTTAGATGCCATCTACAGGTTAGCAGTCCGCTCTACCGACACGGAAGCTATGCCTACGGATTTGCGACTTCTTTAATGACTTACATTGAGCCCGTCCGGCACTACGCTCGGTAGTACTGAGTCCTGACGCTATTCTTATTTCTCTCAGCTCATGTCCGGTGGAACAGAGCGGAACTGCAGGGAACAGATCCGTGGCATTACCGTGAACTCCGCAGGGCATATATCATCTGCGCGTTGGCGATATCACCTGCGGGCTCATCCGGACGCTTCGAGTCTAACCCGTTCAACCCACACGACGGGGTGCGCCCGGCCGGTGTGTCACGCCAAAGAGAGGCAAACCGGCGGGGTCCCCCATCGAATCCTGGCCATGTCCTCTGGTCATGCGGACAGAGGGGCCCGAGTTTTCCGAGATGGAGAAACTGTGGAGACTCGATGAACGAGCACTTTCAGCCAGTTCTGTGCTCAGGAGGCTTCTGTGCATTCCGATCCGGGGAGGAACCGGAAGCGGGCCGCGGGCGGCGCAGGCGGCGGTCAACGACCGTTGAACTCGCCGCCCCCCGCGCGCGTTCACGCGTACCGGGTCGCCGCGGCCCTAGGGGGCCAGAGTGCAGGCGACCGCGCTCAGGTCCGGCGGCAGCGGGGTGATGGACACGACCTGGAGGCCCGCCTCCGCCGCCTCCCGGCGGATGTCGGCCTCGCTGCGCTCGCGCGTGTTCTTCTCGCCGATCACCATCTTGATCAGGGGACGCAGCGGGGCGCCCGGGTCGTGTTCACGCACCGGGTCCATCACCACCAGGGTCGGTGTGCGCTCCCCGTCGCCGGCCCGCATGGCCGCGCTGATGCTGCTCAGGATGCGTACGGCGCTCTCCGAACTCCAGTCGTGCAGCACGTTCTTCAGGATGTAGAGGTCGCCGCCGCCGGGACACTCCTCGAAGATGTCCGCGGGCCGGAACGTCAGCCGCTCGACGAGATCCTCGTCGCCGGACTCGCGCAGCGCGGCCTCCGCCCGCCGGCAGGTGTCCTCGCGGTCCACGCAGATGCCCTTGAGATGCGGGTGAGCCGCGAGAATTCCCTTGAGCAGTTCGCCGTTGCCGCCACCGACGTCGATCACCGTGCGCACGTTCTCGAACGGGTAGTGCTCGGCCACCATCGCCGCGACCGGACGGGCCGCCTCCTGCATGGCGCGGTCGAAGATGCGAGCGGTCTCGGGGTCCTGTTCCAGATACTCGTAAAGACCGACACCGAACCGGGCGTTGAGCGCCCCCTGCCCCGTCTGCACCGCTTCCAGCAGCGCGCCGCAGCCCTGTGCGTACAGGCCGGTGAGCAGCATGCACATGTGCCGCATGGACTGGGGATGGCGGGTTCGCAGCTGCTCGGAGAGGGGAGAGTTGGTGTAGCGGCCCTCCTCGTCCTGCGCGAAGACTCCCACCATGACCAGCGCCTTCATGACGGGCGTGATCGAGTCGGGCTGCACGCCGACGGCCTTGGCCAGTTCGGCGCTCGTGGCCGGCCCCTCTTCAAGGACATCCGCGACACCGAGCCGGGCCGCGACGCCGATTGCCGCCGAGATCCAGGACCCCAAGGCCAGGTCCACCAATGAAACGTCCATTGCCTCGTTCCTCTCCCGACTGCATGACAGAAAAAGTGCTGACAGGTTTGCTAATTCGTGCGGATTCTTTGAACTGGGGAAGTTGCCGAGGGGCCGACACGGCCCTGGAACGACTGAGCGGGGGGTGGTGGGGGGTGTCGTTCGCGATAAGCGGGCAGGGGGCCGACGATGACCAAGGGGCGCAACTCGCATCGCATATGCTATGGGAAACGGGGTGATCGGAACGCAGCGTTCAACCGGGCCCGCTGTTCAACCCCGAGATGGAAAGCGCGGGCTGCGCCGATGCGCGTTCAACCGTCGTGCCACATCGGTTGAACGGCCACTGCCGAACCGGGCAGATCATGACAGATGTATGACAACGCAGCGAAGCTCCGGTTGTTCCGGGCGACTTCGGACAGTCGCCCCGGCAACCGGAGCTTCGCTGTGTTCGTGGCGACCGCTCTTGGCGGTCCGTCACCTGATGGCGGCGGGCTATGCCTCGTCCGCTGCGGCGGCCTTCTTGGTGCCGCGCTTCTTGGCGGGCGCCTTCCTCTCGGACGCCTTCTCGACGGCCGATCCCTCGACCACCTCGCCGACCACGACACGGGAGTCGTCGGCCGGAGCCTGCGGCACGGCCGGGACGGTGAGGCCGGGCACGGTGAGGTCCGGAACCTTCTTCACCGTCTCGAGGGCCGATTCGATCGCCTCGGCCAGGGAGGGCGCGGCCGCGTCATCGAAATCAATCTTCGTGACGGCGACGTCCGCATTGGTCGGGAGTGAGTCAGTCACGAAAGTCGCGTCGGAGAATCCAGCCTCCTGCAGGACTGCCGACTCGTCGTCGGTGATCTGCCGGCTGAGAACCAGGGAGAATTTGTGCCCCACGTACGTCACCTCTCAATGTCGCCACGTAATTCGGAACAGTAACCAGGCTCATGGGACGACGCAACAGGCGGCCACATGCCCTCGATGAGATAACTATCATCAAGGCCGCAGTCCGGTCTCCGTTCAACTGCGCCATTCTGGCAGTTGAGCGCGTAACCGCAGATAGGGCGGGATCCGTCGTCCTTGCAGGCGTTCCGGCAATTCGCTATGTTCTGGTACCACTTAATGATCCGGTGTGACTACTTTCTGGAGTGGCATGTCTCAGCCTTCGCCCGGAGATGAACTGTGGTGTCGCCGTTTTCACCCGGCCAAAAACCCGGCTGCTCGGCTGGTATGCCTCCCGCACGCGGGCGGGTCGGCTCCTTTCTACCTCCCGGTGGCGGCGGCGCTGAGCCCTGATGTCGATGTCGTCGCCATCCAGTACCCCGGCCGGCAGGACCGCCGTACGGAACAGCCCGTCGAGGACCTCGCGATACTCGCCGACCGCATATACGAGGTGCTCCGCCGCCAGCCGGAGCTCCCGCTCACCTTCCTCGGTCACAGCATGGGGGCCGTTCTCGGCTTCGAGCTGACCCGCCGTCTGGAGGCCGACGGGCACGGTCCGGTGCGGCTGTTCGCCTCCGGGCGCCGGGCGCCTTCGACGTACCGGGAGGAGAACACGCATCGCAGTGACGAGACGATCCTGGCCGAGGTGCGCCGGCTGAGCGGCACCGCGTCGGCGCTGCTCGGTGACGAGGAGATGATGCGGGCCGCGCTGCCCGCGCTCCGCGCGGACTACAAGGCGGTGGAGACCTACCGTTGTGAGCCCGGGGTCACCGTGGACTGCCCGATCACCGTGCTGACCGGCGACAGCGATCCCAAGACGACCCTGGACGAGGCGAAGGCCTGGGCCCAGCACACGACGGGATCACTCGATCTGCGTGTGTTCACCGGTGGGCACTTCTTCATCAGCGACCGGAGCAAAGAGGTCCTCCAGGTTCTGGAGCAGCACTTCCAGGCCGAACGCGCTCGCACCGTCGGCTGACGGACGGCGGCCGCCGCTGCCGCCTTCACGTTTCATGGCCCCGCAACCACCCGGTCGTTCCGGGTGGTTGCGGGGCCATCCGCATATCGGGACCGCGGGCGGTCAGGACGTCACACGGTCCTGGCGAGGCGGTCGGCCAGCAGCTTGGCGAAGCGTGCCGGGTCGGCCAGGTCGCCGCCTTCCGCGAGCAGCGCGGTGCCGTACAGCAGCTCGGCCGTCTCGGTGAGCGCCGGGTCGTCGGCGCGCTCCTCGTGCGCGGACCTCAGCCCGCTGACCAGCGGGTGCTCGGGGTTCAGCTCGAGGATGCGCTTGACCGGCGGGACCTGCTGGCCCATCGCCCTGTACATCTTCTCCAGGGTCGGCGTCATGCCGTCGACATCACTGACCAGGCACGCCGGCGAGTTGGTGAGCCGGGTCGTCAACCGGACGTCCTTCACTTCGTCGAGCGCCTCGCTCAGCCACGTCAGCAGCGCGGCGTACGCACCGGACTTCTCCTCGGACAGCTCCTCGTCCGAGGGCAGGTCGACCGCGCCGCGCGCGACCGACTGGAACTCCTTGCCCTCGTAAGCCTGCACCGCCTCGACCCAGATCTCGTCCACCGGGTCGGTGAGCAGCAGGACCTCGTACTCCTTGGCCCGGAACGCCTCCATGTGCGGGGAGTTCTCGATCTGTGCGCGGCTTTCGCCGGTCATGAAGTAGATCTTGTCCTGGCCGTCCTTCATCCGGGCCACGTAGTCGGCCAGGCTGGTCGGCTCGTCGGAGGCGGTGGAGGCGAACGACGCGATGTCCAGGATCGCCTTGTGGTCCTCGGTGCCGCTGAGCAGGCCCTCCTTGACGGCGGGACCGAACTCGCGCCAGAACGTGCGGTACTTCTCCGCGTCGTTCTTCATGAGGTCCTTGATGGTCGACAGGACCTTCTTCGCGAGGCGGCGGCGGATCAGCTGGATGTGCCGGTCCTGCTGGAGGATCTCGCGGGAGATGTTCAGCGACAGGTCGGCCGCGTCCACGACTCCCTTGACGAAGCGGAGGTGGTCGGGCAGCAGCTCGCGGCTGTCCTCCATGATGAACACGCGCTTGACGTACAGCTGGACACCGTGGCTGCCGTCACGCTGGAAGAGGTCGTGCGGGGCGCGCGAGGGAATGAAGAGCAGGGCCTCGTACTCGAAGGTGCCCTCGGCCCGCATCTGGATGATCTCCAGCGGGTCGGTCCAGTCGTGGGTGACGTGGCGGTAGAACTCCCGGTACTCCTCGTCCTCGACCTCGGAACGCGGCCGCGCCCACAGGGCCTTCATCGAGTTGAGGGTGTCGTCCCCCATCCTGATGGGGAAGGAGATGAAGTCCGAGTACCGCTTGACGATCTCCCGGATCTTCCAGTCCTCGGTGTAGTCGTAGAGCGCGTCCTCCTCGTCCTTGGGACGCAGGTGGACGGTGACCGACGTGCCTTCCGGCGCGTCCTCGACGGTCTCGATGGTGTATGTGCCGCTGCCGTCCGACTCCCAGCGCGTACCCGCCTCTTCGCCGGCCTTGCGGGTGAGCAGGGTGACGTTGTCGGCGACCATGAAGGTCGAGTAGAAGCCGACGCCGAACTGGCCGATGAGCTCGGCCGATTCCCTGTTCTCGCCGTTCTGGCCGTTCTCGCGGCTCTCCCGGCTTTCCCGCAGCTTGCGCAGGGTCTCCGCGGTACCGGACCGGGCGATCGTGCCGATGAGCCCCACGACGTCGTCGCGCGACATGCCGATGCCGTTGTCCCGCACGGTCAGCGTGCGGGCGTCCTTGTCCGTCTCGATGGCGATGTGGAGGTCGTCGGCCCTGAGACTCTCGTCCTTGAGACCGGCGAGGCGCCGTTTGTCCAGGGCGTCGGAGGCATTGGAGATGAGTTCGCGCAGGAAGATGTCCTTGTTCGAGTAGATCGAATGGACCATCAACTGCAGCAGCTGCCGCGCTTCGGCCTGAAACTCCAGCGTCTCGGTGCTCATGGGTTCCTTTCTGGTCGAGTGAGGGGTGCGAGCACGCGCGCCCCTTCGAAATCTGACACACCGGCAATGGTCCGGACAACCGGCCCTCGGAAAAGGGCCCCGCGTCCTTGAGGCCCCACACCGAAGCCGTGCACCGCCCAGGGCTCGGACGGTGCACGGCTTCGGCGTGAGGGTCGTGCTCCTGCGGGGCCGTGCCCCGGTCGTCCCGTCTACTGGCCGATCACCGCGAGGAGGTCGCCCTCCTGCACAGTGTCGCCGGGGGCGACCTGAACCTTCATGATCCGGCCGCCGTTCTCGGCGAGAACGGGGATCTCCATCTTCATCGATTCGAGAATGACCAGCGCCTCGCCCTCCGCGATGGCGTCTCCGGCCGCGGTGAGCACCTCGCTCACGACGGCGACGATCTCAGCTCGTACCTCTTCCACCACCGGCTCCCTGGGGTGCGCGATTGCCTGTGCGGCGCGTCACTCGGCCACGTAGGTGCTGTGGGTCCACACGAAGACCCGCAGTTCGCGGTCGTCGACGCGAGTGATCTCGGAACTGGCCTCGAAGTGCTCGTAGCGGTTGCCGCGCGGAATCTTGACCTTGCTCACGTCGAGATCCGGGAGGTAGTGCAGCCGCTCCTCGCCGGCGACCGCCGCGGCGGGGGCGCCGGTGAGGAACACGTTGGGTGCACCGTTGTCGTCCATGATCATCCTCACTCTCTGGACTTGCGGGTTCCAGCTTTCGTCCGGACTCTCACAGCGGGATGTTCCCGTGCGTACCGCGTCGGCAGGGCTCGGCGGCGAAGACCTCCGCCACCGCGGCCCGGGTCCGTGCCGGGGCGATGACCTCGTCGATCACCCCGAGCGCGAGTCCCCGGTCGACACCGCCGGCGAGTCGTTTCTGTTCCTCGACGAGCCGCGCGCGCAGCTCCTCGCGCTCCGCTTCGGGCGCGGCGGCGAGGGCCTTGCGGTGCAGGATGCCCACGGCCGACTCGGCGCCCATCACGGCGACTTCGGCATCGGGCCAGGCGAACACCTTGGTGGCGCCGAGGGAACGGGAGTTCATGGCGATGTAGGCACCGCCGTAGGACTTGCGGGTGACCACCGAGACACGGGGTACGACCGCTTCGGCGAAGGCGTACAGCAGTTTCGCCCCGCGCCTGACGACTCCGCCCCACTCCTGGGCCACACCGGGCAGATAGCCGGGCACGTCGATCAGGCTGAGCAGCGGGACCCCCATGGAGTCACACAGCCGTACGAAGCGCGCGGCCTTCTCCGCGCTCAGCGAGTCCAGGCAACCGCCCTTGCGCAACGGGTTGTTGGCGACGACTCCCACGGTCTGGCCGGCGAGCCGGCCGAGGCCGGTCACGACGTTCGGCGCCCACTTGGCATGGAACTCCTCGAAGGAGCCCCGCTCGCTCGTGCCGCCGCCCGGATACCCGGGGTCGGTGTCGAGGATGCCGGTCACCAGCGGCCGTACGTCGTAGGCCCGCCGGGGTGAGGAGGGCAGCAGCGCCCGCAGGTCACGGTCCGGGCCCACCGCTTCCAGGTCGACTTTTCCGGGGACGGCGAGCAGGGAGGTCACATGCCGGGTGCGCGCGTAGGCGTCCTCCTCGGAGTCGGCCACGATGTGTGTGACTCCGGACTTGCGGCCGTGCGCCTCCGTTCCGCCCAGACCTTCCATGTCGATCTGCTCGCCGGTCACGCTGCGCACCACGTCCGGGCCGGTCACGAAGATCCGGCCGGCGGGTGCCATGACGACCACGTCCGTGAGTGCGGGCCCGTATGCGGCGCCGCCGGCGGCCGCGCCGAGCACCACGGAGATCTGGGGGATCCGGCCCGAGGCACGGACGGTCGCCGCGAAGATCCGGCCGATTCCGTCCATCGCCTCGATGCCGTCGGCGAGTTTGGCTCCGCCGGAGTGCCACAGGCCGATGACCGGGCGGCTCTCCCGCAGAGCGAGATCGATGGCGTCCGCGATGCGGCGGCACTCGTCGAACCCGACGGCTCCGCCCATCACGCGGGCGTCCGTGCAGAACGCGATGACGTCCACGCCGTGGACCCGGCCGGAGGCCACCGCCGTGCTGATCGCGTCACTGTCGTGGACGACCGTGAGGGATCCCTCGTCCAGCAGCCGCGCGAGCCGGATCAGCGGGTCGCGCGGGTTCTCCTCGGCGAGGGCCTGGCGACCGCTCGGCCCGCCCCCGGTGCCCGCCGGCCCCGGCGGGGCGGCTGTGGGCAGCTCCGTCATGGCATTTCCCCTCTCCATGGGTTGATTCGCTCGCACCGAAAAGGGAAGGGCCGGGTGCAACGGGGGGTGCACCCGGCCCTGGTCTGCATGCGGACGCCTGGGCCGTCCGTTCGTCCTGTCAGTCCTCGACCCAGCCGTGGCGCTTGCCGAACAGGACGAGGTGCTTGCGCATGGCGAGGATCTGCTGCCCCGTCAGTTCCGGGACGGAGGTCAGCAGAAGCTCGGTCACCTCTCGTGTGTACTCGGCCGAGCCGAGCACGTCGCACATCGTTTCCTGGCCCTCCGCGGACGACGATTCGCCCGCCGTGCCCACGGACGGCGCGGGGGTCCGCAGGCCGGGCACCACTGCCTGCACCGACGGACTCTGCGTCTCCGCGAGCCGGACCGAAGAGGCCTTCAGCCCTCGGTCACCGTCCTCGACCTCGAACTCCACCGTGAGTCCCGAGCGCACCGTCGCCTCGGGAATGAGCAGATCGTTCACATGCAAGAAGACGTCTTCCCCGCCCTGCTCCGGCGCGATGAATCCATACCCACGCATCCCGTCGAACCGGATCACTCGACCGACAGCCATCCCCAAAACCCCTAACTCCGGGCACCTTGCCCAACACCTTGCGCTGGATCGTAACAACGCACATCACCACGGTTCTTGCGCCAGTTGAACACCTCATTCACCACGGCCGGGTGACACGGCAACGTTGTCCGCATTCACGGCGCAGTGCGATCCCGACGAGGTTGAACACGCTCTCAAGAGGGGGTGCTTCGGGGTGGCCGCGGGCCGGTTCAGCCCTCGACCCATCCGTGGCCGCGCCCGAATTCCACGACACGGCGCCGGATGAGCAGGATCTGCTCGGCGGTGAGCGTGGGTGCCGCGGCCAGCAGCAGTTCCGTGATCTCCCGGCTGAGTTCCTCCTGGGAGAACACATCACACAACGGTTCTCCGTCGTCTCCCACGGTGCCGTGCTGCACCGGCACGGATTTCAGGGACTTGTGGTCCACACCCTCGGGGAGCCGGACCGACGTGGCCCGCAGACCCCGGTCACCCTCTTCGATCTCGAATTCGACCTGGAGACCGGAACGGAGGTATTCCTCTGGAATCATCAAGTCGTTCACATGGAGGAAAACATCTTCTCCGCCGTGCGCCGGGGCGATGAATCCATAACCCCGCACATTGTCGAAACGCACCACTCGACCCGCAACCACAGCCACTTCCACACTTCCACAGAACTTGGACACCACTACACGAGCTTGACCCCGTTGTGCGCGCCCCCGGCGCGCGCCGCCGATGGTATCGGGTGGCCGACGACGAGGACAGTCCCGGGATGACGGGCTGGTCAGACGGCTTGTAGCCGAACCGTTGCCGTACCGTCGGAACTCCCCCACAGCGACCACATAGTGTGTGGTCCCGTTGTCAGGGCCGAAGCGCCGAGTTCCTTTACAGCAGGGGGAGTCACCACCATGCGATCCATACGGCCGTCGTTCACCGTTCGCCGAGGGAGGGGCGCGCCGCGCCGGACCTCCCCCGTGCTGGCGACGGTCGCTCTCGTCTCCACGCTCGCGCTGACGGCCACCGCGTGCAACGGCGACGGTGACGACAACGCCAACGGTCAGCCGACCGCGAGCGCGACCGCCGGCGGGTCCGGCGACGGAAAGATCAAGATCCCGGACGACATCAAGAACAAGCTCAAAGAGCACGGGATCGACATCGACAAGTGGAAGCACGGCGCCTGGAAGAACTGGAACCGGGACGACTGGCTGCGCGAGGCCAACGACTTCATCAACCCGATCATCAAGGGTCTGTGGGACCCGGACCGGATGCGGGGCGCCAACGACCCGGACAAGGACAAGGGTGTCGACGACAACGACATCTCCGGTGACCAGGGGGTGACGGATCCGACGCCGCAGCCGGTGAAGGCGCGGGCGGTCCAGCCGCCGTACCACACCAATGCTGCCACGTCGGGCAAGGTGTTCTTCGATTCCCCCGAGGGCACCATGGTCTGCTCGGCGACGGTCGTCGAGGACCCGGCGCACCCGGGCAAGTCCAACCTCATCTGGACGGCGGGCCACTGTGTGCACGCCGGCCAGAAGGGCGGCTGGTACCGCAACATCGCCTTCGTGCCGTCGTACAACAACCAGGGCAAGCCGGCCGCCGAGCTGCAGCACGCCTCCCGGTCCGAGGTCGCCCCGTACGGCGTCTGGTGGGCCGACGCGGCCAAGACCTCGCAGCAGTGGATCGACCAGGGCGGCGAGACCGGCGGCAAGGGCGCCTCGTACGACTTCGCCGTCATCCATGTGACGCCGGAGCAGGGCAACGCCGGCAAGTCGCTGGAGGAGACGGTCGGCGGCGCGCTTCCGGTGAACTTCAACGCCCCGGCCGTGCCGAAGGTGAAGAGCATCACGGCCACCGGCTACCCGGCGGCGCCCCCGTACGACGGTCAGCTGGCGTACCAGTGCCAGGACAAGCCGGGCCGGCTGTCGATCGCCAAGAACGACCCGACGATGTACCGGATCGGCTGCACGATGACCGGCGGCTCCTCCGGCGGCGGCTGGGTGGAGGCGGGCGCGGACGGCAAGCCCGCGCTGGTGTCCAACACGTCCATCGGCCCGGTGTCCTCGGGCTGGCTGGCCGGTCCCCGGCTGGGTGATGTGGCCAAGAACGTGTACCAGTCGGTGAGCAAGAAGTTCGCCGGGCAGTAGGCGCCTGAGCGGTTCACCCGCACATCGGGGGGATGGGCGGCGGCGCGGCGCCTCACGGAAACCTTCACCGCCTCGCCGCCGTCCGTCCCCAACTCCACGGGCATAGTGGGGTGTCAGCAACATTTCATCGGGGGTCATCGCACCATGCGTTCCACACCTGGGTCCTCGGCGCGTCCGCGCCGTACCGTCCTCGCCGCGACCGGTCTCGTCGCGGTCCTGGCACTCACCGCCACCGCCTGCAACGGCTCCGGCGACGACAAGGCGAGCGGCCGGCCGGGCGCTTCGGCCTCGCAGGCCGACGACGGCGGCAAGGTCCGCATTCCCGCCGACATCGCGAACAAGCTGAAGCAGCACGGGATCGATGTCGACAAGTGGCAGCACGGCGGCTGGAAGGACTGGGACAAGAACAAGTGGCTCAGTGAGGCCAAGGACTTCGTCAACCCGGTGATCGCCGGTCTGTGGAAGCCGGAGCGGATGAAGTCCGCGAAGGAGGCCAACAAGACGGTCACCGCCAAGGACGCCGCCGCCGACCAGGGCGTCAGCGACCCGGAGCCGCGGCCCGTGCAGGCCCGGCCGGAGAAGACGCCGTACCACGACAACGCGGCACCCGTGGGCAAGGTCTTCTTCGACTCGCCCGAGGGCCACATGGTCTGCTCCGGCACGGTGATCAAGGACGTCAACCACCCGGGCAAGTCCAACCTGGTGTGGACGGCGGGCCACTGCGTGCACGCCGGAAAGGACGGTGGCTGGTACCGCAACATCGCCTTCGTGCCGTCGTACAACGACCTCGGCAAGTCCGAGGCGGACCTGGCGAACGCGAACGCCTCGCAGGTCGCCCCCTACGGCACCTGGTGGGCGGACTGGGCGTCGACGTCGAACCAGTGGATCCAGGGCGGCTCGGAGACGGGCGGCGCGGGCGCGGCGTACGACTACGCGGTGCTGCATGTGAAGCCCGAGGCCGGGTCGAAGTCGCTGGAGGAGACGGTCGGGGCTGCCCTCGACGTCGACTTCTCGGCGCCGTCCGCGGCCGCGGCGGCGAGCATGGGCGCCTGGGGCTACCCGGCGGCTCCGCCGTACAACGGGCTGAAGATGTTCAAGTGCATCGACCGGCCGGGCCGGCTCTCGCTGAGCCCGACGCTGCCGACGATGTACCGGATCGGCTGCACGATGACCGGCGGCTCCTCCGGCGGCGGCTGGTTCCGCGTGGTGAACGGCAAGACCGAGCTGGTGTCCAACACCTCCATCGGTCCGTCGGACAACACCTGGCTGGCGGGCCCGCAGCTGGGGCGGACGGCCGAGGCGCTCTACCAGAACATGAGCAGGACGTACGGCGGCCGGTGACCGCACCGGTGCCGGTACGGCCCGCACCTCGGGTACGACCCGCATGACGAAGGCCCGCCACCCGGGAGAGGGTGGCGGGCCTTCGTGCCGTGCGGGGTCAGGCCGCGGACGCGGGCGCGTAGGGCGCCAGGTCCGCCGCCAGTTCCTCGTGCACCCGGACCTTGAGCAGGGTGCCCTCCGCGGTGTGCTCCTCGGAGATCACCTCGCCCTCGGTGTGGGCGCGGGCGACCAGCTTGCCGTGCGTGTACGGTACGAGCGCCTCGATCTCGACCGAGGGGCGGGGCAGGTCGCTGTCGATCAGGGCGAGCAGCTCCTCGATGCCCAGGCCGGTACGGGCCGACACCGCGATGGAGCGCTTCTCGACCCGCAGCAGCCGCTGGAGGACCAGCGGGTCGGCCGCGTCCGCCTTGTTGATCACGACGATCTCGGGTACGTGGGTGGCGCCGACGTCCCTGATCACCTCGCGGACGGCGGCCAGCTGCTCCTCCGGCACCGGATGCGAGCCGTCCACCACGTGCAGGATCAGGTCGGCGTCGCCGACCTCCTCCATGGTGGAGCGGAACGCCTCGACCAGGTGGTGCGGCAGATGCCGGACGAAGCCGACCGTGTCGGCCAGGGTGTACAGCCGGCCGCTCGGGGTCTCCGCGCGGCGCACGGTCGGGTCCAGGGTCGCGAACAGGGCGTTCTCGACCAGGACGCCGGCGCCCGTGAGGCGGTTGAGCAGGGAGGACTTGCCGGCGTTGGTGTAGCCCGCGATGGCGACGGACGGCACCTTGTTGCGCCTGCGCTCCTGGCGCTTGATCTCGCGGCCGGTCTTCATCTCCGCGATCTCCCGGCGCATCTTCGCCATCTTCTCGCGGATCCGTCGCCGGTCCGTCTCGATCTTGGTCTCACCGGGACCACGGGTGGCGAGGCCGCCGCCCTTGCCGCCGCCCATCTGGCGGGACAGGGACTGGCCCCAGCCGCGCAGTCTGGGCAGCATGTACTGCATCTGCGCGAGCGAGACCTGCGCCTTGCCCTCTCGGGACTTGGCGTGCTGGGCGAAGATGTCGAGGATCAGGGCCGTACGGTCGATGACCTTGACCTTGACGACGTCCTCCAGCTGGATCAGCTGGCCCGGGCTCAGCTCACCGTCGCAGACGACCGTGTCGGCGCCCGTCTCGATGACGATGTCGCGCAGCTCCAGCGCCTTGCCGGAGCCGATGTAGGTGGCCGCGTCGGGCTTGTCACGGCGCTGGATCACGCCGTCGAGCACGACCGCGCCCGCCGTCTCCGCGAGGGCGGCCAGCTCCGCGAGGGAGTTGTCCGCGTCCTGCGCGGTACCGGTGGTCCACACCCCGACGAGCACGACCCGCTCCAGGCGGAGCTGTCGGTACTCGACCTCGGTGACGTCCTCCAGCTCGGTGGAAAGGCCCGCCACACGGCGCAGGGCCGCGCGCTCGGAGCGGTCGAACTGGTCGCCGTCCCGCTCGCCGTCGATCTCGTGGCTCCAGGCGACGTCCTCTTCCATCAGGGCATCGGCCCGAAGACCTTCGGGATAGTCGTGCGCGAGGCGCTTGGTGTCCTGGGAAGGGGAAGAAGAGGAGGTCATTGGATCCTTACGTCGATGGGAATGCCGCTCAGGCGGTCATAGGGTAGAACGCGCGAGCACCCCGGGGGATTCCCGTGCTCCGTGCCGCGCCGACCTGACGATGGTCGCACGGCACGGCCCGTCTCGTCACCGCCTTATTTCCGGGCCCGGCCCTTGCCCGCCTTGGCCTCCTTGGCCGGTTCCGTGGGCTTCCAGTCCGGGTGGCCGGGCATCGGCGGGGTCTTGTCGCCGTAGAGCCAGGCCTTGAAGAAGCCGTTCAGATCACGGCCGGCGACGGTCGAGGCGAGACGGACGAAGTCGGCGGTGGACGCGGTGGAGTCCCGGTGCTCCTGGACCCACGTCCGCTCCAGGCGCTCGAAGGCCGGCCCGCCGATCTCCTGGCGCAGGGCGTACAGCACCAGCGCCGCGCCGTCGTAGATGTTGGGGCGGAAGATGCTGATCTTCTGGCCGGGCGCGGGCCCCTTGGGCATCGCGGGCGGGCCTCCGGCCTCACGCCAGCGGTCGGAGGAGCCGTAGGCGGCCTTCATCCGGTCGTCCAGGGACTTGTGCGCCTTCTCCTGCGCGTAGAGGGCCTCGTACCAGGTGGCGTGCCCCTCGTTCAGCCACACGTCGGACCAGGTGCGCGGGCTGACGCTGTCGCCGAACCACTGGTGGGACAGCTCGTGCACCATGATCGACTCGATGTACCACTGCGGGTAGGCGGGCTCGGTGAACACATGTTTCTCGAAGAGCGAGAGGGTCTGTGTCTCCAGTTCGAAGCCGGTGGAGGCCTGCGCCATGAGCACGCCGTACGTCTCGAACGGGAACCTGCCGACCTTGCTCTCCAGCCAGGCGATCTGGTCGGGTGTCTTCGCGAGCCAGGGTTCGAGCGCCTTGCGGTCGGCGCTGGGCACGACGTCCCTCAGCACAAGCCCGTGCGGTCCCTCGCGGCGCACGACGGCGGAGCGGCCGATGGACACCTGGGCGAGTTCGGTGGCCATGGGGTGCTGGGTGCGGTAGGTCCAGGTCGTGGAGTCGCCGACCCGGTCCTTGCCGGCCGGGACGCCGTTGGCGACGACGGTGTAGCCGTTCGGGGCGGTGACCCGGAAGGTGAACATCGCCTTGTCGGAGGGGTGGTCGTTGGACGGGAAGACCAGGTGGGCGGCGTCGGCCTGGTTCGCCATGGCGAGGCCGTCGGAGGTCTGCACCCAGCCGCCGTCCTGGTCCTTGGCGGCGACGGGTTCGCTGGTGTGCTTCACGGTGATCCGCGTCCAGCTGTCCTCGTGCAGGGGTCTGTCCGGCGTGACGACCAGGTCCTCGCCCGCGCTGGTGAAGGTGGCGGGGCGGCCGTCGACCTGCACGGACTTGACGGTGCCGTGGGCGAAGTCGAGGTTGATGCGGTCCAGGTCCGCGGTGGTCCAGGCGTCGATGGTGGTGACGGCCTCCAGCGGCTTGTCGTTGGTGCCGCCATAGGTGAGGGAGAGGTCGTACGACGCCACGTCGTATCCCGGGTTGCCCAGGTACGGGAAGAGCCGGTCTCCGACGCCCAGGGGCTGGGCCGGGGCGGTGGCGGCGAGGAGGCAGACGGAGACGGCGGAGGCGAGGAGGGCGGCCCTCCAGCGCCGGGCGGGCCGGCGTCGCGGGCACGGGCGGGGGTTGAGCAGCATGCATCACGGCTACCAGCGCGCGCGTGCGCGGCGGCGACGACGCGCTCCCGGCCCACTCGAACGGGTTGGTCCGCGGCGTCCTTTTCAGGAAGTCGGCGCCTGGTGCTGGGCCCGGGTCACGTCGTACACCCCGGGCACGTCGCGCATGGCGCGCATGAGCGCCGGGAGGTGGGCGGCGTCGGGAAGTTCGAGGGTGTAGGTGTGGCGCACCCGCTGCTGGCTGGGGGGTTCCACGGTCGCGGAGACGATCTCGGCGCCTTCCTGGGCGATCGCCTCGGTGAGGTCGGCGAGCAGGTGCGGGCGGCCGAACGATTCAGCGACCAGCGTCACCCGGCACCCGGCGGCCTCTCCCCAGCGCACGCCGGTCTCCGCACGCCCACGGCTCTTCATGTGCGTCACCGCCGCGCATCCCGCCCGGTGCACGGTCACCACGCCCCCACGCACGGTGAAGCCGGTGATCTCGTCGGGCGGTACGGGCGTACAGCACCCGGCGAGGCGCACGGCGGCTCCGGGCCGGTCCGCGAGGACGGCGGCACCGCGCGGGCGGACGGCGTGGGCGCCGGCGGGCCCGGCGGACCGGGCGGGGCGGGAGGAGCGGGCGGATCCGGTGGACCGGGCGGCCGCGCCGCTCGCCGGAGCGGCCGCGTTCGCCGTGCCCCGGCCGCTCGTCGCGGCGGCGTCCCTTCCCGCGCCCCCGGCCGTCCCGGGCGTCCCGTCCGTCTCGCCCTCCGCTCCCCCGCCCGGATGCGTCGCCAGCCACCGCTGGATGGCGATGCGGGCGGCCGGGGTGTGGGCGTGCTCCAGCCACTCGCGGGAGGGCTCGGAGGCCGGGTCCTGGCCCATCAGGAGCTGGACGCTGTCGCCGTCCTTCAGGACGGTGCTGAGGGTCGCCAGACGGCCGTTGACGCGGGCGCCGATGCAGGCGTGGGCGTCCTCGCCGTACTGCGCGTAGGCGGCGTCGACGCACGTGGCGCCCTCGGGCAGGCCCAGGGTGCCGCCGTCGGGCCGGAAGACGGTGATCTCGCGGTCCTGGGCGAGGTCCTCGCGCAGGGTGGACCAGAAGGTGTCGGGGTCGGGTGCGGCCTGCTGCCAGTCGAGCAGACGGGAGAGCCAGCCGGGGCGGGTGGGGTCGGCGCGCTCGCCGTCGGCCGGGTCGTCGGCCCCGGGGGCGTACGGGTTCCCGAGCGCGACGACTCCGGCCTCGGCGACCTTGTGCATCTGGTGGGTGCGGATGAGGACTTCGACGACCTGGCCGTCCGCACGGGCCACGGCGGTGTGCAGCGACTGGTAGAGGTTGAACTTCGGTACGGCGATGAAGTCCTTGAACTCGGAGACGACGGGCGTCATGCAGGTGTGCAGTTCGCCGAGGACGCCGTAACAGTCCGCGTCCTCGTTCACCAGCACCAGGAGGCGGCCGAAGTCGGCGCCGCGCAGTTCTCCGCGCTTGCGGGCCACGCGGTGGACGGAGACGAAGTGCCGGGGGCGGATGAGGACTTCGGCCGGGATGTCGGCCTCGCGCAGCACCCCGCGGACCTCGTCGGCGATCTCGGCGAGGGTGTCGTCCGGGCGGGCCGCGTTCGCGGCGATCAGGCCCCTGGTGTGCTCGTGTTCCTCGGGGTGGAGGATGGCGAAGACGAGGTCTTCCAGCTCTGTCTTCAGGGCCTGCACACCGAGCCGTTCGGCGAGCGGGATGAGAACGTCGCGGGTGACCTTGGCGATCCGCGCCTGTTTCTCGGGGCGCATCACGCCGAGGGTGCGCATGTTGTGCAGGCGGTCGGCGAGTTTGATCGACATCACCCGCACGTCGCTGCCCGTGGCGACGAGCATCTTGCGGAAGGTCTCGGGCTCGGCCGCCGCCCCGTAGTCGACCTTCTCCAGCTTGGTGACACCGTCGACCAGATAACGGACCTCCTCGCCGAACTGTTCCCGCACCTGATCGAGCGTCACATCGGTGTCCTCCACGGTGTCGTGGAGCAGAGAGGCCGTCAAGGTGGTGGTCTCCGCGCCGAGTTCGGCGAGGATCAGGGTCACGGCGAGCGGGTGGGTGATGTACGGCTCGCCGCTCTTGCGCATCTGGCCGCGGTGCGAGGACTCGGCCAGGACGTAGGCACGGCGCAGGGGTTCGAGGTCCGCGTCGGGGTGGTGGGCGCGGTGCGCCTCGACGACGTGGCCGATCGCGTCGGGCAGCTTGCCGCGGGCGGTGGGGCCGAGCAGCGCGGCCCGGCCGAGCCGGCGCAGGTCGATCCGGGCCCGGGACTTCCTGCGGGCCACTGCGGGCGCTGTGGGCGCTACCGGGCCAGGGGTCGCAGGGTTCGTGGCCTCCGCACTCATGGGCACCTCCGGCTCGTCGACCGGCGGACGGAGCCCAGGAGCCCAGGGCGTGCGCGGCTCAGGGATGGCAACGTTCCCCCGTCCGTGCCGGTGCTTGATGCTATCGAGCCCAGCACGCGCGGCCGACCGCCTCTCGCCGACCGTGAAACGGATCACCCAATCGAGCGACGAGAAAGAGGTTTAGAGTTTGCGCCAACTGCCCTGCAGTCGGCCGCGGTTTCGAACGGACCCGGCCGCCCGGAACCGCCGATCAGAGCGTACCGGGCCGCCGCGGCCGATGTTTCACCAGGTCAGCGAAGGGCGTTTTCAAGCCACTCGGCGTCGATCTCGCCCTCGGCGACGATCACGGCGGGACCGGTCATCTCGATCTCGCCGTCGGGCCGCTCGGTGATGACCAGGCGCCCGCCGGGCAGATCCACGGTGTATGTCGCCGGGGTGCCGGTGACGGCCGGGTCGGCGCCGTCGCGCCGGGCCGCGGCCACGGCGACCGCGCACGCGCCCGTGCCGCACGAGCGGGTCTCGCCGGAGCCGCGCTCGTGCACGCGCATCGCGACGTGGCCGGGGCCGCGGTCCACGACGAACTCGACGTTCACGCCGTCCGGGTAGGCGCCGGCCGGGCCGACCGACGGCGGGGCGAACAGGTTGCCGGCGTGCGCGAGGTCCTCGACGAAGGCGACGGCGTGCGGGTTGCCCATGTTCACGTTGCGCGCGGGCCAGCCGCGCTCGCCGACGCCGACCGTGACGTCCCCCTCGGGCAGGCGTGCACGGCCCATGCCGACGGTGACATCACCGTCCTTGGCGATGTGGATGGTCTTCACACCCGCGCGCGTGGCGATCGCAAGGTCGCCTTCGCCCACATGTCCGGCCTGCTGGAGGTAGCGGGCGAACACACGGGTGCCGTTGCCGCACATCTCCGCGACCGAGCCGTCGCCGTTGCGGTAGTCCATGAACCACTCCGCCTCGGCGGCCATCTTCCGGGCCTCCGGGTGCGCGGCGGACCGCACGACATGCAGCACCCCGTCGGCGCCGATCCCGGCGCGGCGGTCGCACAGGGCGGCGACGGCGGCCGGGGTGAGGTCGAGGGCGTTCTCGGGGTCCGGGACGATCACGAAGTCGTTCTCGGTGCCGTGGCCCTTGAGGAAGGGGATCCGCGTGCGCGTGCTCATTCCTCGATCGTACGCGTCGCCGGGGAGGGCCGATGGGAGGTGCCGGTCGGTGAGACGGTGCGGGCCGCTGGGGGTTGATCGCGCCCACGCGGCGGCGGCCGCACATCGAACACGGCCCCGAGGCCCCTCCGGGGCACGCCTCAGCGGAGCCTTGCCACGCGCCAGACGGCGAGGATCGCGACCACCGCCACCAGCAGCACGTATCCGATCACGACGCGCCAGTCCGGGCGGCGGCCCGAGCCGCGCGCGGGCAGTCCCGGCCAGGTGTAGCCCACCCGGCGGGCGGCCATCATGCCCCAGCCCGCCGCGCAGGAGCAGATCAGCAGGCCCAGCATGGCGATCACCGCGCCGCTGTCGCCGAAGTCGAAGGCGAGCGGGAAGGCGAACATCAGGGAGCCGCCCGCGGCCAGGGCCACGATGGGCGCGAGCTGCCAGATGCGCAGCCGCCGCTGCGGGCGCAGCTCTACCTCGACCTCGGGGCCGCCCGCGTACATCTCCTCGGGCGTCGGCCCGTCGTCGGTCACGCCGACCGGGGTGTCGTCCGGGCCGTCGTCGGTCAGACGGACCTCGGCCTGTTCCGGTTCGCCGCCGCCGCCGACGTGCTCGGCGCTTGGTGCGGTGTCGCGAGGGCCGGCCTCCATCGCCACGCGCCCTCCCAACTAGGACTCCACTTGGTCGATCGCAGCTCGATGATGGCACGGCGCCGCGGGCCGAGTTGACCGGCGGCGCATCCCGATGCCATGACGTGATCAGGCTGTGACCGGTCGTTCGACCAACGCCAGGGCCTGCCGTGGAAGTTCCCCGCGGTCCGTCACGGCACCGCTCAGCCAGTGCACCCGGGGATCCCTTCTGAACCAGGAATCCTGGCGCCGGGCGAAGCGCTTGGTGGCGCGCACGGTCTCGTCCCTCGCCTCCGCTTCGCTGCACTCCCCGGCGAGCGCCGCGAGCACCTGCTGGTACCCCAGCGCACGCGACGCCGTGCGCCCCTCGCGCAGTCCGCGCGCCTCCAGGGCGCGCACCTCGTCCACGAGCCCCGCCTCCCACATCCGGTCGACCCGGCGTGCGATGCGCTCGTCGAGTTCGGGGCGGGCGACGTCGACACCGATCTGGACGGTGTCGTAGACCGAGTCATGGCCGGGGAGGTTGGCGGTGAAGGGCTGGCCGGTGATCTCGATCACTTCCAGCGCGCGGACGATACGCCGGCCGTTGCTGGGCAGGATCGCCCGGGCCGCCTCGGGGTCGGCGGCGGCCAGGCGCGCGTGCAGCGCACCCGGGCCGCGCAGCGACAGCTCCTCCTCCAGGCGGGCCCTGACCTCGGGGTCGGTGCCGGGGAACTCCAGATTGTCGACGGCCCCGCGGACGTAGAGGCCGGAGCCGCCGACCAGGATCGGCCAGCGGCCCTCGGCGAGCAGTGCGTCGATGCGGGCGCGGGCCAGTTTCTGGTACTCGGCGACGGAGGCGGTGACCGTCACGTCCCAGATGTCCAGCAGATGGTGCGGGATGCCGGAACGTTCCTCGGGCGTCAGCTTGGCGGTGCCGATGTCCATCCCTCGGTAGAGCTGCATGGAGTCGGCGTTGACGACCTCCCCGCCGAGTTGCTGGGCCAGGAAGACGCCGAGATCGGACTTTCCGGCCGCGGTGGGTCCGACGACGGCGATGACGCGGGGGGAGGAGGGTGCACTGCTCACCGCACCAGTCTCGCAAACCTCGGGGACATGCCTCGAACGAGTTACGTGACGGGAGGGATCCCGGGTCGTTGCACCGAGGTGCCGCCCGCCGGTTCCGGACGCGGAGACCCGGGTGGCGCAAACGGACGCACCGTTTGACGCGGGATTTCGCCCGCACGAGTAACGTATGGAGTGAACATGGGCGTTTTTGCACGACTCCTCGGCAGGTCGAAGGCGGCAACGGAGGCGTCGGCCGCCGAGGCGCAGGCCGGTGCCGAGCCGGACGGGGCCGAGGCGGAGGAAGCGGCTGAGGCTGCCGAGGCGAAGGGTCAGGCCGAGGGCGGTCAGGAGGGCGTGGCGACGGCCGGGTCCACCGAGACCGAAGCGGCCGAAGGTGCCGAGATCCCCAAGCAGCAGTCCGCGGACGAGGCCGCCGACCGTGAGGCCGGCGAGGGCGCCCGCACCTGACTGTCCCCGTGAGGGAAGGTGGACCATGGGTCTCAAGGACAGTGTGAAGGCCAAGCTCGCCCAGGCCGAGGACAAGGTGTCGGACCTCGCGCGCCAGCACGGCGACAAGGTCCAGCACGGCATCGACAAGGCCGCCAAGGCCGTGGACGAGCGGACCAAGGGCAAGTACAGCGAGAAGATCCACGCCGGTACGGACAAGGCGAAGGGGGCGATGGACCGGCTCGCGCACAGGGAGGGTCCGGAGACCGGCGACGCCGCGACGCCGACCCGGCCCGAGGGCCCGCCCCCGGCTTCCTGAACGGCACGCGGATCGGCGGACGGCCGCGGAGCACCACCGCTCCCGGCCGTCCGCCGTGTCCGCGCCCGGCCCGCTCCGGCCGGGTCCCGCGGGTCTTTCTACGACCAGGTGGCGACCAGGTACCCCACGCCGTAGGGCGCGTCGTCGTACAGCAGCGCGCCCGCCAGATCCGCGCCCTCGGCCGCCCCGGCGAGGACCTGCCAGGGCGCGCGGCCGGAGGCCTTCAGCTCGTACGCCAGCTCGGCGTCCAGCGCCTGGAGGCCCGCCACGTCCGCCGCGCCCAGGGCGCGCGCGACCTCGGCGTCGAAGGGCGCCGCCCGCTCGTCGAGGTATCCAGGCGCCTTGAGCGTGCGGCACGCGCTGGCGTCCCCCATCACCAGCATGGCGACCCGTCCGGCCCGGGTGCCGAGGTCCCTGCCGACGCCGGCGCACCGCTCGGGTGCGAGCGGTTCCCCGACGCCGAGCCCCTCGATGGGGGCGTCCGCCCAGCCGGTCCGCTCCAGCAGCCAGGCGGCGACGGACAGCGAGGGCGGCAGCTCCCCCTCGGTGACTGCGCCGGTGGCGGGACCCAGCCGTACCCCGACGTCTACGCCGAAGCCGCGGAAGGAGCCCGGGGTGCCCTGCGGGTGGGTGCCGCGCCCGCTCCGCTCGGCGGGCCCGACGACCACCAGCAGGTCGGGGCGGGCGGCGGCGAGCACGCCGAGCGCGTCGGCGCACGCCGAGCGCGCGGCGTCCAGTTCGGGGGCGGCACCCGCGGCGACCTCGGGCACGAGCAGCGGCGGGCAGGGGCAGACGGCTGCGGCGACAAGCATGATCGGCAGCGTAACCGCAGCACGGCCGCGCGTCAGTCCTCGTCCGGCACGTCGGTGACGCCGGTGGCCGCGAGGACGAGGACGACGAGTTCGGCCCTCAGTCGCAGCCGCAGCCGCCGGTGGCGGCGGGCAGCGGCTCCGGAACGCCGATCTTCGGAAGGCCGAGCAGCACACCGGCCGGCTTCGCGGCCTCGGCCGCGTTGCGCTTCTCCCACGCGTCGCCCGCGCGGGTGCGGCGGACGTCGAGGACGGCGCCCTCGGCCAGGAGGTGGTGCGGTGCGGCGTAGGTGATCTCGACGGTGACCACGTCGCCGGGGCGGACCTCCTGCTCCGGCTTGGTGAAGTGGACCAGGCGGTTGTCGGCGGCGCGGCCGGACAGACGGTGGGTGGCGCCGTCCTTGCGCCCCTCGCCCTCGGCGACCATCAGGTCCAGGGTCCGGCCGACCTGCTTCTTGTTCTCCTCCCAGGAGATCTCCTCCTGGAGGGCGACGAGACGCTCGTAGCGCGCCTGGACGACCTCCTTGGGGATCTGGTTCTCCATGGTCGCGGCCGGGGTGCCGGGCCGCTTGGAGTACTGGAAGGTGAAGGCCTGCGCGAACCGGGCCTCGCGGACGACGTGCAACGTCTGCTCGAAGTCCTCCTCGGTCTCCCCGGGGAAGCCGACGATGATGTCGGTGGTGATCGCGGCGTGCGGGATGGCGGCGCGGACCTTCTCGATGATCCCGAGGTAACGGTCCTGCCGGTAGGAGCGGCGCATCGCCTTCAGGACCGTGTCGGAGCCGGACTGCAGCGGCATGTGCAGCTGCGGCATGACGTTCGGCGTCTCGGCCATGGCGGCGATGACGTCGTCGGTGAAGTCGCGCGGGTGCGGGGAGGTGAAGCGGACGCGCTCCAGGCCCTCGACGTTGCCGCAGGCGCGCAGCAGCTTGCTGAAGGCCTCGCGGTCGCCGATGTCGGAGCC
The DNA here is from genome assembly GCF_001542625.1 of Streptomyces griseochromogenes. Classification (NCBI taxonomy): domain Bacteria; kingdom Bacillati; phylum Actinomycetota; class Actinomycetes; order Kitasatosporales; family Streptomycetaceae; genus Streptomyces; species Streptomyces griseochromogenes. The sequence continues at coordinate 2,191,407 of NZ_CP016279.1, read as the reverse complement.
GTACGCGTTGACGTTCTGGCCGAGCAGCGTGATCTCGGAGACGCCCTCGGCGACCAGCGCCTCGACCTCGGCGAGGATGTCGCCGGGGCGGCGGTCCTTCTCCTTGCCGCGCAGGGCCGGGACGATGCAGAACGTGCACGTGTTGTTGCAGCCCACGGAGATCGACACCCAGGCCGCGTACGCGCTCTCGCGCCGCGTCGGCAGCGTGGAGGGGAAGGCCTCCAGGGACTCGGCGATCTCGACCTGGGCCTCCTCCTGCACGCGGGCGCGCTCCAGCAGGACGGGCAGCTTGCCGATGTTGTGCGTACCGAAGACGACGTCCACCCAGGGCGCCTTCTTCACGATGGTGTCGCGGTCCTTCTGCGCGAGGCAGCCGCCGACCGCGATCTGCATCCCGGGCCGCGAGGCCTTCTTCGGCGCGAGCCGGCCGAGGTTGCCGTACAGCCGGTTGTCGGCGTTCTCGCGCACGGCGCAGGTGTTGAAGACGACGACGTCCGCGTCGCCGTCCGTGCCCTCGGGGGCGCGCACGTACCCGGCGTCTTCGAGCAGCCCGGCCAATCGCTCGGAATCGTGGACGTTCATCTGGCACCCGTAGGTGCGGATCTCGTAGCTCTTGGGTGCGTGAACGTCCACTGCGGGGCTCCGGTCGCTGCTGCTGGTCATGCCCTCCAGGGTAGGCGCTCCCCAGGGAGCCCCTGACCCGGTGCTCTTCGCCGGGGAACGGACGTACGGGGCCTTGCTCACTCGTCCGCGACGCGTGCGACGGCCAGCGTGATGTTGTCCGGGCCGCCTGCCTCGATGGCGGCTTTCCACAGCTCGAAGGCGGCCCGGCCGTCGTCGTGCTTGCGCAGCACGTCGTCGAGCGCCTCCGGCGGCACGGGATCGGTCAGACCGTCCGTGCAGACGAGGTAGCGGTCACCGGGCGACGACGGCACGGCTGCCACATGGGGGCGGACGGGGCGGTAGGTGGGGCTGCCGCCGAGGCATTGGGTGACGATGGACGTGGTGCGCTGCCCGGGTGCGAGCGGAGGGCTGTCGTCGACGCTCAGCTGGCGCAGTCCGTCCGGCGAGACCGCGTAGACCCGGCTGTCGCCCACGTTGAACACCAGCAGCGAGCCGGACCGTACGACGATGCCGGCGACGGTCGTCCCCATGGCGGCCAGGTCGCTTCCCGTGTCGCCGCCCGCGGCCCGGTACACGGCACGGTTGCAGTCCTGCAAGGTGTCACGGACGGCGTCCTCGCTGCTCAGGGCGGCTCCCGCCGACGCGATGCGGCGGGCGACCAGCGCGCTGGCCACGTTGCCGCCGGGGTGGCCGCCGAGTCCGTCGGCGACGGCGACGACCAGGGGCGTTCCGACCGGGAAGAACAGGGTCTGCGCGCTCTCGGTCACCGTGGAGCACAGCGTCCAGGGCCCGACGACGAGGCTGTCCTCGTTCCGTTCGCGCAGCAGCCCTGGATGGCTCAGCGCGCTCACAGCCACATACGGCACGGAACGCCACCGCCTTCCCGCACCGGCCACACCACCGGAAGGCCGGGCTTCCCTCAGAAGTCTAGTAGCGGTGCGCCGTCGCCGCCGGTGAGTCGCCCGGCCCCGGTGCCGCCGGAGGACCGCAGGAGGAGCGGGGCCGGCAGCCGTCGCTCCCCGCCCTCCTCGGGGTCATGCCCCGGCCGGCGGGCGCGTGAGCAACTCCGCGAGGAAATCGGCGAATTCGAGGATCCGGTCCAGCTGGGGTCCCCGGCGGGCCCGGCGGAAGCCGTGGCGGCGGCCCCGGAAGGCGGCCCGGACCACATGCAGCTGTGCCCAGCGGCGCACGCGCTCGCGGTCGAGCTCCGCGCTCTCGGCGAAGACGTCCAGGGCACGCTGGACGGCCTTCGGCAGGTCGTCGGCCTCGACGAGCGTCACCGCGTGCGCCTTGAGCAGGGTGCCGCCGTCGTAGGCGGGGTCGCCCGCGTACCCCTTGGGGTCCACGGCCAGCCACGGCTCACGGCGGGCGCGCAGGATGTTGCGGGCGTGCAGATCGCCGTGGACGAGGGTGTCGGGCTGGGCACGGGCCAGCTCCCGGACCGTCGCCAGGGCCTCGCCCACCACGTGCGGAGGCAGCGCGTGGGACAGTTCCTCGGCGTCCACACGCAGCCGCTCCTCCCAGGCGTCGGCCTGCTCGCGCAGCCGGGGCAGACCGGGCGGCGCGGGGACGGCGAGCCGGCGGTTGATCCGGCCCGCGACCGCGGCCAGTTCGTCGCCGTCCGCCAGTTGCTCCAGGGTCGACGTGCCGGCCCTCTCCAGCAGCATCGCGAACCGGTCGTCGCCGCGCTGGTGCAGCAGCACGGCCCCGCGCCCGCCCCAGACGGCGAACGCGTCCGGCTCGTGCACATTGCCGGGGTGCGGGAACGACACCTTCAGCACGGCGGCCTCCCCGTCCGCCGGCCGGCGCACCGGGACGATCACGCCGACGCCGCCGTGCAGGACCGCGCCGTCGGGCACGCATCCCCAGCGGGTCAGCAGTTCGTCCACGATCCCGGGCAGTTCCGCGAGCCACGCGGCTCCGGGCTCTCCTTCGCGCTCGACGGTGGTCCGCACGAACGCCGACGGCAGATCGATCACTTTCACCCGCTCCGGTCGACTGATCACAGCGCCCCCTCCACCGGCGCGCGCACCGGAGGCGAGCGGTAAACCCGGTGGAGGCCCGCCGCCCGATGTGCCTAGGGTCGCGCAATGAGTACCCGCACCTTTCGTATCACCGTCCGCGGCGTCTTCGACGGCCTCAGCGCCGCACAGCGGGCCGACCTGCTGGCCGACGCCGCCGAACACGACGTGCTGCACGCCGCCTACACCCCCGAGGGGCACCTCAGTTACGACATCGCCGCCCGCACCGCCTTCGTCTTCCGCTTCTCCGACACCGGGGAGGAAGAGGAGGACATCCTGGAGGCGACCGAACGGGCCGAGGAGACGGCGAGGGCGTGGCTGACCGGGCGCGGCTACGGCTTCAAGAACCTCAGGTCCGGCGCGGAGGACCTCTCCCAGGCGCCTCTGGGGAAGCGACAGCGACGAGCCGTGCGTTCGAGCGGGTCATAAACTTGAGCACTCAAGGATATGACAATGAATGGGCCACCGGCCGGCGGGCGAGAGGGAGTGGCCATGAGCGGAGACGGACGTGAGTGACGCCCTCGACGCCTCGCTGCGGCTGATTCGGGCACAGGCGGCACTCGTGCGGCGCTTCGACGCCCGGCTCGGCGGGCTGCACGGCGTGAGCCTGGCCGACTTCACCATGCTGCTGCGCCTCGGGCAGGCGCCGGGCGGCCGGATGCGCCGGGTCGACCTTGCCGAGGCCCTGGGACTGACCGCGTCCGGGGTGACCCGCGGGCTTGCACCCCTGGAGCGGATCGGGCTGGTGACCCGCGAGTCGGACGCCCGTGACGCGCGGGTGGCCTATGCGTCGCTGACCGGGACCGGCAGGCTGCGCCTGAAGGAGATGCTGGCCACGGCCGAGGAGACCGCCGCCGAGATCTTCGCCGGTCGGGCGTGGAGCGAGGAGGAGCTCGGCCTGCTGTCCGCCCTGCTGACCAGACTCGGCGGCACCGGCCTCCCCGGCCACGGGGGCGCGCCGCGCTGACCCGCCCCGGCGACCGGGGGACACGGCGGCCGGGGCTCGCCGGCCTCTTTCGGGGTGCGGGCCACGACAGCCGGGGCCCGTCCGCCTCTCACTCGCAAGCCTGTCTGGAATCCAGCCATTACACGGCCTGAACTCGCCGTGGTTCAGGTCACGTTGCGATGTGGCCGAATTGTGAGGGATCAGTGCGGGCAGCCATGGCATGCTCATGGCTCACCACCGAGTTACCAGCCGGTTTTACCCATTGGTAGAACCGGCTGCTGTCGGTGCCTCTTCACTGTCACCCCCCACTTCCACAGGACCGACCTTGCGCAGACGCACGAGGCACAGGCGTGCCCTCCTGCCCGCTTTCGCCGTGACCGCCCTCCTCCTCGCCGCCGGCTGTTCCTCGCCGGCGCCGCACGCCGAACGTCCGGCGGCGGGCCAGGGCCGGGACGTCCGGGCCGCCGACGGCCCCACGGACCACCGGCTCACCGTCGCGGCCGCTCCCGAGCCCTCCGCCACGGCGACGGCCACGGCCGGCCCGGCCGGCTCGGGCAGGCGGGCGCACAAGACCGAGCTCAGCATCAGCTCGTACGACGGCCGGACCCGGCGTGCCGTCATCTCCAAGGGGCCGGCCCGCGGCGGGACTTCGCAGCACCCTTCGGCTTCCCCCGCTTCCCCCGCGTCGCCCGCGTCGCCCACCCCCTCCGCGGCTTCCCCTGCGGCACCGCACGACGCCGCCGTGGGCGACGTCATCGCCAGCGCCCCGGCGCCCGGAGCGCCGCGCGGGCTGCTCGCCAGGGTCACCAAGGTGATCGGCGAGACCGACCGCGGCACGGAGGTGCAGACCGAACCGGCGGCCCTGAACTCGCTGCTGGGCGACGACACGGCGAAGGGCACGGTGCCGGTCGACCCGTCCTCCTTCGCCGTCGACAAGCTGCTGCCCGACGTCAAGGTCTCCTGGTCCAAGGCCGGTGACGTGCACGTCGGTCCCAAGGGCGCGACCGTGCCGCTGGGCAGCCTCCGGCTGGACGTCGGCGCCGAAGTACCGACGTCCAAGGACGCCCCGGCGTCGGCGACCGCCTCGGTCTCCGGATTCGTCCAGGTGGCCCCGCAGGTCGACTTCACCTACGGCGGTACGGGGAGCGCCGCGGCTCCGGGCTCGGCGTACCTCGGCGTCTCCGGCGACTGGACCTCCGGGTGGGCCGTGAAGGGCCGGGCCGCCGCGACCACGGGCGCCCCGCTGCGGATCCCGTTCGCCAAGCTGCACGCCGACCCCGTCCTGCAGGTCGGGCCCGTACCCGTGGTCGTCAACCTCGACCTGACCTGCTATTTCCAGATCAGCGCCGAGGGTCACGTCTCCGTCGACGTCCAGCAGAGCCTGAAGGGCGACTTCAAGGCGGGCGGGACCTTCGGCCTGGCCAAGGGGTGGACTCCGGTCAGCTCGGCGGACATGAAGAGCACGCCCGTACGAGCCTCCCTGACCACCGACGGAAGCGTGAAGACGGCCCTCGGTGCCGAGGCGTCCGTGGGCCTCTACGGCGCCGTCGGCGTCACCGCCGACCTGGCACCGTACCTGCGCGGCGAGGCCGCCGGCTCGGTCACCGCCGACTCGGGCACCGGCGGCGTGCAGGCCAAGGGCACCTGGGGGCTGTACGGCGGTGTCGACCTGTCCGGCACCCTGCGGCTCCAGTTGTCCATCTTCGGCACGCCGGTCCTGCAGCGGAGCCTTCCGCTGGGCTCGCTGCACCGCGAGTGGAAACTGGCGGGCGGCTCCCTGTCGTCGTAGGCGCCGTCGCGGACGTCAGGCCGCGCCGCCCGGTATCCAGCCCTGGCGGCGCAGGACGGCCGAGACGTCCGGCGCCCGGTAGTGCTCGCCCTTGAGGACCTTGCCGTCGGCACGGCGGGCGACTTCCCCGTCGGGGCCGAGCTTGCTCATGTTGGCGCGGTGGATCTCGGCGATCACCGCGTCGAGGTCGATGCCATGGACCAGGGCCGTGCCGTACGCCACGTAGACCACGTCCGCCAGCTCGTGCGCGAGCCGGTCCAGCGGGCCCTCGACCGACACCTCGGCGACCTCCGCGGCCTCCTCGGCGAGCAGTTCCCCGCGCTGCGCGGCCAGTTCGGGGCTCACCTCGCTCGGCGTGGCGCGGGCGTCGAGGCCGAAGGTGCGGTGGAACTCACGGACGAGGTGGGCGGGTGAATGGCTCATACGGCGACTCTAACGGCCGCCACTGACAGCGCCGCCCCGCTCACCCCGGCGCCCCGCCGTGACCCCGGCCCTGGTCAGCCCCGTGCACGGCCTGGCAGGATCGCCCGCATGCCCAAGGTGTTCCCCCCTCTCAGCGGCCGCCGCGCGCTGCAGGCCACGGCCGTCGGTGTCGTGACCCTCGGACTGCTGCTGTGGTGGCTGCTGCCCCTGGGCGAGAAGCCGCCGAGCGGAACGATCGTCTTCAGCACGGGCACGCCGCGCGGGGTCTACCAGGAGTACGGCGAGCGGCTGCGCACCGAGCTGAGCAGGGACATGCCGGGTCTGACGGTGAAGCTGCTGAACAGCGCCGGTTCGCAGGAGAACGTCCAGCGGGTGGCGACCGGAAAGGCCGACTTCACCATCGCGGCGGCCGACGCCGTGGAGGCGTACGAGACGCAGGACCGCGCCGGCGCCGGCCGGCTGCGCGGGGTGGCCAGGCTCTACGACGACTACCTTCAGCTGGTCGTGCCGCGCGGCTCGAAGGTCCGCAGCGTCGCCGACCTGCGGCACAAGCGGGTCGCCATCGGTCTGCCCGACTCCGGGGTGCGGCTGATCGCGACCCGGGTGCTCAGGGCGGCGGGCATCGACCCGCGCAAGGACATCACCGCGGTCGCGGACGGCATAGACACCGGGCCGGCCCGTCTTGAGCGGGGCGGGATCGACGCCTTCTTCTGGTCGGGCGGGCTGCCCACCAAGGGGCTGGTCGAGCTGGCCAAGAGGTCCGGCTTCACGTTCGTGCCGATCGACGGCGGCCTTGTCACCAAACTGCACGCCGCCGGGGACGCGGCCCGTTACTACCGGGTCACCAACATGCCCGAGTCGGCGTACCCGTCCGTACAGCACGGCTCCGCGGTGCCGACGATCGCGGTGTCCAACCTGCTGATGACCCGCAAGGACATGGATCCCCGGCTGACCGAGTGGGTCACCCGCACGGTGATCAAGAGCCGTGACGGCATCGGGGCCCATGTCCACTCCGCACAGCTGGTCGACCTGCGCACCGCGATCTACACCGACCCGCTGCCCCTGCAGGAGGGCGCCCGTCGCTACTACCGGTCGGTCAAGCCCTAGCGAGGCTCCTCGGGCGGCGCCTGGCCCGGCTCCCCGTGCCTCGGCACCGTCACCGTCACCCGCAGCCCGCGCGGCTCGTGGTGCTCGTAGGTCATCGAGCCGCCGCCCGCGGCGAGCAGGGCGCGGCTGATGGACAGGCCGAGGCCCGAGCCCTTCACGTTCTGATGGCGGCCGCTGCGCCAGAAACGGTCGCCCACGCGTGCGAGTTCCTCATCGGTGAGGCCGGGACCGGTGTCGGTGACCACGATCGTAGAGGTGTCGCCGTCGGAGGTGACGGCGACCTCGACCGTGCCGCCCTCGGGGGCGAACTTCACGGCGTTGTCGATCACCGCGTCCAGCGCGCTGGACAGGGCGATCGGGTCGGCCCAGGCGGTGGTCGGCGGGCAGTTGCCGGCCAGCCGGACGTCCTTGGCCGCGGCGGCCGGTGACCAGGCGGCCACCCGCTCCTCGGCCAGCGCGCCGATGTCGCACACGGCGAGGTCGGCCTCGGCGTGCTCGGCCAGCGCCAGGTCGAGCAGGTCGTCCAGGACCTGCGCGAGGCGCTTGCCCTCGGTGCGGACCGAGGCGATCTCCTCGTTGCCCTCAGGGAGTTCGAGGGCGAGCAGCTCGATGCGCAGCAGCAGCGCCGAGAGCGGGTTGCGCAACTGGTGCGAGGCGTCCGCGACGAAGGCGCGCTGCTGCTCCAGCACGTCCTCGACGTTGTCCGCCATCTCGTTGAACGAGCGGGCCAGCCTTCTGAGTTCCGGCGGCCCGCCGGCGGCGGCGACCCGGGACTTGAGGCGCCCGGTGGCGATGTCGTGGGTGGTGGCGTCCAGAACCCGTACCGGTCTGAGCACCCAGCCGGTCAGCCGCAGCGCGGCGCCGACGGCGAGCAGCATGGCGGCGATCTCGCCGGCCCCGATGAACAGCCAGCCGCGCAGGATCCGCGAACGCATCTGTCCGGTGGGCGAGTCGGTGACCACCACCGCCACGACGTCCCCGTCCCGGATCACCGGGGAGGCGACGACCAGCCGGCTGCGCTGCCAGGGCCACACCTGCCGGGGATCGTGGCTGCGGCGGCTCAGCAGCGCTTCGTCGAACGCCTCCCGCACCTCCCCGGTCGCGGGTACGAACCAGTCGCCGGGGGCGTTGCCCATGGCCGAGCCGTTGCGGAAGAAGACGCCCGCGCGGATGCCGTAGACGCCGTAGTAGCTGTCCAGTTCCCGCCGCAGCGTCTCCTGGCGTTCGTCCGGAGCCCCATGGCGGGGTCCGCTCGGCCCGTCGGTGACGAACTGGGCGAGCGCGGCGAAGCGCGCCGTGTCGTCGATCCGGTCGACGACCACCGTCTGCTGCTGGCCGGCGGCCACACTGACGGCGAGCGGGACGCCGAGGGCGAGGAGTACGGCCGCCATCAGGACGATGAGCAGCGGCAGGAGCCGTGTGCGCACCCGTGCCCGCTAGGCGGCCGGGGCGACGAGCCGGTAGCCGACGCCGCGTACGGTCTCGATCAGCGCGGGCATGCGCAGCTTGGCGCGCAGGGAGGCGACATGCACCTCCAGGGTGCGGCCCGTGCCCTCCCAGCTGGTCCGCCACACCTCGCTGATGATCTGCTCCCGCCGGAAGACCACTCCCGGGCGCTGGGCGAGCAGCGCGAGCAGATCGAACTCCTTGCGCGTCAGCTGGACGACCGAACCGTCCACGCTGACCTGCCGGGTGGGCAGTTCGATGCGGACCGGACCGAGGTTCAGGGCGCTCTCGCCGCCGGGCGCGGGTTCCTCGTGGGCGGTGCGCCGGCTGACGGCGTGGATGCGGGCCAGCAGCTCCCCGGTGTCGTAGGGCTTCACCACGTAGTCGTCGGCTCCCAGGTTCAGACCGTGGATGCGGGAGCGGACGTCGGAGCGCGCGGTGACCATGATCACCGGGGTGCCGGTGCGCTTGCGGATCTTGCCGCAGACCTCGTAACCGTCCTGGTCGGGCAGGCCCAGGTCGAGCAGGACCACACCGAAACCGGCGCCCTCGGGGACGAGAGCCTGCAGGGCCTCCTCACCGCTGCGCGCGTGGGTGACCTCGAAGCCGTGCCGCGTGAGGACGGCGGACAGAGCCGCGGCGACGTGGTTGTCGTCCTCGACGAGCAGCAGCCTCATCCCGGCCCCCTCCGGTTCATCGGTCATACGGTCATGGTTCTCGCTCGGCTTGTATCTCGTGTGCACGCGCGCGTGCACCAAGGAAGTCACGCCGATGGACAAGGACGGCGTCAAGAGGGTTCCGGTTGCCGATCGCTTCCGTTATCCGGCCGATATGCACACCGGGCACAAGTGCTACGACACGTGTCCGATTGCTATCGGATCGTGATGCTCAGATCTCCCTCAGATGTGATGACGCAGGTCACAGCCTCTCACTACTGTCCTCGAAAACCCGAGGAGGACGGAGCCCGAGAGCGATGACCGAAGTATCGGTGGCCAAGGAAAACGCGGCCGCGACCGACGAACTGGTCGTCCTGAAGAGCGTCAACAAGCACTTCGGCGCGTTGCACGTCCTCCAGGACATCGACCTGACGATCGCCCGCGGCGAGGTCGTCGTGGTCATCGGGCCCTCTGGGTCCGGAAAGTCGACCCTGTGCCGCACCATCAACCGCCTGGAGACGATCGACTCGGGCGCCATCACCATCGACGGCAAGGCCCTGCCGCACGAGGGCAGGGAACTGGCCCGGCTGCGGGCGGACGTGGGGATGGTCTTCCAGTCCTTCAACCTCTTCGCGCACAAGACCGTGCTCGAGAACGTGATGCTGGGGCAGGTCAAGGTCCGCAGGACGGACAAGAAGCAGGCCGAGGAGAAGGCCCGGGCCCTGCTCGACCGGGTCGGTGTGGGCACCCAGGCCGACAAGTACCCCGCGCAGCTCTCCGGCGGCCAGCAGCAGCGCGTCGCCATCGCGCGGGCGCTGGCGATGGGCCCGAAGGTGATGCTCTTCGACGAGCCGACCTCGGCCCTCGACCCCGAGATGATCAACGAGGTTCTCGAGGTCATGCAGCAGCTCGCCCGTGAGGGCATGACGATGATCGTCGTCACCCACGAGATGGGCTTCGCTCGTTCGGCCGCGAACCGGGTGGTCTTCATGGCGGACGGCCGGATCGTCGAACAGGCCGCGCCGGAGCAGTTCTTCAGCAATCCGCGCAGCGACCGGGCCAAGGACTTCCTCTCGAAGATCCTGCACCACTGAGGCGCACCCGGCCCTGCCGACGACCTGAGGCCACCCGTCCGTCACGGACCTCGTCTTTCACCACTCAAAGGATGTTCACCATGAAGCTCCGCAAGGTCACCGCCGCCTCGGCCGTCACCCTCGCCCTCGCCGTGTCCGTCACCGCGTGCGGCGGCGGCAAGAAGAACGACGACTCCTCCGGCGGTGGCAAGAAGATCGCCATCGGCATCAAGTACGACCAGCCGGGCATCGGCCAGCAGACCCCGCAGGGCTACACGGGCTTCGACGTCGACGTGGCCACCTATGTCGCCAAGAAGCTCGGTTACAGCGCCAAGCAGATCGAGTGGAAGCAGTCGAAGAGCGCCGACCGCGAGACCATGCTGCAGCGCGGTGACGTCGACTTCATCGCCGCTTCCTACTCGATCACGCCGGAGCGTCAGAAGAAGGTCGACTTCGCCGGTCCGTATCTGCTGGCCCACCAGGACGTGCTGATCCGCGCGGACGACAGCACCATCAAGTCGCCGTCGGACCTGAACAAGAAGAAGCTGTGTTCGGTGGCGGGGTCGACGTCGGCTCAGAACGTGCACGACAAGCTGGCCCCGAAGGCGCAGCTGCAGCAGTACCCGACGTACTCGGCCTGCCTGACCGGTCTGCAGAGCAAGGCCATCGACGCCCTGACCACAGACGACTCGATCCTCGCCGGTTACGCCGCCCAGCCCCAGTTCAAGGGCAAGTTCAAGCTCGGCGCCTTCAAGATGACCAACGAGAACTACGGCATCGGCGTCAAGAAGGGCAGCGACCTCAAGGCCAAGATCAACAAGGCGCTGGAGGAGATGGTCTCCGACGGTTCCTGGAAGACGGCCGTGGAGAAGAACTTCGGCCCGGCCAACTACAAGAACGAGCCCGCTCCGAAGATCGGCGACATCAAGAGCTGAGGCAGTGCCCGCCGGTGCGCCGTCCGTGAGAGCGGCGCACCGGGGCATCCCTACACGCGGAAGCGCGGGAGATCGTGTTCGACTTTCTTGACAAGTACGACGTGCTGGGCGCGTTCTGGACGACGGTACAGCTCACGCTGCTGTCGGCCGTGGGCTCCCTGATCTGGGGCACCTTGCTGGCCGGCATGCGGGTGGGCCCGGTGCCCCTCATGCGCGGTTTCGCCACCGCCTACGTGAACATCGTGCGGAACATCCCGCTCACGGTGATCATCCTGTTCGCCTCGCTCGGCCTGAAGGACACGCTGGGCGTCACCCTGGGCTCGGACCAGGTCGACACGCAGAGCTTCCGGCTGGCCGTGCTCGGCCTGATCGTCTACACCTCGGCCTTCGTCTGCGAGGCGATCCGCGCCGGCATCAACACAGTGCCGGTCGGCCAGGCGGAGGCGGCCCGGGCCATCGGCCTGAACTTCACCCAGGTGCTGGGTCTGATCGTGCTGCCGCAGGCCTTCCGCGCGGCCGTCCTCCCGCTGACCAACGTGCTGATCGCGTTGACGAAGAACACGACGGTGGCGGCCGCGATCGGCGTGGCGGAAGCGGCGGTCCTGATGAAGACGATGCTGGAGAACGAGGCGCAGCTGCTGGCGATCTCCGCGGTCATCGCCTTCGGGTTCTGCTGCCTGACGCTGCCGACCGGTCTGCTTCTCGGCCGGGTGAGCAAGAAGGTGGCGGTGAAGCGATGAGTTCGGTCCTGTACGACGCTCAAGGGCCCCGCGCCAAGCGGCGCAACGTCCTGTACACGGCGGCCTTCCTGGTCGTCCTCGCGGCCGTCGTGTGGTGGGTCTACAAGTCCCTCGACGACAAGGGCCAGCTGGAATGGGCGCTGTGGAAGCCGTACCTCAGCGGCACCGAGGCCTACTCGACCTACATATGGCCCGGCCTGCAGAACACGCTGAAGGCTGCGGCGCTGGCGATGATCATCGCGCTGCCGCTGGGCGCGGTGCTCGGCATATCCCGGCTCTCGGACCATGCGTGGGTGCGGGTTCCGGCCACCGCCGTGGTCGAGTTCTTCCGGGCGATCCCGGTACTGGTCCTGATGATCTTCGGGATGGAGCTGTACAGCCAGTACACGGACGTCAGTTCTGACGACCGTCCGCTGTACGCGGTCGTCACCGGCCTGGTGCTGTACAACGCCTCCGTGCTCGCGGAGATCGTCCGCGCGGGCATCCTCGCCCTGCCGAAGGGGCAGAACGAGGCGGCCCTGGCGATCGGCCTGCGCAAGGGGCAGGTCATGCGGCTCATCCTGCTGCCGCAGGCCGTCACCACGATGCTGCCGGCGATCGTCAGCCAGCTCGTCGTGATCGTGAAGGACACCGCGATCGGCGGCGCCATCCTCACCTTCCCCGAACTGCTCTCCTCGGCGAGCACGATGAGCAGCTACTACGGCGCCAACACCATCGCCTCCTTCACCGTCGTGGCCGTCATCTTCGTGGCCATCAACTTCTCGCTCACCTCGTTCGCGAGCTGGCTGGAGGGACGGCTGCGGCGGCGCAAGAAGTCGACCGGCGCGGTGATCGGGGTCCAGGACGCGGCGGCGATAGCGGGGACGGCGGCGACCGGCGCCGAAAGGTGACGATCACTCAAGCGGCTTGACCCATCTGGAGGCAGTGGCATGATCGCCACTGCCTCTGGTCACTTGACGCAAACTCTGCCAATGGGTTGCATACGTTCTGTGATCGTGCACCCCGCTCCACCTACCTGTTCACCCATGTCCGTCAGGGCACCGCTACGGGCAGGGGGCGCCGCGTCGTGGACCCGGTGATCGTCGTCGGCGCGGGGCCCGTCGGGCTCACGCTCGCCCTCGCGCTGGCCCGCCAGGACGTACCGGCCGTCGTCCTCGACGAGGGCCCCGGCAAGGACGAGGTACGCCCGGCGCGCACCGTCGTCCTGCGCGAGGACACGGCCGCGCTGCTGGAGCGGCTGACCGGAGTCGCCCTCGGTGACCATGGTGTGCGATGGGCCGGTTGGCGGTCGGTGCGGCGCAAGCAGGTGATCGGCGAGATCGCCTTCGACGAGGGGGACCCCGCCGCCCCGCTGCACATCGCCCAGCACGTCCTCACCACCGCCCTGCGCGCGGCCATCGCCGAGGAGCCGCGCGTCAAGATCGCCGTGGACAGCCGGCTCGACTCGATCGAGCAGGAGCGTTCCGGCGTCGCCGCGCACACCCGTGGTCCCCAGGGCATCTGGTGGCGCGGCAGCTATCTGGTCGGCTGCGACGGGCCCCGCTCGACCGTCCGCAAGCTGCAGGACATCCGCTTCCCGGGCCGTACGGCGGTGGAGCGGCACGCGGTCGCCGCGCTGCGCGTGGAACTTCCCCTGGAGGGCCGTGCGTTGCTCCATCGGATGCCGCCGTGGCGGTCGTCCGGGCCCTCGGCCGGGGAGGTGACCGCCCGCCCCCTCCCGGACGGCGTGTGGCGCCTGGACTGGCTGCTGCCGCCGGGCAAGGAGCTGGTCACGCCCGAGATCGTGGTGGCCCGGATCCGCGAGACCCTCACGGGCTGGACGGGCGAGTCCACACCGGCGTACGACCTGCTGGACACAGGTGTCCACACGGTGCACCACCGGCTGGCCCGGCGGTGGCGTGCCGGCCGGGTCTTCGTCGCCGGGGACGCGGCCCACCTGCTCGGCGCGCTCGGTACCCAGGGGCTCGACGAGGGCCTCAGGGACGCCGACAACCTCGCCTGGAAGCTGGCCACGGCCTGGCACAACGGCCCGCACGAGGCCCTGCTGAACAGCTACCAGACCGAGCGGCGCGCCGCGGTCGCCGCCCGGCTGCGCGCTGCCGACCAGGTGCTGCCGGTACTGCGCGGCTCGGGCGGCCTGCGCCACTACGTCCCCGGCGCGGCCCGCGGCCACGACGCGCTGCTGACGGACGGTCACCTGGGGCGCGGCCCGGTCGGCAGGCCGGGCTCGTACGCCGACTCGCCGCTCGCGCCCCGGCAGCTGGAGGGGGAGATCACGGTCGAGACGCCCGTCGGTGCGCCGGTCGCCGATGTGCGGGTCACGGCGGAGGACGGTTCCTTCGTACAGCTGCGCGACCGGATGGGCCGTGGCGCCCTGCTCGTCGTACTGATCGCGCCGGGTACGGGGGTGTGGGACCGCAAGCACTGGATGTCCGCCGGGGTCATGCCCCGCCTCGCGGCCGCGGTGACGGCGCTCCCGCACCGGGCCGAGCTGCTGGTGGCGGAGACCTATCCGGGAGCGCCGGCGCACAGCGTGCTGCTCGTGCGCCCCGACGGCCACCTGGTCACCGCGTTGAGCGGGGTCCGCCCGGCCGACCTGTACGCGGCGGCGGAGGCGACGCTGGGCGGCGCCGTGAAGGAGGAGGAGCGGGAGAAGAAGGAGGCGGAGGCCGGCTCCGGCGCCCGCTGACCGTGAGCACTGTCACCCTCTGTCCGGATGGTGACAGTGAGTTGACCGGAGTGCGGCAGCGTGCTGTACTCCGGATCGTGACCGACACCTGTGTGCGCCTGTGGCGGAGGGTCCATATGGACCTCGTCCGCTATGCGGGCTGCGTGTGTCGCCCGTCCTGCTGAATTCGCTCCCCCTTTCTTTCCCGGACGCCTCGTGCGTCCGTTCGGCGAACCTTCTTCAGGACGGTGTACGTGTCTGTCTCCCCCACCGCGTCCCCTGCCGCCGCCCGCTCGGCCGGCTCGGCGCCGACCCAGACCGACCTTCTCGACTTCGTACGACGCACGGCCGCCGACACCGAGTTGATCGCCTCGCTTCCGCTCGACCCTCAGGGCCGCACCTGGGTGCGGCTGGAGGGCCCGGGTGGCAGCGAGGCCTGGCTGATCGGCTGGCCGCCCGGCGCCGGCACCGGCTGGCACGACCACGCCGACTCGGTCGGCGCCTTCCTCACCGCTTCGGGCGAACTCACGGAGTGCTCGCTGGCCGCCAGGCTGCCCACCGACGGCTGGAAGACGCTGGAACTCACCGAGGGCGTGGACCGCGAGCGCCGGCTGCCCGCCGGGCAGGGCCGTACCTTCGGCCACCACCATGTGCACGAGGTGCTCAACGAGTCGCCCGACCGGCATGCGATCTCGGTCCACGCCTACTACCCGCCGCTGCCGCGGATCCGGCGCTACAGTCGCACGGGCCAGGTGCTGCGCCTGGAGCAGGTCGAGCGCCCGGAGGACTGGCAGTGAGCGGCGGTACGAACGTGCGGGCGGTCGGCATCGACGACCTGCTGGAACGGGTTCGCGCGGGCTATCGGCGCATCGGGGCGCGGGAGGCGCACGAGGTTGCGCTGACCGGCGAGGCCCTGCTGGTCGACATCCGGTACGCGGCTCTGCGTGAGCGGGACGGGGTGATACCCGGCGCCCTCGCCATCGAGCGCAACGAACTGGAGTGGCGCCTCGACCCCCAGGGCAGCCACCGCGTCCCCGAGGCCACCGGCCACGACCTGCGCGTCGTCGTCATCTGCAACGAGGGCTACGCCTCCAGCCTCGCGGCCGCTTCCCTCCATCAGCTGGGCCTGCACCGTGCGACGGACCTGGTGGGCGGCTTCCAGGCGTGGCGCAAGGAGGGCCTGCCGGTGGAGGATCTGCCGGTGGAGCCGGCGCAGGACTGAGAGGCGGACGCGGGGCTGAGAAGCCGACGCACGCCCTCAAGTGGCGCTGGTCTCCGGCCAGTTCACCGAAGCACGGGCTCGGGTTCCCCCTGGGCGCCGGCCGGGCAGCCGCTCTCGGCCCGGTGCCCTGCTGTCAGAGCCCTTCGTCCTCCAGGAACTCCGTGTCCTCGCCCTCGTCCTCCAGGGCCTGGCGCACGACACGCAGGGCCATGGACTCGGGGTAGCCCTTGCGGGCGAGCATGCCGGCGAGGCGCCGGAGCCGCTTGTCGCGGTCCAGGCCCCGCGTGGCCCGCAGCTTACGGGCGACCAGATCACGCGCGGTCACCTCCTCCTGCTCGGAGTCGAGCTGGGCGACGGCCTCGTCGATCACCGCCGAGTCGACGCCCTTGGTGCGCAGTTCCCGGGCGAGCGCGCGGCGGGCGAGTCCCCGGCCGTGGTGCCGGGACTCCACCCAGGCATCCGCGAACGCGCCGTCGTCGATGAGCCCGACCTCCTCGAACCGCGACAGCACCTCCTCGGTCACGTCCTCGGGGATGTCCCGCTTGCGCAGGGCGTCCGCGAGCTGTTTGCGGGTGCGTGGGGCCCCGGTGAGCAGGCGCAGACAGATCGCCCGCGCCTGCTCAGCCGGGTCCCCCGAAGACTCCCCCCGCTCGGCCCTCGACGAGGAAGGGGCGCCTTCGCTCTCACCGGGCGGCTCCCCGAAGCCGCCCCGCCGACGGCCACGGCCGCGCCCGCGCCCGTCACGCGGTCCCGTGCCACGGGAATCCCGGCCGGACGAGCCACCCCCGTGGGGCTCACGGTCCGGGTGCGTGCCGCCGTCCTCGTACCCGCCGCCTCCGGTGTGCCCTTCGCCCCCGTACCCGTCGTCACCGGCCATGCCGGAGCTCGTGTCGCCTCCGGTGCCCCTCCCCCGTGGGACACCGGGGGTGGCGTACTCGTACTCGGCCCAGTCGGTTCGTCGTGTCACGGGTCAGCTCTTGGCTGTGGCGGCCTTGGGCTTGGTGGCCTTGGTGGCCGCCGGGGCGGGCGCCGTCTTGGCGTCGTCGGCCGTGGTGGTGACCGCCGCGTCGGCACCGGGCTCGGCGGCGGGCTCCTCCGGCCGGACACCCACGCCCAGCTTTTCCTTGATCTTCTTCTCGATCTCGTTGGCCAGGTCGGGGTTGTCCTTGAGGAAGTTGCGCGCGTTCTCCTTGCCCTGGCCGAGCTGGTCGCCCTCGTACGTGTACCAGGCGCCGGCCTTGCGGACGAAGCCGTGCTCCACGCCCATGTCGATCAGGCCGCCCTCACGGCTGATGCCCTGGCCGTAGAGGATGTCGAACTCGGCCTGCTTGAAGGGCGGCGCGACCTTGTTCTTGACGACCTTGCAGCGGGTGCGGTTGCCGACCGCCTCCGTGCCGTCCTTCAGGGTCTCGATGCGGCGGATGTCGATGCGCACCGAGGCGTAGAACTTCAGCGCCCGGCCACCGGTCGTGGTCTCCGGGGAGCCGAACATCACGCCGATCTTCTCGCGGAGCTGGTTGATGAAGATCGCGGTGGTCTTGGACTGGTTGAGCGCGCTGGTGATCTTCCGCAGGGCCTGGCTCATCAGCCGTGCCTGCAGACCCACGTGGCTGTCGCCCATCTCGCCCTCGATCTCCGCGCGCGGGACGAGCGCGGCGACGGAGTCGATGACGATGAGGTCGAGGGCGCCGGAGCGGACCAGCATGTCCACGATCTCCAGCGCCTGCTCGCCGTTGTCCGGCTGGGAGAGGATCAGGTTGTCGATGTCGACGCCGAGCTTGCGCGCGTACTCCGGGTCGAGGGCGTGCTCCGCGTCCACGAAGGCGACCTGGCCGCCGGCCTTCTGCGCGTTCGCCACCGCGTGCAGGGTCAGGGTCGTCTTACCGGACGATTCCGGGCCGTAGATCTCCACGACACGGCCGCGCGGCAGGCCACCGACACCGAGGGCGACGTCGAGCGCGGTCGACCCGGTCGGGATGACCTCGATGGGCTCCCTCGACCGCTCGCCCATGCGCATGACCGCGCCCTTGCCGAATTGCCGTTCAATCTGTGCGAGCGCGGCGTCGAGCGCCTTCTCGCGGTCGGTTCCTGCCATGGGTTCCACCCGGTTTGCTTGAGTCGATCGCTTCACGTCAAAGACGCTAACGCCTGCCACTGACAATGCGCCCCGACGTCGGCCCGGCCTGTGGACAACGGGGGGACATCACCACACGAACCGTGTCGAAATCCCCGCCGCGAGCCTCGCCCGAGACTCCATAAGAATGGATGTTCGATTTTTGTGTCAAGCGCACCACGCGCCGCCCGGAGCCTCCCGAGGATGGTGATGCAGGTCACATTCTCCCGCCTCACAGCTCGCGGGGCTGTCCTGTCTAAGAGGTGTACCCACCGACAACGACACAGGAGTGCACCGTGGAAGCTCGGTTGAACGTCATGGCCAGCCCGGTCGCCGCCAAGGCCTTCAAGCACATCATCGCCGCGGGCAGGGCTCTCGCGGAGTCGACCGTGCCGGCCTCGACGCGCGAACTGGTGATGCTCCGCGCCAGCCAGATCAACGGCTGCGCCGGATGCATCGACATGCACACCAAGGAAGCCGCCGCGGCCGGGGAGAGCGCGGTGCGCCTCCACCTGGTCGTCGCCTGGCGCGAGGCCACGGTCTTCACCGACGCCGAGCGCGCCGCTCTGGAGCTGGCCGAGCAGGGCACCCGCATCGCCGACGCGGCCGGCGGCGTCACGGACGAGGCCTGGGCGAATGCCGCCAAGTACTACGACGAGGCCCAGCTCGCCGACCTGGTGACCCAGATCGCCGTCATCAACGCCTTCAACCGTGGAAACGTCATCACCCAGCAGCCCGCCGGCGAATACCAGGCCGGCCAGGTCCACTGACGGACGGAAACACCGTGGCCGACGGTCTCGTCCGCGGCCGACGGCATCGCACACCCCGGGCACCGCCCGGGCGAGCCCGGGGTGTCGTCCGGCGCCGCTACTCCCTGCGGCGTACGACGGATGTCTGCGGCCGGACGACGACCGCGGGTGAGGCTCCCGGGAGCCTTGGCGCATGAAGATTCCGCGGCCCGCCGAGCGCCTGTGCCACGCGACCGGTCTGCTCCTCGTCCTGTCCGGCCTCGCCCACCTGGTGGTCTTCGCCGTCGACGGCGGCCCCTGGGACGGCCCCGTCTCCTGGCGCAAGCCCGTCACCTTCGGGCTCTCCTTCGGCGTGACCCTGATCGCGGTCACCTGGGTCACGTCGTATCTGCGCGTCGGTGCGCGGCTGCGCACCGTCCTGCTCGTCGTCTTCGCCGCGGACTGTGTGGTGGAGGTCGGCGGCATCACCCTTCAGGCGTGGCGCCGGGTGCCCTCGCACCTGAACATGGCGACGCCCTTCGACACCGCTGTGTCCATGACGCTCGCGGTCGGCGGGGGTGTCCTGGTGGCGCTGCTCACCGTCTTCGCCGTCGCGTCGTTCCGGCATCGTCCGGCGGGCCCGGCCGGCATGGCGCCGGCCGTGCGGACCGGGTTCGCGCTCCTGCTCGTGGCGCTGGCCTCGGGCACGGCGATGATCGCGCGCGGAGTCGTCCTCACCCGGACCGGCCACCAGGACGCCGCCTACCACTCGACGGCGCCGCTGAAGCCACTGCACGGGGTGAGCCTGCACGCCGTGCTGGTCCTGCCGCTGCTTGCCTGGCTGCTGTCCCGCACCTCGGCCGGCGAGCGGACGCGACGACGGATCGTGGCCGCGGCGGCCGGCTGTTACGCGGCGGCCGTCGTCGCGGCCGGGGTGTGGGCGGTACTGACGTACTGAGGTCCGCCCCGGGTGCCGTGCTCGCGACCGTCTCCCGGTGCCCTAGGAGGAGGTCTCCTCCGCACCGGGCCGCCGCTCCGCCAGCCGTCGTATCCGCGTGATCAGCCCGGGGGAGCCAGGCCCCCGGGAGCGGTGGCCGTGCACCCGGGGATCGTCCGTGACGTCGTACCGCTTCACATACGCCCCCAGGAAGGCCTGCAGCGTGGCGACCGCCGGGATCGCGATCAGCGCACCGACCGCGCCCAGCAGCGCGGTGCCCGCGATCACCGAGCCGAAGGCGACCGCCGGGTGGATGTCGACGGACTTGGCGGTCAGCTTGGGCTGCAGCATGTAGTTCTCGAACTGCTGGTAGACCACGACGAAGACCAGCACCCACACCGCGTACCAGGGGTTCACGGTGAACGCGATCAGCATCGGCAGCGCACCGGCCAGGTAGGTGCCGATGGTAGGGATGAACTGCGAGACGAGGCCCACCCAGACACCGAGCACGGGCGCGTACGGCACGCCCAGGGCCTGGAGCAGGATGTAGTGCGCTATCCCGGAGATGAGCGCCATCAGGCCGCGCGAGTAGAGGTAACCGCCCGTCTTGTCGACGGCGATCTCCCAGGCGCGGAGCACCTCGGCCTGGCGCGCGGGCGGCAGGACGGAGCACAGGGCGCGCCGCAGCCGGGGGCCGTCCGCGGCGAAGTAGAACGAGAACAGCGAGACCGTCAGGAGCTGGAAGAGACCGCCGAGCACCTGGGCGGACACGTCGAGCACTCCGGCGGCGCTGTTCTGCGCGTACTTGCGCAGCCAGTCGGAGTGCAGCAGGCCCTCCTGGACGTCCACGCGTCTGAGGTCCGTGTGGAACGTCTCGTTGATCCAGCGGATGAACGAGTCCAGATACTCCGGGAAGCCCTCGACCATCTTGATGATCTGTCCGGCCAGCATCGAGCCGAGCAACGTGATGAAGCCCGCGACGGCGACCGTCAGGCCGAGGAAGACCAGGAAGGTGGCGAGTCCCCGGCGCATGCCGCGGGCGGCCATCCAGCTCACCGCGGGCTCGATCGCGAGGGCCAGGAAGCACGCGATCAATATGTTGATCAGCAGCCCGGTCAGCTGGTGGAAGGCCCAGCTGCCCAGCTGGAACGCGGCGATGAGCGCGAGTGCGAGCACCATGGCGCGCGGCAGCCAGCGGGGCATGCGCGCACCCGGCGCGGCGGCGCCGTCGGCCGAGGGCCGGGCGTGCGGCGTCGTAGCGGTCGGGGTTGCAGCGTGCCGGACGGCCGGCTCGGTGTCGTCAGTGGGTGCCACGGGCCAAGTGTCGCCCACGCCGCCGACAGCCCGTCGCCCGCCCGGGTTCCTGGCGGCCGCTCAGCGCCTCTCCCCTGGCACGTTCATGACCGAGCAGACCACGCGCCACACGTCCTTGGCCTCCCAGCCGGCGTCCAGTGCCTCGTTCACCGTCCGCCCTCCGAGCTCCGCCATCACATGATCGCGCGCGAAGGTGTCGGAGTACCCCGTACCGAAGTGTTCCGCCATCCGCTGCCAGAAGACCGTCAACCGCATGACTCCAGTATCCCGCCCGTGGGGGTGGGGCCCGTCCGGGGCCGCTTGCCGAGACCGCTTTCCGTCCTACGGTCTGTCGCATGTCCGATACAGGAGCTTGCCCGCTCCCCTCCACGCCCCCGGCGCGCTCCCCGCTCTTCCGCGCCGAACACTTCGTCTGGCTCGCCGCACGCGTGCTGGAGCAGCGGCTGTTCGCGTACCACTTCCTGAACGGCGCCGCCGATCCGGTGGAGGCGGCGCTGGACGCCTACCGCAACGAGGACGGCGGGTACGGCCACGCGCTGGAGCCCGATCTGCGCGGCCCCGTGAGCCGGACCCCGCACACCGGTCACGCGCTGCGCGTCCTGGACGCGGTCGGGCGCTGCGGCGGGCAGCGCGTGGAGCGTGTGTGCCGCTATCTGACCTCCGTCTCCACCGCGGACGGCGCCCTGCCGGCGATCCATCCCAGCCACAGCGGGTACCCGGTGGCGCCGTTCGCCCCGGTCGTGGAGGGCCCTCTCCCGGCCTCGAACACGCTCGGCCGGGAAGACGCCCATGGCTCACTGCTCACCACCGGGCCGGTGGTGGGCCTGCTGCACCGCAACGAGGTGTGGCACGCCTGGCTGTTCCGGGCCACCGACTTCTGCTGGCAGGCGGTGGAGTCCCTGGAGAAGCCGCACCCCTACGAGGTGCGGGCCGCCGTGGCCTTCCTGGACTCCGCACCCGACCGCCCACGCGCGGAGGCAGCCGCCGACCGTCTCGGCCGCCTGGTGCGCGAGCAGCGCCTGGCCGTGCTGGAACCGGACCGCCTCGACACCTACCCGGTCCCGCCCGGCTACGCCCCGGGCGAGCGCCACTTCCCGCACGACTTCGCGAAGAGCCCGCAGTCGCTCGCGCGCGCGTGGTTCACGGACGAGGAGATGGCGCGCTCCCTGGACTTCCTCGCCGCCGAACAGCAGGACGACGGCGGCTGGCCCCTCCGCCGACACCAGTGGGCGCCGGTTCCCGCGCTGGAGGCGCGCCCCATCGCGACGATCGAGGCGCTGCGTACCCTGAGAGCGCACGCCCGTTTCACGGGCTGACCCGCCGCGAGGGTGAGCCGCACCTGTTCGACCCGGAGACGATCTTTCGCCTCCAGCACTCCGCGCACACCGGCCGCGGCTCCGCCTCACCCGCCGGTCACCCGCGCCCCGTCGTCACCACCACGGCCGCCGCGACAATCAACGGGAAGCCCGCGCGCGGCGTCAGCGCATCGGCGGCCACGCCGAGCCCTGCCGCCCGGGCGTCCAGGTGTCCAGGTGTCCAGCACGACCGCGTCCGTCCCCGAGCACCTGCCGGGCCGTGAGGCGGCAGGGGCGGCGATGGGCAGCGAGTCGGCGAACGCCGGACGACGGGCGACAGAGACAGGAGGCAGACGACAGGCGACAGCGACAGCGACAGCGAGGCGAACCACCGGGTGACGGGCAGCAGGGACGAGCCGCCGAGTGACAGGCGGCAAGACGGCGAGCCGCCGGGGCGACCGGCCGCTCCCCGGCGCTCGCGGTGCCCGCCCCTCTCAACCGAACCCGCCCGCTCAACCGAATCGGCCCATTCCGCCGGACACACCGGACCCGCTCAACCCGCCGTACTCCCATGCCCCGTCCGGCCCGCAGGCCGCCCCCATCGGCGTGCTTCGCCCTGATTTCCCAGGTCAGCGCGATTGTCAGTGGCCGGGTGCAGGATGGACGCATGGTCAGCCACGCACACCGAGCCCTCGACGGCTTCTCCCCCGCGACCCGCGGCTGGTTCACGGGGGCGTTCTCCGCGCCCACCGCGGCCCAGGCGGGTGCGTGGCAGGCCATCCGGGAAGGTTCGGACGTGCTGGTGGTGGCCCCCACCGGCTCGGGCAAGACGCTGGCCGCCTTCCTCGCCGCACTGGACCAGCTGGCATCCGCCCCTCCCCCGGCCGACCCGAAGAAGCGCTGCCGGGTGCTGTACGTGTCCCCGCTGAAAGCCCTCGCGGTCGACGTCGAGCGGAATCTGCGCAGTCCGCTGACCGGCATCCGCCAGGAATCCGTGCGCCTGGGCCTGCCCGAGCCCGAGGTCAGGGTGGGCATCCGCTCCGGCGACACCCCGGCCGCCGAGCGGCGCGCCCTGTCCACGCGCCCGCCGGACATCCTGATCACCACCCCCGAGTCGCTGTTCCTGATGCTGACGTCGGCCACGCGCGACGCGCTGACGGGCGTGGAGACGGTGATCCTGGACGAGGTGCACGCGGTCGCGGGCACCAAGCGCGGTGCGCATCTCGCGCTGTCCCTGGAGCGGCTGGACGAGCTGCTGCCGAGGCCGGCCCGCCGGATCGGCCTGTCGGCGACCGTGCGCCCGGTGGACGAGGTGGCCCGGTATCTCTCACCGCGCCGCAAGGCGGAGATCGTCCAGCCGGAGTCCGGCAAGGAGTTCGACCTGTCCGTCGTCGTCCCGGTCGAGGACATGGGCGAGCTGGGCGGCTCCCCGGCGGCCGACGGCAACGAGGGGGCGGAGAAGCCGTCGATCTGGCCGCATGTGGAGGAGCGGATCGCCGACCTGGTCCAGGCCCACCGCTCCACGATCGTGTTCGCCAACTCCCGGCGTCTCGCGGAGCGGCTGTGCAACCGGCTCAACGAGATCGCCTACGAGCGGGCGACCGGCGAGCCCCTGGAGGAGCATCACGCCCCGGCCGAGCTGATGGGCGGCTCGGGCGCGGCTCAGGGCGCGCCGCCGGTGATCGCCCGCGCGCACCACGGCTCGGTGTCCAAGGAGCAGCGCGCGCTGGTGGAGGAGGACCTGAAGGCGGGCCGGCTGCCCGCCGTGGTGGCCACGTCCAGTCTGGAGCTGGGCATCGACATGGGTGCCGTCGATCTCGTCGTCCAGGTCGAGTCCCCGCCCTCGGTGGCCTCCGGACTCCAGCGCGTCGGCCGCGCGGGACACCAGGTGGGCGCCGTCTCCACCGGTGTGGTCTTCCCCAAGTACCGGGGCGACCTGGTCCAGGCGGCCGTGGTCACCGAACGGATGCGCACCGGTGCCATCGAGTCCCTGAAGGTCCCCGCGAACCCGCTGGACGTGCTCGCCCAGCAGCTCGTCGCCATGACGGCGCTGGACACCTGGCAGTTCGACGACCTGCTCGCCACGGTCCGCCGCGCGGCGCCCTTCGCCTCGCTGCCCGAGTCGGCGTTCACGGCGACCCTGGACATGCTCGCGGGCCGCTATCCGTCGGATGCGTTCGCCGAGCTGCGCCCGCGCGTGGTGTGGGACCGCGTGGTGGGCACGATCACCGGCCGCCCGGGGGCCCAGCGCCTCGCCGTCACCTCCGGCGGCACGATCCCCGACCGGGGTCTGTTCGGGGTCTTCCTCGCCGGTTCCGACCCCAAGAAGGGCGGCGGCCGGGTCGGCGAGCTGGACGAGGAGATGGTGTACGAGTCCCGGGTGGGGGACGTCTTCACGCTGGGCACGAGTTCCTGGCGCATCGAGGACATCACCCGTGACCGCGTCCTGGTCTCCCCCGCGCCCGGTGTGCCGGGCCGGCTGCCCTTCTGGAAGGGCGACCAGTTGGGCCGCCCGCTCGAACTGGGGCGCGCGGTGGGCGCGTTCCTGCGCGAGGTCGGCTCGCTGTCCAAGGACGACGCCCGGCTGCGTCTGCTCGCGGCGGGCCTGGACGCGTGGGCCGCGGACAACGTGCTGTCCTACCTGGAAGAGCAGCGCGAGGCCTGCGGCCACGTACCGGACGACCGCACGATCGTGGTCGAGCGCTTCCGCGACGAGCTGGGCGACTGGCGGGTCGTCGTCCACTCCCCGTTCGGCGCCCAGGTACACGCCCCCTGGGCCCTCGCGCTGGGCGCCCGTCTCTCCGAGCGGTACGGCATGGACGCGCAGGTGATGCACGCCGACGACGGCATCGTGCTGCGCCTGCCCGACGCCGACCTGATGGGCCTGGACCTGCTCGACCAGGAGCCCGTGAAGGCCGGCAATGAGTACGACAGCGAGCAGGCGCCGGTCGGCGCGGCGGACGTCGCCTTCGACAAGGGCGAGGTCGACCAGATGGTCACCGACCAGGTCGGCAGCTCCGCCCTGTTCGCCTCCCGGTTCCGTGAATGCGCCGCCCGCGCGCTGCTGTTGCCGCGCCGCAACCCCGGCAAGCGCACCCCTTTGTGGCAGCAGCGCCAGCGGGCGTCGCAACTGCTCCAGGTGGCGAGCGAGTTCGGATCGTTCCCGATCGTCCTGGAGGCGGTCCGCGAGTGCCTCCAGGACGTCTTCGACGTCCCCGGGCTCGTCGAGCTGATGGGCGACATCGAGTCCCGCAGGGTCCGCCTGGTCGAGGTCACCACCCCGGAGCCGTCCCCCTTCGCCCGTTCCCTCCTGTTCGGGTACGTCGCCCAGTTCCTGTACGAGGGCGACTCCCCGCTCGCCGAGCGGCGCGCCGCCGCGCTCTCCCTGGACTCCCGGCTGCTGGCCGAGCTGCTGGGCCAGGCGGAGCTGCGCGAGCTGCTCGACGCCGAGGTGCTCGCCGAGCTGGAACGCGAGCTGCAGTGGCTGACGGAGGACCGCCGGGTCAAGGACGTGGAGGGCGTGGCCGACGTCCTGCGTCTGCTCGGCCCGCTGACCGACGCCGAGCTGGCCGAGCGGGGCGCGGAGCAGCCATGGGTGCGGGAGCTGGCCGCCGCCCGCCGGGCCATCAAGGTCCGGATCGCGGGCCAGGACCACTGGGCGGCCGTCGAGGACGCGGGGCGTCTGCGCGACGCGCTCGGCACGGCGCTGCCGGTCGGCGTCCCCGAGGCCTTCACCGAGCCGGTGAAGGACCCGCTCGGCGACCTCCTCGCGCGCTATGCCCGCACCCACGGCCCCTTCACGTCGGTCACCGCCGCGGCACGCTTCGGACTGGGCGTGGCGGTCACCGAGGGCGCCCTGCAGCGGCTCGCCGCGAACGGCCGGGTCGTCCAGGGCGAGTTCCACCCGGCGGGCATCGGCCAGGAGTGGTGCGACGCCGCCGTACTGCGCCGGCTGCGCCGCCGCTCCCTGGCGGCGCTGCGGCACGAGCTGGAGCCCGTCGCACCGGCCGCTCTCGCCCAGTTCCTGCCGCAGTGGCAGCACATCGGAAAGGGCCATGGGTTGCGCGGCATCGACGGACTGGTGCGCGCCGTAGAGCAGTTGCAGGGCGCCTCCGTACCCGCATCCGCCCTGGAGAAGCTGGTGCTGCCCTCCCGCGTGGCGAACTACACGCCGGCGATGCTCGACGAACTGACCGCGGCGGGCGAGGTGGTGTGGGCCGGAGCGGGCGCCCTGCCCGGCAAGGACGGCTGGGTCTCCCTGTACCTGGCGGACGCGGCCCCGCTGCTCCTGCCACCGCCGCATCCCCTGGAGCTGACCGCGCTCCACCAGTCCGCCCTGGACGCGCTCTCCGGCGGCTACGGCCTGTTCTTCCGGCAGATCGCCGACCAGGTCCGCGTCACCACCCACCCCGACGTGACCGATCCCCAACTGGCCGACGCCCTGTGGGACCTGGCGTGGTCGGGACGGCTCACCAACGACACGCTCGCCCCGATGCGCTCCCTGCTGGGCTCGGGACGCACGGCGGGCTCGACGGCCCACCGTGCCAAGCGCGCCGTCCCGCGCGGGCGCTACGGCTCCCTGACCGCCGCCGCCCGCACCGCCTCCCGCACCGGCCCGCCGACGGTGGCGGGCCGCTGGTCCCTGCTCCCGGCGCCCGAACCGGACGCCACCGTGCGCGCCCACGCGCGGGCGCGCATCCTTCTCGACCGGCACGGTGTGGTCACCCGGGGAGCGGTCGTCGCGGAGGGCGTGGAGGGCGGCTTCTCGGCGGTGTACCGGGTGCTGTCCGCCTTCGAGGACAGCGGTCAGGCCAGGCGCGGTTACGTGGTCGAGGGCCTCGGCGCAGCCCAGTTCGCGATGGACGGAGCCGTCGACCGTCTCCGCGCCGTGTCCAACGCCCGAGAGCGAGGCGAGGGACTGTCCGCCCCGGCCCTCTCGGACGGCTTCGGCAGCGGCGGCACACATCCGTCGCTCTTCGTCGACGGCGGCCACACCACCCCGGGGTCCTTCGACCCGGCCGACGGCGCGTTCGCCCACCCGGGCCTCGACGGCGACTTCACCTGGCCCCCGGTGAACCCCGGCGACTTCGGCCGACCGCCGAAGGAGCACCCCGCCGCCCCGGGTGACCAGGTCTCGCCCCGCGACCCGGCTCCGGCCGACGACCCCTTCGCCTCCCCGGGCTACGGCGGCCCCCGAAGCGGTGGCTCCGCCTTCCCCTACGGCTATGGCACGCACACCGGCTTCGGCGACCGGCGCGCGCGGCCCTCGGCTCCCGATCCCCGCGCGGTGGTCCTCGCCGCCGCCGACCCCGCCAACGCCTACGGAGCTGCCCTGCCCTGGCCCGAGCCGCCCACAGGGGCCGGACACAAGCCGGGCCGCAAGGCGGGCTCGCTCGTCGTGCTGGTGGAGGGCGAGCTGACGCTGTACATGGAGCGCGGCGGCAAGACGCTGCTGGCCTGGCCCTCCGAACCGGACGCCGCCGCCACCGACGACCCACGCCTGCGCACGGCGGCCGAGGCCCTGGCCGCGGCCGCCCGCGCGGGCTCCCTCGGCACGGTCACGGTGGAGCGGGTCAACGGTGCCCAGGCCCTGACCTCCCCCCTGGGCACCCTTCTGGAAGGAGCGGGCTTCATCGCGACCCCACGCGGCCTGCGCCTGAGACCCTGAGCGCCCGGCCGCCGGACCTCACACCACCGTGGCACCCTGGACGCATGCCCGAAGGTGACACGGTCTGGCAGGCCGCGAGGCGGCTGCACGAGGCCCTCGCGGGCAAGGTGCTGACCCGCAGCGACTTCCGGGTACCGAAGTACGCGACGATCGACCTCACCGGACGTACGGTCCTGGGCACGACCCCGCGCGGCAAACACCTGCTCACCCGCTTCGAGGGCGGCCTGACCCTGCACACGCATCTGCGCATGGAGGGCGCCTGGAAGGTGTACGGCACGGACGAGCGCTGGCGGGGCGGACCGGCGCACCAGATCCGGGCGATCCTCGGCACCACGGACCGCACCGCCGTCGGCTACCGCCTCCAGGTGCTGGAGTTCCTGCGCACGGGTGAGGAGGAGCGCGTCGTCGGCCATCTCGGCCCCGATCTGCTCGGCCCGGACTGGGACCCCGAGCGTGCCCTGGCCAACCTCCTCTCGGACCCCGCCCGCCCGCTCGGCGAGGCCCTGCTCGACCAGCGCAATCTGGCCGGTATCGGCAATGTCTACAAAAGCGAGTTG
This sequence comes from Streptomyces griseochromogenes, assembly GCF_001542625.1. NCBI lineage: Bacteria > Bacillati > Actinomycetota > Actinomycetes > Kitasatosporales > Streptomycetaceae > Streptomyces > Streptomyces griseochromogenes. The sequence goes on along the minus strand of NZ_CP016279.1, from coordinate 2,163,145 downwards.
TGCTTCCTGCTCGGCGTGACTCCCTGGCTGCCGGTGGGGGCCCTGCCCGCGGACCGCGCCGCCCAACTGCCCGTGCTGGCCAAGAAGCTGCTGGAGGCGAACCGCGACCGCCCGGTGCGGCAGACCACGGGCGTGCACCGGCAGGACCTCTTCGTGTACGGTCGCGCACCCCGCCCCTGCCTGCGCTGCCGCACCTCGGTCCGGGTGGCCGACCAGGGCGACGGATCGCGGGAGCGCCCCACCTACTGGTGCCCCGCCTGCCAGACGGGCCCGGCTCCGGCGCCGGGAGCGGCGCAGCGATGGCGCAACCACTCTCCCCGCCCGACTAATTGACGGACCGTCAGATCCACTCGTACCGTCCCTGTATGCCCCTCAAGGCGTACGACCTCACCGGACGCACCGCGTTCGTCACCGGAGCCGCCGGCGGTATCGGCAGGGCCTCGGCCCTGCTGCTCGCCGAGGCGGGCGCGACGGTGCACTGCGCCGACCGGGACGCGGACGGACTGCACGGCACCGCCAAGCTGATCGAGGACCGCGGCGGCAGTGTCCGCACCCACGTCCTCGATGTCACCGACCGGACCGGGCTCGCGGCGGCTGTGCGCTCCTGCGGGCACCTGGACGTCATGGCGGCGATCGCCGGGATCATGCACAGCAGCCCCGTCCTGGAGACCCGGGACGAGGACCTGGACCGGGTGCTGAACGTCAACTTCAAGGGCGTGCTGTACGCCTGCCAGGAGGCGGCCCGGCTGATGCTCGCCCACGGCACCCGGGGCAGCATCGTCACCATGGCATCCGGAGCGGTCGACACCGGCGGTCCCGGGCTGCTCTGCTACGGCGCCGCGAAGGCGGCCGTGGTCCAGCTGACGAAGACGCTGGCCACCGAGGTCGGCCGGTACGGAATCCGGGTCAACGCGGTCGCGCCGGGCTGGGTCCGCACCGCCATGACCGACCGTCACGACCGGGAGGCGCAGGCGCACACCGAGTCCCGGATGGCCCGGATGTCGCCGCTGGGCCGGGTCGGCGAACCGGACGACGTCGCGCACACGGTGCTGTACCTGGCGTCGGACGCGTCGGCGTTCACGACGGGTCAGATCCTGCGCCCGAACGGGGGTGTGGCGATGCCCTGGTAGCGTCGCCGGCCCGCCAGGCGGCCGACCACCGCCCCGTTTCCACGGCTCCCTCCGCCCGCCCCTTGGGCACACAGTGCACCGGCAGCAGGCTCAGCCCCCACCCTCCGGCCGCGACGGCCCCTTCGAGCACACCGGCGTCGTCCGCGAACGCGATCCGCAGCACGGCCCACCACCACACCGCCCCCAGTCCGAGCGCAGCCCCCCAGCGCACCGCCCGCCTCACCATGGCCGCCACCTCCAGCCGGACGCTAGAACGCCACGTGACCCGCGCGGGAGGCGCACCGAGGGCTCACAGATGCAACGCACGGAAACAGCCCGGCCGGCGTTCGAGGAGCCCGGCCGACCCCCTACGCGTTCTCCGCCTGGAACATCCAGTGATGCTTCTCCAGATCCGCTGTGACCCCGATGAAGATGTCCTGCGACACGGGGTCCGGCTCCCCCGTCGCGTTCACCCGGTCCCGCATCCGGACGATCACCGCCCCGAGCGCGTCCACCATGGCCCGGACCGCGTCCGTGTCCTTGATCCAGCCCGCCGGGGTGGTGCCGATGCCGCTGCTGGAGGCCACCGTGGCCGCGCGCCCGTCGGGCGGGACGCCCAGTGCCGACGCCCGCTCGGCGACCGTGTCGGAGTGGGCACGCGCGGAGGCGACGACCTCGTCGAGCTGGAGGTGGATGGACCGGAAGCGGGGTCCGACGATGTTCCAGTGGATCTGCTTGGCGACCAGCGCGAGGTCCACCAGGTCCACGAGAGCACCCTGCAGCGCCTCGGAGACGGTCTTGAGATCGTCGTCGGGCAACGGGCTCTTCACGACGTACATCCGCTTCCTCCGATGGTTCGGCGCCATCACGTCCTTCCCACCATGACGGCCTCGCCACATACCGGCAAATGGACGTAAAAGAGACACAGATCACGTGTGCGGGCAACATGAAAGCCCCGGCCGGGCTGTCCAGGTCTCCCTGGAAAGCCCGGCCGGGGCTTCACACGTATCGGGTCGCTAAGCCGCGCACGCGGACGTCACGCGGCGACCACGTCCACCGCCCCGGCGGGCGCCTTGATGGTCACCCGTTCCGGTGGCACGCCGGTCACCGACACAGAACCCAGCACCGGACGGACCGGCGCGGGCACGGGATCGGTGGCCCTGGCGGACTGGGCCAGCTCGGCGAGCGCGAGCTCGTCGCTCACCTCTCGCATGAGTTCCGACATCCGTACGTCCAGCGCGTCGCAGATGGCGGCGAGCAGCTCGGAGGAAGCCTCCTTCTGCCCCCGCTCCACCTCGGAGAGATAGCCGAGTGAGACTCGGGCGGACGAGGAGACTTCGCGCAGAGTACGGCCCTGGCGTTGGCGCTGCCGACGCAGCACGTCACCCAGCAGGCGACGGAGCAGAATCATCGGTGGCTCCCTCCTCGGACCGCGTAGCCGCATCCTTCTCGCCCCACCGTACCGCCTTGCGCCGCGGCCGTGCGGGGAGCGATGTCGTGTTCACTCAGGGCTGCAAACATCAAAACCCCCCGTTCCGTTCCGTATCCTGTGCCCGCTCATTCCCGGTCTGTTCGCCCGCAAGCTCCCTCAGGAGCAGTGCGAGTACGCTCCGTACACTCTCCATACGAATTTCCGCACGGTCACCGTTCAACCGCAGGGCCTCGACTTTTCCGCCACCGGCAGAACCCGAGCCGTCCGTGAGCGGCCCGTCCACCGCGACGAAGACCGTCCCGACGGGCCGGCCGTCCTGCGGTTCGGGCCCGGCGACTCCGGTCGTGGCGATGCCCCAGTCGGCTCCCAGGGTCTTGCGCACCCCGGCCGCCATCTGGGCCGCGACCTGCGGATCCACGGCTCCACGCTGAGCCAGCAGGGTGGCGTCGACGCCCAGCAGTTCGTGCTTCAGCTCGGTGGCGTAGGCGGTGACCGATCCCCGGAAGACCTTGGACGCCCCGGGGACGGCGGTGATCTCCGCCGCCACCAGACCACCGGTCAGCGACTCTGCGACGGCGAGGGTCTCGCCCCTCACGGTCAGTAGTCGCACCAGTTCGGTGGCCGGCGAACTCACGCTTCCTTCTCCTCCAACGCTGCCGCGCGCTCGGCGATTCCCTGCCGGCGCAGCACAATGGCTTGTCTCACATAGTCGAGGCCGGTGACGACGGTGAGGACGACCGCCGCGGCCATCACCCAGAACCTCAGGGTGGCCAGCCACCCCGTCAGCGGCAGGACGTACATCCCGACCGCGACGCCCTGGGTGAGTGTCTTGAGCTTGCCGCCCCGGCTCGCCGGGATCACGCCGTAGCGAATGACCAGAAAACGCAGCAGCGTGATGCCGAGTTCCCGGCCGAGGATCACGGCCGTCACCCACCACGGCAGATCACCGAGGGCGGACAGACAGATGAGCGCCGCCCCCATGATCGCCTTGTCGGCGATGGGATCGGCGATCTTCCCGAAGTCGGTGACCAGGTTGTAGGTGCGCGCCAGATGCCCGTCGAACAGGTCGGTGATCATGGCGACTGCGAACGCCGCCCAGGCCAGCGAGCGCCAGGCCGGGTCGTAGCCGCCGTTCGTCAGCATCAGGGCCACGAAGCCGGGGACGAGCACCAGCCGGAGCATCGTCAGCAGATTGGCGACGTTCCACACGCTGGCCTGGTTGACGGCCGCGGCCGCCAGCTTCCCGCCGCGCGCGGGCCTCGCACCTTCCTGAAGGCTCTCCTCGGAGCCGGCAGCGGGACCAGATGCAGCATCGGAGGCCTTGGAAGCAGCGCCGTCGGCAGCGGCGGCGGACCCAGCGCCCTGCGCGCCGGAGGAGCCGCCCGCGGCGGATGCCGGGACTCCGGTCATCTGCCCGCCTCCTCACTACACCCGAACGAGCCCGTCAGCGGCTCGGCCACCAGGTCGACACCTTCCGTGCCGACCACCTTCGCCTCGACCATACGTCCGACACTCAGGCCTTCGCCGCTCGTGAGCAGCACCTGGCCGTCCGTCTCCGGCGCCTGGTGCGCGGCGCGGCCGTACACGCCTTCCTCCTCGTCCACGGACTCCACGAGGACGCGCACGGTCTCGCCGACGCGCTCCTCGCTGCGTTGCGAAACGAGTTCCTCGGCGAGCCGGGAGATGTGGGCGAGGCGCTCGGCGACGACGTCCTCGTCGAGCTTGTTGTCGTACGTCGCCGCCTCCGTGCCCTCCTCGTCGGAGTAGCCGAAGACACCGATGGCGTCCAGACGGGCTCCGTTCAGGAAGCGCTCCAGTTCGGCCAGGTCCGACTCGCTCTCGCCGGGGAAGCCGACGATGAAGTTGGAGCGCACGCCGGCCTCGGGAGCCTTGGAGCGGATGGTGTCCAGCAGCTCCAGGAAGCGGTCGGTGTCACCGAAGCGGCGCATGGCACGCAGCACGTCGGGCGCGGAGTGCTGGAAGGACAGGTCGAAGTAAGGGACGACCTTCGGGGTGGAGGTCAGCACGTCGATCAGGCCCGGGCGCATCTCGGCCGGCTGCAGGTAGCTCACGCGCACGCGCTCGATGCCGTCGACCTCGGCCAGCTCCGGCAGCAGTGACTCGAGGAGGCGGATGTCGCCCAGGTCCTTGCCGTAGGAGGTGTTGTTCTCGGAGACCAGCATGATCTCCTTCACACCCTCCTCGGCCAGCCATCGCGTCTCGTTCAGCACGTCGCTCGGGCGGCGCGAGATGAAGGAGCCGCGGAACGACGGGATGGCGCAGAAGGAGCAGCGCCGGTCACAGCCGGAGGCGAGCTTGACCGAGGCGACCGGGGAGCCGTCCAGCCGGCGGCGCAGGGGCGCGCGTGGGCCGGAGGCGGGCGCGAGCCCCTCCGGGAGGTCGGCCGGGCCGTGGCCGGGCAGCGCGACGGCGGCGGCCGACTCCTGGCGCTCGGCAGGACTGATCGGCAGCAGCTTGCGGCGGTCGCGCGGGGTGTGGGAGGCGTGGATGCCGCCGGACAGGATGGTCTGCAGGCGGTCGGAGATGTCGGCGTAATCGTCGAAGCCGAGCACGCCGTCGGCCTCGGGCAGCGCCTCGGCCAGCTCCTTGCCGTACCGCTCGGCCATGCAGCCCACCGCCACGACGGCCTGGGTTCTGCCGTGATCCTTGAGGTCGTTGGCCTCCAGGAGGGCGTCGACGGAGTCCTTCTTGGCGGCTTCGACGAAACCACAGGTGTTGACCACGGCGACATCGGCGTCCGCGGCGTCCTCGACGAGCTGCCAGCCGTCCGCCTCCAAACGGCCTGCGAGCTCCTCCGAGTCCACCTCGTTACGGGCGCAGCCGAGAGTGACAAGTGCGACGGTACGGCGTTCAGGCATGGGCTCAAGACTACTTCGTCTGTCCGACACCCCACGTCGAAGGGGTTGGCCGATCTTGGCCAACCCCTTCACATCAGCTCCCCCAAGGGCGGCTCATCCGGCCTCGGGGTCACCCTTCGTGTACGTGAGGCGCTCCACCGCGCCCTTCTGGAAGTTGTCCTCGATCTTCTTGCCGTTGACGTACAGCTGGATCGCGCCGGCGTCGCCGAGGATCAGGTTGATCTTGGAGCTGTCCTGGAAGGTCTTGGACTCGCCCTTCTTCAGCAGTCCGTCGAAGAGCATCCGGCCGTTGTGGTCCTTGGCGGAGATCCAACTGCGTCCGTTGGCGGCGCTGACCTTGACGGTCACCTTGTCCTGCGGGGCGGCCGCGATGGCACTGTCGGACGCCTCGGACGTCGGAGCGGCGGGCTTGTCCTTCTTCGGCGTGGCAGGGGCGGACTTGCTGGGGGTGGCGGTGGCGCCCTCGGCGATCTGCGACTTGGCGTCGTTCCCGCTGTCGCCGCCCTTGACCGCGGTGAACCCGACGAATCCGATGACGACGACGATCGCGGCGACCATGGCCGCGGTCCAGTTGGGCCCGCGGCGCTCGGGACGGATGCGTTCCGCTTCGAACAGGGGCGCGGCGGGGGTGGGCGCGGGCCGCCCGCCGTGCTCGGCCCCGTACTGCTCGATCAGCGGCGCGGGGTCGAGGTGTACAGCCCTGGCCAGCGTGCGGATGTGTCCGCGGGCGTACACATCACCGCCGCAGACGGCGTAGTCGTCCGCCTCGATGGCGTGCACGATGGCGATACGGACACGAGTGGCGCTGCTGACGTCGTCGACGGTGAGCCCGGCCGCGATCCGCGCCTGCTTCAGGGCGCGGCCCACGGAGGGACGGGCTTCCTCGGACACGTCTTGGGACGGACGCTCGTCTTCAGGGGAGTTGCCGATGGACACGGGGGCGCCTTTCGAGCGTTTAAGCCACCTGTGCTGGAGGTTCAGTCTAGGGGGGTGCGAAAGGGTGGTGCGACTGGGCGGTAGGACTTTGTACGCCATCGGAATGACCGGACAATCCGATGGTGGGACAGACATGTACCCCAGGATGGGATCCTTATCTGTCCTCTCGCTCAACTTGACGTACGGCAAAGGGAAACGGTTGCCCGCAGCTCTCTAACGGGTGGATCACGGCCGTGCCGCCACCCGGCGTAAGCACGACACGCCGGGCAACTCGCAGCCCTACCCGCCAGACTCCCCGCGGATCAGCGCGAGTACGCCGTCCAGCTCGTCAGGTTTCACAAGAACGTCACGCGCCTTCGAACCCTCGCTGGGCCCGACGATGTTCCGCGACTCCATGAGGTCCATGAGCCGCCCGGCCTTGGCGAAGCCGACGCGCAGCTTGCGCTGGAGCATGGACGTCGACCCGAACTGCGTGGAGACCACCAGTTCGGCCGCCTGGCACAGCAGATCGAGGTCGTCGCCGATGTCCTCGTCGATCTCCTTCTTCTGCTTGCTGCCCACCGTGACGTCGTCTCGGAAGACGGGCGTCATCTGCTCCTTGCAGTGCCGGACGATCGTCGCGACCTCCTCCTCGGTCACGAACGCGCCCTGCATGCGGGTCGGTTTGTTGGCCCCCATCGGCAGGAACAGACCGTCGCCCTTGCCGATCAGCTTCTCGGCGCCGGGCTGGTCGAGGATGACCCGGGAGTCGGCGAGCGAGGAGGTGGCGAAGGCCAGCCGGGAGGGCACGTTGGCCTTGATGAGGCCGGTGACCACGTCGACCGACGGGCGTTGGGTGGCCAGCACCAGGTGGATGCCGGCCGCGCGCGCGAGCTGGGTGATGCGCACGATCGCGTCCTCGACGTCGCGCGGGGCGACCATCATGAGGTCGGCCAGCTCGTCCACGATCACCAGCAGGTACGGATACGGCTGGAGTTCCCGCTCGCTGCCCTCCGGCAGCTTCACCTTGCCCTCGCGGATGGCCTGGTTGAAGTCGTCGATGTGCCGGTATCCGAAGGCGGCCAGGTCGTCGTAGCGCAGGTCCATCTCGCGTACGACCCACTGGAGCGCCTCGGCGGCCCGCTTGGGGTTGGTGATGATCGGCGTGATCAGGTGCGGGATGCCCTCGTAGGCGGTCAGCTCGACGCGCTTGGGGTCGACCAGGACCATCCGCACGTCTTCGGGGGTCGCGCGGACCATGACCGACGTGATCAGGCAGTTGATGCACGACGACTTACCGGAACCGGTGGCTCCGGCGACGAGGATGTGCGGCATCTTCGCGAGGTTGGCCGTGACGTAGCCGCCCTCGACGTCCTTGCCGAGCGCCACCAGCATGGGATGGGCGTCCTCGGAGGCGTCCGCGAGGCGCAGCACGTCGCCGAGGTTGACCATCTCCCGGTCGGTGTTCGGGATCTCGATGCCCACCGCGGACTTGCCGGGGATGGGGCTGATGATCCGGACGTCGGGGCTGGCGACGGCGTACGCGATGTTCTTGGTCAGCGCGGTGATCCGCTCGACCTTCACGGCCGGGCCGAGCGTGACCTCGTAGCGGGTGACCGTCGGTCCGCGCGTGAAGCCCGTGACGTCGGCGTCCACCTTGAACTCGCCGAAGACGTTGCGCAGGGAGTCGACGACCGCGTCGTTGGCCGCGCTGCGCGCCTTTCCGGGGCCGCCGCGGGCGAGGAGGTCCAGCGACGGCAGCGCATAGGTGATGTCTCCGGACAGCTGGAGCTGCTCCGCGCGCGCGGGCAGGTCGCGGGGCGCGTCCGGCGCGGCCTTCGTGAGGTCGGGGACGTTCTCGACCTTCAGCTTCTCCTGCTGGGGACGGGCGGCCGGAACCGGCGACGGCGTGGGTACCGGCGTGGTCTCCTCGCGGTCGCCCACGCTCACGCCCTGGGTGAGGTCGGCGACGAGCGGGGACGGCGGCATGCCGTGCAGGACGGCACCGTCGAGCGCGGCCGCGGCGGCCGCCGCGACGTCCACGGCGTCCATCTGCCGCTGCAGATCCGGCTGTGGCACCGCGGAGCGCCTGGGGCGGCCGCGGCGCTGCGAGAGGGCCTCCTCCTCGGCGTCCCCGGGGTCGTACGCCGGGGAGGCGCTCCGGCGCTTGCGGGGGCGCGGGGGCAGTGCCTCGCGCCACTGCTCGTCGTAGCGCTCGTCGTCCTCGGTGCGTTCCTCCGCCTCGCGATCGTGCACCACGCCCAGGCGCACACCGAGCGCGCGCAGCCGCTGCGGAATCGCGTTGACCGGGGTCGCGGTCACCACGAGCAGGCCGAAGATCGTCAGCAGCACCAGCATCGGCACGGCGAGCGCCTCGGTCATGGCACGCGTCAGCGGGGTCGCCGCCGACCAGCCGATGAGGCCGCCGGCGTCCCTGATGCCCTGCATGCCGTCGCTGCGGGCGGGTGAGCCGCAGGCGATGTGGACCTGCCCGAGCACGCCGATGACGAGCGCGGACAGGCCGATCACGATCCGGCCGTTGGCATCCGGCTTCTCCGGGTGCCGGATGAACCGTACGGCGATCACCGCGAGCAGTATCGGCACCAGCAGGTCGAGCCGTCCGAAGGCGCCGGTGACCAGGATCTCCACCAGGTCGCCGACGGGGCCGCGCAGATCGGCCCAGGTGCCGGCGGCCACGATCAGCGCGATGGCGAACAGCAGCAGCGCGATGCCGTCCTTGCGGTGGGCCGGGTCGAGGTTCTTGGCGCCCCGCCCTATGCCCCGGAAGACGGCACCGACCGCGTGCGCGAGACCGAGCCAGAGTGCGCGCACCAACCGGTAGACGCCCCCGGTGGGGTTGGGTGCCGGCTTGGGCGGCGGGGCGGCCTTCTTCGCCGGGGCCTTCTTGGCGGGCGCCTTCTTGGCCGGCTTCTTCTTCGCGACCGCCTTCCCCGCCGCAGCCTTCGCCGGAGCGGCCGCCTTCTTCGCGGGCTGCTTCTTGGCGGCGGAGGGACGTGAGGCCATGGAGGTGAGGTTACCGGGGGAGACGACAGCGGACACGCGTGCCCACTGCTTCACCCGTACGTGTCGCCCCCGCCGGGGCGGGGAACTGACGCACGCTCATGGGCAACTGCGCTCCCCGCGGACGTCAGTTCTGCGACGGCACCGATGCGCTGCCGGTGCCCGCGCCCGGCTCCAGGGCGTCGAGCGCACGGCGCAACCCGGTGAGTTTGCGCTCGAGATGGGCGGCCGTGGCCACCGCGGCCGCGTCCGCCGACTCGTCGTCCAGCTGCTTGGACAGCGCCTCGGCCTGCTCCTCCACGGCCGCGAGCCGCGCGGACAGCTCGGCGAGCAGCCCGGCGGACTCCTTGCCGCCGACCGTGCCCTTGCCGCCGCCCTCCAACTGGAGTCGCAGCAGCGCCGCCTGCTCCCGCAGCTGGCAGTTCTTCATGTACAGCTCGACGAACACGGAGACCTTGGCGCGCAGCACCCACGGGTCGAACGGCTTGGAGATGTAGTCGACCGCACCCGCCGCGTAGCCCCGGAATGTGTGGTGGGGGCCGTGATTGATCGCGGTGAGGAAGATGATCGGGATGTCCCGGGTCCGCTCACGCCGCTTGATGTGCGCGGCGGTCTCGAATCCGTCCATGCCCGGCATCTGGACATCCAGCAGAATGACCGCGAAATCGTCCGTGAGCAGTGCCTTGAGCGCTTCCTCCCCGGACGATGCCCGCACCAGCGTCTGATCGAGCGCAGAGAGGATGGCCTCCAGCGCCAGCAGATTCTCCGGCCGGTCATCGACCAGGAGGATCTTGGCCTTCTGCACCATGGCCCGCCCTCCTCGCCCCGGCGGTACACCGGGCGCCGCCCCAGGGGACGACTCCCTTTCGCCGCCCGTCCTTGTGCCGGTCATCGTAGCCGCACCCCGCCTGTCGCCACACCCTGTCACCGCGATGTCACTGTGCACGTAAGGGAAACGGCGCAGGAGACGGGAAGGTTCCCGGAATTCGGGATTCCCACACCTGCTCGGTCTCCTCGGTACAACAACTCCAAGCGCACACCCGAGGTTCCCGTGCCGTTCACATCGCGCCCCGGCCCTCGCGTCACTCCTCACGCATCCACTGCCGCATGACCGCCAGCAGATGGTCGGGGTCGACCGGCTTCGTCACATAGTCGGAGGCGCCCGACTCGATCGCCTTCTCCCGGTCGCCCTTCATCGCCTTCGCGGTCAGCGCGATGATCGGCAACCCGGCGAACTGCGGCATCCGACGGATCGCCGTGGTCGTCGCATACCCGTCCATCTCGGGCATCATGATGTCCATCAGCACGACCGCCACGTCGTCGTGCTGCTCCAGCACCTCGATGCCCTCGCGGCCGTTCTCGGCGTACAGCACCGACAGGCCGTGCTGTTCCAGGACGCTGGTGAGCGCGAACACATTGCGGATGTCGTCGTCGACGATCAGCACCTTCTCGCCGCCGAACCGCACCGGGCGGGCCTGCTGAGGGCCGCTCTCCTGCTCCGCGAGGGTCGTCCACTGCTCGGGCGGCGGCAGGCTGCGGCGGCGACGCCTGAAGAGCGCGGCCGCGCCGTTCTGCGTCTCCTGGTACGACTTGACCTCGGCCGGCGTCACGATCTCCACGGCGGACAGCTCCGAGGACAGGTGGGCCTCGGAGGCGACCAGATCGACGGCCTCCAGGGGGGCCACGGACTGCTGGTAGCCCTGCGGCGGGAGCTCGCTCGGGTGCAGCGGCAGGTACAGCGTGAACGTGGAGCCGCGGCCCGGTTCGCTCTGCGCGTGGATCTCACCGCCGAGCAGCTGCGCGATCTCCCGCGAGATCGACAGGCCGAGGCCGGTGCCGCCGTACTTGCGGCTGGTCGTGCCGTCCGCCTGCTTGAACGCTTCGAAGATCACCCGCATCTTGCTCGCCGCGATGCCGATGCCGGTGTCGGTCACCGAGAACGCGATCAGGTCGGCGTGCGGATCGGTGAGCGCGCCGGCCTCCAGCAGCTGCTCCCGGATCTTCTGCGGAACATCCGCGCCGGCGGGCCGGATCACCAGCTCCACGGACCCCGAGTCGGTGAACTTCACCGCGTTGGACAGCAGGTTCCGCAGCACCTGCAGCAGCCGCTGCTCGTCGGTGTGCAGGGTCGCGGGCAGCTCCGGGGAGACCCGCACGGACAGATCCAGGCCCTTCTCCGCGGTCAGCGGCCGGAAGGTCGCCTCCACGTAGTCCACGAGCTGGACGAGCGCGATGCGCGTCGGGGAGACGTCCATCTTGCCCGCCTCGACCTTCGACAGGTCGAGGATGTCGTTGATCAGCTGGAGCAGGTCGGATCCCGCGCCGTGGATGGTCTCGGCGAACTCGACCTGCTTCGGGGAGAGGTTGCCCTCGGCGTTGTCGGCGAGCAGCTTGGCCAGGATCAGCAGGGAGTTGAGCGGCGTGCGCAGCTCGTGCGACATGTTGGCGAGGAACTCGCTCTTGTAGCGCATCGACACCGCGAGCTGCTCGGCACGCTCTTCCAGGACCTGCCGGGCCTCCTCGATCTCGGTGTTCTTCACCTCGATGTCGCGGTTCTGCCGGGCCAGCAGCTCGGCCTTCTCCTCCAGTTCGGCGTTGGAGGCCTGCAGCGCCTTCTGCCGGTTCTCCAACTCGGCCGACCGTTCGCGCAGTTGCTCGGTCAGCTCCTGCGACTGCTTCAGCAGCTGCTCGGTCTTGGTGTTGACCGAGATGGTGTTGACGCTGGTCGCGATCATCTCGGCGATCTGGTTGAGGAAGTCCTTCTGGATCTGCGTGAACGGCGTGAAGGACGCCAGCTCGATCACCCCGAGCACCTTGCCCTCGAAGAGCACCGGCAGCACGATCACCTGCGCCGGCGGGGCCTCGCCCAGCCCGGAGGAGATCTTCAGATAGCCGCTGGGCGCGTTCTCCACCAGGATCGTGCGCTTCTCCTGGGCGGCCGTGCCGATCAGCGCCTCACCGGGCCGGAACGACGTCGGCATGGACCCCATCGAGTAGCCGTACGAGCCGAGCATGTGCAGTTCGTACTGGTCCTCGGCGGCGCCGCCGAGGTCCTGGCCCTCCATGAGGGGCATCGCCACGAAGAACGCGCCGTGCTGCGCGGAGACCACCGGCGTCAGCTCGCTCATGATCAGCGAGGCGACGTCCTCCAGGTCCCGGCGGCCCTGCATCAGCGCGGAGATCCGGGCGAGGTTGCCCTTGAGCCAGTCCTGCTCCTTGTTGGCGATCGTGGTGTCGCGCAGGTTGGCGATCATCTTGTTGATGTAGTCCTGCAGTTCCTGGATCTCGCCGGACGCGTCGACGTCGATCTTCAGGTTCAGGTCGCCGCGGGTCACCGCGGTCGCCACGCGCGCGATGGCGCGCACCTGCCGGGTCAGGTTCCCGGCCATCTCGTTCACCGACTCGGTCAGGTCCCGCCAGGTGCCGTCGACGTCCCGCACGCGTGCCTGGCCGCCGAGTTGTCCCTCGGTGCCCACCTCGCGGGCGACCCGGGTGACCTCCTCGGCGAAGCTGGACAGCTGGTCAACCATCGTGTTGATCGTCGTCTTCAGCTCAAGGATCTCACCCCGGGCGTCAATGTCGATCTTCTTCGTCAAGTCGCCCTTGGCGATGGCCGTGGTCACCATGGCGATGTTGCGCACCTGGCCGGTCAGGTTGGACGCCATCTGGTTCACGGACTCGGTGAGGTCCTTCCAGGTGCCAGCCACACCGGGTACGTGCGCCTGGCCGCCCAGGATGCCGTCCGTGCCCACCTCACGGGCCACCTTGGTGACCTGGTCGGCGAACGAACTCAGCGTCTTGACCATGGTGTTGATGGTGTCGGCGAGCTGCGCGACCTCGCCGCGCGCCTCGATGGTCACCTGCCGCGTCAGGTCACCGTTGGCGACCGCCGCCGCCACCTGGGAGATGTTCCGCACCTGCATGGTCAGGTTGTTGGCCATCAGGTTGACGTTGTTGCTCAGGTCCTTCCAGATGCCCGTGACACCCGGTACGTGCGCCTGGCCGCCCAGGATGCCCTCGGTGCCCACCTCACGGGCCACCCGGGTCACCTGCTCGGCGAAGCTGGACAGCTGATCGACCATGGTGTTGACCGTCGTGACGAGCTCGAGGATCTCGCCCTTCGCGTCAACGGTGATCTTCTTGGACAGGTCGCCCTTGGCGACCGCGGTCGTGACCTCGGCGATGTTGCGGACCTGGATGGTCAGGTTGTTCGCCATGAAGTTCACGGACTGCGTGAGGTCCTTCCAGGTGCCGGAGACGCCCTGGACCTCGGCCTGGCCGCCCAGCATGCCCTCGGTGCCCACCTCACGGGCCACCCGGGTGACCTCCTGGGCGAAGGACGACAGCTGGTCGACCATCGTGTTGAGGGTGTTCTTCAGCTCCAGGATCTCCCCGCGCGCGTCCACGGTGATCTTCTGGGAGAGGTCACCGCGGGCCACGGCGGTGGCCACCTGGGCGATGTTGCGCACCTGCGCGGTGAGGTTGCCGGCCATGCCGTTCACGGAGTCGGTGAGATCCCGCCACACACCGGCCACGCCCGGCACCTGCGCCTGACCGCCGAGGCGGCCCTCCGTACCCACGTCCCGGGCCACCCGGGTCACCTGGTCGGCGAAGGCCGAGAGCTGGTCGACCATCGTGTTGATGGTGTTCTTGAGCTCCAGGATCTCCCCGCGCGCGTCGACGTCGATCTTCTGCGAGAGATCACCGCGCGCGACGGCCGTCGTCACCTGAGCGATCTGCCGCACCTGGGAGGTGAGGTTGCCGGCCATGAAGTTGACGGAGTCCGTCAACTCCTTCCATGTGCCCGACACCCCGTCCACGCGGGCCTGGCCGCCCAGGCGGCCCTCCGTACCCACGTCCCGGGCCATCCGCGTGACCTGGTCGGCGAAGCTCGACAGCTGGTCCACCATCGTGTTCACGGTGTTCTTCAGCTGGAGCATCTCACCGGAGACGTCGACGGTGACCTTCTGGGAGAGGTCGCCGTTCGCCACCGCCGTGGTCACCTGGGCGATGTTGCGCACCTGACCGGTCAGGTTGCGGAACGCGGTGTTGACGGAGTCCGTCAGGTCCTTCCAGGTACCGGCCGCTCCCGTCACCTCCGCCTGGCCGCCCAGCTCGCCCTCGACGCCGATCTCCCGCGCGACCCGGGTCACCTCGGCGCCGAACGCCGACAGCTGGTCCACCATGCCGTTGACGGTGTTCTTCAGCTCCAGCATCTCGCCGGCCACGTCCACGGTGACCTTCTGCGACAGGTCACCACTGGCCACGGCGGTCGTCACCGCGGCGATGTCCCGCACCTGCGTGGTGAGGTTCCGGAACACCGTGTTGACGGAGTCGGTGAGGTCCTTCCAGGTCCCGGCGACACCGGGCACGGTCGCCTGACCGCCCAGCCTGCCTTCGGCACCGACCTCGTTGGCCACACGCGTGACCTCGTCCGCGAAGATCCGCAGCGTCTCGGTCATCTGGTTGATCGTGTCGGCCAGCTGCGCCACCTCGCCACGCGCCGGCACCGTCACCTTCTGCGAGAGGTCACCGTTGGCCACGGCCGTGGTGACCTGGGCGATGCCCCGCACCTGAGCCGTCAGATTTCCGGCCATCAGATTCACGGAGTCGGTGAGTTCCTTCCAGGTGCCGTCCACACCCGGAACGTGCGCCTGTCCGCCGAGGATGCCGTCGGTGCCGACCTCGCGCGCGACCCGCGTCACCTCCGAGGAGAACGCCGAGAGCTGGTCCACCATCGTGTTGACGGTGTTCTTCAGTTCGAGCATCTCACCGGCGACATGCACGGTGACCTTCCGTGACAGGTCACCCTTGGCCACGGCGGTGGTCACCAGCGCGATGTCCCGCACCTGAGCCGTCAGCCGGGAAGCCATCGTGTTGACGGAGTCCGTCAAGTCCTTCCACGAACCCGAGAGCCCCCGCACCCGGGCCTGCCCGCCGAGCTTGCCCTCGGTGCCGACCTCGCTGGCCACGCGCGTGACCTCGTCGGTGAACGTCGAGAGCTGGTCGACCAGATTGTTGACGGTACGGCCCACTTTCAGGAACTCGCCCCGCAGCGGGTGCCCGGTGCCGTCCGGCGCCTGCGTTCGCAAATCCATCCGCGGCGACAGATCACCCTCGGCCACCGCCGTCAGCACCCGGCTGACCTCGGAAACGGGCCATACGAGATCGTCGACCAGCGCGTTGGAGTTGTCGATGGCGGCCGCCCAGGAGCCCTCGCAGGCGCCCGCCTCCAGCCGTTCCGTGAGTTTTCCCTCACGCCCCACCATGCGCCGCACCCGTGACAGTTCACCGGTCAGATGCAGATTGCGGTCGGCCACTTCATTGAAAACCGCCGCGATCTCGGACATCACGCCGTCGCCGGAAACCGTGAGCCGCTTGCGGAAGTTGCCGTCGCGCATCGCCACGAGGGCCGCCAACAGCCGGTCCAGGGCAGCCGTGTCCACGGCGGTGGTCCCGCTCCTGCCGCGGGACGGTCCGCCCTTCGCGCGCGTCTTCGTGCCCCGCGTCGCTGCGCCAGACTCCACTGTGTCCCTCCCGAAGGGGTAGACCGCTACTGCCGTGCCCTGCCGCGTCACCCCGGCGCGCCGGCCCTCCGGCCCACCGATTGCATCCGCGTACTCGTTACTGCTCGGTATTTCTGCCAGACCAGATCCGGCCACACCAGAGGCTGCTGCCCGCCGTACACGGAACACACGCAGTCTGGTCCGACCTTCATCAGAAGCTTGCCCAGTGTTTCACCCCGCCCGAACCAGGCCATAACAGTTCGGCAGCTTCGCACATCGTCCGCACACCCTGGGGGGTAAACACCGGCGACCGGCATCCGCTCGGACGGCGAAGGTAAGTAACCTTGCATCCGGCTGTCCAGCCGCACCGGCTCCGACCGGCCTGGGCGGTGGCACGAGAACGAGCGGGCATCGGAGGGGCGGCCGCAGACCATGACCACCGGACTGATCCCCGGGGGAACTCCCCCGGAGCCACGGCCGACGGGCGAGCGGATGCCGCAGCAGCGGCGCGCGCCGGTCGGCCACGCAGCCCTGCACGTCGACAACCGGCCGAGGAGTTCTGTGATCACCGCGCGCGCGGCCGCCAGCTTCGAGCCCGTCGGGCGGTCGGTGGCGACCGCCCGTTCCTTCGTCCGCGACACCCTCCAGGGCTGGGGCTTCGCCGACATCGTCGACGATGCCGTGGTCCTCACCAGCGAACTGGTGACCAACGCGGTGGTGCACGCGGGCACACACGCGGACGTCCTGTGCCTGCGCTCCGAGGACGGAGTGCGCGTCGAGGTCGCCGATCGCTACCCGGAGCGCGAGGTCCCCCTCCACAGCTCCCCCGCCACCATGGGCAGCCCCGACCGCGAGGGCGGCCGCGGCCTCCAGCTGTGCGCGGCCCTGGCCGCCCGCTGGGGCGTGGACTACACGCCCACGCACAAGAACGTCTGGTTCCATCTCGACCTTCCCGAGCGTCCGGTCGGCACTCGTGCCGCCGGCCCCGCCCTCCCCGCGGAGCTGCTCCCGCTGGCCGACGGCCGGGTCCGCGTCGCAGTTCTCCAGATCGACCGAAAAGGTTCCATCAGCGCCTGGAACGAGGACGCGGAGGAACTCTTCGGCTACCCGGCGAACGATGTCATCGGCAAACCCCTGACCGACCTGGCGGCCTGGCCGCACACCCCGGGCACCGGCACGGGCATCGCCGAGGCCCTCCAGCTCTCGCGCTGGGAGGGCAGCTACGGCGTCCGCGGCGCCGACGGCCGGGTGGCCCCGGTGTACGCCTCCCACCTCCGGGTCCGCGACACCGGCGGCGAACCCTCCACCGTCTGCCTGCTGGTCCGCGACCACGAACGCGCCGTCCTCCAGTCGCCGTCGCGCGTCCCGTCCACCGACCCGTCACCGACGTCCGACGGCCAGAACACCGACCCCTTCGAGGTGTTCATCGGCTCCCCCGCCCCGGACGATCTCGACGGCCTGCTGCAGCGCACGGTGGAGCGGGCCCGCGACATGCTCGACGGCGATTCGGCGTTCCTGCTCCTCGCGACCGACGACGAGACGGAACTGGAGGTCCGCGCCTCCACCGGCCTGCCCTCCGCCCGCCAGCGGTTCGCCCGCGTCCCCGTCGAGGCGGGCCCCGGACGCTACGGCTCCGCACGTATGCCCGCCGTCCACGACGACCTCACCGCCGTCCCCGGCGCCGTACCGCTGCTCTCCGGCACCGGGATGCGCTCGGTGGTCACGGTCCCGCTGAAGGTCGAGGGCCGCCTCACCGGCTCCCTCGGCGTCGGGGCCGAGGCCCCGGGCCGGTACTCCAACGAGGAGGCGCTGCGCCTGCAGTTCGCCGCCGACCGCATCGCCCTGGCCGTCGAATCGGCCCGCCTGGGCGAGCTGGAGCGGCTGCGCCGCGGCTCCCTCAGCTTCCTCGTCGAGGCCTCCGACCTGCTGGCCGGAACCCTGGACCGGGACCAGACCCTGGCCCTCATGGCCCAGATGACCGTCCCGACCCTGGCGACCTGGTGCGCCGTCTACACGATCGCCGACCAGGCCTCGGAGCCGTACCTGTCGTACGTCCTACACGAGGACGAGGAACTCATCGACGGCATCAAGTCGTTGTTGTCGAAGATCCCCCCGCCCGACCCGGTACCCACGCCCGGCGCCCGCGTCTGGACCACCCCCGCCGAGGTCGCCCACCAGGCGGCCCTGCGCACCTCGATGCGCAGTCTCGGCCTGGCCGGCGGCCCGACCCACCAGGTCACCGCGGGCATCGGCCCCACGCTCGCCACGGCCTCCGCGGTCGGCGGCGAGACGGTCGTCCTGCCGCTCGTCGCGCGCAACCGCGTCATCGGCATGCTGACGCTCGGCAAGCCCACCGACGAGCACTTCCGCCAGGAGATCCTCGAACTGGCCGAGGACCTCAGCCGCCGGGCCGCCCTCGCCCTGGACAACGCCCGCCTCTACTCGGAGCGCACGGCCATCAGCCAGTCCCTCCAGCGCAGCCTTCTCCCGCCCGGCCTGCCCCACATCGAGGGCGTCGAGGTGGAGGTCATCTACCGCGCGGCCGGCGAGGGCAACGAGGTCGGCGGTGACTTCTACGACCTCTTCCCCATCGGCAACGGCGCCTACGGCTTCGCCATCGGCGACGTCTGCGGTACGGGCCCCAACGCCGCGGCGGTCACCGGGCTGGCCCGGCACGCGCTGCGCCTGCTCGCCCGTGAGGGCCTGTCCGGCCCGGCGGTCCTCGAGCGCCTGAACTCCGCGATCCTCGACGAGGGCGACCGCAGCCGATTCCTGACGCTGCTGTACGGCGAGCTGCGGCCGCAGGAGGACGGCAGCGCCGAGCTGAAGGTGGTCTGCGCCGGTCACCCGCTCCCGCTGCGCCTGCGCCAGGACGGCACGGTGGTGGCATCGGCAGAACCCCAGCCGCTGCTCGGTGTCATCGAGGACCTGGAGCTGTACGAGGAGACGGTCACCCTCGACCCCGGTGACGTCCTCCTGTGCGTGACGGACGGTGTCACCGAGCGCCGCGAAGGCACCCGCATGCTGGGCGACGACGGCCTCGCCGATGTCCTCACCACCTGCACGGGCCTCACGGCGGGCGCGGTGGCGGCACGCATCATGCGCGCGGTGGAACGCTTCGCGTCCGACGCGCCGTCCGACGACATGGCGATTCTGGCGATGCGGGTCCCGGGGCTTCACAAGGACTGAGGCTCCCGGGCCCGCCCGGGCACACGGAGACACGCAAAAGGCCTCGCCCTGATGGGCGAGGCCTTTTCTGTGGAGCCCCCAAACGGAATCGAACCGTTGACCTTCTCCTTACCATGGAGACGCTCTGCCGACTGAGCTATGGGGGCCTGTCATTTCCGAGGTTTCCCTCGCGGCGACAAGAAAAGAGTACCCCGAACACGCCCGAGTTCCCAAATTCGTTCGGTGCCTGTTCAGAAGGCAGGCTGCAGCAGTCCGCCAAGGGCGTTGCAGGCGGAGACGATCCGCTGCATCTCACGCTTCGTCAGCGAAGCGTCCACGGGCAGCGCGAGGGTCTCGTCCGAGGCTCGTTCGGTCTGCGGCAACGCCACACAGCGCCGGAATTCGGGCAGCCGGTGCACGGGCGTCTTCACCGGCACCCGGCAATCAACTCCCTTGGCCCGCAGGGCTCGGGCGAAGGCGTCGCGGTCCGGCCTGCCGTTGCCCGGAACCCGCACCACGTACTGCTGGTAGGTGTGCCCGTCACCGCCGTCGGGCGTCTGTACACCCTTGAGCTTGGCGTCGAGATAGGCGGCCCGCTCCCTGCGCTGCGCCATCTCGTCGTACGGCGCCTCGGACTCGCCCTGCTCCAGCACAAACAGTTCGTGCCGCTGTCCGACCTCGTGCAACCGGGCGATGTCGGCCCGTCGTCCGAAGCGGTGGACGACAACGACGGCCGCCGTGCGGGACGTTACGGCCGCTTCCACGGCGGACACGTCGAGGCAGTAGGTCACCGGATCTATGTCCGCGAACACCGGGAGCGCACCCGTCAGGGCCACGGCCTCCGCGACCTCGACGTTACCGAAGGCCGGTACGACGACCTCGTCACCGACTCCGACGCCGGCGGCCCTGAGCATTGCAGCAGTACCCATGTGCTGGATGCTGCGGGCGCAACGTGAACGACACGTTAAGCAAAACGTAAAAAAGCCGGACCCCGAACCGAAGTTCAGGATCCGACCTTTTTAAAGAATTGTTCGGCGGCGTCCTACTCTCCCACAGGGTCCCCCCTGCAGTACCATCGGCGCTGTGAGGCTTAGCTTCCGGGTTCGGAATGTAACCGGGCGTTTCCCTCACGCTATGACCACCGAAACACTATGAAACTGTGAACGCCGCACCGCCTATTTAAGGCGGGGCTGTTCGTGGTTTCAGAACCAACACAGTGAACGCGAGCATCAATGGACAAGCCCTCGGCCTATTAGTACCAGTCAACTCCACCCGTTACCGGGCTTCCATATCTGGCCTATCAACCCAGTCGTCTACTGGGAGCCTTACCCTCTCAAGGAGGTGGGAATACTCATCTCGAAGCAGGCTTCCCGCTTAGATGCTTTCAGCGGTTATCCCTCCCGAACGTAGCCAACCAGCCATGCCCTTGGCAGAACAACTGGCACACCAGAGGTTCGTCCGTCCCGGTCCTCTCGTACTAGGGACAGCCCTTCTCAATATTCCTACGCGCACAGCGGATAGGGACCGAACTGTCTCACGACGTTCTAAACCCAGCTCGCGTACCGCTTTAATGGGCGAACAGCCCAACCCTTGGGACCGACTCCAGCCCCAGGATGCGACGAGCCGACATCGAGGTGCCAAACCATCCCGTCGATATGGACTCTTGGGGAAGATCAGCCTGTTATCCCCGGGGTACCTTTTATCCGTTGAGCGACGGCGCTTCCACAAGCCACCGCCGGATCACTAGTCCCGACTTTCGTCCCTGCTCGACCCGTCGGTCTCACAGTCAAGCTCCCTTGTGCACTTACACTCAACACCTGATTGCCAACCAGGCTGAGGGAACCTTTGGGCGCCTCCGTTACCCTTTAGGAGGCAACCGCCCCAGTTAAACTACCCATCAGACACTGTCCCTGATCCGGATCACGGACCCAGGTTAGACATCCAGCACGACCAGACTGGTATTTCAACGACGACTCCACAAACACTGGCGTGCCTGCTTCAAAGTCTCCCAGCTATCCTACACAAGCCGAACCGAACACCAATATCAAACTGTAGTAAAGGTCCCGGGGTCTTTCCGTCCTGCTGCGCGAAACGAGCATCTTTACTCGTAGTGCAATTTCACCGGGCCTATGGTTGAGACAGTCGAGAAGTCGTTACGCCATTCGTGCAGGTCGGAACTTACCCGACAAGGAATTTCGCTACCTTAGGATGGTTATAGTTACCACCGCCGTTTACTGGCGCTTAAGTTCTCAGCTTCGCCCCACCGAAATGGAGCTAACCGGTCCCCTTAACGTTCCAGCACCGGGCAGGCGTCAGTCCGTATACATCGCCTTACGGCTTCGCACGGACCTGTGTTTTTAGTAAACAGTCGCTTCTCGCTGGTCTCTGCGGCCACCCCCAGCTCGAGGAGCAAGTCCCCTCACCAGGAATGGCCCCCCTTCTCCCGAAGTTACGGGGGCATTTTGCCGAGTTCCTTAACCATAGTTCACCCGAACGCCTCGGTATTCTCTACCTGACCACCTGAGTCGGTTTAGGGTACGGGCCGCCATGAAACTCGCTAGAGGCTTTTCTCGACAGCATAGGATCATCCACTTCACCACAATCGGCTCGGCATCAGGTCTCACCCTGCATGAGTGGCGGATTTGCCTACCACTCGGGCTACACCCTTACCCCGGGACAACCACCGCCCGGGCTGGACTACCTTCCTGCGTCACCCCATCACTCACCTACTACAAGTCTGGTTCGTCGGCTCCACCACTTTCCTTTCCCCGAAGGGTCCGGAACGGCTTCACGGACTTAGCATCGCCTGATTCAATGTTTGACGCTTCACAGCGGGTACCGGAATATCAACCGGTTATCCATCGACTACGCCTGTCGGCCTCGCCTTAGGTCCCGACTTACCCTGGGCAGATCAGCTTGACCCAGGAACCCTTAGTCAATCGGCGCAAACGTTTCTCACGTTTGTATCGCTACTCATGCCTGCATTCTCACTCGTCAACCGTCCACGACTACCTTCCAGTGCCGCTTCACCCGGCAGACGACGCTCCCCTACCCATCACAGCACCCGTTGGGGCTATACGCTGCAATGACACGACTTCGGCGGTACGCTTGAGCCCCGCTACATTGTCGGCGCGGAATCACTAGACCAGTGAGCTATTACGCACTCTTTCAAGGGTGGCTGCTTCTAAGCCAACCTCCTGGTTGTCTGTGCGACTCCACATCCTTTCCCACTTAGCGTACGCTTAGGGGCCTTAGTCGATGCTCTGGGCTGTTTCCCTCTCGACCATGGAGCTTATCCCCCACAGTCTCACTGCCGCGCTCTCACTTACCGGCATTCGGAGTTTGGCTAAGGTCAGTAACCCGGTAGGGCCCATCGCCTATCCAGTGCTCTACCTCCGGCAAGAAACACACGACGCTGCACCTAAATGCATTTCGGGGAGAACCAGCTATCACGGAGTTTGATTGGCCTTTCACCCCTAACCACAGGTCATCCCCCAGGTTTTCAACCCTGGTGGGTTCGGTCCTCCACGAAGTCTTACCTCCGCTTCAACCTGCCCATGGCTAGATCACTCCGCTTCGGGTCTTGAGCGTGCTACTAAAACGCCCTATTCGGACTCGCTTTCGCTACGGCTTCCCCACCCGGGTTAACCTCGCAACACACCGCAAACTCGCAGGCTCATTCTTCAAAAGGCACGCAGTCACGAGATGCAGCAAGCTGCATCCGACGCTCCCACGGCTTGTAGGCACACGGTTTCAGGTACTATTTCACTCCCCTCCCGGGGTACTTTTCACCATTCCCTCACGGTACTATCCGCTATCGGTCACCAGGGAATATTTAGGCTTAGCGGGTGGTCCCGCCAGATTCACACGGGATTTCTCGGGCCCCGTGCTACTTGGGTGTCTCTCAAACGAGCCGCTGACGTTTCGACTACGGGGGTCTTACCCTCTACGCCGGACCTTTCGCATGTCCTTCGCCTACATCAACGGTTTCTGACTCGTCCTGTTGCCGGCAGACAACAGAAGAGAGATCCCACAACCCCGCATGCGCAACCCCTGCCGGGTCTCACACGCATACGGTTTGGCCTCATCCAGTTTCGCTCGCCACTACTCCCGGAATCACGGTTGTTTTCTCTTCCTGAGGGTACTGAGATGTTTCACTTCCCCTCGTTCCCTCCACACTGCCTATGTGTTCAGCAGCGGGTGACAGCCCATGACGACTGCCGGGTTTCCCCATTCGGAAACCCCCGGATCAAAGCCTGGTTGACGACTCCCCGGGGACTATCGTGGCCTCCCACGTCCTTCATCGGTTCCTGGTGCCAAGGCATCCACCGTGCGCCCTTAAAAACTTGGCCACAGATGCTCGCGTTCACTGTGCAGTTCTCAAACAACGACCAGCCACCCATCACCCCGAACCAATCAGGTCCGAGTTCACTGGGGCCGGCGACTGAGGAAAAATCCATTCCCTCAGACACCCAACAGCGTGCCCGACACCCTCGCCTCTTCCCTCATCCGTTCCACGCCGAAGCAGTACTAGGAGGAGAAGCAATCCGAGAAGCGCCGAATAATCAACGTTCCACCCATGAGCAACCAGCACCGGACATTCGCCGATGTACTGGCCTCTGACCGAGCGAACCCGGTAAGAAGTGCTCCTTAGAAAGGAGGTGATCCAGCCGCACCTTCCGGTACGGCTACCTTGTTACGACTTCGTCCCAATCGCTAGTCCCACCTTCGACAGCTCCCTCCCACAAGGGGTTGGGCCACCGGCTTCGGGTGTTACCAACTTTCGTGACGTGACGGGCGGTGTGTACAAGGCCCGGGAACGTATTCACCGCAGCAATGCTGATCTGCGATTACTAGCAACTCCGACTTCATGGGGTCGAGTTGCAGACCCCAATCCGAACTGAGACCGGCTTTTTGAGATTCGCTCCACCTCACGGTATCGCAGCTCATTGTACCGGCCATTGTAGCACGTGTGCAGCCCAAGACATAAGGGGCATGATGACTTGACGTCGTCCCCACCTTCCTCCGAGTTGACCCCGGCGGTCTCCTGTGAGTCCCCATCACCCCGAAGGGCATGCTGGCAACACAGAACAAGGGTTGCGCTCGTTGCGGGACTTAACCCAACATCTCACGACACGAGCTGACGACAGCCATGCACCACCTGTACACCGACCACAAGGGGGGCACTATCTCTAATGCTTTCCGGTGTATGTCAAGCCTTGGTAAGGTTCTTCGCGTTGCGTCGAATTAAGCCACATGCTCCGCTGCTTGTGCGGGCCCCCGTCAATTCCTTTGAGTTTTAGCCTTGCGGCCGTACTCCCCAGGCGGGGAACTTAATGCGTTAGCTGCGGCACCGACGACGTGGAATGTCGCCAACACCTAGTTCCCACCGTTTACGGCGTGGACTACCAGGGTATCTAATCCTGTTCGCTCCCCACGCTTTCGCTCCTCAGCGTCAGTAATGGCCCAGAGATCCGCCTTCGCCACCGGTGTTCCTCCTGATATCTGCGCATTTCACCGCTACACCAGGAATTCCGATCTCCCCTACCACACTCTAGCTAGCCCGTATCGAATGCAGACCCGGGGTTAAGCCCCGGGCTTTCACACCCGACGTGACAAGCCGCCTACGAGCTCTTTACGCCCAATAATTCCGGACAACGCTTGCGCCCTACGTATTACCGCGGCTGCTGGCACGTAGTTAGCCGGCGCTTCTTCTGCAGGTACCGTCACTTTCGCTTCTTCCCTGCTGAAAGAGGTTTACAACCCGAAGGCCGTCATCCCTCACGCGGCGTCGCTGCATCAGGCTTTCGCCCATTGTGCAATATTCCCCACTGCTGCCTCCCGTAGGAGTCTGGGCCGTGTCTCAGTCCCAGTGTGGCCGGTCGCCCTCTCAGGCCGGCTACCCGTCGTCGCCTTGGTGAGCCATTACCTCACCAACAAGCTGATAGGCCGCGGGCTCATCCTTCACCGCCGGAGCTTTCAACTCTCACAGATGCCTGCGAAAGTGATATCCGGTATTAGACCCCGTTTCCAGGGCTTGTCCCAGAGTGAAGGGCAGATTGCCCACGTGTTACTCACCCGTTCGCCACTAATCCACCCCGAAGGGCTTCATCGTTCGACTTGCATGTGTTAAGCACGCCGCCAGCGTTCGTCCTGAGCCAGGATCAAACTCTCCGTGAATGTTTTCCCGTAATCGGGATGAACACCACGAGAGCGGTGCGAGAGGAGGAATGATCCCCTCGCACACAGCGTCCTCGCTGTGTTATTTCAAAGGAACCTCGTCCCAGCAGATGCTGGAGACGGGGTATCAACTAATCTGGCGTTGATTTTTGGCACGCTGTTGAGTTCTCAAGGAACGGTCGCTTCCTTTGTACTCACCCTCTCGGGCTTTCCTCCGGGCTTCCCTTCGGTGTTTCCGACTCTATCAGATCTTTTCTCGATCCGATTTCCTCGGTGCTTTCCAGGTTCCCGCTCTCGCGTTTCCCTTTCCGGCGTCTCCGACTTTATCAGAAGTTCTGAGTCGGAATTTCCACCCGGTCCAGGGCACCCGTGTGTCCATCACATGAAGGACTGGGGTTCCCAACTGGGCGGAGTCGTAAACGTACTGGAGCGGGGCGCCCCGATGCAAATCGAGACGCCCCGCTCCTGGTTCACCCGGACGAGGTGTCAGACCTCCACCACGACCGGCAGGATCATCGGCCTGCGGCGATACGTGTCCGAGACCCACTTGCCGAGGGTGCGGCGCACCAGCTGCTGGAGTTGGTGGGGCTCCACGACGCCGTCCTGGGCGGACCGCTCCAGGGACTCCGTGATCTTCGGGATGACGTCGGCGAAGGCCGAGTCCTCGATGCCGGAACCGCGCGCCTGGATGTGCGGGCCACCCGTGAT
The DNA here is from genome assembly GCF_001542625.1 of Streptomyces griseochromogenes. NCBI lineage: Bacteria > Bacillati > Actinomycetota > Actinomycetes > Kitasatosporales > Streptomycetaceae > Streptomyces > Streptomyces griseochromogenes. Next base: position 2,137,227 of record NZ_CP016279.1, on the reverse strand, counting down.
CTTGCCGGTGGAGGCGTCCACCACGACGAAGACCGAGATGATGCCCTCGTCACCGAGGATCTTGCGGTCCTTCAGGGCCGGCTCGCCGACACCGCCGACGGAGAGGCCGTCGACGTAGACGTAACCGGCCTGGACCTTGCCGGAGATCTTCGCCTTGCCCTCGATCAGGTCCACCGCCACGCCGTCCTCGGCGATGACGATCCGGTCGTGCGGGACGCCCGTCAGCGCGCCCAGCTCGGCGTTGGCGCGCAGGTGACGCCATTCGCCGTGGACCGGCATCAGGTTCCTCGGGCGGCAGATGTTGTAGAAGTACAGCAGCTCGCCCGCGGAGGCGTGGCCGGAAACGTGCACCTTGGCGTTGCCCTTGTGGACGACGTTGGCGCCCCAGCGGGTGAGGCCGTTGATCACGCGGTAGACCGCGTTCTCGTTTCCGGGGATGAGCGACGAGGCCAGGATGACCGTGTCGCCCTCGACGATCCGGATCTGGTGGTCGCGGTTGGCCATGCGGGACAGGGCCGCCATCGGCTCGCCCTGGGAGCCCGTGCAGACCAGGACCACCTCGTGGTCCGGCAGGTCGTCGAGCGTCTTGACGTCGACCACCAGGCCCGGCGGGACCTTCAGATAGCCGAGGTCGCGGGCGATGCCCATGTTGCGGACCATGGAACGGCCGACGAAGGCGACGCGGCGGCCGTACTCGTGGGCCGCGTCCAGGATCTGCTGGATGCGGTGGACGTGGCTGGCGAAGCTCGCCACGATGATCCGCTTGCGGGCGCCGGCGAAGACCTGGCGCAGCACGTTGGAGATGTCCCGCTCGTGCGGGGTGAAGCCCGGGACCTCGGCGTTCGTGGAGTCGGTGAGCAGGAGGTCGATGCCCTCCTCGCTCAGCCGGGCGAACGCGTGCAGGTCGGTGAGGCGGTTGTCCAGCGGGAGCTGGTCCATCTTGAAGTCGCCGGTGTGCACCACCATGCCGGCGGGGGTGCGGATGGCGACCGCCAGGGCGTCCGGGATGGAGTGGTTGACCGCGATGAACTCGCAGTCGAAGGGGCCGATGCGCTCGCGGTTCCCCTCCGCCACCTCCAGGGTGTACGGGCGGATCCGGTGCTCCTGGAGCTTGGCCTCGATGAGGGCCAGGGTCAGCTTGGAGCCGATCAGCGGGATGTCCGGCTTCTCGCGGAGCAGGAAGGGGACACCGCCGATGTGGTCCTCGTGGCCATGGGTGAGGACGATGCCCTCGATGTCGTCGAGGCGGTCCCGGATGGACGAGAAGTCCGGCAGGATCAGGTCGATTCCAGGCTGCTCCTCCTCGGGGAAGAGCACTCCGCAGTCGACGATCAGCAGGCGGCCGCCGTACTCGAAGACCGTCATGTTCCGGCCGATTTCGCCGAGACCGCCGAGCGGGGTGACCCGCAGGCCTCCCGCGGGCAGCGGCGGCGGCGAGCCGAGTTCAGGATGCGGATGACTCAAAAGACTCTCCTCACCATGCGCGCCACGTACCGGTCGGGCACGTGGCGCGCATGACGTTCGTGCAGAAGCAGTTGTCGTTGTGGGGTTCAGGCACCGGTGGCCTGCGTATGCGGTTGTCGATTCAGTTGTGAAGCTCGGGTGGTGCCAAGTCTGTTGTCAGAGCTGTACCCCGCCGGCGGCAAGATCGATCTTGAGCTGGGAGATCTCCTCGGGCGAGCACTCGACCATGGGGGCGCGCAAGGGTCCGGCGGGCAGGCCCTGGAGGGCGAGCGCGGCCTTGGTGGTCATGACGCCCTGGGTGCGGAACATGCCGGTGTAGACCGGGAGCAGCTTCTGGTGGATCTCGGTGGCCTTGACGACGTCGCCCGCGGTGTACGCGTCGACGAGGGCGCGCAGGTCGGGGGTGACGACGTGACCGACGACCGAGACGAAGCCGACCGCGCCCACCGAGAGCAGGGGCAGGTTCAGCATGTCGTCGCCGGAGTACCAGGCGAGGCCGGACTGGGCGATGGCCCAGCTGGCGCGGCCGAGGTCGCCCTTGGCGTCCTTGTTGGCGACGATCCGGGGGTGCTCGGCGAGGCGGACGAGCGTCTCGGTGTTGATCGGGACGCCGCTGCGGCCGGGGATGTCGTAGAGCATGACCGGCAGCCCGGTGGCGTCCGCGACGGCCGTGAAGTGCCGGTACAGGCCCTCCTGCGGGGGCTTGTTGTAGTACGGCGTGACGACCAGGAGGCCGTGGGCTCCGACGCGTTCGGCCTCGCGGGCCAGCCCGATGCTGTGGTGGGTGTCGTTGGTGCCGACGCCGGCCACGACGTGGGCGCGGTCGCCGACCGCCTCCACCACGGCTCGCACCAGATCCGACTTCTCCGCGTCACTGGTGGTGGGGGACTCGCCGGTGGTGCCGTTGATGATCAGGCCGTCGTTGCCCGCGTCCACCAGGTGGGTGGCGAGTCGCTGCGCGCCGTCGAGATCGAGTGCGCCGTCCGCCGTGAAGGGCGTGACCATGGCGGTGAGGACCCGCCCGAAGGGGGTCTGCGGAGTCGAGGTCGGAGCCATGGGTAACACGCTACTCGGTGCTCCATACGTGGTCTGCCCTCGGGGTGCCCGGAAAGTCAGGACAAATGCGGAGCCCGGCACTGCCTGCTCGGGGGTTCAAGCAGTGCCGGGTCCGTTTGATCAGGCTAGATGAACTTCCATAAATGCCGCAATACGGACACTTCGCCCGGCCGATGCGCACATCCGTTCCGCGCGGGGGAACAGGGCTTCGTTACGGGGCCACACGGCCGTTCGCATTGAAGGCGGCGTAGGTCAGCGGCATGAGCCTGGCCCACTCCGCCTCCATCTTCTCGCCCACCATCTCGATCTCCCGCTGCGGGAAGGACGGCACCTTGGCCAGCTCGTGCTGGGTGCGCAGGCCGAGGAAGTGCATCAGGGAGCGGGCGTTGCAGGTGGCGTACATCGAGGAGTACAGGCCGACGGGGAGGGCGGCGCGGGCCACCTCGCGGGCGACGCCCTCGGCGAGCAGCTTCTGGTAGGCCGCGTACGCCTGCGCGTAGGACTCCTCCAGGGTGGTGCGCACCGTCTCGTGCTGGGCCGGGGTGCCCTCGACGAAGACGTACTTGCCCGGGCGGCCCTCCTGCACGAGCTTGCGGGACGCGTCGGGGACGTAGAAGACCGGCTCGAGCTCCCGGTAGCGGCCCGACTCCTCGTTGTACGACCAGCCGACCCGGTGCCGCATGAACTCGCGGAAGACGAAGATCGGGGCACTGATGAAGAAGGTCATCGAGTTGTGCTCGAACGGGCTGCCGTGCCGGTCGCGCATCAGGTAGTTGATCAGGCCCTTGGAGCGCTCGGGGTCCTTCTTCAGCTCGTCCAGGGACTGCTCGCCGAGCGTCGAGACGCGGGCGGCGAAGAGGACATCTGCGTCCGACGCGCTGGACTTCACGAGCTCGACGGTGACGTCACTGCGCAGGGTGAGTGACTCGGGGGTGGTCACGGGGGTCCTTCCCATCACTTCTTCAGGTTCGCGCCCACTGTACGGGGCCCCTCCGACAGACCCGAACCTGTGACCTTGTCGAGGATTTTTTCGGACAAGGGCACCTTTTGTGTCCCTCGAGCGTCTGTACCGGTGAGGACCGCATGTTCGCTCCCGAAAGGAGACGTACCCCCATGATCCGTAGGCGTGAGCCCGTGCCCTTCGCCTTTGTGGCCGAGGCCGACAGGTTCCGCAGCAATGTCGCTCCCCCGCCCCGTCGGCGGGCGTCCACCGGCCAGATAGCCGGGCGCTGGCTGCTGGGCCTCACCATCGTTGCCGGGCTGGTCGGCTCGGTGATCCTCGGCATGCCCGCGATGTCCACGCCGACCGGTACGCCGGCCCCGCAGTCCCAGGCCTCGCAGGGGCGCTGACTCTTCCGGCCGCCCTAGGGTGGTGGGCGAGATTCCGGCCGGATAGCCTCACCGGGCACAGCCCACGCAAGGAATCAGTGAGGACCAGCCGTGCCCCTGCCCTTCCTGACGGCCGACCGCTCCTTCGAGGCGGCATCCGAGAGCCCGCTGCCTCATGACGACCGGGACCGCTGGCGGCGCCCCTACCGGCCCGGGCCCTGGCGCGTGGGCGGGGCGGCCCTGTGGCTGCTGTTCTCCTCCTTCGTGCTGTTCGCGGCGGTCCTCATCGCCCTGACCGGCTCGGTGTCCTCAGCCGGCGTGATCCTCGCCGTGGCGCTGGCGGTCATCACGGCCGCGCTGCGGATACTGCGCATGGGTGTCTGGGTGAGTGCACACGGGCTGCGCCAGGTGGGCTTCCTGGCGACGCGTACGGTGCCCTGGCAGCGCGTGGTCGCGGTGCGGACGGCTCAGCAGCCGGTGCGCTGGCTGGGCCTGCCGCGCACGGTTCAGGGGCAGGCCCTGACGCTCGTACGCAAGGACCGTGCCGCCGACGGCGCAGCGCCGCTGCTGACCACGCACAACCTTGACTTTCTGAACCGTCCGGCGGCCTTCGATCTGGCCGCCGACACGGTGGAGGCGTGGGCCGGGGAGTACCGGCGCGGCTGACCTGTGTGGGCAAGCCGAAGGGGCCGGTCCGCCCGGGTGCGGACCGGCCCCTTCGTCGTACCGGCCGGGGCGCGGCTCAGGCCTGGACGGGTTTGCCCTCGTGCAGCGCGATGGCCCGCTGCATGGCCTTGCGGGCGCGCGGGGTGTCACGGGCGTCGTGGTAGGCGACGGCGAGCCGGAACCAGCTGCGCCAGTCGTCCGGGGCCGCCTCCGTCTCGGCCTTGCGCCTGGCGAAGACCTCGTCGGCCGAGTCACGGTCGATACGGCCGCCCGGGGTGCGCTTCAGCTCGTCGACGGGCAGGCCGCCCTCGGCGTCGAGTTCGGTGGCGAGCTGGTTGGCCTTGCGGACGAACTGGGTGTTCTTCCACAGGAACCACAGGCCGATGACCGGCAGGATGAGCACCGCGACCCCGAAGGTGACGGTGAGGACCGTGCCGGACTGGATGAGCATGACGCCGCGGCTGCCGACCAGGACGAAGTAGAACAGCAGGACGGCGGCCGTGACGAGGTAGGTGATCTTCGCGCGCATGACGTCTTCGGGCTTGCCTCAGGTCTCAGCTCAGGTCCAGGAAGTGTTCCAGGCCGAAGGTCAGGCCCGGAGTCGACACCACGCGGCGGGCGCCGAGCAGGATGCCCGGCATGAAGCTGCTGTGGTGCAGGGAGTCGTGGCGGATGGTGAGGGTCTCGCCCTCCCCGCCGAGCAGCACCTCCTGGTGGGCCAGGAGGCCGCGCAGACGCACGGCGTGGACGGGGACGCCGTCCACGTCCGCCCCGCGGGCGCCGTCCAGGGCGGTGACCGTGGCGTCCGGTGCCGGGGCCGTACCGGCCTTGCGGCGGGCCTCGGCGATGAGCTGGGCGGTGCGCGTGGCGGTCCCGGAAGGGGCGTCCACCTTGTTCGGGTGGTGCAGCTCGACGACCTCGACCGACTCGAAGTACGGCGCGGCGATCTGCGCGAACTTCATGGTCAGCACGGCGCCGATGGAGAAGTTCGGCGCGATGAGCACGCCCGTCGCGGGGGACTGGGCGAGCCAGCCCGTCAGCTGCGCGAGGCGATCGTCGGTCCAGCCCGTCGTGCCGACGACCGCGTGGATGCCGTGGCGGACGCAGAAGTCGAGGTTGCCCATCACGGAGGCGGGGGTGGTCAGCTCGACGGCGACCTGGGCGCCGGTGTCGGCCAGCGTCTCCAGCTTGTCTCCTCGCCCGAGGGCGGCCACCAGCTCCATGTCCTCGGCGGCCTCGACCGCCCGTACCGCCTCGGCCCCGATCCGGCCCTTGGCGCCGAGGACCGCCACGCGCAGCTTGCTCATCTGTTGCTTCCTTACGGAGGTGATTAGGGCGGAGGTGATCAGGCGACGGCGTCGTGCAGCCGTGCGGCCTGCTTGTCCTTCAGCGGGCCGATGACCGACAGCGACGGGCGCTGTCCCAGGATGTCGCGGGCGACCGAGCGGATCTCGTCCGGGGTGACCGCCGCTATCCGGGCCAGCATGTCGTCGACGGACATCTGCTCGCCCCAGCACAGCTCGCTCTTGCCGATACGGTTCATCAGCGCGCCCGTGTCCTCCAGGCCCAGGACGGTGGAGCCCTGGAGCTGGCCGATCGCGCGGCTGATCTCGTCGTCGGAGAGGCCGTTGTGGGCGACGTGGTCGAGTTCGTCGCGGCAGATCCTCAGCACGTCGTGCACCTGGCTGGGGCGGCAGCCGGCGTACACGCCGAACAGGCCGCAGTCGGCGAAGCCGGAGGTGTACGAGTACACGCTGTAGGCCAGGCCGCGCTTCTCCCGGACCTCCTGGAAGAGGCGGGAGGACATGCCGCCGCCGAGGGCGGTGTTGAGCACGCCCATGGCCCAGCGGCGGTCGTCCGTGCGGGCCAGGCCCGGCATGCCGAGGACGACGTGCGCCTGCTCGGTCTTGCGGCCGATGAGCTCCATCTTGCCCGTCGTGCGGATCGTACGGCGGCCGTCGCGCGGGGCGATGGGCTGCGCGTCCAGGTTCTTGAAGGCGCCCGCCTTCTCGAAGGCCGCGCGGACCTGTCGTACGACCTTGTTGTGGTCGATGTTGCCGGCGCAGGCGACGACCAGATGGGTCGGGTCGTAGTGCTTCCTGTAGAAGCGGCGGATGCGGTCGGCGGTGAGGGCGTTGACCGTGTCGACGGTGCCGAGGACGGGGCGGCCGAGAGCGTTGTCGCCGAACATGGTGTGCGCGAACAGGTCGTGCACGCAGTCGCCCGGGTCGTCCTCGGTCATCGCGATCTCTTCGAGGATCGCGCCGCGCTCGACGTTGACGTCCTCTTCGAGGATGAGCGAGCCGGTCAGCATGTCGCAGACGACGTCGATGGCGAGCGGCAGGTCGGTGTCGAGCACGCGCGCGTAGTAGCACGTGTACTCCTTCGCCGTGAACGCGTTCATCTCGCCGCCGACCGCGTCGACGGCGGACGAGATGTCCAGGGCGGACCTGCGGCCGGTGCCCTTGAAGAGCAGGTGCTCCAGGTAGTGCGTGGCGCCGTTCAGAGCCGGCGTCTCGTCGCGCGAGCCTACGTGCGCCCAGATGCCGAAGGTGGCCGAGCGCACGGAGGGCAGGGTCTCGGTGACGATGCGCAGGCCGCCCGGGAGGGTGGTCTTGCGGACCGTGCCGATGCCGTTCATGCCCTTGATGAGCGTTTGGGTACGGGCGACGGCCCGCGCCTCCGAAGAGGTGCGGGCCGTCGCCTTGGAGCTACGGGACGTCACTGCTCGGCGTCGTCCTTCTTGTTCTCGTCGCTTTCCTCGCCCTCGATCACGGGGATGAGGGAGAGCTTGCCGCGGGAGTCGATCTCGGCGATCTCGACCTGGACCTTCTGGCCCACGCCGACGACGTCCTCGACGTTCTCCACGCGCTTGCCGCCGGCGAGCTTGCGGATCTGCGAGATGTGCAGCAGACCGTCCTTGCCGGGCAGCAGGGAGACGAACGCACCGAAGGTGGTCGTCTTCACGACCGTACCCAGGTAGCGCTCGCCGACCTCGGGCATCGTCGGGTTGGCGATGCCGTTGATCGTGGCGCGGGCGGCCTCGGCGGCCGGGCCGTCGGCGGCACCGATGTAGATGGTGCCGTCGTCCTCGATCGTGATCTCGGCGCCGGTGTCCTCCTGGATCTGGTTGATCATCTTGCCCTTGGGGCCGATGACCTCACCGATCTTGTCCACGGGGATCTTGACGGTGATGATCCGCGGGGCGTTCGGGGACATCTCGTCCGGCGTGTCGATCGCTTCCATCATCACGTCGAGGATGTGGAGGCGGGCGTCGCGGGCCTGCTTGAGGGCCGCGGCCAGGACGGAGGCCGGGATGCCGTCCAGCTTGGTGTCGAGCTGGAGGGCGGTCACGAACTCCTTGGTGCCGGCGACCTTGAAGTCCATGTCGCCGAAGGCGTCCTCCGCACCGAGGATGTCGGTGAGGGTGACGTAGTGCGTCTCGCCCTCGATCTCCTGGGAGATCAGGCCCATGGCGATACCGGCGACCGGGGCCTTCAGCGGCACACCGGCGTTCAGCAGCGACATGGTGGAGGCGCAGACCGAGCCCATGGACGTCGAGCCGTTGGAGCTCAGGGCCTCGGAGACCTGGCGGATCGCGTAGGGGAACTCCTCGCGCGTCGGCAGGACCGGCACCAGGGCACGCTCGGCCAGGGCGCCGTGGCCGATCTCGCGGCGCTTCGGGGAGCCGACGCGGCCGGTCTCACCGGTGGAGTACGGCGGGAAGTTGTAGTTGTGCATGTAGCGCTTGCGGGTCACCGGGGAGAGGGTGTCCAGCTGCTGCTCCATGCGGAGCATGTTGAGGGTGGTGACGCCCAGGATCTGGGTCTCGCCACGCTCGAACACCGCGGAACCGTGCACCCGCGGGATGGCCTCGACCTCGGCGGCCAGCGTGCGGATGTCGGTGACACCGCGGCCGTCGATGCGCTTCTTCTCCTTGATCACGCGCTCGCGGACCAGCTGCTTGGTGAGCGAGCGGTACGCGGCGGAGATCTCCTTCTCGCGGCCCTCGAACTCCGGCAGGAGCTTCTCGGCGGCCAGACCCTTGACCCGGTCCAGCTCGGCCTCGCGCTCCTGCTTGCCGGCGATGGTGAGCGCCTGGGCCAGCTCGGGGCGGACGGCGGCCGTGAGGGCCTCCAGGACGTCGTCCTGGTAGTCGAGGAAGATCGGGAACTCGCCGGTCGGCTTGGCGGCCTTGGACGCCAGGTCGGCCTGGGCCCGGCAGAGGACCTTGATGAAGGGCTTCGCGGCTTCCAGACCGGCGGCGACGACCTCTTCGGTCGGCGCCTCGGCGCCGCCCTCGACCAGCTTGATGGTGCCCTCGGTGGCCTCCGCCTCGACCATCATGATCGCGACGTCGCCGTCCTCCAGGACGCGGCCGGCGACCACCATGTCGAAGACGGCGTCCTCGAGCTCGGTGTGCGTCGGGAAGGCGACCCACTGGCCGCGGATCAGCGCGACGCGGACGCCGCCGATCGGGCCGGAGAAGGGCAGGCCGGCCAGCTGCGTGGACGCGGACGCGGCGTTGATCGCGACGACGTCGTACAGGTGGTCGGGGTTGAGGGCCATGATCGTCGCGACGACCTGGATCTCGTTGCGCAGGCCCTTCTTGAAGGACGGGCGCAGCGGGCGGTCGATGAGACGACAGGTGAGGATCGCGTCCTCGGAGGGACGGCCCTCACGGCGGAAGAAGCTGCCGGGGATCTTGCCGGCGGCGTACATCCGCTCCTCGACGTCCACCGTCAGCGGGAAGAAGTCGAGCTGGTCCTTGGGGTTCTTGGAGGCGGTGGTGGCCGACAGCACCATGGTGTCGTCGTCCAGGTACGCCACGGCGGAACCGGCGGCCTGCTTGGCCAGGCGGCCCGTCTCGAAACGGATGGTACGGGTGCCGAAGGCGCCGTTGTCGATGACGGCCTCGGCGTAGTGGGTCTCGTTCTCCACTAGCGTTTTCTCCTCGTCTTCGTCCCTTGGCTGCCCGTGTGGCAGGGGGACGGTCACGGAGAAGCGCGCCGTCCTGTGCGGGCCGGTCTTCGATCGAAGCACCCGGGGCTCGCTTCCCCCCGGGGGCCACTACCGAGGACCGGCGGCGGCGAGGTGCGCTTCTCGCTTTCTTTGTCGTGCTGTGTCGTCCGTGATGCGTTGTGCTACCACACTACAAAGCGTGAGTGACACTCCGCACGTTTCCGCATGGACGACGAAGGCTTGCGTACGCAGGGCGACAGCCCGCATACGGCAAAGGGAGCGGCTCCCGAGTCGTTCCGGGAACCGCCCCCTTCATGGCGTCCTACTTGGCGCCCGCCGCACCGCGGCGGATGCCCAGGCGGTCGACCAGCGTACGGAAGCGCTGGATGTCCTTCTTCGCCAGGTACTGCAGCAGGCGACGACGCTGACCGACCAGGATCAGCAGACCACGGCGGGAGTGGTGGTCGTGCTTGTGGGTCTTGAGGTGCTCCGTCAGGTCGGAGATCCGGCGCGAGAGCATGGCGACCTGGACCTCGGGGGAGCCGGTGTCGCCCTCCTTCTGACCGAACTCGGTGATGATCTGCTTCTTCGTAGCGGCGTCGAGCGACACGCGTACTCCTCATAGTCTGTGGTTGCCGCCGAGTGCCCCCGGTCTGCATCTCGGGGGAGCTTCCGTAACTCGGGAGGCTGGGATCCGCTGAGCGCGGCCACCAGAGCCGAGGGCTCCGGGGGTGCGTACACAAACGGCCGTCGACCAGGGTAGCAGGCCGTGACGGGCGCTCTCTCCCGCGTTCCGGAACGGACCTGGTCCGCGGGAGGCGGCCACTAGGGTGAACGTGCCGATCGTACGTATGCCGGGAAGGGGTCGCTTCGGGATGGCGGAGACGGAAGCGGAGATCAAGGCGCGCAAGGAGCGCGAGCGCGACGAGCTGTACGCGCTGGACATCTCGGGTGTCGAGTGGCACTGCGCGCCGGGCACCGAGGAGCACGAGGAGCGGGTCGAGATCGCGTACCTGCCCGAAGGGGCGGTCGCGATGCGGTCCTCCCTCGACCACGCGACCGTGCTGCGGTATACGGAGGCGGAGTGGCGGGCGTTCGTGCTGGGCGCACGGGACGGGGAGTTCGATCTGAAGCCGATGCCGCACAACGGGGGGCTCGCGGCGGAGTGAGCGGAACACGAGAAGGGCGGTACGCATGCGTACCGCCCTTTTCCGTGACGAGGGACCTTCACGGGTGCGCAGGAGCCCTCGGCTAGCTGGTCATCGCCCGCGCCTGCGCGTACACGTCGAACACGGCCAGGGCCAACGGGATCAGCGTGAGCAGTACGAAGCTCTCGGCGATCTCCAGGAAGCGTCCCCAGAAGGGCGTGACACCGCGCCGCGGAGTGATCAGTGCGATCGCGGTGACGAGAGCGGTGGCCGCCCCGACGGCCGCGGCGAGCCACACGCTGCGGATGTCGAGGGATGTGGTGTCACCCTGGAAGGCGTCGATCAGATACCCCCGAGGTGGGTTCAGCGCGAGCCCGAGACCGAGGAATACGATCGCGGCGAGGCCGGCGGCCAGCGTCGCGCCGACCTGTGCGGTGTAACGGAACAGGTGCGCCCGCATCAGCATCGCCAGGCCGGTCGCGAGGGCCAGGAGCTGGGCCCACGTGTTGCTGGAGAAGCCGAGGACGATCGACGCGCCCACGGCGACCAGCGCGCAGCCCCCGACCAGGCCGACGAGGAGTTCGTGGCCGCGCCGGGCCTGGGCGGCGACACGTTCGACGTCCACAGGCTCCTGCGGGGCGCGCTCGCCGGTGTCATAGCCGCCGCGAGAGGGGTTGGGCGGCTCGAACCCGATGGGAAGTCGCGCGAAGCGCATGGACAGCCCCGGCAGGAAGGCCAGCGCCACCACGGAGAGCGGGGCGCAGACGGCGGCTGTCTCGATGGGCTTCAGTTCGGTGAGCATCGCGATGAAGCTGGTGACCAGACCGATGGCGGAGGCGAAGACGAAGGCCACGAAGGGGCCGTCGCCGCCTGGCGACACCAGTGTCAGCACGACGGAGGCGATGAGGACCGCCGTACAGGCGAGCAGGAACTGAAGCCGCCCGATGCCCTGGCCGGCGGAGAGCGACAGCAGTCCGGAACCGGCCACGGCGGCGTTCGGCAGGGCACCGAGTCCCAGCGCGACCGCGGAGGCCCGGTCGTCGTACACGCGCGCGCGTACGCACGCGAGGGTGATGAGCAGGATGCCCGTGACGCCCGCGATGACGCCCTGCAGGCTGTGCATGTCGTGGCGGATCTGAGAGCTCCAGGCCACGAATGCGAGCAGCGCGGGCAAGATGCCACCCGCGACGAGACCGGCGGCACGGGTGAGGTCGCCACTCCACAGGGTCCGGTCGCGGGTGACGGCGGAGGCCACCGCCTCGGAGACGTCGTCGACCACGGCCGGGGGCAGCGACTCGGCGAACGGACGCAGGGTGAGCAATTCGCCGTCGAGAATGCGTTGCGCGGTGAAGGACCGGGCGCCGTCGAGGACGGTGCCGTCACGCCGTACGAGGTGGTAGCCGACCGGAGCGCCCTCGGCGGGGCTCTGCTGGGACAGGCGCAGGATCTCCGGGTACAGGTCGGCGACCGGTACGTCGTCGGGCAACGCCACGTCGATACGGCTGTCGGGCGCCACGATGGTGACCCGGCAGAAGCCGAATCCCATGCCCGCCCCGGAAGGGGCTCCGGTGCCCGGTCCGCCGGTCGCGCCGACTGGCGCAGAGGCCGTCATGCTCACCTGCTGTTCCCCCTCGTCGGTGGTGGGGCGGCCTGTGGTGCCGCCGAGCACCCTTCCGCCCGTAAAGATCCTGTGTAGGTCGCGCCGTGCCACCCGCTCCGCCGGTCGACCGAGCGGTCACATCCGGGGTTTGAGGGGAGGCACACCTTCGAACCGTTGCGAATTGCCCAGGTTTTCCTGGAGCGATTCGCAACTGCTCACGCGTCTCACGGGCACCCTACCGCCCACCGTTGTCAGCGGTTGTCAGTAGGATCGCGCTTCGCGATCGGCGTCCGCCTGACACGGGGCGGCGGACGAAAAATCTCGGTCCGGCAAGGGAATTGGTGCGTAGTGAGCCACATCGTCGTCAAGCGCCCACCGCGGGCGCTGCCGAAGGAAGTGCCCACGGACGAGGTCGTGCTGCAGGCTCCGCCGGAACTTCCGCGCGGTCAGCAGGAAGGCGCTCTGATGCAGCTCCTGCCCATGCTCGGCATGGGCGGGTCCGTGGTGTTCTTCTTCAACCCCCAGGCCCAGCCCTTCATGAAGATCATGGGCATGGTGATGGTGGCCTCGACGATCGCCATGGGCATCTCGATGCTCGTCCGCTACCGCCGCGGCAGCCAGGGGCAGATGGCCGACCTTCGCCGTGACTACCTCCGCTACCTGTCACAGACCCGGCGTGGCGCCGTGGACACCGCGAAGGCCCAGCGCGATGCCCAGTACTACCTGCACCCTTCACCCGAGCAGCTGTGGGCACTGGTCGCCGAGGGCAGCCGGGTATGGGAACGGCGTGCCTCCGACGAGGACTTCGGACAGGTGCGCGTGGGCCTCGGCGCGCAGGCTCTGGCCACTCCTCTGATCCCGCCGGAGACCGCCCCGGTCGACGAGCTGGAGCCGCTGACCGCGGGCGCCATGCAGCGCTTCCTGGCCACGCACAACGCCCTTGACGACCTGCCGATGGCGGTCTCGCTGCGCGCCTTCTATCACGTGACGATCAGCGGCGAGCCGGGGACCGTGCGCGGCACCGCCCGTGCCGTCGCCGCCTCCCTCGCCTCGCTGCACTCCCCCGAGGACCTGGTCATCGCCGTCGTCACCGGACGCGAGTCGGTGCCCGAGTGGGAGTGGGCCAAGTGGCTGCCGCACGTGCAGGCTCCGGGCCTCGTCGACGGCGCCGGCAGCATGCGCCTGATCACCACCGACCCGGTGGAGCTGGAGGACCGGCTCGCCTCTCGACTTCAGGGCCGCCCGCGCTTCCATCCCGGCGGACAGCCGGTGGCCGAGCAGCCGCACCTGTTGGTCGTGCTCGACGGCATCTCCCTGCCGCCTTCATCGTTGCTGGCCACCCCCGAGGGCCTGCAGGGTGTGTCGGTCCTGGAGGTCGTGCCCGGCGACCTCACCATCGGCCGCGGCGACCTCTCCGTCGTCGTGCAGCCCAAGGAGCTGCGCCTGGAGTCGGCACACGGCATGGTCTACGAGGGAACGCCGGACGTTCTGTCGTACGAGGCCGCGGAGGCGCTCGCCCGTCAAATGGCACCGCTGCGCATGGCGTCGGGCGGGGACGACGACGAACCGCTGCTCGCCAACCTCGAGTTCACGGACCTGCTCAACCTGGGCGATGCCGCCTCTGTCGACCCGAAGCGGACCTGGCGGCCGCGCTCTCAGTCGGAGCGGCTGCGCGTGCCGATCGGTCTGGGCGAAGACGGCCGGCCCGTCATGCTCGACCTCAAGGAGGCGGCGCAGGAGGGCATGGGCCCGCACGGCCTGTGCGTCGGTGCGACCGGTTCCGGTAAGTCGGAGCTGCTGCGCACCCTGGTTCTCGGCCTCGCCGTGACCCACTCCTCCGAGACGCTGAACTTCGTCCTCGCGGACTTCAAGGGTGGTGCCACGTTCGCGGGCATGGCCCAGCTGCCGCACGTGGCAGCTGTGATCACCAACCTCGCGGACGACCTGACCCTTGTCGACCGCATGGGCGACTCGATCCGCGGTGAGCTCAACCGCCGCCAGGAGATGCTCCGCGACGCGGGCAACTACGCGAACATCCACGACTACGAGAAAGCCCGCGCGGCAGGCGCGCCCCTCCAGCCGATCCCGTCCCTGGTCCTGGTGATCGACGAGTTCAGCGAACTGCTGACCGCCAAGCCGGACTTCATCGAGATGTTCGTGCAGATCGGCCGCATCGGCCGTTCGCTCGGCGTGCACCTGTTGCTGGCCTCGCAGCGCCTGGAAGAGGGCCGTCTGAGGGGCCTCGAGACGTATCTGTCGTACCGCATCGGTCTGCGGACGTTCTCCGCGGCCGAGTCGCGCGCCGCACTCGGCGTCCCGGACGCCTACGAGCTGCCGAACATCCCGGGTTCCGGCTTCCTGAAGTTCGGTACCGACGAAATGGTGCGCTTCAAGGCGGCGTACGTCTCCGGGGTGTACCGCACGAGCTCGCAGCAGGCCGCGGCGCTCGGCGGCCCGCTGCCGGTCGACCGCAGGCCCGTCCTCTTCACGGCGGCCGAGGTCCCGGTGCAGTACGCGCCGGTCCCGCCGCAGCGCAAGGAGGCGCCCGAGGAGCAGCAGGACGAGGCGCTCGCCGACACCGTGCTCGACGTGGTGGTGCGACGCCTGGAGGCGCAGGGGCCGGCCGCCCACCAGGTGTGGCTGCCTCCGCTGGACAGCCCGCCGTCGCTCGACGCCTTGCTGCCGGGGCTCGCCGCCGTGCCCGGCCGCGGCATGACCCAGCCCGGTTACGAGGGCGCGGGCCGGCTGGTCATCCCGGTGGGTCTGATCGACAAGCCCTACGAGCAGCGGCGCGACCCGCTGTGGCTCGACTTCGGCGGCGCGGCCGGCCACATGCAGATCATCGGCGGTCCGCAGTCCGGCAAGTCGACGCTGCTGCGTTCGATCATCGCCTCGTTCGCGCTCACCCACACCCCGCGTGAAGTCCAGTTCTACGGCCTGGACTTCGGCGGTGGCGGTATGGCCGCAGTGGCCGGACTGCCGCACGTGGGCGGCGTGGCCTCCCGTCTGGACCCCGAGAAGGTCCGGCGCACGGCGGCCGAGGTGTACGGCGTCATGACTCGTCGCGAGGAGTACTTCCGCTCCGCGGGCATCTCCTCCATCGCGGAGTTCCGCTCCCGCCGTGCGCGCGGCGACATCTCGGTGACCGACCAGCCCTGGGGCGACGTCTTCCTGGTCATCGACGGCTGGGGCAACTTCAAGACGGACTACGAGGCCCTGGAGCCGTTGGTCCTGGACATCGCCGCGCGCGGTCTCGGCTACGGCATCCACGTGATCATCAGCGCGTCGCGCTCGATGGAGGTCCGGGCGAACCTCAAGGACCACCTGATGAACCGCCTCGAGCTGCGGCTGGGTGACCCCATGGACTCCGAGATCGACCGCAAGGTCGCGGCCAACGTCCCCACCGGCGTGCCGGGGCGCGGCCAGACCCCGCAGAAGCAGCACTTCATGGCTGCGGTCCCCCGCATCGACGGCCTCACCTCCGACACGGACCTGGCGGAAGCGACGACCGCCCTCTCGGCCGAGGTCACCCGCCACTGGCAGGAGCCCGGGGCACCGGAGGTACGCCTGCTGCCCCGCGAGTTCCCGGCGGCGCAGCTGCCCCCGGGCGACCGCTTCCCGCAGCGCGGCATCTCCTTCGCACTCGACGAAGACAACCTCGAGCCGGTCTTCGTCGACTTCGAACAGGACCCGTTCTTCCTGGTGTTCGGCGAGAGCGAGTCCGGCAAGTCGAACCTTCTGAAGCTGCTGATCAAGCACCTCACCGAGCGCTACGACGGCAACACCTGCAAGCTGTTCGTCGTCGACAACCGCCGCTCACTGCTCGGGGTGACCCCGGACTCCCACCTGGCGGAGTACATCCCGATGTCGAACCAGATGCAGCACCACATGGACGCACTGGCCGACCTGATGCAGCGCCGCACACCGACGGCCGACGTCACCGCGGAGCAGCTGCGCAGCCGCAGCTGGTGGCGGGGCCCCACCCTGTACGTCATCATCGACGACTACGACCTCGTGTCCACGTCGAGCGGCAACCCGCTGGCGGGTCTGACGGAAATGCTCCCGTTCGCCCGCGACGTCGGCGTCCGCTTCATCATCGCCCGGTCCACGGCGGGCGCCAGCCGCGCCGGTTACGAGTCCTTCATGCAGCGCATCAAGGAGCTCGGCGCCCAGGGTGTGGTCCTCTCGGGCGACCCGGCCGAGGGCGACCTGCTGGGCGGCGTCCGCCCGCGGCCGATGCCGGCGGGACGGGGCACCTTCGTGTCACGGAAGAGGGGGAAGCCGATGGTGCAGGTCGGACTCATGGAGTCCTAGCTCTCCGGAGCCGCTCCCGAACGGCTCCTCCCCCCACCTGGATGCCGCGGACCATGCCGGTCCGCGGCATCTGTCCGACACCAGCGTGGACTCGGCCGCCGGCGACCTGACGACGCAACTCCCCCATGGACGCGTGCGCTCAGATCTCCCACCACATGTAGGCCACCAAGAAGATCCACGCGGGCGACGACGCATACATCCAGTGGCAGATGAGCAGCATCGACACCCTTGACGCCGGATCAAGGAAGGCCACGAGATCTTCACCATGATCTGGAAGGAACAGGGCGCCGTCGACGCGGCAGCCATGGAGAAGGCCATCACCAAGTTCACCGATGCGGTGTCCGCGTCCAAGCAGTGCACCGGATCAAACGCTTCAAGCGTGCTCAGAACGTCGAAAGGGCGATGACGGAGCTGTCGTGCATGACGAAGACACGGTTTCCGGCGGCGGCCAGGCGGGCGTAGTCGGGAGCGGTGACCATGTAGCTCCGTGAGGCCTTTCCGTCCGTAGCCCGCACAGCATTGATCAACAGCTGGGGCCCATACCCGTTGCTGGTGCTGCCGAACGTCCAGACGCCCTGCCCCTGCCGAACCACAGGGCTCCCGTAATTCGCGTTCTGGGACGCCTCCCACCGCACCTTGCCGCTGTCCTTGCCCAGGCACCTGGTGCTGTCACCCGCGTTCGTGTAGACCGCGTCCGCGTAGACCGCGGCAGGGCCCCACTTGTACCCATCGGTCTCATAGTCGTCGAGCTTGGTGTTCCAGATCCTCGTTCCGTCGCTGAGCCGACGAGCGTCCATGGACTTGCCGTTGATGTACACCATGTCGTCGTAGACGGCCGGGCTGACCGTGAGGTCCTCGTCCTGGTCGAGGCGGGTCCATGCCGTGCTGCCATCGCTGGTGTGCACGACGAGCACGGTGCCGTCCACGGCCGATATGACCAGCCTGCCCTGGGCGACGACAGCAGGGGCGAGCAGATTGCCGCGGAACTTCGTGGGGACGACAGCCGTCCAGCGGATCCTGGCGTCGGAGCGGCTCACGCTGCGCAGCCTGTGGTCCTTCGTCACGAGGTACACCGCATCGTCGTCGGCCGCGAGCAGCGCCGCCGTATCCGCTGCCGGGCACGTCCACTTGGGTTCGCCCGTGGAAGGTACGAAGGCCCGGAGGACGCCCTTGTCGTCGGCGCCGACGACCAGCCGGTCGGAGAGAGGCAGATAGCCGCTCTTCGTTCTGAGGTGAGGGGCACTCCAGCGGCGCTTACCGTTGGTGATGTCGTATCCCGCGATGCCGCCGGTCGCGACTCCGAAGACAATGACGTCCCCGATCGGTAGCAGCGTCTGGGAGTAGGCGTCCGCCTCCCCGCGCACTTCCCAGAGTGGCGTCGGCTGGACGTCATGGTTGATCGGGTCCTCGATGCCGTGGGGGTCCAGCTTTTGCACAGGAGCACGCACGGCCGGAGGAATGTCGAAGGGCCCGCTCTGCGTCCTCGTCGATCCACCGTGTGTTGTCAACCACCAGGCGGCGGTGCCACCCCCGCCCGCCAGGACCACGCCTCCGGCGGCGAGCCCGGTGAGCAGACGCCTGCGAGTGACGGGCGGAGCCGTCTCGATCGTGACCGGCGCGGTCAGCCGGCGGGCCCCGGCCTCCCGCTCTTTGATGGCGTCGGCGACCGGTCCGCGCCGCCACACCCGGTCGGCCCCCTTGGGCACAGCCATGGCCTGGACGATCTGGGACGGGGCGGGACGTGCGGCGGCATCCTTGGCGAGACAGGGCGTGATCAGAGCCCGTATCTCCGGATCAATGCCGTCGAGTCGGGGCTCCTCGTGCACCACCGCGTACTGCACGGCCGCGACGTGCGAGCCCTCGTAGGCCCGCCTGCCGGTGGCCGCGTAGACCAGTACCGCACCGAGCGAGAACACGTCCGCCGACGGTGCCACACGCTGTCCGAGGACCTGCTCGGGGGCGCCGTACCCCGGAGTGACGGGCACCTGCCCGGTCGTGGTCAGGGTCAGCCCGTGCTCGGGCCGGGCGATGCCGAAGTCGATGATGCGCGGCCCGGCCGAGGTGAGCACGATGTTGGGCGGCTTCAGGTCGCGGTGGATGAATCCGGCAGCATGGATGTCGGCCAGGGTCCGGGCAAGCGCGGTGGCAAGGGCACGCAGAGCCCGCTCGTCGAGAGGTCCGTAGGCGTCGACAGCCTGGTCCAGGGTGAGCCCCGCGAGGAACTCGGTGGCGATCCACGGCCGTCCGCCCTCCGTCCACGCGCCGAGCACGTTCGCGATGCCCTTGCTCAGCACCGCCTGCGCGGCCTGCGCCTCGCGCACGAACCGCTGGGCGAGGTTGGTGTCGTGGGTGAGCTCAGGCCTGAGCACCTTGACGGCGGCCAGACTGCCGGCGCCGTCCTGGCCGACGTAGACCTTGCCCATGCCGCCTTCGCCGAGAACGCCGAGAACACGATAGGGACCCAGACGGAGCGGGTCGCCGGTACCGAGGGGTTTCATGGGGGGTCCTTCTGCCCGGGGCGGTAGCTGGGAACAGCCAGGCGGCCGGCCGTCGCCGTGCGCCGTGCTGCATGGCCGGTGTTCCGCCGCTTCGAGATCACGTCACTGGAGGGGATAGGCAGCCATCTCCGCGCCGTCCACGCCGAGGACCAGCTTCGCGTCCGAGTCCGCGTAGAACTGTTTTCCACTCGTCTGGTACGTCAGCGAGGTCGTGTGGTCCGACAGGCTGACCGCGCGCAGCAGGCTCCCGTTCTTGTAGTACGCGTAGCGGGTGCCGAGGACGGGCGGCCCACTGGTGGACGCCTCGCCCACTTCCCCGCCTCGCTCGGTCCAGAGCACCTTCCCGCTGCGTGCGTCGACCGCCGTCAGACCGGCGCCGTCACCCACGGCGTACAAGATACCCGCCCTGAGCACCGGCGGTCCGTACGCGTGCTCCGTCGAGGTCTTCCACGTCACTGTCCCGTCGCTCAGCCGCAGCGCCCAGAGTCGGCTGCCGCCGAGATACAGGTGATCGCTGTCCGCGGCGATCCCGCACTTCAGGATGTCCGGGTCGTCGATGCCGTACGGCCGCTCCCACAGGACGGCTCCGCTCGAGGCGGCCCGCACAACGATGTGGACGCTCCCGTCCTCCGTCTGCTGGAGTGTCACCAGGCGGCTGCCCACGGCCTTCGCGGCGAGGAAGTGCAGCCTCGAACTCAACTCGAATCGTGCAGGGAGTGGTTTCGACCACAGGAGCTTGCCGGTCTCGATGTCGGCGGCACTCAGAGTGGCGGTCTCCCCGGCCGAGAAGGTGCCGGTTCCCTCGTACTTCCCCTTGCCTACGACGACGTACGCGACGCGGTCCGTGATGCAGAGGAGTTGATGTGTGGGAAGCTCGTCATTGGTGCCCGCGAACCGGACCAGGGTCTTGATCGTTTTTCCGTTCTTCGGATCGACGGTCTGGAGCCTGACTGCGGACCCGATCCCGTCGCTGGTCTCCTCCCCGATCCAGAGCCGGTAGAGCCGGCCACCCGTCACGAGCGTCTGCCAACTGCTCTCTTCCGAGAGGCCGTCCCACGCGCGGGCTCCGTCCGCCGCACGGACGGCTTCGGAGCCACCACCCGTGGGTATGACGATCATTCCGCCAAGCCCCTGAGGGACGACCCCGCCCAAGTCAGGCTTGACCACGGCGAACGTAAAGGTCCACAGCGGCTCGAGGTTACGCGTCTTGCGTGCGCCGCCCTTCGCGGTCGTACCCCCTCCGCCACGCGCATCGGCGTGCCCCTGCCGCCACCACGCGCCTCCGCCCACCGCCGCACCGACGGCGAGTGCGCCACCGACGGCGAGGAACCTGCGGCGCGACGGGCGCCTGGCGGCCGCCGTGGTGGCCGCCTCAGCCTCCGGCCCGGCCGCGGGCGCGGGCAGCCGCTGTGGCGCGAGTCGCCATACATCGACCGCCCGGCGCCCGATCTCCGCGAGCAGCTCGTGCGGCAGATGATCGGCGAACTCACCGGTGCCGTCGTGAAGTTGGGCGGCGAGCAGCGCCGTGGTCGGCCGTTGCCCCGGATCCTTGGCCAGGCACCGGGCCAGTACCGGAGCGAGGGCAACAGGTACACCAGTGAGGTCCGCGTCCGCATACCGCACCCGGTACAGAAGGTCCGCCGCCTGCCCGTTGCCGAACGGTGCGCGCCCGGTGGCCGCATACACCAGCACGCCGGCCAGCGCGAACACGTCGCCGGCGGCGTCGTGCTCCTGTCCGGTTGCCTGCTCCGGGGACATGAAGGCCGGCGTACCGACGGCAGCACCGGCCCGGGTCAGCCGCTCGTCGCCGATGGCCCGCGCGATGCCGAAGTCGATGACCTTGGGCCCGTAGGCCGTGAGGAGGATGTTGGACGGCTTGAGGTCGCGGTGCACCACGTCCGACCGGTGCAGCTGGCCGAGCGCCGAGCACAGGGCCGCGCCCAGGGCGCGCACGGACTGTTCGGGCAGCGTTCCTCCGGCCTCGACGGCTTCGTCGAGCGGGGGCCCGAGTACGTACTCCGTGGCCAGCCAGGGCGTCTCCGCCAGCGGATCCGCATCCATCACCCGCGCCCCGAACCGGTCGCCGATGACCCGGGCGGCGTCCACCTCGAGGCGGAAGCGGGTGCGGGCCGCCGGATCGGTGGCGATGGCGGCATGCATGGTTTTCAGGGCAACGGTACGTCCACCGGCGGACCGTGCGACGTAGACGGTGCCCATGCCTCCGCTGCCGAGCCGGGCGATGAGCCGGTACGGGCCGAGTGCGACGGGATCGTCGTGGGTGAGAGGAGTCGACATGGCGATTCTTGTGATCAGTTGGTCAGTGAGCGCGATGGGATTCCGGGGACCCGGACGGCGCTCCGCCGGACGTCCAGGACGCATGGACCGGTGCCTGCGCCTGCACCGGGAACCGCACCTCCGCGGCGAGCACGGACGACGACTGATGGACGACGGCGGCGACGAGCCGGGCCGGCAGCCACCCTGGTCCGAGCAGCGCGTCCGCACGTGTGGGTGCGGCGAAGCCTGCGGGGGCGTCCGACTGCGGGCTTCCCGCCAACTCATCGACGATCTCGACAAGTTGGGGACGATGAGCCGGATCGCGGGACAGGCAACGGGTGATCAGCGAGCGAAGACCGGTCGGCAGCTCTTCCCGTTCCGGCATGCCGTAACCCGTGGCGGCATAGGCCAGGGTCGCACCGAGTGCGTATACGTCGCCCATCGGGCGCGGCTGTCCGCCCGCCGCCTGCTCGGGCGGCAAGCTGCCGCGATCGAGCCCGGGCGCCTCCTGCCGCGCGACACCGTCCGGCGCAGCGGCTCGTACGGCCCCGAAGCAGGTGAGCCGGGGACCGTCCGCGGCGATCAGCACGGCGGACGGGCAGAGCCCGGCATGGGTCAGGCTCTGCCCGTGAATGACGGCGAGGTTCTCGGCCAGCGCGACGGCCAGCGCCCTGACCGTCGGCTCGGGCAGCGGACCGCCATGGACGGCGAGGGCGACGGGCAGCGGAAGGGCGGGCAGATACGGACGCGCATGCCAGGGCTGTTCGCCGGGGGCGGAGAGTTCGACGGCGGGCAGGACCCAGTTCCCGAGAAGATAGCGAGAGGCCTCGGCCTCTGCCATGAAGCGCTGTGGGTCGACGCCTGCCAAGGGCCTGCTGAGCAACACCGTGCGGTCGCCGTCGGCGCTGCGGGCGATGAAGCGGTGCTCGGAGACCGGCGTGTGCACCGGGACACCGGCGTCGAGCCGGGTCACAACCGTGTACGGGCCGATCTGCTTCGTCCCCCGGGTACCCGGTTCGGCATCTGACACGCGCATGCTCCCTCTTCGTCCCTCCGGCGTGCTACCGGCTCACTTCCATGGCTCGGCACAACAGCAGGGTGGGCGCCTCCCGCGCGCGCCCACCCTGGAGTTGATTCTGCGAGCCTCGTCCTACTGGAAGTAGGTGGCCGCCTTCTTGTCGCCTTCCATGTACGTACCGCCGGACTGGCCGACGACGTGACCGATACCCCGCAGGGCCTCGTGGATGTCGTTCGCTTCCTTGTCCCAGCGCTGCAGCTTCTCGTGGAAGGTGCCCTGGGCCTGGCCCTCCCAGTACTGCTGGCTCTTCACGACCAGGCCGCGGAGCTCCGCCAGGTCCGACTCGAGCTGCTTCGCCTGGTTACCGATGCTGGTTGCGGCAATGTCGAGCCCGTCATAATGGACGGACAGCCCATCAGCGTTGTTGGCCATGCCTGTTACCTCGTCTCGCTGGTGCGTACGTGATGAGTGCGCCGGCTTCCCGGCGGATGTTTTCCGTCTCGCTCGACTTAGTAGGAGCTGAGGGAGGACGTCGGAACGGTCGGAGCGCCGTCCTGGAGGTCGATCTTGTTGACCGCCGCGCGGACTTCGTCTTCCTTGCTGTCCTTGATCTTGCGCGTCGTGGTCATCGCCTCGATGACGTCACCGAGAATGTTGCCGATGTTCCGCAGCGACTGGTTGATCTCGTACTGCTTCTTGTCGAACGCGGCGCGGCCGATGCCGTGCCACTGGCCCTCAAGGCCGTCGATGACGCCCTGGAGGGCGTGCACGTTCTTCTGGATGTTCTCGTACTTCTCCACCATCTGCTTCTCGAGGGTGACTACTGCGGCATCTTCGAGCTTCTGCTTTCCGCTGACCATGATCGTCCCTGCCTTTCGTGTGTCCGTTGTTGATCTGATGGTTTCGGCTCACCGCTGTTGGCTGTTGCTCCGAGCGGGGAACACGCAGTGCCTGCTCTGTCCGAACTGCATCGGGCTGCTATGGCTGTCGACGGCTGAGGAAGTCACCTGGCGCGTCGTGCCCGCGCGAGAGCCCATGCGCCGCCGCCGATCACGACGACCGCACCGGCGGCGCCCAGTGCGATCCAAGTGGTGTTGCTGCTACCACCATTTGACGACCCAGCACTCGATCCTGCCGCCGAGGTCGCGCCGGTGGAACCCTTTTGCTGGGGTTGTGACGTGGCTGATGCAGAGGAGGAAGGAGCGGCTTTGGGGGCCACAGGGGCCACGCTTGCCCACTCGTGACCGTCCTGTTTCTGGAGCGGATCGACATTGGCGGGACCGGGGTCGTAATTCTTGTCCGCCAGGACCACGCGGGGACGGATGACTCCGAAGCCGAGATACTTGCTGGGTTTGTCCTTCGGCCAGGTACGTCCAGCGGTGTCAAGAAGGGCCCGCTCAACCTGATACAGAGTCCAGTCGGGGTGTGCCGACCAGATCAAAGCGGCAGCGGCTGAGGTGAGTGCGGTGGCCGGGCTTGTGCCTTGGCGGTTGTCGCAATAGCGGACGGTACCGCCGTCGCAATAGCCTGGATAACCCTCGCCAGGAGCTGCCAGGTCGGCATAGCCTCCGCCCGAGGAAAAGCTGGACGCGGTTAGGGTCTTGTCGACCGACGCAACACCGATGACGTAGGGGTAGGAGGCGGGATAGTCGGCCTGGCTGTTCTTCCCGTCATTACCCACTGCTGCGATCAGTAGCTTGCCCTTCGAAAGCGCATATTTGACCGCAGCCTCGTCCTCGTCACTTCCCATGCCGCCGAACGAGAAACTGATGATCTTTGCGTCAGTATCGGCAGCGGCCCTCAGTGCCTGCGCCGGCTCCGGCGTCTTGGCCTCTTCCTTTGCCCCCTTGATCCCCTCGAGGTTGGTGCGGTAGGGAACGATCTTGGCTCCTGGTGCCAGCCCCTTCAGCCCACCGCCTGCCCCAGTACCTGCTATCAACTCGGCCATGCTCGTGCCATGGCCCGCGTAGTCGACCGTCGCGTGATAAGCCACCGCCTTGGGGACCTCATCGGTCAGAACCTGCCCCTTGAGCGACGGTGTGTTCGCGTTCACCCCGCTGTCGATGAGCGCGATCTTGACTCCCTTCCCCGTGCTTACCTTCCACATCTGTTCGGCTTGCATGGGGCTCAGGTACCACTGCTTCGACTGTTCGTCGGACGCAGCGGCACCTGGGGCCAAGCCCACGGTCACAACGGTCAGGGCGCCGACAACTGCACCCACCGCGCGCACTCGTCTTCCGCGGTGCACCCTGCGGAGCTCAGCCTGCTCGGCTCGTCGGCTGATCCCTGACTTCATGGCGTTGAATATCCTCGCTCGCGTTCAGTTGATGACCGGCGGCACGTCGCGCCGGGGGCTGTTCGGCAGGTGTGTCTCTTCGTCTTCGACCAGGTAGTCGGGCCGCGATGTCCCGTCCGTCTTCCGCCCCCCGCCGTGCCGTCCGTTCTGGCCTGCTCCGCGTGTGAGACCGGCACCACCACGGGTCATGCCGTTGCGCTCGGCTCCCGCCGCGGATGTGCGTTCGCTCGGCCGTCCGGTGACGGCCTCGGACGTTCCCGCACGGGCGCGGGAACCAGTCGTACCCGAGCCGGGCCGCGGCGTGGACTCGGACTCGGGCGTTCCGAAGACACCGCGCTGGCCGAGACGGCCAGTCGTGGGACGGGAGTTGGCCTCTTCCTCACCGCCGACGACCGTGCCGCGCGGAATCCGCGACCCGTTCTTCGACGACGGATTCGTCGTGGAGGGCCGTCCCCCGACGACGCCGTTGGTGCGGCCGGCGCCGGTGGTCGGCCCGTTCGTCGCGTGCGATGCTGGCGTGCCTGCGGGGCGCGGCGTACCGCCCGTGACTCCTCGGCCCATGGGAGAGGTCGTCCTCGGTCCGGAACCGGTGCCCTTGACAGCGGACTGGCCAGTCGATGTGGCACGCCCCATCTGGTCCATGGGCCCTCGCCCTGTGGAGCGTCCGGAGCCCGGATTGGTCAGCTCGGACGTACCCGCGCGCCCCTGAGCCGTCGGCGGGTTACGGAATCCGCCGGCGCCGCTCACGTTCCGGCCTGAGGTGGGGTTCGGCATGGGCAGCCTGAAGCCACCGCCGTCAAACACATTGGGCTGGCTGCCACCTGTGGGAGGTGTACCGGTGACCGGCGGAGTGTGGCTGGGACCGGGTGTGGTGGTCGTGGGTGGCGGCAGCGTGCCGGTGCTGTCGATGTGCGTACCGACCGGCGCCTCTGGATGCCTGACCGGAACCGTGGCCGTGGCGTGGTGTACAGGTGCCGGCACGCCGCTTGCGTCAGGCAGAACAGCGTGATGCACCGGCTCCACCGTCGCATGATGCCCCACGACAGCGCTCGTACCGGTGCTTTGATGACCGTGCGAAGCGGATTCCTGCGGAGCGGAAACGTCAGACTTTGGATGGGGCACCCCGACGTTCGGGAGGTTGCCGAAGTCAGGCGCGCTCTTGTGCAATTCCTGCAGCGACTGGGTCGACACCGCGTAGTACGACGCCAACCGGTTCATCTGGTTGACCGCCTCTTGACGGTGCTTCTCCACCTTTACGGCAGTGGCATAGCCCTCTTTGTCCGACACCTTTTCGGCCGCCGTGAATTTCTCGGGCCGCGCCGGAACCGCTCTCGTATCGCGGGGAATCTTCATTGCGTTGCGAACAGACGCCAGCCCCTCAGCGGCAGTAGCGATCGAGTCACCGGCCCCGCCCGCGAAGTCGGCGAGCCCATGTGCATGTGTAACGAGATTGCCGCCCCACGTGCGGAAGTCGTCACCTGCCTTGCCGACCCAGGGAACCGTGTCGAACTTGCCCTTGAGCGTGTCAGCTGCCGCCTTGATGGCATCGCGCGCGTCCCAGAGGGCCCGACCGGATGACTCCAGGTCCTCCGGGTTCGTCTGCTCAACCAGGTCGATCATTGCGTTGAGGTCATAGTCGTCGAATTCCGTACGCTTGACCATGGCCTGCCCGTACGGGGTGGCCTTGGCAAAGGAACGAAGGATTTCAACAGGATTGAAGAAGAGACCGCCAGTGCTGGGCTGATCGCCGAGGCCCCGGGCGACGTCGGTGAAATTGTTCTCCGCGGAGACCCGCTCCATGTCCGCCTTGTGCTTGTCGGTCATACTCAGAGCGCTCCCTTCTCGCCACCGTCGGTGTTCTTGTCGCTGTGCGGATTGAGGTGTTGGATCTCCTTCTGGATCTCGTAGAACCTGCGCCGCTGCTCTTCCTCGAGGTCGCTGAAGGTGCCGTGCGCCCCCGTGACGGCGATGCCGATCGCCTCGATCTGCAGATGCAGGGTCTTGGACAGGTTCGTGAGGGCCTGGTGGACCTCGTTGAACGTCCCGTACAGGGCATCAGCCTCATGGAATCCTGCAGACCCGCTGCGGAGCGACGTGTGCCGGATCGCCTGGTCTCCGACTCGAGTCGGATTGCCGGCCGACTTCTCAAGATCCTGCAGAACGCCATCCACCGTCTTGACGAACTGCCTCAGAGCGTTAGCACTGACCTTGAGGTTCGCCGCCGACTCGCCCCCGCTCATATTCCTCCCCGTTTCCCCGTACACCATCGACCCACGACCGGATCGCGGCGGACCGTCCACCCGCCGTACGACCGCAACGCAAGCCGCGTCTCAACGCACCTGTCCACTGTAGTCAACCCGCCCAACCGGTCCAACCGGCATATGTATTGACTCGGTCACGACACCGGGCCGGGCCCTATGATTTGCCCGATTTGCATGCGCATGGCCGGGAGAAGGTGGCCAGCCAGCCATGCACACTTGCGGCACCGACCGATTCGGACGTGGTCACGCCCACCCGGGCAGCATCGTTCGGATCTTTGCAGAACTTCCACACAGGACAGATACGGCTGGTGAGTCCCAGGATTCTGGTGCCTTGTCGGAGCGCGCGATCACGAGGACTCCGTCGAGGTCGACCGTCGCTTCTCGGTGCGCGTGCAGGGCGTCCATGACCGCCAACATCCAGGCATGGCAGTGGACTTCGAATCTTGCGGTGCGGATGACCGACAGCGCCTTGTCACCGAAGCCGGCCCGGGCGTCGATCAGGTGAGAGGCGGTGGGGTCGGAGGTGACCGGCGCGAACACGGCTGCCTCGGCCCGCGGATATCACCCGGCCAAGGCCGATCCTGCGGATGGCCTCGACGAGAAGACGCTCGCCGAAGGCGGGAAGCCAACCAGGCGTGATTACGAGAAGTCACTACTCTGACAGTCCGCCCACAGCAGCTTCCCGCCCCTGGACGCCCCCAGCTCCCGCAGCACGGAGACACCCCACGCATCGGCACAGGCCCGCACGAGCTGCAGGCCACGCCCGCTTTCCGCGTCGCCCTCCGACTCCGTTACGGCGACGGGTGCGACGCCGTCGGCCGCGAACCCGGGTGGCACGCGCGGGTCCGCGTCCCATACGGCCACCGTCACCCGTCCCGACCCCCTGCCGAGGAGCCGGAGCGCGTAGGGCCCTGCGGTGTGCAGATGCGCGTTGGCGAGCAGCTCGGCGGCCACGAGTTCGGCGGTCGGGGTGAGCAGGGAGAGGTCATGCGCGGCGAGGACGGTACGGAGGGTCGCGCGGGCGATCCCCGGTGCGCGTGGATCGTGCGGGAGATGGAGGGTGTAGGTCCAGGGCTTGGATACGGTGGACATCAAAGTCTCCGTTCTGACCAGGAGGTTGGGGTGCGGATGTTCGATTGCCCAGTGACCGTCGCCGCTCCGTCGAGCGGGGCACTTCTGGGCGGGGACCCAGTTGTAAGGTAGCGGCGATCGAGTAATGCATTACACGGTCTCGCGAAAATGCATTTCGATCCACCCGTGTGAGTGACAGGCGGGGCAACGAGGAGGACAAGCCCGTGAGATCCAACCCGACGGGTCGCCAACTCCGCTTGGGCACCGAGCTGCGCAAACTACGTGAGAACGCCGGTCTGACGGCCACCGAGGCCGGTCAACTGCTGGGCTCCAAACAGACGCTGGTCAGCAACATCGAGGCAGGCCGTGCCGGAGTGAGCCCCGAACGGGTCCGCGCGCTGGCCGGTCACTACGGCTGCTCGGACCCAGCCCTGGTCGAGGCCCTCGCCGCCATGACCGGCGACCGGAAACGCGGCTGGTGGGAGGAGTACCGCGAGATCCTGCCGAGCGCACTGCTCGATCTGTCCGAGCTGGAGCACCACGCCCGCTCACTGCGCGACTCCACCACAGCCCGTATCCCCGGCCTGCTCCAGACCCGCGAGTACGCGCTCGAAATCTTCCGTCAGGCAGTCACCGAACTCCCGCCGCCCGACATCGAGCACCGGCTGTCCTTTCGCATCAAGCGGCAGGCAATCCTCTTCCGAGGGGACAACCCGACCCCGTACGAGGCGATCATCCACGAGGCCGCACTGCGCATGAAGGTCGGCGGCTCCAGAGTTGCCCGCCAGCAGCTGCAGCATCTCCTCGACATGAGCGAACGCGACCACATCACCCTGCGCACCATCACGTTCGGTGTCGGCGCCTACCCGGGCTCCGGTCAGTCCATCTTCTACGCCTACGGCCCGGTGCCGCAGTTGGACACCGTCCAGCTCGATCAGTCCCACGGCGTGACATTCCTCGACGCCGACGCCCAACTACACAAGTACCGAACGCTCTTCGACCGGGTCGACGCCGTCGCACTCAGCCCGGACAAGACCCGCGACCACATCCATGACCTGATGCGAGAGCTGTGAGGGACCACCGATGAACCCGAGCTGGCAGAAGTCCTCTTATTGCAGCGAGGGCAACGCCTGCATATACATCGCCGCCACCCCCGGCACCATCCACCTCACCGAATCCACCGACCCCACCGGAGCGGTCCTCACCACCACCCCGGCCGCCTTCCGTTCCCTCCTCACCGCCCTCAAGCAGGAACCGGCCCCCGCCAACCGGAGCGACGAGGGCGATGCCCCGTTCCGCCTCCGCTCGGCGGACATCATGGTCACGACCACCCGCCACAAGTGGAACGCCTTCGTACTCGGCGTACGGGCAGGCGAGTTCGACCACTTCGTCGAGGACATCGACGGCGAGTACGACTCCGGCACTAGAACCTCACCCGGCTCCCAACGGCTGTGTCACAGACCTACAAACGACGGCTACATCGCGAGTGTGTTGTGACATCGGAGTACACGCGGGGGCCGAGCCGGACCGTCAGTCGCGAGTGGGCCATCGGACGGGGGGGAGAGCGGTCGGCCGGAGGCGACGGAGACTTTCCGCTTCGACAGCGCGGAGTTGCGCGGGCCGTTGCGCGACACCGTCCTCAAAGCCGGCTGGACCTGGCGCGGCGTGGTCTTCGGCCAGCAGCGACGCGTAGTCGTCGAAGTAGTGGGACGTGCCGGAGTCGTCGGCCGTGAGGCGGTAGCCCTCCAGGTCGTCCCGGGCCTGCTGTACCGCACCGGTCGGTTCGTGGTCGTTCCATGACATGCCATCGGAGACGCCGAAGCCTTGTATGGCCGCGAAGAAGCCGATACCGGCTCAGCCGGTCTTCGCCCGCCCCCCGCGGCGGCGTCGCGCATCGCGGACCGCGACGGCCGTGCCGCTCAGGCCCGCCACCATGACGAGGCTTCCGACCACCACGTAGGTGGACATACGGGTGTCCCGCTCCTGGGCCGTCTCGCCGATGTGCAGGGGCGTCACGGACGGCGCCTCGCCCCTGACCACGCCGTCCTCGGGCGAGGGGGATGCCACGGGGTGCTCCGGGTCGACGTCCGTGAGCGCCTTCTCCGGGTCCACGACGCCCCAGCCCACCAGCCGGTCGTGCCCCGGGATGGAGCGTTCCGCGGTCTGTTCGATCTGGGCGACGACCTGCTGGGCCGACCATTTCGGGTACTTGGACTTGAGCAGAGCTGCGACACCCGCCACGTACGGCGCCGAGAAGCTCGTGCCGTTGTCCGAGCAGTGACCGCCGCCGGGAACGGTGGAGATCATGTCGACACCGGGAGCGGCGACTCCCACGAAATCTCCCGACTGTGAAAAGGGAGCCCGTTCGTTGTTGCGGTCGGATGCCGCCACCGCCAGGACGCCCGGGTACGACGCCGGGTACGTCACCTTGACGTTGCCGCCCAGGCCGTCGTTGCCGGCCGAGGCCACGACGACGACCTTGTTGTGCAGGGCGTAGTTCACGGCGTTCAGCAGCGTCTGGCCGCCCGCGACTGCGTTGGCCGTGTCCTGGGAGATGTTGATGACGTCCGCGCCCTTTTTGACCGCGTCCGTGATCGCCTTGGCCAGCGTGGCCGTCGTGCCGTCACCGTCCGCGTCGTTCTGCTTGATCGGGATGATCGTCGCGTCCGGGGCCAGGCCCACGAAGCCCGTGCCCGACGCCTTGCGGGCCGCGATGATGCCCGCCACGCGGGTGCCGTGGCCGACGGTGTCCGTGGTGCCGGAGGCGTTGCCGCGGTCTATCTTCTCTCCCTTGGAGTTCTTGGGCGGCAGCAGGTTTTCACCCTTGGACACTTCCACGGCCTTGCTGAGCTGTGGGTTCTTGACGTCGACCCCGGTGTCGATGACGGCCACCCTGACGTTCTTGCCCGTCGAAACCGCCCACAGCTCGTCCAGGTTGACGCGTTGCAGCGCCCACGGTCGGCCGGAGTATTTCTTCGACGGGAACGTGCACTGACCGTCGTCCGCCCGGGCCGAGGTGGCCGGGAGGGCGATCACGGTGGTCGTCGTGGTGAGCGCCACCGCGGCGGCCGTCACCACCGTACGAACCGCCACCGTACGGGCCACCGTCATACCAGCCGGCACCGCGCGGGGCACCGTCGCTCCGGCCGTCGCCGTAGGACTCCCGGTCCCCGACATCCTTGCCTTCAGCATGAGTCCGCTCTCCTCCGCCGCCCCGCCGTCACGAACCCTGCGGCTGCCGTGCCGCCGCCTCGGACAAGCGCGGGCCCGTCGGCAGGAACGTCGACCACGCCATGGGGATGGGAGCGGGGGTCACCTTCTCGTAGCCGAGCCGGATCTGGGCGATCTTGGCCTCGCTCAGCTCATCCTTGCGCTGGTGGGCGGAGGTGCCGATGCCCTTGTCGTCGGTGGCGCTGTCGCTGTTGGACTGGAGGGCGTAGCGCAGGCCCGTGTCGGTGACCAGGAAGACGCCGCCGACCGAGGTCTCCGTGCCCTGGAACTGGCGGTAGAGCTGGCCGGAGCCCGGCGTGGCGTATGCGCTGGAGGAGCCGGTGGGCAGCTGGGCGGGGAAGTCCGTGCCCACCCAGGTCGACAGGGTGGTGCTGCCGTCGTTGGCGACGGAGTTCAGGACGTTGCAGACCGTGTTGCGGCCGCTGGTGGTGTGCGAGCCGTCGTTCACCATCCGCGGCTTGCCCGTCGGCCAGTTCTTCTGCTCCGAGAACGGCGTGCTGTCGGCGACCGAGGCGGGGCTGACCTGCTGCGCCTCGCCGGCCTGGCCGGTGCCGCCGAGGGCGCCGCTGTTGAGGAGCAGTGTGGCCGTGAACTCGGAGATGCCGGCCACCTTGCCCTGGAGCACGACGTAGTAGCGCATCGTCTGGCCGTCGTACGCCTTCACGACCTCGCCGACCTTGTCGTACTCGCCCAGCAGGCTGGAGGCGTTCGCCTTCTGGCCCGGCGTGCCCTGGATGGGCGGGATCGCGATCGGGGAGCCCTTGTGCAGGGTGTCGAGCCACTCCTGCGAGACGCGCTGCGGGGCGCGGCCCTGGGTGTCGAGGGCTCTGAGCAGCTCCCGGTTGTCCGCGCCGGCCGACTTCTGGATCTCGTACGCCGTGCCCTGGGCGTCCACGACGTACTGGGTCTTGCCGTCCGGGCCGACGACGTACATCAGGTCGCCGCCGGTGAGCTCGGCGGACCCTTCCGTCTTGGACCATTCCTTCTTCGCGAGGACGAAGGCCGCCTTCTGGATGGCCCGGCCACCGTCGCCGGGGCGTTCGCAGACCGCCCAGCGCTTGGCGGCCGAGGCCTCGTCCGAGGAGGGCAGGCGGTCGGGAGCGTAGGGGATACCGATGGTCGCGCCGTGCGGGGGCTTGCCGCTGTCGAGAACCTTCTCGTCCACGGTGATGACGCTGGCCTTGCTGGGGTCCAGGAGGAGCTTGGCCGAGGCCATGTTGAGAACCGGGTGCAGTTGGGTCTGCTTGCCCGTCTTCAGTACGACATACCGAGTCGTGGACTTGCTGGCGACGATGACGTGCTCTTCCGGCTCGTCCCAGCCCTTGGGTGCCGTCGGGCTGAACATGCCGACTGCGCCGAACACCGCGAGGACCACGGCGCCGACGACGAGGCCGGGCACCAATGCACTCAGCGGCTTGGGAGCGCCCTCCTCTGAGCCGGAGGGCGAGGGCTGCAGGAATGACGCGAGCGTACGGCGCTTCGCGAAGGTGTAGGCGTTGAGTTCGTCCCGCCGTGATGCCATCTGTGTCCGCTCTCTCCCCGTTGCGGAGCCGTGGGGGACCTGTGAAGATCCGTCCCCCGCCCTCGGTTGCCTCTGGTGCCTCGACTGTCAGACCCGGCCCCTACTATGCCTGTTGCGCGGGCCTGCTTGTGGCACGGGTAGGGTGCTCAGGGTTTGCAGAGACCGGAGCGCTAGGGTTTTCGGGAGAGTTCGGGGGTTTTGGCAGTGATGGCTTCCGCAACGCGGGCCCGGTCGCGATCGCAATCGGGATCACGACCGGGTGACTCGGGCCGGTCGGGTGGCCGCGACTCTTCCTCCTCCTCCCAGTCGGGCGCCCGGCAGACCTCCGCGTCCTCCCAAGGGGCTTTCACGCCGCATCTGGTGTCGCGCTCGGGGCGCGGCGGTTCGTTCGCGGTGCAGCGGCTGGTGCTGCTGGAGATCGCGGGCGCGCTCGTGGTGTGCGGGTGGCTGGTCGGTACGGTCGCGATGATCGCCGCCATCGCGCTCTCCGTAGTAATCGTGGTGCTGGCCGTCGTACGACGGCGGGGGCGCTCTCTGCCGGAATGGCTCGGCACGCTGCTGGCGCTGCGGGCCCGCAGACGGCGAGCTGCGGGTACACCGGTCCCGCCGGGAACCGACTCCGGTCTCGCGCCTGCCGCGGAGTGCGACCCGAGCCTGCGTACCTGCAGCTACACCCGCGGCGACGACCGCGACCAGCGGCCGATCGGCATGGTGGGCGACGGTGGTTTCCTCACCGCGGTGCTCCAGGTGGAGTCGGACGCGGACGCGCTGCGCGCGGAGCGCATGCGCAGGCCGCTGCCGGTGGCCCTCGTACGGGACGTCCTCGAAGTCGACGGGATCCGGCTGGAGTCGGCGCAGATCGTGGTGCACACGCAGCCGGCACCCGCGCTGCACCTGCCCCAGCAGTCGGTCGTGGTCAACAACTACGCGCCGTTGCAGGCCCAGACGGGCTCACCCGCGGTGCGCATCACGTGGATAGCGCTGAAGCTCGATCCCGAGCTGTGTCCGGAGGCGGTGGCCGCGCGCGGCGGCGGTCTGCTGGGGGCGCAGAAGTGTCTGGCGCGCTCGTCCGAGCACCTGTCGAGCCGTCTGACCGGCGCAGGGTTCCGGGCGAGTGTGCTCACCGAGGAGGAGCTGACCGCCGCCATCGCCACCTCCGCCTGCGCCAACCCGATGGTGACGGCTCAGGCGTCCCAGGCCGGGCGGGGCGAGGCGCCGCAGCGCCGTACCGAAGAGTCCAGCCGCAGCTGGCGTTGCGACAACCGCCGTCACACCACCTACTGGGTGCGCCGATGGCCCCAACTGAGCGGATCGGGCCAATCGCTGGCGCAGTTGGTGGCGCAGCTGACGACGGTACCCGCGCTGGCGACGACCTTCAGTCTGACGCTGGCCAAGGGTGCGCAGCAGGACGTGTCCATCACCGGCCACGTGCGGATCACCGGGCGCAGCAAGCAGGAGCTGACCAACGCACGGCGCGATCTGGAGCAGGCGGCGCGGCAGGCGCGGACCGGGCTCGCACGTCTGGACCGTGAGCAACTCCCTGGCGTTCTAGCCACCCTGCCGCTCGGAGGAGCCCGCTGATGGCCATGACGACATCGCCTGCCCCGTCGGGCACGACCCCGCCGACACCGAGCCTCGGCGCGCGACTGCGCACCGGCTTCGGCCTGCTGGGCCCCCGTCATCCGCGGCACGCGCTGTCCGTGGAGCAGGCCGAAACGCTGTTCCTGCCCATAGGGGACGACGGCGTGGTCGCCGGGATCGATGCCGAGGGCCAGCCGGCCGTGCTGGGGATAAACCGGCCGACGCCGTACGACGTCGTGCTGATCGGCGGGCTGTGGACGGCTCAGGTGCTGGCGCTGCGTACGGCGGCGACGGGGGCGCGGGTCGCCGTGGAGACGGGCCGGCCGCAGGCCTGGATGCAGATGGTGCACGCCATGGGCGGGGGGCAGAACGGGCTCGCCGTGCACGACGTGGGCCGGGTCCCGCCGCAGGGTGCCTCGGCCGGTACGCCCGTGCTCGTGGTGCGGGACTGCGGTATGCGGCCGCCGCGCGGGCGCACGGTGTCGGGGCCCTGGCAGTCGGTTCTGACCCTGCTGCCGTATCTCAGCCCGGTCGCCCCGCGGTTGCTGCGGCAGGCCCGGCTCGCCGGTATCCAGCGGGTCTCGCCGGACGAGGCGGCGGAACTGGGCCGCACCATGGGGCTGACCCGGACCGAGGCGGAGTCGCTGCCCGCGCTGCCCGACGGCGTGACGCTGTGGTGCACCGACCGCGACCGGCAGTATGTGATGACCCAACCCACCGATGCCGAGATCGGATTGTTGGGCACACCGCGACGCATGGACTGATGGGGCCGAACTGCCCCGTCTCGTCCGGTTTATTCAACTCTTCTTCGTTACTCCTGCGTGGATTGTTCGACGTTTGTTCGCGGCTGGCGTCGTCGGCCGCGAGCCGAGAGGTGGGCGGGGCTGCCGAGGTGTGCCTCGTGGTGATTAGGCTGGGAGCGGGCGCGATGCCAGAACCCGTGGACCAGGCGTCGTCACCCCAGGGGGAGGGCCGGTGGATTCGGACTGCCTCGAACGACTACGGACGACGTGAACGACACGACATGGTCGCCCCGGCACGGCACAAGGGTGCTCGACCACACCAGGAGGAACTGTGAGCAGCGATCGGGACGGGATCCGCGGGGGCTGGGCCACACCCGGCGATGACCAGCCCGACGCGGAGTCGGCCTTCGAGACCACCGGCGAGTTCACCATCGACTACGCCCCGCCCGCCTGGTACACGCAGAACGCGTCCGGGACCTCGGGTGGTTCCGGCACCACGGGCGGCGCGGCTCCGGCCGCCTCCGGCCCCGACGGTGTGAGCGGCGCCGGTGACCCGAGCGGTTCCGGTACGGCGGGCGGTCCGGGCGGTGTCGGTGCCGCGCCGCCTCCGCCGTTCCCTCCGCAGGCGCCCGTTGCGGGCCCGACCCCACCGCCGCAGGGGACTCCGGCGGCCGGTACGGCGATGCCAGGGGCCCCGTACGCCCCGCCCGCCCCCGGTCCCGCGGCACCTTACGCTCAGCCTGCCCCCGGCCCG
The DNA here is from genome assembly GCF_001542625.1 of Streptomyces griseochromogenes. Lineage (NCBI taxonomy): Bacteria > Bacillati > Actinomycetota > Actinomycetes > Kitasatosporales > Streptomycetaceae > Streptomyces > Streptomyces griseochromogenes. Next base: position 2,101,439 of record NZ_CP016279.1, on the reverse strand, counting down.
GCGGCGCCGTACGCCCCGCCCGCCCCGCCTGCCCCTGCTCAAGGGGCCCCGTACGCTCCCTCCGCGCCGGCTCCCGGTCCCGGGGCACCGTACGCCGCGCACACTCCGCCTGCCGGGAACCCGGTTCCGATGCCGAGGCTGCCCGAGGGGTTCGAGCTGCAGCAGCCGCAGGCCCCGCAGCAGCCTCAGCAGGAGCCCCCTGTTCCTGCCGCTCCGGTCGCTCCGTCCCTCGCGCCCGTCCCACAGCCCGAGTCGGACAGCGGTGACCTGGAGAGCGGGGCGACGATGAAGTTCTCCGCCGTCGCCCTGAAGCGCGAGATGGCCGAGATCGCGGAGCGCAACGCTGCCGCCGAGAAGGCGGCCGAAGCCGGGAACGAGGCCTCCGCAGAGGACGCCCCGGAGGACGCCGGACCGGCCGACGGCGACGACAAGGGTGCCGCCGACGGCGAGGGCGCGCGGGCCGAGGCGGAGCCTTCCGCGCCGGACGAGTCGGGTACGGACGGCTCCGGGCAGGGCGCCGAGGCCGACGTTTCCGAGGCGGCCGATGCCACCGATGCCGAGGAGACCGGCGTCGACGCGCCAGTGGCCTCCGGGTCCGAGGAGAACGAGGCCGCGACCGAGACCGGCGCGGACGTCGAGGCCGAGAACAAGGCCGAGGGCGACACCGCCGCCGAGGCTGCGGTCCCGGGACCGGCCCAGGACGATACGGCCGCCGAAACCCCCTCCGACGCGGCGAAGTCCACGGACACGGACGCCGTACCGCGCAACGGCACGCCCGAGAGCGGTGCTCCGCAGGACACCGCCCCCCAGGACGCGCCGCCCGCCTGGACTCCCCCGCCGACGCCGCAGGACGGGATGCCTCCGTTGCCGCCGTCGTACCAGCCGGCCGCTCCCGCCCCCGCGGCCCAGTGGCCCGCGCAGGGCGCACCGCAGCAGCCGGGCCCGACGCCCGGTCAGCAGCCGGCTGCCGCGCAGGGCCCCGCGGGCGTGCCCGGACAGCAGCCGCCGTTCCAGCCGCAGGCACCCCAGCCCGCGCCCGCCGCATGGAACCAGCCCGGCACCCCCGCTCCGCCGGCTCCCGCGCAGCCCGTACTGCAGCCCGGTCAGCCCTACGCCCCGGGAACCCCCGGCGTCCCCGGCGCACCCGGCCCTATGGCCGACCAGCCCGCGCCCCCCGCACCGCAGCCGAACCCCGGCATGCCCACTCCGCCGAGCGGTTACGGCTTCCCGCCGCCCCCGGCCCCGAACGGCCCCAACCCGCAGGGGGGTTACGGCTTCCCGCCGCCCGGCGTGCCCAACCCCGCTGCCCAGCCCGGCGGTTACGGCTTCCCTCCGCAGGGTCAGCAGGCGGCCCCTGGCGGCCCCGCACCGCAGTCCGGCTACGGCTTCCCGCCGCCGGGACAGCAGCCTCAGCCCCCGCAGAACCCCGAGTCCGCCCAGGCTCCGCAGCAGCCCGCCGATCCTCGGGCCGGTGCCGCCTGGCCACAGCCCATCCAGCACGACCAGCGGCAGCCGACCAACCCGGGTGCAGCGCCACTGGGTTACACCGCGGCCGTGGAGCTCTCTTCGGACCGGCTGCTCAACAACAAGAGGCAGAAGGCGAAGAGCGGCCGGCCCGCCGCTGCCGCGTCCCGCTTCAAGCTGGGCGGGAAGAAGGAGGAGGCCGAGCGGCAGCGAAAGCTGGAGCTGATCCGCACGCCGGTGCTGTCCTGCTACCGCATCGCGGTCATCAGCCTCAAGGGCGGTGTCGGCAAGACCACCACGACCACCGCCCTCGGCTCCACGCTCGCCTCCGAGCGGCAGGACAAGATCCTCGCCATCGACGCCAACCCGGACGCCGGTACGCTCGGGCGACGCGTGCGCCGGGAGACGGGGGCGACCATCCGTGACCTGGTCCAGGCGATCCCGTACCTGAACTCGTACATGGACATCCGGCGGTTCACGTCCCAGGCGCCCTCCGGACTGGAGATCATCGCCAACGACGTCGACCCGGCCGTCTCCACCACGTTCAACGACGAGGACTACCGGCGCGCGATCGACGTGCTCGGCAGGCAGTACCCGGTCATCCTCACCGACTCGGGCACGGGCCTGCTGTACAGCGCCATGCGCGGGGTGCTCGACCTCGCCGACCAGCTGATCATCATCTCGACCCCGTCGGTCGACGGTGCGAGCAGCGCGAGTACGACGCTGGACTGGCTGTCCGCGCACGGGTACGCCGACCTCGTCTCGCGGTCGATCACCGTGATCTCCGGAGTGCGCGAGACCGGCAAGATGATCAAGGTCGAGGACATCGTGTCGCACTTCGAGACGCGCTGCCGCGGCGTCATCGTGGTGCCCTTCGACGAGCACCTGGCCGCCGGTGCCGAGGTCGACCTCGACATGATGCGACCGAAGGTGCGGGAGGCGTACTTCAACCTCGCGGCCATGGTCGCCGAGGACTTGGTGCGGCACCAGCAGTCGCACGGGCTGTGGACCAGCGACGGCAACCCGCCACCCGTGGCCGCCCCGCCGATGCCCGGTCAGCCGATGCCCGGTCAGCCGATGCCCGGTCAGCCGATGCCGGGTCAGCCGATGCCGGGTCAGCCCATACCGGGTCAGCCGATGCCGGGTCAGCCGATGCCGGGTCAGGCCTACCCGCCGCAGGGGCAGCAGCCGTATCCGCCCCAGCAGGGCCAGCCGGGCCAGCCGTACCCGCAGGCCCCCGGCCAGCAGCTGTACACCGGGCCGCCGCAGCCGTATCCGGCGCAGCAGGCACAGCCGCAGGCCCCGGGCCAGCCCTACCCGCCGCAGGCTCCCGGTCAGCCCTACCCGCCGCAGCAGGGCCACCAGCAGCCTCCGCAGGGGCAGCAGCAGCCGCCCCAGCAGTAGGACGGCATGCAGAAGGGCGGCCGGTGCGTCTTCCGCACCGGCCGCCCTTTCGCTGTGCGAAAAGGACTTACTCCTCCTCCGCCACGATCTCCCGGCACCGCTTCACATCCGCGGCCATCTGCTCCAGCAGGGCGTCCAGCGACTCGAACTTCGCCTGGCCGCGCACGTACGCCAGGAAGTCGACGGCGACATGCAGCCCGTACAGGTCGAGGCCGACGCGGTCGATGGCGTACGCCTCCACCGTGCGCTCGGTGCCGTCGAACTGCGGGTTGGTGCCGACGGAGATCGCGGCCGGCATGACTTCCCCCTGCGCGTGCAGGTAACCGGCGTACACACCGTCGGCGGGGATCGCGGTGTGCGGGAGCGTCTCGACGTTGGCCGTGGGGAAGCCCAGCTCGCGGCCGCGCTGGGCGCCGCGGACGACCACGCCCTCCACCCGGTGCGGACGGCCCAGGATCTCGCGGGCACCGGCCACGTCGCCCTCGGCGACCAGGCGCCGGGTCAGGGTCGAGGAGAACGGCTCGCCGCCGCCCGCCGCACCGGAGACGTACAGGTCCACGACCTCCACCTCGAAGTCGTGGTTCTTGCCCTGCTCGGCGAGGAACTCCACGTTGCCGGCGGCCTTGTGGCCGAAGCGGAAGTTCGGGCCCTCGACGACCGCCCTGGCGTGCAGCTTGTCGACCAGGACCTTGGCCACGAACTCGGCGGGCGAGAGCTTCGAGAACTCGGTGGTGAAGGGGAGGATGAGCACCGCGTCCACGCCCAGGTCCGCCATCAGCTCGGCGCGGCGGTGGTGCGGGGCGAGCAGGGGCGGGTGACTGCCGGGGCGGACGACCTCGCTGGGGTGCGGGTCGAAGGTGACGACGACGGCCGGGGCGCCCAGCTCGCGGGCGCGGTCGACGGCGTGCTTGATGATCAGCTGGTGGCCGCGGTGGACGCCGTCGTAGGAACCGATGGTGACGACGCTGCGCCCCCAGTCCTGGGGAATGTCCTCCAAGCCACGCCAGCGCTGCACTGTGACCGCTCCTCGAACCCGTGTCCGTGTCTACCGTTGACCTCTTGTGCAGGTCTAAGGGTGCCATGCCGGGTGCCCTGGACCCTCATCGGCATAGGGGCTGTGACCGGGCGCACGTTCGCCGACCGGTCAGGCCGGTACTCGCACCCCCGCCAGATTCTCGATCATGCGGCGGGCGCTGGGGCCCACCACCACGGCCCAGTCGTCCGGGGTCTCGCCCAGCCAGCGGGCCACCCGCGCGGCGAAGCCGGGCACGTGCCGGGCGAGGACGACCAGTCCCCAGTCGAAGCGGGTTGCCCCGTCGGGGGTGCGGACGAGGAGGAGGCCGACGCGGTGGACCAGGGCGCGCAGCTCCGCGTCCCGGCCGTCTCCGTGCGGGACCGCCGCGTGCAGGAGGGCGTCCAGGACGTCCGGGTCCTGCTCGTGGATGAGGAGGAAGTCCAGCAGCTCACGGCGCAGGGGGCGGGAGGCGGGGGCGCCGGGGGCGGCGAGCACGGTGGCGAGGGCCGCCCGGACCTGTTCGGCGCCGCCGTCGAGGAGACCGGTGACCAGCGGCAGCAGGACGGAACGAGCGGCGGGGCCCTGGTCGAGACGGCGGTCCACGTACGCGGCCACGTGCCGGGCGGTCTCCGGCCGCGCCCCCACCGCCTCCCGGACGAGAGCGGCGACCCGGCGGGCGAGGGCAGGGGTGGTGACGTCGGCGAGCGCGCGGAGCGCCTCCCCGGCGTCCGCGCCGCGGCGCAGGCGGGCTCGGAAGGCCTGCAGGACGGGTTCCGTGTGGGTGGTCAGGGCCGTCACCAGGGCTTCGGGCGGGAGCTGCGGATCGCCGTCGGCGAAGTGGCGCAGGGCCTCGGGGAGATGGCGGTCGCGGGTGTGCGGGTCGCGGACCAGGAGGGCGAGGGCACCGCCGTGCAGGCTGCAGTCGGCGGGTCGGGCGAGCAGGGCGAGGGCGGCGTAGCGCAGCAGTTCGCGGTCGGCGGCCGAGCGGACGTGCGGGGCGGCTCGGAGCGCGAACGCCACCGCGGCCACCCGGCGGGCGGGGCGTTCGTCGTGCGCCCAGCGGTCCACGGCCCGGCAGATCGCCGAGGGCTCGTCCTCGGCGAGTACGGTCAGCAACTCGTCGGCCCTGCGGTGCGCGCTCTCCACGAGCACCTCGGTGAGGTCGTCCAGGGCGCCGTGCCGGTGTGTGTGCAGCAGAGCCTGCGCTGCGGTCGCCACGGTGGCGTCCGGGGTCGCGGGCAGCGGCCGCTCGTCGGCGAACCAGCGGGCGAGGTGGGGCTGTACGGCGGCGGGGTCGGCGGCGAGCAGCCGCGCCACGGCGTCCAGGTACCGTTCCGCCACGGCCGCGCGCTCGGTCGCCCCGTCGGTGGTGGCAGCGCGCCCGGACCCGCTCCCAGGGGCGCCCGCGCCGCCGGGCTCGTCCACGCCGCGGTCTTTCGCGCCTACGGGCTCACCGGCGCCGCCGAGGGCACCCGGGCCCTCGCGTCCGCCCGGGCCCGAACCCACACGCTCGCCGTGGCCCCGGCCCTCACCCTCACCGGCCGGCTCCACCGGTGCCGCGTCCGCCAGGACCAGCTGCCGCAGCAGTGCGAAGCGCTCGATGCCGGGGATGGGCAGGGCGAGCCAGAAGGCGGGGGCGAGCGCGTCCGGTACGGGCCGCTGACAGTGACGCCAGGCGACGATGCGGTCGGCGAGAAGGCGCAGCACCTCGGTGTACGGCGTCGCGTCCGGAACCTGGAGCAGGGTCCTGGTGAGCAGTCGGCCGGCCCACCAGGAGGTGGGGTCCAGGTCCAGCGCGTCGACCAACTCCCGCAGTCGGCAGGAGAGTTCGCCAGGTCCGCACTGGCGGCCGAGGAGGAGCAGGGCCTGGACGACCGGGCCGATGCGGTGGTGCGGGACGGGGAGCGGGTGGGCGCCCCGAGGAGTGCGGGGACGGTGCACCAGGGCGTGCAGGGCCTCGTCCAGGTCGAGATGCATGCCCTGGATCCAGTCGGCCAGCTCTTCGTGCGCGAAGCGGTAGCCGGCCCCGGCCGGGACCAGGAGGCCTTCGGTGAGGACGGCCGAGGCCCAGCCGGCGCCGCCGCCGAGGCGGGCCGGGGCGGGTCCCCAGGGAAACACCGCCTCGAAGGAGGCGCGGTCCAGCTCGCCCTGGCCGGGTCCGAGGCTGCGCCGGGCGGCCTCGTGCACCTGACCGGCCACCCGGGCGGCGAGCCGCCGTACGGCCGTGCCTCGCAGCCCGTTCTCGGCGGCGAGGCGGACCGCGATGCGCAGGCACATCAGGTCGAGGTGGGCGGCGAAGACCTCGTGCCGGTCGACGGGCCGGGCGGGCGGGGCGTCCGGGAGCGCGGCGCGGACCTCGGAGAGGAGGCGCAGCGTGAGCGGGTGCCGGGCGTCGTGGCCCGTGAGGGCGTCGTCGGGGATGCCGTAGCGGGAACGGGCCCGGCGGGCCTCGTCCTCGGCGAGGTCCGCGAGCCGCACGCACGGCGGAAGGCCGGAGCCGTCGCCCTCCGGGGTGTGGCGGAGGTCCGCCGGGAACTCGGCCCCCGTGCGCTCCCAGTACTCCTCCCGGCACGCCACCACCAGCCGGGCACCGGTCTTCCGCAGCCACTCGGCGGTCCCCTCGGTCCACCGGGACAGCCGGTGGGCGAGGACGGGCGGCATCTCCTCGGGGCCGTCCAGCAGGAGCAGCAGCGGCCGGCCGGCCCGCCCGGCGCAGCGGGCCAGGCGCTCCGGGCCGAGGTCGCCGAGGTCGGCGGGGCGTACGGAACGGGAGGCGGCGACGATCCGGACGGCGCGCTCCAGGGCGCGACGGGCCGCGTCCGCGACCGAGCCGTCGGCGTCCTTCAGGTCGGCACCGCGCAGCCACAGTGTGGGCGCGGGCCGCTCGCAGCGGCTTCGCCGGGCCGCGAGGGCCGCGAGTTCGGTCGTACGACCGCTGCCCGGGGCGCCGACGAGGCCGAGCACGGCGCGGTCGCCGTCGGCGAAGGCCGCCAACTCCCTTGCCACGTCGGCACGTTCGACCGGCTGGACGCGGCCGGGACCGGCCGTGCCGGAGAGGGCGCCCGGCGGGCCGTCCTGGCCCACCGAGGTGGCGGTCAGCTCCAGGACGCCGGCCAGGTTGAGGTCGGCGCCGTACGCGGGCACGGTGGCGGCGTTGCGGGCGAGCAGCTCGGCCAGCGGGCCGTCCGACGGCCTCAGGGACACCGCGAAGCCGGCGTCGTGCTGGGCGGAGCGCAGGGCGGTGCCGAGGATGCCGAGCACCGCGCCGGTGGCGGCGTCGAGCACCGGTCCCCCGGCCGCGCCGCCGCCGAGCCGCAGCGCGTCCCGGCCGGCCGTGCCGATGGCCAGCTCCAGGGCGTCTTCGAGGAGGTGGACGCGGTCCGTTGCGGTGTAGGTCACCTGGGTGGCGGTCAGCACCCGTGCCTCGCGCCAGCAGCCCGCGGCGATCCGGACGTAGGTGCCGGCCTCGACACGTTCCCGGACGGTGAGCGCCAGGGGTTCCACCCCCAGGCCCTCGGTGCGGACGAGGGCCAGATCGAGCGCGGGCAGCGGGGTGACGGCGTCGGCGTCCACCGCGCAGGTGCGGTTCCCCGCGGTCATCAGTACCAGCCGGGGCAGGCCGTCGACGGCCTCGTGGCTGGTCAGGAGGGTGCCGTGGTGGTCGACGAGGAAGCCGACCCCGCGGGGACGGCCGGCCAGGTCGCGGATCTGGACGAGGACGTCTGTGCGAGTGGGCCCGTCGGCAGCCGAGCCCGAGCCGTCCGCGCCGTCCCGGCGGTCCGTGCGCTCCGCGCGGCCCCCGTCGTACTCCGTACGCTTCTCGCCCCGGTGCCCGGCCCGGCTCTCTCCCGGGTGCTCGTCCCGGCTCCGGCCCAAGACGCCGGTACGGTTCGCGTCGCCGCCCCGACCCGCCATGGCCGTACCTCCCCGCCCGTACACACGTGCCCTCGTCCTCGACGGTAGGCGTGTGGTGATCAGCGGGACAGCTCGCGGGGCGAAAGCGCCCCCTTCCGCTCCCCCGCTTCACTCCGAGCGCCTGCCCGGTCGGGTGAATAGGCGGGGGCGGCTGGATACACCCTAGGGGTGGGGGAACCGAGGGGGGACCGTGGAGCGGCGGCAGTGGCAGGACCCCGTGGTCGCCGCTCCACGGGCAGACTCCCGTGCGGACCGGCGCCGACGGCACGGAATCGGTGAGGACCGTGCGGGCCGGCGCGGATTCCGGTCAGCCGAAGACGGCCAGGCTCTTCGCCTTGCCCTTGTGCTCCTCGACCAGTGCGAGGAAGCGGCCCTCGGGGTCGAAGACGGCGACGGCACCCGCCCCCGCGTACTCCTCGGGCATCTCCAGCCGGACGCCGTTGAGTAGCAGCCGGGAGCGCTTGGCGTCCACGTCCCAGCGGGGGAACGCGGCCGCGGCTGCCTCGGCGATCGGCATGACGGTCAGCTCGGCCTGGAGCTGGTCCAGCGTCTTCGCGGAGTCGATCTTGTACGGCCCGACGCGGGTGCGGCGCAGCGCGGTGAGGTGGCCGCCGACGCCGAGGCCGGCGCCCAGGTCGCGGGCGAGGGCACGGATGTAGGTGCCGGAGGAGCAGACCACCGAGACCACCAGGTCGAGCACGGCGGTGCCGTCCTCGGCGACGGCGTCCCGCACGTCGTACACGGTGAAGGCGGAGACGGTCACCGGCCGGGCGGGGATCTCGAAGTCCTCGCCCTCGCGGGCCCGCTTGTACGACCGCACGCCGTCGATCTTGATGGCACTGACCTTGGACGGGACCTGCATGATGTCGCCGGTCAGCTTGGCGATGCCGGCGTCGATGGCGTCCCGGGTCACCTTGGACGCGTCGGTGGAGGAGGTGATCTCCCCCTCGGCGTCGTCGGTGACGGTGTTCTGGCCGAGCCGGACGGTGCCCAGGTACTCCTTCTCGGTCAGGGCGAGATGCCCGAGGAGCTTGGTGGCGCGCTCCACCCCGAGAACGAGGACGCCGGTCGCCATCGGGTCGAGGGTGCCGGCGTGGCCGACGCGGCGGGTGCGCGCGATGCCGCGCATCTTGGCGACCACGTCGTGCGAAGTGAAGCCCGACGGCTTGTCGACGATGACGAGGCCGTCGGGCGTGGTGTGCTTCTGGGTCATTCCGCGGCGTCGCCGTCCGTCTCGGTCTCGGCCGCCTCGTCGTCGGCCGGCTTGCGGTACGGGTCCGCGCCGCCCGCGTACGCCGCACCCGCGGAGGCCTCGCGGACCTTCGCGTCGGACTGCCGTGCCTTGTCGAGGAGGTCCTCGATGGTCCGGGCGGTGTCGGGGAGGGCGTCGGCGACGAAGGTGAGGGTCGGCGTGAACTTCACGCCGGCCGCGCGGCCGACCTCGGAGCGCAGGATGCCCTTGGCGCTCTCCAGGCCGGCGGCCGCCGCCTGCCGCTCCTCGTCGTCCCCGTAGACCGTGTAGAAGACGGTCGCCTCCCGCAGGTCACCCGTGACCCGGGTGTCCGTGATGGTGACGTGCGAGCCGAGCCGCGGGTCCTTGATCCCGCGCTGCAGCTTCTGGGCCACCACCTCCCGGATGAGGTCCGCCAGCCTTTTCGCCCGCGCGTTGTCGGCCACTGGTCCGTCTCCCGTTCTTTCTTCTTCTTGCGTTCTGTGGTCAGTCGTCGTCGCCGTGGAAGCGCCGTCGTACGGACAGCAGCTCCACTTCGGGGCGGCCGGCGACCAGCCGTTCGCACCGGTCCAGTACGTCGGTGAGGTGCGCCGCGTCGCCGGAGACCATGGCCAGGCCGATGATCGTTCGCCGGTGGAGGTCCATGTGGTCCACCTCGGCCGCGCTCACGGCGTACTTCCGCTGGAGTTCGGCGACGATCGGGCGGACGACGGAGCGCTTCTCCTTCAGCGAGTGGACGTCGCCGAGGAGGAGGTCGAAGGACAGAGTCCCCACGTACATGTTGTGTGCCGGTTCACCCGCCGGTACGGGATCGATGGCCCCGGGCCCGTGTGGGCCGGGGACATCAAGAACGGTACCCCGTTCCTGCCGGAGGCTCGACGGGGTTTTACCGCACCCTGGACTCCGCTCGGAGCCCGGGAACGGCGCGCTGGCCGACAGGACCGGAGTCCCGTCGGCCAGCACGAACCGTCGGCGTGATTACGCCCGCGGCTTCTCCCGCATCTCGTACGTCGCGATGACGTCGTCGACCTTGATGTCGTTGAAGTTTCCGAGGTTGATACCACCCTCGTAGCCTTCGCGGATCTCGGTGACGTCGTCCTTGAAGCGACGCAGGCCCTCGATGTTGAGGTTCTCCGCGACCACCTTGCCGTCGCGGATGAGGCGCGCCTTGGTGTTGCGCTTGACCTCGCCCGAGCGGATGAGGACACCGGCGATGTTGCCCAGCTTGGACGACTTGAAGACCTCGCGGATCTCCGCCGTGCCGAGCTCGACCTCTTCGTACTCCGGCTTGAGCATGCCCTTGAGGGCCGCCTCGATCTCTTCGATCGCCTGGTAGATGACCGAGTAGTACCGGACGTCCACACCCTCGCGCTCGGCCATCTGCGCCGCGCGGCCGGCCGCGCGGACGTTGAAGCCGATCACGATGGCGTCGGAGCCCATCGCCAGGTCGATGTCGGACTCCGTGACCGCACCGACACCGCGGTGCAGGACGCGGATGTCGACCTCTTCGCCGACGTCCAGCTGGAGCAGGGAGGACTCGAGGGCCTCGACGGAACCAGAGGCGTCACCCTTGATGATCAGGTTCAGCTGCTGGATCTCGCCGGCCTTGAGCACCTTGTCCAGGTCCTCCAGCGACACGCGGCGCGTGCGCTTGGCGAACGCGGCGTTGCGCTCGCGGGCGGCGCGCTTCTCGGCGATCTGACGGGCCGTACGGTCCTCTTCGACCACCAGGAAGTTGTCGCCCGCACCCGGGACGTTGGTCAGGCCCAGGACCTGGACCGGCGTCGACGGGCCGGCCTCGGCGACGTTGTTGCCGTTGTCGTCGAGCATGGCGCGCACTCGGCCGTAGGCGTCGCCCACGACCATCGTGTCGCCGACCCGCAGCGTGCCTCGCTGGACGAGGACCGTAGCCACGGCACCACGGCCGCGGTCGAGACGGGACTCGATCGAGATGCCCTGCGCGTCCTGGGCCGGGTTGGCCCGCAGGTCGAGCGAGGCGTCGGCGGTGAGGACGACGGCCTCGAGGAGGCTGTCGATGTGCAGACCCTGCTTGGCGGAGATGTCGACGAACATGGTGTCGCCGCCGTACTCCTCGGCCACCAGGCCGTACTCGGTCAGCTGACCGCGCACCTTGGTCGGGTCCGCGCCCTCGACGTCGATCTTGTTGACCGCGACGACGATCGGGACGTCGGCCGCCTTGGCGTGGTTGAGCGCCTCGACCGTCTGCGGCATGACGCCGTCGTTGGCCGCGACGACCAGGATCGCGATGTCGGTCGACTTCGCACCACGGGCACGCATGGCGGTGAACGCCTCGTGACCCGGGGTGTCGATGAAGGTGATCCTGCGCTCTTCGTCGTTGACCTCGGTCGAGACCTGGTAGGCACCGATGTGCTGGGTGATGCCGCCGGCCTCGCCCGCGATGACGTTCGTCTTGCGGATGGCGTCGAGGAGTCGGGTCTTACCGTGGTCGACGTGACCCATGACGGTGACGACCGGCGGACGGACCACCAGGTCCTCCTCGTCGCCCTCGTCCTCGCCGAACTCGATGTCGAAGGACTCGAGCAGCTCGCGGTCCTCCTCCTCGGGGCTGACGATCTGAACCTCGTAGTTCATCTCGCCCGCGAGGAGCTGCAGCGTCTCGTCGGAGACGGACTGCGTGGCCGTGACCATCTCGCCGAGGTTCATCATGACCGCGACGAGGGACGCCGGGTTGGCGTTGATCTTCTCCGCGAAGTCGGTGAGCGACGCGCCGCGGGAGAGACGGATGGTCTCGCCGTTGCCGCGCGGCAGCATCACGCCGCCGACGCTCGGGGCCTGCATGGCCTCGTACTCCTGGCGCCTCTGCCGCTTCGACTTGCGACCGCGACGCGCGGGACCGCCGGGACGGCCGAAGGCGCCCTGCGTGCCACCGCGGCCACCGGGACCACCGGGACGGCCACCGAAGCCGGGACGGCCACCGCCGCCACCGCCACCGGGACCACCGGGACGACCGGCGAAACCGCCGCCACCGCCGCCGCCACCGGGACCACCGGGACGACCGGCGAAGCCGCCACCGCCGCCACCGGGACGGGCGAAGCCGCCGCCACCGGGACGACCGCCGCCGCCACCGGGACGACCGCCACCGCCGGGACCGCGGCCACCGGGGCCACCGCCACCGGGACGCGGGCCGGCAGCGGGACGCTGCGGCATCATGCCGGGGTTCGGACGCGGACCGGCCGGGCCGGGACGCGGACCGCCCTGCGGACGGGGCATGCCGGCCGGGGACGGACGGCCGGAGCCGCCGCCGTGTCCGCCCGGAGCCTGCGGACGCGGACCGCCGCCCTGGGCGCCGGGCGCCTGCGGACGGGGACCGCCACCGGGACCACCGGGGCCGCCGTGGCCGCCCGGCCGGGGTCCGCCCTGCGGACGCGGGGCCTGCGGGCGGGCCATGCCGGTGGAGCCACCGGAGGTGAAGGGGTTGTTACCCGGACGCGGACCGGCCGGACGGGCACCGGGACGCGGAGCCTGGCCACCGGGACGCGGGGCACCCTGGCCCGGACGGGCCTGGCCCTGGCCGGGACCGGACGGACGCCCGCCGGGCTTCGGAGCACCGGGGCGGGCGCCGGGACGCGGACCCTGCGCGGCCGGAGCCTGCGGGGCCTGCGCGGCCGGAGCGGCCGGCGGAGCGGTGAACTCCGGGGCGGCCGGAGCCGGACGCGGCGCGGGCTTCGGGCCCGGAACCGGACGCGGACCCGGCGTCGGCGCGGGGGCCGACGGGGCCACGGGGGCCGACGGAGCAGCGGGCTGCTGAGCCGTCGGAGGCTTGGGGGCCGCCGGCTTCGGGGCAGCCGGACGGGCCGCCTGCGCCGGAGAAGGCGCGGCGGGCTTGGGGGCGGCCTTGCGCGGGGCGGGCTTGCCGGCGGACTTGCCGGAGCCACCCTGGAAGGCGTCGGTCAGCTTGCGTACAACAGGCGCTTCGATCGTCGAAGACGCCGAACGGACGAATTCACCGAGTTCCTGGAGCTTGGCCATGACGACCTTGCTCTCAACGCCGAACTCCTTGGCGAGTTCGTAGACCCGGACCTTAGCCACTTCGCTCCTCTGAGGTCCGGGGAAGCCGGACCGTCGCTAGTTCATGGGCGTACTCATCGCGTACTCATCGAGTGCTCATCGCAATCTCGACCTGCTTTCGACTCGCGAGGTACCAGGCCGCACGGGGGGTTCCGTGCGACTCGCTTTCTTGCCGTGTTGCCTACTCAGCAACTGTCCGTCTGCTCGACGTACTGACGCAACGCCTTTATGTCGAGCGGCCCGGGGACGCGTAGCGCCCGAGGAAACGCCCGGCGGCGCACCGCCTGGTCGAGACAGACCGGGTCGGGGTGTACATACGCACCCCGGCCGGGCAGCGTACCGCGAGGATCGGGAACACATTGCTCCTGATCCGCCACGGTGCGCAGCAGATCGTCCTTGGCCGCTCGCTGCCTGCACCCCACACAGGTGCGCTCAGGGCATGCGCGGGCACGCGTCCGGCCAGACACCGCTAAGTCTACCTCCCCGTACCGACCTCACCCCTCCGGGGGAAAAGTCGAACAGTTGCTCGATATAAGACTGTCGTGATCTCAGCGGTGCACGGCCGAGATCTATTCCCCGGTGCGCTCTCCGGCCTGCTCGGTGTCCGGACGGATGTCGATCCGCCAGCCGGTGAGCCGGGCCGCGAGCCGGGCGTTCTGCCCTTCCTTGCCGATCGCCAGCGACAGCTGGTAGTCCGGCACGGTCACCCGGGCGGAGCGGGAGGCCATGTCGACGACCTCCACCTTGCTCACCCGAGCGGGTGACAGCGCGTTCGCCACCATCTCGGCCGGGTCGTCCGACCAGTCGACGATGTCGATCTTCTCGCCGTTCAGCTCGCCCATCACGTTGCGCACCCGGCCGCCCATCGGGCCGATGCAGGCGCCCTTGGCATTCAGGCCCGAACGGGTGGACCGTACGGCGATCTTGGTGCGGTGGCCGGCCTCGCGGGCGATGGCCGCGATCTCGACCGACCCGTCGGCGATCTCCGGCACCTCCAGGGCGAAGAGCTTCTTCACCAGGTTGGGGTGTGTACGGGAGAGGGTCACGGACGGGCCGCGCACGCCCTTGGCCACCCGGACGACGTACGACCTCAGCCGCAGGCCGTGCTGGTACGACTCGCCGGGGACCTGCTCCTGCACCGGCAGGATGGCCTCCAGCTTGCCGATGTCCACGAGCACGTTCTTCGGGTCGCGGCCCTGCTGGACCACGCCGGTGACGATGTCGCCCTCGCGGCCGGCGTACTCGCCGAGCGTGGCGTCGTCCTCGGCGTCGCGCAGCCGCTGCAGGATCACCTGCTTGGCGGTGGTGGCGGCGATCCGGCCGAAGCCGGAGGGGGTGTCGTCGAACTCGCGGGGCTCCTGGCCCTCCTCGAGGTCCTCCGGGTCCTCCTTCGCCCACACGGTCACGTGGCCGGTCTCCCGGTTGAGCTCCACGCGCGCGTGCCGGCGGCTTCCCTCGGTGCGGTGGTACGCGATGAGGAGGGCCGACTCGATCGCCTCGACCAGCAGGTCGAAGGAGATCTCCTTCTCCCGAACCAAGCCCCGCAGGGCGCTCATGTCGATGTCCACGGCTACGCCTCCTCCTCTTCCTTCATGTCCTTCTTGTCCTTGCGGTTGAACTCGACCTGGACCCGCGCCTTGACGATCTCCGGGAAGCCGAGTCTGCGGGTGGTGGCCTTGCGGCCCTTCACCCCGGGCACCTCCACGTCGATGCCCTCCTCGTCGACCGCCAGGATCCTGGCGGTCACCTCACCGCCCTCGGCCAGCTGGAACTTCACGAGCCGGTCGGTGGCGCGGACGAAGTGCCGGTGCTCGCTGAGAGGGCGCTCCGCGCCGGGGGTTCCGACCTCCAGGTCGTACGCGTCGTCGCCCATCGCGTTGGTCTCGTCGAGCTTCGCCGAGAGCGCGCGGCTCACATCGGCGACCGCGTCCAGATCCGCTCCGGTGTCGGAGTCGACGACCACACGCAGCACCCGCTTGCGTCCGACGGAGTCCACGGCGATCTCTTCGAGATCCAGCCCCTGGGAGGTGACGAGCGGTTCCAGCAGCTCTCGCAGCCTCTCGCTCTGGGTGGTGCTCATCCGGGTGACTCCTCGGCCGCGTGTGCTGTTGTGGGATGGGTCGCGTGTCTGGTCAAAGGGTATCCGGTCGCGGGGAGTGTTGCCGTCCACCTGTGTCCGGACGGTGCCGGTGAGTGGTGTGCGCGGGGCGCGCGGGTACGGTGATCACGGGCGTGCCGCCCGTTGCTGTTCTTCCTTTCGTACGAGTCGCCCCGAGGACGTCTGCAGTGCCGTACCCTCCGCCGCCGCGCACCCCCTCGGGGCCGCGCAGAAGAACCCTGCTCGCCTCGGCCGCCGGGGCCGCCCTGCTGGTCGGCTGCTCGGCCGGTCCGGACCCGGCGCACGCCGGCGGCACCCCTTCGGTGACCGCACGGGTACGCGCGCGTGCGGCCCTGGACAGCGCGGGGCTGCTGGAGCACTACGACGCGGTGCTCGCCGCCCATCCGGCGCTGGCCCGGCGGCTGCGGCCGCTGCGCGCCGAGGTCGCGGCGCACGCGTCGGCCTTCGGCGGGACCTCGGCCACCAAGTCCCCCTCCCCCAAGGCCTCCACGGCGTCCCCGACGGTGCCCGCCGCCGAGAAGGACGCGCTCGCCGAGCTCGCCGCAGCCGAGCGCGCCCTCGCCGACCGGCGGGCGAAGGCCCTGCTGGACGTGGAGGGCGAACTGGCCCGGCTGATGGCCTCGGTGGCCGCGGCCGGGGCGGTGCACGCGTATCTGCTGACCGAGGGGGCCAAGTGAGCGACGAGGCCAAGAAGGCCGAGCTGACCGCCCTGCAGGAGGCGCTGGCGGCCGAGCACGCGGCGGTGTACGGGTACGGCGTCGTCGGCGGGCGCGTCGACGAGCGGCGGCGGGTCGAGGCGCGGGCGGCCTACGCCGCCCACCGGGCCCGCCGGGACGCGCTGGTGCGCGAGGTGCGCGACCTGGGCGGCGAGCCGGTCGCGGCGAGCGCCGCCTACGCGCTGCCGTTCCCGGTGCCGGACGCGGCCTCCGCGGTGCGGCTGGCGGCCCGGCTGGAGGAGAGGGTGGCCGGGGTGTACTCGGACCTGGTGCGGGCGGCGAGCGGCCCGCGGCGCGGCGCGGCCGCCGGGGCGTTGCGCGAGGCCGCGGTGCGGGCGGTGCGCTGGAGCGGGGAGAGCGTAGCCTTCCCTGGGCTCGCCGAGCGGGCCGGTGACGAAGCGGGTGCGGCCGGACCCCGTACCTCGGCGTCGCCGACGACGTGACCGCGCAGCCGCCCTACGGCAGGCCCAGCAGGAAGGAACAACTCGCGCATGGCTTTCGAACCGCCCCAGCGGCTGGTGCGGGCGCTCGGTGAGACGGCGCCCGCCGGGGACGACTGGCTGGCGCGGCTGCCCGAGGCGGCCGAACGGGCGGTCGCCCGGCGCGAGTTGAGCGTGGAACGGCTCCAGGTACCCGGCGGGCGCAGCAGCCTGGTGGTGCTGGTCCGGCGGGCGGACGGCAGCCCGGCCGTGCTGAAGCTGGCCCCGCCCCGGGCCCGCCCGGAGAGCGAGCGGGCGGCGCTGGCGCACTGGGCCGGTCTGGGGGCCGTGCAGCTTCTGCCGGCGGAGGCCGAGAACGCCGCCGAGGACACGGCCGAGGGAGCGCTGCTGCTGGAGCGCCTGCACCCCGACGTGTCGGTGCGGTCGCTGCCGGAGGCGAAGGCCCTGCTGGAGGCCGCGGGGACGCTGCGGCGGCTGTGGGTGGAGCCACCGGCCGGCCATGCGTTCGAGACGGTGGCGGAGCGGACCGGGCGGCAGGCCGAGGCGATGCGGGCGAGCGCCGAGGCCGATCCCGAGGCGGCCGCGCTGGTGGACGCGGCGCTCGCGGCGCGCGAGGAGCTGTTGGCCGCGCCGCCCGAACACCGCTTGCTGCACGGCACGTTCCGGCAGAGCAAGGTGCTCGCCGGGGAGCGGATGCCCTGGCTCGCGGTGGGCCCGGACCCGGTGGTCGGCGAGTGCGCCTTCGACCTGGCGCGGCTGGTGCGGGACCGGGTGGAGGATCTGATCGCCGTGCCGTCCGGGGCGGCCACCACCCGGCGGCGGATCAAGCGGCTCGCGGAGTCGCTGGACGTGGATCTGGAGCGGCTGCGGGGGTGGACGCTGTTCCGGGCGGTGGAGTCGGGTGTGCGAGCGCTCCGCGTGGGGCGGCCGAAGGATGCGGAGCTGTTGCTGGAGTTTGCGGGGTGGCTCTAGGGCGGTCCGGGGTGGTGCGGGCCGTCGTGACACTGCGGGTCGCGTGCGGTTGCTCGCGCCCCCTTTTATTGCAGCTGGGGCCTGCCGAGAAGGCTCTCGGACGGAAAGCTGTGGGCCGCGCCCCTTTCGGGGCGCGGCACGGCGGGGTGTGATCAGGCCGTCAGGCGGGCGATCGCTTCCTCGACGGAGAGCTCCTCGCGCTCGCCGGTCCTGCGGTCCTTCAGTTCCAGCACGCCCTCGCCGGAGCGGCGGCCGGCGACCAGGATCTGGGGCACGCCGATCAGCTCGGCGTCGGTGAACTTCACACCCGGGGAGACGCCCGCCCGGTCGTCGACGAGGACGCGGACGCCCGCGGCGGCCAGCTTCTCGGCGACGTCGAGCGCCAGCTCGGTCTGCAGCGCCTTGCCGGCCGCGACGACGTGCACATCGGCCGGGGCGACCTCCTTGGGCCAGCACAGGCCGTGCTCGTCGGCGGTCTGCTCGGCGATCGCGGCGACGGCGCGGGAGACGCCGACGCCGTAGGAGCCCATGGTGACGCGGACCGGCTTGCCGTTCTGGCCCAGCACGTCGAGCTTGAGGGCGTCGGCGTACTTGCGGCCCAGCTGGAAGATGTGGCCGATCTCGATGGCGCGGTCCAGCTTCAGGCCGGTGCCGCACTTGGGGCAGGGGTCGCCCTCCTGCACGACCACGACGTCCACGTACGCGTCGACCTCGAAGTCACGGCCGGCGACGACGTTCTTGGCGTGCGTGTGCTCCTTGTTGGCGCCGGTGATCCAGGCGGTGCCGGGGGCCACGCGCGGGTCGGCGATGTACGTGACCTTCTCGCCCAGGCCCTGCGGGCCGACGTAACCGCGGACCAGGTCGGGGCGGCCGACGAAGTCCTCGGCGGTGACCAGCTCGACGGCGGCCGGGGCGAAGTGCGCCTCGACCTTGTCCATGTCGACCTCGCGGTCACCGGGCACGCCGACGGCGATGATCTCGCCGTCCACCTTGACCAGCAGGTTCTTCAGCGTGGCGGAGGCCGGGACGCCGAGGTGGGCGGCGAGGGTCTCGATGGTCGGGGTGTCCGGGGTGGGGATCTCCTCGGCGGCCGGCACGGCGGAGCCGTCCACCGGCTTCAGCTCGTAGGCGATCGCCTCGGTGTTGGCCGCGAAGTCGCAGTTCGGGCAGTCCGCGAAGAGGTCCTCGCCGGCCTCGGCCGGGGCCAGGAACTCCTCGGACTTGGAACCGCCCATCGCGCCGGCGGTGGCCGCGCAGATGCGGTAGTCGAGGCCGAGCCGGTCGAAGATGTTCTGGTACGCCTGGCGGTGCAGGGCGTAGGACTTGGCCAGGCCCTCGTCCTCCAGGTCGAAGGAGTACGAGTCCTTCATCAGGAACTCGCGGCCGCGCAGGATGCCGGCCCGGGGACGGGCCTCGTCACGGAACTTGCTCTGGATCTGGTAGAGGATCACCGGCAGGTCCTTGTAGGACGTGCACTGGTCCTTGACCAGGAGGGTGAAGATCTCCTCGTGGGTGGGGCCGAGGAGGTAGTCGCCGCCCTTGCGGTCCTTCAGCCGGAAGAGCTCCTGGCCGTACTCGTCCCAGCGGCCGGTCGCCTCGTAGGGCTCGCGGGGCAGCAGGGCGGGGAGCGAGACCTGCTGGGCGCCGATGGCGTCCATCTCCTCGCGGACGATCCGCTCCACGTTGGACAGGACCTTCATGCCGAGCGGCAGCCAGGACCAGATGCCGGCCGCGGTGCGGCGGACGTAACCCGCGCGGACGAGGAGCTTGTGGCTGAGGACCTCGGCGTCCGCCGGGTCGTCGCGCAGCGTCTTCGCCATCAACTGGGACATGCGCTGGACCGGTGCGTTCGCCATGGTTCTCGTACTCCTGCCGGGAAAACGGTGATGGCTAGGAGGTTAGCCGGGCTTGCTGTGCCGGTGGAAATCGGTTATCTCCGCCGCAGCGGCAGGGGGGCGCCCATCACGGCGTAGGGCTTGGGGGCGCTCGGGAAGTGGACCTGGCGGGCGAGGTCGACGTAGCCGAGGGAGTGGTAGAGGCCGCGGGCGGGGCTGTCGGTGTCGATCGCGGAGAGGATCGAGCGGGGCTCGCCGGCGCCGTCGGTGATCGTCGTGATCAGGCGGCGGCCGATGCCGCGGTTCTGGTGGCCGGGGTGGACGTGCAGCTCGGTGATGACGAAGGAGTCGTCCAGCCAGAAGTCGTTGTCCCGGGCGCGCAGATAGGGCTCCACGACCGTGGACCACCAGTGGGTGCGCGAGTTGGGCATGCCGTAGACGAACCCCACGAGGCGCCCTTCGCTGGTCGCGCCGAGGGCGCGCGCGCCCGTGTACTGCATGTGGCGCTGGACGATCTGGCGGCGTACGGCCACCTCGTCGGGGCCGAGTCCGAAGGCTACGGCTTGGACTGCCAAGGCCTCGTCTACGTGGGCTGAGAGGTCCAGGGGGCCGATCACGACGTCCATGCGGGGGAGCGTACAGGGCAGGTGGCGCCCGCAGCCCGGGCACCGTTTGACATTAGGCAGGTAAATGCCTGCATAATCGAAGGGTGAGCCACGAAGCGAGAGCGATGGACTCGGTCTTCAAAGCGCTGGCCGACCCCACCCGACGACTCCTGCTCGACCGTCTGCGCGAACAGAACGGGCAGACGCTGCGAGAGCTGTGCGAACGCCTGGCCATGACACGCCAGTCGGCGACACAGCATCTCGACCTTCTCCGGCAGGCCGACCTCGTCACGGTCGTACGGCGCGGACGGGAACGGCTCCACTACCTCAACCCGGCCCCGATCCACGAGATCGAGGAGCGCTGGATCTCGGAGTTCGACAAGCCCCGCCTGCAAGCCATCAGTGCCATCAAGAAACAGGCAGAGGAGTACGCCATGACCGACACACCCGCATCCGTGCCGACGTACGTCTACGTCACCTACATCCGCGCCAGCGCCGAGCAGGTGTGGCGGGCCCTGACGGACGCCGACCTGACGGCACGCTACTGGGGCCACGCCAATGTCTCGGACTGGCAGCCGGGCTCGGACTGGGAGCACCGGCGGGTGGACGGATCGGGCACCGTCGACGTCTTCGGCCGCGTGCTGGCGGCCGAACCCCCGACGCGCCTCGTCATCACCTTCGACGACGCCCCCGACGCCGAGCTGCCCCGCGAGCCGTCGGTCGTCACCTTCCTCGTCGAGCCGCACCACGACATCGTCCGTCTCACCGTCACCCACGAGAACCTCGCCAACGAGGCGATGTTCAACGGGATTTCGCAGGGTTGGCCGGCCGTGCTGGCGAACCTCAAGTCGCTGCTGGAGACCGGGGAGGTCCTCCCGCAGGCGCCGTGGGAGATGCATCGTGCGCACAGCTGAAACGGCACGACGATCACGAGGACAGCTAGGACAGCAAGGACAGCGACGACGGCGAGGAGCAGACTGATGGACACCGCATCGCTTCGGGACGCCTACCGCGCACTGCTGGAGGCCGCCGCCACAGTGGCCGGCTCCGGCGCGAAACCCGTCCCGCCGGCCGGTGAGTGGAACGCCGACCAGATCCTGGCGCACGTCACCCTCGTCAACGGCGCCACCATCACCGCGGTCTCCGCCGTCACCGCGGGGGCGAGGACCACGTACGACAACCGCGTCGCGCTCGACACCTGGACCATCGAACGCGCCATCGCGCTCGCCGGCGGCAACGCGGGGCTCCGGGAGCGCATCCGGATCCAGGCGGACGCCCTGTGCGCACTCGGCGGGCCGATGCTGAGCGAGGCCGAACTCGACACCCGGGTGCCCAGCCTGCTCCTCTCCGCCGACACGCTTCTGGTCGATCGGCCCATGCCGCTCAGGGACCTCATCACGGGTCTCGCCGACGTGGAACTGCCCGGCCACACTAAGCAGCTCCTGGCCCTGCTGCCGGAGTGAACCAGGCCTCTTCCCCCTCTAGAAGAGGATGCTCATGAACGCGCCGACCTCCTGGAACCCCACCCGCCGGTACGTCCGTCGCGCCGCCGTGTTGAAGTCGTTCACATAGAGGCTGACCACGGGGGCGACATCCGCCAGGGCGTAGCGCAGGACCGCCGCCATGCCGGGGACCGCCAGGCCCTTCCCCCGGTATTCGGGGGCGACCCATACGCCCTGGATCTGGCAGGCCTGGGTGGTCGCCGCGCCGATCTCCGCCTTGAAGACGACCTTGCCCTGTTCGTCGACACGGGCGAAGGAGCGGCCGGAGCCCACGAGCTCGGCGACCCGGGCCTGGTAGAGCAGGCCGCCGTCCCCGGCCATCGGGGAGACGCCGACCTCTTCGGTGAACATCGCCACGCACGCCGGCATGATCGTCTCCATCTCGTCCTTGCGGATGCGTCGGACGTACGGATCCGGGGCGATGTCGACGGGCATGCGGTCGGTGACCATCAGGGGCTGCTGGGCGCGGACCTCGCGGGCCGGGCCCCAGTGCGGTTCCAGCAGGCGCCACAGGGCGGCGGTGGATTCGGCGGGGCCGACGATGGAGGAGCAGCGCCGACCGGCCCTGCGGGCCCGGTCGGCGAAGGCGCGCACGGCGCGCGGGGTGGCGCAGATGGGCACGAGGTTGGCGCCCGCGTAGCACAGGGACGTGAGCATGCCGTCCTCGTACCAGCCCCACATCTCGCCGCCGAGGCGCCACGGGTCGAGGCCCGCGATCTGGACCCGTGAGGTCACGAAGGCGTTCGCGACCGGCTCGCGGTCGAGGACCGCGAGCGCGGCGTCAAGGTCGCTCGGATCGAGCACCCGTGAGGTGGTCTGGGTCAACACGTGCGGGGCCTCACGCTGGGGTTCTGCTGATCTCCGCACTATAGCTGCGCCGCTTGGCCGGTGCGCCTCGGAGCCAGGGGGTTCTGGTCTGCGGGCGGCTGCCGGTCTCCTGTGGCCGGTCGCGCGGTTCCCCGCGCCCCTTTCGGGGGCGCGGCCCCACTGAGACCTCAGCCCGCCACCGACACGGACGGCTCGCCGGACACGACGCCCTCGGCCTCCATCTTTTCCGCGAGCTTCATGGCCTCCTCGATGAGGGTCTCCACGATCTTGGACTCGGGGACGGTCTTGATGACCTCGCCCTTGACGAAGATCTGGCCCTTGCCGTTGCCGGAGGCGACACCGAGGTCGGCCTCGCGGGCCTCGCCGGGGCCGTTGACGACGCAGCCCATGACGGCGACGCGCAGCGGGACCTCCATGCCGGTCAGGCCGGCGGTGACCTCTTCGGCGAGCTTGTAGACGTCGACCTGGGCGCGGCCGCAGGACGGGCAGGAGACGATCTCCAGGCCGCGCTGCTTGAGGTTCAGGGACTCCAGGATCTGGATGCCGACCTTGACCTCCTCGGCGGGCGGGGCCGACAGGGAGACGCGGATGGT
The DNA here is from genome assembly GCF_001542625.1 of Streptomyces griseochromogenes. Lineage (NCBI taxonomy): Bacteria > Bacillati > Actinomycetota > Actinomycetes > Kitasatosporales > Streptomycetaceae > Streptomyces > Streptomyces griseochromogenes. The sequence continues at coordinate 2,078,750 of NZ_CP016279.1, read as the reverse complement.
GTCGCCGATGCCCTGGGAGAGCAGGGCGCCGAAGGCGACGGCCGACTTGATGGTGCCCTGGAAGGCCGGGCCCGCTTCGGTGACGCCGAGGTGGAGGGGGTAGTCGCACTGCTCGGCGAGCTGGCGGTAGGCCTCGATCATGACGACCGGGTCGTTGTGCTTGACGGAGATCTTGATCTCCCGGAAGTCGTGCTCCTCGAAGAGGGACGCCTCCCACAGGGCCGACTCGACCAGGGCCTCGGGGGTCGCCTTGCCGTACTTCTGCAGCAGGCGCCTGTCGAGGGAACCGGCGTTGACGCCGATACGGATCGGGGTGCCGTGGTCCTTGGCGGCCTTGGCGATCTCCTTGACCTTGTCGTCGAACTGCTTGATGTTGCCGGGGTTGACGCGCACGGCGGCGCAGCCGGCCTCGATCGCGGCGAAGACGTACTTGGGCTGGAAGTGGATGTCCGCGATGACCGGGATCTGCGACTTGCGGGCGATGGTCGCGAGGGCGTCGGCGTCGTCCTGGGTGGGGCAGGCCACGCGGACGATCTGGCAACCGGAGGCGGTCAGCTCGGCGATCTGCTGCAGGGTGGCGCCCACGTCGGACGTGCGGGTCGTGGTCATCGACTGGACCGAGACGGGCGCGTCTCCGCCGACCGCCACGGATCCGACCTGGATCTGCCGGCTCTTCCGGCGCTCGGCGAGCTTGGTCGGAACGGACGGCATGCCGAGAGAAATCGCAGTCATCTGCTGTGCAACCCCAAGTCGTGGATCAAGGTCCGGTCCCGTGAACGGCGGGCTCCAGGCTTCGAGGTTACGGCACCGGGCCCCGCGCCAGCACATCCCACCCGGCAAACCCACTCAATGGAAGGCGGCCCGGAACACAGCGTTCCAGGCCGCCTCGAACCTGCGATGGCTAGGAGATTTTCACCGGGTTGACCACGTCCGCGATGAGCACCAGGACGGTGAAGCAGACGAAGATCCCGGCCACCACGTAGGCCACTGGCATCAGCTTGGCCACGTCGAACGGACCGGGGTCCGGCCGGCGCAGCACCCGCGCCACGTTCCGCCTGAGCGACTCCCACAGGGCGCCCGCGATGTGCCCGCCGTCGAGCGGGAGCAGCGGGAGCATGTTGAACAGGAACAGGGAGAGGTTGAAGCCGGCCAGCACGAAGACGAACATGGCCACCTGCTGCGAGGCGGGGATGTCCAGGGTGGCGATGTCGCCGGTGATCCGGGCCGCGCCGACGATGCCCATCGGGGAGTCCGGCTCGCGCGGGCCGTTGCCGAAGGCCGCGTCCCACAGGGCCGGGATCTTGCCGGGCAGAGCGACCAGGGAGTCGACCGCGTCGCCGACCCGGTCGGTCATCCAGGTCACGGAGTCGCCGAAGTCCTGCTGGACGACGCCGGTGGCGGCGCTGAAGCCCAGGAAGCCGGCCTTGACGTACTGGCCCTGGACGTAGGTGCCGCTGGAGTCCTTCTTGGCGACCTGGTTGGTGGCGATCTTCGCGTGCAGGGTCAGTTCCTGGCCCTTGCGGTCGACGACGACGGCCACCTCCTTGCCGGCGCTGTCGCGGATGAGGTCGGACAGCGTGTTCCAGTCCTTGGTCGGCTTGCCGTCGAAGGAGACGATCTTGTCGCCGTTCTTCATGCCGGCGGCCGCGGCCGGGGAGGGCGCGTCGGACTTCTTGCAGCTGTCGCGGTTCTCGCTCGCCGCGATGACACAGGGCGAGACCGAGGCGACGGTCGTGGTCTGCTGCTGGATGCCGAAGCCCATCAGCACGGTGAGGAACAGGGCGACCGCGAGGATCAGGTTCATGAACGGGCCCGCGAACATGACGATGACGCGCTTCCACGGCTTGCGCGTGTAGAACATGCGCGTCTCGTCACCGGGCTTGAGTTCCTCGAAGGCCGCCGAGCGGGCGTCCTCGATCATGCCGCGCCACGGCGAGGTGGAGCGGGCGGAGATCCGGCCGGCGTCGTCGGGCGGGAACATGCCGATCATGCGGATGTAGCCGCCGAGCGGGACCGCCTTGATGCCGTACTCGGTCTCGCCCTTCTTCCGCGACCAGACGGTCGGGCCGAAGCCGACCATGTACTGCGGGACGCGGATGCCGAAGAGCTTGGCCGTGGACAGGTGCCCCAGCTCGTGCCAGGCGATCGAGACGAGCAGGCCGACCGCGAAGACCACTATGCCGAGGATGAACATCAAGGTCGTCATGCACGCGCCTCCGCGGTTGCCGTCCGGTCTGTCAGTTCGCGTGCCCGGGCCCGTGCCCAGGTCTCCGCTTCGAGGACGTCCGAAACGGTGAGTGAAGTTCCCGTGACCGGGGTGCCGTGCTCCTCGACCACCCTGGTGACGGTATCCATGATGCCGTTGAAGGGCAGCGCGCCGGTGCGGAAGGCCTCGACGCACTCCTCGTTGGCCGCATTGAACACCGCCGGGGCGGTGCCCGCGAGCCGCCCCACGTGCCGGGCGAGGTTCACCGAGGGGAAGGCCTCGTTGTCCAGCGGGAAGAACTCCCAGGTGGAGGCCTTGCTCCAGTCGAAGGCGGGCGCCGCGTCCGGGACGCGCTCGGGCCAGCCCAGGCCGACGGCGATGGGCCCGCGCATGTCGGGGGGCGTCGCCTGGGCGATCGTGGATCCGTCGGTGAACTCGACCATCGAGTGAACATACGACTGGGGATGCACGACGACCTCAATGCGGTCGAAGGGAATGTCGTAGAGGAGATGGGCCTCGATGACTTCCAGTCCCTTGTTGACGAGGGTCGCCGAGTTGATCGTGATCACCGGGCCCATCGCCCAGGTGGGGTGGGCCAGGGCGTCCTCGACGGTGACGTTCGCCAGCTCCGCCTTGGTGCGGCCGCGGAAGGGGCCGCCGGAGGCGGTGACGACCAGCTTGCGCACATCGGCGCGGGTGCCGGCGGCGAGCGCCTGGAAGAGCGCGGCGTGCTCGGAGTCGACCGGGATGATCTGGCCGGGCTTGGCGAGCGCCTTGACCAGTGGGCCGCCGACGATCAGCGACTCCTTGTTGGCGAGCGCGAGGGTGCGGCCCGCCTCCAGGGCGGCCAGGGTGGGCGCGAGGCCGATGGATCCGGTGATGCCGTTGAGAACGGTATGGCAGTCGGACGAGGCGACCTGGGTGGCCGCGTCCGGTCCGGCGAGGATCTCGGGGAGCGGCTCACCGGCGCCGTACCGCTCGGCCAGCGCCTCGCGCAGGGCCGGTACGGCGTCCTCGCGGGCGACGGCCACGGTCCGCACCCGCAGGCGGTGCGCCTGCTCGGCGAGGAGGGCGGTGCGGCTGCCGTGCGCGGAGAGGGCGGTGACCCGGAAGCGGTCGGGGTTGCGCAGCACGAGGTCGATGGCCTGGGTTCCGATGGACCCGGTGGAGCCGAGGATCACCACGTCCTTCGGGCCGTCGGCCGCGAGGGGGTCGTAGACGAGGTGCGGATCGGCGAGGGGCGCCGGACTGGCGGGACTGTCGGTCATCCCTCCATTGTTGCCGCAAGTGCCGGCCGCCAGGACAGGGCATCCCTCGGGCGGGTGCGTTAACAGCTTTCGTCGCCGGATGGAGTGGTTTTCCCGTTGTAAAGTCACGGTGAAGATCCCGTGATCACATTTCGGTCCCGGGCCGGTGGACAACCGGTCCGACACAAACCTGAGCACCGAGTGGGCACAGATCGAGAACTCCGGCAGCGGCCCGGACACCGGGTCGGACGCGTACCGGGAGCGGCGTGCCCACGTCCGGCACATGGGTGACAGTTCAACACTGCGGCAAATGGCGCGCTTTCGGCCACCAAGGATGGCATCCTTCCTGTTCGGCCCGTCCAACAGGGCCCCCAACGGGGAGGAGTCACCACGATGAACCGCACACGCACGACCGCAGCCGTCCTGGCCACGGCAGGGCTGGTCACCGCCGCCCAACTCGGCCTCGGCACCGCCGCTTCGGCCGCGCCGCACACGGCGCGGACGCCGCAGGCCGGCGGCTGCCCGATCGACCTCGTCTACCCGAGCCGCTTCTACGTCGACTCGCACGGCTGGGTGACCAACGGCGGCCTCTACTTCGGAATCAAGAACAAGAGCACCACCAAGAACTTCGGAAAGGTCACGTTCACCGTCACGGACGTCAAGAACATCCGTTTCGGCCACGCCAGGGCCACCGGCGGCAAGGTCACCAAGAACACGTCGAAGACGGTGTCCGTGTACGCCTCGACGCTCAAGAAGAAGGCCAGTCTCGGTCTGAAGGTGCCCACGCACCTGCTCAACACCCGTTCCTACAAGGTGAAGTTCACCCTGAGGGGCACGGGCTGGAACTGCGCCGTGGACCAGGGCACCTGGGGCGTCTGAGCCCCGGCCGCCCCGGTCCACGGGGAAACGGCCTAGGCGCCGAAGGGGCGCCGTTCATTCTCCCGTGCGGACGGTCCGGGGGTCGCATCCGCGATCCACGGGCCGTCCCCGGACGGGTCGATGATGCCCTCCTCCAGCCACTCGTAGGCCCCGCCGAGCACCTGCTTGACCACCTTGCGGTCGAGGTCGTCGGTGTTGGCCCACAGCCGGCCGAAGAGTTCCGCCACCCGGATGCGGGCCTGGCGGCAGAAGGCGTCGGCGAGTTGGTAGGCCTCGCGGCCGTGCTCGCCCTCACCGCGCAGCCGCTCGGCGCGCACACAGGCCGCGCTCATCGCGAACAGCTCCGCGCCGATGTCCACGATCCGGCCGAGGAAGCCCTGCTTGGTCTCCATCCGGCCCTGCCAGCGGGACATGGCGTAGAAGGTGGAGCGGGCCAGTTTGCGGGCGTGCCGCTCGACGTAGCGCAGATGCCCGGACAGGTCGGTCTCGCGCTTGAACTCGTGGTACGAGGACGGCAGTTGGCCGGGTCCGGCGACCAGCCGCGGCAGCCACTTGGCATAGAAGACGCCCGCGTTCGCGCCCGCTTTCGCCTTGTCCGACAGGGACTTGTCGGGGTCGATGAGATCGCCGGCGACCGACAGGTGGGCGTCGACGGCCTCGCGGGCGATGAGGAGATGCATGATCTCCGTGGAGCCCTCGAAGATGCGGTTGATGCGCAGGTCGCGCAGCATCTGCTCGGCCGGGACGGGCCGTTCGCCGCGGGCCTTCAGCGACTCGGCCGTCTCGTAGCCGCGGCCGCCGCGGATCTGGACCAGTTCGTCGGCCATCAGCCAGGCCATCTCGGAGCCGTAGAGCTTGGCGAGGGCGGCCTCGATGCGGATGTCGTTGCGGTCCTCGTCGGCCATCTGCGAGGACAGGTCGAGCACGGCCTCCAGGGCGAAGGTCGTCGCGGCGATGAAGCTGATCTTGGAGCCGACGGCCTCGTGCAGCGCGACGGGCTTGCCCCACTGCTCCCGCTCGGCCGCCCATTCGCGGGCGATCTTCAGGCACCACTTGCCGGAGCCGGCGCACATCGCGGGCAGCGAGAGCCGGCCGGTGTTGAGGGTGGTGAGCGCGATCTTCAGGCCTGCGCCCTCGGGGCCGATGCGATTGGCTGCCGGGACCCGGACCTGGTGGAAGCGGGTGACGCCGTTCTCGATGCCGCGCAGGCCCATGAAGGCGTTGCGGTTCTCGACGGTGATGCCCTCGGCGGTGGCCTCCACCACGAAGGCGGTGATGCCGCCCTTGCGCCCCTCGGACTTCGGCACCCGCGCCATGACGACGAGCAGGTCGGCGACCACCCCGTTGGTGGTCCACAGTTTCACCCCGTCGAGGACGTAGTCGTCCCCGTCCGGGACGGCCGTGGTGGCGAGACGGGCCGGGTCGGAGCCGACGTCCGGCTCGGTGAGCAGGAAGGCGGAGATGTCGGTGCGGGCGCAGCGGGGCAGGAAGGCGTCCTTCTGCTCCTGGGTGCCGAACATCTTCAGCGGCTGCGGTACGCCGATCGACTGATGGGCGGAGAGCAGGGCACCGACCGCGGGGCTGACGGAGCCGGCCAGGGCGAGGGCCTTGTTGTAGTACAGCTGGGTGAGACCGAGGCCGCCGTACTTGGGGTCGATCTTCATGCCGAGCGCGCCGAGTTCCTTCAGGCCCGCGACGACCTCGTCGGGGATGCGTGCCTCGCGCTCGATGCGGGCGGAGTCGATCGTGCTCTCGCAGAAGGCGCGCAGCTCGGCGAGGAACTCCTCGCCCCGCCGCACGCTCTCCGGGTCCGGGAGCGGGTGGGGGTGGATGAGGTCGAGCCGGAAGCGCCCGAGGAACAGCTCCTTGGCGAAACTGGGCTTGCGCCAGTCCTGTTCCCGGGCGGCCTCCGCCACCTGACGGGCCTCGCGCTCGGAGACGGTCGTGCGTTGGGTGGTGGGGGCGGACATGAGGCTCACCTCGCCGCGAAGAGGATGATGGGGGACCGCTCGTTACCGATCGGTGCTACTGGATCGTTGGTACCCGAAACGGGGCGACCCCACCACCCCTCGCGCGTCCGTTCAGCGGATACTCAGTCGATGTCGACGGAGTAGGACTTGGTGTCGAGCGGGCCGGCGCCACCCTGCCTCTGCCTCCGGGGAAGCCCGGCGCAGGGAGGAGGCCCGGCACCGGAAGGCAGCGGTGCCGGGCCTCTTCGAAGGGCGGCAGGCCTGCGCCGCGACCCAGGCTACATGAAAATGATTCCCATGAGCTAGCACTAGTGCGGGTGCCATTCGAAGAGCAGGATCGTCGCGTCGTCCCGCAGTCGATGGCGCTGGTGGTCGACGATGGCGTTGATCAGCAGCCGCAGCACCTCGGCCGGGCGCTGGCCGGCGGCGGAGAAACGGATGATGAAGTCGGTGAACCGGTCGAGGCCGAACTCCGCACCGTCCGCGTCGCGGGCCTCGACGACACCGTCGGTGTAGAGCAGCACGCAGTCGCCCGGTTCCAGTGTCGTCTCGTGGACCTGCCGGGCCGGCGCGGCGAGTTGCCCGGCCAGACCGATCGGCGGCTGCGGGGTGCTGTCCAGCGCCCCGTCGAGCACCCGCTCGGCACGGATCAGCAGCGGCGGCGGGTGACCGCAATTGACCCAGCGCAGCTCCCCCGTCATCGCGTCGAGCCGGCACAGCACGCCGGTGCAGAACTGGTCGGGCAGCCACTGGGCGATGGCCTGGTCGACAGAGCGGACGATTTCGGTCAGGTCGCTGCCGCCGCCGCGGCGGGCGTTGCGCGCCGCGGCCATGGCGACCGACGCGGTCAGGCCGGAGGCCAGGTCGTGCCCCATGGAGTCGAGAATCATGGTGTTCAGCACGTTCTTGACCACCGAGTGGTCGAAGGCGTCGCCGGCGATGTCGTACGCGGGTTCCAGGACCGCGGTCGAGACGCATCTGCCGCTGCCGACGGTGCGCGGCGGCAGGAAGGCCCGCAGCATCTCGGCGGGCAGCGTCATGGTCGCGGTGCGGGTGCGGGCGGCGAGCCAGTCGCTGTAGGTGCGCTTGGAGGTGATCAGCATGGCGAAGAGATGGGCCAGTATCCGGCTGCGGCGCATCCGCGCCCCGTCGAGCGAGCTGGTCCGCACCGCCAGCACGCCGAGCCGCTCCGCGCAGTCGATCAGGGGCATCCAGACGATCAAGCCGTCGTCGGCGTCGACCACCCGCGGGGAGACCGTGCGGTACGCCCAGCCGGCCGACGAGCCGTCCACGGGCAGCGGCTCGAAGGTTTCGTCGAGGGGGATGAGCAGTCGTTGTTGCAGGTCGGCGAGGTAGATCAGCGCGGTGTCCAGGCCGAGGGCCGCAGCGCACCGGTTCGCCAGGGCCGGCAGTTCGACCGGCAGGGCCGTCTGCGCCTCGATGATCAGCTCTTCCAGCCGATTCTCGTCGACGGCGGTGTCGGAACCGGCGGACGCGTGTGGGTCCGACACGGGGATCACCCCTTCCCCGCCCAGTCTCACACCGATCCCGGTCTCTCTCACGTCAGACGGACGGTGAGGGTCACGGTGCCGCTGTGACCGCCGGGCGTGCCCGCGCCGGCGGTCCCGCTGCGGCGGCGGATCCCTACGCGTCGACCGACGGCAGCCGGACCGCCAGTTCCGCCGCGAAGTGCCGGGCCCGGGCTCCCCAGTCGTGGTCGGTCGTGCCGAAGTGCTGCAGGACGTCGAGCAGTTCGTGTGCCTCCGCCGGGGTGAAGAGCGGCAGGCGCGGCTCGGAGAGGTCCGGCACGCCGTACGAGGGATCCAGGAGTTCGCCCATGCCGGGCGCAACGGATATCGGCGGCGCGGGTTACGGGGCCGGACGAGCGGACGGCCCGGGTGCGCAACCCGGGCCGTCCTGGGGAGCGGAGCGATCCGCGGAGCGTCAGCCCTGGTGGCGGGCCTTCGCGAGGGCCGGTACGAAGCGGAGGGCGTCCACCGTGCCCACGCCGGTGGCCATGTCGTAGCCGTTGACGGCCTTGTAGCCGGTGACGTCCTTGTAGCTGTTGTCCGTGCCGTCGTTGACGTCGACGATGCCGGTGTTCCGGCTGTGCCGGGCCAGGAGGCCGTACAGCGACGTGTTGATGTTGCCCAGGCGGTGGCCGGCCACCTGGTCGGCGAGGGCGACGATGCCCGAGAAGAGCGGGCTCGCCTCACTGGTGCCGCCGGAGACGTCCCAGCCGGTGGCGGTCGGGTCGTAGCTGGAGTAGACCCAGGCGCCGCCGTTGACCGCGGCGGCCATCGAGATGTCCGGGGTGCCGCGGCGGGCGCCGACCAGGTTCTTCACGCCGTTCTGGAAGGACGGCCGCGAGAAAACGTGGGACTGGCCGCCGCCGCCCGCGCCGTAGTCGTTGTAGACGCTGTCCGGCTTGACGCGCTCACCCTTGTCGTTCAGGTGCAGCTGGGTGCCGCCGATGGAGGTGACCAGCGGGTCCGAGGACGGCCAGGAGTTGACGCGCTTCTTGTAGTACGTCTTGCCGTCCGTCATGAGGTCGGTGGCGCCGCCGTCGCCGGAGGAGGCGAGAACGGTCACGTGCTTGCGGTCGGCGGCCTGGAAGGCGTACCGCAGCTTCTTGATGCTGGTGAAGTCGCCCCTGCCGAAACCGGGGAAGGTGTTCTCGGTGGCGCCGAAGCTCTGGGTGATGACGTCGCCGACACCGTGGTCGATCATGTACTTCTCGGCGGACATCATCTCCGGCAGGCCGGTGGTGCCCTCGGTCTCGGAGACCGCCGTCTCCACCAGGACGATCTTGGCGCCGGGCGCGACGGCGTGGGCCATCTCGACGTCCAGCGTGGTCTCGCCGGCCCAGCCGGTCATGTCGGAGTTCTTGGGGTCGAAGGCGGGGACGTGACCCCACTTGACCACCTTGACCTTGGTGCTGGGCAGGCCGAACTGCCTGCTGTAGACGTCGAGGTCGTGCTGGACGGTCGGGGAACCGAACGAGTCGACGATCACGATGGTGCGCCCCTTGCCCGTGACGCCCTGGCGGTACAGCGGGTTGAGGTTGTACGCCTTGCGGTACTGGAGCGGGGTGTAGCAGTTGATGTGCCACTTGGTCTGGCACTGCGCGATGGAGAGCGGGCTGGACACGCCGTGGGCCAGATTGTGGCCGGCGATGGCCGGAACCGCCTTGGTGTGCGGTACGGGGGCGGGCGCGGCAGCGGTGACGCCGGCCTGGGAGGTGGTCGCCAGCGCGGCGGCGACGAGGGCGGCGGTGGCGGCCGCGGATGCCGCGACGCCGCGCCCGGTACGGGCTATGTGCATGAATTCCCCTGAGTGGCCCTGAGACGTCCTGAGTCGGACGAAGTGGTCATGCGCATCCCACCGGGCGAGTCATGCACAGGACAAGGTTATTGAACTGTAGATGTCGAATCCTTTACCCAGGCAGTACCGCCGGGCGCGCGCGGACCGGCGCCTCCCCGGGTACACGAAACGGCCGCAGCCCCCGCACAGTGGGCTGCGGCCGTTCGGCCGACCTGTCCGTGGCAGGTCAGAGCGCGAGACCGGTGAGGACCAGCACGCGCTCGTATGTGTAGTCGTCCATCGCGAACTTCACGCCCTCGCGGCCCACACCGGACTGCTTGGCGCCGCCGTACGGCATCTGGTCGGCGCGGTAGGACGGGACGTCGCCGATGACGACACCGCCGACCTCGAGAGCGCGGTGGGCGCGGAAGGCGACCTGGAGATCGTGGGTGAACACGCCCGCCTGGAGGCCGTACTTGGACTCGTTGACGGCGGCGAACGCCTCGGCCTCGCCGTCGACCTTCTGCACCGTCAGGACAGGGCCGAAGACCTCCTCGCAGGAGATCGTCGTGTCGGCCGGCACCTCGGTGAGGACGGTCGGCGCGTAGGAGGCGGCGTCACGCTTGCCGCCGGTGAGGAGCTTGGCGCCGGCGGCGACCGCCTCGTCCACCCACGACTCGACGCGCTTGGCGGCGTCCTCGCTGACCAGCGGGCCGACATCGGTCTTGTCGTCGGTCGGGTCACCGGTGACCTGGGCCTCGACGGCGGCCACGATGCGCGGCAGGAGCCGGTCGTACACGGTGGCGTCCGCGATCACGCGCTGCACGGAGATGCAGGACTGGCCGCCCTGGTAGTTGGAGAAGGTCGCGATGCGGGTCGCGGCCCAGTCCAGGTCCGCGTCGCTCGCGAAGTCGCCGAGGACGACGGCCGCGCCGTTGCCGCCCAGCTCCAGGGTGCAGTGCTTGCGCGGCACCGAGTCCATGATCGCGTAGCCGACCTTCTCGGAACCGGTGAAGGAGATCACCGGCAGGCGCTCGTCCTGGACGAGGGCGGGCATGCGGTCGTTGGCGACCGGGAGGATCGACCAGGAGCCGGCGGGCAGGTCGGTCTCGGCGAGCAGGTCACCGATGATCAGGCCGGAGAGCGGGGTGGCCGGAGCCGGCTTCAGGATGATGGGGGCGCCGGCGGCGATGGCCGGGGCGACCTTGTGCGCGCACAGGTTCAGCGGGAAGTTGAACGGCGCGATGCCGAGGACGACGCCCTTCGGGAAGCGGCGGGTCAGCGCCAGACGGCCCTGGCCGCCGAGGTCGGTGTCGAGCCGCTGGGCCTCGCCGCCGTTGAACCGGCGGGCCTCCTCGGCCGCGAACCGGAACACGGACACGGCACGGCCGACCTCGCCGCGGGCCCACTTGATCGGCTTGCCGTTCTCGGCGGAGATCAGCTGGGCGATCTCCTCGGTGCGCTCGACCAGGCGCTTGCTGACGTGGTCGAGGGCGGCGGCGCGGACGTGCGCCGGGGTGGCGGCGAACTCGTCCCGCACGGCGTACGCGGCGGCCACGGCCTCCTCGACCTGGGCGTCGGTCGGCACGCTGACCTTGCCGACGAGCCGGCCGTCCCACGGGGAGGTGACGTCGAAGGTGTCCTCGCCGGTGACCTGGCGGCCGGCGAGCCAGAAGGCGTAGGTGGAAGTCATGTGAGTCCCGGCCCTTCCGCGTTGGGGGTGTTCTTACGGTTCGTGGTCCACGGTAGGGCGGAGGCGCGCGGCGGTCGCTTGTCCGTGTCGTACTGGTGGGGGTGGGTGACGCTCCGGTTTGGCGTGGTGGGGGGGCTGGGGTCGCGAGTCTTGCCGGACGGGGCCGAGACGCCTGAGGCGCGCTTCTCGGCCGACCGAGTCGGGTGGTGGGTGGGCACGGGCCGGGAGTCCAGGGGGCGGAGCCCGCCTGGGACGGTCACTCCGGGGACGTGGCCTTCAATGCCAGCCAGAGCTCCATCCGGACGTCGGGATCGTCCAGCGAGCGCCCGAGGATCTCCTCCACCCTGCGCATCCGGTACCGCAACGTATGCCGATGCACCCCGAGATCGGCCGCGGCCGCGTCCCACTGGCCATGGCGGGAGAGCCACGCCCGCAGGGAGGCGACCAGATCGCCGCGCCCCGTCGCGTCGTGCTCGTGCAGCGCCCGCAGCAGCCCGTCGGCGAACGCCTTCACCGCGTCGTCGGCCAGCAGCGGCAGCACGGACCCCGCCGCCAGCTGCTCGTGCTCCACCAGCACCCGCCCCCGCCGCCGGGCCACCGACAGCGCCTGCTCGGCCTGCTTGTAGGCCGCGGCCGCGGCGATCGGTCCGGCCGGCGCCGACAGACCGACGACCAGTTCGGCCTCGTCGCCCGCCGTCTGCTCGGGTACGGCCCGCCCGGCCTCCAGCGTCGCCGCGTACGCGGCACACGCGGCCACCGCCGCGCCCCCGTCCGCGGCCAGCACCACCAGCCGCTCCCCCTCGGGTACGACCAGCACGGCCTCCCCGGCACGCGCCGCCGCCGACTCGGCGGCCTCGGCGATGCCGCCCAGCGCGTCGCCGTCCGCCCGCGCGGCCGAGCCGGGCGCCGACTCCGCGACGATGATCCGGAACGGCGCGTCGAGCAGCCCCCCGTACAGGCTCCCGGCGACGGCCCGGGCGTGGTCCGGCTCGCCGGCCAGCAGCATGCGCAGCACCGCGGCGCCGACGCGCTGCTCGGCCTCGTGCAGGGAGCGGGAGCGTTCGGTGGTGAGGGTGAGCAGGGCGATCGCGGAGTGGACGGCGTAGCGCTCGGCGGTGCCGAGGGCGGCGGCCGTGCCGACGGCGAGGGCGGCGCGCGGGCGCCGGCCCGTCCCCAGGGAGTGCAGCTCCACCCGGTCCTGGCCGTCGGGGTTGTCGGGCCCGCCGACCACCGCGGAGGCCGGTGCGGGCCGCTCCCGGAGCCGTTCGACCTCGGCGGTGAGCCGGGCGGCCCGGCGCCCGGCCCACTCGGGCGCGGCGGCGACCACGGCGCCCGAGGCGTCGTACAGTGCCGCCCATCCGTCGACCTGCGCGGCGAGCGCGGCCAGCAGGCCCTCGGGTCCGGCGCTGAGGGCCTGCTTGGTCAGCTCGCGCTGGGCGGCGAAGCCCGCCGTGACGGCCCGGTACTGGTCGGCCGCGATCGCCGCGGACACGGCCTTGCTTATGGCGAGGAAGGGGGTGCGGCGCGGCACCTCCAGCAGCGGCAGCCCCTCCTCCTCGGCGGCGTCCACGAGGGCGTCGGGGATCTCCTCGTAGTTCACGCCGACCGCGAAGCCCAGCCCTACGACACCCGCGCCGACCAGCCGCTTCACATACCGCCGCATCGCCTCGGGATCCTCCGCGTCCAGCTTGAGCGCGGTGATCAGCAGCAGCTCGCCGCCCTCCATGTAGGGCACGGGATCGGCCAGCTCGCTCACATGTGCCCAGCGGACGGGCACGTCGAGATGGTCCTCGCCGGCGCGCACGGTCAGCTTGAGCGCGGAGTGGTGGACGAGCGAGGCGAGGGTCGGGGGCATGAGGCCTTCAGGGAGAGAACCGGAACAGCGGGTCGCGGAGATCCGGTGATCACTGCGATCAATTGGCCGCCACGTATGAACAGCCTATGTCGATTCCGCCTGACCGTACGGTCCCGGGACGCCCCTGCGGCCAGGGCCTCAGCCCCGCAGATCCACCAGCAGCGGCGGAGCGTGCTCCCCGCGCACGGTCGTCAGCGACAGCACCGCGTGTCCCGGCGGCACCTCGTGCGCCAGCTGGGATGCCGACCAGCGTTCGCGCTCGACCTTGCGCACCGTCACGGCGTCCGTGGTGACCGGCTTGCCCGTGCCCAGTTTCCGCACGGCGTGGATCATCCGGGTCAGCGGCTGGTCCGCGAACACCGTGTGCTTGGCGACCTCGGTGGTCTCCACCCACTCGGTGCCCCACACCTGGGCGAACAGGGCGCCCTCCCACGTGGTGACGCCCGCGAAGGCGACATGGCAGCCGACCGCGGCGAGCAGCGGCTGACGCAGTTGCTCCGGTACGTCGCCCAGGGCCCGCAGGTTCAGCACGACGCCGGCGTTGCTCTGCCGCAGCCGCCGCAGGGAGCGTACGGACTCGGCGGTGATCGCGTGCGTGGCGTCGTCCACGACGAGGCAGGCGAACAGCGAACGGTCCTGGCGGGCGGTCATCGCCGCCGTGAACTGGACCAGCAGCAGCCGGGTCAGGAGCTGGGCGGCCTCCGGGTGGGCCCGCTCCGGCAGGTCGACCCTGACCCGCAGCGGGTGGTCGAGGGAGCGCAGGGTGAAGGGCCGGGCGTCCGGGGAGGTGTCGAAGAAGCCCGCGAAGGCCGGGCGGTCCAGGCAGGCGATCCGGTCGGCGAGCACGATCCCCGGATCCCCGGGCAGGCCCGCCTGCCGCGCGCGTGCGTCGAGTTCCCGGTGCAGGGCCGGGTGCGTCTCGGGGTCGAGCATCGCCCTCAGCCCGTCCAGCGCCGTGGGCGCCCCGTCCAGCAGCTCCCGCAGCTCGCTGACGGACGGGAACCGGCCGTGGGCGGTCCTGAAGGGGCCCAGCAGCTGGGCCAGTACGGTCCCCGCCCTGCGCAGATCGACCTCGCCCAGGTCTCCCACCAGGGCGTCCGCGAGCAGCGCGGCCGCCTCGTCCGGGTCCTCGGCTCCTCCGTACAGGTCGAGGTCGTACTCCGACGACTGGTCTCCCGGCCGCACCACGATGTCGTAGCCCTGGTCGGCCCCCAGCGGGGTTCCGGCGGCGGCCACCACGACGAGCGCCGCCTGCCCGGCCAGCGCCTGGAGCGCGAGGGACTCGGCGACGGGCCGCACCAGGCGCTCGGTCTTGCCCGAGCCGGAGGGGCCGACGGCCAGCAGGGAGGTGCCCAGCGTTCCGGGGTCGACGGCGGCGCCCGCGTCCCGGCGGGCCGGCGGTGTGCGTTCGGTGGCCGCGTACCGGCCGAGGCGCACCTGGGAGGTCAGCAGGTCGTGGACCGCCGTGCGGGCGGGCAGATCCCGCTCCCCCGACGGGTGCGCACAGGCGTGGGCGCCCTCCCGGAGCACGGCCGCAGTGAACGCGTCCAGGCGTGAGGGGCTGGCCACCACGGAGGTCCAGGCGCGGCGGATGCGTGCGCAGTCCACGTCGTTCATCCGGCCGGTGCGGACCTCCTCGGCCAGCCGCTCGGCCGCCGCGTCCTGCCCGAGGGCACGCAGCTCGGGCCAGTCGGCCGGGGTCTCGGCGACGGCTTCCTTGGAGGATTCGGCCCCCGGTTCGGGGCGGCGCGTTCCGCGCAGCAGCCCCCGCCAGCCGCCCGCGACCGCGAACGGCCACAGGCCCAGCAGGGTGAGCAGCGTGTTGAACACGCGCAGCCGGTGCACGGTGCTCACGTCGGTGGGCCCGAAGAGCCAGTCGGACGGGGTCAGGCTGACGGCGAGCCGCTCGTAGGGCAGCAGTTCGCGCCAGACGACCAGCCAGACGACCAGTGCCCCGAGGACGGCGGCGCGCAGCGCGCGGGAGGGCTGCGGACGGGAGATCACATAACGCTGGGCCACTTCCCTCCAGTTGCCCACGCGCCCGAAGTAGTAGAGGACGAGGGTGGCGAAGAGGCTGTCGTAGACGGCCCGTGCGGTGAGCGCCGCGCGGGGCTGCTCCAGCCCCCACCAGTCGGACGGTGTCACCAGTTCCAGCAGGATGTTCTTGTGGGGGACCAGGTTGTTGTCCCACAGCGACCACACGAGGAGTGCGGCGAGCAGCGCGCCGACCGCCCCGGCCAGCAAGGCCCGGTCGGACACCCGGTCGGGCGCGTCCTGGGGACGGGGACGGTGTCCGTAGCGCCACAGCCCCGGCTCGGCGTCGGCGCGCGGGGTGACCAGCCAGGCCAGCAGGCCGCCGGTGTGCGCGCCCGGCTGCCCGCTGCCGGGCTGGTGGGCGGGGCGCGGCGGAAGAGCCGGGGCCGGTGGATACGCGGCGGGTCCCGACGGCGCGGGGGCGGCCTCACGACCCGTACCGCTCGGCGGCGCGGAGGGCCGCGGCACGCCGTGCCGCCGCGTGCCGCGTGTGTCCTGCGTGCCGTCCGAGTCCATCGAGCCTGCCCCTTGACCAGCCGTTCCGTCCACCGTCAGCGAGCCAATCTAACGCCCCGGCAAGGGGAGTTCACCGCTTACGCGGCCGCAAGAAGGGTCCGACCGGGCGCACTTTCGCCGTACTGCTATGTCCACCACGGACAACCGACCTCCCCGACAACGCCCACATGGAGCATGCCCACCCCCCACACCCCGCCTTAGCCTGCGACAAAAGAAGGTAAGCGTCCGTAATACCCCCAGGAGCCCCGCATGACCGCACTTCCGCAGGAGCGCCGCGTCGTCACCGCCATCCCCGGCCCGAAGTCGCAGGAGCTGCAGTCCCGCCGCCTGGCCGCGGTCGCGCAGGGCGTGGGCTCGGTGCTGCCCGTCTTCACCGCGCGCGCGGGCGGCGGCATCATCGAGGACGTCGACGGCAACCGCCTCATCGACTTCGGTTCCGGCATCGCCGTGACCTCCGTCGGCGCCTCCGCCGAGGCCGTCGTACGCCGCGCGAGCGCCCAGCTGGCCGACTTCACCCACACCTGTTTCATGGTCACCCCGTACGAGGGCTACGTGGAGGTCGCCGAGGCCCTCGCCGAGCTGACCCCGGGTGACCACGCCAAGAAGTCCGCGCTGTTCAACTCCGGCGCCGAGGCCGTCGAGAACGCCGTCAAGATCGCGCGCGCGTACACCAAGCGCCAGGCGGTCGTCGTGTTCGACCACGGCTACCACGGCCGGACCAACCTGACGATGGCGCTGACCGCGAAGAACATGCCGTACAAGCACGGCTTCGGTCCCTTCGCCCCCGAGGTGTACCGCGTCCCGGTCGCCTACGCCTACCGCTGGCCGACCGGCCCGGAGAACGCGGGCCCCGAGGCCGCCAAGATGGCCATCGACCAGATCACCAAGCAGGTCGGCC
Source organism: Streptomyces griseochromogenes (assembly GCF_001542625.1). Classification (NCBI taxonomy): domain Bacteria; kingdom Bacillati; phylum Actinomycetota; class Actinomycetes; order Kitasatosporales; family Streptomycetaceae; genus Streptomyces; species Streptomyces griseochromogenes. Next base: position 2,062,149 of record NZ_CP016279.1, on the reverse strand, counting down.
CGGACAACGTGGCCGCGATCATCATCGAGCCGGTGCTCGGTGAGGGCGGCTTCATCGAGCCGGCCAAGGGCTTCCTGCCGGCGATCAGCCAGTTCGCCAAGGACAACGGCATCGTCTTCGTCGCCGACGAGATCCAGTCCGGCTTCTGCCGCACCGGCCAGTGGTTCGCCTGCGAGGACGAGGGCATCGTCCCGGACCTGATCACCACCGCCAAGGGCATCGCCGGCGGTCTGCCGCTGGCCGCCGTGACCGGTCGCGCCGAGATCATGGACGCCGCGCACGCGGGCGGCCTGGGCGGCACCTACGGCGGCAACCCGGTCGCCTGCGCCGGTGCGCTCGGCTCCATCGAGACGATGAAGGAGCTGGACCTCAACGCCAAGGCGAAGAACATCGAGGCGGTCATGAAGGCGCGCCTCGGCGCCATGGCCGAGAAGTTCGACATCATCGGTGACATCCGCGGCCGCGGCGCCATGATCGCCATCGAGCTGGTCAAGGACCGCGCCACCAAGGAGCCGAACCCGGAGGCCACCGCCGCGCTCGCCAAGGCCTGCCACCAGGAGGGCCTGCTGGTGCTGACCTGTGGCACCTACGGCAACGTGCTGCGCTTCCTGCCCCCGCTGGTCATCGGCGAGGACCTGCTGAACGAGGGCCTCGACATCATCGAGCAGGCCTTTTCGCGCATCTGAGCGAGCGGTCCGCGCCTCTGAAGGGCACCTGCGGCAGGCGGTGTGAAGAAGGTGTGCGGGGTGGATGACGGGACGCGATTCCGTCTGCCCAAGCGCCTCGGGCTGCCGTAGGTTCTACCCAGATGAGAGATACACCCCGTCCACAGGGGACTGTGGACGATTTCAGGCCGGGGCCTCCCCAGCTTCGACCTGGTCGTGCCCTCGCGCACACAACCGGGACCTGACGGTTCCGGGATCTCCTCACCGATCGGACGGTCGCCGCCCCAAACCCCCCGGGGCGCGCGACGTCCCGATCCGGACGGCCGCCTCGGAACCACCCCCCCCCTGTTCCGGGGCGGCCGACCTCCTTCCTCACTCTCCGGTCCGGACCTGCGAAGCTGTGGCCCGTGTCGACCTCAGTCCGCCGCGCCCTGCTCCTCGCCGCCCCTGCCCTGCTCCTCGCCCTGATCACCTGGCAGGTGGTCGCCCACGGCCCGCTCCTCGGCCTGGACGCACGGCTGAGCCGGGCCCTCGTCCACCCGGACCGGTTCTCCGAGCTGCTCTCCGATCTCGGCAACGTCCAGGTCGCCGTGCCGGTGCTGCTCGTCGCCCTGGCCCACTCCGCCCGGCGTGGCCGCGCCGCCCGCAGACATCTGTGGTGGCTGCCTCCCGTCGCGGCGGCCGTCCTGATGGCGCTGGTCCCGGCGATCGTCGTACCGCTGAAGGACTGGACCGCCCGGCCGGGGACCCCCGTGGTGCCCCCGGCCGTCGGCTATTTCCCCTCCGGTCATACGGCGACCGCGTCGATCGCGTACGGCTCCGCGACCCTGCTCCTCCTCCCCTGGCTCCGCTCCCCCGCCGCCCGCCGAGCCGTTGCCGGCGTCTGCGCGGCCCTCGTGCTCGGGGTCTCCTACGGTCTGGTGCGCCGGGGCTTCCACTGGCCGCTGGACGTGGTGGCCAGCTGGTGCCTGTGCACGGTGCTGCTGACCGCCCTGTCCCTCGTGCTCAGCCGAAGTACGCGTCGAAGTTCTTCTGGAACTCCCAGTTCGCGTACCGGTCCCAGTTCACCGACCACGTCATCAGACCGCGCAGAGCCGGCCAGGCCCCATGGGTCGGATACGAGCCGCAGTTCACCTTCTTCGTCAGGCAGTCCAGGGTCTTGGTGACCTCGGACGGTGCGACGTAGCCGTTGCCCGCGTTCGTCGACGCCGGCATGCCGATGGCGATCTGGTCGGGGCGCAGCGGCGGGAAGACGTTGTTCGCGTCGCCCGCGACCGGGAAGCCGGTGAGCAGCATGTCGGTCATGGCGATGTGGAAGTCGGCGCCGCCCATGGAGTGGTACTGGCCGTCCAGGCCCATGATCGGGCCCGAGTTGTAGTCCTGGACGTGCAGGAGCGTCAGGTCGTCGCGCAGGGCGTGGATGACCGGCAGGTAGGCGCCGCAGCGCGGGTCCTGGCCGCCCCACTTGCCGGTGCCGTAGTACTGGTGGCCCATCTGGACGAAGAACGTCTCCGGGGCCATGGTCAACACGAACTTCGAGCCGTATGCGGCCTTCAGGGTCTTCAGCGCCGAGATGAGGTTGACGATCACGGGGGTGGTGGGGTTCTCGAAGTCCGTGTCGTCCGCGTTCAGGGACAGCGAGTGGCCCTCGAAGTCGATGTCGAGGCCGTCGAGGCCGTAGTCGTCGATGATCTTCGAGACGGAGGCGACGAACGTGTCGCGGGCGGCGGTCGTGGTCAGCTGGACCTGGCCGTTCTGGCCGCCGATCGAGATCAGGACCTTCTTGCCCGCGGCCTGCTTGGCCTTGATCGCCGCCTTGAAGTCGGCGTCGCTCTCGACGTTCGGGCACTGGGTGACCGGGCAGCGGTTGAAGCGGATGTCGCCGGAGGTGACCGAGGTGGGCTCGCCGAAGGCGAGGTCGATGACGTCCCAGCTGTCGGGTACGTCGGCCAGGCGGGTGTATCCGGAGCCGTTGGCGAAGGTGGTGTGGAGGTAGCCGACCAGGGCGTGGGCGGGCAGGCCGGGCGAGCCGCCGCCGCTGCCCGCCGTGGTCGTCGCGGTCACCGCGGCCGACTTGGCGGACTCTCCGGCGTCGTTGCTCGCGGTGACCTGGAAGCTGTACGCCGTCGACGGCGTGAGACCCGTGAGGGTGGCCGAAGTGCCGCTCGCCGTCCGGACCCTGACGCCGTCACGGTAGACGGTGTAGCCGGTGGCGCCGGTCACCGCCGACCAGGTGAGGGCGACGGAGGAGGAGGTGATCGTGCCCGCCGTAAGGCCGGTGGGCACGGCGGGCGGCTGTCCGGCGGACGCGCCCGGGCCGAGGAGGGAGATGTCGTCGGCGTCATAGGCGCCGGTGCCGTACCAGCCGTGCGTGTAGATGGTCACCCGGGTCGTGGCGGCGCCGGTGGTGAAGGTGGTGGTCAGCTTCTGCCAGTCGGGGGCGGACCGGGTCCAGGTGGAGACGTCGGTGGTGCCGGTGCCGTTCGCGCCGAGGTAGACGTAGGAGCCGCGGACGTAGCCGGAGAGTGTGTACCGCGCGCCGGGCTGGACGGTGACCGTCTGCGCGCACTGGGCGTCGTCACCGCCGGCCGGGGTGGCCCGCAACGCGGAACTCCCGCTGTGCACGGGTGAGTCGACCGTCGTACCGGCCGTGCAGGTCCAGCCGTCGAGGCCGGACTCGAAGCCGCCGTTCCGCGCGAGGTCCGCGTCGGCCGCACGGGCGGCCGACGAGAGCGCGGTGATGCCGGACACGGCCAGCAGCACGGCCGTGAGCAGGGCGAGGACGGATCCGGGACGTCCGGCGCCGTGTGCGCGTGGGGCGCGTTCCACAAGGACCTCCGGTGAGGGGGGAGTTGGAGGGGTGGAGCGCACTCAACTTGGTCCAGACCAATTGCCTTGTCAAGGTGTCCGGACGTTACCCGTCCTCACCCCCGCCCCTCGCCGGCCCCGCCACCGCCTCGTGCATCGCCAGTTCCAGCAGGGCCGGGTCGGTGAGCGTTCCGGAGCCGTCCGGCGGCACCAGCCAGCGCACCCCCCGTGTCGCCCGGCCCGGGTGCGGTACGACGATCCAGGTGCCGGGTCCGGCGGTGCGGATCCCGGTGCCGAGCCAGCGGGCCGCGGTGCCCGGCGGCACGAAGAAGCCCACCCGGTCGTCCCCGAAGTCGGCCAGCACCGGGCCGGGCCGGTCGAGGACGCGGGTGAGCACGTCGAGCGTGGGACAGCCGAGGTCGCCCGGCAGGATCAGCACGTCCCAGGCCTTGCCGGCGGGCAGCAGCGCGATCCCCGAGGGGTTGCGCTCCCACTCCCAGCGGCAGGCCTCGGGATCAGGCGCGACGGATGCCAGCCATTCGACCGCCGTCTTCGTCCCGGTCATGAGAAGGCCTCCCTTTCTCTCGTGGACGCGGTCGCGTCCACGAGGGAGAGGGAGGCCCCTCGGCGGGCATTACGCGGGTTGCCACTCCTCTTTCGAGTGAGCCGGGTCACACCCCGCCGGGATCGGGCTCAGCTGTCGAAGCCGAGACCCAGCCGGTCCATCGCCCGCAGCCACAGATTGCGGCGGCCGCCGTGCGCGTCGGCACGCGCCAGCGACCACTTGGTGAGCGCGATACCGGTCCAGGCGAACGGCTCCGGCGGGAACGGCAGCGGTTTCTTGCGGACCATCTCCAGTCGGGTGCGCTCGGTGTCCTCGCCGTCCAGCAGATCCAGCATCACATCGGCGCCGAAGCGCGTGGCGCCGACGCCGAGGCCGGTGTAGCCCGCCGCGTACGCCACGTTCCCGCGGTGGGCCGCGCCGAAGAACGCCGAGAAGCGCGAGCAGGTGTCGATCGCGCCGCCCCAGGCGTGGGTGAAGCGGACGCCCTCCAGCTGCGGGAAGCAGGTGAAGAAGTGGCCGGCGAGCTTGGCGTAGGTCTCCGGGCGGTCGTCGTACTCGGCGCGCACCCGGCCGCCGTAGTGGTGGATCGCGTCGTAACCGCCCCACAGGATCCGGTTGTCGGCGGACAGCCGGAAGTAGTGGAACTGGTTCGCCGAGTCGCCGAGGCCCTGGCGGTTCTTCCAGCCGATGGACTCCAGCTGGCCGGCGGAGAGCGGCTCCGTCATCAGCGCGTAGTCGTAGACCGGAACGGTGTACGAGCGCACGCGCCGCAGCAGGCTCGGGAAGATGTTCGTGGCGAGCGCGACCTTGCGGGCGCGGATCGAGCCGTACGGGGTGCGTACGGCCATGCCGGCGCCGTACTGCTTCAGGCTCAGGGCGGGCGTGTGCTCGTAGACCCGTACGCCGAGGGCGACGCAGGCCTGCTTCAGGCCCCAGGCCAGCTTGGCCGGGTGCAGCATGGCCACGCCCCGGCGGTCCCACAGGCCCGCCTCGAAGGTGGGCGAGGCGACCTGTTCGCGCACGGCGTCGGCGTCGAGGAACTCGATGCCGTCCGCGAGGCCCTGCTCCTGCAGCTCCCGGTGCCAGTCGCGCAGCTCCCAGGCCTGGTAGGTCTCGGTGGCGACGTCGATCTCGCCGGTGCGTTCGAACTCGCAGTCGATGCCGTGCCGGGCGACCGCCGCCTCGATCTCGTCGAGGTTGCGCTCGCCCAGCTTCTGGAGCTGGTGGATCTCGTCCGGCCAGCGGGTGAGGCCGTTGGGCAGGCCGTGGGTGAGAGAGGCGGCGCAGAAGCCGCCGTTGCGGCCCGAGGCGGCCCAGCCCACCTCGCGGCCTTCCAGCAGCACCACATCTCGCCGTGGGTCGCGCTCCTTGGCGTTGAGCGCGGTCCACAGTCCGCTGTAGCCGCCGCCGACGACCAGCAGGTCGCAGGTCTCGGAGCCGGTGAGGGCGGGCTCGGCGTGGGGCTTGCCGGGGTCTTCCAGCCAGTACGGGACCGGCTGGGCTTCGGAAAGAGAGGCGATCCAGTTGTCTTTGCCACGACTCATGGCGCTTGGGGCCATGATTTCAACTCCCTACAGAGGGTTCTATGCCTTTTGACTGTTACGGCGGTTGGTGATGAACATCGAGACCAGGACGAACAGCACGGCGACCAGGAACATGGCCGTACCGATCACATTGATCTGAACGGGCGTTCCGCGCTGCGCCGAACCCCACACGAACATGGGGAAGGTGACGGTCGAGCCCGCGTTGAAATTGGTGATGATGAAATCGTCGAAGGAGAGCGCGAACGACAGCAGCGCGCCCGCCGCGATTCCGGGTGCGGCGATCGGCAGGGTGACTCGCAGGAAGGTCTGCACGGGGCCGGCGTAAAGGTCCCGGGCGGCCTCCTCCAGGCGCGGGTCCATCGACATCACGCGTGCCTTGACCGCGGTGACGACGAAGCTGAGGCAGAACATGATGTGCGCGATCAGGATCGTCATGAAGCCGAGCTGGGCGCCCATGTTGAGGAACAGGGTGAGCAGCGAGGCGGCCATGACGACCTCGGGCATCGCCATCGGCAGGAAGATCAGCGAGTTGATGGCGCCGCGGGCGCGGAAGCGGTAACGGACCAGCGCGAAGGCGATCATCGTGCCGAGGACGGTGGCCCCGACGGTCGCCCAGACGGCGATCTGGAGGCTGATGGACAGCGAGCCGCACATGTCGGCGACGCCGCACGGATCCTTCCAGGCGTCCGTGGAGAACTGCTGCCATTGGTAGTTGAAGCGCCCCTTCGGCTTGTTGAAGGAGAACACCGTCACGATGACGTTGGGCAGCAGCAGGTAGGCGAGCGTCAGAAGGCCCGCGATGACGACGAGATGGCGCTTGAACCAGGTGACGAGGGGCATCAGACCAGATCCTCCGTCCCGGCCCGGCGGATGTAGATCGTGACCATGGCCAGGATCGCGGCCATGAGGATGAAGGAGAGGGCGGCGGCCGTCGGGTAGTCCAGAATGCGCAGGAACTGCGTCTGGATGACGTTGCCGATCATGCGGGTGTCGGTCGAGCCGAGGAGTTCGGCGTTGACGTAGTCACCGGCCGCGGGGATGAAGGTCAGCAGCGTGCCGGAGATCACGCCCGGCATCGACAGCGGGAAGGTGACCTTGCGGAAGGTGGTCCACGGCTTGGCGTACAGATCGCCGGCCGCTTCGTGCAGCCGTCCGTCGATCCGCTCCAGCGAGGTGTAGAGCGGAAGGATCATGAACGGCAGGAAGTTGTACGTCAGTCCGCACACCACCGCGAGCGGGGTGGCGAGGACGCGGTCGCCGGCCGTCCAGCCGAGCCAGTTGGTCAGGTCCAGGATGTGCAGCGAGTTGAGGGTGTGCACGACCGGGCCGTTGTCGGCGAGGATCGTCTTCCAGGCCAGGGTGCGGATCAGGAAGCTCGTGAAGAACGGCGCGATCACCAGGATCATGATCAGGTTCTTCCAGCGGCCCGCCCGGAACGCGATCAGATAGGCCAGCGGATAGCCGAGCGCCAGGCACAGCAGGGTCGCGGCGGCCGCGTAGAAGACGGAGCGCAGGAACTGCGGCCAGTACTCGGACAGCGCGTTCCAGTACGTCACGAAGTGCCAGGTGACCTTGTACCCCTGCTCCAGGGAGCCCGTCTGCACGGACGTGGAGGCCTGGTAGATCATCGGCAGCGCGAAGAAGACGACCAGCCACAGGATGCCGGGCAGCAGCAGCCAGTACGGCGTGAACCGGCCGCGCTTGCGCGGGGGCTTCTTCGCGGATTCCGCGGGTGCGAGAGGCGGTGGCGCCTCGGTGAGTGTCGACATGTCTACGCGGCCTCTTCCTCGACGGTCTCCACGCCGGCGGAGCCCACTGTCCCAGCAAGCAGGGACTGGGCCGCGTCCAGGCCGAAGGTGTGGGCCGGGCTCCAGTGCAGGACGACCTCGGCCCCGGGGACGAGCCGGCCGTCGCGCTCGACGTTCTGGACGTAGACCGCGAACTCGTCGCAGACCGGGGTGTCGATCACGTACTGCGTGGAGACACCGATGAAGCTGGCGTCGGCGATCTTGCCGGTGAGGCGGTTGCGGCCCTCGGGGATGGAGTCGGCGTCGTCGGCGTGGGTGAGGGAGATCTTCTCGGGACGGATGCCGACCAGCACCTTGCCGCCGGTCTTCGCCGGGGCGGAACATCGCGCCTGCGCCAGCACCAGCTTGCCGCCGCCCGCCTTCAGGACGATGTCGTCGCCGCTCTTGGAGTCGACCTCGGCCTCGATGAGGTTGGAGGTGCCGAGGAAGTTCGCGACGAAGGTGGTCTGCGGGTTCTCGTAGAGGTCGGTGGGCGAGCCGAGCTGCTCGACGCGGCCCGCGTTCATCACGGCGACCGTGTCGGCCATCGTCATGGCCTCCTCCTGGTCGTGCGTGACATGGACGAAGGTGATGCCGACCTCGGTCTGGATGCGCTTGAGCTCCAGCTGCATCTGGCGGCGCAGCTTGAGGTCGAGGGCGCCGAGCGGCTCGTCGAGCAGGAGCACCTTCGGGTGGTTGATCAGCGCGCGAGCGACGGCGACACGCTGCTGCTGGCCGCCGGAGAGCTGGTGCGGCTTCTTGCGCGCCTGCTCGCCGAGCTGGACAAGCTCCAGCATCTCCTCCACCTGCTTCTTCACGCTCTTGATGCCGCGCCGGCGCAGCCCGAAGGCGACGTTCTCGAAGATGTCGAGGTGCGGGAAGAGGGCGTAGGACTGGAAGACCGTGTTGACCGGCCGCTTGTACGGCGGCAGGTGGGTGACCTCCTGGTCGCCGAGGTACACGGTGCCGCTCGTCGGCTCCTCCAGACCCGCGATCATGCGCAGGGTGGTCGTCTTGCCGCAGCCGGAGGCGCCGAGCAGGGCGAAGAAGGAGCCCTGCGGCACGGTCAGGTCCAGCGGGTGTACGGCGGTGAAGCCGTTGTCGTAGGTCTTGCCGATACCGGAGAGGCGGACGTCGCCGCTGGTGTCTTTCGTCGTCATCGTCGTCACGCCCCTGTGAGCTTCGAGAACTTCTGCTGGTAGGCCGTCTCTTCCTTCTGCGTCAGGGCGCGGAAGGCATGGGACCTGGCCTGCATGGCCTTGTCGGGAATGATCAGCGGATTGCTCGCCGCCGACTTGTCTATCTTCGCGAGATGGGGCGCCACCCCGGCGACCGGGCTCACGTAGTTGATGTAGGCGGCGAGCTCGGCCGCGGGCTGAAGCTCGTAGAAGTAGTCGATGAGCCGCTCGGCGTTCGTCTTGTGACGCGCCTTGTTGGGGATCAGCATGTTGTCGGTCGAGGTCATGTAGCCGCTGCCCGGGATCACGTAGCCGACGTCCGGGCTGTCCGCCTGGAGCTGGACGACGTCGCCGCCCCAGGCGATGCACGCGGCGAAGTCGCCCTTGGCGAGGTCGGACGTGTAGTCGTTGCCGGTGAAGCGGCGGATCTGGCCGCGGTCGACCGCCTTCTGGAGGCGGGCGATCACCGCGTCGAAGTCGTCGTCGCTGAACTTCGCCGGGTCCTTGCCCATGTCGAGCATGGTCATGCCGATGCTGTCGCGCATCTCGGTGAGGAAACCGACGCGGCCCTTGAGCTTGGGGTTGTCCAGCAGGTCGGAGACCGACTTCACCTCGATGCCGTCGAGCGCCTTCTTGTTGTACGCGATGACCGTCGAGATGCCCTGCCAGGGGTAGGAGTAGGCACGGCCCGGGTCCCAGTCGGGGTCGCGGAACTGGTCCGACAGGTTGGCGAAGGCATTCGGCAGGTTGGACGCGTCCAGTTTCTGGACGTACCCCAGCCGGATCATGCGGGCGGCCAGCCAGTCGGTGAGCACGATGAGGTCGCGGCCGGTGTCCTGGCCGGCGGCGAGCTGCGGCTGGATCTTGCCGAAGAATTCGTCGTTGTCGTTGATGTCCTCGGTGTACTTGACCTGGATGCCGGTCCGCCGGGCGAACGCGTCGAGCGTGGGATGGTGCTTGCCCTTGTCGTCCACGTCGATGTACTCGGGCCAGTTGGAGAAGTTGACGGTCTTCTCCTTGGCCGAGTGGTCGTCGGCGGACACGCCGCCCTGCGTCTTGGTCGCCGCGGGGATGCCGCAGGCGCTCAGCGCCCCGAGGCCGCCGACCGTGAGCGCGCCGCCGGCGGAGGCGCGCAGCAGCGACCGCCGGGTCATGGCGGCCCGGCCGCTGCGCAGGCTGCGCCGCATGGCGGCCGCTTCGGCCGGGGTCAGGCGGTCGGGCTCGTACTGCTCCATGCGCGTGGTGCCCTTTCGGGAGGTTCGGCCTGGTCGGCGGCCGGATCGTTGTTTCTAGCGGTCCCCGAAGACGGTGCGGTGCCAGTCCTTCGCGGCCACCGCGGTGTTGTCGAACATTACGTGTTTGACCTGCGTGTACTCCTCGAATGAGTACGCCGACATGTCCTTGCCGAAGCCGGAGGCCTTGTAGCCGCCGTGCGGCATCTCACTGATGATCGGGATGTGGTCGTTGATCCACACGCAGCCCGCCTTGATCTCGCGGGTGGCGCGGTTCGCCCGGTAGACGTTGCTGCTCCACGCGGAGGCCGCGAGGCCGTACGGGGTGTCGTTGGCCAGCCGAATGCCTTCCTCATCCGCATCGAACGGCAGTACGACCAATACCGGGCCGAAGATCTCGGACTGGACGATCTCGCTGTCCTGGGCGGCGTCGGCGACGAGGGTGGGCCGGTAGTAGGCGCCGTCCCTGAGATCCCCCTGCGGGGCCTCGCCGCCGGTCACCACGCGCGCGTAGGCGCGCGCACGGTCCACGAAACCGGCCACGCGGTCGCGTTGGACGTGCGAGATCAGCGGGCCGAGGTCGGTGCCCGCGGCGAACGGGTCGCCGATCCGCACGGTCTCCATCAGGGCGGCCGTGCGCTCCACGAACGCCTCGTACAGCGGCCGCTGCACATACGCGCGCGTGGCGGCCGTGCAGTCCTGCCCGGTGTTGATGAGGGAGCCCGCGACCGCGCCGTTGACGGCGGCCTCCAGGTCGGCGTCGTCGAAGACGACGAAGGGAGCCTTGCCGCCCAGTTCCAGGTGGAGCCGCTTGACGGTGGCGGTGGCGACCTCGGCGACCCGCTTGCCGACCGCGGTGGACCCGGTGAAGGAGGTCATGGCCACGTCGGGATGCCCGACGAGGCGCTCGCCGGCCTCCTTGCCGGTCCCGGTGACGATGTTGATCACGCCGTCCGGGATGCCGGCATCCGTGGCGGCCTGCGCGAACAGCAGCGAGGTCAGCGGGGTCAGCTCGGCGGGCTTGAGCACGATGGTGTTGCCCGCGGCGATCGCCGGGAGGATCTTCCAGGCGGCCATCTGCAGGGGGTAGTTCCAGGGCGCGATCGACCCGACGACCCCGATGGGCTCGCGCCGGACGTACGACGTGTGGTCGCCCGAGTACTCACCGGCGGACTGCCCCTGCAGATGCCGGGCCGCGCCCGCGAAGAAGGCGGTGTTGTCGATGGTGCCCGGCACGTCGAACTCGCGGGTCAGCTTCAGCGGCTTGCCGCACTGCAGGGATTCCGCGCGGGCGAAGTCCTCCGCACGCTCGGCGAGGACCGCGGCGAACCGGTGCAGGGCCTCGGAGCGCTCGCCGGGGGTGGCCGAGGCCCAGCCCGGGAAGGCATCGCGCGCGGCGGCCACGGCCGCGTCGACGTCGTCGGGGCCGGCCAGCTCGTAGGTGTACACCTCCTCGCCGGTGGCCGGGTCGACCACGGCGTGGGTACGGCCCGAGGTGCCCTTCGTCAGCCGGCCCGCGATGAACTGCGCGCCGTCCGCGAAGCGCTCCTGCGCGGGAAATCGTTCCGGGGTGGCGGTGCCCGGGTTGTGCATGTCGCTCTCCTCCGCCGTTCGCCCCGTCCCGGGGGGTGGGTGGCGTAGCTCCAGCTCGATTTGAGTGCCGATCCTGACAGAGCAACAAGCCTCCAACAAGTGATTCCGTTGTTGCCTTTTGGTTACGCGACGAAATCTGTCGACCAGATGTCGAGTCGGCGAGGAAAAGGACGGACGGAGTGTCAGTGGTGCGTGCCAGACTCGCGTGCATGGGGAAGATCGACGGGGCGGAAGCCCTGATCAGGGAGGTCCGGGCGGGTGCCCGGATCAGGTATCTGCACTTCTGGGGGCACCGGCCGCGGCCGGACGGCCGGATCGGCGCGAGCTGTCTGAGTCAGTGGTGGCCGTCACCGTTCGTGGTGGACGGTGTGCGGTATGCGACGGCCGAGCACTGGATGATGGCCGGCAAGGCACGGCTGTTCGGGGACGCCGAGGCCGAGCGCCGGGTGCTGGCGGCGGAGCATCCGGCCGCGGCGAAGAAGGCGGGGCGGCTGGTCCGTGACTTCGACGAGGAGATATGGGAGCGGGAGCGCTTCGGAATCGTCGTCGAGGGCAGCGTCCACAAGTTCGCGTCGGACGACGGCCTGCGGGGGTTCCTGCTGGACACCGGTGACCGGGTCCTGGTCGAGGCGAGCCCTCTGGACCGGGTGTGGGGCATCGGCCTCGCCGCGGACGACGAGGCGTCCGCGGACCCCGAGCGCTGGCGCGGGCCGAACCTGCTGGGCTTCGCACTGATGGAGGCGCGGGAGCGGCTGCGGCGCGTATGACAGCGGCCCGCCCGCTCGCACCGCGGGGGGGGAGGCGAGCGGGTGGGCCGCGTGGGCCGGGGTCAGCCCCGTGTCAGCACGGGTGCGGAGATCCGGGGGGCGGAGTTGTAGGACGGCTCGGTGTCCGTGCCGTGGTCCTTCGAGTCCTTGATGGCGAAGACGATGGCGACGACGAAGAACGCGATGACCACCAGGCTGAGGATGATCCCGATGATGCCGGTGACGAAGCCCGCCTGGGCCTGACCGTGGTTGGTGGCCTCACCACGCTCGGCCCGCCTCTTCCCCTTGACGCCGAGGACCACGGCTATGACGCCGAGCACGAGGGAGGGCACACCGTAGACGCAGAACAGACAGCAGGACAGGATGCCGAGCACCAATGCCGCGGTGCCCATCCCGTTCTGCGGGGCCATCGGCATACCGCCGCCCCAGCCGTACCCCTGTCCCTGCGGGAAGGCAGGGTAGCCGTACCCGCCCGGCGCCGCCGGGCCGGGGACGGTGGGTGCGACCGGCGGGGGCGGCACGGCGGATTCGCTCCAGCCCTGCCCCGGGGCCGCGCCGGGTGCGCCGAAGCCGGGCGCCCCGAAGCCGGGCGCGCCGAAGCCGCTGCTGGGCAGGGACGTCATGGTGGCCTGGTCGTGCACGGACGGCGGCCGCACCGGGGGCTGCTGGTCCTGGACAGGAGGCTGCTGCCCGGGCGCCGGCTGCTGCGCGCCCTTGTCCAGCGACGGCTTGCTGTCGGGCGGCGCCCACGGGTCGAAGCCCGCTCCCTCACCCGCGCCCGGCTGCGTCCGGTCCGTCATGTCGGCATCCCCCCCTCGGTCGATCGTCAGGTCATGCTAAGGCCTCGCCTCAGCCGCTCCGCGACCCGAGTCCCCGGTGATGCCCGCAGGGCCCGTCGGAGAGGCCCGGGCACCACGGGTGCCGGGCCGGGCCCGGCCTAGGATGATCCCGAGTCATCGATCAGCCGATCACCCGCGCCCGCACCACGGACCTCGCTCCGCGGGCGCCGTTCCCGGGGAGGAACCCTTGACCGACCGCGATCTGCAGAGCTTCATCGCCGGACTGCCCAAGGCCGAGCTGCACGTCCACCACGTGGGCTCCGCCTCCCCGCGCATCGTCTCGGAGCTGGCCGCCCGCCACCCCGACTCCAAGGTCCCCTCCGACCCCGAGGCGCTGGTCGACTACTTCACGTTCACGGACTTCGCGCACTTCATCGACGTGTACCTGTCCGTCGTGGACCTGATCCGCACCCCGGAGGACGTGCGGCTGCTGACCTACGAGGTGGCCCGTGACCTGGCCCGGCAGCAGGTGCGGTACGCCGAGCTGACCATCACCCCGTTCTCCTCGACCCGTCGCGGCATCGACGAGCTGGGCTTCATGGCCGCGATCGAGGACGCCCGCAAGGCGGCCGAGGCGGAGTTCGGGACCGTGCTGCGCTGGTGCTTCGACATCCCCGGCGAGGCCGGTCTGGAGTCCGCCGAGGAGACCGCCCGGCTCGCCACCGACGACCGGATCCGCCCGGAGGGCCTGGTGTCCTTCGGGCTCGGCGGGCCCGAGATCGGCGTGCCCCGCCCGCAGTTCAAGCCGTACTTCGACCGGGCCATCGCCGCAGGTCTGCACTCCGTCCCGCACGCCGGGGAGACGACAGGACCCGAGACGGTGTGGGACGCGCTGACCGAGCTGGGCGCGGAGCGCATCGGGCACGGCACCAGTTCCGCCCAGGACCCCAGGCTGCTCGCCCACCTCGCCGAGCACCGCATCCCGCTGGAGGTCTGCCCGACCTCCAACATCGCCACCCGCGCGGTCCGCACCCTGGACGAGCACCCGGTCAAGGAGTTCACCGCGGCCGGGGTTCTGGTCACGATCAACTCCGACGACCCGCCCATGTTCGGCACCGACCTCAACACCGAGTACGCGGTCGCCGCCCGCCTTCTCGACCTGGACGAGCGAGGCCTCGCCGGCCTCGCCAAGAACGCCGTCGAGGCGTCCTTCCTGGACGCGGCGGGCAAGGCCCGGATCGCCCAGGAGATCGACACGTACACCACGAACTGGCTCGCTCCCTGATCCCTGCGCCATGACCACGGTCCGCATGGCCACAATGGGGGGCATGCAGACCGTGACCGCCGTGGCCCACCGCGGCGACCCCTACCGCTTCCGCGAGAACACCGTCGCCTCACTGCGTTCCGCGCTCGACCAGGGCGCGGACGCGGTGGAGATCGACGTACGGCTCACCCGCGACGGCGTCCCCGTGCTGCTGCACGACGAGACGCTGAAGCGGCTGTGGGAACACGACCGTCCCCTGCGCTCGCTCTCGGCCGACGAGGTGCGCGGGCTCACGGCGGGCGGAGTGCCCACCCTGGACGAGGCCCTGACCGCGACCGGCGACAGCCGGGTGATGGTGGACCTGTGCGGCCGGGTCGACCGCCGGACCGTGCGGCAGATCATGGACGTCGTACGACAGTCCGGAGCCCAGGACCGCGTCTACTACTGCGCGCACGCCGAGGCCATGCTCGCCGTCCGCGCCGAGGATCCGTCCGCCGAGATCGCCCTGACCTGGACGACCCTGGCTCCGCCCCGCCCCGCGCTGCTGGCGGCGGTGCGTCCCCGCTGGCTCAACTACCGCTTCTCCCTGGTCGACCGGGACCTGGCGGCCCGCGTCCACCACGACGGCTGCCTCCTGTCGGTCTGGACCCCGGACACCCGCCGCACCATGCGCCGCCTCCTGGACCTGGGCGTCGACTCGATCACCACGAACCGCATCGACACACTGCACGCCCTGCGCAACGGCGGCCGGCCGGCGAACTCCCGAGGAGCGCTACACGCGTGAGTGCTGAGGCACGGTCGCCGGGTCGGCGGGGGTGGTGCGGGTGAGGTACTGCGGGACGGGGGCGGAGTCCTCGCCGGTGTCGCGGACCAGGCCGTAGCGCTTCGCGCCCTGGGCGGGGCCGGTCGTGATGTCCTTCTCCACGGCGTCCCAGGTGGTCGGGAAGACGCTCAGGCCGTAGTCGGCACCGCGCTCGTTCGAGGTGAGGGTGACACTGCCGTCGAGGTAGAAGTACTCGTTCTGCCACATCTGCTGGGTGCCGGCCGGCGGGACGGCGTAGCCGACGGCCGAGTCGCCCATGCCGGTGGCGGTCCGGTCGGAAGCGCTGACGGGGTCGTCCATGCGGCGGCCGCCGCCCGAGGCCACGTGGAAGAGCCTGCCCTTGAGTCCGGTCCAGCTCGGCATGACGAGGCTGCCGGCCCGGTGCTGCGGCGAGATCTGCCAGCGGACCAGCACATAGCCCTCGCCGCTGAGCGTCACGCTGTCCCCGCGGTGGTTCATGACGGCGTGCGCGCCACCGGTGCTGGTCACGCGGGTCTCCGGCCGTTGGGGCAGCGCCGCCGGAGGCGTGTCCGGCGCGGGCGCCCGGTCGACCGCGTCGACGACCGTGCCGTAGGCGTCCGTCCGCCGGGCCGGCGACGGGGTGGGAGAGAGGGAGGGCGGCGGGGATGCCGAGGCGGCCGGGGGCCGGCCGGTCGTGTGGGGCGCTGTGGGTGTCGGTGCCGTTGGTGCGGGTGATGTGCCAGGGGGGCGTACGACGACGTAGGCGCCGCCCGCCACGAGGGTCGCGCTCGCCGTCACGGCCACGGCGGGCTTGGTCAGGGCGCCCAGCACCTTGGCGGACCAGCCGGCGGTGGTGGCCGGGGCCGCCGTCTTGCCGCCGAGGGCCAGCGACAGGGTGAAGCCGGCGGGCACGGGCACGAGGGCGATCCCGGCGATGAGCCGCTCGGCGGGTACGACGGGCTCGCGGACGTCGCCGCAGTGGCCGCAGCCCCGTATGTGCCGGGCGAGCCGCTTGCGCCACACCGAGTCGGGGCGACCGGGCCAGCGGGCGGTCAGTTCGCGCAGTTCGGGGCAGGCGTCGGCCAGGGCCCGCACGATGCCCCGGGAGGTCTCCAGACGCGCTTTCATCCGCTGGACGCGGACGGCGGCGTGCTGCCTGCTGATACCGACGGCCGCCGCCAGCTCGCGCCGGGTCAGCTCGCCGGCCACCTCCAGCCACCACAGCGACAGCAACTGCCGGTCCTCGGCGTCCAGCCAGCGCACGGCCTGCGCCACCTCGCGCCGCTGGCCCTCCAGCTGGAGCCGCAGAACGGCCAGCTCGGCGAAGTCGCCGGTGCCGTCCGGTGCGCCCTCGACCGACCGGTGCGCCCTCCCCTTGCGCGCCCGCTCGCGGATCTGCCGCATGGCGATGGCCATCAGCCAGGACCGGAAGCTGTCCGGGTCGCGGAGCGTGCCGAGATGGTCGACGGCGCGGAGCATGGTCTCCTGGACGACGTCGTCGACGTCGGCGTGGCCGTTCAGCGCGCGGCCGACGACGTTGTAGACCAGCGGCAACCAGCCCTGGAGCAGTTCGTCCAGCGCCTGCCGGTCACCGGCCTGCGCGGCCGCCACGGTGGCACGCCACCGCCGTCCGTCCAGGTCCGTTCCGGTGCCCGCGTTCATGCCCGCACCCTCTCAGCCGGGACCGGGCCGCCTGCCATGTCGGGGGTCACACGCCGGAGACGGGCCGCGGGTCCCGCGGATAACACTTTTTGCGTGTCTCGGGCACGCGGGAGCGGACGGGCGCGCCGCGCCCCCTGAGGGTCGACCCTGACAATTTCCCTGACATCTCCGTCAGTTGACCGGGGTCCGGTCAGGGGCGGCCCCGATGTGCCGGGAGCCCGCGGAGCCCGAAGATGATCACGAACCGCAGACCGGTCTCTCAAGGGCTCGACAACTCAAGGAGCATCCTCATGCGCCCACGCAGCCGCGGCACCGTCCTCGCCGCCGCCCTCGCGCTGGCCCTGGCGGCCGGCCCGCTGGTGGCCCCCGCCTTCGCCGCGCCCGACCGGACGGCGACCGGCACGACGAGCGGCACGGCGACCGGCACGACGACCGGTCCGGACGCCAAAGCCCTGGCCGCGGCGATCGCCGGGCTGCCCGACCACGACGCCACCGCCGCGGCCCTCCGCGTCGGCGGCAAGGGGACGTGGCGTGGGACGGCCGGAGTGCGGGACGTCCGGTCCGGGGCGCCGGTGCTGGAGAACGGACGCTTCCGGGCCGGTTCGGTGACGAAGGTGGTCACCGCGGCGGTCGTGCTGCAGCTGGCCGCCGAGGGCCGCATCGACCTCGACGGCACTGTGCAGCGGTATCTGCCGGGCCTGCTCACCGACGCCTTCCGCCCGATCACCGTGAGGCAGTTGCTGAACTACACCAGCGGTCTGCGGCCGGGTGCGTCCCTCGGGGACACGGTCGAGGACGGGTACCCGCACCGCTTCGAGACGCTGACGCCCCAGCAGGTCGTGGCGTCCTCCGTCGCCCAGGGTCCGGCGTACGAGCCGGGCACCCACCAGGAGTACGACAACATTCACTACACCGTGCTCGGCATGCTCATAGAGAAGGTGACCGGCGACTCGTACGCCCACCAGGCCGCGGTGCGGATCTTCCGGCCGCTCGGCATGCGGGACAGCTCGTTCCCCGTCGGAGCCGACCCGCGTATCCACGGACCGCACAACCGTGGCTACGACTGGATCGACGGCAAGCTGGTGGATGTGACCGAGTGGAACATGTCCGACCGGTGGGCGGCCGGCGACCTGATCTCCACGACCGCCGACCTGGAGAAGCTGCTGGTGGGGCTGTTCCGCGGCCGGGTGGTGCCCGAGCCGCAGCTGAAGGAGATGTTCACGCTTCCCGACGTGCCCGGCGCGCGCTACGGCGCGGCGCTGGAGCGGTTCGAGCTGAACGGCAAGGTGATCTGGGGCAAGACCGGCTCACGGCCCGGCTACGCCACGGTGATGGCCGCCACCCCCGACCTCTCCCGCACCCTGGTCTACTCGGTCGACGCGACCGACGCCAAGGGCGACGGCCAGGCCATAGCCGAGCGTTTCGCGTACCCCGCGTTCAAGCGCTGACGTACGCCTGGGTCAGGGTCTCCAGCCGCTTGATCTTCTGCCGTACGACGTACAGCGGGATGATCCCGAACACGCCGAACGACATGTCGATCAGGCTCCACCAGAAGGGGATCCCGCGCACCGGTCCGCAGATCAGCGCGAGCGGGATGATGCCGGCACAGGCGATCATCCCGAACTCGACGACCCAGATGTTGCGGACGGGGTCGCGGTAGGGCCCGTAGAAGCCGACCGCGATGACGAGGTGGGCGAACGCCAGCCAGTCCGTGCCGTACAGCACGAAGGGGTACTTGGCATCGACGGTGTCCAGCCCCTGCCGCGCCCGCGAGATCCAGTGCATCAGCCCCGGCAGGTGCTCCGGCACGGACAGGGACCTCAGCACGTCCTCGGTCCAGCGCAGCTCGTGCACGAGCGGGAAGGCGGTGGCCCCGCTGAGCACCAGGCACACGACGAAGGAGACCAGCCAGACGCGAATGCCCTTGAGCAGGGCGGCTCTGTCGCTCATGGCAGGAGCGTACGCCTGGAATTGAACATGTTCAAAATGGCTTTCGGGGTGCCTCCTCTCACCCCAGCTGCTCGTCCAGCGGCACCTGCCGCACCCCCGGCAGATGCCCGTCGAGTTCTCCGGGCTCGAAGCGGCACATGCCGACCGCGTGCCAGAACTCGCCGGTGACGTCTCCCTCGTACTTGTAGCCGCCGGAGGGTGACAGGGCGGCCCAGCCCCCGGGCATGCCGACGAGGGTGGCGCGCAGGGTGGGCGGGGCGTCGGCGGGGACGTTCCACAGGCGTACCGTGCCGTCCTCGCCGCCCGAGGCGAGCCGGGAGCCGTCGGGGCTGAAGGCGACGGCCAGCACGCGGCCGGTGTGGCCGGTGAGCACGGCGGTCTCGGCTCCGGTGTGCGGATCCCACAGGCGGACGGTGCGGTCGTCGCCGGCGGTCGCCAGCAGGGGCCGCAGCGGATGTGCCGCCGCCGTCCACAGCTTGCCGGTGTGGCCGGTCAGGCGGTGGTCGATCTCCCCGTCCTTCCAGATCACCGCGGTACCGTCCCAGGAGGCACTGGCCAGCCAGGAGCCGTCGGGGGCGAACGCCACGGCGTACACCCGGTCCTGGTGCCCGTCCAGGACGCCGGTTATCCGGCGCTCGGCGATGTCCCAGATCCGCACCTTGCGGTCGTCGCAGCCGGTGACCAGGTTCGCGCCGTCGCCGCGGAAGGCGATCGCGCGGACCCGGCCGAAGTGCTCGGTGATGGTGGCCACATGGGCCCCGGTCACCCGGTACCACAGCCGTACCGTGTCGTCGTCGTTGGCGGTGGCCAGCAGTTCGCCGTCGGCGCTGAACGCCTCGGCCCACACATGATCCGTCTCGACGTCCAGCTCGCGCTGGTACTCGCCGGTGGCGGCGTTCCACAGATAGATGTCGCCGTCGCTGCTCGCGGTGGCCAGCAGGGGGCCGGCGGGGCCGAACGCGGCCGAGACCAGGCGGTCGCTCTGACCGGTCAGTTCGCGCAGCCGCCGGCCGGAGGCGGAGTGCCACACGCGGACGACACCGTCGTTGCCGCCGGCCGCCAGCATGGAACCGTCGGCGCTGAAGGACAGGGTGCCGATGCGGCGTCCGTGGCCGCGCAGAATGCGTCTGCCCTGGCCGGTGGCGGGGTCCCAGAGACGGACGACGCCGTCGTTGCCACCGGTCACCAGCAGCGGGCCGGCGCCCGGGGCGGGCGTGTCGCCGTGCGGACGGAACTTGCACACCCACACCGAGCCGCGGTGCTCGGCGGGCTGCCGGTTCAGGGGCACGGCGACGGGGTCGGACTCCGGGTCGATCCGCCACAGCCGGACCACTCCGGCGCTGTCACCGGCGGCGAGCTGGGTCCCGTCAGGATCGAACAGCACCTGGTAGACGCCGCCGCGGCAGCCGCCGAGCAGCCCGGCGCTGCGCCCGGCGGCCAGGTCCCACAGCCGCACCTCGCCGTCGGTGTCACCGCTGACCAGGAACCGGCCGCCGGGGTGGAAGTCCAGGGTGTAGACGCGCCCGGAGTGGCCGGTGAACTCGTGCCGGACGGTCCGGGTGGCGACGTCCCACACCCGGACGGTGCCGCCCAGCCGATCGTCGCCACGGTCGCCGGTGGCCAGCAGGGTGCCGTCCGGGCTGAACCGCGCCCGGAACACCGCGCTGCGGTGGCCGGGCAGTTCGCCCGACCGCTCTCCCGTGGTGAGGTCCCACAGCCGTACGGCGCTGGAGGCGTCCCCGGTGACCAGGGTGGTGTTGCCCGGTGCGAAGGCCACGGTGTAGACGGGCGCGGTGTGTCCGGGCAGCCGGTGCAGGGGGGTGCCGGTGGCCGGGTCCCAGACGGTGATGACGCCGTCGGCGTCGCCGGTGGCCAGCAGGAGTCCGTCGGCGTCGAGGGCGACCGGCCAGACCCCGCCGGGGTGGATCTCCAGCCGGTGCAGACAGCGGCCGGACACCGGGTCCCACAGCCGTACGGTGCCGTCGGAGCTGCCGGTGGCCAGTGCCCGTTCGCGGAACTTGACCGCGTAGACCCGTCCGGTGTGGCCCTCCAGGGTGCGCAGGGCGAGGCCGGTGGTGGCGTCGCAGACCAGCACGCCGCCGTCCTCGCTGCCCACGGCGAGGAGTTCACCGTCGGGGCTGTAGGAGATGGGCTCGGGCAGCCGGCTGGTCTGCATGTCGAAGCCGTAGGGGACGCCGACCGCGGAGGGCCGGAAGCCGGCGTCGACGGCCAGGCCGGGAGCAAGCGCGGCGGCGGCCAGTTCGGGGGTCTCGGCCAGGGGCCCGGTGGTCGCCGAGATCAGGGCGGCCTGCCGCCAGCGGCCGCCGTCCACCCGGGCGCCGCTCAGGTCGGTGCGGATCAGCCGGGCCCGGCGCAGATCGGCGCCGCGCAGATCGGCGCCGGTCAGATCCGCGCCGTCGAGCCGGGCACCGGTCAGCCGGGCGTGCCGCAGGACGGCGCCGGAGAGGTTGGCGCCGACGAGGCGGGCGTCGGTGAGGTCGGCGCGGGTGAGGTCGACACCGGAGAAGTCACGGTGCGAGAGGTCCTCACCGGCCAGGGCGGCGCCGCGCAGATCGGTGTGGGCGGGCACCCGCAGCCGGCTGAGGATCTTCACGGCGTTGGCGCGCCCGGCCTCGGTCCCGTCGGCTTCGCCGCCGCCGAGCTGCCGTTCGGCCCACGCCTGGCAGACCCGGTGGTCGGCGAGGTCGCACAGGAACTCGACGGCCAGCTGGCTCAGTTGACGCCGCGTCGGCAGGGTGGCGTCGCCCGCGGTCAGCCGCTCGGCGCACTCCCGGGCGACGAGCCACTCCACCACCGAGCCGTGGATGAACCGGAACAGGCCCTCGTCGCTGCGCACCAGCAGGGTGCCGGAGCCGATGGCGTGCGCGGTCTGCGGCACCGAGAGGCGGGTGCCCGCGAGTCCGGTCAGAGTCTCGGCGACATCGGTCAGTTCGTCCAGGCGCAGCGAGTCCTGGCCGCTCTCCCACAGCCTGAGGGCGAGCGCGGTGACCGCGTGCCACAGCTGGTCCAGGCTGAGCCCGGGGGCCCGGCCGGGGGCGGCCCCGGCACGCTGTTCCTCGAAGCCGAGCCAGGCGGTGAGCACCTCCTGGTAGAGGCCGGCGGCGCTGAGCGCGCGTCCCGCGCCGGCGACCGCGCGCAGCTGGTCGTCGTCCAGGTCGGCGACGAAGCCGAGCAGCCGGGGGTTGCGGCACAGGGCGAGCAGGTCGGGGATGGCGTCGAGGAGCCTGAGCCGGCGCTCGGCGGCCTGGGTGTCGCCGTCGTAGCGGTTGACCAGGTAGGCGCGGATCTGCCGCGGGGTGAACTCCTGGACGGCCAGCACCCGGCGGTGCGGGAGCAGGCCGACGCGTTCGCCGAGCGCGGTGAGCACCTGGCCCTGGGAGCGGAAGTGCTGGGTGCGGCTGCTGACCAGGATCTTGGCGCTGTCCACGGCGGAGTCGAGGAGCACCTGGAGGCGCTCGGCGGCACGGTCGTACGTCACCTGGTTGACGAGTTCGTCGAAGCCGTCGAAGAGGAGCGCGATGCGGCCCTGCTGAAGCATGTAGCGGAAGGCGCGCAGGTCGATGTTGTCGACGCCGTGGGCGGCGAGGTGGGCGGCGACGAGCCCCTCGAAGGAGTAGGCCCGGTCCAGGGCGTGCAGTTCGACCAGCAGGGGGACGAGGTGCGGCAGTTCATTGGGGATGCGCCGGGCCAGCTCGCGCAGCGCGAAGGTCTTGCCGTGCCCGAAGTCGCCGAGGAGCAGCAGGAAGCGGCCCTGGTCGGAGTCGAGCAGCCGGAGCATCTCGTCCACCAGGCCGTCGCGGTCCTCGGCGTCGAGGCGCTCCACCTCCCGGTACCGCTGGGGCAGGTACATGCCCGGTGGATAGCGGGGGTCGGTGCGCAGCCGCTCGCTCTGCGCGGAGACGTATCCGCGCAGGTCGAGCAGGCCCTGGTACTCGGTGAAGCTGCGTACCCTGACGCCTCTGCGGCGGGCCGCGTCGCGCAGTTCGCGGGCGGGCGGCGGGCCGTCGTGGACGAGTTCGGCCTCGGTCTCGGAGTCGGCGGCGTGCACCAGGGCCACGAAGCGGTCGATGTCCTGCGCGCTCGGGGTGCCGGTGTGGACGGCCACCCGCTGCTGGCGCACGAAGCCCGACTGGCTCCAGGTGACGAGGAGTTGCGGCACCGGTCCGTCGACCTGTCGGATCTGGGCGCCTTCGTGGCGGGTGCGGCAGACCTCGGTGACCCGGGCCAGCAGTATCTCGGCCGGGGTCTGCACGGCGCGCGGCTCGGGCTCGGGGCTCGGGGACCGGTCCGGTTCCGGGTTGCCCGCCGTGGCGCCCGCCGTCACTTCGGTGTCCTCGGGCCCGAAGGCCCGCTGGGCCCGCCGCCACTGGACCGGGCGGCGCCGCGGCTCTCCCGGGCCCTGCCAGGTCGCGAGGCCCTCGCGGGTGACGCGGAGCAGCTGGTGCCGGCCCGGGCCGAGGGAGCCGATCACCGGCACCTCGCCGGAGGCGGTGGTCAGGGCGGGCAGCGCACCGGGGTCGGTGGGGCCGTGCAGCAGCAGGTGCAGCCGGGGCGCGGTCAGCCGGGTGAGCACGTCGGTGTCGCGCAGCGGTCCCGTGCCGTCCGGCGAGGCAGCGGGGCGGCGGGCGGCCGGCGGCCGGGCGGCGCCGGGTGCGTGGCGCAGCACGCCGATGCGCAGCCAGCCCTCGGTCTCGTGTGGGCGCAGCGCCTGGGCGAACCAGGCGGCCTGCTCGGGTCCGACGAGTCCGTACTGGTCGTCGCGGCGGTGGCTGTAGGCCATCGAGGAGTTGAGTCCCGCGATCACGGTGTGCAGTTCCGGCACGGGGAAGAGGGTCCACGGCTGGTCGCTGTCGAAGACGACGTCGAGGCCCTGGTACAGCTCCTGGAAGAGCCCCGCGAAGTGGCGCCACTTGGGCCAGTACGGCGGCCGGGGCGGCATCTCGTCGGCCTCGCAGGTGCTGAAGTAGGCCTGGCAGGCGGCCTGGTTGACGTCCTGGCCGCCCGGGACGAGGGCGACCCGGTGCGGTTCGAGGCCCAGCAGGGCCCGCAGCCCGGTGAGGAAGGACAGGGCCTGTTCGAACTCCCGGCGGCTGCCGCTCGCGGTCAGATCGCCGGTGACCACCAGCAGATCGGGCGCGGGCGCTCCGGCATCGGTGAGTTCCACCAGGTCGCCCCAGATCGCCGCCTGTAATTCGGCGGGGTCCTGGCCCCGGCCGAAGGCGGGCCCGGCCAGATGGAGCAGGGTGACCGCCTCGCGCCCCGAGGCCTCGCCCGAGACCCGCGGGTACGACGGCGGGGCGGCGGGCCTGCGCCGCCCCGCCCAGCCGGACCGGCCGAGCGGCCGCCCGGAGGGCGGAAGGGACGGCACGGACGGCGCCGACGGTGCGGGATGGCCGCTGCCGCCCGGGTAGTCGGGGCGCAGGGCGGGCCGGGCGCGGCCGTCGAGAGCCTGCCGGACGCGGGTGAGCAGCAGGTCTCGGGCGGCCGAGGGATCGGTGACCGGCACCAGGTCGACATAGGTGATGGTGGCCAGGAGCCCCTCCACCGGGATGTCCTCGACGCGCACGGTGAGAAGTCTTCGCTCGGGCGCGTCCGGATCCGCCCGCAGGGCGGCCTGCCACTCCATCCGTCCGTACCGCGAGCGCTCGTAGTTGCGCGAGAGTACGGCGATGACGGCGGCGGACTCGCTCACACCGCGGTCCATGAAGTCGACGAAGTTCGTGCCCGGCACGAAGTCCCAGGCCTGGAGCACCGTGCGGTAGCCGGCCTCCTCCAGCGTCCAGGCGATCCACGACGCCCAGCGTTCGTCGGCGGGTGAGTAGCTGATGAAGAAATCCAATGGCCCGGTGTCCCCCGGGATGATCTGTCGAGCCACCATGTATCCATGATGCCGTGAGTAGCCAGCGTGATACCGGCCGTTTCCAGGCGTTCGACGGCCCTGTGGCCACAGCGGGGCACAGATGTGCGAGGCTGCCAGGTGTGCGTGTCCTCCTCCGTCTGCATGTCCTCGACCGGGTGGCGATCGGCCTGTTGGTGATCGGGCTGCTGTGCGTGGCCACGGGCTTGCTGCCCACCGGGTCGGCGTCCGACGCGATGACCCGCATCGCCCCGCTCCTGCCGTTCCTGGGCACGGTCATCGTGCTGGCCGAGCTGACCAGCAGGGCAGAGGTCTTCGACGTCCTCGCGGCACGCATGGCCCGGGCCGGCCGGGGCAGTTACCCGCTCCTCTTCCTGCTCTGCGTGGCCTTCGCCTCCGTCACCACCATCGCGCTGAACCTGGACACCACCGCCGTCCTGCTGACCCCGGTGATGCTGGCGCTCGCCTCCCGGGTCGGCATCGCTCCCGTGCCACTGGCGATGACGACGGTCTGGCTGGCCAACACGGCGAGCCTGCTCCTGCCGGTCTCCAATCTCACCAACCTGCTGGCGGCGAACCGGGTCGCTCTGTCACCCCTGGGCCTGGCGGGACGCATGTGGGCGCCGCAGCTGGCCGCGGTCGCAGTGACGATGGCTTGTTTGTGGCTGTTCTTCTGGCGGCGGGGCAGGCGTGGGGCTGAGGAGGACGCCACGGGCACGGGCAGCGCCGACCTGGTGGGCGTCTCTGTCTCCGGACCGGGCGCGGCCCGGGCGGACGACGTGCGCCCGCGCGCCACCGACCGGTACGCGCCCCCAGAGGTGCACAGCCCCGCCGACCCGGTGCTCTTCCGCGCCTGCGCGCTCGCCTGCGCCGGCTTCCTGCTGGCCATTCTCGTGGCCGACGTACCGCTGTGGACGGCCTCCGCGACGGCGGCGGCGGTGGCCGTGGCGGCGTTCGCGGTACGGCGCCCGTCCGTACTTCGGCCGTCCCTCATTCCCTGGCGGCTGCTCGTGATGGTGCCGGGCATGTTCCTGGTGGTCGAGACGGTCAACGCGCACGGGCTGCACGATCTGCTGGCGTCGGCGGTCGGCCACGACGGCGGCGTACTCGGCATGTTCCGCGCGGCGGCGGTCGGCGGCGGCCTGTCCAACGCCCTCAACAACCTCCCCGTGTATCTCGCGGGTGAGGCCGCCGTCCCGGTCGCCAACCACGACCAACTCCTCGCCCTGCTGGTCGGCACCAACGCGGGGCCGGTGATCACGCCGTGGGCCTCCCTCGCGACGCTGCTCTGGTACGAGCGCTGTCACGCGTACGGGGTGCGGGTGCCGGTGGCGCGTCTGATGGGAACGGGTGCGGTGCTGGCCACGGCGGCGGTGGTGACGTCGGTGACCGCGCTGGCGCTGACGCGCTAGTTCTCGACTGCCCCGGGGCGGGCATGCACCGATCAGGGGCGCTCGTCGCAGCGCCCCTGATCCGCCTTGCCTTTCCACGGGGCCGTTGGCGTCCGGTCAGGCTGCGGCGACGGCGCACCGGCCACGGTCGGCCTTCATGGGGCCGGCGGCGCTGGGCCGGATCTCGAAATCGAAGATGGCGGTAGGGATGTACAGCGAGCAGCAGGCGTTGGGGATGTCGACGATGCCGCTGATGCGTCCCTCTACGGGGGCGGAGCCGATCAGCAGGTAGGCCTGCTCTCCGCTGTAGCCGAACTTCTTGAAGTACTCGACGGCGTTGAGGCAGGCCCGGCGGTAGGCCAGCGTCGCGTCCAGGTAGAAGTTCGTGTCCGTGTCGTGGTCGACGGAGACTCCGATGAAGGTGAGGAACTCCGTGTACCTCGGCTCGACGTTGCCCGGTACGAACACCGGGTTGGTGGAGATGCCGTACTTCTCCATGCCGCCCTTGATCAGGTCGACGTGAAGGTCGACGAAACCGCCCATCTCGATGGCGCCGCAGAAGGTGATCTCCCCGTCGCCCTGGCTGAAGTGCAGGTCGCCTCCGGAGAGCTTGGCGTCCTTGACGTATACGGGGTAGAAGACCCTCGACCCTCGGGTGAAGTTCTTGATGTCCTGGTTGCCTCCGTTCTCCCGGGCCGGCACCGTGCGGGCGCCTTCCTCGGCGATGTGCCGCGCCAGGTCTCCGGTGGCCGTGCCGGCGAGCGCGTTGCTGGTGTCCGGTGGTACGGCGAGCGGCGGGACCCGGCTCGGATCGGTGTCGATCAGCGCCTTCTCGCGGGCGTTCCAGCGGGCGAGCATCTCGGCGGACGGGGCGGTTCCGAACAGCCCGGGGTGGGTGATTCCGGTGAAGCGGATGCCGGGAAGGTGGCGGGAGACCGCCTGCTGGCCGTGGAAGTCCCATATCGCCTTGTAGGCGTCCGGGAAGTAGTCGGTCAGGAAACCACCGCCGTTGGCCTTGGCGAAGATCCCGGTATAGCCCCAGCTCTGGCCTGCCGCGGTCCCGGTCTGCTGGGGCACGGGGCCGAGGTCGAGGAGGTCGACGACCAGCAGGTCACCCGGCTCGGCGCCCTCCACTCCTATCGGGCCGCTGAGCATGTGCGGGACGGTGAGGTCGATGTCCCGTACGTCGTTGGCGGAGTCGTTGTTGCCGACCTGGCAGTCGGTCCAGTCACGGCACTCCAGGCGAAACTCCGATCCCGGCTTCACCATGACGGCCGTGGGGACGTCCGGATGCCACCTGTTGTGTCCGGGGACGTCCTGATCACGCATGGACTTGCTCTGGTCCACTTTGAAGATGACTTCGGGCATGACAGCTTCCTCGTACTTCTGATCCGGTCACGTTGATGCGTCCGCGCCGGTCGTCGGGATGGCGGGGGCCGGCTGGCGCGATGCCCGGGTGAGCGGCCACAGAGCGAAGAACACCACCACGGCGAAGACGCCCAGTGCGATGGCGGTCTCGTCGGGGTGTTTCCAGTAGCCGGAGAGCAGCAGCCCGGCGGGTATCACGCCGGTGACCCAACCCTCGATCGCCGTGACCCAGCCGACGTAGATGCGGAGCCCGTCCTTCTTGAGTCCGAGCAACAGGAAGAACAGGAACCACAGGAATGCCCAGTAGAGCCAGATGACTCCGAACGGGTAATCCTTGAACAGGTGAAAATTGACGAATGAATATCCCAGGGCAGCGATTGCCACAAAGAGTGAATAGTAGCCGACCCCGTCGTTGTCGAGGCCGGCCAGCAGGCCGACGCCCACATAAAGATAGGTGAAACCGAAAAGATAGATTCCGGATGCCGCCAGTATCTTCATGGGGTCGTTGCCGGCGGTGAAGATGAGGTACGTCGGCGTCAGCACCTGGAGTGCACCGACGAAAAGGTTGAAAACCGCACCTGACCGGGGGGTGACCTTATAGAGGAGGATCAGCCCGTTCATGAAGAGCACCGCACCGACGAAGAGCAGTCCCGCGTTTGCCACAGGGACGCACCTCCTAAGTCCGCATGGGGAGGACGTCCGTGTCCGGATGTCGCCGCGTGAAGGGTTCTGCCGCGTCCACCACCGCCCTCAGGGCCGCGGCAACCGGGAGAGCGCGGAGGGCGGTTGCCTGTGCACCCTCCTGCCCGTTGGCACTTCGGAGACCACTGCCGGGGCCTCACGCGACTGCTCCTCCCGGGCACGGAGGGCAGCGATCGCACTTGAGGTCCGTGCGAAGCCGGGGGCGGAGTACACACGCCTTGCCGCACCCGCGCAAACAGGGCAGTCCCAGGCTTTGGGTGCCGTGCCGAACGGCAACTGCACTTCGAAGGCCCCACAGCAGTTGCATAGATATTCGTAGATTGCCATCAGCAGTCCCCGACACTTTTTTCTCCCTTCCAGGAGACGTCTCATAAATCTCCGTGTCAAGCCGCTGACGGCTGGAGAACTCCGCACGGGCGCCGCAGAAAAGGCAGCCGATAAAATGGTGTGCCGAAGCGATGGCGACGGATTGGCTTCGCGACGGGCTCAGGGACTCATGAGGGGAGCGGCGCTGCGCCCGATGCGCGACGGCGTTCCCCTGGACCACGCTGCGGATGAACCCCGTGGGATGTGTGATCGTCGGCGCCTTCATGATGGTGATCACCGAGGCACCGGCCGCGCACCCGTTGCACACCTATCCAGCAGCCACCGGTTTCGCCATCGGTGGGGATTGAAGCGCCGACACGCACTCGACTAAAATCAGAAAATCCTCGGTGTCCGGCCTCATTTACCGGTACAGCGGCCTCACCGATGGAGGACAGCCATGGCAAAGATCCTTGCGGTGCTCTACCCCGACCCTGTGGGCGGTTACCCTCCGGACTACGCCCGCGACGCCATTCCCAGCATCACCGGATATCCGGGCGGACAGACCACACCGACCCCACGAGCCATAGATTTCACCCCGGGCCGGCTCCTCGGCTGCGTCTCGGGCGAGCTGGGACTGCGCAGATTTCTGGAGGACCGGGGCGACACCTATGTCGTGACCAGCGACAAGGAAGGGCCCGGCTCCACCCTGGACCACGAGCTGCCCGATGCCGACGTGGTGATCTCGCAGCCCTTCTGGCCCGCCTATCTGACCCCCGAGCGGATCGCCGCCGCTCCCCGGCTCAAACTCGCGATCACCGCGGGGATCGGCTCGGACCACGTCGACCTGCCGAGCGCCATCGGCCACGGCATGACGGTGGCGGAGGTGACGTACAGCAACAGCATCAGCGTCTCCGAGCACGCCGTCATGCAGATCCTCACCCTGGTGCACGACTACATGCCGGCCCACGAGTGGGTGACCGCCAAGAAGGGCTGGAACATCGCGGACAGCGTCTCCCGCTCCTACGACATCGAGGGCATGGACATCGGCGTCCTCGGCTCCGGCCGTATCGGCAAGGCGGTACTGCGCCGCCTCAAGCCGTTCGACGTCCGCCTGCATTACCACGACGTGCACCGGCTGCCCGAGGAGGTCGAGGAGGAACTGGGGCTGACCTGGCATCCCGACGCGCGTTCGCTGGCCTCCGCGGTCGACGTGCTGTCGATCCACACTCCGCTGCATCCGCAGACGATGAATCTCTTCGACGACGACATGATCGGCGCCATGAAGCGGGGTTCCTACATCGTCAACACCGCACGCGCGCTCATCGTCGACCGGGACGCCGTGGTACGTGCCCTCGACAGCGGCCAACTGGCCGGCTATGCCGGCGACGTCTGGTATCCGCAGCCGCCGCCCTCGGACCACCCTTGGCGCACCATGCCGCACGAGGCGATGACGCCCCACGTGTCCGGCTCGACCCTGTCGGCGCAGGCCCGCTACGCGGCCGGTACCCGGGAGATCCTGGAGTGCTGGTTCGACGGGCGGCCGATCCGGCCGGAGTACCTGATCGTCGACGGCGGCGGGCTCGCCGGAACAGGAGCGCGCTCCTACACGGTCGCCGGATAACGAATAGCGCCCACGGGCAGGAAATCAGCAGACGATTCATAAGATCCACCGGACGAATGGGGAATGACCTTCGGAGCACATCGTGCCTGCTGCGCACACGGCTCTTGTGAGCCGATTCACCCCAAAACCACTGGACGGGCACAACTCGCGCCCTTAGCGTCCTTAAATAGGTTGAATTTTTTTCCTTATGCGGAGGCACCGGCGCCGCGCATGCCGTCTTGCGCACGACCCAGGTGTACGCCGGGAAGGTGGATCAGTGAGCAGCATGGACGCCGTATGGGTGCGGAGCGTGAATGGCATTCAGATGCATCACGTGACCGACCTTCAGGATGCCGGCAGGTTTCTGGGTAACGCGGCGATGGCGCTGCGGGCCGCACATGTGAGGACCGGTACCGACCACTACTCCGGCATCGCCGCCGAGCTCAAGAGCCTGATGGAGCGCGTGCGACAGCTGGAGGACGAGGCGCGGTCGAAGATGCACGACCTCCACTCCACCGATCCCGAGCGGTTCGCCCGCTGCAGGGACGGCCACGAGCCGTGGCCCGGCGAGATCGCGGCGGGGTTCATTCCGCGCCACACCTGCCGGGACGAGTGTCTCTACCACGACCACGAGGTACTCGACGCCCTCATGCAGTGCACCTGCGGCCAGCCGCCGTGCCGGGCGTGCGAGATCGGCGGGAAGCTCTGACGGGGTCGAGGCACTCCGAGGCATCCAGCCAGGCCGGCACGGCGAGACCGCCGTGCCGGCTTCAACTTACTTGCCGCACACACCGTTTGAAGACATCCCCCTAGCACACCCCAAAGCGCCCCTTACGCACGGCACAACCGAAAGAAACAACCAAGAATTGGCCAAGATCAGGTCATATATGTTTCTATTCGGGCCGCCAAGAGATCACATACGGCCTGCTCACCGCCGCGAACCGGCTGACGCGCAGGCCGCATTTGGGGAGCACACATATGAGCAGCACCTGGCGGGCCCGGACCACGGGCACTGCGGGGATAGCCATGCTGACCGCGGGAGCGGTCCTCCTGTCCACTCCGCACATCGCCGAGGCAGCCAACGACCCCACGGCTGCCGACGCTCAGGCCGACCGGGCCATGTCGGAGCTGGAGCAGGCGCTGGAGTCCGTGCAGTCGCACCCGATCAAGGAGGCCGAGAGCCCCGAGGCGGCGCTGGCGGCGGCGAAGGTCCAGGACCGCAAGGTCGAGGTCCTGCAACTGCGCACGGAGACCGACACCGTCCACGCCAATCCGGACGGCACCCTGACCCGTGAGACGGCTGCCGGGCCGATCCGCATGATCAAGGACGGCAGGTGGGTCGACGTCGATCTCGACCTCGAGCGCGACGCGTCGGGCGGCGTCTCGGCCGAAGCCCACCCGGAGGGGCTGAGGCTCGCCGGCAAGGGCGGCGCGCCTGCCGCGTCCCTGAGGGCTGCCGCCACCGCCCCACAGGACCAGGCCCGTGACCTGATCACCCTGGGCAGCGGCGGCCGGCGGATCGCCGTGCGGTGGAAGGGCGGCCTGCCGGCCCCGCGCCTGTCCGGCAACATCGCCACCTACGAGGACGCCGTGCCCGGTGGCGACCTGATCGTGGAGGCCACCCGTACCGGGTTCGAGCAGTATCTGAAGCTGCACAAGGCCCCGCAGGGCGGCGCCCCGATGACGCTGCCGATCGAACTGCCACATGGCATGAGCGCCGAGGCGAACGCCGGTGGCGGGGTGGACTTCCTCGACCGATCCGGCGAGACGGTGGCCATTATGTCCGCGCCGACGATGTGGGACAGCCAGGTCGACCCGCGCTCCGGCGAACACACCCGCCGCAAGCGGATCCCCATGCAGGTGACCCGGTCGGGCAGCACGGTCGAGCTCTCGCTCAAGCCGGACGCCGACTGGCTGGGGGACCCGAAGACGCAGTATCCGGTGACGATCGACCCGGCCACCGACGCCCTGGACGTGCTCTTCGACACCTTTGTGCAAGGCGGTGACACCACCGACCAGTCCGCGAGCACCGACCTGAAGATCGGCTGGCCCGGCGACCACGAGGGGACGACCAAGCGCACGGCCCGCTCGTTCCTGACCTTCCGGACCGCGAACTTCGCCGACTCCCTCGTCTCCAAGGCGAGTCTGAAGCTGTGGAACTACCACGCGTGGTCGTGCGAGAAGCGCGGCTGGGAGGTGTGGGCCGCCGACGGCGCCGACCGGAACACCCGCTGGAGCAAGCAGCCCCGGATGACGGAGAAGATCGCCACCTCGACCGACACCAAGTCCACCACCTGCAACAACGCCGGATGGGCGACGGCCGACATCACCAAGCTGGCCCAGACGTGGTCCTCGGCGAAGGCGGAGACCGGCTCCCTCGCCCTCAAGGCGTCCGACGAGTCCGACACCTACGCCTGGAAGCGCTTCTACTCCGCCAACGCCACCGACCAGGACAAGGTCCCGACCCTGGAGGTCACCTACAACTACCGGCCGTACAACGGCTCCAACCTCCAGGCCGGAGCGCCGTTCCTCTCCACCGGCGGGCTCTTCAAGGTGAACACCACCACGCCGATCCTCCGGTTCTCCACCGCGGACCACAACGGCGAGGACCAGGTCGTCGGCACCTACGAGATCACCGACGTCGCGACGCGCAAGGTCGTCGCCACCGTCGACGCCGACCCGGTTCCCTCCAACGGCACGTCACAGGTGAAGGTCCCGGCCGGGAAGCTCGTGTCCGGCAGGACCTACAGCTTCCGCACCACGACCTACGACGGCACCCACTACGCCAACGGCTGGTCCGACCCCGTCCGTTTCACCGTGGACACCTCCTGGAAGCCGACGGCCGCCGAAACGGCCCTGGGCCTGGCGAACACGTACTCCGACGCGGCCGACATCACCGCCGCCACCTCGTCGGACGCCACGTACGCCTCGATCGCGGCGACGGAGGAGAACATCGTCTCCATCCCGTGGGACGGCAGGAACAGCGCCATCGACATCCGCAACGAGGCCATGCCCAACCGGCTGACCATCCCGGAGGCCGGGACGCACGGCACGCAGGTGGGCGGAAACGTCGTCTACACCTCGTCCGGCCCGGTCGACACGGTGGTGCAGCCCACCACGGACGGCGGTTCGCGCACCCTGAACATCCTCAAGGACAGCACCGCACCGCACGACTACGAGACCGGCTTCACCATCCCGGCCGGGATGAAGGTCGTCACCCACGACGACGGCTCGGTGTCCCTGTACTCCGAGGGCGACGACCGGGCCGACAAGGCTCCGCAGAAGGAGCCCGCCGGCTTCTTCGACGCGCCCTGGGCCAAGGACGCCCACGGCAACGACGTCCCCACCAGCTACAAGGTCGTCGGCAACAAGCTGATCCAGCACGTCGAATTCGACGCCAAGAGCGCCTTCCCGATCGTCATCGACCCCTCCTGGTGGTCCACCACCAAGAAGGTCCTGTGGTGCGCCGCCACCGTGGCCGGCTTCATCGCCGCGTTCACTCCGGCGGGATCCTCCAAGCGGGTCGTCACCGCCGTACGCCTGGTGAAGAAGATCGGCGTCAAGAAGACGGCGCAGCTCATCCGCACCTACGCCAAGCGCCGCAAGCTCACCTCCGCGCATCGCAAGGCCATCGCCGCGCTGCTCGGTATCCCCGCGCTCAAGAAGGCCTGCAAGTTCTAGGAGGGCAAGCCGTGTTGGTGGCACTTTTCGCCATAGCTGCCGAGGTGGCCGCGCTGATCGTCTACACGGTCCGCCGGGGCTCCGGAGCAGATCTTCCGTCGCTGAGCGCGATCGACCTGCGCAACCTGATCCTCGCCGCCATGGCGATATCCGCCGGGTATGCGCTGACCGAGAACCAGGATGCCGGGGCCGGTGATCTGGCTGCGCTGATGCTGCTGGGCTGCATCCTGCCCACGCAGGCGGGCGCGGCCGTACGTCGCCTGGTTGCGCGGTGGCCGTCGGCGGACTGGCTGATCGCCTGCGCGGGCGGTCTGGCGGTGGGTTCCCTCAACGAGAACGCCGCCTGGCCCTGGAGCTGACCGCGAGCCCTGCGGCCGCTTCTAGGCCTTCACAGCACTGACGAAGGCCGACCAGGCGGGGGCCGAGAAGAGGACCGCGGGGCCGGTGGGGGTCTTGCTGTCGCGGACGGGGATGTGGGTGGGGGCGGCGGCGTCGTTCACTTCTAGGCAGTTGTCGCTGCTGCCACCGCTGTACGTCGACTTGCGCCAGCCCGGCAGTACCGATGCATCAGGGATGAGGTGCTCGCTGCGCTTCATGTTCGTAATCCTCCGCGACGGACCTCAGCAGATCCAGGGACTTACGGTGCGACAAAGCGTCGCCCAGCGCTTGATCGTAAAGCTCCTGGCACCCACGCACCACGGACGGAAGCTCCAGGATGCGCCCGCTGTTCACACCCTCCGCGTATGCGATGGGGGGCGATTCCTCGAACCACATGAGTGAGAGGAAGCCTGCTTGGAGGGCATGGGCTCCCACGGAGTAGGGCAGCACGTGGACGCGGATGCGACGACTCGTTCCCAACTCCGTGATGTGCAGGAGTTGCTCGCACATCACCGTCGGCCCGCCGACCACACGTCGTAGCACCGCTTCGTCGAGCAGGAAGCAAACCTCGGGCGACTCGAAGTTGTTGAGAAGGCGGGCCCGTTCGAGGCGAGTCGCCACCAGTTTCTCGCGCCCCTCATCACTCTGGCGCGGATAGCCCGTGCCGAGCACTTCGTACGCATACGCCTGCGTCTGCAAGAGGCCCGGCACCAGGGTGGGTGCGTACTCCTTAACGACCGTCGCTGCGCCCTCGAATTCCAAGGCTTCCTTGAAGTGCTCAGCCACGTTCCTGCCATCCAGCGTCGGCAGGAACCGCTCGAAGAACCCACCCGTGTCCAGCACCTGATCCAGCCGCCGCGCATCCTCCACGTCCGGCCGTCGGCGCCCTGCCTCGATGTGCGCAATGTGCGTGCGCGACATCACGACACGTTCGCCCAACTCCTCCTGCGTGAGCCCCGCCGCCTCCCTCCTCCGCTTCAGCTCCTGTCCATACTGCTCCCGCGTACGCGGATTGTCCTCGATGGCCACCGGCTCAACTCCCCCTCTTGCGCACTCCGTTGTCACGCTGGGTCACCTTCCGAAGGTACCCAACTCCACCCCACTCTGTGCATGCATCACCACGGAAAGTGAAAGGCGAAGGCATGCAGCAGGACGAGGACGAAGGCGTGATCGGCGCGTACCTCACGCTGAGGGTCTCCCGGGACGGCGGTCGGAGCTGGGGCCCCAAGGTGACGTACCGGCCGCCGAAGGACGCCGCGCCGATGGACCTGTCGGGCCGGTTCCCGCCGTGCGCATGCCCACGGTGCCGGAAGAAGAAGAGGTCGTAGCGACCAGGTCGAGCAGGTACGGCAGTACGTCGGGGCGCCCTGCGACGAAGGAGCGCCCCGTGTCCGGCCCGCTGAAGCCGCCGACGAACTCGCCGCCGTCCAGGTGCCGTACGGCCACGCCGGCCTCGCGGGCGAGCAGTGCGCCGGCGGGCAGGTCGATCGCCTCGGCGCGGTAGCCGACGAAGCCGTCGATGTCGCCACGGGCGAGCATGGCCCAGGCGACCAGGGGTGCCCACAGCTGGAGCAGCCGCCGGGAGCGGAGTTCCAGGGTGTGGCGCAGTGCGCAGGCGGCGAGGTCGTCGCGGCGGACGGCGTGGCCCTGGGTCCAGGCGAGCAGGGGGCCGGACTCGGGGAGGGGGCGCGCGGGGGCGGGGGCGGCGAGCCGTCCGGCCGGGCCGTGCGCGCCGCCGCCGCGCAGGGCGGACCAGGTGCGGCCGGTCATCGGGTCGTGGACGACACCGACCACGGGGGCGTCGTCCACGCACAGGGCGATGCCGACGACGTAGACGGGCAGGCCGATGACCACGTTGTTGCTGCCGTCGAGCGGGTCGACCAGCCAGGTACGGCCGCCGCCGTCACCGTCGCCGTCGATCGCGCCCGACTCTTCGGCGAGGATGCGGTCGTGCGGGAAGTGACTGCGGATGCGGCCCACGACGAGCTGCTCGGCCATGACGTCCAAGTCGGTGACGACGTCGCCGAGTTGGCCCTTGGGGCGGGCGGCGAATCCGTCGGGGAAGCGGGATCGCAGGAGCGCGCCGGCCTCCTCGGCGGCGGCCACCGCCGTACGGTGCTCGGAGGCGAAGCCGGGCGGCGGGGCCGCGGGGTCAGGGTTCGGGCTCATGGATCCTCCTGAGGGCGGCCCGAGCGATCCGGGCGGTCTCGGTCGCGTCGCAGGTCCGGCGGACCATGCGGTGGCCCGGTGCCGACAACGGGCCCAGGGACAGGTCCACCCGGCCGGGCAGGGTCCGGCCCAGTACCAGAGTGGCGGTGGGGCGCCCGTCCGGCACCCTGGTGGTGTGGAATTCACCCGCCGGCAGGGCATAGATCTGGCCGCGGGAGCTGGTCTGCTCCGCGCCGGGCAGGCAGCGTACGACCCGCGCGGTGGGCCGGACGTTGTCGACTCCCGAGGGATCGCTGAGCACCTCGAACACACGGTGGGTGGCGTCCTCGGTGGTGTCGTCGTCGACGTCCATGCGCTGGTTGCCGAGCCGGCCGTACAGGACTGTGCTGGTCAAGTCCCAGCTGTGGCAGTGCACTTGGGGCACTTCCCGGGCGGCCGGTTCGGTCCCGAAGATACCGAAGAGGTGGACGCAGACCCCGTCGGCACCGTCCCGCAGGATCGGCAGGCAGGCGAACCCCAGAGGATGGCGCACCGCGCGCAGGGCGCGACGGCCCGAGACGATCCGGTCCAGTTCGGATGCGGCGTGCCGCATCAGCTCGGCGGTGGCTTTCCGCCGGGCGGCCCGTACCAGGGCCGGGTAGTCCATCGTGTCCCCCTTGGCCGGAACACGGCGCTCACCTGCGGTAGGGGTTCTCCGCGCGCAGCGCCTTGTCGATGATGTCGCCGACGTCAGGGTCGGTGAAGCTGGACGGCAGCGGCAGTCCGAGCCGTTCGAGAAGACGTCTGACCTCGTCGACGGTCGGCTCGTCGCCGAGCGGGACGGCCTCCCGCAGGTCGAGCTTGACCGCCTGCTCCCTGTTCTGGTGCAGCTCGGTGACGTAGTAGTCGTACAGCGGCCGGTCCCGCTCCACCTGCAGGCTGACCCGGCGCGGGTCGTCCTGGGTGATGATCAGACAGGTGTCGGAGAGGTCGAAGCGCAACGCCGGTGCCACCGAGGAGAGATGGACGTCGATCTCCAGGGTGTCCAGCCGCTGCCGGTGCCAGACGGCGGCGACCACGGTGGCGTACGACTCCTTGCGGGTGCGCTCGGTGGTCCACTCGGCGAAGTCGCCCCCGTGGTCCTGGCCGAAGGTGCGCCGGAACCGGGCGTAGGCGGCGCAGACCTGGTCATCGGCCGGGTTGACGATGTCGATCTTCATGCTGAGGGAGCGGCGCTGCCGCTGCGCCTCGAGGACGCACTCCGGCAGGGTGACGGCACGCAGATAGGTGCCGGTGCCGCCCTTGAACACCCAGCGGGTGGTGTTGCGCCGGGCCCGCTCGTGCGCCAGCGCCACCTCCGGCCCGGTCAGGGTCCGCACCATGGCCAGGTCCTCGATGGCCCGGCTCGTCCCCTCGGTCGCCCGGTGGATGTCGGCGACCCGGCGTCTGCGCTCGGTCAGTGAACCGAAGACCAGTGCGGCGAGGACCAGCAGGGTCGCGCCGGAGACGATGTTGGAGTCCATGTTCTGGTTGAGGACGTCCATGATGCCGACCACCAGGGCGACCCCGATGGCGACGACCCCGTCCGCGTTCCTGACCGCCCAGGCGATCGAGTCCTCCAGCCGGTGCCCGGCCCCCTGCGGTGATCTGCGTGTCACGTCCACCCTCCCCCGACGGTGACTTCCATCGTAGGAGGAAGGACGCTCCGGCAGCCATGGGGCAATCGGCCTTCGGCGGACCGGATGACGTTGTCCCCATGTCAGGGTCCTACGTGGATGTGTGCGGCCCAGAGGGACGGGATGTGCGGGTAGCGGGCGCGTACTCTCCGCACGGCCTCGTGCAGCGCCCGGGGTGAGTCGTCCGTGGAGACGGATCCCCTGTCGGTGAGCGCCGCGTAGAACAGTGAGGCCATGTCGGCGTGTGTCCGGTCGTCGACCTCCCAGAGGGTGCCGATGGCGTGCCGGTATCCGCCCAGGTGCAGGGTGGCGGGGAGGCTGACCGCCTGCCAGGGCGAGTCCGCGTCTGCCGCGGGCCGGGAGGCGGTCCCGCAGGCGGAGAGGACCACCAGCTGCGGGGCTGTCGCCTGGGCGGCGCGCAGCTCGGCGGTGGTCAGCGGTCCGTCGGCCAGTTCGAGGCCTCCGGCGCGCAGGGAGCCCGGATTCATGACCCCGTGGCAGGCGAAGTGCACCACGGATGCCTGCGGGAGCTGGGACAGCACCGCGTCCTTGGTCGCCTCGGTGCCGGAGAGCAGCCGCGCGGTGCCCATGCGGGCCAGTACCTCGTGGGCTTCCCGCTCCGCGTGGGGCAGGTCGTCCACCCTTGGGCTCCCTGTCGGAGCGACCACGAGGGCGGACAGGGGGGCGTGGGGTTTCCTACGTGCCTCGCCGAGTGCGCTGATCGTGGCCGCGTAGGAGGGGCAGACACAGTCGAGCATGCTCAGTGCCCCTTGGACGGCCCTCGGTTCTTCGGCGGCGTGCAAGGGAAGCAGACCGAGCAATCCCGTGGGGATCCACCACAGGCGTGGGAGGGGCTCGTCCGGGCGCGGGTTCCGCAGGCCGAGGGTGTCGAGCACCGGTTGGGCGACGGCCGACCAGAGCCAGTGCAGCACGTCGCGGAGAGTTCCCTCCGCCTTGAGGTGATCCTCCAAGGGGGCGTACCTGGCCGCGAGCGTGGAGCGGAAGCGCCTCAGCTGCTGGGGGAGTTCCTCGTGCAGGCCGGGCAGCGGTACGGCAATTACACCGCCGGAAGTGACGATGATGGCGTCGGACCGGTACCGGCTCACGTTGACCATCACCAAGGGGCCGTCCTGCACCTGTGCCGCAAGGTCCTGAAATCTGGGCGGTGCCAGGAAGGAGCTCATGCCCGGCAACAGACGCACCTGCTCGATCAGCCGGTCCCATTCGGCCACGAGGCCGGGGCGCCTTCCCCGCGGCTCGCCCCGGGAGATGCGGTCGCCCAACTCCTCGAAATGATCGGCGAGTTCGGGATCGAGTGCCCGAAGGTACTCCAGCCGCTGGTCGGGGCCCGGCGAATGAGCGAGCAGAGCCACGCGTCCCCGCTCCAGCAGTACGGCCGCCTGCTCCCAGCGTTCTGCGGCCATCGCGGCGGCGGCGGCGTCGTTGACCAACTCGTCCAGGTCACCTGGTTCCGTGCCGCCGCGCCGGGTCGGACGGCCACGGCGAGCGGCGAGAGCGAGCGGCAGCAGGTCGACCGCCAAGCTGTAGCCCTCCAGAGCCACCTCCGACTGACCCGCGGTCATCGCGAGGCGCCCGAGGCGCTCGGCCGCGCGGATGCGTTCCAGGGGCAGCGCGTTCGGCGCGGCGGTGTCGCTCCGCAGCACGGCGATCGCCTCGGCGAGGCCGGCCTCAGGGGAGCCGCGTTCGAAGGCCAGGCTCATCGCCTGACCTCTGATCCCGTGGTCGGCCTCGTGTTCCACGCCGTACCGCAGAAGCGCTTCGAGCAGATCGAGGAGGGGCGCTCGAGTGGGGGAATCGGCCGGCAGGATTTCCACGGCGTGCCGGGCGAGGGAAATGGCCTCGGTCAGATCGGCCTTCACACCCTGCGCGAGCCACCTGGCGCCCAGCGCCTGGGCGAGGTTGGCGACGACCGCCGCTCTGTCCGGCGCGTTGTCAGGGCTGCGGGAAACAGCCTCCTCCGCTGCGTCAACCGCCTCACTCAGCAGCTGCCGGTCCCCTGAACGCTTATGAACGTCCTCCAGAACGCGGGTCAGATTGAACAGTGCGGCTGATCTACGCGGATCGTCGGCCGACAGGAGTGCGACGGCTTGCCTGCCGGCCGCCAACGCCTCCTGCAGATCCACGGAATCCATCGTTCGCGAGTGACGCTGTCGCAGCATGACCGACAGGTTGACCAGGTGTTCGGCCCTTGCTTCATGTCCCTGTGGCAGCGCCGAGATCAGTTGCCGAAGCGCCATGACGGCCTCGCCCGGATCGTGGCTGCTGTCCGACTTCCCGTACCGACGGATCAGCGCCGTGCACAGCAGTTCCAGCGCGGGGATCCTGGCGGGTTCGTCCCCCGATGCCTCGCGGGCGAGGTCGATCGTCCGGTCGAGATCCGCCGGGTCCCCGCTTCTGTCGTACCGGGCGAAGAGCACGGTGCCGAGGCTCACGAGCAGGCGTGCGCGTTCCGCGTGGTGGTCCCCGAGAACACTCAGGGAGCGATCGATCAGCGTGATCGCCGCTTCCAGGTCGTCCGGCGTGCCGAAGGTGTTGTAGCGGTGCCACAGCCTGTGGCTGAGGCGCGACATGGCATCGACGTGGGCCGCTCCGGTGCCTGTGCCGGGTTCGTCGTCGGCGACGATGGCCTTGATTCCATGCTCGATGGCCTCGTACAGATCAGCGCGATCTCCGGTGAGGTCATAGCGATGGGTCAGCGCACGCGAGGCCAGCCATGCCATGCCATGCCGAAGTTCGGACGTGGGGAAACGCTCACCGGATCTCCGTAGCAGCGCGAGCAGGTCTTCCAGGTCCCGCGTCTCGTGGCCCCGTTCGAATCGGGCCAGGAGCCCGGTTCCGAGTCTGAACGCGGCATCCGCCCGCCCGGTGTCTCCCGCTTCGGCCGAGCCCTCGTAGGCCAGCCCGCGAATGTCGACCAGCCGATCGAGGTCCTCGGCGTCGCACTGGTCGAGACGGCTCCACAGGAAGTCCCCGATGTCACCCATGACGCGGGTGACGTGCCGGCCGTAGCCGGGCTCCCCGTCCGTGAGCAGTTGGCGGCTTGTGGAGATCGCCTCACTGAGCCAGTCCGCCGCCTCCTCTTTCCGCCCCTCCGCGCTCAGCTGCGTGAAACGCGCGGCCAGCGCGGTCAGCAGGGACGGCTGGGCCGAATCGCTCCCCTCCCGCATGAGATGCCGGTTCAGCAGGACCGAGTCCTCCGGCGCGACACGGGCGCCGCGCGTTCCGGCGATGTCGGCCAGGGAGGCGTCGAGTCCGGCCAGCAGCAGATGTGGGGAGGGTCTGTGCGTCTGTCCGGGATCGGCAAGGCTTTCGAGAACGTCGGCCGTCTCTGCCGTGTCCGCGAGGCGCTTCCGAAGGGCCTCGCCCGCGACCTCGGCGGCCTCCCCCGGACGTCCCGCTCCTGCCAGCGCCATAGCGTGGGCCGTCAGGACGCGTACCAGAAGCCGGAGTTCGGTCGGGCCTCGCCGTCCCGTCCGCGATCCGGGGGCGAGGCCGACCGCGTCCGCGGCAGTGATCACCGCGTCACCGTCCTCACCCGCCAGGATCTGGAGTACGGAGATCACGTGCAGGATCCTCGCCATGAGCATCCGGTTGCCGGGCGCCCCCAGCTCGTACCAGTGCGCCAGGGCCAGGTGTGCCCACATGGGCACGTCATTCGTCCTGTCGAGCCGTGCGAGGACGATCACCTGCCGGGTGAACGCCTCGGCCCTGGCGGCCGCGTCCCCCACCCCCGTGCTCATGTAGATCTCGCACGCCTCCGTGGACGGCTCCAAGGCATCGGCGAAGCGGCCCAGCGAACTCAGATACGCGGCCTGCTCGGTCAGGCTCGCGGCGAATTCCGCCTGGTAGTCGGAGCCGCTCACGGCTGGGCTCCCTTCCCTCGGGATCTGCCGGCGAGTTCCCGGAACAGGCCGACCGCCTCGGACTGTACGGCCAGTGCCTCATCGGTGCGGCCGAGTGCGTGCAGGTACTCGGCGTGCCGTCTGGTCGCGCGGGCGAGGCGGGGCAGGTAGTCGCCGAGACCGGCTGCCAGCAGACAGTGGCACACCGCTACCTCCAGACGGGTGACTCGCTCGGCCAGTATTTCCAGTTCAGGCGCTGTGGCGGGAAAGGCCTCGGCCAGTTCCGCCAGCGTCTCCGGGGAGTCGGCCGCGCCTTGGACCGCTTCTTCCAGCACCTCGATGAGGAACTCGGGCACCTCCGTCTCCAGCGCCACCGCCAAGGCCGTGGGGCCGGTGCGCCGCAGTTGCTCGACGACCTGGAAGCGCAGTGCCGTACGGGCTGTGGCATGGTCCACGCCCGCTCTGGCCAGGACGTGGAAGGCCCGGTGGAGCTGTGCGGGGGTGGCGGCGGCCAGGGGCTTGGCCAGCAGGTCGGGCCAGTCCCGTAACCGGTGGCCGACCAGGTGCTCGCCCAGCCGGTCCGGTTCCAGTGCTCCCCAGCGTCCGGTGCCGGAGGCGGGGTAGAGGGTGGTCAGCCACTGGTCCACGTCCATCAGTTGCCCTTCGCTCTGCCCGTCCAGTCCGCGCACGCGGGCGAGCACCGCGAGGGCCTCGTCCCGGTTGGCCGCGCCCATCAGGGTCGCCACGGTGACGGCGTTGGCCAGGCTGTCGTCACCCAGCCTCACCTGGTGGCTCTTCGCGCTCGCCCGCCAGTAGGGCATCTCATGGGTGATCAGCAGGTCCTCGTGGGTGGTGGTGCTTCCATTGGCCGCGGACACCCGAGTGGGCCCCTTCTGCAGCAGGGCGACCAGCGCGGCCAGGTGGATCTGCATGATCGAGCCGAAGCGTTTCTGGCTCAGGTCGGGGACAGGGAGCTGTTCGGTCAGGTCGCCCCACTCCACCGTCCTGAGGCCGCGCACGTTCGGCAGTGCGCGGGAGAGATCCGTGGCGGCCTCGCGGAAGGCTCGCAGCCGGTGGTCGCCGTCGGGCGGCAGAGGTCCCAGCACGTCCACGTCGTCGAGGGCCACGGCCTCCTGGAGCTGCCAGGTGGAGCCCCACAGGCTCTCCCACCATTTACCGGGGGACCGGGCGAGCAGGAGGAGTCTGACCTTGGGGCCCTCGTACGGGTCCACGGCTTCGAGCAGGCGCTGGACCACATCGGGCCGGGTCTCGGCGTAGTCCACGATGAGCAGCAGCGGCAGCCGGCACGAGTCCAGCCTCTCCAGCGGGTCGGCGGGCAGCTTCTCGGTCCGCTCGGCCTGGACCATGCCGGTGATCCATCCGGTACCACGTGCTCTGCATTCGAGTTGGCGCGCGAGGCGGGTCTTGCCGTAGCCGCCGGGACCGACGACGAGACGCGCCTTCAGCGGCTCGCCGGACGCCAGCCACTTCTGCAGGTCGGCGACCTTTCCGTCCCGCCCGCGGAACCACCGTACGGCGGCGGCCTGGGCCGTCAGGAGGGTGGCGGGCGAGTGCGGGCGCTGCGGGGCCCGCCGGACGCTGAAGAGGGCGGCCAGCTCGGCGGACTCCAGCACCGGTGTGTATGTCGTGCCGGGCCGGTCGGCGGCGCCGCCGTAGGCTCCGACATGGCGGAGGAAGCCGGCGTCGGCGAAAGCCTCGGTCATCCGGACCGCGGTCAGCCGGTGCCCGTCGAAGCCGTCGAGGTCGATGATCACGACACCGATCAGGAGGCCGTTGCTGAAGAGCGCGGCACCCGACATCCCGGCCCAGGGCGAGTCGCCGTCCATGTGCCGGGCGGGAGCGTCGT
This sequence comes from Streptomyces griseochromogenes, assembly GCF_001542625.1. Taxonomy (NCBI): domain Bacteria; kingdom Bacillati; phylum Actinomycetota; class Actinomycetes; order Kitasatosporales; family Streptomycetaceae; genus Streptomyces; species Streptomyces griseochromogenes. Next base: position 2,018,713 of record NZ_CP016279.1, on the reverse strand, counting down.
CGACCTGGACGTGATACTGCCCGGACTTGTCTCCGGTGGCCGGGTTGATGCTGCCGCTCAGCTGCTCCCGCTCACGGCGAAGATCCGCGAGCCGCAGCACCTGTGGGAATCCGATCGCGACGCAGTCCACCCGCGTCTTCTGACAAGTCGTACGCCCCCAACGCACGGGGGTCACGGGGTCCTTGGGCCAGGCCTCGTCCGTGATCTCGATCAGCGCTACATCCAGGTCCTCGCCCTGGCCCCGCCAGACGACGCTGCCGGAGAACAGGGTGTCGGCGTGCTCGGCCCGGAGACGGATGTCCTGGCTGCTGGCAAGCGTGTGGAACGACCTGTCCCCGGCAGGGTGCGCGACGATCACATGCGCGGCGGTGATGACCAGCCGTGCGGCCACCACATAGCCGGAGCCGCAGGCCCACTCCCCGTTGTCGAGTCGGACCCAGACCTCGACCACTCTGTCCGTCTTCATGCCGTGTCCGGCGTCCGGTGATCAGCGGCCCGATCAGCCCTGGGGCAGCGTCCGCTCGACTCCGGAGATGCGGGTCGGACCGCCCTGCCGGTTCTGCGGCGTGAGGGTCAGCTTCATCCGGTTCTTGGTCCCGGTGGACCGGGATCCCTTCGCGCCGAGCGACAGCACGCCCACCTTGAGTCCGCCGTCGCCGCCCCGCTCCTTGGTCACGGCGACCTCGAACTCCATCTCCACCGGGCCGAGTTCAAAACGGATCTCGTCGTCCTTGCCCTCGGCCATCGCCTGATTCAGCTGGCCTCTCAGCTGACGGACGACCTCGGACAGCTCGAACCACTGCTCTTCGCGACGCGCCATGAAAGGACTGTAGTAAGCAACCCACCCTGCTGTACGACGAGTTGACAGAAAGCCGCGCTCCGTCGGGTCCCGGCTTCTCAGCAGGCGGGCCCACTGCCCGTGCCGGACGGTGTCAGGATGCGCCGCAGCCAGCGGGAGCGGGCGTCGCGGGCGTCCTGGCTCAGAGCCGCTCGCGGGGCGAAGGTGTCGAAGCCGTGACAGGCCCCGGGCCATACGTGCAGTTCGGCTTGGCCGCCGGCCTGCCAGATCCCCTGGGCGTAGGCCACGTCCTCGTCCCTGAGCGTCTCGGCCGACCCGACCTCGATGTAGGCGGGGGGCAGCCCGGACAGATCCGTGGCCCGGGCGGGAGCCGCGTAGGGCGGCAGGTCCGCGGCGCCGTACCGGTCGCCCAGCAGGGCCTGCCACGCGGTCGCGTTGGAGGTTCGGTCCCAGGTGTCGATTCCGGCCATCTGATGGCTGGAGACGGTGTCATTGCGGTCGTCGAGCATCGGGCACAGCAGCAGTTGCCCGATCGGGGTGGGCCCGCCCCGGTCGCGGGTGAGGAGAGCGAGTGCCGCTGCGAGTCCGCCGCCGGCGCTCTTTCCGCCGATGACGACGCGGTCCGCGTCGATGCCCAGCGCGGCAGCGTGTTCAGCCGCCCAGACGTACCCGGCGTAACAGTCCTCCAGCGGTGCGGGATACCGCGCCCGCGGGGCCAGCCGGTACTCGACGGAGACGACCGCCATCTCCAGCGGGAGCGCCACCTCGCGCAGCAGACGCGGCAGTACGGACCACGCGTTCCCCGTGATCATTCCGCCGCCGTGCATGTAGTAGAGCAGCGGCAGCGGACCGGCGGTCCCGGCGGGACGCGAACTCACGAGCGTGACGTCCGGCGCACCCGACTCCCCCGGCACGCGCAGCTCATCGACCTCGAAGCGGCCGTCGGCCCGGAGATCCGTGACCGTCGGCCTGGGCCGGTCCGCGGCATCCCGCTCCTGCCGGTCGGCGAGGTTCTCCGGGGTGTACGGCTCCCTCGCCCTGTCCCCCAAAGCCGCCAGTGCCACGCCCAGTTCGGGGTCCAAGGGGGGAGCAGGGTCCTGGGCCGTCCGCGCGAGGTCCATGCGGCGTAGTCAATCACCTGGCGAGTGGAGGACTGTCGCGGTGCCATGGGGGCGCGCCTCGCCGGAGGCAGTTACCCGGCCACAGCGTGGGGTAGATCCCCCGGGTGAATGAACAGCAACGGGGAAGTGCGGGGCTGGACATAACCCGGGTCGCCGAGGTGATCGTGGATCTCCCCGCGGGCGCGCCGCGTCGCCGGGGCTCCGGCTACCGCGTCGGCGGGCGGTACGTTCTGACCGCCGCTCACGTGGTCGAGCCGCCCTTCACCAAGGTTCAGGTCCGCTTCGAAGCGGACCAGGACGGTGAGTGGTCCGCCGACTCCGACGTGGTCATGCGCTCCGGCCCCGCCGACCTCGCCCTGTTGGACATGGGCGAACACCTCCCGGCGGCCCCGCCCGTCCGGCACGCGCCCCGTTACGCGGTGCTCCCGGAGACGGACGTCACGCTGCCCGTCACCGCTGTCGGCTTCCCCCGCTTCAAGCTGCGCGAGGACGTCGGCCCCGGCCCCGAGGGCTCACCCGGCAGATACCGCGACTCCTGCCACGTCGACGGCACGGTGTCCGTCCTGTCCAACCGGCGGGAGGGCACCCTGGAGGTCGCCGTCCCGCCTCCGGCCGACGTGGTCGGGCCGGAGCACTCGCCCTGGGAGGGCATGTCCGGCGCCGTCCTCTGGTCCGGCGGTGTCGTCATCGGCATGATCACCACCCACCACCGCTCCGACGGCCTCGGCCGGCTCGCGGCGGTGCGGGTGCGGCGCTGGTACGACGAACTGGACCCTGCCGAGCGCGAACTGCTCCACGTCTGCGCGGGCCTCCCCGAGCGGCCCGGGCCGGTCTCCCCCCACGTCACGTCACCGCTTCGTCCGAGCCTCGCCTCGCTGCCGCACACCCTGACGATGCGCGAACTCAAAGACCTGGTCGACGCGTTGACGGCCCTCTCGGCACTGCGCCGGCCGAACGGCCTCGACACCGTCCTGGAGGGCGTCGACCCCCGGGTGGCCGCCCATCGGCCCCGCGACGACCGGCTGCGGTACGAGGTATACGGCGTGCTGCGCACCTGCCTGCGCTATCCCGGCACCCTCGACAGGTTCATGGAAGTACTGCGGGATTGGGAGGAGGACTCGGAGGAACTGCGCGAAGTGGACCGCGCCGCGTCCGAACTCGCGGTGCGACACGGCTGAACTCGCCGTGTGGCACAGCTGACTTGTATGACAACTGGCCGGTACGCAGGGTTTCGGGCACCCGTTGGCTGGGCCATCATTAGATGAGAAGCGACGGCTCGAACGATCATGCAGAGGAGGGGACTTGGCAGCCGTGGAGCGGGCGATGCCGGCCTTTGAATCCGGACTCATGGACCTCTCAGGAGTGTCACTTCAGGCACTGCGTTCTCTGGACGGCCCCGCCTTGTCCGAGTCACTCCGGCGTCTGCTGGAGGATGTCGACGATCCTCACGCCCTCACGGTGGCCGGTGTCAGTCCGGGGGGCGGAGGCGGCGTCGCTGAGAAGTAGGGCAGCCACCGTGATGCGGGGAGAATGCCGGTGCGCTCGGTGAGCGGCGCACCTGACGATCGATCCGCTTTCCACAGCATCCCGGCCGACGGCCTCCACGGGCTCCTCCACGGGGACGGCGACGGTGCTGTCATCGACGAGTTGCTCGGCGCCGAGCGCAGTCGCCGGCTACTGCTTCTGCGGGCCCTGTACGACCGGAGCATCCGCGTCGCCTCCGATTCCGGGGATTTCCCGGTGTCCCTCCGCGAAGCCTGGGAGTCGCTCGAGCGCGCGCAGGCCGAGGCACCCGGGGTGGTCGAGGAAGTCCTGATGGCTCCGGGTTCCGGAACATGGGCGTCCGCCGCTCTGAGGCGCCTGCGGGGCACCCTGCGGAGTGACATCCCGATCTGGGCGACGCTGGGGCACCTGGCCTCGCTGGCCGCCGCCGCGTCCGCCGCGGCCCGCATCGAGTTCACGCTGAGGGTTCCCGCGTTCGAGGGGACGGTGTCCCTTCCCGGACTGGGGTGCGCGGTTCTTCCGGCGCGGGAGGACTGGACGACCGCGCGCGTCGCCGGGGACCGGTGGGGCGTACGGATCACCTGTGGCGGCGACGAGGTCGTCGTGGGGCCCGACTGGGAGCGGCAGGCACCGGGCTGGCGGCCCACTCGCCGGCTGACGCTGGGACAGGACGAGGCCGCCGGGTCCGTGACCCTCGAGGAACACGACCCCTATCGCACCTTCTTCGGGCCCACCGCCCCCCGAGTTCTCCCGGACTCCGAGGCGCGGTCCTGGCAGTCCTCGCTCACCGAGGCATGGAACGTCCTGCTCCGCGACACACCGGCCCAGACGGACGCGATACGTCGAGGCCTGAGGTCCATCACTCCCATGCCGAAAGGAGAAAGGTTTCGGCCGTACAGCAGCTCCTCCGCCGAGGCCTTCGGAGGGATCAACGCCTCCCTGCCCGACGAGGGTTGTGAGCTGGCCGCGACCCTGGTGCATGAATTCCAGCACGTCAAACTCGGCGCCCTGACGCATGTGGCGCCACTGGTGCGACGGGCCGAGGAGACGCAGGAGCCGTCGGAGCTGTTCCATGCGCCGTGGCGGGACGATCCCAGGCCGCTGGAGGGCGTTTTACAGGGGATCTACGCCTTCTTCGGAGTGACCCGGTTCTGGCGCGTCAACCGACGTGCCGCGGACGTGGCGCACGCGCCCCTGGCCCACTTCGAGTTCGCCCTGTGGAGGGAGGCCGTGTGGTCGACGCTGGGCAGTGTCCGGGGTCATGAACGGCTGACGCCCCTGGGGCGCCGACTCCTCGAATCACTTCTGCACAGCTGTGCCGGCTGGCTCGGCGACGACGTCCCCGACGCGCCGCTGCGGCTGGCTCGTGAGGCCTTGGCAAGTCACCGTGCCCGGTGGCGCGAGCATCATGTGCGGCCGTCGCCGGACCTGGTGGACGAGGCGGTGCGCGCGTGGCGACAGGGAGACGCCTGTCCCCCGCTGGCCCACACCGCGTCGTCGCTCGTGCCGGACGGCGATGCCTGTTTCCTCGACACGGCGGCGGTCCTGGCCAGACATCGCCTCACCGATCCGGACGGCTCCTGGCGGGATCCCTCCGCCACCGGCGACCGGGTACGCGGAGCCGACCCCATCGACTTCCTCCTGGCTCGTGGGGAGCGGTCGGCTGCCCTACGGGAGTTAGCGGATCAGCTGCGGCACGGGGATCCCGTGGTGGGCTCGTGGGCGGCGCTGGGCCGGGCCTTGGCCGACCGTCCCGAAGACCGGGCCGCGTGCCGGTTTCTGACGCGGTCGCCGGAGTGGGCCCGCGCCGTGCGGGAGAGTCTGCACAAGGAGCACGGACAGCGGCCCGATCCGCTGGCCCTGGCGGCGTGGCTGGGTGCCGCCGCGAGCCGGCCGGGGCCGTTCGGCTGAGGGGCCGCCCGGACGACGCCGCGCGGCCCCCGGCCTTCAGGCGCCTTCTTACAGCGGCATGGGGTCGATGTCGCAGTTCAGGCGTGTGCCGCTCAGGAAGGCCACCGTCGCGGGGTGGGGCGTGGCCTCCTCCTCATCGGCACGCTGGGTGTGCAGTACGCGGCGCAGGCGCTCCTCGGTGTCGAGTCGCAGCGCCGTGGCCTCGCTGTCGAGCCCCACGGACATCAGGTCCAGCGACAGGTTCCCGGCGCAGGCCAGGGTGGTCGGGTGGTCGGGGCCGAAGGTCTGCCGGCACCGGTCCAGCGTGTCACGCCCCCTGTCCTTCGCTGCCTCGTGCTCGCCGAGCGCCGCCAGGTCACTGGCCAGGTTCACGGCGGCCACCAGGGTGAAGGGGTGGTCGGCGCCGAGGCTGTCGGACAGCGCGACGAGCGCCGCGTCGTCCAGCCGGCGGGCCTCCTCCGGCTTGCCGAGCAGGCGTTCGGACACCGCGAGACCGACGTCGGCGGAGAGGGCGTAGGGGTGCTGCGCGTGGAAGACCTTGCGGTAACCGGTGCAGGCCTGAGCCCCGCGTGCCCGTGCCGCCTCGAGGTCGCCGTTCTGGCGGAGGGCGACGGCCAGCGGCAGGGCGGTGGCCAGGGACTGGGGGTGGGTGTCGCCGTACCGCCGGGTGAAGGCCTCGTGGGCCTTGATGGCCAGTTCCAGCGCGCGGGGGTGCAGACCGGCCTTCCGGCACGCGATGCCCAGTTCACGCTCGGTGCTGATCGTGGCCGGGTTGTCGTTGCCGAAGATGTCCTGGAAGGCGTCCAGCGCGGCTTCCTGGAGCCCGAGCGCGCCGACGTAGTCGCCGGACTCGCGCACGTCGATGGCGATGGAGTTCTCCGTGATGAGACTGCGCTGGTCGTCGCGTCCGAACAGACGCTGCTTCAGGTGCCAGGTCTTGCTGTCGAGTTCCAGGGCTTCGCGGAAGGCCCCGGTGAGGCGGAGGGTGACGCCCAGGTTGTGAGCCATGTTCAGGCTGGCCGGGTCGTCTTCGCCGAAGGCCCGCTTCGCCCGCTCGTAGACGACCCTGTCCAATTCGGCGCCGTCGAGGAAGCGGCCCTGGACACGGCGAACGGCGGCTTCCATCTGGATGGTGTCCAGAGTCTCCTCGCTGTCCGGCGAGGAGACGCGCTCGAAGGCGACCCGGATGCGCTCCACCAGGGTGGAGGCGTCGCTGTACCGGCCGACCATCAGGTACACGAAAACCAGCCAATTGCCCATGAGGAGGGTCTTCACGTCTTCTTCGCCGAAGACGTCCACCCACGCGTTCCAGGCGGTCTCCGAGAAGTCCAGGCAGACTTCGTGATCTCCCCAGTAGTACAGGTACCTGGCGATGTTCATCACCAGCTGGCGCACCCAGGGCTGCTCGGAGGTGATGGCGCCAGAGGCGATGACGTGCGAGTACAGCTCCGCGTACCGAGGCCAGCTCTCCGGATTGGTGGGCGTCCGCGGATCGGCGGACGCCATCAGGGCGTGGGCGCCTTCGCGCATGCGGTTCTGCTCCTCTGGGCTCATTCGGTTGATCAGAACGTGCTGGACCAACCGGTGCATCTCGATGGAGTTCGTGCGGTGGTCGATTCGGGCGAGCGAATAGCGATTGATTTCCCGTATCGCACGCGCGAGCTTCATCGGATCGTTCAGAGCCGAATCCAGCTCGGGAAAAGTGGTGTTGTATCCCGGGCCGGAGAGGATTTGCCTGGAAATCGGGTCGGGGGCGAAATACGAGCACAGCTGCAAAAGCCGCAGGGCGCCCGGACTGCGCGTCTCGAGATGGTCGAGGGAGACGTTCCACGCGGCGGCCACCGGCAGCTGGTAGTCCGGCGGCGGGGCCGTCTCGAGGAGTTCGTTCTGCTTGCTCTCGAAGAGCCGGAGGTACTCGGACGCGGGCATGCCGGTCTCCGCCCGCCAGGCGGCTGCCTGCACCAGGGCCAGCGGCAGGTCGCCGAGAGCCTCGGCCAGTGCCTCGGCCTCCCCTTCCGCGAGCTCGGGCCCGGAGCCGCGCAGCAGTTCCATGCTCTCCTCGCGGGTGAACACGTCCACTTCGAGGGAGCCGCCCACGAGTCCCCAGCGACGGTTGCGGGACGTGACCAGGATGGTGCCCGTGCCGCCGGTCGGGAAGTAGGGGCGCACCTGTTCGGGGCTGTCTGCGTTGTCGAAGATGAGCAGCCACCTGGAGTACGGACGTCCCTCGCGCAGCGCCTCCCGGACCGCCGGGCCCGCGATGTTGGCCTCGGACGTGGTCACCAGCCCCAGCCGCTTCGCCAGCTCCACCAGCGACTGGCCGATCTGACCCGGCCGCTCCGAGGGGATCCACCACACGATGTCGTAGTCCGCCTGGTGGCGGTAGGCGTACTCGATCGCCAGCTGTGTCTTGCCGACGCCGCCCATGCCATGGATCGCCTCGGGCAGAACCGTCGTCGTGCCCTCCCGCAGCCGATGTTCGAGCAGGTCCAGAAGCTCATTGCGACCCGTGAAGTTCTGGTTGCGCGGCGGCAGGTTCCCCCAGACGCGTGGCTGTACGGTGCGCTCTCCCTCCACGGTGCGCTGGGGCGTGGTCGACATCGGCGGGGCTCCTTCGGTGGCTCCTGAAGCGGTGGACGGGGCTATGGCGGCTCCGGCGGCCGGGGCCTTGGCAAGCGAGACTGCATACCGCTGATCGTGCCATTTCAGCGCATGTCGCAACAATCGGGCGCGCTGAAGGTGTGACCCGGACAAGGCATCCAGAGCCGTCAGCTCAATACGGAGAAAGGGAGCGTTCTTGTGGGTCACCGGCGGCTGTGACGCCTTGTTCAACGGCTCCGAGGGGGGCGGCAGGAGGGACGCGGACGACGGATCCGCGGCCAGTACCTCGCGGACGTCGCGGAGTGTACGGGCGGTGGCGCTGCGGCGGCCCAGGGCGAGCAGTTGCTCGCGGGCGTCGGGCAGGAAGTCGTAGACCATCGCGCCCGGGGCGTCGAGGTGCACACCGGTCGGCTGGACGAGGCCGCTCATGAAGAACTCGGAGGCGTGCACCGGCCCGGCGCCGGGAGTCGACCGGATCAGCCTGCGGACGATCGGCAGGCTGAGGGGTGCCGCGGCCAGGCGGGTGCCCAGCCGGAAGGCCGTAGGGGACGCCGCCGCGCGAAAATCGAAAACGCGGTCGACGGCGGAGAGCGGTTCTGCGGAATCGTCGAGCTCGGTCGCCCACGGGAAGTTCCGGGCCGCGTCGGGCCGCCCCTTCCACGCGTTGGCCGGGGTGGCGGGCAGGTCCAGCGCATGCGGCTCCGCTCCGCCCAGCATGCCGGACAGGGCACGCGCGCCGTGGTGCGTGAGGGAGAGGACGGGCACCGCGACCGGGGGGACTTCGTCGTCGGTGTCGGCGACCGGTGGTCCCGAGTCGGCCGGAGCGCCTCCCCGCGTGACGGGGACCTCCCGCTCCTGCCAGTCCCACTCGGCGTTGGCGGCCCAGGGGCTGAGTGCCCTGATCCGCACGTGCAGCACGTCGAGTCCGGTACGGAACCAGAGGTGGGGTGGCAGCGGGTTGATCACGGCGACGGGCTGTGACTGGCCCCAGCGCCTCAAGAGGGGCTGCACCGAACCGAGATGCCAGCCGGCCGCGAGTCCGTCCGTGACCACGAGGATGAGGCGACGTGCCGCGTCCGCCGGTGTGCCCGGGTCGGGCGCGGTATGGACGGAGGCCGGGAGCATCTCGTCCGTGCCGAGCAGCGTCACCTGGTGCACCGCGGTGAAACTCCCGGCGAGAGCTCGGCCGAGGCCGTCGATGGCCTCGTCCCATACCCGCATGGTCACGTGGGAGTCGACGACGAGGAAGACTTCCCGGGGTAATGCCCCGCCTTCGAAGCGCCAGTCGCTCCACAGGCGTGTCAGATCAGCTCCGGACCCTGACCGGTCACGCCGAGCGTTGTCACTGGCCATGGTCACTCTCAAGGCATCGCTGTGGTCGCGGGAACGAGGACGGGAGCCCTCCGGTTCCGGTGGTGACTCCCCCGTAGGAGGGCCAGCCTACCCACAGTCCGGGCGGGTGGCCGTGCCCATCGGACGACGCGCTTGACATCACAGAGGCCCTCTCTTCTGTCCCCCGTCCGCGGTCAACGTCTCACCTCGCGCTGTGGGGATCGCCGCCCGAGCCCGAGGGGCCGGGCATGCGCTCCGGATCGTCCAGGAGCAGGGCCAGATGACGGCCCACATGTCTGTGCCATTCGTCCGGTCCCAGCTTCAGCGCCTTACCGCGCCATCCGCGGGTGCGCTCCAGAACTCCGGCCAGGCCGCGTTCCTGGACTATGTCGGCGGCCGCCTCCCGGAATTCGGCGCCGGAGCCCGAGCGGTCCCAGAGGATGGCCGGGATACCGGCGCGCAGGGCCGCGATGAACTCCTGCCGGGCCGCGGGCGAATCGGTGCCGGGCGGTTCGCTCAGCACGAGGCAGACGATCTGCTGGTCGTCCTTGAGCTCCCGCTCCAGGTCGAAGGCGGGCTGGTTCGGCAGGCTCCAGTACGAGCGGCTCTCCGCGGGTCTGTCCTTCAGCTGCCGCCAGCGCTTGTTCCACGGCCGGTGCCAGGCAGCCTTGCGCAGCCGTTCGAAGCTTCGTACGACGACGGTGTAGTCCATGACCAAGGGGGTGGGTACGGCCGCGTCGCTCTCCTTGTGCCACCACTCCACGGGCTCTCCCAGCAAGGCCCAAGGGAGGATGAACTCGATCACGACGGGCTGACGCAGGTCCCACCAGCGTTCCTCGGCCTCTTCGATGAGGCGGTCCACGGCCGCCGGAAGTTCGTCTCGGCGCAGATTGAGCGTCTCACCGGGAATGGGGTGCCAGCCGTCGGAGTCGGACTGCCGCCAGTGGGCCACCCAGAAGCTGTCCGGATCCACACCGTCCGGCTCGAACTGGATCAGGAGGTAGGCCGGATGTAACGAGGGTTCGCCCGGGGAGACGAACTCGCCCTGCTGCCAGACCGCCAACTCCTCCACATGCCCGCGGAGTTGAGCTTCCCTGCGATTCCACCGCCGCAGATGCTCCGCGTCCTCCGTGCGGCCTTCCTTCACCAGATACTCGGAGACGAGAGAGAGGAACGCCATGGACGGCGGCAGTTCGTCCGCCGCCGTGTTGTCCCCGGCCAGGCGCAGGAAGACCTCCCAGGCCGTGTCGCACCATTCCTCCAGCTCCTGGGTGCGTGAGTGGCTGGCCCGGCGGGTGAGGGTGGTGAGCAGCGCGGTGGAACGGACTTCCCGGAGGATGGGCCGAAGGGGATGCAGATCCGTGTCCTTGAAGAAGGCCGCGGCCTCCCACTCGTCCACCAGCCGCCACAGGGCGAGCACGTTCACCGATCCTTGTTCCGCGTACCCGAGACAGCGGACCAGGGTCTGGAGTCCCTCGTCGGTCTCCGAACACGTCTTGACCACGCGCCGCGCCCACAGGCCGAGCGGCTGGTCCTGGCGTGGCTCGACGGACAGTCGCAGCTCCGCGCACAGGTCGTCCACGAGCATGTCCGCGCCGGTCTGCCGCCGTACCGTGTCCGTGGCCGCGAGCACGCCGGCCATCTCGGCCATGAGTTCGTTGCGAACGCGTGCGGCGCTGCGCCCCTCCACCTCGTGACCCCCTCCGGCCGTCATCGAGTTTCGTCCGCAGTCCGGTACTGGACAGCGTACGACTAGCCTTCCCGCTGCGTCATCGGCGTGAACAAGGCGTAATCCTCAACGCTCCCCGTCCGCCTCATCGCCCGCGACCAGTACGCGGTGGTGGGTGCCGTCGGGTGACACCAGGGTGGGATGGAGCGTGAGCGTGATGCGATGGGTCCGGGAGTCGGTGAGGGACGCGTCGCCGCTCGCCTCCACGACCCAGAACTTCACCTTGCCGCCGGCACCTGCGGTGCGGTCGACCGCGACGGTCGCCTCGACCTCCACCGCCCCGAGCTCGAAGCGGAGCGGACCGGGTCCCGTCTGGGCCATGGCTTGGTTGAGTTGTTCCCTCAACTCCCGCACCATGACGGCTAGTTCGATCAACAGTCCTCCCCCGGGCGCATCACTGGGTTGAGATGGTACCGAGGAATGGGGGTGTGCCGGGACGGTCTTGACGGGATGTGGTGAGGACCGGGGGTGGACGCGGGGCAGCGGCGGCGACGAACGCTGCGGCCCGCATCGCCTGAGCGGGCCGACCGCCCCGGTTCCGGCTCGGACGCGCCCCGGTTCTCTCGGTTCCCTGTGTTCAACTGGCACGGCCTGCGGCGGGTACGGCGTCCGATACGTGGTCCACCCGCTCACGGCAGGTCGTCGCGCCCCAGCCATGTCGGCCTGACCGGTACTCCGTCCGCGTACCGCTCGACCTGGTCCACCGGCTCATCCGGCTCATCCGGATCATCCGGCTCATCCGGCTCGTCCGGCTCATCCGGTGAGGCGACGGGCTCGCTCGGCGTCTCCACGGGTTCCGGGACGACGGGTGCGGCGGAGTCCTCCAGCAGTTCCGCCACCGTGAAACGGGTGACGAACGACTGCCACGCCCCGTCGACGACGAGGAGGAATCCGTCGCCGTCCCTGAGGAGCCGACGGCGCCTGGGGCTTCTGGGGTGCTCGGGCGAGTAGGTCCGAGCCCGTCGTTCCAGCTCCGCGAGCGCATCGGAGCGGGATCCGCGGATGTGCGCCACCACGTTGGCCTCCGTGTGCTTGCGCTCACCGGCACCCGTGGTCGCCTCGACGACCAGCCCCCACACCGTCATCTTCTTCTCCCCCTCCATGCACGTACGACTCTCTACGGTAGAAGGCATGGCCGGTGTGCCGGCGGAAGTCGGCGGCCGGCCCCTCTCACAACCCCACGATCCTGTTCCACCGCTTGGCGAACTCCACCCGCTCCGTCGACGTGATGTCCCGGGCGATGACGAGCCGCTTGCGCATCGTGCTGTCGGGGAAGATCAGCGAGTTGTCGGCGAGGGCGGCCGTGTCCTTGTCCTTGGACGCGGCCAGCACCTCCTTGGCCGCCGGGACCGGGCAGACGTAGTTGACCCAGGCGGCGAGCTTCGCGGCGACCTCGGGGTCGTAGTAGTAGTCGATCAGGCGCTCGGCGTTGGACTTGTGGCGGGCCCGGTCGGGGATCATCAGGGAGTCCGACCACAGCTCGGCGCCCTCCTCGGGGACGACGAAGCGGATGTCGGGGTTGTCCGCCTGGAGCTGGATGACGTCCCCGGAGTACGCCTGGCAGGCGAGGACGTCGCCGCTGACCAGGTCCTTGGTGTAGTCGTTGCCGGTGAAGCGGCGGATCTGGCCCCGGTGGACCTCCCGCTCCACCTGGTCGCAGACCCGGTGGAAGTCGTCCGCCGTCCACTTGGTGATGTCCACGCCGTCGCCCTGCATCAGCAGCGCGAACGCCTCGTCGAGTCCGGAGAGCAAGGTCACCCGGCCCTTGAGATCGCTCGACCAGAGGTCGGAGACCTGTCGTACCTCGCGACCCAGCTTGCGGCGGTTGTACGCGATGCCGGTGATGCCCGACTGCCACGGCACCGTGCACCTGCGGCCCGGGTCGAAGGCCGGCGAGCTCAGCAGCGGATCCAGGTACCTCGCCACGTTCGGCTGGTGGGCCCGGTCCATCCGCTGCACCCAGCCGAGCCGCACGAACCGCGCGCACATCCAGTCGCTCATGACGATCAGGTCGCGACCGGTCGACTGGTGGTTCATCAGCGCGGGGCTGATCTTGCCGAAGAACTCGTCGTTGTCGTTGATCTCCTCGACGTAGTCGACGGAGATGCCGGTGCGCTTCCGGAAGGCATCCAGTGTGGGCCGCTTGTTCGGGTCGTTGTCATCGGTGTCGATGTACAGCGGCCAGTTCGCCCAGGTCAGCTTCCGGTCGGCGGCGGAATCGTCGGGTACGGCACGGTCGCCGGGCTCGACATAGGCGGCGGGCACCCCGCAGCCGGCCAGCGCGCCGAGCGCGGCAGTGCCGCCGAGGGCGCGCAGCAGGGAACGGCGGGAGACGGGACGCGAAAGCGAGGATGTCCGGGGCACCACGGCAGGATGCCCTGGTGCCCCGGGTATGGACAATCGACGCTGCGTCAAGCGAGGCCGGGTCTTCCCGACACCCTGTCGACCACCCGCCTGGGGGCGCGGGACCGTATCGATGTGCGACTCCGCCGCATGGGCGTGACGAGCCACCACGCACCCGCACCCGAAAGGCGGCCGACCGGCGGAGCGCTACGCGTCCAGGGACGTCATCACGTGCTTGATCCGCGTGTAGTCCTCGAACCCGTACGCCGACAGGTCCTTGCCGTAGCCGGACTTCTTGAAGCCGCCGTGGGGCATCTCGGCGACCAGCGGGATGTGGGTGTTGATCCACACGCAGCCGAAGTCCAGCTTCTTGGACATGCGCATCGCGCGGCCGTGGTCCTTGGTCCACACCGAGGAGGCGAGGGCGTACTCGACGCCGTTGGCCCACTCGACGGCCTGCTCCTCGCCCGAGAAGGACTGGACGGTGATGACCGGGCCGAAGACCTCGTTCTGGATGATCTCGTCGTCCTGCTTGAGGCCGGAGACGACGGTCGGGGCGTAGAAGTAGCCCTTGTCGCCGACCTGGTGGCCGCCCGCCTCGACCTTGGCGTGCGCGGGCAGGCGCTCGATGAAGCCGGAGACCTGCTTGAGCTGGTTCGGGTTGTTCAGGGGGCCGAAGAGCACGTCCTCGTCGTCCGGCTGGCCCGTCTTCGTCTCGGCGGCCGCCTTGGCGAGCGCCGCCACGAACTCGTCGTGGATGGATTCCTGGACGAGGACGCGGGTCGCGGCCGTGCAGTCCTGGCCGGCGTTGAAGAAGCCCGCCACCGAGATGTCCTCGACGGCCTTGGCGATGTCGGTGTCCTCGAAGACGACGACCGGCGCCTTGCCGCCCAGCTCCAGGTGGACCCGCTTGAGGTCCTTGGAGGCCGACTCGGCGACGGACATGCCGGCGCGTACGGAGCCGGTGATGGAGGCCATCGCCGGGGTGTCGTGCTCGACCATCAGACGGCCGGTCTCGCGGTCGCCGCAGATGACGTTGAAGACACCCTTGGGCAGGATCGAGCCGATGATGTCGGCGATCAGGACGGTGGAGGCGGGGGTCGTGTCCGAGGGCTTGAGGACGACCGTGTTGCCCGCGGCGATCGCCGGGGCGAACTTCCACACGGCCATCATCATCGGGTAGTTCCAGGGAGCGACCTGGGCGCAGACGCCGACCGGCTCACGGCGGATGATCGACGTCATCCCGTCCATGTACTCACCGGCCGAGCGGCCCTCCAGCAGCCGGGCCGCGCCCGCGAAGAAGCGGATCTGGTCGACCATCGGCGGGATCTCCTCGGAGCGGGTCAGCCCGGTCGGCTTGCCCGTGTTCTCCACCTCGGCCGCGATCAGTTCCTCGGCCCGCTCCTCGAACGCGTCCGCGATCTTCAGCAGGGCCTTCTGGCGCTCGGCGGGGGTCGTGTCGCGCCAGGCCGGGAAGGCCGCGGCGGCGGCCGTCATCGCGGCGTCCACGTCCGCCTGCCCGGACAGTGGAGCGGTGGCGTACGCCTCGCCCGTCGCGGGGTTGACCACCTCGGTGGTCCGTCCGTCGGCGGCGTCCCGGAACTCACCGTCGATGTAGTTGCGCAGACGACGCAGCTCGGTGCTCACTGCCGGCCTCCTGATCTGGTTCAAGGGTTCGAGCTGTCCAGCTGTCCGGCTGTCCAGTCTCTGAGACACCCCAACCCTAGTCTCCGGACTCACGTTTTCAACACCCCCACCGCCACCGCTTCTGCGAAATCCGCAAGTCTCGGGATCGAAAACAACGAATTTCATCGCCGGGGCCTTGCGAAACTGTCGAGACGTCGTGCACAGTGAGGTCGTGGCCAGTCGAAGCGCAGACCAGAGGGACTCGTCCCGCGAGTCCAGGAACGGCACCCCGACGCTGGATGCCGTCTCCCTCGCCATCATTCAGCAGCTCCAGGAGGACGGCCGCCGGCCGTACGCCGCGATCGGCAAGGCCGTCGGCCTGTCCGAGGCGGCCGTGCGCCAGCGCGTCCAGAAGCTGCTGGACCAGGGCGTGATGCAGATCGTCGCCGTCACGGACCCGCTCACCGTGGGCTTCCGCAGGCAGGCGATGGTCGGGATCAACGTCGAGGGCGATGTCGAGTCGATCGCGGACGCGCTGACCGGCATGTCGGAAGTCGAGTACGTGGTGATGACCGCGGGCTCGTTCGACATCCTCGCCGAGATCGTCTGCGAGGACGACGACCACCTGCTGGACGTCATCAACAAACGCATCCGGGCCCTTCCCGGCGTGCGCTCCACCGAGAGTTTCGTCTACATGAAGCTCAAGAAGCAGACCTACATGTGGGGAACCCGATAACCGTGACCCAGAAGGACCTCAGCCGCACCGCGTACGACCACTTGTGGATGCACTTCACCCGCATGTCCTCGTACGAGAACTCTCCCGTCCCGACCATCGTCCGGGGCGAGGGCACCTACATCTACGACGACAAGGGCAAGCGCTACCTCGACGGTCTCGCGGGCCTGTTCGTGGTCCAGGCCGGTCACGGCCGCACGGAGCTCGCCGAGACCGCCTTCAAGCAGGCCCAGGAGCTGGCGTTCTTCCCGGTGTGGTCCTATGCCCACCCGAAGGCCGTGGAGCTGGCCGAGCGCATCGCCGACTACGCCCCGGGCGACCTGAACAAGGTCTTCTTCACCACCGGCGGCGGCGAGGCCGTCGAGACCGCCTGGAAGCTCGCCAAGCAGTACTTCAAGCTGCAGGGCAAGCCGACCAAGTACAAGGTCATCTCCCGTGCGGTCGCCTACCACGGCACCCCGCAGGGCGCCCTGTCCATCACCGGCCTGCCGGGCCTGAAGGCCCCCTTCGAGCCGCTGGTGCCGGGCGCGCACAAGGTGCCCAACACCAATATCTACCGCGCCCCGCTCTTCGGCGACGACCCGGAGGCCTTCGGCCGCTGGGCCGCCGACCAGATCGAGCAGGAGATCCTCTTCGAGGGCCCGGACACCGTCGCCGCGGTCTTCCTGGAGCCCGTACAGAACGCCGGCGGCTGCTTCCCGCCCCCGCCCGGCTACTTCCAGCGCGTGCGCGAGATCTGCGACAAGTACGACGTGCTGCTCGTCTCGGACGAGGTCATCTGCGCCTTCGGCCGCCTGGGCACGATGTTCGCCTGCGACAAGTTCGGCTACGTCCCGGACATGATCACCTGCGCCAAGGGCATGACCTCGGGCTACTCCCCGATCGGCGCCTGCGTCGTCTCCGACAGGATCGCCGAGCCCTTCTACAAGGGCGACAACACCTTCCTGCACGGCTACACCTTCGGTGGTCACCCGGTGTCGGCGGCCGTGGGTCTCGCCAACCTCGACCTGTTCGAGCGCGAGAACCTCAACCAGCACGTGCTGGACAACGAGGGCGCCTTCCTGCAGACCCTGCAGAAGCTGCACGACCTGCCGATCGTCGGCGACGTCCGCGGCAACGGCTTCTTCTACGGCATCGAGCTGGTGAAGGACAAGAACACCAAGGAGTCCTTCAACGAGGAGGAGACCGAGCGCGTCCTGTACGGCTTCCTCTCCAAGGCGCTCTTCGAGAACGGCCTGTACTGCCGTGCCGACGACCGCGGTGACCCGGTCATCCAGCTCGCCCCGCCGCTGATCTCCAACCAGGAGACCTTCGACGAGATCGAGCAGATCCTGCGCGCGACGCTGACCGAGGCGTGGACCAAGCTCTGATCCGCATACCTCTGATCAGCTGATCAGCACCGGCCCCGGCGCCGCCCGTTCGAGTGAGAACGGCAGCCCGGGGCCGTGTGCTGTCCGGGCTCTCCGTCCCGGCTGCCTAGCGTTCCAGTGACCGATCGGCCGAGCCTTCGTTCCCCCGGACGGGGGATCAGGCACGGATATACGGATCAGAACCGAGGTGTACGCCCATGGAGGCTCCGCCGGACAACGATGTGCTCTGGGCACGCTCGCTGCACTTCAGGCACCAGGACGGTTCGCCCGGTCTCGCCGGGGCCTCGCTCGGCGTACGCGAGGGCGAGATCGTCGCCGTCAGCGGGCCGCGCGGCAGCGGCAAGACCACGTTGCTGCGGTGTCTGTCCGGGCAGGTCACGCCGGAGCGCGGCGAGGTCTGGTTCAACAGTGCGCCGGTGCACACGATGGGGCCGGTGGCCCGTGAGCAGCTGCGCCGCGACCGGTTCGGCTGGATCGACCCGGCCCCCGCGCTCGTCCCGGAGCTCAACGTCTGGGAGAACGCCGCCCTCCCGCTGATGCTGCGCGGCACCGGCCGCCGCCGGGCCAAGGTGGCCGCCCTGGAGTGGCTGGAGCGCCTCGACGTCGGCGAACAGGTCCGCAGGCGCCCGCACGAGCTGCGGCAGTCCGAACGCCAGCGCGTCGCCATCGCCCGTGCGCTCGCCTCCGGGCCCACGGTCCTCTTCGCGGACGAGCCGTCGGCCCCGCTGCACCGCGCCGACCGCACACCGGTGCTGCGCACCCTGACCACGGCGGCCCGCTCGCACGGCATCACCGTCGTCATGGCCACGCACGACTCCGAGATCGCGCCCCTCGTCGACCGCACGGTCTGCCTGCTGGACGGGCGGTGTGTGAAGACCGTGCATCTGCCGGACCTCCCGGAGGCGGAAGGCCGGGCCGCCGCGTGCTCGCTCTCCGTCTGACCCACGCGGCCCGGCCTGCCGTACAGCTGCGCCGCCTCCTGGTGGCCGTGGCCTCGGCCGGCACCGGCTTCCTCCTGCTGTCCAGCCTCGGCTACGCGATGGGCCATCCCGAGACGCCGGGCGCCGCCGCGCTGCGCCTGGCCTGGTGCCTGGTACCGCTCGCGGCCGCGGCGCACTTCGCGCTCGCGGTGGCCCGCACGGACCCCGGCACCCGGCCGCGCCCCGGCCTGTCGGCGGTCGGCCTCGGTCCGGCCCGTCTGATGGCGATCTCGGCGCTGACCACGGCCCTGTCCTGTGCCCTGGGCTCGCTGCTGGCGCTGCTGCTCTTCCTGCAACTGCGCGGCGACCTGACGGGACTGCCCCTCGACGGTGCGGCGGCCGGTTTCCTGGTGACGGACCAGCCCCTCCCCCTCCCGGCCACACTGACCCTGCTGGCCCTGCTCCCGGCGGTCGCGACGGCGACGGTGGTCCTCGCCCTGCGCCCGCGAAACCACCGCCCGCCCACCGGGCGGCACGCCCTCGCCCTCGGCCGCTGCGGCGCGCAGGGCCGGCCGCAGAAGAGGGAGACCTTCGGGGCGTACGGGAGATTCGGCGCGCGGTCCGGGACGCGGGGCAGCCGTACGGAGGGCCGTGGCTCCGACGCGGCGAGCGCGCAGGGCGACGACGGAACGCGACCCGCCGGAGACCGCGCGGAGGACGGCCCCGCGGGCCCGGACGCCGTGGCCGAGCCCCCGGCCCCGGACAGCGGCTGGAGCGACGCCGTCCCGGGCGGCCGGCCGAGCCGCGCGGTGACCGGTCTGCCCTGGGGTGTCGCCACGCTCGCCGCGGGAATGACCGTGCTGGCCTACGCGAGCCGTTCCGCTCCCGTGCGGACCTTCACCGACCTGCCCTCCGACGCCGCCGTACTGATCGGCTGGATCATCATCGGCGCCGGCCTCGTGCTCGTCTCCCCCGGCCTCACCGACCTCTGCGGCCGGCTGCTGCAGTCCGGCCGCCCGGCCGCGCTCCGCCTCCTGGCCGGCCGGGTCCTCATGGCGGAGGCCACCCGGATCGGCCGTCCCCTCGGCGTGGTCTGCGCGGTGGCGTCCGCCGCCTACGCCATGACCGTCCTGTACGAAGGTCCCGCACCCGACTTCGGCCCGCTCACCACCCTGGGCTCGCTCCTGGTCACCGGATGCACGGTGGCGACCCTGCTGACGGCGGCCGTCGAGGCCCGTCAGAGCCGCGCCGACACCACCGCCGCCCTGCTGCGCCTCGGCGCTCCGGCCACGATGCTGCGCCGTGCCGCGGCCCTGCGCGCGGCCGCCCTGCTCGCCCTGTTCGGCCCGTTCACCCTCGTGGTCGCCGACCTGGCGGCGCTGCCGCGGGCCCGCTGAGACGTCGTACGCGAGACGCGCGAGAGTCGCGGGAAAAAAGTTCCGCGGCCGCCGATGAGTTCCGCGCGGGCCCGGCGTCTACCCCACCGAACGGCAGCAAGCGCACGGACCCCGAGGGAGAGCCCCATGTACCAGCAGATGATCTTCGTGAACCTGGTCACCAGCGACGTCCCCGCCACGAAGAAGTTCTTCACGGAGCTGGGCTACGGCATCAACCCGCAGTTCAGCACCGACGACTGCGTCTGCGTAGTGATCAGCGACACGATCATCGCGATGCTCATGACCCGCGGCCACTACGCCCGGTTCACCGGGAAGGAGATCGTGGACTCGACCAAGTCCAGCGAGGTGCTGCTGTGTCTGAGCGCCGAGAGCCGCGAGAAGGTGGACGAGCTGGTGGACAGGGCGATCGCGGCCGGGGGCACCGCCCACGGCGAGCCCCAGGACCACGGCTTCATGTACGGCCGGGCCTTCGACGACCTCGACGGCCACACCTGGGAGGTCACGTGGATGGACCCGGCGGCGGTCCAGGGCTGACCCTCGCGTGCCGAACGTCGGCGCCCGGCACGGGCGGGTGCATCCGGCACCCGCCCGACACGGCTCGCCCGCCCGAGGGCGAGGGAGTCCCGTATCGCCCTCGTTGACCGGATCGAGCAGCCTCCGAAGGCGTTGAAACGTCTCTGCAATTAATAAGCGGGTAAAGCCAACGGCCCGTGCGGGCATATGCGTTGACACTTCTTACGGAGCGCTTATAAACCTGTGAGCCTCTTGGGGGTGCTGGGACTTCACCTCCCACGTCGTCCCATCTCTCCCTCAGCCCCCCGCAGTTATGCACTCTGTAAAGGACAAACGTGTCCATAACTCGCCGCAACGCACACCGTTCCCTGCGCATCCTGGGTGTTGCCTCCGCGTCCGCCGCGCTGGCGCTGGGTCTGTCCAGCACCGCGATGGCGTGCGACATCCGTGAGTTCTCCGCCGAAGCCCAGTGCGACGGAAACAAGGGTGTCATCGTCGTCACCGACAAGGACGCCGCCGGGACCCCGGCCACCATCACCGTGTTCCTGGAGAACAACGGTGCCGACGACAAGCAGGTGGGCGAGCCGCAGGACATCAAGGGCTCGGCCGCGGGCACCACGGTGACCTTCGCCGAGAAGTGGAAGCCCAACGCGACCTACCGCATCCACGTCACGGCGGGCAAGACCGTCGACGACGACATCAAGCCCAACCTGGTGACCCCTGCCACGGCCTGCAAGAAGAAGGAGTCCCCGACTCCCACGCCGTCGGCCACGCCGTCGCCGTCCAAGTCCGCCCCGGCCAAGACCGCGACCCCGACTCCGTCGTCCTCCGAGAGCAGCACCGCCCCGGCGGGCACGTCGAGCAACGCGCCGTCCCCGGCGGCCGGTGACTCGAACCTCGCCGAGACCGGTGCCAACTCCAACACCGGTCTGATCGCCGGTCTCGCCGGCGCCCTGGTCGTCATCGGCGGTGGCGCGGTCTACTTCGGCATGCGCCGCCGTGGCGCGAAGAACGGCGGCTGACGCCGCACTTCGCACCCAGTCGTACAGCACCGCGGCCCGTCCCCGTATCCCCGGGGGCGGGCCGCGTTCGTGCTCAGCCGAGCACGACGATCTCCGCCTCGTCGAACTCGGTCCCCACCTCGGCCCCGGTCTCCGGCGCGTCCCGGAGCGCGCAGGCCGCCTCAAGAAGCGGGCCGCCGTCCCGGGGCTGCAGACGGACGGCCACGTGGGTGCCCTTGAAGGTGCGGGCGGTCACCGTGCACGGCAGGCCTCCGTCGGCCGCCACGAGCCGGACTCCGGCGGGCCGGACGAGCAGCGGGCGGTTGCCCTGGGGCGAGCCCTCGGGCACCGGCAGCTTGCCCCACGGGGTGTTCGCGACCTTGTCCGCGACGGTGGCCGCGACCACGTTGTCGAAGCCGAGGAAGCGGGCCACGAACTCGTCGGCGGGCCGCTGCCAGACCTCCAGCGGCGTCCCGGACTGGGCGATGCGCCCGTCCCGCATCACCACCACCCGGTCGGCCAGCGCGAAGGCCTCGCCCTGGTCGTGGGTCACGGCGAGCACGGTCGTACCCAACCGGCCGAACAGTTCGCGCAGTTCGACCACGAGCCGCTCGCGCAGCGAGCGGTCGAGCTGGCCGAGCGGCTCGTCGAGCATGAGCAGCCGGGGCCGGGGCGCCAGCGCCCGGGCGAGAGCCACCCGCTGCTGCTCACCGCCGGACAGCGCGGCCACGGCCCGCCGGGCGGCCCCCGGCAGCCCGACCAGCTCCAGCAACTGCCCGACCTCGGCGTCCCGTTCGCCCCTCGGCACCCCGTGCATCCGCAGCCCGAAGGCCACATTGCCGCCGACGTCCCGCTGCGGGAAGAGCTGGTGGTCCTGGAACATCAGCCCCACGCCCCGCCGGTGCGCGGGCACGCCCGCCTGGTCGCGGCCGTCGAGCAGCACCCGTCCCGAGTCCAGGGGCTGCAGCCCGGCCACCGCCCTGAGCAACGTCGACTTCCCGCTGCCGCTGGGCCCGAGCACACACACCACCTCGTGCTCGGTGATGTCGAGGCCGACCGCGTCGAGCACGGGCCGCCCGCCGAAGCGCACGGTCGCGGACCGAAGGCTCAGCAGCATCAGAACTCCCCCGTCCGGTCGGTGCGCAGCCGCTCCAGGACGAGCAGGGAGGCCGCGCACACCAGCATCAGAATCGTCGACAGGGCCATCGCCTGCCCGTAGTTGAGGTCCCCGGGCCGGCTCAGCAGCCGGGCCACGGCCACCGGGAGCGTCGGGTTGTCCGGCCGCGCGATGAACACGGTCGCCCCGAACTCCCCCAGCGACACGGCGAAGGCGAACCCGGCCGCGATCAGCAGCGCCCTGCGCACCAGCGGCAGATCGACCTCCCGCCACACCCGCCAGGGCGAGGCCCCGAGCACGGCAGCCGCCTCCCGGAGCCGTCCGTCCACCGCCCGCAGCACCGGCAGCATGGTCCGTACGACGAAGGGGGCGCCCACCAGCGCCTGCGCGAGCGGTACCAGGATCCAGGACTGGCGCAGGTCCAGCGGCGGCTTGTCCAGCGCGATCAGGAAGCCGAAGCCGACCGTCACCGCGGAGACGCCGAGCGGCAGCATCAGCAGCGCGTCGAAGCCGCGCACCAGCCGTCCCGCGTCCCGGCGGGCCAGTGCGGCGGCGGCGAGGCCTCCGATCAGCACGGCGATGGCGGTGGCGGCGACGGCGTACTGAAGGGAGGTCCACACGGCGTGCAGCGGAGCCACGAGGAAGGTGCCGCCGTCGGCGTTCGTCAGCGCCCGGTAGTAGCCGAGGCCGGGCGCGTCCAAGGAGCGCCGTACGAGCACGGCGAGCGGCATGACGAGGAGCAGGGCGATGGTGGCGAGGACCCCGGCGAGCAGCGCCCACTGCCCGGCGCCGCGCGGGCGGCGGGCGGTGGCCTTCGGGTCGACGAGGCGCAGGGCGGTCTCCCGCCGCCGCACCGTCCAGGCGTGCACGGCGAGGATCGCGCCCACCGCGACGAACTGGACGAGGGTGAGGACCGCTGCCGTGGACAGGTCGAAGACCTCGGAGGTCTGGCGGTAGATCTCCACTTCGAGGGTGGAGAAGGTGGGCCCGCCGAGGATCTGCACCACGCCGAAGGACGTGAAGGTGAACAGGAACACCATCAGCGCGGCGGCGGCCACGGCGGGCGCGAGGGCGGGCAGAGTCACCTTCCGCCAGGCCCGCAGGGGCGAGGCGCCGAGCATCCGGGCGGCCTGCTCCTGCCGGGGGTCCAGCTGGGCCCACAGCCCGCCGACCGTACGGACGACGACCGCGTAGTTGAAGAAGACGTGCGCCAGCAGGATCGCCCACACGGTGGTGTCCAGCCGTACGCCCCACAGCTCGTCCAGCAGCCCGCCGCGCCCGACCAGCGCCAGAAAGGCGGTGCCGACGACGACGGTGGGCAGCACGAACGGGACCGTGACGACGGCCCGCAGCACCTGCTTGCCGGGGAAGTCCAGACGGGCGAAGACATAGGCGGCGGGCAGGGCGAGCAGCAGGGTGAGCGCGGTGGAGGCGAGCGCCTGCCAGGTGGTGAACCACAGCACGTGCCGGATGTCCGGCTGTGCGACGACGTCCGCCATCCGCCCGAACTGCCAGACGCCGCCCACCTTCAGCCCGCGCGCGACGATCGCGGCCACGGGCCAGGCGAAGAACACGGCGAAGAACGCGACGGGCAGGGCCATGAGCCCGAGCCGCGCCGCGCTCCCACGCCTGCGCCCCTCGGCTACCTCAGTACGAGCGACGTCCACGACTTGATCCACTGGTCGCGGTTGGCGGCGATCCTGGCGGGGGCCAGCGTCTCGGGGTTCTTGGCGGCCGGCCCGTACTTGGTGAAGTCGGCGGGCACCGCGGCGCCCTTCACCACCGGGTACACGAACATGTTCAGCGGCATGTCCTGCTGGAACTCCTTGGAGAGCAGGAAGTCGATGAACGCCTTGCCGCCCTTGGTGTTCCTGGCATTGCTCAGCAGCCCGGCGAACTCGATCTGCCGGAAGCAGGTGCCGGTCGCGACGCCGGTCGGCGCGGTGCCGGGCCGCTTCTTGGCGTAGATCACCTCGGCGGGCGGGGAGGAGGCGTACGACACCACGAGCGGCCGGTCGCCGCCCGCCTTCCTGCCCTCGGAAGAGCCGGAGAACTCCTGGGAGTAGGCCTGCTCCCAGCCGTCCACGACCTTGACGCCGTTGTCCTTGAGCTTCTTCCAGTAGCCCTGCCAGCCGTCGCCGTACTGCGCGGCACTACCGAGCAGGAAGCCGAGGCCGGGCGAGGAGGTGGCCACGTTCTCGGTGACGAGGAGGTTCTTGTACTGGGGCTTGACGAGGTCGGCGAAGGTCTGCGGCGGGGCCAGCTTGTGCTCGCTGAAGTAGGCCTTGTCGTAGTTGACGCAGATGTCGCCGTAGTCCACCGGCGTGACCCGGTGCCGGCCCTGGTCGAGCTGGTAGCCGGCGCCGACCGTGTCGAGCCCCTTCGCCGCGTACGGCTGGAACAGGCCGTTGTCGAGGGCTCTGGACAGCAAGGTGTTGTCGACGCCGAAGAAGACGTCGCCCTGCGGGTTGTCCTTGGTCAGGATCGCCTTGTTGACGGCCTGGCCCGCGTCGCCGTCCTCCAGGACCTTGACCTTGTACCCGGACTGCTTCTCGAAGTCCTTGAGCACGTTCTTCGACACGGCCCACGAGTTGTGGCTGACGAGGGTCACGGTCTTGGAGTCCGCAGCACCCTTGGTGTCGGTCGATCCGCACGCGGACAGGGTGAGCAGGCCGAGGCCGACCGCCGCGGCCACGAGGGTCTTGGTGTGCACGTGAATGTCCTCCTGGGGGTTGGCCAGGAAGAACGCGGCCCCGCCCGGTCCTTCCGAGAGGAATCCGGGCAGGGCGCAACAGCATGAGTGAAGACCGAACTTCCTACCCAGAATGACCTGGGCGAGGTTCAGAGGGTCTGCGGCCCGATTGCCGCACTCTCAGCGCTGTGGCGCTCCCCTGTCGGAATATGAAGATGTGATGAGATGCGATGGAACTCGGCCAGATTACCGCTCGGTGGCCGCGAGCTGACCACACGCCCCGTCGATCTCCTGCCCGCGCGTATCCCGGATGGTGACCGGCACCCCGTGGGCGGCGATCGCTTCCACGAACGCCTTCTCGTCCTCCGGCCGCGAGGCGGTCCACTTCGAACCCGGCGTCGGGTTCAGCGGAATGAGGTTGACGTGCACGGGCCTGCCCTTGAGCAGCCGCCCGAGCCGGTCACCGCGCCAGGCCTGGTCGTTGATGTCGCGGATGAGGGCGTACTCGATGGACAGCCGGCGCCCGGACTTCTCGACGTACTCGAACCCGGCGTCCAGCACCTCGCGCACCTTCCACCGCGTGTTCACGGGGACGAGGGTGTCGCGCAGCTCGTCGTCGGGGGCGTGCAGGGAGATCGCCAGCCGGCACTTGAAGCCCTCGTCGGCGAACCGGTGGATGGCCGGGACGAGTCCGACGGTCGACACGGTGATGCCGCGCTGGGAGAGCCCGAGCCCGTCCGGGGCGGGATCGGTGAGCGCCCGGATGGCGCCCACCACCCGCTTGTAGTTGGCGAGCGGCTCGCCCATCCCCATGAAGACGATGTTGGACAACCGCGCCGGCCCGCCGGGAACCTCTCCGTCCCGCAGAGCCCGCATGCCGTCGACAATCTGATGCACGATCTCGGCGGTCGACAGATTCCGGTCGAGCCCCGCCTGCCCGGTCGCGCAGAACGGGCAGTTCATCCCGCACCCCGCCTGTGAGCTGATGCACATGGTCACCCGGTCCGGGTACCGCATCAGCACCGACTCGACGAGCGTGCCGTCGAAGAGCCGCCACAGCGTCTTACGGGTCGTCCCCTCGTCGGTCGACAGATGCCGTACGACGGTCATCAGCTCCGGGAACAGCGCCTCGCGCAGCCGCTCCCGCGAGCCGGCCGGGATGTCGGTCCACTGCTCGGGGTCGTGCGCGTACCGCGCGAAGTAGTGCTGCGCGAGCTGCTTGGCACGGAACGGCTTCTCACCGATCTCGGCCACCGCGTCCTTGCGCTCGGCGGGCGTGAGGTCGGCAAGGTGCCGCGGCGGCTTCTTGGCTCCGCGCGGGGCGACGAAAGTGAGTTCTCCGGGCTTAGGCATGGCTGTATCAGTGTCGCAGATCGAATCCGCTGCTCCGGAGCCTCGGTCTCGGGCGGGCCCGCCCGGACCGGGTGCGGCCCGCCTACAGCACGCCCAGTGCGGGGATGCCGACGTTGAGCGGCCCGAAGCCGATGGGATCCGCGACGCTGTACAGGATTGCGCCGGTGGGCGAACCGTCGGGCTGGGAAACCGTGGGCGGCAGCGGCAGGTGCGTACCGCCCGCCGGAAGGGAATCGACGTGCTGCGCGACCGCCGAAGCGCTGGACGCGGACAGGGCGAGGCCGCCGACAGTGAGAAGTGTGACGGCCGCGATCCGGGAAGACTTGATCATCTGAATCCTTCGAAGGGCTTTTCGCCTGCTCCCCCTGTGAACGCGCCAGTCGCCCCCGGGTGACGCCTCGCACACCTCCCGCAGGACAATGCCCTGGATTCCGTACTCGGGAAGGGTGACGCACCGATGGCACACTCCGCCGGTCCGCCCTCGCCGGGGCGCCGTCGTCCGGACCTGCGGCACTGGCTGAGGCTCCGGAGTCCGCACTTCGCCGTCCTCGGCGTGTGCATGGCCGTCGGCGGGCTCGCCGGCGGGGTGCGCTCCGTGTGGGACGGCGAGGGGATCCGGACGATTCTCGGCACCTTCGGCCTGGGGATCTTCGGCTTGCTCAGCGTGGTGAGCTACTTTCTCTCCTACGAAGACCGGCGAGGCCGCCGCTGAGCGCCTGGGAATCAAGAGCCCCGGAGGTCTCGTGCCTCGGGTATCGGAAACCCGCTTGGCCGGGCCCCGCCCGCTCCCTACGCTGAGCGCATGCCTGCCGCGAAGACCTCGTACGTCCGCAGCACCGGAGAGTCGGCCGAGAGGGCTCCGCGCCGGGTCGAGCTGCCGTGACGGGTCTGGACGCGCTCACCCGGGCCGTGCCCCCGCCCGGCGACCCGGTCGACGCCCGCGGGGACTGGGCCGAGGCCGAGGCGCGGCTCGGGGTGCTGCTGCCCGCGGACTACAAGCTGCTGGCCGAGACGTACGGCTGGGGCGAGTTCTGCGACTACCTGTATCTGCGCACGCCGTTCGGCACGAGTCCGCACAACGGCCTGGAGTGGTACGACGGCCTGCTCGTCTGGGGCGGCACGATGGACGCCGACCGGCTGTGCTGGCGTACCGAGGGGGACCCCGGGGAGTGGCCGGTGGTGGTCGTGGGCCGGGGCGCCGGGCGGGAGGAGTTCGCGCCGGGTGCGGCCGGGTTCGTCGAGGAGTGGGTGACGGGGCGGTTGCGCTCAGAGGTTCTGGCCGGCATGGAGCCCGACCTGGCGCCCTGGTTCAACGGCTGCGGGCCCCGGCTGCACCGCTGCCTAGGGCTGTCCGAGGGCTCACGGCCGTACGCCGAGCGGCTGCGGATCCTGCGCGATGTGCTGGCCCCGACCGTGGACCGGGGGTCGTGGCAGTCCGAGGACGGAGCGCGGGGCCAGGACCACTTCGCCACCGTCGGCCCGGACTGGCACCTCACCTACGACCGCTCCGGCCGCCACCAGATCCGCGTCTCCTTCCCGCCCGAGGACCGCACACAGGTCCGCGACCGCCTCTTCGCGGCCGTACGGCTGATGGGCTGCACACTGCTGGAGATCACCACCGCCGAGGGCCGGCCGCTGGCGGACTGGGACGCCGACGACGCCTAGGGCCAGGGCCTACGACAAAGGGCCCCGCCCCGCGCACGGCAGGACGAGGCCCGAAAGCCGTACGCGGACGGCCCTCACGCGGAGCCGACGAAGATCACCATCAGCAGCCACACCACGGGAGCCGTCGGCAGGAGCGAGTCCAGCCGGTCCATGATCCCTCCGTGCCCGGGGAGCAGCGTGCCCATGTCCTTGATGCCCAGGTCACGCTTGATCATGGATTCGCCGAGGTCGCCCAGGGTGGCGCTGCCGGCCACCGCGAGGCCCAGCAGCAGGCCCTGCCACCAGCTGCCCCCCTCGATCAGGAACTGCATGCACAGCGCGCCCGCGACCATGGCGAACAGCACCGCGCCGAGCAGGCCCTCACGGGTCTTGCCGGGGCTGATGCGCGGTGCGAGCTTGTGCTTGCCGAAGCGCCAGCCGACGGCGTACGCACCCGTGTCACTCACGACCGTCAGGAGCAGGAAGGTGAGCACGCGCCAGGGGCCGTCGTCGGCGGTGAGCATGAGCGCGACGAACGTGGCGAGGAACGGCACGTAGAACGCGGCGAAGACGCCCGCCGTGACGTCCTTGAGGTAGCCCTCGGGCGGCTCGGTCATCCGCCAGACCAGAACCGCGAGCGCGGTCAGGGCCATGGCGACCCAGGCGCCCTCGGCTCCCCGCACATACCCGGCGACCACCATCGCCGCACCGCCGACCGCGAGCGGCACGAGCGGCGCCTTGATGCCCTTGCGCTCCTGGAGCCTGCTGGTCAGCTCCCACAGACCCACGACCACGGCGACCGCGACCACGCCCACGAACACGGCCTTGCGGACGAACAGCGACGCGACGATCACCACACCGAGCCCGACACCGACCCCTATGGCCGCGCTCAGGTCACGGCCCGCGCTCTTCTTCTGCGGCGCTGGCGCCGGCTGCGGGGCGTCGGACATGGGCTCC
Source organism: Streptomyces griseochromogenes (assembly GCF_001542625.1). NCBI lineage: Bacteria > Bacillati > Actinomycetota > Actinomycetes > Kitasatosporales > Streptomycetaceae > Streptomyces > Streptomyces griseochromogenes. The sequence continues at coordinate 1,990,051 of NZ_CP016279.1, read as the reverse complement.
GGATTCTGCGAGAGATTCTGCGCTGGACTCTGGGTGGCGTTCGGCGCCTGAAGCTGCGCCGGGTGCGGCGTCCCGTCCCGGAACAAGGGGCCACCCAGCCGGGCGGCCCCCCGGTCGTCGTCCTGGTCTCCGCCATACGCGGGTACGTCGGGCACGATGGGCATGGGGCGAGTCTGCTGCGCCTGAGGCGCATCGTACGTGGGACCCGCCGGGGCAGCCCCCTGGACAGGCCCACGCTCAGTGGGCCCCCAGTACCCGGATTGCGGCGGCACTCCCCAGGAAGAGTCGCTCATCAGACTTCGAGCAGCTCCGCTTCCTTGTGCTTGAGGAGCTCGTCCACCTGAGCCACGTACTTGGCTGTGGTGTCGTCGAGCTCCTTCTCCGCACGGCGGCCCTCGTCCTCGCCGACCTCGCCGTCCTTGATCAGCTTGTCGATGGCGTCCTTGGCCTTGCGGCGCACGGAGCGGATGGACACCTTGGCGTCCTCGGCCTTGCCCTTGGCGACCTTGATGTAGTCGCGGCGGCGCTCCTCGGTCAGCTCGGGGAAGACCACCCGGATGATGTTGCCGTCGTTGCTGGGGTTGACGCCCAGATCGGAGTCGCGGATCGCCTGCTCGATGTTGCGCAGCGCGCTCTTGTCGAACGGCGTCACGACCGCCATGCGCGGTTCCGGCACGGAGAACGAGGCCAGCTGGTTGATCGGCGTCGGGGCACCGTAGTAGTCGGCCACGATCTTGTTGAACATCGCCGGGTGCGCACGACCGGTGCGAATCGCGGCGAAGTCCTCCTTGGCGACCACGACGGCCTTCTCCATCTTCTCCTCGGCCTCGAGGAGGGTCTCTTCGATCACCACTTGCTCCTGCGTGTCTTGAGTAAGGCCCGGCTGCGGTTCCTCTATCGGGCGGCGGCCGGCTGCGTCGCGTCTTCTTCCTGCACGGTTCCCGACCGGCAGGACATTGTCCATCCCCCGGCCAGGGTGCGTCCCGCCCGTCCCCCGGACAGGTGTCGTACCCCGGGCGACGGGGGTGTGCCGGTCAGGCCCGGCTGCCCTGGTCACCCACCAGCGTGCCGATCTTCTCACCCTTGACGGCGCGGGCGATATTGCCCTCCGCCAGCAGCTCGAACACGAGGATCGGCAGCTTGTTGTCGCGGCACAGCGTGATCGCGGTGGCGTCGGCGACCTTGAGGTCGCGGGTGATGACCTCGCCGTAGCCGAGGGCGTCGAACTTGACGGCGTCGGGGTTGGTCTTGGGGTCGGAGTCGTAGACCCCGTCCACACCGTTCTTGCCCATGAGCAGCGCCTCGGCGTCGATCTCCAGGGCCCGCTGGGCGGCGGTGGTGTCGGTGGAGAAGTACGGCATGCCCATACCGGCGCCGAAGATGACCACGCGGCCCTTCTCCAGGTGGCGCACGGCGCGCAGCGGGATGTACGGCTCGGCGACCTGGCCCATGGTGATGGCGGTCTGCACCCGGCTGTCGATGCCCTCCTTCTCCAGGAAGTCCTGGAGGGCGAGGCAGTTCATCACGGTGCCGAGCATGCCCATGTAGTCGGAGCGCGCACGGTCCATGCCGCGCTGCTGGAGCTCGGCGCCCCGGAAGAAGTTGCCGCCGCCGATGACGACCGCGACCTGCGCCCCGTCGCGCACGACGGCCGCGATCTCGCGGGCGATCTTGTGCACCACGTCCGGATCCACGCCCAGGCCCCCGCCACCGGAGAAGGCCTCTCCGGACAGCTTCAGCAGAAACCGGCCGCGTACTTTGCCGTCGTCGCTCTTCTGGGCCTTGGTGGTCATGGAGATCCCGCCTCTTTCACGTGTTGCACATACGAAGAAGGCCATTGCCGATGGGGTCGCTTTTCGCTCCCATGCGCGGCAATGGCCTCCTCGTCAGATCTGCTGCCGTCCGCCACATGCCTGGGTGTGGCGGTGTGCGCGGACGACTGCTGTCGACCCTACCGAGAATTCTCCTCGGGTCGCGCGTCGATCGCCGTACGGACTCAGATGCCGACCTTGATGCGCGAGAAGCGCTTCAGGGTGACACCGGCCTCGTCCAGAATCTTCTGGACCGACTTCTTGTTGTCCAGCGCGTACGGCTGGCCGAGCAGCGTGGCGTCCTTGAAGAAGCCGTTCAGACGACCCTCGACGATCTTGGCGATCGCGGCCTCGGGCTTGCCCTCGGCGCGGGTGGTCTCCTCGGCGATACGACGCTCGGACTCCACGATGTCGGCCGGGACGTCCGCCTGGGAGAGGTACTTCGGCGCGAACGCGGCGATGTGCTGCGCGATGCCCTTGGCGACCTCGGCGTTCGGCTTGTCCAGCTCGACGAGGACACCGATCTGCGGGGGCAGGTCGGGCATCGTGCGGTGCATGTAGGCGGTGACGTAGCCGTCGGCGAACTGCGCGAAGCGGTCCAGGACGATCTTCTCGCCGAGGTTGGCGTTGGCCTCGTCGACGAACGCCTGGACGGTCTTGCCGGCCTCGATCTCGGAGGCGAGCAGCGCCTCGAGGTCGGCCGGGGAGGTCTTGGCGACGTGCTCGGCGATGGTCTTGGCCACGGCCTGGAACTTGTCGCCCTTGGCGACGAAGTCCGTCTCGCACTTCAGCTCGACGATGACGCCGGAGGAGTTGTCGTCGGCGATGATGGAGACCACGGCGCCGTTCTCGGCGGCGCGGCCCTCGCGCTTGGCGACGCCCTTCTGGCCCTTGATGCGGAGCGCCTCGACGGCCTTCTCGACGTTGCCCTCGGCCTCGTCCAGCGCCTTCTTGCAGTCCATCATGCCGGCGCCGGTCAGCTCACGGAGCTTCTTGACGTCGGCGGCGGTGTAGTTCGCCATGAGTCTGTGAGTCTTTCTCGAAGTCGTGGGAGAACGGAGATCGGTATCAGTGTGCCGTCCACATGTAGACGCGGATCGCGGACGCCGTACCGACCTACGGGTGAACAGCGGGGGCGGACTTCATGTCACCCGCCCCCGCCGTCGACGCTGACGTCAGGCCTGCTCGCCCTCGGCGGCCTTCTCGCCCTCGGCCGCAGCCTCGGCGGGAGCGGCCTCGGCCGCGGGGGCCTCGGCAGCAGGAGCCTCGGCCGCGGGGGCCTCGGCAGCAGGGGCCTCGGCAGCAGGGGCCTCGTCCTTCTTCTCGCCCTCGAGCAGGTCGCGCTCCCACTCGGCCAGCGGCTCGCCCGCGGCCTTCTCGCCCTTGTCACCGGTGGCGACACGGGAGCGGGAGATGAGGCCCTCGGCGACCGCGTCGGCGATCACGCGGGTGAGCAGGGTGACGGAGCGGATCGCGTCGTCGTTGCCCGGGATCTTGTAGTCGACCTCGTCGGGGTCGCAGTTGGTGTCGAGGATCGCGACGACCGGAATGTTCAGCTTCCGGGCCTCACCAACGGCGATGTGCTCCTTCTTGGTGTCCACGATCCAGACGGCGCTGGGCACCTTCTGCATCTCGCGGATACCACCGAGGGTCTTCTCCAGCTTGGCCTTCTCGCGCGAGAGCACGAGAAGCTCCTTCTTGGTCAGACCGGACGCGGCGACGTCCTCGAAGTCGATCTGCTCGAGCTCCTTGAGGCGCTGCAGACGCTTGTAGACGGTCGAGAAGTTGGTGAGCATGCCGCCCAGCCAGCGCTGGTTGACGTAGGGCATGCCGACGCGGGTGGCCTGCTCGGCGATGGCCTCCTGCGCCTGCTTCTTCGTGCCGACGAACATGACCGTGCCGCCGTGGGCGACGGTCTCCTTGACGAACTCGTAGGCGCGGTCGATGTACGACAGCGACTGGAGCAGGTCGATGATGTAGATGCCGTTGCGCTCGGTGAAGATGAAGCGCTTCATCTTCGGGTTCCAGCGACGGGTCTGGTGACCGAAGTGGACGCCGCTTTCCAGCAGCTCCCGCATCGTGACGACGGCCATGGCCGTATCTCCTTGAAACTCTCGGTTGTGCCGCGGATGCCGGACGGCTTCCGCGCCTGACGCCCGCGATGCGCCGTGCCACGAAGGACCGAGGGGCGCTGACACTGGCTTGTGATCACCAGATGTCGGGGCGTGCGAAGTCGACCCGGTGACCCGGATCGCCAGAAGAAGTGTACGGGACCGGCGGAGCACCGGGTGACGCCGCTCTCCACAACCGGTGAGTAGTCCACAGATCCCTGCCATGATCCGAGGGGGTGCGGGAGGGTTCCCGCATGCGACGAGTGAGGCGATGCGTGGCCCTGGCGGCGGCTTGGCCGCTGGCCGCGGCGGTGACGGTACTGGCCCCCCTGGCCTGGGCGGACACATCCGCTCCGGCACCGGCGCCACCCCCCGAGGACCGGATTCCGGCCATCGCCGGCACCTGGCCGGTGGGCGTACGGCCGACGGTGCTACGGGGCTTCGAGCCCCCGGCGACGGTGTACGGTCCCGGCCACCGCGGCGTGGACCTGGGCGCGCCCGCGGGCACTCCGGTACGCGCGGTTGCGGCCGGCCGGGTGACGTTCGCGGGCCGGGTGGCGGGACGAGGCGTGCTGTCGATGGAACTGACGGGCACGGGGCTGCGGACGACGTACGAGCCCGTGAGCCCCTCGGTGAAGAAGGGCGATCGGGTGAGGGCCGGCGAGACGGTGGGCACGGTGGAGCCGACCGGTTCCCACTGCGGTGCGGCCACGTGCGTGCACTGGGGCCTGCTCAGAGACAAGACGTACCTGGACCCGTTGTCCCTGCTGCCACCGTGGCTGCTGCGGAGGGGGCCGTCGAGACTGCTGCCGGTGCTGGGGTACCGGTACCTGCCTGACCGCGGGCAGGCGCCGGCCCGTGCGGCTGCGCAAGCGGGGGAAAGCGCCCCCACCCCCGCCCGGCACCGGCCGACCTAGCCCTTCACACCCCGCAGCGCCATGGCCACAGCGGCATCCGTGATCGAAGAAGGATCCTCCGCCGCCCCCAGCTCGATCCGCCGCACAGCCGCATCCACAACCCCCTGCAGCAGCATCGCGGCCAGCCGGGGCTGCCCGTGTCCCATCTCCCCCAGCGCCTCGACGACCATCGCGACCAGCCCACCGTGCGCGGCCCGGATCTTCTCCCGCGCCCCCGCATCCAGCTCACTCGCCGAGATCGCCACCACGGCCCGGTGCCGCCCGTCCCCGACCAGCGCCAGCTGCTGCCGGACATACGCCTCGACCTTGCCCTCGGCCGACGGCGCCCGCTCCATCGCCGCCGCGACCTCCGCCGCCCACACGGGGAAGTCGACCTCGCACAGCTCTTCGACCACGGCGGCCCGCGAGCGGAAGTACTCGTACACGGACGACCGCGCCAGCCCCGTGCGCTCGGCCAGCGCGGGAAAGGTCAGCGCCTCCGTCCCGCCCTCGGACAGCAGGGTCCGGGCCGCGTCCAGCAGGGCGGCTCGCTGCATCGACCGGTGCTCGGCCACGGAGGCCGCTCGAATCCTTGGCACGTCAACCACTTTACGGACGCACCCCCGGGAACGGGAGCGACTCAGCGCCCGAAGCTCGCCAGCTTCGCCCGCAACTGCAGCACCGACTTGGTGTGGATCTGGCTGACCCGGCTCTCGGTGACCCCGAGCACGTTGCCGATCTCCGCGAGGGTGAGCCCCTCGTAGTAGTAGAGCGTGACGACGGTCTTCTCCCGCTCGGGCAGCGTGTTGATCGCCCGGGCCAGGAACCGCCTCAGCTCCCGGTCCTCGGCCACCTCCACCGGATTGTCGGCGGCGGTGTCCTCCAACGTGTCCATGAGGCTGAGCCGGTCCCCGCCCTCGCCGCCGACGTGCAGCAGCTCCTCCAGGGCCACCACGTTGGCCAGCGACAACTGGCTGAACACGGCGTGCAGTTCGTCGACCTCCATGCCCAGCTCGGCGGCGACCTCGCCTTCGGTCGGGGTGCGCCGCAGCCGCGCCTCCAGCGTGGCGTAGGCCCGCTCGACATTGCGCGCCTTCTGCCGGACTGACCGGGGGATCCAGTCCAGCGCCCGCAGCTCGTCGATCATCGCGCCCCGGATCCGGGTGATCGCGTACGTCTCGAACTTGATCTCACGGTCGATGTCGAACTTCTCGATCGCGTCGATCAGCCCGAACACCCCCGAGGAGACGAAGTCGGCCTGCTCCACGTTGGGCGGCAGACCGACGCTGACCCGGCCCGCCACGTACTTGACGAGCGGCGAGTAGTGCAGGATCAGCTGCTCCCGCAGCCGGTCGTCCCCCGTCGCCTTGTACGACCGCCACAGTTCGTCGAGCGTCGAGGGAGCGGGCGGCCGCACGCTGCCACCGTCGCGGGCGGCTGGGGGGATCGCCGCCCGGTCGGACCCGGAGGTGTGCTGGGGCATTCGTCGCCTTGTGTCGTTCTGCCGTGAAGTGCTGCGAGGTGAGGTAAGTGAGCGGAGGTGGGTCGTCGTGGGGGGAAGTGGGCCACCTGGGTGAGCTGTCGGTCTGGTGTCGAGTTGGCGCGGTCTGCGCCCCGGCCTTCGTGAGCGTAGCGTGACTGAGGAGTCGCGGTGTGCGAACAGCGAGGCTCCACCCGTGCGCGGGGCCCCCTCCCGGTCCGCACCGCCGCGCCGGGTAGCTCGCTCTGTGTGACCGGCCGAAGGCACCAACTCCGGGAAACCCCAAGGGTGTAGGGGCTTCCCCCGGACGGCCGAACACGCTCGGTCAGGATGGACTGCGACCGCTCCGGACGGAGATCATCGCCTGGCGTGTCAACTTCCAGCCATCGCCGTGTCGTTCGACGTAACCAAGTGCTCGGAGTTCGTACAGCCTCGCGATCGCCTCGTCCGGCGTGGTGCGGGCGCCGCGCGCGATCTCCCCGGCGGATGCCGCGCGGTTGCCGGGCAGCGCGGCCAGGACGGCCCGAGCGGCGGGTTCCAGCAGGTCACGCGGGAGGACGGGGCCCCGTCGGGGTGGGGCCAGCTCACCCATGTCGCCCACGAGTTCGATCACTTCCGCGGCGTCGGTGACGAGGGCCGCCTCGCCGCGCAGCAGTTCGTGCACACCGCCGGAGAGCGAGCTGGTGACCGGCCCGGGTACACCCATCGTGAACCTGCCGAGGCGCTGGGCGGCCCGCGCGGTGACCAGCGAGCCGCTGCGGCAGGCGGCCTCCACGACGACGGTGCCCCGGGTGAGCGCGGCGATCACCCGGTTGCGGAGGATGAAGCGGCTCGGTGTGGGGTGATCGCCCGGCGGCAGTTCGCCGACCACCAGCCCCTGTGCGGCGATCCGGTTGATCAGCGCGGTGTGGCCGCGGGGATAGGGCCGGTCGACGCCGCAGGCCAGGACGGCGACGGTGGCTCCGCCGGCGGCGAGGGCGCCGCGATGGGCGGCCCCGTCGATGCCGTACGCACCCCCTGACACGACGACCCACCCCCGCTCGGCGAGCCCCGAGGCGAGGGAGCCGGCCGTATGGGCGCCGTATTCGGTGCAGGCACGGGCGCCCACGACGGCCACGGATCTGAGCGCCCACATCCGCAGGCTGGGCACTCCGCGCACCCACAGCCCCGTCGGCCGGCCGTCTCCCAGGTCGTCGAGCTGCCTCGGCCACTCCGCGTCCCCCGGACACACGAACCGCATCCCGGCGGCCCGCGCGACCCGGAGATCCCGCTCCGGCTCGGCCCGCCCGGCCCTTGCCACCAGCCCGGCCCACCGCGTCCCGCTGACCCCCGGCAGCGGCTCCGCGCCCCCGCGCAGCCGACGCACCACCTCCCTCACCCCGAACTCCCGCAACCACCGCCCCCCGACCTCATCCCCCGGCTCGACAACCCGGGCAAGAAACACCCGCCCGACCAGTTCCTCGACCGTGTCGTCCTCTCCGGTCACGGCAGAGCCCCGATGGCCATGGGCACGCCCCGGGGGACTCCGGTGCGCAGTTGCAGGGCGAGGCAGACGTCGGTGGCGTCCGGCCGGTCGTGGCCGACGAGGTCCGCGACCGTCCAGGCGACGCGCAGGACCCGGTCGATCCCGCGAGCCGTGAGCACCCCCCGCTCGAGGTTCCGTTCGGCCTCGTCCATCGCCCCGGCGACCGGCTGGAAACGGCTCCGCAGCTCCCGTCCGGGCACCTCACTGCTGGTACGCCAGGGGGTCCTGTCGAGACGGGCGGCCGCCCGCTCCCGGGCTGCCCTGACACGGTCGGCGACGGTCGCGGTGGACTCGCCCCGGGCACCGGGCCGGGTGAGCTGGGCGCGGGTCACCGGGTCGACCTCGACCCGCAGGTCGACCCGGTCCAGCAGCGGGCCGGACAGCCGGGCCTGGTAGCGACGGATCGCCGACGGCGGGCAGTCGCACAGGGCGTCCCGTTGCGAGAAACGCCCGCAGGGGCAGGGGTTCGCCGCCAGGACCATCTGGAACCTGGCCGGGAACCGGACCACGCCCGCACTGCGCGCGATCACCACGTGTCCGGACTCCAGAGGCTGCCGCAGGGCGTCCAGGGCCTGGCTGCGAAACTCGGGCGCCTCGTCGAGAAAGAGGACACCACGGTGGGCCAGGGACACGGCACCGGGCCGCGCGAAGCCCGGGCCGCCGCCGACGAGTGACTGCATCGTGGCCGAGTGGTGCGGGGCGCAGTACGGCGCGACATCGATGAGCGGCTTGCCCGGCGGCAGCAGTCCGGCCACCGAGTGGACCGCCGTGACCTCCAGCGACTCCTCCCGGGTGAGCCGGGGAAGCACGGCGGGCAGCCGCTCGGCGAGCATGGTCTTGCCCACGCCCGGCGGGCCTTCGAGGAACAGGTGGTGCCCGCCGGCCGCGGCCACCTCCACGGCCGTCCGCGCCGAGGTCTGGCCCACGACATCGGCCAGATCGTGGCCCTGGTCGTGCTGTGCGGCGCCGACGCTGTGCATGCCGGTGGCCGCGCCCGTGCCCGGGATGCGCAGACCGGCCAGGAGAGGATCCGGGCGTCCCTGATCGTCCGGCTCCTCCTCGGGTACGGGTTCGTCGGTCAGGACGGCGATCAGCTGCCGCAGGCTGCGGATGCCGAGCACCGACACACCGGGGACGAGCGAGGCCTCGGCGGCGGCGCACTCCGGTACGACCACCTGTTCATAGCCGGCGTCGGCAGCGGCCAGCACCGCCGGCAGGATGCCCCGTACCGGCCGGACACGGCCGTCCAGTCCGAGTTCTCCGATCATGACGATGTCGGCCAGGACCCGGGGATCGATCCGCTCCGCCGCACCGAGCACCGCGCAGGCGACGGCCAGGTCGAAGCCAGAGCCTGCCTTGGGCACCGAGGCGGGGCTGAGACCGACGGTGAGCTTCTTCTGCGGCCACGCGGCACCCGAGTTCACCACCGCCGCCCGCACCCGGTCGCGGCTTTCCGTCAGGCTCTTGTCCGGGAGGCCCACCAGGGTGAAGGCGGCCACTCCGGGTTCCAGGTCGGCCTGGACCTCGACGACCACTCCCTCGACGCCGACCAGGGCCACCGAGCATGTACGGGCGAATCCCATCTCAGACCACCCCCCGCGCGTGCTCGACGGCCGGGGCGCCGCGGCGGGGCAGGAGGACGCCGATCAGGTCGATGCGGACGCCTCCCGGCGGGGCCCCTCCGTGGGTCTGGATCCAGCGTTCGGCGAGGGTCAGCAGGCGCTGTGCCTTCTCGGGCGTGACGGCGGCCATCGGGTGCTGGAACGCGCCGCCCCTGCGGGTCTTCACCTCACAGACGACCAGCGTGCCCCCGTCCCGGGCCACGATGTCGATCTCGCCCGACCGTCCGCAGCGCCAGTTGCGCTCCAGGATCGTCATACCGGCCTCGGCCAGCCGGCGCGCGGCCAGATCCTCGCCGTACCTGCCCAGTCCACTGCGTGCCTTGCTCATGTCGGCACCACCTCCGGCGCCAACCGTCACGCATCACGCGAGAAGAAGTGGATCTTGGTGAGTTACTTGGCGGTTGTGGAAATCCCCGTCACCCGAAAGGGGACAACGCCGGTCATCAGCCGCCCGGAAGTTCCAGGTCGCTCTTGTTCAGCTCCTCGATGTTCACGTCCTTGAACGTGAGGACCCGAACCTGCTTCACGAAACGGGCCGGCCGGTACATGTCCCAGACCCAGGCATCCGCCATGGACACCTCGAAGAACACCTCGCCCTGGACCGAGTGCACCTGCATCTCGTAGTCGTTGGTGAGGTAGAAGCGCCGCTCGGTCTCGATCACGTATTTGAACAGACCGACGACGTCTCGGTACTCCCGGTAGAGCTTCAGCTCCATCTCGGTCTCGTACTTTTCGAGGTCCTCGGCGCTCATGGCATGTTCCCCTTCAGCCGTGCGATCCCACCATTGTGCGCCAGTCCGACGAGCCCTCAGACGATTTCCGTGTCCAGGGTCACGGGCCTGGCGGGGGGACCTTCGTCGAGCAGCGTGTGCAGCAGCTCGGCGAGTCTGGTCGGATACACCGTCTCATGCGCCCGGGTCAGTTCCCGACACGTCCACCACCGTGCTCCGGCGACACTGCGCCGCTCAAGATCCGTCAGGCCCTGGGCCCGGGTCGCCGTCTGGGTCGTACGGGCCAGGTAGTACCACTCGTCCTGGTCCCAGCGGCGGCCGGCGAACGGGAAGGAGCAGCGCCGGCGCCACAGCACGGGGCCGAGTTCGACGTCGGTGATGCCGGTCTCCTCGGCGAGTTCCCTGAGCGCGGCCTCCTCGCGGGTCTCGGTGCCCTCCAGGCCGCCTCCGGGGGTGAACCACCAGTCGTCGGCCGGATCGTCCGGCTCGTGGCCGTGCAGGAGGAGGATGCGGTCCTCGGGGTCGAGCAGGACCACCCGGGCCACTTTGCGCAGGCCGCCCTCGTAGGTGTCCTCGCCCGTCCGCGCGGTCCCGGCGGGCGTCTCAGCGTGCACCGGCGGGCTCCGGACGGGTGCGGGAGCGGCCCAGCCGCTTCGCGATCGGGCCGTACGCGCCACCGCCGAGGACCAGGACGGCGCCGGCGACGACCGTCAGCTCGATGATCGTGAGCGGGCCCGGCCGGGAGAGGGCGCCCAGGGCCTCGAAGCCGGTGGGGCGCTTGAGCATGCCGTTCATGGGCCAGACGACGGCGTCGACACGGGCGGAGACGGCGTTACGGGACACGGTGCCGCCGGCGGCGTCGGTGAGGTGGGCGGTCGAGTCCAGGGAGCCCTGGCGCTCGTCGCCGAGGAGGAAGAGCCGGCCCTGGGGGACGGTGACGGTCGGGAAGTTCTTGATCTCGGCCAGGCTGCCCGCGGGCAGGTACGGCTCGTCGATCTGCTTGCCGTTGACGGTGAGCTTGCCGTCCGTGCAGCAGGAGACGGTGTCGCCGCCGACCGCGACGACCCGCTTGACCACGTTGGCGTTGGTGACCCAGCTCTTGTCGCGGAAGACGACGACGTCGCCGCGCTTGACCTCGTCGCCGTCGACGCGCTGCGCCAGTACCCGGTCGCCCGCGTCGATCGTCGGGGTCATCGAGCTGGTGGGCACGGTGTACGGCCGGTAGACCACCGCTCCCCACACGAATCCGCCGAGGAACAGGACCAGACCCAGCGCCACGGCCAGCCCGGACAACCGCTGTCCGACCCGGCCGCCGCCGGCCTGTGCCGTGCCCGCGCCCGCGCTGTGCGGGGCCGTACGCGTCGTGCTCTCACCCATGGACCCGCACCCTACCCGGCGGTACCGGACAGGGGGAGCCCCCTGTTCAGCGGCCCGGGCCACTGCTTACCGCTTCTTGGGCTCCGCGTGGTCCGTCCGCCTGCGCCGCCACACCGCCACCGGCAGCACCGCCGCGACGGCGACGCCCTCGGGGGCGACCGTCAGGGACGCGGCGGCGGAGGACTTCTGGTCGAGGCCCTGGCCGAAGGTGTCCGGGACCGGCAGCGTGCCCCAGCGGTTGATCGGCCAGGCCTTCACGATGGCGCGGCCGACGACCTTGTCGACGGGGACCATGCCGTGGTGCTTGTCGGACTGGTTGTAGCGGGAGTCACGGGAGTTCTGGCGGTGGTCGCCCATCACCCAGATGTAGCCCTTGGGCACCTTCACCTTGAACGTGCCGCCCTGGTCGTCCTGGCTGCACGGAGTGTTGCCGGGGTAGACGTACGGCTCGTTCAGCGCCTTGCCGTTGACGGTGAGCGGGCCGGTGCCCTTGCACTGGACCGTGTCGCCGCCGACGCCGATCACCCGCTTGATCAGGTCCTTCTCCTCGGCGGACGGCATCAGGCCGATCCAGCTGAGCACCTTCTGCACCGGGTTCGGGGTCGGCGTCGGCTCGTCCCTCAGCCAGTCGTCCGGGTCGTGGAAGACGACGACCTCGCCGCGCTCGGGCTCGGAGCCGAACCACGGGGTGAGCTTGTCGACCAGGACGCGGTCACCCTGCTGGAGGGTGTTCTGCATCGAGTCCGACGGAATCGAGAACGCCTGTACCAGGAACGTCTTGATCAGCAGCGCCAGGACCAGCGCGATGCCGACCAGGATCGGCAGCTCCTTCCAGAAGGAGCGCGGCTTGCTCGGCCGGCCGGCCGCCCGGTCCGTGGTCTCGTCCTCGGCCCGGGGGCCCTGCTCGTCCTGCGGATTCTCGTCTCCGGCCGCCGAGAAATCGGAGTTCCCGGACATCACGGCGCCGTCCGGAGCGGGACCGCTCGGGTCCACGGGGTGCCCGCGGTGCTCCTCGCCGTCGTGTCCCGACCGTGCGCCAACCGCCACATCCCCCACGCCAACTCCTTACTCTCTGCCGCCGCCTGCGCCGGACACGGTGCAGGCCCACCACTCCCATAACGAGCGGGAGTTCCGCAGGGGTCGGGAGTCGGGTCATTCCGTTCGGATCGTCGGAGGCAACCCTATGCGACGCCCGAGGGGCCGCGGTCGACCCCGACACGGAGTTGGCGACGCCTGCGAAGGTTTTAGGTTCGTCGAGGCTGGTCCAGTGGCCGAGGGGCCAGCCGATGGCCATGGCCCGGCCGACCACGGAGCGCTCGGAGACCGTTCCGCCGTACGGGGTGTTCTGGTGGGCCCGGGAGTCCGCGGAGTCGTCCCGGTGGTCGCCCATCACCCACAGGCGCCCCTTGGGCACGGTGATGTCGAAGGGGGTCGAGGACGGGGAGTTCCCCGGATACAGGTAGTCCCCCTCGGTCAGCGGCACGCCGTTGACGGTGACCCGGCCCTGTGCGTCACAGCATTTGACGTGGTCCCCGCCGACTCCGATGACCCGCTTGATCAGGTCCTTCTCGTTGTCGGAGGGCAGCAGGCCGATGAAGCTGAGGCCTTCCTTGAGCTGTTTGACGCCGACCGGGTCGTCCTTCTTGGCGGTCTGCTCGTCGCCCAGCCAGCCGCCCGGGTCGTGGAAGACGACGACGTCCCCGCGCTGCGGCTTGGAGCCGAACCACGGGGTGAACTTGTCGACCAGGACGCGGTCGCCGATCCGGATCGTCTGCTCCATGGAGCCCGACGGGATCACGAACGCCTGGACGAGGAACGTCTTCAGGACCAGCGCTATGAGGACGGCGACACCGATCAGCAGAGGGATCTCCCGGACGGCCGAGCGCCTGCGCTTGCGCTTCACCTTGCGCTGGAGCTTGCGCCGCTCCGCGCGCGTGCGGCCACCGCCCGGCACGGAGGTGCGGCGGGAGCCGGTGGGCAGCAGGTTCTCCGCGGGCGTGCTCGGCACTCCGCGCGGCTTGCCGCGGTTACCCATGCGCGCCCGCTCCCGCCAAGTGCCCCGCCGCCGGTACGCGCGCGTAGGCGGAGGGCCGCGTCAGGTGCGTCCAGTGGGCGTACGGCCAGGCGATCCAGTCGGCCCGGCCGATGACGTCGCCGACCGGGATCATGCCGCCGCCGGGCGAGCCCAGGTGATCACGGGAGTCGCTGGAGTCGCTGCGGTGGTCTCCGAGGACGAACAGGCGGCCCGCGGGTACGACGACGTCGAAGGGGACGCTGGACGGGGTGTCCCCGGGATAGAGGAACGTCGTCTCGTCGACCGGCCGGCCGTTCACCTTGAGCCTCCCCTCCTTGTCGCAGCAGACCACGCGGTCTCCCCCCACCCCTACAACACGCTTGATGTAGTCGGCGTCCCCGAAATACCCGGTCCCGTCGAAGACAACCACGTCGCCGCGGCGCGGCTGGGCACCGAAACGGTACGCCAACTTATTTACGAGAACGCGGTCGCCGATCCTCAATCCCTGCTCCATGGATCCGCTCGGAATCTGGAACGGTTGCGCCACGAAAGCGTTGAGGAGCAGCAAAAACGCCAGGCAGACGAAGAGGGTGAGGGTGATCCTGCCGCCCGGCAGCCACTCGGTGATCCGCGACACCAACGCGAAACGCGACCGGCCCTCCACCCCCGGAGTACCGGGGCGGGAGGAGCGGTCGCGTTCCGTCGGCTGTGCTTCGGTGTCCATCGAGGCCAGATGCTATCCGGCCCCGCTGTGACTCCGGGAAAGCGCTCAGTTCTCGCGCTTCTCCTTGATCTTCGCGGCCTTGCCGCGCAGGTCACGGAGGTAGTACAGCTTGGCGCGGCGCACGTCGCCCTTGGTGACCAGCTCGATCTTCTCGACGATCGGGGTGTGCACCGGGAAGGTGCGCTCGACGCCGACGGAGAACGAGACCTTGCGGACCGTGAAGGTCTCGCGGACACCGGAGCCCTGGCGGCGGATCACAACGCCCTTGAACTGCTGCACACGGGAGCGGTTGCCCTCGATGACGCGGACGTGGACGTTGACGGTGTCACCCGGGCGGAAGGCCGGGATGTCGCTGCGCAGCGACGAGGCGTCGACGGAGTCGAGCAGGTGAGACATTTCGTCTGCTTTCTTCGCTGATGCCACAGGTCATCAACGGGAACTAGGTGTACAAGAGGTCTGCCGCACGGGTCGGCGCGGGCGTCGTGTCCCCCTGTGGCAGGGGCGCTCGCCGGACGGGCGCACAGCAGCGTCCTATTCTTCCACGGCCTCGGTCCTGCGCCAAAATCGGCCGTGCGGCTCGCCCGCCGGGTCCGGGGCCCAGCCCAGGATGGAGAGCATCTCGCGGTCCTTCTTGTCGAAGGCCTTGGGGTCGCAGCGCTCGATCAGGTCGGGCCGGTTGGCCGTCGTACGCCTCAGGGCCTCGTCGCGGCGCCAGCGGGCGATCTTGCCGTGGTGGCCGCTGAGCAGCACGTCCGGGATGTCCCGGCCGCGCCACAGGGGCGGCTTGGTGTAGACGGGGCCTTCCAGGAGGTTCGCCATCGCGCCGGGCGCGAAGGAGTCGTCCCGGTGGGACTCCGCGTTGCCGAGGACTCCGGGCAGCAGCCGGGCGACGGCTTCCGTGATCACCAGGACGGCCGCCTCGCCGCCGGCCAGGACGTAGTCGCCGATGGACACCTCGTACACCGGCATCCGGGTGGCGTACTCGTCGATGACGCGCCGGTCGATGCCCTCGTAGCGGGCCGGCGTGAAGATCAGCCAGGGGCGCTCGGAGAGTTCGACGGCCAGTTCCTGGGTGAAGGGGCGGCCGCTCGGGGTGGGGACGATCAGCGCGGGGGCCCGGGCGCCGGTCTCGTAGCCGTCGGCGAGGGCGGAGTCCAGGGCGTCGCCCCAGGGCTCGGTCTTCATGACCATGCCGGGGCCGCCGCCGTACGGCGTGTCGTCGACCGTGTTGTGACGGTCGTACGTCCAGGACCGCAGATCGTGCACATGGACGTCGAGCTGCCCACGCGCGCGTGCCTTGCCGACCAGGGAGACGTTCAGCGGGTCCAGGTACTCGGGGAAGATCGTGACGACGTCGAGGCGCATCAGGACTCTTCCCGGTTCGAGTCGATCACCGCACGGTCGTCGATCAGACCCGGCGGAGGCGTGATGACCGCCCTCTGCTCCTCCAGGTCGATCTCGGTGACGATCTCCTCCACGAAGGGGATCATCACCTCGCTGCCGTCCGGGCGCTCCACGATGAACAGGTCCTGGGAGGGCAGGTGCGAGATCTCCGTGATCCGGCCGACCTCCGTGCCGTCCTCGGTGACCACGTCGAGGTCGATGAGCTGATGGTCGTAGTACTCGTCCTCGCCCTCGGGAAGCTCCTCGGGGTCGATCTCGGCGATCAGCAGGGTGTTGCGCAGGGCCTCGGCGCCGTTGCGGTCGCCGACACCCTCGAAGCGCAGGAGCAGGCGGCCGCTGTGCACGCGGCCGGTGGCGATGGTGAGCGGCCCGGTCGAGGCCGGGTCGGTGGCCAGGACGGCGCCCGGCGCGAGCCTGAGCTCGGGCTCGTCCGTACGTACCTCGACGGTGACCTCGCCCTTGATGCCATGGGCACGGCCGATCCGTGCGACTACCAGCTGCACGTGTACAGATCTCCTGTCATACGACTGCGGGCCGGGGACGGCCCAGTGGCCCTCCCCGGCCCGAGCCGGTTGCGATGAAGCGTCAGCGGACGTGGTCCACGTCGACGAGGTCGACGCGGACACCGCGGCCGCCGATGGCGCCCACGACGGTGCGCAGAGCGCGCGCGGTACGGCCGTTGCGGCCGATCACCTTGCCGAGGTCGTCGGGGTGGACCCGGACCTCCAGCACGCGCCCGCGGCGCAGGTTGCGCGAGGCGACCTGCACATCGTCAGGGTTGTCGACGATGCCCTTCACGAGGTGCTCAAGCGCCTCTTCGAGCATGCTGCTCAGGCCTCGGTCGACTCGGACTCAGCCGCAGCCTCGTCCTTCTTCTCAGCCTTCTTCTTCTGGGTGATCGCCTCACCCTTGCCCTCGTCGTCACCGCCGAGCGCCTCGAACGACGGACGCGTGGCCTTCGGCTCGGCGACGAGCAGCGGCGCGGGAGCCGGCTCGCCCTTGAACTTCTGCCAGTCGCCGGTCTTCTTCAGGATGGCGAGGACGGGCTCGGTCGGCTGCGCGCCGACACCCAGCCAGTACGCCACGCGCTCGGCGTCCACCTCGATGACCGACGGGTTGTAGGTCGGGTGGTACTTGCCGATCTCCTCGATGGCCCGGCCGTCACGGCGGGTACGGGAGTCGGCGACGACGATGCGGTAGTGAGGCGAACGGATCTTGCCCAGACGCTTCAGCTTGATCTTGACTGCCACGGGAGTGGATTCTCCTGGATTTGACGTGGTTGGGCACGGCGAGAATGCCGCGTGGGGTTGCGGTACCCGAGTGCCCGATGGACGCGTCAGCCGGAGGAGAGAGGGGTCCTGTGCGGCTGTCGAGTACAGCTAGCCATTGTGCCACACCCCGCGGGTCACTTCCGGCCGAGGGGGTCGACCGCGCCCGGGCAGGCCGGTGGGGCACCCGGCGTGGAGGTGAGGTCACGTCGGGTGCGCTGCGGCCCGCGGTCGCCCGCGGGACGACGACCAGGTGCCGCCGGCGGTCGCCTGCGGCACGGCGTGCGTAGCACTACGGCTGCCACGAGCAGCCGTAGTGCTAGCTCGCCACCGCTCCCACGACCTCCGGGATGCGGAACGGCTTGCCGCAGCCGCCGCACACGATGGGAGCCTGGGCCAGGACCGACGGGACCACCCGGACGTTGCGGCCGCAGTCGCAGACCGCCTTCACGCGGACGCCGCCGCCGGAGGAGCCGTGCCGGGCGGCCGGGCCGCGGAAGGTGCGCGAGGTGTCGGCGGAGGTGGCCACCGTGTGGGCCTTCAGGGCGCGCTGGAGCCGCTCGATCGTCGGGCGGTAGCGCCGCTTGGCCTCGGGGTTGAGCGTGACCAGCGAGAAACCGCTGCTGGGATGCGGCTCCTCGGGGTGGTCCAGGCCCAGCTCCTCGGCGATCGCGAGGAATCTGCGGTTGTGGTAACGGCCCGCCCGGGACGTGTCTCGTACGCCGCGGGCGGCGGCGATGCCGTGGACTGCCTCATGGAGCAGTCGCTCGAAGGAGAGTTCGTGACCGCACGCGGACGACGACTCCCCGATCAGGGACTCTGGCGCGGCAAGGTCCGGCAGCTCGGGGTGGTACCGCTGAATGTCGGCCCACGCCTGCGCCAGCTCTGCGGCGAGAACAGGTGGTGTCTGTGTCGTGCTCACGTAATGACAACGAGCGGGGGTGCCGCTGTGTTCCTATTCCGGGGCATCCCAAATAATTTGCACGTACCCGTCAGTTGCCACTGATGCGTCCTGACGAGGGCGGGTGCGCTGATCTGCGGAGAAGCCTCACAGCTCATACCAAGCCGGTGCGTAGTCTGACGTACGGTCCGGCGTACGCTCCCGCTGCGGCTGAGGGCGACGGACGACACAAGAGGCCTTTCGGCCGCTCTCGTGGATCGGGCCTCTGTATCACTCAGCGCCCGCGACGACGGCGACGTTACCGGGTGCCCGCTAGCACCCCGGCACCGGAACGTCCCCGAGGTTGCGTGGATGTGAAATCTCGCCACAGTGGTGTGCCGCCCCCAAGCCGGGCCCCACGACCCCTGGACGGCACCGCGAGCCGGGAGTTACCTGACATACGTGGATGGTGCGAGCGCACGGCACGGGGGCCACGCAATCGGGCACAGCGACGAACAGTCGGCGGATTGGGGCGCTTACCTATGACACCTACGCTCGTGCGGGAACACCTGTCTCACGCGGGTTCCGTACCGGTCCGCGTGGACCAGTACGCACGCGCGCGTGACTGGTCCGAGATCCAGGAGCGGATGCTGGTCCCGCTCTACGAAGCCGTCTGCGAGCGACTTGAAGTGGGCCCGGCCACCCGGTTGCTGGGCCTGCGCTGCGGTTCCGGTCTGGCCCTGCTGATGGCGGCTTCCAGAGGGGCCGCCGTCACCGGTGTCGACGCCTGCCCCGAACGGCTCGCCCTCGCCCGCGAGCGCCTGCTGCCGGACCCGGCGCGCGGCCCCCGCGCGCGGGGGGCCGCGAGGCTCGTCGACGGCGCGCCCGCGGACGCGGCGGACCCGCGGACACCCGCGTACACCGTGGTGACCGTCTTCGAGCCGATCGGCTGCCTGGCGGGGGACGCGGAGGGGCTCGGTGAGCTGCTGGCGGACGCGCTGCCGCTGGCCGGCCGCGGCGCGGCCGTGGTGCTGGCCGGCTGGGGGCCGCCGGAGCGCTGTGCCACCTCCTCGGTCCTGCGGGTGGCGACGAAACTGGCCGATCCTCTGCGCAGCGCGGGCAGCTGGCGGCCCGCCCGCCGTGACGACCTGGAGGAGGTCGCCCAGCGGGCCGGGCTGAAGCCGGACGGCTCGGGGCGGGTGGCCTGTCCGTTCGGGTACGCCGGCCTCGACAGCGCCGTGCGCGGCCTGCTGTCGACGGGCCTGTTCGACGCGGCGGTCGCGGCGACCGACCGCAAGCAGGTGGACAAGGAACTGACGGAGGCGCTGCATCCGCACCGGCGACCGGACGGGACCGTGTGGATGCCGAACGTGTTCCGCTATCTGATCGCCCGCGTGCGGTAGCGCTCCGCCGGGAGCGCGGTACTTCGGCGGGAGCTCTGCCTGCGGGTCCGTCGTGGCTGGTCGCGCGGTTCCCCGCGCCCCTTTGGGGCGCCGGCTACGCCTCGCTGTCCTTGCTCAGGCGGGTGATGCCCGCGATGCGGTAGGCGTCCGCCTCCTCCAGGGTCTCGTTCTCCAGGAGTGCCTCGGCCAGGGCGTCCAAGCGGCCGCGGTGGTCGCGGAGTTTGTGGCAGGCCTCCTCGTAGCACTCGTCGACGATCCGGCGCATCTCACCGTCGATCACGTCGAGGGTGTGCGGGGCGGCCGAGAGGCCGTACGCCTGCTGGGCGTCGCTCGGGAGAGCGGACAGCCGGCCGACGCGTTCGCTCATGCCCCAGCGGGCCACCATCCCGCGCGCGATGTTGGTGACCTGTTCCAGGTCGTTCTCCGCGCCCGTGGTGACGACTCCGTAGACGACGTCCTCGGCCGCCATGCCGCCCAGGGCGCCGATGATGCGGCCGCGCAGATACTCCTCCGAGTGCGCGTACCGCTCCACCTCGGGCGTGGACATCGTCACGCCGAGCGCCCGGCCGCGCGGCACGATGGTGATCTTGCGGACGGGGTCGGCGCCGGGCTGGAGCATGCCGAGCAGGGCGTGGCCGCTCTCGTGGAACGCGGTGCGGCGGCGGTCCTCCTCGGGCATCACCAGGGTGCGTTCGGCGCCCAGCTGGACCTTCTCCAGCGCCTCGGACAGATCCGCGCCGGTCACCTCGGACTGCTTGCGCTTGACGGCGAGCAGGGCGGCCTCGTTGGCGAGATTGGCCAGATCCGCACCTGTCATGCCCGGGGTCACCCGTGCCATCTGGGTCAGGTCGACGTCGGAGGCGAGCGGGATCTCCCGGGTGTGGATGCGCAGGATCGACTCGCGCCCGCCGCGGTCCGGCGGGGCCACGCTCACCACCCGGTCGAAGCGGCCGGGCCGGGTCAGCGCCGGGTCCAGGATGTCCGCGCGGTTCGTCGCGGCGATGACGATCACGCCCTCGGAGCCCGAGAAGCCGTCCATCTCGGTGAGGATCTGGTTCAGGGTCTGCTCGCGCTCGTCGTGGCCGCTGACCGAGGCGCCGCCGCCGCGCATCCGTCCGATGGTGTCGATCTCGTCGATGAAGATGATCGACGGCGCCACCTTGCGCGCCTCGGCGAACAGCTCGCGGACCCGGGAGGCGCCGACGCCGACGATCATCTCGATGAACTCGGACGCCGAGGCGGAGAAGAACGGCACGCCGGCCTCGCCCGCCACCGCCCGTGCCAGCAGGGTCTTGCCGGTGCCGGGCGGCCCTGCCAGCAGCACCCCGCGCGGGAGTTTCGCGCCCATCTTGCGGTAGGCGTCGGGGTGCTCCAGGAAGTCGACGACGTCGTCCAGTTCGCCCTTGACCTCGTCGATGCCGGCCACGTCCGCGAACGTGGTGCGTCCGGTGCCCGGCCGCAGCCCGACCGGCTTCGGCGGCGCCTTGCGCCCGAACATGCCGCCCGCGCCGCCCAGACCCGCGCCGAACCGTCGCGCGAAGAAGATCCACACCGCGACCAGGAGCACGATGGGGATCAGGGAGAGCAGCAGGTTGGACAGGAAGCCGCGCTCCTGCACGACCGGCCGGGCGGTCACCGTGACCCCGTGGCTGCTCAGGTTCTGCCACAGCTTGTCGTCCGCGAAGGCCGGCCGCTGTGTCTTGAACTTGGTGTACGTGCCGCCGCCCTCGGGGTTGGCACGGGGGCTCTTGAGCTCGCCCTGGATCGCATCGCCCTTGGAGTAGATCTTGGCGACGTTGCCGCCGCCGACCTCCTTGCTGAACTCCGTGTACGAGATCGTCGGCTCATTGCCCTGACCGAGGTAGTTCACCCCGACGTAGGCCAGCAGGAAGACGACCACCGCGGTGACGAGCAGGCCCCACCATTTGCCGCCCCTGAACCCGCCGCCGGGCCGCGGGGGCGACTCGTCCGGGGTGCCCTCGGCGCGCCACGGCTGGTCAGGGGCCTTGCGTGGGGGCGGCGCATTGCTCATATCTGGACGTTACGGCACATGACGGCGCACGGCACACGCTGAGGGCGCCTCCCTGACGGAGAGGCGCCCTCGGTGACCTATCGCTTCGCGGGTGTCAGCCCATGAACTTCTTGAACTCTTCCGGCAGCTCGAAGTCCTGGCCGCCCTGCTGCGGCAGCCCGAGGGCGCCGCCGGCCTGCGCGGCCGCCTCGCGGCGCTGCGCCTCCTCCAGCTCCTGCTGCTTGCGCTTCATCGGGTTGCCGGAGCGCTGCTTGCCCTTGGCCTTCTTCGGCTGCTTCTTGGTCCGGCCGGGGCCGCCGCCCATGCCCGGGATCCCCGGCATACCGGGCATGCCGCCGCCCTGAGCCATGCGGGACATCATCTTGCGGGCCTCGAAGAACCGCTCCACGAGGTTCTTCACCGCGCTGACCTCGACGCCGGAACCCTTGGCGATACGGGCGCGACGCGAGCCGTTGATGATCGTCGGGTCCTGGCGCTCGCCCGGGGTCATCGACTTGATGATCGCGGCGGTGCGGTCGACGTCCCGCTCGTCCAGGTTGTTGATCTGGTCCTTGATCTGGCCCATGCCCGGGAGCATGCCGAGCAGCTTGGAGATGGAGCCCATCTTCCTGACCTGCTCCATCTGGGACAGGAAGTCGTCAAGAGTGAAGTCCTGGCCCTTCTTGGACGCCAGCTTCGAGGCCATCTTCTGGGCCTCTTCCTGGCTGAAGGTCTTCTCCGCCTGCTCGATCAGGGTGAGCAGGTCACCCATGTCGAGGATGCGGGAGGCCATCCGGTCCGGGTGGAACGCGTCGAAGTCGTCCAGCTTCTCGCCGTTCGACGCGAACATGATCGGCTTGCCGGTGATCTGGCGGATCGACAGGGCCGCACCACCGCGGGCGTCACCGTCGAGCTTGGAGAGCACCACGCCGTCGAAGCCGACGCCGTCGCGGAAGGCCTCGGCCGTGTTGACGGCGTCCTGACCGATCATCGCGTCGACGACGAAGAGGATCTCGTCCGGCGAGACCACGTCACGGATGTCGGCGGCCTGCTGCATCATCTCCTGGTCGATGCCCAGGCGGCCGGCGGTGTCCACGATCACGATGTCGTGGACCTTGGACTTCGCGAAGTCGATGGAGTCCTTGGCGACCTTGACCGGGTCACCGACGCCGTTGCCCGGCTCCGGGGCGTAGACGGCGACACCGGCGCGCTCGGCGACGACGCTCAGCTGGTTGACGGCGTTGGGGCGCTGGAGGTCGGCGGCGACCAGCAGCGGCGAGTGGCCCTGCTCCTTGAGCCATCGGCCGAGCTTGCCCG
Source organism: Streptomyces griseochromogenes (assembly GCF_001542625.1). Classification (NCBI taxonomy): domain Bacteria; kingdom Bacillati; phylum Actinomycetota; class Actinomycetes; order Kitasatosporales; family Streptomycetaceae; genus Streptomyces; species Streptomyces griseochromogenes. The sequence goes on along the minus strand of NZ_CP016279.1, from coordinate 1,967,477 downwards.
CGAGAGTGGTCTTACCGGCACCCTGCAGACCCGCCAGCATGATCACGGTGGGGGGCTGCTTGGCGAAGCGCAGCCGCCGGGTCTCGCCGCCGAGGATGGTGACGAGCTCGTCGTTGACGATCTTCAGGACCTGCTGCGCCGGGTTCAGCGCCTTGGACACCTCGACGCCGAGCGCACGCTCCTTGACGTTCTTGATGAACGTGCGGACGACAGGCAGGGCCACATCCGCTTCGAGGAGCGCGATGCGGATCTCACGTGCGGTGGCGTCGATGTCCGCCTCGGAGAGCCGTCCCTTGCCGCGCAGGTTCTTGAAAGTCGCTGACAGGCGATCGGAGAGAGTGTCGAACACGGCGCTCGCGGTCCTCGGGGTCGGTGATGGCTTCAGGGAATCGCCCTCCAGGGTATCCCGGCGGTGAACTGACCGGGGCAGGGTCATCCCCGCAGGGTCTCCTCCAGTACTCGGGCCAGTGATGCCGCGTCGTCGGCCGGCAGGGGTGCGCCCGCGCCGGTGGTGACGTAGAAGGCGTCGACGGCGTTGGCGCCCAGGGTGCTGACGTGCATGCTCCGCACCCGTACTCCCGCCTTCTCCAGGGCCGTACCGATGCGGTGCAGCAGGCCGGGGGCGTCCTGTGTTCTGACCTCGATCACCGTGGCGTGGTGGGAGGCGGCCGGGGCCACGGTCACGCGGGGCGGCGGGGCCGCCCAGCCGCGGCGGCGGGGGTAGGCGGCGTCGCGTTCGGCGAGGCGGCTCGCGATGTCCAGGGAGCCGTCCAGGGCGCGGACCAGGTCGGCGCGCAGCCGGGTCGCCTGGGGCAGTGAGCCGTACTCGGCGGCGACCCGCCAGTTGAGCAGCAGCACCGAGCCGTCGTCGACGTCGGGCAGGTTCAGGGCCCGCAGCTCCGCCGTGCGGACGGTCAGACGGTGCACGGCGAGGACCCCCGCGACCGCGGGCAGCACGGCGGGCTGGTCCGGAACCGCGATGAGCAGCTCGACACCGAGCGGCTCGGGCCCGCCGGCGCTCTCCTCCTCCGGCACCGGCTCCCTCTGCGCGCGCAGGGCGAGGACCGGGCTGCCGGTGCGGAATGCCTCGATGGCAAGGCGCTCCTGCTCGGCCGTCGGGGCACCGGGCTCGGGTTCGTCGGGGACGTCTCCGGCGAGAACGGCGCCGACGCGCCGTACCAGGTCCGCGACGAGGGAGCCGCGCCAGGAGGACCAGGCGGCCGGGCCGGTGGCCAGCGCGTCCGCCTCGGTGAGGGCGTGCAGCAGCTCCAGCGTGCTCTGTGAGCCGACGGCCTCGGCGACCGAGCGGACCGTAGCCGGATCCTCCAGGTCGCGGCGCGTGGCCGTCTCGATGAGCAGCAGGTGGTGGCGGACGAGCGTGGCCAGCACCGCCGCGTCCGTGCCATCGAAGCCGATCCGTGCGGCCACGTCCTTGGCGATGATCTCGCCGGCCACGGAGTGGTCGCCGGGCCAGCCCTTGCCGATGTCGTGCAGCAGGGCGGAGACCAGAAGGAGGTCGGGGCGGCTGACGCTGCGGGTCAGCTCGGAGGCGCGGACCGCCGTCTCGATCAGGTGCCGGTCGACGGTCCAGAGGTGGACGGCATTGCGCTGCGGGCGGCAGCGGACCCGTTCCCAGTCCGGCAGGAGGCGGCTGATCAGGCCTTCCGCCTCCAGCGCCTCCCAGACGTCGACGGTGGGGCGGCCCGAGCCGAGCAGGGTCACCAGTTGCTCGCGTGCCTCGGCCGGCCAGGGCGTGGGCAGGGGGCGTGCGGTGGCGGCCATGCGCCGTACGGCGTGCAGGGAGAGCGGGAGGCCGGCCTGTGCGGCGGCGGCCGCGGCCCGCAGCGGGAGCACGGGGTCGCGTTCGGGGCGCGCGGCGCGGGCGAGCACCACCTCGCCGTCCTGCTCCACCACGCCCTCGGCCAGCGGGGACCGCTCGGCGACCTGCTTGCCGCCGCCCAGCATGGCGCGCAGACGCGGGCGGACGGCGCGCGAGCGCAGCACGCGCCCCACCTCGCGCCAGGTGACATCACTGGCGTACGAGATGACACGCGCCGCTTCGTACACCTGCCGCAGCAGGGTGTCGGCGTCCAGCAGGCCCAGCTCGGCCGCCACCTGGTCCTGCTCCTGCAGGGCGAGCCGGTCGGTGGCGCGGCCGGTGGCCAGGTGCAGGGCGTCGCGGACGTCGAGCAGGCTCCGGCGCGCGTCCGCGAGGCCCTCGCGCGGGGCGTCGGCCAGCCAGGAGGCGGCCACGGCACGCAGCGCGGTCGCGTCCCTCAGGCCGCCGCGGGCCTCCTTGAGGTCGGGTTCCAGGAGGTAGCGCAGCTCGCCCTGGCGTCCGGCGCGCTCGGCGCAGAGTTCCTGGAGTTCGGGCAGGCGCTTGGGCGCCTGGTTGCGCCAGTCGGCCAGGACGGCCGTACGCAGTCCGGAGGTCAGCCCGAGGTCGCCGGCGAGGTGGCGGGCGTCCAGGAGGCCGAGGTGGACCTTCAGATCCTCGCCGGCCGTCTTGCGGGCCTCCGCCGGGGTGCGCACGGAGTGGTCGAGGGCGAGGCCGAGGTCCCAGACCGGGTACCAGAGGCGGTCCGCCAGGGCGGCGACCGCGCTCGCGTCGCCGCCGTCGTGCAGCAGCAGGAGGTCGAGGTCGCTGCGCGGGGAGAGCTCGCCGCGGCCGTAGCCGCCGACGGCGACGAGACTGACGCCCTCCAGTCGCCCACCACCGCCCTTCTGCGGAGGTCGCTGCGCTCCGCCCCTTCCTTCCAGCCCCTCGGCCGCCGCCGTGAAGAGGCCCGAGAGCCAGTCGTCGGTCAGCTCGGCCAGTGCCGCACGGCGCGGCGGCCCGGACCGCGCCCCCTCGGTGAGGAGGCGCAGCCGGGCCGCCGCGTAGCCGCTGGGTCCCGAGTCATCCGCTTCTTTCCGCACGTCCGTACCCGTCACCCAGCGACTCCTGTCGTTCACGTCGTGTCAGAGCGCGTCCGGGCCGCGCTCGCCGGTGCGCACCCGTACGGCCGTCTCGACCGGCAGGGACCAGACCTTGCCGTCACCGATCTTGCCCGTGCGGGCCGCCTTGACGATGACCTCGATCAGCTGCTCGGCGTCGTCGTCCTCGGCCAGCACCTCGATACGGATCTTGGGGACCAGGTCCACGGTGTACTCGGCACCGCGGTAGACCTCGGTGTGACCCCGCTGACGACCGTAGCCGCTTGCCTCGGTGACCGTCAGGCCGTGCACGCCGAAGGCCTGCAGGGCTTCCTTGATCTCGTCGAGCCGGTGCGGCTTGACGACGGCGGTGATGAGCTTCATGCGTCCACCTTCTTGGTCTGCGTGGCGGCCAGGGCGGAGGCGTGGGCGGCGGAGCCGATGACACCGCCACCGGTGCCGCTGAAGTCGTAGGCGCTCTCGGCGTGCTCGGCCTGGTCGATTCCGGAGATCTCCTCGTCCTCGGTGACCCGCATCCCGATGGTCTTGTCGAGCAGGAAGGCGAGGACCGCGGAGACGATCAGGGAGTAGGCGAGGACCGCGCCGACACCGGCGCACTGCTTCCAGAGCTGGGTGAAGGTGTGGTCGCCGTAGAAGACGCCCGTCGCGGCGGACTGGCCCTTGCCGGTGGCGAAGAAGCCGATGAGCAGGGAGCCGATGATGCCGCCGACCATGTGGACGCCGACGACGTCGAGCGAGTCGTCGTAGCCGAACTTGAACTTCAGGCCGACGGCCGCGGCACAGGCGACACCGGCGATCGCGCCGACGGCGATCGCACCGAGCGGGGAGACCGCGCCGCCGGACGGGGTGATCGCGACCAGGCCGGCGACCGCGCCGGAGGCGGCGCCCAGCGTGGTGAACGCGCCGTGCCGGATCTTCTCGTAGGCGAGCCAGGCCAGCATGGCGGCGGCGGTGGCGACCTGCGTGTTGACGAACATCAGCGCGCCGACGCCGTCGTCGTTGCCGAGCCACGAGCCGGCATTGAAGCCGAACCAGCCGAACCACAGCAGACCCGCGCCGAGCATGACCCACGGGAGGCTGTGCGGCCGCATCGGGTCCTTCTTGAAGCCGACGCGCTTGCCGATGACCAGGATCACGCCGAGCGCGGCGGCACCCGCGTTGATGTGGACCGCCGTACCGCCGGCGAAGTCGATCACGCCGAGCTTGTAGGCCCAGCCGTCGGCGCCCCAGACCCAGTGGGCGACCGGGACGTAGACGATGGTGACCCACAGGGCGATGAAGAGCGACCACGCCGAGAACTTGACGCGGTCCGCAAGGGCACCGCTTATCAGGGCCGGCGTGATGATGGCGAACATCATCTGGAAGACCATGAAGACGAAGACCGGGATGGAGTATCCGGGCCAGAGCTCCGTCAGCCCGATGTGGCTGAGACCGAACCAGTCGGAGTTCCAGCCGATCAGGCTGTTGTGCTCACCGAAGGCGAGGGAGAAGCCGTAGAGCACCCACAGGATGGTGACGATGCCCATGCTGATGAAGCTCATCATCAGCATGTTCAGCGTGCTCTTGACGCGGACCATGCCTCCGTAGAAGAAGGCCAGGCCCGGGGTCATGAGCAGCACCAGGGCGGAACAGATGAGCATGAAGCCTGTGTTCGCGGAGGACAACTTCGGTGCCTCCGCGGCAAGCGTGATGGCTGGAGCCATCGGCGTCTCCTCGTCGGTTGGTACGGCCCCGTGCGGGCGGTGCCTGAGCGGTCCGGTCAAGTGAGGGGTGGGCCGGTTATGCGCCATGAGAGTGGCGCAGCGCGGTTTCGGTGGAAGCCCCTCGTTGTTTCGCCGGGGTGACGAAGGCGCCTGGCGTGTTACGCGTCCGTGAACTGCCGGATGTCCGGCGCGTCGATCGTTATCGTGGCGCAACCATCTCGGGCAGGAAAAAAGGCCGGCCGCGGCGGGCCTCTCGATGACCTGGCATGGGGGAGCCGAGTCGGGCAGTACGGGAGGACCGGCCGCGGCCGGGGCATACGTGTCCTGCGGCGGTCAGACGGCCTCGGCGGTCTCCGGCAGGTCGGCGGCGAGCTGGTCGGTGAGGTCGACGACGGCGTTGAGGTCGCCGAAGTCGCGCGCGGCCGTGTCGACCGTCTTTCGGATACGAGTGTTCACACGCTCGGAGCGGACCTTCTTGGCGATGCCCATGGCCTTCGAGGCGTACGACGTGCTCTGCTCGGGCTCGCGCTGGAGGAGGTGCACGGTGGCCATGCCGATCAGGTTCAGCGCATACGACCGCTGGTGCTCGCGGTCCTTGGCGAACAGGTCCACCGCCCGCAGCATCAGCGGCTCGGCCAGGGAGGCGTAGGTGGGGCTGCGTCCGGCGACGTAGGCGAGGTCGCGGAAGGAGTGGGAGTTCTCTCCGTACAGCTCGGCCTCGGAGAAGAAGCGGATCCAATCGGGGTCCGGCTCGTCCCACTCGTCGGCCTCGGCGAAGGTGTCCTCGGCCATGCGCACCGCCCGCTTGCACCGGCCGGGCTGGCCCATGTTGGCGTAGGCGCGGGCCTCCATCGCATACAGCATGGCCTGGGTGCGCGGGCTCGCGCAGTCGCGGCTGCCGTACTGCGCGAGGTGGATCAGCTCCAGTGCGTCGTCGGGGCGGCCGAGATGGATCATCTGGCGGCTCATGCTGGAGAGGACGTACGAGCCGAGCGGCTTGTCACCGGCCTCCTTGGCCGCGTGCAGGGCGAGCACGAAGTACTTCTGCGCGGTGGCCTGGAGCCCGATGTCGTACGACATCCAGCCCGCGAGTTCGGCGAGCTCGGCTGCGACCTTGAACAGCTTGCGGGTGGTGACCTCGGGCTGGGGTTCCTGGAGGAGGTCGGTGACCTCGTGCAGCTGGCCGACGACCGCCTTGCGGCGCAGGCCGCCGCCGCACTGGGCGTCCCACTGGCGGAACATCTGCGTGGTGGACTCCAGCAGGTCCAGCTCCGGCTTGGACAGGCGGCCGGGCCTGCGTGACTCCAGGACCGGCTCGGGCTCGGCCAGGGCCGGCGAGGAGGGGGTCGGCACGAGCCAGCGCTGCATGGGCTCGATGAGGGACGGGCCCGCCGACAGGGCCAGCGAGGTTCCGAGGAAGCCGCGCCGCGCCAGCATCAGGTCGCTGCGCGAGAACTCGCTGAGCAGGGCCACCGTCTGCGGGCCCGTCCAGGGCAGGTCGACGCCGGACGCGGAGGGTGACTGGCGCGCGGCGCGCAGGCCGAGGTCCTCGATGGAGACGACACAGCCGAAGCGCTCGGAGAAGAGCTCGGAGAGGATCCGCGGGATCGGCTCGCGCGGGTTCTCCCCGTCCAGCCAGCGGCGCACCCGCGAGGTGTCCGTGGAGATGTGGTTGGCACCCAACTGGCGTGCCCGGCGGTTCACTTGGCGGGCCAGCTCGCCCTTGGACCAGCCGCTGCGCACGAACCACGAGCCGAGCAGCTCGTTGGGGCGCTTGTCAGCGTTCGTCGCGCTTCCGCCGTTGCCGCCCACTGGAACGCCCCCATCCCTGAGACCACTTGTCGCCGTTGCGATCCTCGGTCGCCCCGGAGGGAGACCGTCACGCGCCAGCCCTATCAGAATGCCGGTAAATACGGCCTCTCGTCCCCCGGTTCTCACCGTTCGAACGAGTTGACGACTTGCCTCCGGCATACCCACGGGTGCATGTGCCTTCAGGCCTCGCACACTCACAGTAATCCTACGATCACCGGTGCAGCCATGGCGACCCCGGAAACGCCACCATTCGCCACCCCTTCGAATGAACTCATGGCGGCGCCCACGCGATTCACTTGACAGAGGACAGCCGGAAGTGGGCGGAGTGATGCGCGCCAGGGCGCGCGGAATCCGGTGCACCACCCGTGATGCCGCAAGGCGCCGCATTGGCCTCACCGCCGCGCGGGAAGTCGGAGCCGTAGCGTCACTTTCCGTTTCCGTCTCACTCCGTGTCGTAACCACCGGCGCGCTGGACCCGTTGGAGGGGGCATGGGCTTCACGATCGGCGGCATTCGCGAGATCCGCTCCGGCACACGTCGGCGCGGCCGTTCGTCGGAGTGCACCGCCGTCGCCGAGTTCACCGGACTGTGGGGCTGGGACGCGGTGCCGGGCGCCCGGGCCGCGGCGGGCGCCTGCTCCTGCGGTCACGCGGAGTGTCCGGCGCCGGGGGCGCACCCGCTCGATTTCGCGCCCCAGGTGCCCGCCGGGGCCACGCTCGACGACGTGATCAAGGCCTGGTCCGAGTTTCCCGGGGCCTCTGTGATGCTGCCCGTCGGCCGTGCGTTCGACGTCATCGAGGTCGCCGAGCCCGCCGGGCGCCGCGCCCTGGTCCGCCTGGAGCGCATGGGGCTGCCGCTCGGTCCGGTCGCCGCGACCCCTGACGGCCGCGCCCACTTCTTCGTCGCTCCCGGCGCCGCCGCCGATCTCCCCCGGCTGCTCTACCGCATGGGCTGGGACGACCCGTCCGCCCTGGACCTGCGCGGTCTCGGCCCGGGCAGTCACATCACCGCCCCTCCCTCCGACCGGGGCGGTCTCGGCCCGGTGCGCTGGCTGCGTCCACCGGCCCTGGACTCGGCGACGACCCCTCCGGCGGCCCGGCTGCTGCTGGGCACGCTGGCGTACGTGGCGCACCGGTCGCGGGCACGGGCGTGACCGCGCCGTAGGCCGCGAAAGGCGAAGCGCCCGTCTCCAGCTGCACCTGGAGGCGGACGCTTCTTCGAAGGGGGCGGGTTCACCACCCCTCGGCGATCAGTCACCGATAAGGGCATCCACGAACGCCTCCGGCTCGAACGGCGCCAGGTCGTCCGCGCCTTCGCCGAGGCCGATCAGCTTGACCGGGACACCGAGTTCGCGCTGGACCGCGACCACGATGCCGCCCTTCGCCGTGCCGTCGAGCTTGGTCAGCACGATGCCGGTGATGTCCACGACCTCGGCGAACACCCGGGCCTGCACCAGCCCGTTCTGGCCGGTGGTGGCGTCCAGGACGAGCAGCACCTCGTCCAGCGGCGCGTGCTTCTCGACCACGCGCTTGACCTTGCCCAGCTCGTCCATGAGGCCGGTCTTGGTGTGCAGACGCCCCGCGGTGTCGATGAGGACGACGTCGACCCCCATCTCCTTGCCCTCCTTGACCGCGTCGAACGCGACGGAGGCGGGGTCGCCGCCCTCGGGCCCGCGCACGGTGTAGGCACCGACCCGCTCGCCCCAGGTCTGCAGCTGGTCGGCCGCGGCGGCCCGGAAGGTGTCGGCGGCGCCGAGGACGACGGTACGGCCGTCGGCGACCAGGACACGGCCGAGCTTGCCGGTGGTGGTGGTCTTGCCGGTGCCGTTGACGCCGACGACCATCACGATGCCGGGCCTGCGGTCCTCGGGCTCGGTCTTCACCGCGCGGTCGACGTCGGTGCCGACCAGCTTGAGCAGCTCTTCGCGCAGCAGATCGCGCAGCTCCCCGGGGGTGCGGGTGCCGAGCACCTTGACGCGCTCGCGCAGCCGCTCGACCAGCTCCTGGGTGGGCTGCACACCGACGTCGGCGGTGAGCAGTGTGTCCTCGATCTCCTCCCAGGTGTCCTCATCGAGGTGCTCGCGGGAGAGCAGCGTGAGCAGGCCCTTGCCGAGGGCGTTCTGCGAGCGGGACAGGCGGGCGCGCAGGCGGATCAGGCGGCCTGCGGTGGGCTCCGGGATCTCGATCTCGGGAGCCTCGACGGCCGGAACGGCGGGGGGCTCCTCCACGGCGACGGGTGCCGAGCCGCCGGGGAGATCCACCTCCTCGATCGTCCGGCGCGGTTCGTCGCGCGGCGTCTCGGCCTCGTCGCCGACGTGCGGCTCGGCCGGGGGCGCGGTGATGTCGGGCGTCGTGGGCGGCGGCGGGGGCAGCGGCTTCCGGCGCCGGCTGCCGACGACGAGCCCGCCGAGCGCCGCGAGCACGACTACGGCGATGACTACAGCAAGGATGACGGTTTCCATAACCCGACCAGTATCGGCCATGCGTTCCGACGGAAGCCTGATTGTGGCTTCCTCCGAGGGACAAAGGCCATCACACGGTATGACTCGGATCAAAGTACGATGGCACCGGCTCCGTCAACGCGCGTAGAGTCCGGACGTCCCCTGTCCCCCATCTCCCGAGGCACCCCTCTTTCATGAGCAAGACAGCCGAGACCGAAGGCGCTCTCGAAACCCGCGGCATCGAGCAGGTACCCGACCAGGAGCGCACAGCGAGAACCCGCGAGCTGTTCCCCACCTGGGTCGGCGCCAACATCAGCGTGCTGCTGCTCACCATGGGCGCGAGCCTGGTCGTGGCCTACCACCTGAACATCTGGCAGGCGCTCGTCGTCGCGGTGACCGCGCCCGTCGTGTCGTACGGCCTCGTCGGTCTGATCGGCATCGCGGGCAAGCGCGGCGGAGCGCCCGGCATGGCGCTGTCGCGCGCGGTCTTCGGGCAGCGCGGCAATCTGCTGCCCGGTTCGCTGATCTGGGTCGCCCGCTGGGGCTGGGAGACGATCAACGCGGTCACCGGCGCCTACGCGATGCTCACCATCCTGGACATGGTGCTCGGCATCAAGGCGAACAGCGTGCTGGACATGGTGACGCTGCTGGTCTTCGTCGTCGCCACCTTCGCGATCTCCGGGCTCGGCATCAACGCCGTGCAGAAGTGCAACAAGTACGCCACCTACCTGTTCGGCGTCTTCTCGGTCCTGGTCCTGGTCTACCTGGCCGTCAACACCGACTGGTCGAAGGTCATGGACCACGGCGCGGGGTCCACGGCCGCGGTGATCACCGGTATCGGCATGATCGCGGCGGGCGGTGTCAGCTGGATCCCGTCCGCGCCGGACTTCACGCGCTATCTGCCGCGCACGGCCTCCTCGAAGGCGATCGTGGGCACGGCGGTGGGCGGTGCCGGTGTCGTGGTGCTGCCCATGGTCCTGATGGGCGCGGTGATGGCGGTGTCCACGCCGGACCTGGCCTCGGCCACGGACCCGGTGTCCTTCCTCGGCGAGATCCTGCCGACCTGGATCGCGGTGCCGTACCTGCTGATCGCGCTGATCGGCATGCTGCTGATCAACTCGATGTCGATGTACTCGGCGGGCTTCACCGCGCAGACCCTCGGCTTCAAGGTGCCGCGGCACTGGGCGGTGTCGGTGAACGCCGTGATCTCGCTGGTCTTCGGCGGCGTGCTGATGCTGGTGGCGACGAGCTTCATAGGCTCGTTCATCGCCTTCCTGTCGCTGCTCGCGGTGGCCTTCTCCGCCTGGGTCGGCGTCTTCGGCGCGGACATGCTGCGCCGCACCGAGTACGACGGCCGGGCCATGGCCGACACGACCCGCGCCAGCGCCTACTGGTACAAGGGCGGCTTCTCCCCCGCCGCGGTGGCCGCCTGGGCGGTCGGCCTGGTGGGGGGCCTGATGTTCACCACCTCGGACTGGTTCACCGGCCCGCTGGCGAAGAACAACGTCATCGGCGAGTACGGCCTCGGCTGGGTCGCCACGATCGTGATCTCCGGTCTGCTGTACCTGGCGCTGCCGAAGCCGGCGGTCGCCCGCCCGGCCGACCCGGCCGACAAGCGGGCCGAGGAGCGCGCGACCGTCGACGCGTAGGGCGGCTCAGCCGGAGAGGCCGCTCTTGTGCAGGGCCGCGCTCGCGCGAAAGCGAAGGCGGGAGCAGCGGTCCCGGGTCTCCTGGTCGGCATCGTCCGGGCAGCAGCAGTGGCGGGCGAGCCACCGCAGATCGTCCGGATCGAGCCACAGGTCGACCCGGCCCCGCCCGGCCTCCGCCCGCGGATCCGTGGGTACGGCTTCGGTCATCCCGCGAGCCTACCTCCCGCCCCGCCATGGCCATCTGACGCCATGTCAGCTACCATCCCCCTCCACCGCATCGCACCGGAGGGGGACTTCCCATGCCCGTCACGGTCGTACGCTTCAACCTCGTCGCACCCGGCGCCGGCCCCGCCGAGCTCGCCGCCCGCTACCGGGCGGCCCTGGAGATGACCGCGTACGCGGACGGGCGCGGGATCACCACCGTGCAGACCGAGGAGCACCACGGCGCCGACAACAACTGGCTGCCCTCGCCCTTCGCCTTCGCGGGAGCGGTGTTCGGGGCGACCCGGAACATCGCCGTGACGGTGTCGGCGGTGATCGGCCCGCTGCACGACCCGCTGCGGCTTGCCGAAGAGATCGCGGTGCTGGATCTACTCAGCGGCGGGCGGCTGGTGACGGTGGCCGGGATCGGCTACCGGCCCGAGGAGTACGCCCTGTTCGACGTCGACTGGAAACGGCGGGGCCGGCTCCAGGACGAGCTGCTGGAGACCCTGCTGAAGGCGTGGACCGGCGAGGAGTTCACCTACCGCGGCCGTGCGGTACGGCTCACCCCGCGCCCGTACACCGATCCGCACCCCCTGCTCCTGGTCGGCGGTTCCTCGAAGGCCGCCGCCCGCCGGGCCGCCCGCCTCGGCCTGCCGTTCTTCCCGAGCGCGCATCTGCCGGAGCTGGAGGCGTACTACAAGGAGAAGCTGACGGAGTACGGCACCGAGGGCTGGACGATGATGCCCGCCGCCGAGACTCCGCTGCTGCACATCGCCGAGGACCCGGACCGGGCATGGGCCGAGTACGGCGAGCACTTTCTGCACGAGGCGCGGACCTATGCCTCCTGGCAGTCGGAGCAGATCCGCTCGGCCGTGAAGTCGACGGCCACGACGGTGGACGAGCTGCGCGCGGAGGGCGTGTACCGGATCCTCACGCCGGAGCAGTGCGTGACGCAGGGTCTGGACAGTCTCGTCCTGCATCCCCTGGCGGGCGGGATGCCGGTGGAGGAGGGATGGCGGAGCCTCGGGCTGTTCGCGGAGCGGGTGATTCCGGCGCTGAGGGGCTGAGCCGCGGCGATAACCGGTGGTCCGGTCGGGACCGGCGGTGATCGACTGCCGTCATGAGTCTGTTGGTGGAGGTGTTCGTCCGAGAGCCGGACGGAAAGATCCGGATACTCGACGTGCCCGACGACGTGTACCGGTCCGGCGGCTTCGAGTCGTGGCGCACGACGGTGTGGGGACACGAGTTCGTGCGCGGGCTCGGCGCCCGGCTCCTGCCCCTGCTGGCCGAGGACGATCTCTACGTGGAGGCCGTGGACGTGCCGGAGTTGCTGCGCGAGGTCGCCCTGCTGCGCACCCGTCTCGACGCGGTCGCGCACGGCACCGACCGGCCGCGGACGGTGGAGGAGCATCGGCATCAGATCGACACCCGCTTGCGGATCATCGAGGAGAGCGCCCACAAGGCCCTGGCGATCGGCGGTGGCGTCCTCATCTGGTGAGGACGGGGCCTGGCGGGACGCGGCCCGGCGGGACGGAGCTGGTGGGACGGGGCTGGTGGGACAAGGCCGCCGCCCCTGCTCGGACAGTGGCCGAGCAGGGGCGGCGGACGGTGCGAGGAGAAGGGCAGCGGGGTCTGGGCCCGTCTCCTCGGGACTGCGGGGCCTCAGCCCATCTCCTCCAGCGCCTTGCCCTTCGTCTCCTTGACGAACTTCAGGACGAACGGGATGGAGAGCGCGGCGAAGACCGCGTAGATCACATAGGTGCCGGCCAGGTTCCAGTCGGCCAGCGACGGGAAGCTCGCGGTGATGGCCCAGTTGGCGATCCACTGCGCGGCGGCGGCCACGCCCAGGGCGGCGGCGCGGATCTTGTTCGGGAACATCTCGCCGAGCATGACCCAGACGACCACGCCCCAGGACAGGGCGAAGAAGAGGACGAACACATGGGCGGCGATCAGGGCGACCCAGCCCTGGGCGGCGGGCAGCTTGCCGTCCACCAGGTGGGAGGAGAACGCCCAGGCCTCAAGGGCGAGGCCGAGGGCCATGCCGACCGAGCCGATGAGCGCGAGCGGCTTGCGGCCGACGCGGTCCACGAAGATCATCGCGATCACGGTGCCGACGATGTTGATGATCGACGTCGTGAAGGAGTAGAAGAACGAGTCCGTCGGGTCGACACCGACCGACTGCCACAGCGTCGAGGAGTAGTAGAACGCGACGTTGATGCCGACGAACTGCTGGAAGACCGACAGGCCGATACCGATCCAGACGATCGGCTTGAAGAAGAAGCCGCCGCCGAGCAGGTCCTTGAAGGTGGACTTGTGCTCGCTCTTCATCGCGTGCTCGATCTCGGCGACACGGGCGTCCAGGTCACCGCCCTGGCCCTCGACCTCGGCGAGGATCTCGCGGGCACGGTCACGCTTGCCGACGGAGATCAGGAAGCGCGGCGACTCGGGGATGGCGAAGGAGAGCAGTCCGTACAGGACGGCCGGGACGACCATGACGCCGAGCATGACCTGCCAGGCCTCCAGGCCCATCAGCTTGCCGCGCTGGTCGCCGTCGGCGGCGTTCAGCAGGCCCCAGTTGACCAGCTGTGAGATGGCGATGCCGATGACGATCGCGGCCTGCTGGAAGGAGCCGAGGCGGCCGCGGTAGGCGGGCGGGGCGACCTCCGCGATGTAGGCGGGGCCGATGACGGAGGCCATGCCGATGCCGAAGCCGCCGACCACGCGCCAGAGGGCGAAGTCCCAGAGCGAGAAGGGGAGCGCCGAGCCGACGGCGCTGACCGTGAACAGCACGGCGGCTATCTGCATGACCCGGATGCGGCCGATACGGTCGGCTATGCGGCCGGCGGTCGCGGCGCCGATGGCGCAGCCGATCAGAGCGATGGCGATGACCTGCGCCAGCGCCGCGGAACCGATGTCGTAGCGGTCCCGGATGGCCTCGACGGCGCCGTTGATGACGGAGCTGTCGTAGCCGAAGAGGAAACCGCCCATCGCGGCCGCCGCCGCGATGAAGATGACGTGCCCGAGATGTTCGGGCTGAGCCGTCCCGGCTCCTGTCTTGGGTGCCTGCGCTGTGCTGGTCACGTGTACTCCTCGGGCCCCCGGCAACGCTGCCGGAGTGGGGGGTCAGCCCTTACGGGTGAGACCTGAAGGTAAAAGCAACGTTGCAGAGACTATGCCTTCAAGTTTCGAAGTCAATACTTCAACGGCTGTGAGTTTTTAGATACGCCCGAGGGCTCTGCGTTCAAGAAATGAACACAGAGTCAGTTGATCTTGAAGTCGGTGCTAGCGCAGCCGCTGGGAGATGACCTTCGACACACCATCGCCCTGCATGGAGACGCCGTACAGCGCGTCGGCGACCTCCATCGTGCGCTTCTGGTGCGTGATCACGATCAGCTGCGAGGCCTCCTGCAGTTCCTGCATGATCCGGATCAGCCGCTGGAGGTTGGTGTCGTCGAGGGCGGCCTCGACCTCGTCCATGACGTAGAACGGGCTCGGCCGTGCCTTGAAGATCGACACCAGCAGCGCGACGGCGGTCAGCGACCGCTCGCCGCCCGAGAGCAGGGAGAGCCGCTTGACCTTCTTGCCCGGCGGGCGGGCCTCGACCTCGACGCCCGTGGTGAGCATGTTGTCGGGATCGGTCAGGATCAGCCGTCCCTCGCCGCCCGGGAAGAGCCGGCTGAAGACGCCCTCGAACTCGCGGGCCGTGTCCCGGTACGCCTCGGTGAACACCTGCTCGACCCGCTCGTCCACCTCCTTCACCACTTGGAGGAGGTCGGCGCGGGTCTTCTTCAGGTCTTCGAGCTGCTCGCTGAGGAACTTGTGGCGTTCCTCCAGGGCCGCGAACTCCTCCAGCGCCAGCGGGTTGACCTTGCCCAGCTGCTGATACGCGCGCTCGGCCGCCTTGAGCCGCTTCTCCTGCTCGGCGCGGACGAACGGCCGGGGCTGATTGCGCGGATCCTCCGGGTCCTCCGGCAGCACCTCGCCCTCGGCGGGCAGGGAGGGCGGCACGAGCTGGTGCGGGCCGTACTCGGACACGAGCCCGGCCGGTTCCACGCCCAGCTCTTCCAGCGCCTTGGTCTCCAGCTGCTCGATCCGCAGCCGCTTCTCGGCGCCGAGCACCTCGCCCCGGTGCACCGAGTCCGTCAATTTGTCCAGCTCGGACTTGAGTTCGCGTCCCGCGTTCCGCGCAGCGGTCAGCTCCTGCTCGCGTACGGCCTTGGCCGCCTCGGCGGCGGTCCGCTCCCGTTCGGCACGGCCGAGGGACACCTCGACGTGGGCGAGCAGCTGCCGGGCGCCGGCCGCGACGGCCTCCGCGACGGCGGCCTCGTGCCGCAGCCGGGCCCGCCGCTGCTCGGCACGCGCGCGTGCCTCGCGTTCCGCGCGGGCGGCCCGGTCCAGCGAATCGGCCCGTCCGGCGAGCCCCTTGACCCGCTCCTCATGGGTACGGACCTGAAGGCGGGCCTCCATCTCGGTCTGCCGGGCGTTGGCGCCGTCGGCGGCGAGCCGGTCCCGCACGGAGGTGTCCGGCTCCTCCTCGACCGGCATCTCCTCTGCCACCATCAGCCGCTCGGCCAGCTCCTCGGCCTCCTGCGCGGCCCTCTCCAGCGCTTCCTGCGCACGCGCGGCCGCCGCGGCCGACCGCTCGGCCTCCCCGGCGGCCCCCCGCGCCTGCCCGGCGAGGCGGCCGAGCTGCTGGGCCACGGCCGACTTCTCCCGGTCGGCGGCGCGACGCCGCTCGCCCAGCTCCTCCACGAACGCGGCGGCCTCGACGCGCCGCTCGGCCGCAACCCGCTGCGTCTCGGTCAGCTCCTCGCAGCGCACGGCCAGCTCCTCGAGCTCCGCCGCGGCCTCGTCCACGGAGGCCTGCACCTCCAGCAGGCTGGGTGCCCCGGCCGACCCGCCGTGCGCGAAGTGCGCACCGAGCAGGTCGCCTTCGGCGGTGACAGCGGTGAGGTCGGGGTGGGCGTAGACGAGATCCTCGGCGTCTTCGAGCGTGCCCACGACGGCGATCCCGCGCAGCAGCCGCCGCACGGCGGGCATGAGTTCGGCGGGGCCGCTGACCAGGTCGGCTGCGAAAGCCGGGCCGGCGGGGCGGGACCCGTCCGGGCCTGCGGCACCGGAGACGGCACCGCCACCGTGCCCCGCCGCGGCACCGCCACCGTGCCCGGCCTCGGCATCCGTCGGGACCGGCTCGGGCAGCGTTGCCCCGTCGGCCCGCCCGTCGCCATGGCCACCCATGCCGGCCGACGCTCCACCTCTGTCGCCCGGCGCTCCGATGCCGCCGTAACCGCCCGGGACATCGACGGCCCGCAGCTCCCCCGGCCCACCAATACCCGAAGCCCCAGCGACACGACCGGCCTCCGGCGCACCAGCACCCGGCGCCCCCGACCCGCCGAAACCACCCGCCGCATCAACGGCCCGCAGCTCCCCCGGCCCACCAGTACCCGAAGCCCCAGCGACACGACCGGCCTCCGGCGCACCGGCACCCGGCGCCCCCGACCCGCCGAAACCACCCGCCGCATCAACGGCCCGCAGCTCCCCCGGCCCACCAGTACCCGAAGCCCCAGCGACACGACCGCATTCCGGTGCGCCGGGGCCGCCCATGGCTCCCGCGGGGGAACCGGGCAGCCGTGGCTCGTCCGGCGGGCCCGCCAGCAGCAGTGCCGCGCGTCCGCCGTCCTGTTTGCGCAGGAGGCGGATCGCTTCTGCCGCCGATGCCGGGGTCGTCACGGCGATCGCGTCGGCCGCCGCGCCGAAGGCGGCGGCGAGCGCGACCTCGTGGCCCGAGGTCACCGTCAGCAGTTCCGCCGCCGGGCCCAGGACTCCGGCGAGGCGGTCCCGGGCGCCCAGCAGTATGCCGGTGCCGTCCTTGCGGCGAAGGCCCAGCGCCAGCGCCTCGTGGCGGGCCTGGGTCGCGGCGCGCCTGCGTTCGGCCGCGGTGACCGCCTCGCGGGCTGCGCCCAGCGCGGCCTCCGCCTCCGCGAGCCGCCGCTTGGCCGCCTCGTGCTGTTCGGCGAGGTCCACGTCCTCGGCGTCGAGGCCGTCGACCTCGGCCTTCAGGGCCTCGTACTCCTCCTGGGCCGAGGCCGCGCGCTCCTGGGCCTCGTCGCGGGCGGCGGCCAGCCGGTCGATCTCGGCCTGCGCGGACGCGGCGCGCGAGCGGGCCGCGTTGACCTGGCCGGAGAGCCGGGCCAGCCCTTCGCGGCGGTCGGCGATGGCGCGGGCGACGTCCTTGAGGCGGCGTTCCTCGACCGCCAGCTCCCGCTCCAGCTCTGCGCGGTGGGCGACGGTGTCGTCGAGGGCGCGTTGGGCCGCTTCCAGAGCGGCCTCCAGCTCGGCCTCCTGCTCACGGATGCGGGCGGCCTCGCGCTCCAGGTCCTCGGGGTCCCGGCCGCGCCGCTCCTCGGGGGTACGGAGGTGGCGCTCTTGACCCGGGCGTCGGCCAGCGAGATGGTGCCGCGCACCCGTTCGGCCAGCTGGGACAGCTCGTACCAGGTCTGCTGGGCGAGCTGCAGGCGCGGTGTGAGCTGCCGTACCTCGTCCTCCAGCAGGGCCTCCCGCTGGAGCGCCTTCTTCAGCTCCTGCTCGGCCGATTCCTTGCGCTCCTTCAGGGCCGCCTCGTCGGCGATCTCGGACTTGAGCGCCTCGCGCAGTCGTACGAGGTCGTCGGCGAGCAGCCTCAGGCGGGCGTCGCGGAGGTCCGCCTGGATGACGGCGGCCCGGCGCGCGACCGCCGCCTGCCGGCCGAGCGGCTTGAGCTGACGGCGCAGTTCGTCGGTGAGGTCCTGCACGCGCGCGAGGTTGGCCTGCATCGCGTCCAGTTTCCTGAGCGCCTTCTCCTTGCGCTTGCGGTGCTTGAGGACGCCGGCGGCCTCTTCGATGAAGGCGCGGCGGCCCATCGGGTCCGCGTGCAGGACGGAGTCGAGCTGGCCCTGACCGACGATGACGTGCATCTCGCGGCCGATACCGGAGTCGGAGAGGAGTTCCTGGATGTCCAGGAGGCGGCAGGTGTCGCCATTGATCTGGTATTCGCTGCCGCCGTTGCGGAACATGATCCGCGTGATGGTGACCTCGGCGTACTCGATGGGCAGCGCCCCGTCGGAGTTGTCGATGGTCAGGGACACCTCGGCGCGGCCCAGCGGCGGGCGGCCGGTGGTGCCGGCGAAGATGACGTCCTCCATCTTGCCGCCGCGCAGCGACTTGGCACCCTGCTCGCCCATGACCCAGCTCAGCGCGTCCACGACATTGGACTTGCCCGAGCCGTTCGGGCCGACGACACACGTGATCCCCGGTTCGAACCGGAGCGTGGTCGCCGAGGCGAACGACTTGAACCCGCGCAGGGTCAGGGCCTTGAGGTGCACGCCGCTGGACTCTACCCGGCGCCGC
The DNA here is from genome assembly GCF_001542625.1 of Streptomyces griseochromogenes. Classification (NCBI taxonomy): domain Bacteria; kingdom Bacillati; phylum Actinomycetota; class Actinomycetes; order Kitasatosporales; family Streptomycetaceae; genus Streptomyces; species Streptomyces griseochromogenes. The sequence continues at coordinate 1,949,347 of NZ_CP016279.1, read as the reverse complement.
TATCTCACTCCACGAACACTCGCCACCCCACGGTTTCGCCATTGAACATGCAGGGCACACCAGACGTTAAAGACGGTGAAAGGATGCGCGGGGGAAAGAAAGAAGGGACGCCGAAGCGTCCCTTGCAACTCTGGCAACTGGGTTTCAGTTTGTCTGACAACTGTGCGGTTGATACGGGCAGCCCAACCGCTGCGAGTGCTGTCGTGGAGCGATGCAGCGATCAGGTGAGCGCAGGCTCCGCCTGGTGTGCGTCGATGCTCTCCATGATCCTGTCCTGAGAGGCGGCAGCCGTCAGCGCGTCATTTTCCGCCTGGATCCGTACGAGCTCGGACTCCAGGTCCTGGACACGCTGCTGCAGCCGTCGCATCTCGGCGAGGAGTCGAGGGTCGGAGCCGCCGACGTAACCGAGAAGCGCCTTTGCCATGATGGATGGTCCTCCACACTGAGTGACCGACCGATGCGGTGTGGGTCGTGAGGGATTCGCACCCGCGGTGCTTGGCACACTCGAGGGTTGCTCTGCCGTTCCTACATGCCAAACAGCTAAGGTGCGCGGGGCTTTCAGCGTCTCACCAAAAAGTTTGACGGTCAACACGATCACGCCCTGTATTGACGGGCAAACCCTGGGCGCGCGGCCTGGGAACTGGCGGCGCTGCCTCTCCTGCGGGGCCCTCAGGGCGTGGCGATCAGCTGTACCAGCGGAGCCTGCCATGCCGCGCTCTTCTTGGCAACCACCAGGTCGTTTCTGCTTCGAGCAGGTGCCTGGGGCAACTCGCGGCGCATCGACCTGCGGGGCTTTACAGAAACGACTCAGCGGATCGCGAAGCCGTCGTAGCCGCCGCGGGGTGTGTCCCAGATCTCGGTGACACCGTCCACCCACCCGGGCGTGTCGCCGCCCTGGAGCCAGTCCAGCAACCCTTCACACCCCTCGCGCGCCCCCTCCGCGACCACCTGGACGCGGCCATCGCCCAAATTGAGAGCAAAACCACTCAGCCCACCGATCTCCAGCGCCTTGGCACGCGTGAACCAGCGGAAACCCACACCCTGAACTCGTCCGCGCACCCAGGCGACCAGCCGTACATCCTCGCTCATGGGTGCAACCTAACGGGCCGATGCCACTCGCCACACGTCCTCCCCCGGCGCCATGCGGTACCGTCCCCACCCAATGCATCTCATATGAAACTCACACGATCGAGTGAGCCGGGTCGGCCAGAAGGAGCTACTCGTCGGCACGGTGCCCGGTCGACCGCGAGGACGAGGAAGAGGGCAAGGACATGGTGGGACGCCACCGACGCTCCGCCGCCGGACGCGCCGCCGAGGGCCGCGCCACGGGGGTCACCGACACGCACAGCCCGGTCACGGGCGGCGAGTACCCACAGGACTCGTCCGCGGGTGAGCACGCGCCCATGGGTATCGCTCCCTACCTGAACCCGGAGGCCTACGCCGAGGCCAACGCCCGGAGCACGGCCTACCTGTACGCGATGGACGCCGAAGCCAAGCCGATGACCCCCGGCGACGGCGGCTTCGCCCGGGGCGGCGGCCCGTCCCCGGACCACCGGCACCGCAAGAGGGTGGCGACGCCGGTGCGCACCGGCCTGCTCGGGGTCTCCGCCGCCGTCGCCATCGGCACGATCGCGGTGACCACCGGCGCGATACCCGGCCTGGACAACTACCGGCTCGGCGGCAGCACGCACACCACCGGCGACGACCGGGTGCAGGCGGCGGGCACCCCCAGCAACTCGGCCAGCGAGCAGGGTGGCACCTCCGGCAGCGCGGACAGCCCGGGCGGCGGCGCCTCGGCCACGCACCACGGCACCGGGCACTCGGCCCCGCCGGCCCGGCCCGCCTCCCCGTCGGTCTCCGCCTCCCCGTCGGCACCCGCGTCCTCGGCCCCGGCCTCTCCCACTCCCACGGAGAAGCCCACGGAGAAGCCTTCGGAGAAGCCGAAGCCGACGGACAAGGCCGGCGCACCCAGGACCGGGCCGTCGCGTACGGCGACCAAGGCGCCGACGGCATCCTCCGCACCGGTGACGGTGTCGGCGAGGGCCGCCGCCGAGGCGGAGGTGCTCAAGCTCGTCAACGAGGAGCGGGCGAAAGTCGGCTGCAGCCCCCTGGCGGCGAACTCCGCGCTGTCCGGTCTGGCCGAGTCCTTCAGCGACGACATGGCCGCGCGGGACTTCTTCGACCACACCGACCCGGACGGGGCCACCCCGTGGGACCGGGCCGCGAAGGCGGGCATCACCGATCTCGGCGGCGAGAACATAGCCCGCGGCCAGGCGGACGCGGCGGCCGTGATGCGGGCCTGGATGAACAGCCCCGGGCACCGCGCCAACATACTGAACTGCGACTTCAAGACCCTCGGCGTCGGCGTGCACCTGGGCACCGGCGGGCCCTGGTGGACGCAGGACTTCGGATACTGAGGCAGTTCGCCGGGCGTCAGGCCCGTCAGGCGGCGGCGCGTCCGCGCGCGAACACCTGGGCGGTCTGCGTCACCCGGCGTCCCAGGTGCTCCGCCGTGGCGATGTCGGCCTTGTGCACACCCTCCGGGCCCTCGTCCACATTGGTCTGGGCCGCAGCGCCCGCGAAGACGCCGAGGCGGTTGAGGTCGTGCTCGGTGCCCTCGCTGTTGTTCCAGCCCGGGTGCAGGCCGAGGTTGACCCAGTTCATGCCGTGCTGGGCGGCGAGGATCTGGAAGAACTGCAGGGTGTGCAGCTTGTCACCGCTCTTGGAGCCGGAGTTGGTGAAGCCGGCCGCCAGCTTGTCCTTCCAGTCCTGCCCGAACCAGCGCTTGGAGGACGCCTCGGCGAAGACGTGGAAGGCGCCGGACGCGGTGCCCATGTAGGTGGGCGAGCCGAAGACGATGGCGTCGGAGCGGTCCAGCGCCTCCCACTGCTCGTCGGTGATCTCGTCGACCTTGATCAGGTGCACCTCGGCACCGGCCTCGGCGGCACCGGCACGGACGGCCTCGGCGAGTACGGCGGTGTGGCCGTAGCCGGAGTGATAGGCGATGGACACAACGGGGGTGGTCACGATGATTGCTCCTCGAAGCACTCGAATATCCCGAACGGACAGCTCAAAAGCAGCAACCCCAGGAAAGCACTAACCTTGAGTTAGTGCAACCTGTTGGTTAGCGCTGCACTGGCGTACGCTTGGGCCATGACCAGCACCCATGACCTGGCCGGCACCCCGGATCAGGACGACCTCGCCTACAACGTGTTCGCCAAGGCATGCCCCTCGCGCGCCACGCTGGAGCACGTCACGGGCCGCTGGGGCGGACTGACGCTCGGCGCGCTGTACGAGGGTTCGCTGCGCTTCAACGAGCTGCGCCGCCGGGTCGACGGGGTGAGCGAGAAGATGCTGTCCCAGACGCTGCACGCGCTGGAGCGCGACGGCCTGGTCCACCGCGAGGCCCAGCCGACCAACCCGCCCCGCGTGGACTACGAACTGACCTCCCTGGGCCGCCAGGTCGCCGAACGGCTGCTGGCCCTCATCCACTGCGTGGAGGGCGCCATGGACGACGTCCTCGCCTCACGCACGCGTTACGACGAGACGCGCGGCGCCCTCTGACACTTGGGGCAGAAGTAGCTGGACCGGTTCATCCAGGGGCGGCGTCGCATGGGGGTGCCACAGCGCTTGCAGGGCAGGCCCTCGCGGCCGTAGGCGTCCAGGGACCGGTCGAAGTAGCCCGACTCGCCGTTGACGTTGACGTACAGGCTGTCGAAGCTGGTGCCGCCCACGGAGAGGGCCGCGTTCATGACGTTCCGGACGTGGCCGAGGAGTTCGGCGGTGCGCGGGCGGGTGAAGTTCGCGGTCGGACGCTCGTAGTGGACGCGGGCGCGCCACAGGGCCTCGTCCGCGTAGATGTTGCCGACCCCGCTGATCAGGGACTGGTCGAGCAGGGCCCGTTTGATGGTGGTGCGCTTGCGGCGCAGGGCCTGATGGAAGGCCTCGTCGTCGAACAGCGGGTCGAGCGGGTCCCGGGCGATGTGCGCGATGACGTCGGGCAGGCCCTCGGGGGTGTTGTCGTGCAGCGACAGACCGCCGAAGGTGCGCTGGTCCACGAAGCGCAGCTCGGTGCCCTGGCCGTCGGCGAACCGGACGCGGATACGCAAGTGCTTCTCGTCCGGCGCCTCGTGCGGCTGCACCAGCAGCTGGCCGCTCATGCCGAGGTGGGCGAGGACGGACTCGTTCGTCTCCTCCAGCGGCAGCCACAGGTACTTGCCGCGCCGGCTCGGGGTGCCGATGTGGCGGCCCTTGAGCCGGTGCGCGAAGTCGTCGGCGCCCGCGAGGTGCCGGCGCACGGCACGGGGGTGCAGCACCTCGACGTCGGCGACGGTGCGATGGGCGACCCAGCGCTCCAGACCGCGCCGGACGACCTCGACCTCGGGCAACTCGGGCACGGCTCTCCTCGGGGCGGCGGCAACGGAAGGCTGCGGAAACGCTGCGGAAGCGCTGTGGGCAGCGTATCGCGGGGGTCGGGCGGGTCCGCCGGGGTCCCCGGGCCCACCGGGAAAGAGCCGAGCGCCCGCCCCCGCTGACTGCGGGAGGGGCGCTCGGGTGTTGCTCGGGTCAGGCTGCGGACGACGGATCGTCGTTCTTGGCGGCCTCCTTGGCCGCCTTGGCGCGCTCGTCCGCGGCGGCCCGGATGGACCGCCAGGCGGACTCTGCGGCCTGCTGCTCCGCCTCCTTCTTGCTGCGGCCGGTGCCGGTGCCGTACGAGACGCCTCCGACGCGGGCGGCAGCAGTGAAGGTCTTCTCGTGATCGGGACCGGTCTCCGTGACCAGGTACTCGGGCACGCCGAGCCCCTCGATCGCGGTGAGCTCCTGGAGGCTGGTCTTCCAGTCCAGGCCGGCTCCGAGGTTCGAGGACTTCTCGATGAGCGGGTCGAAGAGCCGGTGCACCAGCTCGGACGCCGCGTCGAGGCCCTGATCGAGATAGACCGCGCCGATCACCGCTTCCAGGGTGTCGGCGAGGATGGACGCCTTGTCCCGGCCGCCTGTGCCTTCTTCACCACGGCCGAGCCGGATGAAGGCGCCCAGGTCGAGGCCACGACCGACCTCCGCCAGCGCACGCGAGTTGACCACCGCGGCCCGCAGCTTGGCCAGCTGGCCTTCGGGCAGGTCGGGGTGGATGCGGTACAGCGTGTCCGTGACGACGAGGCCGAGCACGGAGTCCCCGAGGAACTCCAGCCGCTCGTTCGTCGGCAGACCGCCGTTCTCGTACGCGTAGGAACGGTGGGTCAGTGCGCGTACCAGAAGGGCGGACTCGACGTGATAGCCGAGCCGCCCTTCCAGAAGCGTGTGGGACGAGGCTGTATTGTCCGACTTTTTCCTGGCGGTTGGTTCCGCCTTGGCGTCATCCGCCTTCTTGGCAGTGGACACGGTGCCTCTCACCAGCCGCTCAGACCTCGAGGACCTGGCGCTTGTTGTAGGTGCCGCAAGACGGGCACGCGATGTGCTGCTGCTTGGGCTCGTGGCAGCGCTCGCACGCAACCAGGGTGGGGACCGCAGCCTTCCACTGCGACCGGCGGTGGCGCGTGTTGCTGCGCGACATCTTCCGCTTCGGAACAGCCACGGCTACTTCTCCTGCTTCTCGTCGGCGTGCGCTGATGGAAGCGCGCCGCCGCTCATCTCGTCCTTCTCACCGGGTTCGAGCGAACCGGCGAGTCCCTGCAGTGCCGCCCAACGGATGTCGACGGCGTCGTGGTGGTGGTCCCGGTCGTCCGCGAGTCGCGCTCCGCATTCGGAGCACAGGCCCGGGCAGTCGTCCTGGCACACCGGCTGCATCGGCAGTGCGAGCACCACCGCATCCCGCAGCAGAGGTTCGAGGTCGAAGAGTCCGTCCTCGAGGAAGAACCTGTCCTCGTCGTCCTCGGCGTCGTCGCCCGGTTCCGCGATCACACGGCCCCGGTCGTCGGCGTCAGGGTACGAGAACAGCTCCTGGAAGTCCGCTTCGAGCTCCTGCCCGACCGGCTCCAGACACCTTACGCACTCCCCCTCGGCCTGTGCACGGGCGGTGCCTGTGACGAGCACCCCTTCCATGACCGACTCGAGCCGGAGTTCGAGCTCCACCGGGGCGCCTTCCGGCACTCCGATGACTCCCTGGATGCCGAGATCCGCGGGGGCCTCGATCTCACGGGTCAGGCGCTGCAGCGCGCCAGGACGCCGACCCAGCTCGTGCGTGTCGAACACGAGAGGGTTGCGGTGGTCAAGGCGAGCGTTGGAGGCCATTCCTGCTTTCGATCTTCGAACTCGAAGGGACGCGGCCCGTAGGTGTTCCGGGCAGCGTTGATCGCGGACGTACGCGCGACCGAAGAGCCAGGATACTGGACCTTTCGCTCTCGGCCCAATCCGGTGGTCGGCGGGCGGTCGCGCGGGGCGGCTTCCCCGCTCGCTACAAGCCCCGGCCCTGCTCGTAGGCCCGCAGTTGCTCCGCACTGATCATGCTGGTGTCGAAGAGGCTGGTCTCGTCGAGGGCGTAGCCCTGCTGCTGAGACTGCTGGTGCTGCTGGTGCTGCTGAGGGTCGTAGGCGGCCTGCTGGGCTTCGTAGCCCTGGAAGGGGGCACCTCCCGCCGGAGCGTAGCCGGAGGCGGGGGCGTACGGATCGGCCTGCTGGTAGCCGTTGCCGTAGGGGTCGTGCTGGGTGTAGTCGGGCTGCTGCGGGAAGCCCGCGTACGGGTCGGGCTGCTGCTGGACGGGGGCACCTCCCGCCGGAGCGTAGCCGGAGGCGGGGGAATAGGCCGGCTGCGGCTCGTACGACGGCTGCTGCGGCTGCTGCTGGGGCTGTGCCGGGCGCTCGGCCGGGGTGTCCCCGAGGGCCGCGAGGTCGGCGAGATAGTCGGCGTCGCTGGTGTGCTGAAAGGTCGAGGTGTCGTCGGCGAGGGCGCCCAGGTCGTCGCTGGCGATCCGGCCGTGCAGCTTCTGGCGGCCACGGCCGACCGCCTCCAGGGTCTTGGCGAGGACCGCCTCGAAGGCGCCCAGCTTGGCGTCGACGTAGGCGTCGGCGTTGTGCCGCAGGGTCTCCGGGTCCTGGCTGCGCTCGGGGGCGTCCTCGTCCTCGTAGCCGTTCTCGTCCAGGCCGGGCCCGGTGCCGAGCAGCTTCTCGCGGCCGCGGCCGACCGAGCCGAGGGTCTTGGTGAGGACGACCTCGAAGTTGGCGAGCTTGGAGTCGACGTAGTCGTCGGCCTCGGCGCGGATCTCCTCGGCCTCCTTGCCGGCCTCGGTGACGATCCGGTCGGCCTCGGCCTGGGAGCGGCGGGCGATCTCGGTGTCGGAGATCAGCGAGCCGCGTTCGGCATGCGCGTTCCCGATGATCCGCTCGGCCTCCTGACGGGCCTGCTCGACCATCTGCTCACGGTCGCCGATCAGCTCCTGCGCCTGCGCGAGGGAGCCCGGCAGGGCCTGGCGCACCTCTTCGAGCATCGCGAGCAGGTCGGCGCGGTTGACCACGCACGAGGCCGACATGGGCATGGACCGGGCGCCGGAGACCGCGGAGACGATCTCGTCGAGCTTCTTCTGGACGTCCACCTGTGCTCGCCACTCTCTACAGCTGTGTTGGAGACGGACGGGACGACTGTAGCCCTTCAGTCCTTGCGCAGACGCTTGCTGAGCGCCTCCAGGACGGGCGCCGGGACCAGGTGGGACACATCGCCGCCCCAGGCCGCGACTTCCTTGACGAGCGAGGAGGACAGGAAGCTGTAGGTCGGGTTGGTCGGCACGAACAGCGTCTCGACTCCGGTGAGGCCGACGTTCATCTGGGCCATCTGCAGTTCGTAGTCGAAGTCGCTGACCGCGCGCAGGCCCTTGACGATGGCGGGGATGTCGCGCTGCTTGCAGAAGTCGACGAGGAGGCCGTGGAAGGACTCGACCCGGACGTTGGCGTAGTCGGCGGTGACCTCGCGGATCAGCTCGATCCGCTCCTCGATCTCGAACAGGCCCTTCTTGGCCTTGTTGATCATCACCGCGACGTAGACCTCGTCGTACAGACGGGAGGCGCGGGCAATGATGTCGAGATGTCCGTTGGTGATCGGGTCGAACGACCCGGGACAGACGGCGCGGCGCACTTGTGATCCCTCGCTCTCCGGTCCGGTCATCGTGCGTCTTCGCACGTAGAGGCGGCGCGACCGTACCAAAACGTTCCCTCGCCGTAACGACGGGACCGGAGGGCCTCGAAGCCGTCCGGCCAATGGAATTCGCCGCCTCTGGTGCTGCGCTCCACGGTGACGAGAGCCTCCGGCGCGAGCCAGCCCTCCGAGCGGAGTGTGAGGAGAATCTCCCCAAGATCGTCGTCCGTGACGGCGTACGGCGGGTCGAGAAAAACGAGGTCGTACGACTCGGCCGGGGGCTGTGTCCTGATGATCTGTTCTGCTTTGCCCGCTCTGACCTCGGCGCCGGGGAGACCGAGGTTCTTCACGTTCTCCCGGACGATCTTCGCTGCGCGGGCGTCCGCTTCGACCAGGAGGGTGTGGCCTGCGCCTCGGGAGAGGGCCTCCAGGCCCACGGCGCCCGAGCCGGCGTAGAGATCCAGGACCCGTTCGCCGTCCAGGGGACCGCCGAGGAGGGACTGCCAGGTGGAGAAGAGGCCTTCGCGTGCGCGGTCCGAGGTTGGCCGGGTACCTGTCCCGGGCGGCACCGAGAGGCGCCGTCCGCCTGCCCTGCCGGCGATCACGCGGGTCATTCGGGGTCCTTCTTCGTGGGTGGCTTTGTATGGTCAGTCTGGCAGGCCTGATGGGGTGGGTGCTTGATCGTCATTGGCGGGTGCGGGTGCCTGGGGGCCGTTCGCACAGTTCCCCGCGCCCCTTGGGGAACTGCCCTCACCCCTTCTCCAGGTACTGCTCCCTCTCCTCGTCCAGCAGGGCGTCCAGGGCCGTGCGCAGGCCCGGGAGGCCGGTCAGGTCCGGGTCGGCCGCCACCACCGCCGCCGCCTCCTGTCTCGCCTCCGCGATGACCTCCTCGTCCTCGATGACCGCGAGGACCTTGAGGCTGGAGCGGGCGCCGGACTGGGCCTGGCCGAGGACGTCGCCCTCGCGGCGTTGCTCCAGGTCGATGCGGGAGAGCTCGAAGCCGTCGAGGGTGGTGGCGACGGCGTTCAGGCGCTGGCGGGCGGCGCTGGCCTCGGGCATCTCGGTGACCAGGAGGCAGAGGCCGGGGGCGGAGCCCCGGCCCACGCGGCCGCGGAGCTGGTGGAGCTGGGAGACGCCGAAGCGGTCGGCGTCCATGATCACCATGGCGGTGGCGTTGGGGACGTTCACGCCGACCTCGATGACCGTGGTGGCCACCAGGACGTCCGTCTCGCCCGCCGCGAAGCGGCGCATGACGGCGTCCTTGTCGTCCGGGTGCATACGGCCGTGCAGGACCTCGACCCGGAGGCCCTGGAGCGGGCCCTTGGCCAGCTGGTCGGCCACGTCCAGGACGGCCAGGGGCGGACGCTTCTCCGCCTCGTCCTCCGGTGACTTCTTCGCCTTCTTCGGGTCGGCGGCCTCGTCCATGTCGTCGCCGATGCGGGGGCAGACCACGTACGCCTGGTGGCCGCCCGCCACCTCCTCGCGCACCCGCTCCCAGGCGCGGGCCACAAAGTGCGGCTTGTCGGCGGCGGGGACGACATGGCTGGCGATCGGGGAGCGGCCGGCCGGGAGCTGGTCCAGTACGGAGGTCTCCAGGTCGCCGAAGACGGTCATGGCGACCGTGCGCGGGATGGGGGTCGCCGTCATGACCAGGAGGTGCGGGGGCTGCTTGCCCTTGCCGCGCAGGGCGTCGCGCTGTTCGACGCCGAAGCGGTGCTGCTCGTCGACGACCACCAGGCCGAGGTCGTGGAACTGGACCTTGTCCTCGATCAGCGCGTGCGTGCCGATCACGATCCCCGCCTCGCCCGTGACGAGGTCCAGCAGGGCCTGGCGGCGGGCGGCCGCGCCCATCGAGCCGGTGAGCAGTACGACCTTGGTGGCGTGCTCGGCGCCGCCCAGCATGCCTTTCTCGGCCAGCTCGCCCATCATCTCGGTGACCGAGCGGTGGTGCTGCTGGGCGAGGACCTCGGTGGGCGCGAGCATGGCGGCCTGGCCGCCCGCGTCGACCACGGTGAGCATGGCGCGGAGGGCGACGAGCGTCTTGCCGGAGCCCACCTCGCCCTGGAGCAGCCGGTGCATCGGGTGCTCCGTGGCGAGGTCGTCGAAGATCTCCTCGGAGACCTTCCGCTGGCCTTCGGTGAGGGTGAAGGGCAGGCGGTCGTCGAAGGCCGCGAGGAGGCCGTCCGGCTTCGGTGTGCGCGCCACCGCCGGGAGTTGGCTGTCGGCGTACCGGCGGCGGGCCAGGGCGACCTGGAGGACGAAGGCCTCGTCCCACTTCAGGCGGGCGCGGGCGTCGGCCACGTCGGCCTTGGTGTGCGGGCGGTGGATCTTGAGCAGGGCCTCGGGGAGGGGGACCAGGCCGCGGCCCTCGCGCAGGGCGGGCGGCAGCGGGTCGAGGGCCTCCTGGGCGCTGGGCAGCACGGTCTGGACGGCCTTGCCGATCTTCCAGGACTCCAGCTTGGCGGTGGCGGGGTAGAGCGGGATCAGGGCGCCGGCCCAGCTCTCGACCGCCTCCTCGCTGTCGCCGCGCAGCAACTCATAAGCGGGATGGGCCAGTTGGAGGCGGCGGTTGAAGACGGAGACCTTGCCGGCGAACATCGCGCGCGTGCCCGGCAGCAGCTCCTTGTGGGGCTTGTGCACGCCGTTGCCGAAGAACACCAGCTGGAGCCGGCCGCTGCCGTCCGTGATGGTGACCTCCAGCCGCTGGCCCTTGCCGCGCGGGGCCTTGGCGGAGGCGAAGGTGTGCAGGCGGGCGTCGGCGACCTGGGCGACCACCGTGACGTGCTCGTCCATGGGGAGGTCGGCGAGGTGCGTGAGCTGGCCGCGCTCCTCGTATCTGCGGGGGTAGTGGTGCAGGAGGTCGCCGACGGTGTGCAGGCCGAGGTGCTCGGCCATCACCTTCGCGGTGGCGGGGCCGAGCACTGACTTCAGTGGCTGCTTCAGTGGTTCTTCCAGTGCGGGCACGAGATCCATTGCACACCACACCACTGACAAAGCCGTAGACGCTGCCCTGCGGATTCGCCGGACGCTGTCCTGCACATTCGTCGAGCGATGTCGTTCAGGTCCCGGAAAGCGCTGGTCAGGTGGCCCGTTCCGGCTCTAGGATGGCGCGCTCCGGCCATCCCCCGCGGTCACCGCCCCTCCGGGACCGCCCGACCCCGCGCCGAACGCCTGCTCCCCCCACCGGCGCTGCGACGATGGACTCCCAGACCTCACAGTCATCCCAGGCATCCCAGTCACCTCATACGTTCCAGGTCGACCTGCGTGGTCTGGTGGACCTGCTCTCCCATCACCTCTACTCCAGCCCCAAGGTCTATCTGCGCGAGCTGCTGCAGAACGCCGTGGACGCCATCACCGCCCGGCAGGCCGAGGAGCCGGGCGCCCCGGCGCGGGTGCGGCTGTACGCCGCGGACGGCGGCCTGCGGGTGGAGGACAGCGGCGTCGGGCTCACCGAGTCGGACGTGCACAGTCTGCTGGCGACCATCGGCCGCAGTTCCAAGCGGGCGGAGGGCCTGCAGGAGGCCCGGTCCGACTTTCTCGGCCAGTTCGGCATCGGACTGCTGGCCTGTTTCGTGGTCGCCGAGCGGATCCGGGTGGTCAGCCGCAGCGCCCGTGCCCCCGAGGCTCCGCCGGTCGAATGGACGGCGAGCGACGACGGCTCGTACACCGTGCGCACGCTGCCCGGCGCGGCGCGGCCCGAGCCGGGCACGACCGTGTATCTGACGGCGCGGGCCGGTGCGGCCGAGTGGCTGGCCGGGCCGCGGGTGCTCGCGCTCGCCCGGGACTTCGGCTCGCTGCTGCCGTACGACATCCGGGTGGGCGAGGAGGCGGTCACCGACCTCCCGGCGCCCTGGGACCGCTCGTATCAGAGTCCCGCCACGAAAAGGGTGGCGCTGGCCCGGCACTGCCACGAACTGTTCGGTTTCACGCCGCTGGACTCGATCGACCTGGACGTGCCGCTGGCCGGGATCCGCGGGGTGGCGTACGTGCTGCCGGCGGCGGTCAGCCCCGCGCAGCGGGCCACGCACCGTGTGCACCTCAAGGGCATGCTGCTGACCGAGCGGGCCGAACAGCTGCTGCCCGACTGGGCGTTCTTCGTGCGCTGTGTCCTGGACACCGACAGCCTGCGGCCCACGGCCTCGCGCGAGTCGCTGTACGAGGACGAGACGCTCGGCGCGGTGCGGGAGGCGCTCGGCGAGAGGATTCGGTCCTGGCTGACCGGTCTCGCGGCCGGGGACCCGGAGCGGCTGGCGGCGTTCCTCGCCGTGCACCACCTGGGGGTGAAGTCTCTGGCCCGGCACGACCGGGAGATGCTGCGCACGATGCTGCCGTGGCTGCCGTTCGAGACCACCGACGGGCAGCTGTCCCTGGAGGAGTTCGCACAGCGGCACCCGGTGGTGCACTTCACGCGGACGGTCGAGGAGTACCGGCAGGTCGCGCCGATCGCCTCCGCCCAGGGCGTCGGCGTGGTCAACGGCGGTTACACGTACGACAGCGAGCTGGTCGAGGCGCTGCCGTCGGTGCGGCCGGGGACGGTGGTCGCCGAGCTGGACGCGGACACCGTGACCGCCCACCTGGACGCGGTGGACCCGGCCGAGGAGCTGGCGCTGTCCGGCTTCCTGGCTGCCGCGCGCGCGAAGCTCGACCCGCTGGGCTGCGATGTCGTCCTGCGCGCCTTCCATCCGCTGTCCGTGCCCGCGCTGCACCTGGACGACCGGGCCGCCCGGCACGAGCAGGCGCGGGCGGAGGCCGAGGAGCAGGCAGACGATCTGTGGGCGGGCATCCTGGGTTCGCTGCGCGGCAGCGCCCCGCGCGCGCGTCTGGTGCTCAACCATCTCAATCCGCTGATCCGCAGGATCAGTTCACTGGGTGACCCGGAGCTGATCGGCACCGCGTCCGAGTCGCTGTACGGACAGGCGCTGCTGATGGCGCAGCGGCCGCTCAGGCCGGCCGACTCCGCGCTGCTGAACCGGGCGTTCATCGGCCTCCTGGAGTGGGCCACGCACCGGGAGGACGGCCGCTGATGGGTGAGTTCACGGACTTCGACGCTCTGCGCCGGGCGATGGCGGAGAACTCCGAGCAGCCGGAGGGCCCGGCGCGCAACGCGCGCGCGGAGCACCTGCTCGCCGAGGCGGAGAAGCTGAACATCCCGCTCGCCGTGATCGAGGCGCTCGGGCACCAGCTGAAGGTCTACAACTACAGCTCCGAGAAGGACCGGATGTTCGTCCCGTTCGCGCGGCTGCTGCGCATGTGGGACGAGCGGCCCGGGGACTTCGACGAGTACGAGGCGCACTCCCTGCACTGGGTCTTCAAGTGGGTGTCGGCGGGCATGCTGGACCAGCCGCACATCCCGCTCGCCTCGACCGAGAAGTGGCTCGACGAGATGGAGCACCGTTACCGGCTCGCCGGGCACTCCGAACGGGCCGTGCGCAGCGCGGAGTTCAGTGTGGCCGCGCACATCGGTGACCTGGGGCGCGCGGAGCGGGCGTACGCCGCCTGGCTGGCCGCGGACCGGGACCGGATGGCCGACTGCCACGCCTGCGAGCTGCACGGGCAGGGCGTGTGGCAGGTCACGTGCGGCCGGGACGCGGAGGCGCTGGAGCTGTGGCGGCCGGTGCTGGAGGGCGAGTACAGCTGCGCCCACGAGCCGCACACGGTGCTCGCCTCCTCGCTCGCGCCGCTGCTGCGTCTCGGCCGCCCGGACGAGGCCCGCGCCCACCATCTGCGGGGTTTCCGTCTCGTCCGCCCCATGGAGAGCATGCGGGGCGCCTACGCCGACCATGTGGAGTTCTGCGCGCTGACCGGGAACGAGGCACGCGGTCTGGAACTGCTCGCCGAGCGGCCGGCGTACTTCACGGACACCGGGCATCCGCGCAGCCGGCTGGACTTCCTGGCCGTCGTGGCCCTGCTGATGGACCGGCTGACCGGGCTGGGACTCGGCGAGCGGCAGGTGCCGGGCCCGGCCGGGCGGTCCTGGGCCGCCCACGAACTGGCCGCTCACACGCGCGCGGAGGCCCTGGAGCTGGCCGAGCGGTTCGACACCCGCAACGGCACGTCGTACGTCGGCGACCGCGTCCGCGCGCGCATGGCGCAGCGCCCGCTGGTGGAGCGGCTGCCGCTGGGGGTGCGGACGGTGCGCTCCGCGCCGGCGCCCCTGGCCGCGCCCCGGGCGCCCGAGGTCCCCTCCGCGCCCGACCTGCCCGAGCTGCTCGCCGAGGCACGCCGGCTGGCCGACACCCTGCGGCCGCACGCCCTGGAGGCGTGGGCGGCGGTCGCGCGGGCCGCCGAGGGCGTCGAACTGGACGCGCGCGACCGCGCGCAGATCGCCGACCACGAGGCGATGGCCCGCGGCCCCGAGGGCATCGCCCTGTTCGAGCGGGCGGCCGCGCTGTACGCGGAGGCGGGCGACCCCGGAGAGGCGCTGGCGGCACGCGCGCGTGGCGCGTACATACGCGCCCTGACGGGCGAAGTGGACGCGGCGCTGACCACGGTCGCCGTGCTCTACGACGAGGCACTCGCGCTGTACGCCGAGGAAGCCACCGGGGTCCGGCAGACGGCGTCGGTCGTGATGAGCCGGGCGCGGATCCTGATGCGCAGGGTGCAGGAGATGCCGCCGGAGGCGCCCGGGGCCACGGAGGAGGCGGACGCTCGGGGAGCGAGGGCCGACTCGGCGGGCGCGCACACCGAGGATGCCGGCTCGGACGCCGGGCCTGCGGACTCGGACGTCACGGACACGAGCACGGACACCGGGCATGCGGGCTCGGATGCCCCGACCGCTGCCGGGGGCGCCCAAGTGCCGGGTTCTGGCACCGGTTCGGCCGGTGGGCACGGCCAAGGCCCCCTCGCGGACGCCGAGCAGGCCGTGTGCGAGGTGCTGGCGCTCGTCGACGGGCGGGCCGGGGACGATGTGCGGCTGGCGGCGCGGGCCGCCGAGGCGCGGGCGATGCTGGCCGAACTGGCCGAGCGGTCCGGCGCGGCCGAGCGGGCGACGCGGCTGCTCCGGCGGGCCGCCGCCGAGTACGTGGCGGCCGGGCTGCCGTGGTTCGCGGTCGAACACGAGGTGCGGGCCGCTGCGCTCTCCCACCAGCTCGGCGACCTGGGCGAGGCCGAGCGGGCGCTGCGGGCCGCCCTGGAGCACGGCGCGCCGTACGTGGAGCCGGCCGGGCGGGCCCAGCTGCATCTCCAGCTCGCCGAGGTGGTCGGCGGCCGGGGGGAGCCCGTCGAGGCCGCGGAGCACGCCCTGGAGGCCGCGCACTGGGCCGACGAGGCGGGCGAGAGCGCCACGCTGGGTGCCTGGGCACGGCACCAGCTGGGCGGCTTCCTGCTGCGCCAGGGGCGGTGCGCGGAGGCCGCCGAGGTGCTGGAGTCGGCGCTGCCCGACCTGTCCGCCGACACGCACGGCGACGGGGTCGTCGTCCAGGCGCGGTGGTGGCTGGGGGACTGTCTGAGCGAGCTGGGCGAGCACCGGGCGGCCGCCGAACGCAGGCTCCAGGCCGCCGAGATCGCCCGGCACTGGCCCGAGCAGCAGGATCACGCCACGCTCGCGCACCTCGCCGCCGAGTCCCTGAGCAACGCCGGGCTCCTCGACGAGGCGGACCGGGCCTATGCGCGCGCGGGCGAGCTGTGGCGCTCGCTCGGCAACCCGCACTTCCTCGTCCGCTCGTTGCGCGCCCGCGCGTGGCTGGCGCTGCGCGGGGAGACCGGGGCGGCGTCCGCGCGGGAGACGATGGCGGACGCGGTGCGGGAGAGCGAGCGCGCGCTGGAGGCCGCCCAGGACCCGGCGGCCCGGGAGCAGCTCACCGCCGAGCTCGGCCACACGCACCGGCAGTTCGGGGACCTTCTGGCCCGCTCGGCCGCCGAGGAGGCCGAAGAAGCCGAGGACGAGGCGGTCCAGGCCGCGTTCGAGGACGCGCTGACCCAGATGGACCGCGCGGCCGCGCTGTTCGGCTCGCTCGGCGCGAGCGGGCTGCACAGCCGCAGCGGCGCCGAACTGGCGGCGGGTTGGCTGGAGACCGACCTCGGCCGTCCCGCCGAGGCGGCGGCACGCGCGCGTGGCGTACTCGCCGCCTACGAGGCCGTCGACGAGACGGACGAGACGGCCCAGGCACGACGGGCGGAGGCGACCCAGATGCTCCAGCAGACGGAAACGGACCGGTGAGCGGCGCTTCGGCCGGCCGCGGCGGGACAGCGGGCGGCGCGGGACCGCTCACTCCACGCCGATGAGGAGCAGCGCTCCCTGGTGGCCGCCGCGGTACACCACGGTGTCCACGGCGAGGTAGGACTCGCGTACCCGTGCCTCCAGGCGGTCCGCGACGCTCGGCGGCGCCTCGTCGCCGACGACCAGCGTGACCAGCTCGCCGCCGGCCTGGAGCATGCGGTCCAGGACGGTCTCGGCGGTGGCGGTGACGTCCGCCCCGATCACCGCCACGTCGCCGTCGATCAGGCCGAGGACGTCCCCGGCCTGGCAGATGCCGGCCGTCGTCCAGGACTGGCGTTCGGCGACGAGCACCTCGGCGTAGCGGGTGGCGCCCGCCGCCGAGGTCATCTGGACGACGTCCTCGTCGAAGCGGCGCTCGGGCTCGTGCACGGCCAGCGCGGCGATGCCCTGGACCGCCGAGCGGGTCGGGATCAGGGCCACGCGGATGCCCTCGGCGCGGGCCTGCTCGGCGGCCGCCGCGGCCGTGTGGCGCAGTTCGGCGTCGTTGGGCAGCAGCACGACCTCGCGCGCGTGAGCGCGCCGTACGGCCTGCACCAGCTCCCCGCTGGCGGGCGGCTCCCCGGGGCGCGCGAGGACCGCGGTCGCGCCCGCCTCGCTGTACAGCCCCGCCAGGCCCTCCCCGGGCACGACGGCGACGACGGCTCGCTGCGCGCGCTCGCGCGGCGGCCGCTCGCCGCCGGTGTGCACGTCACCGAGCCCGAAGTGGGTGATCCGGATCCGGTACGGTCGCCCGGCCTCGATGCCCGCTTCCACGGCGGCACCCGCGTCGTCGACGTGCACATGGACGTTCCACAGCCCGTCGCCGCCGACCACGACGAGGGAGTCCCCGAGGGTGTCCAGCCGACTCCGGAGGCGGGCCACGGCCTCGTCGCCCGCCTCCAGGAGATAGATCACCTCATAGGCGGGTCCGCCGGCCTCGGCACCCTCCGCACAGGGCGCGCCCCCGGAAGCGGCCGCCACGCGCGCGTGCGGACCGGCACCGGCGTCCGAGGCCGAATCCGGAACGACTTGGGGAAGAGCTCCCGACTGCCTGGCGGCGGCTTCCCGTCCCGCCTCGGCGGTTTCTCTCACCGCCTCCCCCGTGAACGCCTCCACCAGCGCCCCCAGCACCGCCACGAGCCCCCTGCCGCCCGCGTCGACCACCCCGGCCCGCGCCAGCACGGCCAGCTGGCCCGGAGTCGCCGCCAGGGCCGCACTGGCGCCCTCGTAGGCGGCCCGCGCGACCGTCCCGCAGTCCCCCTCGGCCGCCTCGGCGGCGTCCGCGGCCGCCGAGGCGACCGTCAGCACGGTGCCCTCGACCGGGTGGGCCACGGCCTGGCGGGCGGACTCGGCCGCGTGCCGCAGTGCCAGCCGCAGCCCCGCACCGTCGATGTGGGACGCCCCACCGGCCTCCCGTGCGGCGAGCACCTGGGCCATGCCCCGCAGCAGCTGGGCGAGGATCGTCCCGGAGTTGCCCCGGGCCCCGATGAGCGCGCCGTGGGCCATGGCCCGTACGGCATCCGCGAGCGACGGCTCCCGCACACCCGTCCCGTACCCGGCGAACACGGCCTCCACGGCGGTGGCCGCCGACTCCAGGGTCAGGTACAGGTTGGTCCCGGTGTCCCCGTCGGCGACCGGATAGACGTTGATCGCGTCGATCTCCTCGCGCGCCCGCCCCAGTGCCCCGAGCGCCAGACCGCACCAGGTGCGCACCGCGAGAGCATCGAAGAATGTCTGCGGCACCTGCGGCACCTGCGCCTCCCTGGCTGGCTGGACGTCGGACGCAGCGTAGACCCCGGAGTGGTGTCCTCCGGAAGAGGGCCGGGAGCGGGCCCCTGAGCTGCCATGGTAGTTTCGTTGTGCTGGCGCAGTCGTTGTATGCTGCTCCGGTTGCCCGATCCAGATCGGGCTATTCCCCTGGCAACGCCACTCAGATCTCTGATCCTGCGATCTCGATCCCGGCATGCCGGGATCATCCGTAAGTGCATCTGAAGTCTTTGGAGTGACCCGTGGCTGCCAACTGCGACGTCTGCGGCAAGGGGCCGGGCTTCGGCAACAACATCTCGTTTTCGCACCGCCGTACGTCCCGCCGCTGGAACCCGAACATCCAGCGTGTGCGTACCGTGGTCGGCGGGACGCCGAAGCGCGTGAACGCTTGCACCTCGTGCATCAAGGCCGGCAAGGTCTCGCGCTGACGCAATCGCTGAGCGCGCGGCCACTGCTTGGTTCGCTGCACTGAGCCGGTCCACCTCAGGGTGGGCCGGCTTTTTGCCGTACCGCAAGAGCAGGTAGCGCAAGATCACTCCTTGCCCCAGCGCAAGACCGCAAGAGCAGGTAGCGCAAGATCACTCCTTGCCCCAGCGCAAGATCGCTCAGTGCAGGACCGCCCAGTGCGAGATCACATCAGCGCGAGATCACTCAGCCGACCTGAACCGCCACCCGTGGTCCACCGGCCCGATCCCCGCCCCCAGCGCGAACCCGGCCGCGATGGCCCCGGTGACGTACTCCTTGGCCGCGCCCACCGCCTCCGGCACGGTCAGCCCCTTCGCCAGTCCCGACGCGATCGCGGACGCCAGCGTGCAGCCCGTACCGTGGGTGTGCCGGTTGTCGTGACGCGGGGCCCGCAGCCAGTGCTCCTCGGAGCCGTCCGTGAGCAGGTCCAGCGCGTCCCCGGACAGATGTCCGCCCTTGATCAGCGCCCAGCGCGGCCCGTACTCCAGCACCGCGCCCGCGGCCCGTCGCAGATCGTCCTCCGACTCGACGCGGACCCCGGTGAGTTGGGTCACCTCGTCAAGGTTCGGGGTCGCCACGGTCGCCACCGGCAGCAGCTTCGTGCGGACCGAATCCAGAGCGGAGGCGGCCAGCAGCGGGTCGCCGTGCTTGGAGACGCCCACGGGGTCCACCACGGCCGGTGCGTCCGTGCCGGAGATCAACTCGGCGACCGCCTCGACCAGTTCGGCCGAGGCCAGCATCCCGGTCTTCACGGCCTGTACGCCGATGTCGTCGGCCACGCTGCGGTACTGGGCCCGTACCGCCTCCACAGGCAGCTCCCAAGCGCCCTGCACGCCCAGGGAGTTCTGCGCGGTCACGGCCGTGATCACGCTCATCCCGTGCACGCCGAGCGCCAGCATCGTCTTCAGATCGGCCTGGACGCCCGCCCCGCCGCCGGAGTCCGACCCCGCGACCGTGAGGACCCGGGGGATCATGACTCGATGTCCCCGAAGTGGTCCCAGCCGCCCTTGCTGGTCCAGGGCGCCCCGTCGACGGTCACCTGGGGCAGCGCCGAGGGGTTGAGGACCTCGCCGATGACCTTCCAGCGGGCCGGCAGCTTGGCGTCCGGCGGGAAGGTCGCCACGATCGCGTGGTCCTCTCCCCCGGTCAGCACCCACTGCAGCGGATCCACGCCGACGGCCTGACCGATGTCGTTCATCTGCGTGGGGATGTCGATCGCTCCGGAGCGGATGTCGATGCGGACCTTGCTGGCCTCGGCGATGTGCCCGAGGTCGGCGATCAGCCCGTCGCTCACGTCGCACATCGCGGTCGCGCCGAGCGCGGCGGCGGCCGGGCCCGCGTGGTACGGCGGCTCGGGGCGCCGGTGGGCCTCCACGAAGGCGCGCGGGGAGCGGAAGCCGCGGGCCAGCACCGCGTATCCGGCCGCGGACCAGCCCAGCCAGCCCGTGACGGCCACGAGGTCGCCGGGCTGGGCGCCCGCCCGGGTCACCGGCTCCTGGTTGCGCAGATCGCCGAGCGCGGTGATCGACACCATGATCGTGTCCCCGCGTACGACGTCCCCGCCGACCACCGAGGCTCCCGCGACCTGGCACTCGTCGCGCAGCCCGTCCATCAGCTCGCTCGGCCAGGTGACCGGGAGTTCGGCCGGGACGACCAGGCCGAGCAGCAGCGCGGTCGGTACGGCGCCCATCGCGGCGATGTCCGCGAGGTTCTGCGCCGCCGCCTTTCGGCCGACGTCGTAGGCCGTGGACCAGTCGCGGCGGAAGTGCCGGCCCTCCAGCAGGATGTCGGTGCTCGCCACGACCCGCCGGTCGGGCGCGGCGACCACCGCGGCGTCGTCGCCGGGGCCGACCCGGACCGCCGGAGTGGTGGTGAGACGGGAGGTGAGCTCCCTGATGAGCCCGAACTCCCCGAGCTCACCAACAGTGCCCTTCATTACCCTTGCTCCCCTTCTGTCCCTTGCCGTGCCCGGTCGCGCGTCATCAGTGTCCCCGATACGGTCGAGGTGACCGTCAACTTCTGTCTTGCCTGCACCCTGGCGCGCAAGCCCGGTTCCCGCAGGTCTCCCCGCGGGGAGCGGCGACGCGATACCGTGGCGTTCCTTTTCCCCACATGATCCTCGTGGCCGCCCTGGAGGTTCCGTGGTACAGGCGTACATCCTGATCCAGACGGAGGTCGGCAAAGCGTCGACCGTCGCCGAGACGATCAGCAAGATCCCTGGAGTGATCCAGGCCGAGGACGTGACCGGACCGTACGACGTCATCGTGCGCGCCCAGGCCGACACGGTCGACGACCTCGGTCGCATGGTGGTCGCGAAGGTCCAGCAAGTGGACGGCATCACCCGCACTCTGACCTGTCCGGTCGTGCATCTGTAGCCCCCGTCTACCCTTGGCCGGTGGACATCTTCCGTCACCGGCCCCTCGGCCTGCTCGCGGCCGCACTGCTGATCGCGGTCGCGGGCTGCTCCTCAGCAGACGACAGCGCCACGGTCGCGGTTCCCAGCCCCGACGCCAGGACGGCGCCGGTGTGCCGGGATCTGCACCGGGCGCTGCCCGAGAAGCTCGACGGACGGAGCCGCAACGACCCCGCGCCCCGGTCCGCCTACACGGCGGGCTGGGGAAGCCCGGCGATCATACTGCGCTGCGGCGTCGTACGGCCCCCGAAGATGGTCGATCCGAAGGTGGCCGAGGGCGGTGACGCGGACGCCTTGGCGGGCGGGGTGAACGGGGTGGACTGGCTGATGGAGAAGCAGAGCGACGGCACCTGGCGCTTCACCACGGCCAACCGCGTGGCCTACGCCCAGGTCACCCTGCCGAAGGGGATGTCCGCACAGGACGGCACACCGGTGCTCACCAGCCTCGCGCCCGCCGTGAAGAAGGCGATCCCCAAGGGGATCGCCTCCATGCGGTGACAGCTGTGGTGCGGGTCAGCGAAGCCCCGTCGAGCGGCGCAGCGCCGCCTGCACCAGGCGGTCCACCAGCTCCGGGTAGCTGATTCCGGTGGCCTGCCACATCTGCGGGTACATCGAGATCGGCGTGAAGCCGGGCATGGTGTTGATCTCGTTGATCACGAACTCGCCGTCCTCGGTGAGGAAGAAGTCCGCGCGGACCAGGCCCTCGCAGGAGGCCGCCTCGAACGCGTCGACCGCGAGGCGCCGCACCTCGGCGGTCTCCTCGTCGGTGAGCGGGGCCGGGACGATGCCGGGCGTGGAGTCGATGTACTTGGCCTCGAAGTCGTAGTACGCGTGCGCGTCCGGGGGCGGGATCTCGGCCGGGACGGAGGCGCGCGGCCCGTCCTCGAACTCCAGGACGCCGCACTCGATCTCGCGGCCGCGCAGCGCGGCCTCCACCAGGATCTTCGGGTCGTGCAGCCGGGCCTCGGCGATCGCGTCGTCCAGGCCGGAGAGGTCGTCGACCTTGGTGATGCCGATCGAGGAGCCCGCGCGCGCGGGCTTCACGAACAGCGGCCAGCCGTGCTCGCCGGCGAAGTCGATGATCTTCTTGCGGGCGGCGGACTCGTCCCGCTCCCACTCGCGCGGGCGGATCACCACGTACGGGCCGACCTTGAGTCCGAAGGAGGTGAACACCCGCTTCATGTACTCCTTGTCCTGGCCGACGGCCGAGGCGAGCACGCCCGAGCCCACGTACGGCACCCCGGACAGCTCCAGGAGTCCCTGGAGGGTGCCGTCCTCGCCGTAGGGGCCGTGCAGCACCGGGAAGACCACGTCGACCTCGCCGAGGGCCTTGGGCACCGATCCGGGCTCGCTGTAGACGACCTCGCGGCTGGCGGGGTCGACGGGGAGCACCACGCCGCCCTCGGTGGACTCCGCCAGCTCCTCGACGGCGGGCAGCCGGCGGTCGGCGATGGCCATCCGCTCGGGTTCGTCGGCCGTCAGCACCCAACGGCCTTCCCGGGTGATGCCGATCGGCAGGACGTCGTACTTCGACCGGTCGATGGCGTTCAGGACGGCGCCGGCGGTGACCATGGAGATCCCGTGTTCGGAGCTGCGCCCGCCGAACACGACCGCCACGCGGGGCTTGCGGGACCGCTGCTCAGGGCTCTGGGGGAGGTTCTCGGTGCTCATATCGCGTTGAGAGTACCCGTTGGTAGAGCCCGGATACAGCGTCGACGGGCTGCCGGAAAGGGGGCGTCGCTCAGCGTCGCTCGGGCTTCGCGCTGCGCGACATCAGCTCCTTGAGGGCGACCACCGGCGGCTTGCCCTCGTGCACGATGTCCACGACCGTCTCGGTGATGGGCATCTCGACGCCGTGGCGGCGGGCCAGATCCGCCACGGACTCGCAGGACTTGACGCCCTCGGCGGTCTGCCGGGTGACCGCGATGGTCTCCTCCAGGGTCATGCCCTTGCCGAGGTTGGTGCCGAAGGTGTGGTTGCGGGACAGCGGGGAGGAGCAGGTGGCCACCAGGTCGCCGAGGCCCGCGAGTCCGGAGAAGGTCAGCGGGTCGGCGCCGAGCGCCATGCCGAGCCGGGTGGTCTCGGCGAGGCCGCGGGTGATGAGCGAGCCCTTGGCGTTGTCGCCGAGGCCCATGCCGTCGGCGATGCCGACCGCGAGGCCGATGACGTTCTTGACCGCGCCGCCCAGTTCGCAGCCCACCACGTCGGTGTTGGTGTACGGCCGGAAGTACGGCGTGTGGCAGGCGGCCTGGAGCCGCTGGGCGACCGTCTCGTCGGTGCAGGCCACCACGGCGGCGGCGGGCATGCGGGCGGCGATCTCACGGGCCAGGTTGGGTCCGGTGACGACCGCGACGCGGTCCGCGCCGACCTTGGCGACGTCCTCGACGACCTCGCTCATCCGCATGGTGGAGCCGAGTTCCACGCCCTTCATCAGGGAGACGAGGACGGTGCCGGGCGCGAGCAGCGGGGTCCACTCGGCGAGGTTGGCGCGCAACGTCTGGGAGGGGATCGCGAGGACCGTGAAGTCGGCGTCCCGCAGGGCCTCGGCGGCGTCCGCGGTGGCGCGCAGGTTCTCCGGGAGTTCGACGCCGGGCAGGTAGTCGGGGTTGGTCCGCGTCGAGTTGACCGCCTCGGCCAGGTCGGGACGGCGGGCCCACAGGGTGACGTCGCAGCCCGCGTCGGCGAGGACCATGCCGAAGGCGGTGCCCCAGGAGCCGGTGCCCATCACTGCCGCCCGGACTGGCTTGCTCACTTGCCGCTCTCCTCTTCCGTGCCGCCACGCGAGATCTCCGTGCCCGCCTGGGCGGCTTCCGCACCGGTCAGCGAGACTTCCGTGCCCGCCTGCGCAGAGTCCTTACCGCGCCGCGGCGCCTCCACACCTGTCACGTACGCTTCCGTGCCGGCCCCGGAGGGCTCCTCGTCGGCCGGTGCGCTCTCCCCGCCGTGCCCCGGCACCTCCCGCCCGGTCTGCGCGCGGGTCTTGCGGCGCTGCTCGATCCGCTCGCGGCGCGGGTCGTAGGGCGTCTCGGGGGCCTTCTCGCCGCGGATCTCCTCCAGCTGGCGGGTGATGGCCGCCATGATGACCTCGGTGGCCTCCTTCAGGAGGTCGGCGGTCATCTCCTGGTCGTAGAAGCGGGAGAGGTCCACGGGCGGGCCCGCGAGGACGCGGTGGGTCTTGCGCGGGAAGAGGTGGGGCTTCTTGGCGTAGGGCGGCAGCAGTTCGTTGCAGCCCCACTGGGCGACCGGGATCACCGGGCACTTGGTCTGCAGGGCCACGCGGGCGGCACCGGTCTTGGCGGTCATCGGCCAGCCGTCCGGGTCGCGGGTCAGGGTGCCCTCGGGGTAGAACGCGACGCACTCGCCGCGCTCCACCGCGTCGATGGCCGCCCGGAAGGCGCTGAGCGCGTCCGTGCTCTCGCGGTAGACGGGGATCTGTCCGGTGCCGCGCATCGCGGCACCGACGAATCCCTTCTTGAAAAGCCCGCTCTTCGCCAGGAATCGCGGAACCCGTCCGGTGTTGTACTGATAGTGCGCGTAGGCGAAGGGGTCCACATGGGAATTGTGGTTCACCGCGGTGATAAATCCACCCTCGGCCGGAATGTTCTCCATTCCACGCCAGTCCCGCTTGATCAGAACCACCAGGGGCGGTTTACAGAGGACCGCTGCGAAGCGGTACCAGAACCCGATTCTGCGGCGGGACACGCGGACACCTTCCTCTAGGACTTGCTCAGGGCCCGGGGGCCGCACAAGTGTCGCCCCGGACCGCCGGTCTGTCGAGAACACCGTACGCCCGCCCGTCACCCGTCACCGTCCTTGGACAGGGCTTCGCGCCCCCGCCCGTTCCCGGCGTACCGGATGCCCCGGGTGACAATGAGCGCGACGAGAGAGGGACGGTACGCCGGTGCAGTGGACCTTGGTCATCCCCCTGAAGCCTCTGGCGCGGGCCAAGAGCAGGCTCGCGGACACGGCCGCCGACGGGGTGCGCCCCGGGCTGGCCCTCGCGTTCGCCCAGGACACGGTGGCCGCGGCCCTGGCGTGTCCCGTGGTCGCGGATGTGGCGGTCGTCACGGACGACGCGCTGGCCGGCCGGGAGCTGGCGGCGCTCGGCGCGCGGATCGTCCCGGACACGCCGGGAAGCGGTCTGAACGCCGCCCTCACGCACGGCGCGGACGCCGTACGGGAAATGCGACCGGGCGCCGCGGTCGCCGCTCTGAACGCCGATCTCCCGGCCCTGCGCCCAATGGAATTGTCCCGGGTGCTGGACGCGGCGGCCGAATTCCCGCGGGCTTTTCTGCCGGACGCGGCCGAACTCGGCACCACTGTGCTGGCCGCGTCCCCCGGCCGGGCATTGCGCCCGGTTTTCGGCACCGATTCCCGCGTCCGGCACCGCACCTCCGGTGCGACGGAACTCCGGCTCACCGGCGTGGATTCGGTGCGGCAGGACGTGGACACCGGCGCGGACCTGCGGGCGGCGCTGGCGCTGGGCGTGGGCCCGCACACGGCCGCGGTGAGCGCGCGCCTGCTGATCTCCGGGCAGTAGGCTGCGGTCATGCAGGCGACCGCATACACGTACGACCCCGAGACCCGCAGCGGCCAGGTGCTGCTCGACGACGGCACCCCGGTGCCGTTCGACGCGGCGGCGTTCGACGCGGGCGGGCTGCGGCTGCTGCGGCCCGGACAGCGGGTGCGGATCGAGACGGAGGGCGAGGGCGCGGCCGTCCGCATCACCCTCGTGACGCTCCAGACCCTCTAGAGACCCTCCGGCCGGGGACGCCGGGGGCGTCGGACCCCTTCGCGCGGTCGGCGCACACGCCGCGGGCCGGGCTCCCGAGGGGAGTCCGGCCCGGCATGAGAGCCCTGGTGACCTACGACGCCTTGCGGGCGGTGGTCTTCTTGGCGGTGGTCTTGCGGGCCGTCGACTTCTTGGCCGGGGCCTTCTTGGCGGTGACCTTCTTCGCCGGGGCCTTCTTGGCCGTCGTCTTCTTCGCGGCCGCCTTCGTCGCGGTCGTCTTCTTCGCGGCGGCCGTGGTCTTCTTCGCCGTCGTCTTCTTGGCGGTGACCTTCTTCGCGGCGGCCGTGACCTTCTTCGCCGGTGCCGCCTTCTTGGCCGTGACCTTCTTCGCGGCGGCCTTGGTGGTCTTCTTGGCGGCGGCCTTCTTGACGGTCGCCGCGGCACCGCCGGTCAGGCTGCCCTTGGGCGCCTTCTTGACCGAGACCTCGCCACCGCGCGGGAGCTTCTTCGAGCCGCTCACCAGGTCCTTGAAGCCCTGACCCGCACGGAAGCGCGGCACGGAGGTCTTCTTGACCCGAACCCGCTCGCCGGTCTGGGGGTTACGGGCGTAACGGGCGGGACGGTCCACCTTCTCGAAGGACCCGAAGCCGGTGACCGAGACCCGCTCGCCCGCGACGACCGCGCGGACGATGGCGTCCAGGACATGATCGACAGCTTCGGCGGCCTGCTGGCGGCCACCCACCTTGTCGGCAATCGCTTCTACGAGCTGCGCCTTGTTCACGTCTTCCCCTTCGGAGACATCGCCAGAACGAAAGTGTTCAAGCTTTTTCGCACGTTAGGCAGATATATACCGCAAATCAAACACGAAACGGGCTTATCACCCTTGTGCCGCAACGGACTCGGCTGTCTCGGACTGTTCAGCGGTCCTCTTCGGGGATCCGACCCTCGTCGAGGTCCGTCATGAACCGCTCCAGCCGCCTTGCCGCATCGGCGAGATCGTGCTTGGCCGCGGCCGTAATGACCAGCAGCTTCCGGGTCAGCGCCATCCGTACGCCCTCCGGGACTTGCAGTGCGCGCACTCTTGTGTGCGCTTCCTTCAGTCGGTCCGCGACCGCCGCATAGAGCTCGAGTTGGCCGTCGTGTTCCATGCACAGATTGTGCCATCTGGGGCGAGTTGTCGCCTGCGCAGGGTGCAACTGCCGCCTCAAACGGCCTTCCGGGCACTTGCGGAAGTCGCGTTCACGGCACTCGCCTACCCCGGCAACAGCCTTCGTAACGCGGGAAGTTGAGCGGACCTGCGGGAACGCTCAGGGCCGTTCGGGTGCAGACATGGCTGTACCCCCAATCGTGGCGATCGGGGGTACGGAGAAGGCGTCGCGGTGGCCGAAACCGGCTTGTTCGGCCGCCCGGGATCAGCTCTGGAGCGTGCGCGGCTTGTAGGAGGGCCGCTTGCCCTCGTAAGCGGCGATGTCCGCCTCGTTCTGGAGGGTGATGGAGATGTCGTCCAGCCCGTTCAGCAGCCGCCAGCGGGAGTTCTCGTCCAGCTCGAAGGAGGCGGTGATGCCCTCGGCACGCACCTCACGCGCCTCGAGGTCCACGGTGATCTCGGCCGTCGGGTCCTGCTCGGTCAGCTCCCACAACGCGTCCACGACCTTCTGCTCGAGCACCACCGTGAGCAGGCCGTTCTTCAGCGAGTTGCCCCGGAAGATGTCCGCGAAGCGGGAGGAGATCACGGTCTTGAAGCCGTAGTTCTGCAGCGCCCAGACGGCGTGCTCACGGGAGGAGCCGGTGCCGAAGTCGGGGCCGGCCACCAGGACGGTGGCGCCCTGCCGCTCGGGCCGGTTGAGGATGAAGGACTCGTCCTTGCGCCAGGCCTCGAACAGCCCGTCCTCGAAGCCGTCCCGGGTCACCTTCTTGAGCCAGTGAGCAGGGATGATCTGGTCGGTGTCGACGTTGCTGCGGCGCAGCGGGACGGCCCGGCCGGTGTGGGTGGTGAAGGCTTCCATGATTCTCAGACTCCAGCGGGCGTACGGGTGTCGGCGTCGGACAGGTCGGCGGGGGACGCGAGGTGGCCCAGGACCGCGGTAGCGGCCGCGACCTGCGGCGACACCAGGTGCGTACGGCCGCCCTTGCCCTGCCGGCCCTCGAAGTTGCGGTTGGAGGTGGAGGCGGAGCGCTCGCCCGGGGCCAGCTGGTCGGGGTTCATGCCGAGGCACATCGAGCAGCCCGCGTGCCGCCACTCGGCGCCGGCCTCCTTGAAGACCACGTCCAGACCCTCGGAGACGGCCTGCAGACCCACCCGCACGGAGCCCGGGACGACCAGCATCCGTACGCCGTCGGCGACTTTGCGGTCCTTCAGGAGGTCGGCGGCGGCGCGCAGGTCCTCGATGCGGCCATTGGTGCAGGAACCTACGAAGACGGTGTCCACCTTGATGGAGCGCAGCGGCTGCCCGGCCTCCAACCCCATGTATTCCAGGGCCTTTTCGGCGGCGAGGCGCTCCGAAGCGTCTTCGTACGAAGCCGGGTCGGGGACGGACGCCGAAAGCGGCGCGCCCTGGCCGGGGTTGGTGCCCCAGGTGACGAACGGCGAGAGCGAGGCGGCGTCGATGCGGACCTCGGCGTCGAAGACCGCGTCCTCGTCCGTCCGCAGGGTCTTCCAGTACGCGACCGCGGCGTCCCAGTCCTCGCCCTCGGGAGCGTGGGCGCGGCCCTTGATGTACGCGAAGGTGGTCTCGTCGGGGGCGATCATGCCCGCGCGGGCGCCGGCCTCGATCGACATGTTGCAGATGGTCATCCGGGCCTCCATCGAGAGCTTCTCGATGGCGGAGCCGCGGTACTCCAGGACGTAGCCCTGGCCGCCGCCGGTGCCGATCTTCGCGATGATCGCCAGGATCAGGTCCTTGGCGGTGACGCCCTCGGGCAGCTCGCCGTCGACCGTGATGGCCATGGTCTTCGGGCGGGCCAGCGGCAGCGTCTGGGTGGCCAGCACATGCTCCACCTGGGAGGTGCCGATGCCGAACGCCAGCGCGCCGAAGGCACCGTGCGTGGAGGTGTGCGAGTCACCGCAGACGACGGTCGTACCGGGCTGCGTCAGGCCGAGCTGCGGGCCGACGACGTGGACGACGCCCTGCTCGACGTCGCCCAGCGGGTGCAGGCGCACGCCGAACTCGGCGCAGTTCTTGCGCAGCGTCTCCAGTTGGGCGCGGGAGACCGGGTCGGCGATGGGCTTGTCGATGTCGAGGGTCGGGGTGTTGTGGTCCTCGGTCGCGATGGTGAGGTCGAGCCGGCGCACCTGACGGCCGCTCTTGCGCAGCCCGTCGAAGGCCTGCGGGCTGGTGACCTCGTGCAGCAGGTGCAGATCGATGTAGAGGAGGTCGGGCTCGCCCTCGGCGCGCCGGACGACGTGGTCGTCCCAGACCTTCTCCGCGAGTGTCCTACCCATCGCTTTCCCTTCGGCCGGCAAGCGTGCACCGGCCCAACTAGAGATCTTGAGAAGACGGCGCCCGCGCCCCGGTGTTTTCGGGCGTCCGCCATCGGGCCCTTGACGGTTCACGGGCCGCTGTGTGATTCCAGGGTGGCGCGTTCCACGGAAAATTGAACTTGCGTTTCACAGAGTGAGACGTGAATATCGTTGCATGGACAACAGTAGCGGCGTCGGCGTTCTGGACAAGGCGGCCCTCGTCCTGAGCGCTCTGGAGTCCGGTCCGGCCACCCTCGCGGGTCTGGTCGGGGCCACCGGACTGGCACGACCCACGGCCCACCGCCTGGCCGTGGCCCTGGAACACCACCGCATGGTGGCACGCGACATGCAGGGCCGGTTCATCCTCGGCCCGCGCCTTTCGGAACTGGCGGCGGCGGCCGGCGAGGACCGCCTGCTCGCCACGGCGGGCCCCGTGCTCACCCACCTCCGTGATGTCACCGGCGAGAGCGCACAGCTCTACCGACGCCAGGGTGACATGCGGATCTGTGTGGCCGCGGCGGAACGCCTGTCCGGCCTTCGGGACACCGTCCCGGTCGGCTCCACGCTGACGATGAAGGCGGGCTCCTCGGCGCAGATCCTGCTCGCCTGGGAGGAGCCGGAGCGCCTGCACCGCGGCCTCCAGGGCGCCCGCTTCACGGCGACGGCCCTGTCGGGCGTACGGCGCCGCGGCTGGGCCCAGTCCATCGGTGAGCGCGAGCCCGGCGTGGCGTCGGTCTCCGCGCCCGTACGCGGCCCGTCCAACCGCGTGGTGGCCGCCGTGTCCGTCTCCGGCCCGATCGAGCGCCTGACCCGCCACCCGGGCCGCATGCACGCCCAGGCGGTCATCGACGCGGCCGGCCGCCTGTCGGAGGCCCTGCGCCGCTCGGGCTGAGGGCCACGGCATCACCGGAACACGTCACCAGCGCATCCGAGGAGGGCCTGCCCCAACGCCGCGGCAGGCCCTCCTCGAATCCCCCGATCCCCCCGATTCCCGCAGCCCCTGCGATCACCCCGCCTCGCGGGCCGCGCCCGCCGACCGATGAGCGAACCGGTCCTTCGCGTACCGGCCGCGCGCGGCGACGGGCACCTGGCCGTGCACCTTCGCGAGACCGAAGGGCGGCATGTCGGCGTAGATGGACTCGTACGAGCCCTCGGAGGCGATGTACGTCTCGTGCCACCGGCCCACGTGTCCCCGCAGCTTGCCCTGGCGCTCCTGGCGGTTGATGACCGCCCAGGCCCGGTGGTGGAACATGTCCGGCGAGGTCGCGTACGCGTACAGCTTCTCCTTGGACTCCCAGTACTGGACGACGTAGTACGTCCGCGGCGAGGCTGTCAGCATCACGTGCCCCAGCAGCCCCCGGTCGCGGTCCCGCGCAAGCTCCCTCAGCATGCGGACCATCGACAGCATGACCGGCAGCCACTGGTGCACCGCCCAGAAGTGGTTGATCCGCATGCCGATGAGCAGCACCACCACATCGCCCTCGGCCGCCGCGGTCGTAAGGCCCGGCACCGGCTTCGCGAACATGACGATCCCCCTCATCAGATAGCGCCACTATCCTTCTGGCGATGCTTGGATAGTGGCACTTCCCAAGGAGAGGCGCAAGAGATGCGGCTGGCGGAGCTGAGCGAGCGCAGCGGTGTGTCCACGGCGACGATCAAGTACTACCTGCGCGAAGGACTGTTGCCGCCGGGCCGCCAGATCAACGCCAGGACCGCCGAGTACGACGAGGAGCATCTGCGCCGGCTGCGGCTGGTGCGGGCGATGATCCAGGTGGGCCGGGTGCCGGTGGCGAAGGTGCGCGAGGTGCTCGGGCACGTGGACGACGACTCCCTGGGCCGCGCGATCCGCCTGGGCGCGGCGGTGTGGGCGCTGCCGCAGGTGCCGGAGCCGGACGAGGACGACGAGTACGTCCAGACCGCACACCGGGAGGTCACCAGGCTCCTGGACCGGCTCGGCTGGGAGAACACCAAGCAGCTCGCGACCATCTCCCCCGCGTACCGCTCGCTGGTGGTGGCGGTGGCCGCGTTCCGCCGGCTCGGCTACGACTTCGGGGCCGAACTGCTCGCGCCGTACGCCGAGTTGATGCACCGAACGGCCGTTCTCGACCTGGACAACATGGAGACGTACGCGTCGGAGGCGGAGCGGGTCGAGTTCGCGGTCCTGGGGGCGATCCTCAACGAGCCGGTGCTGCAGGCGCTGCACCGGCTGGCCCAGGAGGAGGAGACGACGCGGCGGTACGGCTTCGAGTAGCCGGCGCCGGACACGACGAAGGCCCTCCGCCGAAGCGAAGGGCCTTCCCGTTGTACCCCCGACCGGATTCGAACCGGCGCTACCGCCTTGAGAGGGCGGCGTGCTAGGCCGCTACACAACGGGGGCGAGGATCTTACGTTTCCGCAGATCCGAGCTGGTCTACCTGGACTCGAACCAAGACTAACTGAACCAGAATCAGTCGTGCTGCCAATTACACCATAGACCAATGATGGTTTAGACCAGTCAGTACCCCCGACCGGATTCGAACCGGCGCTACCGCCTTGAGAGGGCGGCGTGCTAGGCCGCTACACAACGGGGGCCCTAGCGATCCCGACAGGATCAGGATCAGTACCCCCGACCGGATTCGAACCGGCGCTACTGCCTTGAGAGGGCAGCGTGCTAGGCCGCTACACAACGGGGGCTTTGCAGATGAGCTCTGCGAGCTGGCCTACCTGGACTCGAACCAAGACTAACTGAACCAGAATCAGTCGTGCTGCCAATTACACCATAGGCCACTGGAACTCAAGCCCCCTGAGGGGTTCTCGTTCTAGTTCGCTCCTCCGGGTCCCGGCCTTTCGGCCCGCTCTCCGGCGGCGCAGGAAGAACATTACCCGAAGGTGGACGGGGCTCCAAAACGGGTATCCGCGCGGACGAGCGCCGGGAGTTCGGCGAGGGTCGAGATCCGGTGCGCGAACCCGCCGTCCGCGCCCTGCGCGTACGGCCCGCCGCGGTCGATCCAGACGGACAGCAGCCCCGCCTCGGCCGCGCCCCGCCCGTCGATCTCCGGGTGATCGCCGACGTACGCCACCTCGCGCGGGGGCAGCCGCAGCGCTTCGCAGGCCGCGCGGAAGGCACCCGCCTCCGGCTTGGAGACGCCCAGCTCGGCGGCGCACAGCACGCTCTCGAAGCGGTCGCGGAGGCCGAGGGTGCTCAGCTTGTGTTCCTGGACGGTGAGGCTGGAGTTGGACAGCACCGCGTGCCGGTGGCTGGCGGCGAGGGCGTCCAGGGTGGGCAGCACGTCCGGGAACAGGCTCCAGGCGGCCTCGTAGTGACCGATGTAACGCCGGAACCAGGCGTCGGCCTCGGCGTCGGGCAGCTCCTCGCCCAGGAAGGCCCGTACGCGGTCGCGCCGCTGCCCCTCGAAGGAGACCTCCCCGGCCGAGAAGCGCGCCCAATGCCGGTCGGTGATCTCCCGCCATCGCACAAGGGCCTGCTCAGGGGTGTCGTACCCGGCAAGCAGGCCTTCCGCGGCGAGATGGGCGCGCATGCCCTCGCGATCCGCGGTCGTGTAGTCGAAGAGGGTGTCGTCGACGTCCCAGACGAGTGCTCTGATCGTCATACGACCGACGGTACCGCCAAGCGGCCGGGGGTTCGGGGGTTATCCCCCGATGAACGCAGCGTCGAAGAGGATGTCGTCCACGTCCCGGACGACTGCTCTGATCGTCATACGACCGACGGTACCGCCAAGCGGCCGGGGGTTCGGGGGTTATCCCCCGATGAACGCAGCGTCGAAGAGGATGTCGTCGACGTCCCGGACGACTGCTCTGATCCTCATGCCACCGGAGGTACCGGAGTACGGCCGGGAGGTCGGCCCAAGGTCATCGTGCCGGTCAGGGCGAGGTCCGGGCCCTGGCCGTCTCGGGGGTGGGCGCCGAGCTTCCAGGTGTAGGTGCCGGCCGCGGCGCGCAGCACGTGCGGGGTGCCGGAGGCGTCCTGGGTGAGCACGCTCCAGCCGGACGAGGTCTTGCAGGTCCGGCCGGCGGGGAGCGTGACGGTGGAGCCGCTCCGGCTGATGATCACGTCGGTGCCCGTGGCCAGGTCGTCCGGGCCGGCGTGCGCGGGCGGTACGACGCCCGGGAAGTCGACCGTGCGCTCAGGAAGGGGCACTTGACCGGAAGGGGGAACTCCGGGCGACGACTCGGTGGACGCACCGAGGGCGGCACCCGGAACTCCCGGTGCCGCCCCTCATCGCGCGTCGGCTACGCGGTCAGCTTCGCCAGCGCCGCGTCGATGCGGGCCAGGGTCTTCTCCTTGCCCAGGACCTCCAGGGACTCGAACAGCGGCAGGCCGACCGTGCGGCCGGTGACGGCCACGCGGACCGGGGCCTGGGCCTTGCCGAGCTTGAGGCCGTGGGCCTCGCCGGCGGCCAGCACGGCCTCCTTGAGGGACTCGGCCGAGGTCCAGTCGGCCGCCTCCAGCTTCTCGCGGGCCGTGACCAGCAGCGCGTCCGAGCCCTCCTTCATCGCCTTCGTCCAGCTCGCCTCGTCGAGGACCGGCTCGGCGAGGAACAGGAAGTCGACGTTGTCGGTGATCTCGGAGAGGACCTTGAGGCGGGTCTGCGCGTGCGGGGCGATGGCCTGCCACTTGGCCTCGTCGAAGTCCTCCGGCGCCCAGGGGACGAAGGGGGCCTTCAGCCACGGGCGGCAGCGCTCGGTGAACTCCTTCACCTCGAGCATGCGGATGTGGTCGGCGTTGATCGCCTCACACTTCTTGAGGTCGAAGCGCGCCGGGTTGGGGTTCACGTCGGAGATGTCGAAGGCGGCGACCATCTCGTCGGTCGTGAAGATGTCCTGGTCGGCCGAGAGGGACCAGCCGAGCAGCGAGAGGTAGTTGAGCAGGCCCTCGGGCAGGAAGCCCTGCTCGCGGTAGAGGTTGAGGGACGCCTGCGGGTCGCGCTTCGACAGCTTCTTGTTGCCCTCGCCCATCACGTACGGAAGGTGGCCGAAGGCGGGGGTCCCCTTGGCGACGCCCAGCTCGATCAGCGCCTTGTACAGGGCGATCTGCCGCGGAGTGGAGGAGAGCAGGTCCTCGCCGCGCAGGACGTGGGTGATCTCCATCAGGGCGTCGTCGACCGGGTTGACGAGCGTGTACAGCGGGGCGCCGTTGGCACGGACGATGCCGTAGTCCGGGACGTTCTCAGGGGTGAAGGTCAGCTCGCCGCGGACCAGGTCGGTGAAGGTGATCGTCTCGTCGGGCATACGGAAGCGGACGATCGGGGCGCGGCCCTGGGCCTTGTACTCCTCGACCTGCTCGGCGCTCAGGTCACGGCAGTGGCCGTCGTAGCCGGAGGGCTTGCCGGCGGCGCGGGCGGCCTCGCGGCGGGTGTCCAGCTCCTCCTGGGAGCAGTAGCAGTGGTAGGCGTGACCGCCGTCAAGGAGCTTCTGCGCGACATCCCGGTAGATGTCCATGCGCTGCGACTGGCGGTACGGCGCGTGCGGGCCGCCGACCTCCGGGCCCTCGTCCCAGTCGAAGCCCAGCCAGCGCATCGCGTCGAGCAGCTGATTGTACGACTCCTCCGAGTCGCGGGCCGCGTCGGTGTCCTCGATACGGAAGACCAGAGTGCCCTGGTGGTGCCGGGCGAACGCCCAGTTGAACAGGGCGGTGCGGACCAGGCCCACGTGGGGGTTACCGGTGGGCGACGGACAGAAACGTACGCGAACGGGAGAGCCGGGTGCGCTAGCCACGCTTGACAACCTTGTTGGTGAGAGTGCCGATGCCTTCGATGGTGACGGCGACCTCGTCGCCGACGTTCAGGGGGCCGACCCCCGCGGGGGTGCCGGTGAGGATGACGTCGCCGGGGAGCAGGGTCATGGCCTCGGAGATGTTCACGATCAGATCCTCGATGGGGTGGATCATCTCGCTCGTCCGGCCCAGCTGGCGCTGTTCGCCGTTGACCGTGAGCTGGATCGTCAGGTCGTTCGCGCGCTCGAGGTCCAGCTCCGTCTCCACCCAGGGGCCGAGCGGGCAGGCAGTGTCGAAGCCCTTGGCCCGGGCCCACTGCTTCTCGCGCTTCTGCACATCGCGGGCGGTGACGTCGTTGGCGCAGGTGTAGCCGAAGATCACGTCCTTGACGCGTTCGCGGGGGACCTCGCGGCACATCCGGCCGATGACGACGGCCAGCTCGGCCTCGTGGTGCAGGTCCTGCGAGAAGGACGGGTACCGGATCTCGTCGCCGGGGCCGATCACCGAGGTGGACGGCTTGAAGAAGGCGAACGGGGCGTCGGGCACCTCGTTGCCCAGCTCCTTGGCGTGGTCGGCGTAGTTGCGGCCGAACGCCACGACCTTGTTGGGGAGCACCGGCGGGAGCAGTCTGACCTTGCTCAGCGGCACCTTCGTCCCGGACAGCTCGTGGTCGGCGAACGGGATGCCCTTGATGATGTCGAGGACGAGTTCGCCCTGCTTGTCGCCCTCGACCGCGCCGAAGGCTACGTTCCCGTCGATGGAGAACCTGGCGATGCGCACGGGATCCTTGCGCCCCTTACTGAGAACCGGCGTACTGACGCCCCAGGTTAACCGGTCGGACCGCCCGGCCTGCGTTTTTTTGAATTCCGGAGTCTCGGCGCGCGGGGAATTCGCAGGCAAAAAGCGGAGCGCGGCCGGGAAGATCAGGTGATCTCCGGGCCGCACCCTCTCGCGCGTGGTGCCGGTCGGCTACTCGCCGGCCGCCGCCCCGACGGGAACCTCCATCAGGACCGTGCGCCTGGGGTTGGCGGTCTGCGCGGGCAGATCGACGGAGTGCTCCGGCAGCTCGGGCGTCTGCAGTTCGTCGGCGTCATCGAGGTGCGCCAGAGTCGTGCGCCGCGGGTTGGCTATGTTGCGGAACATCATCGTCGTCTTCACCGTTGTCGTCCTGTGGCCTCGTGAGTGGGGTTGGCAGAGCCGTTCATCTTGTAAAGCGCCAGGCTAAACATCCGATTCCCCGCCACAGACGTGAACTGACCATGATGAGCGTGTGAGTTTGCTCACTTATCCATGGGCAAACCGGTCAATTCCGGCCCGCAACTCTCCCCAACGAAACGGACATTGACCACCTGAACCCACCATTCCGCTCCTGATCATGGCGACTGGGACACCAGGCACCAGGCGACGACTCGCAGAGAAAAGTCCACTTTGCGGGGTAATAGCCTCCACAGTTCGTGACTCGGCCCTCACAAACCGTCACGGAGGTCACAGCTCGGGGTACGGCCCTTGTTGGAGATCCGGCACTGTGCTGGAATTCCACGGACCGCCGCAGGATCGAGCCGGCGCGCAGGGGGCGCAACTCAGCGCCGAGTGGCGGCGAGATAGGGGGAACCAGCGCCGGTCACTCAAGACCGGGGGGCGTATTCAGGGCGCTCTCCAAAGACGCCGACACTGTGTCCCCTCGTTCACGCGAGGGGGTGCCTGGTCCAGAGGTTGCGACGCTAGTGCAGGGACGTTTCAAGAGGGATGGCAGCGCTTCGGCGGAGCCGGAGTCGCACGACGGGACTGGCCCTATGAAGGGCAGCTCCTCGCCCCAGCACGCCCAGAACCCGGGCCAGGGCCCGGCCTCGTCCGGAGACGGCGGTGACCGCCCCGGGCGCCCCGGCGCGTCGTCCCCCATCAACAGCACGAAGGCCGGTACCCCCGCCCCGGCCGCGAAGCCCGCCCAGGGCCCCACCGGCCCCGGCTCGCGCATGGCCCTGCGCAACTGGCGCATCTCCACGCGTCTGGTCTCGCTGCTCGCGCTCCCCGTGGTCGCCGCGACCTCGCTGGGCGCGCTGCGCATCGACCAGAACATCACCGACATCCAGCAGCTCGACAACATGAAGCTGCTGACGGACATGACCAAGCAGGCCACCGAGCTGGCCGCCGCGCTCCAGGAGGAGCGCGACCAGTCCGCCGGTCCGCTGGCCCACGGCCTGACGCCGAGCGACTACACGGTCAAGGCCTACCAGGACAAGACCGACCGCGCCCGCGAGAACTTCCTCGACGCCTCCGAGCAGATCGACTCGGCGAGCAAGGACGGCAACCTCCAGGGTGTCCGCGACACCCTGGTCAGCCTCGCCAACCAGCTGGACGACCTGGCCAAGATCCGCAAGACGGCCTACCAGTCGAAGGACAACTCGACGCAGACGGTCGAGTCGTACCACCGGCTGATCACCCAGCTGGTCGACCTCTCCCAGTCCATGGCCGAGGCGTCCAGCAACCCGGAGATGATCACGCGCACCCGCGCCCTGGCGGCCTTCTCCACCGCCAAGGAGTACGCCTCGGTGCAACGTGCCGTCATCGCCGCGGCCCTGACCTCCGGCAACACCTCCAAGGGCAAGCTCTCCGAGAACGACCGCCTCTACGGCGAGTCGGCCTACGAGAGCGAAGGCTCCGAGATCGCGATCTTCCGGAAGATCTACAGCAACGAGAACCCGGACGAACTCCTCAAGCCGATCGAGGAGGGCAACCCGACCATCCAGGCCGCGGACCTGTACGCCAAGCGCACCTTCGAGTCCCGTGACGGCCTCGACGGACTGCCGGCCCGCTCCTACAAGGACTGGGTGGACGACAGCTCGACCAAGATCGAGCAGATGAAGAAGATCGAGCACACGCTGCTCGAGGACATGGAGCAGAAGGCCCGCGAGCTGCGCAGCGCCTCCGAGCAGGACGCGATCATCTCCGGTGTCCTGATCCTCATCGTGCTCGGCATCTCGCTCGTCGGCGCCTTCGTCGTGGCCCGGTCCATGATCCGCTCGCTGCGCCGGCTGCAGGAGACCGCGACCAAGGTCGCCCAGGACCGTCTGCCCGAGCTGGTCAAGCAGCTGTCCGAGTCCGACCCGCAGGACGTGGACACGTCCGTGGAGTCGGTCGGTGTGCACTCCCGGGACGAGATCGGCCAGGTGGCCGCGGCCTTCGACGACGTGCACCGCGAGGCGGTCCGCCTCGCCGCCGAGCAGGCCCTTCTGCGGGGCAACGTCAACGCGATGTTCACCAACCTCTCGCGCCGCTCCCAGGGCCTCATCCAGCGTCAGCTCTCGCTCATCTCCGAACTGGAGTCCCGCGAGGCCGACCCGGACCAGCTGTCCTCCCTCTTCAAGCTCGACCACCTCGCGACGCGTATGCGCCGTAACGGTGAAAACCTCCTCGTTCTCGCCGGTGAAGAGCCGGGCCGCCGCTGGACCCGCCCGGTCCCGCTGGTCGACGTGCTCCGCGCCGCCGCCTCCGAGGTGGAGCAGTACGAGCGCATCGAGCTGGCCGCGGTCCCGACCACCGAGGTCGCGGGCCGCGTCGTCAACGACCTCGTGCACCTGCTCGCCGAGCTGCTGGAGAACGCGACCTCCTTCTCCTCGCCGCAGACCAAGGTCAAGGTCACCGGTCACGCGCTGCCCGACGGCCGTGTGCTGATCGAGATCCACGACACCGGCATCGGCCTCTCCCCCGAGGACCTCGCGGCGATCAACGAGCGGCTCGCCTCGCCGCCCACCGTGGACGTCTCCGTCTCCCGCCGCATGGGCCTCTTCGTGGTCGGTCGTCTGTCCCAGCGGCACGGCATCCGCATCCAGCTGCGCCCGTCCGACTCCGGTGGTACGACCGCGCTGGTCATGCTGCCCGTCGATGTCGCCCAGGGCGGCAAGAAGCCCGCTCCGGGCAAGCCCGGCGTCCCGGCGTCGACCGGCGGTCCGGCCGCCGCGCAGGCCGCGGCGGGTGCCGCCGCCGCACGGCGGGGCAACGGCGGCAACGGCCCCGGCGGCGCCCTCGGCGGTGCGCCGTCCGGCGGCGGTCTCCTCGGCGCCGGTCCCGGTCCGCGCGGCCAGGTCGGCGCGGGCCAGGGTCCCCGGGCCGCGCTGCCCGGCGCCGGCCAGGGCGGCCGTCCGGGCGTGGCACGCGGCCCGCAGGGTCCGGGTGCTCCGCAGCAGGGCCGTCCGGCCCCCGCCGGTGCGGGCGCGGGCGCCTTCGGCGGCGGTCAGACGCCGAGTGCCCCGCAGGGCCTGCAGGCCGCGAACCCGGGTGGACCGCAGCAGGACGCCTTCGGCGGCCGTGGCCCGGCCGCGCCGCGCCACGGCGCGGGCGCCTCGGACCAGGACCGTCAGCCCCAGCTGCCGCCGCGCGGCGGCCCGCGGGCCGAGCTGCCCGGCGGCAACCCGTCCGCGCGCACCCCGGACTGGAGCGACAACGCCCAGGCCCCGCTCTCCCGTGCCTCGCTGGACGCCCCTCGCGGCCACGACGAGCAGGACCCGACGCAGACCGCGCCGATGCCGCGCGTCGACGACCGGCACGGCCCGGGCGCGACCTCCGAGATACCGGCGATACCCCGCAACGACGCGCAGGGCGCGGCCGCCACGGGCGAGTTCCCCCGCCCGGACTTCGGCCTGGACGGCTCCACGGGCCAGTTCCCGCGCCAGGACCTGAACGGCGCGAACGGCTCCCAGAGCACCGGCCAGTTCGCACGTCCCGGCACCCAGCAGGGCAACAGCCAGTTCACCCCGCAGCAGCAGGGCGGCCAGTTCGGCCAGCAGGGCGACAACGGCTCGTTCGTCCGCTCGGACGTCTTCGGCACGTCGGCCCCCGGCCAGCAGGACCCGCAGAGCACCGGTCAGTTCGCGGCCCCGCAGGCCTACGACGCCGGCTTCGACGGCAGCTCCACCGGGCAGCACGCGCTGCCCGGCCGCCAGGGACAGGGACAGGGCCCGGCGAACACCGGTCAGTTCGAGCGCCCGCAGCCCGGCGGCCGCGGTGGCTTCGCCGCCCAGCGCCCGGCGGCCCCGCAGCGTCCGGCGAGGCCGGAGCCCGAGGCGCTGCCCCCGGCCTCCGGCCCGGGCGACGGCCGTACCCCGCTGTACGACACGCTGGAGACCAACTGGTTCCACGGCGGTCAGCAGGGCCAGCAGGACAACGCCCCGGCCCCGCAGCAGCAGCAGTCGGCGCCCGCGTCGGCCCCCCAGCGTCCCGCCTCCCCCACAGGCTCCTGGCGCACCTCGCCCAACGACGAACTCGTCCGGCAGGCGGAGCGCGTACGGCAGCCCGCGGCGGGCGGTGTCACCACTTCCGGCCTGCCGCGCCGGGTGCCCCGGGCGAACCTCGTCCCGGGCACGGCTCAGCAGCAACAGCACCAAGCCGGTCCGCAGGTCTCGCGTGCGCCTGACGACGTACGCGGGCGGCTGACCAATCTCCGTCGGGGCATCGCTCAGGGCCGTCAGGCCGGCAGCGGCCAGACCGGCAGCTACCCGAGCCCCACTCACCAGCAGGAGCGTTAGTTGAGTCCGATGAGCCAGGCGGCACAGAACCTGAACTGGTTGATCACCAACTTCGTGGACAACACCCCCGGGGTGTCGCACACGGTGGTGGTCTCCGCCGACGGCCTTCTGCTGGCGATGTCCGAAGGTTTTCCGAGGGACCGCGCCGATCAGCTGGCGGCCGTCGCGTCCGGGTTGACCTCCCTCACGGCCGGGGCTTCCCGGATCTTCGAGGGCGGCACCGTGGCACAGACGGTCGTCGAGATGGAGCGCGGCTTCCTCTTCTTGATGTCCGTCTCGGACGGGTCTTCCCTCGCGGTACTGGCCCACCCCGAGTGCGACATCGGTCTCGTCGGCTACGAGATGGCACTGCTCGTCGACCGCGCGGGTGCGGTACTCACCCCGGATCTGCGCGCCGAACTCCAGGGCAGTCTGCTTCACTGACCCGCCCCGGCACTACCCACCTCACGAAAACACCGTCCGGCCGCCACAATCCCCCCACGGCCCCGTCAGACGGCACGACTGACCGACTTGCTGTCCCGCCCGGAGGATTCATGACCCCGCCCACCGCCTCTCATGATCCGTACGCAGAGCCGTACGGGGACGAGGGCGACCAGCCGCTGGTACGTCCGTACGCGATGACCGGTGGCCGGACGCGGCCGCGCTATCAGCTCGCC
Source organism: Streptomyces griseochromogenes (assembly GCF_001542625.1). NCBI lineage: Bacteria > Bacillati > Actinomycetota > Actinomycetes > Kitasatosporales > Streptomycetaceae > Streptomyces > Streptomyces griseochromogenes. The sequence goes on along the minus strand of NZ_CP016279.1, from coordinate 1,908,361 downwards.
ATCGAGGCGCTGATCAGCACCACGGCCGACCCGGCAGCGCTCATGGGACTGCTCCCGGAGCACCAGCGCATCTGCCATCTGTGCCGTGAGGTCAAGTCGGTCGCGGAGGTCTCCGCGCTGCTGGCCATGCCGCTCGGCGTGGCCCGGATCCTGGTGGCCGACCTCGCCGAGGCCGGCCTGGTGGCCGTCCACCAGCCAGGCGGCGACGAGAACAACGGCGGCGCTCCGGACGTGACGCTGCTCGAAAGGGTGCTCAGTGGACTTCGCAAGCTCTGACGCGGGCCGGGCCACCACCTCGGCGAAGATCGTGGTGGCGGGCGGCTTCGGCGTGGGCAAGACCACGTTCGTCGGCGCCGTCTCGGAGATCAACCCGCTGCGCACAGAGGCCGTGATGACGTCCGCTTCGGCCGGCATCGACGACCTCACCCACACCGGAGACAAGACCACCACCACGGTGGCGATGGACTTCGGCCGTATCACCCTGGACCAGGACCTGATCCTGTACCTGTTCGGCACCCCCGGCCAGGACCGCTTCTGGTTCATGTGGGACGACCTGGTGCGCGGTGCGATCGGCGCGGTGGTGCTCGTGGACACCCGGCGCCTGGCCGACTGCTTCCCGGCGGTCGACTACTTCGAGAACTCGGGCCTGCCCTTCGTCATCGCCCTCAACGGCTTCGACGGCCAGCAGCCCTACACCCCCGACGAAGTGCGCGAGGCCCTGCAGATCGGCCCCGACGCCCCGATCATCACGACGGACGCCCGCCACCGCGCGGACGCCAAGAGTGCGCTGATCACGCTGGTGGAGCACGCACTGATGGCACGGCTGCGATAGCACTCAAGTGCGACGTGCGATACGGCAGTTGTCGTAATGAGATCGGAGCCGACTGTGGCCTTTGACACGGTCGGCTCCGGTGTTCATAACAGTTCGGCAGAGGAATCGCCCGGCTTCACCACTCGACGCGGTCGAGCGGTACCACTGTGCTCACGAACGCCCCGCCTTTTGGCGGGGCTCGTTCTTTATGACCGTTTTATCTAGGGCTTACAGGAGCGCCCCCGCGGGGTTTCCACTGTTTGGAAGTGCGCTGGTCCACGTGCTGGAATGCCTGAACTGCCCAATAGTCAAAGACGTACTCACTGGTCGATGACGAACCGGGCTCTGAGAGACTGCGGCACGACGAAGGTGCCGACCGCCGAGAGGTTGTTGGTCGAGTGAGGCGAAGCAAGAACGGTCCCGAGCCGTCGGCGCGGGGCAACTTCACCCCGCCGCCGCGCGCTGCGGCGCCCACCCCTGTGCCCGGTTCGGAGCCGGCGGCCACTCCCGCGAAGAGCGGCGGCCGTTTCTCCATGCGCAACTGGCGCGTGCCGACCCGGCTGAACGCGATTCTGCTCATACCCGTGGCGGTCGGCCTCGTCATGGGCGGCTTCCAGGTGAAGAGCTCGATCGACACCTGGCAGCAGGCCCGGGACGCCGAGAACACCGCCCGCCTGGTGCGCGCCGCCCTCGGCTACGCCGACGCTCTGGAGACCGAGCGTGACGTCACCGCGGCGCCGATCCTGCTGAGCAAGAACAAGAGCGTCGTCACCCAGGCCCGCAAGAAGACGGACGAGGCCGCCGACGCCTTCAATCAGGCGGCGCAGAACATGCCGCACAAGTCCGGCCTGGAGCGCCGGCTGAGGCTCTTCCGCGCGGCCGAGCCCAAGCTGGCGACGCTGCGCCAGGTCGCGTACACGTCCAAGCTCACCGGCGTGCAGTCCGAAGAGGGCTACGTCGACATCAGCCACCCGCTGATGGAGTTCGCCAACGAGCTCGGTCTGGGCACCGGCAACATCACCTCCTACGGCCGTACCGTCTACGCCATCTCGCTCACCAAGGCGGCGCTCTCGCTGGAGCGGTCCATCGGCACGCACCTGCTGGTCAAGCCCGGTCCGGACGCCCCGAACCTGGCGACCCAGCGGGTCTCCTTGTCCTCGTACGCCTACCTGGAGCGCATCGCCAAGGAGGAGTACCTCGGCGGCGGCACCGACGCGGACGCGCAGAAGCTCGCCGACGCCGAGCAGAAGATGAAGACCGACGGTGCCGCCATGGCCACCGCGGCCAAGCAGAAGAACCCGAACTACGTCCCTCCGCCGTCCAACCCGACCACGATGATCTCGGCGCTGGCCACGCTGAAGGACACCACGCTCCTCACCCGTGAGGGGCTCGCCACCAAGGGCATCACCGTCGACAACTGGTGGGCGGTCAACACCCTCAGGTACGACGCCTACCGCCAGATCGAGTCGGATCTTGCCGACAAGGCCGTGAACGAGGCCTCCAGCATCGCCGACAACGCCAAGACCTCCGCCATCATCACCGGTGCCGTGGTCGTGGTCGCCCTGCTCCTCGCGTTCATCCTCGCCGGTGCCGTGGCCCGCCAGATGAGCCGCTCGATGCGCCAGCTGCGCAACGCCGCCTTCGGCATCGCCGAGCAGCGCCTGCCGATGCTGGTCGACCAGCTCTCCCGCACCGACCCCGGCCGGGTCGACACCCGGGTCGCCCCGATCCCGATCACCACCAAGGACGAGATCGGCGAGGTCGCCCGCGCCTTCGACCAGGTCCACCGCGAGGCGGTCCGGCTCGCCTCCGAGCAGGCCCTGCTGCGGGGCAACATCAACGCGATCTTCACCAACCTCTCGCGCCGCAACCAGTCGCTGATCGAGGGCCAGCTGACCCTGATCACCGACCTGGAGAACAACGAGGCCGACCCGGACCAGCTGGAGAACCTCTTCAAGCTGGACCACCTCGCCACCCGTATGCGCCGCAACGGCGAGAACCTCCTGGTCCTCGCCGGCGAGGAGCCCGGCCGCCGCTGGGACCAGCCGGTCCCGCTGGTCGACGTCCTGCGCGCCGCCTCCTCCGAGGTGGAGCAGTACGAGCGCATCGAGCTGTCCGGCGTCCCGGAGGCCGAGATCCACGGCCGCGCGGTCACCGACCTCGTGCACCTGCTCGCCGAGCTGCTGGAGAACGCGACGACGTTCTCCTCCCCGCAGACCAAGGTTCGCGTCACCGCCACCCGTCTCCCCGACGGTCGGATCATGATCGAGATCCACGACAAGGGCATCGGCCTGACCGCCGAGGACTTCGCGGACATCAACCACAAGCTGGCCAACCCGCCGACCGTGGACGCCGCGATCTCCCAGCGCATGGGTCTGTTCGTGGTCGGCCGGCTGTCCGACCGGCACGGCATCCGCGTCCAGCTGCGCCCCTCGGGCGAGCAGGCGGGCACGACCTCCCTGGTCATGCTGCCGGACGCGATCACGCACGGTGGTGGCGCGGAGACGCCGTTGGACCGCGAAGAGTTCACCGTCTCCCAGATCATCCCGGACCAGCAGTTCCAGGGTGAGAGCTTCGGCCAGGTGGCGCCCATGCGCACCGCCGCCGAGCTGGGCTTCGACGACAGCCGCTACACCGAGGTCCCGGACGACATCCGCGATCTCGACCCCGTCGGCCGCTCGCTGATGCGCGAGGAGCGCCGCGCGGCCCTGGAGGCCCAGACACACGGCCAGCCGCAGCAGGAGCACTCCGGTCAGCCCGCGTTCGAGGACCAGTTCGACGCACCGCAGGGCTACGACGGCAACGGCACGGGCTACACCGAGCGGCCGGCGTACCAGGAGCAGCCGCAGCAGGCGTACCAGGAGCAGACGTACGAGGAGCAGCAGCGCCCCGCGTACGACGAGCAGTACGAGAACCAGTACTACGCGCCGAACGGCGGCCTGCCGCAGAACGACGGCTTCGCCCCGAACGGCGGCGGCTACCCCGAACCCGGGTATGCGGAGCCCGCCCAGGAGGAGCACGCCCCGGCGCACGCCTCCGCGTCCGACGCCTTCGGCTCCTACGAGGGGCAGTCCTACCAGGACGACTGGCCGCAGCAGCCGCAGCAGGACGGCTACCAGAACGGCCGTCCGGCCCAGTACGCTCCGGAACCGGAATCTTCGCAGGCCGGTGACGCGAGTGAGCGGAACCGCGTAGGCTTCGACCGTCCGGGACCGGCCTCTCCCGCCGCCCACGGGCTGACCGACGCCGGGTTGCCCCGCCGCGGATCCATCGCGAGCGGATCCAACGGCTCGAGTGCCACGAACGGCACGGCGCGCGTGCAGCGGGAAACGCCGGCTCCCACGCCCCGGAACACTCCGGCGGCGGGTGACGACAGCGCCTGGCGTTCGGCGAACGACGAGCGCTGGCAGCAGGCCTCCCAGCTGCGGAAACCCAAGGCGGGCGGAGTGACCTCCTCCGGCCTGCCGCGGCGGGTGCCCAAGGCCAACCTGGTCGAGGGCGCCGCCGAGAACACCCCTCAGGGAGGCCCACAGGTCTCCCGCGCCCCGGAGGACGTCCGGGGCAGGCTGAGCAACCTGCGTCGAGGCGTCCAGCGCGGACGCAACGCAGGCAGTGAAACGAACGGCCAGGGCTTCGGTCCTGACAGCACCTACAACCAGGAGCGTTAGTGTGAGCCCGATGAGCCAGGCGGCACAGAACCTGAACTGGTTGATCACCAACTTCGTGGACAACACCCCGGGGGTGTCCCACACGGTGGTGGTCTCCGCCGACGGACTCCTTCTGGCGATGTCCGAAGGCTTCCCCCGCGACCGCGCCGACCAGCTCGCGGCCGTCGCCTCCGGTCTGACGTCGCTGACGGCAGGCGCCTCCCGGATCTTCGAAGGGGGCGCCGTGAACCAGACGGTTGTGGAGATGGAGCGGGGATTCCTCTTCATCATGTCCGTATCCGACGGTTCGTCACTGGCGGTCCTGGCCCACCCCGAGGCGGACATCGGCCTCATCGGGTACGAGATGGCGCTTTTGGTGGACCGCGCGGGCACGGTTCTCACCCCGGATCTGCGTGCAGAACTCCAGGGAAGCCTTCTCAACTAATAGTCAGACGGTGCGTATTCGCGTCCCGTGGCCGTAAGGTTTCGGGACGCGGCTCCACAGGGATGGGTGCCCGGCGCAGTCGGAGGAGGAGAAAAAGTGGCAACACCCCCAGGCGGTTCGTCTTCGGGTAACTGGTCGTACGGCCCTGCCCAGGGCCAGGGCGACGGTTCGGCGAACCGGTACAACTTCCCCTCCGCCCCGAGCCACCGGCAGCCGTACACGCCGCAGGGCCCCGGCCCTTCGCCGTACGACCAGCCGTCGGCGCCGCGTATCCAGCCGGTTCAGCCGCAGCGCCGCCCCGAGCCGGCGCCGGCGACGGCCGCCAACAACCCCCTGGTGCGTCCGTACGCCATGACCGGCGGCCGGACCCGCCCGCGCTACCAGCTCGCCATCGAGGCACTGGTGCACACCACCGCCGCTCCGCACCAGATGCAGGGCCAGCTGCCCGAGCATCAGCGGATCTGCAACCTGTGCCGGGAGATCAAGTCGGTCGCCGAGGTCTCGGCGCTGCTGACCATCCCCCTCGGCGTGGCCAGGATCCTCGTCGCCGACTTGGCGGAGGCGGGCCTGGTCGCCATCCATCAGCCCGGCGGCGACGAGAACGCCGGTGGCCAGCCAGACGTGACACTGCTCGAAAGGGTGCTCAGTGGACTTCGCAAGCTCTAGCGGCGGTCCTTCCCGCTCCACCACCTCCGCGAAGATCGTGGTGGCGGGCGGCTTCGGCGTGGGCAAGACCACGTTCGTCGGCGCCGTCTCGGAGATCAACCCGCTGCGCACAGAGGCCGTGATGACGTCCGCTTCGGCCGGCATCGACGACCTCACCCACACCGGAGACAAGACCACCACCACGGTGGCGATGGACTTCGGCCGTATCACCCTGGACCAGGACCTGATCCTGTACCTGTTCGGCACCCCCGGCCAGGACCGCTTCTGGTTCATGTGGGACGACCTGGTGCGCGGCGCGATCGGCGCCATCGTGCTGGTCGACACCCGCCGTCTCGCCGACTGCTTCCCCGCGGTCGACTACTTCGAGAACTCGGGCCTCCCCTTCGTCATCGCCCTCAACGGCTTCGACGGCAACCAGCCGTACAACCCCGACGAGGTCCGCGAGGCGCTGCAGATCGGCCCCGACACCCCGATCATCACGACGGACGCCCGCCACCGCGCGGACGCCAAGAGTGCGCTGATCACGCTGGTGGAGCACGCGCTGATGGCACGGCTGCGGTAACCGGCACGATTTCGGCACGGCCCTCGTTCTTCCTCCGGGATGAGCGGGGGCCTTTGTCGTTCGAGGCTCTCCTCGCCGAGTGCTGCGAGTACTACGTCAGCATCGTGCGGACCCTGCCGGTGTTCGAGGAGCGGGCCTCCCGCGCTCTCGAACGTCTCCCGCACCGCTCCCTGTTCGCACCGGAGGGCATCGACCGGGACGCCGAGTTCCGCCGCCGGTCATTTCTCGCTGATCCGGATCTCCGCGGACACGGATCTGGCGGTGTCGACCGGCCATCCGGCCGTCGAGTTCGTGTACCTGTCGGCCGCGGAGTCCTGTCTCCCCCGTGGGTTCTCGGAGCCGAACGGCCCCGCTCTCCCGAAGGAGGGCGGGGCCGTGTTCACGCTCGGAAAACTCAGTGCCAGCTGTGCGGCGCCCGGAAGCCCGGCTCGCGCTCCAGGCGGCGCCAGCCGGCCTTCGCGCGGCCGCGGTGCGTCTGGGCCGAGGGCTCGGACTGGGCGGCCGCACGGGCCAGGAGGACGGCCGTGATGGCGGCGACTTCCTCCGGGTCGGCGTGGCCCTTCTCGACGCGGATGTCAGGCGTGTTCATGGATGTCAGTCTCCGTGGGAGAGGGGTCCGCGGGGTTGCCGCGGCGGGTCCGCTCGGTTACTGCGGGGGGTTGCCGTGCTTGCGGGAGGGCAGGTCGGCGTGCTTGGACTGCAGCATCGCCAGGGACTTGACCAGGACCTCGCGGGTCTCGGCGGGGTCGATGACGTCGTCCACCAGGCCGCGCTCCGCCGCGTAGTACGGGTGCATCAGCTCGGCCTTGTACTCCTTGACCATCTTCTGCCGCATCGCCTCGGGGTCCTCGGCGTCGGCGATCTGACGGCGGAAGATGACGTTGGCCGCGCCCTCCGCGCCCATCACGGCGATCTCGTTGGTGGGCCAGGCGTAGGTGAGGTCGGCGCCGATCGACTGGGAGTCCATGACGATGTAGGCACCTCCGTACGCCTTGCGCAGGATGAGCGAAATCCTCGGCACGGTCGCGTTGCAGTAGGCGTACAGCAGCTTCGCGCCGTGCCGGATGATTCCGCCGTGCTCCTGGTCGACACCGGGCAGGAACCCCGGCACGTCCAGGAAGGTCACGATCGGGACGTTGAAAGCATCACACATCTGGACAAAGCGTGCAGCTTTTTCACTCGCCTCGATGTCCAGGACGCCGGCGAGGACCTGGGGCTGGTTGGCGATGATGCCGACCACCTGGCCGTCCAGGCGGGCCAGCGCGCAGATGATGTTGCGCGCCCAGCGCTCGTGGACCTCCAGGTACTCCCCGTCGTCGACGATCTCCTCGATGACCTTGGCCATGTCGTACGGCCGGTTGCCGTCCGCCGGGACCAGGTCGAGCAGGACGTCGGAGCGGCGGTCCGCCGGGTCGGCGCACTCCACCCGCGGGGGGTTCTCGCGGTTGTTCTGCGGGAGCAGCGAGAGGAGGTAGCGCACCTCGGCGATGCAGGTCTCCTCGTCGTCGTAGGCGAAGTGGCAGACACCGCTGGTCTCCGCGTGCACGTCCGCGCCGCCGAGGCCGTTCTGGGTGATCTCCTCGCCGGTGACCGCCTTGACGACGTCCGGGCCGGTGATGAACATCTGCGAGGTCTCGCGGACCATGAAGACGAAGTCGGTCAGGGCGGGGCTGTAGGCCGCGCCGCCCGCGCACGGGCCGAGCATGACCGAGATCTGCGGGATGACACCGCTCGCCCTGGTGTTGCGCTGGAAGATGCCGCCGTAACCGGCGAGCGCGCTGACGCCCTCCTGGATACGGGCGCCCGCGCCGTCGTTCAGGGAGACCAGCGGGGCACCGGCCGCGATGGCCATATCCATGATCTTGTGGATCTTCGTGGCGTGGGCCTCGCCGAGGGCGCCGCCGAAGATGCGGAAGTCATGCGCGTAGACGAAGACCGTACGGCCCTCGACCGTGCCCCAGCCGGTGATGACACCGTCGCTGTACGGCTTCTTCGCCTCCAGCCCGAACCCGGTCGCCCGGTGCCGGCGCAGTTGCTCGACCTCCTGGAAGGACCCCGGGTCCAGGAGCAGCTCGATGCGCTCCCGCGCCGTCAGCTTGCCCTTGGCGTGCTGCGCCTCGGTCGCCTTCTCGCTGGGGCCCGCCACGGCCTGCGCACGGATCTCGTGCAGCTCGGCGACCCGTCCGCGCGCGTCCGTCGGCTCGCCGGCCGGCTCACCCGTCGTCTCTTCCAAAACGGTCATGTAGCGACCTTACGAAGGACACCAAGGATTGCCAGCCGTCGACTCCGTACAGTCTCCAGCCCGTTTTCCTGGTACCACCGAACAGAACCAGAACGGCATGCAGCCGTTCCGACTGCTCAGAGGCCGCACGAGTTGTAGGGGGGCGACAAACGCGTCACCTGAGAGCCACCTCACATTCGTGGGTGGCACATGCCATCCCTGGAGTGACACGGAGCCTCAGACGGCCCCCCGTGGAGAGGATCTCGATGGTGTCGTCCGTCCGGAGGACCGAGCGCACCGGACGGTCCCAGACGATCTCCAGCGGCGTGCCCGTGCGGGGCGGCTCGCTCAGGCTCAGGGTAGCGGTGCGGGCCCGGCGCCGGACCAGCACGCTCGCGGGCGCGGAGGCGGTCAGGCCGGCCACCGCGCCGGCCTCCCAGAAGTTGGCGGCGCTCACGCCGCACGAGGGCACGGCCACGGCCTGGTGGCGGGCGTCGTTGGCGAGGACGCACAGCCAGTGGCGGTCGGCGGCACGGGCGGCGACCTCGGCACGGGAGGCGCCGGGCAGCAGGACGTAGACATAGGCGGCGCCGGCCGGGTCGGTGCCGTGGTCGAGCCAGAGGGTCTGCCAACGGCGGGTGCGCCGCTCGGTGGTGCCGGCGGTGTTGATGTCGGACCAGGCTCCGGTGCGGTCCTCGCGCAGGGTGCGCAGGGCGCCGCCGCGGGGCAGGATCCAGCCTCCGTGGCCCTCCAGGTGGGCCCAGCCGGGCCCCTGGGCGAAGGCCTGGGTGCCGTTCTCCCCCAGGTTGCGGTTGTCCACGACGGTCTCGACCGGGACGCCGTCGGCGCAGCTGATCCCGGCGCCGAGGCAGACGACCGCGTCGGCGAGGAAGAACCAGGACTTGCGCGCCCGCAGCGTCGAGCCGAGTCCCTTGAGGTGCTGGCCCACGGCCGCGCAGGTGCCGTCGGTCGTGCCCCCGACCCAGCGGACGTCGGGCTTGGGGGCACCCCACTCGCCGCCGGCCCGGTCGGCGAGGCGCTTGGTCGACACGGTGGTGCCCGGGAGCCGGTACCAGTCGACCGTCGGCCAGAACCAGTCTGTGTACTGGTCGGACCGATCGGACCGATCCGACCGACCGGACCGGCCGCCGCGCCCCTCGGGCCACCAGCAGAGCATTCCCGAGCCGGTGTGCCAGCCGCGCGGGTTCTCGCCGTTGCCGCACTCGTAGTGCGCGATGCGGTCACTGGCCATGGAGAGGGCGGCGGTGAAGCGGGGGCCGCGGTGCACGGCCCGGTCCATGGCCGGGAAGAGGCGGTGGCCGGGGGGTTCCGGAGTCGCGGGGACGGGCGCGGACGCGGCCGTGTGCAGCCTGGCGAGGTCGGCCACGTCGAACTGGCCCGCCGTCAGGACCGGGGTCACGGTGTCCCGTTCGGCCCAGCCCTTGATCAGGCCGTACCACCGCTCCCGTTCCGCGGCGCTCGCGCCGCCCGCGAGCAGGGCGACGGCCGCGATCAGGGCCTGGCCGTGGTAGTGGTCGGAGCGCATCAGCCGCAGGTCGTCGTCGCGCAGGCAACCCCGGCTGATGGCACGTCCGTTGACGCAGTCCATCACCAGTCCGTCGTGGATCAGCGGGACGTAGGCGTGCTCGACGCTGTCGAGGACGTTCTGCCGGGCCGGGTCGGAGACCGCCCAGTCCGACCCGGCGAGCAGGGCGAAGAGCCGGCCGAGGCCGTCCAGCAGGACCTGCCCGTACGTCCCCGAGTAGGCGACCCAGGTGTGCTGGAGGAAGGAGCCGTCGGCGTAGAGCCCGTCGCCCCGGGTGACGTACGGGAAGACCGGCGAGAGGGCGTCCCGGGCGAGCGCGATGCGGTCGCCGGCCCGGCCGAGGATGCCGCGCAGGGCGACGGAGCGGCACAGGTCGACGCGGTTGGCGCCGGTGGAGGTGCCGGAGTAGTCGGTGAGCATCGCGTCCGGGATGAAGTGGTCGACGGCCGCGCAGGCCGAGGCGACGCGGGCCTCGCCGAGGTGGTCGTACAGGACGGCCGTGATGTCCATGAGGAGCCGGGGGCTGCCGATCTGCCATTCCCACCAGTTGCCGTAGCGGGTGGTGGCGGGGTTGTAGACGGTGGCCCGGAGGTGGTCGAGGCCGCGCAGGACGGCGGCGAGGAGGGCGTCGTCCCCGGTGGCGCCGGTGCCGGGCTGGACGTGGGCCTGGGTCATGGTCCACAGACGGCCGTAGCTGAAGGTGATGCCGGCCGGCGGGTCGAAGGGCCGGCCGGGCCAGAGGGAGTCCGGGGACGGCGCCATGGTGGCCTGGAATCCCCGTGCCAGTTCGCCGAGTCGGGCGAGACGGGAGGCGTACGGCTCGGCAGTCGCGTCGTAGCCGGTGCCGAGCGTGAGGTCGAGCCAGCGGCGGCGGAGGGCGTCGTAGGGGTCGGCGGGGGCCGCGCGGGCCCTCGGGGCGAGGGCGGCCGCCAGGGCGGTGGCCAGCAGAAGTGTGCGCCGGGTCGGTCCGATCGGGCCCATGTCGCCGGTCACCGCCCCTTCCTGCGGTCGGCCGTGCTTCCTGCGGGTCGGCTGTGCAGGTGGTGCACGCAGATGGTGCCCGAGCTCCGCACCCGCTCACCAGAGGGCACGCACGACGACTCTCCGTAGGCGCGAAAACACGTTACGGATGATGTTGAAAACTGAACGGAATAGGTCTACGGTCGAAACCGTTGAGTTCGTTGAACGTTAAACAGAAGGTTCGCGGGTCAGACGCCCGCCGACCTCGACCGTCCCCAAGGAGCACGTCATGGGCATTTTCAGCCGCAAGGAAAGCACCCCCGTCGCCACCCCGGCGCCCGCCGCCGTCAGCCCCGGGCTGGCCGCGCTGACCGGTGACTACACGATCGACCCGGCCCACACCACGATCGGCTTCGTGGCCCGCCACGCGATGGTCACCAACGTCAAGGGCGCCTTCCAGGACTTCACCGGCGCGCTGCACCTGGACGGCGAGAACCCCGCCAAGTCCACCGCCTCCATCGATGTGCAGATGGCCAGCGTCGAGACCGGTAACGCCGACCGCGACGGCCACCTGAAGTCCGCGGACTTCTTCAAGACCGACGAGTTCCCGGCCATGACCTTCCGCTCCACCAGGGTCGAGGCGCTGGGCGGCGACGACTACCGCATCACCGGCGACCTCTCCATCCTGGGCGTCACCAAGCCGCTCGCCATCGACCTGGAGTTCAACGGCTCCGCCAAGGACCCGTTCGGCAACGAGCGCGTCGGCTTCGAGGGCAGGGCCGAGATCCTGCGCTCCGAGTGGGGCCTGACCTGGAACGCAGCGCTGGAGACCGGCGGCTTCCTGGTCTCCGACAAGATCAAGCTGAACTTCGACATCTCGGCGATCAAGAACGCGTGAGCCTCCGGCGGCCCGGCCGGTGCCCCCGCACCGTGACCGCGCCCGCCCTCGCTCCCCCGGAAAAGGGAGGGCGGGCGCTCGCGTCCGGGTGCCAGGATGGCCCGATGACGTCATCCTCCGGACCGTACGAACAGACCGACTGGGTCCACCTCATGTCGTACGAGAACCTGCCGGGGTGTCCACGCCCCGGCGCCGCTCTCCTCGGTTGACTGCGCGAACGCGGCATCGACTGGATGCCGTTCGCCGAGGAAGAGCTGCGGATCGATCTCATGTGCCGCATGGACGAGGACGGGCACTGGCGCGGCACGGTCGCACTGAACGCGGACGCCCGGGCGCTGCGGCGGCTCGGACTCCATCCCGACCAGCCGGCCTCCGCCGTCGACGGGCCCTCCCCGCCCGCCTGGTGGCACGCCGCCGGTGAGCGCTACGCACGGCGGGGCCGGCGCTCCTGAACCGGCAGGAGCCACCATGCCGCCGACACGGACAGGGCCGCGCCGACGGTGATCGCGGCCAGCCGGGTGGGCAGCAGGCTCGCCGCGTCCTGGCCGAAGTAGCCGAGGAGCAGGGAGAGGGCGGTCGTCATGCCGGCCGCCCAGTAGGCGTAGTTGAGCGGGCGCAGCCACAGGGCGACCGCCAGGACGGCCAGCAGCACCGCCACCGCCGCGTGCCCGCCGATGCCGGCCGCCGCCACGCCCGTGGCGAGGAGGGTGCCGGCACAGGCGCCCACCAGACGCTCGACTCCCTTGCGTACTACGTCGGTTCGGCCGCGGTTGCCACTCGCCACGACGTACGCCGTCAGGACCAGCCAGGGCCAGTGGTCGTCGTAGAGCAGCCGGCCGAGGGCGAAGGACGCGGCCACGGCCGCCGCCATCTGTACGGCCATGCGGGTGCTGGGGCGCGGGCGCAGGCGGGATGCGCGCCGCGGCCTCGCCGGATCGGCCTCGGCGGGCCGGGGGCCGTATCGGTCGGCCAGCGTCTGGGTCAGACAGACGGACGACCACGCCAGGACGCCGATCAGCGCCGACCAGGCCCAGTTCACCAGTGCGTGCCGGGCGTCCGCGGGCAGCGTGGGGCCCGGCACGACCAGCAGTGCCACCAGCGGGAGCGTGATCAAAGTGCCCGCCCCGGTCGCGGCGGGGCCGTAGCGGCGGATCCAGATCGCCAGGGAGATGCCGGCGGTGAAGACCGCCGCGCCGAGCCAGTAGTGGGCGGCGATCAGACGGCCGACCAGGGCGCAGACCGCGGCCACGGCCGGCAGCAGGACCAGTGCGGTCAGGCGCCCGCGCCCTGCGGCCGTCCGCTGCGTCCTCGCCAGCGTCACGGTCAGCACCACCGCGAGAACGACCGAGTCCGTGTGCAGCCCGGCCGCGCCCTCCAGCCACAGGGCGATCGACCAGGAGAGCAGGACAGCCGTCATCACCAGAGCAGATTCATAAGCATTGCGTATTAGTTTATGGGACACTGGCCCAGATTAGGGCCCGCCAAGCCCTCATCATAAGTACGCATCACTTATCATTCTCCGTTATGGATCACCTTTCCGAAGCCGCCCGCCTCCGGCGTGGTGCCGTCCGGCTGAACCGGCGCCTCAGGCAGGAGCGCGGGGACGGGAGTCTCAGCCCCAACCAGCTCGCCGTGCTCGGGTATCTGCATCGGTACGGGTCGGCGACACCCGGCGAGATCGCGGCGGAGGAGCGGCAGCGGCCGCAGTCGCTCACCCGGGTCTTCGCGGAGCTGGAGGCGGAGGGGCTGATCGCCCGCGAGACGGACACGGTGGACCGGCGTCAGTCCCTGCTCACCCTCACCGACCCGGGGCGCCGGGCGCTGGAGCGGGACATGGCCGAGCGGGACGCCTGGCTGGCCGAGGCGCTGGGCACGCTCGGCGAGACGGAGCGCGGGGTGCTGGACCTGGCGGCGGCACTGATGGAGCGGCTGGCCACGGTGGAGGTGCCGGTGCGGCGGGACTGACCCGACGGCACGGCGGGACCTGACGCGGCGGTGCGGCGGGGCCGGCCCGCCGTCGGCTCGCGCCGCGCTTCAGAAGCCCCCGCCGAAGTCGCCGCCGCCGTCCCCGCCGCCGTCGAAGCCCCCGCCGTCGCCGAAGCCGCCCCCGAAGTCCCCGGGGTCGAAGTCCGCGCCCGACACGTCGCCGCCCTCGTAACCGCCGCTGCCGAAGTCGCCGTACCCGGTGCCGTAGTCGGCCGCGTAGGACGGGGTGGCCATCATGCCGCCGAGCAGGGTGCCGACGAGCAGGCCGGGCAGGATGCCGCCGCCGAAGTAGCCGCCCGCCCAGGGACCGTAGGCCGGGCCCGCGTCCCAGTAGGGGCGGCGGCCGTAGTCCGTGTCGACCTCGCGGATCACCGGGTCGCGGCCGTCGGCCAGCCGGGTGGCGTCGGCCGCGCAGACCGGGACCTCGCGCGCGGCGCCGCCGGGCGGGGCCCAGGCGGCGTCGGTGACCGAGGGGCCGTGGCGCGGGTCGAAGAAGCAGGGTGGGCGGCGTTCGGGCAGGGGGCGGCTCTCGCGGCGGGCGGCGAGCTGGGCGAGGGAGAACCGGCCGTCCTCCAGGGCCTGGGTGACCGTGCGCACGTCCTCGGGTCTGCGGGCGTCGGCCATGTACTGCTTCGCCTTCTCGTACGCGTCCAGGGCCCGTTCGTAGTCCGCGCGCATGGCGTCGTCGGCACCCGCTTCGGCCGGGTGGAAGTCCAGCCGGTCGAGTTCCTCGCCGAAGGCGGTGATGTCCTCGTCCACGACCACCCGCAACCGGTCCAGGGCGGCCCGCTGCTCCTCGGTGCGGCGGCGGCGGTTGCGGCGGACCAGGGCGTAGGCGCCGGCGCCGCCGGCCACCAGGACCGCGGCCGTGGTGATCAGTGCCGTACCGGACACTCCGCCGCCCGAACCGGAGGAGCCCCAGGACGCGGGGGCGTGGCCGCCCATGTTGGCCAGGGCGCGGCCGGTGAAGTCGGTGAGCTGGGTCTTGGCGCTCTCGCCCTGGACGCTGGTGACGAGGTTATGCACCGCGCTGCGCGGCAGGACCGAGGCATCGGCGCGGGCGTCGAAACGGTCGCCGAGGCGGACGGCGTACAGACCGGTGACACCGGTGGCCGTCCGCAGGCCGGAGAAGAGGTTCTGGGTGGGGTAACCGGCCGGCAGGACCGCGATGAACAACGGCTTGTCGGCGCCCTTGATCTGTTTGGCGAGGGTGTCGGCGTCGGCGGCGGACAGCTGGGCGGAGGCCGCCGGGTCGACGTACACCGGGCTCTTGCGGAGGGCCTCGGCGATCGTGGAGATGCTGGTGGCCGCCATCGCGCCGGGCGTCAGCGCTGTGACGATCACGAGGGTGAGGGCGGCCAGCAGCAGGGCTGGGAGGCTTCGGGTCCGCAGGACGGCCTTCATCCTTCGAAGCTACCCGAAGCCTCCCGAAATGGGTCATACATATCGATCGGCGAGCGGACCTACGATGCCCGGTACGCCTGCGTCAGCTTCCGCACCGCCTCCGCGTATCCGCCGGTCAGCAGCAGATGGTCGGCGTCGGCGAACGGCCCGGCCACCGCCGCCGTGATCCGCTGTCCGGCCTTCTGCTGGACGATCAGCCGTGCCTCGGCGACCAGCTCCCGTCCGGTCCGGTCGGCGCCCGCCCGCTCGGCCGCCGCTGCCGCCACGCCGAGCGCGCGCAGGGTCGCCGCGCCGCCCCGCGGGACATGGGTGAGGGTGGTCAGGCCCCAGCCGTAGGGGAACTGGGGGTCGTACGACGGGTCGCCGACGTTGATCGGCAGCTGGGCCTCGGACCGGGGCCAGGTGACGGGGAGCTGTCCGGTGAAGGGCCGGGTGCCGTAGAGGACGTCGGCGACGCCCTCGCCCTCGGTGCCGGGCAGCCACGAGGCCACGAGCGCGTCGATCCTGTCCAGCCGGTCGCCGATCAGCTGCGGGCGCCCGGAGACGACCAGCACGGCGCACTTCATGGCCGCGCACACCTTGTCCACGGCGGCCTTGTCGGCGGCGGACAGCTGGAGGTCGTGGCCGTTGCCGACGTCGCCGACGCCCTCGGCGTACGGGGTCTCGCCGACGACGACCACACCCGCGTCGTAACCGTCGGTGGGCGCGGAGGCGTCCTTGGAGTAGGTGACGTTCCCGCCCGCCGCACGCATGCCCTGGAGGACCGTCGTGCCCCGGGTGATGTTCCCGGAGGAGCCCTGCCAGGTGATGGTCCAGCCGCCGGTCTGGTTGCCGATGTCATCGGCGTCGGACCCGGCGACGTACACCTTCTCGCTCTTCTTCAGGGGCAGCAGTCCGCCGTTGTTCTTCAGCAGTACCTGGGACTCGGCGGCGGCCTCGCGGGCCACGGCCCGGTGCGCCGGGGAGCCGATCCGCGCGGCGCCGGTGGTGTCCGCGTACGGGTGCTCGAAGAGGCTCAGCCGGAACTTCTGCGTCAGGATGCGGGAGACCGCGTCGTCGATCCGCCGCTCGCTGATCCGGCCCGCCTCGACCTCGTCGGCGAGCGTCGAGCCGAAGTCCTTGTACGTGTACGGCACCATCATCATGTCGACGCCCGCGTTCACCGCCGTGCGCACATGGGACGCGTAGTCGCCGGGCAGCTGGTCGATGGCGTTCCAGTCGCTGATGACGAAGCCGTCGAAGCCCATCCGGCCCTTGAGGACACCGTTGATCATGTCGGCCCGGGCGTGCATCTTCACCGGGCCCCGCCCGTCGCCGAGCACGTCCAGGGAGGAGTACGACGGCATGACGGTGCCGATGCCCCGGTCCACGGCGGTTCGGAACGGCGCCAGGTGGACGGCTTCCAGCTGCGCCCGGGTGACCTTGGTGACGCCCTGGTCGATCTTGTACGTGCCGGTGGTCGAGGAACCGTACTCGGTGCCGCCGTCGCCGACGAAGTGCTTGGCGGTGGCGAGGACCTTGTCGTCACGGCTCAGGTCCGCGCCGTTCGCGCGGCCCTGAAGCCCCTGGACGACGGTCTCCATGGACTCGACCAGCGCCGGGTCCTCACCGAAGGACTCGTAGGAGCGGCCCCAGCGTTCGTCGCGGGAGACGCAGAGGCAGGGCGCGAAGTCCCAGGGGATGCCGGTGGCCCGCACCTCGGCGGCCGTCACCGCGCCCGTCCGCTCGGCCAGTCGGGGGTCGCGGGTGGCTCCGATGCCGATGTTGTGCGGCATGATCGTGGCACCGGCCAGGTTGTTGTGGCCGTGGACCGCGTCGACGCCGTAGATCAGCGGGATCTGGAAGCGCGTCGCCTCGGCGCGCAGCTGGAAGCCGTCGATCATCTTCGCCCACGCCTCGGGGGTGTTGGGCGTGGGGGTCGAGCCGCCGCCGGAGAGGAGTGACCCGAGGGCGTACGTCGTGAGGTCGCCGCCGTCGGCCACGGCCCCGCGCTCGGCCTGGGTCATCTGGCCGGCCTTCTCCGTCAGGGACATGCGGGACACCAGGTCCGCGACGCGCCTGCGCACCGGCAACTTCGGGTCCAGGTACGGCAGTCCGTGCGCGTCGATGACGACCAGCGGGGTCTCGGCGGGGGCCTTGGCGCCGGTGACCGTGAGCTTCAGGGGGATCGTCCTGGCGGCCGAGGGTCCGGTGCCCTTCGAGGTGGGCACCTGGATCGCCCGTGTCGCGCCGGATGCCGTCCCGGCCGGGAAGGTGAGGGTGCCCGAGACCGGCGTGTAGTCCTTGCCGGGGGTCGCGGTGCCACCGGCCGTCTCGTACCTGACCGTCACGGGCTCGTCGATCGGGGCGGAGCCGGTGGTGGCGACACCGACCTCGACGGTGGCCGTGCCGCCCGCCTCGACCGGGCGGACGGCGGAGTCGGTGGTGACCGAGGCCCGCAGTGACTGGTCGGCCGTGCCGTACAGCTCGACGCCGTCCATCGCGAACCGGCCCTCGATCCCGGTGGGGAGGGTGACCGCGTAGCCCCACATCCGGGTGAGGCCGAGGACGTGGTCGATGCCGCCGACGGGCTGGTAGTCCGTGCGATAGGTGAAGTCGGTGAAGGGGAGCTCGACCTGCTTCCAGCCGGTGAAGTCGTCGGTGAAGGACGTCGTCCACAGCTCGGAGGCCTCGCCGTTCGTGCCGCCGTCCTTGATCTCGAAGGCGATCTTCCTGCCGTTGTCCTGGCCGTCCCACCAGAAGCGGACGCCCCGGCGGGCGGACCAGTCGTGGGCGGGCCCGGTGGCGGCGAAGTCATGGGTGAAGCCGCCGTAGCCGCTGATGTCGTAGCTACCGGCGAGGACCTTGGCGCCCTCGGGGGCGTCGGCGCGGTCGGCGAGCCGGAGGGACGGCGGGTCGTCGCTGTCGCCGCCCCAGGTGAAGATGCCCTCGGCGGGCTGGGCGGCGAAGGGGACCTCGCCCTCGAAGCGGTCGACGGGGGTCGGGGGCGGGTCGGCGTCGGCGCGGGCCGACGACAGGGGTACCAGAGCCGCGAGCAGTGCGGCGGAGACGAGCAGGGCGGTTCTTGGCATGGACCTTCCCTCAACTCTCTGGTTCACTCAGGCTCTCCCAGTTCACTCATGACTTAGATCACGGCGTGAGTTAACTAACGGCTCGCACACCCGTCAAGACGTCCCGTCAGGAAGGGCGATGTGTCCATGAGAAGAACCCCCCACACCTTCCGGCTGCTGCTCGCCGGGCTGCTCACCGCGGGCGGCTTCACCGCCGTCGTACCTCCCGCCCACGCGGCCGGTGAGCAGGTCACCGCCTGGCTCACCACCACCGACGACTCGGCCGGACGGCATGTCGTGCGCGGGCTGCAGGCGCAGACGCCGTTCGCCTTCCAGTCCGGGACCGGCGGCAGCGGCGAGAACATCACCGTCGACGAGAACACCCGTTACCAGAGCTTCACCGGCGGCGGGGCGTCCTTCACGGACACCGCGGCCTGGCTGATGAACAGCAGCGGAGCGCTGTCGCAGTCCACACGGGACGCGACCATGCGCAAGCTGTTCTCGCCGGCGGACGGCATCGGGCTGTCGTTCCTGCGCAATCCGATGGGCGCCTCGGACCTCGCGCGGTACGGGTACACGTACGACGACGTGCCCGCCGGGCAGACGGACCCCTCCCTCGCGAAGTTCTCCGTCGCGCACGATCTCGCCGACGTCGTTCCGCTGACCAGGCAGGCGCTGCAGCTGAACCCCTCCCTGACGGTGATGGCCTCGCCGTGGACGGCCCCGGCCTGGATGAAGGACAGCGGGTCCCTCGACGGCGGCTGGCTGAAGGCGGAGGACTACGGCGCCTACGCCTCGTACTTCGTGAAGTACCTCCAGGCATACAAGGACCAGGGCGTCGGCGTCTCGTACGTCACCGCGCAGAACGAGCCGACCTGCTGCTCGGGCTATCCGTCGATGAGCTGGAACGCCGACGGGCTGGCGTACTTCACCAAGAACGAGCTGCTGCCGAAGCTGCAGGCGGCGGGCCTCGCGACCAAGGTGCTGGC
The DNA here is from genome assembly GCF_001542625.1 of Streptomyces griseochromogenes. NCBI lineage: Bacteria > Bacillati > Actinomycetota > Actinomycetes > Kitasatosporales > Streptomycetaceae > Streptomyces > Streptomyces griseochromogenes. The sequence continues at coordinate 1,889,176 of NZ_CP016279.1, read as the reverse complement.
GCACGACTGGAACTGGGACGTCTACGACTCCTACGCGGCCCGGACCGTGGACGACGCGGCGGTGCGCGACCACCCCAACTTCGGCGGGATCGCCTGGCACGGCTACGGCGGTGACGTCGCCGAGCAGACCTCCGTGCACAACCAGTACCCGGGCCTGGACGCCTTCGGCACCGAGCACTCCGGCGGCACCTGGATCGCGAACCAGCAGCGCGAGGACATGGCCGACATCATCGACTACACGCGCAACTGGGCGAAGTCGGTGACCAAGTGGTCGCTGGCGGTGGACCAGAACATGGGCCCGCACAACGGGGGCTGCGGCACCTGCACCGGGCTGATCACCGTGCACAACGGGGACGGCGCGAGTGGGACGGTGGACTACACGGTCGAGTACTACGACATGGGTCATCTGACGAAGTTCGTACGGCCGGGCGCGCTGCGGATCGCCTCGACGGCGTCCTCCGCCGTGCCGAACGTGGCGTGGCGCAACCTGGACGGCAGCAAGGCGCTGATCGCGTACAACGACTCGTCGGCGGCCCGGACGGTGACGATCGACTGGGGTTCGCAGCACGCCACCTACTCGCTGCCCGGCAAGACCTCGGCGACCTTCACCTGGTCCGGCACGCAGTCCGGCGAGGGTGGCCGGAGCGGGGCCTTCGTGGGGCTCGCGGGCAAGTGCCTGGACGTGGCGGGGGCTTCCGGCGCGAACGGTACGGCGGTGCAGCTCTACGACTGCAACGGGAGCGCGGCTCAGCGGTGGACGGTGCGGGACGACGGGTCCGTGCAGGCGCTCGGCAAGTGTCTGGACGTGACGTCGGGGGCGACGGCGAACGGGGCGAAGGTGCAGTTGTACGACTGCAATGGGAGCGGTGCGCAGCGGTGGGCGTACAACGCGGCCACCGGTGATGTGGTGAACACGGCGGCGGACAAGTGTCTGGACGTGACGGACAACTCGTCGGCGAACGGGGCGAGGGCGCAGATCTGGTCCTGCACCGGTGCCGCCAACCAGAAGTGGAAGCTCCAGTAGGCCCGAGGGGCACCGCCGCCCGAACCCCGTCCCCCGCCCACCCGCCACCCGCCTCGGTGGGCTGGAGGGCGGCGGGCGGGGCGGGTGCTCGGTGAGCTGGAAGGCGGACGCGGATGAGGCTCGGGGAGAGCTGGAAGGGGCGGGTGGGGCGCACGCTCGGGAGCTGGAGGATGAGCGGGAGCGAATGCTCAGCGAGGGCCACGGGGAGAGGGTGGGGGCGAATGCTGGGGGCGGCCGGGGAGGTGCTCGGCGGCCGGGGAACGACCGGAGCGGATCCTCGGCGGCCGGAGGGGCCGCGGGGCCCGGGCTCGACGCCTGGACGGTGGGCGGAGCGGCGGCTCAGCGACCGAAGGGGCAGCGGGACAAGCGCTCGGCGGCCGGAGGAACTCGGCGGCCGGAGGGGCCACGAGGCGCGGACTCGACGCCTGGACGGTGGGCGGAGCGGCGGCTCAGCGACCGAAGGGGCGGCGGGACAAGCGCTCGGCGGCCGGAGGAACTCGGCGGCCGGAGGGGCCGTGGGGCCCGGCCTCGACGCCTGGACGGTGGGCGGAGCGGCGGCTCAGCGACCGAAGAGGCGACGGAACAAGCGCTCGGCAGCCGGAGGAACTCGGCGGCTGGAGGGACTGCGGGACGCGGGCTCGACGCCTGGACGGTGGGCGGAGTGGCGGCTCAGCGACCGAAGAGGCGACGGAACAAGCGCTCGGCAGCCGGAGGACGACCGGAGCGGATCCTCGGCGGCCGGAGGGGCCGCGGGGCGCGGGCTCGACGCCTGGACGGTGGGCGGAGCGGCGGCTCAGCGACCGAAGAGGCGACTGAACAAGCGCTCGGCAGCCGGAGGACGACCGGAGCGGATCCTCGGCGGCCGGAGGGGCCGCGGGGCGCGGGCTCGACGACTAGACGGTGGGCGGAGTGGGGGCTCGGGCGAGGGTGTCCGGGGTGGGGGCTGAGGGGCGGGGGTGCGGTGGGTGGGGGACGATGAGGGGGGCGGGTGCCTGCCGGAGGCCTCAGTGAGGGAGCGGGAGCATGCGCGAGTTCCTGGTCGAGATCACCACCTCGGTGCCCGAGGGCACCAGCCAGGACGAGATCGAGGAGCGGCGGGCCGCCGAGGCCGTGCGGGCCCGGGAGCTGGCCGCCGCCGGTCATCTGGCACGGCTGTGGCGCCCGGTCGGCGAGAAGCGCAGCATCGGCGTGTGGCGGGCCGCCGACGAGCGGGAACTGCACGAGAAGGTGCTCGATACGCTTCCGTTGCGGCCCTGGATGACCGCCCGTGTCACGGCGCTGGAGCCCCACCCGAACGACCCGGGCCCCGCCTGACCCCTCCGACCTGGAGCGCGACATGACCACAGCGCGGGACTTGTTGATCGTCGCCCTGGACGTGCCGTCCACCCGGCCCGTGGGCCAGGGGGACCTCTCGCTCGCCCTCGCGGGAGCGGAGGTGCTCGACCTCCTCGAAGCCCAGGCCCTCGTCCTCCGGGGCGATCGTCTCGCCCCCTCCGCCGAGCGCGTCACCGGTGACCGTCTGCTGGACGAGGCTCAGGCCCGGCTCGTCCGGCAGGAACCGTACGAGACCGTCGAGGACTGGCTGTGGCGGCGCGGACGCGGGCTGGCCTCGGCCTATGCCGACGCCGTGGAGGATGAGCAGGGCGGCGGGAAGCACCGCCACTGGCTGCCCTGGCGCGGCGAGCGCACCGCGCCCGCCGACTCTCCGGAACGGCACCGTGCCGCCGACCGCTGGAACGCGCGCGAACCCGTCCTCGTGGGCCTGGCGGCGGCCCTGGGCATCGAGGACGCGCCGCCGGCCGAACGGACGGAGTCCGGCACCGCCATCGATCCGGACACGCTGGAGACCGTCCTGGCCGCCGTCGGCAACGCCCTCACGGAACTGGAGGCCGTACGGCAGCGGCGGCGCATCGAGGAGGACGCCTTCGACAATGTCTGGCGTGCCCCCTGAGGCGGACTACTCCGCCGGCTCGACCCCGGCGCGCAGCAGGCCGTAGGCGTAGGCGTCCTCCAGGGCCTGCCAGGAGGCGGCGATGACGTTCTCCGCCACGCCCACCGTGGACCACTCGCCCGCGCCGTCGGAGGTGGAGATCAGCACCCGGGTGGTGGAGGACGTGCCGTGCTTGCCCTCCAGGATGCGGACCTTGTAGTCCACCAGGTCCAGCTTGGCGAGCTGCGGGTAGATCTTCTCCAGGGCCACGCGCAGCGCCCGGTCCAGGGCGTTGACCGGGCCGTTGCCCTCCGCGGTGGCGACGATCCGCTCGCTCTTGGCCCACAGCTTGACCGTGGCCTCGTTGGCGTGGGTGCCGTCGGGGCGGTCCTCGACGATGGCCCGCCAGGACTCGATCTCGAAGTACTTCAGGGGCCTGCCCTCGACCTCGGCGCGCAGGAGGAGTTCGAAGGAGGCGTCCGCGGCCTCGTAGGTGTAGCCCTTGAGCTCGCGCTCCTTGACCCGCTCGACGACGCGGCCCACCAGCTCGCGGTCACCGCCCAGGTCGATGCCGAGTTCCTTGCCCTTGAGCTCGACGGAGGCGCGGCCCGCCATGTCGGAGACCAGCATCCGCATGGTGTTGCCGACCTGCTCGGGGTCGATGTGCTGGTACAGGTCCGGGTCGACCTTGATCGCGGAGGCGTGCAGGCCGGCCTTGTGCGCGAAGGCTGAGACGCCGACATAGGGCTGGTGGGTCGACGGGGTGAGGTTCACCACCTCGGCGATCGCGTGCGAGATACGCGTCATCTCGCGCAGGTGGCCCTCGGGCAGCACCTTCTTGCCGTACTTCAGCTCCAGGGCCGCGACCACCGGGAAGAGGTTGGCGTTGCCGACGCGCTCGCCGTAGCCGTTCGCCGTGCACTGGACGTGGGTGGCGCCCGCGTCGACGGCGGCGAGGGTGTTGGCGACCGCGCAGCCGGTGTCGTCCTGGGCGTGGATGCCGAGCCGGGCGCCGGTGTCGGCGAGGACGGTGGAGACGACCGCCTGGACCTGGGCGGGGAGCATGCCGCCGTTGGTGTCGCAGAGGATGACGACGTCCGCGCCCGCCTCCGAGGCCGTGCGGACGACCGCCTTCGCGTACTCGGGGTCGGCGCGGTAGCCGTCGAAGAAGTGCTCGCAGTCCACGAACACCCGGCGACCCTGCTCGCGCAGGTAGGACACGGTGTCCCGGACCATCTCCAGGTTCTCGTCCAGGGTGGTGCGCAGCGCCAGCTCCACATGCCGGTCGTGCGACTTGGCGACCAGTGTGATCACCGGGGCGCCCGACTGCAGCAGCGCGTTGACCTGCGGGTCCTCGGCGGCCTTGGCTCCGGGGCGGCGGGTGGCGCCGAAGGCGACCAGCTGGGCGTGCTTGAAGTCGATCTCCTGCTGGGCACGGGCGAAGAACTCGGTGTCCCGCGGGTTCGCGCCGGGCCAGCCGCCCTCGATGAAGCCCACGCCGAAGTCGTCCAGGTGCCGGGCGATGGCGAGCTTGTCCGCGACGGTGAGGTTGATGCCCTCGCGCTGCGCGCCGTCGCGCAGCGTGGTGTCGAAGACGTGGAACGAGTCGTCGAGCTCGCTGGTTGCCGTCTCGGTCATGGTCTCAAGGCTCCTGATTGTGGATCTTCGGTCTTACCGGAATGACCGGCTCCACCATCCCCCCAATACTCCCTCGCGCCCCGCTCCCCGGCTGATGGTGGGCCGGAAAACGAAAAAACCCCTCGCGGGTGCGAGAGGTCTGCGCGCGGGTCGAGGACGACGGTGGCCACCCGTACCTGGTCGTACGTGTGGTCACTGCGGACCGGCGCGCCTGCTGCCAATAATCATGGCGAACGAGAGCACGGGGGAAGTCTCGCACAACGTCGCCCCCGGCTCACCGACCGTCTCAGGATGCGGTCGTCAGGCGTCCGTCGCGAGGAGTGTCTCCGCGAGGAACTCCCGGACGTGGGCGATCACTTGCTCCCGGTCCGTGCCGCGCAGACCGATGGCGACATGGATGGAGAAGCCGTCCAGCAGGGCGCGCAGCCGGGCCGCGTGGCGGTCGGCGTCCACCGGGCGGAACTCGCCGCGCGAGATGCCCTCCGCGATCAGGGCGACCAGATCGCGATGCCAGGCGCCCTCGATGGCGGCCTGCCGCTCGCGGGCCTCGTCGTCGGCGTTCTGCGAGCGGTTCCACACCTCCAGCCACAGCGTCCAGTGCGGGTCTCGGTGGCCGTCGGGGACGTACAGGTCGACGTACGCCTCCAGGCGCTCCGCGGCGGATCCCTCCCGGGTGAGCAGGCGGCCGCGCTCGGCACCCAGCCTGCCCTCGCTCCACTCCAGGGTCCGCAGCAGCAGTTCGTCCTTGGAGCGGAAGTAGTACAGCAGATGGCCGCTGCTCATCCCGACCTCGCGGCCGAGCCCCGCCATGGTGAGTTTCTCCAGACCGCGCTCGGCGATCATGTCCATGGCGGCGGCGAGAACCTCCTCGCGCGGCGGCGCGTTCCTGCGCGCACGGGCCGCACCGGCCATCTGCTGCTCCTGTGTGTGTCAGACCTTCGGCTGCTGCTGGGTGATGCAGTGGATGCCACCACCACCGGAGAAGATCGTACGGGCGTCCACCAGGGTCACCGTCCGCTCCGGGAAGAGACGGCGGAAGATCCCGGCGGCGATCTCGTCACGCGGGTCGTCGAAGCCGCACAGCACGACGCCGCCGTTGCAGAGGTAGTGGTTGATGTAGGAGTAGTCGGCCCAGTGGCCGTCGGCCTCCAGGACGGTCGGGGCGGGCACCTCGACCACCTCCAGCTTGCGGCCGCGCGCGTCGGTCGCCGACTTCAGGAGGCCGATGACCTCCTTGGTGACCTCGTGGTCGGGGTGGGCCGGGTCCGGCTGGTGGTGCGCGACGACCACGCCGGGGCGGGCGAAGGCGGCGACGATGTCGACGTGGCCGAGGGTGCCGAAGCCGTGGGGAGGGTAGTCGCCGGTCAGGCCGCGCGGCAGCCAGATCGCCCTGCTGGTGCCGAGGTGGGCGTGGATCTCGGCCTCGACCTGCTCCTTCGTCCAGTCCGGGTTGCGCTCGGGGCCCAGCTGCACGGTCTCGGTGAGCAGCACGGTGCCCTCGCCGTCGACGTGGATCGCGCCGCCCTCGTTGACCAGCTTCGAGGCGTACGTCTTCGCGCCCGCGAGGTCGCTGACGTACGCGGCGATCTTGGAGTCGTGCTCCCAGCGGGCCCAGTCCTGGGCGCCCCAGCCGTTGAACGTCCAGTCCACGGCGGCCAGTTCGCCCTTGCCGTCGGTGAGGAAGGTGGGGCCTATGTCGCGCATCCAGGCGTCGTCCAGGTCGCGCTCGACGGTCTCGACGCCCGGGCCCAGCAGCGTCTGCGCCTGCGCCGACTGGCCGAAGCCGCACACGACCGTCACCGGTTCGAAGCGGAGGACCGCCCGGGCCACCGACGCCCAGGCCATGCGGGACAGACGGAGGTCGTCCGGGTCGTCGAAGGTGGGGTTGGGGCCCGGCCACGCCATCCAGGTGCGCTCGTGCGGGGTCCACTCGGCGGGCATGCGGAAGCCGTCGGCTGCGGGGGTGGTCATCTCGCGGGTCCTTAGAGGAAGTAGAGGCGGTTGAGGGAGACGGTGTCGGCGGGCGCGGAGCTGAGCGGGTCGCCGTCGAGGGTGACCAGGCCGGTGCGCCGGTCGACGTCGACCGCGCCGACGCGGGCGTTCAGCCGCAGGTCGGCCGGGCCGATGCCCCGGGTGCCGCGCACGGCGACCCTGCGGCGGCGCGTGGGCATCGCGTCGCCTCCCTGGTCGACGGCGGCCTGCGCGACGAAGGCGACCGAGATGTCGGCGGCCGTGGCACCGTACGAGCCGAACTGCGGGCCCAGCACGAGGGGTTCGCAGGTGTCGGTGGCCGCGTTGGGGTCGCCCACCACGCCGTAGGCCGGGAAGCCGGACTTGAGGACGAGCTGCGGCTTGGCGCCGAAGTACTCGGGGCGCCACAGCACGATGTCGGCGAGCTTGCCGACCTCGATCGAGCCGACCTCGTGCGCGAGGCCGTGGGCGATGGCCGGGTTGATGGTCAGCTTGGCCATGTACCGCAGGACGCGGGCGTTGTCGTCGCCCCGGCCGTCGCCCTCCATCGGGCCGAGCTCGGCCTTCATCTTCCCGGCCATGGCGAAGGTGCGGCGGACCGTCTCGCCCGCGCGGCCCATGCCCTGGGCGTCGGAGGAGGTGATGCCGATCGCGCCCAGGTCGTGCAGGACGTCCTCGGCGCCCATGGTGCCGGCCCGGATGCGGTCGCGGGCCATCGCCGCGTCGCCGGGCAGGTCGGTCTTCAGGTCGTGGACGGAGACGATCATGCCGTAGTGCTCGGCGACCGCGTCCCGGCCGAAGGGCAGGGTGGGGTTGGTGGAGGAGCCGATGACGTTCGGGACACCGGCCATCTTCAGGACGTTGGGGACGTGTCCGCCGCCGCAGCCCTCGATGTGGAAGGCGTGGATCGTGCGGCCCTCCAGGACACGCAGGGTGTCCTCGACCGACAGGCACTCGTTCAGGCCGTCGCTGTGCAGGGCCACCTGGACGTCGTGGTCCTCGGCGACCCGCAGGGCGGTGTCCAGCGCGCGGGTGTGGGCGCCCATGTCCTCGTGCACCTTGAAGCCGGACGCGCCGCCCTCGGCCAGCGCCTCGATCAGCGGAGCGCTGTGCGAGGACGAACCCCGGCCCAGGAAGCCGATGTTGACCGGCCAGGCGTCGAAGGCGTTGAAGGCGTGACGCAGCGCCCAGGGCGAGTTGACGCCGACGCCCCACACCGGGCCGAACTCCTGCCCGATGATCGTGGTCACACCGGAGGCGAGGGATGCCTCCATGATGCGCGGCGACAGCAGGTGGACGTGGGTGTCCACGGCACCGGCGGTGGCGATCAGCCCCTCGCCGGAGACGATCGAGGTACCCGTGCCGACGACGACGTCGACACCGTCCAGGGTGTCGGGGTTGCCGGCGCGCCCGATGCCGCAGATGCGGCCTTCCCGGATCCCGACGGACACCTTGCGGATGCCCTGCACCGCGTCGATCACGACGACGTTGCTGATCACGACGTCACAGGTCTCGCGGACGGCCGCGGCCTTGAGGTGCAGCCCGTCGCGGGCGGTCTTGCCGAAGCCGGCCAGGAACTCGTCGCCGTACTTCTGGGCGTCCGACTCGACCCGGATCACCAGCCCCGAGTCACCGAGACGGACACGGTCGCCGGCGCGGGGGCCGTGGGTGGCGGCGTAGGCATGCGGGTCAACGTGGATCGACTCGTCGATCTCGCGTCCCTTCGAGCGGCTCATCGCTCGCCTCCTTCCTGCGTGACGGTGTGCGTGACTCCCAGATATCCGCAGGCTGCGGCCCTGCGCAGGGCCTCTTCCCGGGCTCCCGGTGCGTCCAGCGGCCCGTCGACCAGCCCGGCGAAGCCGATCGCGATCCGCTCGCCGCCGATCGGTACGAGACCGACTTCCGCGCTCTCCCCGGGCCCGAACCGGACCGAGGACCCGGCGGGTACGGCGAGCCGCATGCCGTAGGCGTGCTCCCGTACGAAGTCCAGGCGCGGGTTGGCCTCGAAGAAGTGGAAGTGGGAGGTGACGGAGACCGGCACGGTCGCGGTGTTGGTGACCGCGAGCCGGACGGCCGGCTCCGGGTCGGCGTGCACGGGGCCGGGGAGCAGCGCGCCGGGAGCGTGCTCGCCGAGGCCGCCTCCGATGGGGTCGCAGACCACCGCGAGCCGGGAGCCGTCGTCGAAGACCGCCTCGACCATCACCTCGGTGACGACGTCGGCGACGCCCGGCAGCACGTCCGCGGGACCGAGGACCGACCGGGCCGCCTCGATGGCCTCCGCGAGCCGCCGGCCGTCCCGTGCGGCCTCGCAGACGGTGTCCGCGATCAGCGCGGTCGCCTCCGGCACGTTGAGCCTGAGGCCGCGCGCCCGGCGGGCCCGGGCCAGCTCGGCGGCTCCGAAGAGCAGCAGCCGGTCACGTTCCGTGGGAGTGAGTCTCACGACGCGGCACCTCCTTGCCTTCCTCAATTTAGAGCATCACTCTAAACGCAGAATTCATGAAACAGAAGCATTGACCCAGGGCCAGGCTTCACGTCACATTGAACGTCGCTCAAACACTGAAGGCGGCAGTCGAAGGAGACCGGCCCATGCCGATAGAACAGCGCGGAGTCGACACCATCCCGGACGAGGAGCGGACCAGTGGTCCGAGCGATCTCGTCTCGATCCTGCTCGGCTCGAACCTCTGCCTCGGAGTGATCATCTTCGGCTGGCTGCCGCCGTCCTTCGGGCTCGGCTGGTGGGCGTCGGTGAGCGCGATCGTGGCGGGCACGGTGGTGGGCACGCTGTTCACGGCCCCGCTGGCGCTGATCTCCCTGCGGACCGCGACCAACCTCTCCACCTCCTCCGGCGCCCACTTCGGCGTGCGCGGCCGGCTGGTCGGCTCGGTCGTGGGTCTGCTGCTCGCCCTCGGCTACACCGCGCTGACGGTGTGGATCGGCGGGGACGTGATGCTGGGCGTCCTCGGCCGGCTCTTCGGGCTGCCCGCGGACGGGGTGTCGTACGCCGTCGTCTACGCGGTGCTCGCCGCGGCGACCGTCGCGGGCGCGGTCTACGGCTACCGGGTGCTGCTCGCCATGTCCCGCGTCCTCGCGATCGGCATGACGGCCCTGCTGGCCCTCGGGATCTTCGCCTACGCCCCGCACTTCACCACCTCGGCGCTGCCGGGCGCGGGCGGCTACCTGCTGGGCTCCTTCTGGCCGACCTGGTTCCTGGCCGCGGTGGCCGCCGGGCTGTCCGGGCCGATCGCCTTCATCACCCTGCTCGGCGACTACACCCGCTACATCTCCCCCGCCCGCCACTCCGGCCGCCGTGTCCTGCACGCCACCTGGCTCGGCCTGGTCCTCGGCCTGCTGGTCCCCCAGCTGTTCGGCACGTTCACCGCGTACGCGGCCCGGGCGGCGACGGACTACGCGGGGCCGCTGGTGTCCGCCTCCCCCGCCTGGTACCTGGTCCCGCTGCTGCTGTCAGCCTCCGCCGGTTCGGTCGGCAACGCGGGCCTGATGCTGTACTCGATGGGCCTGGACCTGGACGCGATCCTGCCCCGCGCCTCCCGGGCCCGCGCCACCTGCACGGTCGCGATCGTGGCCACCGTCTGTGTCTTCGCCGGCCACTACGCCTGGAACGCGCAGTCCGCGATGACGTCCTTCGTGCTGCTGCTCACCGCCATCGGCACGCCGTGGGCGGTCATCACCCTCATCGGCTTCGCCCGCTGCCGCGGGGTGTACGACGCCGACGCCATACAGGTCTTCAACCGCCGTTCGCGGGGCGGGATCTACTGGTACCGGGCCGGCTGGAACACGCGGGCGACCGTCTCCTGGGCGCTGGGCGCCGGGGTCGGCCTACTGGCCGTGTCCCTGCCGTCGTACCAGGGCCCGCTGCTGAGCCTGACCGGCGGCGTGGACTGCAGCTTCCTGCTGTCGGGGGCGGTCGGCGGCGCGGTGTACCTGCTGCTGACGTTCACCGAGCAGCGCCCCGAAGGGGCGCGGGGCCGTGTCCCCTGTGCGGCCACCGCCGCGGGTGCGCGATCAACCACAACAGACCCGCAGACGCCCGACGCCCCTTCGCGCCACCTCGAACCGCGTACTTAACCGATCTTGTGCATCCACCCGTGCTGGTCCGCGGCCGTACCGCGCTGGATGTCCAGGAGAGCCTGACGCAGGCGCAGAGTGACCTCGCCGGGCTCTGAGCCGGACTGCTTCCACTCGGCGCTCGCGCGCTTGACGGTGCCGACCGGCGTGATCACGGCCGCGGTACCGCAGGCGAAGACCTCGGTGAGGGTGCCGTTCTCGGCGTCGCGCTGCCACTGCGCGGCGGAGACGCGGCCCTCCTCGGACTCGTAGCCGAGGTCGCGGGCGACGGCCAGCAGGGAGTCACGGGTGACGCCCTCCAGGATGGAGCCGGTGAGCGTGGGCGTGACGATCTTGTTCCCGTACACGAAGTACAGGTTCATACCGCCGAGTTCCTCGACCCACTGGTGCTCCACCGCGTCGAGGTAGCAGACCTGGTCGCAGCCCTTGGCGGCCGCCTCGGCCTGGGCGAGCAGGGAGGCCGCGTAGTTGCCGCCGGTCTTGGCGTCGCCCATGCCGCCGGGGACGGCGCGGACGCGGTCCTCGGAGACCCAGATCGACACCGGCTTCACGCCGCCCGGGAAGTAGGCGCCGGCCGGGGAGGCGATGACGATGAAGAGGTATTCGTTGGCGGGCTTGACGCCCAGGCCGACCTCGGTGGCGATCATGAACGGGCGCAGGTAGAGGGACTCCTCGCCGCCGTGCGCGGGCACCCAGTCCTGGTCCTGCCGGACCAGGGCGTCGCAGGCCTCGACGAACGTCTCGACCGGCAGCTCCGGCATGGCCAGGCGGCGCGCGGAGCGCTGGAAGCGCTTGGCGTTCTGGTCGGGGCGGAAGGTGGCGACCGAGCCGTCGGGCTGGCGGTAGGCCTTCAGGCCCTCGAAGATCTCCTGGGCGTAGTGCAGGACGTTGGTGGCCGGGTCGAGGGGGATCGGCGCGTACGGAACAAGCTGGCCGTCGTGCCAGCCGCGGCCCTCGGTCCACTTGATCGTCACCATGTGGTCGGTGAAGTGGCGGCCGAATCCGGGGCTGGCCAGGATCGCCTCGCGCTCCGCGGCGGCGAGCGGATGGGCGGACGGCTTGAGCTCGATCGTGGGCGTCGTCATGAGTGGTTGTCCTTCACCGGTTGTAGTGTCGGCCGCAATACACGCCCGCACGACCGGTGGCCAGTGGTAGGACGTCCGAGCATTCCCTCATAACGCGGCTCCGCGTTCGATTATCGCGCGGAGTCGCGGCCGGAAGGAATCGGGGTGAACGCGGCCCAGGGTTGATGGTGGCACCCGGCGACCGGATAGGAAAAGCCGCCGGGTGCGGATGCGACCCGGCGGCTTGGTGTGCAGCGCGGGTCAGCCGGCTACACGTACGGCGAGCGCGTCGCCGATCCCGGAGGTGCTGCGGACCGGCTTCCCGACGCGTTCTGTGAGGTCCACGGCGACCGCCTCGTCGATGCGGTCGGCCTCGGCCTCGTAGCCGAGGTGGCGCAGCAGCAGGGCGACCGACAGCACGGTGGCCGTGGGGTCGGCCTTGCCCTGACCGGCGATGTCCGGGGCCGAGCCGTGGACCGGCTCGAACATGGACGGGAATGCGCCGCTGGGGTTGATGTTGCCGGAGGCGGCCACACCGATGCCGCCGGAGACGGCCGCGGCGAGGTCGGTGATGATGTCGCCGAAGAGGTTGTCGGTGACGATCACGTCGAACCGCTCGGGCTGGGTGACCAGGTAGATGGTCGCCGCGTCGACGTGGATGTAGTCGGTCTCGACCTCGGGGTACTCCGCGCCGACCTTGTTGAAGACGCTCGTCCACAGATGCCCGGCGAAGGTCAGCACGTTGTTCTTGTGGACCAGCGTGAGCTTCTTGCGCGGGCGGGCCTGGGCGCGCGCGAAGGCGTCGCGGACCACCCGCTCGACACCGAAGGCGGTGTTGACGGAGACCTCGGTGGCGACCTCGTGCTCGGTGCCCTTGCGGATGGTGCCGCCGTTGCCCGTGTAGGGACCCTCGGTGCCCTCGCGGACCACGACGAAGTCGATCTCCGGCTGGCCGGCCAGCGGTGTGGCGACACCGGGGAGCAGCTTGGACGGGCGCAGGTTGACGTGGTGGTCGAAGGCGAAGCGGAGCTTGAGCAGGAAGCCGCGCTCCAGGACGCCCGAGGGCACCGACGGGTCGCCGATGGCGCCGAGCAGGATGGCGTCGTGCTGCTTGAGGGCGGCGAGGTCGGCGTCGGTGAGGGTCTCACCGGTGGCGTGGTAGCGCTTGGCGCCGAAGTCGTACTCCTTGGTCTCCAGCTTCACATCCTGCGGCAGGACGGCGGAGAGGACCTTCAGACCCTCGGCCACGACCTCCTGACCGATGCCGTCACCGGGGATCACTGCGAGATTGATGCTGCGAGACATGTCGGCACCCTACTCCTCGTCCCAGGTGATGACATGCCATGTCCGCCATGCGGACACCCGGACGGGTTGCGGGTGTCCCCCCGTCGGCTGGCGTTCACCCGTACGTGGCACGGGTGTTGGGACCCCGTGGAAAATTCCCCGGCATGGCTGCGTTTTCCGGGGGGACACCCCCCGAACCCCCCGTACCCGACGTCGGCATCCCGCGCCCGCTCGCGGAGCGGATGAGCATGGCCGAGCAGTACGAGTACCTGCGCACCCGGCTGATGCGCCGCCGCACCCTGGTGACGGCGGGCGCGGTGGCGGGCGGCCTGCTCACCGGCTGCTCCGGCCGATCCGGCGCGACGGGGCGCCCGGCCCGGGCCGCCTCGCGGGTGTCCGGCTCGGTGGTCCGCCCCTTCGGCCGCCATCTGGCCTTCGGCGCCGATCCGAAGACGCGGATGCGTGTCTCCTGGCAGGTGCCGTTCGCGGTGAGGCGGCCGTACGTGCGCGTCGGGCTGCGCCCCGACGACCTCGGCCGGAGGGTGGAGGCCGAGGTGCGCGAACTCCACACGCCCGGTGTGCAGGGGGTGCGGCCGGCCGTCGAGCAGTACTACGTGCACGCGGCCCTGGACGGGCTCAGGCCCGGCACGACGTACTACTACGGCGTGGGCCACGAAGGCTGGGACCCGTCCGCTCCCGCGCACCGCTCCGCCATCGCTGCCTTCCGTACGGCACCCGCGAGCACGGAGCGCTTCGTCTTCACCGCCTTCGGCGACCAGGGCGTGGGGCAGGCGGCGAGCGCCAACGACCACCTGGTGCTGCGCCAGGACCCCGCCTTCCATCTGCACGCCGGCGACATCTGCTACGCGGACGTCAACGGCACCGGGCAGACCTCCGACGGCTACGACCCCACGTTCTGGGACCGGTTCCTGAAGCAGAACGAGCCGGTCGCCAGGTCGGTGCCGTGGATGGTGACGACCGGCAACCACGACATGGAGGCCTGGTACTCGCCGGACGGCTACGGCGGCCAGCTGGCCCGTTTCTCCCTGCCGGACAACGGCTTCGACCCGCACGGGACACCGGGCGCCTACTCGTTCGTCTACGGCAACACGGGCTTCGTGGCGCTGGACGCCAACGACGTGTCCTACGAGATTCCCGTCAACCTCGGGCTGAGCGGCGGCCGCCAGACCAAGTGGCTGGACGCGCGGCTCGGCGAGCTGCGGGCGACGCCGGGCGTGGACTTCGTGGTCGTCTTCTTCCACCACTGCGCGTACTCCACCTCGCAGCACGCCTCCGACGGCGGGGTGCGGGCCGAGTGGCTGCCGCTGTTCGCCAGGCACCGGGTGGACCTGGTGATCAACGGACACAACCACGTCTACGAGCGCACGGACGCGATCAAGGACGGACAGGTCGGCCGGGAGGTGCCGGTCGGCGGCTCCACGGACCCCGCGCGGGACGGGATCGTGTACGTCACCGCGGGCGGCGGCGGCCGGGATCTGTACTCCTTCCCCTCGGGCGTCAAGGACAGCTACGAGGGCCACGTCACCCGGCACGACGCGGTGGAGACCTTCCACTGGACCAAGGACAAGGAGCGCGCTCCCGAGACGGCTCAGTGGTCGCGGGTGCGGTACACCGGCTTCTCGCTCCTCGCGGTGGAGGCGCGGCCGGGTCCGTCCCCGAGGCTCACGGTGTCGGCGCTCGCCGGGGACGGGCGGCGGATCGACCACTTCGAGGTGCGGCGCGGCGGGTGAGACCGCGCCGCACCTCATGGGGTTCCTCCCCCCGCTCGAGCGAAGCCCGGAGTGGGGGGGGAGGGTGCGGCTCCCGGATCAGTGGCGGCTCAGTGGCCGGTCTCACCGCCGTTGTCGCGGCGGTCGAGGGCGCGCTGGAGCGCGGCGGCGGCGTTCTTGCGGTCGGACTCGCTCGTGCGGGACACGTGGCGGACTCGGCGGCGGACGGTCGTCTCGGCCATGAAAATCGACTCCTTCGGCAAACCGGAGTGCGGCAAGGGGGGTTACGAGACGCCGGAGGGCGGGGAGCGGTGCCGCAGGGGTTGCCTGCACGGGGCCCGGCTCACGACCGCCATTCGCTTGATCGAGCGAGACGTTCGGCTCCTACAAAAGTAAGGGAGCGGGCCGCGCCTGTCTCCACAATTACTCGGACTTCCTACTATCTGAGACGGCGGATCGGGTCACACCGCTGTGAACTGCGCCTTTCCCATACGGGGGTGGGGGGGGAGCGCAACTCCCGGACGAGCGCCCGAACGGCGGACGTCGCGGCCGGCTCGGGGGTGGTGACATAGCCGACCGAGCGGTGCGGGCGGTCCGGTCCGAGCTCGGTGACCACCACGGTGGGCGGGGCCGCGGTCAGGGAGAGCGCTGGCCCCGCGGTGCCGGACCCCAGTTCCCGTACGACGGTGACGCTCGCGTCGAGGCCGGGGTGCAGGGCGGCCGGCCGTTCCAGGGCGGGCGGCAGCAGATAGGGACGCGCCGCGGAAGGCGGCGATCCGCAGCGGCCCGGCGATCTCGCCGTTCCCGGCGGACCGGGTGGCGCCGAGCCGGGCGGTCGCGGCGGAGAAGAGGCTGCGCATCGAGGGCTTCGTGGTGCGCGGCCACCGGGACGCGCAGGTGGAGTTGTACGACTTCGCCGTGCCGCATCTGCGCAGCGGGGCGCTCGTGCCGGACGAGACGGTGGTGGACGGGTTCGAGCTCCTGGTCCGCGCGACGCCCTGAACTCCCGTCAGGCGACGTCTCCGTCGCGCCAGTCGAGGACGAACTCCCGGGCGGGGTCGAGCGGCCCGGCGAGCGCGGGCCACACGTACATGTCCCCTTCCTCCTCCGGCAGCCGTACGATCCCGTCCGGCGACAGGCCGTGCACCTGGCCGGCCCACCGCTGCCAGCCCCGGGCGGTGTACAGCAGGGCCCCTTCGGGGCTGGCCGAGAGCGCACCGAGGTCGTACGCCCGCTCGATCACCCGCTCCAGTTCTCCCAGCACCCGCCCGCCCAGCCCCTTGCGTCGCGCATCGGGACGTACGGCGACGGCCTCGACGTACCCGGTGCGCAGCCAGCGCCCCCGGTGCCGGATGCGCCGCATCACGACGGCGCCGTGCGCGGCGAGCCCGGCGCCGTCCTGGACGAGGACGTGCAGACCGCCGAGCCCGTGGTCCCAGTCCTCGGCGGAGAAGCCCCCCTCGAACGCCGTGTCCAACAAGGAGCGGGCGGCGTGGAGTTCGGCGGGGTCGAGGTCAGCGGTGTGGGCGAGGCGGAGTCGGTGGGCCATGGCCCCACTATCTCCCGGCCCACGCCCTGGCGTCCTCCGGAAACTTCCTCGACCGCCGGAAGATGGGAACGGGCCGGGAAGCCTGCTCCTGCGGCAGGCTTCCCGGCCCGTGTTCGTGGGGGCTGATCAGCCCATGTGCGGGTACGTGTAGTCGGTCGGCGGGACCAGCGTCTCCTTGATGGCGCGGGTCAGGGTCCAGCGCAGCAGGTTCTGCGGGGCGCCGGCCTTGTCGTTCGTGCCGGAGGCGCGGCCGCCGCCGAAGGGCTGCTGGCCGACGACGGCGCCGGTCGACTTGTCGTTGATGTAGAAGTTGCCCGCCGCGTAGCGGAGCTTGTCCATCGTGTACGCGGCCGCGGCGCGGTCGTCGGAGATGACCGCGCCGGTCAGGGCGTAGTCGGAGACCGACTCCATCTGCTCCAGCATCTCGTCGTACTTGTCGTCCTCGTAGACGTGGATGCCGAGGACCGGACCGAAGTACTCGGTGCGGAAGATCTCGTTCTCCGGGTCGGTGGACTCGATGACGGTCGGGCGGACGAAGTAGCCGACCGAGTCGTCGTAGCTGCCGCCCGCGACGATCGTGCAGGTCGGGTCCTCCTTGGCACGGTCGATGGCGGCCTTGTTCTTGGCGAAGGCACGGTCGTCGATCACGGCGCCGATGAAGTTCGACAGGTCGGTGACGTCACCCATGGTCAGGTAGTCGACCTCGGCCGCGAACTCCTCCTTGAAGCCCGAGTTCCAGATGGAGGCCGGGATGTAGGCGCGGGAGGTCGCCGAGCACTTCTGGCCCTGGTACTCGAAGGCACCGCGGGTCAGGGCGGTCTTCAGGACCGCGCGGTCGGCGCTCGGGTGGGCGACCAGGAAGTCCTTGCCACCGGTCTCGCCGACCAGGCGCGGGTAGGTGCGGTACTTCTCGATGTTGTTGCCGACCGTCTTCCACAGGTACTGGAAGGTCTTGGTCGAGCCGGTGAAGTGGATGCCCGCGAGGTCGCGGTGGACCAGGGCGACCTCGGAGACCTCGATGCCGTCACCGGTGACGAGGTTGATGACGCCCTTGGGCAGGCCCGCCTCCTCCAGCAGCCGCATGAGCAGGACGGCCGCGTGGGTCTGGGTCGGGCTCGGCTTCCAGACGACGACGTTGCCCATGAGAGCCGGAGCCGTCGGCAGGTTGCCCGCGATGGCGCTGAAGTTGAACGGCGTGATCGCGTAGACGAAGCCCTCCAGCGGGCGGTGGTCCATGCGGTTCCAGACGCCCGGGGAGTTGGCCGGGGGCTGCTCGGCCAGGATCTGGCGGGCGTAGTGGACGTTGAAGCGCCAGAAGTCGACCAGCTCGCAGGGGGTGTCGATCTCGGCCTGCTGGGCGGTCTTGGACTGGCCGAGCATGGTGGAGGCGGCGATGGTCTCGCGCCACGGGCCGGCCAGCAGCTCGGCGGCGCGCAGGATGATCGCCGCGCGGTCGTCGAAGGACATCGCGCGCCAGGCCGGCGCGGCGGCCAGGGCCGCGTCGATGGCGTCCTGGGCGTCCTGCCGGGTGGCGTTGCGCAGGGTGCCGATGACGGCCTTGTGGTTGTGCGGCTGGACCACCTGGAAGGCCTCGCCGCCGCCCATCCGCCGCTCGCCGCCGATGGTCATCGGCAGGTCGATCGGGTTCTCGGCCAGCTCCTTGAGCTTGGCCTCCAGGCGGGCGCGCTCGGGCGAGCCGGGGGCGTAGCCGTGCACCGGCTCGTTGACGGGGGTGGGGACCTGGGTCACAGCGTCCATGAGATCCTTGACTCCTTGTACGTGAGCGGGTGTTCGGGCTCAGCCTTTGCTGATCATCGAGCGGACGAAGAAGCGCAGGTTCGCCGGCTTCTCGGCGAGCCTCCGCATGAAGTAGCCGTACCAGTCGGTGCCGTAGGCGGTGTAGACGCGCATGCGGTGGCCCTCGGCGGCCAGCCGCAGGTGCTCGTCGCTGCGGATGCCGTAGAGCATCTGGAACTCGTACTCGTCCAGTTTGCGCCCGGCCTGGTGGGCCAGCTCCTGGGCGATGGCGATCAGGCGGGGGTCGTGGGACCCGATCATCGGGTAGCCCTCGCCCTCCATCAGCGTCTTCAGGATGCGCACGTAGGCCTTGTCGATCTCGTGCTTCTGCTGGAAGGCGACCTCGGCGGGCTCCTTGTAGGCGCCCTTGACCAGGCGCACGCGGCTGCCGGCGGCGGCGAGGCGGCGGGCGTCGGCCTCGGTGCGGAAGAGGTAGGCCTGGATGACGCAGCCGGTCTGCGGGAAGTCCTTCCGCAGCTCCTCGTGGATGGCGAACATCGAGTCGAGGGTGGTGTGGTCCTCGGCGTCGAGGGTGACGGTCGTGCCGATGGCGGCGGCGGCCTCGACGACCGGGCGGACGTTCGCGAGGGCCAGCTCGTGGCCGCCCTCCAGCGCCTGGCCGAACATGGACAGCTTGACGGACATCTCGACCTTCTCGCCCAGCTCCAGCTGCCTGAGGTGGTCGATCAGCTCCAGGTAGGCGTCCCGTGCGGCGGTGGCCTGCTCGGGGGTGGTGATGTCCTCGCCGACGACGTCCATCGTCAGCTCCAGACCCTGGACCGTCAGGTCCTTGATGATCGGAACGATGTCCGCCACGGACTCGCCGGGGATGAAGCGGTCGACGACCTGCTTGGTCACCGGAGCCGCCGAGATAAGGCGTCGCATCCGGTCGCTGCGCGACGCGGCGAGAATCACGGGACCCAGCACGGGGCACCTCCACAGACAAGCATCAAAACGGCCGTGACCCGACCTTTCGGGTACGGCACGGAGAACCACCGTGAAACCTAAGGATCTCTCCGATCGTCGGCCATCGACAGCTGTCACGCATCAGTGCACTGGATCTCAGACAGATGTATGAAGGCGGCTCGAAAATGCGCGAGAATGCCCCAATGGCGTCCGATTACAAGGGTGATTACCAAGAGCTGGTGGACGAGATCTCGGAGTTGCTGGGCGCCCCGGCGACCCTGGAGAACCGGGACTTCGAGCTGATCGCCTTCGGTGCGTACGACAGTGAGGGCGACCTGGATCCGTCCGCCCTGGACCCGGTGCGCACCCGCTCGATCCTGACCCGGCGGTCCACGGCCGCGGTGCGGACGTGGTTCGAGGGCTTCGGGATCACGCGCGCGAGCGGACCGGTACGGATTCCGCCGACCCCGGAGGCCGGCGTCTACCGCGGGCGCATCTGTCTGCCGGTACGCCATCGGGGTGTCGTCCTCGGCTACGTCTGGCTGCTGGAGGACGATCCGGGCCCGACGGACGCGCAGCTGACGGCCGCCATGCGGGTCACGGAGCGGATCGGCGCGCTGCTCGCCGACGAGGCGCAGGCGGGGGCCGGTCTGAGCCGGGAGCTGCGGGCGGTGCTGACCGCGGAGAGCGGCTGGCAGCGGGACATGGCGGTGGGCGAACTCCGCGCGGCCCTCGGCCCCCGCGCGGCCGCCCCGCACACCCTGGTCTGCGTCGCTCCCTGGCCCTCGGCCGACCCCGAGGAGGCCCCGTCCGCCCGTACGGTCCCGCACGCCACGGCGCTGTGCACGGTTGCGTGGGGGGCGACGACGCAGAGCCTCGCGGTCCTGGTGCGGCTCCGCTCGGCGGATGTGCGGGCGCCCGCGCTGACCGTGGCCGCGCGGCTGCTGAAGGAGGCGGAGGGGGCGCGGGGGGCCGCCGTACCCGCGTCCACGAGGAGGGCGGGTCCGGGTGCCGCGGTCGCCGCCGGGGTCGGTGAACCCCGCTCCGGGCTGGCCGAGCTGGGGGCGCTCTGGCAGGAGGCCTCCGCCGCCGCGCGGGCCGCGCTGGCCGAGCCGCGATTCGGGCCCGTCGCCGAGTGGCGGGGCATCGGGCCGTACCGGCTGCTGACCGCACTGCCGCCCGGGGCCGCCCACGACCCGGTGGCGGGCCCGCTCCTCTCCCCCGTCCACCAGGAGCTGGCCCGCACCGCCGAGGTCTACCTCGACCGCGCGGGGCAGGCCGGCCGCACGGCCGCCGAACTCGGCATCCACCGGCAGACCCTCTACTACCGTCTGTCCCGCGTGGAGCAGCTGACCGGCCTGGATCTGGACGACGGCGAGGACCGCCTGCTGCTGCACATGGCGCTGAAGCGGGCGCGGCTCTAGCCGAGCAGGTCCCCCACCGCCGCGATG
Source organism: Streptomyces griseochromogenes (assembly GCF_001542625.1). Lineage (NCBI taxonomy): Bacteria > Bacillati > Actinomycetota > Actinomycetes > Kitasatosporales > Streptomycetaceae > Streptomyces > Streptomyces griseochromogenes. The sequence goes on along the minus strand of NZ_CP016279.1, from coordinate 1,868,746 downwards.
CCTTCCGTGATCGCGCGCTCGGGGACGTCACCGAAACCCAGGACCAGACGGGGCGGCTCCGGAGCGGGCGCGGCGCGGCAGGCGCTCATGCCGTAGAGGCCGACGCCCCGGGCCCGCGCGGCGGCGATCACCGTCTCCTCCCCGGCCCCGCCGGGCAGGTGTGCCACCGCGTGGAAGCCCGCGTCCAGCCCGGTCAGGCGGACCGCCGGGGCGTGCGCGGCGAGGGCGGCGCGCAGGGCCTTGGAGCGGGCCGCGTACAGGGTGCGCATGCGGCGCAGATGACGGTCGTAGCGGCCGGACTCGATGAGCAGGGCGAGGGCCAGCTGGTCGAGGGTCGGGGTGCCGCGGTCGGCGATCCGCTTCAGCTCGGTGAGCCCCGCGGTGAGCGCGGGCGGGCACAGCAGCCAGCCGATGCGCAGGGCGGGCGCGAGGGACTTGCTGACCGTGCCGATGGAGATGACCCGGTCGGCCGCGAGGCCCTGGAGCACGCCGACCGGCTCCTTGTCGTAGCGGAACTCGGCGTCGTAGTCGTCCTCGATGACGCAGGCGTCGCGCCGCCGCGCCCAGTCGAGGAGCGCTCGGCGGCGTTCGGGTGCGAGGACGACACCCGTCGGCCACTGGTGGGCGGGGGTGACGATCACCACGCGCGCTCCGGTCGCGTCCAGGGCCCGTACGTCGATGCCGTGCGCGTCCACCGGGACCGGGACCGGGGTGAGACCTGCCGCCCGTACGGAGGCCGTCACGGTGGCGGGGCTGCCGGGGTCCTCGTGGGCGACGGCGCGGACGCCGGTGCGGGCCAGGGCCTGGAGGGCGAGGCCGAGGCCCTGGGCGTAGCCGGAGCAGACGAGGATGTGGGCGGGGGCGGCCGCGGCCGCACGGACCCGGCGCAGGTAACCCGCGACGACCGTGCGCAGGGCCAGGCTGCCGCGCGGGTCGCCGTAGTCGAGGTCGGCCGTGGGCATGCGGCGGGCCGCCTCCCTGATCGCCCACAGCCAGTCGGCGCGCGGGAAGGAGGCCAGGTCGGGGACGCCGTGCCGGAAGTCGGCGACGAGGCGCGGGAGTTCGGCGGGCGGTGCGGGTTCGGGCGGTGCCGGGGGCCCCGCGCAGGGGGCCACGCGGGTGGCCGAGCCGACGCGGGTGACCAGGTAACCCTCGGCCTGCAGCTGGGCGTAGCAGTCCTGGACGAGGCCGCGGGACAGGCCCAGACTGCGGGCGAGTTCGCGGGACGAGGGCAGGCGTTCGTCCTCGCGCAGCCGTCCGGTCCGTATCGCGTCGCGCAACTGCCTCTCCAGTTGCGCGCGCAGCTGTTCACCGCTGCTCCGGTCGACGGTCAGCAGCAACTCGGGGGACAGACCGGCCCACTGCACACGCATGGAATTGGAGCTTACCGGGGGGCCGGTCGCCCCCTAGCGTCGACCGCATGACCACACATGCCAACTCACCTGCACGAACGGCGACTTCGGGCGGGCGGCCACCGTTGCTGACCCGTCCTCTGCTGCTGCGGTTCGTGAGCATGGTCGGCGCCACGGTGAACTTCTTTCTGCTGCTGTCGGCGGTGCCCGCGCACGCCGGCCGGGACGGGGCGGGCCTCGCCACCGGCGCGCTGATGCTGTCCACGGTGCTGGGCGAGCTGGCCGGGCCCTGGATCGTCGCCCGATGGGGGAACCGGGGGCCGCTGACGGCCGGGCTGTTCCTGCTCGGCGCGCCCGCGCCGGCGCTGTCCGTGGTCGACGGGCCGGCCTGGACCGCGGCCCTCTGTCTGGTGCGCGGTCTGGGGTTCGCCCTGACCCTCGTCGCGGGCGGCGCCCTGACCGCCGCGCTGATCCCCGCGGAGCGCAGGGGCGAGGGGCTCGCCCTCGTCGGCGTGGTCGGGGGCGTCCCGTCGCTGGTCGCCCTGCCGCTGGGCGTGTGGCTCGCGCAGAACGTCGGGTACGGGCCGGTCACCGTGGCCGCGGCCGTGGCGGCGCTGGCGGCGATTCCCTCGGTGCCGGGGCTGCGGGAGGCCGCGCCCGCGCAAGGCGCCGCCTCGAAGCCCCTCGGCATGGCGGAGGCCCTGCGCGACACCGGACTGCGGCGCCCCGCGGCGGTCTTCGCCACCACCGCGCTCGCCGCCGGCATCCTGGTCACGTTCCTGCCGCTGGCCGTGCCGCACGGGTCGGCCGGTGTGGCGACGGCGGCGCTGCTGGTGCAGAGCGCCACCGCGACCGCGGCCCGCTGGGCGGCGGGGCGGTACGGCGACCGGCGCGGCTCCGGGCAGCTGATCACCCCGGGGCTGCTGCTGTCGGCCGCCGGTACGGCGCTCATGGCGGCGGTCTCCGGTCCGGTCGCCGTCCTCGTGGGCGCGGTGGTCTTCGGGACCGGATTCGGCGTCGCCCAGAACGCGACCCTCGCCCTCATGTACACCCGTGTCTCCCGCCCCTCCTACGGCACGGTCACCGCGCTGTGGAACCTCGCCTACGACGGGGGCATGGGGGCGGGCGCCGCGGGCTTCGGCCTCCTGGCGGGGCACACGGGGTATCCGTGGGCGTTCACGCTGACGGCAGCCTCGATGCTGGGCGCGCTGGCCCCGGCGATGCGGGACCGGCGTGCCGGTGAGGGGCGCAGCGCGGGAGCCGGGCAAGACCCGCGCGGCACCGCCGGGTGAGTCATCGGCACCGGCCGGACCGGGGCCCGCCCACCGTGTTCCCGCTCTGCCTCAGGCCCGGTTCGCGGCCCTCGCAGGACAGCGGGCCATCGACCCGATCGCCCTCGAAGGCGGGTGGGCCCTCGCCGGGCAGCGGGCCGCTTCCACTGCTGCCGGTTCTGTGCCGGACGGGCCGTCGAACTCGACCCGGTGGTGGCGGTGCCGGGCCGCCCGCACGCCCCCTGCACCGCCGGCCCGCCGGCCTTTCGCGCCGGGCACGCGGGTGCCGGGCCGCGCGTTCGCCCCGCGCCGCCCGCTCGCACTTCGCGGACCGGGCGTGTGTGAGAGAGGGGGGACGGCGGGGTCAGCCCTTCGCGGCCGCTTCGACGATCTGCCGCAGGCCCTCGGTGAGGGCGTCGCCGTCGGGCGCGGTCCCGGGGTCGAAGGTCCACTGTGCGATGAGGCCGGTCATCAGCGTCATGTAGAACTTGCCGAGCGTGTCCGCGGTCTCGTCCGTGACCTCCTCCTCGGGCACACCCATCAGCAGCGCCACCATGCCGCGCCCGCCCTCGCGCTGGGCAGCGGCCAAGGACTCGCGCACCTCGGGCAGGTCGATGGTCATGACCTCCATGCTGAGCCGCCACACCGAACCGGGCTCCCGCATGCTGGCGACGACGCTCGACCACACCCCGCGGAAGCGCTCCAGCGAACCGGGCGCGCCCTCGATCTGGGGGCCGTCCCAGCCGAAGTCGTCGGACATGGTCTCCACGAGCGCGACGTAGGCCTGCGCGAGCAGCGCGTCCTTCGAGCCGTAGTGATAGCCGATGGAGGCGAGGTTGGTCCCCGACTCCTTCACGATGTCGCGCGCCGTCGTCCGCGCGAAGCCCTTCTCCAGCAGGCAGCGCTTGGCGCCTTCCAGCAGATCTTCACGGTGTCCCATGCGAATCACCCTACCGCCGATCCATACAGACGTCCTAGACGCACGACTTACACAAGCGTTCTAGACAAGCGTTTAAGACGCCCGTACAGTCTCTGGCATGACGAACTCGACGAGCACCAACTCCCCTGCCGGGCACGCCGGTCGCCGCGAATGGACCGCGCTCGGCGTGCTGATGCTGCCGCTGCTGCTGGTCTCCATGGACGTCTCGGTCCTCTACTTCGCCATCCCGGCGATCAGCGTGGACCTTCAGCCGAGCGGCACCCAGCAGCTGTGGATCTTCGACATGTACGGCTTCGTCCTGGCCGGCCTGCTGATGACGATGGGCTCGCTGGGCGACCGCATCGGCCGGCGCCGGCTGCTCCTGTTCGGCGCCGCCGCCTTCGGCGCCGCGTCCCTGGTCGCGGCCTACGCGAACAGCGCCGAGACCCTGATCGCGGCCCGCGCGGTCCTCGGCATCGGCGGGGCGACCCTGATGCCCTCGACGATGGCCCTGGTCCGCACGATGTTCACCGACTCCAAGGAGCGGGCGAAGGCGATCGGCATCTGGTCCGGCGTGATGACCGGCGGAATCGCCCTCGGCTCCGTGCTGAGCGGAGTTCTGGTGCAGTACTTCTGGTGGGGCTCGGTCTTCCTGGTCAACCTGCCCGCGATGGTGCTGCTGCTGGTCCTCGGCCCGATCCTGCTGCCCGAGTCCAAGAACCCGGAGCCCGGCCGCTTCGACTTCCTGAGCGTGCCGCTGTCGATGGCGGCGGTGTTCCCCCTGATCTACGGCTTCAAGGAGATCCCGTCCGAGGGCTGGCACCCGCTGTACGTCGTGTCCGTCGCCGTCGGCCTGCTCTTCGCGGCCCTCTTCGTACACCGCCAGCGCACGACCGCCTCTCCGATGATCTCGCCGGCCCTCTTCCGCAGCCGGGGCTTCGGCCCCGCCGTCGTCCTGAACCTCGTCTCCTCGCTGGCGATCATGGGCTCGGCGATCTTCACCACGCAGTATCTGCAGTCGGTGCTCGACAAGAGCGCGATGGAGGCGGCCCTGTGGGCGCTCCTGCCGTCGGTACCGATCGGGATGGCGGCCCCGGCGGCCACGGCCCTGGTCCAGAAGGGCGTGAACCGCGCCTATGTGGTCACCGCCGGCTTCGCCATCGGCGCGGCGGGCTACGGCATGCTGGCCCTGCTCGGCACGGACTCCCTCTGGCTCGCCCTCGCCGCCTGCGGCGTCCTGTCCTCCGGCATCGTCATGGTGATCTCGCAGATGACCGACCTGGCCATGAGCGCCGCCCCGGTGGAGAAGGCGGGCTCCGCCTCCGCACTGCTGGAGACGGGCGCGGAGTTCGGCGGCGCGCTGGGCATGGCGGTCCTCGGCTCCATCGGTACGGCCGTCTACCGCCACGAGATGCCGGCGTCGGCCCCGGCCGAGGCCCGCGAGACCCTGGGCGGCGCGCTCGCCGTCGCCGGTCACCTGCCGGGGCGTGCGTCAGGCGCCCTGGCGACGACGGCCCGGGAGGCGTTCACCACCGGCATGCACGGCGCGGCCCTCGCCGGAACGGCGATCCTGGTCCTCGCGGCGATCGCGGCGGCGACGACCCTGCGCCGGATCCATGTGCGGCAGACGCCGGTGGCGGAGACGGAGGCACCGGTGGCTCAGGCCGAACAGGCCGCCCTCTGAGACCCCTCGGAGCACGGAAAACGCCGGACGGGCCGGCATCGCACCAGCCCGTCCGGCGTTTCGCCATGTGTGTCTCAGACCAGGTTCACCGAACGGGCCGACGCCGCCCCGATCTCCGAGCCGACCTCGGCCAGAACGGCGGAGCCCACCGTGTCGTCCACGGTCAGCACGGCCAGCGCCTCCCCGCCCACCGCGGCACGCGCGACCTGCATACCGGCGATGTTGATGCCGGCCTCGCCGAGGATGCGGCCGACGGTGCCGACGACACCCGGGCGGTCCTCGTAGCGCAGGACGACCATGTGGTCGGCGAGCGCCAGGTCGACGTCGAAGTCGCCGACCGCCACGATCTTCTGGACGTTCTTCGGACCGGCCAGCGTGCCGGAGACCGACACCTCCTCGCCGTTGCCCAGCGTGCCGCGCACGGTCACCACGTTGCGGTGGTCGGCGGACTCGGAGCTGGTGGTCAGGCGCACCTCGACGCCCCTCTCCTGCGCGAACAGCGGCGCGTTGACGTACGACACCGTCTCGTCGACGACGTCCTCGAAGACGCCCTTGAGCGCGGACAGCTCCAGCACCTTCACATCGTGCTGGGTGATCTCTCCGTAGACCTCGACGTCCAGGCGGACGGCGACCTCACCGGCGAGCGCGGTGAAGATGCGGCCGAGCCGCTCGGCCAGCGGCAGACCGGGCTTGACGTCCTCGGCGATGACACCGCCCTGGACGTTCACCGCGTCCGGCACCAGCTCGCCGGCGAGCGCGAGGCGCACCGACCTGGCGACCGCGATGCCCGCCTTCTCCTGCGCCTCGTCCGTGGAGGCGCCGAGGTGCGGGGTGCAGACGACCTGGTCGAGCTCGAAGAGCGGGGAGTCCGTGCAGGGCTCCTTGGCGTACACGTCGAGGCCCGCGCCGGCGACGCGGCCCTCCTTCAGCGCCGCGTAGAGCGCCGCCTCGTCCACGATGCCGCCGCGCGCGGCGTTGACGATGCGCACGCTCGGCTTGACCTTGCGCAGCGCCTCGTCGCCGATCAGGCCGAGGGTCTCGGGGGTCTTCGGCAGGTGGACGGTGATGAAGTCGGAAACCTCGAGCAGCTCGTCCAGGGACAGCACCTTGACGCCCATCTGCGCGGCCCGCGCGGGCTGCACGTAGGGGTCGTAGGCGACGACCTTCATGCCGAAGGCGGACATCCGCTGCGCGACGAGGGCGCCGATACGGCCGAGGCCCACGACGCCCAGCGTCTTCTCGGCGAGCTCGACACCCGTGTACTTGCTGCGCTTCCACTCGCCGTTCTTCAGCGCGGCGTTGGCCTGCGGGATGTTGCGGGCGGTGGCGACGAGCAGACCGCAGGCGAGCTCGGCGGCCGTGACGATGTTGGAGGTCGGGGCGTTGACGACCATCACGCCGGCCTTGGTGGCGGCGGAGACGTCGACGTTGTCCAGGCCGACGCCGGCTCGAGCGACGACCTTGAGCTTCTTGGCGGCGGCGGTGGCCTCCGCGTCGACCTTGGTGGCGGAACGGATCAGGATCGCGTCGACGTCGGCGATGGCGGCGAGCAGTTCGGCGCGGTCGGCTCCGTTGCAGTGCCGGATCTCGAAGTCCGGGCCGAGCGCGTCGACGGTCGCGGGCGACAGCTCTTCAGCGATGAGTACGACAGGTTTCGAGCTCACGTGAGGTCCTCACTAGTCCAATGCATGCGGACGGCCGTCCCGACGGCCGCAGGCGGAGGAGGGGGGCTAGCCGCGGAAGACGCACGACGCTGTGGGCCTGACGCGTATGTTGTGCAGCAGTGTAGTGGCGCCGCCGAGACCGTCTTGCGCCTCTGCGGAAGGATCACCCGTCCGGGGCTGGACGGAGTGGCCAAAGGGGGCCGGAGCAGTCTGCCCCGACCCCCTGACACGAGGCTTACGCCTCCTCGTTCACCCAGCTCATCAGCTTGCGCAGCTGCTTGCCGGTGGTCTCCAGCAGGTGCTCCGCGTCCTGCTGCTTGTACTCGTTGTACTTCTTCAGACCGCCGTGGTACTCGTCCATCCAGGTCTGGGCGAAGGTGCCGTCCTGGATCTCCGCGAGGACCTGCTTCATCTCGGCCTTGGTGGCGTCGGTGATGATGCGCGGACCGGTGACGTAGTCGCCCCACTCGGCGGTCTCGGAGACGGACCAGCGCATCTTCTCCAGGCCGCCCTCGTACATGAGGTCGACGATCAGCTTCAGCTCGTGCAGGCACTCGAAGTAGGCGATCTCCGGCTGGTAGCCCGCCTCGACCAGGGTCTCGAAGCCGGCCTTGACCAGGGCGGAGGTGCCGCCGCACAGCACGGCCTGCTCGCCGAACAGGTCGGTCTCGGTCTCCTCGGTGAAGGTCGTCTTGATGACGCCGGCGCGGGTGCCGCCGATGGCCTTGGCGTACGACAGGGCCAGCGGGAAGGCGTTGCCGGTCGCGTCCTGCTCGACGGCGGCGATCGCCGGGACGCCACGGCCCTCCTCGTACTGGCGGCGCACCAGGTGGCCCGGGCCCTTCGGGGCGACCAGGGCGACGTCGACGCCGGCCGGGGGCTTGATGAAGCCGAAGCGGATGTTGAAGCCGTGCGCGAAGAACAGCGCGTCGCCGTCCTTCAGGTTCGGCGCGATGGACTCCTCGTAGACCTGGGCCTGGATCGGGTCCGGGATGAGGATCATGATGACGTCGGCCTCGGCTGCGGCCTCGGCCGGGGTCACCACGCGCAGGCCCTGCTCCTCGGCCTTGGCCTTGGACTTGGAGCCCTCGTGCAGACCGACTCGCACGTCGACGCCCGAGTCACGCAGCGACAGCGCGTGGGCGTGGCCCTGGCTGCCGTATCCGATGACCGCGACCTTGCGGCCCTGGATGATGGACAGGTCGGCGTCGGCGTCGTAGAACAGCTCGGCCACTTTGGGTTCTCTCCTTGGTGTGCAGTTTGTGCGTCCCACCGTATGCCGGTGAGGGGAGGGGAAGTTTCGGGGTCTCGGCATACGGGCGGCGGGACCGCCCGTATTCAGCCTTACGCGTTCAGCCTTACGCGGATCGGTCCAGCGCGCGCAGCGAGCGGTCCGTGATCGAGCGGGCGCCGCGGCCGATCGCGATCGTCCCGGACTGGACCAGCTCCTTGATGCCGAACGGCTCCAGCATCTTGAGCATGGCGGACAGCTTCTCGCTGGATCCGGTGGCCTCGATGGTGACGGCCTCCGGGGAGACGTCGACCGTTTTGGCGCGGAACAGCTGGACGATCTCCACGATCTGGGATCGCGTCTCGTTGTCGGCGCGCACCTTCACCAGAACGAGTTCGCGCTGAACCGCCTGGCCGGGCTCCAGCTCCACGATCTTCAGCACGTTGACGAGCTTGTTGAGCTGCTTGGTGACCTGCTCCAGCGGCAGGTCCTCGACGCCCACCACGATGGTGATGCGGGAGATGTCGGGGTGCTCGGTGACGCCGACCGCGAGCGAGTCGATGTTGAAGCCGCGGCGCGAGAACAGGGCGGCGATCCGGGCGAGGATGCCCGGCGTGTTCTCCACCAGGACGGAGAGCGTGTGCTTGGACATGTCTGGTTGCTCTTCCTTGCCTGTTGAAGGTCAGTCGTCTTCGTTGTCGCCGAAGTCGGGGCGGACGTCCCGGGCGGCCATGATCTCGTCGTTGGAGGTGCCGGCGGCGACCATCGGCCACACCATCGCGTCCTCGTGGACGATGAAGTCGACGACGACCGGGCGGTCGTTGATGGAGTTCGCCTCTTCGATGACCTTGTCCAGGTCCTCCGGGCGCTCGCAGCGCAGGCCCACGCAGCCCATGGCCTCGGACAGCTTCACGAAGTCCGGCACGCGGGTGCCCCTGGCCTCCGGGTTGACGTCGTCGGGGCCGGAGTGCAGCACGGTGTTGGAGTAACGCTGGTTGTAGAAGAGGGTCTGCCACTGGCGGACCATCCCGAGGGCGCCGTTGTTGATGATGGCGACCTTGATCGGGATGTTGTTCAGGGCGCAGGTGGTCAGCTCCTGATTGGTCATCTGGAAGCAGCCGTCACCGTCGATCGCCCAGACCGTGTGGTCCGGCTGTCCGGCCTTGGCGCCCATGGCGGCCGGGACCGCGTAGCCCATCGTGCCGGCGCCGCCGGAGTTCAGCCAGGTGGCGGGCTTCTCGTACTGGATGAAGTGCGCGGACCACATCTGGTGCTGGCCGACGCCCGCGGCGAAGATCGTGCCCTCGGGAGCGAGCTGCCCGATGCGCTCGATGACCTGCTGCGGGGACAGCGAGCCGTCCTCGGGCTGGTCGTAGCCGAGCGGGTAGGTCTCGCGCCAGCGGTTCAGGTCGCTCCACCAGGCGGTGTAGTCGCCCTGGTGGCCCTCGCTGTGCTCCTTCTGCACGGCCTGGACCAGGTCGGCGATGACCTCGCGGGCGTCACCGACGATCGGCACGTCGGCGGCGCGGTTCTTGCCGATCTCGGCCGGGTCGATGTCGGCGTGGACGATCTTGGCGTACGGCGCGAAGCTGTCCAGCTTGCCGGTGACGCGGTCGTCGAAGCGGGCTCCGAGGGCGACGATCAGGTCGGCCTTCTGCAGCGCGGTGACGGCGGTGACCGCACCGTGCATGCCCGGCATTCCCACGTGCAGCGGGTGGCTGTCGGGGAACGCGCCGAGCGCCATCAGGGTGGTGGTGACGGGCGCTCCGGTGAGTTCGGCGAGGACCTTCAGCTCGGCGGTGGCCTGGGCCTTGAGGACGCCGCCGCCGACGTAGAGGACGGGCCGCTTGGCGGAGGTGATCAGCTTGGCCGCCTCGCGGATCTGCTTGGCGTGCGGCTTGGTCACCGGGCGATAGCCGGGCAGGTCCATGACCGGCGGCCAGGAGAAGGTGGTCTTCGCCTGGAGGGCGTCCTTGGCGATGTCGACCAGGACCGGGCCCGGGCGGCCGGTGGAGGCGATGTGGAACGCCTGCGCGATGGTCCGCGGGATGTCCTCGGCCTTGGTGACCAGGAAGTTGTGCTTGGTGATCGGCATGGTGATGCCGACGATGTCCGCCTCCTGGAAGGCGTCCGTGCCGATCGACTTCGAGGCGACCTGACCGGTGATCGCGACCAGCGGCACCGAGTCCATGTGCGCGTCGGCGATCGGCGTGACCAGGTTGGTGGCACCCGGCCCCGAGGTCGCCATGCAGACGCCGACCTTGCCGGTGGCCTGCGCGTAGCCGGTGGCCGCGTGGCCTGCGCCCTGCTCGTGGCGGACCAGGACGTGGCGCACCCGGGTGGAGTCCATCAGCGGGTCGTACGCCGGCAGGATCGCGCCGCCGGGGATACCGAATACCGTCTCAGCGCCGACCTCCTCGAGGGAGCGGATGAGGGACTGCGCACCCGTGACGTGCTCGACGGGGGCGGACTGCTGTCCTCCGGATCGGGGCCGCGGCTGCGGATGGGCCCCGGTGGCCTGCTCGGTCATCGGCATTCTCTTCTCGATGCTGAGGGTTTTTGCGAGGTTTGGGCGGAGTTCAAGCGCTGCACGAAAGGTGCTCGTGCAACAAAAAACCCCTCGTGCCGTAGGGCAAGCGAGGGGAGCGCGCCGGTGTGGTCGCTGGGGATTCCGGATCGTCCTCCGGTGGGTCCCAGCTCAGCCGACGCGCTGTCCAAGTACGAGAATTCGGGTGCGCATGGCACTGACCCTCCCCCCGGCACGCACCACGTGTCAAGTGGGTGGGACGGGAGTCTCATTATGTGAGCGAAGGGCACTGCCACCTCCGAAGACGGCGGACACCCTTCCGGTGTACACCCCCGCGGCCCTTTCCACAGCTCGTCACCTCCGGGGCGCCGCGGTCGGGGTCGAGGCGACGACCGCGCTCAGCTCTTCGGACCTTCGCGCGCCCCCGCTCTCGACGCCGACGCGCGCCTGCGGCTCTCGCGCGCCGCCCGCGAACGCCGGCTCGGCCGGCGCGTGCGGCACGGGATAGTGACCGGATCCGAGCGCCCGGCGCAGCCGGTACTCGTCCAGCGGCCCCGCGAACGCCATGCCCTGCCCGTGCGTGCAGCCCATCGCGCGCAGCGCGACGACCTGTTCCGGCAGGTCCACACCCTCGGCGACGGACTGGAGCCCGAGATCGCCGGCGATCCGCAGCAGCCCGCTGGTGATCTTGTGCAGCCGAGCGGACTCCACGACCCCCTCGACCAGGCTGCGGTCGAGCTTCAGGATGTCGACGGGGAGCCTTCTGAGGGCCGTGATCGCCGCGTAGCCGCTGCCGAAGCCGTCCAGGGCGATCCGTACCCCGAGCCGGCTGAGCGCGGTCAGACGCCGCTCCAGCTCGTCCAGCGCGGCCATGGGGTCGGTGCCGGACAGCTCCACGACCAACGCGCCGGGCGGCAGCCCGTGCCGGGTCAGCAGCGCCTCCACGGAGCCGAGCGGCATCGAGCGGTCCAGCAGCCGGCGGGCGCTCACCCGCACGGCCACCGGCACCACGTTCCCGGTGGCGGCCCGCTCGGCGGCCTGCTCCACCGCCTCCTGGAGGATCCAGCGGTCCAGCTCCGCGGTCTTGTCGCCGTCCTCGGCCACCCGCAGGAACTCGGCCGGGGTGAAGAGCACCCCCTGGGAGGAGCGCCAGCGCGCCTGTGCGGAAACCGATGTGATCCGGCCTTTCTCCAGGCAGACCACGGGCTGGTGCAGCAGGGCGAACTCGCCGTCGTGCAGCGCGGCGCGCAGCCGTGTGGCCAGCTCCGCCTTGCGTACGACGTCCTGCTGCATCTGCGGCTTGTACAGCTCGACGCGGCCCTTGCCGGCCGATTTCGCGCGGTACATCGCGAGGTCGGCGTTGCGCAGCAGCTCGCCCGCGCCGAGGCCCTGTTCGGCGAAGGCGACGCCGATGGAGGCGTTGACCCGGACATCGTTGCCGCCGATGGCGTAGGGCTGGGAGAGGGTCATTCTGAGACGGTCGGCGAGCTCCAGGATGTTGCGCTCCCGGGCGGCACGGTCACGGGTGCCGTCCCCGACGATCAGGGCCGCGAACTCGTCGCCGCCGAGCCGGGAGGCGGTGTCCCCCTGCCGGACGGCGTCCTGGAGCCTGCGGGCGGCCTGGACGAGCAGTTCGTCCCCGGCCTGGTGCCCGATCGTGTCGTTGACGGCCTTGAAGCCGTCCAGGTCGATGAAGAGAACGGCGGTGCCGCGCAGGGCGGCGCCCCGGTCGGTGGCGCGGCGGCCGGAGAGGGCCTGCTGGACGCGCTGGGTGAACAGCGCGCGGTTGGGCAGGTCGGTGAGCGGGTCGTGCTCGGCGTTGTGCTGCAACTGGGCCTGCAGCCGCACCCGTTCGGTCACGTCCCGGCTGTTGAAGATCAGGCCGCCGTGGTGCCGGTTGACGGTGGACTCGACGTTGAGCCAGCCGCCGTCCCCGGAGCGGAAGCGGCACTCGATGCGTGTGGTGGCCTCCTCCAGCGGGCTGACGGCGAGGAACCGGCGCACCTCGTGCACCACACAGCCCAGGTCCTCCGGGTGGATGAGACCGGCCAGTTCGGTACCCACCAGATCCTCGGCGGACCGTCCGTAGACCCCGGCGGCGGCCGGGGAGACGTACCGGAGGATGCCGTTGGGTGCGGCGATCATGATGACGTCGCTGGAGCCCTGCACCAGGGAGCGGAAGTGGTTCTCCTTCTGCGCCAGTTCCTGGGTGAGGGTGATGTTGTCCAGCAGCATGATGCCCTGGCGCATGACGAGCGCCAGTACGACGGCGCCTGCGGTGATCAGCACGACATGGTCGGGCCTGCGGCCGTTGAGGACGTTGTACAGGATGCCCAGGGTGCACACCGCGGCGGCGAGGTACGGGGTGAGCGCGGCGAGGGAGCCGGAGAGCGGCCGGCCGGCCGGGTAGCGGCCGTGTTCGCCTCCGGGGGCGGGTGCGGGCACGTGGGGATGGCCTGTGCCGCGCTGTCCGGGCACGTGCTCGTGCACCACGCGCGTGTGCCCGTCGGGTACGTGCCGGTCGGCCTCCCGTGCTCCCGGACGCGACGGAGCGGCCCAGGGGGCGTAGGCGAGCAGCAGCGACCCGGCGAACCAGCCCGCGTCCAGCAGCTGCCCGGAGCGGTAGCTGCTGTGCAGCAGCGGCGAGGTGAACAGCGCGTCGCACATCACGGTGAGGGCGAGCGCGCCGATCGCGGTGTTGACCGCCGTGCGGTTGCCCGAGGAGCGGCGGAAGTGCAGCGCGAGCACCATGCTGACGAGCGCGATGTCGAGCAGTGGGTAGGCCAGCGACAGCGCGGTGTGCGCCACGCTCGGTCCGTCGAACCGCGCCGCCTGGGCGAGCGCGAGGCTCCAGGACAGGGTGAGCAGGGAGCCGCCGATCAGCCAGGCGTCCAGCGCCAGGCAGATCCAGCCCGCCCGGGTCATCGGCCGCTTGGCGAGGACCAGCAGGCCCACGATGGCGGGCGGCGCGAAGCACAGGAAGAACAGGTCGGCGTAGCTCGGGCTCGGCACGCTCCGCCCCAGCACGACCTCGTACCAGCCCCAGACCGCGTTGCCCAGGGCCGCCATCGCCGAGGAGAGCGCGAACAGCAGCCAGGCCGGCCGGAAGCGGACCCGCGGGCTGCGGGCGTAGCAGAAGCAGGAGACGGCGGCGGCGCCCGCCGCGGCGCTCAGCCCGAAGTCGCCCATGATCAGCGCGAGGCGGCCCGAGCCCCAGTCGAAGGTGGACCCGATGGCGTAGGCCCCGCAGACGAGGGCCAGGACCAATTGCTGGACCAGACGCGACCCGGCGCCGACGGCCGGCGGACGGGACTGCGGCGGAGCCCCCGGCGCGAGCGGTGCGCGCACCAAGCCGTCCAGGGCGCTCGTCACGGTCGTCACGGAGGGCGGCGCGTTCACCGGGGCCTCCCGGTCAGTGCCGCTCCCGGGTCCCGTGGGTCCCGGAGGACATGCCTGCGACGGCCGGCCGGGCTGCGGTGGCGGTGGCTGTGATGGCTCGTGTGATGGCCGCGTCTGCGCGCCGCCGCGCGCCAGGGTCGCCGTCGGCGGCTCCGCCGCGTCGGATCGTTCGTCCATAGGCCGTGCATCGCCCGTCGCCCCCCTCACAAATCTGAAATATCCATCCCCGGCGCCGAACGTAGGCGGCGCAACCCCTGTCGGGACGATACACCAGTATCGTCACTCAGGGACATAGCCTCTCTACGCTCCGTGACGACCAGCGGGTATGCGGGTACGGCCCGCATCCGAAAGGTTGCGGAGGGTGCCGGAAGTGGACTAAGTCCCGTTCTCTCCCGGCATCTACGCCCCGTTCTCTTCCGTCGTAAGGATCACGTTCCGCAGGGGTTCGTGGTTCACGAAGCGGTTCAACTGGTCGACGAGCAGGCGCTTGGCGCGCGGCATGAAGGCCGAGGTGGGACCGCCCACATGCGGGCTGATCAGCACGCCGGGCGTCTGCCACAAGGGATGTCCCGGCGGCAGCGGCTCGGGGTCCGTCACGTCCAGTGCCGCGGTGATGCGGCCGCTCTCCAGCTCGGCGAGCAGCGCCTTGGTGTCGACGACGGGTCCGCGGGCGACGTTCACGAGCAGCGCGCCGTCCTTCATCCGCCCCAGGAAATCACCGCTGACCAGGCCTCTGGTGGACTCCGTCAAGGGCGTGCACAGGATCACGATGTCGGCGTCCGGAAGCAGAGAGGGCAATTCGGTGAGCGGGTGCACGGGACCGCGCGCCGTGGTGCGCCCTGAGCGCGCGACGCGCGCCACCCGCGTGAGTTCAAAAGGCGCGAGCCGGTCCTCGATGGCGGCCCCGATGGAGCCGTAGCCGACGATGAGGGCCGTCTTGTCGGCGAGCGCCGGGCGGAACCCGCCGAGCCACTCCCCCCGGTCCTGGGCCCGCACGAAGTCGGGGACGCCGCGCAGGGAGGCGAGGATCAGCGTCAGCGTCAGCTCGGCGGTGCTCGTCTCGTGCACCCCGCGCGCGTTGCACAACCGCACCCCCGGGCGCAGGTACTTCAGACCCGGCTGCACATGGTCGACGCCGGCCGACAGCGTCTGCACGACCTGGACCGCGCCCATCGCGGGCAGCGGGCGCACGCTCACCCGGACCGGCTTCATGTACGGCACGGCGTAGAAGACGCAGGCGCCCGGGTCGCCGGGGAACTCCTCGCCGCCGTCCCAGAACAGGTACCGGGGCCCCTCGGGAAGCCCCTCGATCTCCTGCGGCGCGATGGGAAGCCATATGTCTGCGGTCATGGCAGGAGGCTATGTCAGACGGCCGGTGCGCAGAGGTTAGGTTGGGGGCTCAGGAGAGGGAGGTTCACGAGCAGGTGGAGCGCAGGACGATCGGCGCGGGGGGACTCGCGGTGGGGGCCGTCGGACTCGGGTGCATGCCGATGAGCTGGGCGTACAGCGGGTCGAGGCAGCGGGGCGAGGAG
Source organism: Streptomyces griseochromogenes (assembly GCF_001542625.1). Lineage (NCBI taxonomy): Bacteria > Bacillati > Actinomycetota > Actinomycetes > Kitasatosporales > Streptomycetaceae > Streptomyces > Streptomyces griseochromogenes. The sequence continues at coordinate 1,853,167 of NZ_CP016279.1, read as the reverse complement.
TCGGTCAGGACCGTGCACCGGGCGCTGGACCTGGGCTCGAACCTCCTGGACACGGCGGACATGTACGGTCCGTTCACCAACGAGCTGCTGCTGGGCCGGGTGCTGAAGGAGCGGCGCGCGGAGGCCTTCGTGTCGACGAAGGTGGGGCTGCTCGTGGGAGAGCAGCACATCGTGGCCAACGGCCGTCCGGGATATGTGAAGCGGGCCTGCGACGCCTCGCTGCGACGCCTGCAGACGGACGTGATCGACCTCTACCAGTTGCACCGCGCCGACCCCGAGGTCCCGATCGAGGAGACGTGGGGCGCGATGGCCGAGCTGGTGCGGGCCGGAAAGGTGCGGGCGCTGGGGCTCTGTGCGGTGGGCGCGCGGGGCGGACGCCGGTCCGGCACCCGGCTGCACGACGCGACGCTGCGCCAGCTGCAGCGGGCGCAGCAGGTCTTCCCGGTGAGTGCGGTGCAGGCCGAGCTGTCGGTGTGGTCGCCGGAGGCCCTGGAGGCGCTGCTGCCGTGGTGCGAGGCGCGGGGCGTGGGCTTCCTGGCCGCGATGCCCCTGGGCAACGGCTTCCTGACCGGCACGCTCACTCCGGGCGAGGGGTTCGAACCCGACGACCTGCGCGCCCGCCATCCGCGCTTCACGGCCGAGATGATGGCCGCCAATCAGCCGATCGTCGCGGGTCTGCGACGGGTGGCACGCCGCCACGGGGAGGAGGTCACCCCCGCCCAGGTGGCTCTGGCATGGGTACTCGCCCAGGGCAGACATGTCGTCCCGGTGCCCGGTACCAAGCGGTACCGGTGGGCGACCGAGAACGCGGACGCGGTGGACGTACGGCTGACCGCGCGGGACCTGACGGCGCTCGCCGAGCTGCCGCCCGCGCGGGGCTCGTGGGACTGACGCCGCGTTCGGGTCGCACGACCGGGAACCCCGTACAGGGCGAGCGGAGTATGAGTGGAGAGAGGCTGCCGCCGGCACCGCCGCGTCGAAGGGACCTGATCGTGCAACGTCGAGCTGTGACGGCCGTACTGGCCGCGACCGCGCTCGTACTGACGGCCGGCTGCGCCTCGCGCGGCGGGGGTTCGCCGACCGGCGGCGGGACCACGGCCCCGGGCACCGGCCCCGCCGCGCGGGCCACCGAGTCGGCCGCGCCGGCCAAGGGATCGGTGAAGGTGCTGCGCACGGTGGCCGAGGGCCTGAAGACGCCGTGGGGGCTGGCCGAACTGCCGGGCGGCGGGCTGCTGGTCTCCTCCCGTGACGAGGGGACGATCACCCGGATCGACCCGAAGACGGGCACGAAGACCGAGCTGGGCAGTGTCTCCGGGGTCTCCCCGGCCGGCGAGGGCGGCCTGCTGGGCATCGCCCTGTCGCCCGGCTACTCCTCCGACCACATGATCTACGCCTACTTCACCTCCGCCTCGGACAACCGCGTCGTCCGGATGCTGTACGACGAGCGGAAGCCGGCGGGTGAGCAGCTGGGCGCCCCGGACACGGTCTTCAAGGGCATCCCCAAGGGGCGCATCCACAACGGCGGCCGCATCGCCTTCGGCCCGGACGGAATGCTCTACGCGGGCACGGGCGAGAGCGGCGAGCGGGGCCTGGCCCAGGACACGAAGTCCCTGGGCGGCAAGATCCTGCGGATGACCCCGGAGGGCGAGCCGGCCCCGGGCAACCCGTTCCCCGGCTCCGCGGTGTACTCGTACGGCCACCGGAACGTGCAGGGCCTGGCCTGGGACACCCGGCAGCGCCTGTTCGCCTCCGAGTTCGGCCAGGACACCTGGGACGAGCTGAACGCGATCGTGCCGGGCGGCGATTACGGCTGGCCCGAGGCCGAGGGCCGGTCCTCCCACGCCGGCTTCCGCAATCCGATCGCCCAGTGGCACACCGACGACGCCTCCCCCAGCGGTATCGCCTACGTCGACGGCGTGATCTGGATGGCGGCTCTGAAGGGACAGCGGCTGTGGCGCATCCCGCTGCGGGGCACCGCGGCCTCGGCGGCCCCGCAGGCCTTCCTCACCGGCGACTACGGCCGTCTGCGCACGGTGGCCCCGGCGGGCGGCGGCAAGGTCTGGCTGGTGACGAGCAACACGGACGGCAGGGGTGCGCCGAAGAAGGGGGACGACCGGGTGCTGGAGGCGGAGGTGAAGTAGCCTCGCCGCTCACTCGTCGTCCGCGGGCTCCGCTTCGGCGGACGGCGGCGCGGGCGGGCGTACGACCACCTTTCCCGAGGCGAGGTCTATGGGACCCCGGCCGGGGTCGGCGTCCCCGACGTCCTCCCGGGTCAGCTCCAGTCGATTCTGTTCGTCTCGGGTGTGTTTGCGTCCGGGCGTGAACAGTTCCGCGAAGGCGTCGAACACGGTTTCTCCCCCTTGCCGGTTTTCTCCAGCGTACGGTCAGCCCGCTGTCGGGGCGGCGAGCGGTTCGGCCGGGAACAGCCCCAGGCGATGCGCCACCGCCGCCGCCTCGCCCCGGCCCGAGACGCCGAGCTTGGACAGGATGTTGGAGACGTGGACGCTGGCCGTCTTCGGGGAGATGAAGAGTTCCTCGGCTATCTGGCGGTTGGTACGGCCGGCCGAGACCAGCCGCAGGACGTCCCGTTCACGGCCGGTGAGGCCGAGCGCCTCGGCCGGGTCGGCGGGCGTGAGGGCCTGGTGCGGGGCGTGGGTGAGGGTCAGACGCGCGCGCCGGGCGAGCCGGGCCACCTCGTCGGCCAGCGGGCGGGCACCGAGGTGGTCCGCGACCGCCCCGGCCAGCCTCAGCAGTTCCACGGCCCGCTCACGCTCGTCCTCGCCGCCTTCGGCAAGAAGGGCCTGGGCGAGGCGGTGCCGGACGCGGGCCAGGTCGTAGGGGCGGTCCAGGCACTCGAAGGCGGTGACCACCTCCGACCAGGTGTCGGTGGTGTCCGTGCCCTCGGCCCGCTGGAGTTCGGCGCGGATCCACCGCTCGTAGGCCCCCCACAGGGGCGCGCCGATGGTGAGCTTCCGGGCGGTCTCGTGCAGGCGGCCGAGGACCTCGGCGCGGTCCGCCGCGGCGGCGTGCAGCGTGCGGGCGTCGGCTTCGGCGGTCGCCGCGGCCAGCAGCAGGGGCCAGGCGTAACGGTGGGTGCCGGGCGGGAATCCTGTCTCCAGTACCCCGGACAGTTCGGCGCGGGCGTCGTGGATCCGGCCCTGTGCGGCGGCGACGCCGATGGCGACACGGGCCACCCGCAGCGACTGCTGGGGCATGGGGTCGTGGGAGCCGTAGCGCGCGTCGGCGGTGGCCAGGTGACGGGCCGCGTCGGCGAGGTCGCCCCGGGCCAGTGCGAGCTGGGCGAGGCGGAGGGCGCCCGAGCCCTGGGGTTTGGCGCCGTGGCCCGTCCGGAGCGCGTTCGCGGCGGCGTCCGCGGCCTCGTCCCACCGGCCGATCGCGTACAGCGAGTCGGAGAGGTTGCCCCACACCCATGCCTCGGTGTCCCGCAGCCCGAACTCACGGGTGAAGGCGATGCCTTCGCGCAGCAGGGGCACGGACTCCCGGGAGCGGCCGACGGCCTGCAGCGCGGACGGCAGATTCACGAAGGCCCGGCCCGCCACGCCCCGCACGCCTTCTTGGAGCGCGTCCTCCTTGACGTGGAACATCTCGGCGAACCCGGACTCGGTGTCGCCCGCGTCGATCATGAGGCCGCCGAGGGTGAGCCGGGCGTGCAGTTCGATCTCGCGGGCGCCCACCATCCGCGCGTACTGCACGGCCCGCTCGGCGGCGGCGAACGCGTCGGGTCCGGGCTGGTGCAGCATGCGCCAGGTGGCGACGTGGGCCAGCACCTCCGCGTGCACTTCGGACGGCGGCAGCCCACGGACGAGTTCCTGTGCGGTGGCCAGCTCCTGCCAGCCGTCGCCGCGGGCCTGTGCCTGGACGAGGTGTGAGCGCTGCACCCAGAACCAGGCGGCGCGCAGGGGGTCGGGTTCGTCCTCCAGCAGCCGGAGCGCCCGCTTGGTGATCTTCAGGGCGCGTTCGCGCTCGCCGGCCAGGCGTCCGGCTGCCGCCGCCTCGGCCATGAGGTCGAGGTAGCACAGCGCGGTGGCGGGATCGCCGGCGCCCGGGAGGCAGACCTCGGTGTGATCGGCCGCGCGCAGGGCGGAGCGGACGTCGTCGGGGGCGGAGTCCCACAGCTCCATCGCGCGCTCCAGCAGCCGCAGTTGCTCGGTGTGGGCGTACCTGCGGCGGGCCACGCCGGAGGCGTCGAGGACCGCGGGCAGGGCTCGGGCGGCGTCGCCCGCGTGGTACCAGTAGCTGGCCAGGCGCAGCACGCGGGCGTCGGCCGGGACGAGCGCGGGATCGGCCTCCACGGCCTCGGCGTAGCGGCGGTTGAGACGGGAGCGCTCGCCGGGCAGCAGGTCGTCGGCGACGGCCTCGCGGACCAGGGCGTGCCGGAAGCGGTAGCCGTCGCCGTCCGGGGCCGCGGTGAGGATGTGGGCGCCGACGGCGGCCCGCAGCGCCTCGATGAGGTCGTCCTCGGCGAGCCGGGCGACGGCGGCGATCAGCCGGTGCTCGACGGTGGAGCCGCCCTCGGCGACGATCCGGGCGATCCGCTGGGCGCTCTCGGGCAGGGCCTCGACCCGGACCAGGAGCAGATCGCGCAGGGAGTCGGTCAGGCCGGTGCGGCATCCCTCGCAGGCCGCGACGGCGAGTTCCTCCACGAAGAAGGCGTTGCCGTCGGAGCGCTCGTAGATGTCGTCGACCTGGGCGGGATCGGGCTCGGCGGCGAGGATGCCGGCGATCTGCCGGGCGACCTCCTCGCGGGTGAGACGGGCGAGTTCGAGGCGGCGGACGGTGCGCAGCCGGTCGAGTTCGGCGAGCAGGGGGCGCAGCGGGTGGCGGCGGTGGATGTCGTCGGAGCGGTAGGTGGCGAGGACGAGGAGACGGCCGGTGCGCAGGGTCCGCACGAGGTAGGCGAGGAGGTTGCGGGTGGAGGCGTCGGCCCAGTGCAGGTCCTCCAGGACGAGCACGACCGGGTGCTCGGCGGCGACCCGCTGCAGCAGCCGTACGGTCAGCTCGAACAGCCGGGCGATGCCCTGTTCGTCGTGGCGGCCGGCGGTGGCTTCCCCCAACTCGGGCAGCAGCCGGGCCAGTTCCTCCTCCTGGCCCGCTCCGGCTGCGGCGAACTCCTCGGGCAGGGCCTCGCGCAGTGCGCGCAGGGCGGTGGAGAAGGGGGCGAAGGGCAGTCCGTCGGCGCCGATCTCGACGCAGCCGCCCACGGCGACGACGGCGTCCGGGCGGGCGGCGACGGCGAACTCCTCGACGAGCCGGGTCTTGCCCACCCCGGCCTCACCGCCGAGCAGCAGCGCCTGCGGCTCGCCCGCTCGGGCACGGGCGAGCGCGTCGCTCAGCGCGTCCAGCTCGTCGGTACGGCCGACGAACACGGGACTGACGGTCCTGGTCTCCACGAGCCCGAGCATCGCACGGGGTCCGGACGGCGAGGCACCCGTTTTCCACAGTCGCGGTGCGATGGTCGTACTGATCGGCGAAAGGGTCGTACGACGCTCGGAGAGAGCCGTACGACCCTGGGGCGGAAGGCGGCCGACCCCCGTGCGGCCGCCTTCCGCCGGCCCCGCGCTCACGCGGCGCGCGGGTGCCGGTGACGGCCGGGGACGCCGGTATGGGTCTCGGCACCCGAGGTGCTGTGGCGGGCGGCCTCCTCGCGGCGCGCGGTGCGCCGGGAGCGCACGGCCTCGCGGGCCAGGCGCTCCTGTTCGGCCTCGCGGCGCAGTTCGGCGGTCCGCAGCCGGTGGAGTTCGAGCTGATACATGGTGTGTCCTTCGGGAGAGGTGGTGTCGTGCTTCGCTTTCCGCGATGCCTCCACCTTCGTCTCCCAGGGGGGTGCGCCACATCGGGAGAGTTCCGCATCTTCGGGCGGGCGGCGGGCCCCGGACACACGTAAGGGGCCTCAGGAACTCCGTAAGGTGCTCACGGATTCCCTAAGGCCCCTGGCGGCCTGCGGTTTCCTCAGCCGGTCGAGGGCAGGGCGATCAGGACGTCGGAGTACTTCAGGACGGCCAGGAGCAGGCCGAGGACACCGAGCGAGACGCCCGCCCACGCGACGGACTTGATCCAGGCGGCCTGCGGACGGCCGGGAGCGCCGAACGCGGGCCGGGCGAGCACGACCACGCCGGTGATCAGCGCGGCCAGTGCGAACAGGCCGGCCCACAGCGCGGTGGTGTGCCAGGCGTCGCCGTAGACCTCCTTGACCTGCTTGCCGACGCTCGCGGTGGAGGCGGTCTGGAGCTGGCCGACGAGGGTCTCCCGGGCGGCCGCGACCGTGCCGATCCAGCCGCCGCTCAGCGAGACCAGGCCCAGCGCGGCGGAGACGACGGCGGCGGCACCCTGGCCGACCCCGGAGGGGCCCTTCTCCTGAAGCGCCTCGGCCTCTTCGGGCTCCCCCGGCTCCCCGGACTGCTCGCTCTCCTCGGTCTCCTCGGTCAGCCCCTCGGCCGCGTTCTCATCGGCGGGCCCGGTCTTCGCCCCGGCCTCGGCGGCCGCTGTCTCCTCCGGTGCCCGCTCGTCGTCGGTCTTGGTGACGTCGTCTGTCTTCGTTGCCATGCCCGGCACCGTAGGGGCGCAGTCTGAGAGGTCCCTTAATGATCGTTTTCGGCACCGCGCGCGCGTGCCGCACGCCACTCGGGGGCCAGCACCGCCCAGATCTCGGTGTCCGTGCGCACGCCGCGATGCGGATAGTTCTCCCGCAGAACGCCCTCGCGGATCATGCCGAGGCGCCTGGCCACCTTGAGGCTGCCCTCGTTGGCCGAGGATGCGTACCACTCCACGCGGTGCATGCCGCGCTCGTCGAACGCCCAGTCCAGCAGCACCCGCATGCCGCGCGTGACCAGGCCCCGCCCGGCCGCCGCCGGTTCCAGCCAGCAGCCGGCCTCGCAGACCCCGCTCGGGGTGTCCCAGACGCGGAACAGCAGGCCGCCGACGAGCTTTCCGTCCAGCCAGACGCCGTGCAGGCTGCCCGCGTCGACGGCCCGCTTGTCGGCGTACGACCTCAGGTAGGCACGGGCCGCGTCCAGGTCCGGCACCGCGTCCGGCAGACCGATGTGCCGCCCGATGAACTCCCGTCCCCGGTCGATGTTGGCGAGGAGTTCCGGCGCGTGCCAGACCTCCAGCGGCCGCAGTTCGGCGCCGTCGTCACCCAGGGATATCGCGTACATCGCGCTGCTGCTCCTCCCGCAGTTCCTCCATCGAGACCTCGACGAGCCTCTCATGGGCGGCGCGGCACTCGGGCGGCTCGATGCTGACGCGCGGCAGCCTCCGCTCCAGCCAGCCGGGCAGCCACCAGTTGGCGGCGCCGAGCAGATGCATCAGGGCGGGCACGAGCAGGGTGCGCAGCACGAAGGCGTCGAGGGCGACGGCGGAGGCGAGCGCGATGCCGAACATGGCGATCACCCGGTCGCCGCTGAGGACGAAGGCGAGGAAGACCGAGATCATGATGACGGCGGCCGAGTTGATCACCCGGCTGGTCTCGGCGAGGCCGACGCGCACGGCCCGCCGGTTGTCGCCGGTCTCCAGCCACTCCTCGTACATCCGGCTGACCAGGAAGACCTGGTAGTCCATGGAGAGCCCGAACAGGACCGAGACCATGATCACGGGCAGGAAGGGCTCGATGGGGCCCGCGCGGCCGAGCCCGAGCAGTTCGCTGCCCCAGCCCCACTGGAAGACGGCGACGACGATGCCGAAGGCGGCGGCGACCGCGGCGATGTTCATCACGCCGGCCTTCAGCGGGATGCCGAGCGAGCGGAAGGCGACCAGCAGCAGCAGACAGCCGAGCCCGATGACCACACCGACGAACAACGGCAGTTTGCCGATGATCACGTCCGCGAAGTCGTCATAGCTCGCCGTGACCCCGCCGACGTGCACGTCGAGTGAGGTGCCGGTCTCCGCGCGCGGGAGCACCCGCTCGCGCAGCCGGTCGACGAGGTCGCTCGTCCGCTGCGACTGGGGCGCGGAGTCGGGGACGACGGTCAGATACGCGGTGTCGCCGCCGGAGTCGTAGGTGACGGGGGTGGCAGAGGCGACGCCCGGGGTGGCGCGCAGGGTGGTGTCGAGGCTGTCCAGGGCGAGCTCGTCGGCGCCGCCGCCGACGCGCGTCACCAGGGTCAGCGGACCGTTCACTCCCGGCCCGAAGCCCCGCGCGAGAAGGTCGTAGGCCTGCCGTGTGGTGGACGAGCGGGGATCGTTGCCCTGGTCGGAGGTGCCGAGGCGGAGGGAGAGCGTGGGCAGCGCGAGCAGCGCGATGACGGCGACGGCGAGCGAGCCGAGCAGCCCCGGCCGCCGTTCCACGAACGCGGACCAGCGGGCGGCGAGACCGGTGGGCAGTTCGGGCCGCGGCCCGCGCCTGGCGAGCCGGCGCCGCTCGCGGCGGCTGAGGGCGCGCGGTCCGATCCAGGACAGCAGGGCGGGCAACAGGGTGACGGAGGCCGCGACGGTGAGCACGACCGTCGACGAGGCGGCGACGGCGACGCCGTCGAGGAAGCCCAGGCGCAGTGTCACCATGCCCAGCAGGGCGATGCAGACGGTCGCACCCGCGAAGACGACCGCGCGTCCCGTGGTGGCCACGGCGTTCGTCGCGGCCTCGGTGACACTCAGGCCGCGCTTCAGACCGCGCCGGTGCCGGGTCACGATGAACAGGGCGTAGTCGATGCCGACGCCGAGCCCGATCAGCATGCCGAGCATGGGCGCGAAGTCGGCCACGGTCATGACGTGCCCGAGCAGCCCGATACCGGCGTACGCCGTGCCCACGCCGATCAGTGCGGTGGCGATCGGCAGCAGGGAGGCGGCGAGCGAGCCGAAGGCGAGGAACAGCACGACCGCGGCGACGACCACGCCGACCACCTCGGCCGTGTGCCCACGGGGGGACTGGGTGAGCCCGATGGCGCTGCCGCCCAACTCCACCCCGAGGCCGTCGCGCTCGGCGGCCTTGGCCAGGTGTACGACGGCCTCGGCCTCGGACTTCTTGATGTCCTCGGCCTGCTGGGTGAAGGTGACGGTGGCGTAGGCCGTGTGGCCGTCGGCACTGATCCGGTGGGCGCCGTGACGGCCGTACGGACCGGCCACCGAGGCCACCCCCGGCAGGTCGGCGATCCGGTCGAGGGTGCGGGTCATGGTCCGCTCGACGCCGTGCGCGCGGACGGTGCCGTCGGTGGTGTGCCAGACGACGGTGTCACTGTCACCGGCCAGGCCCGGGAACCCCGCCTTGAGCAGCTGGGCGGCATGGCCCGATTCGGTGCCGGGGACCTCGTAGTCGTTCGAGTAGGCCGAACCGGCCACCGTGGCGGCCGCGGTGACCCCGCCGAAGGCGAGAAGCCACAGCAGGACGACGAGCAGACGGTGCCGGACACACCAACGTGCGAGGGCTGCCACGGACGTGCTCCCAGAGGACGATTCGTCGATCTTTGACCGGGAACCATCGTCCATGAATTGAACAGCCCGCAAAGAACGCATGAGCAATCGGGTGACACTCTTGCAGGCGAAAGTGATCGTTTGCCGCGTTCATGGGGTTATCCACAAGAGTGCGAGGCAGGTCACAGGACAATTCGGCGAACTCTGTCGTCCCGGCGGGCACTTCAGTCGAACTGGTCTCCGAGAGCCATGATCATGGTGCCGACGATCAGCAGCCACAGCGCCCGGCGGGTACGGCCGCGGAATCCGAGGAACGCGGCGAACGCGCACACGGCGGCGCCCAGCGCGTAGGCGGCGGGCACGAGGGCCGGTTCGGAGCCGGTGAGCCGGAGCAGCGCGGCGGCGAGCCCGGCCAGGGTGAGCAGGGCGCCGGTGCCGGCCGCCGTCCAGCGGGCCCGGCGGGCCTCTCCGCCGTGGTCCTCCAGGCCTTCGTCCCCCGGTTCCCCGTCCGCCGGATCCTCGTCCACCAGGCCCTCCGCTTCGGATATGGCGAGGTCGGTGTCGGTGCCGGAATCCGTGCGTCCACTCATGTCGGCCGAGCGTAGTACCCACGGCCGAACAATTCGGATGCGGTGCGCCCGGGCGGCTGTCAGCGTCCCGCAGTCCGTTCCCGGCACATCGCCGCCGACCGAAGCAGGTGCGTTTTTTGACGGTCCGACCGAGCTCCCACACATCCCTCTCCCGTACGAAGGAACCAAGGAGCCCGTTCAACGATGTCCGACATCACCCCAAGGACCCCGGACGCCTCGCTCGCTGACCGCCTCACCCACCCCCGCTACCCGCGCAGCGGTCGCTACGACGCCCGCTGGACCATCGACAACCAGATGGGCCCGCACGCGCTGTGGCTGCTGGAGTGGCCGGCCCCCACGCTCGGCCTCGGCCAACTGCCGCCCGGCGCCCGGCGCCCGGGTGCTCGACCTCGGCTGCGGGCGTGCCATGACGTCCGTCTTCCTGGCCCGGGAGTACGACGTCCAGGTCACCGCCGCCGACCTGTGGGTCAAGCCCGACGACAACGCCGTACGCCTCGCCGAGGCGGGCGTGGCCGACCGGGTGCTACCCGTCTACGCCGAGGCGCACGACCTGCCGTTCGGGGAGGGCACCTTCGACGCGATCGTGTCCGTCGACGCCTACCACCGAGGAGAGCCCGAGCGAGTTCATGGCCGGCCTGGCACGTGACTCGGTGGAACTGATCAACGCCGGCCAGGGGCGCCTGCTCGGGTTCGCCCGGGTGGTCGGACGCCGCAGGTAGGCGCGGGGCGCCGCAGACAGCGGTACGGCCCCGGAGGGCATCCCTCCGGGGCCGTACGCCGCGTACCGAGCGGGGGCTCAGCCCTCGCTCACACCCAGCTTCTCCAGGATCAGTTCCTTGACGCGGGCCGCGTCGGCCTGACCCCGGGTCGCCTTCATGACCGCGCCGACCAGGGCGCCGGCCGCGGCCACCTTGCCGCCACGGATCTTGTCGGCGATGCCCGGGTTGCCGGCGATGGCCTCGTCGACGGCCGTGCCAAGGGCCGAGTCGTCGGAAACGACCTTGAGGCCGCGCTTCTCGACGACCTCGTCCGGGGTGCCCTCGCCCGCGAGGACGCCCTCGATGACCTGGCGGGCCAGCTTGTCGTTCAGGTCGCCGGAGGTCACCAGCTCGGTGACCCGGGCGACCTGCTGCGGCGTGATGGCCAGCTCGTCCAGCGCCTTGCCCGACTCGTTGGCGCTGCGCGCCAGTTCGCCCATCCACCACTTGCGGGCGGAGGCCGCGTCGGCACCGGCGTCGATCGTGGCGACGATCGGGTCCAGCGCGCCGGCGTTGAGGATCGCCTGCATGTCGGTGGCCGAGACGCCCCACTCCTCGAGCAGGCGGGTGCGGCGGGCCAGCGGCATCTCCGGCAGCGCGGCGCGGATCTCCTCGACCCACTCGCGCGAGGGCGCCACGGGGACCAGGTCGGGCTCCGGGAAGTACCGGTAGTCCTCGGCCTCCTCCTTCACCCGGCCCGAGGTCGTCGACCCCGTGTCCTCGTGGAAGTGGCGGGTCTCCTGGATGATCGTCCCGCCGCCGCCGAGGACGGCCGCGTGCCGCATGATCTCGAAGCGGGCCGCGCGCTCCACGGAACGCAGCGAGTTGACGTTCTTCGTCTCGCTCCGCGTACCGAACTTCTCGCGGCCGTGCGGGCGCAGCGACAAGTTCACGTCGCAGCGCATCTGGCCCATCTCCATGCGGGCCTCGGACACACCGAGGGCCCGGATGAGCTCGCGCAGCTCACGGACGTACGCCTTCGCCACCTCGGGGGCACGGTCGCCGGCACCGACGATCGGCTTGGTGACGATCTCGATGAGCGGGATGCCCGCACGGTTGTAGTCGAGGAGCGAGTGCTGCGCGCCGTGGATGCGGCCCGTGGCACCGCCGACGTGCGTCGACTTGCCGGTGTCCTCCTCCATGTGGGCGCGCTCGATCTCCACGCGGAAGGTCTCGCCGTCCTCCAGCTGCACGTCGAGGTAGCCGTTGAAGGCGATCGGCTCGTCGTACTGGGAGGTCTGGAAGTTCTTCGGCATGTCCGGATAGAAGTAGTTCTTCCGGGCGAAGCGGCACCACTCGGCGATCTCGCAGTTCAGCGCGAGACCGATCTTGATGGCGGACTCGACGCCGGTCGCGTTGACGACCGGGAGCGCGCCGGGCAGGCCGAGGCAGGTGGGGCAGGTCTGCGAGTTGGGCTCGGCGCCCAGCTCGGTGGAACACCCGCAGAACATCTTGGTCTTGGTGCCGAGTTCGACATGGACCTCGAGGCCCATGACGGGGTCGTACGACGCCAGCGCGTCCTCGTACGACACCAGGTCGGTCGTGGTGGTCACGGTGAAAACTTCCCTCTCAGCCCAGCAGGACGTCGTCGTCGCCCAGCCGCTTCAGCTCGCGGTAGAGGATGGCGAGGCCGGTGACGATGGCGACGGCGGACACGGTGGCGTCGATCAGCCGCAGCGTGTCGTGCTCGGCACGCGCCTTCTTGATCTGCTTGGCCACACCGAACGCGCCGAACGCGGTCCCGGCCATCGACAGGTACGTGCCGGACTTCGACTTCTTGAAGCCCTTGGCCTTGTTCAGTGCACTCACAGCGACGGAACCTCCTCGAGCAGCGGGTGCCCCCACTTTTCCACGAAGGCCGCCTCGACGGCGGCGCCGACCTTGTAGAGCCGGTCGTCCTTGAGGGCCGGGGCGATGATCTGCAGACCGACCGGGAGGTTGTCCTCCGGGGCGAGGCCACAGGGCAGCGACATGGCCGCGTTGCCCGCCAGGTTGGTCGGGATGGTGCACAGGTCGGCCAGGTACATCGCCATCGGGTCGTCGGCGCGCTCGCCGATCGCGAAGGCGGTGGTCGGCGTCGTCGGGGAGACGATGACGTCGACCTGCTCGAAGGCCTTCTCGAAGTCGCGCGTGATGAGCGTGCGGACCTTCTGCGCGGAGCCGTAGTACGCGTCGTAGTAGCCGCTCGACAGGGCGTACGTGCCGAGCATGATGCGGCGCTTGACCTCGGGGCCGAAGCCGGCCTCGCGGGTCAGGGAGGTGACCTCCTCGGCCGAGTGGCCGCCGTCGTCGCCGGTCCGCAGGCCGTAGCGCAGGCCGTCGAAGCGGGCGAGGTTGGAGGAGCACTCGGACGGCGCGATCAGGTAGTACGCCGACAGCGCGAGGTCGAAGGACGGGCAGTCCAGCTCGACGATCTCGGCGCCCAGCTCCTTGAGCAGCTCGACCGACTCGTCGAAGCGCTGGATGACGCCGGCCTGGTAGCCCTCGCCGCGGAACTGCTTGACGACGCCGACGCGCATGCCCTCGACGCTGCCGTTGCGGGCGGCCTCGACCACCGGCGGGACCGGGGCGTCGATGGAGGTGGAGTCGAGCGGGTCGTGCCCGGCGATGACCTCGTGCAGGAGCGCCGCGTCCAGGACCGTACGGGCACAGGGGCCGCCCTGGTCCAGCGAGGACGAGAACGCCACCATGCCGAAGCGGGAGACCGCGCCGTACGTCGGCTTCACGCCGACCGTGCCGGTGACGGCGGCCGGCTGGCGGATGGAGCCGCCGGTGTCGGTGCCGATGGCCAACGGCGCCTGGAAGGAGGCCAGCGCGGCGGAGGAGCCGCCGCCGGAGCCACCGGGGATCTTGGTGAGGTCCCAGGGGTTGCCGGTCGGGCCGTAGGCGCTGTTCTCGGTGGAGGACCCCATGGCGAACTCGTCCATGTTGGTCTTGCCGAGGATGACGACGTCGGCGGCCTTGAGCCGCTTGGTGAGCGTCGCGTCGTACGGCGGGATCCAGCCTTCGAGGATCTTCGAGCCCACGGTCGTGGGCACGCCCTCGGTGGTGAAGATGTCCTTGAGCGCGAGCGGGACGCCGGCCAGCGGGCCGAGCTTCTCGCCACGGGCACGCTTCTCGTCCACGGCGCGGGCCTGGGCGAGGGCACCCTCGCGGTCCACGTGCAGGAAGGCGTGCACCTTCTCGTCCACGGCCTCGATCCGGGCGAGATGGGCCTCGGTCACCTCGACGGCCGTCAGCTCGCCGGAGGCGATCTTCTCGGCGGTCTCGGCGGCCGTGAGCTTGATGATGTCCGTCATGGTCAGTCCTCCCCCAGGATCTGCGGCACCTTGAAACGCTGCTGCTCCTGGGCCGGGGCGCCGGAGAGCGCCTGCTCGGGGGTGAGCGAGGGACGGACCTCGTCCGTGCGCATGACGTTCGTCAGCGGCAGCGGGTGGGAGGTCGGCGGTACGTCTTGGTCGGCGACCTCGCTGACGCGGGCGACCGCGCCGATGATGTCGTCCAGCTGGCCTGCGAAGTGATCGAGTTCTTCGGGCTTCAGCTCCAGACGCGCCAGCCGGGCGAGGTGGGCGACCTCCTCGCGCGTGATGCCAGGCATGCAGCGATCCTCTGGGGTGAGTGTGTGTGGTTAGGGCCCAATCCTATGGGGCGGGCCCCGGTAGCCGTGAAACGGATGACCGGGGCCCTGCCGTCAGCACTCCTTCAGCGTCGCCTCGCGTCCCAGACCTCGCTCCTCAGGAAGTGGTTGTCGTACAGCTCCTGCACCTCCAGCAGGCTCTCCGGGGTGGCCTCGCCGAGGGCGATGCGCTGCAGATGGCGGAAGTACTCGAAGCGCTCGACGCCCGGGGTGATGACGATGAGCAGGTCGGCGTCGGCGCCCGGGACGGCGGCGAAGGCGTGGGGCTTGCCGGGCGGGACGATGACGAGGTCGCCGGGGCCCGCGGTGACGACGTCCTCGCCGGAGAGGATGTCGGCGGCGCCGTCGAGCAGGAAGAACATCTCGGCGGAGTTGTCGTGCCAGTGCGGCTTGGCGCCGTCGGCACCCGCCGTGAGGGTGACGCGCTGGGTGGACAGGGCGCCGCCGGTCCGGCTGCTGTCGGCCAGCAGCCGCACGGTGGTGGGCGCGCGGCCGACGACCTCGGCCTCCGCCTCCCGGACGATCACGGACTCGTCGAATTTCGGAACGAACAGCGACATCTCATAACCCCCTGATGACGGTGGTGCCCTGGTCAGACGACGAAGAGCAGCGCGGCACCGATCAGTACAACGATCGCGGTGGCGAAGTGGATCCCGAAGGCGACGGCCTTCGTACCGCCGTTGCGCAGGACTATCAGCGTGTCGCCGAGCGGAACGAGGGCCACGCAGAGCATGAACAGCGCCTCGGCACGGGCGCCGGCGAAGGCCAGCAGGACCAGGCCCAGCACGCCGAAGGTGCCGTCCTTGAGGCCCTTGACCGTGAGGTAGGCGCCCGCGTCGCCGTCCGGCCGGGCGGGGACGCCGTAGCCGGCCGCGGCGGAGGCGGGCTGGAACAGGAACCGGTAGCCGAGGAACACGCAGAACAGATCGAGTACGACGGCCAGGGTGTACGCGGTGACGGTCACTTCTCTTCTCCTCGCTAGCAGCGCTAGGCACAAGAGCTACGCTAGCAGAGCGACGACAGAATCACTAGCAATGCTAGAATCGCGGCCATGACGATCCAGACGCGCCGGGAGCGCGAACGAGCGGAACGCGAGCGGCTGATCGTGACGGCCGCGCGGGAGCTGGCGGAGGCGGAGGGCTGGGACGCGGTGACCACGCGCCGGCTGGCCGCCGAGATCGAGTACAGCCAGCCGGTCCTCTACAGCCACTTCAAGGGCAAGGACGCGATCATGGCGGCGGTCGCGGTGCAGGGCTTCGCCGACCTGGCGGCGGAGCTGCGGGCGGCGCGCACGGCGGCCGACGGCACCCGGGAGACGCTGGCGGAGGTGGCGCGGACGTACACGTCCTTCGCCCGGCGCAGGCCGGCCCTCTACGACGCGATGTTCACCCACCTGGTGGACCTGCCGTTCGCCACCGAGGAGGCGCCGGCGCCCCTGCGGGAAGCCTTCGGCGAGCTGCTCCTCGCCGTCCAGCCGATCGCGGCCGACGGCGACGACCCCGGCCTGCTGACGGAGACGTTCTGGTCGGGCCTGCACGGCCTGACGACACTGATGCGCAGCGGACGACTGCCGAAGGAGGGCCACGAGAGCCGCTTGGCCCTGCTGATCGCCCACTTCACGGGCGACTGAGCAGCGGCGACCGCCTCCGGCGGCAGCCTCTGACTACGCGGGGAACGGCAACGATCCGGCCGAGTCGAACGGGCAGGCGGGGGAAAGGCTATTCGGCGGCCGGCAGCGCGGCGCGCGGTCGTTGCCAGCCCCGGGACCCCCTCGCCCGCAGCCACGCCGTCGTCTCCTCCGGCGGCATCGCCGCGGCGACCAGCCACCCCTGCACCGCATCACAGCCGAGATCCCGCAGCCGCTCCCACGTCTCGTCGTCCTCCACCCCTTCGGCGACGACGAGCAGCCCCAGCGAGTGCGCCAGGTCCACCGTGCAGCGCACGATCTCGGCGTCCTCGGTGTCCACGGCCAGCCGGGCCACGAAGGACCGGTCGATCTTCAGCTCGCTCACCGGCAGCCGGCGCAGATGCACCAGGGAGGAGTACCCGGTGCCGAAGTCGTCCAGGGACATCTTCACGCCGTGCCCGGTGAGCCCGGCGAGGGTGTCGGCGGCCCGCTGCGGATCCTCCAGCAGCACATGCTCGGTTATCTCCAGCTGGAGCGCGCCCGCGGGAACTCCGTGCCGGGCCAGGCGCGCGGCGACCGAGCCCGCGAAACCGGGTGTGTGGACATCGCGCGGGGAGACGTTGACCGCGACCGGGACGTACAGCCCCTGGGCCCGCCAGCGGGCGACCTGCGCGAGCGCGGTCTCCAGCACGTACTCCGTCAGATGGGGCATCAGCCCCGAGGACTCGGCGATCGCTATGAACTCGTCCGGCGGCACCTTCCCGCGCTCGGGATGCACCCAGCGCACCAGCGCCTCCAGGCCGGCGACCTGGCCGTCGAAGCGGACCTTGGGCTGGTAGTGCAGCTGCACCTCGTGCGCGTCCAGCGCCCGGCGCAGATCACCCAGCAGACCCAGCCGGTCCGGGGTGTTGGAGTCCCGCTTGGACTCGTAGACCTCGACGCCCGTACGGTCCCGCTTCGCCTGGTACATCGCCACGTCCGCCCGCCGCAGCAGCCCCTCGGCGTCCAGGGCGTGATCGGGGAAGACGGCGACGCCCGCGCTGGCCTCCAGGACGAGGGTGAGCCCGTCGAGGTCGAGCGGCGAGCTGAGGGCGGCGACGAGGCCGCGGGCGACCCGCGTGGCCGACGTGGTGGAGTCGGCGACGGGCAGTAAGACGGCGAACTCGTCACCGCCGAGCCGGGCGGCCTCCGCGCCGCGCGGCAGGGCGAGCCGGAGCCGGTCGGCTATCTGCAACAGCAGCCGGTCACCGGCGAGATGACCGAGGGTGTCGTTCACCGACCGGAAACGGTCGAGGTCGATCAGCATGAGCGCGGTGCGCGCGCCTATCCGCTCGGCGTCGTCGAGGGCGGTCCAGATGCGCTCCAGCAGCCACTGCCGGTTGGGCAGTCCGGTCAGCGGGTCGCGCAGCTGCTCCTCGGCACGGGCCCGGGCCATCCACAGGGTGGAGTCGAGGGCGATCAGCGGGATGGCGAACAGCGGCAGCAGGACCGGCTGGGCGTCGGCGACCACGCACACCAGCGGCGCGATGCCGAGCAGCGCGACGGCGACCAGGCCTTGTCTGACCAGAGCGGTGCGGGCGACGGTGGGCAGTCCTCCGCCGCGCGGCGCGTGCAGGTACCACAGCAGGCCGCGGCTCACCGCGAGGTAGGCGGCCGCGACGAGCACCACCTCGGGGGCCGTGGCGATGCTCCAGGTGTCCGGACGCCAGGGCTCCTCGACGCTCGGTACACGTCCGAAGCAACCGAGCACCAGGGCACCGACGCTGATCCCGAGGATGTCCACGGCGCCGTGCAGCACGCCCTGCCGCCAGCGGTGCCGCCTGGCTATGCCGACCAGGACGACGACGGTCAGGCTGACCATCCAGGCCGGCACCCAGCCGTACAGCAGCAGGACGGCGAGGGTGAGGGCGGCGCCGGAACCGGTGCCGCCCCACCAGCGGGCGCGGCCGAGCATCACGAGGTGGCCGACGATGATTCCGGTGAGCACGGCCAGCGACCAGCCGACCGTGCCGGACGGGAAGAGCGCGTGGTGGCCGGTGAAGGCGCGGTAGAAGCCCGCGCCCAGGGCGAATCCGGCGGCGGCCACGACGGCCGCGGGCAACGCGGGCCAGGAAAGGTGCCGTTCGGAGTCGGTGCCGGACAGTGCGGGAGCGGGCTCGATGGCCAGCGGGATCGGGGTGTGTGCCTCGGTCGCCCCGCCCGGTGCGGCGGGGCGTGCGCGGGTGCCCGTGCGCTCGGCGAACCGCCAGGTCCACCGGATCCCCCGCCACGCGCCCGCGTGGCGGCGCAGCCGTGCGTCCGGGGCGGCGCTCTCGGTCGGTTCCATTCCCGTCCCTCTCACAGCCGGCGGTGCCCACGCCACGCGGCCCGATGCCCGACAACCATCAGCGGCTCCGCGTCGAAGAACCCTTCCCCGTGCCCTGGGCGAGCAGCAGGGAGATGCCCCAACCGCAGCTGGGCACGGCAGGCGCACACCTCAACAGTAGGCCGCGGAAGGCTTCCTCGGGCAGCGGTCGTCGACGGTTGCCCGAATGCGCCCGGGCCACCCGTATGCATCTGATATGCGCCGAACGGGTGGCCTTCAACCGCTACTCCCCGGTCGGAAGCGCGACTTCGGCCGCCGCTTCGGGGCCCTGCTCCAAAAGGACGCCGAAACCGTCCTCGTTCAGAACCGGAACCTTCAGCTGCATGGCCTTGTCGTACTTCGATCCCGGATTGTCGCCCACGACAACGAACGAGGTCTTCTTGGAAACAGAACCGGTCACTTTGGCACCACGGCTCTGCAGCGCCTCCTTGGCGCCGTCCCTGGTGAAGTTCTCCAGCGTGCCGGTGACGACGACGGTGAGCCCCTCCAGCGGGCGCGGCCCCTCGTCCTCGCCGGACGACTGGTCCTCCATCGGGACCCCGGCGGCCTTCCACTTTCGGATGATCTCGCGGTGCCAGTCCTCGGCGAACCACTCCTTGAGGGCGGCGGCGATGATCGGGCCGACGCCGTCGGTGGTGGCCAGCTCCTCCTCACTGGCCTGTTCGATGCGGTCGATGGAACGGAACTCGCGCGCGAGGGCCTGCGCGGCCACCGGGCCGACGTGCCGGATGGACAGACCGTTGAGGAACCGGGCGAGGGGCCGCTGCTTGGCCGCCTCGATGTTCTCCAGCAGCGCGAGGGTGTTCTTCTTCGGCTCGCCCTTCTGGTTGGCGAAGACCGTGACGACCTTCTCCTCGCCCGTCTTGGGGTCCCGCTTGGGCAGACCGCTGTCCTGGTCGAGGACATAGGCCTTGATGGGCAGCAGCTTCTCCACCGTCAGGTCGAACAGGTCGCCCTCGTCCACCAGCGGCGGGTCGGCCGGCTCCAACGGACGGGTGAGCGCGGCGGCCGCCACGTCACCGAAGTGCTCGATGTCCAGGCACTCGCGGCCCGCGAGGTAGGAGACACGCTCGCGCAGCTGGGCCGGGCAGGTGCGGGCGTTGGGGCAGCGGAGGTCGATGTCGCCCTCCTTCATGGGCCGCAGCGGCGTCCCGCACTCGGGGCACTCGCCCGGCATCACGAACTCCCGCTCGCTGCCGTCGCGCAGGTCCACCACCGGGCCGAGGATCTCCGGGATGACGTCACCGGCCTTGCGGATGACCACGGTGTCGCCGATGAGCACGCCCTTGGCCTTGACCACCTCCTGGTTGTGCAGGGTGGCGAACTCGACCTCGCTGCCGGCCACCGTGACCGGCTCGACCTGCGCGTACGGCGTGACGCGGCCCGTGCGGCCGACGCCCACCTTGATGTCGATGAGCTTGGTGTTGACCTCTTCCGGCGCGTACTTGTAGGCGATCGCCCAGCGCGGGGCGCGCGCGGTGGAGCCGAGGCGGCCCTGGAGCCGGATCTCGTCCAGCTTGACGACGGCGCCGTCGATCTCGTGCTCCACGGAATGGCGCATCTCGCCGTCGTAGTAAGCGATGAACTGCCGTACGCCGTCGAGGTCGTCGACCACGCGGTTGTGCGAGGAGGTGGGCAGGCCCCAGGTCTTCAGCAGGTCGTAGGCCTGGGAGAGGCGGGTCATGCCCGTGAAGCCCTCCAGGGCGCCGATGCCGTGCACCACCATGTGCAGCGGGCGGGTGGCGGTGACGCGCGGGTCCTTCTGGCGCAGCGAACCCGCTGCCGCGTTACGGGGGTTGGCGAAGGGCTTGTCGCCGGCCGCGACCAGACGGGCGTTCAGCTCCTCGAACTTCTCCATCGGGAAGTAGACCTCGCCGCGGATCTCCACGAGGTCGGGGACGTCGTCGCCCTGCAGACGGTCCGGGATCTCCGCGATCGTACGCACGTTGGGGGTGATGTCCTCGCCGGTGCGGCCGTCGCCGCGCGTCGCCGCGCGCGTGAGGCGGCCGCGCTCGTAGGTGAGGTTGACGGCGAGGCCGTCGACCTTCAGCTCGCACAGGAAGTGGTACTCCTGCTCGCCCAGTTCCCTGGCGATGCGGTCGGCCCAGGCGGCCAGCTCGTCGTCGTTGAAGGTGTTGTCGAGCGAGAGCATCCGCTGGCGGTGCTCGACCGCCGTGAACTCCGTCGCGTAGGACCCGGCGACCTTCTGGGTCGGCGAGTCCGGCGTGCGCAGCTCCGGATACTGCTCCTCCAGCGTCTCCAGGGTCTTCAGGAGCTGGTCGAACTCCGCATCGCTGATGACCGGAGCGTCCTTCACGTAGTACCGGAAGCGGTGCTCCTCGATCTGCTCAGCGAGCTGCGCGTGCTTGTCACGTGCCTCGGCGGGCACTGCCGTCTCCGCCTGCTGCTTGTCGCCGGCCACCGTGTTGTCCTCCCGTTACTCTGGGTTGTCCGCGAGGGATCTCGCCGCCCGGACGCAGTGGGCGAGCACCTGGCGCGCGTAGGCGGGGGAAGCGCCCGCGAGACCGCACGCCGGGGTGACCGTGACCGCCTCCGCGAGCAGCCCGGGACGCAGCCCCAGCCTGCGCCACAGCGTCCTGACACCCATGACGCTACCGGCAGGGTCTGACAATGGGCCGTCCGTGCCCGGCACGACACCTGCGAACAGCCGGGTGCCGCCTTCCACGGCCTCGCCGATGATGTCGTCGTCACGCTCGGTGAGGAGCGAGAAGTCGAAGGAGACGGCGGCCGCGCCGGCCCGTCGCAGCAGGGCGAAGGGGACGTCCGGGGCGCAGGAGTGCACGACCACGGGTCCGCCGTCGTGGACGCCGATGACGTCCCGCAGGGTGGACTCCACGATCTGCCGGTCCACGGACCGATGCGTGCGGTAGCCGCTGGCGGTGCGGACCTGTCCGCGCAGTACGGCGGTGAGGGAGGGCTCGTCGAGCTGGAGGACGATCCGGGCGCCGGGGATCCGCCGCCGTACCTCGGCGAGGTGGAGGCGCAGGCCCTCGCCGAGGGAGGCGGCGAGGTCGCGGCAGGCTCCGGGATCCGACAGCGCGGCCTCGCCGTTCCTCAGCTCCAGTGCGGCGGCCAGGGTCCACGGTCCGACCGCCTGCACCTTGAGGTCGCCCTCGTAGCCCTGGGTGAACTCCTCCAGGGCGTCGAGGTCCTCGCCCAGCCAGGCCCGGGCCCGCTTGGTGTCCCGCCCCGGCCGGTCCCCGATCCGCCAGCCGCTGGGCTCCACGCGCGCGTACAGCTCGACGAGCATGCCGGCGGTACGGCCGATCATGTCGGCGCCGGGGCCTCGGGCGGGGAGCTCGGGCAGATACGGAAAGTCCTCGAAGCTGCCGGTGACCGTCTTGACGGCCTCCCTCGCGTCCCCTCCGGGCATGGACCCGACGCCGGTGGCTCCGGAGAACCTGAACTCGCTCTTCTCACTCACCCCGGCAGAGTATGCCGCCGCACCAGGGGGCTCCGCCCCCTGGACCCCCAGCACCTGCCCACCACACGGTCAGCGCCCCGGGCGCACCGTCATGTCGTTGATCTCCGCGTCCCTCGGGAGGTCCAGGGACATCAGGATCGTCGTGGCCACCGACTCGGGGTCGATCCAGCGGGCGGGGTCGTAGTCCTTGCCCTCCTGCTGGTGGACCTTGGCCTGCATGGGGCTGGCCGTGCGGCCGGGGTAGACGGACGTGACGCGGACGCCGTTGCCGTGCTCCTCCTGGCGCAGGGAGTCGGCGAGGGCCTTGAGGCCGTGCTTGGAGGCGGCGTACGCGGACCAGCCGGCGTGGGCGTTGAGTCCGGCACCGGAGTTGACGAAGATCACATGGCCTTGGGCGGCGCGAAGCTGGGGCAGGAAGTGCCGGGTCAGCTCGGCGGGGGCGATCAGGTTGACGTTGAGCTGGTGACGCCAGGACTTGGGGGTCAGCTCGCCGACCTCACCGAGGTCCACGACGCCGGCGATGTGGAGCAGCGAGTCGATCCGGTCCGGGAGCGTCTGATGGGAGAAGGCCCAGGAGAGCCTGTCCGGGTCGGACAGATCGCCGACCAGGGTGCGCGCCCCGGGGAACTCGGCCGCCAGTTCCTTCGCGCGGCCCGCGTCGCGCGCGTGCAGGACGAGTTCGTCCCCGCGCGCGTGCAGACGGCGGGCGACGGCCGCGCCGATGCCGGAACCGGCCCCGGTGATCACATGAGTAGCCATGCCCGCCATGCTCGCATCACCGGATGCGCGACGACGCCTCCAGGTAGGCGAGCGCGCCCGCCGGGTCCTCGGCGAAGAACACCAGCTCGGACAGCGGACGCGGCAGGAAGCCCTCGTCCTCCATACGGCGGAACTGCGTCTCGAGGCCGTCGTAGAAGCCCGCCGTGTTCAGCAGCACCACCGGCTTGTCGGTGCGGCCGTGCTTCTTCAGCTCCAGGATCTCGGTGGCCTCGTCCAGCGTCCCGGTACCGCCCACCATGATCACCACCGCGTCGGCCTTCTCCAGCAGCAGCTTCTTGCGTTCGGCGAGGTCGGAGGCGATGACCATCTCGTCGGCGCCGGGATGCGCCTTCGCCGACAGGAACTCGACCGAGACGCCGAGCAGCCTGCCGCCCGCCTCCCGCACAGCGTCGGCGACGACCTTCATCAGTCCGACGTCGGAACCGCCCCACACCAGGGTGTGCCCGCCCTTGCCGAGGAGTTTCGCGAACTCGCGCGCGGGGCGCGTGTATCGCTCGTCGAGATCGGCCGCGGAGAGGAAGACGCAGATGTTCATGTGCCCCACCGTACGCGGGAAGAACTTCCGGCCCTGCGGTGCTGTTCCTGTCATGGCCAACGGACACAGCATCACCATCGAGAAGAGCGAGCGGCACGTGCGCGCGGTACGCGGCGACCAGGTGCTCGCTGAGACCGACCGGCCCCTCGTCCTGCGCGAGACGGGCTCTCCCGTGCGGTACTACATCCCCGCCGAGGACGTACGCCTCGACCTGCTCACTCCGTCCGAGACGCACACGGTCTGCCCCTTCAAGGGCACGGCCTCCTACTGGTCACTGCCGGACGCGCCCGACCTGGTGTGGGCGTACCCGGACCCGAAGCCGGAGGTGGCGGAGATCAGGGATCACTTCTGCTTCTACGACGTCGACGTGTCGTGACCGATGAGGCCGGTGCCGTGCGGCAGTCTGCACCGGCATGGACAAGAAGACGACTTCCCGCGACGGCACCTCCCTCGCGTACCAAGTGATCGGCCAGGGGCCGACGGTGATCCTGGTGAGCGGCGCGATGTCCACCGGAGGCACCATGGCGCCCCTCGCCCACCGGCTCGCCGACCGGTGCGCGGCCGTGGTCTACGACCGCCGGGGCCGTGGCGGGAGCGGCGACACGGCGCCGTACGCGGTGGCCCGGGAGGTCGAGGACCTGGCCGCGCTGATCGACGCGGTGGGCGGCGACGCGGTGCTGTTCGGCGTCTCCTCGGGCGGCGCGCTGGTGCTGGAGGCGGCGGCGAGCGGCCTGCCGGTGCGCCGGGCGGCCGTGTACGAGGCGCCGTACGCGGACTTCCTGGCCGGCGGTGCCGAGCGGGAGGCCGCGTACAAGGAGAACCTGCGCACGGCACTCGCGGAGGGCCGCCGCGGGGACGCCGTGGAACTGTTCCTGCGGCTGACGGGTCTCGGCGAGGAGATGATCCGGGGCGCCCGCCAGTCCCCGATGTGGGCGGGCATGGAGGCTGTCGCGCCGAGCCTGGCGTACGACGACACGGTCATGGGCGACGGCCTGTTGCCACGGGAACGGCTGGCCGCCGTCTCCGTGCCCGTCCTGGTGGTCGCGGGCGGGGCGAGCCCGGAGTGGATGCGCGCGGCGAACCGGGCGGTCGCGGACGCGGCACCGCAGGGCGAATACCGCGTCCTGGAGGGGCAGACGCACATGGTGGAGCCCGACGTACTCGGCCCCGTGCTCGCCGAGTTCGTCATCGGGTGACCCGGCTCAGCAGGTCACAGTCATCGGGTGACCGGACTCAGAGGTTCACACCGTGGTTGTCGCGCGCGTGGTCGACGCGATCGCCGACGGGCTCAGAGGGTCACACCGTCGCTGTCGCGCGCGTGGTCGACGCGATCGTCGCCGAGCCCACCACGCGCGTGCCGTCGTACAGGACGATCGCCTGGCCGGGGGCGACGCCGCGGACCGGCTCGGTGAAGGTGACGCGCAGTTCGCCGTCGGCCGTCTCCGCGGTGACCTCGGTCTCGCCGCCGTGGGCGCGCAGCTGGGCGGTGTAGGTGCCGGGGCCGGCCGGGGCGGTGCCGCACCAGCGCGGCTTGATCGCCGTCAGGGCGGTGACGTCCAGAGCCGCGGCCGGTCCGACGGTCACCGTGTTGTTCACCGGGGAGATGTCGAGGACGTAGCGCGGCTTGCCGTCGGCGGCCGGGGTGCCGATGCGCAGGCCCTTGCGCTGGCCGATGGTGAAGCCGTACGCCCCCTCGTGCGTGCCCAGCTTGGCGCCGGACTCGTCGACGATGTCGCCCTCCGTGGTGCCGAGACGCTTGGCCAGGAAGCCCTGGGTGTCGCCGTCGGCGATGAAGCAGATGTCGTGGGAGTCGGGCTTCTTGGCGACGGCCAGGCCCCGGCGCTCGGCCTCCGCGCGGATCTCCTCCTTGGTGGTGACCGTGTCGCCGAGCGGGAACATCGCGTGGGCGAGCTGCCGCTCGTCCAGGACGCCGAGCACGTAGGACTGGTCCTTGGCCATGTCGGAGGCGCGGTGGAGTTCGCGGGAGCCGTCCTCGTGCGTGATCACCTGCGCGTAGTGACCGGTGCAGACCGCGTCGAAGCCGAGGGCCAGCGCCTTGTCCAGCAGCGCGGCGAACTTGATCTTCTCGTTGCAGCGCAGGCAGGGGTTGGGGGTCCGGCCCGCCTCGTACTCGGCGACGAAGTCCTCGACGACGTCCTCCCGGAAGCGGTCGGCGAGGTCCCAGACGTAGAACGGGATGCCGATGACGTCGGCGGCGCGGCGGGCGTCGCGCGAGTCCTCGATGGTGCAGCAGCCCCGCGCGCCGGTGCGGAAGGATTGGGGGTTCGCGGAGAGCGCGAGGTGGACGCCGGTCACGTCGTGGCCCGCCTCGGCCGCGCGGGCGGCGGCGACGGCGGAGTCCACACCGCCCGACATGGCGGCGAGGACGCGGAGGGGGCGGGTGCGCTGCGGGGTGTCAGTCATAGCCCTTCCAGGGTACGGGGCGCGGGAACCGAGGCCGCCGGACATCCGTTGACGATCACATGGGGGCGACGACCGGGCGGACGGCACAGGCGGCGGGCGGGGACGCGGACCGGCGGCTGGGGCGGCGGGCGCTGCTCGTCGGCGGGGCCGCGGCCGCCGTGGGCACGGCCGTGCTGGCCCGGCAGGAGCTGTCCCATCTGTGGTGGCGGCTGCCGGGGGTGGCGAGGCCCCGGGTGGCGGGGGCCGTCGACTTCAGGGGTGCGCGGTGGGTGGCGGCGTCACCGGCGAACTACCGGCGGGCGGACCGGCCGGACGACTACGCGGTCGACCGGGTCGTCATCCATGTCACGCAGGGCGGCTACCGCAGCGCGGTGAAGGCCTTCCAGGATCCGGCGCACGGGGCGGCGGCGCACTACATCGTGCGCAAGGACGGCCGGATCACCCAGCTGATCCGCGAGCTCGACGTGGCCTTCCACGCGGGCAACCGGGCCTACAACGAGCGCAGCGTCGGCATCGAGCACGAGGGCTTCGTGGAGGACGCCTCCTCGTTCACGGACGCGATGTACGCGGCCTCGGCGCGGCTGACGGCCGCGATATGCGGGCGCTACGGCATCTCCGTGGACCGGGGGCACGTCATCGGGCATGTGGAGGTGCCGGGGACGGACCACACCGATCCGGGGCCGCACTGGGACTGGAAGCGATACATGGGGCTGGTGCGACAGGCGAGAGCAGCAGGGGCATAACGGGACAAAGAATCATGCTTCACCACATGCCGGATCGCTACAGACGTTCTATGCTGAAAGAGCCTACGGGGCGAGTGAGGGAGTTCGAGCGGAGTAGCCGACTTCGGCGAGAGGCACAAGGCTTCCGCTGGGGCCGACGTCGACGGTCGGACTGAGAGGCCCGAAAGTCGCAAGTACTGGACTGGAAGGCGACCCCCAGCCACCTGATCCGGACAATACCGGCGAAGGGAACCCGTCTCGTAGGTTTTCCGTGCGCCCGACCCTTGCGGGTCGGGTTTTCCGTGTGCGCCGCGGGGCCGCTTCCGTCGCTCAGCTGAGCCCCGCCGCCCGGGCCCGCTCCACCGCCGGCCCGATGGCCTTGGCGACCGCCTCCACGTCGGCCTGGGTGGAGGTGTGGCCGAGGGAGAAGCGCAGGGTGCCGCGGGCCAGATCGGGGTCGGTACCGATGGCGAGCAGGACATGGCTGGGCTGGGCCACACCCGCGGTGCAGGCGGAGCCGGTGGAGCACTCGATGCCCTGGGCGTCCAGCAGGAGCAGCAGGGAGTCGCCCTCGCAGCCGGGGAAGGTGAAGTGGGCGTTGGCCGGGAGACGGCCCCCGGGTGCCGGGTCGCCGCCCAGGATCGCGTCCGGGACGGCCGTACGGACGGCGGCGATCAGCTGGTCCCGCAGGGCGCCGATCTCGCGGGCGAACCACTCGCGCCGCTCGGCGGCGAGCCGGCCGGCCACCGCGAAGGAGGCGATGACCGGGACGTCGAGGGTGCCGGAGCGGACATGGCGCTCCTGGCCGCCGCCGTGCAGCACGGGTACGGGGGTGTACTCGCGGCCGAGCAGCAGCGCGCCGATGCCGTAGGGGCCGCCGATCTTGTGGCCCGAGACCGTCATCGCGGCGAGGCCCGAGGCGCCGAAGTCGACCGGAACCTGACCGAAGGCCTGGACCGCGTCGGCGTGCAGCGGGATGTCGAACTCCGCTGCCACATCGGCGAGTTCACGCACCGGCAGAATCGTGCCGATCTCGTTGTTGGCCCACATCACGGTGGCCAGGGCGACGTCGTCGGGGTTGCGGGAGATCGCCTCGCGCAGGGCCTCGGGGTGGACGCGGCCGCAGGAGTCGACGGGGAGGTACTCGACGGTGGCGCCCTCGTGTTCACCGAGCCAGTGCACGGCGTCGAGTACGGCGTGATGCTCGACGGGGCTGGCCAGGACGCGGGTGCGGGCCGGGTCGGCGTCGCGGCGGGACCAGAACAGGCCCTTCACCGCGAGGTTGTCGGCCTCGGTGCCGCCCGAGGTGAAGACGACCTCGCTGGGGCGGGCGCCCAGCGCTTCCGCGAGGGTTTCGCGGGACTCCTCGACCGTACGGCGGGCCCGGCGGCCGGAGGCGTGCAGGGAGGACGCGTTGCCGGTGATGCTCAGTCGGGCGGTCAGTGCCTCTGCCGCCTCCGGGAGCATCGGGGTCGTGGCGGCGTGGTCGAGGTAAGCCATGGTGGTGCGATTCTACGGGGCCCTTGCCGTCGGCCTCCGCCGAGTGTGGTTGCCGTCGGCCACAGGGGCGCCATGCGTGGGCCGCACCCGAGGTCGGTGGCGGCGCACCCGGCACCGCAGACCGTGCCCACCCTCCCCCACTCCCGGCTCCGCTCGAGCGGGGGACCCCCATCGCCCTGCGGAACGGCTGCCCGCGGCGGGATGGGGAGTTGTGCGGTCGCGCCCCGTCGTCCTCGGGGCCCTGCCGCGTCAGGTCGTGGAACCCGGGCTCACAGGCTCCACGACACGGTGTGGGACATCTGCATGGCGATCACCAGGACCGCCAGGTCGGCCACGCCCAGGCCGAGACCCAGGTATGCGCGGCCGCGGCGGGAGGTGCCGCGCCACAGGGCGACGGAGGCCAGGACAATGGCGATCGGGCCGAGGAAGACGTTGAGGACGAGCAGGCCGAGAAGGCCGAGGATGAAGGACGCCACGGCCATGCCGTCGGCGTCCCGCGTGCGTGAGCCGGTGTCGGTGCGGCCTGTGGCCGGTGCGGTGAGTTGCATGGTGCTCAGCTCCTGGAAAGTCGATACGGACGGTCAGTTGGCCGAAGTGCGGCGACGGCGGCCCTGACGCTCGCGAATCGCGAAGATGCCGAGCCAGACGGCGATGACGGCGGCCACGGTGGCGGTGACGCCCAGCGGCGCGTGGGCCACGGTGCCCAGCACGACACCGAGCAGCATGAGTGCGGCGACGAGGAAAACCATGGGTTCAGATCCCCCCTCCGGGATGCCTGATGTGAAAGCCTCTCGTGAAGCTTCGGTGAACAGTTGTAGTAACACTTGTTCACTGACTTTGAGTCTAGCGCCTCCCGCGGCTTTAAAATTCCAGAGAACAGTTGTTAACTGGATGACATGAGTCACATCCCCCTCGGTATCCGGCAGGCCCAGAAGCAGAAGACCCGGCAGGCGTTCCTGGACGCGGCGCTCGCACTGCTGGAGGAGCAGAGTCTGAGCAGCCTGGGTCTGCGCGAGGTCACCCGTGCCGTCGGGGTCGCTCCGACCGCCTTCTACCGGCACTTCCGCTCCACCGCCGACCTCGGCGTGGCCCTGGTCGACGAGGCACTGGGCAGCCTGCACCCGATGGTGCGCACGACGGTGGGCACGGCGGGCGGCAGCGAGGAACGCATCACACGCGCCATCGAGTTGATCGCCCGCCATGTGGACGCCCACCCCGCCCACATCCGCTTCATCGCCCGTGAGCGCCACGGCGGGGTCCAGCCGGTGCGGGAGGCCATCCGGGACCAACTGGCCCGCTTCGCCGAGGAGGTGAAGGCCGAGCTGGCCAAGGACCCGCAGGCCTACGGCTGGAACGACGACGACCTGCTGATGCTCGCGCACCTCTACGTCGACCAGATGCTCATCACCGCCTCCCTCTTCCTGGAGGCGCTGGAGGCCCCGCAGGACGAGCGGGAGCGGGTCACCCAGCTGGCCACCCGGCAGATGCGGCTCATCACCATCGGCCGGCGGCACTGGCTGGACTGAGCCGCTCCCGCCCCTCCCGACACTCCCTTCCGGTCAGCCCTGCCGATCCCGGCCCCCGCTCTGCCCCGCCGCCCGGCCGCCGCCCGGACCACCACAGCCGCCCTGACCGCCCCCGGGACCGCCCTGACCCCCACCCGGCGCGCCGGTCGGCATGCCCGAAGGCGCACCGCTCGGGCGGCCCGACGGCTTGACCGTGGAGGCTCCCGAGGGGGCGCCGGAGGGCGACCCACCGGGCCGGCGCCGGCCCGCGCCGCCCGTCGGCATGCCGGACGGGGCCCGGCAGCCCTGCCGCTGTCCGGAGGTGCCGCCGCCCGAGGAGGACGAGTCGCCCGAGCCGCACGCGGTCAGCAGCAGCGGGGAGAGCGCCAGCAGGGCGACGGCGGGGAGGAGACGTACACGCTTCATGAGAGACAGCTCCGCGAAAGATGAGGGGTTCCTGAGGCGAGCCACTCAACCAACGGCGGCCAGGGCGTTCTTGGGCCCGCCCTGTCCGTCGCCTGTCAATCGGGTAAAGCACGCCCCAAGTACCGCCGCCGACGTGGGACTTCAGTCGTGCTCGCGGTCCTTCGCCTGGTACAAGGCCGTGACGGAACGCGCCGCCCGGACGAGTTCCGCGCGGGCCTCGGGCGGGTCGAGGACCTCCACCTGGTCGGCGAACGCCAGCAGTTGACGCACCGCGACCAGGGCCGGGTACGACAGCCGGGCGGTGACCCAGTCGCTCTCGCCGTCGTCGTCCGGCGGCTCGGTCAGCATCGGGGCGGCTATGCGCTGGAACATGTCGAGACGCTCGCGCCTCACCCGTACCGTGACCTCGATCCCGTCCTCCGGCCGCTCCTCCACCTGGCGGCGCAGCACCTCCCAGACGTCGGCGAGTTCCACACCGGTCCGGCGCCGCACCGGTTCGTCCAGCAGGCGGGCCGAGCGCACCCGGTCGGCCCGGAAGAGCCGGGGCGCGCCGCGCCGGTCGGCGACCAGGTACCAGACCCCGGCCTTGGCGACCAGGCCGTAGGGATCCACGGTGTACGTCCTGGGCTCCCGCTCCCCGCTGTGCCGGTAGTGCAGCCGCAGCCGCCGGTCACAGAACACCGCGTCCTGGAGCACCTCAAGGTCGACCCTCTGGTGCGGGCCGCCGCGCCAGCGGGTGGCGTCGACCAGGATGCGCCGGCTGGTGACCTCGGCGGCGGGCCGGTGCGGGGCGGGCAGGGCCGCCATCACCTTACGCAGGGCCGAGCCGAGCGCCGCGTCCAGACCGAGGGCGGCGTGCGCGCCCTGGGCCGCGAGGATGAACAGGGCACGGGACTCGTCGGCGGTCAGGCCGGTGACGTCCGTACGGAATCCGGCGAGGAGTTCGATGCCGCCGCGCCGCCCGCGCTCGGCGTACACGGGGACGCCGGAGGCCGACAGCGCCTCGATGTCCCGGTAGATGGTGCGGACCGACACCTCCAGCCGGTCGGCGAGTTCGTGCGCGGGCACACGGCCCCGGGTCTGCAGAAGCAGCAGGATCGACAGCAGCCGGTCGGACTTCACGCCCCCAGAATCCCGCCGCGGCGGATCCGGTCGCAAATGTTGACGGATTCTGTCAGGTTATCCGCGCATGATCCGCTCCGTACCGACCAACGGAGAGGCACACCATGACCACCACCGGATTCACCGACCCGCGCCCCGTCTACGCACGCGCCACCGAGCAGGCGGCCGAGCTCATCGGGACGGTGCGTCCCGAGCAGCTCGACGGCCCGACGCCCTGTGCCGAGTTCGACGTACGGACCCTGCTGAGCCACATCGTCGGCGGCACCCTGCGGATCGCCGTGGTCGGCGAGGGCGGCGACGGGCTCGCGGTGCATCCCTTCGCCGAGGGAGTCCGGGACGACGGCTGGGCGGCCGCCTACGAGGAGGTGCGCCTGCGGGTCCTCAAGGCCTGGGAGCCCGACGAGCGGATGACGAGCCCGGTGCGCGTGCCCTGGGGCGAAGCTCCCGGCCACGCGGCACTCTCGGGCTATGTCATGGAACTCGTGACGCACACCTGGGACCTCGCCGAGGCCCTCGGCCACCCCCTCGAACTCGACCCGGAAGCAGCCGAGTTCGCCCTCGCCACCGCCCGCCAGGTGCTCCCCGACTCCCTCCCCCGCGACGCCGGCACCCCCTTCGCCGCCCGCCGCCGGGCACCCGAAGGAGCGGACGTCCACGAGCAGCTGGCCGCCTGGCTGGGCCGCACCCCCCTCATCCGGACGTGACCCCGGCCGAAGACCTGGGGCGGGCCCGGCGACGCGGCGGCAGCCGCACGCCCGAGTCCGCCCTCGTCACCGCCCGCCAGGCACTGCCGGACTTCCGTCCCCGTGATGCGGAGGCCTTCTACGGCGCCCGCCGGGAGGCGCCCGAGGGGGCCGGGGTCCACGAGCGGTAGGCGGCCCGGACGGGGCGCGCGTCGCTCAGCCGCGGCTGACCCGGGCGAGCTGACGGGACTGGGCGACCAGCCGGTCTTCGCTGTCCCAGACCTCGGCGTCCTCCTCCAGGAAGCCTCCGGCCAGGTTGCGCGTGGTGATCGACACCCGCAGCGGGCCGGGGGCCGGGCGCCGGCGGACGTGGACGGTCAGCTCGACCGTGGGCACCCAGCCCTCGATGCCGATCTCGAAGGCGGTGGGCGGCAGGGCGTCCACCGCGAGCAGGAGCGAGAGCGGGTCGGCGTCGCGGCCGTCGGCGAGCCCGAACCAGGCGCGCATCTCGCCCCTGCCGGAGGGGGCGCCGACCGCCCAGCCGAGGGTGGCCGGGTCCAGCTTCAGCATCAGCCGCTCGGCGATGGCCGAGCCGCCCGGCAACGGCTCGGGTGCGTCGTCGGCGCCGAAGCACTGCTCCAGCGGCGGGATCGCGGGAGGCGTCGCCGTCGTACGGACGTCCTCGGAAAGGTCGGAGAGGTCGCCGTAGGAGGCGAGGACGCGGATGCGTTCGACCTCGTTGCCCTCGTCGTCGTACTGGAAGAGCGAGGCCTGGCCGGTGGAGAGGGTGCGGCCGGTGCGGACCGTCTGGGTGCGGACGACCGCCGGACCGGGCCTCGACGCGGTCAGGTAGTACGCGGAGACGGTGAACGGGTCCGGGTGCGGAAGGGCGTCCGCGAGGGCCCGGCCGAGGACGGCCAGCAGGAAGCCGCCGTTGACGGCGTCGAAGATGGTCCAGCCGGCCGAGAGGTCGATGTCGTAGACACCGGGCTCGCGGCGGGTGACCGCCGTGTCGCGGTCGAACTCGCTGTCGCCGATCACGGCCCGCGATGCGGGTCCCCCCGCTCGAGCGAAGCCGAGAGTGGGAGAGGGTGCGGAAGCTGCTTCTGGCATGAGCGAACGGTACAACAGGAAATTACTAAGCGGTAGCTTTGTATGTTGCGGTCGGATGACGAGTTGCGGCAGGATCACCTCGGGAGGGTTCGGATCCCCGCCGAGTTGCGGCCGGATCCCCTCTACAGGGTGAGGTTCCGGCAATTTCTCGGTAAGTGTCCGGACACGTCCACAACCCCGAGCCCCTGATTTCCCTCTATGGGGACATGAGCCTCACCGGGACTCCGTTCCTCTACACGACCATCGTGCTCTCCATGGTGGCCCTGATACTGCCGCTCGTCCTCTGGTCGAGGATGCGGGGGCCCAAAGCCCTGCGTACCGCGGCCCGCGTGCTGATGCTGCTGTTCGCCCAGGGCACGGCCGTCACGCTGGTCTTCGTACTGGTCAACAACCAGAACAACCTGTACGACAACTGGGCCGACCTGCTCGGCACCGGCAATCACGTCCAGCAGGCCGCCGACCTGGGCCGGGACGGCACCGGCGGCATAGCGTTCAAGAAGCTGCCCAAGGTCAAGCAGGACTTCAAGCAGGCCGACGGGCCCGGGATGCACGCGGCCGGCGGGGTGCAGGAGACCCAGCTCAAGGGCCGGGTGTCGGGCGTGAACGCCGAGGTCTACGTCTGGCTGCCGCCGCAGTACAACGACCCGGCCTACCGTCACAAGAAGTTCCCGGTCGTGGAGCTGCTGCCGGGCTACCCCGGCTCGGCCAAGGCCTGGTTCGGCACGATGAAGGCGCACGAGCAGCTGCTGCCGCTGATGCAGAGCGGCCAGGTGGCCCCCTTCATACTGGTCGCCCCGCGCACCAACCTGCTGGCCGGCGTCGACACCGGCTGCGCCAACATCCCCGGCCAGGTCAACGCCGACACCTGGCTCAGCATCGATGTGCCGAAGATGGTCATGGACAACTTCCGGGCCCTTCCGGCGCCGCAGGGCTGGGCGGTGGGCGGCTACTCGGCCGGCGCGCACTGCGCGGTCAAGTTGGCCGTGGCGCACCCGGACCGCTACCGGGCCGCGGTGAGCATGTCCGGCTACAACGACCCGATCGGCGAGCGCAACTCCCTGGCCGCCCAGAACCCCGCCCTGCGCGCCGCGAACAACCCTTACCTGATTCTCAAGAAGTCGGCCACGCCGCCGCGGATCGCGCTGTACTTCTCCGGTGAGTCCGGCGACGGCTACCAGGCGGGCGTGGCCATGGAGTCCATCGCCAAGGCGCCGACGACCGTGCACGTGCAGTTCCTGCCGCGCAGCGCGGGCGGGCACAACATGACGCTGTGGAAGCCCCAGGTCGACACGGTCTTCCGGTGGCTGACGCTGCAGATGGGCCAGAACCACGCCAAGGGCCAGGACCGGTCGCTGACCGGGGCCGCGGGTTCCGCCGGGACCGCGGGAACCCCCGGGTCTACTCCTCGGACACCGTCGACCGGCGGTTCCAAGCACGCGGCGCTCGCCAGTGGAACCTCATCGCCAGCAGGCGCAGGACAAAAGCGGTGACGACCGCGAGACCGCTGGTGAACGGGGTCAGCGCGTCGTACCGGATGCACAGCACCACCATGGTGGCGCCGACGATCGCCGGGACCGCGTACAGGTCTCGGTCCCAGCGCAGCAGCGAGGGGACCTCGTTGGCGAGCACGTCCCTGAGCACGCCACCGCCGACCGCGGTGGCGAGGCCCAGGGTCGCGGAGGCGGTCAGGTTGAGGCCGTAGGAGTACGCCTTCGTCGTCCCGGTGACGCAGAACAGACCGAGGCCCGCCGCGTCGAAGACGAGGACCGCCGCCTGGATGCGTTCCACGTGCGGATGCAGGAAGAAGACGACGAGCGTGGCGATCAGCGGGGTGAGGAAGTACCCGAGGTCGGTGAAGGCCGCCGGGGGTACGGCCCCGATGACCACGTCGCGGAACAGCCCTCCGCCCAGCGCGGTGACCTCGGCGAGCACGGCCATGCCGAACACGTCGAAGTTCTTCCGGACGGCCAGCAGGGCGCCGGAGATCGCGAACACGAAGATGCCGATGACATCGAGCGTGTGCTGGACAGAGGGACTGAAGAGTTGCTGGAGCTGCACCCTGACATTCTCACCTGTCAAGGGGTGTGAACCTTACAAAGCCAGGCCTACAGGCTCGGCTTACCTGTGGTGAACAGCCAGGTGTCGAAGAGGTCGTCGAGCTGCTGCCCGCTGATCCGCTCGGCGAGGCGGATGAAGTCGGACGTGTCCGCGTTGCCGTACCGGTGGAGCCGGGTCCATGTGGGCAGCAGCTTGAAGAACGCCCGGTCGCCGATCCGCTCCCGGAGCATCTGGAGCGTCATCGCGCCGCGGTCGTAGACGGCGTCGGCGAACATCGTGTCGCGCTGCGGGTCGGCCACCTTGATCTTCCAGAAGGCCGCGTCGGCGGACTGGGAGTTGTACGCGGCGAGGAACGAGTCGTGGGCCGTGCGGGTGCCCTGGTGCTCGGCCCACAGCCACTGGGCGTAGGTGGCGAAGCCCTCGTTGAGCCAGATGTCCTTCCAGCGGGCCACGCTCACCGAGTCGCCGAACCACTGGTGGGCCAGCTCGTGCACGATGGTCGTCTCGCTGCGCACGCCCGAGTAGATGGGCTTGCTCTGCACCTCCAGGGAGAACCCGGCCTCGGGCAGATCGTCGACGATCGCGCCGGTCTCCTCGAAGGGGTACGGCCCGAAGACCTTCGACCAGTAGTCGGTGGCCGCGGCGGTGACGCCGTACACGTCGACCTTGTTGGTGTTCTTCAGGGCCGGGTCGACGGCGACGTAGACCGGGATGCCGCCCGGGGTGCGGCCGGTGCGCACGTCGAACTTCCCGATGGTGGCGGTGGCGAGATACGTGGCCATCGGCCGGCTCTCCCGCCAGTGCGTGTACGTCGAGCCGCCCCGGTCGTACGTCGACACGAGCCGGCCGTTGGAGACGCCGGTCAGGCCCTTGGGCGCCTTGATCCGGATGTCGTAGGTGGCCTTGTCGGAGGGGTGGTCGCTGGAGGGGAACCAGGTGGAGGCGGCGTTGGGCTCGCAGCCGACGAAGACGCCGTCGGCGGTCTTCATCCAGCCGTACTTGGAGCCGAACACGATGGGTCCGCCGAGGGGCTTCGGTATGCCGCCGTAGGTGACGGTCACGGTGAAGTTCCGGCCCTTGCGGAGCGCGTCGCGCGGGGTGATGGTGACCTCGTCGCCGTGACGGGTGAATCCGGCGCGTCTGCCGTTCACTTCGACCCTCGTGATCCGAAGCTGCTGGAAGTCCAGGTCGAACGAGGAGAGGTGCTGGGTGGCGCGGGCGGTGAGGGTCGTACGGCCGTCCAGGCGGCCGCTGCCCGGGTCGTAGGCGATGCCCAGGTCGTAGTGGCGGGCGTCGAAGCCGCCGTTGCCGAGCTGTGGGAAGTAGGAATCGCCGATGCCGGCCGCGCCTGGGGTGGGGGCGGAGGAGGCGGCGACGACGAAGAAGGAAGCCGCCGCGGTGGCGACGGCTCCTAAGCGTGCCGGACGGGAGAGTTTCACGAGTCGTCCCTTCGAGCCCGTGTCGATCATGCGGACACGGACGACTCTGAACTCTCCCGCTCGGACATGCACATGACTTTGCCCAGTTGTCATGTGCTACTTGTCGGTCGACTCCTCGGACTTGGCCGCCGTCGGCTCGGCTTCGGCTTCCTCCGTGGACGCGGCTTCCGCGGAGGCCGTCTCCTCGGAAGCCTCCTCTGCGGCGGCCTCCTCTGTGGCGGCTTCCTCTGTGGCGGCGGCCGCTTCTTCGGACACCGGCGTCTCGTCGGCCGCCGGCTCCTTCTCCGCCGAACCGCCGGAGGTGCTCGCCGACGCCTCCAGCACCGCGTCCGGGACCAGCTCCGACGCCTCCTTCGCCGCCGTGAGCAGGACCGTGTCCTCGGGAGCCTGGTCGGCGAAGTTCTCCGGGTGGTGGCAGGCGACCCGCTGGCCGGGCCTCAGCTCGATCAGCTGCGGCTCGGTCGTCTTGCAGATCTGCGTCGCCTTCCAGCAACGGGTGTGGAAGCGGCAGCCGGAGGGCGGGGCGATGGGCGAGGGCACATCGCCGCGCAGCAGGATGCGCTCGCTCTTCTGGCCCCGGCGCTTCGGGTCCGGCACCGGCACGGCTGACATGAGCGCCTTGGTGTACGGGTGCATCGGCGACTCGTACAGCGAGGAGCGGTCGGCCAGCTCGACGATCTTGCCGAGGTACATCACCGCGATCCGGTCCGAGACGTGCCGCACCACGGACAGGTCGTGGGCGATGATCACGTAGGTCAGGCCCAGCTCCTCCTGGAGGTCGTCCATGAGGTTGACGACCTGGGCCTGGATGGACACGTCCAGCGCGGAGACCGGCTCGTCGGCCACGACCAGCTTCGGCTTCAGGGCGAGCGCGCGGGCGATGCCGATGCGCTGGCGCTGACCGCCGGAGAACTCGTGCGGGTAGCGGTTGTAGTGCTCGGGGCTCAGGCCGACCAGCGACAGCAGCCGCTGGACCTCCTTCTTGACGCCGCCCTCGGGCTCCACACCCTGCAGCCGGAACGGCGCCGAGACGATCGAGCCGATGGTGTGGCGGGGGTTCAGGGAGCCGTACGGGTCCTGGAAGATCATCTGGATGTCGCGGCGCAGCGGACGCATCTGCCCGGTGGACAGCGTGGTGATGTCCTGGCCCTCGAACGTGATCCTGCCGCCGGTCGGGTCCTGGAGGCGGGTGATGACCCGGCCCATGGTCGACTTGCCGCAGCCCGACTCGCCGACGACGCCCAGGGTCTCGCCCTTGCGCACCTCGAAGTCGATGCCGTCGACGGCCTTCACCGCACCGACCTGGCGCTGGAGGATGCCCTTCTTGATCGGGAAGTGCTTGGTCAGCCCCTCGACCTTGAGCAGCACCTCGCGGTCCTCGGACGACGATGCCTGCTGCGGGACCTCGGCGTCGGCGACGGTGTCCGTCTTCTTCGTCTCACTCACAGCTTCGGCGCAATCTCTTCGGTCCAGATCCGCTCACGGTCCTCGGCCGGAAGGTGGCATGCGGACCAGTGCCCGCTGCTCACCTGCTCCAGCTCGGGGCGCACCGTGCGGGTGACGTTCCCCTTGGGGATGTCCGCGTACGGGCAGCGCGGGTTGAAGGCACAGCCCGAGGGGACGTTGATGAGGCTCGGCGGCTGGCCCTTGACCGGGATGAGCCGTTCGGAGGTCTCACGGTCGATGCGGGGCATGGAACCGAGCAGGCCCCAGGTGTACGGGTGCTGCGGCTTCTCGAAGACCTCGTCGGCCGGGCCGCGCTCCACGCACCGGCCGCCGTACATCACCAGGACGTCGTCGGCGATCTCGGCGACCACACCCAGGTCGTGGGTGATCATGATGACCGCGGAGCCGAACTCCTTCTGCAGGTCACGGATCAGGTCGAGGATCTGCGCCTGGACGGTCACGTCGAGGGCGGTGGTCGGCTCGTCCGCGATGAGCAGCTCGGGGTTGTTGACCAGCGCCATGGCGATCATGGCGCGCTGGCGCATACCGCCGGAGAACTCGTGCGGGTAGCCGTCGACGCGCTTGGCGGGCTCGGGGATGCCGACCCGGTCGAGCATCTCGATGGCCCGGGTGCGGGCGACCTTCTTGCTCACGTTGTGGTGGACCCGGTACGCCTCGACGATCTGGTCGCCGACCTTGTAGTACGGGTGCATCGCGGACAGCGGGTCCTGGAAGATCATCGCCATCTCGCGGCCGCGGAGCCTGCGCACCTCGTCCGGGGAGGCGGAGACCAGTTCCTTGCCGTCCAGCCAGATCTCGCCGGACATCTGCACGTTCTTGCCACGGGTGCCGAGCCGGTGCAGACCCATGATGGCCTGCGAGGTCACCGACTTGCCGGATCCGGACTCGCCGACGACGGCGAGGGTCTTGCCCTTCTCCAGCGAGAAGCTGAGCCCGTCGACGGACTTGACCAGGCCGTCGTCGGTCGGGAAGTGCACCTTGAGGTCGCGGACTTCGAGGAAGGCTTCGGGCGTCTTGCCGGGGGAAGTGGGCTCCCCCACAGCTGCGCCGGTCTTGGAGAGTTCGGTCACGAGAGCCTCACGCGCGGGTCGGCGGCCGCGTACAGCACGTCCACCAGGAGATTTGCGATCACGACGAAGAGTGCGGCCAGCAGGGTCACACCCAGGATCGGCGGCAGGTCGTTGTCGTCGATGGCCTGCACCGCGTACTGGCCGACGCCGTGCAGCGAGAACACCGTCTCGGTGATGACGGCACCGCCGAGCAGCAGGCCGAGGTCCATGCCGAAGACCGTGATGAGCGGGGAGAGGGCGGCGCGCAGTCCGTGCCGCACCACGACGTTGCGCTCGCGCAGGCCCTTGGCACGGGCCGTGCGGATGAAGTCCTCGTTCATCGTCTCGAGCATGCCCGAGCGGGTGAGCCGCGCGTAGATGGCCGAGTACAGGAGCGCGAGCGAACACCACGCGGGGAAGAGGGTGTTGGCCCACTGCGAGGGGTTCTCGGTGAACGGGACGTAGGTGCGGCCGAAGATCGGCCAGGTGTAGGTGAAGAGCAGGATCGCCAGGTTGCCCGTGAAGAACATGGGCAGCGAGACACCCGCGAGGGCGACGCCCATGAAGGTGCGGTCGAAGAACGAGCGCGGCTTCAGGGCGGAGATGACGCCGATCACCACACCCGAGATCAACCACATCACCGCGGCACCCGCGGCCAGCGAGAGGGTCACCGGAAGGCGGGAGGTGAGCTGCGGCCAGACCGCCTGGTGGGTCTTGAACGAGTAGCCGAAGCACGGTGCGTTGCAGTGCACCGTGGTGGGGCCGAGGTCGTAAGTGGCGCCGGCCACGATCCCCTTGATGAAGTGCCAGTACTGGACGTAGACGGGCTGGTCCAGACCGAGGTTGTGCTTGACCGCGGCGATGTCCGCCTTCGACGGGCTCTTGCCGATGTACTGCTGCGCCAACTGGTCCGCTGTCTGGCCGGCGAGTCGCGGCAGCAGGAAGAAGATGGCGAAGGTGACCGCGGTGACGACCAGCAGCAGGATCACTGCCGCGAACGTCCGGCGGAGGATGTACGAGATCACGGGGACCGGCGCTGGTGCCCGCGGGCCGCGAAGCCCGCGGGCACCAATGCCTTCACCTGCCTTCCGGGGCTGCTACTTCTTCGTGGTGCCGAGGTTGAGGTAGTCGTACTGACCGCTGAAGGCGGCAGTGGAGACCACGTTGGTGGCGTACGGCGAGCGGTACAGCAGGACCTTGAAGTAGGTCAGCGGGACCAGAACGGCGTCGTCCATCGTCTGCTTGTCGATCTGCGCGTACAGCTCGTTGCGCTTGGCGACGTCCTCGGTGCCAATGGCCTGGCCGAGCAGGTCGT
The DNA here is from genome assembly GCF_001542625.1 of Streptomyces griseochromogenes. Classification (NCBI taxonomy): domain Bacteria; kingdom Bacillati; phylum Actinomycetota; class Actinomycetes; order Kitasatosporales; family Streptomycetaceae; genus Streptomyces; species Streptomyces griseochromogenes. The sequence goes on along the minus strand of NZ_CP016279.1, from coordinate 1,813,244 downwards.
TGACCTTCTTGTTGTCGTACTGCGACAGGTTGGTGTTGCCGGACTGGCTGATCGCCTTGCCGTTCAGGATCTGCTGCAGGAAGCCGTAGCCGGAGGGCCAGTCGGCGCCCCACTGCATCATGATCAGGCCGATGTTCTGCTTCTCGGTGAACTTCGGCACACCCGCGTAGTCGGTGAAGTACTTGCCCTGCGGGTACTGCTTCAGGGTGGCGTTGATGCCCACCTTCTTCAGCGAGTTGATGATCGCGGTGGCCGCGTCGATCTCCTGCGGGCGGTCGGAGCGCGCCGAGATGTTCGTCGAGATCGACGACTTGCCGCAGGCCTTCAGCTGCTCCTTGGCCTTGGCGACGTCACCCTTGTTGCCCGCGGACGGGTAGGCGTCCGCCTTCTGGTAGCCGGTGATGTCCGGCGGCAGAACGGTGGAGGCGATCTCACCGCGGATCGGGCCGCCCTCGGCGGTCTGCACGGAGACCTTGTCGACGGCGTACTGCACGGCCTTGCGGCACTCGACCTTGTCGAACGGGGCGACCTTGGTGTTGATCGCCATGTAGACCAGGCGGCCACCGTAGGTGTTGTCGGTGGCGGCCTTGCCGTCGGCCGAGTTGATCAGCTGGGCCTGGGTGGAGGCCTGGACACCGCCGCCGACGAGGTCGACGGTGGCGTCGCCGGACTGCAGGTCCTTGTCGATCGTCTCCGGGTTGACCTTCAGGTTGACGACGATCTTGTCCGGCAGCTGCTTGCGCAGCGGGTCGGTCTTCGGGTCCCAGTTCTTGTTGCGGACGAGGACGGCCTGCTTGCCCTCCTCGTAGCTCTGGAACTGGTAGGAACCGGAGGAGACGATGTGCTTGACGTAGTCGACGCCGTCGTCCTTGGCCTGCGGCACCGGAGCCGTCTGCGGAGCCGCGACCAGGTAGTCGAACTCCTGGAAGGCGCGGTTCAGGTGGAAGACGATCGTGGTGGCGTCCGGCGTCTCGATCGAGGACAGGCCCTTGGCGCTCTTGTCCTTGTACGGACCCTTGTACTTGTCGCCGTCCTTCATGAACTGCTGGAAGTAGTTCGGGCCGAGCGAGAGCACGTCACGCGCGAAGTTGGACCGCTCGACGGCGTACTTGACGTCCTTCGAGGTGATCGGGGAGCCGTCCTGGTACTTCAGGCCCGAACGCAGCTTGTACGTCCAGGTCTTGCCGCCGTCGCTCGGGACGCCCTTGCTCGCGGCGAGGTCCGGGACGAGGGTGTTGCCCTTCTCGCCGGGGCCGGGCTGGAACGTCATCAGCGGGCGCGCGTAGAGCCGGCTGAAGTTGTACATGTACGCGTAGTACGTGTTGCCCGGGTCGAACGAGTCCGGAACGTCCGACATCTCGTAGGTGACCGTGCCGCCCTTTTTGTCGGACGCGTTGACGACACCCGTGGTCGCCTTGTTGGCACCGGCCGCCTTCGGAGTGCCACCGTCATTGTTGTCATCGGCCTTGCTGCAGCCTGCAACCAGCAGACTGGCGGAGCCGATGGCCGCGACCGCGGCCAGCGCTGACCTTCGCATGATGGTCTGCTTCCCCTCCATTGATCGGAAACTTGAAGGACTCTCGGGGCTGCCTAGCGGCTGCGGGGGTCGAGAGCGTCTCGGAGACCGTCGCCGAGCAGATTGAACGCCAGGACGGTGATGAAGATGGCGAGGCCCGGCACGATCATGTACTGGGGATCGACCTGGTAGTAGGTGACGGCTTCCCGGAGCATGCCGCCCCAGGAGGCCTGCGGGGGCTGGATGCCCACACCCAGGAAGCTCAGGGATGCCTCGAACAGGATGTTGGTCGGGATGAGCAGCGTCGAGTAGACGATGATCGGGCCGACCAGGTTCGGCATCAGCTCGCGGAAGAGGATGTACGGGCCCTTGGCACCCATGCCACGGGCGGCGTCCACGAACTCGCGCTCACGCAGGGCGAGGGTCTGGCCTCGCACGATCCGGCCCAGGTAGGGCCAGTTGAAGAAGCCGATGACGAAGATCAGCACACTCAGGTGGAGCGGCAGTCCGTTGAGGCCGAAGGCGCCGCCCTGCAGGGTGGCGGAGATGGCGATCGCGAACAGCAGAAGGGGGAAGGCGAGGAAGACGTCCATCAGCCGGCTGATGATCGAGTCGACCCGGCCGCCGTAGTAGCCGGCGACGACACCCATGATCGCGCCGATGACGTTGGACAGGATCGTGGCGCCGAAGGCGACCACCAGCGAGACCCAGGAGCCTTCCAGGACGCGGGTGGCGATGTCGCGGCCGAACTTCGGGTCCACACCCAGCGGGTGGTCCATGCTCATGCCGCCCCAACCGCCCTTGGGCAGCGAGGTGTCGGGCACGATCAGGTCCTGGTGGAACGCGTTGGGGTCCAGGCCGAACATGGCCTGGATGGGGCGCGAGAGGATCGCGAGGAGGATCAGCAGGATCACGATGACGCCGCCGGCGACGGCGACTCTGTCCCGCTTGAACCGGGACCAGGCGATCTGACCCAGGGAACGACCCTCGATCTGCCCCTTCTGGACACCCTCCAGCACAGCCTCCGGCTGCGCCTCGGCTGCCGCTCCGGTGGTCTCGATCGGTGCGGTCACGGTGAGCGACCCCTCTCGCCGGTGGTGACCGGCCTGCGCCTGCCGCGGATTGCGGCTTTGTCGACTTGCCATCGATCACGAGATCTCCACCTCGTGTCTTGAGTCGGGAGTCTTCAGCGTCGTTGTGATCACCCGCCAGAGCTGACAGCGAAAGTATGCGCAACCGTGATGCAGTGCGGGGGATTCCGTTATCCGAACAACGGGTAACGGCTCTCGGACGCGGTCCAGTTGGGACAGAACGTCGATTTTGCGCGGTTGCGGACGTACCGCCGCCGTCTACGCGCGCAGAACGGCGTTGCCCCCGCACATTCTGCGCTCAGGGCCGAGAAGCGGGCTTCGCGGCCCCGTCGATCAGTAGCCGCCGTGGACGGGCGGGTACCCGTAGCCGGCGGCCGGCGCCTGGGGCGATGCCTGGAGCTGGGGCTGGGGCGCGGGCGCGTGGGACTCGCGGTCGTAGAAGGGGCGGGCGCTGGCCCGCATCCACATCACGACCGGGTCGTAGTCGTCCGTCATCGCGACCGTCGAGACCGGCAGACCCTCCGGGACCGCGCCGATGGACTGCTGCATCATCGCGCGCACCGAGTCGACCGCGGCCGGCGAGGTGTCGTACACGTCCAGGCCGATGGCGAGGTACGGCGCCCCGAGCGCGGGCTGCACCCAGGCGCGGCGCAGGGCGCGCAGGGCCGGGGTGCGATGGGCGTGCTGCGCGAGCAGGGCGTAGAACTGCGGGATCTCGATGGCGGGTTCCGCGAGACTCAGCGGACCGGCGGGCTGGCGGTCCAGACCGGTGGCGATGCGGCGCAGGTCCAGCCAGGGGATGCCGACGCCGCCGCCGGGGGCGTGCGGGTTGAGCCAGAGGCCGTAGTGGTCGGGATAGAGGGTGCGGGCCACGTCCAGGCCGTCGACCACTTCATAGGAGCGGTTCCAGCCACTGGCCGAGAGCTCCTGCGCCGAGGTCACACAGGGGGCGTAGCTGAAGCCGTCGACCTCCATGTTTCCGTACTGGGCGTCCGGGGAGCCGGCCTGGCCGTGCCACAGGAGCATCCAGATCTGGCCGGAGGAAGGGGTGGCGAGGGCGCGCAGCAGTGCCTCGTAGGCGTCGTAGCGCCCGGGGGTGACCTGGCGCAGCATGTGCTCGACGCTGCCGCTTGGGCTCGCGCTCACCTGTCTTGCCCTTCTTCGGAGTGCCCCTCGTTCGGGAACAGCTTAAGCGCCCAGTGGGTCGGGGCCTTGTGGTCGTTCGCGGGTGCGGGCGCGTGGGGGCTTGCCGCGCAGTTCCCCGCGCCCCTTGAAAGCCGTTCAGTGGCCGTACTGATAGAAGGGGCGCACGTTTGTCTTCAGCCAGTGGCCCACCGGGTCCTCGGCCACGTCCAGGAGGACCAGGTTGACCGGCCACCGGACCGGGACCTTGCCGAGAGCTTTACCCAGGGCCTCCAGGGGGAGGGCCCGCAGATCACCCTCCCACTGGGACAGTTCCACGCCGACGAACATCACCGGGTCGGCCGTTTCGATGGCGGCCAGGCAGCGGCGGGCGGTGAGGACCACGCCCGTCGCGGCGAACTCGGCGGAGGCGGCGGAGAGGAAGTCGACCGGGTCGTCCTGCCAGTCGGGCTCGAAGAGGCGGACCCGGCCGCCGCTGCTGGGGCCGTCCAGCGGGGTGCGGCCCGTGCGGCACAGCTCGGCCACCGCCTCGGGCGGGAGCGGTATGCCGACCACGCCGTCGGGGTTGACGGCGATGCCGACCTGCGGGGGCAGGCCGCGGGCGAACTCCACCGCCGGGGCGATGGTGTACGACATGTGGGAGCCGGTCACCTGGCGGAGCTGCTCCTCGGAGCTGAAGACCGGGACGTGGACCTGGCCTTCGATGTCCATGGTGGGCAGGTCCAGCGGGCCGCTGTCGGGTCCGCCGCCGTTGGGCAGCGGGATCCACAGGAAGCTCCGGCTCAGGACTTCGATGATCCGGCCGCCCGCGGAGGGTATGCCGAGGGAGGCCGAGAGCACCTCCTCCAGCTCGTTGCCGGGCCAACCGCTGTGCGGGTGGGGGTGTGTCTGTGCCGGAATGTCCGCGGAGAAGTCCGCCGCCGAGAAGTCCATCTGCCTGCCGCCTGCCGGGAACCACTGCTGTGATTCAAAAGGCTAGCGGGTGCCTGTGACACCGGTCGGCCCGACGACACCGCTCCGCCCTCACCCCGACCGGCCGGCGAAGCCGATGCGGTGCACAACGTCCGCCGCGGCGCGGTCCAGCAGCACCGCCGAGCCGCAGCCGGCCGGCAGCTCGCCCCGCTCCACCGCGCGCAGCAGGCGGGCCGCCGTGCGGCGGTGGCGGCGGAAGGCGTAGTGGGACACGCCCCGGCCGCGCTCGTACTGGCCCTCCCTGGCCGCCCGGGGCGGCACGTCGAGCAGGAGCAGGTGCAGGGTGGTGCCGCGGCGCCGGGCCTCGCGGGCCAGCCAGGCGCGCACCCAGGCCTGGGTGCCGCAGTCGTGCACGACGACTCCCTCGCCGGTGCGCAGGGCGCGGCGCAGTCCGGCGTAGTGGGCGAGGCGGACCAGCGGGCGGTAGAGGGCGTACGGCAGGAGGCGGGGCAGGCGGGCCGCCCAGCGGTCACGGGCGTCCTGGGAGTCGATGCGGTGACCGCGGACCGCGCGGTTCATCAGGGTGGACTTGCCGCTGCCGGGCAGGCCGGTGATCACCACCAGGTCACGGGGGCCGAAGAGCAGGGCGTGCGGGCCGCGCCCGGCACGGTCGCGCAGGTCGCGGACGACCGGGGCCGGCCGCTCGGCACAGCGCTCCCGGGCCGGGGCGGAGCGCTGCCCCGGCACCGCGATGCCGGTGGTGGCGTAGGCCGTGGTCCTGTTCACCGTGATCGTCCTCCCCTGTGGGCTTGCAAAGGTCCTGCCCTTCGGATGTAAAGAGAAGGTAATGTGCGGTGTCCGGTGGTTCGGTGCGCGTACTGCCACAGGTCGGTTACAGATGCGGCCCCTGACGGGCGGGGGTGTGGCGTGCAATGATGTGCCCGCCAACTGCATACCGGCCGTTTGAATCCGCGCGGGAGAGTCCCCAGCAGCCTTCGCTGGGGCGCCGAAGGAGCAAGTCCCTCCCTTGAATCTCTCAGGCCCCGTTACCGCGCGGGCGAGGCACATCTGAAAAGCGGGCCGCTGTGTCAGTGGCTCCACCCAAGGTGCAAGCCGTGATCGTCCCTGTGGCGGTCTCGGCGAACCTCTCAGGTTCCGATGACAGATGGGGAGGAACGTTCCTCGCCCGTCATACCTGCCCTGGGAGACGACCGACCGATGAGCAGTACCGAACCCACCGAGCTGCGCCACACCGCGCTGGACGCGCTGCATCGCTCGCTCGGTGCGACGATGACCGACTTCGCGGGCTGGGACATGCCCCTGCGCTACGGCTCCGAGCGCGACGAGCACCTGGCCGTGCGGACCAAGGCCGGTCTCTTCGACCTCTCCCACATGGGTGAGATCACCGTGACCGGGCCGCAGGCCGCCGCCCTCCTGAACCACGCCCTGGTCGGCAACATCGCCTCCGTCGGCGTCGGCCGCGCCCGCTACACCATGATCTGCCAGGCCGACGGCGGCATCCTGGACGACCTGATCGTCTACCGGCTGGCCGAGACCGAGTACATGGTCGTCGCCAACGCCTCCAACGCGCAGGTGGTGCTGGACGCGCTGACCAAGCGTGCCGAGGGTTTCGACGCCGAGGTCCGTGACGACCGTGACGCGTACGCGCTGATCGCGGTCCAGGGCCCCGAGTCCCCCGGGATCCTGAAGTCCCTCACCGACGCCGACCTGGACGGCCTGAAGTACTACGCGGGCCTGCCCGGCACGGTCGCCGGCGTCCCCGCGCTGATCGCGCGCACCGGCTACACCGGCGAGGACGGCTTCGAGCTGTTCGTGAAGCCGGAGCACGCCGTTCAGCTGTGGCAGGCGCTGACCGAGGCCGGCGAGGGCGTCGGCCTGGTGCCGTGCGGCCTGTCCTGCCGGGACACCCTGCGCCTGGAGGCGGGCATGCCGCTGTACGGGCACGAGCTGACCACGGCACTCACCCCCTTCGACGCCGGGCTCGGCCGGGTGGTGAAGTTCGAGAAGGAGGGCGACTTCGTGGGCCGCGAGGCGCTCGCCGAGGCCGCCTCCCGGGCCGAGCAGAACCCGCCGCGGGTGCTCGTCGGCCTGATCGCCGAGGGCCGCCGGGTGCCGCGCGCCGGCTACCCGGTCGTCGCGGGCGGCGCGGTGATCGGCGAGGTCACCTCCGGCGCCCCCTCCCCCACCCTGGGCAAGCCGATCGCCATCGCGTACGTCGACGCGGCGCACGCGGCGCCGGGCACCGAGGGCGTCGGCGTGGACATCCGGGGCAGCCACGAGCCGTACCAGGTCGTGGCACTGCCCTTCTACAAGCGCCAGAAGTAGACACTGGGCGCGGTCCGTGCCCGGCACGTGACCCTGCGCACATTCAACTGCTCACCAGCAGTTCCAGTAGTCCCCCATTCATCAGCACTCCCGCGCGTACAGGAGAATTCAGGCCATGAGCAACCCCCAGCAGCTGCGCTACAGCAAGGAGCACGAGTGGCTGTCGGCCGCCGACGAGAACGGCGTCGCGACGGTCGGCATCACCGAGTTCGCGGCCAACGCGCTCGGCGATGTGGTCTACGCCCAGCTCCCCGAGGTCGGCGACACGGTGACCGCGGGCGAGACCTGCGGCGAGCTGGAGTCGACCAAGTCGGTCTCCGACCTGTACTCCCCGGTCACCGGTGAGATCGTCGCGGCCAACCAGGACGTCGTCGACGACCCGTCGCTGGTGAACTCCGCCCCCTTCGAGGGCGGCTGGCTGTTCAAGGTCCGCGTCACCGAGGAGCCGGCCGACCTGCTCTCCGCCGACGAGTACACCGCCCAGAACGCCGGCTGAGGAGTCGTAGCCGTATGACTGTCCTGAACACGTCCCTGCACGAGCTCGACCCGGAGATCGCCGCCGCGGTCGACGCCGAGCTGCACCGCCAGCAGTCGACGCTGGAGATGATCGCCTCCGAGAACTTCGCGCCGCTCGCGGTGATGGAGGCCCAGGGCTCGGTCCTGACCAACAAGTACGCCGAGGGCTACCCGGGCCGCCGCTACTACGGCGGCTGCGAGCACGTCGACGTCGCCGAGCAGATCGCCATCGACCGGATCAAGGAACTGTTCGGCGCCGAGTACGCCAATGTGCAGCCCCACTCCGGCGCCTCCGCCAACCAGGCGGCCCTGTTCGCGCTGGCGCAGCCCGGGGACACCATCCTCGGCCTGGACCTGGCGCACGGCGGCCACCTGACCCACGGGATGCGGCTGAACTTCTCCGGCAAGCAGTTCAACGTGGTCGCGTACCACGTGGACGTGGAGACCGGGCTGGTCGACATGGCCGAGGTCGAGCGCCTGGCCAAGGAGCACCGCCCCAAGGTGATCATCGCGGGCTGGTCGGCGTACCCGCGCCAGCTGGACTTCGCCGCCTTCCGCCGGATCGCCGACGAGGTCGAGGCGTACCTGTGGGTCGACATGGCGCACTTCGCGGGCCTGGTCGCCGCCGGTCTGCACCCGAACCCGGTCGAGCACGCGGACGTGGTCACCTCCACGACCCACAAGACCCTGGGCGGCCCGCGCGGCGGCATCATCCTCGCGAAGAAGGACTTCGCGAAGAAGCTGAACTCGTCCGTCTTCCCGGGCTTCCAGGGCGGTCCCCTGGAGCACGTGATCGCGGCCAAGGCGGTCTCCTTCAAGGTCGCGGCGAGCGAGGAATTCAAGGAGCGCCAGCGCCGTACGGTCGAGGGCGCCCGCATCCTCGCCGAGCGGCTGACCGCCGCCGACGCCCGTGAGGCCGGCGTGAACGTGCTGTCCGGCGGTACGGACGTGCACCTGATCCTGGTGGACCTGCGCGAGTCCGAGCTGGACGGGCAGCAGGCCGAGGACCGTCTCCACGAGGTCGGGATCACGGTCAACCGCAACGCCGTCCCGAACGACCCGCGTCCCCCGATGGTCACCTCGGGCCTCAGGATCGGCACGCCCGCCCTCGCGACCCGCGGCTTCACGGCCGAGGACTTCGCCGAGGTCGCGGATGTGATCGCCGAGGCGCTGAAGCCGTCCTACGACGCCGAGGCCCTCAAGGCCCGGGTGAAGGCCCTGGCCGACAAGCACCCGCTGTACCCGGTTCTGAACAAGTAAGTCATCTTTTGCGGGGCACCGCGCACACTGGAAGAACAGAGCGCGGTGCCCCACCCCCGCACCACCCCCGCACCACCCCGCATTGAGGAGTTCCCGTGGCCATCTCGGTCTTCGACCTGTTCTCGATCGGCATCGGCCCGTCCAGCTCCCACACGGTCGGCCCGATGCGCGCGGCACGCATGTTCGCCCGCCGCCTGCGCAATGAAGGCCTCCTGGAGAAGGCCGCGTCCGTCCGCTCCGAGCTGTACGGCTCGCTCGGCGCGACCGGCCACGGCCACGGCACCCCGAAGGCGGTGCTGCTCGGCCTGGAGGGCGCCTCGCCGCGCACGGTGGACGTGGAGACGGCCGACGAGAGGGTGGACGCGATCAAGGAGACGGGCCGGATCTCGCTCCTCGGCGAGCACGAGATCCCCTTCTCCTTCGACGACGACCTGATACTCCACCGCCGCAAGGCGCTCCCGTACCACGCCAACGGCATGACGCTGTGGGCGTTCGACGCCGCTGGCACGGAACTGCTCTCCAAGACGTACTACTCGGTCGGCGGCGGCTTCGTCGTGGACGAGGACGCGGTCGGCGCGGACCGCATCGTGCTGGACGACACGGTCCTGAAGTACCCCTTCCGCACCGGCGACGAGCTCCTGCGCCTCACGAAGGAGACGGGTCTGTCGATCTCCTCGCTCATGATGGAGAACGAGCGCGCCTGGCGCACCGAGGAGGAGATCCGGGCGGGCCTGCTGGAGATCTGGCGCGTGATGCGGGAGTGCGTCTCGCGCGGCATGTCCCGCGAGGGCATCCTGCCCGGCGGTCTGAAGGTCCGCCGCCGCGCGGCCGTCTCGGCCCGCCAGCTGCGCGCCGAGGGCGACGCGCTGGCGCACGCGATGGAGTGGATCACGCTCTACGCGATGGCGGTGAACGAGGAGAACGCGGCGGGCGGCCGGGTCGTGACCGCCCCGACGAACGGCGCGGCCGGCATCATCCCGGCGGTCCTGCACTACTACATCAACTTCGTGCCCGGCGCCGACGAGGACGGCATCGTCAGGTTCATGCTGGCCGCCGGCGCCATCGGCATGCTCTTCAAGGAGAACGCCTCCATCTCCGGCGCCGAGGTCGGCTGCCAGGGCGAGGTCGGCTCCGCCTGCTCCATGGCCGCGGGCGCGCTGGCGGAGGTGCTCGGCGGCACTCCCGAGCAGGTGGAGAACGCGGCCGAGATCGGCATGGAGCACAACCTCGGCCTGACCTGCGACCCGGTCGGCGGCCTGGTCCAGATCCCCTGCATCGAGCGCAACGGCATGGCCGCGGTGAAGGCGGTCACGGCCGCGAAGATGGCGATGCGCGGCGACGGCTCGCACAAGGTGTCCCTGGACAAGGTCATCAAGACCATGAAGGACACCGGCGCGGACATGTCCGTGAAGTACAAGGAGACAGCGCGGGGCGGACTTGCGGTGAACATCATCGAGTGCTAGGGAAACAGGCCCTGACCAGCGCGTTCGCTTCTTTCGGCGCTGTCAGGGCCTTCTCTGCTCACCCGGCGGAAAGTCCCCGGCAAATCCCCCGAGGCGGTCTTCTGGCCCGGAGGTTCGTGGCACAGGCCCCGACGTCGAAGCCCTCATCCAGCGCCAACTGGAACGCGACCAGCTACGTGAACTCATCGAAGACGCCGAAGCCGAACATGGCCCCGTCGACCAGGCCGCCGTCGAGGCCGAGCGAGCTGTCCTGCGCGGCGACGCTGCGAAGGTCTGTCCAAACTCGTACGACGCACCCCCCGAACTCACCGAGTGGCTCGCTGCAGCCGAGGCCGAGGACATCCACGCCGTCACCAACTTCGTCACCCTCGTCGAAGCCTGCGGCCCCATGACCAGGCTCGCTTCGATTACGTCGTCTCCCGCGTGAACGTCACCCCACCCACCGAGGCCATCGCCCGCCACGCTGGCAAGCTCCTCGCCGCAGCCGGCCTGCACGGCCACAAGTACGCCCTCGGCGTGAGCCCTGAGACCACCGGCCAACTCCCACCCGCACGTAGACGTGTGCTGCGGCGCCACGCGTGGGCGTTGCGGGAACGCCGGGCGCCGATCAGGCTTTGGTCCGCCCTTCCTCTCGCGCCTGCTCTGCGGGGCGCTGCGGCTCCCGGGCGGGCGCGGACTGGGGCGTCCGGAGGCGGAGGAGGACCGCGACGGTGGCGAGCGCGGTGGCGACCCCTGCCACCAGCAGGGTGGTGTGCAGTCCGTCCACGAAGCCGGAGGCGAAGTACCGCAGTGCTGTACGGAGGTTCAGGCCCAGGTGGGAGGGAGCGACTCCGTGTTGGGTGACGATGAGGTGGGCCGCAGTGCTGCGCTCGCTCGGGTCGAGCACGCTGCCGGAGTGGGCGAGGTTGCTGGCGACCGAGGTCTCGGCGCGAGCGTTGAGCAGGGAGCCGAGCACGGCGATACCCAGGGCCGTTCCCACCTGGCGGGTGGCGTTGACGGTGGAGGCGGCCGCGCCCGACCGCTCCCGGGGTACGGCCGCCATGGCGGCGGCGTTGGTGGGGGCGATGCCGAGGCCCATGCCCAGGCCGAGAACCGCGAAGAGCACGCCCACCTGACCGTAGCCAGTGCTGGGGGTGAGGGTGAGCAGGCCCAGCAGGCCGACGCTGACCAGGCCGTAGCCGGCGACCATGACGCCTCGAGGGCCGAAACGGGCGGTCAGCTTGCCGGCCTGGGTCGAGCCGATGGCGATGGCCGCTGAGTACGGGAGGAACTTCACGCCGGTCATCGCCGCGCTGGTGCCCTGGACCTGCTGCAGGTAGAGCGACAGCAGGTAGAAGGTGCCGTAAGCTCCGAAGCCGAGCATGAACGACGCGATGTTGGTGATGACGAAGCGCTGGTTGGAGAAGAGCGAGACCGGCAGCATGGCGCGCGAAACACGACGCTCGACGGCGACGAAGGCGAGGAAGGCGACGGCTGCCACGGCGAACAGCACCAGGTTCTGTGTCGCGGTCCAGCCGTCGCGGCCGGCCTCGTTCACTGCGTAGGTGAGCGCGGCGAGCCACACGATGCCGAGGATCTGGCCGACGGGGTCGGTGGCCGCGTGCTCCGGGTCGGCGGACTCGGCGATGCCCTTGACACCAGCGGTGAGGGCGATGAGGCCGAGGGGCACGTTGATCAGGAAGATGGCGGGCCAGCCGACGGAGTCCGTGAGCGCTCCGCCGAGGAGGGGCCCGAGCACCACGGCCAGGGCGCTGCACGCACCCCAAAGGCCGATCATCCGCGCCCGCTTGGCCTGGTCCGGGAATCCCTGTGCCAGCAGCGACAGTGCACCCGGAGTGACGGTGGAGGCTCCGGTGCCCTGCAGCAGCCGCCCGATCACCAAGGTGGCGGTATTGGGCGCCGCCGCGCACAGCACCGAACTGAGAGTGAACAGGGCGAGGCCGGCCAGGAAGACCTTCTTGCGCCCGAAGCGGTCGCCCAGCGCGCCGCCGGTGAGCATGAAGGCGGACAGGCACAGGGTGTAGCCGTCCACCACCCACTGGATGTCCGTGATCCGGGCGTGCAGGTGGCTCTGCATGGCCGGGAGCGCCACGTTGACGACGCTCATGTCGAGCAGGGCCATGAAGGTTCCGAGGAAGACGGCCGTGATCAGCCCGGCGGGACGGCGCTGTGTGGACACGCGTACTCCTGCTTCGGAGAGGATGAGGGCAGCTGTGCGAACGCCGCCCGGGCCCGCGGGGGAATTGAGCCCGAGCGGCGGTTCCACCGTTCCACCTCAAGTCGGCTTGAAGTCAACCAAGGCTTTGTGTCGGCGTGGGTTGCTTGACCGGTTCGCCGTGTTTCCAGACGTGGGTGATCCGCTGCGGGTCGGTGAGAATGGTGATGTCCTCCAGGGGGCACGCGGACAGCGCCAGGGCGTCGGCCTGATGGCCGACTGCGAGCTGCCCGGCCTTGGGGGCCTGGGGACCGAGCGTCAGAGGACCGTTCGCGGTGCAGGCCTCGATCGCCTCGAGTGGCGTGAGGCCTGCGGCGACGAGGTGGGACGCCTCTGCGCCGTTGCGGCCCCAGGAGAGGGCGGTGCCGGGCTTACTGGTTCCCAGGTCCGTTCCCGCGGCGATGCGTACGCCTGCCTCGTGGGCGGTGGCGATGGCTTCCCAGTGGCGATCGGCCATGGCGACGGCCTTGGCGTAGGACTGCTCGCCCAACAGGTGCCGGGCAGCCAGGATGCCCTCGAAAATGGTCCTCGTCGGAACGAGGACGGCGCCGTACTCCTTCATCAGGGCAGCCGCCTCTTCGTCCAGGCAGCTGCCGTGTTCGATGGTCCGGCATCCGGCGGTGAGGGCCGCCATGATGCCGGCCTTGCCGTGGCAGTGGGCGGCCACGATCCGGTCGGCGCGTTCGGCTTCCTCGACGATGGCCCGCAGTTCGGCGGGCGAGAACTGACGGTGCTCCGGATGGTCGAGGTCGCTGATCACACCGCCGGAGGCGCACACTTTGATCACGCGTGCGCCCCGCCTTAGCTGCAACCGGACAGCTCGGAGGCATTCGTCCACTCCGTCGGCGGTCTGGAGGACTCCTCCGCGCTCGGAGCAGTCACGGACCCAGGGGTAGGGAACTCGGTGGGCGTCGCCGTGTCCGCCGGTGGGGCTGAGCGCGGCGCCGGCTCCGTAGATGTCCGGGCCTATGACGCTTCCCTCGGCGACCGCCTGTGCCAGTTCAGGTCCGTAGCCGCCGAGTTCGCGCACACTCGTGATGCCGGCTTCGAGTGCGGCAGCGAGATCCCCGACCGCCCTGGCCGCGGCCACGGCCGGTGGGGTGAGCAGCACGGCGTCGAGACCGAGTCCGGCTCGGCTGCCGACGAGGTGGGTGTGGCAGTCCCACATCCCCGGCATCAGCACGGGAACATGGAGGACGTCCTCGCCTTGGCCGGGCGGTGGCGCGCTCGCCCGGGGACCGGCGTAGGTGATGGTTCCCTCGGACATGACCAGGACGGCATCGGCGACCGGTTCACCCCGGCCAGGGATGAGCCGGTCTGCGGAGAGGTACGTCATGCCTATTCGGCCACCGCCTCGATGACCGCTTCGGCGTCGAGGTCGGTCACGGGGGTGCGGACCTCCTGGATGCGGAATCCCGCGGTGCCGAGCAGTTTGCGGTGCTCGCTCTCGGTCCGGTCACGGCCGCGGACGAGAACGAGCATCAGCAGGTCGTCGATCTTCGCCGGGTGGAAGACGGGCTCGTCGGGGATGACCTTCTCGAACAGCAGAAGCCGGTCCCCGGCGCGGCAGGTCTCACGGACACGCGTGAGCAAGGCCAGAGCACGTTCGTCGTCCCAGTTCCGCAGAATCCGGGCGAGCACGTAGACGTCCGCAGTCGGGACGGCTTCGAAGAAGTCCCCCTCGACGACCTCGCTTCGGTCCGCGACGCCTTCCTCCGCCAGTACGTGCCTGGCATGCCGCGCCGCTTCGGGCAACTCCAGCAGTGTTCCCCTCAGGCCGGGATGGTCCGTCAGCACGCGGGCCAGCAGGGCTCCGTTCCCTCCTCCTATGTCGGCGACGATGCGCGCGCCGCCGAACCTGCAGGATGCCAGCATCGCCGGGATCCTGCGGGAGGCGGCGAGACCTGAGGTCATCGAGCGGTTTCGGTCGGGGTTCGCGGCGAGGTAGTCGTAGAACGACTTGCCGTAGATCTTCTCGAAGGCTGGCTCACCGGTTCGGACGGCGTGGGTGAGCTCGCCGAACAGTCCCATCACCTCGTCTCGGACCATGGAGACGACGGGCACCAGGGACCCCTCGGTGTCGGAGCGCAGCAGGGACCCGGCGGGTGTGAGGGCGAAACGCCGTCCCGGGAACTCGGTGACGATGTCCACCGTGGTGAGGGCGCGTAGCACGCGATAGAGGGTCTCGGAGTCGGCTCCGGCCTCGGCGGCGATCTCGGTCACCGGGCGGGTGTTCTCTCCGAGGATGTCCGGAACACGCAGTTCGGTGATGGTGCAGCAGGCGTGGGCGAGCCAAGCTCCTTTCAGGAGGCCCATGACAAGAATGCGTTCCGAGGCACCGGGAGCTGCGGCGCGTGCGGGCGGGGTCATCGGTGCTTCCCTCCGGGGCATGCGGTGGCGATCGAGCGGGGCTGGTCTTCGGAGCGGTGTGGGTCGAGTTCCTCCCGAACGACTTGGAGAAGCTGCGTCTGGGCGGTCTGGACGAAGAAGTGGTCCCCGTCGAGCATGCGCACACGGCAGCGGTCGCGCGTGTGGCGCTGCCAGGCGCTGAGTTCCTCCACCGAGACGTCCGGGTCCTGGGTGCCGCCGAAGGCGGTGACGGGGCAGTCCAACGGATCGTCGGCCATGTGGCCGTAGCCCTCGGACAGGGCGAAATCGGCACGGAGCACGGGCATCAGAAGCCTCATCAGGTCAGGGCTGTCGAAGACCTCTGCCGGGGTGCCGCCGAGGTCCCGCAGATGGGCGGCGAAGGCGTCGTCCGACAGATGGGTGATCCGGCGCTCCCGCAGGGGCAGATGGGGTGCGCGGTGGGCGGAGACGAACAGCCGGACCGGCTGAACGCCGTGGCGGTCACGCAGTTGGTGGGCGAGTTCGTAGGCGATGGCCGCACCGAGGCTGTGACCG
This sequence comes from Streptomyces griseochromogenes, assembly GCF_001542625.1. Lineage (NCBI taxonomy): Bacteria > Bacillati > Actinomycetota > Actinomycetes > Kitasatosporales > Streptomycetaceae > Streptomyces > Streptomyces griseochromogenes. The sequence continues at coordinate 1,797,878 of NZ_CP016279.1, read as the reverse complement.
AACAGCGCGAAGGGTTCGTCTGCGGACCGGGCGATGCGCGGGAGCAGGTCGTCGAGGAGCGGTTCCATACGGCCGCAGGGGAGTTCGCGGATCCGCTCACCCCGGCCGGGTAGTTCAAGCGGAGTCACGTCGGCGGCGTCGGCGAGTTGCCGTGCCCAAGGAAGGTAAGCGCGGGCGGAGCCGCCGGCGTACGGCAGGCAGAAGAGGCGGACCGGCTGCTTGGAGCCGGTCATGAGCCCTCACCGGTCAGTGTCGCTGCGATGGTGCGCAACAGCATGTTGCTCGTCCCCTCGTAGATCTTGCCGGCCTTGGCGTCCCGGTAGATCCGCTCGACCGGATAGTCGCGGGTGTAGCCGTTCCCGCCGAGGATCTCGACGGCCGAGGACGCGGTGCGCTCGGCAGCCTCGGCCGCGAGGTACTTGGCCATGGCGGCCTGCCTGGCCTGTTCGAGACGGTTCGCGCCTTCTTCGAAGATCCGTGTGGCGTTGTAGAGCAGGACGCGGGCTGCCTCGATGTCGACACGCATCCGGGCCAGGGTGAACTGCACACCCTGGTAGCCGGCGATCCTCTGCCCGAACTGCTCGCGTGTCCTCGCGTACTCCGTGGCCTGTTCGAGGGCGCCCTGAGCCAGTCCGACGAGTTGCGCGGCGATGCCCAGGCGTCCGACGTCCAGGGCTTCCGCGGCGAGCGTCCGGCCGCCTCCCACGCCTCCCAGGCACTGCCCCGCGCGTACGCGTACGTCGCACAGGACGAGGTCGGCGGTGGAGGCGGCCCGCACACCGAGTTGTTCTGTGCGGTGCACGACGGACAGGCCCGGGGTGTCCCGGTCGACCAGGAAGGCGGAGATCCCCCTCCCTTCGGGGTCGGTGGCGAAGGCCAGGAAGACGTCGGCCTGGGCGGCGTTGCTGGTCCACCTCTTGCGTCCGTTGAGAACAAATGCTCCGGGTTCGCTGTGGGCTGTGGTCCGCAGGGCGAAGGCGTCGCTGCCTGCCTGCTCCTCGGAGATGGCGAAGGCACCGAGTTTCGCGGAGGCCAGCAGCGGGAGGTAGCGCCTGCGCTGGTCACCGCCTGCGGACCTGAGGATCGTCGCGACGACGAGGGCATTGTGGACGTCGACCGCGACCGCCACCCCCGCGTCCACGCGGGCTATCTCCTCGATGGCAAGGACCACCTGGAAGAGACTGCCGCCCAGGCCGCCGTACTCGGGCGGTATCGCGATGGATGTCAGTCCGGAGGCGAACAGTTCCTGCCGCAGCCCGGGATCGAGGGTGCCTGTGCGGTCCATCTCGGCCGACAGCGGGCGGATCTCCTTCTCCGCGAACGCGCGCACCAGGGCGCGCCAGCGCTCGTCGGCGGCGCTGAGACGGGTGAGAGGGGGTGGCGGCGGACCGGGTACGAGGGGCTCAGGCTGCATCGCGGCTCTCCGGGCTTCCGTCGTCGAACGTGAGGAGGGTCTGCCAGGTGCGCTCGGTGGCCTCCGTCGGCAGTGCCCGCATGGTGGAGTTGCGCAGGGCTATCAACAGCGGCAGTTCCCAGCCCTGGTATCGGCTGAGCTGGAAGGTGCGCTGCCGGATCCACCCGACGCGGTCACGGCGGCGGCGTGCGTAGTCCTCGATCCCCTGCTCGGGGGTCGCGGCGGCGGCAAGGGCGTCGGCGAGCACCACGGCGTCCTCGATGGCCTGGCAGGCGCCCTGACCGTAGACGGTGGGCATGGCGTGGCTCGCGTCCCCGAGCAGCGCGACGCGGCCGGTGCCCCAGACGGCTTCCGGGCGCCCGAACAGATCCGTGCGCAGCATCCGTTCGGCTGGCGTGGCCTTGATGACGGCGGTGACCGGCTCGGGGAATCCGGCGGTCATGGCCAGCAGCGCCCTTTTGATCTCGTGCGGGTCCGTGCTCTCTCCATGGCTGGGTGGGCCGTTGCGGCTGACCGACCAGCAGACGGCGTCGGGAGCGACCGGCCAGGCCACCGAGCGGGCTCCGTCCTTGCCGTACACCATGTACGAGGTGTGTTCCGGGAAGCCTGCGTGGCTGTCGCTGATACCGCGCCAGATCATGTGTCCCTCGGGCTCCGGGGGACCGTCGTCGTACAACACCGAGCGGGTGCGTGACCTCAAGCCGTCGGCAGCCACCAGCAGGGCGCCACTGATCTCTGCGCCGCCGTCCAGCCGTACCCGCACGCCCTCGGCGTTCTGCTGGATGTCCACCAAGCGACACCGGTAACGCACCTCCACGTCCGCGCAGCCGTCGAGCAGCGCGCGGAGCAGGGCCTGTCGGCGGATGCCGATGCCCTGGCGGCCGACAGAGGAACCGATCCGGCCGACGGGCACCTCGTGAATCGGCTCGCCGTCGGCGGAGTGGAGACGCTGCCAGTCCAAGCGCATCCCTGCGCGCTGTGCCGCTTCAGCCAGCCCGATCCGGTCGAGAGCCGACAGTGCGTTGGTCCAGATCGTGAGTCCGGAGCCGGCCAAGCCGCGGGCCTCGTCGGCGCGTTCGATCACGATCACGCGGTATCCGTGCTGCCGCAGCGCGCGGGCGGCGGTGAGTCCACCGATACCGGCTCCGGCCACGATGACGGGACCTGTCAGCTCAACCACGGTGCCCTCCCTGCTGCGCGGCGCCAGCGTCGGCCGCTCGGGCCAGGGCTTCGATGGTCGGTGCCTCCAGTACCGATCGGATCGGGATTTCCGTCCCGGCCTCGTGGCGAAGCCGCGCTGTCAGCCTCATGGCGGCCAGGGAGTGCAGGCCGAGGTCGGCCAATCGGTCGTAGACGCCGATCCGCTCCGTCTCCAGGATGTCTGTCAGCAGTTCGGTGAGGCGGCGTTCGATCGGTGTACGCGGCTCGACGAACTCCGCGGCGCCGGTTCGCTCCAGCGGAGGCAGTGAGGCGAGGTCCACCTTGCCGCTGAGGTTCGTGGGGATACGGTCGACCCAGCCAACAGCGCTCGGCACCATGTGGCCGGGCAGTCGCTCCGCGGCATACTCGCGGACGGCGCTCTCCGGCACAGCATCGGAAGCGGGCACGAGGTATGCCTCGAGGTGCTGGTCCCGCCGTAGGACCAGGGCGGTGCGCACGGCTGGGTGTTCGCGGAGGACGGCCTCGACCTCGCCCGGTTCGATCCTGAAGCCGCGTACCTTCACCTGGGCGTCGGAGCGCCCGAGGAACTCGATCGTGCCGTCGGCGCGGCAGCGGGCGAGATCGCCGGTCCGGTAGCCGGGGCCGCCCTGCGAGGCCGGCTCGGCGGCGAAGCGCTCGGCGGTGAGTTCTGGCCGGGAAAGGTAGCCGCGTGCCACCGCCGGTCCGATCAGGCGCAGTTCGCCGCGCGCACCGGCAGGGACCGGTCGCCCGCGGGAGTCGCACAGTACGACGTGCTGGTTGGGCAGCGGAGCGCCGATCGGCACGGGCGCGCGTGCCGCGAGGGTCGCCTCGGTCACCCTGTGGCTCGTGGATACCACGGTGGCCTCGGTGACTCCGTACAGGTTGTGGATGGCCGGACGGTCGATCCCGAAGCGTTCGGCCCACGGACGGAGTGCAGCGGGCTGCAGTCGGTCGCCGCCGAGGAAGATGTGACGCAGTGCTCCGGTGTCCGTCTCGTCGTTGTCGAGAGTCGCCTCTGCGAAGTGTTCGAAGACAGCGGGGGTCAGGCTCAGAACCGTGACCGCTTCCCGGCGGACCAGCCCGAGGAGATCCCGGGGAGAGCGGGCCGTCCAGTGCGGGACGATGACGAGGCGGGCTCCGTTGGCGAGCGCACCCCAGATCTCCCAGACCGAGTAGTCGAAGGTGTGAGAGTGCGTGAAGGTCCAGGTGTCGTCCGCGGTGAAGCCGAATTCGGCGCGGCCGGCTGCCAGGAGGCTCTGTACGTTGGCGTGGCTGACGACCACTCCCTTGGGACGGCCCGTGGAGCCCGAGGTGTACAGCACGTAGGCGGCAGCGTCCGGGTCGGTTGCGGGTGTGATGCCGGCCGCGCCGGTGCCGGGCCGATGTTCGATATCGAGGACGAGAGTCGTCCCAGGGAAGGAAGGCAGGCGGTCGGCCAGGGCCTCGGACGTGGCGACGATGTGCACCTCGGCGTCACCGAGGAGCTCACGAAGGCGCTCAGCCGGGTACTGCGGGTCCAAGGGGACATAGGCCGCGCCCACCTTGAAGGTGGCCACCATCGCGGCGACCAGCTCCGCGGAGCGCTCCAGGCAGAGGCCGACCCGGTTGCCCGGACCTGCTCCCGCCGCCGTGAGCCGTGCCGCGATGCCGTCGGCCAGCCGGTCCAGTCGGCGGTACGTCAGCTCATGGTCCCCGCAGCGCAGGGCGATCTCATCCGGGCGGCTGCGTACCTGCCGGGCGAAGGACTCGGCGAGTGTCTCAGCGGGGCCGGCCAGCAACTCGCCATGGGGCTGCGCGGTCTCGCTGTCGTCCAGACGCACCTCTCCCAGGGTGAGCTCCGGACGCCGGACCACCTGTCGGAGGACGGACACGAGCTGGCCGGCGATCCGCCGCGCCGCTTCGGGGGCGAAGCGGCGCAGGTCGTGGACGATGCGCAAGGGCATCTGCTCCCCCGGCATGATGACCATGGTGATCGGGAAGTGGGGGCGGCCGTCGTAGAAGATGCCGTGTACGGAGAGGCCGGCGTCGTCCAGTGCCAGATCGGGCATCGGGACGTTCTCGAACGAGACGCTGGTCTCCAGCAGGGGTGCGTCGGGCGCCTGACCAACCAGTCGCTGGATCTCGGCGAGAGGGAGCCGGCTGTGCTCGCGGACGGCGGCCATGTGAGTCTGAAAATCCGAGAGCCAGGGCAGAAGGGCGCGGTTGGGTTCGAGCCGTTCGCGGACGGGGAGGGTGACGATCATCGGGCCGAGGACGGACTGCCCGGCCGCCAGGTCCGCCGGGCGGTGCGCGATGGTCGCACCGCACGTCACGTCCTCCGTGCCGTGGTAGCGGCTCAGGACGAGCAGCCAGGCTCCCTGGACCAGGGTGTTGAGGGTGAGCTGGCGCTCCCGGGCGAGGGTGCGCAGGCCGGGCGCGAGGTCGTCCAGTTCCAGTTCCAGGAAGGCGTGCGTGGCGGTGTTCTCCGGCACGGGTTCGCCATCGAGGTGGAGGGGCTCCGGCGGAAGGTGACCCGCCAGTTCCTCTCGCCAGAACTCGGCATCCTTGGCGGGGTCCTGGGCCTGCCACCAGGCGAGGTAGTTGCGGTAGGGCGGAGCAGGCGGGAGCGTGGGCTGCTCGCCTCGGCGGAGGGCGCGGTAGCAGTGGGCGAACTCCTGCATGGCGAGTCCGAAGGACCACCCGTCCATGAGCAGGTGGGAGAACCGCCAGGCGAAGGTCCAGCCGGTCTCCGAGCGGCGGATCACGGTGGTGCGCATCAGCGGGGCCCGCTCCAGCGGGAATCCTTCGATCCGTTCGCGGGTCAGCCACTCGCCGAGCCGCCGGTCCTGCTCCTCGGTCGAGAGGTCGCGCCAGTCCAGCACCTCCAGGGGCAACTGCGCCGACCGGTGGACGACCTGCAGTGCCCGGTCGCCCTGCCAGTGGAAGGTGGTGCGCAGGATCGGATGGCGGTCGACGACTGTCTGCCACGCCCGCTCGAAGGCGACGGGATCCATCTCCCCCTCAAGGGTGATGAGCAGTTGTTCGATGTAGATGCCCGTGCCGCCGCGGTAGAGCTGCTCGAACATCAGGCCCTGCTGAATGGGCGACAGGGGGTAAATGTCTTCGATATCCCTGGCGTCCTTGCCGTTCTTTGTCACGTTTCTCTCCCGACAAGCGCTACTGATCGCCCAGGCCGGCGATGAACTGCTGCAGGTCCTCGTCGGTCATGTCGACGAGGGGGAAGTCGGAGGTGTCGACGATGCGGTCCGACGTCGCCTCGAAGTGCGCGGTGAGCTCTGCCAGTCGGTGGGGCAGCTCCGCGGCAGCCGCGCGTACGCGGGCTTCGGCCTCCGGCGCGTACCACCAGCGCAGACGCAGGGTCCCGTCGACCATGGCCGGGGTGATCTCTACGAGGGTGTCGCTGGGTCGGTTACGGGCGCCATCGGGCCACGGAGTCCCGGAGACGGGGTCGTCGCCCGTCCAGAGAAACCCTTCCCGCACCGCGACGCGCGGCCCGGGCGGCAGGTCCCCGGCCACGGCTCGGTAGCCGCTCTTCACGGCCGACGCCGTGTCGCGGCAGTCACCCGCTCCCGTCCCGGCGGGGAGAGCGACCAACTCCGTGAACCGGCCGACGGTGGAGACGAGCAGATGGCCGGTGGCATCGGACGGCCGCTGGGTGCGCTCCGCGACGAGGGTCGCCTGTACCTCTGTGCCGCCGACCTGGCTCAGAGCCCGGGCGAGTGCGGCAAGAAGCACCTCGTGCGGTTCGAGGTGGTACGCGCGGTGCGCGTGCTGCGTGACGCGGTCGAAGTCCTCGGCGGTGAGTTCGCTGACGAGCTCGCCGTCCAGGGTGTGCGTCGGCCTCGGGGTGTCGTCGAGCCGCGCGTCCACGGTTCGGCTCTGGACGGTGGTCTCGTCGGCCCAGTCCAGGAAGTCGCCGGTCGGCAGGTCCCATTCCACCGCTCCGGAGGCGGCCAGCTGGGAGTGGGCGTGGTGGAAATCGCGGATCAGCCGCGGCCAGGAGCCGTCGTCGATCACTGCCCTGGAACCGGCCCAGGCCAGCAGCCCGGATGCGTCGTCGGCCTTGATCAGGGCGAGCTTGATGACGGGACCGTCGGCCAGGTCCAGCTCGCCGGCCATGTCGCTCAGCATGGACCGGATGGTGTTGTGGCGGGTGGCCTCCGGGAGGGAGCGCAGGTCGATGTCCGGCACGTAGGAGTCGGGACTGTCACCGGGCCACTGGGCCGGGCCGTCCGGTCCATGGCCGATGCGCAGACGGAGTGCCGGGTGCCGACTCATCAGCGCGCCGAGGGCCGTCTCGGCGATCGCGGGGTCGAAGGCACCGTCGACCTCGTACAGCAGCCAGCCCGGTACCGGGTCGGCATCGGTGCCGCCGGCCTGGAAGGCAAGGGCTCGCTGGTGGGTCGTGAGCGCCGACCGGCGTTCACTGGTCTCCACTCCGGTGGCCCGATGGCATGCGGCGGCGAGGGCCGCGATGCTGTCGGCTTCGAAGATGTCCTGCGGGGTGAGGGCAAGGCCCTGTGCATTGGCCTTCGCCACGAGCTGGATGCCGAGGATCGAGTCGCCGCCGAGCTCGAAGAAGTTGTCGCCCGCTCCCACCAGCTCAATGCCGAGCAGTTCGGCGGCGATGGCAGCCAAGCGGACAGCCGTCGCCTGCACCGCGGCGTCCGTCTCCTTCGGGACGTCCCGGCGTCCGCCGTGCCGCCCGGGCTCGGGCAGTGCCGCCCGGTCCACTTTGCCGTTGGAGCTGAGCGGCAGGGCGTCGAGGAGTACGAAGTCGGACGGGCACATGTAGGAGGGCAGAGCCTCGGTCAGCCGCCGGCGGGCCTGCTCGACGAGATCGCCGTCAGCTTCGGGTTCCGGGACCAGATAGGCCACGAGCCGCTGCTGGTGGCGGGGGCCGATGGCCGCGACCGTGTTCTGCCGCAATCCCGGCACCTCGTCGAGCGCGTGCTCTATCTCGCCGAGTTCGATCCGGAACCCGCCGACCTTGACCTGGAAGTCCTCGCGTCCCAGGAACTCGATCGTGCCGTCCGGCAGGTAGCAGCCGAGGTCGCCGGTGCGGTAGAGCCGCTCACCCGTCGCGGGATGGGGGAGGAAGGACTCGGCGGTGCGTTCGGGGTCGTTCCAGTAGCCCTCGGCGAGCCCGGCGCCGGCGATGTGGAGGTGGCCGGGGACCCAGACTGGGGCCGGTTCCATACGTTCGTTCAGGACGTGGAAGCGCTGGTTGCGCAGAGGCCGGCCGTAGGGGATGGACGACCAGTCGGGTGCGACCTCGTCGACGAGGTGGGCGATCGACCAGATGGCCGCCTCGGTGGCCCCGCCAAGGCTGATCACCTCGGTTGCCGCCACGCTGCGGATCCGGTCCGGCAGGGTGACCGGGATCCAGTCACCGCTCAGCAGGGTCACGCGCAGGGGCAGGCCCGTGGTGCCGACCGCCTCTGCGTGTTCGACGAGCATCTGCATCAGCGCGGGCACGGTGTTCCAGACCGTGACCTTGTGGGTGCGGACGAGGTCCAGCCAGCGGGCGGGGTCGCGTCGCGCCTCCGGCTCGGGCAGCACCAGCGTGCCTCCTGCGGCGATCACTCCGAACACGTCGTAGACGGACAGGTCGAAGCTGAGCGAGGACAGGCCGAGGGCCGTGTCGCCCGGGCCCACGCGGAACCGCTCGTTGATGTCGCTGATCGTGTTGAGGGCCGCGAGGTGGGTGACGGCGACGCCCTTGGGCGTGCCGGTGGAACCCGAGGTGTAGATGACGTACGCGACGTCTTCGGGCTGCGCCGGGCACTGCCAGTTCGCCGCCTCCTGGGCGGGGATCGCCGCGTCCCGGACCGGGACGGCCTCGACGCCGAGGTCGAGCGTGTCGTCGTCACCGGTGAGCAGGCAGTCGACACCCGCGTGTTCGACGAGCCAGCGCTGGCGTGCCTCGGGCAGGTCCGGATCGATGGGCACGTAAAGAGCCCCGGCCAACGATGCGGCGACCGCGGCGACGATCTGCCGCCAACCCTTCGGAAGGCGTACGCCGATGACGCCTGCCCGCCCGTGGCCGCGGGACTGCAGCTCCTGAGCGAGCGCGCAGGCCCGGGTGACCAGTTCCGTGTGGGTCAGCGTGCGATCGGGAGCGATGACCGCCGGGCGCTCGGCCAGGGCGGGGTCCACGACGGTGTGCAGGAGACTGTCGGTCAGCAGTCCGTGCGGGGCAGTGCCGGTCGTCCGGTTGGCCAGGGCGCGCGCCTCCCTCTGGTGGGAAGGGAGGTCGGGGCACGGCGCGGCGGACCATCCGTCGGAGTCGGCGAGGCCGACCACGAGAGCGTGGTAGGCGCCGAACATGTCGTCGAGCATGCCCTCCGGGAAGTGGTCCTCCAGGGCGTGCCAGGCGAGTTCGAGGGCGCCGTTCACCTCCATGATGAAGTGGTCGAGGGTGACCTGCGGGGTCTGCGAGATGAAGTACGACTGCTCCCCGAGCCAGCCGAAGGTGTCGTCTGAGCGGTCCTCGCTCTCGGTGAGGGAACTGGTGACGACGACGGGCATGGTGGCGTTGTTGCCGAGTTCGCGGGCCAGCTCGCGCAGGACACGGACGCCGCTGACATTGCGGTGCTCGAAGTCCTCCCAGCTGCGCTGCTGGATCTGGCGCGCTAGGTCCCCGAAGCCGGCGACACCACGCAGGTCCACCTCCAGCAGGTCGAAGGATGCGAACTCCCCCACGATGTCGCGGATCTGCGGGTGGACGGGAAGCCTGTCGACCGCGGTCAGGTTCAACGTGAAGTGCTGGCTCTTGCTCCAGGCGCCGATCACGGCCGCGTACGCCGCGATCAGTGCGGTGGAAGCGGTGATGCCGTGCTCGGTGGCCTGGGCGCGGATCCGCTGCCAGACCTCGGGCGGCACCGAGACATGCCGGCGGGTGAACCGGGAGTCGCCCGTTCCCCGGCCGGCCCTGCGGACGGGGAGATCCGGCGCGGGCGGCAGTTCGGCCACCCGGCTCCGCCAGTACTCCAGGGCGCGCTCGTAGTCGGGCGTCTGCCGCATCTGCTGCTCGGCCAGAACGTAGTCGCGGAAGGTGAGTTCCAGCGGATCGAGCCGGCGGTCAGGATCGGCGTAGCGGGCGCCCCACTCTGGCAGCAGTTGGAAGAAGAACCCGGCCACGTCCGCGACGATCAGGTCGAAGCTGATGTGGAGGCGGGTCCGGTCGTCCGGCAGCCGGGTGGCCCGGATTTCCCACAGGGGCCAGGTGTCCGCCGGACGAACCTCGGCTTCCATGGCACTGCGGACGGCTGCCAGCTCGTCCTCGATCGCGGAGGCGCCGGCGTCGCGCAGGTCAAGGGTCGGGAAGCGGTACGGCGTCACCGTCTCCACGATGCGCTGGCGGCCGTCCGGCAGGACCACGACGCGGAGCATGTCGTGGCGGTCGACCACTTTCTGCCACGCCCGCTCCGCCCGGGCCAGGTCCAGTCCCTGGCTGTCGAACTCCAGGTAGACGTGCGCTGCGACGCCGCCCAGGTCGAAGCTGCCCAGCCGGCCGATCCACTGCGCCTGCTGCATCTCGGTGAGCGGGAACGGATCGAATCGGTGCTCACGGTCCGGCACCACCTGAAGGGTCGCGGGCCGGGTGTCCGCCTTCCTGGCGGCGGCCACCATACCGGCGACGGTGGGGGCGGCCAGCAGCTCGGACAGAGTGAGGGTGCGGCCGGTCAGTTCCCGGTACCGGGCGAGCATCCGGGTGGCGAGCAGCGAGTGACCGCCGAGTTCGAAGAAGTTGTCGTGGATGCCGAGGCCGGTGTAGCCGAAGTACTCCTCCCACAGGGCCAGGGCCGCACGCTCGTCCTCGTTGCGGGCCGGGGCGTGGGCGGTGAGGACCTCGGGCCGGGTGGCTGTGTCGGCGTCCGCGCCGGCCGGCTCGGCAGGCGCGATGACGTCCAGGTCGGCTGCCGTCTCGGTGCCGCGCGGCTCGACCCAGTAGCGCTGGCGCTGGAAGGGGTAGGTGGGCAGCGGCACCCGGCGCCGCGCCCCGGCGTGCAGCGCCTCCCAGTCGAGGTCTCGGCCGCATTGCCACAGACCGCCGAGTCCCGCGAGCAGTGCGTCGGTGTCCGAGCGGCTTTCGTCGGGGCGTGGCAGCGTGGTGACGACGGCGGCGCGCGTTTCGGGCCGCAGGGCCTGCCGTGTGAGCGAGGCGAGGGTGTTGCCGGGACCCACTTCGATGAAGGCGGCGCGGCCGGTGGACGCGGTGGCCACCGCGTCGGCGAAGCGGACCGGCTTTCGGGCGTGCGACCCCCAGTACGAGGGGTCGGTGGCCTGCTCTTCGGTGATCCAGGTGCCGGTGACGTCCGAGATGAACGGCCGGTTCGGTGGGGACAGCCGGGTCCGCAGGACTTCTTCCGTGAAGGGAGCGACGATCGGGTCCATCATCGCGGAGTGGAAGGCGTGGGAAGTATGCAGCCTGCGGTGCCCGATGTCCTGTCCGGCGAGTTCGCCCTCGAGGCGTGCGATCGCCTCTTCCGGACCGGAGGCCACGCACAGGGAAGGGGCGTTGACCGCGGCGATGTCCGCGCCGGATGGCAGCAGAGCGCGGACCGTTTCCTCGGGTGCGGCGACCGAGAGCATGGCTCCGGCAGGCTGCTCCTGCATCATGCGGCCGCGCAGGGCCACGAGGCGGAGCGCGTCCGGGAGTTCGAGGACACCTGCCAGGCAGGCGGCAACCAGCTCGCCGACACTGTGGCCGACCATGGCGGACGGCTCGACGCCGAAGTCCCTCAGCAGGCCCGCGAGGGCGTACTCGACGCAGAAGAGTGCGGGCTGCGCGAACCCGGTGGCGGTGATCCGCGCGGCTGCCGCGGGGCCGGAAGCGTCTTCGTAGAGCACCTCTCGCAGGTCCGCTCCGAGATGCGGGCGGAGCAGCTCCGCGCATTCGTCGAGCCGGGTACGGAAACCGGGCTCACTGTCGTACAAGCCCCGGCTCATGCCGGCGTACTGGGCTCCCTGCCCCGGAAACAGGAAGACGATGTCGGAGGGCGCTGCCCCCGCATCGGCGGTGGTGACCAGCTCGGGGTGTTTGCCGGAGAGCAGGTCGGCGGCTTCGGCACCGCTTCCGGCGACGACGGTCCGGCGGAACCGGAAGGGGTGCCGCCCGGTCTGCAGCGTGTAGGCGGCGTCGGCGAACTGCCCGGGCTCGGACGGTGCGGCGTCGAGGGCGGCGAAGTGCGCGGCAAGGTGCCCTGCGGCATCGTCCAGCGCCTGGGGCGTCCGTGCGGAGATGGTGATCAACTGCCGCTCGCGGCCCGGCGGGACGTTCCGGGAGGGTTCCGGGGCTTCCTCGAGAATGAGGTGCGCGTTGGTGCCACCGATGCCGAACGAGCTGACGCCGATGCGCAACGGCGTGTCCGCGGCCGTCCAGTCGGTCAGCCTGTCGGTGATCTGGAACGGGGTCTTCTCGACGCCGAGCTGCGGGTTCGGTGTGCGGAAGTTGGCGGTGGGCGCTAGTTGGCGGTGCTGGAGCTGGAGGACGGACTTGATGAGACTGGCCATGCCTGCGGCCGCCTCCAGGTGTCCCACGTTCCCCTTGACCGAGCTGAGCGCGCAGTAGCCCGTGTCTTCGGTGTGTGCGCGGAATGCGCGGGTGAGCGCGGTCACTTCGATGGGATCCCCGAGGGGGGTGCCCGTCCCATGTGCTTCGAGCGCCGTGACCGTCCTCGCGTCGATCTCGGCAAGTTCCAGCGCGGTGGTGACGACCTCCGCCTGACCTTCGACGCTGGGCGCGGTGAAACCGACCTTGGCCGAGCCGTCGTTGTTGGTCGCGGTGGCCTTGATCACGGCGAGTACGGTGTCGCCGTCGGCGACGGCGTCCGCCAGCCGGCGCAGCGCGACCACACCGACCCCGCTGCCGAACACCGTGCCGGCGGCGTCGGCGTCGAACGGCCGGCAGGAACCGTCCGGCGAGAACATGAGGCCGGCCTCGTAGAGGTAGCCCACGCGATGGGGCACCCGGACGCAGGCGGCACCGGCCAGCGCGAACTCGCACTCGTAGCCCTGCAGCGCCTGGCACGCCTGGTGGACGGCGACCAGCGAACTCGAGCACGCGGTCTGCACGGTCACCGCCGGGCCGGTCAGCCCGAGCTTGTAGGCGGTCCGGCTCGACAGGTAGTCCTTGTCGTTGTGGATCTGCAGCTCGAAGCCGGAGGCGCTCATCAGCAACCGGCCGCCGCCCAGGAGGTTGGACATCAGGTAGGCGGACATCCCGGCGCCGGCGTAGACGCCGACACGGCCGGTCCGTGCCGGGTCGAAGCCGCCGCCCTCCAGGGCCTGCCACGCACACTCCAGGAACAGCCGCTGCTGGGGGTCCAGGAGCGCGGCCTCACGGCCGGTGAAGCCGAAGAACGACGCGTCGAACAGGTCGATACCGTCGAGCACCGGAGCCGCACTGACGTATTCGGGCCGCTCGAACAGTTCACGCGGCACGCCTCCCGCCAGCACATCCGCCTCGTCGAGCCGCTCGATGGACACCACGCCGTCACGCAGGTTCCGCCAGAAGGCTTCCGGGTCCGAGGCGCCCGGGAAGCGGCAGGCCATGCCCACGACGGCGATGTCGGTGGAGTCCGGTACGGCGTCTGTGGAGCTGGAGTCCGATATCGGAGCGCTCATGGTTCTACTCCTCCGTTCCGGGAGTCCGTCGAATGGTCCGCTGTCGTGCGGCACGCTGCCGCTGGGCTCGTGCCCTGCCCTTCGCGACGGCGGCCGTGTCGTCGATGTCGCCGCGCAGCCATGCGGCCAGGGCGCGGGGGCTGGGGTGTTCGAAGAGGGCGAGAAGGCCGAAGTCCTGGGGCAGACGGTCCCGCAGGAGGCCGTACATCCGGGTGAGATGTACCGAACCCGCTCCGATCTCCATGAAATTGTCCGTGGCGCCGACGCTCTCCAGCCCCAGCACCTGGCACACCACGTCGGTGATCAGCCGCTCCATGTCGTCTCGAGGAGCCTGGCGGACACGGGTGCCCGCGTCGGCGGCTTCGGCTCGTCGGACGAGTGCTCCCCGGTCGACCTTGCCGCGCTGGTTGAGCGGCAGGCGGTCCAGCAGGACCAGTCGGCCGGGCACGAGGTAGGACGGGAGGCGCTCGGCCAGCCTGCTGCGCAACTCGTCGGCCAGGGCCTGCTCGGTCACCGGCGCCGGTGCGGTGTCGAGGTCGGCGGGCAGTCCGCCGACGAGCGTGTGCAGCAGCTCGTGTCCCTCGTCGAGGTCGAAGGCCGCGCGCAGGGCGGGGCCGTCCGAGGTCGCGCCGAGTTGGCACGTGCCGAGGCCGCCCAGCGAGGCCGTCATCTCCAGCAGTTGGGTGACGAGTCCGCTCTCCAGCAGGCAGAAGTCGCGGGCGACCTTGCCGTAGAGCGGGTCGATGGCGCGTCGCTGGGCCACGAGGAAGACGACGAAGGCGGCCTTGTCCACGAGTTCCTGGTTGGCTGCGGCGAAGAGCTCGGCAGGCAGGGAGGTCTCGGAGGAACACAGCGTGAGGGCATGGCGGCGGGGGTCGTAGTAGTAGCTGCCACCTGCCACGCCTTCCACGCGACCGGGGTGGATCTGCACGTAGACCTGTACCGGGTAGAGCGCCCCGGGAGAGCCGTACGCGTACCGGGGAAGGAAGTGGCCGTCCTGTTCGGTCGAGCGCAGTGCGGCGAGCAGTTCGGCGAGCGCCTGCCGCGGCACGGGGTCGGCGCGGAAGGTCCGGCAGCTTCGCCGCTGCGAGGCGGGTGAGGAGCTGTCGGCGAGTGCGACCGAGGGCCCATCGATGCCCCGCAGTCCGGGTCGGGCGAGCTTGAACCGGAGCCGGGCCACCGGGTCGCGTTCGATGTCCCCGAAGTCGTCTTCGACGGGATCCGCGTGATCCGCGGCCGCAGCCGCCGGCACCACGAAGCCGACGAGGTGGCGCTGATCACCGGATGCCGCCGCGACGACGACCGCCTGGTCCACTTCCGGCTGCTCGTTCAGCGCGTGCTCGATCTCACCGAGTTCGATCCGGAAGCCGCCGATCTTGACCTGGAAGTCCTCCCGCCCGAGGATCTCCAGGCATCCGTCGGGGCGGTAGCGAGCCAGGTCTCCTGTGCGGTACAGCCGTTCGCCGGTGACCGGGTGGCTGATGAACGACTGGGCGGTGCGCTCGGGGTCGCGGTGGTATCCCGCGGCCAGGCCGGCTCCGCCGACGTACAGGGGACCCGGCACCCAGGCAGGGGCGGGCGCCAGCCGTTCGTTGAGGACGTGCAGCCGGTGGTTGCGGAGCGGGAATCCGTAGGGGATGGATGTCCACCCGCTGTCAACCTCCTCGATGGCGTAGGCGTTCGACCAGACCGAGGTCTCGGTGGGGCCGCCGGCCGCGACGACCTGGATGCCGTCGCCGAGGGACCGGATCCGGTCGGGCAGCCGCACCGGGATCCAGTCTCCGCTGAGGATCACCGTACGCAGGGGGAGCGCGTCTGTGGAGCTGCCCGCCTCGCAGTAGGTGGCGAGCATGTCCATCAACGCGGGAACACTGTTCCAGAGAGTGACGCGGTGGCTCCGTATCAGCTTCAGCCAGCGAGCCGGGTCGCGTACGGCCTCGGGCTCCGGCAGCACCAGCGCGCCTCCGGCCGCGGGCACGCCGAAGGTGTCGTACAGAGACAGGTCGAAGCTGAGCGACGACAGGCCGAGGATGCGGTCCTGCGGCCCGGCCCCGAAGCGCCGGTTCACCTCCATCAGGGTGTTGAGGACGGACCGGTGGCTGACCGCGACGCCCTTGGGGGTGCCCGTGGAGCCGGAGGTGTAGAGCACGTAGGCGATGTCCTCCGGCTCGGCCGGGCACTGCCAGCGGGCCAGCTCTTCGGCGCTTGTCGGCAGTACGTCGTCCACCGCCATCAGCGGCAGCGTCGGCGGCCACTCGACGTCCTGGAGGTGATCGGTGACCAGCAGCTCGATGCCCGCATGCTCGATCATCCAGGCACGGCGGGCCGGCGGCAGCACCGGGTCGATCGGTACATAGGTGCATCCGGCTGCCGTGACACCCAGCACGGCCGCGATCTGCCGCCATCCCTTGACGGCTCCGATACCCACGAGCGCCCCTCGGGCCAGCCCCCGTGCGTGCAACGCGCGGGCGATGCCGACGGCCTGGCGGCCGAGTTCCTCGAAGGTGAGAACCCGCTCCGCGGTGATGACGGCGGCGGTCCCTGCCGAGTCCGCGGCTGTGGAGCGCTCGAGGATCCGTGTGGCCAGCACGCCCGAGGGGAGCGGCCCGGAGGTCTCGTTGACGCGCGCACGCACCTCGCGCTGCCAGACAGGCAGCTCGATCTCCGGCGGACCGGACCACGTCCGAGGTTCGGCAAGGGAGAGAACCAGCCGCTGATAGGCCTCGAACATGTCCTCCAGGAGGCTCTCGGAGAGCACGCCGTCCCGCGTGTCCCAGACGAGTACAGCCTCGCCCTGCTCCTCGAAGACCTGGTGGTCGAGGTAGAGCTGTGGGGTCTGGGTGATGGCGTGGACCGGTGTCCCGAAGCCGCCGAAGAGGGAGGAGAACCCGTCGTCGTCGTTGCCCAGGGCACTGGTGAAGACCACGGGGGCCAGTGCCGCTGTTCCCGTACCTCGCCTGGCGGCAAGCTCACGGAGCGACTGCACGCCCCCGGCAGCGGCATGCTGCAGGTCCATCCACAGCCGTTGCTGGACCGCGTCGGCGAAGTCCTGGAACGTGTCCGCGTCGACCAGATCGACCGCGAGCAGATCCACGTTGGTGAAGTCCCCGACCAGGCTGTCGATCTGCGGGTGGATGGACGGCCGGTTGAAGAGAGTGACATCGACCGTGAACCGCTGGCTCGAACTCCAGGCTCCCAGTACGACCGAGTAGGCGGCGAGCAGCACTCCCGACGGGGTGACTCCGCGGCCTCCTGCGAGCTCCTTCACGGTGGACCACACCGGGGCCGGGATGCGCGCCATGCGCCGGGTGAAGTGGGGTCGCGCCGCAGCGGTGTCGGCCGGCAGTTGCGGAGCGGGCGGGAGATCATCGAGTCGCTCGTCCCAGTACCGCCTGGCCTGCTCGAAGGCCCCGGAGCCGTGGGTGGCCCGTTCAGCCAGCACCACGTCCCTGAAGGTGAGTTCGAGGGCGGGCAGGTCCGCCTCGGGGTTCGCGTACAGCCGCCACCAGTCGCCCAGCAGGACACGGAGCGCCCACAGGTCGGCGACGAACAGATCGATGCTGAAGTGCACGTGGGTGGCCCCACTCGGCATCTGGGTGACGGCGATGTGGAAGAGCGGCCACTGCTGCAGGACGAAGACCTCGTGCGACATCCTGGCCCGGACTTCCTCGAGCCACTCGAGGGCCTTGTCCTCGGGTTCCGCACGCAGGTCGAGGACGTCGAACCGGTAGGGCGGCACCTGCTCGAGGGTCTGCTGGCTGCCGTCGGGGAGGACTGTCATGCGCAGGGCACCGTGCCGCTGGACGACGCGTTGCCAGGCGGTCTCCAGTCGTTGGACGTCCCCGTCGGCGGGCGTGAGCTCGAAGTACGCGTGGCCGCCGAGCGATCCCAGCTCGAAGGCCTGGCTGCGGCCCATCAGATATGCATGCTGGAGGTCGGTGAGCGGAAAGGGTTCGAACTGTTTGCCGGGATCGGGGGTGATGTGGGTCCCCGCCGGTTCACCGGCCCCCTCCTGTCCGCCGCCCAGCGCGTCGGTGACCCAGTCGGCCAGTGCGTCCAGCGATGCGACGCGCAGCGGCGGCGTGACGCCGAGCTCCCGGGTCAGTTGAGCGCGCAGACGCAGCAGCCGCAAGGAACTGATCCCTGCGGCGGTCAGCGGCGCCGTACCGTCGATGTCCTGTGGAGCTGCTTTGCCGAGGTGGCTGATCCGGCCGCGCAGCCAGTCCTCCACCGCGGCTCGCCGGTCGTGTGAATCGAGGCCGCGTAGATCCTCCGCACTGGTCTGCTCGGAGTGGCGGCCTGCCGGGACAGTCATCGGTGGGTTCCCCTTTCCCAAGACTCGGCGAACCGGCTCTGTGCCTTGCCAAGGACGCTAGGTCGGCGCGGTCGGAGACTCATTACGGTCACACCGATGCATCTACCGATGGTCCATACAGACAGCGGTCACTACGGTCACCGCGGGCGGTGACGCCGGGAAAGGCGAGGGCCCGGCAACGCGGGTACGCTGCCGGGCCGTCCGGTTGGTCTGCTCTGGCGCACCACGTGCGCGTCGCCTGTCTATGTCAGGTCGGGCACCGAGTCGATGTCCACCACTGCGCTGGTCCAGTTGAACCCGATCCCCACGCCGACCAGCAGAACATGGTCTCCTGGCCGGACCCGGCCGCTGGTCACCAGGTGATCGAGGCCGGCGAACTGATCTCCCGGTCCCAGATGCGAGACCTGGCGCCCCCAGTCCCAAGTCGTCCGCTCCAGGGGGATGTCCAGTGGTTCGAGGAACTCCCATTCCAGCAGGGCTCGGCCCAGGTTGGGCAGAACGACCCAGGTCATGTCGTCCAGCGTCAACTCCGCGTCGGTGAGGGTCTGCCGGACGTTCGCGGCCGTACCTGCGGCGAGCCGCTCGAGGAGTTCGTCGTAGCCGTGGTTCTTGACGTAGCGCTTCTTCCGGGAGCGCAGGTCGAGGGGCTCACCGTCCTCGTGCGGCACGGCGGAGAAGCCGGCCGTGTCGCGGCACACTTCCTCGAGTCCGGGGTCGGATGTGGACACCATGGCCCGGAGGCGGGCGAAACCGAAACGGCGGGAGAGCAGCAATGCGGCGGCTCCGTCAGAGTAGATCTGTCCGGTGTCGCTGTTCCAGCGGTCGAAACCGGGAGGGCAGTACCTGTCCGCCGTCGTGATCAATGCCGAGGGCCCGGCCTGCGCCGCGGAGAGGTGCGCGGCTGCCATTTCGAGCGCGGCCATACCTCCGTTGGACCCCTGCTGGATCTGCACCGCCAGGCCGCTGCCGCCCACGGTATGACGCTGGACGTACGAAGCGGGAGTCCAGAAGTCCTGCCCCTGGTGGTAGATGTTCGCGTGGAGGTTGAGTATCACCTCGGTCGCTGCATGACCAGAACGCGCCAGGGCTTGTCGTCCGGCTGCCACGGCCATGTCGGGGGCGCATTCGTGCTCCGCCACCAATACCGCGGTCAGCTCGTTCTCCTCCGCTTCTTCCGGGTCGTACCAGCCGCGTTCGACCGCTTCTTCTGTCGGTACGGGCGGGGGGAGGAAGGCTCCCAGTCCGGCGATGTAGAGATCGTGCCAACGCATGTTTCACCTCGTGCCTTCACATGGTCCACCCCGCCCCGGGCAGTGCGGCCGCCGGCCGGCTCGCGGCGCCGAAAGCCCTCGCGCCGGCAGAGGACCTGCGCAGGAGATCGGCGAGTTCTCTGCGGCCGGTCACGCCGAGTTTCCGGTAGGTGTGGGTGAGATGAGCTTCGATGTTGCGCAAGCTGACCTTGAGCCGCCGTGCGATGGCCTGATTGGTCATGCCGGACGCGGCCATTTCCGCGACCTGCAGCTCACTGCCTGTCAGCAGGTCGACCCCGCGCTCGGCGCTCTGGGTGATCCGTCCACCGGCATGCACCAGTTCTTCCTGAATGCAACGTGCCAGAGCCTTGCCACCGCATGACACAGCCAGTTCGTAGGCTTCGCGGAGGGTACGCCTTGCTTCGGCGGAGCGTTTCTCCCGGGTCGCGGTGCCGAGGACTCCAAGCGTCCTGGCGAGTTCCAGCCGGGCCCCGCACGACTTCAGGAGCTCAGCACTCTGCTGGAGGAGTTCGATTCGCCGCGGCCCGGTGAGTGACAGGCCCATCGTGCGCAGCGCCTGCCCCAGCAGCCGTGGGCTGCCCCATCGCTGGGCGGCGGCAAGTCCTTCGGCAGCGGCTTCCTGTGCCGCGGGTCTGGCTTTGAGCGCCTGTTGACATTCCGCAGCCGTTACCTGCCAGGGCACGATCGCCGGGTTCCTCATATGCCAGTGCCGGCAGGCCTCTTGGACGACGAGGGTGTCGGCCAGACCTCCCACGTGATCCGCGGCAGCGATACGGAGGCGGGCGCGACTATGCAGAAGTGCGACGTTGTGCCAGTGCGTCGGATGGATGTCCTGCCATCCCCTCTCCGCCAGCAGGGTGGCTGCGGCCTCCCGTTCGTCCAGCTCGGCGAGGACCATGACATGGGGTGCGAGGACGGCGGCAGCCACTGCCTGATCACCGATGCCCAGCCGGTCGAGTAGGTCGAGCGCTTCGACACCGCACTGCCGGGCCGGTTCCAGGTGGTCAAGCCCATGAAGAGCCTGCATCCGCAGCAAGAGCGCTCGCACCCGGCGCAGTGACGCGGCGCTTCGGGTGGCCCGTAGTTCCTCCTCCGCATACCAGGAGGCCAGCTCGAACTCCTCGCACCAGAGGAGACTGGTGGCGGCTGTGTACCAGAAGGTCGTTCCCCGTCGATCCCGCCCCCATGACAGCACGTCCTGCACGGGGCGTAGCACCTGCTCTGCCGAGCGGCCGAGCCAGGCTCGGATCAGGGGTTCGAGACCGCCGGGACATCGCCCGGTACTCCCCCGCTCACGCTCGTACGACCTGATCCTCGCGAATACGGCATCGAGAGTGGAACGGCATTCCGCACCCGCGACAACGAACTGCTCGGCCATGCGCTCAGCGAGTTCGTCGCGTCGCAGTTCCTCCTTGGCCATCGTCTCGTCCAGGAGTCGAACGGCCTCCTGATGGCGGTCGGTTACGGCCAGTCCGCAGGACAAGCCGAGTGCAATCTCAGCGCGCTCCTCCGGCTCGGAGGCCATGTCCATCGCCACTTCAAGACGTCGAACAGCGGCCGGCACATTGGCGTTGAGCTGCGCCATGCCCAGACGGGCCAGGACCTTCACCCGCTCCTGGGCGTCGATCGGCTCCTGAAGGACCCGCTCGTAGACCCGGACGGCACTTTGCGGACAGGACGCGGCCATCGATTCCCCGGCCCGCAGAAGCACGTGCCCAGCCCATGGCTCGTCGAACGATCCGGCCTCGACCACGTGTACTGCGACTTCCTCCGGTGCGGCGCCCCGCTCGTGGAGCGCTCTGGCAGCCCTGGCGTGCAGTTGGGTGCGTTCCGCCGGTGGAACGGCATTCTCCAACAGAGCGCCGATCAGCGGGTACCGGATGGCAGCACTGTTGATGCGCAGGATGCCCAGTGCAGCCAACTTAGCCCGGATGCTGTCCAGTTGACCGGGCGAGAGATTCGCGAGCACCGCGATCAGCCCCTCGTCCGCCGCGTCTCCCAGCAGGGCGGCGGCGCCGGCGACTGTCAGTGCCCGGGGATCGGCACGGTGCAGTTGGGCAAGCAAGCGGTCACGCATTGGCATCAGCCCTGCCAGCAGATCCGCAGAGACAGGATCCACCGGTGGGATGTCCCCTGCCTGGCAGGCGGCTCCCGACACGCGGAGGCACTCCCTCAGTAACAGCGGGTTGCCGCCTGTCACGCGGTGGTAGCCCTCCACCGCCGCCTGAGGGACGGGGCCTCCGGCGAAGGCCTCCATCAGGCCGGCGGTCTCCTGCAGCCCCAGGTCCAGAAGCCGCCGCCGCTCTCGGCACAGCCGGCTCAGCAGCAGTCCGGAAAGGACATGCGGCTCCTGCGGCTTTTCTCCGGGATTGAGGGTGGCGATGACAGACACCGGCATGTCGTGCGTCCGCCGGACCACATAGTCGATCCAGCGCAGCGAAGGCTCGTCAGTGAATTCCAGGTTGTCCACGGTGACGAGCACCGGCGATTTTCTTGACAGGCCGACCAGTCTCCGGTGGAGACCATGCAGTGTTTCGAACGACACTTCGCCGCGCATCTCGGCATCGGTAAACTCTTCTTCCCAGGACTCGAAGAGCTGCTGGACCACCCCGAAGCCGAATGACTGTTCCTCGATGTCAGCGGATGCGGAGAGCACACAGAATCCACGCTGTCCGGCGCGTTCACCGGCCTCGCGCAGCAATTCCGTCTTTCCGCTTCCGAAGGCGCCCTCGATGACAACAAGGCCGCCGTTGGATTGTCCGTCGTCCAGAAGACTGCTTATGGCAGCCAGTTCCGGGCGCCGACCGAATATCACGCCGCCTCCTCTGCGGAGCTGGCGAGAGGCAGCTCCGCGATCCCCCATCAGGCTGGTGTTGTGAGACCCATGCGCTATGGGCCGGCTCTTTGGTCAGGAGAGCTTGCGAGCGAGTGTGATCCCGTCGTGGATCGGCAGCATGACGACCTCGACCCGGTCGTCCGCGGCGAGCCGCTCGTTGAAGGCATGGACCAGGCGAGCGCTCTCATGCTCGGTGTCCGGGTTGACGACCTCACCCTGGAAGAGGGTGTTGTCGATGATGATCAGCCCGTTCGGGCGGACGCGGAGCAGCAGTTCCTCGAAGTAGGACCAGTAGTTGACCTTGTCTGCGTCAAGGAAGGCGAGGTCGGCATCGGCTTCCTGCGGCAGACTCCTCAGCGTGTCCAGGGCGGGACCGATCACCAGGTCGACCCGATCGGTGACGCCGGCTTTCTCCCAGGCGTCACGGGCCACGCGTGTCCATTCCTCGCTGACGTCACAACAGAGAAGATGTCCGTCCTTCGGAAGAGCACGGGCGATGCAGACTGAGGAATATCCGGTGAATGTCCCGACCTCTATAGCCTTACGGGCACCGATGAGTTTGGTGAGCATGTGCAGCAGAGCGCCCTGTTCGGGGACGGTCTGCATGATCTGGTAGCGGCCGAATTCCTTGGTGCGCTCCTCGATTTCCGTGAGTACCGGGTCCGGAGGCGTGCCATGCGCGATCAGGTAGTCGTAGAGCTCCGGCGTGAGAACGACGTGCTTGAGTTCCAAGACTCCTCCAAGCCAGACGAATGCTTCGCATGCAAGGTCGTCGCACGCAATAGCCGCACAAGCTTGCGAGTTAAACCTGGGTTGAAGTCAACCCACAGGCAACAGATCAGGCCACGCGGGCACCCGGTGCATCGAGGTCCGCTGCATTCAGGCGTTGGGGCGTGCCGCTCGCGTACGTGGCCTCCTTGAGCACGGCTACGAGCATGCGGGCAGGCTCTTCCTCGCCCGACGAACCCATCGCCCCCGTGGCCCGCCATGCCACGTGTCCGTCCGGCCGCACGAGTACCGCGCCCCCGGGACCGACGCCGTAGATCACGGTCCAACGCCCGCACGGATCCTCCAGCGGGCCACCTCCCCCGACGGTGAATGCGCTCAGCGGGACTCCGTAGCGCACCCCTGCCCGTCGAGCGGCCCGCATCCACACATGCCCTTCGGGGCCCGCGAGCAGCGTGAAGCCGTCCTCGAACAAATCAAGCGAGGACACCGGCCTACCGTCCCTCAGGAGCCAGACGTGCGGAGCACGCGCACCTGGGCGTGCGTCCGGAACATATCCATCACTTGGCCATGACCGGCCCTCTCTCCCATCAGACACGGGGTCCCCACCTGCCTGGTAGGAATACCCGAACGAGACGGCGTCAGCGGAGTAGTTCCGTCCCGTCCTGGCGACGATGCCGGCCAGCGCATGACGGAACGCCCGCCCTTGCCGCCCTCCGGACTCCACACGCCCCGGCAGCCGCCGGATCCGTTCCATCACCGCGAGCATGGACCTGAAGTGGCGCACCGCCATGACGGACGCCGCCTGTGCGTACGGCCGACGCTCGTGCTCGTAGGTGTCCAGGAGCTCGTCGGCCGCCCACCCGGCCAGAACGGCGTCGAGCTTCCAGGCGAGATTGTGGGCCTCGGCCAGGGCGGTGTTCAGCCCGAGGCCTCCGGTGGGCGGGAACCGGTGAGCCGCGTCACCGACGAGGAACGTCCGTTCGCGGCGGTACGTGTCGGCCAGGTCCTGAGTGATATTCCACCGCTCCGCCGCCTCGATGCCGACCTCGAGATCCGGAACTCCGCACGCCCTGCGGACAAGGCCGACCAGGTGCTCACATCGCGGCGTCGGCTGGTGCACGTCGGCCAGTGACGGGTCATCAAGGATGTTCAGGACGGCGAAGTCCTGCGAGACCAGGGTCACCATGCCGACAAGGTCCGCGTTCGCCACCCAGTGGAAGGCGCTCCTGAGATCCCGGAAGGCCGCCGGATCCGCGTGGAAGGCGATACTCAGCGCCGTTCCCAGGGGTCCCGCTCCATGGGCACCCACACCAAGTCGACGACGCGTCGAAGCACGCGAGCCGTCGGCCGCCACGACGTACTGCGCGCGCACCCGCTGCTCCCCTTGCGTCGGGGCGTCCGCCGTCGCCCGGACCAGCCGCAAGAACACGCCGTCGGGGCCCTGTTCCTCGACGGTCGCCTCCGTGCCCTCACAGAACCGCACGTTGGGCAGTCGCCCGACCGCATCACGCAGGACGTTCTCGACGACATACTGCGGCACATTGATCCATGCCTGCGGACTCACGGCCAGCGACGACAGGACGTCCCGTGTGTCCCCCACCTGGGGCAGCGAGACGATGTGGCGTCCGTTCACCAGCGAGGTTCGCCACTCGATGCTCTCACTGCGCCACGGGGGCAGTCCCCGTTGCCGAATGGGACGGTCGCATCCCCACTGCCGCAGGAGCTCCATCGACCGGGCGCTGACGGCCATGGCTTTCGGCAGTTTGGAGACCCCGGTGCGCCGCTCGACGAGCAGCACGTCCACTCCGGTGCGTCCGAGGCCGAGCGCCGTCGCCAGCCCGGCAGGTCCCGCCCCGATGACCACAGCGTCACACGCGATCACTTCGGCTCCCTTCGCCAGCTCGTCGTCAGCGTGTCGCCTCAAGTCGCCTTGAAGTCAATGGAGACGAAACGGTATGAGTCACGAGCTCACGGCAGGACGGCCTCCGGCTGGGTCAGACAGGGCGGATGTGGGCATCGACCTCTTCGCTCACCATCGGGCAGTCATCCGCAGGATGGTCACGGGGACAGCTGAGGTAGTGGGCAAGGTAGGCCTTCGCCTGGGTGAGGCGGTCGATCTGCTCGTCTATGGCAGCCATGCGGCCCCGTATGGTGTCCCGCCAGTGACCGGTCTCGGTTCGGCCGGCCAGCACGATCGCGATCTCGTCCAGACTCATCATCCCGCTCTCCTGCCAGATCTGGATGAGCGCGATCCGGCGGAGCTGCTCGGGACCGTAGAGCCGCCGCCCCGACTGTCGTGCCGTCGGCTGAAGGACCCCTCGTTCCTCCCAGTAGCGAAGGGTGGAGGTGGCCAGACCCAACCGCGCAGCGACCTCACCGATGGGCAGAAGATTCGCGTCCGTGTGCATGGTCAACATCATCCATCCGGCTTGCTCACACGCGGTATCGGATAAGCGGCCACCCTGAACCGATCCGCCCGCCACGAGACGACCTGGCTAAGCAGCCCCCCTGGCAGTCGGAGCGGATGTTGCGGCGTACAGCCGGGCCGCGCGTACTGACGCGTCGGCCCCTCTCGTCTGCGGGGGCTCCATGGCAGCATCTATTGCATGTTAGTTGCAGTGGCTTCAAGTTGGCATCAGGGCGCCAATGGTGCCGCCCTGGCTCCGCTGATACAGCCGGAGGCTTCAGTTGGCCGTTCCCAACCTCGGGCGAATGTTCACCCGGACATCAACACCGTTCTTGGTTCCGCCCTGCACAACGGATGTCGAGCGCCGCCGGATACCTTGTAGGTAAGCGTTCGCAAGAAGTCCCCGAAAAGTCCCCGGCGCCTCCCGAGCCGCTTTTGCCATGCCAAAACACCAGGTCAACGCCATGATCAAGAGCCGCCGACATATCCGTGAAGTACAAGGAGACGGCCCGGGGCGGGCTTGCGGTGAACATCATCGAGTGCTGAGGTAAACCGCGTGACGGGTGGGGTAGCACGGGTGCGCGTGCCGGTGGGGGAGGACGCGGAGCGTTGGATCACGCGCGTGGGCTGTCGCCGTGTCCTGTTCATCGTGCACAACGTGACGTCAGCGACGCGTCTGCTGGACGTACTCCCGCTGTTCTCCGGCGACCTTCGCGTGCAGATGTTCGCCACCTGCACCGGTTCGTCCCCGTTCCTGGCCGGTGTGCCCGAGCTGCTGGCGCGGGCGGGGCTGCCGGTCCTCCCCTGGGAGCAGGCCAAGGACACGGCGTTCGATCTGGCGGTGTCGGCCAGCTACGGCGGTGAACTCGCCTCGGTCCAGGCGGAGTTGGTGATCCTGTCCCACGGGGCTGGATACAATAAAAGGCTGGCCACACCGGACACCGGACACCGGACACCGGACACCGGACACCCGTCGCCCGCGCCCGTCTTCGGCCTGTCGCCGGACTGGCTCCTGGACGACGGGCGTCCCCTCGCCACCGCCACCGTCCTCTCCCACCCCGAGCAGGAGGAGAGACTGCGCTCGGCCTGCCCGGAGGCGGCGCCCACCGCGGTCCTCGCGGGGGACCCGTGCTACGACCGCATCCTCGCCGCCCTCCCCCAACGCGCCCTCTTCCGCCGCGCGTTGGGTGTGACGCCCGGCCAGCGGCTGATCGTCGTCAGCTCCACCTGGGCACCGCGTTCCCTCTTCGGCGGAGCCGGGGAGCCGGACGGGGACGACCTGCTGCCCTGGCTGCTGTCCCGCCTCTCGGCCGAGCTTCCGGCCGACGAGTACCGGACCGTCGCGGTCCTGCATCCGAACATCTGGTACGGCCATGGGCCGGGGCAGGTCCGCGCCTGGCTGGACAACGCGCGACGGGCCGGCCTCGACGCGATCCCTCCCCTCGACGGGTGGAGACAGGCCCTGATCGCGGCCGACTGCGTCCTCGGGGATCATTCGAGCGTCACGTACTACGCGGCGTCGATCGGCACCCCCGTCCTCCTCGGAGCCTTCCCCGAGCAGGACCTCGACCCGCTCTCGCCGGTCGCCGCCCTCGGCCGTACCGCTCCCCGGCTCGTCGGCCGGGGCGGCCTCCGCGCCCAGATCGACCGGGTCATGGCAGCTCACGACCCCGGCCGGTACAAGGAGCTCGCGGAGCAGACCAGCTCGTCACCGGGAGAGTCGGCAGTTCTCCTGCGCCGCCTGTTCTACGGCCTCATGGGCATCGCCGAACCCGCAGGACAGCCCGCGCTGCTCGACCCGCTGCCGCTTCCGCCCCACCTGCCCGCCCGTCGCACCGCCCCGGTCCGCGTCCTCACCGGCGCCGTCGGCTCGGATCCGCCGGAGGTCCGCGTCGTCCGGTACGCGGTCCCGGGTGACGAGCCCGACCCCGCGGACGACCCTGGGGTGCGGATCGACTCCGCGCACACGCTGGTCGACGAGGAGACACGGGAGGCCGGTCGGCTGCGCATCGCCGACGTCGTCGTACGGTACGCGGCCGCGGACGACCCACGGCTCGGCCCGCCGGCCGCCTGGACGGTGGAGGCGCTCGACCGCTACCCGTACTGCGGTCTGGTCGCCTATGTCGACGGGCCGGACCGCTGTGTCGTACGCACCCGCGAGGGAGACCTCGTACGGCTGTCCGCGGCGACGGCCCCCGACGGGCGGCCGGACCTGTGCGATCCCGCCGCCTACGCCTCCGCGCTCCACGCCTGGCTCGCCGACGGCAGGTCCCTGGCCGGGGCCGTCCCCGGCATCACCGTACGCACGGGTGCCACGGCGCACCGCGTAGCCGTCGAGCCGCTCGCCCCCTGAGCCTCACGCCTCCAGCTCGGCCAGTCGCGCCCGCACCCGTTCGAGGCCGAGCCGGCCGCCGTTCTCCTCGTAGCACGCGGCGGCGGCGCGGAGATCCTCCGCCTCCTCCGCACGGCGGCCCGAGCGGCGGTGGCACTCGGCCCTCGCTTCGAGGGCGTCGGCGAGTTGCAGCCCCGCGCCCGCCTCGGTCATGGTCTTCACGGCCTCGTCCAGGCACACGCGCGCGAGCTCCGCGTCCGACGCACCCAGGTGTGCGTCGCCCAGACTCATGTAGACACGGCCCGCGTTGTAGGGGTCGCCGCCGGGCAGGCGACGGAACTGTGCGAGGGCGTCGTTCAACCGGGCGACGGCATCGGCGAAGTGCCCCTGCCTGGTCCGGGCGCGGCCGATGTGGTGTTCCAACAGGGCGGTGGCACGCGGCACGTCCGCCCGTCCGTCCTCACCCGGTCCGATCCGGCACAGGATCTCCTGTGCCTCCTCGAAACACCGCTGCGCCGCCACGAACTCCCACTGCTTGAGGCGGAGTAGCCCCAGCGCCTCGACCGCGGTGGCCTCCCCACGGTGGTGGCCGCAGGCCCGGTCCGCTTCCCTCGCCTGCCGGAGGGCGTCAGCGGCCTTGTCCACCTGCTCGGCTCCCATGTAGCCGAAGGCCAGTTGTGTCCACATGCGGCCCTCGGCGCGCCGGTCACCGAACTCCGCCGCGCTGCGCCGGGCGGCTTCGACTCCGAGCAGATGTGTGTCGATCCACTGGGCGTGGAAGCCGAGCATCAGATGCAGGCTCCACAGGGCCTCGCACAGCTGCCAGACGAGGTCGTCGAAGCCGTGGTGCGCCGCGGCCCGGACGACGGCCGCGAGGTTCTCCCGCTCATCGCGCAGGTCGACCAGCGCGTGCCTGCCGTCCGCGCGGTCGCGCCCCTCCGGGAGGGCGAGTCCCTGATAGGCGGGGCCGAGCCGCCACCGCAGCGGCATGACCCTGAAGTCCCTGCCCGCCGCGAAGCGCAGCTGCGCGACCGCCACCCGGCGGATCGCGGCCGCCATACGGCCATGGCCGTCCTCGGCGGCCGCGAGCTCGCGGGCGTGCGCCCGGGTCAGGTCGTGGAACCGGTAGCGCTCCTGGTCGACCTCCTCCAGCAGATGCACCCGGGCCAACCGCTCCAGCAGCGCACGGGCCTCGTCCTCGCCGACCCCGGCGGCATGGGCGGCGCACAGGACGGTCACGGTCGGCCAGGGCCACACCGCGATCGCGCGGTAGAACGCGGCACAGTCGGGGGCCAGTTCGCCGTAGGAGACGTTCTGGACGAGACGGACGGGATCGTCCGGGGCGTCGGGGTTCTGTTCTTCCATGACGGCACCTCCCTGGTCCCGGCCGTGGATCCGGTCGGACAGCTGCCGCGCGACACGCTCCCACGTCAGGTGTTCCCGGACGGCCAGGCCGGCGCCCGTGGTGCACACCGCGAGGGGAATCCCGCCCGTGCCTTCCGCCACGGCCTGCACGACCGCGTCCGGAGCGGGCGGGCGGTCACTGCCGGCGACCCGTCTGATCAGACGGACGGAATCCTCGGTGGACAGCGGTCCCAGGGGGAACGGCCGAGCACCGTGACGGCCCACGAGGCGGGCCGGCCGATGCCGGCTCGTCACCAGGACGAGACACTCCGGCGAGGCCGGGAGCAGCGGGATGACCTGGGTGTCGTCACGAGCGTTGTCCAGTACGACGATCATGCGCCGCTCGGACATGCAGTCCAGGTACAGATCCCGCTGCCGCGCCTCGTCGCCCGGCACCATGGCGGGCGGAACCCCGAGCCGTTCCAGGAACCGCGCGAGCACATCGGAAGACGGCAGCGCCGTGGCGGCCGACGCGCCGCCCAGGTCCGCGAACAGGGCACCGTCGGGGAACCGCTCCCGCAGCTCGGTCGCGCAATGGACAGCCGCGGCGGTCTTGCCCATGCCACCCGGCCCGGTGAGAACGGCGATCGTCGGAGCACCCGGTGTACGGCCCTCCTCCAGCAGCCCCGTGATCCACGCGAGCACGTCCGCGCGGTCGGTGAAGAGCGTGGTCGTCGGCGGCAGCATCCGCGGACGCGAGGCACCGGGTGCCACGGCGGGTACCGTGCGCGGCGCGAGCCGCGAGGCCTCACGGACCCACTCCGTCACCTCGCGGGCCGACTCCGGGGAGCTGCGGGCGAGTTCCAGCAGCCGTGCGGCGGCCGCCGTCCGCTCGGGCTCGGTGACCGGCAGGGAGGGCCGGCCGGGCTCATCCGTTCCGTCTCCGGCACGGTTGCGGCCGAGCAGATCGTAAAGCCTCTCGGAAATCCGTCTGCCCGCCTCGCCGCCCGCTCCGGAGAGGGCACTGGAGACGACCGTGCCGACGGCCGAGACCGCCATGCCCATCAACGGTTCCACCACGGGCTCCCCCCAACTCGCCGTCCCCGCAATGCTATCGACGAGGCAGGGCGGGGGCATGGCATGCCGGGTGGGACCGTGCGGGGTGTCGCCGGTCCCACCCGGAGCCGGATCAGCCCGCGTGCACGGTCCCCGCGTACCGCTGGGCGAACCGGGTGCCGGTCCCCGCGGTGACCGTGACGTCGTAGCGCCCCTCGTCGGTGGGCCACGTCAGCCGTGTGCGGTCACCGGCCCCGACCCACACGGTGCGTTCCTTGCCCGAGAAGTCGTTCGGCGTGAGGGTGAAGGCCACCTCGGTGCCGCCGGAGTTGCGCAGTTCCAGTTCCACGGACGTGCCGCGCGGGGCCGCCGTCACCGACGGCACCGCCACATCGTCCTGGCCCTCGCGGACGAGCGTCCCGGAGAAGCGGCGGACGAACCCGTCGGCGCCGTACACGGAGAAGTCGTAGCGGCCGTCGGTGTCGGCGGCGTCCCACACGTAGGTGCGGGACGAGCGCGCCGGGACGGTGAACGGTGTGCCGGTGAACGGCAGGGCGACGTTGGGCAGCACGGTGAAGTGGTAGCCGACGCCGCCGTCGTTGGTGAGGGTGCAGGTGACCTTGCCGGTGACCCGGTCGGCCTTCACGTCGGCCCACGGCCGGTACGGCAGTGCGCGGTGCGGCCGATGTCCCTCCTCCTGTGCCGGCATGGACTGCTGGTCCGGCACCTTGACCCCCGGCAGGGAGCTGCCGGCGTCGGCCTTGGCCATCAGGGCGACCGTGTCGGGCAGCGAGGGGATGCTGTAGTCGGGCTTGGTGAAGTCGAAGCAGCTGGTGAGGTCGCCGCAGACGGTGCGCCGCCAGTCGGAGATGTTGGGCTCCTGCACGCCGGTCACGCGCTCCAGGAAGCGCAGCACCGAGGTGTGGTCGAAGACCTGGGAGTTGAC
This sequence comes from Streptomyces griseochromogenes, assembly GCF_001542625.1. Lineage (NCBI taxonomy): Bacteria > Bacillati > Actinomycetota > Actinomycetes > Kitasatosporales > Streptomycetaceae > Streptomyces > Streptomyces griseochromogenes. The sequence goes on along the minus strand of NZ_CP016279.1, from coordinate 1,767,414 downwards.
CCAGCCGCCGCGCGACCAGGGCGAGACGACCCACAGCGGCACCCGGCTGCCGAGGCCGATCGGCTTGCCGTTCGCGAACTCGTCCTTGGTGCCCGGCTCCGGGAACGGCGGGATGACGTGGTCGAAGTAGCCGTCGTTCTCGTCGTACATGAGCAGGAAGACGGTGTGCTTCCACACGTCGGGGTTGGAGAACAGCGACCGCAGCGCGGTGTCGACCCAGTGGGCGCCGTAGTCGGGGCTGGCGTTCGGGTGCTCGCAGAACAGGTAGGGCGCCACCAGCCAGGAGACCGTGGGCAGGGTGCCGTCCTTGCAGTGCTGGTCGAACGCCGTGAGGTCCCACTTCGTCATGGCGTTGACGTAGCGCGGGTCGTCCTTGGGGAACTCGTGGAACTGCTTGAAGTACGACAGCGCGTTGTCGTCGTAGTCGCCGTTCCGGTCGTCCGAGCCGTCGGGGTTGTGGTAGACGCGCCAGGTGATGCCGGCCTTCTCCAGGCGCTCGGCGTACGTCGTCCAGTCGGCCACCGGGTTGTTCGTGACGGGCGTGTTGTCGGTCCACGGGCCGGTGGTGCCGTCGACGCCGGGGCCCGCGGTGCCGGTCCACAGGTAGAGGCGGTTGGGGTCGGTGGGGCCGTTCAGCGAGCAGAAGTAGCCGTCGCAGAGGGTGAAGGCGTCGGCCAGGGCGTACTGGTAGGGGATGTCGTCCCGGGTGAAGTAGCCCATGGTCCGCTCGCCCTTGGCGGAGACCCACTTGTCCATGGCGCCGTTGTTGACGGCGCTGTGGCCGCTGTCCCAGTCGTGCGCGAGGCCGCCCGCGTTCTGCGCGTTGTACTTCGTGGTGTCCATGCGGAAGGGCATCAGGTAGCCCTCCTTGCGGCCCCGGGCGGGCTGGCGGAACACGGAGTCGCCGGCGGCGAGGACGGAGGCCTGGCGGTCGCCGAAGCCGCGTACACCGCTCAGGGTGCCGAAGTAGTGGTCGAAGCTGCGGTTCTCCTGCATCAGGATGACGACGTGCTTGACGTCGGCGATGCTGCCGTGGCGGGCGCCGCCCCCGACGGCCTCCGCCGTGCCGGGGAGTCCGGCGGCTATGGCGGCTCCGGCCGCGGTGGTGCCGATGAAGGTGCGGCGGCTGATCTCGGTCATGACAGGAAGGTCCTTCGGGTCGTTCGGGCTCAGCCGCGGGCGGACAGGGAGAAGGTGACGACGGCGGCCGCGTGGTCGGAGGGCCAGCCGTTGGCGGCGGTGTCCGGCACCGGCCGGGGCCAGCCGGTGAACAGGCTGTGCGCCTCGAGGACCTTGATCCGTCCCGCGAACTGGATCTGGTCGATGCGGTCCTGCGGCTCCGCCCCGCCGCCGCCCTCGCGCTGCGGCCTGACGGGGGACCAGGTGATGCCGGGCTCCTTGACCGGGCTGGGGTGGGCCTCGCGGAAGGCGTCGACGAGACCGGCCTTCTCCAGCGCCTCGGTGACGGGCCAGCGGAGACGGCCCACTCCCCCGTGCGCGGACGCCGTCCGGCTCGTCCAGTCGAGGTGGGACGGCGAGGCGAGTCCGGCCGCCAGCACGAGAGGGGTGCGGGAGGCGAGTTCCGGGCGCAGCGCGGCCACCAGCGCCAGCGCCTGCCGGTAGCGGACCGTCCCCTTCTCCGCCGCCTCGACCTGCGCGGGTGTCTTGCCCGCCGACAACGCGTACGGCCCGTAGTCGGCCTCGTCCAGCTGGGCCGTCCACAGGCGTACGGTGCGGCCGCCGGGCAGGCGCAGGGTCGCCGCCGCGGCCGGGAGCGCCTCGGTCGGGGCGACGACGTCGGTGAGCGGGTAGCGGCTCACGATGCCGAGGCCGCCGGCCCGGTGCGCATGCCAGCCGAGCGCACCGGCGAGGTTCTCGGCCCCCTTGTCACCGCACTCCTGCAGCGCCACGGCGTCCAGGCCCTGGGTGAGCACCAGCCGCAGCTGCTTCTCCAGGAACCCCTCGACATGAGTCCCGGCGTCCCAGAGGTTCAGCGTGGCCACCTTCAGCCGCAGCCGCTCCCGGGAGGTGCGCACCGGCACCTGGACGGTGACGGTGTCGCTGCCGACGACGCTGTCGGTGACGGCGGCCACCACCCGGCCGGGCCTGCGGGGTGCGAGGAGCGGGGCCTTGCCGGTGACGGTGCCGTCCGCGGCGACCGACAGCCAGGAGTCGCCCCCGACCCGCTCGAAGGTCGCGCTGCCCGAGACGTTGCCCTCGGGTCTGATCCACAGGCCGCCCAGCTGCACCGTCACGTCCGTGCCCGCGGTCTGCGGTTCGGTGGTGACGGCGTCCACGACGGCGTGCGGGCGCGGGATCACCGGGCGGACGACGAAGCTGAACGGGGCGGTCCTGGCGAGGATGCCGTAGCCGTCCTTGGCCAGCAGGTAGGCGGTGTACGGGCCGCCGCTGAGTCCGGAGGTGTCGATGGTGATGTCGCCGGAGCCGCCCGGGGTGTACTGCCAGGCGAGGGAGGAGCCGTGCCCCGGCTGCCGGTCGCCGTCGTACACACCGATCCAGTTCTTCGCGTCGGGTGTGTCCGTCGTCCAGTGGAAGGAGAGCTTGTCGCCCTCGTGCGGTGCGGGGGTCGTCAGCTCGACGGAGTCGCCGGCGGGAGCGCCGCCCTCGAAGCTGAACGGCTCGGTCTTGGCGAGGACGCCGTAGCCGTCCTTGGCCAGCAGATAGACGATGTACGGCCCGCCGCTCAGGCCGGAGGTGTCGAGGGTGGTCTGCCCGGACGTGCCGGGCACGTACGCCCACACCAGCGAGCTGCTGCCGCTCGCGGGCTGCCGGTCGGCGGGGTAGACGCCGATCCAGTTCTTGGGGTCGGGGGCGTCCGTCGCCCAGGTGAGGGTCAGTTTGTCGCCGCGCCGCGGGGGCGTCGTGGAGGCGATCGCGAGGGTGCTCCCGGACGCGTCGGCCTGTGAGAGGGATGACACGGTGTTGGATCCTCTCCGCCCCGGGCACCGCCGCGGCGACACCCGGGTGAGCAAAGTTGTCTAGATAACTTCGCCCCATAGCAAGCCGTCCTCCGGCGACGTCCCCGTGAACGAGAGGTGGCCACCGCCTGGGAGGAAGACGGAGATCTGAAGTCTCCAGATGCGGGTCGGAGTTTCGCCGCCGGATCAGAGAATGGCTCCTGACCTGCAATTTCTTGCGATCCAGAGCTTCCGTCGCGACACATCAAGGCCGTCTCGGCCGCATACCGCCGAGTAGCCGCCCGGGCGGACACGACCTCTCGCAACCTTCACGGGCCGACGAGCGAGCTGTGCACAGAAGAGGGACGAGCGCACACAAGGAGACGGCACGGGACGACTGATGTTGCCCCTGGGGCTACCACGCAGTAACCGCTTCCCCCTACGCTGCCGCCAACTCGGTGACAGAGAAGGGGAATTGAGACATGCGCATCGTGAGACGGCTGGCGGCGCTCGTGGGCGCCGCCGCCCTGCTGGCGGTGATACCGGCGCACGCCCAGGCGGCGGCGCCCAGGTTCTCCGAGACGACGGCGATCGGCACGCACAACGCCTACGACAAGGCCAAGTACACGTATTTCGCACAGGCGCTGGACTCCGGCGCCTCGCTGCTGGAGCTGGACGTGTACGTGGACAGCCTGACCCACCGGTGGCGGGTCAGCCACAGCAACCCGTTCGGCAACGACAACAACTGCGAGGCCGCGAAGACCCCGGGCGAGCTGTACAGCAAGAGCCGCAACCAGGACCTCGGCGGCTGCCTGGACAACATCGCGGCCTGGAACCAGCTCCACCCCGACCACCCGCCGATCGTGTTCAAGGTCGAGATGAAGGTCGGCTTCAACAACAACGCGGGCCTCGGCCCGGACGAGTTCGACACCCTGGTGTCACAGAAGCTCGGCAACAGCGTCTACAAGCCGGCCGACCTGCTGGGCGGCACGTACTCCTCCCTGGACGCGGCGGCCAGGGCGAACGCCTGGCCCTCGCGCGACTCCCTCAAGGGCAAGTTCCTCTTCGAACTGATCCCGGGCACGGTGGAGCAGGCCAACCCGTTCGACCACTACTGGACGGACCAGGAGTACGGCGACCACCTGCGCGACCTGTACGCGGCGGGGAAGACCGGCGAGGCGCAGGCCTTCCCGGCCGTCCTGGGCGCGGAGAACGGGGACCCGCGCACCAGCCGCTACGACGCCTCGATCCGCCCGTGGTTCGTGTTCTTCGACGGTGACGCGGCGACGTACGTGAACAACGGCTACGCCACGTCCTTCTACTCCGCGAACCACTACATCCTGATCACGACGGGCGCCGACGGCGTGTCCCCGGCGATCTCCTCGACCAACCCCACGGACGCCGAAGTCGCCGCCCGGCTCGCCCTGCTGGCCAAGGACCACGCGAGCATCATCACCTCGGACTGGTCGGCCAAGCCCGCGTCGGTGCTGGGGTCGGTGACAGTCCGAGGCTGACAATTCCGGGTACACGGGCGGATCCCGCGTGCCAGGGTGGGGCATATATCAGTCAACTCCTGTACCCCCACTGACACTTCCGGGAGTCCCCCCATGATCCACGGCATTGACGTCAGCGCGTTCCAGTCGTCGTCGTACGACACGGACGGCCTCTCCTTCGTCTTCGTCAAGGCGACGGAGGGGCGTTCGTACATCAACCCGAGGCTCACCGCCCAGACCAAGCACGGCCGCGACGCCGGACTCGTCGTCGGCTTCTACCACTTTCTGTGGCCGGGCCACATCACCGCCCAGGCCGAGTACTTCGTCGAACACGCCCCGGAGAAGGCGGGCGACCTGCTCGCCGTCGACTGGGAGACCACCAGCGAGGGCACGCACGCCAGCAACGCGGAGAAGGACATGTTCATCCGGACGCTCAAGGAGCTCCGGCCGAACAACCAGGTGATCCTGTACACGAACCGGGACTACTGGCTGAACATCGACACGACCTCCTACGCGGGCGACGGCCTGTGGATCGCCGACTACGTCACCGCGGGCAAGCCCCGCATCAAGGCCAAGTGGCGCTTCCACCAGTACAGCAGCGAGCCCCACGACAAGGACCTGGCCGCCTTCGAGAGCAAGGCGGCCCTTCGGGCGTGGGCCGAGGACGCCTGAACCGTTCTTCGGCGGCCTAGCCCCGGAAGTCCGCCGGCCGCTGCGGGGACGCGTCCGCCAGGGCCTTCCGCACGGCCTCGGCGCCCGCCCGCAGGCCGTACACCGGGGTGCCCGGCTGCTGGCGCCAGGAGTCGTCGATGCCGCCCGCGTCGACCGTGTCGAAGCCCAGCTCGTCGATGAGATCGCGGACGATCCGCTTGGCGGCCGCGTCGTCGCCGGCCACCGGCAGGGCCAGGCGTTCGGGGTCGCCGGCCGGGCGGGGCCGCTCCAGGATGTCCTGCGCGTAGGTGCCGTTGAACGCCTTGATCACGGGGTGGCCGAGGTGCCGTTCCGTCCAGCGGCTCTCGGTCAGGCCCTCGTCCTCGATGCCGGCGATCCGGCCGTCCCGCTGCTGCGGGTAGTAGTTGCCGGTGTCGATCACCGCGGCGCCCTCGGCCGCGCCGTCCAGCAGTCCGGCAGGGAGGTCGGGGACCCGCTTCAGCGGGACGGTGACCACGACGACCTGGGCGCCCTTGGCGGCCTCCGCCGCCGGGACCGGGGTCGCGCCGGTCTCCTCGGCCAGCCCTTCGAGGGTCTCGGGGCCTCGGGAGTTGGCCACGGACACGTCGTGGCCGAGGGCGGTGAGCCGCCGGGTGAGGTTGCCGCCGATGTTGCCCGCGCCGATGATGCCGATCTTCATGACAGACCCTTCCAGGATCGATGCACGTGCATGCTTCCGTCGTGGGCGACAACCTCACGGGAAGCGGGGCTATTCCGGCGCTACGGCAAAAGAAGCAACCCCCTCACGCATGGACGCATCAGACCCGTACCACGATCTTGCCCGTGTGCCGGTTGGACTCCATGAGACGGTGGGCGTCCCGGGTCCGGTCCAGGCCCTCGAAGACCTCGCCGACGACCGGACGGAGCGTGCCGTCGGTGAGACCCGAGCCGATGTAGTGGGCCGCGCGGCGGCGGCCGTCGGCGGTGCCGGTCACGGCGAGGTTGCTGTAACCGTGGACGGTGACCGGCCAGTTCCTGGGCAGTTCGATGGGCTGTTCGGACAGCCAGCCGTAGCTGATCATGGTGGCGTCCTCGGCGGCCGCTCCGCCCAGCTCCCGGAAGACGGGACCCCCGATCGCGTCCAGGACGATGTCGGCGCCCCGGCCGTCGGTCAGCCGCCGGGTCTCCTTGACCATGTCCTCCCGGTCGGTGACGATGACGTGCTCGGCGCCCAGGTCGAGCAGCGTCCGCCGCTTGGCCTCGGTGCGCGTGGCGGCGATCGGGACCGCTCCGGCGCGCCGGGCCACCTGGATCGCCGCGGTACCGACCCCGCTGGACGCCCCGGTGATCAGCACTCGGTCCCCGGCCGCAAGGCCCGCCCGCTGGACCAGGGCGCCGTACGCCGTCGAATAGGTGAGCCAGACGGCGGCGGCGGTGACGGCGTCGACGCCGGCGGGGCGCGGCACGAGCGAGGTCTCCGGCAGCAGCACCAGGTCGCCGTACACGCCGTGGGAGCTGAGGTTGAAGTTCGCGGCGGTCAGGACCGGGTCGCCGGGCGCGAACGCCGTCACGCCCGCGCCGACCGCCGCCACCTCGCCCGCGGCCTCGTAGCCGTTACGGGAACCCGGCAGCGTCGGCTGGTAGAAGTAGGTCCCGGAGCGGAGCATCGCCTCGGCCCGGTTCAGCCCGAGCGCCTCGACCTTCACCAGGACCTCGCCCGGCCCGGGATCCGGCAGCTCGACCTCCTCGACCGTGAGCACGTCGGGGCCGCCGAGTTCGTGAAAGAGCACTGTGCGTGCGGAAGTTGTCATGCCGTCGACGCTAGGACCCGGTGGGAAGACGATCCATGTCCTCCTGTCTCGGTCTCATGTCCGTACGTCTTTCCCATACATCCTCAGCGGCGGAACTTCCCGCCTACGCTGGCGTCATGGACGTACTCAGCGATGTCGTCGCGGCCATGCGCACCGGGCGCCCGCACTCCGCGCGCCGGGACAAGTACGCGCCCTGGGGGCTGCGGTTCGCCGCGACCGACGAGGCCGGGTTCCATGTGGTGCTGCGCGGCTCGGCCTGGCTGATCCCCGAGGACGGCGAGCCGGTGGCGCTGGCGCCCGGCGATGTCGTCTTCCTCGCACACGGGCAGCGGCACGCGCTGGCCAGCGCGCTCGACGTGCCGCTCAGGGAGGTACGGCTGCTGCCCGACGGCACCTGGATCGGCCCCCCGGACTCGGGCGAGCCGCGGTCGGACTGCCCGGACACGGTCACGGTGTGCGGGACCTACCGGCTCGACCGGGAGCGTGCCCACCGGTTCCTGGCCGAACTGCCCGAGGTCATGCATCTGCCGGCCAGGGTCGGCAGCCACCGCTCGCTGCGGGCGGCCGTGGAGCTGCTCGGGATGGAGCTGGAGGAGCTGCGGCCCGGGACGGACGCGATCGTCACCTCGCTGCTGGACACCCTGCTGCTGTACATCCTGCGGGCCTGGTGGGAGAGCGAGCGGGCGGCCGGCCGGGCGGGGGGCTGGGCGTCCGCGCTGGCCGACCCGGCGGTCGCCGCGGCCCTGCGCGCTGTCCACGGCGATCCGGCGCGCGCCTGGACGGTGGCGGAACTCGCCGCGGCCGGCGGACTGTCCCGGGCGGCCTTCGCCCGCCGCTTCAGCACACTGGTGGGCGAGCCGCCGCTGACGTACCTGACCTGGTGGCGGATGACGGTCGCCGGACGGCTGCTGCGCCACGACGACCTCACGATGCGCCAGGTGGCCGGGCGCACCGGTTACACCTCGGAGTTCGCCTTCGCCAAGGCCTTCAAGCGGGAGTACGGGGTGGCGCCGGGGCAGTACCGGCGAGGGGCGGCGCGGGCGCACCGGACGGACCCGGACGTCCGCTCCCGCGCATGACGGCGTGACGGCACGACGAAGGGGGTGCCCCTCCCCACGGGACGGGCACCCCCTTCGGTCGCGTCACTTGTTCAGGTAGGCCCAGAACTCGTCGAACGACAGGACCTTGTCGCCGTTGAGGTCCCGCTGCTTGATGATGGCCGCGGCGACCGTCTCGGTGACGTTCCAGTCACCCTCCTGGGCCAGGGCGGACTTGAACTCGGCGGCGGTGATGAACCCGTCACCGTCCGCGTCGATCCGCTTGAACTGCTCGCGTGCTTCCTCGATGTCCGCCACCGATCCGCCCCTTTTATTCGCGTTTCTCATGCCGTGCCGGCGTACTGTCGCAGGTCAGATTAACGGCCCGGCCGGGCTGCGAGCGCAGCGCCCACCCGGCTGAACCCCTCCTGGTGCCTCGGGGGGCTCTTCCACCCCCTTGACCGCGGCCGCCGGCTCGCGGTCGGGTGACCTCGTGGGCGCCCTCGTCGGACCGGTACCGCATGGTGTGAGCCGGCTCGCCGATGGTGAGAAGTCGGGTGCCGTCGCCGGTCACGTCTGCGAGTCTGGGCCGTCCGGTCGGCGGAGACTCGAGGAGCGCGGTTTGGAGACCTTGCGGGGCATTCTCGACGCGGCCACTCGCGGTGTCTTTCCGCCGGCCGACGGCGGCACGACGGTGGTGTCCCAGCCCTCGCCCCGGGACGCCGGCGTTCTCGCCTTCACCGCGCACTCGGTCGTCTTCACCGACGAGGATCCGGACTGGGTGCGCGAGACGCTGCGCGGGACCGGTGACGAGTGCGACGCGCTGTCCGCCACGATGAACGCACGCTTCCTGACCGCCCTGATGGACCGCACGGGGCGCCGCGCGGACACGATCGACGTGATGCTGGCCGGGTCCCCGCTGCCGGGCCGTCCCGCGCTCGCGCTGCGGGAGATCACCGACCCGTCCCATCCGCGGGTGGTCAGCTCGCGCCTACGGCGCGACGACGTCCGGGTGTGGACCGTGGACGGCGGTGTGCTGGTGCTGGGGCGCGGGGTGGCGGGCCGGCCGGAGGTGGCGGTCGAGGTGGACGAAGCCGTACGGCACCGCGGTCTCGGCCGGGCGCTGGTGACGGCGGCGCGGCAGCTGGCCGGTGAGCCGGTGTGGGCCCAGGTGTCGGCGGGGAACGCCCGCAGTCTGCGGGCGTTCCAGGCAGCCGGGTACCGTCCGGTGGGCTCGGAGCTGCTGCTTCAGCGGAAGATGCCGGTGTGCCCCAGTGAGTAGCGGCCGGGCTGCGGGTAGACGGCGAGGCCGTGCGGGCCGCTGCCGACCTTGATCCGGGCCAGTTCGGTGCCGGTGCGGGTGTCGATGGCGTACACCTCCGCGTTGTAGCGGCCGGACAGCCACAGCACCTTGCCGTCGGCCGAGACCCCGCCCATGTCGGGGCTGCCGCCGCCGGGCAGATACCACTTCTTGGTGAGCCGGTTCTGGGCGAAGTCGAAGATCGAGATGGTGCCCTCGCCCCGGTTGGAGATGTACATCTCCCGCGAGTCCCGGCTGATGTAGAGCCCGTGGGCGCCCTTGCCGGTGGCGAGGAACACCGGCTCGGCGAAGGTGTCGCCGTTCACGATCCACACGCCGTCGGCCATCATGTCGGCGATGTAGAACAGCTTGCCGTCCGGGGAGATCTTGACGTCCTGCGGCATGGCGCCGTGGAACGGCAGTTTCCGCTGTGCGACGACCTCCATCCTCGCGGTGTCGACCTTGAGCAGCTCGCCGCTGAACTCGCAGGAGACGATGAAGTACCGTCCGTCGGCGGAGAAGTCGGCGTGGTTGACGCCGGCGCAGCCGACCGGGACGGCTTTGACGACCTTCATGGTGTGCGCGTCCCGGAAGACGAGCTGGCGGTCCTTGGAGGCCATGACGACGGCGTACTTGCCGTCGGGGGTGAAGTACAGGTTGTACGGGTCGTGCACCGGGACCGCCTTGCCGGCCTTGCCGGTTCTCGGGTCGATGGGGGTGAGGCTGTTGCCGAGGTCGTTGTTGACCCAGAGGGTCTTCAGGTCCCAGGACGGCACCACGTGCTGGGGCTGGCGGCCGACCGGGATGGTCTCGATGATCCGGTAGGTCCTGGGGTCGATGACGTTGACGGTGTCGGAGTTGGTGTTGGGGACGTACACCCGGGACGGGAAGTCCTTGACGACGGGGGACAGCCGGTTCGGGCGGTCGGCGGCGTAGAGGTCGGCCGGATCCTGCACCGGGGGCATCCCGGGCAACACGTTCGCCTGCTGGGTCTTCACCCGCGGCGGGTCCGGCGCCTTGCTGCCGAGGGCCTCGTTCTCGTGGTGCCCGCCGCCGCTTCCGCAGGCGGACAGCAGCGTCAGGACGGTCAGTGCGGCTCCGGCGGCCAGGAGGCGGGCGGCTTTGGTGGATCGCATCAGCTCAGCAGCTCCGAGGTGGTGACCGCCCGCAGTCCGCGGCGGTCGAGTTCGTGGAGTACGGCGGGGAGGGCGGCGACCGTGTCCGGGTACCCGAAGTGCAGGCTCACCACCGATCCGCCCCGCACTTCGGCGAGAACCTTGCGGGTGACGGCGTCGGCGCCGGGACGGGTGTAGTCGAGCGAGTCGACGTCGTACGACAGCACGTGCGGGTAGCCCACGGCGCGGGCCAGCCGGGCGACCAGCGCGGAGGCGGTCGGGGCGCGGGAGGGGCGGAACCAGGTGCCGATCGATCCGGTGAGCCGTCTCAGCCGGTCCGCGCAGTCGGTGATCTCCTTGCGGGCCTCGGCCTCGGCCATGGCGTTGATGGAGATGTGCCGCTGGGTGTGGTTACCGAGGTCGTGACCGCCGTCGAGGATGCGGCGGGCGAGGTCCGGGTGCTCGTCCAGCCAGGTGCCGACGGCGAGCACGGTGAGACGGGCGCCGCGCTGTTCGGCCGTGCCGAGCAGGGACTTGGCGAGGCCTGGGTCGCCCTGGCCGTGGAAGGTGAGGGCGACCTGGGGGCGGGTGCGCGGGCCGTGGGTGATCTGGGCGGGCTGCCCGGGGTAGGCGCGGGGGACGGGCGCCGGGTGGGACGTGGCCGCGGAGTGGCCGGACGCACGGGCGGGCGGGGCGGACCCGGGGGTCGCGGAGGTCGCGGAGGCGGGTGGGGCGCCCTGGCCGGTGCCGCACCCGGCGGCGAGCGCGCACCCGGTGACGAGCCCGGCGCCCGTGCGCAGCACTCCGCGTCGGTTGGTCGTGGTCACCCGCACCATTTAAGGCGCGATGGGTAAGAAAAGTGTCGATTGACCCGAATGAGGGATGATTTCGGGTCGTACGGCAGCACCTCGAAGGAGCACGGGACCGTGTCGACACATGCGGCTCCGCCACGCGGGCACGGAGGGGCCGCGACGGACCCGCGGGCGACGCACCGGTCTTCCCGCGGAGCGTTCAGCGGTCGGCGACCCGCATCTCGAACCATGTCGTCTTGCCACGCGGCAGCAGGTCGACGCCCCAGCGGTCGGAGAGCTTGTCCACCAGGAACAGGCCGCGGCCGCTGACGTCCATCTCCTGAACCGGCATCAGACAGGGCAGCCCGCGGGAGGGATCGCGGACCTCGACCCGGATCCAGCCACGGCGGCGGCGCATCCGCAGGCCGAACACCCGGGCTCCGGTGTGCCGTACGGCGTTGCCGACGAGTTCGGAGACGAGCAGGACCGCGTCCTCGGTCATCTTGGGGCTCAGCCCCCAGTGGCGCAGGACGACGACCTGGGCCAGCCGGCGTGCGGCGGCCGCGGACTCCGGGCGGGACGGCAGCGGGACCTCCGCCTCCGTCGGGTTGCCGAACAGTTCGAGCGCCTGGAGCGCCCGCTCGTCCTCCACCGCGGGCGACCAACGCGCCGCGGCCGCACGGCTGTGACCCCGCGGCTGTTCGATCCCCTCCAGCCCCGCCATGCCCCCATGATGGCCGTCCGGAGGCGTCCGCGTGGCCGTTCCGAAGGAATACGCCCCCCGCACGCCCCCGCTCCACCCCGACCCGCCGGCATATGCCGACGGCATGCCAGACCCCGGTACAGCCCGACCGACCTGCGGCGACGGCTCACCCGCGGGCAATCGCCAGGCTCCCTCGACGGGACAGGCTTAAGGGTGCCTTAAGGTTCCCATAAACCGCCCCATCGAGGGACCCGGATCGGACGACATGTCAATTGCGGGCACTACCGGGGAAGTTCACCGGGTGAGGTTCACAGGAACTTCGCCTTGCCCGGACCCTCCTCCACGAAGCTGCGCATGCCCCGCTCGCGGTCCTCGGTGGCGAACAGACCGGCGAACCAGTTCCGTTCGACGGCGAGCCCGGTCTCGATGTCGGTCTCCAGGCCGGTGTCGATCGACTCCTTCGCCGCGCGCAGGGCGATGGCCGGGCCCTGGGCGAGCCTGGCGGCCCAGGCGTGCGCCTGCTCGTACACCTCGGCGGCCGGGACGACCCGGTCCACCAGGCCGAGGGCGAGGGCCTCGTCCGCCTTCACCTGACGCCCCGTGAAGATCAGGTCCTTGGCCTTGGAGGGACCGACCAGCCGGGACAGGCGCTGGGTGCCGCCGGCGCCGGGGATGAGTCCGAGCAGGATCTCGGGCTGGCCCAGCTTGGCGTTGTCGGCGGCGATGCGGTAGTCGGCGCACAGGGCCAGCTCGCAGCCGCCGCCCAGGGCGTACCCGGTGACGGCCGCGACGACGGGCTTGGGGATGCGGGCCACGGCGGTGAAGGAGTCCTGCAGGACGCGGGCGCGCAGGACCATGGCGGTGTGGTCCATGGCCTGCATCTCCTTGATGTCCGCGCCCGCCGCGAACACCCGCTCGCCGCCGTAGATCACCACGGCGCGCACGTCCTCGCGGCGCGTGGCCTCTTCGGCGAGCTCCTTGAGCCGGTCCTGCGTGGCGACGTCGAGCGCGTTCATCGGCGGACGGTCCAGGCGCAGGGTTCCGACGCCTTCGGCGACTTCGAGAGTGACGGTCATGGGGAGCAGGTTAACGGGGACTAACGGCTGCGGGCCCGGTGCCTTGGGTCACAGCACCGGGCCCGTGTCAGCGAGGGCTCACTTCGTCCAGTCGGCCCACGACATGTTCCAGCCGTTGAGCCCGTTGCCCGGGTCCACCGTGCGGTCGTGGGAGTTCTTGACGACCACCACGTCGCCGCTCATCGAGTGGTTGAAGAACCAGGCCGCCGGAACGTCCTTGTCGTAGCCGCCGCGCACATCGCGCAGGCCGACGCAGCCGTGGCTGGCGTTGTAGTTGCCGAAGGCGTCGCCGCCCCAGTAGTTGCCGTGGATGAAGGTGCCGGAGTCGGTGAGGCGGATGGCGTGCGGGACGTCCTTGATGTCGTACTCGCCGCCGTAGCCGACGGTCTCGCCGTTCATGCGGGTCACGGCGAGCTTCTCGCGCATGACCATCTGGCCGTTCCAGGTGTCGTAGCCGGGCTTGCCGGTGGTGACCGGGATGGTCTTGATGACCTTGCCGTCCTGGGTGACCTTCATCGTGTGCTTGCCGGCGTCCACGTAGGAGACCTGGTTGCGGCCGATGGTGAACGTCAGCGTCTTGTGCTGCTTGCCGTAGACGCCCGCGCGGCCCTCGACGCCGTCCAGGTCGAGGTCGACGGTGACCTTCGTGCCGGACTTCCAGTACTTCTCGGGGCGGAAGTCCAGGCGGTCGTTGCCGAACCAGTGGCCCTCGACGTCGACGGCCGGCTCGGTCTTGATCTTGATGGCCTTCTCGACGGCCCGCGGGTCGGTGATGCCCCGGGTGAAGTGGACGGAGAACGGCATGCCCACCCCGACGGTGGAGCCGTCCTCGGGGGTGAAGTCGCCGATGAAGGTGTTCTTCGGCGTGAGCGTGGTGAAGCTGGCGTCCTCGGCGGCCTCGCGGCCCTCGGAGTCCTTGGCGACCGCGTGCACCGTGTACTTGGTGGCGGCGGCCAGATGGGTCGACGGGGTCCAGGAGGCACCGCCGCCGGTGATGGCGCCCTCGACCTCGGCGCCCTTCGCGTCCTTGACGGTGACTTCGGTCAGCTTGCCCTTGGCGACGTTCACCTTCAGGGCGCCGCTCGTGTCGACGCCCGTGGCGCCGGACTTGGGCGAGATGGTCACGGCGGCGGCGGACTGCTTGCCCTGCTGTGCACCGGCGTCCTTGCCCTTCCCGTCCCCGGATCCGGAGCCCGAGTCACCGCCGCCGCACGCGGTGAGGGTCACCAGCAGGGCGCCGGCTATGAGCGCCAGCCCCTTACGGCCTCTCGCCCGCACCGGGGTCATACTCCCCCGGCCCCCCACCGACGCCCCCGATATCGGCCGCATGTTCAAGTTGTTCTCCCCTCGCCGGGCCAGGTCAGGCCCGTTCCCCACCACACTGGTGTGCGCATGTTAACCGCAGGGTTTTGAGCGAGGTGTCAGGTGTACGTCACCGTTCCGTCGCAATTTCAACCGGTCCCCGCCGCCCAGAACCCCGCCCCTCATCCGGTTACTTGACCGCACTGCCCGCTTTCCACTCCTTCCAGGCCATGTTCCACCCTCCGAGGCCGTTGTCGGGAGCGACTGTTTTGTCCTTGCTGTTGACGATCTCGACGACGTCTCCGACCAGGCTGCGGTCGAAGAACCAGCCCGCCGGGGTGTCCGAACCGCCGCCCTTGACGTCCTGGAGGCCCACACAGCCGTGGCTGACGTTGGCGTGTCCCGGGGCCTCCGGTTCCCAGTAGTTGCCGTGCAGGAAGGTGCCGGAGTCGGTGAGCTTCATGGCGTGCGGGACGTCGGGGATGTCGTACTCGCCGCCGAAGCCGACCGTGCGGCTGTTCATGCGGGTGACCTCCAGCATGTCCATCACCACCATCTTCCCGTTGTAGGTGGGGTGTTTCGGGGCGCCGGCGGTGATCGGCACGGTGGCGAGCAGTTCCCCGTCGCGCCGCACGTCCATCATGTGCCGGGCCGCGTCCACCAGGGACACCTGGCTGCGGCCGACGGTGAAGGTGAACGTCTTGTCCTGCAGGCCGTAGACGGCGGGCGCGCCTTCGACGTCCCTGAGGCCGAGGTGCACGGTGACCTCGGTGCCGGGTTTCCAGTACCGCTCGGGGCGGAAGTCGAGGCGGGTGCCGCCGAACCAGTGCGGCCGGATCTCCACGGGCGGGTTCGCGGTGACCTGTACGGCGCGTTCGACGGCGGCGCGGCGGGCGATCTCCCGGCTGAAGGAGAGGGAAACGATCATGCCGGTGCCGACGGTGGAGCGGTTCTCGGGGGTGACGTAGGCGATGAACCGTTCCCCGGGAACGTAGGTGGTGAAGGTCGTGTGCCGGGCCGAGCGGCGGCCCTGGGCGTCCAGCGCCACCACGTCGACGGTGTACTTGGCGGCGAGCGACAGTTGCCCGTCGTCCGGTTCCCAGGTCAGCCCGTCGGGGGTGACGTGCCCGGGGACCGGGGAGTCCTGGGCGTCCTGGGACTTGACGACGGTCACCTTCTCCAGGCGCCCGTCGGGCACCCGTACCCGCAGCCGGTCCTTGGGCCTGACGTCCTTGCTGCCGTCGTCCGGAGCGACGCGGATGACGTTCTCGGGGGCCGGGGGTTTGCCGAGGATCCGGTCGATGTCCAGTCCGGCGGAGCCGGCCGCAGAACAGCCGGCCAGCAGCCCCGCCCATGTCAGTACGGCGGCCAGCGCGGCCCCCGCGCGCCGTGCGCGTCCTTTTACGTGCCTCACGCGGGGCTCAACGACCGGGCACGCTCCGGGGAAACGTGAGTGCGACCCCAGTGGTGGGCAGAACTGTGGGGAGGACGACGGGGAGCCTCCCCCAGAGGGGGCGACCCCAGCCCGCGTCGGAGCCGTCGGGGCGCAGCCGTACCGGGCGGCCGGGCGTGCCCACGCGCACCCCCGGCCCTTCGGCGCGGCCGACCGCGCCCCGGGGACGAGCCACTGAAAGAGGGGCCGACAGGTGACGAGCGCAGCGGAGCGGCGGGCACGGTCCGAGGAGCCGGCCGCCGGGAGCGGGCACCCTGCCACCGCGGTGAGCGGCTCCCGTCGCGCCCTGCCGCCCGTGGCGCCCGTGTGGCCGGGTGCGCCGACTCCGCTGGGGGCCCGGTTCCGGGTCGGGCCCGACGGGGTCGCGGGCACCAACTTCGCGCTGTGGGCGGCCGGCGCGGAGGCGGTCCGGCTGTGCCTGTTCGACGAGCACGGCCGGGAGACCCGGGTTCCGCTGACCGAACTGACGCACGAGATCTGGCACGGCTTCGTGCCGGGCGTGATGCCCGGGCAGCGGTACGGCTACCGGGTGGACGGCCGCTGGGACCCCTGGGTCGGCGCCCGCTGGAACCCTGCGAAGCTGCTCCTCGACCCGTACGCGCGCGCGGTGGACGGTGAGTTCGGGCTGCCGCCGGAGGTCTACGGGCACGTCCGGGACTGGCCGCAGCAGCAGGTCGCCGACACCGTGCGCGACGACCGGGACTCGGCACCGCACGTCCCCAAGGGTGTCGTCGTCGACGATGACGACGACTGGGAGGACGACCGCCGCCCGAAGACGCCGTGGGCCGACTCCGTCATCTACGAGCTGCATGTCCGCGGCTTCACCAAGCTGCACCCGGACATCCCCGAGGACCTGCGCGGCACCTACGCGGGCCTGGCGCACCCGGCGGCGATAGAGCACCTGGTGAGGCTGGGTGTCACGGCCGTGGAACTGCTCCCCGTGCACCAGTTCGCGCACGAGGACCATCTGCTGCGCCGCGGCCTGAGGAACTACTGGGGCTACAACTCCATCGGCTACTTCGCCCCGCACGCGGCCTACGCGGCCTCCGGGACGACGGGCCAACAGGTCGGCGAGTTCAAGCGGATGGTCCGCGCGCTGCACGCGGCCGGCATCGAGGTCGTCCTCGACGTGGTCTACAACCACACCGCCGAGGCGGGCGAACTGGGCCCCACCCTCTCCCTGAAGGGCATCGACAACCGGGGCTACTACCGCCTCCAGGACGACGCCCGCCGCTACGCCGACTACACCGGCTGTGGCAACACCCTGCACGTGGTCCAGCCCCAGGTGCTGCGGCTGATCACGGACTCGCTGCGCTACTGGGTGACGGAGATGGGCGTGGACGGCTTCCGGTTCGACCTGGCGGCGGCGCTCGCCCGCTCGATGCACGACGTCGACATGCTGTCCCCGTTCCTGGCGGTCATCGCGCAGGACCCCGTGCTGCGCCGCGTCAAGCTGATCGCCGAGCCCTGGGACATCGGCTCGGGCGGCTACCAGGTGGGCGCCTTCCCCCCGCTGTGGACGGAGTGGAACGACCGCTACCGCAACACGGTCCGCGACTTCTGGCGCCATGCCCTGCCCGACGTACGGGAGATGGGCTACCGGCTGTCCGGCTCCAGCGACCTGTACGCCTGGGGCGGCCGCCGCCCCTACGCCTCGGTCAACTTCGTCACCGCGCACGACGGCTTCACCCTGCGTGACCTGGTGTCGTACGAGACCAAGCACAACGAGGCCAACGGCGAGAACAACCGGGACGGCACGGACGACAACCGCTCCTGGAACTGCGGCGCCGAGGGCGAGACGGACGATGAGCGGGTACGGGCGCTGCGGCGCGGGCAGCTCAGGAACCTTCTGACGACCCTGCTGCTGTCCACCGGTGTGCCGATGCTGGTCGCGGGTGACGAACTCGGCCGCACCCAGCGCGGCAACAACAACGCCTACTGCCAGGACAACGAGATCAGCTGGCTGGACTGGTCGCTGCTGGACGACCCGGTCTGGCGCCCGCTGTGCGACCTGACCTCCCGGCTGATCGAGCTGCGCCACCGGCACCCGGTGCTGCGCCGCCGCGCCTTCTTCTCCGGGCGCGCCCACTCGGCGGACGGACTGCGCGATCTGGCCTGGTTCACCTCGCGGGGCGAGGAGATGACCGAGGGCGACTGGTACGCACCCGCCGCCACGCTTGGCATGTATCTGTCCGGTCGGGACATCCCGGGCCGGGACGAGCGGGGCGCGCCCGTCGTGGACGACAGCTTCCTCGCGGTGCTGCACGCGGGCGAGGGCCCGACGGCCTTCGTCCTGCCGGGACCGCCCTGGGCGGAGCGCTACGAAGTCCTGGTCGACACCTCCCGCGAGGACCAGGCCGAGCCCCCGGGCACGCTCCACCCGGCCGGCACGGAGATCACGGTTCCGGCGCGGGCCGTGCTCCTGCTGCGGGTCGGCTGACGCCGTGTGACATCGATGCGCGGGCACCGGGTGTGACGCGGATCACGCCCACGGAGTGCAGCACGGAAGGGGGTCCAAGGCCTTTCCCCTTGTGGAGAGTGTCGGCGAGAACGGGGACCCAGGGAATGGAGCAGGCTCGGGCAGGTGAGTACGACGCGTTCGTGGCGGCCCGCTGGTCGGTGTTGTTCCATCTGGCCCGTCTGCTCACCGGGGGCGACCGGCACCGTGCCGAGGACCTGTTGCAGGAGTCCTTGGTCAAGCTGTGGTTCGTCTGGCCGAAGGTCGCCGACGAGGCGCCGGAGGCGTATGTGCGCAAGGTGCTGACCCGGGCCGCGGCCCGCTCGGCCCGCCGGCGCTGGTGGGGCGAACGGCCCATCGAGCAGCTGCCCGAGACGGCGGCGGCCGGCGACCTGTCGGCCACCGTCGCCGAGCGCTCCCGGCTGGAGGCGGCGCTCGCCCAGCTGAGCCCGCAGCAGCGGGCCGCCGTGGTGCTTCGCTACTACCAGGACCTGCCCGACCGGCAGGTCGCCGAGACCCTGGGCTGCCCGGTGGGCACGGCCCGGTCCCATGCCGCGCGCGGGGTGGCCCGGCTGCGCCGGCTGCTGGCCGACGTCATCGAGCCGGTGGGGTGAGGGAGAACCCATGGACCAGACGGATCGCATGGATCACTTCGAACGGCAGCTGGCGCAGCTGATGCACAGCACCCGGGAGCACGGCTCCTTCGAGCCCGGACACCGGGAGCGGCTGCACGCGGGCGTGCGGACCCGGCGCCGGGTGCGGGCGGTGCGCCGGGCCGCCGGGTCCGTCCTGGCGGTCGCCGGGCTCGGCCTCGGGCTGTTGCTGTGGCCGCACGCACCGGGCACGGACCAGCCGAGCGCGCCCCACCCGCGGCCCGCCGTCAGCCCCGTGCCCACCCCGACCACATCACCCTCGCCGGACGACTCGCCGAGCGCCCCGCCCAGTTCGACCTCGACGCAGTCACCGAACCCGGGCGGAACGACGGAGACGTCCGTGCCGCCCGCGACGTCGGGGAGCTCCGCCCCGGCCTCCGGCCCCCCGCCCGGCGACACGGCCACGTCGACCGCGACCGCCCCGGACACGGTCACCTCGCCACCGCCCACTCGGTCCGCGACCCCGCCGGCCGACCCGTCCGACGCATCCACCTCGGCGGCCCCCCCGACCGGATAGCTCGCCGCCCTCCCCGTCACCGAACCGCCGCGCGTGCCTCCGGCGCGCCCAGCACACGAGAACGTAAGGGATTTACGTGATATATCTCCGCACCGGCCGGACGGCCTCGGCCAGGACCCCGCTGCCCCGGAGCGCGCCGCTGCCCTCCCACCACGAGGAGCCCGTCCTGGACCTGGCCGTGCCGGTGTACAACGAGGAGAAGGACCTGGGGCCGAACGTCCGGCGGCTGCACGCGCATCTGCGGGAGACGTTCCCCTACCCGTTCCGGATCACCATCGCCGACAACGCCAGCACGGACGGCACGGCGGACATCGCCGCGCACCTAGCGGACGAACTGGCCGAGGTGGAGTGGACACGGCTGCCCGAGAAGGGACGCGGCCGGGCGCTGCGCGCCGTCTGGTCGGGTTCGCGGGCGCCCGTGCTGGCGTACACGGACGTGGACCTGTCCACCGGGCTCGCGGCGCTGCTGCCGCTCGTCGCGCCGCTCATCTCGGGCCACTCCGACCTGGCCATCGGCACCCGGCTCGCGCCCGGCGCCCGGGTGGTGCGCGGCCCGAAGCGGGAGGTCATCTCCCGCTGCTACAACGTCCTGCTGCGCTGCACCCTCTCCGTCGGCTTCTCGGACGCGCAGTGCGGGTTCAAGGCGGTGCGGCGCGATGTCGTCGAGCGGCTGCTGCCGCAGGTGCGGGACGGGGAGTGGTTCTTCGACACCGAGCTGCTGGTGCTCGCCGAGCGGGCGGGGCTCAGGATCCACGAAGTGCCGGTGGACTGGGTCGACGACCCGGACAGCCGGGTCGACATCCTCTCCACCGCGCTGGCCGACCTGCGCGGCATCGCCCGGATGCGGCGTCAACTGGCGCAGCGCCGCCGTACCGGGTCAAGCGCCGCATGACCACGACCCTGCCCCGCATACCCGCACCGGCCCCCGCCTGCCCGCCCGGCACCCGGCAGCGCCTGAGCGCCGCCGCCCGCCGCCACGGCCCGGTCCTCGCCTTCTACGGGGCCCTGAAGCTCATCGGCTTCTGCTCCTTCATGTACCTGCTGGACTCGGCCGGTGACTTCCGCACCAAGCACCCCCGCTTCGGCGGCGGAGCGCACGCCTGGGACGTGCTCGCCACCTGGGACGGCTGGTGGTACCAGCAGATCGCGCTGCACGGCTACGACCCGAAGCTGGTCCATGTCCCCGGCGCCACCGGCCTGATCACGCTGGAGGGCAACTCGGCGGCGTTCTTCCCGCTCTACCCGGCGCTGATGCGGCTGACGTCCGCGGTCACGGGCCTGGGCTCCTACGGCGCGGGCATCCTGGTCTCCGTCCTCGCCTCGTTCGCGGCCGCCCTCGGGATCTACGCCGTCACCGAGCGGCTGGGCGGCCGGCGGGCCGGTCTCGCCGCGGCCGGGCTGTGGGCGGTCTGGCCCGGCTCCGGCGTGGAGTGGGCGGTCTACTCCGACTCCCTCTACGTCGCCCTGGCCGCCTGGACCTGCCACGCCGTCATGACCCGCCGCTGGCTCACCGCCGGGGTCCTCACCTTCGCGGCCGGGCTCAACCGCCCCACCGCCGCCGCGCTGATCGCCGCGCTCGGCGTCGCCGCGCTGTACGCGCTGCGCGACCGCCGCGACGGCGTGCTGCGCCCGCTCCTCGCCCTGGCCCTGGCCCCGCTCGGGCTGCTCGGCTACCTCGGCTGGGTGGGGCACCGCATGGGCGACTACGGCGGCTATTTCAAGCTCCAGTCGGGCGCCTGGGCGCACAGCTTCGACTACGGCAAGCAGACCTTCGACGTGCTGACGTCCGTACCGGTGGGCCACTTCACCTATCTGTCCCCCTGGCCCTTCGCGGACGTGATCGGCGTCGGAGTCGTCCTTCTGGCCTTCGCCCTCCTGCCCCTGCTGCTGCGCCTGCGGCCTCCGGCGGTGCTGGTCGTGCACACCGTGCTGACCCTCGTCCTGGTCCTCGGCAGCCAGCAGATCTTCGCCAACGTCTCCCGCTATCTGCTCCCCTGCTTCCCGCTGTTCGTCCCCCTGGCCATGGCGATGCGCCGGCTCAGCCTGCGCGTCCAGTGCACGGTGCTGGGCATCGCGGCCCTGGCCTCCGGCTCGTACGCGGGCTACGCGCTGTTCGAACTCGGGGTGCCGTAGGGTCGCCCGATGCGCGCAGGACAACGTACTGCCGACCGCCGGCTGGGCCGGGATTTCCATGCCGTGCAGGCCGCGGCCTTCCTGAACGGCGTGGGCACCCGCTGCGGGCAACTCGCCGTGGCCTGGTGGTCCCTGGGGGAAACCGGAAGCCCCGCCGTCTTCTCGGGGTTCGTCGCCCTCGGCACCGCGGCCGAGATCGGCACACGCGGTCTGCTGGGCCGGCTCGGCGACACCTACCGGCCCGACCGTCTCATCGCCCTGTGCTACCTGTTGAGCTCGGCCACCGTCGCCGTACTGGCGGCTCTGTATGCCGGGGGGCTGTATCACCCCCTTGTCCTGGCCCTCGGTCTGGCGCTCCTCGGCTTGAGCAACGGCGTGCGGGAACCGCTGCAGACGACGGTGGTGCGCGCTCTCGTGCCGGTGCGGCAGGTGGAACAGGCCATGCGCCGCCGTGGCAGTGTCACCTCGATCACGTCCCTCCTCGGCCCGATCGTCGCGAGCGTCCTGCTGGGCCTGTGGGGAACCGGCCCCACACTCGCCGTCAACGCGGCCGCGGTCGCCTGCGGTCTCGTCCTGATGCGGACGGTGCGCACCACGACTCCCGCGCGCCGCGGTCCCGGATCCGGTGAGCGGTCACGCCTTCGCACCTGGTACCGCGGCACCCGGGAAGGGTTCGGTGCGCTGTACCGGATCAAGTCCGAATTCCATCTGGCGCTCCTGGCCCTGGTGGTCAATCTCGGCCTGTACCCGGTGTTCGCGGTCCTGTTGCCGTCCCTCACCCGAAGGGAGTTCCCCCATGCCACCTGGCTGGTCGGCATCGTGGAAGGCGCCTTCGGCGCCGGACTTCTCCTCGGGAGCCTCGGCGCGGTCGCCAGGCTGACACGGCCGTTCGGCCGGTTCACCGTCGTCATCGGCGGGTTCGGCCTCACCGGCGGTGCGATCCTGTGCAGCGGGATCGCCGGCCGCGCCGTGACCCGTGACCCGGCACTGCTGGCGGCCGTCCTCGTTCCCTGCTTTCTCGTCGGCGGTATCGGATTGATCATGATCACGGTCACGACGTCCACCGTGCGCGTGCTCGCCACGCCAGAGGGCATGCGCAACAGGATCACGTCCTCGGCGGCCTTCCTTTCCGGTCTGGCCGTCCCCCTGGGCAACGTCCTCGGAGGCGTCCTCGCGCAGGGGGTGGGTGAGGCGATGGCGCTCACCGTCTTCGGAGCGCTCATCATCGCGGCCACGGTGACCGGCTCTCGCAGTTCCGGCCTGCGCCGGGTCCTGACCCTGCCGGACGATGCCCTGCCCGACGCGTACCCGCGTCTGTACCCCCGCGCCTTTCGGGCTACGCCAGACTCTCCCGCCAGGCCCGGTGCAGGTCCGCGAACCGGCCCGTGCCCGCGATGAGCTCGTCCGGGCGGCCGTCCTCGACGATCCGGCCGTGCTCCATGACGAGGACCCGGTCCGCGATCTCCACGGTGGACAGCCGGTGCGCGATCACGACGGCGGTGCGGCCGCGCAGCACGGTCGACATCGCCCGCTGCACGGCCCGTTCGCCCGGTATGTCCAGGGAACTGGTCGCCTCGTCCAGGATCAGCACCGCCGGGTCGGCGAGCAACGCGCGGGCGAAGGCCACCAGTTGGCGCTGGCCGGCTGAAATACGCCCCCCTCGCTTGCGTACGTCCGTGTCATATCCGTCGGGCAGCGCACCGATGAACTCGTGCGCGCCGATCGCCTTCGCGGCCCGCTCGATCTCCTCACGGGTGGCGTCGGGCCGGCCGATCGCGATGTTGTCCGCGACCGTTCCGGAGAACAGGAACGCCTCCTGCGTCACCATGACCACCCCGCGCCGCAGCTCGGGCACGGCCAGCTCACGCAGGTCGACGCCGTCCAGCAGCACCCGGCCGCCGGAGGGGTCGTAGAAGCGGGCGAGCAGCTTGGCCAGGGTCGACTTGCCCGCGCCGGTGGAGCCGACGACGGCGACGGTCTGCCCGGCCGGGAGGGTCAGGTCGAAGCGGGGCAGCACCTCGCCGCCGGTGCGGTAGGCGAAGCGGACCCCGTCGAAGACGACCTCGCGCCCCGGCAACCGGCCCTTCGGGGGCGGCAGTTCGCGGGGCACCGACGGCTCGGGCACGGAGGGCGTCTGCGCCAGCAGACCGGCGATCTTCTCCAGGGAGGCGGCCGCCGACTGGTAGGAGTTCAGGAAGATGCCGAGCCGGTCGATCGGGTCGTACAGCCGTCGCAGATACAGCACCGCCGCCGCCAGCACACCCAGCTCCAGCGAGCCGGACGCCACCCGGTAGGCCCCCCACAGCACGATCGCCGCGACCGCCGTGTTGGCCACCAGCCGGGAGCCGACGACGTACCTGGCCATCTCCAGCATCGCGTCGCCGTTCGTCCGCTCGTGCCGCCGGTTCAGTACGGCGAACTCAGCGTCGTTCGCGGACTCCCGGCGGAAGGCGCGCACCGGCCGGATGCCGTTCATCGTCTCCACGAACTTCACGATCACCGACGCGATCGCCGTGGACCGCACGCGGTACACCCGCCCCGCGCGCCGCTGGTAGAGCCGCACGAGCAGATACAGCGGCACGAAGGAGGCCACCGCCACCGCGCCGAGACCGAGATCCAGCCACAGCAGCATCGCCGAGATGTAGACGAAGGACAGCACGACGCCCACCAGCTCCTGCAGCCCCTCGTCGAGGAGTTCGCGCAGGGACTCGACGTCGGTCGTGGAGCGGGAGATCAGCCGGCCCGAGGTGTACCGCTCGTGGAAGTCGAGGCTCAGGGCCTGCGCGTGCCGGAAGATGCGGCCCCTGAGGTCCAGCAGCACGTCCTGGCTGACCCGGGCGGAGGCCTCGATGAACGCGAACTGCAGCCCGCCGGAGACCAGCGCGCACAGCAGATAGCCGATGGCCACCGCGATCAGCGGGCCGTGGCGATGGTCCCGGAGCGCCGGTACGGCGTTGTCGATGGCGTACGCCACCAGCAGCGGGCCCGTCTGCACGGCCGCCTGCTGGAGCAGCAGGAGGAGGGTGGTGAAGGCGGCCCGGGCCCTCATGGGGGCGAGCAGCGAGCGCAGCAGGGCACCCGTGGCACCGGGCGGGGTGGGCAGGACGTCCTGGTCGACGGGGTCGCCGGTATCGCCGCCGGCGAGGGATTCCTGGGGGCGGGGTATTCGGTCGTCGTCGTCCGTGGCGGGGGTGGCGGTCGTGGTGGTGGTCATCGGTTGACCTCTTCCTCGCCTGGTTCGCCGGACATCAGGTGTGCGTACTCGGCGTCGGTGCGCAGCAGTTCCTGGTGCGTCCCGACGGCGGTGATCCGGCCCTCCGACAGCAGGGCGACGCGGTCGGCGAGCAGCACCGTGGACGGGCGGTGGGCCACGATCAGCGCGGTGGTGTCCGCGAGGACCTGACGCAACGCGGCCTCCACGGCGGCCTCCGTGTGCACGTCCAGGGCGGACAGCGGGTCGTCCAGCACCAGGAACTCCGGGCGGCCGACGACCGCGCGGGCCAGCGCGAGGCGTTGGCGCTGGCCGCCGGACAGGCTCAGGCCCTGCTCGCCGACCTGGGTGTCGGTGCTCTGCGGCAGTGCGTGCGCGAACTCGGCCTGCGCTATGGCCAGGGCCCGGTCGAGGTCCGCCTTTCCGGCGCCGTCGGCGGCTCCCATCAGCACGTTCTCGCCGATGCTCGCCGAGAAGAGGGTCGGTTCCTCGAAGGCGACCGCGACCTTGGCGCGCAGTTCCTCGCGGGACATGGCGGTGATGTCCACGCCGTTCAGGGTGATGCGGCCGGAGGTGAGCTCGTGCAGGCGCGGGACGAGGGCGGTGAGGGTCGTCTTCCCGCTGCCGGTGGCTCCGACGAGGGCCATGGACTCGCCGGGGCGTATGTGGAGGTCGATGCGGCTGAGGAGGGGCGGGGAGTCGGGTGGGGCGTCGGGGTAGCGGAACCGGACGTCGTCGAAGCGGAGTCCGTCCGCGAGCCCGGTGCTGCCGGGCGCGGCCACGTCCACGTCTTCCGGGTCCTCCGGCTCCTCGTCCATCACCTCGAAGTACCGCTCCGTAGCCGTCGCCGCCTCCTGGCTCATCGCCAGCAGGAAGCCGATCGAGTCCACCGGCCACCGCAGCGCGAGTGCCGTGCTCAGGAAGGCCACCAGCGTCCCGGCGGACAACGCGCCGTCGGCCACCCGCACAGCTCCCAGCACCAGCGCCGCGCCGATCGCCGCCTCCGGGAGCGTCACGATGACGGCCCAGATGGTCGCCAGCAGCCGTGCCTTGCGCAGCTCCGTGCCGCGCAGGGTGCCCGACAGCTGCCCGAACACCCGCGCCTGGCTGCGGTGCCGGCCGAAGCCCTTGATGACGCGGATGCCGAGCACGCTCTCCTCGACGACCGTCGTCAGGTCCCCTACCTGGTCCTGCGCCCGGCGCGCCACCTCGGCGTAGCGCCGCTCGAAGAGGGCGCAGGTCCACATCACCGGGACGGCGGGCCCGAGGATGACCAGCCCGAGCACCCAGTCCTGCATCAGCATGATGACCACGCCGACGAGGATGGTGACCCCGTTGACCAGCAGGAACGTCAGCGGGAAGGCGAGGAACTGACGCAGCAGCATCAGGTCGGTCGTGCCGCGCGAGAGCAGCTGGCCGGAGGCCCAGCGGTCGTGGAAGGCGACGGGCAGCCGCTGCAGACGGCCGTACAGGGCCGCCCGCATCTCCGCCTCGACGTGCGACAGCGGACGGGCCACCAGCCAGCGCCGTATCCCGAACAGGAGCGCCTCGGCGATCCCGAGCAGGAGCAGGTACAGCGCGCCGAGCCAGACTCCCGCCGGGTCCCGGTCGGCGACCGGCCCGTCCACGATCCACTTGAGGACGAGCGGGATCACCAGCCCGGTACAGGAGGCGACGACCGCGACGAACGCGGCCGTGAACAGCCGTACCCGCACGGGACGCACGTACGGCCACAGCCTCAGCAGGGTGCGTACGGCGGAGCGGTCCTCGATGGTTGCACGTGTCGTGGGCATCATCGCGAGCCTACGGATCCGCACCGGCGACGCCCACCGAGTTTTGGCCGGACCAGGCTCCGTCGCTGGTCCTACGACCAGCGCGTTCGAGGGGCCGTAGGGGCTCGGCGCATGGCTTATTCGATGGAGCGGCCGCCCGCGCGCTCGGTACCTTCGAAGTCGCCCGGCCGGCCCGCGGTTCCGGCGCGGCCGGTGGGATCGGGGGCGGCATGATCGACGCGTACGAGGACCCGGGCACGCCCGACACGCGTGGCGGCTGGCACTACTTGTGGTGGCTGGTGCTGCGCCAGCCGGCCCGGTCGGTGGCCGGTGCGCTGCTGGGCAGTGTGTGGCTGGTGCTCATGGCCGCGCAGCCGTACATGATGGCGCGGGCGGTCGACGACGGGCTGGTGCCGGGTCACCTGGGCGTGCTGGCCTGGTGGACGGTCGCGATGTTCGGGCTCGGGGCGCTGAACTCCTGGCTGAGCATCATGCGGCATCGCACGATGACCCGGGTGCGGATGGACGCCAACTTCCGCACGGTCAAGCTGGTCGTCGGGCACGCGGCCCGGCTGGGAGCGGTGCTGCCGCGCCGGGCCGGGGCCGGTGAAGTCGTCACCATCGGGGTCGGCGACGTGCAGACCCTCGCCCAGGCGCTGACCGTGGTCGGGCCCGGGGTGGGCTCGATCGTGGTGTACCTGGTGGTGGCCGGGCTGCTGCTGGCCGTCTCGGCGCCGCTGGCCGCCGTGGTGCTGCTCGGGGTGCCGGTGATCGCGCTGCTCACCGGGCCGCTGACGCTGCGGCTGCAGGGCGCGGAGAGCGAGTACCGGGAGCGTCAGGGCGTGCTGACGGCGCGGATCGGGGACCTCGCGGGCGGGCTGCGCGTCCTCAACGGTCTCGGCGGCAAGGGGCTGTTCGCGGACGCCTTCCGTGCGGACTCGCAGCGGCTGC
The DNA here is from genome assembly GCF_001542625.1 of Streptomyces griseochromogenes. NCBI lineage: Bacteria > Bacillati > Actinomycetota > Actinomycetes > Kitasatosporales > Streptomycetaceae > Streptomyces > Streptomyces griseochromogenes. The sequence continues at coordinate 1,740,069 of NZ_CP016279.1, read as the reverse complement.
GCGCGCAGGGCTACCGGGTGGGCGCGGTGGCCAGTTGGGTGCAGGCGCTCGGGGTGGGCCTGCCCACGCTGTTCCTGGCCGTGGTGACCTGGCTGGCGGCCCGGCTGGTGGCCCAGGGGTCCATCACCGTGGGCGAGTTGGTGTCGGTGTACGGCTATGTGGCGGTGCTGATCGGGCCGGTGTCCTTCATCGTGCAGATGGCCTATGAGCTGAACCGGGGCGTGGTGGCCGCCCGCCGGGTCGTGGGGCTGCTGCGGCTGATGCCGGAGCCCGACGAGGGCGAGCTGCCCGCGCCGGACGGGCCGGCCGAGCTGCGCGACCCGGTCTCCGGGGTGCGGGCGGCGCCGGGCCTGCTGGTCGCGCTGGCCGCCGCCCGCCCCGCCGAGGCCGCCGCCGTCGTCGACCGCCTCGGCCGGTACGGACCCACCGACGCCACCTGGGGCGGGGTACGGCTCGACGCGGTCCCGCTGGCCGACGTACGGTCCCGGATCCTGGTCGCCGACAACGAGGCGGACCTGTTCGCCGGACCGCTGAGGGAGGTGGTCGCCGCCGAGCACACGGCCGGGGAGGCGGCTGTGCGGCGGGCGGTGCACGCGGCCGCCGCCGACGATGTCGTACGCGGGCTGCCCGACGGTCTCGACTCGGCGGTGGCGGGGCAGGGCCGCAGCCTCTCCGGCGGGCAGCGGCAGCGGATCCGGCTGGTGCGGGCGCTGCTAGCCGACCCCGAGGTGCTGCTCGCCGTGGAGCCGACGTCGGCGCTGGACGCGCACACCGAGGCCACGGTCGCCGAGCGGCTGCGGGAGGCGCGAAAGGGCCGTACGACGGTGGTCACGAGCACCTCGCCGCTGGTGCTGGACCGCGTGGACACGGTGCTGTTCCTGGTCGACGGCAAGGTGGCGGCGAGCGGGCCGCACCGGCGGCTGCTGGCCGAGGAGCCCGGCTACCGGGCGCTGGTGGCCCGGGACGTCGACGACGAGGGCACCGAGGGTGCCGCGAGCGCGGAGGGGGTCGTACGGTGACGGCGGACAGGGGGCTGCTGCCGGTCGCGGACCGGGCCCGGGTGCGGCGGGCGACCGCGCGGCTGGTGCGGGCCGACGGGCGGGCGTTCGCCGCCGCCCTGGTGCTCAACGCGCTGGCGGCCGGGGCGGGGCTCGCCGGGCCGTGGCTGGTCGGGCGGATCGTCGACGAGGTCCGGGCGGGGCACGGGGTCGGGGCGGTGGACCGGCTGGCGCTGTGGATCCTGCTCTGCGCGCTGGCCCAGCTGCTGCTCGCGCGCTGGGCGCGGTATGTGGGGCACCGGTTCGGGGAGCGGACGCTGGCCCGGGTGCGGGAGGAGTACGTCGACCGGGTGCTGGCGCTGCCCGCGTCGACGGTGGAGCGGGCCGGGACCGGCGATCTGACCGCGCGGGGCACGGCCGATGTGGCGGTCGTCGGCACGACGCTCAGGGACGTCGGCCCGGAGCTGCTGGTGAGCGGTGTGCAGGCGCTGTTCGTGCTCGGCGCGGTGTTCGCGCTGGACCCGCTGCTCGGCCTGTTCGGCGTGCTGGGTCTCACGCCGATCTGGCTGGCGCTGCGCTGGTACCTGCGGCGGGCCCGGGACGGCTACCTCGCCGAGGGCGCGGCCACCTCCGAGGTCGCCGAGATCGTGGCGGCCACGGCGGCCGGGGCGAGGACGGTCGAGGCCTTCCGGCTCCAGCGGCGGCGGACCGCGGCGAGCCGGGACGCGCTGGAGAAGTCCCGCCGGACCCGCTTCTACACGCTCCGGCTGCGCACCGTGTTCTTCCCGGCGGTCGAGGTGACGTACACCGTGCCCGTGGTGGGTGTACTGCTGCTCGGCGGATGGCTGCACCAGCGCGGTGCGGTGGGCGTCGGCGCGGTGGTGGCCGCGGCGCTGTACCTGCGCCAGTTCACCGAACCGCTGGACCAGATCCTGATGCGGGTGGAGCAACTGCAGAGCAGCAGCGCCTCGTTCGCCCGGGTGGAGGGGCTCGCGCAGGCGCCCCGGGGAGGGACGGACGGCGGCTGCCAGGAGCCGGCGGACGACCGGATCGACGTGCGCGGGGTGCGGTACGCCTACGAGCGCGGCGGCGAAGTGCTGCGCGGGGTGGACCTGACGGTACGGCCCGGGGAGCGGCTCGCCGTGGTGGGCCCGTCCGGGGCGGGCAAGACGACGCTGAGCAGACTCCTCGCGGGCATCGACAGGCCCGGGGCGGGCACGGTGACGGTGGGCGGAGTCCCGGTCGCCGCGCTGGAGCCGGAGCGGCTGCGCCGCCAGGTCGTCCTGGTCACCCAGGAACACCACGTCTTCCTCGGCACGGTCCGCGACAACCTCCTCATCGCCGAACCGGCCGCCGCGGACGCCGACTTGTGGGCGGCGCTGACGGCGGTGGGCGCCGACGAATGGGTCCGCGGCCTCGCGGGCGCCCTGGACGCCCCGCTCGGGCAGCACGGTCATCCCACCGACGGCTCCCAGGCCCAGCAACTGGCCCTGGCCCGGGTGGTGCTGGCGGATCCGCACACCCTGATCCTCGACGAGGCCACCGCCCTCCTCGACCCCACCACCGCCCGTCACACCGAGCGGGCGCTGGCCGCGGTCCTGGAGTCCCGCACGGTCATCGCCATCGCCCACCGCCTCCACACGGCCCACGACGCGGACCGGGTGGCGGTCATAGAGGACGGCCGCCTGACCGAACTGGGGACCCACGAGGACCTGGTGGCCGCGGCCGGTGCGTACGCGTCCCTGTGGCGGACATGGCACGGGGACGGCGCCGAATCCTGAACGGGGCGAGGGGCCGGCAGGCCGCCCCGGGCAGGCTCCACGGCACTCCGGCACACCCAACAGTCCGCATACCGAACATGAACATCCGGTCAACGAACGATTTCCAGCCAACTTCATGACGCGGTCCTGACAGACACCGTGATCCCCTGCCACTCTTCCCACGGCCGACTCAGAGCAACCCCACATTTCGCGCACGCTTCGCGTGAGCCGGCTCCGCACCTGCACGTGGTTCCGCGTAATGCCCTGTTCTGCCCGGACGTCACCCACCGTCCGGTCTCCCCTGGCCGCGCGACCCGCGGTCACGCAGAAGGAGTCAGTGTTGAGTAGCACCTCTCGCAGACGCACCTCCCACACAGTGCAGCGCCCGACGGCGCACCGCCGCACCGCCACCGTCGCCCTCGCGGGCGTCGCCGCCCTGATCGCCGCGGCCCTCCAGTCCGGCGCCGCGTCCGCCACCCCGGCGAAGCCGCAGGCCGGCAAGGTCAACCCCGCCCACATGGCCCTCAAGCTCTCGCCCTCGCAGCGCGCCGAGCTGATACGCCACGCCGACGCCGAGAAGGCCTCCACGGCCAAGGCGATCGGCCTCGGCAGCAAGGAGCGGCTGGCCGTCAAGGACGTCGTCAAGGACGCCGACGGGACCGTGCACACCCGCTACGAGCGCACCTACGCGGGTCTTCCGGTGCTCGGCGGCGACCTGATCGTCGACACCGCCAAGTCGGGCGCGACCAAGAGCGTCATCAAGGCCAGCAACGCCACGCTGAGCGTCTCCGCCCTCACCCCCGCCGTGACGAAGTCGGCCGCCGAGAAGCAGGCCGTGCAGCGCGCCAAGGCCCTCGGCAGCACCAAGTCGGCCGCGGACAGCGTGCGCAAGGTGATCTGGGCCGGCTCCGGCAAGCCCGTGCTCGCCTACGAGACGGTCGTCGACGGCCTCCAGGACGACGGCACCCCGAACCAGCTGCACGTCATCACCGACGCCGCCACCGGCAAGAAGCTCTTCGAGTTCCAGGGCATCAGGACGGGCATCGGCAACACCCAGTACAGCGGCAAGGTGGACCTGACCACGACCCAGTCGGGGTCGAACTACACCCTGACCGACGGGGCGCGCGGCGGCCACAAAACGTACAACCTCAACCACGGCAGCTCGGGCACCGGCACCCTGTTCTCCCAGACCAACGACACCTGGGGCAACGGGACCACGTCCAACGCGGCCACCGCGGGCGCGGACGCCCACTACGGCGCGGCCGAGACCTGGGACTTCTACAAGAACACCTTCGGCCGCAGCGGCATCAAGAACAACGGCGTCGGCGCCTACTCCCGCGTCCACTACGGCAACGCGTACGTGAACGCCTTCTGGGACGACAGCTGCTTCTGCATGACCTACGGCGACGGCTCCGGCAACAACGACCCGCTGACCTCGCTGGACGTCGCGGGGCACGAAATGAGCCACGGCGTCACCTCCAACACCGCGGGCCTGGAGTACAGCGACGAGTCCGGCGGCCTGAACGAGGCCACCAGCGACATCATGGGCACCGGCGTGGAGTTCTACGCCAACAACAGCACGGACGTCGGCGACTACCTCATCGGCGAGAAGATCAACATCAACGGCGACGGCACCCCGCTGCGCTACATGGACAAGCCCAGCAAGGACGGCGGCTCCGCCGACTCCTGGTACTCGGGCGTCGGCAACCTCGACGTGCACTACTCGTCGGGTGTGGCGAACCACTTCTTCTACCTGCTCAGCGAGGGCAGCGGCGCCAAGGTCATCAACGGCGTCAGCTACAACTCGCCGACGTCGGACGGCCTCCCGGTCACCGGCATCGGCCGGGACAAGGCGCTGCAGATCTGGTACCGGGCGCTGACCACCAAGTGGACGTCCACCACCGACTACGCGGCCGCCCGCACCGGCACCCTCGCGGCGGCGGGCGAGCTGTACGGCACCTCCGGCGCCGAGTACAAGGCGGTCCAGGACGCCTGGGCGGCCGTCAACGTCGGATCCCGCTCGGGCGGCGGGGGCGGCGGCGGGACGTCGTACGAGAACAACACCGTGGTGTCGATTCCGGACAACGGGCCCGCGGTGACCTCGCCGATCACCGTCTCCGGCAGGACCGGAAACGCGCCGAGCAACCTTCAGGTGAGCGTCGACATCACCCACACCTGGCGGGGTGACCTGGTGATCGATCTGGTCGGTCCCTCGGGCACCTCCTACCGCCTGAAGAACTTCTCCTCGTCCGACTCGGCGGACAACGTGAAGCAGACCTTCACGGTCAACGCCGCCTCCGAATCGGCCAACGGCACCTGGAAGTTGAAGGTCCAGGACCAGGCGGCACAGGACGTCGGCACCATCAACGACTGGAAGTTGACTTTCCCGTAAACCGCGTCCCACCAGCACGGGAACAGGATGCCGCCGGAGGGTTACAACAACCTCCGGCGGCGCCGGTTTACACAGTTGAAACGTTCGCCGGACAGTCGGTTTTCGGCCAACATCACTTCAGGGTCCTGACATGTACGCGGCCCTGATGTCACAGTTCCTTCACCCGCCGCAGCAGCACCGCAGTTTCACAACGACATACTCACCGGCCAGTAACCCCACACTGCCCGGTCTCCCCCACGAGAAGGAGCTTTCGTGAGCCCCCTCTACGCGCGTCACAAGCGCACCACTCTGGCCATCGCCACCGCTGTCGCGGCCGGAGCTCTCCTCTCCACCGGTCTGGCCGCCAGCGCCAACGCCCAGGCCACGACCGGGACCGCCGCCAAGCTGTCGGCCGCCCCGACCGCGCTGTCCGCCGCTGCCCGCACCACCCTGGTCCAGCAGGCCCAGGCCTCCGCCGCCCGGACCGCGCAGCACATAGGCCTCGGCGCCAAGGAGAAGCTCGTCGTCAAGGACGTCGTCAAGGACGCCGACGGCACCGTCCACACCCGCTACGAGCGCACCTACGCGGGCCTGCCGGTGCTCGGCGGCGACCTGGTCGTGCACACCGCCAAGTCGGGCAAGACCGAAGGCGTCACCAGAGCGACGAAGGCGGCCATCAAGGTTGCCTCGCTCAAACCGCAGATCACCGCCGCCAAGGCCGCGCAGCAGGCGGTCGGCGCCGCCAGAACCCTCGGCTCCGCCAAGAGCACGGCGAACGGCGCGCGCAAGGTGATCTGGGCCGGCTCGGGCAAGCCCGTCCTCGCCTACGAGACCGTCGTCGGCGGCCTCCAGGACGACGGCACCCCGAACCAGCTGCACGTCATCACCGACGCCGCCACCGGCAAGAAGCTCTTCCAGTACCAGGGCATCGAGAACGCCACCGGCACCGGCAAGACGCTGTACTCGGGCACCGTCAGCCTCAACTCCACGCAGTCGGGCTCGACGTACAACCTGACCGACAGCACCCGGGGCGGTCACAAGACCTACAACCTGGCGCGCAAGACGTCCGGCAAGGGCACCCTGGTGGCCAGCTCGAGCAACTCCTTCGGCACCGGCACCGCCTCCAGCTCCTCCTCCGACCAGACCGCGGCCGCCGACGCCGCCTACGGCGCGCAGGAGACCTGGGACTTCTACAAGTCCACCTTCGGCCGCAGCGGCATCAAGAACGACGGTGTCGGCGCCTACTCCCGGGTCCACTACGGCAGCGCGTACGTGAACGCCTTCTGGGACGACAGCTGCTTCTGCATGACCTACGGCGACGGCGAGGGCAACACCGACCCGCTGACCTCGCTGGACGTGGCCGGCCACGAGATGAGCCACGGCGTCACCGCCAACACCGCGGGCCTGGACTACTCGGGCGAGTCCGGCGGCCTGAACGAGGCCACCTCGGACATCTTCGGCACCGGCGTGGAGTTCTACGCCAACAACTCCAAGGACGTCGGTGACTACCTCATCGGCGAGAAGATCAACATCAACGGCGACGGCACCCCGCTGCGCTACATGGACAAGCCCAGCAAGGACGGCGGCTCGGCGGACTACTGGTCCTCCTCCGTCGGCGACCTGGACGTCCACTACTCGTCGGGCGTGGCCAACCACTTCTTCTACCTGCTGTCCGAGGGCAGCGGTGCGAAGACGATCAACGGGGTCAGCTACAACTCCCCGACGAAGAACGGCTCGACGGTCACCGGCATCGGCCGCGCCAAGGCGCTGCAGATCTGGTACAAGGCGCTGACCACGTACTTCACCTCCACCACCGACTACTCGGACGCCCGCTCGGGCACCCTGTCGGCGGCGGCGGACCTGTACGGCTCCGGCAGCACCGAGTACAAGGCGGTGGCGGCGGCCTGGACCGCGGTCAACGTCACCGGCTGACGAAGCGGCTGACGGGCGGTACCCGGGCGGAAGGCGTCCCGGGTACCGCCCTACGCTTGTGACCCATGTCCTCGGCGCCCTTCACCTACGAGCCCGTCGGCGCGACCCGCGACGACCTGACCCACTGCCCGTCCGGCTTCCACCCACTGCTCGTGCGCACGCGCCTCGGCGAGGGCCAGAAGCTCTTCGAGCGGGCCGCCGAGGCGGTCCTGACCTGGGAGATGCACCGCGCCCTGGGCGTGGGCATCGACGCCACCGCGGACCGGGCCACGCCCGGCGTGGACGTCACGGTCACCCTGGCCGGCGTGATCAAGGCCCCCTGCCGCATCATCTGGACGCTGGAGGAACCCCGCCGTGCCGGCTGGGCCTACGGCACCCTGGAGGGCCACCCCGAGTGCGGCGAGGAGGCCTTCGTGGTCGACCGCACCGGAGACGGCACCGTCTGGCTGACGGTGGCCGCCTTCAGCCGTGGCCAGAAGTGGTACGCCCGCGCGGGCGGTCCGGCGACGCGCGGCCTGCAGCACGCCTACGCCCGCAGGTGCGGGGCGGTGCTGAAGCGGCTGTGCGCGGGGTTGTCGGAAGCGTGACCGGGTCCGCTTCCGCCGCCGCCCGGCGCCGGCGCGCGCTGCTCGTACCGCTGCTGACGGCCGTCTCGGCGGGGCTGCTCGTCGCGCACCTGGGCTTCAGCTCCGACACGTACCGGAACTGCAGGTACCTGGGCCCGTCCACCCGGATGTACGTCACCTCGTGGGCCGGTCTCACCTGCGCGCTGGGCTCCCTGCTGGTGTACACCGCGGTCCGCCGTGCCGCGCACAGGTACGGCGGACCGGCGGGGACGACCTGGCGGGAACGGCTCGCGGCGGGGTCCGCGCTGCTGTGCCTGCCGCTGGCCGTGACACTGCTCATGACGGTCTACTGGCTGTACGCCCCGGACCCGGCCGGCGGGGACGACTGCTCGGGCCTGGCGCGGCTGGTCGCGCCGTAGCGCCGAGCGGTCGTCCCGTGACGGGACACCTACCGCAGCAGCACCCCCGCCCCCTCCGCCGTCTCCTCCGACGGCACCGCCACCAGCCCCGGTTCCACGCCGCTCGCGAGCAGACGGTGGGCCGGGAGGACGCGGACGGTGTAGCCGTAGGGGCCCGTGCGGTCCAGGGAGAGGGTGCCCTCGTAGAGGCGGCGGCCCTCCAGGTCGGGGGCGCCGGCCGGCTTCAGCGGGACCGTCGTGGCGTCGGTGATGCGGTCCTCGGCGTCGACCCGGCCCGAGACCGCCTGCACCTCGACGTCGTCCGGGGTCAGCTCGCCCAGCCCCACCCGCACCCGAAGTCCCACGCTCGTGCCCAGTTCCGCGGTGGCCGCCTGGGCCGTCGCCTCGACGTGGTCGACGCTCACGCCGGACCAGGCGGCGCGCAGCCTGGCCTTCCAGGCGGCCAGTTCACCGGCCGTCTCCGGGGTCAGCGCACGGTGGGAGAGGGCGGCGGGCGTGTACAGCCGGTCGACGTACTCGCGGACCATGCGGCCCGCCAGCACCTTCGGGCCGAGCTGGGTCAGCGTGCGGCGGACCATCTCGATCCAGCGGTCGGGCAGCCCGGCCCGGCCGCGCTCGTAGAAGCGGGGGGTCACCCGCTGTACGAGGAGGTCGTAGAGGGCGGCGGCCTCGATGTCGTCGCGACGGTCGGGGTCGGTGCCCGCGCCGTCCGCGGTGGGAATGGCCCAGCCGAAGTCCGGCTTGAACCATTCGTCCCACCAGCCGTCGAGCACGGAGAGGTTGAGGCCGCCGTTGAGGGCCGCCTTCATCCCGGAGGTGCCGCAGGCCTCCAGCGGGCGCAGCGGGTTGTTCAGCCAGACGTCGCAGCCGGGGTAGAGCTTCTGGGCCATCCCCATGCCGTAGTCGGGCAGGAACACGATGCGGTGGCGTACCCGCGGGTCGTCGGCGAACCGCACCAGTTCCTGCACCAGCCGCTTCCCGCCGTCGTCGGCCGGATGCGCCTTGCCCGCGACGACGATCTGGAGGGGCCGCTCCGGGTGCAGCAGCAGCTCCATCAGCCGGTCCCGGTCCCGCAGCATCAGCGTGAGCCGCTTGTACGACGGGACACGGCGGGCGAAGCCGATGGTCAGCACGTCGGGATCGAACACGCCGTCGATCCAGCCCAACTCGGCGTTCCCGGCCCCGCGTTGCCGCCAGGAGGCACGCAGCCGCTCCCGTACCTCGAGAACCAGCCGTTCGCGCAGGGTGCGGCGCAGCTCCCAGATCTCCTGGTCCGGGATGCCGGCGATCGAGTCCCAGCGCTCGGGGCCGCCGACGCTCAGCGCGTCCTCGGCCCGCTGGGCGCCGACCTCCCGGGCACCCAGCCGGAGCACCTCCGGGGCGACCCAGGTCGGGGCGTGCACCCCGTTGGTGACCGAGGTGATCGGCACCTCCTCGGCGTCGAAGCCCGGCCACAGGCCCGCGAACATCTCCCGGCTGACCTGCCCGTGCAGCAGCGAGACCCCGTTCGCCCGCTGGGCCAGCCTGAGCCCCATCACGGCCATGTTGAACAGGTTCGGCTCGCCGCCCGGGTAGGTCTCCATGCCCAGCGCCAGGATGCGCTGCACGTCGATGCGCGGCAGTTCGGCGTCCGCCCCGAAGTGCCGGGCGACCAGCTCCCGGTCGAAGCGGTCGATTCCGGCCGGGACGGGGGTGTGCGTGGTGAACACGGTCCCGGCCCGGACCGCCTCCAGCGCGGAGTCGAAGTCCAGCCCCGTCTCGCACAGTTCGGCGATCCGCTCCAGACCGAGGAAGCCGGCGTGTCCCTCGTTGGTGTGGAACACCTCGGGCTGGGGGTGCCCGGTGAGCCGGCAGTACGTCCGCACGGCCCGGACACCCCCTATCCCCAGCAGCATCTCCTGCAGCAGCCGGTGTTCGCTGCCGCCGCCGTACAGCCGGTCGGTCACCCCGCGTTCGCCGAGGTCGTTCTCCTCCACGTCCGAGTCGAGCAGCAGCAGCGGCACCCGGCCCACCTGGGCCAGCCAGATCCGCGCGTGCAGCGCCTTGCCGCCGGGCAGGGCGAGGGAGAGCCCGGCCGCGGTGCCGTCGGCCTCCTTCAGTGGGCCGAGGGGCAGCTCGTACGGGTCGAGCACCGGATAGTGCTCCTGCTGCCAGCCGTCCCGGGACAGGGTCTGGCGGAAGTAGCCGTGCCGGTAGAGCAGTCCGACGCCGATCAGCGGGACCCCGAGGTCGCTGGCCGCCTTGAGATGGTCGCCGGCCAGGATGCCGAGGCCGCCGGAGTACTGGGGCAGTGCGGCCGTGATGCCGAACTCCGGGGAGAAGTAGGCGACGGCGGCGGGCAGCCCGTCGCCCTGGTGCTGGTACCAGCGGTCGCCGGTCACATAGTCGTCGAGATCGTCGGCGGCCGCGGTCAGCCGGCGCAGGAACCGCCGGTCCCCGGCCAGCTCGGCGAGCCGGGCCGGGCGCACCCCGCCCAGGAGCCGGACCGGGTCGCCCTCGGCGGCGGCCCAGCGCTCGGGGTCGACGGACTGGAACAGATCGCGCGTTTCCACATGCCAGGACCAGCGCAGATTGCGCGCCAGGTCGTTGAGCGGCCGGAGGGGTTCGGGGAGAACGGGACGGACGGTGAACCGACGGATCGCCTTCACATTCCACCTCGGACGCGTCGCGGGGGGAGACGCACGGCGCTGTACGTCTCGTCGTCAGTGTCGACGGTAGTGGTTACCGGAGCGTCGGTGGGGACGTACCGGGGCGGGTGTCGGGGCGCGGCGGGAGCACGCCGCAGGCGGCACCGGGGCGTGCGGACGCGGTCTGCGGGCACCTGGAAAAGTGGGCCGGTCTTGTGCGTAGACATACGCGTGAGTAGTTAACAAAGTGCCGGATTGCCCACCCGAATAGGGTGGGAAGGCTCCTCCGGTACGCACAGCAGCACCACAGCTCAACCGCAGGACCCACCTCCCCATATCCCTCCGCCCACACCCACGTTGAAGCGGACAGGAGCGGTCATGCCCGCCACGCACCACCACTCGTCAGCTCCACCGGCGGCCAGCAGGAGCGCCGGAAAGAAAAGTTCGGGTAAGAAAACGGGAACGCCGGCGGAGAACCTCCGCGATCCGGCGCCGCCCGGCCCGCGCCCCGCCCCGGCCGAAGCCACGAGCGTCGGCCGTATCCCCGTCCTCGACGTGCGCCCCGTGGTCCAGCACGGGCGCAGGCCCGCCAAGGCCGTGCCGGGCGAGTCGTTCGAGGTGTCGGCCACCGTCTTCCGGGAGGGCCACGACGCGGTCGCCGCGAACGTCGTGCTGCGGGATCCGCGGGGCCGGCCGGGCCCCTGGACGCCGATGCGCGAACTCGCCCCGGGCACCGACCGCTGGGGCGCCACCGTCACGGCCGGCGAGACGGGCCGGTGGACCTACACGGTGGAGGCCTGGTCGGATCCGGTCGCCACCTGGCGGCACCTTGCGCAGATCAAGATCCCGGCGGGCATCGACACCGGTCTGGTCCTGGCGGAGGGCGCACTGCTGTACGAGCGGGCGGCCGCCGGGGTCCCCGAGGAGCAGCGGCCCATCGTGCTGGAGACCGCCGCCGTGCTGCGGGACGAGGACCGCCCGGCCCCGTGGCGGCTCGCGGCCGCGTTGTCCCCGGAGGTGGACGCGGTGCTCTCGCGCCACCCGCTGCGGGAGCTGGTCACCGCCTCCGACCCGCTGCCCCTGCTCGTCGAGCGCGAACGAGCCCTGTACGGCTCCTGGTACGAGTTCTTCCCCCGCTCCGAAGGCACACCCGAACAACCCCACGGCACCTTCCGCACCGCCGCCCGCCGGCTGCCGGCCATCGCCGACATGGGCTTCGACGTCGTCTACCTCCCACCCGTCCACCCCATCGGCACCACCCACCGCAAAGGCCGCAACAACACCCTCACCGCCACCGCCGAGGACGTCGGCGTGCCCTGGGCGATCGGCTCCCCCGAAGGCGGCCACGACGCCGTCCACCCCGGCCTCGGCACCCTCGAGGACTTCGACCACTTCGTGACCCACGCCCGGGAACTGGGCCTGGAGGTCGCACTGGACTTCGCGCTGCAGTGCTCACCGGACCACCCCTGGGTCCACAAACACCCGGAGTGGTTCCACCACCGCCCCGACGGCACCATCGCCCACGCCGAGAACCCCCCGAAGAAGTACCAGGACATCTACCCCATCGCCTTCGACGCCGACCTCGACGGCCTGACCGCGGAGACCGTCAGGATCCTGCGGCACTGGATGGACCACGGGGTACGGATCTTCCGCGTCGACAACCCGCACACCAAACCGGTCATGTTCTGGGAACGGGTCATCGCCGAGATCAACCACCAGGACCCGGACGTGATCTTCCTGGCCGAGGCCTTCACCCGCCCCGCCATGATGCGCACCCTGGCCCAGATCGGCTTCCAGCAGTCCTACACCTACTTCACCTGGCGCAACGGCAAGCAGGAACTGACCGAGTACCTGACCGAGCTGTCGGGCGAGACGTCCTCCTACATGCGGCCGAACTTCTTCGCCAACACCCCCGACATCCTGCACGCCTACCTCCAGCACGGCCACCGGCCCGCCTTCGAGGTCCGCGCCGTCCTCGCCGCCACCCTCTCCCCCACCTGGGGCATCTACAGCGGCTACGAACTGTGCGAGAACACCCCCCTGCGCGAGGGCGGCGAGGAATACCTCGACTCCGAGAAGTACCAGCTCACATCCCGCGACTGGCAGGCCGCGGCCCGCGAGGGCCGCACCATCGCCCCCCTCATCACCACCCTCAACACCATCCGCCGGGAACACCCCGCACTGCGCCAACTGCGCGATCTCCACTTCCACCACGCCGACCAGGACGCGGTGATCGCCTACTCGAAGCGGAGCGGATCGAACACGGTTCTGGTGGTCGCCAACCTCGACCCCCACCACACCCAGGAGGCCACGGTCTCGTTGGACATGCCGCAACTCGGCCTGAACTGGCACGAGTCGGTGCCGGTGCGCGATCTGCTCACCGGCGAGACCTATCACTGGGGCAGGGCCAACTATGTGCGCCTCGAACCGGGCCATAGGCCCGCGCATGTCTTCTCGGTTCTGCGACCGTCCACCCCGCAGATCGGAGGGTCACCCACAATATGATCGTCAACGAGCCCGTCCCGGACACCTTCGAGGACACTCCCGCGGGGGACCGGGACCCGGAGTGGTTCAAACGCGCCGTCTTCTACGAGGTACTCGTCCGCTCCTTCCAGGACAGCGACGGCGACGGCATCGGCGACCTGAAGGGTCTGACCGCCAAGCTCGACTACCTGCAATGGCTCGGCGTCGACTGCCTCTGGCTGCCGCCCTTCTTCAAGTCCCCCTTGCGTGACGGCGGTTACGACGTCTCCGACTACACCGCCGTGCTCCCCGAATTCGGTGACCTGGCCGACTTCGTGGAGTTCGTCGACGCCGCCCACCAGCGCGGCATGCGCGTCATCATCGACTTCGTCATGAACCACACCAGCGACCAGCACCCGTGGTTCCAGGAGTCCAGGCGGGATCCGGACGGACCGTACGGGGACTACTACGTCTGGGCCGAGGACGACAAGCAGTTCCAGGACGCCCGGATCATCTTCGTCGACACCGAGGCCTCCAACTGGACGTACGACCCCGTACGCAAGCAGTACTACTGGCACCGCTTCTTCTCGCACCAGCCGGACCTCAACTACGAGAACCCGGCGGTGCAGGAGGAGATGATCTCCGCGCTGAAGTTCTGGCTCGACCTGGGCATCGACGGGTTCCGCCTGGACGCCGTGCCGTACCTGTACCAGCAGGAGGGCACGAACTGCGAGAACCTGCCGGCGACCCACCAGTTCCTGAAGCGGGTGCGCAAGGAGATCGACACCCAGTACCCGGACACCGTGCTGCTGGCGGAGGCGAACCAGTGGCCGGAGGACGTGGTCGACTACTTCGGCGACTACGCCTCCGGCGGCGACGAGTGCCACATGGCGTTCCACTTCCCCGTCATGCCGCGCATCTTCATGGCCGTACGCCGCGAGTCCCGCTACCCCGTCTCCGAGATCCTGGCCAAGACCCCGGCCATCCCCTCGGGCTGCCAGTGGGGCATCTTCCTGCGCAACCACGACGAGCTGACCCTCGAAATGGTCACCGACGAGGAACGCGACTACATGTGGGCCGAATACGCCAAGGACCCGCGGATGCGCGCCAACATCGGCATCCGCCGCCGCCTGGCACCCCTGCTCGACAACGACCGCAACCAGATCGAGCTGTTCACCGCCCTGCTGCTGTCCCTGCCCGGCTCGCCGATCCTCTACTACGGCGACGAGATCGGCATGGGCGACAACATCTGGCTCGGCGACCGCGACGCCGTCCGCACCCCCATGCAATGGACGCCGGACCGCAACGCGGGCTTCTCCTCCTCCGACCCCGGTCGGCTGTTCCTGCCCACCATCATGGACCCGGTCTACGGCTACCAGGTCACCAACGTCGAGGCCTCCATGTCCTCGCCGTCCAGCCTGCTGCACTGGACCCGCCGCATGATCGAGATCCGCAAGCAGAATCCTGCCTTCGGACTGGGGTCCTACACCGAGCTGCAGTCCTCGAACCCGGCCGTGATCGCGTTCCTGCGGGAGGCCCCCCTGTCAGAGGAGGGAAGGGACGACATCGTGCTGTGCGTGCACAACTTCTCACGGTTCGCTCAGCCCACGGAGCTGGACCTGAGAAGGTTCACCGGACGGCATCCCATCGAGCTGTTCGGCGGGGTGCGGTTCCCCGCGATCGGCGAACTGCCGTACCTGCTGACCCTGGCGGGGCACGGCTTCTACTGGTTCCGGCTGCGCCGGGACGCGGTGTAGTCCTCCGGCCGGGTGGGGCGGTGGGCGGTTTCCGCCGTCCCGCCCGGGGCACGCATCAGTAACACCCCGACGACCCGGGGAAAGGACGTGACGCTCATGGCGGAAGCGGTCACCCCCTTCGGCACCACCGGTACGACAGGTCACCTTCTCGCTTCTCTCGAACCCCTGCTGCGCGAGTGGCTGCCCAGGCAGCGCTGGTTCGCCGGCAAGGGACGTCCGGTCACCGGGTTCACCCCGCTGGCCACCACCGAACTGCTGCCCGGCAAAGGCCGGCTGGGCCTGTACCACCTGCTCCTGCGCGTCCACCAGCCATCCGTGCCGGGCGCCCCACCGCACCCCGGTGACTGCTACCAGCTGCTGATAGGAGCGCGCGAGGTGCTGCCGCCCCGGCTGGCACCCGCGCTGATCGGACACGTGAACGAGGGACCGCTCGCCGGACGCACGGTGTACGAGGCCCTCTACGACCCCCGGCCCGCCGAAGTGCTCCTGGAAGCCCTGCGCACCCGGGCACGCGTCGGCGGACTCCGTTTCGAGCGGGATGCGCGCCAGGAGATCCGGGACGGACTCATGGCCCGGCTGATGACGGCCGAGCAGTCCAACTCCTCGGTCGTCTACGGCGATACGTTCATCCTCAAGCTGTTCCGCCGGGTGGTGCCCGGCGTCAACCCCGACCTGGAGATACCGCTCGTCCTGGCGCGCGCGGGCTGCGCCCGGGTGCCCGCGCCGACGGCCTGGCTCCAGGCCGATCTGGACGCCCGGTCGTACACCCTGGCCGTGCTCCAGCCGTTCGTCAGCGGCGCGAGCGACGGCTGGGAGCTGGCGCTGCGCGAGCTGGCCAAGGGAGAGGACTTCGTCGCCGAGGCCCGGGCGCTGGGCCGGGCCACCGCCGAGGTGCACACCGCCCTCGCCCGCGCCCTGCCCACGGTGACGCTGGGCCAGGCCCAGCTGCGGCTGCTGGTGGACGGCATGACCGAGCGGCTGGCGGCCGCCGTCCGGGCGGTGCCCGCGCTGCGGCCGTACGAGAGCGGGCTGCGCTCCGCCTTCACCGCGCTGGCCCGCCTGGCGGAAGCGGGCCGCACCTGGACCGCCCAGCGCATCCACGGCGATCTGCACCTCGGCCAGTGCCTGCGCTCGCCGTTCGGCCAGTGGTCGCTGATCGACTTCGAGGGCGAGCCGGCCCGGCCGCTGGCCGAGCGGCGCATGCCGCAGCCCGCGCTGCGGGACATCGCGGGGATGCTGCGTTCCTTCGACTACGCCGCCCTCACGGCGAGTCCGCCCGCGCCCCGGTGGGCGCACGCCTGCCGGGCCGCCTACTGCTCCGGGTACGCGGAGGTCACCGGCCACGACCCGCGTACCGACCCCGTGCTGCTGCGCGCCTTCGAGACCGACAAGGCGATCTACGAGGTGGTCTACGAGGCCCGCCACCGCCCCGACTGGCTGCCGGTGCCGCTGAGCGCGGTGCGCCGTCTCTCCCTGCCCGACCAGGAGGCTCGTTCGTGACCCCCAAGGCCAAGAAGGAATCAGCGGCCGAGAAGGACGCCCCGGTCAAGAAGACCACCGCCAAGAAGACCACCGGCAAGAGGGCCGCCGCCAAGAAGGTGCCGGCCCAGGAGATCCCCGGAAAGACGCGGGCGAAGGCGACGCCGCCCAAGAAGGTGCCACGGCAGCAGGCCGCCGTCTCCCCCGCCGTGCCCGCCGGGGACCGTGAGCGGCTGCGCGAGGGCACCCACCACGATCCGCACTCCGTCCTCGGCGCCCACCCGGCCCCCGGCGGGGTCGCCCTCCGGGTCTTCCGCCCCTACGCACAGGCCGTCACCGTGGTGCTGGGCGATGTGCGGGCGGAGCTGCGCGACGACGGCGACGGCTTCTTCTCCGCACTGCTCCCGCTCACCGACGTCCCCGCCCACCGGCTGCTCGTGACCTACGACGGCACCGTCCACGAGGCCGAGGACGCCTACCGCTTCCTGCCCACCCTCGGCGAGCTGGACCTGCACCTGATCGGCGAGGGCCGGCACGAGCGGCTGTGGCGGGTGCTCGGCTCGCACGTCATGACCCACCAGGGCGTACGAGGCACCCGCTTCGCGGTGTGGGCGCCGAACGCGCGGGGCGTGCGGATCGCGGGGAACTTCAACTTCTGGGACGCGACCGCGACTCCCATGCGCTCGCTCGGCTCCTCGGGGGTGTGGGAGCTGTTCGTGCCGGGCATCGGCGCGGGCGAGCTGTACAAGTTCGAGATCACCCGCCCGGACGGCTCGCGCACCCTGCGCGCCGACCCGCTGGCCCGCCGCACGGAGGTGCCGCCCGCCACGTCCTCGATCGTGCACGCCTCGCACCACGAGTGGGGCGACGCCGAGTGGCTGGCCCACCGCGGCGACAGGCCGGTGCACGAGGCGCCGTTCTCCGTGTACGAGGTCCACCTGCCGTCCTGGCGCCCCGGGCTGACGTACCGGCAGCTGGCCGACCAACTGCCCGCATACGTCTCGGAGCTGGGCTTCACGCACGTGGAGCTGATGCCGGTCGCCGAGCACCCCTTCGGCGGCTCCTGGGGCTACCAGGTCACCGGCTTCTACGCCCCGACGGCCCGCCTCGGCACCCCGGACGACTTCAAGTATCTGGTGGACCGGCTGCACCAGGCCGGCATCGGCGTCCTGATGGACTGGGTCCCCGCGCACTTCCCGCGTGACGACTGGGCGCTGGCCGAGTTCGACGGGCGCCCGCTGTACGAGCACCACGACCCGCTGCGGGCCGCCCATCCGGACTGGGGGACGCTGGAGTTCGACTTCGGCCGTCGCGAGGTGCGCAACTTCCTGGTGGCGAACGCCGTGTACTGGTGCGAGGAGTTCCACATCGACGGTCTGCGCGTGGACGCCGTCGCCTCCATGCTCTACCTCGACTACTCGCGCGAGCCGGGCCAGTGGACGCCGAACGAGCACGGCGGCCGGGAGAACCTGGACGCGGTCGCCTTCCTTCAGGAGATGAACGCCACCGTCTACCGGCGCTGCCCGGGTGCGGTGACCATCGCCGAGGAGTCCACCGCCTGGGACGGCGTCACGCGCCCGACCCACCACAAGGGACCGAGCGGCTTCGGCGGTC
The DNA here is from genome assembly GCF_001542625.1 of Streptomyces griseochromogenes. NCBI lineage: Bacteria > Bacillati > Actinomycetota > Actinomycetes > Kitasatosporales > Streptomycetaceae > Streptomyces > Streptomyces griseochromogenes. The sequence continues at coordinate 1,722,083 of NZ_CP016279.1, read as the reverse complement.
TCGGTTTCGGCCTGAAGTGGAACATGGGCTGGATGCACGACTCGCTCCAGTACATGGCCCACGAGCCGGTCCACCGCAAATACCACCATCACGAGATGACCTTCTCGATGGTGTACGCGTACAGCGAGAACTACGTGCTGCCCATCTCCCACGACGAGGTGGTGCACGGCAAGCGCTCCCTCGTCTCGAAGATGCCGGGCGACTGGTGGCAGCGGCGGGCCGACCACCGCGCCTACCTGGGCTTCATGTGGGCCCACCCGGGCAAGCAACTGCTGTTCATGGGCCAGGAGTTCGCCCAGGGCGCCGAGTGGTCCGAGGCGCACGGCCCCGACTGGTGGCTGCTCGACCCGTCCTACGGCGCCGAGGCCGACCACCGAGGCGTCAGGGACCTGGTCCGGGACCTGAACAGGCTGTACCGGGCGACCCCGGCCCTGTGGCAGCGGGACACCGAACCGGCGGGCTTCCAGTGGATCACGGGCGACGCGGCGGACGACAACGTCCTCGCGTTCCTGCGCCTGGACGCCGACGGCAACCCGCTGCTCGCCGTCACCCACCTGTCCCCCGTGGTCCGCCACGACTACCGCATCGGCGTGCCCGACGACGTCCCGGCCTGGCTGGAGGTGCTGAACACCGACGCGGCCCGCTACGGCGGCGGCGACGTGGTCCACCCCGACCCGGTCAAGCCGGAGCCGCGAGGCGCCCACGGCCGCCCCGCGAGCATCCGGCTGACACTGCCGCCGCTGGCCACGGTGTGGCTGCGGCCGGCCTGACCCTCCGCAAGGCTCAGCCGCCGGAGCTGCCGAACCTGCCGACGAGCGCCTTCGGCAGCTCCTTGGTGTACAGCACCCCGAGCCGCTGGGTGGCCCGGGTCAGGGCCACGTACAGGTCGCTGGTGCCGTAGCGGGCCGGTTCCACGACCAGGACGGAGTCGAACTCCAGGCCCTTGGACTGACGGGGATCGAGGAGGACGACGGTCCGCGTCAGGTCCGGCTCCGCGCCCGCCGTCACCCCCTCCAGCCGGGCGGCCAGCTTGCGGTGCAGATGGCGCGGGGCGATGACCGCGAGCCGGCCCTCGTCGGGCGTCAGCTCCTTCACCGCCTCGGCGACGGCGCCGGGCAGGTCGTCGGTGGCGCGCGCCCAGGGCCGTACCCCTGTCGACCGGACCGAGCTGGGCGGTTCGAAGTCCGGGTTCTCGGCCCGGACGACGGCCGCCGCGAGGTCCATGATCTCCGCCGGCGTGCGGTAGTTGACGCCGAGGCGCGTGTGCTCGAAGCGGTCCTCGACGTACGGCCGCAGGATCTTCGACCACGAGCCGACGCCCGCCGCCTCCGCCGTCTGTGCCGGGTCGCCGACCAGGGTCATCGAGCGGGTCGGGCTGCGCCGCATGAGCAGCCGCCACGCCATCGGCGACAGCTCCTGCGCCTCGTCGACGATGATGTGCCCGAACGCCCAGGTCCGGTCGGCCGCCGCGCGCTCGGCGGCGCTGCGGTGGTCCGCCTCCTCGTGCCGCTCGGCGAACCGCTCGGCGTCGATGATGTCGTGCGCGGACAGGACCTCGGAGCTCTCGGGGTCGCCCTCCTCCTTGTCCTCGAACTCGTAGGTGCGGGAGGCGTAGGAGACGTCGAGCACGCCCTGGGCGTAGGCCACCTGCGTCTCCCGCTCCTGCTCCGCGCGCGCCCGCGCCACCCGCTCGTCCACGCCGAGCAGCTCGGCCGCCTCGTCCAGCAGCGGCACGTCCGCCACGGTCCAGGCCCGCGTCACCGGGCGGCGGATGGCGGCCGCGTCGTCGTCGGACACGTAGCCGACGGGATCGGCGAGGAAGTCCGCGACCAGGCGCTGCGGCGTCAGGATCGGCCACAACTGGTCGACGGCGGCCCAGACTTCGGGGTTCTCGGCGAGCTCGTCGCGGATCTGGGTGATGTCGGAGGCGTCCAGCAGGCTGCTGCCGTCGTACGGGTCGGTGCCCACGCGCTCGGCGTACAGCTCGGTGAGCGTGTTGAGGATGTGGCCCTCGAAGTACTCCCGGGCCACGTTGTGCGGCAGCCGGGCGGCGCGGGTGCGCTCGCGGGCGACCTTCACCAGACCGTCGTCGAGCATCAGGACCTCGCGGTCGTGCTCGATGGTGATCACCGGATCGGGCAGCGACTGCCAGTCGCGCACGACGTCGGCGAGGACGTCCGCCATGTCGGCGCGGCCCTTGACGGCGGCGGCCTCCCGGTTGTCGGACGCCGTCGCCTTCACGCCGGGGAACAGCTCCCCGACCGTCGCCAGCAGCACGCCGGTCTCGCCGAGCGAGGGCAGCACCTCGCCGATGTAGCCGAGGAAGGCCGGGTTGGGTCCGACGATGAGCACGGCACGGCGGGCCAGCAGCTCCCGGTGTTCGTACAGGAGGTAGGCGGCCCGGTGCAGCGCGACCGCGGTCTTGCCGGTGCCGGGGCCGCCCTCGACGACCAGCACCCCTCGGTGCGGCGCCCGGATGATGCGGTCCTGGTCGGCCTGGATCGTCTGCACGATGTCGGCCATGCGGCCGGTGCGCGCCGAATCGAGCGCGGCGAGCAGGACGGCGTCGCCGGTGGGGTCCTCGTGGCCGGTGCGGGTGGCGTCGCCGAGGTCGAGGATCTCGTCGTGCAGGGAGGTGACCGTGCGGCCCTGTGCGGCGATGTGCCGGCGGCGGCGCAGGCCCATCGGGGTGTGGCCGGTGGCCAGATAGAAGGGGCGGGCGACGTCGGCGCGCCAGTCGATCAGCACCGGGGTGCGTTCGGCGTCGTCCTCACGCAGCCCGATCCGGCCGATGTGATGCACCGCCCCGTCCGCGAGGTCGATCCGCCCGAAGCAGAGCGAGCCATCGACGGCGTTCAGCGCGGCGAGCAGCCCCGAGCGCTCGGCGACCAGGATGTCCCGCTCCAGCCGGGCCTGCATGGGCTTGTCACCCTGGGCGAGCGCGTCCGCGACCGAGCCTTCGGCTTCTCCGCGCAACACGTCCACGCGCGCGTACAGTCCGTCGATGAATTCCTGCTCGTGGCGCAATTCATCGTCTGGAAATTCGGTGTTTGACAATTCCGCTCCCGCCCGGATATACTGTGCCCAGTGAACTTCTCCACGCCTTCATTCAAATGAAGTCGCGAACCACCGAATATACGCACAGAAATCCCCCGAGCGCAATTGCTCAGGGGATTTTTCGTGGGCGGCTCCGCTTTACAGCACGTCGGCCAGCTCCTCCATCAGCCGCCGCTTGGGCCTCGCCCCCACCATCGACCGCACCGGCTCACCGTCCCGGAAGACCATGAGGGTCGGCGTCGACAGCACCCCGTAGGCGACCGTCGTCCCCGGATTGCGGTCCACGTCGATCTGGACGATCTTCAGCCGGTCGCCCTCCTCGAAGGCGATGTCCTTCAGCACCGGCGCCAGCTGCCGGCACGGCCCGCACCAGTCGGCCGTGAACTGCACCAGCACCGGAAGATCCGCGCCGATCACCTCCGCCTCGAAATCCGCGTCCGTCACCTCGGCCGGCCCGCTCACCAAACTCACCGCGTCACTCCCAGCTCGCACACGGGTTCCGGACCCCCCGGAACCAGCGCCTCGGCGGCCAGCTCGTCCCGGGCCCGCTCGGCCCGCTCCAGCTGCCCCGCGACCGTCTCCCGCACCGCCTGGAGCTGCCCGATGAGCGCGTCCAGCTCGTCCAGCTTGCGCCGGTAGACCGCGAGCGAGGCCGGACAGGAGTCCCCGTCCGGGTGCCCGGCCCGCAGACACTCCACGAACGGCCGCGTCTCCTCCAGGTCGAACCCGAAGTCCTGCAGCGTCCGGATCTGCTGGAGCAGCCTGAGGTCGCCCTCGTCGTACGCCCGGTGCCCGTTGCCGTCGCGCCGTGCGGGCAGCAGCCCCCGTGCCTCGTAGTAGCGCAGGGCGCGGGTGGTGGTCCCGGCCCGTGCGGCCAGCTCGCCGATTCGCATGTCCACGACCGTAGGTGTTGACGTCGGCGTCAAGGCAAGGCGGGCGGCAGAAGAGGCTTCCTGCGCACCGGCGAGGTCAGCACGATCGAGGTCGTGGTACGGCCGAGGGCCGAGATCTGTTCGAGAACCTCCTCCAGGTGCACGGTGTCGGTGACGGCGACCTTGAGGATCCAGCAGTCCTCGCCGACCACGTGGTGCACCTCGGTGATCTCCGGGCGCTCGATCAGCTCCAGGGTCCTCGGGTGCTTGAGGGTGTAGCCGCCGTGCGGGTTCACCCGGACGAAGGCCTGGATGCCGTAGCCGAGGCGGGCGGGCACGACCTGGGCGCCGTACCCCTCGACCACTCCCGCCGCCTCCAGCCGGCGCACCCGCTCCGAGACGGCCGCCGGGCTCAGGCTGACCCGCCGGCCCAGCTCGCTGAGCTTGATCCGCCCGTCGGTCTGCAGCAGGTGCAGCAGCTGCCGGTCCACCGCGTCGAAGGCCACTGGTGTTTCGTCGGCGACGGCGCGCAGATGCCGTTGTTCTTTCGGTGCGCTGACCGTATCTCCCATGTCTCCCCCTTCAGGAACGGATGTGACGCCCGGAGAATTATGGTCATGCGAAAGGCACGAGAGATACTGGTCATCGGCGGCAACCGCTATTTCGGCAAGCGGCTGATCGCCCGGCTGGTGGCGGCCGGCGATCGCGTCACGGTCCTGAATCGGGGCTCTTCCCCCGCGCCGCCGGGTGTGACGCATCTGGTGGCCGACCGCGACGACGAAAAGGCCCTGCGCGAGGCCGTAGGCACCCGTGCGTTCGACGTCGTCCTCGACCAGGTCTGCTACACCCCGCGTCAGGCGGCGATCGCCCGTCGGGTCTTCGCGGGACGCACCGGCCGCTATGTGATGACCTCGACGGTGGAGGTGTACGAGCACGAGGACTCCGAGGCGCTCGTACCGGAGAGCACGGTGGACCCGGTCAAGGTCGCCGTGGACCTCGAACTCCCCTGGGACGACCAGGAGTTCCTCGACTCCCACTACGGCGAGGGCAAGCGGCAGGCGGAGGCGGTGTTCGCGGCGGACCCCGCGTTCCCCTGCGCGTCCGTCCGGGTGGCCCATGTCCTGGGCGGCGACGACGACTTCACCGGACGCCTCCAGCACTACGCCGACCGCATCCGCACCGGCTCCCCCATAGCTGTCCCCGCTGTCTCGCACCCGGCGACGTACATCCACGTCGAGGAGATCGCCGACTTCCTGTTCTGGGCGGCGGGCGAGGACTTCACGGGCCCGGTGAACGCCGCCTCCGACGGCCTGCTGCCCCTGGACGAGCTGTGCGGGGCGGTGGCGGCGCGGCTTCCCGGGGGCAGGACGGTGTTCGAGACGACCGAGTCCGCCGAGGTCTCCCCCTTCGCCTTCCGCCGCCGCTACGGCCTGGACAACTCCCGGGCCGCACGGCTCGGTTTCCCCTTCGGGGACGTACGGCAGTGGCTGCCTTCGGCCGTCGTCGAGACCCTCGGAAAGGACGACTGACATGCGCTACCGGTTGCTGGGCGGGGTCCGGATGAGCGCGGTCGGGCTCGGTGCCATGCCGCTGTCCATCGAGGGCCGCCCGGACGAGGCGCGTGCCCTGGCCACGGTGCACGCGGCGCTGGACGCGGGCGTGACCCTGCTGGACACGGCCGACTCCTACCATCTGCCCGGCCAGGACCCCGGCCACAACGAACTCCTGCTGGCCCGCGCCCTCGCAGCCTACGGCGGTGCCACGGACGACGTGCTCGTGGCCACCAAGGGCGGCCGGGGCCGCCCGGCCGACGGCAGCTGGACGGTGACCGGCTCGCCCCGGCACCTCAAGGCGGCCGCCGAGGCCTCCCGCAGGCGGCTCGGCGTCGAGGCGATCGGCCTGTACCAGTTGCACAAGCCCGACCCGGACGTGCCCTTCGAGGACTCCGTCGGCGCGCTGCGCGAGCTGCTGGACGCGGGCACGATCCGCCTGGCGGGCCTCTCCAACGTGACCACGGACCAGATCCACCGCGCCCGCGCGATCCTCGGCGACCGCCTGGTGTCGGTCCAGAACCGCTACTCCCCCGAGGCCCGGGGCAGCGAGCCGGAGCTGCGGCTGTGCGCGGAACTGGGTCTGGCGTTCCTGCCCTGGAGCCCGCTGGGCGGGATCTCCCGCAGCTCGCTGGACGGCCCGTCGGGGCCGGCGGACGGCACGGCACGGTTCGCCGCGTTCCACGAGGTGGCGAGGGAGCGCCGGGTCAGTCCCCAACAGGTGTGCCTCGCCTGGCTGTCGGCGAAGTCCCCGACGGTGATCCCGATCCCGGGGGCGAGCCGTCCGGAGACCGTCCGGGATTCGGCGTCGGGGGCGGATCTGGTGCTGAGCGGGGAGGAACTGGCCCGCTTGGACGGAGCGCTGATCACGCCTCGGAGCCGTTCCTGAGGTGGTCGGAGAGAATCCGCAGCGCTGTCCAGGCTTCGGCGTCGGTTCCGTCGCCCAGGGGGTAGTGGAGCGCCGGATTCGCCGGGGAGCCGAGTTGGCGCGGGTTTGCGGCCAGGGGTGGGCGGCGGGCGTGGGCGAGGCCGATCGTGCGTACGTCGCGTGGGCCGAGGGTGAAGGAGACCGGGAGGGGCGGGGCTTCCAGGTGTGCGGGCAGGGTGAGGTCGGCGCGCGCGTGGCGCAGGGTGGTGAGCATCGTCGTCAGGCCGTGTTCCTCGACCAGCAGCGCGGCGAGGGAGTCCAGGGTGCCCAGAGGGACGTCGGCGGGGTCGGCGTGGCCGAGGGTGAGGACGGTGTCCTCGGCGACACCGGCGGTGGTGCGCGTGATGCGGTGCGTGGCGATGGCGGGGTGATGGGGCGCGCCGATGACGACGAGGTGCGTGGGAGCGGGTGCCCGGTCGCGGGCGAGATCGGTCAACCGGCGCGTCGACCAGGGTAGATTGACGGGTTCCGCGGTGCTCCAACCGGCCGGCGGTGCGCCGGTGAGATGACGCCAGGCGGCTTCCAGACCCCGGCCGATGACGAGGTCGGCGGCGGCCTCGTGCACCGTGCGGAAGGAGACGGTCAGCTGACGCTGTCCGGCGGGTGTGGCCGTCGCGGTGAAGGCGGTGGCGGCAGCGGGCGTGAACGTGCCCTCTCGCCAGGCGAGCCGGACACCCGACAGTCCGTCGTAGTAGCCGCCCGCGGGGTCCTGGATCACCCAGCGGTTGGGGGCGCCGCCGAGCGCGGTGCGCAAGGGCAGGGTGAGCCGCACATGGGGTGGGGTGACGAGGTGGAGTGCGCGGTTCGCCTGTGCGGTGATGCGCAGGATGTCCGAGAGCCAGGCGGTGAGCGGGACGACGGGGCGGTCGGCCAGGACGACGGCGGTCGAGTCGGTCAGCACGTCGACGGCGGGGAGAATCGAGGAGGGAGCCGAGACGTTCGCCTCGGCCGAGTCGTCGGGGACGGTGACGTGTGCGGTGTGGGCCGCCTCGGGTGGCCAGGTGGTTCCGCCGAGCAGCATCGTCAGGCGTCCGCAGACGGAGCCGGCGAGGGATTCCGCCTCAGGGACGGCCGTGGAGGCCCGGGCCTCGGTCCACCAGAACGGGGGCTCGGGCACGGCCGGTTGCGGGCCGAGGAGGCGTTCGGCCTCGCCGGGTACGTGGACGAGCACCGGGGCCTCGACCGAGACCAGCGGGAGACCGGCCGCCGTGGTCAGCTGGATGACCGCGCCGTCGTCGGTGGCGGTCAGGTTCAGCTCGGGGCCGCCGGCGTACAGACCTGTCAGGAGCGACCTGGTGTCGGGCATCTTCGGGGTGAGCGCGATGACGTCCTTGGTCACGCCGGGGTCTCCATGGGGTCGGTCTCAGCCGCGAGGGCCGTCTGGATCAACTGGTGGCGGCGGCCGCGACGCACGAGAGTGCCCCGGCCCGGCGGCTGTGCACTGGCGTACAGCCCCGGGAAGAGCTGACCCTCCGTGCGGTCCCCCGTCATCACGAGCGCTGTCGCGCCGGTCTCGCGCAAGGTCGTCAGGAACGGCTCGTACAGGGCGCGCGAGGCGCCCGCCACGCGGCGCGCGACGACGAAGTGCAGTCCGATGTCCTGGGCCGAGGAGATGTACGGCAGGAACGGGGCGAGGGGCTGCCCGCCCGCCGTGGTGAGGATGTCGTAGTCGTCGACGAGGATCACGATCCGCGGCCCGGTGAAGGCCGGTTCGTCGTTCATGGCGTCAGGATCGGCGGTTTCCGGGAGCCTTTTCTCCAGTTCGGTCGCGATGCCGGTGGCGAGCGCGCCGGACAGCTTCGCGTTGTGCGCGTAACCGCCGCGGTACGGCTCCGGGATCGCACCGCGAAGGCCGCGCCGTGGGTCGAAGACGCCGAAGACCAGTTCGTCCTCGCCGTAACGGTCGACGAGCGCGCGGGAGATCAGCTTGAGGAGGTTCGTCTTGCCGCACTCGTTGTCGCCCAGGACCAGGAGGTGCTGGTCGGCGCCGAACAGGTCGAGGACGGCCGGGGACAGGGAGTCCTGGTCGACTCCGACCGGCACGGCGTGCGGGACGGCGGCGGTGGAGGGCAGGCGCCCCGCGGGCAGCCGCGTGGGCAGGACGCGTACGGGAGCGGCCGGTTCACCGTGCCAGGCGGCCCGCAGGGAGTGCGCGGCGTCTTCGAGGGCCGGTCCCAGGTCCGCCGTCGAGGCGAGCGCGTCCAGGCGCGGCAGGGCGACGTGCGCGAACAGCCTGCCGTCGGTGAGGGCCCGGCCGGGGGTGTCGGCCGACAGGGTCTCGGACAGCTTGCGGTCGACGGAGGAGTCGGCGGGGTCGTTGAGCCGCAGTTCGATCCGAGTGCCGAACATCGACTGGGCGGCGATGCGCACGTCGTTCCAGCGGAGCATGCCCGCAACGACGTGGATGCCGTAGCCACTGCCGCGTTTGAGGAGTTCGGCCACCGCGTCGTCCAGCTCGGCGAACTCCTCGCGCAGCGCGCCGAACCCGTCGATGAGCAGCACCACGTCCGTGGAGCCGAGCCCCGGCAGGCGGCCCTCGGCGCGCAGGCGGCGCAGCTGGTCGACGGAGTCGATGCCGTGCTCGCGGAAGACGGCCTCGCGCTCGGCGAGCATGCCGCGCACCTCGGCGACCGTGCGGGCGGCACGCTCGTGATCGGCGCGCCCGGCGATCCCGCCGACGTGCGGCAGACCGGACAGGGCTCCCAGTCCGCCACCGACCAGGTCGAGTCCGTAGATCGCGACCTCGCGCGGTGTGTGCGTGAGGGCCAGGGACAGGGCCAGAGTGCGCAGCAGCGTGGTCTTGCCGGACTGGGGACCGCCGATGACGGCCGTGTGCCCGCCGGCCGTGTCCAGATCGTGCACCCACCGGCCCTGCCACTGCCGCGCGGGCTCGTCGAGCACGCCGAGCGGAACCCGCAACGGCCCGTCCCGGTCGGCGAGTCGTATCCCGTCCGCCGATGCCTGCACCGGCCCGGCCGCCCCGGTCAGCGTCACCGCGTCGGGCAGCGGCGGCAGCCAGATCCTGCGCACCGGCTCCGCCGCGCCCACGAGCTGCTCCACCACGGCGGACAGGACAGTGGGTCCGCTGTCCCGCTCGCGCGGTGTGACGGCGGCGTCCTCCCCGGCCACCCGATCGGGCGCCGCCAGAGTGTTGTACGGCTGATACGCCCAGGCCAGCGGCTCGTCGGCAGCGGCCGCATCACGCACCACGGGTCCCCGCCAGGCGCCGGAGACGAAGCCCGCCTTGAACCGCGTATACGTCGACGTGTCGACTTTCAGATAGCCGAAGCCGGGGAGCGGGGGCAGGTTGAAGGCGTCCGCGGTCTCCAGAACCGTCCGCGACTCGTCGGCCGAGAACGTGCGCAGACCGAGCCGGTACGACAGATACGTCTCCAGGCCCTTCAGCTTGCCGCCCTCGATGCGCTGGCTGGACAGCAGCAGATGCACGCCGATGGAGCGGCCGATCCGGCCGATGGAGAGGAAGAGGTCGATGAAGTCCGGTTTGGCGGTGAGGAGTTCACCGAACTCGTCGATGACGACGAACAGATGCGGGAGCGGTTCGAGGTCCGGTCGCCCGGTGTCGCGCAGCGCCCGGTAGTGCCCGATGTCGGCGATGTTGCCCGCGTCCTTCAGGACCTGCTGGCGGCGCTTGATCTCACCGGCCAGCGAGGTGTGCACGCGCTCGACGAGGCCGGCCTGGTTCTCCAGGTTCGTGATGACACCCGCCACATGCGGCAGAGCCGTGAACGGGGCGAAGGTGGCGCCGCCCTTGTAGTCGACGAGCACCATCGCGAGGTCCTCGGGCGGATGCGTCGTCACCAGCGCGAGCACCAGGGTGCGCAGCAGCTCGCTCTTGCCGGAACCGGTCGCGCCGACGCACAGCCCGTGCGGCCCCATGCCGAGTTCGGACGACTCCTTCAGGTCGAGCAGGACCGGTTCGTGCCGGTCGTCCAGCCCGATCGGCACCCGCAGGAAGTCACGTTCGCCGCGCCGCGCCCACTGCCGCCCCAGGTCCAGGGCGGCCGGATCATCGATGCCGAGCAGTTCCGGGAAGTCCACGGGGCCGGACACCGGCGTGCCCTCGGCGGCCGACTCGGGAGACAGACGCAGCGGCGCGAGCATCCGTGCGAGCCCCTCGGCCGCCCCGGCGCCCACCGGATCAGGGACACCCGCGACCTGCACGACACGCTCGCCCCGCAGATCCTCGACCACGACCCGCTCGCCGTCGACGGTGATCCGCACCGACACCTGGTCGGGCTCGTGCACCTGCTCGGCGAGCAGATGCAGCACGGTCACCCCCATGTCACCGAGGTCCACGGCCGTGTCCGGACGAGGCAGCTCGGCGGCGTTGTCGCCGTACTCGTCACTGACCACGAGCAGTCGGCTGCCGAGGCTCAGTGCCGAACGGTCGGAGAGGCCGCGCCGCACCTCGGCGGCGTACGAGGAACGCTTCTTCAGGTCCGCGCCGATGACGCGCGCCAGCTGCGCGAGACCGGGCGCGATACGGCGGGCGGCCACCGGCCCGTCCTGCTCGTCCGGATCGAGGACGTGCGGCAGCCACTTCGCCCACTCCCACTCCCCCATACGCTCCCCGGGCACGCCGAGCGCGAGCGCCAGGTCGTCGGGCGCGTGCGTGACGGCGGCCTGCACCAGCAGCGCCCGCGCGACCCGCAGCACGCCCTCGCGCTCCCCGACCACGCTCACGTTGCCCGCACGGTCCAGCGGCACCGTCAGCGGATGGCCGGCGACGGTCACGAACCGGGCCTGCAGCGCCCGGGCCTCGTTCAGCATGAACGGGTCCGGGGGCGTGAGCACCCCGCCCGCCGGGCTCTGCCCGACCACCATGTCCTGCACCGGCACGTCACCGACGCCGACCCGTACCCGCAGGAAGTCGGCGTCCGTACGCCGCCGTTCCCACAGCCGCGCCGGATCGCGCACCAGGTCGTACAAAGCCGACGGCGGAGGATTCAGCTCGCGTGCTGCGCGCCGCCGTTCACGCTCGTCCGCGCCCAGCTCCTCGCGCAGTTCCTCCAGATACTCCAGATACCGTTCCCGTTGCACACGCCGCTGCCGCTGCGCCTTGCCGCGCTGCGACAGGAACAGCGCCACGGCGCCGAGCAGCGCGACGACGAGCACGACGGCGCCCAGGCCCGCGAACTGACTGGACCGGATGACCGTCATCATCACCACGGACGACATGACACCGGCCATCGGCAACAGCGCCGTGGCGGCCGTGCCCGTCTTGCCCTCGGGCAGGTTCGGCGGCGGCTCGATGGTGCGCGCCTCGGCCGGCGGCAGCGGGCGGGTGGCCCGGGCCGGGCGGTGGACCAGAAGCTGCGTCATCGGACCCGCACCGCCCGCCGCAGCGCCTCCGCCGCGAGCTGTGTGGCCCCGCGGCGCGTGGCCGAGCCGAGCAGCTCCGTACGGATGGGCCCGCCGGCCGCGAGATGCCGGTCGTAGGGCAGGTGCACGATCGTGACCCCTGTCTCGCGCAGATGCGCTGTGGCCGTCTTCAGGTCGAGGTTCGGATCGGGCGTGCCCGAGGTGAGGGCGACGACGGTGGACGCGAGGGCCTCGTGCGGCAACTGGCCGAGCCAGTCGAGGACGACACGCGTACCGCCGACGCCCTCGGCGGTGAGCGGAGCGACCACCACGCGGGCGTGCGCGGTGTCCATCGCGGTACGGGCCACCTCCCCGGGCAGCGTCTCGCAGTCCACGACCGTCACGGCGAAATAGCGGCGCAGCGCGAGCGTCACCCTGCGGTAGGTGCGGATGTCCAGCGGGGCACCGACACGCCCCTGGCTGGCGGGCAGCAGCCAGCCACCGTCCGCCACCGGCACCAAGTACCCGGTGATGTCCGTGAGTTGCATCGTCGGAGTGAGGATCTGAGCCAGCTCGGCGCACGACCACCGCACCGACTCCGCGCCCATCCGCACCGGCAGCGTGCCGAGCGCGGCGTCCGCCTCCAGCGCGAGCACCGGATCGTGCCGGTAGTGGTTGAACGTACGGGCGAGCAGCGCGGCGACCGTCGTCTTGCCGACGCCGCCCCGGATGGATGTGACGGCGATGACCCGTCCGGTGGTGACCGGCTGCTGCAGGTCCCGCCCGATCCGTGTCTCCTCGGCGACCTCCTGCGACGCCGAGGAGGCGAGCCGCCGGATCGATTTTCCGGTGCGCCGCGCCATGGAGTCCCCGTGCACGGGCTTGCCCATCGCGAGGGCGAGCCTCGGGTCGACGGTGGGGACGGACTCGGGGGTGGGGAAGGGGAGGGCGGGGGTGCCGGGGCGGGGGCGGACCGCTGGTGTGCCACTCCCCTTGGGCGGCCGGGCAGCGGAGGGCGCGGCGGGGCGGTCGGGCGGGACGTCCTGCTCTTGGGCGTTCATGCGCTGGTCGGGAACGGGCGCGTGTGTTCCCGGAGCGGTGGGGGCCGGATCGGGGAGCCGGGGCTGCGGCACGTTCTCCGGCAACGGCGCCGGATGCCGGGGCTGCTGCAGCGGTACGTCACCGAGGGGTGCTGCTGTCGCCGTGCCCGGGAGCTGCGGCTGCCCGGGGTTGCGCCGCTGTTCGTCGGGGTGCCGGACCGGGAGCGGGGCCTTGGCACGCGCCGTCTCCTCCTGCTCCGCCGAAGCGGCGCGCTCCGCGACGTCACCCGCATCCGCGTGCTCCGCAGCGGACGACGCCGACGCGCCGCCCCCACCCCGCAGTTCCCGCAGCACCTCGTCCTGCCAGCCGCCCTGAGCCCGATTCATCCCTACCGTCCCTGCCGCCTCACGGTCACGGTCACGCGAAGGTGCCGAGCAGCCGCCCGTACACCCCGAAGACGCCGATCACCAGCGGGAACAGCGCAATCACCCCGACCGACTCGACCACGTCGCCGAACCGGCGCAAGCGCACCCGCACATGCTCGGGCGGCTGCACCACAAGGACGGCCAGCGGAACGAGCGCCAGCACCACAAGCGCGGTGAGCGGCCCGGCCGCACCGGACCTCTCCATCCACACCCAGGCCAGCCGGACCCCGACCGCCCCGGCCCCCACGAGCAACGCGACGACCTCAGGGACCAGGGGATACGCCCGCGCCCGCAGCGCGAGCACCAGCGCGACGGCCACGGCCAGCAGCACCGTCCACACCATCGCCGTACGCAGTACGAGCACGGCGGCGACGGCGGCGGACACCGCCGTCACGACCGTCGCGAGGGCGAGCCCGCGGTGCGTGGCGGCGAGCGCCGTCGACACCTGATAGCGGCTCACGGACGAGCCGCCCGAGCGCCGGTCGTCGAGCCCCGCGAGCCCCGACGCCATCAGCGCGAACCGAGGCAGCAGCCCCAGGACCAGCACCGAAACGACGGCGAGCAGCGCACCGGCCCGCCCCGCCGGCTGAAAGGCGAGCGCGGCCTCCCAGCACGCCCCGCCCCCGACGAGCGCGGCAGCCCCGAAGACACCACCACGTCCCAGCGGCGAGCACCATCCGAGCAGCAGCAGGGCGACGGCGAGTGCTCCGACGACGGTGGCGAGTCGCACCGAACCCGACCAGCCATGGGCATCTCCGAGGCTCCACGCCCCGAACACACCCAGCACGCCACCGGTGACGACGAGCGTGCCGGCGAGTCCACGCAGTCCGGCCCGGCCGAGCACCGCACCGGCGGCCGCGCCGAGGAGGGCGGCAACGACCAGCACGGCGCCCACGGTCTGCGCGGCGAACTCCTGCCGCGCGAGGAAGCAGGCGGCCAGTGCCCACCCGACCGTCGCGTTCCCGGCGACGACGCGCCGCGCCGCGGGCCCCCACCGCCAGGCCCGCACATCGAGATCGTCGGCGGCTTCGTCGGTCACGTCGTGTACGACGGGAGCGGAGGGCGCGTCCTCGATGCGCACGAGCCGCAGCACGGCACCATCCGCCACGGCGGCCGACTCCAGGGAATCGTCCGGGTCCAGGACACTGCCGTCACCGGCCACCAGATGACGCGTTTGCGGACGCGCACTCACCTGATCGCCCAGCAGCCGCATCACTTCCGGAAGCAGCAGCCCGATCGGCTCCTGCGACGGCAGCACAAGGTCGACCCGCCGATGCTCCCCCACCAGTGTGACCCGGCTCAACGCCAGTCCAGTACGGCTCGATGCCCCCGTAGCTATCACGTGTTCGAACCTATCACCGGGCAGAGGAGGCGCTGGTCGGTGTTTCGGCCGGGGGCGAGGCCGGCACGGTGGCCGAAGGCCCGTAGGGACTCGACGTCCCGCCGACCACCCGATGCGAAACGAACGACCACCCCACGCACCCGGCACACATCACCGCAGCGATCACTACACCCGCAAACGCCTTGCCCAGCCGCTCGTCGACGGTACGCCGCTGCCGCAGCCCACCGAACAGCACGGCGTCGCGCAGGCGCCGCCGCCGGACGGAGACGGACTCCAGTAGCTGGCTGTCGTAGTCGTGGGCTGACATGGCTCAAACTCCTTGTGATCCCTCGGATTGCATGGGGCCTGAGGCCAAGTTCAGGCCAGTGACGCCGTGAACCGTGCCCATACCTTCGGGGTGAGGCGGAGTATGGGGCCTCTTGGGGTCTTGGAGTCTCGCACGGCGACAGTGTTGGGGATGTTGCGGGCGACTTCGACGCAGTCGTTTTCAACGTGGCTGTAGCTGGACTTGCTGAACTCGAACTCGGGCATGACTCACATTTCCTTGCGCAGGTTGTCGATGAGTGTCGCGGAATCGCGTGGAGCCAGACTGAGCCGGGATGTGCGGTCGAACAAGCCGCTGTAGGTACCGCTCTCGGTTTCGTTCTCCACCCAGATCATTCCCGTGATGACGTCACTCTGGACCACGTCGAGCGCGTCCCCCTCCGCGAAGGAGAGGATGCTGAACGGCCCCGTGATACAAGGGTGCGCGCCGGCTCGGTACGGGAGCACTTGAAGGCGTACGTTCGGCAACTCGGCGGACTCCAGGAGCCGTTCCAGTTGGGCTCGCATGACCTCGGATCCTCCGATCTGCTGCCGGAGCGCCGCCTCCCAGATCACCGCATGGTAGTGAGGCGGCCGCTCGCCGAACAGCCGCTCCTGGCGGCGCTGCTTGATCTCAACCCAGTGCTCGATCTCGTCGGGATCGTCCCAAGCACCGTCGGCGACAGCCAGGGCACGCGTGTACTCGGGGGTGTGGAAGAGCCCGGGGATCAGCGATGACTGCCAGTTGCGGATACGACTGGCCGCGTCTTCCATCGCGATGAACTCGGCCGTTGCGCCGGTATCGAGGCGGTCGCTCCACCATCCCCTGGCCTTACGACGCTCGCGGTCCAGCCTGGCCAGTTCCAGCAGGCGAGCCACGGCCTTCTGCTCGTACAAGCCATAGCACTCGCAGAGCGCACGGATGTCGGGGTCCCGCATGGGCACCCAGCCCTGTTCCATCTTCACGATCTTCGAGTTGGACGCGTTGATCGCGTCCGCTGCCTGACGTTGGGTCTTGCCTGCGGCGTCGCGCAGGCGCAGCAACTCACCGCCGAGCCTACGGCCCAGCACAGTTGACGTCCGGTTACCCAGAGGCGAGGTACGTGTCACGGGCCAAGTCTCTCGTGCAGAACTCCACCCCGTCACCCAATGGAGACAATTGCATCCGATCCGCTTGCATCGAATACGCATGCATCACTACGTTCAGTGCCCGGCCGCCCACTCAACGGAGCCATCCGGAGGAGCACCCCATGCCCGACCCCCAGCCCCCCACTACCCCCAACGCCAACCCCGGCCCCGTCCTCCACGAAGACCGCCTCGACTACACCCCCGTCCCCCGCAGCGTCGCCATCGCCCGCAACCGCACCGCCCGACTGATCCGCGAGTGGGGTTACCCGAACCTCGCCGGAGATGCCGCCCTCGTCACCACCGAGTTGATGACCAACGCCCTGCTGCACGGCAGCCTGCGCGACCGGCTCATCGTCGTCCGGCTCGCCACCACGGCGACCGCACTCCGCGTCGAGGTCAGCGACCCCCGCGGCGAACGACAGCCGTGCCCGCGTCGCGCGACCGACGAGGACCAGTTCGGACGAGGGTTACTGCTGGTCGGGGTTCTGACGGACGGCTGGGGCGTGGGGCCACGCGTGGGCGCCGGCAAGACCGTGTGGGCGCGGTGGAGCCTGGGCCTCACCCTCTGCAATAGCCATCCGCTCGCGGACACGCGGGAGGGACAGGAATGGCGCTAGCGTGGGCCCGTGCCGGAAGAGCACTGGACGAGCGGAAGGGGCGGCCGATGACCACGCCGTACACAAACGGGGACGGTCCGCTGATTCCCCGGCCCGAGCTGACGCTGCCGGCCCTGCGGCAGGCTGTGGCGACGGTGGCTCCCTCCCGCCTGCCCGAGTTCTTCGAGGACCTTCAGCAGGCGTTCGTCCGCGCCGGCGACGAGGACAGCGTCGTACCCATCCGGATGTTCTACCGGCAGTGGGCCGTCGTGGTCGAGATCGAGCGGTACCCCGAAACCGCGCGTCGGCTGCACGCCGCCGAACAGGCCATCAGCAGCCCGGACCCGGACGTGCGCGAGCGCGCCATCCGCGAGGCCGGGGAGATCGTGCGTGCGGCCCACCGCGAGGTCGCGGGTGGCTGACTGGCACTGGGAGCTGTTCCAGGACGACCTGCTGGACGGGCTCCCGGTTACGGCACGCGCCGAGACCGAGCGGCTCGCCAACGAAATCGCCGTACGCGAATCGATGGTCTTCCTGGAGGGAGCCGCTTACACCGGACCGGGGCCGGGCGTGCGGACCGAGAGCCGGGGGCTGCTCATGCTCACCTTTCTGACCGATGTCCGTGGCGAGCGGATCGTGGTGGTGCAGGTGAGCTGGTTCGGTTGAGGTATGGAAAAGCGAGAACGGCATCAGATCACCGACCCGACATAAGCGTCACATGATCAACGCCCGTTTCCCGGCCCTACTCTGGCAGGGTGGGTTTAGCGATAGAAGTGCTGATCGTGGACTGGCCGCGCGTGGAGGCGGCAGCACCCAGTGACCGTGAAGACGTACCGGGTGATGCCGCCTTCGGAGAAGGCTACTGCGACGACCCTGTCACGGTTTCCGGGACCTCAAGCCCATCAGGTGGGGATTTGGCCGACCCACCTGCGTTCCAAGAGGTACTTGGGCAGGTACTCCGACTCAATTTCGACCGGAATATTCGCATCAAAGGCCATACAGGCGACAGCTAGTGGCCCCAGAGCCACCAGCCCCTCGCCGCTCTTGGCCCGTGCCTCATTGCCAGTCCAGTATTCGCGATGCCAGGTGAGGGCTTCATCCAAGGCGGCGTTGAACGGTTCCGGATCTTGTCGCTGGTAGCGATGGAAGACTTCCAACGGTGGGTAGAGGATCTTCAGCATGAGTTCAGCGCTGGCAATGTGGGGGGCCGCCGGGTCCGTGCCGTTGATGGCGGTGACCAGCGTGTCCCAGGTCTCCTGACGGCCGAACCAGGCGTTCTGCAGGGTCTCCACCCATGCGTAGATGTACTCGTCGAACTCCACCCCGGATGCACGGAGGAACGAGACGGGCACACGGGCCAGTTGGTCGAGGCGATCGTTTTCACGGCAAATCGCCGCCAAGTAGTATGAGGTGAGCCAATTGCCTGCGTGCAGGTACTCCTGAGGGCCGGTCGCAGGTAGGTTCTTGATCTCACCCTTGTGTCCGATACGACACGGGACAGGCCCTTCCGTGGCAACTCCCGAGATGAACAGGCCCGAACCAACCTGCATCGCAGTGACCCACGCCTCCCACGTCGGGAGTTCCTCTACCATGGGATCGGCCAGGCAGGACCACTTAGCGACCGTCAGCGAGTAATCCAGAGCGTCGAAGCGGTCGAACTCTGACGTCTCGAGTTCCGAGAGCGTCTCTTCGGCACTCCGGACGATCGGCGCCATGGCTTCGTCCGCGTTGTCCACGGGGAAGTCGTGACGGGGAATGCGGATGACCACGTGCCACTCTCTCAGTAGATCTTCATTTCTTCCACTACGACACCAGCATAGAGGGAACCGTCAGGCTCCTCAGCCTGTACCAGGACATACCTCAACTTCCCTACTTTCAACGCATCTCGGAACTCCCGCGCGAGATCAGCATCACGCCCACCGCGTTTCATCATCTCGGCCATGATGGTCCGCAGGTACATAAGCGTGCCTTGCTTCACCCTCATGCCCGCTGCACCGCCGTCGTCACCAATGTGCGGATTCGCAGGGTCCTCAGGGTCAGCACGTCCCTGCCGCCAGTCAAGGTCGTTTCCTGGAGCCTTGTCCTCGACGATCAGGATTTCGTCGTCGGGGATCCGATATGCCCCGTCGAACATGTTGGCCCCGTTGGGCGTCTTCGGGAGTGTGATGACCTCCGGATCCTGGAATATGTGCGGAATCGCATGGAGCTTAGAAGCGTCCTCACCAAGCCTCTCGGAGATCTTGCTATTGGCCGGCACATCACCAAGCTGTTCTGCGTACGTCGCTTGAGCAGTGGTAAGGGCCCTGTGGTTCGGTGCAGAGGGCGTCTCATCAAATGCTCTCTGCGTATTCAGGAGGTTCCGATAAGCCTGACGGTCGGCAGCTCTCTTATCGAGAGTCGGCAGAACCCCGTCGGGGGCGGTGTCTCGCGCGAGCGGCTTTGCCCCGAACCGGACTTCCGACGGGCCGCTCGGCATGTCGTGCTTGGCGACCCAACGCCCGTGAGGGCCCTTGGCGAGCTGAGGTAGATCCACTCCGTCCACCAGCCCGATATTGGGCTTCCTGCGTCCCAGGGTGTCGTAGTGGTCTTTGAACCACTCGGGATCCTCGTTCGCCTTTCGGACATGCTCGTCTTGGATGGCCTTACGCTCGGCAGGAGTCAACTCCCGCCGTCGCTCACCGTGGGTGCCGTCATCATTTGTGTGATCCGAGTGGTGATCACCGGCACCACTCGACTGTGCAGGGCCGTCGTCCGGTCGGCCACGCTCGGGGGCGGCACCACTCGGGGTTTCACTGGCCACTGCCGACCCGTGTCCCGAACCGTGTGAAGCACCACTCGCTCCTGCTGATGTGTGTTCGCCAGCAGTCGAGCTCCCAAGGGCACGCGCCCCACCGTTGACACTCCTGCCTGCCTGCCCTGCCCCCTGCCCCCCGGCGTCAGCGCCGTGTTCCGCCCGTGCACCGGCCCCGACCAGCTCATGCGAGTGATCGTCGCGGGCAGCAGCATCCAACTCACCATGGTCGTTCGCAGAGAGTTCGTGCGCCGCTTCATCCACGCGCTGCCGCAAACTCCCATCCGCATTGAGGATGTGGCCGTCAGCCGTCAGATAGACAGTGTTCCCGTGAGCGTCGACATCCGGAATGGCATCCTCAGGAATCCGGCGCGCAGATTCCGGCAACCCATACTTCTCCGGAAGATCCAGATACGCCCCGCTCTGCAGATTCTTCAGCCTGGTGAACGTATCCCCGACCTTGACGAACGCGAACTTCCCCGCCTCGCCGACGTACGTCATCGGATCGGCCGCCCGGCTGACCTTGCCGATCACCGACAGAGCGCGGGTCGCCGCACCCGCCTCGCCAGCCCCCCTTACCGCGGCGCCGGCGCCCTCGGTGCCGACCACCGTCAGGACGTTGAAGCCGGCCGCGCCCGCCGCACGGGCCGGGTTGGTCTTCCACTGGTCGTAGGCGACGAAACCTTTCGCCGCCTCCTTGTGCACCGTGCGCGCATCACGCAGCCAGGAGGGCAGTTTGTCCTCGGGGACCAGCCACCAGGCGCCCATCGTGGCACCGGTGAGGCCGGAGGCCGTGCTCAGCTTGGCGAGGCTCTTCCAGGCCTCGCCGGCCGCGTGCCCGCCGTCCGCGCCGAACAGGGTACCCAGGCCATTGACCGTGCCGATCACACCGTCGTGCCAGACGCCGTCCCACACCTGCTTGCCCTGATGGGCCAGCCAGGCCCAGCCCTCGTACTCCCGCTCGGCCGGCGCGCCCCAGGGGGTTTCCTTGGCGTGGTCGAGATCGTCGGCGCGGAAGCCGTACATGTTCTCGCCGTGCGAGCCGTCGTCGACGGTCAGTCTGGTTCCGCCGATCAGCGCCATGATCTTGTTGTAGGCGGCCCGCTCGGCGTCCTGGAAGGCGGTGACCGTGTGATTGACGTCGTGCCACAGATCGTTGTTGTGGTCGACCTTGTCCTGATCCTTGCGCCAGTGAGCGTCTCCCGCGCTGCCATGGTTACGTGCTACCCGCCCTCTGCCTCCCCAACGGTCATGACTTGCGTGCGCTGGGCCGACTACGTGTTCTCTCCCGTGACCATTTCAATGAATGCGACTGCTTCAGCTTCACTGATCTCCGCGTGGTCGACCTCATTGTGTCCCAGCTCGTAGAGCCGCAGGTATTCGGTTGGTTCCCAGCGCAGGTTCCTGGTGAATGCCTCGTCGTGCGCCACTCCGTTCACCATGCGACGTCTGACGATGCCCTGAGGATTGCTGCGCGAGTAGCCCTCGCTGAACTTGGCGTAGTAGGTGATGTCACTGGAACGCGGGGCGAGAACACGTACGTTCGCTCCGCGGCTGTTCAGCCATCGCTCGAGTTCCAGTCCGTTGACCTCACGCCGTACGCCTGACTCGTCGATCACCGCAGGACCGAAGAGCGTGCCGTTGAGCCCTTGTACAGCTGTCCGCTGATCGAACTCTGCCTTCAAGGACGTCTCTCGCACCGACGCGTTGGTGAGATCGGCGCCCCCAAGCCTTACGTCGATCAAGGAAGCGCCATCGAGCTTCGCCCCCCGGAAGCGAGCTGACCGGGCATCGACCGCCCAAAGACTGGCACTTCCCAGGTCTGCTCCGTCCAAGGTGGCACGACACAGGGAAGCCTCATCGAGCTCAGCCTTGACCAGCGACGCCCCGGAGAGGTTGGCATCATCGAGCACAGCGCCTTCAAGATGGGCCCGATAGAGGTCGACCCCGACGAGTTCGGTGCCTCGGAGGACAGTCTGCGCCAAGAGCGCCATGGCAAGGTCCGCACCTGACAGGTCAGCCCCGGACAGGTCGAGTGCCGAGACGTCCAGAAGCGAGTCCGCTTGCGCGGCCCACGCCTGTAGAACGGCAGCGGCCTCCGCGTCAGGCGGCATCTTCCGGACGATTCGCTTCACGTCACGGATACCAGACAACTCGATCACTCCACCCGTGCTGCTCGACGATCGACTTGACATCGTCGATCGCCGCTTGGTTGGCATTGCGCATGTCGAGGATAACCATGCGCCCCTTGGTGACAATCTGATCCTCAAGCTTACGAACCCATCCCTGGTTGTTCGCCGGGTCGTAGGCTCCCTTGAACGGCAGCGTCTTGTCACGGACGTTGTTGAGTGGCGGCCAGTCCGAGTGCACTCCCTTGATGTCGTAGAACTCACCGGTGCTCGGCGAATAGAGATCTCCCTGGTTGGCGCCGGGGGGCCGCCGAATATCGGTCGGGACTTTCCTGTCTTCGCGTAGGTCCAATGCAACGCGGGCCTCGTCCATCTCCGACGGCTTCACCTTACCCTTGTGATCAGGGTCCTGTTTCAGCTGGTCGAAGTCATCACTGTAATGCTGTGCCAGATCATTCAGGTGTGCATCGTGAGCTGCGCGCTGCTCAGGGGTGAGTTCCGGCGGCGGCCCGTTCCCGTGCACAGACTCGTCACCGCGCCGTCCCAGGTCAGCGTCGTGAGCGTGTGCGGATATTCCGCCATGAAGATCGTGATCCAGACTGATTGAGTCAGCTCCGCGTGGAACAGGAACCTTGTCGAACAGATCGTTCTGCGCAGCCTGAATAGCGGAGAATTCATCGCTGGAGATTCCGGGAAGACGCCCCTTCTCATAGAGGACATGGGTGTCCATTTTGGCGACGAAGCTCTCAGGGGTGTGGAACTGCACCTCGAAGACCTGACCACTCGAAGGGTCCCGCCATGTCGAATTAATACCCTTATAGCCAGATCCGCCCCAAGTATTCTTGAACGTGACATTCTCGAACCCCCGGGCACGCAGTTCCCCGACTGCCTGCTGCACGCCGTGTGAGTATTCCTTGGTGGGGATCTCAACCGTGTACCGAAGGGAGTCTCTAATGTTGGCCAGAGCTCGCTCCGGCGCCAGTCGGACGTCTTCGAGCAGGGCCGTGGCGACCTTGCGTTTGAGGGAATCCTCGCCTTTCAGACGGTACTCAAGACCGTTAAGCTTTCCGTGCTCGACATGGCCTGCAGCGGCTTCAATCGCGTCCGTGATGCGCGGCTCCGTCGCCAAGGCCCGACGCATGAAGTGTTCAGTGGCAGCATTCTCTTCCGGACTGAGTCTCAGCCCCTGTGGTCCTTCCCATGAGCCGTCGACGAGATTACCCCGGGGCTCCATAGGACCGTCGGGTACACGCGTATCTCCGCCGACCAGCAGACCCGTATCGTCACCGCCACCACCGGCCGGCACGGAAGTGTGCGAGTGCGCCGCGCCTGTCCCGTGAGGGATATCGCGACTGTGCCCCGAAGAAGACTCAGCAGCCCCCGCGGCCGTATGACCTGACTGCTGGGACTCGCCGTCGCTGTGTCTCGCCCCTACGGAACCGTGTTGCCCTGTCCCGCCGTCGGCCCCGGACCGCTCGGCTGAACCTGCCCCAGAGGGCCCGTCGGAGCGGCTTTCGCTCGAAGCCTCATGGTCGCCGACGTTCCTCCCTGGCTGCCCCGGCTCCTGCCCTCCGGGCCGAGTGGCGTCAGCGCCGTGTTCCGCCCGTGCACCGGCCCCGACCAGCTCATGCGAGTGATCGTCACGGGCAGCAGCATCCAACTCACCATGGTCGTTCGCAGAGAGTTCGTGCGCCGCTGCATCCACGCGCTGCCGCAAACTTCCATCCGCATTGAGGATGTGGCCATCCGTCGTGAGATAGACAGTGTTCCCGTGAGCGTCGACATCCGGAATGGCATCCTCAGGAATCCGGCGCGCAGATTCCGGCAACCCATACTTCTCCGGAAGATCCAGATACGCCCCGGTCTGCAGATTCTTCAGCCTGGTGAACGTATCCCCGACCTTGACGAACGCGAACTTCCCCGCCTTGCCGACGTACGTCATCGGATCGGCCGCCCGGCTGACCTTGCCGATCACCGACAGGGCGCGGGTCGCCGCGCCCGCCTTGCCCGCGCCGCTGACCGCGGCGCCGGCGCCCTCGGTGCCGACCACCGTCAGGATGTTGAAGCCGGCCGCGCCCGCCGCACGGGCCGGGTTGGTCTTCCACTGGTCGTAGGCGACGAAACCTTTCGCCGCCTCCTTGTGCACCGTGCGCGCATCACGCAGCCAGGAGGGCAGTTTGTCCTCGGGGACCAGCCACCAGGCGCCCATCGTGGCACCGGTGAGGCCGGAGGCCGTGCTCAGCTTGGCGAGGCTCTTCCAGGCCTCGCCGGCCGCGTGCCCGCCGTCCGCGCCGAACAGGGTACCCAGGCCATTGACCGTGCCGATCACACCGTCGTGCCAGACGCCGTCCCACACCTGCTTGCCCTGATGGGCCAGCCAGGCCCAGCCCTCGTACTCCCGCTCGGCCGGCGCGCCCCAGGGGGTTTCCTTGGCGTGGTCGAGATCGTCGGCGCGGAAGCCGTACATGTTCTCGCCGTGCGAGCCGTCGTCGGCGATCAGTTTGGTTCCGCCGATCAGCGCCATGATCTTGTTGTAGGCGGCCCGCTCGGCGTCCTGGAAGGCGGTGACCGTGTGATTGACGTCGTGCCACAGATCGTTGTTGTGGTCGACCTTGTCCTGGTCCTTGCGCCAGTGATCGTCTCCGGCCACCGAGTTCACGAACGCGGTGGCGTCGGCCTTGAGCGCGTCCAGCTTCTTCACCAGTGGCTGGACTTCGGTGCTGTACTCCGACAGTGCGGAGGCGACCTTCTCCAAGTCGTCCGCGAACGCGTCCGACTTCTGCTTCACCGGGAGCGTGGTGGCGAACAGCTGCTCCGCTTCCGGTGCCTTGTAGAACGCGGACAGGCCCTGGAACTCGGTGTGCACGTCCGAGCCGGAGGCGCGGAACTGGCCCGCGTCCGCGGTCAGCAGCATCACGTCGGTGTCCAGCGTGGCCAGGTCACCTATGAAGTGCGGGATGCCGGACGGGTCGATGAGCTTCTTCTCGTCGCCCACCGCTACCGGCCCCCCGTGTGACGCCCTGCCTCACCCTTGCCGGGCAGATCCACCTTCGGCTCCTTGGCCGCCGCCTGCTGCGCGTTCGCCGCCTGCTCCAGGGAGCCGGCCACGTAGCAGGCGGTGGCCTGGCCCGCCCCGTTCAGGGACTGCGCCGTCCGCTTGGCGATGTACAGGAGATCCCGGTTCCAGTGGTTCGCGAACTGGGCCAGCGCCGAACCGACCAACCCGGCCGTGACGTACGGGCCGAACTCCTGCTCGGTCAGCCTGCCCGCCGCCGAGGCCGCCTCCTCGATGCGCACGAGCCGCAGCACGGCACCATCCGCCACGGCGGCCGACTCCAGGGAATCGTCCGGGTCCAGGACACTGCCGTCACCGGCCACCAGATGACGCGTTTGCGGACGCGCACCCACCTGATCGCCCAGCAGCCGCATCACTTCCGGAAGCAGCAGCCCGATCGGCTCCTGCGACGGCAGCACAAGGTCGACCCGCCGATGCTCCCCCACCAGTGTGACCCGGCTCAACGCCAGTCCAGTACGGCTCGATGCCCCCGTAGCTATCACGTGTTCGAACCTATCACCGGGCAGAGGAGGCACTGGTCGGTGTTTCGGCCGGGGGCGAGGCCGGCACCGTGGCCGAAGGCCCGTAGGGACTCGACGTCCCGCCGACCACCCGATGCGAAACGAACGACCACCCCACGCACCCGGCACACATCACCGCAGCGATCACCACACCCGCAAACGCCTTGCCCAGCCGCTCATCGACGGTACGCCGCTGCCGCAGCCCACCGAACAGCACGGCATCGCGCAGGCGCCGCCGCCGAACAGAGACGGACTCCAGTAGCCGGCTGTCGTAGTCCTGGGCTGACATGGCTTGATTCCAGTTCGCTGGGTACGGGGTACGCGTCTTAGTGGATCTACAAATGTTCCACTACGTTGTGCGCTGCATGGTCTGGAGTGGCGAGATCTCACTCATGAGCATCCGGAGGGGCGGCCCTCCGAGGCTTCAGGAACGGAAGCCGATAACGCCGTAGCCCGGCCGTCCGACCGCGTCCCGCATCCAGCCGAGACACTGCATGACGGCCTCCACGACTTCTGGCTCCAGCGGCGGCGCCTGGCCCGACTCGTCGACCGCCCGCTTGGTGGCCTCGAACTGCTCCAGCGCCTGGGCTATGTGGTCGGGCGTCCATTCGCCGCAGCCTGGTGTGAATGTGTTCGGCAAAGGAGCGGGCAGATCACCGTAGCTGAAGTCTTCGACGGACACGGCGGTGATGCCCAGAGCGTTCAGGCCCTGGTCGACCACCGACAGCCAGTCACCTCGGTGCGGTGTAAAACAGTCGTTGTCCAGAAACGAGCCGGTGAGCGAACACAGCCGCTTGTAGGCGTAGCCGTACTGGAAGGCGTGCTCCTTGTCCTCACTGAAAGGCCCGCCGTGAACGACCGCGTGCAGGGCCTCGTATGCCGTGGGAGCGCCTTGCTCGATCTCATGGCTGAAGTAGTCGTCATCGCGGGCCAGGTCGTCCCCGAAGTTGTCGCGGATCACCTCCAGCAATTGGTCGTCACGGGAGCCGACCAAGGCACGCGTAGCGGCCACATCGAGCAGGTAGACACTCAGAGAAGAACTCATGGGACGAACCTAGGGCAAGCCACTGACACTGACCTGTGCGGCCAGTGACCGACGCAGGACCACGGCGACGCAGCTCGGCAACGAGCGGCCCGAGGAGATCCGGGGCCGCTCGTCCAACCGCCAGCCCGTCAGTTCAGACGATTCAGGCGTCGGCCTCGGCGCTCAGCGATGCGGAGGACGTCCCGAAGTGTCTCCGTCAGGCGCTCAGCGAGGAAGCGGAGTTCACCGGGCGGAGACTCAGCAAGCAAGTGGAGAGCGTGGCCAAGGAGTTCCTTCCCCATGCCGAGCTGAATCGACTCCGTGGCGTCGGCCAGCCGGGACACCGGGCCACTGACATCGTCGGAGATGAGGTAGCAGTGCTTGCCATCGGCTCCGGACCAGGGAAGCAGGCGGGGCTCCTGCTCCATCACGCCACCTCCAACCCGTGAATCCAAAACGAGCCGGGGACATCCTGGCCCAGTGCGGCCAGGGCCAGTTCACGCCGACGCTGACGCTGCTCGCAAGCGGTCAGGTAGGGGCGTACGGACCTGACGGCCGTGGCGTCCAGCGGAGCGACGTCCAGGGCATACGGACTTCGGTGGGGCGGGAGGGGCGTGTCGTGCCACTGGGGATGGTCGATCCGCAGGCGTAA
Organism: Streptomyces griseochromogenes; assembly: GCF_001542625.1. NCBI lineage: Bacteria > Bacillati > Actinomycetota > Actinomycetes > Kitasatosporales > Streptomycetaceae > Streptomyces > Streptomyces griseochromogenes. The sequence goes on along the minus strand of NZ_CP016279.1, from coordinate 1,695,347 downwards.
TGCCGGAGGCCTCGGCCGCAGGTCCGCGTCGCGTCGTCCTAACGGGAGGAAGACCCAGGCGGCGAGTCGGCGGATAAGGTCGGTCATGTCATCGGCTCCGATCGCTTGTGCTGGTGGCCGCACCCCCGGACGGCGGCACCCGTCGCGGGGGTCTCGCATGCTCACCCGTCTTCGCAGTGACCGGCTTGGGCACCGGCGTTGCGAACCGACTGGCTCAAGCCAGTTGTGTGCCAGGCCAGTTGAGCATGCCGTCCGCAACCGGTCAAGTCACTGGCTCAAGCCAGTTGCTAGACTCGTCGCATGACTGGGTCCGCCTCATCGATGCAGCAACCTCCGAGCCGGCGTATCGCCGGTGATCTCCGTCGTCGGATCGAGAGCGGGGAACTGCGCAGCGGTGACAAGCTGCCGTCCGAGCGCGCACTGGCGGAGCAGTACGGCGCTGCCCGTAACACCGCACGCGAGGCCATCCGCCTGCTCACTGAGCAAGGGCTTGTCACGGCCAAGCACGGAAAAGGCGTCTTCGTCCGAGAGCCTCAGAAGCTGTTCCGGTTGGGCAGCGACCGCTACTCGGTCAGGAACCGGGAAACGGGACTGACACCGTTCCGACTCGAAGCCGAGCGACAAGGCAAGGTCGCCAGGATCGAAGTGCCCTCGATCACCCGGGAACGGCCGCCGACGGACATCGCCGAACGATTGCAGGTGTCTCCGGACGAGGAGAGCGTCGTCCATCGCGAGAATCACTACTTCGCGGACGACGAACCGGTGCAGATCGTCTCGACGTACCTGCGCTGGAACGAGGTACAGGGAACCTTGTTGATGCAGAGCAGGACGGGAAAGGACGGCATCTACGGCCGGCTTGAAGAGCTCGGGCACACGATGACGCGAGTGCGGGACGAGATCAGCGCACGGATGCCCACACCGGCGGAGGCCACGACGCTGAAACTCCTGCCGGGCGTACCGGTTCTGGAAGTGCTGCACACGAGTTTCGATCAGGACGGTGTGCCCTTCGAGGTGTCCCGCTACGTGCACCGGGCCGACCGAACCGGATTGCTCTACGAACTCCCCGTAGAAGGGTAGGGACTTGCTGGTGAAACCTGTCATCGTGCGCCCCTTCGCAGCTGCTGATCTGCTCGGGGCCGCCAGGGCGCTCGTCGAGGTCCACGAGACCGATGGATACCCGGTCGAAGGTGTCGATGACCCACAGGCGTGGCTGAGGTCGGAACAGGTGCTGGCGGCGTGGGTGGCCGAAGCGGACGGGGTCATCGTGGGCCACGTGGCCATCATGCGCCCCGACGGTGCGGACGCGGCCTCCTTGTGGATCCGACAGAACGGCGAGGATGAGGCACACGTCGCGGTCCTCGCCAGGCTGTTCGTGCTCCAGGCCGCGCGCGGACGCGCCACAGGAAGACGCCTGATGGCAGCGGCAATGGGCCACGCCCTCGCCAACAATCTCCGCCTGGTGCTCGACGTCATGGCGAAGGACGTCGCCGCGATGCGGCTCTACGAACGCCTCGGATGGCGCAAGATCGGCGAGACCACTCATCGCTTCGGAGTGGGCCAGACCGTTCCGTCCGTTTGTTACGTCGCACCGAACGCCTGAGTCGGGATCAGCTGGCCGCCCCAAGGTGCAGGGGGGCAAGACCGTGGGGCGGAGTGGATCCTCGACCTCACCCTCTGCAGTAGCTATCCGCTCGCCGACACAGGAATGGCACTAGCGTGGGCCCGTGCCGAAAGGGCACTGGACGAGTGGAAGGGGCGGCCGATGACCACGCCGCACACGGACGGAGACGGTCCACTCATTCCCCCGTCCGAGCTGACGCTATCGGCTCTACGACAGGCTGTGGCGACAGTGGCCCCCTCCCGTCTGCCCGAGTTCTTCGAAGACCTTCAGAAGGCGTTCATCCGCGCAGGCGATGAGGACAGCGTTGTACCCATCCGGATGTTCTACCGGCAGTGGGCCGTCGTGGTCGAGATCGAGCGGCGCCCCGAAACAGCCCGCCGTCTACACGCCGCCGAGCAGGCCATCAGCAGCGCCGACCCGGACGTGCGCGGGCGCGCCATCCGCGAGGCCGGGGAGATCGTACGCGCGGCCCACCGCGAGGCCGCGGGTGGCTGACTGGCACTGAGAGCTGTTCCAGGACGACCTGCTGGACGGGCTCCCGGACACTGCATGCGGCGAGACCGAGCGGCTCGCCACCGAGATCGCCGTACGCGAATCGGTGGTCTTTCTGAAGGGAGCCGATTACACCGGACCGGAGCCAGGCGTGCGGACCGAGAGCCGGGGGCCGCTCATGCTCACCTACCTGACCGGCGTCCGTGGCGAGCGGATCGTGGTCGTGCAGGTGGGCTGGTTCGGTTGAGGCACGAAAGCGACATCGGCATCAGATCGCTGGTACGGCAGACGTGCCGAGTGAACAACACCCGCCTCCCATCAGCTTCAGACTTCGAACTCCCCTACCCACTCACGTTCGAGGAGATATTTCGGAAGGTAGTCCGACTCCACGTTGATCGGGAAGCCCGCATCATATGCAAGGCAGGAAATGGCCAAGGGACCCAGGGCTACAGAGCCGCCGAGGTCGTTCACGCGCTTTTCGTCAGCAGTCCAGTAGCCCTTGTGGAGTTGCAATGCTTCAGCCAAGGCCTCGTTGAAGGCGTCATGGTCCTTACGCAGGAACTGATAGAAGAGATTGATCGGCGGGTACAGGACATTCTGGAGAAGATCCCGGGGAGCAATCGTTGCGACTTCCGGGAATGAATTGTCGATCGTGATGGACAACTTTTCCACCAGCCCCGGACGCTCAAGCCAATACGTCTGCAACGCATCAACCCAGTTGTAGACGTATTCGTCCCCCCTCGCACCCGACGCACGGAGAACCTCCAGCGGAACACCGCACATCTGCGTCATGCGAGTCTGATCGCGGCAGATGATGGTGAACCAGAAGGCGGTGAGCCAGTTTCCCGCGTTGGCATAGAACCGCGGCCCTGTCGCGGAGAGAGAACGGATCTCGTCGATGATCCGGCACTCCACCGTTCCCTCGTTCGCCACTGCCGCGGCAAAGGCGGCATGGCCGACCTGCATGGCCGACACGGTTGCTCGCCATGTCGGCAGCTCCGACGCCCTCGGATCAATGAAGAGACGGGCTTGCACCTGCATGAGGGCTTCATTTAGGGCGAGCCCGAAGACGGTGGCCGAGGTGCCCAGGCTCTGAACCGTGTCTTCCAGCTCCTCAGCCATCTCCTGGACGTCGGCCACGTCCAGGGCGTTCAGCCTGCGATGCCGAGCCACTGTCTCAGTCACCGATACCTCTCCTCAGCGTATGTCGAAGGTCCATTTTTGGTAGCCAGCGTACTCGCCCGTCGAAGTGACCCTTCCCTTGACCAGAATATATTCGACATTCCCCTGCTTCAGAGCCTTGGTCAGCTCCTTATATAGCCGTTTCTCGTTCTCATTGCCCAAATTTCCCCGTTCCTTCATTTCCCGTAGAATATCGAGGAAGTATTCTATCGAACCTTGCCGGGCGTCGAAACCGTTCGGAAGCGTCCTCTTCCCCAGATCCGTAGTGACGGTACTCTTGGACTCGACGACGACGAACTTTTTGTTTCCGTTTTTGCCCGTCAGGCTCCACAGCTGGTCGAACTGATCGTTCCCGTTCTTGGGCCCCGCCAACGTCTCCATCTTGGCACCATCATAGTGCTCTGGAATGACATGGTGCCGCGCGACGGCTTCTCCGAATGCCTCACTGTCCTCGCTCATGGCCCGATGGAACGGGGCGTGCTCGGCCTTGATTTCCTTGTAGGCCTCAAGGTTGTCCGGGGCGGGGTCTGCCTTGTAGGCGTGCTTCGCTTCCTTCACTGGACCGTGCCACGCATTGTCGGCCGTCACAGAGGTATGACGCCGGAGCGCCTTGTCGCTGATGGCGTCGAAATCCTCCCTCGTCTGTACGGTGTCAGGCCCCCGTTCGACTTTGGAACCGGGAACGTACTTCTCCGGGATCGGTGCAGCCTTGTCTTTGGCCGCGATCCACGTCCCAGGGTGATGCGGGTCCTCGGCCAATTGAGGTGGAGCGAAGCCGCTCTCGTCGGGAATCGCGACACGCAAGCGGTGACCGTTCTTCTGGTAGTACCTCTCGCGGTAGCCCGGCTCGTGATTGGCTCGGTAGACTTGTACATCCTTGATCTGGTGCGGATCGAGGTCGTCGTACCAGTCCTTCCCCGTCGGACGCACGTCGCTGCCGCGCTGCCCCGGCAGTTCATAGCCTGATCCAGGCCCGGATGGCCCGTCGGGCAGCCCGTGTCCGCCCCCGCTCCCGCCATGCGTAAAACCGGTTTCTGCGCGCCCCATTGGCATGCCCGGTCCCAGATCCCGGACCGCCCCACCACCGGCATGACCAGCAGCCGTCGGGCCAGTATCCGATGCCGAATTGGTCGCGGTATGCGCCCCCACCCGTTCGGGGTTGTGTGCCCCGCCATCCACGGCGTCCATCCGCGCTCGGTCGGTGGCAGACGCCTCGACCGGAGCCTGCGTGACGCGCTGCCGCAAACTCCCATCCGCATTGAGGATGTGGCCGTCAGCCGTCAGATAGACAGTGTTCCCGTGAGCGTCGACATCCGGAATGGCATCCTCAGGAATCCGGCGCGCAGATTCCGGCAACCCATACTTCTCCGGAAGATCCAGATACGCCCCGCTCTGCAGATTCTTCAGCCTGGTGAACGTATCCCCGACCTTGACGAACGCGAACTTCCCCGCCTCGCCGACGTACGTCATCGGATCGGCCGCCCGGCTGACCTTGCCGATCACCGACAGAGCGCGGGTCGCCGCACCCGCCTCGCCAGCCCCCCTTACCGCGGCGCCGGCGCCCTCGGTGCCGACCACCGTCAGGACGTTGAAGCCGGCCGCGCCCGCCGCACGGGCCGGGTTGGTCTTCCACTGGTCGTAGGCGACGAAACCTTTCGCCGCCTCCTTGTGCACCGTGCGCGCATCACGCAGCCAGGAGGGCAGTTTGTCCTCGGGGACCAGCCACCAGGCGCCCATCGTGGCACCGGTGAGGCCGGAGGCCGTGCTCAGCTTGGCGAGGCTCTTCCAGGCCTCGCCGGCCGCGTGCCCGCCGTCCGCGCCGAACAGGGTACCCAGGCCATTGACCGTGCCGATCACACCGTCGTGCCAGACGCCGTCCCACACCTGCTTGCCCTGATGGGCCAGCCAGGCCCAGCCCTCGTACTCCCGCTCGGCCGGCACGCCCCAGGGGGTTTCCTTGGCGTGGTCGAGATCGTCGGCGCGGAAGCCGTACATGTTCTCGCCGTGCGAGCCGTCGTCGGCGGTCAGTCTGGTTCCGCCGATCAGCGCCATGATCTTGTTGTAGGCGGCCCGCTCGGCGTCCTGGAAGGCGGTGACCGTGTGATTGACGTCGTGCCACAGATCGTTGTTGTGGTCGACCTTGTCCTGGTCCTTGCGCCAGTGATCGTCTCCGGCCACCGAGTTCACGAACGCGGTGGCGTCGGCCTTGAGCGCGTCCAGCTTCTTCACCAGTGGCTGGACTTCGGCGCTGTACTCCGACAGCGCGGAGGCGACCTTCTCCAAGTCGTCCGCGAACGCGTCCGACTTCTGCTTCACCGGGAGCGTGGTGGCGAACAGCTGCTCCGCCTCCGGTGCCTTGTAGAACGCGGACAGGCCCTGGAACTCGGTGTGCACGTCCGAGCCGGAGGCGCGGAACTGGCCCGCGTCCGCGGTCAGCAGCATCACGTCGGTGTCCAGCGTGGCCAGGTCACCTATGAAGTGCGGGATGCCGGACGGGTCGATGAGCTTCTTCTCGTCGCCCACCGCTACCGGCCCCCCGTGCGACGCCCTGCCTCACCCTTGCCGGGCAGATCCACCTTCGGCTCCTTGGCCGCCGCCTGCTGCGCGTTCGCCGCCTGCTCCAGGGAGCCGGCCACGTAGCAGGCGGTGGCCTGGCCCGCCCCGTTCAGGGACTGCGCCGTCCGCTTGGCGATGTACAGGAGATCCCGGTTCCAGTGGTTCGCGAACTGGGCCAGCGCCGAACCGACCAACCCGGCCGTGACGTACGGGCCGAACTCCTGCTCGGTCAGCCTGCCCGCCGCCGAGGCCGCCTCCTCCAGATTGCCCTGCATGGCCGTGCCCGTTTCCGCCAGGCCCTTCGCCGCAGTCCTTGTCCTGGACAGCACACTGTGCACACCGGCCGGATCGATGTCCCAAGCCGTCACAACAGTCCCCCCTCGTCCCCGCAACTGCCGCCGGATCACCCGATGTTGTCGACCGCCGCCTTCGCCTTGGCCAGCGTGGCCTGCGCCGTCCCGTCGTTCTGCTCCAGCGTGGTACGCACCAGCCGGATGATGTCGCGGACCTCGCCTGCCGCCTTGTGCCAGCGGGCTTCCTTGCCGTGGTACTCGTCCGAGACGCCGTCGGCCTGGTAGTCCGCCATCGCGGCCTTCACCGCGCGCTCACGGTCGCCCAGCACGGTCTCCAGGCGGCCGATGATCCCCTGCAGGCTGGTCTGTACGTCGGCGGAGGCACCGGTGTCGTACGAGCGACGGTCCTGGTTGGCCATGATGCTCACATCCCCCTCGTGGTCCGGCCCTGTTCAGCCGCGGATTCGGCCGGTGTCAGCCGCGGAAGCGGGCCGCGTCGAAGTTCGCGGCGCTCATCGTCTGGTGTGCGTTGTCGGCCTGTTCCTGGTCGCCGGTGGTGAACGCGGTGTCCATACCAGACTGGCCGCCCAGGATCGACCGCAACGACCCGTTCAGCTCGGCGGTGATCTCGTCCGCGCGCCGCTTGAACGAGTCGAACATGACCTTGCCCTCGCCGTTGAACTTCCCCTCCAACGGCTGTGCCGCGGCGATCAACTGCTGGATCAGCGTGCCCAGATCGTCACTGGACCCACCCGTGCTCTTCCTCAGCGTCGCAAGCGTCGTCGATCCCATGTCGAACTTCATCAGTCCACCCCCGTACGTCACTTACGTGCCCCGACTTCGAACGCATTGTCGCATGTGGGGTTGCGGACGCAACGCGGTTGACCGCCGCACGGCGAGATCCGGCCGATCTACGGCAACACGACTATCTGACCTTGTACTCGCAGGGCTTGCCGTCCTTGCCCCCGTTGTTGTCGGCGACTTGTTTGCCGTCGACTTTGATCACACAGGAGGCCATCTTCAGCATTCCGTTGGCCGCCTGGACCGAGCCGGGGACGACCGACACCAGGACGCCCACCTTCCGGTCGACCTCGTCGAGTTGGAGAGTCGCCGTCCTGGTCCAGGGGAGCTTCTGGTTCCCGAAACCGTTGCTGTCGCCCGTGTTGTACAAGATCTGGGTGGTGCCGGTACCCGACACCTGCAGCGTCACCGTGCGGGTCGCTGCGTCCGAATCTGCCGTCGGGGCGGCAGCGCTCTTCGACGCATGCGCCTTGCCGTTCCCTCTGCCCGCGTCCTTGCCGGTGTCGCCGCTGCCGCAGCCCGTCAGCAACGTCGCCGTCGCGACGAGCACGATCGCACCCACAGCCGTCTTACACATGTTCCCCATTTCCTGTCGTGAAGGACTGGTCCCCGAAGATCCAATCACGCCCACCCGTTCGGGTGACTCAGAGGCATTTTCCCTGGTCAGCCGTATCGCCATGCCTACCGTGATCGCGTTGCTTGTGCCTGAGGCACGCCCAGCCCACACTTGAGGAGGTGACGCCGCCATGACCGCTCTTGCGCACGAGAGGCCCGAGACCATGCCTGAGATCAGGACCGAGTCCGTGTCCCTGGCCGAGGACGGCCGCGACCTTGACGAGGTCGTGTGGCAGGCATGGAAGGCCATGGAACTCCCCGAGGGCTACCGCGCTGAGATCATCGAGGGAGCCATCGAGGTGTCGCCCACCGGTCGCTATTCACACAGCCAGATCGTCTTTCTTCTCAAGGAGGCTCTGGGAGAGTTCCTGCGAGGTGGGGACTTCGCCGCCCGGAACGACACGAACATCATCCATGAGAACCGCGCGTGGGTGCCCGACTTGTTCATCGTCGCCAGGGATGCCGAGCGCTACGTGACGGACGACGGTCTCGGCCTCGCGGCCGCAGGCGTTCGGGTTGTGTTCGAGGTCGTCTCGCCTGGCAAGCGCAGCCAGGACCGCGACCGTGTCAAGAAGCGGCGCGAATACGCCCGCGCGGGCATCCCCGTCTACGTGATCATCGACGATTGCGACAAGCAGGGCACCGTCACCGTTCTCACCGAGCCCCAGCCCGACAGGGCCGACTGGCTGGGTGTCGCGAGCGTCCCCTACGGAACGGACGTGCACCTCCCGAAGGGCCCCGCCAAGGGCTTCGTCATCGGGGACAACATCACAGGCCCCAAGCGAGCCTGATGCGCTCTCCGAGGTCCTAGTCGTCCTCGTCGTCGTCCGCCCCTGTCGGCCCCTCCTCGTCCCCCCGCACCCCGAGCAGCCTGCGCGTCAGCTGGTCCCGGTCCGAGAGGAGTTCGTCCAAGGCGGCGCGGACGTCCTCCGGCTCCGTCCGCGCGGACTCGCGTTCCGCCGCGATCAGGACCGAACGGCGGACCAGTTCCTTGGTGAAGGATGCCGTCGTGCCCTCCGTGCGGGTCACCACCTGGTCGGTGATCTCCTTGCCGAGGCCGAGTCCGGAGCCGTAGAGGGTGAGGAGGCGGGCGCGGCTCTCGGCGTCCGGGAGGGGGATCTCCACGGCGAGGTCGACGCGGCCGGGGCGCTGGGCGAGGGCCGGTTCGAGGAGGTCGGCGCGGTTGGTGGTCAGAAGGAAGGCGACGTCCGCATCGTCGCCGAGGCCGTCCATCTCGTTCAGCACCTGGAAGAGCAGGGGCTGCTCGCCGCCGCCGTAGTCGCGGGCCTCGGCGATCAGGTCGCAGTCCTCCAGGACGACGAGCGCCGGCTGGAGCATGCGGGCGAGCGCGCAGGCGGGGCCGATGGCCTGGATGCTGGTCCCGGACAGGATGACGGCCGTGAACTGCGGGAGGTGGGAGAGGAGATAGCGGATGGTGTGGGTCTTGCCGGTGCCGGGAGGGCCGTAGAGGAGGAGGCCGCGGCGCAGGTGCTGGCCGGCCGCGCGGAGCTGTTCGCGGCGCCTGGCCACGCCCACCACCTGGCGCTCCACCCGTTCCAGCAGGCCCGCCGGAAGCACGATGTCCTCGCGGGTAATGCCGGAGCGGCGGTGGAAGCGGAACGGGCCGAGGCCGTGTCCGAACTCCGAGCCCTCGAAGGAGAGCACCTGGCCACGGAAGACGTTGTGCTCGCGCACGAGGGCGTCGATCTCGGCCAGCAGCCGGTCGGCGAACTCCTTCTCCTGGGCGAGGACCTCGATCTCGACCTTGTTGCGCCCGTATTCGTCGGCCGGGCCGCGCAGGAGGAGCGCGAAGCGTTCGTCACCGTCCGTGCCGAGGTACAAGCCGCAGGAGACGCAGGCCAGTTCCTCGTCGGGGGAGATCGGCGGGTGGGCGTAGTCGACCGCGCCGATCACGAAGCGGTCGTAGCGGTGGGCGGCTTCGAGGATGTCGCCGAGGGTGAGGTCGCCGTGGTGCTGGGCGCCGCGCATGCCGACCAGTTCGTAGGATCGGCCGTCGGTGGCGAACCAGCGTTCCAGGGCGAGGTGGACGTTGGGCAGGTCATAGGGCGGGTACGCGGCCTTCACCACCGGACGGTCGGTGGGGGCCGTGCCCAGGTGGTCGCGCAGCCGCTTGGTGAGGTCGCGGCTGTCGTCCCGCTCGGTCCGACGGGGCCGGGCCACCGCCATGAGGAACTGCTGGAACAGCTCGTTGATCTGGTCGATCGACAGCGGTCACGGATCCCGTTCCGCCTCGTACGTGTCCTCGTACCCGGTGGAGATCGTGACCCTCACTTCGCTCGACTCCCCCATGTCCGCCTCCCTGCGTTCGACCGGTCACGTCGAGGCCTTCAGCCTGGTGCCGAACGCAGGGGCGGGTCAAAGGAATTGAGGCCGGCCCACGCGAGATCTAGACAGTGACCCCCGCCGACTCCTCGACCTCCATCAGCGAGGCGCTGTGCCGCTCCTCCTCGAAGGCCCTGCGGCCGCCGCGCAGGCCGAACAGGCGCTTGGCGACGGCGATGTAGAGGACCGCGAGGATGTTCAGCACGAGGGTCGCGATCTTCAGGTAGCTGATCTTCTCGGTGAGTTCGTAGATCTCCAGCGGGAGGAAGGCGGCGGTGGCGACCACCGTCAGGTACTCCGCCCAGCGCTTGGCGTACCAGAGGCCGCCCGCCTCGATCAGCTCGATCAGCGCGTACGCCAGCAGCAGGGCCGCCACCAGCATCAGCGTGGAGTGCTTGTAGCCGAACGCCTTCTGGATGGAGCCGACGACCGGTGAGTGGTCGAGGTCGTAGTGGAAGTGGCGGAACACCGGGCGGAAGACGTCCAGGTTCTCGTTGAAGAGCTTGCGTACCGCGTCCTGGCTGTTGCTGAACTTCCAGACGGCCACCGCGACCAGGACGATGAAAACGCCGCGCACCGCCCGCTCGATCGCCAGGAAGCGCAGGATGAACAGGTCCCGGAGCACCTTGCCGCGCGGCACCAGCGGGGCGTCGGAGGCAGGTCCCGAGCCGTGCGGCTCACCGAGCACGAAGTCGCCGCAGCGCAGACAGCGCCAGGCGTCCCCGAGCGCGGTCCGGGCATGCAGCCGGTCCCGCAGCAAGGCTTCGTCGGGTGTGTACGTCACGTGACCCTTGCGCGCGCAGGTCCGCCGGTCCCAGTCGATCTTCATCCCCCGTGCCTCCATACTCGTTCGGGAACACGCACGAACGTGCCGTTCCGGTTCCGGAGCGGCACGTTAGTGGATACGGGTGAGCCGAGGCCGTCAGGGGTCAGCGCGCGGTGCTGTCCGCCAGTTCCCGCTCGTCCTCCGGGATCTCCGTTACGGCGGCCTCGCGGCGCGGCAGCAGGACGGCCACCAGGACCGTGCCGATGCCCAGGATCACCGCGCCGACCAGGCTGGTGTGGGCGACCGCGTCCGAGAAGGCGGAGCCGACCGCGTCCGCCATCTGCCGGGCGCCGGAGGCCAGCTGCGCGGCCTGCTGCTTGAGCTGTGCGGCCTGCTGCGGGTCGCTCGTGTGTGCGGCCTGTGCGGCCGCCTGGTGGGCCTTCTCGCCGATGCCCTGCGCGACCGCGTATCCGGCGCCGACCGAGTCCTGGGCGGTCTCCAGGGCGCTCGCGGGGAGCTTGCTGCCCGCGGTGGCGTCGGTGAGGTGGTTGCCGTACGAGGTGGCGAGCAGTGAGCCGAGGATCGCGATGCCGAGCGAGCCGCCCAGCTCCAGCGAGGTGTCGTTGACCGCGCCGCCGACGCCCAGCTCGGACTCCGGGAAGGCGCCCATGATCGCGTCGGTGCAGGGCGAGAGCGCGAGGCCGATGGCGAGGCCGAGGATGACGAGGGGCGCCACGAAGTCGCCGTACGTCGAGCCCGCGTCCACCCGGGTCAGCAGGGCGAGCGCGGTCGTGCCGCCGACCATGCCCGCGGTGACCGTCCACTTCATGCCGACGCGCGGGGTGAGCCAGCCGGTGAGGGCCGAGCCGACGAAGACCGCGCCGGCCAGCGGCAGCATCCGGACGCCGGTCTGCAGGGCGTCGTAGCCGAGGACGAACTGCAGGTGCTGGGTGAGGTAGTAGAAGGCACCGAAGACGGCGAGGAAGAACAGGGAGACGGCGAGGTTGGAACCCGCGAAGCGGCGGTTGGTGAAGCGGCGCACGTCCAGGATCGGGCGCGGGTGGCGCAGCTCCCAGGCCACGAAGGCGATCAGGCCCGCGCCCGCGACGACGGCGGCGGTGACGGCCTTGACGCCCCAGCCGAAGTGCGGCCCCTCGATGATCATGTAGACCAGCGAGCCGGTCCACACCACGGACAGCAGACCGCCGACGTAGTCGATCCTGTCGTGGTGCCCCGCCTTGGACGGTGGTACGAGGATCAGCGCGCCGACGATCGCGACGGCGGCGATGGGCACGTTGATCAGGAAGGTCGAGGACCAGCCGTGGTCGCGCAGCAGGGCGCCCGCGACCACCGGTCCGGCGGCGATGGCGAGCCCTGCGGTGGCGGTCCACAGGGTGATGGCCTTGGCGCGCTCGGCGCGCGGGAAGGTCGCGGCCAGGAGGGACAGGGTGGCGGGCATGATCAGTGCGGCGCCGACGCCCATCACGGCGCGGGCCGCGATGACCGCCGTGGAGCTGCCGGCGAGGTAGCCGGCGATCGCTCCGCCGCCGAAGACGACGAGGCCGAGGACCAGGGCGCCACGACGGCTGTACTTGTCGCCGATCGCGCCGAGCAGCAGCATCAGCGCCGCGTACGGGACGGTGTAGCCGTCGATCACCCACTGCAGGTCGGCGCTGGACAGCCCGAGGTCCCGGGTCATGTCGGGCGCCGCGACCGTGAGGGCGGTGTTGGCCATCACGATGATCAGCAGGCTCAGGCAGAGCACGAGGAGGGCCCACCAGCGCCGGGCGTAGGGGCGGTCCGCGCTTTCGACCGGTTCGTTCATGACGAGTCGCATGGCAGGGATCGCCTTCCTCGATGCGCGACGAGAACTTGCACAGCGCCGTGCAATTGCACAGCCATGTGCAATGTACGGCGTTGCACAGCCCTGTGCAAGTCGGGGCGGGCGTGCAGAATGACGGTCATGACCACGGGTAGCACCAGCCGCGCCGACGCCAACCGGCGCCGCATCCTCGACGTCGCCCTCGCCGAGCTGCTGCGCGACCCCGATGCCTCCATGGACCAGATCGCGCGCGCCGCGGGGGTCGTACGACGGACCGTGTACGGGCACTTCCCGAGCCGTGAGGCGCTGATCAGCACGCTCGTCGACGAGGCGGTCCAGTCGCTGGCGGACGTGGACGCGGGAGCCCGCGAGGGGGTGGCGGACCCGGCGGAGGCGGTGGCCCGGTCGGTGCTCGCGATCTGGGAGATCGCCGACCGCTACCGGCTGCTGGTCGCCCTGGCCCAGCGCACGGTCACCGTGCAGGGCATCCGCGAACGCCTCGCACCCCTGCGCGAGAACAAGGTGCGACTGCTGCAACGCGGCCTGGACGAGGGCGTCTTCAGCTCACCGCTGCCCGCGCAGGCCCTCGCGTACGTGCACGAGCAGATGCTGTTCGCGGTGATGGAGGCGGTGAACGACGGCCTGGTGGCAGCACAGGAGGCGGGCCGCTCGGCCACGGTCACGGTCCTGACCGCGGCGGGCGTACCCGCCTCCTCGGCCACCGGTCTGGTGGCCAGGGTGAGTGAGAAGCCGGGCGGCTGAGATACAGGGGGGAGAGACCCAGCCGCCCGGCGGCTTCGGCCGGACGCCCGGCCCCGGTTCAGGCGGGGCCGGACGTCCGGAGCTGAGGGACGGGGGCGCGAAGGGCTTCCCATCAGGGGCGCGGGGCGGTATCGATGTGCGGCTCCGCCGCGTGGGCGCGACCAGCCCCCGCACCCTCGCGGACGATCGATTACGCCTTCGCCAGCTCCTTCTCCGGAACCTCCGAAGAAACGGCATCCTCGTCCAGCAGCGTCGTCTCGTCGAACGGCAGCTCACCGGCAAGGACCTGCTCGACCCGCGCCTTGTCGATCTCTTTCGTCCAGGTACCGATCAGCACGGTGGCCACCGCGTTGCCCGCGAAGTTCGTCAGCGCACGCGCCTCGCTCATGAACCGGTCGATACCGACGATCAGACCGACACCGTCGACCAGCGCGGGCTTGTGCGACTGCAGACCGCCGGCCAGCGTGGCGAGCCCCGCGCCGCTGACGCCCGCCGCGCCCTTGGAGGCCAGCAGCAGGAAGAGCAGCAGCGGGATCTGCTCGCCGACGGACATCGGCGTGCCCAGGGCGTCCGCGATGTACAGCGAGGCCATGGTCATGTAGATCATGGTGCCGTCGAGGTTGAAGGAGTAGCCGGTCGGCACGGTGATGCCGACGACGGGCTTGCTGACGCCCAGGTGCTCCATCTTCGCGATGAGCCGCGGCAGCGCGGACTCGGAGGAGGAGGTGGACAGGATCAGCAGGAACTCACGGGCGAGGTACTTGAACAGCGAGAAGATGTTCAGCCCGGAGACGAGCCGCAGGACGGCGCCGAGCACGATGAAGACGAACAGGAAGCAGGTCACGTAGAAGCCGAGCATCAGTACGGCGAGGCTCTTCAGCGCGTCCAGGCCCGCGGAACCGGTGACGGCCGCGATCGCGCCGAAGGCGCCGATCGGCGCGGCCCACATGACCATGGACAGGATGCGGAAGACCAGCCGCTGGATGTGCTCGACGCCGCGCAGCACCGGCTGCCCGACCGGTCCCATGGCCTGCAGCGCGAACCCGGTGAGCAGGGCGACCAGCAGGGTCTGCAGGACCTGCTGCTGGGTGAAGGCGGACACGAACGTGGTCGGGATGATCGACAGCACGAAGTCGACGGGCGGCAGCGCATCGCTGGAGACCTGTGCGTGTCCGGTCTGCTTGAGCGCCTCGGTCAGGTGCAGCCCGTCACCCGGGTGCAGCACATTGCCGACGACGAGCCCGATGGAGAGCGCGACGAGGGACATCACCGTGAAGTAGCCGAGTGCGATACCGCCGACGGCGCCGACCTTGGCGGCCTTCCGTACGGAGCCGATCCCGAGCACGATCGTGCAGAAGATGATCGGCGAGATCATCATCTTGATCAAGTTCACGAAGCCGGTGCCCAGCGGCTTCAGCTCGACCGCGGCATCGGGCCAGATGAGCCCCACGGCGATACCGAGCGCGACCGCCACGATGACGGCGATGTACAGATAGTGGGTACGGTCCCGTTTCACACGGGCTGCGGCAGGTGCCGTATCGGGGGAAGTGGCGGCCACGGCTGCCCTCCTTGACGTCTTCGTCGGCATTACCGGCGTGCGGCTCACGTCCGGGGGTTGTGGGGGATGCCGTGACTATCTCCCGGTCTGTGAGGGCGGTCACCCTTCCGTTCATTTAGTTCATGCTTAACCCGAGAGGCACACTGCTGGCATGCGCTTCCGGTGCCTCCCCCGCCCCCGCAGCCTGGCCGGCCAGCTCTTCGCCGTGCAGGCCGTGCTGATAGCGGTGGTCGTGGCCGGGTACGCGCTGTTCACCTACGTCAGCGACCAGCGGCAGGCCGAGGACGCCGCGGTCCGCCAGGTGACGGCGGTGGCCCGCTCGGTCGCGGACTCCCCCTCGGTCCGCTCGGCGATCCACACGCGCGAGCCGACCAAGGCCCTGGAGCCGTACGCGCTCCAGGTCATGCGGGACACGAACGTCGACTTCGTCACGATCATGAATCCGGACGGCATCCGCTGGACCCACCCCGACCAGAAGCAGATCGGCAAGCGCTTCCTCGGCCGCATCGGTCCCGCCCGGCACGGCCACACCTTCACCGAGACGTACACCGGCACGCTCGGCCCTTCGGTGCGCGCGGTGACCCCGGTGACGGACGACGGCCGGATCATCGGCCTGGTCAGTGCCGGGATCAAGGTCGAGGCGATCAGTGAACGGGTCCAGGACCAGGTCACGGCGCTGTTCGCGGTCGCGGGCGGAGCCCTGCTGCTGGGCGCGGTCGGCACCTACGTGATCAACGCCCGGCTGCGCCGCCACACCCACGGCATGAACGCGAGCGAACTGAGCCGGATGCACGACTACCACCAGGCGGCCCTGCACGCGGTGCGCGAGGGGCTGCTGATGCTGGACGGGCAGTACAGGGTGGCGCTGATCAACGACGGCGGCCGGGAGCTGCTCGGGGTGGGCGGGGAGCGGGACGTGATCGGCGCGTCGGTCGCGGATCTCGGCCTGCCGGCCCCGCTGACCGGGGCGCTGCTGTCGTCGGAGCCCCGGGTGGACGAGGTGCATCTGACGGCGTCGCGGGTGCTGGTGGTGAACACCTCCCCGGTGTCGGGAGGAGAGCGCAGGGGTACGGTCGTCACCCTGCGCGATGTCACCGAACTCCAGTCCCTGATGGGCGAGTTGGACTCGGAGCGGGGCTTCACCCAGGCCCTGCGCTCACAGGCGCACGAGGCGGCGAACCGTCTGCACACGGTGGTCTCGCTGATCGAGCTGGGCCGGGCCGAGGAGGCGGTGGAGTTCGCGACGGCGGAACTGGAGCTGGCCCAGGCCCTGACCGACCAGGTGGTGGCGGCGGTGAGCGAGCCGGTGCTGGCCGCCCTGCTGCTGGGCAAGACCGCTCAGGCCAACGAGCGGGGCGTCGAGCTGGTGGTGTCGGCGGACAGCCGCCTCGACGACGGCCTGCTGCCGTCCGACCTGTCCGCCCGCGACCTGGTGACGATCCTCGGCAATCTGATCGACAACGCGGTGGACGCGGCGCAGGGAAGCGCGCGGGCGCGGGTCACCGTGACCGCGTACGCATCCGGCGGCGAACTGGTGCTGCGGGTGTCGGACACCGGCCCGGGTGTCGACGCGGCCCACGCCGACCTGGTATTCCAGCGGGGGTTCTCCACCAAGCCGGCCGGGCCCGGCGGGCGGGGCCTCGGACTGGCCCTGGTCCGACAGGCGGTCACCCGCGACGAGGGCACGTTGACGGTCGCGGAGGCCGAGGAAGGCGGTGCGGTGTTCGAGGTGCGGTTGCCGCTGGGCACGGCGGTGGGTGACGGCGGATGACGGACGAGCAGCAGCCGATCCGCGTCCTCGTCGTGGAGGACGACCCGGTCGCCGCGGACGCGCATGTGCTGTACGTGGGGCGGGTGCCGGGTTTCGTCGCGGTCGGCAAGGCGCACACCGGGGCGGAGGCGCGCAGGTTCCTGGACCGTACGGCGGTGGACCTGCTGTTGCTGGACCTGCATCTGCCGGACGTGCACGGCCTGCAGCTGGCGCGGTCACTGCGGGCGGCGGGGCATCACGCGGACGTCATAGCGGTGACGTCGGCGCGGGATCTGACGGTGGTACGGGAGGGCGTCTCGCTGGGCGTCGTCCAGTACGTCCTGAAGCCGTTCACCTTCGCCACCCTGCGGGACCGGCTGGTGCGGTACGCGGAGTTCCGGGGCGCGGCCGGAGAGGCGAGCGGCCAGGACGAGGTGGACCGGGCCCTGGCGGTGCTGCGCGCGCCGGGGCCCGCGGCGCTTCCCAAGGGGCTGAGCGCGCCCACCCTGGAACGGGTGACGTCGGCTGTACGGGAGGCGGAGGAGGGTCTTACGGCGGCGCGGGTCGCGGACGCGGTGGGGATCTCGCGGATCACCGCCCGGCGGTATCTGGAGCATCTGGTGGAGGCGGGGCGGGCCGAACGCAAGCCGGTGTACGGGCAGGTGGGGCGGCCGGAGCTGGTCTATCGGTGGGTTCGGGGGGCGTCGGCGGGGCGGTGAGGGGCGGGCTCAGGCTCGCACCGTGTCCGTGCCCGTGCCCGTGTCCGTGTCCGTGTCCGTGTCCGCGTCGAGGAGGTCGCGGGTCCTGCGGATCGGGGAAAGCAGCACCGGAACCGGTATCAGCAGCGTGCACAGGGAGAAGACCAGCAGGGCGGCCCTGTTGCCCACGGCCTGGCCGAGAACGCCCGCCAGCAGCGCACCGATGGGGAAGACACCCCAGGAGACGAAGCGGACCGTCGCCATGACCCGGGGCAGCAGCTCCGGAGCGACGGCGGTCTGGCGGTAGGTGCGCCCGACGATGGCGAAGGTGACCGTACAGGCACCCCAGCCCAGGCTGCCGAGACCGAAGAAGAAGGCGCCGGCACCGGACGTGGCCAGAGGCATCAACAGGGCGCTGACCGGGCTGAGGAGCAGGGGGGCGAGCGCGGCCCGGGTGGTGCCCAGCCGGTTGACCAGGGGCGTGGTGACGGCCGCGCCGATGACGCCGCCCAGGCCCAAGCAGGCGACCAGGAGGCCCACGGCCAGCGAGTCGGCGTGCACCGTGCGGATCAGGAAGACCGCGGTGATCGCTTCGAAGGCCGCGGTGGCGAAGTTGAATCCGGTGCCCACCAGCACGAAGGGACGGATCACCGGATGACGGCGGACGAAATCGATCCCCTCCCGCATCTCGGCGAACGCACCGCTCTTCGCCTTCTCGCTCCGTTCCGTGCGCGGAGCCGGCACGGTCAGCAGGAGGATCGCCGAGACGACGTAGCTCGCGACGTCGGCGATCAGGCTGTACGCGGCGCCGAACGCCTGCACCAGGCTGCCGCCCAGCCCCGGGCCCGCCACCTGGGACACGGATTCGCTGCCCTGGAGGAGACTGTTGCCGGCTGTCAGCCGGTCCTTGCTGACCACCGCCGGCAGGTACGTCGAGTAGCCGACGTCGAAGATCACGCTCGCCACGCTGAGCACGAAGGCCGAGACGACCAGTTGTCCGAGCGACAGGACGTCCATGAACACCGCCACCGGGACGGAGAGCAGCGTCAGGGCTCTGATCAGGTCGGCGGCGACCAGCACCGGACGCAGGGGCAAGCGATGCACGAGCACTCCGGCCGGCAGACCGAACAGCAGCCACGCACACATGGACGCGGCACTGACCAGACTCGTCTCGAACGTACTGGCCTTCAGTTCGAGCACAGCCACCAGGGGCATCGCGACCGTGGTGACGGCCGTGCCGAAGGCGCTGACACCGTGCGCGGTCCACAGGCGCCAGAAGGCAGAACCGTCCCGGCCGGAGGACGGCTGCGAGCTGGTCATCGGAACTCCCGGAGAACTGTTCGTCGATCGTGGAACGGGCGGCCGCTTTCACAGCAGCGCAGCTTTTTCACGGCCAGCACGCGGCGGTGCCCCTGCTCGTCGCGGACGCGCACGAAGGAGAACCCCGTCTCGCCGAGGGCGGTGAGGACGTCGTCGGCGGTTCCGATGCCCTGCCAGTCGGGATGGCCCGCGTCCAGGCACAGCAGGCCGTGCCCCATCAGCGACCGGTGGAAGACGCGGAGCGCACCGAGCGCGTCCTCGGGGGAGGTGAACACCGGCGGCCGGGCGCACCAGATGCCGTTCAGGGCCTCGTCCCCGAAGGGCGTCGCACCCAGCTCCGCGTGGTGCAGGGTGATGGTCGGGCGGTGGCCGGTGACGTGTTCGTAGTGCGTCGGTGTCGCGGTGAGCCGGGCCGCGTCGAGATCCGGGCTGCCGTGGGTGAACTCGGCCACCCGCACATGGGCCGTGGGCGGCAGCTTGATCATGAAGTCGGAGAGAACCGTCGGGGTCGTCACCATCTAGTGTCCCTGTGCGGGCTGAAAGTCGTCGATGAGTTCGTGGAGGTCTTCCACGCAATGGCCGCACCCCGTGCCCGCCAGGCAGCGCTCGCCGATGTCCGAGGCCGAGCGTGCCCCGTCACGGATGACGGAGACGATCTCGGCCTCGGACACGCAGTGGCAGACACACACGACGCAGTCAGGATCGGGTTCGAGCATCGCAACCGGCCTGTCCCTTCTGGACGGTGGTTCAGCCCACGGCGATCCGCTTGCCGTCCCCCAGCACGAAGCAGCCGCGCTCCGGGGCCTTGCTGAGCAGGTCCGCCTCGGGGAAGAAGGTGCGGTGGGCCGTGAAGGAGACCAGGTGCCAGATGTCGGACTCCGGCACACCGAGGCTCCGGACGTTGGCGATCTGCTTGTCGATGGGCTGCGTACCGGCGGCCACGACACCCTCGTGCTGGTACCACAGCGAGTTCTCCGCCTCGCGGTGCAGGTGCTGGCCGCCGAGGTTCGCGGTGTCGCTGCGGTCGGTCATGAGCATCATGTTCGAGGGCCCGGCCAGCTCGACGGCTCGTCGTGCGATGGCGAAGTCCACGTGCTCGCCGTCGAAGTTGAGGCAGGCGGTGATCCGGCCGGCGTGTGCGGCCCGGATGATCGTCGCGGGGACCGGACCGATCTGCTCGTGCAGGTCGGCGAGGTTCCACGACGGAAGGTCGTACGAGGCGATGACGCGGTCGCGTTCGGCCTTGGCCCGGGAGGTGCGGAAGGCGTGCTTGATCAGCAGCGGCATCTCGTTGAACAGGTGGTCCGTGATCACGCGGACCCCGTCGCCGGGGAAGTCGGCGGCCTCCGCCGCGCCGATCGCCGTCTCCACGCAGTCGGCGCCCAGTTGGGGGTCCTCGCGGGTGAAGTGGCCCAGCGCCGGACGCACTCCGGCCTCGACCAGGGTGGTGACGATCCACTCCAGGTCCGGGTAGCCGGCCGGCAGCGAAGGTGCGACGTACGATCCCGGGGTCAGGGCGTCGGGCGAGAGCATCAGATAGACGAGGCCGAGCGGACCGCAGGAGGCCAGCTTGGCCCACTCCTCGCGCGACGGCGCCCACACGGAGCTGGCCGGGGTGCCCCCGAAGCTGGCGACCAGCGGCCCCTCGAGGGCCATGGCTCCCACGTACGGAAGCGTGCCGTCGTCGCGCATCTGCGAGAACTCGCGCATGAACACGACGAAGTCGTCGAGCCGCTCCTGCCGGAGGTAGAGCGTGGGGATGCAGACGATCCCTTCGCCCCGGGCGGCCTCGTTGAGCTGCTTCAGGTCCATCCGGCTGAAGTCGGAGAAGTCGACGTCGCCCAGGCCGTGGCAGTGGACCTCGACCGGCAGGCTCGGCACGAAGTAGCCGTCGGAACCCGCGACGTCGGCCGCGGCCGGCTCGGCGACCGTGAGCCGTCCCTCGTTCCAGATCACGGAGGAGGATTCGGTCCCACGTGGCGTCAGCCATTCATGTGCGGTGAGTACGGAAGTTTTCATCGTGCTCCAATCAAACAAATGCCGCGGCTGCTGTGGCGGCCGGCCGATGGCATCAGAACCGGACCGAACCGTTGGCCGCGAGAAACTCGAACATCTCCTTGGTGTCGAGAAGTGCCGCCTCTTCGTCGATGCCGTATTCGCCGGCCAGCAGTCGGGCGATATCGGCTATCGATCGGCGCCCGTCGATGTGCTTCCAGATGAAGCCCGCGCTCTCGGACAGCTCGAACGCGTTGTTGGCCACGGCCACCAGGAACGTTCCCCGTACGTTGCGCACCCGGACGTCGGGGCGGCACGAGGGGACCTGGTCGCCGGAGAGTTCCGGGTTGTCCGTCATCAGAGGACCACCTCCATGGAGATCTTGCGGCACACGGGAAGGACCTCGTCGACCCAGGCGGCCGGATCAGCGGGGTCGAAGGTCTGCATGGTTTCCAGCGCCCAGTACGCGTCGAAGGAGAGCACGGACTGCGTCACGGCGCGGAATCGCCTGGCCCGCCATTTCGGGTTCTGGCCGTATTCGCCGTAGGAAGCGAGCAGCGCGTCGACGGCATAGCCGAGCGCCCCGTGCGCCGACAGCACCGCGCTTTCCAGGTCGCCGACCGACATCTGCCCGACGGCGTCCTCGACGCGGGAGTCGGCGTAATTGAGGCCACGCTGCACCAGTACGGCGCCGAAGGCCGAGGAGGTGAGCTGGTCCGCGCGCCGCTTCAGCCACTCCGCGTTCTCCACGGCCACGCCGTGCCGGAGCCATTCCAGGAGCACCGTTTCCTGGCGGTCGAGCTGGACGCCCTCCCCCACGGCGCTTTCGAACGCCTCGTGGGACACCTTGGCCAGCACGGCATCGATCTGATCATCGGTCAGCAGCCGGATGTCGCAGCGGGTCCCGTCCAGGTACGCCTCCACCGCCTGGAAGAAGCCGGCACCCAGCGGGATCGGGGCGGTGTCGACCGATGCGCTCCATGCTCCGTCGGTGATGACGAACAGATCCACGTCGCTGGTCGGATTCCCCCAGCCCCGCACGATGGAGCCGGCCTGGAAGATACAGAGAGGCTCCGCCGGGAGCAGCCCTTGGCCGCGCAACTCGGCCAGTTGGGATGACGATGTCTCAGTCATGGCTGTCTTTCTGTGAGCGCTGGAGTTCGAGCAGTACGGACGGCGCGTTGTTGATCAGGTGGGCCACGAGCGCCGGATAGACCGACCCCGACAACGCCACCAGCGCCAGCAGGGACAGGGCCGCCAGCAGCTCCGTCGCCAGGACCCGCGGGGCCGTGCGCCACTTGCTGTCGCCGACGTGGTGACGGGCGATGAAGGCCGCGGCGCCCAGCACCGAGGCAAGGACGCCGAAGGGGCCGGACGCGGTGACGGCCAGCGACCGGTACAGCGCCTCCTCGCCGAACGGGGTCAGCGTCCCCGTGAGAGCCCGCGTTCTGGCCTGCAGCGGAGTGCTGGGCCCCAGCAGAAAGGCGAGATCCCCCGAGAAGAGCAGGCGGAAGTTCATTCCGCCGGCGAGCAGCAGCACCACGGCCAGGGCGAGTGCCACGCCGTACCACCACCAGGCCGTCCCCTGGGTGAGCCAGGGAGCGCCGGTGCCCGCGGCGACGGCGACGAAGGCGATCGGCACGCCCAGGGCGATGGCGTTCTCACCCCAGTACGCGGCCCCTTTGCGCAGGGTGCGCGGCATGCGCCAGGGCAACAGCCCCGCCAGCGCGTCCGCCAGGACCAGCCCGGCACCCGCCCGCCAGGTGCCGCCGAGGTGCCACAGGGCAACGGCGAAGGCGACCATGACGGCTGCCGACAGCAGGCGGACGGGACGCGGCGGCCAGGCCGCGCGGTCGAAGGCGTGCGCGAGCGGACCGGTGCCGTCGGCGGCGGGGGATGTCGCGGGCGCGGTGCTCATCGCTTCGCCGGTTCCCCGTCGTCGGACCGCGCCGTGACGAGACCGACGGCCAGGGCCTCGTGGAACAGCTCGGCCACGTCGGTGAACTCGACGCCCGTCTTCGTCAGGGCCTCGGCCAGCGTGAGGGTGCCGTCGAGAGTCCGGAGAAGGGCGAGCCATGCGGCGTCGTCCGTGGCGGAGATCTCGTACTCGAAGCCGCCGTCGACCACGACGAACCAGGTGTCCGGCAGGGTGGGCGCGGTGACCAGGAGAGCGTTGTCGGCGAGCGCGTAGACGGTCTGCCGGGGGATCTCCGGCTCCGTGACCACCTGCGCGACGATGTCCCGCGCCTCCTGATCCCAGTCGGTCACCCTGAGTTCCACGGGCTGCGGACGGGGGGCGGCCTCGACGGGCGGCGCCGGCAGCTGTGCGGTCATGACGTCGAGCAGGCCGAGGTTGACGAGCCTGAGCAACAGCTCCACGTTGTTGGTGTTGGGGCTGCGGGAGAGCTCGCCGAGAGCCGTGCGCATGCCGTCGGCGTCCAGGTGACGGCGGGCGTTCTCGGTGGAGAGGGCCTGCTCCAGCAACTCGGCGCCGTTCTGCGCGAGGAGACGGGTGAAGAACCGGTTGGTGTGGCGGGCGCCCTCGCCGTAGAAGAAGTAGCCCTTGGGCCGGGTGCGCACCTCTTCGGGCAGGACGCCCTTCATCGCTTCGCGGAGGATCCGCTTGTCCCACACCAGCGCGGCCCTGCGCCGCGCGGGGATCCGGGCCACGAGCTCGACCAGGCGGTGGTCGAGGAAGGGGACGCGGGCCTCGGTCCCGACGCCCGCGGCGGTCCGGTCCTCGTGCCAGACGTTGTACTGCTCCAGCGTGCGGTACTGCCAGGTGAAGTAGCCGGTGTAGGGGTCGTCCGCGTAGGGCGTCGAGGGGTCGATGGCCGCGTCGTTGAGGAGCGGAACGCCGTTGTGCTCCCACCAGTGTCCGAGCTTCGGGTTGCGCTCCAGGGCCTGCCGTCGGTAGAGATCGCGGAGGTTGGACTCGAAGTCGTCCCAGTCGCCGCCCTCGCCGGCGAACTGCGGGGTGTACCCGCCGTTGATCTCGTCCGCGGCGGCACCGAGCAGCATGCCCTTGATGTCCGGGAAGTGCCGGCGGGCGAACCGGTGCAGCTCGGACTTGTAGAAGATCTCCGGCCCGACCAGGGGGGTCTCGGCCAGCCACACCAGATCGCGCCATTCCTGCGGTCCGGGAAGCCGGTCGGATCCGATGAGCACCTGGTGGTTGGGCAGGCCCAGCAGTTCGGCGGTGCGGTGGCCGCCGCGTGCGTCACCGTTGAGGACGGTGCCCGGTGTCAGGGCGGTGAAGGTCTGCAGTGTGCTGCCGGGGGCGAGCGCCGCCACCGCGGCGGAGTCGATGCCGCCGCTGAGGAAGAGGCCGAGATCGGTGTCGGCGGTGGCGCAGTCGGCGACGGAGGCCGCGAGCAGGTCCCGGAAGACGGTGGCGTACTCGTCGTCCGACAGGTCCGACGTCGCGTCGGGCTGGGGCAGCTGCCAGTAGCGGTGCTCCGCGGAGGTGCCGTCCTTGAGGCTCAGCTCGACGATCACGCCGGGCGGGACGAGTTCGATGTCCTCGAACCAGGTGGTGACGCGGCCGTGCGCGAACACGGGCGTCGCGTTCATGTCGTACTCGCCGAGCGCACGGTTCCAGTCCAGGCGTCGCGGGGTGGCGGCGTCCGAGAAGAGGGCCTTGATCTCCGAGGCGAAGACGACGCGCGCACGGTTGCGGTGGAAGTACAGGGGCTTGATGCCGAAGCGGTCGCGCCCCAGCAGCAGCACCTGGCGTTCCTTGTCCCACAGGACGAAGGCGAACATGCCGTTCACCTGGTCCAGGAAGCGCAGACCGTCGCGCTGGTACAGGTAGAGAAGGACCTCGCAGTCGGAACCGGTGCTCAGCCGGACACCCGGCAGACCGGCGGCGAGTTCGCGATGGTTGTACACCTCACCATTGGCGATGAGGACGACTTTTCCATCTGCGCTGACCAGGGGCTGGGCGCCATTATCGGGGTCGACCAGGGAGAGTCGGTTGAACGCCATCCCCACCGGCCCCTCGCGGAGGATGCGGCGGTCGTCGGGGCCTCGGTGAGCGAGTGTGTGCGCGAATGCCGCGAGGAGACTGTCGGCCTCCTGGGACAGATCGTTCCCATCAATCCTTGCTATGCCAGCAATGCCGCACACTCCTTTTACCTCGCTCCCATGCAATACCGAAGGCACGAATTTCCGCCACGTCAAACCAGCCACCACGCGGCGATGCGTCACGCCCGTTTCCGGGCGTGACGCACAACTGTCAAAGCGTCATCCGAGATCAGACGGCGTTCGACAGGATGGTGCCCGTGCCCACCTTCTTGGCGGACGGCTTGATGTACTTCTTCATGGCTCTTCACCTCCCCATTTCAATCGGAGGGGGCTCATCCACACAGGTGTGTCGCCGGCCCGTCAACGAGCCGGGTCAGGGGCGGAGTTCACCCTTGTCCGAACAACACCGATCAGCACAACCCGCAACGCCCAGAGAACGAGCGAACCAGCGGTGGCCTAACCCCCGTGCCTGGCAAGTCCGGAGGTATATCCGAACTCGCTTCGTTACCTTTCTATTCGATCACGAAGCGGGGAGTCAACACCCTGCCGGGAGGTAAATTCGCGACCAACGCCCTTATGTCCGATTGGCCACAGGCCTCCCAAAATCGCCACCTCCTTGACTAAAAACTCATCGAGAGCAGTCCCGGAATCGGGGATACCGGTTCCTGGGTTATTAGCAGGTCACCGGAATTCCCTTTACTTGCGCGCGGAGCTTGACCTAGTGTCATTGGCCATGTCTGCAAAACGGTCACTATTTGCAGGTCCGGAGTCTGCAGTCGTCGACGACTACAGAAGCAAATTTGCAAACTGGGACCGGCGAGCGAGCGTACGAGTCAAACCGCGCCGCGTACTCGGTCGGGTGCCGGATGAGCAGGTGTATTTCCCGCCTGAACTCGTGCCTGTGGTGTCGCATCCGATCGTGCGGGCGGGCGAGCCGGGGCTGGTGCGGCACCTGCTCGTGCAGCGGCTCTACCAGTACTTGCATTTCACAACAGAGCTGGAGTCCGTCGCCGTGCTGCCCGTCACGCTGAGCCTCAGCCGTGGCCAGGACGACCTGCGGCTGACCGCCGCCATGCGCGAGGACGCTTTCAAGATCACCACCGACGAGGCGTGGCACGCCCAGTTCTCCTACGACCTGATGGCCCAGGTGGCCGCCGAGACCGCGGTCCCCCTCCACCTGACCGAGCCCTCCTTCGTGCGGCGGCTCGATGTCATCCGGGAGGCGATGGAGGCGGAGCTGCGCGGGGTCCAGTCACTGGCCTTCTGCATCGTCAGCGAGACGCTGATCTCGGCCATCCTCGCCGACCTCCCGCAGGACCGCAGACTGCCCGAAGCCGTGCGCGAGATGGTCCGCGACCACTCGGAGGACGAGGGCAAGCACCACGCCTACTTCCGCAGCGTCCTCAAGTACTTCTGGCACTCGCTGAGTCCCCGTCAGCGAAGCCGGCTCGGCCCGTGGCTGCCGGAGCTGGTCGTCACGTTCCTCGAACCGGACTACGGGGCGATCCGCGACTCGCTGCTGACGGCCGGGCTCACCGGCACCGAGGCGGAGACGGTGCTCGCCGAGTCGTATCCGGGCGACAGCGTGCGCGCGTCCGTCGCCGAGGCGAGCCGGACCACCATCCGCTACTTCGCGGAGGTCGGCGCCCTGGACGAACCGGCGACCCGCGAAGCCTTTCACGCCGCCGGGCTGACCGCCGGGCTCGCACTGTAAGCACCTGACCGAACCGGAAGGACCGCACCGCGGTGAACACGCAGACCAGCCTCGGCACGGCGCACGCGACCGACGCGTTCCACGACATCCCCCCGGCACTGATCGCGGCGGTCACCCGCTCGGCCACGAAGGCGCGGCTGTACGGCGTGGACAACTACTTCCGCGAGAGCAGCCGGCTCTTCGGGAACGACCTGGACGCGGTGCTGGGCATCACGCTGTGCGTGCTCAAGCCCGAGGCCGCGGCGGGCCGCCGCTACCGCCGGGCGCTCGAAGCGCTGCGGGACAACGGCTTCAGACCGGTCGACGTGGTCCGCTTCCGGCACAACCGGCTCACCGTCCGGGAGACCTGGCGCTTCCAGCTGAACTTCGCCAGCGGCGAGCGCATCGACGCGATGGATCTGGTCCTGGGCTCGGCGGACTCCGTGCTCCTGGTCCTGAAGGACGAGCGGTGGGCCCCGGGCCGGGTGCCGGCCGCCGTCCGGCTCACCGCTCTGAAGGGGCCCTCCGACCCCGCCCAGCGCAGGCCGGAACACCTGCGGAGCCGACTCGGCGCCGTCAACGGCCTGTTCAACTTCACCCACACCTCGGACGAGCCCATCGACGTGATGCGGGAGATCGCCATCGTGTGCGACGGGCAGCGCCGCGAGCTGCTGCGCGCCCGGGTCCTGGACGGGTACGACGCCCTCCCCGAGGCCGCGGACGCGTTCGACGACCTGGAGGCGCAGGTCGCCGAGCACGATCTGGACCTGGAGAACAGCTGGCGGCGGCTCGCCCAGGCCCCTGGGCACGTCGGTGACCTGGCACGGGCCCGTGCCGCAGGACAGGAGATCCCCGTGCGGGCCGTGGCCCGGGCGGTCAGGGACGGTTCGGCCGGTCCCGCACACCACTGGGACCTGCTCAGCGTGCTGACGCACACCCTGCGCTTCAACGAGCCCGGCATCGGCCGCATCTTCGCCAACGTGCTGCTCTCCGCCTGGCAGGACACCGCGGCGGTCGGCGCATGAACGAGCTGCCGGAGGAACTGGCCACGAGGCGGGCCGCGCACCGGACGCCGGCCGGATTCGATGCCTTCTGGCGCCGGACCCTGGCGTCGGAGGCGCACCCTCTGGATCCCGTCTTCGCCGAGACACCCGGCCCCCTCGCGGCCGCCACGGTCCACGATGTGTCCTTCGCGGGCGCGCACGGCCATCGCATCGCGGCCTGGCTGATCGTGCCCCGGCCCGCCGGGCCCGCCCCGGGCACGCGGACCCGTGTGCCGTGCGTGGTCCAGTTCCTGGGCTACGGCGAAGGACGTGGCGCGGCGCTGGACTGGTTGCTGTGGCCCGCCGTCGGCATGGCGACCCTGGTGGTCGACACGCGCGGACAGGGCGGGGCGAACCTCCGGCCCGGAAACACCCCCGACCCGGTGGGTGTCCGGCCGCCGCAGGTACCCGGATTCATCACCCGCGGCCTGCTCGATCCGGACGCGTACTACTACCGGGACGCCTACGTCGACGCCGTACGGGCGGTGGAGACGGCCCTCGCGCACGAGGCGGTGGATCCGGAGCGCGTCGCCGTGTCGGGGTGCAGCCAGGGTGGTCTGCTGGCCCTCGCGGCAGCCGCGCTGCACGGCAGGGTGGCGGCGGCTCTCGTGGAGTCCCCCTTCCTGTGCGACGTGGCCGACCACACAAGGTTTCCCGACCGGCAGCCCTATCGCGAGCTGTTGCGGTTCTGCCAGTTCCATCCGCACCACACCGATCGGGCGCTCACGACGCTGGCCCACTTCGACGGGGTCGCGATGGCCTCTCGCGCCGCATGCCCGGCACTGTTCTCGCTCGCGCTGCGGGATCAGGTCTGCTCGCCCGCCTCCGTGGCGGCGGCCTATCAGCACTACGCGGGGCCGAAGCAGATCCGTGTGTGGCCGTACGCCGGGCACGCCGAGCCCAACGGATATCACCGCCAGGCCGAGGTGGCGTTCCTCCTCGCGGCGTTCGGTGACCCGGCGGGTGTCCGTGGTGTGCCGGCGGGCGCTTCGAGGTCCTGAAGAGAAAGGGAGTGGAGTACGTGCTGTCCGACGTGTTGCCGGACCAGGAGCCCCTGAGCGAGGTCGGCCAGGACATTCTGGAACAGGTCACCTGGTCGTCCGAGAAGGCCCGGATGTACGCCGTGGAACAGTACTTCCGCGAGGCGTGCTGGACCTTCGGCGGGGATCTTCCACGGATGCTGGGCATCACTCTGTGCATGCTCAAGGCCGAGGCCACCGCGGGCCGGCGCCTGCGCCCCGCGGTCCGGGCGCTCGCCGGCGCGGGCTTTCGGCCCGTCGACGTGGTGGCCTTCCGCCACGACCGGCTGACCATCCGGGAAGTGTGGCGCCATCACTTCAACCTCGCGACACCGGAACGGGTCGAGGCGATGGACCTGATCCTTCCCACCACCGACACCGTGTGCCTGGTCCTGAAGGACACCGAGTGGCAGCCGGGACGCATGCCCGCCGCCATCCGGCTCAACTCCCTGAAGGGACCGGCCGACCCGGGCGAGCGCCTGCCCCAGCACCTGCGGCATCAACTGGGCGTGGTCAACGGCCTGTTCAACTTCATGCACTGCTCGGACGAGCCGATCGACGTGTTCCGGGAGATCGCGGTCCTGTGCGACGACGCACGGCGGGACCTCATGCGCGAGCGGATCCTCGGCGACCACGACGCCCTTCCCGAGGTCCTGGCCCTGTTCGACGCTCTGGAACGCAGGCATCCGGCGCACGACTTCGACTACGGGCTGAGCTGGAAACGGCTGGCGGGGGCGCCCGGAGCCCCGGGCCGGCTCGCGGCGCGCCGGGCAGCCGGCGAGGACATCACCGTGACCGATGTGATGACCGTCACGCAGGGTGTGTCGTACGAAGACCCCCACCGCTGGGACCTGTTGACGGTGATCACACACCTGCTGAAGGTCATGAACGTCCCCGGGCTCAGCCCGAGTGTGCCGAACGTGACGGCCGAGTGGGGCGGACCCCGATGACGGGCCAGGCCCGGCTGCTCACCGTCAACCTCGGCGTGGAGCGCACCGGACCCTGGACCTCCAACGGGCGCAGCGGCATCGACAAGCGGCCGGTGCCGGGTCCCGTGTGGGCTCGGGCGACGGGCCTGGACGGGGATCTGATCGTCAACACGAAGGCCCACGGCGGTGTCGACAAGGCGGTGTACGCGTTCGCGCGCGAGGACGCGGTCTTCTGGGAGAAGGAGCTGGGCCGGACCGTCGGCCCCGGAAACTTCGGCGAGAACTTCTCCACCGTCGGCATCGACATCACCGGCGCCGAGATCGGCGAACAGTGGCGGATCGGGGAAGCCGTGTTCGAGGTGATCCGCCCGCGCAAGCCCTGCCGGGTCTTCGCCGGCTTCTGGGACGTCCCCGACCTGGTGAAACGGTTCATCGCACACGGCGCTCCGGGTGCCTACCTACGGGTCCTCACCGAGGGGGCCGTGTCACCCGGTGAGGCCATCGAGGTGATCAAGCGGCCGGGGCACGGCATCACGGTGAATCTGATGCTCCGGGCCATCACCACGGAGCGCGAGCTGCTGCCCCGGATGCTGGAGGCCCCCGAGATGCTCCCCAAGATCCAGCAGAAGGCGCGGGACTGGATCGAACTGCAACGGCGGACGCACCGCGTGCACGAACAAGGCGACCCCCGCGCGACGGCCGCGGAGAGAGTGGAGGAGATCGCATGACCGCAGGCAACGAACTGATTGATCCGGCCCGGCTGGCCAAACTCGACTGGGAGGATCTCGCGGTCCTGCACGACCAGCTCTCGGGACTGCTGGACGAGCTGGCCACGTCCGAGTGGCTCA
The DNA here is from genome assembly GCF_001542625.1 of Streptomyces griseochromogenes. Lineage (NCBI taxonomy): Bacteria > Bacillati > Actinomycetota > Actinomycetes > Kitasatosporales > Streptomycetaceae > Streptomyces > Streptomyces griseochromogenes. Next base: position 1,665,215 of record NZ_CP016279.1, on the reverse strand, counting down.
GCGCCGCCTTCGACCAGGTGCTGGCGACGCCCGAGCTGCTGGTGCAGAGCGAGCGGCTGCAGGAACTGGACCGGGTGGTCCTGGTCAACGACGCGGCGAGCGGCGTACGGGTGCGGCTCCACGTCTTCCGGCAGCGGGAGTTCGACCGCCCGCACAACCACCGCTGGACCTTCGGCAACCGGGTGCTGGCAGGCAGCTACCGCCACTATCTCTACGGGGACTACGAGGACCTGACCACCCACACCAAGATCGGCCGGCCCTGTCTGGTGCGGGACGAGACGCCCGGCACCGGCTACGTGATCCGTCACACCCTGGTGCACTCGGTCGCCGCGGTGCCGGACACCACGTCGCTGATCGTCCGCGGTCCGGCGGCCAAGGACCGATTCGTGGTGATGAACAACGAGACGGGCGACGCCTGGTGGCAGTACGGACACCAGGTCGAGGACGAGGCGGAGATCGCCCGGCGCCGGCTCGGCGCGGAGAAGGTCACCGGCATCCGCGACCTGCTCGTGCGTCAGGGCGTCATCCGCTGACCATGGACAAGGAACGACACCACCCGGTGCCCGTCCCCGTCGAACTGGTCATCTTCGACTGCGACGGGGTGCTGGTCGACAGTGAGCGCATCGCGGTCCGGATCCACACCCGGCTCGGCGCCGAGTTCGGCTGGCCCCTCGGTCCGTCGGAGGTCGTGGACCTCTTCATGGGGAAGTCGGCGGCGTCGATCAGGACCATCATCGCCGACCGGCTCGGGGAGGCCACCGCGACCGCGTGGGACGAGGAGTTCCACCGCCGGTTGAGGGACGCCTTCGAGACCGGACTGCGCCCGGTGGACGGAGTGGTCGAGGCCCTCGACCGGCTTCGGCTGCCCATCTGTGTGGCATCCAGCGGCACCCACGCCAAACTGCGCCACTCGCTGCGCCACGTGGGTCTGTACGAGCGCTTCGCGGGCCGTGTCTTCAGCGCCGGCGACGTGTCCCGGGGCAAGCCTGCGCCGGACCTGTTCCTGCACGCGGCGGCGCGGGTGGGAGTGGCGCCCGAAGCCTGCGCCGTGGTGGAGGACAGCGGTTTCGGGGTGCAGGCGGCCCGTGCCGCCGGAATGCGCTGCTTCGGATACGGCGGCGGGCTGACGCCACCGGAGCGCCTGCGGCAGGCGGGCGCCGTGGTGTTCGACGACATGCGGGAGCTGCCCCGGCTGCTGGCCGGGGCCGGCGCCGGCACAAGGAGCGACGATGATCTACGAGATTGAGCGGAAGTTCCTCGTTCACGGCTTCGTGCCGCCCGCGAGCGCGACCGCGCAACGCGTCCAGCAGGGGTACGCCGCCATCACCGAGGACGGCACCGAGGTACGGGTGCGACGGGCCTCCGGCCGGCACACCCTGACGGTCAAACACGGACTCGGCCTCACACGGGTGGAGGTGGAGCGGGAGATCAGCGCCGAGGAGTTCGACGCGCTGTGGCCCGCGACCGAGGCGGCGCGGCTCACCAAGGACCGCTACCGGATCCCGGACGGGCCGCACACGGTCGTCGTCGACGTGTACGGCGGTGCGCTCAGCGGCCTGTGCACCGCCGAGGTCGAGTTCCCCACCGCCGAACACGCGCGGCGGTACGCGCCGCCCGCCTGGCTGGGCGAGGAAGTCACCGGAGTGGCCGCTTACCTCAACCAGTCGCTGGCCGCACACGGAACGCCCCGGCACGAGAAGACGACGAGGACACACCATCATGGGCTTTGAGTCATCCATCCTGGACGATCTGGCGGCCTTGCGCAGCCTGTCCAGCCTGCAACCGCTGTACACCATGGAGCGGTCGCTGGCCGCCATCGCGTCGTTGGGAGCCCAGGCGGCGGGCCGCTTCCTGGAGACGCTGCGCATGCGCACGCTCGTGATGTCCAGGCTGGCGCCGTACGAGGACCAGCCGGGTGTGCGGCAGTGCATGGAGGTGATGCGGCCGAAGGCCGAGAGCATCCGGCACATGCACAAGGTGCTGGATGCCAATCTGGGCATGCTCGACCGGATCGCCCGTGACGCGGGACTCCAGTTCTTCGCGATCAAGGGCCTGGGCGCCCGCGTGACCTACTCCGACCCGGGTGTCCGGGACTTCAGCGACCTGGACGTGTTCGTCCGGACCCGGGCCGAGGCGAGTGTGCTGGTCCGTGCGCTGCGCCGGGAGTTCGGCTACCAGTACCTGAAGGCGGAGCTCCCCTGGATCAAGTACGACCCCAGTGAGGAACTCGTCTACGGCCAGTTCCCGCTGGTGGTCCCGGAGGGCGCGGACGACCTGCTGAACGTGGACATCCACTTCGGCGACTACTCGGTCCGGCACAGCAGCCGGCTGGGCCTGACCGCGCACCTGCCCGCCGGGGATCCGGGGCTGCGGGTGCTGGCCCCGGAGGAGAACCTCGCCTGTGTGGTGAACAACGCGGCCGGCGACTACTTCGTGACGGCCAAGGACACCAACGACCTCCTCATGGCGCTGACCCTTGCGGAGTTCGACGTCCCGCGCTTCGCCGCGCGGCTGCGCCGGGCCGGTCTGGAAGGGTTCTTCGGCTTCATCGTGGACCAGCTCCGGGCGGGTACGGCCCTGACCGCGGCGCAGGAGGAGCGGCTGTGCCGCATGCCCGCCGTGCGGACCCTGGAGCCGGTGCCCGATCCGCGGGAGCCGGACTGGACCCGGCGCTGCCGGGGAACCACGGTGCACGCCTTCGGGACGGGGTGGCGGCGGGGCGGGTTCGTCTCCGCGGTACGGGAGGCCGTCGACGCCTACGGTTACTACCGGGACCGGCTCGCGCTCGGTGCGGTGCCGTGGCAGGGCCCGGAAGACGCCGCTCCGTTCGCCCTGAACCCGTGGACCTGTGTCCGTCTGGTGCCCGTGGACATCGCCGAGGGCCTCCTCGCCGGCCGGCCCGGCACAGCCGCGGCAGCGCCCGCGCGTCCCAAGGCGCTGAGGATCGACCCCGGCATTCAGCGGATCGACGTCCCGTCGGGGCAGTACGTCCGGATCGAGGACGAGACCTTCCTGGCGACGGTCGGCTACGAGCTGCCCGAGCAGCTCATCTCCGGGGCCCGCCGGGTCGCGGCGCCCTCCGCATGATGCTGGATCTCTCCGGTCCGCCCCGCCCGTGGCCGCAGGGCCTGGTCCGCCGGTTCGCCGAGGCCCACGACCGTTCGCTGAACCGGCCGGGGTGCTGGGACACGCCGCCGCCCCAGGGCGATCCGGCCCTGCGGGCGGCGCTGGAGGAGCTGTTCGCCGCCCCGGCGGAGCGCACGGTGATCACCGGCGGGGTACGCCAGTTCGCCGGTGCGTGGTCGGGGCGTACCCGCACCACGCTGGTGGAGCGGCCCGGCTTCGCCGACATCGAGACGGTCCTGTCCGGAGCCTGTGCGGTACGTCCCGTGTTCTGGGAGGAGCTGCCCGGCGCGGCACGCGGCCACGCCGAACCGGTCACGGTGTGGGTGACCAGCCCGCAGCGCAATCCGGACGGGCGGTCGCTGAACGACGCCGAGCGGGCGGCCCTGGCGGCGTTGGCCGGTGAAGGCCACCAGGTGGTGGTCAACCAGGTCTATCGATGGTTCGCCCCTCCCGAGAACCCGCCTGCCGGCTGCTGGTCGGTCACATCGCTGGCCAAGCTGTGCGGTGGCGGCAGCCGCATCGGCTGGGCCGTCATGCCGGAGGGCGAGGAGCTGCCGACGCCCCTGCGCGCGGGCGGGCCCGCCACCGTCTGGCAGCGGACCTGGGCCGGCTTCCTGGACGGGCGCACGCTCGCCGCGCTGCGCCAGGGGTGTGTGGAACCCACGCTGGAGGCCCGGCGGGCCTTCACCGGCCGTCTCGGTGAGCTGCTCGGATGGCGGTTCACGGGCGGAGGCATGTCACTGGTGCTGCACTGGCGGGGTGCCTCCGAGGAATGCGTGACGGCCCGGTTCGCCGAACAGGGACTGAAGGTGGGACCGGGTTCCGCCTTCGACGCGGCGGAGGGATCGGTGCGCCTGGCGTTCACCGGCCTCGACGCGCGGGAAGCCGCGCTGGCCGCCGACCGGGTGGCCCGGCTGGCGGCCGTCGCCGGAGGAGAACTCGCGCCCGTCGGGCACTCCCCCGGGGGCTGAGTACGACGGCGGCCCCGAGAGGCGGTCAGGAGGTCTTGTGCGCGTAGGCCGTCAGCCAGGTGAGATCGCGATGGCCCTCGCCGTACCGCTCGCGTTCGTTGACCGCGCGGACCACGGGCCGGACGAACCCGGCATCGGCCAGCAGGCCGTGGACCCGGTCGGCTGTCTGGTAGCGGAAGAACCGGGCCGCGTCCGCGCTGAAGGACTCCACGAATTCCTCCTCTCCCTCGCCCTCCTTGAAGCTGACGAAGAGGGCTCCGCCGGGCCGGAGCACGCGATGGAACTCGGACAGGGCCACCCGCACATGGTCGTCCCTGAGGTGGAGAAGCGTCGCCTGGCACCAGACGCCTGCGAAGCTCCGCCCGGGGAAGTCCAGTGCGCACACATCCATGCGCCGGAAGTCGAGTCGCGGATGCAGTTCACGGGCCCGGGAGAGAAAGGAGTCGCTGAGGTCGATGCCGATCACCGTCACACCCCGGTCGGCAAGGAGAGCCGTGTCACGGCCGAAAGCACACCCGGCGTCCAGAACGGGTCCCGTCTCTTCCGGCAGCATCGAGGTGAACCGGTCGAGTTCCCTGTCCGGAATCATGCCCCGCGTGGCCGTCTCGTACTTGAGGGGGCTGTGCTCGTAGGCGGCGAGAGTCCGCGAGAGATAGTCAAACACCAGCGAAATCTACCCGCACACCTACCCCGGAGGAGCAGGGGTTTATGAAGCGTATGACACATGAACTCGCCGCCGCCATGGACGAACTGGGCGTGCGAGACCACAGGTTCCTGGGCGGCTCAGGACGTTATCGCGACTCGGGAATGACGGGTTCGGCCGCGGGCCGGCATCCGAAGGCCCTCTGCCGGGCCGACGTCGAAGAGGCCGCGACACATCTCGTGGGCGTCATACGGGAGATCCGCCCCGAGGCGCTGGTCACATACGATCCCACCGGTGGTTACGGACACCCGGACCATGTGCAGGCACACCGGATCGCCACGCTCGCATACCGGCGGGCGGCTCAGCCGGAATTCCGTTTGGACCTCGGTGCCGCATAGACCTGGTCGCCGACGGCTGTTTCGCACTCTCCAACGGCCTGGCTCAGCCCCTCCTCGACGACGAGTACTACCAGCTCGCCGAGTCCGGCCCCGGGCTCGCGCCGAGGCCCGATCTGTCGCACACGCATTGACCTGACTAGACCACTCCTCTTACGTTCACTCGGCAGCCATCTCCACGCCACGCCACCAAGAAGTGCGCCCGCAGGAGGTCATGCCCGTGCGCCCCACCGCCGCCCTCACCACCCTCCTCACCGCCGCTCTCGCCGCCACCGCCCTCACCGCCTGCGGCAACGGATCCGGCAGCAGTCCGAACACCCTCAAGGTCTCCTACAAGCAGTCGACCGACAACTCCATCAAGGTGATGGACACCTATCTCGCCGGCATCAAGAAGCAGTTCGAGAAGAAGTACCCCGGCAAGAAGGTGGAGTTCGTCCCGATCAAGGCACCGGACTCGGAGTACTACACCAAGCTGCAGCAGATGCTGCGCTCGCCGAGGACCGCGCCGGACCTGGTCTACGAGGACACCTTCCTCATCAACTCGGACATCACGAGCGGCTACTTGAAGCCCCTCGACCCCTACCTCGCCAAGTGGCCGGACTGGCAGCGGTTCATCGGCACCGCCAAGAACTCCGCCAAGGGCGCGGACGGGAAGACGTACGGCGTCCCGGACGGCACCGACACCCGGGGGCTGTGGTTCGACAGGCGCGTCTTCGCGAAGGCCGGCCTGCCCGCCGACTGGCAGCCCAGAACCTGGGACGACGTCCTCGCCGCCGCCCGGACCATCAAGAAGAGGGTCCCGGGCGTCACCCCCCTCAACGTCTACACCGGCAAACCGGCGGGTGAGCGGGCCACCATGCAGGGGTTCGAAATGCTCCTGTACGGCACCGGTGACGGGACGTCGGACCCCCTGTACGACAGCGGCGGCAAGAAGTGGATCGCCGGGAGCCAGGGCTTCGAGGACTCGCTGAAGTTCGTCGAAACCGTGTACAAGGAGAAGCTCGGCCCCGACGTCTCCGACGCCCTCGATCCCAACTTCGCCACCACCGTCAACGGCGAGCTGCTCCCCCAGGGCAAGCTCGGCATCGACCTCGACGGCTCCTGGCTCCCGCAGGCCTGGCTGCCGGGCAGCGGGCACGAGTGGAAGGACTGGTCCAAGCGGCTCGGACTGGCCTACATGCCCACCCAGCACGGCCAGGCCCCCGGCAAGGTGAGCATGTCCGGCGGCTGGACCTGGGCCGTCCCGGCCAAGGCGGCCCATCCCGACCTCGCCTTCGACTTCGTCAGGACCCTGCAGACGAAGGACAACGCCCGCGCCTGGTACGTCGCCGACTCCGGGATCTCCGTACGCGAGGACGTGGCGGAGGACCCGGCGTACGCGACCGCCCAGCCCGGCATCAAGTTCTTCACCGATCTGGTCGCGAGCACGCATTACCGGCCCGCCTATCCCGCGTACCCGAAGGTGTCGACCGCCGTCCAGGAGGCCATGGAGGGAGTGACCACCGGTGATCAGTCCGCCGAGAAGGCGGCGAGCGGCTACGACGCCACACTGAAGGACGTCACCGACGGCCAAGTGATCCGGAAATGAGGCCGCACCGGCGGATCAGCAGGGCCCTGCCCGTCGCCCCTGCCCTGGTCCTGCTGCTCCTCTTCCTCGCCGGCCCCATCGCCTACTGCGTCTACATCGCCTTCACCGATCTGCAGCTCACCGGCCAGGCGCACTCCTCGTTCGTCGGCTTCGCCAACTTCCGCAGGGCGTTGCGGGACGACGCGTTCCTGAACGCCGTCTGGCTGACCCTGGTGTTCACCGTGCTGTCCTCGCTGGTCGGGCAGAACACGCTGGGGCTGGCCCTCGCGGCGCTGATGAAGCGCGCCTCCAAGCCCGTGCGCACCCTGACGGGCGGGGTCGTGATCACCGCCTGGGTGCTGCCGGAGGTCGTCGCGGGCTTTCTGCTGTACGCGTTCTTCCGGCGTGAGGGGACCCTGAACGCCATCCTGCACTGGCTCCATCTCCCGCGGCAGAACTGGCTGTTCACCCTGCCCATCCTCGCCGTCTCCTTCGCCAACGTCTGGCGCGGTACGGCGTTCTCGATGCTCGTCTACTCCGCCGCGCTGGACGAGATCCCGAGCGAGATCACGGAGGCCGCCGAGGTGGACGGGGCGGGCGGGTGGCGGCGGCTGTGGCACATCACCCTGCCGATGATCCGCCGGTCGATCGGCACCAACCTCATGCTGAACACCCTGCAGACGCTCTCCGTGTTCGGGCTGATCTGGGTGATGACCAGGGGCGGGCCCGGCGACAAGAGCCAGACCCTGCCGCTGTTCATGTACGAACAGGCCTTCCAGAACAGCATGATCGGGTACGGCACCGCCGTCGCCCTGCTCCTGCTGCTCGTCGGCTCCCTGTTCTCCGTCGTCTATCTGCGTCTGCTGCGGACGGAGGTGTAGGAGCAGCCATGTCCCGCAGCCGTCCCTCCCGCCGGCTCGCCGCCGATGCCGAGCTGATCGCCGTGGCCCTCGCCTTCGCGCTGCCGCTCGCCTGGGTGCTGCTGTCCTGCGTGGACCCGCACCCCGATCTGAAGGTCAAGGTTCCCGACGGGCTCACCTTCGGCAACTTCGACGCGGTCCTGACCCCGGACATCCTGTACACCCCGCTGCTCAACAGCTTGATCCTGTGCGGGGGAGCCACCGCGCTGACCGTCGTCTGCGCGGCCCTCGCCGCCTATCCGCTGTCCCGTTTCCGGTCCCGGCTGAACCGGCCGTTCCTGCTGACGATCCTGTTCGCGACGAGTCTGCCGATCACCGCGATCATGGTGCCGGTCTACGCGCTGTTCGTCCGCGTGGATCTGATCGACACCCCGCAGGGGACGATCTTCTTCTTCGCCGCCTCCCAGCTGCCCTTCGCCATCTGGCTGATGAAGAACTTCATGGACGGGGTCCCGAAGGAGCTGGAGGAGGCGGCCTGGACGGACGGGGCATCGTCGCTGCAGTCCCTCGTGCGGATCGTGCTGCCGCTGATGGGGCCGGGCCTCGCCGTCGTCACCGTGTTCTCGTTCGTGATGATGTGGGGGAACTTCTTCGTCCCCTTCATGCTCCTGCTCACGCCGGACCAGATGCCGGCCTCGGTCAGCATCAACGAGTTCTTCGGCAACCGGGGGATGGTGGCGTACGGGCAGCTCGCCGCCTTCTCGGTGATCTACTCGACGCCGGTGATCCTGTTGTACGTGCTGGTGGCGCGGCGGCTGGGGGGTGGGTTCGCGCTGGGCGGGGCGGTCAAGGGATGAGGTGCCGGGGTGATACGTCCGTTACATTCCGAACGGCCGGTACATACCGAACGGCCGGAACCGTACGTTCCTACAACCTGTGATCCTGTCCGAACAGACCGTAGCCACGGGGTCGCGGCGCCCCTAGCTTGTGCGGGGTGCGCCAACCCTCAGCTCCCCCGTTCAACGCCCCGGCCGCCCGCAGGCTCCGCGCCGCCCTCGGCATGGGGCCCGAGCACGTCGCCTACGGCATGCGTGCCTCGTACGGGCTGCCGTACGTCACCCCGGACCTCGTCATCGCCTGGGAACGCGGGGTCACCGCCCCCAGCAACCCCGAACTCACCGCCCTCGCCGGCGTGTTGTGGTGTTCGCCGGGAGAACTCCTCGGCCGGCCCCGGAGCCTGCGCGAACACCGGATCACCCGGGCCGTCGCACCCGAGGACGTCGCCCACGCCGTCGGCATGGACCTGCGGGCGTACCTGCGGGCGGAGGAGAGCGAGCAGTGGCCGGGGAGCGAACGTCAGTCGGCCGCGCTCGCGCGTGTACTGGAGCTGGCCCTGCCCGACTTCGTCGCCGTCACGGGCCGCGAGGCGAAACTCGCCGAACTGCTGCACAGCGCCGTGACCACCCGCTGGCAGGCCTATGTGCGACCGGTGATGAAGGTGGCGCCCCTGGACAAAGCCGTCGTGGAGGACGTGCTGCAGGAGCTACACAAGGACTACCAGGGGCACATGGCCGCCACCCTGAGCTGGGGTGGCGGCAGCAGCGGTGCCAGTGAGTCCGGGCGGGACTTCCTCGACCGGATCGTCGAGAACTTCTGGGCGGCCGTCGAGAGCGGGGACGGCTAGAAGACCGACTCCGCCTCGTCCATCCGGTCCTTGGGGACCGTCTTCAGCTCGGTGACCGCCTCCGCGAGCGGCACCATCACGACGTCGGTGCCGCGCAGTGCGGTCATCCTGCCGAAGTCGCCGCGGTGCGCGGCCTCGACCGCGTGCCAGCCGAAGCGGGTGGCGAGGACGCGGTCGTAGGCGGTCGGGACGCCGCCGCGCTGGACGTGGCCGAGGATGACCGGCTTGGCCTCCTTGCCGAGGCGCCGCTCCAGCTCGTAGGCGAGCGCGGTGCCGATGCCCTGGAAGCGCTCGTGGCCGTACTGGTCGATCTCGCCCTTGCCGTAGTCCATGGTGCCCTCGACGGGGTGGGCGCCCTCGGCGACGCAGACGACCGCGAACTTCTTGCCGCGGGCGAAGCGCTCCTCGACCATCTTGACCAGGTCGGCGGGGTCGAAGGGACGCTCGGGCAGGCAGATGCCGTGGGCGCCGGCGGACATGCCGGACTCCAGGGCGATCCAGCCGGCGTGCCGGCCCATGACCTCGACGACCATCACGCGCTGGTGCGACTCGGCCGTCGTCTTCAGGCGGTCCATGGCCTCGGTGGCGACACCGACCGCGGTGTCGAAGCCGAAGGTGCGGTCGGTGGAGGAGATGTCGTTGTCGATGGTCTTCGGGACGCCGACGACCGGCAGGCCGGCGTCGGAGAGCATGCGGGCCGCGGTCAGGGTGCCCTCGCCGCCGATCGGGATCAGCGCGTCGATGCCGAACTCCTCGACCATGTCGGCGGCGCCTTCGCAGGCCTCGCGCAGCCGGTCGCGCTCCAGACGGGAGGAGCCGAGGATGGTGCCGCCGCGGGCCAGGATGCCGCTGACCGCGTCCAGGTCGAGGGAGCGGTAGTGACGGTCGAGCAGACCCCGGTAGCCGTCCTCGAAGCCGATGACCTCGTCGCCGTACTGCGCCACCGCCCGGTGCACCACCGACCGGATCACGGCGTTCAGGCCGGGGCAGTCGCCGCCTGCGGTGAGAACTCCGATGCGCATCGTGCTGTGTCTCCTGCTCGCTGTCGGTGCCGGTGAGCCATTGCCGATTGTTCCACGTCCGCCGGGGAGGTGAGGTCCTGACGGGCGCCTTATCCGGCACCGGGGGTATTGTCAAGAGGGTTCTGCTCACCTTGGTGGGCGATTTTTATGCCGCAGACGAGACACCACCGCCGAGACACAGGAAACGGAGTGCACACGTGACGCGCAGCGTGTACGTGACCGGGATCGACCGCGGCGACGGCCGCCAGGTCGTCGAGCTGGGAGTCATGGAACTCCTGACCCGGCAGGTCGACCGGGTGGGGGTGTTCCGTCCGCTCGTGCACCACGTTCCCGATCGGCTCTTCGAACTGTTGCGGGCCCGGTACCGCCTCTCCCAGGATCCGGCGACCGTCTACGGCATGGACTACCACGAGGCGTCCGCGCTCCAGGCCGAGCAGGGCACGGACGAGCTGGTCTCCACGCTGGTCGACCGCTTCCATCTGGTGGCCCGGGACTACGACGTCGTCCTCGTCCTCGGCACCGACTTCGCCGACACCCAGCTGCCCGACGAGCTGTCCCTGAACGCCCGCCTGGCCAACGAGTTCGGCGCCTCCGTGATCCCGGTGGTGGGCGGCCGCGGGCAGACGGCCGAGTCCGTGCAGGCCGAGACGCGCAACGCCTACCGGGCCTACGACGGGCTGGGCTGCGACGTGCTCGCGATGTTCGCCAACCGGGTGGCCCGCGAGGACCGCGACGAGATCGCCGAGCGGGTCGCGAACCGTCTGCCGGTGCCCACGTACGTGCTGCCCGACGAGCCCGCGCTGTCCGCGCCGACGGTCGCCCAGATAGCCCAGGCCCTCGACGCCAGGGTGCTGCTCGGCGACGACTCCGGGCTCGCCCGGGACGCGCTGGGCTTCGTCTTCGGCGGGGCGATGCTGCCGAACTTCCTGGGCGCCCTGACCCCGGGCTGCCTGGTCGTGACCCCGGGCGACCGCGCCGACCTGGTCGTCGGTTCGCTGGCCGCGCACAGTGCCGGCACCCCGCCGATAGCCGGTGTGCTGCTCACCCTGGACGAGGTGCCGCGCGAGGAGATCCTCACGCTGGCCGCCCGCCTCGCCCCCGGCACCCCGGTGATCTCGGTCTCCGGCACCAGCTTCCCCACCGCCGAGCACCTCTTCTCCATGGAGGGGAAGATGACCGCGGCCACCCCGCGCAAGGCGGAGACCGCGCTCGGTCTGTTCGAGCGGTACAGCGACACCTCCGACCTGGCCCGGCGGGTCTCGACGCCGAGCAGCGACCGGGTCACCCCGATGATGTTCGAGCACAAGCTCCTCGAACAGGCCCGCTCGGACCGGCGCAGGGTCGTTCTCCCCGAGGGCACCGAGGAGCGGGTGCTGCACGCGGCCGAGGTGCTGCTGCGCCGCGGGGTGTGCGACCTGACCCTGCTCGGCCCCCTCGACCAGATCCGCAAGAAGGCCGCCGACCTGGGCATCGACCTCGGCGACACCCAGCTGATCGACCCGGCCACCAGCGAGCTGCGCGACTCCTTCGCCGAGCGGTACGCCGGGCTGCGCGCCCACAAGGGCGTGACCGTGGAGCTGGCCTACGACGTCGTCTCCGACGTGAACTACTTCGGCACCCTGATGGTCCAGGAGGGCCTGGCCGACGGCATGGTGTCGGGCTCGGTGCACTCGACCGCGGCCACCATCCGGCCCGCCTTCGAGATCATCAAGACCAAGCCGGAGTCCTCGATCGTCTCCTCGGTCTTCTTCATGTGCCTGGCCGACAAGGTGCTGGTCTACGGCGACTGCGCGGTCAACCCGGACCCGAACGCCCAGCAGCTGGCGGACATCGCCGTCCAGTCGGCGGGCACCGCCGCGCAGTTCGGCGTGGAGCCGCGGATCGCGATGCTGTCGTACTCCACCGGTACGTCGGGCTCGGGCGCCGATGTCGACAAGGTGCGCGAGGCGACCGAACTGGCGCGCTCGCGGCGGCCGGATCTGAAGATCGAGGGGCCGATCCAGTACGACGCGGCCGTGGAGCCCTCGGTGGCCGCGACCAAGCTTCCCGGGTCCGAGGTCGCGGGACAGGCCAGCGTGCTGATCTTCCCCGACCTCAACACCGGCAACAACACCTACAAGGCCGTGCAGCGCTCGGCCGGCGCGATCGCCGTCGGACCGGTCCTGCAGGGCCTGCGCAAGCCGGTCAACGACCTGTCCCGCGGCGCGCTCGTCCAGGACATCGTCAACACCGTCGCCATCACGGCGATCCAGGCCCAGAACCCGAGCGAGAAGGCGTCCGAGCAGTGACCTCCCCCACCCGTGTCCTCGTCCTCAACTCCGGCTCGTCGTCGGTGAAGTACCAGCTGCTGGACATGCGGGACAGCAGCCGGCTGGCGGTGGGTCTGGTCGAGCGCATCGGCGAGCAGACCTCGCGGCTCAGGCACACCCTCGTCACGACGGGCGACACCCGTGAGCACACCGGCCCGATCGCCGACCACGACGCGGCCCTCAAGGCGGTCGCCGAGGAGCTGTCCCGGGACGGCCTGGGCCTGGACTCGCCGGAGCTGGCCGCGGTCGGGCACCGGGTGGTGCACGGCGGCCTGTTCTTCACCGAGCCCACCGTCGTCGACGACGAGGTGCTCACCGAGATCGAGCGGCTGATCCCGGTCGCGCCGCTGCACAACCCGGCCAACCTCACGGGCATCCGCACCGCGCGGGCGCTGCGCCCCGATCTGCCGCAGGTCGCCGTCTTCGACACGGCGTTCCACACGACCATGCCGGAGTCCGCGGCGCGCTACGCGATCGACCCGAAGATCGCGGACCGGCACCGCATCCGCCGCTACGGTTTCCACGGCACCTCGCACGCGTACGTCTCGCGTCGGACGGCGCGGCTGCTGGGCAAGGACCCGTCGGAGGTGAACGTGATCGTGCTGCACCTCGGCAACGGCGCCTCGGCGTCGGCGGTCGAGAAGGGCCGGTGCGTGGACACCTCCATGGGGCTGACGCCTTTGGAGGGGCTGGTGATGGGGACGCGATCCGGTGATCTGGATCCGGCGGTCATCTTCCATTTGGCGCGTGTTGGCGGAATGTCCATGGACGAGATCGACACTCTTCTCAACAAGACGAGCGGTCTGTTCGGCCTGTGCGGGGACAATGACATGCGCGAGATCCGCCGCCGGATCGACGAGGGCGACGAGCAGGCCCGGCTCGCCTTCGACATTTACATTCACCGGCTCAAGAAGTACATCGGCGCCTATTACGCGGTGCTCGGCCGGGTGGACGCGGTCGCGTTCACGGCGGGGGTCGGTGAGAACGCGGCCCCGGTGCGGGAGGCTGCGATCGCGGGCCTGGAGGCGCTCGGCCTGGCGGTCGACGGCGAGCTGAACGCCGTGCGCAGCGACGAGCCGCGGCTGATCTCGCCCGATTCCGCGCGGGTGGCGGTCGCCGTGGTGCCGACCGACGAGGAACTGGAGATCGCCACACAGACGTACGCGCTGGTCGGGCAGTGACAATATGCGGCTCCGCCGCGTGGGAACTGAGTAATACACGGCAGTAACACGCCTGAGCGCATGTCCGCCCATTTGTATCTTCCGCCAGACGGAATATTCCGCAGCGAAACAAACCGATAGGATCGCCCCATGCGCCGTTCGAAAATCGTCTGTACTCTCGGCCCCGCGGTCGACTCCCACGAGATGCTCGTCTCGATGATCGAGGCCGGCATGAACGTGGCCCGGTTCAACTTCAGCCACGGCACCCACGCCGAGCACCAGACGCGGTACGACCGCGTCCGGGCCGCGTCGAAGGAGACCGGCCGGGCCATCGGTGTCCTCGCCGACCTGCAGGGCCCCAAGATCCGTCTGGAGACCTTCGCCGAGGGTCCGGTCGAGCTGGAGCGCGGTGACGAGTTCGTCATCACGACCGAGGACGTGCCGGGTGACAAGCAGATCTGCGGTACGACGTACAAGGGGCTGCCGGGCGACGTCTCGCGCGGTGACCAGGTCCTGATCAACGACGGCAACGTCGAATTGAAGGTCCTGGACGTCGACGGCCCGCGGGTGAAGACGATCGTCATCGAGGGCGGCGTCGTCTCCGACCACAAGGGCATCAACCTGCCGGGCGCTGCGGTCAACGTCCCCGCGCTGTCCGAGAAGGACATCGAGGACCTGCGTTTCGCCCTCCGCATGGGCTGCGACATGGTCGCGCTGTCCTTCGTCCGGGACGCCAAGGACGTGCAGGACGTCCACCGCGTGATGGACGAGGAGGGCCGCCGGGTCCCGGTGATCGCCAAGGTGGAGAAGCCGCAGGCGGTCGAGAACATGGAGGAAGTCGTCGCGGCGTTCGACGCCGTCATGGTCGCCCGTGGTGACCTCGCCGTCGAGTACCCGCTGGAGAAGGTCCCGATGGTGCAGAAGCGCCTGGTGGAGATGTGCCGGCGCAACGCCAAGCCGGTGATCGTGGCGACCCAGATGATGGAGTCGATGATCACCAACTCCCGTCCGACCCGCGCCGAGGCCTCCGACGTGGCCAACGCGATCCTGGACGGCGCGGACGCGGTCATGCTGTCGGCCGAGTCGAGCGTGGGCGCGTACCCGGTCGAGACCGTCAAGACGATGTCGAAGATCGTGAAGGCGGCCGAGGAGGAGCTGCTCTCCAAGGGCCTCCAGCCCCTCGTCCCCGGCAAGAAGCCGCGCACGCAGGGCGGTTCGGTCGCCCGCGCGGCCTGCGAGATCGCCGACTTCCTCGGCGGCAAGGGCCTGATCGCCTTCACCCAGTCCGGTGACACCGCCCGCCGGCTGTCCCGCTACCGCGCGGCCCAGCCGATCCTTGCCTTCACCACCGACGAAGGCACCCGCAACCAGCTGACCCTCAGCTGGGGCGTGGAGCCGAACGTCGTGCCGTTCGTGAACAGCACCGACGAGATGGTGGACATGGTCGACCAGGAGCTGGGCAAGCTGGGCCGCTTCAACCCCGGTGACACGTTGATCATCACCGCCGGCTCGCCCCCCGGTGTCCCCGGCACCACCAACATGGTCCGGGTGCACCACCTGGGCGGCCAGTCCGACTGACGGCCCCGCAAGGGCCCTGTACGGCGCTGAGGGCGCCCCCTGGTTTCAGGGGGCGCCCTCAGTCTGTGCGGCTCCCGAACGGGCTTGTGCGGCCGCTCAGTCGGTGGTGTACACGTGCATGCCGGGCACGTGCAGCGATCCGCCGAACTGAGCCGCCTGGACCACCTTCACATTGGTGAAGTAGATCAGCGGGATGTTGAGCGGGGGCGGGCTGTCCGGGCTGAACGTCACCGGGATCAGGCCGAACAGGTTGCCCGAGATGCTCTGGGTGTACATCACGGTGTCGCCGTTGCGGATGGTGGACGTCGAGCCCTTGGAGGCCTGCACGTGATAGACCTTGCCGGACTGCTTGTCGTTCACCGTCTGGTGCAGGTCACCGATGTCCGTGCCGCCGGAGATGACGTACTTCAGCACCTTCTTCTTGGTGCCGTCGGCCGTCTTCACCTCGACGATGCCCTGGTAGTCGGCGCCCTTGAGCAGCAGCGAGCTGGCGTTCAGGTACCAGGGGTCGTCCGCCACCGGGACCTTGTTGTCGACACCGCCCTCGTCGTCGGTGGCCGCCTGGCAGTCGTCCGCGGACTTCGTGGAGCTCGCGGAGGGGCTGGGCGTGGCCGACGCGGCCGCGTCCTTGGCCGCCTGGGTGGCGTCCCCCGCCGTCTTGGAGACCGTGCCGGTGGTGTCCTTCACGGTGTCCGTGGCCTTGTCGACCGTGTCCTTGACGGTGTCCGTGGCCTTCTTGGCGGTGTCGGAGGCCCCGGAGCCGCCCGAGGAGGACGGCGTACCCGACGAGGACGGCGAAGGCGACGAGGACGCCGACGGTGCCGGGCTCGCGGACGTGCCGGAGTCCTTCGTGCCGCCGGTGAGCACGTTGCCGATGTCACCGATCGTGTCGCCGATGGTGTCCAGCAGGCCGCCACCGCCGCTCTGGCTCGCCGACGGGGCCGGCGTGGCCGTGCCGCCGCTGCCGGAGTCCGACGAACCGGAGCCCGAGCCGGAGCCCGAACCGGAGGACGGCGTGGGCTTGGGCGTGGCCGTGTCGCCGGAACCTGAATCCGACGAAGAGGCCTTGCCCGAGCCGGTGGTGTCCTTCGCGTCCTGGCCGTCGGCGGAGGCCGTGGGGGTCGGCGTGGCCGTGCCGGTGGACTCGCTCGCGGACGGCGACGGCGAGGCCGAGGCGTCCTTGGAGCCGTCCAGCGCCTTGACGCAGTCCTTGTACTCCGCGGCCTTCTGGCTGTTGGACGTCGCCGAGCCGCCGTTGTCGGCGAGGGCGAGGCTCGATGTGAAGCCCATGCCCATGAGTACCGCCGTGGGCATCGCCACGGAGGCTATCGCCTTGCCGGCCGGCATATGGAACCTGGTGAACAGCGGCTTCTTGGGTGCCGCGTGGCGGGGCCCGGTTCTCGCACGGGACCCGTCCACATCGGTCCCGTGGGCCACCTCGTCAGCCGGCACTGTGCCTCCCGTTCGCCCCGTTGGCCGGGCTCGTTCCTGACAGGTCACTCGTCGTCGCGCTCACCCCGTCCGCGTCCTGGTACGGCAGCGGTGCGGTCTCGGGGGCACCGCCCTCGCCCGGTGCGGCACTCGCCGGCGGCTCCGGCTGGGGCGGGGCGCCCGGCGCCCAGGCCACGGCCATCGCTCCGCCGATGAGGGCGAGCAGAAAGCCCATGACGAAACCGCCGAAGTTGGACACGGGCAGGGACACCAGCGCCAGCAGGATCGCGGCGACGCCCGCGAAGGTCCGTACGTGCTTCTGGAACCAGAGGCTGACGCCGAGGACGATGAGCAGCACGCCGATGATCAGGGATCCCGCTCCGGCGGTGGTCGCCATCGCCAGCGTCAGATGACCGAGCTGGAGATGGAAGTACGGGAAGTACATGATCGGCAGACCGCTGAGCAGGACGTACAGACCGGCCCAGAACGGACGGGTGCCCCGCCATGCGCGGAACTGCAGCCTCCGGGCGGTGAACTGGCCGGTTGCGGCAGGAGTCTCGGCGCTCATGGAAAACAGCTCCCTGGTGCGGCGTTGCTGTGGTGGTGATGTGTGCGGCTCGCGAAGACGCGGCCGGAGTGTGGACGGGCGGGGGCGCCACCGGCTCCCCCGCCCATCAGCGAGCGCTCAGTAGCACTCGTGCGATCCCGTCGACAGAGACATCTTCAGGCCGCTCAGCTTGAAGGTTCCGGCGGTGGTGGCCCACGCCGTCTGCTTCACGCCCACCAGCGTGGCCTTGTCGGCCTGCTGCGCGAAGCCGTACGGGTTGGACTGCTCGCCCCCGCCCTTCATACCCGGACCCTTGGCGGCGTCCTTGGCAGCCACACCGATGTCGATGTTGTCGAACGTCGCGTCGGCGTTGAGGTCGGCGACATCGATGTAGATGTTGTCGGCCTGGACCTTGTCGTGACCCTCGCCGCCGGCCCTCAGGATCAGGCTGACCGAACCGAAGATCGGCACGTCCGGGGTGACCACGGACTGGCACAGGTTGGTGATGTCGGCGTGCTTGAACGCCGAGACGGCCACCGGGTGAGCCGTCTTCTTGCCGTCCAGCGTGTAACCGCTGTCGATGGCGCCGTACTGCTCGAAGCCGGTACCGACCAGTTCATCGGCCGACACTTTGAACGACTGCCCGGAGACGCTGAACGAAGCGGCGAGAGCGCCCTGCGCGAGGGCGACACCTATCGCGGCCGTAGCGGCGACGCTGGGCACCATGACCACAGCGAACCGCTTCCATCTGGTCCCGCCACGCACCTGGGACTCCATATTTCCTCCTTCTCGGACGTACATCTCCTGGCCCGGACTCGCCCCAGTCGGCGGCTCAGCCAGGCAGGGATGGGAGAAGTGCTACGTCCTCGGTAAGGAGAGCGCCCGTACTCGCAGGCGCGAACCGCGCCCGAATCACCGGCGATCACCCCCGAGCGACAACCACTGGTCGCGCCTGACACGCATCACGCACAACCTGGACAGGCTTCGCCTTTCGGCAAAGACCCCCCTGCCCTAGAGCCGGCGCCACTGCCGTCGGCTCTGCTCGGTGGGGACCCAGAGTCTCCCGTGACCCGACCGGTTGCCGGGGTGCGGGAATGGACCGAGCGTCGCCGATCGTGGTGCATTCTCGCGCCGGGCACAAGGGGGTTCGTTACTGGCTAGTAACGGCCGGATAACCGAACAACGACCCAGCGGTCTCGGAGTGACACACTCGGTGTCACCTAAGGGCAGAGCAAAGCCGTTGACCCCTGGACAAAACCAGACAGATCAACGGCCCTGATTTACTCCGAGTAACAGCAGTCGCGATTACCAAGATTTGGTAAAGCGAAGCCGCCCTGACGTCTCGTCGGCAAATCTTTCACCCCGGCATCACAAGCCGTGGCGTTTAGTAACTGGTCAGAACAGCGCCCGCGCCAGCGCCCGGCGCGCCCCGACCACGCGCGGGTCCTCGGGTCCTACGACCTCGAACAGCTCAAGGAGCCGACGGCGTACGGCATCCCGGTCGTCACCCACCGTGCGCTGCACGGTCTCGATGAGCCGCCCGAAGGCGTCCTCGACATGACCGCCCACCAGGTCGAGGTCGGCGGCGGCGATCTGCGCGGCGGCGTCGGCCGGCTTCTCGGCCGCCTCCTTGCGCACCTGCTGCGGGTCCATTCCCTGCACCCGCTGGAGCAGTTCGGCCTGCGCGAGACCCAGCTTGGCCTCCGTGTTGGCCGGATCGTCGCTCAGCACGTTCCGGTAGGCCTGGACGGCACCGCCCAGGTCTCCCGCGTCCAGCGCCTGGACGGCGGCCTCCAGCAGGGCGTCGTACGGTCCGGCCGGCACCGCCTCGCGCGGGCCCTCGCCCGGCTGCGCGTCCGGGTCGACGGTCAGGCCGGTCAGGCCGAAGCGCTCCTCGGCGACCTGCACCAGCTGGTCGAGGGTCTGCCGGATCTGCTGTTCGCCGGCGGCCCCCTGGAAGAGCGGCAGCGCCTGCCCCGCGACTACGGCGAAGACGGCCGGGATCCCCTGTACCCCGAACTGCTGCATCAACATCTGGTTGGCGTCGACGTCGATCTTGGCGAGCAGGAAGCGCCCGCTGTACTCGACGGCCAGGCGCTCCAGGACCGGGCTCAGCTGCTTGCAGGGCTGACACCACTCGGCCCAGAAGTCGATGACGACGGGTACTTCGGCGGAGCGCTGCAGGACATCGCGCTCGAATCCCGCCTCATCGACGTCGATGACGAGATCGGCCGGGGAGACGGCCCCCGCCCCGCCCTGCCGGGCGGCTTCGGCGCGTACCTGCTCGGCCTTGGTCTTGGCCTCCTGGGCCGCCTTCACCGCGGCGAGGTCGACGACGCCGCTCATGGACATGTTCCGTGGCTGCATGCGTCTATCCTCCCCCGTTCCCGCGTATGAAGGAAAAAGCGTGGTGGACGGCGCCGGGTCCCCACCCCACGCCGGTGTTCTTCGCTCGCGTACGTCCCTCGCGAGCTTTCGCTACGAGTCGTAGCGTAATGCCATGCGGGGCTCCCGCGACACCACACCCCGGTGATCTCTCTCACGACTCCGCGAGAACGGCCGGTTATGGTCGTGGGATGCAGAGCCGCACCCCCGCCACCCGTACCGGACGCCCGCGCAGCGCGGCCGCGGACGCCGCGATCCTGGCGGCGACGCGGCAGGCGCTGGTGGAGCTGGGCTGGTCCAGGCTCACCCTGGGGGACGTGGCCACGCGGGCCGGGGTTGCGAAGACGACGCTCTACCGCCGCTGGGCCGGCAAGCACGAGCTGGTGGTGGACGCGGTCGCCGAACTCTTCGACGAGCTGGAGCTGCCGGACCGCGGCAGCCTGGCCGCCGATATCGAGGGTGTGGTCCTGCAGTTCGCGGCGATCCTGGCGCGTCCGGAGGCCAGGAGCGGCCTGATGGCGGTGGTCGCGGAGTCGACCCGCGACGACGCGCTGCGCGAGCGCATTCGTGCGTCCATCGTGGACCGCCAGATGCGCCTGGTCCTGGAGGGCCGCGCCCGGGCCCAGTGCCGCGGCGAGCTCCCGCCGGAACCGGACCAGGCGGAGGCCGCCCGCACGGTCGACCTGATCTTCGACATGGTGGCGGGAGCCGTCGTCCACCGCACGCTGGTGAGCGGGAAGCCGGCGGACGAGGAATGGGTGCGCAGCTTCACCAGGGTGCTGCTGCTCGGCCTCACCGCGGCACCGGCCGAGCCCTAGGCCCGGCGCCCCTCCGTTCGGGGAGTCACGTCTTGCGGCGTCCCCGTTCGCCGAACGGCTGGATGCGGACCCATTCCACGTAGGAGTGCTTCTCCTCGGTGTCGACGGTCAGCCGGACTCCCGCGTTGTCCGCCAGCATGATCATCAGCGGGACGACACCGCCCAGCAGAGAGCCCAGTTCGCCGTGGGGACGCTCGCACCTCATCTCCAGGGCCGTGTCGACGAACGCG
The DNA here is from genome assembly GCF_001542625.1 of Streptomyces griseochromogenes. Classification (NCBI taxonomy): domain Bacteria; kingdom Bacillati; phylum Actinomycetota; class Actinomycetes; order Kitasatosporales; family Streptomycetaceae; genus Streptomyces; species Streptomyces griseochromogenes. Next base: position 1,644,489 of record NZ_CP016279.1, on the reverse strand, counting down.
GCGTACGGGCCGGGGTCGATCTTCACCCAGTTGAAGGGCACTTCCCGCAGCCCGGTCGGCATGTTCAGGACCGAGCCGAGCGCGGTGGCGGCCCCCATGAACAGCCCGCCGGTCATCGCTCCCGGCGCCCACACCCACTCGTCGTCGTTCTCACGGACGGTGAACTCGTACCCCACTGCAGCCATCCCCCTTCGGTCCCGCGCCCTCGCACCACGACAACGTGCCGCGCGCCGGCCCCCGGGCCGGTGCGCGGCACGTCGGTGAACGCCGTCAGAAGCCGGCCGGCTCCGTGTACACGCCCCACTCGTCCCGCAGCGCGTCGCAGATCTCGCCGAGTGTCGCCTCCGCGCGTACCGCGTCCAGCATCGGCTCGATCATGTTGGAGCCGTCCCGGGCGGCGGCGAGCATCGCGTCGAGCGCGCCCCGCACCGCGGCGTCGTCGCGCGCCCCCTTGCGCTCGCGCAGGATGCGGACCTGCTCCCGCTCCACTTCATGGCTGACCCGCAGGATCTCCAGATCCCCGGTGACCGACCCGGTGTGGACGTTGACGCCCACGACCCGCTTCTCGCCCTTCTCCAGCGCCTGCTGGTAGCGGAAGGCGGACTCGGCGATCTCCCCGGTGAACCAGCCGTCCTCGATCCCGCGCAGGATCCCGGAGGTGATCGGCCCGATCGGGTGCCGCCCGTCCGGGTGCGCCCTGAGGCCCCGCTCCTTGATCTGCTCGAAGATCTTCTCCGCGTCCGCCTCGATCCGGTCCGTCAGCTGCTCGACGTACCAGGCGCCGCCGAGCGGATCGGCCACGTTGGCGACCCCGGTCTCCTCCATCAGCACCTGCTGCGTGCGCAGCGCGATCTCCGCCGCCTGCTCGCTCGGCAGCGCGAGGGTCTCGTCCAGGGCGTTGGTGTGCAGCGAGTTGGTCCCGCCGAGCACCGCGGCCAGCGCCTCCACGGCCGTACGCACCACGTTGTTGTACGGCTGCTGTGCGGTCAGCGACACACCCGCGGTCTGGGTGTGGAAGCGCAGCCACTGCGCCTTGTCGCTCTTCGCGCCGTACACGTCCCGCATCCAGCGGGCCCAGATGCGCCGCGCCGCACGGAACTTGGCGATCTCCTCGAAGAAGTCGACGTGCGCGTCGAAGAAGAAGGAGAGGCCGGGCGCGAACACGTCCACGTCGAGGCCGCGCGACAGCCCCAGCTCGACGTACCCGAATCCGTCCGCGAGCGTGTACGCCAGCTCCTGCGCGGCCGTCGCCCCGGCCTCGCGGATGTGGTAGCCGGAGACGGACAGCGGCTTGTAGGCGGGGATGCCGGCCGCGCAGTGCTCCATGAGGTCGCCGATGAGGCGCAGGTGCGGCTCGGGCTGGAAGAGCCACTCCTTCTGGGCGATGTACTCCTTGAAGATGTCGGTCTGCAGCGTGCCGTTGAGCACCGACGGGTCCACGCCCTGCCGCTCGGCGGCGACCAGGTACATACAGAAGACGGGCACGGCGGGCCCGCTGATGGTCATGGAGGTCGTGACGTCGCCGAGCGGGATGTCCTTGAACAGGACCTCCATGTCGGCGGCGGAGTCTATGGCCACTCCGCAGTGCCCGACCTCGCCGAGCGAGCGCGGGTCGTCGGAGTCGCGGCCCATGAGCGTGGGCATGTCGAAGGCCACGGACAGACCACCGCCGCCCGCGGCGAGGATCATCTTGTAGCGCTCGTTGGTCTGCTCGGCGTTGCCGAACCCGGCGAACTGCCGGATCGTCCAGGTACGCCCGCGGTAGCCGGTCGGATGGAGCCCGCGCGTGAAGGGGTACTCCCCGGGCCAGCCGATCCGCTCGAATCCCTCGTACGTGTCCCCGGGTCGGGGCCCGTACATCGGCTCCACGGGATCGCCGGAGAGCGTGGTGAAGTCTGCGTCGCGCTTGCGCGCGGCGTCGTAGCGGGCCTGCCAGCGCCGGCGGCCCTCCTCGATGGCGTGAGCGTCCATACCCTCGAATTTACTTGGACGTCCTAGTAAATGTCGATGGGCAACCGCCGTACGGGGGCCGTACGGCGGTGGAACCGCGGTGGAAGCGCGGTGGAAGCGCGGTGGAAGCGCGGTGGAAGCGCGGTGGAAGCGCGGTGGAACCTAGACCTTGGCGACGGCCGGGGCCGGACCGGCGGCCTTGGCCTCCAGCTCGCGGCTGATCTTCCGCTCGACGAAGAAGGCGGCGGTCGGGATCGTGCCCGCCAGCAGCACCCACAGCTGCTTGCCGACCGGCCACTTCGCCTTGGAGCCCAGGTCGAAGGCGAAGATCAGGTAGACGACATACAGCCAGCCGTGCGCGATGGCGACGACCCGGGTGACGTCGGCGGCACCGTCGATGTGGAACCCGTACTTCGCGATCATGCTCAAGCACAGCAGGACCAGCAGCACACCGGTGACATAGGCCAGGACGCGGTAGCGGGTCAGCACGCTCTTCTTCATGCGGTCGAGCGTAACCGTCCGTTCCGGGAGATCTTGCCCCGGGTCAATCCTCGTCGAAATCGTGCGCCGCGATCCGCAGCGGACGGAACATCGCGAAGATCTCCGCGCACTCCTCGGCGTCGTAGACCCCGAGGCCGAAGTCCATCGCCATCAGGTCGCGGGTGGCCGCGTCGACCACCTCGCGGCCCTTGTCGGTGATGACGGCGAGGGTGCCGCGGCCGTCGTTGGGGTTGGGACGCTTGGCCACCAGCCCGGACTTCACCAGCCGGTCCACGGTGTTCGTCACGGACGTGGGGTGCACCATCAGCCGCTCGCCGATCTTGGACATCGGCAGCTCACCGGCCTTGGAGAAGGTGAGCAGCACCAGTGCCTCGTAGCGCGCGAAGGTCAGGCCGTACGGCTTGACCACGGCGTCGACCTCGGCCAGCAGGATCTGCTGCGCCCGCATGATCGAGGTGATCGCGGCCATCGAGGGCACGCTTCCCCAGCGCTGTTTCCAGAGCTCGTCGGCACGGGCGATGGGGTCGAAGGGAAGGCTGAGAGGCTTGGGCACGTCATCAGACCCTACCGGCCGGTCATATGCCGGTCAGCCCCGTCTCGGCTTTCGGTCGCCCGGCAGGCCAGCGCGAGCCCGCCGCAGCACAGCACGCCGAGCACCCCGGCCCCCGCGACGGCCGCCCGCACCCCCATGACCTGGGCCGCGACGCCCGCCAGCGTCATGCCGACGCCCTGGATCGTCATCAGCCCCGCGCTGAGCACGGTCATGGCCCGCCCGCGCAGCTCCTCGGGCACGGCCCGGACGAACCACTGGTCCAGGCCCAGGGTGTACGCCGATCCCGCCCCGGACAGCAGCAGGAGCAGCAGGGAGAGCGCGAGACCGGGGTGGAACGCGTAGCCGAGGTACGGCAGCAGGGTCAGACAGAGCAGCGGCAGCGCGATCCGTTCCCGGCCGGCGGGGCCGAGCCGCGCCCCGGCGTACAGCTCCCCGGCCACCGTGCCGACGGGCAGGGCGCACATCAGCAGGCCGAGACCCGCGGATCCGGCGCCGAGCGTGTCGGCGTAGGGGGCGGCCAGTGCCTCGGGGACGACGGAGAACATCGCGGGCACCCAGAACAGGAGGAGCAGCACGTGGACGCGCCGGTCGGCGAAGAGGCGGCGGGCGCCGGGCAGGGGCTCCCCCGGCCGCCGGGCGCGGGCGGGGCGGCCGCGGGTGCCGAAGCGCAGCAGCGCGGCCGAGGCGAGGAAGGTGCCGACGGTGATCAGCAGCGCGTGCCGCGGGCCGACGACCGTCAGGAGCAGACCGCCGAGGCCGTATCCCACGAGCAGCGCGCTCTGCGCGACGATCCGCAGCAGGGAGCGGCCCAGCACGAACGGCTCGCCGTCGCCGAGGACGTCCGCGAGGGTGGCCATCCGGGTCCCGGCGAACACCGGGGCGACGACGGCGAGGCAGCAGCGCAGCGCGAGCAGGACGCCGACGTCCGCGCCCGGGGCCACCATCAGCGCCACGCACCCCGCGCACACCAGGTCGCAGGTCACGAGCACCCGCCGGGCCGGGAAGCGGTCGGCGAGCGGGGCGAGCAGGGTGCCGCCCACCGCGTAGGGCAGGAAACCGAGCGCGAAGGTGAGGGCGCTCATCAGGGGCGAGCGGGTGAGGTCGTAGACGAGGACGGACAGCGCGATCTCGCTGACGATCACGCCGAACATGGACAGGATGTGGGCGGCGAAGACGGCCCGGAACTCGGGTACGGCGAGGACGCCGCCGTACCCGGCGCGCGCGGGCGCCGGGGCTTCGGAGGTGGCCTCGGGCGATGTGGACATGCCGGGCAGCGTGCCCGCGCCGGCACCGTGCGGCGTAGAGTTTCGGCCCAGGCCGAATGTCCGAGGCTCAAGGTGCCTGTGTCCGACCGGGGGGATCGCCGTGGCCTCACGTCTCCACTTCGGTGAGGACGACTTTCTGCGCTGCCGGTTCGCCGTCTCGCCCCTGTGGGAGACGCAGGAGGCGGTGCGCACCCTGAAGCGGCCCGACCGGCAGGGCTATCACGTGCCCTGGCTGCGCCGGATCCGTGCGGCCGCGGCGGGTCTCGACCTGACACCGCTGTGGCTGCTCATGCCCCGCCGGGGACACTCCCCCGACTGGCTCGGCCCGCCGCCGATCGGCCCCGCGGCCACCTTCGAGGAGGAGATCGCGGCCGTGCGCGGGGCCGACCCGGACGCGGCCCGGGAGGACACCGCCCTCTCGCTCGCCTGCACCCCGGGCGCCCTGGAGTCGGCGCGGGGCCGGGCATGGCTCGCCGATCCGGCGCGGATGGTCCGGGAGCTGGCGGACGCGATGCAGGAGGCCTGGCGGGTCCTGGTCGAGCCCGAGTGGCCCCGGCTGCGGGCGCTGCTGGAGGCGGACGTGGCCTTCCACTCGCGGCGGCTGGCCGAGGTGGGGCTCGGCACGCTGCTGCCGGAGCTCGACGCACGGCTGTCCTTCAACGGCCGGACGCTGACGCTGGCGCGGCACGGCGAGTACGCGCGCGACCTCGGCGGCCAGGGCCTGGTGCTGATGCCGAGCGTGTTCTCCTGGCCCGACGTGATCACGGGCTTCGAGCCCCCGTGGCAGCCCACGGTCGTCTACCCCGCCCGGGGCATCGCCGGACTGTGGGCCGAGCCCGCCGACCGGACCCCGCAGGCACTCGTCCGCCTGCTCGGCCCCAACCGCGCCGCCGTACTCTGCGCACTCGACGAACCGGCGACGACCACCGCCCTGGCCCACCGCCTGCGTCTGGCCCCCTCGTCGGTGTCGGCACACCTGACGGTCCTGCGGGACGCGGGCCTGCTGACGGCACGACGCTACGGCCACCAGGTCTTGTACGAGCGGACACCGCTGGGGATGGCTCTGGCGTCAGGGGGCTGAACCTGACGCGCCGGGCACGAGGTCGACGCCGGGCAGAGCGGCCGCCCCAGGGGCGCGGGGCCGTATCGATATGCGGCTCCGCCGCGTGGGCGCGACAAGCCACAACGCACCCGCACCCGGCAAAGCACCCGCACCCCTACGGCGCCCCCCTGCCCACGCGCCGCAGACGATGCCGCACCGCCCGCTGAGCCACGGGCCCCAGCTCCTCCAGCGCCGCGACCAGCGCCCCGAGCTGCTCGAGCGCGTCCAGCGCCGCATGGGCGCCGCCCTCGTCGACCCCCTCGTACAGTTCGATGCCGACGAAGGACGCGGCGAGGGCGCGGGCGAACCCGGCCGGGTCGGCGAACTCGCCCAGCGGGGTCGTGGCGAGCACCCGCCGCAGCACCTGCTCGATCTCGGCGATCCACAGGTCGAGCCCGGCGGCCGTGGCCGGGCCGAGGGCGGCATGGGTCTGGGCGCCGGCCAGGAGCTGGCCGAGCAGCGCCACATGGCCGCCGGCGCGTTCCTGCTCATGGATCTCGCGGCCGACGGCGAGGAGTTCGGAGAGCGAGCCGACGGCGGCGAGCCGGGTGCGGTACCTGGCCACGGCCTGCTCCGCGCCATAACGGCAGGCGGCCGCGAGCAGTTCGTCCACCGATCCGAAGTGGTAGAAGACCAGCGCCTGGTTGACTCCGGCCGCCGACGCGACCGAACGGGCCGACGTCTTGGCGATGCCCTGCTCGGTGAGGGTGCGCAGGGCGCCCTCCAGGAGTTTGTTCTTCGTCTCCAGGGACTTCGCCGTCTCCGCGCTCATGCGCGCGCCTCCTCCCGCACCGGGCGCAGCCCCGGCCGTACCCCGCTGGCGCGGATGTCCGTGTACGACGCCGTGAAGGAGCCCTCGTAGCCGAAGAGCGGTCCGGCATAGCGGTTCACCACGCTCACCCGGACGCGGAAGCGGCCCGCGGTGTCGTCGTAGGACTCGCGCACCTCGGCCGTGGCGCCGACGAGTCCGGGCACCCGGACGTCCACCGGGCCCTCCCGGAAGCGGTGCTCACCGGAGCGGATGAGCAGCGAGCCGTCGGGCTCGGCGCTGAAGTGGAGTTCGCTGGCGAGGTGCTGATGGGTGCCCAGATAGTCGAGGATGCGGTCCCCCTTGGGGCTGAGCACCATCTGGGCGTCGAAGCGGCGGGGCCGGCCGGGCAGGTCGAAGGTGCGCACGAAGGTCACCGTCTCACGCCCGTGGGTGTCCGTGTACGGCACGTTCTCGATGACGAACGGGATGTCACGGCCGGGGCGCGGAAGCAGGATGTTGCGGGTGGCGCCGAGGGCCAGGAACGGCTTCACGAACGCCGGGCCGTGCCAGATCCGGTGCATGACGCCCCGGCCCGTGCAGGCCTCCCCGCTCGCCAGGCCCACCGAGAACCGGCGCTGGAGTTGGGGGTGGAGGCGGTCGAAGGCGTCGCCCATCACGGTGCGGAACATCGAGGCCGCGGCGGTCGCACGTGCTTGTGTGCGGGTCATCCGTGCTTCTCCAGGGTGCTCAGGACACGGGGTGCGCGCGCCTGGGTGACCGGGGCGCGCAGACAGCGCCGGGCGGCCGGGGTGCAGGCGAGCGGCGCCTTGAGGAGGGCGAGCGAGATCGCGACCATGAGCAGCAGCGGGCACAGGAAGGCCACGGTGGCCGCGAACCGGCCGAAGACGCGAATGGCCGACTCCAGTCCCAGACCCGTGCAGCACACGGTGAGCACCAGCGCGCGGACCGCGAGTTCGGCCAGCCAGTTGGCCAGGGCCCGCTCGGGTGTGATGCCCCGCTCCAGCCACAGCCGCAGCCGGTCGAAGGACCAGGCGGTGGCCCAGCCCATCAGCGGCCGGAACACCAGCCGGTCGGCGACCGTGCCGAAGGCGCCCCAGCGGGGACGGTAGTCGTAACCGGTGAGGAAGCGGACGCCGTGCGCGTCGGGCACGTACCGCCAGTAGCCGTAGCCCTTGGCGAGTGGGGAGAGGGGGTGAGGGGAGGCGAAGCGCAGGGCGGAGGTGCGGGTGCCGTCGGGGCGCTCCTTCTCGCCGGCGGCGACTCCGGTGCCCGAGACGGTGAGGAACGGCAGCAGGCGCGTGGCGTACCGGAAGCGCTGCGGCTCGCCCTCGGTGCGCGGGAGGTACCGGATCTCCGTGAACCTGAGGTCCCAGCGCTGGTGCTGGGCGGGGTCCTGGGTGCGCGTCCAGAGGTCGTCCAGGTCGGCGCGGATATGTGTCTCTATGTAGAGACCCATGATGTTCCCCCACGTCAGAGTGGCGTTTGAGCGAGCGCTCAAACTGTCTGGGAGGGAAAAGTACACCCCTTTGAGCGATCGCTCAAAGAAAGGGCTTGAGAAAACCCCGGCCCTCATGGGGCCGGGGTTCACGGGCGGTTGACGGCCGGCGCTACCGCGCCAGGTGCCGCTCGACCGTCTCGACCTTGGAGGTGAGCCCGTCGCTCACGCCGGGCCGGATGTCGGCCTTGAGGACGAGGGACACGCGCGGCGCGCGCTCCTCGACGGCGGCGACGGCCCGCCTGACGACGTCCATGACCTCGTCCCACTCCCCCTCGACGGAGGTGAACATGGCGTCGGTGCGGTTGGGCAGGCCCGACTCACGGACCACCCGGACGGCGTCGGCGACGTACTCCCCCACGTCCTCGCCGACACCCAGGGGCGTCACGGAGAAGGCGACGATCACGCGTTCACGACCCCTTCCTTGCGGGCGCGGGCGGCGATGACGGCGTCCTCGGCCTCGCGGCGCAGCTTGCGCTCGGCGAAGAAGCCGCCGGTGGGCAGCACAGAGAGGACGAAGTAGAGGGCCGCCGTGCCGAAGCCCCACTTCGTGCGGTTCCAGGCGTCCGCCCAGAAGATGACGTACAGGACGAACAGCACACCGTGGATCGCGCCCATCACGGGCGCCGCATTGAAGTCCGTGGTCCGCTTCAGGACCGAGCACACGAGCAGGATGAGGAAGGACACGGCCTCGGGCGCCGAGACCAGGCGGAGGCGGCGGAGGGCGGATGCGGTCTTGATGTCCACGGGTCACCTTCGGTGGGAGAGTCGCTGAGGGCGGGTCGCTTCGCCGATCGGCTTCGTGATCCGCTTTGTGAACGGAAGCACAAGCGTTCGCCCATTGTGGCAAACGACATCCCTAGGGGTGCGCTCAGGGTCGCTCTCCACCCGGGGGCTCTGTTCCGCCCACCCGTCCCGCCGTTACTTTCGCTGCGTGGCGATGTTCCGACTCCAAGGGAGCAAGGTGCTCGCCGTCGACATGACCGGGGACGCCGTGAAGGCGAAGAACGGCTCGATGGTCGCGTACGACGGGCAGATGGCCTTCAAGAAGCTGACAGGCGGCGGCGAGGGGCTGCGCGGGATGGTGACCCGGCGGCTCACCGGCGAACAGATGACGGTGATGGAGGTGAGAGGACGGGGGACCTGCTGGTTCGCGGACCGCGCCTCGGAGATCAATCTCGTCCAGCTCCAGGGGGACAAGCTCTACGTGGAGTCGAGCAATCTCCTCGTGACCGACGCGGGACTGAGAACGGGCACGACGTTCACCGGGCTGCGCGGCGCCTCGCAGGGCAACGGACTGTTCACCACGACCGTCGAAGGACACGGGCAGGCGGCCATCATGTCGGACGGCCCGGCCGTGGTGCTCCGGGTCAGTCCGCAGTATCCGCTGACCGTCGACCCGGGCGCGTACATCGCCCATCAGGGGAACGTACGGCAGTCCTTCCAGTCCGGTGTGACGTTCCGCACGTTCTTCGGGGAGGGCGGCGGCGAGGCCTTCCAGATCCGTTTCGAGGGCGACGGACTGGTCTATGTGCAGCCGAGCGAGCGGAACACGATCGCGGGGGATCTGTGAGATGAGCTTCCGGGAGATCAACTCCAAGATGGTCGAGGCGACCGTGCTGCCCGGGCAGCGGCTGTTCAGCCAGCGCGGGGCGATGCTCGCCTACAAGGGGGACGTGTCCTTCACGCCCAACATCCAGGGCGGCCAGGGCGGCCTGATGTCCATGATCGGGCGGCGGGCGGCCGGCGAGGCGACTCCGCTGATGACCGTCGAGGGCAGCGGCACCGTCTTCTTCGGGCACGGCGGCCACCACGTACACGTCATCGGCCTCACCGGGGACACCCTGTACGTGGAGGCCGACCGGCTGCTCGCCTTCGAGGGCACCCTCCAGCAGGGCACGATGTTCATGGGGTCGCAGGGCGGGGTCATGGGCCTGGTGCGGGGGCAGGTCACCGGGCAGGGGCTGTTCACCACCACCCTGAAGGGCCACGGGTCCGTGGCCGTGATGGCGCACGGCGGCGTCTTCGAGATCCCGATCACCCCCCAGCGCCCGGTCCATGTGGACCCGCAGGCGTACGTCGCCCACCACGGCGAGGTCCGCAACAAGCTGTCCACCGCGCTCGGCTGGCGCGACATGGTGGGCCGAGGCTCCGGCGAGGCGTTCCAGCTGGAGCTCAGCGGCAGCGGCACGGTGTACGTCCAGGCCTCGGAGGAGAAGCTGTGAGCGCGTACGGAACCCCCGGCGGCCCGGTGGTGTTCGACCCGATGACGCTGCCCGCCGACGACAACGTGAACAAGTACACGTTCTGTGTCGAGCTCAAGAGCGGGGAGTGGTTCCTGCAGAAGGGGAAGATGATCGCCTACTACGGGGCGATCGAGTTCAACGGCATCGGGCACGGGCGACTCGACCGACTTGTCCGCACCTCGTTTCATTCGCCACTGCACGCGAGCGACTGGGTCGTGGCGGCCGGCTCGGGGAAGATGTTGCTGGCCGACCGGGCCTTCGACGTCAACTCCTACGACCTGGACGACGGGAACTTGACCATTCGCGCGGGCAACCTGCTCGCTTTTCAGCCAAGTCTCGCGCTCAAACAATCGATCGTGCCGGGTTTTCTGACCCTTATCGGAACCGGAAAGTTTGTGGCCGCATCTAACGGCCCGGTGGTGTTCATGGAACCTCCCATCCGGGTGGACCCTCAGGCACTGGTCGGGTGGGCCGACTGCCCGTCCCCCTGCCATCACTACGACCACGGGTACCTGACGGGTGTCCTGGGCGGTCTACGTGCGATGACAGGCCTCGGAGGGGTCTCCGGCGAGGAGCATCAGTTCGAGTTCGTGGGCGCCGGGACGGTCCTGCTGCAGTCCAGCGAGACCCTCATGGCCGAACCGGAAACGGGGGCGGTTCCGGCCGAGCCGGGGGTGCCCGGCGGTGGCTCAGCGGTACCGGGTGGACACGGTCCGCAATCGTCGGGCACACCGCGCCTTCCCGGACAGCTGGGGGACCTCCAGCGTCGCTTCGGGCTGTGAGCGGTAGTCTGCGGAGTGTGACGTCGAACGCGTGCGCACTGTCACACCACCCGAAGTAGTTCGTCATTCAACTTCTTAGGTAGACTTCATTCATGGAGACCGAGACGGCCACGCGCTGGCTGACCGATGCGGAGCAGTGCGCCTGGCGCACCCACCTGGAGGTCAACAGGCTGTTGACGTACCAGCTCGAAAAGGATCTGCAGCCGTTCGGCCTGACGATGAACGACTACGAGATCCTCGTAAATCTGTCCGAGTCGGACGACGTCCGGATGCGGATGAGCGATCTGGCCTCGGCGACCCTGCAGTCCAAGAGCCGGCTCTCGCACCAGATCACACGCATGGAGAACGCGAACCTGGTGCGCCGGGAGAACTGCGAGTCGGACCGGCGGGGGCTGTACGCGGTGCTGACCGAGCATGGGCTGGACACGATGAAGAAGGTCGCGCCGCACCATGTGGCGTCGGTGCGGCGCCACTTCATCGATCTGTTGTCGCCGGAGGCGATGACCGAGCTGGACAAGGCTCTGAAGCCGATCGCTGATCATCTGAGGGGGCAGCGGGGACGTCCCTGAGGCCTGCCGGGAGCCTCACGAGTTGCGGCTGGGCGGGGGTGGGGGCGCTTGCCCGCGCCGGCGGGGTGCCTCCCCCACTCACTGCCCGCCCGTGCCGCCCGGGGGTCCTCAGGCCCTTCAGGCACTGAGGCGGCCACGCCCGCTCGCGGCCGCTGCGGCCGCGGCTACCAGCGCGGTACCTCCCGCCAGGGCGAAGCACACCCCCAGCGGCAGCCCGCCGATCAGCAGACCCGTGGCCAGGGCGCCGGCCGAGTCGCCCGCGTTCACCGCTGCGTTCACCCAGGCGCCGGCCTGGGTGCGGGAGTCTTCCGGGGCCGTCTCGTCGGCCAGCAGGTACGCCGTCGTCAGGGTCGGGGCGATGAACGCCCCCGCGCAGGCCATGGCCACCGTCAGGGTCCACAGGCCAGGGGCCAGGCCCGCCGCGGCGATCACCAGGCCGAGGCCCGCCGCGAAGGCGGCCAGCCGTGTGCGGGCGGGCCGGCGCCAGTCGATGGCCCCGCCCACGAGGCCGCCCAGCGCGCTGCCCGCCGACAGCGCCCCGAGGATCCACGGCACCAGAGCCGTGTCCTGGGACTCGGCGGCGAAGGCCATCACCAGCAGGTCGATGCCGCCGAGGGCCAGACCGACGCCCGCGGCGCCGGCGACCGGTGCCGGCAGGCCACGGAAGCCGCCCCGCTTCTCCCTTCGGGGCCTGGGGCGCGGGCCGGTCATCACCGGAGAGGTGACGAAGGCGGCCGTGCCGGAGACGATCAGCAGCGCGCTGAGCACGATGCCGAAGGCCGGCGGCGCGACGCCCACGAGCACGCCGACCAGGACCGGGCCGGAGACGAAGAGCAGTTCCTCGGCGACGCCGTCCAGACTGTAGGCGCGCTGCAACAGGCGCCGGTCGGCGATCAGTTCGGACCACACGGCACGCATGGTGGGGCCCACCGGGGGCGCGCAGGCGCCCGCGAGGGCCGCGGCCGTGCCGATGGCCGCCACCGGGGCCCCGGGTCGCCAGGTCAGGGCGGCCAGGGCACACAGCAGGGTGCCGTAGAGCGCCGCCATCGGAAGCAGGGCGCGGCGCGGACCGTACCGGTCGACGACGGACGCCCGCAGCGGCATCAGGAAGACCGTCGTGGCGCCGAACAGGGACATCACGGCACCGGACACGGCGTAGGACCCGGTGGCCCGGGTGACGGACAGCATCACCGCGAGCGAGACCGTCCCGTAGGACAGGCGCGCCGTCAGCGCGGCGGTGAAGGTGCGGCGCGCGTGCGGCACGCGCAGGACGGCGGCGTACGAGGGCCGCACGGACAGGGCAGGGCGCGACGAAGTGGACGCGGACATGCGTGAATTCCTCATCGGGAGGCGGGAAGAGGGGACACCGGAGCGCCGCGCCGGCCGACGGGCGTGCGTCGGTCGCGGGCGCGGGCGCGGGTGTGCGCTCTACGCCATGGAGAGGAACATGCGGATCAAGCTAGCAGCGGGCGGCCCGGCCTGACCACGGCATTTTCCGACAGGGCCGGGATCAGCCCTCGGTCAGCCCCGCCACCAGCTCGTCCGCGGCCCGGTAGGGGTCCAGTTCGCCCGCCACGATGCGTTCGGCGAGCGCGCCCAGGTGGCGGTCGCCGTGCAGGTCGCCGATGCGTTCACGCAGGGCCGTGACCGCGATGGTCTCCACCTCGCGGGCCGCGCGGGCCAGGCGGCGCTCGGCGAGGACGCCGTGCTCCTCCATCCAGGCACGGTGCTTCTCCAGGGCCTCGACGACCTCGTCGACACCCTCGGCGCGGGCCGCGACCGTCTTGACGATGGGCGGGCGCCAGTCGCCGGGGCCTCGGGCCTCGCCCAGGCCCAGCATGTGGTTCAGCTCGCGGGCGGTGGCGTCGGCTCCGTCCCGGTCCGCCTTGTTGACGACGTACACGTCGCCGATCTCCAGGATGCCGGCCTTCGCCGCCTGGATGCCGTCGCCCATGCCCGGGGCCAGCAGGACCACCGACGTGTCGGCCTGGGAGGCGATCTCCACCTCCGACTGGCCGACACCGACGGTCTCCACCAGGACCACGTCGCAGCCCGCCGCGTCCAGGACGCGGATCGCCTGGGGCGCGGCCCAGGCCAGGCCGCCGAGGTGGCCGCGCGTGGCCATGGAGCGGATGTAGACGCCGGGGTCGGAGGAGTGCTCCGACATACGGACCCGGTCGCCGAGCAGGGCGCCGCCGGAGAACGGCGACGACGGGTCGACGGCCAGGACGCCGACCCGCTTGCCCTGCTTGCGGTAGGCCGTGACGAGGGCGGAGGTGGAGGTGGACTTGCCGACACCGGGCGAGCCGGTCAGGCCGACCACGTAGGCGTTGCCGGTCAGCGGGGCCAGCGTCGCCATGACCTCCCTGAGCTGCGGGGACGCCCCCTCCACCAGGGAGATCAGCCGGGCGACGGCCCGCGGCCGGCCTTCCCTCGCCTGGGCCACCAGAGAGGAGACGTCCTGCATCAAACAGCTCCGTTCACTTCACCGACGTACAGAGAACTCAGGCGTACGCAGAGCTCAGGCCTTGGGTACCCGCACGATGAGTGCGTCACCCTGGCCGCCGCCACCGCACAGCGCGGCCGCGCCGACACCGCCGCCCCGGCGCTTGAGCTCCAGCGCCAAGTGGAGCACGAGACGGGCGCCGGACATACCGATCGGGTGACCCAGGGCGATCGCGCCCCCGTTGACGTTCACCTTTTCCGTGGAAACGCCCAGGTCCTTCATTGACTGCACGGCGACCGCGGCGAAGGCCTCGTTGATCTCGATCAGGTCGAGGTCGGCGACCTCGAGGCCCTCCTTGCCGAGGGCGTGCTGGATCGCGTTGGACGGCTGCGACTGCAGGGAGTTGTCCGGGCCGGCCACGTTGCCGTGCGCGCCGATCTCGGCGAGCCAGGTGAGGCCCAGCTCCTCGGCCTTGGCCTTGCTCATCACGACCACGGCCGCCGCACCGTCCGAGATCTGCGAGGCGGAGCCGGCGGTGATCGTGCCGTCCTCGGCGAAGGCCGGGCGCAGCTTGCCCAGCGACTCCGCGGTGGTGTCGCCGCGCACGCCCTCGTCCTTGCTGAAGACGACGGGCTCGCCCTTGCGCTGCGGGATCTCGATCGGGGTGATCTCGGCCTCGAAGATGCCGTTCTTCTGCGCGGCGGCGGCACGCTGGTGGGACAGGGCGGCGATCTCGTCCTGCTCGGGGCGCCGGATGCCGAGGCGGGTGTTGTGCTTCTCCGTGGACTCGCCCATGGCGATGCCCTCGAAGGCGTCGGTCAGGCCGTCGTGGGCCATCGCGTCGAGCATCTCGACGGCGCCGTACTTGTAGCCCTCGCGGGACTTCGGCAGCAGGTGGGGGGCGTTGGTCATGGACTCCTGGCCGCCCGCGACCACGATGTCGAACTCGCCGGCGCGGATCAGCTGGTCGGCCAGCGCGATCGCGTCCAGACCGGACAGACACACCTTGTTGACGGTGAGCGCCGGGACGCTCATCGGGATGCCGGCCTTGACCGCGGCCTGGCGGGCCGGGATCTGCCCCGCCCCGGCCTGCAGCACCTGGCCCATGATCACGTACTGCACCTGGTCGCCGCCGATCCCCGCACGGTCGAGGGCGGCCTTGATCGCGAAGCCGCCGAGGTCGGCTCCGGAGAAGGACTTCAGCGATCCCAGAAGTCGTCCCATGGGCGTGCGCGCGCCCGCGACGATCACCGAGCTGGTCGAACCGGAAGTTCCAGAAGACATGAGCTGCGATCCCCTTACCGGCCTGCACAGCCGAGGAGTGAACGAGGGTTTACTTCGAATGTACTGACCGGTACTGCACGCGTCATCGGCCCTTCGGTGTGATCGCGCGCACGTTGCGTAACCACCCCGGGAGCGCTGCACTGAATCCATGCTGACGCGAATCGACCACATCGGGATCGCCTGCCGCGACCTGGACGCGACGATCGAGTTCTACCGGGCCACGTACGGCTTCGAGGTGTTCCACACCGAGGTCAACGAGGAGCAGGGCGTGCGCGAGGCCATGCTCAAGATCAACGAGACGTCCGACGGCGGCGCCTCCTACCTCCAGCTGCTGGAGCCGACCCGGGAGGACTCCGCGGTCGGCAAGTGGCTGGCGAAGAACGGGGAGGGCGTCCACCACATCGCCTTCGGTACGGCGGACGTCGACGGGGTCGCCGCGGACATCCGCGAGAAGGGCGTACGCGTTCTGTACGAGGAGCCGAGGATCGGTTCCATGGGGTCGCGGATCACCTTCCTGCACCCCAAGGATTGCCACGGTGTCCTGACAGAACTGGTCACTTCGGCCCCGGTTGAGTCGCCCGAGCACTGACCCCCGTACATAAGGGCCGGTAGGGTTGGGGGCGGTCGCCCTCGCAAGGCCGGGTGGCCGCATGCCGGGGTCCGGGTTTCGGGGGACGAGCGTCGGGGCAGCAGCCCGTGCTCCGCCGTTGATCTGACACCATTCCCCGGGGGCCCCGTTCGGCGGATGGACGGAGCTCGTTTGGAGAAGCTTGCGACCAGGGGACGGATGGGACCGCGCAGTGCGGGGCTACGAGAGCCAGGAGCGAGAGCCGGCGGCTGACGTCGACCACCTCTCTCGGTTCGAGGCCGAGATGAAACGGCTGAAGACCGAGCGGGAAAAGGCGATCCAGCACGCCGAGGACCTCGGCTACCAGGTCGAGGTGCTGCGCGCCAAGCTGCACGAGGCGCGCCGCACCCTGATGACCAGGCCCGCCTACGACGGCGGTGACATCGGCTATCAGGCCGAACAGTTGCTGCGTAATGCCCAGATCCAGGCCGACCAGCTGCGCCAGGACGCCGAGCGGGAGCTGAGCCAGGCCCGCGCGCAGACCCAGCGCATCCTGCAGGAGCACGCCGAACAGGCGGCCCGGCTCCAGGCCGAACTGCACCAGGAGGCGGTCACCCGCCGCCAGCAGCTGGACCAGGAGCTGGCCGAGCGCCGGCAGACCGTCGAGTCGCACGTCAACGAGAACGTGGCGTGGGCCGAGCAGCTGCGCGCCCGCACGGAGTCCCAGGCACGCAGGCTGCTGGACGAGTCCCGCGCCGAGTCCGAGCAGGCGATGGCCACCGCCCGCGCGGAGGCCGAGCGGCTGACCCGGGAGGCCCGGGAGCGGCTGCAGAGCGACGCCGAGACGGCCCGCACCGAGGCCGACCAGATCCTGCGCCGCGCCCGCACGGACGCCGAGCGGCTGCTGAACGCCGCCTCCACCCAGGCCCAGGAGGCCACCGACCACGCCGAGCAGCTGCGCAGCAGCACCGTCACGGAGTCGGACGCCGCCCGCCGCCAGGCCGCCGAGCTGAGCCGGGCCGCCGAGGAGCGCATGGCGCAGGCCGAGGAGGCGCTGCGCAAGGCGCAGTCCGAGGCCGAGAAGCTGGTCACCGAGGCCGAGCAGGCCGCCACCAAGGCGCTGTCGAGCGCCGAGGCCGCCAACGAGACCCGTACCCGCACCGCCAAGGAGCAGGTCGCCCGGCTGGTCGAAGAGGCCACCAAGGAGGCCGAGAACACCAAGTCCGAGGCCGAGCAGCTGGTCGCCGACGCGCGCGCCGAGGCCGAGAAGATCGTCGCGGAGGCCTCCGAGAAGGCCCGCACGGTCACCGCCGAGGAGAGCGCGACCCAGCTCTCCAAGGCCGCCAAGACCGCCGAGGACGTCCTGAACAAGGCGTCCGAGGAAGCCAAGAACACCACCAAGGCCGCCGCCGAGGAGGCCGAACGGATCCGCACGGAGGCCGAGGCCGAGGCGGACCGGCTGCGCGCCGAGGCGCACGACATCGCCGAGCAGCTCAAGGGCGCGGCGAAGGACGACACCAAGGAGTACCGCGCCAAGACGGTCGAGCTGCAGGAGGAGGCCCGTCGGCTGCGCGGCGAGGCCGAGCAGCTGCGCGCCGACGCGGTCGCCGAGGGCGAGTCGATCCGCGCCGAGGCCCGCCGCGAGGCGGTGGCGCAGATCGAGGAGGCGGCCAAGTCCGCCGAGGAGCTGCTGGCCAAGGCCAAGGCGGACGCCGACGAGCTGCGCAAGACCGCGACGACGGACAGCGAGAAGGTCCGCACCGAGGCCATCGAGCGGGCCACCACCCTGCGCCGGCAGGCCGAGGAGACCCTGGAGCGCACCCGCAAGGAGGCCGAGCGGCACCGCGCCGAGGCCACCGAGCAGGCCGAGGCGGTCAAGGCGGACGCCGAGACGGCCGCGCGCGAGCTGCGCGAGGAGACCGAGCGGGCCGTCGAGGCGCGCCGCACCGAGGCGGCCGAGGACCTGTCCCGGCTGCAGTCCGAGACCCAGGAGCGGCTGGCGGCGGCCGAGCAGGCGCTCGCCGACGCCCGCGAGGAGGCGTCCCGGATCCGCCGGGAGGCCGCCGAGGAGAGCGAGCGCCAGCGCGCCGAGGCCGCCGACCGGATCCGTACGCTCCAGCAGCAGGCCGAGGACGAGGCCGAACGGCTGCGTACGGAGGCCGCGTCGGACGCGTCCGCCTCGCGGGCCGAGGGCGAGGCCCTCGCCGTACGGCTGCGTTCGGAGGCCGCCGCCGAGGCCGAGCGGCTCAAGGCGGAGGCCCAGGACACCGCCGACCGGGTCCGCGCCGAGGCGCAGGCCGCCGCCGAGCGGCTCGGCGCCGAGGCGTCCGAGACGCTGGCCGCCGCCCAGGAGGAGGCGGCCCGGCGCCGCCGCGAGGCCGAGGAACTCCTCGGTGCCGCTCGCGCCGAGGCCGACCAGGAGCGCGAGCGGGCCCGCGAGCAGAGCGAGGAGCTGCTGGCCTCGGCGCGCAAGCGGGTGGAGGACGCGCAGGCCGAGGCGGTCCGGCTGGTCGAGGAGGCCGACCGGCGTGCCACCGAGATGGTGTCCGCCGCCGAGCAGCACGCCCAGCAGGTACGGGACTCGGTCGCCGGGCTGCACGAGCAGGCGCAGGAGGAGATCACCGGGCTGCGCTCGGCCGCCGAGCACGCGGCGGACCGTACCCGCAGGGAGGCCGAGGAGGAGGCGGACCGGGTCCGCACCGACGCCTACGCCGAGCGGGAGCGGGCGAGCGAGGACGCCTCGCGGACCCGGCGGGAGGCGAACGAGGAGGCCGAGGCCGCCAGGACGCTCGCCGAGCGCACGGTCGCCGAGGCGATCGCGGAGTCCGAGCGGCTGCGCTCGGACACGGCCGAGTACGCCCAGCGGGTGCGTACGGAGGCGTCGGACGCGCTGGCCGAGGCCGACCAGGCCGCGTCCCGCACCCGGGCGGACGCCCGCGAGGACGCCAATCGCATCCGTTCGGACGCGGCGACCCAGGCGGACACGCTCATCACCGAGGCCCGTACCGAGGCGGAGCGGCTGCAGACGGAGACCGTCGCCGAGGCCGACCGGGTCCGTGCCGAGGCACTGGCGGGCGCCGAGCGGCTGCGCGCCGAGGCCGCCGAGACGGTCGGCTCCGCCCAGCAGCACGCCGAGCGGCTGCGCGGCGAGGCCGAGCGGGTCAAGGCCGATGCGCAGGCGGAGGCCGAGCGGCTCGTCAACTCCGCGCGCGAGGAGACCGAGCGGACCCTGGACGAGGCCCGCAAGGACGCCAACAAGCGGCGTTCGGAAGCGGCCGAGCAGGTCGACACGCTGATCACGGAGACCACCGCCGAGGCGGACAAGCTGCTCACCGAGGCCCAGCAGCAGGCGCTGAAGACCACCGCGGACGCCGAGTCGCAGGCCGACACGATGGTGGGCGCGGCCCGCAGCGAGGCCGAGCGGATCGTCTCCGAGTCGACCGTCGAGGGCAACACTCTGGTGGAGAAGGCCCGTACGGACGCGGACGAGCTGCTGGTCGGCGCCCGCCGGGACGCGACCGCCATAAGGGAGCGCGCGGAGGAGCTGCGCGAGCGCATCACGACCGAGATCGAGGAGCTGCACGAGCGGGCCCGCCGCGAGGTCGCCGAGACGATGAAGTCCACCGGCGATCGCTGCGACGCGCTCATCGTGGCCGCCGAGGAGCAGCTGGCCAAGGCGGAGGCGAAGGCCAAGGAACTGGTGTCGGATGCCAACTCCGAGGCGGGCAAGGTCCGCATCGCCGCCGTCAAGAAGGCGGAGGGGCTGCTCAAGGAGGCCGAGCTGAAGAAGGCCAGCCTGGTCAGGGAGGCCGAGGAGCTGAAGGCCGAGGCGATCCGCGAGGCCCGGCGCACGGTCGAGGAGGGCAAGCGCGAACTGGAGATCCTGGTGCGCCGGCGCGAGGACATCAACGCCGAGATCTCCCGTGTCCAGGACGTCCTGGAAGCGTTGGAGTCCTTCGAGGCACCGTCGTCCGGCAAGGACGGCGGAGTCAAGGCGGGCGCCACGGTGGGCGCCCCCCGATCGGGTGGCAAGTCGCCAGAGGGCTAGCGGTCGAACCGGTTTCCGGTGTCTTCTGGGGGCTTTGCCCGACTCTTTGCAAGCTATCCAGCCGTCAGCCACTCAAAAGGGGTCTCATTCTCCAGATCAAACACGTATCCGCTCGATGACACACCGCTTCGGCCCCTAGGATTCCCCCTATCACCTCACCGGTCTCTTTCGACAGGAACCCCATGAGCGACACTTCCCCCTACGGCTTCGAGCTTGTGCGGCGTGGGTACGACCGCGCTCAGGTGGACGAACGGATCTCCAAGCTCGTCTCCGACCGTGACAGCGCTCTCGCCCGCATCACCGCTCTGGAAAAGCGCATCGAGGAGCTCCACCTCGAGACGCAGAACGCCCAGGCCCAGGTGACCGACGCCGAGCCGTCGTACGCCGGTCTCGGTGCGCGTGTCGAGAAGATCCTGCGCCTCGCCGAGGAAGAGGCCAAGGATCTGCGCGAGGAGGCCAGGCGCGCGGCCGAGCAGCACCGCGAGCTCGCCGAGTCGGCGGCCCAGCAGGTACGCAACGACGCAGAATCGTTCGCTGCGGAGCGCAAGGCCAAGGCCGAGGACGAGGGCGTCCGGATCGTCGAGAAGGCCAAGAGTGACGCCTCGCAGCTGCGTGCCGAGGCCCAGAAGGACGCGCAGTCCAAGCGCGAGGAGGCGGACGCCCTCTTCGAGGAGACCCGCGCCAAGGCCGCGCAGGCCGCCGCCGACTTCGAGACGAACCTGGCCAAGCGCCGCGAGCAGTCCGAGCGCGACCTGGCCTCGCGTCAGCAGAAGGCCGAGAAGCGCCTCGCCGAGATCGAGCACCGCGCCGAGCAGCTGCGCCTGGAGGCCGAGAAGCTGCGCACCGACGCCGAGCGCCGCGCCCGCCAGACGGTGGAGACGGCCCAGCGCCAGGCCGAGGACATCGTGGCCGACGCCAACGCCAAGGCCGACCGCATCCGCTCGGAATCCGAGCGCGAGCTCGCGGCCCTCACCAACCGTCGCGACAGCATCAACGCCCAGCTGACGAACGTCCGCGAGATGCTCGCCACGCTGACCGGTGCCGCGGTGGCCGCGGCCGGCTCCCCCGCCGAGGACGAGCCGATCTCCCGGGGCGTTCCGGCGCAGCAGACCCGGTAAACGGCTGCGGCACGGCAGTACGACCGAGGCCCGCATCCCTCTTCGGGGATGCGGGCCTTCGCCCACACCTTCCTGTGGACGATGGTCCTCACCCTGCTCGCCGTCTGCGTCACGCTGCCGCTTCCCCCGCGTCCCGGTGAGCGGGGCGCCCCGTCCGAGTGGCAGGTCACCGGCCGCCGTCTTAGCGTGACCGCATGATCGAGCTGGAGGGGCTGACCAAACGGTACGGCGAGAAGGTGGCGGTCGACGGCCTCACCTTCTCCGTGCGGCCCGGCATCGTGACCGGATTCCTCGGGCCCAACGGCGCCGGGAAGTCCACCACCATGCGGATGATCCTCGGGCTCGACCGGCCCACCGCCGGTGACGTCCGGATCGACGGCAGGCACTACGACCATCTGAAGGACCCGCTGAAGTACATCGGGGCGCTGCTGGACGCGAAGGCCGTGCACGGAGGGCGCAGCGCCTACAACCATCTGCTGTGCCTCGCGCAGAGCAACGGGATCCCGGAGCGGCGGGTCGCCGAGGTGCTGGACACCGTCGGGCTCAGCGCCGTGGCGCGGAAGAAGGCCAAGGGCTTCTCGTACGGCATGGGCCAGCGGCTCGGCATCGCGGGCGCGCTGCTCGGCGATCCACGGATCCTGATGTTCGACGAGCCGGTCAACGGCCTCGACCCCGAGGGCATCCACTGGATCCGGAACCTGATGAAATCGCTGGCCGCGCAGGGCCGGACGGTGTTCGTGTCGAGCCATCTGATGAGCGAGATGGCGCTGACCGCCGATCACCTGGTGGTCATCGGACAGGGACGGCTGCTGGCCGACACCTCCATGGCCGGATTCATCCGGAAGAACTCGCGCAGTTATGTACGGATCCGCTCCCCGCAGCGCGAGCGGCTCATGGATGTGCTGCACGAGGCCGGGATCACCGTCGTCGAGGCGGGCGGCGGCACGCTGGAGGTGGAGGGCGGCAAGGCGGAACGGATCGGGGAGCTGGCCGCGCGGTCCGGGATCGTGCTGCACGAGCTGAGCCCCCAGCAGGCCTCGCTGGAGGAGGCGTTCATGCAGCTGACGGCGGAGTCGGTGGAGTACCACGCGCACGCCGCACCCGCTCCCGCCCCGCAGGACTGGGGCGCCGGCTGGAAGGGGGCCTGAGCCATGGCGGCCGTACAGGTCATCCGGTCCGAGTGGACCAAGATCCGGTCCGTGGCGTCCACGGTCTGGACGCTGTCGCTGGCCGTGGTGGTCACCGTCGCCCTCGGAACGCTCATCTCCGCGCTGTCGAGGAGTCAGTACGACAGGATGCCCATCCGGGAGCGGCTCTCCTTCGACCCCACCGTCATCAGCTTCGCGGGCATGACGCTCGGCCAGCTCGCCATGATCGTGTTCGGGGTGCTGGTGGTGTCGAACGAGTACAGCACCGGCATGATCCGCGTCTCGCTGGCCGCCGTACCGCAGCGCGGCACCTTCCTGTTCAGCAAGATCGCCGTGGCCGGCGCGCTCGCGCTGGCCGTCGGCATGGTCACCAGCTTCGCGGCGTTCTTCCTCGGCCAGGCGATGCTCGGCTCCCTGGGCACCCGGATCAGCGACCCCGGGGTGCTGCGCGCGGTGATCGGCGGCGGGCTTTACATGACGCTCATCGCGATGTTCTCCATGGGCGTGGCCGCGATGCTGCGCTCGCCGATGCTGTCGCTCGGCATCCTGATGCCGTTCTTCTTCCTGATCTCCAGCATCCTCGGCAACGTGGACGCCACGAAGAAGATCGGCCGTTTCCTGCCCGACCAGGCCGGCAACCGGATCATGCAGGTGGTGCCCAGGATCGGTGACGACACCCCCTACGGCCCTTGGGGCGGGCTGGGGATCATGGCGCTGTGGGTGGTCGCCGCGATCGCGGGCGGTTACGTCCTGCTCAAGCGCCGGGACGCCCAGTGAGGGGCCGTCCACGCTGCGTATTGCTCTGGCTTTGCATTCTCTTGGGCGGAACCGTCAGCGCCCGGATATCCTCCTAACCCTTACGGGGGCGTGTGCCCCGCTGTCCTGAACCTTTCGATGGGTGCGGAGCATGATCGAGGCTGTAGGCCTGACGAAGCGCTACGGCGACAAGACCGCCGTGCACAACCTTTCCTTCCAGGTGCGGCCGGGAGCCGTGACCGGCTTCCTCGGGCCCAACGGCTCGGGCAAGTCGACGACCATGCGGATGATCCTCGGGCTGGACAACCCGACGTCCGGCACGGTCACCATCGGCGGCTACCCGTACCGCAAGCTGCCCAACGCCCCCCGCCAGGTCGGCGCGCTGCTCGACGCCAAGGCGGTGCACGGCGGCCGGGCCGCGCGCAATCACCTGCTCAGCCTCGCCCAGCTCTCGGGCATCCCGGCCCGCCGGGTGGACGAGGTGCTCGGGGTCGTCGGCCTCCAGGACGTGGCCAGAAAGCGCTCCAAGGGCTTCTCGCTCGGCATGGGCCAGCGCCTCGGCATCGCCGCCGCGCTGCTCGGCGACCCCCAGGTGCTGCTGTTCGACGAGCCGGTCAACGGCCTCGACCCCGAGGGCATCCTCTGGGTCCGCAACCTGATGAAGGCCCTCGCGGCCGAGGGCCGTACGGTCTTCGTCTCCTCGCACCTGATGAGCGAGATGGCGCTGACCGCCGACCACCTCATCGTGATCGGGCGCGGACAGCTGCTCGCCGACATGAGTGTGACCGACTTCATCTCGGCCAACTCCGCCGACTTCGCGCGCGTGCGCACGCCCGACACCGAGCCCCAGCTGCGCGAGAAGCTGTCCTCCGCGCTCACCGAGGCGGGCGGCCATGTGCTGCCGGAGCAGGACGGCGCGCTGCGGGTGACCGGGCTGCCGCTGCCCCGCATCAGCGACCTGGCGCACGAGGCGGACGTACGGCTGTGGGAGCTGTCGCCGCACCAGGCCTCGCTGGAGGAGGCGTACATGCGGATGACGCAGGGCGCCGTCGACTACCGCTCGACCATCGACCAGAAGGCGGGCCTCCAGCAGCCCCTGCCGCCGGGTGCCCAACCGCCCATGCCGGTCCCCGGCCAGGGCCAGCCGGGCTGGTACGCCCCGCCGCCGCCCCAGCAGGGCGGGCAGCCGTTCGCGATGCCGACGCCGCCCTCGGGCCCGTACGGCGGCGCTCCCGGGGGCGCGTACGGCGCTCCGGGCGCTCCCGGCGCGGGAGCCCCCAACCCGTACGCCGCGCCGCAGGCCCCGCAGGGGCAGCCCCCGGTGGCCGCTCCGGCGCAGCCGCCCGCCGCCCCTGCCCCCGCCGACCCGACCCAGCCCGAGGACGCCCGATGAGCACCCAGCAGCCCCCGATGCCGCAGGCACCCTCCCCGTCCGCGCCCGGCTGGCAGGCGGCGCCCGGCGGGATGCCTTCCGGCTACCACTCGCCGATCCCGATCGTGCGCACCCACCTCGGACACGCGCTGGCCTCCGAGTGGACCAAGATCAAGTCGGTGCGTTCGACGATGTGGACGCTCGGCGTGTTCATCCTGCTCGTGGTCGGCATCGGCATCATGGCCGGCGTGGCGGTGCGCGGCTCCGGCGACCTGTCCGGCCAGAATCCGCTGTCCCTCGGCTTCTTCGGCCTGCTGCTCGGCAACATGTGCATCATCACGCTCGGCGTGCTGACGACCGCCTCCGAGTACGGCACCGGCATGATCCGTACGACGATGACCGCGTGCCCGAGCCGCGGGCGGGTGCTGGCCGCCAAGGCGATCGTGTTCTTCGCCCTCGCCTTCGTGGTGACCCTGGCCTGTGCCTCCTTCGTGGCGATGGTCCAGACGTCCCTGCTGGAGGGCCAGGGCGCGCGCACCCCGACCACCGGGGAGTGGCTGAAGGGCACGGTCGGCGTCAGCTTCTACATCGCGCTGCTCGGGCTGCTCTCGCTGCTCGTCGGCTCGATCATCCGGCACTCGGCGGGCGCCATCACCATCATGATCGCCACGGTGCTCGCCCCGCTGGTGATCGCCATGTTCATGTTCGCCTCGTCGCTGGAGAGCGTGCGCCAGGCGCTCCTCGAGTACTCGATCCCGAACCAGCTCAGCGTGTTCTACGCCAACTCCCTCAGCGACTCCGGCCCGTCCGGCTGGGACCCGCTGTGGATCATGCTGGGCGTGACGGCCGCCGCGTTCGCGGGTGCCTACGCGCTGCTGCAGAGCCGGGACGTCTAGCTCAGTACTTCGGCGCGTTACGGGACCGCTGCACCCTCGTGGTGCGGCGGTCCTTCGCGTTCCAGCAGGCCTTGTGCCAGTGGCGTCGGTCGTCGACGCCCGCGCGCCCCGGCCAGGCCACCACGTGCGGGACACCGGAGGGGATCAGCTGGTCGCAGCCGGGGCAGCGGTAGGTCTTGCCCTCGGCGCTCGTCCCGGCGACATGGCGCACACTCCACTCCTCGCCCTGCCAGCTCTCCGTGGACTGCCAGCCGCCGTACCGGCCGGCCGGGTCGTCCTCGGCGCTGCGGCCGAACGATCCGGCTGCCTTCGGTCGGTTGCGACGCGGGGACACGGGACACCTCTCGGAGCTATACAGGAAGCACGGGCCGTATCCAGCGTACGCGGCACCCGCAGGGGTACGCGTAGCGCACCAACCCGTACAAGTCCCCTCTCGGGGCGGCCCATTCTGCAGACAATCCGCAAATCTCCCCGCCAGGCCGTGTCCTCGGCACGTGTCAGACGGTTATGCGGGTTGGGGGAGCTCCGGGTCGGAGCCAAGGAAGCAGGAAATGCGATGCGCGTAGGAAGTTTTGTGCTGGCGGCCCAGTTCCCGGGCCAGGGCCCCGGGGAAGCCCTGTACCGGGCGGTCCGTTCGGCAGAGGTCGCCGAGGAGTCCGGGCTGGACACGGTATGGCTGGCCGAGCACCACTTCGTGCCGTACGGCACATGTCCGTCCGCGGTCACCCTGGCCGCCTTACTGCTCGGCCGCACCCGGCGCATCCGCGTCGGCACGGCGGTCAGCGTACTGCCCACCGTGCACCCGGTGGCCCTCGGCGAACAGGCCGCACTGCTGCATGTGACGAGCGGCGGACGGTTCACGCTGGGCGTCGGACGCGGCGGGCCCTGGGTGGACCTGGAGGTGTTCGGCGCGGGCCTCGGCGCGTACGAGCACGGGTTCCCGGAATCACTCGATCTGCTGGTGCGCTGGCTGCGCGAACCGTCCGTGTCGGCCTCGGGTGAACGGTTCTCCTTCCGTGAGGTGCCCGTCGTGCCCCGCCCCTCGGAGGCGCTGACGGAGATGCCAGGTCCCGAGGTCGTGGTGGCCTGTACCTCTCCGGCCAGCGTCCGGCTGGCCGCCGAGCGCGGACTGCCGATGCTGCTGGGCATGCACGTCGGGGACGAGGAAAAGGCCGAGATGGTCGCCCTGTGGCGGCAGTTCGCGCGGGCCGCGGGCCACTCGCCCGAGGAGATCGCGGACGCGGCCCATGTCTCCGCCGGGGTCTGCCAGATCGCGGACCGGCGCACCGACGCGGCGGAGACGCTGCTGAAGGCGATGCCGGGCTGGCTGAGGCAGGGCCTCCAGGCCCATGTGACCGTGGACGGCCGCACGCGCGCGATGCGCGACCCTCTCGCCTACACCGAACTGCTCTGCGGCCTGCACCCGGTGGGCACACCGCGGCTGTGCGCCGACCGGCTCGCGGCCACGTCGGAGCGCACCGGCATCTCCCGCTTCGCCCTGCTCGTCGAGGGCTCGGGCGACCTCGCGGCGACGGAGGAGAACCTGCGGCGCCTGGGTGCCGAGGTGCTGCCCCAGCTGCGTTGACCGGTCGCCGACTCCCTTTCCTCATGCAGGGCTTGCCGCCCCAGTACTGAATGCACCTCCCGCGAGATGGAGCGGCAAGCAAGCGGCCCGCTGCCCGGGCAGCGTGGACGCCGCGCGTCAGCAGTCCCGGAGCTCCGGCGACTGGTTCAGCAGCTGGCCGCGCACCGAGGTGAAGCGGGCGAGCGTCTCGTCCACCGAGGCGTCCAGAGGGAACACCGCCACCCGGTGGCAGTTCTGGAAGGCCAGCCGCACCCCGAAGTGCCGCTGCAGCGCGCCGCGGATGGCGTCACTCGCGAGCGCACGCAGCAGCTGACCGCGTGCCTGCTCGTCCGGCGGGGGCGTCTGGTTGTCGGCGAAGGGTCCGCCGTCCACCTTCAGCTGGGCCACCAAAGAGCTGATCATCTCCCACGCGTAGGGCAGGGAGGTCCGGACGCAGTCGACGAATGCTGCTTCGTCGACCTCGCCTCGCTCGGCCTGTTCGAGTAGGGCCGGTGAGACGTCGAGCGACATGGGTTCTCCTCTCGCACCCCCGATGAGCAGGGGTTGCCGGACAGACGGGGGAGTTCGCGATATCGAACACGCTCAGTACACACATCGCGACCTCCCGTTCCCTACGGTAGGCAACCGTCGGTGACGGCACCAGCAGAATGCGTATATGGAACGGTCCCTTTAGGCGCACAATCGGCCAGGGATGAACAAGAGTTTCCAGGGATAAATGGGGTGGCCCAGTGGGCGCCGGGGGCTGTCGGGGAGGGGCGGGGCGAGGGCGAATCGCGCCCACCCGCGTGTGTCGAGTAGCGTTGCCGACCATGCGTCTCGTCATTGCCCGATGCTCGGTCGACTACGCTGGCCGGCTCACCGCCCACCTGCCCTCGGCGCCCCGCCTGATCCTGGTCAAGGCGGACGGCAGCGTCTCCATCCACGCGGACGACCGGGCCTACAAGCCCCTCAACTGGATGTCGCCGCCCTGCACGTTGAAGGAGGGCACGGGCGAGGACGAGGGCGTCTGGACCGTCGTCAACAAGGCGGGCGAGAAACTGATCATCACCATGGAGGAGATCCTCCACGACTCCTCGCACGAACTCGGCGTGGATCCCGGTCTGATCAAGGACGGCGTGGAAGCGCACCTCCAGGAACTGCTCGCCGACCGCATCGAGACCCTCGGCGAGGGCTACACGCTCATCCGCCGCGAGTACATGACGGCGATCGGGCCGGTGGACATCCTGTGCCGGGACGCCGAGGGCCGGACCGTCGCCATCGAGATCAAGCGACGCGGCGAGATCGACGGCGTGGAGCAGCTCACCCGCTACCTCGAACTCCTCAACCGTGACCCGCACCTGGCGCCGGTCCGCGGCGTCTTCGCCGCCCAGGAGATCAAGCCGCAGGCCCGAGTCCTCGCCACGGACCGCGGCATCAACTGCCAGATCCTGGACTACGACGCCCTGCGCGGTATCGAGGACGACAAGCTCCGCCTGTTCTGACCTTCACGCCGACCCGCACCTCTACATCCGCCGCGGCGGTGCCCGACCACGATGGGTCGGGCACCGCCGCGGCGGACACGTGTATGCCGTCGGGCTGTGGTGCTGCCTTGTCAGACGACCGCGCCGGAGCTGCCGGGTGACCCGGTGCCGCCGCTGCGCGTCGCGCCCGCCGAGCTGGTCGACGTCGTCGGACCGCCGGCCGTGTCGGTGGTGGACGGACTGGTGGATGCCGACTGGCTCGGGGACGGTGTGGGGGTCGTCGAGGGCGTGGGCGGGGGCGAGGAGTGGGACGGCGGGCTGGACGGGCTCGACTTGCTCGGGGACGGTGTGCCCGGCCTCGTCGGCCTGGACCTCGTCGGTGTCGGAGTCGTAGCCCCGCCGCCCGTGCTCTTCGTACCGCTCGGGCCCGCCGAAGGCGTCGTCGCCGGCGGTGTCGGGTCGTCCGAGGTGCCGTAGCTGCCGTCGGGGCCCGGATCCGTCGGGGTACCCGCGGGGGTGTGGGTGCGGCCGCCCGAGCCGTCGTCCTTCTTCGGATCCGCTCCCAGGCTGCCGTCGCCCAGGCCCTGGCTCGCGGACGGGTTGACGCCGACCGTGCCGGCCGGGTTCTTGTCCGCGTCCTGGTGGGACGTCATGCCGAGCGTGACGACCGTGCCGAGGACGGCGGCGAGCAGGGCCCCGGAGCCGGCCGCGACCATGTTGCGGCGGGCCAGACGGCGGATGCCGCCCATGGACTTGGGCGGCGGGGGCTGGTGGGTGACCAGGGTCTCGTCGGGGATGCCGTACAGCGGCTGGTAGGGCGTGCCGCCGAAAGGCGGCGCCGACTCCTCGTGGCGGGCGTCCGGCATCTCCTCGCCCGCCATCGGCCCGGGCACGTCGCCCGCGAGGTCGGCGACCAGCGCCAGGGCGCGGCGCCCGGCGACACCGCCGCGCTTGTCGGCGAGCGCGCCGCGCAGGCCGCCGGATGTCTCCAGCTCGGCACGGGCCCGGTCGAGCTGCCCTCCGCACAGCGCGAGGATGCCCAACTCATGGTGGAAGTAGGCCTGTTCCGAGACCTCGCCGGACAGCCGGGAAGCCTCCGCGCCGCAGCGCAGCGCCCGTTCCCAGGCGCTCCAGTGCAGTCCGGCGGCGAAGGCGGGCGCGGCCGTGCGGGCGAGCCGTACGGTACCGCTCTCCTCGCCCTCGACGGGAGGAGTCGTGCCGGGCACGACCAGGGCGAGCGCGGCGAGGACCGCGTCGGCCTCGGCGCACACCCGCTCCGGAGCGACCGAGGGGTGGCCGGCCCACCAGGCGTAGTGCTCGGCGGCGGTGTGGGCCTCGGCGGTGGCCTCGGCGTCGTAGCCGGCGGCCTCCAGCTGGGTCAGTACGCCGGACGCGAGGCGGTAGCGGCAGCCGACCGGGGAGACCAGTCCGCAGCCCGCGAGTTCGCCGAGCGCGGCATCCGCGTGGGTGTCGCCGACCAGCGCGGGCAAGTGTGCCTGGTGCGGCACCTCGCCGCCGAGGGCGACCGCGAAGCGCAGGGTCGCGCGGGCGGAGGCGCTGAGCCGGGAGGCCAGCAGCGGGGCGGGCGCCGCCGCCTCGCCGAGGGAGGGCAGCGGAACGTCCTGCGCCTGCGCCGCGTCCAGGGGCTCCTCGACGGGCGGGCGTACGTCCTCGAAGACGCCGTACTCGTCCACCGCCCCGGTGCTGGCCCGCAGCTGGTCGCGCTGCCGGAGCAGGGCACCGGCCTGTACGAAGCGCAGGGGCAGCCCCTCGGACTCGAACCACAGGTCGCCCGCCCAGTTGGCCTCCTCCTCGGTGAGGACACGGCCCACGGCCCGTTCCAGGATCTCCACACCGGAGGCGCGGTCCAGGCCGGCGAGGAAGATCTCCTCGACCTCGGAGTCGGCGGAGGGCGCGGGGACGTCCGGGGTGGCGCCGAGCAGGAGGGCGCACTCGGGGGTGGCGTCGAGCAGTTCGTCCAGGGCGGCGCCGCCGAGCTCCAGGTCGTCCACGACCACGACCGCACCGATCTCACGGACCAGTTCGAGCAGTCGGTCCCGTTCGGGCCGGTACCGGGGGGCCTCGTAGACGGCGTGGAAGAGGTCGTGGAGGAGGTCGGAGGCCGTGCGGTGGAAGCCGCTCAGCCGGACCACGCCGTCGGGGGCGAGGTCGAAGCAGTCCTCGGCGACGAGGTCGAGCAGGGCGGTGCGGCCGGAGCCGCCGGGGCCGGTGAGCCGCACGGAGCGGCCGCGGGCGAGCAGCCGGACCAGGCGTTCGCGCTCGTCCTGGCGTTCGAGGAGAGCGAGCGTCGGCTGGGCCGGGCCCGGCGGTACGGGCGGCCGGGCGGCGCGCTCGGTCTCGGCGCGCTCGGCGGCGGTGCGCTTGCGGGGCCGGCCCGGCCGTTCTCCCCCGCTCTCGAATCCGCTCGAGCGGGAGGTGTCCCCGGGCGGGCAGGGCTCTATCTCGCTGCCGTCGACGGGGTTGATGGTCAGCAGGAAGTCGCCGGTGACGAGCTGCGCCGTACGGGCGAGCGCGGGTGCGCTCTGGCCGAAGTCGGAGGTGAGGGATTCCCGAGGAGGGCGGCGGCCCGGAGCCTGGCCGTGCTCCTCGGGTCCCGGAGTGATCGGGTCCATAGGTTCAAGCCCCCAAAAGCGTCGTGTGCCCTGACATACCGGCCCCTCCCGGCCTTGCTGCACACCGCGCTGTCGCTTCTGGTCCGGGCCCGCTCGATCGAGGGTCGCGAGGCAGCGGGCGAGCGAACCCTAAACCTTCGCACAGTATCTCCGACAGGGCGGGGTGCCACGCCGTCCGAGACGTCACAGTCCGGTGAGGATTGCCCCCGAGGTACGGTTCGGCGGCTGCGTCCGGGTCTCACCCGTCGCCCGGTTCACACCCGATCGTCGCCTTACACGCGGGGCGCCGACTCCGCCCCGATGCCGCCCTCGATGGCGAGGATGCGGTGCAGCCGCGTGGCCACCAGGAGGCGCTGCATCTGCGGCGGGACGCCGCGCAGCACCAGGCGGCGACCGCAGCGGCCGGCCCGCCGGTGGGCTCCCATGATCACCCCGAGTCCGGTGGCGTCCCAGGAGTCCAGTTCGGACAGGTCGAGCACCAGGTCGCCGACTCCGTCGTCGACCGCCGAGTGCAGGGCCGTACGGGCGTCCGCCGCGCTGCGGACGTCGAGGCGGCCCCCGACGACCAGCTCGGCGTGGTCGCCCCTGATGTACATATGCGCTCCCCGTTGAATGCGGTGGCGTACTCCGTGACGGTGCTGTGCAACGTCTGACTGCCTGGGTGGCAGTGCGGTTGCTGCTTGTAAGCGAACCGATACCGAATTCATCCCCGGGAGTGATCCCCCCGGGGCGTGCCTCCGGTCTGGACGGATCAGTACTTGTAGAAGCCCTGCCCGCTCTTGCGCCCGATGTCACCGGCATCCACCATCCGGCGCATCAGCTCCGGCGGGGCGAACTTCTCGTCCTGGGACTCGGTGTAGATGTTGCTGGTGGCGTGCAGCAGGATGTCCACGCCGGTCAGGTCCGCGGTGGCGAGCGGACCCATGGCGTGGCCGAAGCCCAGCTTGCAGGCGAGGTCGATGTCCTCGGCCGTGGCGACGCCGGACTCGTAGAGCTTGGTGGCCTCGACCACCAGGGCCGAGATGAGCCGGGTCGTGACGAAGCCGGCCACGTCCCGGTTGACGACGATGCAGGTCTTGCCGACGGACTCGGCGAACTCCCGCGCGGTGGCGAGGGTTTCGTCGCTGGTCTTGTAGCCGCGGACGAGCTCGACCAGCTGCATCATCGGCACCGGCGAGAAGAAGTGCACACCGACGACCCGCTCGGGGTGCTCGGTGGCCGCCGCGATCTTGGTGATCGGGATGGCGGAGGTGTTGGAGGCGAGCACGGCCTCCGGGCGCACGATCTTGTCGAGCGCGCGGAAGATCTCGTGCTTGACCTCCAGCTTCTCGAAGACGGCCTCCACGACGATGTCGGCGTCGGCGGCGGCGTCCAGGTCGGTGGTCGCGGTGATGCGACCGAGGGCGGCTTCGGCCTCGGCCGCCTCCAGCCTGCCCTTGCCGACGAACTTGTCGTAGGAGGCCTTGATGCCGTCGGTGCCACGCTTGAGTGCCTCGTCGGTGACGTCGCGCAGGGCGACGTCCCAGCCCGCCTGTGCGGCGACCTGGGCGATACCGGATCCCATGAGACCGGCTCCGATGACGGCGAGCTTCCCTGCCACTCCCACTCCCTGAACGCTGGTGACGTCTGCCTCTTCGGCGGACCATAGCGCTCTGGAGCCGCTGTGTGACCGGTAAGTAACGCGCGTCACGTCTCAATTGACGGACATCACACCGGCAGGGGTCAGGGTGCGCCACGGACGGCGTAGTTGAGGACCTTTTCGCTCAACAGGTCCTCGATGTCGTCCAGCAGGACGAGTACCTCTCGTGATACTTCGCGCGGTTCGCGCCCCTTGACCATCTCGCGCCCGATGACCGCCATGACCGTACTGTGCGCCCAGCCGATCTGACCGGCCATCAGGTTCGGCAGCTCGTCGTCGTCGGCCGCGCCCGTCTCCTCGCGCAGCGCCTGCTCCAGGCCGGCCTGCACCTCCTGGCCGATGGCCCACAGCCGGGAGCGCAGCGCGGGGGCCTCCTCGATGACCCGCATGAAGCTCGCATATCCGGAGATCAGGCCGACCCGGGGCGAAACCGCCTCGACCTCCTCGCGCAGCTCGCGCAGCACGGCCGCGGCCGCGGACTCGCCCTTGTTGCGTCCGCGCACCCAGCGGGCAAGCCGGTCGACGAGGCCGGCGGACCGGTCGAAGAAGAGGTCCTCCTTGGCCGGGAAGTAGTTGTAGACGGTGTTGACCGAGACGTTCGCCGCCTCCGCGATCTCCGCGACCGTCACCGCGTCGAAGCCGCGTTCGAGGAACAGTCCCGTGGCGACATCCGAGATGTACTGCCTGGTCTGCCGTTTCTTCCGCTCCCTGAGCCCCTCAGCCATGCCCGCATCCTAACTTCGCTGGACCTGCTGAAAACTTGGTGTCATTGCAAAATTTCAGCGTCTCTGTTTTTCTGTGGGCATGGCAGCAGTCATCAGCGCGGCCGGACTGGCCCGCACCTTCCAGACCAGAAGCGGCCCCGTTCAGGCCGTGCGCGGTATCGACCTCACCGTCCGCGAGGGCGAGATCCTCGGGTTCCTCGGGCCCAACGGCGCCGGCAAGACGACCACCCTGCGGATGCTCACCACCCTGTTGAAGCCGACCGGCGGCGCGGCCACCGTCGCGGGCCACGACCTGGCGGCCGACCCGGCCTCGGTGCGCCGGGCCTGCGGCTATGTGGCGCAGTCCGGCGGGGTGGACCCGCAGATCACCGTCCGCGAGGAGCTGGTCACCCAGGGCCGGATGTACCGCCTTCCGAAGGCCGAGGCGATCGCGCGCACCGCCGAGCTCGCCCGGGACCTCGACCTCACCGGGCTGCTCGGCCGGAAGACGGCAGCCCTCTCCGGCGGCCAGCGCCGCCGCCTGGACATCGCGATGGCGCTCACCCACCGCCCGAAGGTGCTGTTCCTGGACGAGCCGACGACCGGGCTCGACCCGGGCAGCCGAGCCGATCTGTGGGACCTGGTCCGCCGGCTGCGCGACACGTACGGCACCACGGTCTTCCTGACCACCCACTACCTGGACGAGGCCGACGCCCTCGCCGACCGGCTCGTGATCGTCGACCACGGCGTGGTCGTGGCCGAGGGCACGCCGAGCGCGCTCAAGCTGGCGCACGGCGGCTCGGTCGACGCCACCCTGCAGGACACGTTCCTCGCCATCACCGGCCGCCGCCCCGCCCCGGCCGGCCCCGCCCCCGTAGCCGTATAGGACCACCGGAATGCTTCTCCACGACACGGCCCTGATCTACGGCCGCTACCTACGCCAGTCCCTTCGCTCCCGCTTCGCCCTGCTCTTCGGCGTGCTCACCCCGCTCCTGTATCTGCTCTTCTTCGGCCCTCTGCTCACCGATCTGCACCTGGGCGAGCAGGGCAGTTCGTGGCAGGTGCTCGTGCCCGGACTGCTGCTTCAACTCGGGCTGTTCGGCGCGCTGTTCGCGGGCTTCACGATCATCATGGAGAACGCCCAGGGGGTGGTGGAGCGGATGCGCGTCACCCCCGTCAGCCGCCTCGCCCTCCTCCTCGGCCGGGTGCTGCGGGACGCGACGGTCTTCGTCTTCCAGGCGGTGCTGCTGGTGCTCGCGGCGGTGGTGATGGGCCTGCGCGCGCCCCTGCCGGGCATCCTCATCGGGTTCGCGTTCGTCGCCCTGCTCACGCTCTCGCTGGCCTCGCTGTCGTACGCGATGGCGATGAAGGTCCGCACCCCGCAGGAGTTCGGCCCGCTGATCAACGCGGTGTCGATGCCGTCGATGCTGCTGTCGGGCCTGATGCTCCCGATGACCCTCGCGCCCGCCTGGCTGGACGTGCTCTCGCACTTCGTCCCGTTCCGCTATCTGGTGGACGCGGTGCGCGACGCGTACGTCGGCCACTACGCGAGCACGCACATGCTGTACGGCTCGCTCGTGTCCGTGGGCTTCACCGCGCTGGCCGTGACGGTGGGCACACGGGTGTTCCGGACGGCCGGAGCATAACTACGCTGGCCATATGGTCAATCTGACGCGCATCTACACCAGGACCGGCGACCAGGGCACCACCAACCTCGGCGACATGAGCCGGGTCGCCAAGACCGACCTGCGGATCTCCGCGTACGCGGACGCCAACGAGGCCAACGCGGTGATCGGCACCGCGATCGCGCTGGGCGGTCTCGACGAGGAGGTCGTCAAGGTCCTCACCCGTGTCCAGAACGACCTGTTCGACGTGGGCGCGGATCTGTCGACACCGGTGGTGGAGAACCCGGAGTTCCCGCCGCTGAGGGTCGAGCAGTTCTACATCGACAAGCTGGAGGCGGACTGCGACCGCTTCAACGAGCGGCTGGAGAAGCTGCGCTCCTTCATCCTCCCCGGCGGCACGCCCGGCGCGGCCCTGCTGCACCAGGCCTGCACGGTCGTCCGCCGGGCCGAGCGCTCCACCTGGGCGGCGCTGGAGGTGCACGGCGAGACGATGAATCCGCTCACCGCCACCTACCTCAACCGCCTGTCCGACCTGCTGTTCATCCTGGCGAGGGGCGCGAACAAGGATGCGGGCGACGTCCTGTGGGTGCCTGGCGGCGAACGCGGGTGAAACGCCCTCCCGGCCGGGAGTCCGGGGGTTGTCCCCGGGCTGAACGGCATCCCGGCGAGGGCGGGGGCGTGCTGTGGCTGCCCGGTGGGGGCGTCAGCGTTCCCGCTTGGGGAACAGCGTGTAGCTGCCGGCGATCACCACGTTGATGCCGATCAGCCACAGCATGCGTTCCTGCCACGCCCGCAGCGAGCCGGTCGCGCCCTCGCCCCCGACGTACCAGACCGCGCCCTGCAACAGCGCGATCGCGACGAGCGCGGCCAGGATCCAGCGGCCCGCGACCTTCCACTCGTGGACGGCGCGGGCCGTGCCGTACTTCGGGGGCCTGACGGGCGGCGGGCCACCGGCGAAGCGGTGGGCGACGCGGGCGTCCGCCCACTTGACGGTGGAGTGGCCGAGGCCGACGGTGAAGCCGATGTAGACGGCGGCCAGGCCGTGCCGCCAGTCGGGATCCGCGCCGTTCTTGAGATCGATCGCCGTCACGGTGAACAGCACGA
This sequence comes from Streptomyces griseochromogenes, assembly GCF_001542625.1. Classification (NCBI taxonomy): domain Bacteria; kingdom Bacillati; phylum Actinomycetota; class Actinomycetes; order Kitasatosporales; family Streptomycetaceae; genus Streptomyces; species Streptomyces griseochromogenes. The sequence continues at coordinate 1,608,868 of NZ_CP016279.1, read as the reverse complement.
CTTCGAGAAGCGGCTCGCAGAGCAGCAGGGCAAGACCCAGACGCGGCATCTTGAACACGTACCGAAAGACCAGCCCGGCGGCCAGCAACACCCAGAAGGCCACCTCACAGGCGACGATCAACCCGACGATCACGGCTCGCTCCTTCCCGTCACCCTTCCAGGCTGGCCGCCGGCCCTTCCGGTTTCGTCGTCGTCGCGGGCGAACTCGCCGTAATCCAAAGTTGCAGTCCAGGACCCTTCTGGGGGAGCAGGCGGACGGGCCGACGACCGTGTTGGATGGAGTCATGGCCCGCGCATTTCCCCGCCCCCACCGCGACGACCTGCGTATCGCCCTGTGCGGACTGCTCGGCGGGGTGGTGATGTGGGCGCTCGGACTTCACCCGCGCGTGGCCTCGGACACCCTCGTGCTGTGGCACGCGCCCTGGGCTCCGCTGGTGCCGCTGGCGTTGACCGTCGTCTGCGAGCCGCTGCGTCGCATCCGGCCCCGGGTGGGCCTGCTGATCGGCACGGCCGCGCTGGTCCTGGACACGGTGACTCTGGGCAACGTCGTCACCGTGGTGATGTACACCGACCTGATGTACGCCGCCGTCCTGTACGGCAGCGCGGCCGCCGCCCGCCGCATCCCCGTGATCACCGCGCTGCTCACGGTCCTCGGCGGAGTCGTGCCCGCCGCGCTCTGGCGCGATCCGCAGGGCCTGCTGATCGGGGTGGGCGTCGGCGTGGTGGCGCTCGCGCCGGCCGGGACCGGCTGGGTGGTGCGCAACCACCGCGACGCGGCCGAGGCCGCCCGGCTGCGCGCGGAACAGACCGCGCTGCTCGCCGAGATGGACCGCGCGCAGGCGGTGACGGCCGAACGGGCCAGGATGGCCCGGGAGTTGCACGACATGATCGCCAACCATCTGTCGGCGATCGCCATCCACTCCACCGCCGCGCTGTCCATCGACGACCCGCGCACCTCTCGGGACGCCCTCACCGTGATCCGCGAGAACAGCGTCGAGGGCTTGACCGAGATGCGCCGGCTGATCGGCATCCTGCGGGACAGCTCCGGCGACCGCGAACCGGCCGCCGCCCCCACCCTCGACAGCCTGGACGCCCTGGTCGCGGGCTTCCGCACCAACGGCCTCGACATCAGCCTCGACACCGGCCCCGACGCCGACGCCGACGCCGGCCCCGCCCAGGTGCCGGCCCCGGTCGAACTGGCCGCCTACCGTATCGTGCAGGAGTCGCTGACCAACGCGCTGAAACACGCGGCCGAGGGACATGTGCGAGTCTGTCTGAGCCGGCGGAGCGACAGCCTGCACGTCCAGGTGACCAGCCCCTACCGTCCCGGGGACCGCCCGCGCGCGCCGGGCTCGGGCCACGGTCTCGCCGGGATGGGAGAGCGGGCCGCGCTGCTCGGCGGCAGCTTCGAGGCCGGGCCCGAGGACGGCAGATGGGCCGTGCACGCCACCCTTCCGCTCACCGAAGGAGACCCCGTATGAGCCCCGTCATCCGGGTCCTCGTCGCCGAGGACCAGTCCGCCGTCCGCGCCGGACTGGTGCTCATCCTGGGCAGCGCGCCCGACATCGAGGTGGCCGGGGAGGCGGCGGACGGCGAGCGGGCGGTGGAACTGGCCCGGGAACTACGGCCGGATCTCGTCCTGATGGATGTGCAGATGCCGCGCCTGGACGGGGTGTCGGCGACCCGGCAGATCGTCACGGAGCAGCTCGCGGACGTCCTCGTGCTGACCACCTTCGATCTTGACGAGTACGTGTTCGGGGCGCTGCGGGCGGGGGCGGCCGGCTTCCTGCTGAAGAACACCGAGGCCCGCGACCTGCTGGAGGCGGTACGGACGGTGGCACGCGGGGAGGGGATCGTCGCACCGGCCGTCACCCGGCGGCTGATCGCGGAGTTCGCGGCCGGCCCGGTGCGCCGGCCGAGCGCCGACCCGGCCGTGCTGAAGCCGCTGACCCGGCGCGAGCGCGAGGTGCTGTCCTGCATCGGCGAGGGGCTGTCGAACTCCGAGATCGCCGGGCGTCTGGAGATGGCTGAGGGGACCGTGAAGACGCACGTCAGCCGTCTCCTGAACAAGCTGGAGCTGCGCAGCCGGGTCCAAGCCGCCGTGCTGGCACAGGAGTTGGGGATCTAGCGGGCCCACCGGGCGAGTGGTCCAGACCTATTGACCTGTGGTCCAGACCTTTCTATTCTCGCGGCACCGTGGGCGTGAAGGCTCAGTCATGCCCCTGATGGCTCAGTCATGCCCCTGACATCCCTGGGGAACCACCCCCTACACGAGGGAGGCGCAGCATGCGCTTCAGACACAGAGCCGCGGCAGGGTTCGCGACCCTGCTGCTCCCGCTGGCCGGCCTGGTCGGCCTCGCGAGCCCCGCCCAGGCCGCCACGAACGCCACCGCCACCTACACCAAGACCAGCGACTGGGGAACCGGCTTCGGCGGTCAGTGGACCATCAAGAACACCGGTACCAGCAGCATCAGCTCCTGGACCGTCGAGTGGGACTTCCCCTCCGGAACCTCCGTCACCTCCGCCTGGGACGCGGACGTCACGAACTCCGGCACCCACTGGACCGCCAAGAACAAGTCCTACAACGGCACCCTGGCCCCCGGCGCCTCCGTCTCCTTCGGATTCAACGGCGCCGGCTCCGGCTCCCCGTCGAACTGCAAGCTGAACGGCGACAGCTGTGACGGTACGACGGCCCCGGGCGACGCGGCTCCCTCCGCGCCCGGCACCCCGACCGCCTCCGGCGTCACCGACACCTCGGTGAAGCTCGGCTGGAGCGCGGCCACCGACGACAAGGGCATCAAGAACTACGACGTGCTGCGCGACGGCAAGGTCGTCGGCACCGTGACGACCACGTCGTACACGGACACCGGCCTCACCGCCGGCACCGACTACTCCTACACCGTGCAGGCCCGCGACACCGCGGACCAGACCGGACCGGTCAGCGGCGCGGTCAAGGTGCACACCACCGGCGGCGGCACCACTCCCCCGACCACCGGCGACAAGGTCAAGCTCGGCTACTTCACCGAGTGGGGCATCTACGGCCGCAACTACAACGTCAAGAACCTGGTGACGTCGGGCTCCGCCTCGAAGATCACGCACATCAACTACGCCTTCGGCAACGTGACGAACGGCCAGTGCGCCATCGGCGACTCCTACGCCGACTACGACAAGGCGTTCACCGCCGACCAGTCGGTGAGCGGCGTCGCCGACACCTGGGACCAGCCGCTGCGCGGCAACTTCAACCAGCTGCGCGAGCTGAAGGCCAAGTACCCGAACATCAAGGTGCTGTGGTCCTTCGGCGGCTGGACCTGGTCCGGCGGCTTCGGGCAGGCGGCGGCCAACCCGACCGCCTTCGCGCAGTCCTGCTACAACCTGGTCAAGGACCCGCGCTGGGCCGACGTCTTCGACGGCATCGACATCGACTGGGAGTACCCGAACGCCTGCGGGCTCAGCTGTGACACCAGCGGGGCGGCCGCCTTCAAGAACGTGATGGCCGCGCTGCGCGCCAAGTTCGGTTCGAACGCCCTGGTCACGGCAGCGGTCACCGCCGACGGCTCCTCCGGCGGCAAGATCGAGGCCGCGGACTACGCGGGCGCCGCACAGTCCGTCGACTGGTACAACGTGATGACGTACGACTTCTTCGGCGCCTGGGACGCCCAGGGCCCGACCGCCCCGCACTCCCCGCTCACCTCGTACAGCGGCATCCCGAAGGCGGGCTTCACGACCGCCGACGCGATGGCCAAGTACAAGGCGATCGGCGTCCCGGCGAGCAAGCTGCTCATCGGCATCGGCTTCTACGGCCGCGGCTGGACCGGCGTCACCCAGGACGCCCCGGGCGGCACGGCGACGGGCCCGGCGGCCGGCACCTACGAGCAGGGCATCGAGGACTACAAGGTCCTCAAGACGTCCTGCCCGGCCACCGGCACCGTCGCGGGTACGGCGTACGCCCACTGCGGCAGCAACTGGTGGTCGTACGACACCCCCGCGACCATCGCCGGGAAGATGAGCTGGGCCAAGTCCCAGGGGCTTGGCGGCGCGTTCTTCTGGGAGTTCAGCGGTGACACCGGCAACGGCGAGCTGGTGAGCGCGCTCAGCAGCGGACTGTCTTAGGACCGTTCGGAGAAGTAACAGCCACTAAGCGACGTTGACGCTCCCCCAGACTTCGTCCGGGGGGACCCCCACCCAGCGGGTGAATGTGGCTACGCCACATTCACCCGCTGACCGGGCGGGGCTGCCTCCAGCCACGCGAGGAAACCGGTCAGCGCGTCTTCGCTCATCGCGAGTTCGAGGCGCGTGCTCCGGTGGGTACAGGCGAGGACCACCGCGTCGGACAGCAGCGCCAGCTCCTCCTCGCCCTCGGGCAGCCGGCGGCCGGCCACCTCGATCTGCGAGCGCTCCAGGACCCGGCGCGGGCGGGGGGCATAGGAGAAGACGCGGTACCACTCGATGCGGTCGCCGTTGTAGCGGGCGACGCCGTAGCTCCAGCCCTTGCCGTTGGCGTCCGGTTTCTCGGCCACGTCCCAGCGCAGGGAGCAGTCGAAGGTACCGCCGGAGCGCTGGATGAGTCTGCGCCGCAGTCCGAACAGGAACAGCCCCACCACCACGAGCGCGACCACGATCCCGCACACAGTCAGAGCGAGGACCATCGGCACCGACCTCCTCGTCTCCTAGGCAATGGAACTGAGTCCAAAACAGGGTAATGAAACGGAAAAGACACCCACATCTGGCTCAGCCGCGACCGGCACCGGATTGCTCCGGGCCGGCCGCGGCTGAGTGACGTCTTCACACGGCGCGTGGGATCAACGCGCCGCGGTCGCCGCCCGCAGACGGACATCCGCGCGGCGCTCGGCCTCCGCGTCGTCCTCCGCCTTCGCGCGCTCCAGCTCACGCTCCACGCGCTGGACATCGATCTCGTCCGAAAGCTCGGCGACTTCGGCCAGCAGCGACAGCTTGTTGTCCGCGAACGAGATGAAACCGCCGTGCACCGCGGCGACGACCGTTCCACCATCACTCGTACGGATGGTCACCGGGCCCGACTCCAGCACACCGAGCAGCGGCTGATGACCGGGCATGACGCCGATGTCGCCGGACGTGGTGCGCGCGACGACCAGGGTGGCCTCACCGGACCAGACCTGGCGGTCGGCGGCGACCAGCTCGACGTGCAGCTCAGCAGCCAAGGGTGGCTCCTCGGGTCACCACCCGGCGGTAGTGCCGGGTGTTGGGGTCAATTCTAGTAGGCGTGGGAGAGGGGGCGGGACGCACCCGCCCCCTCACACGAGCGCGGGGCTCAGGAGACGCCCAGCTCCTTGGCGTTGTTCTTGAGGTCCTCAAGACCACCGCACATGAAGAACGCCTGCTCGGGGAAGTGGTCGTACTCACCGTCGCAGATCGCGTTGAACGCGGCGATCGACTCGTCCAGCGGAACGTCCGAGCCGTCCACGCCGGTGAACTGCTTGGCGGCGTGGGTGTTCTGGGACAGGAAGCGCTCCACACGACGGGCACGGTGGACGACCAGCTTGTCCTCCTCGCCCAGCTCGTCGATACCGAGGATCGCGATGATGTCCTGCAGGTCCTTGTACTTCTGCAGGATCGTCTTGACCCGCATGGCCGCGTCGTAGTGGTCCCGCGCGATGTAGCGCGGGTCCAGGATCCGGGACGTGGAGTCCAGCGGGTCCACGGCCGGGTAGATGCCCTTCTCCGAGATCGGACGGGACAGAACCGTCGTCGCGTCGAGGTGGGCGAAGGTGGTGGCCGGCGCCGGGTCGGTCAGGTCGTCCGCGGGGACGTAGATCGCCTGCATCGAGGTGATCGAGTGACCACGGGTCGAGGTGATGCGCTCCTGGAGGAGACCCATCTCGTCGGCCAGGTTCGGCTGGTAACCCACCGCGGAGGGCATACGGCCGAGCAGCGTGGAGACCTCGGAACCGGCCTGGGTGAAGCGGAAGATGTTGTCGATGAAGAACAGCACGTCCTGCTTCTGGACGTCGCGGAAGTACTCCGCCATCGTCAGACCGGCCAGGGCGACGCGCAGACGGGTGCCCGGGGGCTCGTCCATCTGGCCGAAGACCAGCGCGGTCTTGTCCAGAACGCCGGACTCTTCCATCTCCGCGATGAGGTCGTTGCCCTCACGGGTGCGCTCGCCGACGCCCGCGAAGACGGAGACGCCCTCGTGGAGGTTGGCGACACGCATGATCATTTCCTGGATCAGCACGGTCTTGCCGACACCGGCGCCACCGAACAGACCGATCTTGCCGCCCTTGACGTACGGGGTCAGCAGGTCGACGACCTTCAGGCCCGTCTCGAACATCTCGGTCTTCGACTCGAGCTGGTCGAACGCGGGGGCCTTGCGGTGGATGGACCAGCGCTCGCCGTCGTAGGACTCGTCGACGTTCAGCACCTCACCGAGGGTGTTGAACACCTTGCCCTTGGTGAAGTCGCCGACCGGGACGCTGATGCCCGTGCCCGTGTCGACCACCGGGGCCTGGCGCACCAGACCGTCGGTGGGCTGCATGGAGATGGCGCGGACCAGGCCGTCACCCAGGTGCTGGGCGACCTCCAGGGTCAGCGTCTTCTTCTTGCCCGCGTCGGCCGGGTCGGAGACCTCGACGTGGAGGGCGTTGTACATCTCCGGCATCGCGTCGACGGGGAACTCCACGTCGACGACCGGGCCGATGACCCGCGCGACGCGGCCCGTCGCCGTGGCCGTCTCAACAGTGGTGGTCATTACTTGTCACTCCCCGCGGTCGCGTCGGCCAGGGCACTCGCGCCACCGACGATCTCGCTGATTTCCTGGGTGATTTCGGCCTGGCGGGCCTGGTTGGCAAGCCGGGTGAGCGACTCGATGAGCTCACCGGCGTTGTCCGTCGCCGACTTCATCGCGCGCCGCGTGGCGGCGTGCTTCGAAGCGGCCGACTGGAGCAGCGCGTTGTAGATGCGGCTCTCCACGTAACGCGGCAGCAGGGCGTCGAGGACGTCCTCCGCCGAGGGCTCGAAGTCGTACAGCGGAAGGATCTCGCCCTTGGGGGCGGACTCCTCCGCGACCTCTTCGAGGCTCAGCGGCAGCAGCCGTGCGTCGAGCGCCGTCTGCGTCATCATCGAGACGAACTCGGTGTAGACGATGTGGAGTTCGTCCACGCCGCCGTCCGCCGTCTCCTTCTCGATGGCCTCGATCAGCGGCGCCGCGACCTTCTTGGCGTCCGCGTACGAGGGCTCGTCGGTGAAACCGGTCCACGACTCCGCGATCTTGCGCTCACGGAAGTTGTAGTGCGCGACACCACGCCGGCCGACGATGTACGAGTCGACCTGCTTGCCTTCGCGCTCCAGGCGCTCGGTCAGCTGCTCCGCCGCCTTGATGGCGTTGGAGTTGAAGGCACCGGCCAGACCACGGTCGCTCGTCAGGAGCAGGACCGCGGCCCGGGTCGGGTTCTCCGCCTCGGTGGTGAGCGGGTGCTTGGTGTTCGACCCGGTACCGACCGCCGTGACCGCGCGGGTCAGTTCCTGCGCGTACGGCGTGGAGGCCACCACCTTGCGCTGCGCCTTGACGACGCGCGAGGCGGCGATCATCTCCATCGCCTTCGTGATCTTCTTGGTCGCGGAGACGGTTTTGATGCGACGCTTGTAGACCCGGAGCTGGGCTCCCATGAGTCAGGTCCCTTCCGTCGTCACTTGCCCGAAGTGGCCGGGACGTCCTCGCCGAGCAGCTTGCCGTCCGACGTCTCGAACTGCTTCTTGAACTCCGCGATCGCGTCCGCGATGGCCTGCAGCGTGTCGTCGGACATCTTGCCGCCCTCCTTGATGGAGGTGAGCAGGCCCTGGTGCTTGCGGTGCAGGAACTCCAGGAGCTCCTTCTCGAAGCGACGGATGTCCACGACCGGGACCTCGTCCATCTTGCCGGTGGTGCCGGCCCAGACGGAGACGACCTGGTTCTCGGTGGCCATCGGCTCGTACTGCGCCTGCTTCAGCAGCTCGACCATGCGCTGACCGCGGTCCAGCTGGGCCTTGGAGGCCGCGTCCAGGTCGGAACCGAAGGCGGCGAACGCCTCCAGCTCACGGAACTGGGCGAGGTCCACCCGCAGACGGCCGGAGACCTGGCGCATCGCCTTGTGCTGCGCGGAACCACCGACTCGGGAGACGGAGATACCGACGTTCAGCGCGGGACGCTGACCGGCGTTGAACAGGTCCGACTCCAGGAAGCACTGGCCGTCGGTGATGGAGATGACGTTGGTCGGGATGAACGCCGAGACGTCGTTGGCCTTGGTCTCGACGATCGGCAGACCGGTCATCGAGCCGGCGCCCATGTCGTCGGAGAGCTTGGCGCAGCGCTCCAGCAGACGGGAGTGCAGGTAGAAGACGTCACCCGGGTAGGCCTCGCGGCCCGGCGGGCGGCGCAGCAGCAGGGAAACGGCACGGTAGGCGTCGGCCTGCTTCGACAGGTCGTCGAAGATGATCAGGACGTGCTTGCCCTGGTACATCCACTGCTGGCCGATGGCGGAGCCGGTGTACGGCGCCAGGTACTTGAAGCCGGCCGGGTCGGACGCCGGAGCGGCGACGATGGTCGTGTACTCCAGGGCGCCGTTCTCCTCCAGCGCGCGGCGCACGCCGGCGATGGTGGAGCCCTTCTGGCCGATGGCGACGTAGATGCAGCGGACCTGCTTGTTCGGGTCGCCCGTGCGCCAGTTGTCACGCTGGTTGATGATCGTGTCGACGGCCAGGGCGGTCTTGCCGGTCTGGCGGTCGCCGATGATCAGCTGACGCTGGCCGCGGCCGATCGGGGTCATGGCGTCGACGGCCTTGTAGCCCGTCTCCATCGGCTCGTGCACCGACTTGCGCTGCATGACCGTGGGGGCCTGCAGTTCGAGGGCGCGGCGGCCCTCGGTCTCGATCTCGCCGAGGCCGTCGATCGGGTTGCCGAGCGGGTCCACCACACGGCCGAGGTACCCCTCGCCGACCGCGACGGACAGGACCTCACCGGTACGGGTGACCGGCTGGCCCTCCTCGATGCCGCTGAACTCGCCGAGGACGATGGCACCGATCTCGCGCTCCTCGAGGTTGAGGGCGAGACCGAGGGTGCCGTCCTCGAACTTCAGCAGCTCGTTGGCCATGGCCGAGGGGAGGCCCTCGACCTTCGCGATGCCGTCACCGGCGAAGGTGACGGTGCCGACCTCCTCGCGCGAGGCCGCGTCCGGCTTGTACGACTGGACGAAGTTCTCCAGCGCGTCCCGGATCTCCTCCGGCCGGATCGTGAGCTCCGCCATCTGGGTTCCCTGCTCTCCTTGTTGGGCCCGAAGTTTCACTTTGGGGGGATGGGGACTCCCCCCATTAGGAGGTGAATCCTCTGCACGGCCCAACCAGGGCCGTCATCAGTACGTACTGCTTTTGAGTTGCTAGCTCGCCATGCGGCGGGCGGCCTCGTCCAGCCGGTCCGCGAGGGAGCCGTTGATGACCTCGTCACCGACCTGCACCCGGATCCCGCCGAGGACCTCGGGGTCCACGTCCAGGTTGAGGTGCATCCGGCGGCCGTAGAGCTTCGCGAGGGCGGCGCCCAGGCGCTGCTTCTGCGCGTCACTCAGCGGCACCGCCGACGTGACGACCGCGACGACCCGGTCCCGGCGCTCGGCGGCCAGCTTGGACAGGGACTCCAGTCCCGCCTCCAGGCTACGACCACGCGGCGCGGTCACCAGGCGCGTCACCAGACGCTCGGTCGCCGGCTTGGCCCGGCCGCCGAGCAGCCGGTGCAGCAGGTCGACCTTGGCGGATGCCGCGGCCCTGCGGTCGGTCAGCGCGGTGCGCAGCTCGAGGTTCGAGGAGACGATCCGGCCGAACCGGAACAGCTCGTCCTCCACGTCGTCGAGCGTGCCGCCCGTCTGCGCGGCCGTAAGGTCGGCGGTGTTCGCCAGCTCCTCCAGCACGTCGACCAGGTCGCGCGGCTGCGACCAGCGGGCGCGGGCGGTACCGGCCACCAGGTCGGCGGTCTCGCCGCTGACCTGCCCGCCGATCAGGCGCCGGACCAGTTCGGCCTTGGCCTCTGCGGGCTGCGCCGGGTCGGTGAGAACCCGGCGCAGGCCGGCCTCGCGGTCGAGCAGCGCGGTGACGGCCGCCAGCTCGTCGGCGAGCTTCGCGGCGTCGACGGACGTGGAGTCCGTCAGCGCGTCGAGACGCTCACGTGCGGCTGCCAGGGCCTCGCGGCTCGCTCCGTTCATCGCGTGGCCTCGGCCTTCTCCTCGAGCTCGTCGAGGAAGCGGTCGATGACGCGGCTCTGGCGGGCGTGGTCCTCGAGGGACTCGCCGACGAGCTTGCCGGCCAGTTCGGTGGCGAGCCTGCCGACGTCCTGCCGCAGCGCCTGAGCGGCGGCGTTGCGGTCGGCCTCGATCTGGGAGTGACCGGTGGCGACGATCTCCTCGCGCTGACGCTGGCCCTCGGCCCGCATCTCGGCGATGAGCGCGGCACCCTGCTCCTGCGCCTCCTGGCGCAGGCGCGCGGCCTCGTGCCGGGCCTCGGCGAGCTGAGCCTTGTACTGCTCAAGGACGCTCTGGGCCTCGGTCTGCGCGGCCTCGGCCTTTTCGATACCGCCCTCGATGGCCTCACGGCGCTCTTCCAGAACCTTGTTGATGTTCGGGAGGAGCTTCTTGGCGAGGAAGCCGAAGACGATGACGAAGGCGATCAGGCCGATGACGAGCTCTGGGATCGGCGGGATGAGGGGGTTTTCGGCCTCCTCAGCCGCCAGCTGAACCAGGGGGCTCATATCAGTGCCTTTCGTCTAAAGGGCGAAGGTCGGGTCAGGAGGCCGGGTAGACGAACGGCATGACCAGACCGATCAGGGCGAGCGCCTCACAGAAGGCGAAGCCCAGGATCTGGTTGGCGCGGATCAGGCCGGCCGCCTCGGGCTGGCGGGCGAGGGCCTGGGTGCCGTTACCGAAGATGATGCCGACGCCGACGCCCGGGCCGATCGCGGCGAGGCCGTAACCGATGGAGCCGAGGTTGCCCTTGATCTGGACAGCGGCCAGGGTCTCGTGCAGAACGGACATGCCGGTTCTTCCTTCTCTTTCAATGACCGGTGGGGGTTGGCCACCGGATGTCTGGGTGGGTGGTCGGGGAGCTCAGTGGTGCTCGGCGAGCGCGCCCTGAATGAAGCTGCAGGTCAGCAGTACGAAGACGTACGCCTGAACAGCCTGGATGAAGAGCTCGAAGGCCGTCATGACGAGCACCATCGTGAACGAGACGGCGGAGTAGGCGATGCCGATGCCGTTCAGCATGTACCAGCTGGCGACGGTGAAGAGCAGCAGCAGGGTGTGACCGGCGAACATGTTCGCGAAGAGTCGCACGGCGTGGGTGAAGGGCCGCACGAGCAGGTTCGAGAACAGCTCGATCGTCATCGACAGCGGGAGGACCCCGCCGAGCGACTTGTCGTAGCCGGTGAAGTTCTTGAAGGCCCCGACGAACCCGTGCCGCTTGAAGGTCAGCGAGACCCAGAGGATGTAGACCCCGATGGCCAGTACGGCGGGGTACGAAATGATCGCCGTGACCGGGAACTGGGCGATCGGGATGACCGACCACAGGTTCATCATCCAGATGAAGAAGAACAGCGAGACGACCAGCGGGACGTACTTCTCGCCTTCCTTCTTGCCGATCGTCTCGTAGACGACACCACGGCGGATGAAGTCGTAGCCGGACTCGGCCACCAGCTGGAGCTTGCCCGGCACGACCTTCGGCTTCGCGAACGCGGCCCAGAAGAAGCCGACGATGATGATGGAACCGAGCAGCGCCAGCAGCATCGTCTTGTTGAAGTACACGTTGCTGTCCCCGTCGCCCCAGAGAGGCTTGAACAGGAACGAGTGCAGGCCCGGAGCGACAGTGTCGAAGCCACACCCGTTGAACAGGTGGCAGCTCGTGTCGAAAGCGAGCGTCTGCGTCGGGTCAGCACTCACCGCGGACTCCTTCAGCGTGGCGCATGGGTACGGCAACCTCGTTGTGTCGGCGCGGCGTGCGGCCGCGGTTCGGCACGGGACTGGTGTTACGGATGTGGGGGCGGCTGTGGGGCATCTCGCCTCGCGATTGAGCAGGCGTCAGCTCGGATGCCCGCGCCCGCGATGCCGCAGTTGGCACCGGACGATAGCAGGATCTCTCATGCGGCTTTATCCCGGCCCTACCTCTCACGACGAGTGCCCCGGCTTGTGGGGCTTTCCGTCATGGGAGGAGGAGGACGAATCGGGTTCGACGTAGAGGATCTTGGCCTTCATGTGGGCACGCGTCTGCGCGGCGATCCACGTCAGGGTGGTGACCACGAGAGAGATGGCGAAGGCCCGGGGATTGAACAACGTCGTGTTCTTGAAGGCGGCGACGAAAATGAACAGCAGTAGAAGCTGGGCCGCATAGAGCATCAGGCCCATCATCTGGAACAGCTGCGGAAATGATTTGGCAGTGCGCTGCAGAGCGTAGAGGCCGACCCCCATGAACAGGATCACGACCAGCGTCGCGACGACGGCCCCGATGGCTCCCTTGCCACCGGCGACCACACCACTGACGACGGCGGCAATCGCGCCGGCGACAGCCGTGGGTACGGCGGCCTGAGCCAGGATCCGGGCGTCATTGGACGGCATGGCGGCAACTCCGCTTTCACAAGGGGGCAGGGTGTCGTCATGGACGAGCGTAGTCCCGGGCTGAGTGATCGAGACCTCACACCAATGGACCGTCGCACTACGGTCCTTCGGTTCTATCCCGGGTTCTCGTGAACCGTATCACAAACTATTTGATGAGGTCTTTACCTGTTGGGTGTGCTTGCTGTCACACATGAGAGTGACAGTGCCCGTCTGTGCAAAAACCGCGCCCACTTGTCTGGTATTAGGGGACTTTGCTCCCCCACGAGTTGGCAATGCTCTAGTCAGATTCTTACCTTGTGGCCTTGCCGATACGCGAACGGGGGCCGATGGCGGTCGCCCCGTTGACGCCTGTCACACCGGCGGTGACAGGGGGCCGCTCCGCGTCCGCCGAAGCCGTGGCCGCGGCGGCGACCGGGGTGGTCCCGGCGGCCTCCGCGCAGGCCCCGGCGGGCAGCTCGGCGGGCCTGCGGCGCCTGCGGTAGCGCGGCGGTACGAAGTGCTGGGCCCAGAGCGGCACGCGGGGCGTGAAGCGCGGGAGCAGCAGCAGGACCAGGCCGATCGCGCTGAGGAAGACCACGCCGAGCACGATCCACATCGACGCCGAGTTCACCGAGTACGCGAGCGCGCCGAAGGCGATCAGTGCCGACCAGAAGTACATGATCAGCACGGCCCGGCTGTGCGAGTGGCCGATCTCCAGAAGCCGGTGGTGCAGGTGGCCACGGTCCGCGGCGAACGGGGACTGGCCCCGCCAGGTGCGGCGCACGATGGCCAGCACCAGGTCCGCGGCCGGTACGGCGATGATCGTCAGCGGGAGCAGGAGCGGGATGTACACCGGCACCGTCTGGTGCACGGCCGCCTTCTCCGAGCCGGTGAACAGGGCCAGCGCGTCCGGGTCCAGCTGGCCCGTGATCGAGATCGCGCCGGCCGCCAGGACGAGGCCGATCAGCATCGAGCCCGAGTCGCCCATGAAGATCCGCGCGGGGTGCATGTTGTGCGGCAGGAAGCCCAGGCACATGCCCATCAGGATCGCCGCGAACAGCGTGGCCGGAGCGGCGGCCTCGATGCCGTACGAGTACCAGATCCGGTACGAGTACAGGAAGAACGCGCCGGCTGCGATGCACACCATGCCCGCCGCGAGGCCGTCCAGGCCGTCCACGAAGTTCACCGCGTTGATCGTGATGACGACCAGCGCCACCGTCAGCAGCGTGCCCTGCCACTGGGTCAGCGCCACGTTGCCGACGCCCGGGATGGGCAGCCACAGGATCGTCAGACCCTGCATGACCATGACGCCCGCGGCGATCATCTGTCCGCCGAGCTTGATCAGCGCGTCGATCTCGAACTTGTCGTCCAGGACGCCGATCAGCCAGATCAGGGCCGCTCCGGAGAGCAGCGCCCGCGGCTCGTTGGACTTGGCGAAGACCTCGTTGAGGTTGGTGAGGTGGTCCGCGACCAGCAGGCCCGCGCACAGGCCGAAGAACATGGCGATCCCGCCGAGGCGCGGAGTGGGTTCCCGGTGCACGTCACGTGCCCGGATCTCCGGCATGGCTCCGGCCACGATCGCGAACTTCCGTACCGGCCCTGTCAGCAGATACGTCACCGCGGCCGTGATGCAGAGCGTCAGCAGGTATTCACGCACGGGCTTCCCCACAGGTCTCGCTGGCCATCACAGCCTCACACCCTAGCGACGGACGCATATGGATGAGGACTTCCGGGTAGCGACGATGGTTGCACGGGTGGCTGTGCACGACGGTCACACGGGGGTGTACGGACGTGCGCCTACCCCCTCTCACCTGGGATACGGCGGAAATCTACCGGTCAGCTCGCGCACCTCGTCCCGCGACCTTGCCGGTTCCGTGTCACCGCGCAGGACGGACGCCATCAGCGCGGCGATCTTGACCATCTCCGGCTCCGCCATGCCCTGGGTGGTCACCGCGGCCGTCCCCAGACGCAGCCCGCGGCCCTCTCCGTGCGGCAGCGCGCAGCAGTCCAGGACCATCCCGGCGGCGGCGAGCCGGCCGCGCGCGGTGCGGCCGTCCACGCCGAGCGGGGCCGGGTCCGCGGTGATCAGGTGGGTGTCCGTGCCGCCGGTGGTGACCGCGACTCCCTCAGCGGCCAGGCAGCCGGCCAGCACCCGGGCGTTGGCGACCACCTGATGGGCGTACACGCGGAACGCCGGTTTCGCCGCCTCGCCGAACGCGACGGCCTTGGCGGCGATGGTGTGCATCTGGGCGCCGCCCTGGGTGAACGGGAAGACCGCCCGGTCCACGCGCTCGGCCAGCTCGCCGCCGCACAGGATCATCCCGCCGCGCGGGCCGCGCAGCACCTTGTGGGTGGTGGCGCACACGACGTCCGCGTACGGCACCGGGCTGGGCGCCGCTCCCCCGGCGACCAGGCCGATCGGATGCGCGGCGTCGGCGATCAGATAGGCCCCCACCTCGTCGGCGACCTCGCGGAAGAAGGCGTAGTCGAAGTGACGGGGATAGGCGATGGAGCCGCACACGATGGCCTTGGGCCGGTGGTTGCGGGCCAGGTGGCGCACCTGGTCGTGGTCGACGAGCCCGGTCTCGGCGTCGACGCCGTAGCCGACGAAGTCGAACCAGCGGCCGGAGAAGTTCGCGGGCGAGCCGTGGGTGAGATGACCGCCGTGCGGCAGCCCGAGGGCGAGGACGGTGTCGCCGGGGCGCAGCAGGGCGGCGTAGGCGGCCAGGACGGCCGAAGAGCCCGAGTGGGCCTGGACGTTGGCGTGTTCGGCGCCGAAGAGCGCCTTGGCCCGCTCGACCGCGAGGCGTTCGGCGACGTCGACCAGTTCGCAGCCGCCGTGGTGCCGGGCGCCGGGGTAGCCCTCGGCGTACTTGTTGGCGAGCGCCGAGCCCAGGGCCGAGAGCACGGCGGGCGAGGTGAAGTTCTCGGCGGCGATCAGCTGAAGCGTCGTCGACTGCCGCTCCAGCTCCCCGTGCAGGATCTCGGCCATCTCCGGGTCCTGCCGCCGCAGGACATCGGTCTCTAGGACGGGTGTGACCGACATGACGGGCTCCGGGCGGTCGACGGTGACGTAGGTCCAATGTAGGCCCGGGGCGGAGGGGGTGCGCGGTGGTCAGGTCCTCGTGGGGACGCCGGTGAGCGCCGTGACGACCGGGTCCAGCGCGTCGTGTATCTCGTCCCCGATCGACCGGAAGAACGGCAGCGGCGCACCGTAGGGGTCGTACACCTCGTCCGCGTCGGCGCTGGGCGCCAGCAGCCACCCGCGCAGGGCCGCGGCCGCACGGACCAGCGCACGCGCACGCGCGACCACACCGCCGTCCAGCGGCGGCAGGGTGGCCGGATCTATCGCACGGACCAGACGGGTGAATTCCTTCAGGGTGAACGTCCGCAGCCCCGCGGAGTGCCCCATCGAGATCACCTGCGCCCGGTGGTCACGCGTGGCCGTCAGCACCAGGTCGGCCATGATCACGTGCTCGTCCAGCAGCTCCCTGCCGACGAACCCGGAGGCGTCCGCGCCGAACTCGCCCAGCACGGCCTCCGCGTTGGCCTCCATGGGCGCGCCCTCATGGCCCCAGGTGCCCGCGCTCTCCACGATCAGCCCGCCGCCGAGCACGCCGAGCCGCTCCGTCACGAAATGCCGGGTCAGCCGCTCGGTGATGGGCGAGCGGCACACATTGCCGGTGCTGACGTGGAGGATGCGGAAAGTGTCGCGCGGAAACCCGAACGTCGTGGTCTGCTCCGCCTCACGTTCCCCGTTGCCTATGCCACGCCCCGCCTCAGGGGCCGTCAATTCGCCACCTCGAGGTCGGGTACGACCTTCCGCAGCTCGTCCGGGGAGATCGCCCCCTCGCGCAGCAGCACCGGCACCGCGCCGGAGACGTCCACGATGGACGAGGGCACGATGCCGGGGGTCGGGCCGCCGTCGAGGTAGACGGAGACGGAGTCGCCGAGCATCTCCTGGGCCGCGTCGCAGTCCTCCGGCGCCGGGTGGCCGGTGAGGTTCGCCGAGGACACGGCCATGGGGCCGACCTCGGTGAGCAGCTCGATGGCGACCGGGTGCAGTGGCATGCGCACGGCAACCGTGCCACGGGTGTCGCCCAGGTCCCACTGCAGGGACGGCTGGTGCCGGGCGACCAGCGTCAGGGCGCCCGGCCAGAACGCGTCGACCAGTTCCCAGGCCAGCTCGGAGAAGTCCGTGACCAGTCCGTGCAGGGTGTTCGGGGACCCGATGAGGACGGGGGTGGGCATGTTGCGGCCCCGGCCCTTGGCGGCGAGCAGATCGGCGACGGCCTCCGAGGAGAACGCGTCGGCGCCGATGCCGTAGACCGTGTCGGTCGGCAGCACCACCAGTTCGCCCCGGCGGACGGCGGACGCGGCCTCGCGCAGACCCGTCACGCGGTCGGTCGCGTCGTTGGTGTCGTATCGCCGTGCCATGTCTAGCGGGCCTCCTCGTACACGTAATGCGGGACTTCAGGAATCACTGCCGTCGGGGCGGTCACGGCAGCGCCTTGCGGGCGGTCGCGAACCGGGGGCGGTTGTTCAGGTCGGGGTGGTCGGCCGCGTCCGCCCAGCCCCGTTCCTCGGTGAAGATCCACGGCACCTGGCCGCCCTGCGTGTCGGCGTGCTCGATCACGACGACACCGCCGGGGCGCAGCAGCCGGTGCGCGGTGCGTTCGATGCCCCGGATCAGGTCGAGGCCGTCCTCGCCGGAGAACAGGGCCAGCTCCGGGTCGTAGTCGCGGGCCTCCGGGGCGACGTACTCCCACTCGGTGAGCGGGATGTACGGCGGGTTGGAGATGACCAGGTCGACCTGGCCGTCGAGGTCGGGAAAGGCGGTCAGGGCGTCGCCCTGGCGCAGATCGACCCTGGAGCCGGCCACGTTCTTGCGGGTCCACACCAGGGCGTCCTCGGACAGCTCCACGGCGTGCACGCGGGAGCGCGGGACCTCCTGGGCGAGGGCCAGCGCGATCGCGCCGGAGCCGGTGCACAGGTCGACGATGCAGGGCTCGACGACGTCCATGGCGCGCACGGCGTCTATGGCCCAGCCGACCACGGACTCGGTCTCGGGCCGGGGCACGAAGACACCCGGCCCGACCTGGAGCTCCAGATACCGGAAGTAGGCCCGCCCGGTGATGTGCTGCAGCGGCTCGCGCTGCTCACGCCGGCCGACGACCTCCCAGTAGCGGGCGTCGAAGTCGGAGTCCTTCACGGAGTGCAGCGCTCCCCGCTTCACGCCGTGCACGAACGCGGCGAGCTCCTCCGCGTCGGTGCGCGGCGAGGGCACGCCGGCGTCGGCCAGCCGCTGGGTGGCCTGGGCCACCTCTGCGAGCAGCAGGTTCACGCAAGTCCTCCGTGTGGTACTCGTACGTGCCTTTATGCAGCTGCCAGCTTCGCCGCCGAGTCGGCGTCGACGCAGGCCTGGATCACCGCGTCGAGGTCGCCGTCCAGGACCTGGTCCAGGTTGTACGACTTGAAGCCGACGCGGTGGTCCGAGATCCGGTTCTCCGGGAAGTTGTAGGTGCGGATCTTCTCGGAGCGGTCGACCGTGCGGACCTGGCTGCGCCGGGCGTCGGCGGCCTCCCGCTCGGCCTCCTCCTGCGCCGCGGCGAGCAGCCTGGAGCGCAGGATACGCAGAGCCTGCTCCTTGTTCTGCAGCTGGCTCTTCTCGTTCTGGCAGGAGGCGACGACTCCGGTCGGAAGGTGCGTGATGCGCACCGCGGAGTCGGTCGTGTTGACCGACTGGCCGCCCGGGCCGGAGGAGCGGTAGACGTCGATGCGAAGGTCGTTCGGGTTGATCTCGACGTCGACCTCCTCGGCCTCGGGGGTCACGAGGACACCGGCGGCGGAGGTGTGGATGCGGCCCTGGGACTCGGTGGCCGGCACGCGCTGCACGCGGTGCACGCCGCCCTCGTACTTCAGCCGGGCCCACACGCCCTGGCCGGGCTCGGTGGCGCCCTGGCCGCCCTTGGTCTTCACCGCGACCTGGACGTCCTTGTAGCCGCCCAGCTCGGACTCGGTGGAGTCGATGATCTCGGTCTTCCAGCCGGCGCGCTCGGCGTAGCGCAGGTACATGCGCAGCAGGTCGCCGGCGAACAGCGCCGACTCGTCACCGCCGGCACCCGCCTTGATCTCCAGAATGACGTCCTTGTCGTCGCTCGGGTCGCGCGGAACCAGCAGGAGGCGCAGCTTCTCGGTCAGCTCCTCGCGCTGCTTCTCCAGCTCCTTGACCTCGGCCGCGAAGTCGGGGTCGTCGGCGGCGAGCTCACGTGCGGTCTCGATGTCGTCGCCCGACTGCTTCCAGGAGCGGTACGTGGCGACGATCGGGGTCAGCTCGGCGTAGCGCTTGTTCAGCTTGCGCGCGTTCGCCTGGTCGGCGTGGACCGACGGATCGGCGAGCTTCTTCTCCAGATCGGCGTGCTCGGCGACGAGTTCCTCGACGGCCTCGAACATCTTTCGGCTCCTGTACTGCGGGTGAACGGCTGGCGGGCGACCAAAAACGCCGGTCCCGGGCACACCCGGGGAGGGCGTGACCGTGGACCGGCGAAATCGGGCTCGCTACTTCTTGGAGCCGGCGGCAGCCTTGCCGAAGCGGGCCTCGAAGCGGGCCACACGGCCACCGGTGTCGAGGATCTTCTGCTTGCCCGTGTAGAACGGGTGGCACTCGGAGCAGACCTCGGCCCGGATGGTGCCGGACTCGATGGTGCTACGGGTGGTGAACGACGCGCCACAGGTGCAGCTGACCTGCGTCTCGACGTACGCGGGGTGGATGTCGCGCTTCAAGGTGTCTCCTAGATTCCGGGAGGGCGCCGGGTCGCCGCCGCGGGATGCGAAAGCGTGAACCGGAGCCGACGTACCAGTCTGCCAGGACTGGCGCCATCCCCCAAAACCGGGGGGCAGCGTTGTCTATTCCCTGGGGTGGGGGACGGACGGGCCCGAGGGGGTGCCATGTGATCGGCACGGGCGCCACCAGGCCCGGGTACGCACCTGCACGGAGCCACCGGGCCAGGGAGTCAGGACGCCCTTCGCCTCGCCGTGCCCGTGTCCGTCGTCGGACGAGTTCCGCGCGGTCGGGCCGGATCGTCATCGGCACAGGGCGGCGCGGCTCGGGCGAGCCGGGTCGCTACGGCGTGGTGACGACGCCCTTGGCCTCGCCCAGGGCCGTGCCCGTGGTCGCCGACGCCGGGATCTTGCGGTCGTTCTTCAGGGCGGTCCAGATCAGCCGGGCCTTGGACTTCTCCAACAGGACCCGGTTGGGGTCGGCGGGGTCGTAGCGCACCGGCATCGTGACCATCTTCATGTGGGACGAGCTGATGCCCTTGAGGCCGTTCGCGAAGTCGGCGAGGGAGTTGACCGAGCCGAGGTCGGAGTCGGTCGTGACGGCCTTGGTGGCGGTGTCGGCGAGGTCGTAGAGCTTCTTGGGATCGCTGAGGACCCCGACCTGCTTGACCTGGTCGATCAGCGCCTTGACGAATGCCTGCTGGAGCTGGATGCGGCCCAGGTCGGAGCCGTCGCCGACACCGTGCCGGGTGCGGACCAGACCGAGGGACTGCTGCCCGTCCAGCGTGTGGGTGCCCGCCTTGAGCTTGAGATGGCTCTGCGGGTCGTCGATGTTCTTGGTCGTGGTGACCTGAACCCCGCCGAGGTCGTCGATGAGCTTCTGGAAGCCGGCGAAGTCGACCTCCAGGTAATGGTCCATACGGATGCCCGTGAGGGACTCGACCGTCTTCACGGCACAGGCGGCGCCACCGGTGGAGTAGGCCGAGTTGAACATCACGCCCGACGCGGCCGGGTACGTACGCCCCTTGGTGTCGGTGCAGACGGGGCGGTCGATGAGGGTGTCCCGCGGGACGGAGACCACACTGGCCTTCTTGTGGCCCTTGTAGATGTGGACGATCATCGCCGTGTCGGAGCGGGCACTGCCGTCGTCGACGCCGCCCCCGAGCTTCTTGTTGCCGCCGGAGCGGGAGTCCGAGCCCAGGACGAGGATGTTCTGCGAGCCGTTGTCGACCTTCGTCGGGCGGTCGGCACCGAGTGCCTGGTTGATGTCGACACTCTTGATGTTGCCGTTGAGCTTGAAGTAGACGTATCCGGCCCCGGTACCGCCCAGTACCACCACGCCCGCGGCCGCCCAGGCCGAGACGAGCAGGGCCTGACGGCGCTTGCTGCGGGTCTTGCGGCGACGGCCCTTGCCACGGCTCGGGGTGCCGATGGTGGTCGGCTCCGGTATGCCGGGCTCCGGCGTGCTCTCGGCGGACACATCACTCCTAGGTCTCGTCCGGTCGGCTACCCCCTGCTTTCAGGGTCGGGTGCGGGCATCACCGCACCATCGTCGCTCCGTCACGTCAGACGGAGAAACTCGGGAAAGAGTTGCACAACGCAGAGTGCCCACCGCGTGCGGCGATGGGCACTCTGCGTAGTTACCTAACCGGGACGATCCCCGCTCACCTGCGTTTTCAGCCGAATAGGTCGTACTGCTGGAAGCCGGTACCGACCGAGACACGTGTGGCAAAGATCTCGCTGGTGGCCTTAGCGGTGCCCTTGTACAGGTAGAGCGTGCCGCTGGGGGTACGCGCCAGGAAGTCGGCCAGGCCGTCGCCGCTCACGTCGCCGACCGCGTCGAAGGCGTTGTACCCGGTCCAGGCGCTGCGCACCTTGACCCGGGCCGAGAACACACCGGAACCGGACTTGCCGGTTCCCTTGTAGAGGTACAGATCACCGGTGCTGGACTGGCGGGCGAGCAGATCGGCCTTGCCGTCGCCGGTGAAGTCGCCGTGGCCGCG
Organism: Streptomyces griseochromogenes; assembly: GCF_001542625.1. Taxonomy (NCBI): domain Bacteria; kingdom Bacillati; phylum Actinomycetota; class Actinomycetes; order Kitasatosporales; family Streptomycetaceae; genus Streptomyces; species Streptomyces griseochromogenes. The sequence goes on along the minus strand of NZ_CP016279.1, from coordinate 1,587,510 downwards.
CACCATGTTGTACTGGTTCCAGCCTGTTCCGACGCTCACCCGCGACCCGAAGGTGCCGTTACCGTTGCCCGGGTAGAGCCACAGCGTGCCGCCGGAGTCGACGGAGAGCACGTCGGGCTTGTAGTCGCCGGTGAGGTCGCCCGGGACGATGATCCGCTTGCGCGTGCCCCAGCCGCTGAAGATCTTCGTCGTGGCCCAGGAGCCATCGGTGCGGGCGCTGTTGAGCGCGAAGTGGTCCCAGTACACGTCACCGGTGGAGCTGACCCGGTAGACCAGGTCCTGGTAGCCGTCCCGGTTCAGGTCGGCCTGGAGGACGAGGTTCACTCCGCTCCAGTTGCCCCAGGAGGCCCGGGTGCCGAACGAGCTGCCGCTTGAGTCCTTCTCGTAGCCGGTCTTCGTGGAGGATTCCCGCACGAACAGGTCGGCCTTGCCGTCGGGCTTGTTGTTGAAGAGGCTCAGGTTGGTGTCGTCGATCTGGTGGTAGGCCGAGCCTGCGTAGAAGCCGACCTTGGTGAAGACGCTGTAGTAGCCCTTCTCCACGCAGTCCTGGATGCCCCAGGAGACCACTCCGACGATCCGGCCGCCCACCACGAGCGGGCCACCGGAGTCACCGTTGCAGGTCGCGCTGGTACCGGTGTCGCTCCCGCTCTGCGTGCCCGCGCAGACCATGCGTCCCGCGACGAAGCCCGTGTCGTAGACGCTGGAGCAGGTGCTGTCGGAGTGCAGGGTCAGCGTGGTCGTCTTCAGCGTCTGGGAGATGTCCTGGCTGGTGGAACTGGTACGGCCCCAGCCGTAGACGGTGGCCTGGGTGCCGGCGGCGTACGAGGCGGTGTCGCCGTAGCCGACCATGCGGATCGGCGTGGCCTTGACCGGGACGGCCAGGGTGAGCATGCCGAGGTCGTCCTGGTTCCTCCCCTCCTTCCTGTCCACCGGGTCGTACCCCGGTTGCCACCACTGGCGCTGCACGGCCGTGGCCTGGCCGCCGTGCAGGTCCGTGGTGCCGGTGGAGTCGGTGGTGGGCAACTGGTCGGTACCCGTGACGACGGCGCCGTGGGCCTGCCAGTTGTAGTCCCTGTTGTCGTTCCTGAGGCAGTGGGCGGCGGTCAGGATCTTCGTCGGCGAGACGACCGAGCCACCGCAGAAGAAGCTCACATCATCGCTGGTGTCGGTGGTGTTCCTGTCGTCGTAGTACCAGAGCTGGGCCATCCAGGGCGCCGAGGGGATGGTGGTCTCGGTACCACCGATGATCTTCGGCGAGACGGCGGAGGGGCTGCTGGTCTTCGTCGACGCGTCGGTGCCGGAGGCGCCCGCGATGCGCTTCTCCAGGGTGGCCTGCGACGGCTGGCTGATGACGGGCCGGGGGGTCGGCGTCGGCAGCACGGTGGCCGCACCGGCGGAGGTCGTCATCAGCGCGGCGGTCACGGCGGCGGCGACACCGGCCGCGGTGAGGGGCAGGGCAAGACGTATACGCCGTCTGTGCCGCCCGGGCAGGGGCATGAGCAAGGGAGTTCCCCAAGAAAGAGGTGAGACAGGTGGGGCGCGTGTTGCGCTCCCGTACCCCTCAGCGCCAAAAGGCCGCCCCCCGTCACTTCTTGACGGGGGGCGGCCTCAGCACCCTGGGGGCGCGGGACTGTATTCAATGTGCGGCTCCGCCGCGCGGACGCGGCCGGCCGACGACAGTCACCTCAACGGCACTCAGTCACCGTTGCCCGGAGTCGGCGTCGTCTTCTGGATCTGCATGAGGAACTCGACGTTCGACTTGGTCTGCTTCATCTTGTCGAGGAGCAGCTCGATGGCCTGCTGCTGGTCCAGCGCGTGCAGCACACGACGCAGCTTCCAGACGACGGCCAGCTCCTCGTTGCCGAGCAGGATCTCTTCCTTACGGGTGCCGGACGCGTCCACGTCCACCGCCGGGAAGATGCGCTTGTCGGCGAGCTTCCGGTCGAGCTTGAGTTCGGCGTTGCCGGTGCCCTTGAACTCCTCGAAGATCACCTCGTCCATGCGGGACCCGGTGTCCACCAGCGCGGTGGCGAGGATGGTCAGCGAGCCGCCGTCCTCGATGTTGCGGGCCGCACCGAAGAAGCGCTTCGGCGGGTACAGGGCGGTCGAGTCGACACCACCGGACAGGATGCGGCCGGAGGCCGGCGCGGCCAGGTTGTACGCACGGCCCAGACGCGTGATCGAGTCGAGCAGCACGACGACGTCGTGGCCCAGCTCCACCAGACGCTTGGCGCGCTCGATGGCGAGCTCGGCGACCGTGGTGTGGTCCTCGGCCGGACGGTCGAAGGTCGAGGAGATGACCTCGCCCTTGACCGACCGCTGCATGTCGGTGACCTCTTCCGGACGCTCGTCGACCAGGACGACCATCAGGTGGCACTCGGGGTTGTTGTGCGTGATCGCGTTGGCGATCGCCTGCATGATCATGGTCTTGCCGGTCTTCGGCGGGGCCACGATCAGACCGCGCTGGCCCTTACCGATCGGCGACACGAGGTCGATGATGCGGGTGGTCAGCACGCCCGGGTCCGTCTCCAGGCGGAGGCGGTCCTGCGGGTAGAGCGGGGTCAGCTTGTTGAACTCCGGGCGGCCACGGCCGTGTTCGGGCGCCATGCCGTTGACGGAGTCCAGGCGGACCAGCGCGTTGAACTTCTCGCGCCGCTCGCCTTCCTTGGGCTGGCGGACCGCACCGGTGATGTGGTCACCCTTGCGCAGACCGTTCTTGCGGACCTGGGCGAGGGAGACGTACACGTCGTTCGGACCGGGCAGGTAGCCGGAGGTCCGGATGAACGCGTAGTTGTCGAGGATGTCGAGGATGCCCGCGACGGGGATCAGGACGTCGTCCTCGGCGAGCTGCGGCTCGACACCCATCTCGTCACGGCCACGACGGCCCCGGCGGTCGCGGTAGCGGCCGCGACGGCCACGGCGGCCGCCCTCGAAGTCGTCGTCGTCCTGCGGACCGGCGTTGCGGTCCTGCCGACCGCCGCCCTGCTGCTGGCCCTGCTGCTGGCGCTGGCCGCCCTGGCCCTGCTGCTCGTCACCCTTGCCCCGGCGGTCGCGGTCGCGGTCCCGGCCGCGCTCGCGGCGGTCGCGGCGGCCACGGCCCTCGCCGTCACCGGCGTCGCCGCGGGCCTCGCCCTGCGGCTGCTGGGCGGGCGTCTCGGCCTTGGGCTCGGCCTTGGCCTCGGCGACAACGGTCTCGGCGCCGCCCGCGGCCGGGCTGCACGCCTCGGCGGTGGCGCGACGGCGGCGGCGCTCGGTCGGGGCGTCGTCTCCCCCACGCTCGGCTTCCGCCCCACGCTCGGCTGCGCTCGCGCGGGAGGTGCCTCCGTCGCGGGAGGTGCCGCCGGCCGGCTGGCCGGGGATCTCGATCTGCTGCTGGGCCACGGCCTTCTCGGCGGGGGCTTCCGCGGCCTTCTCCGCCTTCTTCTCGGCGGCGGCCTCGCCCGTACGGGCCTTCGAGGTGGCCCGGCGCTTGGGCTTGGTCTCGGTGGCGGCCTCGGCCTTGGGGGCGGCGCCCCCTCCTGCCTGGGCCTCCTTGATGACCTCGATCAGCTGGCTCTTGCGCATGCGCGCGGTGCCCCTGATGCCGAGGCCCGAGGCAACCTGCTGCAGCTCGGCCAGCACCATGCCCTCGAGGCCGGTACCGCGGCGCCGCCGGGAGCCGGCACCGGTGGCAGGCGCGGAGGCGTCCGTGGCGGGCGCGGCAGCGGTCTCCTCGACACGTGCGCCCATCAGATCGGTGGTGTCGCTCACGAAGGGTCCTTCCCTGGAGCGGACGTCGGCCTTCTGGCTCGGCGACCGGTTGTGCTGTCCGGATACGGTCCTGTCTGTGTGAACCGTGCCGGGGCGGTGGTCCGCCAAAGGCGGCGGAACAGATTTCTGGTGATGGCGCTTCCGCGAGCCGTGGCACCCAGTGTCACGTGGCGTGGTAGCACCGATTCCGGAGCGTGCCCGGTGTCCCGCTCAGTGTCCGCATACGTCGTACTGCCCAGGTACGGCGCACGGAACACGGAGTGGCTCGGGAGGCTCCCGGAAGAAGGTCTGTCCCGGACGGGGACACGAAGCACCTCGCCATGGTGGGGTCGGGTGCAGACTTGAGGTTAACACTACCGGATCCAACAAACATTCCCCCTCTCCAAATCCGGCAACCGTGTCTCAGGTCGCAAGCGGCAGCACGCTCGCTCCCTGGACGTCCAGGCTCAGCCGGTTGGCGGCCCAGTCGGCGCCGGCCAGGGCCTCCACCTTGTCGGCGGTGCCGGCGTCGGCCAGGGCCATGACGGTGGGTCCGGCGCCCGAGATGACGGCCGGGACCCCGTCGGCCCGCAGCCGCTCCACCAGCGCGATGCTCTCCGGCATCGCCGGGGCGCGGTACTCCTGGTGGAGGCGGTCCTCGGTGGCGGGCAGCAGCAGCTCGGGGCGCCGGGTGAGGGCCTCGACGAGCAGGGCCGCGCGGCCCGCGTTGGCGGCGGCGTCGACGTGCGGCACGGTGCGCGGGAGCAGGCCGCGCGCGGTCTCGGTCAGGACCGGCTTTCCGGGCACGAAAACCACCGGAACGATGGAATCGTTCGGCTCCATCCTGATCGCCCGGGCGGCGCCGGCCTCCATCCAGGACAGGGTGAAGCCGCCGAGCAGACAGGCCGCCACATTGTCCGGATGACCCTCGATCTCGGTGGCCAGTTCAAGGAGGGCGGCGTCGTCCAGTCTGGCCTCCCCGCCTATGGTCACCGCGCGCGCGGCGACGATGCCCGCGCAGATGGCGGCGGACGAGGAACCCAGGCCGCGGCCGTGCGGAATGCGGTTGGCGCAGACGATTTCCAGGCCACGGGGCTGCCCGCCCAGCAGATCGAAGGCGGTGCGCAGGGAGCGGACGAGCAGATGGCTCTCGTCCCGGGGAAGGGTCTCGCTGCCCTCACCCGCGATGTCGATGTGCAGCCCGGAATCGGCCACCCGGACGACCACGTCGTCGTAGAGCCCCAGCGCGAGGCCCAGGGCGTCGAAGCCCGGGCCGAGATTGGCGCTGGTGGCGGGAACGCGCACCCGGACGGCGGCGGCGCGGAACGCTGGACCGGCCATCGCTCGTTGATTCTCCTTGAGCTGCGGGACTGTCGAATGACACTCGATGGACATCCGATGATGTACTTCGATGATGTACGAAGACCCGTCGGGCCGCGGAGACGACGCGGCGCCGTGCCACACGCGGGGGCATATGCGGTGGGCGGGTTGAGTACAGCCTATCGAAGGAAGGTTCTGCGGCGACATAGGGCGCACAGGAGGCGCACGATGCGTGTCGTATGCCCCCTGTGCACCCCGTCGGGGTTTGCCCCTGCTCAGACCGGTCAGGGGTCAGATCAGTGACCGGTCAGGGGTCAGATCAGGCCAGGCCGAGGCGCTCGGCCGCGGTGGCCGCGTCGACCGGGACGGTGACCGGCTGCGGGGCGCCGGCCACGGCCCAGTCGGGGTCCTTCAGACCGTTGCCGGTGACCGTGCACACGATCTTCTGGCCCGGGTCCACCTTGCCCTGCTCGGCGGCCTTCAGCAGACCGGCCACGGAGGCGGCGGAGGCGGGCTCCACGAAGACGCCCTCCTGCGCGGCCAACAGCCGGTAGGCGCGCAGGATTTCACGGTCCGTCACCTCGTCGATGACACCGCCGGACTCGTCCCGCGCGGCCAGCGCGTACTTCCAGGAGGCCGGGTTGCCGATGCGGATCGCGGTGGCGATGGTCGAGGGGTCCTTGACCACCTCGCCGCGCACGATCGGGGCGCTGCCGGAGGCCTGGAAGCCCCACATACGGGGGGTCCTGGTGGCGACGCCGTCGGCGGCGTACTCCTTGTAGCCCTTCCAGTAGGCGGTGATGTTGCCCGCGTTGCCGACCGGGAGGATGTGGATGTCGGGGGCGTCGCCGAGCATGTCCACGATCTCGAAGGAGGCCGTCTTCTGGCCCTCGATGCGCGCCGGGTTGACCGAATTGACCAGCGCCACCGGGTAGTTCTCGCTCAGCGCGCGGGCGAGCGTGAGGCAGTCGTCGAAGTTGCCGTCGACCTGGAGGATCTTCGCGCCGTGCACGAGCGCCTGGCCCATCTTGCCGAGCGCGATCTTGCCCTGCGGCACGAGGACGGCCGAGACCATGCCGGCCCGCACCGCGTACGCGGCGGCGGAGGCGGAGGTGTTGCCGGTGGAGGCGCAGATGACGGCCTTCGCCCCCGCCTCCTTGGCCTTGGAGATGGCCACGGTCATGCCGCGGTCCTTGAAGGACCCCGTCGGGTTCGCGCCCTCGACCTTGAGGTGGACCTCGCAGCCGGTGCGCTCGGAGAGCACCTGCGCGGGCACGAGGGGGGTGCCGCCCTCGCGGAGCGTCACGACCGGAGTGGTGTCGGATACCGGCAGCCTGTCCCGGTACTCCTCGATGATTCCGCGCCACTGGTGGGTCATTGCTGGTTACTCTCCTTCAACCCGCATGATGCTGGCGACACCCCGCACGGTGTCGAGCTTGCGCAGCGCCTCGACGGTCCCGGTGAGGGATGCGTCGGACGCGCGGTGGGTGACGACGACGAGGGAGGCCTCGCCGTCCTTGCCCTGCTGCCGAACGGTATCGATCGACACCCCGTGCTCGGCGAAGACAGTCGCGACCTGGGCGAGTACGCCCGGTTTGTCCGCGACGTCAAGGCTGATGTGGTAACGCGTGATGACGTCACCCATCGGCGAGACGGTCAGGGCTGCGTACGCCGACTCACCGGGCCCCGTTGCGCCGTTGAGCCGGTTGCGGCAGACGGCGACCAGGTCGCCGAGGACCGCGGAGGCCGTGGGCGCACCGCCGGCGCCCGGGCCGTAGAACATGAGCTGTCCGGCCGCGTCGGACTCCACGAAGACGGCGTTGTACGCGCCGCGCACGGAGGCGAGCGGGTGGGTCAGCGGAATCATGGCGGGGTGCACACGCGCGGTGACCGACGCGCCGTCCTTGGAGCGCTCGCAGATGGCGAGCAGCTTGATGGTGCAGCCCATCTCCTTGGCCGAGCGGAAGTCGGCGGCGGTGACCTCGGTCATGCCCTCGCGGTAGACGTCGTCCAGGCGCACCCGCGTGTGGAAGGCGATGCCGGCGAGGATGGCGGCCTTGGCGGCGGCGTCGAACCCCTCGACGTCGGCGGTCGGGTCGGCCTCCGCGTACCCGAGGGCGGTGGCCTCGTCGAGGGCCTCCTGGTAGCCCGCCCCCGTGCTGTCCATCTTGTCGAGGATGAAGTTCGTGGTGCCGTTGACGATGCCGAGCACCCGGTTGACCTTGTCACCGGCGAGCGATTCGCGCAGCGGCCGGATCAGCGGGATGGCACCGGCGACGGCGGCCTCGTAGTAGAGGTCCTTGCCGTGCTCCTCCGCCGCCGCGTGCAGGGCCGCACCGTCCTGGGCGAGCAGCGCCTTGTTGGCGGAGACGACGGAGGCGCCGTGCTCGAAGGCGGTGGTGATGAGGGTCCGGGCGGGCTCGATCCCGCCGATGACCTCCACCACGACGTCGATGTCACCGCGTTTGACGAGGGCGGTGGCGTCGGTGGTGACGAGTTCCGCGGGAATGCCCTCACGCACCTTGGAAGGCCGCCGTACGGCGACCCCCGCCAGCTCCACCGGGGCCCCGATCCTGGCGGCGAGGTCGTCGGCGTGCGTCGTCATGATGCGCGCCACCTCTGAGCCGACCACTCCACAGCCCAGCAGCGCCACCTTCAGCGGACGCGTACGCATCATCCGACCTCGTTTCCTCATACCTACGGTTGGACCAGTCTCACTCACCGGACGGGCGTTTCTACCCTTGGTCCGGATCGTGAGACATCTATTTCATTTGTGCAGGGGTGGAAGACCGCAGATCTTCCACCCCTGGAGTCACTCGGTCAGCCGACGTCGAGACGCAGGAGATCCTCCTCCGTCTCACGGCGGACGATCACCCGGGCCTCGCCGTCCTGCACGGCGACCACGGGCGGCCGCGGCACATGGTTGTAGTTGCTGGCCATGGACCGGCAGTAGGCGCCGGTGGCCGGTACGGCGATCAGGTCACCGGGTGCCAGATCGGCCGGCAGGAAGGCGTCCTTCACCACGATGTCCCCGCTCTCGCAGTGCTTGCCGACGACGCGGGCGAGCACCGGCCCGGCGTCGGAGGCGCGGGAGACGAGGGCGACGCTGTACTCGGCGTCGTAGAGGGCGGTCCGGATGTTGTCGGACATGCCGCCGTCCACGGAGACGTACGTCCGCAGCCCGTCGAGGGGCTTGACGGTGCCGACCTCGTAGAGGGTGAAGGCGGTGGGCCCGACGATGGCGCGCCCGGGCTCGACCGAGATCCGCGGCGTGCGCAGCCTGGCGGCGTCGCACTCACGGCTGACGATCTCGGTCAGTGCCTTGGCGATCTCGTGCGGCTCGCGCGGATCGTCGTCACTGGTGTAGGCGATACCGAGCCCGCCGCCGAGGTCGATCTCGGGCAGCTCGACCCCGTGCTCGTCCCGGATGTCCTTGAGCAGCCCGACGACCCGGTGCGCGGCGACCTCGAACCCGGACATGTCGAAGATCTGCGACCCGATGTGGGAGTGGATCCCGATCAGTTCGAGCCCGTCGAGCTGGAGGGCCCGCCGTACGGCCTCGGCGGCCTGCCCGCCGGCCAGCGGGATCCCGAACTTCTGGTCCTCGTGGGCGGTGGCGATGAACTCGTGCGTATGGGCCTCGACGCCGACGGTGATCCGGATCTGGACCTTCTGCCGCTTGCCGAGGGACTGGGCGATGTGCGCGACCCGCACGATCTCCTGGAACGAATCGAGCACGATCCGCCCGACACCGGCCTCTATGGCCCGGGTGATCTCCTGGACGGACTTGTTGTTGCCGTGCAGGGCGATGCGCTCGGCGGGCATGCCGGCGGACAGCGCGGTGGCCAGCTCCCCACCCGAGCAGACATCCAGATTGAGCCCCTCCTCGTACAGCCACCGCACGACGGCACGCGAGAGGAACGCCTTCCCGGCGTAGAACACGTCGGCGTCCGTGCCGAAGGCGGTGCGCCAGGCGCGCGCCCGGGCGCGGAAGTCGGCCTCGTCGAGGATGTAGGCGGGGGTGCCGAACTCCTCGGCGAGCCGGGTCGCGGTGATCCCGCCGACGGTGAGGACACCGTCGGCGTTCCGGCCGACGGTGTGCGCCCAGATCTTCGGGTCGAGGGTGTTGAGGTCGGTGGGCGGAGCGGCGTAGTGCCCCTCCGGAAGGACGTCGGCGTGACGGGGTCCGGCGGGATGCGCGGAACGGCTCATGACGTTGCTCTCAGACTCTCTGTCTCTCTCCGGGGCCTCATGTGTGCGTCCTTTGGCCCTCAGAGGTGTTCGGGTGCGTCGATGCCGAGCAGGGACAGGCCACCGGCCAGCACCGTCCCGGCGGCTTCGGCGAGGGCCAGCCGGGCGCGGTGGGCGGCCGAGGGTTTCTCCTCGCCGCGCGGAAGCACGGAGGGCAGCAGCGGCAGGACGGCATCGGCGACGGTGACGAGATGCCGGGCAAGCCGGTCCGGGGCGCGATGGGTGGCGGCCGCGGTGAGGATACGGGGGTGGTCGGCGAGGGCGGTGAGCAGCTCACGCACCTCTTCGTGCACGGCCACGGGCCCGGGTTCGCCGCCGAACCCGAGGCGCCGGGCGTTGCGGGTCAGTGCCCGGACACGGGCGTGGGCGTACCGCACCCGGAACAGCGGATTGCTCTCCCGCTGCACGAGGTGATCGGCGGTGATCCGGGGCCGGTCGTGCGCGGCGGGGTGCAGCAGGGCCCACTGGGCGGCGTCGGCGCCGAGCGGCGCGGGGTCCTCCGGCGCCGGAACGGGCCGCAGGTTCACGGGCTCACCGTGCTCGACCTCACCGCGACCGCCCTGGGTCGCGACGATCCGCACGACGGCATCGGCGACGACCTCGGCGCGCGCCTCGTAGGGCACGCGCAACACCACGACCTGCCCCGCGAGCGCGTCACCGCATCCGTACGCGGCACCGCGCTCACGGATGTCCCCCACCAGGCCGGCGACGAGGTCGCCCTGTTCCTCGAGGCTGATGTTGAGAAACCCGGGCCCGGTGACGACGACGTCCCGGACCCCCTCGGCACGCACGAGATGCGCCCGCAGAATCTCGGCCACCTGCCGCGGCGTCCGGCCGGCCGGCCCGGCGAGCTGCAGCGCGACACCGGTGGCGTAGTCCCCGCACCCCCCGGCCCCCGGCACCCCCACCACAACCCGCTCCGGCACGGTCACACTCAGCTCCCCCTGCTCAACAGCACACCGCACCGCGCACAGCACGGTACGGGAGAGCTCAACGGGGGTCACGGGACAAGCGTAGGGGAGGAGGGGGGTGGGTATGCGAGGTGGTTTGTGCGGGGGCGGCGCTATCCGCCGAAGGAAACTCCGTCGGCCGCTTGCGCCACGTGGGTCGCCTGGGTCGCTTGGGTCACCTGCGTCACGTGGGTGGCCTGGGTCGCTTGGGCCGTTTGGGGCACCTGCGCCACGTGGGTGGCCTGGGTCGCCTGGGTCACTTCGACCGTGTCGGTGGCCATGGCGGTGTCGGTCACCATGGCGGTGTCGGGTACCGCGGTCGCGTCGGTGGCGGCTGTCGAGCGGGGTACGGCGGACCTGTCGGTGACGACCTTCGTGTCGGTGACGACCTTCGTGTCGGTCGTAACGGCCGTGTCGGTCACGACCGCTGCATCAGTCGACACGGTCGAGTCGCGCGCGAAGGCCGCATCGGTCGCCACGGCAGCGTCGCGTACGAAGGCCGCATCGGTCGCCACGGTCGAGTCGGTGATCTTGGTCACCAGGCCGGGAAGCCTGCCGGCCACCCCGCGGCCCTGACCGCCCTCACCGCTCTCGCCGTCCTCCCCATCGCCCCCGCCCCCGCCCTCCTCATCACCTTCACCTTTATTTCCCTTCCCGCTCCTACTACCCCCCGGCCTCCGCTCGATCAGATGCTTGACGAGCCGGACGAGTTCCGCGGGTTCGAAGGGCTTGGCGAGGAAGGCGTCGACGCCGACGTCGAGACCGGTCTCCACCTCGTACTGCGTGCAGGCGCTGATGATGGCGAGGGGAAGGTGGTGGGTACGGGGATCGGCCCGGAGCCGGGCGGCCGTGCGCAGTCCGTCCAGGCGGGGCATGACGACATCGAGTGTCACGACATCGGGCTGGACCTGATGCACCACATCCAGACACTCGGCACCATCGGCCGCGGTCACGACCTCAAGCCCCTCCAGCTCAAGGTTGACCCTGATCAGCTGCCGGATGACCTTGTTGTCGTCCACAACAAGCACCCGCCCCGACGCGCCTGGCACAAGTCGAGAGTAGGTCCGCTCCGGTCACCGCGTCCGGGTTTTCCCCACTTCCACCCCCACCGGGGGACCCTCCCCCACCGAGCCCCGGGAAACCCGTTCCTGATCACCCCGGAAGACCTGCTAGGGTTCTATCCGTCGCCGCGAGCAAGAAGCCAAGCGCCCGACACGCCCCCGTAGCTCAGGGGATAGAGCAACGGCCTCCGGAGCCGTGTGCGCAGGTTCGAATCCTGCCGGGGGCACTCGCCGGTCAGCCAGCAAGAATCAAGCTCTGACCAGCGCGAATGCCGACTTGAGAGAGCGGGAGTCAGTCTCACTGACTCTCGCTCTTTCTCGTTGTCTCTCACTGTCCGCGCACCATCTGCGATACGCGCGACACACCTTCGACGCACTCACCCGTAGGGCACCCCTGACGACGTCGGGCAGCTGTGCAGAAAGATGTGGGCATGCCCAAACCGATGAGCTTCACAGCGTGGTTGAAGACCCAAGCCGATCGTGAGAGTGGCATTTGCCTACCTCGCCCGCGATGTCGCCAATAATCCCGAATGGCCCTCACGGAAGGGGCGGTCGGGCCGGCGCACCTGTCTCGAAGAGTGCGGCGCCATCCCAGCTGCCATCGAGATGTTCGAAGGCGCCTGAGCTGGGACTGCTGAGCCGGGATCAGGCATGACCCGCCTGTGGGGCGGTGAGCGTGACGGTGGTTCCGACGCTGGTCTGCACCCATGCGTCCGGGAGGGCTGCGGCGAGGGTGTGCTGGGCGCGCCAGCCGGTGCAGTGACCGGGGACGATCAGCTCGGGTGCGAGTTCGGTGAGCGCGGCCACCGTCGGGCCGATGACCGGCTCGAAGGCGGGGCCGCTCAGGTGGAAGCCGCCGATGAGGGCCAGCAGTTTGCTGACGCCGGTCAGTCTCATGGCGTGGCGGATGATGTTGACCACTCCGGCGTGGCCGCACCCGGTGATGATGACAAGCCCCCGGCCGCGCACGTTGATGACGAGTGCCTGGTCGTCGATGACGGCGGGGTCGTGTCGCCAGCCGTTCCCGTCCCAGGCTTGGTGTGCCTTCGGCATGCCGTGCTCGAACTCGGTGACACGGTCCACCTCGCCGGTGATCAGGATGCCGCCGGCCAGCAGCGACGGCTGCCGCCGCTCGATCACCTCGAACCCTTCGCGTTCCAGGGCACCCCGTGACAGCGTGGGCATCTCCAGAGCCTGGCCGGCGGGTAGTGCCAGGCGGCGGCGCGTCCAGACCGCGGGGTGGACGGTCAGCGGAAGGCCAGAGCGCCCGCGCAGCCGGGCCAGGCCGTCGAAGCCGCCCGCGTGGTCGAAGTGTCCGTGGCTGAGCACGACGCCCTGCAGGTCGCCGACATCGATGCCAAGACGCTCGGCGTTCACCGCCAGCCCGTCCGGCGACGCGCCGGTATCGAACAGCAGCGTGCTGCTCGCGTTCCCGCTTTGGACAGTGACCAGGGCGGAGAAGCCGTGCTCGGCACGCAGCCCCGCGAGGGCCTCGCCGCCGGCGAACTGCCGCGCGGCGGTCCGCCCGGCGCCCATCGGCGCCCGGGTGACGCCTTCGGCAGAGGCCAGCAGGGCGTCGAAGGTGTTGTCGACCATCGTCGTGACCCTGACCTCGTCGACGTCGGGCAGCGTCACCGGGTCAACAGCCGGTCCCTCCGCGGCGCGAGGCGCTGACCACGCCGCCTCGGCCACCGAGTGCCCGTGATCGTCGCACATGCTAGAAAGCGCCTCCCCGCCGATTCGACCGGCCAGGGAAGCAGATCCCGGTACAAGCCGCAGGCCGCCCACGGCGGTCACGCCGGCCGCAGGCGCCGCGCGGTGTCATGCTTCCACTCGCGCGGACGGGACGACGACGTCGATGAGCCCGGTGGCCACGTCGTACACGAGCCCTGAGACGAAGACTCCGGCCGGAAGCCTCTGCTTGAGGATTTCGGCGTCGACGCGGACGGCGGCGACCGGGTCGGTGACCGCCTTGGCGTCCAGGTCTCCGGCCGGAACCCCGAAGTAATCGGCCAGCAGCTCGGGGAACGCTGTGAGGTCCGTGATCCCGCAGTCGGTGTGGTGCAGGACCGCATAGTGGACGTCGCCCGGGCGAGGGCCGCCCGTGCGGGCCTGGACGACCTTCGAGAGCATCTCCAGCGTCCGGAGTGTCGTGGGCGTGACCCGCCCCCCGACGTTGCGGATCACCGCTGCCTCGCCGGGCTTGAGCCCGAACACGTCGGACGGGTCGACACGAGGGTCGACGCATCCGATGACCGTCAGACTGCCAATGGGCATGAGCTTCAGGTCGGCGAATGATCCGCCGTCGGCGAACCTGGCGTTCCGCTTGGCTAGCTCGTCCGTGTCGATCACTGTGACGGTAGCCCCTTCTCGCTCTGAGCCCGGACCCCCGGTGACGCCGACGGCGACCTGCAGTTGCCGCCAATCTTGGCCCGCCGCTGCCTCCCATGCCACTCGACTTGGCGGCACATCGTGATCATGCAGGTCAACGCCTTGCGTGATGCGACACGGCGAGTCGGCGCCAAGGTGCGATTCGTACTTGAACACCCCGACTTGCGCCATGCGTAATGAGTCGATGACGGTTCGCGATCGCGATGCGCCGCAGAGTCGAGATGCCACCCCAACCCAGGGAGGCGCGTCGGCGGAGACCGCGTCGCGTCAGGGTTTCCTGAGCGCCGTACGGTCCTGGCGGGCGGTCCGCGGCGGGAGCCGGGCGCCGCGCGTAGTCGTGGCGGGCGCCCGGGTCAGGCGCCGACCGTGCCGTCCACGCCCTCGCGGAGGAAGTCCGCGTGGCCGTTGTGGCGGCCGTACTCCAGAATCATGTGGAGCATGACCATCCGCAGGGACACGTCCTCTTCCCAGCGCGGCTGGTGCCCGGCGAGGTCCAGGGACTCGGCCTCGCGCTCGATGCGACGCGAGTGCTCGACCTCGGCCTGCCACACCGCGAACGCCTCCTCGGCGCTCGCGCCCGTGGTGTCGTACGCGGCCTGGAAGTCGAACTCCTTCTCCGACCAGACCATCGGGGCGGTGTTGTCGTCGAACACCCGGCGGAACCAGGCGCGTTCGACCTCGGCCATGTGGCGGACCAGGGCGAGCAGGGAGAGGGTCGACGGTGGGCTCGACCGTTCCTTGAGCTGCTCCTCCGTCAGGCCCTCGCACTTCATCGCCAGGGTCGCCCGGTGGAAGTCCAGGAACGCCCGCAGCGTCTCGCGCTCCGTGCCGAACAGGGGCGGGCCGATACGTTCGACGGTCATGGCGGGTTCCTCTCGGGGCGAGCCGGGGCGAGCTGAAGCGAGCTGAGACGTCGAACGTACCCCGTCCCCCCGGCCGTCGGGGACGGGGGTGTGGTGGAGTGGGGCCATGACCGACATCGAGACGATCACGGTGCCCGGCCATTTGCGGGGGTATCCCGGGGTGGCGTTCGGCGGATACGTGGCGGGGGTGCTCGCCGGGCGGGCGGCGGCCAAGACCGTACGGGTGGACTTCCGACGGCCGACCCCGGTGGAGGTACCGGTAGAGATCGCGGAGACCGCCGACGGCGGGGCCGTGCTGACCGGTGCGGACGGGGTGCTCGCGGTGGCCACGCCCGACGAGCTGGACCTCGAAGTCCCCGAACCGCCCTCCTGGGACGAGGCGTCGGCGGCGGCCGAGGCGTACCGCGCGGCTCCGCCGGAGGGGACTGTGGACTGCTTCGGGTGCGGGCTCGACCGCACGCCCGACACCGGGTTGCGCCAGCACTGCGGAGTCGTGCCGGGGCGGGATCTGGTGGCCGCCGCGTGGACGCCCGGGCCCGCGCTCGCCGACACGGAGGGGATGCTGCGGACGGAGCTGGTGTGGGGAGCGCTCGACTGCCCCGGGAACGCGGCGGGACGGCTGCGGGGAGGGTTGCGGGAGGGGGCGGTGACGGCCTCGCTCACGGCACGGTTGCTCCGGCCGGTACCGGTTTCCTCACGGCTGGTGTCGTACGCGTGGGTCCTCTCGGAGGAAGGACGCAAGCACCGGATGGGTGTGGCTCTGGCGACGGCGGGGGGCGACCTTTGCGCGGTCGCCTCGGCGCTGTGGGTGGATCCCCGATAACCCTCGGCGTGCTGAGGTTCAGCCGGGTCCGGAGTTCGACCGGTGCACGGAACCGCCTCCGGCTTGGGTGCCGGAGGCGGTTCGCCGCGGGATCGAGGGCGGGGATGCCGTGTGCGGGTCAGCTCACGCCGATGGCGTCCAGCATCGCCGCTGCGACGTGATCAGCGGCGTTGCGGTGGCCGCGGGCGTTGGGGTGCACGAGGGCCGGCTGGTCGGGGACGCGGGTGAAGATGCCTTCCACCCACTTGCCGGTGTCACAGACGCTGTGGTGCCGGGAGGAGTCGTAGAGGTCGACGAAGCGGGCGGAGTCGTGTGTGCCGGCTGATTTCTCGATGACCTTGTTGAGGGGTTGCAGGACATCCTGGCGCAGCCAGTCCAGGTCGCCCTGGGTGATCGGGCCGAACTGTTCCAGGTCGTTGTACCGGCACTTGGAGGTGTCCTCGGGGATGACCGTGGGGTAGCCGACGGTCAGGATCTTCGCGTGCGGGGCGCGCTCGTGGAGCACGGTGAGCATCTCGTCGTAGTCCCTGCTCGCCTTGTTCAGCCGGCCGGGGATGTCGGCGGCCAGGTCGTCCCGGCACGGGGTGCCCTCGCCGCCGCTGCCGGCGCCCAGTTGCAGGCACTGGAAGAGGATGTCGGCGAATCCGAGGGTGTTGCCGCCCACGCCGACGGTGACCACGTCGGTGCCCCGTCCCACGGCGGCGGACTGGGGAGGCACCGGGGGGAACGGGTAGTCCGGGTCCTCGGAGAAGGGCGGCAGGTGGCGGCCGATCGGTTCCTGGGCCCTGAAGGTGACGTTCTCGATGGTGGCGGCGCCGCAGCTGACGTTGGTCAGGTCGAAGAGCGAGCCGAGGTCGCGGTCGATCACCTGCGGGTAGGACTGGTCGGTGCGCTCGCAGCCGTCGCGGGGGACTTCGAAGGTGTCGCCCGCGGCGGGGATGACCCCGGCGGTGTAGGAGTCGCCCAGGGCGACCCAGTCGTAGGACGCCGCGGCGGCGGGTTGCGCCGCGGCGAGTTGTGCGGGGACGAGGGCGCCTGCGGCGAGAGCCGCGGCCGAGCACAGAGTGGCCAGACGAGTGCGGAAGCTTGCCACGAATCCTCCAGGGATAGGGGCGTTGGCATCGCTTTGACCATAAAGAGATCGTCACTAAACGCACTAGATCCAATACGGACAGTCATCGGCGGGCAAGAGGGGCGCATTGTGAGCGGGCCGGTTCGACGTGTCGACCAGACGTGGTCGATATGTGACAGATCGGGCGCGGTACTTGCACAACGCGAGGAAGATCTTTGATCGACTGTATGGCCCCGGTCCGGCGCACGGGCTCTCGGCGGCTGTCCATTTCTCGATCGCCTGCACCTGAAGGGGCGGCTGTGAGTAGCGCGATGATGACGCCGTTCGCCGCGATGTTCGGCGTGGTGGGCACGTTGTCGGCACCGGTGTTGCCCCAGCGGTCGCAAGCCAAGGCCCTGGCAGCGGACTTCGACCGGCAGCAGCGAGCGGCACGAGCCCAGTGGCAGGGGGAACGGGAGCGGGCCGATCCGGGCGCTCGTGACACCCGGAGTGAACCGCCGCACGGTTCGAGGCAGTAGGACGATCCCGGTGGTGACGACCACGGATGACGACCACAGACGACAACCCCGCGTGACGACCACGGGTGGGTGCGTCCCGGGTCAACCCGACGCGCGGACGGGCATCTCGAACTGGTGAACCCGCAGAGGCGCCGCAGGTCTGCCGATGTCCGCGGGAGTCGGCTTCCGGGTCCTGCCGGGGCTCTGGTGACCTGCGGTGATGCGGATCTTGGCGGTGGGGCCGTCCGTGCCTCCGAGCGGGAGCAGAGCCGTGTAGCGTGATCATTTTCGCTTGTCGGGGCACAAGGCCTCTTGTCGGGGCACAAGGGGCTTCCTATGGTTCCGGATTATGAGCATTCCCACTGAGCCGATCGGCAGCATCCCCCGTCCTCGCGCCCTGCAGCAGGCCCTCGGTGAGCACGCCCAAGGCCGGTTGAGCGACAAGGAGTTGGCCGAACTCCAGGAACAGGCGGCGGCGGACACGCTTGCCCGTCTCGAGGAGCTGGGCTGTCCCGTCCTGGTCGACGGAGAGCAGGCCAAGCCCAGCTTCGCCACCTACCCGATCGCCGGCCTGGCCGGCCTCGCCCCGCACGGTGTCACCATCCCGTTCAGCGACGGCCACGTCCGGCAGTTGCCGCATCTGACCGAGGGGCCGTTCCGCTACCAGGTCCGCGCCGAGTCGTATCTGCGCGACGCCCGGCGGCACACCGACCGCCCCCTCAAGCAGGCGGTCATCGCGCCCTCGGCGCTCAGCCTGCTCTACCCGGCCGAGTCCATCGCGGGGTACTCCCGCGAGGCGTTCCTGAGGGACCTGGCCGACGAGGCGGAGGCCGACATCCGCGGCTGCCTGGAGGCGGGCGCACACGTGGTCCAGCTGGACTTCACCGAGGGCCGCCTCTCGCTCAAGCTCGACCCGAGCGGCGCGCTCCTCGACGACTTCATCGCCCTGAACAACGAGGTGCTCGGCCGGTTCGGCGAGGCGGAGCGGGCCCGCCTCGGGGTGCACACCTGCCCCGGCGGCGACCACGACTCCACCCACAGCCTGGACGTCGACTACGCCGGACTGCTGCCCAAGCTCTTCCGGCTGGAGGTGGGCAACTTCTACATCCAGCTGGCCAGCGAGGCCGATCCCGAGCGGGTCCTCGGCATCATCGCCGATCAACTGCGCCCGGGCATCCGGGTGTTCGTGGGGGTGACCGATCCCGTCGATCCCAGGGTGGAGACCCCGGAGGAGGTGCGTGACCGGGTGCTGCTCGCGGCCCGTCACATCCCGGTGGACCAGCTGGGCACCTGCGACGACTGCGGCTTCTCGCCGTTCGCCGACGACACGTCCACCTCGCGCGACCTGGCCTTCGCCAAGATCGCGGCACGCGTGCGGGGGACCGGCCTGGCCTCCCAGGCGCTCGGCGTTCCGACGGAAGCGAAGTAGGCCGACCGAGGGTCGCGGGTGGCTGGTCGCGCCCACATGATGACGCCGTATGTCGACACCGCCCCGTGCCCCTGCGGAGCGGTGCGGTGTGGTGGGCGGTCCCGTCGTGCTCCGTCCGGTCGGGCGGGACGATCGCCACACGGGTGTCGGCGGCGGGACCGGTGGCCGGACGGCCGAAACGCAACCGACTGAAGGAGGTATGTATGCCGCACATCGAGCTCGGCAATGACCTGCCCGGGATCGTGTCGCTGTTCGCGTTCCGGCCGGAGACTGCCGCACCGCTGAACGAGCTGGCCGAGATCCTGCTGCGCGGGCCCAGCACGCTGAGCCGGGGCGAGCGGGAGCTGATCGCCGCCCGGGTCTCCCACCTCAACAGCTGCCGCTTCTGCACCAACTGCCACGCCGCGTTCGCCGCCGCCCAACTGGACCAGGGCATGCCCCTGGTCGACCAGGTGCGCACCGACCCGGCCGCGGCGCCCGTCTCCGACAAGCTCAAAGCCCTGCTCGCCGTCGCCGACGCGGTCCAGGAGAGCGGCCGGGCGGTCACCGACGAGCACATCAAGACCGCCCGCGCTGCGGGGGCGACGGACACGGAGATCCACGACACCGTCCTGATCGCGGCGGCGTTCTGCATGTACAACCGCTACGTCGACGGCCTGGCCACCATCGCTCCCGACCAGCCCGCCGCGTACTCCGAGATGGCGGATCACATCACCGTCCACGGCTACCGCGAAGCCGTGCCCCTCCAGCCCTGACGACACCCCCGCGTTGCTTCGCCGCCGGCCCGGCAACCTCCCGGGCCGGCGGCGAAGGCGCGCGAGGGGAGGACGTACGGCGCGGCCTGCGGCGTACGGCCCACGGGGTACTGCTGGAGGTCACCCGGCGGGTGGCCGAAGACACGTCGGCGTGAGCCGTCTCGCCGCCGCCCGCCGGACACGCGGGCGTGTCCGGCCGTCGGCACGCGTGGCGATCAGGTGAGGCTTCGGCATGTCGGTGCGTGGACGGCGGGAAGCGGCCACGGGAGGGATGAGTATCCGATCCGACGGGGGGCGCGGCGTGTGTGCCCCCCGTCGGATCGAAGACCTACACCCGCCAGAAGCGAGGAAGAGGCACAGATGATGACCGATGTGCGACGGCCGGCCGGGGCGCCGGCGCGTCCCGGCGCCGAACGCCCTCTGTCCGTCCGCCGGGGCGTGCTTCGGCGCGCGGGGAAGTGGTGCGCCGCGGTCCTTGCGGCGAGCGCCGCACTCACCCTGGGCGCCGGCCCCGTCCCGGCCACCGCCGCGCCGAGGACGGGCACCCCGCAGCCGTACTGGGGAACGGACCGCCCCCAGAGTCCCGCCACCCTCATCAAGCCGGGCTCGTCCGCGCCGGTGACGTTCGGGATCAAGAAGACGGGGAATCTGCCCTCCCGCGTCGACAAGTTGACCTTGGCGGTGTACTCGCCGGAGCTCATGCGGCTGGCTGACACCAAGGTGACCCCGGTCGGCACGGCGCCGGGAGGGTGGTCCTGCCGGATGTTCCACGGGATGACCCCCATGGAGCACAACGGCACCCACATGATCTGCACGTCCAGCTACAGCGGGCCGCCGCCTGCCGAGGAATGGCACTGGAAGGTGAACATCGCGGCGCCCGCGGAGCTGCCGGCGGGCACCAGGAGCGCCAACGGCTGGGCGGCCTTGCGGCTGCACTCCCCGGACCGCGACCGCGACACCTGGTGGGACTCGAACTCGATGAGCCTGGAAGCCCGTACGCCGGCGCCCTGACGGCGTCCCCGCCCCGGGCCGAGGCCCTGCCGGATGCGGTCCGCTCCGTGGAGCGGACCGCATCCGGCCGCGCGCTTCACGCCGTGGGGCAGGGGGAGGTCACCGGGAACGGCAGGCGGCAGGCACCACGCGGTCGAGGTGCCGCGGCGGAGCGGGACGCACCGCGGTCCGCGCGGGGTGCGCCGCCGTCACCGGATGTGCCCCTTTCGTGCCGTGGTGCGGTGGTGGCCCGGCGATCCGCCGTGGCGCTGGTGGTGCGCCGGCCCACCCGCCCGGTTCACCTGTCCGCCGGGGGTCCTGACCGCCAGGGACAGGGTCTTCCAGACGGACTTGCCGTGGTAGCTGTAGTGGAGCGCGGCTCCATAGTTGTTGGGGGTGGCCGACAACGTGGTTCCGGCCCGTGTGCCGGGCTCGACCTTCATCCTCAGCTGCCAGACCGCCGTTCGGCCCGCGCGGACGACCGGCCCGTGGTGGTCGGAGACGCAGCGCAGGACGGTGCTCTCGTACGGTACGCCCGGCCGGTACGCGTCGCCCTTGCAGGACCATCCGCCGGGTGCCCCGTGGAGCGGGGTCAGCTTGGTGTCCGTGAAGCGGGTGCCGTAGGGGGCCCAGATCTCCATGTACATGCGCCCGTTGTTGGCCGAGTTCGCCCGGCCGGTGTTCTCGAGCCGGATCAGCGCCCGGCCCGAATGCCCGGGCGCGATGACGGCGGGCGGCTTCTGCGGACGGTCGACCAGCACGGGATGCGGTTTCCCGGCGGCCGCCGCCGGGTTCGCGCCCATGGCCGTCGCCGATCCCGCCAGCACGGCCGCGGCGCACCACGTTCCGACCCGGCCGGCTCCGACTCGGCGCGCCGGCGGGCCGAATCTCCCGGTCCCGGCCGGTCCCTGTCCACCCGTCATGAGGAACAGCCTTTCCCTTGCCCTGGGCGGGCCGCGACGGCTCCGCCGCCATTCGACCCCAGCGAATATGATTTGACGTCAATTGTCTCAAAAGTGTGGATGGATAAGGGAAATAGACGTGACGGCGCGCCGTGGCCGAGCCACCGCGCGCATTCCGGAGAAGGCGAACGGCGGCAAATGAAGGAAGCGCCGCTCCCCCGTTCGGCCCCACGCAAGGCTCCTCGTGCGCGAACCCATCAGTGCGGAGTCAGGACAAACGGACCCAATCGAAGGAAATGAAACGATTATGATGGTTCGTCACTTTCACTGCGGTATAGGTGACTCGACGCTGCCGTAAGACCCAGGCATGCGCGACCAGGGTGGCAGCGGCCTTCCATGACGGCCCATGTGCTGCCCACTCACCGTGGAGAAAGGAAGAACAGTCGGATGACTGAGTCTGCTGAGATCAGCGGCAGCGACCGCCGCGGATTCATGAAGGGAGCGGCGGTCACCGCCGCAGCGGTCGGCGCCGGAGTTCTGGTACCGGGTGCCGCGGAGGCCGAGGCGGCGGAGAGAGCCGCCGCCCAACCGTTCCCGTTCGCGCTGCCGCCCGTGGGCGTGGACATCCCGTGCAGCTGTTACGCCTCCAACGTGCCGCTGAAGATCGACACCGGGGTCGTCAACCTCGACTTCAAGGGCGGCATCGACGTCTGCGTCCGTACGAGCAACGAGACCGGTCTCGTCATCGAGGTCATCGGCCACAAGGTGGTCGCGGACACCCCCAACCTCATGGTCACCATCGAGCAGTCGGACACCACGATCACCCCGCTGAGCCTGCTGCAGATGAACCCCGGCAACCCGACAGCGATCCCTCCGGTCCCGCCCTTCCCGGAGATGCTCATCAAGCTGCTCTTCACGCTCACGATCGACCGGAAGGACGGCAGCGCCCCGCTGGTCCTGTCCACCGACCCGAACAACCCCGCCTCGCTGAGCTCGGGTGTGCTCAAAGCGTTCCCGCCGGCCAACCAGGGGTACACGCTGGGCGGCAACGTGCCGCTCCTCGACAAGAACGGCAACCAGGCCGCCGAGCTGCAGGGCTTCCCTGTCACGGTCAACCAGAGCGCCTGAGAACCGGGCAGGCCGAGCCCCGTCCACCAGCCGGGTGGGCGGGGCTCGGCCTTCGCGCGCCCGCGGCTCACCGCCGCGCCCCGGGGAGGTGAGCCGCTTCAGGCCGTCTGCCGGTAGGCGTCGCCGAACAGGGCCTTCATCAGATACGGCCTGGCCTCCTTCTGGAAGTCCACCTTCGGGGCGAAGGCTCGTACGGTGCCCTCCAGCACCAGCAGGGACAGCAGGGGGAACACGAACTCCGGTGCGGCGTACAGATCGTGACGGCGCTGGATGTCGAAGAGCGAGGAGCCGAACGTCACCAGGTCGAAGGCGGCCGCGCACACCCCGGTGTTCGCCCTTACCAGCGCGGCGAGTTCGCGCGTGAAGCCGTCCGTGTCGGCGTGCGGCCCGGCGGTCGCCGTGGACAGGACGATCTGGGCGCAGGCCTCCCCGTCCCCCATGGACATCTGCAGGAAGAACCAGGCGAACGTGGCGCGGGTCTGCTCGTCCAGGCGCACGGTGAAGCCGGCGTCCACCAGCACCACGTCACCGTCCGGCAGGAAGTAGAGATTGCCGGGGTGCAGGTCGCAGTGGACCAGCCCGTCGATGAAGAGCATCCGGTAGATCCCGCGCAGCGTCGACAGCACCGCCCGCTCACGGGTTCCCTCGGGGAACTCGTGGGGCTCACGGCGTCGCAGGCCCTCCACGAACTCCATGACCAGAACGCCGTCGTGGCTCAGTTCCCGGTGCACGGCGGGGACCCGGAGACCGGACTCCTGCGCCATGTTCTCCCGGAACTCCTCCAGGAAGCGCGCCTCCTTCACGAAGTCCAGCTGGCCGTGGACCGCCTGCGCCATCTGGTCGACGACCGCGACGGCCGGCAGACCGCGCATCCGGGGCAGCCGGGCCACCAGCCGGGTGCCCCTGCGCATGAGTTCCAGGTCCACCGCCAGCTGCCGGGCGACTCCGGGGCGCCGTAGCTTCACCGCGACCCTCCGGCCGTCGGGAGCGGTCGCACGGTAGACGCAGGCGATGCTGCCGGCGGCGACCGGGCGGGCGATCCCGTCGGTGCCCCGGTCCAGTACGAGTCCGGTGTCGCGCAGTTCGCCGGCCGCGCCCGTCAGCGGCACCGGCCGGACGCCGTCGTGCAGGCGGGCGAGCGCGGCGCACACGCGGGGCGGCAGCACGTCCACCCGGGTGGCCAGCAGCTGGGCGGCCTTGATGAAGGCGGGGCCGAGCCGGGTGACCAGGTCAACCAGCCAGCGGTCCCGGCGAGTACGGAGGTCGCGGCGCAGGACCCCGGCGGCCGTGTGTCCGGCGAATGCCGCACCACCGCGCAGCAGGATCAGCAGGACGGCCGCCGCGCGTCCCACGAGCACACGGCGCGGGACGGTGGCGGCCGGGTCGGCGTGCGGCCGGACGGTGTCGGTGTTCATAGATGGCTCCGAGACGGCTTCTTGGTGGGGGGAGGCGGCGTGTCAGTCCCCGCTTCTCGCCGGAACCTCGGTCCGCGACGGCGTCAGGTCGAGCGGGGACGCCTCGTCGGGCGAGAGCGCCGCCTGTCCCGCCCTGCGTGCGCGCACCCGGTCGCGCCAGACGATCACGGCCAGCGACAGGGCGAACAAGGCGGTCATCGGCACGGCGAGGACCATCATGGTGAGCGGGTCGCCGGTGGGGGTGGCGAGGGCCGAGAACACGAAGATCAGCATGACGAGGGTCCGCCAGCGGGCCAGCAGGCTCCCGGCGCTCACCACGCCCGTGAAGTTGAGCAGCACGAGCAGCAGCGGCATCTCGAAGGAGATGCCGAACACCAGGATCATCCTGATGAAGAAATCCAGGAACTGATCGCCCTGCAGCGAGTTGCTGAAGGCACCCGGCGTGAATCCGAGCAGGATCCGCAGGGCCTGCGGGAACACCCAGTAGGCGAGCCCTGCCCCGGACAGGAACAGCGGCACGGCGGCGGCGACGAACCCGAGCGCGTAGCGCTTCTCGTGGCGGTGCAGCCCCGGCGCCGCGAAGGCCCACAGCTGGTACGACCAGAACGGGCTGGAGATCACCACTCCGGCGGCGAGGGCCACCTTGAAGGTGAAGGTCAGCGGGGTCATCACGCCCTGCATCACCATCAGCCCGTTGGGACAGGCGGGTGTGGCCGGAGCGATCCCGTGCAGGCCGGGCAGGTGGCAGCTGGGGCCGGTCAGTTCGGTGATGATCCAGGGGTGCAGATGCCAGCCGACCGCCGTGCCGAGGAACACGAGGAGCAGGACCTTCGCCAAGCGGTTGCGCAGCTCGCGCAGGTGCTCGCGCAGAGGCATCCGGCCGCCCTGCACGGCCGGGGTCCGGGGTTTGTCGAGTCTGGTCGTGTCCACGGGGGCGGAACTCCTCTTGCGTGAGCGACGAGATCAGCGGTCGTGCATCCGTACGCCCGCGCCGCGCTCAGGCGCGGACGTATGGTCGGCGGACGTCCGCGACGCCTGCTCAGCGGGCGCCGCGTCCGCCGATGTGTCCCGTGCCGGCGGCGAGGTCCGGTCGTGCGGAATGGGGGCTCTGAACGGGTCCGCCCCCTCGTCCATGCCCATCTCGGCGGCCGAGGGGAACGGCACGTGCTCCGGCCAGCCCTCGGGCTTCGGACCCGGCTGCCACCGCGGCTCCGGCGGGTCCCAGGGCTCGCCGTCCTCCAGCAGGTGCTTCGTGACGAACGCCCGCGGGTTGAGGTCGCGCAGGCGCAGATCCTGGTACTCGGGACCCAGCTCCCGCCGGACCCCGTCGGTGGCGCCGCGCAGCACCGTGCGCAGCCTGCGCAGGCCACGCGCCGCTTCCCCGACGGCCTTGGGAAGCCTGTCGGGGCCGTAGACGAACAGCGCGATCAGTGCGAGAGCGACCAGGGTGAACGGGCTCAGGTTGAACACCATCACTCCAAGAGGTACAGCGAGGTCGCTGGATCCGGCGAACACCTGTCATAACGACATTTACACCACATATCATCTCAAACGGGCGCTATGCGACCGGGGATTCACTCGTTGAGCCGCGCACACGTTGCACGCGTCACGCGCCGTCCTCCGCCCAGAACGCCGTCAGAACGCCGGCGAGGGCACCGGGGTTGTCCTGGTGCGGCAGATGTCCGGCCCCGGGGACGACACCGTGGCGCGCGCCGAGGTGCCGAGCCAGTTCCCCGGTGCGGTCCACCGGGACCAGCGGGTCCTCCGCCCCGCCCACCACCAGCATCCGGATGCCGGCGGCGCGCAGCCCGGCGGCGAGCTCCGGTCCGGCGATGGCCGAGGCCAGGTGCTCCAGGTTCATCGGGTGGCTGCGGGCCAGCCGTTGCCGGATCACGGCACGGCGCTCGCCGGCGAGGAGGCCGCCGCGGTGCTGCCGCGCCATCCGCCGCTCCCAGTCGGCGGACACCGCGTCATCGGCCGTCAGGAGCCCGTCCCAGCAGGGGGCGACAAGGGTGAGGCTGCGGTACGTCGACGGCGCGAACCTCTCCCGGGAGCGGGCCTGGAGCACGGCGGTGGCCGCCACCAGGGCGCCGGCACCGTGGCCGACGAGGTGCACGGGCTTGCGGGCGCACGCCGCCGTCATCGCGACGGCCAGGTCGGTGGCGAGCGCGTCGATGCCGTACGCGGCGGGGTCGTCGGGGCCGGGGGTCTCGTTCTGGCCGCACAGGTCGACGGCGAAGAGCCGGTGTCCCTCCTCGGCCAGACGGTGCATCAGCGGCAGGAAGTCCTCCTTGGCGCCCCCCGCTCCGGAGACCAGCGCCGCTCTGCTGCCGTTCCAGTGGGGGCCGGACGGACCCGGGCGGCGGATCTCGACGCCCGCGAGCGGGCCGTGCGGAGCGGGCATCAGCAGGGGGATGACGGTCCGCACGTCTGCGTCCCCGCGGTCGGAGTCAAGCGTTTCGGACATGGGTGCCCTCCTTCAGGCTGTCGGCGGTCGGTGGATCAAGGGGCTGTCCGAGGACGGTCCGCGACGTTCAGGGGCGCAGGATCCGGCAGCCCACCAGCCCCGTGCGCCCCGACTGCGCGTCGATGTGGCACAGCAGCTGGGCCAGGTGCTCCAGCGAGCGGGCATGCGCGAGGGGTCCGGCCGGCACCGCCTCCAGGCCCAGCGCCTCCACCCAGGCGCAGACCAGCCGCTGCGCCGACGGATCGTCCGCGGCGACGGGTACGCTCGGCCGGCGCCACTCCCCGCAGGGCACGGACCCAAGTCGCCCGAGGGCTTTGGCCGAGACCGTGTTCAGCGCCTTCGCCACGCGCGTTCGGGGAAGCCGCCGGGCCAGCAGCTCCGCTTCGCTCGGCCCCCAGGGCCCGCGCTGTGCGGGCATGTCGCGCCGGGTCATCGCGGGGTTGGACAGCTCCAGCACCACCTTGCCGGCCAGCACCGCCTCCAGCTGCTCGGCCACCTGCCGCAGCGGCTCGCCCGGCGGCACCGCGAGCACCACCAGCTCGGCCGCCGCCGCGGCTTCCCCGGGCGCCAGCTGGACCACCTCCGGCGGCACACCGGGCCGTCTGCGACGGTGCTCGCGCACACCGGCCAGCACCTGAAGGCCCTGCCGGAGCGCGGCGTGCACCAGAGCGGACCCCATGCGTCCGCACCCCACCACGGCGGTGCGGGCCGGCAGCGGCGAGGCCGCGGATCCGTCGCGGCCGGGGCGGATGTCCGGTTCAGACACTCCGCGCCACCGCCAGCGCGGGTTCCCGCTCGTAGGGGCGCAGCGCCTCGGCGAGTTCCTCGGGCACGTCGATCGGCTCCATGCCCTCGGCGCCGCGCCGCATACAGGCGATGGTCTGCTCTCCCCGGGCCACCAGCTGAGCCGTCCCGTCCCGCAGCCGGTAGTAGTCGAAGCGCATGGTGACCTTGTTCGACTCGCGTGCGCCGAGCGACATCCGCACCTCCACCTCCTCGGCGGCGTACAGCTCGGCGAGGAAGTCGCAGCGGCTGGAGACGGTGACCATGGCGAAGTCCTCGCTCAGGGCCCTGAGCACTCCCGGCGCCCGCTCGGCCAGGAAGCGCTCGCGGCAATGCCCCTGCCACAGGAAGTAGTTACTGAAGTACACGTTCCCGACGAGGTTCGTCTCCTCCAGCATCACCAGATGCCGGTGGTTGTACGTGTCGCGCTGCCACATGTGTGCCTCCCGCTCCTGTCATCACGGCCACGGCGATCACCGGGCCCGGCCCGTCGCCGGTGCCCGGCTCCGGTTCCGGCACGCCCTCGGGCGCCAGCCGGTCCGGGACCACCGTGGTCGCGACGAGCGAACGCCCGCTGCGGAAGCGGACCCAGCCGTCCTCGAAGACCCCGTCCACGGTCACCGGCGCGGTGGGGCCGTACCCAGCCTTGCCGCCGCACTCGGCCACCGCCCACAGCCGTGCCGCGATGGCGTGGTCCGGTTCGTCCAGCGCGAGGCGCAGCTGCGTCCACAGGCCCTCGTACGGGGGGCCGAGCGCCGAGCGCACCCCGTCGGCCTCGGCGGGGGCGATCCGCTGCCAGTCCACGGCGACACCGCCCGGGGCCGTGGCGGTCAGGGTCAGCGGACCGCAGTGGCTGCGCGAGGTCCCGTGCGGCGGCCGCACCGGAGGGACGGTGCGTTCCCGCGGTGCGCCCGACTCGATGCCGAGCGTCAGGGCGGGGTCCAGGCCGAGCGCCAGCGCGCCGCGTTCCAGGTGCACCGCGAGCAGCGGCCGGATCCAGCGCTCCCGGCGCGGCAGCCGGCCCACGTCCAGCAGCCGCAGCCGGTGCCAGCGGACCAGGACCCGCCCGTCGGTGTCCACGGCCTCGACGTCCCATTCGTACGCGCCGCCCCCGCACCAGAGTTCCCGGGCATGCACGGTGACGTCACCGTCCGCACCGGCCGGGACCTGTCCGGCGGCCTGGAACTCCTCGCAGCCCACGGGCAGCAGCCGCCGGCCCGGGACACAGGCCTGCAGCGCGTGGATGGTCGCGTCGTTGCGTCCGGGGCTGCCGAGGAGCAGGCCCTGTGCCAGTCCCCGGGCGAACCAGCCCGCCTCGACGGCGGTGCCGAGCCGGGCCCTGACCTGCCGGGCCCGCAGGCCGCCCAGCCGCTCGACCCGCCGGAAGCGGCCGGTGTGGAAGTAGAGCGGCCCGTAGAGGTCCGCGGCCAGGACCTCGGGGTCGTCGCCGGTCACCGGCGACAGGGACGGCGCGTCGGCCGGTTCCGCGCCGTCCGGCAGCGGGAACACGGCGCGGAAGTGGTCCGCCCCGAACGCCGTCTCGTCGCTGCGCAGGGCCACGGTGACGGCACCGTCCTCGGCGAGCGCGCACAGCCGCAGGACGCGCGGGGCCCCGGCCGCCGGGGTGACGGGCTGATCGAACGTCACCTCGCGGCAGCGGCGCAGCGGCCGGCCCGCCAGGACGGACGCGGCCTGGGCCATCGCCTCCAGGCCGACGACGGCGGGCAGCACCGGCAGCCCGTCGACGCGGTGGTCGCGCAGATACGGGTCGGTGGCCTCGGTCAGCACGTTGTCCACGACGAGTTCCACGCCCGGGTAGTGGATGCGCGGACGCGTCAGGAACCGGGCCGCGGGGCCGCACGCGTCGGCGGGCAGGGGGCGCGGAGGCAGTCCCATGCGTCCGTGCACGGTCACCGCCGTGGGCAGGCCCGGAGCGGCGGCCAGCCGCAGCAGCAGGTCCAGGCCCCGCTCCACGGGGATCGGTGTGACGTCCTTTCGGGCCAACTGGTCCAGCACACCGAGCCGTTCACCCATGCCCACCGAGGCCCACACCGACCAGTCGAGCACCAGGGTGCGGCATCCGGGCAGGTGGCGGGCCTCGTCCTGGAGCATCTGGCGCAGCCGCCCGTTGGCGAGCGCGTAGTGGCACTCGCCCGCCAGTCCGTAGCGGCCGATCACCGAGCCGAATCCGATCAGCAGGCGCAGCCGGCCGCGGTCCACCGCGGCCAGCAGATGGGCCAGACCCGAGGTCTTCGGTGCCAGGTGGGCCCGTACGTCGGCCTCGGTGAGGTCGTCGAAGCGCCGCGGCCGGTTGATCCCGGAGGCGTGCAGCACGGCGGTGACCGGGCCCAGTTCGCGCTCCACCTCGGCGACCGCGTGCGCGGTGGCGTGCGGGTCGGTGACGTCCGCCCGCTGATAGCGGACCGTGGTGCCGAGTTCGGCGAGCCGTTCCAGGTTCCGCCGCAGCACCGTGTCCCGGGCCGGATCGGCGCGGCCGAGCAGGGCGAGCGGGACACCCGTCGTCCGGGCGAAGGCGGCCGCGGCCTCGAAGCCCAGCCCCTTGCCGCCGCCGCTGACCAGCAGTACGTCCCCCGGGCCGAGTACCGGTTCGGCGGCGGCCGGTTCGGGCAGCGGCACGGCGACCGGCTCGGCGCAGGTGCCGTCCTCGCGCACCACCAGCTCCCGCAGCACTCCGGGCTCGGCGCCCGCGACGGCGGCGGCCGCCGCCAGGCCGGCCTCGGTCGGCGGGACCCGGAGCACGGTGATGCCGAGCTCCGGGTGTTCCTGGTGCAGACTGCCCGCGAAGCCGGACAGGCCCGAACCGTGCGTGACCAGGACGAGCCGGCCGTCACCGGCGAGGGCGGCGCGGGCCGCGCCGAGGATCCCGGCGAGCCCTTCGGGCGCCTCCGCGTCGGGGACGTAGAGCAGTTCGGCCCGGCCCGTCGGCTCGCCTGGCGGCGGCCTGAGGGCGTCGGCGCCGGGCGCCGCTCCCGGCGGTGCCGCGACGGTGATCCGGCCCGGGCGGTCGGCGGGGTCCGGGGCCGGCGGCGCCACGGGGCGCAGTTGCTCGGCGAAGCAGCGGATCCAGGGCGCGATCCCGGTCACGATCGCCTCCGGCTCGTCGCCGCTGCCGGCTCCGGGGAGCGCGCGCACCACCTCGATGATCTCGGCGAGCGACGCGTCCGCCAGGGTCAGCGGTGCGGCCGGGGGCTCACGGCCCGCCGCGCGGGCGGCCTCGGCGACCATCTGGGTGACCTTGAGCGACGACAGGTGCAGGTCGCTGAGCAGACGCTGGTCCGGTGTGAGTGCCTCCGGGTCGAACTCCGTGGCCCGGGCGGCCAGGCGCACGACGATGTCGGCGATGTCCTCCCCGGCGGGGCGGACGACGGGCTCGTCGGGCACGACGGAGGCGAACGGCTCGGCACGCGCGGGCCGTTCGGCGGGTACGACCGCCCCGACGGCCTCGGCCCGTCCGGCGGGCCCGGCCGGTGCGCTCCGCTCGGCGGGTACGAGGGCGAACGGCTCGGCCGGTGCGGACAGCTGTGCGGGTACGGCCCGTTCGGCGCGTACGGCCCGCTCGGCGGACACCGCCCGCCCGGCAGGGCCGGCAGATCCGGCCGATGTGGCCGGTGCGGCAGGGCCGGCCGGTGCGGTGCCGGTCCCGGACGCTGGCCGGGCGCAGGGGTTGCCGATGAACACCCGCTCCCGCCACGGGTCCACGGGGCGGCTCTCGCGGCCCTCGAACAGCGCCTCGGCCGAGGCGAGCGCACCGCAGGCGAAGAGCGCGGCCGCCGTCTGGGCACGGGGTCCCGGCCCGGGCGCCCCGACGTCCAGGGACACCGTGGGCACACCGCTGGGAGCGGCGAGCGCCGCGAGGGCGCGGCCCGGGCCCGCCTCACAGAACAGGTCCGTCCGGTCGGCGGCCGTTCGGACCGCCTCCCAGAACCGCACCGGTGCCGTCATCTGCGCACACAGCAGTTCCCGCAGCTCCCTTCCCCCGGTGCGGCAGACGCCACCGCTCACGCCGGAGAGCAGCGTGCCACGGGGCGCCGCGAACGCGGTGGCGCGGACCAGGGGGGCGAACTCCTCGGCCGCGGCGGCGACGGCGGGCGAGTGGAAGGCGTGCGCCACGGGCAGCGGCCGCGCGTCGATCCCGCGCTCGGCCGCGCGCCGGGCCAGCGCGGCCAGTGCGCCCGCGGGCCCGGCGACCACCTGGGCCAGCGGCCCGTTGTACGCGGCCACCGTCAGCGAGGTGCCCCGGCACAGCTCCTCGACCACGGCGACGTCGGCGGTCAGCGCCAGCATCCCGGTACCGGGAGCGCAGAGTTCGGCCATCGTCCGGCCGCGCCGGTCCACCAGATCCAGGCTCTCCCGCACGCCCAGACAGCCCGCCCAGACGAGCGCGGCGTACTCGCCCAGGCTGTGCCCCAGCGCCGCCTCGGCCCGTACACCCAGTCTTTCGAGCCAGCGCAGGCCCGTCAGCGAGGCCCGGTGGACGACCGCCTGGGCGGCGGCGGTGCCGGTGACCGGGCGGGGGCCGGAGGCGCCCGGGAACCCGCTCGCCCCGTCCTCGGCCAGGTCGGCGCCGATCGCCCCCGGGCCGGCGGGCAGCGGGGCCCCCTGGCCCGGGAACAGCAGGGTGACCCGGCCCGGGCAGGCGTTTGCGGCCCATACGCCGGGGCGCCGGGCCAGCGTGCCCGGCGCGGTCTCGGCGAGGGCGTCCGCGGCGGCCTCGGCGCGCCGGGCGAGCTGCTCGGGGGAAGCGGCGATCAGGGCGGCGCGGACCGATCCGGGGTGGGGTTCGCGGCCCCATGCGCAGGCGAGGTCGTGGAGTTCGGCGTCGCACAGCCGCGGGGCCAGCCGTGACAGACGTCGCAGCCGGTCCGACAGTTCCTCGGGGCTGTCCGAGCTGAGCAGGATCAGCTCCTGTTCCGGGTCGGCCCGGCGGGCGCGGGGCAGGGCCGGGAGCGCGGTGACCCGCGGCCCCGGGTGCCGGGGCTCGCCCAGCACCACGTGGGTGTTGATGCCGCCGAACCCGAAGGCGCTCACCCCGGCGACGCGCGGCCCGGGCGGCCACTCGGCCGCGTCGGCGAGGATCCGCAGCACCGCGTCCTCGCCGGCGAGTTCGTCCCGTGGGCTGTCGCATCCCGTGGTCGGCGGCAGCACACCGCCGTGCACGCTCAGGCACGCCTTGATCAGCCCGGCCAGTCCGGCCGCGGCCTTGGTGTGGCCGATGTTGGCCTTGACCGATCCGAGCGCCGCCGGCCGCGCGGACCCGGCGCGCAGGGCGCACAGCGCCTGCAACTCGATCGCGTCGCCCACCGCCGTACCGGTTCCGTGGCCCTCGACCAGCCCGGTGGCGGCCGGGTCGACACCCGCGTGCGCGTAGGCCCGGCGCAGCGCCAGGAGCTGGCCCCGCCGGTCGGGGCGGGTGATGCCGCCCGCGCCGTCCGAGGAGATCCCCCAGCCGCGGATCTCCGCGTAGACGGGGATCCCGGCGGCGGCCGCGTCCCGGCCGCGCATCAGGGCGACGACCCCGCATCCCTCGCCGGGCAGGAAGCCGGTGGCCTCCTTGTCGTAGATCCGCATCCGGTCCTCGGCCAGCGCGCCGAGCCGCGCGAACCCGACGAGTTCGAACGGGTCGAGGCTGATGTCCACGCCTCCGGCCAGCACCAGGTCGGCGCTGCCCTCACGCAGCCGCCCGCAGGCCGTGGTCACGGCGAGCAGCGAGGAGGCGCAGGCGCCGTCCACGGTGAATCCGCCGCCGTGGAAGTCGAACTGGTTGCAGATCCGGCCCGCGATGGTGTTGGCGAGGCCTCCGGCCAGGAACTCGTCGTCGGGTGCGGGGAACGGCTCCAGGTAGCGCTCGGCGGTGCGGGCGAGCACCTTCTCGCGCTGTGTCCCGGTGAGTCCCTCCTCCGCCAGGACGGCGTCGAGCACGGCCCGCACGTACGGCCAGCGCAGCCGCATGGTGCGGGCGCGGGTGACCTCTCCGGTGAGGGTGTTGCCCATGACCACCGCGACCCGGTCCCGGTCGAGGCCTGCGCCGCCGGGGACCCCCGCGTCCTCGAGCGCGCGCGCCGCGGTCTCCAGCGCGAGCCAGTGGGCGGGGTCCGTGGCGCGGTGCACGGCGCCGGGAACGCGGAAGGCGCTCCGGTCGAAGTGCCAGCCCTCCAGCAGGGCGGCCCTGGTCCCGTAGATGCTGTCCGGGTCGCGGCGTGTCGGGTCGGCGTAGTCCTCGACGGCGAGGCGTTCCGCGGGCAGCCGCCGGAACGCGCGCCGCTTGCGCAGGACGAGGTCCCACAGCTGCGCGGGATCGTCGGCATCGGGGTAGCGGCAGGCCATCCCCACGACGGCGATGCCGTCGTGGGGGGCCGTGTCGTGCGTCTCGTTCACGGACAACTGCGCTCTCCTCAGGGGGCCTCGGCGGCAGAGCCCGCGGCGCCGGAGGCGGCCCCGGCGGGAACCGGCCGGGCCCCGGTCCGTCCGGCTTCCCGCCGCTGGACCGGGACACTGCCCCGGCCCCGCCCGGACAGGACGGCCAGCAGCACCGCCCGCAGCACGCAGGCGATGACGAGGGCGAAGAACAGGCCGAAGACGATGTGCAGCTGGACGAGCACCCCGTACGCCGCCGCGATGGTCGCGCCGAAGACGACCTGGTTGCGCCGCCGCCAGGGTGACGTTCCGGGGTCGGTGATCATGTAGTTGGTGAACAGCACGAAGGCCGGACCGGTCATCGGCAGCAGGGCGCTGAGGGTGGCGACACCGGTGAGTTCGCCGCGCATCAGGGCCTGCACCGCGAAGCCGCCCGCCCAGCCGAGGATCAGCGGCAGCTTGCCGGTCAGCTTGCCGTTGAGCAGGGTGCCCAGGACCAGCACCACCAGCGGCGGGATCGCGTCGGCCCAGCCGCCCAGCCATTCGCTGAACTCGTACGGCGGCGCGATGCCCACCCAGGGGAACAGGAGCAGCACCGTGACGATGCCGAAGTTGCTGGGGTTGAGCACGTGCCGGGCCGTGCCCTTCACCCTCACCCGGATCAGGTACTTGCTGCAGACGCCGACCACCGCGGCCAGCAGCGTCGGCCACAGCCGGCTGTTGGCGTACAGCAGCATGGCGCAGGCCAGGCCGCCGATGTATGCGGGCAGCAGGAAGTCGACCGCCTCGCCGACGGGCCGCCGGTAGCGGGGCGTGCGCCGCCTGCTCCAGGCCTCGACCGTCTCCAGCAGCAGTTCGGTGCAGACCGCTGCCACGACGGACAACAGCGGTGTGGCATAGGCCTGTTCGAAGCCGAGCACGGTGTGGCCGAGCACCGTCGCGGCCGTGATGGACATCGCGAAGCGGCGCAGCGCCTTGCTGCGGCGGCAGGCGCCGCAGGGTGTGCCGGAGTCGACGGCGCAGGTGTGATCTGTTGTCATGCGGGGACCTCCGCGATGGTTCCGTCGGCGCTGAGCTTCAGGTCGTGCCAGCCCGGCCGGAGGGTGGCGGTGCGCCGGTGCGGTGTTCCGCCGGAGTCCCGCCAGGAGACGTCCACGCGGAGCGGGCCCGCGGTCTTCTGTCCGCCCAGCCCGAAGAGCAGATCGGGAGCGGCGACGCCGCCGTGCCCGTTGGCGGGGTACACCTGCTGCTGTGTGACCCGTCCGTCGGGCAGCCGCAGCCGGGCGACGGCACCGATGGCCGGCGTGCTCGCGCCGGCCCTGCCCGCCGGCAGCCTGAGGCGCAGGCCGAGGAACGGCGCGGCCTCGGAGCGGTTGGCGTAGAACACCGACTGTCCCCACTGGTTGGCGGCGACGAAGTCGAGCCGCCCGTCGCCGTCGACGTCGCCGACGGCGAAGCCCCGGGTGACGGCGGTGGAGGCGACGCCGGCCTCCGCGGCGACGTTCACATAGCGGCCCTGCGGGGTGCGGGCGAAGAAGGTGTTGGGGTCATGGCCGGACAGGTCGTCCCCGGGCTTCACGTCGGGCCACAGCTCGGGGTGCCGCAGAATCAGGTCGTTGGACATGGCGGCCTCCTGCAACTGGGCCCAGCGGTCGGTGCGGCCCGCGACGAACCCGGTGGCGTGCATCACCTGCGGATAGCCGGAGTTGTCGAAGTCGGCGGCGACCAGGTCCCAGGTCCAGCCGGAGCGGGCGAGACCCATGTCTTCGCTGTGGTCGTCGTACGGGGCCTCGCCGCGGTGCAGCAGCCGCCCCAGCCGCTTGCCCGAAGCGGTGGGCCGGTAGACGAAGTTGCTCTCCTGGAGCGCGTACGGCTCGGTGATGTTGCCGACCAGGATCGACGGTGCTCCGCTTCGGTCCAGATCGGCGAAGGCGACCCCCATGCCCTTGAACGAGTCCTTGCCCACCACCTTGGACTTGGGGGTGGTGAAGTGGCGCGATCCCGTGGCGAGGCGGAACTTCGGGGCACCGGGGCGGGACTCGTTGACCAGCAGCCGGTCGGGGGCGAAGTCGTTGGCCTGGTAGAGATCGGGCCGCCCGTCGCCGTCCAGGTCCTGGGTGCCGAGGGCCAGGGTCCAGTCGTGCGGCGGCTCAGCACCGAAGGCGCCAGGGACCTCGGTGAAGCGGGCTTGGGGCTTGCCGCCGGAGCGTCCCTGGGCGAACCGGAAGAAGCGCAGTCTGCCGCCGTTGTGCGCGGCGGACAGCGAGGACGGCATCTGCAGCGAGGACTGCCGGGCGGTGGGATCGAGGACCCGTGCGCCGTCGGGGAAGTAGTTTCCCACCACCAGGTCCGGGTGACCGTCACCGTCGTAGTCGCCCAGGGTCATGGCGTTGGTGCTCCACACCGGGTGGCCGGGCACCAGTTCCCGCGCCACGAAGGCGGCCCGGGAGGGTGCGGCACCGGGCCGGCGCAGGAAGAGCACGGGCGAGCGGCCCCAGTAGTAGACCACCACGTCCTGCCGGCCGTCCTGGTTCAGGTCGGCCGGCATACAGCCCATCGGGGCCGCGTACGACGGCATGGACAGGCTCTTCGCCTCAAGGGCGAAGGGACGGTAGCGATTCCCGGTGCCGGGTGCCGGCCGGACGGTGACGGAGTCCGTGCGCGGGTCGACCAGGCACACGTCGTGCGAGACCGTCCCGCCGTCCGCGGCGAACAGCCCGGCGCCGGCCCCGACCGAGGAGATCCACGACCGGATGTGGGCGTAGGCCGGCGCCACCGGGCGCACCCGGCGCTCGCCCGGCCGGTCCGGTGCGTTCAGCGGGTGTGCGGTGAAGTGGAAGGGCGCGGCCGCCCGCGACCGGCCGTCCGCGGACACCGCGTCCGGCTGGGCCAGGGAGAAGGCCGTGAGACAGCAGCACAGCGCCGCGGCCTTGGCGGCGTGCGCCCTCAGATGACGGGCGAGGGAGTTCATCGGCTCCTCCGGGAGCGGGGCGCGGCCTCGGCGACCTCGGCGGCCTCGGTGGTCCAGGAGCCCTCGGCGGGCTGCCGCGCGGGGTCACCGGTCGAGTCGCAGCCGTGGTGGGCCGCCCACAGCCGCCTGATCCCGGCCCGCCACCGCTCGTAGTGCTGTTCCGTGTGAGGGCCGGGACCCAGGTCCGCGAGTGCGGTGTCGGTCCAGTCGGCCGCGGTCTCGGGCGGCACCCCCGTGAGGGCCAGGGCCGCACTGCCACAGTGCTCGGGCAGGGGCGTAGGGGCGCGCAGCCGGGCCGCGCAGGCGAAGGCCGCGCCCTGGGCGAGGTGGGCCCGGTGGCCTTCCGCGGCCTCGGCCAGCGCGCGCAGTTCGTCCTGGTCCGCACCCCCCGCGTACGCCGCCGCGAGGCCGATCCCGCTCCACAGGTCCGCCCGCCGCCACGGCGGGAACTCGGCCACCCTGAGGCCCAGCGCCTCGGGCTCCGCGCATTCGTGGAACCACAGGCACCGCCCGAGCCCCTGGTCCCGCACGGCACGCTGCCGCGCATCGAGGCCCCGCTCCCACCGCTGCCCCGCCACGACGCGATCCGAGTCGAAGAACCCCTGGTGGAAGCCGAATCCGTCCCAGGCGAGCCAGTGCAGCAGGGGATCGCCCGCGCGCAGTGCGTGCCAGGGGCGCAGGCGCAGTTTGCCGAAGGCCCAGCCGGCACCCACATGGATGAGATGCGGATAGTCGGCACCGGCTCCTTCGAGGAGTTCGCGCAGCCTGCGTCCCCGGGACAGGGTCAGCAGATCGAGCAGCGCGCAGCCCATGC
Source organism: Streptomyces griseochromogenes (assembly GCF_001542625.1). NCBI lineage: Bacteria > Bacillati > Actinomycetota > Actinomycetes > Kitasatosporales > Streptomycetaceae > Streptomyces > Streptomyces griseochromogenes. Next base: position 1,550,524 of record NZ_CP016279.1, on the reverse strand, counting down.
CCGCGCCTTCGAAGGCGAACCCCCTGAGTTCTTCGGCGACACCGTCGAGTGCCGCGCCGAGCGCATCCGTATTCCGGGCATCCACCGAGTGGTTGAATCCCTCGAGAAAAGCTCTTCCGGAATCCTCGAGACGATTTCGGGCGGGGCCCGAGCGGAGCCTGAACCGGCGTACTCCGAAATCAACCTGCCGCAGGTCCTGTTGCATCGTCCGGGCGACACGAGAACGCAGCCCGCCGCAGGTTGCTGCCGACGTTCCGGCGCCTGGGACCAAGAACGGCACGATTGTTTCCCCTCCAGCGCTTTATGTATTGCGGCTAATAGCCTCGGGGCAACTTGGCGTTGTCTTGATCCGCCGAAAGAGTGCACCTGACCTGCCCTGCATCCAACAGGTGAACCGCACCCAGCGGTCGCCGGTCAACCGGGTAGAACCCCGGCACATGTGACGGTGAACATGCCGTCGCGTCGCGAGAACGATTCGTCCGCCCAGCCGAAGAAGGTCGTGATGCTGGAAAACCGTCTGCTCGAAATCATCATCATCGCTCTGGTCGTCATGGTTCTGTTCGGAGCGAAGCGGCTGCCGGACACGGCGCGCTCATTGGGGAGATCGCTGCGCATCCTCAAGGCCGAGACCCGCGCCGGACGTGAAGAGGCGGCGCAGGAAGGGGCGTCCACGTCGGCCGAGCCGCCCATGCTCACGAAGGCCGAGGCGTCGTCGAGGCCGCGCACCGTTGCCGCGGAGGCCACCGGGAAGGGGCGGGAAGTACTCCCCGACTGACAGTCGTCCGGCGGTGCGCCGGGGCTCACCATTCGACGGTCCGGAAAACGGTGGGCCCGGCATCCGTCCCCCGCACCCGGGTTCCCGGCCATCGCGCGCGGCGCGCCATCGGTGCGGATCTCCGCACGGCGGGTGGTGCGGCGTCAGATCAGTGAGAGTGGGCGCCGGTTGGGCCCGCGAGACCGGGTCGCGTCCCGCCGGTGCCGCGTCGGGCACCGGCTGCGCGCATTCGAACGGCCGCGGCTGCCTGGTCGCAGTGCTGTGTGGTCACGGCCCGAAGGGCGGCGATCCGTGGGCCGAGTCGGATCTGATGCGGCGCCCTGCCGTGCCTCGCGGGCGCGCCGGGCCGACGTAGCAGCGCGCGCGGATGCTCCCGTCCCGTACGCCATCGCCCCGGGCGGAGCCGAGCGGATGCGGCCCATGGCGTACGGGAGGGAGCTGGGGAGGGCGCTGCCGTTTCAGCAGGCGTTGGGGTAGTGGGCGAGGGCGCTCAGGACGGGCACCACGGGCACCGTGACGGCGTTTTCGAGGCAGACGGAGCCCGGGTTGAACTCCCAGTTGTTGGCCGTGGTGACGGCACCTGCGATGTTGGAGACGTTGTCGGCGTGGGCGGGCGCGGCCATGGCCATGGTGGCCAGGGCGGCCGCGGCGGTGATGATGATCTTTCGCATGCCCACCGTAACGATCGGGAAAATCGAAAGGCACGGCTCTGTCCAGGCATGTCCCCCGCATGCCCGAAACAGCGAGCATGTGGGGCCGCCGTACGCGACGGGCGCAGGCCCTGTGGCGGTCGCCGCCGGTGGGCGGAATTCCTCTGGGCTCCCCGCGGGCCGATGATCCGCGAGTTGTCCACGGACGCGCATCCACAGCTTCGATTCGCTCTGCTCGGCCCGGTTCGGGATCAGGCCGTCCGGGGCCGCGGCACTCCCGTGCCGCGGCCGGCCGGGTGCGCCATGAACTGCCCGTCGAAACAGGCGACTTCACGGGCCGGGACCGCGAACTCGCCCTCCTCCTCGCGCCTGCCGACGCGCGGACGGTCACCGTACGGGCGGTGGACGGCATGGTCGGGTCGGGTCGGCCCGACAGCGCGCGCCGGCCCGCTCTTCTTGCCGTGCGCGCTACTCCGCGAGTCCCTGGAGCGACTCCTCCTCCTCGTTCGCGGCGTACGGATGGACGGATCGTTCGTCGTCGAGGGGGGTGAACCAGTCCCCCGCCCGTGTGGGTACGACATCCAGGTCGTCGAGGGCCGTGTTCTCGTGCACGCCGTCCGCGAAGGTTTCCAGGGCGACGGTGACCTCGTCGGTGAGCAGGCCGTACATGTCGGCGGTCACCTCGGCCTGCGTGAGCAGGAGCCCCAGCAGCAGTTCCTCGGCCACACAGTTCACCTGGCCGAACTGCGGCTGGGTGAGGCGGCCCGTCAGGGACACCGCGGTGACCACCAGGCGGCGGACGAACAGGACGGTGTACTCGACGGCGAACTGCGGCGGCAGATCGTCCAGGATCATGAAGGCGGTGTCGCTGTCCGCGACCGTCGGACCCTCCTCCTCCAGTGCGGCCAGGTCCGTGAAGAGTTCGTCGATCAGCAGGTCGATGGCATAGATGACGGCACCGGCCGCGACTTCCGCCGCCTCCCGGCCGACGGCCTGCTGCTCGGGGACCGAGGAGTGGCCGAAGGCGTCCAGGGGGAAGGCCCGCAGGCTCGGGGCCAGCGCGCGGAGGGTGGCGCGCATGGCCTGCGCCTCGGCCGCGTCCGGGCCACCGGGCGCCGCGGGGGGCGCCGCCGCATGGCGCCGTGCGCGCTCCGCCGGGTCGGAGGGCGGGGCGTCGGGGCCGTCGGCCGCGTCCAGGCTCTCCTGGAGCAGTTCGGAGTTGAGTTCGACCGCGCAGCGGGTGATCTGCCAGTCGGTGAGCGGTTCGGTTCGTTCCAGGAGTTCGGCCACCACCTCGCGGGCGGCGCCCTCCGCGAATTCCAGTGCCGGTGCGTCCACGAAGAGTTTCAGCAGGACTCCTCCGGGATGGGCGGCGATGACGTCGTCCATCAACTCGATCTCCATCCCGTCGGGTCCCTCGATCGCCTCCAGCGAGTCGAACCCCTTCCGCAGCAGGAAGATCACGCCCTCCCGCTGCAGCACGTCGAGTTCCGGTGTGCCCTTGGGAGGGGCCATGGCCACGGTCACCACGTATGTCACCCCCTCATCGTGCCCGAATCACCGCACTTCAGTGGCGGGAATTCCGGGCTCGTGACGCACCCCCCGCTCACGCCGAGCGCTTGCGCGCCGCCGTCTTCTTCGCGGCCGTCTTCTTCTCCCCCGCCTTCTTCGCCGTCGCCTTCGCCGTCGTCTTCGCGGCCGCCGCCGTCTTGCCGGCCGTCTTCGCCGTCGTCTTGGCCGTCGTCTTGGCCGTCGTCTTGGCCGTCGTCTTGGCCGTCGTCTTGGCCGTCGTCCGATGCAGGGTCTGCTTGGCGGCCGTCGACTTCCTGGGGGTCGCGGTCTTCTTGGCGGCGGCCTTCTTCGCCGCCGCGGACGTCGTCTTCTTCCCGCCCGTCTCCTTGGGGGTGGTACGGCTCCGGGCCAGGGTCCTGACCTCGGCCTCCTTGCCCGGTTCCGCGCCGCGGGACTCCCGGGCCGCGCGCACGCTGCTCTCCAGGGCCGCCATCAGATCGAGCACCTTGCCCCCGGCGGCGGGCTCGGGCAGCTCGGGCGGGGCCTCACCGGCCGCCTTCGCGGCGATGACCTCCCCCAGCGCCTCGCGGTACTCGTCGTGCAGATCGTCCAGGTCGACCTCGCCGAGGGTGTCCATCAGGGCGTCCGCGAGATCCAGTTCCTTGTCGCGGACGGTGACGTCCACGTCCGGCGCCACGCCTTCGGGTGCGCGTACCTCGTCCGGCCACAGCAGGCCGTGCATGGCGATCGCGTCGCCGACCACACGCAGCATGCCGAGGCGTTCCCGGCCGCGCAGCGCGTATTTGGCGATGGCGACCTTGTTGCTGCGCTTGAGGGCCTCGCGCAGCAGGGTGTACGGCTTGGCTGCGGGGGCTCCGGTCGCGGCGAGGTAGTAGGCCGCGTCCATCTGGAGCGGGTCGATCCGGTCGGCCGGCACGAAGGCGACGATCTCGATCGTGCGGGCGGTCGGGATCGGGAGGTGGGCGAGGTCCTCGTCGGTGATCGGGATGATCGTGCCGTCCGCGTCCTCGTACCCCTTGCCGATCTCCGCCTGGCTCACCTCACGGTCCTCCAGTTCGCACACCTTGCGGTAGCGGATGCGGCCGTTGTCCTCGGTGTGGATCTGGCGGAAGGAGATCGAGTGGCTCTCGGTGGCGTTCACCAGCTTGATCGGGATGCTGACGAGACCGAAGGAGATGGCGCCGTTCCAAATGGATCGCACGTGCAGCGGCCTTCCTTCCGGTTTCCGGCATTACTTGGTCAATTTCTGGTGTTACATCGGCGAATGTCTGAGATTGTCATCCTATGACGCCTATCACAGAGGTGGAGGGGCAGCGGGTCGCGCTCAGCAACCTGGAGAAGGTGCTGTATCCGGAGAGCGGCTTCACCAAGGGGGAGCTGCTGCACTACTACGCGACCACCGCCGGGGTGCTGCTGCCGCATCTGCGGGACCGCGCCGTGTCCTTCCTGCGCTATCCGGACGGGCCGGACGGACAGGTGTTCTTCACCAAGAACGTGCCGCCGGGCACGCCCGAGTGGGTGACGACGGCCGAGGTCGCGCGGTCCGAGGGGCCGGCCCGGATGGTGGTCGTGCAGGACCTGCCGAGTCTGGTCTGGGCGGCCAATCTGGTGACCGAGTTCCACACCCACCAGTGGCTCGTCGGGTCGCCGGACGAGGCCGACCGGCTGGTCTTCGACCTCGATCCCGGGGCGCCCGCGACGATCGTCCACTGCTGCGAGGTCGCCCTGTGGCTGCGTGAGCGGCTCGCGGCGGACGGGATCGAGGCGTACGCGAAGACGGCCGGGTCGAAGGGGCTGCATCTGCTGGCGGCCGTGCGCGGGAGTTCGTCCGAGCGGACGAGCGAGTACGCGAAGGCGCTCGCGGTCGAGGCCGAGCGGGCGATGCCGCGGCTGGTGGTGCACCGGATGACGAGGAGTCTGAGGCCGGGGAAGGTGTTTGTCGACTGGAGCCAGAACGCCGGGCGCAAGACGACCGCGGCGCCCTACACGCTGCGCGCCCGCCGGGTCCCCCTGGTCTCGACCCCGGTGACGTGGGAGGAGGTCGGGGACTGCCGGGCTCCGGGGCAGCTGGAGTTCCTGGCCGAGGACATCGCGCCCCGGGTCCAGGACCATGGAGACCTGCTGGCGGGACTGCTGGATCCCGGACGGACGGCGCCGCTCCCCTGAGCTCCTACACCCTCCCCCATGTGTTCCGGTCCCTCGCCATCGCGTGCAGCGCCTCCACGTCCGCCGGCTTCAGTACGCCGCCCGGCCGGGCGAGAGACGGCAGCTCCGGGTCCTGGAGGACGCGTACGCCGCGGGGGGCGGCCGTGATCCTCAGATCGGCCGGGCCCGCCAGCGCCAGGACCGGGTGGACCTCGGCGGTCAGGGCGTAGGAGGCGCGGTCGGCGGCGGCGCGCACGCGGCGCAGCAGCGGCTCGGCCTCGCGGCGGCCCACGGTGACCATCGGGTCGGCCACCAGGACCCGCTGTTTGCGGGCGTACAGCGCGTGGACGGCGAAGAGGCCGCCGGGCCCGATGAGCAGATGGTGGACGCGGTCCCCGCCGGAGAGGGGGACGGAGTGCAGGGTGTGCCAGCCCGCCCCCTCCAGCCCGTCCAGCGCCTCGCCGACGGTCTGCTCGGCGCTCAGGGCGCGCCGGCGCGGGTCGGGGCGGAGCCGGTGCGCGGGGCCCGGGTCGCGGTCCAGGGCGACGATCAGCGCCTCGCCGGGCCGGTTGGGCGCGAGGTCGTCGTCCGGGTGCAGGGTCAGCCGGGCCAGTTCGGCGGGGGTGGGCACCGGTGGCGGCCCCACGGTCACCGGGCCGGTCAGGAACGGCTTCAGGGCCTCGAGCACGTCCTCCCGGCGGTCCTCGCCGATCAGGTTGACCCGGCAGGTCTCACGGTCGTACCAGGCGAGATTGCCTCCGTCCGGGCCGCAGACGTACAGCCGTTCCCGGCCGTGCCGAAAGGTCGGCACCACGCGCAGTCCGCTCATGCGCCATCACCCCTCGACCATGGGAACAGGAGGGGTGCTCATGGGGCAAGAACCCCGTTACTTTGGAGGGTGGCCCTGTACAGGGGGAGTTGGGGAGGCAGCGTTGCGGACCCACGAACAGCAGCACCGTGTACCGGCTCCGGACCGCCCGTGGAGCGAGATCGAGCCCGGCCTGTGGATGGGCGGGCACAAGTTCCGGGGCCGTTCGGGACGGCTGGAGTTCGCCCTCGTACGAGATGAGTTCGATGTGGTCCAGACGCTGCTGCGGCTGCCCGGGTACGGGCCCGGCCCGAGGGCCGAGCACCATGTCTGGCCGATTCCGGACGGCCCGCTGGACGGGACGCAGCTCGCCGGGGTCATGCGGCTGGCACGGGCGGCGAACGAGGCGCTGGACTGCGGCCGCTCCGTCCTGGTGCGCTGCTACCACGGGTACAACCGTTCGGGTCTGGTGGTGGCGCACGCCCTGGTCCGGCGGGGCCGCACCCCCGAGGAGGCGATCGCCCTGATCCGGGCCAGGCGCTCCCCCTGGGCGCTGCACAACGAGCTGTTCGTCGACTATCTGCGCGCGGGACTGGCCACCGCCCGTCTGCTCGAGGAACTGGCCGAGTAGCCTCTGCTCCAGCACCTCCTTGATGCGCAAAAAGGACTTCCCTACGAATAAGGTGTACGGGGCCGCGAACGTCCCCGAAGCCCCAGGAGCACCGTGTCAGCCCGTCGCCCCGTGCGCACCGCCCTCGTCGCGGCCGCCGTCGCCCTGCTCTGGGCGACGGCCGCGGCCTGCGGGGACGCGGGCGGCCTGGAGGGGGCCGGGTCGACCCCGACCGCGATCAGCCCCGCGAAGCTCTGGCCGGACCTGAGGCCGGCGTCCAGCCCGGCCTATCCCTACGACGTGGCGACCAGGGAGACCGTCAAGGGCGTGACCGTGCCCGGCGACGACATCCGGAAGGTCGATCCGGTGGACGTGGTGGAGGCCGAGATCGCCGCGCATCCGGACGACTACGGCTCGAAGGGGGCGTACCACGCGACCGTGGACCGGATGAAGGAGTGCGGTCCGGGCGGGAACCGGGCGCGGTGCCCGCTGCTGAAGGCGTACTACCGTGACCTGACCGGGGACGGCCGGGACGACATGACGCTCGGCTTCCGGCTCTACCCGACCAACCAGACGGCCGTGCGGGTCTACACGGTCGAGAAGCACAAGCTGGTCCAGGTGCTGGCCGACAACGACGCGATCATCGGGGTGGAGCTGGCCGGCCGGGCCCTGATCGAGCGCTCTCCGGCCGGGATCGTCGGCTACGAGTACCGCACCACCTGGACCTGGGACCCGGACCAGCGCGCCATGGTCTTCTCCCGCGACGAGTTCCTGCGCACCGGCAAGGGCCCGCGCGGTCACACACCGTCCCCGTCGCCGTCCACGACGCCGTCGCCCTCCACGACGCCCTCCGCGAGCACGCCATGAGGTTCACGGTGCCCCGGTGGACCGGGACGCTCGCGGTGAAGGCCGCCACGTTCATCACGGTGATGTGCTGCGCCCTGGCCGCGCTGCTCGGCGTCCTGGTACATGTGTCGGTGACCAACCAGACCGTCGGCCAGGCCCGTGACCTGGCGCTGTCCCGGCTGCAGGACGCCACCGCGGCGTACGAGGCCGGGGACGCGCTGCAGCAGGGCGCCGGGGTGGACCCCGAGGGACTGCCCACGCCGCTGCGGGCGCTCGCGGTGGCCGGGAAGCGCGGCACGATGGTCTCCTCGCACCAGGGCCGCCCGACCATGTGGGCGGCGGGCCCGGCCGAGGACCGCCGGGCGCTCGCGGTGGAGGTCGACTACTCGCAGCAGTCCGGCACGATCGCCGGTCTCGACCACTCGATCCTCTGGTCGGCGGGGCTGGCGATCGGGGCGACGGTGCTGGTCGGCGCGTTCGCGGTGACCCGGGTGACACGCCGGCTGCGCGGCACCGCGCAGGTGGCCCGGCGGATCAGCGCGGGCGATCTGGACGCCCGGGTGGACGACCCCCGGACCAAGGACCGGACCCGCCCCCAGGACGAGGTGGCCTCGGTGGCGGCCGCGCTGGACACCATGGCCTCGACGCTGCAGAGCAAGCTGCTGAGCGAACAGCGGTTCACCGCGGACGTGGCGCATGAGCTGCGCACCCCGTTGACCGGGCTGCACGCGGCGGCCGAGCTGCTGCCGCCGGGGCGGCCGACCGAGCTGGTGCGGGACCGGGTGGCGGCGCTGCGCACACTCACCGAGGACCTGCTGGAGATCTCCCGGCTGGACACCGGCCGGGAGAAGCCGGCCGTGGACAACGAGGAGCTGGGTGCGCTGGCCCAGCGGGTGGTGCGGGCCTCGGGCACGGACACCGAGGTGCGGATCGTGCGGGACGTGCGGGTGGAGACGGACCGGCGGCGCCTGGAGCGGGTGCTGGGGAATCTGGTGGCCAACGCGCACAAGCACGGGAGCCCTCCGGTGGTGGTGACGGTGAACGGACCCGTGGTGACCGTGCAGGATCACGGGGGCGGGTATCCGGAGTATCTGGTGGCTCACGGGCCGCAGCGGTTCCGCACGGAGGGCGGGTCCAGGGGGCACGGGCTGGGGCTGACCATCGCGCTGGGGCAGGCGGAGGTTCTGGGGGCGCGGTTGTACTTCTCCAACGCGGCGGACGGCGGGGCGGTGGCGACCCTGACGTTGCCCCTGACGCAGGAGCGCGCCTAGAGCTCGGGGCCGCGGGTGATCCGTGCGGTGCCGGTCGTGTACGGCCGGCCGCGCCCACCCGGCGGAGCCGCACATCGATACGGCCCCGCGCCCCTCGAGGCGCTCCGTGCGCCCGGGGCGCCTGCCCAGCTGGACTGCCCTGTTTGGGTAGGTTCCGGACATGACCAAGGCCGGAACCGTCACGGCGGCGCAGGCGTCCGCTCCCGCCGTACGCCTGCGCCGGCGCCGCGGCATCGAGCTCGCCCTGATCGTGCTGGCCGTCCTGCTGTCCGTGTACGGCTACTGCGCGGTGGGCCTGGCGCGGACCGGCACCGTCCCGCCCGGTGCCGCCGGTTACGGCGCCGGGCTCGGGGTGCTCGCCCTGCTCGCGCACGGCGCGGTGCGGCTGCGGGCACCGTACGGCGACCCCCTCCCGCTGCCCATCGGCGTGCTGCTCAACGGCCTCGGTCTGGTGCTGATCTACCGGCTGGACCTGGAGACGCCGGGCGAGCGGGCGGCCCCCACCCAACTGGTGTGGTCCACGCTCGGGGTGGGCCTGTTCATCATCGTCGTCCTGCTGCTGCGCGACCACCGGGTGCTCCAGCGCTACTCCTACGTCTGTGTGGTCGCGGCCCTCGTCCTGCTCCTGCTGCCGATCCTGTTCCCGGCGGTCAACGGCGCCCGCATCTGGATCCGGATCGCCGGATTCTCCATCCAGCCGAGCGAGTTCGCGAAGGTGCTGCTCGCGGTGTTCTTCGCCGCCTATCTGGCCGCCAACCGCAACGCGCTGGCGTACACGGGCCGCCGGCTGTGGCGGATGCAGTTCCCGACCGGGCGGGTGCTGGGCCCGATCGTGACGATCTGGCTGCTGAGCGTCGGGGTGCTGGTCCTGGAGCGGGACCTCGGCACCTCGCTGCTGTACTTCGGGCTGTTCGTGGTGCTGCTGTACGTCGCCACCGGCCGCACCGGCTGGATCGCGGTCGGACTGGTGCTCGCCACGCTCGGCGCCGTGGCCGTCGGCCACCTGGAGCCGCACGTGGGCGGCCGGATCCAGGACTGGCTGCACCCCTTCGCGACGATCGAGGCCGGTCTCGGCCCCAACCAGCTCTCCCAGTCGCTGTTCGCCTTCGCGGCGGGCGGTGTCCTCGGCACCGGGCTGGGGCTCGGCCACTCCATCCTCATCGGCTTCGCCACCAAGTCGGACTTCATCCTCGCGACGGCGGGCGAGGAACTGGGCCTGGCCGGTCTCGCGGCGATCTTCCTGCTCTACGCCCTGCTCGTGGAGCGCGGCTACCGCGCGGGCCTCGCCCTGCGCGAGCCCTTCGGCCGGCTCCTCGCCGTCGGGCTCGCCTCGATCCTCGCGCTCCAGGTGTTCGTGATCGCGGGCGGGGTCACCGGCCTGATCCCGCTGACCGGCATGGCGATGCCCTTCCTCGCCCAGGGCGGCTCCTCGGTCGTCACCAACTGGGCGATCGTGGCCCTGCTGATCCGGGTGAGCGACTCGGCCCGCCGCCAGTACGACGGGCGGGAGGCCCCGTGACCGAGTACGGGAACGGCCGGCCGATGGCCGGGTACATCCGGCGCGCCTGGGCGTTCTGCGCCCTGCTGCTGGTGGCCCTCCTCGTCAACGCCGCCCGCGTACAGATCGTCCAGTCCGGCTCCTACGACGCCAACCCGGCCAACCGCCGCCCCACGATCGCCCGTTACCACCAGCCGCGCGGCGACATCCTGGTCGGCGGCGAGCCGGTCACCGGCTCCACGGACACCCGCGAGCAGCTGCGCTACGAACGCACCTACCGGGACGGCCCGTTGTACGCCCCGGTCACCGGCTTCTCCTCGCAGATGTACGGCACCACGCTCCTGGAGGACGCGGAGGACGGGGTGCTCTCCGGCAGCGACCCGATGCTCACGCCCTTCCCCCTGTGGAACGACGTGACGCGGGGGCCCAGCCCGGGCGGGGACGTGGTCACCACGCTGGACAAGAACGCGCAGCGGGCGGCGTACCAGGCGCTGGCCGGGCGCAAGGGCGCGGTGGCCGCGATCGAGCCGGCCACCGGCCGCGTCCTCGCCCTGGTGTCGACGCCGTCGTACGATCCGGCCGCGCTGTCCGGCAACAGCGAGGCGACCGCCTCGGCGTGGGAGCGGCTCAACCACGACCCGGAGAAGCCGATGCTCAACCGGGCGGTACGCCAGACCTATCCGCCGGGGTCGACGTTCAAGGTGGTCACCGCGGCGGCGGCGCTGGACGCGGGTGTGGTCAGGGATCTGGACGCGCGCACCGACTCCCCCGATCCCTACCGGCTGCCCGGCACCACCACCCGGCTGACCAACGAGGGCGACGGCTGCCGCGACACCTCCGTGCGGGACGCCTTCGAGTGGTCGTGCAACACGGTGTTCGCCAAGCTGGGCGTGGACGTCGGGGTGGCCGGCATGTCGGCCACCGCCGAGGCGTTCGGTTTCAACGACAACCGGCTGCGGATCCCGTTCTCCGTCTCCCCCAGCACCTTCGACACCCATGTGGACCGGGCGCAGCTGGCACTGTCCTCGATCGGGCAGTACAACACGCGGGCGACCCCGCTGCAGATGGCGATGGTCGCGGCGGCCGTGGCCAATGGCGGCCGGCTGCGGACGCCGTACCTGGTGGAGCGGACCGTCCGCCAGGGCGGCGAGACGCTCACCGGCGACGGGGTGCGGCCCGACCGGCAGGTGATGCGTCCGTCGACGGCCGTACGGCTGAGGGAGCTGATGACCGACGTGGTCCGCGAGGGCACCGGCGCCAACGCGGCCATCCGCGGTGCCACGGTCGGCGGCAAGACCGGCACCGCCCAGCACGGCCTCGGCAACTCCGGTGTGCCCTACGCCTGGTTCGTCTCCTGGGCGCAGGCCGACGCCGACCTGGAACCGAAGGTCGCGGTCGCGGTGGTGGTGGAGGACGCCTCGGCGGACCGGGGCGAGATCAGCGGCGGCGGGGACGCGGCACCGATCGCGAAGAACGTGATGCGGGCCGTTCTCGGGTTGTGAGACGGGTCGCGCCGGCCGCCTGACGATCAGCCGATCGGCTTGATCATCTCGGAGCGGGCCTTGAGTGTGTGCTCGGCTGCGGCCTTGAGGTCCACGTCGGCGGAATCGGTCGTCGACGCGTCGACCTCGGCGACCACGGCCGCCGTGTTGCCGTCCGCCCAGGCGCAGACCGGATAGGTCAGCGTCACCAGGGCCCGCTTCTGGGTGAGCACCTCACAGCTGACGGTTGTACCGGCGCCGGACGGGGTGACGTCCTTCGCGGGTTCGTCCACCGTCACGTCGGAGACGTCGGCGGCACCCTCGAGCATGTCGCTGCGTACCGTCCCGAGGTTCTTGAAGCGGCCGTACATGCCCGACACCAGCAGCGTGCCCTTGGTGCTGTCGCCGCCCGGGCTGTAGCGGCCCGCCACGGCGTGGACGTCCTTGGCGTTCAGGTCGCTGTTGGCGTCGTTCTCGATCTTCTGGCGCTGGGAGGCGGAGAGGTCCTCGGCGAACACGTACTCCTCGTCCACCAACGTGTGGGGCAGCGTGAGCTTCGACTTCGCCGCGGGGAAGCCGCTCTCGACCAGCACCCCGATCAGCACCAGGCCCGCGACGCCGACGGTCACGACACCGCCCACGATCCCGAGCACCAGCCCGACCCGCCTCTTCTTCGGCGGCGGTCCCATGGGCGGCATGCCCCACGCAGGGTAGGGCTGCTGCGGATAGGGCTGCGGGGGGTACGGCTGCGCGGGGTACGGCTGCTGCTGGGGGTAGGGGGAGCCGTACGGACCCGGTGGCTGCTGCCCGTACGGTCCCGGAGCCTGCGGAGGCTGCTGAGCGTACGGGTACTGCGGCTGCTGTGGCGGCGGAGGCATGGACACGCCAGCACGTTACTGCACATCAGTGACACTCAGGCCTCGGCCGCCCCCGACTCGATCGCCTCCCGCACCTCCGCCACCCGCTCCCGCTCCTCCGCCGCGAACCGCTCCGCGTCCAGTTGCTCGGCTATCTCCTCGTCCTGGGCCATCAGCAGATCCAGGTTGGAGTCGCCCATCTCGAAGACGCCCATGTCGACATAGGCCTCCTGGAGCCGCTTGCCCCACAGGCCGATGTCCTTCACACAGGGCACGATGCGGCTGAACAGGAGGCGCCGGAAGAGCTGGAGGAACTCGGAGTTCTCGCTGAGCTGCCCGGCCTCCGCCTTCGGGATGCCGAAGTTCTCCAGGACCTCGACGCCGCGCAGCCGGTCGCGCATCAGGTAGCAGCCCTCGATCACGAACTCCTCGCGCTCACGCAGTTCGGCGTCGGTGAGCTGCTGGTAGTAGTCGCGCAGCGCCATGCGACCGAAGGCCACGTGCCGGGCCTCGTCCTGCATGATGTAGGCGAGGATCTGCTTGGGCAGCGGCTTGGTGGTGGTGTCGCGGATCATGCCGAACGCGGCGAGGGCCAGCCCCTCGATCAGGACCTGCATGCCCAGATAGGGCATGTCCCAGCGGCTGTCGCGGAGCGTGTCGCCGAGGAGGGACTGCAGGTTGTCGTTGATCGGGTAGAGCATCCCGACCTTCTCGTGCAGGAAGCGGCCGTAGATCTCGGCGTGCCGGGCCTCGTCCATCGTCTGGGTCGCCGAGTAGAACTTGGCGTCCATGTCGGGCACCGACTCCACGATCCGCGCCGCGCAGATCATCGCGCCCTGCTCGCCGTGCAGGAACTGGCTGAACTGCCAGGAGGCGTAGTGCCGGCGCAGGTCGCCCTTGTCCTTGTCGGTGAGCTTGGCCCAGTACGGGGTGCCGTAGAGCGCCATCGACTCGTCGGGGGTGCCGAGCGGGTCGTACGGGTCGACCTCCAGGTCCCAGTCGATGCGCTTCTGCCCGTCCCACTGCTTGTCCTTGCCCTTCTGGTACAGGGCGAGCAGGCGGTCACGGCCCTCGTCGTACTCCCAGCTGAACCGGGCCGCGCCGCTCGCGGGCACCTGCCAGGGGGAGTCCTGGGGCTCGTTGGCGTACAGGTCATAGGTCGGCATACCTCGCAGGCTCACACGTAGACGCCGAGTCAACAAGTCATGTGCAAGGGATTGACGAGCTTGCTGACAGGCAGTCTCATAAGGAGCGGAATCTGTACCGCCGGGTAACGAGGTGAGGGAGCCATGACGACCCTGACGGAAGCGGACGCGCTGGAGGGACTGCGCGACGCGCTCGGTCTGCTCAAGGACCGCGAACAGGTGGCCGAGCGACTGCTCGCCTCTTCCGCCAAGCACTCCTTCGACCCGGACGAGGAACTGGACTGGGAGGCGCCCTTCGAGGAGGGCAAGTGGTTCTGGCCGCCGGAACTGGTCTCGCTCTACGACACTCCGCTGTGGCGGCGGATGGGCGAGGAGCAGCGGATCCTGCTCTCCCAGCACGAGTCGGCCGCGCTGGCCTCGCTCGGCATCTGGTTCGAGATCATCCTGATGCAGTTGCTGGTCCGGCACATCTACGACAAGGCCGCGACGAGCGCGCACGTCCGGTACGCCCTGACCGAGATCGAGGACGAGTGCCGGCACTCGAAGATGTTCGCGCGGCTGATCGCACGGGGTGACGCCCCGTGGTACCCGGTGAGCCGCGCCCACCGGAACCTGGGCCGTCTGTTCAAGACCGTCTCGACCACTCCCGGCTCCTTCACGGCCACCCTGCTCGGCGAGGAGGTCCTGGACTGGATGCAGCGGCTGACCTTCCCTGACGAGCGGATACAGCCCCTGGTCCGCGGCGTCACCCGCATCCACGTGGTCGAGGAGGCCCGGCACGTCCGCTACGCCCGCGAGGAACTGCGCCGCCAGATGCTGACGGCCCCGAAGTGGTCGCAGGAGTTCACCCGGGTCACGTCCGGCGAGTTCGCCCGGGTGTTCTCGGTCGCCTTCGTCAATCCCGAGGTGTACACCAACGTGGGCCTCGACAAGCGGGAGGCGATGGCCCAGGTGAAGGCGAGCGGGCACCGGCGGGAGGTCATGCAGAACGGCGCGAAGCGGTTGACCGACTTCCTGGACGACATCGGGGTGCTCAGGGGAGTGGGACGGCGGCTGTGGAGGGCGTCGGGGCTGCTGGCCTGACACGGGCCGCGAGCGGTCGTGGGCCGCCACCCCGGACCCCCACGGCGATTAGGCTGCTGGCCATGACCCCGGCCGCCTCCCCCGCCTACCGTCGGCTCAGCGTCGAGGAGCGACGAAGTCAGCTCCTCGACGCCGCGCTCACTCTCTTCGCGCACCGCGCACCGGAGGACGTGTCCCTGGACGACGTGGCGGAGGCGGCCGGAGTCTCCCGTCCGCTGGTGTACCGGTACTTTCCCGGCGGCAAGCAGCAGCTGTACGAAGCCGCTCTGAGCTCGGCCGCCGAGGAACTGCGCCAGTGCTTCGACGAGCCCCGCGAGGGCCCCCCGCTGCCCCGCCTGTCCCACGCCCTCGACCGCTATCTGGCCTTCGTGGACGAGCACGACACCGGCTTCAGCGCGCTGCTCCAGGGCGGCAGTGTGGTGGAGACGTCCCGGACCACGGCCACGGTGGACGGGGTGCGCCGGGCCGCCGCCGAGCACATCTTCAGCCATCTCGGCGTCTCGGAGCCGGGCCCGCGGCTGCGGATGACCGTACGGATGTGGATCACGGCGGTGGAGGCGGCCTCCCTGATCTGGCTGGACGAGGACAAGCAGCCCCCGGCCGAGGAGCTGCGCGACTGGCTGGTCGAGCAGTTCGTGGCCGTCCTCACGGTGACCGCGGCCCGCGACCCGCAGACGGCAGCCCTCGTCGGCGAGCTCACCGAGGATGGCCGAGACTGAGACCGTGAAGAGTCAGGACACCCCCTTCGAGGGCGGCCCCATGGACGGGCGCGTGCTGCCCGTGCTGCTGGGCATGACCGGCCACCCCCCGAAGACGTACCGCATCCCCGTCCCGGACGCGGCCGGCGGCCCGCCCACCGTGCTGGTCTATCGCCGTGTGCCGAGGGGGCACAGCGGCAAGCTGGGCCTGGTGCAGGGGTGGAAGTACCAGTATGCCGCCGAGGGCGACACGGGGGGCCGAGGCGGGCGCGTCAGGTGGCCCTGGTCCAAGCCCGACAATACGAAGTCCCGCAAGTCGGATGACCCGACCGGGTGAGAAGGTTGCGCCGGACGGCGCATCGATGCTGCGCACACCGCGGGGACACGTCTGATTATCACGATGCGAAGGCGGGCGGAGGGTCCGCTCGCCCCGCATCGGAGGTGATGACGTGTCAGGAGTGCTGCTGCGCCTGGCGTGTACGGCCACGGTGGCGGCCCAGGCCGTCCTCGCACCCGTACCCGCCACGGCCGCACCCGTGCCGCAGCGGTCCGTCGCCCAGCTGCTGACGGACCTTCAACAGCTGTACCGGCAGGCCGAGCAGGCCACCGAGACCTACAACGCCACCGCGGAGCAGCTCAAGCGCCGGCGGGCCGAAGTGACCCGCGTCGACGGCGAACTGGCCCGCGCCCGGCTGGCCCTGCAGGACAGCCGCATCCAGGCCGGACGCCTGGCCCGGCAGCAGTACCAGAACAGCACCGAACTCTCCCCCTACGTCCGGCTGCTGCTCGCCCGCGACCCGCAGCACGCGCTGGACGAGGGCCATGTCATCGGACGGCTGGCCCGCGAGCGCGTCGAGACGGTGGCCCGGCTGACCGGCGCGGAGAAGAAGAAGGACGCGCTGGCCAGGTCGGCCCGCAAGGTCCTGGACGCGCAGCTCGCCCTCGCCGACCGGCAGAAGAAGGAGCGCGACGACGTCAGGGCCAGGCTCTCCGGCGTCGAACGGCTCCTCGCCGCCCTCACTCCGGAACAGATGAGCGCGGTGACCGGGCTGGAGCGGCAGGGGGTCGCCGACGCCCAGCAGAAGCTGACGGCCTCGGGCGCCCTGGGCGACGACGGCCGGCCCCCGACCCCCGAGGGGAACCGTGCGGTCCGCTACGCCATGGACCAGATCGGCAAGCCGTACCAGTGGGGCGCTCAGGGCCCCGGCTCCTACGACTGCTCGGGCCTGACCTCCCAGGCCTGGGACCACGCGGGCACCCCGATCCCCCGCACCAGCCAGGAACAATGGGCTCAGCTCAAGAGAGTCCCCCTGAGCACCCTGCGCCCCGGCGACCTGATCATCTACTTCCCCGAGGCCACCCACGTGGCGATGTACGTGGGCGACGGAGAGGTCGTACAGGCCCCCAGAACGGGCGAGAAGATCAAGCTCTCACCTCTGGCGTCGTTTCCGGTACTCGGCGCCGTACGTCCGGACAACCACTCAGGGAGGCAGGACCCCGCTTGACATGCGGTTCCGCCGCGCGGGCGCGACCAGCCACAGCGCCGACGACGACCGACAACGAGAGCCCGACCGCAGGTCAGGGGCCTGTCACGCGCCGGCGACCGAGGCCAGGTAGGCGGCTGTCTTCTCCGGGTCGTAGAAGAAGTTCTCGAAGTCGGAGGGGTCGTTGAACGCATTGGCGAAACGGTCGGCCACCGTCGGCAGCTGCCCCGCCGCGCCGAGGAGGTTCAGCACATGCTCCGGCGGCGGTGCCAGCATCGCGTTGGTCCACTTGGTGACGTGCTGTGCCGTGGCCCAGTACCGCTCGAAGGTGCTGTCCATCCACTCCTCGTCGAACGGCTTGTCCTCCCGCTCCAGGATCGAGGCGAGGTAGGCGGCCGCGCACTTGGACGCGGAGTTGGAACCCTGCCCGGTGATCGGGTCGTTGGCGACGACCACGTCGGCCACGCCGAGGACCAGCCCGCCGGAGGGCAGCCGGCCGATGGGGTTGCGGACGGTCGGGGCGTAGCGGCCGGCCAAGGTGCCACCGGCGTCCGTCAGTTCGACCTTCGACGCCCGCGCATACTCCCAGGGAGTGAACTTCTCCATGAGTTCCAGGGTCAGGGAGAGGTGCTCCGCCGGGTCCTTGACGCCGTTGAAGACATCGAGCGGGCCGCCGGGTATGCCCTCCCAGAAGAGGATGTCGGCCGGCCCGGAGGTGGTGAGCGTCGGCATGATGAACAGCTCACCGACGCCGGGCACCACGTTGCAGCGCACCGCGTGGAAGTCCGGGTGCTCGGCGCGCGGGCCGAGTCCGTGCACGTACGCCACCGCGAGAGCGCGCTGCGGCTCGGTGTACGGGGAGCGCTCCGGGTCACGGGCGAACATCGACACCAGTTCGCCCTTGCCCGCCGCGACCAGGACGAGGTCGTAGGTGCGGGAGAAGTAGTCGAGGTCGCCCACCGCCGCGCCGTGGATGACCAGCTGGCCGCCGCGCTCGGCGAAGGTCTCCATCCAGCCGGCCATCTTCACCCGCTGGTCGACCGACTGCGCGTACCCGTCGAGCCTGCCCACCCAGTCGATCGCCCGCTGGGTCGGACCGGGGTCGTGCGAGCCGGGGGCCGCGACCGAGACGCCGAGTCCTTCGATCTTCGGGGCCTGGGACTCCCAGAAGTTCAGCTGGAGATCGCGCTCGTGCTCCAGGGCCGTGTCGAACATGCACTGCGTCGACATGACGCGGCCGGAGCGGATCTCGTCCGCGGTCCGGTTCGACATCAGGGTGACCTCGTAGCCGTGCGACTGCAGGCCGAGGGCGAGCTGGAGTCCGGACTGGCCGGCTCCGACGACGAGTATCTTCCGCATACGGGTGTTTCTCCTACGGGGCTGGGGACTACTCGGGGGTTTCGTCCAGCGCGTGACCCACCAGGGCCAGGAGGGTCTCGATCGCCGAGATCCGGCGCCGCGCGTCCATGATCATGACAGGGATGTGCGCGGGGATCGTCAGTGCCTCGCGCACGTCCTCCGGCTCGAACAGCTCGCTGCCGTCGAAGTGGTTGACCGCGACGACGTACGGCAGCCCGCAGCTCTCGAAGTAGTCCAGTGCGGGGAAACAGTCCTTCAGCCGGCGGGTGTCGGCGAGGACGACGGCGCCGATCGCGCCGCGCACCAGGTCGTCCCACATGAACCAGAACCGCTGCTGGCCCGGCGTGCCGAACAGGTAGAGCACCAGATCGTCGTCGAGCGTGAGGCGGCCGTAGTCCATGGCCACCGTGGTGGTCAGCTTGCCCGGTGTGGCGGAGAGGTCGTCGGTGCCCTCGCTCGCCTCGGTCATCAGCGCCTCGGTCTGCAGCGGCGTGATCTCCGAGACGGTCGTGACCAAGGTGGTCTTGCCGACGCCGAAGCCGCCCGCGACCACGATCTTCGTGGCGACGGGGGCCCGGTTGCGGTCCAGCTGCCAGGCCTTCAGGTCCTCGTCGGGCTCGGCGAAACCGGAGACGAGAGGGGTGACGCCGGTGACGTCAGAGACGGCGGAGTCCACTGAGCACCCTTTCCAGCAGAGCGCGGTCCGGGCGGCCGGTGCCGTGACCGGTCCCGGTGCCGTACACACGGATCTTTCCCTGGTCCGCGAGATCGCTCAGCAGGACGCGGACCACGCCGAGCGGCATTCTCAGCAGCGCGGCTATCTCGGCCACCGTGCGCATACGGCGGCACAGTTCGACGATGGCCCTCATCTCCGGCATGACCCGGGTCGTCGGAGAGCTGTTCGTCAGCTCCTTGCGCTCCTCGGGAGCCTCCAGCGCGGCCGTGCTGGACACGAACGTCTCCACGAGGAGAACGTGGCCGAAGCGGGTACGGCCACCGGTGAGCGAGTAGGGGCGGACGCGGGCGGGCTTGCGGTCGCCGCCGCGCACGGGGAGCTGCTGCCTGCCGGCAGCCGGGCCGCTCATCGGGCGCTCCGGGTCGACTCGGCCTCCATGGACTTCCGCAGCTCGCTGCGGAGTTCCGGGGTCAGGACGTGGCCGGCGCGGCCGACGAACAGTGCCATGTGGTACGCCACCACGCTCATGTCGCACTCCGCGGAGCCGTGTACGCCGAGCAGTGAGCCGTCGCTGATCGACATCACGAAGAGGCTGCCCTCGTCCATCGCGATCATCGTGTGCTTGACCCCGCCGAACTCCATCAGCCGGGCGGCGCCGACGGTGAGGCTGCCGATGCCGGAGACGATGGTGGCGAGGTCGGCGGAGGAGCCTCGGGGGCCCTTGGGGCGGCGCCTCTCCCTCGACTCCGCGGTGCGTGCGGGGTCGGAGGAGAGCAGGAGCAGGCCGTCGGAGGAGACGACCGCGACGGACTGGATGCCGGGTACTTCCTCGACCAGGTTGGTCAGCAGCCAGTGCAGATTGCGGGCTTCACTGCTCAGGCCGTAGGTACTGGGCGCGGTCAACTGCTTGCCTCCTCGGCTGTGCCCCCCGTGGCTGGTTCGGTGCGTGCTGAGATCTCTGCCTCTACGTCGCGGTAGCCGGCCTGGGCTCCTTGGCGGAAGCCGCCCAGTCTGCGGCGGAGGGCTTCCGCGTCCACGCCTGCGCTGCGCTGGCGGGGCGGGGCGGTGGGCGTGGTGATCCTGGGAGTGCGCTTGGGGAGGCCCTTGCTGGTGACCGCCTCGGCTTCGCCTTCGGCGTCTTCGCTCCCACCCGCACCACCCGTGCGGCTCTCGTCGCCGGGTGCGGGTGGCCCCTGTGGGGCGTCCCCGCCGTCGGCGACCGCGGCCTCCGTCAAGACCTCCGGAAGCAACAGCTCCATCGTGGTCTCGGCAAGGGTCTCCACGGGCTCCATCGCCGTCTCGGCGAAGAACTCCACCGGCTCCTTCACCGTCTCGGCGAAGGACTGCACCGGCTCCATCGCCGTCTCGGGGAAGGTCTCCGCCGGTTCCTTCGGCCGGGTCGGCGACTCCACCACGCCCAGCTCCGGGGCCTCCGCCCGGACGTGCGTCTCGGCCTCCCCGGGCTCCGGCCCGCCCAGACCCGCGTCGCTGTGCGTCCTGGCACCCCAGGACTCCAGCCCGTCCGGACCTGTGTCGGGGTGCGTCCCCGTGCGGTGGTCCAGCCCGGCCGCAGGCGCCTCGGCATGCGGCTCGCTGTTCCCGGACTCCGGGACATCCGCAACTGACTGGGCCCACGGCGCGGCGCTCTCGAAGTCCAGCCCGGCCACGCCGGCCTCTGCCTGCGGTGCGGTGCTGTCGAGGGGCGGCTCGGTGTCGGCGGGATCCGGCTGTGGTGTGTCGCCCTCGGGCTCCGGGGTGGTCCGTTCTGTCTCCGGGGCCTTGTTCTCCGCCTCGCGGGCCGTCTTCTCGGCCAGGGCCACCAAGGGGTCCCGGTGCTTCGGGCGGGGATGGAGGACGTTGGAGTTGGCCTCGGCGTCGGCGCCGGGGAGGGTGAAGGTCTGGGTGGTCTCGGAGAGGACGACGGCGGGCGGGGGCGTGACGGGTGCGGCCTCGGTGAGGAGGGGCTGGGGGAGGACGACGACCGCCGCCACTCCGCCCTGCTTCTGTGCGCGCAGCCGGACGCGGACGCCGTGGCGGTGGGCCAGGCGGGCCACGACGTACAGGCCGAGGCCGAGACCTGCCTCGCCCTCTTGGTCGTACGGCGACTCCGGATCGAACGCGGTCAGGCGGGAGTTGAGACGGTCGAGGCGGTCCGCCGCCATACCGATGCCCTCGTCCTGGACCGACAGCATCACCTCACCGCTCTCCAGCAGCCAGCCGGAGACCTCCACCGGCAGGTCCGGCGGGGAGAACGAGGTGGCGTTCTCCATGAGTTCGGCGAGGAGATGGGAGAGGTCGTCGGCCGCGAAGCCCGCCACGTGGGCGTGCGGGGGCAGGGCGGCGATGCGGACACGCTCGTAGCGCTCGATCTCGCTGACCGCCGCGCGGACCACGTCGACCAGCGGGACCGGGCCGTGGTGCTGCTGGACGTGCTCGGTGCCGGCGAGGACCAGGAGGTTCTCGCTGTGGCGGCGCATGACCGTGGCGAAGTGGTCGAGTTTGAAGAGCGTGGCCAGGCGGTCGGGGTCCTGTTCGCGCTCCTCCAGGCCCTCGATGACGGCCAGCTGGCGCTCGACCAGTCCCAGGGTGCGCAGCGCGAGGTTGACGAACGTGCCGCCGATGCTGGTGCGCAGCCGTTCGAGATGGGCGGCCGACGCATCGAGCTCGGCACGCAGTTCCTCGCGGGCGTCGGCCATCTTCTGCCGCTGGCCGACCAGGTGCTTGCGGTCGGTCTCCAGGGTGGTCACGCGCTCGTGCAGGGCGACGGCGTGCGTGTGCAGGGCGTTGACCGAGCGGACTACCTGGGCGAACTCGTCGTTGCGGCCGGTGAAGGTGATCGGCTCCTGGGCCGTCGGGTCCGCCGCCTCGGCCAGGCGGGCCGAGCCGCGCCGCAGGACGGAGAGCGGTCGGGTGAGGGTGCGGGCCATGGCGGTGGCGATGCCGACGGCGGCCAGCATCAGGGCGCCGAGGACGGCGATCCGGATCTCCAGGGCGGTGACGTCGTCGTCCCGGAGCTTTTCGAGGTCCTTGCCGCGGTGGTCGTAGAGGGCCGACTCCGCGCCCCGCATGAGGTCCACACGGGCGGACAGGGCCGCGTCCAGCTTCTTGGCGCTGGTGCCGGCCTCGCCGTCGGTGAACGTCGGCTGGTCGGTGAGGGACGCGAGGTACTGCTCGGCGGAGTTGACCTCGGGTCCGGTGACCGTGGAGTCGTAGGAGTCGACGGCCGCCTTGGGCGCGGTGTCCCGGAAGTCGGCGAGGGCCGCGTCGGCGCGCAGCCGGGCCTGCTGGGCGGCGGCGGTGAGCGCGTCGCGCTGCTTGCGGTCGGCCTCGCTCGGGGCGCTGGTCGTGGTGGGCAGGCCGGTGACGGGGTTGACCACCGTCCGGGTGGTGGCCGGGATGTTGAGCGCGGCAAGCAGCAGGCCCCGCGCGGCGGCGGACTGCTGGACGGCGGAGTCCAGTTCGGCGAGCGCGTGGACGCCCGAGCCGGCCCGCGGGGGCAGTTGCTCGGCCAGGTCGTCGGCGAGCCGGTGCAGCTCGGTGATCGTGGCGGAGTAGGCCTGGTGGGCCTGGAGCGCGTTCGTCTTGCCGGTGAGGGCGGCGCGGCGGACGGCGGAGATCCCGTCGAGGTCGCCGCGCAGCCCGGCCGGGGTGTCGCTCTCGGCGCGCAGGTCCTGGACCTGACGGTCGACCCGGGCGCTGCGCTGCTCGGAGGGGGCCTTGGACTTGGGCCGGCCGGCGGCGACGTAGGAGGTGACCTCGTCGCGCTCGTCGGCCAGCGAGTGGGCGAGCGCGATCGCGTCCTGGGTGCGGGCGGCCAGCGTCACCAGGTCCTGCGAGTCGCTCAGGTCCTGGGAGGCGGTCAGCAGCGCGGGTGCCCCCGCTCCGGCGATGGCCGCGGCCACCACGGCCACGGCGACGATCAGCCGGGTGCGCACATGGGTGCGACGGCCGCTGCCCACGGGGGTCTGCTCGGCGGCCCCCTCGGGGGCCGTCTGCCTGCCTGTGCGCCGAGGCCGCTTCTTCTGCACCGGTGCTCGCAATCCTGAACTCGTCTACCCGAGGGCCCGGGTGGCGCCCCGTGGTCTTGGTGCCAAGTGGTGCGTACACCCGGTTCGTACGGTTCCCGACCCTCCCAGCGCCGGTGGGCAGTGGTCGCGCATCACCTGACCCGCCACCCGAAGGAGTGAACATCGGAGGGGAGTTGGCGGGCAAGTTCCTCTGGCGCGTGCGGCGCCCCTGTACGGCGGGCCGGTTGGACGCGCGCGGCAGGCTTTGGCAGTATTCGCCACCACGCCTTCCCGGAGTGCCTCATTTACCCCCAAACCAGGCGCCTGACCAGGGGGAGCGTGCCAATTCGGCGGCGCTTGCCAGCCTTTGGCGGAGCCTGTGAAGGCATCGTGCAGACTGGCCGGATGCGCACTGATCTCGTTACGGAACCCGGCGACACGACCCGCCCCAACGAGGACTTCGCCGGTGTCGGACTACCCGCCTCCGGTCAGGGAGGTTGCGTGATCTTGCTGGACGGGGTGACACCGCCGCGGGACGGGGCGACGGGGTGTCTGCATTCCGTCCCCTGGTTCACCGCGCGGCTCGGCGGCACGTTGACCGAACTGACCGTTTCCGGCCGAGATCTGACACTCTCGGAGATCCTTGCGCGGGCGATCGCACGAACCGCCGAGACCCACGCTCAAACCTGTGAGCTTTCTCACCCACGCACCCCTCAGGCGACCGTCGTCCTGACCCGCTGGTCAGCAGACACCGTGGAGTACCTGGTCCTGTCCGACTCCACACTGCTCCTGCGCTCCCCCGACGGCACGGTCAGCGCCGTCCAGGACGACCGGCTCGCCCGCCTGCCCCGCTCCGCCCTGGCCACCGACGCCCTGATCGACGCCCGTCTACGCAACAAGGACGGCGGGTTCTTCACGGCCGCCGCCGACCCCGCGGTCGCCGCCCGCGCGGTGACCGGCGCCCTCCCCCGCCGCGAGGTGCGCGCCCTGGCCGCACTGACGGACGGTGCGACCCGCTGGACGGAGAAGTTCCACGAGGGCGACTGGACAGCCCTGTTCGACCTGGTCGCCAAGGAGGGCGCCCGCCGTCTGGTCGACCGGGTGAGGGAGCTGGAGACGGCGGACCGCGAGGAGCGGGCGTTCCTGGGCCGCAGCAAGACCCATGACGACGCCACGGTGGTGCACGTGGAGCTGTGACTCTTCCGGGAGGCTCGGCCTACTTCTCCATGACCCGGTTCAACTGGTTCAGCAGCCGGGCCAGTTCGGCCACCTCGCGGCGGTCCCAGTGGGCGAGCTGGCTGACGTAGCGGGCGCGGCGGGCCTCGCGGACCTTGCCGACGCGGAAGCGGCCCTCGTCGGTCAGGGTCACCAGCCAGGCGCGGCCGTCGGCCGGATCGGGCTCGCGGGCGATCAGGCCCAGCTCCTCCAGGGCGCGCAGCTGGCGGGACATGGTGGCCTTGCCGACGCCGATGTAGCCGGCGAGTTCCGTGGCGCGCTGGCCACCGAGTTCGTCGAGGCGGATGAGCAGGCCGTACGCGGCGGACTCCAGATCGGGGTGGACCTCGCGGGCCATCTCGCCCTGGTTGGCCCGGGCACGCCTGAGCAGCACGGTCAACTCGCGCTCCAGCGCCAGGAATTCCTGGTCTGCACCACTCGGTGTCACCTGAGCGGCGACATGATGTCGGTCGCCGTTCTCGTCCTCGTGCACGTCAGCACCCCTGATCGGTTTCGCGGTCCTGAAAGTTTCTGTCAAACGACGTCATTGCCGCAGCTCTGTAAGTATTTCGCAGGCGTAGACCAACGGCAGCATCCGGACCCCCTTCCCACGCCGTCATCTACGTGCGTAGCTTCTTTAGCAGGCAATGAATGGCATGCCCACGCCCATGTGGGTCATCCGTGGTTCCCCCCACCTCACTCCTCGGAACTCCTCGGAGGCACGTCATGCCCGTGCACAGACCCGGTTCCATCCGCCCGCGTCCCCTCGCCGTCCTCGCCGCGGCCCTGCTCGCCGCGCTCTCCTTCTCTCTTCCCCTCACCACCGCCCACGCCGCGACCACCCCCACCCGCGGCTCCGCCCGCATGGGCATGGGTGTCCTCGCCCACGACGGCCGAAGCGGCACCCCCAGCACCAGTGACGTCACCCAGACCGAGGGCGTCGACGTCTCCGCCTACCAGGGCAACGTCTCCTGGAGCACGCTGTGGAGCAGCGGCGTCCGCTGGGCGTACACGAAGGCCACGGAAGGCACGTACTACACCAACCCGTACTTCGCCCAGCAGTACAACGGCTCCTACAACGTCGGCATGATCCGCGGCGCGTACCACTTCGCGACGCCGAACACCACGAGCGGCGCCACCCAGGCCAACTACTTCGTCGACCACGGCGGCGGCTGGTCCCGGGACGGCAAGACCCTGCCCGGCGCGCTCGACATCGAGTGGAACCCCTACGGCGCCGCCTGCTACGGCAAGTCGGCCAGTGCGCTGGCCGGCTGGATCGCCGACTTCCTGAACACCTACAAGGCGCGTACCGGCCGGGACGCCGTGATCTACACGGCCTCCAGCTGGTGGACCCAGTGCACCGGCAACTACGGCGGTTTCGCCGCGAACAACCCGCTGTGGATCGCCCGCTACGCCTCGGATCCCGGGACGCTGCCCGCGGGATGGCCGTACTACACGATGTGGCAGTACACGTCCTCCGGCCCGACCGTCGGCGACCACGACAAGTTCAACGGGGCACTGGACCGGGTGCGGGCACTGGCCGACGGCTAGCTCGGCGCGCATCCGGCCGGGGGTCCGGCCCGCGGCCGGAGGCCGCTGTCGGCTGCGATGCCCCGGACAGGCACAGCGACAACGAGGCGCTGGACCGGGTGCGGGCACTCGTCGACGGCCGGCACCGAGGGTGTGTGTGCGGCGGCCGTCCGCTGCGGGCGGCCGCCGTTTCCGGGCGGATGCCTGCGTTGGTGCTCCGCGCCGCCCAGGACGATGCTGGTCGGGGGAGCCTGCTGAGCAAGGGCGAAATGGCGATGGAGCGACAGTCGACGTACACAGCCACGGCCACCATCGACGAGCAGGGCATCCTGACCGGCTGGAGCGAAGGCGCCCGGCGGCTGCTCGGCCACGAGGCCTCGCAGGTCGTCGGACGGCCCGCCGCCGCTCTGCTCGCCGCCGACGCCGGGGCGGTACGGCGGACCCTGGCCGCCCGGGACCGCTGGCACGGCACCGTACCGCTGCGGCACCGGGACGGCCGGTGTCTGGAGCTGGGACTGCTCGCCCACCGCCGGACCTCGCGCACCGGCGGCACCGACTGGCTCGTGGTGACCGCCGTCGCGGACCGGCCCCAGCCGCCCCGGGGCGAACCGCTGGAGGAATGGGCGTTCATCCAGTCCCCCTTCCCGCTGGCCGTCTTCGACGGCGAGCTGCGCCTGATCCGCGCCAACAGCCGCCTGGAACGGGCGCTCTCCCTGCCGGAGTCGGCGATGCGCGGGCTGCGCCTGCCGTACATCGTGCCCGGCCCCGCGAGCGAGGAGGCCGACCGGACGATGCGCCGGGTGCTGGAGAGCGGTGCGCCCCGGGAGGTCCAGGGCGGCCTCGGCCCGGACCTCGGCCCGTCCGCCGTCCTCACCCCGCTCAAGGACGGCACCGGCAGGGTGCGCGCCGTCTGCCTCGCCACGAACCGACGCGCCCAGGATTCCGCCGCCGAGCAGCGCCCTCCGGACGAGACGGACTCGCGCGCGGGCCCGGCCTCGGACCTCAGGGGGATCGCACGGGAACTCGCCGATGCCGTGGTCCCCCGGCTCGCCGACTTCATCGCCGTGGACCTGCTCGACTCCCCCCGGAACACGACCGGTCCGCCCGGCCCGTCCGACACCACGGCGAGCCCGGTCGTCCTGCGCCGCGCCGCGCTACGGACCGCCCGGGGCGGCGAGGGCTCCGAGGCCGGGGCCCGGGTGGGCGAGGCCGTCGCCTACGAGCCGGGTTCACCGCCGGCCGGCTGCCTGGTCTCGGGCCAGTCGGTCCTGTACGACGTCACGGATCCCGTGGTCGCGGGGTGGGCGGCCGTGGACCGGGCCGCCGCCTGGCTGCGCGCGTACGGCACTCACTCGCTGATGGTGGTGCCGATGCTCGCCGAGGGCTGCACGCTCGGGATCGCCCTGTTCGGCCGCCACCGGCGCCCGGAGCCGTTCGGCCCGGAGGATCTCCGGCTCGCCGAGGACCTCACGACGAGGGCGGCCGCCGGCCTGCACAGCGTCCGCCGGTACTCCCTGGCCCGCACCACCACCATGGCCCTGCAGCGCAGCCTGCTCCCGCACACCCTGCCCGCCCAGGACGCGCTGGAGATCGCCACCCGCTATCTGCCCGCCGCCGGCAAGGCCGGCGTGGGCGGCGACTGGTTCGATGTGATCCCGTTGTCCGGCGCCCGGGTGGCCCTCGTCGTCGGTGACGTCGTCGGCCACGGCATCCGCGCCTCCGCCACCATGGGCCGGCTGCGCACGGCGGTGCGGACGCTGGCCGACGTCGACCTGCCCGCCGACGAACTGCTCACCCACCTCGACGACCTCGTCCTGCGGCTGGCCGCCGACGAGGGCAGCGGGGACCCCGCCGCCGAGACCGCCGGCGGCATCGGCACCACCTGTCTGTACGCGGTCTACGACCCGGTCTCGTGCCGGTGCACGCTCGCCCGGGCCGGCCATCCGCCGCCCGCCGTGGTCACCCCCGACGGCGCCGTCCGCTTCCTCGACGTGCCCGCCGGCCCGCCCCTGGGGCTCGGCGGACTGCCCTTCGAGGCCTTCGAGACCGAACTGCCCGAGGGCAGCCTGCTCGCCCTCTACACCGACGGACTGCTCGAAGCCCGCGACCACGACATAGACGAGGCCCTGGACAAGCTGTTCGCCGCGCTGAGCCGCCCCGCGCCGACGCTGGACTCGGTGTGCGACCGGGTGCTCTCCGAGCTGCTGAGCCACCACCTCGACGACGACATCGCCCTGCTCGTCGCCCGCACCCGGGCGCTGCACGCCGACCGGGTCGCCGTGTGGGAGCTGGGCAGCGAGCTCACCGTGGTGGCCCGGGCCCGCAAGCACACGGGCGACCAGCTGGCCGCGTGGGGGCTGGACGAGGCCGCGTTCGCCACCGAGCTGATGGTCAGTGAGCTGGTCACCAACGCCATCCGCTACGGCCGGCCGCCCATCCGGCTGCGCCTCATCCACCGGGGCTCCGCCCTGATCTGCGAGGTCTACGACGCCAGCGGCACCACCCCGCACATGCGGCGCGCCCGGATCTTCGACGAAGGGGGCCGGGGCCTGCTCCTGGTCGCCCAGCTCGCCGAGCGCTGGGGCACCCGGCACGACCGCGTCGGCAAGACCGTGTGGGCCGAGCAGTCACTGCCTGTCGCCTGACAAAGACGCCCGGAATCACGCCGGTCCCCCGAGGACCGGGCCCGCCCAGGCCGGCGGGTCGGGCACCGGACCGGCGGCGGGGAGGGCGCCAGGCACGTGGGGATCCACCAGCGTCGGCGTGCGGCCGCGCGGGCCCGCCTCGGCCATGGCGGTGCGCAGCGCCGCGACGAACTCCAGGCAGGAGCCGTAACGGTCGTCCGGCGTCTTCGCCAGCGCCTTCCTCAGGACCTCGTCGGCGGCCGCCGGGATTCCGGGCCGCTCGACGCTCAGCGCGGGCGGCGGGTCGTACTGGTGGGCCCACAGCAGTTCGAGGTCGTCGTCCCGCCGGAAGGGCGGGGCGCCCGTGAGGGTCTCGTGGACGACACAGGCCATGCTGTAGAGATCGGATCTGCCGTCCACGGGGCGGCCCGTGATCCGCTCCGGCGCCACGTAGTCGAGGGTGCCGACGAACTCGCCCGCCCTGGTGAACCCGGTGAGCGACAGGGACTTCTTCGCGATCCCGAAGTCCGTGAGGTACACGTGCTCGGGGTGGTCGCCGTCGACGCCTCTGGCGACCAGGACGTTGGCGGGCTTGACGTCCCGGTGCACCAGATCGTGCTCGTGGGCGGCGTCGAGCGCGGACGCCAGCTGGCCGGCGATGCGCAGCGCGGCCGGCACCGGGAGCGGACCGTTCCGGTCCAGCAGGGCACGCAGGTCCTGCCCGGTGACGTAGCACATGGCGATGTACAGGATCCCGTCGGTCTCGCCGGCCTCGAAGACCGGCACGATGTGCGGGTGCTCGATGGCGGCGGCCACCCGGGACTCCTGGACGAAGCGGCGGCGGAAGGCGTCGTTGCGGGTGTACTCGGGGGCGAGCAGTTTGAGGGCGACGGTGCGGCCGAGACGCAGGTCCTTCGCGCGGTACACGACGGCCATGCCGCCTCGGCCCAGCTCGCCCTCCACCCGGTAGCCGGCGATCTCCGTCCCGATCAGGGCGGAGGGGTGCACCATCTGCCCGCTCACGCCCGAATTCTATCCAGTTGATCCATCCGCGCACCCGCGCACCGCATGGCGAAGGCCCGGGTCTCCCTCACGGGGCCCGGGCCTTGCCTCATCCGGCGGCGTCCGTCACGCCGCCACCGGAACCTCCGGCGCCGCGCCGTTGACGGCGGGCGCGAGCGCCAGCTCCAGGACCTGGCGGACGTCGGTCACGGTGTGGACGTCGAGCTTGTCCAGCACCTCGGCCGGGACGTCGTCCAGGTCGGGTTCGTTGCGCTTGGGGATGATCACGGTGGTCACCCCGGCACGCTGGGCGGCGAGCAGCTTCTGCTTCACGCCGCCGATGGGCAGGACGCGGCCGGTCAGCGAGACCTCGCCGGTCATCGCCACGTCCGTGCGCACCAGCCGCCCGGAGAGCAGGGAGGCGAGGGCCGTGGTCATCGTGACGCCCGCGCTCGGGCCGTCCTTGGGGACCGCGCCCGCCGGGAAGTGGATGTGCACGCCCCGGTCCTTCAGATCGGCCACCGGCAGCTCCAGTTCGGCACCGTGGCTGCGCAGGAAGCTCAGCGCGATCCGCGCGGACTCCTTCATCACATCGCCCAGCTGACCGGTCAGGGTCAGGCCGGCCCCGCCCGTCTCGGGGTCCGCGAGGGACGCCTCGACGAAGAGCACGTCGCCGCCGGCTCCGGTGACCGCGAGGCCGGTCGCCACGCCCGGGACGGACGTACGGCGCTCGGCCGGGTCCTGGGCGGACTCGGGCACGTGGTGCGGGCGCCCGATCAGCGCGCGCAGGTCCTCGTCACGGACGGTGAACGGCAACTCCCGCTCGCCGAGTTCGTGCTGGGCCGCGACCTTGCGCAGCAGCCGTGCGATGGACCGCTCCAGGGTGCGCACGCCCGCCTCGCGGGTGTACTCGCCGGCGAGCTTGCGCAGCGCGCCCTCGTCGATCGTGAGCTCGTCCTCGGCCAGGCCGGCCCGCTCCAGCTGGCGCGGCAGCAGGTGGTCCCGGGCGATGACGATCTTCTCGTCCTCGGTGTAGCCGTCCAGGCGGACGATCTCCATGCGGTCGGCCAGCGCCTCCGGGATGGCCTCCAGGACATTGGCGGTGGCGAGGAAGACCACGTCGGACAGGTCCAGCTCCACCTCCAGGTAGTGGTCCCGGAAGGTGTGGTTCTGCGCGGGGTCCAGCACCTCCAGCAGGGCCGCGGACGGGTCGCCGCGGAAGTCGGAGCCCACCTTGTCGATCTCGTCCAGCAGGACCACGGGGTTCATCGACCCCGCCTCCTTGATGGCACGCACGACACGGCCGGGCAGCGCGCCGACGTAGGTACGCCGGTGGCCGCGGATCTCCGCCTCGTCCCGGACGCCGCCGAGCGCGACCCGGACGAACTTGCGCCCCATGGCGTGCGCGACGCTCTCCCCCAGGCTGGTCTTTCCGACGCCGGGCGGCCCGACCAGGGCCAGCACGGCACCGCCGCGCCGTCCGCCGATGACGCCCAGCCCCCGGTCGCCGCGCCGCTTGCGCACGGCCAGGTACTCGGTGATGCGTTCCTTGACGTCCTCAAGGCCCGCGTGCTCGGCGTCCAGGATCGCCTTGGCGCCCTGGATGTCGTAGGCGGAGGCGCTGTCATCGGTCCGCTCGTTCCACGGCATCTCCAGGACCGTGTCCAGCCAGGTCCTGATCCAGGAGCCCTCGGGCGACTGGTCGGAGGCGCGCTCCAGCTTGTCGACCTCCTTCAGGGCGGCCTCGCGCACCTTCTCCGGCAGGTCGGCGGCCTCGACCCGGGCCCGGTAGTCGTCGGACTCCTCGCCCTCCTGCTCGCCGTTCAGCTCGCGCAGCTCCTTGCGCACGGCCTCCAGCTGGCGGCGCAGCAGGAACTCGCGCTGCTGCTTGTCGACGCCCTCCTGGACGTCCTTGGCGATGGTCTCGGCCACGTCCTGCTCGGCGAGATGGTCACGCAGCTGCTGCGCGGCGAGCTTGAGGCGGTCCACCGGGTCGGCGGTCTCCAGCAGTTCGACCTTCTGCTCGATGGTGAGGAAGGGCGAGTAGCCGGAGTTGTCGGCGAGCGCGGAGACGCCGTCGATGGCCTGGACACGGTCGACGACCTGCCAGGCGCCGCGCTTCTTCAGCCAGTTGGTGGCGAGGGCCTTGTACTCCTTGACGAGCTCGGCGACCTGGCCGGGCAGTGGTTCCGGCACGGTCTCCTCGACCCGCGCGCCCTCGACCCACAGCGCCGCGCCCGGACCCGTCGTACCGGCACCGATCCGCACCCGGCCGCGGCCGCGGATCAGGGCCCCCGGGTCACCGTCGGCCAGCCGGCCGACCTGCTCGACCGTACCGAGCACACCGGTCTTGGCGTAGGTGCCGTCGATGCGCGGCACCAGCAGGACCCTGGGCTTGCCCGGCTCGGACCGGGCGGCGGCCTGTGCGGCCTCCACCGCGGCGCGCACCTCGGCGTCGCTCAGATCCAGCGGAACCACCATCCCGGGCAGCACGACCTCGTCGTCGAGCGGCAGCACGGGCAGCACGAGCGTGAACGCCGTGGACTCAGCAGCCATGATCTCCCCTTAGGCAGTCAACTTGAGCTATGCCGACTCAATGCACGGCGCTCCGCTGTTGTTCCCAGGTCTTCGTTCGCTGTGAGCGATCAGGTGGTGACCGGTGTGTTTGCGCAGGCAGGGGCGCCTGAGGGGGATGGGGCGCGGATCGTGCGCGGGTGCGGGTCTCGCGTGGCCGGTCGCGCCCGCGCGGCGGAGCCGCATCTCGATACGGCCCCGCGCCTCGGGTCGGCTCAGCCGGCGCCGGCCGGGCGGCCGAGGAAGGCCAGCAGGCGGGTGTGCGGTGGGGCGTCCGCCGGTGCGGGAGTCTCCGGGCCGAAGAATCCCGGCGCCCGGAAGGAATCGAACCCGGGCGTGTTGCGCATCGCCGTCAGGAGGTGGTCGCACAGGTCCTCGTCCAGGAGGGACTGGGCGCCGGTGGCGACCGCGATGTCGGCTCCGTGGACACAGACCTCGGTGAGGTGGACCAGCGCCGCGAAGGGGCCCGGCAGCGCGCCGAACGAGAGGCGGACGGTGGCGTCCAGGGCGCCGGGCCGGGTCCAGGCCGCGAGGTCGGCCTCGGCCGCCGCCGCGTAGGCCGCCTCGGGGTCCTCGCCCAGCCAGTCGTCCTCGTGCGCGCGGCCCGGATCGGCACCGTTCAGCAGAGCCGCGACGATGTGCATGCCGCCCACCACGTGGTTGAGGACGGTGTGGACATCCCACGGCGCACAGGGCGTCGCGGTCCTCCACCCGGTGTCGCTCACGCCGTTCACGACGCGGCCGGTGACCTCCACCGCCCGTTCGATCCGTGCCACCACACCGGTCATGACGACCTCCCCGTTCCCCGGCCGTGACCCCGTGCCGCGGCCGGGTTCATCGCTACACCATCGGCGGGGCGTTCACACGGAAACAGGGGAAAGCGCCGGAAGCCGCCAGCTCCGTACCAGCGGCCAGCCGGCGACGCCGAGGCCGAGGGCGATCAGATGACCCCAGTTGGTCATCGGGTCCTGGAAGGCGATCAGGTCGTTCACGAGCATGCCCGCGGCCAGGGCGAGCACGGGCCAGCGGACCCAGGGGGTGAGCAGGCCGGCCAGGGCGCCGACGCTGGCGGCGACGCCGAAGCTGATGCCGTAGTCCAGGCGGTGCAGCGAGGTGGTGGGCAGATGGCCGAACAGGACCGCGAGGCCCACCGGCACCTCGGTCGCGAGGGTGGCCAGAACATGCCCGGTCAGAAAGACACAGGCCGCCCGTGCCCCGCCTATCCGCCGCTCCAGCGCGGTCAGCACCAGCACGAAGGCGACCGCGTACGGCGAGAGGACCCCGCCCGCGATCCACAGCGCGCTCGCCAGCAGCACCAGCACGGGCGTGCGCACCAGGTGGGCGACGTCGGTGCTGGAGTCCTGGTACAGCGCGTACATGAGGCCGGGTGCGGCGTAGGCGGCGATCAGGGAGGTGACGGCGAGGACGGCCGTGTAGGCGAACGTGAACGGCGTGCGGACGGGGCCGGGCAGCAGGTGCCAGGGCCGGAAGGAGAAGCGGGTCCTGGCCGGGGCCGGCGCGGCGGCGGCCGGGGCCGGGGCCGGAACGGCCGGGGCGGGCAGCTCGCGTTGGCGTGGGACACCGTCGAGCAGTCCGGCGACGTCCGGCAGGGAACCGGTGGGAAAAGGCGTGCCCAGGGGCGGGGACGCGGCCGTCGCAGGGCCGGTCACGATCCGTTCCACGTGAGGCGCTCCTTCCGTTGCGCCCCACCCTTCGTGTTCCCGGGGCCGCTGTCTATGACCGACGCCACGCGAGAGCGGATTCATAGCAACCTCAGAACGTCCTTACGCGTCCGGCCGGGCCCGGTCCACGACCGCGGCGGGCCCACCTCCCGGGCGTGCGCGGCCTGTTGTCCGGGGACCGACCGCCGACGGGACGCGCGCCGCCGCACGGCCGTTCGGCCCACCGGCGCGGAGCGCGAGGCGCACGGAGACGGCGCGCGCCGCGGCGGCCCCGGCGCGCGGCACCGACCGGACCGTCCTTCACGATCCCCCCGTCCCCCTCTCCTTCTCCGTGAATTCCCGTGAACCCCACTCTCCGTTCCACCAAGATGGGTGCATGACTGCCGCGTACGACTCTCCCGTGGTCCTGGACCGTCGCGAAGGCCCGTACGGAGAGGTGGTGCTGCGCAGGCACGGTGCCCTGTTGCAGATCATCGCCAACGGCTGCTTCCTGATGGACACGTCCGACGGACGCTCGGAGCAGCTGCTGGTCGACGCCGCGCACGACGCACTGGACGGGCGTCCGGCGCCGGATGTGCTGATCGGAGGGCTGGGCGTGGGATTCTCGCTTGCACATGCGACGGCGGACCGCAGATGGGGGCGGATCACGGTCGTCGAGCGCGAGCCCGCCGTCATCGACTGGCACCGGACCGGCCCCCTGGCGGAGCTGTCCCGCGGCGCGTTCGCCGATCCGCGGACCGAGATCGTCGAAATGGATCTCGTGACCTACGTCAATGAGACATCTGACACGTTCGACGCCCTGTGTCTCGATATCGACAACGGGCCCGCCTGGACCGTCACCGAGGGCAACGACGGCCTCTACGCGCCGGGCGGACTCGCCTCCTGCGCAAGGGTGTTGAGACCCGGCGGGGTATTGGCGGTATGGTCGGCCGAGCCCTCTCCGGAATTTGAAGGATCCTTGCGGAATGCCGGGTTCCGGCAGGTGCGTACCGAAGAGGTGGCCGTTGCCCGGGGCGTTCCGGACGCCGTGCACCTCGCCGTCCGCCCTGGATAGCGACGGCACGGTGAGTCCCCGTAATGTGCTGCCCTGACGCGGATCATTCAAGCGTCAATCGCAGTCATGGGATCACCCCACTGGTTCCGGAAAGCAACAGGGGCGGGCGATGGAGCAGACACACACCTCCCAGAGCGGCGCGGCCACGAACACCCAGGGCGCACAGCGCCGGGTGCTGGTCGTCGAGGACGACCCCACGATCGTCGATGCCATCGCGGCCCGGCTGCGCGCCGAGGGTTTCCTCGTGCAGACCGCGTCCGACGGTCCGGCCGCGGTCGACACGGCCGAGGCCTGGCAGCCCGACCTGCTCATCCTCGACATCATGCTGCCGGGCTTCGACGGACTCGAAGTGTGCCGACGGGTGCAGGCGCAGCGGCCGGTGCCGGTGCTGATGCTCACCGCCCGGGACGACGAGACCGACATGCTGGTCGGGCTCGGCGTCGGCGCCGACGACTACATGACCAAGCCGTTCTCGATGCGCGAGCTGGCCGCGCGGGTGCACGTCCTGCTGCGGCGCGTGGAGCGCGCGGTCGTCGCCGCGTCCACGCCCCGCTCCGGCATCCTGCGGCTCGGCGAGCTGGAGATCGACCACGCACAGCGCCGGGTCCGGGTGAAGTCCGAGGACGTCCACCTGACGCCGACCGAGTTCGACCTGCTGGTGTGCCTGGCGAACACCCCGCGCGCGGTGCTCTCCCGTGAGCAGCTGCTGGCCGAGGTGTGGGACTGGGCGGACGCCTCCGGCACCCGGACCGTCGACAGCCACATCAAGGCGCTGCGCCGGAAGATCGGCGCCGAGCGGATCCGCACCGTGCACGGTGTGGGCTACGCGCTGGAGACACCGACGCCATGATCGAGGGGCGGGAGGCCGCACGGAGGAGCCCCGGGACCCTCGGAGAGGACCCCTGGGGCGGCGTACGGCCGTTCTCGATCAAGACCAAGCTGGGCACGCTGGTCGTCATCTCGGTGCTGATCACCACCGGTCTGTCGATGATCGCGGTGCACACCAAGACGGAGCTCCGCTTCATCACGGTCTTCTCGATGATCGCCACACTCCTGATTACGCAGTTCGTGGCGCATTCACTCACCTCGCCGCTGGACGAGATGAACGCGGTGGCCCGCTCGATCGCGCAGGGCGACTACACACGCCGCGTACGCGAGAACCGCCGCGACGAGCTGGGCGACCTGGCCCAGACGATCAACGTCATGGCCGACGAGCTGGAAGCACAGGACCAGCAGCGAAAAGAGCTGGTGGCGAACGTCTCGCACGAGCTGCGCACTCCGATCGCGGGGCTGCGCGCGGTGCTGGAGAACATCGTCGACGGGGTCACCGAGGCCGACCCGGAGACCATGCGGACGGCCCTCAAGCAGACCGAGCGGCTCGGCCGCCTGGTGGAGACCCTGCTGGACCTTTCCCGGCTCGACAACGGCGTCGTACCGCTGAAGATGCGCCGCTTCGAGGTGTGGCCGTACCTCTCGGGCGTGCTGAAGGAGGCCAACATGGTCGCCTCCGCGCGCGCGGGCATAGCGTCCGGATCCGGCAGCCACACGCGTACGGACGTCCATCTGCACCTCGACGTGTCCCCGCCGGAGCTCACCGCGCACGCGGACCCGGAGCGCATCCACCAGGTCGTCGCCAACCTGATCGACAACGCCGTCAAGCACAGCCCGCCGCACGGGCGCGTGACCGTGAAGGCGCGGCGCGGGCCGCAGCCGGAGTCCCTGGTGCTGGAGGTCCTGGACGAGGGCCCCGGAATCCCCCGGTCCGACTGGCACCGGGTGTTCGAGCGGTTCAACCGCGGCGCGGTGACCCGGCCGCACGGGCCGGGCAGCGACGGCGGTACGGGGCTCGGCCTGGCGATCGCCCGCTGGGCGGTGGATCTGCACGGCGGCCGGATCGGCGTGGCCGAATCCGACCGGGGCTGCCGGATCATCGTCACTCTCCCGGGACTGACTTCCGTCCCAGGTTGACGTAAAGTCCGAACCGGAGCCACAAGATCCACAGACGTCCGCGCAGTCGGACACGTGTGATCAGGGACAGGCCCGGGTCGCCGTCGCGCCGGGCCCCGCTCGGCGATCCCACACACCTCGGCACACATGCGGAACCACGCTTGTTTCCCGCCATATCAAGCCCTGAAACAAGATTTCTGATGTGACTTACGCGACGATGAACCGGCCTGACCTGACCTTCACGCTCTTGGGGGCGTAGCCTTTATTTCCGCTGTCCATCACCTTGTGAAGCGGAAGAGGGCGGTTGCCGCCGTGTCGCCACAGTCCCCCAGTAACTCGAGCATCTCGACCGATGACCAAGCCGGGAAGAACCCCGCTGCTGCGTTCGGTCCCAACGAGTGGCTCGTCGACGAGATCTATCAGCAGTACCTCCAGGACCCGAATTCGGTAGACCGTGCCTGGTGGGACTTCTTCGCCGATTACAAGCCGGGTGCGCCGGCTGCGGCCGCGGGGGCCGCAGAGACCGCCACCACGGCTCCGCAGGCCCAGCCCGCGGCTCCGGCGGCCCCGGCACCGGCGGCCCCGGCACCGGCTCCCGCGGCTCCGAAGCCCGCGGCGGCCGCTCCGGCCCCGGCGCCCGCGAAGGCTCCCGCTCCCGCCCCGGCCAAGCCGGCGACGCCCGCACAGGCGCCCGCTCAGCCGAAGGCGAAGGCCGCGCCCGCCGCACCCGCCGCCGCGGCGGCCCCGGAGGGCCCCGAGCTGATCACGCTGCGCGGCCCGGCCGCCGCGGTCGCGAAGAACATGAACGCCTCCCTGGAGCTGCCGACGGCCACCTCGGTCCGCGCGGTCCCGGTGAAGCTGCTGTTCGACAACCGGATCGTCATCAACAACCACCTGAAGCGCGCCCGGGGCGGGAAGATCTCCTTCACGCACCTGATCGGCTTCGCGATGGTGCAGGCCATCAAGGCCATGCCGTCGATGAACTGGTCGTTCGGCGAGAAGGACGGCAAGCCGACCCTCGTCAAGCCGGCGCACGTCAACCTCGGCCTGGCCATCGACCTGGTCAAGCCGAACGGTGACCGCCAGCTCGTCGTGGCCGCCATCAAGAAGGCCGAGACGCTGAACTTCTTCGAGTTCTGGCAGGCCTACGAGGACATCGTCCGCCGCGCCCGCGACGGCAAGCTGACGATGGACGACTTCACCGGTGTCACGGTCTCCCTGACCAACCCCGGCGGCCTCGGCACCGTCCACTCCGTGCCGCGGCTGATGCCCGGCCAGTCCGTGATCATGGGCGTCGGCTCCATGGACTACCCGGCGGAGTTCCAGGGCACCAGCCAGGACACCCTGAACAAGCTCGGCATCTCGAAGGTCATGACGCTCACGTCGACCTACGACCACCGGGTGATCCAGGGCGCCGCCTCCGGCGAGTTCCTGCGCCAGGTCTCGAACCTGCTGCTGGGCGAGAACGGCTTCTACGACGACATCTTCAAGGCGCTGCGCATCCCCTACGAGCCGGTCCGCTGGCTCAAGGACATCGACGCCTCGCACGACGACGACGTCACCAAGGCCGCCCGCGTCTTCGAGCTGATCCACTCCTACCGGGTCCGCGGCCACGTCATGGCCGACACCGACCCGCTGGAGTACCGCCAGCGCAAGCACCCCGACCTGGACATCACCGAGCACGGCCTCACCCTGTGGGACCTGGAGCGCGAGTTCGCCGTCGGCGGCTTCTCCGGCAAGTCCCTGATGAAGCTGCGCGACATCCTCGGTGTCCTGCGCGACTCGTACTGCCGCACCATCGGCATCGAGTTCATGCACATCCAGGACCCCAAGCAGCGCAAGTGGATCCAGGACCGCGTCGAGCGCCCGCACACCAAGCCGGAGCGCGAGGAGCAGCTGCGCATCCTGCGCCGGCTGAACGCCGCCGAGGCCTTCGAAACCTTCCTGCAGACGAAGTACGTCGGCCAGAAGCGCTTCTCGCTGGAGGGCGGCGAATCCGTCATCCCGCTGCTTGACGCGGTCATCGACAGCGCCGCCGAGTCGCGCCTGGACGAGGTCGTCATCGGCATGGCCCACCGCGGCCGTCTGAACGTCCTCGCCAACATCGTCGGCAAGTCGTACGCGCAGATCTTCCGCGAGTTCGAGGGCAACCTCGACCCGAAGTCGATGCACGGCTCCGGCGACGTGAAGTACCACCTGGGCGCCCAGGGCACCTTCACCGGCCTGGACGGCGAGCAGATCACGGTCTCGCTGGCCGCCAACCCGTCCCACCTGGAGACGGTCGACCCGGTCATCGAGGGCATCGCCCGCGCCAAGCAGGACATCATCAACAAGGGCGGCACGGACTTCACCGTCCTGCCGGTCGCGCTGCACGGCGACGCGGCCTTCGCGGGCCAGGGCGTGGTGGCCGAGACCCTGAACATGTCGCAGCTGCGCGGCTACCGCACCGGCGGCACGGTCCACATCGTCATCAACAACCAGGTCGGCTTCACCGCGGCCCCCGAGTCCTCGCGTTCCTCCATGTACGCGACGGACGTGGCCCGCATGATCGAGGCCCCGATCTTCCACGTGAACGGCGACGACCCGGAGGCCGTGGTCCGCGTCGCGCGGCTCGCCTTCGAGTTCCGCCAGGCGTTCAACAAGGACGTGGTGATCGACCTCATCTGCTACCGCCGCCGCGGTCACAACGAGTCGGACAACCCGGCCTTCACCCAGCCGCTGATGTACGACCTGATCGACAAGAAGCGCTCGGTGCGCAAGCTCTACACCGAGTCCCTGATCGGTCGCGGCGACATCACCCTGGAAGAGGCCGAGCAGGCGCTGCAGGACTACCAGGGCCAGCTGGAGAAGGTCTTCACCGAGGTCCGCGAGGCCACGTCCCAGCCGACCGCCGCAGACGTCCAGGCGCCGCAGGACGGCTTCCCGGTCGCGGTCCCGACCGCGATCTCCTCGGAGGTCGTCAAGCGCATCGCCGAGTCCCAGGTCAACATCCCCGACCAGTTCACCGTCCACCCGCGTCTGCTGCCGCAGCTGCAGCGCCGGACGACGATGGTCGAGGACGGCACGATCGACTGGGGCATGGGCGAGACCCTGGCCGTCGGCTCCCTGCTGCTGGAGGGCACCCCGGTCCGCCTGTCCGGCCAGGACTCCCAGCGCGGCACCTTCGGCCAGCGCCACGCGGTCCTCATCGACCGCGAGACGGGCGAGGAGTTCACGCCGCTGATGTACCTCGCCGAGGAGCAGGCGCGGTACAACGTCTACAACTCCCTCCTGTCCGAGTACGCGGTCATGGGCTT
Source organism: Streptomyces griseochromogenes (assembly GCF_001542625.1). NCBI lineage: Bacteria > Bacillati > Actinomycetota > Actinomycetes > Kitasatosporales > Streptomycetaceae > Streptomyces > Streptomyces griseochromogenes. The sequence goes on along the minus strand of NZ_CP016279.1, from coordinate 1,510,674 downwards.
CGAGTACGGCTACTCGCTGGCCCGTCCCGACGCGCTCGTGATGTGGGAGGCGCAGTTCGGCGACTTCGTCAACGGTGCGCAGACGGTGGTCGACGAGTACATCTCGGCGGCGGAGCAGAAGTGGGGCCAGACGTCCGGCGTCACCCTCCTCCTCCCGCACGGCTACGAGGGCCAGGGCCCGGACCACTCCTCGGCCCGTGTCGAGCGCTTCCTGCAGCTCTGCGCGCAGAACAACATGACGGTCGCGATGCCCACGCTCCCGTCGAACTACTTCCACCTCCTGCGCTGGCAGGTGCACAACCCGCACCACAAGCCGCTGATCGTCTTCACCCCGAAGTCGATGCTGCGTCTGAAGGCGGCGGCCTCGAAGGCGGAGGAGTTCACGAGCGGCGAGTTCCGCCCGGTCATCGGCGACGCGTCGATCACCGACGCGGCGGCCGTGAAGAAGGTCGTCTTCTGCGCGGGCAAGGTCTACTACGACCTGGAGGCCGAGCGTCAGAAGCGCGGCGCCACGGACACGGCGATCATCCGCCTCGAGCGTCTGTACCCGCTGCCGGGTGCGGAGATCCAGGCGGAGGTCAACAAGTACCCGAACGCCGAGAAGTACCTGTGGGTCCAGGAGGAGCCGGCGAACCAGGGTGCCTGGCCGTTCATCGCGCTCAACCTGATCGACCACCTGGACCTGGCGGTCGGCCCGGACGTCCCGCACGGCGAGCGTCTGCGGCGCATCTCGCGTCCGCACGGTTCGTCCCCGGCCGTGGGCTCCGCCAAGCGCCACCAGGCCGAGCAGGAGCAGCTGGTGCGTGAGGTGTTCGAGGCGTAAGGCCTCCGGCACCGCACACGAAAGGGCCCGGCCCCGAGTTCGCAGGAACTCGGGGCCGGGCCCTTTTCGCGCGGTCGGCGGAGTTACTCGTCGTCTTCGTCGTCGAGGCGGGCGAGCCAGGTCGCGAGCCGCTCGACGGGCACCTCGAAGTCCGGGTTGAGATCCACGAACGTGCGCAGCTGCTCGGCAAGCCACTCGAAGGTGACCTCTTCCTCGCCGCGCCGCTTCTCCAACTCCTCGATACCGCGGTCGGTGAAGTACATGAGCTGCCTCTCCTGCGTATACGTCCATGCGGATGAAGAATCCAGGGACAGCCTATGCGCACTCGCGCCACCGAGGGGCCGCCGCGGCACCGCGTCCGACCGCACCCCACCCCACCCGGCCGCGGGCCGTCGAAGCGACCCGGCCCCCGCCCTCCCCACGAAAGGGTGTCTTGACTTTCCGTGACCACGATATATCGTGTTTCACAGAAGACGCGATATGGCGTGTCGCGGCGTCGCGGCCGCGTCCGGTCGAGGAGGTCCCCCATGCCCGAGTGGTCCGTCGCCGAGCCCCGAAAGCTCACCTTCGAAGCCCCCGTGAGCGACCTCCACGTACGCATCGTCGACGGAACAGTCAACGTCGTGGGCACGGACGAGGGTTCCGCCCGCCTGGAGGTCTCGGAGATCGACGGCCCGCCCCTGACCGTCACACAGCAGGGCGGCACCCTCACCGTGGCCTACGACGACCTGCCCTGGAAGGGCTTCCTGAAGTGGCTCGACCGCAAGGGCTGGCGGCGCGGCGCCGTCGTCTCCCTCGCGGTCCCCGCCGACACGCGGGTGGAGGTCGGCGTGGTCAGCGCCGGCGCGGTCGTCTCCGGCATCAGCGGCCCCTCGGCGGTCAAGGGCGTCAGCGGCGACACGACCCTCGTGGGCCTCTCCGGCCCGGTCCGCGCCGACACCGTGTCCGGGAACCTGGAGGCCCAGGCCGTCACGGGCGACCTGCGGTTCCACTCGATCTCGGGCGACCTGACCGTGGTCGAGGGCTCGGGCTCGTCGGTCCACGCCGACTCCCTCAGCGGCTCCATGATCATCGACCTTGACCCGGACGGCCCCACCGATGTCCAGCTGACCAGCGTCTCCGGCGAGATCGCGATCCGCATGCCGCACCCGGCGGACGCCGACGTGGAGGCGAACACCGCGAGCGGCACGATCTCCAACGCCTTCGACGGCCTGCGGGTGCACGGCCAGTGGGGCGCCCACAAGATCACCGGCCGGCTCGGCGCGGGCAACGGCAGGCTCAGAGCCACCACGATCTCCGGCTCCATCGCCCTGCTGCGCCGCCCACCGGGGGAGGACGAGAAGGACACCCCGTGGGAGACGGAGCCCCCCGTCGGCGCCGAGGCCCGCCCGGGGGACAATTCCGTCTCCGGCCAGGACGCCGACGCCACCGGCGCCCGGGCCGACGGTACGACCGACAAGAAGGTGCTCTGACATGCCGCCCGTCTTCGCCCACGGCCGCCTCCGCCTCTATCTGCTCAAGCTGCTGGACGAGGCCCCGCGCCACGGCTATGAGGTGATCAGGCTCCTGGAAGAGCGCTTCCAGGGCCTGTACGCCCCCTCGGCGGGCACGGTCTACCCCCGGCTGGCCAAGCTGGAGGCGGAGGGCCTGGTCACGCACACCACCGAGGGCGGCCGCAAGGTGTACGCCATCACGGACGCCGGCCGGGCCGAACTGGCCGACCGCAGCGGCGAGCTGGCCGACCTGGAGCTGGAGATCCGCGAGTCCGTCGCCGAACTCGCCGCCGAGATAAGGGCCGATGTGCGCGGCGCGGCCGGCGACCTGCGCCGCGAGATGCGCGCGGCCGCCTCGGAGGCTCGTAACGGCGGCAGGGCCGGCGCCCGGGAGGCGGGCCCCGTCGGGGAGCACGGCGACTTGGGCGACAAGGAGGCCTGGCGGGCCGCCAAGGAGGAGATGCGCCGGGTCAAGCAGGAGTGGAAGGAGCAGGCCCGCCGCGCCAAGGACGAGAGCCGCCGGGCCCGCGAGGAGGCCCAGCGGGCCCGCCATCAGGCCCAGGAGGCCCAGGCGCGGGCACGGGCCCAGGCGCAGGAGGAGATGCAGCGCATCGCCCGCCACGTCCAGGACCGGGTCCAGGACCACTTCGTCCGCGGCGACTGGCCGACCGGTGTACGCGAGGGCCTGACCGAACTCGCCAAGGAGTTCGGCGAGTTCGGAAAGGACTACGGAAAGGGGTTCGGCAAGGACTGGGGCTTCGGCCGCCACACCGAAGAGCCGGCCCCGGGCCCCGCCGGGTCCGCCCCCACCGCGGAGCCGGACCACACCACCGCCCCGGACCACTCCGCCGCGCCGGACCACTCCACCATCCCGGACTACTCCGCCACCCCGGAGGACTTCCCGGCGGAGTACGAGCCGGCCTGGGCCCACGAGGACCCCACCGGCGACCCGGCCCGTGACCTGGACCGCCTGCTCGACCGCTTCCGCGACGACATCCGGGACGCGGCCCGCGACCACGGCGTCAGCACCGACCAGCTCGATGACGCCCGCCGCCATCTGTCGTCGGCGGCGGCCCGCATCGGGGCGATACTGCGCCGCCCGAAGGTCTGAGCCGTCCCGGAACGGCGGTGCGCCCGCCCCCGACGGAGGCGCACCGCCGGAGCGGTCCGCCCGGACCGGCCACGCGGACCATCGGCCCGAGTCTCCCGGCGCCGCGGCCGTCAGCCGGCCTGAGCCGTGCCCTCGCCGTACAGCACGCGTCGCAGGGACTCGTAGGTCACCCCGTGGTCGGCGAGCACCTCGGCGGGCACTCCGGGCCGCACGGTCAGGGCGAGCAAGAGGTGCTCGTCGCCGATGCGACCGTCACGGCGGCCGACGGCGGCGCGCAACGCCCCTTCCAGGACGTCCTTGGCGCCCCGGCCGAAGGAACGGCGTCCCGGCCGCCGGCCCCTGCCCTGGCGATCGCCGGTCATCGCCCCGGCACCGTGCGCCTCTTCGACCCGGGAGACGATCTCCGGGACGTCGATGCCGAGTCCCGCGAGGGCGTCCACCTCGGCCCGGGACAGGCCTCCCCGCCGCCGCGCCTCACTCAGTGCCTCCCGTACGGACTCCTTGCGCTCCGCGACACCGAGCGCGGCCAGCGCGAAGGAGGCACGGCTCGCCTCGCGGTCGAGGAGGGCGAGCAGCAGATGCTCGGCACCGACGGTCCGCGCCCCCTCGCGTTCCCCGTGCTCGACAGCGCCCTGTACGACGTCTCGCGCGTCCTTGGTGAAGCGTTCGAACATCACTGCCTCCCGTACTTCTTGTGCACGGCCTGCCTGCTGACACCCAGCTCCGCGGCGATCTCCTGCCACGACCAGCCCTGATTGCGCGCACTGCGCACCTGTACCGCCTCCAGCTGCTCCAGCAGCCTGCGGAGCGCGGCCACGGCCCGCAGCCCGACCCGCGGATCGCGGTCACCGGCACGCTGGGCGAGATCCGTTGCCTCGGTCATGGTGTCAACTTACGTTGACACCTCGCGTCATGTCAACCTTGGTTGACGCCAAGGGTTCGGAAAAGGCGGGCCCGGCATCCGGACCCGCCGTCGGCGCACCCCCGAAGGGACTTCAGGAATGGGTGAGCACGATCTTCCCGAACTGCTCACCGGACGCGAGCCGTTCGAAGCCTTCGCGGGCCCGGTCCAGGGGCAGCATTTCGTCGATGACGGGCCGTACACCGGTGGCGGCGCAGAAGGCGAGCAGGTCCTCCAGCTCGTCCTTGGTGCCCATGGTGGAGCCGACGACCTTCAGTTCCAGGAAGAAGATCCGGGTCAGCTCGGCGTGCGAGGGACGGTCGCCGCTGGTGGCGCCGGAGATGACGATCGTGCCGCCGGGCCGCAGGGACTTCACCGAGTGCGACCAGGTGGCGGCACCCACGGTCTCGATGACGGCGTCCACGCGCTGCGGCAGCCGGGCCCCCGGCTCCACCGCCTCGACGGCCCCGAGCTCCAGCGCCCGCTTCCGCTTCGCCTCGTCCCTGCTGGTGGCGAAGACCCGCAGGCCGGCCGCCTTGCCCAGCACGATCGCGGCCGTGGCGACACCGCCGCCCGCGCCCTGCACGAGGACCGAGTCACCGGGCCGCACCCCGGCGTTGGTGAACAGCATCCGGTACGCCGTCAGCCAGGCCGTCGGCAGGCAGGCGGCCTCCGCGAAGGAGAGCTCCTTCGGCTTGGGCAGGATGTTCCAGGTCGGCACGGCGACCTGCTCGGCGAAGGTGCCCTGGTAGCGCTCGGTCAGGATGGAGCGGGGCTCCTTCGGGCCGACGCCGTGGCCGCTCTGGCCGATGACGGAGTGCAGGACGACCTCGTTGCCGTCCTCGTCGATCCCGGCGGCATCGCAGCCGAGGATCATCGGCAGCCGGTCCTCCGGGAGCCCGACGCCCCGCAGGGACCAGAGGTCGTGGTGATTGAGGGAGGCGGCCCGCACGGTGACGGTGCTCCAGCCGGGCCGGGCCTCGGGAGCCGGACGCTCCCCCAACTCAAGGCCGGAGAGCGGCTGGTCGCGGTCGATCCGGGCAGCGTAGACAGCGAACATGGGCTCGACGATAGGTGCGCCGCGCAGCGGACGGAACCGCACGGCGCTGTGACACATGCCCTCTTGCGTGACGGCACCCATGCGGCGCAGCCCGGCACCCACGCCCTCAAGGGCGCCCTCGCGGCACTCGAACGGGCGGGCGGGCAAAGAAAATGGCCCCGCCCGAACGGACGGGGCCATTCGGCGCAACGTCAGCGACGCGCAACGCCCTCGGCACGAGCGGCAGCAGCCACAGCCGCGGTCACGGCCGGAGCGACCCGCTCGTCGAACGGCGACGGAATGACGTAGTCGGCGGCGAGGTCGTCCCCGACCACAGCGGCCAGCGCCTCCGCGGCGGCGATCTTCATGCCCTCCGTGATCCGCGTGGCCCGCACCTGCAGCGCGCCCGCGAAGATCCCGGGGAAGGCCAGCACGTTGTTGATCTGGTTCGGGAAGTCCGAGCGCCCGGTCGCGACGACCGCCGCGTACTTGTGCGCGACGTCCGGGTGCACCTCCGGGTTCGGGTTGGCCATCGCGAACACGAAGGCGCCCTCAGCCATGGAGGCGACGGCCTCCTCCGGGACCGTACCGCCGGAGACGCCGATGAAGACGTCGGCGCCCGCGAGGGCCTTCTCCAGCGAGCCGGTGATGCCCGCCTTGTTGGTGAAACCGGCCAGCTCCCGCTTGACCGGCGTCAGGTCCTCGCGGTCCGCGGACACGACGCCCTTGCGGTCCGCCACCGCCACGTCCCCGATGCCGGCCTCGACCAGCATCTTGGCGATGGCGACACCGGCCGCGCCGGCGCCCGAGATGACGGCGCGCAGCTGCCCGATCTCTCGTCGGCTGAGCCGCGCCGCGTTGCGCAGCGCCGCCAGCGTCACGACGGCCGTACCGTGCTGGTCGTCGTGGAAGACCGGGATGTCGAGGCGCTCCTGCAGCCGGCGCTCGATCTCGAAGCACCGGGGTGCCGAGATGTCCTCCAGGTTCACTCCGCCGAAGGAGGGAGCGAGCCGGACCACGGTCTCGACGATGTCGTCGACGTCCGTGCAGTCGAGCGCGATCGGCACCGCGTCCACGCCGCCGAACTGCTTGAACAGGATCGCCTTGCCCTCCATCACGGGGAGGGAGGCCTGGGGACCGATGTCCCCGAGCCCGAGCACGGCCGTGCCGTCGGTCACGACGGCGACCACCGAGGACTTCCATGTGTAGTCGTTGACCAGCTCCGGCTGCTCCGCGATCGCGGTGCACACGCGCGCGACGCCGGGCGTGTACGCGAGGGAAAGGTCGTCCTTGTCACGGACCGGCACGGTGGCCTGCACGGCCATCTTGCCGCCGCGGTGCAGCGCGAACACCGGATCGAAGGAATCGAGGGGCTCGGCCCCGCCGTCCTGATCCGTACTGCTGTCGCTGCGAGGATTGACGATCTCCGCTGCCACTTTGTTTTACCCCTTAGCTATGCATGGTTTGAGGGTCGACCACTCCTGGTGAGGGGTGGGCGGGCACCGCGTACGGCCCGGTTGCTGATACGTACGAGCACATACGCGACGGGCGCGCCGCACACGCGCCCTGAGCCCCGGATGAGGGGTGTAAAGAACCTTCTTACCGGACGGACGGCGCTCACGACGAGTCCATTAGGTGCAAGGTCACATCACGGGACCAGAAAGCCACACCCGGATGACGCACGGCTGACATGGATGCGACACGGCCGTGACCCGGCGGCGACGCGCGACCGGTTGTCCGGCGCGCGCGGCGATGGACCGCAACGATGGACCACATCGTGAGATGGCCCGAAGATTTTCCGGCCTGAGTGATGGATTTCCGCAGATCTGCGGTCCTGGGGTCCCGTCCTGGCGGGACCTGACTGCGATTCGGGGGTCACCCGTTATGCGATTTTGACACAGCGACGCCCCTGAATGGCCTAGCCCGAATGGCAAGATGCCGTAAACCCACGAGGTCGCGGCACCCGAAGGTGCGCGTTTCCGTCGACCCATCGGCATCTCTTCCCATCAGTCGGAGGAACCACGATGACCGTAAACTCCACGCCTCGTACGACCGCCGCCCACTCCCGGCTCGCCGCCGTCGGTGCCGTCGCGGCCGCCGGCGCCCTGCTGCTCACCGGCTGCGGTGATCACACGGACAAGAACAGCGGCACGGGCTCCAGCTCGTCGTCCGGCTCCGCCCCGCTGGCCGGCAAGCTGCCCGCGGACATCCGCAAGGCGGGCGTCATCAAGGTCGGCTCCGACATCGCCTACCCGCCGGTCGAGTACATGAAGGACGGCAAGGCCGTCGGCATCGACCCCGACCTCGCGGACGCCCTCGGCAAGCAGCTCGGCGTGACGTTCGACTTCCAGAACGGCAAGTTCGACAACCTGATCGTGGGCCTGCAGGCCAAGCGCTTCCAGGTGATCATGTCGGCGATGAACGACACCAAGGACCGCCAGAACGGCATCAACTCGGACAACGGCCAGAAGGTCGGCAACGGCGTCGACTTCGTCGACTACTTCACCGCCGGTACGTCGATCCTCGTCCAGAAGGGCAACCCGAAGGGCGTCAAGTCCCTGGACGACCTGTGCGGCAAGGTCGTGGCCCTGCAGAAGGGCACCACGTCCGAGGGCATCGCCAAGGCACAGAGCAAGAAGTGCACCAAGGACGGCAAGAAGGCCATCGACCTGCAGACCTTCGACACCGACCCCGAGGCGCTGCTGCGTCTGAAGCAGGGCGCGTCCGTCGCCGACCTGAACGATTTCCCGGTGGCCGCCTACAACGCGAAGACCTCCGGTGGCGGCAAGGACTTCGAGGTCGTCGGCGACCAGATCGAGGCGGGTCCGTACGGCATCGCGGTCAGCAAGGACAACACCCAGCTGCGCGACGCCCTCCAGGCCGCCATGGCCGCGATCATCAAGAACGGCGAGTACACCAAGATCCTGCAGAAGTGGAACGTCACGGACGGCGCGCTGACGGAGTCGAAGATCAACGGCGGCTCCTGAGCCTCGCGCGGCACTGAAAGGCAGTCACCGTGACCGACACCGTCGACAAGGCTCCGGCGCCGCCGGAGCAGATCAAGGCCATCCCGGTGCGCCACTACGGCCGCTGGGTGGCCGGCGCCGTGGTCCTCGCCCTGGTGGCGCTGATCGGGGTCGCCTTCTCCAACGCGAAGATCAATTACAGCGTCATCCCGGACTACGTCTTCGACCCGGACATCGTCTCCGGCGCCTGGACCACGCTGTACATCTCCGTGCTGGCCATGGTGCTCGGCGTCGTACTCGGCGTGATCCTCGCCGTGATGCGGCTGTCGTCGAACCCGGTCACCAGCACGGTGGCCTGGTTCTACATCTGGTTCTTCCGCGGCACCCCGGTCCTGGTCCAGCTGCTGCTCTGGTACAACATCTCGCTCGTCTTCCCCATCCTGAACCTGGGGTTCTACAAGAACGAGATGAACCAGGTGATGACGCCGGTCCTGACGGCGCTGCTGGGACTCGGCCTGAACGAGGCCGCCTATATGTCGGAGATCGTCCGGGCCGGCATCCAGTCGGTCGACGAGGGCCAGACGGAGGCCTCGCACGCGCTCGGCATGACCCAGGCCCAGACGCTGCGCCGGGTGATCCTGCCGCAGGCCATGCGGGTCATCGTCCCGCCGACCGGCAACGAGTTCATCAACATGCTGAAGACCTCGGCGCTGGCCTACTCGGTCCAGCTCCCCGAGCTGATCAAGAAGGCCACGGACATCTCCAGCACCTCGCTGGCGGTCGTCGAGATGTACTTCGTGGCCTGCATCTGGTACCTGATCCTGACCACGGTGTTCAGCATCGGCCAGTACTACATCGAGCGCCGTTACGCCCGCGGTTCGTCGCGCAACCTGCCGCCGACCCCGCTGCAGCGGTTCCGGAAGAACCTCCGCATCTTCGGCTCGTTCCGCCGCCCGGAGGTGGCCCGATGACCAAGTTCTCCAAGGACGTCGTCCCCGGCGGCCACCCGATGGTCAGGGCCGAGGGCGTGCACAAGTCGTTCGGGCACGCGCACATCCTCAAGGGCATCGACCTGGAGGTGAACCCGCGGGAGGTGTTCTGCCTGATCGGCCCGTCCGGTTCCGGCAAGAGCACGTTTCTCCGGTGCATCAACCATCTGGAGAAGATCAGCGCCGGCCGGCTGTACGTGGACGGCCGCCTGGTCGGCTACCGGCAGCACGGCGACAAGCTCTACGAGCTGAAGGAGAAGGAGGTCTCGGCGCAGCGGCGGGACATCGGCATGGTGTTCCAGCGCTTCAACCTCTTCCCGCACATGACGGCGCTGGAGAACGTCATGGAGGCGCCGGTGCAGGTCAGGCGGGAGAGCAGGGCCGTCGCGCGGGAGCGCGCGCAGCGGCTGCTGGACCGTGTGGGCCTGGGTGACCGGACCGGCCACTACCCGGCCCAGCTGTCCGGCGGCCAGCAGCAGCGCGTGGCGATCGCCCGGGCCCTCGCGATGGAGCCCAAGCTGATGCTCTTCGACGAGCCGACCTCGGCGCTCGACCCCGAGCTGGTCGGTGAGGTGCTCGACGTCATGCGGGACCTCGCGGAGGACGGCATGACGATGATCGTCGTCACGCACGAGATGGGCTTCGCCCGCGAGGTCGGCGACTCGCTGGTCTTCATGGACGACGGCGTGGTCGTGGAGTCCGGCCATCCGCGTGAGGTACTGGCCCATCCCCAGCACGACCGGACGAAGGCCTTCCTCTCCAAGGTGCTCTGACTCTCGACCGTGACAAGGGCGGTACGGGCTCTCCGTACCGCCCTTCGCGTCGCGCCGCTCGTCAGCGACGGGGGCCTCACCAATGGAGCAGCGACTGCCCAGGCGGACCAATTGGAGTGGACAGGCCCCGAGCACCCGGGGCCAACTGGGAGAAGAGGTCCGCTGGGGTCGTTTCCCGCGGCTGCACCGATGCGCCGTCCGACAGCATGGAGTGCTCATGAAAGGAACGGCCGCGGCGATTGTGCCGGCGGTTTCCGCCGTGCCGCTTGCTGCCGCACGCGGCCGTCCCAGCCGGACGGCCTCGTCCGCTTGCGCCACGCCCACGTCCGGAGCGATGTCAGCGGGCATTCCCGTATGCATCGAGTCGACTGCACCGGCCGGCGGCGGAGCATGCGCGTGTGGCTGGCCGCCGCCGCTCACCTCCGGCACCCCCAAGGCGGCCCCGTTCGCCAGGAGCAGCCAACTCAGCACCTCGAAGCGCTCCAACGGCATCACGTGCGGCGCCACGGTGGTACGTCGTAAAGGCATCCGGCAGCAAGGTCGAACCCGATCGATCGGGGACTGATGACCGGGCACACGGGCGCGCAGAAGCGGCGCCCCACACGAACGGTGGCGGTCCTTTTGGCTGCTTTGCTGCCGGTCGCGGTCACGGTGGGGGTATATGTGTTCGGCCGCACGCACACACCCGACTACACCAAGGGCCTGTTCGGGGAGCACGGCGTCGCCGTCGTCGATCTCAAGGCGCGCCTGGGCAGCGCTCTGATGGCACTCGCGGTCGTCCAACTGCTGCTCGGGCTGTGGATGTACCGGCGCCTACCGGGAGCGGGGGCCGCGCCGCACCGGGTGCCGCCCACACACCGGCTCATCGGCCTTATTGCCTTTCTGCTGTCGCTGCCCATCGCCTACCAATGCATCACCGCCTACGGAGTCGACTTCACGAACAGCCGAGTGGCGGTGCACTCCATCGCGGGCTGCGTCCTGTACGGCGTGTTCGTCGCCAAGGTGCTGGTGGTACGCAGCCGCCGACTGCCCGGCTGGGCGCTTCCGGCCGTCGGCGGCGCCTTGGTCACCGCCATCGCACTGCTGTGGTACACAGCCGCCTTGTGGTTCTTCGTCGGCTCCGCCCCCGGCTTCTGACCGTGCTGTCACCAAGGCCCGCCATGGCCTGCACGGCACCCCTGTTGCAGATCGGACATCGCGTTGCTCCGTGCCATCGCCTCCCTGCCCGATCTCGCGAACAGAGCCACTGCAGCGCATTCGCTCTGGCCACTCGCGTCCTTGCAGGTCAACGTCACCTTGCAGCTGTCTGGGCGTCAGATCGCCCAATTCCGCTGAACACCCGGGCGGAAGAGCCCTTTCGTCACGGTGCTCAAGGCCGCTGCCACCAGTCACGGTCAAGCGGCATGATGGGCGGCATGGGAAGCCGGGGCGAGGGGCCGGAGACGCTGGGCGAAGCGGTGCGGCTGCTCGCCGCCGAGGTCGAGGGCCACTACGGCGTCCCCATCGAGGTCGTGGTCGTCGGTGACTGTGTCCTGGACGAGAAGCTCAATGCGCAGATGCAGGCCATGTGTGAGGCGATGACCAACGCCGCCAAGCACGGTGGCAAGGGCGGCGCCGTGCAGGTCTACGCGGAAGTCGAGGGCAGGACCGTCTTCGTGTCCGTCCGTGACCGCGGCCCGGGCTTCGACCTCGACTCGATACCCGCCGACCGCATGGGCGTCAGAGAATCGATCATCGGCCGGATGCAGCGCAACGGCGGCACGGCGCGGCTGCGCGCGGTGCCGGAGGGCGGCACGGAGGTCGAGCTGGAGATGGACCGCGTCCAAGGTGATGCGTCGTCAAACGGCATGACATGGCTCAGCCTTCCGTCAGGATCAGGCGATCTCGTGTGGTCTGCCGTTGTAGCCCGCCAATATCGTGAAGCACAGCGGGAGGAGGAGCAGACCAGGCAGCGTGAGCGGGTGCGGCGCCTCCGACGAGTACGCAAAGCCGTCGGGAGGGCGGAAGCCTGCGCTGTGGCTGGGCTCTTTGCCCTGGCGGTGGTCGGGTACGTCATCTCGGCCTTTGCCACACGCAGCGTGCTGGAAAGCATCCAGCACGGGCAGTTCAGCCCGTCGGACACCGCGCAGATCATTACTGCGATCGGCGGGCTGACGACAGCCGTTGGCCTCAGCATCGCAGCTGTTCTGAAGGCACTTGCTCTCCTTGTTCATGCGCGTGCCGACATGGTGCGCGCCCGTGAAAGTCTTCCGCCAGGGGAGGGAGCAGCGGTATCTGACGAAGCCGAGCCGACAACATGACGGCTAACCGGCGAGGCGGCCGGCGATGGCAAGCTGAGACCCGTTGCTGAACAGTTCCGCCGTCCACCGCGGGTCCTTGAGGTCGGCGGTGACGAAGGAGACGCGCTCGTCGCCCTCGAAGGTCCCGCACGCGAGGTCGAGCACGCGCGGGTCCGTGCCGGCGAGCGCCTCGACCATGTCGAGCATGATCGTGAACCGCTCCTCACTGTCCGGCATGTACCACTCCTGCTGCCGGTCCCAGCTCTCCGGCCAGGCGGCCCAGTCGGTTCCGGCCGTGGTGGCCATGGAATCCCCGCCTCCTCACCGGCACGTAATACCCTGGAAGCACAACCGGCTATTACCCGACCGCAGACATGACCATAGAGCGCCTCCGTAAGGACTAATAGTGGAACTGGCCTATTACTCGGATTACGCCGTACGTCTCGTGAACAGCGAGGAACCGGCCCGGGGCAAGGACTCGCTGACCTCGGTCGAGGCCGTCCGCGACCTCTTCGGCATCAACGCGTCGGCGGCCCGCCGCGCCACCGACGCCGACGTCACGCGCTTCCGCTCGGTACGGGGCAGGCTGCGCGCGGTCTTCGAGGCGGCGGACACGGGTGACGAGACGCTCGCCGTGGACCTCCTCAACTCACTGCTCCTGGAGTTCCCGGTCAGCCCCCAGATCTCCGGGCACGACTACCGGGACGACGACGGCCGCCCCCTGTGGCACATGCACCTGGCCGACCACCCGTCCAACGCCACCGCCGGCTACGCGGCGATCGCGGCGATGGGCCTGGCGTTCCACCTGACCGAATACGGCGTCGACCGCCTGGGCCTGTGCCAGGCGGCGCCCTGCCGCAACGCCTATCTCGACACGTCCACGAACCGCTCCCGGCGCTACTGCTCGGACCGCTGTGCGACCCGCGCCAACGTGGCCGCCTACCGGGCCCGCAAGCGCCTGGAGGCCGACCGGACGGGCAGCAGCGGCCTCGCGGCCGAGAAGATCCAGCGCGCCAGCGCCGCCGGCGAGCGCTGACCGCCGGCGAGCGGCCGGTACCTCAGCAGCGCCCTGCCGAGGATCAGCTCGTCGGGCACGACTCCGTAATCCGTACTGTCCCCACCCGCGTACGGGTTGTCCCCGAGCACCCACCAGCCGCCCTCGCGCCGCTCCACGGCGCGCTTGACGACCAGCAGGTCCTGCTGGAAGGGGTGACGCAGGACGACGATGCCCCCCGGCCTGGCCGCGGCCCCGTACTGCACCAGCAGCCGGTCCCCGTGACGCAGCGTGGGCACCATGGACGGGCCGGTCACCTCGGCCAGTCCGAAGAGCGCCCCCGCCCTCCCCCGCTCGGTCTCCTGCGACAGCTCCGGCATCCCCGGCACCTCCCCGGTCCGTTCCTCCACCAGTCTCAGTCTGACCCTGGACTTTTGTCCTAAGCCCTAGGGGGCACTCGCGAAAACCCGTCCCTCAGGGAGTAATGTCCCACCTGAGAAGACGATCACGAGGAAGGAATGCTCCATGCTTTCCCGCCTGTTTGCCCCCAAGGTCAAGGTCAGCGCCCACTGCGACCTGCCCTGTGGCGTGTACGACCCGGCCCAGGCCCGCATCGAGGCGGAGTCGGTGAAGGCCGTTCAGGAAAAGATGGCCGCCAACGACGACCCGCACTTCCAGGCGCGTGCCACCGTCATCAAGGAGCAGCGCGCGGAGCTGGCCAAGCACCACGTCTCCGTGCTCTGGAGCGACTACTTCAAGCCCCCGCACTTCGAGAAGTACCCGCAGCTGCACCAGCTGGTCAACGACACCCTGAAGGCCCTGTCGGCCGCCAAGGCGTCGACCGACCCGAAGACGGGCGAGGCGGCGCTGGAGCTCATCGCCGAGATCGACCGCATCTTCTGGGAGACCAAGAAGGCGTGATCTCCTTTTACGCCCTCTGACCTGCGATTTCTTTCGTTGCAGTGTCTACCTGTCCGCACCCGGTCCGCAGGCCGCCGAGCACGGCGTCCATGACGGTCCGGGTGCGGTCTTCTTCCCCCGGCCACAGATGGGCGTAGATCCGCGGCGTGATGACGGCGGACGCGTGGCCGAGTCCGGGCGGTGCGGACGGCCCGCTCAACCGAGAGGCCGCGCAGGTGACCGCCGTCTGCCTCCACCACGGCCCCTACCTCGCAACTGGGCCTCGAAGTTGGGGTACGCGGGGCGGGAACGCTCGACGGCGAAGGCCCGGCAAACGTCAACCCCACCGCCGCCCGTGACGAGCAGCTCGCCGGCATCCGCACGATCCACGGCCCCGAGAAGGAGGCCCTCGGTGCCCTGGCCATCAAGATCTCCCGCTGGGGACTGCCTCGGGACCAGAAGGCCACTGCTCGTCGCTCAGCAGGCGCATGCGCCCGCTCGTGGTCACCGAGGCTGGTAGGCGGTGGCCAGCACGGAGACGGTGACCTGATCGGGCAGGAGGCCGTCATCGTTCAGGTCTGCACGGCTCACGTGGCGTGCGCTCGGCGTCATCGCCACCAGGTCCAGGGCATCCAGCCTGGTCAGGGTCGCGGGGTACTCCACCTGTTCGGTGACGGCGGCCTCGAAGAAGGGGCCCAGCGTCCGGTGCAGGCGCTGTTCCTTGGCCGGGTCGATCGTGACCGTCGCAGGCAACCGGCCGCGCAGCTCGGCCAGGTGCCGCCCGGTGGGACGGATCACGATCAACCGGCCGGTCGGGCGCAGCACCCGGTGGAACTCGGCCGGGTTGCGCGGGGCGAACACGTTCAGCACGACATCGGCCACCCCGTCGGCCAGCGGGAAGGAACGGAAGACGTCCCAGGCCACCGCGGCGGCTCGGTCGTGCGCACGGGCTGCCGAGCGTAGCGCGCGCACCGATGTGTCCAGACCCAGACCACGGCCGCCGAGCAGCTGGTCGAGTACGCCGGCCAGGTAGTAGCCGGTGCCGCACCCCACGTCCACGACCGTGGCCTGCTCAGACACGGCGCCGGCCGCCAGGCCGGCCCCGACTTGGCGGATGGGCGCGTAAGTGCCGGTGGACAGGAATCGGTCCCGGGCCTGGACCATGGCCGCATCGTCACCGCTGGTGGCGCGGGTGCCTGTCAGCAGGCCGGCGTAGCCGTGGCGGGCGATGTCGAAGGTGTGGCCCACCGGGCAGCGCAGTGCGCCGTGGTCGGGGTGCAGGTGACGCGTGCGGCACGTTGGGCAGCGCAGCAGGTCGAGGGACAGTTCGAGGGCAGGGGGAAGCGACACGGGCACGAGGCACTCCTGGCAAGGATGAAGGGAAGAGACCGTGCCTGCACGCGCGCTCAGAGCGTTCACGCAGCAGGCACGCCAAGGAGGGCGATGCCGTCTGGCATCGCCCTCAACGCCTTCCGATCACAGGAAGCAGCAGTGCGGGGTGCTCATGAATGCCACGTCATGAGTCTACGAGCATCGGCGAAGCCCCTCATGCCCCACCGGAGTTGAGAGACACGACCAAGCATTCCAGGGGAGTCCAACGGCGACACGCAAGCCTTTCTGGCATCCCCCCCGGCGGTGATGGCCTGGTCACCCTCATCGACTGCCTCAAGGTCGCGGGCATGGTGCACAACACCGAGCTCAGTGCCTCTGGAACGGCCTGCTCACTCACCGCACGTGGAGTGGCCGCGCACTTCGACGCGGAAGCGCCGGCGACCCGCGGCAGCCGTCACCGCGGGGCGCCGGCTCATCCCGAGGGTGCCCGCCGCTACGTCCCGTCCCGGTCGTCCTCGCCGGCCTCCAGCAGGCCCGCCGCCGCGCCGACGATGCGGGGGTCGGGCGTGCCGACCACCTCGTCGTCCTTGTCGGCGTACGCGAAGCGCGCCAGCACACTGCGCATCGCCTCGACCCGGGCCCGCTTCTTGTCGTTGCTCTTGACCACCGTCCAGGGGGCGTGGTCGGTGTCCGTCTCACGGAACATGGCGACCTTCGCCGCGGTGTAGTCGTCCCAGCGGTCCAGCGAGGCCAGGTCCATCGGGCTGAGCTTCCACTGCCGTACCGGGTCGACCTGACGGATCGTGAAGCGGGTGCGCTGCTCGCCCTGGGACACCGAGAACCAGAACTTGACCAGGTCCACTCCGTCGTCGACCAGCATTCGTTCGAAGAGCGGAGCCTGGCGGGTGAACCGGCGGTACTCGTCGTCCGTGCAGAAACCCATCACCCGCTCCACACCGGCCCGGTTGTACCAGGAGCGGTCGAAGAGCACGATCTCGCCGGCGGTCGGCAGGTGTTCGACGTACCGCTGGAAGTACCACTGCCCGCGCTCGCGTTCGGTCGGCTTCTCCAGCGCCACCACGCGCGCGCCGCGCGGGTTCAGATGCTCGGTGAACCGCTTGATGGTGCCGCCCTTGCCCGCCGCGTCCCGTCCCTCGAAGACGATGACGAGCCGGCGGCCGGTCTCCTTGATCCAGCCCTGCAGCTTCAGCAGTTCGATCTGCTGGAGCCGCTTGTGCCACTCGTACTCCTTGCGCTCCATCCGCTGCCCGTACGGGTAGTTCTCCCGCCAGGTGTCCACCGGAGTGCCGTCGGGCCTGATCAGTACGGGGTCGTCGTGGTCGGTGTAGTCGACCCGCAGGCCCTCCGTCATCAGAGGGGTCATCGCGTCCGCCTTCGGCTGCCTCAATGGAACTGCGGAACGATCAGATAGATCCCGTACGCCACCACCGCCGCGCACGCCAGGAAGCACAGCGCCGCCTGGGTGAGGCCCAAGGCGCGGGCGCCGTCGGCGTGTTCGCGGGGGTCGTCGATCCGGGCGAGGCCGAGGACGCCGAGGGCGAAGACGGCGACCACGGCGACGGTGACGCCGATGCTCACCGCGGTGACCTGGCCGAGTGCGGTCCAGTCGAGATGCATGGGGGCTCTCCTTGGCTCAGGCGGCCGTGTCGACGTGGGCCGGGGCGGTGGTGAGGGTGACCTCGTGGTCGTCGTTGACGTTGTTCGCGTGCACCGGGTTGCGGCGCGAGGCGAGGACGATGACCGTCGCGAGGGCGACCGCGACCAGGGCGATCACCGCCGTACCGACGTTGCCGCCGTGCTTGACCACGCTCGCGGCGAGCCCGCCGACCAGCGCGGCGGCGGGCAGGGTGATCAGCCAGGCGGCCACCATGCGGCCGGCGACGCCCCAGCGGACCTCCGCCAGGCGCCGGCCCAGACCGGCGCCGAGGATGGAGCCTGAGGCAACCTGGGTGGTGGACAGGGCGAAGCCCAGGTGGGCGGAGGTGAGGATCACCGTCGTGGAGGCCGTCTCGGCGGCGAAGCCCTGCGGGGACTGGATCTCGGTGAGGCCCTTGCCCATGGTGCGGATGATCCGCCAGCCGCCCAGGTAAGTGCCGAGGCCGATGGCGACGCCCGCCGCACCGATCACCCAGACCGGCGGCCCCGCCTCGTGCCCGAGGGCGCCCGCCGAGATGAGGGTGAGGGTGATGACGCCCATCGTCTTCTGCGCGTCGTTGGTGCCGTGCGCCAGCGAGACCAGCGAGGCCGAGGCGATCTGGCCGATCCGGAAGCCCTTGGTGACCGACTCCTTGCGGGCCCGCTCGGTGAGCTTGTAGGTGAGGTAGGTGGCGATCAGCGCCGCGACGCCCGCCACCATCGGCGAGGCCACGGCGGGGATGAGCACCTTCTCGACAACCTTGTCGAAGTGCACACCGTCGGACCCCGCACCGACCCAGACGGCCCCGATGAGCCCGCCGAACAGGGCGTGCGACGAGCTGGAGGGCAGCCCGGCGAGCCAGGTCACGAGGTTCCACAGGATCGCCCCGACCAGTCCGGCGAAGATCATCGCTGGGGTGACCAGTGTGTCGTCCACTATCCCGCCGGAGATCGTCTTGGCGACCTCGGTGGACAGGAAGGCACCCACGATGTTCAGCACGCCGCTCACCAGAACGGCCGTCCGTGGTTTCAGCGCCCCCGTCGCGATGGATGTCGCCATCGCGTTCGCCGTGTCGTGGAACCCATTGGTGAAGTCGAAGGCCAGCGCCGTGACGATGACGACCGCCACGAGGAACGTGATGTGGTCCATCCCCCGAGGAAAGCAAGCACGGGCCAATGCCGGGCTAACCGAAGGCGAACGGCGTGTCGAATTCGGCGGACTCTGTTGTGTGGTCCTGTGCGAAAGCGTTCAATACCCGGTCCGTGCGGAAGCGATCGGTCCGCTGCCCGGGTGAAAGTCCCTGTGCCAGGCTGGGGGAATGACCCTGGAGGACCTGGTACGGCTGCGGCGGGTGCGTGACCGCATGGACCGCGAGTACGCCGAGCCGCTCGACATGACCGAGCTGGCGCGGGGCGCCCACATGTCGCCGGGTCACTTCCAGCGCAGCTTCCGCAAGGCGTACGGGGAGACGCCGTACAGCTATCTGATGACGCGCCGGGTCGAGCGGGCCAAGGCGCTGCTGCGTCGCGGCGACCTCACCGTGACCGAGGTGTGCTTCGCCGTCGGCTGCACCTCCCTCGGCTCCTTCAGCTCCCGGTTCACCGAGTTGGTCGGCCAGACCCCGAGCGCCTATCGGGCCGCCTCCCACGAGGAGAGCGCGGTGATCCCCTCCTGTGTGGCCCGTTCGTTCACCCGCCCGCGCCGCAGGCCGTACTGAAGCACCGGCTCCCGCGCAGGGCGGCCGGGCTGGGCCTAGCGTGAAGCCATGGATCTGAAACTCAAGCAGTGCTTCATCGCCGTGGACGACCACGACAAGGCGCTCCACTTCTACTGTGACGTGCTCGGCATGGAGATCCGCAACGACGTGGGCTTCGAGGGGATGCGCTGGGTCACCGTGGGCTCGCCGCTCCAGCCGGACGTGGAGATCGTGCTGGAGCCGCCGGGCGCGAGCCCGGACATCTCCCCAGCCGACAAGCAGGCGATCGCCGAGTTGCTCGCCAAGGGCCTGCTGCGCGGTGTCATCTTCACCACCGCCGACTGCGACGCGCTGTACGAGCGGGTCCGGGAGGCCGGCGGCGATGTGCTCCAGGAGCCCACGGACCAGCCCTACGGGGTGCGCGACTGCGCCTTCCGGGACCCGGCCGGGAACATGCTGCGGTTCCTTCAGCGGCCCGCGGACTGAAATTCCGCCGGTGCGGCGGGGACGGCTGCCTACGATCCCCGCCATGGACACCATCCGCTGGACCTACGCCTTCGTCGACCGCCCCGCCGCCCGCCTCGCCGACGCCCGCGCCTTCTGGACGGCCGTCACCGGCACCCGGCCCTCCGAACCGCGCGGTGGACAAGGCGAGTTCATGACGCTGCTGTCCGACGGGACGGACGCCTGCGTGAAGCTCCAGGGAGTCACCGAGGGCGCGGGCGGGGCGCATCTCGACCTCTGCGTCGACGACCCGGCGGCCCTGGCCCGGGCGGCCCGGGAACTCGGCGCGGGCCTGGTCGCGGACCACGGCGACTGGGCGGTGCTGCGCTCGCCCGCCGGGCAGCTGTTCTGCGCCGTGCCGTGGCACGGCGAGACGGTACGGCCGCCGGTGGTCGAGGGCGGCCGCCTGGACCAGGTGTGCCTGGACGTCCCGCCCTCCCGGTACGACACCGAGAGCGCCTTCTGGGCCACGCTGACCGGCTGGGACCTCCAGGACGGTTCCCTGCCGGAGTTCCGGGTGCTCCGGCCGCCCGCGGGCCTGCCCGTGCGGATCCTGCTCCAGCGGCTCGGCGACGACCGCCCGGCCTCCGCCCACCTGGACCTGGCCTGCGCGGACATCGCGGCGACCCGGGCCCGGCACGAGCGTCTGGGCGCCGTCCGCGTCCACCAGGGCCCGCACTGGGCGGTGATGCGCGACCCGGCCGGCGGCACGTACTGCCTGACGGGCCGGGACCCCGGGACGGGCGCACTGCCCGCGGCGGTCAGGGAATCGTGAGCGCGTAGTCGCAGACGACGGCCGTCCGGGTCGGCCGCGGCGCCGGCTCGGGCTCCGGGCTCGGCGGACACCCGTGGCCGCCGGCGTCCGACGCGCGGAGCGGGCGGGGCGTACCGCCGCGCGGATCGCTCGGTGTCGCCCCGTCCCCGTTCTCCCGGACGTACGGCTCCCGCGGCCGGGCCGAGTCCTGGAGCCACGGAGTGAGCCCGGCCCCGGCGGCCGCCACCACGGCCCGGGAGCAGGCGGTCCAGCGCCACCACCGGCGCCGCCGCCCGCCCCCGTGCCGGCTCACCCCCAGGGCTCCACGTCCACCACGGCGTCCACCGGCACCGGCCCGTACACGTGCGGGAACTCCTCGCCGTTCGGCGGCATGGCCTCGTACTTCAGCGGGACATCGAGCCTGACCGGGTCCACGACCAGCACCACCAGTTCGTCCGGGCCCTCGTAGTCGCCGTACAGGAAGGCCGCGATGCGCGGGAGTTGCTCGCGGGTGGAGAAGTGGACGAACCCCTCCTCCTGGAGGGTCCGGCCGCGGGTGGACACCTCGTAGGCGCCGCGCTCGCGGGCCGCCTCCCACAGGGAGCGTTCGGTGATGTGGACGATGTACGGAAGTTTCGGCATGCGGTCACGCTACGGCCTCAGCGGGGCCGCGCGCTCGTGCGAACAGCGCCGTTCCGGCCTCGTGCGAACAGCGCCGTCCGGGCAGGCCGAGCGTCCCGGCGACGGCCGGCGCCCAGGCGTCGCGGGCAGGGTCGCAGGCCCCCGCGCTCCTGTCGTGCACGGCGGCGATCGCCGCGCGCGGCGCGGGGGGCGTCGGTGCGTCCAGCTGGAGACGAGGCGCAGCAGGTCCCCGGTGCCGGACGCGCCGGTGGTGGCGGTCATTCGGCGCCGATGTCCCCGGCGCCGTCCATGATGGGCCGGATCACCACGGGGTATTCGGTCAGGCCCTCGGGGCCGGGGCAGCGGGTGACGCGCTCGGCGATCTCGGTGACCCGCTCCAGACTCGCGCAGTCCACCACCCAGTAGCCGGCGACCAGCTGCTCGGTCTCGCCGTACGGCCCGTCGGCGATCACGGTCTCACCGTCCTTGCCGCGGGTGACCAGCCGGGTCCGGGCGGGCTCGGCCAGGCCCTGGGCGTCGACGAGTTCGCCGGACTCGGCGAGGTCGTCGCTGATCGCGCCCATGTACAGGTACATGGCCTTGAGCTGCGCCTCGGTCCAGGCCGGGGAGCGCGCGGAGGGCTTGCCGCGCATCGCGTCGTAGTCCGCCTGCGTGCCCTGCACCATCACCAGGTACTTCATGGTCCGCTCCTTCGGCTCGGGGCCGCCCTTCCGGGCGGCTCCCACAGGGGACGTCGGAGCCGGGCCTGGATACTCGACACGGGCTCAGGATTCTTCCGCGGCGGATTCCCCGGGGTGCGGGTTCGCGGGACCGGAAGCCGTGCCGTCGGGGTCGGCCTGCTCCCCGTAGGCCGCGCAGCCGGGGTTGCGGCACGGGCCGGCGCCCCACACCGGCACCCAGGCGCCCAGTGTCTTGCGCCGTCCGACGACCGTTTCGACGGGCTGTCCGCAGGCGGGACAGACGTGTTCCTCGCTGTCCATGCCCTCAGGGTAGGGCGGGCCGGGGGTCAGCGCTTCCTGTGGTACGTCCGCACGAGCACGCCGTTGCCGAAGGTGCGCACCGAGTCCAGGGCGAACTCCTTGATGTCGAGGCCGGTGCCGAACATCGGCATGCCCGTGCCGTAGACGATCGGGTAGGTCTTGATGACGAGTTCGTCGATCTCGTCGAGCAGGGCCCCCGCGATCTTCGAGCCTCCGCACAGGTAGATGCCCAACCCGCCGTCCTCCGCCTTGAGTTCGCGGATCCGGCCGGTCAGATCGCCGTCGATGATCTCGACGTGCGGGTCGGGCGAGGGGCCCGGGGTGCGCGAGGCGACGTACTCGCGCAGGTGGGCGTAGGGGCTGGTGATGCCCTCCTTCAGGGCCACCTCGTAGCTGGCCCGGCCCTGGACGACGGTGTCGAACCGCCGGTTCTCCAGGTGGTCCAGGCCCAGCGGCCTGCGGCCGTGGGTGGGCAGGGTCTCCGGGAACTCCGTCTTGAGGAAGTCGAAGTACTCCTCGTCCATGAAGCGGAGCATCGCGGTGGCATCGCCGTGTTCGTCACCGATGAAGCCGTCGAGCGAGCAGGCGATGAAGTACGTGAGCTTGCGCAAGCCTGGTCTCTTTTCGTCGGTTGCGGGGCGGCTGGTCGACCGCCTCGGATTTTGTACTGCAGTTGTAGTACTCCGAATGTAGTGGTTGCAAGTCCTTTCCGGGGCGACTTCCCGGACAGGGAGAAGTGGGAGGAGGGATTCCGCATGGCGGGCCGAGCGGAGCGGCGGGCGGGACATGCGGCGCGCCCCGCACACGTGGGGATGTGCGGGGCGCGCCGGGCCGGAGCCACCTGTGGCCGTGCGGGGTCAGGAGCCGTACGGCCCCGGTGGCTCCGGGGTCCTTCTCGCCCTCCGGGCAGGCGGTCTCGGCCGCCGCCGACCGCCCGGAGCGGCGGTCTCAGCTGGTGCGTCGGGTCACGAACTCGGCCAGGGCCAGCAGGCCGCCCGCCGCCTCCGGCACGGGCACGGCACGGGCCAGCTCCTGCATCGCCAGCGCCATCCGGTCGGCCGCCTCGGCCTGCGCCCAGTCCCGGCCGCCGGCCCGCTCGACGGCCAGTGCCGTGCGGGCGATCTCACCGCCGTCCCCGGCCTCCCCCTCGACGTACGGCTTCCCGTACAGCGCGGCGAGTTCGGCCGCCGCCGGGGTGCCGGAGGCGAGGGCCGCCACCACCGGCAGGGACTTCTTGCGGACCACGAGATCCGCACCGGCCGGCTTGCCGGTGCGCCGCGGATCGCCCCATATGCCGATCACGTCGTCGATCAGCTGGAAGGCGAGCCCCGCCTGGCGCCCGAAGCCGTCCAGCGCGGCCACGTCCTCGTCGTGGGCGTCCGCGTAGAGCGCGCCGAGGGCACAGGCGCAGCCCAGCAGTGCGCCGGTCTTCGCCTCGGCCATGGCGAGCACCTCGTCCAGGGTGACCTCGTCGGGAGCGCGTCGCTCCATCGCCGTGTCGGTGTGCTGTCCGGCGCACAGCTCCACGACGCAGTCGGCGAGCCGGGCCGCGGCCGCGGCGGAGGCCGGGTGCGGGTCCTCGGCGAGCAGCCGCAGGGCCAGCGCCTGCAGGGCGTCACCGGCGAGGATCGCGTCGGGGACGCCGAACACGGTCCATGCGGTGGGCCGGTGCCGGCGGGCGGTGTCCCGGTCCATCACGTCGTCGTGCAACAGCGTGAAGTTGTGGACGAGTTCGACCGCGGCGGCGGCCCGGACGGCCGCCGCCCTCGCCCCCGGCCCGCCCAGTGCGGCGGCCGCGGCGAGCACCAGGGCGGGCCTTATGGCCTTGCCCGCGTTGCCCGCGGCCGGGGTGCCGTCCGCGTGCTCCCATCCGAAGTGGTAGAGCGCGATGCGGCGCATCGAACCGGGCAGGGAGTCGACGGCCGCCCGCAGCTCCGGGTCGACGAGGGCCCGGGTCCGCTCCAGCAGTGCCACCGCCTCCTGCCCGTCGAGCGGACCGGCCCCGGCGTCACCGGCGGCCTCCCGCCGGCCGCCCGGCCCGGGTGGCGCGGGCTCATCACCCGCCCCGGCGGACCCGGTCTCCCCGGGTGAGCGCTGCTTGGTCTCCGTCATGAACTCGGCCATGAGTCCCCCTCGCACAGTCCGCGGACCGTGGCGCTTCCGCTCCGGCTGGACGCATACCCCGAGGATGTACCCGCCCCGAAGGGCGGGGACACGGCCGCGAAGTGCGGAAACGTCACCTCCACCGGCCGATCTCGACGTTTTCCAGCACCCCGAGCGCGTCGGGCACCAGCACGGCGGCCGAGTAGTACGCCGTCACCAGGTACTTGATGATGGCCTGTTCGTTGATGCCCATGAACCGCACGGACAGGCTCGGCTCGATCTCGTCCGGGACGCCGGACTGCCTGAGCCCGATGACGCCCTGGTCGGCCTCGCCGGTACGCAGGGCGATGATCGAGGTCGTACGGGCCTCGGTGACCGGGATCTTGTTGCACGGGTAGATCGGCACACCGCGCCAGGTGGGGATGCGGTTGCCGCCGATCTCGACGCTCTCCGGGACCAGCCCGCGCTTGTTCAGCTCGCGCCCGAACGCGGCGATCGCGCGCGGGTGGGCCAGGAACAGCTTGGTGCTGCGCCGGCGGCTGAGCAGTTCGTCCATGTCGTCGGGGCTGGGCACGCCGTCGTGCGGCTGGATCCGCTGGTCGTACTCGCAGTTGTGCAGCAGCCCGAACTCCCGGTTGTTCACCAGCTCGTGCTCCTGGCGCTCCTTCAGCGCCTCGACCGTGAGCCGCAGCTGCTGCTCGGTCTGGTTCATCGGCTGGTTGTACAGGTCGGCCACGCGCGTGTGGATGCGCAGCACGGTCTGGGCGATGCTCAGTTCGTACTCGCGCGGCCGGGCCTCGTAGTCCACGAAGGTGTGCGGGATGTCCGGCTCACCACTGTGGCCGGCCGCGAGCGCGACCTCTTTCTCACCGTACTTGTTGGTCTGCCGCTCGGGAGCCGAGCGCAGTTGGGCGAGGTGTTCGCGCAGCGAGTCGGCGCGCTCGGCGACCTGCTCGAAGTCCTGGCGGCTGAGGATCAGCACCGTGCACGCCGTGTCCGCGCGGGCGGTGTACTCCCAGATGGCGTCCGGGTCCAGCAGCGCCTGCTCACCGAAGTAGGCGCCGTCGGCGAGGACTCCGAGGACCGCGTCGTCGCCGTACGGACCCGTGCCGATCTTCTCGACCCTGCCGTGGGCCAGCAGGTACACCTCATCGGTCTGGTTGCCGAAGTCGGCGATCACCTCGCCCGGCGCGAAGTCGCGCTGGCGGCAGCGGCGGGCCAGCTCCGTCAGCACCTCGTCGTCCTCGTAGGACCTCAGGGCCGGCAGCTCGCCGAGCTCGGCCGGGATGACCTCGACCTGGTCGCCGGTCTTCACGAAGGTGATACGGCCGTCGCCGACAGCGAACGTCAGCCGCCGGTTCACCCGGTATGTTCCGCCCTGCACGTCCACCCAGGGCAGCGTCCGCAGCAGCCAGCGGGAACTGATTTCCTGCATCTGCGGAACGGACTTGGTCGTGGTGGCCAGGTTCCGCGCCGCCGAGGTGCCGAGAGACTGCTGCGGCTTGCCCTGTTCGGTGCGGACCTCATCGCCTACCGACATAAGAAAATGCCCTCTCATGTATGCCGGCGCCGAATCGCACACCGGTCTCACGAGCGAGCCTTCCATCACGCTGCGCACCCGCACCATTACCCGAAAGAGCGGGAATGGATCATCTCACTACTGGGCAGAAAGAGGGACCCTGTCCACCTTCCGCCCTGATGTCCGCTCCTGTCCGGATCGGCTCGCACAGTATGCGAACGGTTTAGTCAGAGACATCCGCTTTCGGTAGAAGCGGCAGTACAAGGGGGCCGCGACCGGCGGCCACCGGGCACACGAGCGCGAAGGAGGCGGCCATGGCCCCACCCATGTCCGCGAGCGGGTTCCTCAACTCGCTTCGAGCGGAGGGCATCACCGTCGTCGAGGTCGGCGACTGGCAGAACCACAACCGCAACCACATCGGCCCCTGGGGGCCCGTCCACGGCGTGATGATCCACCACACGGTGACCAACGGCGGCGCGCGGACCGTGGCGATCTGCCGGGACGGCCGCACGGATCTGCCGGGCCCGCTGTGCCACGGCGTGATCACCAAGGACGGCACGGTCCACCTGGTCGGCTACGGCCGCGCCAACCACGCGGGCGCCGGCGACGACGACGTCCTGCGGGCGGTGATCGCCGAGCAGGCGCTGCCGCCGGACAACGAGGCGAACACCGACGGCAACCGGCATTTCTACGGCTTCGAGTGCGAGAACATGGGCGACGGCGAGGACCCCTGGCCCGAGGCGCAGCTGGAGGCGATCGTGCGCGCCGCCGCTGCCCTGTGCCGGCGCCACGCGTGGTCGGCGCGGTCGGTGATCGGCCATCTGGAGTGGCAGCCGGGCAAGGTGGACCCGCGCGGGTTCACGATGGAGTCGCTGCGGGAGCGGATCGGCAAGCGGCTGCAGGAGGCGTAACCGCGGCCCGGAGCCGGGCGACAATGAGGGCGTGACCAGCACCGACCCGCTCGCCCCGCACCTGCCCTCTCCCCTGGAGGAGGTGCGGGACGACCGTTTCTCCCGGCACGGCGTCCGGCTGCTGCTCAAGCGGGACGATCTGATCCACCCGGAGCTGGTCGGCAACAAGTGGCGCAAGCTGGTGCCGAACATCGAGGCGGCACGCGGCCGGGCACTGGTCACCTTCGGCGGGGCCTACTCCAACCATCTGCGGGCCACGGCGGCCGCGGGCCGGCTGCTCGGGCTGCCGACCACCGGCGTGGTCCGCGGCCAGGAGCTGGCCGGCCGCCCGCTCAACGCGTCCCTGTCCCGGTGCGCGGCCGACGGTATGCGGCTGCACTTCGTCGACAGGTCGACGTACCGGCACAAGAGCGAGCCGGAGACCCTGGCCTCGATCCTGCGCGCGGCCGGTGCCGAGGGCGCGTACGTCGTTCCGGAGGGCGGCAGCAACGCCGAGGCCGTGCGCGGCTGCCGGGCCCTCGGCGAGGAGCTGCGCGGCCGCGCCGATGTCGTCGCCGTCGCCTGCGGCACCGGCGGCACGCTCGCCGGACTCGCCGCCGGGCTGGACGCGGGACAGTGCGCGCTCGGCATACCGGTGCTCAAGGGCGGCTTCCTGGCGGACGAGGTGCGGGCGCTCCAGGAGCGCGCCTTCGGCGCCCGCACCGGCGTCTGGTCCCTCGACGACCGCTTCCACTTCGGCGGCTACGCCCGGACGACCCCCGCGCTCGAGACCTTCGCCGAGGACTTCGAGCAGCGGCACGGACTGCCCGTGGAACGTCTCTATGTCGCCAAGTTGCTCTACGGGCTTGTCACCCTGGCCGAGGAGGGCGCCTTCGCCCGCGGAAGGACGGTCGCGGCGGTCGTCACGGGGCGGCCGTTCCCCGAGTCCTAATCGGCCTCCCGGTAGGCGGCCGCCTCCTCCAGATCGAGCCTGCGCAGGAGCGCGCGGAGCATCTCGTCGTCGATGTAGCGGTGGTCGCGGAGCTTGACGAAGACCTCGCGCTCGGCACTGATCATCTCGCGCGACAGACGGCGGTAGGTGTCGTCCACGGACTCGCCGGTGACGGCGTTGACCTGGCCGAGCCGTTCCCAGACGGCGTTGCGGCGGCGCTCCAGGACGTTGCGCAGGCGGTCGGCGAGCGGGGGCGGAAGGGCGTTGCGCTCGTCGGCCAGGAGGTCGTCCAGGCAGCTCTCGGCCGCCCGGGACGCCTGCGCCTGGGCGTTGGCCTCGGTGAGCGTCTCGGCCTGCCGGTCGCGGCCGGGGAAGCGCATCAGGCGGATCACCGCCGGGAGCGAGAGGCCCTGCACGACCAGCGTGCCGATGACAGTCGTGAAGGTCAGGAAGAGGATCAGGTTGCGCTGCGGGAACGCGCCGCCCCCGTGCACCGTGGCGGGGATCGAGAAGGCGATGGCCAGGGAGACCACGCCGCGCATGGCGGCCCAGGACGTCACGGCCGGCGCCCGCCAGGTGGGGTTCTCCTCGCGCTCCCGGATGCGTTCGGAGAACAGGCGCGGCAGGAAGGTCGCCGGGTACACCCACACGAACCGGGCCGCGACGACCACGAGGAAGACGACGACCGCGTACCAGGTGGCGGTGGCGCCCTCGTGCTCGCCGAGGCCCTTGAGGACCCGGGGCAGCTGCAGGCCGATCAGCGCGAACACCGCCGACTCCAGGAGGAAGGCGACCATCCGCCACACCGCGTCCTCCTGGAGGCGGGTGGCGAAGTCGACCTCCCACGCGTGGTGTCCGAGGTAGACCGCGACCACCACGACCGCGAGGACGCCGGAGCCGTGCAGCTGCTCGGCGACGCCGTAGGCGACGAACGGGATCAGCAGCGAGAGGGTGTTCTGGAGCAGCGCCTCCTTGAGGTGGGTGCGCAGCCAGTGGATCGGCACCATGAGCACCAGTCCGACGGCGACGCCGCCGACCGCCGCCCGCAGGAATTCACCGATCCCGCCCGCCCAGGTGGCGCCCTCGCCGACCGCGGCGGCGAGGGCCACCTTGTAGGCGGTGATCGCGGTGGCGTCGTTCAGCAGGGACTCGCCCTGGAGGATCGTGGTGATCCGTGACGGTAGTCCGACCCGGCGTGCGATCGCCGCGGCCGCGACCGCGTCCGTCGGCGCCACCACGGCGCCCAGCACCAGGGCCGCGGGCAGCGGCAGCCCCGGAACGATCAGGTAGGCGGCCCAGCCGACGACGAAGGTCGCGAAGAGCACGTACCCGACCGACAGCAGCCCCACGGGCCGCATCTGGGCCCGCAGGTCGAGGTACGAGCTCTCGGTGCCCTCCTTGTACAGCAGAGGGGGCAGCACCAGGGGCAGGACGATCTCTGGGTCGAGCGTGTAGTGCGGGACTCCCGGGAGGTACGAGACCGCGAGGCCGACCGCGACCAGTAGCAGCGGTGCGGGCACCGGGCCGCGCCGGGCGGCCCCCGCCACCGCGGCACTGCCCGCCACCAGCAACAGCAGCGGCATCACATCCATGGTTCTCGCCCGCCCTCTTTTTCCGCGCGGTCATCCGCACGCCCGTCGTAATCTGGCAATCATGAAACAGTGCACGCACGCCGACGCGCTGCCGCAGCCGGAACCGGGCCCGCGCAGCGAGACCTGCCCGGAGTGTCTCGCCACCGGAACGCATCCGGTGCAACTGCGGATCTGTCTGACCTGCGGCCACGTCGGCTGCTGCGACTCCTCACCGGGAAGGCACGCGACGGAGCACCATGAGACCTCCGGTCACCCGGTGATGCGGACGTTCGAGCCCGGCGAGGACTGGCGGTGGTGCTTCGTCGACCACGTTCTCGTGTGACACTGCACTGACGCGGTATACGGCCGTGGTCGACGACGGTTCGGGCGTCTGACATCGGGGTACGTCAATCCGGCGCGCGCTCTTCCCATTTGGGTTCACAAACCCTCTAGACACGGAGCGTATCCACAGCTTTACTGTGAGTGACGCCAGGGGGTTGGGGTCCCGGGGACAGGACCGTTCGGAGCGCGATAGCGTCACCGCGGAACCACGTACGCGTTACCCCGGGGGGCGACCCTCGGCCCCGTAAAGCTTGTACCACCATGGAGGTGAGGGTGTCCCAGATCGCAGGCGAGCCCGCGACCCAGGACTTCGTGGAAGTCCGGCTGCCGGCTGCGGGTGCCTACCTGTCGGTGCTGCGGACGGCCACGGCCGGTCTGGCGGCCCGCTTGGACTTCACCCTCGACGAGATCGAGGACTTGCGCATCGCCGTGGACGAGGCCTGCGCGATCCTGCTTCAGCAGGCCGTGGAGGGCTCCGTCCTCAGCTGCGTCTTCCGGCTCGTCGACGACTCGCTGGAGGTCACGGTGTCGGCGCCGACCACCGACGGCCACGCCCCCTCACGGGACACCTTCGCCTGGACGGTGCTCTCGGCCCTCGCGGGCAAGGTCTCGTCCGCCGTCGACGAGGACAAAACCGTGTCCATCAGCCTCTACAAACAGCGCGGCGCGGGCCCCGGCCCGGCGTGAGGAACGGGGACGGGCCGGTGCGGGACGAAGAGCGCGGCACACGGGAGCTGCCGACGGGGGCCACGGGCCCCACGGACGGCTCCCGACGCATGGCGGACGGCATCGACGGCATCCCCGAGCAGGCCAGACCGCATCCGGAGGACGACTCCGCGCAGGACGGCCGGGACGGTGCCGTGCAGGGCGCGCCTTCGGAGAGAGGCGGCGGGTTCGAGTCCGCCGCCCGCGCGGAGGCGAGGGCTCGGGGAAGGGCTACGGGCGGGACGATGAGCGAGCACGAGCGATACGCCGAGGACGACGCGCTGGGCGCGGAGGCCGTGCAGGCCACCCAGCACGACCCCCAGGACCGCAGCGGGGCACGTGCGATGTTCATCGAGCTGCGCAAGCTGAATCAGGGCAGCCCCCAGTACGCGGAGCTGCGCAACCAGCTGGTCCGTATGCACCTGCCGCTCGTCGAGCACCTGGCACGCCGCTTCCGCAACCGCGGCGAGCCCCTGGACGACCTCACCCAGGTCGCCACGATCGGCCTGATCAAGTCCGTCGACCGCTTCGACCCGGAGCGGGGCGTGGAGTTTTCCACGTACGCCACCCCGACCGTCGTCGGCGAGATCAAGCGGCACTTCCGGGACAAGGGCTGGGCGGTCCGCGTGCCGCGCCGCCTGCAGGAGCTGCGGCTCGCGCTGACCACGGCGACGGCCGAGCTGTCCCAGCTGCACGGCCGCTCCCCCACGGTCCACGAGCTGGCCGAGAAGCTCGCGATCTCCGAGGAGGAGGTCCTGGAGGGCCTGGAGTCCGCCAACGCGTACTCCACGCTGTCCCTGGACGTCCCCGACACCGACGACGAGTCCCCGGCGGTCGCCGACACCCTCGGCGCGGAGGACGAGGCGCTGGAGGGTGTGGAGTACCGCGAGTCCCTCAAGCCGCTGCTGGAGGACCTGCCGCCGCGCGAGAAGCGGATCCTGCTGCTGCGCTTCTTCGGGAACATGACGCAGTCGCAGATCGCGCAGGAGGTCGGCATCTCCCAGATGCACGTCTCACGGCTGCTCGCCCGGACCCTGGCCCAGCTGCGGGAGAAGCTGCTGGTCGAGGAGTGAGACCTACTCGGCCCGGCCCGGTCCCTTGATCCCGAGGGCCTGGGTCGTCGCCGGGCTCACCAGCAGCACCAGCGCGGCCACGGCGATGACCGCGAGGGCGATGCCGCCCGGGATGGCCATACTGTCGGCCTTGAGCAGGTTGTAGGCCACCGGGAGGGCCATGATCTGCGTGATGACGGCGGGGCCGCGGCTCCAGCTGCGCCTGAGCAGCAGGCCCCGCGCGGCGAGCAACGGCAGCAGTGCGAGCGCCACCAGGGTGATCCCGCCGGTCACGGCCTGCTGCCGGCCGTCCGGGTCGCCGGTGAGCCCGAGGACGAGGATCCACACGCCCCCGGCCACCAGGGCGGCCCCCTCCAGCGCGGCCAGCGCGGCCGCGTACGTCAGCCGACGCGGGCGCGGCCCGGCTGTGCCGGCGTCAGCGATGTCCTGGGCGGGGTTCTGCTCACTGCTCACCCCAGCAGGGTAGCCGTCGGCCACTCGCGGGCCGGGACGGGGACGCTTGTCGGCGCCGGCAGGGTGTGCCTCCCCCAGGAAGCGCGGGGAACTGCGCGGCCGGCCGCGACGAACCCGCACCCGAAACCCCGCCCCCAACCCCACTGCGACCTCCCGCGACCAGCGTGAAGTGTCCAGGCTCACGCCCCTTCCTCTTACCGGATCCCTACCTCGAGCTGGGCCCGGTACCCCCCAGTAGGTACGCTGCCATCCATGCGTGCACTTCTCGTGGTCAATCCGGCGGCAACCACCACAAGCGCACGCAGGCGTGACGTGCTGATCCACGCGCTGGCCAGCGAGATGAAGCTGGAGGCGGTCACCACCGAGTACCGCGGCCACGCCCGCGACCTGGGCCGGCAGGCGGCGGAGAGCGACGACATCGATCTGGTCGTGGCCCTCGGCGGCGACGGCACCGTCAACGAGGTGGTCAACGGCCTGCTGCACGCCGGCCCCGACCCGGACCGCCTGCCCGGCCTCGCCGTGGTCCCCGGCGGCTCCACCAATGTCTTCGCCCGCGCGCTGGGCCTGCCCAACGACCCCGTCGACGCCACCGGCGCCCTGCTGGACGCCCTGCGCGAGGGCAGCGAGCGGCTGGTCGGACTCGGTCTGACCTCGGGCACGCCCGGCACCGAGGACGAGGCGGTGCCGGACCGCTGGTTCACCTTCAACGCCGGGCTCGGCTTCGACGCGGGCGTGGTCGGCCGGGTCGAGCAGCAGCGCGAGCTGGGCAAGAAGTCGACGCACGCGTTGTACGTACGACAGGTGATCCGGCAGTTCCTCGGCGAGCAGCACCGCCGGCACGGCCCGATCACCCTCGAACGGCACGGCGCGGACCCGGTCCACGATCTGGTTGTCGCCATAGTCTCGAACACGTCCCCTTGGACGTATCTCGGCAATCGCCCGATGTACACGTCACCTAAGGCGTCGTTCGATACGGGCGTCGACGTACTCGGTCTCAGCCGTCTCTCGACGGCCGCCGTTGCCCGGTATGGCACGCAGTTGCTCACTTCGTCCCCCGAGCGAGGACCCCACGGCAAGCACGTGCTCTCTCTGCACGACCTGGACCAGTTCACCTTGCATTCGAAGGTCCCCCTCCCCCTTCAGATGGACGGCGACCACCTGGGACTGCGTACCAGCGTGACGTTCACAGGCGTACGCCGCGCACTGCGTGTGATTGTGTGAGCGGAACGGGCGAAAGTCCTTTCACTCGAACGTTTAGGCCAGGATCCACCCCATGGAAGTACGGCTGTGACCCAGTCGACACCGAGGAATCAAAAAAAACTTTCCGGAAGGGGTTGTATCCGTCGCTGAGGTTTGCGAGTCTCTACGTGGCGATCGGGACGGCCCGCAACACCGGCCTCCACTGATCACCGGAACCCCTCTTCAGACACAGGACCACGCCGGGGAAGACTCGGCGGTCGGCCCTTCACTTGTTGAGGGATTCGTGAAAGCGTTCACATTCACAAGCAACTTGCATGTAATACCAAGGAGAGGTAGCAGCCATGGACTGGCGTCACAACGCCGTTTGCCGCGAGGAAGACCCCGAGCTCTTCTTCCCCATCGGCAACACCGGTCCTGCGCTGCTGCAGATCGAGGAAGCCAAGGCCGTCTGCCGTCGCTGCCCGGTGATCGAGCAGTGTCTGCAGTGGGCGCTCGAGTCCGGTCAGGACTCCGGCGTCTGGGGTGGTCTCAGCGAGGACGAGCGCCGCGCCATGAAGCGCCGCGCCGCCCGCAACCGGGCCCGTCAGGCCTCCGCCTGACACTCCCACCCTGCTGACAGCCTGAGCTTGGCGGCGCGTACAGCGAGTACGCATCTCCCGCCCCCGAGCCGCAGCGCGCAGTACCCCCGATGCGCTTAGCGACATAGCAGAGCAGCAACGAGCTTAAGCCCCGGGCCACCAAGTGGCCCGGGGCTCAATGCTGTTCGGGGCCGTTCGGGGTGCTTTCGGTTGGGCCGTCCGGGTATTTCCTACTTCTGTGCCCGCACCGGCACGTCCAGGATCACCCGCGTCCCCCGTCCTGGCGCCGGCACCATGTCGAAGGTTCCGCCCAACTCGCCCTCCACCAGCGTTCGTACGATCTGCAGACCGAGGTTGCCCGAGCGGTGCGGGTCGAAGCCCTCGGGCAGGCCGACGCCGTCGTCCTGGACGGTGACGAGGAGGCGGGCCTCCTTGGTGGTGCCGCCACGGACCGCGGAGACCTCGACCGTGCCGGTGTCGCCCTCGCCGAAGCCGTGCTCCAGGGCGTTCTGCAGGATCTCGGTGAGGACCATCGACAGCGGGGTGGCGATCTCGGCGTCGAGGATCCCGAACCGCCCGCTGCGCCGGCCGGTCACCTTGCCCGGCGAGATCTCGGCGACCATCGCGAGAACCCGGTCGGCGATGTCGTCGAACTCCACCCGCTCGTCCAGGTTCTGGGACAGCGTCTCATGGACGATCGCGATCGAGCCGACACGGCGTACGGCCTCCTCCAAAGCCTCCCGGCCGCGCTCGGACTCGATACGCCGGGCCTGCAGACGCAACAGGGCCGCGACGGTCTGGAGGTTGTTCTTCACCCGGTGGTGGATCTCCCGGATGGTCGCGTCCTTGGTGATCAACTCACGTTCGCGGCGGCGGAGTTCGGTGACGTCCCGGAGCAGCACCAGGGAACCGATGCGGGTGCCCTTGGGCTTGAGCGGGATGGCCCGGAACTGGATCACACCGTCGTTCGCCTCGATCTCGAACTCGCGCGGCGCCCAGCCGCTCGCCACCTTGGCGAGCGCCTCGTCCACCGGACCCCGGGTCGGGGCGAGTTCGGCCGTGGTCTGCCCCAGGTGCTGTCCGACCAGGTCGGCGGCGAGGCCCATGCGGTGGAAGGCGGACAGCGCGTTCGGGGACGCGTACTGGACGATGCCGTCCGCGTCCAGCCGGATCAGGCCGTCGCCGACGCGCGGGGAGGCGTCCATGTCGACCTGCTGGCCGGGGAAGGGGAACGATCCTGCCGCGATCATCTGCGCGAGGTCGGAGGCGCTCTGGAGGTAGGTCAGCTCGAGGCGGCTCGGGGTGCGGACGGTCAGCAGGTTGGTGTTGCGGGCGATGACGCCGAGGACGCGGCCCTCACGCCGTACGGGGATCGACTCGATCCGTACGGGGACCTCTTCGCGCCACTCCGGGTCGCCCTCGCGCACGATCCGGCCCTCGTCCAGCGCCGCGTCCAGCATGGGCCGCCGGCCGCGCGGGACGAGGTGGCCGACCATGTCGTCCTGATAGGAGGTCGGGCCGGTGTTGGGGCGCATCTGGGCGACCGAGACGTACCGGGTGCCGTCACGGGTGGGGACCCACAGGACCAGGTCGGCGAAGGAGAGGTCGGAGAGCAGCTGCCACTCCGAGACCAGCAGGTGGAGCCACTCGAGATCGGAGTCGTCGAGGGCCGTGTGCTGGCGTACGAGTTCGTTCATGGAGGGCACGTCTGCGAGCGTACCCGGGGCTCGCACATGGCCGGAAAACACCCGCGGGCCGCGGCGCCTGAGAGGGACCCTCAACCCTCCCGGCACCGCAGCCCGGAGCATCATCGGCCGCGGGGTGTGCGGTCCCGTCCGGCCGAAGGTCGAGGAGCCGGGGCAGTCAGGGCAGAGAGCTCCGGTTCCTCGGTCCGCCTTCCTGTGCGGGGAAGGCGGAAGTTCTTGAGATTTCCTACAATGGCACGTTGTACATTGTGGACTAGACCACGATGGCGTGTCCATGCGCGTGCGGGTATGCATTGAAGTCTGAGGGCACGCGATGCCACGCAGCCTAGCCCGCCCGGCTCAGTCACGGGGCCAGATGGCCATGGCAATTTCCGCGAGCGCCTCCAGTTCCGCCCGACCGGCCCCGTCCCGGGCCTGCTGGGACATGCCCTGGATCATCGCTCCGGCGTGTCGGGCGAGGGCCGCGGCGTCGGTGCCGGCCGGCAGTCGCCCCTCGGCGACATCGGCCCGGATACGGGATTCGAGGGCACCGATGCCGGCGTTGCGCCGCTCCCGCAGCAGCTGCTCGATCTCGGGGCTGGTGCAGTTGGTGGCCGCGTGGACGACCAGACAGCCGTAGGGATGGGCCGGGTCGGTGTACTCGGCGGCGGCCTCGCGCAGCGTGCGCTCGACGGCGGCGCGGGCGGTGGGCTCCTCGGCGAGGGCGCGGTCGCCGAAGGCGCCGTGGGTGTCGGCGTAGACCCGGACGACCTCCTCGAACAGGGTCCGCTTGTCACCGAAGGCCGCGTACAGGCTCGGGGCGCCGATGCCCATGATCCGGGTGAGGTCGGAGACCGAGGTCGCCTCGTAGCCGTGCTTCCAGAAGGCCATGAGCGCCTTCTCCAGCGCGGTGGCGCGATCGAAGGAGCGCGGACGGCCGCGCGACCTGGACGCCCTGACCTGCTGATTCGCCTCCTGGCCGGTCACCATGGAAGACATTTTATAGCGCTCCCTAGAGAAATGTCGGCGGGTTTGCGGAACCGCGCCGCCCAGTGCCCCTCCGGGCCCGATTCTGTTAGATTGGTCTAAACCACATAGCGACTTCAGAACGGCAGGCCCAGCGTGGAAGTTGTCATCGTTCCGGACGCCGCGGCGGGCGGCGAGCTGATCGCCGAGGCCATGACCCAGCTGCTGCGACGCAAGCCCGACGCCCTGCTCGGTGTCGCCACCGGTTCCACTCCGCTGCCCATCTACCAGGCCCTGACCGCCAAGGTCCGCTCCGGCGCCGTGGACGCGACGCGGGCCCGAATAGCGCAGCTCGACGAATACGTGGGACTGCCCGCCGAGCACCCGGAGTCCTACCGTTCGGTGCTGCGCCGCGAGGTGCTGGAGCCGCTGGGTGTCCGGATGGACGCGTTCATGGGCCCGGACGGCACCGCCGCCGACGTCCAGGCGGCGTGCGAGGCGTACGACCGGGCGCTCGCCGGGGCCGGCGGGGTGGACCTGCAGCTGCTGGGCATCGGGACGGACGGGCACATCGGATTCAACGAGCCGTGCTCCTCGCTCGCCTCGCGCACCCGGATCAAGACGCTGACCGAGCAGACCCGGATCGACAACGCGCGCTTCTTCGACGGCGACATCGCACAGGTGCCGCACCACGTCATCACCCAGGGCATCGGCACCATCCTGGAGGCCCGCCACCTGGTGCTGCTCGCGACGGGCGAGGGCAAGGCGGACGCGGTCGCCGCGACCGTCGAGGGACCGGTCGCGGCCGTCTGCCCGGCCTCCGCGCTCCAGCTGCACCCGCATGCCACGGTGGTCGTCGACGAGGCCGCCGCGTCCAAGCTCAAGCTGGCCGACTACTTCCGGCACACCTACACGAACAAGCCGGAGTGGCAGGGGATCTAGGGCGGGGGTGCCGGCCCTGGTGCCGGCGCCCACCCCGTTGGACTAGACCAGCAACGGGTCCGACGGTATATAGAGGAGATCACGGAGCGTGCGGGTGGAGCCCTGACCCACGAAGCCGTGCCACGATGTGAGCCGTGGCCGATGGGATGTCGGTCGCTTTCGGCATCAGGAGCCGGGAAGGCAGAGCATGAGCACCGACGTCGGCAGTGCGGAGAACGAGGCCGGGACGACGGTCCGTACCGCGCGTGTGCCCAAGTACTACCGCTTGAAGAAGCACCTGCTCGACATGACGGAGACGAAGGCGCCGGGCACTCCGGTCCCGCCGGAGCGCACGCTGGCGGCCGAGTTCGACACCTCCCGCACCACCGTCCGCCAGGCCCTGCAGGAGCTCGTCGTCGAGGGGCGCCTGGAGCGCATCCAGGGCAAGGGCACCTTCGTCGCGAAGCCGAAGGTGTCCCAGGCGCTGCAGCTCACCTCCTACACCGAGGACATGCGCGCCCAGGGCCTGGAGCCCACCTCGCAGCTCCTGGACGTCGGCTACATCACCGCCGACGACCGGCTCGCCGAACTGCTCGACATCACGGCCGGCGGACGCGTGCTGCGCATCGAGCGGCTGCGCATGGCCAACGGCGAGCCGATGGCCATCGAGACCACCCATCTGTCGGCCAAGCGCTTCCCGGCCCTCAGGCGCTCGCTCGTGAAGTACACGTCCCTCTACACCGCCCTCGCCGAGGTCTACGACGTCCATCTCGCCGAGGCCGAGGAGACCATCGAGACCTCGCTGGCCACCCCGCGCGAGGCGGGCCTGCTCGGCACCGACGTGGGCCTGCCGATGCTGATGCTCTCCCGCCATTCCCTGGACCGCGAGGGCAAGCCGGTGGAGTGGGTACGGTCCGTCTACCGGGGCGACCGGTACAAGTTCGTGGCGAGACTCAAGCGCCCGCAGGACTAGGCGGAGTTGAGGTCTTCACGACTCAACCTCCAAATCGACATACCGACATGCGGACGAGGTCTTCCGCATCCATGACACCGTCACCTAGATTGCCTGCGCATTACACAGGTGATCAGTGAGGGGACGGAGCCGTGGCATGTCCGAAACGCCTGAAGTGAGACCACCGGTCGTGACACCGGCCCGCGTGATCATCGGCCTGTGCCTCGTCGCACCCTTCGTGGCGATGCTGTGGGTCGGCTCGTACGCCAAGACGGATCCCGCCTTCATCGGGATCCCGTTCTTCTACTGGTACCAGATGCTGTGGGTGCTGATCTCCACCGCGCTCACGATGCTGGCGTACCGGCTGTGGCAGCGTGACCAGCGCGCCCGCAAGGGCGCGAACGGGGGTGCGGCGAAGTGAAGGACGGCGTCAACGGCGTCGCGCTCGGCGTCTTCATCTTCTTCTTCCTGGCCGTCACGGTCATGGGCTTCCTGGCCGCCCGCTGGCGCAGGGCCGACAACGAGCACTCCCTGGACGAATGGGGCCTGGGCGGACGGTCGTTCGGCACCTGGATCACCTGGTTCCTGCTCGGCGGCGACCTCTACACGGCGTACACGTTCGTCGCCGTGCCCGCGGCCGTCTACGCGGCGGGCGCGGCGGGCTTCTTCGCCGTCCCGTACACGATCCTCGTCTACCCGCTGATCTTCACGTTCCTGCCGCGCCTGTGGTCGGTGTCCCACAAGCACGGCTACGTGACGACCTCGGACTTCGTGCGCGGCCGCTTCGGCTCCAAGGGCCTGTCGCTGGCCGTGGCGCTGACCGGCATCCTCGCGACGATGCCGTACATCGCGCTCCAGCTCGTCGGCATCCAGGCCGTGCTGGACGTGATGGGCGTGGGCGGCGGCGAGAACACCAACTGGTTCGTCAAGGACCTCCCCCTGCTGATCGCCTTCGGCGTGCTGGCGGCGTACACCTACTCCTCGGGTCTGCGCGCCCCCGCCCTGATCGCGTTCGTCAAGGACGCGCTGATCTACATCGTGATCACGGTGGCGATCATCTACATCCCGATCAAGCTGGGCGGGTTCGACGACGTCTTCGCCAAGGCGGGCCACGCCTTCAGCCAAGTCAACCCGGCGACGGGCAAGCCGCGCGGCGTGCTCGCCCCGCCTCGGGCGGGCCAGTGGACGTACGCCACGCTGGCGCTCGGCTCGGCGCTCGCGCTGTTCATGTATCCGCACTCGATCACCGCGACGCTGTCGTCCAGGAGCCGTGAGGTGATCCGGCGCAACACCACGATCCTGCCGCTGTACTCGCTGATGCTGGGCCTGCTGGCCCTCCTCGGCTTCATGGCGGTCGCGGCCGGGGTGAAGGTCACCAACGGGCAGCTGGCCATCCCGCAGCTGTTCGAGGACATGTTCCCGGACTGGTTCGCGGGCGTGGCCTTCGCGGCGATCGGCATCGGCGCCCTCGTGCCCGCGGCCATCATGTCCATCGCGGCGGCGAACCTCTTCACCCGCAACATCTACAAGGACTTCATCAAGCCGGACGCCACGCCGAAGCAGGAGGCCCAGGTCTCCAAGTTCGTGTCGCTGCTGGTGAAGGTCGGCGCCCTGGTCTTCGTGCTGACCATGGACAAGACAGTCGCCATCAACTTCCAGCTGCTGGGCGGCATCTGGATCCTGCAGACCTTCCCGGCCCTGGTCGGCGGCCTGTTCACCCGCTGGTTCCACCGCTGGGCGCTGCTGGCCGGCTGGGCGGTCGGCATGGTGTACGGCACGTTCGCCGCGTACGGCATCGCCTCCCCGACCCAGAAGCACTTCGGCGGCAACGCCAAGGAGATCCCGGGCATCGGCGAGATCGGCTACATCGGCCTGACGGCCTTCGTCCTGAACGTCCTCGTCACGCTGGTCCTCACCGTCGTCCTGAAGGCCCTGAAGGCCCCCGAGGGGCTCGACGAGACCCGCCCGGAGGACTACACGGCGGACGCGGGCGAGCCGGGAGTTCAGGTGGAACTCCCGCCGGCCACGGCGGACGCCGGGCACTGAAACGCGCCCTGAAGGGGCGCGAGGAACTGCGCGAGCAACCACGATCCACCCGCAGCGGGCCGCCGACAACAAGTACCACGGCGGCCCGCTGTTGACACTCTGAAGCCGCCACAACACGCAACAGACACAACATCTGGGGGTGACACGACAGCCCGGCACTAGATGTATGCTCGTCCTCGCTGTCGCCGCAGGGGAATCCGGTGCGAATCCGGAACT
Organism: Streptomyces griseochromogenes; assembly: GCF_001542625.1. NCBI lineage: Bacteria > Bacillati > Actinomycetota > Actinomycetes > Kitasatosporales > Streptomycetaceae > Streptomyces > Streptomyces griseochromogenes. The sequence goes on along the minus strand of NZ_CP016279.1, from coordinate 1,470,669 downwards.
GTCCCGCAACGGTGTACTTGCGTGCATCCGCACGCCTGTGTCAGTCCGAGGACCTGTCGGCAGCGCGCACCCGGCCGTCCGGCGCGGGTGCCTTGAGACGTCCGGGCCTCGTGGAGCGGGTCGGTGGACGCGACGCCCCGCGCGCTCGTGCTGCCCCCTGCCCTCCGCAAGGCCCCGTGCCGAGCGAGGGAGAGCCCCACGTGACCATCGCGCCAGCCGACCCGGCTTCAGCCATCCAGGCTACCGAGGCCCCGGTGGAGACGGACGGTCCCGGTACCGCGCTGCTGCGGACCCTGACCGAGCTGACCGCCGATCTCCCCGACGCGGACCCCGGCCGGGTCGCCGCGGCCGCGCTGCGCGGCCGGTCCGCCCGGGCCGACGAGGCGGAGTTGCGCGAGCTGGCCACGGAGGCGGCCGCCGGTCTCATCTCCGAGGACCCGGCCTACTCCCGGCTGGCCGCCCGGCTGCTGACCCTCTCCATCCGCGCGGAGGCCGCCTCGCAGGGCGTGACGTCCTTCACCGAGTCCGTCGCCGTGGGCCACCGCGAGGGTCTCATCGCCGACCGGACCGCCGAGTTCGCCCGGCTGCACGCCGCCCGCCTGGACTCCCTGGTCGACCGGGCGGCCGACGACCGCTTCGGCTACTTCGGCCTGCGCACCCTGCACAGCCGCTACCTGCTGCGCCACCCGATCACCCGCCAGGTCATCGAGACGCCCCAGCACTTCATGCTGCGCGTCGCCGCCGGCCTCGCCGAGGACGACAGCGCCCGCGCGGTGGACGAGGTCGCGGCGCTCTACGGGCTCATGAGCCGCCTCGACTACCTGCCCTCCTCCCCCACGCTCTTCAACTCCGGTACACGCCACCCGCAGATGTCCTCCTGCTACCTGCTGGACTCCCCGCTGGACGAGCTGGACTCCATCTACGACCGCTACCACCAGGTCGCCCGCCTCTCCAAGCACGCCGGCGGCATCGGGCTGTCCTACTCCCGTATCCGCAGCCGCGGTTCGCTCATCCGCGGCACCAACGGGCACTCCAACGGCATCGTCCCGTTCCTGAAGACCCTGGACGCCTCGGTGGCCGCGGTGAACCAGGGCGGCCGGCGCAAGGGTGCCGCGGCCGTGTACCTGGAGACCTGGCACTCCGACATCGAGGAGTTCCTGGAGCTGCGGGACAACACCGGTGAGGACGCCCGCCGTACCCACAACCTGAACCTCGCGCACTGGATCCCGGACGAGTTCATGCGCCGGGTCAACGCCGACGCGCAATGGTCGCTGTTCTCCCCGGCGGACGTGCCGGAACTGGTCGACCTGTGGGGCGAGGAGTTCGACGCCGCCTACCGCAAGGCTGAGGCGGCGGGCCTCGCGAAGAAGACCATCCCGGCCCGCGATCTGTACGGCCGCATGATGCGCACCCTCGCGCAGACCGGCAACGGCTGGATGACCTTCAAGGACGCCGCCAACCGCACGGCCAACCAGACGGCGACCGCGGGCCATGTCGTCCACTCCTCCAACCTCTGCACGGAGATCCTGGAGGTCACGGACGACGGGGAGACCGCGGTCTGCAACCTGGGCTCGGTCAACCTCGGTGCCTTCGTCAGCGACGGGGACATCGACTGGCAGCGCCTGGACGAGACGGTCCGCACGGCCGTCACCTTCCTCGACCGGGTGGTCGACATCAACTTCTACCCGACCGAGCAGGCGGGCCGCTCCAACGCCAGGTGGCGTCCGGTGGGCCTGGGCGCCATGGGTCTGCAGGACGTCTTCTTCAAGCTGCGCGTGCCCTTCGACTCGCCCGAGGCCAAGGCCCTGTCCACGCGGATCGCCGAGCGCGTCATGCTCGCCGCGTACGAGGCCTCCGCCGACCTCGCCGAGCGCAACGGCCCGCTGCCGGCCTGGGAGAAGACCCGTACCGCCCAGGGCGTCCTGCACCCCGACCACTACGACGTCGAGCTGAACTGGCCCGAGCGCTGGGCGGCCCTGCGCGAGCGGATCGCCGCGGTCGGCATGCGCAACTCGCTGCTCCTCGCGATCGCCCCGACCGCGACCATCGCCTCCATCGCGGGCGTGTACGAGTGCATCGAGCCGCAGGTCTCCAACCTGTTCAAGCGCGAGACGCTGTCCGGCGAGTTCCTCCAGGTCAACTCGTACCTGGTGAAGGACCTGAAGGAGCTCGGCGTCTGGGACGCGCGCACCCGTGAGGCACTGCGAGACTCCAACGGCTCCGTCCAGGACTTCGTGTGGATCCCGGCCGATGTGCGGGCGCTGTACCGCACGGCGTGGGAGATCCCGCAGCGCGGCCTGATCGACATGGCCGCGGCCCGCACCCCGTTCCTGGACCAGGCGCAGTCCCTGAACCTGTTCCTGGAGACGCCGACCATCGGCAAGCTCTCCTCGATGTACGCGTACGCCTGGAAGTCGGGCCTGAAGACGACGTACTACCTGCGCTCGCGCCCGGCGACCCGGATCGCCCGCGCGGCGCAGGCTCAGCCGACCATCCCCGTCCAGCAGGTGGCCGACCCCGACGCCGTCGCCTGCTCCCTGGAAAACCCCGAGTCCTGCGAGGCCTGCCAGTAATTCCCGCCCGCCACCCGACCACCACCCCTGGAGGACGGCGCTTCGCGCCGACTGTGATGACCCGTAACACCAATCTCCTCGACCCGGGCTTCGAGCTGACTCTCCGCCCCATGCGCTACCCGGACTTCTACGAGCGCTACCGGGACGCCATCAAGAACACCTGGACCGTGGAAGAGGTCGACCTCCACTCGGACGTCGCCGACCTCGCGAAACTGTCGCCGGAGGAGCAGCACCTGATCGGCCGTCTGGTGGCCTTCTTCGCCACGGGCGACTCGATCGTCGCGAACAACCTGGTGCTGACGCTGTACAAGCACATCAACTCCCCGGAGGCGCGCCTGTACCTGTCGCGCCAGCTGTTCGAGGAGGCCGTGCACGTCCAGTTCTATCTGACGCTGCTCGACACCTACCTTCCCGACCCGGACGACCGCGCCGCCGCCTTCGCGGCCGTGGAGAGCATCCCCTCCATCCGTGAGAAGGCCGAGTTCTGCTTCAAGTGGATCGACTCGGTGGACAAGCTGGACCGCCTGGAGACCCAGGCGGACCGCCGGCGCTTCCTGCTCAACCTCATCTGCTTCGCCGCGTGCATCGAGGGCCTGTTCTTCTACGGCGCCTTCGCGTACGTCTACTGGTTCCGCAGCCGGGGTCTGCTGCACGGTCTCGCCACCGGCACCAACTGGGTGTTCCGCGACGAGACGATGCACATGTCCTTCGCCTTCGACGTGGTCGACACCGTCCGCAAGGAGGAGCCGGACCTCTTCGACGACGAGCTGCAGCAGCAGGTCACCGACATGCTGCGGGAGGCCGTCGAGGCCGAGCTGCAGTTCGCGCGCGACCTGTGCGGTGACGGCCTGCCGGGCATGAACACCGAGTCGATGCGGCAGTACCTGGAGTGCGTCGCCGACCAGCGCCTGACGCGCCTCGGCTTCGCCCCGGTGTACGGCTCGGAGAACCCCTTCTCCTTCATGGAGCTGCAGGGCGTCCAGGAGCTGACGAACTTCTTCGAGCGCCGCCCGTCGGCGTACCAGGTCGCGGTGGAGGGCACCGTCGACCTGGACGAGGACTTCTAGTCCACCGAGGTCACATCGGTGTCCTGCCGGCGCGCGTGCCGGGGCTCGAGGGCCCCGGCACGCGCGCCGGACGACCGGGGGCGCCGCTCACCAGCGCACCGGCCTCAGCAGCAGCCGGTGGGGCCGGAGCGTGATGCCGACGCGGGTGGTGTCGTTCGAGCCGCTGACCTGCTCGAAGCGGTACCGCGCCGAGACGGCCGCGGTGATCAGGCTCAGCTGGGCCATGGAGAAGTGGTCGCTCGGGCACTTGCGGTTGCCGACGCTGAAGGGGCTCATGGCGTACTTCGGTACGTCCTTGGCCCGCTCGGGCAGCCAGCGATCGGGGTCGAAGTCGAGGTGGCGGTCGTAGGAGCGGCCGTCGCGCTGGATGGCGTAGGGGCTGTAGACGATGTCCGCACCCGCCGGAATGCGATAGCCGCCGAGCGTGGTGTCGGTCACCGCGCGCCGCGTCAATATCCATACGGCGGGCCGCAGCCTCATGGCCTCCACGACGACATTGTTGGTGTGCCTGAGCGCCCGCACGTCCGCGAATCCGACCGGTCGGCCGCCGGTCACCGATTCGACCTCGGCGCGCACCTTCTCGGCGTGTTCCGGATGTTCCGCGAGGACCTGGAGCAGCCACATGATCGTGGAGGCGACTGTTTCGCTTCCGGGGGTGACTATCGCGACCACCTGATCGTGGATCTCCTGTTCCCCGATGGGGTCGCCATTGTCGTCCTTCGCCTCCAGCAATGCCGTCAGCAAATCGTCCGGCTTTTGACCAGATGCCCTCCGCTCGGCGATGATCTCGTCGACCAGCAGATGCAAATCGGCCAGCGCGCGGTTGAATTCGCGGTTGCCCGGCAACGGCAGCCGGTACAAGGGCCCGAGCGGGACGACCATCCTGCGGTACATACCGCGGAAGACGGTGGCGAGGTCGATGCTCAGCCGCTCCGCTCGCTCGTCCATGAAGTCGCCGCGCAGCAGGCAGCGGGCCGCGATCCGCACGGCGATCCGGAACGACTCCGAGGTGCAGTCGATGGTCCGGCCGGGCTGCCAGCGCTCGGTCAGCGCATGCGCCTCGTCCTCCATGACCGGTCCGTACCCGGGGATCGCGTCGAGCCGGAACGCGGGCTGGATGGTGCGCCGCTGGCGGCGGTGCCGGGGGCCGTTGGCGGTGGCGACGCCCTCCTTGCCGAGCAGCCCTTCGAGGGACTCCCACAGCGGTCCGTCGATCTTGTAGTCGGGGCTGAGGGCGAGTGCGCCGGTGAGCGCCGGTGCGGTGACGGCGTACACCGTCTTGGGGCCCAGCTTGAGACGCACGACGTCGCCGTGCCGGCGCAGTCCGGACATGAACGCGAGCGGGTCGCGGACCAGTTGCAGGCCGTGGCCGAGGACCGGGACGGCGCCGCCGGCGAGGGGCGCCTCGCGCGGTTCGGCCGTCTCGGCGGTCACGGGCTTCACAGACTCGACGGTCATTTCTCACCTGCCGCTTCGTTGTTGACGTACGGGGGCGTGGACCGGTCGTCCCAGTTGTCGACCATGTACCGGCCGGACTCGTGGTGGAACCAGTAGACGGAGCTGAACCAGTTCCGCATGGAGCCGACGCAGGCGCGCACGGCGGCGCTCAATTCCCTTCCGGCCACCGTGCCGTCGGCGAGTTCGTCGGCGAATCGCAGGGCGTCCCGCTCGGCGTCGAGGAAGTCATGGATGCATTTCTCGACGCGCCGCCTGATTTCATCCACCGCTTCTTCGAGGGTCAGCGCCTGATGGGTGATGAGACTGATTCCGAGATTGTGCACCTCGTCGCCCGCTATTTCTTTCGGCAGCGAGCACAGGTCGTTGTACCAAGCGGCGAATTCCTGGCTCAACAGCGCCGGGCGGCGATAGGCCGGATGTTTCCTGACGGCCTCCGGAAGTTCGCATCCGACACTCGGCTCCAGCAGGTCCGTCCATATCCAGTGCGCGAAGGTGAGCCGCCTGAGGGCGAGGTATTCCTCGACCTTCGGGACATACCCCGCGGTCCGATTGCGGAACTCGCGGTCGTAGGCCTCGATCACCTCGTGGAAGTGCCGGGCGAACCGCCGGTTCCAGGTGTGCGGCAGGAACGAGTACAGCCGCAGCACGCTGTGCGCGAACCCTGCCACCAGGGGGGCCGGATGGTGCAGATGGTGCCGTGGGGAGTCGAGGGCAGCGTGCAGGCGGTACCTCAGGCGCCGCCAGTCGGCCAGCCGGCCGTGGATGACGTCACGGTCGTGCCGGTCGTCCCAGACGAAGAACCAGGCGCTGTAGTCGGCTATGGCCTGCAGGACCTCGTCGGGGGCGGTGGTGTAGTACCCCGCCATGAGGTCGGTGTAGCAAAGTCCGTCGGCATATTCCCGTACCTTGTCCGCCGGCATGAGCCGTTTTTCCAGGAGCCACTGGCGGGTCTTCTCCTGAAGCTTCGGCCAATACGTGTGGAGTTGTCGGGGAAACACGTCCTCGATCACCGGGAGGGCGAGAGACGGCGGTACAGCGACCGCTGTCGACGATGTGGTGCCGTGTGAGAAAGCGTGCACGAACAGTCCCCTCTCAGCCGCCTGAAGCGCCCACCCCTCCGATCCGTACCGGGCGCGCGCCGTTGCGTATCCCCGCCCTTCCCATTCAGCACCACAACTGACCGCTCTGGGAACGGATTTGCTCCCATCACCACCCCAAGATGCCGGGATTCTTACGACGAACAAACGAACGACGCCCGGTCGGGAGAGATCCCGACCGGGCGTCGCAGGGGACGTCGTTGCTGCTCCCGCAGGGTCGCCGTACGTCTCGGCTGGACGTCTCAGTCGTTGGCGACCACCGGGTAGCGTGGCTCGTTCTCGGCCATCTGCCGCAGCGCGTCCTTGCGGTCGCGCTTGGACAGACGATCGATGTACAGGTAGCCGTAGAGGTGGTCGGTCTCGTGCTGCAAACACCTTGCGAAGTACCCGGTGCCGCGGACCTTGATCGGGTTGCCCTTCTCGTCCCGGCCGGTCACCTCGGCGTAGTCGGGACGCGCGAGCGGCGCGTACGCGGTGGGTACGGAGAGGCAGCCCTCGTTGCTGTCGTCGAGACGGCGCTTGTCGGCGGGCAGGTCGACCAGCTTGGGGTTGCAGACCACGCCGGTGTGGCGGACGCCCTCGTCGTCCGGGCAGTCGTAGACGAAGACCTTCAGGTCCACACCGATCTGGTTGGCGGCCAGGCCCACGCCCTCGGCGGTGTGCTGGCTGGCGAACATGTCCGCGACCAGCTTCTCCAGCTCCTCGCCGAACTCGGTGACGTCCTTGCACTCCTTGTGCAGCACCGGGTTGCCGACGACCGTGATCGGCCGTGAGGTACCGCGCTCGCGCCAGGCCTGCTCGCGCTCCTCGCAGTCCTCCGTGTCGACGACATACCCCTCGTCGTCGACGGGGAGCACGCCCTCGTGCTGCTGATCGGTGTCCTGCTGCGCCATGACCGACGTAAGCCTTCCTGCACAAAAACCTGGGTGTGAATGCTGATACAGGGTACGTGTAGCGCCCCTGAAGGGGCGCGGGACTCTGCCGATATGCGGCTCCGCAGCGTGGGCGCGAACGGCCACAACGCGCCGCGGCCGGCGGACGGCCTCAGCACACCTCTTCGAGATCCCGCCAGTCACGCGAATCCGGACTGTCCGCAACCCAACCGTCCAGCAGCCCACGAACCAGCGCAGCCGGCGCAGCCACCCCGCACTCCCGCTCGGGCACCCACAGCTGCCCGTCCGTCCGGTGGCCCAGCGGCCCGGGGTGACCAGGCTCGCTGTGATCATGGGGGTCCAGGTGCACCCCTTCACCCTCGTCGGAAGGCATCCGGGACTCCGAACACATCCGGCACAGCAGCCGCACCGAGGAGGACCAGTCCTCCGCGGCGAACCCCGCGTCGGCGGCCAGCTGCTCCAGCGCGTCCCGGTCGGCCTCGGTGGCCGCCTCCAGCAGGACCACCCAGGTGGGCACGGGTGAGGGCGCCCACAGCTCGATCTCGTCGAAGACCGGGTAGCTGTGCCCCGTGGACGTCGTGCGCTCGCCGTGCGGGACTCCGTCGTGGAGTACGACCTCGCCCCAGCGCCGCCCGGACGAGGGCAGCGGGATGGACAGCACCTCGATCCGGGCCGGGTCGAGCCTGCGGCCCCACACGACCTCGGCCTCGCCCTCCGGGGAGAGCCGCACGGCGGCACTGCCCAGCTCCATGCCGAGCGGCTCGCCCGAGGCGCCGGCACCTGCTCCGGCCTTCGGGCGGGAGGCGCCCCCGGGCACCTTGAGCCCGTAGGCCTGCCAGGCGCGGCGGGCCAGCGGCCAGTCCTGCAGGGCGGTGGCGGCGATGCCGACGTTCCACCAGTCGGGGGCGCCGCTCTCCCGTTCGAGGAGGGCCACCGCACGCAGTCCGGCGGCGCGGGCCTGCTCCCAGTCGTGCCGGAACTTGTGCAGCAGGGCGAGGTTGAACCAGGACTCCGACAGCCAGGGTTCCAGGTCGGCGGCGCGTGTCAGCAGCTCGCCCGCATCCTCGTACCGCCCGTCGCCGATGAGCGTGAACGCGCGGTCGGTGGCCTGCCGCCAGGAGGCGGAGGGCCGGTGCCGTCCCTTGCCGAAGATCCTCACGATTCCCGCCTGCCAGTTCCAGTTCCGCACAGTGGGCTGGCTTGTGCCCCCGGACACCCTCTCCCTCGCATCCAACCACGTACGCCGGGAAGGGCGCTCATTACCCATGGGTTACCCCGCCGCGGGCAGGGTCAGGCCCACCCGTCTCCCACCACCACCCTTGCACGAGGCTCCCCCGGAGCTGAACACCCGGGGGCACTCCCGTCGCGCCGCCGATGTCCCGGGACAGAACCCGGGCGAGCGACTCCACGACCTCGGGAGCGTAGTCCCCGGCGGTGGCCAGGCGCAGCTCCTCCAGGGCCCGCAGCGGCCCGTCGGACCCGGCGTCGCGGGCCTTCTCCTCGTAGGCGTTCACGGCTCTGACGACCCGGGCGGCGAGCGGCTGCTCCCGGCAGGGGTCGGCCTGCCGCTCCACGACCACGGCGACGGCCGCGTCCACCCCGGTCTGCCGTACGACGGCCCCGCCGAGCAGGGCGATGCGCCGTTGTTCCTGGGCGGGCAGGGCGGCGGTGGCGCCGGCCGGGACGGGGTCGACCAGGCTGAGCTGGCCGATGTCGTGCATGAGGGCCGCGTGCTCCAGGACGGTCAGTTCGGCTCCGGCCAGGCCCAGGTCACGGCCGACGGCCACGCTGAGCGCGGCGACGCGGCGGGCGTGCCCGGCGGGGGTGTACCCGGCTATCTCGGTGGCCCGGGCGAGGGAGGCGATGGTCTGCCGGTAGGTGGCGCGCACGGCGGCGTAGCGGCGCACGGACAGCTGGGTGAGCAGCAACGGCAGGCAGAACACCGGCAGCGCCCACAGTCCGACGACGGCGGCCCCGAGCGCCATCACCGCGCCGGTCGCGCACACCGCCGACCCGATGCCGAGCAGCCCGCGCAGTTCGTCGCGCAGCAGCGGGCCGAAGGGCCAGCGGGTGCGGGAGTGGGCGAGGGCGGCGGCCAGGACGGCGTCGCACAGGGCCGTGACCACGAGGATCGCGACGAGAAGCACGGCGTAGGCGGGACCGCTCCACCGCGTGAAGACGCCCTTGTTGTAGAGGGGCTGGAAGCAGACGGCGGCGAAGCCGACGGTCAGCAGGCGGCGGGCGAGGTGGTCGAGGGTGGGGCTGCGGCCGCGCCAGATGTGCGGGACGCCGCCGAGCAGGGAGGCGGCGAGGACTACGGTGACGACCTGGAAGGCGTCGTGCTGGGTGGGCTGTCCCGCGTCGGCTCCCAGCAGGGCGTACGACAGTGCTCCGGCGGTGCCCAGCGGCGCGGCCCGGCGCGTCTGGGCGCCGCTCCACCGGGTCAGCTCGCCGACGGCTATGAGCACGCCGAAGGAGAGCGCCACGCCCCGCTCGTGCATGCCGGTCCACAGGGTGACGGCGAGGCAGAGGGCCGCGACCAGGGCGGCGGAGCCGTGGATGAGCCGCAGGGCGGTCATCGGGGTGTCCCGCTGCGGCTGCCGGCGACCGGCTGCTGGGGCGGGAGCCCGCGGGGCGTCTCGTCGGCCGTGACGGCCGGGTGCCAGCCGTGGCGGTCGAGGGCTCGGACGAGCGCGCTGACCATACGTGGGTCGAACTGGGTTCCGGCGCACCGTTCCAGCTCCGTGACGGCCGCCTCGACGGGGCGGGCCCTGCTGTAGGTGCGGGTGGAGGTCATCGCGTCGAAGGCGTCCGCGACGGCCACCACCCGTGCGCACTCGGGGATCTGACCGCCCGCCAGCCCGTAGGGGTAACCGCTGCCGTCGAGCCGTTCGTGGTGGTGCAGGATCGCGGTGCGGGCCTCGCCGAGGAAGGAGATCCCGCGGACCATCTCGTGGCCGTACTCGGGGTGCAGCTCGATGATCCGCCGTTCCTCGGGGGTCAGCGCGCCGTCCTTGCGCAGCAGCCGGGTGGGGACGCCGAGCTTGCCGACGTCGTGCAGGATGCCGGCGAAGCGCAGCACCTCGACGCGCTCGTCGTCCATGCGGAGTTCGCGGGCGATCATCACGGAGGCCTGTCCGACCCGCTCGCTGTGGCCACGGGTGTAGCCGTCCTTGATGTCGACGGCCTGCACCAGTGCGCGGATGGTGGCCTGGTGGGCGGCTCTCTCCCGGTGGTACTGGGCGAAGACCCAGCAGGAGACGCACATCGGCAGCAGCACGAGCAACGCGGCGACGGGTCCGTACGGGCTGCGCCACAGCACGGCCATCATCAGCCCGGCGAGCCCGTGCACCGCGACCGGTGCCAGTGAGCGGGACAGCAGCCCGCGCCAGGCCCTGCGCACCGGCACATGCTCGGCCGCGGCGAGGATCCCGCCGTCGAGCGCGGCGAGCACCAGGCAGAAGGCGAGGACGGCCGCCCCGGCCGGCACGAGGGCGTAGGGGAAGTCGCAGCGCACGACGGCGTCCCGGCCGCCGAGCCCCCAGTGCACCCGGGCCGCGGCCCACACCGCGAGCGAGGGCTGCGCGGCCCGCCAGACCCGGCGCGGCCACCCGGGCCGCTGCTCGACGCGGGCCAACAGGGCGGCCGGCAGCGGGACGAGCGCGGCGGCGGGCGGGGGCAGCAGGAACGCCCCGGCGAGCAGAACGGGGTAGAAGGTGCAGGTGCCGCTCAGGCGGCGCCGTACGACGTGCTCGCAGGCCGCGTACAGCGCGGCGAGCAGGGCGAGCGCCCACCAGGGTGTGCGGATGGCCGGCAGGCGCAGGACGCAGAGCACGGCCAGCAGGGCAACACAGGCGACATAGCCGCGTGCCCGCGCCGGAACCGCCTCCATCACGCCCCTCCCGACCATGCCGCTCCAGGCTCGGAGCCTAGGGCGGGAATCGGAGGGTACGGGGATGATGACCCGAGGATTAGCACATTCGGGTGACGCCTGGCGCTCGGCGATGTCGAGCGCACGTCTCAGAGGTGAGCGCGCGACCCAGAGGCGAGCGCGCGACCCAGATCGTGCGAGTCGTACGGCTCGGAGTCATGCAGTCGTGCGGCTCGGACCGTGCGAGTCGTGCGAACGGCGCCGCTCAGCCCTCGTGCGGCGTGGCGGTCACGTCGTGCTCGGGGACGGTCTGGCCGGAGCGGATCAGATCGATCCGCCCCATGACCTTGGCGCGCAGGTCGGCGGGCACGTCGTCATGCCCGCAGCACCGCTTGACGAGCTTCTTCACGGCCTGCTCCAGGCCGTACTTCTCCAGGCACGGAGAGCATTCCTCGAAGTGGTGCTGGAACTTGTCGCGATCGACGTCCGGCATCTCGCTGTCGAGGAACTCGTACAGATGGTCGAGGACCTCACTGCAGTCCGTCTCGTGCGGATCTCCGCAGCTCATGAGCCCGAGCCTTTCGCTTCGTTCGACTCCCCGGCGCCGGCCGGAACCAGCCCGCGTTCGCGGGCGTAGTCCTCCAGCATGCCGCGCAGTTGACGGCGGCCCCGGTGCAGCCGGGACATCACCGTACCGATGGGTGTCCCCATGATGTCCGCGATCTCCTTGTACGCAAAGCCCTCTACATCCGCGAGATAGACGGCGATGCGGAACTCCTCGGGGATCGCCTGCAGGGCTGACTTCACGTCCGAGTCGGGCAGGTGGTCGAGAGCCTGCGACTCGGCGGAGCGCAGACCGGTCGACATGTGCGACTCGGCACGGGCGAGCTGCCAGTCCTCGATCTCCTCGGCCGCGCTGCGCTGGGGCTCGCGCTGCTTCTTGCGGTAGGAGTTGATGAACGTGTTCGTGAGGATCCGGTACAGCCACGCCTTGAGGTTGGTGCCCTCGCGGAACTGGTGGAAGGACGCGTACGCCTTGGCGTACGTCTCCTGCACCAGGTCCTCGGCGTCGGCCGGGTTGCGCGTCATGCGCAGCGCGGCCGAGTACATCTGGTCGAGGAATTCGAGCGCGTCCCGCTCGAAGCGCGCACTGCGCTCCGCGGTCGACTCGGAGCTGGTCTCCCTGCTCGCCTCCGCGCTCATGCCCTGGCCCTCGGGCAGCTCCGCCTGGCCGTTGTCGGTCCCTGCGTCGGTCCCAGTGACCGGACCCACCTCCTCAAGATCCCGGGCAGGACCGAAACCGATCCCACTCGTTTCGGAGGATAGAACACGACCCGTGCCCGCCGCCCCTCGAATAGGAGCGGTCCTGCCCGCGTGCAGCACCGTCCAGTCCAGGTCAGTGCGGCTGCTGCGGCTCGAATCGGACTCTGCCGGGCCAAGCCCGTCCACGGGGTGGTGGGCGACGGGCGGGCAGATGGTCGAACCCATGCGGCGGACTCCCTCTCTACGACGTCGGTGCCACTGCTTCAGCACTCCTGTCCGCCACAACAGCACTGCGCCGTGCGACATTCCCGGGCCTCACCCGAGTGACGCGACCCACTTCAGGACACCCTCGGTGATGATCTCCAGTGCCCGCTCCTGGGTGATCTCCGCACGTTTCGGCACGGCGAACCCATGATCGCCGTAGGGCACCTCGACCAGCTCGTACGCGCCCTCGGGAAACTCCTCCGGCTTCCCGAAGGGATCGTTCCCGCCCTGCACGACCAGCGTGGGCACCCCGGCACCGAGCAGCTCGTCGGCGCGGGACTTCTCCGGCTTGCCCGGCGGGTGCAGCGGGAAGCTCAGCGCGAGCACGGCGTGCGCGCCCAGCTCGGTGGCGGTCCGGCAGGCGACCCGGGCGCCGGCGCTGCGACCGCCGGAGACCACCGGCAGCCCGGGCCGGGCGAGCTCGGGCCAGATGCCGCGCCAGCCGGTGTCGAGGGTCTTCGGCGCGGGCGCGACCTTCTTGCCCGCGACCCGCCAGGGCTGCTCGACCAGGGCCACGGTCACGCCGTGCCCGGGCAGCACCCGGGCGAGAGCCTGCAGGTCCCGGGCCTCGATGCCGCCGCCGGCCCCATGGCTGACGGCGAGCACCAGCCGCGCCCGCTTCGCCGGGTGCCAGGTGATGCGGGCGGGCCCGGCCTCGGTCTCGGTCTCGGTCTCGGTGATCTCTTGAGTAACGCCAGTCACATCAGTCACGCCAGTCACATCAGTCATGCCGGTCACATCGGTCACATCGGTCACGTCAGAAGAGTGTGCTCTCTTCCGGCGCCTCCAGCTCCTCCAGCAGCTCGGGGCCGTTGTTGCGGACGTTGCTGACGGCGGTGGAGACCGGGTAGGCGCGCATCAGGCCGGGCCCGGGCGGGGCCAGCAGCTCGCGCAGGCCGTCTGGGTCCGTACGGCCCGGGTCCAGCCAGGCGTCCCAGCGGTCCGGAGTGAGCATGAGGGGCATCCGGGGATGGATGTCGGCGAGGGAGTACGGACCCTCGGCGGGGGCGACGGCCAGCGGGGTCCGCTCCGCCTCGGTGGTGATCACCGAGCAGGTGACCCACCAGGCCTGCGGGTGGTCGTCGGGCAGGGTCCGGTCCCGCCAGAACTCGTACAGCCCGGCCATCGCGAACACCGAGCCGTCGGCGGGCAGCACGAAGTAGGGCTGCTTGCGCGGCCGCTTCTTCTTCCCCTCGACCTCCAGCTCCCGCTCCTGCGTGCCGGTGACCCACTCGTAGTAGCCGTCGGCGGGCAGGATGCAGCGCCGGGCGGCGAAAGCGCGCCGGTAGGCCGGCTTCTCGTGGACGGTCTCCGCGCGCGCGTTGATCATCCGGGCTCCGCCCTCCGGCGTCTTGGCCCAGGAGGGCACCAGTCCCCACTTCAGCTTGCGCAGCTGGCGAACCGGGCGGGGGGAGTCCGCGTCTTTCACGGGACGGTCCAGGACGGCGTAGACCTCTTTGGTCGGAGCCACGTTGTAGTCCGGCTCCAAGGGCGCCTCCGGCTCCCACTTCTCGATCTCGAAGACTCCTGCGAGATCCTCGGGCCTACGACTGGATGCATACCGTCCGCACATGCATGCCACACTGCCAGGCCCACCCGTCACCCGACCACCACCCCTCGACGACGGCGCTTCACGCCGAACCGTATCGATCACCAGTACAGGGAGCCGCTCGGACATATGGACAGCCTCGCCGCCACCACGCTGCCCGGTCTCTGGGACCGGCTCACCGGCACCCAGCCCGACCCCGACACCTGGGTGGTGATCGCCACGGCCGCGGTCGCGTTCGCCGTGGTCGCCCCGCACGCCCTGTGGCGCATATCGCGCAACGCCATCACCATCGCCCACGAGGGCGGCCACGGTCTGGTGGCCCTGCTCACCGGCCGGCAGCTGACGGGCATCCGCCTGCACTCCGACACCAGCGGCCTCACGGTCAGCCGCGGCAAGCCGTACGGCCTGGGCATGATCCTCACGGCGGCCGCCGGGTACACGGCGCCCTCGCTGCTGGGCATGGGCGGAGCCGCCCTGCTGGCGGCGGGCCGCATCACGCTGCTGCTGTGGGCGGCGACGGCCCTGCTCGTGGCGATGCTGGTGATGATCCGCAACGCGTACGGGGTCCTGACCGTGGTCCTGGCCGGGGGCGCCTTCCTGCTGGTGTCCTGGCTGGCGGGTCCCCAGGTCCAGGCCGCCTTCGCGTACACGGTGGTGTGGTTCCTGTTGTTCGGCGGCGTGCGTCCGCCTTTCGAGCTCCAGGCCAAGCGGGTCCGCGGACAGGCGGGCGACTCGGACGCGGACCAGCTGGCGCGGCTGACGCACGTACCGGCGGGCCTGTGGCTGTTCCTGTTCTACGCGGTGTCGCTGTGTTCGGTGGCCGGCGGGGGGCGCTGGCTGCTGACCGGCTGATGCCGGTGCGCCGCACCGGCATCAGAGGCGCGGGGCCGTGCCGACATGCGGCTCCGCCGCAATCGGGGTCCCCCGGGTGTGAGCGGAGCCGAGACTCCGGGCGGGGCGGCCGGGCCCCACTCAGCCGCGGACGAAGAACGGCCCCGCGGCCCTGCTTATAAAGTTGCCCTATGGCCCCGAACACCGCCCCTGCCCTCTGGCCCGCCCCGCACGCGAGCGGAGCCGTCGACGCGACGGTCCACGTGCCCGGGTCCAAGTCGGTCACCAACCGCGCCCTCGTGCTCGCCGCCCTGGCCTCCGAGCCCGGCTGGCTGCGCCGCCCGCTGCGCTCCCGCGACACGCTGCTGATGGCCGGTGCCCTGCGGGCCATGGGCGTGGAGATCGAGGAGGGGGTGGGCCCGGACGGCTCCGGTGAGGCCTGGCGGGTGCTGCCCACGGGCCTGCGCGGTCCGGCCACGGTCGACGTCGGCAACGCCGGCACGGTGATGCGCTTCCTGCCGCCCGTGGCCGCGCTGGCCGACGGCCCCATCCGGTTCGACGGGGACCCGCGGTCGTACGAGCGCCCGCTGAACGGCGTGATCGACGCGCTGCGTGTGCTCGGCGCCCGGATCGACGACGACGGCCGGGGCGCGCTGCCGCTGACCGTGCACGGCGGCGGTGCCCTGGACGGCGGCCCGGTGTCGGTCGACGCCTCCTCGTCCTCCCAGTTCGTGTCGGCGCTGCTGCTGTCCGGCCCGCGGTTCAACCAGGGCGTCGAGGTGCGTCACACCGGCGCGAGCCTGCCCTCCATGCCGCACATCCGGATGACCGTGGACATGCTGCGCGCGGTCGGCGCCCAGGTGGACACCCCGGAGTCGGGCGGCGAGCCCAACGTCTGGCGGGTGACGCCGGGCGCGCTGCTCGGCCGGGACCTGACGATCGAGCCGGACCTGTCGAACGCCCAGCCGTTCCTGGCGGCGGCCCTGGTCACCGGCGGCAAGGTGCTGATCCCGGACTGGCCGGCCCGCACCACCCAGCCGGGTGACCGGCTGCGGGAGATCTTCACCGAGATGGGCGGTTCCTGCGAACTGACCGAGTACGGGCTGGAGTTCACCGGCTCGGGCACCATCCACGGCATCGACGTGGACCTCGGCGACGTGGGCGAGCTGACCCCGGGGATCGCGGCGGTGGCCGCCCTCGCGGACTCCCCCTCCACCCTGCGCGGCGTGGCCCACCTGCGGCTGCACGAGACGGACCGGCTGGCCGCGCTCACCAAGGAGATCAACGAACTCGGCGGCGATGTCACCGAGACGGCCGACGGCCTGCACATCCGCCCGCGCGCACTGCACGGCGGCGTCTTCCACACCTACGAGGACCACCGTATGGCAACGGCCGGAGCGATCATCGGCCTGGCGGTCGAGGGTGTGCGGATCGAGAACGTGGCGACGACGGCGAAGACCCTGCCCGACTTCCCCGACCTGTGGACCGGGATGCTGGGGAACTGACGGGCGGACTGGGACCATGCGCCGCTACGGCAAGCACACCGACGAGGACGACATCCGCAGCCGCCCCAACCGCAAGGGCAACCGGCCGCGCACGAACATCCGGCCCAAGCACGAGGACGCGGCCGAGGGCATGGTCCTCACCGTCGACCGGGGCCGACTGACCTGCCTGGTCGAAGACCGTCCCATCATGGCGATGAAGGCCCGCGAACTGGGCCGCAAGGCGGCCGTGGTGGGCGACCGGGTGGCCCTGGTCGGCGATCTGTCCGGCCAGAAGGACACGCTCGCGCGGATCGTGCGCATCGAGGAGCGCAGCTCGTTGCTGCGTCGTACGGCCGATGACGACGATCCGTACGAGCGGGTGGTCGTGGCCAACGCCGACCAGTTGGCGATCGTCACCGCGCTCGCCGACCCGGAGCCGCGCCCGCGCCTGATCGACCGCTGTCTGGTCGCGGCCTACGACGGCGGTCTGGAGCCGCTGCTGGTGATGACCAAGTCGGACCTGGCCCCGCCGGACAAGCTGCTGGAGCTGTACGGCCACCTCGACATCCCCTACGTCGTCACCAGCCGCGAGGAGCTGGAGAACGGCGACGCGGCGGACCGGGTGCGCGAGTACCTGAACGGCAAGATCACCGCCTTCGTGGGTCACTCGGGCGTGGGCAAGACGACCCTGGTCAACGCGCTGGTCCCGGAGGACCGCCGCCGTACGACGGGCCACGTCAACGCGGTGACCGGCCGCGGCCGCCACACCACCACCTCGGCGCTCGCCCTCCCCCTGACCACCACGGACGGCTGGGTCATCGACACCCCCGGCGTACGGTCCTTCGGCCTCGCGCACATCGACCCGTCCCGGGTGATCCACGCCTTCCCGGACCTGGAACCGGGCACGGAGGGCTGCCCGCGCGCGTGCAGTCACGACGAGCCGGACTGCGCGCTGGACGCGTGGGTGGAAGAGGGTCACGCGGACCCGTCGCGGCTGTACTCGCTGCGCCGGCTGCTGGCCACGCGGGAGCGCAAGGAAGGCGACTGAGCACCGCGTTGTTTGCGGGGGCCCGAGTCCGGTAAGTGCATAATCGCACCGAGCCGGTGATCCGGACCTACGGGAGGACAGCGCATGGCGTGGCTGCTGGTCATCGTGGCCGGGATTCTGGAGACCGGTTTCGCCGTGTGCCTGAAGCTCTCGCACGGGTTCACCCGCCTGTGGCCGACGTTCGCCTTCGCCACCTTCGCGCTCGGCAGCTTCGGCCTGCTGACCCTCTCGCTGAAGAAGCTCGACGTCGGCCCCGCGTATGCCGTGTGGACCGGGATCGGCGCGGCGGGCACGGCGATCTACGGCATGGTCTTCCTCGGTGACCTGGTGTCGACGCTGAAGATCGTGTCGATCTCCTTGGTCATCGTCGGTGTGATCGGCCTGCAGTTGTCCGGATCGACCCACTAGACGGCCCCGACTCCCCTTCAGGTACGGCGAGTTCGAGCGGTTCGGAGAACGTGGTCGACCGACGGGGCCCCGACTCGGCGACCAGGCCGGGGGCTTCACCTCTCTCCGGCCACTCCGGCCGCTCCAGCGTGGGGGTGAAGCCCCGTACGAGTGCTCCGCCGCCGAAGTCCACCGCCACGCCGCCGACTTCGAGCGGCACGACGTGTCAGATCAGCTGTCCGGGGAGCGCTTCTCGTACCAGCTCGGCGATGCCCCCCTCCCCCGGCGGCGCGGCCACACAGGACAGCGCGAGCCGCACGACGTACTCACAGGAACGCGCGAGCTCGGCACCGCCGGGCTTCACCGTGTCGGTTCCGCGCAGTACCGTCACCGCCCGGTCCCGCACGATCCGCACGAAGTCGCCGGGCGAGGGCAGCGGCCCGTCCGCCCTGCGCTGCGCGGGAACGGCGGAGGAGGACGGCACGGCGGCGAGCGTCGGCGCGGGCAGGCGCTCGCTCCAGCAGCCGGTGAGCATGGCCCGCACCAGCGCGTTGTCCCGGGCGGCCGACGCCATCCACTCGGCGGTGGCAGTGAGCCGGTCGCGCGGGTCGGCGTGCGTGGCGAGCGCCCGATCGACCCCGGCGAGATACCCGTCGGCCTCCCGTCGCACCAGCGCCCGGGCCAGCCCGTCCTTGCTCCCGAACTCGTTGTACAGCGTCTGCCGGGACACACCGGCCGCCGCGGCCACGTCGACCATCCGCACGGCGGACCACGGCCGGCGAGCGAGGGCCGTATGGGCGGCGTCCAGTAGGGACTCCCGGGCTGCAGGCATCATCGCCTCCCTGGGGCAAGCGGCACTGCGCCCAGATTTGACGCGCGTACATGCACTGTCAAGGGTTCTCGGGCGTGCGAGGGGGCGCGCTCCGGCCACCACGCACCCGGCCCCTCCGGGACACACCCCCTCCATCCGGCCCAACCGACTCGCCCCCCAAGGTTCCCTGTAGCACCATGCCGACCGGTGCAGATACCGTTCGTCACATGCCGGACTACCTCGATGACCTCCGTCTAGCCCACGTCCTCGCCGACGCGGCCGACGCCGCCACCATGGCCCGCTTCAAGGCCCTCGACCTGAAGGTGGAGACGAAGCCGGACATGACCCCGGTGAGCGAGGCGGACAAGGCGGCGGAAGAACTCATCCGCGGCCAGCTCCAGCGCGCCCGCCCCCGGGACGCCATCCTCGGCGAGGAGTACGGCATCGAGGGCACGGGCCCCCGCCGCTGGGTGATCGACCCGATCGACGGCACCAAGAACTACGTCCGCGGCGTCCCCGTCTGGGCGACGCTCATCTCCTTGATGGAGGCGGGCGAGGGCGGCTTCCAGCCCGTCGTCGGCCTCGTCTCCGCCCCGGCCCTCGGCCGCCGCTGGTGGGCCGCGCAGGGCCACGGCGCCTACACGGGCCGCAGCCTGTCCTCCGCGAGTCGCATCCACGTCTCCGGCGTCGGCAAGCTGACGGACGCCTCCTTCGCGTACTCCTCGCTCAGCGGCTGGGAGGAGCAGGGCCGCCTCAACGGCTTCCTCGACCTCACCCGCGAAGTGTGGCGCACGCGCGCGTACGGCGACTTCTGGCCCTACATGATGGTCGCCGAGGGCTCCGTCGACCTGTGCGCCGAACCCGAGCTCTCGCTCTGGGACATGGCCGCCAACGCGATCATCGTCACCGAGGCCGGCGGCACCTTCACCGGCCTCGACGGCCGCCCGGGCCCGCACAGCGGCAACGCGGCCGCGTCCAACGGCCTGCTGCACGACGAGTTGCTGGGGTATGTCAACGGACGCTACTGAAGGCGGGGTCGTCGACAGACTCCCAGGGGCTCTCGGCGGGCGGGACAAGCTAGCCCGTTCGGGCGAGGAATGAGAATCCTCGGCGTGTCGCGCCCAGAGATCGGAATTGTTGATTTTTGCGCCACATCGTTGAGGGGCTTGAGAGAGTGGCGATGAGGAATGTCACCTTTGGCTTTATTTGAACGGACGCATAAACGATTCTGCTTTGGCCATAGATTTGTGTGCCTGATGCAAACTGTCGCGAAGTCTCGATATGTTGCCATGCCGATGATGTAGGTGGGGCCACCAAGTCGGCCCGAATGCACTAACCTCGCTCTTAACTCAAGGCGGCCCACGTTCTGCGCCTCCGCGAGTACTTCTACGAGTGCGCCACCCGGTGAGTCCTCCCACCCGGGGATGCCACTCGAACTCGTCATACGGGCGATACGAGCGAAGGGTTCAACGGTTCAATGGCGCGTGAGGTTTCGCGCGAGCTCTCCGGACGTCTGATCTCCAAGGACCAGTTGGAACGTCTCGTCGAGGCCGTGGAACGTGAGTTTCCGTCATCTTCAGACCGCAAGTTTTCGATAGCCGCTGCCGACGGTGAGGTCTATAAGGACCCGCGCCTCGATGTTGTCAGGCAGGAGGCGGGTCGGCCACCAGTGGTCAGAAACTTGACGATCTCTGATAAGGCCGGGCACAAGTCCTTCTTCTTCGAGGCCAAGCCGGACCGTATCAAGATCACAACCAAAGGAGGCGGCCAACATTTCCCCGTCGGCTTCTCCCATGAAGTCATGGGGATCCTGAAAGGTCGCACCTCACGGCTGCACCGAGCCCTGCCGCCCCCCACACGGCGCATTCTCGACTGGTGCCTGCCGGTGGAAGGGGTCCTGGCCGTGACCGCCATCTTGCTGACGTCGCTGCTGGTCGGCTGGGTGGCAGCGGTCAGCGCCACCTGCGCCTCCGTGATCGCCCTCCTGGTCACCTGCGTCACCCGGCGGCACTTCACGACTTACATCCTGCTGACAGAGGACGCCCGGGAACCCTGGAGGCGGGCCGAGAAACTGACTCTGCTCGGCATGGCGGTCCCGATCGTCGTGGCCTTGATCGTGAACGTACCGAACTGGGTCAAGGATGACGCGATGACGGGGACACCGCGGCCCGGGGCCACCAGCGGCGGCCTGAAACCCGAGGCCACGGCCTCGCGTCGAGCGACGGCCGCGTCCAGGGACATACCGCGGACGTCGCTGTCCGAAATCACGGTCAAGCCGGCGGCCGGACGGGCCGGCGGATCTTTTGTGCTGAGCGGCAAGGGCTTCGAGCCCGGCTCCGATGTCTGGGTGAGGCTTGAGGCGGGGCAGGGGGTCAAGCTGCCGCAGGACAAGATCGAACACCATCTTGTCCGGGTGAATGACAGGGGTGAGATCGAGGCGGAGAAGATCGCCCTGGGGCGGGACCTCTGCTGCTCCGGCGGAACGATCAAGGTGGTGGCGGTGCCGGACGGGAGCACGGCCGAGACGGTGGCCGCCTACAAGCTCAGGTGAACGACCGGACGATGAGCCCTGCCGCCAGTTGGAGTTCTCCGAACTGGCTGAGATGTCGGCCGCGTCGGCGTACGCCAACAACAGCAGACAACGACGGCTGACCGAGACCGCGCAGCCCTCTTGGAAACCGTCACACTTCAGCGACCGCTCCGGCCTCGCTGAGGCATCGGCAGCAGCTCGGAGCCCCTTGCGGCCAGGTCAGCGCGCATGGCTTCGGACAAGCGCTGCTGACAAACGCGAAAGTGTTCCCGTCGGGCCTCACAGGGTTGCCGGTCCCGCGCCCGAGCTTGCTCGTCCCGGTGCCGTCCGGTCCATGCGGCCAAGGTTCTGCTCCCGGGCGTCCTCCGCGACAGAGGGCGTTCCCACCTACGACGCCGGGCCGTCTGCGGGCCGTCCGAGGGGGCCGATGACGACCAAAGACAACAGGATCGACGGCAACCATGCGGCTCTCGGGCGGGGGGCGAGGCAACACCGCCGCCCGCGGAAGCACTGTTCAATACGGGCGCTACTGAGCAGCACGGGAAAGCCGCGGCGCGCCCTCAACTGGCCACGCGCGCCCTCTTGTTGACCTGCGCTTTACCTGGCACTCTGAGGCCACCCCGCTTGTGAACTTGTGCAGTGCCTCATAGGCGCCTCCGGCGCCGGGCCACACGCGCGGGAGATCCGTAGGAGGTGGCTTCAGCCATGCTCGTTCGCGACGCCATGAGCACCGTGATCCTCACCGTCGGCCCCGCCCACACCCTCCGCCAGGCAGCCGCCCTGATGTCCGCCCGCCGCGTCGGCGCCGCCGTGGTCCTCGACCCCGACGCCGGCGGCATCGGCATCCTCACCGAACGCGACATCCTCAACTCCGTCGGCCTGGGCCAGAACCCGGACACGGAACGCACCCACGCCCACACCACCACCGACGTCGTCTTCGCCGCACCGACCTGGACCCTGGAGGAGGCGGCCCGGGCCATGGCCCACGGCGGCTTCCGGCACCTGGTCGTCCTCGACCGCGCCGAGCCCGTCGGCATCGTCTCGGTCCGCGACATCATCCGCTGCTGGGCCCCGGCCCGGGTGCCGGCGCCCGCACTCTGAGACTTAGACTTTGTCCAAGTCAACTATAATTCCAAAGTCACACCTATTCGGAACCTGGTCTCCATGCTGTTACGCTGGTCTCCATGAGCGACCTTCTGGAACGGCTGCGCGGACGCGGATGGCGGATGACCGCGCAGCGGCGCGTCGTGGCTGAGGTCCTCGACGGCGATCACGTCCATCTGACGGCCGACGAGGTCCACGCCCGGGCTGTCGCGAAGCTGCCCGAGATCTCCCGGGCGACCGTCTACAACACGCTGGGTGAGCTGGTCTCCCTCGGCGAGGTGCTCGAGGTCAGCACCGACAAGCGCGCCAAGCGGTACGACCCGAACGCGCACCGGCCGCACCACCACCTGGTCTGCGCCCAGTGCGGCGCGATCCGTGACGTGCACCCCACGGGCAACCCGCTCGCCGATCTCCCCGACACCGAGCGCTTCGGCTTCACGGTCTCGGACGTCGAGGTCACATACCGGGGGCTGTGCCCGAACTGCGCTGGCGCGTGACGAAGGCGTAATCGCAATGAAGGGGGCGTAAGCCCCCTTTTTCGTTCTCTTGCGCTTTCATTCTCGAACTCGAACCCACCGTGAACGCACCGAGGGCCGGAATCCATCTCTGGATTCCGGCCCTCGGCCTTCAGTAGCGGGGACAGGATTTGAACCTGCGACCTCTGGGTTATGAGCCCAGCGAGCTACCGAGCTGCTCCACCCCGCGTCGGTGAACACGACATTACGCGAGGGAGGTCCGCCGAGGCAAATCCGTTGCCGGTCGCGTGGCCGGGGTCACTTCGCGTCCAGCCGAGTCGGGCGGACGAGTGGGCAGAAATCCGCCGCAGCCCGGCGCAGCGTCACGCGGAGAGTTCCTCTCGCAACGCGTCCCTCAGCCGCTCAGCCCGCTCGGCGACCTCGGCGGGCCCGAGCGCCACGGCCCGGTCGGCCCACTTCTGCCCCTCCGCCAGCTCACCGCGACGCGCGTAGACGAGGGCCAGCCGAAGTGCCGCGCGCCCGTGCCCCGCGTCGGCGGCACGGGTCCACCACACCGCCGCCTCCGGCTCGCTCCCCTCCCGGGCCAGCAGTAGCCCGAGGTTGAACGCTCCGTTGCGCGATCCGGCCTCGGCCGCCGCCCGGTACCACCGCGCCGCCTCGACCACGTCACCCCGGGCCGCCGCGAGCATGCCCACCCGCACCTGCGCGCGCCGGTGCCCCTGGGTGGCGGCACGCTCGTACCACTCCTCGCACTCGGTCTTCTCGTGGACGATCTCGCCCAGCTCGTGCGCGGGCTCCGGCGGCCTGCGCGCGTCCAGCACGGCGGCCAGCCGGTACGCGGCCTCCGCGCTGCCGCCGCCCGCCGCGCACCGCAGGTGCCGCTCGGCCTCCTGCTCGTCGCCCTCGCGCAGCAGGGCCATGCCGACCTGGAGCGCGGCCTCGGTGTGCCCGGCGGAGGCCGCCCGCTCGTACCACCGCAGGGCGACCGCCTCCTCGCCGCGCCCGGCGTGCAGGATCCCGAGGTTGAACGCCGCGTCCACGCTCCCGGCCTCGGCCGCCTTGGAGAACCACGGCTCGGCACCGGTCGTGTCGCCGCCCTGGAGCAGCAGGATGGCCAGCGCGTTCGCCGCCTCCCGGTGCCCGGCGTAGGCGGCCCGCCGGTACCACTGCTCGGCCTGCGCGGTGCGGCCCTGCTCGGCGGAGAGCAGCCCGAGGTTGTAGGCCCCGTTGTCGTCCCCGGCGTCCAGTGCCGCCCGGTACCAGCGCTCGGCGGTCTGTGTCTCCCCGCGTTCGGCGTGCAGTGCGCCCAGCGCGTTGGCCGCGTTGCCGTCGCCGTCCTGCGCGGCCCTGAGCCACCACACGGCCGCGCTCTCGGTGTCCCCGGCGTCCCGCAGCAGGAATCCGAGTGCGCACGCGGCGCGTGCCTCGCCGTCCTTTGCGGAGGTCAGGTACCAGCGGCCGGCCTCCTTCAGGTCCCCGCGCTTCTCCAGGATGGCCCCGAGATGCAGCGCGGCCCGCCGGTGGCCGCGCGCGGCGGCCTGCCGGTACCACTGCTCGATCTCCTCGACAGCGTTGTCGGCTCCGGCCTCGTCCTCGTGCGCGGCCCTGCGGTCGAGCGCGCGGGCCAGCCGGTAGGCGGCCTCGCGGTGCCCTCGTTCGGCGGCGGCCCGCATCCAGTGCTCCGCGCCGGCGTCTCCGCGGTGCTCCAGCAGGTCGGCGAGCGCGTAGGCGCCCAGCACATGGCCCTGCTCGGCGGACTGGCGCAGCCAGTACTCGGCGGCGGGTTCGTCCCCGCGCTCGCGGTGGTGCCGGCCCAGCGCGTGCGCGGCGGCCGCCGAGCCCGCGACGGCGGCGATCCGCCACCAGCCGGCGGCTTCGTCGGCATAGCCGCGCTGGTGCAGCAGGACACCGAGGTTGTTGGCGGCGGCCCGGTCTCCGGCCGCGGTGGCGGCCCGCAGAGGGGCTTCGGCTCCGTCGAGGTCGCCGCGGCGCAGCAGCACGGCTCCGAGGACGCTGGAGGCCTCGGCGTCGCCGGCCTGAGCGGCGAGCCTGAGGCGTACTTCGTCGGCGGCTTCCCCCATGTCGCCCATCTCGTCCCGGGTCGGCTCCTCACTCGAAGGCTGCACAAATCGCCCTGTCTCGAACAGAGTTGCCTTGTCCCCCATAACGTCCATCGTCGCACCACCTGCAACCTGGGTACACCCGGTATACCGCAGCCCGTGAGGTCACTTCAGCGTTTTGTCGACATGCCCACAGAGAGATAAGTCAAACACAGTTCGCCCAACTCCCCACGGCGGCGCGGCCGTCCCTCCTGTCTGTACATGAGTTCGCACACCACGAAGGCCCGGATCCCTGTCAGGATCCGGGCCTTCGACTTCAGTAGCGGGGACAGGATTTGAACCTGCGACCTCTGGGTTATGAGCCCAGCGAGCTACCGAGCTGCTCCACCCCGCGCCGTTGCCTGGCAACCGTACCACGGTGCGGAGCCGACTTGATCAACCGGTGTTCTTACTTGTGTTCTTACCGGTGTCCTTGCTGGTGTCCCTGTCACCGTTCCTGTCACTGCCGGCGCCGGTCCTGTCGGCCTTGGCCTGCGCTTCTTCGGCCCTCTTGAGCGCGGCTTCCAGATCGTCCTGCGCCTTGGCGTACGCGCTCCAGTCCGGCTTCTTCAGGGCTTCCTGCCCGGCGTCGAAGGCCTTCTGAGCGTCTTCCAGCGCCTGCCGGACCGTCGGATTGCCGGAACCGGGCGGGTTGGTGGTGCCGGTGTCCGGTGGTGTGGTGGACCCCTTCACCCCGAAGACCTTGTCGAGCGCCGCGCCCAGGGTGTCCTCGAAGGCGGTCTTGCCCCCGTAGGTGACCAACACCTTGCGCAGCAATGGGTACTTGAGCTCACCGCCGCGGACGTAGACGGGCTCCGCGTACAGCAGGCCGCCGTCCAGCGGTACGGTCAGCAGATTGCCGTACTCGACCTTGGAATGGCCTCTGCTCAGCAGGCTGATGGCCTCGGCGATGTCGGCCTGTGAGTTGAACTGGCTCTGGACCTGTTTGGGCCCGTCGACGGTCGTGCTGGTCGGCAGTTTCAGGATTCTGATCTTGCCGTAGTCGCTCGTACGCGGATCGGAGTCGACGGCCATGAAGGCGCTCAGGTTGTCCCGCCCGTTCGGTGTGAACGTCGTCGTCAGCGAGAACGCCTGGGCGCTCTGGTCCGGCATCTTCATGCTCAGGTAGTACGGCGGCACCGCGCTGCCGGAGTCGTTGGTCGGGTCGTCCGGGACCTGCCACACCTCGCTGCCGCTGAGGAAGGTCTGCGCGTCCGTGACGTGGTAGCGGCTGAGCAGCTCTCGCTGGACCTTGAACAGGTCCTGCGGGTAGCGCAGATGCGCCAGCAGGTCCCCGGAGATGTCCGCGCGGGGCTTCACCGTGCCGGGGAAGGCCTTCATCCAGGTCTTCAGCACCGGGTCCTTGGTGTCCCACTGGTAGAGCTTGACCTCGCCGGTGTACGCGTCGACGGTCGCCTTCACCGAGTTGCGGATGTAGTTGACCTGGTTCTGCTGGGCCACCACCGCGCGGGAGTTGTTGGTCGCGGTCAGCGAGTCGGCGGTCGTGTCACCGAGGGTCGTACGGGAGGCGTACGGGTATCCGTTCGTAGTCGTGTACGCGTCCACGATCCACTGGATCCGGTGGTTCACCACGGCCGGGTAGGCGTCGCCGTCAATGGTCAGCCAGGGGGCGACCGCCTCGACGCGCTCCTTGGGCGTGCGGTTGTACAGGATCCGCGAGCCCTTGCCGATCGCGCCGGAGTAGAGGATCTGCGGCTCGTTGAACGCCACCGCGTACGCGGCCCGGTTGATCGGGTTGTCGAGGTTGACCCCGCTCTTGCCGGTGTAGCTGGTGGTCTTCTCGCCCTGGTCGTCGGA
Source organism: Streptomyces griseochromogenes (assembly GCF_001542625.1). Lineage (NCBI taxonomy): Bacteria > Bacillati > Actinomycetota > Actinomycetes > Kitasatosporales > Streptomycetaceae > Streptomyces > Streptomyces griseochromogenes. The sequence goes on along the minus strand of NZ_CP016279.1, from coordinate 1,444,046 downwards.
GTAGTCGACCTCCTTCTGGGGACCGCCGACGATGGAGTACGTGCCGGTCTTCTCACCGTAGTAGATCCGCTGCTCGTACGTGCCGAGGTCGCCCTTGGACGGCAGGTTCTTCTCGGTGAAGACCGGGCGGCCCTCGTCGTCGGCCTCGGTGCCCTTGGCGGCGACCACGCCGTAGCCGTGCGTGTAGCGGAAGTGGTCGTTGATCCAGTTGTTCTTCGGGATGCCGTCCAGGTTCAGCTCGCGCAGGCCGATGACGGTGTCCTGGTCCTTGCCGTCCTTACCGTCCCTGCCGTCCTTGGTGTAGCGGTCGACGTCGAGGTTGGTCGGGAACCCGTAGTAGTTCCGGATCTGCTGGAGCTGCTGGAACGTCGGCGAGACGACGTTCGGGTCCATGATGCGGATGCTGGCCGTGTCGTCGACCTGGTCGCGCAGCTTGGTCTTGTCCGTGGTGGCGGACTTGCCCGCGTACTCGGTGACCTTGGTGTCGTCGATGCCGTACGCCTCGCGGGTCGCCTTGAGGTTCTTCTGGACGTACGGGGCTTCCTTGGCCTGCTCGTTGGGCTGCACCTGGAACTTCTGCACGATGGCCGGGTACAGGCCGCCGATCAGGATGGCGGACAGGACCATCAGGCCGAAGCCGATGACGGGCAGCTGCCAGGTGCGCCGCCACAGGGTGGCGAAGAACAGCAGCGCGCAGATGACGGCGATGCAGAACAGGATCGTCTTGGCCGGCAGATAGGCGTTGGCGTCGACGTAGCGCAGGCCGGTCCAGTCGCCGGTCGCCTTGAAGTCGCTGGACTTGACGGCGAGGCCGTACCGGTCGAGCCAGTACGCGACCGCCTTGAGCGCCACGAAGATGCCGAGGAGCACGGACAGGTGCCCGGTCGCGGCGGCGGTGGCGCGCGCGCCGGGGCTGGTGACGCGCAGCCCGCCGTACAGGTAGTGGGTGAGCGCGGCGGCGATCAGGCACAGGATCGCGGTGGCGAAGCCGAAGCCCAGCAGGAACCGGTACCAGGGCAGGTCGAAGGCGTAGAAGGAGACGTCGAGGTGGAACTGCGGGTCCTTCTGGTGGAAGGGCACGCCGTTGACCCACATCAGCCAGGTGCGCCACTGGCCGGCCGCCGAGGCTCCCGCGATCAGGCCGACCAGGGAGGTGACGGCGAGCAGCAGCCACGTCTTGTACGGCGCGATGCCCATCCGGTAGCGGTCCAGGCTCTGCTGCTCCATGGACATGGCGCTCAACGGGGGCCGCAGCCGGTGCGCGAGCCAGATGTTGAAGCCCACGGCCAGCGCCATCAGCAGGCCGAAGACGAAGAACAGCCCGATCTTGGTCGACAGGGTGGTGGTGAACACGGACGAGTAGTGCACCGACCGGTACCACAGCCAGTCCGTCCAGAAGCCCGCGAACATGGTGAACGCCATGCCGAGGACGGCAAGGACGCCCAGGGTCATGAGCAGGGTCCGGGCGCGCCGGGACGGGCGGCCCGCTCTGATCCGCGGCCCCGTCGGGCCTCCGCCGCGGTCCGGCATCTGGAAAGCCAAGGTGCGCACCTCGAAGTTCGCTGTCGATCCGTCAGGCCCTCGTGTTCGCGGGCCCGCCGTGGCCCCCCGTGATCGCGGGCCCACACCTATGCAACTTACTGACGGTTTACTCGGTTCCCGGTTCCGGCCGTGAACGAGGCAGGATTGTGACCATGTCCAACACTCCCATGGCAGCGAACCCGCTCACCCGGGCCGTACTCGAGATCGACGAGTACGCCTCCGGCCTCGGCTGGAACCAGCCCGCTCGCCTTTTCGCCCTTGTAGACACCGCACGGCTGCGGGCTCAGGAACCCTCGCTCGCCACCCAGCTCGGCCTGCAGGACGAGCCCGAGACCACCGGTCTCACCCCGATCGAGCAGGACGAGATCCCCACGGGCAAGCCGCTCGACGAGTTCCTCGGCACCATCGCCTGGCCGGACGCGGTGGCCGGCTGCGCGCTCACGGTGGAGCGCCTGATGCTGCCTCCGTCGGCCGAGGCACAGGTCCCGGAGGGCCTGAGCGAGGCCAAGCTGGCCAAGTGGGTGGCGAACCACCCCGAGCGCCAGGAGGTCCGTATGACGGTCGCGGTCCTGCGCGACGGCAGCCGCGAGTCGGCGCTGCGCCTGCGCGAGAAGGACTCCCCGACGGAGGTGCTGACGGGCCCCGACCTGGTGCCGAATCTGGTCGAGGCCCTGGCGGCGACCTTCGAGGACTGACCTTCGGCGGTACGGCGATGGGGGCGCCCCTGCCTTCGGGGGCGCCCCCAGCCGCGTGCGACGGGTCTGCCGGTCAGCCCTTGGTGGTGCACTTCGGCAGGGCGGCGGTGTCCCCGCTGCGGATGTCCTTGAGCGCGCCGAGGGCGTCGCCGATGGTCTTGACCTTGACCAGGGTGAGCCCGCTCGGGGTGTCCTTGGCGGCGGCCGCGCAGTTGTCGGCGGGCGTCAGGAAGTACTGGGCGCCCTTGCCGCGCGCGCCGACCGTCTTCATCTCGATGCCGCCGATCGGCCCGACCGTGCCTTTGTCGTCGATGGTGCCGGTGCCGGCGACGAACTTCCCGCCGGTGAGGCTCCCCGGGGTGAGCTTGTCGTAGATGCCGAGCGCGAACATCAAACCGGCGCTGGGGCCGCCGACATCGGCGAGCTTGATGTCGATGCCGAACGGGAAGGTGTGATCGGTCCCGGCGGAGATCCCGACGATGGCCCGCTTGGCGCCGGTGTCGTCGGAGGTCTTGGTCGTGAGGGTGACGTCCTGCGTCTTGGTCGCCGTCCTGTGCTCCTTCTCGGCGGCGGCCTGCTCCTTGGCGGGGACGACGGTGAAGACGACGTTCTGACCCGGCTTGTGCTTGGTGACGAGCTTGGCGACATCGGACGGCTGCTTGACCGCCGCACCGTCCACGGCCTTGATCACATCGCCGGCGTGCAGCCTGCCCTCGGCCGGGGAGTTCTTGACGACGGTGGAGACGATCACCCAGGACTTCACCGGGACGCCCAGCTCCTTCAGGGCGGCGACCTTGGCACTCTCCTGGGACTGGCTGAACTCCTCGGCGTTCTCCTGGGTGGACTGCTCCTCCGTCTTGCCGTCCGGGTAGAGGGTGTCATGCGGCACGATCTTGCTGTCGCGCGCCAGCCAGCCGTAGACGGCCTCGACCAGGTTCATCCGGAAGTCGGCGCTGGTGACCCGGACGGTCGTCATGTTCAGATGCCCGTCCGTCGGGTAGGTCTTGTGCCCCGAGATCTGCAGCACCGGCTCGCCCCCGTGCTCCCCGAGCGTGTTCACGGTCGGCCCCGGGGACATCTCCGAGTACGGCACGGGGATGAGAACTCCCGCGCACAGGAGCGCGATCAGCATCAGGGTGGAGGCGAGCATCGTCGCGGTGCGGCGTGGCATGCCACGACAGTACGGGACGCCTCTGTCAGCGCACCGTCAGGGCCACCCCCGTCAGGCGCCGCGCGCACCCGGAGGGGACTTCTCCATGGCCTCGCGGAATCGCGCGTACCCGTCCAGTTCGGGTCCGTCGCCGCGTGTCTTCCGTGTCCGATTGGCCCAGCTGCCCCACAGACCGGCACCGACCGCCGCGATCAGCGGTATCAGCAACCAGGCGAGCGCCGCCATGCCGACCTCCCAACCCCATGAGCGTCCGCAACCGACTGATCAGCAGATTAACCATTCGCTCTGACAACGCTCACGCGAGGGGGGTGGTTACGCAACCGGAGTGGGTGATGGGCCGAAGGTGAGGGAAGGTGCGACCGCCGTCAGCAGGTGCCGGCCCCGACCCATTCCTCGGTCCCGTCGGAGAACTTCTGGTGCTTCCAGATGGGCACCTCGTGCTTCAGGTCGTCGATGAGCTTGCGGCACGCCTCGAAGGCCTCGCCGCGGTGGGGGCACGACACCCCGACGACGACGGCGAGGTCGCCGACGGCGAGGTCGCCCACGCGGTGGACGGCGGCCAGCGCCCGCACCGGATACTCGGCGACGACCTTCTCGGCGATCCGCCTCATCTCGGCTTCGGCGCTGGGATGGCAGGAGTACCCGAGCGCATCGACGTCGGCACCCGAGTCGTGGTTCCGCACGGTCCCCACGAACAGTGCGACACCACCGGCGGCGTCGTCCCCGACGGCCCGGAAGACCTCGTCCACGGACAGCGCGGTCTCCCGGATACCGATCAGCTTGATGGGATCCCGCGCCGCCTGCTCACCGGGGTGATCGTTCATGGGTGCCATGCCCCCATGGTGCCGCACGCCTCCGACATCCCGGAATACGACTTTCACCAGGCACACGCACGGCGCGGTTTGGAGTCTCCTACAGCCACATGGAGGGGCGGAGCCCCTCGGCGGGAGGGGCAAGGGGCGGATCCGGTGCTCAGAGTCGTCGCCGGGCCTTCCGAGCCCGCCGTACGACAGCGGCGGCACCCAGCAGCGCCACCGTCGCCCCCGCGGCCCCGGCCGCCGTCGCGTCCTTCCGCCCCAGCCGCCGTCCGGCCACCGTGTGCCGCCCGGAAGCCTCCTCCAGCAGCTCGGCCAGCACCTCCTCATTGGTCCACCCCGGCCGCCACCCGGCATCGTGCAACCGGCTCCCGCTGACCACCCAGGGGTACATCGTGTACGCCAGATCCCCGGCCGGAGACGGAGTGAGGCCGATCCGGTGCAGCCGGGCCGCGGCGCCCAGCGCGACCGCCGACGGCAGCTCCATCCGCCGGATCCCGCTCAGCTCCTCGACCTCCTCCTGCTCCAGCCACCCGTCACAGCCCACGGCGAGCTCCCCGTCGACCTTCTCCAGGACGGCGTACTCCAGGGCACTGCACAGATCCTCGACGTGACAGAACTGCCAGGCCGGCCGCGACCCGGCGACCACCAGCAGCCGAGGAGACTCGAAGTACCTGGTCAGCGCGGTGTCCGTGCCGCCGACCAGCACGGCGGGGCGCACGACGGTGACGTTCAGCCCCGGATGCGCGCGCGGTGCGCGCCGCGCCAGCCGCTCGATCTCCAGCAGATCCCCGACCCCGGTGGCCTCGGCCGTGGCTCGCAGCTCCGCGTCCTCCGACAGGGGCAGCTCGTTGTCCGGCAGCGCTCCGTAGACCATCGAGGACGTGCACAGCACGACCCGGTGCACCCCGGCGGCCGCGGCCGCGGTCAGCACGGTCTGCGTCCCCCGTACGTTGTAAGCGGTACGAGCGGCGGCGTCGCTGCCGAGGTCCAGGTCGAGGGCGAGATGCACCACCACATCCGCGCCCCGCAGCTTGTCCGCGATCGCCGGGTCGCGCACGTCGAGGATGTGCCACTGCGCGTCGGCGCACTCCCCGCGCCGCTCGTCGATGGCGATGACCTGCTTGATCTCCTCGCAGGCGGCGAGCCTCTCGGTGAGCAGGGCACCGACTCCGGTCGCGGCACCGGTGACCGCGACGACGGGCCCGCGCACGGCAGGAGGGGTTGAAAGGTTTCGCGCTGCGCGAACCTGCGGATCTGGGGAACTCACCGGGCGTCTCCAGAGGTTGTCTTCAGTACGGGCGCGAGTGACGCGTGCGTACCAGGTGCATCCATCCTGCCGCAGCCCTTGCGTGGGCGAAGCACCGAGGCCCGATCGGGTTCGGGTGTCTACGCTGGGTGGTGATGTCGGGCAGCCGCGCCGCCGGAGAGATCCGGTGGCCTTACCAGCCGAGGAATCCCGTGAGTGACACCCCATTCGGATTCGGCCTTCCGCCGGAGGAGCCGGAAGACGGCGACGAGGGCAAGGAGAAGGACCAGCAGAGCGGTGGTGGGCAGGGACCGGCCAACCCGTTCGGTTTCGGGCTGCCCGGGGCCGGAGGCTTTGGCGGCCCCGGCGCCGACAATCCGCTCGCGGCCATGTTCGGTTCTCTGAACCCCACCGACCTGGGCGCCGCGTTCCAGCAGCTGGGCCAGATGCTCTCCTACGAGGGCGGCCCGGTGAACTGGGACATGGCCAAGCAGATCGCCCGTCAGACGGTCGCCCAGGGCACCCAGGACGGCGTCAAGGACGCGAGCGTCGGCACCGCCGAGCGCTCCGCTGTCGAGGAGGCCGTGCGCCTGGCCGATCTGTGGCTGGACGATGCGACGTCCCTGCCGTCGGGCGCCGCATCGGCGGTGGCCTGGTCGCGCGCCGAGTGGGTCGAGGCGACGCTGCCCGCGTGGCAGGAGCTGGTCGACCCGGTCGCCGAGCGGGTCGGCGCGGCGATGGGCGACGTCCTGCCGGAGGAGATGCAGGCCATGGCGGGCCCGCTGATCGGCATGATGCGCTCGATGGGCGGCGCCATGTTCGGCACGCAGATCGGGCAGGCCGTGGGCGTGCTGGCGGGCGAGGTCGTCGGCTCGACCGACATCGGCCTGCCGCTGGGCCCGGTCGGCAAGGCGGCGCTGCTCCCCGCCAACGTGGAGGCGTTCGGCAAGGACCTCGGTGTGCCGAAGGAGGAGGTCCGGCTCTATCTGGCCCTGCGCGAGGCCGCCCACCAGCGCCTGTTCGCGCATGTGCCGTGGCTGCGCTCGCACCTGTTCGGCGCGGTCGACGGGTACGCGCGCGGGATCAAGGTCGACACGGCCAAGCTGGAGGACGTGGTCGGCCAGTTCGACCCGCAGAACCCGGAGCAGCTGCAGGACGCCCTGCAGCAGGGCATGTTCCAGCCGGAGGACACGCCGGAGCAGAAGGCGGCCCTGGCCCGTCTGGAGACCGCGCTGGCGCTCGTCGAGGGCTGGGTGGACGCGGTGGTCCACGCGGCCGCGAAGCCGCGTCTGTCGTCCGCGGACGCGCTGCGTGAGACCCTGCGCCGCCGCCGCGCCACCGGCGGCCCGGCGGAACAGACGTTCGCCACGCTGATCGGCCTGGAGCTGCGCCCGCGCCGGCTGCGCGACGCCTCCCGTCTGTGGGCCTCGCTCACGGACGCGCGCGGGGTCGACGGCCGGGACGCCCTGTGGGCCCACCCGGACATGCTGCCGACCGCCACCGACCTGGACGACCCGGACGGCTTCGTCCACCGCGAGCAGCTGGACTTCTCCGAGCTGGACAAGATGCTCGGCGAGGCGGCGAGCGGCTCCGGCGAGAAGCCGAACCTGAAGAAGGACGACGAGTCCAAGGGCGACGACGCCGAGTGAGCCTTCACGACGACGCGGTCCTCGTGCTGAAGGGCTACGAGGACCAGGAAGACCTGCGCCAGGCCTATCTGGACCATCTGGCGGCCCACCCGGACGCCATGTGGAAGGCCTGCCACGCGGGCCACATCACGGCGAGTGCGCTGGTCATCGACCCCGAGCGCGGCCGGGTGCTGCTCACGCTGCACAAGAAGCTGCGGATGTGGCTGCAGATGGGCGGCCACTGCGAGCAGGGCGACGTCTCGGTGGCCGCGGCGGCCCTGCGCGAGGCGACCGAGGAGTCCGGCGTCCCGGGGCTGACGCTGCTGTCCGGCGGTCCGGTGCGCCTGGACCGGCACCCGATCCCCGCGCCCTGCCACTGGCACTTCGACGTGCAGTACGCGGCGCTGGCCCCGCGCGACGCCCAGCATGTGATCAGCGACGAGTCGCTGGACGTGCGCTGGTTCGCCTACGACGAGGTGCCGGACGTGGCCGACGAGTCGGTCGTACGCCTACTGGACGCGACCCGAGCCAGGCTCTGAACGTGCAGGGGGCGGCCGCCCCCTACGTTTGTCTTCCGGACGGTCAGCTCCAGACGTTGCCCTGGTTCTGACCGCGCGCCCCCTGCTGCCCCATGCCGAACTGTGCGGCGAGGCCCTGGCCGATCACCGCGTTCTGCGGCGGCAGCAGCTCGCTGGGCTGCACGAGCGCGAACCCGGAGCCCATGAAGCTCAGCTCCCAGCCCTCACCGGTGTTGCCGCGCCGCCGCCACACCCCCGAGGAGTGCGTCTGGGCCTGCATCTGCACACGCAGCCCCGTGGACCAGGCGACGATCGCGTCGGCGTCGCAGTTGACGTACTTGTCGGGCGTGACCTGCATCAGCAGCGGCGCGCCCGAGGTCATCAGGGCCACCTTGCCGCGCCCGGTGATGTTGAGCTGGTACTTCCCGGACCCGGAGATGCCGTAGAGGCTGTCGACGGCGATGACCTCGTGGTGCAGCGAGGAGTCCATGGCGAGGACGTAGCTGCTGTCGACCGTCAGCCCGTCCTGCTCGACGTCCATGACGTGCACGTGCTGGGCGAGGTTGGCGAGGTAGACCGTGCCCTGCCCGTGGCAGCGCATCAGGTCCAGACCCTCGCCGGTGTGCGCACGCGCGCGTGCCTGGTTGTTGCTGCGGTACTCGGCGTCGAACTCCACGAGACCCTGGTAGGCGATCATGGTGCCCTTGCGGGCGAGGATGTCGTCGTGCCCCTCCAGGGTGACGCGGAGCATCTGCGCGTTCTGCATGCTCCAGCGCTCTTGCGTCTGGAGGTCGTTGTGCGCGAAAAGCGGGCTCTGCATGGTGTTTCTGGCTCCCCCTCAGCCCCGGATCCGGATGCGGTCGGTGCTGTCCTCGCTGGGCTGGACGACGACGATGCCCTGGCCGGAGAAGGCCATCTGGTAGGCCTCGCCGCTGCCCCGGCCGATCAGTGACTGCGCCTTGAAGCTGCGCTTGCCCTTCACCTTCAGGTTCGGGGACCAGGCGACGAGCGCGTCGGGGTCGACGTAGGTCTCGTCCTCACCGCCTCCGCAGTCGACGACGATCGGCTTGCCCCGGGAGGTCAGCGCGACCCAGCCCTGCCCGGAGATCTTCGTGTTCCACAGGCCCTGCCCGGCGAACTTGGCGAGCCCCTTGACGCGCTCGACGCCCCACTGAAGGTGCGCGTCGAAGGCGAGCAGGTTGGTGGCGTTGACGGAGATGCCGTCGCCGTTGAGGTTGATCACGACGACGTTCGCGCCGTAGTCGGCGAGGTAGAGCAGGCCGTCGCCGGTGCACTTCATCAGCGGCGCGCCCTCGCCGGTGATCCAGTCGCGGGCGATCTGGCGGACGGCCGGCGGGTTGGGCTCGTACTGGATGAAGCCTTCGTAGGCGACCATCGACCCCACGCGCGCGAGGAGGTCGTTTCCGGTCTGCATGGCGACCTTCAGCATGTGGCTGCCGTGGTTCTCCATGCGGGCGGTGATGGGTGCGGGGGCGTAGCCCGCGAGCGGCTGGTTCATGACGGGCTCCCTCAGACCTCGTAGGGCTGGACGACGATGAAGTTCCCGGGCGCGCCCCGGAACTGGAGGTTGACGCTCTCCCCGGTGTCGCCCGGGTAGGCGTTGCGGCGCATCCGCACCTGGCTGGAGACGATCACCTGGGAGGCGGCCGACCAGGCGACCACCGCGTTGCAGTCGGCGAAGGTCGTGGGTGTCACGGGCAGCACGACAGGTGTGCCGTGCGTCTTGACGACGATCGTTCCGGTGCCCTGGAACTGCATGGTGAACAGCGCGCCGCCCGGGATGCCGTGCCCCTCGATGCGGCGGATCTCGTGCTGGAGGCTCTCGTCGAAGGCGAGGACGCTTTCGGCGGAGACGCAGATCGCGTCGCCCTGCAGCTCGATGGGGTGCAGATGGGTGGAGTTCTCGGCGAGGAACACCTGGCCGTTGCCGGTGCAGCGCATCAGCTGCATCTCCTGGCCGGTCGCGCTGCCGACGATCCGCCCGGCGAACCCGGCGCCCTTGTAGCTGAAGTCGACCTTGCCCTGGTAGAGCACCATACTGCCCTGCCGGGCCAGCACCGGCTGCCCGCCGATGCCGAGGTCGACCCGGATGAGCTTCTTGTTCTGCTGCGTCCAGCGCTGCCCGGTGGGCGTCTCCTTGAACGCCTGGAGCGCTGCCATCACACCGGCACCGCCCTGGGGGGCGCCCTGCGGCACTCCGTACGCGGCCGGCTGCTGGCCGGGGACCTGACCGTACTGCGGCTGCTGACCGTAGCCCGGAGGCATCGGCGCGCCCGGCTGACCGCCGTAGGAGGGCTGCTGGCCGTAGCCCGGAGGCATCGGCGCGCCGGGCTGGCCGCCGTACGGCTGCTGCTGCGGAGGCTGGCCGTAGGGCGCGGGCGCCGGGGCCGGCGGATGGACCGTGCCGCCGGCGGGCGGGGCCAGAGGGGCGATGACCGTCGGGGCCGCGTGCACGTTCGGCGCGGGCGCCGGGGCCGGAGGCGGGGTGATTCCGGGCGGTGTGGCTCCGGGCGGCGAGGCGAAGCCCTGGGCGGCGGACTGCTCGGCAGGAGCCGGAGCGGGCGCCGGAACAGGGGCGGGTGCAGGTGCAGGTGCGGGCGCGGGTGCCGCCGGGGCGCCGAATGCGGGCGGTGCGAAGCCGGGAGCGGCGGCGGTCTGCGGCTGCTGCGGGGCGGCGGGCGCCTCCTCCTCCAGCACCTCTCCGCCGAAGTTCTTCAGCAGCGCCTCCAGACCGCCGTCGAAGCCCTGACCGACCGCGGCGAACCGCCATACGTCCTTGAAGTAGAAGTCACCGAGCATCACGGCCCGCTCGGTGGAGAACTCCGAGCCGTTGAAGGAGTAGCGGGCGACCTCTTCGCCACCGGCCACAATGCGCAGGTATCCGGGACTGATCTGCGACATCTGCCCGGTGCCGTCGAGGGTCGCCGTGAAGGAGAGCTTGCGGATCTGGGAGGGGATCCGGTCCAGCGTGACCCGGAACGACTCCGTATCGCCCGCCTGGGCGCCCAGCAACTGGATGGACTCCTCAGGGGACTTCGGCTGGTTGAAGAAGACGAAGTACCGGTCGTCCGAAAGGCGCTCGTCGGCGTCCAGACCGAAGCAGCTGATGTCGAAGGTCAGTCCAGGAGCGGAGATCTGCACGCCTACGTACAGATCCGTGCCCGCCGTGAGATCACTGACCCTGGCCTTGTGGCCGCGTTGGAATTCCCTGGCCATGCGTTACGACCGTCCCCCATCCCGAATGTGAGTGCGTCGCGCCAGGCTAACGGCAAACACCGACATCGGACGCAGCCGGTACAGACCCGGTACACAACCGCGCCCCGCCACTCACACGGGCAGCCGTTCACCCACCCCGGGCACCGGGCACATGCGGCAGCCGGTCGGCGGCCACCACCCCTTCGAGATAACCGCGGGCCCGCTCGGTGCGCGGATAGGATTCCAGCAGCCGCCAGAAATCGGGCCCGTGACCGGGCACCAGCAGATGCGCCAGCTCATGGCAGAGGACGTAGTCGACGACGTACTCCGGCATCCCCTGCAGCCGGTGCGAGAGACGGATGCTCCCCTCGGCCGGAGTGCACGAACCCCAGCGGGTGTTCTGGTTGGTGACCCAGCGCACAGAGGCGGGGCGCGCCCGGCCGTCGAAGTACTGGGCCGACAGCCGCTCGGCCCGCTCGGTCAGCTCGGCATCGCCCAGCACCCGCCTGCTCTCCTGGGCGGCCAGTTTGTCGAGCATGACGGTCACCCAGCGCTGCTCCTCCGCCTCGGACATCCGGGCGGGGATGAGCACGACGGTGCGATCGCCCTCACGGTACGCGGAGACCGTCCGGCGGCGCCGGGCACTCCTGCGGACCTCGATCGCGCTCGCCTTTGAGCCGCTCGGCGGCTGGCTCGTCGTGCTGCGCTGTGACTGTCCGGCGCGGTGCAGTGGGTCGGCGGGCACGCCCCGACGTTACCCGCTGGGCAAGGCCGAAGTCCCGGCTCCGGGACGGTTCGAAGCCGATGCCCACCATGCGTTTGATTTGTACGACCGATATGCCCGGCCGCCATGGCCGATTTGTACGACGAATACCCCCGGCCTGTGGACAACCTCCCCCACCCGCCACCACCGCCCGGCATGCTGGCAGGCGTCGGCAGAGCACGGCCGACTCCACCGACAACGTACGACACCGATGACTCACCGGATGTTCCGGGTGAATTCGACGGATACGGGGGCCTGTCATGCATCCGATGGTGAAGCCCGCGCTACGACGCGGCTGGCGCGACCTCAACACCGTGCAGTTCGGCATGACTCCGGCGCACGCGATGACACTGGGCCCGGTGGACACCGCCACGGGCAGCTTCCTGGACCTGCTCAACGGCACCCGGGGACTGCCCCTGCTGCGCGAGGAGGGCCGGCACATGGACCTGCCGGACGGCCATGTCGACACACTGGTGGAGCGACTGGCCCACGCGGGCCTGATCGACGACACACGCGGCGGCGGACCAGCCGCGGACGCGCTGCGGGAAAGACAAGACGTCTTGGAGCGGCTGCGCCCCGACCTCGCCTCGCTCTCCCTGACCACCCCCGAGCCCGGCAGCGCACTCGGCCGGCTCGCCGCCCGCCGCTCCCTGCGCGTACAGGTACGGGGCGCGGGACGGGTCGGGACCATACTCGCCTCGGTGCTGTCCGGCGCGGGGGTGGGCGAAGTCGACGTACGCGATGTGGGACGCGTGGAACCGTGGGACGTGGCCCCGGGCGGGCTGCCCGCCGAGTCGGTCCGCGAGCGCCGGGCGGACGCGGCCCGGGCAGCCGTCCGCCGCGCCGCACCGGACCGCCCGCCACGCCGCACCCACTCCTCCCCCGGCAGCACGGAGAACCCGGGACTCTCCCTGGTGATCCTCGCCCCACGGGACGACGTCGCCGTGCACGCACCGGACCCGTTCGCCGCCGAACCGCTCCTGGCCTCCGGAACACCCCACCTCTATGCGGGGGTCGCGGAGGCGACCGGCGTCGTCGGCCCGCTCGTCCTGCCCGGCGAGACGAGTTGCGCCGGCTGTCTGCACCACGGCCGCACCGACCGGGACCCGGTCTGGCCCCGCCTGGTCGCCCAGTGGCGTTCCGGAAAGGCCCGCCAGGTCGCCTCCTGCGACCTGGCCCTCGCCACGGCGGTGGCGGGACTGGCCGCCGCACACGCCCTGGCCTTCCTCGACGGAGGCTCGCCGTCCAGCACGGGCGCACGCTGGGAGGCGTCCCTGCCCGGCCTGAACTGGAACTCCCGGCCCGTGTGGCCACACCCGAAATGCGAGTGCGGGGCGGTGGAGAAAGGTAAGGGGGAGCACGCCTCAACCAGCGGGGAGCCACGCGCCACAATGGAGGCGCAACGGCCGTCGACGGAGCGACGACGCGAGGCAGGCGCGGCGCGGCCGACTGGGACTTGGAGGGCGCATGTCTGATCTTCCCCGGAAGGCGGTCACCCGTACCGCCAAGCTCGCCGCGCTCCCGCTCGGCTTCGCCGGCCGGGCGACCTGGGGGCTGGGCAAGCGGATCGTGGGCGAGTCCGCGGAGATCGTCGGCCGGGAACTGCAACAGCGCACGGCTGAGCAGCTGTTCAAGGTTCTCGGGGAGCTCAAGGGCGGTGCCATGAAGTTCGGGCAGGCCCTCTCCGTCTTCGAGTCCGCCCTGCCCGAGGAGGTCGCCGGCCCCTACCGCGCGGCCCTGACCAGACTCCAGGAAGCGGCACCGCCGATGCCGACCCGCACGGTGCACACGGTGCTCGGGGAACGGCTGGGGGCGGGCTGGCGTGACCTGTTCCTGGAATTCGAGGACAAGCCGGCGGCCGCGGCCTCCATCGGACAGGTCCACCGGGCGGTGTGGCACGACGGCCGTGAGGTGGCGGTCAAGGTGCAGTACCCGGGCGCGGGCGAGGCCCTGCTGTCCGACCTGAGCCAACTGAGCCGGTTCGCCCGCCTGTTGGGGCCGCTCATCCCCGGCATGGACATCAAGCCGCTGATCGCCGAGATGCGGGACCGAGTCTCGGAGGAGCTGGACTACGCGCTGGAGGCACAGGCCCAGGACGCGCACGCGCAGGAGTTCGCGGACGACCCTGACGTGGTGGTCCCCGCCGTGGTGCACCAGAGCGAACAGGTCCTGGTCACGGAGTGGATCGAGGGCATACCGCTGTCGGAGATCATCACGGACGGCACCCAGGAGCAGCGCGACCGGGCCGGCCAGCTCCTGGCCCGATTCCTCTTCTCGGGTCCGGCCCGCACCGGCCTGCTGCACGCCGATCCGCACCCGGGCAACTTCCGGCTGCTGCCCGGCGGCCCGGACGGCGATGAGGACTGGCGCCTGGGCGTCCTGGACTTCGGCACGGTCGACCGGCTCCCGGGCGGCCTGCCGACACCGATCGGCATCTCGCTGCGGATGACCCTGGACGGCGAGGCGGACACGGTCTACGAGCTCTTGTGCACGGAGGGATTCGTCAAGGAATCCATCGAGCTCGACCCCGACGCGGTCCTCGACTACCTGTTGCCGATCATCGAACCGGCCCGGGTCGAGGCGTTCACCTTCACCCGCTCCTGGATGCGCAGCCAGGCCGCCCGCATCGCCGACCCCCGCTCCCCCGCCTACCAGCTGGGCAAGAGGCTCAACCTGCCGCCGGCCTATCTGCTGATACACCGGGTGACGCTGAGCACGATCGGCGTGCTGTGCCAGCTGGGAGCCTCGGTACGGCTGCGAGAGGAACTGGAGGAATGGCTCCCGGGATTCGTCCCCGAAGCCGACTCGATCGAGGAGGAACCAGCGGCGGAGGCGTGAACCGGGGGCCGAGGTGACGTTCCGGGGCTGATGGAGTCCGGCGCTTCCGGGGAGTCCGGTTGCCATGGAGTCCGGGTTGCCATGGAGTCTGTGGCTGCCTGAAGTTTGCGAGGGGCGGGGTGGGGAGGGGGAGGGGGGAGGGGGCCCCTCTGAGAATCGTTCTCACCACCAGGCGGAATCCAACCGCCCCTCGATCGCCCTCAGATTCTGCCGGGAGCACACGTCGCAGAAGTACTGACGAGTGCCGTTCTCCACGGAGCAGGTCCAGGTGGCCGGCTGGGAGTCACCGGCGGGGATGCCGCAGCGTGCGCACACGAAAGGCTGGGGCTCCCTGGTGGAGCCGTCCTGATCACTTCCTCCGGGAGGACTCGTCATCCGCCGACCATAACTCTCCGGTCGGCGGATCGCGCGGCACAACGCACCGCGGGGGCCGGTCCGTTCGGACGGACCGGCCCCCGCGGGCAAGGTTTCGCCTTCCTGGGCGGGAAGACCACCGCGTCGGTGTGTTCGGTTACTGCATCACGGCCATGGCGAGCGCACGGCGGGCGCGCATCGAGGCGCGCTCCGCCCGGCGCTGCATCCGCTGGGCGGTCGCCAGGCGCACGGCCCGGCGTTCCCGGGCGGCCTCGTGCAGTCGGTCGTGCATATGCGCACGAGCCAGGGCTTCTGGGATGAGTTGCATCTCTCGGGTCCTGTTCTGACGCGAGCCGGTCGCGCCGCTGGGGGTGAAGTCTGGGGTCGCGGAGCCTGCGGGCTCGCTCGTGGACGGCTTCATCGGGGCCTGCTTCTTGGGGTCGTTCGTGAGGGGGCGGTCGATCGTTCCTGCGGTGTTCATGCCGTGACCGGGTTCTTGCGCGGGCGACCACGCGGCCGCTTCCGGGCGACGACGACACCCTGGACGAACAGCTCGCCGCCCCAGACGCCCCAGGGCTCACGCCGTTCCTTGGCGCCGGCGAGGCAGGCCTCGATCAGCGGGCAGGTGCGGCAGAGGGACTTGGCGTACTCGACGTCCGCCGGCGACTCGGCGAAGAAGACCTCCGGGTCGTAGGAGCGGCAGGGGACGGGTACGCCGAGGTTCTCGATGGCGTCGTCGAGCGCGGTGAGCGCGGTGAGGGGGGTCAAGGTGGAGTCCTCCGTGAGGCCGGGCGGGGGGATCGTCTGTGAAGGCGGTACGGACGGGGCGTGCGCTTCGAGTTGCACGGTTGGTCTTCCTCGTCTGGTCGGTCCGGCCGGTTGACCGGGTGTCGGCGTGGTACCGGGTTCTTTTCTTGTCCCGAGGCCCCTTCGCTTCGTTGTCCCCGTTCGGGGCAAACAGAAGGGCCGCGGATCCCGGGTGGGGTTCCGCGGCCCTGAAGGCGCCGGCCTGATCGGATCAGGCTGGATCACTCCAGGGTTCTGGCCCACGGAAGGCCCACATCAGGTGGTGCTGCTTCGTCTGCTTCCGGAATCCGGCACCGGCCGCCGCAAAGGCATAGGCATGTGCCTGTGCCGCTACCGCTTCCAGTGCCTTGGTCGGTCGCTCATTGCGCTCACGGATGGGAAGACCCGCGAGAGACAGGGAGGACGCCGGACGGGCGGCACGGATGCCGGACAGACCGGTGCCCTGGTTCGAGGCGCCGAGCATGCACGTGGAGACGGCCGAGCGATCGGTCAGTTTGGCCGTGCTGATGTTGATGCTGATCACTGGACTCGCCTCCTCTCGGCGTCTTGGGGACTGGGGTGAACCAGTCCGTTCGGATATGCAAGTACAACACGGAATCCGGCCTTCGAGAAGGCCGTTGCTTCCGTGCCTAGAACCTATGGGGATTGCTGGGGCATGCGCAAACTATTTTTGCGACGAGTTCGTATCAGTCGCTCTCGTCGCCTTCCACACCCTCCTGGCCTGCGCAGATGGCCAGAACGTCGGTTCCGTAGCGCTGCAGCTTGCGGCTGAGGACGCCGGGGATGCGAGAGAGTTCGGCCGGGCTGTCGGGCCGGGCTTCGGCGATGGCCATCAGGGTCCGGTCGGTGAAGACGCAGAAGTCCGGCTGTCCGCTGTGCTCCGCCTGGACGGCCCGCCACTCGCGCAGCCGCTCGTAGAGGCCTTCGTCCATGTCCGAGGGGCAGTCCTCACAGCGCATCAGCTTCATTTCGCCCGCGTCGGTGAGTGTGCGGCCGCAGACCCTGCAGCGGGCCGGGGTGCGCTGGGTACGCCGACGGACGGCCGGGGCGCCGGCGAGGGCGCCGCGTTCGATGCCTCCGGTGGCTGCCGTCCCGGTGCGTCCGACGGTGGCGGTGGAGCCGGGGCGCAGGCCGTCGAGGAAACGGCTGGGCCTGCGGTTGGGGCGGCCGCCGGGTGAGCGGGACAGCGCCCAGGAGAGGTGGAGGCGTTCTCGGGCACGGGTCACGCCGACGTAGAGGAGGCGGCGTTCTTCCTCGACCTGTTCGTCCGTCTTGGCGTACGTGATCGGCATCATGCCCTCGGCGATGCCGACCAGGAAGACGACGTCCCACTCCAGGCCCTTGGCCGCGTGGAGGGAGGCCAGGGTGACGCCCTGGACGGTCGGGGCGTGTTGCGCGTTCGCCCGTTCGTCGAGCTCGGCCACGAAGTCGCCGAGGGTGGCTCCCGGCCGGGCGGCGGCGAAGTCGTGGGCGAGGCTGACCAGGGCGGCCAGGGATTCCCAGCGTTCTCGCGCGGCGCCGGAGCCGGCCGGTGGCTCGCTGGTCCAGCCCTCTCCGGACAGCACGGCACGTACTTGTGAGGGGAGGTCGACGACGTCGTCGAGCAGGGAGTCGTTGCCGCCGAAGCGGGCGGCGCCGCGCAGGGCGATGCCGGCCTTGCGCACTTCGGGGCGGTCGAAGAAGCGCTCGGCGCCGCGCAGCTGGTAGGGGACGCCGGCGTCGGCGAGGGCTTGTTCGTAGGTTTCGGACTGGGAGTTGGTGCGGAAGAGGACGGCGATCTCGGCGGCGGGGACGCCGGCGTCGATCAGTTCGCGGATGCGGCGGGCGGCGCCCTCGGCTTCGGCGGGCTCGTCGGTGTACTCGGCGTAGACGGGTTCGGGGCCGGCGGGGCGCTGGGAGACCAGTTCCAGCCGGTGGTCGGCGGCGCGTCCGCGGGCCTGGGTGAGCAGACCGTTGGCGAGGTGGACGATCTGGGGGGTGGAGCGGTAGTCGCGGACCAGCTTGACGACGGTGGCGCCGGGGTGACGGAGGCGGAAGTCGAGGAGGTGGTCGGGCGTTGCTCCTGTGAATGAGTAGATCGTCTGGCTGGCGTCGCCGACGACGCACAGGCTGTCGCGGTCGCCGAGCCACAGTTCCAGCAGCCGCTGCTGCAGGGGGCTGACGTCCTGGTATTCGTCGACGACGAAGTGCTGGTACTGGGCGCGGACCTGCTCGGCGATGTCATGCCGGTCCTGGAGGACGGCGACGGTGAGCAGCAGGACGTCCTCGAAGTCGATGACCGCCCGGTCGCGCTTGAGGTCTTCGTAGGCGGCGTAGAGGTGGGCGATCTCGACCGGGTCGCGAGGGGCCTCGCGGTCGGCCTTCGCAACCGCGTACGGGTAGTCGGCGGGGATGGTCTGGGTGACCTTGGACCATTCGATCTCGGCCATGGCGTCGCGCAGCTCGCCGCGGTCGAGGCGGAGGTTGCAGGTGGCGGCCGCGTCGGCGACGAGCTGGAACTTGCGGTCGATGAGCCGGGGCATGGAGCCGCCGATCGCTTTCGGCCAGAAGTACTGGAGCTGGCGCAGTGCGGCGGAGTGGAAGGTACGGGCCTGTACGCCGTTGGCGCCGAGCTGGCGCAGGCGGCCGCGCATCTCGCCTGCGGCCCGGTTGGTGAAGGTGACAGCGAGCACGCTGGACGGCTGGAGGATGCCTGCGTGTACTCCGTAGGCGATGCGGTGGGTGATCGCCCGGGTCTTGCCGGTGCCCGCTCCGGCGAGGACGCACACCGGGCCGTGCAGGGCGGTGGCCACCTCGCGCTGCTCGGGGTCGAGCCCTTCGAGCACCGCGTCGGCCGTGTCCGGTGCCTGCGGGAAGAGGGTGGAGTGCGTTGCTGCTGTCACACCGCCATGCTGCCAGGTCGTCTGTGGCTGCCGGGCCGGTTGTCCACAGGCGGGTGTCGATAGTCGTATGAATGCGGCAGGCGTCACAGTGTGTGTGGATACCCCGGGTGGGAATGCCGGGCCGATACCTTACGTTCCCATCCTGGACGACCTTCCCCGAGTTGCCTGAGGAGCGCGAGAGACATGCAGGGCACTGTGACGATGTACAGCACGACTTGGTGCGGTTACTGCCGCCGGCTGAAGAGCCAGCTGGACCGGGAGGGCATCGCCTACACCGAGATCAACATCGAGCAGGACCCGGAGTCCGCTGCTTTCGTGGAGAAGGCGAATGGCGGAAACCAGACGGTTCCGACCGTGCTCTTCGCGGACGGCAGCACGATGACGAACCCGTCGCTGGCTCAGGTGAAGCAGAAGCTGGCCGCCTGACGAGGTCGGTGCGCGCCTGCGGAAGAGGCGGCTCTTGAGGCTGTGTGCCTCAAGAGCCGCCTTTTGTGTCGTGTCCCACACCGGCGTCCGGCGCCGGCGGTCTTACGCCCGGCTCGGGCTCAGACGAAGCTCCTCGTCGGGAGCGGCTTGCCGTACCACATCTCGATCAGTCGGGCGGCGATGGAGATGCCGTAGGGGGGCAGCACCTCGCCGGACTCGAAGGCCGCGTGCAGCTCCTCGCGGGAGAACCAGCGGGCTTCGTGGATCTCGTCGCCGTCGACGTCGATGTCGGTCGAGGTGGCGTGGGCCATGAAGCCGAGCATCAGGCTGGACGGGAAGGGCCAGGGCTGGCTGGCCACGTACTCGACCGCGCCGACGGTGACGCCGACCTCCTCGAGGACCTCGCGGCGTACCGACTGTTCGATGGACTCGCCGGGCTCGACGAAGCCGGCGAGCGTGGAGAAGCGGCCCTCGGGCCAGTGGACCTGGCGGCCGAGCAGGATCCGGTCGTCCTCGTCGGTGACGGCCATGATCACGGCCGGGTCGGTGCGCGGGTAGTGCTCGGCGCCGCAGGCCGGGCAGCGGCGGATGTGGCCGGCGGCGGCGATGACCGTGCGCTCGCCGCATCGGGAGCAGAAGCGGTGGGTGCGCTGCCAGTTCTCCAAGCCGACCGCGTGCACCATGAGGCCCGCGTCGCGTGGTGACAGGAGCAGTCCGGCCTCGCGCAGGCCCGCCGGGCGGGCGGACTGGTCGATGCGGCCGGGCAGTGCGTCCTTCTGGAGGGCGAAGTAGCTGACGCCTTCGTCGTCGGTGCCGAGGAAGTAGCGGTGGGCCTCGGTGAGCGGTGCCTCGAAGGAAGGCGTCATGACCAGTTCGGTACGGCCGTCGGGCGTCTCGTCGATGAGGACCTGGCCGCCGGAGACCACGAAGCAGCGGGTCGTGGGGTGGCTCCACGCCGCCGCGAGCCAGGCCTCGTCGAGCCGGTGGTGGGCGGCGCGGTCGATGCCGCTCGGGGCGGTCAGGGAGATGGGTCGGTCGGCGGTGTGGTCGGTCCAGGTGGTCACGGGTGCTTCCAACTCCCCCAGTGGAACGGTTCGTTTCGGCGGATGGTTCTGCGGGTCGTAGGGCGGCAGGGCACCGGGGCGGGCGCGGCAGGTTGCGGGCGGTTCTCCCAGTGTGCCCCGCGCGCGGTGGCGTCCCGTACGGCGCTTTCGGGTCAGGGGGCGTGACGCCAGTTCTCGGCGAGGTCGCCCCACAGGTAGGCGCTGGTCTCGACGCCCTTGAGGAGGAGGTCGAGTTCGACCTTCTCGTTCGGGGCGTGCCAGCCGTCGGAGGGAACGGAGATGCCCAGGAAGAGGACGGGGGCGCCGAGGACCTCCTGGAGGTCGGCGGCGGGTCCGGATCCGCCTTCGCGGGTGAAGCGGACCGGGCTCTGGAAGGCGCGGCTCATGGCGCGGGCCACGGACTGCAGCGCGGGGTGGTCGAGCGGGGTCAGGCACGGGCGCGTGGCGGAGCCGAAGCTGATCTCGTGCCGGATCCCGGCGGGCACCTGCTTGGCGGCCCAGGCGCGGACGGCCTTCTCGATGTGGTCGGGGTCCTGGCCGGCGACCAGCCGGAAGGACAGCTTCACCATCGCCGAGGACGGGATGATCGTCTTGCTGCCGGGGCCCTGGTAGCCGCCGCCGATGCCGTTGACCTCGGCGGTGGGGCGGGCCCAGATGCGCTCCAGGGTGGTGTGTCCGGCCTCGCCGTGGGTGGCGGACGACTTGGCGGTGCGCAGCCACTGTTCCTCGTCGAACGGCAGCTCGGCGAAGAGTTCGCGTTCGCGGTCGGTCAGCTCGACTATGCCGTCGTAGAAGCCGGGGATCGCCACGCGTGCGTGCTCGTCGTGCAGGGCGGCCACGAGGCGGGCGGCGGCGGTGGCCGGGTTGGGTACGGCGCCGCCGAAGGATCCGGAGTGGATGTCCTGGTCGGGGCCGTGCAGCCGGATCTCGCACTCGGCGAGGCCGCGCATGCCGGTGCAGACGGTCGGGGTGTCCTCGGACCACATGCCGGTGTCGGAGACGATCACGGCGTCGGCGGTGAGCCGTTCGGTGTGCTCCTCGACGAGGCTGCGGAAGTGCGGGGAGCCGGACTCCTCCTCGCCTTCGATCAGCAGCTTCAGGTTGACGGCGGGGGCGGTGCGGCCGGTGGCGGCGAGGTGGGCACGGACGCCGAGTGTGTGGAAGAACACCTGGCCCTTGTCGTCGGCCGCCCCGCGCGCGTAGAGCCGGTTTTCGCGGATGACGGGGTCGAAGGGCTCGCTGTCCCAGCCGTCCTCGCGGGCGGCGGGCTGCACGTCGTGGTGGCCGTAGACGAGGACGGTGGGCGCGTCCGGGTCGCCCGAGGGCCACTCGGCGAAGACGGCCGGGGCGCCCGGGGTGTGCCAGACCTCGGCGGTCGGGAAGCCGGTCTCCTTGAGCTTGGCGGCGAGCCAGTCCGCGCTGTGCCGTACGTCGGGGGCGTGATCGGGCTGGGCGGACACGGAGGGGATGCGCAGCCATGCGGCGAGGTCGTCGAGGAAGGCGGCGCGGTGCTGCTCGATGTGCGTGCGGACGGCGCTGTCCGGGGTCTGGCTCATGTTCACGAGCCTATCGGCCCGCACCGACATCCTCGGCGGGCGGTTCGTCACACTCGGCTCGCCCCGCGTACGCCCTCCGTGTCGCCCGGGTCGTCTCCCCTGAGCAGCCGCTCCAGGGCTGCCCGGTCCGGCAGTCCCTCGGGATGTACGGTCTCGCCGCTGCGCACGTACAGGAAGGCGGCCGTGACCGATTCGGGCGGCACGCCCTGCTGCTCGGCCCAGGCCAGCCGGTACACGGCGAGCTGGAGGGGGTCGGCGGTGCGGGAGCGGCTGGTCTTCCAGTCGACGATCTCGTAGGTGGCTCCGTGGCCGTCGCCGTTCTTGTAGACGGCGTCGATCCGCCCGCGTACGACCCGGCCGGCGAGGGTGAGCTGGAAGGGCGCCTCGACGCGGTAGGGAGTGCGGTGGGCGTAATCGGTGCGTTCGAAGGCGTCCTTGAGCGCTTCCAGGTCGTGTTCGTCGGCGATCTCGGCTTCGCTGCCGGGCAGCTCGTCGGGCTCCAGCATGGGCAGAGTCAATTCCTCGAAGCGCGCTTCGACCCAGGCGTGAAATCGGGTGCCCCGGCGCGCGGCGGGTTGCGGAGGGTGCGGCATGGGGCGCGCGAGTTCCTGCGCGAGCCCGTCCGGGTCCTCGGCGAGACGCAGCAACTGGGACGCGGTCAGTGTGGTGGGCAGCGGGACGTCCGTGCCGCTCTGCCGGGAGCGCTGCAGCTCGCCGGTGAGCGCGTCGAGGTCGCGGTCCCAGGAAGCGATGGTGCGGGCCTCCTCAGGGGTGACCTCAGGGGTGACCTTGAGGCTGCCTTCTGTGGTGTCCTCGCGGGCACGGGGCCGCAAATGCGCGGGGTCGGCGGGGGGCGGCGCCTGGTGAGGTACGGCCGGCCGGCCGGCGCCCCAGGAGTCCCAGTCTCCGGGCTCCTCCGGCTGCGGGGCGGCATCGTCGGCGTACGAATCCTCGTCGTACGGGAAGTCCTCGCCGTACGGACCGTCCTCGCCGTACGGACCGTCCTCGCCGTACGGATACTCCCCCGCGTGGGGGTCCTCGTCGTCCGGCGGTGAGGGCCAGTCGGGGTCGTCGAAGGTGTCGGGGTCGTGGGTGGCGGGCGGGTGGCTGTCCTGGCGGGCGGCCAGGGTGTCCAGGTGGGCGAGGACGGTCTCGGCGGCCGCGCGGCGGCGGGCCAGCGCCGCGTCGTCCAGGGGCAGCGGCCACACCTGGTCGGCGGTGGCCGTGTGCAGGGCCGGGTTCTCCTCGTCCTCGGCGGGCTCGTCGGCCCACGCCTCGATCTCGCCGTACCCGGCGGCGCAGTGGTCGTGGAGGGCCTGGAGGAAGTCGGAGGGGCCGCGCGGCTTCTTCTGGCTCGGCCCCCACCAGTGGCCCGAGCCGAGGAGGAGGGAGCGGGGGCGGGTGAAGGTGACGTAGCCGAGGCGGAGTTCCTCGGTGTGCTGGTGCTCCTTCATCGCCTCGTGGAAGGCCTTCATGCCCCGGGAGTCCCAGGTGCCCGCGTCGGGCAGGGTGTCGCGGTCGCCGCGCAGGGCGTGCGGCAGCACCCTGGCCTGCGCGGTCCACTTCTCGCGGCCCTGGGCGCTCGGGAAGGTGCCCTTGACCAGTCCCGGCACGACGACGACGTCCCACTCCAGACCCTTGGACTTGTGCGCGGTGAGGACCTTGACGGTGTTCTCGCCGCCGGGCAGGGCGTTGTCGAGGCCCTTCTCGTACTGGGCGGCGGTGCGCAGGAATCCGAGGAAGGCCAGCAGTGTGGCCTCGCCGTCGCCGGCCGCGAAGGAGGCGGCGATGTCCAGGAAGTTGGAGAGGGTCTCGCGGCGGCGGGCGGCCAGGGCGTGCGGGGACGCCGACAGCTCCACCTCCAGGCCGGTGACCGCGAGGACGCGGTGCAGGACGTCCATCAGCGGGTCGGACAGGCAACGGCGCAGGTCACGCAGTTCGGTGGCGAGGCGGGCGAAGCGCACGCGCGCGTCCGGGGAGAACGGCAACCCGTCGTCGTCCGCGTCCTCGTCCAGGGGGCTTTCCAGGAACGTGTCCAGGGCGTCCGCGAGCGATATCACCTCGGACGGGTCGACCCCTTCGACGGCCTCGGCGAGCCGGCGGTCGGGGTCGTCGGTGTCGCCCGCGCGCGCGTGGGCGACCAGCAGTCGGGCGCGGCGGCCGAGGAGGGCGAGGTCGCGGGGGCCGATGCGCCAGCGCGGGCCGGTCAGCAGGCGGACCAGCGAGGCGTTGGCCCCGGGGTCCTGGAGGACTTCGCAGACGGCGACGAGGTCGGCGATCTCGGGCAGGTGCAGCAGCCCGGACAGGCCGACGACCTCGACGGGGATGTCGCGGGCGACGAGGGCGGCCTGGATCTCGGCGAAGTCGGTCGCCGTGCGGCACAGTACGGCGATCTCGCCGGGGGCCTTGCCGGTGTGGACGAGGTGGGCGATGGAGTCGGCGATCCAGTCGGTCTCCTCGGCATGAGTGCGCAGCAGGGCGCAGCGGACCGTGCCGTCGCGCTCGGCGCCGGGGGCCGGGCGCAGGGCCTCCACGCCCGCGTGCAGGGCGCGCAGGGGCTCGGCGAGGCCATTGGCGAGGTCGAGGAGGCGGCCGCCGCTGCGGCGGTTCTCGCTGAGCGCCTGGCGGGTGGCGGGGCGGCCGTCGGCGTGGGCGAAGTGCTCGGGGAAGTCGTCCAGGTTGGCGACGGAGGCACCGCGCCAGCCGTAGATGGCCTGGCAGGGGTCGCCCACGGCGGTGACCGGGTGGCCCGTACCGCCGCCGAACAGGCCCGACAGCAGGACGCGCTGGGCCACGGAGGTGTCCTGGTACTCGTCCAGGAGCACCACACGGAACTCCTCGCGCAGCAGCCGGCCCACGTCGGGGATGCCGGCGAGACGGGCGGACAGGGCGATCTGGTCGCCGAAGTCGAGCAGGTCGCGTTCGCGTTTGGCGGCGCGGTAGCGCACGACGAGGTCGGCGAGTTCGCGGCGGGCGGCCGCGGCCTCGGGGACCTTGCGCAGGTCGGCGTTGGTGAGCTTGGCGCCCTCCAGGGTGTGCAGCAGGCCGGCGTCCCAGGTGCGCAGCCGGGCGGGGTCCACGAGGTGTTCGGCGAGTTCGGAGTCGAGGGCGAGGAGGTCGCTGACGAGGTCGGCGAAGGAACGGATGAGCGCGGGGTAGGGGCCGGGGGCTTCGCGCAGCACGCGCGCGGCGAGCTGGTAGCGGGTCGCGTCGGCCAGCAGCCGGGAGGTGGGTTCGAGGCCGATGCGCAGGCCGTGGTCGGTCAGCAGACGGCCGGCGAAGGAGTGGTACGTCGAGATGACCGGCTCGCCGGGCGGGTTGTCCGGGTCGATGGCATCGGGGTCGGTCACGCCGGCCTTGATCAGCGCCTTGCGGACGCGTTCGGCGAGTTCGCCTGCGGCCTTGTTGGTGAAGGTCAGGCCCAGGACCTGTTCGGGGGCGACCTGCCCGGTGCCGACCAGCCAGACCACTCGGGCCGCCATCACGGTGGTCTTGCCCGACCCGGCTCCGGCCACGATCACCTGCGGGGCGGGCGGCGCGGTGATGCAGGCCGTCTGCTCCGGGGTGAACGGGATGCCGAGGAGCTCTTTGAGCTGCTCGGGGTCGGTGATACGGGCGGGCATGTGGACAGAGGCTAGCGGCGGGCACTGACAATCGAGGACGGATCGACCGCTCGGGGTGGAAGATGCGCAGGTCAGCACCTGTGGTGCCGTACGTCACGCTTGTATCCGCAGTACGTCGTCCGTATCCGCAGTACGTCGTCCCGGGGTCTTCGGCAGGTCACTCGACCACGTGCCGCCCCTCGGGCCGCGCGCTGCAGGAGGCGCGGAACGCGCAGTGCGTGCAGTGCTGGCCGGCGCTGGGAGTGAACCGCTCGTCGAGGACCTTTCCGGCGGCGGTGGCCAGCAGTTCGCCGACCCACTCCCCCGTGAGCGGCTCCTGGGCCTGCACCTTGGGCAGGGTCTCGCCGCCGTCCCGCTTGGCCGCGCCCTGTCTGAGGTGCACCAGTTCGGCGCCGCCCGGGTCGGGGCGTACGCCGTCGAAGGCGGTGTCGACGGCGCCTTCGCGGACGGCGAGCTGGTAGACGGCGAGCTGCGGATGGCGGGTCACCTCGGCGCCGCTGGGCGTCTGCTTGCCGGTCTTGAAGTCCACGACGTAGGCGCGGCCGTCGCCGTCCGTCTCGACACGGTCCATCTGGCCGCGGATGCGCACCTCGTAGTCGCCCGTCGCGAGGGTGATGTCGAAGTCCTGCTCGCTGGCCACCGGCGTGCGGCCGGTGCGGTCCAGTACGTGCCAGTTCAGGAAGCGCTCGAGTGCCGCGCGCGCGTTGTCCTTCTCCTGCGCCGACTTCCAGGGCGCGTCGAAGGCGAGCGCGTTCCACACCGACTCCAGGCGTTCCATCAGTACGTCGAGGTCGGCGGCGGTGCGGCCGGAGGCGACCTCGTCGGCGAGGACGTGGACGACGTTGCCGAAGCCCTGGGCGGTGGTGGCGGGCGCGTCGGCCTTCACCTCGCGGCCGAGGAACCACTGCAGTGCGCAGGTGTTGGCGAGCTGGTCCAGGGCGCTGCCGGAGAGCACGACGGGCTGGTCCCGGTGGCGCAGCGGCACCTTGCTCTCGGTCGGCTCGAACATGCCCCACCAGCGGTAGGGGTGGGCGGACGGCACCAGCGGACGGCCGTCCTCGTCGGCGAGTGCGGCGAGCCTGGCCAGGCGACGGGCGGCGGCCTCCCGCAGGGTGGCCGAGGCTCGCGGGTCGACGGTGGTGGCGCGCAGCTCGGCGACGAGCGCGGCCACGGACAGCGGGCGACGGGGGCGGCCGGTGACGTCCCGGGGCTCGACGCCCAGTTCGGTCAGGAAGCGGGAGGGCTGGTCGCCGTCGTCGGCCGGTGCCTGCACCGCGGTCACCACGAGGCGCTCACGCGCGCGCGTGGCGGCCACGTAGAACAGGCGGCGTTCCTCGGCGAGCAGCGCGCCCGGGGTGAGTGGTTCGGCGAGTCCGTCGCGGCCGATGCGGTCGGCCTCCAGGAGGGAGCCGCGGCGGCGCAGGTCGGGCCACAGGCCTTCCTGGACGCCTGCGACGACGACCAGCCGCCACTCCAGGCCCTTGGCGCGGTGGGCGGTCAGCAGGCGGACGGCGTCGGGGCGCACGGCGCGGCGGGTGAGGGTGTCGGCGGCGATGTCCTCGGCCTCGATCTCCTCCAGGAAGTTGAGTGCGCCGCGGCCTCCGGTGCGCTCCTCCGCGCGCGCGGCGGTGGCGAACAGCGCGCACACCGCGTCCAGGTCGCGGTCGGCGTTGCGGCCGGCCGCGCCGCCGCGCCGGGCGGCGCGCTCCAGGCGCACGGGCCAGGGCGTGCCGTCCCACAGGTCCCACAGCGCCTCCTCGGCGGTGCCGCCGTCGGCGAGGCGCTCGCGGGCCTTGCGGAGCAGCGCGCCGAGGCGCTGCGCTCCGCGCGCGTACGCGGGGTCGTGCGCCACCAGCCGTTCGGGTTCGGCGAGCGCCCGCGCGAGCAGTTCGTCGGAGGGCGGCGGCAGGGGGTTCCCGGCGGCTCGTTCCTCCTCGCGCAGGGCGCGCCCGAGGCGGCGCAGATCGGCGGCGTCCATGCCGGCGAGGGGGGAGGCGAGCAGGGTGAGTGCGGTCTCTACGTCGAGCCAGTGCGAGTCGGCGGCCTGCTCGCCGGCAGGCACCTCCGTGCCGGCTTCGAGAACCGAGGGCTCCTCGGCGTCGCCGGACGCCTTCCCGAGGGGTCGCCGGGCGGTCTCCGCCGGAGACTCCCCCGCTCCGCCGCCGGCCTCCGCCGAAGACTCCTCCACCCCGCCGGACACTTCCCCAACGGGTCGCCGGGCAGTCTCCGCCGAAGACTCCACCGCTCCGCCGGACACTTCCCCGCCGGAACGCCCGCCGGCCTCCGCCGAGGACTCCACCACCTCGCCGGGCACGTCCTCGCCGGAACGCCGGTGGGCCTCCGCCGAGGCCACGGCCCTGAGGGCCGTCAGCAGGGGTGCCACCGCCGGCTCGTGGCGCAGGGGCAGGTCGTCGCCGTCGATGTCCAGCGGGACGCCGGCCGCGGTGAGGGCGCGGCGCACCGTCGGGATGGTCCGGGAGCCGGCGCGCACCAGGACGGCCATGTCGCTCCAGGGGACGCCGTCCTCCAGGTGCGCGCGGCGCAGGATGTCGGCGATGTTGTCCAGTTCCGTGCCGGGCGTCGGATACGTGTAGACCTCGATCCGGCCGCCGTCCCGTACGGCGGCCGGCTCCCGGTGGGCGCGCACCTTCTCGGCGGGCAGCCGGGGCAGCGGCATGCGCTGGGTGATCAGACGGGTCGCGGCCAGCAGGGCGGCGCCGGAGCGGCGGGAGGTGCGCAGCACCTCGACGGGGGCGGGGCGGCCGTCCGCGCGCGGGAAGGCCTCGGGGAAGTCCAGGATGCCGTTCACGTCGGCTCCGCGGAACGTGTAGATCGACTGGTCGGGGTCGCCGAAGGCGACCAGGGTCCGGCCTGCCCCCCGCCCGCCACCACCCTTGTAAGAAGGTCCTTCGGGGTAGGAAGGTCCTTCGGGCCGCATCCCTTGATTGCCGGCCAGGGCCTGCAGGAGCCGTACCTGGGCGGGGTCGGTGTCCTGGTACTCGTCGACGTAGACGGCGTCGTACCGGGCGGCGAGGTGGGCCGCGACCTCGGGGCGGCGGGCGAGCAGCACCGCGCGGTGGACGAGTTCCGCGTAGTCGAGGACGCCCTGCAGGTCGAGCACGTCGAGGTATTCGGCGAGGAAGGCGGCCGCGGCCCGCCAGTCGGGGCGGCCGATGCGGCGGGCGAAGGCGTCCAGGGCACCGGGTGACAGGCCGAGCTCGCGGCTGCGGGCGAGGACGGCGCGGACCTCGTCGGCGAAGCCGCGCGTGGTCAGGCAGGCACGCAGCTCGTCCGGCCAGCGCACGTGGTCGAGGCCGAGCCGCTCCAGCTCGGGGTGCCCGGCGAGCAGCCCTCGGACGGTGACGTCCTGCTCAGGACCGGACAGCAGGCGCAGCGGCTCCGCGAACAGACCGCTGTCCTGGTGGGCCCGGACCAGGGCGTAGCAGTACGAGTGGAAGGTGGTCGCCCGGGGTGCGCGGGCCGCGCCGATGCGCAGGGCCATGCGGTCGCGCAGGTCGACGGCGGCCTTGCGGCTGAAGGTCAGCACCAGGACGCGTTCCGGGTCCGCGCCGCGGGCGATGCGTGCGGCCACGGACTCCACCAGGGTGGTGGTCTTGCCGGTGCCGGGCCCCGCGAGGACGAGCAGCGGCCCGGTCCGGTGATCAACCACGGCGCGCTGTGTGGCGTCCAGACGAGGGGGATCGACGTCGGCAGGCGGGGTACGGACCAGTCGGTAAGCGCCACGGTTCCCCTGCCGCACCGGGGGGTGCGGCAGGCGCCTGGTGGAGGAAGAGGAGCTCACGTGGTTCGCCGGTCCTGGTGGTTGTGCTGGTGGGCGGGCGGTCACGCGTGCGAGGCGGTGGCCGCGGGGTGAGGGGGACACGTGCAGCCGACGCTACGCCGCCGCACCGTGCGGAAGCAGGGCTTCCGTTTCTTCCCTCACGGCGCTCACGGCCCTCGCGCCACGCGCGTCCCTCACCTCACGAACGTACGTCATGCCACGGACGTCCCCCGTGTCCCTCGTACGGGCCACAGGTTCCCCTCGAGGGCATCCGATGGCGGAAGCTGTCAGGTGTGACCCTCCGTGCCCGCGCCGCCGTCCCAGCGCGCCCGCCGCATGTCGAGCCGCGGCAGATGGCCCTCGGCGCTCCTGACCGCCCCCTTCAGCGGCGTGCCCTCCGCGCGATAGTGGTCGAGCGCGCGCAGCTCGTGGCCGGGCAGCAGCACTCCGTCGGCGCGCACCACGCGCCACCAGGGGACGGCACCGCCGTACAGGGCCATCACCCGGCCGACCTGGCGCGGGCCTCCCTCTTCGAGCCACTCGGCGACATCGCCGTACGTCATGACGCGTCCGGGCGGAATCCGCTCGGCGACCTCCAGGACCCGCTCGGCGTACTCCGGCAACGTGTCCGCGTACCCCTCTCGGGTGTCCTCGGCAGGGCTCTGCTCGCTCATTCGCCCCATCCTGCCGCACCCCGCCGACAACGCGGCACGGCTGGCACAGGGCGGTCCCCTCGCCCTCGGGCGGCGCTTCCGGCAGACTGTCCGCCCGCGCATCCGCACCCTGATGGCCGTGTGTGTCGGTGGGACATGCCACCATCGTGCGGGCGGTGACTGGTGATACGAGACCAAGAAGAGACCATGAAGCAGCAGGGCGTGCACCCCGATGACGCGGAGGGCACCCCTGGCGCGGCCGCGCGCCCCGACACCGCCCGTGCGGGCCAGGGCGACCCCGGCTCCGCGAACGCGGACGACGGTGCGCAGCGGTCCTCCACGCGCGCGCGTGAGGACGCGGCCGAGCCCGCCGAGGGGGCGCATGTCCCCGAGAACCCGCCCACCGGGACGGGGCCGGACGGCACCGGCGACGGCGAGCTCCACCCGGACGAGGTCGAGGGCGACGAACCGCTGCTTCCCGCGCGCGTGCACCGTCCCTCCGACCTCATGCGGCTGCTGGTGGGCGTGCTGGCCATCGTCGTCCTGCTCGCCATCGCCGCGTTCGCGCACGGCACCACCTCGGGCCTCGAACAGGACATCAACAAGGGCACCGGCCAGGCCCCCGACCTGCTCATCAAGATCGCGGGACTGGCCTCAAGCATCGCGATCCTCCTGGTGCCGGTCGCCTTCGCGATCGAGCGGCTGATCAAACGGGACGGGCTGCGGATCGCCGACGGCGTGCTCGCGGCCGTCCTCGCGCACGGGGTGACCCTCGCCACCGACCTGTGGGTCGCCAGAGGCGCCCCGGACTCCATCCAGGAGGCGCTCACCCAGCCCTCACCAGGTGACATCCACGCCCTGACCGACCCGGTGCACGGCTATCTGGCGCCCGTCATCGCCTATATGACGGCCGTCGGCATGTCCCGCAGACCCCGGTGGCGTGCGGTGCTGTGGATCGTGTTGCTGCTCGACGCGTTCTCGATGCTGGTCACCGGCTACACGACCCCGTTCTCGATCATCCTGACGGTCCTGATCGGCTGGACCATCGCCTACGGCACGCTGTACGCGGTCGGCTCGCCCAACATCCGGCCCACCGGGCGGACCCTGATGGCGGGCCTCAGGCACGTCGGCTTCCACCCGGTCAGCGCGGCCCGCGAGGACGTCTCGGACACGGAGAGCGGCGACCGGGGCAGGCGTTACTTCGTCACCCTGGAGGACGGCCCGCCCCTGGACGTCACGGTCGTCGACCGGGAACAGCAGGCCCAGGGCTTCTTCTACCGGGCGTGGCGCAATCTGACCCTGCGCGGCTTCGCCACCCGCTCCAGTCTCCAGTCGCTGCGCCAGGCACTGGAGCAGGAAGCGCTGCTGGCGTACGCGGCGATCGCGGCCGGCGCCAACGCGCCCAAGCTGATCGCCACCTCCGAGCTCGGCCCCGACGCGGTGATGCTCGTCTACGAGCACACCGGTGGGCGCACGCTGGACTCACTGGCCGACGAGGACATCACCGACGAGTTGCTGCGCAATACCTGGCACCAGGTGCAGGCGCTGCAGTCACGGCGCATCGCGCACCGCAGGCTAGCTGGTGACGCGATTTTGGTGGATCGTTCCGGCAAGGTGATTCTCACCGAGCTGCGCGGCGGCGAGATCGCGGCCGGCGAGTTGCTGCTGCGCATGGACGTCGCGCAGCTGGTCACCACGCTCGGCCTGCGGGTCGGCGCCGAACGGGCCGTGGCCTCGGCCGTCGGTGTGCTCGGCCCGGACGCGGTCGCCGACTGCCTGCCGATGCTCCAGCCCATCGCACTGACGCGCTCCACGCGCGCGACCCTGCGCCGACTGGCCCGGGAGCGCGCGCAGCGCGAACGAGAGGCGGTCCTGGAGGCGTCCCGGCAGGCCAAGCAGGCTCGCCTGGAGGATGCCTCCGAGACGACGACGCCCGTCCTCGAAAAGCCCGACAAGAAAACGGTCCGCGCCGAGCAGCGCGCGGAGCGGCGGGCCATCGACGAAGCCCTCGAAGAGGCACGCGAGGACGACCTGCTCACGCAGATCCGGCACCAGGTGCTGCGGATCAGGCCCCAGGCGCCCGTGGAGCCGGCCCGTCTGGAACGGGTGCGCCCGCGCACGCTGATCAGCTTCATCGCCGGTGCGATCGGCGCGTACTACTTGCTGACCCAGCTCACCCACATCCAGTTCGGCACGCTGTTCGCGCAGGCCCAGTGGGGCTGGGTGGCCGGCGCGGTGCTGTTCTCCGCGCTGAGCTACGTGGCCGCCGCGATGGCGCTGCTGGGGTTCGTGCCGGAGCGGGTGCCGTTCCTGCGTACGGTGGCGGCACAGGTCGCGGGCTCCTTCGTGAAGATCGTGGCGCCGGCCGCGGTCGGCGGTGTGGCCCTGAACACGCGCTTCCTGCAGCGCACCGGCGTACGCCCGGGACTCGCGGTGGCGAGTGTCGGCGCGTCGCAGCTGTTCGGGCTCGGCTGTCACATCCTGATGCTGCTGTCCTTCGGCTACCTGACCGGCACCGAGAAGACGCCTTCGCTGTCACCGTCCCGGACGGTCATCGCGGGTCTGCTGACCGTGGCGGTACTCGTCCTCGTGGTGACCTCGGTGCCGTTCCTGCGGAAATTCGTCGTCACGCGCGTGAGGTCGCTGTTCGCCGGTGTCGTACCGCGCATGCTCGACGTGCTGCAGCGTCCGCAGAAGCTCGTCACCGGCATCGGCGGCATGCTGCTGCTGACCGCTTGCTTCGTGATGTGCCTGGACGCCTCCATCCGGGCGTTCGGCGACGGTACGGCCTCGCTGAGCATCGCCAGCGTCGCCGTCGTCTTCCTCGCCGGCAACGCGCTCGGTTCCGCGGCGCCCACCCCGGGCGGTGTGGGCGCTGTGGAGGCGAGCCTCACGCTCGGCCTGATCGCCTTCGGCCTGCCCAAGGAGGTCGCCGCCCCGGCCGTTCTGTTGTTCCGGCTGCTGACCCTGTGGCTGCCGGTGCTGCCGGGCTGGCTGGCCTTCAACCACCTCACCCGCAAGGGAGCCCTGTAGCCCGGTCCGGCATGGGCCAGGGGACGTACCTCGTACGGCCCGCGCCCCGAGCGCCCCGGCGGGCGCGCCCCCACGATGGGAGCATGGCGAACCCCTCCCGGCCGCGTGCCGCCGCCCTGACCACCAGCGTCATGCTGCTGGCCGCCCTGCTGGCCGGGTGCAGTCACGGCGCCAAGGACGGGGACATCACGGCACAGAAACTGGACTGGAAGGACTGCCCGGCGCCGTCCGAGGCGGAGGGCGGCGGCGATTCCCCGTCCCCGCTGCCGGGCGGCACCCAGTGGCAGTGCGCCACCATGAAGGCGCCCCTGAACTGGAGCAACCCCAAGGGCGAGACCATCGGCATCGCCCTGATCCGCGCCAAGGCCAGCGGCGGTCCCGGCAAGCGGATCGGCTCGCTCGTGTTCAACTTCGGCGGCCCCGGCGGCAGCGGCGTCACCACCCTGCCCGCGTTCGGCGAGGACTACGCAGCCCTGCGCACTCGTTACGACCTGGTGAGCTTCGACCCGCGAGGGGTCGGTCGCAGCAAACCGGTCCAGTGCGAGAACGACGCCCAGCTCGACGACTTCTTCCAGCAGGACGCGACACCCGACGACAGCGCCGAGCGCGCCCAGCTGCTGGAGCGCACCAAGCAGTTCAACGGCGCCTGCGAGAAGCACTCCAGGTCGATCCTGCCGCATGTGCGCACCACCGACGCGGCCCGCGACATGGACCTGATGCGCCAGGTGCTCGGCGACGCCAAGCTGCACTACTTCGGCATCTCCTACGGCACCGAACTCGGCGGCGTCTACGCCCACCTGTTCCCCAAGAACGTCGGGCGGGCGGTCCTCGACGCGGTGGTCGACCCCACGCTGAACCCGGAACAGAGCGCGCTCGGGCAGGCCAGGGGCTTCCAGCTCGCGCTCGACAACTTCGCCGAGGACTGCACGTCGAAGACGACCGACTGTCCGATCGGCGACACGCCGCAGGACGTGAAGGACCGTATCGCCAAACTGCTCGACGACCTGGAGAAGAAGCCGATCCCCGGCATCGTCCCGCGTGAGCTGACCCAGACCGCGGCGACCAACGGCATCGCGCAGGCTCTGTACTCCAAGGACTTCTGGGAGTACCTCACCGAGGGACTCCAGCAGGCGTACGAGGGCGACGGCAGGGTCCTGATGCTGCTGTCGGACTCGATGAACGGCCGCAACGAGAGCGGCGAGTACAGCAACATCACCGCGGCGAACATCGCCATCAACTGCGCCGACGAGAAGCCGCGGTACAGCGGCGACTTCGTCCAGCGAAGGCTCCCCGAATTCCGCGCCGCCTCCCCGCTGTTCGGGGACTACCTGGCCTGGGGCATGGTCAGCTGCGCCAACTGGGCCGTGTCGGGCGCCGCCGACCATCCCGACGTCAGCGCACCGGGATCGGCGCCCATCCTCGTCGTCGGCAACACCGGCGACCCGGCCACCCCGTACGAGGGCGCGAGGAAGATGGTGGAGGCCCTCGGCAAGGGCGTCGGCGTCGAACTGACGTACCGGGGCCAGGGACACGGTGCGTACGACAGCAAGAACAAATGCGTGCAGAACGCGGTGAACAGCTACTTGCTGGACGGGAAGGTGCCGAAGGCCGGTACGGTCTGCACCTAGCGAATTCGCCGCGAAGTCGCAGGTCAGAGCGTTATCCACAGGCTGTCATGGGCGGAGCCGGCTCCGCCTACCATGGCCTGAACGCCCGCCGTGGCACGACGCGGAGGGCCTGCGAGGGGGGGTGCACATGTCGCGATTCCTGCGGTGGACGGCCGCAGCGGCCGCAGCGCTGCTGGTGGCCGGATGCGGTGGCGGCTCGTCGGGCGGGGGCCATGACGAAGGCAAGGGAACAGGCCCGGCCGAGAAGAACGGGCCGGCTTCCGCGCCGGCCTCACCCTCCACGGTGGACCTCCCCTCCTCGCTCACCTCGCAGAAGCTCGACTGGCACGGCTGCAAGGCCACCGGAGACTCCGCAGCGCCGGGCGACGACTGGCGGTGCGCCACGCTCAAGGTGCCGCTGGACTGGTCGAAGCCGGGAGGGACGACGATCGATCTCGCCCTCATCCGCGCACGGGCGACCGGAAGCGACCGGATCGGCTCGCTGCTCTTCAACTTCGGCGGCCCCGGCGGTTCGGGTGTGTCGATGATGCCGTACTACGGAGCCACCGTCTCCAAGCTGCGCGAGCGCTACGACCTGGTGAGCTGGGACCCGCGCGGCGTCGGCGCCAGCGAGGGCGTCCGCTGCCGCGGCGACCGGGACGTCGAAGCGGCCGAAGCAGTGGACGCCACCCCGGACACCCCTGCCGAGGAGAAGGCGTACCTGCGCGACGCCACCGACTTCGGCAAGGGTTGCCAGAAGGCCGCCGGCAAGCTGCTGGCCCACGTGTCGACGACGGACACCGCACGCGACATGGACCTGATGCGCCATGTGCTCGGCGATCGCACGATGCACTACTTCGGCATCTCCTACGGCACCGAACTGGGCGGCGTGTACGCCCACTTGTTCCCGAAGCGGGTCGGCCGGCTGATCCTCGACGCGGTGGTCGACCCGACCGCGGACGCGGTGGGCCACGCCGAGAACCAGGCCCGTGGCTTCCAGCGCGCTCTGGACGACTATCTGAAGTCCACCGGCCAGGACCCGAAGCAGGGCTCGCGGAAGATCGTGGACCTGCTGCGGCGGATCGACGCGACGCCGCTGCCCACCTCGTCCGGCCGGAAGCTGACCCAGACGCTCGCGGTCACCGGAATCATCCTGCCGCTGTACAGCGAGGCCGGCTGGCCGCGGCTGACCAGTGCGCTCAACTCGGCGGAGAAGGGCGACGGTTCCCCACTGCTGGCGCTCGCGGACGACTACAACGAGCGGGACGCCTCGGGACACTACGGCACGACGAGCCACGCCCAACGGGTCATATCGTGCCTGGACGACAAGCAGCGGCCCACGCCCGCGCAGACGAAGAGGCTGCTGCCCGAGTTCGAGCGGATCTCACCGGTGTTCGGCGACTTCCTGGGCTGGGACACGGCCGGTTGGTGCCACGACTGGCCGGTGCCCGGGCAGTTCGACACCCCCGAGGCCGGCGCGCCGGGTGCGGCACCGATCCTGCTGGTCGGCAACACCGGGGACCCTGCGACGCCGTACGAGGGTGCCCGCAGGATGGCCGACGAACTGGGCAAGGGCGTCGGAGTCGAACTCACCTGGAAGGGCGAGGGACACGGGGCGTACGGCAACGGAAGCGCCTGCGTCGACTCGACCGTGAACGCCTACCTGCTGCAGGGGACGGTGCCGAGGGACGGCAAGGTCTGCTCGTAGGGCGGACACGCGGACAGCGGGCAACGGAAAGGGGCCCGGCACCCGTGGTGCCGAGCCCCTCCGGGACCGTGGACGGCGTAGGCCTAGTAGACCGGCTTCTCCGGCTCGATCTGGTTGACCCAGCCGATGACGCCTCCGCCGACGTGGACGGCGTCCGAGAAGCCCGCGGACTTCAGGACGGCGAGGACTTCCGCACTGCGGACACCCGTCTTGCAGTGCAGGACGATCTTCTTGTCCTGCGGCAGGCCCTGCAGGGCCGTGCCCATGAGGAACTCGTTCTTCGGGATCAGCTTGGCGCCCGGGATGGAGACGATCTCGTACTCGTTCGGCTCACGGACGTCGATGATCTCGATGTTCTCGCCCTCGTCGATCCACTCCTTGAGCTGCTTGGGAGTGATCGTCGAACCGGCGGCCGCCTCCTGGGCCTCCTCGGAGACGACGCCGCAGAAGGCCTCGTAGTCGATGAGCTCGGTGACGGTCGGGTTCTCGCCGCAGACCGCGCAGTTCGGGTCCTTGCGGACCTTGACCTGGCGGTACTGCATCTCCAGCGCATCGTAGATCATCAGACGGCCGACCAGCGGCTCGCCGGTGCCGGTGAGGACCTTGATCGCCTCGGTGACCTGGATGGAGCCGATGGACGCGCACAGCACGCCCAGCACGCCGCCCTCGGCGCAGGAGGGGACCATGCCCGGCGGCGGGGGCTCCGGGTAGAGGCAGCGGTAGCAGGGGCCGTACTCGGACCAGAAGACCGAGGCCTGGCCGTCGAAGCGGTAGATCGAGCCCCAGACGTACGGCTTGTTCAGCAGCACGCACGCGTCGTTGACCAGGTAGCGGGTCGCGAAGTTGTCCGTGCCGTCGACGATCAGGTCGTACTGGCTGAAGATGTCCATCACGTTGTCGGCTTCCAGCCGCTCCTCGTGAAGGATCACGTTCACGTACGGGTTGATGCCCTTGACCGAGTCACGCGCGGATTCGGCCTTGGAACGGCCGATGTCGGACTGGCTGTGGATGATCTGGCGCTGCAGATTCGACTCGTCGACCTCGTCGAACTCCACGATGCCCAGCGTGCCCACGCCTGCGGCGGCCAGGTACATCAGCGCCGGCGAGCCCAGGCCGCCGGCGCCCACACAGAGCACCTTGGCGTTCTTCAGCCGCTTCTGCCCGTCCATCCCGACGTCGGGGATGATCAGGTGGCGGGAGTACCGGCGGACCTCGTCTACGGTGAGCTCAGCAGCTGGCTCGACCAGGGGTGGCAGCGACACGGGGACTCCGTTGGTCGGTCAATCACTACGGTTGTTCTGTCCGTAACACTGCCACGGCCTTCTTCATTCCGAGACACCCGTTCCGATACGCGAGACAATGTCGTCCCAGTAGCCGGGCATCGTCTCCCACGGGTCCGTGCGGCCACCGTGGTCGGTGCGGTCCGTGAAGTAGATCGTCGACGCGCCCTGCCAGCGGGCGATGCGCAGCGCCTCTTCCAGATGGCCCCCGGGCACACCGTGCACGAAGTGGCAGAAGCGATCGGGCGGGTAGTCGGCGGTCCACTCGGCCACCTGGGACCAGCGGTAGTCGGACCAGGAGCCGGAGAAGGTCACCAGCTGGTCGGCGTCCTCCGCGTATCCGGGGTGCGGGTGGCTGCCGTGGCCGAGGACGATGTGGGCGGTCTCACTGATCGACCGCAGAGTGGTGATCGCGCGGCGGACCTCGGGAAGGACCGTGCGCTCGGTGGGGCAGCGGTCCAGCAGGAAGCCGTCGGTCCGGTACCAGTCGAGGTAGCGGTGCGCGTCGCCGAGCAGGTCGGCGAGGGCCCGGGCACCGTGGGTGAGGTCCAGATGACCGAGGACGCGCACCCCGGCGCAGCGCAGCCGGGCGGCCGCTTGCAGGCAGTGCGGGTCGGGGCGTGTGCCGGGTCCGGAGGCGACGTTCAGGACGACCCAGTCCAGTGGGGTGCCGGGGCGGGCGAGTTCGGCCCACTGGTCGGGGGCGACGAGCGGGTGGGCGTAACCGGGGATGCCCAGGGCGGTACGGGTGCCGGTGCGCGGGGTGCGCGCTGTGGTGCTGGTCAGATGCGGCATGCCGCCTCCATCCAGATGTCGGCGAGGGATTCTTCGAGGTTGATCCGGGGCCGCCAGCCGAGCCGGTCGCGGGCGGTGCGTACATCGGCCTGCTGCCAGCTGCCGCAGCCGTCCGGGTACGGGTATGCGACCGGGGCCGCGTGGTCGGAGTCGACGCGGGGGTGGCCGATGGGGCTGCGCAACGGCACGGGAGGGGCGTCGAGTTCGTGGAGGGCGCCGCCGTATCCGGCGACCCGGGCGAGGACGGCGGCAGCGTCGCGGAGACGGACCGCGCGGCCGGAGCCGATGTTGATGACGCCCTGTGCGGCGGAGAGGGAGGCGGCGTGCACGGCGCGGGCGACGTCGCGGACGTCGACGAAGTCGCGTTGGACGCCGAGGCCGCCGAGTTTGAGTTCCCCGTCGCCGGACTGCATGGCACGGCGCATGGCCTCGGCGAGCCGGCCGAGCGGGGAGCCGGCCGGGGTGCCGGGTCCGGCGGGTGAGAAGACGCGCAGGACGACGGCGTCGAGACCGGAGCCGAGGACCAGTTCGGTGGCGGCGAGTTTGCTGACGCCGTACGGCCCGCCGGGGCGGGGCACGGCGTCCTCGGCCGTGGAGGAGCCGGGCTGGCTGGGGCCGTACTCGGAGCCGCAGCCGATCTGCACCAGGCGGGCGCCGCAGCCGCTGCGGCGCAGGGCTTCGCAGACGGTCGCGACGGCGACGGTGTTGTGCCGGGTGAGTTCGCGGGCGCCGCCGCGGGTGGCGCCGGAGCAGTTGACGACGACTCCGGGGTGGACCGCGTCCAGGAAGCGGGTGAGCGCTCCGGGGCTGCCGGTAGCGAGGTCGAAGCGGACGTCGGCGTCGTCGCCGCGGCCGAGCGCGGTGAGCTGGACGGCCGGGTCGGCGAGCAGGCGGTCGGCGACGAAGCGGCCGATGTACCCGTTGGCTCCGATCAGCAGGACCCTCATCGTGCGGCTCCCGGGGTGTGCGCTCCGGCTGCTCCCAAGGCTCCGGACGCTCCGGGCGCTCCGTGTCGGGAGGTACTCATCTGGTCTTCTCCTTCAAAGGGGTGGTGCGAGTTGCCTGCGGCGTCAAAGGCGTGGTGCGGGCTCCCGCGGCGGTGGGCCGGGCGCGAGCGGCTGCGGCCGGGGGCCGGTGGCGGAAGGTTCACTCAGGTGCTCCCGTGGGCGCGTGGGCCGAGGCCCGGGTGAGCGTGCGCTGGGCATGGACCAGCAGGGTCAGGGCCGCTGCGCCACAGGCGAGCGCGGGGACACCGGCGGTGCCCCAGGCGTCCACCAGGGTCTGGACGGGGGTCGCCAGGAAGGCGCAGCCGGGCAGCCGGCCGGCCAGGGGCAGGGCGAGGGCCGCGGCCTCGGTGGCCGCCGCCGCGCCGAGGACGAGGGCTGGGGCGTGCCGGCGGTGGTGCACGGTGAGGAGGCGGGCGAGCAGGAGCAGGGCGCCGAGGGTGAGGGTCTGCGGATAGTGCGCGCTCTCGTGCAGGGCGGCGCCGCACAGGGCGAGCAGACCGGTGAGAGCGCCCAGGAACAGGGCGACGGTGCCGAGCAGCAGCGGCCGGGTGGCGGCCGTGAAGTCCTCCAGGCCGCGGCTGCCGGCGAGCCTGCGGCGGGCGCCCGCGGCGAAGAGGTAGGTGCACCAGGCGGCCGGGGCGCAGGCCAGGGTGAGTGCCAGGACGGGCGCGGCGGAAGCGGGCCAGGGTCCGTCCGGGGCACCGGTGGGCAGGGCGTCGGGGCCTCCGGCCAGGATCGCCCGCAGGAGTCCGTCGCCCAGGAGGGCGTAGCCGAGCAGACAGAGGGTCCACGCGCGCGTGGCCGATCCGGTCCGCCACGCTGGTGCGCCGGGCGTGGCGGCGAGGGGGCCGCGGCGCAGGGCCGCGCGGATCGCGAGGCCGACGGCGAGGAGTCCGCCGAGGGCCACGAGGGGGCGGCTGTGGCCGTGGGCGAGGCGCAGTCCGGCGAGGGTGGCCGCGCCGAGCGCCCCGGGCAGGAGGGTGAGCAGGATCCAGTCGGCGCCGACGCGGGGGGCGCACACGGGCTCGGGGTGCGGACGCGCTGCTCCGTCGCGGGGCACGCGCGCGTACAGCTCCTCTGCGAGCGAGAAGACGTCGCGGTGGCGGAAGCGGGCGGCGGTCCGGTCGGTCATGCCGAGCGCCTCGAGGCCGGCGGCGATCTCCAGCGGATCCACGGCCCGTTCGCACAGCTTCCGGTGACGGTGCAACAGGGCCTTCACGGGATCCGCGGTGCCGCGCCGGGGTGCGGTTCTGCGGCTCCTGCCGGGCTCGGCGCCCGCTCCGCCAGGCACCGGGGCCGAGGGCGCCGGCGTCCGGGCCGCTCGGGAACGCGCCGATGCCGCCGACGTCGGCGGCCGGATCCCGCCGACGGAACCCGCCGAAGCCTTGGCTGCCGAAAGCGAGGACGCCGCGAAGGCCTGCGGTGCGTCCGCGGGTGTGGGAACGCCCGCGTCGGACGGCGCGGCCCAGGCCGCGGGAGCCGTGGAGGCCGCCCTGGGCCCGGGGTCCGGGCCATCGGCAGCGCTCTCGGGCACGCGGCGCTCCCCCGTCGGCCATTGTCCCGGCCACGCGCCCCACGCGTCCGCGCCGATCGGCATGCCGGGGCTCTCCGGTCCGCCCGGCTCGCGCACGGCGCCCGGGCCACCCGCCCCGTTCATCGCCGTTCTTCCCTCGTCACGGGCGCCCTCCGCCGCGCCGGAGCCGTTCATCGCGCCCCCTCCGGAGTCGCCAGCGGGGTCGCACGGACCGGGCCGCCCGCTGCCCAGCGGGGAACACCCCGGGGCAGTGCGGGGGCCGTGGGGCCGGTCCAGCGGCCGGGGACGTGGGCCTCGGGCGGGGTGGCGAACGGCAGGGGTTCGCCTGCTGCGTCCAGGACCACCCGGCGGACCGGACAGTGCGAGACGATCTCCAGGTAGATGCAGTGAAACGCCGCGATGTTCTGCTCGACGGTGAACAGTTCGAGCGCGCGGGCGCGGGCGGCGGCGCCCAGGCGCTCACGGCGCTCGGGGTCGCGCAGCAGCGCCACGCATGCCTCGGCGAGCGCCCGCGGATTGCGCGGGGGCACGACGAGGCCCGTGCCGCCGATGGCCTCCACCACCGCGCCGACGTCGGTGGACACGGTGGCGCGGCCGCAGAACATGGCCTCGACCAGAGTGATCGGGAAGCCTTCGACGAGGCTGGAGAGGACGACGACGGCGCTGTCGGCGTACGCGTCGGGCAGGGTCGGGGCCTCGGGGTCGCCGATCTCCTCGAAGGAGACCGGATTGTCCCCCACGGCGTG
Organism: Streptomyces griseochromogenes; assembly: GCF_001542625.1. Taxonomy (NCBI): domain Bacteria; kingdom Bacillati; phylum Actinomycetota; class Actinomycetes; order Kitasatosporales; family Streptomycetaceae; genus Streptomyces; species Streptomyces griseochromogenes. The sequence continues at coordinate 1,402,755 of NZ_CP016279.1, read as the reverse complement.
CACGCCCTCCGCCTCGTCCGGGAAGAGCTGGGCGGCCAGCACCCGGCAGTGGCCCAGGTAGGCCTCGCCCTCGGGCCCCGCGGGTGCGCCCACGATCCGCAGGCGGGCCCTGGGCTCCTCCTTGCGGATCTCGGCGAAGGCGTGCAGCAGGGACACCAGGTCCTTGGCGGGTTCGACGCGCCCGACCCAGACGAGCGTGTCGGGGTCGGCGTGGTCCGGGGACTCGCCGACCTCCGCGAAGCGGGAGGCCTCCATGCCCGGATGGACGGTGCGGATCCTTGCGCGCTCGGCGCCGCACCGTTCCTGCCAGCGGCGGGCGTGGGCGTTGCCGGGCGTGAGGATCGCGGCGCGCCGGTAGACCTCGGCGGCCAGCAGGCCGTGGAAGGCGGCGAGCAGGGCGCGTACGGCGGGGGCCGCGGCGTCCGGGCCGAGGGCCAGATAGTGCGAGCGCAGCTGTACGCCGTACTCGGTGACCAGCAGCGGTACCTCGCAGAAGTGCCGGGCGAGCAGTCCGGTCAGGGCGGCCGGGCCGCCCGCGGTGGCGTGGCAGAGGTCGGCCGCGCCGAGGCCGTCGTCGCCGTACCAGTCGAGGGAGAGGGGGCGCAGGGCGCGTTCGAGATGCGCGGCGACGGTGAGCAGATCGGGTACGCGCGCCTCGCGCGCCGTGCGCAGCGCGCCGGGGGCGCGGCAGGCTCGTTCCAGGGTGCGTACGGCGGTGTCGGAGCGGAGTGCGCCGACCAGTCCGCCCTGGTCGCGGGCGAGTTCGGCGAGGCCGTAGAGCGCATTGCCGAAACGGTCCGCCAGGTGAGGGGACGCCGCGCGGGAGGACGCGTCGAACACCGCGTCGGATCCGGCGCACACCGCCGCGACCAGTTCCCCGTAGCACTCGGTGAAGCGCCGGCGCGCGCGCCGCCCGTAAGGGACCGCGTCGCCCTCGGCCGTCCACAGTGGCGCCGTACGCACCCGGCCGACCTGTGGCGGGAGCGGGACCCAGCCCGCGTCCTCCTGCTGCCGGCTGCGGCTGAGCGCGTAGAGGTCGAACTCGTGCTGTGCGAGCCCGCGCACGAGCCGGTCGCACCAGAGTCCGGCGTCACCGCTCACATATGGATAGCCACCCTCTGTAAGCAGTCCGATGCGCACGTGTGCACCCCCGATCTCCCGTGAGTGGGAGCCGCCCTGGTCCCGGCGGCTCCGCAGCGGGAAGAACGTATGCGGACAAGGCGGTGGCGCGACGGACGGTTGTCCATCGCACCACCAAAAGGGGTGAACGGTCGTAACTTTCGCGTGCGGACCGCGTTCCGTCGCGGTAGGGGATCACAGAGCGATCGTTCGCTTACGAAACGTTACGTCACGGCCGGCTCCCGCCGGGCGGCCCGCCGCCTGCCCGCCAGCTCCGGGTCGAGCGCGGGCACGGCGGCGAGCAGCTGCCTGGTGTACGGCTCGCGCGGGGCGTCGTACACCTCGTCGACGGGCCCGGACTCGACGACCTGCCCGCGGCGCATCACCGCGACCCGGTCGCTGACCTGACGGACGACGGCGAGGTCGTGCGCGATGAACACGAGCGCGAGGCCGAGCTCCCGCTGCAACTCGCCGAGCAGGGCGACCACCTGGGCCTGCGTGGTGACGTCGAGCGCGGAGACGGGCTCGTCGCAGACGATGACGCGCGGATCGGCGGCGAGTGCCCGCGCGATGCCCACGCGCTGGCGCTGCCCGCCGCTGAACTCGTGCGGGTAGCGGGCGTAGTGCGCCGCCTCGAGTCCCACGCGCTCCAGCAGTTCGAGCACGCGCTCCCGGATGCGCTCCTCGCCGCGTTCCCCCCGCGCGCGGAGCGGGTCGGCGATGGACTCGCCCACGGTGCGGCGGGGGTTGAGGGAGGAGACCGGGTCCTGGAAGACCATCTGCACGGCCGGGTTCACGTCGGTGTGCGGGCGCCCGTCGTAGCGGATGTCCCCGGCGGTGGGCCGCAGCAGCCCGACCAGCATGCGGCCCAGTGTCGTCTTTCCGCTGCCGCTCTCCCCCACGACCCCGAGGGTCTCGCCCCGGCGGACGGTCAGCGAGATGTCGTCCACGGCCGTGAAGGCCTGCTTGCCGCGCCCGAACTCGCGCCGGAGGCCGGTGGCCTCCAGGACGATCTCTTCGGACGCCTCGGCCGCGACGGCGCGCGGCGCGTCCACGCGCGGGACGGCGCCGAGCAGGTCGCGGGTGTACGCCTGCGCGGGCGCCCCGAGGACCGCGCCGACCGGGCCGTGTTCGACGGCCTTGCCGTGCCGCATGACCAGCACCTCGTCGGCGCTCTCGGCGGCGACGCCCACGTCGTGGGTGACGAGCAGCAGGCCCATGCCGGTCTCCTCGCGCAGCGTGTGCAGCAGGTCGAGGATCTGGGCCTGGACGGTGACGTCGAGGGCCGTCGTGGGCTCGTCGGCGATCAGCAGCCCGGGCGAGCAGGCGAGGGCCATGGCGATGAGGGCGCGCTGGCGCATGCCTCCGCTGAACTCGTGCGGGCGGGACCGGGACCTGCGTCGTGCGTCCGGAATTCCAACCCTCTCCAGCACCTCGAGGGCACGCGCGCGTGCGGCACGGCGTGACGCGCGCGTGTGCACCCGGTACACCTCGGCGATCTGGTCGCCGATCGCGTAGTACGGGTCGAGGGAGGACAGCGGATCCTGGAAGACCATGGCGGCCTCGGCGCCGCGCAGCCGCCGCAGTTCCCCGTCCGAGGCCCGCTGGACGTCGGTGCCGGCGACATGGACCGAGCCGCCGACCCGCGCCCCGGTGCCCCGGTGCAGGCCCAGCAGGGCGCCGGCGACCGTGGACTTGCCGGAGCCGGACTTGCCGACGAGCGCGAGGGCGGCGCCCTCCTCCAAGCGGAAGGAGAGCCCGTCCACGGCCCGCAGCGAGCCGAACTCCACGGTCAGGTCGGTGACTTCCACCAGGCTCATGCGAGTACCACCCGTCGGTCGGCCACCGCGTACAGGACGTCCGCGACGGCATTGGCGATGACCACGAAGAAGCCGACGACCAGGACCATGCCGACGACGACCGGCAGGTCGACGACCTTCACCGCGTGCACCAGCTCCTGGCCGATGCCGGGCAGGCCGAAGAGGGTCTCGGTGAGGACGGCGCCGCCGACGGCCGAGCCGACGTTGTTGGCGTTCAGTGCGATGACGGGCGCCAGGGCACCGCGCAGGGCGTGCCGGCCGACGATCGCGCGCTCGCCCACGCCGTAGGCGCGGAAGGTGCGGATGTGGTCCTCGGCGAGCGTCTCCAGCATCGACGCGCGGGTGAGCCGGGCGAAGGCGGCCGCCTCGATCAGGGCGAGCGACAGCCAGGGCAGCAGCAGGTTCCACGCCCACTGCTCGGGGTCGTCGGCGAAGTTCACGTACTGCGGGAACGGCAGCAGCTGGAGTTCGCCGCAGACGACGATCATCAGGACGAGGCCGAGGACGAAGACCGGGGTGGCCCAGCCGGCGAGCGTGACGGCGGTCAGCACGCGCTCGGAGAACCGGCCGCGCCGCCAGGCGGACAGCACACCGGTGCCGACTCCGATCACCAGCCACAGCACCATCGCGCCGAGCACGAGGGACAGACTGACCGGCAGCTTGGTCAGGATGATGTCCGTCACCTGCCGGTCGCTCTGGTACGACAGCCCCAGGCAGGGTGCCGGGCAGTGCGCCACCGAGGTGCCCGTCGAGTAGTCCCGGCCGACGAAGATGCCCTCCAGGAAGTGCCAGTAGCGCAGGTAGAGCGGGTCGTCGAGCTTCAGTTGCCCGGCGACCTGGCGCACCTGTTCCGGCGAGCAGCGCGGGCCGCAGGTGATCTGGGCGACGTTGCCGGGGGTGGCGTAGAAGACGACGTAGATGAGCACCGAGATGGCGAGCAGGGTGACCACCGTGCCGACTGCCCGGCGCAGCAGGAATCCGCCGAAGCCGTTCATGAGGTCTCCTCCTTGCCGCTGCCGCCCTCGTTCCTTCTGCCGGTGCCGACGCGCAGGCGGGAAGCCGCGCGTGGATCGAGGGCGGTACGCACGCCGTCGCCGAGGACGGTGAGGGCGAGGACGGTGACGAACAGGGCGCCGGCCGGCAGCAGCAGGTACTGCGGGGCCGCCTGGTACCAGACGTCGGCGGCGGTGAGCATCTGTCCCCAGGAGGGCGTCGGCGGCTTCACACCGACGCCGAGGAAGGACAGGGCCGCCTCGGCGGAGATGTTCGTGGGCACCAGCAGCGCTGCGTAGGTGATGACGGGTGCGGCGAGGCCGGGCAGCAGCTCGCGGCGGGCGATCCGCCAGGCGCCCCAGCCGCTCAGCCGGGCGGCCGAGACGTAGTCGAGGCCTTTGAGCGTGAGGGTCTGGGCGCGCACGATCTTCGCGACGTTGCCCCAGGCGATCAGGCCGATGACCAGGCTGACCAGCACGGGCCGCGGGAAGCTCGACGGCACGATCGCCAGCAGCGCCAACGACATGATCATCAGCGGCAGGGCCACGATGATGTCCGTGACACGGCTCAACAGTTGATCAACCCATCGGCTGCCGAGTGCGGAGGCCACGCCGATCACGATGCCGAGGAAGACCTGCAGCACGGTGGCCCCCAGCGCGACCGCCAGGGAGACCCGGGCTCCGTAGACCAGCCGCGCGAACAGGTCGCGCCCGGTCTGCGGTTCGACGCCCAGCCAGTGGTCGGCGCTGACACCGCCGAAGGAGCCGATGGGCACGCCGCCGCGCGCGGAGTCGATCAGAGAGGGGTGGTACGTGGTCGGGTCCTGGCCCTCCAGGGCGGTGAACAGCGGCGCGGCGAGCGCGACCAGGACGAGCAGCGCGACGACGGCCGCGGCGACCAGGGCGGCGCGCTGCGCCCGCAGCCGCCGCCAGAACTGACGGGCCCCCGAAGCCCCCGGGACGGCGGTGTCCGTCCTGGGGGTCCGGGAGGCGACAAGTGCCTCGCTCACGGCGCTACTTCACCGCTACCTGGGAGATGTCGAGGACGCCGGTCCAGTCGCTGATGACGATGTTCTTCACGTCCGAGCCGTACAGGCGCTTGTAGACCGGGTGGAACAGCGGCACGACGAGGGCCTGCTCGGCGATCTTCTTGTCCAGTGCGCCCCAACGCTTGGCGGCCGCGTCAAGATCGGTCAACTTGTTGATCGCGTCAACCTCGTCATTGACCGACTTGTCGTCCAGCAGGCCCGTGTTGAAGTTCGCTCCGTCCTTGACGATCTGGCGGCCGTCGAAGATCGGGGCGAGGAAGGGGCCGCCGGAGGGCCAGTCGGCACCCCAGTGGGCGAGGAAGAAGCCGGGCTCGGTCTTCACACTGTGGATCTTGTCCCGGTAGTCGTTGTCCTCCAGGCCCTGGAGCTTGACCGTGATGCCGGCCTTCTTCAGGGCGTCCTGGATCGCGGTGGCGATCTCCGGGCTGGTCTCGAAGTTCTTGTCGTTGGAATGCGTGAGCGTGACGGTGAGCCCGCTCTTGTCACCGGCCTGGGCGAGCAGTTCCCTGGCCTTGGCCGCGTTGCCGGTGCCGCCTGCCGGGAAGAGGTCGTAGGGCGTGTAGCCGAAGGACTTCTGGTCGGGCAGGAAGGTGGTGGCGGGCTCGGCGAGCGCCGAGCCGCCGGCCGCGTTGACGACGGACGAGCGGTCGATCGCGTACGCGATCGCCTGGCGCACCTTGGGGTTGTCGAACGGCTTCACCTTCGGGTTGAAGGCGATGTAGTTGGTGTAGCCGAAGTGGCCGGTGCCCACGCGCGCGGCGAGCTCCTTGTCGCCGGTCACCTTGGCGAGCTCGGCCGGCCCGAGGTTGGTGTCCGTGGTGACCGCGGCCGCGTCCGCTCCCTGGGACGCGGACAGCCGCTGGTTGATCACGGAGGAGTCGAGGCCCGAGCGTACGTCGATGGTGTCCGGGTAGGCCTTGCGCTCGGCGTCGACGGCGGCGGACCAGTTCGGGTTGCGCTCGAGGACGAGGTGCTCGCCGTCGTTCTCGTTCTTGACGACCTTGTAGGGGCCGGACGAGACCGGGTGCTCCTCGTACCTGGTGCCCGTGTCCTTGCCCTTCGGGACCGGGGCGAACTGCGTCTGCGTGGCGAGGAACGGGAACTCGCCCTCGGGCTTGTCCAGATGGAAGACGATGGTCCGCTCGTCGGGCGTCTCGATCGCCGGGAGGCCCTTCTTGTCCTTGTACGGGCCCTGGTAGTCGGCCGCGCCGACCAGCCAGTCGCGCAGGTAGGGAGCGCCGCCGGAGAGCTCGGGGGCGAAGGAGCGCTCGATGCCGTACTTGATGTCGGCCGAGGTGATCGGGGTGCCGTCCTCGTACTTGAGGCCCTTCTTCAGGGTGTACGTCCACACGGTCGCGCCCTTGCTGGGGCGCCCGGTGTCGGTGGCCAGATCCGGGACCACCTTGGCGCCGGCCGCACCGTTCTCACGGTTGCGCGTGGTGAGCGTGCGGAACACGAGCGAGGGGACGTTGCCGCCGCCGGAGGTGTAGAGACGGGCGGGGTCGAAGTCGGTCTGCGGCTCGGAGTTCAGAACCGTGAGCGTGCCGCCCTTGTGCGGCGCGGAGTCGCCACCGGAGCCCTTGGCATCGTTGCCCTTCGGGCCGCAGGCGGCGGCACCCGCTGCCACGACAAGGCTGACGGATGCCGCTGCCACACGGCGCGCTATGACGGACGGTTGACGCATTGGAATGACGACCTCTCGGATACTGAGACAAGTGGACGAGGAGTGAGACGCCTGTGAACAGACGTGGGCCCCGGCGTCGGGTCGTCGAAAAACCCGTGACACGGTCACGGTGGGATGTGAGAAGAAGTCGCGACGCGAACGCCAGGAGGCGGCGTCAGCGACAGTGGACGTCGGCTACACAGAGCGCGGTCACGCCGATCAGCGCCAGCTCGATGGCGGCGCTGCCGGAGACGGCATGACTAGACCACATGCGCAAAAATATGAATGAACCATCGACTCATGTCAATGTGGCGTCAGCGGCAGCTGTCAACTCCCGGGATAGGGCCAGGGGTTGGGCAGACAGTGGATTCCGTCGTGGTCGAGGAACTTGGTCTGCTGCTGCATGACCGGGGCGAGTTCGCCGTCCTTCTGGCACGTCACATGGCCGTGGCCGAGCCGGTGGCCGACCTCGTGATTGATGAGCATCTGCCGGTATGCATACATTTTGTCGCCGTATGTCTTGCTGCCCTGCGCCCACCGGTAGGCGTTGATCATCACGCGCTCGGTGGACGCCGAGTCGCAGGAGACGTTGTCCTCCGTGGTGTCCAGGCCGGACTTGGCACACCACTTCCCGGTGGTGCCGGGGCTGGCGAGCGTGATCACGAAGTCGGGTTTGCCGGAGGAGATCCGCTCGAAGGTGCGGGCGCCGCCGTGGGCCCAGCTGCGCCGGTCGTTGAGCGTCTTCTGCACGGCCTCGGCGAACAGCGCTCCGTCCAGACCGAGCCCCTGCTCGACGTCCACGCGGTAGGTGTACTTCTGTCCCTTGCCTGGCGCCTTGTCGAAGCCCGGGACGGCCTCGAACTTCCCCGAGCCCTTCAGCGTGGCACCGAGCGGGTACTTCCGGTCCATCTTCTGCTCGTAGGTCAGTGTCGCCACGCTCGGCGGGGCGGAGGGGGTCGCCTCCCCGTGCCCACGGGCGTCCCGCGCCTGGTCGGTGGCGGACTGCGACCGTGCGCCCGGGCCGTCCCGGTCGTCGGCCACCTGCCCGGCGACGACGACCGCGAGCACGGTGGTCACGGCGGCGGCCGCGATACCCGTGAAGGCCCGCCCCTTGCCGCCCGTGCGCTGCGCGGGCACCCCGGCGGGCGGCGCGCCGTCACCGGCCCCGGCGGCAGCCGTATCCACGGCCGGGCTGCGCGACTCCCGCACCTCGGCGCTTCCGCCGCCGGAACGGGGCGCGAAGACGTCGACGTCCTCCCCGAAGGCGTCGAGGTAGTCCTGCCGAGGTCCGCGGCTCGAACCATCGGTCCGGCCCTGCTGCCGACCCTGCCCTTGCCGCTGCCGCGGAAGGGTGACGCCGGGCCCGCCCGCACTCCGCCTCACCCCGGAGGCGACACCGTCCCCGCCACCGGCCGGTCCCGCGATCCCGCCCCAACCACCCCCGCCCTCACGCTGCTCGGGATGCCCGCCGCGAGCGCCCGGAGCACCACCGGCGATCCCCGGCACACCGTGCACGGGCGTGCCGTCGGGGAGCCGCGGTACGCCGTGAGCGGGGGTGCCGTCGGGAAGCCTGGGCACACCACGCACGGGCGTGCCGTCAGGAAGCAGCGGAACGCCCTGGGCAGGCGTGCCGTCGGCGTACCGCGGCACCCCAGGAGCCGGAGTCCCGTCGGGAAGGCGAGGCACTCCCTGTACGGGGGTGCCCGGCGGGAACCCGGGTGCGCTCCGGGCGGTGCGCGGTGGCCCGTAGTCGAGCGTGCCGCCTCCCGGCGCCTGGCGCTGACCGGGCAGGGTGGGCCGCTGGGCCGTACGGGGCGGGCCGGAGGCCGGGTCCCGTTCTTCCCTCTGTCCCGCTATGTGCGTTATGTCCGAGGAGTCGCCCTTGGGGGCCGGTCCGCGGCGGCTGTGGCGTCCCACCTGTGCCCTCAGCTCCTCGCACCCGTGGGGGCGACGTCGCCACCCCCGGCGGAACCGGCACCGGGCACCGTGGCCCCGCCGGCGCCCCGCGCCGCGCCCACGTCGCCCAACTCCCCCACTTCCGCGAGAAGTTCCCGGAACGCTCCGGACACCACCTCCGGGTACTCCATCATCGCCACGTGCCCGGCGTCCGGCAGGGTCAGCAGGCGCGAGTCACGGAAGGAGCGGGCGGCCTTGCGAGCCATGCGGAAGCCGACCAGCTGGTCACGGCCGCCGTAGATCAGAAGGGTCGGCGCGAGCACGCGCTCGGCCTGACGCCACAGCCCGTGCTGGCCGCCGAGCGTGTAGGCGTTGACGATCCCGCGGGCCGAGCGTGCCATCGCGTCCCAGAAGTAGGGCAGCTGCAGTCGCCGCTCCAGCTCCTCCACCGCATGCCGGAACGCCTCGGCCGACACCCGCCCGGGATCGCCGTAGCACAGGGCCATCACGCCGCTCACGCGCTGCTCGGCCGTCCACTCCTGGGTGAGCCGGTTGAACAGCATCGCGATGCCGGGCACACCCAGCAGCGCCGTCGGTACCGCGGTCCGCTGCACGCGCAGCTCCGGCAGGGCGGGCGAGACCAGCGTGAGCGTGGTGACCAGGTCGGGGCGCACGGCGGCGACGCGCGTGGCGACCGCTCCGCCGAGGGAGTTGCCGAAAAGGTGGACCGGGCCGCGCTCGGCGGCATCGAGGTAGCGAATGACGGCGCGCGCGTGCCCGGTGACGGAGTAGTCGCCGTCGTCCGGGGGCGGGGAATCACCGAAGCCCGGCAGATCGACGGCCTCGCTCTCCACGAGGCCGTCCAGTTCCGCCATCAGCTCCGACCAGTTCTGTGAGGAACCGCCGAGCCCGTGCACGTACAACGCGGGCGGCAGGCCTTCGCGCGCGGGGCGGCGCGAGCGCACCGACAGGGTGACCCCCGGCAGCCCCACCGACCGCAGCCGCTCACCCTCACCGACCCGGACGGGCCCCACCCGGGGAAGCACACTCGCAGCCGGTACGGAGGGTGACTCGGTCGAAGACATGCGGCAATGTTACGAGACGATCACGCTGTGATTCATGTGTTCGCCGTCACAGGTGGGGCTCGCCGTGTCGCCCACCGGACCGTGTGACCGCGCGGCTCGAGCGCGCGGCGGAACCGCGCGGCGAACAGGCGTCCACGGCATGGCGTCCGAATCAGCTGTCTCCTAGGCTCGTACAGAGGGCACCCGAATGTAGCCCCTGCCGATTCCAGGGACGTTCGTAGGAAGGGAGCCCACCATGGCCTATGACCCCATCGAACCCGACACGATCGAGGAGCGGGAGGCCGAGAACACCCCGGAGATCGACGTCGAGGCCCCCGAGGGGGACGCCGTCGAGCAGCACGCCGGCATCGCACCGGATCACGACGACCCCCTGACCGGAGTGGACCCGAGCCGAGCGAACGAGGCCGATCTCATCGAACAGGCGCGCGTGGTGTCACTCGATGAGGACGACTACCGCTGACGGCGCGGGACCCCGCCGACCGCTGGTCCGAACGCGTAAGGCGGCCATCGCGGCTATCGTCGCCGTCCGGTACGTGAAATTCTGCGCTCGCACCGCGCACACCACGGTTACCGAAAAGTACGATGGCCGCGCGGCCGACACCGCATGTGGACGACTTTGGGAGGCGGCGTGACAGCCATCGAGCAAACTGAGGCGGCACGCCCGCGTGGCACCCGTCTGCCGCGCCGTGCCCGACGGAATCAGCTGCTGGGCGCCGCCCAGGAAGTCTTCGTCGCACAGGGCTATCACGCGGCGGCGATGGACGACATCGCCGAGCGCGCCGGTGTCAGCAAGCCGGTGCTCTACCAGCACTTTCCCGGCAAGCTCGACCTCTACCTCGCTCTGCTGGACCAGCACTGCGAGTCACTGATCCAGGCCGTGCGCGGTGCGCTCGCCTCGACGACGGACAACAAGCAGCGCGTGCGGGCGACCATGGACGCCTATTTCGCGTACGTCGAGGACGACGGCGGCGCCTTCCGCCTGGTCTTCGAGTCGGACCTGACGAACGAGCCCGCGGTGCGCGAGCGCGTCGACAAGGTCACCAACGAGTGCGCCGAGGCGATCTGCGACGTCATCGCCGAGGACACGGGCCTCTCGCGCGCCGAGTCGATGCTGCTCGCCTCCGGTCTCGGCGGCCTCGCCCAGGTGGTCGCCCGTTCCTGGCTGCACAGCGACCGCAGCGTGCCGCGCGACCAGGCGGTGCAGCTGCTGGCCTCGCTGGCCTGGCGGGGCATCGCCGGATTCCCGCTGCACGGCACCGAGCACCACTGACGGCCGTTTGTTCCCGTGGGGTGTTCGCTGTTGGCGTTCCCTCCCACAGCGTGTACGTCCCCTCACCGGGCTAATGTGTGCTGCGTACGGCGCGGAAGATCGCGCACATCACTGACCGTCGGAGGGACATAGCCGTGGAGGTCAAGATCGGCGTGCAGCACGCGCCCCGCGAGATCGTTCTGGAGAGCGGTCAGAGCGTCCAGGACGTCGAGCGCATGGTGGCCGAGGCGCTGGCAGGAAAGTCGCAGATGCTGAGCCTCGAGGACGAGCGCGGCCGCAAGGTCCTGGTCCCGGCGGACCGCCTGGCGTACGTGGAGATCGGCGAGCCGACCGTCCGCAAGGTGGGCTTCGGCACGCTGTAGGGACAGTCCGGAGAAGGGCCCGGCGGCACTGTGCCGCCGGGCCCTTCCGCCTGTGGAGGGTGCGCACAGACGGAGCACAGACCCCCCACAGGGGTGGATTGCAATCCGCAGGTCACGGGTATGACGGGCTACGACCGTGAAGCACGGGCCGGCCGTGGGAGGGACCCCGACATGATCCTGGAAGCAATCGGATCCGCCTTGCTCGGTCTGATCCTGGCCTGGGCGGCGACGCACCGGTTCGCGCACCGCCTGCCTGCCCGCCCGCTCGTCTTCTCGACCGGCATCGCCGGAGCCCTCTTCGGCGACTTCGTCACCCACAGCGCCCTGGGCCCCGGCAGCCCCCTGCTGAGCCTCCTGGGCGCCGCGATCGTCTCGGCCGCCTCGCTCTCCTTGCTCCTGCGCCCGGCGGGCCGCCTGCGCCGACGATCAGCGACGGCGTAGCGAAGGGTCGCGGGGCTGTGTCCGATACGCGGCTCCGCCGCGTGGGCGGACCCGGCCACGACGAACCCACAGCCGCGAGACGGCCGAACCCAGCCCCACAGAGCGCTACGCGGCCAGGCCCAGCGCAGCCATCCGCTTGGTGTGCGCCTCCGTGATCCGTGAGAACATCCGGCCGACCTCCGCGAGATCGAACCCGTCGGCCACACCCCCCACGAGCATCGTGGACAGCGCGTCCCGGTCGGCGACAACCCGCTGCGACTGCGACAGCGCCTCCCCCATCAGACGCCGCGCCCACAGCGCCAGCCGCCCGCCGACCCGCGGATCGGCGTCGATCGCCGCACGCACCTTCTCCACCGCGAAACCGGCGTGCCCGGTGTCGTCGAGGACCGCGAGGACCAGCTCACGCGTGTCGGAGTCCAGACGGGCCGCGACCTCCCGGTAGAAGTCACTGGCGATCGAGTCGCCGACGTAGGCCTTGACCAGGCCCTCCAGCCAGTCCGAGGGCGCCGTCTGCTTGTGGAAGCCGTCCAGGGCCGCGACGAACGGCTCCATCGCCGCGGTCGGCTCCTCGCCGATCTCGGCCAGCCGGTCCCGCAGCCGCTCGAAGTGGTGGAACTCGGCCGAGGCCATCTTCGCCAGCTCCGCCTTGTCCGCGAGGGTGGGCGCCAGCTTGGCGTCCTCCGCGAGCCGCTCGAACGCCGCCAGCTCCCCGTACGCGAGCGCGCCGAGCAGGTCCACGACCGCGGCACGGTAGTGCGGGTCGGCGGAGGCCTGCGCCCAGTCCTGGGCGGCGACACCGGTGTGTTCGGGGGATGCGGCGGACGCGTTCTCAGGCTTGTCAGAGCTAGTCATGAGGCGCACAATAGCCCGCTTGGCGTGCCTCGGAAGAGCCTGGCCGATCACTGTGACCACGACTACGTGACCAAATCGGCCATCGCATGTGCGTGAATCCGGGGTATGGTGGTAATGCGCCTGCTGAGTGCGTCGACGATGTTCGACGTGTTCCGACAGGGCGCACGCATGAGGATGCCCGGTCGGTGGCCCGATCGGCTCCGACCCGACAGCCCTCCCTGGCCGTACGGACTGTACGTACGACGACCGGAGGGACACCCTCAGCGGTACGAGCGCTAGAGCGTCGGCAGAGGTCCCGTGTCATACGGCTTGCCCGAGTGGTTCGTCCGTACGGCAGCCGACGTCCCCGGCACGGTCAGACATGACCCCCGCGCTCGCCTCGCGCCGCGCACACAGAAGAGGCATAACCCTGACTACGACGTTTCGAGAACTCGGAATCCTTCCCGAGACCGCCGAGGCCCTGGACGCCGTCGGCATCATCACTCCCTTCCCCATCCAGGAGATGACGCTCCCCGTCGCCCTCTCCGGCACGGACGTCATCGGCCAGGCCAAGACCGGCACCGGCAAGACGCTGGGCTTCGGCCTCCCGCTCCTCGAGCGCGTGACCGTCCCCGCCGACGTCGAGGCGGGCCGCGCCCGGCCCGAGGCCCTCACCGACACCCCGCAGGCGCTCGTCGTCGTCCCCACGCGCGAGCTGTGCACGCAGGTGACGAACGACCTGCTCACGGCCGGCAAGGTCCGTAACGTGCGCGTGGTGGCGATCTACGGCGGCCGGGCCTACGAGCCCCAGGTCGAGGCCCTGAAGAAGGGCGTCGACGTGGTCGTCGGCACCCCGGGCCGCCTGCTCGACCTCGCCGGCCAGAAGAAGCTGAACCTCAAGCACGTCAAGTGCCTGGTCCTCGACGAGGCCGACGAGATGCTCGACCTGGGCTTCCTGCCCGATGTCGAGAAGATCATCAACATGCTGCCGGCCAAGCGCCAGACCATGCTGTTCTCCGCGACCATGCCGGGCGCGGTCATCGGCCTCGCGCGCCGCTACATGTCGCAGCCCACCCACATCCGCGCCACCGCGCCGGACGACGAGGGCGCGACGGTCGCGAACATCAAGCAGTTCGTCTACCGCGCGCACTCCCTGGACAAGCCGGAGATGGTCGCCCGCATCCTGCAGGCCAACGGCCGCGGGCTCGCGATGATCTTCTGCCGTACGAAGCGGACGGCGGCCGACATCGCCGAGCAGCTGCAGCGCCGCGGTTTCGCCTCCGGCGCGGTCCACGGCGACCTCGGCCAGGGCGCCCGCGAGCAGGCCCTGCGCGCCTTCCGCAACGGCAAGGTCGACGTCCTCGTCTGCACCGACGTCGCCGCGCGCGGCATCGACGTGGAGGGCGTGACCCACGTCATCAACTACCAGTCCCCCGAGGACGAGAAGACGTATCTGCACCGCATCGGCCGTACCGGCCGCGCGGGCGCGAAGGGTACGGCGATCACGTTCGTCGACTGGGACGACATCCCGCGCTGGCAGCTGATCAACAAGGCGCTGGAGCTGGGCTTCAACGACCCTACGGAGACGTACTCCAGCTCCCCGCACCTGTTCACGGACCTCGATATCCCCGAGGGCACCAAGGGCACCCTGCCGCGCTCGGAGCGCACCCGCGCCGGGCTCGACGCGGAGGAGCTGGAGGACCTCGGCGAGACCGGCGGCCGTGGTGCGCGGGGTCGTGGTGGCCGGGGCGGCCGCGGTGGCCGTGCCGAGTCCGCCGCCGACGCGCCCGCCGAGCGCGAGCGCCCGGCGCGCACGCCGCGCCGCCGTCGCCGCACGCGCGGCGGTACTCCGCTGGACGCCTCCCCCGCTACGGCCACCACGGCGCCGGCCGAAGAAACCGGCACCGCAGAGGAGTCCACGGCGGCCCGCACCCCGCGCCGCCGTCGCCGTACGCGTGCCGGAGCCGCTTCCGAGGCGCTGACGACCGCTGCCGCGACCGCGACCCCCGAGGCCGCCGTGGAGACGGTGGACACGGTGGACGGTTCCGGGGCCCTGGAGACTCCGGAGAAGCCGCGCCGCCGCCGCACGCGCAAGTCGGCGCAGGCTGCTGAGGCGCCGGTGACCGAAGCGCCGCTGACCGAAGCGCCGCTGACCGAGGCACCGGTGACCCAGGCCGAGGCGACCGCGGTGGTCGAGCCCGCGCCTGTGGCCGCCGAGCCCGAGGCCACCGCCGAAGCGACGGAGCCGAAGCCGCGCCGCCGTACCCGCAAGACGGCCGAACCGGCCGCCGAAGCAGCGGTCGCGACGGCCGAGGCCACGGACGAGACAGCCCCGGCGACCAAGCCCCGCCGCACCCGCAAGACGGCCGCGGCCGCCCCGGAGACGGTCGTGGCAGAGGCCGCCGAGGAGCCGGAGGCCAAGCCGCGCCGCCGTACTCGCAAGACGGCCGTGGCCGCCGCGGAGGCGGTGGTCGACGCCGCCGAAACCGCGGAGGCCAAGCCGCGCCGCACCCGCAAGACCGCCGCCGCTCCGGAAGCGGTGGAAAAGGTTGAGGCCGTGGAGGCTGAGGCCGCGGAGGCCAAGCCGCGCCGCCGTACCCGCAAGACGGCCGAACCGGCCGCCGAAGCAGCGGTCGCGACGGCCGAGGCCACGGACGAGACAGCCCCGGCGACCAAGCCCCGCCGCACCCGCAAGACGGCCGCGGCCGCCCCGGAGACGGTCGTGGCAGAGGCCGCCGAGGAGCCGGAGGCCAAGCCGCGCCGGACCCGCAAGACCACCGCCGCTGCCGAGGCCGCCGCGGACACGGCCGAGGGCACGGAGGCCAAGCCGCGCCGCACGCGGAAGACGGCCGCCGCCGCCCCGGAGACGGCAGAGGCCGAGGCCGAGGTCAAGCCGCGCCGCACGCGGAAGACGGCCGCCGCCGCCCCGGAGACGACGGAGGCCGAGGCCGAGGTCAAGCCGCGCCGTACCCGCAAGACGGCGGCTGCCGCCGTCGAAGCCGCGGTGGACGGGGCCGAAGCGGCTGCGCCGAAGGCGCGGCGGACCCGTAAGGCCGTTGCCAAGACGGCCACTGCGGAGATTCCGGCGCAGGCCACCGACGAGCCGGAGGTCAAGCCCCGCCGCCGTACCCGCAAGGCCGCGACGGCGACCGTGGAGGCCACCGAAGCCTGATCGGCGCTTCGGCTCACCGGCCGGACAGCGCAAAGGCGTCACCCCGACGGCCCGGACCACCTCGGTGGGACCGGGCCGTCGGCATCCCCACCTCGTTCCCGTGCTCGACAGGCCCGATAGCCTCTCCCCATGAGCAGGCCTGCCACCTTCGTCCCGCCCCCCGGCGCCCGTGCGTACTCCCTGCGCACCGCGCGCGGTGAATTCGCCGTCGTCGACGCGCCCGTGGCCGCCGGGGTCGAGCCCAGGGGCGTCGCTCTGCTGCTGCCGGGGTTCACCGGGAGCAAGGAGGACTTCAATCCGCTGCATGTGCCGCTGGCCGAGCGCGGGTACCGGACCGTGGCCGTGGACGGGCGCGGGCAGTACGAGTCGGACGGTCCCGAGCACGACGAATCCGCTTACGCGCAGGAGGAGTTGGCGCGGGACGTGCTGGCACAGGCGGAGGCCGTCGGCGGGCCCGTGCATCTGCTGGGACACTCCCTCGGCGGGCAGATCTCGCGCGCGGCCGTGCTGATCGACCACTCCCCGTTCCTGTCGCTCACCTTGATGGCCTCGGGCCCGGCGCAGATCTCGGCCTCCCAGCAGCAGCGCGTGAAGCTGCTGCGGGACGCGCTCGCCGTGATGACGATGGCCGAGGTGTGGGACGCGATGCGGGCGATGGATGCACCCGAGGAGACCGACGCGGGCGGACTCGACGGCGGTCTGGACGACCGGGAGGATCTGCGCCGCCGCTGGCTGGGGAACAAGCCCGCCCAACTCCTCGCCACCGGCCGCCAGTTGTGCGGCGAACCGGATCGCGTCGCCGAACTGGCCGCCGTACCGCTGCCGTTCCACGTCCTGTCGGGCGCGCTGGACGACACCTGGCCGCTCGCGCTGCTCGACGAGATGGCGCGGCGGCTGAAGGCACGGCGGACGGTCGTCGAGGGCGCCGAGCACTCGCCCAACACCGACCAGCCGCTCGCCACGGCACGCGCGATAGCCGGCTTCTGGGACGAGCGTCCGGACCGGGCACGCCGGTAGCGGCCGACGGGCTAGTACTGCGTCTGAAGGTGCTCCCAGAAGCCTTCGCGCAGGGCGTGACGCAGGTCTCCCTGGCCGCGTAGCGAGTACTGGAGCAGGCGTTCGGCCTCGACCAGGAGGTCCTGGTCGACGGAGCCGGGCAGTCGGGGGTGGCCGGGCAGCAGCTCGACCAGGGACTCGCGGCCCCGGGCGGCCAGCCATTTCGCCGCGATCTGGGCGCCGACGAAGCGGACGTCGTCGCGGGTGGGACGGGTCCCGGCGGCGGCCTCGTAGGCGGCGGCCGTGCGGCGGGCGACGTACGGCTTGAAGAACTCCAGGTCGAGGGTGCGCTGGCTGTCCACCTCCCAGAGCAGCGGCTCGGCCTGGTTGCGGCCCTCGGGTGCCTCGATGCCCCACAGGTGGACGCGCGCGCCGTAGCCCTGGGCCGCCTCCACCGCCGACACCAGATCCTCGTCGCCGCCGAGCAGGGCCGCGTCGCTGATCGCGCGGTGCCGGGCGAGGGACTCCAGGTCGGAGCGGATGAGGGAATCGACGCCCTTCTGCTGGTTGTTGGCATTCAGGTTGCCGAGGCGGACCTTGACGTCGGGCAGCTCGGCGATGGACTGCTGCTCGGCGGTATGGATACGGCGGCGGGCGCCGTCGTACCAGTAGACGCGCAGCAGGCGGCTGTCCGCGAAGATCGTGCGGGCCTTGTCGATGAGCGCGTCGATCAGGCCCTCGGCGTCGAGGTCGAAGGCCCGGCGGTCCTCGGTCCCGGCGACCAGCCGGCCCGCGGCCGCGTACAGATAGCCCGCGTCGACGAAGATCGCGTGGGTCGAGGGCGTCTTGGCGACCTCGGCGAGCATGCGCTGCAGCAGCTCGTTGGTGTGGTCGATGCGGGCGGAGAGGGCCGCCAGGTCGTCGTTCATCGCCTCCATTGTCCCGGCGGTCACGCTGCGAACACAACCGCTCCCGGTCGGTCCCGCCACCCCCGCTTACCGGTCAGTAATTAGCTGTTCGAAAAATTTCTTTAGCGTAGGGAATGTTTGTAACACGCAAGCCGTTGACTCCTACGACACAAGGTCACACCCAGTAGTTCTCCGCAGGAGGATGACCAGACGAAGGGAGAAGCCATGCGCTTCGAAATCATGCGACTCGACGAGGTCAACGGCACCACCGTGGACAGCACCGTCGTGGACGCCGCCTCCGTCAACCGGATAGTTCAGCAGGCCGCCGCCATCGGACAGCGCCTGTGGATCCGCCCGGCCGAGCACACGCCGGCCTCGTAACGGGCGGCGACACTCAAGCTTTCCGGGGGAGCCGAGGCCAGGTCTCAGCTCCCCCGGATCACCTGAGTGACACCGTTGATGATCTGCTGCACCGCGATCGCGGAGAGCATCATGCCCGCGAGCCGCGTCACCAGGACCACGCCGCCGTCCTTGATGACCCGGATGATCAGCAGCGAGTAACGCATCACCAGCCACAGCACCACGTGGATCGCGAGGATCGCGGACCACACGGAGACCTGTGTGGCCACACTGCCGGCCTTCTGCACGGCAAGGATCACGGACACGATGGCACCGGGCCCCGCCAGCAGCGGCATGCCCAGCGGCACGAGGGCGACGTTCACGTCCTTGGTCTGCTTCGGCTCGTCGGTCTTGCCGGTGAGCAGGTCCAGCGCGATCAGCAGAAGCAGCAGACCGCCCGCGATCATCAGCGCGGGGACGGAGACGTGCAGGTAGTTCAGGATCTGGTGGCCCAGCACACCGAAGGTCGCGATGACCCCGCCCGCCACACAGACGGCCTGGAAGGCCATCCGCTTCTGCACCTTGGCGGGGCGCCCCGCGGTCAGCGCGAGGAAGATCGGGGTGATCCCTGGGGGATCCATGATGACGAAGAGGGTCAGGAAGAGGGAGCCGAAGACAGCGACGTCGAACATGAGGGAAGTACAAGCCTTGCGGGAAGAAGAAAAGTGGGCGTGAGGTGGCGCGGAGTCGACCCCTGAGGGTCTCAGGCCCCGCCGGTCCCCGGGACGGGGAACGCGCCGGTGGCCCGCCGGATGATCTCCCCGTACACCTCGGGGTCCGTCGTGTACTCGCCGAGCGACACGCTCTTGCGGCTGCCGTGGTAGTCCGAGGACCCCGTGACCAGCAGCCCCAGTTCCTTCGCGAGGCCCCGCAGCCGGGCCCGGGCGTCGGCGTCATGGTCCATGTGGTCGACCTCGATGCCGTCCAGACCGGCCGCCGCCATCTTCGCGATCGCGGACTCCGGCACCGTACGGCCACGCTTGGCGGCAGCCGGGTGCGCGAAGACGGCCACGCCGCCCGCGCCCTTGATCAGCCGGATCGCCTCGAAGGGATCGGTCTCGTGCTTCGCCACGAAGGCCCGGCCACCGTCGGCCAGCCACTCCTCGGTGAACGCGTCGCCGACCGTGGGCACCACACCCAGCTCGACGAGCGCGCTGGCGACATGCGGACGCCCCACGGAACCGCCGGCGGCGATCCGCTCGACCTGTTCCCAGGCGACCGGCACGCCGAGCGCGTTCAGCTTGGTGACCATGCCCTGGGCCCGCGGCACCCGGTCGTCCCGGACCAGCTCGCGCTCGGCGAGCAGATCGGGCTCCTCGGGGTCGAAGAGGTAGGCCAGCATGTGCATGGAGATGCCGTCGATACGGCAGGACAGCTCGGCACCGGTGACCAGCGTGAGCCCCTCGGGCAGCGCGGTGATCGCCTCGGCGTACCCACGGGTGGTGTCGTGGTCGGTCAGCGCGACGACGTCCAGACCGGCCGCGGCGGCATGGCGCACCAGCTCGGCCGGGGTGTCCGTACCGTCGGAGGCCGTGGAGTGACAGTGCAGGTCGATGCGCACGACGCGTACTCCAGGCGGTGACGGACGGAAGGGGACACCTAAGGATAGCGTCAGGACAGCGACGCCATGTCACACCCGCACCCGATCAGCGCCCCCTACACAAACCCACCTGAGGGGAGCGGGGAACTGCACGAGCAACCCCGAACACCCCACACCCGCCCTCGGACAGCACGCCCCACCCCAGTGGGCACTACGGCCGAAGCGAGCGCGGCGTCACGGCTTGAGCAAGCGCGGCGAAAGCGCCCCACAAGGCACCAGATCCAACTCCGCCCCCGCATCCCGCAGATCCGTCAGCACCAGCTCGTCGTACATGAGCAAGCCCGCCTGCTCGGGCCACATCACCGCCCACAGCCACATCCCGAGCGCCTCACCGGCGAAGACGGCACGGTCGTCGGGAGTGCGGTAGACGTGCCAGAGCGGGGTCGGGCGGCCGGCGGCAAGGACCTTGGCCTGAGGCGGCTTCTCGACGTTCATGTACGCCCCTGGATCCGGGCCGTCGATGCCCGCGTACCGCGCTCCGAGGCCGACGCCGAGCTCCTCGGCGACCAGGATCAGCTCGCCCATGCCGCCGAGCGGGCCGGGCCCGGAGCAGGCCACGGCGGTGGCACGGCCGCCGCTGCGGTCGTCGCCCGCGTAGGTCACCCCCGTGAACAGCCATCCGACCGGCAGCGGCCACGGCATCCACACGGGGACCTGCGTGCGATGCACCACGACATTGAGCGCCTCGACGCTGGGCGGGATCACGGGCTGCAGCGGATGCACCGACCCGTGAACATCGCACTGCCAGGTATCGGCGAAGAGACCGGGAGCCCTGACCCGGCCACCACACTTCGGGCAACTGGGTTCGCCCCTCATAGGGCTCCACGGTCCTACCCCTGTCCCGTTACGTCAAGGACGATCACCCGACCGGCGCACGCACCGGCTCCGGTGGGCGTTGCCCATTACAAGCAGGCGCAACAGTTCTCACACCGAAATATCGTTCGCACGCGGGAGACCTGGGCCTCGCGTGCTGTGCCGCTCCGTCCGACGGCACACGAATCCCCTCCCCGCGGGACGTACAACGCCTGCTGGAGGATCGGTAGGACCGCAGCCGAGGAGCGGGAGACGGCGCCGCCGAGGACAGTGTCGCCGCCTTTGCCAACTGGCCGATACCGTCCCCGCGTTGGTGAGATCGGTCACGTCCGGGTCAGTCGAGCGGGACGGACTTGCGGGCCGGATCCCTCAGGTCCGTGCCCTTCGTGAGCCAGCGCTCCTGGAGGGCCTGCGCGCCGTGCACCCGCTTCCAGGCGGCCTCGTTCGCGGTCATCGGCAGCAGCGGCAGGAACCGTACGGGATCCATCGGCGCGTCCAGCTCCAGGTCCTCGACGAGACCGCCGGGTTCGCCCACCAGGACCGAGGAGAAGGGGGCGCCGGGCCACAGTGGGTCACCCACGTCCAGGGAGGCGCCAGGGGCCACCACCACGCCTTCCACCTGCGGGGACGCGGCGAGTACGGCGAGCGCGCGGAGTACCTTGTCGGTCTCCGCGAGGCCCGCGCGGACCGTCAGGACCAGCTCGGCGCGGGGGCCCTTGACGGGGTCGGCGAGCATCGCCGTGGGGTCCGTCATGGGGTGCGCGGACATGCCGAGCGTGGCGTAACGGACCACGGCTCCCTCTTGATCGGAATCCCGGAAGCGGAGCACCTCGATGCGGTCCGTGCCGAGGAAGGTGACCGCGGCGCGCGCGTCCGGTGCGCCCAGCGCGGTGCTCAACCGTGCCTCGACCAGAGGAAGAACATCAACCATGCCGTGAGCATAGATCTCGTCAGCAGCGGGCAAAGCGGCACCTTGACACTTCGGGTGACTGCTACGCTGAGCCGGTGGTTCGGGGTAGCACGCAGAAGCGTCGCTGATCGAGTCCCGACGCCGATGAGACTCCCTTACGAGGGACCGGCCGGAGGAGGTGGGGCTGTCATGGATCGAAGTCGACCGTGCAGTACCACTCGCTCTTCCGGCTGCTGAAGTAGTTCCCGGCTGGCTGCCACCTTCCCGTTCGCGTCGCCGTTCGGAAGAGCACTTCGTTTCGCTTTGCCTGAGCTGTCTGACCTGAATCAGTTTCTGCATCAGCGGCGAAGTCGCCACCGCAACGGTGCGGTGCTCCCCGCTTTGTGGACGTGCCAAACATCCTTCCTGCCCCAAGGGCGGGGAGACCCGACAGGACGTCCCCATTCCGGGTAGTTCCACCCGTTCGCCGCGCGCCGTCGCTGCCCGCCCGCGAAGGAGCCTGCCCATGTCGATGATCCGCGACCTGCGCGCCGTGGTCCGTACGTCGTCCCGTCCCTCGCTCCGCAAGGAGACGAGCGCGTCGTACGACACCACGCGCGACCCCGCGACGCCCTCGGCCGTCGTCGACTGCGCCGTCTACCGCGACGGTTCGCGTGTCCCGAGCGCCAAGCCGCTGACCCCGCACGAGGCGATGCGGCAGGTGCGCCGTGACGGCGGGTTCGTATGGATCGGCCTCCACGAGCCGACCGAGGCGGAGTTCGCGGGTATCGCCGCCGAGTTCGGGCTGCACCCGCTGGCCGTCGAGGACGCGGTCCAGGCCCACCAGCGGCCCAAGCTGGAGCGGTACGACGACTCGCTCTTCACCGTCTTCAAGACCATCCACTACGTCGAGCACGACGAGCTGACCGCCAACAGCGAGGTGGTCGAGACCGGCGAGGTCATGTGCTTCACCGGCCGGGACTTCTTCATCACCGTGCGGCACGGCGGCCAGGGCTCGCTGCGGGCGCTGCGGCACCGGCTGCAGGACGAGCCCGAACTGCTCGCGAAGGGCCCCTCGGCCGTGCTGCACGGCATCGCCGACCATGTCGTGGACGGCTACATCGCGGTGGCCGACGCGGTGCAGGACGACATCGACGAGGTGGAGACCGAGGTCTTCTCACCGGGCCGCCGGGGTGGTGTCTCGCGGGGTGTGGACTCGGCGCGGATCTACCAACTCAAGCGTGAGGTACTGGAGTTCAAGCGGGCGGTGGCCCCGCTGCTGCGGCCGATGCAGCTGCTGAGCGAGCGGCCGATGCGGCTGGTCGACCCGGACATCCAGAAGTACTTCCGGGACGTCGCCGACCATCTCGCCCGGGTCCAGGAGCAGGTGCTGGGCTTCGACGAACTCCTCAACTCCATCCTCCAGGCCAACCTCGCGCAGGCGTCGGTCGCGCAGAACGAGGACATGCGCAAGATCACCGCCTGGGCGGCGATCATCGCCGTGCCGACGATGGTGTGCGGGGTGTACGGCATGAACTTCAAGTACATGCCCGAGCTGCACTGGAAGTACGGGTACCCGGTGATCATGGGCATCACCGTCGTCCTGTGCATGGGCATCCACCGCACGCTCAAGCGCAACGGCTGGCTGTGAGCGGGGCTGGATAGGCTGGACGCATGACAAGCGAGCTGCTCGGCCAGGCCCTTCTCGACCAGGCCCTCGTCGAGGAGGCCACGAAGAAGTCCGGCCTCATCTGGGTCAGGGGCGCCGGAGCCCCTGCGGCGCGTGCGCTGTGGCACGTGTGGCACGAGGGTGCGGTGTGCCTGGTCGGCGACGGGCCCGGGGAGCAGCCGCTGCCCGGTCTGGCCGACGGCGGCCTTGCCGAGGTGACCGTACGCAGCAAGGACAAGGGGGGCCGGCTGGTGAGCTGGCCGGCGACCGTGTCGGAGCTGGCCCCGGGCTCGCCGGAGTGGGAGGCGGCGGTCGCCGAGCTGAAGGGCAAGCGGCTGAACGCCCCCGACGGTGAGCAGATGCCGGACCGCTGGGCCCGCGAGTGCAGGGTGCTCCGCCTGGTGCCGGCGGGATCTTCCGCGCCGTTGCCTTCCCACAGCCTGGCCGAGCGCCCGCTTCCGACCCCGGCGACAACCCGCCGCCCGATCCCGCCGGGCCTGCCGAAGCTGCTGGCGAAGCGCCGCAAGAAGTGAGGCCGGGGGCCGAGGAGAGTACGGCACCGCCGGAAACGAAGGCCGGCCGATCACCGTCGCGGCAGAGAAGCCCCGTGACCGGAGAACAGCGACGGCCGGCCACGCCGCCTCGCCGGCCTCACTGCCCCGCCGACAGCACCAATCTGTAGACCGGGCCCCAGCGACCTTACGACGTCGGCAGCTGCTTGCCGTAGTCCACTGTTTCCGACGTCGCGGGGTCGGTCACGGCGAAGTCCTTGCCCCAGTCCGAGAAGCGGAGCGTGCCCGCGCTGCCGCCGCGCACCAGGCTGAGCGGATACGGCTTGCCCTCCAGGGAGACGTCCAGGGTGCCGCCGGAGCCGGCGTCGCCGGTGATGCGGATCGTGCGGGTGCCGGACTCCTCGTGGTGGCCGTCCGCCGCCAGCTTGCCGTGCAGCGTGAGCAGACCGCCGAGAAGCACGTCCTTGTCCGTGAAGCCGCTGAACTTCTTGTACGCGGGATCCCCCTGCGGCACCTTCACGTACTTGCCGTCCAGCTTGCCGGCGGCACCGTCGCTGCCGTCCGCGTGATTCCAGAAGTCCGCGTCGGCCTTCAGATACAGCTGCTTGCCGACCCGCAGCAACCGGAACGTGGCCCCCTGGGAGGTGACCGATCCGGTACCGCCCTCGGCCTTGAGCCGCATGTCCAGCGTGTACGTACGGCCGCTGGTGACCACGGTCCCCGACAGCCGCACCGCGGGCGCCGCCTGCGCCGCGGCCCGCGTCTTCGCCTGGATCCGGTCGGCGGACAGCTTGCCGACCCCGTTGGTCCCCGCGTCCGGATCCTCGTTGCACCCCGTCAGCGCCATCGCTCCCGTCGCGGCCAGCGCGCATGCCGCGGTCGCCAGCGCGGCCCGGCGGGTACGGCCCTGGGGAATCGCAGTCACAGGTGGCACTGCCTTTCTGACGGTTCCTGAGCGGCGTACCGCAGCGTACCGGGGCCCCGGCCGCCCAGCGGAGCCGGTCCGTCCGGACTGCCCACCAGGGCGCATCCGAACAGGACGGGCTAGCCTGAAGCGCACCCGAGCGGTCAGATCCGAGCAATCCATACGATCCTCACGCAAAGGAAGCACAGCCATGGCAGCCGGCGCCCCCCGGATCTTCGTCTCGCACGTCGCCGGGGTCCCCGTCTTCGATCCGACGGGCGACCAGGTGGGCCGCGTGCGCGATCTGGTCGTCATGCTGCGCGTCGGACGACGGCCCCCGCGCGTCCTCGGACTGGTCGTCGAGCTGTCCACCCGGCGCCGTATCTTCCTGCCCATGACCCGGGTCACCGGCATCGAGTCCGGGCAGGTCATCACCACCGGCGTGGTCAACGTCCGCCGCTTCGAACAGCGGCCCACCGAGCGGCTGGTCTTCGGGGAGCTGCTGGACCGCCGGGTGAAGCTGGTGGAGACCGGCGAGGAGGTCACCGTCCTCGACCTGGCCGTACAGCAGTTGCCCGCGCGCCGGGACTGGGAGATCGACCGCGTCTTCGTCCGCCGGGGGAAGAAGGGCGGGGCCTTCAGGCGGGCCAAGGGCGAGACGCTGACCGTGGAGTGGTCGGCCGTCACCGGGTTCTCGCTGGAGGAGCACGGACAGGGCGCCGAGAGCCTGCTCGCCACCTTCGAACAGCTGCGCCCCGCCGACCTCGCCAACGTCCTGCACCACCTCTCCGCCAAGCGGCGCGCCGAGGTCGCCGCCGCCCTGGACGACGACCGCCTCGCCGACGTCCTGGAGGAGCTGCCGGAGGACGACCAGATCGAGATCCTCGGCAAGCTGAAGGAGGAACGCGCGGCCGACGTCCTGGAGGCCATGGACCCCGACGACGCGGCCGACCTGCTCGCCGAACTGCCGGAGGATGACAAGGAGCGGCTGCTGAGCCTGATGGAGCCCGCCGACGCGGCCGAGATGCGGCGCCTGATGTCGTACGAGGAGCACACCGCGGGCGGTCTGATGACCACCGAGCCGATCGTGCTGCGCCCGGACGCCACCGTCGCCGACGCGCTCGCCCGGGTCCGCAACCCGGACCTCTCCCCCGCCCTCGCCGCCCAGGTCTACGTCTGCCGCCCGCCCGACGAGACCCCGACCGGCAAGTACCTGGGCACGGTGCACTTCCAGCGACTGCTGCGCGACCCGCCGTACACCCTGGTCAGCTCGCTCGTCGACGACGATCTGCAGGCCCTGGACCCCGACGCCCAGCTGCCCGTCGTCGCCGGGTTCTTCGCCACGTACGACATGGTCGCCGCGCCCGTCGTGGACGAGTCCGGTTCACTGCTCGGCGCCGTGACCGTGGACGACGTACTCGACCACATGCTGCCCGAGGACTGGCGGGAGACGGAGTTCCACCTGCACGACGAGAGCGGGACGGCCGACGAGGGGGCGCGTACCCATGGCTCCTGAGCGCGAGAGCGCCCGCGAGCGCACCCCGGCGGGCGCCACGGCCGCCACCCGGCACCGGACACCCCGTCTGGACCAGCCGCGCCCGCCCCGGCGCCGGATCCTGCCCGAGTGGGACCCGGAGGCCTTCGGCCGGCTGTCGGAGAAGATCGCCCGCTTCCTGGGCACGGGACGCTTCATCGTCTGGATGACGGTCGTCATCATCCTGTGGGTGCTGTGGAACATCGTCGCGCCGGCGAACCTGCGCTTCGACACCTATCCGTTCATCTTCCTGACCCTGATGCTGTCGCTGCAGGCCTCCTACGCCGCCCCGCTGATCCTGCTCGCGCAGAACAGGCAGGACGACCGCGACCGGGTCAACCTGGAGCAGGACCGCAAGCAGAACGAGCGGTCGATCGCCGACACCGAGTACCTGACCCGGGAGATCGCCGCGCTGCGCATGGGCCTGGGCGAGGTGGCGACCCGCGACTGGATCCGCTCCGAGCTGCAGGACGTGGCCAAGGAGCTGGAGGAGCGGCGGCGGCACGACGGTCATGTCGTATTCCCGACAGAAAGGGCGGAACGGTCGCCGGGACGTGACACAGACGACCGTTGAGGGGCTACCCGGAGGCCCCTCGAAGCGCCGTACCATCGTCCTTATGGCTACGGAAGACGCGGTGCGCGAGGCACTGGCGACGGTGAACGACCCCGAGATCAACCGACCCATCACCGAACTCGGGATGGTCAAATCGGTGGAGATCGGGGAGGACGGCACGGTCGCGGTCACCGTGTACCTGACGGTCTCCGGCTGCCCCATGCGCGAGACGATCACCCAGCGTGTCACCGAGGCGGTCTCCCGGGTCGAGGGCGTCACCCGCGTCGACGTCACGCTGGACGTGATGAGCGACGAGCAGCGCAAGGAGCTGGCGACGGCCCTGCGCGGCGGCCAGGCCGAGCGCGAGGTCCCCTTCGCCAAGCCGGGCAACCTCACCCGGGTCTACGCGGTCGCCTCCGGCAAGGGCGGCGTCGGCAAGTCCTCGGTGACGGTGAACCTGGCGGCGGCGATGGCGGCCGACGGCCTGAAGGTCGGCGTCGTGGACGCCGACATCTACGGCCACTCGGTGCCGCGCATGCTCGGCGTGGACGGCCGTCCCACCCAGGTCGAGAACATGATCATGCCGCCGTCCGCGAACGGCGTGAAGGTCATCTCCATCGGCATGTTCACCCCGGGCAACGCGCCGGTCGTCTGGCGCGGCCCGATGCTGCACCGCGCCCTCCAGCAGTTCCTCGCCGACGTCTACTGGGGCGACCTCGACGTCCTGCTCCTCGACCTCCCGCCCGGCACCGGCGACATCGCGATCTCCGTGGCCCAGCTGATCCCGAACGCCGAGATCCTGGTCGTCACGACGCCTCAGCAGGCGGCGGCCGAGGTCGCCGAGCGGGCCGGCGCCATCGCCGTCCAGACCCACCAGAAGATCGTCGGCGTGGTCGAGAACATGTCCGGCCTGCCCTGCCCGCACTGTGGCGAGATGGTCGACGTCTTCGGCACCGGCGGCGGCCAGCTGGTCGCCGACGGCCTGACCCGCACCACGGGTGCGACGGTCCCGGTCCTCGGCAACATCCCGATCGACGTCCGCCTCCGCGAGGGCGGCGACGAGGGCAAGCCGGTCGTCCTGACCGACCCGGACTCCCCGGCGGGGTCCGCGCTGCGGGCGATCGCGGGGAAGCTCGGGGGGCGGCAGCGGGGCCTTTCCGGGCTGTCGCTGGGGATCACGCCGAAGAACAAGTTCTAGGACTGCCACGAGGAGGGGGCGCCGTCTTCAACGGACGGCGCCCCCTCCGTCGTTCTCCATGGGTTCCTCGTGCTCGCGCCCCGGACACAGGTCCAGCGTGGTGCACAGCTGGAGCACCTGGTAGGCAGCGTCGTCGGGCTCCGCTCCCCGCCCGCCCTCGGCATGCGACAGGAACCGCCATTGCGAGGCCTTGGTGTGCCGTGTGCCGTCCGTCTTCTCCACGTGGGCCTGGAGCGTGCGGGCCCCGGAGTCGTTCGTCTCCACCAGCACCTCGTCGTCGGCGAGCGGGAAATGATCGTGGAGCAGACACAGGCCGAAACGGTCCAGATTCCCGTGTCTGGCCAGCACCGCCACCAGATCCCGGACGAACTCCGCGTCTCGGGGGCCCAGGCCTTCGGCTTCCTCGAAGCGGGGAAGTGACGCCCTCCGGGCGGAAACGTTTATTTCAGTCATGACCCCTCCGTCAAATAGTTGACGGTCGCAAATAGTTGACGGTCATCGGATTCCATTATCAGCCACTGACTGTTTTCCTGCAATTCCGCAGACTGGGGCGATGGGGTGGGTGTTCGGGGTTCTCTTGTGTGTCTGGGTGTGACACGTAGAACGCCTGTCTAAATTAGTTGGGCAGGAGGTGTCGACACACAATGACGGGGATCCGGTGGTGGCGGCTACTGTCGCTGGTGGCTGTGGCGGTGATGTGGTGGGGATGCTCGACGGCTCAGGCGCAGCAGAATCACTACACCGAGTGCCGGGCGGATCAACTCGATACCGGCCACGCGGAAGCAACGATCCATTTCAAGCCGCATGACGAAGAATTCATCAGAGTAGTTTCAGAAATGACCGTGTCAGTACCCATGGAATGGAGTCTGGCAAGACCCCTGACGTTCAGCACGAAGTCTGATGACTACCGGAAGGCGATGCGTTGTCTGCTGCGCGGGCAGAAACATCAGCCACACGACCAGGAATGGCGCTCCCATGGCCCCAAGGTAACCACCGAGGACGACAAGGTCACGGTGCAGTACGAATCCTACGCCTGGATCAAGAGCTACAAACTCATCCAGCTCGGCCCTTGGGAGATCCAGAAGTTCAAGGGAGATACATGGAATGTCTGCCTAAAGCCGCCGTCGACGTTGCAAAATATTCCCTGGACCAAGGTCACTGCCGATCTCAGCGACCTCAAGTTCAGTGATAGCTCTAGCCATTCGTCATCTATCGAAAACCAAAGTCTGACCTGGCTTAATCAGCCACCGAGTCACGTCCTTTTCGACGTCGAACTACCGTGGCAGCGCTGGTGGATCCTCAGCTACGACCAGTCTCCTTGGAGTTCGGTAGGTGTCGCCGCATGGTGGGTGTGTGCCTCGATTGCGATCGCACTGGCCGCGTTCTACGCCCAACGAGCTTATGCATCACCGGCGTCGGGCATGCGAGGATCAGGGTGGCGAGTCGGATTCATCGGCGGTTGGCGCAACGAAGGCCTTGTGCGGGCAGTTCTGCAGTGGGCCCTGTTCAGCGGGACAGTGGCCCTGACGCTGATTCTGCTCATCAAGATGCCGAAACTCCTCGAACCACGATGGCGCGTACTCCTCTGTATCTTGGCCGGCCTGGCTCTGGTCCTCGTCGCCCGCCCGTGGTCACGCGGCATGGAATCACAAGCTCCCGACGTCAGGGCGGACGAGGCCACCGGCCCCGACCCTGACCAGCGTCGCCAGGCTCGCGCCGTCATCGTCACCGCATCGACGGTGGCAGCGATCGGATTGCTCGTAGTCCTGTCCCCAGGCTTGTTCGGCCTGTCGCAGCACCTGGAGCCACGGGAATCGCTCGCCTTGGGCCGAACCGGACTCGCGCTGAAGGGTCTGGCGACAGTGTGGTTGTGGCTGGCAGCCATGGTCGCGTGGGCATGGCGCTTCGCGCGGGAGGGAGGGCTGGTCCGCGCGCGCTGGGTCCTGAAATACGACAAGGCGCCGGTCCGCTGGACCGTAGCTGTCGGGGTGTTGTTGGGCGGAATTGCTGGAGCCTTGCTCTGGTGCATCTGGAAGACAATCGAACGCCAGTTGGAACGCATCTACTGGCTCACCGACCAGAGCCCAGCCTCGAAGCGCCATTACATCGATGACAGACTGATCAGATTCTCCTTCACCGACCTCCTCTGGATTTTCTCCTGCAGCTGGTTCCTGACCGGTATCATGCTCATCTCCCTGCTGCGTTTTCGTGTCCAGGCCCAACGCACCCGACCCGGCCATGAACAGGAGCAGTTCTCATTGGGACCGAACAGGCCAGAGCTGGTACTCACGGTAGCGATCTTCGCCTTCGCCGTGGGGCTCAGGGGTGCCACGTTCGTGGGCGTCAACGCGCAGTACGCGGCCTGGTTCCTGCTGAACATCTGCTCGCTGGTCATGGTTCTTGTCGTGGGAAGGAAACGGTCAGTGCTGAGACAGCTGGGACGGCACTTCTACACTCAGAGGCTGGACACCGATAAGCATCGGAAAGAGCTGATGGCAAAAGCCCATCAGTACCGGAATCTGAATCACCAGGCCTACCTGCTGGACCACGGGCGCGCCACTGGCATCACGACCTACCAATTGGAGGATCGCCTCCATAAACTACGCCAGTGGCTGGTTGACGGATGCGGCTCCAAGAAATGCCCACCCAACCAGATTTCGGTACTGGATGTCGCCCTGTCCTGGGGGCCAGAAGACCATTGGTGGTCCAACGCGTCGCGTGCCGCGCGCCTGGCATTCTGGTTCGGACTCCCGGCCAGCGCCTCCCTGGTATTTCTGAACGTGCGGGGTTCCTTTAATTGGACACGAATTCTCTTTGAGCCAGTCAGGATTCCGGAGGTCGTCGTGAGTGCGATCTCCTATCAGGTGGCGTGGGCAGGCGCCGGCTTCGTCCTTGGCGCACTATGGCGGCTGCTGCCCGGCCGCCGAGGTACCGTGCGCGCATGGAGTGTGACCGTTGCCTACGCCCTGCCCGCAGGCCTGGTTTTCCTGTTCATCAGGCTCACCGACTTCATCCGCCTCTCCAACTCGGGCTCCATGTATCTACTCCTCTTTTCCCTGCTCATGCTCACCATCCTGACGCTCACCGGCATCTGGATGGATACGGCTACTTTCAGTGAGGAGCGCGAGTTCTGGCCCAGTCGCTTCACCCTGCTCCTGTCGCTCTACCAGGTACGAGGCTTCTCCGGACAAATCGCGTTGCTTCTTACTCAAGTCACGGCCGTTGCCGCCATCTATCGCGACTTGGTCCCCAAATAGAAAGACAAAAGGAGCGCCGCCACGTCGTCGCGGCGGCGCTCCTCACAGACCCGTGCCCTAGGAGTAGGCGCTGATGTCCTTCACCACGGCGAACCCGAGACCGTACGCACTCATCCCCCGCCCGTAAGCCCCCAGATGCACCCCCGCCTCGGTGGTACCGGCCAGCACCCACCCGAATTCCGACTCCCGGTAATGGAACGAGGCCGGTACCCCGTCCACCGGAAGGGACAGCGTGGACCACTCGGGCCCCTCGAGGTCGTCGGCCAGGGCCCACGCGGTCTCCGTCTGCTGCTCCAGCCAGTCGTCCCGCAGGCTGTGGTCCATCTGCCCGGGCCAGGTGAACGACAGCAGTCCCACCCCCGCCAGCCACGCCGCCGAGGACACCGATGTCGCCTCCAGCAGGCCCGTACCGTCCGCACTCCTGCGGGACGGATTCGCGGCCACGGTCACCACGGCCGCGAACTTCCCCCGCGGTTCGTCCGCGGACCCGGCGACATACTCATTGCGTACGGAGGGCTCGTCACCGTGCCCGATCGAACCGTGCTCGACTGCACCGTCGGCCGCCGTGCCGACCTGCATCAGCCAGCGCGCCCCCGTGAACGCCTCGTCGAGGCCGTACCACGGGAAAGGCGCCCGCAGGTAACCGTCGACCGTACGCCGGACGGAGGCAAACGGTTGTCCACCCTCCGCGGCCGGCGTCTGCGCGCCCACCCGACTCGTCGTCTCCATCTGCCCGGACGCCTCCTCGCTCTCGTCGGACCGGGGCGGCCCGCCCCCCTTCGGGCGTACTCGTCCGGTCCGCACAACAACTCGGCAGCATATCCACACCGCTGAGAGCGGCAGGGAAAGCGCCCGGCGCGTGGGTCGCGCCGACGGCCCTTTCGCGCCGTGTGCGGTGGGCGCGCGCTATGAAACGCGTCACGTAGGCGGCTCGGCCCACATGACGGGACCCGCTAGGTGGCGTCCGCGTCGAAAGGCGGACGGTCGTCCTTGCCGGGCTCCTCGGGCTGCTTGGTCATGTCGATGCGCCCGCCCGCCGAAGGCGCCGAGGACGAGGGGGACGCGGAGGAGGCCGAGGTCTCGCTCTCGCGGCCGTTGACGGCGTCCGTGACCTCGGCCATCTCCTTCTTCAGGTCGAAGCCGTTGCGGATCTCCTTCAGCCCCAGATCGTCGTTGTCCAGCTGCTTGCGGATGAACGTCTTGGGGTTGAGGTCCTCGAACTCGAAGTCCTTGAACTCCGGGCCCAGCTCGCTACGGATGTCGTGCTTGGCGCTCTCGGAGAACTCGCGGATCTTCCGGATCGTGCGCGTCACGTCCTGGATGACCTTCGGGAGTTTGTCCGGACCGAAGACGAGCACGGCGAGCACAATGATCGTCACCAGCTCGAGTGGTCCTATGTCATTGAACACCTGACGCTCCCATTGCGATGCTCTCGGTCGCTCAACGGTACCCGGCGTACGAGGCAGACCGGTACCGTCCCGAGGTGAGACTTCTGTCAGTTCTGCTCCGAAGCGCCCAGCACGAGTGAGACCTCCCGCTCGTCACCGTGCTCGACCTTCAGGCGCAGCCGGTCGCCGGGCCGGTGGGCGCGGATCTTGACGATCAGTTCCTCACCGGAGTGGACACGCTGCCCGTCGACCTCGGTGATCACGTCGCCCGCCCTGAGGCCGGCCCGGTCTCCGGGGCCGCCCTTGATGACGGAGGGGCCGCCGTCACCGGCCTTGGTGTCGATGCGGGCGCCGTCGCCGGTGTAGCCCATGTCGAGGGTGACGCCGATGACGGGGTGGGTCGCATGACCCGTGTTGATCAGTTCCTCAGCGACCCGCTTGGCCTGGTTGATGGGGATGGCGAAGCCGAGTCCGATCGAGCCGGCCTGGCTGTCCTCGGAGTCGGAGCCCTCGTCGGCGGAGCGGATGGCGGAGTTGATGCCGATGACCTCGGCCCGGGAGTCGAGGAGGGGGCCGCCGGAGTTGCCCGGGTTGATCGGGGCGTCGGTCTGCAGGGCGTCGACGTAGGACACATCGCTTCCGTCGCCCTTCTCGCCGCCTGCCGTGATGGGCCGTTCCTTGGCGCTGATGATGCCCGAGGTGACGGTGTTGGCCAGGTCGAAGGGGGCGCCGATGGCGACGACGGGGTCGCCGACCCGGACTCCGTCGGAGTTGCCGAGGGGCATGGGGGTGAGCCTGCGGACACCTCTGACCTGGACGACGGCGAGATCGTATCCGCTGTCGTGGCCGACGATCCTGGCCTTGGCGGTGTCGCCGCTGCTGAAGGTCACGGATATGTCGCCGCCGGACGCGGCCGGCTGGACGACGTGGTTGTTGGTGAGGATGTGCCCACGGGTGTCGAGGACGAAGCCGGTGCCGGTACCCGCCTCGTCGGACCCGCGTACATGCAGCGTCACGACGCTGGGCAGCGCCCGGGCGGCTATCCCGGCCACGCTGTTCGGCGCGCGGTCGGCGGGCACCTTTCCGGCCTGCGGCAGATGTACGTCCCCCACGCCCTCACGCTCGACATAGGCGCCCACGAGCCCGCCGATGCCGCTGGAGACGACGGCGACGAGCAGGGTCCAGACGAGGAGCATCCGCCGTCCCCGCTTACGGCGCTGCTGCTCGGTGAGCACCGCGGCACCGGTCTGCTGCAGCGGTCCGGGCGCGAGGGGCGGCTGTCCGGCCGAGGGAGCGGCCCAGGGGTCATAGCCCTGCCAGGGGTCGCCAGCCGGTGCGGGCGACGGAACGGAACCGGCATCCGGTCCCGGCCCGGCCACGCCCGCGGCCCCGGGTGTCGAGACGCCCGGCTCGGCCGGTCCTGCCGGGGGCGGGGTCACGGGGACGGGCGCGGGGGCCGGGGCGGCGGCCGGTACGGCCTGAGGCGGGGCGGAATGCACCGGCGCGGGCGGAGTCGGCTGCGCCGGTGCGTGCGCGGTCACCGGTGGCGTCGGGGCCGTCCCCTGCGCCGGGGCCGCCGCCGGATGCTGGACCGGAGGCGCGGGCGCCCAGGGACCCGGTTCGCCGTAGGGCGGGGTGCTGTAGGGATCGGGGTCGTGCAGAGGCTTGGGCCGCGCGGCAGCCGACGCGCCCGGAACACCAGCCCCACACGTCTCACCGAGCGAGTCCGGCCCGGACTCGGCCACCACAGGCCCGGCTACAACCTGCTCGGCCGTACCCGGCACGGCAGCCTCGCTCGCGTCCACGCCGCTCGCGTGCACACCGTTCTCCGCGCTTCCCGATGCGACCGGCGCGGGCTTCGCCAGCTCGAAGTCGCCGTCGGCGAGCGGCTCGGCCCTTTCGGCGGGCCTGAGCGGCGCCTTCCCTGCCGACGCCGACTCCTGCTGCTCCCCCGGCGGGACGTGCGTCGGGTTCCCCTCGTTCATGCTCTCCCCACGGCTGGCCGCGGCCGCGCGCGTCGGCGGTGGCCACGGAACATCGAACTCCGTGCCCGGGTCACCGCCGCGGGCACGGCCTCACAGGATTCAACCAGGTTCCGGAAACGTGGCGCAGAGGCCGGTCAGGGCGTCTTGTGGGAGGAGACGGGAGGGGAGGCCGAGGGAGCGGAGGCTGTGTCGGGGACGGGGTCGGGCAGCGGGCCGGAGCCGGTCGCCCCGGGGGTCGCGGTCCAGGAGGTCAGGGAGAACGGCGAGATCTCGCTCAGCGGACGTATCAGAGGCGAGACCGCGGCCGCACCGGCCATCACCGGAGTGGTCACGTCGTGCACGGCGTCGTGGACCTGCCCGTTGCCCGGGTCCGGCACTCCGGGCAGCAGGGGCGCGGACATGGAGGTCGGCGCCACCGGGGTCTGGCCGAGCAGGCTGCTGCCCTGGGCGAGCAGCGGTCCCAGCGGGCGGCGACGCTGGGTGTCGGACGTGGCCGCCCCCGCGCCGGTACCCGACGAGCGCGCCGGGACCACATTGCCGGAGCCGGAGCCGCCGCGGGCGTCCGCGGCCATGTCGCCGGGGATGGCGGTGGTCACGCCGCCGAGGGCGACGGCGGCCAATGACACCGCACCGGCGGCGGCGAACGCGAACCGCAGTCCGCGCGAGGCGGAGCGGTCGGCGTCGGACCGGCCGACGGGATGGATCCGGAAGCCGCGTTCCTCGGCACCGGAGGCGGGAGCGGCACCGGCGTGCGGGCCGACGGGGACATAGCCGAACTCGAAGCGCTCGCCGCGCCTCAGTCCGAAGACCCCGGCGTCCGGGCCTCGTCCGAAGAGTCCTCCCCCGGCGGAGGGCGTGCCGTCGCCGTCGGCGTCACCGCCCCCGGGCAGGCCCTGGAGACGGGCCAGGAAGCTCTCCGACGGCGGCGGCGGGGCGGCCTCCGCGAAAACGTTCTTCAGCCGACGCTGGGCGTCCGCCTCCGCCTTGCACCGGGCACACGTGGCCAGGTGGGCGAGGACACGCTCGCGCGACTCATGACCCAGCTCTCCGTCCACCAGGGCGGAGAGCCGGTCTCCCAGGTGCTGCTCCGCGAGTTGCGCCTGAGCAGGTTTCGGTCGTGATCCACTCACGCGGTCGCGCCCCCTCCCCCCAGAGCGGGGACACGGGGGATGAAGGAACGCCGCTCGGCCTTCCGCGCCTCGGGTGAACGGTGGGCCAGGGCCTTGCGCAGCTGGGAGCGGCCGCGGTGGATACGGGAGCGGACCGTGCCGAGCTTCACGCCGAGGGTCGCGGCGATCTCCTCGTAGGACAGTCCTTCGATGTCGCACAGGACGACCGCGGCGCGGAACTCGGGCGCGAGGGTGTCGAGGGCCTGCTGGACGTCCGCGTCGAAGTGGGCGTCGTTGAAGACCTGCTGCGGGGTGGGCTCGCGGCTGGGCAGGCGCTCGGCCGCGTCCTCGCCGAGGGCGTCGAAGCGGATGCGCTGCTTGCGCCGGACCATGTCCAGGAAGAGGTTGGTGGTGATGCGGTGCAGCCAGCCCTCGAAGGTGCCCGGCGAGTACGTCGACAGGGAGCGGAAGACGCGGACGAAGACCTCCTGGGTGAGGTCCTCGGCGTCGTGCTGGTTGCCCGTGAGGCGGTAGGCGAGCCGGTAGACACGGCCGCTGTGCGTGCTGACGATCTCCTCCCACGTGGGCGGAGTCCATGCCTGCCCGTCCGCGTCGGTGGAGAAGGTCGCGGTCTGGGTGTCGCCGGCGGCAAAACCGGTGGCGTGGCTGTCAGCGGTGTCGTTCACGGATTTCGGCTTCCCTGCCGATCCGAGAAAGCGCCGTAGCACTCCTCCCCGATCCACAGGCGCGGCCGCACCTCCCCTGTCGGCTCTGGTGGTGTCCAGTGGAGCCCCTACCATAGCCACCTCGCCCGTTAGCTCCGGATAAGCGGTTTTACGAGAATTTGATACGTGCTGATGCGGCTGCGTCAGCATGTGCTCGGCGTCCTGATCCACCTCTTACCCCCCGTCGCGTCCCGGGCCACCGGCTCATCCCTTTAAACGCCCAGTCCCATCTGCGGGTTCCCGGCACCAACGGATACAGTCACGCCCAGGCATCCATAGGGGGACAGGAGAGGGTCATTACCGGCAACCGGCAGACGAGCTGGGCGTTCGCCGACGCCTTTGTCGCCGAGGACGAAGCACTGCGCTGGGCACGTGACCGGGCCCGGGAGGCAGGGCTGCGCTCGGTGTCGCCCGGCGCGGGCGCCGCGCTGCGACTGCTCGCCGCCTCCGTGGACGCGAAGGCGGTCGCGGAGATCGGCACCGGCTGCGGAGTGTCCGGAATCCATCTGCTGCACGGGATGCGCCCGGACGGGGTGCTCACCACGGTCGATCCGGAGCCGGAGCACCAGCAGTTCGCCCGGCAGGCGTTCCGGGCCTGCGGGTTCGCCAGCAACCGGGCCCGGTTCATCCCGGGCCGCGCCCTGGAGGTGCTGCCGCGGCTCGCGGACGCCGGCTACGACCTCGTCTTCTGCGACGGGGACCGGCAGGAGTACTCGGATTACCTCGCTGAATCGTTGCGCCTGCTGCGCCCGGGGGGCCTGGTGGTCTTCGAGGGGGTCTTCGCGAACGGCCGTACGGTCGACTCGGGGCCGCAGCCGACCGAGGTGCTGCGGCTGCGGGAGCTGCTGCGCACGGTGCGCGAGAGCCAGGAGCTGGTGACGTCGCTGCTGCCGGTGGGCGACGGATTGTTGTGCGCCGTCAAACGGTGACCCCTCGAAGCCGTCGAAGCCGTCGAAGTCGCCGGACGGCCGTCCTCGGAAGGCGGGGCCCGGGAACGCGACCGCCCCGGCACCGCATGACGATGCCGGGGCAGCCGGAATGACAGGATCGCGGGCGCGTCAGACGACGACCTTCTTGAGGGCGTCGCCGAGTGCCTCGGCCTCGTCAGGGGTCAGCTCGACGACGAGCCGACCGCCGCCTTCGAGCGGAACGCGCATGACGATGCCCCGCCCCTCCTTGGTCACCTCGAGCGGGCCATCGCCCGTCCGCGGCTTCATGGCCGCCATGCTCGTTCCCCTTCCTGAAACCAGCTCATCGTCTGCCGACGGCCCCCTGGCAGGGCACCCACGGTCCGCAACGGACACGCGACACCGGCATCGAACACATTGCTTCCAAGCCATTATCCCGCATCACAGGACCCGATGACCAACATCAGTCGGCATCGCTTGGGCAACGCGCGCGAGCAAAACCACTCAATTCGGCGATGTGACTGCGATACTGCGCCACCCCCGGAACACCGTCCGGCCGACTCCGCTCCGGATTTCTTTGACGCAGGTCACATGTCCGGTCCGGCCCTTGGCCGGCGATCTCCGCCATGCTGTCCTCGGACAGCGACGTACTGAGCGGTACGTCACCTACCGTGAACCGGAGAGGATGCGCCATGGCCGACACCGTGCTCTACGAGGTGAGCGACGGACTCGCGACGATCACGCTGAACCGCCCCGAGGCGATGAACGCGCTGAACATCGCGACCAAGGCCGCTCTCCGGGAGGCGGCGGAATCCGCGGCCGGGGACACCGCCGTACGGGCGATCCTGCTGACCGCCGCCGGGGACCGGGCGTTCTGCGTGGGCCAGGACCTCAAGGAGCACATCGGGCTGCTCGCCACCGACCGCGAGACCGGGTCCAGGCAGACGATGACCACGGTCAAGGAGCACTACAACCCGATCGTGAAGGCGCTGGCCGGGGCACCGAAGCCGGTGGTCGCCGGGGTGAACGGAGTGGCGGCCGGGGCAGGCTTCGGCTTCGCGCTCGCCGCGGACTACCGGGTGGTCGCCGACACGGCGGCCTTCAACACCTCCTTCGCGGGCGTCGCCCTGACCGCGGACTCCGGCATCTCCTGGACGCTGCCCCGGGTCATCGGACCGGGCCGCGCCGCCGATCTGCTGCTCTTCCCGCGCAGCATCAGCGCCCAGGACGCGCTGGAGCTGGGCATCGCCAACCGGCTGGTGCCCGCCGCCGAGCTGCGCGCCGAGGCCGAGAAGGTGGCGCGGGCGCTGGCCGAGGGCCCGACGGTGGCGTACGCGGCGATCAAGGAGGCAGTGGCCTATGGGCTGACGCACTCCCTCGCCGAGACGCTGGAGAAGGAGGACGAGCTGCAGACGCGGGCGGGGCAGTCCGAGGACCACACCATCGCGGTGCAGGCGTTCGTGAACAAGGAGAAGCCGAAGTATTCGGGGCGCTGAGCCGGGGGGCGTGAGCCTCGGGGAGACTGCGGGATCGTTGTGGCTGGTCGCGCAGTTCCCCGCGCCCCTACAGGGCGCTTCTGGCCACGCAGGTCTCCAAGTGGTCGTTGACCAGGCCGCACGCCTGCATCAACGCGTACGCCGTCGTCGGGCCGACGAATCTGAGACCGCGCTTCTTCAGGGTCTTGGAGAGGGCGGTGGACTCCGGGGTCACGGCCGGGACGTCGGCGAGGGTCTTCGGGGCCGGGCGGGTTGCCGGGTCCGGGGCATGGGACCAGATCAGCTCGTCCAGCTCGCCGTCGGCCCAGTCGGCGAGCACGCGCGCGTTGGCGAGTGTCGCGTCGACCTTGGCGCGGTTGCGGATGATGCCCGGGTCGGCCAGCAGTCGCTCGCGGTCCTCGTCCGTGAACGCGGCGACCTTCTCGATCCGGAAGTCGGCGAAGGCCGCGCGGAAGCCGGTGCGGCGGCGCAGGATCGTGATCCAGGACAGGCCCGACTGGAAGGCCTCCAGGCTGATCCGCTCGAAGAGGGCGTCGTCGCCGTGGACCGGACGGCCCCACTCCTCGTCGTGGTACGAGACGTAGTCCTCGGTGGACAGGGCCCACGGGCAGCGCAGGGCGCCGTCGGGACCGGCGAGGGCCGCTCCGTCGCTCATCGCTGCTCCTCATGGCCGTGCTTGTCCAGCCGGGCGTGCGCCGCGGCGGCGCGGGCGCCGGCCAGTGCGGACTCCAGGTCGGCGATACGGGCGTCCCGCTCGGCCAGTTCCGCGCCGAGACGGCCGAGCGCGTCGTCCACGTCGGCCATGCGATAGCCGCGCGGGGCGAGCGGGAAGCGCAGGCTCTCCACGTCCGCCCTGTGGACCGGGCGGTCCGGGGGCAGCGGGTCCTGCAGCCGCTCCGGGTCCACCTCGGGCAGCGGGCCGCTCTCGCCGCCGCCCACCACGGCGAGTGTCACCGCGGCCACCACGACGGCGAGGGCGACGACCAGGAACAAGAACATAACCATCGCTAGAGGTCCCCACGCTCGATGTGCCGGAAGCTGAATCTCTCGGAGTCCGATCGTGCCATGCGAGTCTGACAGTTAGGGTCGCAGGCGGCCGTACCGAGAAACGTACTAGGAGAGGTCACAGCGGATGCTCAGGCTGGGCAGGCGGGAATTCGGGCCGCACGAGCCGGTGATCATGGCGATCGTGAACCGGACCCCGGACTCCTTCTACGACCAGGGGGCCACGTTCCGCGACGAGCCCGCGCTCGCACGCGTGGAGCAGGCGGTGACCGAGGGGGCCGCGATCATCGACATCGGCGGGGTGAAGGCCGGGCCGGGCGAGGAGGTCACGGCCGAGGAGGAGGCGCGGCGGACGGTCGGTTTCGTCGCGGAGGTACGGCGGCGCTTCCCCGACGTGATCATCAGCGTGGACACCTGGCGGGCCGAGGTCGGCGAGGCGGTGTGCGAGGCCGGGGCGGATCTGCTGAACGACGCGTGGGGTGGGGTGGACCCGGGGCTGGCGGAGGTCGCGGCGCGGTACGGGGTGGGGCTGGTGTGCACGCACGCGGGGGGTGTGCAGCCGCGTACCCGGCCGCACCGGGTGACGTACGACGACGTCGTCGACGACATCCTGAAGGTCACCCTGGGGCTGGCGGAGCGGGCGGTGTCGCTGGGGGTGCCGCGGGAGTCGGTGCTGATCGATCCCGGGCACGACTTCGGGAAGAACACGCGGCACAGTCTTGAGGCGACGCGGCGGCTGGACGAGATGGTGGCCACGGGATGGCCGGTGCTGGTGTCTTTGTCCAACAAGGACTTCGTGGGGGAGACGTTGGACCGGCCGGTGAAGGAGCGGTTGGTGGGGACGTTGGCGACCACGGCGGTGTCGGCGTGGCTCGGGGCGCAGGTGTACCGGGTGCATGAGGTTGCCGAGACTCGGCAGGTGCTGGAGATGGTGGCGTCGATCGCCGGGCACCGTCCGCCCGCTGTGGCTCGCCGGGGCCTGGCCTGACCCCCCCGGCCGGCCCCG
Organism: Streptomyces griseochromogenes; assembly: GCF_001542625.1. NCBI lineage: Bacteria > Bacillati > Actinomycetota > Actinomycetes > Kitasatosporales > Streptomycetaceae > Streptomyces > Streptomyces griseochromogenes. The sequence continues at coordinate 1,362,201 of NZ_CP016279.1, read as the reverse complement.
CCCCCCAACCCACCAAACCCGCCCCTGACTTCTCAGCTCGCCGAGGCGGTGGGTGGGTGGGAAAGCGGGGGCAGGAGGCTTGCGCTAGCGGGCCGCCTCCTTGGAGACCAGGGCCACCGCTTCGTCCACCTCGTCCGTGACGTGGAACAGGAGCAGATCCTTCTCGGACGCCTTGCCCTGGGCCACCAGCGTGTTCTGCAGCCAGGACACCAGCCCGCCCCAGTACTCGCTGCCGAACAGCACGATCGGGAAGCGCGTGACCTTCTGGGTCTGCACCAGGGTGAGGGCCTCGAAGAGTTCGTCGAGGGTGCCGAGGCCGCCGGGAAGCACGACGAAGCCCTGTGCGTACTTCACGAACATCATCTTCCGGACGAAGAAGTAGCGGAAGTTGAGGCCGATGTCGACGTAAGGATTCAGCCCCTGCTCGAAGGGCAGCTCGATGCCGAGGCCGACCGAGATGCCGCCCGCCTCGCACGCGCCCTTGTTGGCCGCCTCCATGGCGCCCGGCCCGCCGCCCGTGATCACGGCCCAGCCGGCCTCCACCAGCGCCCGGCCGAGCCGCACCCCGGCGTCGTACTCCGGCGAGTCCACCGTCGTCCGCGCGGAGCCGAACACGCTGATGGCGGGAGGGAGTTCGGCGAGCGTGCCGAAGCCTTCGATGAATTCCGACTGGATGCGCAGGACACGCCAGGGGTCCGTGTGAACCCAGTCCGAGGGTCCTCCGGCGTCCAGCAGCCGCTGGTCGGTCGTACTCGCCGTGACCTGGCCACGCCGTCGGAGGACCGGTCCGAGCCGCTGCTCGTCCGGCGGCTGCTTCTTCCCCTCGGGGTTTCCGGTAGCCATGTGCGCTCCCTCCGCTTGCCGGTAGTTCGACCTCAGACTAGATCTACGCGGGTTACGTAGGGGGGACGTACGCATGTCCGCCATGAAGCGCCGTACGGGATCCTTACGCCGTGAGCCAGTTCCGCAGGCGCTCCTCGCCCGCGAGGATCTTCGCAACCTCCACCCGTTCATCCCTTTTGTGCGCCAAGTGCGGATTGCCCGGTCCATAGTTGACCGCGGGCACGCCGAGCGCGGAGAAGCGGGAGACGTCCGTCCAGCCGTACTTCGGCAGCGGCGTGCCGCCCACCGCCTCGATGAAGGCCGCCGCGGCCGGGTGGGAGAGGCCGGGCAGCGCGCCGGGGCTGTGGTCGTCGACCACGAACTCCGTCACGCCGCAGTCCGCGAACACCTCGCGGACGTGGGCGATCGCCTCCTCCTCGGTGCGGTCGGGGGCGTAGCGGAAGTTGACCGTCACCACGCACTCGTCCGGGATGACGTTGCCCGCCACTCCCCCCGAGATGCCCACCGCGTTCAGGCCCTCGCGGTACTCCAGTCCGTCGATCACCGGCCGGCGGGGCTCGTAGGCGGCCAGCCGGGCCAGGACGGGGGCCGCCGCGTGGATCGCGTTGGAGCCCATCCAGCCGCGGGCCGAGTGGGCCCGCTCGCCGGCGGTCTTCAGCAGCACCCGCAGGGTGCCCTGGCAGCCGCCCTCGACCTGCCCGTCGGAGGGCTCCAGCAGGACCGCGAAGTCGCCCCGCAGCCACTCGGGGTGGGCCTCGGAGACGTGCTTGAGGCCGTTGAGTTCGGCGGCGACCTCCTCGTTGTCGTAGAACACGAAGGTGAGGTCGCGGTTGGGGGCCGGGACCGTCGCCGCGATGCGCAGCTGGACCGCCACGCCGGACTTCATGTCGCAGGTGCCGCAGCCCCACAGCACGCCGTCCTCGTCCAGCCGCGAGGGGACGTTGTCGGCGATCGGCACCGTGTCGATGTGGCCGGCCAGGATCACCCGCTCCGCACGGCCGAGGTCGGTCCGGGCGATCACGTTGTTGCCGAACCGGTCCACCGTGAGATGCGGCAGGGCGCGCAGGGCGGTCTCGATCGCGTCCGCGAGGGGCTTCTCTGTGCCGCTCTCGGAGCGGAAGTCGACCAGCTGCGCGGTGAGCTCGGCGGCGTCGAGTGTGAGGTCAAGCGAGGTGTCGGCCATGGCCTCGACCCTAGCGCGCGGCTCGCGCGGACCTGGGCCGCACAGCTCCAAGGACCGGGCGCGAGGCCCGTGAAGGGCTCCAGTACCTTGTACGAGTGCCAGAGCCGTCCCCCACTCGCCCCAAGCGCCGCGGCCGCCTCCTGCGTTTCAGTGCGGCGCTGCTGGTCCTGTCCGCCGTCGTCGCCTACCTGGTGGTGCAGTACGTCGCAGGGGGCGGGGGTGCGCGCGGCTGCAAGGTGGTCTCCGGCACGGGCGACGGAACGTCGTACGAGTTCACGCCCGAGCAGGCGGCGAACGCGGCGTCCATCGCCGCCGTCGGCAGCGGGCGGGGCATGCCCGAGCGGGCGGTGGCCATCGCGCTGGCGACCGCCATCCAGGAGTCGGGGCTGCGCAACATCGAGCACGGCGACCGGGATTCGCTGGGCCTGTTCCAGCAGCGGCCCTCGCAGGGCTGGGGCAGCGAGCAGGAGATCATGGACCCGGACTACGCGGCGGGCATGTTCTACGCGCACCTGGCCAGGGTGCCGAACTACACCGATCTGCCGTTGACCCAGGCCGCGCAGCAGGTGCAGCGCAGCGGCTATCCGGAGGCGTACGCCAAGCACGAGCCGGACGCCACTCTGCTCGCGGCGGCCCTGACCGGGCACGCGGCGGCCACGCTGACCTGTGACGGCCGCCCGGAGCACACGGCTACGGCGACCGGTCCCGACGCGGTACGGGCCGCGCTGGTACGGGATTTCGGGCGGGACGCCCTGCAGGAGACCGGCGCGGAGGTGGGCGGTACGGCGGTCCCGTCGCCGTCCCCGTCGCCGAGTGTGACGGCGACCGCGCGCGGGCGGACGGTGACCGTACCGGTGCCCCAGGGCGCGAGGACGGACGCGACCGGGCGCGACGAGCGGGAGCGGGGCTGGCAGCTGGCGCACTGGGCCGTGGCCAACTCCTCGGCGCTGCACATCGACCGGGTGGCGTACGCGGGCCGGGAGTGGACCGGCGGGAACGGCGGCGGGAAGTGGCGCACTACCGGCGCGGAAGTGGCTGGTGGTGCGGAGAGATCCGTGGGCACGGTCCGGATCGTGACCGGACAGTAGTACGGCCTCTCACCCGACCGGGTTGCGCGGCCTCGGGGCGGGCGTGTTTTCCAGGGAGTTTCGACGTGATTGCGAAACCCCTGGAAAATCAAGGGCCGTAAGGATTCTTCTGGGCGTCAAGCGGGAGCCTTTTGCCCGTTTTTATCCACAACCGATAATGCGATGCGTTATCCATTCTTTACCTTCGACGTCCGCAACCTTCGTCGGCTTCGAGCGGTAGTCACGGCGTCCGAGTCGGACACACCAACGTTCTCTACCCGTCGAATGGAGCATCATGTCCCTCCCCCTGACCCGCCGGATCGCTCGTGCCGCGCTGCTTGTCGCAGCGGGAGCGGCTGCCGGGGTCGGTGCGGCCGGCTCTGCCGGCGCGGCCACGAACCTGCCGGCAACCCCGGACCTGGGTGGCGTGAGCGCCCTGGACACGAACAGCGTCGGCAACACCGTCGAAAACGCCACGCAGCAGGCCACCGACCTCGCGGGCAACGCGGGCACCCAGGCCGTCAAGAAGGCGGCCCCGGTCGCGACCAAGACCGGTACCGGCACCGTGAAGAAGACGACGCCCGCCGTCCAGAAGGCCGCCGGAGAGGCCGCCGGAACCGCGGGCAGTGTCATCGGGAACGCCGCGGCCGACACGGCGAAGGGCGGCCTGTCGACGGGCTCCCTCGCGCCGGGCGGCCTGTCGACCAGCAGCCTGCCGCTGGGTCACTGAGGTCCGGCGCCGTTGACCTGACGGCGAGGGGGTCCGGGGAGAAGTTCCCTGGACCCCCTCGCTTTGTCGTCCTGTCGTCGGCGCCTACGCCGTGAGGCGGGCCACCGCCGCCCGGACGCGTTCGTCCGTCGCCGTGAACGCCACGCGTACGAACTTCCCGCCCGCCTCGCCGTAGAAGTCGCCGGGGGCGACCAGGATGCCCAGCTCGGCCAGGTGGGCGACCGTGGCCCAGCAGGACTCGTCGCGGGTGGCCCACAGGTAGAGGCTCGCCTCGCTGTGCTCGATGCGGAAGCCGTGGCCGAGGAGGGCGTCGCGCAGGAGCGTACGACGGGCCGCGTAGCGCTCGCGCTGCACACGGACGTGCTCGTCGTCGCCCAGGGCCGCCACCGCCGCCGCCTGCGTCGGCGCCGAGGTCATCATGCCGCCGTGCTTGCGGATCTCCAGCAGGGGGCCGAGGACGGCCGGGTCGCCCGCCAGGAAGGCGGCGCGGTAGCCGGCCAGGTTCGAGCGCTTGGAGAGGGAGTGGACGGCCACGATGCCGTCGTAGGAGCCACCGTTGACGTCCGGGTGCAGGACAGAGACCGGGTCGGCCTCCCAGCCCAGCTCCAGGTAGCACTCGTCGGAGAACAGCAGCACGCCGTGTTCGCGGGCCCAGGCGACGATCTCCGTCAGCTCCTGCTTGCCCAGTACCCTGCCGGTGGGGTTGGACGGCGAGTTCAGCCAGAGGAGCTTCAGGTTCGCCGGGTCCAGGTCGCGCGGGTCGTCGTAGACCTCGTACTCGGCGCGGGCCAGGCGGGCGCCGACCTCGTACGTCGGGTAGGCCAGGCGCGGGAAGGCCACCCTGTCGCCCGGGCCGAGGCCCAGCTGGGTCGGCAGCCAGGCCACCAGCTCCTTGGAGCCGACGATCGGCAGAACGTGGCGGTGGGTGACCTCGCGGGCGCCCAGGCGGCGCTCCAGCCAGCCGGTGATCGCCTCACGCAGTGCGGGGGTGCCCCAGACCGTCGGGTAGCCCGGGGAGTCGGCCGCGTCGATCAGGGCCTTCTGGATCAGCTCGGGGACCGGGTCGACCGGGGTGCCGACGGAGAGGTCGACGATGCCGTCCGGGTGCGCGGCGGCCGTCTTCTTGTACGGCTCCAGCTTGTCCCAGGGGAAGGTCGGAAGACGGTCGGAGACTGCGGACACGGAGTGGCTCACTTTCGTCGGAACGGCGAACGCCTCGGTCCCGTACGGCGGCGATCAAGACGATCGGGCCGTCCGGGACCGAGGCGATGGGGGTCCCCCCGCTCGGGCGAGGCCGAGAGTGGGGGAGGATGCGCGCCGCTAGGCCGCGGATACGGTCACTCGCCCTGCGGCGGCAGCGCGGCGACGAAGGGGTGGTCGCGCTCGATCAGCCCCAGCTTGCTGGCTCCACCGGGGGAGCCCAGCTCGTCGAAGAACTCGACGTTCGCCTTGTAGTAGTCCTTCCACTCCTCCGGAGTGTCGTCCTCGTAGAAGATCGCCTCGACCGGGCAGACCGGCTCACAGGCACCACAGTCGACGCATTCGTCCGGGTGGATGTACAAGGACCGCTGGCCCTCGTAGATGCAGTCGACCGGGCACTCTTCGATGCACGCCTTGTCCTTCACGTCGACACAAGGCTGCGCGATGACGTAGGTCACGCTGTCGTTCCTCCTCGATAGGGCGCTGGCGGGCCTCCTCAGGCTCCGCCGCCTGGCGCGCGGGAGCGCGGCGTCGTCGATGCCCGCCCCTAGTATCTCCGTTCCAGGGCATGATCCGTACAGGAGGGGTGAACTGACCAGTGGAAATATCGGCGCATGGACGCCTCGAGGTCCGTATCACCGCTGCTGACGTGGGCAAACGGGTCTCCGTACGGCGGTTGAACGTACCTGGGGTGACAGAAGAGAAGTTCACCGACACGGTGGGTGTTCTCACATCATGGGACGACGGCGTGCTCATGATCACACAGCGGGACGGGCGGAGTGTCCGGATCCCGGAGTCCGCGCTGGTCGCGGGCAAGGTCGTACCGGCCGCTCCGGCGCGCCGCCGGGGCCCCGCCGCGAGCTACCCGGAGCTGGCGCGCGTCGCCGCGCGCGCGTGGCGTCCGGTGGAGAGCGAGCGGCTCGGGGAGTGGGAGCTGAGGGCCGCGGTCCAGGAGGTGCCGCGCGAAGCGCGCCCGTGGGGGGTGGCGGCCGGGCGGCGGGTGGGCTTCACGCGGCGGGCGAACAGTGTGCTGCCGCTCGGTGATCCGGGGCTTCCGCTCGACGCGGCCCTGGATGCCGTACGACGCTGGTACCACGAGCGTGGCCTGCCCGCCTATGTGCAGGCCGCCACCGGTGCCGAGGGCACGCAGGAGCTGCTGTGCGCGGAGCTGGAGCGGCGCGGCTGGGTGCGGGAGGTGACCGCCGAGCTGTGGATCGGGGCCCTGGCGCCGGTCGCGGACCGGGCCGAAGGCGCGGGGGTGACGCTGTCCTGTGAACCGGACGAGGCGTGGCTCGCCCGGTATCGGCACAAAGGGGTGAGCGAGGTGGCTCTGCGGGTGCTCGGGCGGGGGTCCACCCGTCCGGGCGAAGCCGGAAGCGGGGAAGGCCCGTCGGTGTGGTTCGCGACCGTGCCGGGCGCCGCCGCCGGTGAGCCCGTGGCGGCGATCGGCCGGTGTGTCGTGGACGGGCGATGGGCCGGGTTCGCCGCCGTCGAGGTCGATCCGGGCCGGCACCGGCAGGGGCTGGCCACCGAGGTGATGGCCGCGCTGGCCCGGCGTGCCCTGGACGAGGGCGCCTCGGCGGCCTGGCTGCAGGTGGAGGAGGACAACGAGGCCGCCCGGGCCCTGTACGCCGGGCTCGGCTTCGCCCCGCACCACGCCTACCACCACTACCGGGAGCCGGACGCCTCCCGCGGCCCCGGACGGTCGTAGGAACCGTCGTGGAAGGGCATGAGCCAGGCATGCGGCACCCTCGTCTCCCTCCCCCGTATCCGCCCCCGCCCGAGCGGTCGGCCGAGGTGCGGCGGCGGTTCGCCGAGGAGGCGCGGTCCGAGCGGCCGGATCTGTCGGCGCTGTGCCTGCTGATCGGCGCGGAGGCGGACGGCTCGCTGGACGAGGCCGGGATCGACGCGGCCCAGATGGAGCTGGACGAGCTGGCCGGGCAGCTGCCGTACCGTCCGGGCGGCCCGCAGGCGTGGGCCCGGGCGCTGAGCCGGCTGCTGGGTGAGCGCTACGGGTTCTCGGGGTCGGCCGGGGACTACGACAGGCTGGAGTCCTCGCTGCTGCACGAGGTGCTGCGGCGGCGGCGCGGCCTGCCGATCCTGCTGTCGGTGGTGTGGCTGGAGGTCGCCCGGCGGGCGGGGGCACCGGTGTACGGGGTCGCGCTGCCGGGGCACTTCGTGGTCGGGTTCGGGGCCGCCGAGGAGCAGGTGCTGGCCGATCCGTTCGACGGGGGCCGGGTGCTCACCGGGACCGATGCCGAGCTGCTCGTGGTGGGGGCGACCGGGGCGCCGTTGCAGCCCTCGATGCTGGTGCCCGCGGCGCCGCTGGACGTCGTGCAGCGGATCCTGAACAACATCCGGGCCTGGGCCGCGACCCGGCCCGAGCGCTCGGACGTGGGGCTGTGGGCCGTGGAGCTGGCGCTGCTGCTGCCCGCGCATCCGGCTCGGCTGCGCTATGAGCGCGGTCAGCTGCTGGTGCAGCGGGGCGAGTTCGTGCAGGGGGCCGAGGAGCTGGACGCGTACGCCCATCTGATCGAGGTCGTCGACGAACCGGCCGCCCGTCGGATACGGCAGCAGGCCCACTCGGCGCGCGCGATGCTCAACTGAACCGCCGGCCGAACCGGACGGCGGACCCGCTCACAGCCACCCCTTCTCCCGCGCGATCCGCACCGCCTCCGCCCGGTTGCGCACCGCCAGCTTCTGGATGGCCGTGGAGAGGTAGTTGCGGACCGTGCCCTGGGAGAGATGGAGGGCCTTGGCCAGCTCGGCGTTGGTGGAGCCGTCGGCCGCCGCGCGCAGCACCTCGCGTTCGCGCTCGGTGAGGGGATTGGCACCCTCGGCCAGGGCGGCCGCGGCCAGGGTGGGATCGATGACCCGCTCCCCCGCCAGCACCTTGCGGACCGCGTCGGCCAGTTGCGCGGCCGGCGCGTCCTTGACGAGGAAGGCGTCGGCGCCGGCCTCCATGGCGCTGCGCAGATAGCCGGGGCGGCCGAACGTGGTGAGGACGACGAGCTTGACCGCGGGGAACTCCCGGCGCACCCGGGCCGCCGCCTCGATGCCGGTGCAGCCGGGCATCTCGATGTCGAGCAGCGCCACGTCGACGCCGTGCGCGCCGACGGCCGCCTGCACCTCGTCCCCGCGGGCGACCTGGGCGACGACCTCGATGTCGTCCTCGAGGCCGAGGAGCGCGGCCAGCGCCTCCCGGACCATGGACTGGTCCTCGGCCAGAAGAACCTTGATCGTGCTCGTCATGCCCCGGATCCTACGTCCACCGAAGTGGCCGTGGGTACGCGGGCGACCAGCCGGAATCCATGCTTGATCCGGCCCGCGTCCAGAGTGCCGCCGGCCTTCTCCAGCCGTTCCGTGAGGCCGGTCAGACCGTTGCCGGGTCCGCTGCCGCTGCCGCCGGATCCGTTGTCCTCGACGGAGAGTTCGAGCACCGGACCGTCCAGGGTCTGGCGGTGCGTGAGCTGGACGAGGCACTTGTCGGCGCCGCTGTGCCGGACCACGTTGGTGACCGCCTCGCGCAGCGCCCAGGCGAGCGCCGCCTCGGACTCCTCGGGCACGCCGGTGAGGTCGGGCTCGGCCGGGACCTCGGCGACGACTCCGGCGGCGGTCAGGGCGACCTGGGTGCCGGCGAGTTCGGCGGCGAGCCGGGGGCGCCGGTAGCCGGTGACGGCCTCCCGGACGTCGACCAGGGCCTGGCGGCTGACCTGTTCGATGTCGGCGACCTGCTGGGCCGCCTTGTCGGGGTGCTCGGGCAGCATCCGGCCGGCCAGCTCGCTCTTCAGCGTGATCAGGGAGAGGGAGTGGCCGAGCAGGTCGTGCAGGTCACGGGCGAGGCGGAGGCGCTCCTCGTTGGCGGCGAGATGGGCCACGGTGGCTCGGGCCTTGCGCAACTCGTTCGTCGTACGCACGAGTTGACCGACGCCGACCATCGCGAACCCGATGAGCGGGACGAGGAGCAGGGAGTCGTCCCAGCTCGTCTCGCCGTCGTGCACCGCGACCAGGTACAACGCCACGGCCGTCGACAGGATCGCCCAGGCCGCGGTCCGCAGCGGCAGGGTGGCTCCGCAGGCGACCGAGAGGTAGACGAAGAGCCCGAGCCAGGAGCTGCCCAGGCTGTAGGCCAGGGCGGGGGCGAGGACGGCGAGGACCGACACCATCGACATGACGGTCCGCGGCGCGAAAGGGCGGCCCATGTTCCGGAAGACCAGCGTCAGGTAGGTGCCGACGAAGGCGGTCAGGCCGAGCGCGCCGGCCACGGTGGCGCCCGTGGTGTGGGTGCCCGAGGTCAGATCCTTGATCGGAGAGCTGAGGAAGATCAGCCAGACGCCGATCCACAGCATCTTGACCAGCAGCTCGCGCCGGTTGCCGGGGCCCTGGCCGATCCGTACCTGCGTCTCCGGTCGCTGCTCACGGGCCTGCGGGTCTTCCGTCATCGTGCTCACGCCTTCAGCGTGTCCTTCCGGTACAGCCAGGCCGCGCCGCCCGAGAAGAGGACGAAGTAGACGGCGAGGACGGCGACGTCCGTCGCGCTGGGGGCCTGGCTCTGTTCGATCGCCCGTCCCACAGCAGCGTACGCGTGGGTGGGCAGCCACTTCGCGATGTCCTGCAGGATCTGCGGGAAGTTCGTGGACGGCATCCACAGACCGCCGAGGACCGACAGGCCGAAGTAGACGATCATCGTGATGGGGCGGACCGCGTCCCCGGAGGCGACGTAGCCGATGGCGACGCCGAGGGCGGCGAAGACGAGGCTGCCCGCCCAGATGACACCGGCGAGGGCGAGCCACTGCCAGGCGTCCAGGCGTACGTGCTTCACGGCGGCGGCGACCCCGAACACCATGATGATCGACGGCAGGCTGACCACGGCCGCGCCGGCCGTCTTGGCGAGGACGTAGCCGCGCCCGGGCAGCGAGGTGAGCCGCAGCTGCCGTACCCAGCCGCTCTCGCGCTCCTTGGCGATCCGCTCGCTGTTGCCCATCAGGACGGCGGTCAGGGCGCCGAAGGAGGCCATGGAGACCATCAGGTAGGTGGCGACGGTCAGTCCGGTGTCGCTGACCTTCTCGTTCGAGCCGGAGCTGCTGGAGAAGATCAGGTAGAGGATCGAGGGGTAGAGCACCGAGAAGAACAGGAACTTCTTGTTGCGCAGGGAGCGGGCGAGTTCGAGCTTGATCAGGGCGTTCATGACTGCTTGGCCTCCTCGGCCTCCGTGATGGCGACGAAGGCCTGCTCCAGGCCGAGGCCGGCGACTTCGAGGTTGCGGGGGTATACACCGAGGCCGTACACGGCGTGGACGGTGGCGTCGGCGTCGGAGGACTGGATGCGCACGGTCTGGCCGGAACCCGCGGCGGAGCCGCTGTTGGACACGGTGATCGAGGTGAGGAAGGGCAGCCCGCGCAGGGCCGTCTCGTCGATCTCCCCCTCCAGGTCGAAGGAGACCCTGCGGTCCCCCGCCTTGGCCTTGATCTCGGCGGCCGTGCCGTCGGCGAGGAGACGGCCGCGGTGCAGCACCAGGACCCGGTCGGCGATGGCGTCGGCCTCTTCGAGGTAGTGGGTCGCGAAGAGGACCGTACGGCCCTGGTCGGCCTGCTCGCGCATGGTGGCCCAGAAGGCCTGGCGGGCGGAGACGTCCATGCCGGTGGTCGGCTCGTCCAGGATGATCAGGTCGCTGTCGCCCGCGGTGGCGAGGGCGAAGCGGACGCGCTGGGCCTGGCCGCCGGAGAGCTTGTTGACCTTGCGGTCGGCGATCTGCGTGATGCCCGCGCGGGCCATGACGTCCGCGGCCTTGTACGGCTTCGGGTGCAGCGAGCAGGCCAGCTTCACCAGCTCGGCCACGGTGACCTCGTCCATCAGCCCGCCGCTCTGCAGCATGGCCCCGACCCGCCCGGCGACGATCGCCTCGCGCGGGGTGCCGCCGAACAGGCTCACCGTGCCGGTGTCGGCCTGCTTGAGGCCGAGCAGCAGGTCCAGGGTGGTGGACTTGCCGGCCCCGTTCGGGCCGAGGAGGGCGACGGTCTCCCCCGGGTACAGCCGGAGCGAGAGCCCGTCGACGGCCCGCACGCTCCCGTACGTCTTGGTCACCTGGTCGAACCCGACCACCGGTGTGGTGGTGGCCGGTGCCGCTGTCGTTGTCATGCCCACCATGCTCGCGGAGAGGACCCCTGACCGGGCAGTGTCGGGGGTCCTGAGTGCCGGATGACAGATGTCATGTCGTGCACCGCTCCGCACGTGTCGGCCCGGGGCTGCCGACCTCGGCGACTCGCCCCGATCAACTACCAGGGCATCAAGGGCTACGTAGCCCTGTACCGCATCACGCGTCCGTGACTGGGTGAAACTCTGAAGGCCCGCCCTCCTGGGGCGGGCCTTCACGCGTTCGCTGTTCGGGCGCCCCGGAGTCAGCTCGGGTTGGTGGAGATGACCGCGACCCGGTTGGTCTTGCTGATCAGAGCCTGGCGGAGGGCGGCGTAGACGTCCTCGGGGGTGACGGGTGTCTTCTCGCCGTTACCGCGGGTGATGAGTACGCCGTCGAAGGCCTTGCCATACAGCTGCTTCAGGGCGGCCAAGTCCGGCTTGTCGACCAGTTTGCCGTTGACGGCCGTCACCCGGAGGAACTTCCACAGCGACTTCTCCGGACTCATCTGGAGGGTGTGCCCGGCGTCGGCCTGCACCGTCACCCTGCCCGACATCGCCGGCTCGGCGAACTCCTTCATCTCCCGGTCGACCTCGGCGTTCGACACCGTCGGCTGCTGGGTGGCCGTAGGCACGGTGACCGGGTTCGCCGTGCCGGTCTCCACCATCGTGCGATAGGCCTGCTCGACCGTGCGGGTCGACTGGGCGGCGTCGACGGCCTTGCCCGCCTTGCCGTAGACGGCCACGGCCTTGCCGGCCTCGAACTTGATGGTGCCGTCGGTGACCGAGCCGGACCCGGAGCCGCCGCCGGTCTGCTGGAGCGCGGCCTGGAGCTTCTCCTCGTCCACCGGCATCACCGGCTCGACCACCCGGTTCTGCCCGAAGAGGGAGCCGATCACGGAGACGGGGTTGTAGTCGCTCGTCGCGGCCCGGCTCACCGTCGTCTGGAAGTCGAACTGCAGGCCGGCCTTGTCCGGGGTCAGCGAGACGGTCCGGCCGCCCACGGACAGCTTCAGCGGCTTGTTCACCCGGCTGGCGAAGGCGTCGTCGAGCTTCTTGACGGCGTCGTCGCGGGTGCCGCCGCCGATGTCCACGCCGAGCACGGTGGTGCCCTTGGGCACGTCGGTGTGGTTCATCAGCAGCCCGGCGCCGTAGGCACCGCCCACGACGACGAACACGCCGACGCCGAGCAGGACGAGCTTGCTGCGGCCCTTCTTCTTGGGCTTGGCCTGGGCCTTGGGCTGCGGGGCCGGATCGGGCAGCTTGGGCGCCGTGTGGGGCACCGGTCCCTCGGAGTTCGCACCGGTGCCGAACGGGGAGTTCCCGGCGGCCGGCACGATCGGGATGCCGCTGGTGACGGTATGTCCGGAGACGTTGTCCGGGGAGCGGTATCCGGGCACGACCGGTTCGGGGGCCGGCTTCTGCGGGGTGAGGATCGCGGTGTCGTCGCTCAGTCCGCCGCCCGGGGCGCCGGGAGCGCCCGGTCCCGCGAGGGCGCCAGGGGCGAGCGGGCCGCCCTGGCCGGTACGTCCGCCCGCACCGGGGCCGCCGTAGCCGCCGGGGCCGTCGAAGGCCTCGCCGACGAGGTCGCTGAGCGCGCTGACCGGCGGGACGAGCGGTCCGTCGCCGGTGACGGGGCCGCTGGTCGGGCCTGCGGGGCCCTGCGGGCCGCCGGGGCCGCCGTTGCCCTTCGGCCCGTTGAAGCCGCTGGGGCCGCCGGGGCCGCCCTGGCCGGTCGCGGCACCGGTACCGCCGCCGAAGCCGCTCTGGCCGCCGTTCTCCGCGAAGTAGGGCAGATCGTCGCGGCTCGGCTCGCCGCCGCCGGACGCACCGGGACGGGATCCGCCGCGGGGGCCCGCCGCCAGTGCCTCGGTGACGTCGAAGGAGCCGGTGCCGCCGCCGTGGCCGGGGGCCACGGGGCCGCCGGTGGCGCCGGGCAGGCCCGAGCCGTTCGTACCGCCGGGACGGGCGCCCGGCGCGCTCATGGAGCCGACCACGCCGCCGGGGCGGCCGCTGGAGGCACCGGAGCCGGCCGGACTGCTCGGCCGGGGGCTCGGCGTACTCGGGGCGGTCGCGGAACCGCCCGGCGTTCCGGCGCCGTTCGGGCCGCCGCCGCCCGGACCGCCCTTGGGGGCGCCGGACTTGCGGGGCGCGAACCAGTCGCTGGTCTTCTCCTCGGCCTGCGGCCCGGGCTCGGCGGGCGGCTCAGCCGCGCTCTTGGGCGGTGCGGCGGCGGGTGCCGGCCGCTGCTCGGCGGCCGTGTCGTCCCCGGCGCCCTCGCTCTCGGCGACGGGCGTGCGCACGACGACCGGCGGGATGGGCCGCGATCCGGGGATGTTGATCCGGATCCGCGTCGTCAGTGTGGTCTCGGTCTTGCGTTCCTCCGGCTGGGCGGCCGAACGGCCCGCGTCCGTACCGGCGTCGGAAGCCACGGGGGTCCCGTACGGGGGCGTCCCCGAGGGGTATGCGGCTCCGCCGCGCCCGTCGGGCCCGGAGGACGGAGTGTCAGTTTCACGACTCAAGGCAGGTTCTCCCGGTTGGCTCCGCCGCCCGTTACGACCTCAGCGGGCAGCTCGGCGGCGCGCACCACCATACTGTCCGCGTCTGGTGCGTATCCCATGACCGCTGCGGAAACCCACACCGGACTCGCACCTGCGCCGCACGGCGAAGTGGTACGTCACTTGCCAAGTCGGGCGGAGCCGCCACCGGGTTGCCGTCCCGGAGCAAGCGTGGCGCAGATCACAGCCACGGCCATACCGCCGAGCAGGAAGAGGTAGGAGCCGCCTCCCGCGCCGAAGAGGAAGTCGCCTTCCGGGCGGCTGGCGGTGAGCAGCATGACGGTGACGATCCAGCCGACGACCGGCGCCACCGCCCCGCCCCGGCCGCCGAGCGCGTACGATCCGCCGACGAACAGCCCGGCCGCGCCCGCGAGGGCGAGCAGCAGCCCGCCCGGGAACCAGGCGGCCTGCGTGAGGGCCCCGGCGAGCGCCACGAGCGCGCCGAGCACGAACAGCCCGAGGTAGGCGGCCGCCCGCCCGGGCGAGGGGGGCCGCAGCGGCTGGGCGAGCAGGGAGCCGCGTCCGTCCGTGCTCATGACGCCTCCTCGACGCCCGCGAACAGGTCGGTCTCCCCGGGCCGCGCCTCGCCGCGCACCAACTCGTAGTACTCGGTGGTGAACAGCGGCTGGGCCAGTTCGTTGGAGAGCGCGAAGTACGGCTCGGCCACCTCGATCTGGGTGGCGTGGGCACGCATCGCGGCGACCTTGGCGGCGGCGTACGCGGTGCCGTCCACGGCGGTGGTGATCCGCTCGTCGTCGACCACGCCCGGCACGTCGGCCACGGAGCCCGACTTTTCGAACGGCAGCGTGGGCAGCTCGTCCTCCAGGCGGGCGAAGGCCGCCTCGGCGACGGAGCGCGGCACCCGGTTCCAGTAGACCTTGGCGATCCGGTGACCCCGTTCGGCGGCCAGGTCGACGGCGCGCATGGCGACGCGGTGGGCCTGGATGTGGTCCGGGTGGCCGTACCCGCCGTTGTCGTCGTAGGTGACCAGGACCTGAGGGCGGATCTCCAGGATCACCTCGACGAGGGACCGGGCGGCGTCGTCCACGTCGGCCTGCCAGAAACAGGCCGGGTCGTCGTTGTCCTCGATGCCCATCATCCCGGAGTCGCCGTAGCGGCCCGCGCCGCCGAGCAGCCGGAAGTCCTTCACGCCCAGTTCGCGCACGGCCGCGGCCAGCTCGGCCCGCCGGTGCGCGCCGAGGGCGGCGCCCGCGAGATGCCGTGACTCGGGCGGGATGACCTCTCCGCGCTCGCCCAGGGTGCACGTGACCAGGGTCACATGGGCGCCCTCGGCCGCGTACCTGGCCATGGTCGCGCCGTTGTTGATCGACTCGTCGTCCGGGTGCGCGTGCACCAGCAGCAGACGCCGGGCTGGCAGTTCCGTCATGGGACCACCCTACGAGGTCCGCACCGGGTCGGCCCTCAGAACTTGATGTTGCTGATCATGCTGGCGACGCTGGTCGTCAGCTGGCTGATCGTGGGTGCGACGGTCGATGAGGCGAGGTAGAAGCCGAGCAGGACGCAGACGACCGCGTGGCCGCTCTTCAGTCCTGACTTCTTGATCAGCAGGGAGACGATGATCGCCAGCAGCACCACCGCCGAAATCGAGAGTGCCACGGCGGCTCACCTCCAAAGATCCCGGGTACTCGGGGGGTTCGGACTAGGGGGCTTGTGACTCGGTTGTAGATCAGCACAGCAAGTCCATGCATACGCCAGCAGGTTCATACCCACTCAGCGGTAGTGATCATAACTATCCGTACTCGCGCATCGCTCGGCGCACGGCCGCACAAGGGGGCGCATGGCCAATATGGTCAGGGGTATGACGACCGAGGCTGACTCCTTCCCCCGTCGGCACGCCCGTACGCAGCGGTTCACGCTCGGCGCGCCGCGTGCGTTCACCGTGGCACCCGACGGTTCACGTGTCGTGTTCCTGCGTTCGCGCTCGGGCACGGACCGGGCCAACTCCCTGTGGATTCTTGATCCTGCGGACGGCACGGAGCGGCTCGCCGCCGACCCGCTCACTCTCCTGCAAGGCGCCTCGGAACAGCTCTCGCCCGAGGAGCGGGCGCGCCGGGAGCGCAGCCGGGAGGGCGGCGCCGGCATCGTCGGCTATGCCACCGACGCGGCCGTGGAGTTGGCGTCTTTCGCCTTGTCGGGGCGGCTTTTCACGGCCGAGCTGCGGGCCGGTACGGCACGCGAACTCCGCGTCCCGGGACCGGTGATCGACCCGCGACCCTCGCCCGACGGGCGGCACGTGGCGTATGTGACCGGGGGCGCGCTGCGGGTGGTCGGCGCCGAGGGCGAGAGCGACCGGGCGCTGGCCGAGCCGGAGTCGGAGACGGTCACCCATGGACTGGCCGAGTTCGTCGCGGCCGAGGAGATGGGGCGTTCGCGGGGCTTTTGGTGGGCCCCGGAGTCGGACCGGCTGCTCGTGGCGCGGGTGGACGACACGCCGGTGCGGCGGTGGTGGATCGCGGACCCGGCCCACCCCGAGCGTGAGCCGAACCACATCGCTTACCCGGCGGCGGGGACGGAAAACGCGGACGTACGGCTGTTCGTGATCGGTCTCGACGGGGGGCGCACGGAGGTCGTCTGGGACCGCGCACGCTATCCGTATCTGGCACGTGTGCACTGGTCAGAGGCGGGGGCGCCGCTGCTCCTGGTGCAGGCGCGGGACCAGCGCAGCCAGTTGTTCCTGGCGGTGGACCCGGACTCCGGGGCGACCCGGATGGTGCACGCCGATGAAGATCCAACATGGCTGGAACTTTTCGCTGGTGTGCCCTGCTGGAACCCGTCCGGGCAGCTTGTCCGGATCGTGGACGAGGGCGGCGCACGGGTGCTCGCGGTGGGCGAACGCCCGCTGACGGGGCCGCAGTTGCACATCCGTGCGGTGCTGGACGTGGGCCCCGGTGATGTGCTGGTCACGGCCTCGGCGGGCGAGGAGGCGGAGTCCCCGCGGACCGGCGAGGTCCATGTCTACCGGGTGAACGAGCTCGGCGTGGAGCGCGTGTCGCGGGAGCCCGGCGTGCACTCGGCGGTGCGGGCCGGGGACGTGACGGTCCTGATGTCCGCGACCCTCGACCGGTCGGGCACGCGCGTCCAGGTACTGCGTGAAGAAAACGACGGAAAACCAGCGGTGACTGTCCTGTCACACGCCGAAGATCCTGGTTTGTCCCCCGGCGTGACACTCACCGAGGGGGGCGCACGCCGAATTCCGTGCGCCGTGCTTATGCCTACGGACTACCCCGGTGACACGCCCCTTCCCGTTCTGCTCGACCCCTACGGCGGCCCGCACGGCCCCCGCGTGGTGGCCGCGCACAACGCGCACCTGACCTCGCAGTGGTTCGCCGACCAGGGCTTCGCGGTCGTCGTCGCCGACGGCCGGGGCACCCCCGGCCGCTCACCGGCCTGGGAGAAGGCGGTCCACCGCGACTTCACGGTCTCCCTGGACGACCAGATCGAGGCCCTCCAGGACCTGGCGAAGCGCTACCCGCTGGACCTGTCCCGGGTGGCGATCCGCGGCTGGTCCTACGGCGGCTACCTGGCCGCCCTCGCCGTGCTGCGCCGCCCCGACGTCTTCCACACGGGCATCGCCGGCGCCCCGGTCACCGACTGGCGCCTGTACGACACCCACTACACCGAGCGCTATCTGGGCGACCCCGGCGAGGACCCCGAGGCCTACCTGCGCAGTTCCCTGGTCACCGACGAGGGCCTGTCCTCCCCCGCCGAACCGCACCGCCCGCTGATGATCATCCACGGCCTGGCCGACGACAACGTGGTGGCCGCCCACACCCTGCGCCTGTCCTCGGCACTCCTCGCCGCGGGCCGCCCGCACGAGGTGCTCCCCCTGTCCGGCGTCACCCATATGACCCCGCAGGAACAGGTCGCGGAGAACCTGCTGCTGCTCCAGGTGGACTTCCTCAAGCGTTCGCTGGCACAACAGGCCGAACCATCGTGAACCGCGTTTACACATAGGCAACTTCACGGAAGCGGCACCGATATACGGACGCGCGAGGCTGAACATCGTACGGCCGTGCGGGTGCCGTGAACGGGCCGGGATGCGTCATGTCATCCCGGCCCGTTGCCGTTCCGCGCGGGCTTCGGCGACTCCTCCGGGGCCGGCGGCAGCCCCGGCGCCGAGCGCCCGATCGGCAGGGTTTCGGCGAAGTGGCAGGCCGAGTCATGGGCCGCGGGGCCGCCCGCCTGCCGGAATTCCGCGGGGACCGCGAGAGCCGGGACCTCCTGGACGCACCGCTCCTGGGCCTTCCAGCAGCGGGTGCGGAAGCGGCAGCCCGAGGGGATGGCCGTCGGGGACGGCACATCGCCGGTGAGGATGATCCGCTCGCGGTGTTCGCGGGCCTCCGGGTCGGGCACCGGGACCGCCGACAACAGCGCCTGCGTATAGGGGTGCGTGGGGTGTTCGTAGATCTCGGCGTCGCTGCCGATCTCCACGATCCGGCCCAGGTACATGACCCCGACCCGGTCCGAGATGTGCCGCACGATCGACAGGTCGTGCGCGATGAAGACGTAGGAGAGATCGAACTCCGACTGGAGCCGGTCCAGCAGGTTGATCACCTGCGCCTGCACCGAGACGTCCAGGGCAGACACCGGCTCGTCGGCGACGATCACCTCGGGGCGCAGCGCCAGCCCCCGGGCGATGCCGATGCGCTGGCGCTGGCCGCCGGAGAACTGGTGCGGGTAACGGTTGATGTACTCGGGGTTGAGGCCGACCACGTCGAGGAGTTCTCGCACCCGGCGGCGCCGGTCGCCCTTGGGTGCCACCTCGGGGTGGATCTCGTACGGCTCCCCGATGATGTCCCCCACCGTCATCCGCGGGTTGAGGGAGGTGTAAGGGTCCTGGAAGACCATCTGGATGTTGCGCCGGACGGCCTTCAGGGCCCTGCCGGACAGCCGGGTGATGTCCTCGCCCTTGAACCTGATCGAGCCCGCCGTCGGCCGCTCCAGGTTGCACAGCATCCTCGCCACCGTCGACTTGCCGCAGCCCGACTCGCCGACGATGCCCAGGGTCTCGCCCTTGCCGAGGGTGAAGTCGACACCGTCGACCGCCTTCACCGCGCCGATCTGCTTCTTGAAGAGGATCCCCCGCATCAGCGGGTAGTGCTTGACGAGGCCGCTGACCTCCAGGATCGGCTCAGCCATGCAGACACTCCCTCCAGAAGTGGCAGGCGCTGCCGCGCTCCGAGGAGACCTCGTACAGCGGCGGCACGTCCGTGCGGCACACGTCCTGGGCCATCGGGCAGCGCGGATGGAAGGCGCAGCCGGGCGGGATGTCCATCAGGTTCGGCGGCAGGCCCTTGATGGCGTACAGCTGCTGCCCCTTCTGGTCCAGGCGCGGGATGGAGTCCAGCAGGCCCCGGGTGTAGGGGTGGGCCGGCGCCTTGTAGATGTCGTGCACGGGGGCCGTCTCGACGATCTTCCCCGCGTACATCACGGCGATCCGGTCGGCCACGTCCGCCACGACCCCCAGATCATGGGTGATGAGGATCAGCCCCATGTGGTACTCGCGCTGCAGCTCGGCGAGCAGATCCATGACCTGGGCCTGCACGGTGACGTCCAGGGCCGTGGTGGGCTCGTCGGCGATGATGAGCGCCGGCTGCAGCGCCAGCGCCATGGCGATCATGATGCGCTGCCGCATGCCGCCGGAGAACTGGTGCGGATAGTCCCGGACCCGCTGGGCCGCGCCGGGGATGCGCACCCTGTCCATCAGCTCGACCGCCCTGACCCGCGCGCCCTTCTTCGACATCCCCGCGTGTACGACGAACATCTCGCCGAGCTGGTCGCCCACCGACAGCACGGGGTTGAGGGACGACAGCGCGTCCTGGAAGATCATCGCCATCCCGGCCCCCCGGAGCCTGCGCCGTTCCTCCTCCTTCAGCCTCAGCACGTCCTTGCCCTGGAAGAAGACCTCACCTTCGGTGATCCGCCCCGGCGGCATGTCCAGGATGCCCATCACGGCCTGCGCGGTGACCGACTTCCCGGAGCCCGACTCGCCGAGCACCGCCAGGGTCTCCCCCGCGTCGACGGCGTACGACACGCCGTTGACGGCCTTGGCGACCCCGTCCCGGGTACGGAACTCCACGTGCAGATCGCGCACTTCGAGCAGCATGGCACCGTCACCTCAGCTTCGGATCGAGAGCGTCGCGCACCGCGTCGCCCAGCATGATGAAGGCCAGCACCGTGACCGCCAGCGCGCCGGAGGGCCACAGCAGGGCGTGCGGGGCGTTGCGGATGTAGGGGGAGGCGGCGGAGATGTCGATGCCCCAGGAGACGCTCGGCGGTTTCAGTCCGACGCCGAGGTAGGACAGGGTCGCCTCCAGCGCGATGTAGGTACCGAGGGCGATGGT
Source organism: Streptomyces griseochromogenes (assembly GCF_001542625.1). NCBI lineage: Bacteria > Bacillati > Actinomycetota > Actinomycetes > Kitasatosporales > Streptomycetaceae > Streptomyces > Streptomyces griseochromogenes. The sequence continues at coordinate 1,342,123 of NZ_CP016279.1, read as the reverse complement.
CGCCACGACGATCACGGGCGCTACCGCGTTGGGCGCGATGTGCCGCAGCAGCATGCGGGAGTTGGAGGCGCCGAGGGCGCGGGCCGCCTGCACGTAGTCGTTCTGTTTGGCGGTGATGACCGAGCCGCGCGCGATACGGGAGATCTGCGGCCAGCCGAGCAGCACCATGAACCCGATGACCGGCCAGACCGTATTACTCGTCACCACCGAGAGGAGGACGAGACCGCCGAGAACGACCGGGATGGCGAAGAAGATGTCGGTCGTCCGGGACAGCAGCGAGTCCCAGACGCCGCCGAAGAAACCCGCGAGCCCGCCGAGCACGGACCCGAGGAGAGCGACCCCGAGCGTGGCGCACACGCCCACCGTGACGGACGTACGGGCCCCGTACACGGTCCGCGTGTACACGTTGCAGCCCTGGCCGTCGTAGCCGAAGGGGGCGCCCGGCCCGGGGCCGTCCTGGGCCTTGGACAGGGTGCAGCTGAGGGGGTTGCCGGAGGCGATCGCCGAGGGCCACAGCGAGATGAAGACCAGGAAGAGGATGACGAGCGCGGAGACCAGGAAGACGGGGTTGCGCCTGAGGTCCCGCCAGGCGTCGGACCAGAGCGAGCGTGGCTTGCCCTGTGGTCCCGTGCCCTCCGGCCCGCCCGGAGTCTTCTCCAGGGTCTGCGCCTCGCTCGCCGCCAGGTCCATGGCGCCGCCCGCCCCCGTCCCCGCGATGGCCCGGTCGGACTCGTACGGCTGCTCAGGCATAGCGGATCCTCGGGTCGAGTACGGCGTACAGGAGGTCCACGAGCAGGTTGGCGATCAGGAAGACCAGCACGAGGACGGTCACGAAGCCGACGACGGTCTGGGTGTTCTGGCGCACGATGCCCTGGTAGAGCTGGTAGCCGACGCCGTGGATGTTGAAGATCCGCTCGGTGACGATCGCCCCGCCCATCAGCGCGCCGACGTCGGCGCCGATGAAGGTGACCACGGGGATGAGGGAGTTGCGCAGCAGGTGCCGGGTGATGACCCGGCGGCGGGGCAGGCCCTTGGCGATGGCCGTACGGACGTAGTCGGACCGTCTGTTCTCGGCGATGGAGGTACGCGTCAGCCGGGTGACGTAGGCGAGCGAGACGGAGGCGAGGACCAGGCCCGGCACGATCAGCTCGCCGAAGGCCGCGTCCGGGGAGACGGACGGTCTGATCCAGCCCCACTGGACACCGAGCAGCAGCTGCAGCAGCAGGCCGGTGACGAAGGTGGGTACGGAGATCACGACCAGGGTGGTGAGGAGCACGCCCGTGTCGACGGGGCGTCCGCGCCTGAGGCCCGTCAGGACGCCGAGCGTGATCCCGATGACGATCTCGAAGAGGATGGCCACGATGGTCAGCCGGACGGTGACGGGGAACGACGTGGCCATCAGCTCGGTGACCGGCTGACCGTTGAACGCCGTACCGAAGTCTCCGGTGAAGACGCTCCCCATATAGGTCAGGTACTGCTGCCAGACCGGCTTGTCCAAGCCGAACTCCTTCTTCAGCTGGGCGGCCGTCGCCGGATCGCACGCCCGCTCGCCGCACAGCCCCGCGATGGGATCGCCCATCACGTTCACCATCAGGAAGATCAGCAGCGTGGCCCCGATGAACACCGGGATCATCTGGAGCAGCCGCCGGAGGACATAGCGCCCCATGCCGGCTCAGCTGACCTTGATCTCGTTGTAGACGGGGACGCTGAACGGATTGAGCGCCACGTCGGACAGGCGCTCGGAGTAGCCCGCGCTGCCGTTCTGGTACCAGAGCGGGATGGCGGCCATGTTGTCCCGTACGACGCCCTCGGCCTGCTGGAAGGTGGAGACGGCCTTGGCGGGGCCGGTCTCGGCGTTGGCCTGGTCGACGAGCTTGTCGAAGTCCTTGTCGGACCACTTGCCGTCGTTGGAGGAGGCGCCCGTGTAGTAGAGCGGCTGGAGGAAGTTCTGGATGAGCGGGTAGTCCATCTGCCAGCCCGCCCTGAACGGGCCGGGCATCTTGTGCTGCCCGATCTGGTTGCGGAAGTCGGCGAAGGTGCCGACCGGGTTCCCCACGCACGCCTTGTCATTGCCGAGCGCGTTGTTGATGGAGTTGCACACCGCGTCGATCCACTCCCGGTGCGAGCCGGTGTCCGCGTTGTACGTGATCTTCACCTGGCCGCCGGGGAGCCCGCCGCCCTCCTTGATCAGCCTCTTGGCCTCGGTGGGGTTGTAGTCGCAGGCGGTGCCGCACAGGCCGGCCTTGAAGCCCCCCTCCGGACCGAGCACCGGCGAGGTCCAGTCGGTGGCCGGGGTGCGGGTCTGCCGGAAGATCGTGTCGGTGATCTGCTTGCGGTCGATCGCCATGGACAGGCCCGTGCGCACCTTCTCCAGGCCCGGCTTGTTCCAGGCCGGGTCGTAGAAGGGGAAGGCGAGGGTCTGGATGATGCCGGCCGGTGTGTTGATGTAGCGGCCGCCGAGGTCCTTCTTGACGTTCTTCAGCTGCGAGGCGGGGACGTCGTCGACGAGGTCGAGGTTGCCGGCCATGAGGTCGGTGTAGGCGGTGTTGCTGTCGGTGTAGACCTTCAGGGTCACGCCCTCGTTCAGGGCCTTGTCGTCGCCGGGGTAGCCGGGCCACTTCTTCAGCTCCATCTGCGAGCCCTTCGTATAGGACTCGATGGTGTAGGGCCCGTCGCCGACCGGCTTGCTCAGCCAGGCCGCGTGATCGGTGAAGAAGGCGCGGGGCAGCGGGGCGAAGGCCGCATAGCCGAGGGTGTCCGGGAAGCTGGAGAACTTCTGGTTGAGCTTGACGGTGAAGGTGCGGTCGTCCACGACCTTCAGACCGGAGAGGGTATCGGCGCTCTGCGAGCCGCTGGCGGGGTGGACCTTGTCGTAACCGTCGATGTAACCGAAGAAGTAGGCGTTCTTCTGGTTGTTCTTCAGGCTCGCCCCGTAGTTCCAGGCGTCCACGAAGGACCTGGCGGTCACCTTCTCTCCGTTGGAGAAGGTCCAGCCGCCCTTGATCTTGATGGTGAAGTTCTGGGAGTCCTTGGTCTCGATGCTCTGGGCGAGCATGTCCTTCGCCTGGGCGGTCTTCGGGTCGTAGCGCTTCAGGCCCCGGAAGACCATGTCGAGCACCTTGCCGCCCTGGACCTCGTTGGTGTTGGCCGGCTCCAGCGGGTTCTGCGGGTCGCCCCAGGAGGAGCTGAGCACCCCGGCGCCGCCACCGCCGCCCCCACCCCCGCCCCCGCAGCCGGCCGCCGCGAGCGCCACCGCCACCGCGCCTGCTGCCCCTAGGGCGTGCGTGGTTCCCCGCATGGCGTGCCTCCTCCGTGGTCACCGAGCCGTTACCGGTCAATATCCGCACATACGGTGCACATCGCATGCCCGCCGCCCGATTGAAGGTCCTTTAGGGGGACACGTCATCCGAATGCAGGCAGCCCCCGCGAGGGGTCTTGGCGATCTTGCGCCCACGGCGCAATGGATCTCTGCGCAACGATGCTGAAACGTTGGATTACGACGGGTCGATGTACGCATTTCGACACACCACCGTCCGCATATCGAACGCGTTGCGCGAATAGTTCCATTTGTCCGATGTGAAGCACGAGATGATTACGGCGTGCTACCCGCGTAGCTACAGATTGGTCAAGCCAGAGTAAAAAAGGTAAATAGACAACCAAGGGGACCGAGAATTTATTGACCTTGAATGAATTGCGTTGAAAAAGTCCGGCGTAGCCCGTAGGGACCGCCCTGCGGAGCCTTGACCACAGGGCACGGAGCGTCATGACCCCCCCTACTCCTTCCCAGGCCACCCCACTCGAGGTGACCGACGAAGACAGCGCCGCATCGGCGAAGCCCGCCACCCTCAAGGGCACCGAGAGCCGCTCTCCGGGACGGCTGGCCTGGACCCGCTTCAAGCGGGACCGGACGGGTGTCATATCCGCGTTTGTGGTGATCTTCTTCTTCGTCGCCGGCATCTGCGCACCACTGATCGCCAAGGTGTACGGCAAGGACCCGTACACGACGTACGGGCAGAACGACCCGAGTCTGATGAACGACTTCGGCTTCCCGATCGCGCCCAACGGCGGCATGAGCGGGGACTTCTGGTTCGGCATCGACCCAGGGCTGGGCCGTGACGTCTTCACGTTCCTGCTCTACGGCATCCGCAACTCGCTGCTGATCGCGACGGCGACGACCCTGCTGGTGGCCTTCTTCGGCGTGGTCATCGGCGTCACCGCCGGCTACCTGGGCGGCAAGACCGACTACTTCGTCGGCCGGATCATCGACATCCTGCTGGCCTTCCCGCAGATGCTGTTCTTCATCAGCTTCTTCCCGGTGATGATCACGGTCCTCGTCGCGCCGACCGAAGCGACCCCGACCTGGCTCATCGTCATCTCCCTGATCGTCATCATGACGCTGTTCGGCTGGGCCCCCATCGCCCGTCTGCTGCGCGGTGAGGTACTCGCCCTGCGCGAGCGGGAGTTCGTCGAGGCCGCCAAGGTGACGGGCGCGTCCCCGGCCCGGATCATCTTCAAGGAGCTGCTGCCCAACCTGTGGACGCCGATCCTCATCCAGTCGACCCTGGCTCTTCCCATGTACGTGACGACCGAGGCCGGTCTGGCCTTCGTGGGCGTCGGCCTGTCCGACCCCACGCCGGACTGGGGCGTCATGGTCCAGAACGCGGCCAAGACCTACCAGGACGACATCACATTCATGCTCTTCCCGGGCGTGACGATGGTGATCTTCGTCGTCGCCTTCAACCTCCTGGGTGACTCGGTGCGTGACGCGCTGGACCCCAAGGCCGGTCGCTGAACCTCCCTCTCCATACTTCCGGCCCGGGCGACGGGGCCCGCCGGAGCAGTCCGTATCCCTCCTCCAGCAGAGCAGGAAGCCATGTCCCTTTCCCGCAGAAACTTCGTCATCGCCACGTCGGTCGCGGCCGGCGGCTCCATGGTCCTCTCCGCGTGCAGCAGCGGGGGCGGGAAGAGCGGTAACACCGGCCACGCCGGCACCGACAAGTACACGGGCCACGTGACGGTCGGCACCAAGGAGGACTCGACGGGCCCCGCCCCCGAGATCCCCGGTGCGCGCAAGGGCGGCAACATCACCGGCCTCGGCCCGAGCGACTTCTCCCACCTGGACCCCCAGCGGATCTACTTCGCCTGGAACTCCTCCGTCGGCAACCTCTACATCCGTGCGCTGACCGGCTACAAGATCGCCATGGACGGCACCATGAAGCTGGTCGGTGACCTCGCCACCGACACCGGCACCATGAGCGACGGCGGCAAGACCTGGACCTTCACCCTGAAGGACGGTCTGAAGTGGGACGACGGCAGCGAGCTGACCGTCGAGGACGTCCGCCACGGCATCGAGCGCGGCTTCGCCAGCTTCACCACCGAGGGCGCCCAGTACGTCCAGACCGCGCTCGTCGGCTCCACCGACTTCCGCTCGAAGTACAAGGGCCCGTTCAGCGGCAAGCACCTGGACTCCATCGTCACCGACAAGGCGAAGAAGACCATCACGCTGAAGCTGAAGCAGGCCCGCCCGGACCTCAACTTCACGATGGCGATGCACTCCTACGGCGCCGTGCCCGTCGGCCACGACACCAAGGACAAGTACGACAAGGACCCGGTCTCCTCCGGTCCTTACAAGATCGCACAGCACTCCATCGACAAGTCGATGAAGCTGGTCCGCAACCCGCACTGGGACCCGAAGACGGACGCGATCCGCAACGCCTACCCGGACAGCTTCACCTTCGAGTTCGGCACCGAGTCCCTGCCCGCCACCGACCGTCTGATCGCCCAGAGCGGCGGCGACCAGTACTCGGTCATGGCCTACAGCGGTGTGCCCGCCGAGCGTCTGCAGAAGGTGCTGGGCGACGCCCAGCTGAAGAAGCGAACCATCAACGGTCTGCTCAGCGGTCTGTACTACTACGCCATCAACTGCAAGCGCATCACCGACCCGAAGGTGCGCCAGGCGCTCAACTACGCCTGGCCGCTGGAGCAGATCCGCCGCATCTACGGCGGCGAGTCGGCCGGTGACTACGCGACCTCCATCATCAGCCCCGACATCCTCGGCTACGCGCACCAGGACGTCTACGACAAGGCGAAGAAGCCGCAGGGCGACCCGGTCAAGGCCAAGGCGCTGCTGAAGGAGGCCGGCAAGGTCGGCCAGAAGATCGTCTACACCTACCCCAAGGGCGGCAACGACGCCTACGAGAAGACCAAGGTCGTCATCGTCAACGCCCTGAAGGCGGCGGGCTTCGACCCGGTCGTGAAGCCGGTGGACCAGGGCAGCTACTACGACCAGGTTCAGCAGGTCGACAACAGCTTCGACGTGATGTGGTTCGGCTGGTCCCCGGACTGGCCGACCGGTTACACCGTCATGCAGCCGCTGTTCGACGGTGGCACGATCGCCAACGGCTCCAACAACGTCTCGCAGCTGAACGTCAGCTGGGTCAATGACGCGATCAAGAAGAACGCGGTCATCGCCGACCCGAAGGCGGCCGGCGACGCCTGGGAGGCGCTGGACAAGAAGATCATGACCGAGCTGGCGCCGATCATCCCCGAAACCTTCCAGCGCCGGTTCTACCTGTACGGCGAGAAGGTCGGCGGCGCGCTGTTCGACCCGCTGTTCTCGGCGTTCGTCATGTACAAGCTGTACGTGAAGGCGTAAGCACCAGCCAGTCCAGGGGCGGGGCGCCGCACACCGGCGCCCCGCCCACCCCCCTTCCGCCCCCACCACGGCGTCGCCCAGGGAATCCCATCGCCATGTTCCGCTTTCTCATCCGCCGGATACTCGGCGCAGCGGTGATCCTGCTGATCATCAGTGCCATCACCTTCCTTCTCTTCTATGTCGCGCCGCGTGACCCCGCCCGGGTCGCCTGCGGCAAGGTCTGCACGCCACAGACTCTGGCGCTGGTCAAGCACAACCTGGGCATCGACGATCCACTGCCGGTGCAGTACTGGCACTGGCTCGAAGGCGTCTTCGTGGGCCGCGACTACGGCTCCTTCGGTCACTGCAACGCGCCGTGCCTCGGCTACTCGTTCCAGAACCGCGTGCCGGTGCTCGGCCTGATCCAGGACCGCTTCCCGACCACCATCTCGCTCGCCCTGGGCAGCGCGGTCGTGTTCGTCATCTTCGGCGTCGGCACCGGCATGATCGCCGCCGTCAAGCAGGGCAAGGCGCTGGACAAGATCGCTTCCTCGGCCTCGCTGATCGGTTCGTCGCTGCAGATCTACATCGTCGGCATCGTGGCGATGTTCTACCTCTCCGACGAGTGGGGCATTCTCCCCCGCCCGAACGACAACTCCAGCTTCACGGACGACCCCGGGGCTTGGTTCTCGGGCTTGCTGCTGCCGTGGTTCGTACTGGCGATCATCTTCACTGCGAACTACACGCGTATGACCCGCTCCCAGCTGGTCGAGACTCTGAGCGAGGACTACGTCCGCACGGCACGCGCCAAGGGCCTGTCCGCGCGCACGGTGTTCTTCCGGTTCGCCTGGCGCGGCGCGATGGGCCCGATCGTGACGATCCTCGGCCTGGACCTCGGCACGCTGCTCGGCGGCGCGATCATCACGGAGGCGACGTTCGGCCTGCACGGCATCGGCGCCGTCTCGGTGAAGGCCGTACACAACAACGACCTCCCGGTGCTGCTCGGCGTCACTCTGGTGGCCGCCGCCGCGATCGTGGTCTTCAACATCATCGTCGACGCCCTGTACGCCCTCATCGACCCGCGCGTCCGCCTCGCGTAAGGAGAGATCTCATGAGCACCCCCTTCCTCTCCGTTCGCGACCTGCGCGTGCACTTCTCCACCGAGGACGGCCTGGTCAAGGCCGTCGACGGGCTCTCCTTCGACGTGGAGAAGGGCAAGACCCTCGGCATCGTCGGCGAGTCCGGCTCGGGCAAGTCGGTGACCAACCTGTCGATCCTGGGTCTGCACAACCGTGAGCGCACCACCATGGACGGCGAGATCATCCTCGACGGCCAGGAGCTGCTGACGGCGTCCGAGCGCACGCTGGAGAAGCTGCGCGGCAACAAGATGTCCATGATCTTCCAGGACGCCTTGGCCTCCCTGTCGCCGTACCACACGGTGGGCGTGCAGATCGCGGAGACGTACCGCAAGCACACCGGCTGCACCAAGAAGGAGGCCCGGGTACGCGCGGTGGAGATGCTCCGCCGGGTGGGCATCCCGCAGCCGGACGTCCGCGTGGACGAGTACCCGCACCAGTTCTCCGGCGGTATGCGCCAGCGCGCGATGATCGCGATGGCGCTGGTCTGCGACCCCGAGCTGCTGATCGCCGACGAGCCGACCACGGCTCTCGACGTGACGGTCCAGGCTCAGATCATGGACCTGCTCAAGGACCTCCAGCAGGAGTTCGGCACCGCCATCATCTTCATCACCCACGACCTCGGCGTGATCGCCGACATCGCGGACGACGTGCTGGTGATGTACGGCGGCCGGTGCGTGGAGCGCGGCACCAAGAAGGAGGTGCTCCGCGCGCCGGACCACCCCTACACCTTGGGCCTGATGAACTCGATGCCGACCCTCAACGGGTCGGTGGACGTGCCGCTGACGCCGATCCCCGGTTCGCCGCCCTCGCTGCTCAACCCGCCGTCCGGCTGCCGCTTCCACCCGCGCTGCGCCTTCGCCGAGAAGGTGTCCGGCGGGCTGTGCTCCAGCGATCGGCCCACCCTTGAGGTCGTCGAGGGCCGCGGTTCCGCCTGCCACCTCACCCAGGAGCAGAAGCAGGACCTCTTCGCCGACTTTGCCGGAACCCGGCGCAACTGACGGACACGAGACGGGACTTCACGACCATGAGCAACACAACCCCCCTCCTGGACGTCTCGGGGCTGACCAAGCACTTCCCGATCAAGGGCGGCTTCCCGATCCGGCGCACCGTCGGCGCGGTGCAGGCCGTGGACGGCCTGGACTTCCAGGTGGCCGAGGGCGAGAGCCTGGGCCTCGTCGGTGAGTCCGGCTGCGGCAAGTCGACCACGGGCCGGCTGATCACCCGCCTGCTGGAGCCGACCGGCGGCAAGATCACCTACCGCGGCCAGGACATCACGCACGCGGGCCGCAAGGAGCTGGCGCCGGTCCGCTCCGAGATCCAGATGATCTTCCAGGACCCGTACGCCTCGCTGAACCCGCGGCAGACGGTCGGCAAGATCATCTCCGGCCCGATGGAGATCAACGACATCAACCCGGCCGGTGGTCGCGAGAAGCGCGTCCGCGAACTCCTTGAGATCGTCGGCCTGAACCCAGAGCACTTCAACCGTTTCCCGCACGAGTTCTCCGGCGGCCAGCGCCAGCGCATCGGCGTGGCCCGCGCACTCGCCCTGGAACCGAAGCTGATCGTCGCCGACGAGCCGGTCTCGGCCCTGGACGTCTCCATCCAGGCCCAGGTGGTCAACCTGCTCCAGCAGGTCCAGAAGGACCTCGGCATCGCGTTCGTGTTCATCGCCCACGACCTGGCGATCGTCCGGCACTTCTCGCAGCGCGTCGCGGTCATGTACCTCGGCAAGATCGTCGAGATCGCCGACCGCGAGGACCTGTACGAGAACCCGCGCCACCCCTACACCCGGGCCCTGCTCTCCGCCGTGCCCGAGGCGACGGTGGACGAGGAGCCGCGCGAGCGCATCCGCCTGGCCGGCGACGTGCCCTCCCCCATCAACCCGCCCTCCGGCTGCCGCTTCCGCACCCGTTGCTGGAAGGCGACGGAGAAGTGTGCCACGGAAGCCCCGCCGCTGGTCGAGGCGGACGGCAACAAGCCCGGCCACCTGACCGCCTGCCACTACCCTGAGACGTCGGAGACCGTCCCGGCTCCCCGCCTCTCCAAGGACCCCGAGGCGGCGGCCTGACACACCCCTTTCCGTCAGCCGCCCCCTTACGGAACGGACCTTCACCGGCCCATTGACCCGAGCCCATGAACGTCCGATCCAGGGGAAAAGAAAGCCCGTGGCGCGCAGTTGCGTGCCACGGGCTTTCACTTTCCCTGAAAGCGGGTACTGCGAGCGTCATCGACTGAGGGGGCCCGGGCAGCCTTCGGGTCTAATGACGGAAATCCGCTAGTAGATCTCCCAGTAGTCCCTGTCGCTATCAAGCATCCTCTTACCGCAGATCACCTTTCCGGAGACTACCTTGAGGTAGCCGCACGAAGGCCCCCCCACAATGGTCTTCTGATGCAGAGTTGTAGTCCGGATCGTCCACCCATTGTGGGTGATATCGGATTTACTGCAATCTATGACCGTTACCGGCTTTTCGTGCCCGTTTGCACTTGTCAAGCACGTGAGGCCCGGGATCCGGTCGTTCGCGGTTACGATATTCTGCCCGGCTCGCGCCCAGAGCTGTTTCTTGACCACTTGACACTTAGCCTGAGTGACTGCCTTGCCGTCACCGTTGTACATCAGACATTGACCGGTGGTCACATTCCTGAGCCTGAACCACAATGTACTAGATGCCTGCGCCGGAGAAGCGGTACCTACGACACCGAACATGATGGACGCCGCAGTCGCACAAGCGACGGCGCCCGATTTGCGAGCGAACCTCATGAACTCCCCGCTTCATCGATTCCAGTCCGGAGTGACTGGCGAAACCATCCAATCACTCTCCGCACTAAATCGATCACTCATTTGAGGTAGTTCTGAGCTTCATCGCTGATCTTTGACGCGCCAAAGGCTGCATTCGGACTGTCCGAAAGTTCACTTGCCGAGGACAGGGCTACCGTGGCGGCCCGGCCAATCAAAGCCACACGCTCAGTCACAGGAATACCGAAGACGGAATTCACGATGCCGACGGCCGAGTACAGACGCGCTGATCAGCCACACCGGGGCCCGAGCATTGAGCAACGCAATCAGTACGGCGGCCGGAAACGTACCCACCCCAGTCACCCCAGCGGGACGGCTCACTCTCAGGCGGGCGGCGAGCCCGCACTCGCAACTGTGTCCAGGGACTGCACAACTAGATGTCCCACCATGCCCGCACTCCACCAAGGTACTAACGGGCCGCCAGCGGACCCCACGACACAGACCCTCTCCTCTCAACGGAGCTTCAACAAATTCCGCCGCCCGTGCCGCCTTTGCCGTACGACCACGGTGGTAGTTCAGCCTCCCACTTGCCATGCTTCGCGACAGCCTCAACCCTAGGGTCGTGAGATAACGCACCCCTTTCCGTCAGCCGCCCCCTTACGGAACGGACTTTCTCGGCCCATTGACCCGAGCCCATGAACGTCCGATCCAGGGGAATGAGGGCCCGCACATCTCTGCATGTGCGGGCCCTTCGCATGGGGGCGGCCTCAGTCGTACACAAGCAAGTAGTCGCACGTGTTCGTACCGTCGTGCAGTGACTCGTCACTGTTCAAGACATAGAAAGTTCCAGCGAATCCCGCGGCTGTCATCTTCGGTACCACGATCAACGTCTGCTTCGCCATCTCCAGCCCGGACGGCGCCACCACATACCGATCCAACAGGGCGAAAAGATTTTGCCCCAGGCTGGGCAGCATGAGTGCTCGATACGTGCGATCCCCTTGGCCTTGGGGTCCCGAGATGGCCACCTGGTAATGCGGTTCATTCCATTGTGAAGGCTGGGCAGCGACGCGGCCCTCCGTTTCGAGGCCTTGGAGCCGCTTCTGCGTGCTCTCCCTGATGCCGGCCATATGAATGTGCATCTGGTTGAAGCGCCGGGCAGCCTGTGAGTTCATCCCCAACCCGATATTGGGGTACACCACGGGGACGCCGCCTCCACGCCTCGCGTTCTCCCATGCATCGTTCCAGTAATTCGCCGCCTCAGAGGTCTCAAGAAACGGGCATTCGATACCCGTGATTCGACAACTGGGAGACAGTAGATAATCGTGCGTGTTCTCGGGCTTGCCGTGCAGCACGACGTAATTGGGAGCTGTTTTCAGGCAGTCCGGCTTGGGCTGCGGCGACGGTGGCGTTTTCCCGTGGGTGCAGTACTGGACGTCATTCCACAGCGGCTCTTTGTCAGCCGGGTCGCCACAGACGGCCTGGAGGCGAGTTGGGGGGCAGGGGTTCGGGCTTGCGCCTGGAGGGCAGCAGGGGCATGGGCCGGATGAGGGTTCTCCGTGCGCGGGACGGGCTGCTGCTGCGGCGCTCCCGACCGCTCCCGCACCGGCCATGAGCGCCGCTGCACCGACTCCACCGGAGATTGCGACGAATTGACGCCGAGGCAGCCCGCCGGAATCCTTGCGGTCATTCATACAATACCTCCGATTATGCCAGCTCCGCTTATCTCCCTGGCCGTGTGGGCGAGCGGCAGTCTCGTCCCGTTTCGGCCACTCCTTCACCCACGATGATCGACCGAATGAGCGAAATACTGGCCACCGCTTTCCTCGCCATGAAGTGACGCTGCGGCGGAGCTATTCTGCGGAGTGATTGAATTCCCTGCCCTGAAATGGCCGCCCACGGGCGCGGGGCCCGCCATCACGCCGCCCCCAGCTCACACCACACGTACTTGCCCCGGTTCCCGAACCGCGCCGACGGCTGCCAGCCCCAGTAGTCAGCGCACGCCCTGACCAGCCCCAGCCCCCGCCCCTCTTCCTCCACTTCACCCACCTGCTCCAACGGCCGAGGCGGCTCCGGTGGCTCGGGATCCGTGTCCCACGCGCCGATCCAGACCACGCCCTCCGGGGAGCGGCGCACCCTGAGTGCGGCGGGCCCTTTCGTGTGCCGTACGGCGTTGGAGACCAGCTCCGTCGCCAGCAGTTCAGCGGTGTCCAGGAGCCCGATCAGGCCGTGCAGGGTCAGGATCAGGCGCAGGGTGCGGCGGCAGACGGTGACGGCTCTGAGGTCGTTGGGGATGTAGAGGGTGTAGTCCCAGGCTTCGCTTTCGGGCATGCGTCTTCAACTCCATTCGGTGAGTGGGGATTGCGCGTGCGGTGGCATTGCCGCAGCCGTCATGGCAGGACGGAGCAGTGCGCTTCCGCTGTGTGTGCGTCGCGTCACCGACGGTATTTCCTAAACTTAGGAAGCCGCAAGCCGTTGCCGTATCCTGAGCCCCGAACGAGCTACACCCACGGGGCAGTTGCGACAGGAGGGCTGACGGTGCCGCCGAAAAGGCAACTCACAGTCCGCAGGGTGCGGCTGGGCACAGAACTGCGCAGACTGCGCGAGGCGACAGGCATGAAGGCTCGCGAAGCAGCGGAGTTGCTCGGAGTCGACTCCGTGCAGATCAGCCAGATCGAGTCCGCTGTCGCCGGTGTGAGCGCCGAGCGCGTACGACGCCTGGCGTCCCACTACGCCTGTACAGACGAGGCGTTGATCGACGCGCTCGTGACCATGGCGACCGACCGCACCCGTGGCTGGTGGGAGGAGTACCGAGATCAGCTGCCCGCGCCGTTCATGGATCTGCCCGAGCTGGAGCATCACTCCCGTTTCCGCCGGGACGTGGAGTTCCTGCATGTCCCGGGTCTTCTTCAGACCGCGGATTACGCTCGGTTCCTCTTCTCGTACGTGAACCCGGAGTTCCCACCGAGCGATGTCGAGCGGCGGGTCGATCACCGGATGAAGCGCCGGGTCATCATCGAACGTCCGGACCCGGTCCCGTACGAGGCCGTAATCCACGAGGCAGCGCTGCGCATCAGGGTCGGCGACCGATCCACGACACGGGCTCAGCTCGCCCGTGTCCTGGAAATCTCCGAAGCCGATCACGTCACCGTACGCGTCATCCCCTTCGATCTGGACGGCTTCGGCGGGGCCGGTAGCGCGATGGTGTATGCCGGCGGCTCCGTCCCCCAGCTGGACACCGTCGTCCGCGACGGCCCCGGCGGGCCGGTCTACATCGATACCGAAGTCCAGCTCAACCGATATCGAACGCGATTCCGTAGGGTAGAGACAGTGTCACTGGACCCGGACCATTCGCGGGACTTCATCCACCGGCTGGCGAAGGAGCTGTGAGCATGCTGACCCCCCACTCCTGGCGGAAGTCCTCCTTCTCCGGTGGCGACGAGGGTGACGCCTGCGTCGAAGTCGCAGACCTGGACTCTCACATAGCCATCCGCGACTCGAAAACCCCGACCAGGGCAACCCTCGCCTTCCCGCCCGAAGCCTTCGCCCCCTTCATCCAGGCCCTCAAGTCCCCGGAAGCTGAGAGCCGTTGACGAGGACCGCACCTCCCAGGTGCGGCCCTTTCTCACGGGCACCCTCGGTTCATCACCGTCGCCCGCCGGACTCCCAACCGTGGACCTCCACCACCGCGTACCGGTCCGGGGCCAGTACCGCGCGTGCCTCGTCCGGGTCCGGGGCCCGGACCAGCGCCGCCGTACCCAGCCAGGTGACGGCGTCGTCCGACAGCAGTGGCCCGAACGCGATCAGTTCGTCCCGGTCGGGCGGCACGGCGAGGTCGGCGCCCTGCCCCGGGCCGAGACCGAGAACCAAGTACCGATTCCCGCCGGTCCGGCCGCCGGGGAAATCCCACATGGTGCGCCCCAGCAGATTGCGCCACCGGCGCAGGAGCACGTCCCGGTACACGCCGGCCTGGTAGTTGGGCTCGTCGAAGGCGAACGCGCGGGCAGCGGCGGAATCGGGCAGGTCGACGATGTGCACGCTACCGGTGGGCGTCTCGCCGTCGTCGGCGAAGGTCGGCCCACGGGCGATCATCTCCGCCGCGTACCGGTCCATGTAGGACCAGTGCTCTTCCAACAACTCCTCGCGCAGCGGCACGGAGCCGACCCGGTCACGGTGGTAACAGAAGAACTCCATGACCACAGACCCTTCCCCAACGCAGGGCACCAGCTCAACCGGCTTTGGGCGCCCTGTGTCGAAGCCCTCAAGTCCCCGGAACCTGAGAGTCGTTCATGAAGTAGCCCGGAAACTGACGCACCGTTCAGCATCGTGTGTCACACTGCCGCGGTGGTAGATCATTCGTTCGCCGATCTCTCGCTCGCATCGCTCTACGACAGCCTCAATCCCTGGGGTCCGGGTGATGACTTCTACCTGGAGCTGGTGAGATCCGCCGACTCTGTGCTGGACGTCGGCTGCGGTACCGGGCGGCTGTTGCGGCAGGCGCGGGCCGAGGGGCACCAGGGGCGGCTGATGGGGCTCGATCCGGCGGCGGCCATGCTCGTACAAGCGCGGCGGGCTGAGCCGGGCGTCGAGTGGGTGCTCGGGGACCTGCGGTCACGGCTGTGGCAGGCCGAGTTCGACCTCGCCGTCATGACCGGGCACGCCTTTCAAGTACTGCTCACGGATGAGGAGTTGCGTACCTGCCTCGCCGCCGTCCGGGACGCGCTCACCCCCGGAGGGCGGTTCGTCTTCGAGACGCGGAATCCGGCCGCCCGGGCCTGGGAGCGCTGGACGCCGGACCGGGTGCATGAGGTGACGGACGCGGACGGCAAGGCCGTACGCGTCCGGCACGAGGTCCGGGGCGGGCTCGTCGGGGACCGGGTGACCTTCACCGAGACCTTCGAGAGCGAGGGCTGGGACCGGCCCCGGGTCAGCACGGCGACCTTGCGCTTCCTGGACCGCCCGAGACTGGGCGCCTTCCTCGCCGATGCCGGCCTGAGGGTCGTGGAGCAGTACGGGGACTGGGGGCGGGGGCCGCTCACCCCCGCCGGCCCGGAGATCATCACCGTGGCCGAGCGAAGCTAGTCGGCCGAATCCTCCTCCAGCGCCGCCAGCGCCGGATCCAGCACGATGTCCTCGTCCCGGGCCTCCGTCGTCGGTTCCTCCGGGAAGTGGCAGGCCGTCAGGTGGCCGGTGCGGTTGCCGGAGATCTGGACCAGCGGCGGCTCCTCGCTCGCGCACTTGTCCTGGGCCTTCCAGCAGCGGGTGCGGAAGCGGCAGCCGGAAGGCGGGTTGATGGGGGACGGTACGTCGCCGGCCAGGCGGATGCGCTCGTGCTGGGGCGCGTCCTCGTCCTCCGTGAGGCTCACCTCGGGGACCGCGGACAGCAGGGCGTGGGTGTAGGGGTGGCGCGGACGTTCGTAGATGGACTCGCGGTCGCCGACCTCGATGATCTTGCCGAGGTACATGACGGCCACCCGCTGCGAGAAGTGGCGGACCACCGCCAGGTCGTGGGCGATGAAGAGGAACGCGATGCCCAGTTCCTTCTGCACCTCCTGCAACAGGTTCACGACCTGCGCCTGGATCGAGACGTCGAGCGCCGAGACCGGCTCGTCCGCCACGATCAGCTTCGGTTCCAGGGCGAGTGCGCGGGCCACGCCGATGCGTTGGCGCTGGCCGCCGGAGAACTCGTGCGGGAAACGGTTGAAGTGCTCGGGGTTCAGGCCGACGATCTCCAGGAGTTCGCGGACGCGCTTCTCGCGGCCGCCCTCCGGCTGAATCCCGTTGATCTCCATCGGCCCGGAGATGATCTTGCCGACCGTCTGCCGCGGGTTGAGCGACGAGTACGGGTCCTGGAAGATCATCTGGATCTCGGAGCGGATCGGCGCCAGTTGCTTGCGGGTGGCGTGGCCGATGTCCCGGCCGCGGTACGAGATCGAACCGGACGTCGGCTCCAGCAGCCGCGTGATCAGGCGGCCCGTCGTCGACTTGCCGCAGCCCGACTCGCCGACCAGGCCGAAGCTCTCGCCGACGTGCACGGTCAGGTCGATCCCGTCCACGGCCTGGACATGGCCGACCGTACGGCGGATCGGGAAGCCGCCCCTGACCGGGAAGTACTTGGTCAGGCCGGAGACTTCGAGCAGCGGCCCGGCGGCCGTGCCCTCGGTGGCCCTGCGGCCGGCCGGGAGGACCAGGTCCTCTTTCATCTTGATGTCCTCCTAGCCCAGTCGGGGCCTGATCTCTTCCACGAAGATGGTCCGTTTCTGCTCCGCCGTGAGGTGGCAGGCGGAGGCGCGGTCCGGTGCCAGCAGGGGGCGCTCGGTCGCGCAGCGGGTGCCGCCGACCCGGTCCCGGAAGGTGCACCGGGGGTGGAAGCGGCAGCCGGGCGGCGGGGTCAGCAGCGAGGGCGGGGAGCCCGGGATCGGCGACAGCGGGGTGGCGAGGTCGGAGTCCAGCCGGGGCATCGAGTTCAGCAGGCCCCAGGTGTAGGGGTGTTGCGGGGAGCGGAGGACCTCGCCGACCGTGCCGCGTTCCACCGCGCGGCCCGCGTACATCACCATGATGTCGTCGGCCATGTCGGCGATGACGCCGAGGTCGTGGGTGATGAAGACGATCGCCGAGCCGAACTCCTGCTGGAGGTCCTTGAGCAGGTCGAGGATCTGGGCCTGGACGGTCACGTCGAGGGCCGTGGTGGGCTCGTCGGCGATCAGGAGGTCCGGGTCGCACACCAGGGCCATGGCGATCATCGCGCGCTGGCGCATACCGCCGGAGAACTGGTGCGGATAGTCCCGGGCCCGCTCCCTGGGGTTGGGGATGCCGACCTTGGCGAGCATCTCCACCGCGCGCTGCCACGCCTCCTTCTTGGAGGCGCCCCGGTGCTTCATGTACGGCTCGGCGATCTGCCGGCCCACCGAGTAGAAGGGCGAGAGGGCGGTCAGCGGGTCCTGGAAGATCATCGCCACGCGGTTGCCGCGGAGCTTCTCCATCTCCTTCTCGGTGGCGGTGATGAGTTCCTTGCCGTCGAGCAGGATCTCGCCGTCGATCGTGGTGAACATCGGGTCGTGCAGGCCCAGGATCGTCAGGTTGGTGACCGACTTGCCGGAGCCCGATTCCCCGACGATGCCGAGGGTCTTCCCGCGGTGCAGGTCGAAGGAGAGTCCGTCGACGGCCTTGACCGGCCCGTCCTCCGTGGAGAACGTCACCTGCAGGTCGCGTACCGCCAGGAAGCCGTCCGGCCCGCTCGGGGCCGGTGTGCCCGCGGCCTTGGTCATGGTGGTCACAATGCTGGATCTTCCTAGGAGAGCCGGATGCGCGGGTCGATCCACGCGTAGGTGATGTCGGTCAGGATGTTCAGGAGCAGGATGAAGAAGGCGCCGAAGAGCATGACGCCCATCGTCAGCGGCAGGTCCTTGTTGACCGCGCCGTCCACGGCGAGCCGGCCGATTCCCTGCAGCGAGAAGGTCAGTTCGGTGACCACGGCACCGCCCATCAGGGAACTGAGGTCGATGCCGAAGACGGTGACGATCGGGATGAGCGAGCCGCGCCAGGCGTAGCGGAAGAAGACGTACTTGCGGGACATGCCCTTGGCGCGGGCGGTGCGCACATGGTCCTCGGCCAGCTGCTCGATCATCGAGGAGCGGGCCATACGGGTGTACTGCGCGGTGAAGATGGTCGCCATCACACAGACCGGGATCGACATGCCGACGAACCAGCCGACCGGGTCCTGGGTGATGGGGACGTACTTCGGGTCCTCCATCCAGCCGGTGCTGTAGACGAGGATCGTCAGCACGACCGGGCCGAGGAAGTAGATCTGGAAGGAACTCAGCACCATGGACGTGCCCGTGGCCACCTTGTCCACGACGGTTCCGCGCCGGTAGGCGGCGATCATGCCCGCGCCGATGCCGATGATCAGGAAGACGATCGCGCCGCCGACGGTCAGCGTGAGGGTCAGCGGGAAACGGTCCATGATGGTGCTCCAGACCATGTCCCCCGAGTAGAACGACACGCCCAGGCAGGGAGCCGAGCAGTGGCCGGTCGGGAAGTCACGGCCCGTCACGATGCCGGAAATGAAGTGCCAGAACTGCTGGGCGAGGGGAAGGTTGAGGCCCAGGGCCTGCCGGATGTCAGCCAGTCGCTGGGGCGAACAGTCCTTGCCGCAGGCCAGGGACGCGTAGTCGGAGGGTGCGGCCACGAACAGGAAGAACGTCGCCGCACCGATGAGGAAGAGCGTGACGAAGGCGCCGACCGTGCGCCGGATGATGAACTGAAGCATGGCGGGCTGACTGCTCTCTGGTCGGACGGTGGGAGGGTTCGCTCGCGGGGGCACGCTCGTGTGGTGCGTGCCCCCGCCGTCAGCCGTGGGTCACGACTTCAGGTACACCCGGGTGATGTCGAGAAGGCTGGACACCGAGCCGTAGCGGGCCCCGCCCACGTTGGAACCGGAGATCTGGAACTGCTTCGTGTACCACAGCGGAGCCGACGGGACGACGTTCTCCAGCAGGTAGTGCTCCGCTTCCTTCCACGTCTTGGCGGCCTCGGCCGGCTGCTGGGTCAGCGCCTTCTTGATGAGGGCGTCGACCTTCGGGTCCTTGACGTGCGAGTAGTTCGCGGAGCCGTCGAAGACCTGCGAACCGTCGTAGATCGGCGTGACGACCGTGGCCGGGGACGGCCAGTCCTGGCCCCAGCCGCTGATGTAGATGTCGTACGGGTTCTTGAGCTTGCCGATCTGCTCGTAGTAGCTGGCCGCGTCGACCTCCTTGGAGACCACGTTGAAGCCGACCTTGGTGAGCGCGTCCCCGATGGCGACTTTGCGCTTCTGGCCTGCCTCGCTGTTGGCGTAGGCGAAGACGAGCTTCTTCTCGGACGCGGGGACGTCCTTGAGGATCTCCTTGGCCTTGGCGATGTTGCCCTGCGGGGTCTTCAGGCGGCCGTACGGGTCGTAGGCCGGCTCGTAGCCGGGCAGCGTCGGGGCGAAGTAGTTCGGGGCGACGTCGCCGCCGTAGGCACCGCCCTCGCCGGCGATGAGGGACTTGGAGTTGACCGCGTAGGCGACGGCCTTGCGGACCTTGATGTCCTTGACCCGGTCGAGGTTGAAGGTCAGCTGCATGACGTAGGGCTGGTAGCCCTTGACCGTGCGCTTGCTGGCCTCGGCGTTGTTGATGACGTCCTGGATCTGGGTGGCCTCGACGCCGTTGGTGAGCTGGATGGCGTTCTTGTTGTCGCCCTCGTCGGCGATGAGCCGCTTGGTCTGGGTCGACTCGGTGACGCCGAACTGGATGTTGAACCCGTCCACGTACTGGTGGCGCACGGAGTCGGTCTTCGGGTCCCAGTTGGTGTTCTTGACCAGCTTCAGCAGCTTGCCGGCCTTGTTCTCGGCGATCTTGTACGGGCCGGTGGCGACCGGCTTCTTCTCGTACTTCTCCTTGGTGTCGGTCTTCGCCGGGACGATGGCGTAACCGGCCATGGCGAGCGTCTGCGGCAGGTCCTGACGCGGTGTGTCGAAGTGGAAGACGATCGTCTTGTCGTCCGGGGTGTCCAGCACCTTGGCCGGCAGGTGCTTGCCGTCGAAGCCGCCGCCGGGCAGCGCCTTCCGGTAGTCGGCGCCGCTCAGCCAGGTCTGCAGATAGGTCGGGCCGTCGAAGATGAACTTCGCGTACAGGCGCTCGATGCTGTGGCGGACGTCGGCCGAGGTGATGGGGTTGCCGTTCTCGTCCTTGATGCCGTCCTTCAGGGTGAAGGTCCAGGTCTTGCCGCCGTCGGAGGACTTCCCGGAGTCGGTGGCGAGGTCGCCGGCGACCGAGACGTTGCCCTTGTCGTCCTCCTGGAACTGGGTCAGCCGGCGGAAGAGCAGGTTGGCGACCTGGCCGGCGTCGGAGACGTAGATCTGGCCCGGGTCCAGATGGGAGAGGCCGGCCTCCTGGTAGATCGTGATGGCGCCGCCGCTCCGGGCACCGGGGACGTCCTTGGCGGGGCCGGTCGAACCGGCGGCGTCGACGTAGGTGACCGCCTTGGACTGGACCGCCGCCTGGTTCTGGTCCTTCTTGGAGTCCTCCCCGGACTTCCCGCCCGTGTTCTTCGAGCAGGCCGCCGTCAGGACCAGGGAGCCGGCCGCGAGGGCAATCACGACGGCGCGCGCTCTGCGTGTGCTCTGAGACAACATGTGGCGAATCCACCTACCTGTCGGTGTTGTTATCCGTGAGTTCTGCCGGCAGCCGGCCTGACGGGCCGGCGGGGGCGGCAGCCACCCCCACCCAACGGACGGACTATCGCCCGGACTTGGGGTCGAACGCGTCCCGTACGGAGTCCCCGAGGAGGTTGAAGGACAGGACGAAGATCACCAGTGCCACTCCGGGGAAGAACATGAACGCCGGGTCCTGCTCGGCGTACCGGGCGCCGGCCGCGAAGAGGCGTCCCCAGTCCGGCGTCGGCTCGACGAACCCGACGCCCGCGAAGGAGAGGAAGGCGATGCTGAGGATCGTGCTGGGCAGTGTGTAGGTGAACTGCACCAGGATCGGGGTGACGACGTTGGGCAGGATCTCTTTGCGTACGATCCGCCAGGGCGAGGCGCCGGAGACCTTGGCCGCCTCGACGAACTCCCGCTCGCGCAGGGACAGTACGGTGGAGCGGACCAGGCGGGCCATGCCCATCCAGCCCAGCAGCCACAGCACGATCAGCATGGCCAGGGCGCGGAAGTACGTCGGGGTCTCCTCCCGCGGGTCCACGAAGAACGAGGTCACCACGGGCATGAAGGCGATGAAGAACAGCTGTTGCGGGAAGGAGAGGAAGAAGTCGGTGGCCCGGCCGATCCAGTAGTCCGTACGGCCGCCGAAGTAGCCGCCGATCAGGCCGACGACGACACCCGTGACCATGACCAGGACGGTGATGCCGAGCGCCATGTACAGCGAGGTCCGCATGCCGTACAGCAGCATGGCGTAGAGATCACGGCCGTACTGCGGCTCGACGCCGAACCAGTGGTCGCCCGACACGCCGCCCAAGTAGCCGAGCGGCAGCCCGAATTGGTCCAGCACGGGCTTGTCCGCGTAGGTGGGATCCTGGCCGTAGAGCGTGTACGGATCGGTGCCCGGCAGTTTCACGAGCAGTGGTGCGAGCAGGGCCACGACGAAGTAGCCGATGACCACGACGGCGCAGATGACGCCGGTCCGGTCGCGCTTGAAGCGGATCCACATCAGCTGGCCGGGGGACCGGCCCTGGAGCCTCTTGGCCTCGGATTGCGTCTCCGGCCCTGGTTCGCCGTCGACCACGACCGAAGCCCCGCCGCCCTCGATGTCGATAGGACTTGTCACGGTTCGTCCGTTTCACGGGTATGGGTGTGAGAGTTTTCGGGTACTCCGAAGACGCGCGAATCCGCAGCCGGACGCGCGTAGTTCTACGGCCGAATCACACCGCTGGAAGCGACGAACTGACCCATCTGGTGTGCGTGACACCGCGCATGGGGGTTCCTCCTCATGACTTCACGTGTTCACCAACAGGAGAGGGTTTCCGTCTTCCCTCCGACACCCCTGACGGAGGGTCAGACACCCCCTGGTGCTCGTGAGTCGGCGCTGTCCCCACAGCGCGAGACCCATTGACCCGAGCGCTACGCGGCTAACTATCTGCCATGAGCCAGGTGCCGACCACCGTCTTTAAATCTCAATTCAGTCACAGCTGGAGCGAACATCTTCCAATAACTGGACAAACTGTTCGCCGGTAGAAGGCCGCGAAACGGACGTGTTACATGGGTATCGGTCTGAGATCTCCGCATTACGGACAAGAGTCGCCGATCCCGGGTCGCCGACGGCCCGAAAACCGGTTGCACAAAGCCCGGGCACCCCCACCATGGGGGTGCCCGGGCTCGGGTGCGTTGCTATGGAGTCGAGTCCGGCCGTGTTATGGGGCCGGATCCGGCCCTCGGTCAGCCGTGCTTGGCGCGGCTCGCGGCGCGGGCGCGCTCACGGGCGTCCAGGTTCACCTTGCGGATGCGCACGGCCTCCGGGGTCACCTCGACGCACTCGTCGTCGCGGCAGAACTCCAGCGACTGCTCCAGCGAGAGCTTGCGCGGCGGGACGATGGCCTCGAACGAGTCGGCCGACGAGGACCGCATGTTCGTGAGCTTCTTCTCCTTGGTGATGTTGACGTCCATGTCGTCGGAGCGCGAGTTCTCGCCGACGATCATGCCCTCGTACACCTCGGTGCCCGGCTCCGTGAACAGCACGCCGCGCTCCTGGAGGTTCGTCATCGCGAACGCGGTGACGGCACCGGAGCGGTCGGCGACGAGCGAACCGTTGTTACGGGTCTGCAGCGTGCCGAACCACGGCTCGAAGCCCTCGTGGATGGAGTGGCCGATGCCCGTGCCGCGGGTCTGGGTCAGGAACTCGGTACGGAAACCGATCAGACCGCGGGAGGGCACCACGAACTCCATGCGCACCCAGCCGGAGCCGTGGTTGGACATGTTGTCCATACGGCCCTTGCGGACACCCATGAGCTGCGTGACGGC
Organism: Streptomyces griseochromogenes; assembly: GCF_001542625.1. Taxonomy (NCBI): domain Bacteria; kingdom Bacillati; phylum Actinomycetota; class Actinomycetes; order Kitasatosporales; family Streptomycetaceae; genus Streptomyces; species Streptomyces griseochromogenes. The sequence continues at coordinate 1,319,129 of NZ_CP016279.1, read as the reverse complement.
GCCCATGTGCTCCTCGGGCACGTCGATCGTCATGCGCTCGACGGGCTCGTAGGTCTTGCCGTCGACATCCTTGGTGACGACCTGCGGCTTGCCGATGGTCAGCTCGAAGCCCTCGCGGCGCATCTGCTCGACCAGGATGGCGAGCGCCAGCTCACCACGGCCCTGGACCTCCCAGGCGTCCGGACGCGCGGTGTCCAGGACGCGCAGCGAGACGTTGCCGATCAGCTCGCGGTCCAGGCGGTCCTTGACCTGGCGGGCGGTGACCTTGCGGTCCTTGACCGCCGCCTTCGCGTCGGCGCCCTTGCCGGTGCCGCCGCGGCCGACCAGCGGGGAGGTGTTGGTGCCGATGACCATGGAGATCGCGGGCTCGTCCACCGTGATCAGCGGGAGCGGGACCGGGTTCTCGGTGTCGGCGAGGGTCTCGCCGATCATGATCTCCGGGATACCGGCGACGGCGCAGATGTCACCCGGGCCGGCCACCTCGGCGGGCTTGCGGGTGAGCGCCTCGGTCATCATCAGCTCGGTGATGCGGACGTTGCTGATGGACCCGTCGCGCTTGATCCAGGCGACCGTCTGGCCCTTGCGCAGCTCGCCCTGCTCGACGCGGAGCAGCGCGATACGGCCGAGGAAGTTGTCGGCGTCCAGGTTGGTGACGTGGGCCTGGAGCGGGGCGGCCTCGTCGTAGGTCGGGGCCGGGATGTGCTCCAGGATCGTGGAGAAGAACGGCTCCAGGCTGTCGCTGTCGGCCGGGACCGTGCCGTCGTCCGGCTTGGTCAGCGAGGCGACGCCGTCACGGCCGCAGGCGTAGACGATCGGGAACTCGATCTGGTCCTCGTCCGCGTCCAGGTCCAGGAAGAGGTCGTAGGTCTCGTTGACGACCTCGTCGATGCGGGAGTCCGGACGGTCCGTCTTGTTGATGCACAGGATGACGGGCAGGCGCTGCTGGAGGGCCTTGCGCAGCACGAAGCGGGTCTGCGGGAGCGGGCCCTCGGAGGCGTCGACGAGCAGCACGACACCGTCGACCATCGACAGACCGCGCTCGACCTCGCCGCCGAAGTCGGCGTGGCCGGGGGTGTCGATGATGTTGATGGTGATCGGGTCCCCGCCGTCCTTCGGGTGGTACTTGACCGCCGTGTTCTTGGCGAGGATCGTGATGCCCTTCTCACGCTCCAGGTCGTTCGAGTCCATGACCCGGTCGTCGACCTGGTCGAGCTGGTGGGCGGCGAACGCGCCGGCCTGCTTCAGCATGCCGTCGACGATGGTGGTCTTGCCGTGGTCGACGTGAGCGACGATGGCGACGTTGCGGATGTCGTGGCGCGTGGCCATAGTGCGGCGAACTCCCGGAGTGGTGAGAAAGGCCCTACTGCGTACGTCCGTGTGACGCGGGCCTGCCGGGCTTGACACGCCACGGCCTCACCCCATGGTACGTGGACTTCGCAGCGAGGGCTCCCCGGGCCAGCCTCAAGGGGCGCGGAGCCGTATCGATATGCGGCTCCGCCGCGGGCGCGACCAGCCAAAACGCACCCGCACCCGACCGCGAGACCCGCCTACCCCTTGCTCGGGCTCGGCGAGATCTTCGCCCCCTTCTTCAAGAAGCCCATGTCCTCATAGATCGGCGTCTGGAAGCCGAAGGCGCCCGCATTGACGAGATTCTTCCGCACCCCCACCAGCTGAGGCCGCTGGTACAGCGGAACGGACCCCGCCGCGGCCCAGATCCGAGAGTCCGCCTTCCGGATCAGATCCCGCTCCTCGTCCTCGTCCAGCGTCCCCGCCGCCTGGTCGAAGAGCTGGTCGACCTGATCCGTACCGACCCTCGTGTAGTTCTGCTCGACGCTGACCGACCCGTCCGCGGCCGGCACCGGCTTCGCGAAGATCGGCCGCGCGTCGGTCGCGGGGAAGGCCGTGGACGGCCACGAGTACAGGGCGAGGTCGTAGTCACCGGCGGCGATGTGGTCCTTGAAGTAGCTCTCGTCCGAGACCTTGGTGATCGTCGTGCCGATACCGATCTTCTCCAGCATCGCGGAGATCCGCTCGGCGACCGTGTTCAGCGTCTCGGAGCCGGGCCCCGACGGCAGCACGAAGCGCAGCGCGAGCGCCTTGCCGTCCTTGGCGAGCGGCGCGGTCACGGCGCCGGCCGGCGCCGCGGTGCCCTTCGGCGCGTACGCACCCGGCGCACCGCCCCGCTTCGGGTCGGCGCCGGAGTACTGCCGGTCGTCCCGCGCGAGCTGCTTGCCGCCCTCGTCGCCCTTCTCCCGCTTCTCCTCGGCCGACTCGTGGTGCTTGCCCTTGTCGTCCTCGCCGACGATGTACTCGCCGTCCGTGCCGCCCTCGGACTTCTCCTCCTCGTCCTTCTCGCCGCTCTGGGCGCCGGCCGCCTTCGAGCCCTTCTTCTCCTGCTTCACCGGTCCCCCGGCCACCCAGCCGGCGTCCGTGAGCAACGCCTGCGCCTCCTCGGTGTCCTGGCCGCCGAGCGCGCCGCTGCCGTCGGCGTAGGCGGCCTGGCCGGACAGGGCCAGGTGGCTGCCGACCGGGACGGCGGGCAGGCCCAGCGGGGTGAGCACGAGCTTGGCGAGTTCCTCGCGGTTCAGCGCGCGGGCGACGGCCCGGCGCACCCGGTCGTCGGCGAGCGGGCCGCCGGCGCCGTTGAGCGCGAGCTGGGTGTAGGCGGGCTCCAGCGACTTGCGGACGTCGAAGGCGCGCAGCTCCTCCTGCTGCTCCAGGTACCGGGTGATGGCCCTGCGCAGCTTCTTCTTGCCGGCGTGCACCTCGTCGGAGTCGAGGCCGTGGGCGAGCGCCCAGGAGCGCAGCTTCTTGACGGAGGTCTTCCCGCCGCCCTGCAGCGGGGTGCCGGTGCCCTTCTGGCGGGTGGCGAGGATGATCCGCTCGGCGTCGGACGGGTCGATGTCGGCCAGGTCCGCGCTCGCGTCGGCGAGCGCCGCGGCCCGCTGCTGGCGGGGCACGGCGTGCAGCACGATCTCGTCGAGCTTGGCGGGCTTGCCCCACCAGCGCGGGTTGCGGGTGAGGACGACGTCCTTCGCGGCGGTGTCGACCTTCTGCAGGTCGAAGGGGCCCGCGGTGACCTTCAGCTTGCGGCGGGCGCCGTCGTTGAAGGCGTCCGGGGTGCCCATGACGTCCTTGGGGTACAGGGGGGAGAACAGCGACTTCCAGTCGGCGTAGGGGCGGGCGAAGGTGACCCGGACCTGGAGGTCGTTCGCACCGCGCTCGATCTTCTCGATGCGGTCGTAGCCGGCGTTGCGGGCGGTCCAGTAGGCGCTGTCCCTGCCGGACAGGGCACGCCACTGGGCGACGAAGTCGGCGGCGCCGATCTCCCGGCCGTCGCTCCAGACGGCCTGCTGGTTCAGTTTGTACAGGACGACCTGGCGTGGCTCGGTCTCGATGACCTCGGCGGACTCCAGGTAGGCCGGATTCGCCACCGGGCGCCCCGCGGGGTCCATGCGGAACATCGACGGCAGCACGGCCTGGGCGACGCGGGTGGTGCCCGCGTCGGCGTCGGCCTGGAAGGTGTTCAGGGTCTCCGGTACGGCGTCCACGGCCCACTTCAGGGTGCCGCCCGAAGCGACCTGATCGCGCGCGACGGGAACGATGTCCTGCCCGGCCAGAGGGTGTCCCGCCGCGTCGTCGTCGGACCCGCAGCCCGCGAGGAGAGGCATCACGAGGGCGCCGGCGGTGAGGAAGGCGACCGAGCGCATCACCGCGTTAGGTCCGACGCCGTGGTGGGACATCTCTGCTACCTCCGGGAACCCTCGGGCGTTATGATCACTTTTGGCGGTATATGGAGCTGATCAGATCTATGCGCCCACTGAAGAGGAAAGGATCCGGCGAGAGCGGGCGACACGGCGGCAACGGTCGGTAAGCCACCCGTGCGGCGCAACACACCCGAATGTGCATCCGTACGCCTCGGCCAATCGGTGCACATCTCTTCACAGCGACAGGTGTGAGGCGCAACACTCCAAGGCGCATGAACGTTGCCACCCAGGGCCCGCGAGACCCGTGGAAGTGAGGGCAAGTCATGTCCGTGCACGACGAACTGACATCGGTCCAGCGTTGTCTCGACGACCTTCACCGGTCGCTGGGGCGCCTGGAGACCCAGCTGGGCAGCGGTGGCCTGGAGATGCGCCGGGTCCGGACGGACTCCGACCATCTGCGCGAGAGCGTGGCGCTGCTGCGGGAAGCGGCGGCCACCGGGGCCGCCCCGAACCGGCCCGACCTCGTCACCATCTCCGACACGCCGTACGACATCAGCCTGTGGACGGACTCGGACGACGAGGGTCTGGGCGCCCGCGACCGGCACGCCCCCTGACGGGCGCGTGCGACCGGCACGCCCCGAACCCTGAACCGACCGGAGTGCTCCCTTGGCGACTGGTACGGAACATCAACAGAACAGCGGCGGCGTACGCGCCCGTACGCGCGCCGCGATCGCCGTCCCGCATCTGCGGACCGACCGCTGGTGGCTGGCGCCCGCCGTCACCGCGGCCGGTCTGTTCGCGTTCATCGTCTACTCGACGTGGCGGGCCTTCGCGAACGCGCACTACTACGCGGCGCCGTACGTCTCCCCGTTCTACTCGCCGTGCCTGGCCCAGAACTGCGAGACCATGCACGCCGGGCCGAACGCCGACCTCTTCGGCAGCTGGTGGGGCATCTCCCCCGCGATCATCATCCTGATCTTCCCGCTCGGCTTCCGCCTGACCTGCTACTACTACCGCAAGGCGTACTACCGCAGCTTCTGGGCCTCCCCGCCGGCCTGCGCGGTCGCCGAGCCGCACGCGAAGTACACCGGTGAGACCCGCTTCCCGCTGATCCTGCAGAACCTCCACCGGTACTTCTTCTACGCCGCCCTGCTGGTCGCCTGCGTGCTGACCTACGACACCGTGCTGTCCTTCCGCGACCAGCACTACCGCTGGGGCCACATGGGCCTCGGCACGGTCGTCTTCCTGGTCAACATCACCCTGATCTGGGCGTACACGATCTCCTGCCACTCCTGCCGGCACATCGTCGGCGGCAAGCTCAAGCACTTCTCCAAGCACCCCGTGCGCTACCGGGCCTGGCAGTTCGTCGGAAGGCTGAACGCCCGCCACATGCAGCTGGCCTGGGCGTCGCTGCTGAGCGTGGCGCTCGCCGACTTCTACGTCTATCTGGTCGCGTCCGGGGTCTTCGACGATCCGCGCTTCTTCTAGTGAGGAACTGATTGATGTCCGTGGTGGACCGGCAGGAGTGGGACGTCGTCGTGGTCGGTGCGGGCGGCGCCGGGCTGCGGGCCGCGATCGAGGCACGGGAGCGGGGCGCCCGTACGGCGGTGATCTGCAAGTCGCTCTTCGGCAAGGCGCACACCGTGATGGCCGAGGGCGGCATCGCGGCGGCCATGGCCAACGCCAACGAGCACGACAACTGGCAGGTGCACTTCCGCGACACCCTGCGCGGCGGCAAGTTCCTGAACCAGTGGCGGATGGCCGAGCTGCACGCGCAGGAGGCCCCGGACCGGGTGTGGGAACTGGAGACCTGGGGCGCGCTGTTCGACCGCACGAAGGACGGCCGGATCTCGCAGCGCAACTTCGGCGGCCACGAGTACCCGCGGCTGGCCCATGTCGGCGACCGTACGGGCCTCGAGCTGATCCGCACCCTCCAGCAGAAGATCGTCGCGCTGCAGCAGGAGGACAAGAAGGAGACCGGGGACTACGAGTCCCGGCTGAAGGTGTTCCAGGAGTGCACGGTCACCAGGATCCTGAAGGACGGAGACCGGGTCTCGGGGGTCTTCGCGTACGACCGCGAGAGCGGCCGTTTCTTCGTCCTCGAAGCCCCCGCCGTGGTCCTCGCGACCGGCGGCATCGGCAAGTCCTTCAAGGTGACCTCCAACTCCTGGGAGTACACCGGCGACGGACACGCCCTCGCGCTGCTGGCCGGGGCACCGTTGCTGAACATGGAGTTCGTGCAGTTCCACCCGACGGGCATGGTCTGGCCGCCGTCGGTGAAGGGCATCCTCGTCACGGAGTCGGTCCGTGGGGACGGCGGGGTGCTCAGGAACTCCGACGGCAAGCGGTTCATGTTCGACTACATCCCGGACGTCTTCAAGGAGAAGTACGCCGAGTCGGAGGACGAGGGAGACCGGTGGTACGAGGACCCGGACAACAACCGGCGCCCCCCTGAGCTGCTCCCCCGCGACGAGGTGGCCCGCGCGATCAACTCCGAGGTGAAGGCGGGCCGCGGCTCGCCGCACGGCGGGGTCTTCCTGGACGTGTCCACCCGGATGCCCGCCGAGGTGATCCGGCGCCGGCTGCCCTCCATGTACCACCAGTTCAAGGAGCTGGCGGACGTCGACATCACGGCGGAGGCGATGGAGGTCGGGCCGACCTGTCACTACGTGATGGGCGGCATCGCGGTCGAGTCCGACACGGCGGCGGCGCGCGGGGTGCCGGGGCTGTTCGCGGCCGGTGAGGTCGCGGGCGGCATGCACGGCTCCAACCGGCTCGGCGGCAACTCGCTGTCCGACCTGCTGGTGTTCGGACGCCGCGCGGGCTGGCACGCGGCCGAGTACACGGCGGGCGTGGGCACGCGCCCCGAGGTCGCCGACACCGAGGTCGACACGGCCGCCGCGGAGGCCCTGCGGCCCTTCTCCGCGGAGACGGAGGGCGAGACGGGCCCGCCGGAGAACCCGTACACCCTCCACCAGGAACTCCAGCAGACCATGAACGACCTGGTCGGCATCATCCGCCGTGAGGGCGAGATGGGGCAGGCCCTGCAGAAGCTGGCCGAGCTGCGAGTACGCGCCCGCCGGGCCGGTGTCGAGGGACACCGCCAGTTCAACCCGGGCTGGCACCTCGCCCTCGATCTGCGCAACATGCTCCTGGTCAGCGAATGCGTGGCCCGGGCGGCCCTGGAGCGCTCGGAGTCACGCGGCGGGCACACCCGCGAGGACCACCCGACGATGGACCGCGCCTGGCGCAACGTGAACCTGCTGTGCGCGCTGGCCGACCCGAGCGGAGGCCTCGCCGCGGCCGACCCGGCCCGGGGCCAGATCCGCCTGACCCGCGAGACCACCGATCCCATCCGCCCGGACCTGCTCGCCCTCTTCGAGAAGGAGGAGCTGGTCAAGTACCTCGCCGAGGAGGAGCTCTACCAGTGAGCAGCTATGAGGCCCGCTTCAAGGTGTGGCGGGGTGACGTCGAGGGCGGCGGCCTCGAGGACTTCGGGGTCGAGGTGAACGACGGCGAGGTGGTGCTGGACATCATCCACCGTATCCAGGCCACCCAGGCCCCCGACCTGGCGGTGCGCTGGAACTGCAAGGCGGGCAAGTGCGGTTCGTGCTCGGCGGAGATCAACGGGCGGCCGCGGCTGATGTGCATGACCCGGATGTCGGTGTTCACGCGCGAGGAGACGATCACCGTCACCCCGCTGCGGACGTTCCCGGTGATCCGCGACCTGGTGACCGACGTCGGCTTCAACTACCAGAAGGCCAGGGAGGTCCCGTCCTTCGTACCGCCTCCCGGACTCGGACCCGGCGAGTACCGCATGTTCCAGGAGGACGTGGACCGCTCGCAGGAGTTCCGCAAGTGCATCGAGTGCTTCCTGTGCCAGGACACCTGCCATGTGGTGCGCGACCACGAGGAGAACAAGACGGCGTTCGCCGGCCCGCGCTTCCTGATGCGGGTGGCGGAGCTGGACATGCATCCGCTGGACGCGGCCGCCGAGGACGGGCTGGACCGCAAACGCACGGCCCAGGACGAACACGGCCTCGGCTACTGCAACATCACCAAGTGCTGCACGGAGGTCTGTCCGGAAGGCATCAAGATCACGGACAACGCGCTGATCCCCATGAAGGAACGCGCGGTCGACCGCAAGTACGACCCGCTGGTGTGGCTGGGGTCGAAGATCAGGAGGCGGTCTTCGTAGTGTCCCGGCCGGGGCGCTGGGCGAGGAGCTGGACGAACGAACCGACCAGGAACAGGCACCACCCCATCATCGGGACGACACTGAACCCCGCGTCCTCGAACGGCCCCAGGAACATGAACAGGCCCAGCCCGAGCGTGCTCACCAGGGTGCCGTACCCGAACAGCCGCGGCCGCATCACCCGGCGGCGGGCGGGCCACGGCACCCATTCCGCCACGACGGACGCGATGCCGCACGCCGCGAGCAGCCCCACGGCCAGCCATGCCGCCACCACCAAGTACATGTGCATGACGATCATCGTCCCACCGGAAGGCCCGCCTCGGAAGTCATCCGACCCAGTCCTCGCGGTACCCCCGCCAGTCCGCTTCCGTGGCCGCGAAGTCGACGTACAGGGCGACGCCGAAGCGGGCACGGTCGGCGTCCGTGCGGGACAGGCCCAGGCGGACGCCGCGTACGCCGGCCGGGACGGTTTCTGCGCGGGCCCAGTGGCCGACGGTGTCGTCGTGGTAGAAGGGCAGGCCCATCAGCAGGTCGGTGGTCCGCGGGGTGACCTCCAGGGCGAGGCTGGTCTGCTCTGCCACATAGCCGCCGTACAGGCTCTGCAGCGGCTGCATCGTGTCGTACGACATCACGGCGATCTGGTCCACGCGGCGGGCCACCTGCCCGAAGTAGGCCTGTGACCACCACTTGGGGTGGCCGGTGGTCGCGCCCCAGAAGGAGTGGAAGGCCGGGAGCGGGTCGATCTGGTGGGCGGCCACGGAGAGCGCGGCGTGGTGGGCGCGGGTGAGGGTGCGCAGGTCGTCCAGGAGGGAGAGGTAGTCGCGGTCGCCGGAGTGGAGGGGTTCCAGGTCGAAGTGGGTGCCCTGGAAGCCGGTGGCGAGGATCTGGCGGGCCGAGGCGACGATGGCGGTGCGGGTGGCGGCACGCTCCAGGTGCAGGCCGTCGGGGCTCTCGCTCGCCAGCCTGTCGCCGAGCCAGGCCTGGACGCGGACGCGGGGCGCCGCGCCGTGCAGGGCCGATATCAGCCAACGTGCCTTGGGGTAGGCCGACTTCGGCAGGGTCCCGTCGTGCTCCAAGGGGCCTGCGTGGACGTAGAGGTCTCGGATGCCGGTGTCTTTCAGACGGTGGGCCAGGGCTTTGACGTCCGCGTCGGTCTTGCGGCCGTCGAGCCAGGCGTGGCCGAGCCAGAGGGCGTCTTTGTGGCGGGTGTGGGTGCCGGGTTTCGGGGTGCCGGTGTAGTTGAGACGGAGGGCTGTCTCCGCGCTGAGGAAGGGGAGGAGCAGGAGGAGTACGGCAGTGGTGAGGAGCGTGCGGCGGCGGGGGCGGCGGCGTTTCGCCTCGGCTCCGCCATCAGCCTTCGTGTTCCCACCCGCACCACCCGTGCGGCTTTCGTCGTCGAGTACGAGTGGCCTCTGTGCGGCGTCCTCGCCGCCGACGGGTGCGGGTGGCGTCGGGGCGGCCTGCTCGGCATCAGCGGGTGCGGGGCGCTCCTGCCCCCGCCCCTGCTCCTGCCGTTCCTTCGGATTCTCGTCCATTTCTGCCCCCTGCCCTTCTCTTCCCCCACCCGTATCCATCCCGCTCGCGAAGGCGCCTACCTGGCCATACGCTCCAAAATGTGACGTCCTCCCTGATTCGGGGCCGACCCCGGCATGCCACGGCCCGCATACGGGTGCGGGTGGCGCGTGCCGTGGTGGGTGCACTCGTGGGGGCAGGGTGGCTGATGTTGCCGGTGATGACGGTCGGTGAGCGGGATCCGGTTCCCGGGGGTGCGGTCGGGCCGGTCGCCGGTGCCGCCGCGGCGGAGCACGACGGGACGTCCGCGACCGACCTCGTCATGCCCTTCGTCGCGCTCGGCGTGGCCGGGGCGCTGGCCGGATACGGGTACCTGCGGCGCACCCGGCGGGCCAGGACCCGGACGACACCTGGCGTGGTGTCGTCGGCGCCGCCGGTGCCCACCTCGCTGGAGTCCGAGCGGCAGGCCCGTGCCGCTCTGGTGCTGGCCGACGACTGTGTGCGCGGCAGCGAGGAGGAACTCTCCTTCGTCGTGGAGCTGTTCGACGAGGAGACGATCGAGCCGTTCACGCATGCCCTGCTCGCCGCACGGACCGAGCTCTCGGCCGCGTTCGCGATCTGGCGGCGATACGAGGAGGGGATTCCGGGGGACCAGGATGCCCGGCGGCAGGCGCTGGTGGGGGTGATCGGGCGCTGTGCGGAGGCGGGGCGGCGACTGGACGCCGAGGCGCCGGCGCTGGACCGGCTGCGGGGGCTGGAGGAGGAGGGTGCGGGTGCGGCACTCCAGGTCGCCGAGGGGCGGTTCCGGGAACTGACCGCACGAACGGCCGAAGCCCAGGACACGGCGGCGGAGCTGCACCGGCGGTACGCGCCCTCGGCCACGGCCCCCGTCACCGGGTATGTCGAACAGGCCAAGGACCGGCTGGTGTTCGCCACGTCACGGCTCAACGAAGCCCGCCAGGCCGCCGATGCGCAGGACGGGGCGCGGACGGCCCGGCATCTGCGCGCGGCCGAGGGTGCCGTCGCCCAGGCCGGTGTCCTCATCCGCGGGGTCGAGCGGCTCTCGGCACAGCTGCGGGAGGCGTCCGTGCTGGTGCCGGCCGCGCTGACCGGAGGAGAGGCGGAGATCGCCGAGGCCCGCAAGGCCCGGTCGGCCTCGTTGACCGCCGGTGAGTCGCACGCCCGGCTCGCCCATGCCGACGGCGTGCTCGCCGCCGTACGTACGGAGCTGACCGGAGGGCCGTACGACCCGCTGGACTCCCTGCGGCGCATCGCACGGGCCGTGGAGCGGCTGGAGGTGAGGCGGTCCGGGGTGGTGCGGGCGGCCGCACTGCTGGTGGCGCGCGGCACGGTCGGCGAGGCGGAGGACTTCGTCGGCGTGCACCGGGGGGCGGTGGGTGCGCAGGCGCGGGCTCGGCTGGCCGAGGCGATACGGGCGCTCGGCTCGGACGCCGCCGACGAGGCGGACCGAGCGGCCCGCCAGGCCCGCGAGCTGGCCGAACGGGACGTACTGGCGCACGGGACTCCCTACGCCCAGGACGGCCCCACCGTGGGCCTGGCGGGCGCCGTCCTCGGCGGAATCCTCCTGGCCGAGGACCCCGACGCGGGCCCCCCGACAAGCTACGGCGGCCCATCAACCCGAGCCCGCCGCCACCTGCCGTGACCTGACCCCGGCGGACAGCCGCGCACAGCCAGAACGTCCTTCGACGGCACTTTCGCAGCCGGTCGAGCCGGGTGTGCGGGGCTTGGTCAGAAGAGGCTCAGCAGTGCCTCCGCCGGATCCGTCAGGCCGCTCTCGCAGCCGGGCAGCGGGAGTTCGAACCACACCGTCTTGCCCCGAGGGGTCCGCCGAGAGCCCCACGCCGCGCTGAGCAGCCCGACCAACTGCAGCCCCCGGCCCCCTTCGTCCGTGTCCCGGGCCCGCCGCCGTCGGGGCTGCACGAGACCGGAGTCCCACACCTCGCACACCAGCGTGCGGTCCAGCAGCAGCCGTAGCCTGATCTCGCCCTCGCCGTACCGCAGGGCGTTGGTCACCAGCTCGCTGACCAGCAGCTCCGTCGTGTCGACCAGCGACTCCATGCCCCAGCTGAGCAGCTGCGCCCGGGCGTACTCCCGCGCCCGCCCCACACTGCGCGGCTCGCGCGGCAGCGTCCAGTCCCCGACGGAGTCCGCGGGCAGCCCCTGGACACGGGCCATCAGCAGGGCGATGTCGTCCTCGCCGTGGTGGGTGTCGAGGGTGTTGAGGACGTGGTCGCAGACGTCCTCCAGGGGCCGGGAGGGATCGGTCAGCGCGCCCACGAACGCCTGCAGGCCCTCGTCCAGGGGGTGGTCGCGGGATTCGACCAGCCCGTCGGTGTAGAGGGCGAGCAGGGCGCCCTCGGGGAGTTCGACCTCCACCTCCTCGAAGGGCTCGCCGCCCACGCCCAGCGGCATCCCCGGCGGCACATCGAGCATCAGGGCCGCCTCGCCGGGTTCCACCAGCACCGGGGGCAGGTGGCCGGCGTTGGCGAACGTACAACGTCTGGTCACGGAGTCGTAGACCGCGTACACACAGGTCGCGAGGTAGACCTCGGAGAGGTCGGCGTCGCGCGGCTGACGGGCCGCGCGGGTGGCCTGCTGGACGCCGCCGGGGGTACCGAGGCCACGGGCGATCTCGTCCAACGCGGAGAGAACCTCCGCCGGTTCGAGGTCCAGCAGCGCCAGCGTGCGTACGGCGGTGCGGAGTTCACCCATCGCCACGGCGGCGCGCAGGCCACGCCCCATGACGTCGCCCACCACCAAGGCCGTGCGATGGCCGGGGAGTTCGATGACGTCGAACCAGTCGCCGCCCACCTCCGTGGCCGCGTTGCCGGGCAGATAGCGGCAGGCGATGTCCAGGCCGGAGGCCTCGGGATCGCCGGGCGGGAGCAGCGAGCGCTGCAGGATGAGCGCGCGCTCGTGCTCGCGCCGGTACAGACGGGCGTTGTCGATGCAGACGGCGGCGCGTGCGGCCAGCTCGACCGCGAGGTCACGGTCGCGGTCTCCGAAGGGCTCGCTGCCCTTGGTGCGGGCGAACTGCGCGAGACCCACGACGGTGTCGTGGGCGACCATCGGCACGGCCAGCGTGGACTGCACGAGCCCGCCGTCCTCGGCGGGGACGTGCTGCGGGCGGGCGGTGCGCAGGGCGTCCGCGCAGGGCGAGTTGAACGGGAAGTGGTGGACCGCGCCGACCGCGACGGCTTCGTCGGAGCCGCTGAAGGGCGCGTCGGAGACGGCGCTGGCGAAGGCGACGCGGCGCAGTTCCGCGCTGCCGTCGGCGAGGCCGGGCGGGGTCTCGTCGCCGGCGAGCAGGCCCTGGTAGAGGTCGACGGTGGCGAGATCGCAGAAGCCCGGGACGACGACGTCCAGCAGCTCGCGTGCGGTGGTCTCCAGGTCGAGGGAGTTCCCTATGCGGGCGCCGGCCTCGTTGAGCAGGGCGAGATTGCGCCGTGCGGCCGCGGCCTCGCGGGCGGCGGCGCGGCGGGCGGTGATGTCGGTGCCGAGCCAGGCGATGCCGATCGGGCGCCCGGTGCCGCCGTGCACGCGGTAGAGGTTGACGGACCAGTGCCGTCGTTCCTCGGAGCCGGGGACGAAGCCCGTCACATGCATGTCGGTGATGGAGTTGCCGCTCTCCAGGACCCTGCGCAGGGTGGCCGAAATCCGATCGGCCTCGCCACGCGCCAGATAGTCGTGAACTCCCTTGCCGCGGTGGTCGTCCGGGGTTCCGCCGAAGGTGGAGGCGAAACGCATGTTGGCGCGGCGCACCCTGAGGTCGGGGTCGATCAGCAGGAAACCGAAGGGCGATTGGCCGAAGATGGCCTGCGAGGCGGCGAGGTCGGTCTCGATGCTGCGCAGGGTGCGGACGTCCACGACGATGCAGACGGCGGCCCTCTCGCCCTCCGCGGTCCGGGTGGGCATGACGTAGACCTCGGCGAGACCGTCCTCGCCGCGCGCCCCGTCGGGCCGGTCCGGCATCCGGAAGGGGACCGACCCGGTCCACTCCCGTCCGTCGAGGATTTCGGCCATCTTCCGCTGGCCGCGCTCGCGCAGGTCGGGGTCGATGAAGGCCTCTATGGGGTCCATGCCGACGGCGCGTTCGGCGGGGATGCCGAAGAGCTGCTCGGCACGCAGGCTCCACTGGTCGACCAGCCCGCCGGGGCCGATGGAGAAGGACGCGACCTTGATGTAGTCGTAGATCGAGCCGGGCGGGCTGCTCTGCCACATGGCGTCGCCGGGCGTGGCCGCGGCCGTTACTGCCTGGTCCCTCGCGCCGTCCGACGGGTCCTCGGACTCCGTGGCCTTCGCTGGTATCTCGCTCACGCGAACCGTCCCCTCCAGCTCACCGCACCCGGCACCGGTCACCGGGGGCGGCTGCCCGCAGTATCCAGCACTACGGCGCCGCACGACACGGTGTTCACGATCACAGCTCGGTCCAGGCGTTTTTCGGACCGGGCCGCGACAACACTCCCAGTCTTCTAACCAGGGAACACGCCCTCGAATCACGCACCCCCACCCCACCTTCGGCCCGGGGCGCACGGTGGACGCCGTCCGGCGGGATGTACACCGCCTCACCCGGGCACCGCGAGCTCGAACCAGACGGTCTTTCCGGTATCCCCAGGCCGGGTGCCCCAGCGGCGCGAGGAGCCGGCGACCAGCTGCAGACCACGGCCGCTCTCGTCCTCGGGATGGGCGACACGTTCGCGCGGCGGGTCCGGCAGCGGGTCGGACACCTCCACCAGCAGCACATCGTCGAGCCCGGCCGGGCGTACCAGCCGTACACCGATGGGGCCGGTGGCGTGCCGCAGGGAGTTGGTCACCAACTCACTGACCAGCAAGGCCGCGAGATCGCAGAGGGAGTCCAGGTCCCAGCCGTGCAACTGTTCCCGGACCGCGGCGCGGGCGGTGCGCACGGCACCCGGTTCCGCGGGAAAGGTCCACTCGACACAGTCGCCTTCGGTGTCGATCACGCCGATCACTTCCCGGGCCAGCGAGCGCACCCATGTCCGGTTTCATGGGGTTAATGGGGACATACCCGGTATCAGGGGAGCATTACCGTGCGCGAGGGCGCACTGTGGCACGAACGGCGTATGGAAAGCTCGGTGAGCTCCCACCCCGCACCGACAAGCCCGCTCAGTGCGCCCCGGCGCCCAGCCGTGCCGCGAGTTCACGGACCGCCGGGACGTCCTGGTCGAGCCAGGGCACCTCCCAGAGCCGGTCGGGGGTGAGCCAGCGCAGTTCGTCGTGGTCCTCGAGGGGCTGGGGGGCGGCGGAGCCGGGGCACAGGCGGGCGGTCCACACGTGCAGGACGTAGGGGGATCCCAGGGGCCACTCCCCCGGCACGCGCTCGACCGGCTCGGCGTCGATGCCGAGTTCCTCGCGCAGTTCACGCACCAGGGCATCCTCGGGCCGCTCTCCGGCCTCGACCTTGCCGCCGGGCAGCTCCCAGCGCCCGGCCAACTCGGGGGGCGCGCTACGACGAGCGGCGAGCAGTCGGCCGTCGTCGAGCAGGGCGGCTCCCACCACCACGATCCGTTCGGTCATGGAGCGGAGCCTACGGGAGCGCACAGAGGGTCAGTTCCGCGCGCCGCCGTCCCCGTTCGCCGGTCAGTTCTGGGTGCCGTCCCCGTTCTGGCCGATGCGCTCCACCCAGTAGAGCTGCTTGTGACCGCTGCCGTCGAGGCTGTCGGCGATCTTCTGAGCCTCGGCCCGGGTCGCGTACCGCCCCACACGGTAGCGATTGCCGTTGTCGTCCTGCCGTATCACGATCCAGGGCAGGGAGACCGTGCCCTCACCCATCGCCCCCACCGTTCCTTCTCGCACTGCCCCGCCCTCCCCCGGTCTCGACTGCTCCTCCACGCTCGGCTGCTCCCCCACGGTCGACTGCGTTCTTGCGCGAGGGACCTCCAGCGCGGGGGGACGCCCATCCCGTCCTGGGCCCCCGCCCTGCCCCGCCTAAGGAAACCGCATTCCGCATATGCCCGAGCGTACGCCCTACCTTCACGGAGCGAATACGCCTTTTCACAAAGAGGTACGCAACCGGCCAGAACTCGGGGGGCGCACGATGACGAACGCGCCGCCCCGCATGCCGGTGTCGTGCGTCGGGGCATATCGGACGAACCTTGGGCCACCTGGGAAAACGGCCGGATTGCGGCGCACCGCCCGGAGCCGGGACATGGATCACGGGACGGGGCACCCGCCCGAGGGGCGTGCGAGGGTGTGCGCTACTTCACGGGCAGGTGGTACGCGACCCGGTAGCGGTCGGCGGGGATCACGACGTCGGCGGTCTCCACCGGGCGCCCCGAGGCGAAGTAGGTGCGGTGGACGACCACGACCACATGGCCGGGGACGCCGCCCAGGACATGCAGTTCCTCGGCGAGGCCGGGGCGGGCGCCGACCTCCTCGGTGACGTTGTCCACGATGACGTCGATGGCCCGCATGCGCTCGACGACCCCCATGCCGCCGAGCGGCCCCTCCTCCGGCAGCATCACGGGGGTGCGGCCGGTGACGGCGAGGGGTTCCCAGGAGGTGGAGAGCATCATCGGCTCCCCGGCCTCCCGGAACAGGTACTTGGTGCGCATGACCCGGTCGCCGGGCTCGATGGAGAGCCGCTCGGCGATGGCGATCCCGGCCTCGGCCTGCTCGCTGCTGGATTCCCAGCTGCCGCGCACCGAGGCGTCGGCCTGCTCCTGCCGGAACGGCGTGGCACCCGCGGACGGCCGGAACCCGGAGCGGGCCACCCGCCGGGGCACCGGCCGCTCGCGCACATACGTCCCCGAGCCGGAGCGGCCCTCGACCAGCCCTTCGGCCATCAGCACCTTGCGGGCCTCGAGGGCGACCGTGTCGGACACTCCGTATTCCTCGCGGATGCGGGCCTGAGAAGGGAGCCTGGTGTGGGGAGGCAGTGAACCGTCGACGATCTTCTTGCGGAGATCACCCGCGACACGCAGGTACGCCGGCTGCTCACCGAAAGTCACGGGCCGCTCCCATCAGGTTGTACAGACAGCAACAGCCTGGCAACCGTGGGTTGTGCCACGCAAGTAGAGGCCAGAGAATCACTCGATGTGATGACAAGTGGCCGGGGAGGTCTTTACCAGGCACTTTCTCCCCGCTATGGCCGCGCTCACACCTCCATGCCGACGTCGCCTCCGCCGCCGCCCGGGCCCTGGTCGCCGTCGTCCGAGCCCGTGTCGCCGCCGTCCGAGGGCGGGGTGGTGTCCAGGCCCAGCGCCTTGCGCGCGGTGATCGACTGCGACGGGTCGATGAGTCGCACGCCGTCCCCGGAGTACTCGTAGAAGGTCTTCACGTCCGGCGCCTTCGCGGCCTCGGCCCACCGTTCGCGCGCCTTGCCGAGGCGTCCGGCCAGGACCGCGACCGGCTCCCGCGCACCCGCGGGCCACTCATGGGCCCGCAGCAGCCGCCGCTGCTCGGCCAGCGCGGCCGAGACCCGGCCCGCCCACGCCTTGTGTCCCGGCAGGTCGTCCTCGGCGTACCGCGTGTCCGGGACGGACTCCAGGGCCGTGTTGAGGACGTGCGCGGCCTTGAGATAGGCGACCTGGTGGGCGTTCAGGACCGTCTCGTCCTTGCGCAGCGAGCCGGTCAGGTCCCTGCCCTCGGTCGCGTTGCCGAACACACAGATGACCTTCCGGTCGCCGCCCGACCAACTGAGCTCGGTGGGCGTGAGGTAGTAGACGTCGACGTCGTCGGGGACGGCCCAGGTGTCCATCGCGTAGCTGTCCTGGAGGCCGTAACAGCGCTTGTCGGCGGTGCCGGCCACCGAGTCGTCGCCGGGATAGGCCCCTTTCTCCAGGCTGAAGGAGGCGAACACCTCGCCGTCGTGCTCGCCGGAGCAGGGCACCTTGTCGATGCCGTAGGTGTCGCCGCTCAGTTCACCGTCCGGCGCGTTGAAGCACTCACCCTTGACCAGCGAGCCGGTCACGCCGTCGCGCGCGCCCTGCTGGAACCACTCCCAGTCGGACGCGCTGCCCGTGCTGAGCAGCAGCGCCCACAGCGCGAGCCCGATCCCGGACAGCACGGAACCGCCGACCGCCAGCCCGGTACCGCGCTCGCCGCGCCGACGGATCTGCCGCAGCGCGACGAGGCCGAGCACCAGCCCCACGCCCGGCACACAGCACACGACGCCCAGCGCGAGGGAGGCGATGGCGAAGCCGTTGACGGACGCCGGCCGGTTGTAGGGGCTGTAGCCCTGCGCCCACGGCTGGTACGCCGACGGCCCGTAGGAGCCCTGTGGGTGGGCCGGCAGCCCGAGCGGCTCCTGCCCGTACGGCGGCCGGGGCGACTGGTTCGGCCCTTCTGGCTGGTGGGGGCCGGAGGGCGGAGGTATGGACACCGGTACCGTGCTCCTGGGTAGGGCGGCGGCAGCGCAGGCCGGGCGAGGGCCCGGCGGCTGGACTGACGTACGACTGGCCGCATCGTAAGCGGGGCACGAGTGGGGGCGTCATGAGGGTGGAACACCGAGCGGGAAGCGGGGTGGACAGCGTCACCGTACGGGCGGTGAACGGGCTCACCGCACGGTGGGCGGCACACACGGCCCCGGACGGCACGGCCTTCTCGGCGGCCGGGGTCTGGCCCCTGCTGGCCTTTCTGGCCGACGGGGCGACGGGGGCCGCGCGGGCGGAGCTGGCCGAGGCGCTCGGCGTGCCCGCGGACCGGGCGGCCGCCGCCGCACGGGAGTTGCTGTCCGCGCTGGAGCCGGTCTCCGGACTGGACGCGGCGCTCGGCCTGTGGACGCACCACACGCTGCAGTTGCGGGAGGAATGGCGGGCCGGACTGCCGGCCCGGACGCACGGGATGTTCGGCGACGACCTCGTCGGCGCGCAGGAGCGGCTGGACGCCTGGGCGGCCGAGCGGACCGGCGGCCTCGTGGAGCGCATGCCGGTGACGCTGACCCGGGAGGCACGGATGGTGCTGGCCGGTGCCTTCGCCCTGCGCACGGACTGGCGGCAGCCGTTCACCGAGACGATGCTGCGTCCGGACGCCGGGCCCTGGCAGGGCCGTTCGCTGCTCGGACTGCATCGCAGGAGCATACGGCCGGACCGGATCGCCCTGACGAGTACGCCGGGCGGCTTCGTCACCGCGCTGACCGTGCCCGGCGACAACGGCGTCGACGTCCATCTGGTGCTGGGCGAGGAGCGGATGACGCCCGGTCAGGTGCTCGGCGCAGGAGTCGGGGTCGTGGAGCGCGCGCTCGCGGTCACCGGGGGCGGCGCGCTCCCGTTCGGGCACGTGGGCCCCGGCCTGCATGTGGAACGGCAGCCCTCCGTCGCGCCGGAGCCGATCGCGCTGGACGTGCGGACGGTGGCGTACGAGGTGCGGGCCGACCACGACCTGCTGGAGACGCCCGGCCTCTTCGGACTCGCCACGGCGCAGGACCTGCGCCAGGCCCACTTCCCCGGCGTCAGCGCGTTCCCGCTCGCCATGGGCGCGGCCCGCCAGTCCGTCCTGGCCCGGTTCGGCGCGCTGGGCTTCCGGGCGGCGGCGGTGACGGCGTTCGTGCCGTACGGCGCCGGCGCCGCCCCCCAGTACCGCTACGAGACGACGGTCGTCCGCGCGACCTTCGACCGCCCCTTCGGCTTCCTCGCGGTCGACCGCGAGTCCCGGCTGGTGCTGATGGCGGGCTGGGTGACGGACCCGGCACCGTATCCCGTCAGGCCGTCATGGTGAGGGGCGCTGCTCCTCGAGCACCCTCACACAACGGGCGAGCAGCCCGGTCAGGGCGTCGCGCTCCTCGTCGGTGAACTCGGCGGCCAGAGCGCGCTCGACGCGTACGGCACGGACGTCGGCGTCGGCGAGGACGGCGCGACCCTCGTCCGTGAGGCGGGTCTCCAGGACGTTCTTGTGCCACTCGTGCGGGGTGCGGGCGATGAGGTCGTGCTCCTGGAGGTTCTTCAGGACCGTGTTCATCGTGGGCGGGGTGACCCCGCACAGCCGGGCCAGGGCGGCGGCCGAGATGCCGGGGTTGCCGGCAAGGTGAAGCAGGGCCGCGTACTGCGCGACCGTCAGGCCCGCCGGCTTCAGGACCGCGGTCTTGGTCGCGTTCAGGGCCTGCTCGGCCCGCTTGAGGTGGGAACCGAGACGCTCGGAGGCGGGCATGGAGGTCACCTGGCCCACATTAATGCGTTGGCGATGATTAGAGCTCTAATCTAGATTCGAACCTGCCATATAGTGAGTAGCCGAACCGAGAGGCACCGCCGTGTCCCGTTCGATTCACCGCCGTACGTTCCTGACCGCGACCGCGGCCACCGCCCTGGCCGTCACCGTGGCCCCCTCTCCCGCCCGGGCGGCCACCGGGCCCCGCATCTCCACGGCCTTCACCCTCCCCGGCGACCGCGCCTATCCCGAGGGCATCGCCCTCGACGTGCGCACGGGGGACGCGTACGTCGGCTCGTACACGACCGGAGCCGTCTACCGCGCCGCCGCCGGGAGCCGCGCGGCGGAGGTCTACCTCCCGGCCGGCACGGACGGCCGTACGACGGCGAACGGGCTGAAGGTCGACCGCGCGGGCCGCCTGTGGGTCATCGACTCGACCGCCGGGATCGACGTCTACGACCTGCGCGACCGCTCCCTCGTCGCCCGCTTCGAGGTGCCGGGCGGCGACTCGCGCTTCGTGAACGACCTCGTGATCGCCGCGGACGGCACGGCCTACGCCACCGACAGCCTGCGGCCGGTGATCTACCGGGTCACCCCGGACGAGGTGACCCGCGCCCGCGGCGGCCGCGCACCGCTCACCGCGCACTACGACCTGACCGACGCCCTGCCCCCGCGCCCGTCCGGCACGTACACCCTCAACGGCATCGTCGCGGACGCCACCGGACGCCTGCTGTTCGTCGTCGACATGACGGGCGGCGGCCTCTACCGCGTGCACACCGCCACCGGCGCCACGAGCCAAGTCACCCTGCAAGGCGGCGACTTGACCCACGGCGACGGCCTGGAACTGCACCACCGCACGCTGTGGGCCGCGCACAACGCCACCAACACCCTCACCCGCTGGCACCTGGACCCGGCCGGCACCACGGCCCGCGTCCACCGACGCCTGACCGACCCCGCACTCCAGACCCCGACCACCCTGGCCCACACCCCCCAGGGCCTCCTGGTCGTCCGCTCCCAGTTCGAGAAGGGCGGCCCGATGGGTCCGGGCGTGCCTCAGACGCCGTTCACGGTGGCGCGGGTGACGGGCCTCTGACGGGGGTGACGCCCTTGACGATCTCGCGGCCCCGGCCTCGGCGAGTCGCTACGGTCGAGCCATGACCGCACCGCCCGACTGGATGCGCCCGCCGCGCGCGGAAGGCTGGTTCGCGGAGGACCTGGACCGCCTTCCCGAGGCGCCTCGCCCCGCACGTGGTACGCGCCGGAAGAGGTCCAGCTCGTCATCGAGGTCGTCTCGCCCGAGTCCGCCCACCGGGGTGAACACGGGAACGCGGAAGGGGCCGGGCTCAGCCGAGCCCGGCCCCTTTCTGCTGTTGGCGGTCACGCGTTGAAGCGGAATCCGTAGCGCAGAGCTCCCACCTGCGGAAACGTGGGTTTGACGGGGGTCATCCCAGCACGATCCCGGCACGGGCGTTCTATCCCGGCACCATGGGCAGCTCAGATGCCCGACCGATCTTCCTCAATCCGTCCATCCCCCTCGCACCACCGGCTCGTCAGTGCCTGTGTATTAACTCCTTGCCCACGCTGTCCAGTCGTGGACTACCGTTGCCATGCACCGCGTGCCCTCCCCGGAGGGTGTACGCGACGTGCCCCGGGGAGTACGCAATGCCCTTCGGTTCGGTGACTCAGCTCCATGGTGCGCTCCCGGCGGGAGCCATCCGGCGCCGTCACCGATCAAACCGAAGGGGACGCATTCCTGTGGTTGCCGTCGAGTACATGCCCAAGCGCCGCACCTGGGTCCGTGATGTCCTGGTTGGCATCGCGGCGAGCCTCGGCTCGAACCTGACGTGGGCTCTGGCGCAGGTCGTGGTGCACCGCCTCGGCTGAGCCGGGCGGTGGGCGGGCCTCCAGGGGCCCGCCCTCCTTCATTTACGGCCGGGTAATCTGCAGAACGTCATTGCGGCCCGACGGGCTTCCGCTCCGCTTCGGCGAAGTAACGAAGGACATGCCCCCACCCGCACGAGTCATCTCGTGCCTGGGGACCCTTCGTGCTCCTGCAACTGTCCGCAGCCGAGCTCGGCCGACTCATCGTGGCCCGAGCCGGATCTGCGCACCTTCCGCTCACCGAGCAACTGATTCACGAGCATTCCCGGATCAAGGGAGGACCGGCCGGCCAGGGAGACATCGCTTCCTGGAACAACAGCGTCCCCGTAGTGGTCAAAGCTCTGCTGGACTGCGGCCTCGACGAAGTCGAGGTGCAGGTCGAGGTCGACCTGCCGCACACCAACTCCGCCGTCGACCTGGTGCTGTGCGGCCGACACCCCGGCACGGGGACGGATTCATACCTTGCGGTTGAGCTGAAGCAGGTACGGCACGCCACGGTGGACCCTCTGTGCCCCATCGCCGTCGATCTCGGGTTCGGCGACGGGAAGAACAAGCTGCATCCGGTGCGGCAGATCCAGCGCTACTGCGAGTACATGCTGCGCTACCTACCCCATCTTCGTGAGAACGAGGACCAGTTGATGGGTGTGGCACTGCTCCACAACGCACGTGACGCGGACGTGGAGGCGCTGTTCGGTATGCCCGAGACCGACCACGGCTTCCTCTACACGCTCGATGATCTGGATCGCTTCCGACGAGTACTTACTTCGAGATTCACAGCCGCGTCCGGGAAACGGGCGGCATCCGCACTGGAGCAGGCCCGCCAGGACCCGTTGCTCAAGGTCACCGATGTGGCCCGTCAGCGCTCTGTCGTCGGTGGCGGTCTTACACTCCTCGACGAGCAGTACGTCGCGGTCGACCGGATCACCCGGCACCTGGAGAAGACCACCCACTTCACCGGTTTCGACGTCGGGTTGTTCTACGACGCCGAAGCCGCCCACAGCCCGGCTCCCGATCCGGGCGTCAAGCGCGTCTACATCCTGCGGGGCGGCCCTGGCAGCGGCAAGAGCGCAGTGGCCCTCGAGTTGCAGCGTGCCCTCGGACTCAAGGGCCGCGAAGCCGTGCTGGCAAGCGGCTCTCACGCCTACACGGAGACTCTGCGCGAGATCATGCTCAGCACGGCCCGCCGAGGGCAGACAGCGGACAAGCGCCGCGCAGCCAACAGGCTGTACCGCTATTTCAACAGCTTCAGCGAGAGCCCACCGGACAGCATCGACGTCCTCATCTGCGACGAGGCGCACCGCATGCGACGCAGCTCGACATACCGTTGGATGCCGAAGATTCTGCGAGACGACGACCGGCCGCAGGCAACCGAGGTGATAAGAGCCGCGAAAGTGCCGATCTTCCTGCTCGACGATCACCAGTCGATCCGCCCGGACGAGGTGGGCACTGCCAGGTATCTCAAAGAGCTCGCCGAGGACATGGGCTGCGATGTCGAAGTGACCGATCTGGAGGGCACGTTCCGAGCGGGCGGCAGCAAGCGGTACCAGCACTGGGTCCAACAACTGCTGGGCCTTGACGCCTCCGATCCGGTGGCCTGGCGACCGGACGGGAGGATGACGCTGACGGTCGCCGACTCCCCCGAGCAGATGGAGCGGTTCATCCGGGAACGCCATTTGGAAGGGGCCACGGCCCGTATCACCGCGGGCTTCTGCTGGCCGTGGAGCAACCCGGACGGAGAACAGCTTGTCGACGACGTACACATCGGGGACTGGCGCCGGCCTTGGAACGTGAAGCCGGAGCACAGTGTCCCGAACGCACCACGGTCGGACCTGTGGTCGACCGATCGCCGTGGTGTCGACCAGATCGGCTGCGTCTATACAGCACAGACCTTCGAGTACGACTGGAACGGCGTCATCATCGGACCCGATCTGCTCTTCCGTGAGGGGAAGTTCAAGGTGGACCGGAGTGCTTCCTGCGATCCCGCCTTCCGGGATCCAATCGACGACACGATCGTCACCCGGTGCGTCCTCAACGCCTACCACGTGCTCCTCACCCGCGGCGTGGTCGGCACCGTGGTCTACGCGGTCGACCCGGCGACACACAACGAACTGCGCCGGCTCATCACGGGCGCCATCGGCATGCAGCACTACGACGGCGCCCAGCCGAAGCTCACCGCTGAAGGATCACAGCTGCCACCTGCCCACCGCAGACGGCACAGGTAACCTTGATCCCGACGTAGCTGCGGCCCGCCGGGCTTCCGCTCCGCCTGGCGGAGTCACGAAGGACATGCCCCCACCCGCACGAGTTTCTTCGTGCTGCCTGGGGGCATGTCTTGCTGTTCCGCGACTCTGCCACAGCGGTCGCCGCCGAGTGCCACTCCGGTGCCCTGTTCTTCCGCTTGACGGAGCAGTTCGTGCACGTGCACGGCCACAAGCCCGGTCCGTCCGAAGTCCGCTCGTGGGAGCGGAGCATCCCCGTGCTCGCGAGCGCGCTCAACGATGCCGGTCTCGGGCAGGTGGAGGTGCTCCTGGAGTACGGACTGCCGCTGAACAGCAAGCGGGCCGATGCCGTGCTGGCCGGTGTGCACCCCAAGACCGGGCTGCCGTCTTACGTCATCGTGGAGCTGAAGCAGTGGAGCAGCGCGGAGCCGGACGACGACGATCCGTCGCTGTGCCGCATCGACTCGTACGCTCGGGCGGTACTGAATCCAGTCGACCAGGTACGCGGCTACTGCGAGTACCTCGTCTCCTTCAACGGAGCCCTGGCCAAGCACCCGGAACGCGTCAACGGCGCCGCATACCTGCACAACGCCACCGAGTTCGGCGTCAGCGGGCTTTTCGAGGCGGAGCAAGACCAGTACGGCCAGCTCTTCATCGGTGCGCGACGCAGCGAGTTCATCGCCTACCTGCGTGCGAAGCTGGCGCCGGAGTCAGGCGCTTCGGCCGCGGACGAGCTCGTCAACGGGAAGATCGGGCCATCCAAGCAACTCATGGCGGTGGCCGCCCAAGAGGTCCGTGAACGCGAGCAGTTCGTCCTGCTGGACGAGCAGCAGATCGCGTACCGCACTGTCCTGAACGCCGTCCGCCGCGCCAGGCGATCCGACCACAAGGAGGTCGTGATCGTCACCGGCGGGCCCGGCACCGGCAAGAGCGTCATCGCCTTGTCGCTCCTCGGCGAGCTGTACCGGCAGGGCACCACCGCGCTGCACGCGACGGGCTCCAACTCGTTCACGACGACCATGAGGAAGGTCGCTGGGGCCCGGAAGCGTGAGGTGCAGGACCTCTTCAAATACTTCAACAGCTTCATGACCGCCGAGCGCAACAGCCTCGATGTCCTGATCTGCGACGAGGCCCATCGCATCCGGGAGACATCCGCCAACCGCTACACACCGGCGTCGAACCGCACCGGCAAAGCCCAGATCGAGGAACTCATCGACGCGGCACGCGTCCCGGTCTTCCTACTCGACGAGCATCAGGTCGTTCGGCCCGGCGAAATGGGCACGGTCGCGGAGATCAAGGCAGCCGCCGCGAAGAAGGGGCTCCAATGTCGGGTGGTGCCGCTGGACAGCCAGTTCCGGTGCGGTGGCAGCGATGCATATCTGCGCTGGGTGGTACGGCTGTTGGGCCTTGAGCCAGGCGGCCCGGTGGAATGGGAACCCGACGACAAGATGCACCTCACGGTCGCGGACAGCCCTCAGGAGTTGGAGGCGTTCCTCGACAACCGCCGCTCGCAGGGGTACAGCGCGCGTATGTCCGCAGGCTACTGCTGGAAGTGGACGAAGAAGGTGCCACCCGGGCAGGCACTGCCCGCGGACGTCGTCATCGGGGAGTGGGAACGGCCCTGGAACGTCTTCGGTGATCGGTCCGTCGGGGGCGCGCCTCCGGCCGCGCTGTGGGCAACCGATCCGGCCGGTTTCGGGCAAGTGGGCTGCGTGTACACCGCGCAGGGCTTCGAGTACGACTGGAGTGGCGTCATCATAGGCCCCGACCTGGTGTGGCGCGGCGACCGCTGGGTCACCGATCGTTCAGCGTCCAAGGATCCGGTCTTCAAGAAGTCCACCCCGGACGCCGATGTGGACCGGCTGATCCGCAACACGTACAAGGTGCTGCTGATGCGGGGAATGATCGGCACGGTGGTGTACTCAACCGATGCCGAGACACGCGAAAAGCTGCGGGAGCTGACCGGCGCGACCGCAAGCCTCGCTGCCGTGTGATCCACTAACCCTCGTCTGGCACGGAACGCCGAGCCCGTCGGCGGCAGGCCCGAGGGTGGCGCAGCTCTCTCCCACCACCCCGCACGAGACCGGCAATGCAAAACGGACACCCTGCGTTCAGTAGTGATAGCGAGCCGCGAGGATCACGATCTCCTTGTCCGTGACCAGGTACACAAGGCGGTGCTCATCGTCGATCCGTCTCGACCACGCCCCGGGCAAGTGGTACTTCAACGGCTCGGGCTTGCCGATCCCCGTGAAGGGGTCACGCTTGACGTCCTCGATGAGTTTGTTGATCCGAGCGAGCATCTTGCGGTCGTTCTTGAGCCAGGACGTGTAGTCCTCCCAGCCCTGATCCTCGAAGACAAGCCTCACGCGTCACCCGCAGCAGGATCCGCCGCATCTGGATCGATCAGCTCGCGCTCCGACACGTTGACGTTGCTCAGGGCATTCTCGTACGCCTTGAGCAGTCGCCGTGCGTTCACAGGCGAGCGCAGCAGGTACGAGCCCTCGCGCAGCGCCGCGTAGTCCTCGGCCGAGACAAGCACGGCGTTGCCATGCTTGGAGACGATCTCGATGGCCTCGTGGTCGTCGTTGACCTTCTTGATCAGCGGAAAGAGAGCCTTGCGGGCTTCGCTCGCAGTTATCGACATAAGCTGACTCCCTACCTCAAGTGGTACCGAATAACGTACCACTCGCGGCCCATCCCAGCACGGGAAACAGCAAGGGGCCGGCACCCGGAGGAGCCGACCCCACTTGACCTGCATGTTCGCCAGGTCGCCGACGTGGTGCTATTTCACCTGCTCACACGTTGAACCGGAACTCCACCACATCCCCGTCCTGCATCACATACTCCTTGCCCTCCATGCGGGCCTTGCCCTTGGCGCGGGCGTCGGCGACCGAGCCTGTCTCGACCAGGTCGGCGAAGGAGATGACCTCGGCCTTGATGAAGCCCTTCTGGAAGTCGGTGTGGATCACACCGGCCGCCTCGGGGGCGGTGGCGCCCTTCTTGATGGTCCAGGCGCGGGATTCCTTCGGGCCGGCCGTGAGGTAGGTCTGCAGGCCGAGGGTGTCGAAGCCGACGCGGGCGAGGGTCGCGAGGCCCGGCTCGTGCTGGCCCACGGACTCCAGCAGCTCCAGGGCCTCCTCCTCGTCCAGCTCGGCGAGGTCCGCCTCCAGCTTGGCGTTCAGGAAGATCGCCTCGGCGGGGGCGACCAGGGCGCGCTGCTCGTTCTTGAAGTCCTCGTCGATCAGTTCGTCCTCGTCGACGTTGAAGACGTAGAGGAAGGGCTTCGTCGTGAGCAGGTGCAGGTCGTGCAGGAGCTCGTTGCGCTCGGTGCCCTGGACGATGCCGTGCGCGAAGAGCGTGTCGCCCTTCTCCAGGATCTCCTTGGCCTCCTCGACCGCCTTGACCTTCGGCGCGATGTCCTTCTTGATCCGCGACTCCTTCTGGAGCCGGGGCAGGACCTTCTCGATCGTCTGGAGGTCGGCCAGGATCAGCTCGGTGTTGATCGTCTCGATGTCGTCCTTCGGCGAGACCTTGCCGTCGACGTGCACGACGTTCTCGTCCTTGAAGGCACGGATGACCTGGCAGATCGCGTCGGACTCGCGGATGTTCGCGAGGAACTTGTTGCCCAGGCCCTCACCCTCGGAGGCGCCCCGCACGATGCCCGCGATGTCGACGAAGTCGACCGTGGCCGGGAGGATCCGCTCCGACTTGAAGATCGAGGCCAGCTGGGCGAGACGGGCGTCGGGGACGCCGACCACGCCGACGTTGGGCTCGATCGTGGCGAACGGGTAGTTGGCCGCCAGCACGTCGTTCTTGGTCAGGGCGTTGAACAGGGTCGACTTGCCGACATTCGGCAGGCCGACGATTCCGATCGTGAGCGACACGTTGCGACTTCCCGTAGATGAGTGGGCCAGGGGGTGCCAGGGGCCAGAGACCGACACTGACCGATCCCCCAGTTTACGGCGTCCGGGCCGGCGGGCTCGCGGGAGCGTCGAATGCCCGGCCAAGCTCTCTCCACCGGCGTGTCTGTGGGCCGATTGAGCACATAAGCAGACCTAAGTTGGTCCAATGGAGCAACACAGATCACGACCCCCGAATGGCGGACGGCGGCGCGGCGCGCCGCGCACACCGCTGCCGCCTCAGGCGCGGCGGGGGGCGGGCGGGCGCAGGCCCGCGCCGGGGGCGGAGCGGGCCGGGCGGCCGTTCCGGGTCGCCCCGCAGCTGTCGCCGGGCGGGTTTCCGGGTCCCCGGCTCACCGGGCTCGGCGGGGGGCTTTTCTGCGCGGCCGCGATGGTTCTGCTCGGCTTCGTGGACCAGCTGCTGTTCGGGGGGTCCCTGACGCTGTACGGGGTGCTGTTCGTGCCGGTGTGCGTGCTGACCGCGCTGTGGGTACGCGGGGGCGACCTGCTCACCGCGCCCGTGGTCGTACCGATCGGGTTCGCCGCGGGTCTCCTGCCCGTCGCCGACGGCAGCGGGGGGGTGCTCGGCCGGCTGATGGGGCTGGTCACCGGGCTCGCCACGCAGGCGGGCTGGCTGTACGGGGGGACGCTGATCGCCGGGGTGATCGTGCTGGTACGTCGGGTGCGATGGGTGCGGAGCCGCCGGCGCCGGGGCTGACCTGCGGCTTTCCGCCCCGCGTGCTACGGCTGGGTCTGCGCCGCACGCATGGCGGCTCCGACGATCCCCGCGTTGTTCTGCAGCTGGGCCGGCACGATCTCCGCCTTGATGCCCTCGATGAAGTGCAGGAACTTGTCCGCCTTGCGGCTCACTCCGCCGCCGATGATGAAGGCCTCGGGCGAGAAGAGCATCTCGACGTGGGCGAGGTACTTCTGGACGCGGCGGGCCCAGTGCTCCCAGGTCAGCTCGCCGTCTTCCTTGGCCTTGCTGGAGGCCCGCTTCTCGGCGTCGTGGCCGCCCAGCTCCAGATGGCCCAGTTCGGTGTTGGGCACGAGGGCGCCGTCCACGAAGAGGGCGCTGCCGATGCCGGTGCCGAAGGTGAGCAGGATGACCGTGCCGCTCCGGCCCCGGCCGGCGCCGAACTGCATCTCGGCGACGCCCGCCGCGTCGGCGTCGTTGACCACGGTCACCGGCAGGCCGCCGAGCCGGCCGCCGAACAGCGTGCGCGCGTCCGTGTCGATCCAGCTCTTGTCCACGTTGGCCGCCGTACGGACCGTGGCGCCGCCGGTGACCACTCCGGGGAAGGTCAGGCCCACCGGGCCCGTCCAGCCGAAGTGGTCGACGACCTGCTTCACGCCGTCGGCCACGCCGTCGGGCGTCGCGGGGTGCGGGGTGAGCACCTTGCACCGCTCCTGGGCCAGGTCGCCCTTCTCCAGGTCCACAGGGGCGCCCTTGATCCCGGATCCGCCGATGTCCACGCCGAAGATCTGCATGGCTCCACGTTACGACGGACGACTGACAGTCACGCCCCGGGCGAAGCGACGCTCACGCGTCCGACGTACCCGATCCGCCGCGCTCGGCGACCAGGGACGCGGCCTCTTCGCGCAGGTCACGGCGGAGTTCCTTGGGCAGCGAGAAGGTGATGGACTCCTCGGCGGCCTTGACGAGCTCCACGTCCCCGTAGCCGCGCTCGGCGAGCCACTCCAGCACCTGCTCGACCAGGACCTCGGGCACGGAGGCACCGGAGGTGACACCGACCGTGGTGACGCCCTCCAGCCAGGCCTCGTCGATCTCGCTGGCGAAGTCCACCAGGTAGGCCTCGCGGGAGCCGGCGAGCTTGGCGACCTCGACCAGGCGCTTGGAGTTGGAGGAGTTGCGCGAGCCGACCACGATGACCAGCTCGGCCTCGGCGCCCATCTCCTTCACGGCCAGCTGGCGGTTCTGGGTGGCGTAGCAGATGTCGTCGCTGGGCGGGGAGACGAGCCCCGGGAACTTCGTCTTCAGGGCGTCGACGGTCTCCATGGTCTCGTCCACGGAGAGGGTGGTCTGGGACAGCCAGACGACCTTCGACTCGTCGCGGACCTCGACCTTGGCGACGTCCGCGGGGCCGTCGACCAGCTGGATGTGGTCGGGGGCCTCGCCGGAGGTGCCGATGACCTCCTCGTGGCCCTCGTGCCCGATCAGGAGGATGTCGTAGTCCTCGTTGGCGTACCGGACGGCTTCCTTGTGGACCTTGGTCACCAGCGGGCAGGTCGCGTCGATGGTGGCGAGGCGGCCCTGCCTGGCCTCCTCGTGCACGACCGGGGCGACGCCGTGCGCGGAGAACATCACGATGTTGCCCGGCGGCACCTCCTCCGTCCGCTCGACGAAGATCGCGCCCTTCTTCTCCAGGGTCTGCACGACGTACTTGTTGTGGACGATCTCGTGCCGGACGTAGATCGGGGCGCCGTACTGTTCCAGCGCCTTCTCGACGGCGATCACGGCGCGGTCCACACCGGCGCAGTAGCCCCGGGGGGCGGCGAGCAGGACACGGCGGCCAGGCGAAGCGGTCATGGGACCCATCGTAGGGGCTGTGCACCCGGACCCCCGAGCGCCCCTGAGCGGGCCCCGTCCTCGCGGTCCCCCGGAGGGGGTGCCCCCGGACGGGCCGGGAAAGGAATGTCGGTGCCGCCCATTACGCTCGCGACATGGCCGCGAACACTACCCCCGAAGCGCCCCTCCCCGTGGGTGAGGTCTCCCGGCTCATCGGCGGGTGGATCGACCGGCTCGGCGCGGTGTGGGTCGAGGGCCAGATCACGCAGCTGTCGCGGCGGCCGGGGGCCGGAGTCGTGTTCCTGACCCTGCGGGATCCCTCGTACGACATCTCGGTCAGCGTGACCTGCTACCGGCAGGTGTTCGACGCCGTGGCCGATGTCGTCGGCGAGGGCGCGCGGGTCGTCGTGCTCGCCAAGCCGGAGTGGTACGCACCGCGCGGGCAGCTGTCGCTGCGGGCCGCCGAGATAAGACCCGTGGGCGTGGGCGAGCTGCTGGCCCGCCTCGAGCAGCTGAAGAAGGCGCTCGCGGCCGAGGGTCTGTTCGCGCCGGAGCGCAAGAAGCCGCTGCCCTTCCTGCCCCAGCTGATCGGGCTGGTCTGCGGCCGTGCCTCCGCCGCGGAGCGGGACGTGCTGGAGAACGCCCGGCACCGCTGGCCCGCCGTCCGCTTCGAGGTGCGCAACGTCGCGGTGCAGGGCGTGCACGCCGTGCCGCAGGTCGTACAGGCCGTCAAGGAGCTGGACGCGATGGAGGACGTGGACGTCATCGTCGTCGCCCGGGGCGGTGGCAGCGTGGAGGACCTGCTGCCGTTCTCCGACGAGCAGCTGGTGCGGGCGGTGGCCCAGTGCCGTACGCCCGTCGTCTCCGCCATCGGGCACGAGCCGGACAACCCGCTGCTCGACCATGTCGCCGACCTGCGCGCCTCCACGCCGACCGACGCGGCCAAGAAAGTCGTGCCGGACGTGGGCGAGGAGGTCGAGCGGGTGCGGATGCTGCGGGACCGGGCGCGGCGGTGCGTGGGCGCGTTCGTGGAGCGGGAGGAGCGGGGGCTGGCGCATGCGCTGGCCCGGCCCTCGATGGAGGATCCGCACCGGATGATCGACGAGCGCGCCGACCACGTGGCCGCCCTGCTGGAGCGCGGCCGGCGCACCCTCGGCCATCTGCTGGACCGCGCCGACTCGGAGCTGACGCACACGCACGCGCGCGTGGTGGCCCTCTCCCCCGCCGCCACGCTCAGGCGCGGATACGCGGTGCTGCAGAAGGCCGACGGGCACGTGGTGCGCGATCCGGCCGAGGTGAGTGAGGGCGAGGCGCTGCGGGCGCGGGTCGCCGACGGTGAATTCACGGTAAAGGTGGGCGAATGACCGGCAAGGTGAACGAGGCGCTCTCGTACGAGCAGGCGCGGGACGAGTTGATCGAGGTCGTACGGCGGCTGGAGGCCGGCGGCACGTCGCTGGAGGAGTCCCTGGCGCTGTGGGAGCGCGGCGAGGAGCTGGCCAAGGTGTGCCGGCGCTGGCTGGAGGGCGCCCGGGCCAGGCTGGACGCCGCGCTGGCCGAGGAGGAGGCCGGGGAAGAAGAGGGCCGCGGGTAGCGCCGGCGGCCGTCTCCTCTGTGAAGCGGATCACCACACCCCCATTTTCGTTGAACCTTGAACTTCCATGTCGTACGGTCAGTGTCGTCAGCAGATACGGACCGCGGTCCGTATCGGACGCCCCCCCCCGAGGAAGTTCACGCAATGTCTCTCGTTCTTGACCCCGCCGCCCAGGACCTGCTGTTCCGCGAGGCCCGCACCGCGAACACCTTCACCGACGAGCCGGTGACCGACGAGCACGTCCAGGCGATCTACGACCTGGTCAAGTACGGCCCCACCGCCTTCAACCAGAGCCCGCTGCGCATCACCCTGGTCCGTTCCGCCGAGGCCCGCGAGCGTCTGGTGAAGCACATGGCCGAGGGCAACCAGGCGAAGACCGCCACCGCCCCGCTGGTCGCGATCCTCGCCGCGGACAACGAGTTCCACGAGGAGCTGCCGGCCCTCTTCCCGCACTTCCCGCAGGCCAAGGACGTGTTCTTCGGCGAGCGCCCGGCCCGTGAGGGCTCCGCCGCGCTGAACGCCGCCCTGCAGGCCGCGTACTTCATCATCGGCGTCCGTGCCGCGGGCCTGGCCGCCGGCCCGATGACCGGCCTGGACTTCGAGGGTGTCCGCAAGGAGTTCCTGGACGACGACCACAGCCCGCTGATGGTCGTCAACATCGGCCGCCCGGGCCCCGACGCCTGGTTCCCGCGCTCGCCGCGCCTGGCCTACGACGAGGTCGTCACGACCGTCTGAGCCGGCCCCGCGTACGCCAAGAGGCCCCCAGCAGCGTCGCTGGGGGCCTCTTGCGTGTCCGGGGCCGGTCGCGCGTGGCGCGTGCGGGCGCCGGGGCAGCTCTCACTGCATCTTCAGCGCCGCCGCCATCTTCGTCAGCTGGTCGAAGGAGGCCGTGCCGGCCACCACCGTCGTGGAGCCGGGAGTGTTCTCCAGGACCAGGGCGTCGTAGCGGCCGCCGGAGTAGCGGGTCCAGGTGTGGTCGCCGATCTTCTCGGTCCGCTTGGTCGCCGAGGCACCCTGGCTGGCCTGGTCGATGAAGTCGGCGCGCTTCTGAGTGGACTGCTCGACCTGCACGTACTGACCCTCGGGATCCTGGAAGCCGAGGTGCCAGCGGTCGGAGTCCTCGCCCTGGTAGCGCACCGAGGTCGCCTTCCAGGCCTCCGGCAGGCCTTCGGGAGCGGCCACCGGGTAGCCTGCCGCGCGACGCGCCGTGAGCAGCTCGACGCGGTAGTCGACCCGCTTGATGTCGGGAGCGTGATCGTCGTGCGGGACGAGGAGATAGATGAACCCCGCCGCCAACCCGATGAGGGCCAGGGAGAGGATCATGTCCCGGACCGTCTTCTGCTTGCCGTTCGAACCTGCCACGCCCTCTATCGTCGCAGGTGCCCGGAGCGCTCATCCGTGGGGTCCCCTGCTCATTTTGTCGGCCTAACGATAGAGTCGGAGTCACACCCTCATCCGGCCGTCGTCGTATCAGAAAGGTGCGCTCCGATGACCGAGCATCATCACTTGCCGTCCGAGCTGGACGTCCCCTCCGAGGCTCCCGACCGCAACCTCGCCCTGGAACTCGTCCGCGTGACCGAAGCCGCGGCGATGGCCGCGGGCCGCTGGGTCGGGCGCGGCGACAAGAACGGCGCCGACGGCGCCGCGGTGCGTGCCATGCGGACCCTCGTCTCCACCGTGTCGATGAACGGCGTCGTCGTCATCGGCGAGGGTGAGAAGGACGAGGCGCCGATGCTCTTCAACGGGGAGCGTGTCGGTGACGGCACCGGGCCCGAGGTCGACATCGCCGTCGACCCGATCGACGGCACCACCCTGACCGCCAAGGGCATGCCCAACGCCATCGCCGTCCTCGCGGCCACCGAGCGCGGTGCCATGTTCGACCCGTCCGCCGTGTTCTACATGGACAAGCTGGTCACCGGCCCCGAGGCCGCGGACTTCGTCGACATCGACGCCCCCGTGGCCGTGAACATCCGGCGTATCGCCAAGGCCAAGCGGTCCGCGCCGGAGGACGTCACCGTCGTCATCCTGGACCGCCCGCGCCACGAGGGCATCATCAAGGAGGTCCGCGAGGCCGGTGCGCGCATCAAGCTGATCACCGACGGCGATGTGGCCGGCTCGATCCTGGCGCTGCGCGAGGGCACGGGCATCGACCTGCTGCTCGGCATCGGCGGTACGCCGGAGGGCATCATCTCGGCCTGTGCCGTGAAGTGCCTGGGCGGCACCATCCAGGGCAAGCTGTGGCCCAAGGACGACGAGGAGCGTGCGCGGGCCATCGACGCCGGGCACGATCTGGACCGGGTGCTGACCACGGAGGACCTGGTCACCGGGGAGAACGTGTTCTTCGTCGCCACCGGCATCACCGACGGTGAGCTGCTGCGGGGCGTGCGGTACCGGTCGGAGACCGCGACCACCGACTCGATCGTGATGCGGTCGAAGTCGGGGACGGTGCGGCGGATCGACTCCGAGCACCGGCTGAGCAAGCTGCGGGCCTACAGCGCGATCGACTTCGACAAGGCCAAGTAGCGCCTGTTCGAAGCGGGGTACGAAGGACGATGGGCGCCCTCTGTGCGGAGAGGGCGCCCATTCTCGCGCCTAGCCCGCTATGCGGTTCGCCGTCGCTCGTGTCGCCTTCTTCAGTTCCAGTTCGCGCCTGCGGCGCCTGGCCAGGACCACTCGGCGTTCCGCTGCCGTCAGGCCGCCCCAGACGCCGTACGGTTCGGGCTGGAGGAGGGCGTGTTCGCGGCACTCGACCATCACGGGACAGCGTGCGCAGACACGCTTGGCCGCTTCCTCACGGGACAGGCGGGCAGCCGTCGGCTCCTTGGACGGGGCGAAGAACAGGCCGGCCTCATCGCGCCGGCACACCGCTTCGGTGTGCCAGGGTGCGTCTTGGTCCCTGTCTCGCACTGGCACCCGCTGGGCCGGAACGGCAGCTACCTGCAGGGACGAATGCGGCGGTTGCAGCACGGTCTACTCCTGACGACGGCTTCGCGAGTGAGCGACGATGCAGCAAGGCCTACCCGCTGTGCGCGCGCCTATGCACTGCGTTTCCAACCGCAGGCGTGCGGCGGCTTGTTCGCGCCCCCGGACATCCGTCGCGGCCGGCTCACAGCCCTTGTGGCACCGGCGATTCGCGACCGTCAACGGTCCAGGTGTTTGCGCAACTTCCTGTCGACCTTGTCCTGCACACGCTGGATGATGTCCGACACGAGCTTGCCCCGCTTGGGCCGCGCCTCGACGTTACCGAGCACGGCCCACCCGTCGACGTAGACCACCGGAGCCTGGGAGTCGGCCGAATCCAGCGTGTCCACCTCGAAGTTGCCGAGCACGCCGCCGCCGGTGCCCCGCAGCGACACGTTCTCCGGGACACGGATCTGGATGTCGCCGAAGACCGAGACGGCCTTGATGACAACCTGCTGGTACTCGAAGATCGCTTCGCTCAGGTCGATCTCGATGCTGCCGAAGATCGAGTAGGCGTGCAGCCGGCGCCCCGCGCGCCAGCGTCCCCGGCGCACCGCGCTGCTGAGGACGGCCACCACGTTGGCGTCGGCCTCGGCCGGGACCGCGCCGGGCGCGGGCCGGGACGGGACGCCCGTGTAGGCGGGCTCCGGGCGCTGGGCGGCCGGCAGGTCCTTGATGAAGACCTCCAGCTCGCCGACCGTCTTGGCGCTCAGGACCCCCTCCACGCGCTCGGCGTGCTCGTCGGCGGTCAGCCGGCCCTCGGCCATGGCCTCATGGAGGATGTCGGCGACACGGTCACGATCGGAGTCCGAGGCGCGCAGCTCGGCCAGGTGCGGCGCGCTGCCCTGCGGCTGGGGGTGCTTCTGTAGGTCCACGGCAGCAGCGTACCGAAACGCGATAGATCGCGACTAGGGGTGGTGGCCACCCCGCGTGTCCGGCGACTGAGCCTTACCTCACAGGTTCCCTGTCGGCGGCAGGTTCTAGGCTGGTGAGGCCCGCCAGCGTCGGCGGGCGGCCGTCCGTCAGAGTGAGGAATGGGCTGAGATGCCTGAGTTCGCGTACACCGATCTGCTCCCCCAGGGTGAGGACACCACCCCGTACCGACTGGTGACGTCCGAGGGCGTCTCAACCGTCGAGGGGCCCGACGGGCGGACCTTCCTCAAGGTGGAGCCGGAGGCCCTGCGCAAGCTGGCCGAGGAGGCCATCCACGACATCCAGCACTACCTGCGCCCGGCCCACCTCGCCCAGCTGCGCCGCATCATCGACGACCCCGAGGCGTCGGGCAACGACAAGTTCGTCGCGCTGGACCTGCTGAAGAACGCCAACATCGCGGCGGCCGGCGTGCTGCCGATGTGCCAGGACACCGGCACGGCGATCGTCATGGGCAAGCGCGGGCAGAACGTCCTCACCGAAGGCGAGGACGCCAAGCACCTGTCGCACGGCATCTACGACGCCTACACCAGGCTGAACCTGCGCTACTCGCAGATGGCTCCGCTCACCATGTGGGAGGAGAAGAACACCGGCTCCAACCTCCCGGCCCAGATCGAGCTGTACGCGACCGACGGCGGCGCCTACAAGTTCCTGTTCATGGCGAAGGGCGGCGGCTCGGCCAACAAGTCCTTCCTGTACCAGGAGACGAAGGCCGTCCTGAACGAGGCCTCCATGATGAAGTTCCTGGAGGAGAAGATCCGCTCGCTCGGTACGGCCGCCTGCCCGCCGTACCACCTGGCGATCGTCGTCGGCGGCACGAGCGCCGAGTACGCGCTGAAGACCGCGAAGTACGCCTCCGCCCACTACCTGGACGAGATCCCGGCGGAGGGCTCGGAGCTGGGCCACGGCTTCCGGGACAAGGAGCTGGAGCAGAAGGTCTTCGAGCTGACGCAGAAGATCGGCATCGGCGCGCAGTTCGGCGGCAAGTACTTCTGCCACGACGTACGGGTCGTCCGCCTGCCGCGGCACGGCGCCTCCTGCCCGGTCGCGATCGCCGTCTCCTGCTCCGCCGACCGCCAGGCCGTCGCGAAGATCACCGCCGAGGGTGTCTTCCTGGAGCAGCTGGAGACCGACCCGGCACGCTTCCTGCCGGAGACCACGGACGAGCACCTGGACGAGGCCGGCGACGTCGTCAGGATCGACCTCAACCAGCCGATGGACACGATCCTCGCCGAGCTGACCAAGTACCCGGTCAAGACGCGGCTTTCGCTGACCGGCCCGCTGGTCGTGGCCCGTGACATCGCGCACGCCAAGATCAAGGAGCGGCTGGACGCGGGCGAGGAGATGCCGCAGTACCTGAAGGACCACCCCGTGTACTACGCGGGCCCAGCCAAGACCCCCGAGGGCTACGCCTCCGGTTCCTTCGGCCCGACCACGGCCGGCCGCATGGACTCCTACGTCGAGCAGTTCCAGGCGGCGGGCGGCTCCAAGGTGATGCTGGCGAAGGGCAACCGCAGCAAGCAGGTCACCGACGCCTGCGACAGCCACGGCGGCTTCTACCTCGGCTCCATCGGCGGCCCGGCCGCGCGCCTGGCCCAGGACTGCATCAAGAAGGTCGAGGTCGTCGAGTACGAGGAACTCGGCATGGAGGCCGTCTGGAAGATCGAGGTCGAGGACTTCCCGGCGTTCATCGTCGTGGACGACAAGGGCAACGACTTCTTCCAGGACCCCGCCCCGGCGCCGACGTTCACCTCGATCCCTGTGCGGGGGCCTGGGCTGGCCTAGTGCCTCGGGTGCGGCGGGAGGCGGATCTCGCCCCCGCCGCTCCAGACCCCGCTCCGGCCTGAACGGTTTCGTCCTCGAACGCCGGACGGGCTGAACGGTGGCTTCCACCGGCCCTCAAGCTGAGCCCCTGGCCCTTCGGTCAGGGGCTCAGCCCGTTCCGGCTCGGCCGAACGGCCCGGTCGCCTTCGCGGCCCGGCCCGCCGCCACCCGGATCGGAAGCGCATCGGAAGCGGCGAAACAGGCACAGGCCCGGTGGTTGTCGGGCAAGGTAGCTCCGTTCGTACCGAAGAGACGAGCGAGACCCGGCGGACTGCCGGGAGCTGCGAGGACCCATGAACCACACCTACAAGCCACCGAGCTTGTTACCCTCCGCCGGCCTGGAACGGACGTACGCGCTGATCATCGCCGGTGTCCCGCTTCTGCTGATCCTGCTGACCGGCGCCCTGCCCCAACCCGCCCCGGACGGCGGCGGATCCACGGGCACGGCCGTGGACGGTCAGGGCGGTTACTCCTACCAGCCCGCCTCCCCGCCCTCCGCCACGGATCCGGCGACACCGGACATCTCCACGGCGTACGGCGCGACGCCCGACGCGCCCACCTCCGGCACCGACGCGGCCACCGGCCCGTCCCCGGACCCGGTCGACACGCAAGCCACGCAGAGCCCGGCCGGCACGACGGGCGCGAGCGATCCCGCCACGACCGTCACCGACTACTTCGCCGCCATCAACGACGGCGACTTCCGGACCGCCTGGAACCTCGGCGGCAAGAACCTCGGCTCCTCCTACTCCTCGTTCGTGTCCGGCTTCGCCCACACCGAGCGGGACGACGCCACCGTCGACCCCGTCGACGGCACAACCGTCTCGGTGACCCTGGTCGCCACGCGGGACGACGGCACGCAGAAGTCGTACAGCGGCCGGTACACCGTCGTCGACGGGGTCATCACCGGCGCCTCGATGACCCCCACCGGCTGAGCAGAGCGGAGCAGCGAAGACATGGCGAGTGACATCCTTTCCTCTCTCCCCGCTCCGCCGCCGGAGCCGAAGGGGCCGTTCCCGGGCCGCACGTCCGGTGACGCCACGAGCAACGCCACCCGGCTGCTGTGCGCCGGCACCTACCTCGACCCGGTGTACCGGGCCACCGTCATCCGCGAGCTGCTGACCCACCGGTTCCGGGTGGTGGCGCCGTCGTACGGGTACGACGCGGTTCCCGTACTGGCGCACGCCCTGGCGGCGCGCCGGCTGCACCGGACCCGGCTGGCCGCCCTCGGTGCGGGCCTCGTCGTCACGTTCGTCCTCATGGACACCGGCGTCCTGAACGCGTACGCCGGGTGGCTGACGGCGCTGTGGCTGGTGTGGGTCACCGCGTATCTACGGCGGGTCGTCACCCTGCAGACCCTGATATCCCGGCTGCGCGGCCGCACCGACGCGGCGGGGCGCGCGAACGGGTTCGACGGTTCCTATCCCGAGCATCCCCGGCTGACGGCCGAACTGGTGGCCAAGATCGACCGGGAGCAGATGTCGGACGGCAGCGTGGTCCGCTACGGCGGATACAAGCCGTTCGTGGGCGCGGGCGAACCGGTGCGGCGCTGGTCCACCGCCGAGCTGCTGATCGGAGCGCTTGAGCCCGCCGTCGAACAGCACCAGTTCATCCCCGGCCTGCCCCCGGCCGACGTCACGAACGGCCAGGAGCCGAAGCGGAAGGAGGTCATCGCCTTCACCGCCGAGAAGATCAGCGCGTATGTCGCCGACCGTATGACCACCGACCTGCGCAACCGGGCACGTGAGGCGGAGCGGATCGACGGACTCGCCGTCGAGCTGAGCACGTTCACCACGGCCGTCACGACCCGTCTTGGGGGGTGGGAGCCGGCCCGGGACAACCGCGACGGCGGCTGGGAGGACGGCTACGGCTCGCAACGCGCCTATCTGTGCGTCCGGGTGGGCTCGTGGAACCAGGAGCTGGTCACCACGGCGTTCGTCGGCTTCGACCTCAAGGGAAACACCCTGCACACCGAGTTCTACTCGTATGTGCTGGCGCCGATCCAGGCGAGCTTCCACCTGGTGGACCGGCTGCCCGCCGCGCTGAGCGGCCGGCTGCTGCTCAGGGTCGCGTGGCACACCCTGCGGAGCACGCCCGAGGCCGCGCTGCGCCCCGCCCTCACCCGGCTGCGCACCTGGTTGCCCGGCCTGCTGCCCTGGCGGTGGGGAAAGACCCGGATCCAGGTGCTGCAGCCGCTCGACACCAGTGAGTTCCGCCTCGGCCGCTACGCGGACACCGTGCTGAACCGCGGGGCGCTCACCAGCATCCGGGAGATGGCCACCAGCGACGACTTCCACGTCTTCTTCCAGGAGACGGACACGATCAAGTACACGCAGATCGTCGAGCGCCAGCTGCTGCAGGTCGTCCGGGACTTCCTGCACGAGCACAACGTGGATGTGGCGGAGCACGAGGCCCGCCAGACGAACATCCTCAACTCCTACGGAAACAACAACAACTTCGTGAACAACAACAACGGCGGCACCGTCAACTCGGGGACCCAGAACTTCCACCGCGGCTCCGACGGCGGGCAGGGGGCGGGAACCTCATGAACGGAACCGGGCACCACAACAACTTCGTGAACGACAACAGCGGCACCGTCAACTCGGGAACACAGAACTTCTACGACGGCGCCCCGGCCGCGCCCCACCCGGCCACCCGCCCTGCCGCCGGGCCGGCCGCCCACCCGGCCGCGCCGGTCCAGGGCTCCCCCGGTCCCTCCCCGGACCGCAGTCGCAACGTCTTCGTCGTCCACGGACGGGACGAGGAGGCGCGGTTGAAGGTGTTCGACCTGCTGCGCCTGCTCGATCTGCGTCCGCTGGAATGGGAGGACCTGGTCAGAGCCACCGGGAAGACGGCGCCGTTCCTCGGTGAGGTCATCGCGCAGGCCCCCGCCCAGGCCCAGGCGGCGCTGGTCCTGCTCACCCCGGACGACGTCGTCCAGCTCCATCCGGACCTGCGGGGGCCGAACGAGCCGCCGTACGAGAGCGAACCGACCGGTCAGCCCCGGCCGAACGTGCTGATCGAACTGGGCATGGTGCTGATGGCCTACCCGGAGCGCACCCTGATGGTGGAGATCGGCACACTGCGCCAGATCTCCGACATCGGGGGCATGAACGTCATCCGGTTCGACGGTTCGGCGACCGCCCTGGGCAAGATCGTCGAGCGACTGAAGCTGGCGGGCTGCCGGGTCAACGACACCGGCTCCGACTGGCGTCAGACCTGGCCGTACCGCCATCTGTCGGCGTATGCCCGCACGGGGCGCGGAGCGCCGTCGGCCCGCTGAGCCGCGGTACGGGCCCGATGGCCGGGGGACGGGCCCGTACCTCACCGGCGGATCCCCGGCGGCGAACCGCGCCGGGGAACGCCCGGCGGGTGCCCGGTGTCAGACGTGCCGCCGGGCACCCGCCGCCAGGCCGGCCAGGAACGCGCCGGTCTCGGGCAGGTCGATCCGGCCCAGCTCGCCGGGACGGACCACCACGCGCAGTTCGCGGCAGACCATCCGCTCCCACGAGTGCGTGACGAAGGACAGCAGGATCAGCCGCAGCAGGCTGTTCTCGTCGAGGTCGTGCAGCCGGGCGAGCCCCGCGCCGGTCAGCGGCATGGTGACCCGTTCGAGC
Organism: Streptomyces griseochromogenes; assembly: GCF_001542625.1. Taxonomy (NCBI): domain Bacteria; kingdom Bacillati; phylum Actinomycetota; class Actinomycetes; order Kitasatosporales; family Streptomycetaceae; genus Streptomyces; species Streptomyces griseochromogenes. The sequence continues at coordinate 1,278,141 of NZ_CP016279.1, read as the reverse complement.
TGGGCGTGCCGGCGGACGGCGTCCCACAGCCGGTCTAGGCCGAACCACAGGTCGTGGACGCTGGAGGAGGCGACGCAGTCGTTGCCCATCCGGCTGTAGGCGACGGCGAAGACCAGCTGCGGCCGGTTGCCCAGGGCGGCGACGGTCCCGATCGGATACCGGTCCCGTTTGCCCCGCGGCTTGTCCCGCTCGCTCTCCCGCGTCACCGGAGCCACCCCGTCCAGCGCGGCGGACAGTGCCGCGTCCAGCCGCCGGGCGTCCCCCGCGTAGCGGCGGGCGAGCAGCTGACCCTGCACACTGCCGTCGTTGATGACGACACCGTCGTCCACGAGGGTGTCGAAGGTGTCGGTGAACCCCACCACCAGATGCCCCGGCCGGTCGAAGAGGTCGCCCTCCTCGACCACCACCGTCATGCCGGGACGCCCGAACTCCTGCCGTACGGCGGACTGCGGACGCGACCGGGCGAGACCCCAGGCCAGACACAGGGCGACGGAACCGGCCAGGACCGGCCCGGGACGGGAGACCGCACCGGGGAACAGCTGCCCGACGAACTGCACGACGGCCGACACGGCACCGAAGGCCGCCAGCACACTGCCCGCGAACATCCGCCGCCCGCGCCGCGATCCCGGAAGCCGGAAACGCGCGGGGCGGAACGACGGGAGCGGACCGGTCAATCGCATGATTCCCTCCAGGACCCCTTGGTACGCTGACGCACAGTCACGCGGCGGAGGGGGCGAGGCGCGTGCAGACCCGTACACCGCGCGTACGCGTGAGCGTCCTGGGCCCCGCCCGGCTGGACGTGAACGGCTCTCCGGTACGCCTCACCCCGCTGACGGCCCGGCTGCTGGTCCGTCTGGTCGCCGCCGAGGGCGAGGCCGTGACCGCGCGCCGGCTGTACCGGGATGTCTGGCAGCAGACCGTCGAACTGCCCCGCCAGGGACTGCGCAACCGCAACGAGGTGCAGAAACGGATCTCGGAGCTGCGGCGCGCGTTCGACCTCGCCGGGCCGGGTCACGGCGCCCGGATCATCCGGACGGGACAGCTGCCGTCCGGGCACGGCACCCAGAGCACCTACCAACTGGCCCTGTCCGAGGACGAGTTGGACAGCGCCGAGTTCACCCGGCTGGTCGGCGACGCGCTGCGGGCGGCACCGGCGTCGGCCGTCCGGCTGCTCGCGGACGCACTGCGGCTGTGGCGCGGCCGGCCACTGACCGAGGTGCACGACGAGGAGATCGCGAGCGCACCGGTGAGGCGGCTGACCCAGCTCAGGGAGACCGCCCTGCGCGAACTGGTCGCCGGACACACGGCGCTGGGCCGCTACGACCTCGCCCTGCCGGCGGCCGAACAGGCGGTCCTGGAACGGCCCGACGACGCCGAGGCCGCCGCCGCCCTCGCGCGGCTGAACACCCGGCTGCGCGAACGGCACGACGGCGAACTGCTGCGCCACACCCTGCGCGGGCTGCGGGTGGACGTCGTCGTGGTGCGCGGTGATCTGTTCGAGCAGGACGACGCCAACCTGGTCGTGGGGTTCTCCGACACCTTCGACACCTTCGCCGACGACATCGTGATCAGCCGGGAGAGCGTGCAGGGCCAGCTGGTCGACCGTCTCTTCGCGGGCCGGCACAAGCTCCTCGACGACCAGCTGCGGCGCGGTCTCGGCGAGTTCACCCCCTTGGCCACGGAGAGCGTCCGGGCGAAGCGGCGCGGTCGGCGCATCCGCTATCCCATCGGCACGGTGGTGGCGGTGCCGGCCGGCCGACGCCGGATCTTCGCCGTGGCCTACTCCCGCCTGGGCAACGACCTGCGCGCCCGGTCCGGCCCGGCCGACCTGCGGCTGAGCCTGGAACGGCTGTGGCCGTCGGTCGCCCGGCACGGCCTGTTCAAACCGGTGGCGATACCGCTGATCGGCGCGGGTCTGTCCCGGATCGTCGAACTCGACCGCACCCAGCTTCTGCTGCTGATCGTCGAGACCTTCACCCAGAGCCTTCGGCAGGATCCCGCCGTCTCCACCGAGTTGCGCGTCGTCCTGCGCGCCGGCGACCTGGAGCGGACCGATCTGTCGGCGGTCGAGGCGTTCCTCCAGGGTGCGGACGAGCGGGGCCTGGTCTCGCCGCCCGCCACGGTACGTTGATCTGCTCACTCCCTCAGCCAAGGCCCACTGCCGCTTCCGCCGACAGTCGTCGCCCGCTTCCGGAACGCTTCCGGAAGCGGGTGGTCAGCTGAACCGTTCCCGTACGGCGGACACGAACGACGACCAGGCGGACGCTCCGAACACCAGCGCCGGGCCGTGTGGGGCCTTGGAGTCGCGTACGGGGACGGCGTGGGGCTGGTTGTCGAGTACTTCGAGGCAGCTGCCCTCGTTCCCGCCGCTGTACGTGGACTTGCGCCAGCCGTCCAGCGTGGAGGCGTCAGCGATTATGTGCTGCTCAGTCATGGTGGCCGTACTCCTCCGCGATCGACCGCATCAGGTCCAGCGACTCCTTCTGCGGCAGGGCTTCTCCCAGCACGAGAGCGTAGGCGGCCTGGATACGCTGGACCAGATTGGGTTCGTCGTGCACCGTGCCCGCGAAGGCGCCTTCCTCATAGGCCACCGGAGGCTGGTCCTCGAACCACATCAGCGTGACCATGCTGCCGAGAAGCGGATGGCCCCCGTGACTGAGCGGCACTACATGAAGACGGATCCTCTCGTCCTCCACCAGCCGTACGAGGTAGATGATCTGATGAGCCATCACCTCCGGTCCGCCGATCGGGCGCCGCAGCACCATCTCGTCGAGCAACGCCCAGACCATCGGGCTACGGGGATCCTCAAGAATTCGTCCCCGATCGAGCCGCGTGGCAACTGCCTTGGCACGCTCCTCCTTGACCAACGGCGGGAACGAGGCGTCCCGAAGCACGGCATCCGCGTATGCCTCGGTCTGGAGAAAGCCGGGCACGAACGACAGCGCGAACTCCCGGATCATCGACGCCTGCTGCTCCAACTCCAGCGCCGCCTCGAAGTGCGCCGCCACCGGCCTACGATCATTCCCCGGCCGGAAGTTGCTCAGCGCGCCCCCGGTGTTGAGCACCTGATCCAACCTCCGCGCATCCTCCTTCGACGGCACCCGCCTCCCCGCCTCGATATGCGCGATATGCGTGCGGGACATGATCGCCTGTTCCGCCAGCTGCTCTTGCGTCAGCCCCGCCGCCGCCCGCTGCTCCCGAAGCCAGTCACCGTACGCAGTCCCCACAGTGCACCCCCTTGCAATCACTCCCTCACTTAGCGTAATCCCCGGGAACAATCCCACACCCCCAATCGCTATAACCGCCATGAGCGACTACCGCATCGAGCACGACTCCATGGGCGAGGTCCGCGTCCCCGCCGAGGCCAAGTGGCGGGCCCAGACCCAGCGCGCCGTCGAGAACTTCCCCGTCTCCGGCCAGCGCATCGAGCGCGCCCACATCGAGGCCCTCGCGCGTGTCAAGGGCGCCGCCGCCAAGGTGAACGCGCAGCTCGGAGTGCTCGACAAGGACATCGCCGAGGCCATCCAGGAGGCGGCGGCCGAGGTGGCCGAGGGCAAGTGGGACGACCACTTTCCCATCGACGTCTTCCAGACCGGATCCGGCACGTCGTCCAACATGAACACCAACGAGGTCATCGCCACCCTCGCCAGTGAGCGGCTGGGCCGGGACGTCCACCCCAACGACCACGTCAACGCCTCCCAGTCCTCCAACGACGTCTTCCCGTCCTCGATCCACATCGCCGCCACCGCCGCCGTCACCCACGACCTCATCCCTGCCCTCGACCATCTCGCCGCCTCCCTGACCCGAAAGTCCGAGGAGTTCGCGGACGTCGTGAAGTCCGGGCGGACTCACCTGATGGACGCCACACCCGTCACGCTGGGGCAGGAGTTCGGCGGGTACGCCGCCCAGATCCGCTACGGCATCGAGCGGCTGAGCGCCTCCCTCCCCCGGCTCGCCGAACTTCCCCTCGGCGGTACCGCCGTCGGCACCGGCATCAACACCCCGCCCGGCTTCTCCGCCGCCGTGATCGAGGAGGTCACGCGCGTCACCGGGCTGCCGCTGACCGAGGCCCGGGACCACTTCGAGGCGCAGGGCGCCCGGGACGGGATCGTGGAGACCAGCGGGCAGCTGAGGACCGTCGCGGTCGGGCTGACGAAGATCGCCAATGATCTGAGGTGGATGGCGTCCGGACCGCGCACCGGGCTCGCCGAGATCCGGCTGCCCGACCTCCAGCCGGGGTCGTCGATCATGCCGGGCAAGGTCAACCCGGTGATCCCCGAGGCCGTGCTGATGGTCGCGGCCCAGGTGATCGGGAACGACGCGACGATCACCACGGCCGGCGCCTCCGGGAACTTCGAGCTGAACGTCATGCTCCCGGTCATCGCGAAGAACATCCTCGAATCCGTCCGGCTGCTCGCCAACGTCTCGCGGCTGCTGGCCGACCGGACCGTCGACGGCATCGAGGCCGACCGCGAACGGACCCGCGAGTACGCCGAGTCGTCCCCCTCGGTGGTGACCCCGCTCAACAAGTACATCGGCTACGAGGAGGCCGCGAAGGTCGCCAAGAAGTCCTTGGCGGAGCGCAAGACCATCCGCCAGGTGGTGCTGGAGGGCGGGTACGTGGAGCGCGGCCAGCTCACCCTGGAGCAGCTCGACGAGGCCCTGGATGTCCTGCGGATGACGCGTCCGTAACAACAATCGGCGCCGGGTCGAACCGTGACGCCCGCCGCAGCGTCGTATGCCTACGGCACCTAATATCTGTGCATGGCGGACGACGGAGCGGTGAGGCGAGTGGCAGGTGGACCTGCGACGTACTGGGCTCCCGGGACACAGATCCTGTGGCGGTACCGCGAGAACGCCGGTGAGGGCTTCCACATCGCGCGGCCCGTCACCGTCGTCCGGGACGACGAGGAACTGCTCGCGGTGTGGATGGCGCCGGGTACCGATTGCGTCAAACCGGTGCTGGCCGACGGGACGCCCGTGCACCTGGAGCCGCTGGAGACCCGCTACACCAAGCCGCGCGCGGTGCAGCGGGACCGGTGGTTCGGCACGGGCGTGCTGAAGCTGGCCCGGCCCGGCGAGCCCTGGTCGGTGTGGCTGTTCTGGGACCCGGGCTGGCGGTTCAAGAACTGGTACGTCAACCTTGAACGGCCGCTGCTCCGTTGGGGCGGCGGGGTGGACTCCGTGGACTACTTCCTGGACATCTCCGTCAACCCGGACCGCAGTTGGCACTGGCGGGACGAGGACGAGTTCGCACAGGCCCAGCGGGACGGGCTGATGGACTCCAGGACGGCCGATCGGGTGCGGGAGGCCGGGCAGGCCGCGGTGGCGGCGATCGAGGCCTGGGGCCCGCCGTTCTCGGACGGCTGGCAGCACTGGCGCCCGGATCCCTCCTGGACGGTACCGTCTCTCCCCGAGGACTGGGACCGTACGCCCGCGCACGTGTCCTCATGAGACCCTTGATGCGCCCCCGGTGCACAACCGTAGGATCGTCCTCCGCAAGGGTGCATCAGTGCAACTTCCGGAACATGCGCAGGGCTTGACCGAACGTCACCGAGGGGCGGCAGGACGTGAGCGAGGGGTACGAGGGCAACACCACCGCGGACCCGGCAGGGTTCGCGGGTGGCACAGGAACAACCTCTGACCACGCGGGAATTCCGTTCCTGGGGCACGTATTCCGGGTATCGGCATTTCGGCGGGACCTTCTGCGCGCCCGGCGCGCAGCCCCGGACGGACGGATGCGACACGCGTGACGGAGCAGCCCACCTCCTTCGAACGCCCCCAGCCGGGCGTCGACCCCGCGGAGGCCCGCGGGGCGCTCCTGCGTACCCCGAAACCGCTCGGCAACCCGGCCTTACCGGCCCAGGCCCGGGCGGACGGGACGCCGTCCGGCCCGGTGACGAACACGCCCCGCGGCATGGGGAACCAGGGGAAGGAGCCCCCAGTCAACGGCCCGGAACACTCCCAGCCCGCCACCGCCGAACCCGACACCCACCGGCCGCGTCCCGCGCCGGACGGCATTCCGCCGCAGGCGGGTGCCGAGGAGGAGAAGGCGCCGGGCGGTCAGGAGCGCCGTACCGGGCGCGGACTGCCGCCGGGGCGGCCGATGCCGATGCGGCGCGACGGGGACCGGCTCAGATTCGTGGGCGCGGCGACCCGGCGGATCGCCCGTGGCATCGACCTGGACGAGATCGTCATGGGGCTGTGCCGGGCCACCGTGCCGACGTTCTCGGACGCGATCCTGGTCTATCTGCGCGACCCGCTGCCGGTCGGTGACGAGCGCCCCACCGGTCCGGTGGTGCTGCGGCTGCGCCGGACCGACCGGATACCGGACGAACGGGACACCGAGGGGCTGCTGCTCCCGCCGTTCCCCGAGCCGGAGCCGGATCCCTCGCCCCTGACGGAGCTGTCGTCGCTGACGACCGAGCTGTGCGAGGTGCGCCCGGGCGGCGCCCTGAACGAGGTACTGCGCGGGGTGCGGCCGGTGTTCGCGGACGCGCCCGCCGCCCGGGCCGCGCTGCCCGAACTGCTCGGCGAGGGCGGCGAGGCACTCGTACCGGGCGCGCAGCACGCGATCCTCGCGCCGTTGCGCGGCCGGCGCCGGGTGATCGGCGCGGCGCTCTTCCTGCGCCGTCCGGAACGGCTCGCGTTCGAGGCGGACGACCTGCTGGTCGCCGCCCAGCTCGCTACGCACAGCGCGCTCGGCATCGACAAGGCGGTGCTGTACGGCCGGGAGGCCTACATCGCCGACGAGCTGCAGCGCACCATGCTGCCCGAGACGCTGCCCCGCCCGACCGGGGTGCGGCTGGCCTCGCGCTATCTGCCCGCCGCGGAGACCGCGCGGGTGGGCGGCGACTGGTACGACGCGATCCCGCTGCCCGGCAGCCGGGTCGCACTGGTCGTCGGTGACGTCATGGGGCACTCCATGACCTCGGCGGCGATCATGGGCCAGCTGCGCACGACGGCGCAGACCCTGGCCGGTCTCGACCTGCCTCCGCAGGAGGTGCTGCACCACCTGGACGAGCAGGCGCAGCGCCTGGGCACCGACCGCATGGCGACCTGTCTGTACGCCGTCTACGACCCGGTCACGCACCGCATCACGATCGCCAACGCGGGCCATCCGCCGCCCGTGCTGCTGCACCTGGGCGGCCGTGCGGAGGTGCTGCGGGTGCCGCCCGGCGCGCCCATCGGGGTCGGCGGGGTGGACTTCGAGGCCGTCGAGCTGGACGCGCCCGCCGGGGCCACGCTGCTCCTGTACACCGACGGCCTGGTGGAGTCCCGGCTGCGGGACGTGTGGACCGGCATAGAGCAGCTGCGCGAAAAGCTCGCCGCGACCGCCCAGTTGACCGGTCCCGACCATCCCCCGCCGCTGGAAGCCTTGTGCGACGAGGTCCTCGACATGCTCGGCCCGGGCGACCGGGACGACGACATCGCGCTGCTCGCGGCCCGCTTCGACGGGATCGCGCCGAGCGATGTGGCGTACTGGACCCTGGATCCGGAGGAGACGGCTCCCGGCCAGGCCCGCCGGCTGGCCCGGCGCGCGCTGGCCCGCTGGGACCTGGAGGATCTGACGGACTCGGTGGAGCTGCTGGTCAGCGAGGTGGTCACGAACGCCGTGCGGTACACCTCCCGCCCGGTCACGCTGCGGCTGCTGCGCACGGACGTGCTGCGCTGCGAGGTCGGCGACGACGTGCCCCAGCTGCCCCGGCTGCGCCAGGCCCGGGCCACCGACGAGGGCGGCCGCGGGCTGTACCTGGTCAACCGGCTGGCCCGGCGCTGGGGCGCGACCCGGCTGAGCACCGGCAAGGTGGTCTGGTTCGAGCTGAACCGGGCCTGAGGACGCGAAGGGCGCCCGGGGAATTCCCCGGGCGCCCTTTTCGTGCGCCGGCTCCCGCCGCCTACTGGCCGGAGTCCGGCCCGCCGTCGGGATTGAGCGGATCCTCCGGGGTACCGCCCGTCGGCAGCCCGGTGCTCGGGGTCCCGGTGGGCGTCTGGCTGGGTGACTGCGACGGCGACTGGCTCGGCGACTGCGACGGCGACCTGGACGGGGGCGCGGACGACGACGGCGGAGCGCTGCTCGGCGTGTTCGACGGGGTCTGGGACGGCTTCTGGCTGAACGTCGGGGTCTGTGTCGGCTCCACGCCCGCGCCCTGGGTGGTGTTCAGGTCGAACTTGGCATCGCCCGCGACCCCGAAGGTGTACGCCGCCCAGATCATGGCCGGGTAGGTGCCGCCGTTGACGCGGCCGGGGTACTTGAGCAGCCCGGTGGCGCCCATCATGGACACGTGGGCCTGGCTCTTCCTGTCCTCGCCGAACAGGCCGACGGAGGTGACCAGGTCGGGCGTGTAGCCGGTGAACCAGGCGGACTTGTTGCTGTCCGAGGTACCGGTCTTGCCGGCCACCTGCCGGCCGTCGCGCAGCGAGTTGCCCGCCACGTTCTCGCTGGCCGTACCGTCGTCGACCACACCGGTCAGCACAGAGGTCACCGAGTCGGCGGCCGTGCGGCTGATGACCGGTCCGCCGATCGCGCCGGGTATGTCGACCGAGTTGTTCTTCTGCTCGGCCGACTTGAGGATGGACGGGGTCACCTTGTTGCCGTGGTTGGCGAACGTGGCGTAGATCCCGGCCATCTCCAGCGGGCTCGCCCCCATCGAGCCGAGCGTCTGCGCGGGCACCGCCTGCATGCCCTCGGTGTCCATGCCGAGCTTCTTGGCGGTGTCCATGACCTTGGTCATGCCGACGTCGACGCCCATCTGGGCGAAGACCGAGTTGACGGACTGGTTCATCGCCTTCTGGACGGTGATGGGTCCGTAGTCGACGTGGTCCTCGTTCGGCGGGCCGAAGCCGACCTTGCTGCCGTGGTCGAGGACCTGGCGGCCGCTGGTGCCGTCGTAGATCGTGTCCGCGGTGATGGGCTTGCCGGTCTGGGTCGTGGCGTTCTGCTCCAGCGCGGCGGCGAGGATGACCGGCTTGAACGTCGAGGCGGGCTGGTAGTCGCGGCGCGTGGCGTTGCTGATCCAGTGCTTGAAGTAGTCCTGGCCCCCGTACAGGGCGACGATCTTGCCCGTCTTGGGGTCCACCGATGCGGCACCGGCCTGGATGTTGCCGTCGACCTTGCGCTTCTTCGGGTTCAGCTTGCTGGTCAGCTGTGACTTGACCGCCTTCTCCAGCGCGGCCTGCTTCTTCTTGTCGATGTTCAGGGTGATGGTCCAGCCGCGCTCCACCACCGCGGCCTCCGCCTGGGACCGGGTCATGCCCTGCGTCTTCATCAGCCGGTCTTCCAGCTGCTGGTTGGCGAGCTGGACCAGGTAGCCCTTCTGGCCCTCTTCACCGGGCGTGCCCTTGGGCTCCTTCGGCTTCGCGTCCTTCATGAAGGACATCCCCTGCCGCTTGCCGGCGTCGAGCCAGTGCTGCTTGACCATGTTGTCCAGGACGTAGTTCCAGCGTGCCTCGACCAATTTCCTGCCCAGGGGGGTCGCGGCCGTCCAGTCGTACTGGCTCGGTGCCTGGAGCAGCGCGGCGAGGTAGGCGCCCCGCTGGACGGTGAGTTTGCTCGCGTCGGTGTGGTAGTAGGCCTGCGCCGCGGCCTGGATGCCGTAGGCGTTGCGGCCGTAGTAGCTGGTGTTGATGTAGCCCGCGAGGATCTCGTCCTTGGTCAGCCGCCGGTCCACCTTCAGGGAGATGACCATCTCCCTGAGCTTGCGGGAGACGGTCTGGTCCTGGTTGAGGTAGTAGTTCTTGACGTACTGCTGGGTGATCGTCGAGCCACCCTGGGTGCCACGGCCGGTCACCGTGTTGAACAGGCCTCGGGCCAGGCCCCTCATGTCGATGCCGGAGTCGTGGTAGAAGCTCTTGTTCTCCGCCGCGACGAAGGTGTGCTGGACTTCCGTGGGCACCTTGGCCAGGTCCACGCTCTCGCGGTTGGTCTTGCCCACGCGGGCCAGGACCGTTCCGTCGCTGAACTTGTAGACGTTGCTCTCCTGGAGGGCGACGGCGTTGCCCTGGGGCACGTCGACGTACATGTACAGCGCGACGAAGCCCGCGATGCCCAGCAGGCACGTCCCGAGGAACGTGCCGAGCATCTTCTTCCAGGTGAAGAGCCTGCGTATTCGGCCCTTGGGGGGCTTGGCGGCCTTGGCGGACCTGCCGCCGACCACCGTCGCGCCGTCCGCGGACCGGGCCGCCGTCGTGGCATCCGCCGCCGTCGTGGCGGCGGGCGATGACGCAGGGGCCTGCGAGCGGCGGCTCTTGGGCGCCGCGCGGTGGCCACCGCGCTGTCGCGCTCGTCTCTCTTCCGCTCGTCCCATGGGTCCCTACACTCCGCTTCCGTCTCGGGGTCAGCTCCGAAAGCTAACACCCGTCTATATGACAAAGGACGTCCGATCCGCTCTTTTACGGACGTGACAATCAGCACCCACCCCAAGGGAACCGACGGATATGGCTGGCTGCAGGTTGCCTGCGGCGTTAAAGTGATATCACTTAGCTAGAACGAAGCTAAGCCCAGCAGAACGGGGGGACACCCATGTCCACACACGACACGTCCACGGCCGCCGACATACCCGAGATGCCCGCCCCGCGCGTGCGGGAGGTCCAGGCGCACAGCATCGGCGGCGGACTCGCCCTGCTCCTCGGCCTGCTCGGACTCGCCGTCTCCGTCACCCTCTTCGCCGCCTCCTCCGCGGCCTCCGCCTCCGGCGCCAAGGCCGGCCTCGTCGTCGGCGGCGTCCTCGTCTTCCTCGCCGCCGTGATCGCGATGCGCGGCCTGAACACGGTCGCGCCCGGCGAGGCGCGGGTCGTCCAGCTCTTCGGGCGGTACCGGGGCACGATCCGCCAGGACGGACTGCGCTGGGTGAACCCCTTCACCTCGCGGACCCGTATCTCCACGCGGGTGCGTAACCACGAGACCGCCGTCCTCAAGGTCAACGACGCCTACGGCAACCCGATCGAGCTGGCCGCGGTCGTGGTCTGGAAGGTGCAGGACACCGCGCAGGCGGTGTTCGAGGTGGACGACTACGCGGAGTTCGTCGCCACACAGACCGAGACGGCCGTACGGCACATCGCCATCGAGTACCCCTACGACGCCCACGAGGAGGACGGCCTCTCACTGCGCGGCAACGCCGAGGAGATCACCGAGAAGCTCGCCGCCGAGCTGCACGCGCGCGTGGAGGCGGCCGGAGTGCGCATCATCGAGTCGCGCTTCACGCATCTCGCGTACGCTCCCGAGATCGCCTCGGCGATGCTCCAGCGCCAGCAGGCCGGCGCGGTCGTCGCGGCGCGGCGGGAGATCGTCGACGGGGCGGTCGGCATGGTGGAGGCGGCTCTCGCCCGGATCGCGGAGCGGGACATCGTGGAGCTGGACGAGGAACGGAAGGCGGCGATGGTGTCCAACCTGATGGTGGTGCTGTGCGGGGACCGGGCACCGCAGCCGGTACTGAACACCGGAACGCTCTACCAGTGACGACACCCTCCGGGGGTTCAGCCCCCCAGCGTCGGCCTCAGCAGCGCAAGCAGGTGCTGCTGAGGCTGGACCCCTCGGTGTACGAGGCACTGGCGCGGTGGGCCGGGGACGAACTGCGGTCCGCGAACGCGCAGATCGAGTTCCTGCTGCGCAAGGCGCTGGCCGACGCCGGGCGGCTGCCGCGGGACACGGGACCGCTGCCGCGCCGCGGGCGGCCGCCCGGGGGCTCCACCCCCGAACCCCCGTCGGCCTGAACGGCTCGCCCTCCCTCGCCGGACGGGCCGATGGTCGTTACCGAACTTTGACAATCGGCCCCCACCAGCACCTCCGCACACCCCGCCATGATCTACACACTCCGCGTATACATGCGGCGTATACACCGTGTGTAGAGTGCTTCTCATGTCCATCGGTCACACCCTCCTAGGGCTCCTGGAGTCCGGCCCCCGACACGGCTACGACCTGAAGCGGGCCTTCGACGAGAAGTTCGGTCACGACCGGCCGCTGCACTACGGCCAGGTCTACTCGACGATGTCCCGGCTGCTGAAGAACGGGCTCGTGGAAGTCGACGGGATCGAGGCGGGCGGCGGGCCCGAGCGCAAGCGGTACGCCGTCACCGACGCCGGCATCACCGATGTGGAGCGGTGGCTCCAGACCCCGGAGAAGCCGGAGGAGTACCTCCAGTCGACCCTGTACACCAAGGTCGTCCTCGCGCTGCTGACCCACCGGGACGCGGCCGTCATCCTCGACACCCAGCGCGCCGAGCACCTGCGCAGCATGCGGATCCTGACCGACCGCAAGCGCCGGGGCGACCTCGCGGACCAGCTGATCTGCGACCACGCGCTGTTCCACCTGGAGGCCGACCTGCGCTGGCTGGAGCTGACCGCGGCCCGCCTCGACAAGCTCCGCACGGAGGTGACCGCATGACCGGCGTCACCCCTCCCCCGGGCACCCTGCTCGCCGCCCAGAACCTGCGCAAGGCCTACGGCCCCACGCTCGCCCTGGACGGCGCCGAGTTCTCCATCCACCCCGGCGAGGTCGTCGCCGTGATGGGCCCCTCCGGATCCGGCAAGTCCACGCTGCTGCACTGCCTCGCCGGGATCGTGCCGCCCGACTCCGGTTCGATCACGTACAACGGGCGCGAGCTGGCGACCATGTCCGACGCCGAACGCAGCGCGCTGCGGCGCAGCGAGTTCGGCTTCGTCTTCCAGTTCGGGCAGCTCGTACCGGAGCTGACCTGCGTGGAGAACGTGGCGCTGCCGCTCCGGCTGAACGGCACCTCCCGCAAGGAGGCCGAGAAGGCGGCGCTGGGCTGGATGCAGCGCCTGGAGGTCGACGACCTCAGGGGCAAGCGGCCCGGCGAGGTCTCCGGCGGCCAGGGGCAGCGGGTCGCCGTGGCGCGGGCGCTGGTCACCGGCCCCCGGGTGCTGTTCGCCGACGAGCCGACCGGCGCGCTGGACTCCCTCAACGGCGAGCGCGTGATGGAGCTGCTGACGGACGCGGCCCGCTCCACCAACGCGGCCGTCGTCCTCGTCACGCACGAGGCCCGGGTGGCCGCCTATTCCGACCGCGAGATCGTCGTGCGCGACGGCAAGTCCCGGGACATGGAGCGCATCGTATGAATGCCCGTCAATGGGCTCGCGACCTGGGCATGGGGGCCCGGTTCGCCTTCACGGGCGGGCGCGAGGGCTGGGTCAGGGTGCTGCTGACCGCGGTCGGGGTCGGCCTCGGCGTGGCCCTGCTGCTGCTGACCACCGCGATCCCGAACGCGCTGGCGACGCGGAACGACCGCAGCGAGGCCCGCGCCGACCACACCTTCGTCTCGTCCCGGCCCAAGGCCGCCGACACCCTGGTGATCTCGGACGCCGACTCGTCGTACCACAGCAAGGACATCCGCGGCCGGCTGGTCGAGCCCGAGGGCCCGCGGGCACCGGTCCCGCCGGGCCTGTCCAGGTACCCGGCGCCGGGCGAGATGCTCGTCTCCCCCGAGCTGAAGAACCTGCTGGACTCCGGTGACGGCAAGCTGCTGCGTGAGCGGCTGCCGTACCGGATCGTCGGGACGATCGGCCGGAGCGGCCTGGTCGGCTCGCGCGAACTCTCCTACTACGCCGGCGCGAAGGACCTGGCCCCGCGCATCGACGGATGGCGGACGGCCCGCATCAACACGTACGGGCCGGAGCAGAAGACGACGTCGGACCCGATGAACCCGGTCCTGCTCCTGCTGGTGCTGGTCGCCTTCGTGGTGCTGCTGATGCCGGTCGCCGTGTTCATCGCCGCGGCCGTACGGTTCGGCGGCGAGCGGCGCGACCGGAGGCTGGCCGCGCTCAGGCTGGTCGGCTCCGACAGCCGGATGACCCGGCGGATCGCGGCGGGCGAGGCACTCACCGGTTCACTGGTCGGACTGGTCTTCGGCGCCGTCTTCTTCCTGCTCGGCCGGCAGCTGGCGGGCTCGGTCGAGATCATGGACGTCAGTGTGTTCCCCAGCGATCTCGACCCCTCGCCCGAGCTGGCCGCCCTGGTGGCCCTCGCGGTTCCGGCGGCGGCGGTGCTGGTCACGCTGTTCGCGCTGCGCGGAGTGGTCATCGAGCCGCTGGGCGTGGTCCGTACGGCCAAGCCCGCGCGCCGCCGGCTGTGGTGGCGGCTGCTGCTGCCCCTGGGTGGGCTCGCGATGCTCGCCCCGATGATCGGCCAGGGCGACTCGAACGGCGACTTCAACGAGTACCTGGTGATCGGCGGCGTCATGCTGCTGCTCATCGGCGTCACCGCGCTGCTGCCGTGGGTCGTCGAGGCGGTGGTGGCGCGGCTCGGCCCGGGCAGTGTCGCCTGGCAACTCGCCGTACGGCGGCTGCAGCTGAGCAGCGGATCGGCGGCCCGCATGGTGAACGGCATCGCGGTCGCGGTGGCCGGGGCGATCGCGCTCCAGATGCTGTTCGCGGGCATCCAGGGCAACTTCACCAAGCGCACCGGGCAGGACCCCGGCCGCATACAGATGCAGGTCAACCTGTCGCAGGGCATCGACTTCAGCCCGGCCGCCAAGAAGTTCTCCGCCACCAACGGGGTGCGCGAGGCCACCGTGCTGGGCAGCGCCGAACTGGGTGGCGAGGGCGACTCCACGGTCCTGGTGACCGTCGGTACCTGCGACAACCTGCGGGAGGTGGCGCGGCTCGCGTCCTGCCGCGACGGGGACATGTTCCTGGCGAGGGGCGGGGACGGCGACGCCGAGGTGGCCAAGCTCATCCGGCCGGGGCACAGGATCCGCATCGACACGAGCCAGGGCAGGATGCCGGGCCCGAAGGCGTTCTGGACGGTACCGGGCGGCCTGAAGCCGGCCCGTGCGATCGTCGGCCCGAACGGGACCACGGACAGCGGCGTGCTGATGACACCGTCCGCCGTGCCCGCCCGGATGAGCCACGTGGTGGGCGGATCGGTGTTCGTCAAGCTCGACGACTCGGTGAAGGACGCGCACGAGTACGTCCGCAACACGGCTGCGGCCATGGACCCGCTGGCGGACACGATGGTGTGGTCGTCCACCGAGCGGTCCCAGCAGTTCAACTCCATCCGCACCGGGGTGTTCGTCGGCGCCACCTGTGTGCTGGCGCTGATCGGCGCGAGCCTGCTGGTGTCGCAGCTGGAGCAGCTGCGCGAGCGCAAGAAGCTCCTGTCGGCGCTGGTGGCCTTCGGCACCCGGCGGCGCACCCTGAGCCTGTCGGTGCTGTGGCAGACGGCGATCCCGATCGCGCTCGGGCTGCTGCTCGCCTCGGCCGTGGGGCTGACGCTGGGCGTGGTGCTGCTGAAGATGGTGGGCACGACGGTGGGCGTGGACTGGCCGAGCGTGCTGGCGATGGCCGGTGTCGGCGCGGCAGTCGTCCTCGCGGTCACCCTGCTCAGCCTGCCGCCGCTGCTGCGGCTGATGCGCGCGGAGGGCCTGCGCACCGAATAGCGCACCCCTCGCATGGGCCCTTCCCGCCGGGAAGGGCCCATGTCCCGTTCCTCACAGGCTGTGCTCGCGCACCACCCTGCGCGCCTGGGCCAGCAGCATGCCGACGTTCACCGACTTACGGCAGACGACGACCGCGACGACGTCCTGCTGCTCGTTCATCCGCACGAAAAGGTGGGTGAGGTTCTCGCTGTTGACGAGGATCTCCTGGAAGAAGTGGGAGTCGTCGCTGACCCCACGGCGTTCTTTGAAGATGTCCTCGATCATCACGACCGTACGCCCCTGGAACAGGTCGAGGGTGGCTCCGGCCAGCAGGTCCAGGACCTCGGGCGGGTGGTTGTCGACGGTCTCGTACGACAACAGCATGCCGGTGGACATGTCGACCACGCCGGCCGCGACGCAGTCGGGCGCGTTCGATCGCAGCGACTTGACCAGGCTCATCACCTGGTCGGAGAAACCCGGGGTCATACGCTTCGTCGCCATCCCTTCACACTCCTTCGGTGGTCTTTTCGGTGAGGATCGAGCCGATGCGGTCGAGGGCCGGCCGGGTCGCCCGGTGCAGGCTCTCCAGGTCGAGTCCCTCGTCGCCGAGCACGACCATCAGTGCCGTGTCGCCCACGGCGTAGAACGCGGCACAGCCGTGGCTGCCGTACGCCACGGTCTGCCGCAGCGCTCCGCGCGCGGTGGCCTGGGTGGTGCGGCGGGCGAGGCCGAGTCCGGCCGCGGCGAGGGCGGCGAGCCCCTCCGGGTCGATCGATTCGGCGGTGTCGGACGCGATGAGCAGACCGTCCGCGGCCGCGACGGCGGTATCGGTGATACCGGTCACCCGTTCCCGCAGCCCGCGCATCTCCAGCGCCAGCGCTTCGCGATTCATCTGGTGGAACTCCCTCTTTCTCCGTTCGGGTCCGTCCGTCGCGGCGGGCCGTCCGCCCTTCTCACTCGGCGGTCTGGTGCCGCAGCCGGAAGAACCCCTTCCAGCTCGTCCCGTGCCTGGGCGGGGCGAGGGCTTCGGTGATGCCGCTGGCGCCGGGTTCACGGCGCGGCAGGACAGTGGGCATGGGGGGTGACTCCGGCGGCGGTTCACGGTGCCGCACGGCCCGTACCTCCGGCGGCAGCCGGACGGGGATCGTGGCCGGTGTGCCGGGACACTCCAGGAACCCCTCGGCCAGCATCCGCGCGACCTCGACGGTGACGGTGTAGACGCCCCGGCCGACACGGAAGGCCAGGTCCCGCGCTGTGCGGCGGCCGTCGGCGTGGGTGAGCAGCTCCTGCTGCAGGGGCGTGAGCGGGCGGGCGGCCGACGGGGCGGGCAGGGGGCGTTCCCGCTCGGGGCCCACCGGGTACGGCAGCGCGGCGAGGGCGGCGAGCTTGCGGGCCGCGTCCTGCATCAGCCGGGCGGGGGCCTCGCCGACGGCGACCGGGGCGTGCGGTTCGGTGCCGGCGAGGTGTTCGCAGCCGTCCACCCGGCCCGCGGCGATGGCGAAGGCGGCGTCCTGGAGCGCCATCACGCACACCACCCTGAGCTGAGCGGCTCCCGCGTAGCCGCGGGCGACCAGCGCCGCGGCCGGCCAGCGGGCCCCGCCGGACTCCCGCACCAGCCCGGCCCATCGCTCGGCGTCGATGCGGTCGGTGCGCAGCAGCAGGACGTCGGGGCCGGGGGCGCCGGGGCTCTCGGCCGCGACGACGAGTCCGTCCCTCAGGTGGAAGGCGCCGCCGGGCCGGCCGGACACCCGCAGCTCCCCGGTGAACTCCGCCTGCCCGCAGACCGCGAGGGCGTGCGCCAGCCGGTCGTGACCGACGCGGCCCAGGGCGTCCCGAACGTCCGACATCACTCCCCTTGGCAGGTCGCACAGACGCTTGACGCGTCGCACTGAGGGGGTATGTGTATCAGTTCGCAGGCGTGTTTCAGCCAGGTCTTTCCGACCTGTCCCCAGCTGGCTGAAGTTGGTGATTGATGCCGTTCAACTCGCTTTGCGCGTAGCTCATTTGAACGTTTTCGACATGGGGGCGCCGGGCTGTCAGCCGTTGCCGTCCCACACCCGCACCGGCAGCGGGCGCATCGCCTCGCGCAGGGCGGCCGCCAGCTGCTCGTACTCCGCGCCGCGGGCCGCGCCGGAGCGCATGGCGAGGGCGATACGGCGGCTCGGGGCGGGCTCGGCGAAGGAGCCGGTCAGGAGCTGGCTGCTGCGGGTGGTCTCCAGCTTGAGGGCGGTGCGCGGGAGCAGGGTGCAGCCGAGGCCGCCGGCGACGAGCTGAACGAGGGTGGAGAGTCCGGCGGCCGTGGTGGTGACCGGCGCGTCCTTGCGCCCCGCCTCGCGGCAGATGTCCAGGGCCTGGTCGCGCAGGCAGTGCCCCTCGTCCAGGAGCAGCAGGTTCAGCTCCTTCAGCGCCTCGCGCGGGATGCCCTCGCGTCCGCCGAGCCAGTGGTCCAGCGGGGTGACGAGCATGAAGTCCTCGTCGAAGAGCGGGAGTTCCACGACGCCGGGAACGCCGAGCGGGACGGCCAGCAGCAGCAGGTCGAGCCGGCCCGAGTTCAGGCCGTCGATGAGGCTCGCGGTCTGCTCCTCGTGCACCTGGAGGTCGAGGTGCGGATAACGCTCGTGCACCAGCCGCAGCACGGTGGGCAGCAGGTACGGCGCGACGGTCGGGATGACCCCGAGCCGCAGCGCCCCCGTGAACGGCGCCCGGACCGCCTCGGCCTCCTCCATCAGCGCCCCGACGGCGGCCAGCACCGCCTTCGCCCGGACGGCCAGCCGCTCACCGGCCGGCGAGAGCAGCACCTTGCGCGTCGTACGCTCGAGAAGGGTCACGCCCAGTGATTCCTCCAGCGCCGAGACCGCCCCGGACAGCGCGGGCTGGCTCATCCCGATGGCGGCCGCCGCGTCCCGGAAATGCAGATGCTCGGCCACGGCGGCGAAGGCTCGCAGCTGGGACAGGCTGGGCTGCTTCCGCTTGCCGCTACTGATGGTCACTGATAGCCACCTCCGATCAACTTGACCAAGTGTAGCTATTTCCCTAATCAATGCACCCTGTGCCAACATCGACAGCGTCCAACCCATACGAGAAATACCCTCAAAAGGGGTCTTTCTTCGCTGCAAGGAGAGCACGTGCTCACTGTCGGTGACAAGTTCCCCGAGTTCGAACTGACCGCCTGTGTCTCGCTGGAGAAGGGCAAGGAGTTCGAGACGATCAACCACAAGACCTACGAGGGCAAGTGGAAGATCATCTTTGCGTGGCCCAAGGACTTCACCTTCGTGTGCCCGACCGAGATCGCCGCGTTCGGCAAGCTGAACGACGAGTTCGCCGACCGCGACGCGCAGGTCCTCGGCTTCTCCGGTGACTCCGAGTTCGTCCACCACGCCTGGCGCAAGGACCACGACGACCTGCGCGACCTGCCGTTCCCGATGCTGGCCGACTCCAAGCACGAGCTCATGCGCGACCTGGGCATCGAGGGCGAGGACGGCTTCGCCAAGCGCGCCGTCTTCATCGTCGACCAGAACAACGAGATCCAGTTCTCCATGGTGACCGCCGGCTCCGTCGGCCGTAACCCCAAGGAGGTCCTGCGGGTCCTGGACGCCCTGCAGACGGACGAGCTGTGCCCGTGCAACTGGAGCAAGGGCGACGAGACGCTGGACCCGGTCGCGCTGCTGGCCGGTGAGTGAGTTGTCCCTCGACTCCCTCAAGTCCCGCGTCCCGGACTACGCCAAGGACCTGAAGCTCAACCTGGGCTCGGTCATCGGCAACTCCGACCTGCCGGCGCAGCAGCTGTGGGGCACGGTGCTGGCGACCGCCATCGCCTCCCGTTCCCCGATCGTGCTGCGCGAGCTGGAGCCGGAGGCGAAGGCGAACCTCACGCCCGAGGCGTACACCGCGGCGAAGGCCGCGGCCGCCGTCATGGCGATGAACAACGTCTTCTACCGGACGCGTCACCTGCTGTCCGACCACGAGTACGGCACCCTGCGCGCGGGTCTGCGGATGAACGTCATCGGCAACCCGGGCGTGGAGAAGGTCGACTTCGAGCTGTGGTCGTTCGCGGTCTCCGCGATCAACGGCTGCGGGCTGTGCCTGGACTCGCACGAGCAGGTGCTGCGCAAGGCCGGGGTCGACCGTGAGGTGGTCCAGGAGGCGTTCAAGATCGCCTCTGTGGTTCAGGCGGTCGGCGTCACGCTCGACGCCGAGGCGGTCCTCTCCGAGTGACCCGGCTTCCGTAAGACCCCGCTCACCCTTGGTGGGCGGGGTCTTCCGCATGCGGCTCGGCCGCCGTTTCCTCGGCCGCCGCGGACGTTTGCCGGCTCTGCATCTCGAGCGAATACTGCCGCAGATACCCCACCACCGTGTTCGTCACCGCCACCAGCGGTACGGCGACCACCGCGCCGCCGATGCCGGCCACCATGCCGCCGGCCGCCACCGTGAGGACCACGGCGAGCGGGTGGACGCGGACCGCGCGGCCGAGGATGAACGGCTGCAGGACGTGGCCCTCGATCTGCTGGACGGCGAGGACCACGATGAGGGTCATGACGGCCGTGAAGACGCCCTGCGTCACCAGCGCCACGATCACGGCCAGCGCGCCGGAGGCGACGGCACCGACCAGGGGGATGAAGGAGAACAGGAAGATGAAGACGGCCAGCGGGACGGCCATCGGCACGTCCAGGAAGTAGATGCCCATGCCGATGAAGATGGCGTCGATCAGGGCGACCAGGACGGTGCCGCGGACGTAGGCCGTCAGGGTGCGCCAGGCGCGCGGGCCGGCGCCGGCCACGCCCGGGCGGGCCGCGGCGGGCACCAGCTTCAGGAACCACTGCCAGATGCGCTCGCCGTCGTAGAGCAGGAACAGCGTCGAGAAGAACACCAGCAGGATGCCGGTCAGGGCCTCGACGATGACCTGAACACCCTCCAGGCCCGCGGAGGTTATCTGGTCGGCGTTCGCGCCGATCGCCTCGCGGAGGTTCTTGGCGATCTGGTTGATCTGCTTGTCGGTGACGTGGAAGGGGCTCTTCAGGAGCCAGTTGCGCAGATCGTCGATGCCGCTCTGGATCTGGTTGGAGAGGCTGTCGATGTTCTCCATGACCTGCCAGGTCACGAACCAGCCCATCAGGCCCATGATGACGAAGCCGAGGATGGCGGTCATCGCGGTGGCCGGGCCGCGCGGCACGCCGTAGCGCCTGAGCCGGGCGACCGTCGGCTGGAGCAGCGCGGTGATCAGCAGCGCGATGACGAAGGCGAAGACCACCAGCTGTACGGCGCTGATGACCCGCATCAGCACCCAGACGGTGCCGGCGAGGACCAGCAGCCGCCACCCGGCCTCGGCCGCGACCCGCACACCCCAGGGGACGGCCTCGGCGGGATCGGGGCGGGGGCCGGTCGTCGGCGCGGGCCGGGGCGCGGGCGGCGCCTCGTCCGCGACGGCGACCGGGGCGGCCGGCTCGGGCTCGGTCTCCTTCTCCACCTCGGCACGACGCTCGTCCAGGCGCTCGCTCACTTCGGTGAGGCCGGCTCCGAGCCGGCCGAGCCACCCTGGCACTCGCGACATGATCCGTCCTCTTCCCCCGCGTCCCCGCGTGCTCGCCACCACTCCCCCCTGGAGCCGTTCGCATACGACCGTACAGGGCGAAAGCCCCTCCCCTAAGGACGGGGAGGGGCTTTGCAAGGTTGAGAGGGCCCACCGGACGTGCCCGGCCGGCCGAACCCGGCGGAGCGCCTAGTACCAGTGGTTGGCCGACCAGAACGACCAGGCCTGGCACGGGCTGCCGTACCGCTCGTTCATGTAGTTGAGGCCCCACTTGATCTGGGTGGCCGGGTTGGTCTGCCAGTCGGCGCCCGCGGAGGCGTACTTACCGGCGGGCAGGGCCTGGAAGAGGCCGTAGGCACCGGAGGAAGCGTTGGTCGCCTGGTAGTTCCAGCTGGACTCGTGGTCCACGATGTTGCTGAAGCACTGGAACTGACCGCCCGCGACCATCTGACGCGCCATCGCCTGGATCTGCGCGACGCTGTAGCTGGTCTGCACGGGGAAGCTGGAGGAGTCACGGGTGCTGTCGCGGCTGGCCGCCGTGGACTTCGCCTCGATGCGCTCTTTGGCTTCCTTGGCTGCCTTCTCGGCGGCGGCCTTCTTCGCGACCGCGGTCTCGGCGGCGGCCTTGCGGGCCGATTCCTCGGCGTCCTTCTTGGCGCTCGCGTCCGCGGCGATGGCCTGTGCGTCGGCCTGCTGAGTCAGGGACGCGGTCTGCACCTGGGCCTGCTGACCCGCGGGTATGTCCGCGAGGAGCGTGGCGTCGGCTGCCGTCGCCTCGGCGTCGTTGTTCTGCGCGGTGCTGCCCGAGGCAACGCCGACGACGCTTCCGACAGCGGTGACCGCGGTGGCCGAGGCCACTGCGAATCCCCGGACCGAAATCCGGCTCACACGGTTTCCTTCCAGCATCGCCCGCTTCGGTGACCCTGGCGGACGCAATCGTGCCCCTGGCACTGGCCTCCCAACTGCGGGGTCACGGGAGGCGCGGGCCCGGTGGACAACTCCTGAGAGGGAGAGGCCGTGTGGTGCTCGGGCGGCATACGACGACTCTATGGAGTTGAAGATGGTGCTTCTGAGGTGCCGTACCGCTGGGGGTACAGGTGTGTCGTATGCGGGGCCTGACAGGACTGAGACTCTGCCGTAACCCGACACCGGGAGGCAATTCCGAGTTGAGTGTGAAAGCTCACACCTCGTTTGCCCCTGGGGATTTCTGGAAAGCCCCACACGCCACGGCGCCGCCCGGCTAGGCTCTTCGCCTTCACCGGACGGCACCAACTGAGCCTGCTCAGCTACCCACTCAGATGTGACCTTCTTCGAGCATTTCGGTCACAAGGGCGGCGATCTGGGACCTCTCGGACCTGGTCAGCGTGACATGCGCGAAGAGCGGATGCCCCTTCAGCTTCTCCACGACGGCGACCACACCGTCGTAGCGGCCTACGCGCAGATTGTCCCGCTGTGCCACGTCATGAGTCAGAACCACCCGTGAGTTGGCGCCGATCCGGGACAGAACAGTCAGCAGGACGTTCCGTTCCAGCGACTGGGCCTCGTCGACGATCACGAAGGCGTCGTGCAGGGAACGGCCCCGGATGTGGGTCAGGGGCAGGACCTCCAGCATGCCGCGCGCGGTGACCTCCTCGATGACCTCGCGGCTGGTGACCGCCGAGAGCGTGTCGAAGACGGCCTGCGCCCAGGGGCTCATCTTCTCGGCCTCGCTGCCCGGCAGATAGCCCAGCTCCTGCCCGCCCACCGCGTACAGCGGCCGGAAGACCATCACCTTCTGGTGCTGGCGGCGCTCCAGGACCGCCTCCAGACCCGCGCACAGCGCGAGCGCCGACTTGCCCGTGCCGGCCCGGCCGCCCATCGAGACGATGCCGACGTCCGGGTCGAGCAGCAGGTCGAGCGCGATGCGCTGCTCGGCGCTTCGGCCCTTGATGCCGAACGCCTCCCGGTCGCCGCGCACCAGGCGGACGTTGCCCTCGGAGGTGATGCGGCCGAGCGCCTTGCCGCGCTCGGACTGGATGGTCAGGCCAGTGTGCACGGGGAGGTCGGCGACCTCCGGAACGTACACATGCCCCTCCTCGAAGAGGATGTCCACCTGCTCGCCGGGGAGCGTCAGCTCGGACATTCCGGTCCAGCCGGAGTTCTCCGTGATGGCGAGTTCGGCGCGGTACTCCTCGGCCAGCAGGCCGACGGAGGATGCCTTGATCCTGAGGGGCAGGTCCTTCGAGACGACGGTGACGTCGAACCCCTCGGCCTGCAGATTGCGGGCCACCGCGAGGATGCGGGAGTCGTTGTCCCCCAGGCGGTAGCCGGTGGGCAGCACGCTGGGGTCCGAGTGGTTGAGCTCGACACGGACGGTTCCGCCCAGCTCCCCGATCGGGATGGGGGCGTCGAGGCGACCATGCTTCACCCGGTAGTCGTCCAGCAGGCGCAGGGCCTGGCGGGCGAAGTACCCGAGTTCGGGATGGTGCCGCTTGGCCTCCAGCTCCGTGACCACGACGATGGGGAGCACGACCTCGTGCTCGTCGAAGCGGGTCACGGCATTGGGGTCGGCCAGCAGGACGCTGGTGTCGAGAACATAGGTGCGCCGGTCTGGCTTGTGGCGCTTTGTGCTGGTCACCACGGAAGGACGTACCCCCTCGGATGAGGTCGGGGAGCGACGAAGTGGAAGCCGGGCCGGGAGGGCGGGAGCATTGCGACCGGTCCCCGGCCCCCGCGCAGGGCGGGCCGGACACCGGACCTCCGCGGCTGCTTCCGTGCAGTGACGGCACGGTCGGGCTGGTGCAAAGGGCCTCCCGGGCGGACGGCCCCGTGCCGCCCGCTGAGATCCGACGCCCGGGGTTCGGGCATCGACCTGCTTGCCTTATGCCCTCGAACATGCACTGCCATGCAAAAGCAGCCAACAGCGCGCTGGTGAACTCCTTGTTACGTCCAACCCAACAGGGATATAACGAACGCCCCGTCGGCCTGGTGACCGACGGGGCGTTCGCGATGTTCCTCAGCCGCCGTAACGGCGGTGACGTGCCGCGTAGTCACGCAGGGCGCGCAGGAAGTCGACCTTGCGGAAGGCCGGCCAGAAGACCTCACAGAAGTAGTACTCGGAGTGGGCGGTCTGCCAGAGCATGAATCCGGACAACCTCTGCTCTCCGCTGGTGCGGATCACCAGGTCCGGGTCGGGCTGGTCGCCGGTGTAGAGATGACGCCCGATCATGTCGGTGTCGACGGACTCGGCGAGGTCCTCCATCGACACGCCCTTGTCCTGCGCGTCGAGCAGCATGGAGCGGACGGCGTCGGCGATCTCCTGACGGCCGCCGTAGCCGATGGCCACGTTGACGACTATTCCGTCGACGTGGGCGGTGGTCTCCTCGGCCTCCTTGAGGACGCTCTGCATCCCGGACGGCAGCAGGTCGTGGGTGCCGACGTGGTGCACCCGCCAGCGGCCGTCGGCGGCGAGGGTGCGCACGACGTCCTCGATGATGCCGAGGAGCGGGACCAGCTCGTCCTGCGGACGGTCGAAGTTGTCCGTGGACAGCAGCCAGAGCGTGACGACCTCGACGTCGGTCTCGCTGCACCAGCCGAGGAACTCCTCGATCTTCTCGGCGCCGGCCCGGTGGCCGTGGACCGTGGTGGAGCCGGCGGCCTTCGCCCAGCGGCGGTTGCCGTCCATGATGACGCCGATGTGCTTGGGCACCTGAGCGTGGTCCAGGTGGCCTTCCACCCGGCGTGCGTAGAGCCTGACGAGCAGGCTGCGCAGCGTTTCGCGCAGGTTCACAGAGCCCTCCGGGATTGAGCGGGTACGGTCACCGCGGGGGCCGAGCCTACCCCTGCCGGGGGGCTCGGCCGAGTTCCGGGTTCGGGGTGGGTGCGGTTTCGGCAGAGGTGCGGGCCGGTGGGGGCTGCTCACGCCCACGCGGCGGAGCGGCATGTCGCGACAGCCCCGCACCCCTGGAGGTGAGGACGCCGAGACCCTGCTTCGAAGTTCCCGGATGATGCGGACGAAAAAACGGGCCGGTCCGTGGGGGGGAGACGGACCGGCCCGAGGGGGGGTTTCCACCATAACCCTTCGTGAGGGATCGTGGGTGCATCGGCGTGCCACAACTACTCTCCGGAGTCGGCCGACGACGCCCCGGTGGGCACGGAACGCTGGATTCAGGGGCATTTCATGGCCGATTCACAGCGGATTCCCAGGGAATCGGTCCGCATACGGAGAGATCAAGAGGGTTTGCGCCGTCTTGGGGAACGGTCGGCGAGTTGTCCGGGGTCCCTCCGAAGGGCTACCCGGTCAGCGAACGGTGACTTGACGGTTCCGGAACGGACCCGCGCGGCATCGTGGCACCGCGCAGCCCCCTCCACTGCGCGGTGCCACCCGCACAGCTTTGCTGGCGTGAATTACCTTGGTCTGAACTTACGTGACGGATGAGACGGATGTGAACCGCGGCCGATAACGATGTGGAAACCGCGGGCCGACTCCAGGTGAACCGAGCGGCGCCGACGCCACCTCCGCCCCGTGCTTCAGTGGGTCCACTTCCGGACGTCGAAGAGCTGCCGGGCGCTGTGGGCGACGAACGGCCCCTCCTTCTCGATCCGCTCGTGCAGGGCGCGCAGTTGGGGCTCGTACGCCTCGACCGTGAACCCGGGGACCATCCAGACCACCTTGCGCAGGAAATGGACGACGGCGGCGATGTCGCAGAACTCCATCCGCAGCCGCTCCACCCGCAGGTCCACGACCTCCAGGCCCGCCGCCTGAGCGTCGGCCCGCTCCAGCTCGGGATCACGGCCGCCGCGCACGGCGTCCGACTGGGGCCCGAGGAAGTACTCGACCAGCTCGAACACACTGGCGGGCCCGACGTGCTGGGCGAAGTACGTACCGCCCGGCCGCAGCACCCGCGCGATCTCCTCCCAGCGGGGACGCACCGGATGCCGGCTGAGGACCAGGTCGAAGGCCCCGTCGGCGAACGGCAGCGGCGCGTCGTCCGTAGCGGCGACGACCACCACACCGCGCGGCCGCAGCAGTGCGGTCGCCTTGGCGGCGTTCGGCGGCCACCCCTCCGTGGCCGCGACCAGCGGCGGACGATCCGGCTCGGCCCGGCCCAGGGCGAAGTCGAGCACCTCCCCGCCCCCGGTCTGGATGTCGAGCGCGGCCTCGGCCCGGGCCAGCCGCTCCCCCGCCGACCGGGCATACCCCCACGACGGCCGTGCCTCGCTCGCCCGTCCCTCGAACCAGGAGAAGTCCCACCCCTCGGTGGGCACGGCGGCGCCCTCGGCCACAAGGTCTTCGAAGGAACGGTTCTCCGCCATGAACGTCATGATCGCAGGGCATTGTCGGCGGGGCCTGCTAATTTCCGCGGGCATGACGACCTCTGGGAACTCTGCCGCCGGCTACACCGCCGAAGAGAAGGACATCCTGCACACGAGCCTGGACCAGCACCGGGACGCCGTGCTCTGGAAGCTGGACGGGCTCGACGACGAGCAGCTGCGCCGGCCGATGACACCGACCGGGACGACCCTGCTGGGCCTGGTCAAGCATCTGGCCTCGGTCGAGTACGGCTGGTTCGTGGAGACGTTCGGCCGCGAGCCGGAACCCCTGTGGTTCGACCCGTACGAGAGCGAGGACATGCACATCGCCCCCGGCGAGACGACGGAACGGATCGTCTCCTTCTACGGCCGCGCCCGCGCCGCCGCCGACCAGGTGATCACCGAGCTGCCCCTGGACGCGCAGGGCCACCCGACCTGGCGCGACCACTCCGTCTCACTGCGCTGGGTCCTCGTCCACATGATCGCGGAGACGGCACGGCACGCCGGGCACATGGACATCCTGCGCGAGCTGATCGACGGGGCGACCGGGGCCCATCGGCCGGTCACGCAGGCGGAGAAGGACTGATCAGACCGTACGCCGCGTGGACACCCGGCGCGTCGAGGAGACCGGCGTCCAGGAGGCGGCGGGATTCGCGGACCGGCCTTTTCGAGCGGGCTGTGCGGAAACTCCGTAGGTCCGCAGGGGCGCGGGGAACTGCGCGACGAGCCACGGACAGCCCGCAGCCGCACGACGACGGTCAGCCCCCGATGCTCCTGGGCCGCCCGAGCCCCGTACAGCGGACAGGGTTCGAGGATGGTGCAAAGCCGGTGGCCCACGTGGCGGCGGCCGGCCGGAAGCGGGGCCAGGGCGTTGATCTCGGCGTGCGCGAGATCCGTACCGGCCGGCTGCCGGCGCGCAGCGCTTCCCAGGCGAGCTCGAAGGGCAACCGCCACGGCTCGGGGGGGGAGCTCACCGCCCGGACCCGTCGGGCTCGGCCAGGACGAACACGACATGCTCGTCCTCCCCGTACCGGACCGTGCCGGAGCGCGCGAAGCCGTGCTTCTCCAGCAGGCGCACGGAGGCGGCGTTGCCGGAGAACGGGTCGGCGTACAGGGGCCGTACCCGCTCCAGCTCCAGGTAGAGACCGAGGGCCCGGGTGCCGACGCCGCGGGCCCAGTACGGTCTGCCGAGCCAGTACCCGACGAACCGCCGCCCGTCCTGCGTCCAGGATCCGAAGTTCCCGGCCACGTCCCCGTCGACGACGACGGTCCGCACCAGACAGTCGGGATCGCCGAGCACCCGCTCCCGCCAGTGCCGCAGGAAGTCCTCCCGCGGCCGGGGCGTGAACCTCGACCGCCGGACGGCTTCCGGGTCGTGCTCATAGGCGAGGAAGCGCTCCAGGTCCTCCTCGTGGACCGGCCGCAGACTCACATCGCTGTACACGTCCGTCATGGTGGCGAGTGTGGCAGGGCCCACTGACAACGGCTCTGCCTCCACGACCGCGCCTGGGCCTCTACGGCACCAGGGGCCGGACCTCCTCCGCGACGAAGCGCACGAAGCCCTCCGGGTCGGGCTCGTCCGCCGTCGGCTGAAGGACGACGGTGTCGG
This sequence comes from Streptomyces griseochromogenes, assembly GCF_001542625.1. Lineage (NCBI taxonomy): Bacteria > Bacillati > Actinomycetota > Actinomycetes > Kitasatosporales > Streptomycetaceae > Streptomyces > Streptomyces griseochromogenes. Next base: position 1,250,339 of record NZ_CP016279.1, on the reverse strand, counting down.
CGCCGGCCTCGGCCATCCGCCGCACGGCCTCGGCCACGGCACCGGCGTCGCCCGCGACCCCGACGTCCGTGGCCGACTCCAGCCCCTCGGCGACGAGTTCGGCGCGCAGCCGGGACGCGGCGTCCGGCCCGGTGGCGGCCAGGAGATAGACGACGACCTTGTGCGGTTCGGTGCGGCCCGCTTCCTTGCGCCCCTCGTCGATGAGCCGCCGGGCCCGCCGTACGCCGTCCGGCGAGGTGGAGGCGGTGAGGAGGGTGCCGTCGGCCTTGGCGCCGGAGAGGCGGAGCGTACGGGGTCCGGTGGCGCCGGCGAACACGTCGACCGCCTGCGGCGGGGGCCAGTCGAGGCCGACGTCGTCCAGCTGGACGTACCGCCCTTGCACGCTCAGCCGCTCCCCGCGCAACAACGCGCGCAGGGCATCGAGTTGCTCACCGAGCAGCGTGAGAGGCGAGGCGGCCCGCACCCCGACCTGTCCCATCCAGTCCTGCACCCCGTGCCCCACGGTCAGGACGGCCCGGCCGGGGAACATGCGCTCCAGTGAGGCGGCCTCCATGGCGGTGGCGGCGACATTCCGCAGCGCCACGGGCAGCAGTCCGATGCCGACCCGCACCCGCTCGGTCCAGGCGAGCGCGGCAGCGGCCGTGGAGACACCGCCCTCCAGGAAACAGTCCTCCCACAGCCAGAGCTCCTCCAGCCCCACCTGGTCCGCGAGCCGGGCCACGTCACGAAGCCGCTCGGGGGGCAGCTGGGGTCGGAATACCGCGCCTAGTCCAGTCATGGGGCCTTCCTAGTCGGCCACGTCGGGATGGATCAACTCCTTTACGCCGAGGGCGGGTCACCGGTGCGCGCTGGTGGGTACGGTCGGCTCGTCGACGTGCGCTACGGCGCGGAGGGCGGGGGTGGGCCGGGCATGGGGCGGCGCTGGCGGGACGGTGCGGGGAGGCTGGTCGTGGACCGGGGCGACGGGACGCCGCTCACACTGCCCCTGGAGCTCGCGGTCTCGTACCGCGCCCGCACGAAGGGCCTGCTGGGGCGCGACTCGATCAACGGGGCGATGCTGCTCTCACCGGCGAGCGGGGTACACACCTTCCGGATGCGGATGCCGATCGACGTGGCCTACCTCGACCGGCGGCTGCGCGTCATCGCCGTACGAACCATGCACCCGGGCCGGCTCGGCAGGCCGAGGCTGCGGGCACGGCATGTGCTGGAGGCGGAGGCCGGGGTGATGGTGGGGTGGGGGCTGGTGGCCGGGGTGAGGGTTCGCGTCGAACCGGATGCCGACTTGGGCGTTCCCCGCTGAGTTCGAAGACCCGCTATTTGGTGCAGCCGAGATGCTTTGCCATGGCCGGCACATAGTTCTCCAGGAAGCGCTGGAGTTTTGCGACGCCGGCCTGGGACTTCTCCACACGGTCACCATCGAAGATGACGTTGAAGAGCAGGAAGTCCGGCACCGCCCCCACGCACTTCGCGAAACTCTTCGCTTCGATGCATTGGCGTATATCGACCCTGCGGTCTTCCAGTCCTCTGGCGCAAGCGGCTCATTGATCCAACGGACCGACGTGTCCAGGACTTCCACCCCGTCCACGTGCAGCGAACAGTCCAATGAGGTCGGCGTCGGCGCGAACAGCAGGTTCTTGAGGTCGTCACCATCTGGCAGGAGCGGAGACAAGGTGGACTTCTTGACGGTGGCACCGCAGAACGTCTTGGGAACGTCCAGGCCCTTGCTGGTGCATCCGGTGGCCGAGAATGCCGTGGCAGCCGCTACCACGGCCACCACGACTCGTCGCGTCGACTTCACCACTGGTCTCCCAAAATTCCGTCATCACCTGCCACGCAGCAGCGTCCCGCGAGATTTCAAGCATCCTCCCGTAAAGTCACAAAGACGACCCCGGAGAAGAATCCGCGTTCTGATTCTCCAGACCGGCCATACGGTAGAGGAGCCTTGAGTACAGCGTTGTGGTCGCCGCAAGTACAGTCGGAATCACCGCCAGCGCAAGCACGCCGAGGAGCGCGGGCCACTGACGCATGCCGCTGTTACAGGCCCCATAACCCTCAGCGTCGCGAAACAGCGGCGCTTTGCACTTTATTCCCCCGCCAGCCTTGTATTCAAAAAGGAGTAGGAAGAGAAACCAAACCCACATGCAAATCGCCACGAGCACCCATACCATCGACCACTTTTCCATATGGTCAGCATCTCGCCGAAATTTCCCACCACCTGGTTTACCAGATGATTGCGATACCTGAGCCCACTCATTCACGACCATCTCTCCTGGTTGATCAAATAAGGTCACCCACCGACGCATCCCTACTGAACTTCGCCCAACGTCACCTATTTGACGCAGTCGAATTTCTTCGTTTCACGTGGGACAACGTCGTTGACGAATTGCTGGAGTTTCTTGTAGCCGGTTAGAGTGTCCTCGACGCGGTCGCCCCAGAAGTCCACCACGACGGACACGTACGCGGTCCTGGTGTTACACGTCGCCTCGACCACCGCACGGCCACTTCCAATCGACGCATGTCCCGGGAATGTGACTTTTCGTTGGGCAGTGTACTTGTACGGTGACCCCACTTTGTTCCAGTCCGTCGGGTCCGGCGCCCGATCCCATCCGCATCACAGCGACGGACAGGACACCATGGCCGTCCACGCTCAGGTCACACTGTGCGCCGGGGTGCGACTCGAAGGGCGTGTATTTCTGCTCCAGACTGTCTCCATTCGGAACCAGCGGCGCCAGGACCGAATTATCGACGGGGACATGACAGAAATTAGCTGGAATGTCAGGTTGCGTTTTGCCGCAACCCGCCACCATGAGCACAACGGCCCCACAAAGGGCCAATTGCTCAGTGTGCCACGTTTTCACCATCAGTGAATTCCCGCCATCCCACGGAACTGGGCACCGCCATCATTGGCCCAGCCTTCGATTTGCTTGTACACGCCGTCATTGGGTGAACATCCGGGATGATCGTGACTGGACGCCCAGTCGGAGTTGACTGAATACCACTGATCGGCGATGGAATTGAGCTGATTGCGACGCAGGTGGTAGGTCTGCTGGCTGTCGCTGGTCAGCTTGTCGGCCTGGTGCTGCTGCTCATCCATGATCCAGGCGCTGGTGAGCACGTCCGCTCCACGCTGGGCAGCATCTCCGTAAACCGGGATGAAGTTCCTCCTTGTCCTGCCCCAGGCGCCCCTTCAGGTTCTTGACCTGCAACTCCCATTCCGCGTGGGCGTCCTTCAGCCCGGAGCCGGTCTGCCAGCCACTGAACTCCCGCACCCGCAGCGCTGTCCAGCCGCATCCCGTTCTGCCGACGGGCCAGCGCGTCGGCCTTCAGCTGCTCCCACTCGCCCCACGCCACCTCAGGGCCTCCCCCTGAAATCGCTGTCGCCGTACCACGGCGTCTGCCCCGGCCCAGGCGGCATGGCTACCTGCGCCTGGGCTACCGCCGCTGCACGTCGGCGCCTGCGTACCGCCCCGGCGGCGAGAGCCCCACCCGCAACCACGACGACTCCCGCACCCCCGAGAATCCATGGCAGTGCAGAGCCGTCGCTCCCAGATGTGGATGCTGCCGACGATGGGCTGCTGTCATCCTTCGCGGAGGCCGTGGCGGACCCGTTGGGTGCCTTGGACGCCGCTTGTTTGAAGTCGGGCAGCGGGTAGACGTCGGCCGGGCCGGGGTCGCCGGGGTTGGTCAACGCGATGCGGGGGCGGACGGCGCCGTAGCCGAGGTAGTCGGTGCGCTCCTTGCCGCTCGTCGGCTTACTCGCGGTGTTGAGCATGACCCGCAGGACCTGGTTGTTGGTCCAGTTCGGGTGCTCGGACCAGATCAGGGCGGCGGAGGCGGAGGCGATGGCGGTGGCGTCGCTGGTGCCGTGCGTCTTGCACAGTTCCGTGCCGCCGATGCACGCGGCGACCATGTCCTCGCCGGGCGCGACCAGATCGACCTGCGGGCCGTGCTCGGACTCCTGGGTTGCCTTGGCGTTTCTGTCGATCGCTCCGACACCCACCACACCGGGTGTAGCCGCTGGGTACTCCACCTGGTTGAGCGCAGCACCATCATTGCCCACACCAGCGAAGATCAGCTTGCCCTTGGACAGCGCGTAGGCGGCAGCATCAGTCAGCTCCTGGGAGTGTGCGGTACTCGCCTGCGAGATGTTGATGACCTGGGCATCCGAATCGGCCGCGAACCGGATGGCCTTGGCCATGTATGTGGGGTAATCATCCGGATTGCCATCGGCGCGGCTTTGCTCGATGAAGTCCGGGATACGGATCGGCATGATCTTCGCTCGCGGGGCCAGGCCGTAGGACCCGTTGGCGGGGCCACGGTCGCCTGTGCCGGCGATCAGGACGGCCATGCCGGTGCCGTGGCCGTCGTAGTCACTGCGTTCGTCCCCGGGATGCCTGGAATAGTTCTTGCCGGCCACGATCTGGCCCCGCAGGTCGGGGATGTCGGCCTGGACACCGGTGTCGATCACCGCGACCGTGATGCCCTTGCCCGTGCTGGTCTTCCACATCTCATCGGCGTGCATGGCATCGAGGTGCCACTGCCGCTCGCGGACGGTATCAGCGTGTGCGGGTGTGACGGCGATGCCCGCCAACAGGACCCCGACGGTTGCGGATACGGCTCGAGCGCGCCATCTGGCGTGCTCGCTACGGTTGCGCGTGATCATGCTTCTCGTCCTATGTCTCCATCAGGCCCTTTGGGCAGGGGAGGCGGGACCGGTCGGTTGTTCCTGTCCTCTGCCTGGAGATCCTTGTCCTCCGCCGGGTCGGTCGCGCGGCTGCCAGAGCGCTTGTCGCGAGCGGGACGGTCGTCGCGGTTCGGGGCGGCGGCGGAAGCACCGCGGGGTCGTCCACCACGGCGCGGCAGCGGCTCCTCTGCCGCTGCTTCACTTGCGGACCGTACGCCTCGCGAGGTGGTCCCTGCCCGTCCACGGTCGCGAGATGGTCTGGGCTGTCCCCCCACGATGCCGTTGGAAGTGGCAGGCATGCGCCCCCTCGATGCGCCCTCGCGGTTCACGGCGGAGTTGTCGCCACGGGATGACGTCGTCCTGGCAGTAGGACTTCCGGGCACCGCACCACGACCCCTTGGAGACTGCTGCTGGTTCGGAGCGCCGCCAACGACATTGCCGCGCGGAATCGCACCAGCAGGCCGTCCTGCCGATGGTGAGACCGGGCGTCCGCCTGTGATGCCGTTGGTGCCTCGGGCGGGGGCAGGGCTGAGCGGCCCGCGCTCAGGGGCGGGCTCGCTTCCAGTCATGCTGGGACCGAAAGGCCCGCTTCCCGGGATGCGCGGGCTCCCTGAGGTGCCGGGTCCCGATGGTGTGGGCACTGGGCCCCGGCCTCTGTACACGGGACGCTCACCACCTTCCCGAACACTCGGTGGCCGTGTTCTTCCAGCCCCGAACACGGGTGGAAGCACGCCTGTCGCCGACGGCGTCCTTACGTCCGGGCCGCTCGGCCCAGCTGGCGGCGCCGAGTGCTCGGAAGGCACCGTCGGGGCGGGCGGAAGGGTTCCTGTGCTGTCGATCGCCGTGTTCGGTACATCAATATGAGCGCTCGGCGGCACATGATGGGGGACATCGACCAAGTCCTTCAGACGATGCGTCGTGGACGGCTGAGGCACCGAGCCGGTCCCGCCGGAAGGGGAGCCGGCGGCGCTCTCATGCGTGTTCGGCTTCACCCGCCTAACCGCCCCTGGACCTGCGCTTCCCTGTGTGGTCGGGGCGGAGACGTGCGTTCCGTCATAAATCTTGGGCGGCACGAACCGTTCCGGCAACTCCGGGAACTTCGGTGCCTCCACCGCGTGGATCTGCTCCGTCGACGCCGTGTACGACTGGGCGAGCTTCATCATCAGCCCGCCGGCCTCGGCACGGGTGTTGGCGTACTGGGTCTTGGCCTTCGTCACCGCGGAATCCGATGGACCGCCGTCGTGGCTGCCGACATCCGTCGCCTTCGCCGCATGCGCGTCAAGCACCGAGCGCGCGCTGACACTCTGGTTCCGCAGCATCTCAAGCTGCGGCTTGACCTCGTGCAGCGTGTCCGCCGCGTGGCCCAGCCACTTGCCCGCGTTCTCGCTGTAGTCGCCCAGGCTCACTGTGGTCAGCGCTGCTTGATGGCACCAGGTCCGGAACGCCTCGCCACCCTCGCCCTCCCACTCGACCGCCATACTGTGATTCAGCAGATCGCCACCGATCTCCTTGATCGTCTTGGCGGCCTCCGTCAGCAGGTCACCGAGACCGCTAACCGTCGCCCCGTCGGCCGACTCGACCATGGCCCACAGTTGCTCCGGGTCCTGGACCAGGAACCGCTCCTGCCTGATCGACTCCCACATGCGGCTGGCAAAGTCAGACATGGAGACTCACCGCCCTCCCTGTCACGGCCATCCCGTTGCACCGTCTCATCAGCACGGACATCACAGACCACCTGCCTGAGAGTCCTGCGTTGGCCCATGCCCGCTGTGGCCGGGTCCATCCGCCCCACCGCTGGCGTGTCCCTCTGTTGTTCTCGGCCGGCCCTGGTCGACAGCCAGCTTGTTGGCCTCGACGCGGATGCGGTGCAGGCGATCGCGAACGTCGTCGTCAAGGTTGTGATAGTTGGTCTTCGACGCATCGACCGTGACCATCAGCCCCTCGATCTGCAGCGCCAGCATCCTGGAAAGGCGCTCCAGCTGGCAATGCACCTGGGTGTAGGTGCCGTGGAGCGCGTCGGCTTCGTCAAAATTGCCCAACCGGCCCGTCGGCAGCGCGCCGTCCGCGATGCTGTTCGGAGCAGCCTTTGACTTCTCCAGCCGGGTCAGAAGGTCGTTCACCCGGTTCTTGAAGGCCGTCAACGTCTCGGCCTCGACCCGCAGTTCGCGGGCCATGGCGGCACCGATCCCAGCGATCGGACCAATGCCGGACGCCGCGATTGCCCCAGCGGCCGCTTCCAGTGCAGCGGCAGTCGCCTGCGGATCCCCCGCCGCCTCGGTCACTGCGCTCTCCCCTGCGTGGTCAGCACCTCAGTACTTGCTGACAGTGCCCTTGATATCTCTATCCGTAACACAAGCAACTCCAGCACGGTATCTGCGATCTTGAGGCTTCACGGAATCCTGACGCCAGCGTGGGGCATCGCTGGCTGGAAAGCGCATCTGCCCAGCATCACGACAGCGGCACCAACACTGTCCTTTCACCCACAGCATCCAGGGTCTGAGCGTGAATCGTGTCTGCAGCCCGCCATACGAAGCCACTCTCGACTGACCGACGCGAGGCGGTAGCCGACTGTCCTCTCAATGGAGTCAAAGGAGTCGCGCGAAAGAACCCCATTGTGGCCACTGTGGCAGCAGGACCCGTGCGAGGACATGAGTACGAGTACTCAGTTAGGCTGGCCGCCCGTGCCAACCGGCTCACCCGTACGGTCGTTCAGAACGGGAGTGGTAAGCGCGGCTCGTTGGCGGAACCGACACGGGAAAACTGGTCGTTCACAGCACCGGCGGACAATCGGCGTCCGTCCTCGTGGAGATCGCCACCTCATATCGGACGGCACCAAGGGATCGCTGGGCCGCGCCTCCGTCCGCGGGCTGATCCTGGTCTCCCCTGCCAGCGGCATGCACACCTTCAACATGTGCTTTCCCATCGACGTCGCCTACCTGAACCGTCGCGTCACCGTCATAGCCGTACACACGATGAGGCCGGGCCGCCTGTGCCTGCCCCGGCTCCGCTCCGGGCATGCACTGGAGGCGGAGGCCGGAGCCATGGCCGGTTGGGGACTAGGGGTGGGGGTGCAGTCGGCATCGAGACGCGGTAGCTGCCGACGACCCTCACCCTCGGCTCACTCCGTCATTCATGCTTCGCGTATGCCTCGGCCCCTGCCCGCGGCAGTACCGCCCACATACGCGTTCCGCCGCCCGGCTCGCGGGCTTCGCCGAAGCCCCAGTCACCCTGGCCCCCCGGACAACCCCGGCCAGGACACCCAGTGTGTCGCGTCGGCGGCTGTCGCAGGCGGTGGCCAGGCGTGCGTGGGTGTGGCGCGGATGGCCATCGTAGAGGATCACGCGCAGGGCGCCATCCCGATACCGCAGGGACATATACACGTCGGCAGCGGGTGTGAAACGGCAGGCGCAGCAGGTCAGTTCGCCCGCCACCTGCACTGCCGGCTCCGATACGTCTTCCAGATCGTGTGCTAGCAGGATCGTACGGGTTGCCGCGCGGGCGATGGGCGGGCTCTGCGGGGCCGCGGGCAGGGTGAGGCTGTAGGTGAGGCCTTCGGGGGTCGGGGGTGTGGGCGGGGCGTCTTCGAGGGTGGGCACCCAGCAGGACGACGTGGGCATCACGGGCACGGCAACTTCCTTTCCATGCAGATCGGTTGACTTCCGGTGGGTGGCTCGTCTCCCTGGCACGACCCACCCCTCCCAGGGAAGGAGGCTGCTGGCGGGCTCGTGCGATGCGCTTCCGGTTCGACGGATGTCGACGGATCGGCCTATCTGTAGTCGATCCGTCACCGACTGGAGGGCCCGTGAGGGCAGACTGGGCCCACAAAATGCGGAGGAAGGTGAGCATGCCGACACGGCCCACACCGACGGAGCGTCAGCGGCGCCTGGGTGCCGAGTTGCGCGGGATGCGGCTTGCGGCGGGCAAAACCACCGAGTACGCCGCCGGTCTGCTCGGGCTGGACCGCACGAAGGTGTCCAACATGGAGTCGGGGATCCGCTCTACCTCGCCCGAGCGCATCCGGATACTCGCCAGCAACTACGACTGCGCCGACCAGGCCTATGTGGACGGACTGGCCGCAATGGCCGACTCGCGCAAGCGCGGATGGTGGGAGCAGTACCGCGGAAGCCTTCCGCAAGGCCTGCTCGACGTCGCTGAGTTGGAGTGGCACGCCACTCGGCTGCGGACCCTCCAGACCGTGCACGTGCCAGGACTGCTGCAGCTGAGTGGATACGCCCGCGCCATCTTCGACTCCGCCCTGCCCCCGCTTCCCAAGTCGGAGGTGGAGCTGCGGGTAGCTCAGCGTATGCAACGGCAGCGGGTTCTGGAGCGTGAACGTCCCGTCGAGTACGTCGCGTATGTCCACGAGTGGGCACTGCGCATGCAGTTCGGAGGGCGGCGAGCGCCCCGCGAGCAGCTCCAGCACCTGTGCGAGATGTCCGAACGCGAGAACGTCGACGTGCGCGTCCTGCCCGTCGAAGCCGGCGCCTTCCCGGGAGCGGGTCACGCCGTGCTGTACGCGAGCGGCGTGGTGCCCCAGCTGGATACCGTGCAGCTGGATTCAGCACACGGCGGAGAGTTCACTCACGCTGAAGCCCAACTTGCGAAGTACCGTGCCCACATGGACTGGTGGCAAGACAACTCACTGAGCTGTCAAGCGTCACGCGACTTCGTCCGTGCCATCGCCCGCGAACTCTGAGGAGCCACCATGGCCGACATCACATGGGAAGACCCCTTCTGCGCCGAGGGCAACAACTGCTTCCGCATAGGCACCGACTCCGCCGGCAATGCCCACATCGCCGTCGCCGGGCAGGAGGAGCACCACCTCACCGACAGCCGTGATGCCCTCCGCGCCCTCATTCTGGAGATCAAGGCGGGGAAGGCGGACCACCTGCTGTAGCTGCACGCCGAGCGTCGGCATTGTCAGTGGGGCCCCTTAGCATCCGGGCATGCGCGCTTCAGGAACGTTCACGGTTGAGGATTTCACCCCGGCGCACGTGCAGGTGCCGGAGCCGGTGGTCGGGACGGCGGTGCCCGTCGGGGTGGCCACGATGCGAAAGCGGTACGAGGGCGAGGTTGCGGGGGTGTCGGCGACGCTGTTCACCGCTGCGTATGACCAGGCCAGCGGGACCGGTACGTACGTCGCCATGGAGTCCTTCGAGGGGACCCTCCATGAGCGGACCGGCTCCTTCAACTTCGCCCACTCGGCCACGACCCTGGGAGAGGGGCAGGAGGCCGAATTCTTCGTGATCGTGCCGGGGAGCGGGACCGCGGCGCTGGCCGGGATCCGAGGGGCCGGTGGCATGGCGGTCGACGCGGACGGCACCCATCGGATCTGCTTCGAGTACGAGGTGGATAAGTAGTTCCGTCAGGTCTCACGCAGATAGCCCGACTACCTGCAGGAGCCGGATGGTTGTGCCGTCATGCTGTCGCGGCCCTTGGGCCTGCCGCGGGAGTCGTTACTGCCACCCTCAGGGTGCCGTCGGTCGAGGGGGCCAGCTGGGCCACGCTCTCGTCCTCGGCATTGCGGGCCAGAAGCGCGGGGATTCCGGTCGCCATCGGGACCTGCTGGAGCGCCTCGGTGCCCGGCACTCCGGTCAGCTGGTACGAGAGCGAGACCTGCTGGCGCTCGCCGGCACTGTGCTCGTCGGCGACACAGGCTCCGACAGGCCTCAGCCCGGTGCGCCTGAGGATCGGCTTGGGAGACATGCCGTCCACGGCCTGGTGAATGATTTCCTCGGCGCGTTTGGTTGCTTGCTGCTCGTCCATGGTGACCTGCTTCGATCCTGTGCTGCCGCCGCTACGTCCCGTCTGCCCCGACCCGCACGCCGCCATCGCCGCGGACGCGGTCAGTATGGCGATGACCGACAATGCCCGCTACAGCCTCATGGGGTTCCTCCAGTCACGATCTTCGCCATGTTGTTCAGTGAGTCGCCCTCCGGTAGCTCTCCGTCGGCGACATGGAAGGCCTGCCCGCCGAATTCATCGGATGTCGGATCATCGTCCCCGGCACCGACCCGACGCCGTGCTCGGCGACAAGGGATACGACAGCAACCCCAACCGCCGTGAAATGCGCAAGCGCCGGATCCTGCCGGTGATCTCCCGCAAGGGCGCCCCCAACATCAAGGGATTGGGCAAGCTCCGCTACGTCGTGGAGCAGCCCCTCTCGCTCGTGCACCATTTCAAGCGCCTGGCCGCCCGATGGGAACGACGCCTCGACCTGCACGACGCCCTCGCCCCACTAGCGTGCAGCATCACCTGCTGGAGACGACTCAAGAAGACCCAACCATGGTCGTGTTACGAGCTCTTGAGGCGCTCGTACCAACCGTCCTCAGAAGTATTGGACCTTCTGACCGTCCGGCACCTTGTAGCAACCGGACACGACGGTGAGGCTTAGCATCGGCGGGTTGTCCTTCAACATCTGAACGACGTTTACACCGGCCTTCTTCTCGTCATTGTCGGCGGTCAGATTGATGTTCTTGTTCTTGCTGGTGTCCGGACCGTATTCGACGATCTTCCAGCCATGCTTCGGGAGTTCCGCCCTGAGATTCTTCATTGCCTTTTCGACGTCACTCGCCGAGGCCGGGCGCAAACTCCACGGGTGAAAGATCTGGAAGTATTTTTTCGGGTCCTTTCCTGGGCATTCCTGGACCCCTGTGGAACCGTCGGATGCTTTTCCCTTGACGCCGATCAAGTCATAGATACCGCTGGATACCTTCAGTAGCGCATCAGAGGCATCCTTTGTGGTGCTCGTGCCGGCGAACTTGGTTTCATCGGAGTTCTGGTCAGACATACTGCATCCCGTGAGAGTAATGATTGCAAGGGGTGCGGCGAGCACAAGAGTGCTCAGCTTTTCCTTCATGGCAGGGAGCCTTATTCCGTCGGACTGGGCTGTGGGTCGGTCGTCGTCTCATCGCCTGCGTACCAGCACCTCTATGTGGGCGTTCCTATTTTTCCCACACTGTGTGCGGTGCATACGGTCTGGTCGGCTCCGGCGCCGCCTTTACGTCGTCGTATTTGCCGACGACTACCAGGGCCTGGTTTTTCAAGCTCTCGGAGCCCGGGTTCCAGTAACCGCCGTGCCCCTCGGTGTTCGTGGCCATCTGGTTGGCGCCGAAGCCTGAATCGGCGGGAATTTCGCGCCCAAAACCTCCGCCATGGATCATGCGGCCGAGATCTGGAACCGGGTCCCCGTCGGCGTACTCGTTCCACACATGCCCCTTCGGAACGTCGAGCTGATCGGCGCGAGAAACCTCCACGCCGGGACTGCCCGCGAAGACGATGTCGTTGGTGTGGAGATCCCCGGTCTGGGCCGCGGCGCCCACGAGGCTCGATCCGTACGAGTGGCCGATCACGGTACGGTGCGGTGCCGAATCGCCGGAATGTGATGCGTCAAGTCCATCGAGGAATTTATTGAAGGCCGGTGCGCCATCGTATGCGTAGTGGGTGAAAGTCGCGTCTTTTACGACGTCGTTAGGTGCGTCGTAGCCGAGCCAGGTGATTGTGGAGACGGATTTTCCACCAGATACAGCGTGGGCTGTCTGCCAGAGACTGGTCATCCGGTTGATGTTCCCCCCGATGCTGTCCAAATCTGAAGTCGTACCCGGCACATAGACCGCCTGGTGATCCGCGGTGTCCGGGTTACCGTTGGCAATGATCGCGCGACCGTCTCCCGCCTCGCTGAAGCCCAGCAGGTATGCCTCGGGTAGTTTGTTGGCACCCGTCGCGTCGGAAGTACCCGTCGCATCGAAACGGTCCTGTATCGCCTTCATGCCGTCAAGCCCTTTGTGCATCTTCTCCCGTTCCGCTTCCCATTCCTCCCACGCCGGCAGTTCCTCCTTGCCCTGCTTCATCCCGGTGTGCATGTTGATATGGTCCTGGTACCGCGGGGGCTCAGGGTGATCCTTCAACCAGGCGTCGTAGTCCAGTTGGGCCTTTGCGCGGGTCTCGTCAAGCACCGTGCGGTTGGCCTGGTCCCGCACTGTGGCAGGGAGCCCGTCCAGCGCGCCGACCGAGTCAGGGTGGACTGCCAGGTAGTCCGACCGCTGCTCGTCGGTGAGGCCTTTCCACCAAGCAGCGTTGTCCTTCGGACTGCCGTCCTTGGGAGGGTGCGGCAGGGAGTCGAGGTAGCTCTTACCGGCGCCACGGACACCGTCCATGTCCGACTTGGCATCGGTCCAGTCCCGGTTGGAGACCGCCAGGTCGTCATCGGCCTTGAGGGCACGGAGCTTGGGTGCCCACTTCGTGTCCGCCTCTGCGGCTTGCTGCAGCGCGTCGCCGATGCGGTTCGCGAAGTCCTGCGCCTTGCCGAAGTTCGGATTCGGGTGGATGTTGGCCGCCGAACGCTCCAGCGACGCCGACGTCGGATCCGTCGGGCTCGTACCCGGCGGCATAGTGCCGCCCTCTGGCACCTTGCCGTCGACTTCCTTGCCACCCGCCGGATAGGTGACCGAGCCGTCCGCGCCCACGGTGCAACCGGCCGCCTTCGCGTCCTCAAGCACCGCCTCCAGCTTCCGCTTCGCCGCCGCCATGTCGAAGGCGAAACCGTTCAGCGCGGTACTGGCCAGCGCGCACTCGGTCTGGATGTAGTGAAAGTCCTTCGATACTTCCTGGAGCTCTCGCAGCGCAGCTTTCGCCGTCTCACCGTCGAGTTGGTTACGGATCCCGGCGCAGATCCGGTTGTCGATGGCGTCCTTCGCCGAACTGGCCATCTCACTCGTGGCCCGATACCCGTCGGCGGCTTCCTCGTACTCGGAAGGCTTTAACGCCTTCAGCGTCGCAAAATCCATGGCGCCGGTTACCTGCCCTTCGCCTGGCCACCGACCGCCTCGGTGTCCTGGTACTTCAGCTTGATCTTGTCCAGTTCGGCCTTGACGTCCGCATCGGACATCGCCAGGTCATGCCCCGAACGCTCCAGCAGCCCTCCCAGCTCGCCACAGCGCCCGCCCACGTCACCGACATACTGCTTCCAGGAGTCGAACAGCTCCTTCTGCGCCGCGGCCGACTCACATCCCGCGCCATCCCCGAGCCCCGACTGCCCGTCGTCCAGCTTTCCCAGCGCCTTGCCGACGTCGTCCTTCAGTCCTTTGACGTCACCACCGGCCTTCGCCCAGACTTTCTTGTCCGACTTCAGCTTGTCCGAGGTCACACCGGAAGAACCACCACTCACGGTGTCCGGCAGGTGATTCAGCTGCATCCGAGCAGATCCACGCGCCGCCACATCCGCCTTCAGCTGCTCCCACTCGTCCCACGCCATGCGTGGCCCCCTCCCCCTTGTACGCGCGTCAACGGCACCAACTGAGCCTGCCGTTGCGGAAGTTACTTCGTGGTCGCCACGCACTGTATCCGTGCGATGCTCCACGGCGACTGAGTACTCCTACTCATGTCCAGGGCGTAAGCGGGCGCAACGGTGGGCACAACAGGGTGAAACCGTGACTCGGCGCTGCCGGGGGCAGCTAAACCACCGTCTCGCATCGACCATTCGCACCGCGATCTCCCCGCCTGGCGGTAGCCCGCTCTCGCCGAGCTATCGCTGTGCAGCAGGCCGGAAGCGGCAGAGCACGTCAGCCCGGCACAGGTGCACGTTGCCGGAGCCGGTGGTCGAGACGGCGGTGTACGTCGGGGTGGCCACGATGCGGAAGCGGTACAAGGGTGAGGTTGCGGAGGTGTCGTGGGAGCGGGACCGGGGCACTGGCCGGGATCCGAGGGGCCGGCGGCATGGCGGTCGACTCGGACGGCGCCCATCGGATCCGGTTCGAGTACGAGGTGGGTGACCAGCAGACGGGCGGGCCGCGGGCGGCACTTGAGCGGATGGGGCTCGTCGCCTGCGACGTCGTCGTCGTACAGACCGACGTCGGTCAGGAGCGGGCCGTAGTCCAGGTCGTCGAAGAACCTGCACAGCAGCTCACCGATCACCGCGAGGCGGGTGTCGCCGGAACGTCGAAGCAGGTCGTACACCGGCTCCGCCAAGCCGCCGAGCGGCTGATTGCCGCGGAACCAGCCACGCAGCTCCGTGTCGCCATGGGCCGCGGGCACCGTGCCCTGGTGATCGGGCAGCACCCAGAGGCCGGCACGGCGCAGAGCCGCGACCGGATAGTCGGGCCGCGGGCGCTCTCCCCTCATGCCGTGCCTCTGGAGGAGATTCGTGAGCTGATCCTCGGTCTCCCGCCACGACAGGAGCCGGGGCTCGCCGCGGCGGGCGCGTCCGATGGCCCACAGCAGCACGATCGGCTGGAACAGGGCCGGGCGTCCGGAAGAACGGTTCACCTTCAACTGGGCGACGCGGTCGATGAGGTCGTCGCGGAGGAGGGCACTTTCCGGCATCTCTTCCAGCACGGTGAAACCCAGGCCCCGGAGGAGGCTCACGGCGTGCGCTGCCCCGCCGGAGAACTCCCCCGCCGCCAGTGGCTGTAGACCAGGCACATAACCGTGTGCGGCGCCGACGATCGCCTTGGAGTCGTAATGCCGGCCACCGCACAACAGCAGGTAGCGGCGGGCGCGTCCAAAGCCATAGCGCCGGAGGAACGCATCGCGGCCGAGTCGGTCGTACTCCTCGATCGCCTTGCTGACCTCGATGCGGGTTATGTCCGTCAGCGCCATGACGGGAACCCTATGCCAGTCGTGCACGGACCAGCCCTCTGGCGTGCAAGGGGTCGCCGCCCTGGACCTGCCCCCGGCTCCGTTCATCCAAATCGTCAGCGATTCAGGTCCATGACTCCGACTCCGAGCCTGTCGTAAGCCTCCGGCGAGACAGTGGCCACCAGCGCCCCCTCAGGGAGCATCGGGTTCGGTCGCGCCACATGTACGGCTGCCGCGATACCGGGGACTAGACCGTCACGGAGTAGTTCGGCGACGGTCATGGCCATCGCGTAGTCGTCATCGATGACGCGGAGTACGTCCAACAGCACACCGGCGTGCGCGACGATCCCCACGCGTTCACGCTCAGCCTCCAGGAGGCACAGGACGGGCACCCACAGGCGCACGTCATCGCTGGACGCCGCAGCATGAACGAGGCCGGAGACCTGCTTGTTGCCGCCCATCGCCAGCAGTGTGGGACTGTCGAGGACGTAGTGTTCGATCTGACTCAACGAGACGACTCCGCTTCCGCGAGAGCAGCCCGGTGAGCGGCGGAGGCCTCCCGCATTTTGCGTCGCATCTCGGCGGATTCCTCATCCGTCACGTAGTGCCCGAACCGCTCGGCGAGCAAGGCGCGGGTGCGATCGGCCCGTGCCTTGACCTGCTCGGGAGTCAGGGTCTGAGCAGCTATCTCCTGCATGAGGGCACGGAGGCTGGTCCCTCGCGCTTCCGCTACGGCGGCGAGCTGGTCGCGGACTTCGGCGGGCACGCGAATCATGACGTCAGGCATGACACGAGTATACTTGACGTATACGTCGGCGCCTTTCGTCTCTTTGCCGGCTCGCACTGGTCAGCTCCCCGAGCGCGGGAAGGTGACCTCCACCCGGCGGTTCTTCTTCCGGCCCTCCTCCGTTGAGTTGTCGGCGATCGGGTACTGCTCGCCGTAGCCGCGTACGTCGAAGGTGATGTTCGGGTCGTTCAGGTCCTGGTCGAGGACCGCCTGTACGGCGTTGGCGCGCTGCCTGGAGAGGATGTCGCCGTGGGCGGAGGAACCGAGGTTGTCGGTGAAGCCGAAGACGCGGACCTGGGTCGCGTTCTGCTTCTTGACCTCCTCGGCGATCGTCCCGATGCGGGCCTTGGCCTCGTCGCCGAGCTTGGCGCTGTCCTTGCCGAAGAGGACTTCGGCCTGCAGGGCGAAGGTGACGTCGGCGTTCGTGTCCTCCCGGCGTTCGTCCCCGCTCTGGTCCTCCACGACCGACTTGATGTCCAGCACCTTGGGCTGGGCGAGGGTGGCGCCCTCGGGGAGCTTGAGGTCCGGGTCGGTGGGGTCGATCTTCACCGGGGCGGCGGCGGAGGGTTCGGTGCCCGGGGGTTGGCTGGGGTCCGTGTCGTCGGCGTGGGCCAGCGTGAGGTTGGCGGCCGCGAGGAGGGCTGCCGTGGTGAGGGTGAGGGCCAGTCGGGGTGTGGTGGTCACTTTGGCCTCACCCGGAGATTTTGATGGTGGCGGCCGAGAACGTCGGCAGCTGGAACTCCACCTCGGAGATGTTCGCCGGCGGTGCGGGGAACTGCATGAAGACCGCCAGGTTCTCACCACCCTTGAGCGTTGAGAATCCGGTGGTGGTCAGCGGGCGCCCTTCCGTGTCACGCAGAACGTAGTAACGCTTCTTCCCTTGAGGGTCGACCAGCGTGGCACCTCCCAGGGACCTGCCGTTCCTGACGATCTCGGTCTCGTTGCCGCTCAGGGCAGAGGGAACGACGACGCTGTTGCCGCCATCGTTTTTCAGATTGCCGTTCACAGTGACGAATCCACCGGAATCACGTTGAGCGGAGGTGATCTGGAGGAGGAGGCCGTCCGAGCCCTTCAGTTCAGCCAATGGAGTGTCCGACTGCCCCTCTTGGGCGCTCGGGTTCGACCCACCGGACGTGGAGGCGGACGCCGTACGGCCCGGTTTCTTGGCATCGTCGCCACCGCCACCGCCACAGCTGGTGACGCCGAGGGCCAGACCAGCGATCGCGGTCAACGCGACCATCCCCCTGGTGGCCTTCCCAGTGAACCGAATACTCATGGCTCTGCTTCCTTCTTTACGCGTCGTTCGCTTGTCGGTCAGCCAGGTGGACGTCGAAAAGATCCTCGGGCCCAGGAAGGTCGGTCAGGTTGTCCGGGTTCAGATCCCAGTCCCGGTCCTTGCAGGTGAGCCGCGGCAGCACGCTGTTTCCCGCACCCTTGCCAGGGAGTTCGAACTCACAGAGGGGCTCGATCACGGCCATGGCGGACGCCGTCGAGTAATAGTTCTCGCTACCCGGAACGACAGAGCGGCCGACGGACTTGTTGGTCGTGGCCGTGACCGTGAACGTGAGTGGCTCAGGCGCGTCGCACTGCGCTTTGGCGTCGTTCTGCGCCGCAAGTTGGTCAGCGCGCCAGCACGATGACCCGAGCGGCACTTTGCCGTCCAAATCGTCCTGCCACTTGGTCGGGTCCAGGACGTCCTTCACCCACTTCGCCACGAGTTGATCACGCCTGTTCTGGGCCGCCGCGAGGGCCGCAGCATCAGCCGCCGTCTGAGCACCGCTCCGATTGACCGCGGCTTGACCGACGGCGAGGTAGGCCAACGCAAGAAAGAGCAGGCCTGCCACCACCGTGATGTAGATGGGGAAGGCCTGCCCTGCGTCGCGATACCGGTGCGAGCCGATCAGCCGCCGGTGACTTCGGAGATCTTCTGCGTGATCGCGTCGTAGATCGACTGGCCGATGCTCGTACCCGTGATCGCCAGCACGATCGCCACAACCACCGCGATGATCCCGAGGTACTCCACCGCAGTCTGGCCCTTGTCGTCGCGGACGGCCCGGGCCTGCAGGTGTGCGACGGTGGTGTTGAACCAGTTGCTCATGGTGTTCCCCTCCAGGTTCGCCTCCGGTCCCGAGAACGTACGGCGGAACACCCCACCCTCCAGAGGGCCCCCGGACCCATTCCCGGACCCATCGCCTCCCCCACCCGGCCACTTCACGCCACCCCCAACCACTTCGCCGCCGCCTGCGACCTGCTCGTGCTGTGGAGCTTGGCGAAGATGTGGTTGATGTGGTTCTTGACCGTCTTCTCGCTGATGAAGCAGGTGGCGGCGATCTGCTGGTTGGTCATGCCGGACGCGATGAGGTCCATGATCTCCGCCTCCCTGGTGCTGAGTTGGAACCTCGACCTAGCTGACTGTCCCAGATCTGATTGCAATCGCGAAAGGTTTTGGGATGGAATTTTACCCAGGGGGACGGGAAGTTCCGGTTTCGTGTGTGCAGATGCACTTGGCTGGAGGTAGGTCAATAACGCCTTCGTGGCGCCCGGTGTCACATGCGGCCGCCCCTCCCGCACATCCCGCACCGCCCTCGTCAACTGCTCGGCTGTGAACTCCCCGTGCACCAGATAGCCCCCCGCACCGAGTCGCAGCGCCTCCCGCACCGTCTCCGTCTCGTGGCTGTAGGTGAGCATCATGACGGGGGCGAGCCGGACCAGGTGGGGCAATGCCGAGATTCCGTCGACTCCGGGCATGCGGACGTCGAGGAGGATGACGTCGGGGCGGTGCCGCAGTGCCGCCTCGTAGGCCTCGCGGCCGTCCGCCGCCTCCGCCACCACCGTGGTGTCCTCGCGGTCGGAGAGGAGGGCCGTGAGGCCCGCACGGATCACGGGGTTGTCGTCGGCCACCACGAGGCGGAGGGGGGCCGTGATGGTGGGCGAGGGGAAGTCCTGGCCGGGGTTCGGATGCTGCATCGGGTGCCTCCTCTCAGGTTTCCTGGGATGAAAGGTCGAAGGTGAGGGCCCGCAGCGGCAGGTCCACGACCACCCGCGTGCCTCGTTCGTGGTCGCCGTGCTCGCCACGGTCGCCGTGGCCGCCGTACTCTGCGTGCTCACCGTGCCCCGCGTCCCCCACCCGGATGCGGGCCCCTGCCGCCGCCGCCCGTTCGACCATGCCCAGCAGGCCGAAGTGGCCCGAGAGGCGCAGGCGTTCGAGGGTCGTACCTGGGGGCAGGCCTCGGCCGTCGTCCTGGATCGTCAGGCGGAACATGTCGCCGTCCACTCCCGCCGTCAGCTCCACCCGGCTCGCCGACGCATGGCGGTGGGCGTTCTCCAGTGCCTCCGTGGCGATGGCCAAGAGGTGGCGGGCGAGGGGTGAGGGGACGGAGGGAAGGGGCGCTGAGCCGGTCCGGCGGCACTCCACCCGTAGGCCCGTGCGGGTCGTGAAGTCGGTCGTGCGTGCCGCGAGTTCCGTCCAGATGTCCGTCGGGCTCGCCGAACCGGGGGTCTCCTCCCGGCGCAGGTCCTCCAGCAGTTCCCGGGACTCCGCCGCCGCTCTGCGGGCCGAGCGGGACACGAGGTCCGCCTGGCGGCGGATGCGGTCCGGGTCGGGGGCGTCGGCCGACGCCGTCGCGGCCAGACCGTCGGCCGCCAGGGCCACGCCGTACAGGGTCTTGGCCACCGAGTCGTGCATCTCGCGGGCGAGGCGGGCCCGTTCCGCGTGCACCGCCTCCGTCGCGGCGAGGCGGGCCTGGACCGCCGTCAGGGCCTCGGTGGCCGCGCCGAAGCGGAGCATCAGATTGCGCAGGGTCGAGCCCATCGCGCCGGCGATGACGCACAGGCCGGGCAGGAGGAGGGACTCGGCCACGCCCGCCTTGTGGTCCGCCTTCAGGGTGGCGTGGACCAGGAGCAGGATCAGGGACTGGAGCGAGGCGAAGCAGGCCGCTCCCCGCCAGCTGTAGACCAGGCCGGCCAGCAGGGGGGTGCAGACGCTGACGTAGGCGAGGGTGGTGTCGGGGCCCGCGGAGATCAGCAGGAAGGAGCCGAAGAGGGTGTCGGCCGCGAGGAGGCTGGGGTGGCGCAGGAGGAGGGGGCCGAAGCGTTCCCAGTCCCGGAAGAGGACGTAGGACACCATGAAGGTGACGACCACCGCCGAGCCGACCAGGCGGACACCCAGGCCGGGGGCCGCGTTCAGGAGGGCCGCGGGGGCCGCCAGCACGATCATCGCCAGCCGGAAGCCGAAGACCTGCCGGCACATCGCCTGCAGGGCTCGGATCTGCAGCTTTTCGGGTGCGGGGTCGCCGTCGAGGTGCGTCCGGCCTGCGGCCGGATTCACTTTCCCACCCGCGCCGTCGGCGGCAGGACGTACGCGCCAATGCCGCCTGCCCGTGCCTTCCCCGCTTTCCCTGACCTGCCTGCCTTCCCTGGCCGCCCTGCCTTCCCTGCCCTCCCTCGTCATCGCCATGGCCATCACCCCACCCCCCGTCTACTTCCCCGTCAGTGAGCCGAAGTCCACGCCCGAGCCGAGCAGGAGGCCCGCGCCGAGCAGGAGCATGGTCGCCGGGACCATGAACGTGGTGATCATCAGCGTGGCCTTGGGGACCGCGCGGGCGGCCTTGCGGCGGGCGTTCTGGGCGTCCGTGCGGCGCATGTCCTTGGCCAGGGAGACGAGGGTGTCGACGATCGGGGCGCCCAGCTCCTCGCCCTGCTGCAGCGCCGTCACGAACATCGCCACCTGCTCCGAGTCGTTGCGGCGCCGTAGCTCCGCGAAGGCCTGGCGGCGGCTCATGCCGAGGTCCATCTGGCGCAGGGTGATGCGGAGTTCGTCCGCCCAGGGGCCCTCGTAGCGGGAGGCCACCCGGTCCAGGGCCTGCCGGAAGCCCAGCCCGGCGCTCACCACCACCGCCAGCACGTCGAGGAAGTCCGGCAGTGTCCGCTCGATCACGTCCTTGCGGACACGGATCGCCGACCAGATGCCGACCTCCGTCCAGAACGCCCCGAACAGGAGGAGGATCAGGGCCACGAACCACTGGCCGCGCAGGAGGAAGACCAGGAAGCCGACGGCGCCCAGGGCGCCGTAGACCGCGCGGCGGGCCGCGTAGCGGTCGATGGTCAGGCCGCCGGGGTTGCCCGCGAGGTCGATCTTGCGGCGGTACTTGGCCACCAGGCGGGGGCCCATCATGCGCAGCACCGCGGGGGCGTAGCGCATGCCCATGCGGTCGATCACCGAGCCGACCGCGCCCGTGCGGGTGGCGCCGACCTCCAGGGCGAGCACCAGGTCGCCGGGGAGCTTCGCGTCCGCGCGGTACATCCGGATGCCGGCGAAGGCGCCCCAGACGCCGAGGCCCATCAGCAGTGCGAGCGAAATCGCCATCATCGGACCGGCCCCCTCACACGTCGATCCGGCTCATCCGGCGGATGAGCACGAAGCCGACGGCGTACATCCCGAACGCGATGATCACGCAGGCCTGGCCGACCGGTGAGCCCGTCATCCGGTCCAGGGCGCCGCTCTTGACCCCGTTCATCAGGAACAGGGCGCCGATGCCGAGGACGGGGACGGCGTACGACGTCATGGTCACCTGGGAGAGCTGGGTGCGGATCTCGCGCCGGGTCTCCTTGCGTTCCTCCAGGGTCTCGGTCAGGTTCCGCAGGGCCGACACGACCTGGCCGCCGGCCCGGTTGGAGAGGACCAGGGTGGTGACGAGTACGACCAGTTCGCGGGAGGGGAGGCGGTCGGCCAGTTCGCCGAGGGCGTCCTCCAGGGAGTGGCCGATCGCCAGCTGGTCGGACACCTTGGCCAGTTCCTCGCCCGCCGGGGCCTCCAGCTCCTCGGCCGCCATACCGATCGCGGTCCGCAGGGCGAGGCCGGCCTGGGTGGCGTTGGCCAGGATGCGGGCCAGCTCGGGAAGCTGGTTGATGAAGCGTTCGATGCGTTTCTGCCGCTGCCAGTTGAGGAACTGGATCGCCGCCCAGACGCCGAGCAGGCCCGCGAGGGGGCCGAAGAACGGGGCCAGGGTGGCCTGGCCTATCAGCCAGAGCGCGGCGACCGCGGCGAGCATGTAGGCGAAGAACTCGCCCGGGGTGACGTCCAGGCCGGTGGCCGCCAGCTTCAGCTCCAGTTTCCGGCCGAGTGCCGTACCGCGCAGGCGGCGGTCCAGGGCGCGGAAGCGGCGCCGGCGGCCGGTGGCCGGGACGGGACCGGTGTGCGAGAGGCGGTCGATCAGCTCGGCGCGCTGGGCCCGGCCCGAGGCGTAGACGTGCACGCCGACGACGGCCAGGACGCAGGTCAGCAGGGCGACACCGGTGGTGAGCCGGACGAGCGTGTGGAGTTCCATGCGGTGGCCTACCTACCTGGCTTCTCGGGTGGCGAGCTGGTCCGTGGAATGGGCGACGCCGAAGGCCTGCGGGATGGGCTGGCCCGCCATGTAGAGGCGGTCGGCGGTGCGGCGCGGGAGGGGGAAGTAGTCGAAGGTGCCGTACACCCGGCCGTCGGCGGTCATGGGCTGTGCGGTGAAGCGGGCCGCGGTCGCCAGGCGGTACGGCTCGCCGCCGTGGCTGTCGAGCAGCGCGACCTCGGTGATGCGGCGGGCCCCGTCGGCGAACCGGGTGAGCTGGACGATGACGTCGACCGCGCTGTTGATCTGGTCGTGCAGGGCTACGAAGGGCACCTCGACGTCGGACATCGAGGCGAGGGTCTGCAGGCGGGTGAGCGCGTCCTCCGCGCTGTTGGCGTGGACGGTGGCGAGGGAGCCGTCGTGGCCCGTGGACATGGCCTGCAGCATGTCGAGGGACTCTCCGCCGCGGACCTCGCCGACCACGATCCGGTCGGGCCGCATGCGCAGGGAGTTGCGGACCAGGTCGCGGATGGTGACCTGGCCCTTGCCCTCGACGTTCGGAGGCCGCGACTCCAGCCGGACCACGTGCGACTGCTGGAGCTGCAGTTCGGCCGAGTCCTCGATGGTGATGATGCGTTCGTGTTCCGGGATCAGCGCGGAGAGGGCGTTGAGCAGGGTCGTCTTCCCGGTGCCGGTCGCCCCGGAGACGATGATATTGAACTTCGCCTGCACCAGGCCCGCCAGCAGGAACACCATGTGCTCGTCGAGGGAGCCGAAGGCGATGAGTTCCTGGAGGGTGAAGGAGCGCGGGAAGCGGCGGATGGTGAGGGTGGGGCCGGTCAGGGACAGCGGCGGGATGATGACGTTGACGCGCTCGCCGGAGGGGAGGCGGGCGTCCACCATCGGGTTCGATTCGTCCACCCGGCGGTTGACCGTGGACACGATCCGCTCGATGGTCTGCATCAGCTGGTCCGCCGACACGAAGCGGAGCGGCAACTGCTCGACCCGGCCGCCGCGTTCCACGAAGATCGCGTCCGGGCCGTTCACCATGATCTCCGTGATCGACGCGTCCTCGAGGAGCGGCTCCAGGATGCCGAGGCCCAGCGCCTCGTCCACCACGCGGCGGATCAGCTGCGAGCGTTCCACCGTCGACAGCACCGGGCCCTCGCGGCTGATGATGTGCCCGAGCACGCGTTCGAGGCGGGCCCGGCGGTCGGCGGCCGCCAGCGAACTCATCTCCGCGAGGTCGATCTCCTCCAGCAGCTTGGCCCGGTAGGAGGCGACCAGATGCCCGTCCTCGCCCCGGCTGCCGTGCTCCTCGGGAGTGTTGATCCGTGCCCGCAGGCTCATGGGTTCGCTTCTCCTCGGTCAGTGGTCGAGGGGCATGGTGGCGGACTTCTCGGCGGGGTCGAAGTGCCAGCCGGGGACGATCGAGGGGATGCCGACGGACGCGGTGACGGTGACCGTGTCGCCCCCTTCCGCCGGCGAGCAACGCACCGTGAGCCCGCCGCTGACCGCCTCCGCACACGCCTGCTGCGCGTCCTGTCGCAACGACGCGGCCCGCGCCCCCGCCCGAGCCGCCGTACCGGCCTGCTCGGCCGCGTAGGCGACGGCCCCGATCTGGAAGCCGGCCAGCCCGACGATCAGCAGGACGGGGACGAACCCGAGGTACTCGATCGCGACCTGGCCCGCGTCGCGTCCACGGCGGTACGGCATCTCAGTCCTTCACCTCCTCCACGGCGCCGGCGTGGCCGTGCACCGTGACGGGGAAGTCGATCGATCCGGGGAAGAGGACGGGGACCTTGAGGTCGACATCGGCCGTCACATAGCCGGACGGACTGCATTTCACCGACGCTCCCCCCTTCCACGCCCCCGACAGGTGCTTCATCCCGGCCGCCGCGCACGCGGCCTGCCGCTCGCCGCCCCGATGCGCCGCCGTCCCCGCACGCACCCCCTCGTCCGCAGCATTCCCCGCGAGCGTGTAGGCGTACCCCACGAGCACGCACTGCCACATGAGCACCAGGGTCAGGACGATCAGCGGCGTCATCCCGAGGAACTCGATGCTGACCTGCCCGCGATCGCCTCCCAGCCGTTTCCCCACCCCTCACTCCTTCCGCCGCCGCATGCTCACCGGCCCGCGGTCGCCGCGCAGGCGGCCGCCCCCGCGATGGGACCCCTCGGCCGCCTTCACCAGCCCCAGTTCCCCGGCGAGCGCCCACAACGCCTGCTTCACCGTGCTCCGGCCGTCCAGGTCGTGCAGCCGCCCGGCGTCCACGACCGCGTGCAGTTCCTTGAAGTTGGCGGGCACGGCGGTGCGCGCCACCGCCGTACCCGTGATCCGCTGCACGAGCGCCGGCTGGATCTCCGTACTGCGTGTGTGCCGGTTGACGACGACGGTCGTCTCCTCGGCCTTGCGGATCTGCAACCGGTCCCACATGCGTACGGTGCGCTTGGCGGCCCGTACGGCGACCACGTCGGGCGTGGTCACCAGCAGGGCGGTGTCGGCCATCTCCACCACTGCCGCGCCGGCCCCGCCGAGCTGGGCGCCGCAGTCCACGACGACGACCTCGTACCGGGAGCGCAGGGCGCTGACGATCTGGCGGGCGGCACGGTCGGTGACCTCCTCGCCGCGTTCGCCCTCGGCGGGTGCGAGGAGCAGGGCGAGACCGGTGTCGTGACGGAAGACGGCGTCGGCGAGGACCCGCGGGGAGATGTCGGTGATGGCGGCCAGGTCCACGACCGAGCGACGGAACTGGACGTCCAGGTAGGAGGCGATGTCGCCGGTCTGGAGGTCGAGGTCGACCAGGGCGACGGCCCGGCCGGAGGCCTGCGCGGCGAGGGCGAGCTGGATGGCCGCCAGGGTCGCGCCGACGCCTCCCTTGGCGCCGCTGACCGTGACGACCGTACCGCCGACGCCGCCGAGGATGTCGGAGCCGCCGTGTCCCAGATGGCGGCGTACTCCGGCGGACCACTGGGCGACCGCCTGGACGCGGCTGGCGAGTTCCTCGTACGACAGCGGGAGCGCGACCAGGCCGCGCGCGCCGGAGTCCATGGCGGCGGCGAACAGGCCGGGGCTCGCGTCGGTGGTGACGAGAACGACGCCGACGGCCGGGAAGCGCAGGGCGACCTCACGGATCAGCTCCAGCGCGGGAACCGGCCCGATGCGCTCATGGACGACCACGACCTCGGGCAGCTCGTCCACCGAATCCGCCGCCAGGCGGGCGAGGGTGTCGACCAGTTGGGTGGAGTCGACGACGGGCGGCTGCGGTTCGGCGTCGGGGAGCTGGCTGAGCAGCGTCACGAGGGAGCGGACGGCGTCCGGGTCCGCGCCGGCCGGGAGGATCCTGGTGGGCATGCGGGCCGCCTCTCATTTGTCCGTCGCGAGTTCATAGGTGCGGTCCTTGTCCGGGACGCTGGTCTCGCTGCCGGGGGCCACCAGGGCGAGCCGGACCCGCTGGGCGAAGGACTCGGCGTAGGTGATGCGCTGGGCGTCGAGGGTGGACAGCGCGAAGGTGATGGGGACGGCCTCGGTGGGCTGTTGGTTCTTGTCGCGGTCGGGATCGAGGGCGGTGATCTGGCCGACGTCGAGGACCCGGGCGTTGGTGACGATGATCTTTGACTGGTCGGGGTCGCCCTGCTTCTTGCCCTCGAAGGTGGCGTACACGTTGACCCGCGAGCCCGGAGTGATCTTGCCCGCCACGCCCGTCGCGGCGTCGATCATGATGGCGACCTCCTGCTGACCGGGCTGGAGGGCGGGCTGGTCGACGATCATGTCGTTCTGGAGCAGGGAGCCGGCGTGCAGGGTGGTGACGGCGATCTTGCCCTGGATCCCGTGGAGATCGGTGACGGCATTGCCGGACAGCCACCGCTCGGGCATCTTGATCTTCTCGAACTGGCCCGTGCTCAGCGCGGTGTACGGCTTCACGTCGGACCTGATCCGATAGGCGCTGACCTCGGGCCCGACCTTGGACTGGACGTCGTCGACGACGGAGAGCACACCGGCGAACGCGCCGAGAGCGCACAGGACCGACAGGATCAGGAGTATCACGCCGCGGCGCTGACGGGAGTTCATGAACCGTGCAACCTCATTGGGGGGAATCGGTCGAGCGGAATGTGCGGGATGTGAGTGCCGGCCGTGCGAGTCGGTCAGGCGGGCGTTCGTTGCTCCAGGGCACGGGGAGCCGGGGGCTCGTAGACGGGCGGGGTGGCGGAGCAGAAGACGCAGCGGTCGCCGATGACCTCGATCCCGCACCAGTGGCACAGGGACTGCCGTACCGAGGTCACCAGTTGGTACAGCACCGAAAGGTCGGCGAGATGGCTGCAGAACTCGACCATCCGCCCGGTCCCCCACCACCGCGGGGACTCGGCGGGCAGCGGCGTCTCGCGCAGGCCGTGCGCGCTCCACGCCTCGGCGAGCCCCGCGACCCAGTCGGTCTGCAGCTGCCCCTTGGCGACGAGCATCCAGGTACTGAACTCGGGCCCCTTGAGGGTGACGCCAGGGGCGACCTTGACGAGCTGCGGTTCGGGATGGGCGACGACGGCGAACTGGCTGCCCGGCACCCATGACTTGGCGTGTGCCTTGAGCCCGACCGGCACCCGGTCGAGCCGCGCGACCGAGCCGAGCACGGCGCCGGCGTGGATGTAGTGGGTGAGCAGCCGCCCGGCGGAGGCGAGCACGCCAGGACTCAGATCGCAGGAGGCGAGCTGCCGCAGCTGCCGGGCGAGGACGGCTGTGCCGAGCGGGGGCAGCTCGGGCCGGAAGAGGGCTATCCGGTCGCTCTCCAGCAGCGACCGCAGGGTGTACAGCCGTCGCACGACGGGCTCAGGAGTGGCCAGGGAACACACGACGACCACATACCCGTACTGCTCGGTGAGGGTGTGCAGTTCGGTCAGCGACTGCTCCAGCGGGCGCTGGTCGAGATCGCGCAGTACGACGGCCGGCATGGTCCGTTCGTCCTGCGCCGGCAGTGCCATGTCGGCACTGGTCACGGCAATGGCAGTTGGCACGCGCAGCTCCCCGCTCTTCACACCCTTCGGCCCACCGGTGTAACGCCAATGCGCCAGGACGACTTCATTGCGTGACTACGTGAGCACTGTATCCACGCCCCAATGACCGGAGAACAGCGTTTGTGTAGCTCGTATGGAACTCCCCGGTCACAAGTCCCGCCAAAACAGGACAGGTTGAACGAGTGACCGTCAAGGTGGCGGAGATGGTTTTGGTCTGGACCTCTTGACAGCGGGATTGGTCTGGACCAACTTGTTTGCCGACGGTGGCCACCGCCCCCTCACCTCTCTCCCCTTCTTTCCCCTCCCCCTCCCTCTCTCCCCTTCTCCCTCCCCGCAGACTCCCCACCGGAGGCCCCAGTGGACCGCGCACCAGGCATGCCCAGACCACGCGGACGGCGGATCGCGACGTGGTCCGCCGCCACCGCCCTAGCCCTCTCGGTGGCGGGCCTCGCCGCCACCCCCGCGTCCGCCGCGGACGTCAACAACGCCAAGAACACCGGCTTCGAGTCGGGCCTGACCAACTGGACCTGCTCGGCCGGCAGCGGCACGACGGTCTCGTCCCCGGTCCACGGCGGCACCTCGGCCCTCAAGGCGACCCCGGCCGGTCAGGACAACGCCCAGTGCACCCAGTCGGTGGCGGTGAAGCCCAACTCGACGTACACGCTGAGCGCGTGGGTGCAGGGCGGCTACTCCTACCTGGGCGTGACGGGCACGGGCACGACGGACGTCTCGACCTGGACCCCGGACTCGTCTTCGTGGAAGCAACTGTCGACGACGTTCACCACGGGCGCGTCCACGACGTCCGTCACGGTGTACACACACGGCTGGTACGGCCAGGCCGCCTACTACGCCGACGACATCTCGGTGTACGGCCCCGACGGCGGAGGCGGCGGCGCCCCGGCCCCTTCCGTGCCGTCCGCACCTTCCGGCCTGTCGGTCTCCGGCACCACCTCGTCCTCGGTCTCCCTCTCCTGGCCCACGGTGTCGGGCGCGACGGGGTACAACGTGTACCGCGACGGCACGAAGGTGAGTGCGGTGACCGGCACCTCGGCCACGGTCACCGGTTTGTCGGCGTCGACGTCGTACTCCTTCCAGATCACGGCGACCAACTCGGCGGGTGAGTCGGCGAAGTCGGCGGCGGTGACGGGCACGACGACCTCCGGAAACAGCGGCGGCAGCGGCGGGAGTCTCCCCAAGCACGCCGTGACGGGCTACTGGCAGAACTTCAACAACGGCGCGACGGTCCAGAAGCTGTCCGACGTCCCGTCCTCGTACGACATCATCGCCGTGGCCTTCGCGGACGCGGCCTCGACGCCGGGAGCGGTCTCCTTCAACCTGGACTCGGCCGGCCTCGGCGGCTACACGGTCGACCAGTTCAAGGCCGACATCAAGGCCAAGCAGGCGGCCGGCAAGAAGGTCGTCGTCTCCATCGGCGGCCAGAACGGCACGGTGTCGGTGAGCGACTCGGCGTCGGCGGCGAACTTCGCGAATTCCGTCTACTCACTGATGCAGACGTACGGCTTCGACGGCGTGGACATCGACCTGGAGAACGGCCTCAACGCGACGTACATGACGCAGGCGCTGCGTGCCTTGTCGGCGAAGGCGGGCTCGTCGCTGGTCATCACGATGGCCCCGCAGACGATCGACATGCAGTCGACGTCGAATTCCTACTTCCAGACGGCGCTGAATGTGAAGGACATTCTCACGGTCGTCAACATGCAGTACTACAACAGCGGTTCCATGCTGGGTTGCGACGGCAAGGTGTACAGCCAGGGCTCGGTGGACTTCCTGACGGCCCTCGCCTGCATCCAACTGGAGGGCGGCCTGTCCCCGTCCCAGGTGGGCCTGGGACTGCCGGCGTCGACGAGTGCGGCGGGCAGCGGGTACGTCTCTCCTTCCGTCGTGAACAACGCCCTGGACTGCCTGACGAAGGGCACCGGCTGCGGCTCCTTCAAGCCGTCGAAGACGTACCCCGACCTGCGGGGCGCGATGACGTGGTCGACCAACTGGGACGCGGCGTCCGGCAATGCTTGGTCGAACTCGGTGGGGGCGCATGTGCATGGGCTGCCGTAGCGGGAGGTTCTTGAGCCTCTCTGACTTCTCGGCGTGAGGACGCCCGGGCCCGTGTGGGTCCGGGCGTTGCCGTATGCGTGGTGCCGTACGCGTGGGGCACGGTGATGCGAATTCGGCCAGACGTGGAGGGTGCCCTGCGTATCGCGTTGCATCCGTCAATGTGCTGATGTGACTATCCCGGGCATGGCTGGGTACGAGGGCGGGGCTTCTTGGCCAGTGCGCTGCCGCCAAGTGGACTCATCTACTCTGCCAGGATGGCGGGGCGGGAAATGGTCGACTCCGATGGAGTCTTTGCCCAATTTTATGAGCACTTGCATCTTCCTGACTACTTCGGCTGGAACTGGGATGCCCTGCGTGACTGCTTGCAGGATCTCGGCTGGATTCCGGCCTCGCACTTTCTGCTGACCGTCGACGATGCCGAATCTGCGCTGTCAGGCAGCCCTGAAGAACGGGCGATCTTCTATCAAGCACTTACGGATGCGGCCAGGTATTGGGCCGCGAAGCCGGAACTTCCAGGCCAAAAAAGACCACATTCCGAGTACTTCTGCCGTCTTCCCCGCAGGCGTCGCGAACGCTGGCCGCCGAGTTGAACGAGTAAAATATGGTCTCGCATGTGCTGCGTATTGCGTACCGAAGCGTGAGCCTCTCGGTGCCATGACGGTATGCCGGGTCGATTCCTGGCGCTGTCGCGTGCGAAATCGGTGCGGTTGGGTCTTTCCAGGAGGGCGTTGCGCGGTCGATGGATCGGCTGTTGGTCCGCATATCGCCCGCTGCCCTGCTCGCGGTCGTCCGCCTTCCCCTGCGACTCGACCGCGAGCAGATACGTGCCCTCGTCCGTCTCCGCCCGCAGCAGCGTGTCCACCCGCCGCTCGACCGGCTCGATCTCGGTCAGGTCCACGTTCAGTGCAGCGATCCCCCGCGGCTCAGGAAACGGGACGTGCAGCACACTCTGTAAGGCCCGGGTCAGCAGCGCCGGGTCTTTTTGGAAGATCCGGTGCAGCGCCTCGTGCGACGAGCCCACCATCACGCGGCCTCCAGCTCACACCACACGTACTTGCCCCGGTTCCCGAACCGCGCCGACGGCTGCCAGCCCCAGCAATCCGCACAGGCCACGACCAGCCCCAGCCCCCGACCCGCCTCTTCCAGCTCCCCCTCCTGCTGCAGCGGTTGCGGCGGCTCAGGCGGCCCGGGGTCCGTGTCCCACGCCCCGATCCACACCACCCCCTCCACCGTCCGCCGCACCCTCAGTGCCGCCGGGCCCTTCGTGTGCCGTACCGCGTTCGACACCAGCTCCGCCGCCAACAACTCCGCCGTATCCACCAACCCGGTCAACCCGTGCAGGGTCAGGATCAGACGCAATGTGCGGCGACAGACCGTGACCGCTCTGAGGTCGTTGGGGATGTAGACGGTGTAGTCCCAGGTTTCGGGCATACGTCAACTCCGCTCAAGAAAAAGGGATTTCGCGTGCGGTGGCATTGCCGCAGCCGTCATGGCAGGACGAAGCGGTGCACTTCCACTACGTGTGCGTCTCGTCACTGACGGTAGAGCAAAAATTTTTCCTCACATAGCCAGTCGCGTAATCTGTCCCCCGAACGAGGCACGCCAGCACGGTGGTTGAAGGCCAGGAGGGCACATGGCGCCAAGGAGTCAACCCACGGCACGGCAGGTGCGATTGGGTACCGAGCTGCGCAGGCTGCGAGAAGCGGCTGGCCTGAAGGCACGTGAGGTGGCCGGGCTGCTCAGCTCCACCTCGGCCCAGATGAGCCAAGTCGAAGCAGGGCTCGCGGGTGTCAGTGAGGAACGCGCACGGCGTCTCGCCGCCCACTACGCCTGTGCCGACGAGGCGCTGATCGAAGCCCTTGTCGCAATGGCTACCGACCGGACGCAAGGCTGGTGGGAGGAGTATCGCGGAGTACTCCCACCAGTGTTCCTGGACGTCGCCGAGACCGAGCATCACGGCACGTTCCTCCGTGAGGTCGTCACCGGCCACGTGCCAGGACTGCTCCAGACGCCCGACTACGCCCGTGCCATCTTCGGCTACATGATCCCCGAGCTGCCGGAGAGCGAGCTGAAGCCCCGCGTCGAGCATCGGATGAGGCGCAGGTCCGTACTGGAGCGCGAGGTCTCAATCCCCTACGAGACGATCATTCACGAGGCAGCACTGCGCATCCTCGTCTCGGATCGTCGTACCGCTCGTGCACAGCTCCTGGAAGTGCTGCGCGCGATCGAGGACGGACGGGCAACGGTGCGTGTCATCCCGTTGGCGAGGGAAGGGTTCGCCGGGGCCGGGATCGAAATGATGTACGTCGGTGGGCCGCTGCCACAGCTGGATACCGTGCTGCGCGACGCTCCGCACGGCACCGCCTTCATCGATGCCGAATCTCAGCTGGCGCGCTTCCGAGCCATGCTCAATAAGGTGGGAAAGGCAGCACTCCAGCCCGTGGAATCACGGGACTTCATTCACCACCTGACGAAGGAAGTCTGAGGCCCTCACATGACCCAGGCCGTCCGCTGGCAGAAGTCGTCGTACTCCGGCGGAGGCGACGGCAACACGTGCGTCGAAGTCGCGGACCTGGACACCCACATATCCATCCGCGACTCCAAGGCCCCAGCCAGAGCCACCCTCACCTTCCCCGCCGCATCCTTCGCCCCCTTCATCGAAGCCCTGAAGGAGACTCACCCCACGGGGCCGTGAGCCGAAGACGCCGTCCCGCCTGCGGCGAACGCGTGCCGCCGGCTTCTAAGATCACGGGCATGGACATACTGGGTTTCCTCGCTCTCGCCCTGGCCGTGCTCGGCCTCACCCTCAGCACCGTGAGCCGGTTCGCGCGGGCCGAGCAGCGCCTCAAGCGCGTCGAGCGCAAGCTCGACCTGGTCATGAAGCACCTGGACCTGCAAGAGGAGATCCCGCGGATGGACGAGGTGAACGCGCTCGTACGCGAGGGGAAGAAGATCCAGGCGATCAAGGTGTACCGGGAGGACACTGGCGCCGGCCTGAAGGAGGCCAAGGAGGCCATCGACCGCCTCGGCTAGGGCTTGGCGCCCGTCGCCCGCTTCGCACATGGACGGCTCGCCGAACACCCCCTAAAGATCAACGGCCTGATCGGGCAAGCTCCTAAGCTGCCCGGATGATCAAGCCGATTGAGCTCGTCATATTCGACTGCGACGGCGTCCTGGTCGACAGCGAACGCATCGCCGCCCGCGTCCAGGTCTCCCTCGGCGCGGAGCTGGGCTGGCCCCTCACCGAGGAGGAGGTCGTCGAACGCTTCATCGGGCGGTCGCACGCCGCCATCCGTGAGCAGGTCCGTGAACGTCTCGGTGAGGAGACCGCCGCGATCTGGGCGGAGCGGTTCGAACAGCTCCACCGTGAAGCCGTGGACGCCGACCTCGCCCCGGTCGACGGGCTGCCCGAGGCGCTCGACGCGATAGCCCTGCCGACCTGCGTGGCCTCCAGCGGCTCCCACGACAAGATGCGGCACACGCTCGGTCGCACCGGGCTCTACGACCGCTTCGCGGGCCGTATCTTCAGCGCCTCCGAAGTCGCCCGCGGCAAGCCCGCCCCAGATCTGTTCCTGCATGCCGCCCGGCGGATGGGGGTCGCCCCCGCCGCCTGCGTGGTGGTCGAGGACAGCCGGCCCGGCGTCCTGGCCGCCCGCGCGGCCGGCATGCGCGCCCTCGGATACGCCGGTGGGCTCACCCCGGCCGTACGGCTCGAAGGTCCCGGCACCACCGTCTTCGACGACATGCGCAAACTGCCCGCGCTCATCGCCGGGCAGTAGCCCGTTCCCCTGCCCTTTGCGTCGCCCCGGTGGCTACGGCGTGTACACCTGCTCCAGGCTGTGGATCGCGCCGTCGTCTCCCGTCCCGTACTTGAACACCAGGCCCGAGTCGGGGTGCGCGTCGATCCAGTCGATCAGTTCCTGCACGCCGATGCGCTGGTTCTTGCTGCTCGCGACGATGGGGTTGGTGGCGGTGACGTACGCGGCCTGGTCGAGGGCCCAGCGGGCGTCCTCGCCGGTGACGACGAACGGTTTGCCGTCGGTGTCCTTGCCGGGGCATCCCCACGCCCCGTGCTGGATGACGAGGTTCACCTTCCCGGTGCTGGCGGGAAGTTTTTCGACGCGGTAGACGGCGATCTCGTCGGGGTCGACATGGTCCGGGTCCGGCGCCGTGGCGGCGCAGCCGGCGGCCGGCGCCGTGGTCTTGGCCGAACCGGGGGCCTTGGTGGCGGGCTTCGCCGCGGGCGTTCCGGCACCGGCCGTACTCGGCGACGTGGTCGCAGTGGCCCCCGAGCCGGCCGTGCCTCCAGTGCCTCCCGCGCTCCCGGTGGCCCCGCCCTTGCCGCCGCCGGACGTGCCGGGCGCCTTGCTCGCCGTGGCGGTGGCGTTCGGCGTGCCGTCGGCTCCGGCGGCGGAATCGTCCCCCTGGCAACCGGTGAGCACGGCGGCCAGCGCGGCGGCGGCGATCGCGATGACGGCGGGTCTGAGGCGATGGGTGTTCATGTTGGGACGTCCCCCCTGTTCACGGGCGGCTTGAACTGCCGCTCCCGGGTCCGGACCGTAACAACGCCTCGGCTCGCAACGCACTACCAGAGCGACCTGTGTCACGGACTCCGGACAATGCAGTCACGGGGCACGGATCATGTGACGGAGGAGGGGCTCGGGATCGGCCCCAGGCCTTGGCGCTTGTCCGGCGGGTGGGCTGCTGGTGACGCAAGTGCGCTGCACGCGTGAGGGCGGCCGACGCCGATATTTTCCATCACGGAAAGTCGAGACTTGCCGTAGTGGAAACACACGGCTAGTGTTTCCAGCATGGAAAGTAACGGCGCTGTCATCCGCCCAACCCCGCAAGAGGCCCGCGCCGCCCTGGCCGAGCTGGAGCGCGTCCAGGCCTCCGCCGCCGCCTTGTCCGCCACCCCGTGGCCTCGCTGGTTCGCCGTCGTCCTCACGCTGTACATCGCCGCGATCCCACCGGTCTTCGGGGGCATGACGGCAAGTCCCCAGTGGCTGCTGCCGAAGCTCGCATGGACCGCCATCATGGTGGTCGCGACCACGGGCTACTCGGCGCTGTTCGCCGTTGCCGCGGCCGGCTGGCGCGAGAAGACCGGCGTGGCGCTGCGCCTGGACGTACTGCCCAAGAAGGTCACGCTGCCACTGATGATCGGGCTTCCGGCGCTCCTGGCCGGGTCGGTGCTGGCCTTCCGCGGCACCGGCCAGTCCGTCTGGCTGTTCGCCGCCTCCGTCGTCGGCGCTGCGGTGTCCGTCGGCTTTCACCTCGTCTTCGTCCGCCTGCACCGTCAGACCTCATGAACCCCGGCACACGTAGCGGCGCAAGCGACCCGATGGACGGCTTCGACACCACCATCCACGCTCCGAACCGGCTGCGCGTCTGTGCCCTGCTCGACACCGCCGACGAGGCCGAGTTCGCAGTGGTGCAAAAGCAGCTCGACGTCTCCGCGTCGGTGCTGAGCAAGCACATCACAGTGCTGATGGAGGCTGGATATGTCGAGCAGCGCAAAGCCGTGCGCGACACCCGCCAGCGCGTGTGGCTGAGCCTGACCCGCGACGGACGACAGGCCTACCAGGCGCATCTGGCCGCCCTCCGCGCCATCGTCGGGCCGTAGCGATGCGGCACTGTCCGATGGATCGCGTGATCCCGGCCGGCATTCACAGTTCCGACTGGTAGCGGACAGTGCCCTAGGGCCGTCGGCCCATGGCTGACGCCCGATCGGCGACGAAGGGACCGTGAACCGACGACATGCCTCCCCACCTGCGGGAAACCCTGGCCGCCATAGGGGCGTACGAAGGGCCCGGTTCTTACGACGGGTTCCTCGCCGCTCTCGGCGGTTCGCCGGCCCGGCTCACCGTTTTGGTCAAGCGGGCCGAGGTCGCCCTCGACGTGTCCGATCTCGACGCCGGCCAGCTGAGAGACGCCCTGCGCACGGCCGTCGCGGATGTGGGGCAGGACGTCTGGGCGGCCTGGCCGGACATGCGCACGGCGGTGCGGGTCGCCTACCGGGCCGTACTCGAACGGCTCGACGACCTCTGGTACCCGGGCTCGGACGACCTCGTGATCATCGACGGCGACGAGCGGGTCCTCGTCCTGGACCACGAGGAGCGGCTCTTCCTCACCCGTGCCGACGCGAAGTTGCGGATCCACTCGGTGGAGGAGCGGGATGCCCAGGCCGCCACGTGCATCGTCCGGTGCGTGGGCGGTGTCGTACGCGTCGGGCAGCGGTTCGGCGTCGGCTCTGCTGACGATACGAAAGGCGGCGGTACGGAGGGCGGCTCGCCGCTGATCGCACTCGCCTGGATTCTTCGCTATGAGCGGCCGGTCGATTTCGTGGATCCGCCCCACAGCGCCAAGGTCCGGCTCACCGGCGAAGGCGTGGGACTGCTGGAGAAAGGCATCGTCATCACCGCTGTCGTGGACACGCTGCCCCACTGAAGCGGCCGTCAGCGTGTCGCATAACATAACCACACAAGTCAAGTTGCCTCAGTCGGCCATAAGTTGAAAAGGGCAAACATGTCGTTCGGTCCGCCTCCCGCAGGGTTCGGGCCTGCGACGCCGCCCCCTTCGGTTCCCCCGGCCACCACCCCTCCCCCGTCGGCTCCGCCCGCCCCGGCCGCGCCCGCCTGGACCGCGCCCACCGCCATCGAGCAGGACCTCTTCGAGGCCAAGTCGCGTGAGGACTGGGCGGCCTACTTCGACATCCTCGCGGACTGTCGGCTGTACTTCGAGATACGGCGCGACGGGGCCGATGCCGAACCGAGCAAGACCATTCCTGTCTTCGGACACGATCCCCGGGTCGCCGGCGGTCGGATCTGGGCCGTGTACACGGAGGGGATGCTGCCCGTGCCGGACCCGCACCGGGTGCTCGACTGGCAGAGCCTCGGGTGGTTCGCCCGGGTGTGGGAGCCGAGCGATCCGGCCATGATCGTGGTCAATCCGGGCAGCCCGTGCGAGGCGTTTCTGCCCTCGGCCCCGCCGCACTCCGCCGCGTGGTCGCAGCACAAGGCGAAGGGTCCGTTGAACCGGACGAGGGTCAGTACGCTCCGGCTCGGTGGGCCTCTGGAGGGGCCTGTCGCGCAGGGGCTGGCCTGCGGCGCCCTGCTGATCGTGTGGCACGGGCTGCCCTGGAACGCCATGGCGTATCACGGCAACGGCTATAAAGCGGAGCGCGCGTTGCTCCGGGAGTGGTGGGGTGTCACGAGCCGGGAGGAGTGGCAGGTCCAGCAGAGCGCCCTGCTCGACCCCGACGGCGGCAACCCCGTCTGGGAGTTCGCTCTCGGGCTGCGCCGCACCATCGCCCGTGACTTCGGCGGCCATGTCGACACCGCCTACTGGCGTGACGCGGTTGCCCGGGTACTGCGGGGCCGTGCGGACGGGGAGACCGTCATCACGCCGGACGGGGTCACCACCACGCCCGGCGCCCCGGAGGCGGAGATCGAGGCGCGTATCAAGGGCGTGCAGCATCTCGTCGGGCGTATCACCCGGTACGAGGCGCGCTTCCGGGCCGACGGCATTCTCGACGGGAACCGGTTCGTCAGTTCCGTGGACGCCTGGAACTTCGGGCGGGCCTCCGCCATGGCCCGCTGGGGGCTGGGCTCCCGGTACTGCTCGCTGAAGGAGGCCGAGTCCGCCGTCGTCGAGGCGGGCCGGGCCTCGGCGCGGTCGTACAAGTCCTGGCAGGACTTCGCCGCCGGGTACATCCTCGGGCGCTGTCTGCACTTCGACGACGAGGAGTTCGGGGAGTGGTACACGGACATGGTCGACGTCCACCAGGTCCTGATGTCCGAACCCGACAGCCCCTGGCTCACCGTCCCCTTCAAGTGAGGCGCGGCCGTGTGCATCTCGGCGGGTGAAGCCGCCTTCTCCGGCACGATCCTGTACTGCGGGCGGCAGCATCACCCCCTGCACGGCCTCATCCATGTCATGGGGTACCAGAACACCGCCGTCAATCTGGCCGACGGTCCGAACGCCATGCTGCTGCATCTCCCCGCACGGCAGGTCACTCCCGAGCAGTTCGTCTCCGTCGGGCGCAGCGGTGACGTCCTGCGGCGCATGGTCACCGCGGTGGAGGCCGCCGAGGACGACGGCATCGACTGGATGGATGGGAGTTCACGGTCCGTAGAGGTCTTCGAGCATGACGTCTACACCGTGCTCCTCGCCTCCGACCCCACCCTCGTTCCCGCCGCACTCCAGCAGGTGCCCTTCCGTCGGCGTCCCGCCATCGACCCCGACCTGCTGCGCTTCTACGCCGACGCCTTCCCCGACCACACCATTGCCCTCTGCTGCTTCGACAACGCCGACGCCCGGCGCGCCAAGCCCCTGCTGCTCTGGTACCCGCCCCTCGACCCCGACCGGCTGGTCCTGCCGGCGCTGGACAGTCACACGGGAGGGCCGCCGGATCTGGACGCGGAGGTCCCCGTGGACCACTGGGTCCTGCTCGCGACGGACCAGAGCCCGGTCGGCTGGGGCGTCCCTGTCGAGCACCCGCCGAACATGCGCCACAGTCTGCGGACGTTTCTTCCGGACGCCGTCGTGGGCCGCCACTTCGGCGACGGGCGAGCCCTGCTCAACGGAGACTTCGCCATCGGGCACGACGACCTTCTCGCCGGTGACCTAGACCGGATCGAGCGGCTTCGGCCGACCCGCCGCTGAGCACCGGTCGAGGAGCGAGCGGTTCCGGCCGATTTCCGGCGGTGCCGCTTTGGCGCATCCTTGACCAGGCCATGCCAAGGCTTCACCATGGGCGCCAATCCGCACCGTCGCACTGAAGCACCCCCAGCCCCACTCTCCGAGCTCCACTCCCCAGCTCCACTCCCCCACTTCCGGCGACCCCGGAATTTCTGGAGAACCAAGGAGAATTCATGCGACTCCGCATCCGCGGCTCCGGCGTGCGCGGCGGCAGACGTACCGCCACGCTCGGCGCGCTGCTGGCCCTCGCCCTCGCCGCCCCCGTGTCGGCCACCGCCACCCACGCCACCGCCGACAGCGCCCGGAAGGCCACGGCCTCCGGTGAGGACATCCGGCAGTACGAGATCCACCAGGGCACCACACCCGTGACCCGCACCGCCATCCAGGCCGCCGGCGTCACCGTCGACGAGGCCGACGAGGAGACCGTCGTCGTGTCGGGGCGTGCCGAGCAGATCAGGAAGCTCCGGCAACTCGGCTATGACGTCAGCCCGTTGGGGGCGGCGCCGCAACGTTCCGGAGCCCGGCTCTTCGACTTCCCCAGCGCCGACTCGAAGTACCACAACTACGCCGAGATGAACGCCGAGATCGACCAGCGGCTCGCCGCCTACCCGAACATCATGAGCAAGCGGGTGATCGGGAAGTCGTACGAGGGCCGGGACATCGTCGCCATCAAGGTCAGCGACAACGTGGGCACCGACGAGGACGAACCCGAGGTGCTGTTCACCTTCCATCAGCACGCGCGTGAGCATCTGACCGTGGAGATGGCGCTGTATCTGCTGCGGGAGCTGGGGGCCGGGTACGGGAAGGACTCCCGGATCACCGACATCGTCAACAGCCGCGAGATATGGATCGTGCCGGATCTGAATCCGGATGGCGGTGAGTACGACATCGCGACGGGGTCGTACCGGTCGTGGCGGAAGAACCGGCAGCCCAATTCCGGGTCCTCGTACGTCGGGACCGACCTCAACCGGAACTGGAACTACAAGTGGGGCTGCTGTGGTGGCTCGTCCGGGTCGAAGTCGTCCGAGACCTATCGCGGGTCCGCCGCCGAGTCCGCGCCCGAGGTGAAGGTCGTCGCCGACTTCGTGCGCAGCCGGGTGATCGGCGGCAAGCAGCAGATCAAGGCCGGGATCGACTTCCACACCTACAGCGAGCTGGTGCTGTGGCCGTTCGGCTACACGTACTCGGACACGGCCCCCGGGATGACCGCCGACGACGCCGCCGCGTACAAGGCCGTGGGGCAGAAGATGGCCGCCAGCAACGGGTACACGCCGGAGCAGTCGAGCGATCTGTACATCACCGACGGGTCGATCGACGACTATCTGTGGGGTACGCAGAAGATCTTCGACTACACCTTCGAGATGTATCCGACGTCCAGTTCGGAGGGTGGGTTCTACCCGCCCGATGAAGTCATCGAGCGGGAGACCTCCCGGAACAAGGACGCGGTGCTGCAGCTGCTGGAGAACGCGGACTGTATGTACAGGTCGATCGGGAAGGCCGACCAGTACTGCAGCTAGCGCCCCCGGTCAGTCGGACTCGAAGTAGGCGTCCAGCACGGCGTCCAGCTGGTCCTCCCACTCCTTGAAGCGCGCCCTGGCCGTCGCCTCGATCTCGATCGGGTACCAACGGCGGTCAGGGGTGTGCACCGTGATGGTGAAACGCTTGCCGAAACGGGGGGACTCCGTCTCGACCGCCGCGATCTCGGCCCAGCGGAACTCGCAGTTCTCCTCGTCCAGGCTGAGACGCACCCCGCGGTGGTCGGCGACGAACTTGGCCCGGCGGTCGGAGGCCTCGAAGACGGGGCCGCCCTCGGGGGCCTCAGCCTCTTCCTCCGGGTCCTCCGGCTCCTCCGTCTCGGCCGCCGCGTCGGCCGGCTGTGCCTCCGGCTCCTCGGCGGGTTCCGGCACCGGCTGCTCGTCCGCCTCCGCCGTCGGCTCCGCGTCCTCCGGCTCGGCCTTCGCGGGCGCGGTGAGCCCGGGGATGAAGGCCGGGTCGAATCCGGCGCCCTTGACGGGCTCGCCCTTCAGGGGCTTGCTGTTCGATCCTATGCGCTGCTCCACGGCGGCAGTATGGACGACATTGCTGTGCCGGAACCAGTCGGACCACCCGGCGCATGGGTTGACTCTGGTCACCCCATGGGGTGCCGCTGGTCTCCGTATGGGGTGCCGCTGGTCACTCGTCCGGCCCTCGCACTCGCCTCACTCGCCTCACTCGTCTCACTCGCCTCACTCGTCCATGAAGACGATGCGGCGCGTGCGGCCTCCGTCGCCCGGCACCGGCGTCACCGCCGCCCGGCCCGCCGGTACCGCGCGCTCGCGGCCCCAGGCCCGGATCTCCTCGATCTGCTCGGGGTTGCTGACGCTGAGCGGGCGTACCTGGGCGAAGGTGTCCATGACGTACGAGTCCTTCAACTGGACGAATCCGCCGCGGCGCACCGCCTCCTCGCCGACGTCGTGCAGCGCGGCCTCCAGATCGGAACCGGCGAAGCCCTCGGAGAGGTCGACCAGGCGGTCGAGCTGCTCGGGGGTGGGGTCGGCCTGGAGGTAGCGCTGGTGGTAGATGCGGATGATCTCCTTGCGGTCCTGGGCGTCGGGCAGGTCCACGAAGAAGAGTTCGTCGAAGCGGCCCTTGCGCAGCAGCTCCGGCGGCAGGCTGCGGATGTCGTTCGCCGTGGCCACGACGAAGGCCCGGGACTGGGACTCCTGGAGCCAGTACAGGAACTGGCCGATGATGCGCTGCGGGACGCCGGACATGTCGTCGCGGCCCGCCAGGCCCTTCTCGATCTCGTCGATCCACAGGACGCAGGGGGCCACCCGGTCGGCCATCGCCAGTGCCTCGCGGAAGCGGCCTTCCGACTCGCCCAGGTACTTGCCGTGGATGCTCGCCATGTCCAGCCGGTAGAGGGGCAGCCGCCAGTCGTGCGCGATCGCCTTGGCCGAGAGCGACTTGCCGCAGCCCGGGACGCCGACCAGCAGGACGCCCCGGGGCGGGCGCAGGGCGGTGTGGCGCAGGTCGCGGGAGATCATGTCGTGCTTGCGTTCCAGCCAGGTGCGCAGGCCGGTCAGGCCGCCGATGGCGTAGTCGCTCTGCTTGAGGTGGACCCGTTCCAGGCCGGTGAGGTCGCTGAAGATGCGGTCCTTGGCCTGGGCGAGGCCGAGGACGTCCTCGCGGCGGATGGCGCCCTTGGCGGCGATGGTCGCCATCAGGTTGACGCACTCGGCCTCGGTGACGCCGCTCAGGAACTCGGCCGCGCGGCGGGCGTCCTCCTCGGTCCACTCGATGGGGATGTGGCCGTGGTGGTCGCCGAGGAAGCCGCTGAGGATGCCGTACATCTCCTCGGAGTCGGGCAGGTCCAGGCGCAGGCTCATGCCGAGGCGCTGCAGGCCGCTCCAGATGGGGGTGTCCGTGATCAGGACGATGCTGCCCATGTTGCTGTCGGCCAGGCGGGCCAGTTCGGCGAAGTGGCGGGTGACCGGCGTGTCCGATTCGAGCTCGTCCGGGTCGACGAAGACGACCGTGGCATTGGCCCGGCTGCCGAACTGGGACGCGGCGAAGTCCATCGCGCCGGCCAGCGAACGGTCGTCCTGCACGGGCGCGTTGGTGCGCAGGTCGCGCAGGCCGGTGGCCCGGGTGTAGATCCAGAACGGCATGCTGCTGCGCCGGGACTGGGTGGCCGCCTCGCGCAGCAGACGCAGGGCACGCTGCTGTTCGATGGTGCGCATCGCGATGACCGGGACACGGGCGGAGATGTAGCTGTCGAGGTGGCTGAGGCTCTCGGCGTAGTTCGACATTCGGGGTTCGGGCCTTCTGCGAGGGTGGGGTGCGGGCGGCGGGGCGGCGGTGAGGCGCTCCGTGGTCGGTCGCCTCAGCCGGGCACGATGCGCCGTCTCGGCGGGGCCGCGGGGTCGTACGACCAGGCGCCCGAGGGCGTGGTGCCGTCGGTGGACGGCATGCCGGGCGGCGGCGCGGTGAGCGTCGCGGTCAGCGCGTTGTCCCGCAGGGTGCGACGGCGGCGCTCCACGAGGCGCGGGTCGGCGCCGCGCCGGGCCTCGTCGTCCAGGCTCTGCTCCAGCTGGCCCTGCACCTGTGTGATCTGCCCGTCGACGATCTCGGTGAGCGTGCTGCGCAGGTCCTCCGGCAGTCCGGGGTGGGCCGCCAGGGCACGGATCGTGTGCAGGCCGGTGCGGGCCTGGGCGAGTTCACGGCCGTACGAGAACTCGTCCCGGGCCTCGTTCAGGGCGCGCACCAGGTGCTCGGCCCAGGCGGTGAGCCGGGTGCCCAGGGCGGCGCCGAGGTGTTCGCCCAGCCGTGCCCAGGTGTCGCCGTCCCACTGCTCCTCGGGCAGGGCGGGCAGGGTGGCCGGGTCGACGGGTTCCAGGGCCGCCCAGCGGCGCAGGAAGGCGACCCAGGCCTGGTAGGGGCCGCCGTCGCCCCACAGGCCGGTCATGCGGTGCTGCCCGGCCGGCGTACGAGGGTTTCGCCGGGCGGCAGCGGCTCCCAGTCGGGCAGCCCTTCCACGACCTTGCGCAGCCTGCTGGTGATCCGTTCCTGCTGCGGGCGGCGCTGCGCGGCCCAGGGAGAGGACTGGGCGCGGCCCGCGTCGGCGGAGGCGGCCCAGGGTGAGGCGGCGGGCTGCTGTGCGGTGCCGCTGCCGGTGGGCTGGGGGGCGGCGGCCCAGGGGGCCGGGGTGGCTCCCTGGGAAGGCGGTGTGGCCCCGGACTGCCCGGTCGCGGCCCAGGAGCGCTGGGACGCGGTCGCCGACGGCGTCGGGTCGGGCCGGTGGGCGGGCGGCGGTGGCGTGCTCATCGGGCGCTGTCCTCCTGGGGCTCGGGCGCGGTCTCCTTCGGCTGGGGCGAGGTCTCCGCCGTCTCGGGCGCGGCCTCCTGCGCCTCGGGCGCGGCTTCCTGGGCCGGCCGGGGCTCGGGCACCGCCCGCCGGGCGGCCTGCGGCTCGGGGGCGCGACGATCCGCGGGCGCCGACTGCGCGGACCCGGACGCGGTCTCCTTCGCCTCGGACCGGATCCCCTCCGCCTCCGGCACGGACTCCACAGCCCCGGGCACGGATTCCTTCGCCCCGGGCGTGGCTTCCTTCGCGAGGCGGGACTCGGGCACCGCCCGCCAGGCGGCCTGCGGCTCGGGGGCGGGGCGCTCCGCGGGCGCCGGATCGGCCGCGGCCTTCTTGCCTACCGTGCGTCCCTCGAACGGGGACGCGCCGCCGCCCGCCGTCGGCAGCGTGGCGATCAGCTCGCGTACCTTCGCCTCCACCCGGTCGGCCGCGGTGAACTTCTCGTACCAGTCGGTCAGTTCGGCCGAGACGCCGCGCAGCTGGTGCAGGGACTCGGTCTTGGCCCGCTCCAGCAGCTCGCGGGCCGCGTCCTGGGCGCGGGCCGCCGTCTGGGCCTGGTTGCGCAGGATCAGGCCCCAGACGACGGCGACGATCGCCGCGGCGCCGATGGCGAAGCCGGGCCAGCTGCCGGCCAGGAAGAGGAGGATCGCCGCGACGACGCCGGCCAGCGGGGCCACCTTCTTCAGCCACGGGAAGGCGAGCGCGTCCACGAACGGGCGCGTGTAGTGGTCCCAGTGGTCGCCCAGGGACTTCTCCAGGGCGGCCAGCGGCTGGGTGAACGAGCCGACCCAGGTGGGCAGCTGGAAATGCTGCGCTCCGACCGTGTGCGTGGCGGCGAACTGGGCCTGGACGTCCTGCGGTACGGCGGCCCGGTAGTCGCGGGTGTGGGCGGCGTGCGCCTGCTGGAACCAGTCGTGGCAGGCCGCGACGGAGAGCCGCTGGGTGGCCGGCGAGGTGCCGATGGCCTGCGGGTTGAGGGCGGCCGTGGTCTGCACGGTCAGGTAGTCGAGGGTCTCCTCGTACGACGCGGAGTCCGCGTCGGCGGTCTTGCGGGCGGTGGCGAGGTCGCCGTCGTGGTCGACCACCGCCTGGTTGAAGGCGAGGTCGCGGCGGAGCGGCAGCTCCTCGTTGTCGTACTCGGAGACGAGCCGGTCGAGGATGTCGTCGACGGCGTCCTCGATGCGCTCGGACGGCCGGAACTCGCGGTCCATGACGGCCTTGTACTTGTCCAGCACGGGCTGCTGGCCGCGCGCGGAGGAGAGCACGCCGTCGAGGGTGACCCACTGCGGGGACAGGACGGCCAGGCGCGGGAACTCGGCGGCCTGGGACGGTCCGCGCAGGGACTCCAGCTCGTCGCGCCAGCGCCGCACCTGCTTGGCCTGGGCGTCGGCGCTGTCCATCAGCTGGGAGCGCCACTCGGCGAGGGTGCGGTCGAGGAGCTCGCGGCCCACGAGGCCGAACGCGCCCTGGGCGATGGCCTCCAGGATGACCGCGAACTCGCGGCCGAGCGCGGCCGGGTCCTGGGCGAGGAGGTAGTGGCGCAGCCAGCGGACGGCGGCCTCGGAGCGGCCCTGGCGGCGCAGGACGAGAGCGAAGAACAGGGAGGTGCGGTCGGGCGAGCGGCGGAAGGCCTCGTCGACGGCGCGGTCGCACAGGGTGCGGTCGTCGGCGGACCAGGAGGCGAGGGCGACCAGGGCGGGGGCGAGCCAGTAGCGGGGGGTCTGGAGCATCAGCTGGTCGCCGACCATCCGGACGTTCTCCTCCGACACCAGGCCGACGTCGAAGGCC
This sequence comes from Streptomyces griseochromogenes, assembly GCF_001542625.1. Lineage (NCBI taxonomy): Bacteria > Bacillati > Actinomycetota > Actinomycetes > Kitasatosporales > Streptomycetaceae > Streptomyces > Streptomyces griseochromogenes. The sequence continues at coordinate 1,205,554 of NZ_CP016279.1, read as the reverse complement.
TGGAGCATGCCGACCGCGGTGCGGCGGACCGTCTTGTGGTGGCCGAACTCGTGGTCGATCTTGTCCTCGATGGCCCCGATGCGGGTCTCGGCGCGCTGCACGTGCGCGGTGGCCTCGGCCTGCTTGACGAAGGCGAGGAACTCGTCGCGCAGCTGCTGGAGTTCGGTGCGGGTCTGGTGCTGGTTGGCCTCGACGGTGGAGACCTGGCCGGACACGGAGCCGACCTGTTCGCTGAGTCTGATGACGAGGTTGCTGACTTCCTGCACCTTGCGGTGCAGGGCGAGGTCGACCTCGGACATGCGGAACTCCGTTCGCGTGCTGCGGGGTGAGCGGGCGGGGGTCGGGATCAGGGGCGGACGACGGTGCCGTCGTCCAGGACGGGGAGGATCAGGCCGTCGTCGTAGACCTCGATGTAGGCGTAGCCGCCGGAGCGGGCGAGCATGCGGGCGGCCGAGAACGGCTCGGGCATCGGCTCGGCGGCCGAGAAGTGCCGGACGATGACGCCGAGGAGGCTGAGCTGGTGGTCGACGTAGGGCGGGCCCAGGTGGCAGCGGGCGACGTAGCCGAGCGGTACCGAGCCGTAGGCCGTCGTGTACTGCTCGCGCAGCCAGTCGGCCAGCGACCGGCAGGCCTGCTCGTCGAGTCCCGCGTCGAGCCGGCCCACGGCGTCCATCAGCTTCCGGGAGCGCGGGGTGTACAGCTCGCGGCGTACGACGCCGGGTGCCGGGTTCGCGGGTGCGGAGGCCCGCCGGGCGCCCAGGCCGGGCTGAGCGGCGAGGCCCTGCTGTGCCGGCCGCACGATACGGCGCGGCCGTTCGGTGTTCCCCATGTGTCCCCCGAGAGTCATGGGTGGTCAGCGGTTGTGCGATGCACGGAAGGTGAAGGTTAGTGACGTCACGTCAAGAGTGCATCTCCGTACCGCGTATTGACCCCCGTGCGACCCTGGCAAACTCTCCGGCATGGGGATGATCAAGGCGCTCCTGGTGGGCATCGACGACTACCCGGCGGACGTGGCGACGCCGTTGGGCGGCTGCGCGAACGACATCGCCGAGGCGCGCCGGCTGCTGGAGGACCTGGCCGGCGAACGGGCCGAGATCCGCGTCCTGCTGGACGCGTGGGCGACGGTGGACCTCGTGACGGACGCGGTGCTGGAGCACCTCGGCTCGGCCGGTCCCGGGGACACGGCCCTGCTGTGGTTCTCCGGCCACGGCACCGAGGAACTCGCCACCGGCGACGACCTGTTGATCGAGGCGACGGGCCGCAACCAGGCGCTGGTGTGCGTGGACGGGCCGCTGCCGGACAAACGGCTCGGCGCGCTGCTGGACCGGGTCGCGGCGGGCGGCGCCCAGGTCGTGGCGGTCCTGGACTGCTGCCACTCCGGGGGCGCGACCCGCGAGGCGGAACTCGTCGAGCGGTACGCGCCGCCGCGGCCGGACTGGGACCTGGGCGCGCGGGAGCCCGCAGGACCGGCCCGGCATGTGCTGCTGGCGGCGAGCCGGCTGGACGAGCCGTCGTACGAGGGCTGGTTCGAGGGGCGCAGACACGGGGCGTTCACGCACGCGCTGGTCGACGCGGTGCGGGCGGCCGGGCCCGGCGCCACCTGCCGGGAGCTCCTCGCGGGGGCGTCCGCGCGGGTGCAGCGGGCGGGCAGCACCCAGCATCCGGTGCTCTTCCCCGACCTGCCGGGCGGAGCGGCGGACCGGCCGCTGCTCGGCGGCCCGGCCCGGACGGCGAGCCCGCACCTGCTGCGGTACGGCGCCGACGGCTGGGAGGTGGACTGCGGCGGGGTGCACGGGCTGCGGGAGGGCGGTGAGGCGGCGCGGGGCACCTTGTTCGCGGCGCTGGACGAGGGGCCGGACCGGGGGGTCGTACGGGCGCTGGAGGTGTCGGCCGCGCGGACGCTGGTCGCGCCGGTGGACTGGGAGCCGGAGCAGGAGCGGGTGTATCCGGTCGCGCTGTCGGAGGTCGCGCTGCCGCCGGCCAGTGTGACGGTGGACGGCGATCCCGAGGACAAACGGCTGCTGAACGGCGAACTCGGGCCGCTGGTACGGCCGGTGGACGGGCCCGAGGAGGCGCGCGGGCTGCACTTCCGGGTGCATGTGCGCGACGGGCGGGCCCACGTCCTGCGGCGCGACGGTACGGAGTTCACGGCGCCGCTGCCGTTCGAAGGCCCTGCGGACGCGGGGCGGGTCGCGGACTGTCTGGCCCACCTCACCCGCTGGCACCAGGTGCGCGACCTCGCCCCGCGGCCCTCGCTGCTGGACGGGCTGGTGGAGCTGGAGATCGTCCCGTGGGGCTCGGACGAGCCGTTGCGGCCGGACGCGTCCGGGGAGCTGGTCTGCCCGTACGCACCGAGCCCCGCCGGCCCGCGCCCGCCGTGGGTGTCGATCCGGCTGCACAACCGCTCCCCCGACCGCACCCTGTGGTGTGTGCTGCTGGACCTGACCGACGGCTACGCCTGCGACCCGGTGCTGTATCCGGGGCACTTCATCGGCCCGGGGCACACGGGACACGCGCTGGACGGCGACCCCGTGCAGCTGTCGCTTCCCGCCTCCCGGCCGGTGGTGCCGGGGGCCGAGGCGCGGGACTGGCTCAAACTGATCGTGGCGGACCGGGAGTTGAACACGGTGCCGTTCCGGTTGTCCCCCTGGGACACGGCCGCCGGGCGCCGGGTCCTCGGTCCCGTCCTGGGGGCGGCGGGCCGCTGGACGGCGGTGACGGTGCCGCTGCGCACGTTCGTGCCGAGGGCGGCGCACGGGGTCAGTGGCCCAGGTGGGTGAAGCCGGCCCAGGCGCTCAGGTCGTGCGGGTCGGTGCGGCGGGCCCGTTCGGCGAGGAACTCCGGAAGGCCGGGCGGTGGTTCGCGGTCGGGGTTGAGCATCCACAGCTGGGCCCGGCGCAGGGCCCGGGCCGGGGGTTCGCCGTGGGTGCGCAGGAAATGGTGGGTGAGGAACATCAGGACCGAGGTCGCCTCGTCCGGGACCGGCCACAGCGAGCCGACGACCGAGCGGGCGCCGGCCGCGAGGAAGGCGGTGGCGAGGCTGTAGGCCTCGTTGTGACCGCGGCCCGAGACATGGCTGCGGCAGGCGGCCAGCAGGACCAGGCCGAGCCGCTCGCCGCCCGCCCCGGTGATCTCCTCGGCGGCCAGCCGGCCGTCGTGCAGGGAGAGACAGGCGCTGCGGCGGGCGTTCTCGGTGACGGAGGCGTGGCAGGCGAGATGGAGCACGCCTCCGTCCCGCGGGCTCTCGCGCAGCCAGCGCAGCACCTCGCCCGGGGTGCCCGGGCCGTCGGTGGGGCCGGTCGTGCGGCGGCCGAGGAAGCGGGCCTCGGGGTAGAAGGCCCGCTGGACGGCGTCGGCCTCCTCGCCCGCGTGACGCAGGTCGCCGGTGGGGTTGCCGACGATCAGGGCGGCGCCGGTGTGCTCGGCGGCGGGCCGGGCGGCCACCTGGCACAGCAGGCGGGCCGAGGCGGCGTACGAGATCTCGGCGGCCTGCAGCGCGTACTGGCGCCCGCGCGGCCCGCCCGCCTGCCAGGCGGCGTGCCAGGGCACCAGCCCCAGCTTCCCCATGGGCACCAGTGCCAGCCTGGGCAGCCGCCCGGCCGGCATCTCGAAGGCTTCCAGCAGAGGCTTCATCGCCGCGTACCAGGCCCACCCGCACAGCCGGTCGAGCTGGGCGCGCAGGGAGGGCGGGGCGGCGGGACGGCGGCCTGGGACGGGGCCGAGGTCGCGGGGGCCTTCCTCGCGGGACGCCTCCTGCGCCGGACCGTACTCCCGCAACGGCGCCGCGTCCTGCGTCAGCGTCGGCAGGGGTACGGCGTGGACCGCGCCCCTCGATGTGACGACCAGGGCGGTGCCCGGGGTGTCCTCCGTGGCCGGGACCAGGTAGACCAGGGCGTCCTTGGTGAGGGTGCGCAGAGCCTCGGCGATCTCGGTGGGGGTGGGCGGGTCGAGGAGCCGGGCCTGGTGGGTGCCGGTGAGGGCGGCCAGGACGCGCCGGCGCAGGGCGCTGGGGACGGTGAGGGGGGTCCGGGCGGCGGTGAGGGGGTCGGAGGGCTGTTCGGCCGTGTCGGCTCCGGCGGCCCGCCACTCCCGGGCCAGGTCGGTGTGTCCGGTGGCGGTGAGCAGGTCGGGGACGGTGGCGGAGGTGAGGGTCGCGTGCAGGACCAGGCCCCGGCAGGCGTCCAGGGCCTGGAGGGCCTCCTCGGGACGGTCGTCCTTCAGGCACCAGCCGGCCACCTCCAGCGCGGCCCCGGTGGCCTGCGCGGCGGCGACGGTGGCGTGGTCGGTGCCGGACTGCAGCAGGGCGGCCCAGGCGTGGCCGCGCAAGGACTCAAGCCCCGTGGCGCGGGCGTGGGACCGGTCGCGGCGGTGCAGGTCGTCGCGGGTGCGCAGGGCCCGGGCGAGGGCCAGGCCGGTGTCGGCGTAGAGGCGGTGCTCGGGGCCGCCGGCCTCCACGAAGACGCCCTCCAGCAAGGTGATGCCCTTGGCCAGGCGCTCGCGTCGGCGCACCCGGTCGATCTGCATCTCGGACAGCGCGCAGTGGGCGATGCCCAGTCCGTTGGCGTAGCGCAGACGGCTGTCGCTGCCCGGTTCGCACAGTTCGTGGGCCTCCTGGAGGAGGCCGATGGCCGCCAGGAGTCCCGGTCCGTCCTGCCGGGCGGCGGCCTGTGCGAACCGGGTCATGCCGGTGTCGCCGAGCACCCAGGCGCGATGGTCGCGCGGCAACCGGCGTGCCTCGCGCCGCAGTTCCGTCGCGCCGGGGCGGGCGGCGAGCGGCGGCAGCGGGGGTACGCCGAGGCGGTGGGCGAGGTTGTCGCGGCCGAGGCGGGCGTTCTCCAGGAGGATGAGGATCTCGATACGGGAGGGATCCTCGGCGCTGAGCGCGGCGTGCCCCTCGGTGAGCGCGGCGATGTGCCGGTCGGCGGCGGCCAGGTCGCCGCGCCGGACGGCGGTGTGCGCGTCGAAGCCCGCCTGCTGGAGGTCCATCAGACGGCGCAGATGGGCGGGCAGGGCGGGGTCGGAGCGCAGCCGGCGCCAGGTGGCGGCACCGGCCTCCATGTCGTCGTCGGCGCCGCCGGTCTGGCCGCGCTGGGTCTGGGCCAGGAAGCGGGCGAGGGCGAGGGCGTAGCCGGGCTCGTCGCCGAGGCCGCCGTCGGCCTCGGCCCGGTCGAAGTGGGCGAGTGCCTCGTCGAACCCGGTGCCGGAGCCGCTGCTCATCTCCTCGTGCAGCCGCGCGAAGCCGGTGATGGCATGCGCCGGACCCCGCCAGGCCGGGTCCCGTTCGGCCCGTTCCAGGACGGCCTGGGTGAGCTCCCGCCGGTGCTCGGCGGTGACGTGGGTGCCCTCGGGGTCGACGAGGGAGAGGTTGTTCAGCATCAGCGAGGCGAGCTGGGCCCGGCCGGGGCTGCCCGGTTCGAGCGAGCGCAGCCGGGCCAGGGCCTGCTCGAAGCCCTGGATGCGCCGGCGGGCTCCGACGACGTCCCGTTCCATGCCCCGCAGGAACTCCTCCTCCCCGAAGTCGACGTGGGCCCGGCCCTCGCGGATGTCGTCGAGCAGGCCGTCCCAGGTCTGCTTCAGCCGTTCGGCGTCGAGTCCCTCCGGGTGTCCGTCGGTCTCGGACAGCACCCCGTGGTCGGCGAGGGTGAAGCGGGCCCAGCCGTCGAGCAGGCGGGCGGACTGCAGCAGGTCGTGGTTGCCGGTCCCGGAGTCCAGGACGAGACCGGCGGCCCGCAGCACGTCCTCGGCACGGTCCGGGCGGGGGTCGTCGTGGTGACGGGACTGCTGGAAGAGGGCGAGGAAGAGCGCGGTGGCGCCGATGTCGCCGTCCCGCTGCGGCCGCCAGGTGTCGATGGCCCGGCGGACCAGGGAGATGCCGCGGTCCCTGCCCTCGGCGTCGTCACGGGCGGCGGCCCGCTCGTACAGCAGGCGCCCGAACATGTCCAGGTACTGCGGCAGCAGCTGTTCCTCGGCGCCGGGCCGCTCCAGCAGGCGGCGCAGCTCGACCTCGGCGGCCCGGCTGTGGCCGACGTCCTTCCAGGTGGACCAGATCAGGGTCCGTACGAGGAGGGCGTTGGCCTCGGCCTCGAACGCCCAGTCGGGTTCGGGTCCGCCCGCCCGCCGGGCCTCGGTGAGCGCGGTGTCGAAGGCGTCCCGGGCACTTTCCAGTTCCTCCCGGTCGATCCGCACCCGGCCGCGCACCATCGCGGTCAGGCCCAGGCTGTAGCGCAGGTGCGGGACGTCGGCGGGCGGGGCGGTGTCGAGCAGGGCGCGGTAGTGGCGGGCCGAGGCGTCGGCGGCGTCGAGGTCGCCGTGGAGCAGGGCGCGCCGCATGGACAGGTATCCGGCTCCGGCCCGCAGTTCGGCCTCTTCCTCGCTGTCGGGCTCCGCGTCCCGCAGGGCGTCGTCGTGCCTGCGCAGGGCCTCGGCCAGCAGTTCGGCGGAGTCGGGTTCGGCGACACAGCGCAGCTTGGCGCACACGGCGAGCACCTGCCGCCCCCACACTCGTTCCCAGGCGAAGTCGGGGTCGTCGGCCGGCAGCCCCTCCGCTCCTGCCCGCAGCAGCTCGAACGCGTCCTCCAGCAGGTGCCGCCCGCCGCCGCCGTCGTACTGCACACCCCGCACATGCCCGAACCGGACCCGCCAGGCCGACCAGATCGGCTCGGCGCCCGGGTTGCGGAAGGCGTGTTCGAACGCCTCGACGGCCAGGGCGAGTTCCTCGTCCCGGCCGTCGTCGTCCCGCAGCAGATACAGCCGGTGGCTCAGCTCTCCCGCGTATCCGCACAGCTCGGCGGTTTCCGGGCCGTCGGCGGATTGCCGGGCCAACTCGCCGAGCACGGCGTCGCGTTCGGCGGTGATGTCGTCGACGAGACCGGTCGGCCGGGAGGAAGAGAAGGTCACCCACCCATACTGCCTACAGGAACAGGCTCACCACCCCCGCCGTGGCGAACCCCGCCACCGAGAGCACCGACTCCAGCACCGTCCAGGTGCGCAGCGTGTCCCGCTCGCCGATGCCGAAGTACTTGGCGACCATCCAGAAACCCCCGTCGTTGACGTGCGAGGCGAAGATGGAGCCCGCCGAGATGGCCATGATGACCAGGGCCACGAATGCCTGGGAGTGGTGGCCTCCCGTCAGCAGCGGCGCCACGATGCCGGCGGTGGTGACGATCGCGACCGTGGCCGATCCCTGGGCGACGCGCAGCACCAGCGAGATCAGGTACGACAGCACGATCACCGGCAGGCCGACGTCGTGGAAGGTGTCAGACAGGGCCTGGGCGACCCCGCTGGCCTTGAGCACGGCGCCGAAGACCCCGCCCGCGCCGACCACCAGCAGGATGTTGCCGACCGGCTTGAGGGACGAGGTCGACACGGCCTCCAGGGACGTGCGGGACCAGCCGCGCCGGATGCCCAGCAGGTAGTAGGCGAGCAGCAGGGCGAGGGTGAGGGCGACGAAGGGGCTGCCGAAGAACTCCAGGACCGAGCGGCCCGGGGACGGGTCGAGGGCGATGGAGGAGAAGGTCGCGGCGAGGATCAGCAGCAGCGGCGTGCCGATGATGGCGAGGACCGTGCCGAACGGCACCGGGTTCTCCCGCGGTTCCACACCCTGTGCGCGCTGCTCGGCGGCGACGGCCCGCTTCGCCTCCTCGGCCGCCTCGACCATGTCCTGCGGTACGGCGACGAAGATCCGCTCGCCGATCCAGGCGGAGAACGCCCAGGCGGCGAGGACGGCGGGGATGCCGCAGACGATGCCCATGAGGATCACCCAGCCGAGCTGGACGTGCAGCAGTCCGGCGGCGGCGACCGGGCCGGGGTGCGGCGGCAGGAAGGCGTGGGTCATGGAGAGGCCGGCGAGCAGCGGCAGGCAGTAGAGGAGGATCGACTTGCCGCCGCGCCTGGCGGCCGCGTACACGAGGGGCGCCAGGACGAAGATGCCCACGTCGAAGAAGACCGGGATGCCGAAGATCAGGCCGGTCAGGCCCATGGCGAGGGGAGCTCGCTCCTCCCCGAACAGGCCGAGCAGTCGGGAGGCCAGCACCTCGGCCCCGCCGCTGACTTCGAGGATCGCGCCGAGCATCGTGCCGAGCCCGATGATGATCGCGACGTGGCCGAGGATGCCGCCCATCCCGGACTCGATGGTGGAGACGGCGTCGGAGCGCTGGACGGTGCCGAAGAGTTCGGTGACCGGGAGACCGGCGAGCAGGCCTACGACTATGGAGACGGCGAGCAGGGCGACGAAGGGCTGCAGCCGGACCTTGATGATCAGGAGGAGCAGCAGAACTATGCCGATGGCGGCGACGGTGAGCAGTCCCGTGGTGCCGTCGACGAGGAGGAGCAGGCCTCCGGTGTGGGGTGGGGTCGCGGGAGCGGTTGCGGCGAGCGGAAAGGACATACGGGGGTCCTCTTCGTAAATGCATTGGTGCTTTCGGGCAGGGCGGGGCGCGGCACGGCACCCCGGGGGGGGCCGCGCCGTGCGGGACGTGCGGGAGAGAGTGAGGTGCCGTCAGCTCAGGACGGCGAGGGCGTCGATCTCGATGAGGAGGCCGGCCGGCAGACCGACGTAGACCGTGGTGCGCGCGGCGGGCGGCTGGGTGAGGCCCTGCTCCTCGAAGTAGGCGTTGTAGAGGGCGTTCATCTCGGCGAAGTGGTCCACGTCGGTGAGGTAGACGCGGATCATCATCGCGTCGTCCCAGCTCGCGCCGCCCTCTTCGAGGATCGCCCGGACGTTGGCGAGGGTCTGCAGGGTCTGCTCGCGCAGGGTGGGGCCGGCCGGCGTCGGGGGCTTGCCCTCCTCTGCGGGCAGGAAGCCGACCTGGCCGGCGACCTGGAGGATGTTGCCCTTCTTCACGCCGTGGGAGAACTTCGCGGGCGGGGTGGTGTGGGTCTTCGGGGTGAGCGCGGTCTTCTCGGTCATGCGGGGGTGCCCTTCGCTGGCGTCTCGGTCATCGGGGGGGTGCCCTTCACCGGCGTTCTTCCGGAGTACTCGCCGCTGATCGCGTCCGCGGTACGGCGCACCTGCGGGAGCAGGGTGAGGAGTTCCTCGGCGGTGACGACGACGTTCGGCGCGGACACCGACATCGCGGCGACCACCCGGCCGTCGGCGCCGCGGATCGGCGCCGCGACGCAGTTGATCGACTCCTCGTGGCCACCGAGGTCGGTGGCCCAGCCCTGTTCGCGCACCTGCTCCAGCTCCCGGAGGAACGCGGCGGCGTTGGGGGTCGAACGGGCCGTGTACAGGGGGTAGTCGAGCTTGTCCGCGAGAGCGCGGCGCTCTGGTTCGGGCAGGTCGGCGAGGAGCAGCTTGGCCACGGCGGCCACGGTGATCGCGACCGGCTTGCCGATCCGCGAGTACATGCGCACCGGGTAGCGGCTCTCCACCTTGTCGATGTAGAGGACCTCGTTCTCCTCGTGGACGGCGAGGTGCACGGTGTGGCCGCAGCTCTCGTTGAGGCGCGCGAGGTGAGGGTGGGCGATCTCGCGGATGTCGAGGTTCTCCATCGCCTCCTGGGCCAGGGCGAAGAGGCGGGCGCCGAGCCGGTAGCGCTGGTCGGACTGGCGGTAGACCAGGCCGTGCTCGTGCAGGGTGCGCAGGAGCCGCAGCGCCGTGGACTTGTGCACGCCGAGCCGGTCGGCGACCTGGCCGAGGTCGGCGGGGCCCTCGGCGAGCAGCGGCAGGATGCTCAGGGCGCGGTCGACGGTCTGACTCATGGGGTGATCGCCTCCTCCGTGGCCTGCTCGGCTTGCGTCCAGCCGGGGCCGAGTCGAAGTCTCCCCCATGCCTGGTCGTCCAGGGCTGCCAGGCGGTCGGCGTGGCCGCGGGCGGGAGGGGCGGCGAGGTCGCCGGGGACGGTGAGGGCGGCTGCCGCCGTGAGGTGGCCGTGTCTGAGGCATTCCCTCACGGGGAGGCCGCGCAGGGTCGCGGACAGGAAGCCGGCGGCGAAGGCGTCTCCTGCGCCCACCGTCGCCACGACGTCCACGGTGGGGGCGGGTTGGAAGGCGGGCGGTGCGGTGGCCGGGCGGGGGCGGGTTTCGTTCGCCCGCGCCTGCGGGGTGCCGCTGCGCCCACCCGTGCCGCCTGGGGGTCCCCCCAGGTCCTTGAGGCTTTGGGGGAGGCACGACTGCCCGAAGCCAGGCGGGCACGAAGTGCCCGCGGCTGGACGGCCGGGACGGCCGTCGAACGCCGTTGCCCCCCGAGCACCTTCCTTCACCACCAGCACGCTCGGCTCGGGGAGCAGCGCGCGGATCGCCTCCGGCCCTCCGGTGACACCCCAGGCCGCTTCGGCCTCGTCGGTTCCGACGAAGACCAGCTCGCACCTCCGGGCCAGCTCCAGCAGCACCTCGGGCCCGCCGGGGTCGCGCCACAGTCCCGGCCGGTAGTTGACGTCGAAGGAGACCGGGCGCCGACACGGGCCCGGCGCGGTGAGCATGCGCAGCAGTTCCAGGCACCCCCCGGACAACGCCGCCGTGATCCCCGACAGGTGCAGTACCCGGCCCGCGCGTACCGCCCCCAGGTCCACGTGCGCCGGTGACATCGCGGACGCCGCCGACCCCGCCCGGTAGTACGCCACCTCGTGCTGGTCCGTGGCACGGTCGCCCGCCGTGCGGAAGTACACGCCGGTCGGGCGTGCCGGATCCCGGCGCACGAAGGACACGTCGACGCCGTACGAACCGACCGTCTCCACCAGATGGTCGCCGAAGCCGTCCGCGCCGACCCGGCTGACCCAGCGGGTGGTGTGCCCGGCGGCGGCCAGCACGCAGGCCACGTTGGACTCGGCTCCGCCGATGGCGCGCTCGAAGGAGGGCACGTCCGCGAGCCGCCCCGGCCGGGTGGGCAGAAACGTGACCATGGACTCGCCGAGCGCGACGACCTCGACGGCGTCGGGGGCGAGAACGGCATCGTAAGCAGCGTCGTCGATGATGACTCCTGTCGATGTCCGGGCGGCGGCCGCGCCGTTGACCGGGTGTCGGCGAGATGCTAGACACCGATAGCACTACATGCAATGACCGTTGCAGATGTTGCAACGGTGGAGAGGGGCCTCATGAGCACCGCAGCGCTCACCCGCCTGGCCGAGGAACGCGTCGACCACCGCTTCAAGGGACTCCCGCCGGACGCCGACGGCCTGACCGTGGCCGAGCTGACCGCCCAGCGCCGCAACCTGTTCACCGGCGGCTTCACGACCCCGGTCCTCGCGCTGTCCGCCGAGCGCCTGGAGCACAACCTGGCGCTCATGGAGACGTACATGAGCCGGCACGGCCTGGCCTTCGCCCCGCACGGCAAGACCTCGATGGCCCCTCAGCTCTTCCGGCGGCAGATCGAGCACGGCGCCTGGGGCATCACCCTCGCCCTGCCCCATCAGGTGCGGGTGGCCCGGGAGTTCGGTGTGCGGCGGATCTTCCTCGCCAATGAGGTGGTGGACGCCTCCGCGCTGCGCTGGATCGCCGCCGAACTCGCCGCCGACCCGGAGTTCCGCTTCGTCTGCTACGTCGACTCCGTGCGCGGGGCGGAGCTGATGGACGCGGCTCTGCGCGGCGCCGCCCGGCCGGTGGAGGTCGTGGTGGAGCTGGGCGCGGGCGACGGCGCCCGGACCGGTGTGCGCACGGAGGCGGACGCGCGGGCGGTCGCGGACGCGGTGGCCCGCACACGGACGCTGCGGCTGGTGGGCGTGGCGGGTTACGAGGCCCAGGTGCCCGGCGCCGACCCGGAGCGCGTGCGGGAGTGGCTGACCCGGCTGGTCGCGCTCGCCGCCGAGTTCGACAGGGCGGGGCGGTTCGCCGGGGCCGAGGAGATCATGGTGAGCGCGGGCGGCAGCGAGTGGTTCGACTCGGTGGCCGACGTCTTCGCCCGGATCCCCGAACTCTCCCGCCCGGTCCTGAAGCTGCTCCGCTCGGGCGCCTACGTCTCGCACGACGACGTGCACTACAGGAGGCTCACCCCGTTCAACCGGGTCCCCGAGGAGGGTGCCCTGGAGCCCGCGTTCCGGCTGTGGGCCCAGGTCGTCTCCCGCCCCTCGGCCGACCAGGCCTTCGTCAACGCGGGCAAGCGGGACGCCGCCTACGACCTGGACCTGCCCGTCGTCCAGGTGGTACGCCGGGACGGCACGGAGCACCCGGCGACCGGGATCGAGGTGACCGCCCTGTCCGACCAGCACCTGTGGCTGGGCACCGCGCCGGACGCGGACGTCGAGGTCGGCGACTGGGTCGGCTTCGGCCTGTCCCACCCGTGCACGTCCTTCGACAAGTGGCAGCTGATCCCGGTGGCCGAGGCGGACGGGACGGTCGTCGACTACATCCGCACCTACTTCTAGGGAGCCTTTCGTGGAGGACCTGGTCATCCGGGACGCCGACGTGGTCGACGGCAGCGGGGAGCCGTCGTACCGGGCCGATGTGGTGGTCGACGGCGGCCGTGTCGTCTCGATCGTCAGGGAGGCCGCGGCGGCCGGCTGCCTGCGCCCGCGCGCCATGCGCGAGCTGGACGCGGAAGGCCTGGTCCTCTCCCCCGGCTTCATCGACATGCACGCCCACTCCGACCTGGCCCTCCTGCACGACCCCGACCACAGCGCGAAGGCGGCCCAGGGAGTCACCCTCGAAGTCATCGGCCAGGACGGGCTGTCGTACGCGCCGGTGGACGACCGCACCCTGGAGGAGGTCCGCCGGGCGATCACCGGCTGGAACGGGTACGGGGACGGCATCGAGTTCGACTGGCGCACGGTCGGCGAGTACCTCGACCGCCTGGACGGGGGCATCGCGGTCAACGCCGCCTATCTGATCCCGCAGGGCACGGTCCGCGCGCTGGTCGTCGGCTGGGCGGACCGCCCGGCGACGCCCGCGGAGCTGGACCGGATGCGGCAGCTGGTGGCCGAGGGGCTCGAACAGGGCGCGGTCGGGCTGTCCTCCGGGCTCACCTACACGCCCGGCATGTACGCCGAGGACGCCGAACTCACCGAACTGTGCCGGGTGGTGGCCCGGTACGGCGGCTACTACTGCCCGCACCACCGCTCCTACGGCGCCGGCGCCCTGGAGGCGTACGCCGAGATGGTCGCCCTGACCCGGGAGGCCGGCTGCCCGCTCCATCTCGCCCACGCCACCATGAACTTCGGCGTGAACAAGGGCCGCGCACCCGAACTCCTCGCCCTCCTCGACCAGGCGCTGGACTCGGGCGCGGACATCACGCTGGACACCTACCCGTACACCCCCGGCTGCACCACCCTGGCCGCGCTGCTGCCGAGCTGGGCGAGCGAGGGCGGCCCCCAGGAGATCCTGGCCCGTCTCGCCGACCCGGCGACCGCCGAACGCATCCGGCACGACCTGGAGGTGAGCGGCTCCGACGGCTGCCACGGCGTGCCGGTGGAGTGGGAGACGATCGAGATCTCCGGCGTGAGCGACCCGGCCCTCGGCGACTTCGTGGGCCGTACCGTCCAGGAGTCGGCTCACCTGCGCGGCGAGAGCCCGTGGACGGTGGCGCGGCGGCTGCTGACCGAGGACCGGCTCGGCCCGACGATCCTCCAGCACGTCGGCCACGAGGAGAACGTCCGCGCGATCATGCGGCACCCCACCCACACCGGCGGCTCCGACGGCATCCTTCAGGGCGCCAAGCCGCACCCGCGCGCGTACGGCACGTTCCCTCACTATCTGGGCCACTACGTACGGGAGTCGGGTCTCCTCTCCCTGGAGGAGTGCGTCGCCCATCTCACCGCGCGGCCCGCGGCCCGGCTGCGTCTGCCGGACCGCGGGCTGGTGCGCGAGGGCTACCGGGCCGACCTGGTCCTGTTCGATCCGGTCACGGTCGCGGCCGGCGCCACGTTCGCCGAGCCGCGCGGGCTGCCGACGGGGATCCCGTACGTCCTGGTCGACGGCCGCTTCGTGATCGAGGACGGCCGGCGCACGGATGTGCTGGCCGGGCGGTCGGTCCGCCGGACCGACCGCTGAGCCCGGATCACGGCTTGGGCAGGGTGCAGCCGGACGCGTCGAGGTTCAGCTTGTTGCCGGTGGTGAAGCAGGCCGGGATGGTGTAGGTCTCCTCGGCGTAGTTGATGCCCTGGCGGACGGTGACCTTGCCGCTCTCGTCCACCTCGCACGGGTTGTTCTCCGTGCAGGTCTCGCCGTCCTCGTTGCCGGTGTTGTTGACGGCCACGACCTTGCCGCTGGCGGTGTCGATCACCGGGGAGCCGGAGGTGCCGCCGATGGTGTTGCAGGAGGAGGTGTAACGGACCGAGTCCTTCCAGGTCCAGTCGCCCTCCTTCAGCCGGTACACGAACCCGTCGATGCTGCAGCTGTAGGTCCGCTTCCAGTAGCCGGAGACGACCTTGATGGAGGTGCCGGCGACGGGGTGGCTGTCGCTGACCGTGAGCGCGTTGATCCCGTACGAGCTCTTGATCTGCGCGTACGTGGTGGTCAGCCGGTAGATCGTGACGTCCGTGTCGGTCATGGTCGAGTAGACGACCTGGTTGGCGCGGAGCGTGGCGATCCTGCTGCCGGAGGAGTTCAGCAGGCCGAAGCTGCGGCTGGAGGACTGGCCGGTGATGACCTCGCCCGGGGACGGGAAACCGGTCTCCAGGCAGTGGCCGTTGGTCATGACGAGCGCGGGGTCGCTGTCGGCGGAGTTGGGGAAGCGGATGACCGAGCCGGAGCAGTTGCTGAGCGAGACGGTGCCGGCGAAGTCGACGGTCGCTCTCGGGGCCTTCGCCTGCGGCGCGGCGACCGCGGGGGCAGCGCCCACCCCGGCTAGGGCCAGGGAGGAGAGCACGGCAAGGAGAGGCTTGTTCATGTGGGGGTCCCCTCTTATGACTTGGGCGACCGGAAGACTTCCGGCCGCCCGCTCATTTGTCATGAGCATTGTGGAGTGTGAGGGGTGTCCGGGCAAGGAGTTGTATGCGACTAGTCCGCCGAGCGGGCCGCGAGAGCCGCGAGCAACAGGCTGTCGGTCAGGACGGTCAACTCCGCGCTGGACAGGGTGATGTGCGCCCCGAGTTCCCGGCACCGCGCCTGGCGGTCCGGGGTGATCCGCCCGCAGAAGAAGACGACGGGACCCTGGTAGCGCCCGCTGTCGCGCCAGCGGCGCAGGGCGTCGAGTCCGGCCTCGCTCCGCCACCCCCGCGCCACGTCCGAGAGGAGCAGGTCGACCCGGACGGCGCCGAGGACCTGCTCGGCCTCCCGGGCGTCCCGGGCGATCCACACCCGTGCGCCCAGCGCCTCCAGGCGTCCCGCTTCACTGCTGTTGTTCTCCGGGTGGTCGTCCACCCACAGCACATGTGCGCCCTCATAGGGAGTCGAGCGTGCGCGGGTCCCGTCGTAGGTGATGTCGCGCTCATCGCCGGGATACACGGACGTGACCGGCGCGGCACCGTACTGGAGCTGGCGCACCAGCTCATCGGCGTCGGCCATGGCCATCAGCTCCTGCACGAGCGTCACGAACCTCGGGTCCCGCTCCAGCGCCGGGAAACCGGTGGGCAGATACTCCTCCAGCCGGGCCAGCAACGGCCCCCACTCCTCGGGCCGGTCCCGCGGCGGCGCGGTCAGCCCGTGCCCCGAGACGCAGGAGACCGTGATCCCCCAGTCCTCCGCATCCGGCGTGTCCGACGGGCTGCTCAGCACCCTGCGGGCCCTGCGGTAGTCGAGGAACTCCCGGGCCGCGTCCGGGTGATTCCGGTCGCCCGCGAGCAGGGTCCGGTAGAAATCGGCGTAGAGGTGCTGCAGCAGCAGCGTCCTGATCACCGCTTCCGGGGCGAACCGGGCCCACACCGGGTTCAGCCCGTACTCCAGCCCGAAGCCGTTGATGAGCCGTTTGATCCGGCGCGGGTTGCGGGCGGAGCGCTCGGCGATCAGCTTGACCAGATCGTCGTCCAGCAGCTCGCGCAGACCCGAACGCAGCGCGCACCGGTGGACGTAGGCCTCGACGTCGTCCGGACTCGGCCCCGGTAACCGGTAGCTCGTCTGGAAGATCTTCTCCATGAACGCCGACCCGGCCGGTGACAGGTCCCGAAGCAGGCCCGAGGGGCCGAGGGCCGAGCGGTCGCAGCCGATGACGAAGGCCAGGCCCGGCACGTCGAGGTAGACCTTGACCGCCTCGCACACCGCGAGCACGGTCTCCTCCGAGCAGCGGTCGAGGTCGTCGATGAAGACGACGAGCAGCCGCCGGGGCTCGTACGCCGTCGACTCGGCCCACTCCGCGGCCAGTTCGCGCAGCGAGTCCCGCATCGCGTTGCGGGACGTGGGATCGGCCGACAGCTCCCGCCACAACCGGTCCACCAGCCCGGCCACCCCGAGCGGGGCCGCCGCCACGGCGGCCACCGTACGGGCCGCCGTGATCAGCGTGCGCCGCTCGGCCAGCCGGTTCAGCGCACGCCGCAGCACCCGCCGGTCGAACCGCATCAGGACGGACTTGATCAGCCCCTCCAACGCGTCCGGCCCGGTCGAGGTCCACGCGTTGTACCAGACGGCCACCGTGTCCTTCCGCAGCCGCAGCTCCGCCTCGACCAGCCGCATCAGAGAGCTCTTGCCCATCCCCCACCCGGCGTCGACCGCCAGCGTGAAGGGGGTCGACGTACGGGAGTCGTGCAGCAGCCGGGCCAGTTCCCGGGCGGCCCGGCCGGCGCCCAGCAGATCGGCGTCCGGCTCGGTCACCGGCTCGTCGTTCAACAGCGAGAACTCCATGCCCGCCCTTCCCTCGGCGAACCCAAGTTACCGCCGCGTGCCGCTACTTGGGCCTCTTCGCATGTCCCCGTCCTCTGCCCTGGCCGCCGGGCTGGAAGGGGGTCGAGACGCTGGTGCCGGGGGCCGTCGCGGCGGGGGCCGAGGGAGCCGTGCCGGGCGGGGAACCGGTGGTCGAGACCGACGGCGCGCCGGTACCGGACGCGGAGGCGCCGGCCGACGGGGACGCGGTGGACGTGACGGCGTCCCGTCCGGCTCCGCCCGTCGCGACCGGGGAAGCGGCGGCCGGGCCGGCACTCGCCCCGCCCGGTGCGCCGCCGAAGGTGCGCTGCCGGTCGCCGGAGCGCGGCGTGGCCGAGGGCCCCGAAGCCAGCAGGACGGTGACGACCGCGCCCGCGCAGACCACGCCGAGCACGCCCGCGACGACGGTCGCCCGGCGGCGCCCGCCCCGCTTCCGCCGTCGCCTGCGGTCGGCCCGGCCGGACGCCTCGGCGAAGGCCTCGCCGGGGCCGCCGGCCGAGGGTACGGCGGGCAGCTCGCGCGTCTCGTCGTACGCGTTCTGCCAGCCGTGGGCGGCGGCGGGGTCGGCGTACTCCTCGTACGAGGGGACCGCGGCCGTCTGCGGGTGGTACACGCTCGGCGGACCTCCGGCCGCACCGGCCGGTCCGTGTGCGCCGTGCGTCTCCGGCCCGAGCTCGCGTTCGGTGGACATGGCCGGGAATTGTAGAGACGTGTGTGACTCCTGTGACAGCTACCGGCGATAACGACGCAAACCTTCGAGTCTCGCGTGGCGGAAAACACGACCCATGGGGCGTGACCGGGCCGTAAGCTCGCGGGCATGCAGGTGATCCAGTCGACCAAGCTCGCCAACGTCTGTTACGAGATCCGGGGCCCGGTTCTCGAGGAGGCGATGAGGCTGGAGGCGGCCGGTCACCGCATCCTGAAGCTCAACACCGGCAACCCCGCCGCCTTCGGCTTCGAGTGCCCGCCGGAGATCCTGGAGGACATCCTCCGCAACGTCTCGACGGCGCACGGCTACGGCGACGCGAAGGGTCTGCTGGCCGCCCGCCGCGCGGTCGTGATGCACAACCAGACCATCGGCATCGAGACGGACGTCGAGCACGTCTTCATCGGCAACGGCGTCTCCGAGCTGATCGTGATGGCGATGCAGGGCCTGCTGGACGACGGCGACGAGGTGCTCGTACCGGCCCCCGACTACCCGCTGTGGACGGCGGCCGTCTCCCTCTCCGGCGGCACGGCCGTCCACTACCGCTGCGACGAGCAGTCCGACTGGATGCCCGACCTCGCCGACGTCGAGCGCAAGGTCACCGACCGCACCAAGGCGATCGTCATCATCAACCCGAACAACCCCACGGGCGCCGTCTACGACGAGGCGATGCTCCGGGGTCTGACCGACATCGCCCGCCGGCACAATCTGCTGGTCTGCTCCGACGAGATCTACGACAAGATCCTCTACGACGGCGCCACGCACACGCCCACGGCGGCCGTGGCTCCCGACCTGCTGACGCTGACCTTCAACGGCATGTCCAAGGCGTACCGGGTGGCCGGCTACCGGGTCGGCTGGATGTCGGTCTCCGGCCCGCGCGCCCACGCCGACTCCTACCTCGAGGGCCTGACGATCCTCGCGAACATGCGGCTGTGCGCGAACATGCCGGGACAGCACGGCGTGGTCGCCGCGCTCAGCGGACGCCAGTCGATCAACGACCTGGTGCTGCCGGGCGGGCGACTGAAGGAGCAGATGGACGTCGCCTACGAACTGCTCACCCAGATTCCGGGAGTCAGCTGCGTACGGCCCAAGGGAGCGCTGTATCTGTTCCCGCGCCTCGACCCGCAGGTCTTCCAGGTCAAGGACGACCGGCGGATGGTCCTGGACCTGCTGCGCCAGGAGAAGATCATGGTCGTCCAGGGCACCGGCTTCAACTGGCCCGAGCCCGATCACTTCCGTGTGGTGACATTGCCGAGCGTCGGCGATCTGCGGGACGCGGTGACCCGGATCGGGACCTTCCTGGACGGCTACGGCCAGCCGTAGCGGACGGAGACCGACGGACCGCAATCCGTGACACGACTCAACTTTAGACGAAATCCAAGCTAGGATGGCTTCCTGTCAGAGCACAGGAGGCCATCCCCATGTACGAACCGATCCGCACCAAGTCGGTCCACACCACGATGGCCGGCACCCCGTCCGACTTTCCCCACCGGTCACGCGAGGAGGAGCTGGACATCCAGCTCGCCGGGCACCTCGCCGCACTGCTCGCCGTCACCGACGAGCTGCGCGCCCTCGCCCCCTCGGACGACCTGGACACGGCCGCCGAGCGGCTCGCCGGTGACGTGGCCCGGCTGCGGGGCGGACGCACCCCGCTGCGGGCGGCGCCGGCCGCCGCCGGCGCACCCGACTCCCTGCACCGGCGGGCCCACGCGCTCGCGGGCCGCGCACTGGTCGTCGCCGCCTCCCGGGCGGACACCACGGCGGCCATCCTCGCCGCCGAGCGGATGGACGCGCACGCCGCGGCACTGGCCGAGCCGAAGGAACTGAGCACGGCCCACTGACCCCGTTCCCGGGGTCCCATGATCGGCCCCGGTCCGCGTGCACCGCAGCGACGCGCGGACCGGGCGCCATACACCGCGTCGGCCTCGGCCGACTTCCGAGCAGGTCACCTGGTCACAGATCGAGCGGGCCGCACAGGACGGGAAGCCGGCCTACAGAAGTGGACGAGGGCCCCGCACGCCGTTGTGCGGGGCCCTCGACGGTGTCACCACGGCCGGCCGTGACGATCGCTGGTCAGGGCATCCCAACCGGCCGTGGAGTCTTTCTGCGGGCCTCAGCCCAGGCGCTCGACCAGCGCGCGGTACTGGTCCCACAGCTCCTTCGGGGTGTGGTCGCCGAAGGTGTTGAGGTGCTCGGGGACGAGGGCCGCCTCCTCGCGCCAGACGTCCTTGTCGACCGTGAGCAGGAAGTCCAGGTCGGATTCGGACAGTTCGAGACCGTTGGTGTCCAGCGCGCCCTTGGCCGGCAGCACGCCGATCGGGGTCTCGACGCCCTCGGCCCTGCCGTCCAGCCGGTCCACGATCCACTTCAGGACGCGGCTGTTCTCACCGAAGCCGGGCCAGACGAACTTGCCCTGGTCGTTCTTCCGGAACCAGTTGACGTAGTAGATCTTCGGCAGCTTGGACTGGTCCTTGTCCTTGGCCACGTCGATCCAATGGGCCATGTAGTCGCCCATGTTGTAGCCGCAGAACGGCAGCATCGCGAACGGGTCGCGGCGCAGCTCGCCGACCTTGCCCTCGGCGGCGGCGGTCTTCTCGGAGGCCACGTTGGCGCCGAGGAAGACGCCGTGGTTCCAGTCGAAGGACTCCGTCACCAGCGGCACCGCGGTGGCGCGGCGGCCGCCGAAGAGGATCGCCGAGATCGGCACGCCCTTCGGGTCCTCCCACTCCGGCGCGATGATCGGGCACTGGGAGGCCGGGACGGTGAAGCGGGCGTTGGGGTGGGCGGCCGGCGTCTCGGACGCGGGCGTCCAGGCGTTGCCCTTCCAGTCGGTGAGGTGGGCGGGCTGTTCCTCGGTCATGCCCTCCCACCACACGTCGCCGTCGTCGGTGAGCGCGACGTTGGTGAAGACCGCGTTGCCCCACAGCGTCTTCATCGCGTTGGCGTTGGTGTGCTCACCGGTGCCGGGCGCGACGCCGAAGAAGCCGGCCTCGGGGTTGATCGCGTACAGCCGGCCGTCCTCGCCGAACCGCATCCAGGCGATGTCGTCGCCGATGGTCTCCACGGTCCAGCCGGAGACCGTGGGCTCCAGCATGGCGAGGTTGGTCTTGCCGCAGGCGCTCGGGAAGGCGGCGGCGACGTACTTGGACTCGCCCTGCGGCGGGGTCAGCTTGAGGATCAGCATGTGCTCGGCCAGCCAGCCCTCGTCACGGGCCATGACGGAGGCGATACGCAGGGCGTAGCACTTCTTGCCGAGCAGCGCGTTGCCGCCGTAGCCGGAGCCGTACGACCAGATCTCGCGGCTCTCCGGGAAGTGGGAGATGTACTTGGTCCGGTTGCACGGCCAGGGGACGTCCGCCTGGCCGGGCTCCAGCGGGGCGCCGAGCGAGTGCACAGCCTTGACGAAGAAGCCGCTGTCGCCCAGCTCGTCCAGGACGGCCTGGCCCATGCGCGTCATCGTGCGCATGGAGACGGCGACATAGGCGGAGTCGGTGATCTCCACGCCGATCGCGGACAGCGGGGAGCCGAGCGGACCCATGCAGAACGGGACGACGTACATCGTCCGGCCCTTCATCGAACCGCGGAACAGGCCCTGCTCACCGGCGAAGATCTCCCGCATCTCGGCGGGGTCCTTCCAGTGGTTGGTCGGGCCCGCGTCCTGCTCCTTCTCGGAGCAGATGAAGGTCCGGTCCTCGACGCGCGCGACGTCGGTGGGGTCGGAGGCGGCGTAGTAGGAGTGCGGGCGCTTGATCGGGTCGAGCTTCTTGAAGGTTCCCCTGCGGACGAGCTCCTCGCTGAGGCGCTCGTACTCGGCCTCGGATCCGTCACACCAGACCACACTGTCCGGCTGCGTCAGTTCGGCGATCTCGTTGACCCACGAGATCAATTCCTGGTGGTTGGTGGGGACGCCGGTGGGAGCCGCGATGTCGCGCGCCACGATTGCTCCTAATTGAGGGATTTTTGTCTTGTCGCCCCGTGGGGGCTGCGACCCGGATGCTTCGTAGCCCGCTCATCCGGTGCCGACCGCACTCATTTGATCATCCGATTCTAGTGCCCATCTGTCCAGAGGGCATCACAGGTGAGCGACGTGAGGAATCCCACGGTTTCCGTGATTCTTTGCGTCCACGTGGAGTTCAGCGGAAGGACTTTTTGCGTTGTGTACGCTCACCAGCGCGCTCTGACACGCGACTTACGGTGGCGTAGGTACCATGCCCCGCATGACTGCGTCCGCCCCCGACGCGCCTACGGACACGCCGGCCGACGGCCGCGATCCCGCCGCGCCCTCCCTGCCGCATCCGGCCAAGCCCAGACTCCGCGGCTGGCTGCACCTCGGCATGTTTCCGGCCGTACTCGTCGCGGGCCTCGTGCTCACCGCACTCGCCGACTCCAGCCGAGGCCGTGTCGCCTGCGGGATCTACGTCCTGACGGCCTGCCTGCTCTTCGGGGTCAGCGCGCTGTACCACCGGGGCAACTGGAGCCCCAGGATGGACGGCATCCTGCGCCGCCTCGACCACGCCAACATCTTCCTGATCATCGCGGGCACCTACACCCCGCTGACCCTGCTGCTCCTGCCCGGCGCCAAGGGCCAGTGGCTGCTGTGGGGCATCTGGGCCGCGGCCGCCGCGGGCATCGTCTTCCGTGTCTTCTGGGTCGGCGCACCGCGCTGGCTCTACACCCCCTGTTACATAGCGATGGGCTGGGCGGCCGTCTTCTTCCTGCCCGACTTCATGCGCACCGGCGGCATCGCCGTCCTGGTCCTGGTGATCGTCGGCGGCCTCCTCTACAGCGCCGGGGGCGTGATCTACGGCATCAAGCGGCCGAACCCGTCACCGCGCTGGTTCGGCTTCCACGAGGTGTTCCACTCCTTCACACTCGCCGCCTTCGTCGTCCACTACGTCGGCATCTCACTGGTGGCGTACCAGCACGCGTAACCCCTCCCGCTCCCATGGCCACGGCTCACCAGCCGTGGCCATTTTTCATGCCTGCCACCCACCATCCATTGACAGCCTCTACATTTTGATAGCTACTCTCATTTCATGGCTACTATCACTCATATCGACGACACACGACGCGATCCCCGCCGTTGGTGGGCTCTCGGAGCTCTGATCGCGAGCATGCTGGTGCTCGGCTTCGACACGACGATCCTCAACGTGGCGCTGCCGACCATGGCCGGCGAGCTCGGCGCCACGACCGGTCAGCAGCAGTGGATGGCGGACGCGTACGTCATCGTCTTCGCCGCGCTGATGCTCCCGGCAGGGCTGCTCGGCGACCGGTTCGGGCGGCGGCTGATGCTGATCACCGGACTCGTGGTCTTCCTGGCCGGCTCGGCACTGGGCACCCTGGCCGGCAGCGTGAGCGTGGTGATCGCCGCCCGCGCGGTGATGGGCGTCGGCGCCGCGCTGATCATGCCGCTGGCGCTGTCCGTGCTGCCGTCGCTGTTCACGTCCGACGAGCAGGGCAAGGCCATCGGACTCGTCTCCACCGGGTCCGCGCTGGGCATGCCCCTGGGCCCGATCATCGGCGGCTGGTTGCTCCAGCACTTCTGGTGGGGCTCGATCTTCCTGATCAACGTTCCGATGGCCGCGATCGCCATCCTCGCCTGCGTGTTCCTGCTGCCCGAGACCCGCGACCCGGCCACCCCCAAGGTCGACACCCTCTCCACCGCGTTCACCACCATCGGGCTCGGCGCCCTCATCTACGCGATCATCGAGGCCCCGGACCGTGGCTGGGGCGACCCGCTGATCCTCGCCGTGTTCGCCGCGGCGGCGGTCCTGATCACCGCCCTGGTGCTGCGCTCGCGCCGGGTGCGGCGCCCCATGCTGGACATGAGCCTGCTCGCCCAGCGCGGCTTCCTCTTCAACACCGTCGCCGCGACCCTGGTGATGTTCGTGCTGTCCGGCCTGATGTTCGTGCTGCCGCCCTACCTCCAGGCCGTCCTCGGCAACGACACCCTCGGCACCGGCGTCCGGATGCTCCCGATGGTCCTCGGCCTGTCCGTCGCCGCGAAGTTCGCCCCCGCGCTCGCCACGCGCTTCGGGGCGCGTGCCGCGGTCGGCGCGGGCCTGGTCGTGCTGGCCTTCGCCGCCCTGCTCGGCAGCCGTACGACGACCGGCTCGGGTTACGGCTTCACCGCCCTGTGGCTCTCCCTCGCGGGCCTCGGATTCGGCTTCGCCCTCGTACCCGCCATGACCGCCGCCCTCGCGACCCTGCCCCGGGACCGGGCCGGCAGCGGCTCCGGTCTGCTGATGACCCTGCGCCAGGTGGGCTCCGCGATCGGTATCGCCCTGCTCGGCAGCCTGCTGGCCGACGTCTTCCGGGACCGTCTCGACGTGACCGGGCTGCCCGCACCGGCCGCCGACACCGCCGGGAACTCGGTCGTCGCCGCCCACCTGATCGCGCACAGGACCGGCTCCGCACACCTCGCCGCCTCCGCGAACAGCGCGTACGTCCACGGCATGGGCGTGGTCCTGCTGGTGTGCGCGATCGCGGCCCTCGTCTCGGCACTGCTGGCCGCCGCTCTCCTGCCCAACACCCCGGTCGCACGACGCACGGAACGCGCGGAGTCCCCGGTCGTGGCAGAGCCCGTGGGAGATGCCGGACAATGACGGTCATGACGGCAGCACACTCCCCCACCTCCGCCGCCGACCGACCCCGCCTCGGCCTGCGCGAACGCAAGAAGATCAAGACCCGGGAGGCGATCCGCACGGCGACGTACGCCCTGATCGAGGAACAGGGCTACGACGCCACGACGATCGACCAGATCGCCGAGCGGGCGGAGGTGTCGCCGTCCACCGTCTTCCGTTACTTCCCGACCAAGGAGGACATCGTCCTCACGGACGAGTACGACGCGATCCTGCTGGACGAGCTGCGCGCCCGCCCCGCGGACGAGCCGCTCACGCACTCCCTGCGGTACGTGATGCGCAGGGCCGTCACCCTGGGCATGAACGAAGGGCCCGAGGTGACCCGGCTGAGGGCGAGGCTGATCGCGGAGGTCCCCGCCGTCCGTGCCCGCATGTTCGAGAGCATGGCGGCCACCGGGCTGCTGCTGCGCCGGGCCGTCGCGGAGCGTTCGGGTCTGGAGCCGGACAGCCTGGAGGTGCGGGTGTATGCGATGTCCCTCATCGGCGGGCTGATGGAGGTCTCCATGTACTGGGCGGAGAACGGCCACGAGGGCGAGCTGCACGACCTCATGAACCACGCCCTGGACGTCCTGGAACACGGTCTGCCCACCGAAAACCGATGAGGCCCGAGCCGTTCCGCATGCCATGCTGACGAGGTGAACGGTCCCGAGATCCATGTCGAAGTCGCCCCCGCGCTGCATCTGTTCGTGCCGCCCGCCCGGCGCGCCCGCGCCACCGCGCTCGGCACGGACGGCGTCTCGACCCTCGGCCATGTGATCGAGTCCCTCGGGATCCCCCTGACGGAGGTCGGCGCGCTGGTGGTGGACGGCCGCGAGGTGCCGACGTCCCACATCCCGGCGGCGGACGAGCGCGTCTCGGTCCGCGCGGTGCAACGGCCCCAGCGGGTTCCCGGCGCCCCGCTCCGCTTCCTCCTCGACGTCCACCTCGGCACCCTCGCCCGCCGCCTGCGTCTGCTCGGCGTGGACACGGCGTACGAGTCGACCGACATCGGCGACCCGGCGCTGGCCGCACGCTCGGCCGCGGAGAGGCGGGTCATGCTCAGCCGCGACCGGGGCCTGCTGCGCCGCCGCGAACTGTGGGCCGGGGCGTACGTCTACAGCACCCGCCCCGACGACCAGCTGCGCGACGTCCTGGACCGCTTCGCCCCCGGCCTGCGCCCCTGGACCCGCTGCACCGCCTGCAACGGCCTGCTCGCGCAGGCCACCAAGGAAGAGGTCGCCGACCAGCTCAAGGGCGGCACGCAGCGCTCGTACGACGTCTTCGCCCAGTGCACCGACTGCGGCCGCGCGTACTGGAAGGGCGCGCACCACGACCAACTGGAAGCGATCGTGGAACGCGCCCTGGCGGATTTCAGCGGACGGAAGTGACTAACGCACGTCGCCCTTCCCGCAAGCAACGCCGTCCCTGTCGCGGTCCAACCCAAGGGGATCATCACCGCCGTTGACCTTCAGCCGCCCGTAATGGTTCCGCTGAAGCCAAGCGCAGCGCCCCGCTGCCGTCTTCCTCACCTGCGGCGGAAACGCCGTCGGCACGCACACGTTGACCGACCCGTAGTGCCGGTCGCACCCGGAGATCGTGGTGCTGACCTTCTGGGAGGACCGCTTCTCGCCCGGCCCCCACGTCCCGCCCTTCAGTCCGTCGGCGAAGGAGTGGACGTGCGGCGAGGCGGCGGACGCGCCGAGGGCCGCCGGACCGGTCAGGTGCACCCACCGGGCCACCGAGGGAACCCCGCCCGCGTCCACCGCGAAGAGCATGTACCAGCCGGGCGGGGCGATGTTCGGGTTGTTCGTCACGTTGAGGTCGACGTTGTCGCCGTCCACGCTCAGGGGCAGATCCACGAACCGCTGGTTGGGGTCGGAGGAGTGGGTGACCGCGGCCGGGCGGATCAGCTCGGCCTCGGCGACGGGCCGGTCGACGGTGATCCGCTGGGTGTCGCCGTACTTCCACTCCTGGTTGATCACCGAGGTGATCGTCGGCCGGGTGCCCTTGTAGAGATAGGGCGGGGTGTAGATCGACACGTTGTGGTTCCAGGTGCCGTTGCCCGGGTTGTCACCGGTGGCCATCACGCGGCCGTCGGGCAGCAGGAACGCCGAGGAGTGGTAGCCGCGGGACTCGGGGTCGGCGGCGACCGGGTCGAAGGTGTTGGTGTCCGGGTCGTAGACCGAGGACTCGTACACCGGGTCGGCGCGGTTGTGCAGGGCGCCGCCCGTCTCCAGCACCTTGCCGTCGGGCAGCAGTACGGCGGAGACGTACATCTTGCCCTGGTCGCCGGTCTCGGCGACCTTTCCGTTGCCGAGGTCCACCGTGCCCTGCGGGACGGGCGGCCCGGCGATGTAGGACGGGCTCGCCTGCTTGAGGTCGATCAGGTCGGTCAGACGACCCGCGTCCGGGTTGGAGTCGATGTTGCCGCCGCCGATCGTGAGGACCTTCTGGTCCTGCGCCGGAGGCAGCAGCACGCTCGCCGACTGGTCCCGTTCGTCCTTGTCCCGCAGCCCCGGGATCCGGGTGACCGTGTTGGCGTTGTAGTCGTAGATCGCGGAGCCCGTGCCGGGGATGTTGTTCCCGAAGACATGGCTGCCCGTGTAGAAGAGCCGGCCGTCCTGCATGAGGACCATCGACGGGTACAGCCCCCAGTACGACCAGGTCTGGTTGACCTTCCACAGCGGCAGCCACCGCTGGTCCTCGTCCGACCACAGCTCGTTGGTGACGGAGCCGGTGGAGTCCTCGCGCAGGCCGCCGAAGGAGATGACGTCACCGTTGCCCAGCTCGGTCGCCGAGGGGTACCAGTGGCCGTCGTTGAGGTCGTTGGTCTTGCTGTAGGTCTCGGTCTTCGGGTCGAAGACGTACGAGTCCTTGAACCCCTCGTAGCCGTGCCCGCCCGGGACCGGGTACGCCTTGTTGCCGCTCATGACGAGCACCCGCCCGTCCTGGAGCTGCACATGGCCCGCGCAGAACATGTCCTTGGGCGTGGGGATGACCTTGTAGGTGCCGTTCGCCGGGTCGTACACGGCGGACGTGAAAGTGCCCGCGTCGAAGTTCTCCTCGCTGTTGCCGGAGCCCGCGATCAGCAGCACCTTGCCGTTGTCGAGCACGACGGAGTGCATGGAGCGGACCGGGTTCCGCGTCGGCAGCACCGACCAGCTGCCGTTGGCGCACTGGTCGTTCGTGCCCGTGCACTGGGCGGGCGGGAGGGTGTCCGGGACCTGCTCCATGGTGTAGTCGTCGGTGGTCGCCGAGCCGGTGCCGTAGACGGAGACGCCCCAGGTGATCCGGTCGGTGCCGGCCGGGACCTCGGGGGTGCGGACCGTGGCCCGGGTCCAGGCGGACGCCATGTCCAGGGTCTTGAGGTCGGTCCAGTACTGCCAGCCGGCGGTGGCGTCGTGCCGGAAGAGGGTGATGCCGGCGTCCGGGGTCGTGGTCTTGTACCAGAGCCCGAGGTCGTACTGCCTGCCCGCGCTCACCACCGGCGCGCAGTCCGTCGACTCGGTGATCAGGGCCTTGCGGTCGCCGTCGACCCGGCGGGTCAGCGTGACCTTCATCGCCTTGGCCCCGGAGTGGGCGTCGGAGGTGGTCTCGAATCCGAAGTCGTTGTCGCCCCAGCCCGACTTCTCCCAGCAGTACGGCATGTCGTCCGGGCCGGCGCTCTCGAAACCCGGGTTCTTCACCAGGTTCGCGGCCTCGGCCGGCTGCGGCGCGGTCAGGAGCAGACCGGCGGTCAGGGCCCCCACCCCGACCAGCGCGGTCCGTCTGCGGTGCTCGTTCACACGGCTCTCCTTGCGGTCGTACGGTTCCCCCGCCGGCGCGGGAGATAGACCAGCGCTTCGGTCCCCACGAAGCGCAGGACGAACGTCAGCACCAGCGCGAGCGCGGTGGCGGGCAGCGCGCCCATGCCGAACCGGCCGACGAGCAGCGCGATCAGCGGGATGCGCAGCACCAGGTCCGCGTTGGCGAGCAGCGCGAACCGGCCCAGACGGTCCCACCAGCGGCGGTGCGCCCGCCGGTCACGGAACAGCAGGTGCTCGATGAGCAGGAAGTTCCAGGCGACACCGAACTGGTTGGCGAGGATCTCGGCGGGTACGTAGTGCAGGCCGAGCGCGGTCAGTGCCCACAGTCCGGCCAGGTTGGGCACGAAGCCGCTCGCGCCGATCAGCCCGAAGCCGACCATGCGGGCGACGGGTGAGGCGGTGCGCAGCCCGGCCAGGTGGCGCAGGAAGCGCAGGCCCTCCTGCGCGCTCGACTTGGACTCCCCCGCGAACCGGTCCTGGAAGACGAACGGCACCTCGGCGACCTGCCGGGGGCGGCTGCGTACGGCCAGTTCCAGGAGGATCTTGTAGCCGAGCGGCTTGAGCGCCTCGGCGGTGACCGCGCTGCGCCGGATGGCGAAGAAGCCGCTCATCGGGTCGCTGATGCCGTGCAGCCGGCGCGGGAAGAGCGCCTTGGTCAGCCAGGTCGCGCCGCGCGAGACGGCCACCCGGTAGCTGCCGGCGAGCCCGGCCCGGCTGCCGCCCTCGATGTACCGCGAGGCGACGACGAGAGCGGCGTTCGCCCGCTCGCCGGTGGCCACCAACTCCGGTACCAGGGACGGCGGATGCTGGCAGTCGCCGTCCATGACGACGATCCACTCCGAGGTCGCCGCCTTCAGCCCCTCGACCACGGCGCCGCCGAGCCCGCCGACCGGTTCCTCCCGGTGCAGCACGGCCACCGGGAACGGGCAGTCCTGGGCGGCGTCGCGGATCACCTCGGGGGTGTCGTCGGTGGAGTCGTCCACGAAGACGACCTCGCAGGGCAGCCGGGCGGGCACCGCCTCGGTGATCTGGCGCAGCAGCCGCCGGATGTTCGCGGACTCGTTGAAGGTGGGGACGACGATGGTGACGGCGCCCGGCTCGGGTACCTCGACCGCTTCCAGGCCCGGGACGGGCGCGGTGTACTCGTGGCCGCTCATCGCGCGCCTCCCGCGGCTGCCGTCCGGATCTGCCGGATCTCGATGCGGTCGTCCCCGGTGCCGAAGGTGGCGACCGGATCGGAGTGCCGGATGGCGGCCCGGACGTTCGGCAGGTCCTTGGCGTCACGGCGGACGGTCGGCGAGGCGACGACGTAGTCGAGGTCCCGCCAGCCGTGCGGCATGGTCTTGGTGACGGCCGGGTCGAGGTCGGCCTTGTAGAACCAGATGACGCCGGGCCCGGGCCGGTATCCGGCGTGCACGAGGTCCAGCCAGAGGGCGTCGTCGACGAGGACCCGGGTGCGCCGCGGGTTCTCGACCCGCGTGCTCAGCCAGGTGGAGGCCTGCCGGTAGGGCTTGTTGGCGTCGGCGGTCAGGGCGGTGCGGTCGCCGTCGTACCAGTGCGGGACGACATAGGCGCCGGCGGCGAGGGCGAGGGCGGCGGCGAGCGTGTACCGGCCGCCGGTGAGGAACCTCTTCTCGTCCTCCTCGCGCCACCGGCGCAGCACCGCGTGGGTCACGGAGGCGGCGCCGCCGGCCAGGACCAGGGCGAGGAAGGGCAGGGCGCCGATGATGTACATGGCGGGCAGATAGCCGCCCGGGCGCATGGCCACGGCGGCCAGGACCGCCACGGCCAGGGCCGGTCCGGCGAGCGCTCGGGCGGTGACGGACCAGCGCCAGGTGACGATCAGCAGCAGGGCTCCGGCGAGGCCGCCGAGGGGCAGGACACGGTCACAGTACAGCCAGGAGCGCAGCACTCCGTACGAGCCGGATGCCCGGTCCAGGATGAAGCCCGAACCCGGCCTGGACATCTGGTACTTGATCCCGTCCCACAGCGAGACGTGCCCGGCGCCCGGGAGCAGCTCGCCCTTGAGCAGGGCGAAGAGCGGGTAGGAGAAGCCGATCAGGGCGCAGGCGGTGACGGCACCGGTGAGCGCGAACTTGCGGGTGTCGCGGTGGCTGTGGCGCCACATGGTGACGAACAGGGCGGGCAGGACGACGAGCATCGTCTCCTTGGTGAGCACGCCCGCGGCGGCCGCGAGGCCCGCGCCGAAGTGGTGCCACAGATGGCGGCTGGGCGAGGCGGCCAGGCAGAACGCCAGCAGCAGCCACATCACGGCGATGTTGTCGAGGAAGATCTCCCGGCTGAGCACGACCGCGAGCGGGGAGAGTCCGAACAGGGCCATGCCGAGCCCGGCGGCCCAGCGGGGCAGGGACAGCCGCCGCCCGAGGGCGTAGACCAGGACCGCGCTGACGGCGGTGACGACGAGCATGATGACCCGCATGGAGCCGACGGTCATCGAGCCGGGGCTGAGCGCCGAGGGTATCCAGCTGAGCAGGGCGATCTGGATCCAGCCGAGCGGCGGGTGGTCGTACCAGTAGGTGTAGTGGGCCAGGCCCCTGCCCTGCTGGACGGCCCAGGCCTGGGCGAGATAGGTGCCCTCGTCGTCGCTGAGGGTCGGGTAGTCGGCGATGTTCCAGCCCTGGACGACGAGGATCGCCACCAGCAGGGCGCCGCACAGCAGCAGGTCGGAGCGGGAGGAGCGGAGCCGCTCCGGCGGGCTTGTCCGGCCGGCCGGACGCGCCTCAGGCGCAGGCCGGGGCTGCGCGGGGACCTTCTGGGTGGTCACCGCGGGAAGAGTGGAGGTCACGCGGCAATGTCCTCTCGGATGGGCTCGGCCGCGGTGAGGTGCGCGCCGACGTGAGTGGTCAACTCCCATTCGTTCCGGCCGCGTTGCTCGCGCCACACTGCGCGGATCGCGGCTCCGGCGAGGAGGACCTGGTAGAAGGGGCCGCCCACGACGAGCTTCACGTAGTGGACGAGGCGGACCCTGAGGCCGTACTGCTTGCCGAAGTCGTGCAGTCCGACCACCTCGAAGACGAAGGTGACGGCGGCGGTGACGAGCGGCAGGAAGGTGAGGAAGGCGATGCCGACGGGCACGTCGAGGAGGAGCGCGACGGCCGCGTTCAGCGGGATGATCACGCCGGAGAAGGCCTGCAGGAACGGGGTCATCAGGGTGTACCGGGCGAGCAACCGCTGCCTGAGCGCGGGCAGTTGCTTCCAGTCCTTCTTCCGGTACACCTGCAGGAAGCCCTGGTTCCAGCGGGTGCGCTGCTTGAGCAGCGACATCAGCGAGCCGGGGGTCTCCTCGCGGGTGACCATGTCGGAGTCGTAGGCGACGACGACCTTCTTGCCGACGCTGGACAGACGTACGCCCAGGTCGCAGTCCTCGGCCAGGCAGTCGGGGTCCCAGCCGTCCGCTTCCCTGAGGACGTCGGTCCGTACGAACACGGTGTTGCCGCCGAGCGGGATGAACCCCTCCTGCGCGTGCAGGTGCAGCCGGGAGCGGAACCAGAAGAAGTACTCCAGGCAGTTGCGCAGGCTGTACCAGCTGGAGTGGAAGTTGATGAGCTGGACACCGCCCTGGACGACGTGCGCTCCGGTCGTCCTGAAGGCGTGGTCGACGTGGGCGAGCAGTTCCGGATGGACCTGGTCCTCGGCGTCGAAGACCCCGACGACGTCACCGCGGCAGTGCGGCAGCGCCGTGTTCATGGCCTTGGGCTTGTTCTTCTTCTCGTGGGCGTCGACGACCACCCGCACCCGCGGGTCACGGGCGGCGGCCTGCTCGGCGACCGCCGTGGTCCCGGGGTCGTCGTGCCCGACGATCACGATGATCTCGAAGTCGGTGTGGGTGGACTCCAGCAGCCGCTGGATGGTGTGGTCGAGCACGGCCTGCTCGTGCCGGGCCGGCAGAAGCAGGGAGAACGACAGATGCTCGCCGCCGTCCGGTCTGCCGAACCGGGTGGAGGCGAGCACCTCGGGCGTGCGCCACGCGTGCATCTGCCACCACAGAGTGAAGGCCGCCATCCAGAACAGCGCGAGTGAAACGGCAGCGACGAAGACAGACGTCAGCACAAAGATCCCCCCAGATCCCCATTACCCCCGGTGCACACGACGGTGCGTCACACCCGTCGCGCGCAGTGGAGACAGTAGGAGGGAACTGTGAAGCGCAAGAGCTGTTCCGATAAATAGCGTGTTTCGGAACGTGGTGCGGGAAGCGGTAATATCCGAACACCCGCTCACATGCGGACAGTTCGCCGCCTCCGCCGCCCCCTTCCGCTGCGCCGATCAGCGGGTGTTCAGCGCCGCGGCCAGCCGCTCCGGATCCGTCGTCGGGGCATCACAGGTGAAGTTGCGGCAGACGTACGCCGCCGGTTCGCCTCCGACGAGCGGACGGTCGGCGAGCAGCGGGAACTCGTCACTGTCCGGAGTCCCGGCGGCGACGACCGCGCCCGGCGCGGTACCCAGAAGTGCCGTGCGATGCAGGGAAGTTGTCCGCTCGTCGGTCGGCGAAGGCCCGACCACGGCGACCTCCCGGGGCCCGTCGAGCAGCGCCTCGGCGGCGGCCAGCCCCCAGCCGATGAACCGGGGCACGCGCGGCCCGAGCGTCTTGACGACCCCCAACGCCCTTTCCGCCGCGGTCCGGTGGGGTTCCGAGCCGGTGTGGGCGGCGTAACCCAGCAGGGCGCCGGCCGCCGCGCTCCAGCCGGACGGGGTGGCGTTGTCGGTGGGGTCCTGGGGCCGGCGGATGAGCTGCTCGGCGTCGGAGGCGGTGTCGTACAGGGCGCCGCTCGCGGGGTCGGTGAAGCGGGCGAGCACATGGTCGAGGAGCAGACCGGCGAAGTCGAGCCACACCCCCTCCCCCGTCACGGACGCGAGCGCCAGGAAGCCCTCGGCGACGTCGGCGTAGTCCTCCAGCACACCCGCGTTGGGCCCCACCCGGCCGTCCTTGCTGGTGCGGGCGAGCCGGGCGTGCTCGTCGAGATGCACGCGTACGAGGAGGTCGGCGGCGCCGAGTGCGGCTTCGACGAGGTCGGGCCGGCCGAAGTAGGCGCCGGTCTCGGCGAGTGCGGCGATCGCGAGCCCGTTCCAGGCGGCGACGACCTTGTCGTCGCGTCCGGGGGCGGGGCGCCGGGCCCGCTCCGCCAGCAGCCGTTCCTTGACGGATGCGACCTTCTCCGCATCGAACACACCCTCGTTCAGCGGGAGTTGGAGGACGGACTGCCCGTGCTCGAAGGTGCCTTCCTCGGTCACCCCGAAGTGCTGGGCGGCGAGTTCGGCATCGTCGCGCAGTGCCTCACGGAGCTGCTCGGGTGTCCACACGTAGTACGCGCCCTCGACGTGCCGGCCGCTCCCGTCGTCGCTGTCGGCGTCGAGCGCCGAGGCGAACCCGCCCTCCTGGGTGCGCAGTTCGCGCACCAGGAAGTCGGCGGTCTCCAGGGCGACCCGGCGGGCGAGGTCCGAACGGGTCGCCCGCCACAGATGCGCGTACACCCGGCACAGCAGGGCGTTGTCGTACAGCATCTTCTCGAAGTGGGGCACGACCCAGTCACGGTCGACGGAGTAGCGGGCGAAGCCCCCGCCGAGCTGGTCGTAGATCCCGCCCCGGGCCATGCGCTCGCAGGTGTCCTGGGCCATCTGCAGCGCGCCCTCGGCGCCGGTGCGCGCGTGATGCCGCAGCAGGAACTCCAGCACCATGGACGGCGGGAACTTCGGCGCGCCGCCGAATCCGCCGCGCTGCGGGTCGTACTCCCGGGTGAGCCCGAGAAGGGCCTGGGCGAGTTCCGGCTCGCCGGGCGGCTCGGCACCCTGGTGGCTGATCTCCCGCTGGGCGAGGTCGCGCACGATCTTCCCGGCGACCTCGGCGACCTCGTCCCGCCGCTCGGTCCAGGCCTGCCTGACGCCCTCCAGCACCTGCCGGAAGGAGGGCATGCCGTGCCGGGGCGCGGGCGGGAAGTAGGTGCCGAAGTAGAAGGGTTCGCCGTCCGGGGTGAGGAAGACGGTCATGGGCCAGCCGCCCTGGCCGGTGGCCGCCTGGACGGCCTCCATGTAGACGGCGTCGACGTCCGGGCGTTCCTCGCGGTCGACCTTGACGCTGACGAAGTGCTCGTTGAGGTAGTCGGCGGTGACCTGGTCCTCGAAGGACTCGTGAGCCATGACGTGACACCAGTGGCAACTCGAATACCCGACGCTCAGCAGCACGGGTTTGTCGGTCGTGCGGGCCTCGTCGAAGGCCTCGGCCGACCAGGGCCACCAGTCGACGGGGTTGTCGGCGTGCTGGAGCAGATACGGGGACGTCTCATGGGCCAGTCGGTTCACCGTTCCACTCTCCCACGGGCTCCGGAACGGCGTAGAAACGCATCGCCACCGGGCGCGCCCCCTCCGGGGCCTCTTCGCGCGGGTGGCCGTGGCGTTCGAGCAGGGCGTGATAGTCGCGCATGAAGGAGAGCAGTTCCTCCCGGGTCATCCACGCGCCATGGCGCTGGACCTGGGCCCAGCCCTCGGGGCCGCGGTACTCCCGGTGGGCGCGGCGGTAGAGGGCGGTGTCGACCTCGATCTTGAGGTGGGCGAGCTGCTCCGCGGCCGCGTACTCCTGCGGGGACATCGTGGCCGGGTCGGGCGTGGTGTGGCTGAAGGGCAGGGACCGCCACCACCTCTCCCGCCCGCCGGACTTCTCCGGAATCTCCTCGATGAGCCGCTGCTCGGCGAGTTTGCGCAGGTGGTAGCTGGTGGTGCCGGAGCTTTCGCCGAGTTCACGGGCGAGGACGGTGGAGTTGGCCTCGCCGTGCCGGCCGAGGTAGTCGAGGATCCGGCGGCGCAGGGGATTACCGAGGGACTTGTAGAGGGCGGTGCGCTCAAGGCTGGTCATCTCGGGCATGCCGTCGGTCATGCCGTCACGGTAACCCCGAGAACCCTGAGAAGTCCCCGAGATTGCCGAATTTCCTTTGCAGAATATTCTCTGCGATCTACGGTGGAGGCAGTCGGAGGCGGCCGGACGAGGCTGCGGGGAGGGGGCGGCGATGACGAGGAAGTGGGCGCTGACCGCGCTGGGAGCGGCGGCTGTCCTGCTGGTGCCGTGGACGGTGGTGCTGGCCGTGACGCTGCCGGGCAGCACGCGGGTGGACAACTGGGCACTGGCCTGGATCGGCCTGGACGTCCTCATGGCGGCGGGCTGCGCCACGACGGCCCTCCTGGGCCTGCGCGGCGACCCCCGCGCCCGCCTCACCGCTTCGGCGACGGCGTCGGTGGCGGTGCTGGACGCGTGGTTCGACATCACGACGGCCCGGTCGGGCGGCGACCTCGTCCTGGCCCTCGCGTGCGCGGTGGCGGAGGGGTTACTGGCCGGGGCGTGCGTGTTCCTGGCGCTGTCCAAGGGGCGCGGGCACATACGGTCCCCGTACGCCCGGCGGTCCGGTCCTCCCAAGCGGCGGTCTCGCTCTCAGCTGTGACATCCGCCGGCGAGTACGTGTCGGGGCCCGGCCGGCCTTCGGCGCCGTCGCTCACGCGAAGGACGGCCCCGCGCCGGCGCGATGCCAAAGCCCTCACCCACCCACTGATCACCGACCCCTCGCGCTCGCGTCACCCCCGAAGCACACTCGTAGGCAAAGGAGTTGCCGCCGGAGGGGGACGGGACATGAGAGACGACCATCGGGCGGAGGCCGAGCGGCTGCTGGCGCGGGCCGTGGAGGAGGAGGCGCGCCGCCTGGGCGGGCGGACCGACGGGCGGCTGCTGCTCTCGCGGGCGCGCGGCGCGCTGGACGCCATCGCGCAGCCGGCCGCCGAGGAGTACGAGGCCTACACCCGCGCGCTCGACGAGACCGAGGCCGACCGTCTCACCTTCGGCCAGCGCTGCGCACGCGAGGGCGCCGGAACCGCCTTGCTGGTGGCGGCCGTCGCCGCGGCCGGCACCGTCGTCGCCGACCTGGTGCTCGGCACCGGAGCCGGCACGGCGGTCGGCGCGGGCGTCACCGCGGGCGTGGTGGGTGCTGCCGCCACCGTGGTGAAGGTGGCCGGTTCCCATCTGCCCGCAGCCCACCATCGCGCGGGCGCGGCCGGCCAGCCCGGCGGTCCGGAGCAGCTGCGGCTGCAGTGGCTGACCGCGCTGGAGGTGCGCGGTATCCGCCCGTTCCTCGACCAGCAGCGGGTGCTCAACGCCTCCACGGGCCCGAAGCAGCCCGGCGGCCCGTCGCTGCGCGGCGCGGACAAGAGCTCGGCGGCCCGCAGGCGCACGGTGCTGGAGCAGTCGTTCGGTCAACTGCCTGAGCCGGACGGCCCGTTCGCGGGACGCCGGCAGGAGCTGGCGCGGATCAGACAGTGGGCGCAGGCGGCCCGTGCGACCACCGAGACCCGGCCGACCGTGGTCGTGCTGCACGGCGAGCCCGGCTCCGGCCGTACGACGCTGGCGGTCCGCGCGGCGCACGAACTCAGGGACCACTTCCGGGGTGCCGTCGTCGTGGACCTGCGCGGTGGCAGCCGGGAGCAGCCGCCGCTGCCCACCCGCGATGCCCTGCTGCACCTGCTCAACCGGCTCGGCGCGCCGCGCGAGCAACTGCTGTTCCGTGAACGCTCCTCCCCCGACCAGCAGGTCAAGCGGCTCTGCGAGCTCTACCACCGGCATCTGACCGGCCTGCCGGTGACGATCGTGCTGGACGACGCCTCGGACCCGGAGCAGGTGCGCGCCCTGGTGCCGGAGCACTCCGAGAGCCTGGTCCTGATCACCTCCCGCACACCCCTGGAGCTGCCCGCGGACCTGCCGGCCTGGGTGCACCACCTGCCGGTGCGGGCCCTGGACCCGGCGGGCGCCGAGGAACTGCTGACCGCGGCGGCCGAGGACGCCTCGGGACCGTACGACGCGGAATCCGCCGACCTGATCCGGGAGTTGTGCGGGGGCCTGCCGCTGACCCTGCGGGTCGCCGGTTCGGCGCTGGGCCCGCGCTCACCCCGGCAGCTGGCCACGGACCTGGCCGCGTACGGCCCGGTGGAACCGGTGGAGCGGGTGCTGTGGCTGCGCTACACCGACCAGCCGGAGGCCACGCGGCGGCTGCTGAGAAGGCTCGCGCTGGCCGGCCGGGCCTCGCTGGGCGCGGCGGCGGCCGCCGCCCTGCTGGCCACCGACGAGCAGGAGGCCACCCGGCATCTGGTCGCCCTCGCACAGGCCGGCCTGATCGACCATGTGCGCGGCAGCCGGTAC
Source organism: Streptomyces griseochromogenes (assembly GCF_001542625.1). Taxonomy (NCBI): domain Bacteria; kingdom Bacillati; phylum Actinomycetota; class Actinomycetes; order Kitasatosporales; family Streptomycetaceae; genus Streptomyces; species Streptomyces griseochromogenes. The sequence continues at coordinate 1,168,573 of NZ_CP016279.1, read as the reverse complement.
CGGCTGCACGACCTGGTGCGGGCCTTCGCACTGGGCCGCCTGCTGGACGAGGAGGACCCGGCCGAGCGCGCGGCCGCGCAGGAACGGCTGATCGTGAACTACGCGGAGCTGGCCGACTCGGTGCTGCGGCTGGTCGACGGCAACATGTCGACGCGTTCGGACCGGTTCGGCTCGCACGGCTTCACCTCGCTGGACGAGGCGCTGCGCTGGCTGGACGACGAGTCCAGCTTCATCACGGCGGCCCTGCGCCAGGCCGAGGGCGTGGACCAGGCGGCCGTGCAGAACCTGCTGGGCGCGCTGTGCGACTACTGCCTGCTGCGCGGCGACCTCTACCGGCTCGGTGAGATCAGCGAGCTGGCCCAGGCCGTGGACCAGGGCCTGCTGGTGCGCTCGGTGCAGTGGCGCACCGGTATCGCGGCCCGTCAGCTGGGCGAGCTGGACAAGGCGCGCACCACCCTGACCTCCGTGGTGGACCTCTACCGGGAGGCCCATCACGACGCGGGTGCGGCCCGCGCCCTGTGCTCCCTCGGGATCACCCTGCACCACCAGGGCAACCTCACCGAGGCGGCCGCCAGGCTCCAGGAGGCCCTGGACCTGCAGGCGGCTCCGGCGCTGGCGGTGGACCGGGCCTGGACGATGCACGCGCTCGGAGCGGTCCAGCGCGACCGCGGCCGGCTGTCGGAGGCCCTCGACCTGCTGACCCGCTCCCTGGTCCTGCACCGCGAGGGCGGTTCCCTGCACGGGGAGGCCTGGGCTCACTTCCAGCTCGGCCAGCTCGCGCTGCGCATGGGCGACGTACCGCGCGCGGAGACGGAGCTGCGGGCCGCCCTGGAGCGGTACGGCCGTACACACGACGCCCGCGGGGAGGCCTGGGCGCTGACCCAGCTGGCCCGGGCCCGGCTGGTGGACGGCGATCCTTCCCCCGCCGTCGAGAGCCTGCGCCGGGCGGCGGCCCGGCACCGGGAGAACGAGGACGCGCGCGGCGAGGCCTGGACGCTGTACTACCTCGGCCAGGCCATGGAGGAGACCGGCGAGCTGGGCCAGGCGGTCCGTGACCTGGAGCGCTCGCGCACGATGTTCTCCCGGATGCGGGACGTCTACGGCCTCGCCTGCGCCCGGCACCACTCGGCCCGGGTCACCCGCGACCAGCGGGCCGCGCAGACCGGCTCCCTGCGCAACTCGGGTTTCGCCCGCCAGCTGCTCGTGGACGCCCGCGCCGACTTCCAGCGCATCGGCGTGGCCCATGGCGAGGCCTGGACCTGCCTGGAGCTGGCGGTGGTGGACGCGGGCAACGCCCGGATGCAGCAGGCGCTCGCCCTGTGCGACGAGGCGCTGACCCTGTTCACGTCGTTCGGCGACCGTCGCGGCGAGGACTGGGCCCGCTTCCTGCGCTGCACCCTGCTGCCGTACGCGGCGCCGGGCGGGGTGGACGTCGGCACGGCGGTCGTCCAGGAGGAACTGGCCCAGCTCTCCCGTGCCACGCATCCCCTGCGGGACGAGAAGCTGAGCGAGTACGTGCCGGCCTACGCCCTGCTGCTGGAGCGGGGCGTGAGCCTGGAGACGGGCTGGCAGGCCTGGCGCCTGGGAATGACCCCGGACCGCCACGCCCGGGATGTGATGGGGGTGACGGTGACGTCGGGGGACTAGGGGGCCGCTCCCCTGACGCGCCACGACGGCGGGCGACCACGGACGAGCGGCCACGGCGGTGCCGAACGGCGGCACCGCCGGCGCTTCAGCCCTTCTGCGGCTCGGCCCCGCCGGAGGCCTTCGCTTCCTCCGCGGAGGGACTCTCCTTGAAGTCGACCTTCTGCATGTGCTTGTTCATCGACTTCATCAGGCCCCACACGGCCAGGGCCATCACCGCGAAGACGACGAAACCGAGGACGCCGGGGGTGACCTTGTTCTGGTCGACCTCCTTGGCGAGGGGGACGAGGTGCGTCACTGCCAGGCTCACGCTTGCGCTCATGTCAGGCATTGTCGCGGATGCCCGCGAAGAGGTCGTCCTCGGGGAGGGAGGTGTCGGCGAGCGACTTCGCCAGCTCGTACTCCTCCGTCGGCCAGACCTCCTTCTGCAGCTCCATCGGCACCTTGAACCAGCCGCCGTCGGGATCGATCTGCGTGGCGTGCGCGATCAGCGCCTTGTCACGGATCTCGAAGAAGTCCGCGCACGGAATGTGCGTGGTCAGCGTGCGCTCGGTGCGCTCGAACTCGCTCCAGCGCTTGAGCCACTCCCCGTACGGCGACTCCAGGCCCCGGTCGAGCATCGCCTGGTGCAGGGCCTCGGTGCGGGGGCGGTTGAAGCCCTGGTTGTAGTAGAGCTTCTGCGGCTGGTGGGCCAGGCCGTACTCGCTCTCCGGGTACTTCTCGGTGTCCGCCGCGCCCTCGAACGCCACCATCGAGATCTTGTGGGTCATGATGTGGTCGGGGTGCGGGTACCCGCCGTTCTCGTCGTAGGTGGTGATCACCTGCGGGCGGAAGGCGCGGATCTTCCGCACCAGCTCACCGGCCGCCTTGTCGACGTCCTCCAGGGCGAAGCAGCCCTCGGGCAGCGGCGGCAGCGGGTCGCCCTCGGGGAGGCCGGAGTCGACGAAGCCGAGCCACTCCTGCCCCACACCGAGGATCTCGCGGGCCTCGTCCATCTCCTTCTTGCGTACCTCGTGGATGTGCTCCTCGATGTACTTGTCGCCCTGCAGCTTGGGATTGAGGATGGAACCGCGCTCTCCGCCGGTGCAGGTCACCACCAGGACGTCCACCCCCTCGGACACGTACTTCGCCATGGTGGCCGCGCCCTTGCTCGACTCGTCGTCGGGGTGCGCATGAACGGCCATCAGTCGCAGCTGCTCAGTCAAGACTCAATCCTTGGTATGTCGGCGCCCCGGTGTCTTCGGGTGCAGTTGAAAGGTGCCGCCCCGTAGGTGGGTCCCTGAGGGGCGGTGGTCGGGTGGCGGGCAGGCGGCTTCTATAGTGACCGAATCGGGGGGCGAATAATTCCGGGGTCCCGCCCCGGGGTCCCTTTTCGGGGCATCGGTCCCGACCCGGCCGGGAGGACGATCATGAGTACGGCGAGCACGCGGCTGCCCGAGGGCCGCTACGGCCGCTCCTCGGACGAGCGCGCCGACCGCAAGCTCAGGATCGCCGGATCGGTGCTCGGCGCGGCCCTGCTCGCCCTGGTCGGCTACTTCGCCTACCACTACGTCGCCGAGAACGAGATCAGCGCCCAGGTGATCACCTTCGACGCGTCCGACGACGCGGTCCGGGTCCATCTGGAGGTCCACAAGGACTCGGGCGCCTCCGGCTACTGCACGCTGCGCTCCCAGGCCGCCGACGGCTCCGAGGTGGGCCGGGCGGACTTCCGTTTCACCGGCTCGGCCACGCGCATCGACAAGGTCGTCACGCTCCGTACGACGGCGAAGGGCACGACGGCCGAGCTGCTCGGCTGTCACGCGGACTGATCCACCGGCCGAACCCGCGCGCCGACCCCCGCACAACGCCCGATGTCACCCGGAATGCGTAGGCGCTGACCTGCGTTGATGTGATTCTGATGGCTTATGTCCTCCCCCTTTGGCCACGGAATTGTTAGGCTCGTGGTTTCGCCCATCCAAGAGGGAACATGCTTCTGGGTAGGGCGATGCTTTGTATTCCCAGTACCGACGAGGAGCACCCTGTGACCCAGACCAGCGAGAACGTCACCTGGCTGACCCAGGAGGCGTACAACAAGCTCAAGGATGAGCTTGAGTACCTTACTGGTCCTGCGCGCACGGAGATCGCCGCCAAGATCGCGGCCGCGCGCGAGGAGGGAGACCTGCGCGAGAACGGCGGGTACCACGCGGCCAAGGAGGAGCAGGGCAAGCAGGAGCTCCGCGTGCGCCAGCTGACCCAGCTCCTGGAGAACGCCCAGGTCGGCGAGGCTCCGGCCTCCGCGGACGGTGCCGTCGCGCCAGGCATGGTCGTCACGATCGCCTTCGACGGTGACGAGGACGACACGATGACGTTCCTGCTCGCCTCACGCGAGTACGCGAGCGCCGAGATCGAGACGTACTCGCCGCAGTCCCCGCTCGGCGCCGGCGTCATCGGCCACAAGGTCGGCGAGGACGCGGAGTACGAGCTGCCGAACGGCAAGAAGGCCTCGGTGCGGATCCTGAAGGCCGAGCCGTACTCGGGCTGAGCCCGCCCCCCGATTCGCACAGCGCCCCCCGGCGTCCATGTGACGCCGGGGGGCGCTGTCGTGCTGTCAGGCGGTCGCCGAGCGGTACCTGCGGACCGCCAGGGTGCGGAAGACGACGACGATCAGGACCGAGTAGATCAGCGAGGCCCAGATCGAGTGCTGCATGGGCCAGGCGGTCGAGTGGGACTGCCCGGGGGAGCCGAACAGCACGCGGGCCGCCTCGACGGTGGCGCTGAACGGGTTCCACTCCGCTATGTGGCGCAGCCACGGGGTCATGTAGGTGGTGTCCACGAACGCGCTGGAGATGAAGGTCACCGGGAAGAGCCAGACCAGTCCGCCGGAGGTGGCCGCCTCCGGGGTGCGCACGCTCAGGCCGATGAGAGCACCCACCCAGGTGAACGCGTACCCGAGCAGGAGCAGCAGGCCGAAGGCCGCGAGGACCCGGAGGGCGTCGGTGTCGTGGAAGGTCCCGACCCGCCAGCCGACCAGGAGCGCGACGACGGAGAGGACCAGCAGGGTGAGCGCCGTCTGGACCAGGTCGGCCAGGGTCCGCCCGGTCAGCACCGCACCGCGCGCCATGGGCAGGGAGCGGAAGCGGTCGATGAGGCCCTTGTGCATGTCGTCGGCGATGCCCGCGCCCGCGCTGGCGGTGGCGAAGGTGACGGTCTGCGCGAAGATGCCGGCCATCAGGAAGTTCTTGTAGGACTCGGTGCTGGTGCTGCCGCCGATCCGCATGGAGCCGCCGAACACATAGGTGAACAGCACCACGAACATGATCGGCTGTATCAGCCCGAAGATCACCACTTCCGGGATTCGGGACATACGGATCAGATTGCGTTTTGCAACGATCAGCGAGTCGCGGATGGACCGGCCGATGGGGTTGCCGGGGGCCGCGACAGGCACGGCATCGGTGACGGCACTCACTTCACGGCCTCCTTGCCGTTCGTCTCGCTCTGTTCGGCCGTCTCGGCCATGTGTCCGGTCAGGGACAGGAAGACGTCGTCGAGGGTCGGGCGGCGCAGGCCGATGTCGTCTATCTCGATCCCGCGGCCGTCCAGCTCCCGGATGACCTCGGCCAGCAGCTTGGCGCCGCCGGTGACGGGGACGGTGAGCTTGCGGGTGTGCTCCTCGACGGTGGTCTCGCCCTTGCCGAAGCCTCGCAGGACTTCGGCGGCGGTCGATATGTGCTCGCGTTCGTGCACCACGACCTCGACGCGCTCGCCGCCGGTGCGGGCCTTGAGCTGGTCGGAGGTGCCCTTGGCGATGACACGGCCGTGGTCGACGACGGCGATGTCATGGGCGAGGTGGTCGGCCTCTTCGAGGTACTGCGTGGTGAGCAGCAGCGTCGTACCGCCGGAGACGAGCTGTTTGATGACCTCCCACAGCTGCTGGCGGTTGCGCGGGTCGAGGCCGGTCGTCGGTTCGTCCATGAACATCACGGGCGGTGAGACCACGAGGGCGGCGGCGAGGTCGAGCCGGCGGCGCATGCCTCCGGAGTAGGTCTTGGCGGGGCGGTCGGCGGCGTCCGCGAGGTTGAACTGCTCCAGCAGCTCGGCCGCGCGCCGCTTGGCCGCCTTGGCCTTCATCTGGTAGAGCTGCCCGACCATCTGGAGGTTCTCCCGGCCGGTCAGGTATTCGTCGACAGCCGCGAACTGTCCGGACAGGCCGATGGAGCGGCGGACGGTGTCGGGGTGCTTGAGGACGTCCACGCCCGCGACGACCGCCTTGCCGTGGTCGGGACGGAGCAGTGTGGTCAGACAGCGGACCGTCGTCGTCTTGCCGGCGCCGTTCGGCCCGAGCAGGCCGAGGACCGTGCCCTCGGGGACATCGAGGTCGACGCCGTCCAGTGCCTTTACGTCGCCGAAGGTCTTCACCAGGCCTTCGGCATAGATGGCGCCTGGCATGTGAGTCTCCACGTCGTCGGGATTCTTCGGAAGAGAGAGTAGGTTTGCGCGCTCGGCGCCGCCCAGGGTTTTTCACCTGCGGATTTCCGCAGGCGATCCGGCGGACCGGCGGCCGCACGACACACCATAACGCGATGTATCGCGTCCCTCAATGCATTTCTCCGAACGAATGCCAGCGCCGCCCCGGACCTCAGTCGATGACCGTGTAGCCCGCCTCGCGCAGGGCCTGGCCGACCTCGGCGCAGTGCGCCGGTCCCTTCGTCTCGAGGTGCAGCTCCACCTCCGCCTCCGTGAGCCCGAGCCGGGGATCGGTTCGTACATGGCTCACGTCGAGGACGTTGGCGTCGACCACTGACAACACCCCGAGGAGCGTGGCGAGGGCGCCGGGCCGGTCGGTCAGCCGCAGCCGGACCGCCAGGTAGCGGCCCTGCGCGGCCATGCCGTGCCGCAGCACCCGCTGGAGCAGCACCGGATCGACGTTGCCGCCGGACAGCACGGCGACGACCGGGCCGGGGAAGGCGCCGGGCTCGCCGAGCAGGGCCGCCACCGGGCTCGCGCCGGCCGGTTCGACGACCAGCTTGGCCCGCTCCAGGCACAGCAGCAGCGCGGCCGACAGCTGGTCCTCGCTGACCGTGCGTACCTCGTCCACCAGATCGCTGATGATCCCGAACGGCACCAGGCCCGGGCGGCCCACCTTGATGCCGTCGGCCATCGTCGCCGGGTTGTGCACCGACACCGGACGGCCGGCCGCGAGCGAGGGCGGATAGGCCGCGGCCCCTTCCGCCTGCACCCCGACGATCCTGACGTCCGGCCTGAGCGCCTTCACCGCGACCGCGATCCCGGCCGCGAGCCCGCCGCCGCCGATACCGACGACGATGGTGCGCACCTCCGGGCACTGCTCCAGGATCTCCAGGCCGACCGTGCCCTGACCTGCGATGACGTCGGGGTGGTCGAAGGGGTGGATGAACACCGCGCCGGTCTCGGCCGCGTACTCCTCGGCGGCGGCCAGCGTCTCGTCGACCACCTGGCCGTGCAGGCGCACCTCGGCGCCGTAGTCCCGGGTGGCGCTGATCTTCGGCAGCGGGGCGCCCTTCGGCATGAACACGGTGGCGTGCACGCCCAGCAGCGAGGAGGCCAGCGCCACGCCCTGCGCGTGGTTGCCGGCGCTCGCGGCCACCACCCCGGCGGCACGTTCCTCCGGCAGCAGCCCGGCGATCCGGACGTAGGCGCCGCGCAGCTTGAACGAGCCCGTGCGCTGCAGGTTCTCGCACTTGAGGTGCACCGGCGCGCCGATCAGCTGGGACAGGTGCCGGCTGCCCTCCATGGCGGTCACCCGCGCCACTCCGGAGAGCATCTTCTGGGCTCCGCGCACATCGTCGAGGGTGACGGAGCGCAAGGAGTCAGTAGTGCCGTAGCTCATGACCCAAGTCTCGCAGTTCACGGTCGCACACGACGGGTGTGACCAACCTCCGAGACCGGTTTGCGCAGCGCCGGTACGGCCCGCCCCCGGGCCGCGTACCCTGTCCCCCAACCCAGCACCCTTCATGAAGCGAGCCTCCGGCCATGCCCACAACACCTGAAATGTCGATGGACATGACGACCGTCGGTGACACCGGTCTTCTCGACACCCTCCAGCACGAGGTGGCGGTGTTCGCCCGGCGTGCCGAACAGACCCGGCTCGGCGGCGTCGGACAGGTGCGCAACTCCATGGACCGCGCCGCGTATCTGCTGCTCAACCGCCTCGACAACGAGGGTCCGATGGGCGTCAAGGCGCTGGCCGCGAGCATGGGGATCGACTCGTCCACGGTCACGCGGCAGGTGGCTCCGCTGGTCGACACCGGGCTCGTCAAGCGCACCTCGCACCCGGAGGACGGGCGGGCGGTGGTACTCCAGCTGTCGCCGCGCGGTCTGTCGCGGCTGGAGGAAGTGCGTTCCTCCCGGCGTCAGTTGATGGCCGAGCTGACACACGACTGGGCCCCGGAGGAGCGCGAGCAGTTCTGCACGCTCCTCACGCGCTTCAACAGCGCGCTCTCGGCCCGTATGACGGTCCAGGGGGTGCCCTCCTCGGAGCAGCCGACCACGGCCTGAGGCACGCACCGCACGGGTGCGGTCCGAAGTCTTGACCCTGGGCCGCCGCTGGCCTCATATGAGACCGGGTCCTGCGTCGTACGCGGTTCACCGCCCCGTGCCGGACAGGGCCCCCTCAGGGGGGGAGGCGCGGTGCGTGATCGGCAGGCATCCCGCGATGCCCGCCGGGCCCGGGAGTTCGAGGCGTTCGTGGCGGGCGCGGCCGGCCGGCTGCAGCATGCCGCCACACTGCTCACCGCCGAGGCGCCGGACGCCAATCCGCGCGCGCGAAGGCTGCTGACGCTGGCCCTCGCCCACACCTACGCCCGCTGGGACCGGCTGCGCGGCGAGGACCCGTACGACTGCGCCCGCCAGTACCTCGCCACTCGCTTCTCGCACGGGACATGGCACCAGTACGGCGCCTTCGGCCGCGCCCGGCCCCATCCGCGCAGCCCGCTCGCCGCCCTGACGCCCCAGGAGCGGCTGATCCTGGTGCTGCGGCTGTACGAGGGGGTCGCCGAGGAACAGACGGCGGCACTGCTCGGCCTGCCCGCCGAGCGCGTGCACACCATCTGCGACCGTGCGACGGCCACACTGCTGCACCCGGCGCGCACGGCCGCCCCGCGCGCGATGGGCGGTGCGAAGGTGGCACCGTCATGAGGCCACGGCGTGCGGGCGGGCCCCGGTGAACCGGCCCGAACGGGAGGCCGCGGCGCGGCAGATCATGGAGCGGGCGCCGGCACCCGTGCCGCCGGACCTGTACGGCGAGGTCGTCCGCCGCGGCAGCCGTCTGCTGCGCCGCGAGCGGGTCCTCCGCCGACTGCTGTGGCTGCTGCTGTGCGCCGCGGCCGTGGCCTTCACCGTGTGGGCGGCGCGCGCCCACCCGTGGGTGGAGCCGCCGTCGCAGACGACTCCACCGATCACCGGCTGGTGACTCCTGCCGTCAGCCCAGGGCCTGCTGCAGGTCCTCCAGCAGGTCGTCGACGTTCTCGATGCCCACGGACAGGCGCACCAGGTCGCCGGGGACCTCCAGGGCCGAGCCGGCCACGGAGGCGTGCGTCATCCGGCCGGGGTGCTCGATGAGCGACTCGACACCGCCGAGCGACTCGCCGAGCGTGAACACCTTGGTGCGGTTGCACACCTCGACCGCGGCCTCCTCGCCGCCCTCGACCCGGAAGGACACCATGCCGCCGAACGCCTTCATCTGCTTGGCGGCGGTCTCGTGGCCCGGGTGCTCGGGCAGCCCCGGGTACAGGACGCTGGTCACGCGCTTGTGCCGGGTCAGCATGTCGACGATCTTGGCGGCGTTCTCGCTGTGCCGGTCCATGCGCACCGCGAGGGTCTTGGTGCCGCGCAGCACCAGCCAGGAGTCGAAGGGGCCGGCGACGGCGCCCATCGAGTTCTGGTGGTAGGCCAGTTCCTCGCCCAGGGCCTGGTCGGAGACGATCAGCGCACCGCCCACCACGTCCGAGTGGCCGCCCATGTACTTGGTCAGGGAGTGCACGACGACGTCCGCCCCGAGCGACAGCGGCTGCTGGAGGTAGGGGGTGGCGAAGGTGTTGTCGACGACGAGCCTCGCGCCCGCGTCGTGGGCGACCTGGGCGACGGCGGCGATGTCGGTGATGCCGAGCAGCGGGTTGGAGGGGGTCTCCACCCAGACGGCCTTGGTCTTCGGGGTGATCGCGGCGCGCACGGCGGACGGGTCGCTGGTGTCGGCGACCGACCACTCCACGCCCCACCGGGAGACGACCTTGGCGAAGAGGCGGAAGGTTCCGCCATAGGCGTCGTTCGGGATCACCACGTGGTCGCCGGGGCTGAGCAGCGTGCGCAGCAGGGTGTCCTCGGCCGCCAGGCCGGACGCGAACGCGAGGCCGCGGCGGCCGCCTTCCAGCGCGGCGAGGTTCTCCTCCAGGGCGGTCCTGGTCGGGTTGGCGCTGCGGCTGTACTCGTAGCCGCCGCGCAGGCCACCCACGCCGTCCTGCTTGTAGGTCGAGACCTGGTAGATCGGCGGGACGACCGCGCCGGTGAGGGGATCCGCGGTGTTGCCCGCGTGGATCGCGAGGGTCTCGAAGTGCTGACTGATCTGCCTGTCGCTCATGTGCACCGAGCGTAGTGCGCTCGCGCGGGTGCTGCCGGACGGCTGGGTGGCACAGCTCCGGCGAAAGGGTTTTCCCTGTGCACGGCGGCCTTTGCGTACGGCGGTATTCGGGCATGGTGGCCGGTGTGCGCGGCGGCCGGTGTGCACGGTGGCCGGTGTCCGCGGCGGCCGGTGTCCGCGGCGGCCGGTGAGCTTGGCGGCCGGTGTCCGCGGCAGTCGGTGTGCGCGGCGGCGCCGGGCCGTCATCGCCCCCGGTGTACGACGGCGTCGGCCGCCCCCGTCATGACCTGGCCGGAGTTTTCCACAGGCTCGGCGGGCGAGGTTGGCCAATTGTCGGCGGCGTCTGGTTCGCTTGAAGCATGTCGATTCTCTGGCTGCTCATGGCCCTGGTCCTGCTCGGCTTCGTGATGCTGCCGCTCGTACGGCGCAGGCGCGGGGTGATCGAGCAGGTTGCCCCGGGCCACCCGGACGCCGCCGACCCGGCGGTCTACGGCTTCGTGCGCCAGGAAGAGCTGGACGTGCGGATGCCCGGCCCCGACCAGGACCTGCTGGACGTCCTGGACCTGGTGCAGCGCACCCAGGACTACCGCGCGGCGGCCCAGCTGCTGGCCGGCACCGAGGCCGAGGGCGAGGTGCGCTGGCAGCGGGTGCAGGCCTTCGCCGGCGCGGCGGCGCTGGAGCTGCAGCAGCGGCCGGGCGGGGTGCACGAGACGCCCGGCGGACAGTGGCTCAGGGTGTGGCGGGCCGAGCGGCCCGAGGACGCGGGCGGCGCGGCGGTGCACGCCGAGTTCCTGGTGCAGCAGGCGTGGCGGACGTCCACGCCGGGCACGGACGACTTCCGGATCATCATGGAGGAGGCCCGTCAGGCGTGCGAGCAGGCGGCGCTGCCGGCCCCCGGCGACCCCGTGCCGTACATCGTCGAACTGTCCATCGCCCGGGGCCTGGCCTATCCGCAGCCGGAGTTCGAGAAGCTGTGGCTGAACATCCTGGACCGCGCCCCGCACCACATGGGGGCGCATCTGGCCGCGCTGCACTACTGGTGCGAGAAGTGGCACGGCTCGCGCGCGCAGGCGTACGCGTTCGCCGAGGCCGCGGCGGCCCGCGCTCCCGAGGGTTCGCTGCTCGCCGCGCTGCCGCTCTTCGCGGTCTTCGAGCACCTCCCCGAGGTGAACCTGGTGGCGAGCTTGTACCAGAGCGAGGTTCTCACCAAGGCGATGCACGGCGCGCTGCACGCGGTGCACTCGGCCCGCCCCGACGACCCGATGCTCGCCCACGTCCGTCACCTGCTGGTCTTCTTCCTGGTCCGGGCCGAACGCTGGGCGGAGGCCATGGACCAGCTCATACACGTGGACGGCCACGTCGGCGCGCTGCCCTGGACCCTCTCCGCCGACCCGGCCGCCGAGTTCGCCCTCTACCGCGCGCTGGCGGTGGCCGGCTACGAGGCGAACGGCGGCAGCCCGGCGAGCCTGCCCGGCTGACGGGCCGCCACCCCACCCCACCCCATCACCCCACCGCTCCAACGGAATTGGGATTGCCCTGCTGACCTGCGGTAGGGCATACTCCGCGTGCTCCGAGTTTGCTCACGCTTTGCCCGAGCCGACGCCGAGTCCGCTCTGCGTCTCGCTCCGAGCAAGCTCTGAGTCCCCCCACGCTCACGGCAGCACCGGTGCACGGTGTTCGCCATGTCCGCTTCTCCGGGTCCTGTGGGGGAATCTGCCCGATGGGCGCAACTCTGCGCGCGCTGCGTGCCCTCGTTCTGCTGTTCGGCTTCTATCTGCTGAGCCTCGTGCTGCTAGGGGCGCTGGCCGGCCTCGACATCGCGGTGTTCACCTGGGCGCACGGCGCGCTCGCCGTGAAGATCGTCATCGTCTCGGTGCTGCTCGCCGTCCCCGTCGTACGCGGCATGCTCATGCTTCGCACACCCCGGGGCGAGGAGCCGGCCGGCGTCGCGGTCGCCGAAGCCGACGAGCCCCGGCTGTGGGCCCTGGTCCGGGAACTCGCCGCGGCGACGGGCACCCGCGCCCCCGACCGGATCCTGCTCACGGCCGACGTCAACGCGGCCGTCGGCGAACGGTCGCGGCTGCTCGGCCTGCTGCCCGGCCGGCGCCGTCTCTACCTCGGCGTGCCGCTGCTGACGGGGCTGACCGAGGCACAGCTGCGTGCCGTACTCGCCCACGAGTACGGCCACTTCACCGGCGGAGACACCCGGCTGGCCGCGCTGGTGGTGCGCGGCAGGGCGCAGATCGGCCGGGTGATCGGGCAGTTCCGGGCGAAGGCGGACGGCAAGGTGGCCGCCGAGCGCGCCCGCCAGGAGGAGGCCTCCGCCAGGCGGGTCGCCAAGGGCAAGAAGGCGAAGACGGTCGACACCGGCGGGGCCGGGGCGACGTACCGGACGATGGCGTCGATCTACACCGCGTACGGCAAGCTCTACCTGCGCGCCTCCCTCTCCACGGCCCGCGCCCAGGAGTACGCCGCCGATCTGTCCGCCGCCCGCATCGCCGGCCGCGACGCGACCGCGTCGGCGCTGCGCGAGATCCCCGTGCTGGCCGCCTCCCACGACTTCTACCTCGACTCCTACGCCACCCTCGGCCTGCCGGCGCGGCTGCTGCCGCCGCGCGGCGAGTTCTTCGGCGGCTTCGGCCGGCTGCTGTCTGCCCGCGCGGGGGAACTGGTGGAGCTGCGCGCCGAGCTGCCGGCCGAGCCCAGTTCGCCGTACGACTCCCATCCGCCGATCGCCGAGCGGGTGCGCCGGATCGAGGCGCTGCCCGCCGACGGTCGCGCCGAGGAGGCCCAGAGCTCGGCGTCCGCCCTGCTCACCGACGCGCGGCGCACCCTGGCCGCGTTGGAGGACGCCGTCCTCACGGACGAGGTCCTCGCCTTCCGGCGCACCGGCGCCTGGGAGGAACTGCTGGACGCCTCCATGACCGAGGGCCTGTCCTCGGCACGCACCCCGCTGCACCGGGCGCTGGCCGACTTCACCGGGCAGCCTCCGACGCTGACCGCACTGCTGGAGGTGATCGACGACGGCCGGCTGTGGGTGCTGGCGGAGCGGCTGCCGCTGTCCGAGCAGGCGGCCGCGGCCAAGGGCCGGGCCTTCCGCGAGTTCGTACGGCCGCGGCTGGGTGAGTTGCTGCGGACGATGGTGCTGGCCGAGTTCAGCGCCCGTTCGCTGCTGCACTGGGAGTTCTCCTGGTCCCGTCCGGCGACCGTCCGCCTGCCCGGCTGGGCCTCGCAGAACACGCCGGACGACGGCCCCGAGGCCGCGCTGGAGGCGGCCGTGGCCGCGGCACTCGCCGACCACCCCGACACCGCGCCCCTGCGCGCACTGCTGCCACCGGCGGCCCAGCCGGCGTGAGCGGCCCAGCCGGCGTGAGCGGCACGGCCCGCGTCGGCCGCACGGCTCACACAGGCAACACAGCCCGCACATGGAACACAGCTCACGCGAGCGACACAGCCGCGCGAGCCGTACAACCCGTACAACCCGCGCGGCCGGCACCACGGTCGCGAGCCGCGCACACCCCGGCCCCTCCGACGAACGGACCGAACCCCCGATGACCGTCCTGCTCTGGATCCTGGGCATTCTGGCCCTCCCCGTGGTGATCGCCGCCGTATGGTTCACCGGCGCGTTCGTGAAGGAACTGTTCTCGCCGAGCCCTCCGGACGCCGACCAGGCGGCCGAGGCGGCGGAGCGGCTCGGCCTGCTGCCCGCCGAGCGGCAGGACACCGAGCACGCCGCACCGCTGCCCGCGCCCTGGGCACAGGCCCTCGCAGCCGCGCGGGAGGGCGACTGGCAGCCCGCGGCCGAAGTGCTGGACGCGATCGGCCGGGACTGGGAGCGCCGTACGACGTTCACCGGGCTGCTGGCCACGCTCGCGGCCGAGGAGGACGCATGGCTGCTGGCCTGGGAGGCGGCGCGGCCCGATGCCCCGGACGCGGCCGTGGTCAGGGCGAACAGCACGGTGGACCTGGCCTGGGAGCTGCGGGGCGCGAAAATGGCCGAGCACACGACGCGGGAGCAGTTCGAAGGCTTCCACCGGACGCTCGTGAGCGCTCGCGAGGAGATCGCGCGGGCGGCCGCCCTCAACCCCGACGACCCCACGCCGTACATCGCGGAGATCTGGGTGGCGCTCGGCCTCGGCTATCCGCAGGCCGAGATGGACAAGCTGTGGGCGGAGATCACCACGCGCGCCCCGCACCACTTCGGGGCCCACTACTCGGCCCTCCAGTACTGGTGCGCGAAGTGGCGGGGCTCGCGGCAGCAGGCGTTCGACTTCGCCGAGCGCGCGGCGGCCGGGGCGCCGCCGGGCACTCTGCTGTCGGTGCTGCCGCTCGTCGCGCACTTCGAGCACGACGAGTCGACCGCCGTCGCGGCCGACGGCACACCCGAGATGGTGGCCCGGGTCGACGCGGGCCTCGCGGATGTGGCGGCCGCCGAGCCCGGCCACCCCGCCCTGGCGCAAGTGCGCCACCTGCTGGCGTTCTACCTCCATCTCCAGGACCGGCACGAGGCCGCGCTGGAACAGTTCAAGCTGGTCGACGGGTATGTGGACGCGCTGCCCTGGAGGTACCGGGGTGACGGATCGGCGGCGTACTACTGCCAGGTGCGCAACGAGACGGTGCGGGCGGTGACGGGCGCCGCCTGACCGGAATTCGGCGGACTTCCCCGCCGTTGGACGACGTGCCGGCCCGCTGAGGCCGGCCTTCGTCCCCGGACCGACAGGGAGACCCCATGCTCTTCGGCCGCACACCACAGCTGCCCACCCCCGAGCAGGCGCTCAAGGGCCGCGCCGGGCCCGCCTTCGAGGTCCCCGAGCGCCACACCGTCCTGGGCAACCCGCTCCTCGGCCCCTACCCCGAGGGGCTTGAGACCGCCGACTTCGGCCTGGGCTGCTTCTGGGGCGCCGAGCGGAAGTTCTGGCAGCTCCCGGCGGGCGTGCACACCACACTGGTCGGGTACCAGGGCGGCCACACCGAGAACCCCCTGTACGAGGAGGTCTGCTCGGGCCTGACCGGCCACACGGAGGTGGTCCGGGTGGTCTACGACCCGCGGCGGATCTCCTACGACCGTCTCTTGAAGACGTTCTGGGAGTCCCACGACCCGACCCAGGGCTTCCGCCAGGGCAACGACGTGGGCACCCAGTACCGCTCGGCGGTCTACACCCACACCCCGGAACAGGCGGCCGCGGCCGAGGCCTCCCGCGCCGCGTACCAGAAGGTCCTGACCTACTCCGGCCACGGCACGATCACCACGGAGATCCTCCCGGCGGACGGCCGCCCCTTCTACCCGGCCGAGGCGTACCACCAGCAGTACCTCGACAGGAACCCGGCGGGCTACTGCGGTCTGGGCGGGACGGGAGTCGAGCTGAGCACCCCGTTCGCGACGAACCGGGGCGCGTCGTGCCCGACGGGGATCGTTCCGGCACCGGAGGTGCCGGAGGTCTCGGACAGGTAGCCGAACCGGCCTGAGTCCCGCCCGGCCGGCCGCGGAGTCGGTCGTCATCGGCACGGTGCCGCGGCCGAGTCGTGCTGCCGGGCCGAGAGGGGAAGAGAGTCGCGGACCTGGACCGTGGGGAGGAACATCGGAGTCACGAGGCAAGGTGGTGGCTATGGGGACGCCGTCGATGCATTTCAGCGAGAGTCCCGAGGATCCGTTCGCCCTCGGGCGTGGCGCTTCGGCCGTGCTCGACGATCAAGGCACCGTGGTCGGCTGGAGCGCCCGCGCACAGGAGCTGCTGGGCTATCCGGCCAAGGAAGTGATCGGACGGGCCTGGCAGGGCCTCCTGGTCGACACCCGTGATCTGGCTGTCGTGCGGTCCGTCGCCCTGGACGCCGTGAAGGCGGGGGGCTGGTTCGGTGTCCTGCCCGTCCGGCATCGCGACGGACACCGGGTGGAGATGGGTTTCCGGGCCCGCGCGGTCACCCGGGACGGGGACCGTCAGGAGTGGCTCCTGGTCGGTGCTCCTGCTTCGGAGGTCATCGCCTGGCAGCGGGACCGAGCGCTGCTGGACGGTCTGTACAACCGGTCCCCGATCGGTCTGGTCACCTACGGCCCGGACAGGACGGTGATCCGGGTCAACCGTGCGGTCGAGAAGGCGAGCGGCGTCCCGGCCTCGGCGCCGGTGGGCCATCGCCCCCGGGAATTCATGGTCGACGAGGACGCGGGTCCGACGGAGGAACGGGTGCGGCACGTCCTGGAGACCGGCGAGCCGCTGATCTTCACGGAACAGTCCGCCCGGGCGCGCCACGATCCGGGCCGGGATCGGGTCGTGTCCGTCTCGGCGTTCCGGATGGAAGATCCGTCGGGCCGGGTTCTCGGCGTGGCCGAGACGATCGAGGACGTGACCGAACGCCACCGGGCCCAGCGCAGGCTCGCCCTGCTGAACGAGGCGAGCGCCCGGATCGGGACCTCACTGGACGTGACACAGACCGCCCGGGAACTGGCCGAGGAGGTCGTCCACGGGCTGGCCGACTACTGCTCGGTGGACCTCCTCAAACCGGTGATGCTCGGTGAGGAACCGGTTCCCGGTTCCACAGGTCCGCTGCTCCGGGCCGCGCTCTCGCCGCCCGAACACCGCGTCCCGCACCAGGAGGGCGACGTGGTCCCGCTGCTTCCGGAATCTCCGCAGGCGCGGTGCCTGGCCGAGCGGCGCCCGATTCTGGAGGGGCTGCTGTCGCTCCGCCCCGAGTGGTACGCCATGGACCGGCGGCGGATCGAGATCGCCCTGGGGCTGGGTGTTCATTCACTGATCGCGGTGCCTCTGGTCGCGCGCGGCCTGGTACTGGGCGTGGTGAGCCTGTGGCGGTCGCGCCATGCGGAGCCTTTCGAGGACGGCGACGCCGCGGTGGCCCAGGAGCTCTCCTCGCGTGCGGCCGTCTGCATCGACAACGCGCGCCGCTTCACCCAGCAGCAGAGCGCCGCTCTGACTCTGCAGCGCAGTCTGCTGCCGAACGCGGTGTCCGATCTGCCGGCCGTCGAGGTGGCCTGCCGATATCTGCCGGCGAGCGGTGAACCGGGCATCGGCGGTGACTGGTTCGACGTGATCCCGTTGTCAGGGGCGCGGGTCGCCCTGGTGGTGGGAGACGTGGTCGGCCACGGGATCCACGCCGCGGCCTCGATGGGCCGCCTGCGCGCCGCCGCGCGCACCCTGGCCAGTCTCGACCTGGAACCGGACGAGGTGGTGGCGCGGCTGGACGATCTAGTCAGTCTGCTGGCCTCCGAACTGGAGGCGAACGCCGACGGCAACTGGTCGGCGATCGAGCAGGTGCTCGGGGCCACCTGCGTGTACGCGGTCTACGACCCGGTGTCCCGGCACTGCGCCCTGGCCCGCGCCGGCCACCCGGCTCCGGTGGTGGCCACGCCGGACGGCCAGGTGACCGTGCTCGATCTGCCCGCGGGTCCGCCGCTCGGACTGGGCGGACTGCCGTTCGAGACGTACGACCTCGACCTCCCCGAGGGCAGCCTGCTCGCCCTCTACACCAACGGCCTCCTGGAGGCGCGCGACGGCGACATCGACGCCGCGCTGGAGAACCTGTACGGGTGTCTCTCCCACTCCGCCGATCCCCTGGACCGCACCTGCGACGCCGTGGTCGAAGCGCTGCTGGCCAAGGATCACCGCCCCTCCGACGACATCGCACTGCTCATCGCCCGCACCCGGGTGCTGCCGCCGCAGAATGTCGCCACATGGCAGCTGCCCCTGGAAGCGACCGCCGCCGCCCGTGCGAGGGAACTGACCACGGCGAAGCTGACCGAATGGGGGCTGACGGACCTGGCCTTCACCACCGAGCTGGTCGCCAGCGAGCTCGTCACCAACACCTACCGGTACGCGGCCGGCCCCGTCACCCTGCGCCTCATCCGTACGCACTCTCTTATCTGCGAAGTGTCCGACACCAGCCACACCTCCCCGCACCTCCGACGGGCCCTGAGCACGGACGAGGGCGGCCGCGGGCTCTTCCTGGTCGCGCAGCTCACGGAACGGTGGGGCACCCGCTACACCCACGACGGCAAGACGGTCTGGACGGAGCAGCCTCTGCCGCCCGCCTGACCCGCGGCCTCCGCAACCACAGCCGACCGCGCCCTTCGTCGTTTCGCCGACCTGCGCGCACGACTCGACGCCTGCGCCTCTTCGTACCTCAAGGCCCTCGGCCGCCTCGACGGCCCGGCAGCGGAGGAACCGGCCGGCGCCGTCCACGGCATCCACGGCCTCACTCGTCCCGGCTACGCGCCGCTGAACACGTACCTGCTCCCCTGGCTCCGCTTCGCGGACCTCCTCGCGTACGCCGCGAAAGCCGGCGATCGAGCCCGGGCAGGGGTCGGCACGAGCAGGTAATTCGGGCGACGCCATCCATTCCTCCCCGTACATTCACCACTCGCGAAACTCACGCGGAGCAACGCACAGGGGACACGTACAAGGGGAGGAAGCCGGATGGCCGGGCACACGTTTCTGGTGGGTGGTGGCTGGGACGTCGCCGAGGTGTACGAGCCGTTTCTACGGGCGGCGGCCCGTGGTGGGGGCGGGGTGCCGCGGATCGGGTGTGTGATCGTCGACGAGGGTGACGGGCAGCGGCAGTTCGAGCGGTACACGGAGGCGCTGGGGAAGGCGGGGGCGTGTGTGCCGGTGCCGTTGCTGGTGCCGCTGGGCGAGCGGTTCGAGCCGGACGGCGCGCTGGACGGTGTCGACGGGCTGCTGGGGTGCGGCGGGCTGACGCCCGCGTATCAGGAGGCGTTCGCCGGCTGCCTGGAGCGGCTGCCGCGGCTGCTCGCCGAGCGCGGGGTGCCGTACGCGGGCTTCTCCGCGGGTGCCGCCGTCGCCGCGCGGCGGGCGGTGGTCGGCGGCTGGCTGCTGGACGGGGTGCCGGTGTGCCCGGAGGACACCGGGGAGGACCTTGCGGAGATCGAGGTACGGGCGGGGCTGGGGCTCGTGCCGTTCGCGGTGGACGTGCACGCGGCGCAGTGGGGGACGTTGGCACGGCTGGTCGCGGCGGTGGGACGCGGGACGGTGCCGTACGGCGTCGCCGTCGACGAGAACACACTGCTGGAGGTCGGCGGCGAAGGTGCCCGGGTGGCGGGGCGCGGGCGGGTGCATGTCGTACGGCCGGGTGGGGACGCGGGCGTGGCCGTGCGGTCGTACGCCGCCGGTGAGTCGTTCGAGGTGGGCTGACGACCGGCCCGGGGTCCCGGGCCGGTCGCGTGTGCTCGGCCGCTGGGCGGCCGGGCGGCTCAGATGGTGGCGATGTCGATGACGAAGCGGTAGCGGACGTCGCTGGCCCGCACCCGCTCGTACGCCTCGTTGATCTGGTCGGCACGGATCAGCTCGATCTCCGCGCCCAGGCCGTGCTCGGCGCAGAAGTCCAGCATCTCCTGGGTCTCGGCGATGCCGCCGATGCCGGAGGTGCTGATGCTGCGGCGGTTGCCGAGCAGGGACTGGAGGACGATCTGCACCGGCTCCTCGGGGAGGCCGACGTTCACCATGGTGCCGTCCGTGCGCAGCAGGGACAGGTACGCGGCGAAGTCGAGCGGTGCCGAGACGGTGTTCAGGATGATGTCGAAGGTGCCGGCCAGCTCCTCGAAGGTGTCCGGGTCGCCGGTGGCGTGGTAGTGATCGGCCCCCAGCATCAGGCCGTCGTCCTTCTTGCGCAGGGACTGGGACAGGACGGTGACCTCGGCGCCGAGCGCGTGCGCGATCTTGACGCCCATGTGGCCGAGACCGCCCAGGCCGACGACGGCGACCTTCGTGCCGGGGCCGGCGTTCCAGTGCTTCAGGGGCGAGTACGTGGTGATGCCCGCGCAGAGCAGCGGCGCGGCCACGTCCAGTGACAGCCCCTCGGGGATGCGGACGACGTAGTTCTCGTCGACGACGACGTTGCGCGCGTAGCCGCCGTAGGTGGGCTCGCCGTCCTTGCCGGTGTCGTTGTAGGTCCAGACGGGGCCGCCCTTGAGGCAGTACTGCTCCAGGCCGGCCCTGCAGTTGTCGCACTCGCGGCAGGAGTCGACCATGCAGCCGACGCCCACCCGGTCACCGACGGTGAACTTCGTGACGCCGGAGCCGACCTCGGCGACGACACCCGCGATCTCGTGGCCGGGGACCATCGGGAAGATACCGGGGCGCCAGCCGTCCTGGGCCTGGTGGATGTCGGAGTGGCAGATACCGGTGAACTTGATGTCGATCAGGACGTCGAATGCGCCGACCGCGCGCCGCTCGATGGTGGTCCGCTCCAGCGGGGCCTTCGGTGCGGGCGCGGCGTAAGCAGCAACAGTGGTCATGCCGGGGTTCTCCTAGCAGGGGTCGTGTGCCCGGCTGCCTTCCACCGGGTACGTGGTCCAGCCTGCATCCGATCTCCCCGCACCACCCAGTCCACAGGTTTGCGTACGACCGCTGTTCCTACCATTGGCGGGGACAGGAACGCAGGCGTACGACCGTGGCGCAGGCCCGATACTGGCCCTATGGACGAACAGCCGGAAGCAGCCGGTGCCGGACGGCCCCTGGACCGGCGGGCCGAGCTGAGCGAGTTCCTGCGCAGCCGGCGGGCCCGGCTGAAGCCGGAGGACGTGGGGCTGCCCGACTTCGGACGGCACCGCCGGGTGCCCGGGCTGCGCCGTGAGGAGCTGGCCCAGCTGGCCGGGGTGTCGGTGGCGTACTACACACGCCTGGAGCAGGGCAACGGACGCAACGTCTCGGCGGAGGTGCTGGACTCGATCGCCCGCGCCCTGCGCCTGACGGACGCCGAGCACGCCCACCTCACCCACCTGGCCAAGCCGAAGGCGCACAAGAAGAAGCCCGCGGCCCGGCAGCAGCAGGTGCGGGTGGCGCTGCGGCAGCTGCTGGACTCGATGGAGGGGGTACCGGCGTACGTCGCCGGGCGCCGCTCGGAGATCCTCGCCTGGAACCGGATGGCGGCGGCGGTCTTCGGCGACTGGTCGAAGCTCCCGCCCGCCGAGCGGAACTGGGCCCGTCTGGTCTTCCTGCACCCCGAGTACCGCGATCTGTTCATCGACTGGGAGCAGAAGGCGATCGACATCGTCTGCGCGCTGCGCATGGACGCGGGCTGCTACCCCGACGACGCGCGGCTGTCCGCCCTGGTGGGCGAACTCTCGGTCAAGAGCGAGGAGTTCCGCCGTCTGTGGGCGACCCACGACGTCAAGGAGAAGAGCCATGGCGTCAAGCGCCTGCACCACCCCCTGGTCGGCGACCTGGCCCTGCACTACGAGGGTTTCCGCCTCACGGACGGCTCCGACCAATCCCTGGTGACCTACCACGCGGAACCGGGCTCCCCCTCCGCCCAGTCCCTGCGCCTGCTGGCGAGCTGGGCCACGGACGCGGCCCAGGCGGTGCCGGCCTAGTCCTGGACGCCCAGGTCGGCCCGCATCGCCCGGCGCATGGCCGTCAGCAGCGGCTCGGCCTCCTTCAGCTCCAGCAGCGCCCGTTCGGCGCTCTCATCCTCCCGGGGCAGCCCCCGGTCGAGCCGCTTGGTGACGGCGTCCGTCCGGGCCAGCACCTCGTTGACAGCCCGTGAGGCGTCCAGGATCCGCTCGGGTACGACCATCTGCGCCTCGGCGTAGCGGTCGCGGTGGTCGCGCCGGGCCTCCTCCAGCTGTTCGCGGTCGTGATCGGTGTAGACGCCGTCGCGGATCCGGTGCAGGGCGTCCTTGAGCAGGGTGTGGAAGTGCCGGGAAGCACGGTTCATCGCGGTGTAGGCGTCCCGTCGCTCCTCGAACAGCCGCCTGTGCTCGGCCCGTTCGGCCTCCTCGGCACGTTCCCGCGCGGCGTGTCGCTGACTGAGCGCGGGGGCGAGGAGCGTCCCGAGGACACCGACGACGGCAGTGATCATGGCGGTGATGGCGGCGGTCATGGACAGGGATCCTGTGTCAGCCCTGGTACGGCGACATCGCGCCCCAGTTCCACCGCGGCACCGGCTGCTCGGCCGGAGGCCGCGCGTTGGGGCCCGAGAAGTACACCGCCAGCCGGGTGCCCCACTCCACGTAGGCCAGGAAGGCCGAGCGGAACTCGGCGTCGGTGGGCAGGCCGGCGTCGTCGGCGGCGTCCTGGACGAGGTTGACCCAGCGGCGGCGCTGGGGCTCGGTGATGTGCTTGCCGACGTGCTTGGCCACCATGTGGCCGTGGCCGCCCTGGGTCTCGGAGTAGCGGGCGGGGCCGCCGAAGACCTCGCCGAGCCAGAGGGCGACGTGGGCGGCGTGGTCCGGGGCGAGGTCCTGGAAGAGCGGGGCGAGGAGGTCGTCCTTGAGGACCTTGTCGTAGAACGCGTCCGTCAGACGGGAGAACGCCTCGGCGCCGCCCGCCCAGTCGTAGAGCGTGGGGGTGGCCGACCCGGTGCCGTGGACCGGCGTCGGGTCGTAGTGGCGCATCTCCTCGATGTCCTCGACGTACGGGCGGATCTCGGCGAGGAACGGCGGGAACCGCTCCGAGGTGCGAAAGCCCTCCAGATGGTCGCGCGTCGACGTCCAGGTGATCCGGAGGACGAAGTGCTCCGGGTCCTCCTCGCAGCGTGTGAGTTCGTAGTCGACGCACTGCGGGGCCGCGGCCAGCTGGGCCGCGGCGCGGGTGTAGGCGGACAGGAAGTCCGCCGACCGCTGCTCGGGGATGCGGTACCGGATGTATTCGATCGTGTGAGCCGTCATGCGCCCAGGCAAACACGGCAGGGCCACCGGAGGCAGCCCTTCCGGCGTCCTGCCGCTCAGCGGTGAGCGAACCGCGCGGGTACCCGCACGGACTGCTTCCGTGCGGGTCCGGTGACCCCGGCGCGGCGCACGAGCGGCCCGCCGGAGGAGACCGCTTCCGGCGGGCCGCTCGCTGTCGGTGCGCTATTCGGCTACCTCGGGCTCACTTGCCGTAGTAGGCGTTGTAGACCGTGATCGTCGAGGTGTTGCCCTGCTTGTCGACGATCTTGGCGCGGAACGAGATGCCCTTGCCCGCGGCCGGGTTCTGGACGGTGATCCTGCCGCCGCGGACGTCGGCCTTCTTGAAGGTCCTGCCGTCGTAGGAGACGTAGACGGCCAGGGACTTCAGGTTGCGGCCTGCGGCCGAACCCTCCACGGTGACCGGGAAGGTGACCGTCCGGCCGGCCTCGACACGGCTGTCCAGGCCGGTCCTGGCGCCGAAGTACAGGGCGGAGGCGGGCAGCCTGGCCGAGCTGCCGGACGGCTTCTTGGAGCGGAAGGTCCAGGTCGCGTCGATCCGCGTGGAGGCGTTCGCGACCTTCGGCGAGCGCGTGACCGAGGTGGTCAGCTTGTAGGCGGCGTCACCGGCCGGGACCTTGAAGGTCTTGCCGCCGAACAGCGGGTCGTCGTTGGAGCCGACCTTGGTGCCGTTGCGGTACAGGGTCGTGTTCACCGAGGTGAACGTCGAGTACCCGGGGTTCTTGGCGCCGTCGGCGAACAGCGGCAGCGAGCCGTAGATCTCGTTTCCGTCCCGGAACAGGCCCGCGTAGGCGTTGACGAGCGGGGCGAAGACCGCGGTGTTGACGGTCTTCGTGTACGTCCTGCCCGCCGTGAAGGACTGCGTGCCGAGCGAGTAGGAGGAGTCGGCGACCGGGAAGCCGTCCTGGTCGAGCGCGCCGTCCTGCTCGAACTGCAGCTCCCACTTCACACCGCCCTTGGCGGACACGTGCAGGGTGCGGGTGCCGGGCAGCTTCTGCGGCATGCTGATGCCGGAGGCGCCGGAGCTGCCGGGAAGCCAGCCCGAGGCGCTGAGGGAGCCCTTCTTGCCGCTCGCGGCGGCACCGAGCCGGGCCTTGACCGTGGCCAGCTCACTCGCCTTGTAGTGCTTGGTGTAGCCGGTGGCGAGCTGCTTGACCGGACCGCCGACCGTGGTGTCGTACTCCTCGGTCGCGCCCTTGGACCAGTGGCCGTCCCACTGCTGGAACAGCGTGCCCGGGGGCAGCGAGGGGCCGAGGTGTGCGGTGCGGAAGTTCTTGTACGTGTCGAGGAACCAGCCGTAGCCGTACTGGTTGCCGCCGACCGTGACGTCCCACTCCGGCGAGGCGAACTGCGACTTGGCGCCCGTGGCCGGGACGGTGATGTCCACCGGCTTGGCCTTGCGCGCGTCGATCGTGATCGTCTGCTTCTTGCCGACCGTCAGCTTCGGCTGGCCGATCCAGTCGACGCCCTTGGCGGGGTCCTGCGGGTCCTTGAAGACGGCGGTGTTCAGGATGTACGTGCCCTTGGGCGCGCGCACCTTCACCGTGCCGGACTTGTCGTACGGGCTCACCTGCCGGCCGGTGGCGAGACCCGCCACCCCGCTCAGGTCGGCGTTGTAGTACGGAGCCGGCTTGCCGTCACGGCCGATGAACTTCAGCGTGACGTCGTAGGACTCCACCTCGCGCTGCACCGCGGCGGCCGTGCGGACGGTCTGCCCGCCGCCGGTCGCGGTCACGTAGGAGGAGTAGGCGCCGTCGAGGGTGCCGCCCAGCTTCGTGTTCACCGTGAAGCCGACGGCGGCCTTGCCGTGCGCCGGGACCGTCACCTTGGTCGCGCCGAGCGTGAAGAAGCCCGCCGGAGCCGCCTGGCCCTTGGGGCCGGTGGCGGTGCTGGTCAGGTCGAGGGTGACGTCCTTGTCGCCCAGGTTGCGGTACGTCAGCTGCTTGGTGACCGGCTTGTCGTCGGTGTGCGGCCACTGCTGCACACCGAAGCTGACCGAGACCGGGTCGGCGATCACGGACTCCTTGATCGCCTTGTCGACCGCGATCCGGCCCGAACCCTGCTGGAACGGCGTGTAGTTGCCGCCCTTGGCGGAGCCGGTGAGCGCGCCCTTCAGCTCGGCGTAGCCCCAGTCGGGGTGCTCCTGCTTCAGGATCGCGGCGGCGCCCGCGACGTGCGGGGTGGCCATCGAGGTGCCGTCGAGGGTCATGTACCCCTCGGGCTTCTCGCCGACCTCCTGGTCGAGGACACTGCCCTTGGCCGCGGCGGCGGTGATGCTCACGCCGGGCGCGGTGACGTCGGGCTTGATCGCGCCGTCGCCGACGCGCGGGCCGGTGGAGGAGAAGTCGGCCAGCTTGTCCTTCTTGTCGACGGCGCCGACGGTGAGCGCGGCGTCCGCGCTGCCCGGCGAACCGATCGACTGGGGGCCGTCGTTGCCCGCGGCGATCGCGAACAGGACGCCCTTCTCGGCGGAGAGCTTGTTGACCTCGGCCTCGAGCGGGTCGACCTCGGGCGTGTCGTAGCCGCCGAGGCTCAGGTTGATGACGGAGGCACCCTGCGAGGCGGCCCACTCCATGCCGGCGAGGATGCCGGAGTCGTCACCGGAGCCGGAGTCGTCGAGGACCTTGCCGTTGAGGATCTTGGCGTCCGGGGCGACACCCCGGTACTTGCCGCCCGACTTGGCGCCGGTGCCCGCCACGATGGAGGCGACGTGCGTGCCGTGGCCGAAGTGGTCCTTGGCGTCGGCCGCGGGGGTGAAGTTCTTGGACTCGGTCACCTGGTCCTTGAGGTCCGGGTGGCTGGTGTCCACACCCGTGTCCAGAACGGCGACCTTCACGCCCTTGCCGGTGTAGCCGGCCGCCCACGCCGTCGGGGCGCCGATCTGCGGCACGGACTTGTCGAGCGAGGCCTTGCGGACGCCGTCGAGCCAGACGTGCGCGATGCCCGAGGCGGTCCCGTCGCCGTTGGTGACGGCGTGCCACAGCTCGGCGGTGTCCTTGACCGGGGTCTGCACGGCGTCCGCGTTCAGCGCCGTCAGGCTGCGGCGCAGGTGGCCCGCGCCCCGGACGTCGGCCTTGGCGGCCGCGGCGGCGCCGCTGTAGCCGACGATGACCTTCAGGCCGTTCTTCTGGGCCTGGCGGGTGGCGGCCTTGTTCAGCTCGGTGACGTCGAACAGGCGCCGGTCCAGCTTGCCGGAGGCGACCGGGCGGGCCGCGTCCGCGGGGATGACCAGCGTGTGCCCCTCGGCCTTGCGGACCTGGAAGGGTATGTGCTCCCGTCCCTTGGCCCGCTGCAGGCCGACGACGCGGCCCTTGGCGTCGAGGTCGACGCGGTCGCCGGTGATCAGGGTGACGTGGTGCTTGGCGGTGAACGAGGAAGCGGCGGCCGAGGCGTGCTGCCCGGTCTTCGCCGACGCGGGGCTGGTCATACCCGCTGCGAGGGCGACGGCTGCGGCGGTGGCCACCGTGGCCGCGGCCGCTCTTTTCACTTGTCTGCGCAAGATCTCCCCCTGGAGATGGAGTACCGGGCGAATTCCCCATTCACCCGGCGGGGGGCAATCCTGAACACCTGCACGTCAGCCCCCCGGATGCCGAAGTATGCCGGGGGGTGATCAGACGGCTCAATAGGTGAGAGGACAGTGAGAAAGCGCTGCCCGGAACTGTTACGCAGTGGGCGGGGCACCGTTACACAACCGCGAAGTCCCCCGCGTCCGAACGGTGTTATACGCCGTCAGGCGCCCGCGTTCTCCTCGACGGTGATCCTGCCCTTCCGGATCGTGGCCAGGCGCGGGGCCTTCTTCGCGATCGCGGAGTCGTGGGTGACCATGATGAAGGTCAGCCCGTGTTCCTTCCAAAGGCGTTCGAGTACGTCCATGATCTCGTCGCGCATGCTCTCGTCGAGGTTGCCGGTGGGCTCGTCGGCGAGGAGCACCTTCGGCCGTTTGACGAACGCGCGGGCGATGGCCACGCGCTGCTGCTGCCCGCCGGACATCTCGGAGGGCAGATGCGTGAGGCGTTCGCCGAGGCCGACGGAGTCCAGTGCCTCGGCGGCGCGTTCGCGGCGTTCCCCGGCCTTGATGCCGAGGGGGACGAGGGCGGTCTCCACGTTCTCCTGGGCGGTGAGGGTGGGGATGAGGTTGAAGGTCTGGAAGACGAAGCCGATGCTCTCGCTGCGGACCTTCGTCAGGCGGGCCTCGGGGAGTCCGGCCAAGTCGGTGCCGTCGAGGATGACTTCGCCTTCGGTGGGACGATCGAGGCCGCCGAGCATCTGGAGGAGGGTGGATTTTCCGCCGCCGGTGGGTCCTTCGATGACGAGTCTGTCGCCGTCGCCGATGGACAGGTCTATGCCGTCGAGGGCGTGGACGGTGTCTTTGCCCCTGGTGTAGCGCTTGGTTACGTTTCTGAGGTCGTACATGGT
Organism: Streptomyces griseochromogenes; assembly: GCF_001542625.1. Lineage (NCBI taxonomy): Bacteria > Bacillati > Actinomycetota > Actinomycetes > Kitasatosporales > Streptomycetaceae > Streptomyces > Streptomyces griseochromogenes. The sequence continues at coordinate 1,141,271 of NZ_CP016279.1, read as the reverse complement.
GGCTCCTGGGATTGTCTTTGGCTGCTCGGCCCCGCCGGAATGGCGCCGCTACTCCACGCGCCTGAGCGCGTCCGCCGGGCGCAGGCGCGACGCCCGCCAGCCCCCGAACGCTCCCGCGATCAGGCCGCCCGCCACCGCGAGGCCCACCGCGAGGGCGATCGTCGTGACGCTGACCGGGGCCGTGAGGGCGACTTCCAGGGTCTTCTCCGCCTGCCGCCCGGGGCCGCCGAAGCCACCGCCGCCGGGGCCGCTCCCGAAACCGCCGCCCCCGCCCAACTGCGCCTGCAGCGTGGGGCTGACGGCGGTGACGGCGTAGGCGCCGGCCAGGCCGAGCGCGATACCGAGGGCGCCGCCGACCAGGCCGTTGACGATGGCCTCGCCGACCACCTGACGGGTCACCCGGCCCGACTTCCAGCCCAGGGCCTTCAGCGTGCCGAACTCGCGCACCCGGCGGGAGACCGCGGAGGAGGTGAGCAGTCCGGCCACCAGGAACGCGGCCACGAGCACCGCGGCGGACAGCCACTTGCCGACCTTGGTGGCGAGGGAGGAGGCGGTGGACAGGGAGCCGGAGACCGTCTTGGCGAGGTCGGAGGAGGTGGTGACGGTCGTACCGGAGACGTTCTTCCGGATCGCGCCCTTGACGGCGTCGATCCGCTGGGAGTCGGTCGCCTTGACGTAGATCGTGGTGACCTTGTCCTTCTCGTCCGCGAGGGTCTGGGCCTGCCGCAGCGGGATGTACAGGTTGGCCGCCGAGTCGCCGCTGTCGGCGGTGGCGATGCCGATCACCTGGAACTTGACGCCCTTCACGGTGACGGTGGAGCCGACCTCGTACTTCTTCTCCTTGGCGTAGGCCGAATCGACCACGGCCACGGCGGCGTTCGTCTCGGTGGTCCTGAAGGCACGGCCGCTGGTGATCTTCGAGGAGGTCAGCGGGCCGAGCGCGGACCTGGTGACATCCGTGCCGAAGACGGTGTACTGGTTGATGTCGAAGTCCGCGCCGCCGCCCCGGACTTCACCCTGCGCGCCGCCGTCGCCGCCGCGCCGGAATCCGCCGCCCGTGTCGCCGTTCTGCTGGAACTGGCCGCGGGTGAACTGGCCGCTGACCTTGAACACATTGAGGCTCAGCCCGCCGACGGCCGACGAGACGCCCTTCTGGGCCGCGACCCGGGTGACGGTGGAGGAGGCCAGGGTGGTGAAACCCTGCACCATGACCCGGTCGCTGCTCTGGGCGGACTTGTCGTCGTCGCCCCGCGCGTCGAACCGGAAGCGCGGCCGCCCTGAGCTGCTCGCGGTCGGCGTCTGCGCCTTGGTGACGGTCATGTCCGTACCCAGGCCGTACAGCGACTGCAGCACCTTGTCCTGGGCCTTCCCCATGCCGTTGGACACGGAGCTGACCACGATGACGAGGGCGATGCCCAGCGCGAGACCGGAGGCGACGACGAGGGCCGCCTTTCTACGGCGGCGCAGTTCGCGCCTCAGGTAGGTGAAGAACATGCCCGCAAGCTAGAGACGGACCGTGATGACTCGATAAGGCCGAAATAAAAGAACCATGAGAAGGATGCGGCCCGGCCCGGGACGGCCCCGGAAACACCGATGCCGCCCCTCGGGGCGGCATCGGGAAGACGGTGAACGGGGTGTCAGACGGCCGAATCGGCCTTCCACTGGGCCCAGCTCAGGTTCCAGCCGTTGAGGCCGTTGTCCGGCGAGACCGTCCTGTCGCCGGTGTTCTGGACGACCACCACGTCACCGATCAGCGAGTGGCTGTAGAACCACGCGGCCGGCATGCTCGGGTCGCCCGCGCCCTTCTTGTCCTGCAGGCCGACGCAGCCGTGGCTGGTGTTGACGCCGCCGAAGACGGACGGAGCGCCCCAGTAGTTGCCGTGGATGAAGGTGCCGGAGCTGGTCAGGCGCATGGCGTGCGGCACGTCCTTGATGTCGTACTCGCCCTTGCCGTCGTCGTCCTTGAAGCCGACCGTCGCGCCGTTCATACGGGTCTGGGTGAACTTCTCGGAGATCACCATCTGGCCCTGGTACGTGGTGTGCTCGGGGGAGCCGGCCGAGATCGGGATGGTCTTGACGACCTTGCCGTCCTGCGTGACCTTCATCTGCTTGGTCTTCGCGTCGACGTAGGAGACCTGGTTGCGGCCGATGTGGAAGGTGACCGTCTTCTGCTGGATGCCGGTGACGCCGGGCGCGCCCTCGACACCGTCGAGCGCGAGCTTCAGCGTGACGGTGGAGCCCGCCTTCCAGTACTGCTCCGGACGGAAGTCGATGCGGTTGGCGTTGAACCAGTGGCCGACGACCTCCTGGCCGCTGCTGGAGGTGACCGTGATGCCCTTCTGGACGGCCGCCTTGTTGGTGATCGCCTTGTCGAAGTTGATCGACACGGGCATGCCCACGCCGACGGTGGCGCCGTTGTCCGGGGTGTAGGTGCCTATGAAGCTGTTGGCCGGGGCGACCGTGGTGAAGGAGGCGTTCTCGTGGGCGACCCGGCCGGCCGAGTCCTTGGCCTCCGCGGCGACCTTGTAGGTGGTCGAGCGGTTCAGCTGGGCGGTGGGCTTCCAGCTGGTCTTGTCGGCGGACAGGGCGCCCGCGACGGTCTTGCCGTCGACGGTGGTCATGGTCACGCCGGTGAGCGTGCCCTTGGCGACCGTGACGGCGGCCGAGTTGTTGATGGAGGCGTTGTTGGAGCCGTCCTTGGGTGTGATCGTGATCTGGGCCTCGGACGACTTCTTGGCGGCCGCTGCGTCCGCCTTCGCCTGGGATGTGTCGTCGCCGGCGGCCTTGCCGTCGCCGCCGCCGGAACATCCGGTGAGTGCCAGCACACCGCCGAGCAGTGCGGACGCGACCGTCAGGCCCTTGCGCCGCTTACTGTCCGTCATCACACGCTTCTCCATCGTCGCCGTATCCGTGACAAGCCCGAGCCCCCGCTGGGAATCTTCAACGCTACGGGCGGTTCGTCCCGGTCCATATAGCTCGCGGATGTGGGTCCCACCACGTCCGCCCGGAGCCGGGTGGTGCGGAAGTCGCCCCTGCGCCCCCTGAGACGACAGAACCCCGGACAGCGGTTGCCGTCCGGGGCCATCGGTCCCCCCTGGACGCTCAGCCGATGCCGACCTCTTCCTCGTCGTCGTCCGCCCCATCATCCTCGTCCAGATCCCAGTCCGGCGAGTCCGGGTCGTACTCGATCCGCTCGCTGGACCAGGAGGCCTGCTGGAGCTCCACTCCGGGCACCTCGCTGACCAGGTCGAACGGATCCACGAGATAGGCGAGGGCCTCGGCGGTGTCTTCCGTCACAGCACTCTCCGCATGGGCCCGCTCCTCCGGCGGCAGCTCCGGATCATGGGCGAGCCGGCCCAGCGCGGCCTTGGTCACCTCGTCCTCGTCCTGCACTTCGAGGACCAGCTCAACCCGAAGCCGTACAAACCGTGATGTCTCTTCAGCGCTCATGCGGGGAGCGTACGGCCGAAACCTCCCGTGACTTTCCTGTGACCCGCGACTTTCACTAACATCGCCCCACACGGCCAATTCGCTGGCGCCACAAGGGGGATCGATATTCCGTGTCATCCGCTCGCCGTCCGCTGCTGACCGCCACCGCCGCGGGAACCCTGCTGTGCGCGTTGTGGTTCGTCCCGTCCGCCAACGCGTCGCAGGGCAGCCCGGCGAGAGCGACGGCACAGACCGCCCCGGCCACCACGACGACACAGGTCACCGAACAGGCCAGGGCGATGTCCCGGGCCGCTTCCGAGGCCGCCGAGGACTCCACCGAACTCGCCGACACCGGCAGCTTCGACACCACGCCGTACGTCGTCGGCGGCAGCGCGTTCCTCGCCATCGGCGCCGGATTCGTGGCGTATTCGGTGCGCCGGGAACGCCTCGGCTTCTGATTCCGCGAAGCCGGAAAGGGGTCCTGTCCGCCAGGACAGGACCCCTTTGTCCGCCGGCCCCTCCCGATGCGAGCGGCCCGCTCTCCTAGCGCAGCGGCCCGGTGACCGTCTCCACGGCGGCGACGACCCGGCCCCCGCGCACGAACGCGTCGGCGGCGGCCAGGTCGGGCGCCAGGAACCGGTCCGGGCCCGGGCCCCGCACACCGGCGGCGCGCACGGCCTCGATCACGGCCCGCGAGGCGGGCGCCGGGGCCAGGCCCTCACGCAGTTCGATGGCGCGGGTGGCGGCGTAGAGCTCGACGGCGATGATGCGGGTGAGGTTGTCGACGGCGGTGCGCAGCTTGCGCGCGGCCGACCAGCCCATGGACACGTGGTCCTCCTGCATCGCGGAGGACGGGATGGAGTCCGCGGAGGCCGGTACGGCCAGCCGCTTCATCTCGCTGACCAGCGCGGCCTGCGTGTACTGGGCGATCATGAGCCCGGAGTCCACACCGGCGTCGTCGGCGAGGAACGGCGGAAGCCCGTGGCTGCGGTTCTTGTCCAGCAGCCGGTCGGTGCGGCGCTCGGCGATGGAGCCGAGGTCCGCGGCGGCGATGGCGAGGAAGTCCAGGACATAGGCGACCGGGGCGCCGTGGAAGTTGCCGTTGGACTCGACTCGGCCGTCGGGCAGCACGACCGGGTTGTCGACGGCGGAGGCGAGCTCGCGCTCGGCGACGAGCCGGGCGTGGGCGATCGTGTCCCGGCCGGCGCCGGCGACCTGCGGGGCGCAGCGCACCGAGTAGGCGTCCTGGACGCGGGGAGCGTCGTCCTGGTGGTGCCCGGTGAGCTGGGAGCCCTGGAGGACGGCGAGCATGTTCGCGGCGGAGGCGCCCTGACCCGGGTGGGGCCGGATGGCGTGCAGTTCGGGCGCGAGCACCTTGTCCGTGCCGAGCAGCGCCTCCAGGCTGAGGGCGGCGGTGACGTCGGCGGACTTGTAGAGGGTGTCCAGGTCGGCCAGGGCCATGACCAGCATGCCGAGCATGCCGTCGGTGCCGTTCAGAAGGGCGAGCCCCTCCTTCTCGCGCAGCTCGACGGGCTGGATGCCGTGCTCGGCGAGCAGCTCACCGGCGGGACGGACGCTGCCGTCGGGCCCCTCCGCCTCCCCCTCTCCCATGAGCGCGAGGGCGCAGTGGGACAGCGGGGCCAGGTCGCCGGAGCAGCCCAGGGAGCCGTACTCGTGCACGACCGGCGTGATCCCGGCGTTCAGCACGTCGGCCATGGTCTGCGCGACCTCGGGCCGCACACCCGTGTGCCCGGAGCAGACGGTCTTGAGCCGCAGGAACATCAGGGCCCGTACGACTTCCCGCTCGACCCGCGGTCCCATGCCGGCGGCGTGCGAGCGGACGATGTTGCGCTGCAGCTGGGCGCGCAGTTCCTGGCTGATGTGCCGGGTCGCCAGGGCTCCGAAACCGGTGGAGACGCCGTAGACCGGTTCCGGCTTCGCCGCCAGGGCGTCCACGATCTCCCGGGCCGCCGCGAGGGCCGCCACCGCCTCCGCCGACAGCTCGATGCGGGCACCGCCGCGCGCCACGGCGAGAACGTCGGACGCGGTGACACCGGACGTCCCCACCACCACAGTGTGCATATCCATATTCAGGAGCGTACGCATTGAATGCGTTGATGTCACTAGTGGGGAACGGGACTGCCCCTTACCGGACCGTGTGCATCACCTCACGCTCTCCGGCCGCGGAAACGCCGGCGCTCGGCCCGCGCGGGCGACGGCTCCAGCGGGGACTCGTCCGCCAGCCGCACGACCGGATCGTCGGGGCCCTCCCGCCCGGCCACCACGGGCCGGTCCGCGCGCACGGCCTTGGCCCGGTACTGCGCGGCGTCGGCCAGCCGGAACAGCCGCCGGGCGTCCCGCACCGGCCCGATCGGATCCTCGGTCGAGGCGACCCCGCAGGCCACCCCCTCACCGAGCTCCAACTCAGCGGCCCTGCAGCACAGTTCGTCCGCCGCCTTGACCACGTCATCGGCGGCCGGCCCCACCGCCAGCAGACAGAACTCGTCCCCGCCGAGCCGGGCGACGAGCGCTCCCGGCACCATCGCCCCGCACAGCGACAACACCGACCCGAACCGCTCCAGCAGCCGGTCCCCCACGGCATGCCCCAACGTGTCGTTGACCCTCTTGAGCCCATTGAGATCACAGACGACGAGACTGACGACCACCTCGTCCGCCCGGTGCCGCTCGACGGCCTCTTCCAGGCGCACATCCACGGCGCGGCGGTTGGCGAGGCCGGTGAGGGCGTCGGTGTAGGCGAGCCGGCGGGCCTCCTCCAGCCGCTCGGTCTGCGCGAGCCCCGCGGCGACGACGGCGGCCAGGACGGTGGCGAAGTCGGCGTCCGCCCGCCCGAACACGGGCACACCGACCCTGCGGGCGACATACAGCTCGCCCCAGGCCCTGCCGTGCAGCACGACGGGGGCGACGACACAGCAGCCGCGCCCCCTGCGGCGCAGGGCGGCGACGCGCCGGTGGAAGTAGCCGGGGGTGCCGGCCGCCGTGCCCTCGGCGGTCTCCACCCATGCGGTGGGCCCGCCCCCGCCCGCCCACCGCTCGTGCAGAAACTCGGTGATCTCCGGAAACTGGTTCACCGGATAGGCCTCGGCCTCCGGGAACGCCTCCTCGTCCGGCCTCCGCTCCCCCACGTTCACGAGGACCCTCAACCGCCCCAGCTCCCGCTCCCACACCGACAGCGCGGCGAAGCTGCCGTCCAGCGCCCGGCACGCACCGAGCGCGGCGGCCCGCCACGACTCCCGCGACGTGGGCGCCGCCGCCATCCCCTGGGCCAGCGCCACCACAGCGGCGAGCCGCTTGTCCTCACCCATTACCCCAGATTAGGGATGAATTCCGGCAAATGAGGAGATTGGTGCGGCGATCAGGTGGCCGGGGGTGTGCGGGCCTGCGTCGGCCGCCGGCCCGTGGGGGCTGATCGCGCAGTTCCCCGCGCCCCCAAGAGGGTGCGGTGGCCGCCCCTCAGGAACGCGCCCTCACTCCCCAGGCCACTCCGGCTTCCGCTTCTCGTTGAAGGCGGCCACCCCTTCCGCCCGGTCCCCCGAGAACGCCACCGACCTCCACGCCGCGTCCTCGACCTCCAGCCCGGCCCGCAGGTCCAACCCGTGCCCGAGCCGCAGCGCCCGCTTCGCCGCCCGCAGTCCCACCGGAGAGTTCCCGGCGATCCGCGCCCCCAGCGCCAGCGCCTCCTCCCGGTCCCGACCCTCCTCCACCAGCTGGTCCACCAGCCCGATCTCGGCAGCCTCCGCCGCCTGCACCCGCCGCGCCGAGAAGATCAGCTCGGCCGCCCGCGCCGCCCCGACCCGCCGCGGCAGCAGCTGCGTACCGCCACCGCCCGGAATCACGCCCACGGACACCTCCGGCAGCCCCACCACCGCCGTACGGTCCGCCACGATCAGGTCGCAGGACAGAGCCAGCTCGAAACCGCCGCCCAGGGCGAAGCCGTGCACGGCCGCGATCGTCGGCATCGGCAGCTCCAGCACCCCGGTGTACGCCCCCCGCGCCACCGGCCGCTGCCGCACGAGATCCGCGTCGCTGAACGAGTTCCGCTCCTTCAGATCGGCCCCGACACAGAACGCCCGCTCGTGCGACGAGGTCACCACGACCACCCGCGCCTCCCGGTCGGCGCCGAGCGCCGCACAGGCGGACGCGATGGAGCGGGCCATCTCCGTCGAGACGGCGTTCATGGCCTTCGGCCGGTCCAGCACCAGCTCCGCCACCTGCCCGTGCCGCCGCACCAGCACGAACTCCCCGAACCGCTCCTCGCTCATGACGCCCTCCGGTTAACGCGGGTTAACTCATTGCCGGCCCGATCATCGCAGCCGTACCCCGCCCCGGGAAAGAGCCCGCGACAAGAGCCGGCCCCGCCCGGTGTTCTACGCCCGTTCGAGTGACATCCCGGCCGTCTCACCCCACACCGCCCACAGGAGGGCATAGCGTGCGCTCCGCCACGGCGCGCCCCGGGCGCGCGGCGGGGAGGGAACCTCATGACACCGATACGAGCACAGTCCCGTACGGCCGATACGGATCAACAGGCCGAGGCCACGGAGCCGGTTCCGCCCGCCTTCCGCCGTGGCCGGCACCGCAAGCCCCGCCCCCGCAAGGTCCTGCTCGCCACGGGCGGTCTCGCGATCGCCGCCGGAGTCCTCAGCCTCGTCCGCGTGACCCCGGACTCCGGAGTCGGCGCTCCCGGCACCGCGGAGGCCGAGCCCCGCCTGAACCCCGGCGCCGGCACCACCGACCACGCACCCGGCGCCTCCCCCACGGCCGCACCCCGCTCCTCGGCCACGGCCACCATGGGCAGGGTGAGCGCGACACCGACGAAGACGGCCGCATCCGGCACGCCCCCGAGCGGCACGACCGTCCCGACCACCGCCCCGGCCGAGGCCCCTCACCGGACGACCACCCCATCCGCCCCTCCGCGGCCGCACCCCTCGCCCACGGCCTCGGCCCCGGCCTCCACGCCCGCCCAGAGCCAGACACCGGCCCCGGCCCCAGCCCCGAGCCACAGCACGCAGCCGCCTACACGGGGCGGCGGCGTATGCGTACCGGTGATCGGCCTGTGCGTGGACCTGCCGTAACCTCAGGGCTCCTGGCCGTCGCGGCGTGCGAGCAGCCACGGCTCGACCACGCCGAGCCCGCGGACCGGGCGCTGCCACATCGGCTGGAGCGCGAACCGATACACCGGCGGCTCCTCGCCCTCCTTCTCCGCGGCGGCCGCGGCCTCGGCCGCCTCCGTCTCCGAGGCGGGGGCCTCGCCGGCGCGGATCAGCTCCTGGGCGAAGGCGCTGTCCACCAGCACGGCGTCCCGCGGCGCTATCGAGGTCAGCCGGGAGGCCAGGTTCACCGTCGTACCGAAGACATCGCCCATCCGGGTGGTCACGGTCCCGAACGCCATTCCGACCCGCAGCTCGGGCATCGTCTCGTCGTTCGCCATCGTCTCGACGAGCCGCAGGGCGATATCCGCGGCCGTACCCGCGTCGTCGGCGGCGTACAGGACCTCGTCGCCGAGGGTCTTGATGAGCCGGCCGCCCCGAGCGGCCACCAGATCGGCGGCGGTGGTCTCGAAGGCCTCGACCAGCTCGCCGAGCTCCTCCTCCTCCATCCGGCGGGTCAGCCGCGTGAACCCCACCAGATCGGCGAACCCGACGGCCAGGCGCCGGTCGATCATCTCCTCGTCGTCGCCGGTCTGCACGACGCGGCCGGCCGAGGCGGCGAGCTGGCGGCGCCACACATAGACCAGGAACTCCTCCAGCTCGGGCAGGAGCAGTTCGACGATCGGGTACGTCACCTCGGTGCGGGTCATGCCCGGCTCGGGGGGCTCGGTCAGGCCTTCCAGGAAGGAGTCCATCTGCCACTCCGCCAACCGGGCGGTGGTCTGCCCGGTCGACCGTGCGACCTGCACCGCCATGGCCTCGCTGAGCAGCCCCGCCTCGACCAGACCGGCAAGACGCCGCAGGGCCAGCACGTCGGCCTCGGTGAGCGCCTTGGCCTGCCCGATGTCGGCGAAGCCCATGGCCCGCCAGAACCGTGACGCCAGTTCCATGGAGACACCGGCGCTGCGGGCCGCCTGGAAGGGGGTGTAACGGCGCTCCGCGCCCAGGATGAGGTGTTCGAGACGCAGCGCGAGCGGGTCCTCGCTGGGGTCGGCGGCGTGGGGTTCCACCCGGCCGTCCTCGCCCGCGCCGGAGCCCGTGTCGTCGACGGTCACGCCTGCTGCCCTTCTGATCTGCCACGGTCAGGTATCGACCGGCCTCAACTCTACGGCAGGTGTGCGCCAGCTCACTCCGTCGGGTTCGGCCGACGGCGCTGCTCAGCACCGTTCGGCGCACGGGGCCCGCGGTCGCGCACGGCGGGACCCCGCCACCCCGCAGGGCGCCGCACGAGCCCCGACACCTCCGCGCGAGCGCCGCAGGCATCGTCACGGCCGCAGCGCCCCCACCCGGGCGCCACACCGACCACCTTCGCCCACACAGGCGTCGCGGGCACCCTCACACAGGCCGCAGATGCACGATGTCCCCCGCCCCCACGGGCTCCTGCACGCCGTCATCGGTGGCGATGACCAGCCGCCCGTCCCCGTCGACGGCCACCGCCTCCCCCACCACGGCCCGATCCCCCGGCAGCTCCGCCCGCACCGTCCGCCCGAGCGTCGCGCACCCCGCCGCATAGGTCTCCTGCAGCCCACTGGCCACAGGGTCACCCCCCGCGTCCCGCCAGCGCCGATACCACTCCTCCAGCGACCGCAGCACCGCCCGCAGCAGCGGATCCCGGTCGGTCCCCACCGCCCCGGCCAGCACCAGGGAGCCCGCCTGGGGCACCGGCAGCTCCTCGGCCCGCAGGGAGACGTTGATGCCGACCCCGACGACCACCCCGCGCTCCCCGGCCCGCTCGGCGAGGATGCCCCCGGTCTTGCGCTCCTCACCGCCCACGGTCACCAGCAGGTCGTTGGGCCACTTGAGCGCGGTGTCCACACCCGCGGCCCGGGACAGCCCGGTCGCCACCGCCACCCCTGTGAGCAACGGCAGCCAGCCCCACCGGCTCACCGGCACCTCGGCCGGGTTCAGCAGGACGGAGAAGAAGAGACCGGACCGAGCCGGCGCGGACCACTGCCGGTCCAGCCGTCCCCGCCCGGCGGTCTGCTCCTCGGCGACGAGGACCGCGCCCTCGCCCGCCTTCCCGGCCACGGCCCGGGCCACCAGGTCGGAGTTGGTGGATCCGGTGTGCTGGACCACCTCCACCTCCGACCACAGACTGCCCTCCCGGACCAGCCCGCGCCGCAGCGCCGTGGCGTTCAACGGCGGGCGCTCCAGGTCGGACCAACGGCTGTCGTCTGATGCATTGTGCGGCGTCATGCAAGTCACCCTAGGTGTGGGAAACGCCGCACTGCCGACAACGAAGCGCGCCACTACGCTACGGATGAGTAACCGTCCCCCCCTTTTGAGCAGGCAGGGAGCCGCGATCCCGATGTCCGAGCCGGAAGAGATCGACATTCACACGACCGCGGGCAAGCTCGCGGATCTGCAGCGCCGTATCCATGAAGCGACGCACGCCGGCTCGGAGCGCGCCGTCGAAAAGCAGCACGCCAAGGGCAAACTGACGGCCCGTGAGCGCATCGAGCTGCTCCTCGACGAGGACTCCTTCGTCGAGTTGGACGAGTTCGCCCGGCACCGCTCCACGAACTTCGGGCTGGACAAGAACCGCCCGTACGGAGACGGCGTGGTGACCGGCTACGGCACGGTCGACGGCCGCCCCGTGGCGGTCTTCTCCCAGGACTTCACGGTCTTCGGCGGCGCCCTCGGCGAGGTCTACGGCCAGAAGATCGTCAAGGTGATGGACTTCGCGCTGAAGACCGGCTGCCCGGTCATCGGCATCAACGACTCCGGCGGCGCCCGCATCCAGGAGGGGGTCGCCTCCCTCGGCGCGTACGGCGAGATCTTCCGCCGCAACACCCACGCCTCCGGCGTCATCCCGCAGATCAGCCTGGTCGTCGGCCCCTGCGCGGGCGGCGCGGTCTACTCCCCGGCGATCACCGACTTCACGGTCATGGTCGACCAGACCTCGCACATGTTCATCACGGGACCGGACGTCATCAAGACGGTCACCGGCGAGGACGTCGGTTTCGAGGAGCTGGGCGGCGCCCGCACCCACAACACCGCCTCCGGCGTGGCCCACCACATGGCGGGCGACGAGAAGGACGCGATCGAGTACGTCAAGCAGCTGCTGTCGTACCTGCCGTCCAACAACCTCAGCGAGCCCCCGGTCTTCCCGGAGGAGGCGGACCTCGCCGTCAGCGGCGAGGACCTGGAGCTGGACACCCTGGTCCCGGACAGCGCGAACCAGCCGTACGACATCCGCACGGTGCTCGAACACGTCCTGGACGACGCCGAGTTCTTCGAGACGCAGGCGCTGTTCGCGCCGAACATCGTCACCGGCTTCGGCCGGGTCGAGGGCCGCCCGGTGGGCATCGTCGCCAACCAGCCGATGCAGTTCGCCGGCTGCCTGGACATCGACGCCAGCGAGAAGGCGGCCCGTTTCGTGCGCACGTGCGACGCGTTCAACCTCCCCGTGCTCACCTTCGTCGACGTGCCCGGGTTCCTCCCCGGCGTCGACCAGGAGCACACCGGCATCATCCGCCGAGGCGCGAAGCTGATCTACGCCTACGCGGAAGCCACCGTCCCCCTCATCACGGTCATCACCCGCAAGGCCTTCGGCGGCGCCTACGACGTCATGGGCTCCAAGCACCTGGGCGCCGACCTCAACCTCGCCTGGCCGACCGCCCAGATCGCCGTCATGGGCGCCCAGGGCGCGGTCAACATCCTGCACCGCCGCACGATCGCCGAGGCGGAGGCGAACGGAGAGGATCTGGAGGCCGTGCGCGCCCGCCTGATCCAGGAGTACGAGGACGCCCTCCTCAACCCCTACGTCGCGGCCGAGCGCGGCTACATCGACGCGGTGATCATGCCGTCGGACACACGGGCCCACATCGTCCGCGGTCTGCGTCAGCTGCGCACCAAACGGGAATCCCTGCCTCCGAAGAAGCACGGCAACATCCCCCTCTAGGCCCCGCTGACCCTTGGAGCGGACATGAACATCAAGGTCGTACGAGGCAACCCGACCCCGGAGGAGCTGGCCGCCGCCCTGGCGGTGGTCCGCGCCCGCGCCGCGGCGGCGGCGACGCCGCCGTCCGGCGCGCAGGGACCGCGGGACGCATGGGCGGACCCGTCCCGCATCGCCTCGGCCCACCTGCCCAAGCCGGGCCCGGCCTCCTGGACCCGCACCTACTGGCCGGGCTAGGGGCGCGATTCCTCAGGGGCACGAGGAACCGCGCACAGCAGTACAACACCGGGCGCCAATCTAGGTACGCCTACTCAGGCGCCCTCCCCGGCCCAGCCTCACGCTAGTGGAATGCTGTGGTCAGACCCCGAGGACGAGCCGCCCAAAGACCTGCGCGACATGCAGGAGACACTGCGGCGGCTCGGTCTCTTCATGGCCCTGGCCATGATCCTGGCCATGATCGTGATCGGTCTGAGGTGAGCCCCGGCGGCGCCCCGCCGCTACCCTGACCGCATGACTGATCAGCCGCGCCGTCGCCTCGTTCTCGCCTCGAAGTCCCCCGCCAGGCTGGGCCTGCTCCGGCAGGCAGGGCTGGACCCCGAGGTGATCGTGAGCGGCTTCGACGAGGACTCGATCACGGCGCCGACTCCGGCGGAGCTCGCGCTCGCCCTCGCCGAGGCCAAGGCCTCCGTGGTGGCGGCGCAGCCGGAGGTGCAGGGCGCCCTGGTGATCGGCTGCGACTCGGTGCTTGAGCTGGACGGGCAGGCGCTCGGCAAGCCCTCCGACGCGGAGGAGGCCACCGCCCGCTGGAAGGCGATGCGCGGGCGGGCCGGCACCCTCCAGACGGGTCACTGCATCTGGGACACGGCTGCCAAACGGTATGTCGCCGGGGTCGCCTCCACCGTCGTCCGCTTCGGCGAGCCCTCCGACGAGGAGATCGCCGCGTACGTCGCCTCCGGCGAACCTCTCTACGTCGCCGGAGCGTTCACCCTGGACGGCCGCTCGGCCCCGTTCATCGAGGGCATCGACGGCGACCACGGCAATGTGATCGGCATCAGCCTGCCCCTCGTACGGCGACTGCTGGCCGAACTGGGCATCAGCATCACCGAGTTGTGGGCACCGGCTGAATGAGCTGGGCGGGGGGCGAGTCCTGCGGCACATCGTCCCCGTCCTGCGGCGCACCCCAGGCATCCGAGGGCGCGCCGGACGGCACCTGCGCCGACACGCCCGGCTCGGTCACGGTCTCCGGGTCGCCGCCCGCCTCCGGAGCACCGCCGGAGGCGGCCCGCTCCGGACCGCCGTCACGGTCGTACGTCATCAGGAGCAGGACGACGAGCCCGAGCATCACCATCATGAACAGGAACGCCGTCCAGCCCACCAGACCCCAGGCGAACGCGCCCAGCAGGGCGTGCACCACCGCGACGCTGATCAGCAGGATGCGGCCGAAGCCGGCGGGGGCGCGGTCCCGTATCGCGACCAGCAGGGCCACCACGGCGCACAGGACGAAGTAGGCGCCGAAGACGACTCCGCCGATCTTCGAGGACGTGGACATGACGTCGGGATCGAGGCCCGCCAGCGACATCTTCTGCCGGTCCACGACCACGCCGAGGAACCAGTTCAGTGCCGCGATGACGAACGCCTCGGCGACGAGGACGACCGTCACGACCCAAGCCACCGGTCTGCGCACCACCGGCCCCCACCCACTTTCGACCTCAGCCCGAGCAGAGCTGCTGTTACCTGAAGTACGTCCGAGTCATCGCGAACGCTACTAACGGGTAAACCCAGGGACAAGGGTTCGGACAGGAGCAAAGAATCATTGGGCCATTCGTAGGGACTCGACAAAGAAACGGAGTGGGCCGCAGCACGCCTTCACAGAGACCTTGACCACATGACAGGGCTAGGGTTTCCCGAGGGAGTCCTGCGTGCCCAAGGTGCGACATGGGATTTCGCGGGTCGAGCGAGCCTCGGATCACGCTCCGTGTGGGCAAGCTCACCACGGGGGACGGGTCGAAGTGACGTGTCGGCAGTCCCTAAACTCGGCTTGTTTCAAGGAGGGAGCCTCAATCGTGCGCAAGGTGCTCATCGCCAACCGTGGCGAAATCGCTGTCCGCGTGGCCCGGGCCTGCCAGGACAGCGGGATCGCGAGCGTGGCCGTATACGCCGACCCGGACCGGGACGCTCTGCATGTCCGCGCCGCGGATGAGGCGTTCGCGCTGGGCGGTGACACCCCGGCCACCAGTTACCTGGACATCGAGAAGGTCCTGAACGCCGCCCGCGAGTCCGGCGCGGACGCCGTCCACCCCGGCTACGGCTTCCTCTCCGAGAACGCCGAGTTCGCGCAGGCGGTCCTGGACGCCGGCCTGATCTGGATCGGCCCGCCCCCGCAGGCCATCCGTGACCTCGGTGACAAGGTCGCCGCCCGGCACATCGCCCAGCGCGCCGGCGCCCCCCTGGTCGCCGGCACCCCCGACCCGGTCTCCGGTGCCGACGAGGTCGTCGCCTTCGCCGAGCAGCACGGCCTGCCCATCGCCATCAAGGCGGCCTTCGGTGGCGGCGGCCGCGGCCTGAAGGTCGCCCGCACCCTCGAAGAGGTCCCCGAGCTGTACGAGTCCGCGGTCCGCGAGGCGGTCGCCGCCTTCGGGCGCGGCGAGTGCTTCGTCGAGCGCTACCTGGACCGCCCGCGGCACGTGGAGACCCAGTGCCTGGCCGACAAGCACGGCAACGTGGTCGTGGTCTCCACCCGTGACTGCTCCCTGCAGCGCCGCCACCAGAAGCTGGTCGAGGAAGCCCCCGCGCCGTTCCTGAGCGACGAGCAGGTCGCCGAGCTGTACCGCGCCTCGAAGGCCATCCTGAAGGAAGCCCACTACGAGGGCGCCGGCACCTGTGAGTTCCTGGTCGGCCAGGACGGCACGATCTCCTTCCTCGAGGTCAACACCCGCCTCCAGGTCGAGCACCCGGTCACCGAGGAGGTCGCCGGCATCGACCTGGTCCGCGAGATGTTCCGCATCGCCGACGGCGAGGAACTGGGCTACGACGACCCGGCCCTGCGCGGCCACTCCTTCGAGTTCCGGATCAACGGCGAGGACCCCGGCCGCAACTTCCTCCCGGCCCCCGGCACGGTCACCACCTTCAACCCGCCCTCCGGCCCCGGTGTCCGCCTGGACGCCGGCGTGGAGTCCGGCTCGGTCATCGGCCCGGCCTGGGACTCCCTGCTCGCCAAGCTGATCGTCACCGGCCGCACCCGCCGGGAAGCCCTGGAGCGGGCCGCCCGCGCCCTGGAGGAGTTCCAGGTCGAGGGCATGGCCACCGCGATCCCCTTCCACCGCGCGGTCGTCAGGGACCCCGCCTTCGCCCCCGAGCTGACCGGCTCCGCCGACCCGTTCACGGTCCACACCCGCTGGATCGAGACCGAGTTCGTCAACGAGATCAAGCCCTTCACCACCCCGGCCGACGCCGAGGCGGAGGAGGACGCGGGCCGTGAGACGGTCGTCGTCGAGGTCGGCGGCAAGCGCCTGGAAGTCTCCCTCCCGGCCTCCCTCGGCATGTCCCTGGCCCGCACCGGCCTCGCGGCGGGCGCCAAGCCGAAGCGCCGTGCCGCCAAGAAGTCCGGCCCGGTGGCGTCCGGTGACACCCTCGCCTCCCCGATGCAGGGCACGATCGTGAAGGTCGCCGTCGAGGAAGGCCAGCAGGTCCAGGAGGGCGACCTGGTCGTCGTCCTGGAGGCCATGAAGATGGAACAGCCCCTGAACGCCCACAAGACGGGCACCATCAAGGGCCTGACCTTCGAGGTCGGCGCGTCCGTGACGTCGGGCGCGGCGATCTGCGAGATCAAGGACTGACGACAGCCTGACGGCAAGAGTCTGAGTGACGCCCGGTGGACTGCTTACGGTGGCCTGCCGGGCGTCGCGCTGTTCGAGTCCGTGAGAGCAGCCGGCCTAAAGGGGCGCGGGGAACTGCGCGACAAGCCACAACGGACCCGCACCCGCCAGACGGCCTCGACTCCTACGGCGACCAGGCACCCTCAGCGCCGCCGAAGATCAGCGACACGCCCCCGCTCAGCCCCGGCCGCCGGCTCTCCCAGCATCCCCCGCAGCCCGCCCCCGGCCACCTGTCCCCGCCTGGGCCCCGGCAGCGGAGCGCGTCGCGCCGGGACCTGCTCACCCCCCGGAGGGCTGCTCGCCCCGGCCACGGCGATCTGCACCCCCTGATCGGCGAGGGCCTGGAGTTCGGTCGCGGCGCGGTCGTCGTGCACGGGCGGCTCGTCGGTGACCAGCCGGGTGATGACATCCGTCGGCACCGTCTGGAACATCGTGTCCGTGCCGAGTTTGGTGTGGTCGGCGAGGACCACGACCTCCGCCGCGGCCTGCACCAGCGCGCGGTCCACGGACGCCGAGAGCATGTTGGACGTGGACAGACCCCGCTCCGCGGTCAGACCGCTCCCCGACAGGAACGCCTTCGACACTCTCAGCCCCTGCAGGGACTGCTCGGCGCCGGAGCCGACCAGGGCGTAGTTGGAGCCGCGCAGGGTGCCGCCGGTCATCACGACCTCCACCCGGTTGGCATGGGCCAACGCCTGGGCGACCAGGAGGGAGTTGGTGACGACCGTCAGCCCGGGCACGCGGGCGAGCCGGCGGGCCAGCTCCTGCGTGGTGGTTCCCGCTCCGACGACGATGGCCTCGCCCTCTTCGACGAGGCCCGCGGCCAGGTCGGCGATGGCCGTCTTTTCGGCGGTCGCGAGATGGGACTTCTGCGGAAAGCCGGACTCCCGCGTGAATCCGCCCGGCAGTACCGCACCGCCGTGCCGGCGGTCGAGGAGTCCTTCTGCCTCCAGTGCCCGCACGTCCCGCCGTACGGTCACTTCTGAGGTCTGGACGACACGGGCGAGTTCACGGAGCGACACGGCCCCGTTCGCTCGCACCATTTCGAGGATCAATTGGCGACGTTCTGCAGCGAACACGAAACTGACAGTAACCCCAACGACCGCCTGCTTTCAGCAGTTTGCGCCGAATAACAGAAGTTGTTCGCATGGGAGGGCGGGAAGTGATATAGGGCCTAACCCGCCCGACTATGCCGTACGCATGCGCGACAACTCCCCGTGACCAGCGGGGATGTGGAATCGGCCGTCAGACCTCGCCGCCCGCCTTGCGGGTGTGGAGCTGGCGCGCCACCTCCGCGATCGACCCCGAAAGGGAGGGGTACACCGTGAATGCGTTCGCGATCTGTTCGACCGTCAGATTGTTGTCGACGGCGATCGAGATGGGGTGGATCAGTTCCGAGGCGCGCGGCGAGACGACCACACCGCCGACGACGATCCCGGTGCCCGGACGGCAGAAGATCTTCACGAAGCCGTCCCGGATGCCCTGCATCTTGGCGCGCGGATTGCGCAGCAGGGGGAGCTTGACGACGCGCGCGTCGATCTTGCCCCCGTCGACATCGGCCTGGGTGTAGCCGACGGTGGCGATCTCGGGGTCGGTGAAGACGTTGGACGACACCGTCTTGAGGTTCAGCGGGGCCACCGCGTCGCCGAGGAAGTGGTACATGGCGATACGTCCCTGCATGGCGGCGACGGACGCGAGGGCGAAGACACCGGTCACGTCACCGGCCGCGTACACGCCCGGAGCCGTCGTCCTCGACACCTTGTCGGTCCAGATGTGACCCGACTCGCGCAGCTTGACGCCGGCCTCCTCCAGGCCGAGCCCCGCGCTGTTCGGGATGGCGCCGACAGCCATGAGGCAGTGCGAGCCGGTGATGACGCGCCCGTCGGCCAGCGTCACCTCCACCCGGTCGCCGACCCGCTTGGCGGACTGCGCGCGGGAGCGGGCCATGACGTTCATGCCGCGGCGCCGGAAGACGTCCTCCAGGACGGCGGCGGCGTCGGGGTCCTCGCCCGGCAGCACGCGATCCCGCGACGACACGAGCGTGACCTTGGACCCCAGGGCCTGATAGGCACCGGCGAACTCGGCACCGGTCACACCCGAGCCGACCACGATCAGCTCTTCCGGCAGCTCGGTGAGGTCGTAGACCTGGGTCCAGTTCAGGATGCGCTCGCCGTCGGGCTGGGCGTCGGGCAGCTCGCGCGGGTGGCCGCCGGTGGCGATGAGGACGGCGTCGGCGGTGAGGATCTCCTCGGTGCCGTCGGCGGCGGTGACGACGACCTTGCGGGAGCCGTCGAGGCCCTGCATGCCGTCGAGCCGGCCGCGGCCGCGCAGGACCCGGGCGCCGGCGCGGGTGACGGAGGCGGTGATGTCGTGCGACTGGGCGAGCGCGAGGCGCTTCACACGCCGGTTGACCTTCCCGAGGTCCACGCCCACCACCCGGGCCGCCTGCTCCAGCGGCGGGGTGTCGTCGGCCACGATGATGCCCAGCTCCTCGTAGGAGGAGTCGAAGGTGGTCATCACCTCGGCCGTAGCGATAAGGGTCTTCGACGGCACGCAGTCGGTCAGTACCGACGCTCCGCCCAGACCGTCGCAGTCGACGACGGTCACCTCCGCGCCGAGCTGGGCGGCCACCAGCGCCGCTTCGTATCCGCCGGGTCCGCCACCGATGATCACGATCCGAGTCACGTACTCCATTGTCCCGCACGCTTCAAGGTGCTACTGCCCGGGGCCGCACGAGCGGGACTCCCGGGACGGAAGAGATGATCGGAACGGCGGTTTCCCCTGCCGTACCCTCGGTGCATGTCGCTCTATGCCGCGTACGGCTGCAACCTGGATGCGGGGCTGATGTCCGGCCGCGCCCCGCACTCCCCCCTGCGCGCCACCGGCTGGCTGAACGGCTGGCGGCTGACCTTCGGCGGCGAGCAGCTGGGCTGGGAAGGCGCGCTGGCGACGATCGTCGAGCAGCCCGGGGCCCAGGTCTTCGTCGGCCTGTACGACATAGCGCCCATGGACGAGGAGTCCCTGGACCGGTGGGAGGGCGTGAGCCTCGGCATCTACCGGCGCGTCCGGGTGCGCGCGCACACCCTGGACGGCGAGGAGTCCGCCTGGGCCTACGTCCTGAACGGCTACGAGGGCGGGCTGCCCTCGGCCCGGTACCTCGGGGAGATCGCCGACGCCGCCGAGTCGGCGGGGGCGCCGCACGACTATGTGATGGAACTCCGCAAGCGCCCCTGCTGAGGCGGCCGACCGGGGCCTTCCTGCGGATTTGCCCCGCCTTCGTGGAAAACGACAAGACAACGATCGCAATCCCGTGGGCTCTGTCATCTACGCGCGTAGGCGAAGAGCGGCTACCCTCGTCGACGTGAACGCATCTCTTCTTCCGGACGACATCCTGGGCGACCCCTACGCCGCCGCTGACGCCGCTGCCGCCCGCCTGCGCGAGCTCACGGGCGCCGAGACCCACGACGTCGCCCTCGTGATGGGCTCCGGCTGGGCTCCGGCCGTCGACGCCCTGGGCGCACCCGACGCCGAGTTCCAGGTCACCGAGCTGCCCGGCTTCCCGCCGCCGGCCGTCCAGGGGCACGGCGGCAAGATCCGCTCGTACTCCTTCGGTGACAAGCGCGCCCTGGTCTTCCTGGGCCGTACGCACTACTACGAGGGCCGCGGCGTCGCCGCCGTCGCGCACGGCGTCCGCACGGCCGTCGCCGCAGGCTGCAAGACCATCGTGCTCACCAACGGCTGCGGCGGTCTGCGCGAGGGCATGCGCCCCGGCCAGCCGGTCCTGATCAGCGACCACATCAACCTGACGGCCACGTCCCCGATCGTCGGCGCCAACTTCGTCGACCTGACGGACCTCTACTCCCCCCGTCTGCGCGCCCTGTGCAAGGAGATCGACCCCACCCTCGAAGAGGGCGTCTACGCACAGTTCCCCGGCCCGCACTACGAGACGCCGGCCGAGATCCGTATGGCCCGTGTGATCGGCGCCGACCTGGTCGGCATGTCCACGGTCCTCGAAGCGATCGCCGCACGCGAGGCGGGCGCCGAGGTGCTGGGCATCTCCCTGGTCACCAACCTCGCGGCAGGCATGACCGGCGAGCCCCTCAACCACGAAGAGGTCCTCCAGGCGGGCCGCGACTCGGCAGCGCGCATGGGCGAACTCCTGGGCCAGGTACTGGGCAAGCTGTAAGCGGGCAGCCCGGGGACCTGCGGCGACGTGAAGACGGCGCGGGTGTCCGGGGGCGTGACCATGCCGTCGGTGCCACAGGACGCGAACGCACCGCGGATGCCACACGGGCACGAGCACGCTGGGGTACCGCGGGACGCGAACACGCCGCGGATGCCACACGGGCGCAAGCACGCTGGGGTACCGCGGGACGCGAACGCACCGCAGGTGCCACACGGGCACGAGCACGCTGAAGCACCACGGAACGCGAACGCACCGCACGTGCCACACGGGCACGAGCACGCTGGGGTACCGCAGGGCGCGAACACGCCGCAGGTGCCACACGGGCGCAAGCACGCTGGGGTACCGCGGGACGCGAACACACCGCAGGTGCCACACGGGCACGAGCACGCTGAAGCACCACGGAACGCGAACGCACCGCAGGTGTCACCAGGCGGGAGTACGCCGCAGGTGGTGCTGCGGCGCGCGAGCACGGCGCAGGTGCCACGCGGGTGCGAACGCACCACGGGTGCCAGGGGCCGCGAGCGCGCCGTGAACGCCACGCGGGGCGCGAACGCACCGCAGACGCTGCGGGGCGCGAGCACGCCGCAGGCGCCACGGGGCGCAAGCA
Source organism: Streptomyces griseochromogenes (assembly GCF_001542625.1). Classification (NCBI taxonomy): domain Bacteria; kingdom Bacillati; phylum Actinomycetota; class Actinomycetes; order Kitasatosporales; family Streptomycetaceae; genus Streptomyces; species Streptomyces griseochromogenes. Next base: position 1,120,108 of record NZ_CP016279.1, on the reverse strand, counting down.
GGCCGCAGGCGCCACGCGGATGCGAGCACGCCGGAGGCGTTGCGGAGCCGGAACGGACCGCAGACGCCGCGGTGCGCATGCGCACCGCAGGTGCCACACGGACGCGCACGGACCGCAGGTGCCACACGGACGCGCACGGACCGCAGGTGCCACACGGACGCGCACGGACCGCAGGTGCCACACGGACGCGCACGGACCGCAGGTGCCACGCGGGAGCGAGCACGCCGCAGGCGCTGCGGAGCGTGAGCGGGCCACGGTGCTGTGGTGCCGCGGAGCGCGACACCGCCCGTTCACTTTTCAGCCGACCGAGTCGGGTGGGCGGGTGGGCGGACGGGGGTCTGGGGGCGGAGCCCCCAGCGGAGACAAGGAGAGGTTGATCCCAAGGTGCACGACGATCTCATCGCCCGGGCCAAGGCGTGGCTCGCCGAGGACCCGGACCAGGAAACCCGCGACGAACTGGCCGAGCTGATCGACGCCGGTGACATCACGGAACTGTCGGCCCGGTTCAGCGGCACGCTGCAGTTCGGCACCGCCGGCCTGCGAGGCGAACTCGGCGCCGGCCCGATGCGCATGAACCGCGGCGTCGTCATCCGCGCCGCCGCCGGCCTCGCCGCCTACCTGAAGAAGAACGAGCCCCGCCGGGGGGACGCAGGCGCCGGACTCGTCGTCATCGGATACGACGCCCGCCACAAGTCCGCCGACTTCGCCCGCGACACCGCCGCCGTCATGATCGGCGCCGGCCTGCGTGCGGCCGTACTCCCCCGCCCCCTCCCCACCCCCGTCCTGGCCTTCGCGATAAGGCACCTGGGCGCGGTCGCGGGCGTGGAGGTCACCGCCAGCCACAATCCGCCCCGCGACAACGGCTACAAGGTGTACCTCGGCGACGGCTCCCAGATCGTCCCGCCCGCCGACGCGGAGATCGCCGCCGAGATCGACGCGATCGCCTCCCTGAACGACGTCCCCCGCCCGGACACCGGCTGGGAGACCCTGGACGACACGGTCCTGGACGCCTACCTGGCCCGTACCGACGAGGTCCTCGCCCCCGGCTCCCCCCGCACCGCCCGCACGGTCTACACGGCGATGCACGGCGTCGGCCGCGACGTCCTGCTGGCCGCCTTCGCCCGGGCCGGCTTCCCCGCGCCGGTACTGGTCGCCGAGCAGGCCGACCCGGACCCGGACTTCCCGACGGTGGCCTTCCCCAACCCGGAGGAGCCGGGCGCCATGGACCTGGCGTTCGCCCAGGCCCGTACGACCGACCCGGACCTGGTCATCGCCAACGACCCCGACGCCGACCGCTGCGCCGTGGCCGTCAAGGCCGGGGACGCCTGGCGGATGCTGCGCGGCGACGAGGTCGGCGCGCTGCTCGCCGCCCACCTGGTGGCCCGCGGCGCCACCGGCACCTTCGCGGAGTCGATCGTCTCCTCCTCCCTCCTCGGCCGCATCGCCGAGAAGGCGGGCCTGCCGTACGAGGAGACCCTCACCGGCTTCAAGTGGATCGCCCGCGTGGAGGGCCTGCGCTACGGCTACGAGGAGGCCCTCGGCTACTGCGTGGACCCCGAGGGCGTACGCGACAAGGACGGCATCACGGCCGCGCTTCTGATCACGGAGCTGGCCTCCGTCCTCAAGGAGCAGGGCCGCACCCTCCTCGACCTGCTCGACGACCTCGCCGTGGAGCACGGCCTGCACGCCACGGACCAGCTGTCGGTCCGCGTGCAGGATCTCTCCGTCATCGCGGACGCGATGCGCCGCCTGCGCGAACAGCCCCCGACCGAGCTGGCGGGCCTGCGGGTCGTCCGCGCCGAGGACCTCACCCGGGGCACGGACACGCTCCCGCCCACCGACGGCCTGCGCTACACGCTCGACGGCGCCCGCGTCATCGTCCGCCCCAGCGGCACCGAGCCCAAGCTGAAGTGCTACCTGGAGGTTGTCGTCCCGGTCGCCGCACACGCCGGGCTCCCGGCGGCCCGTGCGAAGGCCGACGAACTGCTGACCGCGCTGAAGCGGGACCTGTCGGCGGCGGCCGGCATCTGACCCGCACGCACGACGAAGGGGTGCCCCCCGCCCGGGGCACCCCTTTTCAGCGGCCGGCCGCCGGTTGACACCGCGCCGCGAGCCGGCGGGGATCCGCGCCACGACGTTCGCGCGGGCCGTGGGTCACGGCGAAGACCTGGCGGCCGAACGGACGGAACCATCCGCAAGCCGCCGACGGCGAGTCGCCCCTCCCCCGAGGGCCACCCGCACCCGGCCACGAAACCCGCACGAGCGGTGCGGGTGAAAGACGCGGCCCCCTGCCTCAGCCGGTGGCCAGCAGGATCGCCAGCAGCACCGCCCCGGCCACCGCGGGCACGGCCACCTCGTACCCCCAGCGCACGCTGACCTCCCCCTGCGCCTGCTCCGTCTCGCCGTGCCGCTCCAGCATCTCCCGCAGGTCGTCCATGATCTTGTCGGTCTCGGCGCGCGTCGGACCGGTGGAGGCGTCGGCGTCCCCGAACCCTCCGAACCCGCCCAGGCCCAGCCCCCCGGGCCGCCCGCCGAGCACCCCGCGCCCGCCGCCTCTCGTGGCGGATTCCACCCGCGCCTGCCGGCGTGCCGCCTTCTTGCGGGCGCGCAGCGAGACGGGGACGGCCCACAGCTGGTACTTGGCGCCGGACTTGGTGACGACCTCGTTGGTGTATCCGGAGCGCAGGGAGGCGATCTCGCCCCAGGGCACGGTGATCACCCGGAAGGGGTTGCGGAGCCGCAGCCGCTCGTCGTTCGCGTAGACGGCCGGGCGCAGCGTGAAGGCGATCACCAGCGGCACGATCAGGATGAGCCCGGCGAGCGCGAGCCAGGGTGTGCGCCCGCTGCCGTGGAACAGCGCGTCGAAGCCCAGCCAGCCGACGAGCGCGAGCAGCAGCACGCCGGCCACCAGCGCCAGCGGCGAACGGTAGATCCGGTCCTTGGCGGCGGGCACCGGAGGCTGTGGCGCGGGTGACTGGTGGTCCGGGGTCGTCATGGTCCCGATTCTGCCCGAAGCCGCGGCGGCCGCCCCTACGCGGCCTGATACCGGCGCTCATCCGTGATGTCCGACCAGGCAATGAGCGCCCGGGGCTATACAGAAACTACGCGCGTAGATATGCTCGTCTGGTGACCATGCCCACCACTGCACCCACAGCACATGCTCTCGCTGACGTCACCGCGTCCGACAGCACGCTGCGCCGCTTCCTCCACGGGCTGCCCGGCGTCGACGCGGTCGGCCTGGAGGCGCGCGCCGCGTCTCTCGGCACCCGTTCCATCAAGACCACCGCGAAGGCGTACGCCATCGACCTCGCCATCTCGATGGTCGACCTGACGACGCTGGAAGGCGCGGACACCCCGGGCAAGGTCCGGGCGCTCGGCGCCAAGGCGGTCCACCCGGACCCGACGGACCGGACGACCCCCACCACGGCGGCCGTCTGCGTCTACCCCGACATGGTGGCCGTCGCCAAGGAGGCCGTCGCCGGCTCCGGCGTGAAGGTCGCCTCGGTCGCCACCGCCTTCCCGGCCGGCCGCGCCGCCCTCGACGTCAAGCTGGCCGACGTCCGTGACGCCGTCGCCGCGGGCGCCGACGAGATCGACATGGTCATCGACCGGGGCGCGTTCCTCTCGGGCAAGTACCTGAAGGTGTACGACGAGATCGTCGCCGTGAAGGAGGCCTGCGGGACGAGCGCCCGGCTGAAGGTCATCTTCGAGACCGGCGAGCTGTCGACGTACGACAACATCCGCCGGGCGAGCTGGCTGGGCATGCTGGCGGGCGCGGACTTCATCAAGACGTCGACCGGCAAGGTCGCCGTCAACGCGACCCCCGCCAACACCCTCCTCATGCTGGAGGCGGTGCGCGACTTCCGCGCCCAGACCGGCGTCCAGATCGGCGTGAAGCCCGCGGGCGGCATCCGTACCAGCAAGGACGCGATCAAGTTCCTGGTCCTGGTCAACGAGACCGCGGGCGCGGACTGGCTGGACAACCACTGGTTCCGCTTCGGCGCCTCCTCGCTCCTGAACGACCTGCTGATGCAGCGCCAGAAGCTGGCCACCGGCCGCTACTCCGGCCCCGACTACGTGACGGTGGACTGATCAACATGGCTTCCGTATTCGAGTACGCCCCGGCGCCCGAGTCCCGCTCCGTCGTCGACATCGCCCCTTCCTACGGCCTCTTCATCGACGGCGAGTTCGCCGAGGCGGCCGACGGCAAGGTCTTCAAGACCGTCTCGCCGTCCACCGAGGAGGTCCTCTCCGAGGTCGCCCAGGCCGGTGAGGCGGACGTCGAGCGCGCGGTGAAGGCCGCCCGCAAGGCGTTCGAGAAGTGGTCGGCGCTGCCCGGCTCCGAGCGCGCCAAGTACCTCTTCCGCATCGCCCGCATCATCCAGGAGCGCAGCCGCGAGCTGGCCGTCCTGGAGACGCTGGACAACGGCAAGCCGATCAAGGAGACCCGCGACGCGGACCTCCCGCTGGTCGCCGCGCACTTCTTCTACTACGCGGGCTGGGCCGACAAGCTCGACCACGCCGGTTACGGCGCGAACCCGCGGCCGCTGGGCGTGGCCGGCCAGGTCATCCCCTGGAACTTCCCGCTCCTGATGCTGGCGTGGAAGATCGCCCCGGCCCTCGCGACCGGCAACACGGTCGTCCTCAAGCCCGCCGAGACGACCCCTCTGTCCGCCCTGTTCTTCGCGGACATCTGCCGCCAGGCGGGCCTGCCCAAGGGTGTCGTCAACATCCTTCCGGGCTACGGCGACACGGGCGCGGCCCTCGTCGCGCACCCGGACGTGAACAAGGTCGCCTTCACCGGCTCCACGGCCGTGGGCAAGGAGATCGCGCGGACCGTCGCGGGCACCCGCAAGAAGCTCACCCTCGAACTGGGCGGCAAGGGCGCCAACATCGTCTTCGACGACGCCCCGATCGACCAGGCCGTCGAGGGCATCGTGACCGGCATCTTCTTCAACCAGGGCCAGGTCTGCTGCGCGGGCAGCCGCCTGCTGGTGCAGGAGTCGATCCACGACGAGCTGCTCGACTCCCTCAAGCGCAGGCTCTCGACGCTGCGCCTCGGCGACCCGCTCGACAAGAACACCGACATCGGCGCGATCAACTCCGCCGAGCAGCTGGCCCGGATCACCGCGCTGGCCGAGCAGGGCGAGGCGGAGGGCGCCGAGCGCTGGTCCCCGGCCTGCGACCTCCCGGGGAGCGGCTACTGGTTCGCCCCGACGCTGTTCACGAACGTCACCCAGGCACACACCGTCGCCCGCGACGAGATCTTCGGCCCGGTGCTCTCGGTCCTCACCTTCCGTACGCCGGACGAGGCCGTCGCCAAGGCCAACAACACGCAGTACGGCCTTTCGGCGGGCATCTGGACCGAGAAGGGCTCCCGCATCCTGGCGGTGGCGAGCAAGCTCCGCGCGGGCGTGATCTGGTCCAACACGTTCAACAAGTTCGACCCGACCTCGCCGTTCGGCGGCTACAAGGAGTCGGGCTTCGGCCGCGAGGGCGGCCGCCACGGCCTGGAGGCGTACCTCGATGTCTGAGAAGACGGAAAAGACCGACCTGCGACTTTCGGTCTTCAAGACCTACAAGCTGTACGTCGGCGGGAAGTTCCCGCGTTCCGAGAGCGGCCGGGTGTACGAGGTGACCGACTCCAAGGGCAAGTGGCTGGCGAACGCGCCCCTCTCCTCCCGCAAGGACGCCCGTGACGCGGCGGTCGCCGCCCGCAAGGCGTTCGGCGGCTGGTCCGGCGCGACGGCGTACAACCGCGGCCAGATCCTCTACCGCATCGCGGAGATGCTGGAGGGCCGCAAGGAGCAGTTCGTCCGCGAGGTCGCCGACGCCGAGGGCCTGTCGAAGGCGAAGGCCGCCGCGGTCGTGGACGCCGCGATCGACCGCTGGGTCTGGTACGCGGGCTGGACCGACAAGATCGCCCAGGTCGTGGGCGGCGGGAACCCGGTCGCGGGCCCGTTCTTCAACCTGTCCTCCCCCGAGCCGACAGGTGTGGTCGCCGTGCTGGCGCCGCAGGAGTCGTCCTTCCTCGGCCTGGTCTCGGTGATCGCCCCGGTGATCGCGACCGGCAACACGGCGGTCGTCGTGACGTCCGAGAAGGCCCCGCTGCCCGCCCTGTCCCTGGGCGAGGTCCTGGCCACCTCCGACCTGCCCGGCGGTGTCGTCAACGTCCTGTCCGGCCGTGCGGCGGAGATCGCGGCGCCCCTGGCCGCGCACCAGGACGTCAACGCGATCGACCTCGCGGGCGCCGACGAGGCGCTGGCGAAGGAGCTGGAGATCGCCGCCGCGGACAACCTGAAGCGGGTGCTTCGTCCACAGGCTGTGGACAACTGGTCCGAGGCTCCGGGCACCGAGCGCATGACGGCGTTCCTGGAGACGAAGACGGTCTGGCACCCGACGGGTTCGCTGGGCGCGTCCGGCTCGTCGTACTGACGACGCCCCGCAGACCGAGAGCCGTGCCGCCCCTCCGTCCGGGGGCGGCACGGCTCTCCTCGTGCGCGGATCTCAGCTCTGTCCGGTGAGGAACCCTCCCGTCCCCTCCAGTGACTGCACCAAGGGGATGTCCGCCTGGACCAACGGGCCGGTGAAGTCGCTGAGTGCGCCGCCGTCGAGGGGGGCGACGGCGGGGCGTGCGGCCGCCGCGGCGAGCGGGTGGGCGTGCGCGGCCGCGGCCGCCGCCCCCAAGACCGCACCGGCGAGCGCGAACGCCCCCAGGGCGCGCTGGACGGCGAGGGTGCGGGGGGAGACATGTCGTGCCATTTCCGATACCACCTTTCATTACTTAGGGTGATCGTATAGGCACGAATAGTAATTGAAATGTGATGCGCGCTCCAAAGCCGACCCGCGGGGTCGGCAGGAGCCGCGCCATACGTCAAACTGGTGTTCCGTGAGCATTCATCCGCCGCCCCCCGCCCGTGTCGTGCTGCTGTGCGGCCCTTCGGGCTCTGGCAAGTCACTCGTCGCCGCCCGTTCCGGGCTGCCCGTTCTGCGCCTCGACGACTTCTACAAGGAGGGCGACGACCCGACCCTGCCCCTGGTGGACGGGAGTTCGGACATCGACTGGGACCACCCCGAGTCATGGGACGCGGACGTCGCGGTGGAGGCCATCGCCCGCCTCTGCGCGACGGGGTCGACGCCCGTTCCGGTGTACGACATCTCGCTGAGCGCCCGCACCGGAGAGCGGACGCTGTGCATCGAGCGCACGCCGCTGTTCATCGCCGAGGGCATCTTCGCCGCGGAGATCGTGGAGCGCTGCCGTGAGCTGGGCCTGCTGGCGGACGCCCTGTGCCTGAACCGCGGTCCGGCCGCCACCTTCCGCCGGCGTTTCCTGCGGGATCTCAAGGAGGGCCGCAAGTCGGTGCCGTTCCTGATCCGCCGCGGCTGGCGGCTGATGCGTGCCGAGCGCTCGATCGTGACCCGCCAGGTCTCCCTGGGTGCCCACCCCTGCGACCGCGACGAGGCCCTGAGCCGGCTGGCGGCCGCCGCGGCGGGGCGGCACGCACACGCGAAGAACACCGCGACCCTCACTTGAGGAACCAGGACGGCGAGCAACGACGTCCGCGAGAGCGGCGCCGGTTCGGGCGCGGAGAAACGCAAAGCGGGACTGGACGGACCCCCCGGCCCTCCAGTCCCGCTTCTTCGTGCTCCCCCGTGTTTCCCCCGCGGGCCCACCCCCCGGTGGTCCCCCGTTTTCCCCCCGCGGGGCCGCCCCCCAGCGGCCCCTGCCTTCAGGCGACCAGTTCGCCGAAGGCGTTCTCCTCGTCACGGCCGAAGCTGAGGACCTCGTCCTCGCGCAGCCGGCGGAGCGACCGCCAGATGCTGGACTTCACCGTGCCGACACTGATGCCGAGGATCTCCGCGATCTCCGGGTCCGTACGGCCCTCGTAGTAGCGCAGGACCAGCATGGTGCGCTGGAGTTCGGGCAGCCGGGCCAGCGCCTGCCACAGGACCGCGCGCAGCTCGGTGCCGCGCATCGCGTCCGTCTCGCCGGGCGTCTCCGGCAGTTCCTCGGTCGGGTACTCGTTGAGCTTGCGGCGCCGCCAGGCGCTGATGTGCAGGTTGGTCATGGTGCGGCGCAGGTAGCCGCCGACCGCCGCCTTGTCGCTGATCCGCTCCCACGCCTTGTACGTCGAGAACAGCGCGCTCTGCAGCAGGTCCTCGGCCTCGAAGCGGTCGCCGGTCAGGTGGTAGGCGGTGGCGTACAGGGAGGCGCGGCGCTCCTGGACGTAGGCGGTGAACTCCGCCTCGGTCAGCGAACGGCGCTCCCCCGAGTCCTCCCTGTACGCGGATCCCCCGTGCGATTCCCCCGTGTACGCGTCAACCACCGTCATGTATCCGGCGTGCTGACGTCCGGCGCCGCGAGCGCACCCCCGCCCGCTCACGGCGCCGGACTTCTCGGAACCCCGGTGCACGTCGTGCAGACGCGTGACCACTGCGCTGGTGCTGATGCTGTGCAGCGTGTTCATCTCGCGCTCCCCGTCGTGGACTTCCGGTGTCCGGCCTGCTCGGTGTTGCTTCCTTGCCTGTGCCGAAAAGCTTGCCGAGTGACCTTCATGGCCGTGTCCGCCGACTGTCACAGACCTGTCACAGGGGTCCGGCCCAGCCGGGTCACGGCCCGGACACAGGGGGTGGTGCCGGCGGGCGCGGGCGAGGCGGTGGACACCACACCTCGACCACAGGTCGTACGGGAGGCCGTCCATGGGCCAGAATGTGCCCGTGCCTTCCCTGTTGCTGATCGAGGACGACGACGCCATCCGCACGGCCCTGGAGCTCTCTCTGACGCGCCAGGGCCACCGGGTGGCCACCGCTGCCAGCGGTGAGGACGGTCTGAAGCTGCTGCGCGAACAGCGGCCGGATCTGATCGTGCTGGACGTGATGCTGCCCGGCATCGACGGGTTCGAGGTGTGCCGGCGCATCCGGCGCACCGACCAGCTGCCGATCATCCTGCTGACCGCCCGCAGCGATGACATCGACGTGGTGGTCGGACTGGAGTCCGGTGCCGACGACTACGTCGTCAAGCCGGTGCAGGGCCGGGTGCTGGACGCCCGGATCCGCGCCGTGCTGCGGCGCGGGGAGCGCGAGTCCAGCGACTCGGCGACCTTCGGGAGCCTCGTCATCGACCGGTCGGCGATGACCGTGACGAAGAACGGCGAGGACCTGCAGCTGACGCCGACCGAGCTGAGGCTGCTGCTGGAGCTGAGCCGGCGGCCCGGCCAGGCGCTGTCGCGCCAGCAGCTGCTGCGGCTGGTGTGGGAGCACGACTACCTGGGCGACTCGCGCCTGGTGGACGCGTGCGTACAGCGGCTGCGCGCCAAGGTGGAGGACGTGCCCTCGTCCCCGACCCTGATCCGTACCGTCCGTGGTGTCGGCTACCGCCTGGACACTCCTCAGTGACCGATACGCAAGGGGGGCTGCGCGGCTGGGCCGCGGGCCGCAAGGGAAATCTGTCGCGGCTGCGGTTCACCAGCCTCAGGCTGCGGCTGGTCGTCGTCTTCGGTCTGGTCGCGCTCACCGCCGCGGTGTCGGCGTCGGGCATCGCCTACTGGCTGAACCGGGAGGCCGTGCTCACCCGCGCCCAGGACGCGGTGCTGCGCGACTTCCAGCAGGAGATGCAGAACCGTGCGGGTGCGCTGCCGGCGCACCCCACGCAGGACGAACTGCAGCGCGCCGCGGGCCAGATGGCCGGCAGCAGCCAGCGGTTCAGCGTGCTGCTGGTCGCCCAGGACGCTGACGGCAAGACCGTGTACGGCAATTCGGGCGGCATCAACGGCTTCTCGATGGAGGACGTCCCGAAGTCGCTGAGCGCCGCGGTGAACAAGCGGCAGAAGGTGACCGGCGCCAACAAGTCGCCGTACCACCTGTACTGGCAGCGGGTCGACGACCGCGGCACGCCGTCTCTGGTGGCCGGCACGCGGCTGATCGGCGGCGGTCCGACGGGCTACATGGCCAAGTCGCTGGAGCCGGAGGCCAAGGACCTCAACTCGCTGGCCTGGTCGCTCGGGATCGCGACGGGCCTCGCGCTGATCGGCTCGGCGCTGCTCGCGCAGGCCGCCGCCACGACCGTGCTGAAGCCGGTGCAACGCCTCGGGGCGGCCGCCCGGCGGCTCGGCGAGGGCAGGCTGGACACCCGGCTACGGGTGACGGGCACCGACGAACTCGCCGATCTGTCCCGGACGTTCAACAACGCGGCCGAGGCGCTGGAGAAACGGGTCGCGGACATGGCAGCGCGGGACGAGGCCTCGCGCCGCTTCGTCGCCGACATGTCGCACGAGCTGCGCACCCCGCTGACCGCCATCACCGCCGTCACGGAGGTGCTGGAGGAGGAGCTGGACGCGGACGCCGGGAGCATCGACCCGATGATCGAGCCGGCCGTACGGCTGGTGGTCAGCGAGACCCGGCGGCTGAACGACCTGGTCGAGAACCTGATGGAGGTCACCCGCTTCGACGCGGGCACCGCCCGGCTGGTCCTGGACGACGTCGACATCGCCGACCAGATCACCGCCTGCATCGACGCCCGTGCCTGGCTGGACGCCGTGGAGCTGGACGCCGAGCGCGGCATCCACGCCCGCCTCGACCCGCGCCGCCTGGACGTGATCCTCGCCAACCTGATCGGCAACGCGCTCAAGCACGGCGGCTCGCCGGTGCGGGTGTCGGTGCGCATTGACGACAAAGAGGATGCCGATCTGGTCGTCGCGGTGCGCGACCACGGGCCCGGCATCCCCGAGGACGTCCTGCCGCACGTCTTCGACCGCTTCTACAAGGCGAGCGCCTCCCGGCCCCGCTCCGAGGGCAGCGGTCTGGGCCTGTCCATCGCCATGGAGAACGCCCATATCCACGGCGGCGAGATCACCGCCGCCAACTCCCCCGACGGCGGCGCGGTGTTCACGCTGCGGCTGCCGCAGGACGCCTCACGGCTGACGGAGGAGAACGACGAGGGCACCAAGGACGACAAGGCCGGGGATTCCGGGAAGGAGGGGTCATGACCGCGGGGAACAGACGGCGCCTGCTGGCGCTGCCCCTCCTCGCCTGGCTGCTCACCGGATGCGGGATCCGAGCCACGGAGGTGCCGACGGACTTCGGCGCGGCGCCCTCCCGGGTGCCGTGCTCGCTGGCCGGGTCCGATCTGTCGACGCAGTCCTCGCACGGCGTTCCCGTGCAGGTCTTCCTGCTGTGCGGTTCGTCCCTGGTGACCGTCGACCGGACCGTGCCGGTCCCGGACGGCACCCCGGACGCGCGCCGCCGGGTCATCGTGGCGCAGGGCCTGCTGGACCAGCTCGCCGCGTCCCCCTCGCCTGCCGAGCGGGCGGCGGGCTACGCGACGTACGTGCCCGGCGGCCTGGGCGTGGCCGGGCCGGGCCCGAAGGACCCGGAGGACACGCTGCGGCTGAGCACCGCACCGGCCCGGCTCACCTCCTACGCCCTTGCCCAGCTCGTGTGCACGCTGTCCGACTCGGCGGCGACGGAGGGCGACGGCTCGGTGATCATGGGCGGCCCGGGCACCCAGCCGCTGCGCCGCTACGAGTGCACCGACGACGTCCGCAACCGGCCGGGCAGCACCGAGCCGCCCTCCAGCGAGGTCACGGCGGGCTGAGCGGCCGTGACGGGCCGGTGTGGTGGACACCTCATGTGCATCCGCGTGACGGAAGCGGAACCGATCGTGCACACGGGTGCGTCTAGGGGGTCGTGCAGCGTCAAGGCTTCATGGGCGGCAGCGCCGCGATCCACATCCGTGCGACGGGGAGTGTCCTCCTCGCCGCGCATCTCGCGCTCGTCGCCTGGCTGATGCTGCGGCCCCTGGACGTGCCCTGGGTGATGCCCGCCAACCTGCGCCCGCTGGCCGGTATCCGGGCCGATCTGGCGCTCGGCTGGCCCGCGGCGGCCAGGCCCCTGGGTGAGGGGCTGGCCCTGCTCGCGCCGCTGGGCGTGCTGCTGCCGATGGCGCACGGCAGGCTCGCCGTCTCCCCGCTGGCCTCCCTGATCCGTACGTCGGCCGCGGGTGCCCTGATCTCCCTGGGGATCGCCCTGCTGCAGACCGGTGTGCCCGGCAGGGTCGTGGACGTCGACTCGCTGCTGCTGAACACCGTCGGGGTGGCGCTGGCCCATCTGGCCGTGGTGCCCGCCGGGCGGGCCCGGCTGCGTCGGCGGGCCGAGCGCGAGCCCTTGACGACCGGGAAGCTCACCGTTCAGGAGGACCTCCCTCAGGGGCGGACCCCGACGATTCCCAGGGTCGGGATCGCCCCGTAGAGCGACGCTTTGGCCCCCTTCGTCTCCGTACCGTGGACGGCAGATGAGGCAGCCGGTCGGGCCGCCTCCGACGAAGCTCACGAAGGAGCCGACATGACCGCCCTTGCCCGCCCCACCCACGGCCGCATGATCGGCGGAGTGTGCGCAGCGCTGGCACGGCGCTTCGGCACCTCCGCGACCACGATGCGGGTGATCTTCCTGCTGTCCTGTCTGCTGCCCGGCCCGCAGTTCCTGCTCTACATAGCGCTGTGGATCCTGCTCCCGGCCGAGGACAAGGCCCGCACCGCCGCCTGGTGAGCGGACGTACGAACGCCGCTGGGGCGCTCCCGGACCGTTCCGGGGCGCCCCAGCGGCGTTCTCGCGCGGTGGACGTCAGCTGAGCTGGATGCCCTTGACCGGCGCACCGTGCGTGGGCAGGTCCGACAGCGGCAGTCCGCCGATCAGCCCGCTGGCCGACGCGCCCTGCGGGGCCGCGGGGACGACCGGGCGGGCGGCGGCCATCCCGGTACCGACGGCGCTCTGCCCCTGCGCGAGCGTCTGGCCGGCGCCCGGCAGCGCCTGGCCGACGTTCTGGGCAGGCAGCGTCCTGGTGACGGAGTCCAGGGCCTGCGTCGCGTCCGGGACGGCAGGTGCCGCGGCCGCGGCGCCCGCCCCGACTGCGGCGAAGGCGGCACCGAGGGCGGCGACACCGAGAGTCTTGACAGCAGACTGCTTCATTGTGAATGCGTCCTTGAATACGGAGACGGGAAATAAAAAACGAGCGTTTCACGACCGTAAACACGCCGCACCGCACGCCGCAAACACCGAAATGCGGACGGATTGTGAAGGCCCGTCCGCATTCCACGCCACCGATCAACGCGCAGCTCTCCGCGCGAACCGGAAGAACCGCTGGTGGAGGGCGCCTAACTGAACAGCCATTCGGATTTGAGCTCTGCATATCCGGGCTTGACCACGTCATTGATCATTGCCAGTCGTTCATCGAAAGGAATGAACGCCGATTTCATCGCATTGACGGAGAACCATTGCAGATCGTCGAGGGTGTAACCAAAGGCGTCGACGAGATGCTCAAATTCCCGGCTCATGCTGGTGTGCGACATCAGCCGGTTGTCCGTGTTGACCGTCGCCCTGAAGTGGAGTCGCCGCAGCAGCCCGATCGGGTGCTCGGCATAGGAGGACGCGGCCCCCGTCTGCAGGTTGGAGCTGGGGCACAGCTCCAGCGGGATGCGCTTGTCCCGGACGTACGAGGCCAGCCGGCCGAGCCGCACCGAGCCGTCCTCGCCGACCTCGATGTCGTCGATGATCCGCACCCCGTGCCCCAGCCGGTCCGCGCCGCACCACTGCAGCGCCTGCCAGATGGAGGGCAGCCCGAAGGCCTCGCCGGCGTGGATGGTGAAGTGGTTGTTCTCGCGCTTGAGGTACTCGAAGGCGTCCAGGTGCCGGGTGGGCGGATAGCCGGCCTCGGCGCCCGCGATGTCGAAGCCCACCACGCCCAGGTCCCGGTACCGGTTGGCGAGTTCGGCGATCTCCAGGGCGCGGGCCGCGTGCCGCATGGCGGTCAGCAGAGCGCCGACCCGGATGCGGTGGCCGTTGTCCCGGGCGAGCCGCTCTCCCTGCCGGAAGCCCTCGTTGACCGCCTCGACGACCTCTTCGAGGCTGAGCCCGCCCTCCAGGTGCTGCTCGGGCGCGTACCGCACCTCGGCGTAGACGACGCCGTCCTCGGCGAGGTCCTCGGCGCACTCCCGGGCGACCCGCACCAGCGACTCCCGGGTCTGCATCACGCCGACGGTGTGCGAGAAGGTCTCCAGATACCGTTCCAGCGAGCCGGAGTCGGCGGCCTCGCGGAACCAGATGCCCAGCTTGTCGGGGTCGGTCTCGGGAAGGAGGGAGTAGCCCGTTTTCCGGGCGAGTTCGACGACGGTTCCGGGGCGGAGCCCGCCGTCGAGGTGGTCGTGCAGCAGAACCTTGGGCGCCCGGCGGATCTGGTCCGGCGTCAGGACGTTCGTCGGGACGGTCCCAGTCGGTGCAGTCTGGCTCGTCATTTCCGCACTCTAACGCCTACGCGCGTAGAGCACCCTTGGTACGCCACGACGCGACGGCGCTTTTCCGTCGATACTCAACGGTGACCGCCCGTACGGGTTTCGTACACCGCGCCTTCTGACACTGTTCTGTCATGGGACAGCAAGCGACGCCGGTGCGAACGGCCAGGCTGGGAAGGGCAGTCGGCCCGGAGCCGACGGCGGTCAGCGGAGCGGTGCTGCTGCTCCCCGGCGGCGAGGAAGTGTCCGCCCGCCGGCCGTCCCTCGTCCGGGCGACCGCCTTCGCCCGCTCCCTGGGCCGCCGCTTCGCCCGCGCGGGCCGCGAGGAGGGGCTGGCCGTCCACAGCGTCCACTACCGCTACCGGGGCTGGAACGGCAGCGAGGCGCATCCGGCGGAGGACGCGCGATGGGCCGCCGACGAGGTCGTACGACGGTACGGAGATGTTCCCGTGTGCCTGGTCGGCCTGGACATGGGCGGCCGGGCCGCGCTGCGGGCGGGCGGGCACGAGGCCGTCAGCTCCGTGGTCGCGGTCGCCCCCTGGCTGCCGGAGGAGGATGTGGCCGCGCCCGCCGAGCCCGTGAAGCAGCTGGTGGGGCGGCGGGTGCTGATCGTGCACGGCACGAACGACGAGCGCAGCGATCCCGAGCTGTCGTTCCGCCTCGCGGCGCGGGCGAAGAAGGTGAACCGGGAGGTGTGCCGGTTCGAAGTGCACTCCGACGGCCATGGGCTGCATCAGCACCGGGACGAAGTGCTGAACCTCGCGGTGGACTTCGTGATGGGGGCGTTGTTCGGGTGTTCGGTTTCCCGGCCTGTGGAGGATGCGCTTGCCGCTCCGCCGCCCATCGGGCTTCGGATGCCGTTGGCCGCGGGGTTCGGTAAGTCGTTGCGGCGGTAGGGCTCGGGGGCTTGGGTCGTGTTCGGCCCGCGGGTGTGTCGTGGTTCCTCGCGCCCACGCGGCGGAGCCGCATGTCGAACACAGCCCCGCGCCCCTCAAGCGGGCAGGAGGCTCCCTCTTCTGGAGAGCAAGAACCTCTTGAAGGCGGCCACTGGTGGGGTGTCCGGGCGGTCGGCCAGCCAGGCGACGCCGATTTCGCGGGCCGCCTTGGGGGCTGTCACCGTCAGTTCCACCACGCCCGGACGCGGGACCGTCGGTGGGGGCAGGAGGGCGACGCCCAGGCCCGCTGCCACCAGGCCCCGCAGGGTTTCCGCCTCCTCGCCCTCGAAGGCCACCCTCGGGCGGAAGCCCGCCTGCCCGCAGAGATCGTCGGTGATGCGGCGCAGGCCATAGCCCGGCTCCAGGGTGACGAAGGTTTCGTCCGACGCCTCGGCCAGGCGGATGCGGCGGCGGGCGGCCAGGCGGTGGTCGGCCGGGACGACCAGACGCAGCTTCTGCTCGTCGAGACGGCGGGCGACGAGGTCGGGGGCGTCGGGGACCGGGGAGGTCAGGCAGAGGTCCAGCTCGCCCGCGCGCAGCCGCTCCAGCATCGCCTCGCCGTAGTTCTGGACGAGGCTGAAGCGGATGCGCGGGTGGTCCGCGCGGAAGGCGTGCAGAAGGCCCGGTACGGTCTCGGCGCCCATGGTGTGCAGGAAGCCGAAGGCCACCTTGCCGGTGGCCGGGTCGGCGTCGGCGCGCACCTCCTCGGCGGCCCGCTCGACCTCCGCCAGGGCGCGTTCGACGGAGGCGAGGAAGGTGCGGCCCGCGGTGGTGAGGGAGACGGTGCGGCCGTGACGGGCGAACAGGTCGACGCCCAGATCCTGTTCCAGGCGGGCCATGGCGCGCGAGAGGGTCGACTGGGGGACGTTCATCTCGTGGGCGGCCCGGGTGACGTGCTCGGTGCGGGCGACACCGGCGAAGTAGGCGAGGCGCGGGGCGAGCAGCCTCGACATCTCAGACATGTCTTCTGTGTCACTGGACGGTGACAGGCGAGCCTGTGAGCTTTGCTGATGCACCATGGGAACGATTATGGCGAATCCATGCATTGGACGGATGAGCGAGGCCGTACGTAGCTTCGAGGCATGTCTCCCGCCAGTACCGGGGCGTCCACCAGCGTGGACGCCGTCTCGTCCGTCCGTTCCTCCGAAGCCGACTCCCGCCTGGCGCCGGGCGGCCCCGGCTACCGCCGGATGAGCTTCGCCCTCTTCCTCGCCGGAGTCGCGACCTTCGCCCTCCTCTACTCCACCCAGGCCCTGCTGCCGCTGATCTCCGGGGAGTTCGGGGTCGCCGCGAGCGAGGCGAGCTGGACGGTGGCGGCCGCGACCGGTGGTCTGGCGCTGTTCGTGCTGCCGATGAGCGCCCTCTCGGAGCGCTTCGGCCGCCGTACGGTGATGACGGCCTCGCTGGCGGTCGCGGTGGGCGTCGGCCTGCTGGTGCCGTTCGCGCCGTCGATCGGGGCGCTGGTGGTGCTGCGCGCGGTGCAGGGCGCGGCGCTGGCCGGTCTTCCGGCGTCGGCGACGGCGTATCTGGCCGAGGAGGTCCGGCCGAAGGCGCTGGTGACGGCGATCGGGCTGTTCGTGGCGGGCAACAGCGTGGGCGGGATGAGCGGCCGGGTGATCACCGGCTGGGTCGCGCAGGAGTGGGGCTGGCGGGTCGCCGTCGGGGTGATCGGCGTGATCGCGGTGGCCTGCGCGGTGGCGTTCCGTCTGCTGCTGCCGGCGCCGCGGCACTTCAAGCCCGGCTCGCTGCGCCCGCGCGTCCTCCTCGACACGGTCCGCGGCCACCTCTCCGACCCGCTGCTGCGCCGCCTGTACGCGATCGGCGCGCTGTTCATGACGGTGTTCGGCGGCGTGTACACGGTGATCGGCTACCGCCTGACTGAGGCGCCGTTCTCGCTCCCGCAGGGCATCGTGGGCTCGATCTTCCTGGTGTACCTGGTCGGTACGGTGTCCGCGTCGACGGCGGGGCGCCTGGTGGGCCGTCTCGGCCGCCGGGGCGCGCTGTACCTGGCGGGCGGCACGACCGCGGCGGGCCTGCTGCTCTCCCTGGCCGGCTCCCTCCCGCTGGTCCTGCTGGGCCTGGTCCTGATCACGGCGGGCTTCTTCGCGGGGCACGCGGTCGCCTCCTCGGCGGTCAGCAGGACGGCCACCCACGGCCGCGCCCAGGCCTCGGCCCTCTACCAGTCCGCGTACTACATCGGCTCCAGCGCCGGCAGCACGGTCGGCGCGATGGCCTTCCGCTCGGGCGGCTGGGCCGGCACGGTCACCGTGGGGATCTTCGCGGTCCTCGGCGTCGTCACGATCACGGTGTTCGGCTCGCGAGCGGCCCGGGTGGCCGCCCGGCAGGCACCGGCGACGGCGCACTGACCCCTCGGCTCCCGGCCGCGGCCGCAACCGGTCTGAGCTGGGCGTCTTCGTGCTCCGGGAGCCATTGTCAGTGGGCTGCGGTAGCTTCCGAGGTGCTGGGGCGCGAAGGCGCGTGAACAGAACGGCCACAGGGGTGGGTGGACGATGGGCGACAGCACGGCGACGGCGGATCTCGACATCGCATTGGAAAAGCACCGGACCGAGCTGACCGGGTACTGCTACCGCATGCTCGGCTCGTCCTTCGAGGCCGAGGACGCGGTGCAGGACACCCTGGTGCGGGCCTGGCGGAGCTACGACAAGTTCGAGGGCCGCTCCAGCCTGCGCTCGTGGCTGTACCGGATCGCGACGAACGTATGCCTGGACATGCTGACGGCGGGCAACAAGCGCGCCCGCCCCATGGACCTGACCGAGTCGACGCCTCTCGCACAGGCGGCGCTCTCCCCCCGCCCGGACAACACCTGGCTGGAGCCGGTGCCGGACACGCGGGTGCTGCCGACGGTCGACGACCCGGCGGAGGCGGCCGTCGCCAAGGAGTCGGTCCGGCTGGCGTTCATGGCGGCCCTCCAGCAGCTGCCGCCCAAGCAGCGGGCGGTGCTGATCCTGCGCGAGGTGCTGGCGTGGAAGGCGAGCGAGGTCGCCGAGCTGCTGGACACCACGGTCGCCTCGGTCAACAGCGCGCTGCAGCGGGCGCGGGCCACGCTGGCCGAGCGGGAGCGGTCCGGCGCCGACGCGGAGGTCTCCGACCCGCTCGACGAGGAGCAGCTCAAGCTCCTGGAGCGCTATGTGAAGGCCTTCGAGGGCTACGACATGACGGCGCTGACGGCCCTGCTGCACGAGGACGCCGTCATGACGATGCCGCCGTTCGACCTGTGGCTGACCGGCCACGACGACATCACGGGCTTCATGACCACCCTGGGCGCCGCCTGCGCCGGGTCACGCCTGCTGCCCGTGCAGGTCAACGGACTGCCGGGCTTCGCCCAGTACAAGCCGGACCCGGAGGCGGGCGGCTTCACCCCGTGGTCGATCCAGGTCCTGGAGATCTCAGACGGCCGGCTGACCGGGTTCCACTTCTTCCTCGACACTCAGCGCTGGTTCCCCCTCTTCGGCCTGCCCCTCCACCTCGAAGCGGAGCCCGACCAGGTCGAGGAGGGCGTGTAGCGCGGGGTCGGGGTCGCGCAGCCGTATCCGCCCGCCGGCCCGGCGGGCGGCCAGCTGCAGCCGCGCCAGCAGGTCGACGGTCCCGAGCCCCGGAGGCCCGAGCCCGCCCACGTCACACACGACCACCCCGGCCTCCTCGCCCTCCAGCAGCGCCCGCACATCGGCACAGAGCCCCGGCACCGTGTCCCGGGTGACGGGGCCGAGCAACACGAGCACTGCGGGTGTCTTGGCGTCCACGTGCGGTAGACCGGCGGGCCGGCCGTAACTCATCGCGGCGGCCCGCTGCCGGACGGAGATCACATTGACCAGCTCCCCATCGCGCGCGGAGGGTTGGCCTTGTGCAGGGGGTGCTGAGCGGGTTCGCGGTGATCGCGGTCGTCATCGGGGTGGGCTATGTGCTGGGGCGGCGCGGCTCGCTCGGCGAGCGGGGCGGTGAGGTGCTGACGCGGCTGGCGTTCGGCGTCGCAGGGCCGGCCCTCCTCTTCACGACCCTCGCCAGGGCCGACCTCGCGGTGCTCTTCTCCAGCCGCCTGCTGGTGACGGCCCTGAGCACGGCGGCGGTCTTCGGTGTCTTCGTCGCGGTCGGTGTGGTGCGCCGCTGGGGCGTGGGCCGCACCACGATCGGCGCCCTGTGCTCCGGGTACGTCAACTCGGGCAACCTCGGCATCCCGATCGCCGCGTACGTTCTGGGCGACGCGTCCCTGGTGGCGCCGGTGCTGCTGTTCCAGGTCGTGCTGGTCACCCCGGTCGCCCTCACGGTCCTGGACCTCTCCGGCATGGGCGAGAAGGGCACGGTGGGGCGACGGCTGCTGACGCCCTTGCGGAACCCGATAGCGGTCGGCTCGCTGTCGGGTGTCGTTGTGTCAGCGGCGGGCTGGAAGGTCCCCGACCCCGTCATGGACCCCCTCACCCTGATCGGCAACATGTCCGTCCCGGCGGCCCTGCTGGCCTTCGGCATGTCGCTGCACGGCAGCGCGCTCCTGAGCCGGGGGCGCAACCGCGCGCCGGTCCTGCTTTCGATGGGGCTGAAGTCGGTGGGACAGCCGCTGGTGGCGTGGGTGCTGGCGAGGGCCGTCTTCGGCCTGCACGGCGCACCCTTGCTGGACGTGGTGGTCACCTCGGCGCTCCCGGCCGCCCAGAACCTGTTCACCTACGCGAGCCGCTACCGGGTGGCCGAGTCCCTGGCCCGCGAGTCGGTCCTGTTGTCGACAGTGGTGTCGGTGCCGGTGCTGGTGGGGGTGGCGGCGGTGCTGGGGTGAGGGTCAGTCGACAGGGAACTCGCCGGTGTCGATCGTGACGTCGAACGGCTCCGGCAGCTTGATGGGATCGCCGAACTTCACGGCGCTCAGGGTCCGGTAGCCCTCGCCCTTCGGCTCCCCGTAGAGCGTCGCGGTGGGGCCGCCGGGCGCCCAGGGGTCGACGAGGAGGTAGAGCGGAATACCCGCGGTGGCGTAGGCGGCGGGCTTGCTGACCCGGTCGTGACGGGCGTTGGACTTGGACGTCACCTCGACGACGAGTTCGGCGAGGGCTGCGGGGATGTAGGAGTCCGTCTCCGGGCGCTCCTGAACCGGCGTCACCAGCAGGTCCGGGATGAGCATGCCCAGGCGTGACGGTACGGCGATCGACAGCGTCTGGAAGATCCCCCAGTCATCGGGGGTCACGGAGTAGAGGCGACGCTGGATGCGTTCCGCGATGACGTTGTGGCGGAACGCGGGAGAAGGTGACACGGTGATGATCCCCTCGATGATCTCCACCTTGCTGCCCTCGGGCCATTCCATCTCCTCCCAGTACCGGACGAGGTCGTCCCAGTTCTGGTCGGGGTCCTGGCTCACGGTGAGTGCGCTCATGGCGGTCTCCAATCGGTGCGTCACCGATCCCAGCATGCCGAACGGGACCGGCAGTGGTCTACCGATCCCGTTCACCCGAAAGGGGAAACCGCAGGTCAGGCAATACGTTCCAGCACCACCGGCGACGCCGTGAAGTCCGTCCCCGCCGCCGCGATGTCGTACGAACCCTCCACCGCCTGGAGCGCGTACTCGAAGCGCTCCGGGGTGTCCGTGTGCAGGGTCAGCAGCGGCTGGCCCTCGGTCACCGTGTCGCCCGGCTTGGCGTGCATCTCGATGCCCGCCCCTGCCTGCACCGGGTCCTCCTTGCGGGCGCGGCCCGCGCCGAGGCGCCAGGCGCCGACACCGATGTCGTAGGCGTCCAGGCGGGTGAGGACACCGGAGGAGGGCGCCTTGATGACGTGCTGCTCCTTCGACGTGGGCAGCTCCGCGTCCGGGTCGCCGCCCTGGGCCGCGATCATGCGGCGCCAGACGTCCATCGCCGAGCCGTCGGCCAGGGCCTTCGCCGGGTCCGCGTCCTTCACACCGGCCGCGTCGAGCATCTCGCGGGCGAGCGCGATCGTCAGCTCGACCACGTCCGCCGGGCCGCCGCCCGCCAGGACCTCGACCGACTCGCGGACCTCCAGGGCGTTGCCCGCGGTGAGGCCGAGAGGGGTGGACATGTCGGTCAGGAGCGCGACCGTCTTCACTCCGTGGTCGGTGCCGAGACCGACCATCGTGGACGCCAGCTCGCGCGCGTCCTCGATCGTCTTCATGAAGGCACCGGAGCCGACCTTCACGTCCAGGACCAGGGAGCCGGTGCCTTCCGCGATCTTCTTCGACATGATCGAGGAGGCGATCAGGGGGATCGCCTCGACCGTGCCGGTGACGTCGCGCAGGGCGTACAGCTTCTTGTCGGCGGGGGCCAGGCCGTCGCCCGCCGCGCAGATCACCGCGCCCGTGGTGTCCAGGACGTGCAGCATCTCCTCGTTGGAGAGCAGGGCACGCCAGCCGGGGATCGACTCCAGCTTGTCCAGGGTGCCGCCGGTGTGGCCGAGGCCCCGGCCCGAGAGCTGGGGGACGGCCGCGCCGCAGGCCGCGACGAGGGGCGCGAGCGGGAGCGTGATCTTGTCGCCGACGCCGCCCGTGGAGTGCTTGTCCGCGGTCGGGCGGGACAGCGAGGAGAAGTCCATGCGCTCGCCGGAGGCGATCATGGCCGCGGTCCAGCGGGCGATCTCACGGCGGTTCATGCCGTTGAGCAGGATCGCCATGTTGAGTGCCGCCATCTGGTAGTCGGCGACCTCGCCGCGGGTGTACGCGTCGATGACCCAGTCGATCTGCTCGTCGGTCAGCTCACCGCGGTCCCGCTTGGTGCGGATGACGGAGATGGCGTCCATGGCCATGGCTGATGGCTTCCTTCCGGGAGGTGCGAAGTGTGCGGCCCCCCTGAGCAGGTCAGGGGGGCCGCACGGGAGTTACTTGGTGAGATGGTCCGGGCCGAAGGCCTGGGGCAGCATCTCGGCGAGCGGGAGGACGCCCGCGGGGGTGTCGAGGAGCAGGTCGGGACCGCCGAACTCGTAGAGCAGCTGGCGGCAGCGGCCGCACGGGACGAGCAGGCCGCCCGTGCCGTCGACGCAGGTGAAGTGCGTCAGGCGGCCGCCGCCCGTGCGCTGCAGCTGCGAGACCAGACCGCACTCGGCGCACAGGCCGAGGCCGTAGGAGGCGTTCTCGACGTTGCAGCCGGTGACCGTGCGCCCGTCGTCGACCAGTGCCGCCACGCCGACCGGGAAGCCCGAGTAGGGGGCGTAGGCATGGGACATGGCCTCGCGCGCCTCGGCCCGCAGGGCCTCCCAGTCGAAGTCGGCGGCAGGGCTGGTCACTTGCCCTGTCCCTTCCGGTACGGCAGGCCGTCCGCCTTCGGCATGCGCAGCTTCTGCGCGGACAGCGACAGGACGAGCAGCGTGACGATGTACGGGGTCGCGGTCACCAGCTGGCGCGGAACCTCGTTCGTCGAGGCGTACCAGACGAACATCAGGGCCGCGATGACGACCGTGATGACGGCGGGGACGTACTTCTTCTTCCACGCCTGGTAGGCGGCGCCGAACACCAGCAGGATCGCGAGCAGCAGGATCAGCGCGTGGACGTTCACCGTGCCGCCGCGCAGGTTGAGGCTGTCGGTGTAGCCGAACAGGCCGGCGCCGAGGGCGAGGCCGCCCGGCATCCAGTTGCCGAAGATCATCGCGGCGAGACCGATGTAACCGCGGCCGGCCGTCTGGCCGTCGAGGTACACGTTCGAGGCGACGATGGACAGGAAGGCACCGCCGAGGCCGGCGAAGCCGCCGGAGATGATCACGGCGATGTACTTGTACTTGTACACGTTGACGCCGAGGGACTCGGCCGCCACCGGGTTCTCGCCGCAGGAGCGCAGGCGCAGGCCGAAGGAGGTGCGCCACAGCACCCACCAGGTCGCCGGGATCATGGCGACCGCGATGACGGTCAGCGGGGACAGGTCGGTGACCAGGCCGCCGAGCAGACCCGCGATGTCCGAGACCAGGAACCAGTGCTTCTCGTTGAGCGTGTTCAGCCAGTCCGACAGACCGGGGATGCTGAACTCGCCGAGGGAGTCGATCGGCGGGGACTGCTTGGTGGAGCCCTGCGGGGCGTTGGCGAAGGTGAACTTCGACAGGTAGCGGGTGGTGCCGAGGGCCAGGATGTTCAGCGCCACACCGGAGACGATGTGGTTGACGTTGAAGGTGACGGTGGCGATGGCGTGCAGGACGGCGCCGAGCGCGCCGCCGATGATGCCGAAGACGACACCGGTCCACGGGCCCCACTGGTAGCCGGCCCAGGCGCCGAACCAGGTGCCGAGGATCATCATGCCCTCGAGACCGATGTTGACGACGCCCGCGCGCTCGGCCCACAGGCCGCCGAGGCCGGCGAGGCCGATCGGCACCGCGAGCTGGAGCGCGGTGGACATCTGGCCGACCGAGGTGATGCCGTCCGCGCCGGTGATGATGCGGACGATCGAGGTGAGCACCAGCACGCCTGCGATGACCAGCAGGAGTACCGGGAGCGACATACGGCGGCCGCCCTTGCCGGGCTGCTTCGCCTGCGGCTTGGCGATGGTCGCGGTGGACATCAGGCAGCCACCTCCTTGTTGGTGTTCTGGGCGGCGGCCGCGGCCAGCTCGGCGCCGACCCGGCGCTGCTGGCGGCGCAGAGCCCACTGCTGGACGGCCGCGTACGAGATGACGACCGCGAAGACGATCAGGCCCTGCATGATCGTCGCGATTTCCTTGTCGTACGCCACGGGGGTCGCGTAGTCGAGGGCGGGCGAGGCCTTGTCGAGGAAGGCCCACAGCAGGGCGGCCAGCGCGATGCCGCCCGGGTTGTTGCGGCCGAGCAGGGCGATGCCGATGGCGGTGAAGCCGAGGCCGACCGGGAAGCTCAGGCTGTAGGTGTGGCTGTCGCCGAGCAACAGCGGCAGACCGGCGAGGCCCGAGATGGCGCCGGAGATCAGCATCGCGGTCAGCACCATGCGCTTGGCGTCCACGCCGGAGGCCGCGGCGGCGGTCTCCGAGGCGCCGGTGGCGCGCAGGTCGAAGCCGAAGCGGGTGCGGTTGAGGACGATCCAGTAGCCGATGCCGAGGAGGACGGCGAGGAAGACCAGGCCGTAGATCTCGCCGACGTCCGAGCCCAGGTTGATGCCCGGGAACCAGCCGGACTTCTTCATGACACCGGTCGTCACGTTGTCGCCGACCTGCACGCCCCACACGTCGGTGAGGGTGACGTAGCCGATGACGGCGGTGGCGATGGAGTTCAGCATGATCGTCGCGACGACCTCGCTGACGCCCCGGGTGACCTTGAGGACACCGGCGATACCGGCCCAGAAGGCGCCGGTGGCCATGGCGGTGAGCAGCAGCACCGGGATCTGCAGGAAGCTGGGCAGGGCGATGTGCGCGCCGACGACGGCGGTCATCACCGCGGCGAGGCGGTACTGGCCGTCGACACCGATGTTGAACAGGTTCATGCGGAAGCCGAGGGCGACCGCGATGGCGGCGATGTAGTACAGCGACGCCTGGTTGATGATCAGCACCTGGATGTCCGAGTACGGCAGCTGCTGGAGCATCAGGTTGTACGGCTCGATCGGGTTCTTGCCCGAGGCGAGCAGGACCACGGAGGTCAGCACGATCGCCAGGACGAGCGCGATGACCGGTCCGGCCACCGCGACGAGCACCCGCTCCTTGTCGAACTTCTTCATCGGGCCTCGTCCTCCGGACCGGCGGTGTCGTCGCCCTCGGGGGCGGTCTCTTCGTGCTCCAGGTGACCGGTCGCGGCACCCGTCATGGCCGTGCCCAGCTCTTCCGGCGTGATGGTGGCCGGGTCGGCGTCGGCGACCAGCCTGCCGTCGTAGATGACGCGCAGGGTGTCCGACAGGCCGATCAGCTCGTCCAGGTCGGCGGAGATCAGCAGCACGGCCAGGCCCTCGCGGCGGGCCTCGCGGATGCGGTCCCAGATCTGCGCCTGGGCGCCGACGTCCACACCGCGGGTGGGGTGGGCGGCGATCAGGAACTTCGGGTCGTGGCTCATCTCGCGGCCGACGATCAGCTTCTGCTGGTTGCCGCCGGACAGGGAGGCCGCGGTGACGTCGATGCCGGGGGTACGGACGTCGTACTCCTCGACGATCCGGCGGGTGTCGGCCTGGGCGCCCTTGG
The DNA here is from genome assembly GCF_001542625.1 of Streptomyces griseochromogenes. Taxonomy (NCBI): domain Bacteria; kingdom Bacillati; phylum Actinomycetota; class Actinomycetes; order Kitasatosporales; family Streptomycetaceae; genus Streptomyces; species Streptomyces griseochromogenes. The sequence continues at coordinate 1,094,830 of NZ_CP016279.1, read as the reverse complement.
GGTTCAGCCAGAAGCCCTTGGCGTTGGGCTTCTCGGTGACGTGGCCGAGGATGCGGTTCTCCCAGAGGGGGGCCTCCAGCAGCAGGCCCTGGCGGTGGCGGTCCTCGGGGATGTAGCCGAAGCCGGACTCGCGGCGCTTGCGGGTGGCCCAGGGGGTGATGTCCTCGCCGAGGAAGACGACCTGGCCGGAGTCGGCGTGCTTGGTGCCGATCAGCGCGTCGATCAGCTCGGTCTGGCCGTTGCCCTCGACACCGGCGATGCCCATGACCTCGCCGGCGTGGATGGTGAAGGAGACGTCGTCGAGGACACGCTTGGCCGCGCTGGGGCTGGTGGCCTCGGTGAGGACGTCGGCGCCGGGCGCGGCGCCGGACGAGCCGGCCGTCGCGGTCTCGGGCTGCGCGCCGAGCTCCCCGAGGGACGCGCCGCCGCGGGCGTAGACGGTGAGGTTCCGAACCTCCAGGACCGCCCGGTCGGTGACGGTGGACTCGGCGGTCTCCGGGGTGGGCAGCTCGCTGCCGACCATCAGCTCGGCCAGCTGGCGCGGGGTGGTCTCGGACGGGATCGCGGTCCCGACCGTCGTACCGCGCCGGATGACGGTGATGTCGTCGGCGACGGAGAGCACCTCGCCCAGCTTGTGGGAGATGAAGATGACGGACAGGCCCTCGGACTTCAGCTCGCGCAGGTTGTCGAAGAGCGCGTCGACCTCCTGCGGGACCAGCACGGCGGTCGGCTCGTCGAGGATCAGGGTGCGGGCGCCGCGGAAGAGGACCTTGAGGATCTCCACACGCTGACGGTCGGCCACACCGAGGTCCTCGACCAGCACGTCCGGGCGGATGCCCAGGCCGTAGCGGTCGGAGATCTCCTTGATCTTCTTGCGGGCGCCGCCGCCGATGCCGTGCAGCTTCTCGCTGCCGAGCACCACGTTCTCCAGCACGGTCAGGTTGTCGGCCAGCATGAAGTGCTGGTGGACCATGCCGATGCCGCGGGCGATGGCTTCGCCGGGGCTGGAGAAGCTCACCTGCTCGCCGTCGACCGAGATGGTGCCCTCGTCCGGCTTCTGCATGCCGTAGAGGATCTTCATCAGGGTGGACTTGCCGGCCCCGTTCTCGCCGACGAGGGCATGGACGGTGCCCTTGCGGACCGTGAGGTGGATGTCGTGGTTGGCCACGACACCGGGGAATCGCTTGGTGATGCCCGCGAGCTCGACCGCGACTGTCGACGGAGCGGTGAGCGGAGGGCTGCTGGACGCGTCGATGGCGCACTCTCCTCGGGAAAGGGGCCGCTCTACGCGCGTAGCGCCCCTGCTTTAAATAGTGCCCGGATCTGACCGACCTTGATCGAGAACTTTCTCTCGATCAAAAATCCGATCCGTTCCGAGCATTCTGCCGCGCGAACGGGGTGCGGGCAGGTCATCCTCTCCGCACCCCGTTCCGCGGCCGTAACGCTGCCATTACAGCGTTCTGTTGGCCAAGGCCTCTGACCTAGATCGTCAGGAGGTCTTCACCTTGATGCTGCCGTCCTTGATACCGGCCTCGGCCTTCTTGATCGCGGCCTGCATGGCGGCGTTGTTCTTGAAGGTCGGGTTGGAGTCGGCCAGGCCCACGCCGCCGTTCTCCAGGGAGCCGCGGATCTCGCCGGTCAGCGGCTTCTTGTCCTTGATGACCGACTTGGACAGGTCGTAGACCGCGCCCTCGACGTTCTTCAGGGCCGAGGTCAGGATGTAGCTCTTGTACTTGGCGAGCGCAGCCTGCTTGTACTGGTCGGAGTCGACGCCGATGGCCCACACCTTGTGCTCGGCGGCGGACTTGATCACGCCCTGGCCGGAGAGGCCGGCGGCGGCGTAGATCACGTCGGCGCCCGCGTCGATCTGGCCGTTGGCGGCGTTCTCACCCTTGTCCGGGCTGGAGAAGCCACCCTCCTGGGCCGTCTGGGTCAGGTACTGCGACTCGACCTTGATCTTCGGGTTGACGGACTTGGCGCCCTGCTCGTAACCCGCCTCGAACTTGTGGATCAGCGGGACGTCCACGCCGCCGATGAAGCCGATGTGGTTCTTCTTGGTCGCCTTGGCGGCCGCGACACCGGCGAGGTACGAGGACTGCTCCTCGTGGAAGACCATGTCGGCGACGTTCTTCGCCTGGGTCTGGTTGTCGTCGATGATGCCGAAGGTGACCTTCGGGAACTTCTGCGCGGCCTCCTTCACGGCACCCGCGTAGGCGAAGCCGACGCCGATGACCGGGTTGTAGCCCGCCTTCGCCAGGGTCTCCAGGCGCTGGATCTTGTCCGCGTCCGACTCGTTGTCCTGCGGCTCGACGTCCCGGCCGCTGACGCCGAAGTCCTTCTGGGCCTTCTGGAAGCCCGCGTAGGCGGCGTCGTTGAAGGACTGGTCGCCCTTGCCGCCGACGTCGTACGCCAGGCCGATGCCCTTGGACTTGCCCTCGGAGGAGGAAGAGGTGGACGAGCTGCCACAGGCAGAGACAGTTACGGCGAGCGCTGCGGTCGCAACGCCTGCAATCGTGATGCGGGACACCCGGCGCATGGAACTTGACTCCTTTGTGCAAGCGCCCAAACCAGGCGCTGGTTCCGCCGCAGCGTAACGCGCGTAGACCAGACGGAAAACCCCCAATGTCCGCTCCGTTATCGAGCTGTGGCCACAGTCACCGTCAAGGTTACGGACAGCAGTACACCCCTTGCGGGAGGCAAGGGGTGTACGGGCCGAAGGCCCCCGAGCGGGCGGAGAAGCAAAGGTCAGATCATTCGATTTCGACCGCGCTCTTACCGGCGTCTCACTTGGTGTTGACGGTGATCTTTCCGTCGATGATGTCCTGCTTGGCCTTCTCCACGGCCGAGGCCACCGCGGTCATCGCCTTATACTTCGGGTTGGAGTCGGCGAAGCCGACACCACCGGACTTCAGGTCGCCACGCACCTCGCCGGACAGGGGCTTGCCCTGGTAGACGGACTTGACCAGGTCGTAGACCGCTCCGCCGACGTTCTTCAGGGCCGAGCCGAGGATGTAGTCCTTGTACTTGGCGAGCGCGCTCTGCTGGTACTGGTCGGAGTCCACTCCGATGGCCCACACCTTGTGCTCGGCGGCGGACTTGATCACGCCCTGCCCGGAGAGGCCGGCCGCGTGGTAGATGACGTCGGCACCGGCGTCGATCTGGCCGTTGGCCGCGTTCTCGCCCTTGTCCGGGCTGGAGAAACCGCCCTCCGCCGGCGTCTGGGTCAGATACTGCGACTCGATCTTGATCTTCGGGTTGACGGCCTTGGCGCCCTGGTCGAACCCGGCCTCGAACTTGTGGATCAGCGGGATGTCCACGCCGCCGATGAAGCCGATGTGGTTCTTCTTGGTCGCCTTGGCGGCCGCGACACCGGCGAGGTACGAGGACTGCTCCTCGTGGAAGACCATGTCGGCGACGTTCTTCGCCTGGATGGTGTTGTCGTCGATGATGCCGAAGGTGACCTTCGGATACTTGAGGGCGACCTGCTTCACGGCGGGCGCGTAGGCGAAGCCGACGCCGATGACCGGGTTGTAGCCGGCCTTCGCCAGGGTCTCCAGGCGCTGCACCTTGTCGGCGTCCGACTCGCCGGCCTGCGGCTCGATGTCCCGGCCGCCGATCTTGAACTCGACCTGGGCCTTCTTGAAGCCGGCGTAGGCGGCGTCGTTGAAGGACTGGTCGCCCTTGCCGCCGATGTCGTAGGCGAGGCCGATGCCCTTGGCGGAGTACTTGCCGTCCTTGGTCGGCGTGCCGGTGGATTCAGTGCTGGACTTGCCGCAGCCGGCAGCCGCGAGGGCGACGACCGAGACGGCCACCGCGACCTGGGAGAACCTCGTTCTCCGGGACATCTTCCGAGAGACCATACGCACAGCAAGCACCCTTCCATCCCCACGGCGCCGTCACCGGGCCGCTCTCCCCAATGTGCCGCCAGTGGTGGCGATTTCGGCGCACAGTAACGCGCGTAGAAGGGGAGAGGAACGGGGTTCCTCGTGGCCGTTATCGATTCGTGCCGACTCCGAGTTACGGCCGTGCGCCGCCGGTTACACCAGGGTGACACAAGGGGACGAAGAGGCACCAAACGGGCGCCCCCTCCCCTCCTCCCGGCGGTCTACTGGTCGTCGAGCAGCACGGCGGCCGTGAACAGCTCCACGCCGACCGTGATGGCTGACTCGTCGGCGTCGAAGTTGCCCTGGTGCAGGTCGCGGACCGTGCGGTCACCGGGGGCACGGACACCGAGCCGGGCCAGGGCGCCGGGCACCTGTTCCAGGTACCAGGAGAAGTCCTCGCCGCCGAGGCTCTGCTCGGTGCTCTCGACGGACTGCAGCCCGCGCCGGGCGACCATGGCCCTGCGCAGCAGATCGGTGGACTCCCGGTCGTTGACGACGGGAGGCACGCCCCGCACGTAGGTGATCTCCGACTTGGCCCGGTGCAGGGTGGCGACCTCGTCGATGGCCGCGTGCACGATGTCGGGTGCCTCGCGCCAGGCCTCCAGGTCCAGGCAGCGGATGGTGCCGGACAGCTCGGCGTGCTGCGGGATGACGTTCGGGGCGTGGCCCGACTCGATCCGGCCCCAGGTCAGGGCGAGGCCGCTGCGGGCGTCGACGCGCCGGGCGACGATCGCGGGTACGTCGACGGCGACGCGGGCGACGGCGGTGACCAGGTCGGTGGTCAGATGGGGCCGGGCGGTGTGCCCGCCGGGCCCGTCCAGGGCGACGTCCAGGCGGTCGGCGGCGCTGGTGATGGCTCCGTGCCGCAGCCCGACCCGGCCGGCGTCGACCTTGGGATCGCAGTGCACGGCGAGGATCCGCCCGACGCCGTCGAGGACCCGGTCCTTGATGGCACCGAGGGCGCCGCCGGGCATCACTTCCTCGGCGGGCTGGAAGAGCAGCCGCACCGGACGGGGCAACAGGCCCTTGGCGTGCAGATCGGCGAGGACGAGCCCGGCGCCGAGCACCACGGCGGTGTGCATGTCGTGGCCGCAGGCGTGGGCGCGGTCCGGCACGGTGGACCGGTACGGGCAGTCGGTCTTGGTGTCCGGGATGGGCAGGGCGTCGATGTCGGCGCGCAGAGCCATCAGAGGGACGGCGGGCCGCTGCCCCTCCGGCAGTCCGATGTCACAGATGAGCCCGGTTCCGGTGGCGAGGACACGGGGGCGCAGCCCGGCCCGCTCGAGCCGCTCCTTGATCGCGGCGGTCGTACGGAACTCCTGGTTTCCCAGCTCGGGGTGCATGTGCAAGTCGCGGCGGAAGGCTACGAGTTCGGCGTGCAGGGACTCGCTGAGCACGCCGGGGAGCACATCCCCGGGGAGATCGGCCTCGGACTCTCGGGACATCAGTTGCTTCACCCTCTGAAGGGTAGGACGCCCGACCGGTCAACTGCCCATAGATCAACAAAAGTTCAGCCCGTTAGGGGAAGAAAAGCTGACCGACGGACGCTTGACGGCGGGCTCTGGTGGGTAAAACCTTTGTTTCCTCCTTCAACGGATACCACGCATCACCACGGTCGCGCGCGACTTGTCCACGGAACGGGACCGATCCCGGTAGGGTCCGCGACCGTGAGCGACTCGATGGCGGACTTCCTGCAGACCACCCGCTCCTCCTACGACGCGATCGCCAAGGACTACGCCTCGCGCTTCCCGGGCGGCCCGCCCCACCCCCTCGACCGCCGGCTGATCACCGCCTTCACCGAACTGGTCACGGCGAACGGCCCGGCCCCCGTGGCCGACCTCGGCAGCGGCCCCGGCAGCGTCACCGCCCTCCTGCACGACCTGGGCGTTCCGGTCTTCGGCGTGGACGTCTCCCCCGCGATGGTGGCCCTGGCCCGCGAGGCGCACCCCGGGCCGCGCTTCCACGTCGGCTCGATGACGTCCCTGGACCTCCCCGGCGCCGCCCTGGGCGGCATCCTGGCCCTGTACTCGACGATCCACGTCCCCGACGCCCACCTGCCGACGGTGTTCGCCGAATTCCACCGCACCCTGGCCCCCGGCGCCCCCGTCCTCGTCGCCTTCCAGTCCGGCCCCGAACCGGACCACCTCCATGTGGCGGAACGCTTCGGCCATGAGATCGACCTGGACTACTACATGCGCACGCCGGAACAGATCACGACGCCGCTCACCGCGGCGGGCCTGGAACTGGTGGCGACGGTGGTCCGAGAGCCGGACGGGGAGGAGGCCCGGCCACGGGCGTTCGTACTGGCGCGGAGGCCGTGAAGCGGCCGGAACCGACCGCCCGGGAGGACGGCCGGCAGCGGCCCTAGAAGTGTTCGACCTCTTGGCCCTCCGGGACCTGGTAGCAACCGGACACGACGTGCAGGCTCAGCTTCGGCGGGTCGTCCTTCGCCATTTCGACGATGTTGACACCTGCCTTCTGCTTGTCGTTGTCGGCAGTCAGGTTGATGTTCTTGTTCCTGCTGGTGTCCGGCCCGTATGTGACGATCTTCCATCCGTGCTTGGGCAGCTCCGTCTTGAGCCGCTCCATCGCCACGCCGAGGTCGCTCGCCGATGCGGGGTAGAAACTCCACCAATGGAAGATCCGGAAGTATTTCTTCCTGTCCTTTCCCGAGCATTCCGAAACAAACGGACGGCTGTCGGACGCCTTTCCCTTGACACCGATCAGGTCGTAGATACCGCTCGACACCTTTTCCATGGCATCGGAGGCGTCACGCGAGGTGCTCGTACCGGAAGAAGGGGTTTCATCGGAGTCGTTGTCAGTCATGCCGCATCCAGTGACAGTGGTCAGTACAAGGGGGACGGCGACCGCGAGGACGCCCAGTTTGATCTTCACGTCGGGGAATCTCTCCTACTTCACATGCGCCCAATAATCGGGATCCGCTCCCCCGAAACCGGGTGACGGCTTCAGCGCCACATCATCGCCCTTCCCGACCACGACCAGGGCTTGATTCTTCAGACTCTGGGACGGGCCATGGGAAGTCTCGTCCCAGTAACCGCTGTGCCCTTCCGTGTCCGTGGCCATCTGGTTGGCACCGAATTGGGGATCGCTGGGGATGATGAAGGCGTCCCCGCCATGGCCGTAGCGGCCGAGGTCCGGAACCACGTCTCCGTCGGCCTCCTCGTTCCACACGTGCCCCTTGGGCACGTCCAGCTCGTCGGCGCCTGACACCTTGACACCGGGACTGCCCGCGAAGACGAGGTCATCGGCGCTGACATGCCCCGTCTGGGCCGCGGCACCAACGAGCGTCGTTCCATACGAGTGGGCGATCACCGTGCGATGCGCAGCCGTATCACCGGTGTGTGTCGTGTCGAGCCCATCCAGGAACTTGTTGAACGCCGGCGCCCCGTCGTATGCGTAGTGTTCGAAGGGCGCGTCCTTTACGACGTCGTCGGGCGCGTCGTAGCCGAGCCAGGTGATCGTGGAAACGGATTTCCCGTTGGCCTCGTCATGAGCCGCATGCCAGACCTTGGTCATCCGGTCGATACCTCCACCGATGCTGCCCAGATCCGACGTCGTCCCCGGCACGTAAACCGCCTGATGATCCGCGGTGTCCGGGTTTCCGTTGGCGACGATCGCGCGGCCGTCCCCTTCGGCACTGAACCCCAGCAGGTACGCCTCGGGCAGTCCGTTCGTTCCCGTCGAGTCGAAGCGCTCCTGGATCGCGTTCATGCCGTCGAGGGACTTGTGAGCTTTCTTCCTTTTCTCTTCCCAGTCCTTCCACTCCTGGGTCTCGACCATCGCTCCCTTCACCTCGGTGCCCGTCATCGGATTGAAGTAGGGCCCGTACCGCTTGGGTTCGGGATTCTTTTTCAGCCAGGCGTCGTAGTCCAGCTGTGCTTGACCGTGGGTTTCGTCCAGCACGGTGCGGTTGGCCTCGTCCCGTACAACGGCGGGGAGCCCGTCCAGCTTGCCTATCGAGTCGGGGTGGACGGAGATGTAGTCCGCCTGCTGCTCCGGCGTGAGCCCCTTCCACCACGACGCGTTGTCCTTCGGGCTGCCGTCCTTGGGCGGGTGGGGCAGGGAATCGAGGTAGCCCTTGCCCGCGTCACGGACGCCGTCCATGTCCGACTTGGCATCGGACCAGTCCCGGTCGGACACCACCAGGTCGTCGTCGGCCTTCAGGGCGCGCAGCTTCGGCGCCCATTTCGCATCCGCGTCCGTGGCTTCCTTCAGGGCGTCGCCGATGCGGTTGGCGAAGTCCTGTGCCTTGCCGAAGTTCGGATTGGGGTGGATGTTGGCGGCCTGGCGCTCCAGTGCCTGCGCCGTCGGATCCGTCGGGCTCGTGTCCGGCGGCATGGTGCCGCCTTCCGGGACCTTGCCGTCGACTTCCTTGCCGCCCGCCGGATAGGTGACCGAGCCGTCGGCGCCGACGGTGCAGCCGGCCGCCTTCGCGTCCTCGAGCACCGCCTCCAGCTTCCGCTTCGCCGCCGCCATGTCGAACGCGAACCCGTTCAGCGCGGTGCTGACCAGACCGCACTCGGTCTGTACGTAGTGGAAGTTCTTCGACACCTCCTTCAGCTCCCGCAGAGCGGCCTCGGCCGTCTTGCCGTCGAGCTGGTTGCGGATCCCCGCGGAGATCTGGTTCTCGACCGTGTCCTTGGCCGAACTGGCCATGTCACCCGTGGCCCGGTACCCGTCCGCCGCTTCCTGGTACTCGGACGGCTTGAAAGCCTTCAGCGTCGCAAGATCCATGGCGGTCGATCACTTGTCCTTCGTCGGGCACATGACGGGGTCGGTGTCCTGGTACTTGGCCTTGATCTTGTCCAGCTCGGCCCTGACATCCGAGTCGAGCATGTTCAGGTCGTGTCCCGAGCGTTCCAGCAGACCGCCCAACTCACCGCAGCGGCCGCCCACATCACCGACGTACTTCTTCCAGGAGTCGTACAGCTCCTTCTGCGCCGCCGCCGACTGGCAGCCGGCCGTGTCCCCCAGGCCCGACTGCCCGTCGTCCAGCTTCGTCAGCGCCTTGCCGACGTCGTCCTTCAGGCCTTTGACATCCTCACCGGCCTTCGCCCAGGCCTTCTTGTCCGACTTCAGCCGGTCCGAACTCCCCCCATGGGAATCGCCGCCCGGATCGGACGGAATCGAGTTCAGCCGCATCCGGGTGGAGCCGCGCGCCGCCGCTTCCGCCTTCAGTTGCTCCCATTCGTCCCACGCCATGCGTGATGACCTCCCCGTTTCCCCGTTGCCCCGTTACCCCGTTCCCGGCGGCATCCGCCGCCTTGTGCATGATCAAGCGCACAAGGTAAGAAAATCCTAACGCGATCACGCTTACCGTAACGAGGCTCCGACGCCCCCTCATCCGCACCGGCGTCCACGGCGACCGGGTATCCGTACTCATGACACGGTCGTCGGCGAACTGGGCGGTCGCGGCGATCGCCGGCCTCGCGACGTACACCGACCGGACCGTGGAGCAGGTCGTCGACGTGTACGAGACCGCGCTCAGGGCCGCGGCGCACACCGGTGAAGAACCGGCCCGACCCGCGATCGGTCAGGCCGGCTAGGCCAGGCTCACCGCCGCCAGCCGGTGTACGTCCCGCGCCGTCCCCGTGACCCCCGACAGGAAGCCCTGTGCCCGGGGTGAGGCGTTCTCCGTCAGCCAGGTGGGGTCGATGTCGAAGACGGCCACGCGGACGCCCGTGCCGACGAGGGCGAGGGGGAGGGTGTGGACGACCGTGGAGGGGAAGCTGAGGATCGTACGGCCGATGGGGCCGCGGCGGGCGATCAGTTCCAGGGGGAGGTCCGGGCGGACTATCTCCAGGCCCGTCTCGGCGGCCAGCCGGTGCAGCTTCTCCGCGCTCTCGCGACGGTGGGCGAAGTAGCGGGTGGCGCCGTGAGCCCTGGCCAGGCCGCGGACGGCTTCGAGATAGCGGTCGCCGTCCACCACACCGGTCTCCACCAGGGACGTGCCGACCATGTCGGCTCCCTTGGTGATGCGCGGCGGGCCGAAGCGGGCCCGGGTCCAGGCGAAGTCGTTGGCGGTGATCGTGACGCCTTCGGGCGTCTCCGTCACCGGCATGGAGGAGAAGACCTCGACGCGGCGCCGGGCGCTCGGCGTGAGGCGGCGGCGGGCCGAGGAGGAGACCGGGGCGAAGAGCAGGTCGCGGGCTCCGGGGCGGCCGCCCTTGCGGTGCCAGCGGACCAGGCGTTCGCCGCGGGCCAGCTGGGCGACGAATTCCATGGTCGCCGTGCCGTCGTCGACCACCACCAGGTCACGGGCACGGGTGATCGTCAGCAGCAGTTGTACGTAGCGGGAGAACGGGTCTCCCATGACGATGCGGTCGGCCCGGCGGAGCGCCCCCGCCAGGCCGCCGATCGTCGAGAAGGGCGCGGTCGTGCCGCCCCGCGCCTCTTCCCAGCGCACCCGGTACCCCTCGTCCCGGGCCAGGTCCGCCATGCGGCGCAGCTGGCCCCGGGTCATGGGGTCGGTCGGGGACAGTACGACGACGGTGAGCTCCGAGTCGGCCGGCTGTATGGCGCTGGCCGGCGACCGCCGTGCCTGCGCGGGCACGGACGGCCGGGCCGGCTCGTCGGCGCCGCGCAGGCCGTGGAGGTGTGCCCACTCCAGTACGTTCAGCAGCTGTACCGGGCTCTCCACGAAGGCGAGCGTGTGGGCGGGGTGGCCGGCCTGGCCGGCGCGGGGGCTCATCGTCGTACGACCGTCCCGTCGTAGGGCAGTTAAGGCGATCAGGGCACTCAGACCGAGACCGGCTCGCCCGCCGCCGCGGCGATCTCCGCCTCGGCGACGACGCCGGCGACGCGGCGCAGCTTCTTCATCGGGCCCTGCTCGGACTCGTAGACCTTCTTGACGCCGTCACCGAGGGAGGCCTCGATGGTGCGGATGTCGCGGACGAGGCGGACGAGGCCCTGCGGCTCCACGGAGGCGGCCTGGTCGGAGCCCCACATGGCGCGGTCCAGGGTGATGTGGCGCTCGACGAAGGTGGCGCCGAGGGCGACGGCGGCCAGCGTGGTCTGCAGGCCGGTCTCGTGGCCGGAGTAGCCGATCGGGACGTTCGGGTACTCCTTCTCCAGCGTGTTGATCACGCGGAGGTTCAGCTCCTCGGCCTTGGCCGGGTAGGTGGAGGTGGCGTGGCACATGAGGATGTTGTCCGAGCCGAGGACCTCGACCGCGTGGCGGATCTGCTTCGGGGTGGACATGCCGGTGGAGAGGATGACCGAGCGGCCGGTGGCGCGCAGGGCGCGCAGCAGCTCGTCGTCCGTCAGGGACGCGGAGGCCACCTTGTGGGCGGGGACGTCGAACTTCTCCAGGAAGGCGACGGCCTCGGTGTCCCACGGGGACGCGAACCAGTCGATGCCCTTCTCCTTGCAGTACTCGTCGATCTGGCGGTACTCGTCCTCGCCGAACTCCACGCGGTGGCGGTAGTCGATGTAGGTCATCCGGCCCCAGGGGGTGTCGCGCTCGATGTCCCACTGGTCGCGCGGGGTGCAGATCTCCGGGGTGCGCTTCTGGAACTTGACGGCGTCGCAGCCGGCCTCGGCGGCCACGTCGATCAGCTTGAACGCGTTCTCCAGCTCACCGTTGTGGTTGATGCCGATCTCGCCGCAGATGTAGACGGGACGGCCCGGGCCGACCTCGCGCGAACCGAACGTGCGCAGACGGGAGTTGGTGCTCATCAGGGGATGTCCTTACTTGGGGAGGGAATCGAGAGAGGGGCCGAGGATCCAGCTGGCGATCTCTCGGATCGCGCCGTCACCGCCGGGGATCGTGGTGACCGCGCGTGCGGCGCCGCGTACGACGTCGTGGGCGCTCGCGACCGCCACGGGCCAGCCGACGAGGGCGAAGCACGGGAGGTCGTTGACGTCGTTGCCGACGTAGAGCACGCGCTCAGGCGCGATGCCCTGCTCCTCGCACCACTGCTTCAGCGCGAGGTCCTTGCGGTCGATGCCGTGCAGCACCGGGAGCTTCAGCTTCCGGGCCCGGGCGGCGACCACCGGGTTCTGTTCCGTGGACAGGATCAGCATCCTCAGGCCGCTCTTGCGCAGGGCGGCGATGCCGAGTCCGTCTCCGCGGTGCACGGAGACGAACTCCCGTCCGTCGGAGTCGATCAGCACCCGGTCATCGGTCTGGGTGCCGTCGAAGTCGAGGACTACGGCGTCGATGTCGTCGTAGGTGGGGAGGGCGCCCGGGCGGTCCGCGTCGAAGAGCGGGGCGAGGGCGCGGGCGCGGGCCAGGTCGTGCGGGTCGTCGATCTCCAGGACCCGGGCCGGGTCGGTGCGGACCAGCTCGGTGTGGCCGAAGAAGCGGTGCTTGTGCTCGCGGAAGCCGGCCGCGTCCATCGCGTAGGCGGCGCCGGTCTCCAGCAGGTCCTGCGGGCGGTCCTGACGGCGCGGACGGAAGGACTTGTCGTGGTTGACGCCGTAACCGCCGCTCACCGTCGTGGAGTTGGCGACCGTCACGGATCCGCCGACGGCCGCCGTGGACTCCGTGTCGACGGCCACCGGGTCGTCGGCCGCGTCGCGCCAGATGAAGCCGTGGAAGGGGGCGACGGTGACGGCGGTGTCGGCGCCGTTCTCGACGACGGCCCCCGCGACCCCGTCCACGTCCTCGCGGATCAGGAACGGGCTGGTGCACTGGACGAGCAGGACGACGTCGACGGGCGCGCCGTGCAGGGCCTCATGGGCGTCCATGGCGTGCAGGACGGCGGCCTCGGAGGTGGCGGTGTCGCCGGCGATGGCGGCGGGGCGCAGCACGACCTCGGCGCCGGCCTGGCGGGCGGCGGCGGCGATGGCCTGGTCGTCGGTGGAGACGACCACGTCGGTCACCAGCCGAGCGGCGCGGCACTCGCGCACCGCGCGGGCCACCAGCGGGATGCCGCCGACGGGGGCGAGGTTCTTGGCGGGGACACCCTTGGAGCCGCCGCGCGCCGGGATCACCGCGAGCACGCGGCGCACCGCGGGTGCGTCGGGGTTGGCGTCGGTCATGTGCTCTGCTCCTTGCCGTGGGATCCGGTCGCTCACAGCTCTCCCATTCGTCGGATCACGGGGGCCACGCGCTGCACGCCGTGGCGGTAGGCGCCGCGTGCGGCCCGGCGCACGATCTGGCGGACGGGTCCCGGCGCCTTGTCGGCGGCGGGCGCGCCGGGCAGCGGGGCGCCGTCGGGGCCGAGGTGGTGGCGCGCGAGGATCCCGGGGAGGTAGCCGGGCGCGGTCTCGGGTGTGTAGTAGGGGTTCAGGGGCGGCAGGCCGCCTTCGCGGTCCAGCAGCTCGGCGATGCGCTCGCGGGCCGCGTCGAAGGCGGTGGCGTACGAGCCGTCGGCGGCGACGCCCTGCCGGGCCACCCACTCCTCGTCCGGCGCCGGGCGGTGCCCGGCGTCCAGCTGGTCCCAGGAGGCGAGGCACCCGGAGCCGGTGAAGTGGTGGTTGCCGAGCACCTCGCGCACGCCCAGGTCGGTCAGGACGACCGTCGGGACGCGGCGGTGCAGGGCCTCCAGAGCAGCCGTGGAGCTGATCGTGACCAGCAGGTCGGTGCGGTCGAGCACCTCGCCCATGTGGCCGTACACCAGGCGGAAGTTGGCGGGCACGTCCGTGCCCTGGACCAGCTTCTGGTACGGCAGTTCCTCGATGTGGGTGGTGTGCTCGCCGGGCTTGGAGCGCAGCTTGAGCAGCACCTCGCGCTCGGGGTGCTTGCGGGCGTGCTGGATCAGCCGGTTCAGCAGGTACGTACGGTCCTTGCGGCTGTCCGGGACGGAGGGCTGGGCCGCGAACACGACGGTGTAGGGCTGGTGTTCGCCGGTGTACGGCTTTCCGCCGAGGAAGGGCAGCGCGACCTCGGTCACCGAGGAGGCGTCGGCGCCGACCCCCTCGTACACGGCCCGGAACCGGTCCGCGTCGTGGCGGGAGTTGGCGAGGACGAGGTCCGCGCCGTGCCGCAGCAGCAGGCCGTCGGCGAGCTTCTCGTAGACGACGCCGACATAGCCGGTGACGACGACGGGACGGCTCCCGGAGCCCCAGGCGCTCCGCAGCCCGTGCAGCATCGCCTGGACAGCGCCGCCGACCAGGGCGAGGACGAGGACGTCGTACGGGTTCTCGGCGTCTTCGCTCATCGCGCGCAGGAACTCGACGGAGGTCACCTCGCGGAGGGAGTCCGCGCGGACGCCGACTTCGTTCAGCTGGCGGGCGGTCGGGGTCGCTCGGCCCCGCAGGAGGTAGCCGTCGAGCCGGATCTCGGCGTCGGTGGGGGTGACGCGCTGCGCGGTGAGCGCGCCCCACTTCCACCGGGTGTCGGAATCCGCGAGGACGGCGACCCGCAGGGCCTTCGTTGCACTTGCTGGCACGCCGAAGACGCTAGGAAGGCATTCCGAGGTTCCGCCCAACCCGAATACAACAAACGGTTAACAGCACATCGCCGAATGGCGAATCGGGTCATGATCGCGTCGCGAAAAAGCCCGGTTCACAGCTTCGCCATACGTCGTTCACCTCATATCAAGCCGACGGTCAAGACACATGACGGGCTTCCCCCTAACGTCCCTGACGTGGTCAAGCTCTCCGTCATCGTGCCGTTCTACAACGTGCAGCAATATGCGCCCGACACGCTCAGGAGCCTGAAGGCGAACGCGCGTGAGGACTTCGAATTCATTCTCGTCGACGACTGTTCCCGCGACGGGACACCAGAGATTCTCGCGCGCGCGGAGCGCGAGCTGCCGGGCGCGGTCTTCGTCCGGCACGAGAAGAACGGAGGGCTGGCGACCGCCCGCAACACCGGCATCGACCGGGCACGGGGCGAGTACCTGACTTTCCTGGACGGCGACGACTGGCTCGCCCCCGGCTACTACCCGCAGCTGGTCGGCGCGATCGAGGATCTCGGCTGCGACTTCCTGCGCACCGACCATGTGCAGTGCACCGCACGGGCACGCAGCGTGCAGCGGGTGCCGGTCGGCCGCCGGGGCGTCGTGCTGAACCCGCGCGAGGCGATCCTGCCCGCCGACCGCTCCACCTCCGTGGACTACGCCTTCGCCTGGGCGGGCATCTACCACCGGCGCCTGGTGGACAAGGGCCTGCTGCACTTCACCGACGGACTGCGCACGGCCGAGGACCGGCCGTGGATCTGGAAGCTGCACCGGGAGGCGGAGTCCTTCGCCGCGGTGAGCCTGATGGGTGTGTTCTACCGGCGCGGAGTAGCCACGTCACTCACCCAGATCGGTGATGTACGGCAGCTCGACTTCATTCGCGCGTTCGACCAGGTCATCTCGGAAACCGCGGCGGACCCGGAGGCGGCCGCCCTGCTGCCGAAGGCCGTCCGCACGTACTGCGCCATCATTTCCCATCATGTGGGATCCATCGAAAGGTTCGAGCCCGCGGTGGCGAAGAAACTGAAATCCATGAGTGCCGCGGCGCTGCGGCGCATGCCGCAGGATGTGCTGGACGAGGCCCTGGACTCGATGGACATCGAGCGCGCCTCCAAGCTGCGCCGGCTGCGCCGCCGTCCCGCCCCCGCGGGAGCCGCCGCGTGACCACCCAGATCTTCCAGGCGTCGACGCTGTACGGCACGGCCACGCTCGCCGCCGCCCTGGACTCCGGCTGCTTCCGCCCGGCCGACCGGCGGATCCTGCTGGTCTGCAACAACGCGGCCACGCCGGAGACCACGCCCGGCCTGGACGAGATGCCGGGCTTCGAGCGGCTGCGCGACCGCTTCGACGACGTGCTGTCGTACAACGAGACGATCTTCCCCTTCCACCCGGGCGGCTGGGCTCCCCGGGTGGACGACATGCCCCTGTGGGAGCGGTTTCTGCGCCACGAGTGGCGGCTCGGGGACGACGACGTGGAGCTGGCCGTCGAGTCGATCCAGGTCAACCCGTCCCTGGCGCTCGCCCAGATCTTCACCGGCGCCCCGGTCACCGTCTACGCCGACGGTCTGATGAGCTACGGCCCGACCCGCAACAAGATCGACCCGCTGGTCGGCACCCGGGTGGACCGGGTGCTCCACCTCGATCTGGTGCCGGGCCTGAAGCCGCTGCTGCTCACCGAGTTCGGCGTGCCGGGCGAGATTCTGCCGACGCCGGCCTTCACCAAGGTGCTGGCCCAGCTCGCGCCCCTCGGCGACGATCTGCCCCAGGTCGAGGAGCCCGCGCTGCTGCTCGGGCAGTACCTCTCCGCGCTCGAGATCCTCACCGCCGAGCAGGAGGAGAACCTGCATGTGCGGATGCTGAAGGGGGCCGTCGCGCTCGGGCACACCAAGGTGGTGTTCAAGCCGCACCCCACCGCTCCGGCCCGTTTCACCCGCACCCTGGAGCAGGAGGCGGAGAGGCTCGAGGTCGACCTCACCGTGCTCGACACGCCCGTCCTCGCCGAGGTGCTGTACCAGCGGATGCGTCCGGCGCTGGTCGTCGGCTGCTTCTCCACGGCGCTGCTGACCGCCTCCGCGCTCTACGGCCTGCCGGTCGCCCGGGTCGGCACGGATCTGCTGCTGGAGCAGCTGACGCCGTACGAGAACAGCAACCGGGTCCCGGTCACCGTCGTGGACGCGCTGCTGCCGGAGCTGGGCGACCGTGCCGCGGTCACCGAGCAGCGCCGGGGCAGGGACGTCGAGGCGCTGGGCGCGCTGGTGCGTGCGGTGGGCTTCGCGATGCAGCCGAAGATCCTTCCGAGGCTGCGGGAGGAGACCGAGCGGTACCTCGCGAAGAACCACGACGAGCGGACGCTGCGCTATTTCAAGCGCCGGCGTCTGACCTCGCTGGCGCTGCCCGGCGGGGTGCCGGCCCAGCTGGCGTTCATCCCCCGCAACGCCACGGTCCGCCGGGTGGCGCGCCAGGCGCGCAATCTGCGCCGGGTCGTGCGTCGCTGACCAGGCATTCCATCCAAGGGCGGGCCCGCGCGGGCCCGCCCTTTTTTGTCGGCCGGAAGTAAAAGAGGCGAACAGGTAAACAGAGGCGGTCTGTCGGGCGAATTGCCGGAGCGTAATCGCGCCTTGGAAATTCACATGAAAATCCGAAGTGCTTAGCGTTTGTTCGGGAAAAATGTGGAGCATCATGCCTGCTTCGTCCTCCACCCTCACCAGCGCTCCGCCCGCACCCAGGCCGGCCCCCGCCCCGTCCGTCTCCGGCGGCCACAAGAACCGTCTGCTCGCGCTGGACGGTCTGCGGCTCGTGGCCGCGCTGATGGTCTGCCTCTACCACTACACCGGACGCGGCGGCACGGTCTCCGAGTCCTGGCACCGGTCGCCGCACCTCCTCTTCCCGACGCTGTCGCAGATGTCCGCCTACGGCTGCCTGGGCGTCCAGTTCTTCTTCGTCATCAGCGGTTTCGTCATCTGCATGAGCAGCTGGGGCCGCACCCTCGGCGACTTCTTCCGCTCCCGCGTCGCCCGCCTCTACCCCGCCTACTGGGTCGCCCTGGTGCTGGTCACCGGCGCTTCCCTCGTCCTGCCGGCCGTCGTGCACGCGGTCCGCCTCGACGAGTTCCTGGTCAACCTGACGATGCTGCAGCAGCCGATGGGCGCGACGCGCGTGCTGGGCGTGTGCTGGACGCTCTGGGCCGAGGTCCGCTTCTACGCGCTGTTCGCCCTGCTCGTCGTCATGCGCGGGGTCACCTACCGGCGGGTCGTGCTCTTCTGCTGTGTGTGGACGCTGGCGACGGTGCTCACCAACACGTCCGACAACCAGCTGCTGAAGCAGCTGGTCATGCCGGAGTACGCGCCCTTCTTCATCGGCGGTCTCGCCCTCTACCTGATCCACCGTTTCGGCAGCGACCTGCTGCTGTGGGGCATCGTGGCCGTCTCCTGGCTGCTCGGACAGAGCACCGCCACGCACGGGCTGTGGCACCCGGGCGCGCACGGCGACCTCGTCCGCGACCCGCACGTCATCGTGCTGATCGTCACCCTCGCCTTCGCCTCCGTGGCGGTCGTGGCGGTGGGCTGGACCAGCTGGGCCAACTGGTCCTGGCTGACCACGGCCGGCGCGCTGACGTACCCGTTCTACCTGGTCCACGAGCACCTGGGCTGGTTCGCCATCCGGGTGCTGCACCGGGGCCTGGGACTGCCCCCGTACGCGACGCTCGCGACGACGGTGCTCGGCATGCTGGTGCTGGCCTGGCTGATCAACCGCTTCGTGGAGAAGCCGTTCGGCCCACGGCTGAAGAAGGCGCTGAAGCGGGAGTCCCTGGCCGGCCGCCTCGCCCGGCCGTAGCCGCCGGCCCGTGCGGCGCTCCTCGATGTCGTACCCCTCCCGGCGCCCTCCCGGGAGGGGCCTCGGACTTCCGTGCCGCGCCGGCCGGCCGTTTCCGGGTGGGCCGGGTCCTTCTCGCGGGCGACGCGGCGCACATCCGCTCACCGGCGGGCGGGCCCGGGCGGGCCGCCGCCAGGCGCTACGCGCTGGCCAGCGACAGCTTCACCGCGAAGCCGAGGAACAGGGCCCCCGCGGCCGAGGTGGCCGTCGCCGACAGCCGCTTGCGGCGGCGGAAGGCGGCGGCGAGGCGGGTGCCGCCGAATATCAGCGCGCTGAGGTAGAGGAAGCTGGCCAGCTGGGCGAAGGCGCCGAGGACGACGAAGGAGAGGGCCGGGTAGGCATAGCCCGGGTCCACGAACTGCACGAAGAAGGCGACGAAGAACAGGATCGCCTTGGGGTTGAAGAGGCTGACGACGAAGGCACGGCGGAAGGGCCGCTCCTCGGCCGGGGCGAGCGTCCCGGCCTCCTCGACGGGCTTCTCCCGCCGGGTGCGCCACATCCCCCACGCGGACCGCAGCATCCCGATCGCCAGCCAGGTCAGATATCCGGCGCCGGCGTACTTCACGATCCCGAACAGCACGGCGTTGCCCTGCAGCAGCGAGGCCACCCCGGCGGCGGACAGCGTCATCAGCACGGTGTCCCCGCACCAGACGCCGGCGGCGGCGGTGTAACCGGCTCGCACTCCGCGGCGGGCGGCGACGGAGAGGACGTAGAGCGAGTTCGGGCCGGGCAGCAGGACGATCAGGACGAGGCCGGCCAGGTAGGTGGGGAGATCGATGACGCCGAACATGAGAAGGAGTGTCGCACGGGGGTACGACACTCCGGTTCGGGGTGGGCCGGCCGTCGCCGCCGAGGAGGGCGCGGGGCGTCCGGCGTCGTCACTCAGAAGGTCTCCGTCGGCACATGACTCCCCCACACCTCCCGCAGCGCATGGCACACCTCCCCCACCGTCGCCCGCCCCCGCAACGCCTCCTTCATCGGATACAGCACGTTCTCCTCGCCCTCCGCCGCCTTCTTCAGCGCGTCCAGCGCCGCGCCCACCGCCCCCTGGTCCCGCCCGGCCCGCAGCTCGGCCAGGCGTTCCCGCTGCCGCGCCTCGATGGCGGGGTCCACCCGCAGCGGCTCGTACGGCTCCTCCTCGTCCAGCCGGAAGCGGTTGACGCCCACCACCACCCGTTCACCGGAGTCGGTCTCCTGCGCGATGCGGTACGCGTTGCGCTCGATCTCGGCCTTCTGGAAGCCCCGTTCGATCGCCGCCTCGGCCCCGCCGAGGTCCTCGACCTTGCGCATCAGGTCCAGCGCGGCCGCCTCGACGTCGTCGGTCAGCCTCTCCACCGCGTACGAGCCCGCGAAGGGATCCACCGTGGCCGGTACGTCCGTCTCGTACGCCAGCACCTGCTGCGTCCGCAGGGCCAGCCGGGCGCTCTTCTCCGTCGGCAGCGCGATCGCCTCGTCGAAGGAGTTGGTGTGCAGCGACTGGGTGCCGCCGAGCACGGCCCCGAGGGCCTGGACGGCCACCCGGACCAGGTTCACCTCCGGCTGCTGGGCCGTCAGCTGGACCCCGGCCGTCTGGGTGTGGAAGCGCAGCATCCAGGACTTCGGGTTCCGCGCGCCGAAGTCCTCGCGCATCACCCGCGCCCAGATCCTCCTCGCCGCGCGGAACTTGGCCACCTCCTCCAGCAGCGTCGTACGGGCCACGAAGAAGAAGGACAGGCGGGGCGCGAAGTCGTCGATGTCCATGCCTGCCGCCACCGCCGTCCGGACGTACTCGATGCCGTCGGCGAGGGTGAAGGCGATCTCCTGCGCGGGGGACGCGCCCGCCTCGGCCATGTGGTAGCCGGAGATCGAGATCGTGTTCCACTTCGGGATCTCGGCGGTGCAGTACTTGAAGATGTCGGCGGTCAGGCGCAGGGAGGGCCCCGGCGGGAAGATGTACGTGCCCCGCGCGATGTACTCCTTCAGGACGTCGTTCTGGATGGTGCCGGTGAGGCGGTCCGCCGGTACGCCCTGCTCCTCGGCCACCAGCTGGTAGAGCAGGAGCAGCAGTGCCGCCGGGGCGTTGATCGTCATCGAGGTGGAGACCTGGTCCAGCGGGATGCCGTCGAACAGCACCCGCATGTCCTCGACCGAGTCGATCGCCACGCCCACCTTGCCGACCTCGCCGTGCGCGAGGGGCGCGTCGGAGTCGTGGCCCATCTGGGTGGGCAGGTCGAAGGCGACGGACAGACCGGTGGTGCCGTGGGCGATCAGCTGCCGGTAGCGGGCGTTGGACTCGGCCGCCGTGCCGAAGCCGGCGTACTGGCGCATGGTCCAGGGGCGGCCGGTGTACATGGTCGGGTACACCCCGCGGGTGTACGGGTACGCCCCCGGTTCGCCCAGCTTCTCGGCCGGGTCCCAGCCGGTCAGGTCCGCCGGCCCGTATACCCGCTCCACGGGCAGTCCGGACTCCGACTCGCGCGTCATGGATGCCTCCGCAGTACGTTTTATCCCCCCTCACCATGCCCCGTTGTTCGACGGCGGTCACGCGGGGAAGCATCTCGGGCATGAGGATCCCGGGGAGACCCGCCGCCGCACTCGCCTCGGCCGCCGCCCTTGCCGCGCTCTGCGGCTGCTCCGTGCAGCCACCGGACGCCGACGGCAAGGGCCACGCGCCGGTGCACGTCCAGCTGCCGTCCAGCCGTGGCCCCGAACCCACCGGGACGGCCGACGCCCCCGACGCCACCCGGACGGCCGACAGTCCGCAGCCCACCCGGACGGCCGACAGTCCGGAGCCCGACCGGACGAATACGGGCCCGCCCGTCGGCGGACCCGCCCAGTCCACACCCCGCGTGCTGTGGTCGCGCGGCGACAGCGGCCCGGGGGTGCGCGAACTGCAGGCCCGGCTCCGCCAGGTCGACTGGCTGTCCGAAGGGCCGACAGGGACGTACGGCTCGCTGACCGAGCAGGGCGTCCAGGGCTTCCAGGGCAAGCGCGGACTGCCGCGGACCGGTGAGGTGGACACCGTCACCTGGCAGCGGCTGCGGGCGATGACGCATCAGCCGGGCATGTGGGAGCTGTATCTGATGGGCGGTCAGCCGCCCGCCGCGCCCGATCCCCGCTGCCTGACCGGCCGGGTGCTGTGCATCAGCAAGACCAGCCGGACGCTGCGCTGGATGATCGACGGGCGGACGGTCGAGACGCTGTCCGTGCGCTTCGGCGCCCTGTACACCCCCACGCGCGAGGGTGTGTTCCACATCTACTGGAAGTCACGGCACCATGTGTCGACGCTCTATCACACCCCGATGCCGTACGCGATGTTCTTCAGCGGCGGCCAGGCGGTGCACTACTCCTCCGACTTCGCGGCGCGCGGGTACGCCGGGGCTTCGCACGGGTGCGTCAATGTGCGGGACGAGGCGACGATCGCCCAGCTGTTCGCTCAGGTGCGGATCGGCGACAAGGTCGTCGTGTACTGGTGAGGCGCCTCGGCGGCGGAGAGTGTGGGGCGCGGGCGGGACCGGGGGAACGTGTCCCGCCCGCGCCAGGTGCACGAGCCGTGGGTACGGGGGGAACCCCGGCTCAGTGCGAGGGCCGATGACCAGTCGGCTCACTGAGTACTGCGTACTCGAGGCCAAAAACGTCACACCCTTCGCGGAAAAATCTTCGCGGCCGACAAAAGCCCAGGTCAGAGGGGTGTGACTGGGGCGCGGAGGGCTCGCGTGCACAGGCCCCGGACGCGCGGGGCTCAGAGCGCGGTGTACGTCGGGCTCGGCGCGGGTGCCGGGAAGGTGGCCTGCTGCCGGGCCGGCGTCAGGGGACCGAAGGTCGTGGGGGCGGCGGGGACGGGAGGGACGGCGGTGCGGTGACGGCCGCCGTGGTGACCGTCGTCGTGGTGACCGTCGTCGTCACCGCCCTGGCCGTTGCCCTCGCCCTTGTCCTTCCCGTCGCCCTTGCCGTTTCCGCCGCCCTTGTCGCCGTCACCGTCGCCGCCCTCGCCCTGGCCGCCGGACGCGGACCGGTCCGCGTCCAGGACGGACTTGCAGTACGTGGTCACGCGCGCGGAGCCGCCCGCCAGACCCTCCAGGACGCGCCGGCGGTCGTTGCCCAGTTCCTTGCCGTCCCGGATGTCGCGGCAGGCCGTGACGGCCACCTTCCACCAGGTGCCGGGGATCCCGGAGGGATCGGCGGAGCCGGGCTCGGCGCCCTTGTCCTTGCCCTTGCCCTTGCCCTTGTTCTTGCCCCTGCCCTGTCCGGCGGCGTCCCGGGAGGGATCCGCGCCCGCGGACCCGCCGGCGCCGGCGCTGGGCGTGCCCCGGTCGGGGTCGGCACCCGGAGTCGACTGCGGCGAGGGGGAGATGAGCGGCTCCGAGGAGTTCTGGGCGGAGACGGAGGCCGCGGGCCCCGGCTCCTCGTGGAACGGCAGCCGCAGCACCCCGCTGCCGGCGGCCACGGCGACCCCGCCGAGCGTGCCCGCGGCCACCGCCGCGGCGAGCGCCAGGCGCACCGGCCGGGCCCAGCTCGGGCGGCGGGAGCGGATTCCGGTACGGGTCGCGGCGCCGATGCGGACCAGGCTCTCGTCAAGGGCGCGCGAGGTGCGTCGGGAGCGGCCACGAGGGGTGCCGTCGGCGAGCGCGGCGGCATCGCGCTCGGCCTCGGCCGCCTCGCGGGCCTTGCGGAACGCGGCCAGCGCGGCCTGCTCGCCCGGGAGTTCCCCGGCCGCGGGGGCCGCCTCCGCGGCCAGGGCGCCCAGCGCTTTGCCCAGCTGTTCCGCCTGGTCACGGCCGGAGATGTCGACGGCTTCCAGCGACTCACCACGCAGCAGACGTTCCGCCGTTTCCCGGGTAAGCCACTTGTACTGCTCGTCGGCCATCACATGTCCTTCTGCGTCCGCGCACGCGTATGCGTCACAGTTGCGGACGTCACCGCGCGACCGCGCGGTTCTCGCTGGGGCGGGAGCGCGTCGAGCACGCCCGCCGATTCCGGATCGTCGCCGAGCAGCTCCGCGAGCCGCTTCAGGCCACGGTGCGCGGCGGTGCGTACGGCGCCCGCGCGCTTGCCGAGCGTCTCGGCTGCGGTCTTGGCGTCGAGGCCCACCACCACGCGCAGGACGACCGCCTCGGCCTGGTCCTGCGGGAGCCGCGCGATGAGCGAGAGGGTGCTGTCCGTGGTCAGCGCCTCAAGGGCCTCGCCGGCCGTGTCGGACTCGGCGGCCCGCCCCGTCAGTTCGGTCTCGTCGCCGCCGATGGCGGGGCGGCGGCCGCGCATCCGTATGTGGTCCAGGGCGCGGTTGCGGGCGATCCTGGCGGCCCAGCCCCGGAAGCGGTCGGCGTCGCCGCTGAACCGGTCGAGGTCCCGGGCGATCTGCAGCCAGGCCTCGGACGCGACGTCCTCGGCGTCCGGATCGCCCACCAGCGTGCGTACGTAACCGAGCAGCCTCGGATGCACCGCGCGGTACACCGTACGGAACGCGGTCTCATCCCCGTCCTGTGCCGCACACACCGCGGTGGTCAGCTCCGCGTCGTCCCCCAGCACCGCACTCCCTTTACGCCTGTCTTCGGTCGGCGCGAAAGGCACGTTACGGCGTGAAACCGCTCCCCGTCCATGTCTGTAGAAGATGCAACTAACTCGTGACACGCATGGGTGTGACAGAAAACGCACTCACGGCGCTGGAATAAGTACGGGCCGCCGCGCGGCCCGTGTCGCGCGACGGCCGGGGCCTCTCCTGTGGGGGGTGGCGGCCCCGGCCGTTGCCTCGACGGCATCGGCGCAGGCGAGAGGGGTCAGTGCCACCCGTCGGCCTTCGTCGGATCGGCGGCACCGCTCCCGCCGACCTTCTCGCTCTTGTCCTTCTTGCCGCTGTTGTGCGACTTGGCGGGTTCATCTGCTTTATCTGCTTTTTGTCCGCCTGCCCGGGTCAACTGGCCGGCGCAGTAGGCCGTGACGTTCTTCTCGCCTCCGGCGGCCGTGACGAGCCGCTGCCAGGCCGTCGCGTCCAGCGCCTTGCCGCGGCCGCGGACCCGCTCGTAGGCACGGCAGTGGGCGAGGGTGTCCTGAGCGGTGGCCGGATGGTCCGAGCGCGCCGAAGGGGTCCCGGACGCGGTGCCGTGCGGCTGGGCCGCCGACCGGGCCGGAGCGCTCACCGAAGGCCGTGCCCGCCGTCCGTCGCCGTCCCGGTGCCCGGCAGGACCCGCGGAGCCGATCGCCGCGAAGGCGACGCCGCCCAGCGTGACACTCGCGAGGAACACCGAGAGCGTGGTCTTCGGCAAGAACCGTGCGCGGCGCGGCTCCCGGGGCCGCCAGTCGTCCCGGCGCCGGGTGCGCGCCCGGTGCGCCCCGCAGTCGCGCGCGGCACGGAACGCGGTCAGGGCGCGCTGCGCGGCCTCGGGGGGCGACGGCGTCCGCCGCGTCGTACCGGCGCAGCGCTGCGGCGAACCGCGCCTCGAACGCGGCGTACCCGCCGGCCGGCCCAGGGCCCAGGACGGTGCCGCCGGGGTGCCCGCGCCTGCGGCCGGGCGGCCCGTCGCCGCTGTGCCGTTCACCCATGACCGTTCCCGTTCCTCGGTCCGGCCCGCTCGGCCGCCCGGATCCGCCGAATGCCCGCTCCCTCCGGTTCTCCTGCGTCCATACGGCCGTCGGCTGCCGCCGTTCATTCCGACTCCCCCAGCGTCCGGGGGCCGTCCTGCGTCACACCTCGCCGCGCCGCGTCCTGGGCGCCCAGCCGGCGGGCGAGTCGCCTCAGCCCGCGGTGGGCGGCGGTGCGGACCGCGCCGGGGCGCTTGCCGAGGACGCGGGCGACGGCGGGGCCGTCGAGGCCGACGACCACCCGCAGCAGCACGGCCTCGGCCTGGTCGCGGGGCAGCGCGCGGACCAGCTCCAGGGCGCGCTCGGTGGCGAGGGACTCCAGCGCCTGGTCCTGTGTGCCGTGCGGTCCGGGCAGGTCGAGCACGTCCGGTCCGGGCTCGGTCATCCGGGGCCGTACCCGCCGGCGGCGCAGACGGTCCAGGGCCCGGTGCCGGGCGACGGTCGCGGTCCAGCCGCGGAACCCCGCGCCGTCCCCCCTGAACCTTCCCAGGTCGCGGGCTATCTCCAGCCAGGCGTCGGCGGCCACGTCCGCCGCGTCGTCGCCGACGAGGCCGCGCAGATAGCCGAGCAGAGCCGGCTGCACGATCCGGTAGGCGACCGCGAAGGCGGCCTCGTCACCGTCCTGGGCCCGCGCGACGGCGGCGCCCAGCGCCCCGTCGCCCGCCTGCGGGCGCCGGGGTTCCC
The DNA here is from genome assembly GCF_001542625.1 of Streptomyces griseochromogenes. NCBI lineage: Bacteria > Bacillati > Actinomycetota > Actinomycetes > Kitasatosporales > Streptomycetaceae > Streptomyces > Streptomyces griseochromogenes. The sequence continues at coordinate 1,069,461 of NZ_CP016279.1, read as the reverse complement.
CTCCCTTGCCCAAGACCGTCCTCGTCCGTGCCGAGTTCGCGGCCACCGCGCGGCTCATGCGTCACCGGGCGACGCACTCCGGCCGTGTCCACGCCTTCCACGGTCATCAGCGCCGGGCCTCACAGAAGTGTCACAGCCGCCGGCAACTCGTTCGTCGACGGCGCTCAGGGGCTCCATACCGTTCCGCATGTCCGACTCCCGCGCGCAGCCGGTCCTGAGCACGGCGGACACCGGCGAGGCTCTGCGGACGGTGGAACGGCTGCCGGAGATCGCGGACACCGACGGACGTCGACCGGTGGGCGGAGGGCGGAGGGCGGCCGGGAGGCCTCGTCGCGTGAGGGGGACGACCCCGTGGCACACCTGCCGTTCCGCATGCGGGGCTGGTCCCGGGCCCCCTGGCCGGCCGCCCGGGCGGGGCAGCGGGTGATCGGTGATCCGGTGATGGCGCCCCACTGGCCGGCCGGGCTTCCTGTACCGTCCTGGCCGCGCCGGCCCTCAGCCGCGCGCGGTCGCGTCCCGGCACAGCAGGCGCAGCGAGCCCTGGCCGTCGAAGCACCGGCGGGCCTCGTCGATGGGGTCCCAGAGCCGGCCGTCGGGTGTGCGGATCCAGTGGTCGCCGCCCGTCGCCCACCACTCGGCGCCGCTCTGGCGGACGATGACCTCCCCGGCGTAGGCGCCGAGGCCGCGCAGCACCTGTTCGACCGCCGCGTACGGCGGTTCCTCGCGGCGTATCTCCTCGATCATCCGGTCCACCCGCCACAGACTCTGCGCCGTGTAGTCGAGCCGCACCCGCGCGCCCTCGCGCATGGTCGCCACCGCGTCCGCCGCCCAGCGCGCGGGCTTCGCGGCGGCGTTCGGCCTGGTCTCTGTCATGTACTGCGCTGTCACATAGGGAAGAGCGGACCGCGCCGGACTTCCGTCACCCGTATCCGAGCCGTTTCCCCAACCCGCGCAGGACCGCCCCAGCGCGACCGCACGACGGTTACAGAACTCGCCCAGCAGCGGGGTTTGAGCTCCGGTCAGCCGCGTCCGCGGGCCCGGCGGGACACCACCGCGCGCAGCACCCTGCGGCCCTCGACCGTGATGTCCAGGGCGCGGCGTAGACCGTGCTTGCCGTGCTCGGCGAGGAGTTCCAGGACGACCACCTGGCGCCGCAGCTCGGCGGCGACCAGTGGGGACACTCCCTCGGTGCCGCCGGTCCGGCGGGCCCCCAGGCCGTCGGCCGACTCGGTGTCGTCCACGGCGGGATCCAGGAGCCGGTGGATGCGCAGGGAGGCGACGGAGCAGGCGTCGGCCCAGGCCCGTACCGCGTCGGCGGTGCGCTCGGCCGGGGCCGCCTCCAGCATGCGGCGCGCGAGCAGCACGGCCTCGTCCGCATCGGACGGGGCCGTATCGAGCGCGCCGCGCGCCTTGTCGAGGACCGCGGCCCAGTCGGAGCCGTCGGCGAGGCTCGCCCACAGCGGGCGCAGCACCTCGTCGTCGCCGTCCAGCAGGGGTATGCACCGATCCAAACAAGCCAACCCGCTGGCGGCCAGTCCGCGTTCGTCGGCCTGCGCGATCAGTTCCACCAGGCTCATGAAAGCCTCCCTCGCCGGGGCGCCGCCTTTACGGAGCCCGCACTTCCCCTTACTGCGTGCGACGGCGCGGGAGTGTCACAGCCACGTGTTTTCAGCCAAGGGCCGGGACCGGGACGGGGCCCGCGAGAGCCCTGCCGTGCTGCATCCGGGTGATCTTGAGAACGACCAGGACGGCCAGCGCGGCGGCCGCGATGTCGATCACGTCGGAGACCAGCATCATGCTGGCGGCCTGGTGCAGTGCGGCCGCGGCGTGGGCGTGCCGGCTCTCCGTGTCGGCGGCCCGGTCGGCGAACAGGGAGACGATCCACATCGCCCACCAGAGGTTGACCAGCGCATGGCCGGGGCGCTCGGCCCAGGGAGCGCTGGAGTCCCAGATGTCGAGGGTGACCCGGCGCGGGAACCACAGGTTCACGACCGGCACGAACCAGCCGCCGATCGTCCAGCCCCGCGCCTTGCTGTGCCCGCCGGGGTTGAACGCCTCGGCGTTGACCCGCACCCGCCACAGCCAGCACAGGTACACGGTCATCGTCGCCAGCAGGGCGACCGCCTGGGCGATGCCGGAGGCGTTGTAGAGCGCGTCGGCGTGGTCGGCCCGCTGGACCACGTCGGCACCGGTGACCCCCTCGGCGATGTCCCCGGTGACGTTCATCTCCAGCACGTCGGCCACGACGGCGAACAGATCGGCGGCGATGACCACGCCGAGCAGCGTGGCGGTGGCCCGGCCGAGCCCGACCGGAGAGCGCACCACGGCGCCGGGCACGGCGCACCGGACGCACAGAGTGCCCCCGGGCGCGGCGGCGAACTGCTGGCAGCGGGCACAGGTCATGAAGGAGTCCCCCGGAACGACGTGGAAGCGCGCGGTTCCCCCCAGAACCGGTTCCGCGCGGTGACGAACACCGGAAGATACGGTTCGCGCGCCTCGCACGTCCACTCGGATCCGGGCCGGGCCTCAGCCCAGCCGGTCCGCCAGGCTCCTGAAGTCGGCCCAGGACAGCGCCGGGGTGCCCGGGTCCCACAGCTTCTGCACGGTGGCCCGCAGCGGCATCCGGATGCCGGCGGCGACCTGGTCCTGCGTCTGGGCGTTCGCGATGTCGCTCCAGACCGCGAACGAGCCGCCGAGTATCTGCCCGTCGAAGCCCGCCGGCACGGTGGTCGTCCCGCGCAGCACCCGCGGGTTCCACCGCTCGTAGATCCGCTGCCCGGTCGGGTAGACGAAGGTCTGCGGCTGCCCGAGGACGTAGTACAGGAACTCGTCGTTGTAGTTGAGCACCTTGCGGCCCGCGCTCAGGTACTCCTCCGGCTGCCGGGCGCCGATCTCCTTGCCGGTCCAGTAGGCGACCTGGAGGTCCTTGGCGGGCTGCACGGAGGTGTTCCGGAAGAAGCCGTCGTTCCAGACCCGCATGGTCCGGTCGTGGGCCCGGACCGTGTCGGCGCGGTCGTTGAGCCAGCCGGTGGCGAGGTCGGCGACGGTCGCGCCGGAGCCGAACTTCTGCTGGGCGGCCGCTGCCAGCTGCGGATAGGAGGCCTGCGGGTCCGCCACGGTCAGCGCCTGGTACTCGTCGCCGCCGAGATGCCACCGATCGCCGGTGAAGAGCCCGGCGTACTCGCCCAGCAGATCGTCCACGATCTTCGCGGAGGCGTCCTTGGAGATGTCGATCGCGCCCTTGGTCGGCACCCCGCCCGCATTGCGCAGCTGCAGGTCCGGGTGGGCGGCGATGACCGCGCCCAGATGCCCGGGCGAGTCGATCTCGGGCACCACGGTGATGTGCCGCGAGGCCGCGAGATCCACGATCTGCTTGACCTGAGCCTTGGTCAGATGGTCCTGGGAGACGATCTCGGGATGGGTGCCGGACTCGATCCTGAAGCCCTGGTCGTCGGAGAAGTGCAGCCCCAGCTCGTTGAACTTCAGGTCGCCCAGCTCGCGTATCCGGTCCTCTATCCAGGGCGCGGTGTACGGCTTGCGCGCGATGTCCAGCATGAAGCCGCGCACCGGCTTGGCGGGCTCGTCGCGTACGACGCCCTCCGGTGCCGTACCCCCTGCGTGGACCTCCTGCTTGAGGGTGCGGGTGCCGTAGAAGACCCCCGCGTCGGCCGGCCCGCTGATGTCGACCCGCCCGCCGCGGACCGTCATGGTGTACGACTCCGGATTCCCGCCCCCGCTGCCGAGGGTCAGCCGCAGATCCCCGGGCCGTACGTCGTCCTTCTCCCCCGCGTAGGCCAGCCCCAGCTCACCGGCTATCAGCCGGCCCTCGTCGACCAGCTCCGGATCGCTCACCACCACCCGCTCGCCCTGCCGGGGCCGCCAGCCGGGGCCGCGTGCCGGGGTGTGGGAGCGCACCGCGGGTATGGTGCGCGGCGCCTGGGAGAGCGGATAGGAGCGGCTGGGCGTGGGACTGCTCGGGGTGGTCGCGCCGCTGGACTCCGCGGCCGACGCGCGCTTCGACGGCGCCTGCCCCGTACCGCCGGCCGGCTCACCGCCGCCCCCGTCCGCCGAGGCCCATACGCCGACGCCCGCTCCGAGCGCGACGGTCCCCACGAACGCGGCGGCCACGACCGCCCGCTTACGCCTCACCTGCTGCGCCGAGGCCCGGCGCTTGTGCTGGCTCACCCGAACAACGTACGACCGATCCGCACTTCATTCGTCACCGAGACGTTCTGAAACTCTTCCGTCCGGGTGAAATTCAGGCATCCCCAGGACACACAGTGACCACTCTCGATAACGTGATGACACACCTTTCACAGCATCCGCTGCCACACCACATGTGACACGAGGATCTCCGCTGCCTGCGCACCGTCTACCGACCCTCCCCAAGCCGCTGGACACTTTCAACACCGCCTCCAGCGACGAGGCCCGCGCCCTGCTCCTGAACTGCCTGCGCTGCCCGCGCTGGTCGCGCCGGGTGGCCGACCACCGCCCCTACCCCGACCTGGACTCCCTCCTGGCCGCGGCGGACGAGGCGGCGTACGACCTGTCACCCGAGGACCTCGCCGAGGCCCTGGCCGGCGAGTCGCTCCCGGAGCTGCCGGAGGACACGTACTCCGTGGCCCATACGGCCCTGAGCGCGGCCCACGCGGCCTACGAAGCCCGATTCGGACACGTTTTCGTCATCTATCTGGGTGATTGTCCTCGCGAAGAGGCGCTCGACCGCATCCTCGAAGGCATCCGGTCACGATTGACGAACGATCCCGAGGAGGAGCGGGTCATGGCGGCGGAGCAACTCCGGCGCCTTGCAGGAGAACGGCTGGGTCAACTCCTCAGGGGCGCGGAGCTGCGTCTATCAGCGGCTCCGCCGCGGGGCGCGGCCACCCCCAACGCACCCGGCAAATAACCGGACACCCCACCCCGGTAGCCGCAACGCAACTAGCCCATCCGATGCCAGTTTGATCACACAGGCAGGCCCCCCGTAAGCGGCGGCGCACCGCATGGATACGATGCTGAGGGCCGGTGGACCGTACCCGGCCGGGCCCGACCGACACCGAAGCCGGCGCGGCCCTAGTCCCCGCTCCCGGAGGGTTCTTCCGTGCCGGCTGGAACGCTGTACCGCGGCCGGGAAGGAATGTGGTCCTGGGTGGCTCATCGAGTCACCGGTGTCCTCATCTTCTTCTTCCTGTTCGTTCACGTGCTGGACACCGCACTCGTGCGTGTCTCCCCCGAGGACTACGACAAGGTCGTAGCCACGTACAAGACCCCGATCGTCGCGCTGCTGGAGTACGGCCTCGTCGCCGCCATCCTCTTCCACGCGCTCAACGGCCTGCGCGTCATCGCCGTCGACTTCTGGTCGAAGGGCCCGCGCTACCAGAAGCAGATGCTCTGGTCCGTCGTCGGTGTCTGGATCGTCCTGATGGTCGGTGCGATCTACCCCGTCCTCGGCCACGCCGCTCGTGTTCTGTTCGGGAGCTGAGGCCCATGTCCACGACTGAAACCACCGCGTCCGGCGTCGGCCCCGTCGAGGGCGCCCCCGTCTACAGCGTCGACAACCCGGCCCCGCTCATCGAGGCGCCGCGCAAGCGGACCAAGAAGACCCCGCGCTCGACCCGGGGCAACTTCGAGATGGCCGCCTGGCTGTTCATGCGTCTGTCCGGCGTCGTGCTGGTCGTCCTCGTCCTCGGCCACCTGCTGATCCAGCTGGTCCTGGACGGCGGCGTCTCCAAGATCGGCTTCGCCTTCGTGGCCGGCCGCTGGGCCTCCCCGTTCTGGCAGGTCTGGGATCTGCTGATGCTCTGGCTCGCGATGCTGCACGGCGCCAACGGCCTGCGCACGGTCATCAACGACTACGCCGAGCGCGCGAACACCCGGCTGTGGCTCAAGGGCCTGCTCTACACCGCCACGGTGTTCACCATCCTGCTCGGCTCGCTGGTGATCTTCACCTTCGACCCGAACATCCGCTAGGCACGGGGCTGCGAGAATCATGAAGATCCACAAGTACGACACCGTCATCGTCGGCGCCGGCGGCGCCGGCATGCGCGCGGCCATCGAGTCGACGAAGCGCAGCCGCACCGCGGTCCTGACCAAGCTCTACCCCACCCGCTCCCACACGGGCGCCGCGCAGGGCGGCATGGCCGCCGCGCTCGCCAACGTGGAGGAGGACAACTGGGAGTGGCACACCTTCGACACGGTCAAGGGCGGTGACTACCTGGTCGACCAGGACGCCGCCGAGATCCTGGCGAAGGAGGCCATCGACGCCGTCCTCGACCTGGAGAAGATGGGTCTGCCGTTCAACCGGACCCCGAACGGCACCATCGACCAGCGCCGCTTCGGCGGTCACTCCCGCAACCACGGCGAGGCGCCGGTCCGCCGGTCCTGCTACGCCGCGGACCGCACCGGCCACATGATCCTCCAGACGCTGTACCAGAACTGCGTCAAGGAGGGCGTGGAGTTCTTCAACGAGTTCTACGTCCTGGACCAGCTGATCACCGAGGTCGACGGCGTCAAGAAGTCGGCCGGTGTGGTGGCGTACGAGCTGGCCACCGGCGAGATCCACGTCTTCCAGGCGAAGGCGGTCATCTACGCCTCCGGCGGCACCGGCAAGTTCTTCAAGGTGACGTCGAACGCCCACACGCTGACCGGTGACGGCCAGGCCGCCGTCTACCGCCGCGGGCTGCCGCTGGAGGACATGGAGTTCTTCCAGTTCCACCCGACCGGTATCTGGCGCATGGGCATCCTGCTGACGGAGGGCGCCCGTGGTGAGGGCGGCATCCTGCGCAACAAGGACGGCGAGCGCTTCATGGAGAAGTACGCGCCGGTCATGAAGGACCTCGCGTCCCGTGACGTCGTCTCCCGCTCCATCTACACGGAGATCCGCGAGGGCCGCGGCTGCGGTCCCGAGGGCGACCACGTCTACCTGGACCTGACGCACCTGCCGCCGGAGCAGCTGGACGCCAAGCTCCCGGACATCACCGAGTTCGCGCGCACCTACCTCGGCATCGAGCCCTACACGGACCCGATCCCGATCCAGCCCACCGCGCACTACGCGATGGGCGGCATCCCGACCAACGTCGAGGGTGAGGTCCTTCTCGACAACACCACCGTCGTCCCGGGTCTGTACGCGGCCGGCGAGGTGGCCTGCGTGTCGGTGCACGGCGCCAACCGCCTCGGCACCAACTCGCTGCTGGACATCAACGTCTTCGGCCGTCGCGCGGGCATCGCCGCCGCCGAGTACTCGGCGAAGGCCGACTTCGTCGAGCTGCCGGAGGACCCGGAGGCGTTCGTCGTCGAGCAGATCGAGCAGCTGCGCAACTCCACCGGCAGCGAGCGGGTCGCCCAGATCCGCCGCGAGCTGCAGGAGACCATGGACGCGAACGTCATGGTGTTCCGCACCGAGCAGACGATCAAGACGGCCGTCGAGAAGATCGCCGAGCTGCGCGAGCGCTACAAGAACGTGGCGATCCAGGACAAGGGCAAGCGGTTCAACACGGACCTGCTGGAGGCGATCGAGCTGGGCAACCTGCTCGAACTGGCCGAGGTCATGGCGGTGTCGGCCCTGGCCCGCAAGGAGTCCCGCGGCGGTCACTACCGCGAGGACTACCCGAACCGGGACGACGTCAACTTCATGCGCCACACGATGGCGTACCGCGAGGTCGGCGCCGACGGCTCGGAAACCGTCCGTCTCGACTACAAGCCGGTCGTCCAGACCCGCTACCAGCCGATGGAGCGTAAGTACTGATGGCAACTCCTGTTCTGGACAAGGTGGAGGCGGAGGCCGCGGCCTCTCCCTACATCACCGTCACCTTCCGGGTCCGCCGCTTCAACCCGGAGGTCTCGGCCGAGGCGACGTGGGAAGACTTCCAGCTGGAAATCGACCCGAAGGAGCGTGTCCTCGACGGACTCCACAAGATCAAGTGGGACGTCGACGGCACCCTCACCTTCCGCCGTTCCTGCGCGCACGGCATCTGCGGCTCCGACGCCATGCGGATCAACGGCAAGAACCGCCTGGCGTGCAAGACGCTGATCAAGGACATCAACCCCGAGAAGCCGATCACGGTCGAGCCCATCAAGGGCCTGACGGTCCTGAAGGACCTGGTCGTGGACATGGAGCCGTTCTTCCAGGCGTACCGGGACGTCATGCCCTTCCTGATCACCAAGGACACGAACGAGCCGACGCGCGAGCGGCTGCAGTCCGCCGAGGACCGCGAGCGCTTCGACGACACGACGAAGTGCATCCTCTGCGCCGCGTGCACGTCCTCGTGCCCGGTCTTCTGGAACGACGGCCAGTACTTCGGCCCGGCCGCCATCGTCAACGCGCACCGCTTCATCTTCGACTCGCGTGACGAGGCGGCCGAGCAGCGCCTGGAGATCCTCAACGACCGCGACGGCGTGTGGCGCTGCCGCACGACCTTCAACTGCACGGACGCCTGCCCGCGCGGTATCGAGGTCACGAAGGCGATCCAGGAGGTCAAGCGCGCGCTGATCACGCGCCGCTTCTGATCTGCCCTCGCCCCCGGCGACTTGAGGCCCCGCCCCGGTGCTCACACCGGGGCGGGGCCTCTTACGTGTCCCGGGCCGGAAACTGGCAGGATGATCCATCCATCCGACAGAGCGGTACTCAGGGGGACGAGAGTTGACCGAGCCGAATCATCCGCAGACCGGCGCGAACCAGTGGGGCCCCGGGCACCCTCCGACGGCACCCGCACAGCCCCCGGGCTTCGCCCCGCAGCCCCAGGGGGCGCCGGGCTACGGCTATCCCGCCCAACCGGCGGGCGCGCCCGGCTACGGCTATCCCGCCCCCGTGCAGCAGGGGCACGGGTACCCCCAGCAGCAGGCGGCTCCGGCGCCCATGGCCGGTGCCGTGCTGTCCATCGGGGACATCACGGTGATGGGCGAGCAGATCGTGACCCCGGCCGGGCAGATGCCGCTGCGCGGCGCGGTGTGGAACGCCACCGACATGTCGCACACCGAGGAGAAGATCCCGACGCACGCCATCGTGCTCGCCATCGTCTTCTTCCTGTTCTGCCTGCTCGGCCTGTTCTTCCTCCTGATGAAGGAGAAGAAGACCACGGGCTACATCCAGATCACCGTGACCAGCGCGGGCCGGCACCACTCGACGATGATCCCGGCACAGGACCCGAACACCTTTCCGGCGGTCATGGGCCAGATCAACTACGCCCGGTCACTGAGCGGCATGTAGTCCGGCCTTCCCCGGGAGCCCCGCCGAATTCGTTTCGGTGGGGCTCCTCGCATCTTGTCGGGATTGAGCTCTAATGTGACGACATGTCAGACGAAGAGTCGTACGAACTGCTCGGGTTCGACAACGTGCTGCTTCCCGTCGGCGACCTCGGCGAGGCCGTCGACTTCTACGAGCGGGCCGGATTCGCCGTGGGCTTCCGGTTCGACGAGGCCGGGATCGCGCTGCTGAAGGTCGGCGGCGAGACACCCGGGATCCTGCTGCGCGCGGACGAGGCGCTGGGTCGCCGTCCGCCGCCCTGGCCCTCGCCACGGCTGTGGCTGGAGGTGCCGGACGCGCGGGTCGCGGCGCTGGAGCTGGCCGGCGCCGGCATCGCGCCGCTCGACGAGGTGTTCCCGGTGGCCACCGGCTGGACCGTGGAGATCGCCGACCCCTGGGGGAACATCCTCGGCTTCACGGACTACACCAAGCGGCCGGAACTCGGGCGCAGGGGCTGAGAGCGCGACGCCACCCTTGAGTTGAACACGTTCAAAAATAGGTCTAGAGTCATCCCTGTCAGCGTTTTGAACGCGTTCAAGAAGGGGTGGGACATGGACCTCACGGTCATCGCCTACGTCATCTACCTGGTCGTCAGCATCTCGCTGACCGTCTGGGTGGCCCGCACGCTCAGCCGCAACGGCCGGATCTTCCTCGCCGACGTGCTGCGCGGCGACGAGAAGCTCGCCGACGCCGTCAACCACCTCCTGGTGGTCGGCTTCTACCTGGTCAACCTGGGCTTCGTCGCGCTGTATCTGAGCGACAGCGGGAACATCGACGACACCCGCGGCGTCTTCGAGACCCTGTCGACCAAGCTCGGCGTGGTGCTGCTGGTGCTCGGCGTGATGCACCTGGGCAACGTGTACGTGCTCAACAAGATCCGGCGCCGCGGGGTCATGGAGCGCGAGCAGCGGCCGCCGGTTCCCCCGCAGGGCTGGGTGCCGCCGACGGTCGGGGCGTGAACGCCGTGACCACCACGGCACCGGACCGGGGCGCCATCGACGCCCCGGTCCGCCGGCTCACCGTCCTGTACGACGCCGAGTGCACCCTCTGCACCCACCTGCGTGACTGGCTCGTACGGCAGCCGCAGCTGGTGCCGCTGGAACTGGTGCCGGCCGGTTCGGCCGAGGCGCGCGGGCGCTACCCGGGGCTCGATCACGCCGCCACCCTGGACGAGGTCACCGTGATCGGCGACTCGGGACAGGTCTACCAGGCCTCCCGCGCCTGGATCGTCGTGCTGTGGGCCCTGCGTGAACACCGCCCGCTGGCCCACAAGCTGAGCACTCCGGCAGGCGCCAGACTGGCCCGGGGCGCGGTGTTGGCGGCCGCGAAGTGGCGAGGGGCGCAGACCTGGAAGGGGCAGTGGGGAGGGCAGACGTACCGGAGGGCGGACGGGTGGGCCTACCACCCGAGTACGGGCTGGAGTCACAACCCGCCGTCCTGTTCCGACGGCGCCTGCGCCACTGGTTAGGCTCCTCACGTGCCCGCGAAGAACGACGGCCCCGAGGCGGCCGACCCCAAGACCAAGTCCGAGCAGACCCGCGCGCTGATCCTGGAGACCGCGATGCGGCTGTTCCAGGAGCGCGGTTACGACAAGACGACGATGCGGGCCATCGCCAAGGAGGCCGGGGTCTCCGTCGGGAACGCCTACTACTACTTCGAGGGCAAGGAACACCTGATCCAGGGCTTCTACGACCGGATCGCCGCCGAGCACCGGGTGGCGGTCAGGGAGGTCCTGGACCGGGAGACCGACCTGGAGGCGCGTCTTTCGGGCGTGCTGACCGCGTGGCTGGACATCGCCAGGCCGTACCACGAGTTCGCCGTCCAGTTCTTCAAGAACGCCGCCGACCCCGACAGCCCGCTCAGCCCCTTCTCCCCGGAGAGCGAGCACGCCCGCGAGCAGGCCATCAGCGTCCACCGCGAGCTGCTGGCCGGCTCCAAGTCCAAGGTGGCACCCGAACTGCGGGACGTCCTGCCGGAGTTGATGTGGCTCTCACAGATGGGCCTGGTCCTGTACTGGGTGTTCGACCGCACCGAGGGATACGAGCGCAGCTACCGGCTGGCACGCCGGGGAGCGCGGCTGACCGCCCGCGGAGTCGCCCTGGCCCGCTTCCGGGTGCTGCGCCCGCTGGTCCTGGAAGTCCATGAACTGTTCACGGACTTCCTGCCGGGCATGACGAAGGCCTTGCCGGATCCGAACAGCCGGGCGCGGCGGGACGACGCCGGCTGATCAGATCCAGTTCAGGCGCCACAGGCGGAAGACGCCCGTGCCGTCCGTCAGGTACTGGCCGCCGCCGACGTCCTCGGTGCTGACCACGTACTCCTTGCGCTGCCACAGCGGGATCAGCGGCACATCGGCCGCCACGTCCGCCTGGATGTCACGGAAGTCGTTCGCGGCCCGGCTGCGGTCGGGGTACTGCTGGCTGTCCAGGATGAGGTGGTCGACGACCTTGTTGCTGTAGCCGGTGCTCATCGTGGAGTCGGTGCCGACGAGCGGGGAGCCGAAGGTGTCCGCGTCGGGGTAGTCGGCCACCCAGCCGACCGCCCAGGCGTCCATCTTCCCGGCGGCCCAGCGCTTTTGGAAGTCGGTCCACTCGTATCCCTGGACGTCCACCTTGAACAGGCCGCTCGCCTCCAGCTGCCGCTTCAGTGCGGCGGCCTCCTCCGCGCCCGAGCCCCGGCCCTTGCCGTAGCCGAAGGTGAAGCGCACCGGCAGGGTCACCCCGGCCCGGATGAGCAGCTCCCGCGCCTTCTGGGCGCTCTGCGTCGGGTAGGCGTCGAAGAAGGACGTGGTGTGGCCGGTGATGCCGGTCGGGATCAGCGAGTACAGCGGGTCGACCGTGCCGTGGTACACCGTGGCGGCCAGTTGCTCGCGGTTGACCAGCCAGGCCATGGCGCGGCGCACGCGCGCGTCGTGCAGCGGGGAGCCGGCGCGCGTGTCCAGGTAGAGGTTGCGGGTCTCGGAGCTGTCGGACTCGGTGACGCGCTGGTCCGGATCGCTCGGGTTCAGCTTGGAGAGCATGGCCGGCGGCAGCGTCCGGGTGGCGACGTCGACCCGCTTGTCCGCCCAGGCGCTGTCGAGCTTCTGGGAGTCGGAGTAGTAGCGCAGCTCGACGGGGCGTCCGGTGCCGCTGAGATAGCCCCGGTAGCTCGCGTTCGGCGCGAGGTCGGCCTGCGCGTCCTTGGTGTACGAGGTCAGCCGGTACGGGCCGGTGCCGTCGGCCCCGGAATCCCCCCGCAACGCGTCGGCCGGGTACTTGTCCTTGTCGACGATCGAACCGGCGCCGGTGGCGACCTTCAGCGGGAAGGTGGCGTCCGGGGACGACAGATGGAAGATGACGGTCGTGGCGTCGTCGGCGGTCACCGAGCCGAGGGTCGAGAACAGGGACGCCGGGCCGACATCGGAGTTGATCTTCTTGACCCGCTCGAAGGAGTACTTCACGTCCCCGGCGGTCATCTTGCGTCCGCTCGGGAAGGTGATGTCGTCACGCAGCCTGCACTGGTACGTCTTCAAGCCGCCCCCCTGGAAGGCGCAGCTCTTCGCCGCGTCCGGGACCGGCTCGACACCGTCCGGCTCGAAGGTGAGCAGCGACTGGAAGACGTTGCTGAACAGCGCCCAGGAACCGGCGTCGTAGGCGCCGGCCGGGTCCAGCGACGTCACGGCGTCCGTCGTCCCGACCGTGATGGTCTTGTTCTTGCTCTCCTGTGACGGCAACAGCTGCCAGCCGCCGATTCCCACGACGGCGAGTACGAGCAGCGTCACGAGAATCCGCATGCGAAAAGATCGCATGGTGGTGCCCTCCCCAGGCCTGTCGAAGCCCTACCCCTGGCCCAGCACGAATCGGCCACTCCCCTTAGTGGCGCGGCTCACCTAATCACAGGAGTTTCAGCTCGGGGAAGGGCTTTCGGACCAGATGTGCAAGAACTTGCCGAGGCGTTGTTTCCGCCGGGTTTCACAGGCCCTTCACAGGGACTGGAAGCGGTTTCCCGGCAGCGGCCGCCACCCGACCGCTCCCGGGGTGTCGATGCAAGGGATCATGAAACCGGCGTGTCGGTGTCCATCTCGTCCTAAATTCACACTAATCTCCGTGACTGTAAGAGGTCGATCTGTGGCGGATCGCTACCACTGACTCCATGGAGATGCCATGCACAAACTTCGCAGGACGGCCGTCTTGGTCGCCGCCCTCAGCACCGTCGGACTCATGGGCGCCGGCACCGCCTATGCGGGAGGGGGTGGCTGGCACGACGCGCAGAGCTCCAACTGCAAGGACCACGACCTGAACCTCGACCTCCTCGGTGAGGTCGGCATCCTCAACGGCCTGCTGGGCAACGCGCTCAACGGCGAAGGCGATCCGGGTGCGCAGGGCACCCACGTGGGCTCGACGATGGGCTGCAACAACAGCGTCGGCCGGTAACCAGCGGCCGGTCGGTCCAGTACCCGTTGACAGTGGATTGTGGCAGATCACTCAGGTGGTGCGCGGGCGCTCAGGCGCCCCGGGCACCACAGCGTCTCCGGTGACCGACCGGGCTCAACCAAATGACGAGGCCCCCCGCGACGACTTCGCGGGGGGCCTCGTCGTCCTATGACGTCCGGCGCAGTGCGCGCAGACCGCGCAACCCGATGACCCCGATGACCGTCCCCAATACGGAGGAAACGACCGCCAGCAGCAGGTGCACCCAGAAGTACGCGGTCGGGTGTCCGTCGTGGAAGGCGAGACCGCTGCTGTCCTTGATCAAGTTCTTGACGAAAGTGACCCAGATGACCCAGCTCCACACCCCGAAGGCGAGCAGGAACCAGGAGACCGGGCGGCTGAGTTTCACAGGGGCAGACCTTTCGACACAGTGCCGGGCCACCGCGGCCGACCGAAGCGGCCGGGGGTCCGGGGGTTGTCCCCCGGATGAGCACGGCATGTCATCAGTATCAGGGGCCGCCGCCCGGTTCCGTCCGCGGGGTGGGGCGGGCGACGGGACTTCACGGCTCGTGACAGGTACGTTCTCGACCGTGCCCGCACCCATGAAGACCGGCCGGCGTTCTGTGCTGGTCACCTCCGCCACGCTGCTGTCCCTCTCCGTCACCGCTCCCGCCGCCCTCGCGGCCCCGACCCCCTCGACCAGCCCGACGGCCACTCCCCCGGCGCACATGTCACAGGTGGGCGGCGCCCGGCTCGGACAGCCCGGGACGCAGGTGAACCTCGCGGGCGGCGTGCCCGCGCTCCCCAAGGACCTCACCGCCCGCTCCTGGATCGTCTCCGACGCCGAGTCCGGCGACATCCTCGCCGCGCACAACGCGCACTGGAAGCTGCCCCCGGCGAGCACCCTGAAGATGCTGTTCGCGGACACCGTGCTGCCCAGGTTCCCGAAGACGACGGCGCACAAGGTGGTACCGGCCGATCTGGCGGGCATCGGGGCGGGCTCCAGCATGGTCGGGATAAAGGAGAACGAGACCTACACGGTCCACGACCTGTGGCTCGGTGTCTTCCTGCGCTCCGGCAACGACGCCGTCCATGTGCTGTCCTCGATGAACGGCGGTGTCGACCAGACCGTCCGGGACATGCAGGCGCACGCCGAGGAGCTCCAGGCCCTCGACACGCATGTGATCAGCCCCGACGGCTACGACGCCAAGGGCCAGGTGTCCTCCGCGTACGACCTGACCCTGTTCGCCCGCTCGGGCCTGCAGAAGAAGGACTTCCGGGAGTACTGCTCGACCGTGCGGGCCAAGTTCCCGGGCGGCAGCGCGAAGACCGGCAAGAAGGGCACCTCCGCCCGCGAGCCCTTCGAGATCCAGAACACCAACCGGCTGCTGAGCGGCGACTCGGACGTGCCCGTCTACCAGGGCATCGCCGGCGTGAAGAACGGCAACACCACCAACGCGGGCGCCACTTTCACCGGCGTGGCCGAGCGGGGCGGCAAGGTGCTGCTGGTCACGGTGATGAACCCGGAGAAGCACGAGCACAACGAGGTCTACAAGGAGACCGCGAAACTGCTCGACTGGGGTTTCCGGGCGGCCGGCAAGGCCTCCCCGGTGGGCGAGCTGGTCCCGCCGAAGAGCGCCGCCCAGCCGGGGACCTCCGCCTCCGGCGGGGACGCGCACCGGAGCGGCGGTTCCGGCTCGAAGCCCGTGGCGGGCTCCACCGCCGGGGGCGGCTCGCGCGGCATGGGAACCGCCCTGGCCGTCGTGGGCGGACTGCTGGTGCTGCTCGCGGGCGGGGCGTTCCTGGTCAACCGCCGTTGGCCGCTGCCGGATCTGATGCGCCGTCGGCCGCGTCCGTGAGGTCGCCCCGCGAGTTCTGCGTCGCCGTCCAGGCGGCGCAGAACAGGACCAGTTTCGCGGTGAAGTTGATCCACAGCAGCAGGGCCACGGGGACGCCGAACGCGCCGTACATGCTCTTGCGGGCGACGCCCTGGATGTAGCCGCTCAGCAGCAGTTTGAGCAGTTCGAAGCCGACCGCGCCGAGCAGCGCGGCCACCAGGAGGCGGCGGCGCGGCGGTTCGACCCCGGGCAGCAGGGTCAGCACGTAGAGCAGGAGCAGGAAGTCGGCCAGTACGGCGACGGCGAACGCGGCGGTCCGCAACAGGATGCCGCTCCAGCCCGAGCGGTCGATGCCGAGCTGGTCGGTCATCCAGCCCACCAGCGCGGAGGCGACGGTGGAGATGGCCAGTGTGGCGAGGACGGCACCGCCGAAGCCGACCAGGATGCCCGCGTCCTTGGCCTTGGCCAGGACCGGGTTCTCCTCCTTGTCGGGCAGCTCCCACACCGCGCGCAGACAGTCGCGCATCTGGCCCACCCAGCCCATGCCGGTGAACAGCAGCACGGCGCCGGCGATGAGCCCGACGGTGCCGGCGTTCTGGACCAGGGAGTGGATGTTCACCTGGTCGGCGAGGCCGGGGATCTGGGCGGCGATCTTGTTCTGGAGGTTCTTCTGCTGCGACTCGCTGAGCGTGGCGGCGGCGATCGCACCCGCCAGCGTCAGCAGCGGGAACAGCGCCACGAAGCTGATGAAGGTCATCGCGGCGGCCAGCCGTGTCCACTTCACCCGGTCCAGGCGCTCGTACGACCGCCACGCATGGGTGGTCGTCAGCCACGCGACGATCGGCCCGATCACGGGAAGCCTCTTCAGCCAGTCCATGATCGGACTCTGCCCGCTCCGAGTGGGCGTCAACACCGCGTTTCTTCACCAAGACGGTCATATGCGGGCGATACGGTCGGCTGTCATGAAGGACGCCACCGATCTGCCTCAGTCCCTGCTCGTCCTCGGCGGCACGTCCGAGATCGCGCTGGCCACCGCCCGCCGCCTGATCGCGCGCCGCACCCGCACCGTGTGGCTGGCGGGCCGCCCCGGACCCGCCCTGGAACAGGCGGCCGAGAGCCTGCGCGCCCTGGGCGCGGACGTCGGCACCGTCGACTTCGACGCGCTCGACCCCGAGTCCCACGAGACCGCGCTCGGCAAGGTCTTCGCCGAGGGCGACATCGACATGGTGCTGTTCGCCTTCGGCATCCTCGGGGACCAGGCCTACGACGAGCGCGACCCGCTGCGCGCCGTCCAGGTCGCCCAGACCAACTACACCGGGGCCGTCTCGGCCGGTCTGGTGGCCGCCCGCGCCCTCCAGAGCCAGGGCCACGGCTCCCTCGTGGTCCTCTCCTCGATCGCCGGCGAACGGGCCCGCCGCGCCGACTTCATCTACGGCTCCAGCAAGGCCGGACTCGACACCTTCGCCCAGGGTCTGGGCGACGCGCTGTACGGCACCGGGGTGCACGTCATGGTCGTGCGCCCCGGATTCGTCCGCACGAAGATGACCGCGGGCCTGCCCCAGTCCCCGCTCGCCACCACCCCCGAGGCGGTCGCCACGGCCGTCGAACTGGGCCTGCGCCGCCGCTCGGAGACCGTGTGGGTGCCGGGTGCGCTCCGACTGGTCATGACAGCGCTGCGGCACACGCCGCGGGCACTGTTCCGGCGGCTGCCTCTCTAGCGCCCCCACGGGGCGCGGGAACCGCGCGATCAGCCATAACGGCGCCGCGGACGCACGAGGGCGCGGCGCGGCACCGCGGCCTTCCTGCGCACCCCGCG
Organism: Streptomyces griseochromogenes; assembly: GCF_001542625.1. Lineage (NCBI taxonomy): Bacteria > Bacillati > Actinomycetota > Actinomycetes > Kitasatosporales > Streptomycetaceae > Streptomyces > Streptomyces griseochromogenes. Next base: position 1,052,160 of record NZ_CP016279.1, on the reverse strand, counting down.
CAGCTACCGGCTCGCGATCGTCCCGCGCTCGACGTCGGGGTGGCCCCCCTGCGGCGGCACCACCGACCCCCCGAACGGGTACTCGCGCAGCTTGCGCCACACCTCGTCGACGCCCTGCTCGTACAGCGCGAACCCGGCGCACGGCCACTCGGCCTCGAAATCGGCCAGCTCCGCGAAGGCGCGGTCCATCGCCGCCTCGTCGATGCCGTGCGCGACCGTGACATGCGGGTGGTACGGGAACTGCAGGTCGCGCGCCACGGGCCCGGAGGCGTCGCGGACCCACTGCTGCAGCCGGCCGCAGTCCTCCGCGCCCAGGACGACACGCACAAAGACCACCGGGGACAGCGGCCGGAAGGTGCCGGTCCCGGACAGCCGCATCGGAAACGGCCGGCAGGCCGCGGCGATCTCCAGGAGATGCGTTTCGACCGCCGGCAGGTCGGCCGCCTCCACCTCGGTCGGCGGCAGCAGGGTGACATGCGTGGGGATGCCGTGAGCAGCGGCGTCGCCGAAGCCCGCGCGCCGCTCCTGGAGCAGGCTGCCGTGAGGCTCCGGGACCGCGATCGACACGCCGATCGTTACGGTCCCCACGTCGTCTCCTGTCGTCGCGCGTTCTCTGCTCGGCCGCATGTGGTCCTGGCCGTCGGCTATCGACTGTACGGCCACGGATGTCCTGTGGGCAGGCGCAGCAGAAGTGATGTGCAGCGCTCTGCCCGCTCGGACGTGTGTACGGTCGTGCGCCTCAGCGCCGGTCCGTGCTTCTCAGTGCTTCGCGGGCAGGAAGCCCACCCGCTCGTACGCCTGCGCCAGCGTCTCCGCGGCGACCGCGCGCGCCTTCTCCGCGCCCTTGGCGAGGATCGAGTCGAGCGTCTCCGCGTCGTCCAGGTACTGCTGCGTGCGCTCGCGGAACGGCGTCACGAACTCGACCATGACCTCGGCGAGGTCCGTCTTGAGCGCGCCGTACATCTTGCCCTCGTAGTCCCGCTCCAGCTCGGCGATCGACGTGCCGGTGAGCGTGGAGTAGATCGTGAGGAGGTTCGACACGCCCGGCTTGCTCTCCACGTCGTAGCGGATCACGGTGTCGGTGTCGGTGACGGCGCTCTTGACCTTCTTGGCCGTGGCCTTCGGCTCGTCGAGCAGGTTGATCAGGCCCTTCGGCGTGGACGCCGACTTGCTCATCTTGATCGACGGGTCCTGAAGATCGTAGATCTTCGCCGTCTCCTTGAGGATGTACGGCGCCGGGATCGTGAACGTGTCGCCGTAGCGGCCGTTGAAGCGCTCGGCGAGGTCACGGGTCAGCTCGATGTGCTGGCGCTGGTCCTCACCGACGGGCACCTCGTTGGCCTGGTAGAGGAGGATGTCGGCGACCTGGAGGATCGGGTACGTGAACAGGCCGACGGAGGCCCTGTCCGCACCCTGCTTGGCCGACTTGTCCTTGAACTGGGTCATGCGGCTCGCCTCGCCGAAGCCGGTCAGGCAGTTCATGATCCAGGCGAGCTGGGCGTGCTCGGGCACATGGCTCTGCACGAAGAGGGTGCACCGGTCCGGGTCCAGGCCCGCGGCCAGCAGCTGGGCGGCGGCCAGGCGGGTGTTGGCGCGCAGGTCCTTCGGGTCCTGCGGGACCGTGATCGCGTGCAGGTCGACGACCATGTAGAAGGCGTCGTGGGACTCCTGCAGGGACACCCACTGGCGGACGGCGCCGAGGTAGTTGCCGAGGTGGAACGAACCGGCGGTGGGCTGGATGCCGGAGAGCACGCGGGGTTGGTCAGCGGAAGCCATGTTTTTCATTGTCTCAGAGAGCTCGGGGGGTTCGGCGCATGGGGAACTGCGGGCCGTTGGTGGTCGCGCGCGCAGTTCCCCGCGCCCCTGAGTCGGCTGCCTCTGAGGGCGATGATCAGCCCAGGTCGATTTCGGGGTAGAGCGGGAACGCCGCCACCAGGTCCGTTGCCCTCTGGGCGATCTCCTGGGACACCTTCTCGTCGAGGACGTGGGCCGCCTTGGACGGGGCGCCCGACTTGGTGGTGCCCGGCTCGGCGGTGGTGAGGACGCGGTCGATGAGACCGGCGACCTCGTCCATCTCCGCCGTGCCGAGACCTCGGGTGGTCAGGGCGGGGGTGCCGATGCGGATGCCGGAGGTGTACCAGGCCCCGTTCGGGTCGGCCGGGATGGCGTTGCGGTTGGTGACGATGCCCGAGTCGAGAAGGGCGGCCTCCGCCTGACGGCCGGTGAGGCCATAGGAGGTGGCCACGTCGATCAGGTTGAGGTGGTTGTCCGTGCCGCCGGTGACCAGGGTGGCGCCGCGGCGCATCAGCCCCTCGGCGAGGGCGCGGGAGTTGTCGACGATGCGCTGGGCGTAGTCCTGGAAAGCGGGCTGCCGGGCCTCGGCGAGGGCGACCGCCTTCGCGGCCATGACGTGCGGGAGCGGGCCGCCGAGGACCATCGGGCAGCCGCGGTCGACCTGGTCCTTGAGGGAGTCGTCGCACAGGACCATGCCGCCGCGCGGGCCGCGCAGGGACTTGTGGGTCGTGGTGGTGACGATCTGGGCGTGCGGGACCGGGTCGAAGTCGCCGGTCAGGACCTTGCCGGCGACCAGGCCCGCGAAGTGGGCCATGTCCACCATCAGCGTCGCCCCGACCTCGTCGGCGATCTCGCGCATGATCCGGAAGTTCACGAGCCGGGGGTAGGCCGAGTAGCCCGCGACGATGATCAGCGGCTTGAACTCGCGGGCCTGGGCGCGCAGGGCCTCGTAGTCGATCAGGCCCGTGGCCGGGTCGGTGCCGTAGGAGCGCTGGTCGAACATCTTGCCGGAGATGTTCGGGCGGAAGCCGTGGGTGAGGTGGCCGCCGGCGTCCAGTGACATGCCGAGCATGCGCTGGTTGCCGAAGGCCTGGCGGAGCTCGGCCCAGTCGGCCTCGGAGAGGTCGTTGACCTGGCGGACGCCGGTCTTCTCCAGGAAGGGGGCCTCCACGCGGTCCGCGAGGACGGCCCAGAAGGCGACCAGGTTGGCGTCGATGCCGGAGTGCGGCTGAACGTAGGCGTGCCGGGCGCCGAAGAGCTCCTTGGCGTGCTCGGCGGCCAGCGACTCGACGGTGTCGACGTTGCGGCAGCCGGCGTAGAAGCGGCGGCCGATCGTGCCCTCGGCGTACTTGTCGCTGAACCAGTTGCCCATGGCGAGCAGGGTGGCCGGGGAGGCGTAGTTCTCGGAGGCGATCAGCTTGAGCATCTCGCGCTGGTCGGCCACCTCCTGGCCGATGGCGTCGGCGACGCCCGGTTCGACGGCGCGGATCACGTCCAGGGCGGCGCGGAAGGCGGTGGACTCGGTCGACAGGGGCTCGGGCATGGGGACCTCCGGACGGCGTGCGTACAGCGTTCACGTTCGGCCCAGGCGCACGGCACAGTTTCCCGCTCGGGCCGCTCCCCGATGGTCTGTCCCATCCCAGCGCGCCAGTCACGGCCCGCTGATCAGCCTACCGGGCGCGCCGGAACGCGCAGATCCCGCGTCCACCATGCGAGCGAGGATAGGAAGGGGGCCACCGTCCTAACCGGGAGAGGCCGTGACCACTGCTGAAGACCTCATCGCCGCCGCCGACGCGCACTGTGCGCCCACCTACCATCCGCTGCCCGTCGTCGTGGCCACGGCGGAGGGGGCCTGGATGACGGATGTGGAGGGGCGGCGGTATCTGGATCTGCTGGCCGGTTACTCGGCGCTCAACTTCGGCCACGGCAACCGGCGGCTGGTCGAGGCGGCCAGGCGGCAGCTGGAGCGGGTGACGCTGACGTCCCGAGCCTTCCACCACGACCGGTTCGCGGCGTTCTGCACGGAGCTGGCCGAGCTGTGCGGCATGGAGATGGTGCTGCCGATGAACACCGGCGTCGAGGCCGTGGAGAGCGCGGTGAAGACGGCCCGGAAATGGGGGTACCGGGTGAAGGGGGTGCCCGCGGAGATGGCGAAGATCGTGGTCGCGGGCGGCAACTTCCACGGCCGTACGACGACCGTGATCAGCTTCTCGACCGATCCGGAGGCCCGGGCGGACTTCGGGCCGTACACGCCGGGGTTCGAGATCGTGCCGTACGGAGATCTGACCGCGATGCGGTCGGCGCTCACCGAGAACACCGTCGCCGTGCTGCTGGAGCCGATCCAGGGCGAGTCGGGGGTGATCGTGCCGCCGGCGGGCTATCTGCCCAGGGTGCGGGAGCTGACTCGCGAGCGGAACGTGCTCTTCATCGCCGACGAGATCCAGTCGGGCCTCGGCCGGACCGGGCGGACCTTCGCGTGCGAGCACGAGGGCGTCGTACCGGACATGTACGTGCTCGGGAAGGCGCTGGGCGGCGGGATCGTGCCGGTGTCGGCGGTGGTGTCGAGCGCGGCGGTGCTCGGGGTGTTCCGGCCGGGCGAGCACGGGTCGACGTTCGGCGGGAATCCGCTGGCCTGCGCGGTGGCGCTGGAGGTGATCGCGATGCTGCGCTCGGGCGAGTTCCAGGCGCGGTCGGCCGAGCTGGGGGTGCGACTCCACCGCGAGCTGGGCTCCCTGCTCGCCACGGGCCGGGTGACGGCGGTGCGGGGGCGCGGGCTGTGGGCGGGTGTGGACATCGCGCGGAAGGTCGGCACCGGGCGGGAGGTGTCGGAGCGGCTGATGGACCGGGGTGTGCTGGTGAAGGACACCCACGGGTTCACCATCCGGATCGCTCCGCCGCTGGTCATCTCCGAGGAGGATCTGGACTGGGGGATCGCCCAGCTGGGCGCGGTCCTGGGGGCCTAGAGGATCACGTGCGGCAGGAAGCGGGCGTACTCGTCGGTGATCAGGCCCGAGGACTCGCGGATGCCGAGGCCGGCCGGCTCGTCCTGGACGACCCAGGCGCCGAGGACGACGTGGTTGCCGTCGAAGGTCGGCAGCGGGGCGAACTGCTGGTAGCAGCAGGGTTCGTCGCGTACGACCGCGGGTGCGCCGGGCTCGTGGACGGTCACGCCCGCACCCTCGCGGCCCAGCAGGGGCTTCGCGACGTAGCCGCCCGCGTCGGCCAGCTCGCGCGGGCCGTCCAGGTAGGCGGGCAACAGGTTCGGGTGGCCGGGGTACAGCTCCCAGAGGATCGCCAGCAGGGCCTTGTTGCTCAGGAGCATCTTCCAGGCGGGTTCGATCCACAGGGTGCTGCCGGTGCCGCCGCCGTTGTCGAGGGTGTCGAGGACGTGCCCGGCGAAGTGGTCGGTGGTCAGCCACTCCCAGGGGTAGAGCTTGAAGATGCTGCGGATGAACCGCAGTCCGTTGTCGACGAAACGGCCGGAGAGGGTGTCCCAGCCGATCTCCTCCATGGAGATCCAGTCCGTGTCCAGGCCGGCCTGCTCGGCGGTCTCCTTCAGGTAGGCGACCGTCATCAGGTCCTCGCCGAGTTCGTCGGCGGAGGAGTGCGCGAAGTGCAGGGGGCTGCCCGGCGGGAGCAGCCCGGCCTGCTTCCGCCAGGCGTCGACGAGGCGTTCGTGCAGGGAGTTCCACTGGTCGGCGCCGGGGAAGCGCTCCTCCATCCAGAACCACTGCGGGGAGGCGGCCTCGACCAGCGAGGTCGGGGTGTCCGCGTTGTACTCGAGCAGCTTGGCCGGGCCCGTGCCGTCGTACCGCAGGTCGAACCGGCCGTAGACGGACGGCAGTTCGGCGCGGCGGCGCCAGGCCTCGGTGACGGCCTCGGCGATGCGCGGCTCGGTGATGCCGAGGTCGGCGAGGCGGTTCTTCGCCACGATGTGCTCGGCCGCGGCGAGGCACATGCGGTGCAGCTCCTCGACGGTCTCCTCCAGCGCCTCGATCTCGTCCAGGCCGAAGACGTAGTAGGCGCTCTCGTCCCAGTAGGGGCGCAGCGAGCCGTCGGGGTGGCGGGTGAGGGGGTAGACGAGCCCCTGTTCCTCGACGGTCTGCTGCCAGCCGGGGCGGGGGGTGGTGGTACGGCGTTCCATGCGGCGGATTCCCCTCAGCCGCCGGAGCTGCCGTGGCCGCCGCCGAAGCCGCCGCGGTGTACCCCGCTGTGGTAGCCGTCGTTCGAGGAGTGGCCGGAGCCGGAGCTCTTGTGCGGCTTGCTGAAGGAGCCGCTGTCGGCCCAGGAGCCCTTCTTCTTGCCGCCGTAGTACCAGGCGCCGTTCACGGAGGCCTTCGTCGTCTTGCAGTTCTTGTCGGAGACGACCTTGTAGCCCTTGCCTAGCTGGTAGCTGTTGCGGTCGACGCAGCGCTTGTCCGGGTCCGAGGAGCAGGCGGTCAGGGCGGTGGCCAACAGGCCCATGCCGCCTAGGAGGACGGCTCCGGAGCGAAGGCGTCGGTGTGCGGTGGCCATGTTGGTGTCTCCCCCGTTGCTTGGCCTGTTTTCGGCGGCCAGCCTAGAGACTGGTAAGAGCGGACACCACGGTGGGTTGCCGGTTCACCCCTCACCTACAGTCACTTCGTGCTCTTTGGAATGGTGTGTGCCCTGGCCGCGGCGGTCTGCTTCGGCACGGCGACGGTATTGCAGGCGATGGCGGCCCGGGAGGCCGGTACGGGCGGAGGCGGTGAGGCGGCCCTGCTACTGCGGGCGCTGCGGCAGTGGCGGTACATCGCCGGTCTCGCGCTGGACGGTCTCGGCTTCCTGTTCCAGATCGCGGCGCTGCGCTCGATCCCGATCTACGCGGTCGGCGCGGCGCTGGCGTCGAGTCTGGCGGTGACGGCGGTGGTCGCGGCGCGACTGCTGCGGGTGCGGCTGAGCGGCACGGAGTGGGGCGCGGTGGGCGTGGTGTGCGCCGGGCTCGCGATGCTGGGTCTGGCGTCCGGGCCGGAGGGGAACCAGGACGGCTCGGACGCCCTGAAGTGGGCGATGCTCGCGACGGCCCTGTGCATGCTGGCGCTCGCTCCGCTGGGCGGGCGGCTGTCCGGGCGCATGCGGGCGCTGGTGCTGGGCCTAGGGGCGGGTTTCGGGTTCGGGGTGGTGGAGGTGTCGGTCCGCCTGATCGACTCGCTGCGGCCGGCCGACCTGTTCACCAACCCGGCTGCCTACGCCCTGGTGATGGGCGGAGGCGCCGCCTTCATGCTGCTGACCTCCGCGCTGCAGCGCGGCTCGGTGACGACGGCGACGGCCGGCCTGGTGATCGGGGAGACGATCGGCCCGGCCGCGGTGGGCGTGATCTGGCTCGGCGACCGGACCCGGGAGGGGTTTGCCTGGCTGGCGGTGCTGGGGTTCGCGGTGGCGATCGCGGGGGCGTTGGCGTTGGGGCGGTTCGGGGAGGCGCCGGTGGTGGAGGAGACGTGACGTCGCAGGACGCCGACGGAGCCCTCTGGGCGGCCCTTGAGACGGGAGGGGTCGCGCGGTTGGCCCCGTAGCCTCCCGGTACCCGTCATCACCCCCGGCTTCGTCGTCCCCTACGGAGCCCGCAGCCATCATGCCGACGCATTCGTCGAGCGCCGCGTGCAACGGCCCCACGAGAGCGGCGAGTTCGACGTCCGACGCCTCTCCCGCCTCCAGCACGGCGCCGACGACCGCCACCAGGACGGCGGCGGTCTCCAGGGCCTGCGCGTCGGCCGGCGACTCAAGGAGACCGCCAGGGCGCGCGACCACGAACGCCTCCTTGCCGGTGGCGGGGTCGACGCCGAGGCTACGGGGGCGCCACGCCCTCATGCGGCGGCCTCCCACGGGACGTGGTAACGCCGCTCTCGTTCGTCACGCTCGCGTTCCCAGACGGCGACGTTGCCGCTTCCCGTCGGGGCCGTTCTGTGTATGGAACCAACATAGCGTGGACAACCGCAGATAACCACGGATGCGCAGACAGCCATGGTCACCCACGCTAAAGCTCATGGAGCTTGATCGCACGCGCCCGCTATGGCGCCAGATTGCAGCGGAGATCATCCGGCGCATCGAGGACGGCACATATCCCCCGGGAAGCCGCGTGCCATCCACTCTCGAAATCGCCCAGCAGTTCGATGTCGTGAACGCGACGGCCGCGAAAGCCATGCGGCATGTACGGGAACAGGGCTGGACGCGGGGCGAAGTCGGACTGGGGACCTTCGTAGTCGACCCTCTTCCGCCCTCCCCCGAAACCCCTACCTCCCCCGCCTAGCCGAAGCCAGCCTCACGGCAACACCCTGCACAACGCCTCCAACGCCCCCGCCCACGCACTGTCCGACGGCGTCCCGTAGCCGACGACCAGGGCGTCCAGAGGCTCGGCGACGGCACGCTCATGGCGATGGAAGGCCAGGCCGTGCAGGGCCAGTCCCTGCCAGGTGGCCGCCTGGATCACCGACTGCTCGGTGCCGGGTGGCAGCCGGAGTACGGCGTGCAGGCCGGCCGCGATGCCGGTGACCCGGACGTCGGGCGCGTGGTCGGCGACGGCCGCCGCGAGGGCATCACGGCGGCGCCGGTAGCGCAGGCGGGCCGAGCGGACGTGGCGGTCGTACGCGCCGGAGGTGAGGAACTCGGCCAGTGTCAGCTGGTCCAGCACCCCGCAGGTGTCGATGTGCCCCTTGGCCGCGACCGCCTTCTCCACCAGAAAGGGCGGCAGCGCCATCCAGCCCAGCCGGAGGCCGGGGGCCAGGGACTTGCTCGCGGTGCCGAGGTAGACGACCCGGTCGGGGTCGAGGCCCTGCAGGGCGCCGACGGGCTGGCGGTCGTAGCGGAACTCGCCGTCGTAGTCGTCCTCCAGGACCAGGCCGCCGGTGCGCCGCGCCCAGTCCACGACGGCTGACCGCCGGTCGGGGTGCAGCGGCGTGCCCATCGGGAACTGGTGGGCGGGGGTGAGGAGGACCGCCCCTTCGGCGTCCAGCGGCCCCGGGTCCGTGCCCAGGGCGTCGTACGGCAGCGCGGGGGTGGCGAGGCCCGCGTCCCGCAGCAGGCCCCTGTGGGCGTCGAGGCCGTACGACTCCACCGCGACCGATCGCACCCCGCGCCCCCGCAGCAGCGGGCCGAGGATGCGCAGCGCGTGCGAGAAGCCCGCGGTGATCACGATCGTCTCGGGGTCGGTGCGCACGCCCCGGGCTCGGGCGAGATAGCCGGCGAGGGCGGAGCGGAGTTCGGGGCGGCCGCGCGGATCGCCGTAGCCGAGGGCGTCGAAGGGGGCGGTGGACAGGGCGCGGCGGGCCGCCTTGAGCCACTCGGTGCGCGGGAAGGAGGCGAGGTCGGGGGTACCAGGGATGAGGCTGTAGGCGGGCTCGCCCGTCGCGCGGCGGCGGGGTGCCGTGGGCGCGGGCGGGGTCACCGGACGGTCCGCGACCCGGGTGCCGGAGCCCTGCCGGGCGGTGAGCCAGCCCTCGGCCACCAGGTCGGCGTAGGCCTCGGCGACGGTGTTGCGGGCGATGCCGAGGTCGGCCGCGAGGGAGCGGGAGGAGGGCAGCCGGGTGCCCGGGACCAGGCGGCCGCTGCGCACGGCCTCCCGCAGCGCGTCGGTCAGGCCGCGGCGCAGCCCGCCCGAGCCGGCCGGTTCCAGGTGCAGGTCGACGCCCAAAGTGGCCCATGATTCCGCCATGGAAATGGACCATACTCCTGGGCTGCCTCGCTCCTAGGGTCGAAGACATGAGTACTGCAGAGAACACCGCACAGGAACCCGTCGAGTACGCCCCCGAGCACGCCCCGCGGCTGCAGTGGGCCAAGCACGCGCCCGAGGTCTACCGGGCGATGATCCGCCTGGAGACGGCCGCCCGGCAGGGCCTGGACCCCAAGCTGTACGAGCTGGTGAAGATCCGCGCCTCGCAGCTCAACCACTGCGCGTTCTGCCTCGACATGCACACCAAGGACGCGCTCGCGGCCGGCGAGAGCGTGGAACGGATCGTCCAGCTCAGCGCGTGGGAGGAGTCGCGGCACTTCTACACCGAGAAGGAGCTGGCGGCGATCGGGCTGACCGAGGCGATCACCGTCCTGACCGACGGCTTCGTGCCGGACGAGGTCTACGAGAAGGCCGCCGAGCAGTTCGAGGAGGCTGAGCTGGCCCAGCTGATCGCCGCGATCACGGTGATCAACGCCTGGAACCGGTTCGGCGTGACCACCCGGATGACGCCGGGCCACTACCAGCCCGGGCAGTACAAGTGAGCCGTACCCAGGTGCTGGACCCGGAGGTCGGCAGGGCGATGTCCGCGCTCAGCGCGGCCGCCAAGAAGGGGCTCGGCGATCCCGTCCTCGCCGAGCTGGTCATGATCCGCGCCTCGCAGCTCAACCACTGCGCCTTCTGCCTCGACATGCACCTCCGGGTGGCCCGCGGGAACGGGGAGTCGGAGGACCGGATCCAGCTCCTCGACGCCTGGGAGGAGACCGAGGAGCTCTACAGCGAGCGGGAGCGGGCCGCGCTCGCCCTGACCGAGGCGGTCACCGTGTTGACCGACGGGTTCGTGCCCGACGAGATCTACGACACCGCCGCCAAGCACTTCGACGAGGCCGAACTCGCCCATCTCATCGGTCTCATCACCGTCGTCAACGGCTGGAACCGCCTGATGGTCAGCCGCCGCGTCCCACCGGGGGGATACCAGCCGTGAGCAAGGTCGACGTGTTCCGCACCCTGCACCTCAAGCGCGCCCAGGGCGACCCGCTGGTCCTGCCCGGCCCGTGGGACGCGACGAGCGCCAAGGTGTTGGCCGAGGCCGGGTTCCCGGCGCTCGCCACGCCGAGCGCGGGTGTCGCCGCCGCTCTCGGGTACGAGGACGGGGCGACCCCGGCCGACGAGATGTTCGCCGCGGTGGCCCGGATCGTGCGGGCGGTGGACGTGCCGGTGTCGGCGGACGTCGAGGGCGGGTACGGGCTCGCGCCGAAGGAGCTGGTGGAGCGGCTGCTGGAGGCGGGGGCCGTGGGGTGCAACCTTGAGGACTCCGACGGGGGTGTCCTCAAGGACCCGCGGGAGCAGGCCGAGTTCCTCGCCGAGGTGCGCTCGGCCGCCGCCGACCGGTTGTTCGTCAACGCCCGCGTCGACACCTTCGTCCACGGGGACCGCGACCCGGAACGGGCCATCGAGCGGGCCGCGTTGTACGTGGCCGCGGGCGCGGACTGCGTGTATCCGATCCTCGCGCCGGCGGACGTACTGCCCCTGCTGCGGTCCGGGATCCAGGGCCCGCTGAACATGCTGGCCCGGCTGGACGGCGAGGGCCCCGCGCCCGCCGGGCTCGGCGAACTCGGGGCCACTCGCGTCACGTTCGGACCGGGGCTCCAGCGGCGGGCCGCGGCCGCGCTGCGGGAGATCGCCGACGGACTCCGCTAGACCGGGTCAGGACAGCCACTGCTTCCACACGGAGGGATGGCTGTCCACCCACTTCTTCGCCGCCTCCTGCGGTGAGAGCTTCTGCTGGGCGATCATCAGCGAGACCTCGTTCTGGTCCTCGGTGGTCCACTTGAACTTCTTCAGGAAGGCCGCCGCCTTGCCGCCGGACTTCGCGAAGCCAGCGTTGAGGTACTTCTGCAGCGGGGTGTGCGGGTACGCGCAGGTGATCTTGGCCAGGTCCGCGTCGCAGCCCTCCTTGTACGGCGGCAGCTTCACCTCCGTCATGGGGACCTTCTTGAACAGCCACTGGGGCGAGTACCAGTAGGTCAGGAACGGCTTCTTCTCCTTGGCGAACTGCTTCATCTGGGTGATCTGCGCGGCCTCGGAACCGGCGAAGACGACCTGGTAGTCCAGCTTCAGGTTCTGCACCAGGGCCTTGTCGTTGGTGACGTAGGACGGGGAGCCGTCCATCAGCTGGCCCTTGCCGCCGCTCTCCGGGGTACGGAAGAGCGAGGCGTACTTGTTCAGGTTCTTCCAGTCGGTGATGTCCGGGTGCTGCTTCACCAGGTACGTGGGCACGAACCAGCCGATGTGCCCGGTCACCCCGAGGTCGCCGCCGTGGGCGATCGTCTTCTTGTCGGTGACGTACCGCTTCTCCTGGTCCGGGTGCCCCCAGTCCTCCAGGATCGCGTCGACCCGGCCCTGGCTGAGCGCGTCCCAGGCGGGCACCTCGTCCACCTGGACGGTGTCGACGCGGTAGCCGATCTTGTGCTCCAGCAGGTACTGGGCGACGGCCACGTTGGACTGGGCGCCGACCCAGGACTGCACGGACAGGGTGACCGTCTTCGAGCCCTGGGCGTTCGCGAACGGCGAGGCCTGCTTGGTCATGTCGGCGGCGCCGCAGCCGGTCAGCAGCGCGAGCGCGGACGCTCCGGCGGCCACCGTGAGGGTCGTACGGAATCGCATGTCACGCTCCCTTCTTCGCGCGTCGCTCGGTCGGCTGGGTCACCCGGTCCAGCATCAGGCCCAGGCAGACGATGGCCGCGCCGGCGACCAGGCCGGTCGCCAGGTCGCCCTGGGCGAGGCCGAAGGCGACGTTGTAGCCGAGGGCACCGCCGCCGACCAGGCCGCCGATGATGACGACGGCGAGGACCAGGACCACGCCCTGGTTGACGGCGAGCAGCAACGACCGCCTGGCGAGCGGGAGCTGGACCTGCCACAGCTGCTGGCGGCCACTCGCGCCGAGCGAGCGCGCCGACTCCAGCGCGGCCGGGTCGACCTGGCGCAGGCCCTGCGCGGTGATCCGGACGACGGCCGGCAGGGCGTAGACGACGGACGCGGCGACGGCGGGGGCACGGCCGACGCCGAACAGGGCGACGACCGGGATCAGGTACACGAACTGCGGCATGGTCTGGAACACGTCCATGACCGGGCGCAGCGCCCTCTCGAAGCGGTCGCTGCGGGCGGCGGCGATGCCGGTGGCGAAGCCGAGGACGAGGGTGACGGCGACGGCCGCGAGCACCTGCGAGAGCGTGTCGAGCGACGGCTCCCACACCCCGAGCACACCGATCGCGGCCATGGCGAGTACGGCGGTCAGCGCGGTGCGCCAGGTGCCGATCACCCAGGCCAGCGCGGCGACGAGGAGCAGCACCGACCACCAGGGCAGCCACTGCAGACCGCTGCGGACGGGGTCCAGGATCCAGGTGGTGAAGTGTCCCGCCCATTCGGCGGTGCCGCCGACGACCGGGACGCCGGAGTAGAGGTGGTCGACCATCCAGTCCTTGGCGGTGTTCACCGGCCCGGTGATGTCCAGGGTGGCGCCGGAGGGCCAGTCGAGGGCGCCGAGCAGCCGGGCGGCCAGCGCGAGCGCCACGGTGACCGCGAGGGCGTAGAGCCGGCCGATCGTGCGGGGGCGCTCGCTCGCGTCGGTGCCGTCCCCGGCCGCCGCGGTGACGCGGTCCAGGACGACCGCCAGCAGCACGATCGGGATGCCGGCCGCGAGGGCCGCGCCCACGTCGACGGAGGCGAGCGCCTGGTAGACGCGGTCACCGAGGCCGCCGGCGCCGATGACCGAGGCGATCACGGCCATGGACAGCGCCATCATGATCGTCTGGTTGAGGCCGAGCAGGAGTTCCTTGCGGGCCAGCGGGATGCGGGCGGTCAGCAGCCGCTGCCGGGGCGTCGCGCCGAGCGACTCCACGGCCTCCAGGACTTCGGGGTCGGCGCCGCGCAGGCCGAGCGCGGTGAGGCGGGCCATCGGCGGGGCCGCGTAGACGACGGTGGCGAGGACGGCCGCGGGGACGCCGATGCCGAAGACCAGGACGACGGGGAGGAGGTACGCGAACGCCGGGAGCACCTGCATGGTGTCCAGGACCGGGCGCAGGGCGCGGTCGAGGCGGTCGGAGAGACCGGCGGCGAGGCCGAGTACGACGCCGACGGCCACGGAGGCGAGGACGGCGACGACCATCAGCGCGAGGGTCTGCATGGTCGGTACCCACATGCCGAGCGCGCCGCAGGTCAGGAAGGCGAGCGCCGTGCCGGCAGCCAGGCGGAGGCCGGCGACCCGCCAGGCGACGAGGGCACCGAAGGCGGTGACGCCCGCCCAGCCCGCGGCGAGCAGCGTGAGGTAGACGGCGCGTACGGAGAGGACGACGGCGTTGCTGATGTAGCCGAAGAAGTAGAGGAACAGGGGGTGGCTGTCGCGGTTGTCGATGACCCAGTTGCTGGCTGAGGCCAGCGGCTTGGAGAGGTCGACGGTGAGGGCGTGCGGCCAGGCGCCGGCGCCCCAGTGGGCGTTGAGCGGGGGGACGAGGACGGCGGCGGCCAGGGCGAGCAGGAGGAGTTTGGCCACCGCTCTGTTCTTGAGGACGGGGACCTTGCGGGGGGTGGGGACGGTGAGGGTGGCCATCAGACGTCCTCCGGGCTGGTGCGGGGGGCGGGGGGCGTCGCTCGCCCGCGCTCGCGGGGGGCCTCCCCGGCGGCACGACCGCCCGCCGCCGCCACGGCGGCGTCGGCAACGGCGGCCACGACGGAATCGACGCCCTCGACCACATCGCCGTCCGCATCCGCGGCCACAGCGCTGTCTGCGGTCACGCCGTCGACGGCGGTTGCGGCCGCGGCGGAGTCTGCGTCCACCGGTGCCGTGGTGCCGTCGGTCGTGGTCACGTTTGCCACCACGCCCAGCAGCTGCGCGTGGTCGACCACGCCGACGCACTTGCCCTCGTCCATCACCCGGGCCGGAGCGCCCGCGCGGGCCACTGCCTCGATCGCCTCGGCCACCGGGGCCTCGGGGCGGACCGCGGGGCCGTCCGCCGCGTCCTGCGGGGACACCGGGCGCATGGCCGTGCGGCAGGTGACGACGTGTTCGCGCGGGACGTCGCGGACGAACTCGCGGACGTAGTCGTCGGCCGGGGAGGAGACGATCTCCTCGGGCGTGCCGAGCTGGACCACGCGGCCGTCGCGCATCAGGGCGATGCGGTCGCCGAGCTTCAGGGCCTCGGCGAGGTCATGGGTGATGAAGACCATCGTGCGGCCCTCCTCGCGGTGCAGACGGACCACCTCTTCCTGCATGTCGCGCCGGATGAGCGGGTCGAGCGCGCTGAAGGGCTCGTCGAAGAGGAGGACCTCGGGGTCGACGGCGAGCGCGCGGGCGAGCCCGACGCGCTGGCGCTGGCCGCCGGAGAGCTGGCCGGGGCGGCGCTTCTCCATGCCCTCCAGGCCGACCTTGGCGACGAACTCGGCGGCCCGCTCGCGCCGTTCGGCCTTGCCGACGCCCTGGATCTCCAGGCCGTAGGCCACGTTGTCCAGGACCGTGCGGTGCGGGAGCAGGCCGAAGTGCTGGAAGACCATGGCGGCGCGGTGGCGGCGCAGTTCGCGCAGGCGGGCCTTGTCCATGGCGCGCACGTCCTCGCCGTCGATGGCGATCCTGCCTGCCGTCGGCTCGATCAGCCGGGTCAGACAGCGCACGAGCGTGGACTTGCCGGAACCGGACAGGCCCATCACGACGAAGACCTCGCCCTTGCGCACGTCGAAGGAGACGTCCCGGACGGCGGCCGTGCAGCCGGTGCGCGAGCGCAGGTCGGCGGGGCTGAGCGTGCTGAGTTCCGGGTCGGCCGGGACGCGGTCGGCCTTCGGGCCGAAGACCTTCCACAGGCCGTCCACGGAGAAGACGGGGGTGCCGGCGGTGGGGGGCTTGCGGGTGGGGACCGTGAGCGTCATCGCGCACCACCTCCGATCAGGTCGACGGCCCTTTCCCCGACCATGAGCACCCCGATCATCGGATTGACGGCGGTCATGGTTGGGAAGACGGAGGCGTCGGCGATGCGTATGCCGTCGAGGCCGCGGATCCTCAGCTCGGGGTCGACCACGGCGAGTTCGTCATCGGCGGCGCCCATCTTGCAGGTGCCGGCGGGGTGGTACACCGTGTGGGCGACCTTGCGGGCGTACTCGCTCAGCTCCTCGTCGCCGGTGACGTCGGGGCCGGGGCACACCTCCCGCTTCAGCCAGCCCGCCAGCGGCTCGGCCTTGGCGATCTCGCGGGCGATGCGGATGCCGTCGACCAGCGTCTTGGCGTCGTAGTCGTCCTCGTCGGTGAAGTAGCGGAAGTCCAGCGCGGGCTTCACGGACGGGTCGGCACTGGTCAGGTAGAGGCGGCCGCGGCTCTTCGGCTTGGGGATGTTCGGGGTCATGGAGACGCCGAACTCCGGCCGCCGGTAACCCAGTCGCTCGGGATTGTCCGTGAACGGGATCTGGTAGAAGTGGAACATCAGGTCCGGGCCCGCGTGTTCGGGGTCGCGGCGGACGAACAGGCCCGCGTCGGAGTCCATCGCGGAGTTCTCCGGGATCGGTCCGTGGGTCTCCCAGACGATGACCGACTCGGGGTGGTCGAGCAGGTTCTCGCCGACGCCCGGCAGGTCGTGGACGACCGGGATGCCGAGGGTCTCCAGGTCCGCACGCGGTCCGATGCCCGAGTGCATCAGCAGGCGCGGGGAGTCGACGGCGCCGGCGCACAGCACGACCTCGCTCCGGGCGCGGATCAGCAGTTCCTCGCCGTCCTTGGTGCGCACGTGCACGCCCTCGGCGCGGGTGCCGCTCAGCTCCAGCTTGTGCGCCCAGGTCTCCAGGAGGACGCGGAGGTTGGGGCGTTCGTCCATCACCGGGTGCAGGTAGGCCACCGAGGCGGAGGAACGCTTGTTGTTCTCGGGGTGGTAGGCGAGGTCGAAGAAGCCGGCGCCCTCGGTGAACGGCTTCTTGTTGAAGCCCTCGACGCGGGGGACCCCGAGCGCCGACCGGGCGGCGTCCACGAAGTCGCGGGCGATGGCGTTCCGGTCCTTCTCGTCCACGGAGACGATGTTGTTGAGGAGGCGGGCGAAGTAGGCCTCCATGGGGACGGCGCCCCAGCCCTTGGCCCCGGCCGCCTCCCACTCGTCCCAGTCGGACGGGAGCGGCTTGAAGGAGATCAGGGTGTTGTGCGAGGAGCAGCCGCCGAGGACGCGGGCGCGGCTGTGCCGGATGTGGGAGTTGCCGCGGGGCTGTTCGGTGGTCGGGTAGTCGTAGTCGAGGTCGCCGCCGAGCAGGCCCATCCAGCGGCGCAGGGTCAGCACGTCGTCGCGGCCGACGTCGCTCGGGCCGCCCTCGATGACGGCGACGGTGACGTCCGGGTCCTCGGTGAGGCGGGAGGCGATGACGGATCCGGCGGTGCCGCCGCCGATGACGACATAGTCGTAGGTGTGCGTGTTCGTATGCTCAGGCAGGGGGTGGGACATGGGGGTGGTACTCCAGGTGGGGAGGTCGGCCGGGACGGGTCGGCGGCTCAGCCGGCGAACCAGCGCACCGGCTTCGGCGCGAGGTTCTGGTACACGTGCTTGGTCTCGCGGTACTCGGCGAGACCGGCCGGCCCCAGCTCGCGGCCCGTGCCGCTCTTGCCGAAGCCGCCCCACTCCGCCTGCGGCAGATAGGGGTGGAAGTCGTTGATCCAGACGGTGCCGTGGCGCAGCCGTCCCGCGACCCGCCGGGCCCGGCCGGCGTCGGCCGTCCAGACGGCGCCCGCGAGGCCGTACTCGGTGTCGTTGGCGAGGGACACCGCCTCCTCCTCGGTGCGGAAGGTCTCGACGGTGAGGACCGGCCCGAAGACCTCCTCGCGGACGACCTTCATCTCGCGGTGACAGCGGTCGAGGACGGTGGGCTCGTAGAAGTAGCCGGACTCGGGCCGCTGCGCGGCCGGCTCCGGGCGCTTGCCGCCGCAGCGCAGCACCGCGCCCTCGGCCAGGGCGGACGCGACGTACGCCTCGGTCTTGGCGCGCTGCTGCTCGGAGACGAGGGGGCCGCACTCGACGCCGTCCTCGGTGCCGCGGCCGAGCCGGATCTTCCCGGCGCGGCGGGCGAGTTCGGCGACGAAGCGGTCCCGCACGGATTCCTCGACGATGAGCCGGGCGCCGGCCGAGCAGACCTGGCCGCTGTGGATGAAGGCCGCGTTGAGGGCCTGGTCGACGGCGGTGTCGAAGCCCTCCTCGGTGGCGCAGGCGTCGGCGAAGACCACGTTGGGGTTCTTGCCGCCGAGTTCGAGGGCGACCTTCTTGACGGTCGGGGCGGCGGCCTGGGCGACCTTGGTGCCGCTGATCAGGCCGCCGGTGAAGGAGACCAGGTCGACGTCGGGGTGCTCGGCGAGACGGGCGCCGACGGTGTGACCGGGGCCGGTGACCAGGTTGGCGACACCGGCGGGCAGGCCCGCCTCGGCCAGCAGGTCGATCAGCGCGATGGTCGTCATCGGGGTGATCTCGCTGGGCTTGATGACGAAGGTGTTGCCGGCGGCGAGCGCCGGGGCGATCTTCCAGCTGGCCTGGAGCAGCGGGTAGTTCCAGGGTGTGATCATGGCGCAGACGCCGACCGGCTCATGGACGACGACGCTGTGGATGTCGGGCGAGCCCGCGTCGACGACCCGGCCGGGGGCCTCGGCGGCGACCAGGTCGGCGAAGTAGCGGAAGGCGTCGGCGACGCAGTCGATGTCGACGCGGCCCTCCTCGACGGTCTTGCCCGCGTCCCGGCTCTCCAGCAGGCCGAGTTCCTCGCGGTCGCGCACGAGGAGGTCGGCGACGCGGCGCAGCAGGGCGGCGCGCTCGGCGACGGGGGTGCCGGGCCAGGGTCCGCGGTCGAACGCCTGCCGGGCCGCGACCACCGCGCGCTCCGCGTCCTTCTCGTCACCCTCGGCGACCACGGCGAACGCCCGGGCGTCCGCGGGGTCGAGGATCTCGCGCGTGGCACCGGAGACCGCTTCCAGCCACTCGCCCCCCGCGTGGATGGTCGCCTGGGCCTGTCGTGCCGTTCTGTCCGCCATGATCGGTATTGCCTTCCGTTCCTGTTCAGTGCCCCTGTGTCACAGCTGTGTCACAGTCAGGGACCGTGACCGCCTGCCCCCGGGGGGCGGATCGCATGCGCAATCGACGACCGAAAGTGCGCCGCGTCACTGAAAATGCGGTCGAAAACGGACAAAAGTAGGCTGGAACAGGGGGCTTGGGGTGATCACGGAGGTACCGCGATGGCCGGACGACCGCTGATCTGTGCGGCGGCGAGCGTGGCTTTGCTGCTCACCCCCGCCCTGGCCGCGGCGGCACCCGCGGACGACACCGGCGATCCGGGCGCCCGCGAACTCGCCCGGGAGGCCGAGGACCACCTGCTCCACACCCACTCCCTCCACATGACGTGGACGGACCGGACCGCGGCCACGAAGAAGGGGGAAGTGGAGTCGATGGACCTGGCCCTGGACCGGGACGGCAACTGCGTCGGCACGGTACGAAAGGGCGCGGACGGCGGCGCCGTCGAGATCGTCAAACGGGGCGACGAGGTGTGGATGAAGGCCGACCGTGCGTACTGGAAGGCCGAGCTTTCGGGCAGCGAGGGCAACGCGGCGGCCGAGATGTTCAAGGACCGGTACGTCCACGGCACCACTCACGACGGCCCGCTCAAGAGCTGGGGCAAGGCCTGCGACCTGAACGCCTTCCAGAAGGACATGACCGGCTCGTTCGACGAGGAGTCGCTGGCGAAAGGCGACAGGACCGAGGTCGACGGCATCCCGGTGATCCCGCTGAAGGGCGAGGAGGACGGCACGCCGTTCACCCTGTACGTCACGTCGGACTCGCCGCACCTGCTGGTCGGGGGAACCCTGAAGGGCGACGGCACCGACCTGACGGTGAAGTTCTCGGACTACGGCGAGCCGGTGCCGTCCGCCACTCCTTCCGTGAAGGAGTCGGTGGACGTGTCCAAGCTGGAGGATCTGGAGAACCGCTGAGCGGCCATGGACCTCCCCGCAGTCATTTGACTAAAGTCAAAGAATGACGGAGCGAGTGTCGGCGGAGCAGGTCGAGGCCTTCCGCCGTTTCAACCGGTACTTCACCCGCCGCATCGGCGCCCTGGACGATCACTACCTGGGGCAGGACCGCCCCCTCGGAGAGGCCCGGCTGCTGTTCGAGATCGCCGACGGCACGGCCGGCGTCTCCCTGCGCGAGCTGCGCGGCAGGCTCGGGCTGGACGCCGGCTACCTCAGCCGGATGACCAAGGCACTGGAGGCGCAGGGCATGGTCCGCCTCGGCGTGCCCCCGCACGACAGCCGGCTGCGGACCGTCGAGCTGACCCCGGCCGGCCGCGCCGAGGTCCGCGAGCAGAACCGGCGGTCCGACGCCCTCGCCGCCGGGCTGCTCGACGGGCTCAGCCCGGACCAGCGGGCCGAGCTGACCGGCGCGATGGCGACCGCGCGGCGCCTGCTGCGGCTGGCGGGGATCACACTGGAGGCCGTCGACGGGGCCTCGCCCGACGCCCGGGCGTGCCTGGACGCGTACGCGGCCGACATCGACGCCCGCTTCCCGGAGGGCTTCGACCGGGCCGCCCTGGTCCGCCCCGAGGAGGTGACCGGGGACGCCGGTGCCTTCCTGGTCGCCTTCGAGGAGGGACGGCCGGTGGGCTGCGGGGCGCTGCGGCGCCTCGGGCCGGGGGTCGGTGAGATCCGGCATGTGTGGGTGAGCCCCGAGGCACGGCGGCTGGGTCTGGCCCGGCGGCTGCTGGACGGGCTGGAGCGGGAGGCACACACCCGCGGCCTGGGTGTCGTACGACTGGACACGCACGCCGCGCTCAGCGAGGCGCGGGCGATGTACCTGGCGTGCGGCTACACGGAGATCCCGCGCTACGACGACAACGTGTACGCCAGCCACTGGTTCGAGAAGCGGCTATCCCCTCCGGCCGGCTGACAGCTCCTCCAGTTCCCGGACGCACATGCGCAGCCAGGCGTGGGCCGGATCGGCGTCGTGGCGCGGATGCCAGGCCAGCCCCAGCCGCAGCGGCGGCAGGGGCACCGGCACCGGGAACGTCCTGAGTCCGAGCGCCGCCGCCATCGGCTCGGCCCTGCTGCCGATCATCCCCACCAGATCGGTGTCACGGATGGCGAAGAGGGAAGCGGGGAACGTCGCCACGCTGCCCACCACCCGCCGCTCCAGGCCGAGTTCGGCGAGCGCTCCGTCGACGGGTCCGTACAGCCTGCCCCGTCGCGAGACGGTGATGTGAGCGGCCTGGCCGGCGAACCGCTCCGGCGTCATCTCCCCCTCCAGCAGCGGGTGTCCGGCACGCACGACACCGACCATCCGGTCCTCGGCGAGTGCCTCCACATGCACCTCGGGCGCCACCGTGTCGATCACCCCCACTTCCAGGTCGGCGGTGCCCTCCCGCAGGTAGGGCACGTCCACGTGGCTCTCCGCCAGAAAACGGATCCGGATACCGGGCGCCTCCCGGGCGGCGCGCGCGAACAGGGCCGGGCCGAGGGACGCGGCGATCATGTCGTGGCCGAGGATCGCGAAGGTGCGTTCCACCGTCCTCAGGTCGGTGTCCCGGCCGGACCGGAACAGCGCGCGGGCCCGCTCCACCACCGCGCTCACCTCGGCCCGCACGGCGAGCGCGCGCGGCGTCGGCACCATCCGGCGCCCGGCCCGGACGAGGACCGGATCGCCGAGGGCCTTGCGGATCCGGCCGAGGGTGCGGCTCATCGCCGGCTCGGACAGGTGCAGCCGGCGGGCGGCCCCCTGCACGCTCTGCTCCTCCAGCAGAACGTCCAGGGCGACGAGCAGGTTCAGGTCCAGATCCGTGGATTGCGTCACGCGCAAGTATCCCATGCAAAGGTTGCACTGGAAGGCAGGTCAGGGCCGAGCCTACGGTGGCAGGGCATCCCCACCCACCGTCCAGCTCCCGGGAGGAGCCGTGCCCGCGCACGCCCTGAAACGCTCGACCCTCCTCACACTGTGCGCCTGCGTCCTGGTCGCCCAGAGCATGGTCGCCGCCATCAACCTGCTGATACCGCAGCTGAGTTCGTCCTCTCTGCACCCCTCGCACAGCGAGATCCTGTGGACGGTCGACGCGTACGTCATCGTCTTCGCCGGGCTCCTCGTCCCGGCCGGCGCGCTCGGCGACCGGCACGGCCGCAAGGGCGCGCTGCTCGCCGGACTCGGGCTGTTCGCGGCGGGCGCCGCCACCAGCGCGGTGGCGACCGGCCCGGCCCTGCTGATCGCGGGCCGGGGCCTGTCCGGCGCCGGAGCGGCCCTGATCACCCCGGCGACCCTGTCGATCCTGATGCAGCTGTCCGCGCCCGAGCACCGGGCCCGTTCGATGGCGGCCTGGACCCTGTCGATCGGGCTCGGCGGCGCCGCGGGCAACCTGGGCGGCGGACTGGTCGGCCAGTTCCTGTCCTGGCGCGCCCTGTTCGCGGTCATGGTCCCGCTCGCCGCGGTGCTCTCCGCCGCCGTCGCCGTCACCACCCCGCGCACCGAACGCTCCGCCTCCAGCAACCTCGACCCGCTCGGCACCCTGCTGCTCACCACGGGCCTGGTCGCGGTCCTGTTCGGCATCATCGAGGGCCCGTCCTACGGCTGGACCTCCGCCCGTATCCTCGGTGCCTTCGCCGCGGGCGCCCTGCTGATCGCCGTCTTCGCGCTGCACGCCCTGCGCGCGTCCGCCCCGCTGTTCGACCCGCGCGTCTTCGCCTCCTCCCGGCTGCGCGCCGCCTCCCTCGGCACGGCCACCGGATTCTTCGGCCTGTTCTCCCTCTTCTTCGTCAACTCCCAGTACCTGCAGGACCTGAAGGGCTTCGGCGCGGCCCTCACCGGCGTCGCGATCATGCCGCTGCCCGTCGGCATGGCGGTCTCCCAGCGGCTGGCGGGGCGCTGGGCGGGCCGCCCCCGCGCGGTCATCGGCACCGGACTGGCCCTGATCGGCCTCGGCCTGCTCGGTGTGTCCACCGCCGGCGCAAGCACCCCCTACGGGGTCTACGCCTGCTGGCTGCTGGTCATCTCCGCCGGCACGGGTCTCTCCATGCCCGCCCTGACCTTCGGCGTGGTCAGCTCGCTCCCGCCCCACCAGGCGGGACTCGGCTCCGGCCTCGCCACCACCGCCCGTGAGACCGGCGCCGCCCTGGGCGTCGCGGTCACCGGAACCGTCCTGTCCGCCCACGCCGGCCTCGGCGCCGGCATGGGCCCGGCGCTGCGCACCGTCGCGCTGGTGGTGCTGGCGGCGACGGCGCTGGTGATCACCGGGTACGGCCGCCGGGCCGACTCACGCACCCTCGCGTCCGGCCCGGAGCGCGTACTGTCGCGGTCGGCGCGCTCCTGAGCGCTGTGGCCGGTCCTCACCAAGCCGTTCCGGGCGCCGCGCAAACGCGGAACCCGGTGACCGCGCCCGCTACGCGCACGAGGCATCCGTCGGGCAGAAGGACGCCAGCGCCGTCGTGAGCGGCCCGCGGACCAGGCCGTCGGACAGGCTCTCCGGGCCACTGGCGCGGATCGCGTACAGCGTGCCGTCGGCCGCCCGGAAGCGGTGGTCCACGACCCGGCGGGCTCCCTTGTCCCGGTCGTCGTAGCGGTACGACAGCTCGGTCCAGGTGTCCGCGGAGCGCCGGGCGAGGGCCCGGTAGCCGGGCTCGTGGGAGTAGCCGTAGACCGGGTCGTGCTCGGCCAGGTCCAGGGACTCGGTCACGGTGGGCTCGGCCAGCTCGAAGATCTGCAGCAGGCGGCCGTCGGACGGGGCGTCGTAGAAGACCACGGCCGCCTTCTCGCCCTGCTTCTGCCGCCTCGTCCAGCCCTCGGGGACGGCGAGGGTGTACCCGACGGGGTCGTGGACGAGGCGGTAGCCGGCGGGGGCCGACCTCGAGGGGGACGGGGTGGCGGTGGTGGAGGGGGCCGGGGCGGAGACGGAGACACCGGTGGCCGGAGCGGATGCCGCCGGGGAGCCGCTGTCAGCACGGTCCTGCCCGAGATACCAGACCCCGAAGCCGGAACCTGCGCCGATCAAGGCCATGGCAACGACCAGGGCGACCAGCCGGCCGCCGTCGACACGGCGAGGTGCGGGGTCGTACGACGGTGAGGGGACCGGGACGGGCGGGGGCGGGACCGGAGCCGTGGTGCCGGCGGATGCCCGGGGCAAGAGCGGCGGGAGCGGGGCCGATTGGGTCTGTGCCGAGGCCCAGGGCGGCGGGGCGCTCGGTGCTCCGGGCGACCAGGCCGCCTGGCCTCTGTCGTCACCGGGCCCGCAGTCGTGCCCCTCCTCGCTGTTCCATCCGTTCCAGCCGCTCATCGCGAACCCCCCGAATCGCCCTTCCCCTGACCGCTTTTGACAGTAGCGGCGAAAACGGGCGCGGGCCCCGCTCCGGACGAAACCGGAACAGGGCCCGCACAGGCTCGCGGCGAAACCGCCGGAGGCAGGACTCAGATGAGGCCCAGGGAGCGGACCGCCTCGCGCTCCTCCTCGAGCTCCTTGACGGAGGCCTCGATGCGGGCGCGGGAGAACTCGTTGATCTCCAGGCCCTGGACGATCTCGTACTTGCCGTCCTTGCAGGTGACCGGGAAGGAGGAGATCAGGCCCTCCGCGACGCCGTAGGAGCCGTCCGACGGGATGCCCATGGAGGTCCAGTCGCCCTCGGCGGTGCCGTTGACCCAGGTGTGGACGTGGTCGATCGCGGCGTTGGCGGCGGAAGCGGCCGACGAGGCACCACGGGCCTCGATGATCGCGGCACCGCGCTTGGCGACGGTCGGGATGAAGTCCTCGGCCAGCCACTTCTCGTCATTCACGGTCTCGGCGGCGTTCTTGCCGGCGACCGTGGCGTGGAAGATGTCCGGGTACTGGGTGGCGGAGTGGTTGCCCCAGATGGTCAGGCGCTTGATGTCGGCGACCGTGGTGCCCGTCTTCTTCGCGAGCTGGGTCAGCGCGCGGTTGTGGTCCAGGCGGGTCATCGCGGTGAAGCGCTCGGCCGGCACGTCCGGGGCGGCGGCCTGCGCGATGAGCGCGTTGGTGTTGGCCGGGTTGCCGACGACGAGGACCTTGATGTCGTCCGCGGCGTGGTCGTTGATGGCCTTGCCCTGCGGCTTGAAGATGCCGCCGTTGGCCTCCAGCAGGTCGCCGCGCTCCATGCCCTTGGTGCGCGGGCGGGCGCCGACGAGGAGGGCCACGTTGGCGCCGTCGAAGGCGACGTTCGGGTCGTCCGAGATCTCGATGCCCTGGAGCAGCGGGAACGCGCAGTCGTCCAGCTCCATGGCCGTGCCCTCGGCGGCCTTGAGCGCCGGGGTGATCTCCAGGAGGCGCAGCTTGACCGGCACGTCCGCGCCGAGCAGCTGGCCGGAGGCGATGCGGAAGAGCAGGGCGTAACCGATCTGGCCGGCCGCGCCGGTGACGGTGACGTTCACGGGAGTGCGGGTCATGGCGTTCTCCGTATGACAGCTGGCGGTGGGGCGTCACTGCCCCGGCGGATGATCGATCTCTTGGCGTCAAGAGAATCCAGCGGTCAGGCTATCGCGCATCCGGCATGCGAGACGTCCGGGGCCCTGTGGCTCACCCCACAAGTCTCATTCGTGGTTCCTTCGGACGCGAGCTGCATAAAGGGGCGGCCGCCCGTCCGGGAGAGGAGGACGAGGACGGCCGCCGCTGGGGGGCACCGGTTCACCGGATTCCCGTGGGGGTACGGTTCGCGTGCCCAGGATCCGGCGGCCCATGCGTTCCTCACCCGAATTCCGCCCGAATTGATGCGCGGCCCCCGCTCCGTGCCCCCGGGTCCGCTACTTCGTGCACCCCGTCCGCCCGGAGGCGAGGGTCGCGCAGGCCTTGGCCTCGGCCGCGTTCTTCACGGCGACCATCGGGGTGTAGGCGATGGTGTCCCCCACGGCGGTGATGTCACCCGACTGCCGGGCCTTGCCCGCCGAGACCTCGACCCGGTCGCCCTGGGTCGCGCGGGTGATCCGTCCCCAGGCCGCACCGCAGGCTTTGCTGTAGCGGACCTCCAGCGTGGTGGTGCCGACGGTGGCGGTCTGAGCGGTGGTCACCAGGTCACCGGTGCACCCCATGGCCTCCGCGTCCTTGCCGGAACAGGCCGAGCCGCCGCACTTGACCCCGGCGGGCACGCTGGGGCCCGAGCTGGCCGTCGGCGACGGCGACTTGGTGCCGCCCGCCTTCTTGTCGCCGCCGCCCTGCTGGGTGAAGAAGAAGACGGCCGCGACGACGACGAGGACACCGGCGACGCCCGCGAGGAACATCGTCAGCCGCCCCTTGGGCCCGGCCCCCTTGGCCGGTGCGGCGGTACCGGGCCGCTGGGCCGTGGACCGCAGGTCGTAAGGATTCGGCGCACCCGGCGTCCGCCCGGGAGCGTCCGGCGTGACGGGGGGCCGCGCGCCGGCGCCGGGGCGGCCGGTCAGCGGCGACGGGCCCTGGTAGCCGGCCAGGCCCCAGGAGTTGGCGCCGGAGGAGGCCTCGGAACCGTCCGCCGTCTCGGATTTCGCGGGTTTCCCGGGTTCGTCGGCCTCGGACGCCGTCGGCTGGGGCGGGATGGTCGGTGAGACCCCCGCGGGTCCCGCGATGCCCGGGGTCGGACGGGCAGCGGCGCCCTTGCGGGCCGTCTTGGTCCCGCTCGTGCCCTCGGCCTCGGCCGCCCCGAACTCCCCGAGCGCGGCCCGCGCCTGGGAGATACGGATCTGCTCCATCGTCCGGTCGTGCCGCATCTCGGCCCGGCTCCAGGCGCGTTCGGCCAGCTCCCACATGGTGGTGAGATGGACCGGGTTGGTGCCGGTGACCTCGGCGAGCGCGACGATCGCGCCCTTGGGCGCGAGAAGCCGGCCGCCCAGGTAGCGCTCCCAGGACGTCTTGCTGTAGCCGGTCCGGTCCGCCAGCGCCGCGATGCTCAGTCCGCTGCGGTCCACGAGCCGGCGCAACTGGCTCGTGAACTCCTTGATCTGCGGATCCAGCTCATCCGGCAAGGCTTTCCAACGAGGCATTGCTTCCCCCCTCTTTCCCCCCGGTTGGTGCAGTTGGTTCCCCGCGCTCCCCGCACGTGCCCGGCGCCGGACCGGTCGTCACCGGCGCGGCCCCGTTCTGGCTACCCACAGGGATGCGCTGACTAAGGATCCCAGTTCCCGGAGTGGGGGCGCACAGGAGCACCGGCTCCCGCGGGCGTGCCCCGGTTTCCACGGGGTCTTCGTACCGTATCCCCGATTTCGTCGACACATCGACATGTTGGCGGCAGATGTGGCAGGGCGCGGACACCGTAGCGGAACGGTCACTTCCCTGCCACAGCGCACAGACAGGCGTTGAACAGGCCGTTCACGGCGGGAAGTCTGGTTTCGACGGCGGCCCGTCCTTGCTCGGGGGAGGGGGCGGGCCGCCGTTCCCACGCTCCGCTCGGCCGTTCAACCGCCCGGGGTGACCAGGCCCGTCTCGTACGCCACCACCACCGCCTGGGCCCGGCTGCCCAGTTCGAGTTTGGTCATCGTGCGGTTGAGGTGGGTCTTGACCGTCGCCTCGCTGATGTAGAGGCGGTCGGCGATCTCCAGGTTGGACAGGCCGCGGGCGGTGAGCCTGAGGACCTCGGTCTCGCGTGCGGTGAGCACATCGAGCCCGGGCGGCGAGGCCGCGTCGTCGGCGGCGGCGGGGGCCTGGGGGCGGGTGAAGGCCTCGACCAGGCGCCGGGTGACGCTGGGCGCGAACAGGGCGTCGCCGCCGTCGACCGCGGTGATCGCGGCGAGCAGCCGCTCGGGCCCGGAGTCCTTCAGCAGGAACCCGGCGGCCCCGGCGCGCAGCGCCCCGTACACGTACTCGTCGAGGTCGAAGGTGGTCAGCACGAGCACCCGGGGCGCCTCGCCGGGGGCCTGGGCGAGGATGCGCTCGGTGGCCTCGATGCCGTTCATGCCGGGCATCCGGATGTCCATGAGGATCACGTCGGGCCGGGTCTCGGCGGCGAGCCGCACGGCCTCCTCGCCGTCGCCCGCCTCGCCCACCACCTCGAAGCCGGGCGCGGCGTCCAGCAGGCCCACGAGCCCGGCGCGGATGAGGAACTGGTCGTCGACGACGAGCACTGTGGTCATCGCGTACGGTCGTCCCCCCGCCGTGTGTTCGCGGCCGAGGTGGGCAGGGTCAGCTGGACCTGGTAGCCGCCCTCGGCGCGTGGGCCGACGCTGATCGTCCCGCCGTAGAGCTTGGCCCGTTCCCGCATGCCGATCAAGCCGTGTCCGGCGCCGGTGGAGACTCTGTCCGGATTCACCCCCTCTCCGTCGTCGGTGACGCGGACGGTCAGGCCGTGGGAGCCGTAGCTCAGCTCCACGCGCGCGCGTGCCGGGCCCGCGTGCTTGAGGACGTTGGTGAGGGCTTCCTGGACGACGCGGTAGGCGCACAGTTCGACGCCCGGCGGCAGCGGCCGTTCGGTGCCCTCGACGGCCAGGTCCACCCGGAGGCCGCCGGACCGTACCCGCTCCAGGAGGTCGCCGAGCCGGGCCAGGGTGGGCATGGGGGCACCCTCGGGGGCCTCGGGGTCCTCCTCGCGCAGCACCTGGAGCATGCGCCGCAGCTCCTCCAGGGCCTCGCCGCTGGTGTCCGCGATGGTGCCGAGCGCCCCGCGGGCCTTGCCGGGGTCGGAGTCGAAGACGAAGCGGGCCAGGCCCGCCTGGACGGAGATCACCGACATGTGGTGGGCGACCACGTCGTGCAGCTCCCGTGCGATCCGCCCCCGTTCCTCGGCGACCGCGCGCCGGGCCCGCTCGGCCTGTTCCGCGCGCAGCCGGCGGGTCAGTTCGGCGGAGCGGCGGGCCAGGTGCCCGAACCAGACCAGCACCGAGCAGTACAGCAGTGCCTGCCCGAGCACGGAGGCCATGGAAGGGGTGTGGCTGACCACCCCGGCGTACGCCCACACCCCGGTCATGCAGGCCGCGCAGGCGAGCGCGGTGCGCACCGGGCGGACCGAGGCGACCGTGTAGAGGGCGAGCATCGAGCCGAAGGTGCACACCACCGGCCAGTAGCCGAGGGTGATGTAGACGAGCGCGGCCGCCTGGACGGCGGCGAAGACACCGACGGGCCACCGGCCGCGCAGCGCCACCGGCAGATGCGCGAGGGCGACCAGGACGTAGGCGCGGGCATCGAGATCCGGCCAGCCCTGCGACCGCGACTCCTGCCCCAGCAGGACGGCGACCACGGCCATGGCCGTCGCGATCAGCGTGTCCACGACGAGCGGTCGGGGCGTCCTCGGGTGCATCGCCGCAGGGTAACGCCCGAAGCGGGGCCGGGGAGTCAACCGGTCGCGGTACCACGGAAGTTGCAGGAGGGCGACGGCGTCTCCCCCGTCAGAGGGGGGAAGGTGGTCCCGCAGGGGGACGCGGGGACCGGGCGGGCGGCCGTAGCGTCGACGACGGGGGGTATGGCGGTGGCCCGCGTCCCCGGGGGAGACGCGGGCCACCGTCGTGCGGGCGCCGCTATTTGGTGAGCGTGAAGTGCAGGGTGTCCTTCAGGAACGGGATCACCAGCCATGGCCGGGGCTGGGCCATCATCGTCAGCAGGACGATCGTGAGGCCCAATATCCCGTAGGTGGCGATGTCCGTGAAGCGCGAGCGGACGGCGAGCATGCCGACGCTGGGCAGTATCCAGCGCATGACCGCTCCGGCCAGCAGGGCGGCGCCGATCAGCAGGGTGCCCCAGCGGAACACGTCGAGCGCGGTCAGCAGCAGGCCGAGTGCGACCGAGCCCAGCACGACCAGCAACGGCCACTGCCGGGCGGGTGCCGGGGCGTCGCCGGGCGCGGCCCGGCCGCCGCCCTCGGGCCGCGCGGTGTCCCGGGTGATCCGCGGGAAGCGGCGCGTGGTCCGCTTCGGGCTCCCGCCGGCCTCGGGGGCGGTGGGGCCGGCGCTGTGGTGGGTGTTCTCAGCCGGCACTGCGCTCCGCCGCCTCGACCACGTTGACCAGCAGCTGCGCGCGGGTCATCGGACCCACGCCGCCCGGGTTCGGGGAGATCCAGCCGGCCACCTCGGTCACGTCCGGGTGGACGTCGCCGACGATCTTCCCCTCGGCGTTGCGGGAGACGCCGACGTCCAGGACGGCCGCGCCCGGTTTGACGTCCTCGGCGCCGATCAGGTGCGGGACGCCGGCGGCCGCGATGATGATGTCGGCCCGCTTGAGGTGGGCGGACAGGTCACGGGTGCCCGTGTGGCACTGGGTCACCGTGGCGTTCTCGCTGCGCCGGGTGAGCAGCAGCGGCATGGGGCGGCCGATGGTCACGCCCCGGCCGACGACCACGACCTCGGCGCCCTTGATCTCGACGCCGTGGGCCCGCAGCAGGGAGATGATGCCGTTGGGGGTGCAGGGCAGCGGCGCGGGCTCGTTCAGGACGAGACGGCCGAGGTTCATCGGGTGCAGGCCGTCCGCGTCCTTGGCCGGGTCCATCAGTTCCAGGATGCGGTTCTCGTCGATGCCCTTGGGCAGCGGGAGCTGGACGATGTAGCCGGTGCAGGCCGGGTCCTCGTTGAGCTCCCGGACGACCGCCTCGATCTCCTCCTGGGTCGCCGTGGCCGGCAGCTCGCGCTGGATGGAGGCGAGGCCGACCTGTGCGCAGTCGCGGTGCTTGCCGGCGACGTACTTCTGGCTGCCGGGGTCGTCCCCGACCAGGATCGTGCCGAGGCCGGGCGTGACGCCCCTCTTCTTCAGCGCCGCCACGCGGGCGGTCAGATCGGACTTGATCGCGGCTGCGGTGGCCTTGCCATCGAGAATCTGGGCGGTCATGTCACCATCCTCGCGGATGACCGGCTCCCGGTTCCAATCCGGGTGTTCCCTGGCCGGTCCCGGGCTCCCGGCCGACCGCCCGCCCTTGATCGATGATGTTGCACTTGCACAACACCTCGCGAATCCGGCTGGACAAAAATCGGCCTTTCCTACCACGATGAGCGGCGCAGTATCGCGGTCCGGTTGGGGGGCAAACCGCTCAGATCCTGACGTACCTCCGTTCCTTCCGCGTCGTCCCCGCAGTGTCAACGGAGGAAAGTCGCCATGAGTTTCGGCACGCCCAACAACCCCTACGGACCGGGCCAGAACCCCCAGCAGGGCTACGGCTACCCGCAGCAGCAGCCGGGGTACCCGCAGGCCCCCCAGGGCGTGCCGCCGCAGCAGGGTTACGGCTACCCGCAGCAGCCGGGTTACCCGGGCTACCCGCAGCAGGGCGGTTACGGGATGCAGCCGAATTACGCGAACTGGGGTCAGCGGGTCCTCAGCAAGCTGATCGACGGTGCCTTGTACATGGTCGTCTACCTCCCCATCGCCATCATCGGCGAGAAGGCGGGCGTTCCGATTCTGGGGCTCATCAGCTTCGTCGCCATGATCGGTGTCATCATCTGGCAGGTGATCCAGGAGGGGAAGACCGGCCAGACGGTCGGCAAGAAGGTGGTCGGCACCCGCACGCTCAAGGAGGACACCGGCCAGCCGCTCGGCGGAGGCATGGCGTTCGTGCGCCAGCTGGCCCACTTCCTGGACGGCCTGCCCTGCTACCTCGGCTACCTGTGGCCCGCCTGGGACGCCAAGCGCCAGACGTTCTCGGACAAGGTGTGCGGCTCGATCGTGATCCGCTCGCAGTGAGCTGAACGCACATCACGCGACAGTACAGTTCGCGCCATTTCAACACCGAGGGCCGTGTCTCACCCGTCCAGGGGGAGGCACGGCCCTGGTGTGTCCCCCTAGGCTGACTGGGGTAGACGCTCTGACCGGGGTAGCCGTCAGGCACGGGGAGACGCACCTTGTACAGCATCATCGTCGTACCTCCGCCGACCCCGGAGGACCGAGAGCACCGCGACCAGATCCGGCTCGCCCCCGGCGAGCGCCTCACCTTCGGCCGGGCGTCGGGCAACGATCTGGCGATCCCGCACGACGGGGTCTCACGCCGGGCCGGCGAGCTCAGCGCCCAGGGCGCGTTCTGGATACTGAGCAACCTGTCCGCACGGCAGACGTACGTCGTGGAGAACCCCGAGGGCGCGGGCGAGCACATCAAGGTGGGCCCGGGCCGGCTCGACGCGCCCGTCCCGTTCGAGTTCTCGCGGATCGTGCTGCCCGCCGCCGGGGACCTGCTGCCGATCGAGGTATGGGCGCCGCGCCACGACTACCTGCGCGACGGCGCCGGTCCGGACGGCGACACCACGGCCCCGGCCTTCTCCGTCGACCGCACCAAGCGCTACTTCGCCGTCCTGGCCGCCCTGTGCGAACCGCGACTGCGCGGCGAGCCGCACGCCCCGCTGCCCACCGTCGACCAGGTCGTCGACCGGCTGCGCCCCGCCTGGCCGGCCGCCTCGCGCACCTCGGTGCAGTGGAACATCGACTACCTGGCCGTGAAGCTGCGTCTCAAGCCCGGCCCGGAGACCGCGGACACGGGCCCCCGCCTCAACGGCAAGAAGGAGTCGCTGGTCTCGCTGGCGCTCCGCTTCGACCTCGTGCGCGAGGACGACCTGGTCGTCCTGTCCGGATCCGGCACCGCGAGCCGGGCGGCCCGATGACGGAGGCGTACGCCGTGCCGGTGCCGAGGGGCTACCGGGTCGGCGGCTGGGAGGTGCGCGAGCCGATCGCGACGGGCGCCTTCGGCAGCGTGTACGCGGGCCGGCGCACCGGCACCGGTGACCGCGAACTGCCGCCCGCGGCCGCCCTGAAGTTCCTGCCCACCGGTACCGGCACCCCGCGTCAACTGGCCCACCTGCGCGAACTCATCGAGCGCGAGGTCGACCTGTACCGCAGGCTCAGACGGCCGCGACTGATCCGGATGTACGAGACCCTCGTCGTCGACGACCCGGCCCGCCCCGAACTCGACGGCGCCACGGTCCTCGTCCTGGAGAGGGCCGAAGGATCACTGTCCGCCCTGCTCTCCGCCTCGCCCCGGCCGGCCGCCGGGCCCGCACTGCTCGCCCAGATCTGCGAGGGGCTGGCGCAACTGCACCGGGCGGGCTGGGTGCACGGGGATCTGAAACCGGCCAATGTGCTGCTGATGGCGGACGGCTCGGCACGGCTCGCCGACTTCAACATGGCCGCCGAGCTGGAGGGCACCCACGCCTACACCCCGGCCTTCTCCACCCCCGACTACACCCCGCCCGAGCTGCTGTGGGCGGAGATCGGCGAACGCGGCCGGCGGATCCGCCCCTCCGCCGACGTGTGGGCCTTCGGTGTGCTCGCCCACCTCGTCCTCACGGACTCCTTCCCGCTGTCCGGCGTCACCCCCACGGCCCGCCGCGACGCGGCCGCCGCCTACGCCCGCGGCACGGACGAACTGCGTCTTTCGCCCGAACTCCCGGACGCCTGGCGGGAGATCATCCGTGACTGCCTGGCCCGTACGCACGCCGCGCGCATCACCACCGAGGCACTGCTCAGCCGTGTCGAGGCGGCCGCCGGCACGGGCCGCTCGCCGCGGCTGCCCCGGCTGTTCCCGCGCCGCAGGCGCCGGCAGGCGGTGATCGCCGGAGCCGCGGCCGCCACCGCGGCCGTCGCGGCCCTCGGCTACGGCATCAGCACCTGGGCCACGGACCGGCACGACCAGGCCCGCGATGCCTCCTCGGCCGGTTACGGCGCCTCGGAACTGCGGACCGACAAAGGCGTTCCGGTCGCCTACCGCCGGCTCATCGTGAACTCCGCCCACGCATGCGCCCAGTCCGACGTCACCCCCGCGCTCATCGCGGCGATGCTGAAGGCCGAGAGCAACTTCGACCCGAACCTCTCCGACCCCGGCAAGCAGGAGTTCGGCATCGCCCGCTGGACGCCGGGCGTGCTGCGCTGGTGGATGCGCGAGGACGGCGTCCCCGCGTCGGCGACGCCGACGCCACCGCTGTCCCCTTCCGTGTCCATCCCGGCCATGGGCCGCTATCTGTGCTTCATCGACTCCCACCTGAAGGACGGTCTGCGCGGAGACAAGCGGGTGCTGACCGCGGCCGGATACCGGACGTCGTACAAGAAGGTGAACGACGCGGGCGGAGTTCCCCCGAAGTACCGCGCCTACTCGGCCCGCGTCGCTCACTACCTCAAGGAGTACACGCCCCCGGGAAAGAAGTGACCCTGAGACTTCCGAGGTACCGGCGAACGGGCGCCGGCGGCACGGTGGAACCGCTCCGTCACGGCGGAGCGACCACACCGCACGTTCACATGGGGGAATCACGTGAACATCGCCAAGCCCGCCGCACTGCTCGTCGCGGCCACCGCTCTGCTCGCCGGCTCCACGGCCTGGGCCACCGCCGCCACCCCGGACGGAACCCGGGTCACCGGGCTCCGGGCCGCGGCCGACCAGGTGCTCGCGGGGCACCCGAAGCCCCTGCAGGTCGCCGCCGACAAGGTCCGGTACGACGGCCTGACCCTCACGACGGCACCGAAGGGGAAGGTCGCCGCCAAGGACCTGGACTGCGCCTACGGTCACCTGTGCATGATCGTCAACGGCACCAAGTTCGACTTCTACAAGTGCCAGACCTGGGCCGTCCACAACTGGACCGGCGACGGCCCGTTCACCAACAACCAGACACCGGGCACGGTCGCCAGGTTCTACAACCAGGACGGCAGCGTCCGCTGGACCTCGACGGCCTACCAGGCCGGCACCGCGACCTGGGACCCGATCTGGTCCCTGCGCCCCTGCTGACACGGACGCGGCCCAAGCGCGACGGCCTCCGGCTCCCTCGGGGGAGGGCCGGAGGCCGTCGGCGCGCGCGGATCAGTGGAAGAAGTGGCGCGTGCCCGTGAAGTACATGGTCACGCCCGCCTTCTTGGCGGCCTCCACGACGAGTTCGTCACGGATCGAGCCGCCCGGCTGGACGATCGCCCGGACGCCGGCGCCGATGAGGATCTCGGGGCCGTCGGGGAAGGGGAAGAAGGCGTCGGAGGCCGCGTAGGAGTCGCGTGCCCGCTCCTCGCCCGCCCGCTCGACCGCCAGCTTGCAGGAGTCGACACGGTTGACCTGGCCCATGCCGACGCCGACGGAGGCGCCGTCCTTGGCGAGCAGGATCGCGTTGGACTTCACCGCGCGGCACGCCTTCCAGGCGAAGGCCAGCTCCTTGAGCTCCTCCTCGGAGAGCGCCTCGCCGCTGGCCAGCGTCCAGTTGGCCGGGTCGTCGCCGTCGGCCTGCAGCCGGTCGGTGGCCTGGAGCAGCACACCGCCGTCGATCTGCTTGGCCTCCAGCCGGTTGCACGGGCCGTTCGGGGCCTTCAGCACGCGGATGTTCTTCTTCTTGGCGAGGGCCTCCAGAGCCCCCTCCTCGTAGTCCGGCGCCACGATGACCTCGGTGAAGATCTCCGCGACCTGCTCGGCCATCTCCTTGCTGACCGGGCGGTTCACGGCGATCACACCGCCGTACGCGGACACCGGGTCGCAGGCGTGCGCCTTGCGGTGCGCCTCGGCGACGTCCGCGCCGACGGCGATGCCGCAGGGGTTCGCGTGCTTGATGATCGCGACACAGGGCTCGTCGTGGTCGTACGCGGCACGGCGGGCGGCGTCCGTGTCCGTGTAGTTGTTGTACGACATCTCCTTGCCGTGCAGCTGCTCGGCGTCGGCGAGGCCGCTGCCCGCGGCGGAGCCGCTGTCGGATGCAGTGTCCACGTACAGGGCTGCGTCCTGGTGCGGGTTCTCGCCGTAGCGCAGGGTGTTCTTGCGCTCGTAGGTGGCGCCGAGGAAGTCCGCGAAGCCCGACTCGTCCACGGGGGCGTAGGAGGACGCGAACCAGGAGGCGACGGCCACGTCGTAGGCGGCCGTGTGCTGGAAGGCCTCGGCCGCCAGGCGCTTACGGGTGGTGAGGTCGAAGCCGCCGGACTGCACGGCGTCGAGGACGTCGGCGTACCGCTCGGGGCTGGTCACCACGGCCACCGACGGGTGGTTCTTGGCGGCGGCGCGCACCATGGACGGGCCGCCGATGTCGATCTGCTCGACGCACTCGTCGTCCGAGGCGCCGGAGGCGACCGTCTCGCGGAACGGGTAGAGGTTGACGACGACCAGGTCGAACGGCTCCACACCCAGCTCGGCGAGCTGCTCGCGGTGGCTGTCCAGACGCAGGTCGGCGAGGATGCCGGCGTGCACCTTCGGGTGCAGGGTCTTGACCCGGCCGTCCAGGCACTCGGGGAAGCCGGTCAGCTCCTCGACCTTGGTGACGGGGACACCGGCGGCGGCGATGCGCCCGGCCGTGGACCCGGTGGAGACGAGCTCGACACCGGCGTCGTGCAGGCCGCGCGCGAGGTCTTCGAGGCCGGTCTTGTCGTAGACGCTGACGAGCGCCCGGCGGATGGGCCGCTTGGTGCTCTCGGCGGTGGCGGTCACTGGATAACTACCTTTCGTCCCTCAATGCGATAGCCGTTGCGGGCGAGCCGCCCCACGACCTCGACGAGCAGCCTTCGCTCGACTTCCTTGATGCGCTCGTGCAGCGCGCTCTCGTCGTCCTCGTCCCGGACCTCGACCACGCCCTGGGCGATGATCGGCCCGGTGTCGACCCCGTCGTCGACGAAGTGGACGGTGCAGCCGGTGACCTTGACGCCGTACGCGAGTGCGTCCCGCGCGCCGTGGGCCCCGGGAAAACTGGGCAGCAGGGCAGGATGCGTGTTGACGAACCGCCCGCCGAAGCGCGCGAGGAATTCCTTCCCGACGATCTTCATGAACCCGGCG
This sequence comes from Streptomyces griseochromogenes, assembly GCF_001542625.1. Classification (NCBI taxonomy): domain Bacteria; kingdom Bacillati; phylum Actinomycetota; class Actinomycetes; order Kitasatosporales; family Streptomycetaceae; genus Streptomyces; species Streptomyces griseochromogenes. The sequence goes on along the minus strand of NZ_CP016279.1, from coordinate 1,016,065 downwards.
GATACCACGAGGTCGGGTTCGTGGGCGGCCACGGCTTCGGCGAGGGCGGCGTCCCACTCCTCGCGCGTCGCGTGGTCCTTCACCCGGCACACGAAGGTCGGCAGCCCGGCCCGCTCGGCACGGGCGAGCCCCTCGATGCCGGTGCGGTCCGCCCCGACGGCGACGATCCGCGCGCCGTACGACTCGGCTCCGGTGCGCTCGATCTCGTCCAGCAGCGCCTGCAGATTGGTGCCGGATCCGGAGACCAGCACGACGAGGCGCCTGGCCGCTCGGCCTTCGGGGGTGGCGGCCACGGTGAGGCCCTTTCTCGGGAAGGCGGTGTGTCCGGTCGGCCCTTTGTACAGTCGTACGAATGCTTCGCGCCCCGGGATACGGGGAAGTCTACGAAGCGGCCGACCGTCAGCAACGATACCGGCACTCCGCGAGGCCCCCACGGGACGGGTGCGTGGCCGGAAGGTAGCGTTCGGAAGGAATCGAGAACGAGCAGCCTCGGGAACGCGGTCGTCGTGCGGCGCGTTCATGAGGTGGAAGCTCTCGTCGGACTGACGTATTCACCTAGGGGAAGACGCTCTTTTGATGCCCGATCGCAGCCTGCGACTCCTCACGTTCCCCCCGCGCCCGGCCCAGGGAGGCGAGCGTGGCGCCGTGCTGCTGCGAGAGCGGCCGGCCTCGCCGCCCGAGGCACCTTCGGGCGGTCGGGACGGCGACGGACGCGGCGGTGAGCAGCAGGAGGACAACCCCTTCGCGCCACCGCCGGAGGGCACCCCCGACCGGCCGTGGCAGCCCCGCCACCCCGAGGGGTCATCGGGCTCCGGAGGCGGCTCCCCCTGGGGCAGCCGGTGGAGCGACCACCAGCCCGGCCGCTCCCCCGGCGGCTTCGGCGAGCGCCCCGGCGGCGGCCCCGAGGGTCCGGGCGGCCCGACCGGGCCCGGCATGCGCTGGGACCCGACGGACCCGGCCCAGCGCCGCGCTCGCTACGCGCTTCTGTCCGGTATGTGGGCCGTCTTCTTCGTCCTGTTCGGCTGGCCCTACGTGGCTCTGCTGCTGGGCTCGCTGGCCCTGTACTGGGGCATCAGCGCCCTGCGCGCCAGGCCCCGCACCCCCGGCCCGGACGCCCCGGCCGCCCCCACGGGCCCCCGCCCGCAGGTCACGGCGGCGATCGGCGGCCTGGTCACGGCCTGTCTGGCCCTGGCCCTGGTGGGCACGAGCTTCGCCGTGCAGTTCGTCTACCGGGACTACTACACCTGCGTCAGCGACGCCCTGACCCACGAGGCCAAGCAGTCCTGCGACCAGCTCCTGCCGAAGGAGCTGCGGGGGATGCTGGGGGTCGGGAACAGCTAGGGCTCGCGCCTGCGGGGCCGGGGTCTCTTCGGGGGCCGCGGGCTGTGCGCCTACGGACTGTCCGGTGCATCGGGTGAACCGGGCGGCTCGGCGGGCGGGTGCGGTGTGTCCGTGGGCGGAGACTGCTCCGGCAGCGTCGGCCGGTCGGCGGGGGTGAGCGGTTCGGCTTCGGCGGGCGGGTGGGCGTCCCACTGCGGTGCCGCTTCCTGCGGGGCCGGGGCCCGGTGCTCTGCGTGCTCTGCGTGCTCTGCGGAGGGGCGCGACTCGGGCGGGTCCGTGGGCGTGGAAGCCGCTCGCAGGGCCGTGAAGCGGGAGTCCTGGGCGAGATCGTCGTTCCAGGCCGAGGCGAACGGGTCGTCGGCGGGCAGGAAGTCGTACAGTTCGGCCTCGTCCGGCTCGGTGGTGGTGCGACCGGGCTCCGGACGAGCCTGGTCCTTCGCCGGCTTCCTCGACTTGCCCGGCCCGCCCGGCGGGTCCTTCGGCGCGCCGGCCTCCTTCCCGGTCGCCGCGGCGGTCTCCTCCCCGGTCTCCTGCGAGGCCCCCTTCCCGGCCCCCTTCCCGGCGTCCTCCCCGGCCTCCTCCGCCGCCGTCGTCCCGCCCTGCTTCCCCTGCCCCGGAACCACGGCCGTCGCCCGTCGGCCCCGCAACCGCCACGCCCGCACCACGAGCACCACCGGCATCCCCGTGACCATGATCCAGAGCCCGGCCGCTCCCCCGCTCTGCCACCACACCGGACCGAAGCGGGCCAGTGCGGCCACGCCCAGCGGGCCGCCGGACAGCTCGGCGAGGAGGGTGAAGAAGGCCGTGCTCACCAGTGCCGCCAGCATGAACACCCCGAGCGTCCGCCCGGCCGACCAGCGCACCGACGGCGCCCCCGCCGCCGCCCCTTCCCTCTCCGCCCGCTCCCCGCGTGCCACGGCGGCCCGCGCCACGAACCACGCGACCGTCGTGCCGGCCGCCACCGGCACCAGTCCCGCAGCCCAGTTCAGCGGCGTCCCGGGGCCCGCGTCCGGCACCGCCGCGAGCAGCGGGAACGGCGGCAGCAGCGGGGCGGGGTCGGAGGCGAGGGGGCGCACCAGGTGCCCGGTGCCGAGGACGAAGCCGGGGCCGAGGGCGTAGGACGCCGACCACACCGCCCCGTTGGGGATCAGCGCGAGCCCGAGCAGCAGGACCGCGAACCGTCCGGTCCAGCCCTCGGTCAGGTGCAGGAAGGAGGCCCGTGCCGCCTCGCCGTGCAGCACCAGCGACACCCCGAGCAGCAGCGCCCCGCCCCCGAAGAGCACCGCCGTCCCGGCACCGGCGGCCCGTACGGCCGCGCTCAGCCGCGCCCCCGCGTCCGCCCCGAACAGCAGTCGCCGCACCGGCTCCGGCAGCACCAGCAGCAGGTCGAGCACCGGATCGAGGGGACGGCCGTGCGCCGACCAGATCCCGGCCGCCGCCACGCCCGCCGCGACCAGCGGCAGGCACACCGTCACCCACCCCCATTCGGGCCGCAGTTCCCTGCCCGAGCAGTACAGCGCGGCCGCGACGCCGACCGCCAGATAGCCGAGGACCACCCCCGTCCACGCCGTACGCGCCGGAACCGGCTCCAGGCCGTCGGGCTCGGCGGACACGTCCGCCGCGTCCCGCGCCGCCCGGTACAGCAGCCACACCGGCAGCGCGAGGAGCAGCAGCGGGGTCACACCCACCGGCAGGGGCGTGCCGGAGAGCGTCTCGGTGCGGGTCAGTTCGACGCCGTGCGCCAGCAGCCACAGCGCGGCGGCGATGTGCAGCGCGCCGCCCGGCCCGCTGTCGGGGTACGGCGAGCTGATCCACAGCCCCAGGACGAGCACGGCGAGCGAGCCGAGCCCGAGCCCGGCGGCCACCGCGCCGCCCAGGAAGCTCGCGCCCAGCCCGGGCGAGCGGTTGCGCATCCGGTGCAGCAGAAGCGACAACAGCGGTCGACGAGCGGTCATCAGCGTCACACCTGCCATGCTCCCAACGACACGCGCTTTCCCGTCGTAACGAGCGAACCGCCGAAGTGTCGCTCAATATATGTTTATGTTCTTTTTCGTACGAAGGGGTGTCCTGTGACTGAGAGCCGACGCCCGTGCGAATCCGGGGCGCTGACACAGGATCAGGGGGCGCACACCCTGACACCCGCTCAGGCCTTCGACGCGCTGTACGCGTTCTGTGCCCCCGCCCTCGTACGCCAGACCTATCTGCTCACCGGGCGCCGGGAGCTGGCCCGGGAGGCCGTGGAACGGGCCTTCCAACTCGCCTGGCAGCGCTGGCCCGAAGTGGCCCGGGACCGGGACCCGGCCGGGTGGGTGCGGTCGATGGCGTACGAGTGCGCCCTGTCCCCCTGGCACCGCCTGCGCCCGCGCCACCGGTCCCCGGAGCCACCGCCGGGCGATCCCGCCGACCGCGCGCTGCTGCACGTCCTGCAGGAGCTCCCGCCGTCCTACCGGCGCACGCTCGTGCTGTACGACGGCGTCGGGCTCGACCTGCCGGAGACGGCGGCGGAGACCGAGGCGAGCACCCCGGCGGCGGCGAACCGTCTGACACACGCGCGCGCCGCCGTGGCCGCCCGGGTACCGGAGCTGGCCGACCCGGCCGCGCTGCACCGCCGGCTCGCCGAACTGGCCGCCACGGAGCACCTGCGCGCGGCCGGGCCGCCGACCGTACGGACCTGCGGCGAGCGCCGGAGCCTGTTCTGGACCCGGACGGCCATCGCCTTCACCGTCGCGATCATCGGCGCGACGGCGCTGACCCTGCGAACGGCGCCCACCCGCTACGAGCCCCCCATCGCCCCGGCCCAGGCAGTGGAGGGCGTTCCCCCGCCGCCGGTCCTGGGCCCCCTGTCCCGCGAGGCACTGGCCCTGCGCGCCAAGCTGCACACGTCGGCGGCCAACGGCCCGGAACGGGTGGCGCCGGAACCGCGGTGAACGCTGCTGCGACGCGCCGTCGGGCTCCGGGGCCGTCCCCCGGCCGCGGGTGCGTGGTGGCCGGTCGCGCGGTACCCCGCGCCCCTTCAGGGGGCAGCGTCACCCACCGTGGTGAGCGAAAACGCCGGTGGGCCCGCCCCGGCCAAGGGAGCGGGCCCACCGGCGTGCGGCTGGGAAGCTCAGGCGCTCAGGATCTCCCGAGCGAGCTTCGCCGTCTCGGTCGGCGTCTTGCCGACCTTGACACCGGCGGCCTCCAGGGCCTCCTTCTTCGCCTGGGCGGTGCCGGACGAGCCGGACACGATGGCGCCGGCGTGGCCCATCGTCTTGCCCTCGGGCGCGGTGAAGCCCGCGACGTAGCCGACGACCGGCTTGGTCACGTTCTCCTTGATGAAGGCCGCGGCCCGCTCCTCGGCGTCGCCACCGATCTCACCGATCATGACGATGATGTCGGTCTCGGGGTCGTCCTGGAACGCCTTGAGCGCGTCGATGTGGGTGGTGCCGATGATCGGGTCACCGCCGATGCCGACGCAGGTCGAGAAGCCGATGTCGCGCAGCTCGTACATCATCTGGTACGTCAGCGTGCCGGACTTCGAGACCAGACCGATGCGGCCCGGCTTGGTGATGTCGGCCGGGATGATGCCGGCGTTCGACTGACCGGGCGTGATCAGGCCGGGGCAGTTCGGGCCGATGATGCGGGTCTTGTTGCCCTTCTTGCCGGCGTACGCCCAGAAGGAGGCGGTGTCGTGCACCGCGATGCCCTCGGTGATGACGACCGCGAGCGGGATCTCGGCGTCGATGGCCTCGACGACCGCGTCCTTGGTGAACTTCTCCGGGACGAAGATGACCGTGACGTCGGCGCCGGTCTTCTCGATGGCGTCGGCCACGGACCCGAACACCGGGATCTCCGTGCCGTCGAAGTCGACGGTCTGGCCCGCCTTGCGCGGGTTCACGCCACCGACGATGTTCGTGCCGGAAGCCAGCATGCGCTTGGTGTGCTTCTGGCCCTCGGAGCCGGTCATGCCCTGGACGATGACCTTGGATTCCTTGGTGAGGAAGATAGCCATGGTTTTCTGTGACCTCGTCCCTTACTTCGCGGCAGCAGCCAGCTCGGCGGCCTTGTCGGCCGCGCCGTCCATGGTGTCCACGCGCTGCACGAGCGGGTGGTTGCGGTCGTCGAGGATCTTGCGACCCAGCTCGGCGTTGTTGCCGTCCAGACGGACGACCAGCGGCTTGGTGACCTCTTCGCCCTTGGACTCAAGGAGCTCCAGGGCCTGCACGATGCCGTTGGCGACCGCGTCGCACGCGGTGATGCCGCCGAAGACGTTGACGAAGACGGACTTGACGTCCGGGTCGCCGAGGATGATCTCCAGGCCGTTCGCCATGACCTCGGCGGAGGCACCGCCACCGATGTCGAGGAAGTTGGCCGGCTTGACGCCCTTGTGGTTCTCACCGGCGTAGGCGACGACGTCCAGGGTGCTCATGACGAGACCGGCGCCGTTGCCGATGATGCCGACCTCGCCCTCGAGCTTGACGTAGTTGAGGCCCTTCGCCTTCGCAGCGGCCTCGAGCGGGTTGGCCGCGTCCTTGTCGTGCAGCTCCGCGTACTCGGGGTGACGGAACTCGGCGTTCTCGTCCAGCGACACCTTGCCGTCGAGGGCGATGACCTCGCCGGAGGCGACCTTCGCGAGCGGGTTGACCTCGACGAGGAGGGCGTCCGACTTGATGAAGGTGTCCCACAGCTTGACGAGGACGTTCGCCACCTTGTCGGCGACCTCGGCCGGGAACTTGGCGGCCGCGACGATCTCGCGGGCCTTGGCCTCGTCCACACCGTCGATGGCGTCGATCGGCGTCTTGGCGACGGCCTCCGGACGGGTGGCCGCCACCTCCTCGATCTCCATGCCGCCCTCGACGGAGGCGATGGAGAGGAAGGTGCGGTTGGCACGGTCGAGGAGGAAGGAGACGTAGTACTCCTCGACGATCTCCGGAGCGGTCTCGGCGATCATGACCTTGTGGACCGTGTGGCCCTTGATGTCCATGCCGAGGATGTCCGTCGCCCGGGCGACGGCCTCGTCCGCGGAGGCAGCCAGCTTGACGCCACCGGCCTTGCCACGACCACCGACCTTCACCTGCGCCTTGACGACGGACTTGCCGCCCAGCCGCTCGGTGATCTCGCGCGCCGCCTCAGGCGTGTCGATGACTTCACCGGCCAGCACCGGTACATCGTGCTTGGCGAAGAGGTCCCTCGCCTGGTACTCGAACAGGTCCACGCGCTTCCGTCCCTATCAGTGATCTCGCGGTTCGTTGGATGCGTGGGCGTGCCGCGAAGGGCAACGTGACGTCCGCTGTCACTAGGGAGGCGCACACGGTGTCCGAGGCGCGGCATGTCCGTCTCGCAGGTTATCGCCGCTCGCGGGGGCTCTCTAAATCAGGGGTCACACCTGAGCGGTGATACCTGTCACATGATGCCGCGCCAGCTGGCACGGCGTGCCGTCGTGGCGAGGCCTCACCGGGCTGGGGTTGACCCGGTGAGGCCTCCTGTGGGGCCCGGAGGGCCCGGAGCGGTTGATCCCCACCCCAATGGGGACCACCCGCCCCGTCCCGCGGGGTCCGGCCGGACGGGCCGACGGCATTCGGCCGTCCGGGTCGGTCGACCCCGCGGAGTCCGTCAGGGGCGCTCAGCCCTGCTGCTGGATGCCCAGCTCGTGAACGCCCTGCCGCACACCGTGCGGGTACGCCAGGTCCTGGACATAGCCGGGAGTCACGGACCGGGCAACCCCTTCGGCGCCGGCGACGGCGTGCCCGGCCAGCGGGCCGCCCGCCGCCCGGGCCGTCGCGGCGACGTCGTGGGCGAAGGGTCCGGCCTGCCACGTGAGCGGCCCGGTCGCGCCGACGACGCCGCCCGCGAAGGGCCGCGCGTCCCCTGCCACGCCGTACGCCAGCCCGGCCGCACTGCCGCCCACGCCGTCGGCGAACGGCCGCACGGTCCCGGTCACGGTGTCGACGACCGGCTGCACGGCACCGGTGACCCCCGCCGCGAACGGCGGCACCTGTCCGGTCACGCCCTGCGCGAAGGCACCGGTCTGCCCCGTCACCCCGTGCGCGAGCGGCGGTACGGCGCCCTCGACCCCGCCCGCGAAGGTCTGCGCGTCGTCGGCCACGCCGTACGCGAGCGTCCCCGCGTCCTGAGTGGCCTGTCCCGCGACCGGCGCGACCCCGTGCACAGCGGTCCCGGCGACCGGCGGCAGCACCGCGTCGGCGGTGTCGTGGGCGGCCTGACCGGCCAGACCGGTGGCGTACGGGGGCACGTCCGCGACGAGTCCCCGGGCCACCGGCAGCGCGTCGGCGAAGGCTCCGGTGGCGACACCGTGCACGTCGCCGACGCCACCGCCGACCAGCCCGTGCGCATCGCCCACCGTGCCCGTGGCGACACCGTGCACGCCGGCCACCGCCCCGCCGGCCGTTGCCGGCACCGCGTCGACCGCGGTCGACGCGGTGCCGTACACGCCCGCGACCGTGCCCGTGGCGGTCCCGTGGACACCCGTCACCGCCGCCGACGCGGTGCCGCACACACCCGCGACCGCGTGCCCGGCGGTGGGCGTCAGGCCCGCGACCGTCTCGTCCGCGATCGGCGGCACGCCCGACACGGCGGCGGAGGCCACCGGCGGGACGGCCGCGGCGGTCGTCCCGTCGACGACGGGCGTGACCGTGCCGGGCACGGCCCGCACGGTGCCGACGACCCGCTGCCCGGCACCGTCGGCCGTGCCGGTGACATGCGCGGGTACGGACGCGACGGTGGCCTCGGCGGCACCGGTCGCCCGGCCCGCCGCGCCGCCCGCGAGGGCCGCCGCACCGGCGGTCCGGCCCTGCGCCCCGGCCACGCTCTGCCGTGCCGCCGTCCGTACGGCGCCCTCGGTCCCCTCGGCGCTCGGGCGCGCTGCCGACCGGGTGGCCTGGAGCTTGGTCTGGGCGGCGGCCAGGGCCTCCTCCACCTCGGGGGCGAAGGAGGAGAGGGGGCCGAAGAGGTAGTCGATCTCGTCCTGGGGGGAAGGCACGGAGAGATGGGTGGCCGTGTGCGTGGCCGTACGGGCCGCCTCGGCCGCGGTCCGGCCGGTGGCCCGCGCACCCCCTGTCTGCGCGTGCCGCGCCTGCGCCTGCGCCGTGCGGGCGGCTCGGGCGCCCTGGATGGCCTGGCCGCCCTTGATCTTCGCGGCGGCCGGGACCTTCGCGTCGGCATGGCGGCGCGCCTGGTCGGCCGTGGCGGTGACGGTCCGGGTCTGCTGCTGTGCCTGTTCCTCGACCGCCGTGCCCGAGACGGTCGAGGTGGCGGAGGTGGCCGCCGAGGCGGCCGGGCCGGTGAGGTCGGAGACGGTGTCGTGGACGTCGGTGAGGACACCGTCGACGGTGCCGGCGAGGGCGCCGGTGCCGCTGTCGGTGTCGGTGTCGGGTACGGAGACCACCGGGGTGGACAGCTCGTCGGCGCTGGCCGCGGCCGAGCCGAGCGCCCAGGCCCCGGTGACGCCGGCGGCTATCACGATCGAGCGGCGGATGTTCTTGTTCATGAGTGCGTCAAGTCCTTCGGAAACGGCTGGGGAGTTCCGTCCGGAGAGCGCCGGAGAGGCCGGCGGATCCGGCGGGGCGGGCAGACCTGTTCCGCCCCCGCGCGACAGGTCCGTGGCGGGGAGGGGGCCTGCTGCCTAGCCGGGGAAGACCGGGATGTCCCGGTGCCGTTCCAGGGGGCCGGGCGCGTCGACGCGCGCGGCGGTGCCGGGCAGGAGCCGCAGGGGCGCCCTGCCGTCGAGGGTGACGGCGTGTGCGTCACCGTGGCGGGATGCGGTGCCGTCGGCCGCCTGCTTGCCGAGCACGCCGTCCGAGTCGCCGGCGGGCGCGGGCCGGGCGGGTGCACCGACGGGCGCGGCGGCGCGGTGGGCGGGAGTGTGCGCCGGGAGCTGTGGGGCGCCGGGCACGAGGTCCGGTCCGTACACGAGGGCCTGCGGCCGAGCGGGTACGGCGTCACGGGCCCCGGCGCCTGCCCCGGCGGTGCGGTGGTCGCCGTGACCCGGCGCCGGTGCCGCGCCGCCGGGCCGGGGTGACCGGGGTTCCGGGCCGACCGGTGCGGGAGCCGGAACCGCGGGCAAGCCGGAGACTTCGGGGAGCTCCGACAGGGACACGGAGGGAGCGGCGGGCAGCGGCGGGGCCTTGGCCCGGGTCTCCTCGATGCCCTGGGAGGCCGTCCGCACGACGTCACGTACCGGGGTGACGGCCCGTTCGGTGACCGTACGTACCTCGCCTCGCGCCACGTCTCGCACCGCATCCGGTGCCGCACTCCGCACCGCGCGCCCCGACGCGCCCTGTACGGCACCTTCCGACGCGCCTCGTACGGTCTCGCCCGACGCGCTCTCCTGCCCGGCCGCCAGGCGCACCGAACGCACCGGGGCCACCGGGCTTCCCTCGGCCGCGTGAGCCTGCTGTCCGCAGAGGAACCCGAGCATGAACAGCCCGCCGACCAGCAGCGCCAGTTGCAGCGCGCGCCGCCCGGCCGCCGTACGCGACATGCGCACAGCGGTACCGAACAGGGCTGCTGGCAGGGTCAAGAGACGGAGCTTCCTCAGGTCGGTACGGGCGGGGCGTCGATCCTCGCACGGTCGGCCCGAGGCAGCGCAAGCCCCCCGTTACCGATGGGTAGTCATGTCCCTTTTCCGGCCCGGCGTCACGCGGTGTCCGGTATCGGCAGCGGCCGCTTCTCGATCGCCGCCGCCATCACCTCCGGGAACAGCTCGGGCGTGCAGGCGAAGGCCGGTGCGCCCAGTGCCGCGAGCGCCGCCGCGTGCTCCCGGTCGTACGCGGGCGCCCCCTCGTCCGAGAGCGCGAGCAGGGCGACGAACTGCACCCCGGAGGATTTCATCGCGGCGACCCGTTTGAGCATCTCGTCGCGTATGCCGCCCTCGTACAGATCGCTGATCAGCACCACCACCGTCTCGGCGGGCCGGGTGATGTGCGACTGGCAGTAGGCGAGCGCCCGGTTGATGTCGGTGCCGCCGCCGAGCTGGGTACCGAAGAGGACGTCGACCGGGTCGTCCAGCTGGTCGGTGAGGTCCACGACCGCCGTGTCGAAGACGACCAGCCGGGTGCTGATGGACCGCATGGAGGCGAGCACCGCCCCGAACACCGACGCGTAGACCACGGACGCCGCCATCGAGCCCGACTGGTCGATGCAGAGGACGACCTCCTTCTTCACGGACTGCGCGGCCCGCCCGTACCCGATGAGCCGCTCCGGCACCACCGTTCGGTACTCGGGCAGATAGTGCTTGAGGTTGGCCGCGATCGTGCGGTTCCAGTCGATGTCGTGGTGGCGCGGCCGGCTGATGCGCGCGCTGCGGTCCAGGGCGCCGGTGAGGGTGGCCCGGGTGCGTGTGGCGAGCCGTCTCTCCAGGTCCTCGACCACCTTGCGCACGACCGCCCGTGCCGTCTCCCTCGTCGTCTCCGGCATCGCCTTGTTGAGCGAGAGCAGCGTGCCGACCAGGTGGACGTCGGCCTCGACCGCCTCCAGCATCTCCGGCTCCAGCAACAGCGAGGCCAGCCCCAGCCGGTCGATGGCGTCGCGCTGCATGACCTGGACGACGGAGGAGGGGAAGTAGGCGCGGATGTCCCCGAGCCAGCGCGCCACGGACGGCGCCGAGGCCCCGAGGCCCGCCGAACGCTCCCGTCCCGCCTGCGGTTTGTCCCCTTTGCCGTACAGCGCGGCGAGCGTGCCGTCCATCGCCGCGTCGCGGCCCGACAGGGCGCACCCGGTGCCGTCGGCCTGGTCGCCGCCGAGCACCAGCCGCCAGCGCCGCAGCCGCTCCCGGGCGAGGTCGCCGGGATCGGTTCCGATACCGGTCACCATCGGCCCGGTCGTCATGTGCCCACCTCCGCGTAGTCGTCGGCGTCGACCGTCTCCCGCCGCGCCTGCTGTTCCGGGTCCAGGCCGAGCAGCAGCCACAGCACCGGGAGTACGGCGTCGGCGCGCCCGGTGTCCGGATCCGCGGCGAAGCCGGGTGTGCGGCCGGCCGGCGCGGCGCCACCGGTCGGCTCCCCCGGCCCGCGCCGCACCAGTTCGCCGAGGGTTCTGCGCACTCCCGGCTCGTACGCCGAGAACGTGCGCCGCAGCAACGGCAGTACGTCCGTGAACGCCTCCGCGGGCACCCCGGTCAGCCAGGCGTCGACCAGGCTCAGCAGCCGCTCGTCGTGGACCAGCAGCATGCCGCCCCCGCCGCCCGCGAAGCCCTCGATCCAGGCGGCCGCGTCGGCGGGCGGTGTCCCCGGCGAGAGCACCAGGCCCATCAGCCGGCCCGCCTCCTCGGGCCCCAGCTCACCGTCGTCCAGCAGAAGTCGAACGGCGCGCCCCCGCACGACACCGGGCACGGTGTCCCGCAGGGCCAGGGTCCGCAGCACGGAGCGCCAGCGGACGCGCAGGTCCGTGTGCGCGGTGGGCGCGGCACCGGACAGGGTCTCCGTCAGCAGCCCCACGGCCGTGTGCACGGCGTCCACATGGCCCCGCATCTCCTCCGCCGCGTCCGCGTCCAGGGCCGCACAGGCCGGCGCAAGGCCCACGAAGACCCGTTCGGCGAGGCCCGCCGCGACGCCGGCCAGGGCGCCGGTGTCGGTGCCGCGCACATCGCCGTAGCGCAGGGAGCGGACCAGGGCGGGCAGGGCCTGGGCGAGATGGCCGACGTCCGTGTCCAGCGCCGCCCGGTCGGCGAGCACCCGCATCACCACGGGCAGCGCGTCCGGCAGCGCGGCCAGCAGACAGCGCTCGGCGAGCGCGGTGACCTCGGCGAGAGCATCCGCGGCCGTGGCATCCGACTCGGCCCTGGCCGTGGCCGCGGCGAGCACGGTCGTCCCCCACACTCCCGCCTCGGCGACCCGCACCGACAACTCCGGCTCCCAGCGCAGCCGCCAGGTCTCCCGGAAGGTGCCCGTACTCCCCCGGGACCGGACCGGCTCGCCCCAGCCGACGCCGAGGAGCCGCAGCCGGTGCAGCAGTCTGCTGCGGCCGGTGTCCGTCTCCTTGCGCAGGTCCAGTCCCAGCTCGCGCTCCAGCGCCTCCGGCTTGAGCCGCAGCCTGCGCTGCTCGCGTACCAGGTCCCGCTGCAACGGCACCGCCGGTGCCGCCTCCGGCACCTCACCCAGCACGTCTCCGACCACCAGCCGGTCGTGCACCAGGGCCAGCGGTACGTCCGAGCCCTCGCACATCACCGCCCGCACGGCGTCCGTGGTCTCGCTGAGGCCGGGCAGCGGACGGCCGCGCATGGCCGCGAGGGTCTCGGCGAGCCGTACCGCCTCGATGACGTGCGCGGAGGAGACGACCCGGTCCTCCTCGCGCAGCAGCCCCGCCACCTTGGTCAGCCACCGCTCGACCGGCCGGTCCGGCGCCCGGAACAGATGCCCGTACCAGCCCGGGGAGTCGATGCCGGCGCCGTACCCGCTCGACCGGGCCAGCCGTCGGTGCGTCCACGGCACCCAGGTCAGGTCGGCCTTGACCTTGGGCAGCCCCCTCAGCAGCGCCCGGTCGGCGGTGACGGCGGCCTTCTCTCGGAGCGCGGGCACGTGCCACGCCCCGCACACCACGGCCACCGCCTCGCCGAACTCGCGCCGGGCCGCCCGCACCTGGAGCCGCATGTGCGCCTCCCGCACCAGGTCCCGGGGCCGCCCGCCGGCGCCGTAGCGCTCCCGCAGCGCCGTCATGGCCTCCTCCAGCGCGGTGAACGGCGCGAAGGGGTCCCGGCGGCCGGGGCCGCGGTGTTCCACGACGTCCTCCCACCACCGCTCGGGATCGTCGTACCCGGCGGCCTCGGCGAGCACGGCCAGGGGGTCGACCCGGACTTGCTCCTCGACTTCCCCGGCGTCCTCGGCGTCCTGGACGTCCCCGATCTCTTCGGGGCCCTTCGGGTCCTCGGTCCTCTCGGCGCTCCGGGATGCCTCGGGACCTTCCCTCGTCTCGGCTTCCTTCACCAAGGGCGTGCCGGCCGGTCCGGGCCCGGAGGGGGATTCCTCCTCCCCTTGCCAGGCCAGGGTGTGCGTGGCCGGCAGGTCGATGAAGCGGGCCGGGACGCCCTGGTCCAGGGCCCAGCGGATCGCCACCCACTCGGGGCTGAACTCGGCCAGCGGCCAGAACGCCGAGCGGCCGGGCTCGTCCACGGCATGGGCGAGCAGGGCGACCGGCGGCCGCAGGTCAGGGTCGGCGGCCAGCGGGATCAGCGCGTCGGCCTCGGGCGGTCCCTCGACGAGCACGACGCCGGGCCGGGCGGCGTCCAGGGCCGCCCGTACCGCACGCGCTGAGCCGGGCCCATGGTGACGGACGCCGAGCAGCAGCGGCGCGGGGGCGTATGCCCGTCCCCAGGTGGTGTCGTCGGCCCGGGTGGGGTCGCCGCTCATGCGCTCACCTCCCGGCAGGCCCGGTAGAAGTCCTTCCAGCCGTCGCGCTCGCGGACCACCGTCTCCAGGTACTCCTGCCAGATCACGCGGTCGGCCGCCGGGTCGCGGACGACTGCGCCGAGGATGCCGGCGGCGACGTCGCCCGGGCGCAGCATTCCGTCGCCGAAGTGGACCGCCAGGGCCAGGCCGTTCGTGACGACGGAGATCGCCTCCGCGGTGGACAGCGTGCCGCTCGGCGACTTCAGCTTCGTCCGGCCGTCGGCGGTCATGCCGTCGCGCAGCTCGCGGAAGACGGTCACGACCCGGCGGATCTCCTCGATGCCGTCGGGCGCGGCCGGCAGATCGAGGGAGCGGCCGATCTGCTCGACGCGGCGCGAGACGATGTCGACCTCGGCGTCGGCGCTCTCCGGCAGCGGCAGCACCACGGTGTTGAAGCGGCGGCGCAGCGCGCTGGAGAGGTCGTTGACGCCGCGGTCGCGGTCGTTGGCGGTGGCGATGAGGTTGAAGCCGCGGACCGCCTGCACCTCCTGGCCCAGCTCCGGGATCGGCAGGGTCTTCTCGGACAGGATCGTGATCAGCGTGTCCTGCACATCGGCCGGGATGCGGGTCAGCTCTTCCACACGGGCCGTCATGCCGTCGGCCATGGCCCGCATGACGGGGCTGGGCACCAGGGCGTCGCGGCTGGGGCCGTGCGCGAGCAGTCGCGCGTAGTTCCAGCCGTAGCGGATCGCCTCCTCCGGCGTGCCGGCCGTGCCCTGCACCAGAAGGGTCGAGTCGCCGCTGACGGCGGCCGCCAGATGCTCCGACACCCAGGTCTTGGCCGTGCCGGGCACGCCGAGCAGGAGCAGGGCGCGGTCGGTGGCGAGGGTGGTGACGGCGACCTCGACGATACGGCGCGGACCCACGTACTTCGGTGTGATCACGGTGCCGTCCGGCAGAGTGCCGCCGAGCAGATAGGTCGCCACCGCCCACGGCGACAGCTTCCAGCGGGCCGGGCGCGGGCGGTCGTCCTGGGCGGCCAGCGCGGCGAGTTCGGCGGCGAAGGCGTGCTCGGCGTGCGGTCGCAACGCCTGCGGGTCCTGGCTTGCGTTCGCTTCGACGGACGTCGGTTCCACGGACACAGTCATGGCTGAGGTCCCCTCCAGCTCGGCCGGTTCGGATCTGGCATCCACCGTGCACCACGCCACTGACAATCGCTCTGACCTGTGCAAACGCTCTCGTAGGGCCGATTGTCAGTGGTGGGATCTACCGTCGTTCGCATGACTGAGCAGGGGGTGCGCTGGACCGCGGAACAGGTGCTGGCACTGGCGCCTGACGCCGCGTCACGCAAGGCGGGGAGCAAGCTGGGCGCGGCCGGGCCGTGGTCCGAGGCGGGCAGCGGAGAGGGGACGGTGTGGGGGCTGTGCAAGGGCAGCGGCAGCAAGCCGTACCAGACGGTGGTGGACCTCGCGGACGCGGCCGGGCCCGCGTACAAGTGCAGTTGTCCGAGCCGGAAGTTCCCGTGCAAGCACGCGCTCGGACTGCTGCTGTGGGCGGAGGGCAAGGGCGCGGCCGGCGCGGTGCCGGCGGCGGCCGAGCCGCCGGACTGGGCCGAGCAGTGGCTCGCGGGCCGGCGCAAGCGCGCGGAGAGCAAACGGACCGAGAGCGGCGGGAGTTCCGCGACCGGCTCGGCTGATCCGGAGGCGGCACGACGGCGGGCCGAGCGGCGGGCCGAGCGGGTCACGGCGGGCGCGACGGAGCTGGAGCAGCGCCTGGCCGACCTGTTGCGCGGCGGCCTCGCCCTGGCGGAGCGGGCGGGGTACGGACTGTGGGACGAGACGGCGGCGCGGATGGTCGACGCGCAGTCCCCCGGACTGGCCTCCCGGGTAAGAGAGTTGGGGGCGATCCCCGCCTCCGGGCCGGGCTGGCCCGCTCGTCTGCTGGAGGAGTGCGCCCTGTTGCACCTCCTCGACCAGGGCTGGCTGCGCCGCGACCGGCTGCCCGAGGCCCTCGCGGCGACGGTCCGCTCCCGGCTCGGCCTGCCCGCCTCGGCGGACGGTCCGCCGGTGCGCGACCGCTGGCTGGTCCTCGCCCAGTACGACACGGTGGACCCGAAACTGACGACCCGCCGGATATGGCTCCACGGCGCCGAGTCGGGCCACACCCGGCTGCTCCTCTCTTATGGCGCAGCCGGCCGGGCTCCGGAGCTGTCGCTGCCGGTCGGCCTGGCGCTGGAAGCCGATCTTTCCGCTTTCCCCGGTGCCGGACAGCTGCGGGCGGCCCTGGGCGAGCAGTACGCCCCGCCCGCGCCCGTCGCCCTCCGCCCTCCGGGCCTGACCACGGCCCAGGCGGTGGCCCGCTACGGCGAGGCGCTGCGCGAGGACCCGTGGCTGGACTCGGTTCCGGTCACGCTGGACCGGGTCGTCCCGGCACCGGACGGGGAGCCGGGCGGATGGCAGCTGGCCGACGCGGAGGAGGACTCGGCACTGCCGCTCACGCCGACCGCCCGCTCCCGCGCCGGCCTGTGGCGCCTGGTCGCCCTCTCCGGCGGTGCGCCGGTCATGGTCTTCGGCGAGTGCGGCCACCGCGGCTTCACCCCGCTGACGGCGTGGCCCGAGTGCCCGGGCGAACCGGTGACGCTGTGCTGACCGGGCCGACGTCTCAGGGACACCAAGGGAAGGGAACGTGATGTACGGAACCTCGACCGCACCGGCTGACCGGACGACCGCGATGAGCCGCATGCCGGCCCCGGCCGGCGACGCGCGCACGACAGCGGACGGCGCCTCGATCCCCGCCGCGTGCGCGGACGCCGCGTCGACCGGCACCCCTGCCTCACCCGACAGCTCGGACACCCCGGCGTACGCCCCCTCGGCCGCACCCCTGGAGCGGTCGGCCGGCCCGGCCGCCGTCCCCACGACGTCCGCTCGGGCGACGGCTTCCCCCGCTGCCGGGAGCACCGCGGACGGACCCACACCGGTGGCCGCGGGACGATCCGGCGGTGCCGCGTTCTCGTCCTCCTGGGAGGACCTCGTCACCACGGCCCTCCTCGGCACCGACCGGCGGCCCCCGGAGGTTGCCGCGTCCGGCCGAAAAGCGCCTGTGGTGTTGCTGGACGCCGCCGCTGTGGCGACCGTGCGGCGTCGGGCGGGGCTGCGGCCCGCGCGGGCGGCGCGGCGGCCGGAGCGTGCCCCCGAGGATCCTCGTCCGGCACTGCCCACTGCCGCGGCCCGCAGGCTCACCATGCTGCTGGCCGACCGTTCCGGCGGCTCGGGCGGCGGCCGCCGAGGCAGCTCACCGGACCTCATGGAGCTGCTCCCGCAGTGGCTCGCGGCGGCCAACGCGCACGGGTACGCGGCGCCCCCGCAGGCACTGCCCGCGCTGCTGGACGCCGCCCGGGGCCGCACGGACCTGCGGCCGGCGGCGCTGGCCTTCGCGGGGCCGCGGGCGTTGTGGCTGGCCCGGCTGAACCCGGACTGGCGGTTCGCCCTGCGTTCGGCACCCGGCGGCGGCGCGGCACTGCCCGACGCCGAGGACGACGAGGCGGTGCGGCGGCTGTGGCAGGAGGGGCTGTTCGCCGAGCGGGTCGCTCTGCTGACCGCGCTGCGGTCCCGTACGCCCGCCTTCGCACGGGAGCTGCTGGCGGCGACCTGGGCGACGGAACGGGCGGAGGACCGGCTCATGTTCCTCGACTCGCTGCGCGCGGGCCTGTCGGCCGGGGACGAGCCGTTCCTGGAGGGCGCGTTGAGCGACCGCAGCCGCAATGTCCGGGCGACGGCAGCGGAGCTGCTGTCCGCGCTGCCGGACTCGGCGCTCGCCGGGCGCATGGCGGCGCGGGCCGCGGCCTGTGTGGCCGTCGACCTCACGGAGAACTCGCCGGTGATCGTCGTGGAGGCACCGCACGAGTGCGATCCGGGCATGGAGCGAGACGGTGTGGCGGCCAAACCTCCCACGGGCCGGGGGGAACGGTCGTGGTGGCTGGACCGGTTGGTGGAGGCGGCACCGCTTCGGACGTGGCCGGCGAGGCTGGGCGGGCGTACTCCGGGGCAGATCGTGGCGCTGCCGGTGACGGACGGCTGGCAGGGCGAACTGCACGCGGCCTGGTGCCGGGCGGCGGTGCGGCAGCGGGACGCCGAGTGGTCGAGGGCGCTGCTCGGGGTGCCGTCGGCACCGGAGGCCGGCGGGCCGGGGGCGGTCTCCCTGGCGGAGCGGGCGAAGCTGCTGGCCACGCTGGAGGACGGGGAGCGGGCCGAGTGGGTGGCGGGTTTCATCGCGACCCACGGCCTGTCGGAGGCGTTCCAGCTGCTGGGAGTGTGCGCGGTGCCCTGGGCCGCACCGCTCGGCCGGGCGGTGGTGGATGCCCTCAACATCGCCCGGGACGCGGGCAGTTACCCCTGGAGCTTCAGCGGGGTGATGGGGCTTGCCGAGCGTTGCCTGGACCCGGCGGAGGCAACACGCCTGGACGGCCTGCTGGCGATACCGGACGAGCGGGAGGACGCGTCACCGGGTGCCGGCGGGTACTGGGCGGAGGCGTTCCAGCGCCTGGTGAGCACATTGCGGTTGCGGGCGGCGCTGGCCGCGGAGTTGAGCGGCACCGGCCCGTCCTGCGTTTGAGACGAGCGGCCACAACCCAGCAGCCCGTCCGGCGTTCGAGGACGAGGCGGTTCAGGCCGAAGCAAGGGTCTGGGGGCGGCGGCCCCCGGTGACGGCGACGCCAGCTCGGCGCACCGTCGGCTCAGCCGCCGGAGGCAGCCGGCTGCCGTACGTTCTCCCGCACCCATTCCACGATCGCCGTGGTCGTCGCCCCCGGCGTGAAGAGCTCCGCGACGCCCTTCTCCTTCAGCGGCGCGATGTCCTCCTCGGGGATGATCCCGCCGCCGAAGACCAGGATGTCCTCGGCCTCACGCTCCTTGAGGAGGTCGATGACCGCGGCGAAGAGGGTGTTGTGGGCGCCCGAGAGGATGGACAGGCCGATCGCGTCGGCGTCCTCCTGGATGGCGGTGTCGACGATCTGCTCGGGCGTCTGGTGAAGCCCGGTGTAGATGACCTCCATGCCGGCGTCGCGCAGCGCCCGCGCGATGACTTTGGCCCCGCGATCGTGGCCGTCGAGCCCCGGCTTGGCCACCACCACGCGGATCGGACCGGCTGCCACACCCATCACTGCCTCCATCAAGCGACCACGGAAGCGACCGCTTCCGTCCGTACCGACAAGTACCGCACATCCGGCGCGTTCCGTCACCCGTCGGGAAGTGAACGAACGTTATCTCCAGCATCCCGCAACCGGCGGTTTTACGGTGCGGAGCGAGGGGGAAATCACACGGAGGGACATGAGGGCACACGGGGGATCGAGCCGTCACCCTGTGTGCCGACAGGAGGTCGGCCCATGAAGGTCACCGGGATAGTGCCACTCTTCCTCCCGCTCTACCGGCGCCTGTGGCCCGGCAGGCTGGCCGATCTGTCCATGACCCTCCTCAAGGCGACCGCCCTGGAAGCCGTGATACTGGCCGGTCATCTGCTGCTGTATCCGACCGGCCTCGTCCAGGAGCGCCGCGTTCCCGTGCTCCCCGCGCAGGAGGGCGCCACACCGCTGCCCGGCCGACCCGCCCCGCCGGTCGTCCTCTTGCACGGTTTCATCGACAACCGCTCGGTCTTCGTCCTGTTGCGCCGCAACCTGGCCCAGAACGGCGGGCAGCGCGTCGAATCGCTCAATTACTCCCCGCTGACCTGCGACATTCGCAGCGCGGCCGAGCTGCTGGGCCGGCACATAGAGGAGATCTGCGCACGCACCGGAAGCGGTCAGGTCGACATCGTGGGGCACAGCCTGGGCGGGCTGATCGCGCGCTACTACGTACAGCGCCTGGGCGGCGACCTGCGGGTGCGCACGCTCGTCACCCTCGGCACCCCGCACTCCGGCACCCGTGCCGTTCCGCTGGCCAGCGCGCATCCGATCGTGCGGCAGATGCGGCCCGGCTCGGAGGTGATCGAGGAGCTGACCCGGCCCGCGCCCGGCTGCCGCACCCGGTTCGTCAGCTTCTGGAGCGACCTCGACTCCGTGATGGACCCGCTGGAGACGGCCTGCGTCGACCACCCCGACCTGGACGCGCGGAACATCCGGGTGTCCGGGATCGGGCATCTCGCCCTGCCGGTGCACCCCGCCGTCGCGGCGGGGATACGCGAGGCCCTCGACACCGTTGACCCCGCGGCCCGGCGCTCCGACGGTCTGACGGTGGCCTGAGGGGCGGCTCCGGACAGGCCCCCGAGAGCGCCCGCACACACGGGACACAGCCGGTGAACAGGTGACGCACCGCCACCGGACATCGAACGAGCTTCGAACACAAGGCCAAACTCGCGTCCGACGTCCCCCGAAACACCGCCGAATGCCCGTTTCAGTCCAACGCGAAACCAGCCGAAGATTGTCCCGCCCGCGTACCGCCGGGTACAGTCGCCGCACTGCTCTGGCAGCCCCTGTTGTCGAGGCGAAAGAGAAGTTGGTGAACGACCGTCACCCGTCGGGGACCATGACTACCCCGGCTCCGGCTTCCGACGCCTCCGCCGCGCACTATGCGTCGTACGGAGCACAGGGAGCCCTCTACGACGACCTCACCACGTACGGCAGCTACGACGCCAACGGTTTCTCGGCCGGCACCACCGGCACCGGGGCCTTCGGCACCGACCCGTTCCTCGGCGGCCTCCCGGGCCAGCAGCAGCACACCGGCACCTACGACACCACGCAGTGGCAGACCGGCGCCGGCCAGAGCCTGAACTACGACCCGTACGCGGCCCAGCATCACGCGGCCTACGACTCGGGCGTGTACGACACCACCGCCTGGACGGTCCCCGCGCAGGCCACGGGCAACGACATCAGCGGCCAGTGGGACGCGAGCGCCTGGCTGCAGCCCGGCCCGTCCGCCGGCGCCGACCCCACCCAGCAGTGGGAGTGGGGCACCCAGAGCTTCGACACGGGCGTGTACGACGCCACGCAGTGGAACTCCGACGGCTCGGCCGCGGCGCACGAGCAGCTTGGCGAACCGTTCGACCAGCAGGCCACGGCGACGTTCGAGCAGGTCGGCGACGCGCGGTCGACCGCCGCCTTCGAGCAGACGGTGTACGAGAACGCCTCCCCTGCCGGGTTCGGCGAGTACGACGGGTTCGACGAGGCCCCCGCCGGGGGCGGCGAGTTGAGCGACACGGGCGAGCTGCCTGCCGTACCGTCACTGCTCGAGGACCAGGAAGAGACCACTCCGGTGGCGCCCCGCGCGGGTTCCCGCAGCGCGGCGCGTTCCCGGCGCCGTACGCCCCCCAAGCGCTCCGCGCTGCTGACCGTCGCGGTGCCCTCGGCCTGTGTGATGGGGGTCGCCGGAATCGCCGCCGCCTCCGTGGGCACCCTGACCGGCGGCGACGGCAAGGACACCACCGCCTCCGCCTCGGACGCGCATGCGGTGAAACCGTCCGTCGCCAACAGCGAGCTGGACTCCCAGCTCAGGACCCTCTCCGCCGGCGCCGACGACTTCGCCGACCGGGCGAGCCGTACGCAGGACCGTATCGACCTCAAGACGCAGCAGGCGCTGGAGAAGAAGAAGGCGGCCGCGGAGGCCGCGCTCAAGGAGCGAATGCGCCCCAAGTTCGTACTGCCGGTCACACAGAAGGGCCTCAGCGCGTACTTCGGTCAGGCCGGTGTGAACTGGATGTCCGTGCACACGGGCATCGACTTCCCCGTCGCCTACGGCACCACGGTGATGTCCGCCACCGACGGCACCGTCACCACGAAGTGGAACAGCGCCTACGGCAACATGCTGATCGTGACGGCGAAGGACGGCACGGAGACCTGGTACTGCCACCTCTCCAGCTACCGCGTCGCCTCCGGTACGACCGTCAAGGCGGGCGAGCCGGTCGCGTACTCCGGCAACTCGGGCAACTCCACCGGCCCGCACCTGCACTTCGAGGTTCGGCCGGCGGGCGGGGCGGCCATAGACCCGCTGCCGTGGCTGCGCAGCCACGGCCTGGACCCGACCTGAGCCCGTGCCGACAGTGAGCCCCGCCGGATCCGGCGGGGCTCACTTCGTCTACAGCTTCTCCACCGGCGCGTACCGCAGCAGCAGCCGCTTCGGCTTGGCTTCTCCGAAGTCGATCGTCGCCTCGGCGTTCGCCCCCGTGCCCTTGACCGCGACGACCGTGCCGAGGCCGAATTGGTCGTGGGTGACGCGGTCCCCGACGGCCAGGGCGACCACCGGCTTCTCCGTGGTCCGCCGCGTGGCGAATCCGCTCGCACCCGCCGCCGACGAGCGCGAGCGGGTCGAGGAGAGCGAGGCGGCGATCCCGGAGGCCGGCCCGGAGGAGACCGGTGCGGTCGCTCCCGTCCGCTTCCACTCCACATGGGCGGCCGGAATCTCCTCCAGGAAGCGGGAGGGCGGGTTGTACGACGGCTGGCCCCAGGCACTGCGCAGCGCCGACCGCGTGAGGTACAGCCGCTCCCGCGCACGCGTGATGCCGACGTACGCCAGACGCCGCTCCTCCTCCAGCTCCTTGGTCTGGCCGAGGGCGCGCATGTGCGGGAAGACGCCGTCCTCCATACCGGTCAGGAAGACGACCGGGAACTCCAGGCCCTTGGCGGTGTGCAGGGTCATCAGGGTGATGACGCCGTCGCCGTCCTCCTCGTCCGGGATCTGGTCGGAGTCGGCGACCAGCGCGAC
The DNA here is from genome assembly GCF_001542625.1 of Streptomyces griseochromogenes. Taxonomy (NCBI): domain Bacteria; kingdom Bacillati; phylum Actinomycetota; class Actinomycetes; order Kitasatosporales; family Streptomycetaceae; genus Streptomyces; species Streptomyces griseochromogenes. Next base: position 993,717 of record NZ_CP016279.1, on the reverse strand, counting down.
CTGCTCCAGGAAGTCGGACAGCGCCACCGACTCGCCCTCGCCGCGCTCCTGCTCGAACTCCAGGGCAACGGCCGCGAGTTCCTGGAGGTTCTCGATGCGGGTCTCGTCCTGCGGGTCGGTGGAGGCCTGCAACTCGGCCAGGTATCCGGTGCGTTCGAGCACCGCCTCCAGGACCGTCGCCGGTCCGGCGCCGGATTCCACGATCGTGCGCAGGTCCTCCATCAGCGCGTTGAACCGCTTGACCGCGTTGGTGGACCGCGCGGCCATGCCGTACGCCTCGTCCACGCGCTTCAGGGCCTGCGGAAAGCTGATCTTCTCGCGCTGGGAGAGCGCGTCGATCATGGCCTCGGCGCGCTCGCCGATGCCGCGCTTGGGGACGTTGAGGATGCGGCGCAGCGGCACCGAGTCCTCCGGGTTGGCGAGGACGCGCAGGTAGGCCAGGACGTCCCGGACCTCCTTGCGCTCGTAGAAGCGGACACCGCCGACGACCTTGTAGGGCAGGCCGACGCGGATGAAGACCTCTTCGAAGACACGGGACTGGGCGTTGGTGCGGTAGAAGACGGCGACGTCACCGGCCTTCGCGTCGCCCGCGTCCGTGAGGCGGTCTATCTCGTCGGCGACGAACTGCGCCTCGTCGTGCTCGGTGTCTGCGACGTAGCCGGTGATCCGCGCGCCCTGGCCGGCGTTGGTCCACAGGTTCTTCGGGCGGCGGGACTCGTTGCGCTCGATGACCGCGTTGGCGGCGGACAGGATGGTCTGCGTGGAGCGGTAGTTCTGCTCCAGCAGGATCGTCGTCGCGTCCGGGTAGTCCTCCTCGAACTGGAGGATGTTGCGGATCGTCGCGCCGCGGAAGGCGTAGATCGACTGGTCCGCGTCACCGACGACGCACAGTTCGGCGGGCGGGAGGTCGTGCTCGTTCGGCGGCGCGCCGACGTCCTCGGGGGCATGCTCGCCGGTGCCCACCAGTTCGCGCACCAGCGCGTACTGGGCGTGGTTGGTGTCCTGGTACTCGTCGACCAGGACGTGCCGGAAGCGACGGCGGTAGTGCTCGGCGACGTCCGGGAAGGCGCGCAGCAGGTTGACCGTCGTCATGATCAGGTCGTCGAAGTCGAGCGCGTTGGCCTCGCGCAGCCGCGACTGATAGAGCGCGTAGGCCTGGGCGAGGGTCTTCTCGAAGCCGTCGCTCGCCTGGGCGGCGAAGTCCTCCTCGTCGATCAGCTCGTTCTTGAGGTTGCTGATCTTGGCGCTGAAGGACTTGGGCGGGAAGCGCTTGGGGTCGAGGTCCAGATCGCGGCAGACCAGGGCCATCAGGCGCTTGCTGTCGGCGGCGTCGTAGATGGAGAAGCTCGACGTGAAGCCGAGCCTCTTCGACTCGCGCCTGAGGATCCGTACGCACGCGCTGTGGAAGGTCATGACCCACATCGCGTTCGCGCGCGGGCCGACGAGACTCTCGACGCGCTCCTTCATCTCGCCCGCGGCCTTGTTGGTGAAGGTGATCGCGAGGATCTGGCCCGGGTGCACGTTCCGCTCGGCGAGCAGGTGGGCGATGCGGTGGGTGAGCACGCGGGTCTTGCCGGAGCCGGCGCCGGCGACGATGAGCAGGGGGGAGCCGGCGTGGACCACCGCCGCGCGCTGGTTCTCGTTCAGCCCCTCCAGGAGGGCGGCCGCGTCGATCGCGGGGCGCGGGGCGCCGTCGCGGTAGTACGCGTCCCGGTCCGGCGGCACGTCGAACTTCCCGCCGAACAGATCGTCCGGAACCGGCTCCGGAGCGTGATCGTCCTCGGGCGGCGGCGGGGGCTCCTCCTCGCGCCCGCGAGGGGCTTGGAGGTCCGCCAGGAAGCTGTCGTCAAAGAGGCTGCTCATCGCTCTCCGAGTCTAGGGCGCCGCACCGACAACCGGTCGCCGCCCCGGAAACATGGCCGGCGGGCAGGGTTCGCTATCGGACACGCCTGCGGAGGGCCGATCGTCGACCGCCGGGCGCCGATCGGCCCTCACCCAGCGGAACCGCCTTGTCACGCCTGTATGAAACAGCCGCCAGATCACGGAAATGTATCGGACATATGAGGCACCAACCTTCACAGGAGTCACACGAGTTGGCTAGGTTGCCGTCAGGCCGCACGACCCCTTCCGGCGAACCTCGCCGGGCCGCGCGGCCTCCGCCGAGTCCGGTGCGCCTTCGCGTGGCCGCCGGAGCCGGGGACCCACCGATCCTGGGGTGAATCGGCCGACTCCCGCCCGGGACGAAGCCGTAGGGCAACCCTTCCGAACCATCCGCCCGAACCCGACAGCTAACCCGGTAGGCGGCACATTGGAAGGAGTCGCCTCCCTTGGCGTCGCACCGCAAGCCGGGCCCCGGCAAAGCCCTCGGACCGGCCGTCCGCACCCCGGCCCTCGCCACCGCCGCCTTCACCTCCGTGGCCGTCCTGGCCCCGACGGCCGAGGCCGCCCCCGCCCCCGCCCTCGGCGGCCGGCCGAGCCTGGAAGAGATCGAGAAGAAGGTCGACGAGTTCTACCGCAGGGCGGACCCGGCGGCGGAGGAGGAGCCGGCGGGCAGGCAGCAGGGGCGCCGGGACGCCCCGGCCGAGGAGAGTGCCCGGCGCCCGGGCCGGCTCGCCAAGGCCCGTGAAGGACTGGTCTCGTTGGGCGCCGCCACGGACACGGCCGCCCTCCTCGCGGAGTTTCCGCAGGACCACTTCGCCCCGCAGCGGGTGATGAACCGGCTGGCCACGCGTGTGAAGGGCACCGCCGAGCGGGGGAAGACCGGCGCCGCCCCCGAGACGCCGGCCGCGGCGCCGTACGACGTGAAGACGGCCAAGGCGAGGGTCCAGGAGAAGCTCGCCACCGCACGCGAGCTGCTGTCCCGGCTGACGGCCCAGGAGAACGCTCGGCCGGCCGCGATCGAGCCGCGGAACCGGGCGGAGGCCGCGCGGCAGGCGGCCGGGCCCGCGCAGCCGCGGGTACCGGCCCGGCAGGAGACCGCTCCGCCGTCCACCGGATCCGCCGGCTCGTACGCCACCCGGGCCGGCAAGGCGGTCGCCTTCGCCCGTGCCCAGATCGGCAAGCCGTACGTGTGCGGTGCCAGCGGCCCCGGCTCCTACGACTGCTCCGGGCTGGTCCAGGCCGCCTGGAAGGCCGCCGGCGTCAGCCTCCCGCGCGCCGGCCACGACCAGGCCCGCACGGGCACACCGGTCCCCCTGGCCGACGCCCGGCCCGGTGACCTGGTCTTCTTCCACGGCGACAGCAGCCATGTGGGCCTGTGCACCGGCGACGGCCTGATGATCCACGCCCCGAAGCCCGGCGCGTACGTCCGCGAGGAGTCCGTCCACCACGGCGGCGAATCGATCATCCACAGCGTGGTGCGGCCCGCCTGACCGGTGCTCTTTTCGAGCCCCACGGGCGCGTGCCCTCCTCCTGCGGACTGCCCCGCTCCCTAGCATCGGGCGCATGCCCGGCATCTCGGCTCTGCGTGCGTGGTGGGCGGGGCGTCCGCCGACGGCGGGAGCCGCCGTCATGGCGACCGGCATCGTCTCGGTGGGCCTGCAGCTGACGGGCGCCGAGACGGTCTCCCGGGGCTTCCTGTGGCTGGCTTGCGTCGCCTGGGTGGCGCTCGCCGCGGACTTCGTCGTACGGCTGGCGACGCAGCGGGAGCGGTGGATGGCCGAGGCGCAGAGCCCGGCCTCCCTCGTCGCCGTCGCGGCCACGACGGTGATCGGTACCCGTTTCTCGGTGCTCGGCAGGCAGCATCTCGCGCAGGCGTCGCTGGTCCTGGCGGCGCTGCTCTGGCCGGGCCTGCTGTTTCTCGCCGTACGGCGCTGGCGGCCGCGCATGCCCGGAACGGTGTTCCTGTGCTGTGTGGCGACGCAGGGGCTCGCGGTGCTGGCGGCCACCCTGGCCGCGGCCGACGGGACGGCATGGCTCGCGCGCGCCGCACTGGTGCTGTTCTGGCTGGGCCTGGTGCTCTACGGCTTCGCCCTGACGCGCTTCGACCCGCGACAGATCTTCGAGGGGGCCGGGGACCAGTGGGTCGCGGGCGGGGCTCTGGCCATCTCGGCGCTGGCCGGGGCGAGACTGCTCCTGGCCGACAGCCCGCGCCTGTATCTGTGGAACGACGACGACCGCGGTGTGCTGCGCACCGTGACGGGCGCGCTGCTCGTTCTGGGCCTGGCCTGGTGCGTGGTGCTGCTGGCCGCCGAGGTGGCCCGGCCGCGGCTGCGCTACGACATGCGGCGCTGGGCGACGGCGTTCCCGGTCGGGATGACGGCGGCGGCCACGCTGTCGGTCGCGGCCGCCCTCGGAGCCGGGTGGCTGAGGGGGCCGGGGCGGGTGCTGGTGTGGGTGGGGGTGGCGCTGTGGCTCACGGTCGCGGCCGGCGCGGCGCTCGCGGCGCGCGCCGGGATCGGCCGGGCGCGCTGAGCGTCACGTCCACAGCACGGCGATGAAGATGTTCGCGGTGGTCAGCAGACCGACCAGCCCGAAGAGGCGCTTGTCCACCTTCTCCTCGTCGCGCTGCACATAGACCAGCCCGAGGATCACGATCAGCAGGGCCAGCTTCACGCCGATCTTGAGGACGTTGACATGGTGGTCGTCGGCCTGGTTGAGGCCGACGAGGGCGACACCGGTGACCAGCATGGTGAGCGCCCCGTGCAGCATCCCGGGGACGAAGCGGGCCGTGCCCTGGCCCATCGCCTTCATCTGGGACAGGAAACCGCCGAGCAGCGCGGCGATGCCGATGATGTGCAGGCCGACGAAGAGATGGATGAGTACGTCCATGAGCCCGGAGCCTAATGAGGTGCTCCGAAGGCTCCGGTCACCGGCCCCCACGGCACCCGCCGATCTTGCATTTATGCGCCCCATAGCACTCCGTGACTCCCGTGTGTTCCGCATTCCGCACATCGGTCACCACGCTGCGTGAAGGCGACGACTCCAGCCCGGCAATACGGTCACATACCGTCACGACCCGATCCGTCACAGCCAGTTCCGCACAGTGCGTTACCTGACCGTCACCGCCCGGCTTAGCGTCCTCCTCCAGGTGACCGGCTCCCCACCGCCGCTCGGGCCAGGGCGACAGTCGGCCATCACCGCCGAGAAGGGTCCCGCGGCGGCCCGATCCCCCTGTGCGGGCCGCCGCCGGACGCCCCGACCACTCGGTCGCGGAGGTCCTACGGAAGGACGTGACGGTCCAGGTGGCAGCGCACCGCAAGCCCCGACAGCGCTCGCTCGGCGGCAACACCGCCCGCACGGCCGCGACCCTCGCCCTGGCGGGCGCGGCGGGCGCGACGGCCTTCGAGGGGACGGGTCACGCCGAGCCGGAGCTGACGCCGGCCCAGGTGAAGACCGAGGTGGACAAGCTGTACCAGGAGGCGGAGGCCGCCACCGAGAAGTACAACGGGGCGAAGGAGAAGGCGGACACGGCCGAGCGGCGGCTGAACTCGCTGCGGGACGAGACAGCCCGCAAGCAGGACAGGCTCAACACGGCCCGCAACGCGCTGGGTTCGTTCGCGGCGGCGCAGTACCGCCAAGGCGCGATCGACCCCGCCTGGCAGCTCGCGCTGTCCAGCGACCCGGACCGCTATCTGGACGGGGCAGCGCTCGCGGAACGGGCCGGTGAGCGCCAGGCCGGGGCTGTGGCGCGGGTGCGCGAACAGCTGCGGGAGATCGAGCAGTTGCGCGGCGCCGCCCGTATCGAGCTGAATTCGCTGCGGGCGCGGCAGGCGGAGGTGAAGCGGCAGAAGCAGACCATCACCGCGAAGCTGACGCAGGCGCGCAGGCTGCTGGCACGGCTCAGCGCGCCGGAGCGGGCGCAGGTCAACGGCGACGGCACGGCCTCGGGCCATGCTTCGCGGTCGGCCCCGGACGCCCGGGCCGGCCTGGAGCGGGCAGGGTCCGTCGCCGCCCCCGACGCCCGGGCGGCGGCTGCCGTCGCCTACTCCTACCAGAAGCTCGGCAGCCCCTACGTGTGGGGCGCGACCGGCCCGAACGCCTTCGACTGCTCGGGCCTGGCCCAGGCGGCCTACCGCTCCGCCGGCATCTCCCTGCCGCGCACCACCTACGCCCAGATCAACGCGGGCCGACGCGTCTCCCGCTCGGAACTCCAGCCCGGCGACCTGGTGTTCTTCTACGCGGGCATCAGCCACGTCGGCATCTACGTCGGCGACGGCCAGATGATCCACGCCCCCAACCCCTCGGCACCTGTCCGGCTCGCCCCCGTCGACCTGATGCCGTTCGCGGGGGCCACCCGGGTGGCGTGAGGGCGCCGCCCGAGCCGGGTCAGACCAGGCGGCGGGCCGTCGCCCAGCGGGTCAGCTCATGGCGGTTGGACAGCTGGAGCTTGCGCAGCACCGCCGAGACATGGGACTCGACCGTCTTCACCGAGATGAACAGCTGCTTGGCGATCTCCTTGTAGGCGTAGCCACGGGCGATCAGCCGCAGCACCTCTCGCTCCCGCTGGGTGAGGCGGTCCAGGTCCTCGTCGACCGGTGGGGCATCGGTGGACGCGAAGGCGTCCAGGACGAACCCGGCCAGGCGCGGGGAGAAGACGGCGTCGCCCTCCTGGACGCGGAAGATCGAGTCGACCAGGTCGGTGCCGGTGATGGTCTTGGTGACATAGCCGCGCGCGCCGCCGCGGATCACGCCGATCACGTCCTCCGCGGCGTCCGACACGGACAGCGCGAGGAAGCGGACGGGCTGCTCGGTGTCCGCCATCAACGCCGCGCACCGGCGCAGCACTTCGCCCCCTCCGCCACCCGGCAGGTGCACGTCGAGCAGGACCACCTCGGGCCGGGTAGCGGTGATGACCGTGACCGCCTGGTCGACGTCCGCGGCCTCGCCGACCACCTCGACGCCGGTCTGGGCGGTCTGCCCGATCTCGGCCTGGACCCCGGTGCGGAACATGCGGTGGTCGTCGACGAGCACCACGCGCACATGGCGCCCGCCCGGGCCGCCGGCGGCAGGTCCGGACCCGGCCGCCTCCGCCGCTCCCGCCGTACCGTTCGCCTCCGTCGCGTCGCTCATGACGTCTTCTCCACCCTCTCCATCTCCAGCTCGACCTCCGTGCCGCCGCCCGGCACCGACCGCAGCCGGGCCGTGCCGCCGTTGCGCTCCATGCGGCCGATGATCGATTCTCTGACACCCATGCGGTCGTCGGGTATCGAATCGAGGTCGAAGCCCGGGCCGCGGTCGCGGACGGACACGAAGACCGTCTTTCCCTCGACTTCGGCATAGACCTGTACGGCGCCGCCCTCGCCACCGTACTTGGCGGCGTTCACCATCGCCTCACGCGCGGCCTGCATCTGCGCCGTGGTCCGCTCGTCGAGCGGGCAGTCGCCGACCACGACCACCTCGATGGGCACACCGTGCTTGTCCTCGACCTCGGCGGCGTTGCGCCGCACCGCCTCGGCGACCGTGTCCGGCTCGTCGGCCTCGTCCTTGCCCGTGCCCTCCGGCTTGTACAGCCAGGTGCGCAGGTCGCGCTCCTGGGCGCGGGCCAGGCGGCGTACCTCGTTCGCGTTGTCGGCGTTGCGCTGGATCAGGGTGAGGGTGTGCAGCACGGAGTCGTGGACGTGGGCGGCGACCTCGGCGCGCTCCTGGGCGCGGATGCGCATCAGGCGCTCCTCGGACAGGTCCTGGGTCATCCGGACCAGGTAGGGGCCGGCGAGAAGCGTGATGCCGACGAGGACGGCGAGCGCGGCCTGGAGGACCGCGCCGAGGTGAGCGGCCGAGCCCTGCATGACGAACATGGCCGAAACACCGGCCGTGACCAGCAGGACGCCGACGCCCGCCCGCAGCAGGCTGAGGGTGCGCCGACGGCTGCCGACCTCCACCCAGCGGGCCCGGCGGGCGTTGTCGGCCTGGCGCCAGACGAGGGCGACACCGGCCGCGACCAGGACGGAGGGCACCAGGTACGCCTTCGCCGCGTTGGTCAGGTTGACGCTGCCCACGAAGACCATGGACACGATGACCATGAGGAGCAGGGCGACGATCTGGCCCCTGTCCGGCTTGCGGGCCACCAGTCTTCGGCGGCCGTCCGGCGAGGTCTCGGTGCCGACCAGCGACGGCGGCTTGTGGTCGCCGACGCCGCCGACGCCGAGCGGGACGAAGAACCAGAAGGCCGCGTACAGCAGCGCTCCGAGTCCGTTGGCCATGAACAGGCCGACGAAGGCGAGCCGCACCCAGATCACGGGCAGCCCGAGGTGCCCGGCGAGGCCTCGCGCCACTCCGCCGAGCCAGCGGCCGTCGCTGCTGCGGTAGAGCTTGCGCGGCGGCTGCGGGTCGTCGAGTGGCAGTGATGCGGCTTCCGGCATGCCATCGATGGTCACATGGCCGCGGGTGCGGAGCATCAGGGTCGGCCCCCTAGTCTCCCCTGATCTTCCCTCACCTGCCCCCTCACCCGTCCGAAATGCACCGCCGACCCGGGCTCGGACATCTCCCCGCCCCGTCTCAGGGCAGATCTCAGGGTTCGCCCAGGGTCATCCCGACTGCCGTCGCGGCCGCCGGGCCGTCACCATGGACGCATGACGGATCACGAGCACGCCGCGACGGGTCCGGGACCCGGCCCCGGCCCGCGCCCGGCCCCGGGCACCGGACCGACGGATGCCGCGCCCGCCGCGACGGGAACCGCCGGTACCGGTGCGGCCAGTGCCGGTAGGGAGAAGACAGCGAAGGCAGAGGAGAAGAAAGAGGAGCAGGACGCCCTCGACGCCCCCCACCGCTTCCGGCGCGACCGCCGGCACAAGATGATCGCCGGTGTGTGTGCCGGGCTCGGGCGGCAGACCGACATGGACCCGGTGATCTTCCGGATCACCCTGGCCGTGCTGGCCGCGACCGGCGGCATCGGTCTCCTTTTCTACGGGTTCGCCTGGCTCCTCGTGCCCTACGACGAGGAAGAGGAGAACGAGGTCCGCAGACTGCTGACCGGACGGGTCGACGGCCAGGCCCTGGCGGCGGTCATGTTCGCCCTGGTCGGCTGCGGAATCTTCCTGACCATGCTGAGGAACGGCGGGGTGCTGGCCTTCGCCATGGTGCTCTCCCTGCTGCTGGCCGGCGCCGGGTACTGGTCACGGCACCGCGACGCCCACGGCCCCGACCCGCTCGCCGCGCAGGCCGCCGCCGACGCCCCGCCGGAGGCCCAGGCGCCGCCGGTCGCCACCTACTTCCCGTCGTGGTGGCGGGACCCGATCGTCAAGGACGGCACCCACGTCGGGGGCACCGGCTATCTGTGGGGTCCCGGTGACGCCCGCGACCGGGACCTCGTCTCGGCCGTCGACGTCGGTGTCACCACCCCCTGGACGCACGGGGGCTCCCCGCGGCCCACGCGCAGCGAGCCCCCCATACCTCGCGGCGCCCGCTGGATCGGCGGCTGGGTGTTCCTGCTCGCCCTGCTGGCCGGGGGCCTGGGGACCGGGCTGACCTGGCACACCCACCCGCTGGGCACCAGCCTGCAGGCCGGTCTGGCCTGCGCGCTCGCGGTCCTCGGCCTGGGCATCGCGTTCAGCGCGTTCCTGGGGCGGACGGGAGCCAGGATGGTGTTCCTGGCGATCGTCACGGCGGCGCTGCTCGCGGGAGCGGTGGCCCTGCCCAAGAACATCACGACCCACTGGACGCGGACGTCCTGGCAGCCGGCCTCGGCCGCGGCCGTGCGGTCCGGGTACGAGATCGGTTCCGGCGTGGGCACCCTGGACCTGACCCGGGTGCACCTCGCCGGTGGACAGACGGTGGCCACCGACGCCGAGGTGGGCGCGGGACAGCTGAAGGTGATCGTGCCGGCGGAGGCGACGGTGCGGATGGACATCGACGTGGGGATGGGCGACATCCAGTTGCCCGGCGACAACAGGAAGGACGTGGACGTGAAGCCGGGCAGGCACGAGAGCGTGACGCTGTCGCCGGTCAAGGGCGGCAAGAACACCGGCACGCTGGAGATCGGTCTGCGGATGGGCGTCGGGCAGGTGGAGGTCAGTCGTGCTGCGTCATGAGTTCCAGCCCGGACGGCTGATCGCCGGTCTCGTCTTCGCCGCCGCCGGCACGCTCTACGCCGGTGACGCGGCCGGTCTGTGGGACACCCCGTGGTACGTGATCGTTCCGCTCGTGGTGGGCGGGCTCTGTCTGGCGGCTGTCGCCGCGGTCGTGGCGGGGGGCATACGCAGACGCAGACGCGCCAGGAAGCGGCTGGGGAGCGGCGTCCTGGACGGCTAGCGGGAACCGTCGCCGCACACGGCTAGCGGTGGAGGTCCGCGCGCTGTCGTCGGCGCGCGCGCAGAGCCGCGTCCAAGGAGAAGTACGGGGTTCCGGCGAGGACGAGGGGCAGCCAGGCCATCAGATAGGCGAGGTCGTTGCCGTAGTAGTAGGGCGTGGTGGCCCAGCTCACGGTCAGCCACAGGCTGAGCGAGATCAGTGCGCCGCCGAGGGCGGCCAGGCGGCCGAGCAGGCCGAGCAGGATGCCGATGCCGACGGCCAGCTCACCGAGGGCGATGGCGTAGCCGAATCCGACCGGACTCTTCAGGGCCAGGTCGACCAGGGCCGGGACGGCGGCGGAGTCGCGGGCCGCGTGCATCGTCTCGCCGATCGAGCCGGCGCCGCCGGACTTCATGAAGGCGCTGTCGGTGAGTTTGTCCAGGCCGGCGTAGATGAAGGTGACGCCGAGGAAGACGCGGAGCGGAAGGAGCGCATAGCGGGTGGCGGTGCCCTGCCAGTCGCGACGGCCGTTCAGATGCGAATTTTGGGTGTCCGTCCGAATGCCGTGAGTCATCGTTCCCGCCCGCCTCTCGCCCACCGTGTCAGACCCCTCATTCGACGATACGCACGACGGGGCGGGATCGTTCAATCCTCACCCGGACGTTTTTCCGGATTTCCGGTATTTCGCAAGGACTGGGGCGGACGGGTCGGACGCGGGCGAGCGCTCGGGGTTCCGGACGGCGATCTTCGAGCGGGCGAAGTCGCGCCGGTCGTGGTCCGGACGGTTCAGGGAGGTGAAGGTGACCAGACGCATGACCAGCGCGGGCGCCCGCTCCCCCGCCGCTCGCGCGGGCTGCCGGTGCGGATCCGTCGGTGGGGCGGACGGGACGTCGTCGCTCGCCGGGCCCTTCCACCCACACCGTTCACTCCGTCACTTCGACGATGCAGCGGTTGGTCGCCACCCCGGCCGCGGTGACGACCTGCACCTCCACCGCCCCGGGCTCCACCTCCGCCGGTACGGGCACGGTCAGGACGGTGTCCGTGGGGTTGCGGAAGCCACCGGTGACGGGGACCAGCGGGACGTGGACGTCGACCGCGCCGATGCGGACGACCATCCGGGAGAGGCGGTCGGCGCTCCGGGCCCCCGGCGGCACGAAACCGGTGCCGCGGATCTCGATGTCGTCGCCGGTGCGGATGGGGCCGTCCAGATCGCCGGGCTCGCGGGCGCGGACCACGGAGAGGATCACCGGGCGGCCGCCCTCGGCGTACTTGCCGGCCAGGTAGGTCGCGGCCGAGATCAGCACCACGACCGCGAGTCCCCAGGGCAGGTCGGGCAGTTGGTCGGGGCGGCGGGCCATTCGTACGGCGACGAACAGCAGGGCGACGGCGCTGATGACGACGTACTGGATGTCGGTGAAGGCGCCCCGGCCGGCGTCGTCGGTCAGCAGGTCGGCGGCGCGCGGGCGGTGGGCGGGTACCTTCTGCAGCCGCTGGGTGAGGACGCGCAGGCCGACCACCCGGCGCACCAGCACGGCGATACCGCACACCACGGCCAGGACGGTCACCATGCCCGCCCCGTGCGCGAGGTCGAGACCCGTGATCAGCGCGTCGCGCTCGGCATGCTCGGAGGCGGCGGCCAGGCGGCCCGCCAGCAGCAGGACCGCGTAGACGACGAACAGCACCCAACCGGCCGCCACCGTGCGCGAGGTGGACATCCGGTTGTCCTCGCCGATCACCGGCGCGAGCACCCCGCCGCGCGCCCGGTGGAACCAGGAGGCGGCGCTCAGCGCGCCCGCGACGACGAGCGCGGCGAGCAGTGCGGCGGTGCGCGCGCTGGTCCAGCCCGCGCCGATCGCGGTGAACGACGCGGTGAACAGCAGGACGAGGACCGCGCCCCCCACGGCGTACACGGTGCGCCGCCACAGGCGGGCGAGCCATGCCTCGCCCTCGGCGCGGCCGCGTTCGGCGACCTCCTCCGCCTGCTGGGTCAGCTCCTCGGAGACCCACTGGCGGGAGGCGGAGGCGGAGTGCGCGACGGCGGGCGGCAGCCCCTGCCCGGCAGCGAACTCGTCGCGTGCGCGCAGGAACGCGGCGACGGCCCGCCGGTGCCCCTCGCGGGCGCCGTGCGGACAGCCCCCGCAGGTGCAACCGCCTCCGTGTGCCCTGTCGGCACCCGTTGCCGTCTCCTGCCTCGCCTCCTGCACCGCCACGCCCGACGCCCGCCTTCCCCACGACCCGAGACACGGCCGGCGGCTCGCTCGTCGAGCCTTTCCGCTGCCGTGCAACTCCCCTGCGACGACAGCGAATTGTGCCCTACGCGGAGGCGTCCGGGTCCGCCGGGCCGGGTCACGGGGGGTGAAGTTCGGGCCTGCGTGTTGACCTGGCTGCGAGAATCTCCCCATGGCCGAGGTCATCCAGCGGGACGGCACCTGGGCGTTCGACGGCAGCACGATCCGGATCACCCCCGGGCTCCACCGCTCGGTACCGCTGTTCCGCCAGACGTACGGAGAGGTCGCGGTACCCCTCGCGGCGGTCTCGGACGTCGTCTACGAATCCGAGCGCAGGCACGGCCGGCTGCGCATGCGGCTGCGTGAGGGCGCCGATCCGCTGCTGCAGGCCACGGGCGGGCGGCTGCCGGACGCGGCCGATCCCTACCGGCTGGCGGTGGACGCGGACCGCTCGGGGATCGCCGAGTACGTCGCCGAGGAGATCCGGCACGCGCTGCTGCTCGACGAGGTCCCCAAGGAGCCCACGGCGTCCTATCTGCTGCCGGGCCCGCCGGTGCCGGTCTCGGTGCGGTCCTCCGACGGCACGGTCTCCTTCGACGGCGCCCAGGTCCGCATCGACTGGGCCGACACCTCCGACCGGATCAAGCGCGCGACCGGGCCGCGCATCATCTGCCTCGGCGACCTGGTCCAGGTCGAGTGGCTGCCCAACTCCGGTCACGAGGACGGCTTCCTGCGGTTCGTGACGCGGGAGACCGTGTTCTCCAAGCTGCCGCCCGAGCGGGACCCCTACACCCTCGACCTGTGGGGCAGCGTCCGGCGCGATCTGCTGACCGCACTGGTCGCGGCGGCCGTCACCGCGCGGCGGCCGCATCCCTCCGCCCGCACCGGCGCCGCCTCCACGCTCCGGGACCTGCCGGCGGCCGCCGTACCGGCGCAGCAGGACCGCGACCGGGCGGACCACCACGACGTGCTGCTGCGCCGGCTGCGGGAGCTGGGCGAGCTGCACCGGGACGGGGTCCTCACGGACGAGGAGTTCGCGATGACCAAGGCGGCGGTGCTCAGAGGGTTCGAGTGAGGAGGGTCAGCTGAGCAGGTCCGGTTCGCTGCGGCTGATGTCCTGCCACAGCGGCTGGTAGTTGATCCAGGCCACGAGGTCGCCGCCGAGCTGTTCGCGGGTGGCCACGGCCAGCTTGTGATCGATGAGCGCCGGGCGGCCGGCCGCCTTGGCCATCAGTTGCACCTGGCAGGACCGTTCCAGGGACAGGAACCACCAGGCCGCGGCGTCCACCGAGTCGCCGACCGTCAGCGCCCCGTGGTTGCGCAGCACGAGCGCCTTGCGGGAGCCGAGCGCGGCCGCGATACGGCGGCCCTCCTCGGCGTCGACGGTGACGCCGGTGTAGGCGTCGTAGAGGGCCACGTCCTCGTAGAAGGCGCAGCTCTCCTGGGTGATGGGGTCGACGAGGTCGCCGAGTGCGGCGACGGCCCGGCCGTGCACGGAGTGACAGTGGGCGACGGCGACGACGTCGGGGCGGGCGGCGTGGACCTGGGCGTGCACGGTGAACGCGGCCTGGTTGACGTGGTAGCGGCCTTCGACGACCTGCCCGTCCTGGTTGGCGAGGACGAGGTCGCTGACGGTGACGTGCTTGAACGGCATCCCGAACGGGTTGACCCAGAAGCAGTCGGTGAACTCGGGGTCGCGCGCGGTGATGTAGCCCGAGACCCCGTCCTCGAATCCGGCGCGTCCGAAGATCCGCAGCGCGCCCGCGAGCCGCTCCTTGCGGTGCCGGCGTTCGTCCTCGACCGAGTCGTGCATGGGCGGCATGGCGAACCGCAGCTGGTCGGTGGGCAGCGGCAGGGGCGGGGTGGGCCCGTGCATAGGTCCTCCAGCGGGGGGATTGCTGTACGGGCCGGAAGTTACCGCCGGTCAGCGCAAAAGGGCAGAGCTGTTTTGTAAAGATGACGTACGCAGCGAATACACGACAGAGGTTGTCCGGTTTGCCGGTGAGACTGGCGCGTATGAACTGGGCAGCCTTCACCACCGCCGCACCCGAACTGGCAGAGATCGCCGAGGAGCGCTTCGGCGCCCACCGGCATCACGTCCTCGCGACCCTGCGCAAGGACGGCTCCCCGCGCACCAGCGGCCTGGAGGTCCGCTTCCTGGGCGGAGAGCTGTGGCTCGGCATGATGCCACGCTCCCTCAAGGCCCTCGATCTGCTCCGCGACCCGCGCTTCGCGCTGCAGGCCAACCCCGGGGAGGACACCGGGATGGGCGGCGGGGACGTCCGGGTCGCCGGGCGGGCGTTCGAGGTCGTCGATACGGCGGTGAAGGGGGCGTATGTGAAAGAGGTGGAACCGCCGCAGCCGTTCCACCTCTTCCGCACCGAGCTGACGGAGGTCGTACGGACCTACGTCGAGGACGAGCGGTATCTGGTCGCCCAGGTCTGGAAGCCCGGAGAGCCGGTGCGCACTCTCAAGCGGACGTGACCTTCGAAAGCGGCGGGACTACTCCCACTCGATGGTGCCCGGCGGCTTCGACGTCACGTCGAGCACGACCCGGTTGACGTCCCGGACCTCGTTGGTGATCCGGGTCGAGATGCGGGCGAGGACGTCGTACGGCAGCCGCGACCAGTCGGCGGTCATGGCGTCCTCGGAGGAGACCGGGCGCAGGACGATCGGGTGGCCGTAGGTGCGGCCGTCGCCCTGGACGCCGACCGAGCGGACGTCCGCGAGCAGGACCACCGGGCACTGCCAGATGTCCCGGTCGAGGCCGGCCGCGGTCAGCTCCTCGCGGGCGATGGCGTCGGCGTCGCGGAGGAGGTCCAGACGCTCCTTCGTCACCTCGCCGACGATACGGATGCCGAGACCCGGGCCCGGGAACGGCTGGCGCTGGACGATCTCCTCCGGCAGGCCGAGCTCCTGGCCGACCATGCGGACCTCGTCCTTGAAGAGCTTGCGGAGCGGCTCGATGAGCTTGAACTCCAGGTCCTCGGGGAGGCCGCCGACGTTGTGGTGCGACTTGATGTTGGCGGTGCCGGTGCCGCCGCCGGACTCGACCACGTCGGGGTAGAGGGTCCCCTGGACGAGGAACTCCACGGCCGGGCCCTCGTCCGCGATGATCTCCGCCTGCGCCTGCTCGAAGACGCGGATGAACTCGCGGCCGATGATCTTCCGCTTCTCCTCGGGCTCGCTGACGCCCTTGAGCGCGGTCAGGAAGCGCTCCTCGGCGTCCACGACGACCAGCTTGACGCCGGTCGCGGCCACGAAGTCCTTCTCGACCTGCTCGGTCTCGCCCTTGCGCATCAGGCCGTGGTCGACGTACACGCAGGTCAGCTGGTCGCCGATGGCGCGCGCGACGAGGGCGGCGGCGACGGCGGAGTCCACACCGCCGGACAGACCGCAGATCGCGCGCCTGTCGCCGACCTGCTCGCGGATCGCGGCGACCTGCTCCTCGATCACGTTGCCCGTGGTCCAGGACGGGGTCAGGCCCGCGCCGCGGTACAGGAAGTGCTCCAGCACCTGCTGGCCGTGCGTGGAGTGCATGACCTCGGGGTGGTACTGGACGCCGTAGAGCTTCTTCTCGTCGTTCTCGAAGGCGGCGACCGGGACGACGTCCGTGGACGCGGTGACCGTGAAGCCCTCGGGGGCGGCGGAGCAGGCGTCGCCGTGCGACATCCACACGTGCTGCTCGGCCGGGGTGCCCTCGAAGAGGGTGGACGACGTGCGCGAGACGTGCAGGTCGGTACGGCCGTACTCGCGGGCGCCGGTGTTGTCGACGGTGCCGCCGAGGACCTGCGCCATCAGCTGGAAGCCGTAGCACATGCCGAAGACGGGGACGCCGGCCTCGAAGAGCGCACGGTCCAGGCGGGGGGCGCCCGCCTCGTACACGGACGAGGGGCCGCCGGAGAGGATGATCGCCGCGGGGTTCTTGGCGAGCATCTCGGCTACCGGCATGGTGCTCGGCACGATCTCGCTGTAGACCCGCGCCTCGCGGACGCGACGGGCGATGAGCTGGGCGTACTGCGCGCCGAAGTCGACGACCAGGACGGTGTCGGGAGCGGCGGCAGCGGGAGTCGCTGATGACACGGGGTGCCTTCCGGCGGTCTGGGCGGGGGTCTGTGTCTCCGATTCTAACGGGGTGGGCGTGGGACACCTCGCCGTCCCGCCGGGACTCCGCCCACCCACCCCCCTCACTCGGTCGGCAGAACCGCGAGGACATCACGGCACCCCCATGACATACTGGCTCCATGCTCACGCAGACGACCCGCTTCTTTACCTATGGCACCCGGCCCGCCGGCTGCCATGGTCGTGCTGCTTGAGCGAACGCCAAGCGACTTTCCAGGCGCCCCGGGCCGACAAGGCCCGGGGCGCCTGTCGTTTTCCGGGGTTTGTCGTTCCGGGGCATCCGCCGATCACCCTCCCAGGAGCCCCGACATGACCACCGTGACGACCACGACGACGGCGACGACCACGACGGCCACCGGCGCGGAACAGACCATCGCCGACGCGCGCGAGCGCATCGACGCGCTCGACGACCGGATCATCGGCCTCATCCAGGAGCGGACGGCCGTGTCCGCCGTCGTGCAGGAGACCCGTATCGCCTCGGGCGGGCGGCGCGTGCACCTGTCCCGCGAGATGGAGATCCTCGGCCGCTACCGCGAGGCCCTCGGCAAGCCGGGCACCGCGCTCGCCATGACCCTGCTGGAGCTGTGCCGGGGTCGCATCTGAGTTCGGGCCGCTCTCACCCGTACGGCGCGTGACCGTCCGGGCCACCGCTTCGTTGAGCCCGTTGTCCGTGCCAGCCAGGGGCGGGCCCGACAGAACCACGCGTGGCTCGCTGGAGCGATGAGACGTGCGGGTCGTGCCGCACGTCGTGGGACCTCGCTCCAGGAAAGTGACCGGACGGCAGGGGACAGCAGCCCGGTCACCCATGAGAACGGTCGGCTCCGGGGACGCCCGGGGCCGACCGGCGGAAAATTGCAAAAATGCACCAGTGCCGGGTCAAACGGTTGCGGATGCCTCCACCATCCAGCACGATGCGTGCAAGCCCCCAAGTCCCCTCGCAGACAACGGCATTGATCCATCGCCCGTCCGTCAGAGGTCGAGACCACAGAGCCAGCGGCGCAACCCCCCGGCGCCGCTTCCAGGCACCGGCGCTGCCCTGACGTCGGTGCTGACGAAAGAAGGGCCCCGCGGCTCAAGCACCGCGGGGCCCTTCGTCACGCCCATCTCCTGTGACTCGGATCACAGAAAAGTCGCGTAAGGCGGGACAACCGTCCGGGCCTTTCACTGATCAAACCTGCTGCCGGATCAAGAAGACGGTGAGAAGCGAGTGACCTGCGTTCGGAGGGGGACGCAGGTCACTCGTCGTTTTCCAGGTTTCCGGTTTCCGGCTCCGGCTACTTCTTCGGCGGCACCGCCGGGATCCCCAGGAACGGCAGCTTGAGCGCGCCGAACGCGTCCGCGGGGACCGCCGGGTTCCGCGGTTCCACCGGCTTCAGCCGCTCGTACACCGCTCCCGGCGCCGGACGCGGGTCCTCCTCGCCCTTGTTCGGCCAGTACGACATGGCTCGCTCGGCCTGTGCCGTGATGGTGAGCGACGGGTTCACGCCCAGGTTGGCCGAGACCGCGGCGCCGTCGACCACCGAGATGCCGGGGTGGCCGTAGAGCCGGTGGTACGGGTCGACCACACCGGTCTCCGGGGAGTCGCCGATGGGGCAGCCGCCGAGGAAATGCGCGGTCAGCGGGGTGCCCATCAGCTCGCCGACGTTGCTGCCGGCGAAGCCGTTGATCTCGGTGGCGAGGGCCGACGCGGCCTGAGAGGCGGCCTTGATCTGCTTGGGGTTCGGCGCACCGTGGCCCTGCCGGGCGGTGAGCAGGCCCTTGCCGACGCCACCGGGCTTCAGGTACGTCGTCAGCGAGTTGTCCAGCGACTGCATCACCAGGCCGATGATGGTCCGCTCCGACCAGCGCCGGTTGGACAGGGAGCGGGCGACCAGGACGGGGTGGCGGGCCGCGTTCGCCAGCCAGGCCAGGACGCGCGAGGAGCCCTCGGCGTAGGGGACCTGGAGGATCGACAGGCCGCCCATCGAATTGGAGCCCTTGCCGTAGCGGACGGGCTCGATGTGGGTGTTCTCGTCGGGGTGGACGGAGGACGTGATGGCGACCCCGCGCGTGAAGTCGGCCCTCGGTTCGCCGGTGGCCTTGCGGTAGCGGCGGTCGTCCGTCTGCGCGCCGACCAGCGCCTCGGAGTTGGTGCGGGTCAGGTCGCCGAGACGGGCCGAGAGGTACGGGAGCTGCCCGCCGGCCTTCATGCGGTGCAGCAGGGTCTGGGTGCCGTACGTACCGGCCGCGATCACGACCTTCCGCGCGGTGAAGAGCCGCCCCTCGCCCTTCTTCTTCTCGTCCGTCGGCAGCGTCGCCACCGCGTACCCGCCCCGTGAGTCGTCGGTGACGGACACGACCGTCGTCATGGGGTGGACCACCGCGCCCGCCTTCTCGGCGAGGTACAGGTAGTTCTCGTTGAGGGTGTTCTTCGCGCCGTGGCGGCAGCCGGTCATGCACTCACCGCACTCGGTGCAGGCCTTGCGGGAGGGTCCGGCTCCGCCGAAGTACGGGTCCACGACCTCGCCGCCCGGCTTCGCCTTCGCCGTCCCGTCGGCGTCCTCGCCGTCGCCGAAGAACACGCCGACCGGCGCGAGGTGGAAGGTGTCGCCGACGCCCATCCGCTGTGCCGCCGCCTTCAGGTGCACGTCGGAGGGGGTCATCGTCGGGTTGAGCCGCACGCCGAGCATGCGCTGGGCCTGGTCGTAGTACGGCTTCAGCTCCTCGTGCCAGTCGGTGATGTCCTTCCACTGGGGGTCGTCGAAGAAGGCCTTCGGCGGCACGTAGAGGGTGTTGGCGTAGTTGAGCGAGCCGCCGCCCACCCCCGCGCCCGCGAGCACCATCACGTTGCCCAGCAGGTGGATGCGCTGGATGCCGTAGCAGCCGAGCTTGGGAGCCCACAGGTAGTTTTTCAGGTCCCAGGAGTTGCGGGGCAGGCTCTCGCGGGCGAAGCGGCGGCCGGCTTCCAGGACGCCGACTTTGTATCCCTTCTCGGTGAGGCGCAGGGCGGATACGGAACCGCCGAAGCCTGAGCCGATGACTAGGACGTCGTAGTCGTATGTGTCCTGGGGCACGGGTGTCTCCTCGTCGAGTTCGCGTGCGGGCCGTCTGTGGTTTCTCGCGCAGTTCCCCGCGCCCCTGGGTGGGTCACCTGAACCGGAATGCCTTCATCAGCCGGAGACTGCGGCTCATGAAGGCCGCGTACTTCTCGTCGTCCATGCCCAGCGAAGGAGCCATCGGCAGCAGGCGCTGCTGGGCCACCGTCTGGGCCTCCGTGTACTTGAGGATGCCCTCGGAGCCGTGGCGGCGGCCGAGGCCGGAGTCCTTCATGCCGCCCATCGGGGACTGGACGCTGCCGTAGGCGGGCGCGTAACCCTCGTTGACGTTGACCGTGCCGGTGCGCAGCCGGGAGGCGACGTCGCGGCCGCGGCGGGCGTCCTTGGTCCACACGGAGGCGTTGAGGCCGTACGGCGTGGAGTTGGCGCGCTCGACCGCCTCGTCGTCGGTCTTGAAGCGGTAGATCGACACGACCGGTCCGAAGGTCTCCTCCTCGCACACGGCCATGGAGTCCTCGACGCCGTCGAGGACGGTGGGCTCGAAGAAGTAGGGGCCGATGTCGGGGCGGGCCACGCCGCCCGCGACCACCTTCGCGCCCTTGGCGACGGCCTCCTCCACATGCCGCTCGACGGTCTTCAGCTGTCGCTCCCCGACCAGCGAGCCCATGTCGGCGCCGTAGGCGAGGGAGTTGCCGAGCCGCATGGCCCGCGTGCGGGCGGCGAAGCGCTCCAGGAAGGCGTCGGCGACGGAGTCGTGGACGTACAGCCGCTCGATGGAGATGCAGAGCTGGCCGGCGGAGGAGAAGCAGGCGCGTACGGCGCCGGCGGCCGCCTTCTCGATGTCGGCGTCGTCGAGCACCAGCATGGCGTTCTTGCCGCCGAGTTCGAGGGAGACGCCGACCAGGCGGGCCGCCGCGCCTTGCGCGACCTCGCGCCCTGTGCGGGTGGAGCCGGTGAAGGAGACGTAGTCGGCGTGCCTGACGACCTCCGGGCCGACGACCGGGCCCTCGCCGAGCACGACCTGGAAGACGCCCTCGGGCAGCCCGGCCTCGACGAGCAGGTCACGCGCCCACAGAGCGGTGAGGCAGGTCTCCGTGTCCGGCTTCATCACGACCGCGTTGCCGGCCACGAAGGCGGGCAGCGCGTCGCCGACGGACAGCTCCAGGGGGTAGTTCCAGGGGGCGATCTGGCCGACGACCCCGCGCGCGTGGCGGAGTTCGGTGACCTTCGTCAGGGTCGGCATGGCGCCGGCGTGCCGCTTGGGCCGCAGATAGGCGGGGGCCTTGCGGCCGTAGTGACGGGCCGCGACGGCGACGGCCTGCACCTCCTCGTGCGCGTGCAGACGGGCCTTGCCGGTCTCCAGCTGGATCAGGTCGAGGACCTCGGCCTGGCGGGCGAGGACCAGATCGTGGAAGCGGAGCAGCACCGCGGCACGCTGCCGCACCGGCGTCCTCTCCCACACCGCCTGCGCGGCGCGGGCGGCCCGGAAGGCCTCCAGGACGTCCTCGGGCGTGGACTCGGGCAGGTCGGCCAGCTTCTCGCCGGTGAACGGGGTGTGGTTGGCGGTACGGCCTGAGCCGACGACGCCCTTGGTCAGCCGGGCCACCAGCTCGGGGGTGACCACGTCGGCGGCGGTACGGGCGCCTTCGGGAGCGGGCGCGAGGGGGTTGGTACCGGTGATGTCCGGGGCCTGCGAGTCCGTCATGACGCGCAGGGTATGCCGCGGCGAAGGCTTTGGGTACCCGTCGGTAACGGGGATTCACCGAGTGCTCACACAACGCCAGTGATCACTGGCAGCGAATGCGCTGATCAGCGGGTTGGCACGGTGACGATCACTCGGGTTCGGGTTTTTTCGCGAGGAGCAGGCCCAGCGCGGCGAGCGGGGTGCGGCGGCGGGGCCGGGGAGCGGGGGCGGAGGTCAGGGGGCGGGGTTCCGGGACCGGGGCCCGCCTCGGCGGCGGCGCGCTCTCGTGCACGAGCGCTTGCGCGGCTTCGTCCCCGGCCAGTACCGCCAGCGTCCGCGCGACCTCCTCCGCGCCCGGCCGAGCCTCGGGCTCGCGCGCGTGCAGCCGCGCCAGCAGCGGCCCGAGGGGGCCGGACTCCGCGTCCTCGACGGCGGCGGTGAGGAGCGCGCCCAGCGACCACAGGTCGGAGGCCGGCCCGGCGCCGGGACCCGAGGCACGCTCGGGGGCGACGAACGCGGCGGGGGACTCTTCGGCGTGCCCGTCCCCTATCCCGAAGTCGGTGAGGACGACCCGGCCGGTGCCGGACTCGATCAGGACGTTGGCGGGCTTGACGTCCCGGTGCACGATCCCGACGGCGTAGGCGGCCCGCAGCGCGCCGAGGACCGCGAGCCCGACACGAGCGGCCTCGGCGGGCGGGAGGGGACCGCGCCGGACGGCCTCCCGCAGCGACTCGCCCTCGACCAGCTCCATGACGATCCAGGGGACTCCGTCCTCGCTGACGACATCGTGGATCGTGACGGCCGAGGGGTGCCGCACCCGGGCCGCGGCCCGGGCCTCGCGGTAGAGCCGGTGTGCGACACGCCGGCTCTCCTCGTCGTCGGCCGGATCGGCGGGCAGCGCGGGCCCCTTGACGGCGACCTGTCGCCGCTCCCGTTCGTCGCGGGCGCGCCAGACGGTCCCGGTCGGGCCGGACCCGATGCGCTCGACCAGCCGGTAGCGCCCACCGATCAGATGTCCGTCGGGCGGGAGTTCGCCGTCTGCACTCATGTCACATGAGTACCGCGCGCACCATGCCCTTGTCGAAGCGGGCGGTCAGCCGGCCCACCGGTGCAGGGTGAACTCCCCGCTCTCCTTGCGCACTTCCACGGCGCCACCGCCGCCGAAGTGGGCCGGGACGACCAAGGCCCGTTCGTCGACGGCGCGTTCGAGCACCCGGACGCGGGTCCGTGCCGCCTGCCGCGGGTCCAGGCAGAAGCAGCTGCTGCACTCGGGGCGCAGGATCTGCACCGGGCTGTGCAGCATGTCCCCGACGAACACGGCCCGCTCCGCGCGCGATTCGAGACGCAGCACGGAGGACCCCGGGGTGTGGCCGGGGGCGGACTCCAGGACGAGATTCTCGTCGACGCGGTACTCGCCGTCCCACACCACGGCCTGCCCGGCCCGGTGCACGGGCGCGACGCTGTCCTCGTAGACCAGCCGGTCGTCGGGACGTACACCGCCCCCGTAGCCGCCCTCCGGGCCGAAGTGGTGGTCGTCGGCGGCCGGCAGCAGGTACCGCGCGCGGGGGAAGGCCGGCACCCACTCGCCGTCGGCGTCCAGGGTGTTCCAGCCGACGTGGTCGCCGTGCAGATGGGTGTTGACCACGACATCGACGTCCTCGGGACGCACCCCCGCCCGTTCCAGCCGGCCCAGGAAGTCCCCCTGCCGGCGGTGGAAGAGCGGATTGCCGGGCCGCTCACGGCCGTTGCCGACCCCGGTGTCGACCAGCACCGTCCGGCCGCCGCCGCGCAGCACCCAGGTCTGCAGCGTCACCACGGCACGGTCCGAGCCGGGCTCCCGGTGGTCGGGGACGAGCTGCGCCTCATGGGTGCTCCACACCTCGGGGCCGCAGTCCGGGACCAGGTCGCCGGCGGGCACGTACGGCCCCTGCCACTCGACGATGCGGAGCACCTCGACGTCGCCGATCACAAAGCTCTGTACTTCTTCATCAGCCATACCGAGAACCGTAGGAGCCGGAAATGAGCATCCCAATGCTTGTTCGGCTCGGTCGAATACGCTGATGTCTCATGGATGTGGTGAGCGATGCGATCTCCGCGATCCGGGTGGGCAGCCCCTCCTCGCGGCGGCTCCGGGTGAGCGGCGGCTGGTGCGTGCGGCTCGCGCCGTACGAGGGAGCCGGCTTCCATGTCGTCCTGAGCGGCTCCTGCCTGCTCCTGCCGGACGGGGGCGGCGATCCGGTGCCGCTGGGCGCGGGGGACGTGGTGCTGCTGCCGCACGGGGCGGGGCACGTGCTGGCGGACGCGGCGGCGGGCGCGGGCGAGGTGCGGCGGGCGGTGCCGTTCGAGGACGTGCGGGACACGGACGTACACCGTCCCGGGCCGGGCCCCGAGGTCGAGCTGCTGTGCGGCAAGTACCGTCTCGACCGCAGCCGTACGCATCCGCTGATGGCGGAGCTGCCGCAGGTGGTGCATCTGCCCCACCGAGTCGGCGACCTTCCCGAACTGCGCGCGGCCGTCGACCTGCTGGCCCGCGAGCTGGACGAACGCCGCCCGGGCTCCTGTCTCGCCCTGCCGAGCCTGCTGGACCTGTTGCTGGTCTACATGGTCCGCGCCTGGATGGCCCGGGCCCGGACGGGCGCGTGGCCCGCGGTGCTGACCGACCCGGTGACGACGGCCGCGCTGCGGGCCCTGCACTCCGATCCGGCGGCCCCCTGGACGGCCGACCGCCTGGCCGCCGAGGCGGGCGTCTCCCGCGCCACCCTGGCCCGCCGTTTCACCTCCCTGGTCGGCCGCCCGCCGATGGCGTACCTCACCTGGTGGCGGCTGACCCTGGCGGCGACCCGCCTGCGCGATTCGGACGTGCCCCTGGCGACAGTGGCCCGGGAGAGCGGCTACGGCAGCCCGTACGCCCTCTCGCACGCGTTCAGCAGGGAGTTCGGTACCACCCCTGGGCGGTACCGGGAGCGGGCCCGGGTCGTCCGCCCGGCGGTCACGGCCTCTTGACGTCCAGGTTCGCGATCGCCGCCTTCGCCACCTCCCGGCCGCGGGCGGTGAAGTCGCCCTTGCCCGGATAGCTGACGGTGAGCTTGTACAGGTCGCCGGTCCTGGTGCGGTAGTAGAAGATCTGGAGTTCGCGCGGGCGCGGGTTCTCGCTGTCGTCCGTGGTGTAGACGACGGTGTTCCGGGCAGCCTGCCTGCCGTGGTACTCGGCGTCGTCGTCCGGGTGCGTCTTCGCGCCCTTGGGCATGTCGAGGGTGGTGTACTCGCCCTCGTTCTTGAACTTCTCGTCGTCGGCGTGCATCTGGGCCGGCGCGTTGCTCTGGATCTCGTGCAGGGAGTCCTGCGACTTCCTGGCCAGGTGCAGGCCGATCCAGATGCCGCCGCTCCAGTCCGCGTAGGTCACCCAGTTCTTGTCGGAGTCGTTCTTGCCGGGCCGTGTCGCCTGGTAGCTCGCCGGGACGCCGAGCGACGCGCCGAGTCCGGGGTTCGCCCGGGTCGTCCAGCCGTCGGGGAGCGGGCCGGCGAACGGGTCCGCGAGAACCAGGTATCCGGCCGTCGCGGCCGCCACCACGACCGCGCCCGCGCCCAGCCAGGCCTTGCGGCCCGGGCGGCGCGCGGAACGTACGGCGGGCGCGGTGACCTGCACGGGCTGGGTGGGTTCCGGGGCCGGCGGGTTCGCGGCCGCTTCCAGCAGGGCGCGGACCCGCGCCGCCGTCGGGCGGCGGGCGGGGTCCTTCTGGAGCAGACCGTCGACGGCCTCCGCCAGCGGGCCGCGGGCGGTGGCGGGCGCGGCCGGGGCGGCGTTGAGGACGGACTGGAGGGTGGCCGGGGTGTTGCTGCGGCGGAACGGGGAGACGCCCTCGGTGGCGGTGTAGAGGACCACGCCCAGCGACCACAGGTCGCTCGCCGGTCCGGGCCGCTGCCCCAGCACCCGCTCCGGGGCGATGTACTCGGGCGATCCGACGAAGCCGCCGGTGTCGGTCAGGTTCGTCTCGCCCTCGATCTGCGCGATGCCGAAGTCCGTGAGGACGACCCGGTCGTACCGGCCCAGCAGTATGTTGTCCGGCTTCACGTCCCGGTGCAGGACGCCCGCCGCGTGCGCCGCCTCCAGCGCGCCGAGCACCTGCAGACCGATCCGGGCCGCCTCGCGCGCGTCCAGCGTGCCCTCCTGGAGCGCGCCGCCCAGCGAGCGTCCGCGCACCAGCTCCATCACGATCCACGGCCTGCCGTCGACGACCGCGACGTCGTACACGTCGACCACCGCGGGGTGGTCGAGCCGGGCCGCGGCGCGCGCCTCGCGGCGCATCCGCTCGAAGGCGTTGGCGCGTTCGCGCTCGGGAAGGTGGTCCGGTACCCGGGGCTCCTTGACGGCGACCTCGCGGTCCACCATCTCGTCCTTGGCCCGCCACACCGTGCCCATCCCGCCGTGGCCGAGCTTGGCGAGCAGCCGGTACCGCCCGGCGATCAGCCGTCCGGCCCCCGGATCCTGCGCCGTCCGCGCGGGCACCGCGGGAGGCCGCGGGTCCGGCGCCGGGCCGGAGCGGGGCGGTCGCAGAACAAAACTCGTCGTGTCGTCGGCCGGGTGACCGACTCCCCCGTCACTGCTCATGGTTCATCCATATCGCGCCATGAGCGTCCGATCCACCGGGAAGGCGAAGCGGTCACGAAGCCGTGACCGAGAAGGTGTCGACGGCCACGTCGAAGTACTCCCGGGCCTCCCGCACCTTCCCGACCGGCGCGGACACCCACACGTCGTACATCCGCCCGCCCTCCTCCCAGCACAGGTCGTAGGTGTGGCGCGGCCCCTCCGCGGCGCTGAAGCCGTCCCAGGTGAACTCCCAGAGCGCGGCGGGATGTCCGGCGTGCGTGGTCTCGGTGACGCGGCCGTCGTGATAACCGGGGTTGGTGCCCGCCCCGTCGGCCGCCGCGCGGCTCATCACCGCGGCGGGGCCGCCCGGTTCGGGCTTCGCGACCTTGACGCCGAGGCGGAAGGTCTGTCCCTCGGACAGGTAGAAGACGCGCTCGCCCTGCCGGTCACGGGTGAAGTCCTGCGGTACGGCGAGGGAGAAGCCGGCCGGGTCCCGGGCGGTCCGGTAGCCGGAGGGCGCGGTACGGGTGCGGGAGGCCGCCGGCGCGCCGCTCGGTGTGGCGGCCGGTGCTCCGCTCGCGGTGACCGTCGGGGACGGAGAGGCGCTGGTGGCGGTCGGGGACGCGGAGGTGCTGGTCGGCGTGGAGCCCGGTGTGCCGCCCCCGTGCCCGCCCTGGTTCAGCAGCAGCGCGGCCGCCGACACGCCCGCCCCGGCCACCGCGGCGACGAGCAGCGCGGCGACCAGCACGCCCCGCGCGGACTGGCGTGGGACCGGCGGCTGTTCGGGCGCGGACGCGGGCGGGCCGAGGGACCGGCGCGGCACGTCGTGCTCGGTCGGCGTGTAGGAGGCGGCCACCGCGGTGCGGCCCGCGAAGTCGCCGGTCCCGGGGGTGCGGCCGGGGCCCGGTGTGCCCGGCGCGTCCGGAGTACGGCCCGTCTCCAGGAAGGTCCGCAGCATCCGCTCGGCCTCCGCCGCGCCCAGCCGCCGGTCGGGGTCGCGCTCCAGCAGGCCCCGTACGACGGGCAGCAGCGGCTCGGCCTGCACGGGTGGCCGGATATCGGCGGCGACGACGGCGTGCAGGATGCCGCCGAGCGAGTCGCGCCGGAACGGCGACTCGCCGCTGAGCGCCGCGCACAGCAGCGCGCCGACCGACCACAGGTCGGACTCCGGTCCGGTGCGCACGCCCGACATCCGCTCCGGGGCGGTGTACTCGGGCGAACCCACGAACGAGCCGGTCTCGGTGAGCGTGGTGGCACCCGAGACCTGCGCGATACCGAAGTCGGTGAGCACGACCCGGTCGGTCCCGGACTCGATCAGTACGTTCGCCGGTTTGATGTCCCGGTGCAGCACCCCGGCCGCGTGCGCGGTGCGCAGCGCGCTCAGCAGGTCGATGCCGATCCGGGCGGCCTCCACCGCGTCGACGGGGCCACCTGCGGCGATACGGTCGGCGAGCGAACCGCCGTCGATCAACTCCATGACGATGTACGGCCGTTCGTCCTGCTCGACCACGTCGTGCACGACGATGATGTGCGGGTGCCGCAACTGCGCGACCGCCCGCGCCTCGCGGAAGGTGCGGTCACGGCGGCGACGGACGTCGTCGTCCGGGAGGGAGTCGTCCGGGGCCAGCTCCTTGACCGCCACCAGGCGGCCCAGCAGTTGGTCGCTCGCCCGCCACACGACGCCCATTCCGCCGCGCCCGATCCGCGCCTGAAGGCGGTAACGGCCCGCGATCACACGGAGGTCGTGCCCCTCGGATCCCATGGGCCCCATCATGCCGCACCGGGGCACGCCCTCCCGGGCGGTGATCGGCCAAGCCTCAGGCCGTCAGGCCGCGTTCGCCCGGTTCGGTCCGCTCGGCCGGTACGTCCGGTCCACCCGGTCCGTCAGCTGCTGGGCTGCCAGCTCTGAAGAACCCACTTGAACTGCTTGCTCGTCTTGGCCCAGCCGGCTTCGGGCGTCGACATGTAGATCGCGTACTCGACGCCCTCGCGCGAGTAGTACGTCTCCTCGATGGCGTGGCGCGGGCCGGGCACGTGGGGCGGGTCCTTCTGCAGCGCGGTCCAGGTGTACTCCCACAGCGAGCCCTTGCGGTCGCGGTAGGTGTTCGCCTCCAGGGTCACGGTCCGGTAGTCCACCAGCCGCTGGAGCTGCTGTTCCAGGTCCTTCTGGTGCTGGTAGGCGTCGGCGAAGTCCGGGTTGGTGTCGATGGCGATGCGCACGAAGTGCAGGCCGCCGTCGGGCGAGTAGTCGACCTGCTTGAGGCCGCCGTCTATCTGGTACACCTTGCGCTTCCAGCCCTTGGGCAGGGACAGGCTGAAGCCCAGCGGGTCGTTGTGGCGCTCCCAGTTGTCGGGGACCGCGCCCTCGGAGGCCGGGGTGCTCGCGGCCGACGTCGCCGGCGCCGGGGTCGCCGCCCGGCCCGTGCCGCCGTCCTGGTGGACCGATCCCCACTGCTGGTAGGCCACCGCCGCTCCTCCGCCGAGCACGGCGGCGACGGCGACGACGAGCGCGAGCGTACGCAGACGGCGCCGGGGGCGGGAGCGGGCCGGTGCCGTGCGCGGCCCGATCTCGGTGGCCCCCGCCTCGGTCGGCGCCACCGTGGTCGGCCCCGTCACGGAACGGCCGGCGGCCCCGCCGGCCGGACCCGGGCCACCCGGCCCGGAGCCGTAGCCCGGGGTGCCCGCGCCGGAGGCGTACGACGCGGAGGTGTACGCCCCCGAGGTGCCCGCGCCCGACGTGTACGACCCGTTGGTGCCCATGCCCGAGCCCCGGGTGTGGACGAACGCCTGTGCCGAGCTCGGCCGACGGCCCTCCGCCGCCTCGGCGAGCATCTGCTCCGCCTCCTCCGCGCTCGGCCGCTGGGCCGGCTCCTTGGACAGCAGGGCGGCGATGACGGGCCCGAGCGGACCGGCGTGGCGGGTCTCCTCCGCCTCCTCCTCGACGACCGCCTGCATGGTGCTCAGCGGCGAGGTGCGGCGGAACGGCGAACGGCCCTCGACCGCCGTGTACAGGGTGGCGCCCAGCGCCCACAGGTCCGAGGACGGGCCGGGGTCGTGGCCGCGTACCCGCTCGGGCGCGAGGTAGTCGACCGAGCCGACGACCTCTCCGGTGCGGGTGATGGTGGTGTCGCCCTCGATCTGGGCGATGCCGAAGTCGGTGAGCAGGACCCGGCCGTCCCGGCCGAGCAGGACGTTGCCGGGCTTGACGTCCCGGTGCAGCACGCCGGCGGAGTGCGCGGCGCGCAGCGCCCGCAGCACCCACAGGCCGATCCGCGCGGCCTCCCGCTGCTCGACACGGCCGCGCTCCTTGACCGCGTCGGCCAGCGAATAGCCCTCGACCAGCTCCATGACGATCCACGGACGGCCGTCGTGCTCCAGCACGTCGTGGACCGTGACGACGGCGGAGTGGTTGATACGCGCGGCGGCGCGCGCCTCTGCCCGGGTGCGGGCGAGCAGTACCGCCTGGTCGCTCTCGGAGACGTAGAGCGCGGCGGTCAACTCCTTGACGGCCACCGTCCGGTGCAGCACCTCGTCGTGGGCGCGCCACACCCGGCCCATGCCGCCGCTTCCGATCGAATCGGCAAGCCGGTAGCGGCCCGCTATGAGCAGGCCCTGCATCTGATTCACGTTGCCCCGCAATGCTCTTGACAGGGTCAGACTAAGGACCGGCCTGCCCGCAGGGAACAAGCGGGGTCCCAAGGAAACCGCACTGTGACGGTTTTCGCTTCTGCGCGCGAACGGGAACCGAATCGCGCGCCGCCCAACCGCTATACAGGGCGCTCAACCTGTGTAGCGGTACGTCGCGGTCGCCTCCTCGTACAGTCGTGTCACCTCGTCGCGCTCGGCCTCCGGACCGCGGACCTGGACGATGTGGTAGCGGCCGTTCAGCAGGATCGCCATGTTGCGCACATACAGGTCGCGTCCCTGCCCGTCGGTCCAGGTGAACTGCCCCTCCGCCATGGTTCGCCCGCCCACCTCTATGGTTTTCAGGCCGGTGGCCGTGGCCCAACTGGTGTCCCGGTACGCCTGCAGCTCGCGCTCCTTGTCCCGCTGGTAGACCATCGGGTCGCTGCCGGCCGACGAGGCACTGTCCCTGCCCGGTACGACGAACAGTTCGAAGCCGCCGTGCGAGTAGACCACCTGGCCGCTGCCGTTCTTGGGGGTGCGGTCCCAGCCCTTGGCGACGGCGATCCGGAAGCCTTCCGGGTCGGTACGCAGGGTGAACCCGTCGGGGACGGAGGGGTCACCGCCGGTCTGTGTGTCGGTGGCGGGCGCGGACGCCGAGGGACCGCCGTCCGCGGACTGCCCGGAGGACGGCTGCTGGGTGCGCGAGGGGGCGGGGCTCGCCTGCCCGGCGCTGCCGGTACGGTCGCTGCCCGCCGCGCCGCTCTCCCCCTGCTTGGGCATGAACAGCATCGCGTACGCGACCGCGCCGGCCAGCAGGAGGAGGATCAGCAGGAGCAGCGTCCGGCCGAGCCGGCGCGGGGAACGGGCCTCCTCCCGGGCCCGCTTGTGCCGGCCGTGCGGATGGGCCGCGGGCAGTCCGGCGCGCCGGCGCCGCACCAGCTCGCCGCGGCGCCGGACGATCGGCAGCCGGTTCGGGTCGGCGGGCGGGACGGGCACGACATGGGTGCCGGCGTCCGGCTCGGGCGCGGAACGCACCAGCGAGCGCAGCCAACCGCTCAGCTCCTCGAAGTCCAGCCGGTCGGTCGGGTCCTGCCGCAGCAGCGACTCCACGACCGGGCGCAGCGGTCCGCACTCCTCGGCGAAGGCGGGCGGCTCCGCGCACACCAGCTGCACCAGCTCGGCCGTGGACTCCTCGGGGTAGGGCGCGTGTCCCTGGACGGCCCGGAACAGCAGGGCGCCGAGGGCCCACAGGTCGGTGGCGGGCCCGATCGGCGCCGCCAGCTGCCAGTTCTCGTGCACGGGCCCGGCCTGCTCCGGCGCCCAGCGCTCCGTCACCGGCCCCACCACGGTCATCCGCACCTGCCGCGCCCGCTCGGCGGCCAGCGCGGTACCCGGCCCCCGGCGTACGGCACCGCCGGCAGCCGGTCCGTCCCAGCGGGAGGCCGGTCCGGCCTGGGCGGGGAGCGGCGCGGGAGCCGTGTCCGCGGAGCCGTGCGGCGCCTGGCCCGGGGCGAGGGCGGCACCGTCGGCACCGGGCCGAGGCGCGCCGCGCACGCCATACGGGTCCGCGATCCGGCCGGGCGGGGTGGTGGTCCGTCCGGTGGAGTACGGCGGCCGCGCCGGGCCGCCCGCGCGGGTGATGTCGGCCTCGCCCTCGGCGGGCGGGCGGGCCGCGGGCAGGGCGACGCGGCCGTTCTGCCCGGCTTCCTGCACCCGGGCGGCGGCCCGGGCTCCCGCCCGGTACGCGGCGATGGCCCCGGCCCGCGCGGCACGGATGTCCTCCCCGCTCTCCAGCGCCCGCCGCTCCGGCGGTCCGGAGGCGGTGGCCCCGCCGGAAGCCCCGTTCGCGCCCGGCACCGGCAGTCCGCCGGCCGCCCGGGCCTGGATCGCGGCGCGCCGCGCGGCCTCGGGATCCGCGTCGGGCGGGGGAACGGGTCCCGTGGCGGCGTCCGGCCCGCTCGCCGCACCGGCCGTCCCTCCGGCGCCGGGGGCACCATGCCCGTCGGAGCCGTCGAGTCCCGGACCGTCGGGATCCGGCACCGGGTCGTACCCGCACAGGGCTTCCTCCGCGGCGCCGACCGCGAGGCCGGTCAGCATCACCCGGCCGTCGTCGCAGACGAGGACGGTACGGGCGGTGATGTTGCGGTGCACCCAGCCGTGGGCGTGCAGCACGCGCAGCGCCATGAGGACGTCGGCGGCGACCTCGGCCGCCCGGTACGGCGACAGCGGCTGCTCGGCGAGGAGCGCGGACAGCGGGCGCGCCGCCACGCACTCGCTGACGATCCACAGCGAGCCGCCCTCGGCGAACACGTCGAAGACCTGGTCCAGGCGTGGGTGGTCGGGGATGCGGGCCGCCGCCTGCGCGGCCTCGACGGCGCGCCGCACCGCCGGGTCCGAGGGCCTGCGGGTGGCGGTGCGGGCCGCCGGGCCGCGGTGGCCGTCGCGCTCACGGGCGGTGAATCCCTCGGGCAGCCCCTCCGCGTCGAGCACCTCGGCCTCGACGACCTCCGGCAACGGCACCTGACGGACCAGTACTTCCTGCCCGCTGTAGGTGTCGAAGGCCCGGGTCTCGGTCAGTTCGTACTCGTCGGAGGGCGGCAGCGGCAGGCGGTAGCGGTCGGCGAGCACCCGGCCCGCGTAGTCGTCCACATTGCCTCCCCCGGCCGCCTGCCGTTCACATCCGTTCCCTTACGGCCCGTTCCGTATCCATATCCGGCTGCGTACGGTCCGCAGCCATTCACGATACGTGCCGGAGGCAACCCGCATTGAGGGGATGACGGATTCTCGCGGCGCCAAACAGGGCTCGTTCACATCACGACTTGGGCTCGAAGGACATCGTCAGCGTCTTCCATGTGTCCTTGCGGAGCCCACTGTCCCACTTGTCCGCCTTCGCGGTGTACATCAGCCCGTAACCGAGGTGGCCGTTCACCACGAACCCCCGGTCGATGGTGCGGTACTCGGTGCCGTCGTCGTCGACGTAGGTGAACTCCCAGTCGGCCGTGTTCCAGTGGCGGTAGTCCACCTGCTCTATGCGGATCTTCCGGTACTGGGAACGCACCATGTAGCGCTCCTGGTTCTTCCAGTCCGCCACCGGGTCGTCCTTGGGCGTGCTGGTCCAGCCGACGAGCAGCTTCTGTCCGTCGGGCCCGGTGTAGCGGTCTCCGGCATCGCCGGTCGACTGGTACTTCCACCCCTTGGGCAGCCCGATCGAGTACCCCTGCGGGCTCTTGCGGGTCGACTCCACCGGCGCGCTCCCGCCGTTCTTCGAACCGGAGTCGTCGGACCCGCTCACACTCGCCCCGCTGTCCGCCGTGGAGCCGGTCGCGGCGGGCGGCGAGGTGTCGCCGTCCGTGCGTGCGCCGCCGGTGCTCCCCTTGCTCCCCGTGCCCTTGTCCCGCTTGGTGGAGGCGCTCGAACTCGCTGCGGGCTTGGCACCGTTGTCGTGCTTGCCGCCCTTGTCGTCCCCGTTGAGCGCGATGGCCAGCACGGTGCCGATCACCGCGAGGGCGACCACCACCGCGATGATCACCAGCGTCCGCCTGGGCACCACGTCGGTGAGCGGGGCCCTCGGGACCGGCCGCGGCGGCAGGTCCAGGTCCGGCGGCGGCACCACAGGCCAGCCGGAACTCGACTTGTTCGCGCTGGAGTTCGGCACGCCCGCGGCACCCTGGGCCGGACCGCCCGGCCTTCCCTGCGCGGCGGCGCCCCCGGCCCCGGAGGACGCCGAGCCCGATCCGGCCGCCCGGCCCGAGGCTCCGTCGGCGGAAGCACCGCCGGCGGTCCTGGCGGAAGTACCGGAGGAGGTCCCGGAAGAGGTCCCGGTGGAGGCGCCCGCCGTGCCGCTCCCGCTCTTCGCGCGCGCGGCGGCCGCCGCGCCGGCCGCCCCGGCCGCCTTGCGGACCGACCGCAGCGCGCCGCGCAGCTTCTCCCCGGCCTCCTCGCCCCGCTTGTCCTCGGGCCCGTCGGGCTGCGCCGGCAGCGGAACGACCCGTGTGGCGTCCATCGCCTCCGGCTCGGGCGCGTGGATCACCGCGTTGAGCTTGACCCGGGCGCCGGCGTCGTCGAGCCGCTGCGCCGGGTCCTTGGTGAGCAGGCCGTAGATGACGTCCTTGAGCGGACCAGCGTTCTTGGGTTCCTCCAGGGGCTCGGTCATCACCGCGGTCAGCGTGGCGATCGCCGAACCCTTGTCGTACGGCGGCACACCCTCGACCGCCGCGTACAGCAGACCGCCCAGCGACCACAGGTCGGCCGCGGGACCCGGCTTGTGCCCGCGGGCACGCTCCGGGGAGATGTAGGAGGGGGCGCCGACGAGCATGCCGGTGGAGGTGATGGACGGATCGCCCTCGACCTGTGCGATGCCGAAGTCGGTGAGCACGACCCGGCCGTCCTCGGCGATGAGCACGTTGGACGGCTTCACGTCGCGGTGCAGGATGCCCTCGCGGTGCGCGGAGCGCAGCACGTCGAGGACGGCGAGCCCCACCTCGGCCGCCCGCCGGGGCTCCAGCAGACCGTCCTCGCGGATGGCCTCGGCGAGGGACTTGCCCTCGACCAACTCCATGACGATCCAGGGCCGGTCGTCCTCCTCGACCACGTCGAAGACCGTCACCGCGCTGTTGTTGCGGATCCGGGCGATCGCCTTGGCCTCACGCAGGGTGCGCGTGATCAGGCGCCGCTTCTCCTCCTCGTCGATGTTCGACGGGAACCGCAGTTCCTTGACGGCGACCGTCCGGCCGAGGGTCTCGTCCTCGGCACGCCACACCGTGCCCATGCCGCCTCGGCCCAGGACGTCTCCCAGCCGGTACCGCCCGGCGAGGAGACGACGCTCGCCCTTGTCCTGACGAGTCTCCTGACGAGATGTCCCCGCCCGCTCCGCCTCCGACATGCGTCCCCTCATGCAACCCGCCCTGACAGAGCCTCCATTGTCTCTCACCCGACAAGTGCCCGGCGCCCAGGGTGCCCCTGACGGCGCCCGGGGCTCCGCGCACCCGGGGACCGGCTGAAGCGAGAGTTCCGCATGCCGGGATGATGGGCCCCGACGAAGGAAGGGGACCGGATGCCGACGCTTCGGACAGTCCTGTCCATACCGGTGCTCCTGGCCCTCCTGTTCACACCCACCGCCCCCGGCGCCGGTTCCACCACCCCGGCCCCGGACACGGTCCTCCCGCTGCTGGTCACCGAGGGCAGGGCGCCCGCCGCGGCCCTCCTGGCCCGGGACCGGGACGGCTCCCACTACCGGTCCGCCGGTCACGGCATCTCGCGGGCCGACCACTTCCGCGCCGGCAGCATCACCAAGACCTTCGTCGCGACGGTCGTGCTGCAACTGAAGGCGGAACGCCGGCTGTCCCTCTCCGACACCGTGGAGCAGCACCTGCCGGGACTGCTGCGCGGACGCGGCACCGACGGACGGCACATCACCCTGCGCGCCCTGCTCACCCATACCGGCGGACTCGCCGACTTCACCCGGGTCACCCACGGAACCGTGCCCCTGACCCCGCTTCAGGCCGTACGCATCGCTCTCGCCCTCCCTCCGGCCCACCCGGGCAGCTACTCCTACTCCAACACCGACTACGTCCTGCTCGGCATGGTGGTCCGGCAGGTCACCGGCCACTCGTACGCCACCGAGGTCCGGCGCCGGATCATCGGTCCGCTCTCGCTGACGGGCACCTCCTTCCCCGGCTCCCGCAGATCACTGCCCCTGCCGCACGGCCGGGACTACGCCCCCGACGGCTCCGACGTCACCCGGCTCGACCCGCGCGTGGCCGGCGCGGCGGGTGAGCTGGTGACCACGCTGGCCGACCTGGACCGCTTCTACGCGGCGCTGCTCGGCGGCCGTCTGCTGCCCTCGCGCCGGCTGCGCGAGATGCTCAACACCCGTGCCGCGCATGGCTCGTACGGCATGGGGATCTTTCCGGCAAAGCTCCCGTGCGGTGTCACGGTGTGGGGACACAACGGCCGGATACCCGGAAGCTATGTACGAAGCGCCGCCGCGATCGGGGGCCGACGGGTTCTCACGTTCCGCGTGAACACGACGGGGATCACGGACACCGGCCTCGAAACCCGTCTGCTCGCCGCCGAGTTCTGCCCTCACACCTGGTAGAACGGCTGGGATTCGAGCAAAGATCCCGACCTGCGCCACTCGTTCGGGTGATGTCGCCCCGTTTCGCGCCGATGGCCACGGACAGTTCGGCACGGCCGGACACCGCCGCCGAGGCCGAGCGCGCCGCGGCTGAGAAGGAATCCTCCAGAGCGGGAGGAATCTTCCACAGTGGAAGGAATCCTCCAGAGCGGGAGGAACGCTCCGCGGCGCCGGGAACCCGCTACAGCGGCACGATGTCCGGCGCCCCCAGGCGTGCCGCGTCCGCCGTCTGGTCGTCCGGCTGGAGCTGCGACTCGCGCTCGGCCTCGACCCGCTTCTCGTAGTGCTCCACCTCGCGCTCGACCTGGCCCTTGTCCCAGCTGAGGACGGGCGCCATCAGCTCGGCCGCCTCGCGGGCACTGCGGGTGCCCCGGTCGAAGGTCTCGATGGAGATCCGGGTGCGGCGGGTGAGCACGTCGTCCAGGTGCCGGGCGCCCTCGTGCGAGGCCGCGTACACCACCTCGGCTCGCAGATAGTCGTCGGCGGCCTGCAGCGGCTCGCCCAGGGCCGGGTCGGCGGTGACGAGGTCCAGGATCTCCTCGGCCATCGAGCCGTAGCGATTGAGCAGGTGTTCCACGCGGACCACGTGCAGTCCGGTGCGTGCGGCGATCCGCGCCCGGGCGTTCCACATCGCCCGGTAGCCTTCGGCGCCGAGCAGCGGGATGTCCTCGGTGACGCAGTCGGCGACGCGCATGTCGAGGCCGTGCACCGCCTCGTCCACGGCGTCCTTCGCCATCACCCGGTACGTCGTGTACTTGCCGCCCGCCACGACCACGAGGCCCGGCGCCGGATGCGCCACGGTGTGCTCGCGGGACAGCTTGCTGGTCGCGTCGGACTCGCCGGCCAGCAGCGGGCGCAGACCCGCGTACACCCCCTGCACGTCGTCGCGGCCGAGCGGGACGGCGAGCACCGAGTTGACGTGCTCCAGCAGGTAGTCGATGTCGGCGCTGGAGGCGGCCGGGTGGGCCTTGTCGAGGTCCCAGTCGGTGTCGGTGGTGCCGACGATCCAGTGCCGGCCCCAGGGGATGACGAACAGGACGGACTTCTCGGTGCGCAGGATCAGACCGGTGGTGGAGTGGATGCGGTCCTTGGGCACGACCAGATGGATGCCCTTGGAGGCGCGGACGTGGAACTGGCCGCGCTCCCCCACCATGGCCTGCGTGTCGTCGGTCCACACGCCGGTGGCGTTGACGATCTGCTTCGCGCGGATCTCGTACTCACCGCCGCCCTCCACGTCCTGCACCCGGGCGCCCACGACCCGCTCGCCCTCGCGCAAGAACCCGGTCACGCGCGCGCGGTTGGCCGCCTTGGCGCCGTACGACGCCGCCGTGCGCACCAGGGTCGCCACGTACCGCGCGTCGTCCATCTGGGCGTCGTAGTACTGCAGGGCGCCGACCAGGGCGTCCTTCTTCAGGCAGGGGGCGACGCGCAGGGCGTGACGGCGGGTCAGGTGACGGTGCAGGGGCAGACCGCGGCCGTGGCCGCGGGCCATGGACATCGCGTCGTACAGGGCCACGCCCGAGCCCGCGTACAGCCGCTCCCAACCCTTGTGCTGCAGCGGGTAGAGGAAGGGCACCGGTTTGACCAGGTGCGGGGCGAGCCGCTCCAGGAGCAGACCGCGCTCCTTCAGGGCCTCCCGGACCAGGGCGAAGTCGAGCATCTCCAGATAGCGCAGGCCGCCGTGGACGAGCTTGCTGGATCTGCTGGAGGTACCGGACGCCCAGTCGCGGGCCTCGACCAGTCCGGTGGACAGGCCGCGGGTGACGGCGTCCAGCGCGGTGCCGGCGCCGACCACTCCGCCTCCGATCACCAGCACGTCCAGCTCGCGCTCCGCCATCGCCGCAAGTGCCTCGGCGCGCTGCGCCGGGCCCAGAGTCGCTGTCCTCACCGCTGCCTCCCGCTTCGAACAACTCGTCGGCGTCGGCCGCACCCGATGGGCGAAGCCCGGTTCGCCCCCTCCTCATGCCCAAATTCTGACCGGCTCGCCCGACTTCAGCCACCACGGGCTTCCAGCCTGTGGACAACTCGCGCACAACCGCCGGAAGACACACGAGCACAATCCCGCATAACGGTCATATTTACTCCTAGTGTGACAGTGCGCTCTCTCATCCTGTGCACAGCGGTTGCGCATCGGTTGCGCATCGGTCCCGCTTCGGTTACTGGGAAGGACGGCCCACTCCATGCCCGCAGACCTCGCTGTCATCGGACTCGGTCCCTTCGGCCTGCCTCTCGCGCAGGCCGCCGTCGCCGCAGGCATCCCGACTCTCGGGTACGCCATCGGTCCGGAGGCGAGCTCCCTCAGCCCCGCCGAGCTGCGCCGGATGCACGCCGCGGGCTTCCGGCCGGGCACCGACGCGGCCCAGCTCGGCCGGGTGCGCACCGCCGTGCTCTGCGTGCCGACCCCGCGCGGCGCCGACGGCGGGCTCGACCTCGGTCAGCTGGAGGCGGCCGCCGGCAGCCTGGCGGAGAGGCTCCGCCCGCACACCACGGTCATCCTGGAGTCTCCCGTGCCTCCCGGGACCACCGAGGAGTTCCTGCTCCCTCTGCTGGAGAAGGGCTCCAGGCTGCGCGCGGGCCGCGACTTCCACCTCGCCTACTCGCCCAGCCGGATCGACCCCGGCAACCGCGACCGCACCCCGGCCGGCACACCCAAGGTCATCGGGGGTCTCACCCCCGCCTGCACCGAGTCGGCGGCCGCCTTCTACGGGCGGATCACCGACAAGGTCGTACGCGCGCGCGGGCTGCGCGAGGCGGAGACCGTGCAGCTGCTGGAGACCAACTTCCGGCACGTCAACATCGCGCTCGTCAACGAGATGGCCGTCCTCTGCCACGAGCTGGGCATCGATCTTTGGGACGTGATCCGCTGCGCGGAGACGAAACCATTCGGCTTCCAGGCCTTCCGGCCGGGCCCGGGCGTCGGCGGGCACGGTGTCACGCAGGACCTGACCGGCCACGCGAGCCGCACGCTGCGCATGGTGGAACTGGCCCAGCAGGTCAACCACCGCATGCCCCGCTACGTCGTCCAGCGCGCCGCCACCCTCCTCAACGAGCACGGCAAGTCCGCCCGCGGCGCCCGTGTCCTGCTCCTCGGCGTCACGTACAAGCCCGACCTCGCCGACCTGCAGGCCACGCCCGCCCAGGAGATCGCCATCCGGCTGATGGAGCTGGGCGCCTCGGTCAGCTACCACGACCCGTACGTCCCGTCGTGGAGCGTCCTGGACCGCCCGCTGCCGCGCGCGGACGCCCTGTACGAGGCGGCCGCCGACGCCGACCTGACGATCTTGCTGCAGCAGCACCGGACGTACGACTTGCAGGGGCTTTCGGTGAAGGCACAGTTGCTGCTGGACACGCGGGGGGCCACGCCCACGGGGGCGGCGCATCGGTTGTGAGCGGGGGGCGCGCGGACGGGCCGAACCCCGGGGCTGGTGGCACACGGGGCGCACCACGGGTACCTTACGGAAACAGGTGGAGCCCACCGCAGGGGCTTTCTGCGGCAGGCTCCTGGATGGTTCACGGAGTGTCCGCCCCTAGCTCACGTGGGGGCAGCCGCTCACTGTCCGGCCAACAAGGTGGAGCCCACCGCAGCGGCTACTGCGGCAGGCTCCTGGATGGTTCACGGAGTGTCCGCCCCTAGGTTTCTTGGGGGCGGCCGCTCACCATCCGAAAATCCGCAAGATCCACCTCCTCCGGCACTTCACCGTCCACAGACGGATCCGGTCCCAGCGGGTGGGCTTGCGGTGGCGGCCCATCGGCGCCCCCTTCCACGACACCGCCCAGTAGCCCGGTGGACGGTCCGTCGGAAATCGGGCCGGGCCCCGAGCAGCCGGGGTCCGGAACCGTGTCCTTGGAAGGGGGCGCCTCAGAAACCTGGGACGCCGACACGGACGTTATCGCCCTCGGCCCTGCCCACCAGCCCGTATTCGCCCCGAAGGCAACCGCACGCCCCCACACCACCCCACGCGCCCACGCAGGCCCCCGGACACGCGGAAGGGGCCGGTCACCTCACCAGGCGACCGGCCCCCTCACGCCGTACGGACTACCGCTTGTGCTGCGAGTCCGCCACCGTGACCTCCACCCGCTGGAACTCCTTCAGCTCGCTGTACCCGGTCGTGGCCATCGCCCGCCGCAGCGCGCCGAAGAAGTTCATCGAGCCGTCGGGGGTGTGCGACGGACCCGTCAGCACCTCCTCGATCGTGCCGACCGTGCCCAGATCGACCTTCTTGCCGCGGGGCAGCTCCTCGTTGACCGCCTCCATGCCCCAGTGGTGGCCCTTGCCGGGCGCGTCCGTGGCGCGGGCCAGCGGGGAGCCCATCATCACCGAGTCGGCGCCGCAGGCGATCGCCTTCGGGAGGTCGCCGGACCAGCCGACGCCGCCGTCGGCGATCACATGCACATAGCGGCCGCCGGACTCGTCCATGTAGTCACGGCGGGCCGCGGCCACATCCGCGACGGCGGTGGCCATCGGGACCTGGATGCCGAGCACGTTGCGCGTGGTGTGGGCCGCGCCGCCGCCGAAGCCCACGAGCACACCCGCCGCACCCGTGCGCATCAGGTGCAGGGCCGCCGTGTACGTGGCGCAGCCGCCGACGATCACCGGGACGTCGAGCTCGTAGATGAACTGCTTCAGGTTCAGCGGCTCGTGCGCGGACGAGACGTGCTCCGCGGAGACCGTCGTACCGCGGATCACGAAGATGTCCACGCCCGCGTCCACGACCGCCTTGGAGAACTGGGCGGTGCGCTGCGGGGAGAGCGCGGCAGCCGTGACCACGCCGGAGTCGCGCACCTCCTTGATGCGGGCGCCGATCAGCTCCTCCTTGATGGGAGCCGCGTAGATCTCCTGGAGGCGGCGGGTCGCCTGCTCGGCGGGCAGCTCGGCGATCTCGTCGAGCAGCGGCTGCGGGTCCTCGTACCGCGTCCACAGACCCTCGAGGTTCAGGACGCCGAGGCCGCCCAGCTCGCCGATGCGGATCGCGGTGGCCGGGGAGACGACCGAGTCCATGGGGGCGGCCAGGAACGGCAGCTCGAAGCGGTAGGCGTCGATCTGCCAGGCGATCGAGACCTCCTTCGGGTCCCGCGTACGGCGGCTGGGGACGACGGCGATGTCGTCGAAGGCGTACGCCCGCCGGCCGCGCTTGCCGCGCCCGATCTCGATCTCAGTCACGTCTTGGCCTTTCCCTGATGCGTTTCAGCGTCTCCCAGTATCGCCGACGGGCACGACAACGGCGGCCCCGGAGGTTCCGGAGCCGCCGTCGATCACGTCCCGCAGGGCGTCACGCGCGCGTGCGCGTCACTTCTTGCTGCTGTAGTTCGGCGCCTCGACCGTCATCTGGATGTCGTGCGGGTGGCTCTCCTTCAGGCCCGCCGAGGTGATCCGCACGAACCGGCCGTTCGCCTGAAGATCCGGAACGGTCATGCCACCGACGTAGAACATCGACTGGCGCAGGCCGCCGACCAGCTGGTGGACGACGGAGGACAGCGGACCCCGGTAGGGCACCTGACCCTCGATGCCCTCGGGGATCAGCTGCTCGTCGGAGGCGACGCCCTCCTGGAAGTAGCGGTCCTTGGAGAACGACTTGCGGTCGCCACGGGTCTGCATGGCGGCGAGGGAGCCCATGCCGCGGTACGACTTGAACTGCTTGCCGTTGATGAACAGCAGCTCGCCCGGGGACTCCTCGCAGCCCGCGAGCAGCGAGCCGAGCATCACCGTGTCGGCACCCGCGACCAGGGCCTTGGCGATGTCGCCGGAGTACTGCAGCCCGCCGTCGCCGATCACCGGGACACCGGCGTCCTTGGCGGCGAGCGCGGCCTCGTAGATCGCGGTGACCTGCGGGACGCCGACGCCGGCGACCACGCGGGTCGTGCAGATCGAGCCGGGGCCGACCCCGACCTTGATGCCGTCGGCGCCCGCGTCGACCAGGGCCTGGGCGCCGTCGCGCGTGGCCACGTTGCCGCCGATGACGTCGACGCCGGAGGAGTTCGACTTGATCTTGGCGATCATGTCGCCGACCAGGCGGGAGTGGCCGTGCGCGGTGTCCACGACGATGAAGTCGACGCCGTTCTCGATCAGCGCCTGGGCGCGCTCGAAGGAGTCACCGGCCACGCCGACCGCCGCGCCGACCAGGAGACGGCCGTCGGCGTCCTTGGCGGCGTTCGGGTACTTCTCGGCCTTGACGAAGTCCTTGACCGTGATCAGACCCTTGAGGACGCCCTCGTCGTCGACCAGCGGAAGCTTCTCGATCTTGTGCTTGCGCAGCAGCTCCATGGCCTCGGCCCCGGAGATGCCGACCTTGCCGGTCACCAGCGGCATCGGGGTCATGACCTCACGCACCCGCTGGCTGCGGTCGCTCTCGAAGGCCATGTCACGGTTGGTGACGATGCCGAGCAGCTTCTTGTCGCCGTCGGTCACCGGGACGCCGCTGATGCGGAACTTGGCGCACAGCGCGTCGGCCTCGGCGAGCGTGGCGTCCGGGTGGATGGTGATGGGGTCGGTGACCATGCCGGACTCGGAGCGCTTCACCAGGTCGACCTGGTTGGCCTGGTCCTCGATGGAGAGGTTGCGGTGCAGGACGCCGACGCCGCCCTGGCGGGCCATCGCGATCGCCATGCGGGACTCGGTGACCTTGTCCATGGCGGCGGACAGCAGCGGGATGTTGACCCGCACGTTCTTGGAGACGTACGAGGCGGTGTCGATCTCGTCGGGTGCCATGTCCGACGCGCCCGGCAGCAGCAGCACGTCGTCGTAGGTCAGCCCGAGTGTCGCGAATTTACCGGGCACTCCGTCGACGTTGGCAGTCATGACACCTTCCCCAAATGGCCTTGATCGGTGCGGATGTCCATGCTAACGGGAAGCATCGCCATCAAATTCCACGGTTCCGAGTGAGTTCAGGCTTCGTATGTTCGTACGGAACCGTGGAGGCGCTTGTTCATGTGACGGCGGCACGGGAGGCGCCGTAGCGGGCCCGACGCGAGCTCGGCGCCGCCTATCTGCGCCGTCGTGGCTGATCACCGCCGTGGCGGCGACGAGCGGACCTACTGTTCGGCGAGTGCTCTGAGGCGACTCAGCGCCCGGTGCTGGGCCACACGGACCGCGCCGGGTGACATTCCCAACATCTGCCCCGTCTCCTCCGCGGTCAAGCCCACGGCGATGCGCAGCAGGAGCAGTTCGCGCTGGTTCTCGGGGAGGTTGGCCAGCAGCTTCTTGGCCCACTCGGCGTCGCTGCTGAGCAGCGCGCGCTCCTCGGGGCCGAGGGAGTCGTCGGGCCGTTCGGGCATCTCGTCCGAGGGGACGGCCGTGGAGCCCGGGTGGCGCATCGCGGCGCGCTGGAGGTCGGCGACCTTGTGCGAGGCGATGGCGAAGACGAAGGCCTCGAAGGGGCGGCCGGTGTCGCGGTAGCGCGGCAGGGCGAGGAGGACCGCCACACAGACCTCCTGGGCGAGGTCCTCGACGAAGTGGCGCGCGTCGCCGGGCAGCCGGGACAGCCGGGTGCGGCAGTAGCGCAGCGCCAAAGGGTGGACATGGGCGAGCAGATCGTGCGTGGCCTGCTCGTCCCCGTCGACGGCACGATGCACGAGGGCACCGATCGCCCCGTGGGCCGTGCCCGCCTCGTCGTCGCGCATCGGTCCATGGTGCCTTGCGGCCGTCCGGTCCGTCGCATCGTGTTCGTGGTTGTGCACCGAAGCGTTATGAGCAGGTGCGCCGGCACTCATCCCCTGCGCCCTCCCCTTCCGCTCGACCGACTCGTCCCCGAGAGACTCCACACCTCAAGGATGCGGCATCCGCCGCGAAACGAGCACCGGGCGTCCGGCGGGCCGACTTGCACACCCGCTCGCCACACCGCCCCGCCCCCGCACATCCCCGGTCCCCCGACCGCCTTCCGCGGGCGCCGCGCGAGGCCCGCGGAGGGGTGACGGAGGGCCGGTGGTGGGTTCGTCCCACCGGAGAAAGCGTAGATCAGCAGGTCAGGCAGGCATCCAGGGATTCCGAGTGGGACGGATGCATCACCGCCCGCCAGCGCGAGGAAAGCAGACCCACGCCCGGCCCCACCCCCCACAGCACCACCCCCGCCTGCCCCTGAGCAGGCGGGGATCACGGGGTGGCGGACCGCAGCCCCGCCGCGGCCCACTCCCTACCGGACCAGTCCCCAGCGGAAACCGAGTGCCACCGCGTGGGCCCGGTCCGAGGCGCCGAGCTTCTTGAAGAGGCGGCGGGCGTGCGTCTTGACGGTGTCCTCGGAGAGGAACAGCTCGCGGCCGATCTCGGCGTTGGAGCGGCCGTGGCTCATGCCCTCCAGCACCTGGATCTCACGCGCGGTGAGGGTGGGCGCCGCGCCCATCTCGGCCGAGCGGAGGCGGCGCGGGGCCAGACGCCAGGTCGGGTCGGCGAGGGCCTGCGTCACGGTGGCGCGCAGCTCCGCGCGCGAGGCGTCCTTGTGCAGATAGCCCCGGGCGCCGGCGGCCACCGCGAGGGCCACGCCGTCGAGGTCCTCGGCGACGGTGAGCATGATGATGCGCGCGCCGGGGTCGGCGGACAGCAGCCTGCGCACGGTCTCGACGCCACCCAGGCCGGGCATGCGTACGTCCATCAGGATGAGGTCGGAGCGGTCGGCGCCCCAGCGGCGGAGGACTTCCTCGCCGTTGGCCGCCGTCGTCACGCGCTCGACGCCGGGCACGGTCGCGACCGCGCGGCGGAGCGCCTCTCGGGCAAGCGGGGAGTCGTCGCAGACGAGGACGGATGTCATGACCGCCCTCCCCAGCTGATGCGCGTCACCTTGAGCCTCCAGGCTGGTACGGAATCGTCACCTGTGCGGTCGACCGTCTCGGACGCCTGCCCGAGCGCTTGTGTTTTCAACCGCCTCCGCACTCTCAACGACGGTCACTCGAAAGAGTTACGGGGCTGCGTGCCGTCTTCGGCACTCTACGTGAGGGTGCCGACACGGTGCAGACATGCCCGACGGACCCTCAACTTTTCATCACAACCTATGCCCCATTTAGCCGTTTTTGCTCCCGTTTCTCAGTGTCTGGAGCTAGATTCGCAATGAGTCATATTTTCATCTCCTTAGACCGGAGATGTACGGTCGTTGGCACCGTATCCGCCCAGAACGGCGACAAGGGGTCACGTAATGGCAGATTTCTCCCGCCTTCCCGGACCGAACGCTGACCTGTGGGACTGGCAGCTGCTGGCTGCCTGCCGAGGGGTCGACAGCTCGCTCTTCTTCCACCCGGAGGGCGAGCGCGGAGCGGCTCGGAGCGCTC
Organism: Streptomyces griseochromogenes; assembly: GCF_001542625.1. NCBI lineage: Bacteria > Bacillati > Actinomycetota > Actinomycetes > Kitasatosporales > Streptomycetaceae > Streptomyces > Streptomyces griseochromogenes. Next base: position 948,878 of record NZ_CP016279.1, on the reverse strand, counting down.
GCGAGAACTCGGCCAAAGAGGTCTGCATGAGGTGCCCGGTCCGTGCGGAGTGCGCGGCGCACGCGCTGGCGGTGCGCGAGCCGTACGGAGTCTGGGGCGGCCTGACCGAGGACGAGCGCGAAGAGTTGATGGGACGGGCGCGCAACCGCCTGGTGTCGGCGTCCACCAGCGGGGGCATCGCCCCGAACGCCTGAAGGAACGTTTCTGCAGTCGCTCCGGCGGGCACGCACGCGCGTGCCCGACTCCTGACGGCAGGCCCCTAAGCCCGGATCCCTGTCGAGGGGCCCTGTGCGCGCCCGGCCGCCCGGGCCAGTTGCTCCAGCGTCGCCGCGACGGCCGGCACCTGTGCCAGGTCGGGCAGGGTGAGGGCGACGATCTGCCGCCGTACGAGCGGTTCCAGCTCCACCGTGCGCACTCCGCGGGGCCGTACCGACTCCACCGCGAGCTGCGGCAGCACGGCCACGCCGAGACCCGCGCCCACCAGTCCGACCACCGCCGGATAGTCGTCGGTGGCGAAGTCGATGCGGGGCGTGAAACCGGCGCTCTCGCACACCTCCACCAGCTGGCCGCGGCAGCGCGGGCAGCCCGCGATCCAGGGCTCCTGGGCCAGCTCCCCGATGGCGACGGACCCCGAGGACCCCGTGCGCGCGAGCCGGTGCCGTTCGGGCACCAGGGCGACGAGGCGGTCCGTCAGCAGGGGCCGTACGACCAGGTCGTCCCACTCCTCGGCGGCCGCCGCACCCTCGTAGCGAAAGGCCAGCGCCAGATCGCAGTCACCCTCGCGCAGCAGCTCGACGGACTTCGGGGGCTCGGCCTCCTCCAGGGAGACACGGGTGCCGGGGTGGGCGGCGCGCAGGGCGGCCAGGGCGGTCGGGACCAGGGTCGAACTGCCGCTCGGGAAGGAGACCAGCCGGACCCGGCCGGCCCTGAGGCCCGCGATGGCGGCGACCTCCTCCTCGGCCGCGGTGAGCCCCGCGAGAATCCCGGAGGCGTGCCGGACGAGCGCCTCGCCGGCCTGCGTCAGGCGCATCTCGCGGCCGCTGCGGATCAGCAGCGGGGTGCCGACCGAGGCCTCCAGGGCCTTCATCTGCTGGCTGACGGCGGGCTGGGTGCAGCCCAGTTCGCGCCCCGCCGCCGAGAAGGAGCCGGTGGTGGCGACGGCGCGCAGGACGCGGAGATGACGGGCCTCGATCACGCTTCGAGCATAAGCCTGACTTGGGTGCGGCGCCCAATTTCGCGTCGACGCTTTGGGGTGCGGTCCCGTACCGTGCTGGTATGAAGCTTCTCTCGGTCAACCTGGGCCGTCCGCAGCCGGTGCCGTACACGGACCAGGCTCAGGGCGTGACGGGCATCGACAAGCGGCCGGCCGAGGGGCCGGTGCGGGTCACGGCGCCCGGCCCCAAGGGGCTCGGCGCGAGCGGGGTCGCCGGGGACGCGGTGTGCGACCTGCGCCATCACGGGGGCGACGAGCAGGCGGTGTACGCCTTCGCGCGCGAGGATCTCGACGACTGGGAGCGGGAGCTGGGCCGTTCGCTGGCCAACGGCTGTTTCGGCGAGAACCTGACGACGGAGGGTCTGGACGTGTCCGGGGCGCTGATCGGGGAGCGCTGGCGGATCGGGTCCGAGGTGGTCCTGGAGGTGACCTCGGGGCGGATTCCGTGCCGTACGTTCCAGGGCCATCTGGGCGAGCGGGGATGGGTGAAGAGGTTCACCCGGAAGGGCGCGACCGGTGCCTACCTGCGAGTGATCGCACCGGGGGAGATCCGGGCGGGCGATCCGATCGAGATCGTGCACCGTCCGGACCACGGGGTGACGGTGGCGCTGGAGTTCCGTGCGGTCACCACCGAGCGGGAGTTGCTGCCGCGGCTGCTCGTGGCGGGCGAGGCGCTGCACAGCGAGACGCTGGCCGCCGCCCGCAAGTACGTCGCCGGACAGACCCGCTGAGGAGCCGTCACCGCACGGCGGCCGGGCAGCGGACGCTGTCGGTCCGGGTCACTACCCTTGGGCCATGACAACGGCTCTGATTACGGGATCGACCGCGGGAATCGGTGCCGCGTTCGCGCGGCGGCTGGCGGCTGACGGGCATGACCTGGTCCTCGTGGCACGGGACAGCAAACGGCTGCGCGAGCAGGCGACCGAGCTGCACGACCGGCACGGCATCGAGGCGGAGGTGCTGGCCGCCGACCTGTCCGAGGACAAGGGCATCGAGACGGTGGCCGACCGGCTCGGCGACCGGAAGAGCCCGGTCGACCTGCTGATCAACAACGCCGGCTTCGGCAACAAGGGCCGCTATCTCGAAGTCCCCATGACCGACGAGCTGAAGATGCTCAAGGTGCACTGCGAGGCGGTGCTCCGGCTGACGTCGGCGGCGGCCGAGGCGATGCGCGAGCGCGGCCGCGGCGGGGTGGTGAACGTGGCGTCGGTGGCGGCCTTCGTGCCCCGGGGCACCTACGGCGCCTCGAAGGCCTGGGTCGTGCAGTTCACCCAGGGCGCGGCCAAGGACATGGCCGGCAGCGGGGTGCGGCTGATGGCGCTGTGCCCCGGCTTCGTGCGCACCGAGTTCCACCAGCGGGCCGGGATGGGCACGGACAACATCCCGGGCTGGATGTGGCTGGACGCCGACAAGCTGGTCGCGGCGGCCCTGGCCGACCTCGCGCGCGGCAAGACGCTCTCCATCCCGGACCCCCGGTACAAGGCGCTGATGGGGCTGGTGAAGGTCACCCCGCGCGGGCTGATGGGCGGAATCAGCTCCAGGACGGGCCGCAAGTACGGGCCCCAGTAGGACGGGTGGCGCCCGCGTTCCGGTGGGAAAATGGGTGTGACGGATCCGGACCCAGGGGGCCGGGAGGCGGTGCCATGACGTTCGTACAGCTCATCGACTGCAGGACCAGCCGGCTCGACGACATGAACCGGCTGATGGACCAGTGGGTCGAGAAGACCAGGGGAAAGCGGACGGCGACGCACACGGTGGTCGGCAAGGACCGCTCGGACGCGACGCACGTCATCGAGATCGTGGAGTTCCCGTCGTACGAGGAGGCGATGCGGAACTCGAACCTGCCGGAGACCGACACGATCTTCCGGGAGATGGTCGCCCTGTGCGACGAGATGCCGACGTTCACGGACCTGGACGTGGTGCGCGACGATGCGTTGCAGGCGGCCACGGCCCGCCGGTTCTTCGACACGATCGCGGTGCAGGGACCGTTGCCGCCGATGAACGGCCTGGTCGCGGAGAATTACCACGACCACGACCCGGCCAACGAGCAGGACACGCTCGGGCTGGACAACATGCTGCGTGAGATCGAGATGTGGCGCGGCTCCTTCGACTTCACCTTCACGGTCGAGGACCAGATCACCCAGGCGGACCGCGTCTGCACCCGCTGGACCTGGAACGGCATCCAGAAGGGCGAGTTCATGGGCCTGCCCAACACCGGCCGCCAGGTGTCGATGACGGGGACGACCGTCTTCCGCTTCGACGTCGACGGCAAGCTCCGCGAGGGCTGGTGGCAGTACGACCGGCTCGGGCTGATGGAGCAGCTGGGCGCGCTGGACGAGTTGGAGAAGTAGGGGGCAAGGCGAAGGCCCGGCACCCCCCAGGGGGTGCCGGGCCTCAGTGCTGACGTGTGTCAGTGGGCGTGGCCGTGACCGTGGCCGTGGCCCGCCTCGGCCGGCTCCTCTTCCTTCTTCTCGACGACCAGGGTCTCGGTCGTGAGCAGCAGGGAGGCGATGGAGGCGGCGTTCTCCAGGGCGGAGCGGGTGACCTTGACCGGGTCGATGACGCCGGCCTTGACCAGGTCGCCGTACTCGCCGGAGGCGGCGTTGTAGCCGTTGCCCTTCTCCAGCTCGGCCACCTTGGAGACGATGACGTAGCCCTCCAGGCCGGCGTTCTCGGCGATCCAGCGCAGCGGCTCGACGGCGGCGCGGCGGACGACCGAGACACCCGTGGCCTCGTCACCGGACTTGCCGAGGTTGCCCTCGAGCACCTTGACGGCGTGGACCAGGGCGGAGCCACCACCGGAGACGATGCCCTCCTCGACCGCGGCGCGGGTCGCGGAGATGGCGTCCTCCAGACGGTGCTTCTTCTCCTTCAGCTCCACCTCGGTGGCGGCGCCGACCTTGATCACGCACACGCCGCCGGCCAGCTTCGCGAGGCGCTCCTGGAGCTTCTCGCGGTCCCAGTCGGAGTCGGTGTTCTCGATCTCGGCCTTGATCTGGGCGACCCGGCCGTGGACGGCCGAGGAGTCCCCGGCGCCGTCGACGATGGTCGTGTCGTCCTTGGTGACCGTCACGCGGCGGGCGGAGCCCAGCACGTCCAGGCCGGCCTGGTCGAGCTTGAGGCCGACCTCCTCGGAGATGACCGTGGCGCCGGTGAGGACCGCCATGTCCTCCAGCATCGCCTTGCGACGGTCACCGAAGCCGGGGGCCTTGACCGCGACCGCGTTGAAGGTGCCGCGGATCTTGTTGACGACCAGGGTCGACAGGGCCTCGCCCTCGAGGTCCTCGGCGATGATCAGCAGCGGCTTGGAGGCACCCGCCTGGATGACCTTCTCCAGCAGCGGCAGCAGGTCCTGGATGGAGGAGATCTTGCCCTGGTTGATGAGGATGTACGGGTCCTCCAGGACGGCCTCCATGCGCTCCTGGTCCGTCACGAAGTACGGCGACAGGTAGCCCTTGTCGAAGGCCATGCCCTCGGTGAAGTCCAGCTCCAGACCGAAGGTGTTGGACTCCTCGACGGTGATGACACCGTCCTTGCCGACCTTGTCCATCGCCTCGGCGATGAGCTCGCCGACCTGCTGGTCCTGGGCGGACAGCGCGGCGACGGCGGCGATGTCGGACTTCTCGTCGATCGGGCGGGCCGAGGCGAGCAGCTCGTCGGAGACGGCCTTGACCGCGGCGTCGATGCCCTTCTTCAGGGCGGCCGGGGAGGCGCCGGCGGCGACGTTCTTCAGGCCCTCGCGCACCAGCGCCTGGGCGAGCACGGTGGCGGTGGTGGTGCCGTCACCAGCGATGTCGTTGGTCTTGGTCGCCACCTCCTTCACCAGCTGGGCGCCGAGGTTCTCGTACGGGTCCTCGATCTCGACCTCGCGGGCGATCGTGACACCGTCGTTGGTGATGGTGGGGGCACCGAACTTCTTGTCGATGACGACGTTGCGGCCCTTGGGGCCGATCGTCACCTTCACCGTGTCGGCCAGCTTGTTGACGCCGCGCTCGAGGGCGCGACGGGCGTCCTCGTCGAACTTCAGGATCTTCGCCATGACAGCGGGAGCCCTCTCGGAATCTGTGGGTGAAAAAAGAACTGCGCCCCGGCGCCCGGCTTCTCAGGTGGTCGCGGGGGCCAGGGGCGCAGCGTCAAGCGGAATGCTTGAGGTGATTACTTCTCGATGATCGCGAGGACGTCGCGAGCCGAGAGGACGAGGTACTCGTCACCGTTGTACTTCACCTCGGTGCCGCCGTACTTGCTGTACAGGACGACGTCGCCGACCTTGACGTCGAGCGGCAGACGCTCGCCGCTCTCGAAGCGGCCCGGGCCCACGGCGAGGACGGCGCCCTCCTGGGGCTTCTCCTTCGCGGTGTCCGGGATGACCAGGCCAGAGGCGGTGGTCTGCTCGGCGTCGAGCGGCTGGACCACGATGCGGTCCTCGAGCGGCTTGATGGCAACCTTGGAGCTGGTGGTCGTCACGATCCGACCTCCCCCTTCGGAGATCTCACGGGGTTAACTGTCTGAGGTGGCGACCAGGTGGATTCGTCGTCGCGGGTGCCGGACCTGCCCGTCGCTTTGTTGGCACTCTCCAGGGGGGAGTGCCAGAGCCGAGACTATGACCGCGATTAGCACTCGGTCAAGCGGAGTGCCAATCCCGTGCGGCGCGTCGGCCGAGTCCGGGCGCGTGGAGTCGCGTCCTCGCATGCCGGACGGGCCGACTTCTGCCGCCGGGCACTGAAGAGTGATCTACAAGTAGTCCTCCAGGCGTCCCACCGTCAGCCCCCTCGCCTGGACCCGGCGCAGCAGGCGCCGGGTGCGTTCCTTGAGGGTGGGGCCGGTGGCCTCGTCGGGGCCGACGAGGACGATGTCGCCCGGGGTGAGGTGCCGGGTGCCGCGCACGTAGGTGATGCCGTCGGGGGTCATGGCGGCGCGCCACAGGACGATCGTGGTGATGCCGCAGTCGGCGGCGGCGCGCAGGGTGGTGGTGTCGTACGTGCCGTAGGGCGGGCGGAAGAGGCGGGGGCGGACGCCGAAGCGGGACTTGAGTTTGTCCTGCTGGCCGCAGATCTCGGCGCGCTGGCCGGCGTACGGCAGTCCGGGCATCGCCGGGTGGTCGAGGGTGTGGTTCTCGATGTCGGCGCCGACCGCGCGCAGGCGGGCGAAGTGGCCGTAGCCGGGGCCCACGACGCTGTCGGTGAGGAAGAAGCTGACCGGCAGCCGCAGTTCGCGGACCATGTCGATGAAGCGCGGGTCCCGCTCGGCGCCGTCGTCGTAGGTGAGGAAGACGACCTTGTCGGTGGTCCTGATGTGGTCCACGGTCCGGGGGCGGGCGGGATCCGTCCGGCGGGCCGTCAGGAGGCGGACCGGGGGGCTGGGCGGGGCGGCGAGGGGGGCGGCCAGGCCCCAGCGGCGGTACGCCTGGTCCCCGGCGGAGCTCGACGGCCGTACGCGCTGTGCCGCCTTCTTGCCCAGCCGTTCGATGGGGTCGACGGACGGGGCGCAGCCGGTGAGCAGGAGGGCCGGGACGAGGACGGCGGCCGGCGCGGCGGCGCCCCAGCGGTGCCCCCGGCCGCCTCCCGCCCGCCGCCCACGCCTCACAGGTAGTCCTCCAGGCGGGCCACGGCGTAGCCCTCGCGCGTGACCTTGTTCAGGAATCTGCGCATGTCGTCGACCATCGTGCCGTCCCAGTCGTCGAGGCCGCGGAAGTGGGTGAGCACGATGTCGCCGGGGTGCAGGCTGCGGTCCCAGTCGCGGTACTCCCAGTGGTCGACGAAGACCTCCTCGTCCCAGATCGGCGCGTACTTGATCCCGCAGGCCTTGGCGGCGCGCAGGGTGTCGCCGTTGTAGTTGCCGTAGGGCGGGCGGAAGACCGTCGGCACCTTGCCGAACTGCTTCTTCATGATGGTCTGCATGCCGCAGATCTCGTCCTTCTGCTCCTCGTAGGACAGGCCCGGCATGTAGGGGTGGGTGAGGGTGTGGTTGTTGAGGGTGTGGCCCTCGGACTGCATCCGGCGGAAGTAGCCGTAGTCGTTCTTGACCAGGTAGTTGCTGAGGAACGCCGTGTAGGGGATCTTCAGGTCGCTCATCATGCGCAGGAACGCCGGATCCTTCTCGTGGCCGTCGTCGATGGTGAGGAAGACGACCTTGTGCCTGGTCGGGACGGTGGTGAAGACAGGGGGCAGGTTCTCCTCCTCCTGCCCGTCCACCTCGAAGCCGTCGCGGGGGGTGATCTCCGGCTTCCTGGCCGGCGGGGGCGGGGGCGTCAGCGGCACCCGGTCCAGTCTCCAGTGCCGGGCGGCGGCGACCAGTCGGGCGTGTTCGGCGGCGCGGCGGGCCTGGGGGTCCAGGGCGTGGCCGGGGCCGCCCTGCCCCGGGCCATGGCCGGGGGCGGGGGCGCCGGAGGTGGCGCAGCCGGAGGCGAGGGCGACGGAGGCCAGCGCGGCCACCCCGCAGCCGAGGGTGACCACCCGAAGCCGAGCCCGAGATTTGTCATTTTGTACTACTAGTCGCATAGCGCCGGATCTTCCCAGGCCCGGACCCCGAACCCGGTCCGACAGGCCGCCGGAGGCGCAGCATCCACCGACTGGCCCACAATGAACCGGTGAACGACCTCGCCCCCCTCCTGACCCCCGAAGGCCGCGCCCTCCTCGACGAGGTGCGCGACACCGACCCCGCACAGGAGCTGGCCGTCGCCACCCGGCTGCGCCGTGAGCACCCCGCCGAGCTGGTGTCGGCGGCGCTCGGGCAGGCCCGGCTGCGGCAGCGGGCGGCGGCGAAGTTCGGGGAGGCGGACGCCGGGCGGATGTTCTTCACGCCCAACGGGGTCGAGCAGTCGACGCGGGCGAGCGTGGCGGCCTACCGGGCGGGCCGGATGAAGGAGTGGGGGGTGACCTCGGTCGCCGATCTGTGCTGCGGGATCGGCGGTGACGCGATCGCGCTGGCGCGGGCTGGGATCCGGGTGCTGGCGGTGGACCGGGATCCGCTGACGGCGGCCGCGGCCCGGGCGAACGCCGAGACGCTGGGGCTCGGCGAGCTGATCGAGGTGCGGGAGGCGGACGTCACCGAGGTCGCCACCGCCGGTTGCGACGCGGTGTTCGTCGACCCGGCCCGGCGGGGCGGCCGCGGCCGGGTCTTCGATCCGGAGGCCTACTCGCCGCCGCTGTCCTGGGCGGTCGCCACCGCCCTCGGGGCACCCCGCGCCGCCCTGAAGATCGCCCCCGGCATCCCGCACGAGGCGATCCCGGCCGAGGCCGAGGCCGAGTGGATCTCGGACGGCGGTGATGTGAAGGAGGCGGTGCTGTGGTTCGGCACCGAGCCGGGGCTGGTCCGGGCCACCCTGCTGCCGGGACCGCGCACGCTGCTGTCCCGGCGCCTGCCGGATCCCCGGGTCAGGCCCGTGGGGCGGTATCTGTACGAGCCCGACGGCGCCGTCATCCGCGCCCATCTGGTCGCCGAGGTGGCCGAGGAGGTCGGCGGCGGTCTCCTCGACGAGACCATCGCGTACGTCACGGCCGACGAGCTGCGCCCCACCCCGTACGCGTCCGCCTATGAGATCACCGATCAACTCCCCTTCAACGTCAAGAAGTTGAAGGCCCTGCTGCGGGAGCGGGAGGTCGGCACGCTGACCGTGAAGAAGCGGGGGTCGGCGGTGGAGCCGGAGGAACTGCGCAAGAAGGTCAAGCCGCAGGGACCACACGCGGCGACCGTGTTCCTCACCCGGGTCGCGGGGGCGCCGACCATGCTGATCGGGGCCCCGGCACGACCGGCGGCCACCGGGGCTCCCGGTACCGCTTGACCCCGGCAACAGACGTGTGCCGTCCGCCAGTTGCGCCGCATCAGGAGGCGCACTCCGCGGCCCTGCCCAGCAGCAGCTCACGCTCCTTCTCGTTGCGGGCCAGGGACGCCGCCCGGACGAACTCCTCGCGGGCCTCGGCGGCGCGTCCGAGCCGGGCCAGCAGATCACCGCGCACGCTGGGCAGCAGGTGGTAGTCGCGCAGGGCCGGTTCGGCGGCCAGGGCGTCCACGAGTTCCAGTCCCGCGGCGGGGCCCTCGGCCATCGACACGGCGACGGCGCGGTTCAGCTCGACGACCGGGGACGGGGAGCGGGCGGCCAGCAGGCCGTACAGGGTGGCGATGGTCCGCCAGTCGGTCTCCTCGTAGGAGTACGCGTGCGCGTGGCAGGCGGCGATGGCCGCCTGGAGGGCGTAGGGGCCCGGGGCGCCGGTGGCCGTGGCGTCGGCGCGATCGAGGGCTCGGATGCCGCGGGCGATGAGCATGCGGTTCCAGCGGCGGCGGTTCTGGTCCCTCAGGAGCACCGGTGTGCCGTCGGGGCCGGTGCGGGCGGCGGTGCGGGAGGCCTGGAACTCCAGGAACGAGGTCAGGCCGTGCACCTCGGGTTCCTTGGGCATCAGGGAGGAGAGCACGCGGGCCAGACGCAAGGCGTCCTCGCACAGCCCGGGGCGCAGCAGGTCGTCGCCGGCGGTGGCCGCGTATCCCTCGTTGAAGATCAGGTAGATGACGTCCAGGACGGAGCCGAGGCGGGCCTCGCGGTCGGGGCCGTACGGCACCTCGAAGGCGACGTTCCGCGTGGCCAGGGTGCGCTTGGCGCGGACGATGCGCTGGGCGATCGTCGGCTCCGGGACCAGGTGGGCCCGGGCGATCTCGGCCGTGCTCAGGCCGCCGAGCAGGCGCAGGGTGAGCGCGGTGCGGGCCTCGGGCGACAGCACCGGGTGGCAGGTGGTGAAGACGAGGCGCAGCAGGTCGTCGTCGATGTCGTCCGGGTCGGCGGGCTCCTCGGGCAGGGCCGTGGTCCCCAGGTCACGGCCGATCTCGGCGAGTTTGCGGGCGTAGGTCTCGCGGCGCCGGACCAGGTCGACGGCGCGGTGCCGGGCGGTGGCCATGAGCCAGGCGCCGGGGTTGTCGGGGACGCCGTCCCGGGGCCACCGTTCCAGGGCCGCGACCAGCGCGTCCTGCGCCAGTTCCTCGGCGATGCCGACGTCCCGCACGATCCGGGCGACGCCGGCGACGACCCGCGGGGACTCCAGGCGGAAGACGGTCTCGATCGCGTGCGCCGCGGTGGGCTGTGGTTCCACAGCCCACCATGCAACACCCCGGGACGGCCCCGGGCCAAGGATCAGCCCTCGGCGATCTCCCGGACCTCGCAGGTGACGGTCCAGAACTCCTCGTGGACCTTCAGGAACCGCTTGGTCCACTCCAGGGCCTCGGCCTTGTCCTTGCACTGCATGATCGCGTAGCCGCCGACGACCTCCTTGGACTCGGTGAAGGGCCCGTCGGTGACGGAGATCTTCCCGCCCTCCCAGCGCACACTGGTGCCCTGGGCGGAGGGCGTCAGACCGGCGGTGTCGAGCATCACGCCGGCCTTGGTGACCTCCTCGATCAGCTCGCCCATCCGCCGCATCAGCTCCTCGCTGGGGCCCTCGGCGGGGGCGGCGGACTCGTCGATGTGCACGAGCGACAGGTAACGGGGCATGGTGACTCCTTCGGTCGGGCGGCGGGCCTTTCCCCGCCGCTCACCCATGCGTCGAACGGGAGAGACGCGGATCGACACGCTCTCCGGATTTCTTCGAAGATTTTTTTCCGGAAGATTTCTCTACTTGAGCGAGGACCCGAAGGACGCCTTCGTGTACGGCGCCCCCACCGCCTTCCCGCCGAAGGCGAGGGCCGCGTCCGTGACCAGGCCCGTGGGACGGCCGCGCAGGACCGTGACCGCGCCGTTGCCCGCGTCCTCGCCCGGCGCGGCAACGGCCAGATCGGCGTGTCCGTTGCGGTTGATGTCGGCCAGGGCGACCGTGTAGCCGAAGATGTCGTCGTACTCGCCGGTGCCGGGCACGCCCCTGGTGTCCTGGCAGAACGCCTGCGCACCGGTGCCGGTCAGGCCGGAGCGGCTGCCCCGCAGCACGTCGACCGCGCCCTCGAACTTCTTCTCGCCGGGCACGCCGACCGCCACGTCGTCGATGCCGTCCCCGGTGATGTCACCGACGGCGACCGAGTGGCCGAACATGTCGAGCGACTCCTTGGTGCCCGGGACGCCGGGGGTCCTGCGTGTACGACTTCCAGGTGCTCGGGGCGCCCAGGCCCGCGGCCGAGCCGTACGCCACCCGGATCTCCTCCTCCTCGGCGCGTCCGGTGACAAGGTCGGCGCGCCCGTCGCCGTTGACGTCCCCGATGGCCACCGCGCCGTCGCCGGGGAAGGAGACACCCCGGGCGAAGCCCGAGGGAGTGCTCAGGAACACCTCGGTGCAGTTGACTCCGTCGCCGCAGTACGCGGTCAGGGCGAGGTCGTCGCGGCCGTCGCCGTTGAGGTCGCCGGTGGCGCCGTCGCGGACGTCGATGTACTGGAGGGGGGCGGCGTCGAAGGGCTTGACGGCGGCCGGGACGCCGGTGCGCTCGACCGGGCCGCTCCACAGGGTGGCCTCGGTGCCGAACGGGTCGTCGCCTCCGCCGGGGCCGGAGCCATTGCGGAACAGCGCCAGGTCCAGCCGTCCGTCGCCGTCGAAGTCGCCGATCTGGGTGTCGAGGGCGGCGGGGAGGGAGGTCCCGCCGGACAGCCCGTGCGGCCCGCCCCAGAGCACGACCGGGCCGCCGTGCCCGCCGCCGGAGGCGGCCAGGTCGGCGTACCCGTCGCCGTCCAGGTCGCCCTCGGAGAACTGGAAGCCGAAGCCCTCGTGCTTGGCCGGGCTGCCGGGGACACCGGCGCTCGCCCTGCTGATGATCGAGCGGTTGCCGGTGGACAGGCTGTGCGGGCCGCCGTACATCACGGTCAGGTAGCCCGCCCCGGCCTGGCCGCCGACCGTGCCGTGCGGGGCGCTGACGACGAGGTCGGCGTACCCGTCGCCGTTGAAGTCGTCACGCACGGGCGAGACGTTCTTCGTCGCGGACGCGGGCGGTACGGCGACCCCGAGCGCGGCCAGCCCCAGGGCCAGCGGAAGCGCCCAGCGGACGTGTGAACGCGGCGAGAACAACCGAATACCCCCTGGTGTACTGCGACTTGTCACCGCAGCAGACCCGCCGGGCACCGCGATGGTTGTGCCGCTCAGCGCAAGGAGGTCCACAGGTCGCTCGCCGCCGGTTCCTTCGCCACCACCCGGTTGGGGTCGGAGGGCGCCTGGACGACCGGCATCATGACCGTCTTCACCCGGTCGGAGGTGAGGCCCTTCAGGCTCCGGCCGAGCTTCACCAGCTCGCTGAGGGAGTCCAGGCCGGTGTCCGTGGTGAGGCTCGCGGTCACCGTGTCGGCGACCCGGTAGAGCTTGGCGGGGTCGGTGAGGAGGTCGATCGCCGCCATCCGGTCCAGGAGGGCTTTGACGAGCTTCTGCTGCAGGCCTATGCGGCCCAGGTCGCTGCCGTCGCCTATGCCGTGCCGGGTGCGGGCGAGGGCGAGGGCCTGGATGCCGTCCAGCCGGTGGGTGCCGGCCCGGAGGTGCAGATGGCTCTTGTCGTCGTCGATGTCCTGGCCAGTGGTGACCGTGACCCCGCCCAGCGCGTCCACCAGCCCGGCGAAGCCGGAGAAGTCGATCTCGACGTAGTGGTCCATGCGGACACCGGTGACCGACTCGGCGGTCTTCACCGCGCAGACGGGGCCGCCCACCTCGTAGGCGCTGTTGAACATCGTCCGGTGGGCCACCGCCGTCGAGCCTCCGGAGGGCAGCGGGCAGGACGGGCGGGTGACCAGGGTGTCGCGCGGGATGCTGACGACGGTCGCCTTCGTCCGGCCGGCGTCGATGTGCACCACCATCGCCGTGTCCGAGCGGGCGCCGGAGCTGTCGCCGCCGCCGAGGGCCCGGTCGGCCCTGCCGCCGCGCGAGTCGGAGCCGAGGACCAGGATGTTCAGAGACCCGGTGGGCAGCGGGGAGGCGTCGGCCGACGCGGAGGAGGCCGGGGCGATCACCGCCTTCGCCGGACGGTTGTCGCCGAGCGCGCTGTCGATGTCGACGCTCTTGATGTTGCCGTCGAGGTGCCGGTACGCATAGCCGGCGGCGGCCGCGCCCAGCACCAGGACGCCCGCCAGGGCGAGGCCGGCGGCCTTCAGCGCTCCCGGCCGACGGCCCACCCCTCTGCCCGCGTCGCCCTGCTCCCCTTGTCGCGTCACGGGCAGGAACGTAAGTCCGAATTATTAGGGGAGTGTTAGCGGATGCCGTGAGAACCCGCTTTCTTCGGAAATTCTCATCCCACCGCCACCGTGGGCACCGGATCGCTCCCGCTCCAGGAGACGTTGAACCCGAACGCCACCGAACCGCCGTCCGGCACCGGCCCGTTGCAGGAGCCGTTGCAGGAGCCGTTGCGGCAGGACACCGTCGCGCCCGGCTGGGTGCGGTCGGCGTTCCAGGTCCGGATGGTCGGCCACCAGCGGCTGGAACTCGCCCCCGGCGAGTCCCGCCGTCCGGCCTTCCGGTTTCACACGGACCTGTCGCCGTTCACCGACCACCGACCGCACGGGCGCCGCCGGGTCGAGCCGGGCACGCCGGAGCTGCGGCTGGGCCCGTCGAGCGCCGAGGTACGGCACACGGCACGGCAGCGGCCCGCGGGTCCGGTGCGGATCGCCGGGCCCGGCGCCGGCCGCGGTGCGAGGTGGAGCTGTCCGAGGTGTCCGAGGTGCCCGACGTATCCGTGGGAACGGATTGAGCCAGAGCGCGACCACACAAGCGCCGCTTCCACAAGCCCCCGGGACGCACGCGTTCAGGATGCGTTCAGGTTGCCGCTGTCAGGGTCGGCCCACGGTCCCCCAAACCGAACAGGAGCACCCTTGACGACGACGAAGTCAGTGATGAAGAAACTCCCCGAGGTCACACTGGCGTTCTGGGTCATGAAGATCGCCGCGACGACCCTGGGCGAAACGGCGGGCGATCTGTTCTCGCAGACACTGAAGCTCGGCTACTTCCTGACCACCATCGCCCTGTTCCTGGTCTTCGTGGTGACGCTGGTGGTCCAGCTGCGCTCCCGCCGCTACAACCCGTTCTTCTACTGGACCGTGATCCTGTCGACCTCCATGGCCGGCACCACGATGTCCGACTTCATGAACCGCGACGCCAGCTCCAAGTACCTCTCGAACGGCGCGACGAAGCTGGGCTGGGGCCCGCAGGGCCTCGGTCTCGGCTACCCGGAGGGCGCGGCGATCCTGATCTCGATCCTGCTGCTGATCTTCCTCGGCTGGCGGCTGAGCGGGATGACCTTCCAGATCACCGAGATCGTCTCCTTCAGGGGCGAGGCTCTGTTCTGGTCGGCGATCCTCGTCTCCAACACCCTCGGCACCTCGATGGGCGACTTCCTCTCCGACAGCTCCGGGCTCGGCTACCTGGGCGGCGCCGCCCTGGTGACCGGCCTGCTGCTGGTGCTGGTCGCGCTGATGAAGGTGCCGGCCGTCCCGAACGTCCTGCTCTTCTGGATCGCCTTCGTGCTGACCCGCCCGCTGGGCGCCACGGCCGGCGACTTCCTCACCAAGCCGGTCGCCAAGGGCGGCCTGGACCTGGGTACGGCCGGCTCGTCGGCGGTGCTGCTCGCGATCCTGTTCGGCCTGATGGCGTACGCGCACCTGCAGGAGCGGCGCGCCGGGGCGGCCGAGCCGGAGGGCCCCGAGGCGGAGGCGGCCCGGCCCCAGAAGGCGGGCCGGCCGTAACGCCGAAGCCCCGCCCCCGGGGAACCGGGGGCGGGGCTTCACATGGAGCGCCGGGCAGGCCTTGCACCTGCATCTCCCCGCAGGAAGCGGGACGTCTTTCCTTGGACCACCAACGCACTGCGTCCGGACCGGATTTCCGGCCGTTCGCTGTGTGATGATCATAGCGCGGTCCGGCCGGAGAACCCAACCTCAGGCGTCCGGCACCTGCTCGAAGCGCCAGCGGTGCACCGCGCGGGTCACCAACTCCTGGGCGGGATCGGGCAGTTCCGGAAGATCTGCGTCGTAGGGCGCGTCCCACCACGTGATGACCAGCACCCGGTCCTGCGGGGCGCGGAGGGTCTCGCGGCGCAGGGGCTGCCGGGCGAGCTCCCGCGCCCGTACCCAGGCGAGCAGTTCCTCGCCCCGGCCCTCGACGGCCCGGGCCTCCCACATCAGGGCGACGGTCACGAGTACAGGTTCTCCTTGCTGACCTCGTGCACATGGTCGTGGTCGTGTCCGTGGCCGGGCACATGCGGGTCCGTCACCGGCAGGGAGGAGTCGGCGGACAGGTCCCAGCTGGAGGCGGCCCGGTTGCGGGCGACCATCTCGGCGCCGAGCGCGGCGACCATCGCGCCGTTGTCCGTGCACAGCTTGGGGCGCGGTACGCGCAGCCGGATGCCGGCCGCCTCGCAGCGCTCCTGGGCGAGGGCGCGCAGCCGGGAGTTGGCGGCGACGCCGCCGCCGATCATCAGGTGGTCGACACCCTCGTCCTTGCAGGCGCGGACGGCCTTGCGGGTGAGGACGTCCACCACCGCCTCCTGGAAGGAGGCGGCCACGTCGCGCACCGGGACCTCCTCGCCGGCCGCCCGCCTGGCCTCGATCCAGCGGGCCACGGCCGTCTTCAGACCGGAGAAGGAGAAGTCGTACGCCGGGTCGCGCGGGCCGGTCAGACCGCGCGGGAAGACGATCGCCTCGGGGTCGCCCTCGCGGGCGTAGCGGTCGATGACCGGGCCGCCGGGGAAGCCGAGGTTCAGCACACGGGCGATCTTGTCGAAGGCCTCGCCGGCCGCATCGTCGATGGTCGAGCCCATCGGGCGGACGTCGGAGGTGATGTCCTCGGACAGCAGCAGGGAGGAGTGGCCGCCGGAGACCAGCAGGGCCATCGTCGGCTCGGGCAGCGGGCCGTGCTCCAGCTGGTCCACGCAGATGTGGGAGGCGAGGTGGTTGACGCCGTACAGGGGCTTGCCGAGCGCGTAGGCGTACGCCTTGGCCGCCGAGACGCCGACCAGCAAGGCGCCCGCGAGGCCGGGGCCCGCGGTGACCGCGATGCCGTCCAGGTCCTTCGCGGAGATGCCCGCCTCCTTCAGCGCGCGGTCGATGGTGGGGACCATCGCCTCCAGGTGCGCCCGGGACGCCACCTCGGGTACGACACCGCCGAAGCGGGCGTGCTCGTCGACGCTGGAGGCGACGGCGTCGGCCAGCAGGGTGGTGCCGCGGACGATGCCGACGCCGGTCTCGTCGCAGGAGGTCTCGATGCCCAGGACGAGGGGTTCGTCAGTCATTGGTCTCGGTTTCTCGTACGGAGGAAGGATCCGTGGCGGTGCCGCCGGATTCCGTGGTCAGGCGCATCACCAGGGCGTCCACGTTTCCCGGCTGGTAGTAGCCGCGCCTGAAGCCGATGGGCTCGAAGCCGAAGCGCTCGTAGAGCTTCTGGGCGCGGACGTTGTCGACCCGGCATTCGAGCATGACCTCATGGCAGTCGAAGGCGGTGGCGGCCTTCAGCAGCTCGGCCAGCAGGCGGGCGCCGAGGCCGGTGCCCTGCAGCGCGCGGGCGACGGCGATCGTCTGGACGTCGGCCAGCTCGCCGGAGGCGGCGAGCCCGGCGTAGCCGACGATGCGGCCGTCGTCCTCGGCCACGAGGTAGCGCCGGGTGGCCTCGGAGCCCCGGGAGTGGGCCAGTTCGGACCAGAACATCCCCCGGGACCAGGCGTCCTCGGGGAACAGGTCCTTCTCCAGCTCCAGCACCGGGTCGATGTCCCACCAGCGCATCTCGCGCAGTCGGGGGGTTGCCGGCTCAGTCACTTGGGGGTGACCACCTTGTAGTTCTTGGGGACCTGGGCGTCGGGTCGGCGCAGGTACAGCGGGCGCGGCGCCGGCAGCTCCTCGCCCGCGGCCAGCTTCTCGGCGGCCAGTGAGGCGAGGGCGGCGGCGGACACATGCTCGGGCTCGTGGGCGCTCGGGAAGGTGTCCGGGTACAGCAGAGCGCCCGCGCCGACCGCGGGGAGCCCGGCGACCTGCTCGGCGATGTCGGCGGGCCGGTCGACGGCCGGACCGGTCAGGCGGGTGCGGGAGTCGGCGTACGTCGCCCAGTAGACCTCCTTGCGCCGGGCGTCGGTCGCCACGACGAAGGGGCCTTTCTCGATGTCGGCGGCGTACGCGAGGCCGTCCAGCGTGCACAGGCCGTACACGGGGACGCCGAGCGCGAGGCCGAAGGTGTCCGCGGTCATCAGACCGACGCGCAGGCCGGTATAGGGGCCGGGCCCGATGCCGACGACGATCCCGGTGACCGCGTCCAGCTTGAGCCCGGCCTCGGCGAGCACACGGTCGACGGCCGGCAGCAGCAGCTCTCCGTGCCGGCGCGCGTCCACCTGGCTCGAGGAGGCGATGACGTCCGTGCCGTCGTGCAGCGCGACGGTGACGGCGGGTGTGGCGGTATCCAGAGCGAGCAAGAGCACGCGAACAGCCTACGGCGCCCGCGGCTCGTGCATCGCCGTCCGGGGCAGAAGGTGACTGACTGCTACGGTCTGTATGAAGTACGACATATCACTCGATGCGGAGGCGGTGCGCGTGGCAAGGAGCAGCTCGGGGATCGTGGCCGGCCTCACCGCCGCGGCCGTCGCCGCCGTCGGATTCCTCGCCTACCAGGCCCAGGCGACCGTCCCGGCAAGCCTGGGCGGCAGGCCGGGCGCCGGTGCGTCACCGTCGGCGACGGCCACCAAGGCGCCGCGCGACCGGCGCAATCCGGCCGCGCTGCCGCGCGGTTCCGGTGCGGGTGAGCGGGTCGTCTACTCGGTGGACGACGACCGGGTCTGGCTGGTCGACGAGCGGGGCCGGGTCCAGCACGGCTTCGGTGTGCACCCGGGCTCCGTGGATCCGACGCCCGGAAAGTACTGGGTCACGTCCCGTTCCAACACGGCCACCGGCACGGACGGCATCCCCATCGAGCACGTGGTGCGCTTCACCACCGTGAGCGGCGTGACGATCGGCTTCAGCGCGGCCGTGGGCGGCGGCACCGGACTGGCCGACGAGACGGTGAAGACCGGCGGCATCCGGGAGACCCGGGCGGACGGCGACGCGATGTGGAGGTTCGCGACGATCGGCGTGCCGGTGGTGGTGATTCGTTAGGCGCTCATGCGCTCCGCTTGAGGTGCCGCTGTGCGTCGTCGGTCGTCTGCGGCGCCCTTGCGGCTGGTCGCGCTGTTCCCCGCGCCCCTTCGGGGCGCGGTGGTCTGGAGATCGCGTCCGCGGCCGCGCACGAAGCCAGTAGCTCGCGCATGGACACCCCGGTGGGCACGGGCGGCTCGGGTGGCTGCTCCGCGGGCCGAGAAGCGGACATGGACGCCTCCTGAAGTGCGGGGGCGGCGTGGTTAGGCACACCTAACCACGGGCTGGGTACCATGTGACCACGCCCGGGACGTCCTGCGCAATATCTTGCCGACGGCCTGTCGGAAAACGGGCCCGATCGGACCGTGGGGTCCGCTCAGGCCGTGAGTGTTTCCAGGTCCGCGTCCGTCCAGCGCCGGCCGAGCCCGGTCAGCGTCACATGGCGTACCTCGTCCGTCGTGTCGCCGACGGCCCGGTGGATGACGACCCGCAGCCGGTCGTCGGCCAGCTCCTCGACCTTGCCCTCGCCCCACTCCACGACCATCACCGAGTCGGGCAGGGAGACGTCCAGGTCGAGGTCCTCCATCTCGTCGAGGCCGCCGGAGAGCCGGTAGGCGTCGACGTGGACGAGCGGCGGACCGTCGTTGAGGGAAGGGTGCACACGGGCGATCACGAAGGTCG
This sequence comes from Streptomyces griseochromogenes, assembly GCF_001542625.1. Lineage (NCBI taxonomy): Bacteria > Bacillati > Actinomycetota > Actinomycetes > Kitasatosporales > Streptomycetaceae > Streptomyces > Streptomyces griseochromogenes. The sequence goes on along the minus strand of NZ_CP016279.1, from coordinate 930,003 downwards.
GCGAGGTGACCGCACCGCGCACCCCGAGCCCCTCGCCCAGCCCGCGGGTCAGCGTCGTCTTGCCGGCGCCCAGCTCCCCGGTGAGCATCACCAGGTCGCCCGCGCGCAGCAGCTTGGCCAGCCGTCGGCCCAGCTCCCGCATCTGCTCGGGAGAGGTGATGGTCAGCCGGGTCTCAGCGGGGTTGTGCGGTGCTGCTGGTGCTTCCATAGCCACTTACGGTAGCCCCTGCGGGCACGGCACCCGCGCGGGTGAGCAGGTCGGCGAGCCGGTCGGTGACCACTTCCGGGTGCTCCAGCATGACCAGGTGCCCGGCGTCCGGCACGAGCACCAGCTCGGCGTCCGGCAGCAGATCACCGATGACCTCGCTGTGCTCGCTGGGCGTGATCAGGTCCCGCACCCCGGCCAGCACCAGCACCGGGATGTCCCGGAAACAGCCGAGCGCCTCGGTCTTGTCGTGGTCCGTGAAGGCCGGGTAGAACTCGGCGACCACGTCGATCGGCGTGGACTCGATCATCCGCTCGGCGAACCGCTCGACCGCCGGGTCCACGTCCCGGGACGCGAACGAGTACCGCTTGATGATCCCGGCGAACAGGTCGGCGGTGGCCCGGCGCCCCTTCTCCACCAGCTCCGCCTGCTGCCCGAGCGCCTTCAGCACGCCGGGCAGGACCCGGCGCACCGCGTTGACCCCGGCGAGGGGCAGCCCGAAGTCGACCTCGCCGAGCCGCCCGGAGGACGTGCCGACGAAGGCGGTGGCGACGACCCGGTCCCGGATCAGCTCCGGGTGCTCGGCGGCCAGCGCCATGATCGTCATCCCGCCCATGGAGTGGCCGACCAGCACGATCGGGCCGTCCGGCACGGCCGCGTCGAGGACCGCCTTCAGATCACGGCCGAGCTCCTCGATGGTGACGGGCACGCCGTCCTGGGTCTGGGCCACGCCCCGCCCGGACCGCCCGTGGCTGCGCTGGTCCCAGTGCACGGTGCGGACGACCCCGCGCAGGGCCGCCCGCTGGAAGTGCCAGGAGTCCTGGCTGAGGCAGTAGCCGTGGCAGAAGACGACGGTGACCGGGGCGGGCGCCTTGCGGCCGAAGAGCCGCCGGCGGCGCGGGGAGACCTGTGGACCGGGGTCGGGGTCGACGTCGTCGACCTCGTAGTACAGCTCGGTGCCGTCGGCGGCGTACGCCTTGCCGGGGGTGCCGCGCAGGGTGCCGTAGGGGCCCGTCGAGTCCAGCGCCAGCCGGGCCCGGCGGCGCATCCCACGGCCGACCGTCATCCGCTCGATGGCCACACCCGCGGCCGCACCCGCGGCGAGGACGCCTATCGCGGCACCGGCGATGCCGGTCGCCTTGCGCCAGCTCGCCGCCCCCGCGGCGGAGGCGACGGCCGCCGAGGCGACGACGTCCGCCACGGCCTCCGCACTGCTCTCGCTCACATCCGCTCCTCTTCGCCGTACTGCAGTTCGCTGGGTGAATGAAACAGGTGGTGCCGGTGTGGTGCGTGGTGTGCCGGTCGTGACAGGTGTAGCCGGGCGCGAGGCGCCCCGCTCTGAAGGGGTTACCCCTCTTGTTCCCCGTTCACATAGACGCGAGGAACGCGTGTTCCGATGCGCGTGACGATTTCGTACGCGATCGTGCCGCAGGCCTGCGCCCAGTCCTCAGCGGTGGGCTCGCCCCGGTCGCCGGGGCCGAACAGCACCGCCCGCGTGCCCACTTCGGGTTCGTCGCCGCCCAGGTCGACCACGAACTGGTCCATGGCGACCCGCCCGGCGACGGTCCGCCACTTGCCGTCGACCAGCACCGGACCGGTGCCCGAGGCATGCCGGGGAATGCCGTCCGCGTAGCCGACGGGAACGAGGCCGAGGGTGGTCTCGCCGGGGGTGACGTAGTGGTGGCCGTAGCTGATGCCGTGCCCGCCCGGCGCATGCTTGACCAGCGCGAGCGAGGCGCTGAGCGTCATCACCGGCCGCAGGCCGAAGTCGGCCGGGGTGCCGAGCTCCGGGCTGGGCGAGATGCCGTACATGGCGATACCGGTACGGACCAGGTCGAAGTGGGTCTCCGGAAGGGTCAGCGCGGCCGGGGAGTTGGCCAGGTGCCGCACCTCGGGCCGTACGCCCTGCTCCTCGGCGTACGCCACCATCTCGCGGAACCGGGAGAGCTGGGCGGCGACGGAGGGGTGCCCGGGTTCGTCGGCGCAGGCGAGGTGGGACCACAGACCGGTGACCCGGACCAGCCCCGCGCGCTCGGCACGCAGAGCCTCGCCGACCAGTTCCGGCCAGTCGGCGGGCTGGCAGCCGTTGCGCCCGAGCCCGGTGTCGGCCTTCAGCTGCACCCGGGCGGGCCGGCCCGCCTGCCGGGAGGCCTCCGTCACCTCGCGCAGCGCCCACATCCCGCTGACCGAGACGTCGATGTCCGCCTCGACGGCCTGCCGCCAGGGCCCGCCCGGCACCCACAGCCAGCACAGGACGCGCGTGTCCAGACCGGCGGCGCGCAGCGCGAGGGCCTCCTCGGGCGTGGCCGTGCCGAGCCATGAGGCGCCCGCCTCGACGGCCGCGCGGGCGCACGGCACCGCCCCGTGGCCGTATCCGTCGGACTTGACGACGGCCATCAGGGCCGCGCCCTTCGCCCGGGCACGCAGGGCCCGCACATTGGCGCGCAGGGCGGCCAGATCGATCTCGGCCCGGGCGCGCAGGGGCGCGGTCGGCACAGGTGCAGTCTCACTCATCGCGCCCCCAGTGTCTCAGAGGGCCGCACGGACCCCGGGTGCAGTGCCCTAGGTACCCGGACGCCGGCCCCACACATAGACCTTGTCGCCCTTTTTCAGGACGTTCCAGAGTTTGCGCGCATCGGAGAGCTTCAGATTGACGCAGCCCCAGGAGCCGACGGTGGTGTAGATGCTGCCGTAGACGGCGTGGAAGGCCTCGCCGCCGTCGAAGAACTGGGCGTACGGCATGGGCTGGTTGTACAGGGTCGACACATGGTTCTTGTGCCGCCAGTAGATGGTGTGCCAGCCCTTCCTGGTGAGGTGCCCCGTGCGCCCGCTGCGCATCGGGACCGGGCCGAACTCCACCTTGCGGCCCTTCTGCACCCAGGTCACCTGCCGGTCCAGATCGACGCAGGCGACGCGGTACGACCGGACGGGGCATTTCTTGGCCGCGTTGGGATTCTTCTTGGCCGAGAGCAGCATCATCCGCGACCAGGTGACGGGTCCGGCGAAGCCGATGGCGGGCTTGATCTTGTTCTTGACCTGGAAGGCGCGGATGGCCTTGCAGTCGGCGGAGGACTGCTTGCCGTCCGCCTTCAGCTTCAGCCAGCGCTCCACCTGCCGCTGGTAGGGCCCGGCCTGCCTGCTGCACGTCACCTTGGCGACGGCGTCGTAGATCGGCACGTACTCGATGAGGTCGTACGCCCCCGGGGCCGCGTCCTTGGGCTCCACGGCGTCCTCGCTCTTGGTGGGCGTGTAGACCTTCGGCGGCAGCATCTGGTCGGGCGTGTCGATCTGCCAGGGCTGCGACGGGCCGGGCGGGACGCCCGGGACCAGTTCGGTGGAGGGAGCGGGGGCCGGGGCGGGTGCCGGGGGTGCCGGCTTGGAGGCGTGCAGGGGGGCGGCCATGGAGGTTCCGGCCGCCGCGAGGGCGGTCGCGGCGGCGAGCAGCACCGCGACGCTCCGGTGGACGCCCCGGTACGCGATTCGTCTGCTGATCATGCGATCAGCCAAACGTGCGGCCGCGCCGGATCCCCGGTGCCGCGCTGACGGGTCACCCGGTGGGTGGAGCTGGGTACAGCCCGATCCGGCAATCAGGTGCAGTCCGCGTGCGCGGCCCGCCCGGCATCGTCGAGGCCATGCAGACGAGACAGCGGTGGAAGACGCGGGCAGGGGTCTATCTGGCGGTCGCCTTCGTGGCGGCCGGAGCGCTGGGGGCCGTACAGCCGGCCACCGGGATCCCCACGGAGGTCGTCCAACTGACCCAGTTCGGCCCAGCACTGGGCGTGGCCGTCGCGGCCCTCCTGTGGCCGTCCCGGACCCGTGGCCTGCTCGCGGCCGGGGCCCCGGACCGCACGTCCTCCCCCTGGCGCCCGCTCCTCGCCACACCCTTCCTGGTCATCCTCCTCTCGGCGGTCCCGTACGCCCTCCTCACCGGCACCGCCCACGCCACCGACCCGCGCACCCTGCACCACCCCTTCCTCCTCGTCGCGCTCGCCCAGCTGATCGGCGCCTGCGGCGAGGAGATCGGCTGGCGCTGCTTCCTCCAGCCCCTGCTGCGCACCCGCCTCGGTCCGCTGGCCGCATCGTCGGCGACCGGGCTGGTGTGGGGCCTGTGGCACGTCCAGGTGCTGGCGCAGAGTCCGGCCTACGCGGCGGGCTTCCTGCTGGCGACGGTCACGATGTCCATCACCCTGGGCCTGGCCCTGGAGCGACTCGGCGGACTCCACCGCCTGCTCCTCGCGGGCGGCTTCCACGCCCTGGTCAACCTCGGAATGCTCCTGTTCATGAACGAGGAGACGGGCGCCCCGTCCCCCATGCTCCTGTTCGGCCTGTCCTGCGCCCTGACAGCGGTCCCGTGGATACGGCGCTCCCACCGCCGCCCGCCGGTTACGATCCCGGCGACTGCGGGGTGAGCGGGGCGGGGGTACCGGTGGGTGGGGCGGGGCATGACGGCGGGGTGCTTCGGGGTGGTGGCCGGGCGGCGGGTGGTTCGAGCGGACGGGGGCGGGGCGTGACAACCGCGGCGGGCACCCACGCGAGGGCGCATCGGGCACGGCCGCTGGACCACCCCGCACCGCACCCGACGCACAGCCACACCGGAACCGCGTCATGAGCCCGGCAGCGGCGCTCGCGCGAGGGTGGACCGGGCGTGGACGGTGGGTCGCGCTCGGGCGGTGTCAGGTGCTCGGGCTGGCCGGGTTCCTCGTGGTCGGGGCCGGGATGCTGGTCGGCGGGGCGCTGGCGCTGTTGCCGGTCGGCGTCGGCTTCCGGCTGCTGCCTCCCGCGGCCGGGCTGCTGCGCCGCCTGTCCGACCGGTACCGCGCGCGGGCGGCCCGCTGGACCGGACGCCCCCTCAGCCCGCCCGATCCCCTCCCCCATGGCACCTCGGCCCGCCGCGGCGGCGCCGCGATCCTCGGCGACGACGGCTTCTGGCACGACCTGCGCTGGGCCTGGCTGGAGCCGTGGACGGGCGGGCTGCTGGCGGCTCTTCCGCTCGCGCTGGTCGAGTACGGGGCGTTCGGCGCCCTCGTCCAGCCCTTCGTCTGGCGCCGGCTGGGCGACGGCAACTGGTACGCCTTCGTACCGGTCACCTCCACGGCCACCATGGTCACGGCGCTGCTGCTGGGCCTGGCCCTCATCGCGGTGGGCCTTCGCCTCGCACCGGTCATGACGACCCTGCACGCCCGCCTCACCCACCGCCTCCTCTCCGCCCCGCGCACCATCGAACTGACCAGGCGAGTCGCCCGCCTCACCGACACCCGGGCCGCCGCCCAGGACGTCCACGCGGCCGAACTCACCCGCATCGAACGCGACCTGCACGACGGCGCCCAGGCCCGCCTGGTCGCCCTGGGCCTCACCCTGGACGAGGCGACCCGTCTGCTGGAGACCGACCCCGGCCGTGCCCGCACCCTCCTGCTGGACGTCCGGGCCGCCTCCGAACGGGCGCTGCAGGACCTGCGCGACCTCGTCCACGGTGTCCTTCCCCCGGTCCTGGCCGACCGGGGCCTCGCCGACGCGGTCCGCTCCCTGGCGCTGGACAGCCACCTGGACGTCGAGGTGGCCGTGGACCTGCCTCCGGGCCGCCTCCCCTCGCCCGTCGAATCCGCGGCCTACTTCGCGGTGTCCGAACTCCTCACCAACGCGGCCAAGCACGCGGACGCGACGAGGGTGGACATCGCCCTCACCCACGACGGCACGCGTCTGCGCGCGAGCGTCACGGACGACGGCCACGGCGGCGCGGACGCCTCGGCCGGGACCGGACTGCTCGGCGTGCGGCGCCGGTTGGATACCTTCGACGGCACGCTCGCCCTGCACAGCCCGCCGGGCGGACCGACCACCGCGACCCTGGAGATCCCGTGCGCGTCGTCCTCGCCGAAGACCTCTTCCTCCTGCGCGACGGCCTGACCCGCACCCTGCGCGAGCACGGCTGCGAGGTCGTCGCCTCGGTGGACAACGGCCCCGCGCTGGTCCGGGCGCTCGCGGAGACCGACCTGGACGTGGCGGTGATCGACATCCGGCTGCCGCCGACGCACACGGACGAGGGCCTGAAGGCGGCCCTGGAGGCCCGCCGCGGCCGTCCGGGGCTGCCGGTCCTGATCCTCTCCCAGTACGTCGACCAGCTCTACGCCCATGAACTCCTCGCCTCCGGCGAGGGCGCCGTCGGCTACCTGCTCAAGGACCGGGTCACCCGCACCGACCAGTTCATCGACGCCCTGCGCACGGTCGCCGCGGGCGGCACGGTGATGGACCCGCAGGTCATCGCGAGGCTCCTGACCCGCAGTGAGAAGCGGGGCCGGACCGACTCCCTGACCCCCCGTGAACAGGAGGTCCTCACCCTCATGGCCGAGGGCCGCTCCAACACGGCCGTCGCCCAGACCCTGCACATCAGCGAGAGCGCGGTGGCCAAGCACATCGCTTCGATCTTCGCCAAGCTGGGGATAGAGCAGTCCCCGGAGGACAACCGACGGGTGCTGGCGGTGTTGGCGTACTTGAAGGGGTGACGGAGCCCCTGGCCGCGGGCGGTCGTGCCTCCCCCAGTGCCGGGCGCCGAAGAGACCCCGCAGCCCTCAGCCCCGCACGTCCCTCCACGCCTCCGGAATCCGCGAAGCGACGTCATGCGCCCCCGCCGGCGCCCCCTGGGCCGCGAACCGCCCCGCGAGCCCGTGCAGATACGCCGCCGTACTCCCCGCGTCCAGCGCCGACAGCCCGGACGCCAGCAGCGATCCCGCCAGCCCCGACAACACGTCCCCGCTCCCGGCCGTGGCCAGCCACCCCGTCCCGGTGGCGTTCACCCGCACCGCTCCTCCGCCGAAGTCGGCGACCAGCGTCGTCGACCCCTTGAGCAGCACGGTCGCCCGGTACACCGCCGCCAGCTCCCGCACCGCGGCCAGCCGAGCCCCCTCGACCTCCTCCCGCCGCACCCCGAGCAGCGCGGCGGCCTCCCCGGCGTGCGGGGTCATCAGCGTCGGCGCCGTACGCGCCCGTACCACGTCCCGCTCGGCCAGCCGCAGCCCGTCGGCGTCCAGCAGCACCGGCACGTCGATGTCCAGCACCTCCGCCACGGTGGCCGCGTCGTCCCCGGCCCCGGGGCCCACCACCCAGGCCTGCACCCGTCCGGCCTTGCCGGGCCCTTCGTCGGAGACCAGCGTCTCCGGGAAGCGGGCGATGACGGCGCCGCTCGCGGGCCCGACGTACCGTACGGCCCCGGCCCCGCCCCGCAGCGCTCCGAAGACGGCGAGCACGGCGGCCCCCGGATACCGCGAGGACCCGGCGGCGATGCCCACGACGCCCCGCCGGTACTTGTCGCTCTCCGCCGCGGGCACCGGCAGCAGCCGCGCCACATCGGCGTGCTGCAACGCCTCCAGCTCGGCGGCGGGCGGCAGTTCGAGCCCGATGTCGATCAGCCGCACGGACCCGGCGTACTCCCGCGCCGGATCGATGAGCAGCCCCGGCTTGTGGGTCCCGAAGGTGACGGTGAGGTCGGCCCGGATCGCAGCACCGCGGACCTCGCCGGTGTCCGCCTCGACCCCGCTCGGCAGATCGACGGCGACGACGGCGGCCCGGGACCGCTCCACGGCGCCGGCCAGCGCCTCCGCTTCCGGCCGCAGCCCGCCCTTGCCGCCGATCCCGACGATGCCGTCCATGACGAGATCGGCCCGCGCGATCGCCTCCTCGGCGGTCCCGGGACCCACGGCCGAGCCTCCCGCCCGGCGCAGCGCCGCGAGGCCACCGGAATGGGTGCGCTCGGGCGAGACCAGTACGGCGGTGACCCCGGCGCCGCGCCGGGCCAGCCGGGCACCGGCGTACAGCGCGTCCCCGCCGTTGTCCCCGCTTCCGACCAGCAGCACCACCCGGCTGCCGTACACCCGCCCGAGCAACTCCGCGCAGGCAGCGGCCAGCCCGGCGGCGGCCCGCTGCATCAGCGCCCCGTCCGGCAGCCGTGCCATCAGCTCCCGCTCGGCCGCCCTTACCGTCTCCACGCTGTACGCAGTACGCATGAGGTCGAGTCTGCCCCGGAAACGCCGGTGACCGCACCCGGCCCGTTCACCCCTCGGCGATCACCACGGCCGACGCCACCCCCGCGTCATGGCTGAGCGACACATGCCAGGACCGCACTCCGAGTTCCGACGCCCGCGCGGCCACGGTCCCCTTGACCCGCAGCCGTGGCTGCCCGCTGTCCTCGACGTACACCTCGGCGTCGGTCCAGTGCAGCCCGCCGGGCGCGCCCAGCGCCTTGGCGACCGCCTCCTTGGCGGCGAACCGCACCGCGAGGGAGGCGATACCGCGCCGCTCCCCGTTGGGCAGCAGCAACTCACTCTCCAGGAACAGCCGATCGGCCAGCCCGGGCGTCCGATCCAGCGACGCCCGGAACCGGTCGATCTCGGCGACGTCGATGCCGACTCCGATGATGCTCATGGGGGCGAGCCTACGGGCCGAGGGCTCGGGCGCAGGGGTTCTCGACGGTGGACGAGCGCCGTCAGCATGACCGCTCCCGCCACCACGGCGCCGAGGTGCAGCACGGTCGCGAGAGCGAGGTCCTCCGGCAACGACTCCGCGGCGGGACGAGCCACCGCCAGGTACACCGTGAGCGGCAGCTTCCAGGCGCTCCACGCGAAGAGCGAGCCCGTCCCCAACCAGCCCAGCGTCAAGGGGAGCCGGCGGGGCAGCCGAGAGGGCCGGCCGCGGCTGACCGTCCAGGTGGCGGCGGAGGCGGTCAGCGCCCACACTCCCCATACCCCGTCCAGCAGCCGCCCGCCGGGACTCCGTTCCGCCGGATGTGCCATGCCGACCGTGCCGCCGAGTGCCCAGAAGCACCAGACCACACCGATCACGGCCGCGGCCCCCACCGCCCACGGCACAAGACGCGAACCGCTCCCGCCCGCATCGCCGACCCGGCCGGCGAACACCTGCGGCCAACGCCGCCGAAGATAGACGGGCAGGGCGACCGCCAGGCCGAGTCCCATCCCCACGAAGCTGATCTGGATCAGAGCGGCCTCCCAACCCGGCACCGACGGGCCGTCGTCGTCATGGTGCCGCTGCCGGCCGTCCGACAGCCCCAGCAACGCGTCCAGAACGGCATACGGCAGCAGGGGGACGAGGAACCCCGTGCCCACCCAGGCGACGAACGCCACCAGCGGTCCGGGTATCCGCATGCCCCAGGGCCGCACCAGGGCGAGAGCCATGACGATCCCGATGCCCGCCATGCCGATGGTCACGGTGTTGAGCACGACCCAGTCGGCCATGTCGAACCCCCGACCGATCGGCAGCAGTCCCGCAACCGCTCCGACGACCCAGGAGAGCTTGATCAACGCATAGGGTGTCATCGCCAGGGCCGCCCCGTGCGCGGCTCCCCGCCCGACCCGGTCCACATCCATTCGGGGTCCCCATTCTTCTCTCCGGCCAGGAACCCCACCCTTGTCGGCGACCCAGCCCGTTCCATCGGGCACAGGTCGTATCCCGCTCCCCCGCACGGCGGAGCGGGGCTGCCGAGCACGCCCGGGACGCGGTTTACGGTGATCCGGTGCCCGAACTCCCCGACGACGACGCCCTGAAGGCCTACGCCGCGACCGAGCCCGAACGCCTGCATGACCTGGCGCTGGCGGCGGCCGACCGCTTCCAGTTCGCCAAGCTCTCCCGCATGCTGGCCGATCAGCGCAGTCAGGAGGCCACCGACTGGGCCGTCCGGCTCGCGGAGGACCTGGGCGAGGTACGGGAGCCGGAGTCCTGGCGGCGGCTGGTGCGGCAGATCGCATGGCAGCTCGTGCAGCGGCCGAGCATCGTCGGCCTCAGGCCGCAGTTCGAGTCCCGTACGCCCGTCTCGCCGGACGATCCCGGGACGGAGTTCCGGGCCTGTCTCCTGCACGAGTTGGCCCGCCTGCACGGCTTCAACCACCCCCGGGACAACGACGTCTACCTCTCCTACGGCGCCGGCCTGCGTGAACTCGGCCACCCGCTCGCCTGGCTGCCGCTGAACTCATTCGCCTTCGAGTCCCGGATGAACCGCTACGGCAGGATCGAGGGCGGCATGCTCGGCTCCGAGAATCCGAAGCGGCTGCATGCCGCGTACCCGGTGACGCCGTCCACCGACGGCGGCACCCGCGCCGGCCGCACCGCGCGCCGGGTGCTCGATGAGACCCGCGGCGACGCGGCCACCACGGGCTTCGCTCAGCTCTGCCAGTACGAAGCCGCCTTCTACACCCTCCCCGAGCCCCTGGACCCGGCCGACCTCAATGGCGCCCTGCTCGCCGAACTCGACGCCGAGTGCCTGGAATTCACCACGTCCGACCTGCTCACCACGGCCCACACCACCGCGGACGACCTGGCCGCCGACCTCTTCCTCGCCGACTTCGCAGGAGGGATGTGGGGCGAACCCCAGTACGGCGCCTACGCCCGCCTGCACACCTGGCAGAGCCTGTACGCGGTGATGGACCTAGCCCCGGAGCCCCCGCACCAGGACGCGATACGCGCCGCCGCCGACCACCGCTGGATCCGCTTCGCCCTGCCGCGGTACACCGACAACGAGTGGTTCACCTGGGACCTCACGGACACGGCCTTCGCCTGCCTGGACCCCACCCGCACCCGCGTCACCGTACTGGCGGCGTCGGAGACCGACTGAGGCCCGGCTTCATCCCCGGCTGTATCCGGCCCACAGGGGCCCACCGGCCAGCTCCAGGACCTCGTTCACCGCGTCCACGAAGCGCCCCGGCCCCTCACCCTGGCCGGCGATCGCCGCGGCGGCACCCGCCGTCAGCCGCCCGTGCAGCCCGGGATCGGCCGCGGCGAGCCTCCGCGAGAGCCACTTGCCGCCGCCCAGCCAGTGCCCGCCCGCCAACAGCGCCAGTTCGGAGGCCCGCTGGAGCAGATGGGCCACGAGATACGCCCGCTCCTGCGCATCGGTGCAGCCGCGCAGATCGTCCAGGGTGTCGGTGAGCGAATACCGCCGGTCCTCCAACTCCGTCGCGGACACCGGAGGGGGCCCGGCAGCCACCCGTTCCCGGGCCTCGGCCCGCAACGCGGCCCCGAGTCCGTCCGCGTCCGACAGCAGCACACCCTCCGCGCACATCGCCAGCAACGGAGAGCTGCGCTCGGCCGTCTCCCGCTCGGCGAAGCCCCGCCAGTCGGCCTCGGTCTGCACGAACAGCTCCACCGGCCATCCCTCGTACACCAGGCTCTCCCGGAACGGCGCGGGCGGCCCGGCCAGCAGCACCACGATGTCCAGATCGGAGGTGGCCGTACGGCGATGGGTCAGCACACTGCCGGCCAGAAAGGCGGCCCGAGCCCCGGGGAAACGGTCACGCACCAGCTGCGCGGCGACTTCGACATGATCCATCGCAACAGTGTGAGGGCCACCGGCAGACAGAGCCGACCGAGGGCCCTCCCCCTCCCTGTCACTCCCCGACGAACAGCTCCGCCGCGTCCGTCGCATGCACCGCACGCTGCGCCCAGGCTTCGAGCCGGTCCAGATCCGTGCAGGCTTCCACCTGCTCGCGGACGGCGTCGGTCACCGGAATACCGCGCCATTCGAGGATGCGGAGGACCATCTCGCGGCGATCCTCGATACGACGATACGACCCTCTTCGCGGCCTTCTTCGCGTACCTGTTCGGCCAGCGGGTGCCGCCAGAAGTACTGGATCGCCGTCATCAAATCCCTCCACATCTGCTTCGCCTGGGGATCGGCCAGGCACGAGTCGACGAACTGCACGAAGACCGCGGCGCTGTCGGGGTCGACGGTCCGCAGGGCGGATGCCAGCGATTCCAGTTACGACAGGTAGTACGGCCAGCTGCCCCGCTTGCGGTCGTCCGCCTTCCCCTGTGACTACACCACCAGCAGGTACGTGCCCTCGTCCGTCTCCGCCCGCAGCAGCGTGTCCACGCGGCGCTCGACCGGCTCGGTCTCGGTCAGGTCCACGTTCAGCGCCGCGATCTCCCGCGGCTCGGGAAACGGGACGTGCAGCGCCTCGTGCGACGAGCCGACCATCACGCAGCCTCCAGTTCGCACCACACGTACTTGCCCCGGTTCCCGAACCTGGCCGACGGCTGCCAGCCCCAGTAGTCCGCACACGTCATGACCAGGCCCAGTCCCCGCCCCTCCTCCAGCTCGACAGCCTGCTCCAACGGCCTCGGCGGGTCTGGTGGTTCGGGGTCGGTGTCCTACGCCCCGATCCAGACCATGCCCTCCGGGTTGCGCCGGACCCTGAGGGCGGCCGGCCCCTTGGTGTGCCGTACGGCGTTGGAGACCAGCTCCGTCGCGAGGAGTTCCGCGGTGTCGACCAGCCCGATCAGGCCGTGCAGGGTCAGGATCAGGCGCAGGGTGCGGCGGCAGACCGTAACCGCTCTGAGGTCGTTGGGGATGTAGAGGGTGTAGTCCCAGGTTTCGGGCATGCGTCATCAACTCCAGTGCGGTGAGGGGGATTTGACGTGCTGCGGCATTTGCCGCAGCCGTCACGGCAGGACGAAGCGGTGCACTTCCGCTGCGTGTGCGATGCATAACTGACGGTAGACCTGAAAGTTTCGGCGCGACAAGCCGGTCGCGTAATCTGACCCCGAACGAGCCGCGCCAACAGGCGCGTTGGAGTTAGGAGCAGCCAATGCCCACCAGGCGCGAACCAACGGCGCGGCAGCTGCGCCTGGCGGTCGAACTCCGCAGACTCCGTGAGGCTGCGGGCCTCACCGCCCGGCAGGCGGCAGCCATGCTCGGCGTGAGCAACGTCCAGATCAGCCAGATCGAGGCGGGCCTGTCGGGAGTGAGCGAGGAGCGCCTGCGTCGCCTCGCATCTCACTACGCCTGCACGGACGAGGAGTTCATCGGCGCTCTGGTCGCGATGGCCACTGACCGCACACGGGGCTGGTGGGAGGAGTACCGGGGCCTGCTGCCGACGTCATTCCTCGATCTTGCCGAGCTGGATCACCACTCCCGATTCCAGCGTCACGTGGCCATCACATACGTGCCGGGCCTCTTGCAGACGGCGAATTACGCCCGCGCCGTGTTCTCCGACAGGATCCCAGAACTCACCGAAGAAGAACTTGAGTTGCGCGTCCGCCACCGCATGGCCCGGCGCGTGGTTGTCGAAGGCCCCGCACCCATCCCCGTCGAGGTCGTGATCCACGAAGCGGCTCTACGCATCAGGGTCCGCGATCGCGTAGTGTCACGAGCCCAACTCGACCGCATCCTGGAACTCTCGGATACGGATCACGTCACGGTGCGTGTGATCCCTTTCGACTTGGACGGCTTCTCCCAAGCCGGAAGCGCAATGGCCTACGTCGGTGGTTCCGCCCCTAAGCTGGACACAGTCGTACGTGACGCCCCTCACGGCACCGTTTTCATAGACTTCGAAGCTCAACTCAGCGCCTTCCGAGCGCGCTTCCGTAAACTGGAGGCCGTGTCACTCGAACCCGAGCGCTCGCGTGACTTCATCAACAGGTTGGCGAAGGAGCTGTGAGGCACCCGATGACCAATCCCGACAACTGGCGGAAGTCGTCCTACTCCGGCGGTGGCGACGGCAACGAATGCGTCGAGATCGCAAACTCCCCCACCCACATAGCCATCCGCGACTCAAAGGCTCCGGCCAGAGCAACCCTCACCTTCCCGGCCGGAGCCTTCGCCGCCTTCCTCGGTGGCGTGAAGGACTACTCCACCGTCACCGACTTCGCCAGGTTCCGAGGCTGATCCACCTCGTTCCCCCGGGCGGTGGCCAACTCGCACGCGAAGACCTGGAGCGGCACCGTCGCCACCAGCGGCTGCAGCAGCGTCGGAGTCGCGGGAATCCGAATGAGATGGTCCGCGTACGGGGCCACCGCCTCGTCCCCCTCCTCCGCGATCACGATCGTCCGCGCGCCCCTCGCCCGGATCTCCTGGATGTTGGAGACGATCTTGTCGTGGAGGACGGACCGGCCGCGGGGCGACGGTACGACCACGACCACCGGGACGTCCTCCTCGATGAGCGCGATCGGCCCGTGCTTCAGCTCGCCCGCCGCGAAGCCCTCGGCGTGCATGTAGGCGAGTTCCTTGAGCTTGAGGGCGCCTTCCAGGGCGACCGGATAGCCCACGTGCCGGCCCAGGAACAGCACCGTGTCCTTGTCGGCCAGGGAACGCGCGAGCTCCCGTACGGGCTCCATGGTCTCCAGGACCCGCTCGACTTCGCACGAGATCTTCGACAGGTCCCGGATCACGGCCCCGATCTCGTCGCCCCACTTGGTGCCCCGCACCTGGCCCAGGTACAGGGCCACCAGGTAGCAGGCCACCAGCTGGGTCAGGAACGCCTTGGTGGAGGCGACGGCGACCTCCGGGCCGGCGTGCGTGTACAGCACCGCGTCCGACTCGCGAGGGATCGTCGAACCGTTGGTGTTGCAGATGGCCAGGACCTTGGAGCCCTGTTCGCGCGCGTGCCGCAGCGCCATCAGCGTGTCCATGGTCTCGCCGGACTGGGAGATGGCGATCACCAGGGACCGGGAGTCGAGGATCGGGTCGCGGTAGCGGAACTCGCTGGCCAGTTCCACCTCGCAGGGGATCCGCGTCCAGTGCTCGATGGCGTACTTGGCGATCAGACCGGCGTGGAAGGCCGTACCGCACGCGACGATGACGACCTTGTCCACCTCGCGCAGCTCGGACGGGGTGATCCGCACCTCGTCCAGGGTCAGCGAGCCGGAGGGGTCGATGCGGCCCAGCAGGGTGTCGGCGACCGCCTTGGGCTGCTCGGCGATCTCCTTGAGCATGAAGTAGTCGTAGCCGCCCTTCTCGGCGGCCGAGGCGTCCCAGTCGACGTGGTACGAGCGGACGTCGGCGGGGCGGCCGTCGAAGCCGGTCACCGTCGCGCCGTCGCGGCGCAGCTCCACCACCTGGTCCTGGCCCAGCTCGATCGCCGAGCGGGTGTGGGCGATGAACGCGGCGACGTCGGAGGCCAGGAACGCCTCGCCCTCGCCGATGCCCACCACGAGCGGGGAGTTGCGGCGCGCGCCCACGACCACGTCGGGGGCGTCGGCGTGCGCGGCGACCAGCGTGAACGCGCCCTCCAGGCGTCGGCACACCAGCCGCATCGCCTCCGCCAGGTCGGCGCAGGCCGAGAACTCCTCGGCCAGCAGGTGGGCGACGACTTCGGTGTCCGTCTCGGAGGCCAGGACGTGGCCCCGCTCCGCCAGCTCCGCGCGCAGCACCGCGAAGTTCTCGATGATGCCGTTGTGGACGACGGCGACCCGGCCCGCGTTGTCCAGGTGCGGGTGCGCGTTCGCGTCCGTCGGGCCGCCGTGGGTGGCCCAGCGGGTGTGCCCGATGCCGGTCGAGCCCGCCGGCAGCGGCCGCTCGACCAGTTCCTTCTCCAGATTGACCAGTTTCCCGGCCTTCTTCGCCGCGGCCAGTCCGCCGTCCGCCGGCACGGCGACGCCCGCCGAGTCGTATCCCCGGTACTCCAGCCGCTTCAGCCCGGCCATCACGACATCGAGCGCCGACTGCGACCCTACGTATCCCACGATTCCGCACATGAGCGGCAGCCTACGGGCCGTCAGCCGCGCAAAGTGGCTATCTGGTGCCCGATTTCGGAAATTCCCGCCGGGGTTCGAGGGCCCCGGCGGGTCGTTTTCAGCCGAGCTTGGCGAGCTGTGCGTCGACGATCTCGGTCGGGAAGTCGAAGTCCTTGCCGGTGGCGGCCGCCGCGATGTTGAGGACGGGGAAGTAGGCGAGGGTGGCGCCCTTGCGCACGACGACGCCCTTCATCGGCGCCGTGCCCTGCCCTTCGGCGTCGATGAACCAGGTCAGGGCGACGGCCTCGTCGGCGCCCTGGGGCGCGGCGGTCGTGACCACCTTGACGATCTTGGTCTTGTCGCTGCCCACGGTGAAGGAGAAGCCGCCGGCGCACTTCTTCGCGGCCGCCTGGAGGTCCTTGACGGCCTGCTCGGCGCCGCCGTTGTCGTAGGAGGCCAGCGTCTCGACGGTCTTCGGCCGGTCGGTGATGGCGAGCATCTTCTCCTCGGAGCTCGCGCCCGCGGCGGGCTTCTTCGCGTCGCCCGTCCACGACCGCTTCACCGTGGCGGCGGGCTTGCCGACGTAGGAGCCGACCTGGAGGTACGCCAGCGGCTTGCAGGCGGGGTTGTCCGCCGACACCTTGTCCTGCGCGATGTCGTCCTGCGCCGGCACCTTGGTGACGATCTTGCCGGTCTTGACGTCCGCCTGCGTGAGCGCGGCCTTCTCCAGCTCCGCGGCGCTCAGCGCCTTGCCGGGGGCCGCCTGTGCCGGCTTGCCGTCCTTCCCCTTGTCGCCGCCGTCGGACGAACCGCCGCAGGCGGTGGCGAGCAGGGCGAGGGCGGCGACGGAGGCGGCGACGGCGCTACGGCGAACGACGGTGCGTCTCAAGTGAGTGACTCTTTCTCTCCTGTGGATCTTTGCTCGCACTTTAGACACAGCGGGCCCAAAGTTGATCACGCAATTACCACCCGGTACCCGACCGTGACACCGGCGTGATCCAGGAGCGGCCCAACCCGGTAAGTGACGCACCCCACCCCGCCACGCTGTTCAAACTCCGTTAACAATGGACTGTGATCTCTCCGGTCTCTTCGATGCCCCGGAGCGCCCACCGGTCAAGGCCGGAGGCGACTCCCTACGTCGACCTCACCCGCGCGGAGTGGAGCGCTCTGCGCGACAAGACCCCGCTCCCCCTCACCGCCGAGGAGGTCGAGAAGCTGCGCGGCCTCGGCGACGTCATCGACCTCGACGAGGTGCGGGACATCTACCTCCCGCTCTCCCGCCTCCTCAACCTCTACGTCGGCGCCACGGACGGCCTGCGCGGCGCCCTGAACACCTTCCTCGGCGAGCAGGGCTCCCAGTCCGGCACCCCGTTCGTCATAGGCGTCGCCGGATCCGTGGCGGTGGGCAAGTCCACCGTGGCCCGCCTCCTGCAGGCCCTCCTGTCCCGCTGGCCCGAGCATCCGCGTGTCGAACTGGTCACCACGGACGGCTTCCTGCTGCCCACCAAGGAGTTGGAAGCCCGCGGCCTGATGTCGCGGAAAGGTTTTCCCGAGTCGTACGACCGCCGGGCACTGACCCGCTTCGTCGCGGACATCAAGGCCGGCAAGGACGAGGTGTCGGCCCCCGTCTACTCCCACCTGATCTACGACATCGTCCCGGGCGAGAAGCTCACCGTCCGCCGCCCCGACATCCTGATCGTCGAGGGCCTGAACGTCCTCCAGCCCGCCCTGCCCGGCAAGGACGGCCGCACCCGGGTCGGTCTCGCCGACTACTTCGACTTCAGCGTGTACGTCGACGCGAGCGGCGAGGACATCGAGCGCTGGTACCTCAACCGCTTCAAGAAGCTGCGCCAGACCGCCTTCCAGAACCCGAACTCGTACTTCCGCAAGTACACCCAGGTCTCCGAGGAGGAGGCCCTCGACTACGCCCGCACCCTGTGGCGCACCATCAACAGGCCCAACCTGGTGGAGAACATCGCCCCCACCCGGGGCCGCGCCACCCTCATCGTGCGCAAGGGCCCGGACCACAAGGTGCAGCGGCTGCGCCTGCGCAAGCTGTAGGGCCACCCGGCCACCCGTCGTTCCGCCGGCCCAGAAGTGGCTCCGGGCCGGGCGGCGCGAGCGTACGGCGAGGGCAGGCGGCTCCTAGAACCGACGCTCGCAGTCCGTGGCGATGTTGTCGCCGGGGTCGGCGAACACCACGTCGTTGCCGCCGTCGCAGGTCACCGTGTCACCGCCGGCATTGTCCTGCACGCTGATCGTGTCGTTGCCGCCGTCGGTGCTCACGCTGTCGACGCCCGTGCCGGCGTCGACGGTGGTGTTGACCGGGGCGTCGGCCTTGGCACTGTCGTTCTGGTCGCCCAGTGCTATGAGGAGCCGGGTGCCGGTGCTGATGCTGCCGCAGTCGGCGGTGGTGTCGGACACCCGGGCGCAGCCCGGGCCGATCGCGATGCCCGCGGTGTCCGTGAGGAGCAGATGGTTGGCGGCGGAGACGGCGGACGAGACCTGGTTCTGCACACCGGCACGCGCTTGGAGCCCGACGAGGCTGCCGAAGAGGCGGAACGCCGTGGAGCCCGGTGTCTGGGCGGCGGCCGGCGTGGCGAACGAGACGACGAGCCCCGCGGCCAGGGCCGGACCGGCCGCTCGCCTCAGGGCTATGCTCACGATCTTCATGCTGTGTTTCTCGCTTTCGTCGAGGTAGGGCGCCGCCCAGGGCGCCCTCGACGCAAGTGAAACAATCAGCGATCAGTTGCGCACTCTCTGTTACGTGCTTCGAGTGACAGCGTCACCGGGAACTAGCCCAGCGCCGACTTCACCGCATCGGCCAGTCGCCCGGCAACGGACCGGGCCTGATCGATGTCCGCGGCCTCGACCATCACCCGCACCAGCGGCT
Source organism: Streptomyces griseochromogenes (assembly GCF_001542625.1). NCBI lineage: Bacteria > Bacillati > Actinomycetota > Actinomycetes > Kitasatosporales > Streptomycetaceae > Streptomyces > Streptomyces griseochromogenes. The sequence continues at coordinate 911,455 of NZ_CP016279.1, read as the reverse complement.
CCGTACCCGACGACCGCAGCAACACCCGCCCCGTCGACCCCAGTTCCCGCTCCGCCTCGGCCACGGCGGCGGCGAGATCCGCGGACGTCCTCACCCGCGACTTGTCCACGTCCGGCACATTGATGAGGACCTGCGGCAGCCGCTCCATCACGGAGGCGAGGTCCCGCAGCGAACGGCCGGTCTGAGCGACCCGGGCCGCCAGCAGCAGGCCGGTCAGCGTGCCGTCACCGGTCGTCGCGTGGTCGAGGATGATCACGTGCCCGGACTGCTCGCCGCCGAGGGCGAACCCGTGCTCCTTCATCTCCTCCAGCACGTAACGGTCACCCACGGCCGTCTGCACGAACCGGATACCGGCCTGCTCCATCGCCAGCTTGAAGCCCAGGTTGGACATGACCGTGGCGACGACCGTCTCGGAGCGCAGTTCGCCCCGCTCGCGCAGCGCCAGCGCGAGTACGGCGAGGATCTGGTCGCCGTCCACCTCCTCGCCGGTGTGGTCCACGGCCAGGCAGCGGTCGGCGTCCCCGTCGTGCGCGATGCCGAAGGCCGCGCCGTGCTCGATGACCGCGGCCTTCAGCCGGTCCAGGTGGGTGGAGCCGCAGCCGTCGTTGATGTTGAGCCCGTCCGGCTCGGCGCCGATGGTGACGATCTCGGCGCCGGCCCGCGCGAACGCCGCCGGCGAGACCCCCGCGGCCGCTCCGTGCGCCTCGTCCAGGACGATCTTCAGGCCGTCGAGACGGTTGGGCAGCACCGACAGCAGATGGCCGACGTACTGCTCGAAGCCCTCGTCGTACGACCGCACGCGCCCGACCCCGGCACCGGTGGGCCGCTCCCAGGGCTCGCCGTGGCGGTGGGACTCGTACACGGCCTCGATCTTGTCCTCCAGCTCGTCGGCGAGCTTGTGGCCGCCGCGGGCGAAGAACTTGATGCCGTTGTCCGGCATGGCGTTGTGGCTCGCGGAGAGCATCACACCCAGGTCGGCGCCGAGCGCACCGGTCAGGTGGGCCACCGCGGGCGTCGGCAGGACGCCCACCGTCAGCACGTCGACACCGGCGCTGGCCAGGCCCGCGACCACGGCCGCCTGAAGGAACTCTCCGGACGCGCGCGGGTCCCGCCCGACCACCGCCGTCGGCCGGTGGCCCGCGAAGGTGCCCGCCTCGGCCAGCACGTGCGCCGCCGCGACGGACAGACCGAGCGCCATCTCAGCCGTCAGGTCCGCGTTGGCGACACCGCGCACACCGTCCGTACCGAAGAGTCGTCCCACTTGTCCTCCCGAGGAAGCGTCCTTGCTGCCAGGAATGTTGGCAGGCGGCTGAACATCCGATCACACCAGCCTCTGAGCGTCTTGTGTCGTTATACGCCCTTGACCGGGATAAACGAACGCCCCGACGGCACATGTGGCGTGCCGCCGGGGCGTTCGGAGTACGAGCAGGCAGCTCTTGGTTAGCGCTTGCTGTACTGCGGAGCCTTGCGGGCCTTCTTCAGACCGGCCTTCTTGCGCTCGACCGCACGGTCGTCGCGCTTGAGGAAGCCGGCCTTCTTGAGCGGGCCGCGGTTGTTGTCGACGTCGGCCTCGTTCAGCGCACGGGCGACACCGAGACGGAGCGCACCGGCCTGACCGGAGACACCGCCACCCGCGATGCGGGCGATGACGTCGTAACGGCCGTCGAGCTCGAGCACCTTGAAGGGCTCGTTGACTTCCTGCTGGTGCACCTTGTTCGGGAAGTAGTCCTCGAGGGTGCGACCGTTGATCTTCCACTTGCCGGTGCCCGGAACGATCCGGACGCGGGCGATGGCGTTCTTGCGGCGGCCCAGGCCGGCGGCGGGCTGGGGCTCACCGAAGCGCGAGGCGAGGGACTCGGAGGTGTACTCACCCTCCACCGGAACCTCGGACTCGGTGGTGTAGCTGTCGATGTCGACAAGCTCGGTCTCTTCGAGCGGCTGCTCGGCAGTGGTCTCGGCCACGATTCTCCTCAGATTCTCTTCAGTCTTAGGGGGTGGCCGGACTTACTGCGCGACCTGGGTGATCTCGAACGGCACCGGCTGCTGGGCAGCGTGCGGGTGCTGGTCACCCTTGTAGACCTTCAGCTTCGAGAGCATCTGACGGCCCAGGGAGTTCTTGGGGAGCATGCCCTTGACGGCCTTCTCGATGGCCTTCTCGGGGTTCTTGTCCAGCAGCTCGTCGTAGCGGACGGAGCGCAGACCACCCGGGTAGCCGGAGTGGCGGTACGCCATCTTCTGGGTCCGCTTGTTGCCGGACAGGTGCACCTTGTCGGCGTTGATGACGATGACGAAGTCACCGGTGTCGACGTGGGGCGCGTAGATCGGCTTGTGCTTGCCCCGCAGGATGGAGGCCGCGGTGGTGGCGAGACGGCCCAGGACAACGTCCTGAGCGTCGATGACGTGCCACTGGCGCGTCACATCGCCGGGCTTGGGGCTGTACGTACGCACGGTTCGTAGCCTTCGCTTCGAGTGAATGGTCCTGAACAGGTCACCGAAACGATCACGACAGCCTTGACCGCACCACGGTGACGCAAACCGCGTGCTGGTCGCTGGTCATCGGCCCGGCGGACCGGTGTAAGGGCCCGTCCCGTGAGAATGAGCAAGCCAATACACAACGAAGAAGCAGAATACCTGGGCGCCCCTGGACGGGTCAAAACGAGGCATGCCGACGAACACACGCCGGACAAACAAGGCATGCCGCCCGACGCGCTCCAGCACCCACCGGCCCCCGTCTAAGATGCGCCCCATGAGTTACGGGCAGGGGGGACCCCAGTCTCAGTGGGATCCCTGGAAACCGCATTCCCAGCAGCCCTGGAGCAGCGGCGGTGACGACGGGTCTCCGGACTGGGCCGCGCTCGCCGAGGCCTCGGAGACGCGGAACAAGCGCCGCAAGCTGCTGTTCATAGGCGGCGGCGCGCTGGCCACGATCGGGATAGGCACCGCCGTCGCCATGGCCGTCGTCTCCGCGAACAGCGGCAACCACGCCTCGGGCAACCCCACCAGTCTGCCCGCCAGCGCGTCTCTGCCCGGCAACTCGGCATCGGCGCCGTCCTTCGCCCCCACCAGCGCCCCGCCGCCGCTGGACCCGAAGGACTTCATCTCCGACGTGAAGAAGGACACCGCCCCGCTCAGCCCCGGGACCCTGTTCCCGGGCACGCAGCTGACCATGGGCGAGACGGTGTACAAGAAGGGCCCGACGGCCGACACCAAGAACTGCGGCTCCGTCGCCGGCGGCACCCTGCCCAAGGTCCTGGGCGCCAACGGCTGCACCCGCATGATCCGCGCCACCTACACCAACGGCGGCATCGCGGTCACCGTCGGCGTCGCCGTCTTCGACAACGAGGCCCAGGCCGCGAAGGCCAAGGCCCAGACCGACGACCACAGCATCGTGCGCTCGCTGTTCGGCAAGGGCGTCAAGCCCTTCTGCGACGGCGGGTTCTGCCGCTCGACCCGCAACGCCTACGGCCGCTACGGCTACTTCACGATCACCGGCTTCCTCAACGGCAAGAGCGTCACCGACAAGGACACGAAGGCCTTCGCCGTCGGGGACGACCTGGCGGAGTTCACCTTCCGCCAGATCAGGCGCCGCGGCGAGGCCCAGGCGTCGGCCGCCGCCCAGTAGCCCGGGGGCGCTGGCCCCTGCGCCGCCTCGGCCGCAGCCGCAAGGGCACCACCGCGGACTCCGGCTGGGTGCGCGGGGGTCGTCCGACCCGCGCGGCAGCCGACCGCTCGCGGTGTGCCGTGCGATCAGCTCGGTGACCCGAAGTGGAACGTGACTAACAGGTTTCGCAACCTGCCGCGCCCGGAAGCGAGCGCTTGTTCCGCGCCTGAAGGTTCCGCGCGGCCAGCAGCTCGTCGGCGGGGTAGCCGACCTCCTCCAGGGTCAGCCCGTGCGGCCGCACGACATGCACGGCCGAGTCCCGGACGCCCGCGGCCAGCACCTTCCCGGGCCACTCGGGGCCGCGGTGCCCGTCGCCCACGAACAGCAGCGCGCCGATCAGCGAGCGCACCATGTTGTGACAGAAAGCGTCCGCGCGGACCGTGGCCGTGATGATCCCGTCGGCGCCGCGCACGAGGCTCAGCTCCTGGAGGGTCCGGATCGTCGTGGCCCCCTCCCGCTTCTTGCAGTACGCGGCGAAGTCGTGCTCCCCCAGCAGCTCCCGCGCCGCCTCGTTCATGGCGTCGACGTCGAGCGGCCAGTCGTGCCAGAGGACGTGATTGCGCAGGATGGGGTCGACGCCACCGGGGTTGTCGGTGACCCGGTAGGCGTACCGGCGCCAGACGGCGGAGAAACGGGCGTTGAAGCCGCTCGGCGCCGGCCTGAGGGCCCACACCCGCACGTCCTTGGGCAAACGCCCGGCGAGCCGCTTGAGCAGCTTCTGGTTGTGCTCCCGCCAGACTCCCTCGGGCAGATCCACATGCGCCACCTGCCCCCGCGCGTGCACCCCGGCATCGGTCCGCCCGGCGACGGTCAGCTCATACGTCTCCCGCGACCGCGTCACCGTGCGCAGGGCGTCCTCGATCTCGCCCTGCACCGTCCGCTTGCCGCCGGCCTGCTTGGCCCAGCCGTGGAAGTCGGTGCCGTCGTAGGAGATGTCGAGGCGGACACGGACGTACCCGGGCTGTACTTCGTCACTCACTCCTGGATCCTCTCAGGAAACGCGGAACGGGCCCGCCCCGAGGGGCGGACCCGTTCACTGCAAGGCAGAGCCTCAGGCGTCCTTGGACTCCTCGGCAGCGGCCTCCTCGGCCGGAGCCTCGGTGGTCTCCGCAGCCTTGGCCTCCTCGGCCTCCTTGACCGCACGCTTGGTGGCGGCCTCGGCCTCACCGGTCGCCTGCTGGGCGACGGTCAGCGCCTCGACCAGCTCGATGACGGCCATGGGCGCGTTGTCGCCACGGCGGTTACCGATCTTGGTGATGCGGGTGTAGCCACCGGGACGGTTCTCGTACCGCGGGCCGATCTCGGTGAAGAGCGTGTGGACGATGCTCTTGTCCGTGATGACCTGGAGCACCTGACGGCGGTTGTGAAGGTCGCCCTTCTTCGCCTTGGTGACCAGACGCTCGGCGTACGGGCGCAGGCGGCGGGCCTTCGCCTCGGTGGTGGTGATACGGCCGTGCTCGAACAGCGACTTCGCGAGGTTCGCGAGGAGCAGCTTCTCGTGCGCGGCGCTGCCGCCCAGACGGGCACCCTTGGTGGGCTTCGGCATAGTTCTTCTCCTGTGTGTCTGCCCCGGCCGTGTCAGGTACCGGAGTCAGTATCCGAGCGAGCGGTTGCCCGTCGGAGATCCGAGCGGAGCCCCGAAGGGGCCTGCTCGGAAGGGGCGCGGGGAACTGCGCGACAAGCCACAGCGCACCCGCACCCACAATCGGACCGTCGGTCCCGAGCCCTCAGTACTGCTCGGTCTCGACGAACCCGGCATCCGCGTCGTCGTCCGCACCGAACGCGTCCGCGGCGGCCGTGGGGTCGAATCCGGGCGGGCTGTCCTTGAGGGCCAGGCCCATGCCGGCCAGCTTCGCCTTGACCTCGTCGATCGACTTCGCACCGAAGTTGCGAATGTCGAGGAGGTCGGCCTCGGAGCGCGCGACCAGCTCACCCACGGAGTGGATGCCCTCACGCTTGAGGCAGTTGTACGAGCGGACGGTCAGCTCGAGCTCCTCGATCGGGAGCGCGAGGTCGGCCGCCAGCGCGGCGTCCGTCGGGGACGGACCCATGTCGATGCCCTCGGCGTCGATGTTCAGCTCGCGGGCGAGACCGAACAGCTCGACGAGCGTCTTACCGGCCGACGCCATGGCGTCACGGGGACGCATCGCCTGCTTGGTCTCGACGTCGACGATCAGCTTGTCGAAGTCCGTGCGCTGCTCGACACGCGTCGCCTCGACCTTGTACGTGACCTTCAGCACCGGGCTGTAGATGGAGTCGACCGGGATACGGCCGATCTCCTGGCCCACCTGCTTGTTCTGCACGGCGGAGACGTAACCGCGACCGCGCTCGACGGTCAGCTCCATCTCCAGCTTGCCCTTGCCGTTCAGCGTGGCCAGGACCAGGTCGGGGTTGTGCACCTCGACACCGGCCGGGGGCGCGATGTCGGCGGCGGTGACCAGACCCGGACCCTGCTTGCGCAGGTACATCACGACCGGCTCGTCGTGCTCCGAGGAGACGACCAGCTGCTTGATGTTGAGGATCAGGTCGGTGACGTCCTCCTTGACGCCCGGCACGGTGGTGAACTCGTGCAGGACACCGTCGATGCGGATGCTGGTGACAGCGGCACCCGGGATCGAGGACAGGAGCGTACGGCGCAGGGAGTTGCCGAGGGTGTAGCCGAAGCCCGGCTCCAGCGGCTCGATCACGAACCGGGAGCGGAACTCGTCGACGACCTCTTCGGTCAACGAGGGACGCTGAGCGATCAGCATGCGTGGATCAGATCCTTCATTCGTGGGCGCCCGCTATTTGACACCCGACGGAATCCGCACCCGTGAAAAGTGCGGGTACTGCAAGGGTACGGGCGATACGGCCCCGTGTACGGAGCCGTACCGCCCGAATCCTCAGAGCAACCGTGCGTCAGACGCGACGACGCTTCGGCGGCCGGCAGCCGTTGTGCGGGGTCGGGGTGACGTCCTGGATGGAGCCGACCTCGAGGCCCGTGGCCTGCAGGGAGCGGATCGCGGTCTCACGACCGGAGCCCGGGCCCTTGACGAACACGTCGACCTTGCGCATGCCGTGCTCCTGGGCGCGGCGGGCAGCCGACTCGGCGGCCATCTGCGCGGCGAACGGCGTGGACTTCCTGGAGCCCTTGAAGCCGACGTGGCCGGCGGAGGCCCAGGAGATCACGTTGCCGGACGGGTCCGTGATCGAGACGATCGTGTTGTTGAACGTGCTCTTGATGTGCGCGTGGCCGTGAGCGACGTTCTTCTTTTCCTTGCGGCGCACCTTCTTGGCAGCGCCCTGACGTCCCTTGGGGGGCATCTACTAACTCCTACGGGAGGTGGTCGGTCCTACAGCGAAGACCGTGGACAGGTGTCCGCTGCGGACTACTTCTTGCCCGGCTTCTTCTTGCCGGCGATGGCGCGACGCGGGCCCTTGCGGGTGCGAGCGTTGGTGCTGGTGCGCTGACCGCGGACGGGCAGACCGCGACGGTGACGGAGACCCTGGTAGCAGCCGATCTCGACCTTGCGGCGGATGTCGGCCTGGATCTCGCGACGGAGGTCACCCTCGGTCTTGATGTTGTTGTCGACGTACTCGCGAATGGCGACCAGCTGCTCTTCGGTCAGGTCGCGAACGCGGGTGTTCGGGTCGATACCGGTCTCGGCCAGCGTCTGCTGGGAGAGGGTCCGGCCGATGCCGAACACGTAGGTGAGGGCGACCTCCACGCGCTTTTCGCGCGGGATGTCAACACCGGAAACGCGTGCCATTCAATGGCTCCTGGTGAATCTTCGGAGGTCTTCCACAGAACCGGATCCCGACCGCCGTACCAGGTACGAACCGGGTCCCCGGCCTCCGAACCGGGGGTGTCGAGCTGGATGGCTCGGGTTCTGCGTATGAACAATTCAGCTTGCGTCGCGCGAATCTCTGCGATGGGTGCAGAGGGATCGGTCGTGCGTCAGCCCTGGCGCTGCTTGTGGCGCGGGTTCTCGCAGATGACCATGACCCTGCCGTGACGGCGGATCACCCTGCACTTGTCGCAGATCTTCTTGACGCTCGGCTTGACCTTCATGGGTGAGGTTCTCCGGGTCAGTGCCATCACCCCGATGAGAGCCGGGGTGCGGGCAAGATCTACTTGTAGCGGTAGACGATCCGGCCACGCGTCAGGTCGTACGGAGACAGCTCCACCACGACCCGGTCGTCAGGGAGGATGCGGATGTAGTGCATACGCATCTTGCCGCTGATGTGTGCCAGGACCTGGTGGCCGTTCTGGAGCTCGACCTTGAACATGGCGTTCGGCAGAGACTCGACGACAGTGCCCTCGATCTCGATGGCACCTTGCTTCTTGGCCACGCTTCGCCCTTCGAATCGACTACCTTGATCGACTCTCTCCCTTGCCGCGGAGGACAAGTGCGAGCGCATGCGGACATGCGGGTGCACGAGAGCCGACGAGTCAGTCTACGTCAGCGCACCAGGAAACACGAATCGAGGGAGTCTGCCCCGTGCCCCTGATCCTTATGCCAGGGGGTCGGGCGCGGCCGTCACTCCGTACTCGGCCAGCTTGGCCTTGCCGCCGTCCGGAGCGGTCAGTACGAGGGGGCCCTCCTCGGTCAGCGCGACCGAGTGCTCCCAGTGGGAGGACCAGGTGCCGTCCGTGGTGATGACCGTCCAGTCGTCCTCGAGGACCTCGGTGCGCGGGGTGCCGAGGGAGACCATCGGCTCGATGGCGAGGCAGAAACCGGGGACCAGCTTGGGGCCCTTGCCACGGCGGCGGTCGACGTAGTTCAGCAGATGCGGGTCCATGTGCATCTCGGTGCCGATGCCGTGGCCGCCGTAGTCCTCGATGATCCCGTACTTGCCGCCGCCCGGCTTGGGCTGGCGGCGGATGTACGTCTCGACGGCCCGGGAGACGTCGACCAGGCGGTTGCCCTGCTTCATGGCCGCGATGCCGGCCCACATCGATTCCTCGGTCACCCGGGACAGCTCGATCAGCTCCGGAGCGTGACCGGAGCCCACGAAGGCCGTGTAGGCCGCGTCACCGTGCCAGCCGTCGACGATGGCACCCGCGTCGATGGAGATGATGTCGCCGTCCTTCAGAACGACGTCCTCCGTGGGGATGCCGTGGACGACCACCTCGTTGGCCGAGGTGCAGATCGTCGCGGGGAAACCGCCGTACCCCAGGAAGTTCGACTTGGCGCCGTGCTCCGCGAGCACCTTGCGGGCGACCTCGTCCAGGTCCTTGGTGGAGGCGCCCGGCACCGCGGCTTCGCGCGTGGCCGCGTGGATGGCGGCTACGACCAGGCCCGCCGCACGCATCTTGGCGATCTGCTCGGGGGTCTTGATCTGCACCATGGGGGCCTGCGCTCTCCGTCACTCACGTCGACTGGGTTACGTACACAACACTACGGCCGCGGCGCCCCGGGAGGGCACCGCGGCCGGAAGGACCGCGATCTACTTGTTCTCGGCCTTCTCGCGCTTGAGGGCCTCCAGGGCCCGCTGCGTGATCTCGTCCACCGGACCCAGGGAGGAGATGGTCACGACCAGGCCCTGCGCCTTGTAGTAGTCGATGATCGGCTCGGTCTGCGTGTGGTAGACCTCCAGCCGCTTGCGGACGGTCCCCTCGGAGTCGTCGTCGCGCTGGTACAGCTCACCGCCGCAGACGTCGCACACGCCCTCCCGCTTCGGCGGGCTGTACGTCACGTGGAAGACGTGGGACGAGTCGTTGCGGCAGATACGCCGGCCGGCGATGCGCTTGACGACCTCGTCCTCCGGGACCTCCAGGTCCAGAACGGCGTCCAGCTTGATGCTCTCGGACTCCAGCAGCGCGTCCAGGGCCTCGGCCTGCGAGACATTGCGCGGGAAGCCGTCCAGCAGGAAGCCGTTCTCCGCGTCGGGCTGCTCCATGCGGTCCTTGGCCATCGCGATCGTGACCTCGTCGGGCACGAGGTTGCCCGCGTCCATGTAGGACTTGGCGAGCTTGCCCAGCTCGGTCTGCTGGCTGATGTTGGCCCGGAACAGGTCACCCGTGGAGATGTGCGGGATGGCCAGCTTCTCTGCGAGGCGGACGGCTTGCGTTCCCTTACCGGCACCCGGCGGCCCGACGAGGACGATACGCATCAGCGGAGGAACCCTTCGTAATTGCGCTGCTGGAGCTGGCTCTCGATCTGCTTCACCGTCTCGAGACCGACACCCACGATGATCAGGATGCTCGTCCCGCCGAACGGGAAGTTGTTCGTCGCCCCGAACCCGACCAACGCCATTGTTGGCACGAGAGCAATCAGACCCAGATACAGCGAACCCGGCCAGGTGATCCGGTTGAGCACATAGCTGAGGTACTCAGCGGTCGGTCGGCCAGCCCGGATGCCCGGGATGAAGCCACCATACTTCTTCATGTTGTCCGCGACTTCCTCGGGGTTGAAGGAGATAGCCACGTAGAAGAACGCGAAGAAAACGATGAGCAAGAAGTACAGAGTGATGTAAATCGGGTGGTCGCCCTTGGTCAGGTTGTTCTTGATCCAGACCGTCCAGCTCGAATTGCCCCCCGCGAACTGCGCCACCAGGGCCGGGATGTAGAGCAGCGAGGAGGCGAAGATGACCGGAATCACACCCGCCTGGTTCACCTTGAGCGGGATGTACGTGGACGTACCACCGTAGGAACGACGGCCGATCATGCGCTTCGCGTACTGGACCGGGATGCGCCGCTGGGCCTGCTCGACGAAGACGACGAGCGCGACCATGACCAGGCCGACCAGGATGACCGTGCCGAACTCGATCCAGCCACCGGCGAGCGAGCCCTGCTTCTTGATGGCCCACAGCGCGGACGGGAAGGTCGCCGCGATCGAGATGAACATGAGGATCGACATGCCGTTGCCGATGCCGCGGTCGGTGATCAGCTCGCCGAGCCACATGACGACGCCCGTACCGGCGGTCATGCAGACGACCATCGTGATGGTCGTGAAGATCGCCTGGTCCGGAACGATGCTCGAGGCGACCGAGCAGCCGTTGAAGAGAGCGCCGCTGCGGGCGGTGGCCACCAGGCCGGTGCCCTGCAGGATGGCGAGCGCCACCGTCAGGTAGCGGGTGTACTGCGTGATCTTCGCCGTACCGGCCTGGCCCTCCTTCTTCAGGGCTTCCAGGCGCGGGATGACCACGGTGAGCAGCTGAAGGATGATGCTGGCCGTGATGTACGGCATGATCCCGAGCGCGAAGATCGTGATCTGCAGCAGCGCACCACCGCTGAACATGTTCACGAGACCGAACAGGCCCTGATTGGCGCCTGCCTCGCTGACGCACTGCTGGACGGCCTTGTAGTTGACGCCGGGGATCGGGACGTGGGTACCGACCCGGTAGACCACGATGATGCCCAGCGTGAAGAGCAGCTTCTTGCGCAGGTCGGGCGTCCTGAACGCCCGGGCGAACGCGGTGAGCACGGTGCCTCCTGCGACCCCCGCGCAACTGCGTCAAGGGTGACGGTCGTGAGATTCGACGGATAAGGAAAAAGAGCAGTGCAGGCCACCTTACCGGCGACCCTGCCCACCTTGGAACGACCAACCGGGGATACCCCATTGTGAGGTATCCCCGGTCGGGATCGTTTACGTCATCAAGGCGTCTGAAGGACTCAGACGAGCTCGGTGACCGTACCGCCGGCGGCGGTGATCTTCTCCTTGGCGGAGCCGGAGACGGCGTCGACCGTCACCTGCAGCGCCACGGAGATCTCGCCCTGGCCGAGGACCTTGACGAGGCTGTTCTTGCGAACGGCACCCTTGGCCACCAGACCCTCGACCGTGACCTCGCCACCCTCGGGGTAGAGCGCGGCCAGCTTGTCGAGGTTCACGACCTGGAACTCGGTCTTGAACGGGTTCTTGAAGCCCTTCAGCTTCGGGAGGCGCATGTGGAGCGGCATCTGGCCACCCTCGAAGCGCTCCGGAACCTGGTAACGGGCCTTCGTACCCTTGGTACCACGACCGGCCGTCTTACCCTTCGACGCCTCACCACGACCGACACGGGTCTTGGCGGTCTTGGCGCCCGGGGCGGGACGGAGGTTGTGGATCTTGAGCGGGTTCTGCTCCGCCATGATCAGTCGACCTCCTCGACCGTCACGAGGTGGCGGACGGTGTGCACCATGCCGCGGAACTCGGGGCGGTCCTCCTTGACGACCTGCGTGTTGATGCCCTTGAGACCAAGGGACCGCAGGGTGTCGCGGTGGTTCTGCTTGCTACCGATGTAGGACTTGACCTGCGTGATCTTGAGCTGAGCCATCACGCACCCGCCCCGGCACGCGCACGCAGCAGAGCCGCGGGAGCGACGTCCTCGAGCGGCAGACCGCGGCGGGCCGCGACCTCCTCGGGACGCTGCAGGCCCTTCAGGGCCTCCACGGTCGCGTGCACGATGTTGATCGCGTTGTCGGAGCCGAGCGACTTCGACAGGATGTCGTGGATACCGGCGCACTCGAGCACGGCACGCACCGGGCCACCGGCGATAACACCGGTACCGGGGGACGCGGGCTTGAGCAGCACGACGCCGGCAGCCTTCTCACCCTGGATCGGGTGCGGGATGGTGCCCTGGATACGGGGGACCTTGAAGAAGTGCTTCTTGGCCTCCTCAACGCCCTTGGCGATGGCGGCCGGCACCTCCTTGGCCTTGCCGTAACCGACACCCACGGTGCCGTCACCGTCGCCCACCACGACCAGCGCGGTGAAGCTGAAGCGACGACCACCCTTCACAACCTTGGCGACGCGGTTGATCGCGACGACGCGCTCAACGTACGCGGTCTTCTCGGCGGCAGCAGCGCCGCCGTCACGGCCCTTCCGGTCCCGCCGCTCGCCGCCACCGGCACCGCCACCGCGGCGCTGGGGTCCAGCCATTGGAATTACCTCTCTCTGTTTCCGCTAGCTACGGCAGGCTCAGAACTTGAGCCCGGCTTCGCGGGCGGCGTCCGCCAGGGCGGCGATGCGCCCGGCGTACTGGTTGCCACCACGGTCGAACACGACAGCCTCGACACCGGCGGCCTTGGCACGCTCGGCGACCAGGGCGCCGACCTGCTTGGCCTGCGAGGACTTGTCGCCCTCGCCACCGCGGACGGACGCGTCCAGGGTGGACGCGGACGCCAGGGTGTGGCCCTTGAGGTCGTCGATCACCTGCGCCACGATGTGGCGGTTGGAGCGGGTCACGACCAGACGGGGACGCTCCGCCGTACCGGCGATCCGCTTGCGGATCCGGATGTGACGGCGCTTGATCGCGGCGCGCTTGTAGGCGTCGCCCTTGAGGATCTTCTGCCCGTATGCCATGGCTTACTTACCCGCCTTTCCGACCTTGCGGCGGATGACTTCGCCCTCGTACTTGACGCCCTTGGCCTTGTACGGGTCGGGCTTGCGCAGCTTGCGGATGTTGGCCGCAACCTCGCCGACCTTCTGCTTGTCGATGCCCTCGACCTGGAAGCGGGTCGGGGTCTCCACCTTGAAGGTGATGCCCTCGGGCGCCTCGACGACGATCGGGTGGCTGTAGCCGAGCGCGAACTCGAGGTTCGAGCCCTTGGCCGTCACGCGGTAACCGACACCGCTGATCTCGAGCTTCTTCACGTAACCCTGGGTCACGCCGGTGATCATGTTCGCCACCAGCGTGCGGGACAGGCCGTGCAGGGCCTTGTTCTGACGCTCGTCGTTCGGGCGGGTGACGTTCAGAACGCCGTCCTCACCCTTGACGATGTCGATCGGCGCGACGACGGTGTGGGTCAGCGTGCCCTTGGGGCCCTTGACCGAGACCGTACGGCCGTCGATGGTGACGTCCACGCCGGCGGGAACCGTGATGGGGAGCTTGCCAATACGCGACATAGCTGTTTCCTCCGTTCCCTTCCGCTACCAGACGTAGGCGAGGACTTCCCCACCCACGCCCTTCTTGCCGGCCTGCTTGTCGGTGAGGAGCCCGTGCGACGTGGAGATGATCGCCACGCCGAGGCCGCCCAGCACCTTCGGCAGGTTGGTGGACTTCGCGTACACCCGGAGACCGGGCTTGGAGATCCGCTTGATGCCCGCGATGGAGCGCTCACGGTTCGGGCCGAACTTCAGCTCGAGAACGAGGTTCTTGCCGACCTCGGCGTCCTCGATCTTCCAGCCCGTGATGAAGCCCTCCTGCTGGAGGATCTCCGCGATGTGAGACTTGATCTTCGATGCCGGCATCGTCACGGAGTCGTGGTATGCCGAGTTCGCGTTCCGCAGACGCGTAAGCATGTCTGCGATCGGATCAGTCATGGTCATGAATTGGCCTTCGGCCTCTCTCGCCGGGGTTTCCTGGTGCGCCATCCCTCTCCCCGATCCGAGACGGGACGGGTGCGGCGCGGTGGACCTACGGCGTAGTAAGTCGTACGGGCGCGGCAGACGCCCAACCCCACAAGCCTACGGCATGCGGAGAAGGGCCCCTGCCGACCCAGATGCTTACCGAGAGCTTCCGGAATCCCCTATTACGGGAATTACCAGGAGCTCTTGGTCACGCCCGGCAGCTCGCCACGGTGAGCCATCTCACGAAGGCACACGCGGCACAGGCCGAACTTGCGGTACACGGAGTGGGGACGGCCGCAGCGCTGGCAGCGCGTGTAGCCACGCACACCGAACTTGGGCTTGCGAGCAGCCTTAGCGATCAGAGCCTTCTTCGCCATCTCGCTCACGCCTCCTTGAACGGGAAGCCGAGGTGACGAAGGAGCGCGCGGCCCTCAGCGTCGTTGGTCGCCGTGGTGACCACGGTGATGTCCATACCCCGGACGCGGTCGATCTTGTCCTGGTCGATCTCGTGGAACATGACCTGCTCCGTGAGACCGAAGGTGTAGTTGCCACGGCCGTCGAACTGCTTGGGGGACAGGCCGCGGAAGTCGCGGATGCGCGGCAGCGCGAGCGACAGGGTGCGGTCCAGGAACTCCCACATGCGGTCGCCACGAAGCGTGACGTGGGCACCGATCGGCTGGCCCTCACGCAGCTTGAACTGCGCGATGGACTTACGAGCCTTGGTGACCTGCGGCTTCTGGCCGGTGATCGTGGTGAGGTCGCGGATGGCGCCCTCGATCAGCTTGGAGTCGCGGGCGGCGTCGCCCACACCCATGTTGACCACGATCTTGACGAGGCCGGGGATCTGCATGACGTTCTCGTACTTGAACTCGTCACGCATCTTGCCCGCGATCTCCTCGCGGTACTTCTGCTTCAGACGCGGAGTGGTGGTGGTAGCCATCAGATGTCCTCACCCGTCCGCTTGGCAACGCGGATCTTGTTGCCCTCGTCGTCGAAGCGGTAACCGACACGCGTGACGACCTTGTTGCCGTCCTTCTCAACGACCAGCTGGACGTTGGAGACGTGGATCGGCGCCTCGGTCGTGACGATGCCGCCGGCCTGCGAACCGCTGGCGGTCGGGCCGGCCTTGGTGTGCTTCTTGACCCGGTTGACACCCTCGACCAGGACACGGTCCTCGCGGGGGAAGGCAGCGATGACCTTGCCCTGCTTGCCCTTGTCCTTGCCGGTGATGACCTGGACCAGGTCGCCCTTCTTGATCTTCATGCTTACAGCACCTCCGGCGCGAGCGAGATGATCTTCATGAACTTCTTCTCGCGCAGCTCACGGCCGACCGGGCCGAAGATGCGGGTGCCGCGAGGGTCGCCGTCGTTCTTCAGAATGACGGCGGCGTTCTCGTCGAAGCGGATGTACGAGCCGTCCGGACGGCGGCGCTCCTTGACGGTGCGAACGATGACCGCCTTGACGACGTCACCCTTCTTCACGTTGCCACCGGGGATCGCGTCCTTGACGGTGGCGACGATGACGTCACCGATGCCCGCGTAGCGGCGACCGGAGCCACCGAGCACACGGATGCAAAGGATTTCCTTCGCACCAGTGTTGTCGGCGACGCGCAGTCGCGACTCCTGCTGGATCACGTCTATCTCCTGTTTGTCTGCCGGTTCCCCGGGAACCGCTCAGTGAGCGGCTCCCGGAGCCTGGCGGAACTGTCCTGCGGGGATGCCCGCAGGAATTACTTGGCCTTCTCGAGGATCTCGACGACGCGCCAGCGCTTCGTCGCGGACAGCGGCCGGGTCTCCATGAGGAGGACGCGGTCGCCGACACCCGCGGCGTTCTGCTCGTCGTGCGCCTTGAGCTTGTTCGTACGGCGGATGACCTTGCCGTACAGCGCGTGCTTGACGCGGTCCTCGACGGCGACGACGACGGTCTTGTCCATCTTGTCGCTGACGACGAGACCCTCACGGGTCTTGCGGAAGCCGCGCGCCTCTGCGTTCTCAGTCACGTTCTTCTCGCTCATCAGGCGTTCTCCACCGTTTCGATGCCCAGCTCACGCTCGCGCATCAGGGTGTAGATCCGCGCGATGTCCTTGCGGACCGCCTTGAGACGGCCGTGGTTCTCGAGCTGTCCCGTGGCCGCCTGGAAGCGGAGGTTGAACAGCTCTTCCTTGGCCTCGCGGAGCTTCGCCAGAAGCTCCTCGTTGCCCAGCTCGCGCAGCTCGGACGCCTTGGTACCGGCCGACATCACGCTTCACCTGCCTCGCGCTTGACGATCCGGCACTTCATCGGCAGCTTGTGGGCCGCACGAGTCAGAGCTTCACGCGCAATCTTCTCGTTCGGGTAGGACAGCTCGAACATCACCCGACCGGGCTTGACGTTCGCGATCCACCACTCCGGCGAACCCTTACCGGAACCCATGCGGGTCTCGGCCGGCTTCTTGGTCAGCGGACGGTCCGGGTAGATGTTGATCCAGACCTTGCCGCCACGCTTGATGTGGCGGGTCATCGCGATACGAGCCGCCTCGATCTGGCGGTTCGTCACGTAGGCCGGGGTCAGCGCCTGGATGCCGTACTCGCCGAACGCAACCTGCGTGCCACCCTTCGACATACCGTCGCGCTTCGGGTGGTGCTGCTTGCGGTGCTTGACCCTACGGGGGATCAGCATGTCGGTCAGGCCTCCGTTCCGGTGCTCTCAGCCGGAGCGGACGCGGGAGCCTCGGCCTTGGGGGCCTCGGCGCCGGCAGCCTGCTGCGGCTTACGACCGCGCCGCTCGCCACCGCGGCCACCACGGGCCGGGCGGTCGGCGCCACCGCGGGCCGGGCGGTTACCCGCACGGGCGGCAGCGTTCTCGGCGCGGACCTCGGCGATGTTCTTGACGTCGCCCTTGTAGATCCAGACCTTCACACCGATGCGGCCGAAGGTCGTCTTGGCCTCGAAGAAGCCGTAGTCCACGTTCGCGCGGAGCGTGTGCAGGGGCACACGGCCCTCGCGGTAGAACTCCGAGCGGGACATCTCGGCGCCGCCGAGGCGGCCACCGCACTGGATCTTGATGCCCTTGGCGCCCGCCTTCATCGCCGACTGCATGCTCTTACGCATGGCGCGGCGGAAGGAGACGCGGGAGGAGAGCTGCTCGGCAACGGCCTGGGCAACCAGCTGAGCGTCGGTCTCGGGGTTCTTGACCTCGAGGATGTTCAGCTGGACCTGCTTGCCCGTGAGCTTCTCGAGGTCACCGCGGATGCGGTCGGCCTCGGCGCCACGGCGGCCGATGACGATGCCCGGACGAGCGGTGTGGATGTCCACCCGCACGCGGTCACGGGTGCGCTCGATCTCAACCTTCGAGATACCGGCGCGCTCCATGCCGGACGTCATCATCCGACGGATGGCGACGTCTTCCTTGACGTAGTCCTTGTACAGCTTGTCGGCGTACCAACGCGACTTGAAGTCGGTCGTGACACCGAGCCGGAACCCATGCGGGTTTACCTTCTGGCCCATTACCGGGTTCCTTCCTTGCTGCTGACGACCACGGTGATGTGGCTGGTCCGCTTGCGGATCCGGTAGGCACGGCCCTGGGCACGCGGCCGGAACCGCTTCAGGGTCGGACCCTCGTCGACGTACGCCTCGGAAATGAAGAGGCTGTCGGCGTCGGTGTGGTCGTAGTTGTGCGCGGCGTTGGCGATGGCGCTGTCGAGCACCTTGCCGACCGGCACGGAGGCTGCCTGCGGAGCGAATCGCAGAACAGCCTGAGCCTCCGTGGCATCCATGCCACGGATAAGGTCCACCACGCGGCGGGCCTTCATGGGCGTAACGCGGATGTACCGCGCCTGGGCCCTGGCTTCCATGGTTGTCCCTCTCAGTTACTTACGTGTCTGAATGCGATCCGCTACTAGCGGCGCTTCGACTTCCGGTCTTCCTTGACGTGGCCCCGGAAGGTGCGGGTCGGCGAGAACTCGCCGAGCTTGTGGCCGACCATCGACTCGGTGACGAACACCGGGATGTGGGTCTTGCCGTTGTGCACCGCGAGCGTGTGGCCCAGCATGGCCGGGACGATCATGGAGCGACGGGACCAGGTCTTGATGACGTTCTTGGTGCCGGCTTCGTTCTGGGCGTCCACCTTCTTGATCAGGTGGTCGTCGACGAAGGGCCCCTTCTTCAGGCTACGAGGCATCTCAACCCGTCCTTAGCGCTTCTTGTTCGTCTTGCGGCGGCGGACGATGTACTTGTTCGACGCCTTCTTGGGCGAACGAGTACGGCCTTCCTTCTTGCCCCACGGGGACACAGGGTGGCGACCACCGGAGGTCCGGCCCTCACCACCACCGTGCGGGTGGTCAACCGGGTTCATCACGACACCACGGACGGTCGGGCGAACGCCCAGCCACCGCTTACGGCCGGCCTTACCCCAGTTGATGTTGCTCTGCTCGGCGTTGCCGACCTCACCGATGGTGGCGCGGCAGCGGATGTCGACCAGGCGAACCTCGCCGGACGGCATGCGCAGGTGGGCCATCGAGCCCTCCTTCGCGAGCAGCTGCACGGAGGCACCGGCGGAGCGGGCGAACTTGGCACCGCCACCGGGACGGAGCTCGATCGCGTGGATCGTGGTACCGACCGGGATGTTGCGGAGGGCCAGGTTGTTGCCCGGCTTGATGTCGGCCCCGGGACCGTTCTCGACGCGGTCACCCTGCTGCAGGTTGCGCGGGGCGAGGATGTAGCGCTTCTCGCCGTCGGCGTAGTGCAGCAGCGCGATGCGCGCGGTGCGGTTGGGGTCGTACTCGATGTGCGCGACCTTCGCCGGCACGCCGTCCTTGTCGTGACGACGGAAGTCGATCACTCGGTAGGCGCGCTTGTGTCCGCCACCCTGGTGGCGAACGGTCACACGACCGGCGTTGTTACGGCCGCCCTTGCTGTGCAGGGGGCGGACCAGCGACTTCTCCGGCGTGGACCGCGTGACCTCGACGAAGTCGGCGACGCTGGCGCCACGACGGCCCGGCGTAGTCGGCTTGTACTTGCGGATTCCCATTTCTCAGTCCTCGTCCGATATCGGACGATCCGGACCGCCCTTAGGCGGTCGGACCGCCGAAGATGTCGATACGGTCGCCCTCGGCGAGGGTCACGATCGCGCGCTTGGTCGCGGCACGCTGGCCGAAACCGGTGCGGGTCCGCTTGCGCTTGCCCTGGCGGTTGATCGTGTTGACCCCGGTGACCTTGACGTCGAAGACCGCCTGGACGGCCTGCTTGATCTGGGTCTTGTTGGCGCCCGGGGCGACGACGAACGTGTACTTGTTCTCGTCGAGGAGCGCGTAGCTCTTCTCCGAGACGACCGGCTTGAGCAGCACGTCACGGGGGTCCGTGAAGGACTTGCTCAGCGGCGTCTCGACGGTGTTCTTGCCCTCGGTGGCGTGGCGCTTCGCCTTGGCGACGCGCGCGGCCTTGGCGGCCTTGGCGGCCTTCGAGGCAATGCTCGGGTGACGCGTAGCCATCAGGCCTCGCTCCCTTCGGTGTCAGCGGCCTTGGGGCCAGACACGAAGGACTCGAAAGCGGCCTGGGTGAAGACCACGTCGTCCGAGACGAGAACGTCGTACGTGTTCAGCTGGCCCGGCTCCAGGATGTGGACCTGGGGCAGGTTGCGGGCGGACAGCCACGCGGCCTCGTCCGAGCGCTCGACGACCAGGAGCAGGTTCTTGCGCTCCGAGATCTTGCCGAACAGGCTCTTGGCGGCCTTGGTGGAGATCGCACCCTCGACCACGCCGGAAACGACGTGGATGCGGTTGTGACGCGCCCGGTCGGTGAGGGCACCGCGCAGGGCGGCGGCCTTCATCTTCTTGGGGGTCCGCTGCGAGTAGTCACGCGGCACGGGACCGTGCACGACGCCACCACCGGCGAACTGCGGCGCGCGGGTCGAACCCTGACGGGCGCGACCGGTGCCCTTCTGGCGGTACGGCTTCTTGCCGCCACCACGGACCTCGCCACGGGTCTTCGTCTTGTGCGTGCCCTGACGGGCAGCGGCCAGCTGCGCGACGACGACCTGGTGGATCAGCGGAACGCTGACCTTGGCGTCGAAGATCTCCGCGGGGAGCTCGACGGAACCGGCCTTGTCGCCCGCCGGCGAAAGGATGTCAACAGTGCTCATCGGTTACCTCAGGCCCCCTTGGCCGCGGTGCGGACCAGGACGAGGCCGCCGTTCGGACCGGGAACCGCGCCCTTGATGAGCAGCAGACCCTTCTCCGCGTCAACGGCGTGGACGGTCAGGTTCTGGGTGGTGACCCGCTCGTTGCCCATGCGACCCGCCATGCGGAGGCCCTTGAACACACGGCCCGGGGTGGCGCAGCCACCGATGGAACCGGGCGAGCGGTGCTTGCGCTGGGTGCCGTGTCCGGCGCCGAGGCCCTTGAAGTTGTGACGCTTCATGACACCGGCGAAGCCCTTGCCCTTGCTCTTGCCGGTCACGTCGACCTTGATGCCGGCCTCGAACACCTCGGCGGTGATCTCCTGGCCGAGGGTGTACTCGCTGGCGTCAGCGGTACGGATCTCGACGAGGTGGCGGCGGGGAGTGACGTCGGCCTTGGCGAAGTGGCCCTTGAGGGGCTTGTTCACCTTGCGCGGGTCGATCTCGCCGAAGGCGATCTGGACCGACTCGTAGCCGTCGACATCGTTCGTACGAACCTGGGTGACGACGTTGGGGCCGGCCTTGACGACGGTGACCGGAACAACACGGTTGTTCTCGTCCCACACCTGCGTCATGCCGAGCTTCTCGCCCAGGATGCCCTTGATCTGCTTAGCCATTCTCAGCTCACCGACCCTCAGAGCTTGATCTCGATGTCGACACCGGCCGGGAGGTCGAGTCGCATCAGAGAGTCAACGGTCTTGGGGGTGGGGTCGAGAATGTCGATCAGGCGCTTGTGCGTGCGCATCTCGAAGTGCTCGCGCGAGTCCTTGTACTTGTGCGGCGACTTGATGACGCAGTACACGTTCTTCTCAGTGGGCAGCGGCACCGGGCCCGCGACCGACGCACCAGTGCGGGTCACCGTCTCGACGATCTTCTTCGCCGAGGAGTCGATGACCTCGTGGTCGTAGGCCTTGAGCCGGATGCGGATCTTCTGTCCCGCCATGGCTACTCAGTAGTCCTGTCTCTGTAACGCTCTGGAACCCGGAGTTCCCTATCCGTTTCTCCGACCCACGCGGTCGGGCGTGTCGCGCTCCCGCTGACACAGATGCCCCTTGTTCGAACATCCCTGCGGGACTGCACACGGCCCTACCGGAACCGCAAGCCGGGGGCGGAAGGCCCACCGGGCGCCTGGCCGGTGCCGCGCCCACACTTCCCGGAAGATTCCCGTACGTCCGCCCCAGTGCTGCCCTCAGGCAGTTAGGACGACGAGTACTGTGGGACTCGCTTCCGGTCCTCCCGGCGGGAGGCGTGCAGCATCAACACTCGACCGAGCAACTCGGACAGTCTGCCATATGGGGCGGGGGGCTGGCCAATCGGGGCGGAGAGAATACCCCGAGAGTGACGCAGGTCAAACACGGGGCCGGGCCGAGCGGGCCGGGACCGGCCCGTGGAGCGGTCGCGGAGCTTGTGTGGACGCCTTGCACCCGCCCCGGGGCGGTTTCCCCCGCGCCGTGCGCGCCGTGCCAGAGTCGGCCATCGGCCGACTTATTCGGGGGTATGACGGCGATGGCCGGCTACTGCAAGGTGGAGTTCGAGGCACTGTCCCGGCTCATCAAGGATCTCAGCGGGTGCGCGGGCGGGATGCAGTCCGCGATGAAACAGCTGAAGGACATCGGCCCCAAGGGCTCCGGCTCCGCCGAGCTGGAGGAGGCCTGTGACCACTTCCAGGACAAGTGGGGCTACGGCATCAAACTGATCGCCGAGGCCACGGGCGGCATCACCGAGAAGGTGGCCGAGTCGGGCCGGCTCTTCCAGCACCTGGAGGACAAGGTCGCCGCCCAGGTCCACTCCGTGAAGGTCGCCGACCGGTGACGGCGCCCATAACCGAGGAGCCCGAGGCCGCCGACACCGCGCCGCCCGGGTTCCGCTTCCAGCTCCAGTCCGAGTTCCACGCCGTCCCCCTCGGTATCGGGGAGGACGAGGACGCCTACGAAGAGCAGCTGGAGCAGTTCGCCCGGGACTACTGGGGCGAGCGCGAGGAGCTCGGACCCCTGCGCGCGCTGACCGCGGCCATGTACGAGGCGAACGCCCAGGACCTCGTCGCGGGCGGCGCCGTCTACAACGCGCTCGGCATCTTCCCCATCGGCGGCAGCTCGGACGGCTCCGAGCCGCCCGAGCGCATCAGCCGCGCCACGCTCACCGTCACCGTGCGCGAGATGGAGAACCCCGACCCGCATCTGACCGCCGCGGGCATCGCGGAGGTGCTGGACAAGGGCGCGTGGAACGGTGAGGCGGGCGAGGTCCAGCCGGTGGCCCTCCCGGCCGGACCCGCGGTCGTACGCATCGTCGGGTCCCGCGCGGTGTGGGAGCTTCCGGGAGGCGAACAGGAACAGTTCTTCGTCCGGATCGAGGTCTGGCTGCCGTTCCCCGACGAGGACCGGCTGCTGCTGCTCTGCCTGAGCACGCCCGACGTCCAGGACCTCTACCACTACCAGGCGGTCCTCGCGGACATCGCCGACACCGTCTCCTTCGGCGAGGCCGATGCCCCGGCAGCCGACGAGGGGTCCGATGCCCCCTCCTCCCTCAGCTCCTACTGATCGCGCCGAGGAGACCGACTCCCATGAGCACCCAGACCTTCGAGGCACTCGGCTTCGACCCCGCACCCGGCGTACCCGCGTCGGTGCACCACCTGGTCACCGCCCTGACCAGCGTGGGAAAGCAGCTCCACGACGCGCACGCGACGCTGACCCGGCTGGGCAAGGCGGACGCGGCCTGGGCGGGCGAGGCGGCATCGGCTTTCGCCGAGAAGACCGGCTCCCTGCCGAAGTACCTGGCCGTCGGGCACAGCTCGCTGGCCGACGCGGCGCACGCGCTGCACGGCTGGGAGACGAGCCTGCAGGAGTTCCAGACACTGGCCCGCCACTACGAGGACGAGGCCGCCGCGGCCCGGAAGGCGCTGACGGCCGCGGAGAACAACCCGGACCTGAAGCTCGCGGGCCGTACTTTCGACACGGATTCGGCCCTGCACGACGCACAGCAGCGCCTGGACCACGCGACGACGCGGGTGAACGACGCCCAGGCCGAGCTGAACGCCATCATCAAGAAGGCACAGAGGCTGCTGACCCACCACGGCGAGGCGGCCCGTGCCGCGGCCAAGCTGATCCGCAGGGCCGCCGAGGTCGCACCCGACGAGTCCCTGCTCGACAAGCTCGGCGACCTGCTGTCGAGCATCGGCGACCAGATCAAGGACCTCGCGGGCGATCTGTGGCACTGGATCCAGAAGCACGCGGACTCGATCTACAAGATCGGCGACTGGCTGGGCATGGCTGCCGCCGCGTGCGACGTCCTGGCCATCGTCTTCTCCGAGACGATCATCGGCGCCGCCGTCTTCGAGATCCTCGGCCGCGTGCTGAACGCCGGCGCCCTCGCGTTCCACGGGGTGGGCTGGGCCGCCGGGGCCAAGAAGGGGTCCTGGGCCGACATCGGTCTCGACCTCGTCGGCTTCGTGCCCTTCGGTGACCTCATCAAGGGCGGCAAAGTGGCCTGGCAGACCTTCAGGGGGGTGGAGATAGGGGCCGACTCCTTCAAGGCGGCCGACCGCATCGTGGAAATCGCCAGGAAGGCGGGCAAGGCCGACATCACTGTGGGGTCGAAGAAGCTCCTCGGGATGTTCGGCGAGGAGAAGGGCGTCTTCCGGGTCACCGCGGATTCCCTCAAGGGCCGCTTCGCCATGGCCTCGGAGCGCGTGTTCAACGACGCCGTCCGCTACGAGCGACCGCTGATCAGCCCCGTGAGGTGGCTCGACCAGCACCTCACCCCGAAGCTCATCGAGGGCACCCCGCTGCGCAAGATCCCCGCTCTGGCCGATGCCGTGGTGCACGGCGACGGGAAGAAGTTCATCGACCCCACCTCGTGGGTCTCGCGTGCCCCCGAGGCCGCGTACCGCGGATACAAGCTGGTGGAGAAGGCGGAGACGGCCTTCTCCGACGAGGTGCACGGCAAGTACGAGCAGTACAAGGGCATCCTCGACCGCGGGCTGGGGCTGTCATGACCTCCACGGAAGCAGCGAACCGCGCCTGGGGCCCCCAAGCGCCCAAGTCGGCCTCGCGGCTCTGGACGCGCTACTGCGTGCAGTGGCTGTGGGGGCCGCCGCTCTGGCTGCTGACCCGTCTCCCGTTGATCGTCCTGATCGTGCTCGACGTGGACGAGATCCCGTCTTCGGACTCCACTGCCAGGAGGCCGCGCTGGTGGAGGCGTATGTGGATCAGCCGTGACCGGCTGAAGCGGGAGCGCACCACCGACCCGTCCGCGCAAGAACAGGAAATCAGGCGGATGCTGGACCACCACCGCCGCCGCTGCGTTCCCCTCCGCCCCAGGGAAGGCGCGCCCGTCCCCTGCCTGGGCGGTGTGCACAGCCTCTTCATCGAGCAGAGCTTCTACCGGGTGCTGGGCGCACGACGCGCCTACGAGATCGCCCACGGCGAGTACAACTGGCGCCTGGCCGAGAACGCCGAGAAGCACCTGCCGACGTGGCTGGAGCTGCGGTGCTCAGGATCGGAGATCATGCAGGGCTCGGGTGAACAGGTGCTCCCCTGACGGAACCGCACTGCGGGCCACGCCCGAGTGGCCCGCAGTCACCGCTGCGACCGGCGCGAGTCGCCTCCGGAGCGCCCGAGGCCCCGTCCGCGGACACCACGCTCAGGAGGCCACGCAGGCGGAGGCGGTACGAGCAGGGGCGGTACGAGCACGGTGCCCATGGCTCATCTCTGTGGTCACCTACGCCGACCCGTCCCCCTGGAGACCGCTCTACCCAACGGTCTCGGTCCGGCTCGGTGCCCTTCGTCTGATCACCCTCGTCCCGTCCCTGCCGTCGTCGGCCAGTGACCGGATCAGACCGTGGTCCGGGGACAGCCGGCACGCGGGGTCCGTGCGGGTGGCGTCGCCGGTCAGGGCGTACGCCTGGCAGCGGCAGCCGCCGAAGTCCGCCTCGCGGTGGGAGCAGCCGCGGCAGGGTTCGGGCATCCAGCCCGTCCCGCGGTAGCGGGTGAACGCCGTGGAGTGGTCCCAGATCCAGGCCAGCGGGTGGTCACGGATGTTCGGGGGGTCCAGGTCCGGCAGGGTGGCCGCGGCCGGGCACGGCAGGACGGTGCCGTCGGGGGTGACAGTGAGCGAGACCGCTCCCCACCCGCCCATGCACGGCTTGGCGACACCGTCGAAGTAGTCGGGGACGACCCAGACCAGCTCGGGGCCGTCCGGGGTGAGCATCTCCCGCCGGCGCTCCACGGCGTCCCGGGCCCGGGCGAGCTGGTCACGGGTGGGGAGCAGCGCGGCGCGGTTGAGCAGGGCCCAGCCGTAGAACTGTGTGTTGGCCAGTTCGATGCGGTCCACGCCCCAGGACAGGCCCAGCTCGATGAGGGCGTCGACGGCGTCGAGGTTCCCGCGGTGCAGGACGACGTTGAGGCCCAGGGGGAGGCCGGCGGCCCGTACGAGTTCGGCGGCCCGTTCCTTCTCGGCGAAGGAACGGCGCCCGGCGATCCGGTCGCAGGCACGCGGGTCGGCGTGCTGGACGGACAGCTGGACGCTGCGCAGTCCGGCGGCGGCGAGCGCGGACAGCCGGGCCCGGTCCAGGCCCACACCGCTGGTGACCAGCTGGGTGTAGATCTCGGCGGCCTCGGCCGCGGCGACGATCTGCGCGAGGTCCCGGCGCAGCAGCGGCTCGCCGCCCGAGAGATGGGTGTGGACCACGCCGAACTCCCCCGCCTGGCGCATCACGTCCGTCCACTGCGCGGTGGTCAGCTCGCGCGAGCGCCGCGTCAGCTCCAGCGGGTTGGAGCAGTACCCGCAGTGCAGCGGACAGGCATGGGTGAGTTCGGCCAGCAGCGCCCAGGGGCGGGCGGGTGCGGACGCGGCGGGGGTCATCGGAGCCAGCCCTCCTCGCGCAGGCGCTCCAGGAAAGGGGGGACGTCGGTGGCCACGGGGGCGCCGGGGTAGCGTGCGGCCAGTTCGTCGACGATGCCGCGGACGCTGCGCGTGCCGTCGCACAGGGCGAGGACGGCTTCGGCCCGGCCGGTCAGGACGACGACGCGTTCGGGGAGGACCAGCAGGTCGGCGTCGCGCACGGGGTCGTGCCGGCGCACGATGGCCGGGGCCGGCACGGGCCGCCAGTCGGTTTCGGGTTCCGCGCTCATGCCCGCTCCCGGTGGCCCGCGCGGTCCACGGCGTCGAGCAGCGACCACAGGACGTCGCATTTGAAGCGCAGCGCGGCCACGGCCCGTTGCTGGTCGTCCCGGGTACGAGCCCAGCTCAGCACGAGGTCGAGCGCCTCACGGCTGTCGCGCCGGCCCTGGGAGACACGGGCGCGGAAGTAGGCGAGGCCGTCGGGTTCGATCCACCGGTAGTGGCGTTCGAAGGCGTCGATGCGGGTGCGCATCAGGTCCGGTGCGGACAGTTCGGTCAGCGACGCGGCGACGGCTTCCAGGGGCGGGCGCAGGCGGCAGAAGTTGACGTATCCCTCCACCGCCAGCCGTACACCCGGCAGAACGGTGTCGGCGCGCAGCAGCGTCTCGCGGTTCAGGCCGGCCGCCTCACCGAGCCGCAGCCACCGCTCTATGCCGCCCTCGCCCTGCTGCTGCCCGTCATGGTCCTGGATGCGCCGCAGCCACATCCGGCGCAGCGCGGAGGTGTTCAGTTTCGCGGTGATCAGGGCGTCCTTGACGGGGATGTGGCGCTGGTAGTGGAAGCGGTTGACGATCCAGCGGCGCAGCTCGTCCGGGCTGAGATCGCCGCTGTGCATCCGGAGGTTGAAGGGATGGCGGTCGTGGTACCGCTCCTCCCCCACCGCGCGCAGTCGTGCCTCGAACTCCGCGGGGCTCCAGGGCTCCGCGAGCGGGGCGAGTGCCGTGGTCACAGCTCGATCACCATCCCGTCGTACGCCGCCTCGATGCCCGGCGGCGCGAGCGGCTCGCGCTCGGACGCCGCCGGGGCGACGAGGGCGTTGTGTTGTTGAGGTATGCGGCAGCGGCTAGCGAGAGGCGAGGGAGTAGGCGGTGACCTCGAGCGCGGTGTCGACGACCTCGTAGCCGGGCGCCTGCCAGGTGGTGGTGCCCGCGTCCTCCGAGACGATCCGCTCGACCGGCTTGACCTGTTCCGTGGTTTCGTTCATGGGTGCTGCGTCCTTTCTCCGGAGGGTGCTTTCCTGCTGGGGCGGCGGTCACTTGACGGACACGCGGAGGATCTTGTCCTTGCCGTATCCGAGGTCGCTGGTGCCGAGCCACAGTTCGTTCGTGCCGGGGACCTTGGCGATGGCGCGCAGCCGGCCGTACCGGCCGGCGTAGAAGTCGGTCTTGGTGCCGACGCGCTCGTGGTCCCCGTCGATCGGGACGCGCCACAGCCGCTGGCCGCGCAGCGAGGACACGTACAGCACGTTGTTCACGACGGCGAGCTGGGAGGGCACGCCCTGTTCCGGGGTGAAGGTGGTCTTCGGGTTGGTCATGCCCTTGACTTCACAGGGGCCCTCGCAGACGGGCCAGCCGTAATTGGCGCCCGGCTTGATCAGGTTGAGTTCGTCCCACGTCTGGTTGCCGATCTCCACCGACCACAGCCGGCCCTTGCGGTCCCAGGCCAGTCCCTCCGGATTGCGATGGCCGTAGCTGTAGACGCGGTTGCCGAACGGATTGCCGGGGGCCGCGGCTCCGGTCCTGGTGATGCGGAGGATCTTTCCGTTGAGCGAGTCCTTGTCCTGCGCGAGCTCGGGCTGGTAGGCCTCGCCGGTCGAGACGTAGAGGTATCCGTCGGGGCCGAAGGCGATCGTGCCGCCGTTGTGGTTCCCGACCCGCTTGATGCCGGTGAGCACGGGCGTGTAGCCGCTGAGTGACGTGCCGTCGTAGTCCATCCTCACGACCCGGGTCTCGGTCTCCGTGGTGTGCACGAAGAACACCTGCTTGTCCGTCGTGCCGTTCCAGGTCGGCGACGGAGCGACACCCAGCAGCCCGCCCGGGCCGTCCGTGTAGGGCTCGGGGACCGTGTACGGCACCTCGCCGGCCCGCTTCTTCGTACCGTCGCGGTAGAGGCGGTAGACCTGGTACGAGAGCCGCTCGGTCACCAGTGCCGAGCGCCCGTCCGGCAGGAACGAGATGCCCCAGGGCGTCTGCCAACCCGTGGAGAACGTGGTGACGCGGGCCGGCATGCCACCGCCGTCGGCGGCGGTGGCATGCGTGGGGGCGGTGGACGGGGCGGCGGTGGACGTCCTCACGGCCGCGGGCGCCGGCTGCGCCAGGCCGGCCGCCGGCAGCGCGGCGGCGACGACGGAGAGCGAGGCTATGCCGAACCTGGACGAATAACGCATGAGCGGCCTGGATCTGTCATGTCGACACCCTTTGTGGTTCCTCAGGTGAGCCGTCGTGGAGCGGCGTGTCCGCACGCCCGCGAAGAGCAGCGGTCCTCTCGGGGCGGCCACGCTCTGCAATGAAATCTTGACGATGAGCAGCCGAGCTGCCACTGGGGTGAGCCACGGGGGTGAGGAGCCGCTAGGGGCTCCCGGGGTCGACGTTCCAGTGCGCGGGCAGATCGGCGCCGCAGAAGACACAGACGAAGTCGCCCTCGCGCACGATGTTGTGCTCCTGGCAGTCGGGACAGCGCCGGAACACCACTTCGTGGGTGAAGCCGGCCGGGTGGGCGAGTCCGGCGCGGTCGAGGGCCTGGGCGACGGCCGACCAGGAGGCGCCGTCCGGGCAGTACCCGGTCGACTGATTGCTGACCTCGGACACGGCCCAATGCCGCACTTCCCTGACGAACCCGATCTCGCCGGCGCTCAGCACCGGCTCGCCCTCCGCACACGCCACGTGCTCACTGAGGCGCGGGGCCAGGCGCAGCAGGCCGTCGAGACCGACCACGAAGGTGAAGGGTTCGATCAGCTCGGCATCCGCCTGCCGTTCGGCCCAGGCATCGAAGTCACCACCCGAGCGGACCAGCCACCCACCGGCGCCCGGCCGTACAGCATCCCGCAGCTCGACGGGACCCACATACCGGTAACTCCGCACATCTCTCACGGCTACCGACCTGCCCACCACGGGAGCGTCTACGCACAACCGAGGGTTTTGACGGTGGCCGGGAAGTAGGCACGCATGAACTTTTCGATGTCCTTGCGGTGGGATTGGTCCGTCGGCTCGATCTGGGGGAGTTGGAGGGTGAGCGCAAAATGGTCACCGGTCTTGGTCTTGCATCGAGCTGCGGCAACTGCACCATCGGTGCCGACAAGTGTCTCGTATTTGAAATTGATCTCTCGCGCATCTGTCACACGTGACACCGACCCAGTCTCCTCGGCCATGTACCTGAGGTTCGCCGGACCATCAGCCCACCAGAAGTGCAGTTTGATGACAGGGTCTTTTCCCCAGAGCAGTACGCACGGAGCCGCTACGGCTTCGGACCGGTCAACTCTGTTGAACTCATGCAAAGTGTTTCCCGGGGCCACTAGCCTACGTGTGAGATCTGGGTCGATACGCGTTCCACAAATAACCTTGGGTAATGCCTGGCGAGAGGAAGTAGCACAGGCCACGGTGACAGCCGTCAGCGAAAGGGCGGTAAGGATCACCAGCGCGGGCCGTAGATGGGCCTTCACTTGGGCTGCTCTCCTGAAACGCCAGCGGCCTGCGCGGCGCCGCTCTCGGATGCCTCGGTGATCATAGCCCTGGTGCCGAAGCTCGCCTGACCGTGCGACACATGAGCCTTGTGCCATTCGTCCGCAAGAGCCATCAACTGCCCATTCCTTGCTTCGTATGCCTCAGTGTTGTGTTTGGTCTGCTGCTCGTCCAATCTCCTCTGTTCATCCTCCAACCACTTCTCCGTGACATAGTCGAAACTCGCCTGGACATCATCACTCGCGACCGGAATATAGCTGATCGCCTTATCGAAGACCGGCTTCGCTTCAAATTCGGCCGTTTTGGGGTCACCCTGCGCCTTAATTCGCGCCTCCTCCAGAAAACCGACCGTACGGCCCGCGCGAAGCAGGGATTCTGCCGACTTGGAGTGGTCGCCATGGATGCTCGACACCATCGCCTGGTTTAACCCTCCGTTCAATGCACTATAGGCATCCTTGCCCTTGGAAACCTGCTTCGCGACTTCGAAGAGGTTGCCCTGGTCCAGGGGGGATTTCGACATGTCGATCTCGCTCATAGAGGCGTGCACAGTCTCCCCATGGTTCACGAGAATGTGGGCCATGGGCTGCCTCAGCGAGGGAGGAAACTTGTCGCCGCTGTCCGCCAGATACCCCAGTGTCGACCTGAAGATCGCATCGTTCTGCTTCGTATGCGCGACATAGTGCGCGCGCCCATCGGACGGATCGATCCCCGTCGTCGCCGCCTGCAGGGCCTTGCCGAAGCCGTTGCGGTCGTCCTTGTCCAGGGCAGGGGCGTATGTGCTGACCTTGGGGCCCTCGTGTTCGTGGAGGACCACGTTCCAGTCCCGTTCCTTCATCAGGTACTTCATGCGGGCATCGGAGCCGAGGTAGTCCGCGGCGGTGTGCGGGTCACGGCTCATGATGCCCAGCGCGCCGTCCACGGGGTCGTTGGCGAACCATCCGTCGCGCCTGCCGCCCCACTCCCCCTTCACCCGCCAGATCCCCGGCTCCCTCCGCTCCGCCGCGATCATGTCGTCGGTGAGGTCCTCGAGCATGCGCGGCGCGTATCCATGGCCCTTGCTCATCAGAGTCACCAGCGACTGGTAGCCGACCGCCTTGTCCAGCCGCGCCCCCTGCGCGTCCGTGGCGTATCGCTCGACGCCGGTGCCGCGCATCCCGGCGCGCCAGCGCTTGTACCAGGGCGAGTCCGTGTCCCTCGTCGCTGTCGCCAGCGTGTCCGCCAGGCCCGACTCGATCGTCGAGTAGTCGCCGGCCCGCTCGCCGCCCCGCACATGGATCAGATCGTTCAGTTCGTTCGTCAGGCTGATCGTGCCCGTCGTACCCAGGTCGTCCAGCAGGGTGCGCCCGAACGCCTCGTCGTCGGAGTTGTCGCGGAACACGCGCTTCAGCTCGGCGAGTTCACGCAGCGGCACAGGGGCACCGCGGCTCAGTTTCTCCAGCGTTCCCTCCGCCTCCAGCGCCTCGTACTTCTCGATGTCCCCCATCGCCCGGGCGTTGAAGCCCCGGCCTGCGACCAGCGGGTCCGAGTCCACGACCGCCGACGTCAGCGCGAGGTGGACGCCCGTGTCCGCGTCCGTCACGTCCCGTACCGCCCGGTCGATCCGGTGCTGCCAGGCCCGCAGCGCCGACTCGTCCCGCTTCTCGTCGCCATGGTCGGGACCCACGCTCACCAGGCCACGGTCCGAGACCCGCAGGCCGGCCGCCACCGCCTCCCGGCGCGCCGTCGTCAACCGGCCCTTCAGCTCCGCGAATTGCGCGTGCGCGTCCCGCAGCAGGGAAGCGATCGCCTTCGCCTCCGTCTGCGCGTACCGGAATTCCTTGAGCGTGACGTCGAAGCGGCCGTGGGCGGCCTCCGCGCTCATGCCCGTCCAGGCGGGCCCCATCGTGATGCCGTACACATCCCGGTGGTACGCCTTCTCCTGCTTCGCGAACTCGGCCGCCATGCCCTCCCAGCGCTCGGCCGCGGTGGTCAGCGCGGAGAGGTCGGTGCTCATGATCTCGTGGTAGGTAGGCATGGCCGGCGCGCCCGTCAGTACCGGTCCAGCGCCGACGGCTGCCGCAGCCGCGACCCGACGGCCAGGTCCGTGCCCGTCAGCACCGTGTTCGCGCCGCGCAGCGAATCCTTCTCCGCGCCCAGCCGGTCCATCAGGTTCTTCACCTGGTCACCCCAGGTCTCGTGGGCCTTCCGCAGCGCCGCCGAGGTCTGCCAGCCGTCCCCGTCCCGCGCGCCGAACGCCTTCACCGCGGCCCCTGTCTCGTCGTCCGCCCACGCCCCGGCCCTGCGGGTGTGCGGTTCGATGTGGTCTCCCACGGCCTTCGCCGCCGCCCGCTTCTGTGCGGGCGAGGACACCAAGTCCGTCTGGCCGCCCACCGCTCACCCCTCGTCGTACCGTCGGATCCACCGTCGAATACTTCAACCGGTTCATTCCGATCTTCGTCACGGTGTGTTTCGCGGCCGTCGCGTTGACGTCTTCCGGGGCGCGTCGTCACCGGGCAACGGGCACCGACAACGCGAAAGGGCCCGTACGACCGAAGTCGTACGGGCCCTTCCGACAGCTACCAGGTCGAAGACCCGGTCCGGATCAGCTCAAGATCACTTGTTGATCTTGGTGACCTGGCCGGCGCCCACGGTCCGGCCACCCTCACGGATGGCGAACTTCAGGCCCTCTTCCATGGCGACGGGCTGGATGAGCTCCACCTTCATCTCGGTGTTGTCACCCGGCATGACCATCTCGGTGCCCTCGGGGAGGGTCACGACGCCGGTCACGTCCGTCGTACGGAAGTAGAACTGCGGACGGTAGTTGTTGAAGAACGGCGTGTGGCGGCCACCCTCGTCCTTGGAGAGGATGTAGGCCTGCGCCTCGAACTCGGTGTGCGGGGTGACCGAGCCCGGCTTGATGATGACCTGGCCGCGCTCGACGTCCTCGCGCTTGATGCCACGGAGGAGCAGACCGACGTTCTCACCGGCCTGGCCCTCGTCGAGCAGCTTGCGGAACATCTCGATGCCGGTGACCGTGGTGGTGGTCTTCTCGGTCTTGATGCCGATGATGTCGACGGTCTCGTTGACCTTGAGGACACCACGCTCGATACGACCGGTGACGACGGTGCCACGACCGGTGATCGTGAAGACGTCCTCGATCGGCATCAGGAACGGCTTGTCGACGTCACGCTCGGGCTCCGGGATGGACTCGTCGACGGCCTTCATCAGCTCGAGGACGGTCTTGGTCCACTCGGGGTCGCCCTCGAGCGCCTTCAGCGCGGAGACCTTGACGACCGGCAGGTCGTCGCCCGGGAACTCGTACTCGGAGAGCAGCTCACGGACCTCGAGCTCGACGAGCTCCAGGATCTCCTCGTCGTCCACCATGTCGGCCTTGTTCAGGGCGACGACGATGTACGGAACGCCGACCTGGCGGGCCAGGAGCACGTGCTCCTTGGTCTGCGGCATCGGACCGTCGGTGGCGGCGACCACGAGGATGGCGCCGTCCATCTGCGCGGCACCGGTGATCATGTTCTTGATGTAGTCCGCGTGACCCGGGCAGTCGACGTGGGCGTAGTGACGCGCCTCGGTCTGGTACTCGACGTGCGCGATGGAGATGGTGATACCGCGCTGACGCTCCTCGGGCGCCTTGTCGATGTTGTCGAACGCGGTCGCCTCGTTCAGGTCCGGGTACGCGTCGTGCAGCACCTTGGTAATGGCGGCCGTGAGGGTCGTCTTACCGTGGTCGATGTGACCGATGGTGCCGATGTTGACGTGCGGCTTAGTCCGCTCGAACTTCGCCTTCGCCACTGGGGTCCTCCTGTGGAGTGGTTCTGTACGCCTTGGTTCATCGGCGCCAGGTGATCTTTGCTGTTAAGTCCCGGAACCCGGGGCAAACATCCGTGTTTGCGGCTGTTTGCCCCGCGAGGCTCCGGAGTCAAGCCTAAGGCGTGGGAACGCGGTGCGTTACTCGCCCTTGGCCTTCGCGATGATCTCCTCGGCGACGTTCCGCGGAACCTCGGCGTAGGAGTCGAACTGCATGGAGTAGCTCGCACGGCCGGACGTCTTGCTGCGCAGGTCGCCGACGTAACCGAACATCTCCGAGAGGGGCACGAGGCCCTTCACGACGCGGGCACCGGCCCGCTCCTCCATGGCCTGGATCTGGCCACGGCGGGAGTTGATGTCGCCGATGACCTCACCCATGTAGTCCTCGGGCGTGGTGACCTCGACGGCCATCATCGGCTCGAGCAGCACGGGGCTGGCCTTGCGCGCGGCCTCCTTGAAGGCCTGCGAACCGGCGATCTTGAAGGCGAGCTCGGAGGAGTCGACCTCGTGGTAGCCACCGTCGATGAGGATGACGCGCACGCCGGTCATCTCGTAGCCCGCGAGGATGCCGAACTGCATGGCCTCCTGCGCACCGGCGTCCACCGAAGGGATGTACTCCTTCGGGATACGGCCACCGGTCACCTTGTTCACGAACTCGTACGAGGCGTCGCCGCCCTCGATGGGCTCGATCGCGATCTGCACCTTGGCGAACTGACCGGTACCACCGGTCTGCTTCTTGTGGGTGTAGTCCACGCGCTCGACGGCCTTGCGGATCGTCTCGCGGTAGGCGACCTGCGGCTTGCCGACGTTGGCCTCGACCTTGAACTCACGGCGCATACGGTCGACCAGCACCTCGAGGTGCAGCTCGCCCATGCCACCGATGATGGTCTGGCCGGTCTCCTCGTCCGAGTGGACCTGGAAGGACGGGTCCTCCTCGGCCAGGCGCTGGATCGCGACGCCCAGCTTCTCCTGGTCGCCCTTCGACTTGGGCTCGATGGCGACCTGGATGACCGGCGCCGGGAAGTCCATGGACTCCAGGATCACCGGCTGCTTGTCGTCGCACAGCGTCTCACCGGTCGTGGTCTGCTTCAGACCCATGACGGCGATGATGTCGCCGGCGCCCACCGAGTCGATCTCCTCACGCTTGTTCGCGTGCATGCGGTAGATCTTGCCGATGCGCTCCTTCTTGCCCTTGACGGAGTTCAGCACCGAGGTGCCGGACTCCAGGCGGCCCGAGTAGACCCGGACGAAGGTGAGCTTGCCGAGGTGCGGGTCGCTCATGATCTTGAACGCCAGCGCGGACAGCGGCTCCTCGTCGGACGGCTTGCGCTTGACGACCGTCTCCGGGTCCTTGACGTCGTGGCCCTCGATGGCCTCGACGTCCAGGGGGGAGGGGAGGTAGCGCACGACCGCGTCGAGCAGGGGCTGGACGCCCTTGTTCTTGAAGGCGGTACCGCAGAACACCGGGGTGACCGTGGTGTCCTTCGACTTGCCGGACGCGATGGTGATACGACGGATCGCGGCGTACAGCTGCTCCACGGAAGGCTCGGTGCCCTCCAGGTACAGCTCCATGATCTCTTCGTCGTTCTCGGCCACGGCCTCGAGCAGCTTGCCGCGGTACTCCTCGGCAGCCTCGGTGTGCGTGTCCGGGATGTCGACGACGTCGTACATCTCGCCCTTGGTGGCCTCGGCGGACCAGACCAGGGCCTTCATCGTCACCAGGTCGACGACGCCCTTGAAGTCGGCCTCGGCACCGATCGGCAGCTGCATCACGATCGGCTGAGCGCCCAGGCGGTCAGAGATCATGTCGACGCAGCGGTGGAACTCGGCGCCGGTCCGGTCGAGCTTGTTGACGAAGCAGATACGCGGAACGCCGTAGCGGTCCGCCTGACGCCACACCGTCTCGGACTGAGGCTCAACACCGGCGACGCCGTCGAACACCGTCACGGCACCGTCGAGGACGCGCAGGGAGCGCTCCACCTCGACGGTGAAGTCGACGTGGCCCGGGGTGTCGATGATGTTGATGGTGTGGTCGACGTCTTCCAGCGGCCAGTGGCAGGTGGTGGCAGCAGAGGTGATCGTGATGCCACGCTCCTGCTCCTGCTCCATCCAGTCCATGGTGGCAGCGCCGTCGTGGACCTCACCGATCTTGTAAGACACACCGGTGTAGAACAGGATCCGCTCGGTGGTGGTCGTCTTGCCCGCGTCGATGTGGGCCATGATCCCGATGTTGCGGACCTTGGCCAGGTCAAGTGAAGTGGTAGCCATAAGGCTTCAGTCTTCTCTCGGTCTCGATGTGGGTAGCGACTACCAGCGGTAGTGCGCGAAGGCCTTGTTGGACTCGGCCATCTTGTGCGTGTCCTCGCGCTTCTTGACGGCCGCACCGAGGCCGTTCGAAGCGTCGAGAAGCTCGTTGAGCAGACGCTCGGTCATGGTCTTCTCGCGACGGGCGCGCGAGTAACCGACCAGCCAGCGCAGCGCGAGCGTGTTGGCGCGACCGGGCTTGACCTCGATCGGAACCTGGTACGTCGCACCACCGACACGGCGGGACTTGACCTCGAGGGTCGGCTTGATGTTCTCCAGCGCGCGCTTCAGCGTGATGATCGGGTCGTTGCCCGTCTTCTCACGCAGACCCTCCATGGCGCCGTAGACGATGCGCTCGGCGGTGGAGCGCTTGCCGTTCAGCAGCACCTTGTTGATGAGCGACGTGACCAGAGGAGAACCGTAGACCGGGTCGATGATGACCGGGCGCTTCGGGGCGGGGCCCTTACGAGGCATTCTTACTTCTCCTTCTTGGCGCCGTAGCGGGAACGGGCCTGCTTGCGGTTCTTGACACCCTGGGTGTCGAGGGAGCCACGGATGATCTTGTAGCGAACACCCGGCAGGTCCTTCACACGGCCGCCGCGCACGAGCACGATGGAGTGCTCCTGCAGGTTGTGTCCCTCACCCGGAATGTAAGCGGTGACCTCGATCCCGCTGGTCAGACGCACACGCGCGACCTTACGCAGGGCCGAGTTCGGCTTCTTCGGGGTGGTCGTGAACACACGCGTGCAGACGCCACGACGCTGAGGCGAACCCTCGAGTGCGGGCGTCTTGTTCTTCTCGACCTTGTCCTGCCGGCCCTTACGGACCAGCTGCTGGATCGTAGGCACTACTTCTCCGGTTTCTGTGTGCCGATAGGTACAGCTAACCTGGAACTTCGCCGACCCACGCGGTCGGGTGTGTCGAATCCGGCGGACCCTTGCCGCTAGGCGAAAAGGGCGCAGATTACGGTGGCCGGTGATAGCTCGCGATGCGGTGTGAAGGCACGCACCAGAGCCAGGGCACACCCCAGGCACAAGGTCTGAGCGTACCTACCGCGTCGAGCTGGGTCAAAACATAGGGGGCCACCCCCGCATACACCGGTTCTGCACAACGGGCCCGGCGCGACCGGCTCCCCCGATAGCCTCCGGCCATGCGCACCCACCCGAGGCTGACCTCGGACGCCTCCCTGGCGGATTTCGTCGTCGATGTCGCCAATGTCGTACGGGAGCGGACGCTCGGCGGCGACCGGGGCGCGGACCTCGGCCGGTTCCTCGCGCTGCTCGACGGGCTCGTCGCGTTCACCGGGGACGCGACGACACAGGTGTACGCGGTCTGCGACCGCTCACTGCTCAGCGACGGGCGGCTGACCCGGGAGGAGCGGCAGACCCTCGCCGAGTGGCACCGGGCGGGGCTGCTGTCCGTGTGGGACGTCGCCGACCACCGGATCATCGAGGCCGCCGAGGCCACGAGGGCTCAGGTCGTCACCTACGACGGCTTCGTCGACTTCCACCGGCGCCACCCGTGGCTGTACGGCAACCGCGACCGCTTCGTGGAGCCGTACCCGGGCCCCGGCGGGGCCGTCTCGGTCCGTCGCCGGATCATGCCGGAACCGGACGACTGGCAGATGTCCCGCAAGGAGGAGGAGAGCGCCCTGCTGGCGGCCGGGATGTACGACCGCCGCGACGGCACCGGTCCCCGGACGGCGCTGCTGCTGCGCAGGTGGCGCTGCCCGGAGCCGGACTGCGCCGCGTTCGGGCCGGCGGCACGCGGCGCGCTGCCCCGACGGCAGGGCCGGACGGGGCGGGTGGTGTGCCCCGAGCACCTCCGCGAGCTGACCGACCTCGGGCCCCGGCCGCGCCAGATGCAGCTGAAGGTCCGGGTGGACGGCACGGTACGGCACCGGTTCCTGCTCACCGAGGGGCAGGACCTGGTGGTCGGGCGTCATCCCCGCGCGGAACCCGGCGAGCGCCTGGCACCGTGGCTGCCGGAGCGGTCGCCGTCCCTCGAGTGGATCAGCCGGGACCACGTGCTGCTGCGAATCTCCGGGGGGAACCTCCTGGTCAGCGATGTCAGCTCCAACGGCACCTGGTTACGGCTGCCCGACGGGCAGACCCATCGGGTGCCGCCCGGCGCCTTCCGGAGCGTCGGCCGCCGGCACGTGGTGCTGCTGCACGACACGGTGCAGCTGGAGGTCAGCGGAAAGTCGTTCCTCTACGAGGAGCGGGCCGAAGGCGAGCCGCCGCCCCGGCCGCGGCCGGAGACCGAGGGCGAGTCGCAGCAGCCGACCATGCTGGCGCCGTCTGGGCCCCGGCCCGCCGGGAGCCGCGGGAAGCGGCCCGGACGCGGCGGGAGGCGGAGGCGATGAGACCCGGAACCCTGCTGCTCGGCCGGTACGAGGTGGAGCGGGAACTCGGGCACGGCGGGCAGGGGACGGTCTATCGGGCACGGGACACCCGACTGGGGAAACGCCGGCTCGTCGCCGTCAAGGTCCTGCGCACGGACTGCGGTGATGCGACCACATACCGCTGGATGATGGCCCGGCGGTTCGACCGCGAGGTGGAGATCCTCGCCGATCTCCACCACAACCACATCGTGACGGTGCACGACCGGGGTGAACACGACGGGACGCCGCTGCTGGTCATGGAATACGTGCCCGGGTCGTCCCTGGCCGAGCGCATGACCGCCCCGGTGCGGCCCACGGTGGCGGAGGTCGCGGCCTGGGGCGCGCAGACGGCGACCGGATTGCTCGCGGCGCACCGGGCCGGGGTCTCGCACCGGGACATCAAGCCGTCCAACCTGCTGATCAGCAGCGCGGGCCTGGTCAAGATCTGTGACTTCGGCCTGGTCACGCGGCCGAGCCCGGGCGCCACCCCGCTCACCGTGGAGGGTGCGGGCGTGCTGGGCTCCCCCGGTTACCTGTCCCCCGAGCAGGCGGCCTGTCGACCCGGGGACCATCGCTCCGACGTCTTCTCCCTGGGGGTGACGTTGTACGCGCTCCTCGCGGGCGGGTCTCCGTTCGCCGCCGAGGACGCCGCGCGGGCTCGGATGCGGGTGCTCGACGAGACCCCGCCGCCCGTGTCGTACTGGCGGCCGGACGCCCCGGCCCCGCTCTGCGATCTGCTGAGCGACATGATGACGCGGGAGCCGGCGGACCGCCCGCACCTGCCGGACGTGCTCGCCACGCTGG
Organism: Streptomyces griseochromogenes; assembly: GCF_001542625.1. Taxonomy (NCBI): domain Bacteria; kingdom Bacillati; phylum Actinomycetota; class Actinomycetes; order Kitasatosporales; family Streptomycetaceae; genus Streptomyces; species Streptomyces griseochromogenes. The sequence goes on along the minus strand of NZ_CP016279.1, from coordinate 872,522 downwards.
AGGGGCTCGGCCGGAGCCCGGTCGGTGGCCCGGTCCGCGGTCCGGTGCGGGAGCCGGTACGTCAGCCGGGCGCATCGGCACCGGCCGACGGCGTCGACGAACGGGACGTACCGACAGGAGTGCCCGGCCCCCGGTACGACGGCCTCACCGAGAAGTACTGGCCGCGCCTGGAGGAGGCGGAGGAGCTGCTCGTGCGCGGCTGTTGCGAACAGGCCGACGAGGCGTTCCGCGACATCGCGCTCGACATCACCGCCGAAGGGGGACGGGCGCAGGAGCACGCGGCGTTCTTCGCCGCCCTGTACGGGCGCGTCCGCACGCTGGAGCGGCGAGGACGACGGATCCAGGCGGCCCGGCGGCTGGTGCGGCTCCGGCAGCGGGTGGGGCCCGCCCTGGGCGAGGGGCATCCCCTCGCCCACGCGGTGGCGGGACACCGGGATCCCCAGGCGCCCTGACCGGTGACCGATATCACAGGCCGCGGCTGCTCAACCAGGCCCTGATGCGCTCGGTCAGCTTGGAACCGGAGGCCGTCTGCGCCTGCTGTACGACGTTGTTCTGGGGCTTCTTCTGCGCGTTCCCGGCGGTCTGCGCCTTCTTGGCCGGTGTCTTCTTCGCCTTCTGCTGCGGGCTCCCGGCGGGCTGTGCCTTCTTCGCCTTCGCCTGCGGAGGCTTCGGCTGGGACGGCTTCGGCTGAGTGGGCTTCGGCTGAGTGGCGTTCTTCGCCGTCTTCGTGGTCTTGGCAGCCTGGGCCGTCTTGCTGGTCTGCGCCGTCTTGGCCGCCTTTGCTGTCTTGGCCGCCTGCGCTTTCTTGGCCTTCTTGGCCGCGTTGGCCGCCGTGGCCTCGGCGATGGCGTGCTGTCGCGCCAGCGGGAGCAGGGCCGCTTCCACGGCCGCGCCCTGCCGGGAGCCGTGTCCGCCCAGCTCTACCAGGACCGGCTCGAACCAGGCACTCTGCGGTCCCTGCTTCGCGACCGCCGTCTCGGCCGCCTCGATCAGCCTCTTCCGGGCGAGGTCCGAGCCCAGACCGAGCAGCAACCCGGCCGCCAGTATCCGGTCGATGCGTTCGGCCGGGGCCACCCCATGACGTCCCAGACTGCGCCAGACCGTCCGCTGGAACTCCACCAGCCTCTTCCCCGCGGGCCCCAGCTCGGCGAGGGCCGAGAAGCCGCCCAGGGCGTCCAGGGCATGGGGCGCGGCCAGCGTCCGCACGAAGGTGTGGGCACTGGTCCCGGGCGGCTTGCCCAGGACGGTCACGCACGCGTCGACGACTCGCTGCATGGTGATGTCGCGGCCGCCGTAGGGGGCGGCCCCGCCCGGTTGGAGCCAGCGCAGCAGATACAGCAGCTTCACATCCGTACTCGCTCCGCCGGCGAGCCGTTGCTGGAGAAGCGTGTCGAGCGAGTCGACACGGCCCGTCGGGGTCTCCTTCAGGGTGCGCAGCCATGCCGCCAGCTCGCCCGCGCGGGGAGCACCGGACGCCTCGAGGAAGACGCTCATCGCCTCCGCCTTGTGCGTCCGCAGCGCCTGCGCCAGTGCTGCGCCCTTGCGGTGCTGGCCGTGGAAGTCGAGGACCGACGAGGAGGCGGGCTGGGCCTGCGCCTTCGGCTGTGCTTTGGGTGGTGCTTTGGGCTGCTGCTCCTCCGGCTGCGCCTTCGGTTGTGTGTTCGACTTGGGTTTGGTGGCTGCTGCCTTCTTCGCCTTCTGCTTCGCCACGACACTCTCGTGGGCGGCCGTCAGCGCGGCGGGCCCACAGACGGCCCGTACGACCATGCCCATCGGGGTGCCGCTCCCACCGAACCTCTGGACCAGGGCGTCGTACCAGTCCACCACGGTCCCGGCGGGAGCGGACTGTGCATGTGCCCGCCGCCACAGCGCGCCCTCGGCCCCGGGGTAGGGCAGCAGGGCCAGCAGCATGAGCGCGTCCACGACCGGCCGCGCGGGTTCGAGCAGACGCTGGACGTGCGGGCCCTGGTCGGCGACGGCCCGCTCCCATTCGGCCAGGCCGGACCGCCACGCGCGGTGGACCTTTTTGAGCCCCTCGAACCCGGGACAGTGCCCCCAGTGCGCCAGCAGATCGCCGCTCCTGATGACGGCCATCGCCCGGCGATCGGAGGGGGTGGCCACGGCTTCACCGGCCAGGACACAGAGCCTGACCAGAGTGGCCGGCCGGAGCGGTCCGGCGTCCAGGACGGGCGGGCTCATCGGGTCGAGCCAGTACAACAGGTGGTTGAGCCGCACGATCGGCTCCTGGCTGCCCGAGATGATGTGCGGGGGCAGTTTCTTCCCGTTCTTCCCGGCCCAGGTGCCGAGCGCGCGCAACTGGGCGTCGTGGTCGGCGCCGGCACCGGGCGGTCCGAAGAAGATCTCGGCCGCGCGTTTGGGCCGCTTGGTCAGCGCGGCGGCCAGTCCCTGTGCGGACCGGTAGTACTCGCCGTCGTACTCGAAACCCTTGGCCTCGGGCTGCTCGGCCGGACCGGCCTTCGGCTGCTGCGGGCCCGCCGCGGGCTTCACGGGAACGGGGTCGCGGACCGTGACCGGCAGGGTCGTACCGGCCGCCCCGACGACCGGCACGTCCTCCCCGTGCAGCCAGGCCAGGGCCTCACCGCTGCCCCAGCGGCGCTCGGGATCGGCAACCAGCAGTCCCGTGCACAGCGTTCGCCATCGGGGTGGCAGCTTGTCGAGGTGGGTGACCTCTCCCTTGCGCACCAGCGCCTCGATCTGCGCGGAGCTGCGGCCCGCGAAGAGGACGGCCCCGGTGGCCAGCTCGTAGACGATGGTTCCCAGCGACCACCAGTCCCAGGCCGGCGTGATGAGCTGGTCGTACGCCTCGGGCGGCGCGTATCCGACGGTGCAGGCGACGCGGGTCTGCTGGCGCGGTGCCCGGCTGATGCCGAAGTCGGCGATCTTCACGGCCCTTACGGCGCGGTCGTAGAGGATGTTGGACGGCTTGAGGTCGCGGTGCACGATGTCGGCGATGTGCAACTGGTTGATGCCGCCGATGAGTTCGCACACCACCGCGAGCAGTTCGCCCTGCGGCATCGGGCCCTGCCCGTGGAGGCTGTGGCCCGGGAAGTACGGCATGACCTCGTAGTCGCGCCCGTCCTCCAGATGCCCGGTGTGCTCGATCTGCATCAGGGCGCGGTGGGTGAGCAGTCGGAGGCGGTTCCAGACCCGTTGGTCGGCCGCGCCCTCCTGGTGGTAGATCTTCAGCGCCCATTCCCGGCCCGACCGGTCCCGGGCCCGGTAGACGACCGCTTCCCCACCGCTGCCGATCTGCTCCAGGACGTCATAGGACGAGAGAGGTTCAGGTAACCGCATCAGCGATCACCGTCCAGGACGACCCGCGCCTCGACGTCCTTCGCCAGCCGCAGCCGGGCCCCCGGGCGGAACGTGGTCCTGGCATGGGGAGTGAGGCGGCGGTCGTCGAGGAACGTGCCGTTGGTGGAGTCCTCGTCCCGGATCCAGGCGGTGCCGTCCTCGTCCACCCCGACGGTGGCATGGGTGCGGGAGAGGTTCCGGTGCGCATTGAGGACCATCGAGGAACCTTCGTCGCGACGCCCCAGCAGCACCCGGCCGCCGACCGGTACCCGCACCACTCCCGCCCCGAACTCCAGCCGCAGACCGCGCACGTGCTGCTCTCGAACCGTCGGTGTCCCCGCCTGCCCGTGCACCGGGCCCGCGGTCAGCGACAGCGGTGTCAGACATGAGCGGCACACCAGCTGCCGCGGCCGCTCCACCTCGGTCCCGCAGCCGCGGCACCGCCCGCACGCCCCCATAGGCCTACCCGCCCCCCGAACCACACGGAACCGCTCCATCGTAGCGATCCGACCCCCGGCACGGCCCTCGCTTCACACACATGGGAACGCCGAAGGGCGGCCACCCCTCAACGGAGTGACCGCCCTTCAACTCAAGCTGCTCGCTTACTGGTTGTACGGACCGTAGTCGTAGTCCTCCAGCGGAACGGCCTGGCCGGAGCCGGTGCCGAACGGCGAGTAGTCGATGTCGTCGTAGCCGACGGCCGAGTACATCGCGGCCTTGGCCTCCTCGGTCGGCTCGACCCGGATGTTGCGGTAGCGGGACAGACCCGTACCGGCCGGGATGAGCTTACCGATGATGACGTTCTCCTTGAGGCCGATGAGGCTGTCGGACTTGGCGTTGATCGCCGCGTCCGTCAGGACTCGGGTCGTCTCCTGGAAGGAGGCGGCCGACAGCCAGGACTCCGTCGCCAGCGAGGCCTTGGTGATACCCATCAGCTGCGGACGACCGGAGGCCGGGTGACCGCCCTCGGTGACCACACGACGGTTCTCGGTCTCGAACTTCGAGCGCTCGACCAGCTCGCCGGGCAGCAGCTCGGCGTCGCCGGACTCGATGATCGTCACGCGGCGGAGCATCTGCCGGATGATGATCTCGATGTGCTTGTCGTGGATCGACACACCCTGCGAGTTGTAGACCTTCTGGACCTCGCCGACCAGGTGGACCTGGACGGCACGCTGACCCAGAATGCGCAGCACGTCGTGCGGGTTGGTGGCACCCACGGTGAGCTGCTGGCCCACCTCGACGTGGTCGCCCTCGCGGACCAGGACCTTGGCACGCTTCGAGATCGGGAACGCCGTCTCGTCGCTGCCGTCGTCCGGGGTGACGACGATCTTCTTGGTCTTCTCGGTCTCCTCGATCCGGATGCGGCCGGAGGCCTCGGAGATCGGGGCGACACCCTTCGGGGTACGGGCCTCGAAGAGCTCGACGACACGGGGCAGACCCTGGGTGATGTCGTCACCGGCCACACCACCGGTGTGGAAGGTACGCATCGTCAGCTGGGTACCGGGCTCACCGATGGACTGGGCGGCGATGATGCCGACCGCCTCACCGATGTCGACCAGCTTGCCGGTGGCGAGCGAACGGCCGTAGCACATCGCGCAGGTACCGACGGCGGACTCGCAGGTCAGGACCGAGCGGGTCTTGACCTCCGCGACGCCACGGCCGACGAGCTCCTCGATGAGGACGTCGCCCAGGTCGGTGCCGGCCGGGGCCAGCACCTGGCCGTCGACCACGATGTCCTCGGCGAGGCAGCGCGCGTACACGGACGTCTCGACGTTGTCCGTCTTGCGCAGCGTGCCGTCCGCGGCGCGGTCCGCGATGAGGAGCTTGAGACCGCGCTCGGTGCCGCAGTCCTCCTCGCGGATGATGACGTCCTGCGAGACGTCCACCAGACGACGGGTCAGGTAACCCGAGTCGGCGGTACGCAGGGCGGTGTCCGCCAGACCCTTACGGGCACCGTGCGTGGAGATGAAGTACTCCAGCACGGACAGACCCTCACGGAACGAGGCCTTGATCGGACGCGGGATGGTCTCGTTCTTCGCGTTCGACACCAGACCACGCATACCGGCGATCTGCCGCATCTGCATCATGTTTCCTCGGGCACCCGAGTCAACCATCATGAAGATGGGGTTCGTCTTGGGGAAGTTCTCGTTCATCGCCTCGGCGACCTCGTTGGTCGCCTTGGTCCAGATCGCGATGAGCTCCTGAGTGCGCTCTTCCTTGGTGATCAGACCGCGCTCGTACTGCTTCTGGACCTTCTCGTCCTGCGCCTCGTAGCCGCGGACGATCTCCTTCTTCGCCTCGGGAACGACGACGTCGGAGATGGCCACGGTGACACCGGAACGGGTCGCCCAGTAGAAGCCGGCCGCCTTCAGGTTGTCGAGCGTCGCCGCCACGATGACCTTGGGGTAGCGCTCGGCGAGGTCGTTGACGATCTCGGAGAGCTGCTTCTTGCCCACCGAGTAGTCGACGAACGGGTAGTCCTCGGGCAGCAGCTCGTTGAAGAGCGCACGGCCCAGGGTCGTCCGCAGGCGGAAGGTGTCACCCTGCTGCCACTCGGGCTCGCCCTCCTCGCGCGCCGGCGGGGTCCAGCCGCGCGGCGGGATGGTGCCCACCGGGAAGCGGATGTCCACGGGCGACTGCAGCGCGAGCTCGCCGGCGTCGAACGCCATGATCGCCTCGGCCGTGGAGCCGAAGGACCGGCCCTCGCCCTTGGTGTCACGCAGCTCGCCGTCGGTGGTGAGGAAGAACAGACCGAGGACCATGTCCTGGGTCGGCATCGTCACCGGACGGCCGTCGGCCGGCTTGAGGATGTTGTTCGAGGACAGCATCAGGATGCGGGCCTCGGCCTGCGCCTCCGCGGACAGCGGCAGGTGCACGGCCATCTGGTCACCGTCGAAGTCCGCGTTGAACGCGGTGCAGACGAGCGGGTGGATCTGGATGGCCTTGCCCTCGACCAGCTGCGGCTCGAAGGCCTGGATGCCGAGGCGGTGCAGGGTGGGAGCACGGTTCAGCAGAACGGGGTGCTCGGCGATGACCTCTTCGAGGACGTCGTACACGACCGTGCGGCCGCGTTCCACCATGCGCTTGGCGCTCTTGATGTTCTGCGCGTGGTTCAGGTCGACCAGGCGCTTCATCACGAACGGCTTGAAGAGCTCCAGCGCCATCGCCTTCGGCAGACCGCACTGGTGCAGCTTCAGCTGCGGACCGACGACGATCACGGAACGCGCGGAGTAGTCCACACGCTTACCGAGCAGGTTCTGACGGAATCGACCCTGCTTACCCTTCAGCATGTCGCTGAGGGACTTCAGCGGGCGGTTGCCGGGGCCCGTCACCGGGCGGCCGCGACGACCGTTGTCGAAGAGGGCGTCAACAGCCTCCTGAAGCATGCGCTTCTCGTTGTTGACGATGATCTCCGGGGCACCGAGGTCCAGGAGCCTCTTCAGACGGTTGTTGCGGTTGATCACACGGCGGTACAGGTCGTTCAGGTCGGAGGTCGCGAAGCGGCCACCGTCCAGCTGCACCATCGGACGCAGGTCCGGCGGGATGACCGGGACGCAGTCCAGGACCATGCCCTTGGGGCTGTTGGAGGTCTGCAGGAACGCGGAGACGACCTTCAGCCGCTTCAGGGCGCGGGTCTTCTTCTGGCCCTTGCCGGTGCGGATGATCTCGCGAAGCCTCTCGGCCTCCTCCTCCAGGTCGAAGGACTCCAGGCGCTTCTGCAGCGCCGCGGCACCCATCGAACCGTCGAAGTACGTGCCGAAGCGGTCCCGCAGCTCGCGGTAGAGCAGCTCGTCGCCCTCCAGGTCCTGGACCTTGAGGTTCTTGAACCGGTTCCACACCTCGTCGAGGCGGTCGATCTCGCGCTGCGCACGGTCGCGCAGCTGCTTCATCTCGCGCTCGGCACCCTCGCGCACCTTGCGGCGCACGTCGGCCTTGGCACCCTCGGCCTCCAGCTCGGCCAGGTCGGCCTCGAGCTTCTTGGCGCGGCCTTCCAGGTCGGCGTCGCGACGGTTCTCGATCTGCTGGCGCTCGACCGAGACGTGCGCCTCCAGGGAGGGCAGGTCGCGGGTACGGCGCTCCTCGTCGACGTACGTGATCATGTACGCCGCGAAGTAGATGACCTTCTCGAGGTCCTTGGGCGCCAGGTCCAGCAGGTAGCCGAGGCGCGAGGGAACACCCTTGAAGTACCAGATGTGCGTGACGGGCGCGGCCAGCTCGATGTGGCCCATCCGCTCACGGCGCACCTTGGCGCGGGTGACCTCGACGCCACAGCGCTCGCAGATGATGCCCTTGAAGCGGACGCGCTTGTACTTGCCGCAGTAGCACTCCCAGTCCCGGGTCGGACCGAAGATCTTCTCGCAGAAGAGTCCGTCCTTTTCGGGCTTCAGGGTGCGGTAGTTGATCGTCTCGGGCTTCTTGACCTCGCCGTGGCTCCACTGGCGAATGTCGTCAGCGGTGGCCAGGCCGATCCGGAGCTCGTCGAAGAAGTTGACGTCGAGCACTATGCGTCAATCCCTCTCAGGGTCGTAAGTCTGTGGTCTGAAACGGGGGCCTGGGGGTCGGCGGGGCCCTGTGGGTGAGGGCCCCGCCGGACTCCCGTCAGACCTCTTCGACGCTGCTCGGCTCGCGCCGGGACAGGTCGATGCCGAGCTCCTCCGCAGCGCGGAAGACGTCCTCGTCGGTGTCACGCATCTCGATGGACATACCGTCGCTGGACAGCACCTCCACGTTCAGGCAGAGCGACTGCATCTCCTTGATGAGCACCTTGAAGGACTCGGGGATGCCGGGCTCGGGGATGTTCTCGCCCTTGACGATGGCCTCGTAGACCTTCACGCGGCCGGTGACGTCGTCGGACTTGATGGTCAGCAGCTCCTGGAGGGCGTACGCGGCGCCGTAGGCCTCGAGGGCCCACACCTCCATCTCACCGAAGCGCTGGCCACCGAACTGCGCCTTACCACCCAGCGGCTGCTGGGTGATCATCGAGTACGGGCCGGTCGAGCGGGCGTGCAGCTTGTCGTCGACCAGGTGGTGCAGCTTCAGGATGTACATGTAGCCGACCGAGATCGGGTCCGGGAACGGCTCACCGCTACGGCCGTCGAACAGCCGCGCCTTGCCGGACGGGAGCACCATGCGCTCGCCGTCGCGGTTCGGGATGGTGTGCTGCAGCAGACCCGCCAGCTCGTCCTCGCGGGCACCGTCGAAGACCGGGGTCGCGACGTTGGTGCGCGGGGCGACCTGGTCGGCGCCGATGGCCTGCAGGCGCTGGGCCCACTCGTCCGCGAGGCCGGAGACGTCCCAGCCGCGGCTGGCGAGCCAGCCGAGGTGGATCTCCAGGACCTGTCCCGGGTTCATTCGGGACGGCACACCCAGCGGGTTGAGGATGATGTCGACCGGAGTTCCGTCCTCGAGGAACGGCATGTCCTCGATGGGCAGGATCTTCGAGATGACACCCTTGTTGCCGTGACGGCCGGCGAGCTTGTCACCGTCGGTGATCTTGCGCTTCTGCGCGACGTAGACGCGGACCAGCTGGTTCACGCCCGGCGGCAGCTCGTCGCCCTCCTCGCGGTCGAAGACGCGCACGCCGATGACCTTGCCGGTCTCACCGTGCGGCACCTTCAGCGAGGTGTCACGGACCTCACGGGCCTTCTCGCCGAAGATCGCGCGCAGCAGGCGCTCCTCGGGGGTCAGCTCGGTCTCACCCTTCGGGGTCACCTTGCCGACGAGGATGTCGCCGGCGATGACCTCGGCACCGATACGGATGATGCCGCGCTCGTCGAGGTCGGCGAGGACCTCCTCGGAGACGTTCGGGATGTCCCGGGTGATCTCCTCGGGGCCGAGCTTGGTGTCACGGGCGTCGACCTCGTGCTCCTCGATGTGGATCGAGGAGAGGACGTCGTCCTGCACGAGGCGCTGCGACAGGATGATCGCGTCCTCGTAGTTGTGACCCTCCCACGGCATGAACGCCACGAGCAGGTTCTTGCCGAGGGCCATCTCACCGTTCTCGGTGGCCGGGCCGTCGGCGAGGACCTGGCCCTCGATGATCCGGTCGCCCTCGTTGACGACGACCTTCTGGTTGACCGAGGTGCCCTGGTTGGACCGGGCGAACTTGTGCAGGCGGTAAGTGATGTACGTGCCGTCGTCGTTGGCGGTGGTGATGTAGTCCGCGGAGACCTCCTGGACCACACCGGCCTTCTCGGCCTTGACCACGTCGCCGGCGTCGACCGCGGAGCGGTACTCCATGCCGGTGCCGACGAGCGGCGCCTCGGACTTAATCAGCGGCACGGCCTGACGCATCATGTTCGCGCCCATGAGGGCACGGTTGGCGTCGTCGTGCTCGAGGAAGGGGATCATGGCGGTCGCGACCGACACCATCTGGCGCGGCGAGACGTCCATGTAGTCCACGTCCTCGGGGGCGACGTAGTCGACCTCGCCGCCACGGCGGCGGACCAGGACGCGGGCCTCGGCGAACCGCATCTCGTCGTTCAGCGGCGCGTTGGCCTGCGCGATGACGAAGCGGTCCTCTTCGTCGGCGGTCAGGTAGTCCACCTCGTCGGTGACCACACCGTGCTCGTCGACCTTGCGGTACGGGGTCTCCACGAAACCGAACGCGTTGACCCGGCCGTAGGAGGCGAGCGAGCCGATCAGACCGATGTTCGGGCCTTCCGGCGTCTCGATCGGGCACATACGGCCGTAGTGCGACGGGTGCACGTCACGGACCTCGAAGCCGGCCCGCTCACGGGAGAGACCACCCGGGCCGAGCGCCGACAGACGGCGCTTGTGGGTGAGACCCGACAGCGGGTTGTTCTGGTCCATGAACTGGGACAGCTGGCTGGTGCCGAAGAACTCCTTGATGGAGGCGACGACCGGCCGGATGTTGATCAGGGTCTGCGGCGTGATCGCCTCGACGTCCTGGGTGGTCATGCGCTCGCGCACGACACGCTCCATACGGGCGAGACCCGTACGGACCTGGTTCTGGATCAGCTCGCCGACGCTGCGCAGACGACGGTTGCCGAAGTGGTCGATGTCGTCCGTCTCGACGACGATCGTGTCACCGCTGTCACCGGTGGTCTCGGTCTCGCCGGCGTGCAGCTGCACCAGGTACTTGATCGTCGAGATGATGTCCTCGACGGTCAGGATGCCCGCGTCGAGCGGAGCGTCCGCACCCAGCTTCTTGTTGACCTTGTAACGGCCGACCTTGGCGAGGTCGTAGCGCTTCGGGTTGAAGTACAGGTTCTCGAGCAGTGTCTGCGCGGCCTCGCGCGTGGGGGGCTCGCCCGGACGCAGCTTGCGGTAGATGTCGAGCAGCGCGTCGTCCTGGCCCTGGGTGTGGTCCTTCTCCAGGGTGGCGCGCATCGACTCGTAGTCGCCGAACTCCTCGAGGATCTGCTCGGTCGTCCAGCCGAGCGCCTTGAGCAGCACGGTGACCGACTGCTTGCGCTTGCGGTCGATACGGACACCGACCATGTCGCGCTTGTCGATCTCCATCTCCAGCCAGGCACCCCGGGACGGGATGATCTTGGCGGAGAAGATGTCCTTGTCGGACGTCTTGTCGATGCTGGAGTCGAAGTAGACACCGGGGGAACGGACCAGCTGAGACACCACGACACGCTCGGTGCCGTTGATGACGAAGGTGCCCTTGTTCGTCATGAGCGGGAAGTCGCCCATGAAGACGGTCTGGGACTTGATCTCGCCGGTCTCGTTGTTGGTGAACTCGGCGGTGACGAAGAGCGGGGCGGCGTACGTGAAGTCGCGCTCCTTGCACTCGTCGATGGAGTTCTTCGGCGGCTCGAAGCGGTGGTCCCGGAACGTCAGGGACATCGACCCGGAGAAGTCCTCGATCGGGGAGATCTCCTCGAAGATCTCCTCCAGACCGGACTTGGTGGGGACGTCCTGACCGTTCTCAAGAGCCTCCTCGACCCGACTCTGCCAGGCGGTGTTGCCGAGCAGCCAGTCGAAGCTCTCGGTCTGCAGCGCGAGCAGGTTCGGAACCTCGAGAGGCTCCTTGATCTTTGCAAAGGAGATGCGCAGCGGGGCGGTGCTGGCGCCGTTGTTCGTATTCGCGGTCGAGGCGTTGCGCGAGGCGGCCAAGAGGGGGTCCTTCCGAGGGCTCGGACTCACTACGCGCGTACCGGCCCCTCTCCCGCACACAGAGACGGAAACCCCAGGTCAAGGGTGCTTCGGTCATCGGTGCTCGAGTGAGGGCAGACCCCTGGTGACGGGCAGGGGACAGCTAACAGGCAGCGCAAAGGGTCAGTGTAGCCACTTGGCACACTGATGTCCAGTGCGGGTTTCGCGAGACCCTCGTTGTTCTCAACACCCTTGTCTTCAACGCCCTCGGCATGTCTGCCCTCAACGCACGTTGATACTGCCCTCTTCGCCGTCGATCCATGCCTCGGATTCGGATCCTTGTGACGACGCGTCCTGAGAATTGCGCGCTGCGTGCGGTTCGTCAAGGCCCCCCAGCCCAAACGGGACTGTCCGGAGACACAACGAAGATCACCATACCCGCCGTCACCACGAGTGCAAGGCAACCGAGGTCGGACCTCCGGATACGCCGAAGAGCGACCACCCGGATGGATGATCGCTCTTCGGTGCGGTCGCGTTACAGCCCTAGGAGGCCGTACTCAGCGTGCGCAGAGAGTCGCGGAGACTCCGAAAGGTCTTACTTGACCTCGACGGAGGCACCGGCGCCCTTGAGGGACTCGGCGGCCTTCTCGGCGGCGTCCTTGGCGACCTTCTCGAGGACGGGCTTCGGGGCGCCGTCCACCAGGTCCTTGGCCTCCTTCAGGCCGAGGGAGGTCAGCTCGCGCACGACCTTGATGACCTGGATCTTCTTGTCGCCGGCACCGGTGAGGATGACGTCGAACTCGTCCTTCTCCTCCTCGACCGGGGCGGCGGCGGCCGGACCGGCCGGGCCCGCGACGGCGACCGCGGCGGCGGCGGTGACGTCGAACTTCTCCTCGAACGCCTTCACGAACTCGGAGAGCTGGATGAGGGTCATGCCCTCGAACTCGGCGAGCAGTTCGTCCTGGGTGAGAGCCACGATGGCTTTCCTTCCACTAATTCGGCTGGTGCCGGATGTACATGACTGGCGGGCGTACGTTGGCCCGCTACGACCGCTGCCTCAGGCGGCGGTCATGATGCGAGCCGAATTACTCGGCACCGCCCTGCTCGTCCTGCTTGGCGCGAAGAGCGTCCACGGTGCGGACGAGCTTCGACGGGAGCGCCTGGAAGACCTGAGCAGCCTGCGTCTGCTTGCCCTTCAGAGCGCCCGCCAGCTTGGCGAGCAGAACCTCGCGGGACTCGAGGTCCGCAAGCTTCTTGATCTCGTCGGCGGACAGCGCCTTGCCGTCAAGGACACCGCCCTTGATGACGAGGTTCGGGTTTTCCTTGGCGAAGTCACGGAGACCCTTCGCCGACTCCACCGGGTCACCGGTGACGAAGGCGACAGCCGTCGGACCAGCGAAGAGCTGGTCGTCCAGCGTGATCCCGGCCTCGTTGGCCGCAATCTTGGTCAGCGTGTTCTTCACCACGGCGTACTGGGCGTTCTCACCGAGCGACCGGCGCAGCGTCTTGAGCTGCGCCACGGTGAGACCGCGGTACTCGGTCAGCACGGCGGCGTTGGAGCTGCGGAACTTGTCCGTCAGCTCGGCAACCGCGGCAGCCTTGTCGGGCGTCGCCATAGAGCCTCGGCCTCCTTCCGGGTGATTCTGACCGCGCGGACCCGAAGGAGGACTGGGCAAAACGAAACGCCCCGGCGCAGGAGCACGGGGCGGACTCGACCAGTTGCACACGCGCGAGCGCGTGCCCCGGGAGTTCTTCCACAGTCACCTGCGCGGGTCGTCCACTTTTCAGCGGATCCTTCGGCCACCGCACTCTCATTCGAGGGCGCGGCAACGACCAGCGGTCTTTGGCTTCTTCGGAAGAGTACGGGACCGGGGCGCCGTCGAGCAAATCGAGGTCTGCGGGGCCCGCCCCGGTCCCTTGGCGTCCTGGACGTCAGGAGGTGGTCGTGCTGCTGCCCGACGCGGACGCGGGGCCGCCGGCCTTCATGAGGTCCTTGAAGTCCTTGGTGTCACCGGCCGGGGGCGCCTCGGCGGAGACCTTCACGCCGTAGTCGCTGTAGTAGGCGGTGCTGGTCATGGCTCCGGCCGTCGGGCCGTTCGCGATCTCGGCCTTCTCGGTCTTCTTGACCAGCAGGTTCTGGTCGTTGATCCAGATGTCGACGTGGTCCGTGGTGACGCCCGCCTGGTTGAGCTGCTTCTTCAGGTCCGCCAGCTGGGAGGCGGTCAGGTCGTGGCTGCTCTTCTCGGCGAGGTCGGCCACGTTCACCGTGCCCGCGTAGTGCGTGGTGTGCTGGCCGGAGACCGTCTCCTCGCCGACCTTCTTCACGTCGCCGGAGGCCAGCAGCATCTTCACCGACTGGTTCGGCGTGGTGTTGCGCATCTGGTCCTTCATGTACGCGCCGGAGCCGCCGCCGAGCTGGGCGAGGTCGTCGTACGCGTACTTGATCCAGTGCTTGCCGCCGAAGTGCTGGGCGAACTTCTCGCTCATCTTGGCGTAGTAGGCGTCCGGCAGATAGCGGGCCTGCATCGACGAGGTGCCGGCCTTGCGCATCGCCTCGGCCATCTGGCCGCCGGTGTACGTGATGGTGAGGTTGCCCGTGAGGCCGTTGCCCCAGGCGAAGGCGCCGTCCATGGTCATCGACATCTTGGTGCCGATGCTCGTGGTACCGCGCACCTTGGCCGACTCGGCCTTGTCGGTGGACTGCTCGGCGGAGCGCAGGGCGGCGATGGGGCTGACATGTATGGCACCCTTGCCGACCGCCTTGTCGCCCTTCCCGGAGTCCGAGGAGCCGCAGGCTGCCACCCCGGTCAGCGCGGTCACCACCGCGACGGAAAGGGTCACCCGGCGCACGGTCGTGCTCTTCATCTCGTCATACCCCCATGGAAGTCCAGTGCCTGCACCGTAACCCAGGCCGCTGACAGTCGTACGAAAGGTCGCACAAAGAAAGGACGGACCCCGCACCTCGAAGGTTGCGGGGTCCGTCCTCTGCTTACGCGTCCGAGACGCGGCTACCGGGACGAGCGCGGGGCTCAGACGGCGGCCGGGTCCTCCTCGACGAGGAGGTTACGGGTGCGGTTCGGGTCGACCGGGATGCCGGGGCCCATCGTGGTGGTGACGGCGGCCTTCTTGATGTAGCGACCCTTGGCGGCGGACGGCTTCAGACGGAGGATCTCCTCCAGCGCCGCGCCGTAGTTCTCCACCAGCTTGGTGTCGTCGAACGACGTCTTGCCGATGATGAAGTGCAGGTTCGAGTGCTTGTCGACGCGGAACTCGATCTTGCCGCCCTTGATGTCGGTGACGGCCTTGGCCACGTCGGGGGTGACGGTGCCGGTCTTCGGGTTCGGCATCAGACCACGCGGGCCGAGGACGCGGCCGAGGCGGCCGACCTTGCCCATGAGGTCCGGGGTGGCGACGACGGCGTCGAAGTCCAGACGGCCCTTCGAGACCTCGTCGATCAGCTCGTCGGCACCGACGATGTCGGCGCCCGCGGCACGCGCGGCCTCGGCACGGTCACCGGTCGCGAAGACCAGGACCCGGGCGGTCTTACCGGTGCCGTGCGGAAGGTTCACGGTGCCACGGACCATCTGGTCGGCCTTGCGCGGGTCGACACCCAGACGGAAGGCGACCTCGACGGTGCCGTCGAACTTGGTCGTGGAGGTCTCCTTGGCGAGACGGACGGCCTCGAGCGGGGCGTACAGCTTCTCCCGGTCGACCTTGGCGTCCGCAGCGCGGAGAGCCTTGCTGCGCTTGCTCACAACTTCTCCTGTGTGTTCTGAAAGGAGTCGTGGTTACGGGCCGAGCAGGCCCTGCCACGGTTTTTCTTACGGGGTTGAGGTCAGCCCTCGACCGTGACGCCCATGGAACGCGCGGTACCGGCGATGATCTTCGCGGCGGCGTCCAGGTCGTTGGCGTTGAGGTCGGGCATCTTCGTCTGGGCGATCTCGCGGACCTGCGCCTCGGTGATCTTGGCGACCTTGGTCTTGTGCGGCTCGCCGGAGCCCTTCTCGATGCCCGCGGCCTTGAGGATCATCTTGGCGGCCGGCGGCGTCTTGGTGACGAAGGTGAAGGAACGGTCCTCGTAGACCGTGATCTCCACCGGGATGACCCAACCGCGCTGCGACTCGGTCGCGGCGTTGTAGGCCTTGCAGAACTCCATGATGTTGACGCCGTGCTGACCCAGCGCGGGGCCGACCGGCGGAGCCGGGTTGGCCGCACCGGCCTGGATCTGGAGCTTGATGAGCCCCGTGACCTTCTTCTTCTTGGGAGGCATGCTCTCTCCGGGTCCTTACTGAGAGGTTGATTACCACCTGAGCCATACGGATGCATGATCCTGCAGATGGCATACCGCACAACGATAGCCGCTGTCGCCCCCGGACAAGAAATCGTCCAGGTCAGACGGCCCCCGCGGGGTCTTCCCGCCGCTCGTCGCGCCGGATGTGCAGCGCACCGGCCAGCAGCGCGAGCAGGGTCGCGGCGCCCGGCACCGCGAGCAGCGCGGCCACGCTCCCCGGGCCCGTGTCGTCGGCGAGCGCGACCCGCTCCGGCTCGCCGGCGGCGGAGCGCACGGCCACGGTGTCGCCGTCGCCGTGGCCCCGGGTACGGGTGCCCACGGGCAGGTCCGCGGTCACCCGCTCGCCCGCGACGGAGAAGGTCACGCTGCAGCCGCCGAAGAAGCACGCCCCGCCGTGGAGCGTGGCGTCGGCCGGGGTGGCGCCCCGGACCTCGACGCGCCGCCAGGCAGCGGGGAGGGAGACCACGAACGTCAGCACCAGCAGGGCCAGGCCGAGGACGGCGAGGACCGCGGCCGGGCGGACACGCCGAGAGCGCCCGGGGCCAGTGCGGACCGGCGGGGCGCTCTCGGTTCGTATGTCGGGCAAGACCTCAGGTCTTCCGAGGGAGACCTCAGTTCTTCTGGATCTGGTCGAAGGAGAGCTCGACCGGCGTCTCGCGGCCGAAGATCTCCACCAGGCCCTTGACCTTCTTGGAGTCGGGGTTGATCTCGTTGATGGTCGCCTGGAGCGTGGCGAACGGGCCGTCGGTGACGGTGACCGAGTCGCCGACCTCGAAGTCCAGCACCTGGACCTCGACCTTGCGCTGCGGGGCGGGCTTGCCCTCGGCCTCGGCGGCCTCGCGGGCGGCCTTCTCCTCGGCCTCCGGGGCGAGCATCTTGACGATCTCGTCCAGGGTCAGCGGGTAGGGGTCGTAGGCGTTGCCGACGAAGCCGGTGACACCCGGGGTGTTGCGGACGACGCCCCAGGACTCGTTGGTCAGGTCCATGCGGACCAGGACGTAACCCGGCAGCTTGTTCTGCTTGATCGTCTTGCGGTCGCCGTTCTTGATCTGGACGACCTCTTCCTGCGGCACCTCGGCCTGGAAGATGTAGTCCTCGACGTTCAGCGAGACGGCGCGCTGCTCCAGGTTGGTCTTCACGCGGTTCTCGTAGCCGGCGTAGGTGTGGATGACGTACCACTCACCGGGCAGGGAACGCAGTTCCTCGCGCAGGGCCTCGATCGGGTCGACGGGCTCGGCGGGCTCTTCCTCGGCGGCCTCCGCGGCTTCGTCGGCCAGGATGACGGGCTCGTCCTCTTCGACGTCCTCGCCTTCCTCGTCCTCGACGTGCAGCGCGGCCTCCTCGGCCGGCTCGCCCGACTCGGCCTCGGCAGCCTCGAACTCGTCCTGCTCGTCCGCGCCCTCGACGATGTCGAGCTCGTCGTCCACCGTCTCGGCGGCACTCTCGCGTGGCTCGGTGGCGTCGTTCAGGTTCGGGTCAGACACGATGGCTGCTTCTTCCTGGATACATAGGGGTGGAACATGCGAAAACGGGCGCCGGTACCACGGCGCCCTTCGCTCTTGGCTCAGCCGAAGACGTACTTGGCCGCGTGGTTGAGCCCATAGTCAATCACGGTCACCAGGGCGATCATGATCGCAACGAAGAAGATCACCACGGTGGTGTACGACGTCAGCTGGTTTCGCGACGGCCAGACGACCTTGCGGAGTTCCGCGACGATCTGGCGGTAGAAGATGGCGAGGCGCTTCAGCGGGCCCTTCTTGGCGCGCTTGCCGCCCTTGCGGGCCTTCTTCTTGGACTCGGACACCTCGTCCTGAGCATCAGGCGTGTCGATGGAGCCCACGGCGTCCGTCATTCGTCCTCACCTGATCCCGGGTCGTGGCCGTGCCGCGCCCGGTTTCTGAGCCGCACGGCGGTGCATTGCTGTACGTACATGCGCACACATCCTGGCGGTGTGTGTAGCAGGGCCGGAGGGACTTGAACCCCCAACCGCTGGTTTTGGAGACCAGTGCTCTACCAATTGAGCTACGACCCTTTGCGTGTCCCCCAACGTACCGCATCCGGCCGACTGCTCGGTGTGCACCGGCTGCCGCGGCTGCTGAAGGCCAACGAGGTGAGAGTGTACGTGGTCCGGGGCCCGGCGTCGAACAGAAAGTGCCTGACCGGAGTCGTCGGACCGAAGATCGTCCTGGCCGAAGGCCGAATTCGGATCCCTGTTCACGACCCGACCCCTTGCCGTTCAGTCCGTGAAATCCGCATACCCGGGACATTTCCGGTCTGGAACGATGGGCCCATGAGCGCTGCAATCCCTCCCACCGAGCGCCGGGTCTCCGCCCGAGTCGGCGCGATCTCCGAGTCCGCCACGCTCGCCGTGGACGCCAAGGCCAAGGCCCTCAAGGCCGCCGGGCGTCCGGTGATCGGCTTCGGCGCCGGCGAGCCCGACTTCCCGACCCCGGACTACATCGTCGAGGCCGCGATCGAGGCCTGCGGGAACCCGAAGTATCACCGCTACACCCCGGCCGGCGGTCTGCCCGAGCTGAAGGCCGCGATCGCCGCGAAGACGCTGCGCGACTCAGGATACGAGGTCGACGCGTCCCAGATCCTGGTCACCAACGGCGGCAAGCAGGCCATCTACGAGGCGTTCGCCGCGATCCTCGACCCGGGCGACGAGGTCATCGTCCCGGCGCCGTACTGGACGACGTACCCGGAGTCGATCCGTCTGGCCGGTGGTGTCCCGGTGGAGGTCGTCGCCGACGAGACGACCGGCTACCGCGTCTCGGTCGAGCAGCTGGAGGCGGCGCGCACGGAGCGGACGAAGGTCGTGCTCTTCGTCTCCCCGTCCAACCCCACCGGCGCGGTCTACAGCGAGGCCGAGGCCGAGGCGATCGGCCGCTGGGCCGTCGAGCACGGTCTGTGGGTGCTCACGGACGAGATCTACGAGCACCTCGTCTACGGCGACGCGAAGTTCACCTCGCTGCCCGCGCTCCTGCCCGAGCTGCGTGACAAGTGCGTCGTGGTCAACGGTGTGGCGAAGACGTACGCCATGACCGGCTGGCGCGTGGGCTGGCTCATCGGCCCGAAGGACGTGGTCAAGGCCGCGACCAACCTGCAGTCGCACGCCACCTCCAACGTCTCCAACGTGGCCCAGGTGGCCGCGCTGGCCGCCGTCTCGGGCGATCTGGAGGCCGTCGCGACGATGCGTGAGGCCTTCGACCGCCGCCGCAGGACGATCGTGCGGATGCTGAACGAGATCGACGGTGTGCTCTGCCCGGAGCCCGAGGGCGCCTTCTACGCCTACCCGTCGGTCAAGGGGCTGCTCGGCAAGGAGATCCGCGGCAAGCGTCCGCAGGACACCGTCGAGCTGGCCGCGCTGATCCTGGAGGAGGCCGAGGTCGCGGTCGTCCCGGGCGAGGCCTTCGGTACGCCGGGCTACCTGCGGCTTTCGTACGCGCTCGGCGACGAGGACCTCGTCGAGGGCGTGAGCCGGATGCAGAAGCTGCTGGCGGAGGCGCGGGACTGAGTCCCTCCGTTTCGGTTTTCCCATTCACGCGCGTGTGCGGGCCGTTTTCCGTCGGGGAGGCGGCTCGTTCGCCTGTGCGAGCAAGGCCACGTTCGGAGAAAGTGCTACCGGGACGGCGGGGACGTGCGGCAGGATCCTCGAATGGAGCGTGTACGTGATCTCTCTGAGCTGCCGAAAGCCCATCTGCACCTGCACTTCACCGGCTCGATGCGGCCGGGAACCGTCCTGGAGCTGGCCGACAAGCACGGCGTGCGCCTGCCCGAGACGCTGACCGAGGCACTGACCAGCGGCGAGCCGCCGAAGCTGCGCGCCACGGACGAGCGCGGCTGGTTCCGCTTCCAGCGGCTGTACGACGCGGCGCGCTCCTGTCTCCGGACACCCGAGGACATCCAGCGGCTGGTCCGGGAGGCCGCCGAGGAGGATCTGAGGGACGGCTCGGGCTGGCTGGAGATCCAGGTGGACCCGACCTCGTACGCGCCCCGGCTGGGCGGTCTGCTGCCCGCGCTGGAGATCATCCTCGACGCGGTGGACACGGCGGTGCGGGAGACGGGGCTGGGGATGCGAGTCCTCGTCGCCGCGAACCGGATGAAGCATCCGCTGGACGCGCGCACGCTGGCCCGGCTGGCGGTGCGGTACGCCGACCGGGGGGTGGTCGGCTTCGGGCTGTCGAACGACGAGCGGCGGGGCATGGCGCGGGACTTCGACCGGGCCTTCGCCATCGCGCGCGACGGCGGCCTCCTCTCGGCCCCGCACGGCGGCGAGCTGACCGGCCCGGCGTCGGTCCGGGACTGCCTGGACGACCTGCATGCCTCCCGGATCGGCCACGGTGTGCGGGCGGCGGAGGACCCGCGGCTGCTGAAGCGGCTCGCCGACCGGCAGGTGACCTGCGAGGTGTGCCCGGCCTCGAACGTGGCCCTCGGCGTGTACGAGAAGCCGGAGGACGTACCGCTGCGCACCCTGTTCGAGGCGGGTGTCCCGATGGCGCTCGGCGCCGACGACCCTCTGCTGTTCGGCTCCCGCCTCGCGGCCCAGTACGAGATCGCCCGCCACCACCACGGCTTCACGGACGCGCAGCTCGCGGAACTGGCCCGCCAGTCGGTCCGGGGCTCCGCCGCGCCTCAGGACGTCAAGGCGCGGCTCCTGGCCGGCGTGGACGACTGGCTGGCCGGTCCGGCGGTCTGAAGCGGGCGCAGGGCGGACGGGGCTTGAAGCGGATCAGCACCTCGACGGGGGCGGAGGGGCTGTTCGGGCTGCACGACACGGTGCTCGTACGGCCCTGTCCCGGGCCTGAACGCGCGCGGCGTCGGCCGCAGGTGTGATGCCTCAGGTCCGCGGTCGGCCCTCGCTCTTCGCAACAGAGGTTCCCGGGGCGATCCCGCCCAGCAGGGTCCGGGCGAGCCGCGCGGCGAACGTGTCCGCGGGCGGGCGTTCGCCGCTCTCGGTGGCGTCGTAGGCGAACGCGCGCTGGGCACAGGCGCCGAGGAGGAGGGAGGCGGCGGCGAGGGTGTCCGCGTCCGCGCGGACGCGGCCGGCGTCCTGTTCGGAGCGCAGGTAGGCGTCCAGGCTCTCGATCGGCGTGTGCGGCCCGGAGCCGATCTTCCGCAGCGCCTCGTAGTGCCGCCGCTTGAGCTGTGTCTCGGCGTACAGGGAGGCGGTGATCGGGAAGCTCTGTTCGTAGAAGAGGGCTGCCTGATGGGCGATCTCGGTGAGGTTCTCCTCCAGGGTGCCCTGTCCCGGCTCGGCCTCCAGGCTGCTCAGCAGGGGGGTGAGCCGGGGCAGGCGCTCGGTGAGCACCCGGACGAAGAGCTCCTCCTTGCTGTCGAAGTACTTGTAGAGCGCCGCCTCGGAGCAGCCGGCCGCCCTGGCGATCTCCTTGGTGGTGGCACGGGCGAGTCCGACGGTGAGCATCAGCTCGTGGGCGGCGTCGAGGATGCGGACACGCGCCGGCTTCGTCTCCATGCAGCGTCCAATCGGGCTTGACGGATGGGTGAGTGCTTACCCACTCTAGAAGACAGCAATGGTGAGTGAATGCTCACCCACCTCGCCCACTCCATGGGAACAGGGGAGTCACCATGAAGCTCACTGTCTTCGGCGCAACCGGGGGGATCGGCCGGGAGCTCGTCCGCCAGGCCCTGGACACCGGCCACGAGGTCACGGCCGTCGTGCGGGATCCGGCCCGGCTCACCGTCACCGGCGACCGGCTCACCGTCGTGCGTTCGTCGGTCAGCGGCCCCGAGGAACTGCGCTCGGCCGTCACGGGCCGGGACGCGGTGCTGTCCGCTCTGGGCGCGCGCAGCCGCAAGGACGCCGGGGTGGCCGCCCGGCTCACGCGCACGGTCCTCGGCGCCATGGAGGCCGAGGGGGTGCGGCGGCTGCTGGTGGTCAGCGCGGCCCCGGTCGGACCGGCCCCCGAGAACGACGGCCTCCTGGACCGGGGGATGCGGAGCCTGGTGTCGGCGGTCCTCAAGGACGTCTACACCGACCTGCGGGAGACGGAGGCCGAACTGGCGCGCAGCGGCACGGACTGGACGTCCGTACGGCCGCCGCGTCTGCTGGACAAGCCGCTCACCGGTCGCTACCGCACGGTCGTCGGCGGCTTTCCGCGAGCGGGCCGCTTCATCGCGCGCGCGGACGTCGCCCACGCGATGCTGGCGATGATCGACGACGCGGGCACGGTGAAGCAGGGGGTGGGCGTCGCCTACTGAGCCTTCCCCGCTACAGGTTCACGCCGACCGTCACCGGCTCGTTGACCAGCGTGATCCCGAAGGCCCCACGGACTCCGGCGACCACCTCTCGGGCCAGCGCCAGCAGGTCCTCGGTGGTGGCCTCACCCCGGTTGGTGAGGGCCAGGGTGTGCTTGGTGGAGATACGGGCGGGCCCGGTGCCGTAGCCCTTGGTGAAGCCCGCCTTGTCGATCAGCCAGGCGGCCGAGGTCTTGGTGTGACCCTCCCCCGCCGGGTACGCGGGCGGCTCGAAGCCGTCGCCCAGCCGCTCCCGCACGCGCGCGCGGAAGGCGGCGTACTGCTCGTCGGTGAGGATCGGGTTGGTGAAGAAGGACCCGGCGGACCAGGTGTCGTGGTCCTCGGCGTCGAGGACCATTCCTTTGCCCGCACGCAGCTTCAGGACGGTCTCGCGGGCCGCGGCGAGCGGCACCCTCTCGCCCGGCTCCACACCGAGCGCACGGGCCGCCTCGGCGTACTTGACCGGCGCCGACAGCCCGTCGGCGTCCTCCAGCTCGAAGCGGACACGCAGCACGACATAGCGCTCGGGGTCGGCCTTGAAGCGGCTGTGCCGGTACGAGAAGGCGCACTCCTCGTTCGTCAGCGTGACGGTACGGCCGGCCCGGCGGTCGTAGGCGATCACCTCGGTGATGACCGAGGAGACCTCCTGGCCGTAGGCGCCCACGTTCTGGATCGGGGTGGCGCCCGCGGAGCCCGGGATCCCGGCCAGGCACTCGATTCCGGCGAGTCCGGCCTCGACGGCGCGGGCCACGGCGTCCGTCCACACCTCGCCGGCCGCCAGCTCCAGCGTGGTGCCGCGCAGCTCGACGCCGCGGGTGGCGATGCGCAGGGCGGTGCCGTCGAAGCCCTTGTCGCCGATGACCAGGTTGGATCCGCCGCCGATGAGCAGCAGCGGGGTACCCGTGTCGTCGGCGTCGCGGACGGCGGCGATGACCTCGGCGTCGGTCGTCGCGGTGACCAGCCGGGTGGCGGGGCCGCCCAGCCGGAAGGTGGTCAGCGGGGCGAGGGGGGCGTCGTGGAGTTCCTGCACGCGCACAAGACTACGAGACGGCACGGACAGCGCCGCGAGGCGGCACGGTCGGCCCGGACCGGCGGCCGTGTTCCCGTCGGGCACGCGCGCGTGTACGGCCCCGTCGGCGAGAACGGGGCCGTACCACGCGTGTGCCGGGCGGCGTGCGTTCTTCGGGGCGTGTGCTCAGCGGGCCGCGGTCTCCAGGACCGGTGCGGGCTCCATCGCGACGGCGGCCTGGCCGGTCCGGCGCCGGGCCGGGATCACCAGGGCCGCGATCCCGGCGAGGGCGACCACGGCGGAGCCGACGACCAGAGCGGGTCGCAGACCGTCCACGAAGGCCTGGGCGCTCTCGTAGCCGCCCTGCGCGGAGAAGATCGACGACATGACCGCTATGCCGAGCGCGCCGCCCACCTCGCGCAGGGCGTTGTTGGCGCCGGAGGCGATGCCCTGCTCCTCGGGAAGGACGCTGGACATGACCAGGTTGGAGGCGGGCGCGAAGAACAGGGCCATGCCGATGCCGCTGATGATCAGGCCGGGCAGCTGGGCCCCGTAGGAGACGTCGGCGGTGACCACGGACGCCATGTAGCCAAGGCCCACGGCCTGAAGGAACAGGCCGGTGGCGACGACCGGGCGGCCGCCGACGCGGTCGGAGAGGATGCCGGCGACCGGCGCGACGAGCATCGGCATGCCGGTCCAGGGGAGCATCATGAGGCCCGCCTCGGTGGGCGAGTAGCCGAGCACGCCCTGCATGTACTGGCTGAGCAGGAAGATCGAGCCGAACATCCCGAGGAACATCAGCAGGCTCGCGGCGTTGATGCCGGAGAAGGCACGGGAGCGGAACAGCCGCATCGGCAGCATCGGGTTCTCGCTGCGCACGCCGTGGAGCACGAAGCCGACGAGCAGCGCGGCGCCCGCGATCAGGCCGGTCAGGACGAGGGAGCCGGTCCAGCCGTCGACCGGGCCGCGCACCAGTCCGTACACGATCCCGAAGAGCCCGCCGCTGACGAGCAGGGTGCCGGGAAGGTCGAGCCGGGCGCCGGCGCCGCGGGACTCGGCGAGGCGCAGCCGGGCGAGCGGCAGCAGGGCCACGCCGAGCGGTACGTTCAGCCAGAAGATCCAGTGCCAGGAGATGTGCTCGGTGAGGCTGCCTCCGATGAGCGGCCCGGAGGCGACCGCGAGGCCGTTGACGGCACCCCAGATGCCGTACGCCATACCGCGCCTGGCGGCGGGCACGGCCGCGGTCAGCAGGGTGAGCGTCAGGGGCATCATCACGGCCGCGCCGACGCCCTGGACCGCGCGGGCGGCGATGAGGGAGCCGATGCCGGGAGCCATGGCCGCGGCGGCGGAGGCGCCCGTGAAGACGGTGAGTCCGGCGAGGAAGAGCCTCCGGCGCCCGAAGCGGTCGCCGAGCGCGGCACCGAACATGAGCAGGACGGCGAAGGTGAGCGTATAGGCGCTCACCGTCCACTCCAGGTCGTCCAGCGCGCCGCCGAGATCCTTGCGTATGGAGGGCAGGGCGGTGGTGACGACGAGGTTGTCGAGGGCCGCCATGAACCCGGCGACGCTGGTGATGACGAGGGCCCAGACGGCGCCCCCGCGTCGTGCGGTCTGCTGTGACATCGCTCCCCCAGAGCGTCGATCGTCCATTGTTAGTTATTACTGACTAACTTCCGCGGGCATGAAAAGGCGGGACCCCGCCGCCCCCGCGGCTACTTCTCCAGCCGGTCGTCGGTCCGCGCCGACGGATACAGCCCCTCCCAGACCCGGTGCCCCGGGGGGAATCCCATCGCCAGCAGGGTGTTGATGAGCATTCCCTGCGCCATGAAGTCCGTCGTCTCGGCGATGTCGACACCGAGCAACAGGTGCACGGCGTCCCACATGCGCATCCACCCGGCCCGTACGGCCTCACCGAAGTCGCGCTCGCCGGCCTGCTCCGCGGCGGCCACCGCGACGTACATCTGCATCTGCATCATCAGCCGCTCGGGCTGCTCCGCGATGACCTTGGTGTACGCGTTGCCCATGGCGCGCAGCGCGTCTTCGCCCTCGAGTCCCGCGGAGGCCTCCTCGAAGGTGCGGATGGCGTCCTCCACGCACCGCTCGGCCGCGGCCAGGAAGATCGCCTTCTTGCCCGGGAACAGCCGGAAGAGATACGGCTGCGAGACGCCGACCCGCTTGGCGATCGCCTCGGTGGACGTGCCGTAGTAGCCGCCCCGCGCGAACTCGGTCGTCGCCGCGCGGATGACGCTCTCGCGCCGCTCCTCTGCACTCATCCTGGGCATGCGCTGAAGTTAGTACTCAATCACTAACTTGGCAAGCGCGGGGCGGGGCCGGTGGCCCGTACCTGCCGGTCGCGCATATGCGTAAGGGGCGCCCCCCACGGAGGACGCCCCTTACCGGAAGCGCTCGGCGGCGCTTTTGCGCATCAGCGCTTCGTGCGAGCCGTCAGGCCAGTCGCACGATCGCCCGGGACATGCCCAGCACCTTCTGGCCGGCGCTCCTGGCGGTCAGGTCCACACGCACGGTGTTGTCGTCGAGCTTCGCCGCGACCTTGGCGCCGACCTCGATCTCCGCGCCGCTGTCGTCGTTCGGGACGACGACCGGCTTGGTGAAGCGGACGCCGTACTCGACGATCGCGCCTGGATCGCCGGTCCAGTCGGTGACCACCCGGATCGCCTCGGCCATGGTGAACATGCCGTGCGCGATGACGTCCGGCAGGCCCACCTCCTTGGCGAACTTCTCGTTCCAGTGGATCGGGTTGAAGTCCCCGGAGGCGCCCGCGTACCGCACCAGGCTCTCGCGGGTCACGGGGAAGGTCTGCGCCGGCAGCTCGGTGCCGACCTCGACGTCGTCGTACGCGATCTTCGCCGTCATCGCTTTCTCAGGCCTCCTCGGCCGCGCGGGCCACGAGCTTGGTCCAGGCAGTCACCACGTGTTCGCCCGCTTCGTCGTGCACCTCGCCGCGGATGTCCAGGATGTCGTTGCCCGCCATGGACTTGACCGCCTCGATGGTGGACGTCACCGTGAGCCGGTCGCCCGCGCGCACCGGGCGGCTGTAGGCGAACTTCTGGTCGCCGTGCACCACGCGGCTGTAGTCGAGGCCGAGCTGCGGGTCCCGGACGACCTGTCCGGCATCCCGGAAGGTGATGGAGAACACGAAGGTCGGCGGTGCGATCACATCGGGGTGACCGAACTCCTTGGCAGCCTCCGGGTCCGTGTACACCGGATTGCTCTCTCCGACCGCCTCGGCGAACTCGCGGATCTTCTCCCGGCCCACCTCGTAGGGCGCGGTGGGCGGATAGGTCCGCCCCACGAAGGACTGGTCGAGCGCCATGGCCCGGCACCTCCTGGTCTCAGCAACGTGTCTGCTCACAGCAGCACTTCTGCTCTCAGCAGCGTGTGAAACGACGTGAGGCCGCCCCCCAACCTGCGGGGGCGGCCTCACGAACGAGCCTGATTTATCGCGTTTCGCGATGCGCGGTGTGCGCATTGCAACGCGGGCAGTGCTTCTTCATCTCAAGTCGATCCGGGTTGTTACGCCGGTTCTTCTTGGTGATGTAGTTCCGCTCCTTGCACTCCACGCAGGCCAGCGTGATCTTCGGGCGGACGTCGGTGGCAGCCACGTGAGTGCTCCTAAGACGAACGGATGGACTAATTCAACGCAAGAAAGAGTAGCCGATCGAAGGACCGACCCCACAATCGGCTACTGTCAGTAGCGGTGACCGGACTTGAACCGGTGACACAGCGATTATGAGCCGCTTGCTCTACCGACTGAGCTACACCGCTTTGATGAGATCGGCCCCCGCCTCGCGACGGGAACCTCTCACACCAGAGCCCCAAAACGGAATCGAACCGTTGACCTTCTCCTTACCATGGAGACGCTCTGCCGACTGAGCTATTGGGGCGAGCGATGAAGACATTACACGGTCCGCCGCCGTTCACCCAAATCCGTATCCGGGCACCCGCCACAGGCCCGTTCACGCCCCTCCCGGCAGTCTCCCCAGCACCCCACGACGCGCCCACGCGCGCGTGGGTGACCCGGTGGCAGGGACAGCGGAAGCGGGGACAGGAGACGGTTCCGGCGAGCGGCTCACGCGCGTGTGCTCGGACGAGCGGCTCACGCGCGCGAGGGTGCCGACGCGACCGGCCCCGGCAGCTCGACCCACGCGTGCGTGGGCGCCGACTCATGCAGGCGGGGGACGCGCGTACCTCCATGCGCGGACCACACCGGTACGACTATTGCGCTCCTCCGCGCCCCGCACGGCTCGTCACCCTAGGCTCGACTCACTCTGCGTGATCTTGAGTCCACAGCGGCCTTGAGCCCTTCACACGGCCCCGAGCCCCCGGCCCGACCCCTGGAGTCCGATGCCCGACAGCCAGCCGCAGCCGCCCCCCTCGTCGTCGAACTCGTCGGGGTCCTCCGGACAACTCGACCCGACGCCGCTGCTGCTGTGCGGGGCTCGGCTCACCGACGGCCGGACCGTGGACGTACGGCTGGGCGGCGGACGCATCGAGGCGGTCGGCACGGCCGGCAGCCTGGCATCGGGACCGGGCCGGACGGGCGCCACGCGCGTGGACCTCAGCGGCTACCTGCTCCTGCCGGGTCCGGCCGAGCCGCACGCGCACGGCGACACCGCGCTGTCCGCGGAGTACCCGGGACCGGTCTCGTACGCCGCCGAGGACGTCCAGCGCCGGGCCATGGAGGCGGCCCTGCTCCAGCTCGGGCACGGTGCGACGGCGGCACGCGCGCACGTGCGCGTGGGCGACGTGCAGGGCCTGGGCGCGCTCGGCGCCGTACTGCAGGCCCGCCGTTCCCTGCGCGGGCTCGCGGAGCTGACCACGGTGGCGATGCCGCGCCTGCTGACCGGGGCGGCCGGGGCCGACGGGCTGGCGATACTGCGGGACGCGGTGAAGATGGGCGCCTCCGTGGTCGGCGGCTGCCCGGACCTGGACCCGGACCCGACGGGCTATGTCGAGGCCGTCCTGGAGGTGGCCTCCGAACACGGCTGTCCGGTGGACCTGCACACGGACGCCGCCGACCCGGCCCGGCTGTCCCGGCTCGCGGCCATGGCGGGCGGTCTGCGCCCCGGCGTGGCCATCGGCCCGTGCGCCGGTCTCGCGCGCCTGCCCGCCGAGGCGGTCTCCCGGCTCGCGGACCAGCTCGCGGCGGCCGGCGTGGCGGTGGTGTGCCTGCCCCAGGGCGGCTGCGGGAGCGCGGAAGGGCGAGGCACGGCCCCGGTACGGCTGCTGCGCGCGGCCGGGGTACGGGTGGCGGCCGGCAGCGGCGCCCTCCGGGACGTCTCGAACCCCGTCGGCCGCGGCGATCCCCTGGAAGCGGCGTACCTCCTCGCCTCCGCCCACGGCCTGCGCCCCGAGGACGCGTACGACACGGTGAGCGGCTCGGCCCGCGCGGTCCTCGGCCTCCCCGAGGTACGCGTCGAGGCCGGCTTCCCGGCCGAACTCCTGGCCGTACGCGGCGACCGCCTGGCCGGCGCCCTCTCCCTGGCCTACAGCCGCATCGTGGTGCACCGGGGGCGCGTGGTGGCCCGCACCAGCGCGGTCCGCGAGTACTGCAACTCGGCGGCAGCGGCGGAACTGGGGCTGCCACGGCAGGGGCGCGGAGAACTGTCGTAAGGAAGCGCGTGATCCCGGGGGCACGATCAGGAGCGCACGGTCCGGAATACGGGTCCTGAGTACGGGGTGCGGAGTACGAGATCCGGGAGCTGAGGTCTGGAGTACGAGGTCCGGGGCCGGGGCCTGAGGTGCGCGGGTTACGGCGTGGCGCGGCGCACAACGCTCGGGGCACGGCCCGGCACACGGCACATGCTTGAAGACCACACCATCCCGCCCCGCACACCCCCTCACCCCCTCCCCCCCCCATTACCGTCTTCGTGGCCCCGCAACGGGGTTACCGGCCTTCGGAGTTGGCATGACTGCCTCCCCTTGTCGAGTGCATGGCCTGGGGGGTGGTGTCACCAGCTCCGGAGGCACTGACAGACCGCTGATTAGGGGCATGACCACCGGCCTTTCCCCAGGTCGGGAGGCTCTTCGTAATGTGGATGTGGCGATCAGTGCCGTGGCAGGGCCGGACGAGTACGACCGGAGGACACTGCACGTGATCGACACCCGCGACATCGACGTCTACCTCGGCCTGGACGTGGGCAAGGGCGAACACCACGCCACCGCCGTCACCCCGGCCGGCAAGAAAGCCTTCGACAAGCGGCTGCCCAACAGCGAGCCCAAACTCCGTGAGGTCTTCGCGAAACTGCAGGCCAAGCACGGCACCGTCCTCGTGGTCGTCGACCAGCCGGCCACGATCGGGGCCCTGCCGCTGGCCGTCGCCCGCGACATGGGCTGCCAGGTCGCCTATCTGCCCGGCCTCACGATGCGGCGGATAGCCGACCTCTACCCCGGCGAGGCCAAGACCGACGCCCGCGACGCATTCATCATCGCGGACGCAGCCCGCGCCATGCCGCACACCTTGCGCTCGCTCGACCTGGACGACGCCACCGTCGCCGAGCTGGAGATGATCGTCGGCTTCGACGACGACCTCGCCGCCGAAGCCACCCGACTGTCCAACCGGCTCCGCGGCCTGTTCACCCAGGTCCACCCTCACCTCGAACGCGTCCTGGGCCCGCGCATGCAGCACCCCGCCGTGCTGAAACTGCTCAGCCAGTTCGGCTCCCCAGCCCAGATCCGCAAGGCCGGACGCCGAAGGCTGATCACCCTGATCCGCCCCAAGGCTCCCAGGATGACGGAACGGCTGATCGACGAGGTCTTCACCGCACTCGACGAACAGACGGTCATCGTCCCGGGCACGGACGCAGCCGCGCTGATCGTCCCCAGCCTGGCCGACTCGCTCCAAGCAGTCCTCGACCAGCGCAAACTCCTCGCTCACCGGATCGAGGAACTCCTGGAGGCCCACCCTCTTTCCCAGGTCCTGATGTCCATGCCCGGCATCGGCATCAGGACCGGAGCCCGCATCCTCATCGACGTCGGCGACGGCACCAACTTCCCGTCCGCCGCCCACTTGGCCGCCTACGCCGGCCTCGCCCCGGCAACGAGAAGCTCGGGCTCCTCGATCCGCGGCGAACAGCCCTCCCGCCGGGGAAACAAGCAGCTCAAGCGGGCTTTCTTCCTCTCCGCCTTCGCTGCCCTGGCCGACCCGACCTCCCGCACCTACTACGACAAGAAGATCGCCCAGGGAAAGCACCACACCCAAGCCCTCCTCTGCCTCGCCAGACGTCGGGCCGACGTGCTCTTCGCCATGCTCCGCGACGGCACCTTCTACCAACCCCCAACCCCGATCACCCCTTGACCAAAGTCATAGGGGCACCCCCCCGCACGCCACGCCCCCTCCCGCCCTGAACTGATGCGGCGGATGCGGCTCTTCGGGCGTACGGTCGGAATCATGCGCATTGTCATCGCTGGTGGTCATGGTCAGATCGCGTTGCGGCTGGAGCGGCTGCTCTCCGCGCGCGGGGACGAGGTCGCGGGGATCATCCGCAAGGCCGAGCAGGGCGACAAGCTGCGGGCGGTCGGCGCCGAACCGGTCCTGCTCGATCTGGAGTCCGCCTCGGTGGAAGAGGTCGCGGCCCATCTGCAGGGCGCGGACGCCGCGGTCTTCGCGGCCGGTGCGGGCCCGGGCAGCGGCACGGCCCGCAAGGAGACCGTGGACAAGGCCGCTGCGGTGCTGTTCGCGGACGCGGCCGTCCGCGCGGGCGTGCGCCGCTTCGTGGTGGTCTCCTCGATGGGCGCTGACCCCGCGCACCGGGGCGACGACGTCTTCGACGTGTACCTGCGCGCCAAGGGCGAGGCCGACACGCACGTCACCCGCCAGGACGCGCTCGACTGGACGATTCTGCGGCCCGGCGCCCTGACGGACGAACCGGGCACCGGCCTGGTCCGTCTGGAGGCGCACACCGGGCGCGGCCCGATCTCGCGGGACGACGTGGCTGCCGTACTGGCGGAGCTGGTGGACACCTCGGCGACGGCCGGCCTGACGCTGGAGCTGATCGGCGGATCGATGCCGGTGTCGGTCGCCGTGAAGTCGGTCGCGGGGAACTGAGCCCGGCCGCCGGCCGTTCACCCGTCAGAAGAGAGGCAGCTGCCCGGGCAAGTCCGGCACGGCGTACCCGTCCAACGACGGCTGGACCGCCCCGAGTTGCGCCTGCTGCCGGGACCCGGAGCAGGAGACGAGTTCACCGTGTTCCCGTGCCCCGGGCGGGTCGTGCCGCGCGAAGCGCCCCGCGACGACGGCGATTTCACGGCGGCACACGGGACAGGTTCTACGGCGGGAGGACATGCCGCCAGTGTGCCTCGCGCCGGGGCTAGGCCCACACGAAGAGACCCCCTCCGCTGCGTTTCCGCAGTGGAGGGGGTCTTCCCCAGTGTGGCGGCGCCAGGATTCGAACCTGGGAAGGCGAAGCCGGCAGATTTACAGTCTGCTCCCTTTGGCCGCTCGGGCACACCGCCGGGGTTTGCTGCCGTCGAGCCCCCCTTTCGGCGGTGCTCCCTGGCAACGACGTAAACAATACCCGATACCGAGGGGTGCTTCGCCACCCGATTGATCTCCACCCCTCGGGTCCCGAGGTGGCTAGGCTGGTGCGGATGCGGCCCGGCGTCACGCCGGGCTCGGCGGCCGCCGCCACGCACCCGATACGCACCCGGATACAAGGAGCCACAGGACATGGCCGACTCCAGTTTCGACATCGTCTCGAAGGTCGAGCGGCAGGAGGTCGACAACGCCCTCAACCAGGCCGCCAAGGAGATCTCGCAGCGCTACGACTTCAAGGGCGTGGGTGCCTCGATCTCGTGGTCCGGTGAAAAGATCCTCATGGAGGCGAACTCCGAGGACCGGGTCAACGCTGTCCTCGACGTCTTCCAGTCCAAGCTGATCAAGCGCGGTATCTCGCTGAAGGCGCTGGACGCGGGCGAGCCCCAGCTCTCCGGCAAGGAGTACAAGATCTTCGCGTCGATCGAGGAGGGCATCTCCCAGGAGAACGCGAAGAAGGTGGCGAAGATCATCCGCGACGAGGGCCCCAAGGGCGTGAAGGCCCAGGTCCAGGGCGAAGAGCTGCGGGTCACCTCCAAGAGCCGCGACGACCTGCAGGCCGTCATCGCCCTCCTGAAGGGCCAGGACTTCGACTTCGCGCTGCAGTTCGTGAATTACCGGTAGCACGCCGGCCGGCTCCTGAACAGGAAGGGTGGGCACCGGCGGTGCCCACCCCGCTCGGTCCTCGGACGGTTGCGTGCGCCGCCTCAGTTGCGCGAGTTGCCGAACAGGAGGCGGTAGACGATCAGCAGGACGAGCGAGCCTCCGATGGCGGCGGCCCAGGTCGCGCCGTCGTAGAAGTTCTTCGTGATCGGGTGGTCCAGCCAACGGGCCGAGATCCAGCCGCCTATGAAGGCGCCCGCGATGCCGATGAGCGTCGTACCGATGAAGCCGCCCGGGTCACGGCCCGGCAGCAGGACCTTGGCGATGGCTCCAGCCAGGAGCCCCAGGGTGATCCAACCGATGATGGTCATGCCGTGAACCTGCCCTCCCGCGCTGTACCCGCGCTGTCCCGCCCTTGAGAATCCGGTGAGGATCGGCTGTACGTCGCGCGCGTGTTCGTGCCCTGTCGACGAAGAGGACGTCACGGGTACACCACGCGGTTGCGGCGCTCAGTAGGGTGCGGCCCATGACACCACCTGGCATCGGCCTGCGCCGCTCCCTGGGCGTGCGGGACGCCGTGGTCGTCGGCCTCGGCTCGATGGTCGGCGCCGGCGTCTTCTCCGCCCTGGGCCCGGCCGCGCGCGCCGCCGGGCCGGGACTGCTGCTGGGGCTGGCCACCGCGGCCGTGGTGGCCTACTGCAACGCCATGTCCTCGGCCCGCCTGGCCGCCCGCTACCCGGCGTCGGGCGGCACGTACGTGTACGGCAGGGAGCGGCTGGGCCCGTTCTGGGGTTATCTCGCCGGCTGGGCGTTCGTGGTCGGCAAGACGGCCTCCTGCGCGGCCATGGCGCTGACCGTGGGCTCGTACGTGTGGCCGGGGCAGGCGCACGCGGTGGCGGTGGCGGCCGTGGTGGCGCTGACCGCCGTGAACTACGGCGGCATCCAGAAGTCGGCCTGGCTGACGCGGGTGATCGTGGCCGTGGTGCTGGCCGTCCTCGCGTGCGTGGTGGTCGTGTGCCTGGCCTCCGGGCAGGCCGATGCCGGGCGGCTCGGTATCGCGCTGTCGTCGGGCGTGGGCGGGGTGCTTCAGGCGGCCGGTCTGCTGTTCTTCGCGTTCGCCGGGTACGCGCGGATCGCGACCCTGGGCGAGGAGGTGCGGGACCCCGAGCGCACGATTCCGCGAGCCGTTCCGCTGGCCCTCGGCATCGCTCTGGTCGTGTACGTGTGCGTGGCCGTGGCCGTCCTCGCCGTCCTCGGCGCGGACCGGCTGGGGCAGGCCGCGGCGCCGCTGGCCGATGCGGTACGGGCGGCCGGGGCACCGGGTCTTGTGCCGGTCGTGCGGGTGGGTGCGGCAGTGGCCGCGCTGGGGTCGCTGCTCGCGCTGATCCTCGGCGTCTCGCGGACGACGCTGGCCATGGCCCGCGACGGCCATCTGCCCGGCGCGCTGGCCGCCGTGCATCCACGGTTCCAGGTCCCGCACCGCGCGGAGCTTGCCGTGGGCGCGGCGGTCGCCGTACTGGCCGCCACGGTGGACGTACGAGGGGCGATCGGCTTCTCCTCGTTCGGCGTGCTGGCCTACTACGCCGTGGCCAACGCCTCCGCCTGGACGCTGAGCCCGGCCCTCTCGGCACGGCTGGTGCCGGCGGTGGGGCTGCTGGGCTGCGCGACGCTGGCGTTCGCGCTCCCGGCGGTCTCGGTCGCCGCCGGGGCGGGCGTGCTGGCCGTCGGGGTACTGGCCTACGGCGTACGGCGGTGGTGGGCGGGACGCGGCGCGGACGGGCCCTCGCGGCCCTAGGGCCGATGCCCCGTCAGCTGCCCCGTCAGCGGGTCGCGAACGGCTGGTCCGTGGGGACGATCTCGCGGCCCAGCGGCAGCAGGGAGACCGGGATCAGCTTGAAGTTCGCTATGCCGAACGGGATCCCGATGATCGTCAGGCACAGGACGATGCCGGTGGTGATGTGGGCGAGGGCCAGCCACCAGCCGGCCAGCACCAGCCACAGCACGTTGCCGACACAGGAGGGTGCGCCCGCGTCCCGGCGCTCGACCGTGGTGTACCCGAAGGGCCACAGGGCGTAGACACCGATCCTGAAGGCGGCGATGCCGAAGGGGATGCCGATGATCGTGATGCACAGCAGCACGCCCGCGAGCAGATAGCCGAGGAACAGCCAGAATCCGCTCAGGATGAGCCAGATGATGTTCAGGATGATCTTCACTGGTGGCGACCTGCCATCTTCTCGAGCCGGGCGATGCGATCCGCCATGGGCGGGTGCGTGGAGAACATCTTGGAGAGTCCCTGGCCCGGGCGGAAGGGGTTCGCGATCATCATGTGGCTCGCGGTCTCGATCCGGGGCTCGGGGGGCAGCGGAAGCTGCTGGGTGCCGGTCTCCAGCTTGTGCAGGGCACTGGCGAGGGCCAGGGGGTCGCCGGTGAGCTGCGCGCCCGAGGCGTCCGCCTCGTACTCCCTGGAGCGGCTGATGGCCAGCTGGATGAGGGTGGCGGCGAGCGGGCCGAGGATCATGATCAGCAGCAGGCCCAGCAGGCCGGGGCCGTCGTCGTCGTCCGAGCGGCCGATCGGGATCAGCCACGCGAAGTTGACCAGGAACATGATCACCGAGGCGAGGGCGCCGGCCACCGAGGAGATCAGGATGTCGCGGTTGTAGACGTGGCTCAGTTCGTGGCCGATGACTCCGCGCAGCTCGCGCTCGTCCAGCAGGCGCAGGATGCCCTCCGTGCAGCACACGGCCGCGTTGCGTGGGTTGCGGCCGGTGGCGAAGGCGTTGGGCGCCTCCGTCGGGGAGATGTACAGGCGGGGCATGGGCTGGCGAGCCTGCGTGGACAGCTCGCGGACCATCCGGTACAGCGCGGGGGCCTCGAACTCGCTCACCGGGCGGGCACGCATCGCGCGCAGCGCCAGCTTGTCGCTGTTCCAGTACGCGTAGGCGTTCGTGCCCAGCGCGATCAGGACCGCCACGATCAGTCCCGTCCGGCCGAAGAAGCTGCCGATGACGATGATGAGCGCGGACAGTCCCCCGAGGAGTACTGCGGTCCTTAGCCCGTTGTGCCGGCGGTGCACGGTACGCCCTCCAAGTCGTGCAGCAGGGGAACCCTTTGGTCCAGTGGACCCTCCCGTTCTGGTCAACGCCAGGCGGCCGTCACGAGTTCCCTTGCGCGGGCGGCGGCGCGCGTCGGCCGTACGGGTGACGTGCTCTTACGGCCTTTTCCGGCCCTTCGCGCG
Source organism: Streptomyces griseochromogenes (assembly GCF_001542625.1). Lineage (NCBI taxonomy): Bacteria > Bacillati > Actinomycetota > Actinomycetes > Kitasatosporales > Streptomycetaceae > Streptomyces > Streptomyces griseochromogenes. The sequence goes on along the minus strand of NZ_CP016279.1, from coordinate 837,190 downwards.
CGTGCGGGGCACGGGCGCACCACGCGCGCGCGGCGGCGCCGTACGCCCACGTGGCGGGCCGCCCTCTTCCAGGTGTGGGCAGGTCCTCAGAACAGACCGGTGGCCGCGAATCGCAGGACCAGTTGGGGCACTCCGGAGAGGGCCACGCCGAGAACGCCGGTGAGGGCGAGCGCCGCGGTCACGGGTGCCGGGGCCCGGTGCAGGGCGGGTTCGCCCTCGGGGGCGCGGAACAGCAGGGCCGTCCACTGGAGGTAGTAGAAGAGGGCGATCACCACGTTGACCGCCATCACCACGGCGAGCCAGCCCAGTCCCGCGTCGACGGCCGCCGAGAACACGGTGACCTTGGCGAACAGGCCGATCACGCCCGGCGGCAACCCGGCGAGGCACAGCAGGAAGAAGGCCAGGAGAAGCGCGGCGGCCGGGTTGGACGCGTACAGGCCGCGGTAGTCGCTGATCCGGTTGAGGGACTTCGTACGGCCCACCAGGGCGGCCACCGCGAAGGCGCCGAGGTTCACGGCGGCGTACATGAGGGCGTACGCGACGGTGGAGCCGATGGCTTTCTGGGCGTCCTTGGCGTATCCGGCGGCGGCGATCGGTACGAGGAGGTAGCCGGCCTGGCCGACGGAGGACCAGGCGAGCAGTCGTACGGCGCTGTACGCGCGCGTGGCCTGCTGGCGCAGGGCGCCGACGTTGCCGACGGTCATGGTGAGGGCGGCCAGGGCGGCGAGCGCGGGCCCCCAGACGTCGGCATACGACGGGAGGGCGACGACGGTGACGAGGATCAGGCCGGAGAAGCCGACCGCCTTGCCGACGACCGAGAGGTAGGCGGCTACGGGCAGGGGCGCGCCCACGTAGGTGTCGGGCACCCAGAAGTGGAAGGGCACGGCGGCCGTCTTGAAGGCGAAGCCGACGAGGGTCAGGACGACCCCGGTCTGGGCGAGGGTGTGGAGCTGCCCGTCGACGTGCTGGATGCGCTGGGCGACCTGGGTGAGGTAGAGCGTCCCGGTGGAGGCGTAGACGAAGCTGATGCCCATCAGGCTCACCGCGGTGGCGGTGACCGAGGACAGGAAGAACTTCAGGGCCGCCTCGGAGGACCGCTTGTCGCCGTGCCGGATGCCGACCAGGGCGAAGGCGGGCAGGGAGGCGACCTCCAGGGCGACGATCAGGGTGGCCAGGTCGCGGGAGGCGGGCAGCAGGGCGGCGCCGGCCGCGGAGGACAGCAGCAGGAACCAGAACTCTCCTGCCGGGACGCGCCGGTGGTCGTCCTTGAGGTTCGTGACCGACAGCAGGGCCGCCAGCAGGGCGCCGCCGAGGACGAGGAACTGGATGACGAGGGTGAAGCGGTCGGCGGTGTAACTGCACACGCGCGCGTGCCCGGTCAGGCAGAAGGTGCTGCGGTCACCGTCCAGGAGGGGCAGCAGCATGAGCGCGGCGGCGGCGAGACCGGCCACCGAGGCCCAGCCGAGCAGGGGCTTGCGCGCCTCGGGCACGAACAGGTCGGCGACGAGCACCGCGAGGGCGACCACCGCGGCGATCGTGGGCGGGGCGACGGCGAGCCAGTCGACGGACTGGACCACGGACTGGGCCAGCGGCTGGGCCAGGGCGCTCATCGGGTGCCTCCTGCGAGGAGCTGCTGCACGGCCGGGTCGGTCAGGCCGAGCAGGGCCCTCGGCCACAGTCCGGCGACGACGGTGAGGGCGACGAGCGGGGTCCAGGCCGCGAACTCGTAGCCGTGGACGTCGGCGAGCTTCGGAATCTCCTGCTCCGCTTCGCCCATGCAGACCCGGCGGACCACGATCAGCATGTACGCGGCCGTCAGCAGGGTGCCGAACGCGCCGATCGCCATGAAGGTCAGGAACGCGGGCCGGCTGAGGTCGGCGGCGGGCTTGAACGCGCCGAACAGGGCCAGCATCTCCCCCCAGAACCCGGCGAGTCCCGGCAGGCCGAGCGAGGCGACGGCACCGAAGGCGAGCAGACCGCCGAGGTGCGGGGCCCTGCCGTAGAGCGCGGCACCCGTCCCCTCGGCGAGGGTGTCCAGATCGGTGCTGCCGGTGCGGTCCTTCAGCGCGCCGACCAGGAAGAACAGCAGGCCGGTGATGAGGCCGTGGGCGATGTTGGCGAACAGCGCGCCGTTCACGCCGGTCGGGGTCATGGTGGCGATGCCCAGCAGGACGAAGCCCATGTGGCCGACGGAGGAGTAGGCGATCAGCCGCTTCAGATCGCCCTTCGCGCCCTGCTTGGCGAGGGCCAGACAGGCCAGGGACCCGTAGATGATCCCGACGACGGCGAACGCGGCGAGGTAGGGCGCGAAAGTGTGGAAGCCGTCCGGAGCCTCCGGCAGCAGGATTCGGACGAAACCGTACGTGCCCATCTTCAGCAGGACACCGGCCAGCAGGACCGAGCCGACGGTCGGCGCGGCGGTGTGGGCGTCGGGCAGCCAGCTGTGCAGCGGCCACATCGGCGTCTTGACCGCAAGCCCGATCCCGATCGCCAAAACGGCGATGACCTGCACGGATGTGGTCAGCGACCGGCCGTTGTCAGTGGCGAGTGCCACCATGTCGAACGTGCCCGCCTTGATTCCGATCAGGAGCAGGCCGAGCAGCATGACGACGGAGCCGAGCAGCGTGAACAGGATGAACTTCCACGCGGCCCGGGTCCGGCCCTCGCCGCCCCAGCGGGCGATGAGGAAGTACATCGGGATGAGCACCGTCTCGAACGCGAGGAAGAACAGCAGCAGGTCGAGGACGGCGAACGTCGCGAGGGTGCCGGACTCGAGCAGGAGCAGAAGCGCGACGAACGCCTTCGGGGACGGGCCCGTCGGCGGCTTGAAGTACGAGTAGAGCGCGCAGAGGAAGGTCAGCAGCGCGGTCAGGACCACAAGGGGGAGGGAGATGCCGTCGATGCCGAGGTGGATCCGCACGTCCAATGCGGGGATCCAGCTGATGTCGGTCGTGGCCTGCATCTTCGACGGATGGTCGTGGTCGAAGCCGAGCGCGAGGACGATGGCGGCGATGAGGATCACGCCGGTGACGGTCACGCCGTGCCGCAGCACGGCCTGCGCGGGCGACTTCCCCTTCAGCCCGGGCGGGGCCGGCAGGAGAGCGGCGACGGCGCCGAGGAGCGGGCCTACGACGACGAATGCCAGAAGGAACTGCATCACGGACTCGCTGATATCGATCACGCCTGCTCACGCTCCCGTGGCGACGAGGAGGACGGCGACCGCCAGGACGACGGTGCCGGCGAGCAGCGCGCTCACATAGGTCTGCACATTGCCGGTCTGCGCGCGCCGTACGCCGGCCCCGAGCAACCGGGGCAGGGCGGCCGCGCCGCGTACGTAGGTGTCGACGACCGCGCTGTCGAGGAACCGGACGAGACTCGCTCCGGCCTGGACCGGGCGGACGAACAGCACCGCGTAGACGGCGTCCAGGTGGAAGCCGACGGCCGCGTGCCGGAACAGCGGGCCGAGCAGCAGCCGTCCGGGGTCGGGCGCGTGGGCGAGGTCACGGTAGGCCGGCCCGTGGTCGGCGAGGGCGTGGGCCTCGACCAGGCTCGCATCGCCCTCCGGGTGCGCGGCCGCCTCGCCCTGGAGGCGCTCCCAGTCGAAGGAGGGCGCGGGCGTCGCCGGGGTGCGGGCGGCCAGCGCGCTGCTGCGCTGCCAGGCGCCGTAGGCGAGGAGACCGCCGACCAGTGCGAGGCCGGTGCCCAGGACGGAGGTGAGGAGCGTCGGGGTCAGGTCGCGGCCGTCGAACCAGCCGGGCAGCGAGCGGTAGGCGAGCCCGCCGAAGGCGAGGGACGGCACGGCGAGGACCCAGAGCACCACGGTCATCGTCAGGGGCTGGCGACCGTGGTCGGGAGCCTCCGCGCCCCGGCCGCGGAAGGCCATCAGCCACAGGCGCGCGGCGTAGGCGGCGGTGAGCAGGGCCGCGAGCAGTCCGGCGACGAGGACGATCCAGCCCGCGGCACCGGGGGCGTGGTCGGTGTGGCCGGTGGCCACGTGCTCGGCGGCGCCGAGCACGGACTCCTTGGAGAAGAAGCCGCTGAAGGGCGGGATCGCGGCGAGCGCGAGCAGGGCCACGGTCATCGTCCAGTAGGCGTCCGGGACACGGGCGCGCAGGTGGCTCATCCGGGACATGGCGGCCAGCGAATTGGTGCCGGCGGCGTGGATGATCACGCCGGCCGCGAGGAACAGCAGCGCCTTGAAGGCGCCGTGGGACAGGAGGTGGAAGACGGCGGCACCGCGGTCGCCGACGGCGAGGGCGCCGGTCATGTAGCCGAGCTGGCCGATCGTCGAGTAGGCGAGGACGCGCTTGATGTCGTCCTGGGCGAGCGCGGCGAGGCCGGAACCGGCCATCGTCACGGCGGCCATCGCGGCCAGGACCACCATCGCGGCCTGGGACGCCTCGAACACCGGGAGGAGACGGGCGACGAAGTAGACACCGGCGGCCACCATGGTCGCGGCGTGGATCAGCGCCGAGACGGGCGTCGGGCCCGCCATCGCGTCAGGGAGCCAGGTGTGCAGCGGGAACTGGGCCGACTTGCCCGCCACGCCCGCGAGCAGCAGCAGGGCGGTCAGGGTCGGGTGATCGATGCCGCCGCTCGCCACGGCGCCCAGGACGCGGGTGATGCGGAACGACCCGGCGTCCGTGCCCAGGGCGAACAGGCCGATGAGGAACGGCACGTCACCGAGCTTGGTGACCAGGAATGCCTTCAGGGAGGCGGCGCGGGCCTCCGGGGTCTCCCAGTAGTGGCCGACGAGGAAGTAGGAGCAGATGCCCATGACTTCCCAGCCGACCAGCAGCACGATCAGGTCGCCTGAGTAGACGACCAGGAGCATCGCGGAGGTGAACAGGGAGACGAGGGCCGCGTAGGAGGGGTAGCGCGGGTCGTCGCGCAGGTAGCCCGTCGAGTAGATCTGCACGCAGGTCGCGACGAAGGCGACCAGGACGGCGACGAGCGCGGCGAAGCCGTCGATGTCCAGGGCCAGATCGATCGGCACCGAGCCGGTCGGGGTCAGCTCGGTGTGGGCCTCGATGGGCGGGCCGCCGCCCTGGCGCGCGGCGACCAGCGCGGCCAGCGCGAGCGCCGCCAGCGTGGGCAGGACGGCGAGCGGGCGGACGAATCCGGGGGCCGTGCGGCCCAGGAGGAGGCCGGCCGCGGCGCCCAGGAACGGCAGGAGGGGGACGAGTACGGCGAGGTGGGTCGTGGTCACGCGGTGGCCTCAGCCTTCTCGGCCGCGGAGGTGTCGCTGTCGGGGCCGTCGTCGTCGGGGCCCTCGGCGGTGTCGCGGAGTCTGTCGATGTCGGAGGTGCCGCGGTTGCGGTAGACGGCGAGCACGATCGCGAGGCCGATGCCGATCTCGGCGGCGGCGATGGCGATGGTGAACAGGGTCAGCGCCTGGCCGGAGTGCAGGGTGTCCCGGGCGGCCCGGCTGAGCCAGATGTCGAAGGCGACCAGGTTGAGGTTGACGGCGTTGAGCATCAGCTCGACCGACATCAGGACCAGGATCGCGTTGCGGCGTGCGAGGACGCCGTAGAGGCCGGTGCAGAAGAGGAGGGCGGAGAGGACGGCGGGGTAGGCGAGGTGCATCAGCGAGCGCCTTCCTTCTCGCCGGGGACGGCCACGCGGGTGTCCGCGGCGGCCGGGGTGCCAGAGGCCACGTCCGCCTTCGTCTTGCGGGACAGGACGATGGCGCCGACCAGGGCCGCGAGGAGGAGTACGGAGAGGGCCTCGAAGGGCAGGACCCAGTTCTGGAAGAGGCTCTCGCCGGTGACGCGGGTGCTGCCGGCGGCCGGGCCGGCCAGGTCGATCCAGGTCGTGCGGAACGCGTCGACGACCACCCACACCAGGGCGCCCGCGGCCGCCACCGCGACGGCCAGGGCGATCCAGCGGTTGCCGGAGTCGGCGTCCGGGGAGCGGCCGATGGGGGCCTTGGTGAGCATCAGACCGAACAGGAGGAGGACGACGACGGAACCGACGTAGATGAGGACCTGCACCCAGGCGATGAACTCGGCGGTGAGCAGGAGGTACTCGACGGCGAGGCCGCCGAGCGTGACCACCAGCCACAGGGCGGCGTGCACGAGCTGCCGGGTGGAGACGGTGACCAGGGCCGCGCCGAAGGTGACCAGACCGACGAGCAGGAACGCGATCTCGACACCGGTCGGGGACAGAAAGCCGTGCTGTGCTGCGGCAAGGGTCACGACTCCCCCTCCTGCGGTTCGGCCTGCGCGGCGGCCAGCTTCTCGGCGGCCTTGCGGGCGGCGGCGATCTCCTTCGGTTCCTCCGCGCCGGCGTCCAGGGCGGGCGGGGCCGGGACGGTCCACATCCACTCGCGGAGCTTGTCCCGCTCATGGGTGAGTTCGCGGATGTCGGTCTCGGCGTACTCGAACTCCGGGGACCAGAACAGCGCGTCGAAAGGACAGACCTCGATGCAGATACCGCAGTACATGCACAGGGAGAAGTCGATGGCGAACCGGTCGAGGACGTTGCGGCTGCGCTCGCGGCCGCCGGGCGCGGCGGGCGGGACCGTCTCCTTGTGGGAGTCGATGTAGATGCACCAGTCGGGGCACTCGCGGGCGCACAGCATGCAGACCGTGCAGTTCTCCTCGAACAGGCCGATCACTCCGCGCGTGCGGGGCGGCAGCTCGGGCTGGGCGTCCGGGTACTGCTCGGTGACGTGCTTCCTCGTCATCGTGCGGAGGGTGACGGCCAGGCCCTTGGCGAGGCCGGCGCCGGGGATGCGGGACCGGGTGGGCGGGCTGGACTCGGCCATCAGGAGATCACCACCTTGACGATGCCGGTGAGGGCGATCTGGGCGAGGGAGAGGGGGACGAGGAGGGTCCAGGAGAGCTTCTGGAGCTGGTCCTCGCGCAGACGGGGGTAGGTCACGCGGAGCCAGATGATGACGAAGGCGAGGATCGCGGTCTTCAGCAGGGTCCACAGCCAGCCGAGGCCGTCGGCGCCCCAGGGGCCGTGCCAGCCGCCCAGGAAGAGGACGGTGGTCAGACCGCACAGGACGATGATTCCGGCGTACTCGGCGAGCAGGAACAGGGCGAACCTGAGGCCGGTGTACTCGGTGTACGCGCCGAAGATGATCTCCGAGTCGGCGACGGGCATGTCGAAGGGAGGGCGCTGCAGCTCGGCGAGGCCGGCCACGAAGAACACGAACGCGCCCACGATCTGCCAGGGCACCCACCACCAGTGGAAGGCGTGCAGGATGCCCGGGAGGGAGACGGTTCCGGCCGCCATGGCGACGGAGGCCGCGGCGAGCAGCATCGGAAGTTCGTAGGCGAGCAGCTGGGCGGCCGTGCGCAGGCCGCCGAGCAGGGAGAACTTGTTGGCGCTGGCCCAGCCGGCCATCAGCGAGCCGAGGACGCCGACGCCCATCACGGCGAGTACGAAGAAGACGCCCGCGTCCAGGACCTGGCCGACCGCCCCCTCGCCGGGCCCGATCGGGATGGCGAGCAGGACGAGCAGGTAGGGCAGCAGGGCCACGGCGGGGGCCAGCTGGAAGACGCGGCGGTCGGCGCCCGCCGGGACCACGTCCTCCTTCTGCGCGAACTTCACGCCGTCGGCGATGAGCTGGGCCCAGCCGTGGAAGCCGCCCGCGTACATCGGGCCGAGGCGGCCCTGCATGTGGGCCATCACCTTGTGCTCGGTCTGGCCGACGATCAGCGGGAAGGTGAGGAAGACGACGAACACGACGAGGAGTCGCAGGGCGACGTCCAGCGCGCCGTTCACTGCGGGCCTCCGGTGGGGTCGTCGGGGGTGTTGTGGTCTTCGGGCGCGGCGGGTGCCTCGGACGCCTCGGGTGCCTCGGACGCCTCAGATGCCTCGGGTGCCTCGGACGCCTCAGATGCCTCGGACGCCTCATGCACCTCGGGCTGCGGCTCTGGTGCCCGGTTGGCTTCCGGTGCCTGCTCCGGCTCCGGGGTCTGGCGAGATTCCGGTGCCTGCTCCGGCTCCGGCTTGGCTTTCTGCCCCGCGTCGAACGCCGGGCGCGCGTGGTGCCACGGGGCGTCCGAGCTGCGCGGAGCCGTGCTCGGGCGGGCGGAGCCGTCCGGTTCCTCCGGTTCAGTGGACGACTGCGGTTCCGGTGCCTGGGCACGCTGCGAGGCCGAGCCCTCCAACGCGCTGCGCGCGCGGCGCGGACCAGTCGGCGCCGGGCCGGGCTCGGGTGCCGCCGGGGCCTCGGCGGCCGGCTGCGCCGCCGCCTGGCTCACCGAGCCCTCGCTCGCGCTCCTCGTCCGACGCGGCCGGGCACCGGCTCCACCAGCGGCTTCCTCGGCGGCCTGGCCGGCCGAGCCCTCCGCCGCCGCACGGGTCCGCCGGACCGGACGCTCGCCTGCGGCCGTGGCGCGTTCTGCGGCCGCACGCACCGGCCGCTCCCCCGCCGCACGCCCCGCGCCCCGGGCCGGGCGCGCCGGAGCGGGCGGCAGCTGGCCCTTCAGCGGGCCCCACTCGTTCGGGTCCGGAACGCCGGGCGGGAGCATCTGGCGGCGCTTGGGCCCGCCGTGCGCAGCACCCGCCGCAGGCTCCCCCGGCTCCTTCGCCCCCGGCCAGGCCTTGGCCACACGAGCGGCGAGGACGAAGTCCTTGCGCAGCGGGTGGCCCTCGAAGGTCTCGGGGAGCAGGAGGTGGTCCAGGCCCGGGTGGTTCTCGAAGCCCACGCCGAACATTTCGTGGGTCTCGCGCTCGTGCCAGGCAGCGCCCGCGTAGACGCCGACGGCGGAGGGCAACGTCGGCGCGTCGTGCGGGACCGTCGTCCGCAGGAGCAGGCGGCGGACCGGCCAGAGGGCGACGACATGGGCGGACACCCGAAAGCCGGTGCCGGGTTCGTCGACCGCGCTCAGCCAGTCGAAGTAGGTGCAGGACAGGGTCGTGCGGGCCGTCTCCAGGGCGGTGAGCCAGGAGGACGGCGGGACGTCCACCGTCAGGAGTTCGTACGACTCCTCGGCCGTGGCCTCCGCTCCGAAGAGTTCCTCGGCGGGGGCGGGCAGCCAGCCGGGCGTGTTCATCACGCGTCCCCCTCGGCGGAGCCGGAGTCAGGGGCGGAGGCAGGGGCGCAGTCAGAAGCCGGGACGGAGGCCGAGACGGCGCTGGGCGTGGAACCGGGGGCCGGCGGCTTCACCAGACCGCTCTGCAGCGCGGCCGCGGACGCCCGGGAAGACCCGTACCGCTCGTCCAGCGACTCGTGGGCGATCTTCTCCTGGAGCTTGAGGATGCCCTGGAGCAGCGCCTCGGGGCGAGGCGGGCACCCGGGGACGTACACGTCGACGGGGATGATCTGGTCGACGCCCTTGGTGACGGAGTAGGAGTCCCAGTACGGGCCGCCGCAGTTGGAGCAGGCGCCGAAGGAGATGACGTACTTCGGTTCCGGCATCTGTTCGTACAGGCGCTTCACGGCCGGCGCCATCTTGTCCGTCACCGTGCCGGAGACGACCATCAGGTCGGCCTGGCGGGGGCCCGGCGCGAAGGGGATCACGCCGAGGCGGATGAAGTCGTGGCGGGCCATCGAGGCGGCGATGAACTCGATCGCGCAGCAGGCGAGGCCGAAGTTGAACACCCACAGCGAGTAGCGGCGGCCCCAGTTCAGGACCACCTTCATCGGTTCGGGCGCGAGGCGGGCGAGCGCGCCCAGCCGCTTGGGCTGGGGAAGCGGCACGGGCTCGGGCTGTGACGGAGCCGAGGCGTTCACGTCCATGCCAGGACTCCCTTCTTGTAGGCGTACAGCAGGCCCACGGCGAGGAAGCCGAGGAAGATGAACATCTCCACCAGCGTCGTCGCGCCATAGCCGGGGGCGGCGAAGACCGTCGCCCACGGGAACAGGAAGATCGAGTCGACCGCGAAGATCACGTAGAGGAAGGCGTAGACGTAGTAGCGGACCTGGGTGTGGGCCCAGCCCTCGCCGACGGGGTCGACGCCGCACTCGTACGTCAGGAGCTTCTCGGGGGTGGGTACGACAGGGCGCAGCAGGCGGGCGGCGCCGAAGGCGACCGCGACGAAGAGCACGCCCACGACGGCGAGCAGTCCCACGACCGAGTAGGACCGGAAGTAGTCCGCCGCGACGTCCGCCGCGGCGATCGTCGAGTCCCCCAACGTCACCCGCACCGTCCGCCCTCGCTCCCTGACCTCGTGACCCTAGTGAACCCTGTGCTGCATCGTGATTCGAGGATCTGTACGCACCGGAGTCTAGGCCCTGATAAAGACACGGTAAGCAGCCCGTCACGGCGTGAGACGCGTGGACCGTGCGAGGGGTGGGGTTTTCCCCAGGGAAGGGAGGCGGGGGACCGCATGGCGCGGGAGGTGCCGGACACGGCAGGCTGGCCGGTATGACCGCTCCCGCCTCCGCCGCCGGCCCGACCGAAGGCTCCGACCGCCTTCCTCCGGTCCGGTTCGCCTTCGACCGTCACACCTGGAAGGAGATCGCGCATCTTCTGCTGAATCTGCCGGTGTCGGTGTTCGGCTTCGTCTACGCGTACACGGTGGTGTTCACCGGCGGACTCCTCAGCCTCACGGTGATCGGGCTTCCGGTGCTGGCCGTCTCTCTGCTGGGCGCCCGGCAGCTGGGCAAGCTGGAGCGGAAGCGGACCCGGGCGCTGCTCGGGGTGCACGTCGAGGAGCCGACGCCGCTGCCGATCTCCCGGGGCGGGGGGCCGATGCAGCGGCTGTGGCTGGCGCTGAAGGACCCGGTCGGCTGGCGGACGCTGCTGTACGACTTCATCCGGCTGCCCTGGGGGGTCCTGACCTTCTGCACCGTGCTGACCTCGTTGTTCGTGCTGTGGCCGGTGCTGCCGTTCCTCGCGCGGGGGCTGGCCAACGTGGACCGGGCGATGGTGCGCGGGCTGCTGTCGCCCTCCGACGAGCTGGAACGCCGTATCGCCGAACTGGAGTCGGACCGCGGGGTCGTGGTGGACACGGCGGCCGCCGACCTGCGCCGCATCGAGCGCGACCTGCACGACGGGGCGCAGGCCCGGCTGGTGGCCCTGGCGATGGGCCTCGGCCTGGCCAAGGAGAAGCTGCTGGAGGGCCAGGCCGACGACGCCGTCGCGGAGATGGTGGCGGAGGCGCACGGCGAGGTGAAGCTCGCGCTGCAGGAGCTGCGGGATCTGGCCCGGGGCATCCATCCGGCCGTGCTGACCGACCGCGGCCTGGACGCGGCCCTGTCCTCGGTCGCCTCCCGCTGCACCGTGCCGGTGAAGGTGACCGCGGACCTGCCGGCCCGGCCGGCGCCCGCCATCGAGGGCATCGCCTACTTCACCGTCTCCGAGCTGCTGCAGAACATCAGCAAGCACAGCGGGGCACGCTCCGCCTCGGTCGACGTGTGGCGCGCCGAGGACCGGCTGCTCATCCAGGTCCGGGACGACGGACGCGGCGGCGCCCGGCTGGAGGCCGGCAGCGGCATGCGGGGCCTGGCGGACCGGCTGGGCGCCGTGGACGGCCTGTTCGTCGTCGACTCCCCGGCCGGCGGCCCGACGGTGGTCACCGCGGAGCTGCCCTGGCGGGACCGTAAGGAATAGACCGTGGGGAACACGCGGAATGGATCGCCGGGACCGGAAGGAATGGACGTTGCCAGAATCCCTGAGGTCATGAATCCGTGAGGTATGTGCCTGTAGGGGCCACGGCCAGACCGCCGGGACCGCGAAGAATGGGCCGTCCGGGCCGCGGCCAGACCGCCAGGACCGCGAGGTCCGGACCGCCGGGACCGTAAGAGCTGGACCGCTGGGACCGTAAGAGCTGGACCGCTGGGACCGTAAGAGCTGGACCGCTGGGAACAGCCGCGCCCGTGCCACCGCAGCCGGCCGCCACCGCACCTCGCGGCCGCAGGCGTACGCCCCCGGGTGGCGGCCCGCCCGCCCAGGGTGGGGAAAACCCCCGTTCCAAGACGCCGACGGCCTCCATGGCCCGTGAGGTCGCGGCGGACCAGGCTGGGAGTTGCGGCAGCACCGCCGTCATGACGAGGAGAACGGGACGACACCGATGGCCACGGAGTACGGACAGGGGTACGGGCACGGACACGGGCACCCGACCGGATCCGGCTACCCCGCCCATGAGGGGGAACGCCGCCACCTGCTGCCCGCGGCGCTGCGAGCGCCGTTCGAGGCGCGCAGCTGGCGCGAGTTCGCGTACGTGCTGCTGGGCATGCCGATCGCCGTCGCGCTGTTCTGCTGGACGGTCACGATGATGGCGCTGGGCGCGGGCCTGCTGGTGACCTTCCTCGGGATCCCGGTGCTGGCGGTGGCGCTCACCGGCTGCCGGGGTTTCGGCGTGCTGGAGCGCACGCGGGCGCGCGCGCTGCTGCGCCTGGACGTGGCCGAGCCGGAGCCGTTGCGGACCAGGAAGCCCGGGGTGTTCGCCTGGATGGGCGCGGTGCTGAAGAGCGGCGCCTCCTGGCGGCATCTGCTGTATGCGCTGCTGCACTTCCCCTGGGCGATGTTCGAGTTCGTCGTGGCGCTGAACTTCTGGGCGTACGGCTGGGCGCTGCTGACGTATCCGCTGTGGTTCTGGCTGTTCCCGATGTACGGCGGCCAGGGCGGCCTGCAGCTGTACGGCGACGAGCACCACAGCGTCTATCTCGACAATCCGTTCGAGATCACCGTGACCGCGCTGGTCGGGCTGCTGTTCACGCTGGCCACCCCGTGGATCGTACGGGCGCTGACGACGGTGGACGGGCTGCTGGTGCGCGGGCTGCTGGGGCCCTCGCGGCTGTCGGCGCGAGTGGTGGAGCTGGAGTCGGACCGCGGGGTCGTGGTGGACACGGCGGCCGCCGACCTGCGCCGCATCGAGCGGGACCTGCACGACGGGGCGCAGGCTCGGCTGGTGGCCCTGGCCATGGATCTGGGGCTGGCGAAGGAGAAGCTGCGGGAGGACCCGAAGGCGGCGGCCCGGATGGTGGACGACGCCCACGGCGAGGTGAAGACGGCGCTGCAGGAGCTGCGCGATCTGGCCCGGGGCATCCATCCGGCCGTGCTGACCGACCGCGGCCTGGACGCGGCCCTGTCCTCGGTCGCCTCCCGCTGCACCGTGCCGGTGCGGGTGGAGGTCGATCTGCCGGCCCGGCCGGTGCCGGCCATCGAGGGCATCGCCTACTTCACCGTCTCCGAGCTGCTGCAGAACATCAGCAAGCACAGCGGGGCACGCTCCGCCTCGGTCGACGTGTGGCGCGCCGAGGACCGGCTGCTCGTCCAGGTGACGGACGACGGGGTGGGCGGGGCGGACGCCGCCCAGGGCTCGGGCCTGGCGGGTCTGTCCGGTCGACTGGACGCGGTGGACGGGGTCCTGGTCGTGGACTCGCCGGTGGGCGGCCCCACCCGTGTGATCGCCGAACTGCCCTGGCGGGCCTGAGCGCCCGCACCCCCGTCCTGTCCCGACGGCCCCGACGGCCCCGACGGCCCCGACGGCCCCGACGACTCCGATGATCCTGACGGCCCGGTGATCCCGACGATCCAGATGGTCCCGACGGTGCCGGTGATCCCGACGTCCGGGAGCCCGACACCCGGGCCCGATTCCCGAGCCCCTGAGCAAAGCGGCCCGATTGCTGGAATGCTGGACTTCCGTACGAAAGACACCGTCGGAGGGTCGGGCTGTGGGGGGCCGGGAGATCGTGGAGGACAGGGTGCGGGTGGTCATCGCCGAGGACTCGGTGCTGCTCAGGGAGGGCCTGACCCGGTTGCTGACCGACCGCGGGCATGATGTCGTGGCCGGCGTCGGGGACGCGGAGGCGCTGGTCAAGACCATCGCCGACCTGGATGCGCAGGGCTCGCTGCCCGACGTGGTGGTGGCGGACGTACGGATGCCGCCGACGCACACCGACGAGGGTGTGCGGGCGGCCGTGCGGCTGCGCAAGGCCCACCCGGGGCTCGGGGTGCTGGTGCTGTCGCAGTACGTGGAGGAGCGCTATGCCACCGAACTGCTGGCCGGTTCCAGCCGGGGCGTGGGCTATCTGCTCAAGGACCGGGTCGCCGAGGTGCGGGAGTTCGTCGACGCGGTGGTGCGGGTGGCCGAGGGCGGTACGGCGCTGGACCCGGAGGTCGTCGCGCAGCTGCTGGGCCGCAGCCGCAAGCAGGACGTCCTGGCGGGGCTCACGCCGCGTGAGCGCGAGGTGCTCGGGCTGATGGCCGAGGGCCGGACGAACTCGGCCGTCGCCCGCCAGCTCGTGGTCAGCGACGGAGCCGTGGAGAAGCACGTCAGCAACATCTTCCTGAAGCTCGGTCTGTCCCAGAGCGACGGTGATCACCGGCGTGTTCTGGCCGTTCTGACCTATCTGAACTCGTAACGGCCTGACACTGTGTCAGCACCGCGTCAGTCCGTCCGGCTTCTGTGGAGGGCGGACACCCGGCCGAAAGGCCGGGAGCGGGAGCCCGAAGAAACCACGGAAAGCGCGGGAAGCGTCTCAAACGACGCGGCGGTGCGGGAAACCATGACAAGTCAGCGCGACAGGCCGTCTCGAAACGCCGTCCAATCTGCGGATGGCCCCGGGAAGGCGACCCTAACCGACGTAGGGTTGATCCTGGGATGGTCCGTGGGACGACCATTCCCGGACAGCCGCCTCGAAGGAGGTCCAGTTCAGTGACCAGCCAGGTCAGCAGCCCAGCGGAGCAGGCCGACGGAACCGTCGTGGGAGAGCAGCGCAAACCGGGCGGAGCAAAGGACGTCCGGCGTCTTGACCGGGTCATCATCCGGTTCGCGGGGGACTCGGGTGACGGCATGCAGCTCACCGGTGACCGGTTCACCTCGGAGACCGCGTCCTTCGGCAACGACCTCTCCACCCTGCCGAACTTCCCTGCCGAGATCCGCGCGCCCGCCGGCACCCTGCCCGGCGTCTCCTCGTTCCAGCTCCACTTCGCCGACCACGACATCCTCACCCCGGGCGACGCGCCGAACGTGCTGGTCGCGATGAATCCGGCCGCCCTGAAGGCCAACATCGGCGACCTGCCGCGCGGCGCCGAGATCATCGTCAACACGGACGAGTTCACCAAGCGCGCCCTGCAGAAGGTCGGCTACCCCGCCTCCCCGCTGGAGGACGGCTCGCTGGACGGGTACAACCTGCACCCGGTGCCGCTGACCACCCTCACGGTCGAGGCGCTGAAGGAGTTCGACCTCTCCCGCAAGGAGGCCGAGCGCAGCAAGAACATGTTCGCGCTGGGCCTGCTGAGCTGGATGTACCACCGGCCCACCGAGGGCACCGAGAAGTTCCTCCAGTCGAAGTTCGCGAAGAGGCCGGACATCGCGAAGGCCAACATCGCGGCCTTCCGTGCGGGCTGGAACTTCGGCGAGACCACCGAGGACTTCGCGGTCTCCTACGAGGTCGCCCCGGCCGCCAAGGCCTTCCCGGTCGGCACCTACCGCAACATCTCCGGCAACCTGGCCCTGGCCTACGGCCTGATCTCCGCGTCGAAGCAGGCGGACCTGCCGCTGTTCCTGGGCTCGTACCCGATCACGCCGGCCTCGGACATCCTGCACGAGCTGAGCAAGCACAAGAACTTCGGCGTGCGCACCTTCCAGGCGGAGGACGAGATCGCCGGCATCGGCGCGGCGCTGGGAGCGGCCTTCGGCGGCTCGCTCGCGGTGACGACGACGAGCGGCCCCGGTGTCGCGCTCAAGAGCGAGACGATCGGCCTGGCGGTCTCCCTGGAGCTGCCGCTGCTGGTCGTGGACATCCAGCGCGGCGGCCCGTCGACCGGTCTGCCCACCAAGACGGAGCAGGCGGACCTGCTGCAGGCCATGTTCGGGCGCAACGGTGAGGCGCCGGTCCCGGTGATCGCCCCGAAGACCCCGGCGGACTGCTTCGACGCGGCCCTGGAGGCGGCCCGGATCGCGCTGACCTACCGCACCCCGGTGATGCTGCTCTCCGACGGCTATCTGGCCAACGGCTCCGAGCCCTGGCGGATCCCGGACCTGGACGAGCTGCCGGACCTCAGGGTCCAGTTCGCCTCCGGCCCGAACCACACCCTGGAGGACGGCACCGAGGTCTTCTGGCCCTACAAGCGGGACCCACAGACGCTGGCCCGCCCGTGGGCGGTCCCGGGCACGCCGGGCCTGGAGCACCGCATCGGCGGCATCGAGAAGCAGGACGGCACCGGCAACATCTCCTACGACCCGGCCAACCACGACTTCATGGTCCGCACCCGCCAAGCCAAGATCGACGGCATCGAGGTCCCGGACATCGAGGTGGACGACCCGCACGAGGCGAAGACGCTGGTCCTCGGCTGGGGCTCGACGTACGGGCCGATCACGGCGGCGGTACGGCGGCTGCGCAGGGCCGGCGAGTCGATCGCCCAGGCCCATCTGCGCCACCTCAACCCGTTCCCGCGCAATCTGGGAGCGGTGGTCAAGTCGTACGACAAGGTGGTGATTCCCGAGATGAACCTCGGGCAGCTCGCCACCCTGATCCGGGCGAAGTACCTGGTCGACGCCCACTCGTACAACCAGGTCAACGGCATGCCGTTCAAGGCGGAGCAGCTCGCCGCCGCGCTGAAGGAGGCCATCGATGACTGACGCCACCAACGGGCTGCTGCAGCTCGTGCCCAAGGCCGAGGCCAGGCAGTCGATGAAGGACTTCAAGTCCGACCAGGAAGTGCGCTGGTGCCCGGGCTGCGGCGACTACGCGATCCTCGCGGCGGTCCAGGGGTTCATGCCGG
Source organism: Streptomyces griseochromogenes (assembly GCF_001542625.1). NCBI lineage: Bacteria > Bacillati > Actinomycetota > Actinomycetes > Kitasatosporales > Streptomycetaceae > Streptomyces > Streptomyces griseochromogenes. Next base: position 820,553 of record NZ_CP016279.1, on the reverse strand, counting down.
AGCTGGGGCTGGCCAAGGAGAACATCGTCTTCGTCTCCGGCATCGGCTGCTCCTCCCGCTTCCCGTACTACATGAACACCTACGGGATGCACTCCATCCACGGCCGCGCCCCGGCGATCGCCACCGGCCTCGCGGCCTCGCGGCGGGACCTGAGCGTGTGGGTGGTCACCGGCGACGGCGACGCCCTGTCCATCGGCGGCAACCATCTGATCCACGCCCTGCGCCGCAATGTGAACCTGAAGATCCTGCTGTTCAACAACCGGATCTACGGCCTGACCAAGGGCCAGTACTCCCCGACCTCCGAGGTCGGCAAGATCACCAAGTCGACCCCGATGGGCTCCCTGGACGCGCCCTTCAACCCGGTGTCGCTGGCGATCGGCGCGGAGGCGTCCTTCGTCGCCCGGACGATCGACTCCGACCGCAAGCATCTGACCGAGGTGCTGCGCGCGGCCGCCGACCATCCGGGCACGGCCCTGATCGAGATCTACCAGAACTGCAACATCTTCAACGACGGCGCATTCGACGCCCTGAAGGACAAGCAGCGGGCCGAGGAGGCGCTGATCCGGCTGGAGCACGGGCAGCCGATCCGCTTCGGCGCCGAGGGCGCGCACGGGGTCGTCCGGGACCGGCAGACCGGTGACCTGCGGGTGGTGACGGTGACCCCGGAGAACGAGGCGGACATCCTGGTGCACGACGCGCGGGCCGCGTCCCCCACCACCGCCTTCGCCCTCTCCCGGCTGGCCGATCCCGACACGCTGCACCACACCCCGATCGGGGTGTTCCGCTCCGTCGAGCGGCCGGTCTACGACACCCAGATGTCCGAGCAGCTGGACATGGCCATCGAACAGCGCGGCAAGGGCGATCTGGCGGCGCTGCTGGCCGGCGGGGACACCTGGACGGTCGTCGGCTGACGGCTTGTGGTGATCACGAGGCCCGGGACGGGAGTTCCCGGGCCTCGTCGTACGCCCGGCGGGCCTTCTCGACCTCGCCCATGCGGTCGTGCGTCCACCGGGCGAGCACCCGCACCTGCTCCGCCGCCTCGCGGCCGAGGCCGGTGAGCGAGTAGTCGACGCGGGGCGGGATGACCGGCTTGGCGTCCCGGTGCACCAGGCCGTCGCGCTCCAGGGTCTGGAGGGTCTGGGTGAGCATCTTCTCGCTGATGCGGCCCACCTTGCCGATCGCCCGCCGCAGTTCGCCGAACCGCAGGGAGCCCTCCAGCAGCTCGATCAGGACGAGCACACCCCAGCGGCTGGTGACGTGCTCCAGGACGAGACGGTAGGGACACAGCGCCTCTGCGTCGGCTCCGGTACGCGCACGGGCGTTACTTACTGCCATGCCAGTACCTTACTTCAAAGTGGGTACTTTCATATGGTTAGTGCGCCTCCTAGGGTGAGTGACATAGGCACCCCCACAAGGAGTTCTCACACCATGAGCATCGTCGTCACCGGAGCCACCGGACACCTCGGCCGTCACGTCGTGGAGCAGCTGCTGGAGAAGGTTCCGGCGGAGCAGATCACCGCCGTCGTGCGCGACGGGACCAGGGCCGCCGACTTCGCGGCCCGCGGGGTGAAGCTCGCCGTCGCGGACTACAACGCGCCCGAGACCTTCGACGGCCTGTTCGCGGCCGGCGACAAGGTCCTGCTGATCTCCGGCAACGAGTTCGACAAGGGCCGGGTCCAGCAGCACAAGGTCGTCATCGACGCAGCCAGGGCGGCCGGCGTGGCGCTGCTCGCGTACACCAGCGCCCCGGGCAGTCTCAAGGCCGCGCTCGCCGACGACCACCGGGCCACCGAGGAGGTGCTGCTCGCCTCCGGCCTGCCGTACGCGCTGCTGCGCAACGGCTGGTACCACGAGAACTACACCGAGAACCTGGCCCCGGTGCTGGAGCACGACGCGGTCGTCGCGGCGGCCGGCGAGGGCCGGGTCTCCTCGGCGTCCCGCGCCGACTACGCCGCCGCGGCGGTGGCCGTACTGACCGGCGAGGGCCACGAGAACAAGACGTACGAGCTGGGCGGCGACGTGGCGTGGAGCTTCGTCGAGTACGCGGCCGAGCTGAGCCGCCAGACCGGCAAGGAGATCGGCTACAACGCCGTCACCGGCGAGGTCCTGCAGGGCATCCTGGCCGGCGCCGGACTGCCCGCGCACTTCGTGGAGATCCTCGTCGGCGTGGACGCCTCGATCGAGAAGGGTGAGCTGGTCGTCTCCACCGGCGACCTGTCCCGCCTGGCCGGCCGCCCGGCCACCCCGCTCGCCGAGGCGGTCACCGCCGCGCTCAAGGGCTGACCGCTTCCCCCGTGAGCGCCTGAGCGCCAACACCCCCGACTGTCATGACCGTATGGCGATACGGGCATGACAGGCGGGGGTGCTCGGCGCTACCTTCGTTCTCGCGCGCGTGGGCGCAGTGAGAGGGAGGGGCCCGTGGCCGGGACATCCAGGAGTGAACACCGGATAGGCCTGTTGAACGGTTTTGCCGCATACGGCATGTGGGGGCTGGTCCCCCTGTTCTGGCCGCTGCTGAAACCCGCCGGGGCCATGGAGATCCTGGCCCACCGCATGGTGTGGTCCCTCGTCTTCGTCGCGGCCGCCCTGCTCGTCATACGCCGCTGGGCCTGGGCCGGGAAACTGCTGCGGCAGCCGCGGCGGTTGGGGCTCATCGCGCTGGCCGCGGCCGTCATCACCGTGAACTGGGGCATCTACATCTGGGCCGTGAACTCCGGCCACGTGGTCGAGGCCTCCCTCGGGTACTTCATCAACCCGCTGGTGACCATCGCGATGGGCGTGCTCCTCCTGAAGGAACGGCTGCGGCCCGTGCAGTGGGCGGCGGTCGGGGTCGGCTTCGCCGCCGTGGTCGTCCTGACCGTCGGCTACGGCCGCCCGCCGTGGATCTCCCTGTGCCTCGCCTTCTCGTTCGCCACCTACGGGCTGATCAAGAAGAAGGTCGCGCTCGGCGGCATCGAGTCACTGGCCGCCGAGACCGCGATCCAGTTCCTGCCCGCGCTCGGCTATCTGATCTGGCTCACCGCGCGGGGCGAGTCCACCTTCGCCACCGGCGGCGCCGGGCACTCCGCCCTGCTCGCCTCGACCGGCATCGTCACCGCGCTGCCGCTGGTCTGCTTCGGCGCCGCGGCGATCCGTGTGCCGCTGTCCACGCTGGGGCTGCTCCAGTACCTGGCCCCGGTCTTCCAGTTCCTGCTCGGCATCCTCTACTTCCACGAGGCCATGCCGCCCGAGCGCTGGGCCGGCTTCGCGCTGGTCTGGCTGGCGCTGGGGCTGCTCACCTGGAACGCCCTGCGCTCCGCGCGCAGGCCGGCGCCGATCGCCGTTCCGCCCCGCGTCGACACGCCCGACTCCGCGCCGGCCGACGTGTGACCACGACCGGGTGTCGGAGGCAGGCGCTATAAGTGGTGCCCATGTCGACGCAGACACCCGCCCCTGTGCACTGGAAGCTCGTCATCGACGCGGCCGACCCGCATACGCAGGCCGACTTCTGGGCCGCCGCGCTGCACTACACGGCCGAGGACAACAGCGCCCTCGTCGAACGGCTGCTGACGCTCGGCGCGCTGCCCGGGGAAGCCACCGTCGAGTACCACGGCCGCCCCGCCTTCCGCGACCTGATCGCCGTACGGCATCCCGACGATCCCTACGACCCGGACACCGGCACCGGGCTGGGGCGCCGGCTGCTGTTCCAGCGCGTCCCGCAGGCCAAGACCGGCAAGAACCGGCTCCACCTCGATCTGCACCCCGGTGAGGGACGGCGCGCTCAGGAGGTGGCACGGCTCGAAGCCCTGGGGGCGCGGGTCCTGCGCGAGGTGAAGGAGCCCTCCGGCGCGTGGGCGGTGATGGCGGACCCCGAGGGCAACGAGTTCTGCGTGCACTGACCCGCCGAGGCGGAGCACGGCCGGTTACACCCGCGCCGCCTTCGCCGCGCGGTCGGCCAGCCGGACCATCCGGGAGCGGGCGGACTCCAGCGACCGCGGGTCCTCGGCGGCGGGTCCCGGCTCCGCCACGAGGTCCGTCCACACGTCGATCAGGTCGCGGCCGAGCCGCAGGCCCTCCTCCGGTTCGCGGACCGCGCGCCAGGCGGTGGCCGCGCTCTGCAGGTTGCCGTAGGCCCCTTCCGCGTCCCCGGCCTGGCGGCGCAGGCGGGCCAGGGCCAGGGACAGGCGGAAGGAGCGGACGGGCTCACCCGCCAAGTAGGCGATGTAGGCGGCCAGCTCGCGCAGGTGCAGCACCTCGGGGTGGCGCGGGCCCAGCACACCGGACGCCTCGACGAGCGTGCGCTGGGCGAGTTCCGCCGCCGCCTCGATACGGCCTTCCCGGACGGCCTCGTTGATCCGCGCCATCGGCTCGGTCAGCAGCTCGGCCCCCTCGGCGGTCTCGGTCACGGGCTCGTCCCCGAGCACCTCCTCGGCCACGGCGTCGAACCCGCGGGCGGGGGTGGGGGTGGAGGACGTGGCCGGGGCGGGCTCCAGGACGATCTCCCGGGCGATCTCGGCAACAGGCAGCGGGGCCGGCTCGGAGACGGGCTTCGGGGCGCGCGCGGGTACGGGGGCCGGTTCGGTCACGGAAACCTGGGCGGCCGGGTCGGGGACAAGGGACCGTTCGGGTACGACGACGGCGACGGGGGCCGCGTCCTGGGCGGCGGGAGGCGCGTCCACGGCCTCCGGGGTGGTGGACGGAGCCGACGGCGAGCCCATGACGGGCGCCGGTCCGAACTGCCCCGTGGGCACCCGCACCACGCCCGACGCACCGGGTACGGCCGCCTGCGACCGGACCCCGGCGGGCACGCCCCGCGGAGCGAGGCGCACCGGGTCCCCCGCCATCCTGCTGGAGCCGTCCGCCGCGACCTCCAGGGGGACCACGCAGCCGGCCCGGTCGTCCTGGATCGTGGCGCGTATGGGGGCGCCCAGGCTGATGGCCAGGCGCTGGAGGTGGTTCAACACGGCCTGCTGGATCTCCTCACCCGGAGCGGCCACGACCGCTGTCCCGCCCACCGACGCGCTGTCCGCGCCGGACACCCGCACGTGCACCTCCGCGGGGTGCGCCACGGGCTGCTGCGCCCGCTTCTTCTCGAAGCTGAGTCGAGCCATCGGTGTTCCCTCACTCCCCCGGCGCCGCGATCCGGTCGTACGCGTGCTGCCAACCAGTCTGTCTGCTCCGCTCGGCTCACGCGTCACCGCGACGTCACAGCCTCGCACCAGCCGCGCCCTCGTCGTGTCCTCGCCACGCCCTCGCCACGCCCTGGAACAGGGTTGTTGTTCGTGCATATAATGCACACGCCTGTTTTCCTGGTACGGCAACGTTCACTCTGGGGGATCAATGAGCCAACGCTTTCTCTTCGTCCTGGGCAGCGCCCGCCTTGACGGCAACACCGAACTACTGGCCCGCGAGGCCGCCGAGCAGCTGCCCGGCGAGGCGGAACAGGAATGGATCCGTCTCGCCGAACACCCCCTCCCCGACTTCGTGGACCTGCGCCACGACAGCGACCGTGTACGCCCCCTGTCGGACACCGCCACCGGCCGGCTGCTCGACGCCACCCTCGCGGCGACCGACATCGTGATCGCCTCGCCGCTGTACTGGTACTCGGTGTCCGGCCTCACCAAGCGCTATCTGGACCACTGGTCGGGCTGGCTGCGCACCCCGGGCCTCGACTTCAAGGCCGCTCTGGCCGGACGCACGCTGTGGGGTGTCACGGCGCTCGCGGGCCGGGACCCGTCGGTCGCCGATCCCCTGGTCGGCACGCTCAACAACTCGGCCGCCTACATGGGGATGCGCTTCGGCGGAGTGCTGCTGGGCAACGGGAGCGCACCCGGGGACGTACGGAAGGACACCGACGCGCTGGCCCGCGCGAAGACGTTCTTCGCCCGCGAGGCACCGCTCGCCCGCTTCCCGCACCAGGACGCCTGACGACGCCCCGAGCCTCACCTGCCCTGCGCGCTCGGCACCGCTTCGGCCCTCCTACGCGCTGATGTCCTTCGTCGTGAACCGCGCCCAGGCCGCCGAGCCGAACACGGCCGCGTACAGCGCCTGCAGGCCGAGGTTCTTCACCAGGTCGTCCCAGTAGACGGGGTCGCGCACCAGGTCGGCGAAGGACAGCCAGTAGTGCGGGAAGAGGTACGGCTGGAGCGCGTGCAGCTGGGGTATCTGGTCGAGGATCTGGACGGTGATGAGCAGGCCCACGGTGGTCGCCATCGCCGCGATGCCGCTGTTGGTCAGGGTCGACACGAACAGGCCGAGGGCCGCGATGCCGACCAGCGAGGCGGCGACGACCAGGGCGATCAGCAGCGCCCTGCCGAGACCCTCGGCGAAGCCGATCCGGGTGCCGGAGATGGTGGTGAGGTCGCCGAGCGGGAACAGCAGTACTCCGACGACCAGCGCGAAGACGGTCACGACCAGGGTGGCCAGCACACAGAAGGCCATGACCGTCGTGTACTTGGTGAGCAGCAGACGGGTGCGGCCGGCCGGGGCGACCAGCAGATAGCGCAGGGTGCCGCTGCCGGCCTCGCCCGCGATCGCGTCGCCGGCGACGACGCCGACCGCCATCGGCAGGAAGAACGGCAGGGTCGCGGCCAGGGCCGTGAACACCAGGAACAGGCCGTTGTTGGTGATCTGCGCGATGAACGCAGGCCCGTCGCCACCCCGGTCCGCCGTCGCGCCGCCCCGTGTCTCGGCCTTCACCGCGATCCCGATCAGCACCGGAACAGCCGCCAGCACGCCGAGCAGAGCGAGCGTGCGCCAGCGGCGGACGGTGGTGACCAGCTCGTTGCGCAGCAGCCCGAAGGTCCACAGAGGGCTCGGACGGCCGGGGCCGGGTGCGGCCGGCGCCTGGAGTGCCTCACCCCGCGACATCGAATCCCTCTCCCGTCAGGGCCACGAACGCGTCCTCCAGGGAAGCCCGTTCGAGCGTGAGGCCCCGGACCCGGACGCCCGCCGTGACCAGTGCCGCGTTCACCTCGGCGAGGTCCCGTTCGGGTGGCTCGCCGGTCACCCGGTCGCCGTCCGCCGTGACGTCCCCGACGCCCTGTTCCTTCAGCACCCGGGCCGCCTCGCCCGCATCCGGCGTGGTCACCACCAGCCGGCCGCGCGCGCCGGCCGCCAGGTCTGCGACCGCGCCCTGTGTGACCAGCCGGCCCTGTGTCATCACCGCCGCGTGCGTGCAGACCTGCTCGATCTCGTCGAGGAGGTGGGAGGAGAGGAAGACGGTCGTGCCGTCGGAGGCCAATTCCCGTATCAGGGCACGGATTTCGCGCATGCCCTGCGGGTCGAGGCCGTTGGTCGGCTCGTCCAGGACGAGCAGTCCGCGCGGCTGCAGCAGCGCCGCGGCCAGGCCCAGGCGCTGCTTCATGCCGAGTGAGTACGCCCTCGCCTTCTTGCCCGCGGCGGCCGCGAGGCCCACCCGGTCCAGGGCGGCGGCGACCCGGGCGCGCCGGGTGCGCGGGTCGGCGGTCGGGTCGGCGGCGTCGTAGCGCAGCAGGTTGTCCCGGCCGGAGAGGAAGCCGTACAGGGCCGGTCCCTCGATCAGCGCGCCGACCTGCGGGAGGACGACGCGGCCGGCCCGGGGCATGGGGTGGCCCAGCACCCGGGCCGTGCCCGAGGTCGGCTCGATCAGGCCCATCAGCATGCGGATGGTGGTGGTCTTGCCGGAGCCGTTCGGGCCGAGGAAGCCGAAGACGCTGCCCGCCGGGACGGTCAGATCGAGGCCGTCGACGGCGAGTTGTCCGCCGCGGTAGCGCTTGGTGAGACCGCGCGTGACGATGACGTGCGCCCCCGCGTCGCGCTCGTCCCGCTCCGCCGCGTCCCCCGAGTCCCGCTCCGTGGCGGACGGTTCGTCCATCGGTCCCTCGATTCGTCGTCCCAGGGGCCCCGGGTGCGCCCGAGGCGTGCCCAGGGTGCCCCCGACACCCACCCCGGGCCCCCTGGGCGCCCCCGGAGGCCCCGAGGGCCCCGGAGGGTTACTTCCCTTCGTTCGCCGCCTTCACGAGCGCGTCCTTGGTGACCGCGCCGGCGTACACCTTGCCGTCGTCGGTGATCAGGGCGTTGACCAGACGGGTGGAGAAGACCGTGCCCTTGCCGAACTTGCCGGAGGCCTTGTCGCCGAGCGAGCCGAGGAAGCCGCCGAAGGCGCCGCCCTCGGAGCCGGACGGCATGCCGCCCTTGGCGCCGGTGTCGAAGGTGGCGATGGACGTCCAGCCCTTGCCGAGCACGGTGGCCCCGTCCAGGCCCTTACCGAAGTCCTCGCCGGACGCCGGGGCGTGCTTCGGCGCCTTGGTGGACTCCTGCTTCTCCTCGGTGACCTTCGCACCCTTGGGCGGGGTGAAGTCGAAGGTGGAGGCCGCCGGCTTGGCGAAGGAGACCTGGGTGAAGCCCGCGTCGAGCACGGCGGCGCCGCCGCTCTTCGGCGTCAGGGTGAACTTCAGCGGCTGACCCGTCTTCGCGTCCACGGCGATGCTGATCGCGCCGACCGTGGTGCCGGACTGCCTGGGCTTGATCAGCAGCTTGTAGGCGTCGCGTCCGGCGACCTGCGCGGTGCCGTCGACGGTCACGGACGTGGTGTCGTCCACCGACTTCAGGGCCTCGTCGGCGAAATCCTTGGGCGTGGCCGGGGGCTCGGCCCGGTGCTCCTTGCCGGACTCGTGGGCGGTGGAGTGGTAGACCTCGTTGCTCTTGCTGTCGTAGCCCCACACGTTCTTGCCGCTGTGGATGATGCTGTACTCGGCGCCGCTCTCCAGCAGCGACAGCTTCTGCCGGTCCGGGCCGTCGGCTGCCACGCGCAGGGTGTGCGTGCCGGTGACCAACTCGGTGAGCTTGGACTTCGGGTCGGCCGAGGACCCGTCGCCGCCGCCCTGGGCCGCCCCCGAGGCCAGGCTGCTCTCCAGGCCGCCGAGGTTCGGCAGGCCGAGGTCGGTGCTGACCTTCACCGTGCCGGACACCTGCTGCACGTCGGACTTGGCGATCTTCTCTATGAGCTGCTGGGCGGTGATCCTGGGCAGGTCGGGGTCACCGGAATTGGCGAGCGCCGGGACCAGCCCGATCGTGGCGGCCGCCACCCCCACCACCGCGACCGGGACGGCGTACCGGGCGGCCTTGCGGCGTCCGGAGCGCAGGTCCTCGTCCGGCGCGGCGCCCGTTGCGTCGTCGGATTCGTACGGTGCCATGTGTGCCTTACCTCCGTCGTCGGCGGCGGCTGTCCTCACGCTGGTACACCTGAGCCGCCATTCTCACCCGAATCGGTGAGGAGTGGTGATTTCCGTGGTCTCCATCTGACCAAATCGGCCGTGCGGAAGCGTCAGACCTCGGGGCCAACTCCGTGTACACCTGCGGTATGACACGCAAGGGCGGTACCTCCCCCGACCCGTAGGGGTCGTGCGGGAGACACCGCCCTCACACTCGCGACATAAGGGGCGCCGCGGGCCCTAGCCGGCCCGGTGCACCACCGCGTCGCACAGCTCGATCAGCGCCGCCTTGGCGTCGCACTCCGGCAGCGGGACCAGCGCGGACCGGGCCTCCTCCGCGTAGCGGACGGTGTCCCGGCGGGCCTGCTCCAGGGCGGGGTGGGCGCGCAGGGCGGCGAGCGCCTCGGCGTGCCGGGTGTCGTCACTGAGGTCGGAGTCGAGCAGCTCGCACAGCGCGCGGTCCTCGGGCAGGCCGAGGCGGGCGGCCCGCTCGCGCAGCCGGAGCACGGGCAGCGTCGGGATCCCCTCGCGCAGGTCGGTTCCCGGGGTCTTGCCGGACTCGTGCGAGTCGGAGGCGATGTCCAGGACGTCGTCCGCGAGCTGGAAGGCGACCCCGAGCCGTTCGCCGTACTGGGTGAGCACGTCGACGACCGTCTCGTCGGCACCGGACATCATCGCGCCGAACCGGCACGAGACCGCCACCAGCGATCCCGTCTTGCCGCCGAGCACGTCCAGGTAGTGCTCGACCGGATCGCGGCCGTCCGAGGGACCCGCGGTCTCCAGGATCTGCCCGGTCACCAGCCGCTCGAACGCGAGGGCCTGCACCCGGACCGCCTCGGGGCCGAGGTCGGCGAGGATCTGGGAGGCGCGGGCGAAGAGGAAGTCGCCGGTGAGGACCGCGACGGAGTTGCCCCACCGGGTGTTGGCGCTGTCCACGCCGCGCCGCACGGACGCCTCGTCCATGACGTCGTCGTGGTACAGCGTGGCCAGATGGGTGAGCTCCACGACGACGGCCGACGGTACGATGCCGGGCGCGTCCGGGTCGCCGAACTGTGCCGCGAGCATCACGAGCAGCGGTCGGAACCGCTTCCCACCGGCCCGTACGAGGTGCTGCGCGGCCCCCGTGATGAACGGGACCTCGCTCTTGGCGGCTTCGAGCAAGCCTTCCTCGACAGCCGCCAATCCGGCCTGGACATCGGCTTCCAGAGCCTGGTCCCGCACGCTCAGCCCGAACGGCCCGACGACGGTCACGGGGGGTCTCCTGTCTGCTGGTGTCTGCTGGCGATTACACGGTTTGTCGATAGGTCGCTGCCATCACTCAAGTCAGCGTATCCGGTCCTCTTTCGATCACCGATAGCGCCTACCGGTCCGGCCCGGGCGGTACCGGACCAGGGCCGGTAAGTTCTTGATCATCTAATAAAAGCGGACATCTATTGACTTAACAGGAATCCGTCCGTTTTGTCGCGATCTGGGCCGTGAACGCATTACTCCTTTTGCATCATGGTCAGCGAATCTCCCGAATCCCCTATGTCTGATTTGCTACACTTTGCCATTTCGTGAATTGGGTCACTCCCCTCACACATCCGGCCATCCGGCGCCGACACGCTTCCCCCTTGCCCCATCGGCCAGTTGGGGATTGGCAACCGCAAAGGATCAACTGCCCCATACGGGGCAGATCAAGGTCAACTGGCGCGTTGTGTGAATCCACCACTTGTTCCGGACATGTGCCCTCGCATAGCTTCCGGGCCAGTCAGGCGGACGCCGAATCCTGCCGCGCCTGACACGACCCATCGACGAACTCATTCGTACGGCAGGAGCGGGGGACCCAGGTAAGCCGCCGGACCGGACGACACATGTGCAGACGCACATGTCGACACCGGAACGGCTAGGGGTGAAGTCGCGCCTCCCCGGGCGCGGCCGGGCACCTCCCCAGCCCGAACCCGACAGCTCACCTCGCAGGCGACGGAGAGGAACTTCGCCATGCCCGCTGCCGCTCAGCCCCGCCGCACCCGCACCACCGGCCTCGTCCGCAAGCTCACCGTCGTCGGCACCGGCGCCGCCGTGCTCACCCTCCCGCTCATCGGTGCGACCAGCGCCTCCGCCGCCACTCCCGCGTCCACCACGCCGTCCACCACGCTCGCCGGGTACCCGAACAACCTCGACGGCTGGATCCGCGAGTCGCTCGCGATCATGGCCGAGAAGCACATCCCGGGCACCTACAACGGCATCCACCGCAACGTCATGCGCGAGTCCTCGGGCAACCCGAGCGCCATCAACCTGTGGGACTCCAACGCGGCCAAGGGCATCCCGTCCAAGGGCCTGCTCCAGGTCATCGACCCGACGTTCAACACGTACCACGTGGCCGGAACGGCCTTCGACGTCTACGACCCGGTCGCGAACATCACGGCCGCCTGCAACTACGCGGCCGCGCGCTACGGGTCGATCGACAACGTCAACGGCGCCTACTGACGAGCGTCGGCGGCGGGCCCCTGCCGATATCCCGGTCAGTCGGTCGGGAACAGTCTTTCGAGGACGACGGCGATGCCGTCGTCCTCGTTCGACAGGGTGACCTCGTCGGCGACGGTCTTGAGTTCCGGGTGGGCGTTGGCCATGGCGACACCGTGCGCGGCCCAGTCGAACATGGGGATGTCGTTGGGCATGTCGCCGAAGGCGAGAGCCCGGCCGGCGGGGATCCCGAGGTGGTCGGCGGCCAGCGCCAGACCCGTCGCCTTCGTGACCCCGCACGGCTGGAGTTCCACGGTCCCCGGCCCCGACATCGTGACCGTCGCCAGCGAGCCGACCGCCGCGCGCGCGGTCGCCGCCAACTCGTCGTCGGACAGCGTGTGGTGGCGCAGCAGCACCTTGCTGATGGGCTCGCACCACAGGTCGTCGCGGCGGTCGACCCGCACGGCGGGCAGGGTCGGGTGCGGCATCAGATACCCCGGCTCGATCAGTGTGAGCCCGTCCACGCCGTCCTGGTCGACGGCCGCGTAGACCTGTCCCACCTCGGCCTCGATCTTGCCGAGCGCGGTCTCGGCGAGCTCCCGGTCCAGGCGCACCGACCACAGCAGGCGGTCGGCTCCGGCGTCGTAGACCTGCGCGCCCTGCCCGCACACCGCGAGGCCCGCGCAGCCGAGGTCCTCCAGGAGGGGCCGCACCCGGGGGGCCGGGCGGCCCGTCACCACCAGATGCCGGGCGCCGGCCCGTACCGCCCTCGCGAGCGCGGTGAGCGACCGGTCGGAGACGGTGTCGTCACCGCGCAGCAGTGTCCCGTCCAGGTCGGTGGCGATCAGTGCATATGCGGGGGGTGCGGCCATGATCAGAGAATACGGACAGCGCGCCCCCTCGACTCACCCTGGTGTTCCCGGACTTGTGTACTCCTCGGCCCCAAGTGGTGCCCGCAGAATCCCTGATGGTGGTGCTGAAGCGGTTGAACATGGTGGTGAGCGAGATGGTGAGGATCAGCGCCGAGAGCCGCGTCTCGTCGAAATGACCGGCCACTTCGTCCCACAGGGCGTCCGGTACCGGCAGCTCGGAGCGGTCTGCGAGCCGTGTCATCCGCCCGGCCGGCCGAAGCGCCGCACGTTCCACGTCGCTGAAGAAGGGCGCCTCGCGCCAGGCGCCGACGGCGGCGATCCGCTCCTCGCTCGCACCGGCCTTGCGCAGGTTCACCGTGTGGGCGTGCACACAGACGCTGCAGCCGTTGTTCTGGCCGGCCCGCAGCCCGACGATCTCCGCAGGCTCGCCGGGCACACCGCCCTCGCCGATGCCCTGCAGGAGCGTGCCGACGCCCTTCAGGGCGGTCGCGAGGACGTGCGCCGCGTTGGTCATCCGTGCCCGCATGAGGGTGCCTCGTGAGTGTCAGTGGTGCGCGTTAGGTTGCGTTCCCTGCACTGACGGAACGGGGGCGGATGTGGTGACGGACCGGCGCGAGAGTTTTCCGGCGCATCTCCTGGAGGCGGCGACGGGCGTCCTGGAGCGCTTCCCCGAGGAGGTGAGACCGGAGATCTACGCCCTGTCCTTCCGCATCTGGCGGGTGGACGACGACGACCGGCGTCCGTACGTGGCCATCGGCTACAACACCGAGACCCAGTACGAGCGGGAGAAACGCCACGGGGATCCCGGCGAGGCGCGCTGGAACTACGCGTGCTGGCTGCTGGACGGCTTCGAGATGCTCGGGAACGCGCCGAAGGACCCGGTCGGTGCCCGGCTGTACGTGGCGGAGGTCCAGGATCTCGGGCTGTGGTTCGAGGAGGACGAGCCCGGTGGCGACGATCAGGACATCCTCCGCGAACTGCTTCGGGAGCACTTCGCGGACGCCTGCGTCGAACTGGCCCGCCGGCTGCACGCGGACGGCCGGATCGAGAAGCTCTTCGGCCGCCCGCTGCCCGTCGTCGTCTTCGACATGTACTGCCCGGGCTGGGAGGTGGAGGCCACCGAGGCCGCCAACCCGCCCGAGCTGGTCGAGGAGTTCCTTCGGTGGCAGCGGGCGGCCGAGGAGGCGTAGGGGGCTTCTTCCGAGCCTCAGCCGTGTGCCGCGGCCAGATGCCGGGTCAGGCGCGGAGAGGCGAACTCGGTGCCGCAGACGAACCGCATCACCGGGCCGTAGGAGGACGCCGCCGGGAGGCCGGTGAAGTACAGGCCGGGCACGGAGGAGACGTAGCCGGCGCCGAGCCTCGGGGTGCCCCGGCTCACCGCGAGGCGGGTGCGCAGTTCATGGCCGAGGAAGTCCATCGCGGCGATGTTCACGCGGTAGCCGGTGGCCGCGATGACATGGTCGCCGCGCAGTTGCTCGGCGCGCCCGCCGTGTGTCCGCACGGTGAGCACCGGGCTGCCGTCCGGGGCGTCGGTGCCCAGCACCCGCTCGACCTCCTGGACTTGGACCCTGTCCTCGAAGCGGTCGCGCAGCCACCACGCGCCCAGCGGGCCGAGGACCCGGCGGACCAGGTAGTGGCGGGTCCGGGCGGGCAGGTAGCGGTACGGCTGGGGGTAGTAGCTGAGCGCCCACAGGGACCAGGCGCGGCCGAAGGGGGACTCGGGGCGGAACTTCGGCTGGCCCCAGGGCGGGGCGCCGAAGGCGACCCGGCCGCGGCCGCGCGAGACGACGCGCACCTGGGCTCCGGCCTCGGCGGCGAGCACCGCCGTCTCCAGCGCCGACTGGCCGGCGCCGACGACGATCAGCTCCTTGCCGGCGAAGCGGGCGAGGTCATGGTGCTGCGAGCTGTGGGAGACCGGACCGGTGGGCGCGGGTCCGTCGGCCGCCGCCGACGTCAGCTCGGCCGGAAGGTGGGCGAGTCCCGACAGACCGGTGGCGACCACGACCGCGCGGGCGGTGAACAACTCCCCCGAGTCCAGTTTGAGTTCGAATCCGCCGCTCGTGTCGCGGTCGACGGAGACCACGCGGACCTGCTCCAGGTCGGGCAGCAGCTTCTGCTGAAACCACTCGCCGTAGGCGATGAAGGTCTCCACCGGGATGATGTCCTCGTCGGTGACCAGCCGCCGGATGCCGGCCGCGTCGCAGTAGTCGGCGAGGGTGTGTCCGGGCTGCGGGCAGTGGAGGTTGGAGGCGGCCGGGGTCGACTTGAGGAGCATGCCCTCGGGCATGTGGTCGCGCCAGCTGACCATGGTGTCGCCGAAGACGCGGACGGGGATGCCGCGCGCCCGCAGATGGGCGGCGGTGGACAGGCCGAACGGCCCGGCCCCGATGACTGCAACCGGTCGAATCACGAAGTCCCTCCCCAGAGACACGGTGCGCCACCTTCGTGGCCTTGCCTACTTCGTGGCGGTGGTGCTGCTGCCGCGGCGGTTGGTCCGCCACAGCTGATACAGGTGCTTCGCGCCCGGGCGCACGAAGCGGGCGAGCATCGTGAGGAACGGCAGCGGATCGTCACCCGCGAGCCAGGCCAGCTCCGTCCCGCTCGGCTTCACCGGCGCGTGCGGCGTCGTATAGCCACTGCGGCGGTAGGCGAGGAGGGCGGGCAGGTCGATGTTCTCCACGACGTAGCGGTGGCCGGCGCGCTGTTCCCCCTCCGGAACGGGCCGGCCGGTCAGGTTCAGGTGCATGGCGCGGACGACGTCCACGCCCGACTCGTTCTCGAAGAGCCGGAACTGGGCGCCCATGCGCGGGTTGAAGTCGAGGAGTTTGTACTGTCCGTCGCGCCGGTCGAAGCGCAGGTCGAGGTCGATGACGCCGCTGAAGCCGATCTGTTTGATGAAACGCGCGGCGAGGTCGGCGAGTTCCGGGTTGTCGACGACGTACGCGTTCGCCGTCATGCCCGCGTGCGGCGGCCAGGAGCGGACCTTGACACCGGTGAAGAGCGCGAGCCGGGTGGAGTCGGCGTCGAAGCAGGCGTGCACGATCCAGTCCTCGGCCTCCTCCCTCGGCAAGTACTCCTGGAGGATCACTCCGGGCTGCTCGCCCCAGTCGCGGGCGAGGGTGAGCAGGCCCTCGCGGGTGGCGATCCTCGTGGTGCCGTTGACGGCGGGCCGCCTGCGCCGGACGAACGCCTCGCGGTTCTTGGCCACCACCGGGAAGCGGGCCGTGTCGGCGAAGGCGACGATCTCGTCGTACGACTCCGGGAACGCGGACGAGGGGCTCGCGATGCCGTGTTCCACGCACAGCTCGTGCAGGCCCTGCTTGCTGGCGAGCCGGCGGGGCAGTGCGGGGTCGACCGGCGGGAAGAGAAAGGAACCGGCCAGATCGCCTTGGTGCTCGGCTATCAGGACGGCGGCCTCCTCGTCCGTGGGGATCAGAACGGTCGGGCGGCCGATCCGGCGGCCGATGCGCAGCAGGCCCTCGACCAGGTGACCCGGCTCCTCGGCGCCGGTCGTCGGCCAGACGAAGGCCCGTTCGAGATAGCGGGAGGAGGCGGCGGGAGTGTAGGGATCCTCGGTGATGGCGTACATGGGGACGCCGAGGCGGCCCAGGCTGCGGATCGCGCCGACGCCGCCGTGATGCAGCGGGTAGTCGCCGAACTTGACGATCAGGCCCGGCACGTCACGGTCCGCCTCGAAAGGCACACTGACGGCGTTTTTGGCCACGGGTCCCCCCACGTGTCCCCCCTACGGACCGGACCCACCCCGTCCGTGTCCCCCAAAGGACGCTAAGCCGGAATTGCCGCCTCCCACAAGGCCTATTCGGACATTGCGAACTCTTTAGACATCAGTCGAGCAACCTTTCGGGCACACCTTGTGGCACTGCCCAAGACACGCGACTCGGCCGTAACGTGTGGCCTGACCACATGGAACGCATCGCCATGCATGGCCCGGATGAGAGCGAGGCAGCACCCCATGCCCCCCTTCGACGTCCCCGAGGGCGACCCCTTCGGCCCGCACAACCTTCCCTATGGCGTGTTCTCGCCCGCCGGCAGCACGGAGCGGAGGGTCGGTGTCCGGCTCGGTGACCACGTCCTCGACGCGGGCGCCGCGGCCGCCGCGCTCGGCTCGCCGTACGTCTCGCTGCTCGCGCAGCCCACTCTCAATCCCCTGCTGGCCGCCGGGCGCACGGCCTGGTCGGACGTACGGCGCGCGCTGACGGCCTGGGTGACGGTGCCCTCGCACCGGTCCGCGATCGAACCGCTGTTCCACCCCCTCTCGTCGGTGACCCTCCATCTGCCCTTCGAGGTCGCGGACTACGTCGACTTCTACGCCTCCGAGAACCACGCCCGGAACGTCGGCCAGATCTTCCGCCCGGACGCCGAGGACTCGCTGACCCCCAACTGGAAGCACCTGCCGATCGGCTACCACGGCCGCTCCGGCACGGTGGTGGTCTCCGACACCGACGTCGTACGGCCGTCCGGGCAGCGCAAGGGCCCCGGTGACCCCGCGCCCGTCTTCGGCCCGTCCATCCGCCTGGACATCGAGGCCGAGGTCGGTTTCGTGGTCGGCGTGCCCTCCGAGCAGGGCAGGCCGGTCGCGCTGGACGACTTCCGGGAGCACGTCTTCGGGCTGTGCCTGCTGAACGACTGGTCGGCGCGGGACATCCAGGCCTGGGAGTACGTCCCCCTGGGCCCGTTCCTCGGCAAGTCGTTCGCCACCTCGGTGTCGGCGTGGATCACCCCGCTGGAGGCGCTGGACCACGCGCGCGTGGCGCCCCCGGAGCGCACGTACCCGCTGCTTCCCTACCTGGACGACTCGGCGCCCGGGATCGAGCCCGGTGGCTACGACCTGCGCATCTCCGTCGCGATCAACGGCCACGTGGTGTCCGAGCCGCCGTTCTCCACCATGTACTGGACCGCCGCACAGCAGCTCGCCCACATGACCGTGAACGGGGCCTCGCTGCGCACCGGGGACCTGTACGGCTCCGGCACGGTGAGCGGCCCGGAGGAGGCCCAGCGCGGCTGTCTGCTGGAACTCACCTGGAACGGCCGGGACCCCCTCGAACTTCCGGACGGAAAGCGGGCGTTCCTGGAGGACGGGGACGTCGTGACGATGTCGGCGTGGGCGCCGGGAGCGGACGGGGGCCGGGTCGGGCTGGGGGAGGTCAGCGGACGCGTCGTGTCGGTATGAGGCGGACCTTGTAGCAAGCATTTGACACAAGCCCACGGGGACGCCATCTTGTACTCACCGCTTGATACAAGCGGTGAGTACAAGACGTTCTGTTTCATGGGGTTTGTCATGTCTGATGCCGACCTTGGAGCGACCGCTCCGGCGTCCCGCGCGCCCGTCGACCGCTACGCCCGCTGGACGGGCGTCACCACGGGCGCCCTGGCGGCCTGCTGGCTGGCCACGCTCGACCACGGCGACGGCGTGCTGTACGGCATCCCGGCGTTCGGCCTGTGCGCGGTCGCCGGCGTCCTGGCCGGCGACGCACTGACCGCGCCGGCCCGGGGAGCCGTCCGCACCGCCGGGCTCGCACCGCGCCGGGTCCGCGACTACGTACCGCTCCGGACGACCTGGCTGCTGGCCGTCCTCGCCGTCGCCCTGGTGGCGCTGCTGACGACGGCGGGCGCGGTGGCCTCACCCGACGACCTGGGGCGGGCGGGCCGTCAACTCACCCTGACCTGCGACGGGATGACCGAGACGCACAGCCCCTGGCCCGGCCTGTACTACGGCCTGCCCATGCTGGCCTCCCTCGCCGTCGCCACGGGCGCCTGCGGCTGGTCCCTGCGGCGGATCGCCACCCGGCCCGGCGACGAGCAATCCCGCCGCGACCGCTCGCTGGCGATCGTGGCCGCATGGGGGATCGTCGTCTCCACCTCGCTGCTGGGCGCGGCCGTGACGGCCTCGGCCTCGCTGCTGAGCCTGACCTGCGACGGGACCCTGGGGGCCGTGTCCAACGTGTTCCTGATGCCGCTGGCCGCTCTCTCACTGGTGACCACTGCGTGGCTGCTCCTCACCGTCTGCTCGCCCCGGGCGGGACGGCGCCGCCCGACGGACCGAGGGGCGCGCCGGTGAGCGGCGCCGCGGTACGGGTCGACACGACCAGCCCCGTCCCGCCCTACGAGCAGATCCGCGCCCAGCTCGCCGCCCTGATCGGCAGCGGACGGCTGGCGGAGGGCGAGCGCCTGCCGACGGTACGGCAACTGGCCGCGGACCTCGGCCTGGCGACGGGCACCGTGGCCCGCGCCTACCGCGAACTGGAGGCCGCCTCCCTGATCCGGACCCGGCGCGGCGCGGGAACGCGGGTGGCTCCTCCGCCGCCGGGCGCCCGCCGCCGCGAGTCGGCGGAACTCGCCGCCGGGACCAGGGACTTCGTGGCCTGGGCAGCGGCCTTGGGTTTCGGAGAGGACGACGTGCTGGAGGCCGTGCGGCGAGCCCTGCGGGAGCGGGAGGCATAAGGGATCCGCTCCGTGGGGCGGCGGGCATGAGGCTTCCGCTCCCGTGAGGCGGGCAAGCCGGACGGGGGGAGAGCGGGCGGCCGGAACCGCGGGACGGATCACTGCCGAGACACTGACTCCCGCCGTCCCTCACCGTCATACTGGGCGGACACGCACCGCCCGACGCGCCCTCGGCGCATCGCCCCGCACCACCCGGCACCCGCACCCGCCTCCGACCAGGAACCGGAGTCCTGGCATGACCGTCTGCCTGCTCCTGCTGAGCGTCGTCGCCCTGACGGCCGCCGTACCGGCGCCGCGCGCGCTGACCCGCGCCGCCTGGCCCGAGCGGGAACCGGTGGTCGCGCTGTGGGTGTGGCAGTGCCTGGTCGCCACGGTCCTGTTGTGCTGTCTGACCGCGCTGGTGCTGGGCGCGGCGGCCGTCTTCCACACCGTCCGCGACCATGTCTTCGCCCCCGCGCCGCCCGCCGTCACCGCCGCGTACGACCTCTCCGCGGCTCCGGTCTGGGCCGTCGCCCTCACCCTGCTGCTGGCCTGCGGGGCCGCCTGGACGACGGCGATGCTCGCCCGCGAACTCGCCGAGGCACGCCGCCGCCGTGGCCGGACCCGGGCCCATCTGCGCGAGCGTGCCCCCGACCTTCCTGCGGGGCTGCCGGCGGCACGCGGGCCGATGCTGGTGCTGGAGGACGAGTACCCGGACGCCTGGTGGATGCCGGGCCATCCGCCGCAACTGGTCGTGACCACCGGGGCGCTGCACCGCCTCACCGACCATCAGCTGGACGCGGTCCTCACCCATGAGCGCGGTCACGCCCGCGCCCACCACGACTGGCTGCTCCACCTGTCCACCGCGCTCGCCACGGGCTTCCCCCGCGTCCCGCTCTTCGCCCACTTCTGCGATCAGACGCACCGGCTGGTCGAACTGGCCGCCGACGACATGGCGTCCCGCCGCTGCGGCCACCTCACCACCGCCCTGGCCCTGATCGAGCTGAACCAGCACCGCGGTGTCCTGTCCTGCGCCTCCAGCCGTCGCCTCCTCGGCGAACGCGTGGACCGGCTTCTGCAGCCCCCGCCGCGGCTGCTGCGCCGGCACCGGGCGCTGACGACGACGGTGGCCGCGCTGGTGCCGCTGCTGCCGCTCCTGATCACGTTCGCTCCCGGGCTGACAGCCCTGAACTGAACCGCCGGACGTGAACCCAGGCCTGCCGGCCGAGTGGCAGATCTTCCCCGCACCCGAACAAACCCCCAGCTCAGCGCCCTGCCCAACGCCCCTCAACTGGCGCAACATTCCAGCAACACCCCATTCCCTACCTCATCGGTATGGTTCCAGCCATGCCACCCACCGACCGCCCCCGAGACCATGCCGGTCAGGGCGCCGCGACCACCGTCGCCGCCCACCGCACGCGTCACCGGCTGCGCGCGGACCGGGCCCGGCAGCTCGCCGACCTGCTGCGCCGCCAGCTCCTCACCGGCGCCTACACGGACGGCGCCCTCCCCCACGAGTCCACCCTCGCCACCGACTACCGCGTCTCCCGCAACACCGTCCGCCAAGCCCTGGACCTGCTCCGGGCGGAAGGCCTGGTGGAGCGGCTGCCCGGCGTCGGCACCGTCGTCGTCGCCCAGAAGTACCCCCATGGGCTCGACCGTCTGATGGGCCTCGCGGAAACCCTCCGCGAACACGGCCGTGTCACCAACGAGGTCCGCACCATGGGCCCCGCACCCGCACCCGCCCCGGTGGCCGAGCGCCTCCGCGTCCCGCGCGGCGCCGACGTCCTCTACATCGAACGTCTGCGCCGGCTGAACGGCTTGCCCCTCTCCCTCGACCTCACCTACATCCCGCTCGACATCGGCACCGCCCTGCTCGGCGCCGACCTGGAGAACACCGATGTCTTCCGCCTCCTGGAAGCCATCACCGGCCAGCGACTCGGCCATGCCGAGATCACCCTGGAGGCGGTGAACGCGGACACCCACTCCGCCGCCGTGCTCCAGGCCCCGCGCGGCGCCGCCGTGCTGATGCTGGAACGCCTCACACATCTCGCCGACGGCCGCCCCGTCGACCTGGAGTTCATCCGCTTCCGCGGCGATCGCATCGCCATGAGCGGCCTCCTGCACCGCGCTGGGCAGCTCCCGCCCACGCGCTGAGCAATTCCCGCACTGTGACCCCTGCCTGACCCGTTTCCCGGAGACAGCCATGCCCCTGGCGCCCCAACGGGCCGACGTGCCCGTGACCATCGACGAGTCGAAGTGCATCGACGGCTGCACGCTCTGCGTGGACATGTGCCCGCTGGACTCCCTCGCCATCGACGAGAGCAGCGGCAAGGCGTACATGCACGTCGACGAGTGCTGGTACTGCGGCCCGTGCGCGGCCCGCTGTCCCACCGGAGCCGTCACGGTCAACATGCCCTATCTGCTCCGGTGAGAGGCCGAACCACCATGAAACGCACGGCAGTCGCCCTGTCCGCCGCCACGCTCATCCTTCCCCTGTCCGCCTGCGGCGGCAGCGCCGAGGCGGGCAGCGGCTCGACGGTCACCGTGACCGTCGGCTACCAGTCCAAGACCATCAACACGGTCACCGCGGGGACCCTGCTCCGTTCCCTCGGCTACTTCGAGAAGCAGCTGAACTCCCTCCACGACGGCCACACCTACAAGGTCGACTGGCAGGACTACGCCACCGGCGCCCCGATCACAGCCCAGATGACGGCCGGGAAGATCGACATCGGCTCGATGGGCGACTTCCCGCTGCTGCTGAACGCCGCCCGCGGCAAGCAGCTCGGCAGCCCCACCCACCTGGTGTCGGTCACCGGCTACAACCTGCGCGGCGGCCTCAACACCGTGGTCACCGCCCCTGACTCCAAACTCTCCGCCCTGCACGACCTCAAGGGCAGGAAGGTCTCCACGAGCGTCGGCTCCGCCGCCGACGGCACCCTCGTGCGGGCCCTGCAACGCGCCGGCATCGACCCGGACACCGGCATCTCGAAACTCAACCAGCAGCCGGCTGTGGGGGCTTCGGCCCTCTCGGCCGGCAGTGTGGACGCGCTGTCGCAGTTCGTCGCCTGGC
The DNA here is from genome assembly GCF_001542625.1 of Streptomyces griseochromogenes. Taxonomy (NCBI): domain Bacteria; kingdom Bacillati; phylum Actinomycetota; class Actinomycetes; order Kitasatosporales; family Streptomycetaceae; genus Streptomyces; species Streptomyces griseochromogenes. The sequence continues at coordinate 798,549 of NZ_CP016279.1, read as the reverse complement.
CGGGACTGCTCGCCTACCAGGGCAAGGCGAAAGCACTGTACGACGGCGCCCAGCTGAACCTCCCCACCTTTCACGGGGTCACCGCCCGCGAGGACTTCACCCAGAAGCGCCCGGCCGTCCTGGAGGCCTTCCTCAAGGCCCAGGCGCAGGCCACGGACTACCTCAACGACCACCCCGTGGCCGCCGCGGAAGAGGTCGCCAAAGCCACCGGCCTGCCCGCCGAGGTCGTCTACCTCTACAACGGCGCCCACGGCATCGCCACCTTCGACCCGGCCGTCAAGCCCCGGCTAGTCTCCGCCCTGAAGCAGGACGTCTCCGTGCTGAAGGCCGCCGAACTGACCGGCGACATCGACGTGGACGCGTTCGTCGACGACCAGTACGTGAAGAAGGCACTCGGCGCCGCCTACGCCCAGCGGCTCGCCGCCGCACCCGCACCGGCCGCGAGCGAGGTCTGGGCGAAGGGCGGTGAGAAGACCGTCTCCTTCACGTCCCCGAAGAAGCTGCTGGCCAACGTGGCCGGGCACCGGAACGGCATCCGCGCCGCCTACGTCCCCGACGCCACCACCGGCACCCTCTGGTTCGCCGACAAGGCGGTCTGGGTGGCCGACGGCGACCGGCTGCTGCCCTTCGTGGCCCCGGCGACCGCACAGGCGTACATCGCGGCCCACGGCGGCGCCCGTACGGTCTCCTACAACGACGCGCTCGGACGGTCCTCATGACCCGGCGGCCGCTCGCCCGGTATGCGCTGCGAGTGGCGTCCCTGGCCGCCGCGCTCGGCCTGTGGCAGCTGCTCACCAGCCTGCGCGTCGATCTGTGGCTGCGTTTCTCGCAGTTCCCGACGGTCACCGACGTGGCCCGCACCTTCACCGACCGGGTCTGTGGAACCGACTACTGGACCGACCTCACCGACAGCCTCACCCGGATCCTGACCGGCTTCGCGCTGGCGTCCGTCCTGGGCGTGGCGACAGGCGTGCTCGTGGCCCGCTCGCGACTCGCCGAGGATCTGCTCGGCCCCGTCCTCGAGGTCATCCGCCCGATACCGGCCATCGCCCTCGTCCCGGTCGCGATCCTCCTCTTCCCCTCCAATGAACAGGGCATCGTCTTCATCACCTGCACGGCGGCCTTCTTCCCCGTGCTGGTCTCGACCCGGCACGCGGTCCGCGCGCTCACCCCGGTCTGGGAGGAGGCGGTACGCACCCTCGGTGGCGGCCGGCTGCGAATCCTCGGCTCGGTGGTCCTGCCGGGCGCGCTGCCCGGCATCTTCGGCGGCCTGTCGGTCGGCATCGGCGTCTCGTGGATCTGTGTGATCTCCGCCGAGATGATCTCCGGCCAGTACGGCGTCGGTTACCGCACCTGGCAGGACTACACGGTCGTGAACTACCCGGGCGTCTTCGTCGGCATGGTCACGATCGGTGTGCTCGGCTGGGTCACCTCCACGGCCGTGGAACTCCTCGGCCGGCGTCTGACCCGCTGGCTGCCCCGCACCTCGTACGTCCCCGGCGGCCGGCCCCGCACCCCGGTTCCCCAGGTCCTCGCCGCGGTCGCCGTGAAGGCCGGCGACGACCCCGAGGACCAGGCCGAGGGCCAGCACCAGGGCCACGACGACACCGAGCAGGAGGCGCGTGATGAGCACCTCGTCTGAAACGGTCCGGACCACCGCGGCTTCAGGCGCGGCGACACAGGAGGGCGAAGACGGCACCCGCCTCACGTTGCGCGCCTCCGTCCTCGGCCGACCGGACGCCCCGGTCCTGCACGACGTCGGCCTGGACGTCTCGCCCGGCGAGATCCTCACCGTCGTCGGCCCCTCCGGCTGCGGCAAGTCGACGCTGCTGCGCACGCTCGCCGGGCTGCTGTCCCCGCTGTCCGGGGCGGTGGAACAGGACGGCCGCCCGCTGACCGGGCCGTCCGCCGACCGCGCGCTGGTCTTCCAGGAGGACGCGCTGCTGCCCTGGCGCACCCTGCGCGGAAACGTCGAACTGCCGCTCGCCATCAGTGGCGTACCGCGCGCGGAGCGCCGAGTCCGGGCCGAGTCCTGGCTCGGGCGCGTGGGCCTCAGCGCACAGGCAGGGCAGTTGCCGCACCGTGTGTCCGGAGGACAGCGCCAACGTGCCCAGCTGGCCCGTGCCTTGGCCGGCAGTCCGCGCGCGGTCCTCCTGGACGAACCCTTCGGCGCCCTGGACGCGCAGACCCGCTCCGGCATGCAGGACCTGCTGGTGGAGGTGTTGCGCGGCACGAGCGCGACCGTCGTCTTCGTCACGCACGACGTCGACGAGGCGCTCTTCCTCGGCGACCGTGTCGCCCTCCTCGGCGTCGGCCGCGTGGCCGCCGTACGCGACGTACCGCGCCCCCGTGACCGCGACGCCCTGGACGACCCGGCCCGCGCGGCCCTGCGCCGCGCCGTCCTCTCCTCGCTCGGCACCTGAAAGGCCCCCCGGTGACCACCCCCGCCAACGCCCCCGCACAGACCCCCTCGGAGATCCCCGCCATAGCCGACGCCGAGGAGCTGACCTGCGACGTCCTCGTCATCGGCGGCGGTACCGCCGGCACCATGGCCGCCCTGACCGCCGCCGAGCGCGGCGCGGACGTCCTGCTTCTGGAGAAGGCCCACGTCCGTCACTCCGGTGCGCTCGCCATGGGCATGGACGGCGTCAACAACGCGGTCGTCCCGGGCCGCGCCGAGCCCGACGACTACGTCGCCGAGATCACCCGCGCCAACGACGGCATCGTCGACCAGTCCACCGTCCGCCAGACCGCCGCCCGCGGCTTCGCGATGGTCCAGCGGCTGGAGTCGTACGGGGTCAAGTTCGAGAAGGACGAGCATGGCGCGTACGCGGTCCGCCAGGTGCATCGCTCCGGCTCGTACGTACTGCCGATGCCGGAAGGCAAGGATGTCAAGAAGGTCCTGTACCGGCAGTTGCGGCGTCGTGAGATGCGGGAGCGGATACGCATCGAGAACCGCGTGATGCCGGTGCGCCTTCTGACGGCCCCGGATGACGGCCGGGCCATCGGGGCGGTCGGCCTCCACACCCGCACGGGCGCCTTCGTCACCGTCCGCGCGGGCGCGGTGATCCTCGCGACCGGTGCCTGCGGCCGCCTCGGGCTGCCCGCCTCCGGATACCTCTACGGCACCTACGAGAATCCGACCAACGCCGGTGACGGTTACGCCATGGCCTACCACGCGGGGGCCGAGCTGACCGGTATCGAGTGCTTCCAGATCAACCCGCTGATCAAGGACTACAACGGTCCGGCCTGCGCGTACGTCGCCAACCCCTTCGGCGGCTACCAGGTCAACCGGCACGGCGAGCGCTTCGTCGACTCCGACTACTGGTCCGGGCAGATGATGGCGGAGTTCGCGGCCGAGGTGGCGAGCGCCCGCGGCCCGGTGTACCTGAAGCTGAGCCATCTTCCCGAGGAGTCGGTCTCGGCCCTGGAGTCGATCCTGCACTCCACCGAGCGCCCCACCCGGGGCACCTTCCACGCCGGCCGGGGGCACGACTACCGCACCCACGACGTCGAGATGCACATCTCCGAGATCGGCCTGTGCGGCGGCCACTCCGCCTCCGGCGTCCGCGTCGACGACCACGCCCGTACGACCGTCCCCCGTCTGTACGCCGCCGGCGACCTGGCCTGCGTCCCGCACAACTACATGATCGGTGCCTTCGTCTTCGGCGACCTCGCGGGCGCGGACGCCGCCCAGTACACGGCGTACGAGGGAGAACTTCCCGTGGACCAGGTGCGCGAGGCGCACGAGCTGATCTACCGTCCACTCCGCAATCCGGACGGCCCGCCGCAGGCCCAGGTCGAGTACAAGCTGCGCCGCTTTGTGAACGACTACGTGGCACCGCCCAAGTCCGGCGCCCGCCTCTCCCTCGCCCTGGAGGCGTTCGAGCGGATGCGCGCCGACATCGCCGCGATGGGCGCCCGCACCCCCCACGAGCTGATGCGCTGCGCCGAGGTCACCTTCATCCGCGACTGCGCGGAGATGGCCGCCCGCGCCTCCCTCGCCCGCACCGAGTCCCGCTGGGGGCTCTATCACGACCGCACCGATCACCCCCGGCGTGACGACGCCTCCTGGTTCCACCATCTCGATCTGCACAAGTCCCCCTCTGGTGCGATGGAGTTCACGGCCCGTCCCGTGGCTCCGTATCTGGTTCCGGTCGAAGGCTTCGCTCCCGTCGGTGGTCCGTCCCGGCACCTGGGCGAGGTCCGTCCCGAGGACGTCGCCACGGCCGGCCCTCGAGACGTGGCACCGGTCGCCGCCGGACCGACGTCCTCCCGTGACGCCCTGTCCGCGGATCCGAGCGGCGCCGGGGACTCCGCCTCGCCGCGGCTCCTGGAGATGCTGGAGCTGGCCGAAGAGGAGCCCGAACTGGCCTCTCTGAAGCCCTACTTGTCCGACCCCGATCCGGCGGTCCGGCGTACGGCTGTCTCGGTCCTCACCGAGACCGTGCCGCCCGGCACCGGGCAGGCCCTGGCCGGTGCCCTCACCGACCCCGACGCCGAGGTCCGCGCGGCTGCCGCAGCCTCACTGCGCGAGCTGGTCGAGACCCTGCCGCCCGACCCTGCCCTGGGTGCCGCGCTCACCGGCGCGCTCGCCCAGGCCGACCCCGTGGTCCGCGCGGCCGCCCTCGACGTGCTCCGCACCCTGCGGCTGGGCGAGGCGGATGTGTTCGCCTCCGCCCTGGCCGACCCCGACGTCACCGTACGCATCGCGGCCGTGCGCGCCCTCGTCTCGGTCGACGCAGCCGGACTGCTGGCGGGCGCGGCGGACGATCCTTCCCGGGAGGTCCGGGTCACCGTGGCCAGGGCACTGGCAGCGGTCAGCTCGGCGCCCCTGGACCCGCAGGCCCGGGAGCTGCTCGCAGACGGCCTGGACCGGCTCACCGAGGACGCCGACCCGCTGGTGCGCGGCGCCGCGCTGGGTGCGCTGGCCACGGCCGGCTGCCCGAGGCCGCTGGCCGTCCGTGCCGTGGCCGCTCTGTCCGACCCTGCCTGGCAGGTCAGGTCCGGTGCCGCCACCGCGCTGTCGGTCGCACCCGCCGGCACGGCCGTCGCCGCTCTCGCCAAGGCCCTCGCCGACCCCAACGCCGATGTGCGCAAGGCGGCGGTCCTGGCGCTGACCCGGCACAACGCCATCGAGGAGGCCCGCGCGGCCCTGGCCACCGCCACGGCCGACCCGGACGCGGACGTCAGGGCGTACGCGGCGCGCGGACTGTGAGGATCCCCCGCATCGCCTCAGACGCACCGCCCGAGGAGAAGACGGGCCTCCGCGGTCTCCGGCGCGCTATATCCAGTCGTCCGGCTCCGGCTCGTCCCCCGGCTCGGGCCAGTCGTCCTCCGGGGACTCGCCGGGTGCGGGCGCGGCAGCACCCGCCGGGGCGGTCTCGGGAGCCGGGCTCGCACCGTCCAGTGCGGACAGCACACCGAGCACGCCTTCTCCGTACGTCGCGAGCTTCTTCTCGCCGACGCCGCTGATCGTGCCCAGCTCCCGCACCGATCCCGGCCACCGCGTGACGATCTCGCGCAGGGTGGCGTCGTGGAAGATGACGTAGGCCGGGACGCCCTGTTCCTTCGCCTGCTCGGCACGCCAGGCGCGCAGGGCCTCGAACGCGGGGAGCAGTTCGTCGGACAGCTCCGCCGCCGCGACCTTGGCCTTGCGGTCGCCGCGGCCGGAGGAAGCGCCCGAGCCGGACCGGGAGGCGGCCGGCTTCGCCGGTTCCTTGCGCAGCGGCACCTCGCGCTCCCGCCGCAGCACCGAACCGCTCGCCTCGGTCAGCACCAGCGTGCCGTACTCCCCCTCGACCGCGAGCAGCCCCTGGGCGAGCAGCTGGCGGACAACGCCCCGCCACTCGCCCTCGGCGAGGTCCTGGCCGATGCCGAAGACGGACAGCTGGTCGTGGTCGAACTGGATCACCTTGCCGGTGCGCTTGCCGAGCAGGATGTCGACGATCTGCACGGCACCGAACTTCTGCCCGCGCTCCCGCTGCAGCCGTACCACCGTCGACAGCACCTTCTGCGCGGCGACGGTGCCGTCCCAGGTCTCCGGCGGGGTGACGCAGGTGTCGCAGTTGCCGCAGCCCTCGGCCGAGGGGTCCTGGCCGAAGTAGGCCAGCAGCTGGCCGCGCCGGCACCGGGCGGTCTCGCACAGGGCGAGCATCGCGTCGAGGTGGGCGGCGGCCCTGCGGCGGAACGCCTCGTCGCCCTCGCCGGACTGGATCAGCTTGCGCTGCTGTATGACGTCGTTGAGGCCATACGCCATCCAGGCGGTGGAGGGCAGTCCGTCACGGCCCGCGCGGCCCGTCTCCTGGTAGTAGCCCTCGATCGACTTGGGCAGGTCCAGGTGGGCGACGAAGCGCACGTCCGGCTTGTCGATGCCCATGCCGAAGGCGATGGTCGCGACCACGACCAGGCCCTCCTCGCGCAGGAACCGGGACTGGTGGGCCGCTCGCACGCCCCCGTCCAGGCCCGCGTGGTACGGCACCGCCTCGATGCCGTTGCTGCTCAGGAACTCGGCCGTCCGCTCCACCGAGTTGCGGGAGAGGCAGTACACGATGCCGGCGTCACCCGCGTGCTCCTCCCGCAGGAAGGCGAGCAGCTGCTTCTTGGGGTCGGCCTTGGGTACGATCCGGTACTGGATGTTGGGCCGGTCGAAGCTGGCCTCGAAGTGGCGGGCCGTCGGCAGGTTCAGCCGCTGGGTGATCTCCTGGTGGGTGGCGCGTGTGGCCGTCGCCGTGAGGGCGATCCGCGGGACGTCCGGCCAGCGCTCACCGAGCAGGGAGAGTGCCAGGTAGTCGGGGCGGAAGTCGTGGCCCCACTGGGACACACAATGGGCCTCGTCGATCGCGAAGACGGAGATCTTTCCGCGGGAGAGCAGATCGAGCGTGGACTCCAGGCGCAGCCGCTCCGGCGCCAGGTACAGCAGGTCCAGCTCGCCCGCGAGGAACTCGGCCTCGACCACGCGCCGCTCGTCGAAGTCCTGGGTGGAGTTGACGAAGCCGGCCCGCACGCCGAGGGCCCGCAGGGCGTCCACCTGGTCCTGCATCAGCGCGATCAACGGCGAGATCACGATGCCCGTACCGGGTCTGACCAGGGCCGGGATCTGGTAGCACAGCGACTTGCCGCCACCGGTCGGCATGAGGACGAGGGCGTCGCCGCCTGCCACCACATGCTCGACGATCGCCTCTTGTTCGCCGCGGAAGGCCTCGTACCCGAAGACCCGGTGCAGTGTGGCCAGCGCCTCGCTCTCGGCCGCCTCTGGCATCTCCTTGATCACGCCCGTCCCGCGCATCGTCGTGTCCCCCGTACGTCGTCCCTCGACCACTGCGTCCACGATAGGGGCACTCACCGACAGCCCCGGAGTTATCCACAGGCCCGGTCCCGTGCGGCCCCGTCAAGGACACGACTCTCGTTCACACGTTCGCTGGAGACCTGCCCGTTTCCGCCCGATAGCCTGAATGCACAGGCGAGACTCCGTCGCATGGGAGCACTGATGAGCGTCGCACCGAAGGCGTCCAAGCCCACCTGGCCGACCCCGCCGAAAGGCGGCTGGACCGCCGACGACCTGGACCACCTCCCGAATCTTCCTCCGCACACGGAATTGATCGACGGGAGCCTGGTCTTCGTGAGTCCGCAGACCATCTTTCACGAGCGCACCATCGACTTCTTCAAGTGGCAGCTCCAATCGCTGGCGCCTACGGAGTTCGAGGTATTTCGTGAGTTCACCATCGACCTGGACCGTCAGAATCGGCCTGAGCCGGATGTGGTCGTCGTGCGAGCGGACGTAGTGGAAGACCCGTACCAGACCCGGTTCCCGGCGGAGTCCGTCGTCCTGGCCATCGAGGTCGTCTCCGAGGACTCGGTCTCCCGTGACCGCGAGACGAAGCCGCTGAAGTATGCCCGCGCCAAGATCCCCCACTACTGGCGGGTCGAGAACGAGGAGGGCCGGGCCGCGGTACACGTCTTCGAGCTGGAGCCGACGACCGGCACCTACACCAGCACCGGAATCTTCCGCGAGCGCATGAAGCTGGACGTGCCGTTCCCGGTGGACCTCGACCTCACCCAGATCAAGGCGCGCCGCGACCGGAAGCAGTGATCCTGGCCACACACCGCTGCCCGGCACCCTTCCGGACGAAGGTGCCGGGCAGCGGCATGTACGACGGGACGGTCAGCGCACGAACACGCCCGCCTGGCTCGCCAGGTTCAGGAAGTACTGCGGCGCCACACCGAGCACCAGCGTCACCGCCACGCCCACGCCGATCGCCGCCATGGTCAGCGGGGAAGGCACGGCCACGGTCGGGCCCTCCGGCTTCGGCTCGCTGAAGAACATCAGCACGATCACGCGGATGTAGAAGAACGCGGCGATCGCCGAGGAGATCACACCGACCACGACCAGCGGGGCCGCGCCGCCGTCGGCCGCCGCCTTGAACACGGCGAACTTTCCGGCGAAACCGCTGGTCAGCGGGATACCGGCGAAGGCCAGCAGGAACACCGCGAACACCGCCGCCACCAAGGGGGAACGGCGGCCGAGCCCGGCCCACTTGGACAGGTGCGTCGCCTCGCCGCCCGCGTCGCGCACCAGCGTGACCACCGCGAAGGCGCCGATCGTCACGAACGAGTACCCGGCCAGGTAGAAGAGGACGGACGACACGCCGTCCTTCGAGGTCGCGATGACACCCGCGAGGATGAATCCGGCGTGCGCGATGGACGAGTACGCCAGCAGCCGCTTGATGTCGGTCTGTGTGATCGCGATGATCGCACCGCCCAGCATGGTGATGATCGCCACCGCCCACATGACCGGCCGCCAGTCCCAGCGCATCCCGGGCAGGACGACGTACAGCAGGCGCAGCAGCGCACCGAACGCCGCCACCTTCGTCGCCGCCGCCATGAACCCGGTCACCGGGGTCGGCGCACCCTGGTACACGTCCGGAGTCCACATGTGGAACGGCACCGCGCCCACCTTGAACAGCAGGCCCATCACGATCAGGGCGCTGCCGAGCAGCAGCAACGCGTCGTTGCCCATCGTGTCGGCGAGCGCCGGGTCGACATTGGTGACGGTGCCGTCGACGACCTGCGCGATGCGCGCGTACGACACCGAGCCCGCGTAGCCGTACAGCAGCGCGATGCCGAACAGCGTGAACGCCGAGGCGAACGCGCCGAGCAGGAAGTACTTGACCGCGGCCTCCTGCGACATCAGCCGCTTGCGGCGGGCCAGCGCGCACAGCAGGTACAGCGGCAGGGAGAAGACCTCCAGGGCCACGAACAGCGTCAGCAGGTCGTTCGCCGAGGGGAACACCAGCATGCCGGAGATCGCGAAGAGCAGCAGCGGGAAGGCCTCGGTGGTCGTGAACCCGGCCTTCACGGCGGCCTTCTCGCTGTCGCTGCCGGGCACGGATGCTGCCTGGGCGGCGAAGGAGTCGACCCGGTTGCCGTGCGCCGCCGGGTCCAGGCGCCGCTCGGCGAAGGTGAACAGGCCGACCAGACCGGCCAGGAGGATCGTGCCCTGCAGGAAAAGGGACGGCCCGTCGACCGCGATCGCCCCCATGGCCGCGATGTGCGCCTTCGTGGTGCCGTACCCGTCGGACGCCAGCGCGACCACCGCGGCGAACGCGGCGCACAGGGCTACGACGGACACGAAGACCTGCGCGTAGTAGCGGGACCTGCGCGGGACGAACGCCTCGATCAGCACGCCGACCAGGGCCGCACCGACGACGATCAGAGTCGGCGACAATTGCCCGTATTCGATCTTCGGTGCCGGGATCTTCGAGATCGGCTCGGCTGCGGTTGTCCACAGGCTGTGGACGGCTGTTGTGCTCACTTGGCCGCCTCCACCGAGGGCTTGGGGTCGGTCTTGTGTACGTCGGACATGGTCTGCTTGACCGCCGGGTTGACGATGTCCGTGACGGGCTTCGGGTAGACGCCCAGGAAGATCAGCAGCACGATCAGCGGGGCGACGACCACCAGCTCCCGCGCGCGGAGGTCGGGCATCGTCGAGACCTCGGGCTTCACCGGGCCCGTCATCGTCCGCTGGTACAGCACAAGGGTGTAGAGCGCGGCGAGGACGATGCCGAAGGTGGCGATGATGCCGATCGCCGGGTAGCGCGCGAACGTGCCGACCAGGACCAGGAACTCGCTCACGAACGGTGCGAGGCCGGGCAGCGAGAGGGTGGCGAGGCCGCCGATCAGGAAGGTGCCGGCGAGCACCGGGGCGACCTTCTGTACGCCTCCGTAGTCGGCGATGAGCCGCGAGCCGCGCCGGGAGATCAGGAATCCGGCGACCAGCATCAGCGCGGCCGTGGAGATGCCGTGGTTGACCATGTAGAGCGTGGCGCCGGACTGGCCCTGGCTGGTCATCGCGAAGATGCCCATGATGATGAAGCCGAAGTGCGAGATCGACGCGTAGGCCACCAGACGCTTGATGTCCCGCTGGCCGACGGCGAGCAGCGCGCCGTAGACGATGCTGATCAGGGACAGGACGAGGATGGCGGGCGTCGCCCACTTGCTGGCCTCCGGGAACAGCTGGAGGCAGTAGCGGAGCATCGCGAAGGTGCCCACCTTGTCGACGACCGCGGTGATCAGGACGGCGACCGGGGCGGTGGACTCCTGCATGGCGTTGGGCAGCCAGGTGTGCAGCGGCCACAGCGGAGCCTTCACCGCGAAGGCGAAGAAGAAACCGAGGAACAGCCAGCGTTCGGTGCTGGTCGCCATGTGCAGCGAGCCGCTCGCGCGGGCCTGCACGATCTCCTGGAGGCTGAAGTTCCCGGCGACCACGTAGAGGCCGATCACCGCGGCCAGCATGATCAGACCGCCGACCAGGTTGTAGAGGAGGAACTTCACCGCCGCGTACGATCGTTGCGTCGAGGCCGCCGCCTCGCCGTGCTCGTGGGCACGGTCCCCGAAGCCGCCGATGAGGAAGTACATCGGGATGAGCATGGCTTCGAAGAAGATGTAGAAGAGGAAGACGTCGGTGGCCTCGAAGGAGATGATCACCATCGCCTCGACGGCCAGGATCAGGGCGAAGAAGCCCTGCGTCGGCCGCCACCTCTTGCTCCCCGTCTCCAGCGGGTCGGCGTCGTGCCAGCCCGCGAGGACGATGAACGGGATCAGCAGCGCGGTCAGCGCGATGAGGGCGACCGCGATGCCGTCGACGCCCAGCTCGTATCTGACCCCGAAGTCCGCGATCCAGGGATGGGATTCGGTGAGCTGGTAGCGGGCGCCGTCCGGGTCGAAGCGGACCAGGACGGTGATCGCCAGGGCGAGCGTGGCGAGCGAGACCAGCAGCGCCAGCCACTTGGCGGCGGTGCGCCGCGCGGCCGGTACGGCGGCCGTGGCGACGGCCCCGATGGCCGGGAGCACCGCCGTCGCTGTCAGCAGAGGAAAGGACATCGGTATCAGACCGCCCTCATCAGCAGGGTCGCGGCGACCAGGAGTGCCGCACCGCCGAACATCGAGACCGCGTAGGAGCGGGCGAAGCCGTTCTGGATCCGGCGCAGCCGCCCGGACAGGCCGCCGAAGCCGGCCGCCGTGCCGTTGACGACGCCGTCGACCAGAGTGTGGTCGACGAACACCAGGGAGCGCGTGAGGTGCTCGCCACCGCGCACCAGGACCACATGGTTGAAGTCGTCCTGGAGCAGGTCGCGGCGGGCGGCCCGGGTGAGCAGCGAGCCGCGCGGGGCGACGGCCGGTACGGGCTTGCGGCCGTACTGCGCCCAGGCGATGCCGACGCCGATGAGCAGGCACACCGTGGTCGCCCCGGTGACCGCCACCGCGCTGAGCGGCGAGTTGCCCTCGCTGTGGCCGGTGACCGGCTCGAGCCACTTCAGGAAGCGGTCGCCGATGCTGAACAGGCCACCGGCGAAGACCGACCCGACCGCGAGCACGACCATCGGGATCGTCATGACCTTGGGCGACTCGTGCGGGTGCGGCTCGTTGCCGTGCTCGTCGGGCTGCCAGCGCTTCTCTCCGAAGAACGTCATCAGCATCACGCGCGTCATGTAGAAGGCGGTGATGGCCGCGCCCAGCAGGGCCGCGCCGCCGAGGATCCAGCCCTCGGTGCCGCCCTTGGCGAAGGCCGCCTCGATGATCTTGTCCTTGGAGAAGAAGCCGGACAGGCCCGGGAAGCCGATGATGGCGAGATAGCCGAGGCCGAAGGTGATGAAGGTGACCGGCATGTACGTGCGCAGGCCGCCGTACTTGCGCATGTCGACCTCGTCGTTCATGCCGTGCATGACGGAACCCGCGCCGAGGAAGAGCCCGGCCTTGAAGAAGCCGTGGGTCACCAGGTGCATGATCGCGAAGACGTAGCCGATGGGGCCGAGGCCCGCGGCCAGCACCATGTAGCCGATCTGCGACATCGTAGAGCCGGCCAGTGCCTTCTTGATGTCGTCCTTGGCGCAACCGACGATCGCACCGAACAGGAGCGTGACGGCACCGACGACCGTGACGGCCAGCTGCGCGTCGGGGGCCGCGTTGAAGATGGCTCCGGAGCGGACGATCAGGTAGACGCCCGCGGTCACCATCGTCGCGGCGTGGATCAGGGCCGAGACCGGGGTGGGGCCCTCCATGGCGTCCCCGAGCCAGGACTGGAGCGGCACCTGGGCCGACTTGCCGCAGGCGGCGAGCAGGAGCATCAGGCCGATCGCGGTGAGCTTGCCCTCGGAGGCGTCACCGGCGTGGCTGAGGACCGGGCCGAAGGCGAAGCCGCCGAAGGTGGTGAACATCAGCATGATCGCGATCGACAGGCCCATGTCGCCGACGCGGTTGACCAGGAAGGCCTTCTTCGCGGCCGTCGCGGCGCTGGGCTTGTGCTGCCAGAAGCCGATCAGCAGGTAGGAGGCGAGACCGACGCCCTCCCAGCCGACATACAGCAGCAGGTAGTTGTCGGCGAGGACGAGCAGCAGCATCGCCGCGAGGAACAGGTTCAGGTAGCCGAAGAAGCGGCGGCGCCGCTCGTCGTGCTCCATGTACCCGACCGAGTACAGGTGGATCAGCGAGCCGACACCGGTGATCAGCAGCACGAACGTCATCGACAGCTGGTCGAGGCGGAAGGTGACGTCCGCCTGGAAGCTGCCGACCGAGATCCATGTCCACAGGTGCTGGGTCAGGGTGCGGTGTTCGGCGTTCTTGCCGAGCAGGTCGGCGAAGAGGATCACACCGAACACGAAGGAGGCGGTCGACAGCAGGGTGCCGATCCAGTGGCCGACGGCGTCCAGCCGGCGGCCGCCGACCAGCAGGACGGCCGCTCCGAGCAGGGGCGCCGCGATGAGCAGCGCGATCAGGTTCTCCACGATTCTTCCGACCCCTTACAGCTTCATCAGGCTGGCGTCGTCGACCGAGGCCGAGTGGCGGGTACGGAACAGCGACACGATGATCGCGAGGCCCACCACGACCTCCGCGGCGGCGACGACCATCGTGAAGAAGGCGATGATCTGGCCGTCGAGGTTGCCGTGCATCCGGGAGAAGACGACGAACGCGAGGTTGCAGGCGTTGAGCATCAGCTCGATGCACATGAACACGACGATCGCGTTGCGCCTGATCAGCACCCCGGTCGCGCCGACGGTGAACAACACAGCGGCGAGGTAGAGGTAGTTGACGGGGTTCACTTCGACGCCTCCTCGGTCCTCTTGAAGTGCGCCGGTTCGGTCTCCGTGCGCTCCAGACGCTCCTCGGCGCGCTGCTCCAGTGCCCGCAGGTCGCCCAGCGCCTCGGCGGACACGTCACGGATCTGGCCGCGCTCGCGCAGCGTCTTGCTGACGGTGAGCTCGGACGGGGTGCCGTCGGGCAGCAGGCCCGCGATGTCCACGGCGTTGTGCCGGGCGTAGACGCCGGGGGCGGGCAGCGGCGGGAGGTGCTTGCCCTCGCGGACGCGCTGCTCGGACAGCTCCCGCTGCGTCTTGGCCCGCTCGGTGCGCTCGCGGTGGGTGAGCACCATGGCCCCGACGGCGGCCGTGATCAGCAGGGCGCCGGTGATTTCGAAGGCGAACACGTACTTCGTGAAGATGAGGGACGCGAGGCCCTCCACGTTGCCGTTCGCGTTCGCCCGGCCGGTGCCGTCGAACTCCGTCAGGGTGGCGTTCCCGATGCCGGCGAACAGCAGGACACCGAAGCCGACCCCGCACAGTAGGGCCAGCCAGCGCTGACCCTTGATGGTCTCCTTCAGCGAGTCCGCGGCCGTCACGCCGACGAGCATCACCACGAACAGGAACAGCATCATGATCGCGCCGGTGTAGACGACGATCTGCACGATCCCGAGGAAGTAGGCGCCGTTGGCGAGGTAGAACACCGCCAGGATGATCATGGTCCCGGCGAGACAGAGCGCGCTGTGCACGGCCTTCCTCATGAAGACGGTGCCCAGGGCGCCGATCACCGCGACCGTGCCGAGGACCCAGAACTGGAAGGCCTCACCGGTGGACGTGGTGTAGGCGGCGAGCTGCGGGCTCATGCGTCCACCTCCTGCTCGTCAGCCGCCCCCGAAGGGCCTGCCGGTTGAGGCTCTTCGCCCTTGGAGACGGCCACCTGCCGGACGGTCCCCGGCGCGGCCTCTGTCACCAGGCCCCGGTAGTAGTCCTGCTCGTCGGTCCCGGGGAAGATCGCGTGAGGCGTCTCGACCATGCCCTCTTCGAGGCCGGCGAGCAGCTGCTCCTTGGTGTAGATGAGGTTGGCGCGGCTGGAGTCGGCCAGCTCGAACTCGTTGGTCATCGTCAGCGCGCGCGTGGGACACGCCTCGATGCACAGACCGCACAGGATGCAGCGTGCGTAGTTGATCTGGTAGACGCGGCCGTACCGCTCGCCCGGCGAGTAGCGCTCCTCGTCGGTGTTGTCGGCGCCCTCCACATAGATGGCGTCGGCGGGGCAGGCCCAGGCGCACAGCTCGCAGCCGACGCACTTCTCCAGGCCGTCCGGATGGCGGTTGAGCTGGTGCCGTCCGTGGAACCGCGGAGCCGTGGTCTTCTTCTGCTCCGGGTACTGCTCGGTCAGCCGCCTCTTGAACATGGCCTTGAAGGTCACGCCGAAGCCGGCCACGGGGTTCTGGAAACCGGGCTTGGTCTCCTTGGGCTCCTCAGCCATCGGACGCCTCCTTTCCATCCGAAGATCCGTCACTGACAGTGTCCGGCCCACCACTGACAATCAGCTCCCGCTCACGGTGCGGGCGTCGCCTCGGCACCGGCGGCAGCTCCTGCCCGGGCAGCGGCGGTACGGGGAATCCGCCCGCCATCGGGTCGAATCCGGGCTGCTGGTCGGTGGGCTGCCCGGCCGTCTTGGCCTTCTCCCGAAACATGTCGGCGATGAAGGAGACCAGCAGCAGGGCGAGGACGCCGCCGCCGACGTAGAGGGCGATGTCGGCGAAGTCGTAGTTCTCGTTGCGCAGGGCCCGCACGGTCGCGACGAGCATCAGCCAGGTCACGGAGACCGGGATGAGGACCTTCCAGCCGAGCTTCATCAGCTGGTCGTAGCGGACCCGCGGGAGCGTGCCGCGCAGCCAGATGAAGAAGAACAGCAGCAACTGGACCTTGATGACGAACCAGAGCAGCGGCCACCAGCCGTGGTTCGCGCCCTCCCAGAAGGCGCTGATCGGCCAGGGGGCGCGCCAGCCGCCGAGGAAGAGCGTGGTCGACACGGCCGAGACCGTCACCATGTTCACGTACTCGGCGAGCATGAACATCGCGAACTTGATCGAGGAGTACTCGGTGTTGAAGCCGCCGACCAGGTCGCCCTCGGACTCCGGCATGTCGAAGGGTGCGCGGTTGGTCTCGCCGACCATCGTGACGATGTAGAGGATGAAGGAGACCGGCAGCAGCAGGATGTACCAGCGGTCATGCTGCTGCTGGACGATCGTGGACGTCGACATCGATCCCGAGTAGAGGAACACGGAGGCGAACGCGGCGCCCATGGCGATCTCGTAGGAGATCATCTGCGCGCAGGAGCGGAGGCCGCCGAGCAGCGGGTAGGTCGATCCGGAACTCCAACCCGCCAGCACGATGCCGTAAATGCCGACGGAGGCGACCGCGAGGATGTACAGCATCGCGATAGGCAGGTCGGTGAGCTGCATCGTGGTGCGGTGACCGAAGATCGAGATCTCGTTGTCGGCCGGGCCGAAGGGGATCACCGCGATCGCCATGAACGCCGGGATGGCCGCGACGATCGGCGCGAGGATGTAGACCACCTTGTCCGCGCGCCTGACGATGAGGTCTTCCTTGAGCATCAGCTTCACGCCGTCGGCGAGCGACTGGAGCATGCCCCAGGGGCCGTGCCGGTTGGGGCCGATGCGCAGCTGCATCCAGGCAACGACCTTGCGCTCCCAGACGATGGAGAACAGCACGGTCACCATCAGGAAGGCGAAGCAGAAGACGGCCTTGATGACGACCAGCCACCAGGGGTCGCGGCCGAACATCGAGAGGTCTTCAGCGGCGAGGTACGGGCTCATGCCTCCACCTCCTTGGGGGCCTTGTCGGCGGGTGCCGCCGGGCCGATGCGGACGAGGGTGCCGGGCTGTGCGCCGGTGTCGGAGGCGACGCCCGTGCCGACGGAGTTCAGCGGGAGCCAGACCACCCGGTCGGGCATCTCGGTGATCTGGAGCGGGAGTTCGGTCGTACCGGCCGGTCCGGTGACGGCGAGGGCGTCGCCGTCCTTGACGCCCGCTTCGGCGGCCGTCGCGGCCGACACGCGCGCGCGTGCCGCGTGCCGGGTTCCGGCGAGTGCCTCGTCGCCCTCCTGCAGGACGCCCTGGTCCAGCAGCAGCCGGTGCCCGGCGAGTACGGCCTCGCCCGCGGCGGGACGGGGCAGCACGGCGGCGGACTCCATGGGCACGGTGGCCCGTGGGCCGCCCCAGGGGCCGAGGCGGTCGATCTCCGTGCGCGTGGTGCGCAGGTCCGGCAGGGCCAGGTGGACGTCCATGGCGTCGGCGAGCATGTGCAGCACCCGCCCGTCGGTCGGGGCGAGGCGGCGGGTCATCTGGTCGGGCTTGAGCGCGGCCTCGA
Organism: Streptomyces griseochromogenes; assembly: GCF_001542625.1. Lineage (NCBI taxonomy): Bacteria > Bacillati > Actinomycetota > Actinomycetes > Kitasatosporales > Streptomycetaceae > Streptomyces > Streptomyces griseochromogenes. Next base: position 781,576 of record NZ_CP016279.1, on the reverse strand, counting down.
AGAAGCGCACCCGGCCCTCCCAGTCGAGGAAGGTGCCGGCTTTCTCGGCGACCGCGGCGACCGGCAGGACGACGTCGGCGCGCTCGGTGACCTCGCTGGGCCGCAGCTCCAGCGAGACGAGGAAGCCGACGCTGTCGAGTGCCTCACGCGCGCGTGCCGGGTCGGGCAGGTCGGCGACCTCGACTCCGGCGACCACGAGCGCCGACAGCTCACCGGTGGCGGCGGCCTCGATGATCTGGTGGGTGTCGCGGCCGTAGCGCAGCGGCAGTTCGGCGAGCCCCCAGGCGGCCGCGACCTCCTCCCGCGCGCGCGGGTCGGTCGCCGGGCGGCCGCCCGGCAGCAGGGACGGCAGCGCGCCGGCCTCGACGGCGCCGCGCTCCCCGGCCCGCCGCGGGATCCACACCAGCTGGGCGCCGGTCGCGCCGGCCGCGCGCACGGCGGCGGTGAGCCCGCCGGGCACCGCGGCGAGCCGCTCTCCCACGACGATCACCGCGCCCTCGGAGCGCAGAGCCTCGGCGGCCCTGGTGCCCGGCGCCTCCAGGCCGACGCCGCCCGCGAGGGCGTCCAGCCACTCGGTCTCGGTGCCGGGAGCGGCCGGCAGCAGCGTGCCGCCTGCCTTCTCCAGGCCCCGGGTGGCATACGTGGCCAGGGCGAACACCTTCTGCTTGTGCTTGCGCCAGGCCTTGCGCAGCCGCAGGAAGACGCCGGGCGCCTCCTCCTCGGACTCGAACCCGACCAGCAGAACGGCGGGTGCCTTCTCCAGGGAGGTGTACGTGACGCCCGTACCGTCCAGGTCACGGCCGCGGCCGGCCACCCGGGCCGCCAGGAAGTCGGCCTCCTCGCCGCTGTGCACGCGCGCGCGGAAGTCGATGTCGTTCGTGGCGAGCGCCACGCGCGCGAACTTGCTGTACGCGTAGGCGTCCTCGACGGTCAGCCGGCCACCGGTGAGGACACCCGCCCGGGAGCGGGCGGCGGTCAGCCCGCGCGCGGCCGCTTCCAGCGCCTCCGGCCAGGAGGCGGGCTCCAGGACACCCTCGGCGCCCCGCACGAGCGGGGTGTCGAGGCGGTCCTTGAGCTGCGCGTACCGGAACCCGAAGCGTCCCTTGTCGCAGATCCACTCCTCGTTGACCTCGGGGTCGTCGGCGGCGAGCCGCCGCATGACCTTGCCGCGCCGGTGGTCGGTGCGGGTGGCGCAGCCGCCGGAGCAGTGCTCGCACACCGACGGCGAGGAGACCAGGTCGAAGGGGCGGGAGCGGAAACGATAGGCCGCCGAGGTGAGCGCGCCGACCGGGCAGATCTGGATGGTGTTGCCCGAGAAATACGACTCGAAGGGGTCGCCCTCACCGGTGCCGACCTGCTGCAGCGCGCCCCGCTCGATCAGTTCGATCATCGGGTCGCCCGCGATCTGGTTGGAGAAGCGGGTGCACCGGGCGCACAGCACGCACCGCTCGCGGTCGAGCAGGACCTGTGTGGAGATCGGGACGGGCTTCTCGTACGTCCGCTTACGGCCTTCGAAGCGGGACTCGGCGTTGCCGTGCGACATCGCCTGGTTCTGCAGCGGGCACTCGCCGCCCTTGTCGCAGACCGGGCAGTCCAGCGGGTGGTTGATGAGCAGCAGCTCCATCACACCGTGCTGGGCCTTTTCGGCGACGGGCGAGGTGAGGTGGGTCTTCACCACCATCCCGTCCGTACAGGTGATGGTGCAGGACGCCATCGGCTTGCGCTGGCCCTCGACCTCGACGATGCACTGGCGGCAGGCGCCGGCCGGGTCGAGGAGGGGGTGGTCGCAGAAGCGGGGGATCTCGATGCCGAGCTGCTCGGCGGCCCGGATGACCAGGGTGCCCTTGGGCACGCTGATCTCGGCGCCGTCGATCGTCAGCGTGACGAGGTCCTCCGGCGGGACCGCCGCCTGCCCCCCTCCGGAGGGAGCGCTGGTGGTCACGGTCATGCGTTCACCTCCGGGCGGTCCGCCCAGGCCGTCGACTTGGCCGGGTCGAAGGGGCAGCCCCGGCCCGTGATGTGCTGCTCGTACTCTTCGCGGAAGTACTTCAGCGAGGAGAAGATCGGGGATGCGGCGCCGTCACCGAGGGCGCAGAAGGACTTGCCGTTGATGTTGTCGGCGATGTCGTTCAGCTTGTCGAGATCGGACATGACGCCCTTGCCGGCCTCGATGTCCCGCAGCAACTGCACCAGCCAGTACGTCCCTTCGCGGCAGGGCGTGCACTTGCCGCAGGACTCGTGGGCGTAGAACTCGGTCCAGCGGGTCACCGCCCGCACCACGCAGGTCGTCTCGTCGAAGCACTGCAGGGCTTTCGTGCCGAGCATGGAACCCGCGGCACCCACTCCTTCGTAATCAAGAGGGACGTCGAGGTGCTCGTCGGTGAACATCGGCGTCGAGGAGCCGCCCGGCGTCCAGAACTTGAGCCGGTGCCCGGGCCGCATGCCGCCGCTCATGTCGAGGAGCTGGCGGAGTGTGATGCCGAGCGGCGCCTCGTACTGGCCGGGGCTCGCGACGTGACCGCTGAGCGAGTAGAGCGTGAAGCCGGGCGACTTCTCGCTCCCCATCGACCTGAACCAGTCCTTGCCGTTTTTCAGGATGGCGGGAACTGACGCGATCGATTCGACGTTATTCACCACAGTCGGACAGGCGTAGAGGCCTTCCACCGCAGGGAAGGGGGGACGGAGCCGCGGTTGACCACGGCGGCCTTCGAGCGAGTCGAGCAGTGCGGTCTCCTCACCGCAGATGTACGCGCCGGCGCCGGCGTGCACGGTGAGTTCGAGGTCGAGTCCGCTGCCCAGGACGTTCTCGCCGAGGTAGCCCGCCGCGTAGGCCTCGCGCACGGCCTCGTGCAACCGCCGCAGAACGGGGACGACTTCACCACGCAGATAGATGAAGGCATGAGACGACCTGATGGCATAGCACGCGATCACCATGCCCTCGATGAGGCTATGCGGGTTCGCGAAGAGGAGCGGGATGTCCTTGCAGGTCCCGGGCTCCGATTCGTCGGCGTTGACAACTAGATAGTGCGGTTTTCCATCACCCTGCGGAATGAACTGCCACTTCATTCCGGTCGGGAATCCCGCGCCACCGCGCCCGCGCAGACCGGAGTCCTTGACGTACGCGATCACGTCGTCCGGCGACATGGCGAGCGCCTTGCGCAGCCCCTCGTACCCCTCGTGCCTCCGGTAGACGTCCAGAGTCCAGGACCGGTCCTCGTCCCAGAAGGCCGACAGCACGGGTGCGAGCAGCTTCTCGGGGCTGGTGTCCTTGAGTTCGGTCACGGTCATCACTCCCCCTCCTCTTCGGCCTGGCCCGCGGACGGCGCATCCTGAGGTTCCTGGGCACGCGGATGGACCACGCGCGCGGGTGCGGCCTCTCCCCTTGCCAGGCGAAGGCCCACCAGCGAAGCGGGTCCCGCGCTGCCGCTCTCCTCGACGGCCCCTGGCCGCTCGTCGGGGAAGCCCGCCAGGATCCGCGCGGTCTCCTTGAAGGTGCACAGCCGCGCCCCGCGCGTGGGCTCGACGGGCCGTCCCGCGCGCAGATCGTCGACCAGGCGTTTGGCACTGCCCGGCGTCTGGTTGTCGAAGAACTCCCAGTTGACCATCACGACCGGCGCGAAGTCGCAGGCCGCGTTGCACTCGATGTGCTCCAGGGTGACCTTGCCGTCGTCGGTGGTCTCGCCGTTGCCGACGCCCAAGTGCTCCTGGAGGGTCTCGAAGATCGCGTCGCCGCCCATCACCGCGCACAGGGTGTTGGTGCACACGCCCACCTGGTAGTCACCGGACTGCCTGCGCCGGTACATGGTGTAGAAGGTGGCGACCGCGGTGACCTCGGCCGTGGTCAGGCCCAGCATGTCCGCGCAGAACCGCATCCCGGTACGCGTGACATGGCCCTCCTCGGACTGCACGAGGTGGAGCAGCGGCAGCAGGGCGGACCGGGAGTCCGGGTAGCGCGCGATCACCTCGCGCGCGTCCGCCTCCAGCCGGGCCCGGACGTCGTCCGGGTAGGCGGGCGCGGGCAGTTCGGGCATGCCCAGGCTGACGCCCCGCTGCGAAGAAGAGGTGGTCACCGGTCGACGCCTCCCATCACGGGGTCGATGGACGCGACGGCGACGATGACGTCGGCGACCTGGCCGCCCTCGCACATCGCCGCCATGGCCTGCAGGTTGGTGAAGGACGGGTCGCGGAAGTGGACCCGGTAGGGGCGGGTGCCGCCGTCGGAGACGGCGTGCACCCCGAGCTCGCCCTTGGGTGACTCGACGGCCGCGTAGGCCTGTCCCGGCGGAACCCGGAAGCCCTCGGTGACCAGCTTGAAGTGGTGGATCAGGGCCTCCATGGAGGTGCCCATGATCTTCTTGATGTGGTCGAGGGAGTTGCCGAGGCCGTCCGGCCCCAGGGCGAGCTGGGCGGGCCAGGCGATCTTCTTGTCGGCGACCATGACGGGGCCGGGCTGGAGCCGGTCCAGGCACTGCTCGACGATCCCGAGCGACTGGCGCATCTCCTCCAGGCGGACCAGGAAGCGGCCGTAGGCGTCGCAGCTGTCGGCGGTCGGGACGTCGAAGTCGTACGTCTCGTAGTCGCAGTACGGCTGTGTCTTGCGCAGGTCGTGGGGCAGGCCCGTGGAGCGCAGGATCGGGCCGGTCGCGCCGAGGGCCATGCAGCCGGCCAGGTCGAGGTAGCCGATGTCCTGCATGCGGGCCTTGAAGATGGGGTTCCCGGTGGCGAGCTTGTCGTACTCCGGGAGGTTCTTCTTCATCTTCTTCACGAACTCGCGGATCTGGTCCACCGCGCCGGGCGGGAGGTCCTGAGCGAGTCCTCCGGGCCGGATGTACGCGTGGTTCATGCGCAGGCCCGTGATGAGCTCGTAGATGTCGAGAATCATTTCACGATCACGGAATCCGTAGATCATGATCGTGGTGGCGCCCAGTTCCATGCCGCCGGTGGCGATGCACACCAGGTGGGAGGACATCCGGTTCAGCTCCATCAGGAGCACTCGGATGATCTTGGCGCGTTCGGTGATCTGGTCCTCGATGCCGAGGAGCTTCTCGACGGCGAGACAGTAGGCGGTCTCGTTGAAGAACGACGTGAGGTAGTCCATGCGCGTGACGAAGGTGGTGCCCTGCGTCCACGTACGGAACTCGAGGTTCTTCTCGATGCCGGTGTGCAGATAGCCGATGCCGCAGCGGGCCTCGGTGACCGTCTCGCCCTCGATCTCCAGGATCAGGCGGAGCACCCCGTGGGTGGAGGGATGCTGGGGCCCCATGTTGACGACGATGCGCTCGTCGTCGGCGCGGGCCGCGGACTGGACGACCTCGTCCCAGTCGCCACCGGTGACCGTATATACGGTGCCCTCGGTGGTCTCGCGCGCCGAAGCGGCCGAGGCCGCGGATGCTGACTGCGTGCTCACGAGTACGACCTCCGCTGGTCCGGAGCCGGGATCTGGGCGCCCTTGTACTCGACGGGAACGCCGCCGAGGGGGTAGTCCTTGCGCTGCGGATGGCCCTGCCAGTCGTCCGGCATCATGATCCGCGTCAGGGCCGGGTGACCGTCGAAGACGATCCCGAAGAAGTCGTAGGTCTCGCGCTCGTGCCAGTCGTTGGTCGGATAGACGGAGACCAGGGACGGGATGCGCGGGTCGCTGTCGGGGGCGCTCACCTCGAGGCGGATCAGCCGGTTGTGGGTGATCGAGCGCAGGTGGTAGACGGCGTGCAGCTCGCGGCCCTTGTCCTGCGGGTAGTGGACACCGCTGACGCCGGTGCACAGCTCGAACCGCAGGGCCGGGTCGTCGCGCAGGGTGCGGGCGATGCGGACCAGGTGCTCACGTTCGATGTGGAAGGTGAGCTCGCCGCGGTCGACGACCGTCTTCTCGACGGCGTTCTCGGGGAGGAGTCCCTGCTCCTCCAGGGCGCCCTCCAGCTCGTCGGCGACCTCGTCGAACCAGCCGCCGTAGGGCCGGCTCGCCGGTCCCGGTAGCCGGACCGAGCGGACGAGACCGCCATAGCCGGAGGTGTCGCCGCCGTTGTTGGCGCCGAACATGCCGCGCTGGACGCGGATCTCCTCGCCGCCCTGGCCGCGCTGGCCGGGGAGGTTGGAGGCGGCGAGGTCCTTCTCGGGGTTCACCCCGTTCGCGGAGCCGTTCGCGCCGTTGGTGCCGTTCGCGTCGCTCACTGCAGCAGCCCCTTCATCTCGATCGTGGGCAGGGCCTTGAGCGCCGCCTCCTCCGCCTCGCGGGCCGCCTCCTCGGCGTTCACGCCGAGCTTGGAGGTCTGGATCTTGTGGTGGAGCTTGAGGATGGCGTCCATCAGCATCTCGGGCCGGGGCGGGCAGCCGGGGAGATAGATGTCGACCGGGACGATGTGGTCGACGCCCTGGACGATCGCGTAGTTGTTGAACATGCCGCCCGAGGAGGCGCAGACACCCATGGAGATCACCCATTTCGGGTTGGGCATCTGGTCGTAGACCTGCCTCAGTACCGGCGCCATCTTCTGGCTGACCCGGCCGGCGACGATCATCAGGTCCGCCTGGCGCGGCGAGCCGCGGAAGACCTCCATGCCGAAGCGGGCGAGGTCGTAGCGCCCGGCGCCGGTGGTCATCATCTCGATGGCGCAGCAGGCAAGGCCGAAGGTGGCCGGGAAGACGGACGCCTTGCGCACCCAGCCCGCGGCCTGCTCGACGGTGGTCAGCAGGAAGCCGCTCGGCAGCTTTTCTTCGAGTCCCATGTCTCTAAAGGCCCCTCAGTCCCATTCCAGGCCGCCGCGCCGCCATACGTACGCGTACGCGACGAAGACGGTGAGCACGAAGAGCAGCATCTCCACGAGCCCGAAGATCCCCAGGGCGTCGAAGGTGACGGCCCAGGGGTAGAGGAAGACGATCTCGATGTCGAAGACGATGAAGAGCATCGCCGTCAGGTAGTACTTGATGGGGAAGCGCCCGCCGCCGGCCGGCGTGGGGGTCGGCTCGATGCCGCACTCGTAGGCCTCGAGTTTGGCGCGGTTGTACCGCTTCGGACCGATCAGCGTGGCCATGACCACGGAGAAGATCGCAAAGCCTGCCCCGAGGGCTCCCAGTACGAGGATGGGCGCATACGCGTTCACCGCTCCTCGCTCCTCTCAGTCGGCACTGACTGGTGGCGGTTGCACTGGGCTCACACCCGCCTCACCGGCCCCACGAACCCCGCTCGCCCCAGGCGAAGATCGAGAACATGTGAAGCAGGTCACAAGCCCAACTGCCTCGCATCTTATGCCCGCCACTCTGTGATCTGCGACACGGGGTATTACACAAGCTTTGTGATCTCCACCACCTGACGAAGGATCATGAAGTCGGATGATGGGTGATCTTCATACGCGAAGCGTTCAGGTGATCACCATAAGTGACATTTTCGCTCGTCATCGCAGGCCGGAAGGGGCGTCTCAATATCAAGAGACTTCCATTGCATGCAAATTGGCGTCGGACATGACGCCCTGATAGTGGAGCGCGTTCACACATCAGGGGTAGGTCCGGGGCGGGGTGTGGACACCGTCTGGCGCGTGCACGCGTTCACGAACTCCCATCCGCGCGGGACGCCGCCCTTCCGGTAACCGTTCCGTGACCTCCGCCACATCCATGAGAGCGGTCTGAGAACCGGGCTTGGCCATCCACCCAAACCAGTGGTAGACGCGGGGCAATTCGGACGTAATGATCAAAGACCGTGATCAAGGCCTTGATCACGGGCGTCCGTAATGTCCGTTACGGCGTCAATAAAGAGTGACACGCCGGGGCTTCGAGGTCTCGATTGAACAACTGTGGCGCAGCACACGTTTCTTGAAGATATGAAGGAGCACCTGGTACCGGTTATCCCCATGTCCCACACCGCTCACATACGCAGCCACCGGAAGCCCCGCCGCAGCGCGTCGACCATCGCCGTGCGGGCTGGAGTTGCCGGTGGCGTCCTCAGCTCCCTGGCAGTCGCCGGGGCGTCCGGCTCGGCGAACGCGTCCGAGCCGGTGACGCAGACCCTCGAACTGCCCACCCTGACGGCCGACCTGGCCGCTCAGGTCGCCCAGTCCGCGGACGCCACGCAGCAGGCTGCCGCGAACTACCAGCTGCAGGCCGAGCGCGACCAGGCCGCCGCAAACGCCGCGAAGCAGGCCAAGGCGGACCTCGCGGACGCGAAGCAGAAGGCGGCGGAGGCCAAGAAGAAGGCCCAGGAGGCCGCCCGCAAGGAGGCCGCCGCGCGCGCCTCGCGCAACGCGGAGCGGACGACGCTCTCCACCAAGGCGAGCACCGACACCTCCACCAGCACGTCGACGAGCACGTCCACGGCGACCGGTTCGGCCGCCGCCGTCATCTCCTTCGTGAAGGCGCAGATCGGCAAGGCGTACGTCTCCGGCGCCACCGGCCCCTCCGCCTACGACTGCTCCGGCCTCGTGCAGACGGCCTTCAAGCAGGTGGGCATCAGCCTGCCGCGCGTCTCCCAGGACCAGTCGACGGCCGGCACCCCGGTGTCGCTGAGCAACCTGCAGCCGGGCGACATCCTGTACTGGGGCAGCGCGGGCAGCGCGTACCACGTGGCGGTGTACGTGGGCGACGGCATGTTCGTCGGCGCGCAGAACCCCTCCAGCGGCGTCGGGGAGCACCCGCTGTCGTACGACCCGCCGACCGGCGCCGTGCGGGTGCTCTGAGCGCTCAGCACGCCTCTCACGCGCGTAGGGCCGCAGTCTCCCGGAGGCAGCGGCCCTGGCGCCTTCCCTGACGCGCTCCGCGCCCTCCCTGGCATGCTCTGTGGTCCGGGCCGCCGCTCGGCGGTCCGTCCACGAGCGAAGGAGACAGCGCGATGCCACGCGTGTTCGTCCAGGGAAGCCCCGCCGACCACTACCCGCGTCACGCCCCCGAGGCCGGGCGCGGTGCGGTGCGCCGGATCACCGAGGTCGGCGAGGAGGTCCTGCACAAGCCGTGCCGGGACGTCACGGAGTTCGGGCCCGACCTCGCCGCGCTCATCGACGACATGTTCCTCACCATGTATGTCGCCGAGGGAGCGGGACTGGCGGCGAATCAGGTCGGTGTCGATCTGCGTATGTTCGTGTACGACTGCCCCGATGACGATGGAATCCGGCATGTCGGACACATCATTAATCCTGTACTGGAGTCCGCCACGGCCGGGCGCCGGCTGATCGACGAGGGCGAGGGGTGCCTGTCGGTGCCGGGCGCCGTGATGGCCGTTCCGCGGCCGGAGCGGGCCGTCGTGCGCGGGCAGGACAAGGACGGCGATCCGCTCGTCATCGAGGGCACCGGCTACTTCGCCCGCTGCCTCGCGCACGAGACCGACCACACCAACGGGTACATCTACCTGGACCGGCTCGCCAAGCGGGAGAAAAAGGACGCGCTGCGGCAGATGGCGGACCGGCGGGACGAGGTGTTCGCCCGCCGGGCCGCCAGGGCCGAGAAGCTGAGCCCGGCGTAAGCGCTGCGCCGGTGGAGCCGCGATGGCGCCGTCGTACGTCTGCGGCGCCATCGTGGCTGGTCGCGCCCCTGCGGCGGTAGCCGCACGTCAAGTACGACCCCGCGCGCTCCTTCGAGGCGCTACGCCTTCGGAGCCACCTTGCTGAGGCCGTTGATGATGCGGTCCATCGCGTCGCCGCCCGTCGGGTCGGTGAGGTTCGCCAGCAGCTTCAGGGTGAACTTCATCAGCATCGGATGGGTCAGACCGCGCTGGGCGGCGATCTGCATGACCTTCGGGTTGCCGATGAGCTTCACGAAGGCACGGCCGAGCGTGTAGTAGCCGCCGTAGGTGTCCTTGAGGACGCGCGGGTAGCGCTGGAGAGCGATCTCGCGCTGGGCGGGCGTGGCCCGCGCGTGGGCCTGGACGATGACGTCGGCGGCGATCTGGCCGGACTCCATGGCATAGGCGATGCCCTCGCCGTTGAAGGGGTTCACCAGGCCGCCGGCGTCGCCCACCAGAAGCAATCCGCGCGTGTAGTGCGGCTGGCGGTTGAAGGCCATGGGCAGGGCGGCGCCGCGGATCGGGCCCGTCATGTTCTCCGGGGTGTAGCCCCAGTCCTCGGGCATGGAGGCGCACCAGGCCTTGAGGATCTCGCGCCAGTCCAGCTCCTTGAAGGCGGCGGAGGTGTTGAGCACGCCGAGGCCCACGTTGGAGGTGCCGTCGCCCATGCCGAAGATCCAGCCGTAGCCGGGCAGCAGACGGTCCTGGGGGCCGCGGCGGTCCCACAGCTCCAGCCAGGACTCCAGGTAGTCGTCGTCGTGGCGCGGGGAGGTGAAGTACGTGCGCACCGCGACGCCCATCGGGCGGTCCTCGCGGCGGTGCAGGCCCATGGCGAGGGACAGGCGGGTGGAGTTGCCGTCGGCGGCGACGACGAGCGGCGCGTGGAAGGTGACCTCGCGCTTCTCCTCGCCGAGTTTGGCCGTCACGCCGGTGATACGGCCGGTGCGGTCGTCGATGACGGGGCCGGAGACGTTGCAGCGCTCGTACAGGCGGGCGCCGGCCTTCTGGGCGTTACGGGCGAGCTGCTCGTCGAAGTCGTCGCGCTTGCGGACGAGTCCGTAGTTCGGGTAGGCGGCGAGATCCGGCCAGTCCAGCTGGAGCCGGGAGCCGCCGCCGATGATGCGCAGGCCCTTGTTGCGCAGCCAGCCGGCCTCTTCGGAAATGTCGATGCCCATGGCCACGAGCTGCTTGACCGCGCGTGGGGTGAGGCCGTCGCCGCAGACCTTCTCCCGCGGGAACTCGGTCTTCTCCAGCAGGAGGACGTCGAGTCCGGCCTTGGCGAGGTGGTAGGCGGTGGTGGAGCCGGCTGGCCCCGCGCCGACGACGATCACATCGGCGGTGTGGTCGGAGAGGGGCTCGGTCACGGCGGGATCTCCCCAAGGCTCGAAATCTGCGTGCCGACCGGCACTGGACATGGGCAGTCTATTCAGCAGAATTGATCACCGGCTGAAGGGCTGCCCCGTGAACAGAACTCTCCCCGTAGTACGGCTGCGTGTGCCCACCGACGAGGACGCGTTCGCCTGGCACAGGCTCTTCGCCGACCCCGAGGTCATGGAGTTCTACGGCGGCAGGCCGGCGGAGCTGTCCGTCTACGAGGAACTCACGGCGCGCCAGCGGCGGCACGACGCGGAGCACGGCTTCTGCCTGTGGACCATGCTCGACGAGGCGGGCGAGGTCATCGGCTTCACCGGCGCCCAGCCCTGGCCGCCCGCCTGGGGTCCGGTCGGCGAGATCGAGATCGGCTGGCGGCTCGGCCGGGCGCACTGGGGCAAGGGATATGTCACCGCGGCCGCGCGCGAGACGCTCGACCGGGTCCGGGCGGCGGGCGTGCCGGGCGTCGTGGCGATGGTCCGGCCGGGCAACGAGCGGTCGATCGCGGTGACCCGGCGACTCGGCATGAAGCAGGCGCGGAGCTACATCCATCCCACGCTGGAGGAGGAAGCCCTCTGCTTCCGGCTCGCCTTCGACGGCAACGACATTCGGTGACTCAAAGTAGTCGACTGTCACAGAAAGCCATGTGAAGCTTCCGGGCGGCACATGCCCGAGTTACCCTGCCAGTACCGCTGGGGGTGACATCTGTGCGTATAACACCCAAAACACCCGAAGTGCGCGTTCCTCGTCTGGTCGGTCTGATGGCGGTGGACGCGCGCGAATCGGCCCGGGCGCGGGGTCTGTTCCTCAACGCGCCGGACCGCCCGGACTTCCACCTCACGGTCGTCGACTACGTCGTGCGCCAGTATCCGCAGCCCGGCGCCGAGGTGCCGCGGGACTCCCTGGTGTACGTGTGGTTCGACTTCGGTGAGGGAGAGGGCGGCGGAGGCGTGCGCGAGCCACGCATCCCGCGGCCGCCGAGAGGCGGAATGCAACGCGAACTGGGTGAGCCCGGGGACGCCTTCGAGATGATCAACCGGTGAGACACCGGCACCCGCCGGGCGGGCTCAGCTCTCCTTGAAGCCCCGGTGCAGCGCGACCACACCGCCGGTGAGGTTGCGCCACGCCACCTTCGACCAGCCCGCCTTGCGCAGCCGTTCGGCGAGTGCGGGCTGGTCGGGCCAGGCACGGATGGACTCGGCGAGGTAGACGTAGGCGTCCGGGTTCGAGGAGACCGCGCGCGCGACCGGAGGCAGGGCGCGCATCAGGTACTCGGTGTAGACGGTCCGGAAGGGCTCCCATGTCGGGTGGGAGAACTCGCAGATCACCACCCGGCCGCCGGGCCGGGTCACCCGGTACATCTCGCGCAGGGCCGCGTCCGTGTCCTGGACATTGCGCAGACCGAAGGAGATCGTGACGGCGTCGAAGGTGTCGTCCTTGAACGGCAGCCGCGTCGCGTCGCCCGCCGTGAACGGCAGCCAGGTGTGCTTCCGCTTGCCGACCTGGAGCATCCCGATCGAGAAGTCGCACGGGACCACGTAGGCGCCCGTCCGCGCGAAGGGCAACGAGGAGGTCGCCGTACCGGCCGCGAGGTCGAGGACCTTCTGCGCGGGGCGCGCGTCGACCGCCTTCGCCACCTCCTTGCGCCAGCGCCGGTCCTGGCCGAGCGACAGCACGTCGTTCGTCAGGTCGTACCGTTCCGCCACGTCGTCGAACATCGAGGCGACTTCGTGCGGCTGCTTGTTCAGGGAAGCGCGGGTCACCCGCCCATTCTTGCAGCACGGCCTCCGGGGATCCGCCGGGGCTTCTTCTTGGCGGCCACGTCCTCCACCCGGGCGCACGCCAGGACGAAGCCGGCGGTCAGGACCCGGCCGGCAGGGGGTTCTCCGGTCGAGCGCGGATCAGCGGCGCCGGAAGACCAGCCGGCCCGCCACGACCGTCGCCACACACGTCCCCGCTCCGCGTTCGGCCAGCTCCGCCTCGTCGCGGACGTCGAACACCGCGAATCGGGCCGCGGATCCGCGTTCCCGGGCGGACTGCGTCATGGGCGGCAGGGGGGAGACGAAAGGGTCGAGGGAGGGCGCCCAGTCCGGGCGCCCCAGCCGGCCCACGGCCCTCAGCCCGGTGCGCCGCACGGCGTCCCGCACCGCGCGGTTGCGCAGCGGCAGTTCACAGGCCGCGGCGACCGTGCCGTGCGCCAGCATCCGCTGCACCCCGCGCCGGGCGCTCGCGCCCCAGCGGGCGTCGTCGAGGTCGAGGGCCGTGAGCGCGTCCCCGGTCAGCGGCTCGGTGCCGAGGACGTCAGCCTCCCGCGGGTCGGGGTGGTACGCCTCTTCCAGCAGCTCGGTGCCGTGGGCGTTGACGAACCCGGCCGTGATGATGCCGGGCCAGGTGCGCACGCGCGCGCGTGGATGCTCGGCGGCCACCTCCTCCAGCGGCCCGGCGGCCGCGATCCACTCGCCCTCGACGGCGAGGGCGAGGCCCCTGGAGTCGGTGTGAATGGTCAGCACGGCAGGCTCAGTTGGACGCCAGCAGCTTCAGCTCGGGGTGGGCCGTGCCGCCCTCGATCGCCGTGGAGGAGATGTGGGAGACCACGCGGTCGTCGACGGGGTCGTTCGCCGGGTCGTCGTGGACGACGAGGTGCTCGTAGGTGGTGGCGCGCTGGGCCGGGACGCGGCCCGCCTTGCGGATCAGGTCGATGATCTCCAGCCGGTTGGAGCGGTGCTTGGCGCCGGCCGAGGAGACCACGTTCTCCTCCAGCATGATCGAGCCGAGGTCGTCCGCGCCGTAGTGCAGGGACAGCTGGCCGACCTCTTTGCCGGTGGTCAGCCACGAGCCCTGGATGTGCTGGACGTTGTCCAGGAACAGACGGGCGATCGCGATCATCCGCAGGTACTCGAAGAGCGTGGCGTGGGTGCGGCCCTTCAGGTGGTTGTTCTCGGGCTGGTAGGTGTACGGGATGAAGGCGCGGAAGCCGCCCGTGCGGTCCTGTACGTCCCGGATCATGCGCAGGTGCTCGATGCGCTCGGCGTTGGTCTCGCCGGTGCCCATGAGCATGGTGGACGTGGACTCCACGCCCAGCTTGTGCGCGGTCTCCATGATCTCCAGCCAGCGCTCGCCGCTCTCCTTGAGGGGCGCGATGGCCTTGCGGGGGCGCTCGGGGAGGAGTTCCGCGCCGGCGCCCGCGAAGGAGTCGAGGCCCGCCTCGTGGATGCGGGTGACGGCCTCCTCGACCGAGACGCCGGAGATGCGGGCCATGTGCTCGACCTCGGAGGCGCCGAGGGAGTGGATCACGAGCTGCGGGAAGGCGTCCTTGATCGCCTTGAAGTGCTTCTCGTAGTACTCGACGCCGTAGTCCGGGTGGTGGCCGCCCTGGAACATGATCTGGGTGCCGCCCAGCTCGACGGTCTCCGCGCAGCGGCGCAGGATGTCGTCGAGGTCACGGGTCCAGCCCTTGTCCTTGTCCTTGGGGGCCGCGTAGAAGGCGCAGAACTTGCACGCCGTGACACACACGTTCGTGTAGTTGATGTTGCGCTCGATGATGTACGTCGCGATGTGCTCGATGCCCGCGTACTTGCGGCGTCGTACGGCGTCGGCGGCGGCGCCCAGCGCGTGCAGCGGGGCGTCGCGGTAGAGGTCGAGCGCCTCCTCGGGCGTGATGCGTCCGCCCGCCGCGGCACGGTCGAGGACAGACTGGAGGTCGGCCTTCTCGGTCACCAGGGGTCCCTTTCGTCAAGGGTTGTGGACGGACTGATCCAGCCTACGCCAGGGCCTTCGGGGCCGCGGATGCGGCTGGCCTCCTGGTGCTGGAGCGGCGGCAGGGCGGCCTCGGTGCGGCCGAGGAAGCCGTCCCGGGCGTTCCACCACTGGAGCAGGACGTCCCGCAGCCATGACTCGGGGTGCGCGGGGTCCTCGGCGAAGGTGACGGCGGTCACCCACTCTGAGCGCGCCGCCGTCGAGCCGTTCCCCGACGACCAGGCAGACGTTCCCGTCCCGGCCGAGCCCCGGGTCGAATTCCAGCCCGAGCTACGCGGTGTACGCCCCCGCCAGGAGACCCAGGAACGCCCCCGCGATGAGGAACGGCCCGAAGGGGATAGCCGTCTTGCGCCCCGCGCGCCGTACGACGACGAGCGCACCGCCGTACAACGCCCCCAGCAGGAAGCCCGCGAAGGTGCCGAGCAGCACGGTGGGCCAGCCGTACCAGCCGAGGACGGCGCCCATGCCGAGCGCCAGTTTCACATCGCCGAAGCCCATGCCGGCCGGGTTGATGAGGTAGAGCACGAAGTAGCCGCCGCCGAGCGCGAGGGTGCCGTACAGCGCGGTGAGCCAGTGGCCGGCGTGCTCGGGCACCAGGGTGACGAGGCCCAGCAGGCCGAGGGCGGCGGCCGCGAGCGGCAGGGTCAGCGGGTCGGGCAGCCGCCGCACCCGGAAGTCCACGGCGGCCAGCAGCACCCCGGCCGGTGCGAGCAGCAGCCAGACCCCCAGCTCGGGCCGGGTGCCGGTGGCGACGGCGAGGACGGCGCAGGTGAGGGCGGTGGCCGTGGCGAGGAGGGGGGCGGAGGGAGCGTACGGCGTCTCCGCCCGGACCTTCACCTCCACGCGCGCCCGCGCCGCCCCCTCCTTCACGCCCCGCGCGCACTCCCCGCACCGCGCTCCGCCCAGCCACCCGCGGATCGGATGCCCGTCCGCGCACCGCCCGCGCCAGGGCTCCCCCTCCGGGACGGCGAAGCGGTAGGCGGCCCGGGGCAGCAGGGTCCCCGCCGCCACGCCCCACAGCGCGGCGACGAGGATCAGCGCGCCCGTGCTCACTGAGCCCCTCTCCGCGCCGCACGTCCCGTCGAACTCGTCGTGCCGCATCGCGTCATGGCGGAGATCCTAGGGAGTGAACCCGGTGCGTGGGGGCGGTCTCAGACGGCCGACATCCCGTAGATCTCCGGCCCGTTGGTCACCATCAGCCGGTTTCCGGACAGGGCCATCTGCCAGGAGTCGTCGGCGTCCTTGTTGTCGGTCCAGGTCCAGCGGACCTTGCCGGTCTTGGCGTTGATGGCCGCGACGCCACCCGCCAGGGAGCCGCCGACCCCGTACAGCGTCGCCCCGGCTCTGAGGAACGACTGCGCTCCCCTGGAACTCTCGTCGCAGAGCCAGATCCGCTTGCCGTTCTTGACGTCGACGGCCCAGACACCGCGGTCGTAGTCGCCGGCGTAGAGCACACCGTCGATGACGGTCGGGTTGTAGAAGCCGCGCCGGCCGTTGGGGGACAGTGTCCAACGGGTGGCGCCGGTCTCCACGTCCACGGCCGTCAGCTGCTTGCCCGGCACGAAGACGAGCCCGTTCGCGACCGTGGGCAGCCAGCTCCAGTTGTCGCCGATCTTCTTGGTCCACAGCTGGTTGCCGGTGGCCGTGTCCCGGACGGTGAGGTTGTACTTGGAATCGGTGTAGACGAGGTACTTGCCGACTACGGCGCCGTCGACCTCGTAGTCGTCGGTGCCCCAGTCGCGCTTCTGCAGCCACACCTTCTGGCCCGTGGTGTGGCTGATCGCCGCGACGGCCGTGCGGTAGTTCGTGGCGCTCTTCGCCTCGCCGAAGTCGGTCACCGTCACGTACACGTTCTTGTCGTCGATCGCGATCGTGCGCTCGATTTGCATCTTCTTGCCGAGCCGGCTGCGCCAGGCCTCCTCGCCGGTCCTGACGTCGTAGGCGACGAGGACGCCGTCGTAGTCGCCGTCGACCAGGAACACCTTGCCGTCGTGGAAGAGCAGCTGGGCTCCGCTGCGGCAGATGTCCTTCTTGGACCAGCGCGCCTTGCCCGTCTTCACGTCGTACGCCACGAGCGGATCGCCGCTCATCAGCAGCAGGCCGTCGTAGGTGAGGAGCGGTACCGCCGTGCTGGTGCTGTCCTCGGCCACGCTGGTGTGCCACAGCGGCTGCGGGGCCACGCCCGCGGGCGGGGTGGTGAAGGACTCGGCGACCGGCTTGCCCGAACCGCCGTGGCCGCCCGCGCCGGTGGACGTGCCGGTGCCGCCGTCCTTGTGGCCCAGCCACCAGGCGGTGCCCCCGCCGACCGCGGCGACGGCGGCGGCACCGCCGAGGGCGTAGGCGAGGGCGCGGCGGCGGGAGGGTGCCGGGGAGGAGGCGTCCGCGGCGCCCAGCTGAACGGTGCCGGGCTGCAGAGTGCCGTAGCCCGGGGTGGGGGTCCCGTAGCCGGGGGCGGGGGTCCCGGGCTGCGGGTAGCCGTAGCCCGCCGCGGGCGTGCCCGCGGGTGGCTGCGCGGCGGGCTGCGGGTGGCCGTAGCCCGCCGCGGGGGTGCCCGCCGGCGGCTGCGCGCCGGCCGGCATCGTCGGGGCCGGGCCGAAGGAGGCGGCGGCCGGTGCGGCCGGATGCTCCGGCGCCTCCAGGTCCAGGATCCCGGCCGCGTGGGTGGCGATGGTGGACGCCACCGCGGAGGGCAGCCAGTCGCTGAGCACGCCCTCGACGCCCTGCGGGGCCAGCGCCGCCACGATCTCGGCGGGGGCGGGCCGGCCGGCCGGGTCCTTCAGCAGACAGGCCCGCAGCAGACCGAGCAGCGACTGCGGTACGCCGGTCAGGTCCGCTTCGCCGTGGACGACCTGATAGAGCATGGCCGCGTGGGAGGCCGCGCCGTCGCCGAAGACGTTGCGGCCGGTGGCCGCGAAGGCGAGAACGGCGCCCAGGGAGAAGACGTCGCCCGCCGTGCCGACGTCCTGGCCGAGGGCCTGCTCCGGGGGCATGTAGCCGGGCGAGCCGACGACGACCCCGGTCTGGGTCATACGGTTGCCGTCCACCGCCCGCGCGATGCCGAAGTCGATGACGCGGGGGCCGTCCGCGGCGAGGAGGACGTTCGACGGCTTGAGGTCACGGTGGATCAGTCCCGCCGCGTGGATCTCCTGGAGAGCGGCCGCGAGCCCGGCGCCGAGCGCGCGGACGGTGCCCTCGGGGAGCGCGCCGTGCGCGGCGACGACGTCCGTCAGGTCCGGGCCGAGCACGTACGACGTCGCCAGCCACGGCAGCGGCGCGTCGGGGTCGGCGTCCACGACCGAGGCGGTGTACTGGCCGGAGACCGCCTGGGCGATCTCCACCTCGTGCCGGAAGCGGCGGCGGAAGTCGGCGTCGGCGGCGAGGTCGGGGCGTACGACCTTCACGGCGACGGTCCGGCCGCCGGGCGAACGGGCCAGGTAGACCCGGCCCATACCGCCGGCTCCGAGTGTGCGCAGCATGCGGTAGCCGCCCAACTCCCGTGGGTCGTCCGGCTGCAGTGTCTCCATGGCGGGCGTTCCCCGTCCTTCCCCGTTGCGACGCTTTGCGCTGCCTTGCGCTGCCTTGCGCTGCGTTGTACTGCGTTGCGTTGCCTTGTCGCGCCTTGCCGGTCCGGTGGCCGGTGCAGGCGGTGCGCGGTTGGCGTTCGCCAACGCGGACACAGTAGTGACAGCAGGGGAGGGAGTGGTGGCGGGGGCGGGAGCTCAGCCGCGCCGGTCGACCTTCGACATCCGCGACACGGGGTTGCCTTCGGCCGAACTGTCCGCTGTGTACGTCAGGTCGTCGCCGGTCGGTGTCAACTCCACCTGGTGCGGGGCGGGGTCGCAGCCGAGGTGGTTGTCCTTGGCGCCCACCGACGTCGCCACGATCCGTGTCCTGGTCACCTTCTTCAGGGTGAGGATGTCGGTGCAGACGGCGCCGACCTGGTCGGTCTGGGTGAGCCGCCCCAACTCCTCGCCGACGCCCGCCTGGTGCACGGTGAGCCGGAAGGTGCCCATGGGCAGGCGGCCGTCGAGTCCGGCCGCCTGGCCCTCCCAGGTGCCGAGGTAGCGGGCCGGGATCGCGGCCGCGGTGCCGCCGCTCGCACTGGGGGCCGGGGAGGGCTCGTCCGCCGCGTCGCCGGACCCCGCCGAGGAGGCGCCGTCGGCCGGGTGGGAGGCGGCCGGGGCGCTCCCCG
This sequence comes from Streptomyces griseochromogenes, assembly GCF_001542625.1. Lineage (NCBI taxonomy): Bacteria > Bacillati > Actinomycetota > Actinomycetes > Kitasatosporales > Streptomycetaceae > Streptomyces > Streptomyces griseochromogenes. The sequence continues at coordinate 762,779 of NZ_CP016279.1, read as the reverse complement.
CAGTGTCGTGACCACCGCCTGCCCATGGCCGCAGCAGGGCCCCGAGACCCACCGCCCCGGCGGCCAGCGCCCCCGCCACGGCCAGCGCAACGGTGCAACTCACCCGCCGCCCGCGCCCGTTCTCCCCGGGCGCGGCGGACGCCGCCACGCTGACACTGAGCTTGCCGGGCGCCGGCACCGCATCTCGCGGCCCGGGCACGGCCCCCGGCCCGACGGCGGGGGTCCCGGGCGGCAGGCCCGGGGCGTGGGAGGGCATGGCCGGGGCACCCGGGCCACCGGACTGCGCATCCGGGGCACCGGACACGGAGCCCGCGGCACTGAACGGCACGGCCGGAGAAGGGCCGGACGCCCCCGTCGGCACCCCGGGCGGAGTCATCAGCGGAGCCGGTCCGAACTCACCGGCGACAGCCCCGGACTCGCCCGAAGCCGACCCGAACCGCCCGCTTCCCGGACCGGCTCCCGGCCCGGTCCCGGATGCGCCGCTGTCCGGCACCGCCCCGGACGTCACTCCCCGCGCCCCGCCCACCGAAGGGCTGCTGAACGCCACCGGACCCGACGGTGCCGTCTCGGCCGTCTCCAGGTTGAGGAGGTGTACGGCGCCTCGGCTGACCTGCTCCACCAGGGCGCCCGGCAGCCAGCCGCCGGCGACCAGGCGGGCGGCGCCCTCGGGGGCGAGCCTGCGGGCCAGCTCGGCGGGGGCCGGGCGGGCGGTGGGGTCCTTGGCCAGACAGGCGGCCGCCGCCTGCCGCAACTCGCCGGTGAAGTGCCCCAGTTCGGGCTCCTCGTGGACGACCTTGTAGAGCAGCGCGGCCGAGGAGTCGCCGGAGAACGGCGGCTCACCGGTCGAGGCGAAGGCCAGCACCGCGCCGAGGGAGAAGACGTCGGCCGCGCCGGTGACGCCCTTGCCGAGGATCTGCTCGGGGGCCATGTAGCCGGGCGAGCCGACGGAGACGCCGGTCGAGGTCAGGGATGCCGTGCCGTCCGTGGCACGGGCGATGCCGAAGTCGATGAGGAGCGGGCCGTCCAGGGTCAGCAGGATGTTGGAGGGCTTCACGTCGCGGTGGACGAGGCCCAGTTCGTGCACCGCCGCCAGCGCCTCGGCGAGGCCCGCGCCCAGGGCCCGTACGGTGTGCGGGGGCAGCGGGCCGCGGTCCGCGACGGCCGCGGCGAGGGAGGGTCCGGCCGCGTAGGCGGTGGCGACCCAGGGCACGGCGGCCTCCGGGTCCGCGTCCAGGACGGGCGCGGTCCAGGCGCCGCCGACCCGGCGGGCGGCCTCGACCTCCCGCCGGAAGCGGGCCCGGAACTCCTCGTCCAGCGCGAAGTGCGGGTGCACGATCTTCACCGCGACCGTACGGCCGCCCGCGCTGCGGCCCAGGTAGACACGGCCCATGCCGCCCGCGCCGAGCCGGCCGAGCAGCCGGTAGGGCCCGACGGCGGCCGGTTCGTCGGCTGCGAGCGGCTGCATGGCGTCCACCTCTCCCCCGGTCCCCCTGGTACGCCTCACTACTCGAAGCGTAGTGACTACGGCTGGAGCAGATCCACCTTCACATCCGCCGGGAACCCGGTCGTCGGGCCGACCCGGCGCGCGAACTCGGCGACCGCCGCCAGTTGCGGCTCGCCGAAGCTGAAGTCGAGGGTGGTGAAGTACTGCTCCAGCGTGCGCTCGTCGAAGGCCTCCCAGCGGGCCGCCTGCTCGGCGACCTTGCCGACCTCCTCCAGGGAGAGGTTGCGGGAGTCGAGGAAGGCCTCGTGGACCTTGCGGGTGATCGACGGCTCGCGCTCCAGGTAGTCGCGCCGGGCGGCCCACACCGCGAAGACGAACGGCAGGCCCGTCCACTCCTTCCACATCGCGCCCAGGTCGTGCACCTCGAGGCCGTAGCGGGGGCCGTCGATGAGGTTGGCGCGCAGGGCGGCGTCGCCGATGAGCACGGCGGCCTCCGCCTCCTGCATCATCAGGCTGAGGTCGGGCGGGCAGGTGTAGTAGTCGGGCTGCACGCCGTAGCGCTCGGCGAGCAGGAGCTGGGCGAGCCGGACCGAGGTGCGGGAGGTCGAACCGAGGGCGACCCTGGCTCCGTCCAGCCGGTCCAGAGGGAGCTGCGAGACGATCACGCAGGACATCACCGGGCCGTCGCAGCCGACGGCGATGTCGGGGAAGGCGACCAGATCGTCCGCGTGCTTCAGGAACTCGACCAAGGTGATGGGCGCGATGTCGAGTTCACCCTGCACCAGCTTCTCGTTGAGCTTGTCCGGGGTGTCCTTGGTCAGCTCGAAGTCGAGGAGCGTGCCGGTTCTCGCGAGCCCCCAGTAGAGGGGCAGGCAGTTCAGGAACTGGATGTGGCCGACGCGCGGCCGGGTGCGAGAATTGTCCACATCGCGAGACTAGACCCCGTGCTGTACGGTGCTGGGACCGACCCCACCGTCAAGGCGGCTCTCCGATGATTCAAACATTCGGGTGACGTGATCTTGGCCTCTATTGCTTTCGGCTGCCCTCGTGCTAGGCTCGCCGCAAGTTGCAGTTTGGTTTCCCTTGCAGTACAGAGCCTGCGGAGCATGTAACCGCGGGCTCTCGTCGTTTTCAGACGAATGCAGTTGTGCAGCACCGTTTCGCACTTGCAGGTTCTGGAGCAGGGCAACCCTTTTGAGCCCAAGGAGGGCTTATGGCTACCGGAACCGTGAAGTGGTTCAACGCCGAAAAGGGCTTTGGCTTCATCGCCCAGGAGGGCGGCGGCCCCGACGTCTTCGTTCACTACTCCGCGATCAACGCCTCCGGCTTCCGCTCCCTCGAGGAGAACCAGCAGGTGAGCTTCGACGTGACGCAGGGCCCGAAGGGTCCGCAGGCGGAGAACGTCACCCCCGTCTGATCACTGCCTGATCGCAGAACCTGAGTGCAGTACCCAAGGAGCCCCGCGCCGCAAGGCGACGGGGCTCCTGCCTTTTCCCGTTCATTTCGAGTTCACATGTGCTGCATGATCAGCACGAACTTCGTTCCGTCCGCGAGCGCTTCGTACGCGTGCGGAACGTCCCCGCGGTACGACACGTAATCCCCGGGCCCCAGCTCGACCGCTTCCCCGCGCGGCCCGGCCTTGACTCTTCCCTCGGTGACCACGATGTGCTCCGTGGTTCCGGGAATGTGCGGCTCCGAATCCCGTACGGACCCGGGTTCCAGCCAGACGTAATAGATGTCCCTGCGCGCACCGGGCGGACTGGCCGACAGCAGCGAGGCCAGATAGCTGGACTGCTCGGAGTGCAGCGTCGGCCCCTCGCCGGCCCGGATCACCTGGACGGTGGGCGCGGGCGGCTCGACGAGCACACTGAAGGGCACCCCGAGGGTCACCGCGAGCGCCCAGATGGTCTCCATGCTCGGATTCCCGCTCGCCGCCTCCAGCTGGGACAGCGTGGACTTCGCGATCCCGGCGCGCTTGGCCAGCTCGGACAGGGACAGCCCGGTGCGGGTGCGCTCGCGCTTCAGGGACGCGGCGATCCACTCCAGCGGGAGCCGGGCGGGGGTCTCGGTCATGCCGTTCGCTCCATCGGTACGATCGTTCGCCTTGACGGACAATTGCCCGCCTGTCCATCATAGGAAACATGCGTTCGCTTCTCCGAACATCCAAGGTCAGAACACCCGAGGCCACACCGTCCGAGACCGCATCACTCGTCCGTGACAGTTCCCTGGTCTGGCTCGCCAGCGGGATCGTCGGCGTCTCCTTCGGCGCGGTCTCCGTCGCCGGCGGGCTGCCGATGTGGGTGCCGGTGGTGATGTCGGTGGTGGTGTACGCCGGATCCGCCCAGTTCAGCGCGGTCGGCGTCCTGCTCGCCGGAGGCGGCCCGTTCGCCGCCGCGGCCACCGGTCTGCTCCTCAACACCCGGACGGCCGCCTTCAGTCTGGCGGTGGCGGACATTCTCGATACCGGTCGCGCGACCCGTTTCCTGGGCGCGCACCTCGTCACCGACGAAACGGTCGCCTTCGCCCTCGCCCAGAGCGATCCGGTACGGCGGCGCAGGGCGTTCTGGATCTCCGGGCTCGGCCTGTTCGCCGTGTGGAACGCGGGCGTGCTGGCCGGGGCGATCGCCGGGAGCGCCCTGGGTGACACCGCCCGCTACGGCCTCGACGCGGCCTTCCCCGCCGTCCTCGTGGCCCTGGTGCTCCCCGTCGTCCGCGCGGACGCGACGATACGGCGGTGCGCGCTGCTCGGCGCCGCCCTGGCGCTGGCCGTGACGCCCTCGGTGCCGGCCGGGGTGCCGGTGCTGCTCGCGCTGGCCGGGCTGGTCCTGCACCGCCGGCCGCGGGAGGCCGCCGTATGAATGCCACGGTCGTGATGATCCTCGCCCTGGCGGTGGGAACTTACGCCTTCCGGCTGGTGGGCCCGTTGCTGCACGGCCGGGTGACGATCCCGGCCCGGGTGCAGGAGCTGACGTCGGCGGGGGCGGTCGTCCTGCTCGTCGCCCTGCTGGCCACGGGCGCGCTGACGGAGGGCGGGGGCTTCGCGGGGTGGGCCCGCCCGGCCGGGGTGCTGGTGGGCGGGGTGCTGGCGTGGCGACGGGCGCCGTTCGTGGTGGTGGTGCTGGGCGCCGCCGCGACGGCAGCGGCGCTGCGGCTGGCCGGGGTGGCGTAGGTACCGTCGGCAATCCACCAGAGGGCTCCGCCCCCTGGACCCCCGGGCCCATGCCCGCCCACCACCCGAATCGGCCGCCGCGAGCATCCGGAGCTGCGCTTCGAGCAGGGCTCCATGCTGGACCTCGACCTCGCCGACGGTGAGCCGGCCGGCGTCGTCTCCTGGTACTCGGCCATCCACACCCCGGTGGACCGGCTGCCCGCGCTCTTCGCCGAGCTGCTCACGGACACTGGGTTCGCCCTCGGCTCCCGCACGGTGCGCGAACCCGACCGTCACCTCGGCGAATCGGTCGGCCAGGCCTACCTGTTCGCCCGCAAGCCCGCACCGACCCAGGAGCCGTAACAGCGGTTGAAACCAGGAGTACCGGGGGACCGCCCCGGGACGGTAACCGGTGGGGACGGCATCAGGATCGCTCGCACCGAGCATCGGTTGCGACGTCGGGGAGGGGCCCGGCGACCGGATCACGATCCGTCACTTCTGGGGGGCTTAGCTATGCGCACTACCGCACTGCGTACGAAGACGGTTCTGGCCGCGCTCACCGGCGCGGGTGTTCTGGCGCTCGGCACGGCGGCGGCCGTTCCGGCGACCGGTGCGGAGCGGACACTGGTGCACGTCGCCTCCGACCCGTCGGGGCACCGGGCGGACTCCGGCACGGTCCTGGCGGACGACCAGATGCCCGGCCGTCTCCACTACTGACCGCACCGCGGCATCGACGGCACCGGCCGGGCTCACGCCCCGTCGGTGCCGTCCTCATGGGCGCGAGCTTCCGCAAACGCCTCCGCCCGTGTGCCCGTTGCCTAGAGCCGCCGTCCTGCCTCCGTCACCCCCATCACGTCGTACAGAACATCGGCCTCGCGCTGATGCCGACGCGCCGTCGGTTCATCACCCAACACCCGTGCCGCCTCGGCCATTCCGTGAAGGGCCCGAGCGATCTCGATCCGGTAGCCGAGGCGGGAAGCCAACTCGTGGGCGCGGCGGTACAGTTCCATGGCCCGATCGGGTGCGTCGGCGCACAGGTGGACCAAGCCCACCACGTTCACCACGGCGGCCTGGCGCAGCACCGTCCCGCCGGCGGAGACCAGGTCCAGGGCGCGCTCGGCGTATTCCGCGGCCGAGCTCACCTCGCCGAGGCGCTGACAGACCCGGGCCCAGTGCGCGAGCACGAAGGCAACATTTCCCGGCTGCCGGGAATCGTCGCACAGTTCGAGAGCCTGGGAGAGACAGGCCCGCGCCCGCTCGTCTTCACCGGTGCCGAGGTGGGCCAGCGCCAGCCAGGACAGCGAGGAGATCTCATTGCTGCGCTCGCCCAGGCGCCGGTTCAGTTCAGTGGCCCGAGCCGCGTACCGGACACCCTCGGCGTAGTGGCCCGTCCAAGTCTGCACTGAGCTGAGATTGACCAGTGCCTCGGCCTCCTGCCGGTGCGCGCCCAAGTCCCGGTGCAGCGCGATGCCTCGGACCAAGTGGAAGCGGGCCTCGTCAAAGTTGCCGAGGGCCCCGTGCAGCAGGCCGAGCACCTCGATGCAGAACCCCTCGGTGCGGCGATCGCTGCTGCCGACCAGCTCCAGGGCCTCCTGAGCGGTGCTGATGCCGTCATGGAAGTTGCCGAGCCACCACTGGCCCACGGCCAGATTGCACAGGCTCAGGCTGAGCAGCACCGGGTCGTCGAGCTGTCGGCAGGCTGAGACCGCGACGGTGTTTACGCCCCGGAACTCCTCGTAGTGCCCACGCAGATGGAGGTAGAACAGCACGTTGCGGGCCAGCAGCGCGGCAGTTCGGTGCAGACCCTGTGTACCTGCCCGGGTGGCGACCGCCAGCAGCGCCTCGTGCTCCCGGTCGAACCATCGCAGTGCCTGACCGTCGCCGTCCAGCCGCGGCAGTTCGGCTGAACTCGGCTCGGGCGGATCGCTGTAGCGGTTGCGACCGGGGAAGAGGATCTCACAGGCCTGGTCGGTGGCCAGCGTGTAGTACGAAACCAGCCGCTCGACCGCCCCCTCCTCGTCGTCCTCGGGCTCCCGCACGCCCATCGCGTAGGTGCGTACCAGGTCGTGGAAGCCGTAGAGCCCCGCCTCATGCTGTTCCAGGAGATGGTTGTCGAGCAGGAGCTCCAGCAGGTCCTCCGTGTCGTGGACATCGGCGCCCAGCAGCGCCGCCGCCGAATGGACGTCGATGGCACTGCCCGGGTGCAGACCCAGCAGCCGGAACGCAACGCGCTGGTCCTCCTCCATCCCCTGGTACGACAGCCGCAGCGTGGCCTCGACGCTGCGTTCCCCGGCGCTCAGCTCCCGCAGCCGCCGTGTCTCGTCGGCGAGCCGGTCGACCAGGTACTGAACGGTCCAGCGGGGGCGGTTGCGCAGCCGTGCCGTGGTGATGCGCAGGGCCAGCGGGAGGCCGCAGCACAGCCGGGCGAGCTGGTCGACGGCCTGGGGTTCGGCGGTGGTGCGGTCGACGCCGAGCGTCCGCGTGAGCAGTGTGATGCTGTCGTCCGCCGACAGCAGCCCCAGGGAGAGCCACTCCGCGCCGTCCAGCTCCAGCATGCGCACCCGGCCGGTGAGGATCGCCAGGCAGTCCTCGGAGGCGGGCAGCAGGGGACGTACCTGGGCGACGTCGGCCGCGTTGTCGAGCAGCAGCAGGAGTCTTCGCTGGGCGGAAACGGTTCGCCAGAGGGTGGTGCGTCTTTCCAGGTCGTCCGGTATCCGGTCGTCCGGGACGCCGAGGGTGCGCAGCAGGGAGTGCAGGACGGCGCTCGGCTCCTGGGCCTTCTCGCCGGGGCTGAATCCACGCAGGTCGACGAAGAGCTGGCCGTCGGGGTAGTCGGGAGCGAGCAGATGGGCGGCGTGCACGGCGAGGGCGGTCTTGCCGCTGCCGCCCATGCCGTCCACACCGACGATCCGGGTGCTCCGGCCGGCCGGGGCCCGGCCCACCTCCAGCAGCCGGGCCAGCTCGGTGTCCCGGCCGGTGAAGTCCGGCAGGTCGTAGGGCAGGGTGCAGGGTGCGGGGTCGGACGCGGACGGCGGGTCGAGCGGTGCGGGGACGAGGAGGGCGGCGCGGTCGGCCACGGACTGCGGCACACGCGGGGCCACCTCGGGGCTGTCGCGCAGGATGGCCTCGTACAGCCGGGTCAGCTCGGCGCCCGGGTCGATGCCCAGCTCCTCCACGAGCAGTTCGCGCACCCGGCCGAACTCCTCCAGCGCCTCCGCCTGCCGGCCCGCCCGGTACAGGGCGACCATCAGGCGTCCGCGCAGGGTCTCCCGCAGCGGGTGCGCGGTAATCAACTCGCGTAGCGGTCCGATGAGTTCGCCGGACTGTCCGAGTTCCAGCTGCAGCTCGAAGTACTGCTCGGCGACGGCCATGTGCCGTTCCTCGAGGGCCGCCGAGGCCGCGCTGATCACCGCGCCGCCGGTGCCGGCCATGACCGGACCCCGCCACAGGTCCAGACAGGCCCGCAGGTGCCCGACCGCCTCGGCGGACTGCCCGGCGGCCACCGCCTGCCGGGCCTCCTGCGAGCGCCGGGTGAACTCGTGGAGGTCCAGTTGCTCGTCCGTGAGGACGGCCCGGTATCCGGCCCCGTCGGTGACGATCAGCGAGGAGCCGCCCGGGATGCGGGTGCGCAGCGCGGCGACGGCCTTGCGGATCTGGTGGCCGGCGGTCTGCGGGGGTTCGTCGTCCCAGGCGGCGGCCACCAGCCGGGTCATCGGGACCATGCGTCCGGGCTCCAGTAACAGCGTGGCGAGCACGCGTTCCTGGGTCGGGCTGCCGAGTCTCAGCCGCCGCTCGCCGTGCCAGCCTTCCAGCGCGCCGAGGATGTTGAACCGCAAGACAGGCAGACCGGATGCCGCCGACTCCACAAACCCGTCCCCCCGCCCCGTTGCCCCGCCCAGCCCGAGATATTCGGGCCAATCCTAGGTTGTACCCGAACGAGCCACACGGGAAGGCGACTTCACGTTACCCGCGGTGCATGCCGTCCGGGGCACACAGCTAACCATGTTTAGGCGAGTTGTAGCAGCGTAGATCGCGCATCACCCGCCAGGGCGGGATCGTGGCAGAGGATGGCGCTCTCCACCTGCCGCAGGGCCGGAGATGGCTGGATACCGAGCTCGTCGTCCAGATGGCGGCGCATCCGGCGGAAGACGTCGAGGGCGTCGGCCTGCCGTCCCGAGCAGTACAGGGCGATCATCAGCTGCTCGCAGAAGTGTTCCCGCAGCGGGTGGTTGGTGTGTGCCTCGGCCAGCTCGGCGAGGACGGCGGCATGCCGGCCGAGCCGCAGTTCGGCGTCGAAGCGCAGTTCCATGGCACGCATCCGGTACTCCTCGTAGCGGGCGCCCGCCAGCTGGCACAGGGTCCCGGCCGTGAACCCGCCGAAGACCGGGCCGCGCCACAGCGCCAGGGCATCGCCGAGCAGCCGCGCGGTGCGGGCCGCGTCATCGGGCGAGGCCGCCTCGGCCTGCCGTACGGTCCGGATGAACTCGTCGGCGTCCAGCTCGCCCTCCGCCACGGTCAGCCGGTAGCCGGAGGGGTGGATGGTCACCCTGGAGTCCGCCCTGCCGGGCTCCAGGCCGCGCAGTTTGCGGCGCAGCCGGCTGACATGGGCCTGGAGCGCGTTGGCCTGGCGGTCGGGGACGGCGTCCCCCCACATCTCCTCGACCAGGCTCTCTCCGGAGACCGGCTGGCCCTCGCTGATCAGCAGGGTCTGCACCAGGGTGCGCTGCAGGTCGCCGGAGATCTCCGCAGGACCGGACACGGTACGGATCTGCAGTGCCCCGAGGATCGAGAACTTCAGCATCCTGACTCCGCCTCCCGTTGATGCCGCTGGCGTCGTCGTCCTTCTCCCGGCGACGTATCAACAGTGCGGTCGTCCCGTACCGAATCGTTCCCGATCCGTTCCCGGTGGCCGGTCAGCGGTCGTCGCCGACGACCAGTGATCTGAGGGAGGCGACGCGCCGGGCCGCGACCTCGGGCGAATCGGCGTGCACGACGAGGTGCCCGGGGCGCGGTGCCTCGGGCGGTGCGACGAACCCGACATGCGGCAGGACGCCCACCTCGGCGCTCTCCAGCAGCCACGGCGGGGCCAGCACGGCCGCGGCGGCGAACCGATTCGGCCGCGCCGCGTGGACCAGCCGTCCGGCGAGTACTTCGATGGCTCCGGCCGCCAGGTCGAACCCGCCGGCCGCCTTGAGCAGTTCCGGCACCGGGTCGTCCCCGAGCCCCGTCCGGCAGCCGGTGATCACCGGCCCGCCGGGGGCGAGGGTGACCTCGGCGTGGGCCGGCCCGTACTGGTATCCGGCCAGGTCCAGCAGCGCGGTCACCACCGCGCGTACCTCGGCGGCGGTGTCGTCCGTGAGCGGGGCGGGGTGAAGCAGGCCGTAGGGCGTCCGGGCGGTGATGCCGACGGCCTGGTGCATGCCGTGGACGCTCAGCGTCTCCACGGTCAGCCGCGGCCGGCCGGGCGCCGCCTCGGTGCCGCCGGGGGACAGACGGTTGTCGCGGACCAGGCGCTGTACGGCCGTCGGGTCGGACAAAACTCGCAGGGCGCGGGCCGGGTTGACGCACAGCCCGGCCTCGGCGGCCTGGGCGAGCGCCACGCGCAGCGCCGACTCGTCCGTCATGTCGACCCGGATGGAGCGCACTTGGACATCCGCGAGTGCGGCCTGGCGGATGAGGCGCGGGTCCGGGTTCAGCAGGAAGATCCGGCGGACGTCGTTGTCTTCTTTCATGCCTCTGCTCGGGGGACGGAGTCGGCGAGGGTGGAAAGGCAGGCTACGAGTGGGCGATACCGATCCGATCCCGGCCGGTTCCCGAGCGCGTTGACCCAAGACGTTCACTTCTTCCGCGTGCGTGACAAACCATGGACACGATCGCCACCTACCTACGCTACCCGCTCCCCGTCACTTGCCGCGGGCGGATTCACAGCAAAAACAGAACAGCCGGTTTACGCCCCTGTCCGGGTGTTTCACCGGACGGGGGCCGGTCCGCGGGCGGGTCTCGCGGGACCTTTGTGCGGCGGACGCCCCGCGATGTGACGCCGCGAAGACGGTGTGGTCGGAACTCGCGCTCAGCGCGCGCCGGCGGCCCGGCGCTCGACGACCGTGTCCGCGAACGCCCGCGCCGGAGGGCTGAGGGCGTCCCAGCGGCGCACGGCCCAGCCGACGGGAAGCGGACGAAGGCCCGGCAGGGGCACGAGCCGCAACTCGCCGTCACCCGGCACCGGCAGGCCCGGTACGGCCGGTACGACCGCCCGCCCCACCCCCAGCTCGGCCAGCATCAGGGCCGTGTCCCAGTCCGCGACGCTGGTGTCGTAGCCGAACCTGACGCCCAGCTCGGCACACGCGCCGTCCAGGTGGGCGGCGGAGGTGGAGTTCGGGGGGAGGCGGATGAGCCGTACGTCGGACAGCTCGGCGGGGTCGAGGTGGGGCCGCCCGGCAAGGGGGTCGTCGGCCCGTACGGCGAGTACCCACGGCAGTTCCACCACCGTCCGCTGCTCGATGCCCCGTACCGGCGGGCCGACGGTGATCCAGGCGAGGTCGAGGGTGCCGTCGGCGAGGGCGTCGAAGCTGCCCCGGCCCGAACTGACCGTGCGGAATTCGAGGTTGACCTTCGGGTGGCTGCGGCGGAAGGTGACGACCGCGTCGGCCATGAAGTGGCGGACGGTGGTGGCACCGGTGGCGACGCGGACGTACCCGCTGTGGCCGTCGAGGAGATCGCGCAGCTGCCGTACCGCCAGGTCCAGGCCCGAGATTCCCTCGGCGGCCGCCGCCTCCAGGATGCGGCCGGCCTGGGTGGGGATCACCCCGCGCGGCTGCCGCTCAAGGAGGGCCACGCCGGTCTCCCGCTCCAGCCGCCTGACGTGCTGGCTGACGGCGGACTGGGTGCAGCCGAGGTCCCGGGCGACGGAACTGAGGCTGCCCGCGCGGCACACGGCGACGAACACGCGGAGGTCGTCGAGGGTCATGAAACCCAAGCTAACACTTGGACTTGAAGAGGAAACCCAAGGATTGACTGGTGGTGAAGGCCGTATGAGGATCGATGGCGGGACACGGCCGACCCAGGCGGCAACCCGCTCCGCGCGCGGGAGCGGGTGCCGACCGTCCCCGAGGCCGTCTCAGTCGTCGTCTCAGTCGTCGTGTCAGTCGTCGTGTCAGTCGTCGTGTCAGTCGTCGTGTCAGTTGTCGTGTCAGTTGTCGCCCAAGTCGGCGTCCCAGCTGCCGTCATCGGTTGTCGTAGAGGCTCTCCACCTCACCCGCGAAGTCCCGCATGATCTGTTCCCTGCGGAGTTTCATGGACGGGGTCAGATGGCCCGCCTCCTCGGTGAAGTCCGCCGGCAGGACCGCGAAACGGCGGATGGACTCCGGGCGGGACACCAGCTTGTTCGCCTCGTCCACCACCCGCTGCAGAACCGTCTCCAACTCCGGGTCCCCGATGAGGAGTTCCGGCGGTACCGGGTGCTTTCCGATCATCTGGCGCCAGTGCGTGACGCCGTCCGGGTCCAGGGTGAAGAGCGCGGCGACGTACGGCCGTCCGTCGCCGACGAGCATGCACTGGGAGACCAGCGGATGCTGGCGCAGCCAGTTCTCCAGCGGCGCGGGCGCCACCGATTTGCCGCCCGCGGTGATCAGCAGCTCCTTCTTGCGGCCGGTGATGGTCAGATACCCCTCGTCGTCCAGCTCGCCGAGGTCACCGGTGGGCAGCCAGCCGTCCTTGGCCGCGGGGACGACGCCGCCCGCCTGCGGGTCCCAGTAGCCGCGCAGGACGTGATCGCCCGCGATCAGGATCTCGCCGTCGGCGGCGATCCGCACCCGGGTGCCGGGCAGGGGCCAGCCGACGGTGCCGAGGCGGGGCTTGAGCGGCGGGGTCACGGTCGAGGCGGCGGTGGTCTCGGTCAGGCCGTACCCCTCGAAGATCTCGATGCCGGCGCCGGCGTAGTACGCGGCCAGGCGCCGGCCGAGCGGTGAGCCGCCGCAGATGGCGTACTTGACCTTGCCGCCCATGGCGGTGCGGATGCGACGGTAGACGAGGGGGTCGTAGAAGGAACGGGCCGTCTTCAGGGCCCGGCCCGGGCCGCCGCCGGTGCCGGTCTGCCGGGCCTCCAGCGCCTCCCCGTACCGTACGGCCACCGTGGTCGCCCGGTCGAAGACGGACACCCGGCCGCCCGCCTCCGCCTTGGCGCGCGCGGAGTTGAAGATCTTCTCCAGCATGTACGGGATGGTCAGCAGGCAGGTCGGCCTGAAGGCGGCGAGGTCCGGCAGCAGGTCCTCCGCCTTCAGACTCGGCGCGTGCCCGAGCCGCACCCGGGCCCGCACGCAGGCGATCGCCACCATCCGGCCGAAGACATGGGACATCGGCAGGAACAGCAGCACCGAGACGTCCTCGCCCGACTTCGCCTTGAAGATCGGGTAGAGGAGTTCGATGGCGTTGTCGACCTCGGCGAAGAAGTTGCCGTGCGAGAGGGCACAGCCCTTGGGGCGGCCGGTGGTGCCCGAGGTGTAGATGAGGGTGGCGAGGGTGTCGGGGCCCAGCATGCCGCGGCGTACGCCCACTTCCCCGTCGGGCACCTGGGCGCCCAGCTCGGCCAGCCGCTCCACGTGCCCCTTGTCCATCACCCACAGGTGCCTGAGGTCCGGTATGCGCTCCAGTTCGGGGCCGATGGCGGCGGCCTGGCCCGCGGTCTCCGTGACCAGGGCCACCGCGCCGGAGTCGTGCAGGATCCAGCGGGTCTGGAAGACGGAGGAGGTGGGGTAGACCGGGACCGTGACCAGGCCGGCCGCCCAGGCGGCGAAGTCGAGGAGCGTCCACTCGTACGTCGTCCGGGCCATCACGGCGATCCGGTCGCCCGGCGCCAGCCCCTCCGCGATGAGACCTTTCGCGACCGCGAGCACCTGCTCGGCGAAGTCCGCGGCCGTCACGTCCGTCCAGTGGCCGTCGGCGTGCCTGCGGCTGAGCACGATGGCGGCCGGTGCCGTCTCGGCGTTGTCGAACGGCAGGTCCGCGAGCGAGCCGTGCCGTACGGGCGGGGCGAACGGCGGTACGTACGCCTCCCGTACGGCGCCGTCCAGCCGCCGGATCTCGGGCTCCACGAGGACCGGGGCGCCGTCGTAGTCGGTGGGGTGGACTACATGAGCAGTGGACACGGGCGGCTCCTGGGGCGTGCAGCGGTGGACTGCTTGCTGCATGACGTACGTTCCTCGTGCGCCGAGGTGTTCACCGACGGTGGGCCGTGGAAAGGGGTTACCGGCGGTTCAGGCTGGTGATCGTACGGGTCCGCTGTGGGGGGCTTGTGCGGGTTCAGGGGTGGTCCGGGGTTGAAATTTCGTGACATCCCTTCAACTTCCCTTGGCCACCTCGCCTCTTGGTCGGCCGAGTCGGGCGGGCGGGTGAGCGGGTGGGCCATGGGGTGGTTCAAGCGGACTCATCTCGACCTGTTCTCGCCCCGACCTAGGCTTACCTCCGGTAACCTTACTCCAGAGTAAGCATTTGAGGGCCTGGGAGGGAGCCCGATGAGTACCGTCACCCTGTCCGAGTCCCCGTCGCTGCCCCCGCTGCTGGCCCGCGGCGCCCTGCGCTCCCTCTTCAAGCGGCCGGCCCCGGACGCCGGTTTCCCGCGCACCCGCCTGGTGCTGCCCGCACCGCGCGTCGACCTCGCGCGGCTGGCGTCGTACGAGCGCGTCTGCGGTTTCCCCACCGGCGAGGCCCCCCTCCCCGTGACCTACCCGCACGTCCTCGGTTTCCCGCTGGCCCTGCGTCTGATGAGCGGCCGGGACTTCCCGCTCCCTCTGCTGGGCCTCGTCCACACCTCGATCGAGATCGTCCGGCACACCGCCCTGTCGGCCACCGAGGCGTACGAACTCTCTGTGCACATCGAGGGGTTGGCGCCGCACCGGCGGGGGACGGAGGCCACGGTGGTCACCGGGCTGCGCGCGGGCGGGGACCTCGTCTGGGAGTCGTGCAGCACCTACCTCGCCCGGCACCGGCACCGCCGCCGCGCCGACGAGCCCGCCGGACCGCGGGAGGAACAGCGGTCCCCGCTGCCCGTGCTGGCCGAGTGGCGGCTCGGTGAGGACATCGGCCGCCGGTACGGCGCCGCCTCCGGCGACCGCAACCCCATCCATCTGCACCCCCTCACCGCCCGCCTGTTCGGCTTCCCGCGGGCCGTCGCGCACGGCATGTGGACCGTGGCCCGTTGCCTGGCCGCGCACGGCACACCTGACACGGCCGTGGTCCGGGCCCGGTTCCGGGCGCCGATACTGCTGCCGGGGACGGTGGCGTACGGCGCGGACGGCGCGGGCCGCTTCGAGGTGAGGGGCGCGGACGGCCGGCCGCACCTGTCCGGCGAGGTCCTCGCGCCGCCGGGGTGACCAGGAAGGGCGGCGTACTCCGACGGAGTGTCGGTGTACGCCGCCCTGGGGTGGAACGGGTTGCGGGGGGTGGCCCGCGTGGTCATGACGGATCCGTCATTTCTGGTCGTTGTCGAACTTCGCGGTCGACCAGAAGTAACCGAGTACCGCGAGTCCCAGGCACCAGGCGACGGCGAGCCATCCGTTGTTGCCGATCTCGGTGCCGAGCAGCAGACCGCGCAGGGTCTCGATGGCGGGTGTGAACGGCTGGTACCGGGCGATCGGCTGGAACCAGCCCGGCATCGAGTGGAGGGGGACGAAGGCGCTGGACAGGAGCGGCAGCAGGATCAGGGGCATCGCGTTGTTGCTGGCGGCCTCGGCGTTCGGGCTGCTCAGCCCCATGCCGACCGCGATCCAGGTGAGCGCCAGGGCGAACAGCACGATCAGCGCGAAGGCCGCGAGCCATTCCAGGACGGTGGCGTCGGTGGAGCGGAAGCCGATGGCCACGCCGACGGCGCCGACCAGGACCACGCTCATGACCGACTGCAGCACGCTGCCGATGACGTGTCCGATGAGGATGGAGCCGCGGTGGATGGCCATGGTGCGGAAGCGGGCGATGATGCCCTCGCTCATGTCGGTGGAGACGGACACCGCGGTGCCGATCACGGTGGAGCCGACGGTCATCAGCAGGATGCCGGGCACGAGGTAGGCGATGTAGGCCGAGCGGCCCGCACCGCCGCTCATCGCGTTGCCGAAGATATAGACGAACAGCAACAGCAGCATGACCGGGGTGAGCAGCAGGTTCAGGGTGAGCGAGGGGTAGCGCCGGGCGTGCAGCAGGTTGCGGCGCAGCATCGTGGACGAGTCACGCACGGCAAGGGACAGAGAGCTCATCGCAGGGTCTCCCGGGACTGGTGGGGCACGTTGCCGCTGTCGGTCAGGGCGAAGAACACGTCGTCGAGGTCGGGGGTGTGCACGGTCAGTTCGTTCGCCTCGATGCCGGCCGCGTCCAGCCAGTCGAGGATGGAGCGCAGCTCGCGCTGGCTGCCGTCGCTGGGGATCTGCAGCGCCAGCGTCTCGTCGTCCCGGGTCACCTCACGCAGCGCGGAGGCAGCCGACTGATACGCGGACGGGTCGGCGAAGCGGAGCCGCACATGCCCGCCGGGGATGAGCCGCTTCAGCTCCTCGGCGGTGCCTTCGGCTGCGATCTTGCCGTCGTTGAGCACGGCGATACGGTCGGCGAGTTCGTCGGCCTCGTCCAGGTACTGGGTGGTGAGGAAGACGGTGGCGCCGCCCGCGACGAGCTCGCGGATGATCTGCCACATGGTGTGGCGGGAGCGCGGGTCCAGGCCGGTGGTCGGCTCGTCGAGGAAGATGATCCGCGGGCTGCCGACCAGGGTCATGGCGATGTCCAGGCGGCGCTTCATGCCTCCGGAATAGGTGGAGGCGGGCTTCTTCGCGGCCTCGACCAGGTCGAAGCGTTCCAGCAGTTCGGCGGTGACCCGCCGCCCCTCCCGCCGGGAGAGGTGGTGCAGGTCCGCCATGAGGAGCATGTTCTCCTCGCCGGTGATCAGGCCGTCGACGGCGGAGAACTGTCCGGTGACGCCGATCGCGGCACGCACGGCCTGTGCGTCGGTGGTGAGGTTGTGGCCGCCGACGTACAGATCGCCGGCGTCCGCGGTGACGAGGGTGGAGAGGATCTTGACGGCGGTGGTCTTGCCGGCGCCGTTCGGGCCGAGCAGGGAGAAGACCGTTCCCGCCGGGACGGCCAGATCCACGCCGTCGAGGACGGTCTTGTCGCCGTAGGACTTGCGCAGCCCGTTCGCCGCGATGGCCAAGTCGGTCATGAGAGGTGCTCCCCTTCTTGTCGGCTGCGGGTGTTCACAGGCTGCGGGCGGTGATGTCGCCGTAGGAGGTGGTCGCGAGGATGGTCAGGCCAGGGGTGCCGTCGGCGTTCTTGAGCGCGTTGTGGATCCGGCCGTAGGAGGTGCCGGCGTCCAGGGCGGCCGAGACGCCGCGGGCGGCACCGACGGAGATGTCGCCCTTCGCGGTGCGCAGGGTGACCGTGCCGCGCACGGCCTCGGCGATCTGGATGTCGCCCCTCTGGGTACTGATCTCCGCGGGGCCGTTCAGGCGGCCGACCGAGACGTCGCCGTCGTGGGCGGTGAGGCGGGCGCTCGCGGCCTCGTCGAGCTTGACCGAGCGGTAGCCGCCCGCGAAGGTGACGTCGCCGAGGCGTCCGACGCCGCGGAACTCGGCGGCGCCGGCCTTGCCCTCGACCCGGGAGCCGGCCGGCAGCTGGACGGTGACCTCGACGGACCCGGAGTGTCCGAGGAACCGGTTGGTCGCCTCCGGGGCCTCGATCCGCAGGACGCCGTCGGCGTAGACGACCTCGATCTCCTCGGCCGCCTTGACGTCGCGGCTCTTGTCGGCGTTGGCGGGCCGGACCTCGACCGTGACGTCAGCCCGGTCGGCGGCGATGAGCTGGATGCGTCCGGCGGGGACGTCCAGGACGACGGAGACGGGGGCGGGGGCGTCGAACTTCTCCACCGCGCTCTGGTTCTTCTGCATCGTGCTCTCCTTCGACTCGTTGTTTCCGACAACGGAAAAGCTACGTTGCATTCGCCGATCCGGCAACGCATCCATTGCGTATAACTGTCGTAATCGCAGGTCAGAGCAGTTAAATCGTTGCAACGGTTCTGAATCTAACGCAACATCCCTCACCTCGGCCGTTGCAATAGATGGAGAGTGAACGCTATGCTGGAGGCACCAAGGAGCACCGGGACCACGAAGGAGATCGCGATGCCAGGAGGCAGGCTCACCCAGCCGGAACGTCAGCAGATCGCGCTGGGCCTGGCCGACGGTCTCGCCTACGCGGAGATCGCCAGACGCCTCGACCGCCCCACCTCGACCATCACGCGCGAGGTGATGCGCAACGGGGGCCCCACCGCCTACCGCGCCGACCTCGCCCACCGCGCCACCGAACGCCGCGCCCACCGCCGCAGGCAGGCCGCGCCCCGGGACTCGGCGACACCTCCGCAGGCCCACGGACGCGACCCCGAGGCGGTACGCGAGTACGAGGAGGCGTTCACCACCCTCCTCATGGCCTCGGGCCTGCCCAAGATGATGTCCCGGGTCCTGACCTGCCTCTACATCACCGACGCGGGCAGCCTCACCGCGAGCGAACTGGCCCAGCACCTCCAGGTCAGCCCGGCCTCCATCTCCAAGGCGGTCACGTTCCTCGAAGGCCAGGACCTCGTCCGCCGGGAACGCGACGAACGCCGCCGCGACCGCTACGCCGTCGACAACGAACTCTGGTTCCAGGGCGCGCTCGCCGCCGCCCGCTCCCATGCCCAACTCGCCGAGGCCGCACGACAGGGCGTCGCCGTCCTCGGCCCCGACACCCCGGCCGCCGTCCGCCTGGAAAACATCGCCCGCTTCGTCGACTTCATCTCCGAGAGCATCGCCCGTGCCGCGGAACAGGCCCGCGAAGTCCTCTTCACGAAGCCCGAAACGACCTCGGACGGCACTGCCGAGCCCGACGACCGAGCGCCGTAGGCACTTCGCCGTGGCCGGGTGGGAACGGTCCGCGCCCTCGCGGCGCTAGGCCTCGTCCGCCGGCGGAGTCCACGGGTGGCCCGCCATCAGATTGCCGAGGCCCGACCAGGCGAAGTTCATCATGGTCGCCGCCGCCTGGCGGGCGGTGACATGAGGCGTGGCGTTGGCCCAGGCGGCCAGCGACTCCGCCGCTCCGACCAGCGCCTCGGCGAGCCCCGCGACCTCGCGCTCGGGCAGGTCGGGATCCCGGTGCGCCTCCCGGGCCGCCGCCGCGACCAGACGGGTCACGAACGCGACGATCTCCTCGCGCATCGCGGCGACCTCGGCCGCGAAGGGCTCCCCGTGGGTACGGGCCTGCAGATGCAGCACCGACCAGGCGTGCGGATGCTCGGCGGTGTGCGCGAAGAACGCCTGGAGCCCCTCCCACAGCTGGCGGTCGGCGGGCAGCTCCCCACGGACTCCGGCGCGCACGGCGTCCGTGAGGGCGGTGGCCTCACGGCGGATGCAGGCGGTGAAGAGATCTTCCTTGGAATTCAGGTACAGGTAGACCAACGGCTTGGAGACACCCGCGAGTTCGGCTATCTCGTCCATGGAGGCGGCCATGTAGCCGCGTCGGCCGAAGATCTGTACGGCGGCGTCGAGCATCTGCTGCTCACGGACCGCCCTCGGCATCCGCTTGGTCTTCACGGCACCCATGGGGCAAGCCTAGTTGGGCCCTCGGTCAGGAAGGCTGGCCCTGCGCCCGCGCGGTGTCGTCGGCGACGTCCTCCTGGCTGCGGTTGGCGTCCAGGTTCTCCTTCATCCGGTCGACCCTGGTCACGATCTGCACCGAGGCCCGGTCCCGCTCCTTGCGCAGCACCACCCAGCTGATCGGCGCCGACAGGACCAGCGCGAGCAGCAGAATCCACAGTCCGTTCGAGTCGCCGAAGCCGCGCGGGAAGATGCCGGAGTAGACGGCTCCCCAGACGACCACGAGGCAGCCCGCGAAGATACCGAGGCGCATCAGCGTGTAGCGGAGCATCTCAATCCACTCGTCCGATTCCAAAAGGGGTCATCGTCCAGTGAAGCACGGTACCGACCCGATCTTGCAGGGGGGTCAGGCCAGCGGCAGCAGCATGAAGATGTCGTCGCGGTCGTCACCGGGAGCGACCCGGATCGCGCCGGGCACCCGGCCGACCTCCTTGTAGCCGCAGGAGCCGTAGAACCGCTCCAGGCCGAGGCCGCCCCGGCAGGTGAGCCGTATGGCCTCGACGCCGTCGAGGCCGTCGGCGGCTTCCGCGGCCGCCGCCAGCAGGTCGCGCCCGTATCCCTTGCCCTGGTGCCGGGGATGCACCATCACCGTGTACAGCCACACCCAGTGCTTCATCAGCCGGTGCGTGTTGTGGGTGAGGAACGCGGTCGCCACGACCGCTCCCGTCGTGTCCCGGCCCACGAGCAGCCGGGTGCGGCCCTCGGCCATCGCGACCAGGTGCTTCACCAGCTCGGGACGTATGTCGTGCGCGGTCACCGGCGGCACGAAGCCGACGGAGCCGCCCGCGTTCGACACGTCCGCCCACAGGGCGAGCACATCGTCCCGGAGGGCAGGCGAGACCGCCGGGTCCAGCTCGAACGACAACGTCACCGCGTCACACCCGCATCGGCTGGGGGGACTCCCGGCGCAGCGGGTCCGCACCGTCGTACTCGCGGATGATCTCGTAACGGGTGTTGCGCTCCACGGGACGGAAGCCGGCGTCGCGGATCAGGTCCAGCAGGTCCTCGCGGGTCAGCTTGTTCGGGGTCCCGTAGTTGTCCGCGTCGTGCGTGATCTTGTACTCGACCACCGAGCCGTCCATGTCGTCGGCGCCGTGCTGGAGGGCGAGCTGGGCGGTCTGCACGCCGTGCATGACCCAGAAGACCTTCACGTGCGGGACGTTGTCGAAGAGGAGACGGGAGACGGCGAAGGTCTTCAGGGCCTCGGCGCCGGTCGCCATCTGGGTGCGCGCCTGCAGGCGGTTGCGCACCTTGCCGTCCTTCATGTCCACGAAGTCGTGCTGGTAGCGCAGCGGGATGAAGACCTGGAAGCCGCCGGTCTCGTCCTGCAGCTCACGCAGCCGCAGCACGTGGTCCACGCGGTGACGGGGCTCCTCGATGTGGCCGTAGAGCATGGTGCACGGGGTCTTGAGGCCCTTCTCGTGCGCCAGCCGGTGGATGCGGGACCAGTCCTCCCAGTGGGTCCGGTGGTCCACGATGTGCTGCCGGACCTCCCAGTCGAAGATCTCGGCGCCGCCGCCGGTCAGCGACTCCAGACCGGCGTCGATCAGCTCGTCGAGGATCTCCGAGGCCGAGAGCCCGGAGATCGTCTCGAAGTGGTGGATCTCGGTCGCCGTGAACGCCTTCAGCGAGACGTTCGGGAGGGCCGCCTTCAGCTCGCGCAGGGAGCGCGGGTAGTAGCGCCACGGCAGGTTCGGGTGCAGGCCGTTGACGATGTGCAGCTCGGTGAGGTTCTCCGACTCCATCGCCTTGGCGAGCTTGACGGCCTCCTCGATGCGCATCGTGTACGCGTCCTTCTCGCCCGGCTTGCGCTGGAACGAGCAGTAGGCGCAGGAGGCCGTGCACACGTTGGTCATGTTGAGGTGCCGGTTGACGTTGAAGTGCACGACGTCACCGTTCTTGCGCGTCCGCACCTCGTGCGCGAGCCCGCCCAGCCAGGCCAGGTCGTCCGACTCGTACAGCGCGATGCCGTCCTCGCGGGACAGCCGCTCCCCGGAGCGGACCTTCTCCTCCAGCTCGCGCTTGAGCCCGACGTCCATGCCTTCACCTTTCTCCGACAGCCCCGCCAACGGTATCCCTAGACCTCTTCGGGCAGTTCCCCGACCCGGTTCTCCCACTTCGTGGACAGCACGATGGTGGTACGAGTCCGCGAGACGCCCTTGGTCCCGCTCAGCCGCCGGATGATCCTCTCCAGCCCGTCCACGTCCGCCGCCCGCGCCTTGAGCATGTAGGAGTCGTCGCCGGCGATGAACCAGCAGTCCTCGATCTCCGGGAGCTCCTTCAGCCGCTGGGCCACGTCCTCGTGGTCGGCCGCGTCGGACAGCGAGATGCCGATCAGCGCGGTCACACCGAGGCCGAGGGAGGCCGCGTTCACGGTGGCGCGGTAGCCGGTGATGACACCGGCCGCCTCCAGACGGTTGATGCGGTCGGTGACGCTGGGTCCCGAAAGGCCGACGAGGCGCCCCAGCTCCGCGTAGGAGGCCCGGCCGTTCTCCCTCAGGGCCTGGATGAGCTGCCTGTCCACCGCGTCCATGCGATCGAAGCCTTCCCCTGGAAAAGTTCTGAACGTTCCTGAAGTGATGAGAGGTACTGCGACTTGCTCGACTTGCTCGGCTACCGGACCGCTGCGCCGCCGCCCAGTTCGCCCTTCCAGCGCCGGTACAGACCGTGCCCGACGCCCGCCGCGTCCAGCACCCGTCCGGCGACGAAGTCCACCAGATCCTGGATGTGGGTCGCGCCCGCGTAGAAGGCGGGCGAGGCCGGCACCACACTCGCCCCCGCGTCGTCCAGCGCGACGAGGTGCCGCAGGGTCTGACCGTTCAGGGGGGTCTCCCGTACGGCCACGACCAGCGGCCGGCGCTCCTTCAGTGTGACGCTCGCGGTGCGCTGGAGCAGATCCTTGGACAGCCCGAGGGCGACACCGGCCACACAGGCGGTCGAGGCGGGCACGATGAGCATCCCCTTCGCCGGGTACGACCCCGAGGACGGCCCGGCGGCGAGATCCCCCGCGCTCCAGTACCGCACCGCGCTGATGTCCACATCGAAGGTCCCGGGTTTTCCGTCGGCGCCCCGGGCCAGCCATTCCCGCAGGTCCTCCTGCCAGTGCGCGTCCCGGAAGGAGATCCCCGTCTCGTCCAGCAGCGTCAGCCGCGAGGCCCGGCTGACCACCAGGTCGACCGCCTCCCCGGCGTCCAGCAGCGCCCGCAGCACGGCAGCCGCATACGGCGTCCCGGAAGCTCCGGACACCCCCACGATCCAAGGCGCGCGCTGCGTTTCTCCTGCGTTCACACCTTGAGCGTACCGGCGGGTCGGGCCGCGCTCAGGCCGGGTGGGGCGGCTACGCGTCCGGCGGCCGGGCGCGTCGCCGGGCTGCCGGACATCGAAGCCCGCGCGCGCGGGGAGACGCTTGAGCGTGAACGGGCTCATGGGCATGGCCCCGGATCACCCCGGCTGCCCCCGGGACCGTGGCCTGATCAGCGCGGATGCCCCGCACGGGCCGAGCGGTGCCGTATGCGAGCCTCACCCGAAAGGGCTACGGAGTCAGACCGCGCACCAGCAGGTCGATGAGGGCGCACACGAAGAGGCTGATCCCGATGAAGCCGTTCGTCGAGAAGAACGCCCTGTTCAGGCGGGACAGGTCATGCGGGCGGACGATCCGGTGCTCGTACACGAACGCGCCCGCGACGATCACCAGGCCCAGCCAGAAGAAGGCTCCGGCGTGGGTGGCCAGGGCGTACCAGACGAACAGGGCCGTGGTGATCGTGTGGCACGCGCGGGCGCCCCAGATCGCCGCCGGGATGCCGAAGCGCGCCGGGACCGACATGACGCCGATCTCGCGGTCGGTCTCCACGTCCTGGCAGGCGTAGATCAGGTCGAAGCCGCCGATCCAGATGCCGACGGCCAGGCCCAGGATCACCGCCTCCCAGGACCAGGACCCCGAGATGGCGAGCCAGCCGCCGACCGGGCCCATCGCCTGGGCCAGGCCCAGGATGGCCTGCGGGAAGTTCGTGAACCGTTTGCCGTACGGGTAGACCACCATCGGGATGACCGCGATGGGGGCCAGGGCCAGGCAGAGGGGGTTCAGCAGGGCCGCCGCGCCCAGGAAGATCACCAGGGCGATCAGGGCACCCGTCCAGGCGTGCTTCACCGTCATCGCGCCGGTCACCAGTTCACGGTGGGCGGTGCGCGGGTTGCGGGCGTCGATCTCGCGGTCGATGATCCGGTTGACCGCCATCGCGAAGGTGCGCAGGCCCACCATGCAGATCGTGACCAGCAGCAGGCGGCCCCAGTGGATGTTCTTGTCCCACTGGTACATCGCGGTCAGCGCGGCGATGTAGGCGAAGGGGAGCGCGAAGACCGAGTGCTCGATCATCACCAGACGCAGGAACGCCTTGGTGCGACCTGGCCGCGGGAGTGCCGCGGAGGCGCTGCTCACAGGCCGTACTCCTTCCAGCGGCGGTCCACCAGGGCCGCCGTATCCGGGTCCGACAGAACCATGTCCGGCCACCCGCCGTCACGGGTGTAGCCCTCCTCGGGCCACTTCTTCGTGGCGTCGATACCCGCCTTGCCGCCCCAGAACTGCTGGTAGGAGGCGTGGTCGAGGTGGTCGACGGGGCCTTCCACGACGGTCAGGTCGCGGGCGTAGTCGGTGTTGCCGAGGGCCCGCCAGGCGACCTCGTGCAGATCGTGCACGTCACAGTCGGCGTCCACGACCACGATCAGCTTGGTCAGGGACATCATGTGCGCCCCCCAGATCGCGTGCATGACCTTCTGCGCGTGCTTCGGGTACTTCTTGTCGATCGAGACGATCGCACAGTTGTGGAAGCCGCCGGCCTCGGGGAGGTGGTAGTCCACGATGTCCGGGACGATGATCTTGAGGAGGGGGAGGAAGAAGCGCTCCGTGGCGCGGCCGAGCGGGCCGTCCTCCGTCGGCGGGCGGCCGACCACGATCGACTGGAGCAGCGGGCGCCTGCGCATCGTCACGCAGTCGATCTTCAGGGCCGGGAACGGCTCCTGCGGGGTGTAGAAGCCGGTGTGGTCGCCGAAGGGGCCCTCCGGGAGCATCTCGCCGGGCTCCAGCCAGCCCTCCAGGACGACCTCGGCGTTCGCGGGGACCTGGAGCGGGACCGTCTTGCAGTCGACCATCTCGATGCGCCTGCCCGCGATGAACCCGGCGAAGAGGTACTCGTCGATGTCCCCGGGCAGGGGCGCGGTGGAGGCGTAGGAAACGGCCGGCGGGCAGCCGAAGGCGATGGCGACCGGGAGGCGCTCGCCGCGCCGGGCCGCCACCTGGTAGTGGTTCCGGCTGTCCTTGTGGATCTGCCAGTGCATGCCGATGGTGCGCTTGTCGTGCCGCTGGAGGCGGTAGAGCCCGAGGTTGCGGATACCCGTCTCCGGGTCCTTGGTGTGGGTGAGCCCGAGGTTGAAGAAGGAGCCGCCGTCCTTCGGCCAGGTGAACAGGGCCGGGAGCCGGTCCAGGTCCACCTCGTCCCCGTGCAGCACGACCTCCTGCACGGGGGCGTCCTTGATCTTCTTCGGCGGTACGTGCGCCATCGCGCCGAGCTTCCCGAACGCCTCGCGCACGCCCACGAAGCCGTGCGGCAGCTCGGGCCGCAGCAGCCCGCCGATCTTCTCGGAGATCTCGCCGTACGACTTCAGGCCCAGCGCCTTCAGCAGCCGCCGGTCGGTCCCGAAGACGTTCATCGCGAGGGGCATCGCCGAGCCCTTCACGTTCTCGAAGAGCAGCGCGGGGCCGCCGGATTTCTGCACCCGGTCGACGATCTCCCCGACCTCCAGATAAGGGTCCACCTCGGCCTTGATGCGCTTGAGGTCTCCCTCGCGCTCCAGCGCGCGCAGCAGGGAGCGAAGATCGTCGTAAGCCATGTGTCCCAGTATCGGCCACCGGCTAACCTGGCCCCGTCACCGGGGCCGACCCACCTCATTCGGGAGCTCGCACGACCATGCTCAGGTATCTGCCGACCCTGCTGGTCCTGGCGCTGTGGATCTACGCGTTCGTGGACTGTCTGAACACCCCCGAGGAAGAGGTGCGCCACCTGCCGAAGGTGGTGTGGGTGGTCATCGTGCTGGTCTTCGGCTGGGTCCTGGTGGGCCCGGTCGCCTGGCTGATCACCGGCAAGGCGCGCGCGGTCTCGGCAGGCGGACAGTCACCGGCCCGCTGGGTCGCCCCCGACGACGACCCCGAGTTCCTGAAGTCCCTCGACAGGGACGGCAAGAAGGACGATCCCCGGGGCGAATGATGGAACTCCGGCTGCTCGTCACCTTCGAGAAGGTCGCCACGGTGCTGAGCTTCACCCGGGCGGCGGCCGAACTGTCGTACGCGCAGTCCAGTGTGACGAGCCAGGTCCGCGCCCTGGAGTCCTCGCTGGGCGTCGAGCTGTTCGACCGGCTCGGCAGCCGCATCCGGCTGACCGAGGCGGGCGAGCGGCTGCTGCCCTACGCCCGGCAGATCATCGAGCTGGCCGAGGAGGCCCGGGCGGCGGTCACCGGCCCCGAGGAGCCCTCCGGCACTCTCACCGTCGGGACGATGGAGTCCCTGACCTCCTATCGGCTGCCGCCGCTGCTGGAGTACTTCCACCACCGCCACCCGAAGGTGCGGCTCGCCCTGCGGACCACCATCGGCGACGAGACCCGGCTGGCGCTGCGGCAGGGGACGTACGACGTCGGGCTCCTGATGGAGGAGGAGACCGAGCACCCGGGGCTGGAGAGCGCGGTGCTGGCGGTGGAGCCGCTGGCGCTGGTCGCGGCCCCCGGACACGCGCTCGCCACAAGGCCGCTCGCGACGGCCGATCTGCCCGGGCAGTCCCTGCTGGCCACCGAGCCGGGCTGTGCCTACCGGGATCTGTTCGAGCGGGAGCTGACGGCGCTGAAGCCGGTGGAGTTCAGGGAGTTCGGGACGATCGAGGCGACCAAGCGCGCGGCGGCGGCCGGCCTCGGGATCGCGCTGCTGCCCGAGGTGACGGTCGCCGCCGAACTCGCGGAGGGCTCCCTCGTACGGCTCGCCTGGGAGCCTCCGTTCACGCTTCGCACGCAGCTGGCGTGGCGGGCCGGGAAGCGGCTTTCGGCTCCGGCCCGGCTGTTCGTGGAGCAGGCGCGGCGGCTCGTGGCCGAGCAAGCGTGACCTTCAGGCTCGCCGTCACGATCAGCGGGACGCCCAGCGCCTGGACCGGGCCGATGTGGTGGCCGTACACCGCCCAGTCCATGACCATGGCGACCGCCGGGTAGACGAAGGCCAGGACGGCGATCTTCGAGGTGGGCAGCTGGGCGTAGGCGGCGTACATGAGGACGTACATCACGCCCGTGTGCAGGAGGCCGAGGCCGGCCAGCCAGCCCCAGTCCCAGCCGGTGCCCCGCATCGCGCCGAAGTCGGCGAACGGCAGCAGCAGCGGGATGCCGACCAGCACCTGGACGAGGGCGATCAGATGCGGGCGCACGCCGGTGATCCGCTTGGTGACCAGCGTGGACAGGCCGTACAGCAGCGCGGCGAGCAGGGCCTGGCCGATGCCGGTGAGGTAGGCGCCGCCGCCGGTGAAGTCGGCGGGGGTCACCCCGGAGACGAGGATCAGGCCCGCGAAGGCGACGGCGATCCAGCCGACCCGGGCCGCGGTGAGCCGTTCACGGAACAGCAGGGCGCCGAGGAGGACCACGTAGAAGGGCTGCGTGTGGTAGACCACCGTGGCCACCGAGATGGACGTGTTCTCGTACGACTGGAACAGCAGCACCCAGTTGAAGACGATGAGCACCCCGCCGAGGACGGCGAGCGCGAGGGTGCGCGGGGTGAAGCCGTGGTCGCGCAGCCAGCCACGGGCGACGACGTAGCCGCCGAGGGCGAGGGCGCCGAACAGGACGCGGAAGAAGACGACGTCGAAGGGCGGGGCGCCGGACTCGACGACGAAAACGCCGAGGGTGCCGGACAGCATCATCGCGGTGGTCAGCTGGGCCGTGCCCTTGTGCTCTGGGGTCATGCCGCCGACGCTACGAACGGACGTCAGCCCTGGTCCACGGCCCAGTGGGGCGTCCTGCCGATGGGCCCATCGGCGGCGCCGATGGGCCCTGGTCCGGCGTGTGTCTCAGGTTCTCGCCCAGCTCTGGGAGGCGGCCCCCGACTGGCAGGTCGCCTCGGCCACTCCCCCGCCGAAGGCGAGGTCGAGGCAGCCGCCGTCGTAGACGGTACGCAGGGAGTTGCCCGAGCCCGTCCTCCACCGCAGGCCGCTGCTGCCCTGGGAGCAGTCCCCGACGAAGACGGCCTGGTTGTTGCCGTTGGCGCTCAGGCAGGCACCGGTCGAGACATTGACGACCTTGACGCTGCCGCCCGCCGCGCTGCGGAAGGTCCAGTGGGCGGTCGGGTCCGAGCAGTCGCCGAGGCCCGTGGAGCCGTAGACCTGGGTCAGGCACTTGCCGTTCTCACCGTTCTTGAGGCGGAAGGTGCCCGAGCCGGGACCGGCCGTGGAGGTTCCGCCGGAGGAGGAGCCGCCCGGGGAACCACCGGAGGCCGAGCCCCCCGAGGAACCGCCGGAGGAACCGGTGGAACCTCCGGAGCCGCCGGAACCGGAGCCCGGATCGCCTCCGGTGCCGCTTGAGCCGCCCGCCGGACCCGAACCGCCCAAGCCGCCCGGTCCCTCCGCGCCGCCGTCCGAACCTCCCTTGTGCGGCTTCTTCTCGCCCGCGGGAGAGGCCGAGCCCTTCCTGCCCGGCTTCTTGGTGCCGGAAGGACTCTCGGAGGGCTCGCCGGGTGCCGGATCGGCCGACGCGGAGACGGAGGCTTCGGGGGTACCTGCGGTGCCCTTGCGGCCGGAGTCGGTGGCGTACGGCAGGAGCTGGAAGGCCAGGGTCGCCGTACCGACGACGATCACGGCCGGTACGACGGCCACCAGGACGCGCCTGCGGCGCTGTTCGCGTGGCCGCTTGCCCTGCCGCTGCTCCGCGGGAGGCCGTACGACCACCTCGGGCCCCGGCTCGGCCTCCGGCTCCGGTTCGCGGTGCGGCTCCGGCACCTCCGTCACCTCCGGCACCACCGCCGCGAACTCCGCCCGCCCGGTGAGTCGTTCCGTGACGGACCCGGGCCACAGCGGCGACTCGGACGGGCCCCGTCCGTCGGCCAGTTCGAGGAGTTCGGCGGCGGTGGGCCGGTCCTCGGGGTCCTTGTCCAGGCAGGACGCGACGACGGCGGCCAGTTCGGGGTCGGCCGCGCGCAGCTCCTCCAGGTCGGGCTGCTCGTGCACGATCCGGTAGAGCACGCCGTGCCCGGACTCGTCGCCGAAGGGCGGCCGCCCCGATCCCGCGTACGCCACGACGGAGCCGAGGGCGAAGACGTCCACGGCGCCGGTCAACACCCGTGCTCCCGAGGCCTGTTCGGGAGACATGTAGGCGGGGGTGCCCACCACCATGCCGGTCCGGGTCAGCTGGCTCTGCTCGGCGGCCCGGGCGACGCCGAAGTCGATGAGGGTGAGCCCGTCGAGGGTCAGCATGACGTTGGACGGCTTGACGTCCCGGTGCACCATGTCCAGCTCGTGCACCGCCACCAGTCCTGCCGCGGCCTCCCGCAGCAGCAGCCACAGCGCCTCGGGCGGCAGCGGCCCGCCGTTGAGCTCGACGGCCTCGCGCAGGGTCAGGCCCGGCACGTAGGCGGTGGCGAACCACGGCGGCCGGGCGGCGCGGTCGCCCACGAGCAGTGGTGCGGTGGCCCCTGCGGGCAGCCGGGCGAGGTTGTCCAGCTCGTGCCCGAAGCGGCGGACGAAGTCCTTGTCCTCGCCGACGACGGAGGGCAGTACCTGTTTGACGGCCGCGTACCGGCCCTCGTGCACGCCGAGATAGACCCGTCCCATGCCGCCGGCGCCGAGCCGTCCGACCAGCGGGATCGGACCGATCCGGCGCGGGTCGTCGTCCTCCAGCGGCTCGACCCCGTTGTGGTCCCCGTTCAACTCTCTCCCCCAGTTGTCAGCGCGCGTACGAGCCTAGGCCCACGAGGCAGTACACGTACTCGTTCACGGCCGCGCCGTTGAGCGTGTAGCGGTACGAAAAGGCGTACTGCGTACGGGGGTTGCTGTTGCAGCGGCTCATGTCCGTGCTGAACGGGATGGTCTCGATCACCTTGTAGTGCGCGTCGGACGCCGAGCAGGAGACCTCCTCGACGCCGCTGACCTCCTGTGCGGTTGTGGAGGTGGGCAGGGTTCCGTTGAGGCAGGTGCCGGACGTAAACGGACTCGGCTCCTCGCTCACGCCGCCGTAGGGAGCGCCGGTCCCGTAGGGGTCGCCGGTACCGCTGGGGGCGCTGGACTCGTACGGGTCACCGGTGGCCGGATCCCGTGTGTACGGGTCGTAGGTGGTCGCAGATGCCGAGGGGCTGTACGAGGAGCCGTCCGCGGAGTCGTCGGACGAACCGTCGCCGCCCCGGTTGGTCAGCACCACCAGCAGCACGACCACGACGGCGACGCCGAGCACGCCGAGACAGGCGATCCCCCGCTTCTGGGCGCCCTGGGCCGCGGTGGTCGTGCCCGACGCGGTGACGTGGACCCTTAACAGCAGCTCACGCTCGCCGGCCCGCAGCCGTACGAGATCGCCGTCGCGGACGGGCGGGATGCGCACGGGCGGCACCCCCGTTTCCGACGGCAGCCTCAGGACCGTTCCGGAGGCCGCCTGCTGGGGCGTGAGCGAAATGTGGATCTCGGACGACTCGGGCGACGACACCGGCGGCTCCCTGGTGTGAGGATGTGCATCAGTGTGGCGCAACAGGCCACTGTTCTAAAAGATCTTTCTAGAAAAGTATTCCAGAATGAGTCGCAAACAGCAGCGGGGTGAAGCCACCGTCGAGCAGCTCCTGGACGCCGCACTGCGCGTGTACGCGGAGGGGGGCGACCAGGGGCTGACGGTCAGCGCCGTCACCAAGGCGAGCGGGGTGAGCCTGGGCAGCCTCTACCACCACTTCGGCAGCATCGACGGCCTGATGAACGCGCTGCTGACGCGCTGGCTGGAGCGGCTGCTCGGTGAGCTGGTCACGGCCGTGCAGGGCACCCGGACCGCCCACACCGGCATCCGGGCCCTGGTCGGCGCCTACCTGGCCTTCGTCCAGGAGCACCGGGACGCCGCACGGCTGCTGCACTCCTCCTACGCGGACCGCCAGGGGATGGCCGACGGCAAGCGGCTGCGCGACGCCCAGGAGGCCCGTCTGTCACCGCTCGCACAGTGGGCCCAGGCGTACGTCGCCGCCGGTGAACTCGCCCCGTTGCCGCCGCCGTTGATCGAGTCGCTGATCCTCGGTCCGGTCGTCGGGCTCTCCCGCCGCTGGCTGTCCGGCATCGACGACGTCGACCTGGACGAGGCGGCGCTGATCCTGCCGGAGAGGATCTGGCGTTCGGTCGCCGCCGAGCCGAAGTGACCCCGGTGGCGCACACACAGCGGCGGGCCGGTACCGCGTCCGCGTCGAACGGATGCCGTACCGGCCCGGGTACGGGCTGAGGATCAGCTCCAGCGCTGGCGCGGGGCGCCCGAGTCGGAAGCGGTGTTGACGGCCCCGCTGGGCGCCACCTGGAGGGTGCGCCCGGTGGCCTTGTTCTTCAGCCGCCAGCCCGAGGAGTCATGGGTCTCGTACCACTTCTGGTAGTTGCCGCCGTTGCACGCACCCACGTACACGGCGCCGTTCCTGTTGCTGTCGAGGCACTTCCCCGTGAGGTGGTGCTTCATGGTGTAGGAACCGTCGGAATGCTTGCTCTCGTCCCACTTCATGCTGGCCCCGGTGGCGGAAGTGGTGCGGACCTTACCGTTGAAATACGCGAGGTACTTGCCGTTGCTCCTGTTCTTCCAGGTGACGGCGTGGCCGGCGGCGAACGCCTGCCCCGTACCCGCGAAGGCCAGCACCGGGGCCAGAACTGCCGCGGCGGCCAACTTGCCCGTCAAGCGCTTCTTCATGGAGCTCCCCCGTCAAGAGTGGTCTCTGCATGCCGAATCGAGCGTCAAGGACGGCGTCACGCTACCCCGGCGCGATCACCCCCACCATGCGGTTCCGGCCGGCGCAGCCGCGACGACGACAGGATCGACAGCAGGTGGGCCGGGACCATCAGCCAGGTGACCGCGGCCAGTGCGACCAGTGCCCAGCGCGTCGCGTCGACGCCGCCGGTGACCGTGTCGACGGCGGCCGCCGCGAGCAGTACCAGCGACGCCTCGATGCCGTTGGTCACCCGGTGGATCTTGAAGGCGGCCGCCAGCCGCCGCACCGTGGCCACGCCCTGCGAGCGCGGCCGGGTCGACTCGTCGTCGGCGACGCCGAGCCCGCGCCGGGCCCGGGCCACGTCCACCAGGTCGGTCGAGGCCTTCAGCAGGACGACCCCGAGCGCGGTGGCGACACCGAGCGAGAGCCAGCCGCCGAGCCCGTTCTCCGCGGCCCGGAACCCGATCCCCGCCATCAGCGCCGCGTCCGCCAGATACGCCCCGAGCCGGTCCACGTAGATCCCCGTCGCGCTGTTCTGCCCCTTCCAGCGGGCGACTTCGCCGTCCACGCAGTCGAAGAGCAGGAACAGCTGCATGAGGACGACGGCCAGCACGGCACCCGTGAGGCCGGGGACCAGCAGGGCCGCGCCGGAGGCGATCCCGCACACCACCATGGTCCAGGTGAGCTGGTCCGGGGTGACCGCGGTGCGCACCAGCTGCCGGGTGAACCGCAGCGAGACACGGCGCATGTACAGCCGGCCCGCCCAGTGCTCCCCGTTGCGGCTCGCCAGCTTGGCGTACGGCTGGCAGACCTCCCGCAGCTCCTCCAGAACCGGGGCAGCGACCATGGGCGTTTCCCTCCCGCGTGATGTGATCGGGCCAGGGTACAGACGCGTGTCGCACCCCCGTTCGGGGGCGCGGCACGTTGCCGCGGGGCCCTCGCCGGGGGACAGTGAGGGTATGGATCAGGCACTGGCCCGCGCCTGGCTCGCCACCGCCGTCGCCGAGGCCCGTACCGGACTCGCCGAGGGCGGCATCCCGATCGGCGCCGCCCTCTACGGCGCCGACGGCACCCTGCTGGGCCGCGGCCGCAACCGCCGTGTCCAGGACGGGGACCCCTCCCTGCACGCGGAGACCGCCGCGTTCCGCGCGGCGGGACGGCGGCGCACCTACCGCGGCACGACCATGGTGACCACCCTGTCCCCCTGCTGGTACTGCAGCGGCCTGGTCCGTCAGTTCGGGATCTCCCGGGTGGTGATCGGCGAGGCGGTCACCTTCCGCGGCGGACAGGACTGGCTCGCCGCGCACGGCGTGGAGATCGTGCTCCTCGACGACCCCGGGTGCGCCGGCCTGATGCGCGCCTTCATCCGCGACAACCCGGCTCTGTGGAACGAGGACATCGGTGAGTAGTACGCGCATTCCGACCATCGATCTGCGGCCCTGGCTGGACGGCGGCTCCGAGGCCCGCGCCGCCGTCGCCCGCACCGTCGACCAGGCCCTCAGGACCGCCGGCTTCCTGCTCGTCACCGGGCACGGCGTCGACCCCGGCCTGCGCGCGCGGATCCGTACCGTCGCCCGGGACTTCTTCCTGCTGCCACAGGAGGTGAAGCGGCCGTATGCGGCCAGGGTCGGCGGGCGCGGGTGGCTGGGGCCGGGGGCCGAGGCCAACGGGTACGCGGAGGGCACCGAGACTCCGCCCGACCTGAAGGAGTCGCTGACCTTCGCCACGCACGAGCCCTTCGACGATCCGGTCGTCAACGCCGAGTGGTACGGGCCCAATGTGTGGCCGGCGGAGGTCCCCGGACTACGGCCGCTGTGCGAGGAGTACCTGGCGAGGATGGCCGATCTGGAGAAGGAACTGCTGACGCTGCTGGGGTACGCCCTCGGCCTCGAACCCGACTTCTTCTCCCGGCACATGGACCATCCGACGTACGGGTTCAACATCAACTGGTATCCGGGGACCGAGGTCGTCGGCGAGCCCGAACCCGGGCAGTTCCGGATCGGCCCGCACACCGACTTCGGGACCGTCACCATCCTGGACCGGCAGGCGGGCAAGGGCGGCCTGCAGGTGTACACGGATCCGGCGGACGGAGGTGCCGGCTGGGAGGACGCGCCTTATGATCCGGCCGCGTTCACCGTCAACATCGGTGATCTGATGGCCCGTTGGACGGGGGACCGGTGGCGGTCGGGGCGGCACCGGGTACTGCCGCCGCCCTGCGACGCGCCCGCCGAGGAGCTGATGTCCCTCGTCTACTTCGGCGAGTGCACCCCGGGCACAGTGGTCCGGTCCGTGCCGGCGCCGGTGGGCCGGGTGGCGTACCCGCCGGTCGACTCGCACGTCTACCTGCGGGAGAAGCTCGATTCCATCACCGTCGGCTGATCACTGGTCACTTTCGTAATCCAACGGACATCACTGACTCTGGTCCGGGGCAACTTCCCCTTCTTACACTGCTGTTGAGGGGGAGATGCGGTGCACAGACGCTTGCACGGGCGCGCAGCGCTGTTCGACGTCGATCCGGCCGGTCTCGCGCCGCGCCTCGTGGGCCTGCGGCCCCATCAGCATCGCAGTCATCCGTTCGAGCACCCGGGCGAGCCGCCCTTCGTGGTGCTCACGGGCGCCCGCGGTCTGGGCAAGAGCGCGGTGCTCACGGAGTTGCGGGACGCCTACCAAGGGCATACGCCGGTCGCGCTGATCGACTGCGCGGAGGAGCAGTTCGCGGGGCCGCCCGAGGGCCGGCCCGCCGAGTCCTGGTCGCCGGTGGCGCAGGCGCTGCTGGTGATCGCCGAGCAGCTGGCGGAGCCGGTGACGGGCGCCGGGCGGATCACCTTTCCCCGGCTGATGTCGGGCCTGGTGGCGGTGGCCGCGGGCGGCTGGGGCGACGCCGACTCGGAGCGGATCCGCAGGGAGGTCGAGCGGATCCTGCTGCTGAACGAGAGCGGCTCGTGGATCAGCGGGTTCGCCGGGCGCTGGGCCGGAAGGGTGGCCGCGAAGGTGGTGGCCGCGGCCACCGGCACCGGGCCGCTGGTGTCGGGCGCGATCGAGGCGACCCTGGAGTCGGTCGCCGAGGGCTTCACCAGCCGCCGGCACCAGAAGGCGTCCGTGTGGTACCGGACGTACCCGAACGCGGGCGGGCACGCCCAGCGCGGGCTCATTCTGCTGTCCGGCCACTTCCGGGCGGGCGGCACCTCCCGCGAGCACGCGGAGCGGTATCTGGTGCGGGCGCTGCTGGCCGATCTGACGGAGGCGTACGCGGGGGTGCTGCCGCGCATGCGGCGCCTCGGCCGGCCGCTGGTGCTGATCGACAACACCCAGTCCGCGCCCGGTCCCGGGTTCGTCGACGCCGTGCTGCGCGACCGTGCCGAGGGCGTCGCGGACCAGGTGGCGTTCATCGCGGCCCGGCGCGGCGAGGGCCGCGAGGAGCTGCCGGGCGCCATCCGGCGGGAGCTGCCCGAGGTGGCCCGGCGCGGCGACTGGACCCCGGACGCGGCGCCCTCCTCACGGGCGCTGCTCGTGGCGCTGCCCGCGCTGAGCCCGGACGACACCCTGCACATCGTCGGCGCCGTCTGCGGCGACACCCCGGTCCCGCCCCAACTGCCTCATGCCACCCACCGGTTGACGGCCGGCAACCCGCTGGGCATCGCCCTGCTCGCCGAGTCCGCCGCGCAGAACCTGCCCGGATCCGCCTCGCTGGGCGAGCTGCTCACCGCCGGCGTACGGCCCGGCGAGGACGAGCCCGCGGTGCCCGCCTACCAGGCGCTGCTGGACCGGCTGGTGCCCGCCGAGCACCTGGACGAGCTGACCGTGCTGGCCGCCGCCCACGACCACGACTCGGCCTGCGCGCTGGCCCGGGCCCTGCTGCCGGACACCTTCGGACCGGCGGACGTACGGGCCCTGCAGACCCGGCTGGCCGAGGAGGGGCTGCCGACGGTGCCGGGCCGGTTCGTCGGCGATCCCTTCGTCCGCACCCTGCTGCTGCTCAGGCTGCATCTGCTGGACGCCGACCACGCGTTCTGGCGTACCGCGCACGAGACGCTGATCGCGCACTACCCGGACCCCGGGCACGCCCGCTTCCGGCTCCATCACGAACTCGCCCTCGGCGTCACGGAGCCGGCGGTCGCCCACCTGCGCGACACCTTCCCCACCCTGGACACCCGCACCTGGCTGCGCACCCTGCGCTTCGTCGCGTCCGCGCCGTACTTCCACGCGCACGACGCCGAGGGCCGCGACTTCACCGGCCACGGCGACCGGCGGGCCGCGGTCGCGCTCGGCCGCACGGACGCGGGTCACCGGGTGCCGGACGACGTGGACGCCGTACTGCACCTGCGCATACGGCGGTTGCTGCAGGCGGTGTGGCAGCTGACCGACCCGCTGGTGCTGCCCGATCCGACGGTGTGCCAGCGGCTCCGCTTCGAGCTGGAGCAGCTGTCCAACCTGCGGCCGGCGGGCAACGCGCTGCTGTGGCGGGCGTCGAGGGACTGGCCGGCGGCGGCGCTGGCGGGGCACCCCCTCGGGGACCCTGCCGACCCCGGCGACCCCGACGACACGGACGACGGCCCGGACGACCGGAGCGGGGAGGCGTGATGGCGCGCACAGACGTGGGCACATGGATACGCGAGAGCGTGTGGGAGATCCCGCTGCGCCGCTATCTGGCCCTGCTGGTCACGGCGGCCCTGGTGACGGGGCTGGTGTTCGCGGTGCGGGCACTCGCGCACGAGGACCGCTCCTGCGCGCCCGGGGTGTCGCGGCCCGAGGGCAGCGCCGAGTGCGTGGGCGTGGCGACGGGCGCGTACGACTTCGGACACACCCAGCTGCGGGACGTCGTGCGGGCGATCGCGCGGGAGAACGACCGGCTCAAGCCGGGCAGTTACGTGTCGGTGGCGCTGATGCTCCCCTACAGCTCCGCCTCGCCGACCAACCTGAACGACATCCAGCACCAGTTGCAGGGCGCCTATCTGGCGCAGTACCAGGCCAACCACGACTCCAACGGGCAGGAGCCCGCGATCCGGCTGGTGCTCGCCAACCCGGGCGCGACCGGGGACCACTGGCAGCGGGCCGTGGACCAGCTGGAGCGGATGACGAAGAGCGCGGACCGGCTGCGGGCCGTGGCGGGCATCGGGCAGAGCACCGACAACAACAAGAAGGCCGTCAAGGCCCTGACCGGGCGCGGGATCCCGGTGGTCGGCTCCTCGATCACCGCCGACGACCTGGCCAACGGGCAGGGCGGCAAGGACCCTTACCCGGGGCTCGCCCGGGTCTCGCCGACCAACACCGACGAGGCCCGCGCGCTGGCCTCGTTCGCCAAGGTCACCGCGGGCAAGGCGCTGCTGGTGTACGACAAGCCGGGCGACCCCTACACACGGACGCTGCAGGAGTCGTTCGCGGCGCTGATCAAGGGCTCGCCGTACGAGCCGCAGCCGTTCACGCCGCCCGCGGACCGCAGCGAGGAGGGGACCACCGCGAACACCTTCCGGCAGATCACGCATCTGGTGTGCGACACCTCCCGGGAGACGGACACGATCCTGTTCGCGGGGCGGCACACGCAGCTGCGGCAGTTCATCAACGCGCTGGGCGGGCGCGGCTGCCAGGACCGGTCGTTCACCGTGCTGACCGGCGACGAGGCCTCGTATCTGACGCACGAGAGCGATCTGGACCGCGCCGCCCTGCGCCACCGTCTCTCCGTGCGCTACACCTCCCTCGCCCACCCGGACGCCTGGACGAAGGACCCGGCGAGGACGGGCGGCTCGGCGGCGGACTTCGGGGTGCTGCGACAGCTGCTGACCACCGCCGGGCGGGGGCCCGCCGGGCCGATCGGGTCCGCCGCCCTGGACGACGGCCAGCTGATCATCGGCTACGACGCGCTGCAGCTGGCGGTGCACGGCATTCGCGAGGCGGTGCCGGACGGGCGGAGCTTCCCGGCCCTCACGGACGTCGGTCTGCAGTGGCCGCAGGTCAAGGGCTCCTTGCGGGTGAGCGGGGCGAGCGGCTGGATCTGCCTGGACATGCACGGCAACCCGTACGACAAAGCCGTGCCGATCGTGGAGCTGACCCCCGAGGGCAGCTCGCGGTTCGTGAAGATCGCCTGGCCGGAGGGGAAGCCGCCGGCGAAGCAGTGCCTGCCGCCGTCCTAGGCCGGGGAGGGCCTGAGATTCTCGATCAGACGTTCGAAGCGGGCCCGCCAGCCGGCCTCGGACTCCCCCTCGCCCTGGAACTCATGGGTGAAGCGCAGCACGCATCCCTCGCCCCCGGCCCGCTCCAGATGGAACCGGATCCGGCCACCGTGTCCCACGGTGTACTCGGCGACACGGTCCACGTCCCACGCGGTGACCCGCCCCGTACCCAGGTCACGCAGGGCGACGATGCCGTCGAGCCGGGGCTCCAGGACGTCGGCGGCGGTGAACCAGGACCCGAGCCCCTCGGGGGTGGCCACCGCCGTCCAGACCTGCTCCATGGGCCGCGGGAGCCTCACCAGGAAATGGAGTATGTGCGTGTTCCCGTGCGTCTGACTGATGCCCTGTTCGATGGAACCGCTCATGACACCAGCGTCGCGCCGGCCGCGGGTTCCCGCACCCGCGGGATGCAGGCACCAAAGATTCCCGTCCGGCTTGCGTCCGTACGACGAAGGCCGGTTCCCGTGGCGTGCGCCACAGGAACCGGCCTCGGTGTCGGGGGACTTACACGCCCGCGTAGGAGTGCTTGCCGCTCACGAAGATGTTGACGCCGTAGTAGTTGAACAGCCAGCAGCCGAAGGCGATCATCGCCAGGTAGGCGGCCTTGCGGCCCTTCCAGCCGGCCGTGGCCCGGGCGTGCAGGTAGCAGGCGTAGGCGACCCAGGTGATGAAGGACCAGGTCTCCTTCGGGTCCCAGTTCCAGTAGCGGCCCCAGGCGTCGCCCGCCCAGATCGCGCCCGCGATGATCGTGAACGTCCACAGCGGGAAGACGGCCGCGTTGATCCGGTAGGCGAACTTGTCGAGCGAGGCGGAGGCGGGCAGCCGCTCCAGCACCGAGGTGGCGAAGGAGCCGGGCTTGCCGCCGGTCTGCAGCTTGTTCTCGTACGAGTCCTTGAACAGGTACAGGATCGTGGCCACCGCGCCGACGTAGAACACCGCGCCGCAGAAGATCGCGGTGGAGACGTGGATGTACAGCCAGTACGAGTGCAGGGCGGGGACCAGCTGGTCGCTCGCGGTGTAGAGGACGGTGACCGCGAGGCCGAGATCGAGCAGGACCGTGGTGATCAGGAACAGGCCGAGCCAGCGCACGTTCTTCTTCAGCGCCAGCAGCGCGAGGTACACGGCGACGGCGACCGTGGAGAAGGTGATGTTGAACTCGTACATGTTGCCCCACGGCGCCCGCTGCACGGAGGCCGCGCGAGTGACGACCCCGGCCAGCTCCACCAGGAAGGAGAGCACCGTCAGGGAGATGGCGATGCGCCCGTACAGGTCGCCCTGCTCGTCACCGCCGTGCGCACCCGGCCCGTCCGGCACGTCGCGGGCGCCGGAGGTGGAGCGCACGACGACCTTGGGCCGCTCCAGCACGGCGGTCCCGCCGGCCTGCTTGACGGTGACTGCGGGCGCCCCCGCCTTCCGCGCTCCGTCGCCGGTCAGCGCCGCGGCCGTACGGGCCACCTTGCTGCGGCTGCCGAAGAGCCATTCGGCGATGTACGCGAAGAAGGCCAGCGTGTAGACGGCCATCGAGGAGTAGATCAGCGTGTTGCTGATGCTCGCCAGGTGTTCGTTGGTCGCTACGGCGAGATCGTTTGCGGCGGCGAGAGTCACTTCTCAGCCCCTTCGGCAGGTACGACTTCGGAGTCGGGGGTTGCTTCGTTGGTTGCTGAAGAGCCGTCGGGGTCGGGTGCCCCCGGCGCCTGCTCGTAGAGGGTTCCGGCGAGGTCGCCGAGTTCTTCGGGCACCTTGGCGGACTCGCTGCGGCCGAGCCCGGCCATCTCGACGACCGTGACGCCGTCGGCGCCGCGCACCGCCCGCACCCACACGCGGCGGCGCTGGATGAACAGCGAGGCGGCCAGACCGAAGATCGCGACGAGGGCACCGCCGAGCGCCCAGCCGGTGCCCGGCTCCTGGACGATCTCGAAGCCGGCCCACTCCTTGACGTCCTTCTCGAAGGTGATGGACCCGGCACCGTTCGGCAGCTGCAGGGTGTCGCCCGGCCTGAGCAGCTTCTTCAGCAGCTGCCCCTTGGCGTCCTTGAACTGCTTCATGCGCTTGGTGTCGAGCTGGTACACGTTCTGCGACTGGCCCGCGTCGACGCCCAGAGAGCCGTGGTATGCGTTCACCGCGAGGAGCGGGTTCAGCAGCGCCGGGAACTGCGAGAGCATCGTGCCGCTCTTCGGGTCGAAGGTCGGCACGAAGAAGGCCTGGAAGCCGAGCTGGTCCTTGTTGCCCTTGCCGTCGCGGTAGCCGTCCATCACCTTGATCACGCCGTTGGAGGTGACGTTGCCGTCGAGCGGCAGCAAGGGCACCGCGTCGTGGTAGACCTCCTTGCCCCGGCCGTCCCGGACGGTGATGACCGGCGCGTAGCCGTGGCTGACGAGGTAGACCTTGGCGTCACCGATCTTCAGCGGCTCGTTGACCTTGATGCTGGTCGACTTCTGCTTGCCGTACGCGCCCTCGCTGTAGGTGATCTTCGCCCGGAAGGTGCGCGGGGTGCCCCGGTTGGGGCCGCTGGCCTCGTAGGTGGCGTGGAAGTCCTTCAGGCCGAAGCTGAAGGGCACGAGGTCGTCGGGGGTGAACATGCTGCCGGACTTCATGTCGTCGTACATCGGCAGCGCGTTGGAGAAGCCGTCGCCCTCCACCATCAGCTTGGTGCCGTCCGACTTGAACATCTGGCCCGAGGCGAAGGCGACCAGCAGCACGATCAGCGCGATGTGGAAGGCCAGGTTGCCCACCTCGCGCACATAGCCCTTCTCGGCGGCGACCGCGTCACCGGCGATGTGGGCGCGGAAGCGGCGCTTCTTGAGCAGCGCGAGCGCGGCCTCGCGGACCTCGTCCGGCTCGGCGGTGGTGCGCCAGGTGGTGTAGGCGGGCAGCCGGGTCAGCCGCCTCGGGGCGCCCGGCGGGCGGCCGCGCAGCTGGCCGACGAACTGCCAGGTGCGCGGGATGATGCAGCCGATGAGGGAGACGAACAGCAGGATGTAGATCGCGGAGAACCACACCGAGCTGTAGACGTGGAACAGACCGAGCTTGTCGTAGATCGGCGCGAGCGTCTTGTGCGCCTTGCGGAAGTCGTCGACCTTGTTCAGGTCGGCGCCGGTCTGCGGGATGAGCGAGCCGGGGATCGCGCCGAGCGAGAGCAGCAGGAGCAGCAGCAGCGCGACCCGCATGGAGGTCAGCTGCCGCCAGAACCAGCGGGCCCAGCCGATGACACCGAGACCGGGCAGGCCGCCCGCGATCTCCTCCTGCGGGGCGGTGGACAGCTGGGATCCTGCCGCCCCCAGGTCCTCCTGGTCCTGGCCCTTGTCGGTTTCGGTCTTGCTCATCGATCAGATCCCCACATTGAAGCCGCTGGACCAGCCCTGCATCTCCTGCACGAGACTGTCCCACGCCCCGGTCAGCAGCAGCACACCGGTCACGATCATCATCGTGCCGCCGATGCGCATCACCCAGACATAGTGGCGCTTGACCCAGCCGAAGGCGCCGAGCGCCTTGCGGAAGGCGACCGCCGCGAGCACGAAGGGCAGCCCGAGGCCCACGCAGTAGGCGACCATCAGCACCGCCCCGCGCCCGGCACTCGACTGCTCGATGGCGAGGCCGTTCACCGCCGCGAGGGTCGGGCCGATGCAGGGCGTCCAGCCGATGCCGAACAGGGCTCCGACTATCGGCGCGCCCACCAGGCCGGTCGTCGGTCGCTTGTGGAAGCGGAACTCGCGTTGGGTGAACCAGGGCATCAGCCCCATGAAGAACACGCCCATGGCGATCATGAGCACGCCGAGGACCTTGGTCAGAACGTCCTTGTGCTCCTGGAGGGTCCAGCCGAAGGAGCCGAACAGCGCCCCGCCGGAGACGAACACGGCGCTGAAGCCGAGCACGAACAGGGCGGCTCCGGTGGCCATGCGCCCGCGTCTGGCGTCGGCCAGGTCGGTGCCGGCGACCCCGGTGACGTAGGAGAGGTAACCGGGGACCAGCGGGAGCACGCAGGGCGAGAAGAAGGAGACGAGCCCGCCGAGCAGGGCGATGGGCAGGGCGACCAGCAGGGCGCCGTGCTTCACGGTCTGGTTCTCGGCGGCCAGCGTGACGAGTGCGCTCACGTCACTTCTCCGCGAGGACCGGCTTGAGCATCTTCAGCAGGGTGGTGTCGTCGAGCGCCTCCAGCGCCCGCGCGGCGACCTTCCCGTCCTTGTCGATGACGAGCGTGGAGGGGATCAGCTGCGGGTTGAGCGTGCCCCTCTTGAAGCGGAGCATCAGCTTGCCCGTCGGGTCGTACAGGCTCGGGTAGTCGATCCCGTGTTCCTCCTCGAAGGCGACCGCGGGGGTGGTGCTGGTGTCCCGGGTGTTGATGCCGACGAACTGGACGCCCTTGCCCTCGTACGCCTTGGAGACCTTGGAGAAGTACTGGGCCTCCTCCCGGCACGGCCCGCACCACGAGCCCCAGACGTTGATCACGACGACCTTGCCCTTGTAGTCGGCGACGTCCAGGGGCTTGCCGTCGATGGTCTTGCCGGACAGGTCGGGGGCCGTGGCCCGCTTGCCCTTGGAGACCGTGCTGATGCCGTTGTTGCCGGTGACGAAGTTGGTGTTTCCGCCGCCGCCGGAGGTGCCGCCGTTACCGCACGCGGACAGGGTCAGGGCCGCTACGGCGGCCCCGGCGCTGAGCAGGGCGGCGCGGCTACGGGTACTCATGTGAAAAGTTTCGCATGCCCGTTCCGAGGATCTCGCGCACCCCCCTGCCGGGCAGAAATCCGCATTTCAGGAGGTATTTACTCCGGACATTCCGGGCGGCTCCCCCGGCCGCCCCCGGAAGTCCCTCAGGCGGCGTCCGAGGAGGCCGACTTGGTGTCCCGCAGGAAGTCCTTCCAGCCGCCGGACGGCTGCTGCCCGACCCCCAGCGTGCGCAGCTTGGCGAGCACCTCCGGCTTCTGGACGTCCACCCAGTCCACGAACTGCCGGAAGGAGACCAGGCGCACATCCGCACCCTTCTCCTTCTCGCGCGCGATGTGCTTGAAGGCCTCTTCGACGGAATCCATGTAGATGCCGCCGTTCCAGTGCTCGAAGTGGTTGCCTATGAAGAACGGCGCCCGGTTTGTCCTGTATGCCCGCTCGAAGCCCGCGATGTACGCCCCGGCGGACTGCTTGCGCCAGCCCGGG
Organism: Streptomyces griseochromogenes; assembly: GCF_001542625.1. NCBI lineage: Bacteria > Bacillati > Actinomycetota > Actinomycetes > Kitasatosporales > Streptomycetaceae > Streptomyces > Streptomyces griseochromogenes. Next base: position 720,277 of record NZ_CP016279.1, on the reverse strand, counting down.
TAGTTGTAGGCGGGCGCCTTGGTCGAGTTGAGCGACTGGTTGGCGAGCATGTTGTAGTCCATGGACAGGACCTCGAAGGAACGGCCGGGGAAAGGTATCTGCTGCAACGGCAGGTCCCAGATCCCCAGCTTCTTCGTCGGCCACACCTGAAGGCCGCCCGACGAGGAGGCGTCGTAGCGCCAGCCCAGCTTCTTGGCGGTGGGCAGCAGGTTGTTCTGACCGAGCAGACAGGGCGTACGGCCGCCGGCCAGCTCCTTGTCGTAGTCGAACGGCAGGGAGGGCATGTCCGTCCAGCCGGTGTTGGTCCGCCACTCCTTCACGAACGCCTTGGCCTGGCGTATCTCGCTCTCCCACTGCTGCGGGGTCCACCACTTCACCGAGCCATGGGCTTCGCCGCAGAAGTGCCCGTTGAAGTGGGTGCCGATCTCGTGCCCCTCCAGCCAGGCCCGGCGCACGTTGGTCAGCGTCGCCTTGATGTGCGGGTCGCTGAGGTAGCCGATGTCGGAGGCGCCGCGCAGGTTGTTCGGCGGCTCGTACATCCGCTTCTTCCCCTCGGGCAGCAGATAAAGCCCCGAGAGGAAGAAGGTCATGCTCGCGCCGTGCTGCTTGGCCAGGTCGAGGAAGCGCGGGAAGAGACCGTTGCCGACCTCGCCGGCACCGTCCCAGGAGAAGATCACGAACTGCGGCGGGGTCTGGCCCGGCTCCAGCGGCTCGGGCTTGCCCGGCTGATGCGGCTGCTTGCCGGTGAAGGAGGTGGAGCCGTCGCCGATGGGACGGCCCTTGGCCCCGGCGTTCCCGCCTCCGCCGTCCGAGCCGTCTCCGGAACCGGATGCGTGCCCGCCGCCGTCCGAGGAGTTGAGGGACCCGCAGCCGGCGAGACCGGCGGCTGCCGCCGCGCCCGCGCCGAGGCCGAGTATTCCCCTCCGGGAAAGGGTCCGGGAGTTGGTGCGCATGGAAATCCCCGATTCATCACGCCCGCTGGTGGTCATCCAGTGAGAGGACGTGACGATCGGGGAGGTTCAGTTTGGTTCACATATTTTTCGTAACATCCCGGGCAAAGAAGCCCTAAGACATGTCAAACGGACTACCAGAAGCGGCAGTTACGCGCCAAAAGCCTTGCTCTTCCCCTTCACGGGCTTGACACCCGCGCGCAGATGGGCCGGAACGAGATCTATGGCGGGCTCGGCGTAGCCGACGGAGACGATCCTGTCGCCCTGATATGTGAAAGTCGTCAGGGAGGCGAGCGTGCACTGCCGCTTGCGCGGGTCGTGCCACAGCCGCCGCTTCTCGACGTAGGAGCGCACGATCCAGATCGGCAGCTGGTGGCTGACCAGCACCGCCTCGTGCCCGCGGGCCTGGTCCTTGGCCGCGTTCAGCGCGCCCATCATCCGCACGACCTGGTCGATGTAGGGCTCGCCCCAGGACGGCTTGAACGGGTTGACCAGGTGCTTCCAGTTCTCGGGCTTGCGCAGCGCGCCGTCGCCGACCCCGAAGGTCTTGCCCTGGAAGACGTTGCCGGCCTCGATGAGCCGCCCGTCGGTGGCGAGGTCGAGACCGTGTGCCTTGGCGATCGGGGTGGCGGTCTCCTGCGCTCGCTCCAGCGGCGAGGCGACCACATGGGTGACGTCCCGCGAGGCGAGGTGGTCCGCGACCCGGTCGGCCATCTGCCGGCCGAGCTCGGACAGGTGGTAGCCGGGCAGGCGCCCGTACAGGATCCCGTCCGGGTTCTCGACCTCCCCGTGCCGCATGAGGTGGACGACGGTGATGTCCTTGCTGTTGTCGCTCACGCGGTGGCCTCCGCAGCCGCCCGGGCCGCCGCCGGAAGGGCGTCGGCGATCTTCTGGATGGCCCGCTCGTCGTGGGCCGTGGACACGAACCAGGACTCGAAGGACGACGGCGGCAGATAGACGCCGTTCGACAGCAGCGAGTGGAAGAAGGCGGTGAAGCGGAACGACTCCTGCCGCCGGGCGTCCTCGTAGTTCCGCACCGTCCGGTCGGTGAAGAACACGGAGAACATGTTGGAGGCGGTCTGCAGCCGGTGGGCGACGCCCTCCTTGCTCAGCGCCTCGCCGACGAGGCCCCGGATCTGCTCCGACACGGCGTCGACCTTGTCGTACGCGGCGTCGTCCAGGAGCCGCAGCTGGGCGAGGCCGGCGGCGGTGGCGACGGGGTTCCCGGAGAGGGTGCCGGCCTGGTAGACGGGCCCGGCGGGCGCGAGGTGGGCCATGACATCGGCCCGTCCGCCGAAGGCGGCGGCGGGGAACCCGCCGCCCATCACCTTCCCGAAGGTCATGAGATCGGGCTTGACCCCGTCGATCCCGTACCACCCGGCCCTGCTGGTCCGGAACCCGGTCATGACCTCGTCGGAGATGAACAGCGCACCGTTCTTCCGGCAGGCGTCCTTGAGCCCCTGGTTGAACCCGGGGTCCGGCGGCACGACGCCCATGTTGCCGGGCGAGGCCTCGGTGATCACGCAGGCGATCTCGCCCGGGTGCCGGTGGAAAGCCTCGTGGACGGCCTCCAGATCGTTGTACGGCAGCACGATCGTGTCCCCCGCCTGGGCGCCGGTTACGCCGGGCGTGTCGGGCAGCGCGAAGGTCGCGACGCCGGAGCCGGCCGCGGCGAGCAGGGAGTCGACGTGTCCGTGATAGCACCCGGCGAACTTGATCACCTTGGACCGCTGGGTGAACCCGCGGGCGAGCCGGATCGCGGACATGGTCGCCTCGGTCCCGCTGCTGACGAGCCGCACCTGCTCGACGGGCTCCACCCGGGCGACGATCTCCTCGGCGAGTGCGACCTCGCCCTCACCCGGCGTACCGAAGGACGTACCGCGCGCGACCGCCTCCTGGACGGCGCCGATGACCTCGGGGTGGGAATGCCCGAGGATCATCGGCCCCCAGGAGCACACCAGGTCTACGTACTCGCGCCCGTCGGCGTCGGTCAGGTACGGCCCCTTGCCGGAAACCATGAACCGCGGCGTGCCGCCCACGGCGCGGAAGGCGCGCACCGGCGAGTTCACACCGCCCGGTGTGACGACGGACGCACGGTCGAAGAGCGCCTGTGAGACAGGCGCTTCATAGGGATAGGGCAGTTCGCTCATGGCACTCATGACGTGCGACTTCTCCGACTTCTCGGACTCCGGTTGCGTGGTGACCTCCTCAGGGTAGGCCGCGGCCCGCTCCGGTTGCGGCCCACCTCGGGATCGGAGCCGCGATCGCGGCCGTGGCATCTGCGAGACTGACACCTGATACACACAGCTCATGGGCACGTACTAGTCAGGAGCTGTTGAAGATCCTGCGGACTGGTGTTTCACCGCACGTTTCGGCGGGCGGCCGTGGGGGAGGTCACTGACACGATGATCGGGTTGCGCGGCGGGGGCCACGCGTCCTAGAAAAGCAGTCGGGTGGAGATATGCATCGCGGTGGCGGACTGGGCGAGGGGACTGATGACCTGGGTCCTCGACGTGCCCGGCGGGGAAGGCACCGGCGCGAGGCGGAGGAAGCGACCGAGGCACGTCAGACTGAGGCACGTCAGGCACAGGGTGTACCGAGTGAGCCCGAGCGGTACGACCGGCAGATCGACCGGCAGCTGGACGAGTATCCGGACCGGCCGATCGACAGTCGGCTCGACCACCGGGCCGACCGCTTGCGGGCGGGGAGCAGAAATGGTGGTCGGGTGGGGGTGACGTACAAATACTTCGGCGCGCCTGACGGCGCGACCGCGGCCCGCGTCCCCATCTCGATGCGCCCCGAGGAACTCGGCGGCGACGAGCTGGGCATGAACGGCATGTTCACCAAGATCAAGCCGGAGACGATGGCCGCGATGGTGCTGACCGGCATCGAGGGCGTGCCCCTGCACAAGGTGCCGCCCCTGGAGCTGGTCGTCCTGCACCCCGACTACGCCGTCGTCAAGCTCCCCATGACGGTCGTCGACCCCCTGCGCGGCATCGGCGAGGAAGCGGTGGGCGCGGCGGCCTTCATCTGGTCGACGGTGCCGGACCGGGGTGGACCTCGGGACGCGTTCAATGTGTACCAGCTGCTGCACGAGTGGCAGGACTTCTCGCACCGGCTGCATGAGGCGGGGCATCAGCCGTATTGCCTCGTGTGGCCCTGAGCTGGGGTTTCGTGGGGTTTGGGCGGGGCCTTCGGGTTCCGCCCTCGTCATTTGCCGATGAGGGCGGGCGGCCGGACCGGCACCGTGCGGGCGGTCGGCCGGGTCGCTCGTCAGTCCAGTTGCAGCCGGTCCGCGAGCCCCGCCGCGGTGAACGCCTTCACCACGTCCTCCCGCGTCTCGGTGAAGTGGGCCCAGCTGTCGCAGTGGGCCGGGACGACGCGGCGGGCGTTCAATAGCTGTGCGGCCCTCGCGGTTCCGGCGCCGTCGAGGACGAGGAGGGCGTCGTCGAGGACGGGCAGACGGGGTGCGCCGGCGAAGAGGACGGCGGTGTCGACGGGGGCGTACCGGCCGGCGATCTCCTGGACCAGGTCCAGGGAGGCGTTGTCGCCGCTGACGTAGACGCTCGGCAGGTCGGCGGAGGTCAGGACGAAGCCGGTGACCTCGCCCACGATCGGCTCGGAGCCCTCGGGCCCGTGCAGGGCCGGCGCGGCGGTGACGGTGACGGTGCCGCCGTCGGGGCGGGGCAGTTCGGCGGACTCCCAGGGGGCCAGGGCCCGGGTGGTGCCGCCGAGGCGGCCCGCGGCGCTCGCGGTGGTGAAGGTGCGCGGCACCTCGGCGAGCAGGGCGCGGCCGGAGTGGTCGAGGTTGTCGGCGTGCTGGTCGTGGGAGAGCAGGACGACGTCGACGGGGCCCAGTTCGGCCCGGCCGATCCGGGGCGGGGCGGTTTTGGTCAGGACCCGGCCGCTGGGCGCGGGGTAGTCGCCGGGGTCGTCGAAGGTCGGGTCGGTGAGGAAGCGGAGTCCGCCGTACTCGATGAGGACGGTCGGACCGCCGAGGACGCGGACGGGTATCTGCTCGCTCGTGGTGTCGGAAGTCGGACCGGCAGCAGCCATGGTGAGCACCTCACAGCATCGTCATCACGGATGAATAGTGGTCTATCCGTGAAGTGACGTTAGTAGTTCCTCACGGATGGGTGCAAGCCCTACCATGAGATTCATGACAGGGAGCGTGAGAGACGAGCAGGCACCACCCCCCGCGCCGGGCGCGGAGCAGCATCCGGCCCTCGACCTCGCCAACAGCGCCGTCGCCCTGCCCGGCGGCCAGTTCATCGACCTGCTCGGCACGCCCGCCGCGGCGGACCGGTGGCTCGTGGAGCGCGGCCTGGCCCCGGCCGGCACGGACCTCCAGGAGACCTGTGCGGCCCGGCTGCGGTCCCTGCGCGAAGAGGTCCGCTCCCTGCTCGCCTCCCGGGTCGGCGGCCACCCCGCCCCCGCGGCCGCCCTGACCGCCGTCAACGACGCGCTCACCCGCGCCCCCGCGGCCGCCCTGCTGCACTGGCACCCCGAGCACGGTCTGTACCGGGCGGCGTCCCACCCGACCACCCAGATCGTCGAGCACGCCCTGGCGGCCCTCGCCGCCGACGCCGCCGACCTGCTCACCGGCCCCGACGCCGACCGCCTCACCGCCTGCGGCTCCACTCCCTGCAACCGCTACCTGCTCCGGCACGGCCGCCGCCACTGGTGCTCCACCCGCTGCGGCGACCGCGCCCGCGCGGCCCGCGCCTACGCCCGCCGCACCGCACCGCCACCGGCCGGCCGAGCCGGCGGAGGCGTGGCCGATACAGGCAGCTGATTCCCGGCGCGGCGTTCGGCGGCCGCGTCTGCGACCAGTGCGCGTCCTTTCTCGCCGATCAGGGCACGCCGGGCGGGATCGTCGAGCACGGGCCGGCCGAGGGGATGTTCAACGCGCCGGTGGACCAGCGGACGGCGGATCATGTGGCGGGGCGGTTCGGCTGAGGTGCGCGCCGCTGGTTGTGCCGCGAAGTGCCGCCGGGCGTCTGCTGCGCCGTCTGGGCCGATCGCGCAGTTCCCCGCGCCCCTTTGGGGCGCTCAGCAGTACGGCGCCTGGTTGGTGAGCGACGCCGCCACTCGCATCCACACCCCGAACAACCGGTATAGAGCAGGCATTTCACCGGATACCCGCACCGTGCGGCTGTCCTCGGCCGTCACCCCGGGTATGCCGAGCAGGGTCGCCGCGACCGAGGCGGACTGCCAGCGGACGGCGAGGGTGGCCTCGGCGGTGGAGGCCCGAGGGCGCGCGGGCGGTACGGCCAGGGCCCGCGCGACCGACTCCTCGATGGCCGCGCGCGCCTCGTCGGCCGGACGCAGCCGGGCCGCGAAGCGGTCGTGGGCGTATTTCACGGCGACGGTGACGACCGACGCGTCCCACGCCGTCATCTCCGCGCACGCCGTGTCGTCACCCGTGAGAGCCACCACGGGGACGCCGAGGGCCGCCGCGGTGGCGTGGGCGAGGCCGATCTCCCCGACGGGACGGCCGTCCAGCCGGATGTCCTCGATCTCGTGCCCCATGAAGCTGTGGCTGAGCACGCCGAGAGCACCGGCCCGGGAGTGATAGCCGACACACAGCGCGGCGTCGTGCCCGGCGTCGAGCCCCTCCAGCATGCCCATCTGCTTGGGCTTGCCGCGGATCAGGCGGGCCGCCGGATGCAGCGCCTCGGGCAGCAGGTTGCGCATCGGGCCGTGTGCGTCGTTCACCAGGACATCGCTCGCCCCGGCCGCCAGCGCGCCTCGCACGGCCGCGTTCACGTCCTCGGCCATCATGGAGCGGCCCCGCTCGTAGTCCCGCCCGCCCGGCTGGACGTCGTCGGCGTCGACGAGCCCGGTGATGCCTTCCATGTCCACGCTGATGTAGATCCGCACGGCACCGACCCTAACCCGACCCTACGTATTGTAGGTTCCCAACCGCCCACGGCCACACGTCTGTTCAACGGGGGAGAAAATGCAGGAAACAGAAACGGAGCCCGGCCCAACGGCGGCCCTCTGTCCGCGCAGTCTCGCCCCGACGCTGGCCCTGCTGGCCGTCAGCCTGGTCATCGCCGCCGTCGGCGTCTACGAGCTGTGCGGCTTCGGGCTGCACAGCCTGGACCGGCGCCCGCATCTGTTCAGCGACGGCCTCGCCACCGGCGGGGTGATCGTCGCCGTGGTGGCGGCCGGGGCGGCGGTGGGCAATCTGGCCTGGCTGCTGGCGGCCGCCCGGCGCGGCACCCGGGGACCGGGATGAGAACCTGTGCACCGGGTATGCGCAAGCCCGTGCCCCCGCTACCCTACGAGTTGTAGGGTCAGCGTTGCCCCGTCCCCTCCTTCAAGGTGCCCGTCACCATGCCCGCGAGTCAGTCGCCCCCAGTCACTCCACAGGTTCCCGCTCAGCGGAGGCCCCGCCTCCCCATCCCCGCTCTGCCGTCCGGCGACGACCGGCTGCGCAAGCGCGCGGCGTCGGCCACCGTCTGGTACCTGCGGCTGCAGGCCGTGCTCAACATCGTCGCCGTTCTCTCGCTGCCGTTCCGCGAGGAGGTGCACGAGCACAACGCGGGCGAGTTCTTCACACCGTACCTGGCCACCGCGGGCCTCATCTCGGCGGCACTCGCCCTGTTCCTCGCGGTGGTGATGCGCCGCCGCAAGCGGGCCGCATGGGTCTTCAACCTCCTGCTCGCCGGCCCCCTCTTCGGCCTCTACGTGCTCGCCCTGACCCGCGAGCCGTACCGCGAGCACGTCTTCAACTGGCTCTCCGCGGCCCTCACCGGCCTGTTCGTGGCGGCCCTGCTGATCGGCCGGCGTGAGTTCGACGCCATCGGCGACCGCTCCAACCCGCGCCTCGCACTCGTCGTCGGCGCGGGCGGCGCGCTGGTCAGCAGCACGCTCGGCACGCTGCTGGTGCACGCGACGAACAAACTCCCCGGCGCCACCCTCAAGGACGAGATCGCCTATACCCTGCTGCGGGGCGTCAGTGTCGGCCCGCTCGCCGACCGGGTCGACGCCGTGCACGCCCCCCGCTGGGCGGACGTGATCGTCAACATCCTGATCGCGGCGACCTTCCTGCTGGTGCTGTACGCCTGCTTCCGCTCCCCGCGCGGCGAGTGCCTGCTCGCCGAGGAGGACGAGCGGCAGCTGCGCTGCCTGCTCGACAAGCACGGCGAACGCGACTCCCTCGGCTACTTCGCGCTGCGCCGCGACAAGGCCGTCATCTTCTCCCCCAGCGGCAAGGCGGCCGTCGCCTACCGCGTCATCGGCGGCGTCAGCCTGGCCTCCGGCGACCCCATCGGCGACCCCGAGGCCTGGCCCGGCGCCATCGACGCCTGGCTGGCGGAGGCCCGCCGGCACGCCTGGACCCCGGCCGTCATGGGCGCGAGCGAGGAAGCGGGCACGATCTACGCCCGCCACGGCCTGGACGCCCTGGAACTGGGCGACGAGGCGATCGTCGACCTCGCCGACTTCACCCTCGACGGCCGGGCGATGCGCGTGGTGCGCCAGGCCCACAACCGTGTCCGCAGGGCCGGCTACACGGTCCGCATCCGCCGCCACGAGGACATCCCCGACGAGGAGATGGCCCTGCTCATCGACCGCGCCGACCACTGGCGCGACGGCGCCACCGAGCGCGGCTTCTCCATGGCGCTCGGCCGCCTCGGCGACGCCGGCGACGGCCGCTGCGTGATGCTGGAGTGCCTGGACGCCGACGACGTGCCGCGCGCCCTGCTCAGCTTCGTCCCCTGGGGCGAGCACGGCCTCTCGCTGGACCTGATGCGCCGCGACCGCGACTGCGAGAACGGCCTGATGGAGTACATGGTCGTGGAGCTGCTGCTCCAGGGCGAGAAGCTGGGTGTACGACGGGTGTCGCTGAACTTCGCGATGTTCCGCTCGGTCTTCGAGCGAGGCTCCCGCCTCGGCGCCGGACCGGTGCTGCGCCTGTGGCGCTCGGTCCTCACCTTCTTCTCACGCTGGTGGCAGATCGAGTCCCTCTACCGCGCCAACGCCAAGTACCGCCCGGTGTGGGAGCCCCGCTTCCTTCTCTTCGCCAAGAGCAGCGACATCCCCCGCATCGGCCTGGCCAGCGCCCGCGCGGAGGGCTTTCTGACCCCGCCGGCCCTGCCGGCCTTCACCCGCCGCAGGCAGTCGGCCTCCCCGGAGCTCACTTCACCCCGGCCGACCGCAGCACCGTGAGCACCAGTGTCCGTGCCACCGCCACCACCTCGGGCACGGACACGCACTCCCGCGCGCTGTGCGCCACCCGCACGTCCCCGGGCCCGTACTGCAGCGTCGGAATCCCGGCCCCGGCATACAGCCTGAGGTCGCTCCCGTAGGGCGCCCCGCGCTCCCGGGGCCGGGCGGCCCAGCCGCCCGCGTCGGCGCAGGCGTCGCGCACCTCGTCGCGCAGCGGATGCCCCTCGGTGAGACGTCCGCTCGCGAACTGCCCGCCCGGCCAGCTCACGGTCGCCGGATGCTCCCGCAGCCAGGGGTGGGCGGCGCAGGCCTCGGCCACACAGCACTCCAGCTCGGCGCGCGCGTCGGCCACTTCCTCGCCCAGCCGCACGCCCAGCCGGCCCTCGGCGACCAGCAGGTCGGGCACGCTGCTCGCCCAGTCGCCCGAGCGCAGGGTGCCGACGGAGAGGGCGTAGGGGATCGGGTACTCGGCCATCAGCGGCGAGGGGTCGACGTTGCGGGACGCCTCCAGACGGGCCAGCGCCTCGTGGAGCGGCACATAGGCGTCGATCGCGCTGACCCCGGCATCCCGCGAACTGGCGTGGGCCGCCTTGCCGGGCACGGTGAGCCGGAACGTCAGCGCGCCCGCGTTCGCGGTGATGAGCGTGCCGGCGGTCGGCTCGGTGATGACGTAGGCGTCACCGCCGTACCCCCGCTTCAGGGTGCCGAAGGCACCGATCCCGCCGTCCTCCTCGCCGACCACGAAGTGGGCGGCGACCCGTCCGCGCAGCCGCAGCCCGGCCGCCCGGACAGCCTCCAGCGCGGCGAGGTGCGCCACCAGTCCCGCCTTCATGTCGCAGGCCCCACGCCCGTGCACGACGTCCCCGGTCACCCTCGGCACGAACGGATCCCCGTCCCAGGCGGCACGGTCCCCCGGCGGTACGACGTCCACATGCCCCTGCAGGATCAGCGTCGGCCCGTCGTCACCGCCCGCCGTGTGCCCCACCAGACCCCAGGCCTCCTCGCGCGGCACCTCCATGCCGGGGAACGCCGGGTCGGCGAGCAGCGCGGGCAGGTCCATGGACCACAGGTCGACATCGAGCCCGAGCCGCTCCAGCCGCCCGGCGAGGTGATGCTGGATCTCCGACTCGGCGGCGCTGCCGGTCACGCTCGGGATCGCGATCAGCTCCAGCAGCGTCCGCCCGACGGCCGCCTCGTCGACACACGCGAGTGCGGCGGCTTCCTGATCACTGAGCACGGGGACTCCCCTCCCGGGACGGCTTCGTCTCAGATCATGACCCCGCAAGCCGCCGCTGACGAGCCCCCCAGGGGCCACCCGCGCCCGACCACGAAAGCCGCACGAGCGGCGCCGGTGGGAAAACCGAACGAAACCCACCGCAAGCCGCCGACGACGAGCACCCCCACAAGGGCCACCCGCACCACCCGACCACGAAAGCCGCACGGGTGGTGCGGGTGGGAAACCCGGATACCTCAGCCCCCACCCACGGTGAACCCGATCACCGCCCCACCACCCTCCCGTCGGAAGGCGAACGGCGCCCCACCATGCGCCATGGCAACTTCCCGCACGATCGAAAGCCCCAGCCCCGACCCCGGCAACGAGCGCGCATCCGCGGCCCGGTAGAACCGGTCGAAGATCCGGATGAGATCCCCCTCGGCGATCCCCGGACCCCGATCGAGAACCTCGACCCGCACCGTCCCCGCCCGCGCGGCCCCCCCGACATGGACCTCGATCGGCCCCTTCCCCTCCCGGTCGAACTTCGCCGCGTTCTCGACCAGATTGGAGATCGCCCGCTGCAGCATCCCCGGCCGCCCGTCGGTACTCGTGTCCCCGCTCGTACGCAGCACGATCTCCCGCCCCGTACGCCGCTTGGCCAGCCCCACCACTTCCTCGGCGATGTCGGCGAGATCCACCCGCTGCGGCGGCTCCGTGTCGGACTGCCCGGCCGCGAGATCGACCAGCTCATTGACCAGATCGGTCAGTTCCCGGGCCTCCTGGGTGAGATCGGCGACGAGTTCCTCCCGGGTCGCCGGGGGAAGCTCGTCGATCCTGCGCAGCAGCGAGATGTTCGTACGCAACGACGTGAGCGGCGTCCGCAGCTCGTGCCCCGCGTCCTGGACCAGCCGCCGCTGGTCCTCCTCGGACTGGGCGAGCCGCCCCAGCATCCGGTCGAAGGCACGCCCGAGCCGCCCCACCTCGTCGAGGCCCGCGACCGGGACCTCGATGCCCAGCTGCCGCGTGCGGGCCACGTCCTCGGCGGCCGAGGTGAGGACCACCAGGCGCCGGGTGATCCGGCGCGCCAGCCACCATCCGAACAGGCCCGCGGCCACCACGACGGCGGCCATCAGGATCAGCGTCCGCTGCTGCAGGGCCCGCAGCAGATCCTCGGTGTCGCTGAACTCCTGAGCGACCTGCACGGCGCCCTTCCCGTCCCCCAGCGAGACGGTGGCGATGCGGAACAGGTCCTCCTCGACCCGGACGTCCTTGTGCTGGACCAGCTTCCCGGCCGCCTGCGCGCGCGCCATCGCCTTGTCCCGGACGGTGACGGGCAGCACGGGGCTGCCGTGGTCGACGATCTGCCCCTGTGCCCCGAGCACCTGCACATCGGTCCGGGCCGGCCGGACCAGATCGTGCCCCGGGCGGGAGGAGGAGAAGTCCTCCGGGACCATCTCGTGCGTCCGCACCTCGTCCTGCACGTCCTGTACGACCTGCGTGAACACCGACTGCTGGTCGACCCGGACCAGGCGCGCGGCGGAGCCGTACGACAGGATGCCGACGAGCATCGTGACGGCGGCGGTGACGGCCGCGAAGGACACCGCGAAGGTGGTGCGCAGGGAGACCAGCCTGGGCCGGTGCCCGGCCCGCAGCCGCCACCGCCGGGCCACTAGTCCTCCCGCAGCACGTAACCCACGCCCCGCACGGTGTGGATCAGCTGCGGAGCGCCGGGCTCGTCCAGCTTGCGCCGCAGGTAGCCGACGTACACGGCGAGGTTCTTGGAGCCGGGGCCGAAGTCGTAGCCCCAGATGCGGTCGTAGATGGTGGAGTGGTCGAGCACGATCCCGGAGTTGCGCGCCAGCAGCTCCAGCAGCTCGAACTCGGTGCGGGTCAGCTCCAGCTCACGCTTGCCGCGCCAGGCCCGCCGGGCCTGCAGGTCCATCCGGATCCCGGCGGCCTCCACCTGGCGGTCGGAGATCTGCGCCTCGCGCGCGCCGTCGCCGCCGGTGCCCCCGGCGCCGCTGCCCGCGGGCACCGGGCTGGTCCGCCGCAGCAGTGCCCGCAGCCGGGCGAAGACCTCTTCGACGTCGAACGGCTTGACGACATAGTCGTCGGCACCGGCGTCCAGGCCCGCGATGCGGTCGGCCGTCTCCACGAGGGCGGTGAGCATGAGGATCGGGGTGCGGTCGCCCTCGGCCCGCAGCACCCGGCAGACCTGGAGCCCGTCGATGCCCGGCATCATCACGTCGAGCACGAGGACGTCCGGCGGGGTCTTGTGGGCCTGCGCCAGCGCTTCCACGCCGTCGGCGACCGCCGTCACCTCATACCCCTCCAGGGCCAGGGCACGCTCCAGGGCATGGCGGATGGCACGATCGTCTTCGGCGAGCAGCACAGTCTGGGGCACGCCCCCCAGTCTGCCAAGACCCGCGGCGATTCGGCCGGGACGAGCGGGCCTACGATCACGCTTTTTACCGCCCTCTCACCGTCGCAGAGGCAACCGGAAGGCCCGCCCTACCGTCTTCTCACCGTCGGCCACCCCACCGCGTCGGCCACCGCCGAGCCGACCGGGCCGGGCGCGCGGGAGAGGGAATCACGGCTTCAGCGCGGCCAGCCGCTCGGCGAAGGACACCACGGCGGTCCCGTTCGGCCGGCCCGCCAGAGGCATCAGCGCCATCAGCTCACCGGCGGCCCGCTCGATCCGCTCCGGCAGCCCCTCCGCGCCCCAGTCCTCGGAGGCGGCGTAGACGCCGGTCGGTACGACCACGGCCCTCAGGTGGGCGAAGAGCGGCCGCAGCGCGTGCTCCAGCACCAGCGAGTGCCGGGCCGTGCCGCCCGTCGCGGCGATCAGCACCGGCTTCCCCGCCAGCACGTCCTTGTCCAGGACGTCGAAGAACGACTTGAACAACCCGCTGTAGGAGGCGCTGAACACCGGCGTGACGACGATCAGCCCGTCGGCCCCCGCCACCGCGTCCTGCGCGGCGGCGAGGCCCTTGCCCGGGAACCCGTTGGTGAAGTTGTGCGCGATCTCGACCGCGAGGCCACGCAGCTCGATCACCTGGACCTCCAGCGGCGCCGACGCCTGCCGTGCCACCTCCGCCGCCAGCCGGTCGGCCAGCAGCCGGGTGGAGGACGGGACGCTCAGCCCCGCCGATACGACGACGAGCTTCATACGGTGATCGCCTCCTTCGCGGCGAGCAGCGACCGGTGGGTCGGCGCTTCGGGCACCCCGGCCGGACGCCCGGCGGCGAACTCCTTGCGCAGCACCGGCACGACCTCCTCGCCGAGCATGTCGATCTGCTCCAGCACGGTCTTCAGCGGCAGTCCCGCGTGGTCCATCAGGAACAGCTGGCGCTGGTAGTCACCGGCGTACTCCCGGAAGCTCAGCGTCTTCTCGATCACCTGCTGCGGGGAGCCGACCGTCAGCGGGGTCTGCTCGGTGAAGTCCTCCAGCGAGGGCCCGTGCCCGTACACCGGCGCGTTGTCGAAGTAGGGCCGGAACTCCTGTACCGCGTCCTGCGAATTGCGGCGCATGAACACCTGGCCGCCGAGCCCCACGATCGCCTGCTCCGGCGTGCCGTGCCCGTAGTGGGCGTAGCGGGCCCGGTACAGCTCGACCATCCGCTTGGTGTGGTCGGCGGGCCAGAAGATGTTGTTGTGGAAGAAGCCGTCGCCGTAGTACGCGGCCTGCTCGGCGATCTCCGGCGAGCGGATCGACCCGTGCCAGACGAACGGCGCTACGCCGTCCAGCGGCCGGGGCGTGGACGTGAAGCCCTGCAGCGGTGTGCGGAACTTCCCCTCCCAGTCGACGACGTCCTCGCGCCACAGCCGGTGGAGCAGGGCGTAGTTCTCGACCGCGAGGTTGATGCCCTGCCGGATGTCCTGCCCGAACCAGGGGTAGACCGGTCCGGTGTTGCCGCGCCCCATCATCAGGTCCACCCGCCCGTCGGCCAGGTGCTGGAGCATCGCGAAGTCCTCCGCGATCTTCACGGGATCGTTGGTGGTGATCAGGGTGGTCGAGGTGGAGAGGACCAGCTTCTGTGTCCGCGCCGCTATGTAGCCGAGCATCGTGGTCGGGGACGACGGCACGAACGGCGGATTGTGGTGCTCGCCGGTGGCGAAGACGTCGAGCCCGACCTCCTCGGCCTTGAGCGCGATGGCGACCATGGCCTTGATCCGCTCGCGCTCGGTCGGCGTACGCCCCGTGGTGGGGTCCGGCGTGACGTCGCCGACCGTGAAGATCCCGAACTGCATGGTCGCTCATCCTCCAAGTGGTTGACCATTCAACTACACCCCTCCAACGGTCACCCACCCGGCGATATTCCGGCCCCCGGAGGCACCCCCCTCAGGGCACCAGCACCAGCCGCCCGCGCACCCCGCCCGCGGCCAGCCGCGCATGCGCCTTCGCCGCGTCCGCGAGGCCGTACGTCTCGGCCACCCGCAGGCTCAGCACCCCCTCGTCCACCAGCCGCACCAGCTCCGCCAGCCGGGCCCCGTCGGCGCCCACCTGCACGGACGTGGTCCGCACCCCGCGCACCGAGGCGGGCTGTCGGCCGGGCTGGGCACTGACGAACACACCCCCGTCGCGCACCCACTCCAGCGCCGGCTCACCGAGCATGGCCAGGTCCAGCACCGCGTCCACGCTCCCGGGCGCGACCCCCTCGGCCGTGAAGTCCGCGGCCCCGAAGGACCGCACCAGCCCCTCGTCGGCCGACCGGGCCTGCCCGGTCACGGCGATCCCCCGGTGCGCGGCCAGCTGTACGGCGAACCCGCCGACGGCACCCGCCGCACCGGTCACCAGCAACGACCCGCCCGGCGCCAGTTCCAGCAGGTCAAGGGCCTGAACGGCGGTCAGCGCGTTCAGCGGCAGCGTCCCGGCGTGCACCGCGTCCGCCGTGGCCGGCGCCTTGGCCACCGCGTCCGCCGGCACGACGACGTACTCGGCGTGCGCGCCCAGCGGCTCGGCCACGCCCGCCGCGAGGGCCACCACCTGCTCGCCGGCCCGCCAGGCCGCGGCCGGCCCGACCGCGTCCACCGTCCCGGCCACGTCCCAGCCGAGCCCCAGCGTCCGGCCCGCCCCGCCGAAGACGCCGGCCCGCACGGCCAGGTCCACGGGATTCACCGCACTGGCCGCCACCTTGATCCGCACCTGCCCCGCCCCCGGCTCCGGCACCGCCACATCCGCGATCTCCACGGCCTCCGGACCACCGAACGTCGTCACCACGGCAGCACGCATATCAACTCTCCCCGATTCAAAGGCATTTGATGAGCTCTGCGGCGATTTCCCCGCCGCAGCACCAACTCTAGGAGAGCTACTATCCATGGGTAAGTAGTTACCTGGGAGTGCGTAGAAGACCCGGAGGAGAGCCCATGGCGACCAAGACCGCCGCCCAGCGCCGCGAGCAGGCCCGTATCGACTACGACGCCTTCCTGCGCAACTGCCCCACCAACCAGCTCCTCGGCCGGCTCAGCGACAAGTGGGTCAGCCTCGTCGTCTCCGCCCTCTACGCCGGCCCCCAGCGCTACAGCGACATCGGCCGCCGAATCGCCGGCGTCAGCCCCAAGATGCTCACCCAGACCCTGCGCACCCTGGAACGCGACGGCATCGTCTCCCGCACCGTCACCCCGTCCGTCCCGGTCCGGGTCGACTACGAACTCACCCCGCTCGGCCAGAGCCTCGCCGGCCTGCTCACCGCGGTGAAGGAATGGGCCGAAACCCACTTCGAGGAGGTACGGACGGCCCGCGAGCAGTACGACGGGGAGAACCCCGCCTAGCCGGCCAGGGCCCGTCCGGCGGATCAGGCCCTAGACCCGGCCCTCCCGCAGCCGCGCGATCTGCTCCCCGCCGAACTCCACCGTCCGCTCCATGTGCCGCACGATCGTGGCCAGCTCGGCATCGTCCAGCTCGTCGAAGATCCGGGACCAGTCACCGGCCAGCGCGTCCCACATCCGGCCGAACTCGGCGATCTTCTCCGGCACGGTCGCCACCAGCACCCGCCGCCGGTCCGCCGCATCGCGCCGCCGCTCCACGTACCCGGCCCGCTCCAGCCGGTCCACCAGCCGCGTCGCCGACCCCGTCGTCAGCCCCGTCAGCTCCGCGACCCGGCCCGTGGTGACCGGCTCCGTCTCCAGGGTGAGCAGATTCAGACACTGCAGATCGGTGGGGTGCAGCCCGATCCGGTCCGCGACGGCCTGATTGAACAGGGCGTACGAGGCCATGTACCGCCGGGACACCGCGCCCAGCTCCGCCAGCAGCCTGGACCGCCCGGTCCCGTTCCCGGCCATGCCGTACTCCCCTTCGTCTGCGTGGTGCAGAGATCGTACGACGCTCCCGGCACCTCAGAAGACGTATGCGTCACCGGTGCCGAGGACCAGCACCTTCAGCTGGTCGTTCGCACGGTTCTTGTCCACCACGCCCCCGTTCCAGGCGGTGTCCACCTCCAGCGTCAGCTGCGACGGCTTCTCCTTCAGCCGCACGGTCACCTTGATCTTCTCCCCCACCTGGTCCACACCCAGCGCCCCGGTCCCGCACACCACCGTGCGCTCGTCCGTCCGCGCACACCCGCCCGGCAGCCGCTGCGCGTCGGCCAGCGGCACCGACCAGCGCAACAGCACGCTCGCGTCCGGCACGGCCGACGGACCGTTGTCGCCCGGCGTCAGAGCGACCTCCACCTGGTCCCCGTTCATCACCGCGCTCCCGTGGAAGACCAGATCGGCCTCGGGCGCGGGAGCGGCTCCGGCCGCCCCGGCACCCGACGCGGCCATCACCACGGCACCGCACGCACCCAGCACCCACGACCTCATCCGCATGCCACCTCGCCTCAGGCTTCATCCCGTATGCCGTACGGATGTATGCCACGCGCACGGACCACCAGGCGCCCTCCAACAGGTGACACCACACCCCCGTGCGAGGCTGCCCCCATGCCGATCCTCCGCTCCGCCGCCCTCTTCGTCGTCGCCGCCCTGTTCGAGATCGGCGGCGCGTGGCTGATCTGGCAAGGGGTACGCGAGCACCGCGGCTGGCTGTGGGTCACCGGCGGAGTACTCGCCCTCGGCGCCTACGGCTTCGTCGCGACCTTCCAGCCGGACGCCCACTTCGGCCGCATCCTGGCCGCCTACGGCGGGATCTTCGTGGCCGGCTCGATCCTGTGGGGCGTGGTCGCCGACGGCTACCGCCCCGACCGCTGGGACATCACCGGAGCCCTGATCTGCCTCGCCGGGATGGCCGTGATCATGTGGGCGCCGAGGAACGGCACCTGACCCTCGCCTACGCTGGACGACGTCGACCACCCACTGACCTCAGGAGCGTCCCATGGCCACCGCCGCCCCGTCCGCCGCCTCCCGCATCGCCGTCGTCACCGGTGCGAGCAGCGGCATCGGCGCCGCCACGGCCCGGGGACTCGCCGAGGCCGGCTACCGCGTCGTCCTCACCGCCCGCCGCAAGGACCGCATCGAGGCCCTGGCCGAGGAACTCACCACGGCGGGCCACTCGGCGACGGCGTACCAGCTGGACGTCACCGACCGCGCGGCGGTCGACGAGTTCGCCACGGCCTTCAAGACGATCGGCGTCCTGGTCAACAACGCCGGCGGAGCCCTCGGCGCCGACCCGGTGGCCACCGGCGACCCGGCCGACTGGCGCACGATGTACGAGACGAACGTCATCGGCACCCTGAACGTCACCCAGGCCCTGCTGCCGAAGCTGGAGGCGAGCGGCGACGGCGTGGTGGTCGTGGTGTCCTCCACCGCCGGCCACGGCACGTACGAGGGCGGCGGTGGCTACGTCGCCGCCAAGCACGGCACCCACGTCCTCGCCGAGACCCTCCGCCTGGAGATCGTCGGCCGGCCGGTACGCGTCATCGAGATCGCCCCCGGCATGGTCAAGACCGACGAGTTCGCCCTGACCCGCTTCGGCGGCGACACGGACAAGGCGGCCAAGGTCTACCAGGGCGTGGCCGAGCCCCTCACCGCCGACGACGTGGCCGAGACGATCACCTGGGCGGTCACCCGCCCCAGCCACGTCAACGTGGACCTCCTGGTCCTGCGCCCGCGCGCCCAGGCCTCCAACACGAAGGTTCACCGGGAGCAGTGATGCCCGAGACCCCCGACTCCGCCGACTCCCTGGAGAAACGCCGCCTGGCCCAGGAGACGAAGAACGAACGCCAGGTCTGGTACTTCCTGGCGTACTTCCTCTTCGGCATCCACTTCGTGGCATTCGTGATGATCTACGCGGTGCGGCACGCGAAGTGAGCTACGAGTAACCCGTACGGGCGAACCTCATCGATCACCCGAACGGCAGACGAACTGGCGACCTAGGCTCGCGCCACAACATCAATGCGACGGCCCTCGGCAGGGATGCAGCCCAGCCGAGGGCCTGACCAGCACGGAAGTGGAGGCTTCCCTGTGGCTGAACGCGAGCCTAACGCCCACCGGTTCATGGACCTCACGGTGCCCGAGTACGCGTACATGTTCGCGTTCTTACAGGCGGACGGGCATCTGGCGAAGGGCGTGGGCCAGAAAGGGCGACTGACCGTGGAGATCAGCGCCCAGGACATCGATCTCCTGCGCGAGTTCCAGAAGCTGACGCCGTACAACAGCAGCATCAGGGAGCGCACCCGGTCGACCAACTTCGCCGAGATGCACACCGCCGCCATCTGGAGCGTGTGCTCCCTGGAAGCCAGGACCACGATCAACGAACTCGGCCTTCCCTACGGCCGCAAGTCCAAGACCATCGCTCCGCCGAACGTCGAATTCCCGCGCTGCGACTACCTGCGAGGTCTGATCGACGCAGACGGCTCAGTCGGCTTCACCAGCAAGGGATTCCCCTTCGTTCCCTCACCACTGCCAGCAGTGCGATCGCGTCCCATCTGTGCGATTACGGCAAGGACGTGACGGGAGCCGAGCGCAACGTCAAGCGCAACACCCGCGATGACATCTACAACATCTTCTACTCGATGGAGTTGGCCCAGCGCCTGGCAGCTGACCTGTACTACCCCGGCTGCCTGTCCTTGGAACGCAAGCGCGCTGCCGCCAACTCTCTCGCCACATGGGAACGTCCCGCTGGCATGAGGGCCGCGTACACACAGCGACCCTGGAGTACACAGGAGGACCGAGTTCTTCTGCAGATCAACAATCCCGCAGCGGCTGCCGACGAACTCGGCAGGACCGTTATGAGCTGCGGTCTCCGTCTCTGGCGCCTGCGAACAGGGCAAGTGCCGATGCCCAGCGGGCAGTAGCCGCACGATTTGAGGCCCCCGGAGACCGGGGGCCTCTTGCATCAGCCCTTCACGCAGATGAACTGCTTCAGCTTTGCCACGACCTCAACCAGGTCGCTCTGCTGGTCCATGACCTGGTCGATGTTCTTGTAAGCGCCAGGAATCTCGTCCACAACACCGGAGTCCTTGCGGCACTCCACACCCCGCGTCTGCTCCTCCAGGTCCTTGGTCGTGAAGCGACGCTTTGCCGCATTGCGGCTCATACGCCGACCGGCCCCATGCGACGCCGAGTTGAAGGCCTTCTCGTTCCCGAGCCCCTTCACGATGTACGAGCTGGTGCCCATCGAGCCGGGAATGATCCCGAACTCACCGGAGCCGGCGCGGATCGCACCCTTGCGAGTCACCAGCAAGTCCATGCCCTCGTACCGCTCCTCCGCCACATAGTTGTGGTGGCAGGAAATCTCCGGTTCGAAGGTCGGCTTCGCCTTCTTGAACTCCTTGCGGATCACGTCCTTCAGGAGCGCCATCATGAGCGCGCGGTTGTACTTGGCGTACTCCTGCGCCCAGAAGAGGTCGTTGCGGTAGGCCGCCATCTGCGGGGTGTCCGCGACGAAGACGGCGAGGTCGCGGTCTACCAGGCCCTGGTTGTGCGGAAGCTTCTGGGCCACGCCGATGTGGTGCTCAGCCAATTCCTTGCCGATGTTCCGAGACCCGGAGTGCAGCGTGAGCCACACAGCACCATCAGAATCGAACAAAAGTTCAATATAGTGGTTGCCCGACCCGAGCGTTCCCATCTGCTTATGCGCCCGCTCCTCCCGGAACCTCACCGCCTCGGCAACCCCGTCGAACCGCCCCCAGAACTCCTCCCACCCGGCAGTGGCCAGCCCATGGAACTCACCCGGCCAGACGGGATCCTCATGCATCCCCCGCCCCACCGGAATCGCCTGCTCGATCTTCGACCGAAGCCGCGACAGATCCCCCGGAAGATCATTGGCCGTCAGCGACGTCTTCACCGCCGACATCCCGCAGCCGATGTCCACACCCACCGCGGCAGGGCATACCGCTCCCTGCATCGCGATGACCGACCCGACCGTCGCGCCCTTCCCGAAGTGGACGTCCGGCATGACCGCCAGGCCCTTGATCCACGGCAGGGTGGCCACGTTCTGGAGCTGGCGCAGGGCCACGTCCTCGACCGTCGCGGGGTCGGTCCACATCCGAATCGGGACCTTCGCGCCCAGCATCTCTACGTACGACATGTCTTCCTCATTCCCCCGGAAACAACAACAAAAGGCTTAGAAGCAACAAAACGCAAAAGCAGTACCAATGTCGACGAAAAGGGACAAGGGACCGGCATCCACTGCGGTGCGTGCGATACACATTGTCTCCAGGGGGCGCCCCGCCGCAGCAAGCGAATAACCAGCGGGGACACTGAAGCACCGAGCGATCGCACACCGTCGAGAGGAGCCCGACCGTGCAGCGGAAGGCGTATGTAACCGGCACCGCCGCCCTCCTCGCGGCGCTGCTGGCCGGCTGCACGAGCGGGTCCGGCGGCGACAGCCCGACGGACAACGCCAACCCGGGTGACGCCGGTACGGCGACGGTGGCCGCCCAGCCCGGCAAGTACCGCAGCCTCCCCGAGCCCTGCGGCGCGGTCGATCACGACACGCTCGGCTCCCTGCTGCCCGGCATCAAGCAGATCGCCGACCCGGACCAGCGGGACAAGGCCTACCAGGGCGACGCCACGCTCACCTACAACACCGACCGCAAGGTGGGCTGCCACTGGAAGGTGGAGTCCCCCGACGCCACCGACCGTCTCTCCGTCGACTTCGAGCGCGTGGTGTCGTACGACAACGCGGTCAGCGACGACGACCAGGCCAAGAAGCTGTTCCAGGACATGGAGACGGCCGCCGACCTCCCCGAGCCGAGCGCCTCCACCACCACGCCCTCCCCCACCCCTACGGCCACGGCGAGCGGTACGGCGTCCCCCTCCGCCTCGGCGACCCCGTCGAAGTCGGACACGGCCTCGGGCTCCCCTTCCGGCTCCTCCACCGGTTCCCCCTCGGACTCCGCCTCCGGCTCCTCCTCGGGAGCCACCCCGGCCGACCTGCAGCCCCGTGTGCTGGGCGATCTCGGTGACGACGCGTATCTGGACGACCAGCTCGACACCTCCGCCTCGACGGCCCAGCAGCGGACGGTGACTGTGGTGTTCCGCACGTCCAACGTCATCGTCACCATCGAGTACGAAGAGCAGCCGATGGCCACGGGAACGGTCCCGGACAGCGAGGAAATGCAGGACAGGGCCCGTAATCTGGCCTCCCAGCTGGACGACGCGCTCAACGGCTGACCCCCGCGAGGGCCGCTTCGGCCGCCACCGGCAAAGCGCGCGAACGGAAACCGCACAGCTCCTTCACCGCGTACGGTGGCCCCGCAGGAACCCGCACGAACACCGAGCGTCACGAGTGAAGGAACCATGCAGCGAGCAGCCCAGCGAGACGTCCGTGCCAAGCTTCACCAGCGAGCCAAGCGCCTGAGCCGCGCTCTTGTCTGCGCGGCAGCCGTTCCCGCGGTCCTGATCACCGCCGCCTGCTCCTCGGACAGCGGCGATTCCAAGGACAAGGGCGGTGCCGGCGCCCAGCAGACCGCGGGCGGCGGTACTTCGTCGAAGCAGCCCTCGGCCTCGCCGTCCGTCCAGGCGGCGGCGTACCAGACGCTGCCCGAGCCGTGCGCGGTGCTGTCGAAGAAGACCCTGTCCGATCTGGTGCCGAAGGACAGCTCGGGCAAGGAGGGCAGCTCCGACGACGTCAAGACCCGTTCCTCCTGCTCCTGGAGCAGCCTGGACAACAACGGTGTCAAGGGCTCCCAGTTCCGCTGGCTGAACGTCTCCCTGCTGCGCTTCGACTCGGACTCCAGCCGTGGCTCGGGCAACGAGCAGGCGCAGGCGTACTACGCCCAGCAGGTCAAGGACGCCAAGTCGGTCTCCGGTGCGCAGAACACCAAGTCGGAGCCGGTCGCGGGCGTGGGTGAAGAGGCGACGGCGGTGCGTTACGACCTGAAGAAGAAGGAGGGCGCCTTCAAGCAGCAGACGGTGGTCGCCCGGGTCGAGAACGTCGTCATCACCCTCGACTACAACGGCGCGGGTCTCGCGGGCGAGAAGACGCCGAGCGCCGACGACCTGACCAAGGACGCGGAGAACGCGGTCAAGGAGACGGTGGCGGCCGTCTCGAAGGCCAACGCCAAGGGTTCCGGGGCCGGTTCCTCGACGACGGCTTCGTCCTCCCCGTCCAAGCCGGCGTCGAAGTCCCCGTCGAAGTCGCCCTCCTCCAGCGCGTCCGCGTCGAAGTCGGCCGACAAGAAGAACTGACCGGCGTCACGTTCTTCGCACGCGTATGCCACTCTGTTGCGCGCAACAACACGCAAGGGGAGGGGAGTACGAGTGGCCGCGCCACCGCAGCTGACTCGGATGCACCGCATACTCATCGGCGTGGTCGTGTCCGGCGCTTTGATCATCGCCGGTATCGGCTTCGCCGGTTCGTACGCGGCCGTCCGTGAGCTGGCCATCAAGAAGGGCTTCGGGAACTTTTCCTATGTGTTCCCGGTCGGCATCGACGCAGGCATCTGTGTTCTGCTCGCTCTCGATCTGCTCCTGACCTGGATCCGCATCCCGTTCCCGCTTCTGCGTCAGACGGCCTGGCTCCTGACGGCGGCGACGATCGCCTTCAACGGCGCCGCCGCCTGGCCGGACCCGCTGGGCGTGGGCATGCACGCGGTGATCCCGATCCTGTTCGTGGTCGCCGTCGAGGCGGCCCGGCACGCCATCGGCCGGATCGCCGACATCACGGCCGACAAGCACATGGAGGGCGTCCGCCTCACCCGCTGGCTGCTCTCTCCGGTGCCCACCTTCCTGCTGTGGCGCCGCATGAAGCTGTGGGAGCTGCGCTCCTACGACCAGGTCATCAAGCTGGAACAGGAACGTCTCGTCTATCAGGCGAGACTGCAGGCCCGCTTCGGCCGTGGCTGGCGCCGCAAGGCCCCGGTGGAGTCCCTGATGCCGCTCCGTCTGGCCCGCTACGGCGTGCCCCTGGCGGAGACGGCTCCGGCGGGGCTGGCGGCGGCGGGCATAGAGCCGGTGCTCCTCCCTCCCGTGGCCGCGGGCAATCGCGCCGCCGGGGCGGCACGGGTGGGCGATGGGGGTACTTCCCAGGCCGTTCAGGCACTGGGGGAGGCGCCTCGGAGCGAACAGCGCCCCCGACTGCCCGGCCAGCGCACCGAGTCCCCGGAAGTCGCCCAGGAGCCGGACGAGAGCCCCTGGTTCCAGACCCCGCGCGAGGTGGACTACCACGGCGGCTACGACCCCACCTACGAACCGCCCCCGGACCCTCAGTACGTCCCCGAGGAACAGTACGAGGAGTGGTACGAGGAGCAGCCGCCGGAGCAGTTCCAGCAGCCCTCCCCCTCGGAGGAGACCGGCAGCTTCCCCATCCCCGTGGGCCCGAACCGGACCCGCGAACTGGGCGAGGGCGGCGGCACCCCGCCCGTCGAGCCCGACGAGGAGGCCTACTACCAGGTCTTCCGGCAGTCGATCGACGGCAGCTACCCCACGGCCGGCCAGTTCCGTGGCGACGTGGAGGCGACGTACGGCATCGCCATGCCGCAGCGTGAGGCCGAGCGCATGGTCAATCGCTTCACCAGCCGCCACTCGGCGGAACTGCAGGACGACCACATCGCCTAGAGCAAGTGCACGAAAAAGGGGCCCTCGACCGAGGGCCCCTTTCCTTTGCCGCTCGCTCGTTACGCGCCGAGCAGCTTGCGCACCCGCTCCTGCCCGACCGCCAGCAGCAGCGTGGGCAGCCGCGGGCCGGTGTCCCGCCCGACGAGCAGGTGGTACAGCAGGGCGAAGAAGGTCCGCTGGGCCGTCTTGATCTCCGGCGGGAGCTCCTTGGGCGTGGCGTCGGCCGAGAACCCGGCCTGGACCTTGGGCACGCCGTAGACGAGGTGGGTCAGCCCGTCGAGGGACCAGTGCTCGGCGAGCCCGTCGAGCAGCAGTCGTACGGACTGCTGGGAGGCCTCGTCGAGGGACTTCAGCAGTTCGCCGTCGGGCTCTTCGCGGACGATGGTGCGCTGGTCGGCGGGGACGTGGGCGTTGATCCACGCCTCGGCCTTGTCGTAGCGCGGCCGTGCCTCGTCCAGGGAGGCCAGCGGCTGCTCCGGGTCGAGCTCGGAGAGGATGCGCAGCGCCTGGTCCTCGTGTCCGGCGGTGATGTCGGCGACGGACGCGAGCGTGCGGTACGGCATCGGCCGGGGCGTCCTGGGCAGGTCACCGGCGGCCGGGCCGACCGCCCGCGTGTAGGCGGCGACGTCGGCCGGCAGCGCGGACCCGTCGGCCACCTTCCCCGCCAGCTTGTCCCACTCGTCGTAGAGCCGCTGGATCTCCTGGTCGAAGGCGATCTTGAAGGACTGGTTGGGCCTGCGCCGGGCGTAGAGCCAGCGCAGGATCTGCGGTTCCATGATCTTCAGCGCGTCGGCCGGGGTGGGCACGCCGCCGCGCGAGGACGACATCTTCGCCATGCCGGAGATGCCGACGAAGGCGTACATCGGGCCGATGGGCTGCTTGCCGCCGAAGATGCCGACGATCTGTCCGCCGACCTGGAAGCTGGAGCCCGGCGACGAGTGGTCGACACCGCTCGGCTCGAAGACGACGCCCTCGTAGGCCCATCGCATCGGCCAGTCGACCTTCCAGACCAGCTTGCCGCGGTTGAACTCGCTGAGCCGGACGGTCTCGGAGAAGTCGCACTCGTTGCACGTGTACGACAGCTCGGTGGTGTCGTCGTCGTAGGAGGTGACGGTCGTCAGGTCCTTGTCGCAGTTGCCGCAGTACGGCTTGTACGGGAAGTACCCGGAGGAACCGGAACTGCCGTCGTCCTCGGCCGCGGCGCCGGAACCCTCCTCGGCCTCCAGCTCGGCCTCGTCGACGGCCTTCTGCTGGGGCTTCTTGGTCTTGGGCTTGGTGCGGTACTGGGCGAGGATCGCGTCGATGTCGCCGCGGTGCTTCATGGCGTGCAGGATCTGCTCGCGGTAGACACCGGAGGTGTACTGGGCGGTCTGGCTGATGCCGTCGAACTCGACGCCCAGCTCGGCCAGCGAGGCGATCATCGCGGCCTTGAAGTGCTCGGCCCAGGTGGGGTGGGCGGAGCCCTTCGGGGCCGGGACGGAGGTCAGCGGCTTGCCGATGTGCTCGGCCCACGAGTCGTCGACCCCGGCGATGCCCTGGGGCACCTTGCGGTAGCGGTCGTAGTCGTCCCAGGAGATCAGGTGCCGGACCTGGTGGCCACGGCGGCGGATCTCGTCGGCGACCAGGTGCGGGGTCATGACCTCGCGGAGGTTGCCCAGGTGGATGGGCCCGGAGGGGGAGAGGCCGGATGCGACGACGACCGGTTTGCCCGGGGCACGGCGCTCCGACTCTTCGATGACCTCATCCGCGAAACGGGAGACCCAGTCGGTGGTCTCGGTGCTCTGAGCCACGATCGGCACGTCCTTCTTTCTCCTCGGGCAGCCGGTACGGTCACACGGCTGACCGCTCCATTGTCCCAGGTGGGACAGCAACCACGAAAACGCCTTTTCACCGCGTTGGACGCGCTGCCCGGGGTCCGCGTTCAGTCACCGACAGGAAAATTCGCTTTACCCCCCGTGGGATACTGGCGGGGACTATCCGCCCACGAGGAGAACGGCACCCCTTCCTATGGCCTCGGTCACGTCCCTCAGCGACTCCGTCCAGCAGCATCTCGCGTCCGCCCTCTCGGCCACCCTGCCGGAGGCCGCCGGCGCGGACCCGCTGCTGCGACGAAGCGACCGGGCCGACTTCCAGGCCAACGGCATCCTGGCCCTGGCCAAGAAGGCGAAGGCGAACCCCCGGGAGCTGGCGACGCAGGTCTTCTCCCAGGTGGTCACGGGTGATGTGATCAAGGACGTCGAGGTCTCCGGCCCCGGCTTCCTGAACATCACGATCGCGGACCGGGCGATCACCGAGAACCTGGCCGCGCGGTACGCGGACGAGTCGGGCCGCCTCGGCGTGCCGCAGGCCGCGCACCCGGGCACGACGGTGATCGACTACGCCCAGCCGAACGTGGCGAAGGAGATGCACGTAGGCCACCTGCGGTCGGCGGTCATCGGCGACGCGGCGGTCCACCTCCTCGAATTCACGGGCGAGAACGTGATCCGCCGCCACCACATCGGCGACTGGGGCACCCAGTTCGGCATGCTCATCCAGTACCTGGACGAGCACCCGCACGAGCTGGACCACAAGGCCGCCCAGGTGACCGGTGAGGAGGCGATGTCGAACCTCGACCGCCTCTACAAGGCCGCGCGCAAGCTGTTCGACTCCG
The DNA here is from genome assembly GCF_001542625.1 of Streptomyces griseochromogenes. Classification (NCBI taxonomy): domain Bacteria; kingdom Bacillati; phylum Actinomycetota; class Actinomycetes; order Kitasatosporales; family Streptomycetaceae; genus Streptomyces; species Streptomyces griseochromogenes. The sequence goes on along the minus strand of NZ_CP016279.1, from coordinate 693,348 downwards.
ACGAGGAGTTCAAGACCCGGGCGCGCCGTCGTGTCGTGGACCTGCAGGCCGGCGATCCGCGGACCCTGGCCACGTGGCAGAAGTTCGTGGACGAGTCGAAGATCTACTTCTTCTCCGTCTTCGAGAAGCTGGACATGGAGATCCAGGACCCCGACATCGTCGGCGAGTCCGGCTACAACGACATGCTGGCCGAGACCTGCCGCCTGCTGGAGGAGTCGGGCGTCGCGGTCCGCTCCGAGGGCGCCCTGTGTGTCTTCTTCGAGGACATCAAGGGCCCGGACGGCAACCCGGTCCCGCTGATCGTGCAGAAGTCGGACGGCGGCTACGGCTACGCGGCCACCGACCTGTCCGCGATCCGCGACCGCGTCTTCAACCTCAAGGCGAACACCCTGCTGTACGTGGTGGACGCCCGGCAGGCCCTGCACTTCAGGATGGTCTTCGAGACCGCTCGCCGGGCGGGCTGGCTGAACGAGGACGTGACGGCGGTCCAGCTGGCCTTCGGCACGGTGCTCGGCAAGGACGGCAAGCCGTTCAAGACGCGTGAGGGTGAGACGGTCCGCCTGGTCGACCTGCTGGACGAGGCGATCGAGCGTGCGTCGGCCGTGGTCCGTGAGAAGGCCCAGGACCTGTCCGAGCAGGAGATCAGCGAGCGGGGCGCCCAGGTGGGCATCGGCGCGGTGAAGTACGCGGACCTGTCCACGTCGGCGAACCGGGACTACAAGTTCGACCTGGACCAGATGGTCTCGCTGAACGGCGACACGTCCGTGTACCTCCAGTACGCGTACGCCCGTATCCGGTCCATCCTGCGCAAGGCCGGCGAGGTCCGCCCGGCCGCGCGTCCCGAGCTGGAGCTGGCGGAGGCCGAGCGGGCCCTCGGCCTGCACGTCGACGCGTTCGCGGAGACGGTGGCGGAGGCGGCGTCGGAGTACGCCCCGCACAAGCTGGCGGCGTACCTGTACCAGCTGGCGTCCCTGTACACGACGTTCTACGACAAGTGCCCGGTCCTGAAGGCCGAGACGCCGGAGCAGGTGGAGAACCGCCTCTTCCTCTGCGACGTGACGGCCCGCACCCTGCACCAGGGCATGGCCCTGCTGGGCATCAGGACGCCGGAGAAGCTCTGACACCTGCCGCTGCTCGCCATCGGCCTCGGTCCGCGCTGCGGACCGGGGCCGGAGAGCGGCTAACCGGAGGGTGGCGTACCGACGTCCTCCGCGTTCTCCTCGGCAAGTTCCCGCGCACGGCGCGTCAGGGCCTGCCGAACGGCGTCCGGGGCGAGGACGCGCAGAGGCGTCCCGAGACCGAGGAGGTAGCGGGCGAGGCCGTCCGGGTCGGGGCCGCCGATGTCCACCAGGGTCGCGTCCGGGCCGTCGGGGCGGTGGGTGCCGATGGTGGCCGGGACGAGACGCAGCGCCTGGTCCAGGGGGACGGGCAGGCGGATGGTCGCGGACAGGGGGTAGGGGCCGTTGGCGATGTTGCGGGAGACCAGCGAGGCCGGGTCGGGCGGGTCGGTGATGCGCACCGGTTGTCCCGTGGGCCGTAGACGGTCGACCCGGTCGGCCCGGAACGTCCGCCACTGGCCACGGGACACGTCCCTCGCGACGAAGTACCAGCGCCGTCCGGTGTGGACGAGACGGTACGGGTCGACGTCCCGGACCGTGGCGCGTCCCTCCCCGTCGGTGTACGACAGCCGGGCCCGCTCCCCTCGCCGGCACGCGGTCGCCAGTTCCAGCAGCAGGCCGGGCCTGATCTGCGGGCCGTCCGCCCCGGGCAGCCGTACGAAGGCGTCGTCCAGTTCGCCGAGGCGGTCCGCGATACGCCGGGGCAGTACCTGGCGCAGCTTCAGCAGCGCCGACAGCGCGGCCTGGTCGCCACCGAGCGCGTCGCTCAGGGCCGCCTCGCGCAGGCCGACCGCCACCGCCAGCGCTTCCTCGTCGTCGAGGATGAGCGGCGGCACCCGGGATCCGGCGCGCAGGCGGTAGCCGCCCCACGGTCCGGCGTCGGAGTCGACGGTGTAGCCGAGTTCCCGGAGCCGGGCGATGTCCCGCCGGACGGTGCGGTCGGTGACCTCCATGTGTTCGGCCAGTTCGGCACAGGTCCAGGACGGCCGGGAGGGCAGCAGGGACAGCAGCCGCAGCAGGCGGGCGGACGAGCTGAGCACGGCCCGAAGTCTCGCACACGTCCGGTATGACCAGGACCGAAACTGTCCTGGTCATGTCCTAGCGTCCCTCCCATGACTGCAGAGACCACTTCGACACCCGCATTCCGCTACGCCGCCGTCACCTTCGACTGTGCCGACCCCGCCGAGATGGCCCGCTTCTACGGCGAGTTGCTCGCGTTCCCGGTGCTCTTCTCCAACGACGACTTCGTCCTGCTGGGCAAGGAGGGCGCGCCCGGCCTCGGCTTCAACCGCCTGGCTGACTACCGCCCGCCGACCTGGCCGGACCCCGCCCAGGAGAAGCAGGCGCACATCGAACTGGGCGTCGACGACCTGGACATCGCCGAGAAACGACTGCTCGACCTGGGCGCCACCAGGCCCGAGTTCCAGCCGGCGCCGGACCGGTGGCGCGTCCTGCTGGACCCCGCAGGTCACCCGTTCTGCATCTCGACCCTGGTCTGACGGCGAACGTGGCTGCCTGGGGCCGCCGTTGGAAAAACGTTCCGCTCCCGTATGCGTGAACGGTCATACTGGCCAGGCGTCTCAGGATGCGCGACCACGATCAGAACATGACGAAAACGGGGAATCTTGCATACCGCAAAACAGCCCAAGAACCGCCTGTCGGGCGCCTTGTTCGGCGCCGCCCTGTGCCTGGCGCTGACCGCATCGGCGTCCGGTGTGGCATCGGCCGCCGCCGAGGGAACGGCGGCCGGTACTCAGCGTTCCGCCGTCAGCGCTCCGGTGCTCCCCCAGGGATCCCCGGTCATCGAGGCCATGGACTGGTTCGTGGCCCACAAGGGCGACACCTCCTACCACGGCCGCTGCGAATACGCGGTGGCAGCGGCCTGGCAGCGGCACATCGTCCACTACTCGGCGAAGACCCACTGGACGTCCGACGACGGGGCCCAGCACACGACGGGCACCCCGCCCATCGCCTCCTTCGTGTTCTGGAAGACGTCGAGGCCCTACTGGCACGTGGGCCTGTCGGACGGCAGGGGCGGCGTCTGGATGACGGACGCGTCGGACAACGGCGCGATCGGCTTCAAGTCCAACTACAAGACCGCCGTCAGCGGTGGCACGTACGTGGGGTGGAAGCCCGGCAGCCCGTGATCCGGCGCGGGGCGCGACACCAGTGGGGCCGGCCGTTCGCCCCTCGGTAGCAGGCCTCCCTCAAGCCGGCGCCGGCTCGGCGTGCTCGCCACGGAGCCGGCGCCGGATCCCCGCCGCACGCGCCACCATGGGAAGCACCACGGCAATCGGTCCTGCCCTGTCACCCAGGTCGCACCCGTCCCAACATCCAGGGCCATTTGGGTGACCTCCGTGTTCGCCCTCTTCACCGGTTTCGCGATGCAGCCTCACCCTGTTGCAGTAACTCCGGCACATCGCACGGAATTTCGGGAGGCGGCGCGGCATGGCGGGACTGGAGATCAAGTACAGCGGTGAGTTGTTCCTGGCCAACGGTCAGGAGAGTGGCTTCGCCTACGACTTCCGCAGGACCGCTGCCGCCAGCTCCTGGCTGCGGCCCAGTGTGAATCACACCTCCTTCAGCGACAGCAGCGCCGCCCTGGAGTACGTGTCCGAGTACGCGTTCTGGGAGGGGGACGACCCCGCTCCGCCGTACTGGGGCCTGAAGCTCCGGGCGACCGGGAACTCCGACTTCTTCTTCTCCATGGTCCTGGTCACCCCCTGAGCGGAACGGACGGTAGGACGTGCGGGTACACGCGGCATTCGGTGCGGACGGACACATCATCGCGCTGGCGGAGATCGTGGCGGAGGGGGACGACCGGCTCGGGATCCGCCTGGTGCCCGGAGAGGACCGCAAGCTCGCCGAACTGACGGTGCCGGGCGAGTGCGTCGGCAGGCCCTTGGCCGAGCTGGCCGCCCGGTACCGGGTCGAGGAGGCGGCGGACGGGCCCCGGCTGACCCTCCTCTAGACACGTCGGTCACATCGCCAACGCCGTTGTCAGTGCTCTCCCTTACAGTCGGCGTCATGGCAACTCTTCCCAACCCGCTGCCGAAACTGGCCACCGACCCCAGCGGCCGTACCCTCGGGCTCCAGCTCCCGCCCGGCAGACTGATCGACGCGACGGACGACGGCCCGTGGCACGAACCCCTGCTGTGGCACGCGGAGAAGCAGGCCGCGCCCGGCACCTGGAAGGCCCTCGGCGCACCGGCCGCCCGCGCCGGTCTGCTCCCGGTGCTCGTGGACGCGGGTGGAGCCCAGGGCGGGGTGGAGAGCTGGGAGTTGATGCCGGGAGAGATGTCCTATCCCGGCGACCACGACGCGGCCGAGCTGCTCGCGGAGTACTGGGACGACGTCGCGGAAGACGAACTGGACGAGGAGGCCGAGCCGTTCGGTGCCCAGTGGCCCGGTCTCGCCCCGGCCGCCTCGCCGACCGCCGACCCCGACACCCGCGCCGCCCAGATCGCCGACTCGCTGACGGACGGCACGCGCGCCCGGCTGAAGGACCCCCGTCTGGCCCTGGTCCCGGCGCGCAGGTCGGCCGACATCCCGGCGGCGATCGGCTGGACGGGCCCGCTGAACTACGACAACGACGTGGCCCGGCTGTGCACGATCCTGCGCTCCTGGGAGGACCGCTTCGGCATACGGGTGGTGGCGCTCACCTTCGACACCCTGACCGTGGCCGTCGCGGCCCCGCCGGCCACCCAGGCCGAAGCCGAGGCGGTGGCGGCGGAGCACTTCGCGTTCTGCCCGGACAACATCACGCAGAACTGCCCGGACACCCTGGAGGCCTACGCCAAGGGCCTGATCGGCGAGCCGGCCTGGTCCTTCTGGTGGGACTGACGGCCGTCCCCGCTCACCGGCCCAGCCCCTTGCCCAGCCGCCGCAGCCCCTCCGCGATCTCCTGCGGTGTCTGCGTCACGAAGCACAGCCGGAGGGTGGAGGGGTCGGGGTCGGCGGCGTAGAACGGCGCGCCGGGCACGTAGGCCACGCCCTGCTCCACCACGCGCGGGAGCAGGGCCGTGGTGTCGTAGGAGCCCGGGAGCCGGACCCACAGGAACATGCCGCCTTCGGGCCGGCTCCAGGTGGAGCCCTCCGGGAGGGCCTCGGGAAGGCCGGCCAGCATGGCGTCGCGGCGTTCGCCGTAGACGGCCCGGACGCGGGCGACATGGGCGTCGAGGACGTCCAGGTAGCGGGCCGCGGCGAGTTGGTTGAGCGTCGGGGTGTGCAGGTCCACCGCCTGCTTGGCCACCGCGCACGCCCGCCGCAGGTCCGCGGGGGCGCGGAGCCAGCCGAGGCGCAGGCCGGGAGCCATCACCTTGGAGAAGGAACCGAGCAGGACGACGCGGTCCTCGGCGCCGGGGCAGGAGGCGATCCAGGGTGCGCGGGCGCCGTCGTAGCGCAGTTCGCCGTACGGGTCGTCCTCGACGATCCACAGGCCCTGGCGGGCGGCCACGGCGGCGACGGCCCTCCGGCGCGGGGCCGGCATCGTACGGCCGGTGGGGTTCTGGAAGGTGGGGACGAGGTAGAGCAGCTTCGGACGCTCACGCCGCACCGCCTCCTCGAGGGCCGTCGGGTCCACTCCCTCCTCGTCCCCCGGCACGGGCACGACCCGGGCCCCCGCCAGCCCGAAGACCTGAAGGGCCGCCAGATAGCAGGGACTTTCGACCAGGACCGTGTCACCGGGTTCGACCAGCGCGGTCGCCAGCAGGGACAGGGCCTGCTGGGAGCCGGTGGTGATGAGCAGGTCGTCGGGGGCGGTGGGCAGACCGGACGCGGTGACGCGGGCCGCCAGCCCGCAGCGCAGCGCCGGCTCGCCCTCGGTGGTGGAGTACTGGAGCGCCTGCTCCGGGGTCTCGGCCAGCACGTCCCGGAAGGCCGCCGCTATGCCGTCCCGGTCGAACAGCTCGGGAGCCGGCAGACCGCCCGCGAAGTTGATCACCTCGGGGCGGGCGGTGACCGCCAGGATGTCCCGCACGGGTGAACCGCCCACGCTGCGGGCACGGGCCGCGAGCGGTGGCACGGGGGCGGTGGGTGGAGCGGGCTCGGTGACGGTCATGGCTGCGGCTCCTTTGCGGACACGTCGGTACGTCTTCCGGCCGCAGCCTAGAAAGCAACTGCCGTCTACACCCGTAATTCCGGGATCCGGACGTCCGGTGCACCGGCCGCGGCTCTCAGAGTTTGGTGGTGTCTTCCTTGACCCACCCGAAGGCCGTGACGCGTCTCGCGCCCGGCGAGTCCGGCTACGCGGCCGTCCTGCTCTCCTCCGCCGACGGCAGCGGCGAGGGCGGCATGACGGGTACTACGACAGCTCGCTGGAGGTCACGCACTGGCAGCGGAGCCAGGACGACACCGCCGGCCGGTGAACCGCAGAAGCCGCCCGGGCAACGGCCCGGGCGGCCTCGGTACGGCTGACGCACCCGCGCGGTGTTACGCGAGCACCGCCGCCTCCTTCGGGTTCGGGCCGTACTTGTTCGCGCCCGCCGCGCTGTCCGAGCAGTAGAAGACCAGCAGGATGATGGGGCCGACGAGCGGGATGAGCCCGAGGAGGATCATCCAGCCGGAGCGGCCGGTGTCGTGCAGGCGGCGCACCGTGACGGCCAGGCCCGGCAGCAGGAACGCGAGCGCGGGGATGGCCACGAGGTAGACCGCGTGAGCAGCGGCGCCGATGCCCGCGAAGACGATGTAGGTGATGTACGCGAACAGGAAGAACAGCCAGTACTCCTTGCGGCGGGCACGCCCGCTGAAGACCGCGTACTTCTTGAGCGCCTCGATGAACCAGCTCATGGCAACCCCCCAGGGATCGACGTTCAGCCACTCCGGAATGGATCAGGCCAGGCGCAGAGGCTAGGGGTTTGGCGAGAGCGCGTCATTTCCGTTCGAGGGGCGCGCCAAACATCGTTTTCAGGACAGATCCGCCCATGATCGTGGGCTATTACGGGGGCGGCAACCGGACGTTCCCGAAACCGAGTTCATTCCGTTTCCGAACCGAAGGCAGACAGACGCCGGTCCGGCACTGTTTCGGTACCGGACCGATCTCGAACCGTGTCCGTCAGCGCAGCTTCCGCGCCGCCTCGGTCGCCCAGTACGTGAGGATGTTCCGCGCCCCGGCCCGCTTGATGCCGGTCAGCGTCTCGAGGATGGCCCGGTCGCGGTCGACCCAGCCCTTCTCGGCGGCGGCCTCGATCATCGAGTACTCGCCGGAGATCTGGTAGGCGGCGACGGGTACGTCCACGCTGTCGGCGACCCGGGCCAGGATGTCGAGGTACGGTCCGGCCGGCTTCACCATCACCATGTCCGCGCCCTCGGCCAGGTCCAGCTCCAACTCCCGCAGGGACTCGCGCCAGTTGGCCGGATCCTGCTGATAGGTCTTCCGGTCACCCTGGAGGGAGGAGGCGACGGCCTCGCGGAAGGGGCCGTAGAAGGCGGAGGAGTACTTGGCGGTGTAGGCGAGGATCGCGACGTCCTCGCGGCCGATCTGGTCCAGCGCGTCGCGGATGACGCCGATCTGGCCGTCCATCATCCCGCTGGGCCCCACCACATGGGCGCCCGCGTCGGCCTGCACCTGGGCCATCTCGGCGTACCGCTCCAGGGTGGCGTCGTTGTCGACCCGCCCCTCGGCGTCCAGCACCCCGCAGTGCCCGTGGTCGGTGGTCTCGTCGAGACACAGGTCGGACATGACGAGCAGGTCGTCGCCGACCTCGGCGCGCACGTCCCGGATGGCGACCTGGAGAATCCCGTCCGGATCGGTCCCGGGAGTCCCCCACGCGTCCTTCTTGCCCTCCTCCGGCACGCCGAAGAGCATGATCCCGGAGATCCCGGCCTCGACGGCCTCGGCGGCGGCCTTCTTCAGGCTGTCCCGGGTGTGCTGGACGACGCCGGGCATGGCCGCGATCGGCACGGGCTCGCCGACGCCCTCCCGGACGAACGCCGGAAGGATGAAGTCGGCGGGATGCAGTCGCGTCTCGGCGACCATCCGCCGCATGACGGGCGAGGTCCGCAGCCGCCGGGGACGCGTACCGGGGAAGGATCCGTACTTCGTCATGCCTTCTACGCTACGCCCGCCGACCCCGCGCCTTTGCCGACGCCCTGTCGGCCCAAGAAGGGCATAGCGGCCCCTCATACGAAGTCTTTGCGAGCTCCTGGCCGTCCCTCGATGCGCATGACTCCCCAGCGTTCTACGCGCGTGGTGTCATGCACGCGCCACTCCCCCCATGTTCCGCCCACGTGCGTTCCCCCCTCTCCCCACCAGGAGTCACTCATGCTGTGGAAGGTCCTCGGCCGTGCGGGCGTCGCTCTGGCCGCCGGCGCAGCCGTCGTCGCCGCCGCCGTCCCCGCGAACGCCGCGAGCTATTCCGCGTTCGCCTTCTCCCGGAGCGGCGGCCAGCCCGCCGTCTACGACTTCGTCGACTCGGCCACCAGCACGCTCGACATGACCATGTACGAGCTGGAGGACACGACGGCCGTCAACGACCTCATAGCCCTGAAGGCCAAGGGCGTCACGGTCCGGGTCATATTGGACCGCCAGCACAAGACCGCGAACAACTCGGCGTACACGGCCCTGAAGAACGCGGGCATAGGCGTGGTCTGGTCTTCCTCCGCCTTCGTCTACACCCACCAGAAGACCATCACGGTCGACGGCACCAAGTCCCTGATCCTGACCGGGAACCTCACCTCCCAGTACTACGCGACCAGCCGTGACTACGGCGTCCTCGACGACGACACCCGCGACGTCGCCTCGATAGAGAAGGTCTTCAACGCGGACTACGCCGCCACATCGGTCACCCCCACCGACGGCGACCACCTCCTGTGGTCCCCCACCGACTCCCGCAACCGTCTGGTGTCCGTCGTCGACACGGCCACCAAGACCCTCGACGTCGAGGAACTGGAGCTGAGCGACAGCACGGTGGTCGACGCGATCGTGGCCCGGGCGAAGGCGGGCGTGGCGGTCCGGGTGGTCCTGGAGAACCCGTCGAGCTACTCCAGTCAGGTGTCGTCCATCAAGGCGGCCGGCGGCAAGGTCGTCGGCTACTCCGACCCCAACGGCTTCTACATCCACGCCAAGGCGATGGTCGCCGACTACGGCCTGTCCACCCAGGAGGTCGAGGCCGGCTCCATGAACATCAGCAGCAACTCCCTGAGCAACAACCGGGAGCTGGGCATCATCCTGACCGGCACGGGCGTGGCCCAGCCGGTTGCGCAGACGATCGAGACGACGTTCAACGGCGACTACGCGGGCGGCACACCCGCGTAAGTCCTGCTCCACCTGCCCCGCACCAACCACCCGACTCGGTGGGCAGAGCGACGGCGGGTGGGTGAAGACGGGGTCCAGGGGGCGGAGCCCCCTGGTACCTCAGGTGGTCGTGCGGCGCCTACGAGCCCCGGGCCGCCGTTCGCTCGGCCGGGTCACCGGATCCCCCGCCTCCAGCGCGGCGGCCCTCCGCTTCAGACCGAAGTCGGCCAACGCCTCCGCCAGCTTGTGCACCGAAGGCTCCGGAGCCATGACATCGACCCGCAGCCCGTGCTCCTCGGCCGTCTTGGCCGTGGCCGGACCGATGCACGCGATCACCGTCACGTTGTGCGGCTTGCCCGCGATACCCACCAGGTTCCGGACAGTCGACGAGGACGTGAAGAGCACCGCGTCGAAGCCACCCCCCTTGATCGCCTCCCGCGTCTCCGCCGGCGGCGGCGAGGCCCGCACGGTCCGGTAGGCCGTGACGTCGTCGACCTCCCAGCCCAGCTCGATGAGCCCGGCCACAAGAGTCTCGGTCGCGATGTCGGCGCGCGGCAGGAAGACGCGGTCGATCGGGTCGAATACGGGGTCGTACGGCGGCCAGTCCTCCAGCAGACCCGCGGCCGACTGCTCACCGCTCGGCACCAGATCCGGCTTCACGCCGAAGGCGATCAGCGCCTTGGCGGTCTGCTCGCCCACCGCGGCCACCTTGATGCCCGCGAAGGCCCGGGCGTCGAGCCCGTACTCCTCGAACTTCTCCCGTACGGCCTTGACCGCGTTCACCGAGGTGAAGGCGATCCACTCGTACCGTCCGGTCACGAGCCCCTTGACGGCACGTTCCATCTGCTGGGGCGTGCGCGGCGGCTCGACGGCGATCGTCGGGACCTCGTGCGGCACGGCGCCGTAGGACCGCAGTTGGTCGGAGAGCGAGGCCGCCTGCTCCTTCGTACGCGGCACGAGCACCTTCCAGCCGAACAGCGGCTTGGACTCGAACCACGACAGCTGGTCGCGCTGGGCGGCGGCGGAACGCTCACCGACCACGGCTATCACCGGCCGGCCGCCCTCGGGCGAGGGCAGCACCTTCGCCTGCTTGAGCGTCTGCGCGATCGTCCCGAGCGTCGCCGTCCAGGTCCGCTGACGGGTGGTCGTACCGGCGACCGTCACCGTCATCGGCGTGTCCGGCTTGCGACCCGCCGACACCAGCTCGCCGGCGGCCGCAGCCACCGCGTCCAGCGTCGTCGACACCACCACCGTGCCGTCGGAGGCGCCCACCTCCGTCCAGCAGCGGTCGGAGGCGGTACGGGCGTCCACGAACCGGACGTCCGTCCCCTGCGCGTCCCGCAGCGGCACACCCGCGTACGCGGGCACGCCGACCGCTGCCGCCACACCCGGCACGACCTCGAAGGGCACACCGGCGGCGGCGCAGGCGAGCATTTCCTCGGCCGCGTACGTATCAAGTCCCGGGTCGCCGGAAACCGCACGGACGACCCGCCTGCCGCCCCGCGCAGCCTCCATGACAAGATGAGCGGCATCCCGGGCAGCGGCCGGGACGGCGGCGGTTGTTGACGTGCCGTCAACGACCGTCAGCTGGGGTGTGCCCGGCGGTGAGATCGTGGAGGGATCCGCGTTCATCGGCACGACGGAGACGCCCTGTCGGGCGTGCGTCCGGATCACGTCGAGCACCTCGTGCTCGGCGACCAGGACGTCCGCGTTCGACAGCGCCTCCACAGCGCGCAGAGTCAGCAGTCCCGGATCCCCGGGTCCGGCACCGAGGAAGGTGACGTGCCCGTGTTCCGGACCGGCGGGAAGGGTGGTGGGGCTCACTGTGCTCGCTCCCCCATCAGACCGGCCGCGCCCTGGGCGAGCATCTCGGTGGCGAGGTCGCGACCGAGTGCCATCGCCTGCTCGTGCGTCTGGGGCACGGGACCGGTGGTGGACAGCTGCACCATGCGGGTGCCGTCGGTCGTGCCGACGACGCCGCGCAGGCGCATTTCCTTGACAATCTGCCCGTCGGCCTGGGGGTCCCCCCGCTCGAGCGGAGCCGAGAGTGGGGGAAAGTCGGCCAACGCGCCCACAGGTGCGCTGCAACCGGCCTCCAGGGCGGCGAGCAGTGATCGCTCGGCGGTGACGGCGACCCGCGTGAACGGGTCGTCGAGCTCACCGAGCGCCGCGATGAGGTCCGCGTGGTCCGCGGCACACTCGATCGCCAGGGCCCCCTGGCCGGGGGCGGGCAAAACCGTGTCGACCGACAGGAAGTCGGTGACCTCGTCGCTGCGGCCGATCCGGTTCAGTCCGGCGGCGGCCAGCACGACGGCGTCCAGTTCACCGTCGCGGACGTATCGGATCCGCGTGTCGACGTTGCCCCGTATCGGGACCGTCTCGATGTCCAGGCCGTGGGTGCGCGCGTACGCGTTCAGCTGCGCCATGCGGCGGGGCGAACCGGTGCCGATGCGGGCGCCCCGCGGCAGATCCATGAACTTCAGCGCGTCCCGGGCGACGATCACGTCCCGCGGGTCCTCGCGCACGGGTATGGCGGCCAGGACCAGTTCCTCGGGCTGCGCGGTCGGCAGGTCCTTGAGCGAATGAACCGCGAAGTCCACCTCGCCCTTGAGCAGCGCGTCACGCAGCGCCGTGACGAACACGCCGGTGCCGCCGATCTGCGCGAGCGCCTCGCGGGAGACATCGCCGTACGTGGTGATCTCGACCAGCTCGACGGGCCGGCCGGTCACCCGGCTCACGGCCTCCGCCACCTGCCCGGACTGGGCCATGGCGAGCTTGCTCCGCCTGGTCCCCAGTCGCAGTGCCTTCTCACTCATGCCGGTCGGTCCTTCTTGTCTGTGCTGTCCTCGGCCCGGGAGACGGCGGCCACCGTCTCGGGGTCGAGGTCGAACAGGGTGCGCAGCGCGTCCGCGTACCCGGCGCCGCCGGGCTCGGCCGCGAGCTGCTTGACCCGTACGGTCGGCGCGTGCAGCAGCTTGTCGACGACCCGGTGCACGGCCTGCCGGATCTCGCCGCGCTGGCGTTCGTCCAGGTCGGGCAGGCGGCCGTCGAGCCGCGCGATCTCGCCGGCGACGACGTCGGCGGCCATGGTGCGCAGCGCGACCACGGTCGGCGTGATGTGCGCCGCCCGCTGTGCCGCGCCGAAGGCCGCGACCTCGTCGGAGACGATACGCCGGACCTGGTCCACGTCGGACGCCATCGGCGCGTCGGCGGAAGCTTCCGCCAGCGACTCGATGTCCACAAGGCGCACCCCGGCCAGCCGGTGCACGGCCGCGTCGATGTCGCGGGGCATGGCCAGGTCGAGGAGGTACATGGCGGGGGCCGGGCGCGGGATCACGGCCACCGGTTCGGGCTTGCGGCGCTCGGGGATCCGGCCGACCGTCGCGGCGGTCGCGGCGAGCGCGGCGATCACCTCGGCGTCGGCCTCGGGGCTGCGCCGCGCGGCCTCACGGCGGTCCACGGTGCCGTTGTCGACCCAGGCCGCGTGCTGCTCCAGGGTGGCCGCGTCCATGCCGGCCACGGCGGCCTCGCCGTGCACGGAGAAGCCGGTCGCGCCCTGTACGGCGGCCAGGTCCAGCGGGCAGTTCTCCTCGGCCGTGACGCCGGTGGGCGCCTGCGGCGCCTTCACGGCCGTACGGCCGCTGTCGCGGACGTCGACGGGCTCCCCGGTGCGGCCCTCGACCGCCTGCGCGACCGACTCCGCCGTCAGCACCAGACCGGTCGCCCCGGTGCAGGAGACGACGACGTCGGCACGTGTCAGCTCGTCCGGTACGGCATCCATCCGTACCGCGCGAGCCGCCACCGCGTTGTCGTCGGCCCCGGTCAGGATCTGGGCGAGGCGTTCGGCGCGCTCGAAGGTGCGGTTGGCCACGACGACCTCGCGGACCCCGGCCCGGGCGAGCGTCGCGGCGGCCAGGGAGGACATCGACCCGGCGCCGATGACCAGCGCCCGTCGGCCCCCGGCCCATTCCCGCACGTCCCCGCCCGCGGCCAGCTGCTGCAGGCCGAAGGTGACCAGCGACTGGCCGGCCCGGTCGATCCCGGTCTCGGAGTGGGCGCGCTTGCCGACCCGCAGGGACTGCTGGAACAGGTCGTTCAGCAGCTTGCCGGCGCTGTGCAGCTCCTGGGCGCGGGCGAGGGAGTCCTTGATCTGGCCAAGGATCTGCCCCTCGCCGACGACCATCGAGTCCAGACCGCAGGCCACCGAGAACAGATGGTGGACGGCCCGGTCCTCGTAGTGCACGTAGAGATAGGGCGTCAGCTCTTCCAGGCCGACCCCGCTGTGCTGGGCCAGCAGCGTGGACAGCTCGGCGACACCGGCGTGGAACTTGTCCACGTCGGCGTACAGCTCGATGCGGTTGCAGGTGGCGAGGACCGCGCCCTCGCCGGCCGGCTCGGCGGCGACCGTGTCCTGGAGCAGCTTGATCTGGGCGTCCACGCTGAGCGTGGCCCGCTCCAGCACGCTCACGGGGGCGCTGCGGTGGCTCAGCCCTACGACGAGGAGACTCATGCCGGCATCACGGCGGGTACGTCCCCGTCCGGCCCCTGGTCCGCGGAATCGTCGGCGGCTGCGCCATGGGGAGCGGCCGCGGGCAGCGCGCCCTCGCCCGCCCCGGTCTCCTCGCCGGCCTTGCGCTGCTCGTGGAAGGCGAGGATCTGCAGCTCGATGGAGAGGTCGACCTTGCGCACGTCGACGCCGTCCGGCACGGAAAGCACGGTCGGCGCGAAGTTCAGGATGGAGGTCACCCCGGCGGCCACGAGCCGGTCGCAGACCTGCTGGGCGGCGCCGGCCGGGGTGGCGATGACGCCGATGGAGACCCCGTTGTCGTTGATGATCTTCTCGAGATCGTCGGTGTGCTGGACGGGGATGCCCGCGACCGGCTTTCCGGCCATCGCCGGATCGGCGTCGATCAGCGCGGCCACCCGGAATCCGCGGGAGGCGAAGCCGCCGTAGTTGGCCAGGGCTGCGCCGAGATTACCGATACCGACGATGACAACGGGCCAGTCCTGGGTCAGGCCGAGTTCACGGGAGATCTGGTAGACGAGATACTCCACGTCGTAGCCGACACCGCGCGTTCCGTAGGAGCCCAGGTACGAGAAGTCCTTGCGCAGCTTGGCGGAGTTGACTCCGGCCGCCGCGGCCAGTTCTTCGGAGGAGACCGTGGGTACCGAGCGCTCCGACAATGCGGTCAGGGCTCGGAGGTACAGCGGAAGCCGGGCGACGGTGGCCTCGGGAATCCCTCGGCTACGGGTCGCCGGTCGGTGTGTTCGGCCAGTTGCCACGGTGCTCCTGCGGGTAGAGCGGGGCTGCAGGCGGTCATACGTCCCCAGACCGCCCCGTCGACAGCAGGCTATGTCTTTGTGAACGCGTGCACAAAGATGGTGTCCGATTTGCCCGGCCAACGTGACCGGGGTCACGCGCGTCATTCCAGGGTCCCTCGGGAACCTTCCTGGGGGCAAAACCGACACACTCCTCATGAATCCCGCCCCCGAGACCAAACCGCCATCGATCCTAAGGGACGTCCGGTGTGGCCTTGTACTACTCGGTCAGTTCCTTGCGGAGGCGGCCCTCGTCCACCCGCCAGAAGGTGTGCTGCCTGCCGTCGACGAGGACGACCGGAATCTGTTCCCAGTACCGGTCGTGCAGCTCCTTGTCCTCGGTGATGTCCTTCCGCTCCCAGGGAACACCGAGTTCGCCGCAGACCTTTTCGATCACGGCCTCGGCGTCGTCACACAGATGACATCCGGGCTTGCGGACGAGGGTGACCAAACGCTCCTGCGGGGCGGCCTTACGCCGGAAGAGGGGGCTCATGTCGGCCATTCTCGCCCTTCTTTAACGACGCGGTCGCGGAGAGTTCACACCCTTCAAACCTCTCGACTCCGGAACCCCCGAACAAACTGGCTATGCTCACGCCATGGCCGCTCTCGGATGGCTCACCCCCCGTAGGCGCTCCGCCACGGCGCGCAGCGTGTTGGCAGGCGAGGCCTCGGCGGAGGCTGCCCGCAAGTCCTCGCAGGAAGCACTGGAAGCCCAGGAAGCACAGGAGACCCCTGACGCCGCCGACCAGGAACCGCAGTTCCCCGTCGTCGGCGACGACAAGGCGGCCGCCTTCTTCGACCTCGACAACACCGTGATGCAGGGTGCCGCGCTGTTCCACTTCGGGCGGGGCCTGTACAAGCGGAAGTTCTTCGAGACCCGCGACCTCGCCAGATTCGCCTGGCAGCAGGCCTGGTTCCGGCTGGCCGGGGTCGAGGACCCCGAGCACATGCAGGACGCCCGCGACTCGGCCCTGTCCATCGTCAAGGGCCACCGGGTCGCCGAGCTGGAGACGATCGGCGAGGAGATCTACGACGAGTACATGGCCGACCGCATCTGGCCGGGCACCCGGGCGCTCGCCCAGGCCCATCTGGACGCGGGCCAGAAGGTGTGGCTGGTCACCGCCGCCCCGGTCGAGATCGCCCAGGTCATCGCCCGCCGCCTCGGTCTGACGGGCGCGCTCGGCACGGTGGCGGAGTCGGTCGACGGCGTCTACACGGGCAAGCTGGTCGGCGAGCCGCTGCACGGCCCGGCGAAGGCGGAGGCGGTACGGGCGCTGGCCGCGGCCGAGGGCTTGGACCTCGCCCGCTGCGCCGCCTACAGCGACAGCCACAACGACATCCCGATGCTCTCCCTGGTCGGCCACCCCTACGCGATCAACCCAGACGCCAAGCTCCGCAAACACGCCCGGGAAAAGGACTGGCGCCTACGGGACTACCGCACGGGCCGCAAGGCGGCCAAGGTGGGCATCCCGGCGGCGGCGGGCGTCGGCGCGGTCGCCGGTGGCACCGCGGCGGCGATCGCGCTGAGCCGGCGTCGTCGGTAGTCCCGCGCGTGATCAGCGGGTAATCGCCGCAGACCGGCGAGCCGCCCCCCGGCCACGGGCACGCTGTGGCCCCTCACGCACTTCCCCGCGCCCCTGGGGAGTCGCAGCCGCCCGGCACCTGTCATGCCCCTGACCGATCCCATCGAAGACCTGTTGTCTGCCGCCGGATTATGCCTGCCCTCCCCCAACACGCCCCCCACTTCGCCGAAACACACCCTTTTCCGATCAACAACCGATCATTCCGTGGAACTTGATGGGGCGTCAATCGGCTACAGAAGCGACTCAATCGATGATTTGAGCAACTCGGTGTAGCAGTGCCTGCACGAAGCGTTATTCTCCTCAGACGCAAACCGGTACCCCTCCGTCGCTACGACGGGTGAACGGTCCCGCACTGCACGTGATGGAAGCTCTGCCTCTGGGAGTCCCGTGTACCCACACGTCGGGGTTGACGCCTCGGGCCTGGCTACGCTGCGCGCAACAGTCGCAACGGTCAAAGAGACGCTGCGCGGCTTCGTCCCCACCGCGTACGCCGTCCCCGCCTTCGCCGCCGCCGCGCCCCTAGGCCCGTGCTACGCACTGGCCGAGGGCAGCGCAGCCGTCGGCAGACGCGGCCGCGCGCCCGGCGCGGCCACCGCCCGTCGGCCTGCCGCCGACAGTGACAGCGCCCGGATGATGGACCTCGTGGAGCGCGCCCAGTCCGGCGAGGCCGAGGCCTTCGGCCGCCTCTACGACCAGTACAGCGACACGGTGTACCGATACATCTATTACCGGGTGGGCGGTAAGGCGACCGCCGAGGACCTGACGAGTGAGACCTTTCTGCGGGCGCTCCGCAGGATCGGCACCTTCACCTGGCAGGGCCGCGACTTCGGCGCCTGGCTGGTGACGATCGCCCGGAACCTCGTCGCCGACCACTTCAAGTCCAGCCGCTTCCGGCTGGAGGTCACCACCGGCGAGATGCTCGACGCCAACGAGGTCGAGCGCTCCCCGGAGGATTCCGTCCTGGAGTCCCTCTCCAACGCCGCGCTGCTCGACGCCGTACGCCGGCTCAACCCCCAGCAGCAGGAGTGCGTGACACTCCGGTTCCTGCAGGGCCTCTCCGTCGCCGAGACCGCTCGTGTGATGGGCAAGAACGAGGGCGCCATCAAGACGCTCCAGTACCGGGCCGTGCGCACCCTCGCCCGACTTCTGCCGGACGACGCACGCTGAACGCCGCCACCGTGGGCGACAGCCAACTCACGTTCCGTGAGAGCCTGTTGCCTTTCTGACCCGATCATCCGCCGTCCGTAACCCAAGTGCCGCGCCAGTCGTTGTGCGGGATACAGGCTCCCTGTGGTCACGTCTTGGCCATCGCTGATCGCTCGATCGTGTGAAGTGGTCGCGGGCGTGCAACCCTCAGGACCCCCTGGGGAGTCGACCGTCATGACGAGAGGAGGTGCCGCCAGTGATCGCGAACGTATCGGCGCACCGGCGGGCGAGCGCCTTCGCCCAGGCTCTGGAGGAGCAGTCCGGCCGGGACACGGCGGCCGAGCAGACCGCAGCACCGGCGGAATCACCGCCGACCGCCGAGGAACACACCGAACAAGGCCGCTTGTTGGCCGTCGCTTCGGATCTCGGCGCGCTGCCCAGGCCACAGCTCGACCCCGAGGTCAAAGCCGTCCAGCGTGCTCAGCTGGTGGCCGCGATGGAGGCCATGCTCCAGGAGGGCACCGCGGGCGGGGCGGCGGACACATCGCTGCCCGGCCAGCGGGCGAGAGGCCGGGGTGCGCACCGGGCGAGCCCGCTGGGCAAACTGCGGCCGCGTTCCCGGCTGACCAAGGGGCTGGCCGCGGGCGGGCTCAGCGTCGGTGTGGCCGCCGGGGCCTTCGGCGGGGTCGCCGCCGCCAGCTCCGACGCCCTGCCCGGCGACTCGCTGTACGGCCTCAAGCGCGGCATCGAGGACTTCAGGCTCAACTACCTGAGCGATGGCGACGACCAGCGCGGCCAGACCTACCTCGATCAGGCCTCCACCCGGCTGAGCGAGGCCCGTCGGCTAATGGAGCGCGGCCGCGGCGGCCAGCTCGACCACGAGTCCATCGGCGAGATCCGCCGCACCCTGTCCGGCATGCAGCACGACGTGACCGAAGGCCACCGCCTGCTGCACGCGGCCTATGAGCGCGACCCCGGATCCCTGGGCCCCATCCAGGTCCTCTCCAGCTTCTCCCGGTCCCACCGGGAGGCCTGGAGCGCGCTCAGCAACAAGCTGCCCGTACAGCTCGGAGACGTCAAACAGCAGGTCTCGTCGGTCTTCGACGCCATAGACCAAGAGGTCGCCCCGCTGCAGTCGCTGCTTCCGCAGCAGCCCGCCCAGACGGGCGACAGCAGGCGGCACGGCTCCGGCTCGGCATCCACCCGTTCCTCCGGCCCCCACCACTCGACCACGCCCAGCGCCGGCGGCACGCCGTCCGCCGGCAGACACACGGGCTCCGGCAGTCCCAGCGGCTCGGCCACCGGCGACAGCGGGGGCGGCCTGATCGGAGGCAACACGGGCGGTCTGCTCGACCCGCCGAAGATCGGCTCCGAAAGCGGCTCCCCGCCCACCAGCAAGCCGCCCACGACCGCGCCGGACGTCACCCTCCCACCGCTCCTCCCGGGCCTGCTGCCCGGCCTGGGCATCAACAGCGACGAGGCGAACTAGACGCCACCCGGACACGGCGGCGGGGACACCCCTTTCCGAGCAGGGGCGCCCCCGTCGCCGTTCTCAGAGGAACGCGGAAGGACTCAGAAGAACACCGATCTCCGCTGCACCAGCAACTTGTACAGCGTGTGCTGGATCTGCTCCCTGACCTGGTCGGTCAGGTTGAACATCAGCATCGGGTCCTCGGCGGCCTCCGGCGGATAGCCGTCCGTCGGGATCGGCTCGCCGAACTGGATCGTCCACTTGGTGGGGAGCGGGATCGCCCCGAGCGGCCCGAGCCACGGGAACGTGGGCGTCAGCGGGAAGTACGGGAATCCCAGCACCCGGGCGAGCGTCTTGGAGTTGCCGATCATCGGGTAGATCTCCTCGGCCCCGACGATCGCGCAGGGGATGATCGGCGCGCCCTTGCGCAGTGCCGTGGAGACGAAACCGCCCCGGCCGAACCGCTGGAGCTTGTAGCGCTCGCTGAACGGCTTCCCGATGCCCTTGAAACCCTCCGGCATCACCCCGACCAGCTCGCCCTGTCCCAGCAGCCGTTCGGCGTCCTCCGCGCAGGCGAGGGTGTGTCCCAGCTTGCGGGCGAGTTCGTTGACCACCGGGAGGACGAAGACGAGGTCGGCCGCGAGGAGTCGCAGATGGCGGTCGGCGAGGTGCTGGTCGTGCACGGCGACCTGCATCATCAGGCCGTCCAGCGGCAGCGTCCCGGAGTGGTTGGCGACGATCAGTGCCCCGCCCTCGGCCGGGATGTTCTCGATGCCCTTCACCTCGACACGGAAGTACTTCTCGTACACCGGCCGCAGCAGCGACATCAGGACCTGGTCGGTGAGCTCCTCGTCGTAGCCGAAGTCGTCGACCTCGTAGTCCCCGGTGAGGCGGCGGCGCAGGAAGGCCAGGCCGCCCGCGATGCGCCGTTCGAGGCCGCCGCCCTGCGGCTCATCGAGTGGCTGTTCCTCCCGGGTCACCGGGACATCATCCTGCGGGGCGGCCCTGGTGGGCAGGGGCTGGACCTCGCCGACCGGCGCGGGCTCGCCCGGCGCGGGGGCGCGCCGGCTCGCCGCGCTCCGGCGCCGCGACGGTCGCTGCACGGCACCCCCGCGGGACCGGTCGTCGTCGAACGGAATGACCTTGGCGTCAGCCATCGTTGCTGCGCTCCTCAGTTGGCGCTGTGCGTCGGGAGGTGCCCGCCGCTCCTCGCGGCGAGCGCGGCGATCCGGTCCACGGCCCCCGCGAGGGCCTCCGGCGGCAGCAACCCTGGTCCCTCGCTGCGCGCGAAGTCCGCGAACGTCTCCGCCGTCGTGTATTTGGGCGCGAATCCCAGCGTCTCGCGCATCTGGTCCGTGGCCACCACCCGGCCGTGCGTGAGCAGCCGGATCTGCTCCGGGGAGAAGTCCGTCATGCCCAGCGTACGCACCAGGGAACCGGTCCAGGTGACCGCCGGCAGCAGCAGCGACACGGTGGGCCGCCCGAGCCGCCGCGAGCACTGCGAGAGCAGCAGGACGCCGTCCCCGGCGATGTTGAAGGTGCCGCTGTTGAGGGTGCCCCGGCGCGGCTCGTGCGAGGCGATCCGCAACACCTCGATGACGTCGTCCTCGTGCACGAACTGCAGCCGGGGGTCGTAGCCGAACACGGTCGGCAGGACGGGCAGCGCGAAGTACGAGGCGAGCGGGGTGTCCGCGGTCGGCCCGAGGATGTTGGCGAAACGCAGCACGCACACGGCGACGTCGGGCCGCCGCCGGGCGAACCCGCGCACATACCCCTCGACCTCCACCGTGTCCTTCGCGAAGCCGCCGCTGGGCAGCGACTTGGGCGGGGTCGTCTCGGTGAACACGGCGGGATCCCGCGGCGCGGATCCATAGACGTTCGTACTGGACTTCACCACCAGCCGCCGCACGGTCGGCGACTTCTGGCAGGCGCCGAGCAGCTGCATGGTGCCGATGACATTGGTCTCCTTGACCGTGGCCCGGCTGCCGCCGCCCAGCGCGGTACCAGTCACATCCAGGTGGACGACCGTGTCGGCGCCCGTCTCGGCGAGCACCCGGGCGATGGTGGGCTGGCGGATGTCGGCCTGGATGAAGTCGGCCCCGCCCAGATGGTGCGCCGGAGGCACCGCGTCCACGGCGATCACCCGGTCGACCTCCGGGTCCCGCTGGATCCGCCGCACGAACCGGCCGCCCAGTTGCCGGGCCACTCCGGTGACGAGCACGACCTTCCCCAAGATCAGCGCCTTCCTTCCCGATCTCGTGCGAAACCTGGTCCCAGCCGCGTTCCCCGTGTGCGCCAACTTAGCGGGTCGATGTTGCGCTGTGATGACCGCCCGACGCACGAGGTGACGGAAATTCCCCAGTCGGAATATGCCGACGCCGGCCGGGAATCGCGGGCGGACATGACTGTGGCCCCCCACCGCACGGGGTGGGGGGCCACAGGACACGCTCTCGCGGCGCCGCTTACTTCTTGTTGCGGCGCTGAACGCGCGTGCGCTTCAGCAGCTTGCGGTGCTTCTTCTTGGCCATCCGCTTGCGCCGCTTCTTGATAACAGAGCCCACGACTACCCTCGCTCACTTCTCATCACTCGGTTGTTTGGGCGCCATGGGCCCACACGACCTACGAGGGGCTAGCCTACCCGCTTGAGCGACGAGCTTGTAATCGAGGCGTGTTCCGGGGTCTCCCGGAAGTGCCGTCAGGCCGTCTCCACCCCCACATAACTCTCGCGAAGGTACTCGTGTACCGCTTGCTCGGGGACACGGAAGGACCGCCCCACCCGGATCGCGGGCAGATGACCGCTGTGCACCAGCCGGTACACGGTCATCTTCGACACTCGCATCACCGCGGCAACCTCCGCCACGGTAAGGAACACAACCTCGTTCAGAGGCCTCTCGCCAGCAGCCATGACACACCTGAACCTTCCGCACTCGACGGGCCACCGGCTTCCCCTTCCGGTGACTCTTCGTCGTTGCGTGCTCACTCCCCAATGTAGGGGCGGGTGATGCGAGTGGGGAAGAGGTGCACCCATCGGCGGCCTACTGTGACAGACACGCTCGATTGAGTACGTAGCGGGTCAGCGGCCGGTAGTAAGCAGACCGCACGGCATCATCAACCGGAACGGCGACGGACACGACCCCCTCCGCCTCCCCCACGAACAGCGCGGGATCATCCGTATCTGCCAGCCCGATCGCCTCGAACCCCAGCTGACCTGCGCCGCAGACCCAGCCGTGGTCACCGATCACCAGCTCCGGCAAAGGCCCGCCGACCTCGGCCGCGGCCGCCAGAGCGACCCGAACCGGCAGCGGCGAATGGCTGTGGACACCCGGCTCACAACCGGGGCGCTCGACCCCTGGTTCCCGCACCAAGGCAACACCTCGAACGTAGTCGAGGTGGTACGTGCGTAGACCGAACCGGGTCAATATGTCGACACAGCGACCCTGCGCCGGGGTGAGCACCTCACACCCCACCGCCGACAGCGCGTCCGCCAAGCCGCCGTAGAACCCGAGCAACCGGTGCGGATGCCCGGTGCCGAGCAGCACGGGCGCACCCCGCCGGGCCGCACTCCGGATCCGCTCCGCGAACGCGTCCAGCGCGGCCAGCGTCAGCTCCGGGTCGATCACGTCCAGCCCTGAAGTGTGCCGAGGATCGGCCGAAACCCCACACTTCTGCGACATCAACGCAAGCAAATCGCGCTGCCCCCAGCTCCACTCGGGATCAATCCCGATCAACACCCGCGGATCCCGAGCCGCGAACAGCCGATAACTACGAAGACTCTCCTCCCGAGAAGTCGCCACCTCCCCGGCGAGCCGGACAGCCAGCAGATGCGCACGGAGGGCATCGGCGGTCAACACGGGTGCGATGGTGGCCCATTGGAAGGTGAGATCAGGCAGAGAACGGGGAAAGACCGCACGGTTGGCGTAATGGGCCTTTCATGGGCGCCTGCTCAGCCGGCCGAGACGGGTGGGCCGCTCACGGCAGCAAGCCCCGCAGCGGAAACGCGGCCCGCCGAGTGGCCAGCAAAGCCTGGTCGAGCCGGTCGGCAGGGTCGTAGCCCGACTCCCAGGACGCGAAGGACACCGGCCACCGGCCATCGGTCATCCGCTGCGGAGCCAACTGCCGGGTGCGGGCGAACACCTCCTGCCGCCAGCCCTCGGGAATCACCGTCCCAGGAGCGATCTCCCGCCCGGCGGCGATCCCCACCAGGTGCGTCCACGACCGCGGCACCACGTCCACCACCGCGTACCCGCCGCCGCCCAGGGCGACCCACTTCCCGTCCGCGTACTCGTGCGCCAGCTCATGACAGGCCACCTGCACGGCCCGCTGCGCGTCCAGCGACACCGCGAGATGCGCGAGCGGATCCTCGAAGTGCGTATCGGCCCCGTGCTGCGAGACCAGCACCTGCGGCCGGAACTCGGCGAGCAGCTCCGGCACCACCGCGTGGAACGCCCGCACCCACCCGGCGTCCCCGGTCCCCGCAGGCAGCGCCACGTTCACGGCCGCCCCTTCGCCGGCCCCGGCCCCGGTCTCCTCGGGCCACCCGGTCTGCGGGAACAACGTACGAGGATGCTCGTGCAGCGAGATCGTCAGAACCCGCGGATCCTCCCAGAAGGCGGCCTGGACCCCGTCCCCGTGATGCACGTCGACGTCCACATAGGCGACGCGCTCGGCCCCCAGCTCCAGCAGCCGCGCGATGGCCAGGGACGCGTCGTTGTAGATGCAGAACCCCGCCGCGCCGCCGGGCATCGCGTGATGCATCCCGCCGGCGAAGTTCACGGCGTGGTCGACGTCCCCCCGCCACACCGCCTCCGCCGCCCCCACCGACTGCCCCGCGATCAGCGCGGACACCTCGTGCATCCCGGCGAACGCGGGATCGTCCACCGTACCGAGCCCGTACGACCCGTCGGCCGACCGCGGATCCGCCGAGGCCGCCTTCACGGCGGCGATGTAGTCCTCCCGGTGGACCAGCCGCAGTGTCGACTCCCCGGCCGGTTTCGCCGCGACGACACCCATCTCCCGGTCGAGCCCGAAGGCACCCACCAGTTTCCGGGTCAGCTCCAGCCGGACCGGATCCATCGGATGGTCCGGCCCGAAGTCATAGCCCGTTACTGCCTCGTCCCACATCAGCTGTGCGCGGCCGCTCATGCCCGCCACCGTATCGGTCCGGTTGAGCCGCGAACGACCTGGCGTACACCAGCGTCACCAGCACCAACACCATCGGCACCAGCATGGCGCCCCGGTAGCTCCAGACGTCCCCGAGCGCCCCGACCAACGGGGAACCGACCAGGAAGCCGACGTAATTGAAGATGTTGAGGCGTGCGATCGCGGCATCCGACGCACCCGGGAACAGACGCCCCGCCGCCGCGAACGTCTGCGGCACCAGCACACACAGCCCCAGCCCCAGCAGGGTGAACCCGAGCATGCCGACCGACGCGTCCGGCGCCACGGACACCACCGCGAACCCGCCGGCCGCCACCAGCGCCCCGAGCCGCACGACCGCCACCGCCCCGAACCGCCGTACCCCGAAGTCCCCGATGGCCCGCCCCACCAGCGTGGTCACCATGTACACGTTGTACGGCACGGTCGCCAGCTGCTCGGAACTGCCCAGCACGTCCTTCAGATACTTCGCGCTCCAGTTGGAGACGGTCGAGTCCCCGATGTACGCGAAGGTCATCACCAGGCAGAGCGGCAGCAGCAGCCGGAACACGACGGCCCCGCGCGCCCCCGGCTCCTCGGCCACCGGCGCCGGATCCCCGTCGACGTACCACCGGCTCCCCGCCAGCGTCGCCGGCAGCAGCACCGCCGCCACCGGCAGGTACGACACCCACAGCGCCAGATGCCAGTGCGCGCCCGCCCACGCCAGCGAGGCGCCCACGATCCCGCCCAGGCTGTAGGCGGCGTGAAAGCTCAGCATGATGCTGCGCCCGTACGTCCGCTGCAGGCTCACCCCGAGCATGTTCATGGAGGCGTCCAGCGCACCGACCGCCAGTCCGAACACACCGAGGGCCACGGCCAGCTCGGCAAGCTGCCCGCCCGCCCCCACGCCCACCAGCGCCAGCAGCACCACCGGCTGGGACCAGCGCAGCAGCCGACTGGGCCGTACCCGCTTGACCAGTTGCTCGGTCGTCACGCTGCCGACTCCGGCGAGGATCGGCACGGCGGCCAGGAAGACCGGCAACAACGCGTCCGAGATGCCGTACCGGTCCTGGATGGCCGGAATGCGCGTCACCAGCAACGCGAAGCCGGCGCCCTGGGCGAAGAAGCTGAACGCCAACGAGGCCCTACCGCGCCGCAGCACATCAGTCATGGCGGCGAGCGTAGGGCCCCGGCTTACCTGTGGGTAGATCCAGCCAAAGATGAATTTCCTTCAGCTTTGCCGAGCGGAGGCTCAGGCGGCGACGGCGACCTCGGGCGTCCCGGCCTTGTGGGCCTCGACCTCGGCGGCCAGCATCTTCTCCATCGGCTCGACGGCCAGGCCGCCGCCGACGACGAAGGCGATCGCCATCGCACCGATCAGGAAGACCGTGCCGAGCCACACCATGGTGTCCACGGGGATGGTGTACGCGCCCACGATCCGCGCGATGCACTCGGCGAGCAGGGCCACACCCCAGACGACGGAGAACGCCCGCTCCTTACGCACGAAGGCCGCGGATCCGGCGGCCGCCCCCGACATCAGCCGCTCCCAGGCGGTCTCCTTCTCCGCGTCCCCCTTCAGCAGGAAGGGCTTCATGCCGGCGGTCATCATCGGCTTCCCGAGTACGACGGAGACCAGGATCCCGATCGCGACCGTGCTGCTGATCCCGCTGTCCTTGGCGAGCATCAGCCTCGGGTCCCCGGAGACGAAGCTCAGCAGCAGCGAGACGATGTTGACGATCAGGATCAGGCCGGCCAGGGCGTTGGTCCTCCGCTCCTTGACCAGGCCCCACACGGTCCGCAGCGCCGGCACCACGCTGCTCCAGGCGAGCGCCGCGAAGGTGCTCATCCCGAAGCCGTACTTGAAGAGGTAGTACGAGCCGAGCGGCACCGCCACATCCAGGATCAGGGGCTTGAAGTTGTCCAGCACGCTCGGCTGCTGCTGGTTCTTGCTCCGGCCCTGGGCCCCCGCGTTCTTCGTCATGCCCTCAGCTTCGCCGCCGGGCGGGGTCCGCCACCAGAAACGATCGTCCGGTGGTCCGCATGACAAATGTCAGCCCCGTCCTGATGGCACGGGTCATACCAGCAGGTCAGCCAACTCTCCCATGCTGGATATGAGTTGGTTCGCCCCGGTGAGCCGCTCCGCCGACGTCATCGCGGTGAACCCGTACACGTGCATTCCGGCCGCCACGGCCGCCTGCACGCCCAGGGGAGAGTCCTCCACGACCGCGCACCGTTCCGGAGCCACACCCATCCGCTCGGCGGCGTACAGGAACAGATCGGGCGCCGGCTTGCCCCGTCCCACGTCCTGCGAGCTGAAGAGCCTCTCCGCGGCGAACCACCGGTCGAGCCCCGTCGTCCGGTGCCCCACCCGGATCCGCTCATGGCTCCCGGAGGACGCCACACAGTACGGCACCCCGTCCGCGGCGAGTTTCTCCAGCACGTCGTCGGCGCCGGGCACGGGCTTCAACTCCCGCTCGAACGCCGCGAAGACCCGCGCATGGAAGACATCGTCGAAGTCCTCGGGCAGCCGCCGCCCGGTCCGCTCCAGGACGAGGTCGTGGATCCGGTGCATCGCCGAACCCATGTAGTCCCGGATGGACTCCTCGTACGAGGTCGGGTGCCCCAGCTCGGTCAGATAGGCGGCCAGCAGC
Organism: Streptomyces griseochromogenes; assembly: GCF_001542625.1. Classification (NCBI taxonomy): domain Bacteria; kingdom Bacillati; phylum Actinomycetota; class Actinomycetes; order Kitasatosporales; family Streptomycetaceae; genus Streptomyces; species Streptomyces griseochromogenes. The sequence goes on along the minus strand of NZ_CP016279.1, from coordinate 666,694 downwards.
CGGTTGGAGATCGGCTCGCTGTCCACCAGGACACCGTCGTTGTCGAAGATGATCAGGTCATGGCGCATGCCCTCGACCCTAAACGACCCCGAACGCAGAAAACCCCCGCATCTTTCGATGCGGGGGTTTTCCCAAAATTTGTTCGGCGGCGTCCTACTCTCCCACAGGGTCCCCCCTGCAGTACCATCGGCGCTGTGAGGCTTAGCTTCCGGGTTCGGAATGTAACCGGGCGTTTCCCTCACGCTATGACCACCGAAACACTATGAAACTGTGAACGCCGCACCGCCTATTTAAGGTGGGGCTGTTCGTGGTTTCAGAACCAACACAGTGAACGCGAGCATCAATGGACAAGCCCTCGGCCTATTAGTACCAGTCAACTCCACCCGTTACCGGGCTTCCATATCTGGCCTATCAACCCAGTCGTCTACTGGGAGCCTTACCCTCTCAAGGAGGTGGGAATACTCATCTCAAAGCAGGCTTCCCGCTTAGATGCTTTCAGCGGTTATCCCTCCCGAACGTAGCCAACCAGCCATGCCCTTGGCAGAACAACTGGCACACCAGAGGTTCGTCCGTCCCGGTCCTCTCGTACTAGGGACAGCCCTTCTCAATATTCCTACGCGCACAGCGGATAGGGACCGAACTGTCTCACGACGTTCTAAACCCAGCTCGCGTACCGCTTTAATGGGCGAACAGCCCAACCCTTGGGACCGACTCCAGCCCCAGGATGCGACGAGCCGACATCGAGGTGCCAAACCATCCCGTCGATATGGACTCTTGGGGAAGATCAGCCTGTTATCCCCGGGGTACCTTTTATCCGTTGAGCGACGGCGCTTCCACAAGCCACCGCCGGATCACTAGTCCCGACTTTCGTCCCTGCTCGACCCGTCGGTCTCACAGTCAAGCTCCCTTGTGCACTTACACTCAACACCTGATTGCCAACCAGGCTGAGGGAACCTTTGGGCGCCTCCGTTACCCTTTAGGAGGCAACCGCCCCAGTTAAACTACCCATCAGACACTGTCCCTGATCCGGATCACGGACCCAGGTTAGACATCCAGCACGACCAGACTGGTATTTCAACGACGACTCCACAAACACTGGCGTGCCTGCTTCAAAGTCTCCCAGCTATCCTACACAAGCCGAACCGAACACCAATATCAAACTGTAGTAAAGGTCCCGGGGTCTTTCCGTCCTGCTGCGCGAAACGAGCATCTTTACTCGTAGTGCAATTTCACCGGGCCTATGGTTGAGACAGTCGAGAAGTCGTTACGCCATTCGTGCAGGTCGGAACTTACCCGACAAGGAATTTCGCTACCTTAGGATGGTTATAGTTACCACCGCCGTTTACTGGCGCTTAAGTTCTCAGCTTCGCCCCACCGAAATGGAGCTAACCGGTCCCCTTAACGTTCCAGCACCGGGCAGGCGTCAGTCCGTATACATCGCCTTACGGCTTCGCACGGACCTGTGTTTTTAGTAAACAGTCGCTTCTCGCTGGTCTCTGCGGCCACCCCCAGCTCGAGGAGCAAGTCCCCTCACCAGGAATGGCCCCCCTTCTCCCGAAGTTACGGGGGCATTTTGCCGAGTTCCTTAACCATAGTTCACCCGAACGCCTCGGTATTCTCTACCTGACCACCTGAGTCGGTTTAGGGTACGGGCCGCCATGAAACTCGCTAGAGGCTTTTCTCGACAGCATAGGATCATCCACTTCACCACAATCGGCTCGGCATCAGGTCTCACCCTGCATGAGTGGCGGATTTACCTACCACTCGGGCTACACCCTTACCCCGGGACAACCACCGCCCGGGCTGGACTACCTTCCTGCGTCACCCCATCACTCACCTACTACAAGTCTGGTTCGTCGGCTCCACCACTTTCCTTTCCCCGAAGGGTCCGGAACGGCTTCACGGACTTAGCATCGCCTGATTCAATGTTTGACGCTTCACAGCGGGTACCGGAATATCAACCGGTTATCCATCGACTACGCCTGTCGGCCTCGCCTTAGGTCCCGACTTACCCTGGGCAGATCAGCTTGACCCAGGAACCCTTAGTCAATCGGCGCAAACGTTTCTCACGTTTGTATCGCTACTCATGCCTGCATTCTCACTCGTCAACCGTCCACGACTACCTTCCAGTGCCGCTTCACCCGGCAGACGACGCTCCCCTACCCATCACAGCACCCGTTGGGGCTATACGCTGCAATGACACGACTTCGGCGGTACGCTTGAGCCCCGCTACATTGTCGGCGCGGAATCACTAGACCAGTGAGCTATTACGCACTCTTTCAAGGGTGGCTGCTTCTAAGCCAACCTCCTGGTTGTCTGTGCGACTCCACATCCTTTCCCACTTAGCGTACGCTTAGGGGCCTTAGTCGATGCTCTGGGCTGTTTCCCTCTCGACCATGGAGCTTATCCCCCACAGTCTCACTGCCGCGCTCTCACTTACCGGCATTCGGAGTTTGGCTAAGGTCAGTAACCCGGTAGGGCCCATCGCCTATCCAGTGCTCTACCTCCGGCAAGAAACACACGACGCTGCACCTAAATGCATTTCGGGGAGAACCAGCTATCACGGAGTTTGATTGGCCTTTCACCCCTAACCACAGGTCATCCCCCAGGTTTTCAACCCTGGTGGGTTCGGTCCTCCACGAAGTCTTACCTCCGCTTCAACCTGCCCATGGCTAGATCACTCCGCTTCGGGTCTTGAGCGTGCTACTAAAACGCCCTATTCGGACTCGCTTTCGCTACGGCTTCCCCACCCGGGTTAACCTCGCAACACACCGCAAACTCGCAGGCTCATTCTTCAAAAGGCACGCAGTCACGAGATGCAGCAAGCTGCATCCGACGCTCCCACGGCTTGTAGGCACACGGTTTCAGGTACTATTTCACTCCCCTCCCGGGGTACTTTTCACCATTCCCTCACGGTACTATCCGCTATCGGTCACCAGGGAATATTTAGGCTTAGCGGGTGGTCCCGCCAGATTCACACGGGATTTCTCGGGCCCCGTGCTACTTGGGTGTCTCTCAAACGAGCCGCTGACGTTTCGACTACGGGGGTCTTACCCTCTACGCCGGACCTTTCGCATGTCCTTCGCCTACATCAACGGTTTCTGACTCGTCCTGTTGCCGGCAGACAACAGAAGAGAGATCCCACAACCCCGCATGCGCAACCCCTGCCGGGTCTCACACGCATACGGTTTGGCCTCATCCAGTTTCGCTCGCCACTACTCCCGGAATCACGGTTGTTTTCTCTTCCTGAGGGTACTGAGATGTTTCACTTCCCCTCGTTCCCTCCACACTGCCTATGTGTTCAGCAGCGGGTGACAGCCCATGACGACTGCCGGGTTTCCCCATTCGGAAACCCCCGGATCAAAGCCTGGTTGACGACTCCCCGGGGACTATCGTGGCCTCCCACGTCCTTCATCGGTTCCTGGTGCCAAGGCATCCACCGTGCGCCCTTAAAAACTTGGCCACAGATGCTCGCGTTCACTGTGCAGTTCTCAAACAACGACCAGCCACCCGTCACACACCAACATCGTCAGTGCTTCACCGGGGCCGGCATCTCAGAGGGGGTTCATTCCCTCAGACACCCAACAGCGTGCCCGACACCCTCGCCTCTTCCCTCATCCGTTCCACGCCGAAGCAGTACTAGGAGGAGAAGCAATCCGAGAAGTGCCGAATAATCAACGTTCCACCCATGAGCAACCAGCACCGGACATTCGCCGATGTACTGGCCTCTGACCGAGCGAACCCGGTAAGAAGTGCTCCTTAGAAAGGAGGTGATCCAGCCGCACCTTCCGGTACGGCTACCTTGTTACGACTTCGTCCCAATCGCTAGTCCCACCTTCGACAGCTCCCTCCCACAAGGGGTTGGGCCACCGGCTTCGGGTGTTACCAACTTTCGTGACGTGACGGGCGGTGTGTACAAGGCCCGGGAACGTATTCACCGCAGCAATGCTGATCTGCGATTACTAGCAACTCCGACTTCATGGGGTCGAGTTGCAGACCCCAATCCGAACTGAGACCGGCTTTTTGAGATTCGCTCCACCTCACGGTATCGCAGCTCATTGTACCGGCCATTGTAGCACGTGTGCAGCCCAAGACATAAGGGGCATGATGACTTGACGTCGTCCCCACCTTCCTCCGAGTTGACCCCGGCGGTCTCCTGTGAGTCCCCATCACCCCGAAGGGCATGCTGGCAACACAGAACAAGGGTTGCGCTCGTTGCGGGACTTAACCCAACATCTCACGACACGAGCTGACGACAGCCATGCACCACCTGTACACCGACCACAAGGGGGGCACTATCTCTAATGCTTTCCGGTGTATGTCAAGCCTTGGTAAGGTTCTTCGCGTTGCGTCGAATTAAGCCACATGCTCCGCTGCTTGTGCGGGCCCCCGTCAATTCCTTTGAGTTTTAGCCTTGCGGCCGTACTCCCCAGGCGGGGAACTTAATGCGTTAGCTGCGGCACCGACGACGTGGAATGTCGCCAACACCTAGTTCCCACCGTTTACGGCGTGGACTACCAGGGTATCTAATCCTGTTCGCTCCCCACGCTTTCGCTCCTCAGCGTCAGTAATGGCCCAGAGATCCGCCTTCGCCACCGGTGTTCCTCCTGATATCTGCGCATTTCACCGCTACACCAGGAATTCCGATCTCCCCTACCACACTCTAGCTAGCCCGTATCGAATGCAGACCCGGGGTTAAGCCCCGGGCTTTCACACCCGACGTGACAAGCCGCCTACGAGCTCTTTACGCCCAATAATTCCGGACAACGCTTGCGCCCTACGTATTACCGCGGCTGCTGGCACGTAGTTAGCCGGCGCTTCTTCTGCAGGTACCGTCACTTTCGCTTCTTCCCTGCTGAAAGAGGTTTACAACCCGAAGGCCGTCATCCCTCACGCGGCGTCGCTGCATCAGGCTTTCGCCCATTGTGCAATATTCCCCACTGCTGCCTCCCGTAGGAGTCTGGGCCGTGTCTCAGTCCCAGTGTGGCCGGTCGCCCTCTCAGGCCGGCTACCCGTCGTCGCCTTGGTGAGCCATTACCTCACCAACAAGCTGATAGGCCGCGGGCTCATCCTTCACCGCCGGAGCTTTCAACTCTCACAGATGCCTGCGAAAGTGATATCCGGTATTAGACCCCGTTTCCAGGGCTTGTCCCAGAGTGAAGGGCAGATTGCCCACGTGTTACTCACCCGTTCGCCACTAATCCACCCCGAAGGGCTTCATCGTTCGACTTGCATGTGTTAAGCACGCCGCCAGCGTTCGTCCTGAGCCAGGATCAAACTCTCCGTGAATGTTTTCCCGTAATCGGGATGAACACCACGAGAGCGGTGCGAGAGGAGGAATGATCCCCTCGCACACAGCGTCCTCGCTGTGTTATTTCAAAGGAACCTCGTCCCAGCAGATGCTGGAGACGGGGTATCAACTAATCTGGCGTTGATTTTTGGCACGCTGTTGAGTTCTCAAGGAACGGTCGCTTCCTTTGTACTCACCCTCTCGGGCTTTCCTCCGGGCTTCCCTTCGGTGTTTCCGACTCTATCAGATCTTTTCTCGATCCGATTTCCTCGGTGCTTTCCAGGTTCCCGCTCTCGCGTTTCCCTTTCCGGCGGTTCCGACTCTATCAGATCCTTTCGGCGTCTGACTCCCAGTCAGGGGGGTTTGTCTTCCCGGCCGCTGGGCCGTTCCGACGAGTGAGACTTTAGCGGAATCCCCGCCCCCGAGCTAATCGGGGGCTGCGTCCTTTCGAACGCGGATTCCTCATTTCGCAAATGCGCGCGCCAAAGCAGTCGACGACAGAGCGTCGATCAAGGGTTGCTACTTGCGGAATGGCTGTCCGGGGACCGACCGGAGTCGGCGCTCACGTCGGACAACCCGGAGAACATTACGTACCTGCGTGGGGCGTGTCAACTCTTGTCCTGGGAGTACTCCCAGGGCGTAGCCTGGTCGTCATGACCACGCGTACGTGTACCCAGCTTTGGTGGGCCGCCTGACGGCGGCCGTACTCACGTATGCATCCAACGGCCGCCGCTTCGGCGGCCGTTCTCGTATCTCCTCCAGGACTCCGGAGGCCGGCCGCAGGAGCGGTGGTCTCGATCAGGAGGTGGAGTGGAGATGACGCGGGTCTTCAGCGGGATCCAGCCGACCGGGCACCTGACACTGGGCAACTACCTGGGAGCCATGCGGCGCTGGGCGGAGACGGACCAGCACCGGGCCGACGCGCTGTTCTGCGTCGTGGATCTGCACGCGCTGACCGTGGACCACGATCCGGCGCGGGTACGCAGGCTCAGTCGGCAGACAGCGACGTTGATGCTGGCGGCCGGGCTCGATCCCGAGGTGTGCACCGTGTTCCTGCAGAGCCATGTCGACGAGCACACGAGGCTGTCGTACCTGCTGGAGTGCGTGGCGAGCGACGGGGAGATGCGTCGGATGATCCAGTACAAGGAGAAGTCCGCGCGGGAGAGGGAGCGCGGCGGGAGCGTGCGGCTGTCGCTGCTGACGTATCCGGTGCTGATGGCGGCGGACATCCTGGCGTACGGCGCGCAGGAGGTGCCGGTCGGGGACGACCAGGTGCAGCATGTCGAGCTGACGCGGGATCTGGCGGTGCGGTTCAACCAGCGGTACGGGTACACGTTCGTAGTGCCGAAGGCGACGCGTCCTGGGATCGCGGCCCGGGTGATGAATCTGCAGAACCCGACGTCGAAGATGGGGAAGTCGGACGACTCGGGTCTCGGGGTCGTCTATCTGCTCGACGAGCCGGACACCGTCCGGAAGAAGATCATGCGTGCCGTCACCGACAGCGGGCGGGACGTGGAGTACGACCGGGAAACGCGGCCGGGCCTGGCGAATCTGCTGGAGATCCTCGCGGCGTGCACGGGTGGGGACCCGGAGGTCCTGGCCGGTGCGTACGAGTCGTACGGCGCCTTGAAGAAGGACACCGCGGAGGCCGTGGTGGAGGTCCTCAGGCCCGTGCAGGCCAGGCACAGGGAGCTGTGCGCCGATCCCTCCTCTGTGGAGGGGGTGCTGCGGGACGGTGCGGACAAGGCCCGGGCGATCGCCCGGCCGGTCGTCGACTCCGCCTGTCGCGCGATCGGGCTGCTGCCGCCGGTGGCGGAGCCCGCGCTGGACGCCGCCGTGTCCTGAGCGCCGTCCGCCGGACGCGGGGCGGCGGGGAGACCCGCCGCCCTCGGCGTCCCGTCGGTTTCAGTCCTTCTTGCCGGAGGCGAGTTCGCGGCTGCGGTCGCGGGCGGCCTCCAACGCGGCGATGAGGGCGGCGCGGACTCCGTGGTTCTCCAGTTCGCGGATGGCGTTGATCGTCGTACCGGCCGGCGAGGTGACGTTCTCGCGGAGCTTGACGGGGTGCTCGCCGCTGTCGCGGAGCATCACGGCGGCGCCGATGGCGGACTGGACGATGAGGTCGTGGGCCTTGTCGCGGGGCAGGCCGAGCAGGATGCCGGCGTCGGTCATGGCCTCGACCAGGTAGAAGAAGTACGCGGGGCCGGAGCCGGACAGGGCGGTGCAGGCGTCCTGCTGGCTCTCGGGGACGCGGAGGGTCTTTCCGACGCCTCCGAAGATCTCCTCGGTGTGCAGGAGGTGCGCCTCCGTGGCGTGGCTGCCCGCGGAGATGACGGACATGGCCTCGTCGACGAGGGCGGGGGTGTTCGTCATGACGCGCACGACCGGGGTGCCCGCGGCCAGGCGCTCCTCGAAGAAGGAGGTGGGGATGCCGGCGGCTCCGCTGATGATCAGGCGGTCGGCGGGGACGTGCGGGGCGAGTTCGTCCAGGAGGGTGCCCATGTCCTGCGGCTTGACCGTGAGGATCAGGGTGTCGGCGGTCTTGGCGGCCTCGATGTTGCTGACCGGGGCGACTCCGTAGCGGGTGCGGAGTTCTTCGGCGCGTTCGGGGCGGCGGGCCGTGACCAGGAGGTCGGCGGGGGCCCAGCCGGCCCGGATCATTCCGCTGAGCAGGGCTTCGCCGATCTTGCCGGTGCCGAGGACTGCGACTTTCTGGCTCATGCGGGTCAGTTTGGCACCGGTGAGGAGGGGTGCGGGCGGGATGTCCGGTGGGCGGACTCGCCGAACCGCCCGTCCCGACTCGGTGGGCCGGGAAGCGGGCGCCCCGGGCTCATGCGGTACGTCGGCGCAGCGTCGCCGCCCCCAGTCCCAGTACGAGTACCGCGCAGCCCGCCACGATCAGGACGTCCCGTACGAACGTCGCCGTCATGTCGGTGTGGTGGAGGACCTCGTTCATGCCGTCGACGGCGTACGACATCGGCAGGACGTCGGAGGCGGCCGTGAGGACGGGGTGCATGTCGGAGCGGGGAGTGAACAGGCCGCAGAGGAGGAGCTGGGGGAAGATCACCGCGGGCATGAACTGGACCGCCTGGAACTCCGAGGCCGCGAAGGCCGAGACGAAGAGGCCGAGGGCCGTGCCGAGCAGGGCGTCGAGCAGGGCGACGAGCAGGAGCAGCCAGGGCGAGCCGGTGACGTCCAGGCCGAGGAACCAGACCGCGAGTCCGGTGGCGAGGGCCGACTGGACGATGGCGAGGGCGCCGAAGGCGAGGGCGTAGCCGGCGATGAGGTCGGCCTTGCCGAGGGGCATGGCGAGGAGGCGTTCGAGGGTGCCCGAGGTGCGTTCGCGCAGGGTGGCGATGGACGTGACCAGGAACATCGTGATCAGCGGGAAGATGCCGAGCAGGGAGGCGCCGATGTTGTCGAAGGTGCGCGGGCTGGCGTCGAAGACGTAGCGCAGCAGGATCAGCATCAGGCAGGGGATGAGGATCATCAGCGCGATGGTCCGCGGGTCGTGGCGGAGCTGGCGCAGGACGCGGGCCGCGGTGGCGGTGGTGCGGGCGGCGTTCAGCACGCCGGTGGGTGCGGCGGGGGCGGTGTGTGTCGTCGTGTTCATCGGGTCGTCTCCTTGCTGCGGTCCGCGGCGGCGGCTTCGTCGACGAGGCGGAGGAAAGCGGCCTCGACGGTGTCGGTGCCGGTGCGGGTGCGCAGGGCCTCCGGTGTGTCGTCGGCGAGGATCCGGCCGTCGCGCATCAGCAGGAGGCGGTGGCAGCGCTCGGCCTCGTCCATGACGTGGGAGGAGACGAGGAGGGTGGCGCCCCGGTCGGCGGCGAGGGCGTGGAAGAGGTTCCACAGGTCGCGGCGCAGGACGGGGTCGAGGCCGACCGTCGGCTCGTCGAGGACGAGGAGTTCGGGGGTGCCGAGGAGGGCGACGGCGAGGGAGACGCGGCTGCGCTGGCCGCCGGAGAGGTTGCCGGCGAGGGCGTCGGCGTGGCTGGTGAGGTCGACGTCGGCGAGGACGCGTTCGACGTCGGCGCGGCGTTCGGCACCGGCGCGCCCGGGGTTCAGGATCGCGGCGAAGTAGTCGAGGTTCTGGCGGACGGTCAGGTCGTCGTAGACGGAGGGGGCCTGGGTGACGTAGCCGATGCGGCTGCGCAGGGCGGGGTGGCCGGCCGGGAGGCCGAGGACGTCGAGGGTGCCGGTGACCTTGGCCTGGGTGCCGACGACGGAGCGCATGAGCGTGGACTTGCCGCAGCCGGAGGGGCCGAGCAGGCCCGTGATCTGGCCGCGGGGGACGGTGAAGCCGAGGTGGTGGAGGACGGTGCGGGGGCCTCGGACGACGGTGAGGTCCTCGGCGTGGACGGCGTCCGGTGCCGGGGGACGGGGTGGCTCGGGCACGTAATTCATCATGCGATGAATAATGTTGCCGCGCGCTGACGGCGTCAAGGGGAGGCGGCCGGTGTGCCGTACACGAAAGCGGCGGCCCGGGAAGGAACCGGGCCGCCGCCGCTGTGCGCCTGTGCGCGTCGGGTCAGGGTCTGGTCGCCACGAGCACGAGCACGTCGTACGTCTCCTCGACGATGCCGTCCGGGAAGACCTTCAGCAGGTGACCGCGCTCCTCTTCCAGGAAGGCGGTTCTGCGCCCCTCGGGAGCGACGAGGAAGGCCGAGTGGCTGCCGATGTTGGCGAGATGGGTGTCGACGGGGACGCGGCGGCTCCAGCGGACCTCACGGCGGGTGAAGCCGAGGCGGCCGCTGGGGTCGGCCAGGTCCGTGCGGTCCGCGGCCCTGCGCTTCTCGGCGGGGATGTCCACACCGGTGAACCGGCCGGTGCGGTCGGCCGCCTCGGCGATCCACGGCACGTCGATGGCGTCGGTGTTCCACCACAGCGCCAGCGCGCCGCCGGGCCGCAGCACGCGCAGCGCCTCCGGCACCGAGCGGGCGGTGTCGGTCCAGTGCCAGGCCTGGGCGTAGGTGAGGAAGTCGGCGTGGGCGTCGGCCACGGGCAGGGCGTTGCCGTCGCCGCGCACGATCGGGATGTGCGCCAGGCCGCGGCGGAACTCGGCGGCCATGCCCGCACCGGGTTCCACGGCGAGGACGTCGGCGCCGCGGGCGTGCAGCAGGGCGGTCGCGATACCCGTACCGGCGCCGACGTCCACGACCCGGGCGCCGGACAGCGGCCGGCCGGCCAGCTCTTCGACGGTGTCGAAGAGGGCGGGCGGATAGGAGGGGCGGTTCGCGGCGTACTGCGCGGCCGCGGCGTCGAAGGACGTGGCGCGCCGGGCGTGCGGCGGTGCGGAGGGCTCGTGGGGCGGTGAGGAGGCCGGGGTCGTGGTCATGCCGCCATGGTGGCGAGGCGGAGCACGTGGGGACAGCGGGTATCCGGACGGGCGGCGGTTTTCGGGCAGCCGACTTCGCGCCGGTCTGCTGCCCGCGCGTTACGCGGATCCTCTGGCCCGGCCTTACGCGGGTCCCCTGACCTGGCCTTACGTGGTTTCCGGCCCGGCTTCGCTCACCGGCGCCGCTTCTTCTTCGCCGGGTTGCCGGTGCGGCGGTCGGAGCGGCGGTCGTACTCCTCGCGGGCCTTGTCGTACTCCTTGCGGTGGAGCTTCTCGCCCGGGGCCTCGGTGAGGGAGCGGAAGAAGTAGGCGAGCAGGGAGCCGACGAAGCCGATGGCCAGCAGGCCGCGCAGGGAGGCCTGCCGCGCCGGGTCGTGGCGCTTGCCGAAGCCCTCCCAGGTGTTGCGGAAGGCGAGCGCGCTGCAGATCGCGAACATGGCGATGATCAGCACCGTCACGAAGGCGCCCGTGTCGGCGATCTGGATGCCCTGGTAGGCGAAGCGCAGGATCAGGCAGGAGCCGGTGGCGGCCGCGAGGGAGCCGGCGGCCGCGCCGACGCGGCGGGCCGCGTACCCGTTGTCGTGGTCCACCCAGGACGTGCCGAAGAAGCGAAGGGGCTCCGGGCGGGGGCCGCCGCCCGCGGAGCCCGCCGGGGTGTCCGGGGTACCGGTTTCGTCGCTCACGGGACGATTATGGCGCCGGGCGGGGACGGGCTCCTCGTCGGGTCGGCCGCGGTGCTCAGCCGCAGCGCGCCGCGACGTAACCGTCGCTGCCCGTCTTGACGTAGGCGTCGGAGACGTACTCGCCGTTGTCGATGTTGTCCCAGATGGTGGAGGTGCCATAGGTGCCGGTGACCTTGGTGCCCGGTGCCTGGCAGTAGATGTGGACCTGGGCTCCCTCGGGCAGCAGGCGCACGATGTTGTAGTCGGTGCCCGGGCCCATGTGGACGTTCAGGCGGACCCCCGGCGCGACCGGGTAGTAACGCAGACCCGCGGCAGACGCCGTGGCCGGCGCGCTCACGATCATGAGCAGGGCTCCTGCCGCGCCTGCCAGCAGGCGGCAGACGCCGTGGCCGGCGCGCTCACGATCATGAGCAGGGCTCCTGCCGCGCCTGCCAGCAGAGCGAGTCCGTGTCTGTGGGATGTCATCGATGTCTCCTGGAAATCATGAGCAACGCGACGCGACGTAGCCGTCGGTGCCCGTGTGCACGTAGGCGTCCGAAACGAATTCGCCGTTGTTGATGTTGTCCCAGATCTTCGTCGTGCCGTACGGGCCCGTCACGGTCGTACCCGGCGTCTGGCAGAAGATCGGTACGCGGGTGCCCTCGGTGAGGACCCGGATGATGCCGTAGTCGGTGCCAGGGCCGCTGCGGACGTTCAGGCGCACCCCCGGGGCGGTCGCGTACGTGCGTACGCCCGACTCCGCCACCAGAGACTCGTTCTCGCCGCCGCCCGCGGCCTCCGCATGCTCGACAGACATGACAGACCTCCCCCGTTGAGCCCCACCACGGTGATGGGGTCCTTCGCTTCCCTTGTGGCGAGTTCCGAAACGCGTGTCCGCAACTCGCACGCGGAGGCTAGCAAGCCGCCTCGGTCTCGTACGAGTCATCGACTAGGCTCCGTGCGTCGCGCGCGCGGACGAACAGCACGGGGGTGGTCCATGACGCCACAGCGCAACACCGGAGCGGGCGCGGAAGCGGAACTTCCCGAGTACGCCGGCCAGTACCACCTGGACTCATGTCTGGGTTCCGGTGGCATGGGCGTGGTGCATCTGGCCCGCAGCACCTCCGGGCTGAGGCTCGCGGTGAAGGTCGTACACGCCGAGTTCGCGCGGGACCCCGAGTTCAGAGGCCGTTTCCGGCAGGAGGTGGCTGCGGCCCGGAGGGTGAGCGGTGCCTTCACCGCGCCGGTCGTGGACGCCGATCCGGAGGCCGAACGGCCCTGGATGGCCACGCTGTTCATTCCCGGTCCGACGCTCTCGGAGCATGTGAAGCGGAACGGGCCGATGCCGACGGCGCAGTTGCGCCGGCTCATGGCCGGGCTCGCCGAGGCGCTGCGCGACATCCACCGGGTGGGGGTCGTGCACCGGGATCTCAAGCCGAGCAACGTGCTGCTCGCCGAGGACGGGCCGAAGGTGATCGACTTCGGTATCTCCCGGCCGAAGGACAGTGAACTGCGCACCGAGACCGGGAAGCTGATCGGCACACCGCCTTTCATGGCGCCCGAGCAGTTCCGGCGCCCGCGGGAGGTGGGACCGGCGGCGGACATCTTCGCCCTCGGGTCGGTGATGGTGCACGCGGCCACCGGGCGGGGGCCGTTCGACTCCGACAGCCCGTACGTCGTGGCGTACCAGGTGGTGCACGACGAGCCGGATCTGACCGGGGTGCCGGGGAGCCTCGCGCCGCTGGTGCTGCGGTGTCTGGCCAAGGAGCCCGAGGACCGGCCCACTCCCGACGAACTGATGCGGGAACTGCGGTCGGTGGCGGCCTCGTACGACACCCAGGCGTTCATACCGGCGCAGCGCGGCCGGAACGACGCGCCCGAGCGGGAACCCTCCGGCGTCGAGCCGGTGCCCGCGCCGCGCAGGCGGTTCGACAGGCGTGCCGCCCTCGCCACCGGGGCACTCGCCCTTGCCCTGGGCGGTGTCCTCACCGGACTGCTGTGGCCGGGCGACGACGGTGCTCCCACGGTGAAGAAGAGCGGCACCCCCGCCGTCTCCGCCGGGTTTGCCGCCTGGCGCGCGAAGCCGGCCGGGAAGAGTTCCGGGATGCCCCAGTGCGTCCATGCGGCCGGGAAGCTGCTCTGCCTCCGGTCCGGGGTGGCTTTCGCCCTCGATCCCGCGAACGGCTCGCTCCTGTGGCGGCGCGCGGTCGCCGAGGAACGAACGAGCTACGCTCCCGCCCTCTCGGGCGGCCTCCTGCTGCTGCCGACGAACGGCAGCCGGCGGGTGGTGGCACTGGATCCCGCCTCGGGCGCGCCGCGCTGGCAGCGGGACCTGCCCGCGCACACGGGGATCCGGTTCGCCGGGTCCATGCTCCTGGTCACCGGCACGGACGGGTCGGTGACGGGGGTGGCCGGGGCGTCGGGAGACACGAAGTGGCACCGACGGGTGTCCGGGCGTGGCACCCCTTTTCTGGCCTCCTACGACGGCGACCCGCTGGCCTATGCGGCCGCCACCTCGGCGGACGGCACGTACACGCTGGTCACCGCGGTGGACCCGGGCACCGGTACCGCACGCTGGGAAGCGCGGCTGAAGGGCTCGCTGCAGCCCATCGGCAGCCAGAACGGTTCGCTGTTCCTGCTGGCCGTCGACCCCGCCTCGGGGGACGCGACCGGTGTCGTCCGGTACACGCCGGCCTCCAAGGCCGTACGCCGTGCGGCTCTGGCCGTCCCGCTCACGGCGCCCCAGACCGACGTGCGCGGCGATGTCGTCCACCTGCTCGCGGCGGGTGGCTCTCTGGACGCCGTCGACCTGGGCACAGGCAGACGGCTGTGGCACGTCGAGACGTCTGTGAGCCGTGGTTCGGCGCCGGTCGCCTCCGCCCGGCACGTCTACTTCACCGCCCCCGACGGACGTCTGCTCGCCTTCGACGCGCGCGACGGAAGCCTGGTGGGGCAGACGCCGCCGCGGCTCGGCACGCGGGCGGGCGAGGTCGCCTCGGCGCTGCCGGCGCCGCTGCTCGTCGACGACCGCGTCTACGCCGCCTCCCCCGACGGAACCGTCTTCGCCCTGAACGGACGCGACCCGTCCGCCTGGTGACACACGAAGGGGCCGCCCCACCGAGGAGCGGCCCCTTCCGTGAACCGGTCAGCCCAGCTTGGTCACGTCGCGCACCGCGCCCTTGTCCGCGCTGGTCGCCATCGCGGCGTAGGCGCGCAGGGCGGCCGAGACCTTGCGGTCGCGGTTCCCGGGGGTGAAGACGCCGCCCAGGGACTCCTCGCGGCGCGCGAGTTCCGCCTCGTCGACCAGCAGCTCGATCGTGCGGTTCGGGATGTCGATGCGGATCCGGTCGCCGTCCCGGACCAGGGCGATCGTGCCGCCGGAGGCCGCCTCGGGGGAGGCGTGGCCGATGGAGAGGCCGGAGGTGCCGCCGGAGAAGCGGCCGTCGGTGATCAGGGCGCAGGTCTTGCCCAGGCCCCGGCCCTTGAGGTACGAGGTCGGGTAGAGCATCTCCTGCATGCCGGGGCCGCCCTTGGGGCCCTCGTAGCGGATGACGACGACGTCGCCGTCCTTGACCTCCTGGGTGAGGATCCGCTGGACGGCCTCCTCCTGGGACTCGCAGACCACGGCCGGGCCCTCGAAGGTCCAGATCGACTCGTCGACGCCGGCCGTCTTCACCACGCAGCCGTCCACGGCCAGGTTGCCCTTGAGGACCGCGAGGCCGCCGTCCTTGGAGTAGGCGTGCTCGGCCGAGCGGATGCAGCCGCTTTCGGCGTCCTCGTCCAGGGCCTCCCAGCGCTCGGACTGGGAGAAGGCCTCGGCGGAGCGGACGCAGCCGGGGGCCGCGTGCCACAGCTCCACCGCCTCGGGGGACGGGGAGCCGCCGCGGACGTCCCAGGTCTTCAGCCAGTCGGACAGGGAGGGGCTGTGGACCGCGTGGACGTCCTCGTTGAGGAGGCCGGCGCGGTGCAGCTCGCCGAGGAGGGCGGGGATGCCGCCGGCGCGGTGCACGTCCTCCATGTAGTACGTGCGGTTCTTCGCGACGTTGGGCGCGACCTTGGCGAGGCAGGGGACGCGGCGGGAGACGGCGTCGATCTGCTCCAGGCCGAAGGGGACGCCCGCCTCCTGGGCGGCGGCCAGCAGGTGCAGGATCGTGTTCGTGGAGCCGCCCATCGCGATGTCCAGGGCCATGGCGTTCTCGAAGGCCGCGAACGTCGCGATGTTGAGCGGGAGGACCGAGTCGTCGTCCTGCTCGTAGTAGCGGCGGGTGAGGTCCATGACCGTGCGGGCCGCGTCCTCGTAGAGCCGGCGGCGGGCCGTGTGGGTGGCGAGGACCGAGCCGTTGCCGGGCAGGGAGAGGCCGATGGCCTCGGTCAGGCAGTTCATCGAGTTGGCGGTGAACATGCCGGAACAGCTGCCGCAGGTCGGACAGGCGTTCTCCTCGATCCGGAGGATGTCCTCGTCCGAGATCTTGTCGTTGACGGCGTCGGAGATCGCGTCGACCAGGTCGAGGGTGCGGACCGTGCCGTCGACCAGGGTGGCCCGGCCGGACTCCATCGGGCCGCCGGAGACGAAGACCGTCGGGATGTTCAGGCGCAGGGCCGCCAGCAGCATGCCCGGGGTGATCTTGTCGCAGTTGGAGATGCAGACCAGGGCGTCGGCGCAGTGGGCCTCGACCATGTACTCCACGCTGTCCGCGATCAGGTCGCGGGAGGGGAGGCTGTAGAGCATGCCGCCGTGGCCCATGGCGATGCCGTCGTCGACCGCGATGGTGTTGAACTCGCGCGGGATGCCGCCGGCCTCCTTGATCGCCTCGCTGACGATCCGGCCGACCGGCTGCAGGTGGGTGTGGCCCGGCACGAACTCGGTGAAGGAGTTGGCGACCGCGATGACCGGCTTCCGGCCGATGTCCGCACCCGGTACACCGGAGGCACGCATAAGGGCGCGGGCGCCCGCCATGTTGCGGCCGTGGGTGACTGTGCGGGACCTCAGCTCGGGCATCGTCGCTCGCTCCTTCGGAGAACTGCCGCCAGAGAGTTCTGGCTGCCTACGAGCGTACGCCGCCCCTCCAAGGGCTGGACAAGGATGTCCGGAATGCGGGACGCGTGTTTCAGGGACCGGCGGTTTCAGGGCTGCGTCAGATGCCGCTGCACCACCGGCGCCACCCGCGTGATGATCTGCTCCAGGTCCGCCGAGGCCAGCGGTTCCAGCTTGATCACGTAGCGCATCATCGCCGTGCCCACGATCTGCGCGGCGGCCAGCTCGGCCCGCAGCTCCGCGTCCGGCAGGTCCACCTGGGCGGCGACCCGCCGCAGCAGCTGGGTCGCGACCAGGCGGCGGAAGACGGCGGCGGCGGTCTCGTTGTTCACGGCGGACCGGAGGATCGCGAGGAGGGGCGCACGGGTCGTGGGGTTGTCCCAGACACCGAAGACGAAGCGGGTCAGCCGCTCCCCCACCCCTTCCAGGGGGCCGTCGGCCACCGCGTTCGGCGCGTCGAGCGCGGGCGCGAAGGCGACCGCGATGGCGGCCTCGAAGATCTGTTCCTTGGTGCCGAAGTAGTGGTGGACCAGCGCCGAGTCGACACCGGCGGACTTGGCGATCCCCCGTACCGACGTCTTCTCGTACCCGCGCTCGGAGAACTCCTCGCGGGCCGCGGTCAGGATGCGGTCGCGGGTGTCCGCTGATTCGGCGCGCGGGGGCCGCCCCCGCCGCCGTGCCGTGGTCCCGCTCATCGCCTCGGCACCTCCACCGCGGAGGCCAGATGCCGGCGCGTGAAGGCCAGGGCCTCGGCGAGGTCGGCCTCGCGCTCGGCACCGGACATGGCCCGCCGGGTGTTGACCTCGATGACGACATGGCCGTCGAAGCCGGTGAACGCGAGGCGCTCCAGCAGCTCGGCGCAGGGCTGCGTGCCGCGTCCCGGGACCAGGTGCTCGTCCTTGGCCGAGCCGCGCCCGTCGGCGAGGTGCACGTGGCCGAGGCGGTCGCCCATGCGGTCGATCATGTGCAGGGCGTCGGTGCGGGCCGTCGACGTATGACTGAGATCGACCGTGAAGTGCCGGTAGTCGTCCTTGGTGACGTCCCAGTCGGGGGCGTAGGCCAGCATCTCGCGGTCGCGGTAGCGCCACGGGTACATGTTCTCGACGGCGAAGCGCACGTCCGTCTCGTTCGCCATCCGCCAGATCCCGGCGACGAAGTCGCGGGCGTACTGCCGCTGCCAGCGGAAGGGCGGGTGTACGACGACGGTGGTGGCGCCCAGCTTCTCGGCGGCCGCCCGGGCCCGCTGGAGCTTGACCCAGGGATCGGTGGACCAGACCCGCTGGGTGATCAGCAGACAGGGGGCGTGGACGGCCAGGATCGGGATGCCGTGGTAGTCGGACAGGCGGCGCAGGGCCTCGATGTCCTGGCTGACCGGGTCCGTCCACACCATGACCTCGACACCGTCGTAGCCGAGGCGTGCGGCGATCTCGAAGGCCGTGGCCGTCGACTCCGGGTACACGGAGGCGGTCGACAGCGCGACGAGGACGTCCCTTGGTTCAGCCACGTCGTCACCTTACGGGGTTGGGTGGCGGGGGCGTTGGGTGCCTATTCGCCGTTGTGACGTTCGCCATTTGCGGGTGCGGGTGCGTGGGAGCCGGTCGCGCCCACGCGGCCCGGCCGCATGTCGATACGGCCCCGCGCCCCACCGGTACTCAGGCCGAACCCATGTGATCGAGGCGCCGCAGGATCACGCCCTCCCTCAAGGCCCAGGGGCAGACCTCCAGGCTCTCCACTCCGAACAGGTCCATGGCCCCCTCGGCCACCAGGGCGCCGGCCAGTATCTGGGCGGCTCGGCCCTCCGAGACGCCGGGGAGCTCGGCACGCTGGTCCGCGGTCATGCCGGACAGGCGCGGCACCCAGGCCTCCAGGGACTCCCGCTTGAGTTCCCGCTGGACGTAGAGGCCCTCGGTGCTGCGGGCGGCGCCGGCGATGCGGGCCAGCTGTTTGAACGTCTTGGAGGTGGCGACCACGTGGTCGGGGGCGCCGAAGCGGCTGAATTCGCCGACGGTCCGGGCGATCTGTGCGCGCACGTGGCGGCGCAGGGCGCGGACGGCCTCGGGGTCGGGCGGGTCGCCGGGCAGCCAGCCCGCGGTGAGGCGGCCGGCGCCGAGCGGCAGCGAGACGGCCGCGTCGGGCTCCTCGTCGATGCCGTAGGCGATCTCCAGGGAGCCGCCACCGATGTCCAGGACCAGCAGTTTTCCGGCGGACCAGCCGTACCAGCGGCGGACGGCCAGGAAGGTGAGCCGGGCCTCCTCGGCGCCGGTGAGTACCTGGAGCCGTACGCCGGTCTCGGCCTCCACGCGCGCGAGGACGTCATCGGCGTTGCTGGCCTCGCGCACGGCGGAGGTCGCGAACGGCAGCAGGTCCTCCACGCCCTTGTCCTCGGCGGCCTGGAGGGCGTCCCGGACGACTGCGATCAGCTTCTGGATGCCGTCGTCGCCGATGGCACCGCTGTCGTCGAGCAGCTGAGCGAGCCGCAGTTCGGCCTTGTGCGAATGCGCGGGCAGCGGGCGCGCGCCGGGGTGAGCGTCCACCACCAGCAGATGCACCGTGTTCGAACCCACGTCCAGGACACCGAGTCTCATGTACGGAACGCTACTGCCAGATCCGGTCTGCTCGGTCCCCGCAGCGCCCCTGGGCCACTTACCCTGGACACGTGCCAAAGACGAAAAAGGCGAAGGACGACAAGGGAGCCAAGTCTTCCAAGTCCGGCAAGACACCCAGGAAGGCCCCGAAGGCGAGCGACGAGAAGGGGCTCGACTTCGCGCGCGCATGGGTGGAGTTTCCTGATCCGGCGGACGACGAGCAGATCTTCCGCTGCGATCTGACATGGCTGACCTCTCGCTGGAACTGCATCTTCGGCAGCGGCTGCCAGGGCATCCAGGCGGGCCGCGCGGACGACGGGTGCTGCTCGCTGGGCGCCCACTTCTCCGACGAGGACGACGAGAAGCGGGTGGCCGAGCATGTGGCGCGGCTCACCCCGGAGATCTGGCAGCACTACGACGAGGGCTCGCGGGGTGGCTGGATCTCCGAGGACGAGGAGGGATCCCGGCAGACCCGGCCCTTCCAGGGCTCGTGCATCTTCCAGAACCGCCCCGGTTTCGCGGGCGGCGCGGGCTGCTCGCTGCACATCCTCGCCCTGAAGGAGGGCCGGGAGCCGCTGGAGACCAAGCCGGACGTGTGCTGGCAGCTGCCGATCCGGCGGACGTACGACTGGATCGACCGGCCGGACGACACCCGCGTGCTCCAGGTGTCGATCGGCGAGTACGACCGCCGGGGCTGGGGTCCGGGCGGCCATGACCTGCACTGGTGGTGCACGTCGGCGACCTCGGCGCACGGCGCGGGCGACCCGGTGTACGTCTCCTACCGGGCGGAGCTGACCGAGCTGATGGGCAAGGCCGGCTACGACCGGCTGGTCGAGCTGTGCGAGCAGCGTCTGGCGTCGCAGCTGCCGCTGGTGGCACCGCACCCGGCGGACCCGGACGTCACCCCCTAGCTGCCCGACGGGCTCGGGCTGCCGTCGTCGCTCGGCGACGGCGACGGGCTCGGCGGGTCGGACGGGGTCGGGTCGCTGGGGCTGGGGCTCGGGTCGGTCGGGGACGGGGGCCGGCTGGACGGCGGGGTCGCGGGGGGCGAGGCGGGGGGCGTCGTCGGATCGGCACTGGGGGTCGAGGGCGGGGTCGCGGGGCCGCTGGGGGCGGTGCCGTAGCCGTCGATGGTGACCACCGCGCCGGCCGGTGAGACCGCCACCTGTGCGCGCCAGCGGCCGGACGGCTCGCGCAGATGGTCGACGTACACCTTGATCGTCAACGTCTGGCCGGGGGCGAGGGTTCCGGCCGGCCTGCTGAGGTAGAGCCAGGGCGCCGAGGTGGACGCGGACCAGCGGACGGGGGCGGAACCGGAGGCGGTGAGGGTGATCACCGTGGTGTCGCCGTCGTTGGCGGCGCCGACCGCGAGCCGTCCCACGCCCCTCTTGTCCCCTCCGGAGACGCTGACGACCTCCACGGAGACGTCCGCCTTGTGCTCCTTGCCCGGGCCGCTTCCGGGCTTCACGCTGGCGTTGCCCGCGTTCTCGTAGCCGCCCGCGGCGTCGCCGCCGAGCGCGTCGGGGCCCTGCGCCTCCCGTGCGGTGGCCGCGCGGCCGTCCTCGCCGACGGCGGGAGCGCCCCGGTAGGCGGCCCACAGGGCGAGCACGGGGGCGGCCACGACGGTGGCGACGACCGTCGTGGTGACGGCACGCGCGCGGAGGCGGTCGCGGCGGGCCGCGTGGTCCTTGGGATCCATCGGAAAGCCCCGCCGGTCGAAGCGCGGGACGGCTCCCCGCACGCGCGGGTGGTGCGCGAGGGCGATGTGCAGGGCCGCGCGGGGCGCCTCCAGGACGGGCAGCTCGGCCGGGGTGACCGTGGCGCCGGGCCAGCGGCCGGGCACCGCGCGCTCGGCGGTACGGCGGCAGCGCGGGCAGTCGTCGACGTGCCGGACGAGCTCGCGGCGCAGGGCCGTGCTGAGGACCAGCCGGCCGTCTCCGGTGAGGTGGGCCACGCTCGGGCAGCCGCCGGTCTCGACCACGGCGAGCGCGGCGCGGGTGCGCTCGACCTCGCAGGCGGCGGAGGCCAGCAGCTCGCGGGCGGTGGCGGGCTCCATGCCGAGGACGGCGGCGACCTCGTGGGCGGCGAGGTGGTGGCGCACGGCGAGTTCGAGGGCCTCGCGCTGCTCGGGCGTGGTGCCGGCCGCCTCCGGCCAGGCGAGCAGGGCCAGTTCACGGCGCCGCTGCTCCTCGGCCTCGGGCGTGACGGGCGGATCGGGCACCTGTCTTCCGGCCGCGGAGCGCCCCGCCGCATGGGTGACCTGACGTTTCTGCTTGGCCTCGGCGAGCCCTCGCAGACAGGCCCAGCGGGCCAGCGCGTACAGCCACGCCCTGCGGTCCGCGGCCGCCTGCGGGACGCGCTGCCCGCGCCGCTCCGCCAGGGCGAGGACGTCCCCGAGGGCGGCGGTGGCCGCGTCGTGGTCGCACAGCACGGACAGGCAGTAGGTGAACAGGCCGTCCAGGTACGGCTCGTAGCGCCCCGGCGGCCGCTGGGCGAGGGTGCGCGCGGCGGCTCGGTCGCGCGCTTCGCGGTGCGCCCGATGTGCACCGCTGGTGCGGGTCGTGGTCTCCGGACTGCGGCTCATCACCCGTGCGACCGTAGGCGGCCCCGGAGTGCCCCTTCTTGCACCTTGAGCACTTTTAATCCGTACGGGTGAAACGATCCCTCATAAGGGGACAGGAGTCTCTTGTTCCATGGCTGGAATCCGATAGGCCATGGCCGGAACGGGATCACCCGGATGCCACCCGGGCGGGCGTTGTCGGTGGCTCGGGCTACGGTTTCCGCATGGCTGCCCGTACCAAGACCACCAAGGACCGCCCGTCCTACCGCTGCACCGAGTGCGGCTGGCAGACGGCCAAGTGGCTCGGCCGCTGCCCCGAGTGCCAGGCCTGGGGCACGATCGACGAGTACGGCACGCCCGCGGTCCGTACGACGGCACCCGGCCGCGTCACGACGTCCGCGGTGCCCATCGGCCAGGTCGACGGCCGGCAGGCCACCGCCCGCACGACCGGCGTGCCGGAGCTGGACCGGGTGCTCGGCGGCGGTCTCGTCCCCGGCGCGGTCGTCCTGCTCGCCGGCGAGCCGGGCGTCGGCAAGTCCACCCTGCTGCTGGACGTGGCCGCCAAGTCGGCGAGCGCGGAGCACAAGACCCTCTACGTGACCGGCGAGGAGTCCGCGAGCCAGGTACGGCTGCGCGCCGACCGCATCGGCGCCCTCGACGACCACCTCTATCTGGCCGCCGAGACCGACCTGGCTGCCATCCTCGGCCACTTGGACGAGGTGAAGCCCTCCCTTCTGATCCTCGACTCGGTGCAGACGGTGGCCTCCCCGGAGATCGACGGCGCGCCGGGCGGCATGGCCCAGGTCCGCGAGGTGGCCGGGGCCCTGATCCGCGCCTCCAAGGAGCGCGGGATGTCCACGCTGCTGGTGGGCCACGTCACCAAGGACGGCGCGATCGCCGGCCCCCGGCTGCTGGAGCACCTGGTGGACGTGGTGCTGCACTTCGAGGGCGACCGGCACGCGCGTCTGCGCCTGGTGCGCGGCGTGAAGAACCGCTACGGCGCCACGGACGAGGTCGGCTGCTTCGAACTGCACGATGAGGGCATTACGGGCCTTGCCGACCCGAGCGGACTTTTCCTGACCCGTCGTGACGAACCGGTTCCCGGCACCTGCCTGACGGTCACCCTGGAGGGCCGCCGCCCCTTGGTGGCCGAGGTCCAGGCGCTGACCGTGGACTCCCAGATCCCCTCCCCGCGCCGCACCACCTCGGGCCTGGAGACCTCCCGCGTGTCGATGATGCTCGCGGTGCTGGAGCAGCGCGGCCGGATCAGCGCGCTCGGCAAGCGGGACATCTACTCCGCGACCGTCGGTGGCGTGAAGCTCTCCGAGCCGGCCGCCGACCTCGCCGTCGCGCTCGCGCTCGCCTCGGCCGCGAGCGACGTCCCGCTGCCGAAGAACCTGGTCGCGATCGGCGAGGTGGGTCTGGCGGGCGAGGTCAGACGGGTCACGGGCGTGCAGCGCAGGCTCTCCGAGGCGCACCGGCTCGGCTTCACGCACGCGCTCGTGCCGGGCGATCCGGGCAAGATCCCGCCCGGCATGAAGGTCCTGGAAGTGGCCGACATAGGGGATGCGCTGAGGGTGCTGCCGCGCTCCCGTCGCCGAGAGGCCCCACGGGAGGCGGAGGACCGCCGGTAGACTTTGCCCAGGTCTCGCCCGTCCGTACGAACCGAGTGCGCACGGCGGCGGCGCCCCAGAACCCGCGACCGGAGGAGTGCAGTGGCAGCCAACGACCGGGCAGCAGCTCCCGGAAAGTCCGGTGGGAGTGCCGGTACCGATGGCCTGATGCGCGCCTCGCTGAGCGCCGTGGCTCCGGGTACGGCCCTGCGTGACGGCCTGGAGCGGGTCCTGCGGGGCAACACCGGCGGGCTCATCGTGCTCGGCTCCGACAAGACGGTCGAGGCGATGTGCACGGGCGGTTTCGTCCTGGATGTCGAGTTCACCGCCACGCGTCTGCGGGAGCTGTGCAAGCTGGACGGCGGCATCGTGGTGTCGTCGGACCTGTCGAAGATCCTGCGGGCCGGTGTGCAGCTGGTGCCGGACCCGACGATCCCGACGGAGGAGACGGGTACGCGTCACCGCACGGCGGACCGGGTCTCCAAGCAGGTCGGCTTCCCGGTGGTGTCGGTCTCCCAGTCGATGCGGCTGATCGCCCTGTACGTCGACGGGCAGCGCCGCGTCCTGGAGGACTCGGCGGCGATCCTGTCCCGCGCGAACCAGGCGCTGGCGACGCTGGAGCGGTACAAGCTCCGCCTGGACGAGGTCGCGGGCACGCTGTCGGCGCTGGAGATCGAGGACCTGGTGACGGTCCGGGACGTGTCGGCGGTCGCGCAGCGGCTGGAGATGGTCCGGCGTATCGCCACCGAAATCGCCGAATACGTGGTCGAACTGGGCACGGACGGTCGCCTTCTGACTCTCCAGCTGGAGGAGTTGATCGCGGGCGTGGAGCCGGACCGCGAGCTGGTCGTCCGGGACTACGTCCCCGAGCCCACGGCGAAGCGCTCCCGCACGGTGGAGGAGGCGCTGTCCGAGCTGGACGCGCTCACCCACGCGGAACTGCTGGAGCTGGGGACGGTGGCGCGGGCGCTGGGCTACACGGGCTCCCCCGAGACCCTCGACTCGGCGGTGTCCCCGCGGGGCTTCCGGCTGCTGGCCAAGGTTCCGCGTCTTCCGGGCGCGATCATCGACCGGCTGGTGGAGCACTTCGGCGGCCTGCAGAAGCTGCTCGCCGCGAGCGTGGACGACCTGCAGACCGTGGACGGCGTGGGAGAGGCCCGGGCGAGGAGCGTACGGGAAGGCCTGTCACGCCTGGCCGAGTCCTCCATTCTGGAGCGGTACGTCTGACGTTCCGGAGCGGCTACGTCCGGGTTCGGGCCGCGCGCCCCAACTCCCGGGCGGCTTCCCCCAGTTGATCCAAATGACCTTGCATGACGTGATCGCGCCAAGGTAGCGTGACACCGACCATGATGTTCGATTTGGATTCGAACTATGTAGGGGGAACTCCATGAAGAAGCGCCTCATAGGCATGTGCGCCGCGGCAGTCCTCGCCCCGGTGCTGGCCCTTGCGGGCACGGGGGAGGCATTCGCCGCCGGCAACCCCGTGACCTGGAAGAACTACGGCAACGGCAACTACCTGGCGTACTCCAACTCCCGGGTCCGCACGATCAACGCCGACCCCAGCCAGAGCGCGAGCCTGAAGTGGGACGAGTACAAGCAGTCCGACGGCACCTACGTCCTGAAGCACCACATGACCGGGAAGTGCCTCGACAGCAACAGCAGCGGTGACGTGTACGTCGGCGACTGCAACGGTGGCAACTACCAGAAGTGGCACGAGATCCAGGGCCTGACCGGCTGGACGCTGAAGGACAAGGCCACCGGGCGCGTCCTCGACGTGGGGTTCGACGGGCAGGTTCACACCGCGAGTGACAGTGACGTCCCGGCCAAGCGCTGGAGCTGATCCGCGGTTCATCGCACGTCGACACCCTCGGCCTCGTTGAGGTCGGGGGTGTTCCCTTTGCCGACCGCCCCGGACGACCGTCTCAGTCGTCCGACAGCACGAAGGACGCCCGCACCTTCCCGAATCCGGGTGTCTTGGCCTCCAACAGGTACGTGCCCGTCTTCGCCGAACCCGCGGAGGGCGTCGCGCACTGTGCCGCACTCGGCTTCCGGTCCCACTTCACGGTGTACGTGATGCTCTGCCCCGCCGGCACCCGGAACACCAGGCTCCCCGCGCCCTGGGGGCAGTCGGCCGACGACCAGAACGTGTCGTCCCCGTCGGCCGGCGTGACGGTCAACACCGCGTTCTTCGGCCCGAGATCGACCTTGCAGTCGGTGGACGAACCGTTCTTCGCGGTGAGTTCGAAGGTCGGCGTCTGGTCCGGCGAGTAGGAGTTGTGCCGGCTGCGCAGGGTCAGCGTGACCGCGCCGGCGGTGCAGTCGGGCAGCGAGGAGGACGCCGGCAGCGCATCGCCCGTACCGACCTCGCCGCCGGATCCCGAGCCCGACGAGCCGTCGGACCCCGAGGAGCCGGTGCCGCCCTTGCCGTCCGAACCCGAGCCGTCCCCCGCCCCGGAACCGCTCCCGTCGGAGTCGCCGCCGCTCGACTCGTCGCGACCGCCCGGGTGTTGACTGATCGCGGGTCCCGAGGAGGAGGGCCCGGGCGTGATCGTGGACACGGGATTCTTGCCGTTGGAGCCGTCGGCGTTCTTCTTGCCTCCCCCGTCGCCGGACGTGACGATCCAGGCGATCAGCAGCGCCGACAGGGCGGCCACCGACAGCATGACGACCCTCCGTCGCCAATAGATGGAGGAGGGAAGCGGCCCGACCGGATTGCGCAGAGATCCCACGGCGCAAACTGTACGAGAAACCGGCGCGCTTGCTCTCGTCACCCGCCGCCCGGGCGCCAACTTTTCCGGATCATCATCCCGGCAACTGCCCTCGGGAACACCGCCCTTCACCGATCGCTACGCTGCGTGTCCGCGTTGTCACCGACCATGCCCGCCCGATGCGTGGCAGGATCGGAAGGCCATGACTGAGAAGCTCCACGCTCCCGTGATCGCCTGGTTCGACACCCACGCCCGCGACCTCCCCTGGCGCCGCCCGGAGGCGGGCCCATGGGGGGTGATGGTCAGCGAGTTCATGCTCCAGCAGACCCCGGTGAACCGGGTGCTGCCCGTCTACGAGCAGTGGCTGTCCCGCTGGCCGCGCCCCGCCGACCTCGCCGCGGACCCCCCGGGCGAGGCGGTGCGCGCCTGGGGCCGGCTCGGCTACCCGCGCCGCGCCCTGCGCCTGCACGGCGCCGCCCTCGCCATAACGGAACGGCACGGCGGGGACGTACCGACGGATCACGCGCAGCTGCTGGCGCTGCCCGGCATCGGCGAGTACACGGCGGCCGCGGTGGCGTCCTTCGCGTACGGGCAGCGGCACGCGGTGCTGGACACCAACGTCCGCCGGGTCTTCGCGCGGGCGGTGACGGGGGTGCGGTACCCGCCGAACGCCACCACGGCCGCGGAGCGGCACCTGGCCCGCGAGCTGCTCCCCGAGGACGAGCGGACCGCCGCCCGCTGGGCCGCCGCCTCCATGGAGCTGGGCGCGCTGGTGTGCACGGCGAAGAACGAGGGCTGTCACCGCTGCCCGATCGCCGCGCGGTGCGCCTGGCGGCTCGCGGGCAAGCCGGAGCACGAGGGTCCGCCGCGCCGCGGGCAGACGTACGCGGGCACGGACCGCCAGGTGCGGGGCAAGCTGCTCGCCGTGCTGCGCGAGGCACACACCCCGGTGCCGCAGGCGGCGTTGGACCGGGTGTGGCACGAGCCGGTGCAGCGCGCCCGCGCGCTCGACGGGCTGGTGACCGACGGTCTGGTGGAGCCGCTGCCGGGCGGTCTCTACCGGCTGCCGCTGACCTGACACACAGCCAAGTCACAGCGCAGGGCCCTTCGTTACGGCCGATCACGCCAGGCAAACCGCACCATAAATGGACATAAGGGTCAACTCCTTTACCCCGCTCCCGCTTCCGTTACACAACCGACGGACAGCCGATTGCTAGCCGAAGGCTGCTTCGGACAGCCCCGTGACAACCACTCCGTAGTTTTTTCTCGTGCCCGGCGGACCACGGGCGAGCGGAACGGCGGGACTTCGGGCGCGAGCCGGAGTACACGGGGAACGGAGGCGGTTGATCATGGCGCAGGGCGAGGTGCTCGAATTCGAGGAGTACGTCCGCACCCGGCAGGACGCGTTGCTGCGCAGCGCCCGCCGGCTGGTTCCCGACCCGGTCGACGCGCAGGACCTGCTGCAGACCGCGCTGGTACGGACGTACGGCCGCTGGGAGGGCATCGCGGACAAGCGGCTCGCGGACGCCTACCTGCGCCGGGTGATGATCAACACCCGTACCGAGTGGTGGCGGGCCCGCAAGCTGGAGGAGGTCCCGACCGAGCAGCTGCCGGACGCGTCCGTGGACGACTCCACCGAGCAGCACGCCGACCGGGCGCTCCTCATGGACATCATGAAGGTGCTCGCCCCGAAGCAGCGCAGCGTCGTGGTGCTGCGACACTGGGAGCAGATGTCCACGGAGGAGACGGCCGCGGCCCTCGGCATGTCGGCCGGTACGGTCAAGAGCACGCTGCACCGGGCGCTCGCCCGGCTCCGCGAGGAGCTGGAGGCCCGCGATCTGGACGCACGCGCGCTGGAGCGTGAGGAGCGGGAGCGTTGCGCGGCCTGACCGGGGCCGGGCCCAGCGGGGCCCGAGGGAATTCTCTGGCGGTGATCTCGGCTGTGGCCGCGGTCGCCGCCCTCGCCCTTTTCGTCGCCGCGTGCGGCACCGGGGGCACCGGCACCCGGGACGAGGGCCCCGCGCACGCGTCGGCCGTCGCGGGAGGGGCCGCCTCTCCCAGCCCGAGCCCGACCACCGTCTATCGGCAGGTGGACGCGGTGGAGCTGGTCAAGAAGGACCCGGCGGTCTCCGCGACGGTGAAGCGGGAGCTGAAGCCGTGCGACGGCGACGACTACCCTGTCGAAGCCACCTACGGCCATCTGACCGGCGGATCCGTCGACGACATCCTGGTCAACGTGTCGGCCTGCAGTGACTGGGTGGGCATCGGCACGTACGTGTACCGGGACGTCGGGGGCACGTACAAGAATGTGTTCAAGGAGGAGGACTCGCCGGTCGTCGCGGAGATAGACGACACCGATCTGACCGTGACGAAGCAGGTGTACGACTCGGACGACCAGATGTCGAACCCGTCCAGGGAGACCGTGATCACATACAGGTGGCAGGCGGGCCGGTTCACCGAGCGGAGCCGGCACGACAACTACTACAGCAGAAGCGGCGGCGACGCCGCGTCCGCGTCGGACAGCTGAACCCCCCACGCACGCACACCACGAGGACTGAGAGCACCGGGATGGCAGACCAGACCCACGTCCTGTTCGTCGAGGACGACGATGTCATCCGCGAGGCCACCCAGCTCGCCCTGGAGCGCGACGGCTTCGCGGTCACCGCCATGCCCGACGGCCTGTCGGGCCTGGAGGCGTTCCGGGCGAACCGCCCCGACATCGCTCTGCTGGACGTCATGGTCCCCGGTCTGGACGGCGTCAGCCTGTGCCGTCGTATCCGGGACGAGTCGACCGTGCCGGTGATCATGCTCTCGGCGCGCGCCGACTCCATCGACGTCGTCCTCGGCCTGGAGGCGGGCGCCGACGACTATGTGACCAAGCCCTTCGACGGCGCCGTGCTGGTCGCGCGGATCCGGGCGGTGCTGCGCCGCTTCGGGCACGCGGGCGGCAGCGATCGGACCGAGGCGGCCGAGGACACGGTGACCGGTGGCGTACTCACCTTCGGGGACCTGGACATCGACACCGAGGGCATGGAGGTGCGCCGGGCCGGGCAGCCCGTCGCGCTCACCCCGACCGAGATGCGGCTGCTGCTGGAGTTCTCCTCGGCGCCGGGGACGGTGCTCTCCCGCGACAAGCTCCTCGAGCGGGTGTGGGACTACGGCTGGGGCGGTGACACCCGGGTCGTCGACGTCCATGTGCAGCGGCTGCGCACGAAGATCGGCCAGGACCGGATCGAGACGGTCCGCGGCTTCGGCTACAAGTTGAAGGCCTGAGCGGGGCGGACATGCGGGGGATCATTCGACACCCGGTGGGGTGGGCGGAGCGTGCCGGTCTGCGGACCGGGCTCAGATGGAAGCTCAGCGCGGCGATCGCCCTGGTCGCCGGGCTTGTGGCCATAGTGCTCAGCCTGGTCGTGCACAACGCCGCCCGGGTCTCGATGCTGGACAACGCGCGCGACCTGGCCGACGAGCGTATGCAGATTGCCCAGGGCAACTACAATCGGTTCGGCCGGCCGAACTTCCCCAACGTCAAGATCGACGACCCCGAGCTGCCGCGCGCGCTGCGCGAGAAGGTCGAGGAGAGCCGCCGGGCCACCTATGTGTCGGACAACCCGGCGGGGATCCCGGACATCTGGGCGGCCGTGCCGGTCAAGGACGGGCATGTGCTGTCCCTGCACGGCCACTTCCCGGACCGCTCCACGGATGTGCTGAAGGACCTCGACCAGGCGCTGATCATCGGCTCCATCGCGGTCGTGCTCGGCGGCAGCGCGCTCGGTGTCCTCATCGGCGGGCAGTTGTCACGGCGGCTGCGCAAGGCCGCCGCCGCCGCGGGCCAGCTCGCCAACGGCGAGACGGAGGTACGCGTGCGGGAGGCCATCGGCGGGGTCGTACGGGACGAGACCGACGATCTCGCGCGTGCGGTGGACGCCATGGCGGACGCGCTGCGGCAGCGCCTGGAGGCCGAGCGCCGGGTCACCGCCGACATCGCGCACGAGCTGCGCACCCCGGTGACGGGCCTGCTGACCGCGGCCGAACTGCTGCCGCCTGGCCGGCCGACCGAGCTGGTCCTGGACCGGGCGAAGGCGATGCGCACCCTGGTCGAGGACGTGCTGGAGGTGGCCCGTCTCGACGGCGCCTCCGAGCGGGCCGAGCTGCAGGACATCATGCTGGGCGAGTTCGTGGCCCGGCGCGTGGCCGCCAAGGACCCGGACATCGCCGTGCGGGTGGTGCACGAGTCGGAGGTCACCACGGACCCGCGCCGTCTGGAGCGGGTGCTGTTCAACCTGCTCGCCAACGCCGCCCGGCACGGCAGGCCGCCGATCGAGGTCAGTGTCGAGGGCCGGGTCATCCGCGTGCGCGACCACGGCCCCGGCTTCCCCGAGGCACTGCTCGCCGACGGCCCGAGCCGGTTCCGCACCGGCAGCATGGACCGCGCGGGGCAGGGCCACGGCCTGGGCCTGACCATCGCGGCCGGCCAGGCCCGGGTGCTGGGCGCCCGCCTGACCTTCCGCAACGTGCGCCCGATCGGCGCTCCCGAGCACATCCCGGCGGAGGGCGCGGTGGCCGTCCTCTGGCTTCCGGAGCACGCCCCCACCAGCACGGGCAGCTATCCCATGCTGCCGCTGTCCGGCGGCTCTAGCTGAGCAGGGAGTCGGCGAGCCGCTCGGCCGTGGCCGCGTCCAGGGGGGCGTGGCCGAGCAGGAAGCGGTACCAGAAGAAGCCGTAGAACTGGTCGACCAGGAGGTCGACGTCCCGGTCGCCGGGGAGTTCGCCGCGGCCCCGGCCGCGTTCGAGGATCTCACGTACGGCGGCCCGGCGGGACTCGGTGAACGTCCGCATCAGCTCCGCCAGATGGGGATCGCGGCCCGCTTCCCGGAGGAGGGTGCGCAGGGCCGGGGCGGCGGGCCGCCGCTGCGAGGCCTCGAAGGTGGCAGCCGCCAGCGCGCACAGATCCCCGCGCAGGGTGCCGGTGTCCGGCGCGGGTACGTCCTGAGCCGACCGGTCGGTGAGCGCGTCCAGCAGCACGGCGCCCTTCGAGGGCCACCAGCGGTACAGCGTCTGCTTCCCGACCCCGGCCGCCCGCGCGATGGTGTCCACGCTCACCGGGGCGCCGTCGGCGTCGGCGTCGGCGAGCAGCTCCAGAGCGGCGTCGAGGATCGCCCGGCGGGCCGCCTCGTTGCGGCGCCGGCCGGTGTGCGGTCGGGGTGCCGCGCCTGCGGTGCCGGGTTCTTTGGTGTCCACGGGCTCATCCTCTCCGACTCCCGGGCCCTCCGGCTCGGTCGCCCCTTGACGAGACTACCAGTCTCGGTAACACTTTAACGAGACCGACGTTCTCGACAAAGGGTCGGAACCCGGTGACGCATCAGGAGAGAAGCCACTCATGAGCACTCCGAACACCAGCCCCCTCGCCGGACAGCGCGTCGTCGTCATGGGCGGCAGCTCCGGGATCGGCGAGGCGACAGCCGCCTCCTTCGCGGCCGACGGCGCGGAGGTGGTCATCACCGGCCGTGGCCAGGACCGGCTCGACGCGGCCGCGGCGCGGATCGAGGGCAAGGTGTCGACGTACCGCCTGGACGCGGCCGACCGGTCCGCCCTGGACGCCTTCTTCGCCCAGTCAGGACCCGTGGACCACCTCGTCCTCGCACTCAGCGGCGCCAAGGGCGGCGGGGCCTTCGCCGAACTGGACCTGACGGAGCTGGCGGCCGGCTTCGACGGCAAGTTCTGGCCGCACGTCCATGCCCTTCAGGCGGCCCTGCCCGCCCTGCGCCAGGGCAGCTCGGTCACCTTGGTGACCGCCGCCTCCGCCCGCGCGGCCCTCCCCGGCACCGCCGGCCTCGCCGCGATCAACGGCGCTCTGGAGGCGATGGTGCCGCCGCTCGCGGTGGAACTGGCGCCGCTGCGGATCAACGCGGTCTCCCCGGGCGTCGTCGACACGCCCTGGTGGGACGCCGTACCGGCCGAGCAGCGGGGCGCCCTCTTCGACGGCTTCGCCGCCATCACCCCCGTGGGCCGCGTCGGCCGCCCCGAGGACATCGCCCGCGCCGTGCACATGCTCGCCGTCAACGGCTTCGTGACCGGCGTGGTCCTGGAGGCGACGGGCGGCGCCACCCTGGCGACCGGCCGCTGAGGCTCAGGCCCAGTCCTTCGAGAAGTCCAGCTCCTCGCTGCGCTCGGTCAGTGAGTACCAGTTGCCGTTGTCGTCCCGGAAGATCGCCTCGATGCCGTACGGCCGCTCCTGCGGCTCCTGGAGGAACTCCACGCCCCGTGCCCTGAAGGTCTCGTAGTCCCCCCGGCAGTCGTCGGTGCGGAACGCCCCGGCCCCCAGCACCCCCTTGGCCACCAGCTTCTTCAGCGCCTCGGCGGACTCGGGGTCGAGGCCGGGGCCGTCCAGGCTCATCAGTGCCAGCTCCACCCCGGGCTGGTCCTTGGCTCCGACGGTGACCCAGCGCATGTCGCCCATGGCGACCTCGCTGCACACCTCGAAGTCCAGCTTCTCCGTGAAGAAGGCCTTGGTCCGCTGCTGGTCGAAGGTCCATACGGTGGTGATGCCCAGGCCCTTGATCATGGCTCCGCTCTCCCATCGGGGTGCCGCTGTTCCTGCTCGTCACCGTAGGCAGGGCCGGTCCCGGAGCGCTTCTCCAAAGTTGCGACCTTGAAGCCGCCGGCCCAGAGCATGGCGTAGCAGCCGGGTATGAGGGAGGCGCCCCGGCCCACGTGCTTCGTGCGGTACTCGCTCGGGGTGAGTCCGGTGCGGGCCTTGAAGCGGGTGGAGAAGGTGCCGAGGCTGCTGAAGCCGACGAGCAGGCAGATCTCGGTCACCGTCAGGTCGGCACCGCGCAGCATCTCCTCGGCCCGCTCGATGCGCCGGTGGGTCAGATACTGACCGGGTGTCTCGCCGTACGCGTCCTTGAAGGCGCGCAGGAAGTGATACCGCGAGTATCCGGCGTGCGCGGCCACCACGTCCAGGTCGAGCCCGGGGTCGGCCCAGTCCCGGTCCATGGCGTCCTTGGCCAGGCGCAGACGGCGCATCTTGTCCATGGGGCCGATGGTGGCACGGGGGACTGACAACGCTTTGAAGAGCCCACCAGGGCCGCAACCATCATGTGAGGAACCACGACCGCGATCGGCCAGGTCCGCGAGAGCGGCGCCGGTTCGGGCGCAAAAAGGCGAAGGCCCCCGGGGCGGACACCGACCGGGGGCCTTCGGCTCTGGATGCGCTTCGGCTCAGACCGCTTCGATCACCTGCGCCGGAGCCGCGTCCTCGGTGTCCGTGGAGGACTTCTGCGGCCCGCCCTTGAGCGGCACCTCCTTCACGAACAGCGCCGCGATCAGCACCGGCACCGCGATGGCCGCGCCCAGCAGGAACGCCGAGTGCGTACCGGCGGACACCGCGTGCTGGTACGCCTCCCGCACCATCGGAGGCAGCTTCGCCAGGCTCTTCGCGTCCAGCGCCGCGGACTTCTCGGTCATGTGCTTGCCCGCCGCGCCGGCCCGCTCGGCCATGACGTGCTGGACCTTGTGGTTGAACAGCGCGCCCATGATGGCGACACCGAAGGAGGAGCCGAGCGTGCGGAACAGGGTGCTGGACGAGGAGGCCACGCCCATGTCCTTCATCTGCACGCTGTTCTGCGCGACCAGCATCGTGATCTGCATCAGGCAGCCCATGCCCGCGCCGAGCACGGCCATGTAGATGCCGGACGTCAGCCGGGTCGTCTCCGTGTCCATCAGCGACAGCAGGTACAGCCCGACGATCATCAGCGCACCGCCGACGATCGGGAAGACCTTGTAGCGGCCGGTGTTGGTGGTGACCCGGCCCGCGACCATCGAGGTCACCAGCATCGCGCCGAGCATCGGCAGGAGCAGCAGGCCGGAGTTGGTCGCGGAGGCACCCTGCACCGACTGCTGGTACAGCGGCAGGTAGAGCGTGGCACCGAACATCACGAAGCCGGTGATGAAGCCGATGACCGACATCAGGGTGAAGTTGCGGCTGAGGAACATGTGCAGCGGCACCACCGGCTCGGCGGCCCTGGTCTGCCACAGCACGAACCCGATCAGCGTGGCGACACCGATGCCGATCAGCTCCATGATCCGCGCGGAGGTCCAGGCGTACTCGGTACCGCCCCAGGTGGTGACCAGCACGATCGAGGTGATGCCGACGGTCAGCAGCGCGACGCCCAGGTAGTCGATGCGCGCCTTGGCCCGCTTCTTGGGCAGGTGCAGCACGGCGCTGACCAGCGCCAGGGCCACGACGCCCAGCGGCAGGTTGATGTAGAAGGACCAGCGCCAGCCCCAGTTGTCGGTGATGGTGCCGCCGACCAGCGGACCGCCGATCATCGCCAGCGCCATGACGCCGGCCATCATGCCGGTGTACTTGCCGCGCTCCCGCGGCGGGATCAGGTCGCCGATGATCGCCATGACGCCGACCATCAGACCGCCGGCGCCCAGACCCTGCACGGCCCGGAAGCCGATCAGCTGTCCCATGTCCTGCGCCATGCCGCTCAGCGCGGAGCCGATCAGGAAGAGGACGATCGAGCTGAGGAAGGCGCCCTTGCGCCCGTACATGTCGCCGACCTTGCCCCAGATCGGGGTGGAGGCCGCGGTCGCCAGCGTGTAGCCGGTCACTACCCAGGAGAGGTGTTCCAGGCCGCCCAGTTCACCCACGATCGTCGGCATCGCCGTACCCACGATCATGTTGTCCAGCATCGCGAGCATCATCGCGATCATGAGCGCGAGCAGGACCACCCGCACGCTCTTGGGCTGTTTCTCCGGCTGGTCCGATATCTCGTGGCCCACGGGGGCCGCCTTCGTGTCCGCCATCTCTCCTACTCCCCCTGACGACTGGCGCTTACTTGCCGCCCGGCTAGTTATCACTACACTGGGAAGGTAGACCTGTCACTAGCCGGGCGTCAAGTAAGTTTCCGCGGGAGCGCGAGGAGTACCAGGATGGGCGTCACCATGGACGGCACCAAACAGCAGCGCCGCGGCAACACCCGCCAGCGCATCCAGGACGTGGCACTCGAACTCTTCGCCGAGCAGGGCTACGAGAAGACCTCTTTGCGCGAGATCGCCGAACATCTCGACGTCACGAAGGCGGCCCTGTACTACCACTTCAAGACGAAGGAAGAGATCATCGTCAGCCTCTTCGAGGACCTGACGAAGCCGATCGAGGAACTGATCGAGTGGGGCAGGAAGCAGCCGCACACCCTGGAGACCAAGCACGAGATCGTACGGCGCTACAGCCGGGCCCTGGTCGGTGCGGAACCGCTGTTCCGTTTCATGCAGGAGAACCAGGCGACGGTACGGGAACTGCGCATCGGCGACACGTTCAAGGACCGCATGCGCGACCTCAGGGACATCTTCATCGACCCCGAGGCGCCGCTCGTCGAACAGGTCCGCTGCGTCAGCGCCGTGTTCACGCTGCACGCCGGGATGTTCCTGATGCAGGACCTGGAGAGCGACTTCGAGAAGAGGCGCGCGGCCGTTCTCGAGGTCGCTCTGGACCTCATCACGCGGGCGCACGAGGGCGCCCGCGGGGGAGCCTGACTCAGACGGTCACGCCGTGGGACCGCAGGAAGGTGACCGGGTCGACGGCGGAACCGTAGTTCGGGGTCGTACGGATCTCGAAGTGCAGGTGCGGGCCGGTGGAGTTGCCGGTGCTGCCCGAAAGGGCGATGTGCTGACCGGTCTTGACGACCTGGCCGGCCTTGACGTCGATCCGGGACAGGTGCGCGTACTGCGAGTAGTTGCCGTTGCCGTGCTTGATGACGACGGCGTTGCCGTACGCGGGGCCGTCACCGGCGCCGTTCGGGCCGACCTTGACGACGGTTCCGCCGTGCGCGGCGACGACCTCGGTGCCGGTCGGCACGGCGAAGTCCTGACCGCTGTGCTTGGCGACCCAGTGGCTGCCGGCCTGCATGAAGCTGGCCGAGAGCGTGTACTTCTTCACCGGGTCGACCCAGGAGGCGGCGGACGGCGCGGCGGCGCTCGCGACCCCGGCACCCAGCACGGCCGTGGCGCCCACTCCGGCGGCCAGGACGGTCACGCGGGTACGGAGCGAGGACGTGCGGGAGGAACGGGACGTGACGCGCTTGAACATCGAGACCTCGTGGATTCGGGGACAGAACCGCCCTTCCGGCGCACATTCGCTCGCCGGACGGCCCGTCATTGGTAACCCGACGCCCCATTCGCCCTCAATGCCCCCTGTCTACGGCACCCAGTAGTAGGTGAGCACAGAACAATCCACTTCTTGACAGAGGGCCCACACCCCGGGAATCGACCGGCCGACGTCGTCATTTCACGCAGAGTTCCGGCATAAAAATCCCCTTTTGCCTGGATAAGATGCCCCACTATCCGAGCTAGTAACGGACAAAACGCCTGTGCGTCATATCACCGGCATACCGTCGGCTCCCTAAACCGACAGCCTGAGAAATGTGATGCACACCTCTAGGCACCTACCGTTCAGTAACCTTACGGTTCCCCTCACGCCACCCGGGCCACGGATCATGCCCCTGACATCCCCCGCACATTTCCCGTTCAGGCCGTGCACCGTACGGACGTGAGAGGACCCCCACCGATGACCAGACGCCCCTGGGCGCGCCGGACAGCCGTCACCGCCGTCTCCGTGGCCGCGCTCGCCGCGCTCGCCACCCCGGCCGAAGCGGCGACGACGACCACCAGCAGCAGCACCGCCAAGGTCGACTACGCGACCTGGCAGAAGGACTGCCAGACGGTGATGGACCAGGCCCTGCCGTACCTGAAGGAGCGCATCGCCGACGCCGGGCCCGGCGAGAAGCAGGCGATCGTCTTCGACATCGACAACACCACGCTGGAGACCGACTTCGGCTTCAGCTACCCGCAGCCGGCCAACAAGCCCGTCCTGGACGTCGCCCGGTACGCCCAGGAGCACGGCGTCTCCCTCTTCTTCGTCACCGCTCGCCCGGGCATCATCTACTGGCCCACCGAGTACAACCTCGAGCACGACGGCTACGACGTCTCCGGCCTCTACGTCCGCGGTCTCTTCGACCTCTTCAAGGACGTCGCCGCCTACAAGACCGCCCAGCGCGTCGACATCGAGAACCACGGCTACAAGATCATCGCGAACATCGGCAACAGCGCCACCGACCTGTCGGGGGGCCACGCCGAGAAGACGTTCAAACTCCCGGACTACAACGGGCAGTTGTCCTGACGCGAAGCTGAATCTCCTCCGGTTAGGCTCCATCCCTGTCTCTGCCGTTGTGCGACCACGGGGGGTGGCGGATGGAGCCGACCGTACTGGGCGGCAAGCTGGCGTCCGGTCTGATCGGGCCGCTGGTGAAGAAGCTGTTCGTGGCGGACGGGCCCGGCGCCGGGCTGGTGGACAAGCCCGTGCGTCTGTCGGCGCTCGTGTCCTTCCGGGGCGAGAAACGCACCCTGACCGAGAAGGACGTCCACCGGCTGGCCGAGCGGCTGGTCGCGCAGGCGGTGGAATCACCGGGCGAGGCGCCGTTTCCCGCGGCGGAGCAGCCCGCCGTCGCCGAGGCCCTGGCCAGGCGGCTGCTCGCCCTCGGCGACCTGGAGATGGACGACGTCCAGGCCGTCCGCCTCGGCCACCGTGAGCTGGCCAAGAAGCTGCACTATGGCGCCACCACCCCCGAGGGCCTGTCCCCGGACGCCCACCACTTCCTCGACTCGGCCACCGAGTGGGCCTGCCTGCAGGTCCTGGAGTTCTTCACCCGCCGCTCCACCTTTGTGGCCCGTACCCTCGTCGAACAGAGCCGGGCGCACGCGGAACTCATCGCCAAGGTGGACGAGCTGATCGCCCGCATCCCACGTCCCGACGCCCGCGACACCGCCTTCGAGCGCCGCTATCTGCCGTACGTCGCGAAGAAACACAGCAAGCTCACGATCTACGGCATCGACCTGAGCAACTCCCCCGGCCAATGGCCGCTGAGCGCCGCATATCTGAGCCTGGAAGTGACCGGACGCGGCGGCGAACCCCTCCCGGGGCTGCCCTCCGCCGCGCCCCTGCCCACGCCTGCCGACCAGACGCTCGCCGGCCACGACCGCGTCCTGCTCCGGGGAGTCGCGGGGTCGGGGAAGACGACGCTGATCCAGTGGCTCGCCGTGTCGGCCGCGACGGATCCCACCGACCGCATGGCCCACCTCGCCGGCCGGATGCCGTTCGTCCTTCCCTTGCGCACCCTCACCCGGCACGGCGAACCCCTTCCGGCACCCGCCGGTTTCCTCCGGGCCGTCGGCTGCCCGCTCGCCGGAGCCCAGCCGGAGGGCTGGGAGGACAGGGTCCTGACCGGCGGACGCGCACTCGTCCTGGTGGACGGCCTCGACGAGGTACCCGAAGCCGAGCGGGAGCGCACCCGCCGCTGGCTGAGCGACCTCGTGGAGACCTTCCCCGGCAACCGCTGGCTGGTCACCTCCCGTCCCAGCGCCGTACGCGACGACTGGCTCGCGGACGAGGACTTCACCGAACTGCGGCTGTCCTCGATGAGCCCGGCGGACGTGGCGGCGTTCATCGGCCGCTGGCACCGGGCGGCCGTCACCGGTAACCCCGACGCGGACGCGCTGCTCGCCTCGTACGAGAGCCAGCTCCTCCATGCCGTCCGCACCAAGGGCGATCTGGGCCGCCTGGCCACCAATCCACTGATGTGCGGCCTGATCTGCGCCCTGCACCGCGACCGGCGCGGCTATCTGCCGCACGGTCGCAAGGAGTTGTACGAGTCCGCCCTTTCCATGCTGCTGGTCCGCCGTGACCGTGAGCGCGACATGGCCGGCCCGGAGCTGAGTGAGGAGCCCCAACTCCAGTTGCTCCAGCGGCTCGCCTACTGGCTCATCCGCAACGGCCGTACGGAGATGGACCGCAGCCGCGCCGAGCGCATCGTCGGGGAGATCCTGCCGGCCGTGCCGGCCGCATCGGCCCTCGGTGACACCACGGACGTGCTGGAGCACTTCCTGATCCGCACCGGTCTGCTCCTCTCTCCCGGTCCCGACACCCTCCACTTCGTCCACCGCACCTTCCAGGACTTCCTGGGTGCCCGTGCGGCCGTGGAGGCCGGCGACCTCGGCCTCCTCGCCGAGCACGCCACCGACGACCAGTGGGCGGACGTGATCCGTATGGCCGTTGCCCAGGCCCGGCCCCGCGAACGCGCCGAACTGCTGGACCTGCTGATGGCCGTCCCCGCCAAGCGGGCCCATCTGCTGGCCATGGCGTGCCTGGAACACGCGACACAGCTGGATCCCGCGGTACGCCGCCGGGTCGAGGAGCTGGCATCGGCCCTGCTGCCGCCCGGGACGGCGGAAGAAGCGAGGGAACTCGCCGAGGCGGGCCCTCTGGTGCTGGAGTTGCTGCCCGGCCCGGACGGCCTGACCGACGACCAGGCCGAGGCGGTGACGGCGACGGCCGCGCTGGTGGGGACGGACGGCTCCCTGCCGGTGCTGGCGCGCTTCTCAGGGCATTCCGAGTGGCGGGTGCGGAACACCCTGGCACGAGCGTGGGAGCGCTACGACCTGGCCGCGTACGCGGACGAGATCTTGGCCCATGTCGACTCCGCGGACTTCTTCATCTGCATCACCACGCCCGAGACGCTGCGTGAGCTGCCGCGTATCGGACACCGGGCCCGCATGCTGATCCAGGGACCTCACGACCTCCGGACCATGCTGGAGGCGCTGCCCGCGGGCGTGCAAAGACTCGCCTTGGCCGACAACCCCCTGGTCGAAGACCTGCGTCCGCTGACGGCCTTGACCGCGCTTGACATGCTGAACTTGGCGAACTGCCCGGGCACAGGGGATCTGACGCCGCTGACGGAACTGGCGCTGAGCGAGTTGTACCTGACCGGCCTGGGCGGGGTGGCCGGGCTCGACCGCCTCGACACCCTCAGCCACCTGCAAGTGATGACCAGCCTGTCCGGGGGGCTGGCCGACCTTCCCCGAAGCGCGCCCCTCACCTCGCTCGGACTGGGTGAGCAAGCCGTCCTGAACAGCGGCCTGCGGGGGCTGGGTCAGTGGGCCACGCTGGAACACCTGACCCTCAGGGGAGAGGGTTCCTTCCTCGGCCGCGCGGACTGGCACGAAGTCGCCGCGCTTCCCTCGCTCACCGGCCTCAGCATCGACACGGCCGTCGTGCCCTCCTCCACAGGTGCCCCCGAGCTGACGGGCATCGAGCTGATCCAGGTGACCAGGGTTCAGCAGGGCGACGACCTCTCGGCCCTCGCCGGCCTGTGCCCGCGGGCCCGCACCGTGAAGCTGTACCAGGACTCGACCGCGGTGTCCTTGCACGAGGCCGATTACGCCCCCCTGTTCCCCCATGCCCAGGTCACCGTGGCGCAGTCCCGCCCGTACGCGCTCTGACGCCGCCCACGGCAAAGGGGCCGGTGCCCGAAAGCACCGGCCCCTTTCGCTCGGCCTCTCGGCCGCGACGCTTACGCGTCCTTGCTCAGGTTGGGCCCAGCCCCACCGGCCGCCTGCTCGATCGGCGGAACGTCCGGCAGCGCCGACTTCTCCTCGCCGCGGAAGGTGAAGGTCTGGGACTCGCCCTCGCCCTCGGTGTCCACGACCACGATGTGACCGGGGCGCAGCTCGCCGAAGAGGATCTTCTCCGAGAGCGTGTCCTCGATCTCGCGCTGGATCGTGCGACGCAGCGGACGCGCGCCCAGCACCGGGTCGTAACCCTTCTTGGACAGCAGCTCCTTGGCGGACTGGGAGAGCTCGATGCCCATGTCCCGGTCCTTGAGGCGCTCGTCCACCTTGCTGATCATCAGGTCGACGATCCGCAGGATGTCCTCCTGCGTCAGCTGCGGGAAGACGACCACGTCGTCGACGCGGTTGAGGAACTCGGGGCGGAAGTGCTGCTTCAGCTCGTCCGACACCTTGTTCTTCATGCGCTCGTAGTTGGTCTTCGTGTCACCCGAGGCCGCGAAGCCCAGGTTGAAGCCCTTGGAGATGTCCCTGGTGCCGAGGTTGGTCGTCATGATGATGACCGTGTTCTTGAAGTCCACGACCCGGCCCTGGGAGTCGGTCAGACGACCGTCCTCCAGGATCTGCAGCAGCGAGTTGAAGATATCCGGGTGCGCCTTCTCGACCTCGTCGAAAAGAACCACCGAGAACGGCTTGCGCCGCACCTTCTCCGTCAGCTGGCCGCCCTCTTCGTAGCCCACGTAGCCGGGGGGCGAACCGAAGAGACGCGAGACCGTGTGCTTCTCGCTGAACTCCGACATGTCGAGGGAGATCAGCGCGTCCTCGTCGCCGAAGAGGAACTCGGCGAGCGCCTTGGACAGCTCGGTCTTACCGACACCGGACGGGCCGGCGAAGATGAACGAACCACCCGGACGCTTCGGGTCCTTCAGACCGGCACGCGTACGGCGGATCGCCTTCGACAGCGCCTTGACGGCGTCGGTCTGGCCGATGACCCGCTTGTGCAGCTCCTCCTCCATGCGGAGCAGGCGGGAGGACTCCTCTTCCGTGAGCTTGAAGACGGGAATGCCCGTGGCCGTGGCGAGGACCTCGGCGATCAGCTCGCCGTCGACCTCGGCGACGACGTCCATGTCGCCGGCCTTCCACTCCTTCTCCCGCTTGGCCTTGGCGGCAAGGAGCTGCTTCTCCTTGTCGCGCAGGGAGGCGGCCTTCTCGAAGTCCTGCGAGTCGATCGCGGACTCCTTGTCCCGGCGGACGGCGGCGATCTTCTCGTCGAACTCGCGCAGGTCCGGCGGAGCGGTCATCCGGCGGATGCGCATCCGGGATCCGGCCTCGTCGATCAGGTCGATCGCCTTGTCCGGCAGGAAGCGGTCCGAGATGTAGCGGTCGGCCAGGGTGGCGGCCTGGACCAGGGCCTCGTCCGTGATGGAGACGCGGTGGTGGGCCTCGTACCGGTCGCGCAGACCCTTGAGGATCTCGATCGTGTGCGGCAGGGACGGCTCGGCGACCTGGATGGGCTGGAAGCGGCGCTCCAGGGCCGCGTCCTTCTCCAGGTGCTTGCGGTACTCGTCCAGGGTGGTCGCACCGATGGTCTGCAGCTCACCGCGGGCCAGCATCGGCTTCAGGATCGAGGCGGCGTCGATGGCGCCCTCGGCGGCACCCGCACCGACCAGCGTGTGCAGCTCGTCGATGAACAGGATGATGTCGCCGCGGGTGCGGATCTCCTTGAGGACCTTCTTCAGGCGCTCCTCGAAGTCACCGCGGTAGCGGGAGCCGGCGACCAGGGCGCCGAGGTCCAGCGTGTAGAGGTGCTTGTCCTTGAGGGTCTCGGGCACCTCGCCCTTGACGATGGCCTGGGCGAGGCCCTCGACGACGGCGGTCTTGCCGACGCCGGGCTCAC
Organism: Streptomyces griseochromogenes; assembly: GCF_001542625.1. Taxonomy (NCBI): domain Bacteria; kingdom Bacillati; phylum Actinomycetota; class Actinomycetes; order Kitasatosporales; family Streptomycetaceae; genus Streptomyces; species Streptomyces griseochromogenes. The sequence goes on along the minus strand of NZ_CP016279.1, from coordinate 624,606 downwards.
CGATCAGCACCGGGTTGTTCTTGGTACGGCGGGACAGCACCTGCATGACCCGCTCGATCTCCTTCTCGCGCCCGATGACCGGGTCGAGCTTGGACTCACGAGCGGCCTGGGTGAGGTTCCGGCCGAACTGGTCGAGGACCAGGGACGTCGAGGGCGTGCCCTCGGCGGGACCGCCGGCGGTGGCGGCCTCCTTGCCCTGCTGGTAACCGGAGAGCAGCTGGATGACCTGCTGCCGCACCCGGTTGAGATCTGCGCCCAGCTTGACCAGGACCTGGGCGGCGACGCCCTCGCCCTCGCGGATCAGGCCGAGCAGGATGTGCTCCGTGCCGATGTAGTTGTGGCCCAGCTGAAGAGCCTCGCGGAGCGACAGCTCCAGGACCTTCTTGGCACGGGGGGTGAAGGGGATGTGCCCGGACGGGGCCTGCTGGCCCTGGCCGATGATCTCCTCCACCTGCTGGCGGACCGCCTCAAGCGAAATGCCGAGGCTCTCCAGGGCCTTAGCGGCGACACCTTCGCCCTCGTGGATGAGACCCAGGAGGATGTGCTCGGTGCCGATGTAGTTGTGGTTGAGCATCCGGGCTTCTTCCTGAGCCAGGACGACAACCCGCCGCGCGCGGTCGGTGAACCTCTCGAACATCGTTAATCGCTCCTCAGAGCGGTCAGGCAGTGGGGGGAACTTCCCCTCCCTGTCCTTCCGCAGCTTAGTCCCGCAAGCGGGGACCGCTCATTCCAACTGCCGACACCGTCCTTGGCCTCCTGACCCCGAACGCCGACATCTGCTCCAACCCGATGGTGCGAGACGATGTTCCCGCAGGCCAGGCAGTTACCCCACTCGCCACTACGCCGATGGCGAACGTGAGACGTCCCGTCCTGCGCGTCGCCCCCTCCCACTAGGCATGTCTTACCCGCAGGGACTGACACTCCATGCCGCGCGCACCGGTTCCCTCCGCTATGGGCGAACAACCTTGCGCCTCCCCGGGCCCCCACACGTCCCTCTCCTGGGCACTCTGCGCGTACGACAGAACACCCAGCGTAACCTGTGGCCCGCTTCGGCTGTTGCGCTTGGCATGGCTGGCACGGTCTCCATGACCTCCACAACCTCCACGGTCCCCCTTCCCCGCCGCCCCGTCGATCCGGAGAGGCCCGGCCTCCCGGACGCCCGGCCCGGCCCGCATGTCCGGGCCCGGCACTGGTACGAGAACGATCTGGGCTGGCCGACCGTGCCCGGACGGCCGCTGCGGCTGCTCACGGGGGTGCGGTTCGACGTGCTGGACGTGCCGGCCGAGGCGGGCGCCGCGGCGCTCAGGCATCTCGTACCGGACTCTCCGGTGGCCCGCTGCGGCGACCGGATGCGGCTGCTGGTGGCCGCGGGCAGCGCGGAGGAGCTGCCGGAGGTGCTGGACTGGCTGGAATGGGGCGCGCTGGCGCTCGATCTGCGAGCCCTGGGCACGGGCGGCCTGACGGAGGCGCCACTGCCGCCGGGGCGGGCCCGCGGCGGGGACGGCGCCGATGCCGTTCAGGGGGCCGCCGTATGGCTGCGACCCCCCTCGCCGGGGTGCGAGGTCGAGGCCTCGCTGCCGGCACTGCCGGCCATGGGGGGCCCGGGGGGCACCCCCGATCTCGTACGACTGGTGGACACGGTGGCAGCGCAGTGCCACCGCGTCCGGCTGCGGCGCGCGAGCGCCCCCTCGCTCGCCTGCCGGAGAAATCAGAATCAGCCGTTGGCCTTCTCGTAGGCCTCGCGAATGGACGCGGGAACACGGCCACGGTCGTTGACCTCGTAACCGTTCTCCTTCGCCCAGGCGCGGATCGCCGCGGTGTCCTGGCTGCCGCCGGAAGCGGCACGCGCCTTTCCGCGCCCGCCCGAAGCACGGCCTCCGGTACGACGACCGCCCTTCACATAGGGCTCGAGAAGGCCGCGCAGCTTGTCCGCATTGGCGGTCGTGAGATCGATCTCGTACGTCTTGCCGTCCAACGCGAACGTGACGGTCTCGTCCGCCTCGCCGCCGTCGAGGTCGTCGACAAGAAGGACCTGAACCTTCTGTGCCACCGGATTTCCTTTCATCGATAACGTGAGGGCAGGGGGTGTGCGGCGTCCGCCGTTTCGCCGCCCCTGTTATATGCAGTACTGCAGTACGTCGGAAAGCAAACCGCTTTTGCCGGAAAAACACAAACCCCTGGGAGAGATCCGGGGACCCGCCTCGGCCGGGAAACATGCGCGTTTCGGACATAGGCCACCGGGGCAATGACGATCACAGATGCAGAAGCATCCGGCTGTTGCCCAAGGTGTTCGGTTTCACTCGTTCGAGACCGAGGAACTCGGCGACGCCCTCGTCATAGGAACGCAACAGCTCCGCGTAGACATCGGTGTCAACCGGCGTCTCACCGATCTCGACGAAGCCGTGCTTCCCGAAGAAGTCCACTTCGAAGGTCAGGCAGAAAACGCGCCGAACGCCGAGCCAGCGCGCGGTCTCCACCAACTTCTCCAGCAACTGGTGACCGACGCCCGCGCCCTTCAGGCCGGGCTTCACCGCGAGAGTGCGGACTTCCGCGAGGTCTTCCCACATGACGTGCAGCGCGCCGCAGCCGACCACCTCGGCGTTGTCGTCGCGTTCCGCGACCCAGAACTCCTGGATGTCCTCGTAAAGCGTGACCGTGGCTTTGTCGAGCAGGATGCGGTCGCGAACGTAGGCGTCGAGGAGCCGGCGCACGGCCGGGACATCGCTGGTCCGGGCCCGCCGGACGGTGATGGCTTTTGCGCTGACTTCGGGACGCTCTGCTGACATGAGCGGACGCTATCGCCCGTCGGCGTCCCCCGCCGAGCCGGGGTTCTCCTCTTGCGGGCCTTGAGCTTCCCGCGTTTCCGGCCCCTGGACGATCCGTACGGCGTCCCTGAGGGCCTGGCGCTGTTCGTCGCTCATCATCCCGAAGAAGGCGACGAGAGCGGCGGCCGGGTTGTCGCTCTGCGACCAGGCGTCGTTCATCAGGGCGGCGGCGTACGCGGCTCGCGTCGAGACGGCCTCATATCGATAGGCGCGCCCTTCCGCCTCGCGGCGCACCCAGCCCTTCTGATGGAGATTGTCCAAAACGGTCATCACGGTGGTGTACGCGATGGACCGTTCCTGCTGGAGGTCTTCCAGGACTTCTCGAACGGTCACCGGGCGGTTCCACTTCCACACCCGCGTCATGACCGCGTCTTCGAGTTCTCCCAATGGGCGAGGCACAGCTCAGAACAATAGTGGGAGATCCCGACAATGGCGTGCCGGACGTGCGCTTAGGCTACGAACGCGAACAAAAAGGGCGTACGGCTCGGAAAGCACCGGGGGTGCGGGGAGTCGTACGCCCTGGGAGATGTCCGGCCGTCCGTTCGGCCGCTTGTTCGGCCGCCGGCTCAGGCGTCGCCGCCGGCCGGGGCCTTGTGCACGCTGTCCGCGCGCGCGAGAGCGGCGTCCACGGCCGCGTCCTCCTTGGCCTTGGCGGCCCCGCCCTGGGTCTTCACGATCACCCTGACCAGACCGATGAAGAACACGGCCATGACGACCGGGGGCACGAGCGCGGAGACATAGTCCATGGCTTCAGGTTAGCCACGGGAGCCGGGGCGAATGGGGCGGGGTGGACGAAGCGGGGCGCCGGGCCCGGACGGGACGCCCTGGCCTGCGACGATGCCCGCTCGGCCGGCCGCGCCGCCGTGTCGCCCCCTCCGGAGTCCTCGCCCGGCCGCGCCACCCGGCCGGGCGCCCCGGCTGTCGCGATCCGCTCAGCCGGCCGCGAGCTGCCGCGTCTCGGGGAGAGTGGCCGATGGGCCGGGCCTTCTGCGGGGCGGGAAGACCTCACCCGGGGTGGGGATGGGGCGCTTCGGGGCGGCCGGCTCGGTGGCGGGACGCTCGGAAGGGGGCCGGACGGGCTTCGGGGCGGGCTTCCCGGCAGGGTCCTGCGCCGGCTTCTGAGCGGGTTTCTCCGGGTCCTCGGACCGGAGGGCCCCCGCGTCCTCCGCGCCGCCCGGAAGGGCCAGCAGGCGCGTCCGGGAGGGGGGTACGGCGGGGGCGGGGGCCTTGCGCGCGCCCTGGGCGAAACGCGCCCGTACGTCCTGCTCGGCGAGCACCCGGCAGCGGTCCAGCAGGGCGGCCGCCAGGGGGTTCCCGCTCAGCGCCGCCAGCGCGGCGAGGTCGTCCGGCGTCGGCCGGTGCCCGGAGCCCAGCGCCTCCTCCAGGACCGCGAGGTAATCGGCGGCGGTGCCCGGCAGTGCGGCGCGGTACCGGCCGAGGTCGGCCACCAGGAAGGCGCGCAGCCGGGCCCCCTCGCGCATCGCCTCGTCGAGGGACTCGGCGAGGCGGAAGCAGTCCTTGACGTCCTCGGCGGACGCTTTGCCGGGGTGAAGGGCGAGGGCGAGAGCGCGGCGGAGCACACGCAGCTCCTCCGCGCCGAACGCCATGCCGCCGCGGGATCCGTATGGCGTGGGCATGCGGCGACGCTACCGCTAATCGGACAAAAGTTACGGATCGGAATGTCATGTCGCCGCGTGTCGCTTCCCGGTTTCCCTCGACCGGGGCCACGCGCGCGCGGGTAGTAGCGAAAACCGGCGCCGTCGCGGGCGCCGGTCCCCTCACATGCGCGACACGTTCCGCTCGTAGACCAGGCGCAGCCCGACCAGCGTGAGCCACGGCTCGTGCTCGTCGATCACCGAGGACTCCCCCAGCACCATCGGCGCAAGACCGCCCGTGGCGATCACCGTCACGTCGTCCTGATTGTCGGCCAGCTCGCGCGCCATCCTGCTGACGACTCCGTCGACCTGCCCGGCGAACCCGTACACGATGCCCGCCTGCATGGCCTCCACCGTGTTCTTGCCGATCACGCTGCGCGGCCGGGCCACCTCGATCTTGCGCAGCTGCGCACCCTTGACGCCGAGCGCCTCCACGGAGATCTCGATGCCGGGCGCGATGACCCCGCCGACGTACTCCCCGCGCGCGGAGACCGCGTCGAACGTCGTCGCCGTACCGAAGTCGACGACGATCGCCGGACCGCCGTACAGCTCGACGGCGGCCACCGCGTTGATGATCCGGTCCGCACCGACCTCCTTGGGGTTGTCGGTGAGGATCGGCACGCCCGTCTTCACGCCCGGCTCGACCAGCACCGCGGGCACGTCGCCGTAGTACCTGCGGGTGACCTCGCGCAGCTCGTGGAGCACCGACGGCACGGTGGCGCAGATCGCGATGCCGTCGATGCCGTCGCCGAGTTCCTCGCCGAGCAGCGGGTGCATGCCCATCAAGCCCTGCAGCAGCACCGCCAGCTCGTCCGCCGTGCGGCGCGCGTCCGTGGAGATGCGCCAGTGCTCGACGATGTCCTCGCCGTCGAACAGGCCGAGCACGGTGTGCGTGTTACCGACGTCGATCGTGAGCAGCATGGCCGTTACTCCGCCTCGCGCAGGTCCAGGCCGATGTCGAGGATCGGCGAGGAGTGGGTGAGGGCGCCGACGGCCAGGAAGTCCACGCCGGTGTCGGCGTACGCGCGCGCGGTGTCGAGCGTGAGCCGGCCGGAGGCCTCCAGCAGCGCCCGGCCGCCGACGATGCCGACGGCCTCGGCGCACTCCACGGGCGTGAAGTTGTCCAGCAGGATCAGGTCGGCGCCCGCCTCGACGACCTCGCGCAGCTGGTGCAGGGTGTCGACCTCGACCTCGATCGGCACCTCCGGGAAGGTCTCCCGTACGGCCTTGAAGGCCTGTGCGACGCCGCCGGCGGCCACCACGTGGTTGTCCTTCACCAGGGCGGCGTCGGAGAGCGACATGCGGTGGTTGACGCCCCCGCCGCAGCGCACCGCGAACTTCTCCAGCGAGCGCAGACCCGGCGTGGTCTTGCGGGTGTCCCGCACGCGTGTCCTGGTGCCCTCCAGCACGTCCGACCACGCGCGCGTGGCGGTCGCGATGCCGGACAGGCGGCACAGGAGGTTGAGGGCGCTGCGCTCGCCGGTGAGCAGGTCCCGCGTGCGCGTGGTGACCGACAGCAGCTTCTGCCCGGCCTCGACGCGGTCACCGTCGTCGACGTGCCGCTCGACCTCGAACTCGTCCGTGCAGACCACCGAGAGCACGGCCTCGGCGACCCTGAGGCCCGCCACCACGCCGGCCTCGCGCGCGGTGAAGTCGCCGGTGGCGACGGCGTCCTCGGGGATGGTCGAGACGGTCGTCACGTCCACGCCGCCGTCCAGGTCCTCCTGAATGGCGACGTTGGCGACGTCCTCGACCTCGACGGGGTCGAGTCCGGCAGCGGCCAGCAGCTCGGCCAGCGCGGGGTCGAGCCCGCTCTCCAGGTACTCCTCGTCGCCCTCGGCGCCGCAGGCGCAGCCGTCACCGCAGCCGGCGGTCGGGACGAGGGGAAGGTCGTCGGTGCTCACTTGTTCACTGCTCCTGGGGGCGCTGGGTCTGCCGGGTAGGGGGGAAGTCTGCGGTGTCCGTGGTGCGTACGGCCAGGGTCCGGTCGGGATTGAGCCGTACCACGATGTGGCGCCGCCAGTGCGTGTCGTCGCGCTCGGCGCGGTCCTCGCGCCAGTGGCAGCCGCGGGTCTCCTCGCGCAGCCGGGCGGCGGCGACCAGGACGCGGGCCACGCACAGGAGGTTGGTGGCCTCCCAGGTGTCGACGCCGGGCTCGGCGGTCTTGCCGTTCTCCTCCAGGGCGTCGCGGGCCTCGGTGTGCAGCCGCTGGAGCTGGTCCGCGGCCTTCTCCAGGGAACCGGCCGAACGGAGCACGCCCGCGCCCTCGGTCATGATCCGCTGGATGGCGAAGCGGGCCTCGGGGGCGAGCAGCGGGTGGGCGGGCCTCTCGGGGTCCGGGACCGGCTCGGGCACGCGCGCGTGGAGGCCGTCCGCGGCGTGGGCCGAGGCGATGTCGGCGGCGATGCGCTCGGCGTAGACGAGGCCTTCGAGAAGCGAGTTGGAGGCGAGCCGGTTGGCGCCGTGCACGCCGGTGCAGGCGACCTCGCCGCACGCGTACAGCCCGGGGACGGTCGTACGCCCCCGCGCGTCGGTACGCACGCCTCCGGAGGCGTAGTGGGCGGCCGGGGCGATCGGGACGGGGTCGGTGACCGGGTCGATGCCGTTGGCGCGGCAGGCGGCCAGGATGGTCGGGAAACGGTGCTCCCACATGTCGGCGCCGAAGTGCCGGGCGTCGAGGAACATGTGGTCGGCGTCCTGCTCCAGCATCCGCCGCGTGATGCCCTTGGCGACGATGTCCCGGGGCGCCAGCTCGGCCAGCTCGTGCTGGCCCACCATGAAGCGCACGCCGTCGCCGTCGACCAGATGGGCGCCCTCGCCGCGCACCGCCTCCGAGACCAGCGGGTGCTGTCCCTCGGCGTCCGCACCGATGAACAGCACGGTCGGGTGGAACTGCACGAACTCCAGGTCGCTGACCTCGGCGCCCGCGCGCAGCGCCAGCGCCACGCCGTCGCCGGTGGACACGGACGGGTTGGTGGTCGCGGAGAACACCTGCCCCATGCCGCCGGTCGCGAGGACCACGGCGGGGGCGTGCACGGCGCCCACGCCGTCGTGCTGGCCCTCGCCCATCACGTGCAGCGTGACACCGGCCGTACGGCCTTCCGCGTCGGTCAGCAGGTCCAGCACGAGCGCGTTCTCGATGGTGCGCAGCCCGCGCGCGCGTACCGCCTCCACGAGGGCCCGGGAGACCTCGGCGCCGGTCGCGTCGCCGCCCGCGTGCGCGATCCGGCGCCGGTGGTGGCCGCCCTCGCGGGCGAGGTCCAGCTCTCCCGCGGAGGACTCGTCGAAGATCGCGCCGGTGTCGATGAGCCGCCGTACCGCGTCGGGGCCCTCGGTGACGAGGATCCGTACGGCCTCCTCGTCGCACAGGCCGGCGCCGGCCACCAGGGTGTCCCCGAGGTGCTGTTCGGGGGTGTCGCCCTCGCCGAGGGCGGCGGCGATGCCGCCCTGTGCCCAGCGCGTGGAGCCGTCGTCCAGACGGGCCTTGGTGACGACGACCGTCGTGAGCCCGGCGGCCTCGCAGCGCAGAGCCGCCGTCAGGCCGGCCACCCCGGAGCCGACGACGACCACGTCCGCGGAGATGGCCCAGCCGGGGGCGGGCGCGTGCAGTCGTATGCCTGTGCTGGTGCCGGTGCTGGTCACGAAGCGGCTCCGAAGATGAGAGGAAGGTTGTCGATCAGCCGGGTCGTACCGACCCGGGCGGCGACGGCGAGGACGGCCTCGCCGGTGAAGCCGTCGCCGATCTCGGTGAAGTCGGACGGGTCCACCAGGGCCAGGTAGTCCAGCCGCAGCGGCGGGTCGAGGCGGGCGGCCTCGTCCAGGACCTGGCGGGCGGCCGCGCGGACGGCCGCCGGGGCGCCGGGCACGGCCGTGGCCACGGCGTGCGCGTCGGCCGCCGCACGGGACTCCCCTATGGCGCTCAGCGCCTCGGCACGCGCGTGCGTGGAGGGCACTTCGCGGGCCCGCGCGCGCAGCGCCTCCTGCGCGGCGTGCCGGTCGCGGCCGGCGAACAGGGCGCGGGACAGGGCGAGTGCGCTGCGGCGCTCGTCGGGCGAGAGGTAGCGGTTGCGGCTCGACAGGGCGAGCCCGTCCTCCTCGCGCACGGTCGGTACGGCGACGATCTCGACGCCGAAGTTCAGGTCCCGCACCATGCGCCGGATCAGGGCCAGCTGCTGGGCGTCCTTCTGGCCGAACAGGGCGACGTCGGGGCGGGTGAGGTGCAGCAGCTTGGCGACGACGGTGAGCATGCCGTCGAAGTGGCCGGGCCGCGAGGCGCCCTCCAGGCGCTCGCCCATGGGGCCGGCGGTGATCCGCACCTGGGGTTGTCCACCGGGGTAGACCTCGTCGGCGGAGGGCGCGAACACGGCGTCGGCGCCGGCCTGCTCGGCGAGCTTCAGGTCGGCTTCGAGGGTGCGCGGGTAGCGGTCCAGGTCCTCGCCGGCGCCGAACTGCAGCGGGTTGACGAAGACGGTGACGACGACCTCGCCGTCCTGGCCGGCGATCTCGCGCGCGCCGCGGATCAGCGTGGCGTGGCCCTCGTGCAGGGCGCCCATGGTCATCACGACGGCGCGGCGGCCACCGCGCACGCGCGCGCGCAGCTCTTCGGCGGTGCTCAGCAGGGCGGTGGTCATCGGGCGTTCCCCTCGGTGCCGTTGGTGCCGTTGGTGCCGTCGGATCCGTCGGCCAGCACGCCGAGCAGGTCCTCGGCGAGTTCCGGCTTCAGCAGGCCGTGGGCGAGGGCCCGGTCGGCGGTCGCACGGGCCATCGCCAGGTAGCCGGCGACGGTCTGCGGGGCGTGTCTGCGCAGCTCGGTGACGTGCGCGGCGACCGTGCCGGCGTCCCCGCGCGCAACCGGGCCGGTGAGCGCCGCGTCGCCCGAGCGCAGGGCGTTGTCCAGGGCCGCGCCGAGCAGCGGGCCGAGCATCCGGTCAGGGGCCTCGACACCGGCCGTGCGCAGCAGCTCCAGGGACTGGGCGACCAGGGTCACCAGGTGGTTGGCACCGAGGGCGAGGGCCGCGTGGTAGAGCGGGCGGTTCTCCTCGGTGATCCACTCGGGCTCGCCGCCCATCTCGATGACCAGGGCCTCGGCGGCCAGCCGCAGCTCTTCGGGAGCGGTGACGCCGAACGAGCAGCCCGCCAGGCGCTGGACGTCCACGGGGGTGCCGGTGAAGGTCATCGCCGGGTGCAGGGCCAGCGGCAGCGCGCCCGCGCGCAGGGCGGGGTCGAGCACCTTGGCGCCGTACCGCCCGGAGGTGTGCACGAGCAGCTGTCCCGGTCGTACCGCGCCGGTCTCGGCGAGGCCGGCGACCAGGCCGGGCAGGGCGTCGTCCGGGACGGTGAGCAGGACGAGGTCGGCGCGCTGGAGGACCTCGGCAGGCGGCACCAGCGGCACGTCGGGGAGCATGGCCTCGGCGCGCCTGCGGGAGGCGTCGGAGACTCCGGAGACGGCTACCGGGCGATGCCCGGCGAGCTGCAGGGACGCGGCCAGCGCGGGACCCACCCGGCCGGCGCCGACGACGCCGACGGTGAGCCGCGCGGGGCGGTCCTTGAGGTCTGGCTGGTGGACTGTACTCACGCGACGGCGGCCTTCCCGTTCCAGTCCGCTCTGGGTACCGGACGATTTCTCGTCATGTTAACGCTATCTCGGTTCGACGCCGATCGGTTGTCCACAGGCTGTGGGTTACACCACGCCGTCGCGGTTCGCCCCCGGACATATTCCGTACCCCGCGCGGGTCCGGAGCGGCATGATCCCCGGCATGACCGACACGACTGGGCAGGGTCCGGAGCAGGACACCGGGCAGGGCGGGGAACGATCGGAAAGGGAGCGGCTGCGGGACCGGCGCACGGTCGCCCAGCGGCAGGCGCGGCGCACGCTGTCCCGCGCGGGCTGGGGGTCCACGATCCGCGAACGTCTCGCGTATCTGACGGAGGCGGGGGCCGGGGTGTACGACCTGGACGAGCCGGCCGACGTCTACGGCGACCGGATCGTGGCCGCCCTGGAGGAGCGGGTCGCCGAGCTGCTCGGCACGGAGGCCGCCGCGTTCTTCCCGACCGGCACGATGGCCCAGCAGGTGGCTCTGCGCTGCTGGGCGGCCCGCACCGGCGACCCGGCGGTGGCCCTGCACGCCCTGTCCCACCCCGAGGTGCATGAACGGCATGCGTTCAGCCAGGTCAGCGGCCTGCGCCCGGTCAGGGTGGGCGGCGGGCCCCGGCTGCCCACGGCGGCCGAGATCCGCGAGTGCGAGGAGCCCTTCGGGGCACTGATGCTGGAACTGCCGCTCAGGGACGCCGGGTTCGTGCTGCCCACCTGGGAGGAACTGACGGAGGTCGTCGAGGCGGCGCGGGAGCGCGACGCGGTGGTGCACTTCGACGGCGCGCGCCTGTGGGAGTGCACGGACCATTTCGGGCGCCCCCTGGAGGAGATCGCCGGCCTGGCCGACAGCGTCTACGTGTCGTTCTACAAGTCCCTCGGCGGCTTCGGCGGCGCCGCGCTCGCCGGCCCGAGGACCCTGGTGGAAGAGGCCAGGACCTGGCGGCACCGGTACGGCGGCATGGTGTTCCAGCAGTTCCCGACCGCCCTGTCCGCGCTGATCGGCCTGGACCGTGAGCTGCCCCGGCTGCCCGAGTACGTGCGTCACGCGCGCGTGGTGGCCGCCGCGCTGCGCGAGGGCTTCGCGGCGGCCGGGGTGCCCTGGGCCCGCGTCCACCCGGAACAACCACACACCCACGAGTTCCAGGTCTGGCTGCCCTACGAGCCCGAGGTGGTGGCGCAGGCGGCCGTGCGCCAGGCGGAGGAGACCTCGGTGATGCTCTTCGCGAACCCCTGGGACGGCCAAGGGCCCGGCATCGCGTTCACCGAGGTCGTCATCCGTGCCGCGGGCCTGGAGTGGACGGCCGACGACGTCCGCACCGCCGTGCGGGACTTCGTGGACCGCCTGCCGGGCCAGGTCTAGCCGAGGGCGCGCGGGCGCAGCCGGCGGGCCAGGGCCCGGCGGAGCCGCCCGCGCGCGGGGCGCCCGGCGAGGACCGCGCGAAAGCGCCGGTACTCGCGCAGCTCGCGCACCAGGTCGAGGTCGTGCCGGCCCGGAGCGGGCGGCTCGGGCTCGCCGTGCAGACGGGCGCGGTAGGTGTCGAGGAGGTACTGCTGAGTGATGCTCATGGCGGATCGCCTTTTCGGGACGTGGACTCATCACCGATGACCCGGTGACTGATCGGGCTCCGCGGCTGCCCCGGTGTCCACAGATTGCCCCTGCTCAGAGCGGATGTCCCGTCGATTGACGACTGCCGTCAATCGACGGGGCGCTGTCAGTGGGCGGGTGCACCATGGGGGCATGAGCGTGATCATCGACATCACCGGGCTGGCCGCCGACGGGGGTGCCTCCGGCTCGGGCGCGGCCGAGAGGTGGGGGAGGGTTTCCGTCGTGCCCTCTCCGCTGGCGGAGCTGGGGATGGCGCTGCACGCGCTCAGCGAGCCCGGTCACCACCCACGCCTGCAGGGCTGGGCCACCGCCGTGTCGACCCGGCTGGACCCGGGTCTCGCCGACCGGCTGTGCGAGGCGGACTTCCTGTGGCGCATGACGTTCTCGGACGTCTTCGCGCCGTTCGCCGGCATCCCCGGCGGGCGCGAGCTGCCGGGCGCGACCCTCGCCGAGGAGCTGGACCAGCTGGACAAGCTGACTGACGAACAGTTCGTCCACGCGGCCCTGGAGTTCACCTGCCAGCTGCGCTACGACGTGGCGGATCCCGGTCCGCTCGACGACCCGGGGCTGCGCCGCCGTTCCCTGGAGCTGGCCGCCGCGCGCGGCGGTGCCCAGGAGCGGTTCACCCGCCGTCTCCTGGAGGATCCGCCGGCCATCCGCGCGTGGTTCCGGCAGCTGATGCTCGACTGCGACGAGGCCTTCTTCGCCGACACCTGGGCCCGGATCCAGCCCCAGCTCGCGGCGGAGGCCCGGCACAAGAGCGAGCTGCTGCGGCGCAAAGGCCTCGGCGAGACCCTCGCCTCGCTCTCCGGTGCCATCTCGCTGGACGAGGAAGCCGCGCTCATCACCGTCGACAAGCTCCTGGTGGGCCGCACGGCGACCGGCGACGGCGGCCTGGTGCTGGTGCCGACCAGCCTCGGCTGGCCGCATGTGATGGTCCTGCACCGGTACGGCTGGCAGCCCTCGATCACCTATCCGGTGAGCGACTCCCGCCCGCAGACGCCGTCCGTGGAGCAGCTCACACGCCGCATGGAGGCGCTGGCCCACCCGGTGCGCATGCGGCTGTGCCGCCATCTGGCCCGAGCCCCGCACACCACGAGCGAACTGGCGGACGCGCACGGCATGTCCGCCCCCGAGATATCCCGGCACCTTGCGGTGCTGAAGAAGGCGGGCCTGATCACCAGCGGCCGGCGCGGCAGGTACGTCCGGCACCAGCTGGACCTGTCGGCGGTGGCGCGCCTGGGCAGCGACTTCATCGAGGGCGTCCTGCGCTAGACGCTCCGCCGGCCGTGCCGGGGAGCCGCGATGTGCCGTCGACCGCCTGCGGCGCCGTCGTGGCTGGTCGCGCCCACGCGGCGGAGCCGCATACCGGCACGGCCCCGCACCCCTTTCAGGGCCGCAGGGGCGTCAGCCGTGGCCGCCCGCCCGCACCAGCCCCGTCTCGTAGGCCAGCACCACCACCTGCACCCGGTCCCTGAGTCCGAGCTTGGTCAGGATGCGGCCCACATGGGTCTTCACCGTCGCCTCGGACAGCACCAGCCGGGCCGCGATCTCCCCGTTGGACAGGCCCTGTGCGACCAGCACCATGACCTCGCGCTCCCGGTCGGTGAGCCGCTCCAGCTGCTTGTGCCGGGGCTCCTTGGCGCTGGAGGGCAGCATCGGCGCGAACCGGTCCAGCAGGCGCCGGGTGGTGGACGGGGCCACGACGGCGTCGCCGCTGTGCACGGCACGGATGGCCGCCAGCAGCTCGCCGGGCGGCACGTCCTTGAGCATGAAGCCGGAGGCGCCCGCCTTCAGCCCGGAGAAGGCGTACTCGTCCAGGTCGAAGGTGGTCAGGATCAGCACCTTCGGGGGATTGGGCTCCACACAGATCCGCCGGGTGGCCTCCACACCGTCCAGCTTGGGCATGCGCACATCCATGAGAACGACGTCGACGGCGGTGGAGCGCACCACCTGGAGGGCCTCGACGCCGTCGCCCGCCTCCGCGACGACCTCCATGTCCGGCTGGGCGGCGAGGACCATCCGGAATCCGGTGCGCAGCAGCACCTGGTCGTCGACGAGCATCACGCGGATCGTCATCGGGTCTCTTTCGTTCGGGCGGGCGGGGCCGGGGGTGTGGCAGGTGTCAACAGGGTGCGCACGGGGACGTCAGTGCGCCGGTTTGAGCGGGAGCAGCACGCTGATGCGGAATCCTCCGCCCGGGCGCGGGCCCGCGTCCAGGGTGCCGCCGACCATGCCGACCCGCTCGCGCATGCCGATCAGGCCGTGCCCCTGGCCGTCGGCACCGCCCTCCTCGTACAGCTCGTGCGGGGCGCCCTTGCCGTCGTCCTCGACGAGCAGGCCGAGCCCGTCGTCGAAGTAGACCAGCCGCACGCTCGCGCCCGCGTTGGGCCCGCCGTGCTTGCGGGTGTTGGTGAGTGCCTCCTGCACGATGCGGTACGCGGTCAGTTCCACTCCGCTGGGCAGCGGGCGCGGGGTGCCCTCGACCTTGAAGTCGACGGGCAGGCCGGACCTGCGGCACTGCTCGATCAGGTCGTCGATCTGCTCGACGTCCGGCTGAGGAACGTACTCCCCGCTCTCCTGGTGCTCCCCGGTGCGCAGGACGCCGAGCAGGCGGCGCATCTCGGCGAGGGCCTGGCGGCCGGTGGAGGAGATCGTCTCCAGGGCCTTCTTCGCCTGGTCGGGGGCGGCGTCGAGGACGTAGGCGGCGCCGTCGGCCTGGACGACCATCACCGACACGTTGTGCGCGACGACGTCGTGCAGCTCGCGCGCGATCCGGGCGCGCTCGGCGGCGACCGCCACCTTGGCCTGCGCCTCGCGCTCCTTCTCCAGCCGGGCGGCGCGCTCCTCCAGCTGTGCGAAGTAGGCGCGACGGGTGCGCATGGAGTCGCCGAGCACCCAGGCGAGGGCGAAGGGCACCGTCTGGAAGACGGCGATCGCCACATGCCCCAGGAAGCTCGTCCCCACTTCCGGCCAGCGCAGCTGCGCCAGGGTCGCGGCGCCGAGGCTCACCGCGAGCGCCAGCCGCGAGGCCCAGCGCGCGCCGACCATGGCGACCGTGTAGGTGATCACCAGCATGGCGAAGTCGGCGACGGTCGTCTCGATGTCCAGGACGAGCTGGAGCAGGCCGGTCACGAGGGCCAGCAGCAGCATCGGCACCGGGTAGCGGCGGCGCAGCGCGACGACGACGCACAGGACGGCGGAGACCGCCAGCCCCCCGCCGAGCCCCATGTGGTGGCCGGGCGCCTCGTCGACACTCATCACGCTCACGCCGGAGAGCCCGAACAGGACGACGGCCCAGAAGGTGTCGACCCACGTCGGGTGCCTGCGGAGGAAGTCATAGAGGCGCTGCACGTAACCCAGAGTAGGGAAGTGAGATGTGTGCAGGGGTCAACCGGAGGGCCGATCCCTACCCCGGACGCATACTCCGCAAGGTGGAGGCAGTGATCACCTGTGCGCCTAGTCTGTTCCGGTGACGGATGGTGCGAGGTCAAAGGGCGGCGGCGAGCGACGCGGCTGGCGTGCGGCGACCCAGGAGGCCCTCTACGGGCCGGACGGCTTCTACCGGCGGCCCGAGGGCCCTGCCGGTCACTTCCGAACGTCCGTGCACGCGTCCCCGCTGTTCGCACACGCGATCGCCCGGCTGCTGTGCCGGGTCGACGAGGCGCTCGGGCGGCCGCGGACGCTGGACTTCGTGGACCTGGGCGCCGGGCACGGTGAACTGGTCGGCGGCGTGCTCGCCGCCCTGCCGGCCGACGTGGCCGCCCGCGCGCGCGGGTACGCCGTCGAGCTCGCCGGCCGTCCGGACGGCCTGGACGAGCGGATCACCTGGCTGAGCGAGCCCCCGCGGGAGATCACCGGGCTGCTGTTCGCCAACGAGTGGCTGGACAACGTGCCGGTCGACGTCGCCGAGGTGGACCCGGCGGGTGTGCCCCGGCTGGTGCTCGTCGCGGCGGACGGCACCGAGGCTCTCGGGGAGCCCGTGTCGGGCGCGGAGGCGGACTGGCTGGCGCGGTGGTGGCCGCTGCCGGCCGAGGAGGGGCTGCGCGCGGAGATCGGGCTGCCCAGGGACCTGGCGTGGGCGGCGGCCGTGGACCGGGTGGCGCGGGGGCTCGCGGTGGCCGTGGACTACGCCCACACCGCGGACGCGCGCCCCCCGTTCGGCACGCTCACCGGCTTCCGGGAGGGGCGCGAGACGGCGCCCGCGCCGGACGGGTCCTGCGACATCACGGCACACGTCGCGCTGGACGCGTGCGCGGCCGCGTGCACGTCGGCGGACACGGCGCGCACGCCCTCGGGCACAGCCCGCACCGCGCCCGACCACGCTCGGACACCTCCTGGCACAGCGTGCGCACTCCCCGCGGCGCGCCTGCTCACGCAACGCGCCGCCTTGCACACCTTGGAGCTCACCGGCGCACGCCCCCCGCTCGCGCTCGCCTCCAAGGACCCCTCGGCCTACGTACGCGCTCTCGCGAGTACCGGGGAGGCCGCCGAACTCACCGCTTCCGGTGGCCTCGGCGACTTCGGCTGGCTGCTCCAGCCGGTGGGCATTGCGGACCCGCTCCCCTAGGACGCCCGGGCCTGTCCTACTTGTCGATGTCCCCGACCACGAAGAACATCGACCCCAGGATCGCCACCATGTCCGCCACCAGCGTGCCCGGCAGCAGCTCGGTCAGCGCCTGGATGTTGTTGTACGACGCCGAGCGCAGCTTCAGCCGGTACGGGGTCTTCTCGCCCTTGCTGACCAGGTAGTAGCCGTTGATGCCGAGCGGGTTCTCGGTCCACGCGTACGTGTGGCCCTCGGGCGCCTTGAGCACCTTGGGCAGCCGCTGGTTGATGGGTCCGGGCGGCAGCTCGGCGAGCCGGTCCAGGCAGGCGTCGGCGAGGTCCAGCGCGTTGTGGGTCTGCTCCAGCAGGCACTCGAACCGGGCGAGGCAGTCGCCCTCGCCGCGGGTGACGACGTTCAGCGTGTCCTGGAGCTCTCCGTAGGCCAGATACGGCTCGTCGCGGCGCAGGTCGAAGTCGACGCCCGAGGCGCGCGCGATGGGCCCGCTCACGCCGTAGGCGTGGACGGTCTCGGGCGTGAGCGCCCCCACGCCCCGCGTGCGCCCGCGGAAGATCTCGTTGCCGAGCACCAGGTCGTCGAAGACGTCCATACGGGAGCGCACCGCCGCGACGGCGGCACGCGCGCGTGCGCTCCACCCGGCAGGCAGGTCCTCCTTGAGGCCGCCGACGCGGTTGAACATGTAGTGCATGCGCCCGCCGGAGACCTCCTCCATGACGTTCTGGAGCACCTCGCGCTCCCGGAACGCGTAGAACACCGGCGTGATCCCGCCCAGCTCCAGCGGGTACGACCCGAGGAACATCAGGTGGTTCAGGACCCGGTTCAGCTCGGCGAGCAGGGTGCGCGTCCACACCGCGCGCTCGGGGACCTCCATGCCGAGCATCCGCTCGACGGCGAGGACCACGCCCAGCTCGTTGGAGAACGCCGACAGCCAGTCGTGACGGTTGGCGAGCATGATGATCTGCCGGTAGTCGCGCGCCTCGAAGAGCTTCTCCGCGCCCCGGTGCATGTAGCCGATCACCGGCTCCGCGTGCAGGATGCGCTCCCCGTCCAGCACCAGCTTGAGCCGCAGCACGCCGTGCGTGGACGGATGCTGGGGGCCGATGTTGAGCACCATGTCGGTGCTCTCGGCGGCACCGCCGATGCCGACCGTGGTCTCCGTCGCATTCATGGACCCAGTTTCCCCTACGTACGCTGGGCCCATGGAGACGGGGAGCCCGGAAGAGACCGGGGTGGCGGGGGACGAGCCGGTGTGGCGGGGACTGCCGTCCGGCCTGCTGCGCATGCGGCGGCTGCTGCTGATGACGTGGACGGGCGTGCTCTCCCTCGCGGCGGGGCTGCTGCCCGGCCTGCTCGCGGGACCTGCCTGGGCCGCCTTCGCACTGCTCCCCCTGGCCCTGGGCGGGTGGGGCTGGCGGCTGCTGGGCCGTAACTGGCGCTCCTGGCGGTACGCCGAGCGCGCCGACGACCTGCTGATCAGCAGGGGTGTCCTGTGGCGTGAGGAGACCGTGGTGCCGTACGGGCGGATGCAGCTGGTGGAGGTCACCTCGGGGCCCGTCGAGCGGTACTTCGGGCTGGCCAGTGTGCAGCTGCACACCGCGGCCGCCGCGACCGACGCGGCCATCCCTGGGCTGGACCCGGCCGAGGCGGAGCGGCTGCGCGACCGGCTCACGGAGCTGGGCGAGGCCCGATCGGCGGGACTGTGACGACTCCGGGGCCCGACGACGCGCCGGCGCGCCCGCCCCTCTCCGAGCGGCGGCTGCACCCCGTCACGCCCTTCCGGCGGGCGTGGGCGCCGGTCACCGTATGCGCCGGATGGGCCGTGCACGACCCGAACGGGGCGCAGGAGCAGCTGCAGCGGCTGACCTCGACCATGCTCCTCGTCGGGCTCGCCGTGCTGGTCCCGGCGGCCGGCCTCTACGGCTTCCTGTCCTGGTGGTTCACACACTTCGCGGTCACCGACACCGAACTGCGCATACGTACCGGGCTGCTGTTCCGGCGCACCGCGCACATCCGGCTGGAACGCATCCAGGCGGTCGACGTCACGCGGCCGCTCCTCGCGCGCGTGGCGGGCGTCGCCAAGCTGCGGATCGACGTCGTCGGAGCGGACAAGAAGGACGAACTCGCCTTCCTGGGCGAGCGGGAGGCCCGCGTCCTGCGCGCGGAACTCCTCGCGCGCGCGGCGGGCTTCGCGCCCGAGACGGCCCGCGAAGTCGGCGAGGCGCCGGCCCACGAACTGCTGCGCGTGCCCCCGCGCGAGCTGGCGCTCTCCCTGGTGCTGTCGGTCGCCACCTGGGGCTCGCTGACCGCCGCCCTGGTCGTACCGCCCGTGCTGTGGCTCGCCACCCACAGCCTGTGGACGGTCCTGGCCACCGGGCTGCCGCTGCTCGGCGCGGCGGGCGCGAGGAGCGGGGGGCGGTTCGTCGCCGAGTACGACTGGACCGTCGGCGAGTCCCCGGACGGGCTGCGTATCGACCACGGGCTGCTCGACCGCGCGCACGAGACGGTGCCGCCCGGGCGGGTGCAGACCGTGCGGATCGTGGAGCCCGTGCTGTGGCGGCGGCGCGGCTGGGTGCGGGTGGAACTGGACGTGGCGGGATCCGACAACTCGGTGCTGGTGCCCGTCGCCCCGCGCGCGGTCGCCGAGTCGGTCATAGCGCGCGTGCTGCCCGGCGTGACCGTTCCGGCGGCGGCGTCGCGGCCGCCGCGGCGGGCCGGGTGGTGTGTGCCGGTGTGGTGGCGCGGGCACGGCCTCGCGGTCACCGACACGGTGTTCGCCGCCCGGCACGGCCTGCTGCGCCGCCGCCTGGCCCTGGTCCCGCACGCCAAGGTCCAGAGCGTACGGCTCACCCAGGGGCCCTGGGAGCGTCTGTGGCGGCTCGCCGACGTCCATGTGGACACCGGAGCCGACAAGACCGTCACGGCCCGTCTGCGGGACGCCGAGGCGGCCGCGCGGCTGCTGCGCGCCCAGGCGGAGCGGTCCCGCACCGGCCGCGGGGACGCCCGTCCGGACCGCTGGATGGCCTGAGCCCGGCCCACCCCTCACGGGTGAACCGGGCTCCGAGGCGCTGTGCTTGCCGAAATCTCAGGACATCTCAGGACTTCTCAGGAAGCCGCGCTGCGCAGCCCCTGAAGGTCGATCTGTTCCGTCTCGTCGTGCGCCGTCAGGTCGATGACCTGCCCGGCGCCGCGCGACCGCGCGTCGGCGGGCTTGAACTCGGCCTCGGCCTCGGCCTTGTGCACCGCGAGGGCCTCCTGGCCGACGACGTCCGCGAGGTCCTCGTTCTGCACCGAGTCCAGCGCGGCGGACGACGTCTGCTTCTGGGTGCCGAAGAAATCGAAGCCACCCTCGATCACCGGGCGGGCGGGCGCGGCCGGTACGACGGCCACCGCGGTGGGCACCGCGAAGTGCCCGGCGCCCTGCTGTCCCGCGGGCGGTGCGGTCTCGGCCGGGGCGTCCGCCGCGCGCGCGTGCGGGTCGGCCGCCTCGGACTGCCCCTGCGCCTCGCCCTCCTGGGCCGCGCCTTCGCTCCGGGGAGCGTCGGCCGTCTCCTTCACGCTTTCCGCGTCCACGGCGCCCGCTCCTTTGGCAGCGGGCCCGGGCCGATCCGGTCCGGGCTCGACGGCCTCGGACCCGGCGACGGGCTTCACCGGCTCGGCCCCGGCGGAAGGATTCACCGGCTCGGCTTCGGCGGAAGGATTCACCGGCTCGGTCTCGGCGGAAGTGTCCACCGGCTCCCCGGCGGAGGGCTTCGCGATCTCCGACTCGGCGGAAGGCTTCGCCATCTCCGACTCGGGGGACGGCGTCACAGGCTCGGACCCGGCGGACGGCTTCGCGGACTCCGGGCCGGCGGAGGCGTCGGAGCCGAACCGGGCCAGTGCCGCCGCGGCCCGCAGGTACAGCCGCGAGCCCTCGGGCGAGAACACCGCGCCGGGCTCCGGCTTGTCCTCGGCCGTCTTCTCCGGCGCTTCCGGCGCCTTCGGCTCGGCGCTCCGCGCGGGCGGCAGCGCGAGGGAACCGGACGGCTCGGCCGCCTCGATCTCCAGCAGCCGGCGCCCCTCCAGGGCGGTCGCGCGCTCGGTCTCGGCGGTGGCGTAGCGGCGCAGCAGGGCCGCGTGCTCGTTGCGCAGCCCTGCCAGCTCCGCGCGCTTGGCGCGCAGTCGCTGCTCGAGCTTGGTGCGCACCTCGCGCGACTCCTCCAGGTCGGTCTCCAGTTCGGCGACCCGCTCCTCGTAGCGCCACTCGTCGCTGGTGCGCGCGCGGGCGAGGTCGGCGACCCGCTTGCCCGCAGAGGTGTCCCAGCGGCGCATCACGACCGCGCCGGCGACGGCGGTCGCCGCGGCGGCCGCGGCCAGCGTGCGCAGCACGGTGGCCGCGGAGAACACCCAGGGACCCAGCGCGCAGACGACGGAGACGCCGGCGATCGCCGACGGCGGCAACAGCCGGTGCAGAGGCGGGGAATGGCGGTGGCGTCCACGTGGCATGGCCAGAAACTTACCGCGCGTAGGCGAATCGTGGGCCCCCGCCCCGTAAAAACACGGCCACACCAAACGCTTCACGGGGCATCAGGCACACGTCGGCTCAGCGGTCGGTCAGCCGTCCGCTGATCCACTGCAGGGTCGCCGGGATCTCCCGCCGCCAGGTGTTGAAGTTGTGCCCGCCGCTGTCCAGGATGATCGACGAGATCCGGGTCAGGTTCTTGGCCTGCACCTGGTCTATGAACTTGAGCGTGTCCTTGTAGTTGTGCTCGCCGATCTTGCTGCTGGTGACCAGCAGCGAGGTGTCCGGCGCGGGCTCGTGCTTGAGGAGCCACCACAGGTCGGCACGATTCTTCAGATTCCTGTCGCCGCGGAAGAGGTCACCGGTCGTGGGGTCGATCGGCGCCTTGTAGTACGGCGAGAGACCGGCGCCGGCCGCGTAGACGTCCGGGTGGTGCATGGCGAGCTTCAGCGCGCAGTAGCCGCCGGTGGAGTCGCCGATGACGCCCCAGCTGCCGGGCCGCTTGCCCACCCTGTAGTGCGCGAGGACGGCCTCCGGCAGATCCTTGGCGAAGAACGTCTCCGCCTGCGGCCCGCCCGGGACGTCCACGCACTCCGTGTCGCGCGGCGGCGCCACGGTCGGCCGCAGCATGATCAGGATCATCGGCTGCATCCGCCCGTTCTTGGCCAGTTGCTGCGCCGTGCGCGGGTAGTCCAGTTTGTCCACCAGCGCCTGCGCCGTACCGGGATAGCCGGTCAGCACCACGGCCGCCGGGAACGTACGCGTGCGGTACTGCGGCTGGAAGTACTCCGGCGGCAGGTAGACGTAGGCCGGTGTGGTGAGGTGGGTCTTGCGGCCCGCTATGGCGACCTTCTGGATCTGCCCGCCCGTCTGCGGCCGCGAGCTCCTGACACCCTTCACGGAGGCCGTGGACATCACCTGGAGCGGACCGCCGGGGCGGCCGTTCGCGGTGTGGTCGACCACGACACCCTGGTCGGTCTCCTGACCGAAGAGGTCCGCCCAGCTGGCGTAGAAACCGAAAGCCTGGTTGGCGGCGATCCCCAGGGAGGAGAAGAGGGCGAGCTGCGTGGCGAGCAGCAGGCCGACGCGGCCTGTGACGGCCCGCCAGCTCTGCCGGGCGAGCCGTGGCCACAGCCACACCGTTCCTGCGAACAGCACCACGGCGATCACGATCGCCAGTACCAGCACCTTGTTGCTCGTGAGACCCATGGGCTGCTTCCTGCCTGCGCTTTCCGCCCGTTGCCGCCCATGCTTCGTTGCAAGGGCTTGCCCGGGGCTTTCCTTGGCCTTTGACCCGACTTTCCGGAGGGGAGTGAACCTCTCTCCCCGTGACACCGTCCTAGAGGGCGCAATGTCGCCGGATGCCCCGATCGGCACCGGGTTCAAGGTCTCTCGCAGAACTACGGGATGCGATGTCTGTCAGGATAGATGGGGAAATGTCGGGCGAGGTTCCGAGCCGATCAAGCCGGGCGCGGCGCATATTGCGCGGCCCACGCCCCGAGGCCGTTCCCGCTCTGGTCGCCAGGGCGTGCGCCGTCGTGGGCGCTCTGGACATTGCCGCGGGTGTGTTCCCGCGCTTCCGTCACAGCCGAATGCACGCCATAGCCGAGGTACTGCCCGGCTCCTTCGGGCCGTTCGCGGCGGCGCTCTCGCTCAGCGCGGGTGTGCTGTTGCTGCTGCTCGCCCACGGTCTCAGGCGGCGCAAGCGCCGGGCCTGGCGGGCCGCGGTCGCGCTGCTGCCGGCCGGCGCCTTCGCCGAGTTCGTCTACCGGCACTCGGTCATCGGTGTGCTCATCTCGGTGGCGCTCCTCGTACCGCTGCTGCGCCACCGCAACGAGTTCACCGCCCTGCCCGATCCGCGCAGCCGCTGGCGCGCGCTCGCCAACTTCGTGCTCATGGCGGCCGGTTCCCTGATCCTCGGAATGGTCATCGTCAGCGTCCACGGGCACGGCATGGTCGGCGACCCGAGCCTGGCCGACCGGCTGACGCACGTCGTCTACGGCCTGTTCGGCTTCGAGGGCCCCCTGGACTACGACGGCAACACCTCCTGGACGGTCGCCTTCTCGCTCGGCGCCCTCGGCTGGCTGACCGCGGTCACCACCATCTACTTCGCCTTCCGGCCCGAGCACCCGGCCGCGCGTCTCACCGAGGAGGACGAGTCCCGGCTGCGCGAACTGCTCACCAAGCACGGCGGCCGCGACTCCCTCGGCCACTTCGCGCTGCGCCGCGACAAGGCGGTCGTCTTCTCGCCCAGCGGCAAGGCGGCGGTCACCTACCGCGTCATCTCCGGTGTGATGCTCGCCAGCGGCGACCCGATCGGCGACGTCGAGGCCTGGCCCGGCGCCATCGAGCGCTTCATGGACGAGGCCAAGGCGCACTCCTGGACCCCCGCGGTCGTCGGCTGCTCGGAGACCGGCGGCGAGGTGTGGACCCGCGAGACGGGCCTCGACGCCCTGGAACTGGGCGACGAGGCGGTGGTCGACGTCGCGGATTTCTCGCTGGCCGGACGCGCGATGCGCAACGTGCGACAGATGGTCAAGCGCATCGAGCGAGCCGGCTACGAAACCCGGGTACGGCGTATCCGTGACCTCGGCGAGGCCGAGCTGGAGCGCATCCGCCAGGCCGCGGAGGACTGGCGCGGCACCGACACCGAGCGCGGCTTCTCCATGGCGCTCGGCCGTATCGGCGACCCCACCGACGGCGACTGCCTGATCGCCACCGCTCACAAGCAGGACGACGAGCCCGGCGAGTTCGGCGACCTGAAGGCGGTCCTGCACTTCGTGCCCTGGGGCAAGGACGGCGCCTCCCTGGACCTGATGCGCCGTGACCGCAGTGCCGACCCCGGCATGAACGAACTGCTGATCGTCGCCGCCCTGCAGGCCGCCCCGAAGTTCGGCATCGCGCGGGTCTCGCTGAACTTCGCGATGTTCCGCTCGGCCCTCGCGCGCGGCGAGAAGATCGGCGCGGGGCCGGTGCTGCGCGCCTGGCGCGGGCTGCTGGTGTTCCTCTCCCGCTGGTTCCAGATCGAGTCGCTGTACAAGTTCAACGCGAAGTTCCAGCCGCGCTGGGAGCCCCGGTTCATCGTCTACCGGGCCACGGCCGACCTGCCCCGCATCGGCTTCGCCACGATGCAGGCGGAGGGCTTCGTCACCCTCGCCCTGCCGCTCCCGCGCTTCCTGCGCCGGCGCCGGGCGTCCGCCGCGCGCCCCTGCGCGCACACCATGGCGGAACACGATGTAAGAGCCGCCTGAGCACGGCCCGGTCCGCACCGAGCCCGGCCCGGCCCCCGACTGGCCCGGGCGGAAGCCCCACCCCCTCCAGCACGGGGCCTTCCGCCCGGGCCGCGGCGCGTTCACGGCCCCGTCCTGGGCCTACGCTGAACGTATGAACATCCTCAGCGGGCGCGGCCGGGTCGCGGGCCTTCCGGAATGGGACCGGTGCGCGGTCATGGGCGTCGTGAACGTGACCCCCGACTCCTTCTCCGACGGCGGCCGCTGGTTCGACACCACCGCCGCCGTCAAGCACGGCCTGGAACTCGTCGCCGAGGGCGCGGACCTGGTCGACGTCGGCGGCGAGTCCACCCGCCCGGGCGCCACCCGTGTCGACGAGGCCGAGGAACTCAGGCGCGTCATCCCCGTCGTCCGCGGCCTCGCCTCCGAGGGCGTCGTCGTCTCCGTCGACACCATGCGCGCCTCCGTCGCCGAGCAGTCGCTCGCCGCCGGCGCCGCCCTCGTCAACGACGTCAGCGGCGGCCTCGCCGACCCCGCGATGATCCCGGTGGTCGCCGCCACCGGCGCGCCCTTCGTGGTCATGCACTGGCGCGGCTTCCTCCAGGGCGGCAACGTCAAGGGCAGGTACGGGGATGTCGTCGCCGAAGTCATGGACGAACTCCACGCGCGCGTGGAGGCCGTACTGGAGGGCGGCATCGCCCCCGACCGCATCGTCGTCGACCCCGGCCTCGGCTTCTCCAAGGAGGCAGACCACGACCTCACCCTCCTCGCCCACCTCGACCGGTTGCACGCCCTCGGACACCCGCTGCTCGTGGCCGCCTCCCGCAAGAGGTTCCTCGGGCGTGTCCTCGCCGGCCCGCAGGGTGCTCCCCCGCCGGCCCGCGAGCGGGACGCCGCCACGGCCGCCGTCTCCGCGCTCGTGGCGCAGGCCGGCGCCTGGGCGGTGCGCGTGCACGAGGTGCACGCCACAGCGGACGCCGTACGGGTCGCACGGGCCGTGGAAGGAGCGCGGTGAGCGCCCCCCACACCGACGTCGAGCAGGTGGAGGCCGCCAACACCGCCTTCTACGAGGCGATGGAACGCGGTGACTTCGAGGAACTGTCCGCGCTCTGGCTCACACCCTCCGACCTGGGCGTCGACGAGGAGTACCACGACCCGGCGGACACCGGCGTGATCTCCTGCGTGCACCCCGGCTGGCCGGTGCTCACCGGCCGCGGCGAGGTCCTGAGGTCGTACGCGCTGATCATGGCGAGCACCGACTACATCCAGTTCTTCCTCACCGACGTGCACGTCTCCGTCACCGGCGACACGGCCCTGGTGACCTGCACCGAGAACATCCTCAGCGGCGGCCCGGCCCCGGAGGGCGGCGCGGAGCTCGGCCCCCTGGTCGGGCAGCTGGTGGTCGCCACCAACGTCTTCCGGCGCACGCCCGAGGGCTGGAAGATCTGGTCGCACCACGCCTCGCCGGTCCTGGCCGAGACCGACGAGGAAGAAGACAACGACCAAAACGGTACGAACGGCTCGAATACGGACGGCGGTCCGCTCACGTAGAACGGGTGCGCACCCCGCGGCGACGAAGAAGTGGTTGGAATCACGAACCTCGGGGTAGGTGCGGCTTCCAGCCCATGATGCGACCGGGTTCCCCGGGGGAAACACGCGGTGAACCCTCTGGGTTCCGGGCCCGGCTCGCGGCCCCGTGCCCCGGCCGTGTCAGTGCCCGCAGGTAGATTCGTCTGTGGCCGGTGTGCCGCCCGCACGCGACACCCACCGGTCGTTCCCGACGATTGCAGGAGTGATTCGCGTGGATCGTGTCGCGCTGCGCGGCCTGAAGGCCCGCGGGCACCACGGCGTGTTCCCCAAGGAGCGCGAGGAGGGCCAGACCTTCATCGTGGACCTCGTCCTTGGCCTGGACACCCGGCCGGCCGCCGCCGACGACGACCTGGCGAAGACCGTGCACTACGGCGTCGTGGCCGAAGAGGTCGTGGCCGTGGTCGAAGGCGAGCCGGTGAACCTCATCGAGTCGCTCGCCGAGCGGATCGCGCAGGCCTGCCTGAAGCACGATGGAGTCCAGGAGGTCGAGGTCTGCGTCCACAAGCCGGACGCGCCGATCACGGTCCCCTTCGACGACGTGACCGTCACCATCACCCGGAGCCGAGTATGACCCGACCTTTCGCCCAGGGTCACAGCGACCCGACCGTCCAGCCGGTGCCCGCCTCCGTCGTCGAGCAGGTGGACGCCGCCGACACGACACTGAGCAATCCCAAACGGGCCGTGATCTCCATCGGCTCCAACCTCGGCAACCGCCTGGAGACGCTCCAGGGAGCCGTCGACGCCCTGGAGGACACCCCCGGCGTCCGCGTGAAGGCGGTCTCGCCGGTGTACGAGACCGAGCCGTGGGGCGTCGAGCCCGGCAGCCAGCCCTCCTACTTCAACGCGGTCGTCGTCCTGAAGACCACGCTGCCCCCGTCCTCCCTGCTGGAGCGGGCACACGCCGTCGAGGAAGCCTTCAACCGGGTCCGCGACGAGCGCTGGGCACCGCGCACCCTGGACGTCGACATCGTCGCGTACGCGGACGTCACCTCCGACGACCCGCAGCTGACCCTCCCCCACCCGCGCGCCCACGAACGTGCCTTCGTGCTCGCGCCCTGGCACGACGTCGACCCCCAGGCGCAGCTGCCCGGCATCGGCGCGGTCGCCGAGCTGCTGTCGGCCGTCACCCGCGACGGTGTCGCACCCCGCGAGGACCTGGAACTCCGACTGCCCGAGTAGTCGTTAAGGTCAAGACGGGCGTCGAGACGAGCGTCGAGACGAGCACAGTCCGGGATCGGTCCGGGGGAGCTGAAGGGACACCGTGAAACAGCTGCGCATCAGGGTGCTGGCCGGCGTGTTCGTCGTTGCCGGAGTCCTCTCCTGGGCGGGCGCCCGCCTCTGGAACTCGGTCGGGACCCTCCCGAGCGTCCCCCTGGCCGCCCCCATCGTCCTGGCGCTGATCGCGGTGGTCCTGCTCTCCACGGCGCTCTCGCTGCGCTCCCGCTTCAAGGCCCAGCGCGAGCGCCGCCCGGGAGCGAAGGGGGTCGACCCCCTGATGGCCGCCCGAGCGGTCGTCTTCGGCCAGGCCAGCGCCCTGGTCGCCGCCCTGGTCGCCGGTATGTACGGCGGCACGGGCGTCTTCCTGCTGGAGCTCCTCGACATCCCCGTCCGCCGCGACCAGGCCATCTACGCCGGCTTCTCGGTCCTGGCCGGCATCGCCGTGATAGCGGCGGCCCTGTTCCTGGAGCGGGTGTGCAAACTCCCCGAGGACGAGGACCAGAACCACCCCGGCGCGGAGCCGGTGGCCTGACCACCGGCTCCGGCAAGGGGCATCAGCGCGCCATGATCAGGCTCATCGCCTCGTTGCGCGTCGCCGCGTCCCGCAGCTGACCGCGTACCGCCGACGTGATGGTCTTCGCACCCGGCTTGCGGATGCCCCGCATCGACATGCACATGTGCTCGCACTCCACGACCACGATCACACCCCGCGGCTCCAGGATCTCCATCAGCGAGTCCGCTATCTGCGTGGTGAGCCGCTCCTGCACCTGCGGGCGCCGGGCGTAGACGTCCACGAGCCGGGCCAGCTTGGACAGGCCGGTGATCTTCCCGGTCACGGAGGGGATGTAGCCCACGTGGGCGACGCCCCTGAACGGCACCAGGTGATGCTCGCAGGTGGAGTACACCTCGATGTCCTTCACCAGCACCATCTCGTCGTGCCCCAGGTCGAACGTCGTCGTCAGGACGTCCTCGGGCTTCTGCCACAGGCCCGCGAAGATCTCCTGGTAGGCCCGCGCCACCCGAGCCGGGGTCTCCCTGAGGCCCTCACGGTCCGGGTCCTCGCCGACCGCGATCAGCAGTTCCCGTACGGCGTTCTCGGCGCGTTTCTCGTCGAACTCGCCGATGGTGCCCTCTCCGTCCAGGGTGACGGGGTCGGTCATCTGGTTCCTCGTTCCTGTGCCTGTGACGCGTGCGGCCCACGCGCTCCGTGCGGACATGGCGAAACGCCGCACCCCCCAGGCTAAAACCTGGGGGGCGCGGCATTCATTCCGGGCCGGTTGGCCGAAAGCGGTCAGCCGTCGGTGCGGTCCTCCGGGTGCTCCGTCGCCGGGGCCGCCTCGGTCGCCGTGGACTTCACCGTGCTGATCGCCGCCGTCGCGCCGTTCGCACCGTTGGTCAGTGCCAGCTCCTTCGGGGAGAGCACCGGCGGGCGGGTGGAGGGCGTACGGCGGGAGGAGCCGGTCCAGGCGGGCCGCGGCGGGCGCTTGACGATCGGGGCGAAGATCTCGGCGATCTCCTCCTTGCCCAGGGTCTCCTTCTCCAACAGGTGAAGGACGAGCTGGTCGAGCACGTCGCGGTTCTCGACCAGGATCTCCCAGGCCTCGTTGTGCGCGTT
The DNA here is from genome assembly GCF_001542625.1 of Streptomyces griseochromogenes. NCBI lineage: Bacteria > Bacillati > Actinomycetota > Actinomycetes > Kitasatosporales > Streptomycetaceae > Streptomyces > Streptomyces griseochromogenes. The sequence continues at coordinate 596,209 of NZ_CP016279.1, read as the reverse complement.
CTCGATGAGCTTCTTGACCTCTTCGTCGACCAGCGCGGCGACCTCTTCCGAGTAGTCACGCTGGTGAGCCATCTCACGGCCGAGGAAGGGCTCGCTGTTGTCGCCGCCGAACTTGATGGCGCCGAGCCGCTCGGTCATGCCGTACTGCGTGACCATCGCGCGGGCCAGGTTGGTGGCCTTCTCGATGTCGTTCGCGGCGCCGGTGGTCGGGTCGTGGAAGACCAGTTCCTCGGCGGCGCGGCCGCCCAGCATGTAGCCGAGCTGGTCGAGCATCTCGTTGCGGGTGGTCGAGTACTTGTCCTCGTCCGGGAGCACCATCGTGTAGCCGAGGGCGCGGCCGCGGGAGAGGATCGTGATCTTGTGGACCGGGTCGGAGTTCGGCGAGGCCGCCGCGACCAGGGCGTGACCGCCCTCGTGGTACGCGGTGATCTTCTTCTCCTTGTCCGACATGATCCGGGTCCGCTTCTGCGGGCCCGCGACCACGCGGTCGATCGCCTCGTCCAGCGCCTTGTTGTCGATCAGCTTCTGGTCGCTGCGGGCGGTGAGCAGCGCGGCCTCGTTCAGCACGTTGGCGAGGTCGGCACCGGTCATGCCCGGGGTGCGGCGGGCGACGGCGGCCAGATCGACGTCGGGCGCGACCGGCTTGCCCTTCTGGTGGACCTTGAGGATCTCCATGCGGCCCTGCAGGTCCGGCGGGTCGACCGCGATCTGACGGTCGAAGCGGCCGGGGCGCAGCAGCGCCGGGTCGAGGATGTCGGGCCGGTTGGTGGCGGCGATCAGGATCACGCCGCCCTTGACGTCGAAGCCGTCCATCTCGACGAGCAGCTGGTTCAGCGTCTGCTCGCGCTCGTCGTGACCGCCGCCGAGGCCGGCGCCGCGGTGGCGGCCGACCGCGTCGATCTCGTCCACGAAGACGATCGCCGGGGCGTTCGCCTTGGCCTGCTCGAACAGGTCACGGACACGGGAGGCACCGACACCGACGAACATCTCGACGAAGTCGGAACCGGAGATCGAGTAGAACGGGACGCCCGCTTCACCGGCGACCGCTCGGGCGAGCAGGGTCTTGCCCGTACCGGGACGGCCGTAGAGGAGCACGCCCTTGGGAATCTTGGCGCCGACGGCCTGGAACTTGGCCGGCTCCTGGAGGAACTCCTTGATCTCGTGGAGTTCCTCGACGGCCTCGTCGCAGCCGGCGACGTCGGAGAAGGTCGTCTTCGGGGTGTCCTTGGTGATGAGCTTGGCCTTGGACTTGCCGAAGTTCATGACCCGGGAACCGCCGCCCTGCATCTGATTCATCAGGAACAGGAAGACGACCACGATCAGGACGAAGGGCAGCAGGGAGAGCAGGACGCCGACGAACGGGTTCTGCTTGGACGGCGAGACCGTGTAGCCGTCCGGAATCTGCTTGTGCTGGTACTTGTCCTGCAGCGTGGCGGCAATGGTCACGCCCTGGTCGCCGATGTAGCTCGCCTGGATCTTCGAGCTGCCCTCGACCTTCTGGCCGTCCTTGAGGGTGACCTTGATGGTCTGCTCGTCACCGGTGGTGAGCTTGGCCGACTCGACCCTGTTCGCGTTGATCGCCGCCACGACCTGGCCGGTGTCCACCGTCTTGTAGCCGCCGGACGAGCCGACGACCTGCATCAACACGACCACGGCAAGGACGGCCAGCACGATCCACATGACCGGCCCACGGAAGTATCGCTTCACGTCCATCCATACGGAGCGGTGCCGCCCCGTCCCTCCTGCCATAGTGAGTTTGATAAGACAGTTCTTCTGACGGTACCCCAGCATTGTTGTCCGAAGCCGCACGGAGTGGCATGGACGGCAGGCGATCCCGTCTCTGCTTCCTCCAACGGCGCGAAACCCGCTGGGGTTCCCGATCGTCTTACAAGAGCTGACCCGGTTGGCTCAGCCGCCGTAGACGTGAGGCGCGAGCGTACCGACGAACGGCAGGTTGCGGTACTTCTCGGCGTAGTCGAGGCCGTAGCCGACGACGAACTCGTTCGGGATGTCGAAGCCGACCCACTCCACGTCGATGGCGACCTTGGCGGCGTCCGGCTTGCGCAGCAGCGTGCACACCTTCAGGGTGGCGGGCTCGCGGGAGCCGAGGTTGTTGATCAGCCACGACAGGGTCAGGCCCGAGTCGATGATGTCCTCGACGATCAGGACGTGCTTGCCCTTGATGTCGGTGTCGAGGTCCTTGAGGATGCGCACGACACCGGAGGACTGGGTGCCGGCCCCGTAGGAGGACACGGCCATCCAGTCCATGGTGACGGGGGTGGACAACGCCCGGGCGAGGTCCGCCATGACCATCACGGCGCCCTTGAGGACGCCGACGATGAGCAGGTCCTTGCCCGCGTACTCCGCGTCGATCTTCGCGGCCAGCTCGGCCAGCTTCGCGTCGATCTCTTCCTTGCTGATGAGTACCTGCTGGAGGTCGGCACCCATGTCTTTCGCGTCCACCCGCATCACTTTCGGTCGTCCCGCACTTACGGCCGCACTTACGGCGACCGGCTGCCCGGCCGCCGTCGGAGGGTCGCTCCGGGGGTCGGGAATTCAGCCCTGCCGAATCACCAGTCTGCCACCCTGTCGCTGCGCGACGACTTTGCCGGGGAGATTGATGGCTCCCTGGCCGCGCCAGCCGGTGATCAGCCGGTCGACTTCCTCGATGTGGCGGGCGAAGAGGGATCCCGCGGGGGCACCGGCCTCGATGGCCGCGCGGCGCAGGATGCGGCGGCGTACGGCGGGCGGGAGGGCGTAGAGCTTGGCGCACTCCAGAAGGCCCGTGGCGTCGCGTACGGAGTTCTCGGCCTGGCTGGCCCACGCGTCGAGGGCGTCGGCGTCGTCACGGGAGAGCTGGGCCGTGCGGGCGAGGGCCTCCACGACGCCTTTGCCGAGGGCCTTTTCGAGGGCGGGCAGACCCTCGTGCCGCAGCCGGGAGCGGGTGTAGGCGGGGTCGGCGTTGTGCGGGTCGTCCCAGACGGACAGGGACTGGGCCATGCATGCCTTGCGGGCGGTCTGCCGGTCGAGGTGCAGGAAGGGGCGCCGGTAACGGCCGCCGGCCCCCGAGACCGCGGCCATGCCGGACAGGGAGCGGATGCCGGAGCCGCGGGCGAGGCCGAGCAGGACGGTTTCCGCCTGGTCGTCGCGGGTGTGGCCGAGCAGGACCGCGGTGGCGCCATGGCGTTCGGCCGCGGCGTCGAGCGCGGCGTAGCGGGCGTCTCGGGCGGCGGCCTCGGGGCCGCCGTCGCGGCCGACGGTCACGGCGATGGACTCGACGGGGCTCAGCCCGATCTCCCGCAGCCTGAGGACGACCTCGTCGGCCCGGAGGTCGGAGCCGGGCTGGAGGCCGTGGTCCACGGTGATGCCGCCGGCGCGGATGCCCAGCTTGGGGGCTTCGAAGGCGAGGGCGGAGGCGAGCGCCATGGAGTCGGCGCCGCCGGAGCACGCGACGAACACGAGGGGGGACGGCGCCAGCGCGCACCGAAGGCGTTCGCGGGCTTCGCCGGGGGCCGCGGCCGCTCTCGCTGCCGCTGTCGTCGCCGCCTCGGGGTCGCGGCGGTGGTCGGTGAGGATGTCGTGGAGGACGCGGCGGACCGCCAGGCGTATCGCCGCGACCGCAGGATGGGGACCCATGTCCGGTTCCCTTCATGAAGTTTTCGGGGGGTGAGGCCCGAGGTCGGTCACTCAGAGTGTGTAGATGGTGACAGAACCGGGCCGTTCCCCGAGCATCGCACGCCTACCCATGGCACACGGTCCCTCGGACGGGTGATTGAAGGGGCGTTCGCCTGCCGTCGGCCGGATTCGCACACGACTTCCCCGTGGGGTTCACGACTCGGGCTTGCGATGCACCCGTGCGACCCAGTCCGCCGGTTTGGCGATCTCCGCCTTGGTGGGCAGGGTGTTGGGGGATGTCCACACACGGTTGAAGCCGTCCATGCCGACCTCCTCGACGACGGCTCGTACGAACCGTTCGCCGTCCCGGTACTGCCTGAGTTTGGCGTCCAGGCCGAGCAGTTTGCGCAGGGCCAGGTCGAGCCGGGAGGCGCCCTTGGCCCGGCGCTGCTGGAACTTCTCGCGGATCTCGGCGACGCTCGGCACGACGCTCGGGCCGACTCCGTCCATGACGAAGTCGGCGTGGCCCTCCAGCAGGGACATGACGGCGGTGAGGCGGCCGAGGATCTCGCGCTGGACCGGGGTCTGCACGAGTTCCACGAAGGAGCGGCCGCCGTCGTCCTCCTCGCCCTCGGGACGGCCGCCGGCGAGGGACTGGGCGGCTTCGCGGACACGTTCCAGCACGGTCATGGGGTCGACGTCGGTCTCCGCCAAGAACGACTGGATTTCACCCTCCAGGTGATCGCGCAGCCAGGGCACGGCGGTGAACTGTGTGCGGTGGGTCTCCTCGTGCAGGCACACCCAGAGCCTGAAGTCGTGGGGCGCGACGTCGAGTTCGCGCTCCACGTGGACGATGTTGGGCGCGACGAGCAGGAGGCGGCCGCCGCCGTCCGGCGAGCCGGGGAGGCCGCCGGCCGGGAGGTCGCGGGTGGCGGGGGCGAAGGTCTCGTACTGGCCGAGGACGCGGGAGGAGAGGAAGGACAGCAGCATGCCGAGTTCGACGCCGGTGACCTTGCCGCCGACGGCGCCGAGGACGGCGCCCGAGGGGCTGCTGCCGCGTCGTTCCTGCATCTTGTCCAGAAGGGGTTTGAGGATCTCCCTGAAGCCGGCGACGTTCGCCCGGACCCAGCCCGGGCGGTCGACGACGAGGACGGGGGTGTCGTGGGTCCCCTCGGTGCCCATACGAGTGAAGCCCCGGACGTGACGTTCCGAGGCTTTCGCGTGCCGGCGCAGCTCCGAGACGACGGCCCTGGCCTCGTCGCGGCTGACGTCCGGGCCCGGTCGTACGAGCCGTGTCGCGGTCGCCACCGCGAGGTTCCAGTCGACCATCCCGGAAGATGCGGTGCCACCGAAGCTCGTCATGCGTCAACCGTACGTGAGCGCTGCCGCTTGAGGCAGGCCATGGCCCTCGCGTGGGGTCGCCGAAGGGCCGCGCGCGGCGGCGACGGCCCTACCGGCAGCCGCAGGCCGCGAGGGCCGTGGCCGTCTTGTCCAGGGCCGCCTGGGCCTGGTGGGGGTCCGTCGTGCCGGAGGCGAGGAAGGCGAAGGCCAGGAGGCGTCCGTCCTGGTCCACGACCGTGCCGGCCAGGGTGTTCACGCCGGTGAGCGTGCCGGTCTTCGCTCGTACGAATCCTGCAGCGCCGTCGGCGTAGCGGCCGGCCAGGGTGCCGGTGAAGCGTGCCACGGGGAGGCCGCTGAGGACGGGGCGGAGGCCGGGGCGGGCCGGGTCGCCGGCCTTGACCAGCAGAGCCGTCAGGAGGTCCGCGGTGAGCCGGTCGTCGCGGCTGAGGCCGCTGCCGTCGTGGAAGGAGGCGCCGGACATCGGCAGGCCGAGCTTCCCGAGCTGCGCGGCGACGGCCTTGGCGCCGCCCTCGAAGTCGGCCGGCCCGCCGCTCGCGAGGGCGGTCTGACGCGCGAGGGCCTCGGCGATGTCGTTGTCGCTGTTGGTCAGCATCCGCTCGACCACGTCGGACAGCGGGGGCGAGGTGACGGTGGCGAGGGCCGTGGCGCGGCCGGTTGCCTTGGAGGGGCCGGGAGAGGTGGTCTGGACGCCGGCGGCCCGCAGGAAGCCGGCGAACTTGCCGGCCGCGTCCGCCGCCGGGTCGGACACGCGGAACGCCGGCCCTCTCGTGGAGTCGTCGGTGCGGCCCTCGTCGGCGCTGAGGGCGCTAACGGGGGCGAGGTTGTCGTTGACGCCGATGGGGTGCAGCGCGGGGCCGGAGTAGAGCGTGGTGTCGTAGGAGAGCGTGATCTTGTGGATGCCGCGCCGCTCGAGCGCGGCGGCGGTGTCGGCGGCCAGGGTGCGCAGGCTCGCCCAGCCGTCCGTGTTCCGGCGGTCGTCGCGGGCCGTGAGGGTGGGGTCGCCGCCGCCGACCAGGACCAGTTCCCTGGTGTCGGGTTCGAGGGCGGTGCGGGTGGTGAAGCGGTGGTCGGGGCCGAGGGCGGACAGCGCGGCGACGGCGGTGGCGATCTTGGTGGTCGAGGCGGGGGCCAGGGCCATGCCGGCACCGGTGCCGTAGAGCCGCTCGCCGGTGGTGACGTCGACGACGACGGCCGCGTGGCTGCCACCGAGCGCGGAGACGCCCAGGAGCGGCCTCAGGACGTCTGAGAAGGCCTTTCCGGCGGGTGGTGCCTTCTTGGTGCTGACGGTGCCCGCGGCGCCGTCCAGGCCCGTCAGGACGGGCGGGGCGCTCGGTGCGGGCCGGGGCGCTCCGGCGGACGTGCCCGAGCCGCCGTGATCTGCGCCACCTGACCGCTCCAGGGCGGCCGCGCGGTCCCGCTCGGCCGTACGCTGGCCGGTGGCGTCCCAGGGGCCGGCCACGGTCACCACACCGGCGGCCAGCGCCAGCCCGGCGGTGACCGCGCCAGCGGTGTACTGCCAGGTCCTCACGGGTCGCGGACGGGGGAGGTGCGCAATCCGGGCGAGACCGGGCCGAACCGATCGCGCCAGCCGCGCGGCCCGGGGCCTCACGGCCGTCGCGGCGCGTGCCAGACGCGGTCGTACGGCGTTCGCGATCCGCTCCACCTGCGGTTCCGCGGCTCGCCAAGGCCTCAGCTCTGGCACGACCACCAGCCCCTTTCGCGATCACACACCTGCGTGAGGGACACTTAATCACCAGAACTATGTGCTGATCATGGAGGAGCCACCGGTGGAGTTCGACGTCACGATCGAGATCCCGAAGGGTTCGCGGAACAAGTACGAGGTGGACCACGAGACCGGTCGGATCCGGCTGGACCGTCGTCTCTTCACCTCGACCGCCTACCCGGCCGACTACGGCTTCGTCGAGAACACCCTCGGCGAGGACGGCGACCCGCTGGACGCGCTGGTCATCCTGGACGAGCCGACCTTCCCGGGCTGCCTGATCAAGTGCCGCGCGATCGGCATGTTCCGGATGACGGACGAGGCGGGCGGCGACGACAAGCTGCTGTGCGTGCCGTCCACCGACCCGCGCGTGGAGCACCTGCGCGACATCCACCACGTGTCGGAGTTCGACCGCCTGGAGATCCAGCACTTCTTCGAGGTCTACAAGGACCTGGAGCCCGGCAAGTCGGTCGAGGGTGCCAACTGGGTGGGCCGCACGGACGCCGAGGCGGAGATCGAGCGGTCCTACAAGCGCTTCGAGGAGCAGGGCGGTCACTGAACGTCCGGAACCGTACCGGTTCCGCGGGCCGTACGCGCACGCGTGCGGCCCGTTCGCGTACCCATGCGCATACTGAGGCCAGCGGAAGGTGTCGTTCAGGGAGTGCCGAGGTGACGGAGACGGAGGACCGCAAGCCCCGGTCGGACGAGGCGCGGTACGACCCGGAGATCACGTCCGAGTTCGCCGTCCCCCGAGGCATCGAGGTTCCCGAGGGCGGCGGCGAGCCGGAGACCACGTCCGAGTTCGCCGTGCCGAAGGGCCTGCAGGCGCCGCAGCCGACGGGTGCCGAGCCGGAGGGCTCGGCGTTCAGCCTGCCGAGCACCTACAGCGCCAAGGACGCCCCGACCGCCTTCACTCCGGCGACCGGCATTCCGGCGGTCAGCCTGGTCAAGGACGCGCCCTGGCAGGACCGGATGCGCACGATGCTGCGCATGCCGGTGGCCGAGCGGCCGGCGCCGGAGCACGTGCAGCGGGCCGAGGAGGGCGGCCCGGCGGTCCCGCGTGTGCTCGACCTCACCCTGCGTATCGGGGAACTGCTGCTGGCGGGCGGTGAGGGCGCGGAGGACGTGGAGGCCGCGATGTTCGCCGTGTGCCGGTCCTACGGCCTGGACCGGTGCGAGCCGAACGTCACCTTCACGCTGCTGTCGATCTCCCACCAGCCGTCCCTGGTGGAGGACCCGGTGACGTCCTCACGGACGGTACGGCGGCGCGGCACGGACTACACGCGGCTCGCGGCCGTGTTCCGGCTGGTGGACGACCTGACCGACCCGGAGACGCATGTCTCCCTGGAGGAGGCCTACCGGCGCCTGGCGGAGATCCGCCGCAACCGGCACCCCTACCCCGGCTGGGCGCTGACCCTGGCGAACGGGCTGCTCGCGGGGGCGGCCTCCATTCTGGTCGGCGGTGATCTGATCGTGTTCTTCGCGGCGGCGCTGGGCGCGATGCTCGGCGACCGGCTGGCGTGGCTGTGCGCGGGGCGGGGGCTGCCGGAGTTCTACCAGTTCATGATCGCCGCGATGCCGCCGGCCGCGATCGGGGTCGCCTTCGCGCTCGCCCATGTCGACGTCAAGGCGTCCGCCGTCGTCACCGCTGGACTGTTCGCGCTGCTGCCCGGGCGGGCGCTGGTGGCGGGGGTGCAGGACGGTCTGACGGGCTTCTACATCACCGCGTCGGCGCGCCTGCTGGAGGTCATGTACTTCTTCGTCGGCATCGTCATCGGCGTGCTGGTCGTCCTGTACTTCGGTGTGAAGGTCGGCGGCAAGCTGAACCCGGACGCGGCGCTGGTCCTGTCCGAGCGGCCGCTGATCCAGATCGCCGCGTCCATGCTGCTGTCGCTGACCTTCGCCGTACTGCTGCAGCAGGAACGGTCCACCGTGCTCGCGGTGACGCTCAACGGGGGCGTCGCCTGGTCGGTGTACGGCGCGATGCACTACACGGGCGGCATCTCGCCGGTCGCCTCCACGGCCGTGGCGGCGGGGCTGGTGGGGCTGTTCGGGCAGCTGTTGTCGCGGTTCCGGTTCGCGTCCGCGCTGCCCTATACGACGGCTGCGATCGGGCCGTTGCTGCCCGGTTCGGCCACGTACTTCGGGCTGTTGTCGATGGCCCAGAACGAGGTGGACAAGGGGCTGGTGTCCCTCGCGAAGGCCGCCTCGCTGGCCATGGCGATCGCCATCGGGGTCAACCTGGGGTCGGAGATCTCCAGGCTGACCCTGCGGGTCGGCTCCGCCGGTAAGCGAAGGGCTGCCAAGCGGACCCGAGGGTTCTAGGCGCCGGAGAACTCGGGAGGCCTTCGCCGTCGGCGGGTGCGGGTTCGTCGTGGTCGTTCGCGCGGTTCCCCGCGCCCCTATTACTGCCGGCGGGAATCGTAGGGGTACTGGTACTGGTCGTACTGCTGCTGCGGGTACTGCTGCTGGTCGTAGTACTGGTTGCCGTGGCCCTGGTTGCCGTGGCTGTCGTAGCCCTGGTTGCCGTGGTTGTCGTAGCCCTGGTTGTCGTGCCCCTGGTCCCAGTACTGCTGGTTCTGCTGCTGCGGCTGCGGCTGGTACGGCTGCTCGTACGGCTGCTCGTAGGGCTGCTCGTAGGGCTGCTCGTAGGGCTGCTCCGGTTCGATGCGGCGCAGGCGGGTCGTCGCGTCGTCCATGGGCGGCTGGTGCTGGTACAGGGGCTGCTGCTCGGGGGCGGGCCGCGGCTCGGACCGGGCGGGCTCCGCCTTCTTGCTCTTGCCGCGCGCGCGGAGGAACTCGATGGCGATCGGGACCACGGACACGAGGACGATCAGGATGAGGATCGCCTCGATGTTGTTCTTGACGAAGTCGATGTTGCCCAGCCAGGAGCCGAGCAGCGTGACGCCCGCGCCCCACAGGACGCCGCCGATGACGTTGAAGATCAGGAACGAGCGGTACTTCATGCCGCTGACGCCCGCGATGATCGGCGTGAACGTGCGCACGATGGGCACGAAGCGGGCCAGGACCAGGGACTTCGGGCCGTACTTCTCGAAGAACTCGTGCGCCTTGGTGACGTTCTCCTGCTTGAAGAGGCGGGAGTCCGGACGGTTGAAGAGCGACGGGCCGACCTTCTTGCCGAACATGTAGCCCGCCTGGTCGCCGAGGACCGCGGCGAGACAGATCAGCGCGATCGCGCCCCACAGCGGGAAGTCCAGCTGGTGGGACGTGATCAGCAGACCGCAGGTGAACAGCAGCGAGTCGCCCGGCAGGAAGAAGCCGATGAGCAGACCGGACTCGGCGAAGACGATGAGCAGCAGGCCCCAGATGCTGTAGGTGTCGAGCAGATAGTTGGGATCCAGCCAGCTCGGGCCGAGGGCGAGTGTCATCACGGGTCCGGGCTCCTGAGGGGATGAAGGGCGGCTACGGCGTCCTTGTGCGGGCGCACAAAACTATCAACGCGATGTGACCGCCCCAGGTTCCACCGGTGGCTCCAGGATGCACTGTGGGACAACTGGGGCAAAGCTGTGAGCCATGGGACTCGATGACTACGGCGGCGGCCAGGGGCCCCAGCCGGACGTGCTGGTCGTGACGACGAACGACGTGCCCGGCCACCGGGTGCAGCAGGTGATCGGCGAGGTCTTCGGTCTCACCGTGCGTTCCCGGCACCTCGGCAGCCAGATCGGCGCCGGGCTGAAGTCGATGATCGGCGGCGAGCTGAAGGGGCTCACCAAGACGCTGGTGCAGACCCGCAACCAGGCCATGGAGCGGCTGGTGGAGCAGGCACGCGCGCGCGGGGCCAACGCGGTACTGGCGTTCCGGTTCGATGTGACGGAGGCCGCGGACGTGGGCACCGAGGTGTGCGCGTACGGCACGGCCGTGGTCCTGGCCCGGGAGTAGGCCTCCTCCCGGACCAGGGGATCAGGCCGGATGCCGGTCGGCGTTCGCGGCGATCGACTCGCTCAGGTGCTCGGCGAGGCCGGGCCGCACGGCGTCGTAGAACGCCTTGAAGCGCTCGTCGGCGACGTACATCGCGCCCAGGCAGCGATGCATGGCGTGCGGGCACTCGTAGTACCACTTGCCGATGTGCCCGCGGTGCTCCTCGGCCAGGTCCATCGCCGCCTCGCCGGACGGCTGCTCGCCGGCGGTCATCAGGGCGACGTAGCGCTCGGTCCAGTCGTCGGCCTCGGCCTGCAGGCGCTTCCAGTCCTCCTTGGTGTAGCGGGCGGCACGGCGCTGCGACTCCGCGTAGGCCTCGGTGCCGCCCCAGCGCCGCTCGGCCTCCTCGGCGTACTGCTCGGGATCGTTGTCCCCGAAGACCTCGAAACGCTCCTCGGGGGTGAGATTGATGCCCATCGTGCGTGCCTCCATGGCGTGCTCCACGGCCGCGGCCATCTTCTGCAGCTTCTCGATCCGAGCGGTCAGCAGTTCGTGCTGGCGGCGCAGATGTGCGCGCGCGTCCGCATCCGGGTCGTCGAGCAGGGCCGCGACCTCCTCGAGCGGGAAGCCGAGCTCCCGGTAGAACAGGATCTGCTGGAGCCGGTCGAGGTCGGCGTCGCCGTAACGCCGGTGGCCGGCGTGGGTGCGCTCGCTGGGTACGAGCAGGCCGATCTCGTCGTAATGGTGCAGGGTGCGCACCGTGACTCCGGCGAACCCCGCGACCTGTCCCACGGAGTAGCTCACTTTCCGCTCCTTGTCGTCGGTACGCCCTCAACGCTGAGGCCTCACGCAACGTGAGGTGCAAGGCGAATTCACTTCGGGATGTTCGTCATCTTTTGTCCGCTTATGGTGAGCCCGTGGCCCAGGACAGCGCGCAGCAGGCGCCCACCAGCGCTCCCGCGGCCCCCGCGCGCGCCCTGCTGCCGTCGATCCTGCCCGCCCTCGTGGTGGGCGTGGGGTCCAGCCTGCTCTTCGTGGGGGTGAGCGTCGGGGCCGAGCGACTCCAGGGCGTGCTGTGGCAGGGCCTGCCCGACGCCCTGGAGATCGGCCGCTACTCCGTGCTGTGGATCTTCGTCATGCTCATCGCGACCGGCATCGCGGTCGGTCTGGTGGTGTGGCTGGTGCCGGGGCACGCCGGGCCCGACCCGGCCACCATGGGGCTGAACGCGCCCGCACTGCCGCCCTTCGTCCTGCCCGGTCTGCTGCTGGCCGCGGCCCTGATGCTCGCGGGCGGCCCGAGCCTCGGCCCCGAGAACCCGATCATCGCCGCCAACATCGGGCTGGCGGTGTGGCTGGGCCGCCGGTTCGTGCCCGGGCTGCCGTCCTCGCTGTGGGGGATGCTCGCGGAGGCGGCGACGCTCGGCGCGCTGTTCGGCACCCCGGTGGCCGCCGCCCTGGTCATCTCGGAAGCGCTGGCCGGGCGGCCGATCAGAGGGCTGCTGTGGGACAACCTCTTCGCCCCGCTGGCCGCCGCGGCGGCGGGCGCCCTGACGACGGACCTCCTCCACCACGCGAGCTTCGACCTCCGCCTGCCCCCGATCGGCCGTCCGGACGCGGGCGACGTGCTGGCGGCGCTCGTCGTCGCGTCGGCCGGCGCGGTGCTCGGTATGTGCGCGGTCTACGTCTTCCCGTACCTCCACAGCGCCTTCCAGCGGCTGCGGCACCCGATGCTGATGCTTCCGGTGGGCGGGGCCGTCCTCGGGGCCCTGGGGGCCCTGGGCGGCCCGCTGACGCTCTTCAAGGGGCTGGACCAGATCGCGGAGCTGGCGCGCGACCCCGAGGGCTGGTCGGCCGGGCAGTTCGCCACGATGGCGGTGGTGAAGCTGGCTGCCCTGGTCACCGCCGCGACCTGCGGCTTCCGTGGCGGCCGGATCTTCCCCGCCGTGTTCGTGGGAACCGCCCTCGGTCTGTGCGCCCACGCCCTGGTACCCGCCGTCCCGCCCGCCGTGGGCGTGGCGGCGGGCGTACTGGGCATTCTCCTGGCCATCACCCGGCAGGGCTGGGTGAGCCTGTTCACCGCCGCCGTCCTGGTCGCCTCACCCGTCGTCCTCACTCTGCTCTGCATCGCCTCGCTGCCGGCCTGGCTGCTGGTCACGGGGCGCCCGCAGATGCAGCTGCGGCCGGACGGCACCCCGATCCGCTGATCGACTCCCCCGCCTGGAGGCATGTTCGATGGCTCTGCACAAAGGTCCCGAGAAACACGACGAGCGGCCGGTGTCGGTCAACCCGTTCTTCGGGGAGGCGAACCCGGTGGTCGAAATGACCGAGGCCCCGCCCAAGCACCGGCTCCCCGATGCGCCCCTGCCTCCCACCACGGCGGCGCAGATCGTGCACGACGAGCTGATGCTGGACGGCAACTCCCGGCTGAACCTGGCGACCTTCGTCACCACCTGGATGGAGCCGCAGGCCGGGGTGCTGATGGCGGAGTGCCGGGACAAGAACATGATCGACAAGGACGAGTACCCGCGCACCGCCGAGCTGGAGCGGCGCTGTGTGGCGATCCTCGCCGACCTGTGGAACGCGCCGGACCCGTCGGCCGCCGTGGGCTGTTCGACCACGGGGTCCAGCGAGGCGTGCATGCTCGCCGGGATGGCGCTGAAGCGGCGCTGGGCGAAGCGCAACGCCGACCGCTACCCGGGCGCCCGCCCGAACCTGATCATGGGCATCAACGTGCAGGTCTGCTGGGAGAAGTTCTGCAACTTCTGGGAGGTGGAGGCCCGCCTGGTCCCCATGGAGGGCGACCGGTACCACCTCGACCCGCAGGCGGCGGCCGAGCTGTGCGACGAGAACACCATCGGGGTCGTCGGCATCCTCGGCTCCACCTTCGACGGGTCCTACGAGCCGATCGCGGACCTGTGCGCGGCCCTGGACGCCCTTCAGGAGCGCACCGGCCTGGACGTCCCGGTGCATGTGGACGGCGCGTCCGGGGCCATGGTGGCGCCCTTCCTGGACGAGGAGCTGGTGTGGGACTTCCGCCTCCCGCGCGTGGCCTCGATCAACACCTCGGGCCACAAGTACGGCCTGGTCTACCCGGGCGTCGGCTGGGCCCTGTGGCGGGACAAGGAGGCGCTGCCCGAGGAACTGGTCTTCCGGGTGAACTATCTGGGCGGCGACATGCCGACCTTCGCGCTCAACTTCTCCCGCCCCGGCTCCCAGGTGGTGGCGCAGTACTACACGTTCCTGCGGCTGGGCCGGGAGGGCTACCGGGCGGTGCAGCAGTCGACACGGGACACGGCGCGGTACGTCGCCGGCAGGATCGGGGCGCTGGACGACTTCCGGCTGCTCACACACGGCGACGAGCTGCCGGTGTTCGCCTTCACCACCGCCGCGGACGTGACGTCGTACGACGTCTTCGACGTCTCCCGGCGGCTGCGCGAGAACGGCTGGCTGGTGCCCGCGTACACCTTCCCGGCCAACCGGGAGGATCTCTCCGTGATCCGGATCGTGTGCCGCAACGGCTTCTCGCACGACCTCGCGGACCTGTTCCTGGACGACCTGACCCGTCTGGTGCCCGAGCTTCGCCGGCAGCCGCACCCCCTGACCCGGGACAAGGAGGCGGCCACCGGCTTCCACCACTAGGCCGCGTCCGGCGGGCAGGCGCTAGCGGCCCAGCCGCGCGAACTTCCCCACGGCCAACGGGAGGAACACGGCCAGCAGACCCAGCGGCCAGGCGACGGCCGCCCAGACGTGCCCCTGCTCGCCGCCCTGGCCGCCGAGCAGGTCCCGTACGGCCGTGGCCGTGCGGGAGAGGGGGTTCCACTGGACGGCCGTGCCCAGCCAGCCGGGCATGGCGTCCGGTGTGGCGAGGGCGTTGGAGAGGAAACCGACCGGCCAGATGAGGATCTGGACCGCCTGGACCATCTCGGGCCGGCCGGCGATCAGGGCCAGGTGGATGCCCACCCAGAGCATGGCGAAGCGGAGCAGGAGCAGCAGGCCCACGGCGCCCAGGAAGGCGCCGGGGCCGGCGTGCGCCCGCCAGCCCAGCGCGTACGCCACACCCGTCATCAGCGCGAGTCCGGCCGTCGACTGGAGCATGTCGGCCGCCGAACGGCCCACCAGGACGGCGCCGTCCGCCATGGGCAGGGACCGGAAGCGGTCGATGACGCCCTTGGTGAGGTCCTGGGTGACGTTGAGCATCGTGCCCTCCAGGCCGAAGGCCATGGTGAGCGCGAGCATGCCGGGCACCAGGTAGTCGACGTAGTCGCCGGCGACGCCCCGGCCGCCGCCGATCAGGTAGCCGAACATCAGCAGCAGCATCACCGGGAAGACCAGGGCGACCAGCACCTGCCCTGGCTGCCGTGCCCAGCGGGCGAGTTCGCGCCGGGTCATGGTCCAGGAGTCGGTCAGGACGTACTGAGCGGACGGGGACACCGCCATCACGCGGCCTCCTTCACTCGGTTCACGTCGCCGGTGAGGTACAGGAACACCTCGTCCAGGGTGGGCCGGCGCAGGGCGACGTCCGCCGCCTCGATGCCGGCGGCCTCCAGGGCGTGTACGACCCCGGAGAGCGCGCTCATACGGTCGGTGACCGGGGCGCTGAGCAGTCGGCGGTCGGTGTCCACCGAGACGCCGGTGACGGGCAGCAGGGCGACGGCCGCGCCGAGTTGGCCCGCGTCGCGCAGGACGACGTCGAGGCGGTCGCCGCCGGTGAGCGTCTTCAGCTCGTCGGGGGTGCCGTCGGCGACGACCCGGCCGCGGTCCACGAACGCGACGCGGTGGGCGAGCTGGTCCGCCTCCTCCAGGTACTGGGTGGTGAGCAGGACGGTCGTGCCGCCGCCGACCAGGGAGCGGACGGCGGCCCAGACCTCCGCGCGGCCGCGCGGGTCGAGTCCGGTCGTCGGCTCGTCCAGGAACAGCACCTCGGGATCGGTGATCAGGGAGGCGGCGAGGTCGAGACGGCGGCGCATGCCGCCGCTGTAGCGGGCGACCGGGGTGCGGCCGGTGCCGGCGAGGTCGAAGCGCTCCAGGAGCTCCGCGGCGCGCACGCGCGCGGGGCGGGCGCCGAGGTGGTGCAGGCGGGCGAACATCTGCAGGTTCTGCCGGCCGTCCAGCTGTTCGTCCAGCGCCGCGTACTGGCCCAGCAGACCGATGCGCCGGCGGACCGCGCGGGCCTCGGTGAGCGCGTCGAGCCCGGCGACCTCGACGCGGCCGCCGTCCGGCCTGAGCAGGGTGGACAGAATCCGGACCAAGGTGGTCTTGCCCGCCCCGTTGGGCCCGAGCACCGCGTGCACGGTGCCCCGTGCGACATGCAGGTCGAGCCCGTCCAGGGCGTGTCTGGTGCCGTAGGTCTTGCGTGCGTCCTCGACGGTGATCGCCGTGTCGGCCACGTGCCGCTCCCTCGCTAGTCAAACTTGACTACTCATCGAAGGTAACGCCGTCCCGTTCATTGGTCAAACTTGATCAGTAGGCCTTCCGCCGTGTCAGCGGTCGTCCCCCGGGTGCCGCTCCCCTGTCGCGTACGGGTTCTCCCGGCCCTCGGGGAGCACGCCCACGAACGGCTCGCCCTCGCCGGCGAACGTGTAGGCGCCCGCCTCCAGACGGGCGATCAGCCCCCGGGTCCAGGCCGCGTCGGAGTCGGCCGTGTGGACCCAGAGGTTCATGATCTCGCCGATGTGGCCGAGCTGTTCGGGACCGTCCTCGGGGATGTAGTGCTCCGTGACGGCGGCGCGCCACTCCTCGATCCGCCGGATCCGCTCCCCGAGCAGGTCCAGCGCCTCGGCGCGCTCCAGCTCGACCAGGAAGCCGATGGCCGCCGACTGGATGTCCATCTTCTGGTCGTAGGCGACCAGGGACTCGCGCAGCAGCCGGAAGAACTCCTCCACGCCCCGGTCCGTGATCTCGTACTCGGTGCGCGGCGGGCCCCCGGCGGTGGACGGCGCGATCTCGTGCGCGTGCAGCAGCCCCTGCTTCTCCATCT
The DNA here is from genome assembly GCF_001542625.1 of Streptomyces griseochromogenes. Taxonomy (NCBI): domain Bacteria; kingdom Bacillati; phylum Actinomycetota; class Actinomycetes; order Kitasatosporales; family Streptomycetaceae; genus Streptomyces; species Streptomyces griseochromogenes. Next base: position 579,656 of record NZ_CP016279.1, on the reverse strand, counting down.
GCTTCAGGGCGTGGTAGATGGAGCCCGGCTTGGCGTTGGACCACTCGTGCGCGCCCCAGTACTCCAGGTCGTTGCGCACCTGGTAGCCGTGGGCCCGCCCGTGCTGGCGGACGGCGCCCAGCACGAGAAGACGGATCGCTGACATGCCGTCCAGGTTATTGCCGCGCGGCTAGCCCGCCTGCTCCAGGGCCACCAGCTCGAACGCCGTCCTGCCGTCCAGGGACTCGCGGATGATGTCGGCGTGCCCCGCGTGCCGGGCCGTCTCGCGGATCAGGTGCAGGCACAGCCAGCGCAGGGAGACCCGGGCCTCGGGCGGGAACCAGGGGTCGTTCGGCAGCGGGAACGTGTCGTCCAGGCTGGGCGCGGAGCGGACGAACTTCTCCGTCTCGGCGGCGACCTGCTCCCAGTACGCGAGCTGCGAGGCGACCGTCTCGTCCCCGACCAGCTGGAAGGTCTCGTGCCAGTTCGACTCGTCGCGGTGGATGGCCGGCGGCTCCTGCTTGGCACGGGCCACCCAGCCCTGCTCGACCTCGACGACATGCTTGAGCAGCCCGCCCAGAGACAGCTCGCTGGCGCTCGGGCGCAGCCGGGCCTGTTCCTCGGTCAGCCCCAGCAGCGCCCTGCGGATTCCGCCGCGCTGCTCCTCCACGAACGCCAGCAGCGCCCCGCGCTCGTCGCCCTGCGTCTCCGCCTGCACGTGAGTGACCATGACCGGCCGCCTTTCCTCGCAGTCCTCGGGGTCCTTTCCCCTGACACCGATGACGCTACGGGTGCTTGCGGTCAGCTTCTGTCCGCAAGTCCGGGGGCTCAGAACGGGAAGTCGCTGCGCCGGTGCTGGACCGAGATCCACTTCAGGGTGGTGAAGGCGTCCAGGGTGGTCTCGCCGTTCAGCCGGCCGATCCCGGAGTTCTTCTCGCCGCCGAACGGGACCAGCGGTTCGTCGTGGATGGTCCCGTCGTTCACATGGAACATGCCCGTGTCGATCCGCTTGGCGAAGGCCACCCCGCGCTCGACGTCCGCGGTGTGCACGGCGCCGCTGAGCCCGTAGGGGGTGTCGTTGACGATGCGGACCGCGTCCTCCTCGCCCTCGAACGGCACGAGCAGGGCGACCGGTCCGAAGATCTCCTTGTGCAGGAGGGAGGAGCCGGAGGGCACGTCGGTGAGGACGGAGGGCTCCACCAGATTGTCGTTCGCCCCGCCCCTGACGAGAACGGTGGCGCCCTCGGCGACCGCCTGGTCGATCGCGGCCGATATGGCGTTCGCCTGGAGGGAGTTGATGACCGGACCGATCACCGTCTGCGGGTCACGCGGGTCACCCGTCTTCAGCGTCCTGACCTTGGCGACGAACTTCTCGGTGAACTCCTCGCTCACCGACCGGTCCACCAGGACCCGGTTGGCGGCCATGCAGACCTGCCCCTGGTCGACGTAACGGCTGAAGACCGCCGCGTCGACCGCGTAGTCGATGTCGGCGTCGTCCAGGACCACCAGCGCGCTGTTGCCGCCCAGTTCCAGCACCGAGCGCTTGAGCTGCGCCGCGCACACGGTCGCGATGTGCCGGCCGACCTTGTCGGAACCGGTGAAGGAGATGACCTTCGGGACCGGGTGCTCGATGAACGCGTCGCCTATCTCGGCTATGTCGGTCAGCACGACGTTGAGCAGGCCGGGCGCCAGGCCCGCGTCCTCGAAGAGCTTGGCGATCAGCGTGCCGCCGGTGATCGGGGTGTCCTGGTGGGGCTTGAGGACGACGGCGTTGCCCAGCGCGAGGGCGGAGGCGACCGGCTTGACCGACAGCAGGAAAGGGAAGTTGAAGGGGCTGATGACGCCGACCACGCCCACCGGGAGGCGGTAGAGGCGGTTCTCCTTGCCGTCGACCGGCGAGGGCAGCAGACGGCCGTCGCAGCGGAGCGCCAGCTGGGCCGCCTCGCGCAGGAACTCCTTGGCGAGGTGGATCTCGAACCGGGCCTTCATGTGCGTGCCGCCCAGCTCCGCGATGATCATCTCGGTGATCTCGCGCTCGCGTTCCTCGACCAGGCGCAGGACCTTCTCGAAGAACTCACGGCGGGTGTACGGGTTGGTCTGTGCCCATGCGGGCTGGGCCCGGGCGGCGGCTCTGTAGGCGTCGTCGACCTCGTCAACGGTGGCTATGGTGATCGAGGCCAGCTTCTCGCCGTCGTACGGGTTGAAGTCGATGATGTCCCAGGAACCCGTGCCCGGACGCCACTCGCCGCCGATGTACTGCTGGGCCAGGTCGGTGAAGCAGGACGACATGTGTTCCCTCGATCCCCCGCTGCTGGGTAGCAGCCAGACAGACACCCGGTCGACTACACGGTCTGATCACACGTCATCGTACTTGTGTTTCCCGTGAGTTGTGAGGTCAAGACAGCTGCAGCAGACCGCGCAGCAGGTCACGGCTCTCGTCCGGGCCGGGGCTGTCCTGCTGGAGCTCCTTGAGCGCCTGCTCGTACTGGGTGACGTCCTCGCGCTTGTCCAGATAGAGCGCGCTGGTCAGCTGCTCCAGGTACACGACGTCGGACAGGTCGGACTCGGGGAAGCTGAGGATGGTGAAGGCGCCGCTCTCGCCGGAGTGCCCGCCGAAGCCGAACGGCATGATCTGCAGCCGTACGTTGGGGCGCTGGGACATTTCGATCAGGTGCTGGAGCTGGCCGCGCATCACGTCGCGGTCGCCGTAGGGACGGCGCAGGGCGGCTTCGTCGAGGACGATGTGCAGCTCGGGCGCGTGCTCCGCGAGCAGGTGCTTCTGCCGCTCCAGGCGCAGCGCGACCCGCCGCTCCACGTCGGCCGCGCTCGCGCCCTTCATGCCTCGCCGCACCACCGCGCGGGCGTACTCCTCGGTCTGCAGGAGGCCGTGCACGAACTGCACCTCGTACACCCGGATCAGGGAAGCGGCGCCCTCCAGGCCCACATAAGTGGGGAACCAGCTGGGCAGCACGTCCGTGTAACTGTGCCACCAGCCCGCGACGTTGGCCTCCCGGGCGAGGGAGAGCAGCGACTCGCGCTCCACCTCGTCCGTGATGCCGTACAGCGTCAGCAGGTCCTCCACGTCCCTGGTCTTGAAGCTCACCCGGCCCAGCTCCATCCGGCTGATCTTCGACTCGGAGGCGCGGATGGAGTAACCCGCCGCCTCGCGCGTGATCCCCCGTGCTTCACGCAGTCGCCTGAGTTGCGAGCCGAGCAGCATGCGCCGCACCACCGATCCGGGCTCTCCCGCGCTCACGTTCGCCAGCCTCCCCAACCGTCTTCAGGGGCCGAAGTCTGCCACTAAAACACTTCGAGCAGTACTCGGCCGGTTACGGAAACGGAAAGAGGTCAGCCGTTTTGGGCGGGGAAGAGGACAGGACCTGTGACAGCAACCGCTTCAACTTGGCGGAAAAAATGGCCAAGAAGCGGGGCGGGCAGGTTCAATTCGGTCGCGTGCACGTGCATCTGCCCTTGCATCTGCCGTTCGCATCCGAAAGCATGGTGCCGCGCCACCGCTGCATCGCAACGACCGCGAATTCCCGGGAGTGCCTCGCATGGGAACGAATGGATCGACCATGCTCAAGCCGTTACGGCAGGGCCTTCCGCCGCTGGACCCCGCAGCCGTGTCCGATGCCGCCTCCTGCGCTCTGCCCGCCCGGTACGAAGCGGTGCGCGAGGCCAGACATTTCACCCGTCGCACACTGGACCAGTGGGACGTGGGCGACCGCTTCGACGACATATGCCTCGTCGTCTCCGAACTGGTCACCAACGCCCTGCGGCACGGCCTGCCACTGACCCACCACCACCCTTGCGACCCGGCCGACGCGGGCTGCGCCGACCGCCAGTCCCCGGTACGGCTGCACTTGATGCGCTGGACCGAGCGGCTGGTGTGCGCGGTGCGCGACCCCAGCCACGAGACCCCCGCCCCGCGCGACTCGGACGACTTCTCGGCCGAGTCGGGCCGCGGCCTGTTCCTGGTCGACTCCTTCGCCGACAGCTGGGGCTGGCACCCGCTCGCGGGCAACCTCGAGGGCAAGGTCGTCTGGGCGCTGTTCCGGCTCCGGCCGGCCGACTGACGCGGCCCGGCGCCGACGGATGCCGCGGTTCTACGCGCGTACATCCGGACTTCACCCGACCCCGGCCGGCCCGCCGTGACCCCTCGGTCGCGTCAGGGCCGGTGAGTCGTTTCAGCCGGCCACCAGGTGATCGAACTCGCCGTCCTTGACACCGAGGAGCATGGCCTCGATCTCCGCGCGTGTGTAGACGAGCGCGGGCCCGTCCGGGAAGCGCGAGTTGCGTACGGCCACCTCGCCGCCGGGCAGCCGCGCGAACTCCACACAGGAGCCCTGCGAGTTGCTGTGCCTGCTCTTCTGCCAGGCCACTCCGTCCAGCTGCGTGGCAGCCATGCCGTTGTACACGTCGTACCCCCCGTACACGCCGTCAACGTCGCGGTCCACAGGTCGCTCCCCGGTGGTGCACTGGCTGGTGAGGCCATAGATGCTGTGGTCAACTGACCCGGATCATAACCCCGTTCACGTGCAGATGCATGGACAGATGCACGTGCACGGGGGGTGTTCCCGCGATTACACCTTTGACGCCCGCTTTACCGAAGCCGGTCCAGCGTCTGCCCCAGAGACGGCAGTACATGCCCCCTCCAGCCCCCGTCCATGATCTTCCGTGCCATCAGCTGCGCCGGGTCGTCCGGATCGAACCCTTCGTGCACTAGGAAGAGACGCGTACCACGCCCTTCGTGTTCCAGGGTCCATGTGATGGTCCAGTCCGCGGGATTGGCGGGATCGGCATCCGCCCAGCGGAGGGACAGCATCCGCTCGGTGTCGTAGGCGAGAACCTGCACTTCTACGACGCCGGAGAAGCGGGAGTTGGGACGCGGGACCGAGGTCATCCGGTACCGGTGGCCGACCTCGAGGCGGAAGTCCTCGGAGCCGGGCATCTGCCAGCGGGCGAGCAGCTCGGGCTCGGTCAGGGCCCGCCAGACCTTGGCGGGCGGATGAGGGAAGAACTGGTCGACGCGGATCGTGGTGAGGTCGTCGGCGTCGCCGGGCGGTGCGGTGCTCATGGGCGGTCATCGTCGGGCATACGGTCGAGGAGATCGCCGAGACCCTTCATCCGGTCCCGCCAGAACCGCTCGTACGGATGGAGCCAGTCCTGCACCTCGGCGAGCGGGGCCGCCTCCAGGCGGTAGATGCGCTGCCGGCCGGAGCGCTGCTCGCAGACGAGGCCGGCCTCCCGGAGCACCTTGAGGTGTTCCGAGAGGCTCGGGCGGCGCATGTCGAAGTGGTCGGCCAGGCTCTGGACGGGCTGCGGTCCGCGCTCGCGCAGCAGCCGCAGCACTTCCCTGCGTGTGGCGTTGGCGAGCGCGGCGAAGACGCGGTCCTCGTCGGCGGTACCCGTCCCGTTCATGGAGCGGTCAGAAGCCTTCCTTCTCCGTCAGCAGCATCAGACCGTTGCCGTCGGGGTCCGCGAAGGAGGCCATGCGCCCCCAGGGGAGCTCGTCCGGTCCCTGCACGAGGACCCCGGCCTCGGCGAGCCGGGCGCAGTCCGCGTCGACGTCGGTCGTGACCAACATGATCCCCTGTGCGGAGCCGGGTCCGGCACCTTTTTCCCGGGGTGCACCCCCGGACCCCCGGCCCATGCCCGGCCCGGAGAGCGTGAAGACGGTCTGGGCTCCCGCGGGGGCCACCTGGAGCCAGCGGCCCTGGGGCATGTCCCGGTCGGCGGTGACCTCGAGGCCGAGGACCTCCGTGTAGAAGCGCAGCGCGCGGTCCTGATCGGAGACGGGAAGCGTGACGAAAGAGGCGTGTGTGATGGCCATGCCCCGAAGAATAGGTAGGCAATTACCTACGCGTCAATCGTAGGAGATTGCCTACCTATATGCGTTCACCTGCTGGAGTACGGCAGCAGCGCCATCTCCCGTGCGTTCCTGACCGCCCGCGCCAGGAGTCGCTGCTGCTGGGCGGTGACCCGGGTGACCCGGCGGCTGCGGATCTTGCCGCGGTCGGAGACGAACTTCCGGAGCAGGTCGGTGTCCTTGTAGTCGATATAAGTGATCCCGGCCCGGTCCAGCGGGTTGGGGCGGCTCTTGGCGGGCTTGCGGTCGCTCGTGCGAGGCATCAGACCTCCAGCAGGGTGTCGAAGGCGGGCGGCAGCTTCCTCCAGGCGTCGCGCCCGGCGGCGTACTCGGCATCGGTGAGCAGACAGGACTCCAGGAGGTGCTCCAGTCCGTCGCGGTCGAGGCCGGGCGAGGTGAAGACGAGGTGGTTGCAGCAGTCGCCGTGCTCTTGGTGCCAGTCCAGCGCGGCGGCGGCCCGGCGCACCGGCGGGACCATCTCCCAGGCCGCGTCGGGCAGCGCGGCCAGCCACGGGCCCGCGCTCTCGACGCACAGCGCACCGCCGGCCGCGTCCCAGTGCAGCAGCACATCGGGTTTGTCGGCGAGCCAGAACCGGCCCCGGCTGCGGGCCGCGGCGCAGGTCAGGTCCTCCAGGGCCGCGTACAGCCGCTCGGGATGGAAGGGGCGGCGGCGGTTCCAGACCAGGGTGGAGACACCGTGGCCGTCGGCTTCGGCGGGTAGGAGGGCGCAGGCCGGGTGCTGGGCCGCCGCGGCCGCCTCCACGTCGAAACCGGCGAGGGCGGCCGCGGCCAGCGGGGAGGACGCCGCGGGTGCGCCCGCCGGGCCACCGTGGCCGATCGGAACGCGGCGGGCCGTCGGATGGAGTTGCGCGAGCAGCTCGCGGTCCTCGTCGTCGGCCTCCGGCGAGTCGGCCACGGCGAGGACGGGGGCGTACTCCAGCTGGCGGGCGAAGGTGTCGGCGACCGTGCGCCGGTCGGTGGCGGCCGCGGCGAGCCCCGCGTCCACGAGGTCGTCGCCGTTGCCGAGGTACGGCAGCACCAGCGCCGGGTCGACCGCGGTGATCACGCCGGTGACGGTGAGGCCGCCGGCCGTGACCACCTCGGCCATCGCCTTGGGCTCGACCGAGTCCCACAGCTCGACGACCGCGAGGCGGGTCGTGCCGTCATCGGCGAGGCGGCGCAGCTCCGGCACCAGGTCCTCGCGCAGGGCGCAGCACGCGCAGTCGTTGACCAGGGGCGCCTCGCCGGCAGAGAGGATGCCGTCACGGTCGCGGACGGTGCGCACGACCGTGCCGGCCACGGCCGTCGCCAGGTCGTGGTGGAGGACGACGCTGCCGGGGACGTCGGCGAGGAGCCGGTCCACGGCCGCCCTGCGGGCCTCGGCGTGCAGCCCGCCGACGACCGTCACGGACAGACTCACGCCCCGCCCCGCTTCCCGTACCGGCGCTCGAAGCGCTCCACCCGGCCGGCCGTGTCCAGGACGCGGGCGGTGCCGGTGTGGAAGGGGTGGCTGACGTCGGAGATCTCGACGTCCACGACGGGGTAGGTGTGGCCGTCCTCCCACTCGATCGTCTTCTCGCTCGTCATCGTCGAGCGGGTGAGGAAGGCGTGGCGGGCGGCACGGTCACGGAACACGACGGGCCCGTAATCGGGGTGGATTCCCTTGCGCACGGCGGTGTCTCAGCGCTCCTCTCGGAAGTCGACGTGACGGCCGACGGCCGGGTCGTACTTGCGCAGCGTCATGCGATCCGGGTCGTTGCGGCGGTTCTTGCGGGTCACGTAGGTGTAGCCGGTCCCGGCGGTGGACCGGAGCCTGATGACCGGGCGGAGTTCGTTGCGTGCCATGCTGCTATGGTACTGAAAATGAAATCCATTACCAATCACCAACGAGGAGAGGTACGTCACCCGTGTCCGCCCACTGCATGCTGACCGGCGCCCGGCCGGGGTTCGGCAACCGCATCTCCCGCTCCCACCGGCGCACCTCCCGGCGCTTCGACCCGAACATCCAGACCAGGCGCTACTGGCTGCCCGGCGAGGGCCGGTACGTCCGGCTGCGACTGAGCACGAAGGCGATCAAGACCGTGGACGCCATCGGCGTCGAGGCGGCCGTGGTCCGGATCCGCGCCCGGGGAGTGAAGGTCTGATGGCGAAGAAGAGCAAGATCGCGAAGAACGAGCGCCGCAAGGAAGTCGTCGCCCGGTACGCCGGGCGCCGCGCCGAGCTGAAGGAGATCATCCGGCGGCCCTCCAGCACGGAGGCCGAACGGCTCGCCGCACAGCGGGAGTTGCGCGGGCAGCCGCGGGACGCCAGCGCCACGCGCGTGCGCAACCGCGACCAGGTGGACGGCCGGCCGCGCGGCTACCTGCGCACGTTCGGTCTGTCCCGGGTGAGCCTGCGAGCGCAGGCTCACAAGGGATTCCTGCCCGGCGTTCGGAAGTCGTCCTGGTAACGGCTGATAGCTTGCTGCGGTCCCTCCGGCCACGGGCGGCCGACCACTGGAGCATGGGAGCTTGACGTGACGACGGCGACTGCAAGGGTGCGGACGGCGGCCGCGGCCGCGGGGCTGGTGGGCGTGCTCGCCCTGACCGCGTGCAGCGGGAGCGGCTCCAAGGACGACACCTCCTCCTCGACACCGAGCGCGACCCCGACGTCCACCGGTGGCGCCACGGGCGCGGTGACGGGCGCCTCCGACAAGCTCCAGGGCAGCTGGATCACCACCAGCAAGGGCACGATCGTGGCCCTGGTGATCACCGGGAAGAAGGCCGGGCTCTTCGCGACCGGCGGCTCCGTGTGCAGCGGCGCCGCGGGCGCCGAGTCGGGCATGCAGATGATCCATCTGACCTGCACCGACGGCAACAAGGACCGGGGCACCGGCATGGTCGACTCGGTGAACAAGGACGGTATGAAGGTGACCTGGTCGGGCAAGCTCGGCCAGGAGACCTACACCAAGGCCGAGGGCGGCAAGCTGCCCCCGGGTCTGCCGACGGCAGCCGCGAAGTCCTGACGGCGCGCCCGGAGCGGTCGCCTTCCCGGCCGTTTCCCCCTCGGCGTCAAGCGTCTGCGCATCCTCGTCGGAATCAGGTGAATTCGGCCGGGCCGGGCGATCGGGGCCAGGGCGCATGGGCCATGATGCGGGAAGACCGCCACGACCTCGATGGGGACCTGCTCATGCGCGCCATTCCGCTCACCGTCACCGCCCTCGCCGCCGCTCTCCTGCTGACCGCATGCAACGACAGCGGGGGCGGCAAGAACGGCAAGAGCAGCTCCGCCTGCGAGATCGGCGGGGTGTCGGTGCAGATCGGATCGGCGAGCGTGGCGCCGAAGGCCGGTGACACGGGCGAGGTGCCCGTCAGCATCACCAACCAGAGCGCTCCCTGCACCCTGGACCACTTCCCGAGCGCATCGCTGAAGACGGGCGGCGCCGACGTGGACGTGCCCGTGCAGCAGGGTGCGAAGGCCCAGAAGCTGAAGCTCGCCAAGGGCGACTCGGCGACCTTCACCATCAGCTATGTGCGCGGCAAGGAGGGTGACAAGTCCGGTCTGGCGGCGAAGACCGTGAAGATCGCCCTGCCCGGCTCCGAAAGCACCCGAAGCTTCCCGTGGTCGTACGGACCCGTCGCCGCCAAGGGCTCCTCGAACACCCCGGACGCCTCCGTCAGCGCCTTCCAGCAGGTCGGGGACTGATCATCCGCGCGTCGGCACGAGGTCTCACGTCGGCACGGGGGCCCGCGTCGGCACGGGGTCTCACGGCAGTCGCGGGCGGGTCCTGACCTGGGCCCGGTCCGCCGCCCGTGCGCCCTCCGTCCAGCCCGCCGCGTCGCTCACGCCGCGCAGCCGGGTCGTGGTGGTCTCGGGGAACATGCGCTCCAGCCGGTCGGTGACGGCTATGTCCCGGGTGGCGAGGACCGGCAGCAGGTCCTGGGTCACCTGGGTCTCGGCCGCGGCCGCGAGGCGGTCGCCGACGCGGTGGGCGTAGGCCGCGAGGAAGGACTGCCGGAAGGTCTTGGTGCGCTTGCGGCCGCCGGCTCTCTGGGCGGCCTCCGCCTTGGTCATCGCGTGCGTGGCCTGCACCAGCAGCGAGGTGTAGAGCAGCTCGACGGCCTCCAGGTCCGCCTCGAAGCCGACGACCGTCGAGAAGGCCAGCGGTTCGTTCCACACCGCGCGGCAGTGGTTGGCCGTGGCGACCGCGTCCAGGAGGACCGCCTTGGCCTGCTCGTACGGCGGCTCGACGCCGATGCGGCAGGCGCCGGGCGCGTCCGACGCGGGGGCACCGGCGGCCAGCAGCGCCTCGTCGACGCTGTGCCGGGCCATCAGCTCCTGCGCCTTGGCGCTCAGCGCCTCCGCCTCCTCCGGATAGTCGGTCGCCTCGGCCTTGGCGAGCAGCGCGCGGATCCGGGTGAGCATGCGGGAGGCGGCGGGCCCGTGCTCGCGGCGGGGCTCTTCGAGGGGCTCCAGGGTGGGCAGGCGCAGCAGCAGGCGGTACAGCCGGAGGACGGCGGTGGCGTGCGAGAAGCGGTCGGCTCCGCGGGCGGGGTCCGCCGGCAGGGCCTCCAGCTGGCCGGCCCAGCGGCGCCCGCGCGGGCGGTCCTGCCCGGCCTGCGCCCGGATCAGCCTCGCGGCCAGGCGTACGTGGAGGTCCTCCAGCTCCCGCCGCACCAGCCGTACGACATCGGCGGGCTGCCAGCCGCGCTGCCAGGCGGCCGCGACGAACTCCTCGCCCCGCCGAGCCAGTTCGGCATCCGCGGCGGGGTCGGCGGCGAGCAGGGAGGCGCCGGTGTCGAGTCCGGTGTCGGTGTCGTCGTACAGGGCGGCCCTCAGGGCCCGCTCGACGGTGCTGGCAGCGCTGGTCACACCGCCGATCGTGCCACGCGCCACTGACAGCGGGCCCGCCGGCCCGTCCGGCGGATCGTGCCGGCGCCCGGCCGTCCACACCCTGTGGACAGTCTCAGGCGCGGGCGGCCGCCTCCCGGACGCGGTCGAGGGCGTCGCCCGACAATCGCCGAGCGGAGGGCATCGGGACGGACACCCGCTGTCAACCTTCGGTTGACAGCCAGAGGGTGGCAACCTACGGTTGACACATGGCGAGCAATCCGAACATCAGGGCATCCGTACGCCTCGACGACCTCATCGAGGCCATCAAGACAGTTCACACCGAGCCCCTCGACCAGCTCCAGGACGCGGTGATCGCCGCCGATCACCTCGGTGACGTGGCCGACCATCTGATCGGTCACTTCGTCGACCAGGCCCGCCGCTCGGGGGCGTCCTGGACCGACATCGGCAAGAGCATGGGCGTGACCCGGCAGGCGGCGCAGAAGCGGTTCGTGCCGAAGGAGTCGGCCGATCTCGACCCCAGCCAGGGATTCAGCCGTTACACCACGCGCGCGCGGAACGTGGTCATGGCCGCCCACAACGAGGCCGTGGCGGCACACAACCCCGAAGGCCGCCCCGAGCACCTGGTCCTGGGGCTGCTGGCCGAGCCGGAGGGCCTGGCCGCGCATGCGATCACCGCGCAGGGCGTCGTGCTCGACTCCGTGCGCCAGGCCGCGACCGCCGCGCTCCCGCCGGCCGCGGAGAACGCCCCCGACCTCGTCCCCTACGGTCCGGAAGCCAAGAAGGTCCTGGAACTCACCTTCCGCGAGGCGCTCCGGCTCGGCCACAACTACATCGGCACCGAGCACCTGCTGCTGGCCCTGCTGGAGCACGAGAACGGCCGGGGCGTGCTCAGCGGACTCGGCCTCGACAAGGCCGCCGTCGAGGAGTACCTGGGCAAGACGCTGGCGCCGCTGCTGGAGCAGAAGCGGCAGGACGCCGCTCAGGAAGACTGAAACCGCAGGTCACGACGATTGTCAGTGCCGCCTGCCACACTCGCGGACATGACGGACCGGTGGGCACTCGCACCGGCCGAGGACGGTGGCGTGGACGTCGCCCCCCTCGGCCCGGACGGGCTGCCCGCCGGGCCGGTGCGGCGGGAGAGCGATCTCGCCGGGGCGGTGCGGAGCCGCCCGGAGGTGATGCGCTGGGTGTGGCGGTCGACCGCCGAGGTCTACCCGCGTCTGCTCGCCACGGGGGTGCGAGTGGAGCGGTGCTACGACATCGAGGACGCCGAAACACTCCTGCTGGGCCACGAGGGCCGGCACGGCGAGCCACGCTCGGCCGCCGCCGCCCTGGCCCGCCTCCGGGGCGGCCCCGTACCGCCCGATCCGCCGCAGCGCTCGGCCGCACCGGGCGCCCAGTCGCCGCTGTTCGAGCCGTCCGGCGCCCGCATGCCTCTCGCCGACCTCCTCACGGTCTACGCCGAGCAGCAGCGGCGGCACGAGAAGACCGCCCACCCGGACCGGATGCGGCTGCTGACCGCCGCCGAGTCGGCGGGAATGCTGGTGGCCGCCGAGATGAACGGTGCCGGTCTCCCCTGGAGCGCCGAGGTCCACCGCGAGCTGCTGCACGACCTGCTCGGCGAGCGGTACGCGGGCGGGGGCGAGCCGCGCCGCCTCGCCGAGCTGGCCGACGAGGTGTCCAAGGCCTTCGGCCGCCGGGTGCGGCCCGACCTGCCCGCCGACGTGATCAAGGCGTTCGCGCAGGCCGGGATCAAGGTTAGGTCCACCCGCCGCTGGGAGATCCGCTCCATCGACCACCCGGCCGTGGAACCCCTGCTGGAGTACAAGAAGCTGTACCGCATCTGGGTCGCGCACGGCTGGTCCTGGCTGCAGGACTGGGTGCGCGACGGCCGCTTCCGGCCGGAGTTCCTCGCCGGCGGCACGGTCACCGGGCGCTGGGTGACCAACGGCGGGGGCGCGCTGCAGATCCCCAAGGTGATCCGGCGGGCCGTGGTCGCCGACCCCGGCTGGCGGCTGGTCGTGGCCGACGCCGACCAGATGGAGCCGCGCGTGCTCGCCGCGATCTCCCGGGACCCCGGCCTGATGGAGGTCGCCGGCCGCGCGAGCGACCTCTACCAGTCCGTGTCCGACCACGCCTTCTCCGGCGACCGGGAGCAGGCCAAGATCGCCGTGCTCGGCGCGGTCTACGGCCAGACCTCCGGCGACGGTCTGAAGAACCTCGCCGCGCTGCGCCGCCGCTTCCCCAGGGCGGTGGCCTACGTGGACGACGCCGCGCGGGCCGGCGAGGAGGGCCGCCTGGTGCGCACCTGGCTGGGCCGGACCTGCCCGCCCGCCGCCCGGGCGGACGAGGACACGGCGGAGGAGGCGGGCATCCCGGTCGCCGAGGACGACACCGACGGCGGGGCCTGGGTCCCCGGCTACGCCTCCACCAACTCCCGCGCGCGGGGCCGCTTCGCACGGAACTTCGTCGTGCAGGGCAGCGCGGCCGACTGGGCACTGCTGCTGCTCGCCGCGCTGCGCCGGGCCTGCGCGGCCCTCGCGGCCGAGCTGGTCTTCTTCCAGCACGACGAGGTGATCGTGCACTGCCCCGCCGAGGAGGCCGACACGGTCGTCCGGGCCATCCAGGACGCCGCCGACCTCGCCGGACGGCTGACCTTCGGCGACACCCCGGTGCGCTTCCCGTTCACGACGGCGGTGGTGGAGTGCTATGCCGACGCCAAATGAACGCCTCTTGCCACGCCTCTTACGACGCCTGGCCGTCCGCCTCTTACGACGCCGGGCCGTCCGCCAGCAGCTCCCGCAGTTCCTCCAGCACCGCGTGCTCGTCCGTACCGTCCAGCGCCGCGAGGGCCGCGCGCCAGATGTCGTACGCCTCCGGCCACCGCCCCCGCTCGCGCAGCAGCAGCCCGTACTGGTGGCGGGCGAGTCCGCCGATGTAGCGGTCGGCCCGGGCGTCGGCCCGGTGCAGCAGCTCGGCGCACTCGTGGGTGGCCCGCTCGGACTCGCCCAGCCGCCGCAGCGCGCGGACCAGACCGAGCCGGGTCTGCGACTCGCCGTGCCAGTCGCCGTGCCCGCCGAGGATGCTCAGACTCTCCTCGAAGTGCCGGGCCGCAGCGGCCGGTTCGCCGAGGGCGAGATGGGCGTAGCCGATGTTGCAGTGCGCCGTGTGCTGCACGATGACCGCGCCGATGGCGTCCCCGATCGCCAGCGAGCGGCGGTGCTGCTCGATGGCGGCCCGCGGATCGGTGTGCTCGTAGAGGTTGCCGAGGTGGCTGTGAGTGACGGCCTCGCCGTAGGGGTCGTTCAGCTGCCGGCAGTAGCCGAGGCTCTGCCGCAGCGCCTCCCCGGACTCCGCGTACCGTCCGAGCCCCTCCAGCAGCAGCCCCCGGTTGTTCAGGCTGCGCCGGATCCAGGAGACCGTGCCGAGCCGGCACCAGATCACCAGGGCCTGGTCGGTGAGGGCGAGGGCGTCGTTCTGCCGGCCGGTCAGGTAGTGCAGGCCCGCCAGGTCGCCGAGCGCGTACGCCTCCGCCGCCGCGTCCCCGAGCCGCCGCGCCACGCCGAGCGCGGCCCGCCCCAGCACCTCCATCTCGGCGACCCGGCCGCCGCGCTGCACATAGGGGAAGAACAGCCGGACGAGCGAGGACAGATACGCGGCCCGGCGGTCGTCGGCCGTGTCCGCGTTGCGCTCCACCAGCGCGACGATGTTCTCCAGCTCCACCTCGCCCCAGGCGAAGGCCATCTCGGCGGACTCGAAGGGCACCAGTGCCGCCACGTCCGCCCCGTGCTCGGGCGGCTGGGCGGCGGTGGGCCGGCGGCGGTCGTCCTGGTCGAGACCGGGCTCCACGATGGCGATGAGGGCACGCTCGGCGACGGCGGCGTACCAGCGCAGGGCGGTGAGATCGGCGTCGGTGGCCGGCTCGGGGCTCTTGGCGGCCAGTTCGCGGGCGAAGTCGCGCACCAGGTCGTGCGGGGCGTAGCGGCCGTACGCCGTCTCCTCCAGCAGGGCCACGTCCACCAGCCGGTCCAGGGCGGCCTCGGCCCGGCGCTCGTCGGTGCCGGTGAGGCGGGCGACCAGCGGAGCGCCGTAGGCCGACAGGTCGAGGGCGCCGATGTGGCGCAGGACGAGCGCCGCGTCCCGGTCGGCCTCGCGTTCGGCGGCGGCGAGGGCGTCGTGGGCGACGGCCAGGGAGCGGCGGACGCTCAGGTCGTCGTACTCCAGGTGGTGCAACCGGCCCTCGGTGGCGGCCAGTTGCCGGGCCAGCACGTCCGGGGTCAGGGCCCGGCGGGCGGCCAGCCGGGCGGCGACGACCCGCAGCGCGAGCGGGAGCCTGCCGGTCAGCTCGACCAGGGCGTGGCCGGCGTCGAGTTCCTCGCGTCCGCTCACCGCGCGCAGCAGCGCCGCGCTGTCCTCCCCGCTGAGCGGGCCGAGCGGGAAGCGGCGGGCGCCGTCCAGGGCGGTCAGCGGGGAGCGGCTGGTGACGATCACTGCGCAGCCGGGGCCGGCCGGCAGCAGGGGGCGCACCTGGGCCGCGCTCGCCGCGTCGTCCAGCAGCAGGAGGATGCGGGCCGGGGCGAGGAGGGAGCGGAGCAGGGCGGCGGCCGCGTCCGGGTGTTCGGGGATGCTGCGGGGCTCGGCGCCGAGGTCGCGGAGGAGTCCTACGAGGGCCTGGGCCGAGGTGAGTGGGGGCATGCCGGGGGTGGCGCCGTGCAGGTTGATGTACAGCTGGCCGTCCGGGAAACGTGCCCGCAGTGCGTGGGCCGCGTGCAGGGCGAGGGCGCTCTTGCCTACGCCGGCCATGCCGCTGATCACTGCGAGGTGGCTTCGCTGGGTGGCGAGGGTGTGCTGGAGCTCGCGCAGTTCGGTGGCGCGGCCCGCGAAGATGGCGGGGGCGGGCGGGAGTTGGGCGGGGGCGGGCGGGGTGTGGGGCGGCACCCGGCCTCCGGCCGGGTGCGTCTTCCCACCCGCACCACCCGTGCTGCTTTCGTCGTCGGGTGCGGGTGGCCCCTGCGGGGCGGAAGCGCCGTCGGCGGGTGCGGCGTGGAGAGGCGACCCGCCGTCGGCAGGCGCAGGCGCGGATGCGGGGTGGAGAGGCGACCCACCGACGGCAGGCGTGGGCGCGATGTCGAGAGGCGGCTCCCCGACGGCAGGCGCGGGTGCGGGGTGGAGAGGCGACCCGCCGACGGCAGGCGCGGGCACGATGTCGAGAGCCGGCTCCCCGACGGTGGGTGCGGGAGTGTCGGAGCGGGGCGGCTCGGCGGCGGTGGATGGCGGTTCGCCGGGGCGAGGGGGCTCGGTGGCTGTAGGTGCCTGCGTGCCGTGACGGGGCCGCTCGCTGTCGGCCGGCGGGTGGGGTGGGTTCGGGTCGTCGGCGGCCGGGGTGGGGGTGTGCCTGAGGGGAGGCGCGGACTTGAGGGAGGGCCTTCTGGACTTGGGGGGTGAGAAGACGCGCAGGACCTCCATGTGGGCCTCGCGGACGGC
This sequence comes from Streptomyces griseochromogenes, assembly GCF_001542625.1. NCBI lineage: Bacteria > Bacillati > Actinomycetota > Actinomycetes > Kitasatosporales > Streptomycetaceae > Streptomyces > Streptomyces griseochromogenes. The sequence continues at coordinate 563,491 of NZ_CP016279.1, read as the reverse complement.
GGGGCCGGGCTCGACGCCGAGTTCCTCGATCAGGCGGGCGCGCAGGTCGCGGTGGACGGCCAGGGCTTCGGCCTGGCGGCCGGTGCGGTGCAGGGCGAGCATCAGCTGGCGGTGGTACGCCTCACGCAGCGGATGCCCGGCGATGAGCGCCGCCAGCTCCGGGACGAGCCCGGCCAGCCTGGCTCCCCCGAGGTCGAGTTCGGCGTCGTAGCGCCACTCCAGCAGGAGCAGCCGCGCCTCCTCCAGGCGCTGCACGAGGGCGTAGCCGCCGAAGTCGGCGGGCAGCCCGCTCAGCGGTGTGCCGCGCCAGAGCGCGAGCCCGGCCGTGCAGGCGCGCACGACACCCGCCCAGTCCCGCCGGGCGTGCGCGGCGCGCGCCTCGGCGACCCGGGCGTCGAAGACGTGCACGTCCAACTCGCCGTGGTCGACGCGCAGCAGATAGCCGGGCGGCACGGCCCTGAGCCGCTCGGGGTCGTCCAGCAGCCGGCGCAGCCGGGTGACGTGGTTGTGCAGCGAGGCCTGCGCCGACACGGGGGGCGCCCCGCCCCACAGGGCGTCCTTCAAGGACTCGACCGACACCACCCGGCCGGCCTCCAGCAGCAGCGCGGCGAGCAGGACGCGCACCTTGGGGCTGCCGATGGGGTGGAGGAGGTTGTCGGGGACGGGATCGGAGGCGTAGCCCGAACCCGGAAGGGCACCGTCCGAGGCCCCCTCAGAAGCGTCGTCCGAAATGCCGTACGACTGTCGGTCGTAGAGGACGGGTGACCCAAGGAGTCCGAAACGCAGCTCGCATCGCCGCATCACGTCGCCCACTGCCTTCCCGCGGTCCTGTCCGACCGTGCTGCGCGACGGGCTCTCGCCCGCCGTTCCCTGGCGGAATCCCGCCCCATTTCCCATGGCTTCCTGCCGCCGCCCGCCTACCGGTCGGGGCCGGAATCCCTGGGATTTCCGCTTGTTGCCGCCTTCTCCCGGCGACTTCCGGCCGACCGGTTCGCGACCTACGCAGGAACCGTTGGCCACATGTTAGCGATCTGTTGGTGGGCCCTGATGTGATCAATCCATCGGATCCGGTCGACGGCGCGCGCGTGATGTCGCGCAACTCGGGGGAGTGTCGCCGTAGGCCTGGTCCGGGGACCTGAAATGGCCCCGGTCGGCGGAGGTGACCGACCGGGGCCTGTCCCGCGCCCTCGAACCCCCGCACGGCCCTGGCTCAGCTCCTGACCCGGCCTCGCCCAGCCCTGCCCGGCCTTCGGCTCAGATGACGGGCGGGCGCCCCAGCCGGGTGAGCCGCCACACCGTCCGCCAGCGCATGGGCCGGCGCTCGCCGGCCGGCTCCCGCAGCCCCTCCACGAACCCGCCGAACCAGGCCCGCAGTCCGGCCGTGGAACGGGTGCGGGCGAGGGTGAGCAGCGTCCACACCCCCAGGTGCAGCGGAACGAGCGGCAGGGGCAGCCTGCGCCGGACGAGCCAGACCCGGTTGCGGGCGTTGACGCGGTAGTAGATGGCGTGCCGGGCCGGCGAGGTCTTGGGGTGCTGCAGGAGCAGTTCGGGGACGTAGCGGATCTTCCAGCCGGCGTCGGCGGCCCGCCAGGCGAGGTCGGTCTCCTCGTGCGCGAAGAAGAACTCGGCGGGCCAGTCGCCGGTCTCCGCCAGCATCTCCATGCGCAGGGCGTGCCCGCCGCCGAGGAAGCCGGTCACGTCACCGCCGCGCATCGGGTCGGACTTGCCCACCCTGGGCACATGCCGCTGCTGGGTCTCGCCGTGCTCGTCGGCGATACGGAAGCCCACGATGCCAAGGCGCGGGTCGGCCGCGTACAGCTCGCGCACCCGGCGCAGCACATCGGCGTCCACGAGCAGTCCGTCGTCGTCCAGTTCCACGACGACGTCGACGTCGTCGTACTCGCGCAGCCGGGCGAGGGCCACGTTCCGGCCACCCGGGCAGCCGAGGTTCTCCTCGACGTCGATGGTGGTGACCCGGCCCGGCAGGGAGAGCCGTTCGGCGAACTCGGGCAGCCGGCAGCCGTTGCCGACGATCACGATGCGGGCGGGCTCGATGTCCTGCTTGGCCACGGACTCCAGCAGGGCGTCAACTTCGGCGGGCCGGTTGCCCATGGTCACCACGGCGACCGCGATCCTCGGCTCCACCACGTCCCTCACCCCATCCGGCCGACGGCGGCGCCACGTCCCGACCGCGCGGTGCTCGCCGTTCACCAAGATGTTGCCTCAAGGGCGCCGGTTCACTGGACCCCGATTCACTTGACACCCCCTTTGCTCCGCTTTTGTCCGTGCGTTTGCTTGTCTTTCCCTGCGCACGGCGCGGGGGCCTCCCCAGCCCGGCGCATGCCCCTCGGGGACCGCGTCCGGGCCCGCGAGCCCGGGGAACCGCGCTCGGGCGGCGGTCTCAGCAGACGCCGACGAGCGAGGATTCGCGCACCGCGAAGACGGTGTCGCAGCGGTCGCGCACACCGTCGTCATGGGTGGCGATGACCACCGCGCACCCGGCCTCGCTCATCTCGCGGAGGACGTCGACGACCATGGTGGCATTGGCGCGGTCGAGGGCACCGGTGGGTTCGTCCGCGAGCACGAGGGCGGGTTGCTTGACCATGAGCCGGGCGAGGGCCACGCGCTGCTGTTCTCCACCGCTGAGGTGGTGGATCCGCTCCCGCTCCCGCCCCGCCAGTCCGACCCGGTCGAGAGCCTCCGCGATGCCGGTGCCGGTCGTGCCGCGCGCGGCCCGGCGCGGTTTCACGGCCACCTCCAGATTGTCGGCGACGGTGGCGTTCTCGATCAGGGCGTAGTTCTGGAAGAGATAGCCGAGCACGTCGCGGCGGAAGCGCCGGGTCTCGCGGGGGCCGAACCGGGTGAGGTCCTGTCCCTCGTGGCGGATGGCGCCCGCGCTCGGCCTGTCGAGCAGGCCGAGGCAGTTGAGCAGGGTGGATTTGCCGGAGCCGCTGGGGCCGACCAGGGCCACCATCTCGCCGCGCCCGATGGTGAAGGTGACATCGGACCACAGCGTCCGGGCGCCGAAGGCCTTCGACAGTTTCTCGACATCGATCATGACGGTACTCCGGCTGGGTGGCGGGGATGCGTGGGTGCGGGGCTCATGCCTCGGTCGCCCCTTCCTTGACGATGCGGCGGTGGAACACGGCGAGGGTGACGAGGACCGCGCCGAGCTCGACGGTCACCAGCCCGGCGATGACGCCGACGTCCACCGCGGTGAGATGAGCGGGCGGGTAAGGGGCGGGGATCCCGGCGTCCGCGAACTCCCGGTACTTCCGGTTGTGCAGCCAGTTCTCGAACGGCACCCGGGTGGCGAGCACGACCGCGAGGGCCGCCTCCACGGCGAGGATGAAGCGGTGGGTGGTCGCGTATCTCCACCCGCTGATGTGCTGGACGAAGATGGCCTGCGCGTTCTTGCGGGAGTAGATGATGCAGACGCCGACACCGGCGATGAGGAGCACGGCCACGGCCACGACGAGGTTGAACAGGTCCAGCCGGAGCTCCCGGACGGCGTCCCTCCTCTTCAGGGCGGAGTTCTCGGCGACAGGACGCACGGCCGCCACGTAGGTCGACAGCTTGCCCGGCCCCTTGCCGTCGACGGCGCTCAGGACGTCGGCCGGGTCGGGAAAGACGATCCCCTCCTGGCTGGCGAACGCGGTGTAGAGGTCGTCGTCGATGACGTCCGACCCGTTGGGGATCACGACGACGACCGGGTCGTGGACGAGGGACCGGTCCTCCTCCGGGGCGTGGGCCGCGTTGTAGATCTCACTGCCGGGGTTGTAGGCGAACACGCGCTGGCCGTTCCTCGACCGGAACGCCTCCACGCGGATGTGCCGGCGGGAACCCACGTCCAGCACCCCGCGAACCGCGGTGGCGATGGCCGGGGTACGGGCGCTCAGCGACTGCGGGACGATGAGCCGCACCGCGTGCGTCCCGGGAGCCTTGCCGTCCCGGGGTGCCGGGCCGTAGCGCCGGCCCGCAGGGTCGAGGACCGGCTGCTTCCTCAGGAAGGTCTCGTTGACGAAGAGCACCTCACCGGTCGGCAGATGGGAGGTCGGGGCGATGCTCTGGAGGTCGCGGCGCCCGGCCACCACGACCTTGCCCGCCCGGTCGGCCCGGCGCAGCCATGGCCCGAGTTCCTTGATCACCTGTTTCGTCTCGCCGCGCAGACTTCCGTTGAGCCGGATGGTGACGGCGTCGCCCGCCTTGGCGTAAGCGGTCTGGCTCGCCTGACGCGCCAGGACGTTCTGGCCCGCATGGGCGACATCCACGGCGATGCCGAGGGCCAGCAGCATGGCCGGGACGCGCACCAGATAGGCGCTCGCGGTCGCCGCCCTGGCGGGCAGTTCGCCCCTGAGGGCGCGGAGCACCTCGACCTTGCCGGTCAGGGCGAGTACGGCGGCGTGTGCGGCCAGTGTCATGAGAACGAGCAGGCCGGCCAGGACCGCGGCGACCGCGGCGAACAGACCGAGCCGGGCGAAGCCGTTGTAGAAACCGAGGAAGGCGACCGCCGCGGCCGCCACGGCACCGAGGCTGATCGACCAGAACACCGCGAGCTGTCTCAGATCACGCAGCAGCAGGTCCGTGAAGGACATGCCCTGCAGCCGCAGGACCCCGTACGCCTTGGCGTTGAGCAGCACGCTCGCGCCGCACATCGTCACCGCGGCGAGCGCGACCACCCAGAAGGACCAGTACAGGGCACCGCCCTTGTAGGCGGTGGCCAGCTCGCTGTAGGAGAAGGGGTGGCTCACACCGGCCTGCAGGCCGAGGCGGGTGAACTCGGCCAGCAGCGCGTCGGCATCGGCGGACGACCCGAAGACGTAGTAATAGCCGCGCGGATCACGCTGTCCGATCTCGGAGATCGGATGCACATCCGTCCGGAAATTCCTGCTGAACTCCGGATATCCCTCATCCAGCCACGACGCCGCATCGGACCTCTTGCCCGCCGCGAGATACAGGTGGCGATGGCTGTCGGGGTCCCTCAGATCGGGCACCTCGCGAGCCACCGCGAACCCGTGGCGCGCGGAGAAGGACTCGATGTCCTGGGCCACCTGGCCACCGGTCGTCGAATTGCCGGAGTCGAACACCCAGACAAGAGCCGAGCTGCCCAGAACCCCGTCCTCGTCCAGTCCCCGCACGAACAGAAATGCCAGCACCGCGGAAAACGCCAGTACGGCTGCGTGGACGAACTTGATACCTCGGTGCAGCATGGATTTACCTAGCTCGAGGCCCTCGCCGGAACTCGGATCCCGCAGGGCTGGGACGGTGAACCCCGGCTGCGGGGACGAGTGACCCGCCCCCACAGCCGGGCGTGCCGGGACGCGTGGGCAGATGCCGAAGCGCCTACGGCCACAAGGGACTTACCGGCACGGAATGACTAGCAGTCCTTGGACCAGTACGCCTTGTTCTCGTTCGGCAGGATGTGGTCCTTGTCCGCGGAGGCCAGGGACCACTGGCCCTTCGCGGTGCAGCCGCTGAAGGACCAGTACTTGCCGTGCACCGACGACGAGTGCTGGACGTACGGGTGCTTGTAGTTGGACCACAGGGTGTTGGCACCCATGTCGTGGCTCCAGGTGCCGCCACCGACCGAGACCGTATCGGCCAGCGCCGGTGTGGCAGCGGCCATGATGATGGCGCCGGTCGCGAGAGCGGCCTTGACCCCGTTTCGCATGCTCAAGAGTGACTCCAAGTCATCTTGTTCTGGTCAGGACAGGCCAGATCTTGATCGTATGCATGACTTAAAGCAACCGAATATTTACGTGATCAATTCAACACATAAACCAGGTCAGGATCGGAAAAAGCAGACCCCCGGATGCCCGGCGCGCGCGGCGAACGAAGAAGAAGTCGCGAGTGGACGGGAAATTGCCGTGAGGCGTTGGGTTCAATACCGCCAATCCTGACGGAAATTTTCGGCCATCATTCCGGAATACGGTCTTCCATTTCTGGCCGCGGGTACGGCCGGCGAACTCCGCCCCGGCGCGGACCGTGCCCCCCGCCGCCCGGACCGTGTGCCCGCCGCCAGGACCGTGTGCCCTTCGCGTCTTTTCCGCGCCCCCACGCAACCCGACCGGCGGCCCGGTCCCTCTTCCTCAAGTCCGCGGACCGCTCGTGTCCGGTCCGCACCGCTACCTCGGGGGCCTCGACCACTTCATGACTTCCCACATAGCCGTCGGCCGGCGCCGCCTGCCCATCTGGCTGATACCGCTCCTGTGGACCCTGGCCCTCGGCCTGTGGGGACTGCCCCGGCAGCACAGCGTGTGGCGGGACGAGGCCGCGACCTGGCAGGTGGCGGAGCGGTCCGTCCCCGAGATCTGGCACATGCTGAGCCATGTGGACGCCGTGCACGGCCTCTACTACCTGCTGATGCACGGTCTCTTCGAGGCTTTCGGACCGAGCACCACGACCCTGCGGCTGCCCTCCGTGCTGGCCATGGCCGTGGCGGCGGCCTGCGTGACGGTCATCGGCGACCGGCTGGCCGGACCGCGGGCGGGTCTGGGCGCCGGCCTGGCCCTGGGGCTCCTGCCCGCCGCGCAGTTCTACCTCCAGGAGGGGCGGCCGTACGCCCTGGTCGCGGCCGGGGCGGCGATCTCGACACTGCTGCTGGTGACCTTGCTCGAAGACCGTTGTCACGCGCTTCGCTGGGCGGCGTACGGCGGCACCGTCCTGCTGTGCGGTCTGCTCAACTGGCTGTCGTTGATGATCCTGCCGGCGCACGCCGCGACCCTGGTCTGGACGCGGGCCGGGCGCGGACCGTGGACGCGCTGGGCGGTGGCCTCGGCGGCCGCCACCACGGGTGTGCTGCCACTGATCCTGTTCAGCCGCGGGCAGTCCGACCAGGTCTCCTGGATCCCGCCGCTGACCTGGCACATGATGATCGGCCCTGCGGTGCTGCTGGCGATCGGCGGGCTGGGAGCCCTGCTGGACCGGCCGCCGGCGGGACACCTGTCGACCGCGGCCGTCGGCCTTCCCCTCCTGGCCGTCCCCCAGCTCACCCTGATCGGGCTCTCCCTGGTCCAGCCGCTGTTCCTCGACCGCTATGTGCTGTTCAGCATGCTGGGCCTCGCTCTGTTGATCGGGACGGCGCTGGGCACCCTGGTACGGGTGGCCGCGCCCCGCTTCCCGAGAGCGTCCCGGTGGATCCTGCCCGTGGTGGCCGCCACGGCGCTGGTGGCCCTGCTGCCGCAGACGCTGGCCAAGCGCTCCCCCGCCAGCCGGGTGGACGACGTCCTGTCGGTGGCGGCGGACGTACAGCGCCTCAAGCAGACCGGGGACGCGGTGCTCTTCGTACCGGCCGCCCGGCGCGACACCGCGCTGGTCTCCCCCGCGGACTTCACCGGTCTGAGGGACATCGCCCTGCGGGACAGCCCCGAGGACTCCGGGACCCTGAAGGGCGTGGAGGCCGGACCCGACCGGATCCGCGCCGCGATGCTGGCCGAGCGCCGCATTCTGCTGGTCACGGACGCGGTCGAGGTGGCGAGGCCGGTGTCGGCACAGCGGGACAGGGTGAAGGCCTCCGTACTCAAGGAGTACTTCACGGCAGTGACGGACGAGCAGGTACGCGGCCGCAGGGTGACCGTCTACGAGCGCCGCCCGCGCTGACGCCGACCGCCGGTCCGACGGCGTGCGAAGCGGTGCCGAGCCCGCGAAGCCCGACGCGGTGCGGGGCCGGACGGTGTCCGGTGGCCCCTGGCTACGGGCTGCCCACCGGGGCCAAGGCCTCCCTGACCGTTGCCCGGGCCGGCACGGCCGTGGGGTCGATGACCGGCAGGCCCGGGCGTGATGCCCCTCGGCCTCCGGCGCTCGCCGGCAGAGGCCGGACCGCGGGGTACCGGTCGTGGCCGGCCCGCACCCTTGTGCAGAAGGCACACCAAGGGCTACAGGGGGATCACATGTCCCATCAGCGGTACGGCCTCACACCCCTGCGTCCGCTTGGTGTCGCCATGGCCGACGCCGTAGTCGATCCAGTCGTAACGCTCGCGCCCGACATGGCGCATGGGCGCGTGATAGGTCACCGCCAGGTGGGCGTACGGAACGTTCCGGCCGAGCTCCGTGGTGCCGACATAGACGTTCTGCAAGGTCCTCATGTCGGCCACGAACAGCGCGTGGGCGATCAGCCGCCCCTCGACCTGGGCGGTGAAGAGCAGCAGGTCCTCGCCGAACGAGTCGATGAGGGTGCGCAGCCGGCGCCGCTCCGCCGCCTCGTCGGCGGGCTGGCCGTACCAGCGCAGCAGGGCGCACCTGCCCTCGATGACCTCGTCGAACAGTTCGTCCGGGACGCCCGTACCGACGGAGCAGCCGTGTTCCGCGAGGCGGCGCAGCTGACGCCGCACCTCGATACGCCGCCGCTTCGACCGGACGGCCGCGAGGCTCTCCTCGTCGTCCCAGGTCACCGGCATCATCGACCGTGTGGTCAGATCGAAGCTCTCGCCGCCCAGGGCGCCGACGGCCGGGGCCAGGACTCGCGAGGCGGCCGGCCTGGTGTAGAGCACCGACACGGTGGCCAGACCCGCATCGCCCGCCCAGGCACAGACATCGGCGAGGCACCGCTTCACGCTGTCGGGGTGGTCCGCGGCCGGTCCCACCGGATCCCCGAGGTATCCGGGAGCCACCAGCAGCAGTCCGGGCAGGATCGCCTCACGGCCGTCACCGAGGTGCGGCAGGACCCGTCGGCCGAGGGCCCGCACCTCGGGGAAGACGGGGTCCTCCCGGCGCAGGATCGCCCATGGGTTGTACGCCTCGTACGCGTCGCCGTCCCGGACCACCGCACCCGTGAAGCCGAGCGCGCCGTCCGAGCCGTCGTGCGACACCCTGACCGGCTCGCCCGGCAGTCTGCTGAGCATCGCGGTCAGCCAGCGGCCGCCCTGGACCGCGGCGCCCGGCCCCAGCCGGTCCCAGCTCGGTCCGTCGAACGGACCGGACAGCCGCGCAACTTCCGTGCTGTGCATGATCTTCCTCTTCTTGTCGGGTCGGGTCGGGTCGGGCAGGAACGTGACGAGCGGGCCTAGACCCGGCCGACGGCGTCCTTGTCTCCGTCGGCCGGGTCCGGCCGCGCACCCGTGTCCGGCTCGGGCCCGGCCGCGGTGAGACGGCGTACGTCCGCGGACAGCAGGGCGGCGAGGCTCGTGGCCGCGGCCACGAGGCCCGCGGCGACGGCCGCCCCGCGGGCGTCGAGCGTGCTCACCAGGGGGCCCATCAGCAGGGCGCCGAGCGGCATCAGGCCGTTGAACCCGAGGAACGCCAGGCTGCCCACGCGGCTGAGCAGGTTGTCCGGCACCTGTTCCTGCAGGAGGCTCGGGAAGAGCGAGTTGAAGAAGTGCAGGCCGACCCCGTAGGTGAAGGCCATGGCGAGCGCGCCCGCGCCGCCGCCGGTCACACCGGTGGCCGCGAGGGACAGCGCCATGAGGGCCAGCATGAGGTACAGGGCGGGCCCCGTCCTGCGCACCGTCAGCTTGGCCAGCACCGCCGCCCCGGCCAGCGCACCGATGCCCTGGAACGCGTAGAACGTGCCCAGCGACCGGCCCTCGGAGGTCCCCTCCGGCGCCATGATCAGCGGCACCGAGACATCGAGGACTCCCGCGTACACGGCGTTGGTGCACGCGTTGACCACCAGGGAGACCAGCAGCCACCGCAGGCCGGCGACGAACCGTACCGCCTGGGCGACGTCCACGCCGACCTGCCTGAGCCGGTGGCCGCCGGCCACCGGTTCCCCGGCCGCGCCGTCGGGCTCCGCGGCACCGGCCGGATCCTCGCCGGTGCTCCGGGAGGCGCGGACGAGCAGGAGCAGGATCGCCGAGACCAGGAAAGTGGCCGCGTCGAAGGCGAACGTCGCCGGGGCACCCGCGAGGCTCACCATGAATCCGCCGATCAGCGGGCCGCCGATGAGTCCGATCTGCTGGCCGACGGAGAGCGCCGAGTTCGCCGCGACCAGCTTCTCCTTCGGAGTGATCTCCAGCATGTACGCGAAGGACGCGGGCTGGAAGAACCCGTCCGCCACGCCGATCAGCACGGCGAGGACGACGAGCAGAACCACGCTGGGCGTCCAGTAGGTCACCCCGGCGATGAGCAGGAGGACCACGAACCGGGCGGCGTCGACCCAGACCATGATGGCGCGTCGGGAGGCGGTACGGTCTCCGACAGCGCCGCCCACCAGGTAGAAGACCAGTGACGGCACCAGCAGCACGGCCGTCGCGGCGGCCAGTGTGGACGCCGAGCCGCTGACGCTGATGATGTGCGTGGCAAAGGCCGTACGGAAGGCGTAGTCCCCGATGAGGGACAGGGCCCGGGCCGTCCAGTAGTACCGGAAGCCCCGCTCACGCAAGATGCCCAGGCCCTTGCGGGCGATGCCGGCGTCGGCGTCCATCACACTCCTGTAGTCGTACCGTGCGTTCCCGTGGCTGCTCTCCGCTGCCGGTGAGGCGGGGTCAGCGACCCGGCCCGGGCCGGACGAGCCCCCGGGCGAGGGCCCGTGCCGCGCTGTGCGCGGACGCCAGGTCGCCGTCGTCCAGCGGCAGGACGAACCCGCTGACCTCGTCCAGACGGCAGCCCCGCTCGAGCTTGCTGCCCTCCGCGCCGTAGCTGAAGGACAGCTCCTTGCGCCCGGTACGGTAGGCGTCCTCGACCGGCCGGTAGTAACAGACCTCGAAGAAGACGTCCTTGGACCGGCTGTCGGTGTAGTCGATGCCATGCGTCCAGGCGTGCCGCACGTCGCCGGCGTCGAGAAACAGGCAGAACCCGATCATCCGCTCGTCGGCCATCGCGGCCACGACCTCCGCGCGGTCGCCGAAGTGCCGGCGGAACGCGGTCAACTGCGCCCGCTCCCCGGCCGTGTCGGGGCGCCGGCCGTACTTGGCACGGTGCTGCAGGCGCAGCTCGACGAGCCGCTCGACGCCCGCCTCGTCCAGCTCGTCCAGCGTGAACCGGCGGACGGTCACGCCGCGTTCGGCGATCCGGCGGCGGATGCGGTCCATGCTGTGGGCCGCGTTGCGGCTCAGCGCGGCCCGGTAGTCCGCGAACGACGTCCCGGGGGGCCTCAGGTTGCAGCGCAGGGCGAGCGGAAACTCGACGAACCCCGCTCGCCGCAACGCCTCGGCGAGCACCCGCTCCTCCGGCTGCACGTACAGGAAGGCCACCGACCTCAGCCCTTCGTCGCGGGCCCGACCGACGACGGACGCGACCGCGCGGTCGAGCGCGGCGGGCCGGTGACGGCCGGGACCGGTCGGGAAGCATTCGAGACCCGGGTACATCAGCACCAGCGAGGGGAACCACGTCTCACGGGCCGGTCCCCCGGCGCGCGCCGCGGCCTGCGCCGCCTCGGCCTCGGGCGCCAGCGTCCGCAGACTGCACGGTTCGAACAGCAGCTGCCAGGGGTTCTTGCTCTCGGACACCTCGCTGTCGCCGATGACGGTGGCGAAGAAGCCCGTGGCGTCGGGCGTCCCGGGCGCGCTGACGGTGCGGCGGTGCGTCCCCTCGATGCGGTCGGACATGACGGCGAGCCACGCCTCGGAGGCGAACAGGGGCGGATCGGGGTCCAGCAGTCCCCACGCGTCGGCCGCCCGGCCGCTGCCGCCGCTCACGCGCGCTCCCCCGCGAGTACCCGTCCCGTCCACCCCCACGTGGGGACGAAGGGCTCCAGCATCCGGAGCACCCCGGAGGGACAGCGCGGGTCGGTGAACGAGCGATACAGGTCTCCGGCCAGGTCCAGGATCAGGCCGAGCGCCTCCTCGTGCACGAGGCGATCGGCGAACAGCAGGCCTTCGATCTGCCGGAACAGCCTTGGCACGTCGTCGTGTTCGGCGATCCGAGCCGCGCGGGTGAGCAGGTGTTTGCCGTCGTGGGTGAGCACACCGAAGGCGTTCACCGCGGACATCAGCAGGGATTCGGCCGCGCCCCGGCACATCAGCTCGCGGGTCGGGCTCGCCAGAACCGTCGTGTCCTCCAGCAGGCTGAGCGTGCCCACGAAAGCGAGGGCGGTGGCCGCGGAGCGGACCGCGTCGAGGTCGAGTCCCGCACGGAGCTTGTCCAGTTCCTCGGCACCGCTCAGCGCGACGCCTTGGTGCACGCGCTGGACCAGCCGCAGTTCGAGGCCCTGGAAGTTCGGCAGGTCGACCGTGCCGTCCTCCCCGGCGGTGTTCTCCAGGACCCGGGCGATGTCCTGGAGACGTTCTTCGCCGACGTACTCGACGTTGACCGGAAGGTCGCCCGCCCGTCCGTCGAAGCTGTCCCCGAGGATCGAGGGGTGGTTGGTGGTGCCGGGGGTGCGGCGCGGGCGGTACCGCCTGGTGAGGACCAGCAGGTCGAGGTCCGAGGTGGGGTTCCACTCCCCGGTGGCGTAGGAGCCGGCGAGCAGCACGGGTTCGTCCTGGTCGGCCTCCACCAGGGCCGCTATCGCGGGCAGGGCGGCCTGCCGCCGGTCGAGTTCGGCCCGCACGGGGGCGGGCAGCCGGTCCAGCAGGGAGACATCCACGAAATGGTTCCTCTCACAACGGGTGCGGGGCGTCGGTGCCTTCAGAGCGGTTTCACACGGTGGTCAGTGCCTGCCGCAGGCGTTCCAGTCCGGTGGCGAGCTGCTCGGCGGGGAGGGCGAAGGAGAGCCGCAGATGGCCCGGCGCGCCGAACGCCGCGCCGTCCACGACCGCGACCCGGTGCCGGTCCTTCAGCCAGACGGCAGGCGCGCGGCGCGCCTCCTGCTCGAGGCCGGAGAGCAGCGGCCGGATGTCCGGGAACAGGAAGATGCCGCCCTGCGGACGGGGACAGACGAGCCCCTCGACGGTGTCGAGGACCTTCATCGCCATGTCCAGGTTCGAGGTGAGTTCGGCGCCGATCCGCTGCCGCTCCGGCTCCGGGTCGGCCAGCACGACGGCCGCGGCGTCCTGCACCAGGCCGCTGGTGTTGCCGATGAGGTGGGAAGCGACGGCGACGGCGCGGGCGCGGATGCCGGCCGGGGCGATCGCCCAGCCGAACCGCAGCCCCGCCAGGGCGTGGCTCTTGGACAGCCCGTCGACGACCACACAGTGCTCCGGGAGCTCCGGGAACACGTCACGCACCGAGGGCGCCGGCCGGCCGCCGAGCGCGACCCCCCGGTACACCTCGTCGCAGATCACGACCAGTCCGTGCCGGCCGGCCCACTCGACCAGGGCCCGCAGCGAGTCCCGGTCGATGACGGCACCGTCGGGATTGCGGGGCGAGTTGACGATGACGGCGCCGGTGTCCGGGGTGCGCCGCGCCTCCCACGCGTCGAGGTCGAGGGTGCCCTCGCCGACCCGTCCCGGCACCGGCACGGGGACGCCTCCGACCAGTTCCACGAGGTGCGGATAGCTGGCCCAGTACGGCGTGGCGAAGAGCACCTCGCGGCGCTCGCCGAGGACCGCGCGGAGCACCGCGACCAGGGCCTGCCGGGCTCCCGGCGCCACCAGGATCTGGTCGGCGGAGGGCACCACGGCATCCTTCGAGGAGGTGGCGTACCGAGCGATGAGAGATCTGAGGTCCGGGTCGCCGGCGGGGGCCCGGTAGTGCTGGTCGGCCCGCCGTACCCGCACGGCGGAGTCCGCCGGGTGCACCGGGACGCGTACGTCACCGGTGGACAGGACGACGACGTCCTGTCCGTGGGCCCCGGCGGCCGTCGGGGAGAGCGCGGTCACCGGCCCGCCCCCTGCCCGAGGACCCGGCCGGGGTGGCCGTCGACGCGTCCGTCCAGGGCCGCCCGCACCAGCTCGGCCACCCGGCGGCGGCTGCTGGCCTCGGCCTCCTCGGACAGGAAGGCGCGGTGGCTGGTGACCACGGCCCGGGGATGCCTGAGCACCGGCTCCCACCGCGGGTCGTGATGGGGATTCTCGGGGAAGAAGACGTCGAGGGCGGCGCCCGCGATCCACTCCTGCTCCAGCGCCTTGCCCAGGGCCTCGGGGTCCACGAGCTTGCCGCGAGCCGCGTTGACCAGGAAGGCGCCCGGCTTCATGGCCCGCAGGGCGTCGGCGTCCATCAGCCGCTCGGTCTCGGGGGTGAGCGGGCAGTGCAGGGTGACCAGATCCGACTCGGCGAGCAGCTCCTCGAGGGTGTCGACGGCGCGGGCGCCGTAGCCCTCGGCGAGGTCGCGGCCGAGGTAGGGGTCGTAGACCCGTGTCTCGCCGTAGAAGGAGCCCAGGCGTCGGGCGACGGCGCGGCCGATCCGGCCGAAGCCGACGATGCCGAGGGTGCGCCGGTTGGTGCGGTGCGGGGTGCCGCCGGCGTAGATGTCGAAGGTGCCCCCGGTCAGCGTCCGGTGCTGCGGGATCAGTTGCCGTTCCAGCGCGAGGGCGAGCGCCGAGGTGTGGGCGGCGACCTCGTCCACGCAGTAGTCGGGCACGTTGTAGGCGGGGATGCCGCGGGCGGCGAGCAGATCGGCGTTGAGGTTGTCCACGCCGACGCCCTGGCGCACCACCACGCGCAGACCGTCCCCGGCGGCGTCGAGGAGTTCCTCGGTGACCTGGGTGCGGTAGACCACCAGCACCTCGCACCCGGCGGCCGCCTGATGCATCGCGGGGCTGTCGACCAGGTAACGTCCGTTCTCGTACGGGCCGAAGCGCAGCTCCACGCCCGGTCCGAGGACTTCCCGTTCCACGGTGGCCCGTTCTCGGCTCCAGGTGCCCTCCTCCACGAGCCACGCCGGGTCGGTGTACAGCACACGGCCAGTGGCCATCGTTGTCCGCCTTTCGTCATACGGCTTCAGCGCAGCAGCTGAAGCACATCGGCTTCGGTCAGTACGCAGGGGTTGTTGGCGGCCCGGCCGGAGGTGAGCGCCTGAGTCATGGGGCCGCGCCAGTGCCGCGCGGGCAGTGCCAGGTCCTCGATCCGGACCGGCTGCCCGGCGCGGGTCAGCAGTTGTTCCACCAGTTGCCGCACGCTCCGGCCGGTGCGCGTACGGGTGGTGTCCTCGACGACGGCCACCGCGTCGCGCACCGCCGCGGCGCCGTGCGGATGGCGGCAGTCGGCCGTGGTGGCCATCGCGTGCCGCTCCAGCACCCAGGGCAGGTGCAGGGCCACGGCGGTGCCGTGGGCCAGGCCCAGCCGCGCCGTCAGGTCGTAGGACAGGGCGTGCGCCGCCGTGGTGCGGGTGAGGCCGATCGCCGCGCCCGCCAGGGAGGCCCCGTGGGCGGTGCCCGCGCGGATCGCCGGGTCCGCGAAGGATCCGGTGTCGGCCGCGCGGGCCAGGGCCGGAGCCAGCCGGTCCAGGGCGGCGAGGGCCAGCTCCCGGGAGGCGGGGGTGGCCGCGACGGACCAGTACGACTCGATGGCCTGGCTCAGCGCGTCGAGGCCGCTGGCCACCGAGTCGCCCAGCGGCAGCGAGGCGGTCAGGTCCTCGTCGACCAGGACCAGGTCGGCCCGGGCCTGGTCGACGTCGAGCGAGTGCTTGCGTCCGTCGACGTAGACGGTGGCGAAGCAGGTCATCTCGCTGCCGGACCCGGCGGTGGTGGGCAGGAGCACGAGGGCGCACTCCCTGCGCTCGGTGACGGCCTCGGCGTGCAGCAGGCACTCCTCGGCGTCGCGTCGCTGGGCGGCCAGGACGGCGATGGTCTTGGCCACGTCCAGGCTGCTGCCGCCGCCGATGCCGACGACTGCCTGGGGTGCGAAGCGCCGCATGACGTCGATACCGGCCCGGATCTGCTCGATGTCGGGGTTGGGGCGCACTCCGTCGAAGTGCTCCACCGTGTGGTGGGCCGACAGGGCCTCGACGATCCGGTCGGCGCCGCAGCGCCGGTAGGAGGTCCTGCCGTGGACCACCAGGACGCGCTCGGCGCCGAGAGCGTCGAGCGCGTCGCCCAGCCGGGCGGCGGCACCGGCGCCCAGGTGGGCCGCGGGGTGGCCGGGCAGCCGGGTCAGTCCGGGCCAGGCACCGGTGACCGCCGGCAGCGTCGGGCTGGTCACGTCTGCTCCCGGTGGCCGCCCGACGCTCCGCCGTGCGCGCCGGCCGACCGGTGCTGGGCGGCGAAGCGTGTCGCGATGCCGGCCACGGACAGGCTGTTGGAGGCCCGCTCGCAGGGCGCGCCGCCGACCTTCCCGTCCACCGCCAGCAGGCCGGGTCCCGGCGCGTCCAGCAGTGCCCGCAGCGCGGGCCGCAGCCCGGCCGCCGTGCCGACCCGGCGCACCTGCCGGTAGCCGCAGGCGCGGGCGACCGCGGCGAAGTCGGTGGTGGCGGAGGTGGTGGGCTGCCCGCCGGTGGAGTCGTACGCCTGGTTGTCGAAGACGACATGGACCAGGTTGGCGGGCGTGAAGTGGCCGACGGTGGCGAGACTGCCGAGGTGCATCAGGGCCGAGCCGTCGCCGTCCAGGACCACGAACCGCTCCTCGGGCCGGGCCAGCGCCGCGCCCAGGGCGAGGCCCGCGACGTGTCCCATCGAGCCCTGCATGTAGAAGTTCCCGGGCCGGTCACCCCTGTTGTAGAGGGTGCGGGAGAGGTATCCGGTCGTGGACAGAATCCTTTCCTCGCGCACTTCGGCGAGGACCGCGTCCACGAGGTCGTCGCGGTCCGGGACCGAGGCCCGCGGTGCGGCCGGGTCCGGAGCCGGCGCCGCTCCGGCGTCCTTCAGCGCGCCCTTGCCCACCAGGACGAACGCGGTACGGCCGGACTCCAGGACGGTGCCCGCCTCCTTGACGACCGCGTCGGGCGAGGGGCCGTCGGTGGTCAGCCACCAGTACGGCACCTCCAGGGACTCGAGCCACGGGGGTACGACCTTGCCCATCCAGTGGTGCTGCGGCTCGCCCGCGTCGGCCGTGGGCCAGCCGCGCATGCTGACGAAGACCAGCAGGGGGATGCGATACGGCAGCGCCAGCGAGGTGAGCGGGTTGACCAGGTTGCCGAACCCCGAGTTCTGCGCGACCACCGCGGCCGTCTCGCCGGTGAGCCTGGCACCGGCGGCGATCGCCAGCGCGCTGCCCTCGTTCACGGCCGGGACGTACCGGATGCGGGGGTGCTGTTCCAGGCGCCGGATCGGCTCCTTGAAGTAGGAGCAGGGCACCCCGGACACCAGCGAGACGCCGATGGCTTCCAGCCCGGCGAGGAAGGCCTCCGACCCGCCGGCCGCCTCAGCCGTCACGGCTTCGTGCGGAACGTCGACGGCATGCCCTGCAGCGCGAAGACCTCGGCCATCGGCGCGATGCGCTCCTCGATCTCGGCGGCGCGATCGGCCCCGCCGAGATCCTGGAGGACCTCCTGCATGCCCTTGACCGCGGCCCGCAGGCCCTGGTTCGCGTAGATCACCAGGCGATACCCGGCGTCGTACAGCTCGCCCTCGGTCACGGTGTTGTAGGTGGTCGGTACGGCGACCAGCGGCACCGGCGACTCCCAGCGGGAGGCGAACTCCAGTACCTCCTCGGGGCGGCGGCTCTTGCTGTGCACGAGGACCGCGTCGGCGCCCGCGGCGACGTAGACGTGCGCGCGCTCCAGCGCCTCGGCCACCGGCCGGCCCGCGATCAGCGCCTCGGTGCGGGCGATCAGCACGGTGTCGGGGTCGGACTGCATCTCCTTGGCGTTCTTGATCTTCAGGGCGAAGTCCTCGGCGGGCAGCAGGTCCTGGGCCGCGTCGGCGAAACTGTTGATCTTGGGGAAGAGCTTGTCCTCGATGCAGAGCGCGGAGATGCCCGCCCGCTCGTAGCGCTGCATCGCGTACGCGGCGTTCATCGGCCCGCCGAAACCGGTGTCGCAGTCGGCGATGACCGGGATGTCGGTGACCGCGTCCATCGCGATCGCGGCATCCAGGTACTGCGTCATGGTCACCAGGCTCGCGTCCGGCAGACCGTGGCTCGCGGAGATCTCGAAGCTGGAGGCCCACACGGCCTCGAACCCGGCGCGCTGCACCAGCTTGGCGGACAGACCGTCGTGCGCGCCCACCGCTCGGACCACGGAGGTTCCCTCGAGCAGCGCGCGCAGCCGGGCGGCCTTGGAGCCCTGGGCCTGGATCGGCTGAGTGTCCGGCACGGCGATCAGTTTCCTTCCTTGCTGTACCACAGGCGGTCTTCGGCGATGTAGCGGTCGATTCCCTGCTCGGCCATGGCGCCCAGCGCGTGGCGCACGTCGGGCGTGACATGTCCGCCGATGCGGAGCATCAGAACCCGGGGAGCGGCCTCGGTGACGGCCGAGAAGGTGACGGGGACCAGCGGTTCGGTGTAGGCGGAGTCGCCCGGCCCGAGCACGTCGGTACGGCGCTCGCCGTCCCGCTCCCAGCTGATCCGTACGGGCGCGTCCCCCAGCACGAACAGGTACTGGTGCTGGTGGGTGGCCAGGGGGGCGCTGTCCGCGTCCGCGGTGGCCAGCACGTCGACCTGGAGGGCCGAGGTGTGCGGGTGCAGCGGATCGCCCGCGAGCCGGGTGAGCCGGTAGGCGGGCCGGCCCTCGTCGGGATGCACCCAGCTGCGCGCGTCGCGGGCGTGCTGGATGGACACACCGTGCCGCGAGGTGCTGCGGGGCGGCAGAAGGTCCCGTACGGACACTCCCAACCCGTCTGCCAGCACCGTGAGTTCGTCCTGCGTGGGCACGGCCCGGGCGCCGGGACCGGTCAGCTGCCGGATCCGCTCGGGCGGGAGTCCGGTACGGGCGGCGAGTTCGGCGGGGGTGACGCAGCCCGCCGCCATGAAGGAGCGGATCTGTCCGTCGGCGGACGTGGCGTCCCGGGTGACGGGGAGGGCCAGTTCATGGGCCGCCCGCCGGCCGAGGACCGCCAGTTCCCGCTGGGCGTCCCCGACCAGGCCACCGCCGTAGGTCAGGGCGAGGATGTAGGCCGGCTCGGCGTCGCCGCGCGCGGTGAAGGAGTGCGGGGCGAAGGGCAGGCCCCACACGGAGTCCCCGGTCTCCATGGGGACGCAGTACGACTCGCCCTGCCACCGGTAGTAGTAGTTGACGGGGCCGACGAAGTAGGTGAACTGGTACAGCAGATGCCCGCGGTTCCACCGTACGTCGGGGTTGTCCGCCCGATCGTTCCCGACCACCTGGAGCATCCGGATCCACTCCGGCCGGTAGGAGGCGATCCGGGACATGGCGGTGTCGCGGTACTCGTAGTAGTCCGTGCCGCCCCGGGCCAGCACCCGGGAGCTGGCCTCGGACTCCTTGGCCCGCAGGACGGACAGACCCGTCGGGCAGTCGTCATGGATGGGCAGCAGGTCACGCTCGTTGAGCGGCCAGACCTCGGCGGCCCGCTGCAGCAGGGCCCAGTCGACGGGCCGCCGTCCGGAGGTGTACTCGGCGAAGCTGCCCGGTTCCAGGCCGAGGTCGCGCTCGGCGTTGTCGTCGTCGCGTTTGAGGTCGTTGGCCGCGGCGCGCAGCAGTGCGGCGGCCCTGCGGTCGAATCCCTCTCCCACTGTGGCTGACATGGTGATTTCCCCGAATTCCAAGTCGTTGGGTGAAGGCCTGAGGCGAAGACCCGGGCGCTCAGCCGCGCTGCACCGCGCGGCCGAGCGGATATGCCTGCAGGCCGTAGCGGAGCTTGAACTCGTCATTGCGCCGGCCGCATTCGAGGACCGGGCGGCCGGAGCCGAAGCCGGCCCTCAGTTCCGCCTCGAACAGGGCGTACTGCGGGCTCCAGTTGAGTTCCGGCGGATAGAGGCAGCCGCCGGCCCAGGCATGCATGCGGGTGTCGTCGTACAGGCAGATGGAGGTGGCGAGGAGTGTGCCGCCCAGGTCGATGCGCAGGATCCGGCAGGCGTCGCCCAGCCGCTCGATCAACGCGCCGAGCCGGTCGGGCGGATAGTAGCCGGGGGCGTGCTTGTTCGCCGTGCCCAGGCACAGGTCGAGCACGTCCTCGTCGAGGACGTCGCGGCCGGTGCGCAGGGTGACCCGCGCCTCGGCGCGTTCTGCCCGGCGCGCGTACTGCCGCAGCGACCTGCGCGAGGCCCGGCCGACGCCGGCCAGATGCTCGTCCAGAGTCGCCGGGCCGCCCACGATGGGCAGCCGGTAGCGCGGCGCCGTCTGCTCCACCGGTACGCCGATGGCTTTGAGCTGCTGCGCCAGCCGCTCCCTCAGCGGCACGTTGACCAGGCCCCACATCTGGGCCCGGTGCGCGGCGGCCAGATCCCCGAGCGCCTGCCAGAACTGCTCGACGAGCCAGGCGGTCAGCTCTCCCCGGTACAGCAGGCGGGTGTCGTAGCAGTGCCAGACGTGTCCGACCAGGGCGTCCAGGACGTCGTCCGCGCCGGGGCCGGTCGCGAAGGGGTCGCGGGTCCGCTGCAGGTACACGGGCAGCGCGGCGACCAACTCGCCGGTGCCGGTGCGGGCCAGCAGGTAGTACGCGGTCGACGGGTACGTCAGCGGGTCGGACTCGACGCTGCGCAGGAAGTCGTAGCCGTAGAAGACGCTGGCGTCACAGGCGGCCACCAGCTCGTTCCAGGCCTCGCGGCCCACGGGGGCGAGGGAGTCCGTGACAGTGATCCGGACCTGCTCCCCGGCGCCGGTGACCGTCATCGGACGGCCTGTCGGCTCGCGCGCAGCGGCTGGAAATGCAGCGAGGACTCCAGCACCACCCGCTCCCAGGGGTCGAGCACCACGCCCGTGGTCCGCAGGGCCTGCTCGGCCACCGACATGCGCATGCTGCCGGCCGCCGAGGGCTCGAACTCGCAGGCGATGAACGCCGGCAGCGGCTCGGGGGCGTGACCGGCGAGCAGCGCCGCCAGCTCGGCCCCGGCGCTCACCTCGCCCAGGCCGGCGGGTTCCGGGAACCGTTCCCGGACGCGGCGGCGGACGTCGGCGGGCAGGTCCTCCCAGAGGGAAGCCAGCACCCGGGTGCGCACGGCGGCGAGCACCTGGTCGAAGTCCCGGTGCTCGGGCGTGTGCGGGGCGACGACCTGGCAGAGGTAGTCGATCTCGGCGGCCGCGGCCTCCGGATCGGCGGCGGCGTCCGCCGCGGTCAGGCCGAAGATGGCGGCCTCGCGCTCGGACTCCGCCGGCCCGTCGGAGCTGTGCATCAGTCCGACGATGCTGTTGACGGCGCCGAAGTCGCGGCGCAGCGTGCCGTGTTCGGCCTGCTCGGGGTGCTGGTAGCCCTTGCGCAGGGCGAGGATGTCATGGGCGCCTCGCTCCGGCTGCTGCCCGGTGTCCCCCTCGTACCGGCAGATCAGGGCCATGGCCGGCCCCAGGGCGAGGACCGCGTCCACCAGCCGGTACCGCCAGGTCTGCCACTGGCCGGCGATGAGGTCCGCGTAGAGGTCGTCGATCAGCTCGGGATCGGCGTGGAGGGCGCGGGCGGCGACGGGCGGGAATCCCTCCTTGCGCAGTCGCTTGACCATGTCCGCGTGGACGCCCCGGTAGGGCGCGTCGGAGCTGAGGAGCACGAAGACATGGCGTGACCAGAAGTCGGAGTCGGGCACGGAGGAGTCACCTTTCGACCGGTCGGATCGGAGAGGAGCACTCATGCAGCACTCATGCGGCGCTGATGGGCCGGCACACGGCCGGGTTCACGACGCGTGCGGACGGGTGCGGGTGCGGGACGGTGTCAGCCGGCGAAGGGGCACTTCTCGGGGATGCCCACCGACTGGTCGTCCGGCAGCGCGTACTGGCGCCACTTGTGGACGGAGGAGAACATCGGATCGCCGAGGTAGGGGTGCGGCGGGACCGTGTCGTAGCGCTCCAGGTCCTCCCGGATGCGCTGCTTGGCGGCCTGCCCGGCCACGGTGGAGCCACCGAGGCCCTCGAAGACGCGCCGGGTCTGGAAGACCAGCGTGAGACAGGGGCCCAGGTTGCGGCTGTCGCGGTGGTGGTAGCCGGGGCTCGCCATGAAGGTGAACCACGGCTCCCCGGCGAAACACCATTGCCAGGCCGGGTCGGCGGTGTCGGTGGGAAAGCCCTCCGGCCAGGGTTCGGTGTCGATGGCGCTCAGGTCTCTCAGCAGCGTCCAGAACGCGGCATGATGGTCGGCCAGCTCGGCCCGGGGCTCGGGCGGCCCCGCGAAGACGATGAGCGTCTGCCGCTTGGGGCCTCGCCTGGCCTGCTCACGGAATTCCACCAGGGCGTCGGCCAGGGCCCGCACACCGTGCTCCGCCGGAAAAGAGGCGTCGAATACGGTGAACCAATTGTTTCCGCGCTGCTGGCCCTGCACTCCGAAGTAGCAGGGATAACCGCGTTCCTTGTCGAGCAGTTTACCGGCGAAGGCCTCGTATGTTTGCGAAATCCAGCCGGGAAACCGTCCCAGCACATCCGTCTGCGGTTGCTCGGTGGCAGGCCATAGACGACTCACGTGAACCACTTTCCCCCTTCTCCACCATGCCCCGGACAGCCCAGGTCAGGGCCCTGTTCACCATCGGCAAACACCGCGGCGATTCCTTGTGTTCAGCAGAGATTCACCGATCAAAACACGCCTCCAAGTGATCGTCAAGGCTTGTCGATCTTGAACCGTGAACTGACTGAAAGCGTGTGCCTCACCGGCTTCAAGCCCGCACAATCCAGCACCATCAAAGCGGATGAACTCCGACAACTTGCCAGGAAATACCCCCTCTTTTCCGTCTCCGAAAATTACCGCTGGACACTTCCTGAATGGTCTGCTTACGGTTGTGATCCGGGTTCGATGTCGTGCCTCTCCGCTTCTTCGGACAACGTCCCGACTGGACAGAAGCGGACCTCTCGAGGCACCCGAAATCACTTGCGCAGCACACGTCAGGCACACCTGGCGGCATGCGCACTTAAACCGGGGGCAATGACGAAAATGAGTGATCCACGACGCAGGCTTTCCGTCCTTCTGCTCGACCGGATCGGCTATTCCTTCTACCAGGACAGAGGCGGACGCAGCTTCCTTCCGGAAGACCGCTACTCGGTACGGCTGGTCACCTCCCTCGACAAGGTCGGCGAAGCCACCGGAGAAGAACTGGAATCCGTCGTCGCGGTCGATGTCTACGACAACCGCGCGCTGGCGGACGCGGTCCACCACCAGGCCGGCTTCAAGGGGATCAGAGCCGACCGCCTGGTGGCCATCACCGAACGGCTCCTGCTGCGCGCCGCCGAACTGCGCGGGGAACTCGGCCTGCCGGGCCAGACCGTGGAGCAGGCGCTGCTCTTCCGCGACAAGGTCCACATGAAGGAGCACCTGCGCGCCCACGGCATCCGCGTCCCGGAGTTCGCCCCGTTCAGCGAAGCGGCGGCGCGGGAACTGCTGTCCCGGACCACCGCGGTGGTCGCCAAGCCCCGGCTGGGCAGCGGCGCGCGGGACATCTTCGTCCTGCGCGAGCCGGCCGATGTCGCCGCCTTCGCCGCCGGGCAGACCGACCGCCTCGGCGAATTCGAGGTCGAGGAGTTCGTCGACGGCGAACTCTTCCACGTCGACAGCGTCGTTCAGGACTCCAAGGTGCTCGCGGCCGTCGCCGCCCGGTACATCGACAAGACCACGTCCTACACCGAGCTGCGCCCCTGCCGTGACGTGGCCGTCGGCCCCGGCCCGCAGCTCGACGCGCTGCTGGAGTTCAACCAGCGCGTCCTGGCGGCCCACCCGGACTTCACCGGGGTCACCCACCACGAGTTGTTCGTACGCGACGGCGAGATCGTCTTCTGCGAGATCGGCGCCCGAGCGGGCGGCGGTGGGGTCATCGCCGGCTTCCTCTCCCGGACCGGCGTCAACCTCGACGAGGCCGTCATCCGGGCCCAGGTGGAGGGGACGGTACCCGTACCGCGGCCGCCCGCCGACCACCTCACCGGATTCACCGTCATCTACGCGGACGCCGGCGTTCTCCAGCGGCCCCTGACGCCCCCGGACGAACCCTGGGTGCTGGAGTGCCAGGTGCTCGCCCGGCCCGGCGACCGCCTCTCGCGCCCCGAGAACTGCAACGACGCCGTGGCGATCGTCTCCGTACGCGGTGGCTCCGAGGACGAGGTGATCCGGCGCCTCGACCGGGTGGGCGAGCACATGGTGCCCGTGGTGTCACCCGGCAGTTGACCACGCCCGGCCGTCCGCGACCGCGGACGGCACGAGCCAACACGCGAGTGGAACCAACACGGTCCACAACAGAAAAAAGGGGGACACGGCATGTCTTCACCGAAGGAAAGCTCGCCGGCACCGGCCGACTGGGTCCGCGGACCGGTCGCCGATCTCTTCTCGTCCTACGTCGCCACCGCGGCTCTGTCGACCGCCCACCAGCTCGGCATCCTCGACCAGCTCGCCGAGCACGGTCAGGCGCCCTTCGGCAACGGTGGCGACGATCGCCTCTCCGACACCGTGGTCCGCTCCGTGCACCGCACCCTGCACTGGGCGCGGGTCGTCGAGATCAAGGACGATGAGGCGGTCATCCCCGGCCCCCTCTTCGCCGAGGCGTACGCGGCACGCGGCTACTTCTACTGGCTGGTCAAGGGCTGCGGCGAACTCTTCAGCATCGCCCCCGACGTGGCCCTCACGGAGCGCAGGACCGGCGACTTCTACCACCGCGACATGCGGGCGGTGGCCGTCGGCTCCCGGCTGATCGGGGACGAGGAGGTCGAGCCGCTCTTCGACCGTATCCTCGCCGACCCGCCCGTCGAGAAGGTCGCCGACCTCGGCTGCGGCTCCGGGCAGCGGCTCATCCGGATCCTCGGCAACCACCCCGGTGCGCGCGGAGTGGGCGTCGACATCTCCACCGCGGCCGTGCGGCTCGCCACCGAGTCCGTCGAATCCGCCGGCCTCACCGACCGGATCACCCTGCTCCAGGGCGATGTCCTCGCCCTCGAACCGCACCCCGAGTTCGCCGACGTGGATACGGTCACCTGCGTCTTCATGGGGCACGACTTCTGGCCGTACGACAGCTGCGTACAGACCCTGCGCAGGCTGCGCACCGCGTTCCCGGCAGCCCGCCGCCTGTTCATCTGCGACGTCGTACGGACGAGCGACCTGCCCGGCCCGGACACCACCGTCTTCACCCTCGGCTTCGAGGCCGTGCACGCGCTGATGGGCGACTACCTCCCCACCCTGGACCAGTGGCACGAGGCGTTCGGTGAGGCCGGATGGGAGTGCCGGACCGTCCAGCCGACCACCACTCCGCCCAACGGCTACCTGTTCGAACTGATCCCGCGGGCGGACTGAGCGGGCGCCACGGCCGTGTCCGCCCGCGGCGCCCCCAGTACTGCGGCGTGCTCCGGGGCGTGGCGGAAGACATGGGTCTCCCGGCGCACGAAACCGGCCTTCTCGTACAGGCGGTGAGCGGCCGTACGGCTCGGCCGGGAGGTCAGGTCGACCTGGCGGGCCCCGCGGGAGCGAGCCAGGTCGAGTCCCCGCCGTACGAGCGCGAGACCGATGCCCCCGCCGCGCGCGGACTCGTCGACCACCACGTCCTCGAACCGGGCGGTGGTTCCGGTCGGCAGGGCGAGGATCACGAGGGTGAGCAGCCCGACCACGTCCTGTCCGGCGCGCGCCGCGAGCACGAGGTTCGCCGGATGGGTGACAACGCCCCGGACATACTCCTCGGTCAACTCGGGCGGCTCCTTGCCCAGTTGGGGCAGCAGCCGGCGGAATCCCTCGACCACGGCGTCGTCCACGTCCTCAAGGACCTCGATGACCGGCTCCGACATGACCCTCCTCGAGTGCGCTCGATCCATCCGACCTGATCCCGGCCATGCTAGGCCGCCAACTCGGGTTTACGGCCGGGATACTTCGGGTCATGGTGAAGCGCGTAGCAGTCCTCTCCGACATCCACGGTGTGCTGCCCGCCGTGGAGGCGGTCCTCGCGGAACCCGATGTCGCGGCCGCGGACCTGATCGTCCTCACCGGTGACATCGCGTGCGGACCGCAGCCCGCCGCGGTCCTGGACCTGCTGACGGGTCTCGGCGACCGAGCGGCCTGGGTCCGGGGCAATGCGGACCGGGAACTGGTCGAGTACCGGCGCGGGCTGCGGACCTCCATCCCCGACCCCATCGGCCCCTCGGCCGCCCGTGGCCTGCGCGAGGACCAGGTCGGCTTCCTCGAGGGACTGCCGATCTCGCTCACGCTTCCGGTCGAGGGGCTCGGCACGGTGCTGTTCTGCCATGCCACCCCGCGCGACGACGAGGAGGTGGTCCTGGTCGACAGCCCTCTCCAGCGATGGGCGGATGTCTTCGCCGACGTCGGCCCCGAGGTCACGACGGTCGTGTGCGGCCACACCCACATGCCGTTCACCCGCCTCGCGGCCGGCCGCCTCGTCGTGAACCCCGGCAGCGTCGGCATGCCGTACGGCAGACCCGGCGCCCACTGGGCCCTGCTCGGCCAGGGCGTGCACCTGCGTCACACCCTCCTGGACGTACCCTCCGCCTCCGCCCGCATCATCGCGGACTCGTCCTTCGAGCAGGCGGCGGAGTGGGCCGACCACTGCCTGAACGCGCGGTGCACGGAGGAAGAGGCGTTCGCGATCTTCGGCCCGAAGAACAGGCCCCCGAGCCCGTGACGCGGCGGAAGCCCACGAAAGTGCCGCCGCACAGCACCGTCAGGCCCTCCGTCCACTGCGCTTTGCGTCCATGGATCGGCCAAGGCCGCAGCCACACCAGCGGCGCGGCAGGGACGGGGGCATTGGTGCGATTGTCATGATTTCGCATCAAAGACCTGCTGAACGACTTGATCGAGCAACCTCTGGCTTTGGCGCGTCCATCCAACGGGACAGAACTGACCTTCTTGCCCTATGGGGCCGTACCAGTCGGAGCAACATGATGTGGAACCCATCCGGCGGGACCCACCGGTCCAAGGGCCGACGCCGCGCGTCCCGTGCCCGACGTTGGATCATCAGGGCGGCGTCCGTGGCCGCGCTCGGACTGATCGCCTGGCAGGTGATGAGCTACTACGAGATCCCGCCGTTCACGGACAAGGGCGATCCCGTCAACTACGACCAGGCCCGCGGTGCGCAGAACGGCAAGGGCGCGAAGGCCGCCCAGGGCGCCGACTCCAAGGTGCTGATGCCCACGGGCCCCAGGGCCGAGTTCAGGAACGTCAAGACCCTGAGCGACGGCACCCACGTCAGCGTCGTCACCCTGGACGGACCGAAGTCCGGGTTCAAGGGCAAGGTGTGGGTCTGGGCGCCCAAGGAGTACCAGGACGCGAAGTTCGCCGCGAGCGGCTTCCCCGTGATGATCGCCCTGCCCGGCGGCCCCGGCAATGACAGCAACTACTGGTCGGTGGGCGAGTTCGGCCCGGACAGGCTCTCGCTGGAGAAGGGCATCTCCAAGTGGTACGAGCAGGGCAGGAGCAAGCCCTTCCTGCTGGCCATGCCGATCCTCAATCCGGGACCGGACACACACGGCATCTACTGGGACGCCAGTGACATCCCCGACCAGCCGAAGATGGGCACCTGGCTGACAGAGGACGTCCCGGACCTGATGAAGGCCAACTTCCGCACGATCAAGGACCGTGCGGGCTGGACCTACATGGGTTCCTCCACCGGCGGCTTCGCGAGCCTGAAGGCCGTCCTGAAGCACCCCGACAAGTTCAAGACCGCCATCGCCAACGGCCCTGACATCGTCCCCGACTCCCCGCTGTGGCGGGGCCACGAGAAGGAGATGCGGGAGAACAACCCCAAGGTGCTGGCCAAGCGACTGGCGGCCGCCAAGGGGCCGGACGTCTACGTCGCGTTCCAGGTCGGCTCGAAGGAGAACCCCGCGACCATCAACGCCATCAAGAACTTCATGGCCGGCTACGGCAAGGGCCCGGTCCACACCAAGCTGTGGGAGATACCCGGCGGCACCCACAACGGCGCCACCTACCTGAGGCAGATGGAGGAGCCCACGCGGTGGATCAGCGAGCAGATGGAGGGCCCCACGCCGTCCTCGTGAGCCCGAGGTGTTGCGCCACGGCGTTTTCGTGACGCTTGCCGCCGGAGGCGCCAGGACCGCCGCGCGGCGCGCGCCGGGCGCCGCGACGACGTCCCGTGAACGAGAAAACCCCAGGTCGGATACCATCCGCCCTGGGGTTTCAGTGGAGCCGCTTTCGGGATTCGAACCCGAGACCTACGCATTACGAGTGCGTTGCTCTGGCCATCTGAGCTAAAGCGGCGCGTTGCCCGCACTATGGTGCGATCAGCAACGTCGGTAAGTCTACACAGTTTCCCGGGGTGCTTCGTACACGCCCCGGAGCCCAGGGGTCCGGGGCGGGCGCGAGGGGTCAGGAGCAGCGCTTTCCGGCGGTCGGCGGGGTGCCGTGCAGGAGGTAGGTGTCGATCGCCGAGTCGATGCAGGTGCTGCCGCGGCCGTAGGCGGTGTGGCCGTCGCCGACGTAGGTCAGCAGGCGGCCCGAGGCGAGCTGGCCGGCGAGGGACTTCGCCCAGGGGTAGGGGGTCGCCGGGTCGCGGGTGGTGCCGACGACCACGATGGGTGCCGCGCCCTTCGCCTTGATGCGGTGCGGCTCCCCCAGGGCCTTGACCGGCCAGTACGCGCAGTTCAGCGAAGCCCAGGCCAGGCCCGCGCCGAAGACCGGGGACGCCTTCTCGAACTCGGGCAGGGCCTTCTCCACCTGCTCGGAGCCGGTGAAGGCGGGAGGCAGGTCGAGGCAGTTCACGGCGGCGTTGGCCATCATCAGATTGCTGTAGTGACCGTTCGCGTCGCGTTCGTAGTAGCTGTCCGAGAGCGCGAGCAGGCCCGCACCGTCGTTGTGCTTCATCGCCGAGGCCAGCGCGTCGCGCAGCTGTTCCCAGGCCGCCTGGTCGTACATCGCCGCGATCACCCCGGTCGTGGCCAGCGACTCACCGAGCTTGCGGTGGTCCGGGTCGCCCGCCGGGATGGGGTGGGCGTCCAGCTCGCGGAAGAAGGCCTTGAGGTGGTCGCCGACCTGCGCGGGTGTGGCGCCCTTGCCGCCGAGCGGGCAGCCGGCCCGCCGTACGCAGTCCTTCGCGAACGCCTGGAACGCCGTCTCGAAGCCGGCCGTCTGTTCCAGGTTCAGCTTGCGGGAGTCGAGGGAGGGGTCCATCGCCCCGTCCAGCACCAGGCGGCCCACCCGGTCCGGGAACAGGCCGGCGTACGTCGCCCCGAGGAAGGTGCCGTACGACGCGCCCACATAGTTCAGCTTCGGGTCGCCCAGCACGGCCCGCAGGATGTCCATGTCCCGGGCCGCCTCGACGGTGGACACGTGCCGCAGCAGTCGCGCCGAGTGCGCCCCGCAGCTCTCGGCGAACTGCTTGAACTCCCCGACCAGCGCGTTCGTCTCCTTCTGGTCGTCGGGGGTGTTGTCCGTCTGCGTGTAGGCGTCCATCTGGCGCCCGCTCAGACATTCGACGGGCTCGCTGCGGGCGACGCCCCGCGGGTCCATCGCGACCATGTTGTAGCGGGCGCGGACGTCGGTGGGGTAGCCGATGCCCGCGTACTGCTGGAGGTAGGCGATCGCCGAGCCGCCGGGGCCGCCCGGGTTGACCAGCAGCGAGCCGAGCGGCTCTCCCTTGCCGGTGGCCTTCTTGCGGGCGACGGCGAGCCGGATGTCACCCGCGCCGGGCTTGGAGTAGTCCAGCGGAGCCTTCATCGTGGCGCACTGGAAGCCGGAGGCACCGCAGTCGCGCCACGTCAGGTGCTGGGCGTAGTACGACGACAGCGCCGCCGGCGTGGCACGGGGCAGCGCGGCCAGTGCCGCCTCATGCGGGCCGTCGGACGACGTGGTCGAGCTCCCGGAGGAACAGGCGGACACGAGCATCGCGGCGGCGGCGAGGAGGGCGCCCGTGACGCGCGCCGTCGCCCGGGTTCGGTTTCGGGTCCGAGGTCCGGTTCGGGTCCGGGTCCGGCGGTTCCGGCGGAGGGATGACCAGGTGTGCATCGGACGAGCGTAACGCTGTGCGACGAGGCCGGTGCGGTGCGTGCGAAGGGTGGCCTCATACGGAGGACGTGGTGCGTCAACCACCGTACGCCCGGCTCACCCCGCCCGCAGGGCCATCGTCATCGCCTCCACCGCCAGCAGCGGGGCCACGTTGCGGTCCAGCGCCTCCCGGCAGGCGGCGATCGCCTCGATGCGGCGCAGCGTGGACTCCGGGCTGCTGCCCTGCGCCAGCCGGTCCAGGGCGTCCTCGGCGTCCCCGTTGGCGATCGCGACCCGGGAGCCGAGCTGGAGGGCGAGGACGTCGCGGTAGAAACCGGTCAGGTCACCGAGGGCGACATCGAGGCTGTCGCGCTGCGTGCGGGTTCTGCGGCGCTTCTGCATGTCCTCGAGGTCCTTCATCACGCCCGCCGTACCGCGCGGCAGCCGGCCGCCCTGGGCCGCGCCCAGCGCCGTCTTCAGCTCCTCGGCCTCCTTGCCGTCCATCTCCTCGGCGAGCTGCTTGGCGTCCGCGGCGGCCGCGTCGACCAGTTCCTGGGCGGCTCTGAGGCAGGCGCCGACCTCGTCCAGGCGCAGCGGGAGCTTGAGCACGGCGGCGCGGCGCTCGCGGGCCGCCGGATCGGTGGCCAGACGGCGGGCCCGGTCGACATGGCCCTGGGTGGCGCGGGCGGCGGCCAGGGCGACCCCGGGCTCGATGCCGTCACGCCGTACGAGCATGTCGGCGACCGCGTCGACCGAGGGCGTCTGCAGGTTCAGATGGCGGCAGCGGGAGCGGATGGTCGGCAGGACGTCCTCGATGGAGGGGGCGCACAGCAGCCAGACCGTACGGGGGGCGGGCTCCTCCACGGCCTTGAGGACGGCGTTGGCCGACTTCTCGTTCAGCCGCTCGGCGTCCTCGACCAGGATGATCTGCCAGCGGCCGTTCGCCGGGGAGGTGAACGACTTGCGGACCGTGTCCCGCATGTCCTTCACCAGGATCTCGGAGCCCACGGCGGCGACCGTGGTGACGTCCGCATGGGTGCCGAGCAGCGCGGTGTGACAGCCGTCGCAGAAGCCGCAGCCGGGGGATCCGCCGAGGGCGCGGTCGGGGCTCACGCACTGCAGCGCCGCGGCGAAGGCCCGCGCCGCCTGGTTCCGGCCCGCTCCGGGCGGGCCCGTGAACAGCCAGGCGTGGGTCATCTTCGACGCCTCCGGCAGCGGCGCGTCCGCCGCGGCGGCGGTGACCAGGGCGTCGGCGTCCCGCGCGGCGGCGTCGAGCACCGCGCTCACCTTCTCCTGCCCGACGAGGTCGTCCCACACGGTCATGGGTCACGCCGCCCTTCCGTCACACTCCGCGTTCCGCCATCCATTGTGCGGGTCGGCACTGACAGCGGGGGCGGCGCTCATCGGTTCTCCGACGTGCGCCGCCCCATGTCCTCGCTCAGCCCCGGTGATCGCGGGCCGGGCGCCGCCCGGACTCGGTGGTCTCAGCCACGGCGGCCACGGCCCCGGCCCCGGCGGCCCTGGTCCTCGCCGGCATCGCCGTCCCCCCGCTCGTCGTACGTCCCGAGCAGTTCGTCCGCCAGCGTCGGCAGATCGTCCAGCGGGGTCTCCTCGGCCCAGTCGGGACGCGGCCGGCGGCGGGGTGCGCCCTCGGCGTCGACCTGGGGCATCTCGCGGGTGCGGCTCTCGGAGCCGTCCGGGCCCGCCACGGGCCGCTCGTCACGGAAGAGGCCGCGCGGAACCCGCCGCGCCGGGTCGTCACCCCGTACGGGCGGCAGTACGGCGGTCTCGTCGGCGGACACGGGAGGCAGCACCGCCGTCTCGTCGGCAGCGCCGGGAGTCACCGGCGGAAGCACGGCCGTCTCATCCGCCGCACCGGGAGTCACCGGCGGAAGCACGGCCGTCTCGTCCGCCGCGCCGGAGGCGACCGGCGGCTGCGGCAGTTCGGCCGTCACCTCGGAGTCCGGGGCGGACCGAGCCTTCCGGGTCTCTCCGTCCCGCTCCTCGCGCACCGGCCGCAGGACCGTCGTCTCCTCCGTACCCGCAGACACGACCGGCGTCGGAACCGTCTCCTCCGCACCCCGCGACACCGCCGGGGTCGCCGCGTCCGTCACGCCGGGCACGGTCGGCCGCGGGGTGCTGGGCCGGCGGGCCGCCGCGTCGGCCGTCGTCGCGGCCTCGGCCGCCTCGCGGCGGGCCGCCTCCGCGCGCAACAGGGCCTCCTCGGCCTTCCGCTGCTTCTCCAGGCGCTCCGCCTCGGCCTCGGCGCGCAGCCGGGCCTGCCGCGCCTCTTCCTCGGCGCGCAGCCTGGCCTCCTCCTCGGCCTGCTTGCGGCGCCGCTCCTCCTCGGCCCTGCGACGGGCCTCCTCCTCGGCGCGGGCCTTCTCCTCCGCGAGCAGCCGCTGCCGCTCCTCCTCCGCCCGGCGCTGTGCTTCCTCGGCCCGCTGCCGGGCCTCCTCCGCCTGCCGTTCGGCCTCGCGGCGCTGCGCCTCCTCCAGCTCGCGGCGCTTGCGCTCCTCCTCCTCGGCGCGCAGCTTGGCGAGCTGCTCCTGGCGCTCGCGCTCCAGGCGCTCCTCCTCGGCCTTGCGCGCGGCCTCTTCCTCGGCCTTGCGGCGGGCCTCCTCCTCGGCCTTCCTGCGCGCCTCCTCCTGGGCCTTGATCTCGGCCTCGGACAGCGGCAGCACGGTGTCGAGCCGGTGCCGGACGACGGTGGTGACGGCCTCGGGCTCCTGCCCGGCGTCCACGACCAGGTAGCGGCCGGGGTCGGACGCGGCGAGCGTGAGGAAACCGGCCCGCACGCGCGCGTGGAACTCGGCCGGCTCCGACTCCAGCCGGTCCGGTGCCTCGGTGAACCGCTCGCGGGCGGTCTCCGGCGAGACGTCCAGCAGGACGGTGAGGTGCGGGACGAGCCCGTTGGTGGCCCAGCGGTTGATGCGGGCGATCTCGGTCGGGGACAGGTCACGGCCGCCGCCCTGGTAGGCGACGGACGAGTCGATGTAGCGGTCCGAGATGACGACCGCGCCGCGCTCCAGGGCTGGCCGTACGACGGTGTCGACGTGCTCGGCCCGGTCGGCCGCGTACAGCAGCGCCTCCGCGCGGTGCGACAGGCCCGCCGAGGACACGTCCAGCAGGATCGAACGCAGCCGCTTGCCCACGGGCGTGGCTCCCGGCTCACGGGTGAGCACGACCTCGTGGCCCTTGGCGCGGATCCACTCCGCGAGGGCCTCGGCCTGGGTGGACTTGCCGGCGCCGTCACCGCCCTCCAGGGCGATGAAG
Organism: Streptomyces griseochromogenes; assembly: GCF_001542625.1. Classification (NCBI taxonomy): domain Bacteria; kingdom Bacillati; phylum Actinomycetota; class Actinomycetes; order Kitasatosporales; family Streptomycetaceae; genus Streptomyces; species Streptomyces griseochromogenes. Next base: position 530,573 of record NZ_CP016279.1, on the reverse strand, counting down.
AATCCGCCGGCCGCGGACGCCTCGACGGGGTCGTCGCCGCCGAGCAGCGCGTCCTTGAGGTCCTGCCGGAGCGGGATGCCGGAGCGGTCGTCGACCTTGGCGAGCACCAGCGCGGCCACCGGCAGCAGCAGCGCGCCGACCAGCATCAGCGTGAACGAGGCGCCGCCGTGCGCGAAGACGAACCGGCCGTTCTCCAGCCGGTGCCGGCCGATGAGCCCGGCGACCACGGGCGCGATCAGGACGCCGAGGGCGATGAAGACCCGGACCACCGCGTGCAGGTGCTCGGTGACGCGCGGCCTGCGGTATTCCTCGGTCTCCTGGTCGAGCAGCGCGTGCCCGGTGTTCGCGGCCGCGCCCGCGGAGACGCCGGCCAGCGTGACGATCAGCAGCACGGTGGTGACGTCCGGGACGAGTCCGGCGACCAGCAGGGCGATGCCGGTGAAGGCGATGGACAGGGCGAGGAGCCGGCGGCGCGAGAGCGAGGGCAGCACCGAGGGCGCCGTACGGATGCCGACGGCGACGCCGCCGGTCAGGCCCAGCACCAGCAGGCCGTACAGGACCGGGCCGCCGCCCAGGTCCTTGGCGTGCAGGACACAGACCGCGACCGCGGCGGCGATGGCCCCGGCGACGGCGGCGCAGGCCGGCACGAGCAGCGGGATGGCGCCCGTACGGCCCTTGTCCACCCCCGTGCCGGTGCGCGGGCGGCGCAGGCCCTCCAGCGGGGACCGCGCGCGCGGGGTACGCGTGTCGGGCAGCTCCAGGAAGGTCAGCACGGACAGGGACGCGGCGAACAGTCCGGCCGCGACGTAGGACCCGAGGGCCGCCTGGTGCTGGTCGAACCAGGCCACCCCGGTGCCCAGCAGATTGTTGAGCAGGGCGGCCACGACCAGGGAGGCGGCGGCCAGCGGGATCGCCAGGAAGCTGGTGCGCAGCGCGAGGCGGCGCAGGGCGTCCATGTGGTCCGGCAGCGGCCGTACGGTGGCCCCCTCCAGGGGCGGGGCGGGCAGCAGGGCGGGCGCCGCGCTCTCGCGGCACACCGTCCACAGCCGCTCGGCGACGCCGGTGACGAAGGCGGTGACCAGCAGGACCGCGAGCGCGTTGTCCGGGGTCCAGTCGATCCACAGGGGCGCGATGATCAGCAGTACGGCACGCAGGCCGTCGGCGCCGACCATGGTCCAGCGGCGGTCGAGCGGGCCCTCCTGGGCCGTGAGCGTGGTCAGCGGGCCGAGGAGGACGGCGCCGAAGAGCAGGGTGGCGAGGATGCGCACGGCGAAAACGGTCGCCACTGCGAACGCCACACCCCGGTAACCGCCGCCGAAGGAGCCCTCGACGATGGACGCCTGGAGGACTAGGAGGACCAGCACGAGGAGCGCGAGGGTGTCACCGACACCGCTCACGAGCTGCGCGCTCCACAGGCGCCGCACCTGCGGTCGGCGCAGCAGGGCGCGGACGGCCCGCTCACGGGAGTCCGCTACGAGGGTGTCGTCGGGTGCTGTGGTGGGGGCCGTTGGCTGCTCGGCTCGCGTCATGCGTTCAGCCTATCGGCAGCCACCGACACGATGCCCGGGCCGCCCGGGCATGCGCACGCCCCGACACCAAAGTGATGCCGGGGCGGTGCCGGGACGTTCGTTACGCGAAGCCGGTGGCCCGGCGGAGCGTCAGTCCTCCGCGCCGGAGGCGGTCGCCTTCGAAGCCGTCGCCTTCTTGGCCGTCGTCTTCTTCGCCGTGGTCTTCTTCGCGGCCGCGGTCGTCTTCTTCGCCGCCGTCTTCTTGGCCGCGGTCTTCTTCGCCGGAGCGGCCTTCTTGGCCGGGGCCTTCTTCGCCGCCGTCTTCTTGGCGGGACCCTTCGCCCGCTTCTCGGCGAGCAGCTCGAAGCCGCGCTCCGGGGTGATCGTCTCCACGCTGTCGCCGGAGCGCAGGGTCGCGTTGGTCTCGCCGTCGGTGACGTACGGACCGAAGCGGCCGTCCTTGACCACGACCGGCTTGCCGGAGACCGGGTCCGCGCCCAGCTCCTTCAGCGGCGGCTTGGCGGCCGCGCGGCCCCGCTGCTTCGGCTGGGCGTAGATCGCCTGCGCCTCCTCCAGCGTGATCGTGAACAGCTGGTCCTCGGTCTGCAGCGAGCGCGAGTCCGTGCCCTTCTTCAGGTACGGGCCGTAGCGGCCGTTCTGCGCGGTGATCTCCACGCCGTCGGCGTCGGTGCCGACGACGCGCGGCAGCGACATCAGCTTGAGCGCGTCCTCCAGGGTCACCGTGTCCAGCGACATCGACTTGAAGAGCGAGGCCGTGCGCGGCTTGACCGCGTTCTTCCCCGTCTTCGGGGTGCCCTCGGGGAGGATCTCCGTGACGTACGGGCCGTAGCGGCCGTCCTTGGCGACGATCGCGTGCCCGGTCTCGGGGTCGGTGCCCAGCTCGAAGTCGCCGCTCGGCTTGGCCAGCAGTTCCTCGGCCAGCTCGACGGTCAGCTCGTCCGGCGCCAGGTCGTCCGGGATGTCGGCGCGCTGGTGCTGCTCGGTGTCCTTCTCGCCGCGCTCGATGTAGGGGCCGTAGCGGCCGACCCGCAGCACGATGTCGCTGCCCACCGGGAACGAGGACACCTCGCGCGCGTCGATCGCGCCCAGGTCGGTGACCAGTTCCTTGAGGCCGCCGAGGTGGTCGCCGTCGCCGTTGCCGGCCTCGGCCGCACCCGCGACCGTGCCCTCGCCGAAGTAGAACCGCTTCAGCCACGGCACGGCCTGCGCCTCACCACGGGCGATGCGGTCGAGGTCGTCCTCCATCTTGGCGGTGAAGTCGTAGTCGACGAGCCGCCCGAAGTGCTTCTCCAGGAGGTTGACCACGGCGAACGACAGGAAGGACGGCACCAGGGCCGTGCCCTTCTTGAACACGTAGCCGCGGTCGAGGATCGTGCCGATGATCGACGCGTACGTCGACGGGCGGCCGATCTCGCGCTCTTCCAGCTCCTTGACCAGGGAGGCCTCGGTGTAGCGGGCCGGCGGCTTGGTGGCGTGGCCGTCGACCGTGATCTCCTCGGCGGACAGCGGGTCGCCCTCACCCACCTGCGGCAGCCGGCGCTCGCGGTCGTCCAGCTCGGCGTTCGGGTCGTCGGCACCCTCGACATAGGCCTTCAGGAAACCGTGGAAGGTGATCGTCTTGCCGGAGGCGCTGAACTCGACGTCGCGGCCGTCGGCGGCCGTGCCACCGATCTTCACGGTCACGCTGTTGCCGGTCGCGTCCTTCATCTGGGAGGCCACGGTCCGCTTCCAGATCAGCTCGTAGAGCTTGAACTGGTCGCCGGTCAGGCCGGTCTCCGCCGGGGTGCGGAAACGATCACCCGAGGGACGGATCGCCTCGTGCGCCTCCTGGGCGTTCTTCACCTTGGCGGCGTAGGTGCGTGGCTGCGGGGGCAGGTAGTCGGCGCCGTACAGCTGCGTGACCTGGGCGCGGGCGGCCGCGATGGCGGTGTCGCTCAGCGTCGTGGAGTCCGTACGCATGTACGTGATGTAGCCGTTCTCGTACAGCTTCTGCGCGACCTGCATCGTGGCCTTCGCGCCGAAGCCGAGCTTGCGGCTGGCTTCCTGCTGCAGCGTCGTCGTACGGAACGGCGCGTACGGCGAGCGGCGGTACGGCTTGGACTCGACGGACCGCACGGAGAAGCGGGTGTTCTCCAGGGCGGCGGCGAGGGCGCGGGCGTTCGCCTCGTCGAGGTGCAGGGTGTTCGCGGTCTTGAGCTGTCCCACGGAGTCGAAGTCGCGGCCCTGGGCGACGCGCCGGCCGTCGACGGTCTGGAGACGGGCGACCAGGGACGACGGGTCGCTCGGGTCACCGGCGCGGCCGGTCGCGAAGGTTCCCGTCAGGTCCCAGTACTCGGCGGAGCGGAAGGCGATGCGCTCGCGTTCCCGCTCGACGACGAGACGGGTGGCCACCGACTGGACACGCCCTGCCGACAGGCGCGGCATGACCTTCTTCCACAGGACCGGCGAGACCTCGTAGCCGTAGAGGCGGTCGAGGATGCGGCGGGTCTCTTGGGCGTCGACCAGCTTCTGGTTGAGCTGGCGCGGGTTGGCGACGGCCTCGCGGATCGCCTCCTTGGTGATCTCGTGGAAGACCATCCGCTTGACCGGGATCTTCGGCTTGAGGACCTCCTGGAGGTGCCAGGCGATCGCCTCGCCCTCCCGGTCCTCATCGGTGGCGAGGAAGAGCTCGTCGGAGTCCTTCAGCAGGTCCTTGAGCTTCTTGACCTGCGCCTTCTTGTCGGCGTTGACCACATAGATCGGCTGGAAGTCGTGTTCGACGTCCACACCGAGGCGGCGGACCTCGCCGGTGTACTTCTCCGGCACCTCGGCGGCGCCGTTGGGAAGGTCGCGGATGTGCCCGACGCTCGCTTCGACTACGTAGCCGGGGCCCAGGTAGCCCTTGATCGTCTTCGCCTTGGCAGGCGACTCGACGATGACGAGTCGGCGGCCGCCCTGTGCGGTCTCGCTGGTCGGGGACAACTTCGCTCTTCTCTCCGGTCGACGCTGGGGCCTCCCCAGGGCCTTCGTCCCGGGGTCGCGGCGTGCTTCTGGCTCGTGTGACGCTGCGGAGTGTGACGGTACATCCCGCCCCCGTGTCAAACGGGAAAAGCCCACAACGGCCACTCGAACGGTAACCCGACTCCCGCCATTCCTGCCGCCCGGAGTCCCCGGTGATCCCTCGGCCCCTGTCCGGAGGGTAATGCTCCAGTTACCCGTACGACAGTACGGCCCCCGACGTCAGAGGCGGGTGAGGCAGTAGGCGCCGAGGCCCAGCGAGACGACCGCGACGGCGCCGGCCAGGGTGGCCGATGCGACCTGGCTCACACCCTGGGCGACTGGTTCACCACGCCGCACCCGGGTCCCGGTCCACACCAGCAGGGCGCCGCCGAACAGGGCGAACACCAATCCCGCGAAGATCGCCGGCCCGCTCTCCATGACCCCGCCCGCCCCTTTCGTGCCGTCCGCCCGTACCCAGCGCGGGGAGGGTGGCACGCGCGGGAGACGGAGGGGCGACATCAGGGTGAACGGAAGGTCGACGCGATACCGAACGAACACTCGAACGAGATTCCCCGGAGCCCGCCCACCGCATTTTTCCGGCCGTTTTCCCGACATCGGCGCGTCCCCGCTCACGCCTCGGGCGTACGAAGGCGATCCGGACGCCCGTACTACGGCCCGGGTAGCCGGGGTACGACGGCCCGCCCGGCCGCCGTACCGCGTCTCACACCACCGGTTCGTCTCACACCACCGGCTCCAGGAAGCCCTGCTCCACCAGCAGCCGGATCTGCGCGGGAGTGCGGTCGCGCAGCAACACCGGATCCTCGCCGACGAGTTGGGCGATGGCGTCCAGGATCCGGCCGGCGCTCAGCGTGCCGTCGCACACGCCCGCGAAGCCCGCGCCGACCGTGTCCACCTTGGTGGCGCGGCGCATCCCGCGGTGCTGGCGCAGCACCACGTGCTCCGGGTCCTCGGCGCCGGGCAGCCCAACCTGCTCCTGGACCACCTCGGCGACCAGCCTGAAATGGCCTTCGAGCAGGGCCGCGTCGTCGTGCTCCCGGAGATAGTCGAGGCGGTCGAAGTGCGCCAGGATCACCTCCCCGAGCGGCTGTTCGACCGGATGCGGCCACTCCTCCACGGTGACGGACGGCTCGGCGGCCCCTGTCCTGCGCAGGGTGATCCACCCGAAGCCGACGGCCTTGACCTTGCGCGCCTCGAACTCGTCGAGCCAGGCGTCGTACCGCGCCTGGTACTCCACGGGGTCCTGGCGGTGGTCGCCCGCGTCCCTGAGCCACAACTCGGCGTACTGCGTGATGTCCTGCACCTCGCGCTGCACGATCCAGGCATCGCACCCGCGCGGCACCCATGACCTGAGCCTGTCCTGCCAGTCCTCCCCCGCGACGTGCTGCCAGTTGGCGAGGAACTGCGCGAACCCGCCCTCGTTCAGCCGTTCCCCCGCCCTCTGAACGAGTGAGCGGCACAGATCGTCCCCGCCCATTCCGCCGTCGCGATACGTGAGCCGGGCGCCCGGCGAGATCACGAAGGGCGGGTTGGACACGATCAGGTCGAACGTCTCGTCGTCCCGGACCGGCTCGAACAGCGAGCCCTCGCGCAGATCGGCGGCCGGCGCGCCGGAGAGTGCCAGCGTGAGCGCGGTGATGTGCAGCGCGCGCGGATTGAGGTCGGTGGCCGTCACGCGCGTGGCGTGCTGCGAGGCGTGCAGTGCCTGGATGCCGGAGCCGGTACCGAGGTCGAGCGCGGAGGCGACGGGCGTCCGCACGGTGATGCCGGCGAGGGTCGTGGAGGCGCCGCCGACACCCAGGACGACGCTCTCGTCCCGCTGCCCGATACCGCCCGCGCCGCCGACCGCGCACCCGAGGTCGGACACGATGAACCAGTCCTCGCCGCCCGGACCGCCGTAGGGCCGTACGTCCACGGTCGCGGCCACCTCGTCGCCGCCCACACGCGCGAGCCACCCGCACTCCAGGGCCTCCTCCACGGGCAGAACGGACGCCACACGCGCGTGGGGCACCGGCTGCTGGAGCAGGAACAGCCGCACGAGCGCCTCCAACGGCGTGTCGCCGCGGGTCGCCCTGAGCGCGGGCACGGTCTCACTGCGGGCCAGCGCCGCGTAGGCGGGGGCGCCGAGCAGATCGAGCAGTCCGTCGGCGGTGAAGGAGGCCGCGAGCAGGGCGTCGCGCAGGCGCGCGGCGACGTCGGGCCGGTCGGTGGCGGGCAGGGGGGCGAGGCCGGTGTCAGTCACACCCCCCATTGTGGCCCGCGGCGGCCGCCGAAGGCTGCCTCAGCGCGGGCCGCCCGCCGATGTCAGCCGGCCGTCGACGAGGCCGACGCCGACGCGGCGACCTGGCAACTGGGCTGCTTGGCGATCGCCGCCTTGACGTCGCCCTGCTCCAGCCGCTTCAGCGCCTCGGTGCCGCTGTTGCTCTGCTGGCCGATCTCCTTCGTCTGGTCGGCGACGTCGTGCAGGCCCTTGGCGAACTTGCCCTGGTCCTTGGTGTCGAGCGCGTCGACCTTCTTCTTCAGGGCGGCGTACGAGGCGGAGAGGCCGTTGAGGTTCTTGGCGGCGTCCTGCTGCCGCTTGGAGCCGTCGGACACCCCGGGAGGCGCCCCCGCACTGCTGATGGCGGAGGCGATCGCCTTGTAGCCGCCGGCCATGTCCTGGAAGGCCTGCGCGTACGTTTCCTTGGCCGTCTTGGGCGGCAGATTGCTGTCTGTGGCGATCTTGGCGATCGACGCGTTCGCCGCCCTGATCTTCGAGTCCTGGGCGGGCACCGCGTCACACACCGTCTTGGCCCAGGCCACCAGCTTGGGATCGGGGCCGCTGTCCTTTTTGCTGCTGCATCCCGACAGCGCCACTACCAGTACCGCACCGCTGGACAGTGCGGCCGCGAGCTTCTTGTTCACCGGATCGGTCCCTTCCATGGCTCTCGGCCCCCGGAATCTACACGGCACACCGACGTCCTCCACATGGAGGGCACTCCATAAGTCCGCTTTTGTGACTCTTTGCACCATGGGAGAGAAGGCTCACGACGTGGGCGAGACCACATATGGAAAGCGGGCGGGCGGCACGTCAGTACGTGCCACCCGCCCGCCCGTTGAGCAGGCCCCGTCGAGACGGCCTACGAAACCACCGCCGGGTCGGGTGAGTTGGCGACCCGTTCGGCGCCCTCCTCGTCGCCGACCGCGATGCCACGCCGCTTGGAGACGTACACCGCGCCAACGATCACCAGGAGCGCGAGGACCGCGATCGCGACCCGTACGCCGATGCTCTTGTCACTGCCGTAGGAAAACTTGATCACCGCGGGCGCGATGAGCAACGAGACCAGGTTCATGACCTTCAGCAGCGGGTTGATCGCCGGTCCCGCGGTGTCCTTGAAGGGGTCACCGACCGTGTCGCCGATCACCGTGGCGGCGTGCGCCTCGCTGCCCTTGCCGCCGTGATGGCCGTCCTCCACCAGCTTCTTGGCGTTGTCCCAGGCGCCGCCGGAGTTGGCGAGGAACACCGCCATCAGCGTGCCGGTGCCGATGGCGCCCGCGAGGTAGGAGCCGAGCGCGCCGACCCCGAGCGTGAACCCGATGAAGATCGGCGCCATGACGGCGAGCAGACCGGGCGTGGCCAGCTCCCGCAGGGCGTCCTTGGTGCAGATGTCCACGACGCGCCCGTACTCGGGCTTCTCGGTGTAGTCCATGATCCCGGGGTGCTCGCGGAACTGCCGCCGTACCTCGAACACCACCGAACCGGCCGAGCGCGACACGGCGTTGATGGCGAGTCCGGAGAAGAGGAAGACGACCGCGGCGCCCGCGATGAGGCCGACGAGGTTGTTGGGCTGCGAGATGTCCAGCGACAGACTCAGCGGTGAGCCGGGGCCGGTCAGCTTCGCCCCCACGTCCTGCACGTTGGTGGTGATCGCGTCCCGGTACGACCCGAAGAGCGCCGAGGCCGCGAGGACGGCGGTGGCGATCGCGATGCCCTTGGTGATGGCCTTGGTCGTGTTGCCGACCGCGTCCAGGTTGGTGAGCACCTGCGCGCCCGCGCCCTCGACGTCGCCGGACATCTCGGCGATGCCCTGCGCGTTGTCGGAGACCGGCCCGAAGGTGTCCATGGCGACGATCACACCGACCGTGGTGAGCAGACCGGTGCCGGCCAGGGCGACCGCGAACAGCGCCAGCATGATCGACGTACCGCCGAGCAGGAACGCGCCGTACACGGCGAGGCCGATGAGCAGGGCGGTGTAAACGGCCGATTCCAGGCCCAGCGAGATGCCGGACAGGATGACGGTGGCCGGGCCCGTGAGGGAGGTCTTGCCGATGTCCCTGACCGGGCGGCGGTTGGTCTCGGTGAAGTAGCCGGTCAGCTGCTGGATCACGGCGGCGAGCAGGATGCCGATGGCGACCGCGACCACGGCGAGGATCCGCGGGTCACCGTCCTTGGCCTTGATCGCCGCGTCCGAGACACCGTTGAGGCCGGAGTACTTCGACGGCAGGTAGACGAAGACGGCGATCGCGACCAACGCGAGGGAGATCACCGCGGAGATGAAGAAGCCGCGGTTGATCGCCGACATTCCGCTGCGGTCGCTGCGCCGCGGAGCGACCGCGAAGATGCCGATCATGGCGGTGAGCACACCGATCGCGGGCACGAGCAGCGGGAAGGCGAGCCCGGAGTCGCCGAACGCGGCCTTGCCGAGGATCAGCGCGGCCACCAGGGTCACCGCATACGACTCGAACAGGTCGGCCGCCATGCCCGCGCAGTCGCCGACGTTGTCGCCCACGTTGTCGGCGATGGTCGCGGCATTGCGCGGATCGTCCTCCGGAATGCCCTGTTCGACCTTGCCGACCAGGTCGGCGCCGACGTCGGCGGCCTTGGTGAAGATGCCGCCGCCCACACGCATGAACATGGCGATCAGGGCGGCGCCGAGGCCGAAGCCTTCGAGCACCTTCGGAGCATCGGCCGCGTACACCAGCACCACACAGGAGGCGCCCAGCAGGCCGAGCCCCACTGTGAACATGCCGACGACGCCGCCCGTGCGAAATGCGATCTTCATCGCGGTGTGCGAGACGGTGGTGAGATCTTTTTGGGGTTCGCCTTCGGCCGGGGTCGCTTCCCGGGCCGCCGCGGCGACGCGCACATTGCTGCGCACGGCCAGCCACATGCCGATATAGCCGGTGGCCGCCGAGAACACCGCACCGATCAGGAAGAACACCGATCGTCCGGCGCGCTGATTCCAGTCGTCCGCGGGCAGCAGCAGGAGCAGGAAGAACACGGCGACGGCGAATACGCCGAGTGTGCGCAGCTGCCGGCCGAGATACGCGTTGGCACCTTCCTGGACCGCCTCGGCGATCCGCTTCATGCTGTCGGTGCCCTCGCCCGCCGCCAGCACCTGGCGCACCAGGACGCCCGCGACCACGAGCGCGGCCAGGGCAACGGCCGCGATCACCGCCACGATGATCCGGTTGTCGTCGGTCAGGACTGCGGCTGCGAAGGTTGTGGGGTGGCCAAACTGATGAGGGGTAGAAAGCCCCGCCATTCGTCCTCCTTGACGCTTGGGCTGAGCTCAAGATGTGGACGGATTGTAGGTACCCGACCGTGATCTAAACAGGGCGCGGTAAACGGAATTGGCCTTCTTGTGCTCTTCAGCAAATGATCGAGGTCAGGCCAGGGGACCCGAAAGTGGTAACGCCTCAAAGGCATTGACGACCACATTGATGCTTGATCAAATTATCGGGCTATCGATCGTGAATTGATTCACGAATTCCGGGGCCGCTCGAAACAGTGCCGGAACAACACGAAGGGCCCTGCTCAGCAGGGCCCTTCGGTGCAGTGTGCACGGCGGCTCAGCACCGTGCGCGCGGCATCAGACGAGAGCGGTGGCCGGCGGGGCGGTCGGCCATGTCATGCGGATCAGCCCGCCGCTCTCCCCCGTGGTGACCTCCACGTCGTCCACGAGGCCGCTGATGACCGCGAGGCCCATCTCGTCCTCCTCGGCTTCGACGTCCGCGTCCGCGGCGGCACCACCCGCCACCCGCTCGGCGGGGGCCGCGTGCGGGGCCTCGTCGCCGACCTCGATGGAGAACTGTTTCTCCTCCTCGATCAGCGCGACCTTCACGGGTGCCGTGATGTCGTTGATCTGGTGCAGCCCGACGGCACGGGAGCACGCCTCGCCCACGGCGAGCCGGACCTCGTCGAGGACGGCCTCGTCCACTCCGGCCCGGCGTGCCACCGCTGCCGCCACCAGACGGGCGGTCCTGACGTGCTCGGGCAGCGCGCTGAAGCGGAGTTCGACGGTGGCCATGCATCCCCCTCGCGACTACGGGCGTGCGGTACGGGAGCGGGGCCGCCGAAAGCCCGCACCCCCTGATGAACTTCTGGGCCCCGGGCACACCGGCCCGAGGCGGGGCCTACCGGCGTCCGGGCCGAAGGTCGGCCCGGACCCGGCTGGGCGGCCCCGGGTCAGTCGGTGGCCGCCACCGCTTCCTCGACCGAGGTGTGGATCGGGAACACCTTGGTGAGGCCGGTGATGCGGAAGATCTTCAGAATGTGCTCCTGGTTACAGACCAGGCGCAGCGAGCCCTCATGGGCACGCACCCGCTTCAGGCCGCCAACCAGCACGCCGAGCCCGGTGGAGTCGAGGAAGTCCACGCCCTCCATGTCGACGACGAGGTGGAAATTCCCGTCGTTCACCAGCTCGACCAGCTGCTCGCGCAGCTTGGGCGCGGTGTATACATCGATTTCGCCACCGACCTCGACGACCGTACGATCGCCGACGGTACGGGTCGACAGGGACAGGTCCACGGATCCTCCAGCACCTTGCTATCGAGCGGTCGCCCCTCGGGACATCTCGGCTTACGGCCCCCGGGACGCATCGCCAGCCGCGATGGCATTCAATCACTTACCGGCAGGCGTGCACGACGCCTTGGCCCCATTGTCCGTCACGCCAGTGACACACTCGGTCCCGATGGCCAAGAATCACCGATCCGATCAACCCCCGGCGAACCCGGCTTCCCGCCCGTCTCCGGGCACCGTCCTGGGCCGGCTCGCCTCCGGGCCGAGCCGCTCCGCGCGCATCACTCATACGGAGCACTTGCCCCCCCGCGCGGGTCGGCATGCCGTCTGGCCTGACCGGATTCGCTCGGAAGTGATCGCGGCGGTGCAGGCGCGCGGCATCGAGCACCCCTGGACCCACCAGGCGCTGGCCGCCGAGCACGCCCTGGACGGCGAGTCGGTGATCGTCGCCACCGGCACCGCCTCGGGCAAGTCCCTCGCCTACCTCGTGCCGGTCCTGTCGGCCCTGCTGGACGGTTCCGAGGCCCCCGCCCAAGGGGCGCAGCAGCGCGAAGCGCTTCCACGGGGTGGCGGCGGGCGACGGGTGGGCGGTCGTGGCGCCACCGCCCTCTACCTCGCCCCCACCAAGGCGCTCGCGGCGGACCAGTGCCGGTCGGTGAAGGAACTTTCACAATCTCTGGGCGCCGCGGTGCGCCCGGCCGTGTACGACGGCGACACCCCGTTCGAGGAACGCGAGTGGATCCGCCAGTACGCCAACTACGTCCTGACCAACCCCGACATGCTGCACCGGGGCATATTGCCCTCCCACCCCCGCTGGTCCTCCTTCCTGAAGTCGCTCAAGTACGTCGTCATCGACGAGTGCCACACCTACCGGGGCGTCTTCGGCTCACACGTCGCCCAGGTGCTGCGCCGGCTACGCCGCCTGTGCGCCCGCTACGGCGCCTCGCCCGTGTTCCTGCTGGCCTCCGCCACCGCCGCGGAGCCCGCCGTCGCCGCCCGCCGGCTGACCGGTCTGCCGGTGGTCGAGGTCGCCGACGACGCCTCCCCGCGCGGGGAACTCGTGTTCGCCCTGTGGGAGCCCCCGCTCACCGAACTGCACGGCGAGAAAGGCGCACCCGTACGGCGTACCGCCACCGCCGAGACGGCCGATCTGCTGACCGACCTCACCCTGCAGGGTGTGCGCTCGGTCGCCTTCGTGCGCTCCCGGCGCGGCGCCGAGCTGATCTCGGTGATCGCCCAGGAGCGCCTCGCCGAGGTCGACCGCTCCCTCGTCCGGCGTGTCGCCGCCTATCGCGGCGGCTACCTCCCCGAGGAGCGCCGGGCCCTGGAACGCGCCCTGCACTCCGGCGAGCTGCTCGGCCTCGCCGCCACGACGGCCCTGGAGCTGGGCGTGGACGTCTCGGGCCTGGACGCGGTGGTGATCGCCGGGTACCCCGGCACGCGTGCCTCCCTGTGGCAGCAGGCGGGCCGCGCGGGCCGCTCCGGGCAGGGCGCCCTGGCGGTGCTGGTGGCCCGCGACGACCCGCTGGACACCTTCCTCGTCCACCATCCCGAGGCCCTGTTCGACCAACCGGTGGAATCGACGGTCCTCGACCCCGACAACCCCTACGTCCTCGCCCCGCATCTGTGCGCCGCCGCCGCGGAGATCCCGCTGACCGAGGAGGACCTGGACCTCTTCGGCCCCGCCTGCGAGGAGCTGCTGCCGCAGCTGGAGGACGCGAAGCTGCTGCGCCGCCGGACGAAGGCCTGGCACTGGACGCGCCGGGAGCGGGCCGCCGACCTGACCGACATCCGGGGCGCGGGCGGGCAGCCCGTGCAGGTCGTCGAGGAGGGCACGGGACGCCTGCTCGGCACGGTGGACGCGGGCGCCGCCCACTCCACGGTCCACGAGGGCGCCGTGCACCTGCACCAGGGCCGCACCTACCTCGTCCGCTCCCTCGACCTGGAGGACTCGGTCGCGCTGGTCGAGCAGGCCGACCCGCCCTACTCGACGGTCGCCCGTGACATCACGTCCATCTCCGTCCTGGAGACGGACATCGAGGTGCCGTGGGGCGCCGGCCGCCTGTGCTACGGCTCGGTCGAGGTCACCAACCAGGTGGTCTCCTTCCTCCGCAGACGTCTCATCACGGGCGAAGTGCTGGGCGAGACGAAACTCGACCTCCCTCCTCGCACGCTGCGCACACGCGCGGTGTGGTGGACGGTCACCGAGGACCAGCTGGACGAGGCCCGGATCAACCCGGAGATCCTCGGCGGCTCCCTGCACGCCGCCGAGCACGCCTCGATCGGCATGCTGCCCCTCTTCGCGACCTGCGACCGCTGGGACATCGGCGGAGTCTCGGTCCCGCTCCACCCCGACACGCTCCTGCCGACGGTCTTCGTGTACGACGGCCACCCCGGCGGGGCGGGCTTCGCCGAGCGCGCCTTCCGCACCGCCCGCGCCTGGCTCAGCGCCACCCGGGAGGCCATCGCCTCCTGCGAGTGCGAGGCCGGCTGCCCGTCCTGCATCCAGTCCCCCAAGTGCGGCAACGGCAACGACCCGCTGCACAAGAGGGGCGCGGTCCGGCTCCTCACGGTGCTGCTGCGGGAGGCACCGGAGGAGAGGCCGGACGAGAGGCCGGACGAGAGGCCGGAGGAGGCGCCGGAGAAGGGTCCGGAGGGCGGCTGAGCGGTGCGGCGTCCGGGGCCGGCTTCCGCCCCGGGAGCGCGGACGGAGCCGGTCCCATCGGCCCCACTCCGGTCGGCACGGGTCCCGACTGCCCCGCTCCCGACTGCCCCGCTCCCGGCGGCATCGATCCAGTCGGCATCGATCCAGTCGGCATCGGTCCAGCCGGCCCCGCTCTCGCCCTGACCTCCGCCGCGAACGGCCCCCGTCCGGAGGCCGTCGTCACGTCCGAGATCTCCCCCACGATCGCGCACCGCACCAATCGCGTCCCCTGGGCCACGGCCACCCGGTCGGCGCGGGCACAGGCCCGAGAGCCGCCCTCGGCCCAGTGGTCCGCCGCCGCGAGCGCCGCCAGATCGGCGCCGCCGGCCGCCCGGTGCCGGACGACGACGGCCTGCCCGAGGGCGAGGACGGCACCGAAGACCACACAGAGCAGGGCGATCACCCCGAGGCTCCAGATCGTGGCGGACCCACGATCCGAGCGCCGACGTTCACGCGGACACCACTTCACGGACCCGCCTCCCCTGTTCCAGCCGCCCCGCCCGGACCGGGCCCCGCAGCCCCCGCGGTACCGGAGTCAGCCTCTCCGGCCCGGTCACCCGACCCTCCCGCACCAGACCCCGCAGCCTGCTCCGCCGCCGCACCCGAACCAGGTCCTGCGGCCCCGTGCGCCGCCGTATCCGAACCAGGCTCCACGGTCTCCGCCTTCTCCGTTCCCGGCCCGGATCCCACGGTCTCCTCCGCCGCCGCCACGGCCTCCTCACGGACCTCGAACGGCAATCCGCTCAGGACCGGCGCCCTGGCGACCACGGTCACCCGGACCTGGTCGCCCTCGCGGGCGACGCTCACCCGCGCTCCGCGCGGGGCCGCCTCCCGCGTCACCTGCACCACCGCGTCGGGCGGGTCCTGCCGGGCGGCGGCCCGGGCGCCCGTGCGGGCGGCGTCCACACACTGGATCCGGGCCGCCATCACGAGCAGCCCCCAGACCAGCGCCATGGTGAACGCCACCAGCACGGACAGCACCACGGCCGCCTCCGCGGTCACGAACCCCGCGTCCGCCCCTCGCTCACATTCGCGCACTGAGGGCCTGCTTCACGATGGACTGCAGCTCCGCCTTGACCTGGCCGCTGGTGACAACTTCGTAGAGCAGCAAGGCGAACCCGACCGCCGCGACGATCCCCATCGCGTACTCCGAGGTCACCATCCCCGCGTCCCGGCGACACCGCTCCCGCAGCAACGCCCGCAGTTCTCCCGCCTTCTCACGCATCCCAAGCTCCTTTCGTTCCAGCCCCGTTGTCTTCATCCCGTGCGTCCGTCGCCGCCCCCGTCAGCCCCCACCCCCTCCCACCACGCCGCCCGCCAGCCCGATCACCACGGGCAGCACGCCGATCGCGATGAACGCGGGCAGGAAGCACAGCCCCACCGGTGCGGAGACCAGCACGGCCGCCCGGCGGGCCCGGGTGGTGGCGGCGCGTGCCCACTCGGCGCGCGCGTCCGAGGCGAGACGGGCGACGGGTCCGGCAGCCGGCAGCCCGGACTCGTCGGCCCGCTCCAGCAGCCGGGCCAGAGCTCGGGCGCCGGGCAGGGCGGCCAACCGCCGCCAGGCGCCCGCCGGTTCACCACCGAGCCGCACCTCGGCCGCGCCTCGCGCCAGCGCGTCCCCGACAGGGCCGCCGAGGGCCTCCCCCACGGCCTGCGCGGCGATCACCGGACCGGCCCCGGCCGTGACGCAGGCCGCCAGCAGGTCGGCCGCGAGGGGAAGCTGGCGGGCGGCGAGTGCCGTGTCGACCTCGTCCGACGGGCCCGCTCGCGCCTGCCGGCGCCTCCACCGCCACAGCCCCGCGGCAACACCGAGCCCCACAGCCGCACCGGCCGCCCCGCCGACCAGCGCCCACACACCGCACATGGCCCCCACCACGGGCAGCCACCGCCGTACCGCGCCGGTGAACTCGAAGGACGGGCCCGAGCGTGCCGTCCCCGAGGCCAGCAGCCCGGCCACCCGTTGCCGCGCCCGGCGCCGCCGCCGGGCCGTCTCCAGCCGCCGAACCGCCCAGCCCAGGGCGAGCACCACGGCCGCACTCATCCCCAGTCTGTGGACGACTTCCGCGCTCATACCGCCTCAGCTCCCCGTACGATCCGGGCCACCCACCACATCCCGGCCCCCTCGAACACCGCTCCGGCCAGCAGGCAGCCCAGCCCGGCCCCGCTGTGCAGCAGCACACGCAGCGGATCGGCGCCCATGGCCGAGCCGAGGAGCAGTCCGAGGGCGGGCAGCGCGGCCAGCAGCACCGCCGTGGCCCGGGCGCCCGCCAACTGGGCACGCAGGTCGGCACGTTGGTCCCGCTCGGCCCGCAGGGCGCCGTCCAGCCGGTCCAGGCCGGCCGCGAGCCCGGCGCCCTGGTCCACGGCCACCCGCCAGCAGGCGGCGAGGCCCAGCAAGCCCTCGGCGCCCGGCTGCCGGGCCGCGACGGCGAGCGCGCCCTGCACGTCCCCGCCGAACCGCGCCGCCGCGACCACGGCCGCCCGTGCCTCCCCCAGCCCGCCGGAGTCCCGCGCGGCCCGCAGCAGCGCCTCACCCGGCTGCCGTCCCGCACGCACCTCGGCGGCGAGCGCTCCGCACAGGCCGATCACCGCGTCCGCGCGCCGCTCCCGGGCCCGTCCCGCCTGGCGGGCCAGCCGCATCCGGCGCAGCACCGGCACCCCGGCCGCCCCCGCGACCACCGGAATCAGCGAGGCACCCAGCAACGCGAGCAGCAGTCCGGCCGCGAGCGACCACCACTCGACCCCCAACCGGCCCCACAGCCGCCGCAGTTCCCGCACCGCCTGTTCCCAGGAGGGCGGGCCGGCCGTCACCACTCCGCCGCCCGCGAGCAACAGCCGTGCCCGCCGTGCGCCGTAATGCCGTCCGCCCAGCAGCCAGGCCGCGGCCCCGAGGCAGGCCACCGTCGCGCTCAGCGACATCTCAGTGCTCACCGTCGTCACCCCTCTCGCTCCTCCCGTGCCGCACACCGCTCTCGCTCTCGAACTCGCCGCGCAGCAGGTCCCGCAGCCGCTCCCAGCCCCGCTCCCGAACGAAGGCACGCGCGCCCCAGCGCAGTGCCGGTACCGTCCGCACCAGCCCCGAGGCGTCCCGTTCCAGCACGTGCACCTCGGCGATGCGGCGCCGCCCGGACCGGCCCCGCACGAGGTGGAGCACCACCGACAGCGCGGCCGCCACCTGGCTGTGCAGCGCGGCCCGGTCGAGCCCGGCCGCCGTACCGAGGGCCTCCAGGCGGGCCGGCACATCCGCGGCCGCGTTGGCGTGCACGGTGCCGCAGCCGCCTTCGTGGCCGGTGTTGAGCGCGGCCAGCAGATGCACCACCTCGGGGCCGCGCACCTCGCCCACGACCAGCCGGTCGGGCCGCATCCGCAGGGCCTGCCGGACGAGGTCCTCCAGGGTGACCAGGCCCGCGCCCTCCTGGTTGGCGGGGCGGGTCTCCAGCCGTACGACGTGCGGGTGTTCCGGTCTCAGCTCCGCCGAGTCCTCGGCGAGCACGATCCGTTCGCCGGGTCCGACCAGGCCGAGCAGGGCGCTCAGCAGGGTCGTCTTGCCGCTGCCGGTGCCGCCGCTGACGAGGAAGGACAGCCGGGCCGCCAGCAGTGCCCGCAGGATCCGGTCGCCGCCGGGTGGCACGGTGCCCGCCTCGACCAGTTCCGTGAGGGTGAACGCCCGCGGCCGTACCACCCGCAGGGACAGGCAGGTGCAGCCGACCGCCACCGGGGGCAGCACCGCGTGCAGACGGGTCCCGTCGGGCAGCCGGGCATCGGCCCAGGGCCGTGCGTCGTCCAGCCGGCGTCCGGCGACGGAGGCCAGCCGCTGCGCGAGGCGTCGTACGGCCGCCGGGTCGGGAAAGGTCACCGCGGTCAGTTCCAGGCCGCCGCCGCGGTCCACCCACACCCGGTCCGGGGCGGACACGAGGACGTCGGTGACGCCCGGGTCGGCCAGCAGCGGCTCCAGCGGGCCGGTGCCGACGAGTTCGGACCGCAGGCGTTCGGCCGCGCCGAGGACTTCGGCGTCGCCCAGCACCCGGCCCTGTTCCCGCAGCGCCTGGGCGACGCGCGCGGGGGTGGGTTCGGCGCCGCTCTCGGCCAGCCATCGGCGGACCCCGTCGAGCAGGGCCGCGCCGTCGGCCCGGTCGAGTCCGGGGAGCGTCATCGGGTGCCTCCCGCCTCGACCAGGGCCTGCTCCCAGAAGGTGGTGCAGAAGCGGGCCAGGGGGCCACGCCCGCTCGCGCCGGGCGGTTCGGGAGCCGGGTGCGGGCGCAGCAGCGCCGGCTCGACGGGGACCTCGCCGGCCAGGGGCAGGCCGAGCAGCCGGGCCACCTCACGGTCGTCGAGACCGGGCGCGTACGGCCCCCGGACCGCCACGCGCAGATCCCGCACCACCATGCCGACGGCGGAGGCCACCCGGCCGGCCGCCGCCACCGCGCGCAGTTCGGCCGGGACGACGAGCACCGCCAGGTCGAGCTGGGCGAGGGCCTCGGCGACCCCGTCGTCCAGGCGGCGTGGGAGGTCGACGACGACCGTGCCGCCACGCCGCCGGGCGGCGGCCAGGACCGCGCGTACGGCCTGGGGCGGAATGCCGACGCAGTCACCCCGGTCCCAGCTTCTTTCCGCAAAGTTCGTGTCCCTCGCAGGTCACGTCGCTTTGGCGGTGGGCGAGTCCTCAGCCCGTGTCGCTTAGCGCAGGAGCGTGGTGTCGCTCTGGATGGCAGCCGGAAGCATACCTAGTGATTTGAGTCATAGTGGCTGCGGAAGTGGCTCTGAAGGATTGCATGGTGCGAGTAAGCCTCACCAGTGCCCTGTGCCACGAGGCCAGGCGAGATTTGCCGTCAGACGGCCGGCCGGGGCCCGGGGCCCCGGCCGGAGGGTCAGTTGCAGGTGCCGATCGTCCCGGAGACCGATCGTCGTGGCGTGAGGACGGTGACCTTGCCGCCGGCTGCCGCCTCAGTGCGTAGGCGCTCAATCTCCAGGTGCTGGGCCGCTATCCGGGACAGGGCCAGTTGCTGGAATTCCTTGAGTTCGTCGATTTCGATGTTCTGTTTCTTGATGCGTTCTTCGAGTTGAGTGTTGGTGTCCTTGAGTCGTTGGATCTGGGCGATTCTGGGGTCGACGACGGCTCCGGCTTCCTGGAGGAGTTTCAAGCGCCTCTCGAATTCCTCGGCCAAGTGCTGGTATGGGCCGGGCCGAGTGGTGCCGTCACGGTTCTTCTTCGGGTAGAACGCCGTGCGGGTCACTCCGGCCTCTGTGGCCAGGGTGCTGAGATCGCATTTTCCCCCGGGTGGAAGTTCACCCCGCAGGATCCGGTCCGTTGCGGCCCGGATCGCTTCTTCTTTCCGACTCCGAGCCTCTTCGCTGATGCGTCCCATGTCAGACTCCAGTTCCGTTCGCGGCATCGATCTCGGCCAGGACACGCAAATCGCGGTTCAGGTCGGCTTGCAGGCGGGATTTCTCTGTGGGCTGGCCTCGCCCGATGCCGCCCATGAAGACCTTTTTGTTCTCCGCGCTGGCGGCCCAGACCGGGCGGTGGCTCTGATGGTGGGTGGCTTGCGGGCAGCGGACGGAGTCACACATGCCGGCCAGCGGTTTGTCGGCCCCGGGCGTCCCCGCGAGGATCAGGCACAGCGCCTTGGACGGATCGATGAACCAGCAGTAGTTGGCGATTCCCAGGTGTAGTGTCTTCGCCCGTCTGGACAGCAGGTTGATGACCTCCTGGTCCCCTGGCTTGACCCCTGGTGCGGATGCCTCCATCTCCTTCAGCTTCTCGTCGACAGAGGCAAAGAACTCGATGAGATCGCGCGCTCCGGAGCCGGTGGGAAGGATCCCCTTCTGGGAATCACGGAAGGCTTCCAAGGTCAAGTCTTTGTTTCGAACCTGCTCTTCTGCGGCAACGTCGGAAAGGAACTCTGCTTGTGCACCGCCGGGCCTTGCTGCATATCCCTCGGTAGTGACCACGCTCACGTGCTTGAGGTGAATCTTCGCGGCCAGCAATCCGCCGGGACGGTGTGCGAGTTCCATGGCCAGGGTGCGGCGGGTGATCTGCAGGCTAATCGGGTCGTTCGGTATCGGCGCAAGTCCCAGTCGTTGCCCTTCCGGGCCGTTGACCCAGGTTCGCAGGCTCGCGCACCGCCCATTGAAGGTGAACCGGCCAAACGCGCGTGAGGACGTGTCCTGCGGGTCCCGGAGTCCGACCGCGAGTTGGACTGCAGAATACGCTTGGCGGACAGTGACCCATTCTTCCCAGACGCCGCCCGGTCCCTGCCCCTTGATCAGTTTGGTTTTCAGCCGGTATCGCATCCGGCCAGATCCCAGATCCTTCGGGGGCGCGCAGGCATCGACCGGCATCTCCATCAACTCACTCGCCCGCATTCCAGTGAGCAGGGCGACGACGACGATGCAGGCCGTCCGGACCCTGTCCACCAGGAATTTCAAGTCCAGGATTCCCTCGACCCCTTCGGTCCACGGAACCTCGCCGCCACCGTCCGCGCGTGACACCGCCCGCGCGTCGCGTCCCCATCGGGGTCTCACGCCGACTGCGGCCACCGCTTGTTCCATCAGCGGACGCAGGGTGGGAATCCAGCGGTGGGGGAAGGTCTTCTTGCCCGCCTTGCGGGCAAGGGCGTTCAGGCTCACGTTCAGCAGGGGGTCGTCCTGGGACCATCCGTCGAGCAGTCGCCTGGTCACTTCCATGTCTTCGAGTGCCTCCAGTGGGACACCTTCGGCAATGTGGGCACGGATCGCTGTGCTGAGACGGGCCTGCCACCTCTCACTGCTGGTCCAGAGGGTCGGGGCTTCCTCCTGCCGGACCGCCTCGACCAGTTCCAGGACGTGCGGGCCGAGTGTTTCGACGACGTAGAGAGCCGCGGCCAGCCACGGCTGCAGGGCGTCCTGCCGCATCGGCTGGGTCACGTTCGCCTCGCGCGGCTTGCAGCCGGCCACCTCGAAGGGGGAACGGCCGGGCCACGGAACGAACCCGTCGGCGAACCGGTCGGTGCTGAACAGTTCGCCGTAGAAGGCGGGCTCCTGCATGGCCTGGACGGCGGCCAGCCGTGTCTCCGGAGCCGCGGGCCGAAGGATCCTGCCCTTGCGATCGCGCACGTCACTGCGGTGCAGGTAGTACGCCTGACAGTGCAGCTGTGTGACCTCCCCCAGCGACGTGACCCCGTGTTCGGTGAGCCAGTTGAACCACTCGGCCAGGTTCTGGAGCCGGGCCAGGCAGGTCCTGATCGCGATGGGATATCGGAAGGCCTGCGGCAGTTCACGTACGGCCTCGTGTCCCGGAGCCAGGCGCGCGAAGATGAACTCCTCGGCCACGACGCGCCAGCGCGGATCCCGGATCCTGGAGAAGTCCAGCCGGCGTTCACTCGGCTTGAGGCTGACGGGCAGACCCTCGACACCGGTGAAGGACCAGACCGGCTCACCGACCCGGGGCCGCATCCCGCCCGGCTTCACCCGCAGCCCGGCCTCTTCACAGACATCGAGCCCGAAGAGCGGGCTCCGGACCGGTCCGGAGCCCGCGGGCGCCTTAGTGGTCACGGTCGTCATCGTGTTCCTTCTTCCGGCCGCAGCGGCAGTTCGTCATCGTCATCGGCGACCTGTGCGGCTGCGGCGAGCAGAGCCTGGGAGGTGAAGTGGGCATCGGGGGTGAGGATCTCGGCCAGGCGCTGGTCGTAGCGGCCGAAGACGCCCATGAACTCGGCCTGGGGCATCTGGTCCCACTGGCGGGCGAAGAACGCCCGTAGCCGCATCAGATTGGGCAGGTGCCGAGGGGTGAACAGGGCGAGCGGACAGAGCAAGCACACCCATGGGCGGGCCGGGCACGGTTTCCCCTTCGGGCCGTGCAGGCCCGACAGCTGGTCGCCGCAGGCAGCGGTGAACACGTCCCGTTCCCCGCCGACCAGCGCGGCCAGAGCCTCGTCGTCCAGGCCCAGGGCAGCGACTTTCTGCGGGTAGTCGCGGACCAGCTCGGCGACGTCGTCGTCCGCCAGGACGACCGGTGGTTCGGCCCGTTTCAGCATGTCGTTCTGGGCCTCGGCGATGATCTCGTCCACGAGCTCGCGCTGCTTGGGGGTCCCGGCTCCCAGGTAGTGGTCGCCTTCGGCCTGAGGACTCCGGTTGGGGTCCAGGGTCGCGCGGCGGCTGCCCGCCCACGCGCGGCGGTCCCGCATCGAGTCGTAGGTGGTGCGGATCCGGTGCATGTTCAAGGCCAGCGGCTGGCCGTCGTCACCCACCAGCCCTCTGTCCACCACCCACGCACGGATCGTGGTGACCGTGGCGGGCCGGGTGATCCAAGGACCCGCATTGTGTGTGTCGTAGCGGACCCAGAGTGCGTCCCGTGCCCCGGGCGGGGCGAACCGGCGGGAGAGTTCTGTATGGTCAGTCCACTGCTGCAGCAGCCGGGTCGCCCGTGTGGTCAGCGTCCGGCTCTCCTCGGCCGTGCGGCCCTTCACATAGTCCAGCAGGATGGTCCTGTCCCCGGCCCAGTCGACATCGCCCAGTCCGAGGTCGTCCAGCCCGTCCGGGACGATGCCGGTGTAGACGCCGAACAGCAGCCGGTAGCCGAGCATGACGTTGACCGTGGGGAACAACTTGGCGGCCTGCCAGCTGCGGCGCCACGGAAATCTCGACTGCGACAGCCCTGAGGGGTGGTCCGCGGACCAGGTCGCGAACGGGGCCGCTTCCACCGGTCCCACCTGGGCATAGAGCCAGAGCAGGTTTGCGTCCGTCCACCCGCCAACGCGCGGATCCTGGCCCGACTCCGCCGTCTTCACCGCGAGCCGGTGGGCCGCGTACGACTCCTTGACCGCGGTGCGGCAGACCTGGGTCAGGCTTGACCACTCGGTCTCGCTGTAGGGCTGTATGAAGTTCTGGTCGCGGCGCCTCTTGGAAACGAACCGGCGGCCGTCGACCAGCTCACGGACATCCGGACGCAACACGCCGTGCAGGTCGTCAAGGCGCCGCAGCATCATCCGCGCGCGGCCCTCTTCCACCGGGCGGTACTTCCCGCTCATCCAGTGCGCGGCCAGCCGCCCCCGGGTCAGCTCGGCGGCGCCGCCGGTGAATCCCAGCTCGGCCAGCCCGTTCGTGAAGGCCCTGATCCCTCCCAGGTAGCCGGCCAGCGTGCTCTCCTGGTCGACGTCCCCGTGCGGATGCACGAGATCGGCCAGGCCGTGCAGCAGCTCACGGGCCAGCGCCGGATTCCTGGTGGAGAACCTCTCGCCGTGGGCCTGGCTGTTCACCCAGCGGGTGCATCCGGTCCCGTCGCTGAAGACCGCAGTGATGCCCGGCGGCTCGTCGATCACTGTGGCGGGCATCAGATGCCGTCTCCCTCGTCGTCGAACTCCGCCGCCGCTTCACGTTCCGCAGCCCGGGCCCGTGCTGTGCCCTGCTCCTGTGCCGTGTGCAGGTCGGCGAAGATCCGCGTCGTATCCAGGCGGTTCAGGTACTTTTCCGTGGTCAGAGCACTGGAGTGACCCAAAAGATCACGCAGGATCATCAGCGGTTCATGGCTGGTGAGGTAGAGCGCCAGCGCGGCATCGGTGTCACCGGGCCGGACCTTCTGGGCCAAGCGCGCGTAGTAGCCCGACGCGAGCCTCGCCATCGTCTGCATCGCGAAGGTGTGCCGGCCCCGGTGCGGATGAACATGGGGAAACCGCGGCTCGTAGCGGTCCCGGATTCGGTCCGAGGCCCGCTCGAAGACCGTGTTCCACGCGGTGAACGGCCGCCCCGGCCCGCAGACCGACAGCAGCATCGACCCGCCTCCCGGCGCGACCAGCCGGCGGCGTTCACCGGGCCCCAGGTCCTCCCACAGCACCCTGGCGCCGTTGACCCGCCCGCCCCGGGCATCGGCCTCGGTCACGATCAGCGGCTCGCCCCAGCGGGCCGGCGGCGTCCACGACGAGCCCGCCACAGCGGTCGCCCGCTCGAACGCCAGATAGTTGTGCAGCTCGGCCAGCGTGTCGTAGTCGACCCAGGTGCTGCGGAACTTGCCGCCCTTGGTGATCCCCCACGGCAGCGGGACAGGCGTCGGAATCTCCGTCCGTCGCTTCGGCAGAGCCGGGACTTCGCAGGCCAGCAGGTAGGTGAACTCCTGCTTGCGCGGTCCCGAAGCGATCACGAACCGGCCCACCGCGGCGTTCCGGGCCATCTCCCGGCCCCGGTATCCGCGCTCCTCTGAACCGTCCGGCTCCAGCCGGGCCAGGCCCTTGAGGAACAGGTCGGCGAAGTCGTCCTCCAGGTACTTGATCGTCACGTGCCCCTTCGCCCGGCGGCGGCGGGCCTGGTTGACCTTCACCTCGCGCATCTGGTTCTCGAAGACGCCGGTGGCGTGGTCGTAGGTGAACGGCAGGGCGGTGGTGTAGCCGTTGTCGATCGCCCACGCGTAGAACTTGCCGAGCATGGCCATGTGCTGGTTCCACGTAGACGCCTTGAAACGGGCCGCGAGGGGCCCACGGGCCCGGTGGACCGAGTAGGCGCTCAGCAGGGCCTTGAGCCGGTCCCTGCCCTCCAGCAGCCCCACTCCGTGCCCGGCCCCGAACTCCATCCACTCCCGTACGGCGCGGACGTACGAAGGCCACGAGTTGTCCGACGGGACCTTGCTGGTCGGCAGCTCACAAGCCCAGCGGTTCACGACAGCCGAGGGCCGCAGCCCGTGCTCGTCCTCGAAGAGCAGGTCCTCGTCGAAGATCAACGACATGCCCTCGGGTATGACCGGCTTGTGCTCCAGCCCCCAGGTCTCCCACCCAGAGGATGAATAGATCATTTGTTGCATACCGACGGACGCTACCTCGTGGGACGCACCACTTGTGTACCCACAAACAGTCGCTGACCATGGGCTTCGTCCTCAAAGAGACACTGCAACTAAGCAGAAACAACCCAGCTGAGCACCCGTAGTGCGTGCAGTTCGGGCAGGGACTCCTCCAGGGCGCCGCCGCCTACCCGGCCGCGCGAGGCGGCGAAGGCGGGCCAGCGCAGCCCCTCGGCCGTTT
Source organism: Streptomyces griseochromogenes (assembly GCF_001542625.1). Lineage (NCBI taxonomy): Bacteria > Bacillati > Actinomycetota > Actinomycetes > Kitasatosporales > Streptomycetaceae > Streptomyces > Streptomyces griseochromogenes. Next base: position 505,577 of record NZ_CP016279.1, on the reverse strand, counting down.
CACCGCCCAGGAGTACATCGAGTCCGCCGCCCAGCGGATCGGCGTCCACGAGGAGGGTGCGCAGGCCCTCGCGCGCGGAGGTGACGGCGAGCGCGCAGGCGAGCGTGGACGCACCGGCCCCGCCCCGGCCGCCGATGATCCCGACGGTGAGGGCCGGGCGGCCGACGCCCTCGGCGACGTCGGCGATCCGGTCGACCAGCCACTGCTCGCCGTCGGGCAGCATCAGGACGTGGTCGGCGCCGATCTCGACGGCCCTTTTCCACACCCCGGAGTCGTCCTGGTCACGGCCGACCAGCACCACTCCCCGCCGACGGGCCGCTCCGCACACCCGGCGGGCGGCGTCGTCGCCGACGAGGACGAGCGGGGCCGTTTCCCAGCCACCGCCGTGGTCGGGTACGCCGTGATGGACCTCGGGTGTGGCACCGGCGGCCGCGCACAGGCGCAGCAGATCGTCGAGGAGTCCGGCGTCCTCGGTGACGATGAGCGGCCGTCCCGGCCGGCTTCCGGCGGCGGGCGACGGGTCATGGGTGACGGTTCCGGCCACGTGTGATCCCCCCTAGGCTGTGACTTCCACGCAGCCTCTGCGGCCACGCGATTCCCAAAGTTGTGGAGAACCGGCAACCGGCCCCCATATGGACGGCCGATAGGAACCGGCCATACGCGCCCCGGCAATCGGAACCGGCCATGAACTCGCCGCGGCCGAAGCGCGCTGGAATCACGGTGCAGCGAACCCGGAAATCGTGTGGATCTTGGTCGAAAACCGTGGACAACTCAGCGATTGTGAATATCGCTGTCACTCATACCGGTGACCCCTGCGCCGATCCCTGTACAACTTCCGTAGAGCAGCCTGTCGATTACCATGAGTAATGAATCATGGACATGACGAAACGGCGACCGCGTAGCCGCTCACCGGCCTCGCGGCCTCGAAAAGAAGGGAGAAAACCCACCCGGACATGCGACGACCCCCGCCGGGGGGGAGAGCGGGGGTCGTCCCCACGGCCGACTCGGGGGGGGAGGAGTCGGACCGGGTTAGCACGGTCGCGAACGATCCGTGACTTCCATGGTGTACCCGAGAGCCCTCTCAGGCAAACCCACGCGCCCCACCTTACGCCGAATGGTGGGCGCCTATGCTCAGGGGCGTGGAAAACCACTCCTTGCCCCGCGCAGCAGCCTTCTTTGACCTGGACAAGACGGTCATTGCGAAGTCGAGCACCCTCACCTTCAGCAAGTCCTTCTACCAGGGTGGACTGATCAACCGCAGGGCCGCACTGCGTACCGCATATGCCCAGTTCGTGTTCCTGGTGGGCGGCTTGGACCACGACCAGATGGAGCGCATGCGCGAGTATCTCTCCGCCCTGTGCCGCGGCTGGAACGTCCAGCAGGTGAAAGAGATCGTCGCCGAGACCCTGCACGATCTGATCGACCCGATCATCTACGACGAGGCCGCCTCCCTCATCGAGGAGCACCACACGGCCGGACGCGACGTCGTGATCGTCTCCACCTCGGGCGCCGAGGTGGTCGAGCCGGTCGGCGAACTGCTCGGCGCCGACCGGGTGGTGGCCACGCGCATGGTCGTCGGCGAGGACGGCTGCTTCACCGGGGAGGTGGAGTACTACGCCTACGGCCCGACCAAGGCCGAGGCGGTCAGGGACCTGGCCGCGACCGAGGGGTACGACCTGGAGCGCTGCTACGCCTACAGCGACTCGGCGACCGACCTGCCGATGCTCCGGGCGGTCGGACATCCGCACGCCGTGAACCCCGACCGCGCGCTGCGCCGTGAAGCGCTCGCGCGCGGGTGGCCGGTTCTGGAGTTCCGCAGGCCGGTCCGGCTCAAGCAGCGGCTGCCCGCGTTCTCCGTGCCGCCCCGCCCGGCACTCGTCGCGGCGGCGGCCATAGGAGCGGCGGCCGCCACCGCTGGTCTGGTCTGGTACGCGAACCGGCGCCGCAGCATGGCATCCTGACCGATTCGCCCCTGTTTGAACCCGAAAGTAAAGAACCGCAGGCAGGGGTTCCGCTTATTTCCCGCTTGCAGTACAAAGGATTTAACGGCCCGCGAGACCAAAGGACATCCGAGAGGATCCCCTACCACTACGCACTTGGCCCACGGACCTTGCATGAACATCGGGCACCCACGCGACGTCGACCCGTCGATTACGGGCCAGCCGCACCAGGTGACGGGCAAAAGACCCCGACCTGATGGGCGACATATCGAGGACGCCTGGTAACCGGGTGAACATGCCAGCGGCGGTACGAGAACTCGTACCGCCGCAACCCTTGTCAGGGGAGTTTTCCTAGGCCGCGCCGCGCTGGAGCGCCTCGCACACCGCGGTGGACTCGCGGGCACCCAGCTCGACCGCCCTGCCACAGTGCGCGATCCAGGCAGCCATGCCTTCCGGAGTGCCGGAAACATACCCGTCCAGCGCGGCGAGGCAGGAGGCGCGGCCGAGTTCGGCGTGGCCCACCTCGGCCGGGCACACGGCCTTCGGGTCGAGTCCGCTGCCGATCAGGACGATCCGCTCGGCCGCACGCGCGACCAGGCCGTTGTGGGAGGTGAAGGGGCGCAGGGCGAGCAGTTCGCCGTGCACCACGGCGGCCGTCACCAGCGCGGGCGCGGAGGTGCCCGCGATGATCAGGTCCGCCAGCCCCTCCAGCCGTCCGGACACCTCACGCGCGTCCGGCAGCGGCAGCTCGATCAGCGGCTCGTCGACCGCCTCGCCCGCCTGGCGCGGCCGGCCGATCTCCGCACCCTGGTCCGCGGCGGCCACCAGGTGCAGCCGGGCCAGCACCCTGAGGGGCGACTGTCGCCAGATGGACAGCAGCTGGCCCGCCTCGGCCGTCAGCCTGAGCGCCGCGCCCATGACACGCGCCTCGGCGTCGACGCCGAAGTCGGTGCGCCGCCGTACCTCCTCCAGGGCCCAGTCGGCACCGGACAGCGCCGCCGAACCGCGGGCGGCGCGCAGCGCCGCCTCGGAGGTGATCTCGTTGCTGCGGCGCCGCATGACCCGGTGCCCGTAGACCCGGTCCACGGCCTTGCGCACGGACTCCACGGACTCGGCCACACCGGGCAGTGAGCCCAGGGCCGCGAGCGGATCGGCGGTCGCACCTGTCGTACTCATGAGTACGACAGTACGCGCCCACCCTTCACCCGACCGTCCGCCCCCGGCGGGCTTGGCGCACGCCTCGCCGGTCCCACCCCACGAAGGAGTGGTCTTCTCGACTCCGACTGACACATACAGCTATCAGCTGACTACCCTTGGTGAACATGAAAATTGCTTTCGTCGGGAAGGGCGGCAGCGGCAAGACCACGCTCTCCTCCCTCTTCATCCGCCACCTCGTCGCGGCCGGACGGCCGGTGGTCGCCATCGACGCGGACATCAACCAGCACCTCGGCCCGGCGCTCGGTCTCGAGGAGTCGGAGGCGGCCGCGCTGCCCGCCATGGGCGAACGGCTCTCGCTGATCAAGGACTATCTGCGCGGTTCCAACCCGCGCATCGCCTCCGCCGCCACGATGATCAAGACGACCCCGCCGGGCGAGGGCTCGCGGCTGGTCCGGGTGCGGGAGCCCAGCCCGGTGTACGACGCCTGCGCGCGCCCGGTGGAACTCGACGGCGGCGCCGCCCGTTTGATGGTCACCGGCCCCTTCACGGACGCCGACCTCGGGGTCGCCTGCTACCACTCCAAGACGGGAGCGGTGGAGCTGTTCCTGAACCACCTCGTCGACGGCCCCGACGAGTACGTCGTGGTCGACATGACGGCGGGTTCGGACTCCTTCGCCTCCGGCATGTTCACCCGCTTCGACATGACGTTCCTCGTCGCCGAGCCGACCCGGAAGGGGGTCTCCGTCTACCGCCAGTACAAGGAGTACGCCCGCGACTTCGGCGTGGCCCTGAAGGTCGTGGGCAACAAGGTCCAGGCGCAGGACGACATCGACTTCCTCCGCTCGGAGGTCGGTGACGATCTGCTGGTGACGGTCGGCCACTCGGACTGGGTGCGCGCCATGGAGAAGGGCCGCCCGCCCAGGTTCGATCTCCTGGAGGAAGCCAACGCCCATGCCCTGCACACCCTGCGGGCCGCGGCGGACGCCAGGCACGAGGCACGCGACTGGGAGCGCTACACGCGGCAGATGGTGCACTTCCACCTGAAGAACGCCGAGGCGTGGGGCAACGAGCGCACCGGGGCCGACCTGGCGGCGCAGGTCGACCCCGACTTCGTGCTGGGCGAGAGCGTGGCAACTCCCGTCTGACGCCTACCGCTTGTCGGCCGGCGCCCCCGGGACGCCCTTCGGAGCCGGGGCCGGGCGGCCGGAGAGGAAGGACGCCCAGCCCTGCCGCGGCGCCTCGCCCACCTTCAGGTTGCGCAGCTTCGCCAGCGTCTGCGGGTCCTGGGCATCCAGCCAGTCGACGAGCTGGTGGAAGGAGACACAGCGCACCTCGGACTTGTTGCACACCTCCTTCACCACCTCGTCGACGGCACGCATGTAGGTGCCGCCGTTCCAGGACTCGAAGTGGTTGCCGATGATGAGGGGTGCGCGGTTGCCGTCGTAGGCCCGGTAGAAGCCCTTGAGCAGGCCGTCGCGCATCTGGTCGCCCCAGTAGTCGAACTTGTCGGGGTCGCCCTGGGTCTGGGTGCCCGACTGGTTGATCATGAAGTTATAGTCCATGGTCAGCTGCTCATAGGTGTGCCCCGGGAAGGGCACCAGCTGCATGGACACGTCCCACAGGCCTTCTTTCTTCTTGGGCCAGACCTGGTCGTTGACTCCGCTGGAGTCGTAGCGGAAGCCCAGCTGGCGGGCCGCCTTCATGAAGTTCTTCTGCCCTTCCAGGCAGGGAGTGCGGGCGCCGATCAGCTCCTTGTCGTAGTCGAAGGGCAGCGGGGCCGCCTTCTTCATCTCGGCGTTCGTCCTCCAGGACTTCACGAACTCCTTGGCCTGGGCGATCTCGCTCTTCCACTCCTTGACCGACCACTCGCCGACCCCGCCGTCGGGGCCGCAGAAGTGGCCGTTGAAGTGGGTGCCGATCTCGTTGCCCTCCAGCCAGGCCAGCCGTACCTGCTTGAGGGTGTCGGCGATGCCCTGCTCGTCGTTGAAGCCGATGTCCGAGCTGCCGGGCGAGTGCTGGGGCGGCCGGTAGAGGTCGCGCTTCTCCTCCGGCAGCAGGTACACGCCGCTGAGGAAGTACGTCATCGTCGCGTTGTTCTCCTTGGAGACCTTGCGGAAGTGGGAGAACAGCTTCTGGCTGTCCTCGCCCGCGCCGTCCCAGGAGAACACCACGAACTGCGGAGGCTTCTGGCCTGGCTTCAGCCGTTCAGGGCTGGGCAGATGCGGCTGCGCGCCGGTGTAGGCGGTGGACCCGTCGCCGATCAGGCGAAGCACGCTGTTGGGTGCCGGTGCCCCCTTCCGCGGTGCGGGTGTCCCTTCCTTCGTTCCGTTGGAGCCGGTCGCGCAGCCGGCGAGCGACGCGGCACAGGCCGCGGCGGCCACGGCGCCGACGGCCATCCTCTGGGTGGCGGCCATGTTCCGCTCACCTTCTTCCTTCTCTCAGGCAAACGCCGACTCAGGCACGCACCGGAGAGGGCGTTTTCTGGTGATGTGTCGGGGTGTGCCGACAGCGCCGCCAAGGTCCCACGGGACCGAGAAGGAATTAATACGACAAGCCGATAAAATGATCGGTTCATCAATAAGGGTGAGCTGATGCTCCGTTTGCCCAGTAAATCTATGTATATCCTTTACTTGGCATTACGGTTCGTTTACCAAGAGTTGATGTCATCCCGCCGCTGTACGCCGTGACCTCACGGCCGCGACCGAACCCCCGCCTCGACGGGGAAACCCCAGTCCGCGACCGCGCCGCCCGGAGGAGACGGGACCATGTCAGCCTGCGCACCCCTTCACACCCAGCACCCCCACTCGCCGCACGGCCCCCGGCCGGCCCCGCGCCGCCGCTTCCGCGTCGAGGGCGCCGATCTGTCCGCGTCCCTGGCGGTCTTCCTGATCGCCCTGCCCCTCTCCCTCGGCATCGCTCTCGCCACCGGTGCCCCGCTCCAGGCCGGTCTGGTCGCCGCCGCCGTCGGCGGACTCGTCGCCGGCCGGCTCGGCGGCAGCCCGCTGCAGGTCAGCGGCCCCGCCGCCGGACTCACCGTGGTCACCGCCGACCTGATCCACCGCTACGGCTGGCAAGCCACCTGCGGCATCACCGTCCTCGCCGGGCTCGCCCAACTGGGTCTCGGCAGCCTGCGCGTGGCCGGCGGCGCGCTCGCCGTCAGCCCCGCCGTGGTGCACGGCATGCTCGCCGGCATCGGCGTCACCATCGCCGTCGCTCAGGTGCACATCGTTCTCGGCGGCAGCCCGGACAGTTCCGTCCTCGCCAATCTGCGGGCCCTGCCCGCCCAATTGGCCCACCTGCACCCGGGCGCCGTGTCGATGAGCGCGCTGACCCTGGCCCTGCTGCTGGCCTGGCCGCGCATCCCCGGCCGCGCCGGACGCCTCACCCGAAGGATCCCGGCCGCCCTGGTCGCCGTCGCCGGGGCCACCGCCACCGCCGCGCTGACCGCGCTGTCCCTGCCCCGGGTCGACCTGCCGTCCTGGCGCAGCCACGCTCTGGCCTCGCTGCCCGAGGGGCCGGTGCTCGGCGTCGCCGCCGCCGTGCTCACCACGACCCTGGTGTGCAGCGTGCAGTCGCTGCTCGGCGCGGTCGCCGTGGACAAACTGGTCGCCGGCCGGCCCGGGCCCGGCGCCCCCGTCGGCCGCTCGGACCTGGACCGCGAGCTGCTCGGTCAGGGCGCCGCCAACATCGTCTCCGGAGCGCTTGGCGGACTGCCGGTCGCGGGAGTGGCCGTGCGGAGTTCGGCGAATGTGAATTCCGGTGCCGTGAGCCGGAACTCCACGATGCTGCACGGCGTTTTCGTAGTAGTCGCCGCGCTGCTGATGGTCCCGCTCCTGGAGCGGATCCCGCTCGCTTCGCTCGCCGCCCTGGTGATGGCCGTCGGCATCCAGATGGTGTCCCTGCACCACATCCGCTCGGTGACCCGCCACCGTGAAGTGCCGGTGTACGCCGCCACCACACTCGGCGTGGTGTTCCTCGGCGTCCTGGAGGGTGTGGCCCTCGGGGTCGCCGTGGCGGTCGCCCTCGCCCTGCGCCGCCTCGCCCGCACCCGCATCACGCACGAAGAGAAGGAAGGAGTCCATCACGTACATGTACGAGGCCAGTTGACATTCCTCGCAGTGCCCCGGCTCAGCAGAGCCCTGCATCTCGTACCCCAAGGCGCCCACGCCGTCGTGGAGCTGGACGGGTCGTTCATGGACCACGCGGCGTACGAGTCACTGCAGGACTGGCAGAGCGCGCACACCGCGCGTGGCGGTTCCACCGAGCTCACGGGCCGGCGCAACGGAGTGCGGACCACCGATCCGGCGACCTCGGCCGCGTGTCGCTGCCGTCCCTGGACGCCCTGGCGCAACCACCGGGCCTGCCCGCCGCAGGCTCCCGCCGCACCGGTCGCCCATGAACTCGCCCGTGGCATCGGCTCGTTCCAGCGCAACACCGCCCCGCTGGTGCGCAAGGAGCTGGCGCGGCTCGCGCGGGAAGGGCAGCGGCCCTCGCAGCTCTTCCTGACCTGTGCCGACTCCCGGCTGGTCACCTCGATGATCACCTCCAGTGGTCCCGGTGATCTGTTCGTCGTCCGCAACGTCGGCAACCTGGTGCCGCCGCCGGGCGAGGAGCACGGCGACGACTCGGTGGCGGCAGCCATCGAGTACGCGGTGGAGGTGCTCGGGGTGCGGTCCGTCACCGTGTGCGGGCACTCCGGGTGCGGGGCGATGCAGGCGCTGCTCGGCACCGAGCACGAGGGTGCGGCGACGCCGCTGAAGCGGTGGCTCGGACACGGCCTGCCGAGCCTCGAGCGGATGGGCGGCGACCGGCGCCCTCGGCCCCGGCTGGCCGGGCGGGCACCGGCCGACGCGGTGGAGCAACTGTGCCTGACCAACGTGGTCCAGCAGCTGGAGCACCTGCGCGCGCACGCCCCGGTCGCGCGGGCACTGGCGGCCGGTGCGCTGGAGCTGCACGGGATGTACTTCCACGTGGGCGAGGCACAGGCGTATCTGCTCGACCGAACCGGGAGGGTGTTCGAGGACGTGAAAGAGGACGGGAGCGCGGCGGAGGAGCCGCGCGGTCCGGTGTGAGCGGCCACGCACAGACAGGTCTAAACCAATTCGGCCGCAGGCTCTTGTCATCGGCCCCTCGCGTCTGATGAGCTGTGGCCCAGGACACAACGGACACCCCGGGAAAGGGAGATGTCGTGAGCAACGAAAGCCTGGCCAACCTCTTGAAGGAGGAGCGACGCTTCGCGCCGCCGGCCGACCTGGCGGCGAACGCCAACGTCACGGCCGAGGCGTACGAGCAGGCCAAGGCTGACAGGCTCGGCTTCTGGGCCGAGCAAGCCCGTCGGCTGACCTGGGCCAAGGAACCGTCCGAGACGCTGGACTGGTCGAACCCGCCGTTCGCGAAGTGGTTCAAGGACGGCGAGCTGAACGTCGCGTACAACTGCGTGGACCGGCACGTCGAGGCGGGCAACGGGGACCGGGTCGCCATCCACTTCGAGGGCGAGCCCGGCGACAGCCGCGCGATCACCTACGCGGAGCTGAAGGACGAGGTCTCCAAGGCCGCCAACGCCCTGCTGGAGCTGGGTGTCCGTAAGGGCGACCGGGTCGCCATCTACATGCCGATGATCCCGGAGACGGCGATCGCGATGCTGGCCTCGGCCCGGATCGGCGCCGCCCACTCGGTGGTCTTCGGCGGCTTCTCGGCGGACGCGCTCGCCACCCGTATCCAGGACGCGGACGCCAAGGTCGTCATCACCGCCGACGGCGGCTTCCGGCGCGGCAAGCCGTCCGCGCTGAAGCCGGCCGTGGACGACGCGATCGCGCGTGTGGACAACGTCGAGCACGTGCTGGTGGTGCGCCGCACCGGGCAGGACGTGGCCTGGAACGACGAGCGCGACGTGTGGTGGCACGAGCTGGTGGAGGGGCAGTCCGCCGAGCACACCCCGGAGGCGTTCGAGGCGGAGCACCCGCTGTTCATCCTCTACACCTCCGGCACGACGGGGAAGCCGAAGGGCATCCTGCACACCTCCGGCGGCTACCTCACGCAGGCGTCGTACACGCACTGGGCGGTGTTCGACCTCAAGCCGGAGACGGACGTCTACTGGTGCACGGCGGACGTCGGCTGGGTCACCGGACACTCGTACATCGTGTACGGGCCGCTGGCCAACGGCGCGACGCAGGTCATGTACGAGGGCACCCCGGACACCCCGCACCAGGGCCGGTTCTGGGAGATCGTGGAGAAGTACCGGGTCACGATCCTCTACACAGCGCCGACCGCGATCCGTACGTTCATGAAGTGGGGCGACGACATCCCCGCGCAGTTCGACCTGTCCTCCCTGCGGATCCTCGGCTCCGTGGGCGAGCCGATCAACCCCGAGGCGTGGGTCTGGTACCGCAAGCACATCGGCGCCGACCGGACGCCGGTCGTGGACACCTGGTGGCAGACCGAGACCGGCGCGATGATGATCTCGCCGCTGCCCGGGGTGACCGAGGCCAAGCCCGGTTCGGCGCAGCGCCCGCTGCCCGGCATCTCCGCGACCGTCGTCGACGACGAGGCGAACGAGGTGCCCAACGGCGGTGGCGGTTACCTGGTCCTCACCGAGCCGTGGCCGTCGATGCTGCGCACCATCTGGGGCGACGACCAGCGGTTCCTCGACACCTACTGGTCGCGGTTCGAGGGCAAGTACTTCGCCGGCGACGGGGCGAAGAAGGACGAGGACGGGGACATCTGGCTGCTGGGCCGGGTGGACGACGTGATGCTGGTGTCCGGGCACAACATCTCCACCACCGAGGTGGAGTCGGCGCTCGTCTCGCACCCGGCGGTCGCCGAGGCTGCCGTCGTCGGTGCCGCGGACGAGACCACCGGCCAGGCCATCGTCGCCTTCGTGATCCTGCGCGGCACGGCGTCGGAGGACGACAAGCTCGTCGGCGAGCTGCGCGACCACGTGAGCGCCACGCTCGGCCCCATCGCCAAGCCGAAGCGGATCCTGCCGGTGGCGGAGCTGCCGAAGACCCGTTCGGGCAAGATCATGCGCCGCCTCCTGCGGGACGTGGCGGAGAACCGTCAGCTCGGTGACGTCACCACGCTGACGGACTCCACGGTCATGGACCTCATCCAGTCCAAGCTCCCGGCGGCGCCGAGCGAGGACTAGGCGGTACGGCAGTACGACGCAAGGGGCGCCCGGCAGAGCACGCCGGGCGCCCCTTGCGCACGTCACACACATGACGCACGGGTCACCGGGTGCATCTCGCGGCAATCTTAGGTAAACTAAGCAAAGTCATCAACGCGAGACGATGCTCAAGGTGTGCCGGGAAGTCTGGTCGGCGTTCGCTCCGTCCTGCCCACAGACCCGGAGGTCCCCGCCGTGGCCGCGCCCCGTACCCCGAAGACCGTCCGCAAGGTTCTCGGACGCCTGTCCCTGCCCGAGCGGACGTTCGTCGCGGACGCGCTGCGCACCGAGACCGTCGGCGGCGTCCTGCTCCTGGTCGCGGCGGTCGCCGCGCTGGTCTGGGCGAACATCCCCGCGCTGCGCCACAGCTACGAGTCGGTCAGCCACTTCCACTTCGGCCCCGGCACCCTCGGGCTGAACCTCTCCGTGGCCCACTGGGCCGCCGACGGGCTCCTCGCCGTGTTCTTCTTCGTCGCCGGCATCGAGCTCAAGCGCGAGCTGGTCGCCGGGGACCTGCGTGACCCCAGGGCGGCCGCGCTGCCCGTGGTGTCCGCGCTGTGCGGCATGGCCGTACCGGCACTCGTCTACACCCTCACCAACCTCACCGGCCACGGCTCCACACAGGGCTGGGCGGTGCCCACCGCCACCGACATCGCCTTCGCACTCGCCGTCCTCGCGGTCATCGGCACCTCACTGCCCAGCGCCCTGCGCGCCTTCCTGCTGACCCTCGCGGTCGTCGACGACCTCTTCGCGATCCTGATCATCGCGATCTTCTTCACCGACCGGATCAGCTTCCCCGCGCTCGGCGGGGCGGTCGCCGGACTGGCGGTCTTCTGGCTGCTGCTGCGCGAGGGCGTACGCGGCTGGTACGTGTACGTGCCGCTGGCGGTCGTGATCTGGGCGCTGATGTACAACAGCGGTGTGCACGCCACCATCGCCGGCGTCGCGATGGGCCTGATGCTGCGCTGCACCACCCGTGAGGGGGAGGAGCACTCGCCCGGCGAGCACGTCGAGCATCTGGTGCGGCCGCTGTCGGCCGGTCTCGCCGTACCGCTGTTCGCGCTGTTCAGCGCCGGTGTGGCGATATCCGGCGGGGCGCTCGGGGACGTGTTCACCAAGCCGGAGACGCTCGGGGTGGTACTCGGGCTGGTCGTCGGCAAGACGCTCGGCATCTTCGGCGGCACCTGGCTGACCGCCCGCTTCACCCACGCCGAGCTCAGCGAGGACCTGGAATGGGCCGACATCTTCGCGGTGGCCTCCCTCGCCGGGATCGGCTTCACCGTCTCGCTGCTCATCGGCGAGCTCGCCTTCGCGGGCGACACGGTGCTGACCGACGAGGTGAAGGCGGCCGTCCTCGCCGGATCGCTGATCGCGGCCCTGTGTGCGACGGTGCTGCTGAAGATACGCAACGCCAGGTACCGCGGGCTGTGCGAGGACGAGGAGCGCGACGAGGACCGGGACGGCATCCCGGACATCTACGAGCAGGACGACCCGGCGTACCACCTGCGGATGGCGAAGATCTACGAGCACAAGGCGGCGGAACACCGGCGGATCGCCGCCCAGAAGGCCACCGCGGCGCGCCACGGGCTTCAGGAAGTGCCGGGCGGGGCAGGCGATGAGGACGGTCGTCCGGCATGATCTGACGAGACGGTACAAATCAAGACGGCCTTCGAGACGGCATCGAGACCGGCCTTCGAGACGGCGGACAAGACTTCAGAGGGAGAACGCGATGAGCGCACCCGACGGCAGCCCGGTCGGCGCCGAACGCAGCATCGGCCAGCTGTTCGCCTCGGCGACGACCGAATTGTCGGCGCTGGTGCACGACGAGATCGCACTGGCCAAGGCCCAGCTCAAGCAGGATGTGAAGCGCGGCGCCATGAGCGGCGGCGCGTTCTCGGTGGCCGGCGCGGTGCTCGTGTTCTCCCTTCCGATGCTCAACTTCGCGCTGGCGTACGGCATTCGGACCTGGAGCGGGTGGAACCTGGCCGTCTGCTTCCTGCTGTCCTTCGCGGCGAACGTGCTGATCGCCGGGCTGCTCGCGCTGATCGGCGTGGCGTTCGCCAAGAAGGCCAAGAAGAGCCAGGGCCCGCAGAAGGTCGCCGCGTCGATGAAGGAGACGGCGGGCGTCCTGCAGAACGCCAAGCCGCATCCGCGCCCGGAGCTGCCGCAGGACCGGGCTCCGGAGGCCATCGAGGCTGTGGCACGCTCGGCGTCATGACGGAGCCCGCCGCCGCGTCGGCCGTACGGATCGAACTTCCCCACGGGGAGAAGGTGACGCACCGGGACGTCGCCGCCAACGGCGCGCGCTTCCACATCGCCGAGCTCGGCGACGGCCCCCTGGTGCTGCTGCTGCACGGCTTCCCGCAGTTCTGGTGGACCTGGCGGCACCAGCTGGTCGCTCTCGCCGACGCGGGCTACCGGGCGGTGGCCATGGACCTGCGGGGCGTCGGCGGCAGCGACCGCACCCCGCGCGGCTACGACCCCGCCAACCTCGCCCTGGACGTCACCGGCGTGATCCGCTCGCTCGGCGAGCCGGACGCCGCGCTGGTCGGCCACGACCTGGGCGGCTATCTGGCGTGGACGGCCGCGGCGATGCGGCCCAAGCTCGTACGGCGGCTCGCCGTGGTCTCGATGCCCCACCCCCGGCGCTGGCGCTCCGCGATGCTGCGGGACGCGCGGCAGACGGCCGCCAGCTCCTACATCTGGGGGTTCCAGCGGCCGTGGATCCCCGAGCGGCAGCTGACCGCCGACGACGGCGCCCTGACGGGCCGGCTGATCCGGGAGTGGTCCGGGCCGCGGCTGCCGGACGACGCGGACGTGGAGACGTACCAACGGGCCATGTGCATCCCGTCCACCGCGCACTGCGCGATCGAGCCGTACCGCTGGCTGGTGCGCTCGCTGGCCCGCCCGGACGGCATCCAGTTCAACCGCAGGATGAAGCGGCCGGTGCGGGTGCCGACGCTCCATCTGCACGGCTCACTGGATCCGGTGACCCGCACGCGCAGCGCTGCCGGCTCGGGCGAGTACGTCGAAGCCCCGTACCGCTGGCGCCTGTTCGACGGCCTCGGCCACTTTCCGCACGAGGAGGATCCGGGCGCCTTTTCCACCGAGCTGATCAACTGGCTCAAGGACCCCGAACCTGACCGCTGAAACAGCGTCCGTCCCGAGCGCGGCCGGGGGTCCGGGGGTTGGCCCCCGGGAAGCACAGCCCGCACGAAGAGGATCCGGGCGCCTTTTCCACCGAGCTGATCAACTGGCTCAAGGACCCCGAACCCGATCGGTGACCGGGCCGGTGCGTGGAGTATCCGGTTCCTGAACACGTGTTCCCCGAACGGCCACATGCCTGCCGCATAGGCCAATTGGGGGGCGCGAGGGCGGTTATCGACCTTGGGGCAGGGGCACACGTCGGGGTATGGGCTGGACGCACGACTACAGTGACGCACCCCGCAACCGCCGTTCCGCCGCCGGGCCGAGTTCCCCGCAGCGAGGCACTCCGCAGCTGGCGGAGGCGGACCTGAGGGTGGGGATTCCGCGTATCCTGCGGCGCCGGGCCCGCTGGGTCTCGGTACGCCTGCGTCACCCGCGCGGCTGAGTCCCCTCCCCGAGGATCACAGGGCGCAGCTGTCGGTGCCCACCCGCTCGCTTGCCGTACGCCCCCGGGTGATGTCCTGCTGGATCTCGTCGGCCGTGAGGGCGTAGCCGGTGTCGGCGTCGTCGAGGGACTTGGCGAACACCACGCCGTAGACCCTGCCCTCGGGCGTGAGCAGCGGGCCGCCGGAGTTGCCCTGGCGGACGGTCGCGTACAGGGAGTAGACGTCGCGGCGGACGGTGCCGCGGTGGTAGATGTCCGGGCCGTTGGCCGTGATGCGCCCGCGCACCCGCGCGGCACGGACGTCGTACGAGCCGTTCTCCGGGAAGCCCGCGACGATCGCGCCGTTGCCGCCGGCCGCGTCCTGCGCGGAGAACCGGAGGGCGTTCGCCTTCAGGTCCGGTACGTCGAGGACGGCGATGTCGCGCTTCCAGTCGTACAGGACGACCTTGGCGGCGTATTTGCGGCCTTCCCCGCCGATCTGCACGGAGGGCTCGTCGACGCCTCCGACGACGTGCGCGTTGGTCATGACGCGGCGCTCGGCGAAGACGAACCCGGTGCCCTCCAGGACCTTGCCGCAGCTCTGGGCGGTGCCGGTGACCTTGACGATGGACCGCTGGGCACGGGTGGCGACCACGCTGTGCGCCAGGGCCGGGTCGGGCGGCCGTACGTCGGTGATCGGCTCGTTGGCGAAGGGGCTGAAGACCTGCGGGAAGCCGTTCTGCGCGAGGACGGTGGAGAAGTCGGCGAACCAGGTGTTGGCCTGCGCGGGCAGCGCCCGGGAGACGCCGAGGAGCACCTTGGAACCGCGGACCTCCTTGCCGAGCGTCGGCAGGGTGGTCCCGGCGAGGGCGGAGCCGATCAGCCAGGCGACCAGCAGCATCGCGAGGACGTTGACCAGGGCGCCGCCGGTGGCGTCCAGGGCGCGGGCCGGGGACCAGGTGATGTAGCGGCGCAGCTTGTTGCCGAGGTGGGTGGTCAGGGCCTGGCCGATGGAGGCGCAGACGATGACGACGACCACGGCGACGACGGCGGCTGTGGTGCCGACCTCCGCGTTGTCGGTCACGGCGTCCCAGATGACGGGCAGCGTGTACACGGCCACGAGGCCGCCGCCGAGGAACCCGATCACCGACAGGATGCCGACGACGAAGCCCTGGCGGTAGCCCACGACAGCGAACCACACGGCCGCCACCAGCAGCAGGATGTCCAGCACGTTCACCGCTTCAGGCCTCGCCTATCCACTCCGGTCCCCGCGGCTCGGCCGGGGGTCCGGGGCTCCGCGGCGGGGCCGCACCTGTCACAGCGGCCGGAAAGACACAGCTCACGGCACCCGGAAAAACACAGCACGGACGACACCTTGTCATGACCGCCAGTCGAGCGGGACCCGCTTCTCCCTGTCCCAGGGGCGCTCCCACCCCGCGTAGTGCAGCAGACGGTCGATCACTCCGGCCGTGAAGCCCCAGACCAGGGCCGATTCGACCAGAAATGCCGGACCTCGATGGCCGCTGGGGTGGACGGCGGTGGCTCGGTTGACGGGGTCCGTGAGATCCGCCACGGGGACCGTGAAAACGCGGGCCGTCTCGTTCGGATCGACGACGCCGACCGGGCTGGGCTCGCGCCACCAGCCGAGCACGGGCGTGACGACGAATCCACTGACCGGGATGTAGAGGGCGGGCAGGACGCCGAAGAGCTGGACGCCCGCCGGATCGAGCCCGGTCTCCTCCTCGGCCTCGCGCAGGGCGGCCCTGAGCGGTCCCTCGGCGTTCGGATCGCCGTCCTCGGGGTCGAGGGCGCCGCCGGGGAAGGACGGCTGGCCGGCGTGCGAGCGCAGGGAGCCGGAACGCTCCATGAGCAGCAGCTCGGGGCCGCGCTCGCCCTCGCCGAACAGGATCAGCACGGCCGACTGGCGCCCCGAGCCGTTCTCCGGCGGCAGGAAGCGGCTGAGCTGGAGCGGCTCGACCGTCTCCGCCGCCCGCACCACGGGGTCCAGCCAGTCCGGAAGGCCCTCCTTGCGCAGCGTCACCGGGCCCTCGTGCGTGTCGCGCGTGTACCTCATCGCCACCCCCGTCCTGCCGTGTTCAACGCCCGAAGGCCTGGAGATCGTTCCGTCATCCGGCCCCCAGCGGCGGCGCCGGCCTGCCTCCAGCGTCGAGGTAGGCCTGCGGGGGCTTCAGGCGCTGGCCCGGGAAGCCGCCCTTCTCGTACTTCAGGAGCTTCTTCGCCTTCTCCGGATCGGTCTCGCCCTCGCCGTAGGCCGGGCACAGCGGGGCGATGGGGCAGGCGCCGCAGGCGGGCTTGCGGGCGTGGCAGATACGGCGGCCGTGCCAGATCACGTGGTGCGACAGATCGGTCCAGTCGCTCTTGGGGAACAGTGCGCCGACGGCCGCCTCGATCTTGTCGGGGTCGGTCTCGTCGGTCCACCGCCAGCGCCTGACCAGCCGCTGGAAATGCGTGTCCACGGTGATCCCGGGCCGCCCGAAAGCATTGCCGAGCACCACGAACGCGGTCTTGCGGCCGACTCCGGGCAGCTTGACGAGGTCCTCCAACCGGCCCGGCACCTCACCGCCGAAGTCCTCGGAGAGGGCCTTGGAGAGCCCTATCACCGACCTCGTCTTGGCCCGGAAGAAGCCGCAGGGGCGCAGGATCTCCTCGACCTCCTCCGGGTTGGCGGCGGCCATGTCCTCGGGAGTGGGGTACCTGGCGAAGAGCGCCGGGGTCGTCTGGTTGACCCGCAGGTCGGTGGTCTGGGCCGAGAGCACCGTGGCGACCAGCAGCTGGAAGGAGTTCTCGAAGTCCAGCTCGGGGTGGGCGTACGGGTAGACCTCGGCGAGTTCGCGGTTGATGCGGCGGGCGCGACGGACCAGGGCGGTACGGGACTCGTCCGCCGGGAGCTTCACGGCGGTCTTCTCGGCGGGCGCCGCCTTCTCGGCGACGGCTTTCCCGCCGACGGCCTTCTTGGCGACGGCCTTCTTGGCCGGGGTGGCCTTTGGGGCGGACAGGGCCTTCCCGGCAGGCGTAACCTTCTTGACAGGAGCGACCTTTTTAGCCGTTTTGCCCGTTTTACTGTTTCCGTCGGGGGCTTGTTCGCCCACAGCGGAATCTCGACGTACAACCACCCGCCCAGCCCCCTTGGCCTGTGCTCTCACCGGCGATTTGGACACCCGGCCAGCCTAAAGCCCGGCACCGACATCCGCCCCGGACCCGGAAGATCAGCCCCCGATTGGACCCCTGCCGCTTACCTCGGGACACCCGTGCGGCATCCTTGTGACAGATCACACTGTTTGGATCGTCCGGCAAAATGGGGAACACGGTCCCCTGGCACACCGGGGAGCAAGATCCCCTGAGCAGGTCGACAAGGAGAGAACTCGTGGACGACGTTCTGCGGCGCAACCCGCTCTTCGCGGCTCTCGACGACGAGCAGTCCGCGGAACTGCGCGCCTCCATGAGTGAGGTGACCCTCGCCCGTGGCGACTCCCTGTTCCACGAGGGCGACCCGGGCGACCGGCTCTATGTCGTCACCGAGGGCAAGGTGAAGCTCCACCGCACCTCACCCGACGGCCGCGAGAACATGCTGGCCGTGGTCGGCCCCGGCGAGCTCATCGGCGAGCTGTCCCTCTTCGACCCGGGCCCGCGTACGGCGACCGCCACCGCGCTGACCGAGGTCAAGCTGCTGGGCCTGGGCCACGGCGACCTCCAGCCCTGGCTGAACGCGCGCCCCGAGGTGGCCACCGCGCTGCTGCGCGCCGTCGCCCGCCGGCTGCGCAAGACCAACGACGCCATGTCCGACCTGGTCTTCTCCGACGTCCCCGGCCGGGTGGCGCGCGCGCTGCTGGACCTCTCGCGCCGCTTCGGTGTGCAGTCCGAAGAGGGCATCCATGTCGTGCACGACCTCACGCAGGAGGAGCTGGCCCAGCTGGTCGGCGCCTCGCGCGAGACCGTGAACAAGGCGCTGGCGGACTTCGCCCAGCGCGGGTGGCTCCGCCTGGAGGCGCGGGCGGTCATCCTGCTGGACGTCGAAAGGCTCGCCAAGCGGTCGCGGTGACCGTCCCCGGGGGCCGCGGTCCCCGGACCCCCGCTTCGGCCCGGACGGCCTCGTACCCGAGCGCCGGACGGGCTGTTGTCGTCGGCCTGCGCCGAAAATGAGCCACACGGCCGGCTCACGCACGGCACAGTGAGCGCATGGCCGAAACCATTCACCGTCCCGGACTCGACGCGCAGGGGTTCATCGAGCGCGAAGGCTCCCTCGCGCGCGTGCCGCACGTCTTCCGTCCGGTCGTGGCCGCCGCACGCGACCGGCTGCTGGACGGCTTCGGCGCGCGGCTGCACAGCGCGTACCTCTACGGGTCGGTCCCGCGCGGCACCGCGCGCGTGGGGCGCAGCGACCTGGATCTGCTGGTCGCCCTGCGCGAGGAGCCGGCCGACGCCGACCGGGAGGCCGTGCGCGTCCTCGGGGAGTCCCTCGACAAGGAGTTCTCGCAGATCGACGGCGTCGGCACGCTGCTGTACGGACGGGATCGGCTGCTGAGCGACCTGGAGCGGTACGACCTGGCCTGGTTCGTCGCCTGCCTGTGCACGCCACTGCTCGGCGACGACCTCGCCGAGTACCTGCCCCGCTACCGCCCCGACTCCCTGCTCGCCCGTGAGACCAACGGCGACCTCGCGCTCCGGCTCCCCCGCTGGCGCGAGCGGATCGCCGGCGCCGGGGACTCGGAGGACGCCCTTCGCCCCCTGGTGCGGTTCATGTCCCGGCACCTCGTGCGCACCGGCTTCACCCTCGTCATGCCCCGCTGGAACGGCTGGACGAGCGACCTGCGGGAGATGGCCGAGGCGTTCGGCACGTATTACCCGCAGCGGGCCGCACAGCTGCGCGGGGCGGCGGAGTACGGCCGCGAGCCCGTCGGCGACCCGGACGTCCTGCGGTCCTACGTGGACGACCTGGGCCCCTGGCTCGCCGAGGAGTACGCGCGCGTGCACGGCGCGAAGGCTCCCCGGCCGGACGGGCCCTAGATCAGCCCGTGCTCGCGCAGGTAGTCCAGCTGGGCCCGCACCGACAGGTCGGCGGCCGGCCACAGGGAGCGGTCCACGTCGGCGTACACATGGGCGACGACCTCGGCCGGGGTGCGGTAGCCGTTCTCGACGGCCGTCTCGACCTGGGCGAGGCGATGGGCCCGGTGCGCGAGGTAGAACTCGACGACGCCCTGGGCGTCCTCCAGGACCGGACCGTGGCCCGGCAGGACCGTGTGCACGCCGTCGTCGACCGTCAGTGACCTCAGGCGGCGCAGGGAGTCCAGATAGTCGCCCAGACGGCCGTCGGGGTGCGCCACGACCGTCGTGCCGCGGCCGAGGATGGTGTCGCCGGTCAGCACGGCCCGGTCGGCCGGGAGATGGAAACAAAGCGAGTCCGCGGTGTGGCCGGGGGTCGGCACGACCCTCAGCTCCAGGCCGCCGACAGTGATCACGTCCCCGGCGGCCAGGCCCTCGTCGCCGAGCCGCAGCGCCGGGTCGAGGGCACGCACGCGTGTGCCGGTCAGTTCGGCGAAGCGCGCGGCGCCCTCGGCGTGGTCGGGGTGGCCGTGGGTGAGCAGGGTGAGGGCTATGCGCTTTCCGGCCTTCTCGGCCGTGTCCACGACGTTGCGCAGGTGGCCGCCGTCCAGGGGGCCCGGGTCGATCACCACGGCCAGGTCGGAGCCGGGCTCGGCGACGATCCAGGTGTTGGTCCCGTCCAGGGTCATCGCGGAGGCGTTGGGCGCCAGCACATTGACGGCCCGTTCGGTCGCGGGGCCCGAGAGAACCCCGCCCCGGGGCTGGCCGGGCAGTGCTGCTGCGTCGGTCATGCGGGGCCTCCACCGGTGCTCTCAGCGGTCGGGATGTGCTTGGTGAACTCATCGTGCCCCGGCCAGGTCAGCACGATCTCGCCGCCCTCCAGGCGGGCGCGCGCCAGCACCGGGGTCATGTCGCGGGCGGGCGCGGCGGCGAGCGTCTCGGCGGCGGTGGCGTACGGGAGCAGCTGGCGCAGGGTGGCGAGGGTGGGCGGCATCATCAGCAGCTCGCCCTTGTCGTACCCGCGGGCGGCCTCCTCCGGGCGGATCCACACCGTGCGGTCGGCCTCCGTGGAGGCGTTGCGGGTGCGCTGGCCCTCGGGAAGGGCGGCCACGAAGAACCAGGTGTCGTAGCGGCGGGCCTCGAACTCGGGCGTGATCCAGCGGGTCCAGGCGCCCAGCAGGTCGGAGCGCAGCACCAGCCCGCGCCGGTCCAGGAACTCCGCGAAGGACAGTTCGCGCGCGACCAGGGCGGCGCGGTCCGCCTCCCAGTCGTCCCCGGTGGTGTCGCCGACGACCGCGTCGGGGTCGGGCCCGGCGAGCAGGACGCCCGACTCCTCGTACGTCTCCCGCACGGCCGCGCAGACGATCGCCTGGGCACCGGCCTCGTCGACGCCCAGGCGCTCGGCCCACCACGCGCGCGTGGGGCCGGTCCACCGGACCCGACGGTCGTCGTCGCGCGGGTCGACGCCGCCGCCGGGATACGCGTACGCGCCTCCGGCGAAGGCCATGGAGGCGCGTCTGCGCAGCATGTGGACGGCGGGGCCGTCCGGGGTGTCCTTCAGGAGCAGTACCGTGGCCGCGCGTTTGGGGGTCACCGGTGTGAGCGTTCCCGCCGCGTGCGCGCGGATGCGGTCGGGCCACTCCTCGGGGTACCACTGACCGTTCGCCATGGCCGGAGGCTATCCCGTATAGGGCGAATGTTCGAGAGGTACCCGAGGTCAGAGGGGCTGCGGTGGGTGGGCGAGCCGGGTTACGGAACCAGCTCGACCTGGATCTCGACCTCCACCGGCGCGTCCAGCGGCAGCACCGCGACGCCCACCGCGCTGCGGGCGTGCACGCCCTTGTCGCCGAGGACCTCGCCGAGCAGTTCGCTGGCGCCGTTGACGACGCCGGGCTGCCCGGTGAAGTCGGCGGCCGAGGCGACGAAGCCGACGACCTTCACCACGCGCGCGATGCGGTCCAGGTCGCCGGTCACGGACTTCACCGCGGCCAGCGCGTTCAGCGCGCAGATCCGGGCCAGGTCCTTGGCCTCCTCGGCCGTGACCTCGGCGCCCACCTTGCCGGTGACCGGCAGCTTGCCCTCGACCATCGGCAGCTGGCCGGCGGTGTACACGTACACGCCGGAGCGCACGGCCGGCTGGTACGCGGCCAGCGGCGGCACGACCTCCGGCAGGGTCAGGCCCAGTTCGGCCAGCTTGGCCTCGACCGCGCTCACGCCTGCTTCTCCCGCTTCAGGTAGGCCACGAGCTGTTCGGGGTTGTTGGGCCCGGGCACGACCTGGACGAGCTCCCAGCCGTCCTCGCCCCAGGTGTCCAGAATCTGCTTCGTGGCATGGACGAGCAGCGGCACGGTTGCGTATTCCCACTTGGTCATGGGCCGACTGTAGCCGCTGTGACCGGTGGGACCGGCGGACGGCCGGGGGCGCCGTTATCCACAGCCTCCCGCGTGGCCGTCGGCCGGACTGGTTAGGCTCGAAGACGTGAGCAGGCTCCAGGTCGTCAGCGGCAAGGGCGGGACCGGAAAGACGACGGTCGCCGCCGCACTCGCGCTGGCCCTCGCGACCGAGGGGAAGCGGACGCTTCTCGTGGAGGTCGAGGGCCGGCAGGGCATCGCACAGCTCTTCGAGACGGAAGCGCTGCCCTATGAGGAGCGAAAGATCGCGGTCGCTCCCGGTGGCGGGGAGGTGTACGCCCTCGCCATCGATCCCGAACTGGCCCTTCTGGACTATCTCCAGATGTTCTACAAGCTCGGCGGTGCGGGCAGGGCGCTGAGGAAGCTCGGCGCGATCGACTTCGCCACCACCGTCGCGCCCGGGCTCAGGGACGTCCTGCTGACCGGCAAGGCGTGCGAGGCGGTGCGCCGCAAGGACAAGAGCGGACGCTTCGCGTACGACTACGTCGTCATGGACGCCCCGCCGACCGGCCGCATCACCCGCTTCCTCAACGTCAACGACGAAGTCGCCGGGCTCGCGAAGATCGGCCCGATACACAATCAGGCGCAGGCCGTGATGCGCGTGCTGAAGTCACCGGAGACGGCGGTGCACCTGGTCACGCTGCTGGAGGAGATGCCGGTCCAGGAGACCGCCGACGGCATCGCCGAACTCCGGGCGGCCCGGCTGCCGGTGGGCCGGGTCATCGTGAACATGGTCCGGCCCGAGGTGCTGGACGCGGCCGACCTGGAACTCGTACGGACCGTGCCTCGTTCCTCCCTTGCCCGGACGCTGTCGGCCGCGGGGCTCGGCGGGGCACGGCGGGGCGGGAACGCCGAGCGGCTGGTGGACCCGCTGCTGCAGCAGGCCGCGGAGTACGCCGAGCGCTACGCACTGGAGCAGGAGCAGCGCGCGGTCCTCGGCGAGCTGGGCCTGCCGCTGCACGAACTGCCGCTGCTCGCCGAGGGCATGGACCTCGCGGGCCTGTACGAACTCGCCACCGAGCTGCGAGAGCAGGGGATGTCATGAGTCCGGACCCGGCCGAGGCGCAGGACGCCGCCCGCCCTCACCTCTCCCCCGCGCGCGTGCTCGACATCGACTCGCTGCTGGACGACCGGCAGACCCGGATCGTGGTGTGCTGCGGCTCGGGCGGGGTCGGCAAGACGACGACCGCGGCGGCGCTGGGCCTCAGGGCCG
Source organism: Streptomyces griseochromogenes (assembly GCF_001542625.1). Classification (NCBI taxonomy): domain Bacteria; kingdom Bacillati; phylum Actinomycetota; class Actinomycetes; order Kitasatosporales; family Streptomycetaceae; genus Streptomyces; species Streptomyces griseochromogenes. Next base: position 483,061 of record NZ_CP016279.1, on the reverse strand, counting down.
CCGAGCGGGGCCGCAAGGTGGTCGTCCTCACCATCGACCCGGCAAGGCGCCTCGCCCAGTCGATGGGCATCGACTCCCTGGACAACGTGCCGCGGCGGGTGAAGGGCACGGAGGATCGAGGTGGGGCATCACGCACCGATTCGGCCGACGGCGACGGCGGGCGACAGGCGGGCGGCGAACTGCACGCCATGATGCTCGACATGAAGCGCACCTTCGACGAGGTCGTCGAGGCGCACGCGGACCCCGAGCGGGCGGCCGCGATCCTCGCGAACCCCTTCTACCAGTCGCTCTCGGCGGGCTTCGCGGGCACGCAGGAGTACATGGCGATGGAGAAGCTGGGCCAGCTGCGGGCGAGGGACGAGTGGGACCTGATCGTGGTCGACACCCCGCCGTCCCGCTCGGCGCTGGACTTCCTGGACGCGCCCAAGAGGCTCGGCTCCTTCCTGGACGGCCGTCTGATCCGCCTGCTGACCGCCCCCGCCAAGCTGGGCGGACGCGCCGGGATGGCCTTCCTCAACGTCGGCATGTCGATGATGACGGGCACACTGGGCAAGCTGCTGGGCGGCCAGCTGCTGAAGGACGTCCAGACGTTCGTGGCGGCGATGGACACCACCTTCGGCGGTTTCCGTACGCGCGCGGACGCCACGTACAAACTGCTGCAGGCGCCCGGTACGGCGTTCCTGGTGGTGGCGGCCCCGGAGCGGGACGCGCTGCGCGAGGCCGCGTACTTCGTGGAGCGGCTGGCCGCGGAGGACATGCCGCTGGTGGGCCTGGTGCTCAACCGGGTCCACGGCAGCGGCGCCGGCCGGCTGTCGGCCGAGCGGGCGCTCGCCGCCGCGGAGACCCTCGACCTCGCCGGGGATCCCGCCTCGGAAAATCTTGAGGAGCCCCGCATTGTGGATCAGGGGGGCGGGAAAGCTGGACTTCGTAACTCTCCCGACACGTACGACAGTTCAGAACCTCCCGCTTCGGTGACACCGGCTCCGGACGACGGCTCCCCCGCCGCCACGGACGACGACTCCCCCGCCACGGACCCGGAGCGAACCGTCGACCAGCTCACCGCAGGCCTGCTGAGGCTGCATGCCGACCGCATGCAGCTGCTCTCGCGCGAGCAGCGCACGCGTGACCGCTTCGCCGCCCGCCACCCCGAGGTGGCGGTCGTCGAGGTGCCCGCGCTCCCCGGCGACGTCCACGACCTCGCGGGCTTGCGCGACATCGGGGACCGGCTGGCGGCGGGGCGTACGGAGCTGCCGTAGCGGCAGGCGTACGGAGCTGTCGCGGCGCGACGGCTGCGGCAGGCCGTGGCAGGCCGCACTCGGGTGCAGACCACCCTCGCCCGACCGGCGTGTGCGCGCCTGGCCGATGAAGCCGCTGCCCGCCGCCGTCCACATGCCTGATGACGGGCGTTCGGACGCGCCTACCGGGCGGGTGGTGCCCAAGGCACGCGCCTGCCCGATGCTTCCCCTGGCGCCGGTCCGGCAGATGTTGTCCCAGGACACAGGTCCGACCGTTGCTTCCCGTGGCTTTCGCCCGGTCGGAGCGGTCCTGGGTTCCCTCTCGTCGAAGGGCGACGCCCTCAGCTCACCGCCGCGTAGTGCTCGTACACCTCGTCGCTGTCGAGGGGCACGATGCCGACGCCCCGCTCATACTCCAGGCGTGCGGTCTCCAGCAGCCTGCGCCACGAGGTCACGGTGGGCCGCCGGCGCAGCAGTGCGCGGCGCTCCCGCTCCGTCATGCCTCCCCACACGCCGAATTCAACGCGATTGTCCAGCGCATCCGCCAGGCATTCAGTGCGTACCGGGCATCCGGTGCACACCGCCTTGGCCCTGTTCTGCGCTGCTCCTTGAACGAACAGTTCATCCGGATCGGTAGTGCGACAGGCAGCCTGCGCACTCCAGTCGGTTACCCAGCCCATACCGGCGCCGTCCTCTCCCGAATCGAGGCTCCCCCACGGCGGCAGCGGCATATTCACCGCCGCCAGTTGAGGACGTTACGGAAGGTGGGGACAGCGCAACACCCCCTTCGGGCCCAATCTTGAATGGCCCGAACGGACTATGGGTAAGCGGCAGATCACCCGCGGGAGTGAGCTGACGACATCCGTGATCATCCCGGCAAACCGGGACAGTTATGGTGCGCTACATCGGGCACCAGGTAACACACGAGGCGGATTCGGGCACGTCCCCACCAGAAAGTCGGGGTACTTCCGGAACGATTCGGGGTCGCCGGACGTATTGATACGTGGCCGCGCTGCTGTGACAGTTGAGAGCAGCTTAGGCCAATGCCTGTACGCCTGTCCGGCGAATAGGAACGTAGGCGACCCGCTTTGCCGCGCCGTGACGCGGCCCCCATGGCGCACACGGCCTCCGCCGTGCCCGCGGCCCATGCCCTTGGCATACCGGATCCGCCCCCTGCCGGGCAGCACGCGGACATCCCGGCGGTATCGCGGACATCACGATCCGGCACCCGAACATCCCGAGGAACGGTCGCTCCATCGGAACGCTCAGGAGTACGGATTAGGCTGCCCCCATGCCAAAGAAGCGCTCGGGCAGTGGTCTGTCGGCAACACAGCAGGCCGCCAAGTTCCTCGGTGTCAGTGTGCTCGCGGGAGCCGTGATGGCGGGCATCGCGCTGCCCGCGGCCGGCGCGCTGGGCCTGGCGGCCAAGGGCTCGGTCAAGGGCTTCGACGAGATCCCGGCCAACCTCAAGAGCCCCCAGCTCAGTCAGCGCACGAACATCCTGGACAGCCAGGGCAACCAGATCGCGGCCGTCTACTCACGCGACCGTACGGTGGTGGACCTCAAGGACATCTCGCCGTACATGCAGAAGGCGATCGTCGCGATCGAGGACTCGCGCTTCTACAAGCACGGCGCGATCGACCTCAAGGGCGTGCTGCGCGCCCTGAACAAGAACGCGCAGAGCGGCGGGGTCGCCCAGGGCGCCTCCACGCTCACCCAGCAGCTGGTGAAGAACTACTTCATCGAGGAGGCCGGCGACGACCCGACGAAGGTCGCCGAGGCCACCCAGCAGACCCTCGGTCGCAAGATCCGCGAGCTGAAGTACGCGATCCAGATCGAGGAGAAGCTCGGCAAGAAGAAGATCCTCGAGAACTACCTGAACATCACCTTCTTCGGCGAACAGGCCTACGGCGTCGAGGCCGCCGCCCAGCGCTACTTCTCCAAGCACGCCAAGGACCTGACCCTGCAGGAGTCCGCGCTGCTGGCCGGCATCGTCCAGTCCCCGAGCCGCTACGACCCGGTCAACGACGAGGCCGAGGCCACCAAGCGGCGCAACACCGTCCTGCAGCGCATGGCCGAGGTCGGCGACATCTCCCAGGCGGAGGCCGACCAGGCCAAGGAGAAGCCGCTCGGCCTGCACCCCAGCCAGCCCAAGAACGGCTGCATCACCGCGATCGACGGTGCCGGCTTCTTCTGCGACTACGTGCGTGAGGTCTTCCTGACCGACCCGGTCTTCGGCAAGAGCCGGGAGGCCCGGGCGAAGCTGTGGAACCAGGGCGGTCTGACGATCCGCACGACGCTCGACCCGCAGTCGCAGAAATCGGCCCAGGCGTCCATCAAGGATCACGTCTACAAGAGCGACGCCGTGGCGACCGCCGCGACCGTCGTCGAGCCCGGCACCGGCAAGATCCTCGCCATGGGGCAGTCCCGTCCGTACGGCTTCGGCAAGGACGAGACGCAGATCAACCTGTCCGTGAACCAGAACATGGGCGGCGGCGCCGGTTACCAGCCCGGTTCGACGTTCAAGCCGATCGTGGCGGCGGCCGCCATCGAGGGCGGCAAGCCGGCGACCCAGCAGTACTCGTCGCCGTACGAGATGTACTACCCGAGCCCCGTGGCCGCGTGCGACGGCAAGACCTGGCACAACGACCCGGGCAAGCCGGCCAAGCTGACCAACGAGAACGCCTCGGAGCACGGCCCGTACGGCATGAAGGAGGCGACCGCCAAGTCGGTCAACACCTACTACGTGCAGCTGATCAGCGACATCGGCATCTGCCCCGTCACCGACATGGCCAAGAGGATGGGAGTGGAGCGCGCCGACGGCCGCAAGATCGACCAGGCCCCTTCCATCGCGCTCGGCACCCAGGAGATGTCCCCGCTGACGATGGCGAACGCCTACGCCACCTTCGCCTCGCGCGGTATGTACTGCACGCCGGTCGCCATCGAGTCGATCACCCAGCAGGTGGGCAGCGAGAAGAAGTCCCTGGAGGTGCCGAAGTCGACCTGCTCGCGCGCGATGTCGGAGAAGACCGCCGACACCGTGAGCACGATCCTGAAGGGCGTGGTCGAGGACGGCACGGGTCAGGAGGCCGGCCTCGGCAGCCGCCCGAGCGCGGGCAAGACGGGTACGACGGACAAGCGCTACGCGGCCTGGTTCGTCGGATACACCCCGAACATGGCGGGCGCGGTCTGGGTCGGCGACCCGGCGCACAAGCGGCGGATGACCAACATCACCATCGGCGGCATCCCGCACGACAAGGTCTACGGCGGTGAGGTCCCCGGACCGATCTGGCGCGACATGATGACCGGCGCCCTGGACGGCAAGCCCGCACCGGACTTCCAGCTGGTCGACATCCCCGACGACAACAAGGGGGGCGACCGGGGAAAAGGCCGGGGGGGAACGACGACGGGAACAACGGGGACAACACGGGCGGACTCATCGGGGGGCTGATCGGCGGCCTCACTGACGGAGGCACGACCGGGGACACGACCGGAGCCACCACCGGTGACACCACCGGCGGCACCTTCCCGACGCCGACGTTCTCCCTCCCGGGCAACTTCATCCAGGGACAGACGAACGGCGGGAACGGGAACGGGTTCGGTGGACGGAAGGGGTAGGCCGGCTCCGGCGGGAGACCGGTAGCGGGGGCAGAAGCCCTCGATGACTTCGTCGTGACCCAGGTCGCTACGCCACCTGGGTCACGACACCGAGGCACCCTCCGCGGTCACTACGCCGAGGCGCCCCCCGCCGCTCAGCCGGCCAGAAGCTTCTTCACCACGGCGGCGACACGGCCGCCCTCGGCCTGACCGGCCACCTTCGGGTTCACGATCTTCATCACGGCACCCATGGCCCGCGGCCCTTCGGCACCGGCCGCCTTCGCCTCCCCGACGGCCTGGGCGACGATCGCGTTCAGCTCGTCGTCGGACAGCTGCTTGGGCAGGTACGCGGCGAGGACCTCGCCCTCCGCCTTCTCCCGCTCGGCCGACTCGGCACGACCGCCCTGGGCGAAGGCGTCCGCCGCCTCGCGGCGCTTCTTCGCCTCCTTGGTGATCACCTTGAGGACCTCGTCGTCGGAGAGCTCGCGCTTCTCCTTGCCCGCGACCTCCTCCTTGGTGATGGCGGTGAGCGTCAGCCGGAGCGTCGAGGAGCGGAGCTCGTCGCGCTCCTTGATCGCGGCGTTGAGGTCATCCTGCAGCTTCGACTTGAGCGTGGTGGTCATGGCGTCGATTGTCGCAGGTACGACGGCGCGGGCGCCCGCCGATTTACCGGCCGCCGGTCTCGGGTGGTCAGCGGGGTCTGACACGATGGTCGTATGCGCGCGCGATACGGAGTACCCCTGGGAATCATGGCGGCAGGCGCCGCCGGACTGGCGTACGCGGCGGGCTTCGAGGCCCGCTCCTTCCGCCTCCGACGAGTGACGGTCCCGGTCCTCCCGCCGGGCATGCGCCCGCTGCGCGTGCTCCAGGTCTCCGACATCCACATGGTCGGCGGACAGCGCAAGAAGCGGCGCTGGCTGCAGTCGCTGGCGGGCCTGCGCCCCGACTTCGTGATCAACACCGGCGACAACCTCTCGGACTCCGAGGGCGTCCCCGAGGTCCTCGACGCCCTCGGCCCGCTGATGGAGTTCCCGGGCGCCTACGTCTTCGGCTCCAACGACTACTACGGCCCCAAACTCCGCAACCCCGCCCGCTACTTGCTGGAGAAGACCAGCGGCCGCCACGGCCTGAACGGCAACCCGCCGGCCGTCGGCGTGGTCCACAACCCCTGGGAGGACCTGCGCGACGGCTTCGACGCGGCGGGCTGGCTGAACCTGACGAACACGCGGGGCGTGCTGAAGGTCGAGGGCGTGTCGATCGAACTGACCGGCCTGGACGACCCCCACATCAAGCGCGACCGCTACGCCCGGGTGGCCGGCGGCCCCACCGGCACGTACGACTTCTCGATGGGCGTGGTCCACGCCCCCTACCTGCGCGTCCTGGACTCCTTCACGGCGGACGACTACCCCCTGGTCCTGGCCGGCCACACCCACGGCGGCCAGCTGTGCATCCCCTTCTACGGCGCCCTGGTCACCAACTGCGACCTGGACACGGACCGCGTGAAGGGCCTGTCCACACACACGGCGGAGGGCCGCACGTCCTACCTCCACGTCTCGGCGGGCTGCGGCACCAACCGGTACACCCCCGTCCGCTTCGCCTGCCCTCCGGAGGCGACACTGCTGACGCTGGTGGGGCAGGAGTAGGCCGACGGGGAGGCGCGGGCCGGGACGGGAACAGGGGAACGGGAAGCGGGCGGACGGAAGCCGTTGGCCGAAGGCCGACGTCCCCGGCAGCGAACGACACCACCCCACCCGGAGTAACCCACATAGCCCCTTTCGTCCCCTTTGCATAGCTTGAGGGCATGACCGCCCCGATACCCAGGGACATCCCGGACCTGCCCGCCATCCCGCGCCCGCCCGCCCTGCTGCCCGCCCCGGTCCCGGCCTCGGCGGTGATGGCCCCCTCCCGCCGCCCCCTGGCGGCGGTGTTCCGTTTCCTGACCGCCCTCGCGGCGGCCGCGGGCGTCGCCCTGGAACTCCTCCTGGGCACCCCCGCCCGCACCCTGAGCTACTTCAGCGTTCAGAGCACCGTCCTGCTGGCCGTGGTGATGCTGCTGTCGGCGTCCAGAGCCTGGCGGGCCCGCCGCCCGCTACCCGGGGCCGTGACAGGCGCCGCACTCCTCTACGCCGTGATCACCGCGCTGGTCTACCACCTGCTGCTGGCCCACGCGACGCCCCCGTTCCTCATGACGGACGCGACCGCGCCCCCCACGCGCTGGCACGCCCAGTGGGCGGCCCTCCAGCTCCTCCACACGGTGGTCCCCCTGGCGACCCTGCTGGACTGGCTCCTCCTCACCCCGGCCGCCCGCCTGCATCTGCGCCAGGCGACGGCCTGGCTCCTCTACCCCCTGACCTACCTGGCCTTCTATCTCACCCGAGCCACACTCCTCCCCCGGTCCGCCCCCGCCCGCTACCTCTACCCCTTCCTCGATGCCGACGCCCACGGCTACCGCAGCACCCTGGCGAACGCCCTCCTCCTGGGCCTCGCGATGTACGGCCTGGCGCTCCTCCTCATCGCCCTGGACCACACCCGTCCGACCCCGGTCCGCCGCCGCGTCTAAACCGGATTTCGTCTCCGGCCACCGGTGGGCTAAAGTAAACGACGTCGCCGCGACAAGCAGCGACATCGGGGTGTAGCGCAGCTTGGCAGCGCGCTTCGTTCGGGACGAAGAGGTCGTGGGTTCAAATCCCGCCACCCCGACACAGGCCAGAGGCCGGGCAGCGGATTCGCTGCCCGGCCTCTGGGCGTTCGTGCGGCAGCTGCTACGACTTCTGCTGAAGGATCTGCGCGTGCGCCTGCGTCACCGAGGGGCGTTCGGCCTCAGGCGTCGTCCTTGTGGGGCCCGCGCCCCTCTCGAAGACCGGGACTGGAGCTTCTTCGCACATGTGCTGAGGGCGGCGACCATGTACGAGTAGGCACGCGTGGCCCTGCTCACACACCCGAGACTTGCGCAAGACATAAACTTTTGTCGTGGAGACGACCGAGGTGACGGGCGGCTGGGAGGCCGCGGTGCTCGACGGCGGGCCCGCGGACGGGGTGCGGATGAAGGTGTCCGGCCGGCCGCGGGTGATCCAGGTGACGTACCCCTGCCAGGTGGAGGGCTCGCCGGCGGGCGTACACGCGGAAGGCGTGTATCTCTACCGCCGCGACTACACCGTGACCGATGAGCCGCTGCGGTACGGCTTCGACGTCGCCAGCCCCTGACCCGTACGGCCGGATCCCCCGGACGTGCCGCACCGCCGCGGTGGCCGCGTCGCATGACCGTCCGGCCCTGAGCGGGCCGGACGCCGGTCGTCGCCTCAGTCGTCGGAATCGGGCTTGCCGCGTGCCGCCGTGTACGCCTGGGACGGCGTCATGGAGACGCCGTTGACGCTGACCGTCTTGTAGGGGCTGACCTTGGCGCAGGTCTTGGCCTGGTCGGCGGTCTGGGCGTGGGCGCCACCGACCGCGGCCTTGGTGTCGGCGGGCGCGGGCGAGGACGAGCCGCCCGGGTAGCCGGTGCCGCTGGGCCAGTCGTCGCCGATCACCAGGGTCAGGCCCTTGCCGGTGCCCTGCTTGAGATGGGAGCCGGACAGGCCCAGGGCCTTGGCGGCCGTCTGAGCCTCAGCCTTCTGGCCGGTGCCGTACGTGAGGGTGGTGGTGCCCGCGGGGCTCGGGGCGTTGGCCGTGGTCGTCTCCGCGCTGAAGCCCTTGTCGGTGAGTGCCGTGGCGACGGCGGAGGCCCGGCCGGTGATGGCCGTGCCGTTCTCGACCGTCACGGCGATCTCGGACGCGGGTACGGCCGAGGCGGTGGCCGTCGCCTTCGCCGTCGCGGAGGCCGCCGCGGACTTCTTCCCCGAGCCGGTGGTCAGCGACTGGTCGTCGGCGATGGTGGAGAAGAGGGTCTTGGCCCCCGGGCCCACCACCACGCGGTCAGCGTTGTTCGGATCGGGAGCCGTCTGCATCGTCGTGAAGGTCATCCGCTTGGTGGGGACCTTGTTCACGTCCGACGCGAGCGAGATCAGCTTCTTCACGGTGCCCAGGCCGTCGTCCACGGTCAGCGCCTTGGTGGCGGCGTCCGCGAGGTCGTAGACCGCGCCGGGGTCGGTGAGCGTGCCCGCGCTCTTGAACTTGCGGATCATCGCGCTGAGGAAGATGTGCTGGGAGACGGTACGGCCGAGGTCGCTGCCGTCGCCGAAGCCGTGCCGGGAGCGGACGAACTCCAGGGCCGCGACGCCCTTGAGGGTGTGGGTGCCCTTGGACAGCTTCAGGTGCGAGTAGGTGTCGTACACGTTGTCGCTGACGCACACGGAGACGCCGCCGACCGCGTCGGACATCTTGACCACGCCGGAGAAGTCCAGCTTGACGAAGTGGTCGATGGGGACGCCGGTGAGCTGGTGGACGGTGGCCACCTGGCAGGCCGGGCCGTACTGGAGCGCGCTGTTGATCTGTCCGTAGTAACCGGGCGTGGACTGGCCGCTCGTGCTGTCCTTGCAGGCCGGAACGTGGGCCATGGTGTCACGGGGAATGCTCATCACCGTGGCGTTGGAGCGGTCGGCGGATATGTGCACCACCATCTCCACGTCCGCGTTGCTGCCGGTCTGCACCCCGGTCTGCGAGCAGCCGCCGCCGAGTTTGCAGTCCGCCTTGCTGGTACGGCCGTCCGAGCCCATCACCAGGATGTTGATCGGGGTACGGCCGAACGCGTCGGCCTTCTCCGTGCCGCCCTTGCCGTCCAGCGAGAAGCTCTGGATGTTGCCGTTCAGGTGCTGGTAGAACCACCAGCCGGCACCGGCCGTGAGCACGACGAGGACGGACAGACAGACCCCGATGATCTTCAGCGCCCGTTTGCCGCGTCCAGCCTGCCGGGCGCGCCGCCTCGTCCGTGTGCCGCCGCGCGAGCGGGCGGCGGCCCGGGCGGCCGCGCGGCCGCCCGGGGGGCGGCCTTCATCGGCTCCCGCCGTACGCTGTCCGGGCACCCGGGCGGTGCGGCCGCGCGTGGCCTGGCCGACCGGGCCGTCCCACGGGTCGCTCATCTCCCACTCCCCTGCAAGAACGGTCGGGCTCGGCAGGCCTGGCCGACGGATACGGCCGGGCGTGCACGGCAGTGTGCGGACAGTCGGCGGAGCAGGGCTCCGCCCGGGTTGCGTAGTTGCGCAATCTAACAAACCCCTGGCCCGAGCAGCACGGATCCACGCACGATTCATAAGTGACCCATGTCATGGAACCGAGGCCGAAGGCAGGAGCGGTGGGAGACCGGGCCACCGAGCCCGGGCCGGCCCGGCCCGCTTCTCGGCCGCGTCAGCCCACACCGACGGCCCTGCCCGCCTTGTCCCAGTTCGCATGCAGTCGCTCCAGGTACGACCTGGCCTGGCTGCCGGGGGTCGCTCCGCCGGCGAAGGCCAGCATGTCGCCCGCGCCGGTGTTGTAGCCGAGGGCCAGCAGGTCGCTCTTCGGGTACGAGGCGGACCAGTGGGCCGGCAGCCGGGCCGCCAGGTCGTGCAGGTACCAGGCTTCGGCCTCGACGGCGAGATCCCGGTCGTCGGGCAGTTCCTCCCAGCTGCGGCCGGCGAAGTCCCGGCCCTGCTTGACCTCGTCGAAGGTGGCGCGGTGCATGTCGGCGATGCCGAAGGCCGCGTCCGGCTTGAACTTCTGCCAGGCCCGCTCGAAGGCCGGGCTGTGGGGTTTGTAGGCCTCGTTGCAGAGGATCGCCATCAGGAGCTGGGCGCTGACACCGGTCTGCCGGGCCCGGGTGAGGACCTGGGAGGAGTAGTCGGCGGGGTCGTACGACGAGTCGGCGGGCGGTGAGGGGGAAGGCGCGGCGGAGCCGGGGGACGGGGTTCGCGGGGAGGCGGAGGCCTTGGCCGGGGGCGGCTTGTCGCCCTGCGGGGTGTCGGCCGCGCGCACGATGACGTACAGCGCGACGGCGAAGACCAGCACGGAGAGCCAGCGCCAACGCCTGCGGGCCCCGGAATCGGACATCTCTCGTCCTCTCTGCACACCGCACTCGGCCAGCCCTCTTGTACAGCAGGACGGCTAAGAGCCGTGTGAGGCGGTGCCGCGCGTGTCCGGCGCGCCCTGTTCCCCCGCACGCTCCGTGTCCCGTGCCTCCCGGCGTCGTTCGTACGCCTTCCCTGCCGCGAGGAGACCCGCGGCGTACAGGGCGAGGACGGCGGTGAGCAGGACGTAGTACACGACGGGGAGGGCGGTCAGGCCGAGTGCCGGGCCGAGCGGCGACGGCGGGAGGGTCAGGCCGATCACGGCCAGGCCGATCGCCGCCCGGGTGACCGGGCCGGGCCCGCGGCCCGCCGCGACGGGGGTTCCCTCGCTCGGACGAAGCCGGGAGCGGGGGACGTGACCCACCCGCAGCAGGACCATCACCAGTGCCTGGGTGAGCAGGTTCTCGGTGAACCAGCCGGAGTGGAACACCGCCTCGTCGTCCCCGGTCCCGGGCCCGTGCAGGGCGAGCGCGAGGACGCCGAAGGTGGCCAGGTCGGCGACGGCGTTGAGCACGCCGAACCCGGTGATGAAACGCAGCAGGCCGCGCGGGCGCAGCAGCGTGGGCCGGCGCAGCACGAAAGGGTGGGGCCGGTCGTGGGCGAAGGCGAGCTGGGCCGCGTCGAAGCACAGGTTCTGGGCGAGGACCTGTGCCGGGAGCATCGGCAGGAAGGGCAGCAGCAGGCCCGCGGCGAGCATCGCGATGACGTTGCCGAGGTTGGAGGAGAGCGTGATGCGCAGGTACGTGGCGATGTTGCCGCCCGCGTGCCGGCCGGCGGCGATGGCGTGCGTGATCGCGATGAGGTCCTTCTCGGCGAGCACCACGTCGGCACCCTCCCGGGCCACGTCGGCGGCGTCGCGCGGGGCGATGCCGACGTCGGCGGCGCGCAGGGCGGGCAGGTCGTTGACGCCGTCGCCGAGGAAGCCCACCGTCAGCCCGGCGCCGCGCAGGGCCCGGGTGATCCGGGCCTTGTGGTCGGGGGTGCAGCGGGCGAAGACGGCCGTACCGACGGCCAGTTCGGACAGTTCGGCGTCGGTGAGGGTGTCGATGACGTCGGCGTCGACGACGCCGTCGCCCGGCACGGGGATGCCGAGGTCGCGGCAGGCGCGGACGGCGGTGCCCGGGTGGTCGCCGGTGAGGACCTTGACGGCGACGTCCTGGCCGGCCAGGACGTGCAGCGCGTCGGCGGCGGTCGGCGCGAGCGCGTCCCTCAGGGTGATCAGACCGCGGAAGTCGAGGCCGCGTTCGTCGGCCGGGGTGTAGGCGCGCTGCCGCGCCGGGCGTTCGGCGGTGGCGATCGCGAGGACGCGCAGTCCGTCGTCGGTCAGGCCGGTGGCGAGCGCCCGCAGACGTGCCCGCTCGTCGTCCGTGAGCGCGCAGCGCTCCAGTACGGCCTGTACGTCTCCCTTGGCGACCAGCGTGTGCGTGCCGAGGCGCCCGGGGGTGCGGACCACGGCGGTGGCGAGGCGGCGCAGCGGGTCGAAGGGAACGGCCGCGGCGCCGTCGTAGGCCGCCGGCTCCCGCTCGTCGGCGGCGTCCAGGATCGCCTCGTCGAGGGCGTCGGGGGCCGGCAGGTCGGCGAGTTGCAGGGTCCACCACGCGTTGACGGCGGCCCAGTGCAGGATCTCGGGGTCGTCCTCGCCGTCGGGGCCGAGGGCGCGGTCCACGACCGGCCGGTCCTGGGTGAGGGTGCCGGTCTTGTCCAGGCACAGCACGTCGACGGCGCCGATGTCGTGCAGCGCGGGCAGCCGTTTGACGATCACTCCGTGGGTGCGGGCCAGCAGGGCCGCCCCGCGGGCCAGACAGGTGGTGACGAGCACCGGCAGCATCTCGGGCGTCAGCCCGACGGCAACGGCGACGGCGAACGGGAGCGTCTCCAGGCCGCGTCCGCGCAGCGCCGCGCCCGCCATGAGGACCAGCGGCGGGGTCAGCAGCATGAACCGGATCAGGATCCAGGAGACGCCGTGCACGGAGCGGTCGAAGGCGCTCGGGTCCTGCCGCTCTTCGCCGCGGCCGTGGGCCGCGGCGAACCGGGTCCGCGCGCCGGTCGCGGTGACCACGGCGGTGGCGCTGCCACAGGCGACGCTGCTGCCCTGGAAGCAGCACTGCGGGTGCTCGAACGCGGCGGCACCGGCGACGGGAGGTACGGCGTCGGCGGCCGAAGGCAGGGCGTCGACGGTCTTCGCGACGGGAGCCGACTCCCCCGTCAGCGCGGACTGATGCACGGTCAGGCCGCTCGCCCGCAGCAGTCGTACGTCCGCCGGCACCAGGTCGCCGGGGCCGAGCCGGACCACGTCCCCCGGGACCAGTTCGCCCACCGGGAGTTCCCGCGGTACCGGCGCGGCGTCCTCGTCGGCGCGGCGCAGCACCGTGGCGGTGGTGGCGACCAGTTCCCGCAGCGCGGCCGTGGACCGGTCGGCGCGGTGCTCCCCGGTCGCCCGCAGCACACAGCTCACCGCGACCAGGAGGAGGATCACCGCGGCGGTCCCCCAGGCGAAGACGGCCGCCGACACCAGCCCTAGGCAGAGCAGGACCGCGGTGAAGGGGTCGCGCAGGCTGCGCAGGAACAGCCGTGGCCAGGATGCCTCGCGCCGGTCCGGGAGGCCGTTCTCGCCGAACCGGGCCAGCCGTTCCTCGGCCTGGCCCTCCGTCAGGCCGCGGGGACCGGTGTCCAGTTCGCGCAGGACTTCGAGCACGGTCGGCGCGGTCGGTGTGGGCCTGGACCCCTCGGCGGCGGCCCGGCCGTCGCCGGGACCCGCCGCGTCGCCGGGAGCCGGCGCTCGCGCGTTCCGTCCCGAGGCCGCGGTGGTCTCAGCCACCGATCCGGCGCAGCCGGTGCACCTCGGCGGGGGTCTGCTGCGCACGCGCGGTCAGCTGGACCAGCATCACCCGCACCAGCGTCACCACATCGGGATCGTCGATGTAGTAGACCTGCCGCCGGCCCTCCCGCCGGGAGCGTACGAGCCCGGCGAGCTTCAGCTTGGCCAGGTGCTGGCTGACCGCGGGCAGCGCGCCGCCCACCCGGTCGGCGAGGTGCGTGACATCGCACTCGCCCTGCGACAGGGCCCACATCAGGTGCAGCCGGGAGGAGGAGGCGAGCAGTCCGAACGCGGCGGCGGCCGCCGCCAGCACCTCGGCCGACGGGTCCTCGAAGCCACCGGCGATCTCCTTCACAGCCCTCTCCCGTCCCGCCCCGTTCACAGCCGACGCACACGCGCTCGCCCATGGTAAGGGCCCCTTACCCGCCGGCCGTGCGCCGACGGATCGACGCGTCGGTCCGCGTGGTGATGTCTTGAGCAGGTGACAGAACCTCTACGGGACATCACCAGAGGGCACGGGATCCTCGCCCGGAACCGCCCACTGTCCCTACGCTTGCGCAAACAGGCAATACCCGACTGGAGGACAACACCGTGGGCATCATCGGCTGGATCATCCTCGGCCTGCTCGCCGGAGGCATCGCCAAGATGCTGCTGCCGGGCCGCGACCCGGGCGGACTGATCGGCACCACCCTCATCGGTGTCGCCGGTTCCTTCATCGGCGGCTGGCTCTCCTCCCGCTTCCTCGACCGCCCGGTGGAGAAGCACTTCTTCGACCTCTACACCTGGGGTGCGGCGATCGCCGGCTCACTGGTGCTGCTCATCGGCTACCGCATCCTGTTCGGCAACTCCCGCGACTGACCCTCGCCCCGGTCCCTGCCCATGAGTGCTTCCTCCAGCCGGCCGAGCAGGAAGGGCACGACGCCGCGCTCCAGCAAGGCCAGTTCCCACGCCTCCCGCGCGCTCGCCGCGTCCGCGACGGTGTCGGCGTCGGGCGAGGCGCCGTCCTCGCCTGCGCAGCGGGGGCGCCGCGCCGTCACCAGCAGCCGGAGCACCGGCTTGGCCGCGGCCAGCAACGGCAGGACGAGCGCCCCCGTGCCGCGCGCCGGGGCCGCCTCGCGCGCGCCCTCCGCCGGGCCGCCCGGTCCGGTCGCCGCGGACCGGGCCCGGAGGTAGGCCTGGTACTCGACGGCCACCGCCGCGGTGATCGCCGTACGCGCCCGCAGCGCACGGGTGCGGAGCTGTTCCCGGCTGAACGCTCCGCCGGCCCGGTCGAGGGCGTCCAGCACCTGCCGGGAGTCCAGAGCCTGATCGAGCACGCGCTCGAAGACCACGCCGATCTCCCTTGCCGACGGCTCGGGCTGCGTCATGTGTCCCCCGGGTGAAGAAGACCTCGCGGCGCGCGTGGTGCTTGCGGAACAACCGCACCGAACTGCGGTCGAGGAGTGGTGAGTCTAATAGTTCCTGAATTGCGCAACCTTTAAAGACTCACACCGCGGAGGCCACACTCCCGGCGGCATCGAGCGCCTCCGGGTTGACGTACCGACGGCGGCCGGCGGTGATCAGACCCGGGCCGGACGCAGCTCGCGCAGGATGCGGGCCAGGTCGTCCGGCGCGGCCGCCAGGCGCACCGGGTGGCCCGCGTCCTCGAGTTCGGCGATGTGCCAGCTTCTGGGAACGATGTCGCCGTCGCCGCCCCGGGCGCGCCGCACGGCCTTGACGGTGAGGCGCTCCACCGGGATCCGCTTCGCCGCGAAGCGGCCCGGGCCCGCGTGGGGCGTCACCGCGAGCGGGCCGTCCCCGAGGACGATGTGGGTGCCGAAGCCGTGCGGGTTGTAGTCGGTGGGTTCCAGGAAGCGGGCGGGCAGAAACACCTCGCCCTCCTCGGACTGTTCGGCCGCCTTCGCCCTCTCGGGCCGCTCGGCCGCTTCGGCCTCCTCGGGCGTGCGGACGCGGGTGGCGCGCCAGGCCAGGATCAGCAGGGCCAGGGTGACCAGCGAGCCCGCGGCCGCCCAGGCGATCGGCACCGGTGAGGAGAGCGGGGTCGTGGGGTGGACGTAGCACAGCGGCAACAGCCACAGGGCGGTGACGGCCAGCGCGCCCGCGAACGGCAGGGCCGACGGGAGGAGTTCGTCGGCGGGCAGCCGCCGCCCGTGCCGCAGCCGCAGCGCCACCCGCGCGCCCGGGTAGGCCCCGGCCAGGGCCAGTACGGCGGCGATGACCGCCTGGGAGCCCGGGGTGGTGACGTGCTCGTGCCAGACGTGGCCCTCGCCCGCCACCTTCATCACCTGGCCGCGCCAGACGGTCAGTCCGACGTGGTCGCCGGCCCGGAAGTCCTGGGCGGCCTCGGGCGTGACCTCCAGCCGGGCCAGCGGGCGGCCGTCGGTGAAGTAGAGCCAGCTGCGCTGCCTGGGCTGGCGTGCCTCCGTGCGCGCGATCACGGCCTGGACGGTGCTCGTGCAGTCGTCGCGGCCCTCCGCGGGCGTCACGGCCGTGCAGGGTACGGCCGTCCGCCACGCCCGCGCGTCCGACGCGGTGTCCGGTACGAACCACGCGGCCAGGCCCGCGCACGCGAGCAGCAGCACGCACACGCACAACGCCCCGATCCAGCCACCGCCGGCCGTGCGGCGGGAGGCGACGGGTGAAGAGTGCTCACGGCGGGGACGGCCGGTCATGTGCGAAGGGGCTGTCACGTACGGATCCTGCACCACCGGTGCCACCGGTTCCTGTGCGGGTCCCGGCAGTCTGCGAGCGGTCCGCGTTGCCGGGACTCGACCCTCGTACCGCTCCCGCTCACATCCTCGCCGTCGCGGACACCCCCTGCTGCGCGCCCGCCCGGACGCTTCCCGACCTCGGCAGGGTCAGCACCATGGTGAGGCCGCCGCCCGGGGTGTCCTCGGCGGACAGGGTGCCGCCGATGGCCTCCGCGAAGCCGCGGGCCACCGCGAGGCCGAGGCCGACCCCGGCGCCGCGGGGCGAGTCGCCGTAGCGCTGGAAGGGTTCGAAGATGCGGGACTTGGCCTCGTCCGGCACGCCGGGGCCGCGGTCCACCACCCGCACCTCCACCCGGTCGGCGACGGCGCTGGCCGCGACCAGGACGCGCTCGCCCGCCGGGCTGTACTTGACCGCGTTCTCCACGACGTTGGCGACCGACCGCTCCAGCAGGCCCCGGTCGACGTCGACCATGGGGAGGGTCTCCGGGACATCCAGGTCGACGCTGTCCTCGGGGACGCCGCCGAGCGCCATCGGGATCACCTCGTCCAGGTCGGTCTCGCGGATGATCGGCGTGACCGTGCCGGTCTGCAGGCGGGACATGTCGAGCAGGTTGCCCACGAGGTGGTCGAGCCGGTCGGCGCCCTCCTCGATGGCCGCGAGGAGTTCGGCCTGGTCGGTCTCGGTCCATTCGACGTCGTCCGAGCGCAGGGAGGTGACCGCGGCCTTGATACCGGCCAGCGGGGTGCGCAGGTCGTGGCTGACGGCGGCGAGCAGGGCGGTCCTTATGCGGTTGCCCTCGGCCAGTTCCTTGGCCTGGTCCGCCTCCTGCCGCAGGCGCTGACGGTCCAGCACCACCGCGGCCTGGGCGGCGAAGGCGGCGAGCACCCGGCGGTCCTCGGCGGGCAGCACCCGCCCGGACAGGGCGAGCGACAGACGGTCGCCGACCGGTACGTCGACGTCCGCGTCCTCGGGCGTGGCACAGGGACGCGGACCCACGCTGCCCGCGCAGGTCCAGGGC
The DNA here is from genome assembly GCF_001542625.1 of Streptomyces griseochromogenes. NCBI lineage: Bacteria > Bacillati > Actinomycetota > Actinomycetes > Kitasatosporales > Streptomycetaceae > Streptomyces > Streptomyces griseochromogenes. Next base: position 465,703 of record NZ_CP016279.1, on the reverse strand, counting down.
GCCACGTCGCCGGCGCGCTCCAGCAGGGCCGCCGACTCCATGCCGAAGGTCTCCCGGACCCGCTCCAGCAGCTCTTCCAGGCCGGTCTCGCCGCGCAGCACGTTCCCGGCGAGGAAGGAGAGGATCTCGGACTCGGCGCGCAGCCGGGCCGCCTGGTGGGTGCGGCGGGCGGCCAGGTCCACCACCGACGCGACGGACACGGCGACCCCGACGAAGATCGCGATGGCGACGATGTTCCTCGGGTCGGCGATCGTCAGGGTGTGCACCGGTGGGGTGAAGTACCAGTTGAGCAGCAGGGATCCGACCACGGCCGAGGCCAGGGCCGGAAAGAGACCGCCCAGCAGCGCCGCCGCCACCGTCATCGTCAGGAACAGCAGCATGTCGTTGGCCAGCCCGACCTCGGGCACCACGCTGCTCAGCAGCCAGGTCAGCAGCACGGGTCCGGCGATCCCGGCCAGCCAGCCCCAGACGATCCGGGCTCTGCCGAGGCGCGCGCCCCGGGCGACGGGCAGCCCGCGGCCCTTGCCCGCCTCGTCGTGGGTGATGAGGTGGACGTCGAGGTCGGGGCCGGATTCCACGGCCACCGTGGCGCCGACACCGGGTCCGAAGACGTACTGCCAGGCCTTGCGGCGGGAGACACCGAGCACGATCTGGGTGGCGTTGACGCCGCGCGCGAAGTCGAGCAGCGCGGCCGGTATGTCGTCCCCGACGACGTGGTGGAAGGTGCCGCCGAGGTCCTCCACGAGGGTGCGCTGGACGGCCAGCTCCTTCGGGGAGGCCGAGGTCAGCCCGTCGCTGCGGGCGATGTAGACGGCCATGACCTCGCCGCCGGCGCCCTTCTCGGCCAGCCGGGCGGCACGTCGTATCAGGGTGCGGCCCTCGGGGCCGCCGGTCAGGCCGACGACGATCCGCTCGCGCGAGCCCCAGATCTTCGAGACCCGGTGTTCGCTGCGGTACTCGGTCAGGTACTCGTCGACCCGGTCGGCCACCCACAGCAGCGCCAGCTCGCGCAGCGCGGTCAGATTGCCGGGCCGGAAGTAGTTGGACAGGGCCGCGTCGACCTTGTCCGGCTTGTAGATGTTGCCGTGCGCCATCCGGCGGCGCAGCGCCTGTGGCGACATGTCGACCAGCTCGATCTGGTCGGCCCGCCGCACGACCTCGTCGGGGACGGTCTCCTGCTGCCGGATGCCGGTGATGGACTCCACGACGTCCCCGAGGGACTCCAGATGCTGGATGTTGACGGCGGAGACGACGTCGATCCCGGCCGCGAGCAGCTCCTCCACGTCCTGCCAGCGCTTGGCGTTGCGGGAGCCGGGGATGTTGGTGTGCGCCAGCTCGTCGACGAGGGCCACCCGGGGGCGGCGCGCGAGCACCGCGTCCACGTCCATCTCGGCGAAGGTGCCGCCCCGGTACTCGATCTCCTTGGAGGGCACCTGTTCCAGGCCGTGCAGCATCACCTCGGTGCGCGGCCGGTGGTGGTGTTCCACGAACGCCACCACACAGTCGGTCCCCCGCTCGGTGCGGCGGTGTGCCTCGGACAGCATGGCGTAGGTCTTGCCCACGCCGGGCGCCGCGCCGAGGTAGATCCGGAGCTTGCCTCGTGCCATGGTCACCCTTCGAAGCGGTAGCCCATGCCGGGCTCGGTGATGAGGTACCGGGGGCTCGACGGATCGGCTTCCAGCTTCCGCCGCAACTGGGCCATGTAGACCCGGAGATAGTTGGTCTTGTTGCTCTGGGAGACCCCCCAGACTTCCTGGAGCAGCTGTTTCTGGGTGATCAGACGGCCGGGGTGGGTGACGAGTATCTCCAGCAGGTGCCACTCGGTCGGGGTGAGGCGGACGTCACGGCCGTCCCGTACGACCTTCTTGGCCAGCAGGTCGATGGTGAACCCGTCCGTGTTCACCAGCGTGGTCTCCGGCACCAGCGGCAGGTCCTCGGTGCGGCGGACGGCCGCACGCAGCCGGGCCAGCAACTCGTCCATGCTGAACGGCTTGGTGATGTAGTCGTCGGCACCGGCATCGAGCGCCGCGACCTTCTCGTCGGACGCCTGACGGGCCGACAGCACCAGGATCGGCACCCTGCTCCACCCCCGCAGGCCCTTGATGACGTCGACGCCGTCCATATCGGGCAGGCCGAGGTCGAGCAGGACCACATCGGGCTGACGGGCCGCCGCGAGCCGCAGCGCCGTGGCGCCGTCGGGCGCCGCGTCGACCCCGTACCGGCGGGCCTGCAGGTTGATCACGAGGGCCCTTACGAGCTGCGGGTCGTCCTCCACGACGAGCACCCGGGTCATGGGTGTGTGCCTCTCCTGTCATGACGGTGGGAGTTGGCACCCCGAGGTGCCAACTCCCGTTGCGAATCGCGTAAGACGGTCACTTCTTCGCCGCGAGGTCCTTGAGCGCGATGTTGAGTTCGAGCACGTTCACGCGGGGCTCCCCCATGAAGCCGAGCGCGCGGGCGCTGGTGTGGTCCTTGACCAGCTCCTCGATCGCGGTCACGGACAGACCGTTCCTCTCCGCGACCCGGTGGACCTGGAGGTCGGCGTACTGCGGGGAGATGTCCGGGTCCAGGCCGGAGCCCGAGGAGGTGACCGCGTCGGCGGGCACGTCGGACGGCTTCACGGTGTAACCGGCAACGGAGTTGTCCTTGACCACCTTGGCCTTGGCGTCCTCGACCTGCTTGACGAGCACCTTGCTGTCCGCGGACAGGTTGGTGGCGCCCGAAAGGATCAGCTTGTACCGCGTGTTGATGCTGTTCGCGCCGAGACCGTTCGCCGGGCGGGGCTGGAAGTACTTGAGGCTGTACCCCTGTTGCCCGATCAGGGACGAGCCGACGACCTTGCCGTCCGCCTTGATCTCGGAGCCGTTCGCCTTGTCGTGGAACGCCGCCTGGGCGATGCCGGTGACGACCAGCGGGTAGATGACGCCGGTCACCAGGGTCAGCACGAGCAGGGCCCGCAGGCCCGCCCCCAGCAACCGGACGGTGTTCACAAAGGAGTTGTTCATGGCGATCAGCCGATCCCGGGGATGAAGGAGATGATCACGTCGATGATCTTGATTCCGATGAAGGGCGCGATCAGACCGCCGATGCCGTAGATCCCGAGGTTGCGCCGCAGCATCTTGTCCGCGCTCATCGGCCGGTACCGCACGCCCTTCAGGGAGAGCGGCACCAGCGCGATGATGATCAGCGCGTTGAAGATGACGGCCGACAGGATCGCGGAGTTGGGCGAGGACAGGTGCATGATGTTCAGCTTGTCCAGGCCCGGGTAGACCGCAGCGAACAGCGCCGGGATGATCGCGAAGTACTTCGCGACGTCGTTGGCGATGGAGAACGTGGTCAGCGCGCCGCGCGTGATCAGCAGCTGCTTGCCGATCTCGACGATCTCGATGAGCTTGGTCGGGTTGGAGTCGAGGTCGACCATGTTGCCGGCCTCCTTGGCGGCCGACGTACCGGTGTTCATCGCCACGCCGACGTCGGCCTGCGCGAGCGCGGGCGCGTCGTTGGTGCCGTCACCGGTCATCGCGACCAGCTTGCCGCCCGACTGCTCCCGCTTGATGAGGGCCATCTTGTCCTCGGGAGTCGCCTCGGCGAGGAAGTCGTCGACGCCCGCCTCCTCGGCGATCGCCTTCGCGGTCAGCGGGTTGTCACCCGTGATCATGACCGTCTTGATGCCCATCCGGCGCAGTTCCTCGAACCGCTCCCGCATGCCCTCCTTGACGACGTCCTTGAGGTGGATGACACCCAGGACGCGGGCGCCCTTCTCGTCCCTGACGGCGACCAGCAGCGGAGTGCCGCCGGCCTCGGAGATGCGGTTCGCTATCGCGTCCGCGTCCTTGGCGACAGTGCCGCCCTCCGCCTCCACCCAGGCGATGACCGAGGCGGTGGCGCCCTTGCGGACCTTGCGGCCGTCGACGTCCACACCGGACATACGGGTCTGGGCGGTGAAGGCGATCCACTCGGCGTGCGCCAGCTCGCCCTGGTGGCGCTCGCGCAGCCCGTACGTCTCCTTCGCCAGGACGACGATGGAGCGGCCCTCGGGCGTCTCGTCGGCCAGCGAGGAGAGCTGGGCGGCGTCGGCGACCTCGGCCTCGGTGGTGCCCTTGACCGGGACGAACTCGGCGGCCTGGCGGTTGCCGAGGGTGATGGTGCCGGTCTTGTCGAGCAGCAGCGTGGAGACGTCACCGGCGGCCTCGACCGCGCGGCCCGACATGGCCAGGACGTTGCGCTGGACCAGGCGGTCCATGCCCGCGATGCCGATCGCGGAGAGCAGGGCGCCGATGGTGGTCGGGATGAGGCAGACCAGCAGGGCGACCAGCACGACCATCGTCAGGTGAGTGCCCGCGTAGGTGGCGAACGGCGGCAGCGTGGCACAGGCCAGCAGGAAGACGATCGTCAGCGACGCCAGCAGGATGTTCAGGGCGATCTCGTTCGGCGTCTTCTGCCGGGCCGCGCCCTCGACCAGGTTGATCATCCGGTCGATGAAGGTCTCGCCCGGCTTCGTCGTGATCTTGATGACGATGCGGTCGGAGAGCACCTTCGTGCCGCCGGTGACCGCCGAGCGGTCGCCGCCGGACTCACGGATGACCGGGGCCGACTCACCGGTGATCGCCGACTCGTCCACCGACGCGACCCCCTCGATGACGTCGCCGTCACCCGGGATGATGTCACCGGCCTCGCAGACCACCAGGTCACCGATGGTCAGCGCGGTGCCCGGGACCTGCTCCTCGGACGTGCCGTCCGCGAGCAGGCGGCGCGCCACCGTGTCGGTCTTGGCCTTGCGCAGGGTATCGGCCTGCGCCTTGCCGCGGCCCTCGGCGACCGCCTCCGCCAGGTTGGCGAAGATCACGGTCAGCCACAGCCAGGCGCTGATCGCCCAGCCGAACCAGTCGGACGGGTCCTTGAAGGAGAACACCGTGGTGAGCACGGAGCCGATCCACACCACGAACATCACGGGAGACTTGACCATCACCCGCGGGTCGAGCTTGCGGAACGCGTCCGGCAGCGACTTGATCAGTGCCTTGGGTTCGAAGAGGCCCGCTCCGACTCGGCCCTCGGCGGGCTTGTGCCCGGTGGGGACGTCGCTGTGCGGCGCCCGGGTGGGTGTGGCTGTGGACATGGAGTCCTCTGGGTTCTCTGTGCGGGTGGTCATCACGCCAGTCCTTCCGCGAGCGGACCCAGGGCGAGGGCCGGGAAGTAGGTGAGACCGGTGATGATCAGGATCGCGCCCACCAGCAGGCCGGTGAACAGCGGCTTCTCGGTGCGCAAGGTGCCGGCCGTGACCGGGACGGGCTTCTGCTCCGCGAGCGAACCGGCCAGCGCCAGCACGAACACCATCGGCAGGAAGCGGCCCAGGAGCATCGCGAGACCGGTCATGGTGTTGTACCAGTCGGTGTTCGCGTTCAGGCCGGCGAAGGCCGAGCCGTTGTTGTTCGACGCCGACGTGAAGGCGTACAGCACCTCGGAGAATCCGTGCGCGCCCGAGTTGAGCATCGAGTTCGGCGGGGTCGGCAGCGCCATGGAGGCGGCCGTGAAGACGAGCACCAGGGCGGGGGTGATCAGGATGTAGCAGGCGGCGAGCTTCATCTCCCGCGCGCCGATCTTCTTGCCCAGGTACTCGGGCGTACGGCCGACCATCAGACCGGCGATGAACACCGCGATCACGGCCATGATCAGGATGCCGTACAGGCCGGAGCCGGTACCGCCGGGCGCGATCTCGCCCAGCATCATGCTGAGCATGGTGATCCCGCCGCCCAGCCCGGTGAAGGAGGAGTGGAAGGAGTCCACCGCACCGGTCGACGTCAGCGTCGTGGACACGGCGAAGATCGAGGACGAGCCGACGCCGAAGCGGACCTCCTTGCCCTCCATCGCCCCGCCGGCCGCCTGCAGCGCCGGGCCGTGGTGGGCGAACTCGGTCCACATCATCAGCGCGGTGAAACCGAGCCAGATGGTGAACATCGTGGCGAGGATGGCGTAACCCTGTTTGACCGAGCCGACCATCACGCCGAAGGTGCGGGTCAGCGAGAACGGGATCACCAGGATCAGGAAGATCTCGAAGAGGTTCGTGAACGCGCTGGGGTTCTCGAAGGGGTGGGCACTGTTGGCGTTGAAGTAGCCGCCGCCGTTGGTGCCCAGCTCCTTGATGGCCTCCTGCGAGGCGACCGCGCCGCCGTTCCACTGCTGCGAGCCGCCCATGAACTGACCGACCTCATGGATGCCGGAGAAGTTCTGGATCGCGCCGCACGCCACCAGGACGACGGCGGCGATCGCGGCACCCGGAAGAAGGATCCGCAGCGTGCCGCGCACCAGGTCGGACCAGAAGTTGCCGAGCTCACCGGTGCGCGAGCGCGCGAAGCCGCGTACCAGGGCCACGGCCACGGCCATGCCGACCGCGGCGGAGACGAAGTTCTGCACGGCCAGACCGGCGGTCTGCACGACGTGACCCATGGTCTGCTCGCCGTAGTACGACTGCCAGTTGGTGTTGGTCACGAAGGACACGGCCGTGTTGAACGACTGCGCCGGGTTGACCGAGGAGAAGCCCATCGAGCCGGGCAGGACGCCCTGCAGCCGCTGGAGCAGGTAGAGGAACAGGACGCTGACCGCCGAGAAGGCGAGGACACCGCGCAGATACGCGGGCCAGGTCATCTCGGCGTCGGGGTTGGCGCCGATGCCCTTGTAGATCCACTTCTCGACGCGCAGGTGCTTGTCGGAGGAGTAGACCCGGGCCATGTAGTTGCCGACAGGGGCGTAGACGAGTGCCAGTGCGCCTATCAGGGCGAGCAGCTGGAGCAGGCCGGCCGATACGGGACCCATATGTCTCTCAGAACCTCTCCGGGAAGATCAGGGCGAGGACGAGATAGCCCAGCAGGGCGACGGCCACGACCAGGCCGACGACGTTTTCGGCGGTCACAGCTTCGTCACCCCCTTGGCGACAAGGGCCACCAGCGCGAAACCCGCGAGCACGGTGACGACGAAGGCCAGATCGGCCATCGCGAACTCCTGGAGTGAGGTTCGGTGAAACGGACGATTCGAGGAAAGCGCCTGGCTGGCCGGATCCGGACGCCCGTTGACGACTCTCTTACGGCAGCCCTTACGGCTTTGACGGGGCTCTTACGGCTCCTGACTCGTACCGGTCGGTAATCCCACGTGACCGACGGTGACCGATCTCACAGCCGGAAGCGCAGCCGGCAGATCACCGCATCCGTCTCCCTGTGGACGGCATGTGCGACGACCGCGCCCCGCTGGTTCTGCAGCAGCCGCTGCCACAACCGCTCCGGCTCGGCCTCCGGGATCAGGACGGTGACCCGGGTGCGCGGCTCGGAAGCGGCCGCCTCGCGGGCGTACGCGGCGATGGGACGGCCGAGCATGCGCCGCTCGGAGGCCAGCCGGACCAGGGGCACGCCCGGGTCCCACTCGGCCCAGGCGCGCTCCAGGGCGTGCAACTGGGCGCGGTCCTCGGGGTCCGGGTAGCAGACGGTCACGGCGCGGACCTCGTCGCCGAGCGAGGCGGCCGCGGTCAGGGCCTCGGAGGTGAGCCGGGACAGGCTGGAGACGGGGACGATCACCAGCGAGCGGTCGCGGTGCGGGGCCTCGGGGATGCGGCCGAGGCCGAGCCGCTCGCCGATCCGGGCGTAGGCGCGGTGCACGGCGAGGAAGGCGGCGACCAGTACGGGCAGCGCCACCACGATCAGCCAGGCGCCTTCGGCGAACTTGCTCGCGGTCACGACGACCGTCGAGACACCGGTGAGCAGCGCGCCGAACCCGTTGAGCAGCGCCTTTCCGCGCCAGCCCCGGCCGCGCTCAAGGCGCCAGTGCTTCACCATGCCCACCTGGGCGATGGTGAAGCCGACGAACACACCGATCGCGAACAGCGGCACCAGGGTGTTGGTGTCACCGCCGGAGAAGACGAGCAGCGCGGCCGCGATCACGGCCAGCGCGAGGACGCCGTGCCGGTGGACCTGGCGGTCGGCCTTCAGGGCGAACACGTGCGGCAGGTAGTTGTCGCGGGCGAGGAGCTTGAGCAGCACCGGCAGGCCGCCGAAGGAGGTGTTCGCGGACAGCGCCAGCAGGGTCATCGTCGCGAACTGGATGACGTAGAAGGCCCAGTTGTGGCCGAGGGAGGCGTCCGCGAGCTGGGCGAGGACGGTGACGCCCTCGACCGGCTGGAGGTGGAAGCGGGAGATCAGCACCGACAGGCCGACGAGCATCAGGCCGAGGACGGCGCCGAGGGCGACCTCCGCGCGCTGGGCGCGCTTGACGCGCGGGACGCGGAAGGAGGGGACGGCGTTGGCTATGGCCTCGACGCCGGTCAGGGCGCTGCACCCGGAGGCGAACGCCTTGAGCAGCAGCAGTACACCCACCGACGTGGCGTTGTGCGCGACCACCGAGGCATGCCCGGCGGCGGTCGCGGTGCTCGCCGGGTGGGAGCGGAACAGACCGACCGCGATCAGCACGAAGATGGCGCCGACGAACACGACCGTCGGCACGATGAACGCCTTCGCCGACTCCACGATCCCGCGCAGGTTGACCCCCGTGATCAGGACGAGCACCGCCAGGCACAGCCACAGCCGGTCGTCGTAGAGGGAGGGGAAGGCGGAGGTCAGGGCCGCTACGCCGGCCGTGACGGCGACGGCGACGTTGAGCACGTAGTCCAGCACCAGCGAGGCGGCGGCCACCAGGCTGGTGCGCGCGCCCAGATGGGTCTTCGCGACGGCGTAGGAGCCACCGCCGTCCGGGAAGGCCGCGATCACCTGCCGGTAGGAGGCCACCAGCACCGCGAGCAGGCCGGCGATGGCCAGGGTCACGGGGAGGGTGAAGCCGAGCCCGTGGGCACCCGCGGCCGCCAGCACGAGGACGATCGCCTCGGGGCCGTACGCCACCGACGCCATCGCGTCCAGCGACAGCGCCGCGAGCCCGGTGACGGCGGTCAGCCGGTGGCGTTCGCCCGTATCCGGCGGCTCCTCGTCGGCGGGGACGGCGTCCGGTTCGGTGGTCAGGACGGTCATGGGTGCGTGCTCCTTCGTCAAGAGCCGCGCACGAGGCCCGAGGTGTGCGCGGTGCACCCAGGTTCTGACCGTTTCCAGCCGCATTCGAGCGATCCTTGCGCCATCTTCGCGCTCACAGGTCGGACCTTGATGGGATCTTGACGGTTTTTGATCATGTCGGCGGCCTCGGAGCGGGCCGCGCCCGCATGACCTGCGCCAAGATTCACCTTCGAGTCATCAGAGTCCCGTCAAAATGCGGGGTTTTGGCCCCGCTCGTCTCTACCGTCGGCGGAATGGGACGCCGCGACAACGCACGCAGAGCACCGGCCGGCGCACGCGCCGGGACTCCTGGCGACGCGGTGCACGACCGCCGCTGGGCGCGGGACGTCAGGGATGCCGTCCGGTGCGCCGGCGTCCTGCTCGTCCTGCTCCTGCTCGTCGACTGGGGTACGGGCCGGATCGCGCTCTGGCGCGCCCTTCTGTGGCTCGCCCTCTCCCTCCTGCTGTTCCTCGTGCTGTTTCCCGCCCGGGTCTCGGCCGGCCAGGACTGGCTGGCCTCGCGGCGGCTGCTGCGCGAGCACCGGGTCCGTACCGACCTGCTGGTCTCCGTGCGCTGCCTGGGCGGCGTCTCCCAACGGCTCCTGCTGCGGGACGCGTTCGGCGCGCGGGTCGAGATGGACCCCGACACCCTCGTGCACAATCCCGAGCTGTGGCACCTCCTGGCCGAGAGCGCCCGCAAGGCGGAGGCCGGCGGTCTCCTGCTGTGCGGGCAGACCGCGCTGCACCGTCTCTCGGCGCGTATGGAGCGCGAGACGGCACTGGCCGTGTTCAAGGCGTCCGGGCTGGAGTGACCCGGCTGACCGAGTCCACGCCGCAGATGCGGAGTTGACGTCACACGAGAAAGGAAAGGGCGGCCCGGCGCCCCCGCGTCACCACCCGCGCACCGGCCCCGACGTGTCCAGTGCGGCGCCGGTCTGGTCGGCGAGCGTCATCGCGACCAGCCGGGCCTGGAGGGCGGGTACCTCTCCCGGGCCGGGGGTGAGCATGAAGCGGCCGAGGTAGTGGCCGTTGCCGTAGGCACGCAGCTCGATCTCGCCCTCGGGCCAGCCGTCGGTGTCGGGGTTCCGGCTGCGCCGGCCCACCGTCACGGTCCCGTCCTTCTCCAGGCGCGGCGGCCGCCCCAGCAGGGTGCCGTACTCGAAGCGGCAGGCGCTGAGGCCGAGCAGGCCGGTCAGCTCGCCGCGGACGTGGTCGACGACGATGTCGGCCGAGCGGGCGGACTGGACCAGGCCGGCCGTGCGGTGGATGCGGGCCAGGTACGCCGCCTCCGTCACCGTCAGGACCTGCAGCCGGCGGGCGCGCGCCGCGAGCTGGGAGACGATCACGCCGACGGCCAGCAGCAGCACCGCCGTCGCGATGTCCGCGGAGGCGTCGATGTCGAAGGTCTCGTACGGCCGGGTGAGGAAGAAGTCGTACCAGGCCGCCGCCGACAGCGCGCCCACGGCGCCCGCCGTGCGGCTGCCGAGCGCGGCCACCGCGACGACCACGACGACGAGGACGAGCGCCGCGTTCGTGTGCGACAGACTCGTACGGAAGGGCACGAGGACGAGGGCCGCCAGGAACGGGGCGAACAGGCCCGCGGCCAGGGCGAGCCGGTCGCGTGTCGGCCAGGGACGTGCCGTACCGCGCGCCGGGTGCGGGCGGTGCGGGCTCCAGGTGCCGGTCATGGTGCTCATCACGCACCTCCTAGGCTCTGCTTGATCGCTTCGGCACCCACCGACTGCCCGGCGAAGGGCAGCGAGACGACCATGGTCAGTCCGCCGCCCGGGGTGTCCTCGGGCGCGATGGTGCCGCTCATCGCCTCGGTCAGGCCCCTTGCGAGGGCGAGGCCGAGGCCGAGGCCGGTGGTGTTGTCGGTGTCACCGAGCCGCTGGAACGGCTCGAAGAGACGGTCCCGGCCGGTCCGGGGCAGCCCCGGGCCCCGGTCGATCACCCGTAGTTCCACCCGGCCCGCCAGGGCACTGGCGGTGACCAGCACCTTCCGGCCGGGCGGGGTGTGCCGGGCGGCGTTGCCGACCAGGTTGGCTATCACCCGCTCCAGCAGCGGCGGGTCGGCCAGCACCGGCGGGATCTCCTCCGTGTCCGCCACCACGACCCCGGGGGTGTCCGCCAGCGCCATGGGCAGGACCTCCTCCAGGGAGGTCGGGCGCAGGTTCAGGGTGAGGACTCCCGCCTCCAGACGGCTCAGGTCGAGGAGGTTCTCCACCAGCCGGTTGAGCTTGGCCATGGACTCGTCGGCGGTGGCCAGCAGCTCCTCGCGGTCCTCCGCGGAGAACCGGACGTCACGGCTGCGCAGCGAGGTGACCGCGGCCCAGCCCGCCGCGAGCGGGGTGCGCAGGTCGTGGCCGACGGCCCGCAGCAGCGCCGTACGCATCCGGTCGGCGGCCTTGACGGGTTCCACCTCGGCCGCCGCCTCGGCCAGCCGGGCCCGCTCCACCGCGGAGCCGACGTGCGCGGCGAAGGCGGCCAGCACCCGCCGCTCCGAGGCGGACAGGGTGCGGCCGCGCAGCACGAGGCAGGCGCCGGGACCGGCGGGCACGAAGGTCGTGCCGTCGGTGTCCGGCGGCTCGTCCGCGAGCTCCGCCGACTCCATGCCGAAGGTCTCCCGTGTCCGCTCCAGCAGCGCGGGGATGGTCGCCTCGCCTCGCACGATGGTGCCGGCCAGGGACGACATGGTCTCGGCCTCGGCGGTGGCCCGTGCCGAACGCCTGGACAGCCTGAGGGAGCGGTCGACGACCCCGGCCACGGTGGCCGCGACGACCGCGAAGACGGCGAGCGCGAGCAGCGCGTTGGGATCGTTCAGGGTGAAGGCGCCGATGGGCGGTATGAACCAGTAGTTCAGCAGCAGCGAGGCCGTCACCGACGCGATCAGTGCCGAGGCGACCCCGCCTATGCAGGCCACTCCCACCACGGCCAGCAGGAACAGCAGGGCCTCGCTGGTCAGGTCCAGCGTGCCGCGCACCTGCGCGAGGACGGCCGTCAGCAGCACGGGGATCACCAGACCGGCCACCGGCCCGGCGATCAGCCGGGCCGTGGACAGGGTGCGGCGCCGGGACGGCAGCAGGGTGCCGCGTCCCGCCCGCTCGTGGGTGACCCGGTGCACGTCGATGTCGCCGGACAGCTCGGTCACGGTCTCCCCCGTACCGGGCCCGGTCAGGAACCGCGACAACCGGCCGCGGCGGCTGGTGCCGAGGACCAGCTGGGTGGCGTTCTCCGCGCGGGCGAACTCCACCAGGGTGGTGGCCACGTCGTCGCCGACCACCGAGTGGTAGCTGCCCCCGAGGTCCTCCACGAGCCTGCGCTGCCGGGCGAGGGAGGCGGCCGAGACGCCGCCCGCCAGACCGTCGCTGCGGGCCACGTGCACGGCCAGCAGATCGCCGCCCGCGGACCGGTCGGCGATCCGCGCGGCCCGCCGGACCAGCGTGTCGCCCTCCGGACCGCCGGTCAGGGCCACGACGACCCGCTCCCGGGTCTCCCACACCCCGCCGATGCCGTGCTGCGAGCGGTACTCCTGCAGCGCCTCGTCGACCCGGTCGGCCACCCACAGCAGCGCCAGCTGGCGCAGCGCGGTCAGGTTGCCGGGCCGGAAGTAGTTGGCGAGGGCCGCGTCGATCTTCTCGGGGGCGTAGATGTTGCCGTGCGCCATCCGGCGGCGCAGCCCCTCGGGCGGCATGTCCACCAGCTCGATCTGCCAGGCGCGCCGGACCTGCTCGTCGGGCACCTTCTCGTGCTGCGGGACGTGCGTGATCTTCTCGACGACGTCGTTGAGGGATTCCAGGTGCTGGATGTTGAGCGCGGTGATGACGTCGATGCCGGCGGTGAGCAGCTCCTCGATGTCCTGCCAGCGCTTGGGGTTGCGGCCGTCGCCGGGGACGTTGCTGTGGGCGAACTCGTCGACGATCGCGACCTCGGGGCGCCGGTCCAGCACCGCGCCCAGGTCCATCTCCTCGAACTCACCGCCGCGGTAGACGCAGCGGGCGCGGGGGACGGCCTCCAGGCCGGCGGTCATCGCCTCCGTGTGCGGGCGCCCGTGGCACTCCACGTAGCCCACCACCACGTCGGCGCCGCGCGCGGCACGGCGCCGCCCCTCGTCGAGCATCCGATAGGTCTTGCCGACCCCGGGGGCAGCCCCGAGGTAGACCTTCAGCCGTCCGGGCCGTACGTCACTCATCGCCGCCGACGCGCTCCGCTCACTGGATCAACTCCCCGGTACCGAAGCGGTACTCCTCCCAAAGGAAGCGCCTCGACAGGCCGCCGGGTGCCGCCCTTAGCGGTTCCTTGGCACGGTCCGGGAGGACCTTGACACTGTCTTGACGTGACCTGGGCCGATAGGGTGAAGGCGGTGTGCCGGGAAGTCTGGTCGGCGGGGAGCCAGGGTGGCTCCTTCTCAGGTCCGGGGAGACGGCATGCGCAGCGTCGGCACGGTACTCGCGCTGGTCATTCTGGCCACCGTGGTGGCCACTTTCGCGCGCCGGTGGCGCATTCCCGCCCCCTCGCTGCTGGTCGTCGCCGGTCTGACGGTGGCGCTGCTGCCGGGCACCCCCCAGATCGAGATCAGCCCGGAGATCATCGGGCTCGTGGTGCTGCCGCCGCTGCTGTACGCCAGCGCCGAGGACATGCCCTGGCGGGAGCTGCGCGCGGTGTGGAAACCGGTCGGCATCCTCGCCATAGGCCTTGTCCTGGCCTCGGCTGCGGCCGTCGCCGCGGTGGCGGCCTGGGTGACCCCGCTGTCCTGGCAGATGGCGTTCGTGCTGGGCGCGATCCTGGCCAGCACCGACCCGGTCGCGGTGACCGCGCTCGGCCGCAGGCTCGCCCTGCCGCCCAGGGTGCAGGTGCTCGTCCAGGCGGAGAGCCTGTTCAACGACGCGACCTCGCTGGTGCTGGTCCGGGTGGCGGCGGGCATCGCCGTCGCGTCGGCGGCGGCCGACTGGGGCGCGGCCGGCGGCCAGTTCCTGCTGCTCGCCGGGGGCGGCACGGTGATCGGGGCCGCGGTGGCCGGGGTGGTGGCGCTGATCCGCAGGCGCACCGAGGAACCGGTCCTGGAGACGGTGATAGCGCTGGTCACCCCGTATGCCGCGTATCTGCTGGCGGAGGCCGCGCACACCTCGGGGGTGACGTCGTGCGTGGTGGCCGGGGTGGTCCTCGGCGGCCGCGGCGACCGCCTCACCAATGCCCGCATAAGGCTGCAGCTGCACGCCGTCTACGGCACGGTCGTCTTCCTCCTGGAGAGCGTGGTCTTCTCGCTCATAGGTCTTGCCCTGCCCGCGGAGGTACGGGCGCTGGCCGACGGCGACCGGGCCTGGCCGCTGTACGCCCTCGCCGTCGCCACCACGGTCGTCGCCGTACGGCTGCTGTGGATCGCGCCGCTGTCGGCACTCGTGCAGCGCAGGGGCGGGCTCGGCCGGATGAACTGGCGGGTGCCGATGGTGCTGACCTGGGCGGGCACCCGCGGCGTGATGCCGCTGGCCGCCGCGCTGTCCATCCCCGAGATCACCAAGAGCGGCGCTCCGCTGGAGGACCGGCCCCTGGTCCTCGTCCTGACCACGTCCGTCGTCGTGGTCACCCTCGTCGTCCAGGGCTTCACCCTGGCCCCGGTCGTGCGTGCCTCCGGCATCGCCCTGGAGCCCGCCCACACCGAACGCGAGGAGGTCGAGGCCCGCTCCCGTCTCGCGCACGCCGGACTCGCCCGGCTGGAGGAGCTCGCGGAGCTGGAGGCGGTACCCGACGTGGTCGTCGACCGGCTGCGGCGCGGCCTGACCGCCCGCCTGGACGACGCCCGCGACCGCCTCGCAGAGGGCAACGGCACCGCCGCGGCGACCGAGTCCGCCGACCTGGTCTACCGCCAGCTCCGCCGCGACCTGATCGCCGTGGAGACAGCGGAACTCCAGCGTCTCTACGACGACCATCGCATCAGCGACACGACCCGCCGCCGCCTCCAGCGCTCACTGGACCTGGAGGAGGCCCGCCTGACGGATGCGTGAGCCCTGGACGGCCCATGCGTCGTCCGCGGGTGCGTCGTGGCTGGTCGCGCCCACGCGGCGGAGCCGCACATCGATACGGCCCCGCGCCCCTTTCGGGAGCGGAGCCCTCAGCGATATTCGGCCAGCCGCGGCCGAAGCCCCAGTCCGGTGAGAACCACCGCCGCCAGCAGCAGTCCCCCGGCCCAGGGCAGCAACCCGCTCACCGCCGCCCGGCCCTCCCGCACCGACGCGTCGAAGTGCGCCCGGTTGATCCCGGTCACCTGATCCAGCGCCGCCATCCACGCGCCGAAGTGGGCGTTGGAGGTGCCCGGCTTCCAGTCCATGCAGAACTCGACCGCCTCACGCTCCTTGCCGGCCGCCAGCAGCGCGCGGGCCTTCCGGTCGTCGCGCTCGTAGACGGCGTACGCGCGCACCGTCTTCTCCGCCGCCTCACGCTCACCGGGGAAGGTGATGTTGTCCAGCTCCCGCCGGAACTCCCCGGTGAACCGGAGGTCGTGGTGGTCCCTCTCGTACGCACGCCAGGTGATGGCCAGCTGGTCGTCGTACGTGTCGATGGTCGCGCCGTTGATGCCGTACAGCTGCTGCGACTTGGCGAGGAACGATTCCTCGTAGTGCTCGCGGTACTGCGGGTCGAGGAGGTAGCGGCTCTCGTCGGCGTTGGCGTCGTAGGCGATCGCCCGGGCCCGGGAGAGCGCGACGACGGAGTCGAAGGCGTCGTGGCGGGCCACGCGCAGATGACCGGAGGAGGCGGACAGCATCTGGGTGCCGAGGATCACCGCGAGCAGGGTGCAGACGGTGGCGGCCAGGACCCCGGGGTTGAGGATGCGCCGGAAGCTGCGGGCCAGGTACCACTGCAGGACGCCGAGCACGGCCAGCAGCAGCACGCCGAGGGCGAGGGCGGTGCAGAGCTGGGCGTCCAGGGTGGAGCGGGCGGAGGAGTACTCGGCCTCGAAGGCCGCGTCGTTCGAGGTCACCAAGGTGGTCGCGGCGGGCAGGAGCTCGTTGCGCAGCAGGTCGGTGGCGCGGCGGTAGTCGGCGAGGGCGGCGGCCTTGCCGCCTTTGTGCCCGTCGTTCTCCAGGGCCCGGCCGATCAGTTCCTGGTACTCGGCGAAGTCGTCGGTCAGGTGCTCCACGGTCTTCTCGTCGGAGCGGTCGCCCTGGGCCGCGACTGCGAGGGTGCGCAGGTCATGCCCGATCTCGCGCCGGGCGTCGCCGTAGAAGCCGACCGCCTTCGTGTACGGCGTCCGCAGGCGTCCCTTCCCCGCGTCGCCGCTGGACAGCAGGATGTTGGCCGCCTGGGCGTCCATGTCGTTCAGGGCGAGGTCGAGGTCGGCGGCGCTGGTGGTGCGCGGTGCGTCGCGTTCGGCCACGCTGTCCCAGGTTCCGTGGGCGGCCAGCCCGGCGACGGTCAGCAGCACCGCGAGGGCGGTGGCGAGCAGGACCGTGGCCGCGCGCAGGAGACGCAGCCGCGCGGGCACGGTGGCCCAGAAGCGGCGGCGCAGAGCGGCCCGCGCGGCCCCGGCCTGCCGGCGCAGCCCCGGACCGGGACGCTGCACACGCGAACCCCCGCGTCCCTGTGGTCCGGGGCCGGCGCCGGCCGGTGCGGCCGTCGCTTCCTGTGGCGGTGTCTCCCCCTCGGTCCTTGGACCCCGCGCTGTCTTGGCCGTGAGAGCCACGGTCCCTCCAACGTCACGCCACGGACGGTCGCCCGTCCCCCGTTGACGATCAGTCTGCGACCGGATCAGGCCACCTCTGGCGCGTCTTGACGCCTCCCTGATGGCACATCAGGGAGGCTTGACGGCACTTTGACGGCCCGCACGACACCGCCGTATGAGTGCCGCCAATTCCCGCCGCAGCGGGGCGTTTCGAGCGGCGACGGGGGCTAGATTCGTTGTCGGCCGCCGCCGGGGCCACCAACGTCCACGGGCCCGGCGCAACGGGCGGAGTCCGCACTCCGCAGTGACGCGACGGCGGCCCGGTGCCGGTCCGAGGGACGGGCACCGGCGCACGACGCCTCTCGTCCCGTCGCGGGCGTCCGTGTGCCGCCGTGCGGTGCCGGGGCCCCGGCACCGCACGGCCCGCGCCCTGTCCGACTCCCCCGACCAGACACGAAGGTGTCCATGCTTCCCGCTGCCCCCGAGCAGGCTCCACCGTCACGTCCCGAACGCGCGGCCCGGCCCTTACCCGAGGGGAAGGGGAGACGCCGCGCGCCGAGCGGGCTGTTCGAACCCGTCCAGCTCGTCCGCTCGTTCCCCGAGGCGCTGCGCAAGCTGCACCCGCGCGTCCTGGTCCGCAACCCGGTCCTGTTCGTGGTGTCCGTCGGAGCGGTCCTGACCACCCTCTCCGCGCTGCTCCACCCCGCCGTCTTCACCTGGGTGATCAGCCTGTGGCTGTGGCTGACGGTGGTCTTCGCCAACCTCGCCGAGGCGGTCGCCGAGGGGCGCGGCAAGGCGCAGGCGGAGTCGCTGCGCAGGGCCCGCACGGAGACCGTGGCGCTGCGGTTCCTGCACTGGAGCTACGGCACGGACCCGGCCACCGCCCGCACGGAGGCGGTCGCCGCCACCGACCTGAAGCCCCTGGACGTCGTGCTCGTCGAGGCGGGCGGGATGATCCCGGCGGACGGCGACGTGATCGACGGGGTCGCCGCCGTGGACGAGTCCGCCGTCACCGGTGAATCTGCGCCGGTGATCCGGGAGTCGGGCGGGGACCGCAGCGGTGTCACGGGCGGTACGACGGTGCTGTCCGACCGGATCGTGGTGCGGGTCAGCGCCCGCCCGGGCCACAGCTTCCTGGACCGGATGATCGCCCTGGTCGAGGGCGCCTCCCGGCAGAAGACCCCGAACGAGATCGCGCTGAACATCCTGCTGGCCTCCCTCACGATCATCTTCGTCCTGGTCGTGGTGGCCCTGCAGCCGATGGGCGAGTACGCAGGCGCCGCCCAGTCGACGACCGTGCTGGTCGCCCTTCTCGTCACGCTCATCCCGACCACGATCGGCGCCCTGCTCTCGGCGATCGGCATCGCCGGCATGGACCGGCTGGTGCAGCGCAACGTCGTCGCCATGTCCGGCCGCGCGGTCGAGGCGGCGGGCGACGTGAACACCCTGCTGCTCGACAAGACCGGCACCATCACCCTCGGCAACCGCGAGGCCGCCGCCTTCGTCCCGCTGCCCGGCACCGACGAGCGGCGGCTCGCGGATGCCGCCCAGCTCTCCTCGCTGGCCGACGACACCCCGGAGGGCCGCTCCGTGGTCGTCCTCGCCAAGGACCGGTACGGGCTGCGGGCGCCCGCCGAGGGCGAGTTGGCGAACGCCCGCTGGGTGGCCTTCAGCGCGCAGACCCGGATGAGCGGCGTCGATCTGCGCTGGGACAACGGAGCGGTCTGCGCCATCCGCAAGGGTGCCGCGCAGCAGGTGATCGAGTGGGTGCTGATGTACGGCGGCCAGGTGCCGCCCGAGGCACGGGCGTACGCCGATGCCGTGGCCGCCTCCGGCGGGACACCGCTGCTGGTCGCGGTGCACGACTGGGACGGACCGCGTGTCCTCGGCCTCGTTCATCTCAAGGACGTCGTCAAGGACGGCATCCGCGAACGCTTCGCGGAACTGCGCCGCATGGGCATCCGCACCGTCATGGTGACGGGCGACAACCCGCTCACCGCCCGCGCCATCGCCGAAGAGGCCGGCGTGGACGACTACCTGGCCGAGGCGACTCCCGAGGACAAGCTCGCGCTGATCCGACGGGAACAGGCCGGCGGCAAGCTCGTCGCGATGACCGGCGACGGCACCAACGACGCACCGGCGCTCGCGCAGGCGGATGTCGGCGTGGCGATGAACACCGGTACGTCGGCCGCCAAGGAGGCCGGCAACATGGTCGACCTCGACTCCAACCCGACCAAGCTCATCGAGATCGTCGATATCGGCAAGCAACTGCTCATCACCCGGGGCGCGTTGACCACCTTCTCCATCACCAACGACGTCGCCAAGTACTTCGCGATCATCCCGGCGATGTTCGCGGGCTCCTACCCGGGCCTGGAGTCGCTGAACATCATGGGCCTGCACAGCCCGACCTCCGCCATCACCTCGGCGATCATCTTCAACGCGCTGATCATCGTCGCGCTGATCCCGCTCGCCCTGCGCGGCGTGCGCTACACCCCCTCCTCCGCCCACGACCTGCTGCGCCGCAACCTGCTCGTCTACGGCCTCGGCGGCCTGGTCCTGCCCTTCGTGGGCATCAAGCTGATCGACCTGCTGATCTCCGGGGTGCCCGGCCTTGGGTGAACCACGTCCGTCCGCCTGGCTCGCCCGTCAAGGTCCCGTATGCGCACGTCAGAGCCTCGTCAGAGACCGGGATTCCGGCTTGCCCGGCGGATGCGGGACCGCTTCCATGGAGTCCGTGAACAGCGCCTGGCTCCTGCTCGACCGGCCGCCGAGTCCCGCTCGGCCGCCGCGTCGCATGCCGCGCTGACCGGAAGCGTCCCGCGTCCCGCCGACGCCGCTTTCCGTGACCGAGGGGCGCCGTGATCGGCTCCGGCGCCCCTCGCTCCACTTTCTCCGACCCACGCCCACCGCCCTCGCCGGGCCGTGACGGCGTGCCCGCACCCCCGGATGGGAACATGCCCGACTCAACACTTTCGTCATTCTCCGGCCGCACCGTCCTGGTCACCGGTGCCACCTCCGGCATCGGCTACGAGACCGCCCGGCAGCTCGCCGAGCGCGGTGCCACCGTGCTGCTGCACGGCCGCACCGCCGAGGAGACCCGCGCCGCCGCCGACCGCCTGATCGCCACGACCGGCGTCAAGGCCGACCGACTGGCCGCGTACGCCGCCGACTTCAGCCACCTGGAGGAGGTGGAGATCCTCGCCCGCACGGTGGTCACCGCGCATCGGCACCTGGACGTCCTGGTCAACAACGCGGGCATGGCCGCCCCCGAGCGGCACACCGTCACCGCCGACGGCAACGAGATCGCCTTCCAGGTCAACTTCCTCGCCCACTACCTGCTGACCTGTCTGCTGGAACCGGCCCTGACCAGCGACCCGGGCGGCCGCGTCGTCAACGTCTCCTCCTCCCTGCACCGCACCGCCTCCATCCAGTGGGCCGACCCCAACCGCGCCCGCCGCTACTCCCGCCTCGCCGCCTACGCCCAGTCGCAGCTGGCGCTCACGGTGTTCGCGGCCGACCCGCGCGTCACCGCCGTCTCCGTGCACCCCGGCGTCTGCGAGACGGCCCTGCTCCCCCTCTACGCCCACGAGGGCGTCGCCCCCACCGACGGGGCCAGGCACGTGGTCCGGCTGTGCGACCCTGCGGTCGAGATCGTCAACGGCGCCTACTACGACCGCGACGAGCGCGTCGACCCGGCTCCGGCCGCGACCGAGGACCGCACGGTCCGGCGCCTGAACAAGCTGGCGGACCTGCTGGTCGGCCGTACCGCTTGAACGACACGAGTCACCCCAGGAATCCGCAGAGAATGTGTGCAGGAGTGCCACATGGGCCGCACACAGTCTTCCGAAAGCCTCGTTAGCGTTGCTGGCCGCTCGCTCCCTCGTGCGAACGTGGCCAGGCCCCCCGGGCCGAGGCCACAGGCGCCGTCGACTCAGGAAGACCGCAAATGGACTACTGCTCCTCGTGCCGTCGGCATCTGAACGGCGCCCTGGTGTGCCCCGGGTGCGGTGCCTACGCCCCGGACATCGCTCCTCCCGCCGCCTCGGCGGTGACGGTGCGGCCGGTGCGCGAGGCCGGCTCGGCCGATGCCTGGTACCACGGCGGTCTCCCCGACGAGCCGGCAGCGGCCGCCCCGGACGAGGCACCGTCCGACGAGGTGACCGGCGCTCCGCCCGCGCAGCGGGGACGGGCGGCCCGGCGCCGCCAGCTGGCCCGCTGGAAGAAGAACAAGCGCCGGGCCGCGGTCGCCACCGCCGTCGCGCTCGTCGGCGGCGGGCTCACCCTGGCCGCACTGGACCGGCAGTCCCCCGACCGGGCCCAGGCGGCCTCGGCACCGGACAACCGGCCCATGGGCGCCACGGACGGACAGGCCACCGGCGACGCCCGCCCGGAGCCGACACCGCCCGGCACCCACCGGTCCCCGCACACCGCCGCCCCGGCCCATGCCCAGGCACCCGCCGCCGGCGCACCGCACCGACACACCCTCGCCGCCGCACCCCGGACCACCACGCCGGACACCCACCCCGATTCCGCGGCCGCGCCCGTCCCCGCCCAGACGCCGGCCGCGCCTCATCGGCACACCACCGCGCCCGTCTCCGGCAACACCGGCACCGGCACGACGGCACAGCAGCCGTCCGCGCCGCCGGCCACCCCGGCTCCCGCCCCCTCGGCCGGCGGCGGAACGGACCAGGGAACGTCCCCGGCGAGCCCCTCCCCGGCGGCGACCTCGCCGTCCCAGCTCTGCCTGGTCCTGGTGTGCCTCGGCTGACCGCCCTCCGGCGGCTCGGGCCGGCCGGAGCCGCCGAGGCGTAAGGATTCCGTCAGGATCCGCCACCCGGGTGTCAGAACTCCGTCAGCAGCGGTCGCGGGGCGTCATACGGCGCCTAGCGTCGCTGTCATGCGACGGAGCAGACCGGCGAGCCCGGCCGGCGACCGCCACTGGCGTGGCAGCGCCCGGCTGGCTCTGGGCTGCGCCCTGACGTTCTGCGCCATGACCCTGCTCGTCGACTGGGACGCGGGGAGCCTGACGCCGGCGCGCGCGCTGCTCTGGATCGCCCTGTCGGTGGCGGTGTGCGTCGTCCTGCTGCCGCAGCGGGTCAGCGCGGGCCCCGGCTGGCTGGCCGTCCGCACCCCCTGGCGCCGCCTCGTGGTCCACACGGACGCGCTGGCGGCCGTACGGCAGTACGGCGGCATCTCCTCCCACCTCGTCCTGCGGGACGTCCACGGCCATCGCATCCAGCTCGATCCCCGGGTCCTCGCCGCGAACCCGCTGCTCTGGCACGAGCTCGACACGGGCGTACGCCGCTCCCTGGAACGCGGCACCCTGCGCCACGGCGCGGACGTCCTGGCCCGCCTCGGCCGCCAGATCGACGCCGAGGCCCGGGCGGTCCTGCGCGCATCGGGGCTCTCCTGATCCGCTTCCCGCCCTGGTTCAGCGTTCGTCGCCGCTCAGGCGGGCCCCGTTGACGGCGGTGTCGAAGACCGGCCGGTACGTGTGCCATTGCGCGTCCGGCGCGGACAGGTAGATCACGTACTGGGTGCCGTCGGCGCCGGCGAAGGCCAGCTCCGCCCCCCGGTACTTCCGTGCCCTGCCGTCGAAGGTGAATTCCCAGTACCCGGCGGGCCGTCCCCGGAAGGTGGTCGCGGCCATCCGCACCCGTTCGTAGTTGGGATTCTTGCGACGGGTCTGGTCCTCTTCCGTCTCACGCCAGTGCTGCAGCGGATCGGTGCCCGCGAACTGGACGACGTTGACCCTCAGGCCCACCTTGCCGGATGGGTCTATGTAGCCGACCTCACCACCGGCCAGCGTCTTTCTGGTCCAGCCGTCCTGGACCGGCACGGAGATGCCGGTGTCCGCTTTCGCCAGGTGGTAACCGTCCGGCAACGGCGGCACGGTGGAGCCGGAAGGGCCGGTACTCGGCGAGGAGGCGGAGGAGGCATCGGCCCGGTGGGTGTGCGGCGCATCGGCACGGTCCCTGAGCCACCACAGCGCACCGCCCGCCACACCGGCGGCGAGTGCCACGGCCAGGACCGACCGCATCACCGTGCGGCGACGGCCGCCGCCCTTTCGTCCGGAAGGAGTGCGGTCCACGGCACGGTCCGAGAGCGTGGGCGGATCGACGGGAGCGGTACGTGTGCCGGTCACCTCGCCCAGGAGGCGTTCGACCTCGTGCACGTCCATCCGCTGTTCCGGTTCCTTGACGAGCAGGCCCTCGATCACCGGGGCCAGGTCGCCGGCGTTGCGGAGAGGCTCGTACGAGTCGGTGGCGATGGCGTACGCGGTCTCGATGGGAGTGTCGCGGTGGAACGGGTGCCGCCCCTCGACCGCCTGGTACAGCGTTGCCCCGAGGGACCACAGATCACTGGCGGGACCAGGCTCCCGGTGCCCGCTCCTGAGGCGCTCGGGCGCCAGGTAGCGAATGGAGCCGATCAGCTCGCCGGACTTGGTCAGCGAGGACGTTCCCGACTCCATGGCGATCCCGAAGTCGGTGAGGACGATCCGCCCGCCGTCACCCAGCAGAACGTTGGCGGGTTTGACGTCCCGGTGCAGGACCCCGGCCTCGTGGGCGGCGCGCAGGGCGGCGGCCGTGGCACGGCCGATCCGGGCGGCTTCCTCAGGGGCCAGCGCACCCTGACGCTTGAGGACATCGCTCAACGTGACCGACGGGATGTACTCCATGACGATGCACGGCAGGCCCTCGTCATCGACGACGTCGTGCACCACGATCACGTTGGGGTGGGTGATCCGGGCGGCGCTGCGGGCCTCGCGACGGGTGCGCTCGTAAAGCCTGTGGACCTCGTCGTCGTGCAGATGCGGCGGGATGTGCAGCTTCTTCACGGCGACGTGACGGCCGAGCAACTTGTCCTCGGCCCGCCACACGGTGCCCATGCCGCCGCTGCCCACCCGCTCCACCAGCAGGTACCGGCCGGCTACGAGCCGTCCAAGATCGGACACCGTGAGATCGTCTCCTACTTCGCTTCCCATTCGCGAACAGTCGTGGTCGACGAGGCACGATAACTCATCCGATCTAACTCATCCGATTCAACGGGCACGCCCATCGCGTCAACGGGCACGGCCGCGGCGCGTCCCAGCGGCCGGCGGGCGGGTCGCCTCAGTTGTTCCAGGTCTCGTCGTAGGGATCGCGCGGGGTCGGAACGGGCTTCGCGGAGGTGACCTTCAGGTAGGGAATCGGACCGTTGTTGACCGGGTCGCGGGCCGACCTGGGGCTGTAGGTGCCCGTGACCTCCAGCCAGGCGTCCGGCCGCAGGACCGGGGGCAGCGTGCCGGTCAGGGCGATCTTCACCGGCTGGGCGTCCGCCGCACAGCAGTTGAGGGCCATGCGGACCAGGTAGGGGGTGCCGGCGCGGTCCAGCGCGAGGAAACCGGTGACGCGGACGGAACGGCCGTGCAGCGAACGGCCGTGGCCGTAGGCCGCGCGGGAGGCGTAGTCGACCACGCTGAGCGGGACCGGGTCGCCGGCGGGCAGGGTGCCGTAGGCGTAGGGCTTCTGCAGGGCCGTACCGGCGCGCAGCGCGCTGTACGAGCCCAGGGCCGGCGGGGCGATGAGGATCAGGGCGAGGAGGGGGAGCAGAAGGAGCCAGGAGATACGGGGCTCCGGGTGAGCGTGGCCCAAGGCCCTCGCCGCCTTGGCCCGCTTGCGCTCGTACCACGCCGTCGCCAGGGCCGCCGCGATCAGGACCGCGCCCGACGCCAGCAGCAGCGGCTGCAACCCCGCCTTGACGTAGCGCAGATACAGATCGGTCGCGCCCGCGTGCAGCAGGGCGGCGCCGAGCAGGAACATCACCGCCGCCTGCGCCTGCCGGTTCACAGCAGCACCGTCCCGGTCAGCACGCCGCCCGCGACGGCCAGGACGAACGTCGCGGGGGCGAAGCGCAGCGCGAAGCCACGGCCGAAGGTCCCCGCCTGCATCGCGAACAGCTTGAGATCGATCATCGGCCCCACCACCAGGAACACCAGCTTGGCCGTCAGGGAGAACTGGGTGAGGGAGGCCGCGACGAACGCGTCCGCCTCCGAGCAGATGGACAGGAGTACGGCGAGCACGGCGAGGGCGAGGATCGAGAAGAGCGGGTTGTCGGCGGCCGTGCGCAGCCAGGCCGCCGGGGTCGCCGCCTTCAGCGTGGCCGCGGCCATCGCGCCCAGCACCAGGAAGCCGCCCGCGTGCATGGTGTCGTGCCGGACCGAGTTCCAGAACGCCTCCCCCTTGGTCTCGCCCTCGTGCGCGCCGTGGGCCGGCGGTCGCAGCCAGTCCGTACGGCCCAGGCGCTGCCACAGCCAGCCCATCGCGCACGCCACGAGAAGGCTGGCGGCGAACCGGGCCAGGACCATCTCCGGCCTGCCGGGGAAGGCGACCGCCGTGGCCGTCAGCACGATCGGGTTGATCGCGGGAGCCGACAGCAGAAAGGCCAGGGCCGCCGCGGGGGTCACGCCCCTGCGGACCAGCGCGCCCGCCACCGGGACCGACGCGCACTCGCAGCCCGGCAGCACCGCGCCCGCCATCCCGGCCACCGGCACGGCCAGGGCGGGGTGGCGGGGGAGGGCGCGCGCGAAGAAGGACGGAGGCACGAAGACCGCGATCGCCGCCGAGAGCAGAACGCCCAGCACCAAGAAGGGCAGCGCCTGGACCGTCACGGCCACGAACACCGTCATCCAGCTCTGCATCAGCGGGGTGCCGAGGGCCCCGCGGATCGGGGACTGGGCGAGCACCGCCAGCAGCAGGACCATCGTCAGCACGAGAGGGGAACTCAGCCGCCTGTCTCCCGGGCCGGGCTGCTCACCGTGGTGCTCGTCCGGCCGGTCCTCGGGCCGTTCGCCGCCCGCCCGTCGGTCGGGCGGGCGCGCCGCAGCGGGCTCGGCGGCGCCGGGCGGGGCGTCTTCGGTGATGGCCACGGGTGCGTACCTCCGGCTGTGTCTCCCTCCCCATCGGTACGCGGTTCCCGCCACAGGTGTTCACCTCATCCTGGAACCCCCCGACTCCTTGGGGCACTCTTTTCCCTCGTGGCGAGTGTTCCGTATCAAGGTGGGCCCGGTGCCCCGCCGGCGCACATGGTGGTGTGCGGCGACGACGGCCTCGCGTACCGGCTGGCCGCCGAGTTGCGCGGGGTCCATGGCGAGCAGGTCATCCTCGTGGTGCCGCCGAGCGAGCGCACGGCACGGCTCCCGGTGGCCGGACGGGCCCGGGCCGCCTCGGCCGCGCTGCTCGACCGGGTGGTCAGCGCCGCCGTCGGCCGGGGCGCCGGCGGATCCACCGCCACGGCGGGCAGCGGCGCCAACGGCCACCGGGCCGACGGGGAGCGGGTGTTGGAGGCCGCCGACCTGACCGAGGCGGTGTTCGCCGAGGCCGGAGTGGAGCGGGCCGCCGCGCTCGCGCTCGTGTACGACGACGACGAGACGAACATCCGGGCCGCGCTGACCGCCCGCCGCCTCAACCCGCGTCTCAGGCTCGTGCTGCGGCTGTACAACCGCCGGTTGGGCCAGCACATCGAGGAACTCCTGGACCAGGCGGCCGCGTTGGCCTCCGGCGAGGGAGCGGCCGGTGGCCCGGAGGCGTCCACGGCCGTCCTGTCCGACGCCGACACCGCCGCGCCCGCGCTGGTCGCCACGGCCGTCGCCGGCACCAGCAAGGTCGTACAGACCGACAGCCTGCTGCTGCGGGCCGTGGAACGGCAGCCGTCCCGGGACGGGCACGTCGCCGGTCCCGGGCTGTGCACGCTGGCCCTGCTCTCGGCGACCGGCGCGGATCCCGCCGGGGCGGACGGCTCCGAGGGCAACGGGGACCAGGGGCCCAGGCTGCTGCCGGACGACGAGGAGGTACGGCGGGCCGCCGGGCGGGCCGCCGTGGTGCTGGAGCAGGTGTCGTCCTTCGGCGGGCCGGAGTCGGCCGCGACCGGGCGCGGGGTGGGTGGCGTACCGCCGCTCGCCTCCCTCTTCTCGCGGCGGCTGCGCTGGTCGCTGGCCGGGATCGTGGGCTGTGTGGTGGCGCTCGCCGTCGCGCTCTGGCTCGTCACCGGTACCCACCCTCTGCGCGCGTTCTATCTGACGCTGCTGGACCTCTTCGCGATCGACGACCCCGCGATCGGGGCGCCGCTGGGGCGGCAGATCCTCCAACTCCTGTCCGGCCTGGTCGGGTTGCTGCTGCTGCCGGTCCTCCTCGCGGCCGTGCTCGAAGCCCTCGGCACCTTCCGGACCACCTCCGGGCTGCGCAAGCCGCCCCGCGGGCTGGGCGGGCATGTGGTGCTGCTCGGGCTCGGGAAGATCGGCACCCGGGTGCTGACCCGGCTGCGGGAGCTGCACGTTCCCGTGGTGTGCGTGGAGTCCGACCCGGAGGCGCGCGGCCTTGCGACCGCGCGGCGGCTGCGGGTCCCGGTGGTACTCGGGGATGTCACGCAGGAGGGGGTGCTGGAGGCCGCGAAGATCCATCGGGCGCATGCGCTGCTCGCGGTGACCAGCGCGGACACGACCAATCTGGAGGCCGCGCTGTACGCGCGGTCCGTACGGCCGGATCTCCGGGTGGTGCTGCGGCTGTATGACGACCACTTCGCCACCGCGGTGTACCGGACGCTGCGGGCCGCCCATCCCCATGCCTCGACGCGGAGCCGGAGCGTGTCGTACCTGGCCGCACCGGCGTTCGCGGGGGCGATGCTGGGGCGGCAGGTACTGGGGGCGATACCCGTGGAGCGGCGGGTGCTGCTGTTCGCCGCGGTCGAGGTGGACGGGCACCCGGAGCTGGAGGGGCGGACCGTGGCGGAGGCGTTCCGGGCGGGGGCGTGGCGGGTGCTGGCGCTGGAGGGGCGGGCCGATGTCTCTCCCGATCACGTGCTGGAGAAGGGGGACCGTGTCGTGGTCGCCGCAACCCGCCGAGGCCTGGCCGAACTCGGCTGACCAGCCCAGGTGCTCCCCCCGGTGCGCTTCCCGCCCTCCTCCTCGCCCCACGCCGGCCGAAAAGGACCTTTCCCAACCCGGAAAGGGTCGGGAGAGCCCCCTTCTTCTCGTCACCCGGCAGCACCTCCGGCGAAAGGAGCCCGGGGGCTCACGCCTCGGGCAGATGGCTCCCCGTGAACTCCATCTCCAGTCTCAGCTGCTTGATCCGCTCGTCCACCACCAGTGATCCGTGGCCCGCGTCGTAGCGGTACACCTCGTGCACCGCGCCCCGGGCCTCCAGACGCCTGGTGTAGTTGTCGATCTGGCGGATCGGGCAGCGCGGGTCGTTGACGCCCGCCGAGATGTAGACGGGGGCCTTGACCTGGTCGACGTAGGTCAGCGGGGACGACGCCTCGAAGCGCTCGGGGACCTCCTCCGGTGTGCCGCCCAGCAGCGTACGGTCCATGGCCTTCAGGGACTCCATCTCGTCGTGGTACGCGGTGACGTAGTCCGCGACCGGCACGACCGCGACGCCCACCGTCCACGCCTCGGGCTGGGTGCCGAGGCCGAGCAGGGTGAGGTAGCCGCCCCAGGAGCCGCCGGTCAGGACCAGGCGGGCGGGGTCCGCGAGGCCGGAGGAGACCGCCCAGTCGCGGACCGCGGCCACGTCCTCCAGCTCGATCAGGCCGACCCGGTGCTTCAGGGCGTCCGTCCAGGCGCGGCCGTACCCCGTGGAGCCGCGGTAGTTGATGCGGACGACCGCGTAGCCGTGGTCCACCCAGGCGGCGGGGCCCGCGGCGAAGGAGTCGCTGTCGTGCCACGTCGGGCCGCCGTGCAGGTCGAAGACCGTGGGGAGCGGGCCGGTGCTGCCGGCCGGCTTCTGGATCAGGGCGTGGATGCGGCCGCCGGGGCCGTCCACCCACGCGTCCTCGACCGGCACCGACGGCGGGCACTTCATGCCGGGCGGGTCCAGGACCACCCCGCCGGACGTCGAGCGGACCGCCGACGGCTCGGCGGCCGACGACCACAGGTACTCCACGCTGCCGTCGGGGCGGGCCGTCGCCCCGGAGACCGTGCCGGGCGGGGTGGGGATGCGGCTCAGCTCACCGGCGCCCAGGTCGTAGCGGAGCAGCTCGCTGCGGGCCTCGAAGCTGTGGACGACGAGCAGGGCGCTGCCGTCCGGATACCACTCGGCGGCGACGTCTCCGGGCAGGTCGAGGTCCAGGTCCTTCTCCTCGCCCGTCGCCACGTCCCAGACCAGGGGCTCCCAGCGGCCCCGGCGCTGGTGGCCGATGAGCAGGCGGGTGTCGCCGTCGACCGGAGCGAATCCGAGGACCTCCAGGCCGAGTTCCTCGGTGCCGCCCTTGGTGTCGTCCAGGTCGGCGACCGCCGTGCCGTCCGGGCGCAGCACGCGCAGGGCCGCGTGCATGGCGTCACCGTGCTCGGTGTGCTCGATCGCGATCAGCGAGCCGTCGTGCGAGAGGTCGCCGACGCCCGCCGACTCGCGGTGCCGGTAGATCTCGGCCGGGTCCTCGCCCGCGCGGGCGAGGTGGATCGTGGTGCCCTCCTCGTCCGTGGAGCGGCCGACCACCGCCGTGCGGCCGTCGCGGGCCAGGGCCAGACCGGCCGGGTAGGAGGGCTCCAGGCCCGGGACGGCCGTCTCGTCCGCGCCGCCCGCGAAGGGCTGGCGGCGCCAGACGCCGAACTCGTCGCCGTCCTTGTCGTCGAACCACCAGATCCACTCGCCGTCCGGGGAGAGTGTGCCGTCCGTCGTGCCGTTCGGCCGGTCGGTCGCCTGCCGCTGCCCGCCCGTCGCCCGGTCCCAGGCGTACAGCTCGTACGTCCCCGTCGCGTTCGACACGAACAGGGAGCGGTCGGGGGCGTCTTCCGCCCAGTCGGGGAGGGAGACGCGCGGGGCACGGAACCGCTTCTCCCAGTCGGGCATGGCTTCTGCGTCGCTCATGCCTCTATGTAACCCGATGAGCTCCGGGTCTCCGAGGTGTCTGCGGGCAGAGGGCGTCCAGCCGGAGCGGGGTGGGGCGTCATGGCCGACTCGGGCCTCGCTTCCGGTCCCGTGCGCGACGGCCGGCCGGAGAGGGGGAGCGGTCCCATTCCGACGATGAAGACGATGAATCCGTCGGACAGGACGTGCTCCGCCGCGTCCGCTTCGGGTGGGTGCGGAATTACGGCACTTCAGGTGCCTGTCGGCGGGCGATGTAGTGCGTCGGATTAAAACGCCCAGGGGGATGGAATATCCGCCCCGGCCTGTCGACCGATCGCCCGCCGACAGATCAACGCGCCAGATCGCCTCTGCTAGCGGTGGATCCTGTAGCAGGCCTCGAGCTTAACCGGCTGGGCAACATGCAGCTTTCCCAGTTCGAGGATGCAGCTGCCTTCGTCGAGGTTGCAGGCGGCCTCCACCTTCGGGCCGACTCGGTAGCCCTTGCTGTCCAGGTACTTCATGCAGTCAAAGGCACTCGCCTGCGCCGTACCGGCAAATATCAGCGGAAGCGTGCCGGCCGCCAGGGCCAGGCCGGTCACTGCCGCCAGCTTGCTCCTGAGCTTACTCACTTAAACCCCGTTCCGTAGAGCCCATAGGACGTCGGTGGTCTGCCGACGCCGGATGAAGTCTAGTCATTGCGGACTCTTTGATCAATCACACAGAATCTTCACCGGAGCATTACCCGAAACGCAAGAAATTGCTTTCGCCGCCGGACCGGATTTCATCGAGCTTCGCATTCGCCAGATGAGTGTTCCCCGGAATTCGGTGGCCGAAGATTCCCTCTCCCGCGTAGCCCGGACACCCTGGTCCGCGAACACGACGTCCCGGTCTTCCGGCGCTTCGGGTACCTCGAGCCGCGGGACGGCCACTACCGCTTTCGGGCGGATCGTCCGCATCCCGCTCGTCCGCTCGCCGAAGGCCACGCGGCCCGCCGTGCGCCCCCGGGAACCGGACCCCGCAAAAGGTCCGGTTCCGTACGGCCGTACCGTTGAGGGCGTGTACCGGTTTCTGCTGACACCCCGCTGGTGGGGCATCAACGTCTTCGTGCTGCTCGCCATCCCGTTCTGCGTCTTCATGGGGACGTGGCAGCTGAGCCGGTTCGAGGGACGGGTGCAGGACCACCGTGCCGCGACCGAGCAGGCCGCCTCCGACAGACACGAGGCGGCCCGGCCCCTCGCCACACAGCTGCCCGTCGACAAGAGCACCTCGGGACGACGGGTCAGCGCGAGCGGCCGGTACGGCAAGCAACTCCTGGTGCCCGGCCGGGAGCTGGACGGCAAGCACGGTTTCTACGTACTGACGCTGCTGCGCACCGACTCCGGCAAGGCCCTGCCCGTCGTGCGGGGCTGGCTGCCGGGCACGGCGGACGCGGCGAAGGCTCCCGCCCCGCCGGCCGGCGAGGTCACCGTCACCGGTGCGCTGCAGGCCTCCGAGAGCCCGGGTGACAACGGGGTCAGCGCCCAGAGCGGGCTGCCCGCCGGGCAGACGGCGGCGATCAGCTCGGCCTCGCTGGTGAACCTGGTGCCGTACCGGCTGTACGACGCCTGGGTCACCCTCGACAAGGCCGACGCGGGGATGAAGGCGGTGCCCGCGACCGCGCCGGACGACACGGGCCTCGACCTGAAGGCGTTCCAGAACCTCGGCTACACCGGGGAGTGGTTCGTCTTCGCGGGCTTCGTGGTCTTCATGTGGTTCCGGCTGCTGCGCCGCGAGGTGGAGTACCAGCGGGACGCCGCCCTGGGCTTGGTGCCCGAGGAGGAACCCCGGGTCGAGGTGTCCAGCGGCTGAACCGGACTGCGCGAGCCGCGAGCGCCCCGTGCTACGCCCCCGCCAGCACGCCCGTGTAGTACACGGTCCCCGCACACGCGTTGGACACCGTCGCCGACACCGTCGGCGTGCCGCCCTGGGCGGTGTGGGTGACCAGGACGCCGCCGTCGGCCGTCGTGCCGTCCTCGGCGACGAGTTGGGGCGTGGTGCCCGCCGTGGTGGTGCCGGTGTCCGTGCTCCCGGTGGCACCGGTGTCCTGGCTGGGCGTCGGGTCCGGCGAGGGGCCGCCGCTGTCCGAGCCGCCGGTGGTGGAGGTGCCCCCGCCGGTGGTGGGACAGGTCTCGGAGGGGACGAAGGCGAACTTCTCCTCGTAGGCCGCGCCCGGCTGCAGGACCAGGTCCGAGACCTCCAGGGAGGGGTCGGGCAGACCGGCCGCCGCGTCCCCGGACGCGTGCCGCGCCTTGCCGATCTTGGCCGGGTCGGCGGCGCCCTGCGCCGCGACGTCCACGGCGCCCGCGCCGCCGACGCTGCAGCTGGAGGAGGAGATGTTGGTGACGCGGAAGGTGCCGTAGACGACGCCCGCGGAGTCGGGGGCGTCGACGCTCTGGGTGGCGGAGCCCAGCTGGGCCGCCGTGCACACCGAGGTACCGGCGGCCAGGGTGGCGGACGGGTTCGCGCCGCCGGACGAGGTGCCGCCGCTGCCGTCGTGCTTGCCCGGCGTGCTCCCCTTGCCACTGCTCCTGCCGTGCCCCGGGGTCGTGCCGTGGGTGCCGCCGACGCTGCTGGAGCCGCCGTCCGGGTTCTTGCCCTGGCTGGTCCCGCCCTGTGCCTGGGACGACTGCCCGGCCAGGCCGGTGTTGGTGTCGGAGCCACCGGAGTCGGAGACGTGGATCAGGGCCGGGATCGCGGTGCCGATGAACAGGGCCGCGGCCGCCATGCCGACGACGGCCTGACGCTTGCGGGCCCGCCGTGCGGGTACGGCCCGGTGCAG
The DNA here is from genome assembly GCF_001542625.1 of Streptomyces griseochromogenes. Classification (NCBI taxonomy): domain Bacteria; kingdom Bacillati; phylum Actinomycetota; class Actinomycetes; order Kitasatosporales; family Streptomycetaceae; genus Streptomyces; species Streptomyces griseochromogenes. The sequence goes on along the minus strand of NZ_CP016279.1, from coordinate 433,387 downwards.
ATGGTCCAGGGTGCCGGAGCGCGGTTCGATGTCGTCGACCGCGGAGTGCAGCATCCGGCGCAGGGCCGACTCGTCCGGGGCGAGCCCGTCGAGCCCGTCGAGGCCCGGGCCGAGCCCCTCGGGGCTCTTGTCGTCGGGGCCGTGGTTCACAGTTCCGTTCCCAGCGTGCGATTGCGTGTGCTCTTGCTCGTGCCGCTTCGCCGGCTCGTGCCGGACGTCGGGCTCATGGCGGTCTCGGGAGTGGGGTTCATGGGAATCGCCCGCCTGATCGCGTTCGCTCATGACGGTGCCTCCATGGCCACCCGCAGTGCGGCGATGCCCCGCGAACCGTACGCCTTCACCGAGCCCAGCGAGATCCCGAGCGTCTCGGCGACCTGCGCCTCGGTCATGTCCGCGAAGTAGCGCAGCACGAGGACCTCGCGCTGGCGGCGCTGCAGCCCCTTCATCGCCTTGATGAGGTCGCGCCGCTCCAGCTGGTCGTAGGCGCCCTCCTCCGCGCTCGCCATGTCGGGCATCGGCTTGGAGAGCAGCTTCAGGCCGAGGATGCGCCGGCGCAGGGTGGAGCGGGAGAGGTTGACGACCGTCTGCCGCAGGTAGGCGAGGGTCTTCTCGGGGTCGCGGACGCGCTTGCGGGCCGAGTGGACGCGGATGAAGGCCTCCTGCACGACGTCCTCGCAGGAGGCGGTGTCGTCGAGCAGGAGCGCGGCGAGGCCGAGCAGCGAGCGGTAGTGCGCCCGGTAGGTCTCGGTGAGGTGGTCGACGGTGGTGCCGACGACCGCGTCGTCCTCGGTGGCCGTGGTGCCGCCGGAGCCGTCGGAGCCGTCGCGCTGGCTGGGTATGCGGGCGGGCCGCGCTGCGGGCATGGGCGCGATCACCGGCATGCCGCCGGGAAGGCGCGGCCGGAGCGCTGCGGTGCCGCGAGCGGCCGCACGGAGTTCGAGTACCTCTGCCACGCCAGTTGGACACGTCTTCCCCCGCCAGGGTTGTACGTGCCGGGCGTCACATGTGCGACAACCGACGGTGAAGCAAGTGCCGTCATGCGTCCCGCTCTTCCCTTATGTCCCATATGAACGGGCGTCCCCACGCCCCGATCACGGCGTCCCCACGCCAGGATCCTCACGTCTCACGCCCCGCAAGGGTGACCGCAAAGACGCTCCCCGCCCTTCGCGCGGTTGCGGAGAGCGGGGAGGAAAATCCTCTGTCGCCGAGGAGCGCGGTACAAGTGGTTTGGACCATGCTCCCGGCCACATTTCTTACACGGATCCTACAAACGTCTTACTCACGGGCCGCCGCCCCACCCGTGACCTCCGCGGCCACCAGCTCGGCGATCTGCGCGGTGTTGAGCGCGGCGCCCTTGCGCAGGTTGTCCCCGCACACGAAGAGTTCGAGCGCGGTGGGGTCGTCAAGGGCCCGCCGCAGCCGTCCGACCCAGGTCGGGTCGGTGCCCACGACGTCAGCGGGCGTGGGGAACTCACCGGCGGCGGGGTCGTCGAAGAGCACCACCCCGGGGGCGGTGGCGAGGATCTCGCGGGCACCGTCGACGGTCACCTCGCCCTGGAAGCGGGCGTGGACGGTCAGCGCGTGCGAGGTGATCACCGGCACCCGTACACAGGTCACGGCGACCGGCAGGGTCGGCAGTCCGAGGATCTTGCGGGACTCGTCCCGCACCTTCATCTCCTCCGACGACCAGCCGTCCTCCCGGAGCGATCCGGCCCACGGGACGACGTTCAGCGCGACCGGCTCCGGGAACGGCCCGGTCTCCTCCCCGACGGCCCGCCGTACGTCGCCGGGTGTGGTGCCCAGCTCCGTGCCGGCGACCAGGGACAGCTGGGAACGCAGCGTCTCGACGCCCGCCCGGCCGGCCCCGCTCACCGCCTGGTAGGAGGACACCACCAGCTCGCGCAGCCCGAACTCGGCGTGCAGCGCGCCGAGGGCGACGATCATCGACAGGGTGGTGCAGTTGGGGTTGGCGACGATCCCGCGCGGCCGGATCCGCACCGCGTGCGGATTGACCTCGGGTACGACGAGCGGCACGTCCGCATCCATCCGGAAGGCGCCGGAGTTGTCGACGACCACCACGCCGCGCGCGGCGGCGATCGGCGCCCACTGGGCGGAGACCTCGTCGGGCACGTCGAACATCGCGATGTCGACCCCGTCGAAGGCGTCCTCGGTCAGGGCCGTGACCTCGACCTCCTCGCCGCGCACGGCCAGCTTGCGGCCGGCCGAGCGCGGCGAGGCGAGCAGACGGATCTCGCCCCAGATGTCCGCGCGCTGGGACAGGATCTGGAGCATGACCGCGCCGACGGCTCCGGTCGCTCCCACGACCGCGAGCGTCGGCTTCCCGGTCGGCGCCATTACCGGCCCGTGCCTCCGTAGACGACGGCCTCGTCGGTGTCGGAGTCGAGCCCGAAGGCGGTGTGCACGGCGCGCACGGCCTCCGGCACGTCGTCGGCGCGGGTGACGACCGAGATACGGATCTCGGAGGTCGAGATCAGCTCGATGTTCACGCCCGCGTCGCTCAGCGCCTCGAAGAAGGAGGCGGTGACCCCGGGGTTGGTCTTCATACCGGCGCCGACCAGCGAGATCTTCCCGATCTGGTCGTCGTAGCGCAGCGAGTCGAAGCCGATGCCGGGGCGGTTCTTCTCCAGCGCGTCGATGGCCTTGCGGCCCTCGGTCTTCGGCAGCGTGAAGGAGATGTCCGTCAGGCCCGTGGCGGCCGCGGACACGTTCTGCACGACCATGTCGATGTTGATCTCGGCATCGGCGATGGTACGGAAGATCGCGGCGGCCTCACCCGGCTTGTCCGGCACGCCGACGACCGTGATCTTGGCCTCGGAGGTGTCGTGCGCGACACCGGAGATGATGGCCTGCTCCACCTTCTTGTCCCCAATCGGCTCATTGCTGACCCACGTGCCCTGCAACCCGCTGAAGGAGGAGCGGACGTGGATCGGGATGTTGTAGCGGCGGGCGTACTCCACACAGCGGTGGAGCAGCACCTTGGAGCCGGAGGCCGCGAGCTCCAGCATGTCCTCGAAGGAGATCCAGTCGATCTTCTTCGCCTTCTTCACCACGCGCGGGTCGGCGGTGAACACGCCGTCGACGTCGGTGTAGATCTCGCAGACCTCGGCGTCGAGCGCGGCGGCCAGCGCCACGGCCGTGGTGTCGGACCCACCGCGCCCCAGCGTGGTGATGTCCTTCTTGTCGGCGCTCACGCCCTGGAAGCCGGCGACGATCGCGATGTTGCCCTTGTCCAGCGAGTCCCGGATCCGGCCCGGCGTGACGTCGATGATCCGGGCTTTGTTGTGGACCGAGTCGGTGATGACACCTGCCTGGCTGCCGGTGAACGACTGGGCCTCGTGGCCCAGGTTTTTGATCGCCATGGCCAGCAGGGCCATGGAGATACGCTCTCCGGCGGTCAGCAGCATGTCGAACTCACGCCCGGCAGGCATCGGAGAAACCTGCTCGGCGAGATCGATCAGCTCGTCCGTCGTGTCGCCCATCGCGGAAACGACGACAACCACCTGGTTGCCGTTCTTCTTCGCTTCCACGATCCGCTTGGCGACGCGCTTGATGCCTTCGGCATCGGCTACGGAGGAACCTCCGTACTTCTGCACGACAAGGCCCACGTGCGCTCCTCGCTCGGTTCGTTTGTGTCGGCTCAGTCTAACGAGCGTCCGAAATCGACCCTCCTGCTCCCGCATGGTGAGACGTCGGGCGCTCGCCTCCGAACCTGCCCACCGCTCCGCACGCCACGCGGAAAGTGCCCCGGGTCACAGTGACCGCTGTGGATCAAGTTTCAAGCGACGAGCTCCTTGAGCGGCTCGGTGTCCAGGGGGCTCGGATGTCACCCAGGTCGTCCGTCAGGATCGGGGCCTCGTCGTAGACGATGGAGGCTACGACGACGCTGGCATCGATGACGTCGGACGTCCTGTTCTCGTGGCAGAGAACCGCGGCCGCTTTCGCAAACGTGGCTCATGCGCCGCGCCGCTCCCCACCGGCCGGCCCGAAGAGGTCGCCGGCCCAGGCGTCCGCCCCTGCCACCTCCGCTGCGGAGAACGGTCCGTACTCCGCCTCGTACTCCTCCATCGCTGCTCGTCCTCGACTCACGGGTTCCAGCGCCTCGGCGGGAGCCCGTTCGCGATGCGGTCGCGGTTGTCGCGGTAGTGGTAGAAGACGCGGTCCTCGATCGGCACGGAGCGGAACGTGTCGGGTACGGCGCCGCCCGTACGGCGTTCCAGCTTCTGCTTGAGGAAGCGGGCGGACGTGACGCCGAGGTGGGCGATCTCGGCGAAGCCCTTGGCGATGTCCTCATCGGTCATCGGGTTCTCCGCGCACTCCTTGCGGCAGTCCTCGCAGATGCCCCGGTCGATCCTCACTGTGCGTTCGTCCTGGTCGCAGCTGGCACAGGCCATGATCACGCGGGTGACCCGGCCACGGAGGGGGCGAGCCGGGGCGGTGGAGGTGTCGCTCTTCTGCGGGGGCATCTTTGCCTCCAGTCGATTGCGGGCGAGCCCGCCAGGGTTGCTGACAGTGGATGGGAGCCCGTCGGTCAGGGCTCGGGTGATGTCGTTCGGTGTCGCGCCACGGGACAGCCACTCCGCGGCGAGGTGTTCGAGGGACCGGCAGTCGGTTTCGGAGAGAGGCATACGAGGGTCTGCGGCACGGAGTCCGGCGAGGATGCGGTACGCGGCGCCGGGCTCGTCAGGGGTCGGTTCGTCGCCCGGTACGACTCCGGGGGCCGACCGTGGTGCCGGGTCCTCGGTGCGGGCCAGGCCCGGCTGGTAGTCCGTCACATCCTTGCCGTCGCGTTCCCGCGCGAAGTCGGCCCACCACTCCGGCGACCTGGGCGTACGCGACCAGTACGTCCGCGTCACCCAGCGCATCGAGTTGTCCTCGACGGTGATGTGTTCCTTGATCCAGCGCAGGTGGCCGGCCTCGGTGAGGTGGTTGAGCGCGGTGCGGAACGCCTGCTGTCCGTAGCGGGGGTGTTCCGCCGCGAGCACCTTGTGGCCCATCGCGTGGCCGTTGTCGAGGTGGTCGATGAAGACGGCGATCTCGGCGTCGCGGGGGTGCAGGTGTGCGAAGTCCGGATCTGCGTGCGGGTCTTCGTCACCTGCGGAGCGTTTGCCGTAACCCGTTTTGGCCATGGGGTGGGACGGGGACGGCAGGGCAGGGCTAGGCTGGGCGTAAGCCACGATCGAACTTCCTCTTCGATCCGAGGTCAGGCCCCGGAGCCGGTGTTGGCGCACCGACCGGGGCCGAACTATTTGGTCGTTTGCCGCGAACCTAGAGCGGCTTTACATTCCGATGCAAGCCAATCACGGAACGTCACCCATGTGGGGTACGACGCCTCAACTCACGTACAGGCTTGGTTGGTTGGGTTGGATTTCAACCAAACCAAAACCCGGAAAACCCATGGGAGGAGCTCGAAGCCCGAGACTCAAGCTCCGGGCTGAACTGCGGAAATGAACGCCTTCCAGGCGGGGGTGGTGATGTGGAGCTGGGGGCCGCCAGAGGCCTTGGAGTCGCGGACATGGATGTCGGCGGACACGGCTACCTCGACACAGTCAGCGCCTTCGTCATCGCTGTAACTCGACTCAGGGTTGTCGGACTGAGCGCCGGCTTCACGTCTCGTGGCGGGTGCGAGGCCCGCGCTGGCTACGGCTGTCCGAAACGAGTTCGATCTCGATGGCGAGGGCGCCAAGGGCTTCCTTTTCCTGCGGGTAGACGGAGCGGATGTTGGTCAATTGCTCGTCACGGGTGGCGGTCGGGTTGACATTCGCCGGCCCCTCGCCGTCAAGCAGAGATTCGAAGTTTGGATACTCGGTGACGCGTTTGACCTTGACCTCGCAGGTCTCGTCCGTGCCCTTGATGCGGAAGCGGATGACGTCGCCTGCGGCGAGGTCGGCGAGGTGCGGGTATTTCACCCGCACCTCGATGGTCTTGGTGCCCGCGGCGACGAGGTCGAAGTACTGGCGGTAGAGGTTGAGTTCGCGGACACGGGCGGTGGTGTCGGTCATGGGGCGGGGACGCTCCTGGTGGCTGGTGCAGTCATCATGCGGCTGATCTCGGAGGCCGAGTACGAGCGGAAGAAGTGGCGGGGGTCGGACAGCAACGTATCGGTCATGGCGAGCAGCCGCTCTGCATACTCCGCGACGGTGCCAGGCCACTGACGGGTGTCGAGCATCCAGTCGGCGGCCCCCTCGGGCGAGGGCGCACGGCCATCGCACCTATTGGACCGGGCGGTACGAGCAGGCGGCGCGGCTTGCGCAGGCCGGCCGCCACCACCGGGCTCGCGGCAGTATCGGAGCCCGGCTGGCGAGCCTGGAGGCGCGGGCGCTCGCCATAGCCGGAGACCAGGCGGGCGCGGTGGCCGCCTTGGCGGACGCCGAGCGCTCGCGTGAGGCGATGCCGGGTCACGACGAGGTGCCGGGCATCTTCGCCTTCCCTGCCGCCAAGCAGTTCGCGTACGCCGGGACGAGCCACCTGGCCGTGGGCGGGCGGGAGCACGTCCGGCAAGCCATCGCCAGCGCGGACACCGCAGTCCGGCTCTACCGCAGTGCCGAGGACGACGACCAGTCGGTCGGCGACTTGTTCGCAGCCCATGTCGATCTCGCCCGCGGTCATCTGCTCCTGGGCGACTTGGACGGCACCGAGGCGATGCTCGGATTCGTCCTCGATTCCCCACCGGAGCGCATGTCGGCCAGCATCGTGCGCCGACTCACCGCTCTGGGCCGGGAGCTGGGCAGGCCGCAGTACGGTGGAGCCGCGCAGGCCGCACACCTTCGCGAACGACTCCAGCACACGGCCGTCCTCGCGGCCTCGCCCGCCGCCCACCCACCGGAGCTGCCGACGTGACCGAACTGTCCGCCGCACACGACGCCGCCGTCACCGACCGGAGCCGCCTCGCAGGGAGCGCCTACAACAGCGACCGGGACCTGGCCGCCCGCCAGTCGTTGTACCAGTGGCAGACGCCCCGTTACGACCTGCCCGGCATCGTCGCCGAGCAGCTGAGCGGCGTACACGGACGAGTGGTCGATGTCGGCTGCGGCAACGGCAAGTTCATCCAGCGGCTCCGCGACGATCGGCCTGAGCTGGCTGTGCTCGGCTTGGACATCGCCCCCGGCATCCTCGTCGGCGTGCCCGGCCCGGTCGCTGTGGCAGATGCCACCCGCCTGCCGTTGGGCACAGCGAGCGTCGACGCCGCCCTGGCCCTGCACATGCTGTACCACGTCCCGGACATCCCGCAGGCGGTCAGGGAGCTGTCCCGCGTCGTGACTCGTGACGGGGCGGTGATCGCCTCCACCAACAGCGACCGGGACAAGGCCGAACTCGACGACCTGTGGCAGCGGGCTGCGGGCGACGTCCTCGGCACCGGACGCGGCCCGGCCCGCATCTCGCTCAGCGCCCGCTTCTCCCTGGAGAAGGCCCCGGCCTTCCTCGGCGAGGAGTTCGGCCGGGTGGAGACGATCGAGCTGCCCGGCACTATCACGGTCCACGATCCCGAGCCGGTCGTCGCGCACATGGCCTCCTACCGGGCGTGGGCAGACCAGCACGACGTGCCGTTCGAGGCCACGATCGAGCGGGCCCGCGCGATCCTCGTTGATCACATCGCCCGACTCGGGGCCTTCGAAGTCACGTGCCTGGGCGGCGTCCTCGTCTGCCGTCGCTGAGAGCCGACTTGGCTATCGCCGTCGGCCGCACTCCGTATCCGGTTCCCGCTGTAGCGCCAGGCGGCAGGTGGCAGGTGGCAGGTGGCTGGGAGTTGTACTGACCCGACACGGCACGCACCTCCGGCGGATGCACCCCGGCGTGTATCACCTCAGTCGCTACCGAGCGTAGGCCCGTCGACGCCACCGTGTGACCATGGACAACGCAACTCACCGCCCCGACTGGATCCCGGTCGCGGGGCATCAACTTCGCATCGCGGGCGTGCACTTCGACGCCGTACGGATCGAGGGCGTACGAGGGGAACGGGTCACCGAGCGGCTCATCGAGGCGGCGGACGGGGACGCGGGGCCGATCGTGTGCGAGGTGGTCGGCTTCCGGTGGATGTACTTCCTGCTGGCACCCGGTGAGGTGCGGAGGCGCCATTGGCCGATCGGTGTGCAGCAGTTCGGCGGGAGAGGCGTGCGTACCGTCACCTACATCGGGATCCCGGCGCTGGACGGCAACACCTGGCCCCTGCGGTGGTACAGCGAGCCGACTCCGCAGGCCCCGTACGTCGATCCGGAGTCTCTGCTCGCCGCCGTCGCCCGGTGAGGCTACGGCTGCTTGGCCGGGCGCATCCCCAGCGGCCCGCCGATCTCCTGTGCCATGACCCTGCCCGCCTCGAACTCCAGGGTCTCGTCACCCATGGTGGCCTGGTCGGTGTCGAGGCCGTCCAGTTCCTCCAGGGGCTGGTTCAGGCGGACGTGGGCGACCAGGGACTGCAGGGCACGCAGGGTGGCGGAGGCGGTGCCGCCCCAGTTGGAGAAGTAGGAGAACTGCCACCACCACAGGGCCTCGGTGGTGCGGCCGGAGCGGTAGTGGGCCATGCCGTGGCGCAGGTCGGTGATGACGTCGGCGAGGTCGTCGGAGATACGGGCCGGGACGGGGGCCTTGCGGGGCTCGTAGGGGTCGAAGACCTCGGAGTAGATGTCGACGGGTTCGAGGAGACGGGCCAGGTTCTCGCGCAGTTCGTCCACGTCCGGCTCGGGGCCCAGATCGGGCTCGTAGCGCTCGTCGGGGACGATGTCCTCGTGGGCGCCCAGGCGGCCGCCGGCCAGCAGGAGCTGGGAGACCTCCAGGAGGAGGAAGGGAACGGCCGAGTCGGGCTCGTCGCCCTTCGCCACCTCCGTGACGGCCACCAGGAAGCTCTCGACCTGGTCCGCGATCTGGACCGCGAAGTCGTCCGGGTTCTGCGACGTGGCGTGCAGCGTGGCGTCAGACATCTAGGAGTCGTCTCCCCTCGAAGGCGCGGCCGAGGGTGACCTCGTCCGCGTATTCCAGGTCGCCACCCACCGGGAGGCCGCTGGCCAGGCGGGTGACCTTCAGGCCCATGGGCTTGATCATGCGGGCGAGGTACGTGGCCGTGGCCTCGCCTTCCAGATTCGGGTCCGTGGCCAGGATCAGCTCCGTGACCGTCCCGTCGGCCAACCGCGCGAGAAGTTCTCGTATACGCAGGTCGTCGGGGCCGACACCCTCGATCGGGCTGATCGCGCCGCCGAGCACGTGGTAGCGGCCCCGGAACTCGCGGGTGCGCTCGACGGCGACGACGTCCTTGGGCTCCTCCACCACGCAGATCACCGACGGGTCGCGGCGCGGGTCGCGGCAGATGTTGCACAGCTCCTCCTGTGCCACGTTGCCGCAGGTCGCGCAGAAGCGGACCTTCGCCTTGACCTCCAGGAGCGCCTGCGCGAGCCGTTTCACGTCCGTCGGCTCCGCCTGAAGGATGTGGAAGGCGATCCGCTGCGCGCTCTTGGGACCGACGCCGGGCAGCCGCCCCAGCTCGTCGATGAGGTCCTGGACCACGCCTTCGTACAACGGACTGACCTTCCTGGAGTCTTTCAGTACGTACCGTAGTTGCCCGCGGCCCGACTTAGAAGGGCAGGCCCGGGATGCCGCTGCCGCCGCCCAGACCCTGGGCCAGCGGGCCCAGCTTCTGCTGCTGGAGCGTCTGCGCGTTCTCGTTGGCCGCCTGGACGGCCGCCACGATCAGGTCGGCGAGGGTCTCGGTGTCCTCCGGGTCGACCGCCTTCGGGTCGATCTTCAGGGCGCGCAGCTCACCGGAGCCGGTGACGGTGGCCTTGACCAGGCCGCCGCCCGCCTGCCCGTCGACCTCCGTGTTCGCCAGTTCCTCCTGCGCCTGCTGCAGGTCCTGCTGCATCTTCTGGGCCTGCTGGAGCAACTGCTGCATGTTGGGCTGGCCACCACCGGGGATCACGATCAGCTCCTGGTTCCTCGTCGCTCTTCGGCGTTGCGCGGCGTTCCGCGTGGCGCTTCGTCCACAACGCCGTTTCTCCGTTGTGCACGAGCCTACGTGGTCTACGCGGCCATCGCCCCGCCACTCTTTCGAGTGAGAGCAATGGCAGCCCTATACCTGATCAAGACCCTCTTCCGAGCGGAAAAGCCGGGAAAGCTACGTCCGAGCCACCCATTGGGCGGTAGGAAAGGTGCCGCGCCTCGACATGCAATGTCACGCAATGTCACCGGCCGTGTTCAGTGCCGTGTTCGGTCTCGTGTTCAGTAGGGAGTGCCGGGTGGGTCAGCCGGAGATGCAGCCCGAGGGGCCGCCTCAGGACGGGCGGGGCGAGGGTGCGGCCGGGCTGCGGCCGGGCGATCTGACCGGGCGGGCGTTCCCGCTCGGGGACTGGGCGGAGCCCGCCGAGCGGCTCGACGAGCTGTACCGCTGGGTGGAGGAGGGGGCGCTGCGGACGGCGGCCTGGTATCTGGCGGACCGGGTGTGGAAGCGGCGGGGGGCGCGGGTGCTGCGGACCGGGGCGGCGGCGGGGGCGGTCTGCGGGGCCGCGCTGCCGCTGCTTGATCTGACCGGGGTGGTCGGCGGGGTCGCGCCCTGGGGATATCTCGCGCTGATGCTCGCGGTGGCGTGCGTCGGGATCGACCGGTACTTCGGCGTCACCTCCGGATGGATAAGGGACGTGGCCACCGCGCAGGCCGTGCAGCGGCGGCTGCAGGCGCTGCAGTTCGACTGGGCGTCGGAGAGCGTGCGCGAGGTGCTGGGGCCGGCGGAGGGGACGGCGAGCGAGGCCGCCGAGCGGTGCCTGGGAGTGCTGCGGCGCTTCTCCGAGGACGTGCTGGAGCTGGTGCGCACGGAGACGGCCGACTGGATGGTGGAGTTCCGGACCGGGCCGGCACCCCTCGGCATCCAGACGGCGGTGGCGTCGGGCTCACGCGCCGAGTCGGCCGGGCCTGTAGGAAGGTTTCCGCTCCCCCCGGCGAACGGCGCCCGCCCGAACATGCCCAGACAGCGGCCGCCGGAGCCTCGATAGGCCCACCTGGCTAAGCGCACAGCTTCATGCCCTCCGGAGTCCAGCAGGGCACATGCCCGTGGGTGCGGACGATGTCCTGGCCGTTCCCCCGGGACAGGTACGTCAGGAAGCTCGAGGCCAGTGAGTCCGCGGGCGGCTGGCCGTAGGTGTAGGCGTATTCGATCTCGCGGTACGGATACGTGCTGTGGCCGTGTTCGATGGCGTCCACCGAGGGCGCGTCGCCGTCCAGGTCCAGGACGTGCAGGCCCTTGGCCCGGGCGGCCAGGTTGAGCTCGCTGTAGCCGATGGCGCCGGGCAGCTCGGCCACCTCGGTCAGCACCTGGTCGGTGGAGTCGAGTTCGCAGCGGATCACCGGCGCCGTCGGGTCGTCCTTGTGGACGCAGTCGACGGAGGAGTTCGCCATCTCGCCCCGGCCCAGCACATGCCGCTGGAAGACCTGCCGGGTCCCGGAGTTGGCGTCCCGGCTGACCAGGTGCACCGGCAGTGAACGGCCGCCCAGCCGACGCCAGTTGGTGATCTCGCCCCGGTACAGGCGTCGCACGTCCCCGATCGAGAGGTCCCGCACTCCCACGTCGTCGTTCACGACCAGGGTGAAGACCGACAACGCGACCCGGTTCTCGCGGAGTTCGGGCATGTCGGCGGGCTTGGGACCGTCGGAGAGGGCCACCAGCGCGGGCGAGCCCTTCGCCGCCGCTCCGGTCGCGGCCAGCTCCCGGATGCCCGCCGTCGATCCGTGCGCGTCCACCGTGATGGTGGAGCCCGCGCAGTCCTCCTCGTACTTCTTCGCCACCTCCCGCATCACCGGTTCGAACGCGGTCGACCCCGTGACGGTCAGCCTGCCCTTCGCACAGCCGATCGGGGGCGGGGTGTCGTCGCGGGCCACGACGATCGCCGCCAGGGTCACCACGGACAGCGTCAGCATGATGGTGATGAGCCGGGACGCGCGGCTGAACAGCGGCGGCTTGTCGTCGGGTGTGGCGCTGCGGTTGGGATGGACCTCGCCCTCCTTGATCCCGCCGACGATCCGGATGTCCCGGCCGACGTCCCCGCCGGACAGCAGCACGAGCAGCTTGAAGTGGTCCCCCTTGTTCAGCGGGACGCGCGGGATGCGCAGGGTGTTGCCCTCGTAGCCGAAGCCGCGCTCGGCGGTGAAGTGGTCCATCAGATGGCCGGTGTCGGTCGGCTGGGTGACCGAGACGCCGCGGACGGTGCGGTCCGTGAACACCGCGGTCAGGCCGTGGAGTTCGGGGCTGGTGTAGTCGTCGCGGTCGATGCCCAGCGAGCCGTCGTTCTCGATGCGGAGCAGGACGAGCGTGGCGTCGCTCATGTCCGGCGCCCCGTCGAAGTCGAAGAGCAGGAGGCCGAACCGGCGGTTGGCCCGACCCGAACGGACGTCGTCGCCTATGGGGTTGTCCATCTGCACGCGGTAGCCGACGCGTCTGCGGCGCGGCACCCGGCGCTCGTACCAGACCATGCCCGCGGACGCGGCGATGCCCAGCACCGCTGTTCCGACGGCGACGATGTTCTCCGCGCTCAGCCACTCCATGGGGTGCCCCCGCCACTGCCCGGAGTCGGATGGTGCGGTCACGGTACGCGCGAGGAAGGGGACGAACCGGACGCGTCCGCCGAAGTTCGCCGAACGTTCAACTGCCTCTGGAGCAACGCCCGTTCATCTCATCGCTTGGTGTACGTCAGGCTCTCCCCGCCGCTCCGCTTCACTCGCCTCAGCTTCCCGTCCGGCTGCAGCGTCACCTCGGTGGCCTCGCCGGGGGAGCAGGACGACATCGGCTCACCGGAGGAGACCGTGGACGGGCCGACCTCCAACGGGCCGTCGCTGTCCGGCTGTTCGGTGAGCTTCGCCTCGAAGACACAGTGGTACGTGCCGCCGTCGTCGGTGGGTCCGTCCGCGACAAGCGTGAGGACCGTGTCGCCGACCTGGCCCTGCTGGATGGTCAGTTCACGGGTGTTGGAGCCGTTGGCGTTGTCGATCGTGGTCTCCCAGGTACCCAGGTAGCCGTCCGGGATCACGCCGTCCGCGGGCGCGGAGGAGGAAGCCGCCGAAGACGTCGGGCCGGGCGCTCGGAAGGTGCCCGGCGGCGTCGAGCCGATGACCGGCCCGGGGCTGACCGTCCGGTCGGCCGTGCCGTGACCGCCCCTCTTCATCAGCGCGTACACCGACCCGCCCGCGCCCAGCGCCACCACCAGCGCGATCACGACGAGCAGCGCGGTCGACCGCCCGTTCCTGCGCTCCGGCTCCTGCGGAGCACCGACCGCCGGCGGACCGTAGGGCGGCGTGGAACCGAGCCCGCCGCCGGCATAGGGGTTGTACGGCTGCTGCGGGTATCCGTAGGCGGCGGAAGGGGGCTGCGGATGCTGCGGGTGCTGCTGGGGCTGTTGCGGATAGCCGTACGGGCCGGGCGCGCCGTACCCGGGAATCGCGGGAGGCGGGGAGGGCGGCGGAGTCTGCCCGGACACCACGGTCGGAAGGTGATTGACGGCCCCACCGCTTCCCTCGGCCGGGCGGCCCGCCCCGCCCTGGTCCGCGGGCGCGGCCCCCGCCACGGCCCCGTCATCGGCCACGGACGCATGCTCCGGAGACCCTCCGGAATCACCCTGCTGCCGAGCCCAGAGGGGCATGGGCACTCCCGCCCGATCACCACCAGCGCCCGCACCCGCACCGGCACCGGCACCGGCACCGGCACCCGCAGCGGACGACGGCGCCTCCGCCCCACCGGGGCCGTCCGCACCCGACTCCGGCTCCGGCTCCGGTCCCCCTTCCGGATCCTCGGTCTCCAGCAGCTGCACCGCATGCCGCCCCAGCTGCGCCACCAACGCCCCCGGCAGCCACGGATCCCGGGACCGCCCCCCGGCCACCGTGTCCTCCGCCCCCGTGCGCTCCAGGATCCGATCCAGCGAGGGCCGGGCGGCGGGGTCCTTCCGCAGGCACTCCCGCACCAGATCCGCGACCCCCTCCGGCACCCCCTCCAGGTCCGGCTCCTCCTGGGCGATCCGGAACATCAGGGCATGCACACCGCTGTTCGCACCCCCGAAGGGCAGCACACCGGTCGAGGCATAGGCGAGCACGGACCCGAGGCAGAACACATCGCAGGCCGGCGTGATCCGGTCCCCGCGCACCTGCTCCGGCGCCATGAACCCGGGCGACCCCACCAGCGACCCGGTACGGGTCAGCCCCTCCCCCGCGAGCGTCTCCATCGCCCGCGCGATCCCGAAGTCGATCACCCGCGGTCCGTCGATGGTCACCAGCACGTTCGACGGCTTCAGATCCCGGTGCACGATCCCCGCCGCGTGGATGTCCTTCAGCGCGTGCGCGAGCCCCGCCGCGAGGATCCGTACCGACCGCTCGGGCAGCGCACCGTGATCGCGGCCGACGACCTGCTGCAGGCTCGGCCCGGCGACATACCCGGTGGCCACCCAGGGCACCGCGGCCTCCGTGTCCGCGTCCAGCACGGGCGCGGTCCAGTGCCCGCCGACCCGCCGCGCGGCCCGCACCTCCTGACGGAACCGCGCCCGGAACTCCTCCTGCGCGGCCAGCTCCTCGCGGACCAGCTTCACGGCGACGGTGCGGCCCCGGTCCGACCGGGCCAGATACACATGCCCCATACCGCCCGCGCCCAGCCGCGCGAGCAACCGGTACGCCCCGATCCTCTGCGGATCCCCCGGTCCCAGCTTCTCCATCCCCGCGCCGCCTTCCCCCCCATAGGTCTGCAACGGACCGAGAATAGTGCGATCCTACGGACAGTCGCGCGGACCGGGGTCTACGGTTCCGTAACAGCCCCGTCGGGCGGCCCCAGCTCGTCCAGGACCGCCGACAGCCGTTCCAGGAGCCGTACGGCCTCGGCGAGTTCGGCCTGTCCCATCGTCGCCGCGAGCCGGTCGGCGAAGGCCGCGTGCCCGGGGCCGATCCGCGCCACGGCCGCCCGCCCCCGCTCGGTGGGCGCGAGGAGTTTCGCCCGGCGGTGGGCCGGGTTCGGCCGGTACTCGGCGAGCCCCCGCTCCACCAGCAGATCGGCGACGCGCTGCACGCTCTGCCGGGTGATCCCCATGGCCCGCGCGATGCCCGACACCGGCAGCGGCCCGGGCAGCACCGCTCCGAGCACCTGCCACCAGGCGGCGGTGAGCCCGGCCGGCCGCGCCAGCTCCTCGGCGACACCCAGGAACTGTCCATTGAGCCGGAAGACCCCGAGCGCACCCCTGCTGAGCAGTTCCTGGCGTTCCCGGCTCACCGGGCCGCCGCCTGCTGGAGGGCGAAGTACGCCTGGACGTCGGAGTCGTGGTGCAGCCGGTACCAGGCGTCCAGCACCTCGCCCTCGTACACCCCGAGGAGCCGGAACACCTCCCGGGCGAAGGCGACGGGTTCGGTGGGCCCGGCGGTGATCAGGTCGCGGTCGGTGACCGCGTCGGCCTCGACGTAGCGGTCGGAGCCGGCGTACTCGGTGGCGGCCAGGTAGTGGGGGCTCGCGCTGGTATGGGCGCGGTCGTCGAGCAGGCCCTCGCGGGCGAGGCCCGCCGTGGCTCCGCAGATCGCGGCGACGGGCACACCCGCGTCGAGGAAGGCGCGGGCCGAGCGGGCGAAGGGGGCCAGGCCGTCCGTGCCCGCCGCGGCAGCGGCTGACGTCCGGGTCCAGAGATCGGCGCCCGGGAGGATCAGCAGGGAGCTGTCCTCGGCGCGGAGATCCGCGAGCGCCAGGTCGGGCCGGATCCGCAGCCCGCCGATGCTCATGACCGGCTCACGGCCGATGGCCACGGTCAGGACCTGGTACCCGGCGCGGGCGAGATGCGCGGTCGTGTGCCCCGTCTCCCAGTCGGCGAGGCTGTCGTAGACCGCCAGATGCACGGGCTTGCGCGTCGCTTCATTCATGACAGGAGGCTGTCGCCACGACAGCATCCTGTCAATACGCGAACGTCGCCCTCACACCCCCTCCTTCGACAACCTGTCGTGGAAATCCCCCGTCCAAGGAACAAGACGCCGATGTCGCGTCCGCATCCCGGACATTTACGCTCGCCCGCATGACCCCTCAGCCCAACCCCGACGCCGGCGCCGCAGTGAAGGCCGCGGACCGTGCGCATGTCTTCCACTCCTGGTCGGCCCAGGACCTCATCGACCCGCTCGCCGTCGCCGGCGCCGAGGGGTCGTACTTCTGGGACTACGACGGCACGCGGTACCTGGACTTCACCAGCGGGCTCGTCTTCACCAACATCGGCTACCAGCACCCCAAGGTCGTCGCGGCCATCCAGGAGCAGGCGGCGACGATGACGACCTTCGCGCCCGCGTTCGCGGTCGAGGCGCGCTCGGAGGCGGCCCGGCTGATCGCCGAGCGGACCCCCGGCGACCTGGACAAGATCTTCTTCACCAACGGCGGCGCGGACGCCGTCGAGCACGCGGTGCGCATGGCCCGGCTGCACACGGGCCGCCCGAAGGTGCTCTCGGCCTACCGGTCGTACCACGGCGGCACCCAGCAGGCCGTGAACATCACCGGTGACCCGCGCCGCTGGGCCTCGGACAGCGGCAGCGCCGGCGTCGTCCACTTCTGGGCGCCCTTCCTCTACCGCTCCCGCTTCTACGCCGAGACCGAGGAGCAGGAGACCGCGCGGGCCCTGGAGCACCTGGAGACGACGATCGCCTTCGAGGGGCCGGGCACGGTCGCGGCGATCATCCTGGAGACCGTGCCCGGCACCGCCGGGATCATGGTCCCGCCGCCCGGCTACCTGGCCGGCGTCCGCGAGATCTGCGACAAGTACGGCATCGTCTTCGTCCTGGACGAGGTCATGGCCGGGTTCGGGCGCACCGGTGAGTGGTTCGCGGCGGACCTGTTCGGCGTCGTGCCGGACCTGATGACCTTCGCCAAGGGCGTGAACTCGGGTTACGTCCCGCTCGGCGGCGTCGCCATCTCCGCGGAGATCGCCGAGACCTTCGCCAAGCGCCCCTACCCCGGCGGTCTCACCTACTCCGGGCACCCGCTGGCCTGCGCGGCCGCCGTCGCCACGATCAAGGTGATGGAGGAGGAGGGCGTCGTCGAGAACGCCAGGCGGCTCGGCGAGAGCGTCGTCGGCCCGGCCCTGGCCGAGCTGGCCGAGCGGCACCCGAGCGTCGGCGAGGTCCGCGGTGTCGGCATGTTCTGGGCGCTGGACCTGGTGAAGAACCGGGAGACCCGGGAGCCGCTGGTGCCGTACAACGCGGCCGGCGAGGCGAACGCGCCCATGGCCGCGTTCGGTGCCGCCGCCAAGCGGCACGGCCTGTGGCCCTTCGTCAACATGAACCGGACCCACGTCGTGCCGCCCTGCAACGTCACGGAGGCCGAGCTGAAGGAAGGCCTCGCGGCACTGGACGCGGCGCTGAGCGTCGCCGACGAGTACACCGCGTAGCCGATCGGCGTCTGCCCTCCCGGGAACCCGAACGCGTAAGGTGGCGTGCTCGTAAGAGATGGCGAGTACGTCACCCGAACGTGTGAGGAGAGGCCCGGACGATGCCCGGCAACGGCACCGTGACGCGCAGCACCCTGCGCCAGCAGATCGCGGACGCGCTGCGTGACGAGGTGCTGGCGGGACGTCTGCGGCCGGGCCGGGCGTTCACCGTCAAGGAGATCGCCGACCAGTACGGCGTCTCGGCGACCCCGGTCCGCGAGGCGCTGGTCGACCTGTCCGCGCAGGGCATCCTGGAGGCCGACCAGCACCGCGGCTTCCGCGTTCCCGAGTACTCCCTCGCCGACTACCGGGACATGATCGAGGCCCGCAGTCTGGTCACCGACGGTATGTTCCAGGCCCTCGCCGCCGGTCACACGACCTTCGCCGACACCGAGGACCCACGGACGGTGGCGGCCCTGGCGGCGGTACGCAGGCGCGGCGAGGAGGCCGAGCGAGCCGCGGCGGCCGGTGACCTGACCGTGCTCATCGGCTACGACCTGCGCTTCTGGCGCGAGCTGAGCGGCCTGTTCGGCAACCCCTACCTCGCCGACTTCCTGCACCGGCTGCGGGTGCAGTCCTGGGTCTGCGCGGTCCAGCACCTGCGCCGCCTGCCCGACGTACGCGGCCGCCTGTGGTCCGGCCACACCGACCTGGTCGACGCCCTCACCCGCCGCGAGACGGAGAAGGCCCGCACCATCATGG
This sequence comes from Streptomyces griseochromogenes, assembly GCF_001542625.1. Taxonomy (NCBI): domain Bacteria; kingdom Bacillati; phylum Actinomycetota; class Actinomycetes; order Kitasatosporales; family Streptomycetaceae; genus Streptomyces; species Streptomyces griseochromogenes. The sequence goes on along the minus strand of NZ_CP016279.1, from coordinate 415,271 downwards.
CCGCCGCCAACGCCCACTCCCTGGCCCTGGTCGAACGTCTGGCCTCGGAATGACGGGCCCCACGACCGATCCCGCCCGCCCTGCCGGAACCCACCCCGCAGGGCCCGCACACGACCGCCCCACAGGGCCAGGACACAACCACTCCACCGTGCCCGGACAAGATCACTCCCCAGAGCCCGGACACGTCCACCCCGCAGGGGCCGGAGACGGCCACTTCGCAGGACCCGGACACAGCCACCTCGCAGGACCCGGACACAACCGGCCCGCAGGCCCTGGGCACATCCGCCCCGAAGCCGACCGCCCGGGCCCGCACCCCGGCGACGTCCCCTCCCCGACGCCCATCCCCCACCAGCGAGCCGCCGACGGCGCGTACGTCCCGGGGCCGTCCGCACCCGGCCGCGAGCGCCGCACGGGTGGTGCGGGCGGGAACGAAGACGGCGGCGGAGGCGAAGCCGGGGCGGCGGTCGACCTCTCCGTCGTCATCCCCGCCTACAACGAGGAACACCGCCTCGCCCCCACCCTCGACGCCATCACCACCTACCTCACCGACCACGAGGGCCGCTGGGGCACCTGGGAGGTGATCGTCGTCGACGACGGATCGACCGACGGCACCCGCGAGGTCCCGGCGCTGAACCGGCCGCGGGTCCGCCTCGTCACCAGCCCCCGCAACCGGGGCAAGGGCCACGCCCTGCGCCTCGGCGTCGCCGTCTCCCGCGGCCACCGGGTCCTGACCACCGACGCCGACCTGTCCACCCCCATCGAGGAACTGGAGCGCCTCGACAAGGCCCTCAGCGAGGGCAACACGGCCGCCATCGGCTCCCGCTCGGTACCCGGCGCGGACATAGCCCACCGCCAGCACCGCACACGCGAACTGCTGGGCCGCGCCGGAAACCTCCTGATACGCCGCACGGCCGTACCGGGGATCCGGGACACCCAGTGCGGCTTCAAACTGTTCGAGGGCGACCGCGCACGCGAGGCCTTCGGCGCCGCCCGCCTCGACGGCTGGGGCATCGACGTGGAGGTGCTGCACCACTTCCACCGCGCCGGCCGGCCCATCGCCGAGGTCCCGGTCCGCTGGAGCCACCGCCCCGGCTCCAAGGTCGGCCCCCTCGACTACCTTCGCGTCCTCACCGACCTCGCCCGCATCAGGGCCCGCTCCCTGCGCCCCGCCGACCTCCTCGCCACCGCCCTCTTCCTCCTGATGTCGGTGGCCCTGTACTCCGGCCGCTTCTTCGCCCCCTCACACCGCTATCTGACCGACTCCATGCAGGACCAGAACCAGTGGGAGTGGTTCTTCGCGGTCACCGCCGACAGCGTCGCCCATCTGCACAACCCGCTCTTCACCGACCTGCAGGGCTTCCCCGACGGCGTCAACCTCATGGCCAACACCGCCATGCTGGGCCTGTCGGTGCCCTTCGCCCCCATCACCCTGTTGTTCGGCCCCGCCGTCTCGCTCAGTGTCTGCATGGCCCTCGGCATCGCCGCCACCGCCGCCGCCTGGTACCGGCTGATCGTGAAACGGGTCGTACGGCGCAGGAGCGCGGCCTTCGTCGGGGCGTCCCTCGCGGCCTTCGCGCCGCCGATGGTCAGCCACGCCAACGCGCACCCCAACTTCGTGATCCTCTTCATGATCCCGCTGATCATCGACCGAGCCCTGCGCCTCGCCACGGGCGCCCGGGTGGTCCGGGACGGGATCGTGCTCGGCCTGATGGCCGCGTACCAGGTCTTCCTCGGCGAGGAGCCCCTGCTGCTCGCGTCGATCGGAACGGCCCTGTTCGCCGCCGCCTACGGCGCCGTACGCCGGGACGTGGCGCGGGCGGCCTGGCGGCCCCTGCTGAAGGGCCTGCTGATCGGCTCGGCGGTCTGCCTGCCCCTGGCGGGATACGCGCTGTACTGGCAGTTCGCCGGACCGCAGAGCTACCAGGGCATCCTGCACGGCGACAACGCGGGCAACAGCCCCCTGTCCCTGCTCGCCTTCGCCGAGCGCTCGCTGGTCGCGGGCGACGCGCAGATCGCGGGCTCGCTCTCCCTGAACCCGACCGAACAGAACGCCTTCTACGGCTGGCCGCTGGTCGCCGTCGCCTTCGCGATCGTCGTACGGCTGTGGGACAACGCGCTGGTCAAGGCGCTGGCGTTCACGACGGTGGCCGCCGCGGTCCTCTCCCTCGGCCCGAAGATCCGCATCCCGCTCACCGACATCGTCTGCCCCGGCCCCTGGGCCCTGCTCGCCCACAAGCCGCTGTTCGAGTCGGTCATCGAGGGCCGCGTGGCGATGATCTGCGCACCGGCCCTCGGCATGCTCCTCGCGCTCGCCGTCGACCGGGCCGCCGCCTCCCGGAACCCGACCAGCCAGTACCTCGGCCTGCTGGGCGTGGCCCTCGCGCTGCTCCCGCTGATCCCGGCCCCGCTGAAGTCCACGGACCGGGTCGCGGTGCCGGCGTTCATCACGGAGGGGACGTGGAAGTCGTACGTCCACGAAGGCGAGACCCTGGTCCCCGTGCCGCTGCCCGACCCGGGCGCCGCCGAGGCCCTGCACTGGCAGACAGCGGCCCACCTGGGCTTCAAGCTGCCCGGCGGCTACTTCAACGGCCCCTGGGGCAAGGACCGTATCGGCATCTACGGCGCCTCCCCCCGCTACACCTCCAACATGCTCCGGGACGTGGGCTACACGGGCGTGGCCCCGGTGATCGGCAAGGAGTGGCGGGCGCAGGCCCGGCAGGACTTCGCCTACTGGAAGGCGGGCGCCCTGGTGCTGGCCCCGCAGCCCAACGACGGCGCCCTGCGAACCGTCCTGAACAGGCTGACCGGGAGGGACGGGAAGTGGACCGGCGGCGTCTGGGTATGGGACCTGCACAGGGGCAGCTGAGCCCGCACCGCACCAACTACTCTGCTTACCCGTGCCGTGAACAACACGCTGTGTGAGGAGCTCTCTTTGGCCTGTGATCTGTGGCTGGTACCGCTCGTGGACGTGTTGTGCCACACCCCGGACAACCCGTTCGCCGAGGAACTCGCGCACTACAACAACGCGCTGGCCGCGGCCGGGCTGCCGCCGGTGCCGGTGTACCAGTACATGCCGGGCCTGTCCGGCGACGTCGCCCCCGTGGCCGGCTTCGACTACGACGCGCTGCACTTCCTGCGCCGGGCCTACCTGCTCCAGGTGTGCGGGCTGCCGGTGACCCCGGTGGACGAGCTCGGGGGCGACTACGAGCAGCTGCTGGAGATGTTCGAGTCGACGGCCCAGCAGTCCCACCTGGTCTGGCACTACGACCACGCGGGCGCGTACGTCCCCGTCGACTTCCCGCACCCGCTGTCCAGCGACGAGCTCCTCGCGGGCGGCGGCCCCCTGGGCTCCGCGCAGACGCTGCTGAGGGAACTGGAGTACGTGGCGCCGTCGATCGGCATCGATCCGGCCAACCCCCCGGCCGCGCCCGAACCCCCCTCCGCCCCCACGGAGTTGGAGGAACCGGCCGTCCCGGCGCCGTACGACCCCAGCCCCTTCGCCCGCGAGCGCCATGTGTGGCTCGGCCTGCACGCGGCGGCGACGCGATCCCTGGCCCAGGGGTCGATGATCGTGTTCAGCTGAGTCCCGGCCCGAAGACGAGGAGGGCGCCCCCGCCGGGGGGGCGCCCTCCTAGCTTGTGTCACGACCGCCCCGGCCTCGAAGGACCGGCCCGTCGGCGCGGGAACGCGCGTCTCAGAACACCGGCGTCCCGGCCTGCGTCAGCTTCCAGTTGGTGGCCGCGAAGTCGGCCGGGTCGAGGGTCTTCTTCGCCGTCACGTAGTCGATCATGAGCTGGCGGATCTCGTTCGTGGAGCTGTACGCGTTCGGCGCCGAGGCGATGTGCGGGTAGCCCGAACCGCCGTTCGCCCGGTAGTTGTTGACCGCCACGACGAAGACCTGGTCGTCGGCGACCGGGGCGCCGTTGTAGGTGAGGTTCTTGATCCTCGACCCCTCCGCCTGCGCGATGTCGATCTCGTAGCCGACGCCCGCCGCCGTGTCGTACATGTAGTCCCAGAAGTTGTTGGCGTTGGTGAGGGTCGCGGTGTCGACCTTCGTGCCGGCCGGGACCTGGTGGTAGTACTTCGCCCCGTACTCCAGGTAGTCCTTGAGCTGGGCGCCCGTCAGCTTCTTGCCGTACAGGGTGTTGTCGTAGATGTAGAGCCCCGCGATGTCCTTGATCGTGACGTTGCCCTGGGGGATGTCGGCCGTGCGGCTGAAGGGCGCGGCGACCGAGATCAGCGGGAGCGCCGCGTCCGACGCCGAGAGCCCGGCCTTCACCGTCTCCATCTGGACCTTGTGGATGAAGTCCATGATCGGCACATCCTTCCAGCAGGACTCCGCCGCCGAGAGGTCCTGCGTGCAGGTGCCGACCGCCGTGTTCACGTACTTCACGACCAGCTCGTGGTCGGCCTCCAGGAGCTTCTTGATCTCCGGGTCCTCGTCCACGTCCTTGGGGTTGAGGGTCTGCGCCGTCTTGCTCGTCACCTTCCACTGGCCGTGGTGGAGTTCGAGTTCGAAGTCGAAGACGCTCAGGCGGTAGCCCCAGCAGTACGGCTCGGAGAGGAGGACCTCCTCTCCGGTCTCCGCGTTCTTCACCGTGTAGGAGGGGACTTCGACGTGGGTGTGGCCGACGAGGATCGCGTCGATGCCCGGCACCTGTTCGGCCACCAGGTTCGAGGCGTTCTCGACGTACGGGAGCGAGTCGCCCCAGGACGAGGAGCCGTCGAGGCCCGAGTGGTCCGTCAGGAACACCACGTCACAGCCGAGCGCACGCATCCGCGGAACGTACTTCTTCGCCTGCTCGACCAGGCCCGGGAAGACCATCTTGCCGCTGACGTTGTCCTTGTCCCACAGCGCGATGCCGGGGTTGGTGAGGCCCAGGATGCCGACCTTGATGTCCGGGGCGCCCGGCACACAGATCCGCTTCACGGTGTACGGCTGAAAGGCGGGACGCAGCGTCTTCGCGTCCAGCGCGTTCGCGCCGAGGAGCGGGAAGTGGCACTGGCTCTCGAACTTCCGCAGCACCTCGATGCCGTAGTTGAACTCATGGTTGCCGAGGGCCGCGGCGTCGTAGCGCATGTGGTTCATGGCGACGGCCATCGGATGCCTGGGGCCGCGCTTGCCGTCGGTGCCGGTGATCGGGTCGACACGGGCGAAGTAGTAGGCCAGGGACGTGCCCTGGATGATGTCGCCGGCGTCGACGAGCAGGACGTGGTCCTCGCCCTTCGCCTCGCGCTGCTGCTTGATCAGCGTGGCCACCCGCGCCACGCCCACCGAGTTGCCCGCCTTGTCGCTGTAGGCGGCGTCCTTGTAGTAGTCCCAGTCGAAGACGTGGCTGTGCAGATCGGTCGTGCCGAGGATGGAGAACGACCAGGTACGCGGGGCCTTTTCGGGCCGGTGCCCGGCTTCCGCGGCCTCGGCGGTGCCGGTGCCGACCGCTCCCGCGGCGGCGACGGCGGCGCCGGTGACGGCCGACTTCTGCAGGAAGGTGCGGCGGTTGAGGGGCTGGGCGGGCATACAGGCTCCCGGGAGGCTGGAGTTGACGCGAGCAGATGGGCGTACGTGCGGGGGCTACCCGCGTAGATCGTGCTCGTGCCCGCCAGTGGCCGGAACCAGGAACAGGCCATGTCCAGGTCAAGGATGGGTCAGCTCGGTCCGCCGTCCGCCTCCGCCGCCGACGGTTCCTCGGTGGCGGGCGGAACCCAGGCGCAGGCCAGGGAACCGCCGATCAGGCCGGTGGACACACCGAGGAAAAGGCCCCCGAGGTTGGCGACGGGGAAGGAGACGAGGGCGAGCAGGAGGGTGGCGATCCCGGCGAACACCCGGAGGTGGGCGTGGTACCAGAGAGTGAGCCCCAGGGTGATGAGCAGCACGCCGATGACCAGGGATCCGGCACCGGACGTGGTCGACAGGGCCAGCGGGATCCCGCCCATGTCCAGGTCCACGTAGGGCCAGTACAGGATGGGCAGCCCCGCCGCCGAGGTGAAGAGCCCCGCCCAGAAGGGGCGTTCCCCGCGCCAGGTGCGGAACCTGCGGCGTGCGTGCGCCACCGCGCGGCGGACGCGGGCGCGTTCGGCGGGCGTGGCCCACCCGGGGGTCAGGCGCATTCGTGGCGGCCCTGCTCGATCCGCACGCGCAGGCCGGGGATGTCGAACGTGCCGGCGGAGAGCGCGACCGCGGTCAGCCGCACGTCGGTCAGGCTGACCGACGTGGCCTGCTGCCCGAAGCCGCCGGGGTCGAAGTAGGGCGAGTTCCGGTCGCCCGGATTGATCGGCCCCTTGGTGATCTCCCCCTGCGCGATGCCCATGTCGAGGCCTCTGAAATCCGCCTGCCCCGCCGACTGGAAGGTCGTGTCGAGAAACAGGTTCGTCGCCTCGACCGGGCGTTCGTTCCCGCCGGTGATCTTCAGCGTCTGCGGGCCCAGCACCGGGACCTCGACCAGTACGGACTGGCACAGCCCGCTGATCGTCGAGTGCCGGGATCCGGTGACCAGCACCGGCACGCGCTCGCCGTGCTTGGTCACGTCCAGCATGCTGTAGATGCTGAGTCCGCGCGCGGTCAGGGTGTCCGCGGTGACCTGGAACCTCTTGCCGGAGATGAGGAACGACGCCGCCAGCGCCCCCTCTCCCATGGCGATGCCGAGCGTCCCGCAGGCCACGACACCGGACACCAGGACCACCGCGAAGCGTCGCCAACGGGTCCTGCCGACGCGGTGCGCCATCCCGGCTCCTTCGGTCATGGAGTGGATCAGCCCAGAACCCATCAAGGCAGACATTTCCCACCGTCCAGTGACGGATCCTAGGCTTCCGGCCGCGGCGGCCGACCGCACGCCGGGGCCGCCGTACGGGTGACGCGGCTGCCGGGCGCCACGGGCGACAGGCCGCGGTGGGGCCGATGAGCCGCCTCAGAGCCGCCCGATGAGCGTGATCTCCGGCGGCCACAGCACCCCGCTCGCCATCAGCAGCGCCGGCCCCAGATGGACCGGGCAGACCCTGAGCGGAGGCCGCGCGTACCGGGCGATCTCGAAGACGGCGGGGTCGGAGCAGTGCGTGCCGTCGGCCCGGTCACCCTCGCCGCCGTACGGCCCCCGGCACAGCGCGGGGTGGACGCTCATACTCCGATTGTGCGCCTCCCGCAACGCGAGACCGCCCGCCGGTCACGCCCCGGAGGGCGGACCGGCGGGCGGTCGGAGCAGGTGGCGCGAGGCGGGCCCGCGCCCGTGTCCTACAGGAACGAGTTGATCTCGATCGTCTCGTCCCGGCCCGGGCCCACGCCGATCGCGGAGATCGGGGCGCCGGACATCTCCTCCAGCGCCTTGACGTAGTTCTGGGCGTTCTTCGGCAGGTCGGAGAAGGACTTCGCCTTGGTGATGTCCTCGGACCAGCCCGGCAGGGTCTCGTAGACCGGCTTCGCGTGGTGGAAGTCCGTCTGCGAGTAGGGCAGCTCCTCGACGCGCTTGCCGTCGATCTCGTACGCCACACAGACCGGGATCTGCTCCCAGCCGGTGAGGACGTCCAGCTTGGTGAGGAAGAAGTCGGTCAGGCCGTTCACGCGGGTCGCGTAGCGGGCGATGACCGCGTCGAACCAGCCGCAGCGGCGGTCGCGCCCGGTCGTCACGCCCCGCTCGCCGCCGATGCGGCGCAGCGCCTCGCCGTCCTCGTCGAACAGCTCGGTCGGGAAGGGGCCGGCGCCGACGCGGGTCGTGTACGCCTTGAGGATGCCGATGACCCGGCTGATCTTCGTCGGGCCCACGCCGGCGCCGGTGCAAGCGCCGCCCGCGGTCGGGTTCGAGGAGGTGACGAAGGGGTACGTGCCGTGGTCGATGTCCAGGAGGGTGCCCTGGCCGCCCTCGAACAGGACGACCTTGTCGTCCTCCAGCGCCTGGTTCAGGACCAGCACGGTGTCGGTGACGTACGGCTTGATCTGCTCGGCGTAGCCCAGCAGCTCCTCGACCACCTGGTCGGCGGCGATCGCGCGCCGGTTGTAGAGCTTGGTGAGCAGCTGGTTCTTGACGTCGAGGGCCGCCTCGACCTTCTGCAGCAGGATCGACTCGTCGTAGAGGTCCTGGACCCGGATGCCGACACGGTTGATCTTGTCCGCGTAGGTCGGGCCGATGCCGCGGCCGGTCGTACCGATCTTGCGCTTGCCGAGGAAGCGTTCCGTCACCTTGTCGACGGTCACGTTGTACGGCGTGATGATGTGCGCGTTACCGCTGATCAGGAGCTTGGACGTGTCGACGCCGCGCTCGTTCAGACCGCTCAGCTCGGAGAGCAGGACCGACGGGTCGACGACGACACCGTTACCGATGACCGGCGTACAACCGGGCGAGAGGATTCCGGAAGGGAGGAGGTGGAGTGCATACTTCTGGTCGCCGACGACCACCGTGTGGCCGGCGTTGTTGCCGCCCTGGTATCGCACCACATAGTCCACCGAGCCACCGAGCAAGTCGGTGGCCTTCCCCTTGCCTTCGTCACCCCACTGAGCACCGAGCAGCACAAGTGCGGGCACGCGCGTACACCCCTTCCGGGCGGGGCATGTCCAAGGTCAGGGGCGTGGGCGTAAGGTTCACCGCCGCGTGCCACCGCGACCGCCGTTGGCCGCAAACCGTCGGACCGGATGCCCCGGAATAGACGAAGCCCCTGGCGCAATAGCGCAAGGGGCTCTTGCACAAAGATGCTACCCGAGGAAGCGAGGCAGGACCGAGGTGGCGACCTTCGCGACGTCCGAACAGCTGCTGGTGATCATCGATCCGGCGGCCCGGCAGACGGACGGTGAGTCCGTACGGATCGCGAAAGACGTGCTCAGCGCGGGTGCCACCACCAAAGTGTGTCTGCCGGACGGGCCCGAGGAATTCGCCCGGGCGCTCGGCCGGCGAGGGTCCCGGCGCCCGGTCGTGGTCGGCGACGACCGGGCTCTGGTCCGCGCGGTGACCCTGCTGCACCGGCAGCGGGAGCTGGCCGGATGTGCCCTGTCGGTGGTGCCGGTCGGCGGCACGGCCCTGGCGGAGTCCCTCGGCGTGCCCTGCGGGGCGGTGGCCGCAGCGCGGGCCGTGCTGGACGGGGCGGAGCGCCCCCTGGACCTCCTCGTCGACGACGGCGACGGGCTGGTGCTGGGCGCACTGGGCATCCCGCCGGCGCCGGTGCGGGCGGCCGTCGCCGCCGAACCGGTGAGTGTCGCTCCGGGCCGCCCCTGGCTGCGCACGACGTACCGCTCCCTGGTCCGCACCCTGGCGCCCCGCCCCGCCCGTCTGACGGCCGTACCGGCGCCGGGGCCCGCCCGGCTCCGGGTGGACATCGACGGCGAGACGCTGGTGGACCTGGACCAGCCCGTGGAGGCGGTCACGGTGACACCGGGCTCCGGCGGGGTCGCGCGGGTCGAGGTGCGACCGCTGTCGGTGGGCGCGGAGGCGACGCCGCTCACGGCGTCGGGGCGCTCGGTGACCGTGGCCGGCGGGGACTTCCGGTACCGGGCGGACGCGGCGGTCTCCGGGCCCGTACGGCGCCGGACCTGGACCGTGCGCGAGGCCGCGTGGACGCTGACGCTGCCCGCCGGCACCTGACCTCACGGACCCCCTAAAGGTCTGGTGACAAATATTTAACCGTGCCGACCCCTTGAGAGACCGGTTCGTCCTCCACCATCCTGCTCCATCAAGGCGCGGTGCGTCCGCGCGTGACGGTCAGGAAGGGGCCACCCGATGGCAGTGGACGAGGGCGTCGCCCCGGCGGCGAAGACGGACGGGAACGAAACGGTCCATCGACTGAAACCCAACGCCGTAGGGCTGCTCGGCGTGGTGTTCATGGCCGTTGCCACCGCCGCGCCGATCACCGCGATGACCGGCAACGTGCCCTTCATGGTGTCCTCCGGCAATGGCATCGGGGCCCCCGCGAGCTATCTCGTCGCAATGGTCGTCCTGGCAATCTTTTCCGTGGGTTTCACGTCGATGGCGAAGCACATCACCTCCACGGGCGCCTTCTACGGCTTCATCTCCTACGGACTCGGGCGCACCGCGGGACTCGCCTCGGGGCTGCTCGCGACCTTCGCGTACGTCGTCTTCGAGCCGGCGCTGATCGGGATCTTCTCCACCTTCGCCACGAACACCCTCGTGGACCAGACGGGGCTGCACGTCCCGTGGTGGGCCTTCGCGATCCTGATGCTGGCGATCAACGCCACCGGCACCTGGTTCGGGGTGAGCGTCGCCGAGAAGCTGCTGGTGGCACTGCTGGCGACGGAGGTGACGGTGCTGGCCGCGATGGCCGTCTCGGTCGCCTTCCACGGCGGCGGACCGCACGGCTTCACCTTCGCGCCGGTCAACCCGGTCAACGCCTTCAAGGGCACATCCGCCGGGCTCGGGCTCTTCTTCGCCTTCTGGTCGTGGGTCGGCTTCGAGTCGACGGCGATGTACGGCGAGGAGTCGCGCGACCCGAAGAAGATCATCCCCAAGGCGACGATGATCAGCGTGCTGGGCGTCGGCGTCTTCTACGTCTTCGTCTCCTGGATGGCCATCACCGGCAACGGCGAGGCCGAGGCCGTGAAGGCGGCCTCGTCCGCGAACCCGCTCGCGATGTTCTTCGACCCCACCGAGCGCTACGTCGGCCACTGGGCCGTCGACGTCATGCAGTGGCTGATGATCACCGGCTCGCTGGCCTGCGGCATGGCCTTCCACAACTGCGCCGCCCGCTATCTGTACGCCCTGGGCCGGGAAGGCGTCCTGCCCTCGCTGAAGAACACCGTCGGCCGCACCCACGCCCGGCACGGCTCCCCGCACATCGCGGGCCTGGTGCAGACGGTCGTCAGCGCGGTGCTGATCGGCGCCTTCTGGGCCGCGGGCAAGGACCCGTACACCGGCACCTACGTCCTGCTCGCCATCCTCGGCACCATGGCGATCCTGGTCGTCCAGGCGGTGTGCTCCTTCGCGGTGCTGGTGTACTTCCGCTCCCACCGCCCCGAGAGCCGCCACTGGTTCCGGACCTTCACCGCGCCGCTCATCGGCGGCGTCGCGATGCTCGCCGTGGTCGTCCTGCTGGTGTCCAACATGGGCGCGGCGGCCGGGCCCGAGTCCGGTTCGCTGGTGCTGAAGGCGACGCCGTGGCTGGTGGCGCTGGTCGCGGGGACGGGTATCGGGTACGCGCAGTACCTCAAGCGGCGCTCGCCCGAGCGGTACGCGCTGCTGGGCCGGACCGTGCTGGAGGAGACGAAGGAGCGGTGACGCTCCACCGGGGGTGCCGCCATGGGCCGCCGGGTGGCTGCCGCGCCGTCGTGGCCGGTCGCGCCCACGCGGCGGCAGCCGCGCGTCAGACGCTGCCCCGCACCCCTTCAGGGCGGTTGTACTTCTGCTCCCGGTAAGCGCGCCAGCGCTTCATCAGTTCGGCCACGTCCCGCTCGATGAACTCGAAGAAGTCCAGGGTTTCGGCCAGCCTGCGCCCGGCCGGTGTGTCGGCGCCCAGGCTGGCCACGCCGTCGCGCAGGGCGTCCTCCCAGCGCTTGATGATCGCCTCGCGGTTGGTGAGCGCCTCGTACCACTGGTCGCTGTGCACGCGGTAGCGCTCCCGGCGCGAGCCGGGATCCCGCTCGCGGGACACCATGTGCACCTGGGAGAGGTAGCGCACGGCACCGGAGACGGCGGCGGGGCTGATCCGCAGCTGTTCGCCCAGCTCCGCCGAGGTCAGGGTGCCGGTGTCGGAGGCGAGCAGCGCGGCGAAGACCCGGGAGGGCATACGCGGCATCCCCGCCTCGACGAGTTGTGCCGCGAAGTGCTCCACGAACCGCGAGACCGACTCCGGGTCCCTCTCCGTACTCGACTCCGTCATGCCTCTCACCCTATCCGGCATTCATGAGCTTCCTTAACTTCACAAATTTCTGAAAGAAGCGTACGTTCGGAACCATGACCAAGGCGATCACGGTCTCCGGACTCCACAAGTCCTTCGGCCGCACCCACGCGCTGGACGGCCTCGACCTGGACGTCGAAGCCGGTGAGGTGCACGGTTTCCTCGGCCCCAACGGCGCCGGCAAATCGACCACGATCCGCGTACTGCTCGGCCTGCTGCGCGCCGACGCGGGCGCCACGCAGGTGCTCGGCCTCGACCCGTGGGCGGACGCCGTGGAGGCACACCGCCGCATCGCCTATGTCCCCGGCGACGTGACCCTGTGGCGCAACCTCTCCGGCGGCGAGGTCATCGACCTCTACGGCCGCCTGCGCGGAGGCCTCGACACCCGGCGTCGCGCCGAGCTGATCGACCGCTTCGAGCTGGACCCGACCAAAAAGGGCCGCACCTATTCCAAGGGGAACCGGCAGAAGGTCGCCCTGGTCGCCGCCTTCGCCTCGGACGTCGACCTGCTGATCCTGGACGAGCCGACCTCGGGCCTGGACCCGCTGATGGAGGAGGTCTTCCGGCGCTGCGTCGAGGAGGAGCGCGACCGGGGCCGCACGATCCTGCTCTCCTCGCACATCCTGAGCGAGGTCGAGGAGCTCTGCGACCGCGTCAGCATCATCCGCCGGGGCCGCACCGTGGAGACCGGCTCGCTCGCCGACCTGCGCCACCTCACCCGCACCAGCGTGAGCGCCGAACTCGCGGGCCCGCCGGACGGGCTCGCGCGCCTGCCCGGCGTCCACGACCTCGACGTGCGGGGCCGCCGGGTGCGGCTTCAGGTCGACACGGACCGGCTGGACGCCGTACTGCGGCAGTTGAGCCGGTCCGGTGTGCGCTCGCTGACGTCGACCCCGCCGACCCTGGAAGAGCTGTTCCTGCGCCACTACCAGGACGAGGTCTCCCGATGACGGCTCTCGCGGCACCGGCGCCGTCCGGCGGCTCCCGCCGGCTCGCGGGCACCGGAGCCCTGTTGCGCTTCGCCCTGCGCCGCGACCGGGTGATGATCCCGGTCTTCGTCGCGGTGAACGCGCTCATGGTCCTCTCCATGCCGTACACGCTGAAGAACCTGTACGGCACCCCGGCCGAACGCACCGGCCTGGTCCACCAGTTGGAGACCAACGCCTCGTTCCGGGCCCTGATCGGACCGGTCTTCGACACCTCGACCGGCGCGCTCACCGCCTGGCGCGTGGGGGTGTACGCCGCCGCGCTGGCGGCCGCGGCGAGCCTGCTCGTCGTCGTACGGCACACCCGGGACGAGGAGGAGAGCGGCCGGCAGGAGCTGGTGGCGTCGGGGATGGTGGGCCGCCGGGCCTCCCTCACGGCGGCGCTGCTGGCGGCGGCCGTCGCCAACGCCGTACTGGCGCTGCTGGTCACGGCCGGTCTGGCCGGGCAAGGACCCTCGGGTGCCCTGGCCCTCGGTCTCGGTCTCGCGGGCGTCGGCATGGTCTTCGCCACGACGGCGGCGATCGTCGCCCAGCTGACGGAGAGCGGGCGGCTCGCCCGCGGCCTGACGGCCGCGGTGCTCGGGGCCGCGTTCGTCCTCCGCGCGGCGGGCGACTCGGCGGCGGACGGGGGCACTTCGGTACTGACCTGGCTCTCGCCGCTGGGCTGGCTGGAGAACCTGCGCTCCTTCGCCGACGAGCGGTGGTGGGTGCTGTCGCTCTTCGCGGCGTCGGTGGTCGCGCAGGGCGCGGTGGCCTACGGACTCGCCGGGCGCCGGGACCTCGGCATGCGCTTCCTGCCCGCCCTCCCCCACTCCCGGCTCCGCTTGAGCGGGGGGACCCCGACCGGACCGTCCGTGGGCCGCCTCGGCACGGCGGCCGCGCTGGCCTGGCGCCTGCAACGCGGCGGCGTCCTCGGCTGGTCGATCGGCTTCTTCCTCGCCGGAGTCGTCTACGGCGGCCTCACGGACGGCGCGGCCGACCTGGTCCGCGACAACGACCAGGCCCGGCAGATCTTCGAGCGCATGGGCGGGCAGAGCGGCCTCACGGACGCGTTCCTCGCCTCCATGACCGGCATGCTCGGCCTGATCGCGGCCCTCTGCATCGTGGCCTCGGTGCTGCGCCCGCACGGCGAGGAGACCTCGGGCCGCGCCGAACCGGTGCTGGCCTGCGCGGTGGGGCGCCTGCGCTGGGCCGCGGGCCATCTGACGATCGCCTTCGGCGGCTCGGCCCTGATCATGCTCCTGGCGGGCCTGGGCTTCGCGGTGGGCTACGGCAAGCAGGTGGGGCCGGTCCTGGGCGCCTGCCTGGTGCAGCTCCCGGCGGTGTGGGTGATCGGCGGGGTGGCGGTGCTGCTGTACGGGGTCGCACCGCGGTCGGCACCCGCGAGCTGGGGCGTGGCCGTGGCCGTGCTGCTGATCGGCTGGGTCGGCCCGGCCCTGGACGCACCCCGGATCGTCCTGGACCTCTCCCCGTTCGGGCATGTGCCGAAGCTGCCGGGCGGGGGGATGGAATGGGGGCCGGTGCTGGTCCTCACCGGGCTGGCGGCGGCGTTGGTGGCCGCGGGACTGACGGGGCTGCACAGGCGGGACATCGGGTCGTGAGGCTGAGGTTGCGGGCGGGGTCAGGGGCGCCGATAGTGGGAGAACAGCCGCGTCCCGATCAGTGATCCCCCGGCGGACCGTCCGTCCCACGGCGCCGGAGAGCGGACCTGACGACCAGTCGGCGGGGCTGTCACCTCCCTCTTCCTCGGAGAGGAGCACCCCCATGCGCAAAAACGCCCGCGCACGCCGTCTGTTGACGGTGCCGACGGTCTTCGTGGCCGGGGGCATCCTGCTTCTGCCGGCTCCCGCCCGTGCGGAACTCGCCACCTCCGCCGCCGCTGACGCGCCGCGGATCTCCGGAGCCTCCTTCCAGATCCGTAACGTGCAGACCGGCAAGTGCGCCACGATCGCCGGAGGAACCCTGCCCGACAACAACCTCAAGATGGTCCAGTTCGACTGCGACACGGACGCCTCACGCCGCTGGAATCTCATCGACTTCGACGGTGACTCGTACCAGATCAGCAACGCGAAGACCGGCAAGTGCATGACGATCGCGGGCGGCACCCTGCCCGACAACAACCTGGAGATGGTCCAGTTCACCTGCGACTCCGACCCGTCACGGCGCTATCGGGTGGCCGACTGGAACGGCTCCTCCTACCAGCTCGTCAACGTGAAGACCGGCAAGTGCGCGACGATCGCGGGCGGCACCCTGTCCGACAACAACCTGGAGATGGTCCAGTTCACCTGCGACTCCGACCCGTCACGGCGCTGGGTCCTGCGACTGGCCGGATGACGCGCCCGCCCAAGGGCTCACCGCACTTCAGCGCACCTCCACCCGGAGTCCTTCCAGCCCCCGGATCACGAAGTTCGGCTTCCGCTCCGGTTCCTCGGCCGGCCGCAGGGTCGGTGCCCGTTCCAGCAGGGCCGTCATCGAGGCGGCCAGCTCGATACGGGCCAGCGGGGCGCCGATGCAGTAGTGGATGCCCGCGCTGAAGGAGATGTGCGGGTTCTCCTCGCGGGCGAGGTCGAGCTCCCCGGGGTGGTGGAAGACCTCCGGGTCGTGGTTGGCGGAGCCGAAGAGCATGGCGATCTCCGCGCCTCTCGGGATCACCGTGCCGTCGATCTCGATGTCGTCCAGGACCCAGCGTTCGAAGAGCTGGAGCGGGGTGTCGTAGCGCATCAGCTCCTCGACGGCCGAGGGGATCAGGGAGTGGTCGCCGCGCAGGGCGGCGAGCTGGCCGGGGTTGCGGAACAGGGCGTACCAGCCGTTGACCGTGGCGTTGACGGTGGCCTCGTGCCCGGCGTTCAGCAGCAGTACGGCCGTGGAGATCATCTCCTGCTCGGTCAGCCGGTCGCCCTCGTCATGGGCGGCGATGAGCCCGGAGATCAGGTCGTCGCCCGGCTCCTTGCGGCGCTCGGCGATCAGTTCCCTCAGGTAGTCCGAGAACTCGACCGAGGCGCGCACCGCCCTGCGCGCCGTCTCCTGCGACGGGTTCAGCTCGTACATCCCGCAGATCTCCGCCGACCAGGGGCGCAGCGGGGCCCGGTCCGGCTCCGGGATGCCCAGCATCTCGGCGATCACGGCCACGGGAAGCGGCTCGGCGACATCCGTGAGCAGATCCCCGCCGCCCGCCGCGACCAGCCGGTCCACCAGCCGGCCGGCGAGGTCCGCCACGTACGGCCCCAGCCGCTCGACCGTGCGCGGGGTGAACGCCTTCGACACCAGGCGCCGGATCCGGGTGTGGTCCGGCGGCTCCAGGTCGAGCATGCCGTGGTCGTTGAGGGTGTGGAACGGCTCGTGCTCCGGCGGGGGCGCGCTCCGGCCGAACTCCTCGTGCGAGAAGCGGTGCTGGTAGGTGCGGCCCAGACGGCGGTCGCGCAGCAGCGCCGAGACGTCCGCGTGGTGCGGGACCAGCCACTGGCGGGTCGGCTCGTACCAGATCACCCGGCCGCGTGCCCGCAGCTCGGCGTAGGCCGGGTACGGGTCGGCGAGGAACGCGGGGTCCCAGGGGTCGAACGCGAGGTCGGTGGGGCCTGCCATGCGGGGACGCTAGCGCGCCGGACCGGCGTCTGACCAGGGGTGTCCGCCGCTGACGTGCTCAGCCGCGGTTCTCGTACCGGAAGTCGTAGTAGTCCTTGCCGCCGACGAGGACGGATGTGACGTACCGCGGCAGGCCCTCGGCGTCGCGGGGGATCTCCTGGGAGGTCTGCCGGGTGAAGCCCAGGGACACCCCGGGGATCACCGGGTACTCGGGCCGGGACGTGTCGACCGTCCAGCCCCGCTCGGCGGCGCGGCGGAACAGGTCGACGGCGGGTGTCGCGAACACGTCGTCCCCGTCGAGCAGGACGCGTGTGCTCGACTCCCGGCCCTCCCCCGGCCACCACAGTTCGACGGCCGTGACGGTGGGACCGCCCTCCAGAAGAGCCTGCACGCCCACCCCGTCCGGGGACGAGGAGACCGTCGCCGAGTTCCGGCCCCGCACGAGCACCCTGGGCTCGCCCCAGCCGGACACCGCCGCGACCGCCTCGTCGAGCGTCATCCCGAGGCGCAGCGGTGCGACTCCGCGCGGTGGGTCGAGTACCAGTTCCATGGCCGCCCTTCGCCGTTCAGATCCAGTCCGCGACCAGAACGTAGTCGTAGTAGAGGGGATCGCCCTCCTCGTCCACCGGGTGCTCGTGGCCGCTCTGGCTCGCGAGGATCACCTTCAGCTCCGGCAGGGCGTCGAAACCGAGGTCGTCCTCCTCGATGACGTGGCCCCGCCGCGCGAGTTGCCCGAAGAGGTCCTCGCTCGGGGTGCGGAAGACATCCAGCCCGTCGAACAGTATCCGCACGTCGGCGTCCTCGTTCTGGAACCTGAACAGTTCCACACCGCTCAGTGCGCCCGAGGTGAATCCGAGCACGATGTTCAGCCGGGACTCGTCGTGTGTGAGGACGATCTGCCCCGGGTGCGCATCGCTCGCGACGGTCCGGAAGGGCCCGGGCCCATGAAACGCGCCGCGCGCCTCCTCGACCGACATGCCGAGCCGGAAAGGACCCACGCCGACGTGCGGGCGGATCTCGACCTCCATGCGTACTCCCTCACTCAGACCCCCGTGTGGACATCACGCGCCGTCAGCCCGGTGTGACCAGCCGGGCCTCGTACGCGAACACGGCCGCCTGGGTGCGGTCCCTGAGGCCCAGCTTCACCAGGATCCTGCTCACATGAGTCTTGATCGTCGACTCCGCCACCACCAGGCGCTCGGCGATCTCCGCGTTCGACAGGCCCTGCGCGATCAGGACCAGCACCTCAGTCTCCCGCTCCGTCAGCTCCCCGTACGCCGCCCGTGCCGACGGCATCATGCGCGGCGCCTCGGCGAGGCGCGAGAACTCCGTGATCAGCCGCTTGGTCACGGAGGGGGCGAGCAGCGCCTCCCCGGACGCCACCACCCGCACCCCTTCCGCCAGCTGGCGCGCCGAGGCATCCTTCAGGAGGAAGCCGGAGGCTCCCGCGCGCAGCGCCTGGTAGACGTACTCGTCCAGGTCGAACGTGGTCAGCACCAGCACCTTCGCCGCCCCGTCCGCGGCGACGATCTCCCGGGTCGCCTCGATGCCGTTCAGCTCCGGCATGCGGATGTCCATCAGCACCACGTCCGGGGCGAGTTCCCGCACCCGCTCGACCGCCTCGCGGCCGTTGACGGCCTCACCGACGACCTCGATGTCCGGCATCGCGTTCAGCAGGACGGAGAAGCCCTCGCGGACCATCATCTGGTCGTCCGCGATCAGTACGCGGATCGTCATGCCTCACCCTCGATCGGGGTGTCCGCCGGCACCGGCAGGAACACCGTCACCTCGTAGCCTCCGTCGGGCACCGGGCCCGCCGTCATCTCACCGTTCAGCATCGAGACGCGCTCCCGCATCCCCGTGATGCCGTGCCCCGCGCCCGGCGAGGGCTTGAGCAGGGCGGAAGCGGGCGGCGGACCGTTGACTATGCGCAGGCCCAGTCCACCGAGAACGTACCCGATCTCCACCCGGGCGCCCGCGCCCGGGGCGTGCCGCAGCGAGTTGCTCAGCGCCTCCTGCACGATCCGGTACGCCGACAGCTCGACGCCCTGCGGCAGTTCGCGCACCGCTCCGGTCACCACCTTCTCCACCTCCAGTCCGGCCTCCCGCACATTGGCGAGCAGCCCGTCCAGGTCGGCGAGGTTCGGCTGCGGGGCGTCGGGGGCCTCGTAGTCCTCGGCTCGGACCACGCCCAGGACGCGGCGCAGTTCGGTCAGGGCCGCCACCGCGTTCTCCCGGATGGTGGCGAACGCCTTCTCCAGCTCCGGCGGCGGGTTCTCCACCCGGTAGGGCGCGGCCTCCGCCTGGATCGCGACCACCGACATGTGGTGGGCGACGACGTCGTGCAGCTCACGGGCGATGGTCGTGCGCTCCTCCAGCAGCGTGCGCCGCGAGCGCTCGTGCTCCGTCACGGTCAGCTGGGCGGTCACCTCCTGCTGGGCCTCCCGGCGGGTGTGCCGGACGGTGACGACCAGCAGGGACAGCGCGGAGACCACCAGCATCGGGCCCACGTTGGTGTCGTACTGGCTCCATGGGGCGATGGTCTCGGTGAGGAAACCGTAGGCCGCGGTCAGCACCCACATCCAGGCCGCCGTACGCGGGCGCGTGCGTATCGCGACGACCGTGAGCACCACCAGGTGGGACAGGAAGCTGCTCGGCAGCCACGGCCGGTCGCTCCAGGTGCTGGCGCCGACGACGACGGCGGCCGTGGACGCGGCGAGCGAGAACCAGAACGCGCCCACCGGACGGGCCAGGGTCAGCAGCACCGGCCCGAGCGCCAGCAGCCCGCACAGCGCGGACGGCAGTCCGGCTTCGCTCGACAGGGCGAGGAGCATCGCCACCGTGCCGAAGGCGGCCACCATCGCGTGCGGGGCCCAGGGCGCGTACTCCTTCACACGGCCGGACCGGCGGGCGAGCCGGCCGTGGGCCTCCCTGCGCGGCAGCGGGCGGTAGGCGAAGGCGTCCTGGAACAAGTCCTGCCGCAGCCCGCGCAGGGCGTCCGCGGCGAGCTGGAACTCGGGGCTGCGCGGCCTCGCGGCTCCGCCCGGCGGTGTCGTCTGCGTGTGTGTCGTCTCGGTCACATGCGACACGGTAGGCGGCGGAGGGGGCGCGGTCGTCCCCATGGAGGGGGGTCCTCGGGGGTCCGTCTCAGGTACTACGCGCGGGCGCGGGGCCGGGGTCAGCGGCCGCCGGGGCGGACCAGGCCCGACTCGTAGGCGAAGACCGCCGCCTGGGTGCGGTCCCTGAGGCCCAGCTTCACCAGGATCCGGCCCACATGCGTCTTCACCGTCTGCTCGGCCACGACCAGCCGCTCGGCGATCTCCGCGTTCGACAGGCCCTGCGCGATCAGCGCCAGCACCTCCGTCTCCCGATCCGTCAGACCGCCCACCCGCTGCTTGAGCGGGGCCCGGCGGGTGCCGTCCAGGCGGGAGAACTCGGCGATCAGCCGGCGGGTGATGCCCGGGGCGAGCAGCGCGTCCCCGGCCGCCACGATCCGGACCGCCTCGGCGAGCTGGTCCGCGGAGGCGTCCTTGAGCAGAAACCCGGCGGCCCCGGCGCGCAGCGCGTCGTACACGTACTCGTCCAGGTCGAAGGTGGTCAGGACGAGGACCCTGATGCCCGGGTGGTCGAGGGTGATGCGGCCGGTCGCCTCGATGCCGCCGACATCGGGCATCCGGATGTCCATCAGGACCACGTCCGGGGTCAGTTCGGCGACCTTGGCGATCGCGTCCCTGCCGTCCACCGCCTGCCCGATGACCTCGATGTCGGGCTTGGTGTTGAGCAGCACGGTGAAGCCCTGCCGGACCATCTCCTGGTCGTCGGCGATGAGTACGCGGATGGTGCCGCTCGTCATGGGGTCACTTCTCCTGTCAGGGGCGGGTCGGACGGGGACGCGGGCGGGGTGCCGTCCCGGGGCAGGAAGGCCATGACCTGGAAGCCGCCGTGCCGGGTGCTGCTCGCGGTGACATGGCCGCCGAGCATCGCCGCGCGCTCACGCATGCCGAGCAGTCCGTGCCCGGCGCCCGGAGAGGGCGGGACGGGCTCCCGCGGGCGGGAGTTGGTCACCTCCAGGTGCAGGCCGTTCGGGAAGTGTCCGACCTCGACGCGCACCCGGGACCCCGGCGCGTGCCGCAGGGCGTTGCTCAGCGCCTCCTGCACGATCCGGTACGCCGACAGCTCCACACCGGGATCGTAGGGCCGCGCCTTGCCGACGACCTCGATGGTCACGTCCAGCCCCGCCGCGCGGGTGTTCTCCATGAGCACGTCGAGCCGGTCGAGCGTGGGCTGGGGAGCGTCCGGGGCCGACCTGGTGCCGGGATCCCCGAGGCCGTAGGGGTCCTCGGGGTTCTCCGAACGCAGCACGCCGAGCACCCGGCGCAGCTCGGTGAGCGCCTCCAGCGCGTTCTTGCGGATGCCCGCCAGGTTCTCGATCAGTTCGTCGGGCGGTTGCTCGACGAGGTGCGGGGCCACCTGCGCCTGGATGGAGATGACCGACATGTGGTGCGCCACCACGTCGTGCAGCTCCCGCGCGATACGGCTGCGCTCCTCCAGCAGGGTGCGGCGGGCCCGCTCCTCCGCGGTGAGGGTGGTCTGCTGGACGAGTTCGGCCCGCGCCACCCGGCGGCCGCGCAGGGCGATGCCGAGCAGCACGACGACCGCGGACAGCACCACCGTGACGACCCCGGTGGTCTGGTAGTGCTCCGCGCCCCACACGCCCTCCAGGACGTAGGTGACCAGCACGGTCAGGGCCAGCGCCTCGAGCGTCACCCGGGTGCGCACGCGCAGCGCGAGCAGCAGCAGGACGAACAGGTGCGCGATGATGCCCGACGCGGTCCAGGGCCAGGTGAACGTCACCTGGCGCACCATGCTCAGTCTTCCGTGGACCGCGACGGCTCCCACCACGGTCGCCGCCATGGACAGCCACCAGGCCGGGATGGGCCGCCACAGCGCGAGGACCATCGCGCCGCCCGGCGCGACACCGATGACGAAGGCCGCTCCGGTGCCCAGATGCCCGTTCTCCCTGAGCTGTGCCACTGCGCCGAGCGTGACCCCGAGCGCGGCCAGGCACACGACGCCGTGCGGCAGCCAGCGCAGCCACACGGAGGGGGGCAGCGGATCCGGCCTGGTCGTCCACAAGTCGTCGCGCAGCACGCGCAGCCAGCGTCTGGCCCAGCCCCCGAGCGCCACGAGCACCCGGCGCCCCTCCGTTTCCGTCACGCGCCTCACCCTAGACATGGCGGACCGCCCGCGCAGTCTCCGCGTCCCTGGGCCGGTGCACCCGGACCACCCGCGGGCGCACCCGGTGTGCGCCGGCGGAACGACGGTGGGCCCTCTGTTCCAGGGACCGGAACGCGGTCCAGCACACGGCCAGGACCAGGGCGAACACCGGGAGCCACAGGAGCCGGGCCGCCACCCAGCCCAGGCCGTCGGGGAGCGTGTGCAGTCCGGGAAGGCGGCCCGCCGAGAGGGCCGTCGCCGTCGTGGCCATCAGCGCCGTCTGGTGCCACAGGAAGATCGTCATCGCGGAGAGGTTGACCAGCGCCACGGCCGCCCAGACGAGCGGGCGGCGCATCGCGCGCCGCAGCCGCTCGCGCAGGAGGAGGGCCAGACCGCACTGGGCCAGTCCGAAGGTCACGGCCGCCAGGGTCGGCGGGTTGAGGTTGGAGACCGGGGCGCCCGGGACGCCGACCATCGACGCGGGGTAGCCCGCCGCCAGCACGAGCACGGCCGTGGCCGTCGTACCGCCGAGGAGCAGGACCCAGGCCGCGCGGCGGGTCTCCAGCTCGCCGCGGGTCCAGGCGGCGCCGAGGGTGTACGGGACCAGCCAGCCCGCCGCCAGGTTCACCCAGCCCAGCCAGGAGGGGCCGGTGTGCAGGCCGAAGCGGAGGATGTCCACGTGCAGGACGACGGCCAGGGGCCAGAGCGGGTTGAGGCGGGCGGCCAGGGGGGTGACCGCCGTCAGAGCGGCGAAGACCAGGAGGAACCACAGCGGGGACAGGGCCAGCTTGACGAGCGTGTGGAGCGTCAAGAAGGAAGTGCCGGTCAGCAGCAGGGCCGTCGCGGCCACCGTCCACAGGGTGAGGAGGGCGACGACCGGCCCGAGGAGGCGGGCCAGGCGGGCGCGCAGCCAGGCGCCGTACGACACCCCACGGGCCCGCGCGGCGGCATGGCTGCGGGTCGCCACATGGCCGCCGACCAGGAAGAACACGGCGAGGGTCTGGAAGGCCCAGGAGATGGGGGCCAGCCACGGCATGTGCTGCAGCGGGCTCGCCGTGTGCAGCGCTCCGTCCTCGGCGACCAGGGCCGTGACCAGCCAGTGGCCGAGGACGACGCCGAGGATCGCGAAGGCGCGCAGGGCGTCGACCGCGCGGTCCCGGGAGGCGGGTGTGGCGGCGTCCACGCGGTGGGCACCGCGACGCATCGCCTCCAGCGCGCGGCGCGGAGCGCTCAGGGCGGGCTCAGGCACGGGGCACCTCCGAGGTCTCGCCGAGGGTGATCCGGGCCAGGTTGGCGAGGGAGGCCGAGCCCGGGGTGAAGTAGCCGCTGTGGTCGGCGCCGGCGGCGTCGAAGACCCGGGCGCCGAAGGCGCGGGAGACCGGGTCGGTGCCGAAGCCGACGGTGACGCCGAGGAGGTCGGCGCGGACGTGCGGTACGTGCGCCACCCAGTCGGAGCTGCCGCGGGCCGCCCAGACGCGGGCGGGCGTGCGCAGGGCGGCGACGGAGTCCGCGCCCGTGCCGGGGCTGCCGACGAGGACGATGTCGTCGACGGGCAGACCGGCGGCGGCCCGGCCGCAGACGACGGAGCCGTAGGAGTGGCAGAGCAGGGAGACGCGGGCCCGGGCGGGGGCGAGGGTGTGCAGCTGCCGGACGAGGGCGCGGAGGCGAGGGGCCGCCTCGTCGGCCCGGGTCGTGGTGGTCACCGTGGTGCTGACCGTGCCCGGGGTGCGGTAACCGAGCCAGGCGACCACGGCGACGCGCGTGCCGCCGGGGGCGCGGTGCGTGAGGTCCTCGTACAGGGCCGCCGCCGCCCGGTGGAAGCGGTCGTAGGTGTCTATGGAGGTGTCGGAGCCGGGGACGAGGACGGCCACGTGGTCGGCGCGGGTCAGGTCGCCGAGGATCTCCGTGGCCTGTCCGGCGCCCCGGCCGTCGAAGGAGAGGAGGTGGCGGGAGGGGGAGGCCAGGGCGCGGTCGGCGGCGGCTCGGTGTGTGTCGCCGTGCGCGGCGGCCATGCGGGCCGCTTCGGCGGCGTCGGCCCGGTTCGCCTCGTACGCGGTGTGCAGCGTGGAGGGGGCGAGGGGGGCCAGGGTGGCGGGGGGCGGGGCGGGGATGTCGGGGCGGGCCGCGCCGGAGAGGGGGGCGACTATGGCCGCGGTGAGGAGAGCGGAGAGGAGGGCGCGCAGCCATGCGGGAGTGCGTCCGGCCTTCGGCCGGGTCTCTTCTCCCGTCCGCACCCCTCGTGCGGCTTCCGTCGCCGGGTCCGGCGGGCCCTCGTGGGGCGAAGGCGCCGCCTGCGAGTGCGGGTCCGCGGTGTCGGGCCGTGCCTGCCCCATGGTCGGCTTCCTCTCAGATCGCCCGGCCATCGGGCTCTTCTGACAAGGAAGTTAGAAATCGGGGCGTGTCGTTCGCGTCCCGCCAGGGAGCTGTTCCGCTTCGTAGCTCTCAGGTATTACGGGTATGACCGGGACCGGCCCCTACGTGAGAACCGGGCGCCTCACCAGGCGAGCTGGGCGATCTCCTCCGCCACCACCGCGCACGCGTCCGCCGCCGGGTCGATCAGCGGGAAATGGCCCACGTCCTCCAGCAGCGTCAGGCCCACCACCTCGCCCGCCTTCGCCGCCGCGTCCGCGTACGACTCTGCCACCTGGTGCGGCACCACCAGATCGGTACGGCCCTGGACCAGGGTGGTCGCGATGCCCGTCGGAAGCAGGAGCACCGGGTCGGCGTACGGCCGGCGCTCCGCGAACTCCGCCTCTCCACCGAGGAGTTGCAGCGAGGCGTTGCCGCAGACGTCCAGTTTCTCCGCCACGGCGAAGTCCGCGATCGGGGCGAGCGCGACGACGCCGCGCAGCAGGGCCGGGCCGTCGGTGCGCCAGGGGGCGTCGGCGGGCAGGACATGGCGGGCCGCGGCCCACAGGGCCAGGTGGCCGCCCGCCGAGTGGCCGGTGAGAACCGTGCGGCGGGAATCGGCCTGCGGGAGCGCTTCGCGCGCCAGGGCGGGCAGGGCGTCGAGGGCGGCGGCGACGTCGTCGAAGGTGTCGGGCCAGCGGCCGGCCGGTGGTGTCGAGGTTTCGGGTCCCGGCTGCTGTGCCGGGATCAGGGGCGCGCCGCCCCTGCGGTACTCGACGCTGGCCACGGCGAAGCCCCTGCGGGCCAGGTAGTCCGCGAAAGGGCTGATGTGGCGGCGGTCGTACCGGGCGCGCCAGGCCCCGCCGTGCAGGACGACGATCAGCGGTGCGAGGGCGGTCTCGGTACGGGGAGCGTAGAAGTCGATCACCTGGTCCGGGTGGTCGCCGTAGGCGGCGGTGACATCGGGGTCGACCGGGGGATGCGAGAAGGCCGACTCCTCTTCGGCGGCGGCGCGGGCTGCTGCGGCGTCGTCCGGCATGCTCCAACCTCTCAGCTACGGAACGAATTTGGCGGACCAGGCGGGAATTCTTCGTCGGCCGTTGGCCGGGACGGTATCAGGCCGGTGACATGCGAGGACATGGGGATGTCACGGAGGGTGAGGGTAAACGGTTCTTCGGAGAGTTCGTACGCGGCCGGGGGCTCCGCGGGGAGAAAGAGAAGGGCAGGGCACCGTCGCGCCCCGCCCCTCCTCACTCCCCCGGGTTCCGCTACCCGAGCACCTCCCCCAGCACCCGGGCCGCTCGTTCCGCGTCGGCGAAACTCACGTACAGCGGGGTGAAGCCGAAGCGGAGGATGTCGGGGTGGCGGAAGTCGCCCACGACCCCCCGGGCTATCAGGCGCTTCATGACCTCGCCCGCGTCGGGGCAGCGCAGGGCGATCTGGCTGCCCCGCTCGCCGTGCGGCTCCGGAGTGACGCAGACGACCCGGCCCGGCTCGGTGTACGCCGTGACGCACTCCAGGAAGAAGTCCGTCAGGGCCAGGGACTTGGCGCGGACCGAGGAGACCGAGACGTCGTCCCAGACGTCCAGGGCCGCTTCCAGCGCCAGCATGGAGAGGATGTCGGGCGTGCCGACGCGGCCGCGCAGGGCGCCCGGTGCCGGGGCGTACGACGGACTCATGCCGAAGGGCTCGGCGTGGGAGTTCCAGCCGGGCAGCGGGGAGTCGAAGCGGCCTTGCAGGTCACGGCGGACATAGAGGTACGCGGGCGAACCGGGACCGCCGTTCAGGTACTTGTAGGTGCAGCCGACCGCCAGATCGACCCCGTGCTCGTCCAGGCCGACCGGCAGCGCGCCCGCGCTGTGGCACAGGTCCCAGACGGCGAGCGCGCCGGCCGCGTGGATCGCCGCGGTGAGCGCGGGCAGATCGTGCAGGCGGCCGCCGCGGTAGTCGACGTGGTTCAGCAGGACCGCCGCCGTGCGGTCGCCGAGTGCCGACGGCACCTCGGCCGGGTCGAGGGCCCGCAGCCTGCGGCCGGTCAGGCGGGCGGCGGACTCGGCGATGTAGCCGTCCGTCGGGAACGTCGTCGCGTCGACCAGGATCTCGTCGCGCTCCTCCCCCGCCATGCGGACCGCGGCCACAAGTGCCTTGAAGACGTTGACGCTTGTGGAGTCGCCCACGACGATCTGGCCCGGTGCGGCGCCCACCAGCGGGGCGATCCGGTCGCCGATCCGCTCGGGGGCCGTCCACCAGCCGCTCTCGTCCCAGGAGCGGATGCGCAGCTCGCCCCACTGTCTGCGGACGACGTCCTCGACGCGGCCGGGCACGTTCGCCGGCAGGGCGCCAAGGGAGTTTCCGTCCAGGTACACCACGTCGTCCAGGACGAAGCGGGAGCGCAGCGGGGCCAGTTCGTCCGCCGCGTCGAGCTTCTCCGCGCGCAACACGAGTTCAGACATGGGACCTCGCCGTCCACAGCTCGGGGAAGACGTTCTTGCGGGCGCGCTTCTCCAGCCAGGCCACGCCGGCCGAGCCGCCCGTGCCCTGCTTGGCACCCATCGCGCGGCGAGTGGCGACCAGGTGGTCGTTGCGCCATCGCCACACCAGCTCGGCGACGTCCGACAACGCCTCGCCGAGACGGACGAGCTCGGTGTTCTGGTCGCCGGAGTAGATCTCCGTCCAGGCCGCCTCCACGGCGTCGGAGGACTCGTGGCGCTGCGCGAGGTCCCGGTGCAGGACGGAGGCCGGGATCGGGTGGCCGCGGCGCGCGAGGAGCCGCAGGACCTCGTCGTACAGGCTCGGCTCGTGCAGGGCCTTCTCCAGTTCCGCGTGGGCGCGCGGGGCACCGCGGTGCGGGACGAGCATGGACGCGGACTTCTCGCCGAGCAGGAACTCCATACGCCGGTACATCGCCGACTGGAAGCCGGAGCCCTCGCCGAGGGCCGAGCGGTAGGAGTTGAACTGCGCCGGGGTCAGCTGGCCGAGCGGCTTCCAGGAGGCGTTCAGGGCCTCCAGCTCCCGTACGGAGCGCTTGAGCGCGGCGATGGCGGTCGGGACGTCGTCGCCGCGCAGCGCCTTCGCGGCGGTCTCCCACTCGTGCACGATCACCGTGAACCACAGCTCCATGACCTGGGTCGTCACCAGGAAGACCATCTCTCCGGGGTCCTCGGAGAGGGTGTGCTGGAGGTGGGTGAGCACGTCCGCCTTGACGTAGTCCTCGTACGGCGTCGTACCCGCGAAGTCGAGATGCGGGGTCTCGGGCTCAGCGGCCTCGGAAAGGGGGTGAGCCTGTTGGGACATCTCTGTCTCCTGTTGTTACTCCGGGTAGCGGTCCGCCCCTGCCGATGCCGGCACGGGGGCCCCGGTCTCCAAGCGGAATCCTCCGCAATCCCCTCGGATACGGCAAGGCCCGTCTGCTGCCAGACGGGCCACACCCGGGCAGCCGCTAGCCGAGCGTCTGGGCCGCCGTCGGCGAGGAGTCCTTCAGGAACTGCGCGCAGCGCTCGTACTCCTCCTGCTCGCCGATCGACTGGGCGGCGCGGGCCAGGGCGTGCAGGGCACGCAGGAAGCCGCGGTTGGGCTCGTGCTCCCAGGGGACCGGGCCGTGGCCCTTCCAGCCGCCTCGGCGCAGGGCGTCCAGACCACGGTGGTAGCCCGTACGGGCGTAGGCGTACGACTCCACGACAGCGCCCCGCTCGAACGCGTCGTCGGCCAGCTGGGCCCAGGCGAGGGAGGAGGTGGGGTACTTGGCGGCGACGTCCGCGGGGGCGGTGCCCTGGGCGAGGAGCTCGCGGGGCTCCGGGTCGTCGGGGAGGTGGGTGGGGGGCGGACCGCCGAGGAGGTTCTCGTGAATCGTCATGGCACCCAGTTTCCCGCACCGGGGCGTACAGAGCCCGCCAGGTCTGCGGCTGCCCGCGGCCGAGCGCCCTGAAGGGGCGCGGGGAACCGCGCGACCAGCCACCGCGGGTCCGCGGGCGAAGACGGTGGGCCGGGGCTACGAACGGCTGCCCCGCTCCAGCGGCGGAGCCGTGACGCAGCCGTGAGTCCTGCATTCCGGGTGCCGGCAGTCCGGGGCCGGCCGCCGGACCAGGGTGAAAGCGATCATCGCCCCCACCACCAGCACCCCCGCACAGATCGGCATCGCCCGGTCGAACGCCGCGTCGAAAGCCGCGGCCGAGCGGTACGCCTCCGGGCCCATCCCCGCCAGCAGGGGCAGCGCGGCCACCGCCACCAGGCTCGCCGCCCGCGCCGCCGCGTTGTTGATGCCGCTGGCCAGGCCCGCCCGGGCGGTGTCGACGGAAGCGAGGACCGTGGCGGTGAGCGGGGCCACCAGGGTGACCATGCCGACGCCCATCATGAGGACGGCCGGGAGGACGTCGGCGAGGTAGTTCGCGTGCTCGCCCACCCGCAGCATCAGCAGCATCGCCGTCGCGCACAGCAGCGGCCCGACGGTCAGCGGCAGCCGCGGCCCCGTACGGTCGGCCAGCGCGCCGGAGCGGGCGGAGAACAGGAGCATCAGGGCGGTCGAGGGCAGCAGGGCCGTACCGGCCTGCAGGGCGGAGTACCCCGCCACCACCTGCAGCTGGAGCGCGGTGAGGAAGAAATAGCCGCCGAAGGCCGCGTACACGCACAGCGTGACCAGGTTGACCGCCGTGAACTGACGCGAGGCGAAGATGTCCGGCGGGAGCATGGGATCGGGACGGTGGTGCTCGACGTAGACGAAGGCGACGGCCGCGGCCACTCCCGCCACCGCGGTCAGCGCCACCGCCACGGAGCCGCCGGGCGCCTCGATCAGCGCGTACGTCAGCAGGGCCAGCGCCAGGGCGCCCAGGACCGCGCCGAGGACGTCGAAGCGGCCGTGGGCACGTTTGTCGGACGACTCCGGGACGTGCCGCAGGGCGATGGGGACGCACAACAGGGCCAGCGGCACGTTGAGCAGGAACACCCAGCGCCAGCCGGGACCGTCCACCAGCCAGCCGCCCAGGAAGGGGCCCACGGCCGCCCCGATCCCGCCGAAGCCGGACCACAGGCCGACCGCCCGGCTGCGGTCGTCCGGATGGAAGGAGGCCTGGATGAGGGCGAGGGAGCCGGGGGTGAGGAGCGCGCCGCCGACGCCCTGGAGGGCCCGGGCGGCGATGAGGATGCCGGGCGTGGGGGCGAGGCCGCAGAGCAGGGACGCGGCCGCGAACCAGACGACCCCGAGCACGAAGATCCTGCGGCGGCCGTAGCGGTCGCCCAGCGAACCGCCCAGCAGGATCAGGCCGGCCAGCGTGACCATGTACGCGTTGACCGTCCACTGGAGGGCGGCGAGGCTCGCGCCGAGGTCGCGGCCGATGGTCGGCAGGGCCACGTTGACGACCGTCGAGTCCAGCAGGGCCATGCTGGAGCCGAGGACCGTGGTGAACAGGATCCACTTGCCCTGGGACGAGGAGATCCGGACATCGGGCATGCACCCAGGTATACAGCGAGCCCGGCGCCTTGCGCAGGCGCCGGGCTCACCGAAGTACCGCCGCGGGTTACTTGATCTTGTTGCCCGCCGAGCGCAGGTTCTTGGTGGCCTCCACGACACGGGCGGCCATGGACCCCTCGGCCAGCTTGCCCCAGGTGCGCGGGTCGTAGGCCTTCTTGTTGCCGACCTCGCCGTCGACCTTCAGGACGCCGTCGTAGTTCTGGAACATGTGGGCGGCGACCGGACGGGTGAAGGCGTACTGGGTGTCCGTGTCCAGGTTCATCTTCACGACGCCGTTCTCCAGCGCGGTCCGGATCTCCTCCTCGGTGGAGCCGGATCCGCCGTGGAAGACGAAGTCGAACGGGGACTGCTTGCCGTACTTGGCGGCGACGCCCTCGTTCAGCTCCTTCAGCAGCTCGGGACGGAGCACGACGTTGCCCGGCTTGTACACGCCGTGCACGTTGCCGAAGGAGGCGGCCAGCAGGTAACGGCCCTTCTCGCCCAGGCCCAGGGCCTCGGCGGTGCGGATCGCGTCCTCGACCGTGGTGTACAGGGAGTCGTTGATCTCGTGGGAGACGCCGTCCTCCTCGCCACCGGTCGGGGTGATCTCCACCTCGAGGATGATGTTGGCGCGGCGGGCCTGCTCGAGCAGCTCCTGCGCGATGGCCAGGTTGTCGGCCAGGGTCTCGGCGGAACCGTCCCACATGTGCGACTGGAACAGCGGGTTGCGGCCGGCCTTGACGCGCTCCTCGGAGATCGCGAGCAGCGGACGTACGTACCCGTCGAGCTTGTCCTTCGGGCAGTGGTCCGTGTGCAGCGCGATGTTGACCGGGTACTTCTCGGCGACGATGTGCGCGAACTCGGCGAGCCCGACCGCGCCGCTCACCATGTCCTTGCTGTACTGGCCGCCCAGGAACTCGGCGCCACCCGTGGAGATCTGGACGATGCCGTCGCTCTCGGCCTCCGCGAAACCGCGCAGGGCGGCGTGCAGGGTCTGGGTCGAGGTGACGTTGATGGCCGGGTAGGCGAACTTGCCTGCCTTCGCCCGGTCGAGCATCTCGTTGTAGACCTCGGGGGTTGCGATGGGCATCTGTCCGCTCCTTGAGTGTGCGGGTTGGCGTTCTGCGTACTACGGCCCTGACCTAGACCTGGGGTGTGACGTCGTCGTCGGCCCCATCTTTCCAGACCCGACCCGATGGTCGGGGCTCCGGTCAAGTCCAGGTCAAAGGCGCGCGTCAGTCCAGACCCAGTTCATCCTTCGAGAAGGCGAACCGGTACGAAACGCCCGCGCCGGCCTCGATCTTCTCGGCCGCGCCGGTGGCCCGGTCCACGATGGTGGCGACGGCGACGACCTCGGCACCGGCCTCGCGCACGGCCTCCACGGCGGTGAGCGGGGAGCCGCCGGTGGTGGAGGTGTCCTCGACGACGAGCACACGCCGGCCCGCGATGTCCGGTCCCTCCACCCGCCGCTGCAGCCCGTGCGCCTTCGCCGCCTTGCGCACGACGAAGGCGTCGAGCTTCCTGCCGCGCGCGGCGGCCGCGTGCAGCATGGCGGCGGCGACCGGGTCGGCGCCCATGGTCAGGCCGCCCACCGCGTCGAAGTCGAGGTCGTCGGTCAGGTCCAGGAGCACCTGGCCGACCAGCGGGGCGGCCTCGCCGTCGAGGGTGATGCGGCGCAGGTCGACGTAGTAGTCGGCCTCCAGACCCGAGGAGAGGGTCACCTTGCCGTGCACCACGGCCTTGTCCTTGATCTGCTGCAGCAGCTCGCCGCGTACGTCCGTCATGCCGACCAGCTTAGATGCGGCGCCAGCTCCAGGTGGTCGCCGCCTCCAGCGGCCGCACCGGCGTGACCAGGCGCGGGAGGGTGTTCAGGCCGTTGGGCGGGCCGGTCTGCGGCTCCACGCAGACGGCCTCGGCCTGCTCGTCGTAGACGACCACCCACTCCTGCCGGCTGGTCACCTTCAGCTCCAGCTGTCCGGGCCAGGTGAGGGTGACGTCGACGCCGCCGGGCATGCCGAAGCAGTCGTCCCAGGGGCCGGGCTCCGGGTCGATGCGGTTGCCGGTGGGCAGGTGGTCGTCGCCGCGCTCCTCCTGCCAGGCCGGTGTGAAGTCCAGCTGTGCGCCCGCGCCGACCGCGCCGTCCTCGCCCGCGAGGGTTCGGTTGAACCAGGGGTGCCAGCCGATCTGCGCCGGGAAGGAGTCGTCGTACGTCTCCACGGACATCGCCAGCGTCAGGCTGTCCTCGGCCAGCGTGACGATCTGGGTGACCCGGCCGGGGTACGGCCAGGGGTCGACCAGTTCGTACGTGATGACCGCCTCGCTCGCCGAGGCGCGGGCGACGCTCCAGGCGCCGTCGCGGGCGGTGCCGTGGATGGCGTGCGGCGGGGAGTTGAGGGGCATCTGGCGGACGGTGGCGCCGTCCAGGAAGCGGCCCTCCCGGATCCGGCCGCACCAGGGCACCATCGGGAAGCAGCCGTAGCGGTCCCCTTGCCTCAGCAGTTCCAGGGAATCGAACTTGAGCCCGCTGATGCGGCCACCGTTGGCTGGGCTGACGCGTACTTCCGCGTCGCCTGCGGTCAGCGTGATGTCTTCGTTACTCACGGGATGACAGTACTGGGGCGATCAAGACGGCGTTCGCCGGACGAACGGCGCGCGGGGCCTAGCGGCGTCGACGCAGGGCACGGCCCACGACGATCGCCGAGGCCAGGGCGAGGGCGGCGGCCGGGGCCGCCCAGCGCAGGGCCGGGCCCGCGGTGGCGGTCTGGGGGGCCGGGACGGGGGCGTAGCGGCCGCGCGGCGGAGCGTGGTCGACCTCCTCCGCACTGCGGCCGATCATCGTCCGGCGGGCGTGCGCGGCCTCGGCGGGCGGCTCGCCCGTGTCGGCGAAGTCCTCGGCGAAGCGTTCGTCGGAGAGGCGGTCGTCGGAGAGGCGGTCGTCGGAGAGGCGGTCGTCGGAGAGGCGGTCGTCGGAGAGGCGGTCGTCGGAAAGGCCGTCGCCGGAGAGGCGGTCGGCCGCGGCGGCGGTGCATCCGGCCGCGGTGTCGTCGTCCGCGTCGGGGGCCAGGGACGACGGGGGGACCTCGGTGTCGAAGACGGAGGTGTGCTCGGCTTCCGGCACGGACCCGGACTCGGCGGCCGGCTTCTCCGGGCTCTGCGGTCCGGGGCTCTCCGCCAAGGCCTCCACCCAGCGGGTCAGCAGCCGGGTCAGTGCCGAACCGACCGCGTCCTGGGGGAGTTCCGCGATGCGTCCGTCCGCGTCCGCCGTTCCCTCGACCGTGACCGTCGTGCCGTCCTCGGTGTCCGCGAGGCGCACGGTGAGCGCCAGTTCGACGCCGCCGGTGCCGCGGGCCTCGGTGGCATCGCCCTCGACGCTGTACGTGCCGTCCGCGCGGGGCGTGATGCGCAGGGCGCCGCGGTAGGTGACGGAGTGGCCGCCGACCCGCAGTTTCAGGCGTCCGGCGACGGGCTCGGCACCGGCGTCCTGCTGGAGGCCGGGAACCGCCCTTGCCACCCGGGCGGGGTCGGCGAGGGCCGCCCTCAGCCGGTCGGGCGGAACCGGGACGAAGACCTGGTGCTCCATGTCGGCTGAGCCTACCCAGTAGTGGCCGGAACGTACCCTCCCCAGCAGCGGCCGCCTCACCGGCGCGCTCCTCGGTACCGTTCGGCACCGTTCAGTACCGCGGATGCACCAGCGTCGAAGCCCGCAGCCCTGCGACCCTCGTCCGCGCCGCCGCCCGTGCGGCGGCGGCCAGGTCGGCCCGGGTCAGGGTGCGCGGGTGTGCGTCCCGCGGGTCCAGGGTCAGGCGGGGAGCAGAGGGGTCCGGGGCCGCCAGGAGGAAACCCCAGTCGCGTGGGGCCCTGGACGCGCCCGCCGAGCGGTCGGGACCGGCCGGGAAGCCGGAGTCATGGCCCAGGACCCGGTAGGGGGCCGTGGCGAAGCCGGCCGCGCGGAGGGTCGCGGCCACCGTCCAGAAGACGCGGGGGCGGGTGGCGACGGGTCCGGCGTGCACCACCAGGCGGCCGCCGGGGGCGAGGACGCGGCGGGCCAGGCCGTAGAACTCCTGGGAGTACAGCTTGGTGCTGGCCGTGATGCCGGGGTCGGGCAGGTCCGCGATCACGACGTCGTACGCCGCCTCGGGCGCCCCGCGCAGCCAGGTGAGCGCGTCGGCGGTCGTGACGCGGACGCGGGGATCGTCGTACGCGTGACCGTTGAGGGCGGTCAGGCCGGGGTCGTGGCGGGCCAGGCCCACCAGGCCGGCGTCGAGCTCGACGACGTCGACGCGGTGCACGCCCCGGTGGCGCAGGACCTCGCGGGCACCCAGGCCGTCGCCGCCGCCGAGGATGAGCACGCGCGCGTGCGGGCCGGTCATCGCGGGGGCGACCAGGGCCTCGTGGTAGCGGCGCTCGTCGCGGCCCCCGACCCGCAGCCGGCCGTCCAGGAAGAGGTCGAGGGGACGGCCGTGGGTGCCGCCGGTGAGGACCACCTCCTGCACATCGGTCTGCAGCGCGACCCGGACGTCCCTGCCGTACACCGCACGCCGGGCCGCCCGTTCGAAGTCGTCGGCGAGGGCGACCGCGGAGGCGAGGACGCCGAGGACGACGAGGCCGGCGACGAGCAGCGTCCAGCGGGCGCGGTGGGTCAGGTCGCGGTGGAACAGACCGAGGACCAGGGCGCCCCCTGCGACGACGTTGACCGTGCCGGTGAGCAGGGCGCCCGTCAACTGGCCCAGGAACGGCAGGAGAAGGAAGGGGAAGGCCAGGCCGCCGACCAGCGCGCCCACGTAGTCCGCCGCGAACAGGTCGGCGACCGCGCCGCCCGCGTCCTGACGGCGGATGCGCTGGATCAGCTCCATCAGCAGGGGGACTTCGGCGCCGATGAGCAGGCCGATGGCGAGGGAGAAGGCGACCAGCAGGCAGCGCGGTCCGGCCGCCCACATCCCGCCCCAGCCGCCGGTCCAGGCGAAGACGGCGTACAGCGCCATCGCGCTGCACCCGCCGACCAGCGCCAGGACGGTCTCGATCGCGCCGAAGCCGACGGCCGCGTGCCAGCGCAGCCGCTTGGCGGCGAGCGAGCCGATGCCCATCGCGAAGACCATGACGGACAGCACGACAGAGGCCTGGGTGACCGAGTCGCCGATCAAGTACGAGGCGAACGCGACGAGTTCGAGTTCGTACACGAGTCCGCAGGCCGCGCAGACGAAGACGCACACGAGGACCAGGAACCGGCCGGTGCCGGGCCGGACGGGCAGCCGAGCGGGGCCGGTCCAGGGCGAGGCACCCGGGCGCGGGGGGGCGTGCGGTTCGATCACGTTGCGACGTTACGTCACAGGCTCGGTACGCTTCGTCACCCACACGTGTGGAACTGCGGGCAGTTGTCGTAGCGGGGTTTATGTCGTCCGGGAGGCTTGCGGCACGCCTCAGTCCGTCTGGGCCGCGGACACCCGCTGCCCGACGCGCGTCCGTGTCGCCACCAACTGCCCGTCCTGCGGGTAGGCGTGCCAGGTGCGCCAGTGCACCTGGCCCTCGTGCCGCTGGGCGAGCATCGCGGTGAAGGCGTGCGGACTGCCGGGGAAGACACCGGCGAGACCGTGCGGGTGGTCGGAGACGAGGGCCAGCAACTCCTGGGCGCGGCCCGCGAACGAGCCCGGTGTCAGCACCTCGACGCGCGCCGCGAACTCGTACTCCCAGTCGCCGACCCGCTTGGCCACGCCCAGCGGAAGAGGGGTGCTGGATCCGGGGATGCACGCGACCGTCTCCGAGCAGCTGCCCCGCTCCTCCTCCAGCAGTACCTGGTGGGATGCGCCGAGCAGTCTCAACTGCAGCTTCGCGCCCGTCAGTTCCAGATCGAGGGCGGCCAGGGCGGGCAGCGGCTCGCGCCCGAGCGCCCAGGCGAGGTCGGCAGCGCGCGTATCGGTGTAGGAGGTGTTCAGGGTCGTGAGCATGGATCGGCTCCGCTAACACGCAAAGATGGGGGGAGTTCGGCCATGTCAGCCCGATCAGCCCAGCCTGCCCGGCCGGGGAGGGGAGTCTGCGGGACGTCCGAGGGGCTGCGTAGGTGTTTTAGAGGGAATCATGGACAGTGGCGCCACCACAGCGTTTTTACCCAACTTCGTGGGCTTTCCATCCCTCAGAGGGCTACACAGCTCAACTGTTCAACTATGGCGTACGCCGGGCGCACGCCGCGAGCGGGATCGCGACGGCCGGGCGCCCGCCGGATGTGCTGCCCGGCGGGCGCCCGAGAGCGGGAAGCTCAGCTGCCCCGTGTCAGCTGCCTCCACCGCATCCGCCCCCGCCGCCGCAGGAGGAACCCCCGCCGCACGACGAGTGGCCGCCGCACGAGTGGCCGCCCCCGCAGGAGTGATGGCCGCCCGAGTGGTGGCCACCGGAGTGGTGGCCGCCGGACGACGAACCGCCGCCCCCGTCGCCGGCCCACCAGCTGCCGCCCCCGCTGGTCGAGGACGAGCCGTACGCCCGGTTCCCCCCGCGGCGCTTGCCGAGCGACGGCCCGGCATGCCGCCTGCGACGGATCTTGCTCACCACGGTCAGCACAACCACGGCCGCCGCCAGCATGATGAGTTCGATCATGTTGTCGCTCATGGCGTCACGCTCCTTCCGTTCCCCCGAAGCGGCCCCGTGGACGCCTCGTCCCTCGCCGCCTGTCGTGCGGTGACGGGGGGATGCCCGGCCGTTCCGTGCCTCAAAGCCGAGTTGAGGAACTCCAGAGCTTGGGCGCAGGATGACGGGCATGACCTCCAGCGCGCGCCCGCACCTCAACCGCCGCCTCGCCGAGTTCGGGACGACGATCTTCGCCGAGATGTCCGCCCTCGCCGTGTCGACCGGGTCGATCAACCTGGGCCAGGGCTTCCCGGACACCGACGGCCCCGAGGAAGTCCGGGAGGCGGCCGTGCGCGCGCTGCGCGACGGGCGCGGCAACCAGTACCCGCCGGGTCCGGGCATCCCGGAGCTGCGCACCGCGATCGCCGCGCACCAGTTGCGCCGCTACGGGCTGTCGTACGACCCCGACACCGAGGTGCTGGTCACGGCCGGCGCCACGGAGGCCATCGCGGCCTCCCTGCTGGCCCTCCTGGAGCCGGATGACGAGGTCGTGGCCCTGGAGCCGTACTACGACTCCTACGCGGCGAGCATCGCGATGGCGGGCGGCAGGCGGGTGCCGGTGACCCTGCGTCCGGACGACGGCGGCTTCCGGCTGGACCTGGACGAGCTGCGCGCGGCGGTCACCGACCGCACCCGGCTGCTGCTGATCAACACCCCGCACAACCCCACGGGCACGGTCCTCACCCGCGCGGAGCTGGCCGCGATCGCCGAGCTGGCGGTGGAGCGGGATCTGCTGGTGGTGACGGACGAGGTCTACGAGCACCTGGTCTTCGACGACGCCGAGCACCTGCCGCTGGCCACGTTCCCCGGGATGCGGGAGCGCACGGTCACGATCGGCTCGGCCGGCAAGACCTTCTCCTTCACCGGCTGGAAGGTCGGCTGGGTGACGGCCGCGCCCGAGCTGGTGAGCGCCGTGCGCGCGGTGAAGCAGTTCCTCACCTTCGTCTCCGCGGGGCCCTTCCAGTACGCGGTGGCCGAGGCTCTCGCGCTGCCCGACGCCTACTTCGACGGGTTCCGCCGGGACATGCGCGTGCGCCGGGACATCCTCGCCCAGGGGCTCACCGAGGCGGGCTTCGAGGTCTTCCGGACGGCGGGCACCTACTTCATCACGACCGACATCCGCCCCCTCGGCGAGAAGGACGGCTTCGCCTTCTGCCGCGCCCTGCCGGAGCGGGCGGGCGTGGTGGCCGTCCCCAACGCGGTCTTCTACGACGACCGGGAGGCCGGAGCGCCGTTCGTGCGGTTCGCCTTCTGCAAGCGCGAGGAGGTGCTGCGGGAGGCGGCACAGCGGCTGCGGAGCATGTGA
Organism: Streptomyces griseochromogenes; assembly: GCF_001542625.1. NCBI lineage: Bacteria > Bacillati > Actinomycetota > Actinomycetes > Kitasatosporales > Streptomycetaceae > Streptomyces > Streptomyces griseochromogenes. The sequence continues at coordinate 377,947 of NZ_CP016279.1, read as the reverse complement.
GTCCGGCTGCGATCCGGGGGCGGCGGCCCCCGGACCTCAGCTGTGGCAGGGGGCCGGGATCACTCCTCGTCGCCGCCCGGCTCCTCCGCGTCGTTGACGTCCTCCTCCAGGCCCAGCTGCTCCACCAGCCACCGGTCGAACTCGATCGCGGCCCGCACCCAGCTGACCGTGGAGGAGACGAAGTGGTTGATGTCGACACCGGTGCCGATCAGCATCTGGGCTTCGCCGATGAGGCGGACGGTGCCGTCGTCATGGGTGTGGGTGTAGACCTTGGGCCACAGGGTGCGGCGGTTCCAGTCGTCGATGGACTCCAGCAGCTGCGGCTTCTCGTCGATCTTGTGGGGGCGGTCGTAGAAGGTCCGCACCGAGAAGACCGACTGTTCGGCCTCCCCGCGGAACATGAAGTACGTGCGGAACTGCTCCCACGGCGCCGCGAGGTCACCCTCCTCGTCGACGACGTACTTCAGCTCCATCTGGTCGAGGAGCTGCTTCACGAGGTCCTGATCCGGGACGACGGGGCCGGCCGGTCCCTGGGGATCGGGTTCGGGCTGGCCCCCGAAGTTCGGAATCGAGGACGGGTCGATGCTCACCGTGATTTTCCCTTCATGCGGATTCCGTCATCCTCCCCCATGCGGGGAGGGGGGTGGCAAGCCCCGCCGGGACCTGTCAGCCGTCGGCTGACAGGATCCGTCTGGTCGGGTGGAGGGCCGGGGCGCGCAGGGGGGTCGGTATGGCGGGGTGGGGGCGGAAAAGACGGGTTCTCGTCGCGGTGATCGTGGCGGTTCCGGCCCTGGTCCTGGTGTGGCTGGGCGTGGAGGTGGTGACGTTCGCGATCTCGTTCTCCGAGATGGGCAGCCCGCAGAAGGCGCCCTGCGCCGAGGCGCTCGCCTTCGGTGGGGCGAAGCTGCCGAAGGAGGCGCATGCCGCGCACTGCACCGTGGAGACCTGGCTGGACACCTCCTACGACGCCTCGTTCCGGATGCCGCGGGAGGGCGTGCGCGACTGGCTGCGGGCCGCCTATCCGCACGCGCCCGAGACCGACACGGAGTACTGCGACGACGGAGTGGATCTCTGTCTGCGGCTGAACGGCGAGGGCGAGCACGCACCCCCGGCCGGGGCCGAGGCGGACGCGGTGCTCGTGGATGTGACGTACGAGGGCCCCGACCGGGCCCTCGTACGGTTCATGGCGTTCACCGTGTGAGCGTCACAGTGTCTTCCCGGTCGCCGGGCCCACGATCAGGCCCTCGCCGAAGCGGTCCACCCGGACCGTGTCGCCGTCCTTGATCTCGCCGGAGAGGATCTCCTTGGCGAGGCGGTCGCCGATGGCGGTCTGCACCAGGCGGCGCAGCGGGCGGGCGCCGTAGGCCGGGTCGTTGCCCTCGTCGGCGAGCCAGGTCAGCGCCTCGGGCGTGATCTCCAGGGTGAGCCGGCGTTCGGCCAGCCGCCTGGCGAGCCGGTCGATCTGGAGCTGGGCGATCCGGGCCAGCTCGTCCTTGGCCAGCGCCGAGAAGACCACCAGGTCGTCGAGCCGGTTGAGGAACTCGGGCTTGAAGGAGGCCCGGACCACCTCCAGGACCTGCTCCTTCTTCTCGTGCTCGCTGGTCAGCGGCTCCACCAGGTACTGGCTGCCCAGGTTGGAGGTGAGCACCAGGATGGTGTTGCGGAAGTCGACCGTGCGTCCCTGGCCGTCCGTCAGGCGTCCGTCGTCCAGCACCTGGAGCAGGATGTCGAAGACCTCGGGGTGGGCCTTCTCCACCTCGTCCAGCAGCACCACGCTGTACGGGCGCCGCCGCACCGCCTCGGTGAGCTGTCCGCCCTCCTCGTAGCCGACGTAGCCGGGAGGCGCGCCGACCAGCCGGGCCACGCTGTGCTTCTCGCTGTACTCCGACATGTCGATGCGGACCATGGCCCGCTCGTCGTCGAAGAGGAAGTCGGCGAGCGCCTTGGCGAGTTCGGTCTTGCCGACGCCCGTCGGGCCGAGGAAGAGGAAGGAGCCGGTGGGCCGGTCGGGGTCGGCGATCCCGGCACGCGACCGCCGTACGGCATCGCTCACCGCCCGTACGGCCTCGCCCTGCCCGATGAGCCGCTTGCCGAGCTCATCCTCCATGCGCAGCAGCTTCTGCGTCTCGCCCTCCAGGAGGCGCCCGGCGGGGATGCCGGTCCAGGCGGCGACGACGTCGGCGATGTCGTCGGAGCCCACCTCGTCCTTGACCATGGTGTCCTTGGCGACCTCCTCCTCGGCCTCGGAGGCGGCCTCCAGCTCCTTCTCCAGCTGCGGGATCTCGCCGTAGAGCAGCTTGGCCGCGGTGTCGAAGTCGCCGTCGCGCTGGGCGCGTTCGGCCGTACCGCGCAGCTCGTCCAGCTTCTCCTTCAGCTCGCCGACCCGGTTGAGGGACTGCTTCTCCTTCTCCCAGCGGGCGGTCAGGCCCCGCAGCTCCTCCTCCTTGTCGGCGAGGTCGCGGCGCAGCTTGTCCAGGCGTTCGACGGAGGCCGGGTCGGTCTCCTTGGCGATCGCCAGCTCCTCCATCTTCAACCGGTCGACGGAGCGCTGGAGTTCGTCGATCTCGACGGGCGAGGAGTCGATCTCCATGCGGAGGCGGGAGGCCGCCTCGTCGACCAGGTCGATGGCCTTGTCGGGCAGGAAGCGGGAGGTGATGTAGCGGTCGGAGAGGGTCGCGGCCGCGACCAGCGCGCTGTCCGCGATCTGCACCTTGTGGTGGGCCTCGTAGCGGCCCTTGAGTCCGCGCAGGATGGCGATGGTGTCCTCGACGGTCGGCTCGGCGACCAGCACCTGCTGGAAGCGGCGCTCCAGGGCGGGGTCCTTCTCGATCCGCTCCCGGTACTCGTCCAGGGTGGTCGCGCCGACCATGCGCAGCTCGCCGCGGGCCAGCATCGGCTTGAGCATGTTGCCGGCGTCCATGGCGGAGTCCCCGCCGGCGCCCGCGCCCACGACGGTGTGCAGCTCGTCGATGAAGGTGATGATCTGCCCGTCGGAGTCCTTGATCTCGGCGAGCACGGACTTCAGCCGCTCCTCGAACTCGCCGCGGTACTTGGCGCCGGCCACCATCGCGCCGAGGTCGAGCGAGACGAGCCGCTTGTCCTTCAGGGACTCGGGCACGTCGCCCTTCACGATCCGCTGGGCGAGCCCTTCGACGACGGCGGTCTTGCCGACGCCGGGCTCACCGATGAGGACCGGGTTGTTCTTCGTACGGCGGGAGAGGACCTGGACGACCCGCCGGATCTCCTGGTCCCGCCCGATCACGGGGTCCAGGCGGCCCTCGCGGGCGGCGGCGGTGAAGTCGGTACCGAACTTCTCCAGGGCCTTGTACTGGCCCTCGGGGTCGGCGGTGGTCACACGGCGCCCTCCCCTGGCCTTCCGGAAGGCCTCCTGGAGCTTCTTCGCGTCGGCGCCCTGCTTGCGGAGCACCTCACCGGCCGCGCCGCCCTTCGCGGCGATGCCGGTCAGCAGGTGTTCGGTGGACAGGTACTCGTCACCGAGGGCCTTCGCCCGTTCGTTCGCGTCGGCGAGCACGGCGAGCAGCTCGCGGTTGGGCTGCGGGGGCGCCACGGTGGAGCCGGTCACGCTGGGCAGCCCGGCCAGCACCCGCTCGGCGCCCGATCGTACGGCGGCCTGGTCGGCCTCCACGGCCGCCAGCAGATCGGTGATGTTCTCGTTCTCCTGCCCCGCGAGCAGCGCGAGCAGCAGGTGGGCGGGGGTGAGGTCGGGATGCCCCCCGGTCACGGCACGGCTACTGGCCGCATTGATCGCTTCCCGGCTCCTGTTGGTCAGCTCGGCGTCCACGTTCGCGCTCTCCTCCTCGACGTCGGCCCGTCGGCCGTGTCTCTCCCATGTCTCCCATTGCTGACTTAACCAGCGTACACAAAGTTGAGTCTATTCCACTCAAGGCTGGCTCCGGAGGATTCTGGGGCTAGGTTGCGGCCCATGACTGCCATGACCTCGTACTCCGTGGACCCGGTCGCCCCGGACGAGCCGTACCTCGCCTTCTGGCGGGAGCGGCACCTGTGCACGCTGACCACCCTGCGCCCCGACGGCAGCCCGCACGTGGTGCCGGTCGGGGTGACGTACGACCCCGAGGCGCGACTGGCGAGGGTGATCACCAACAGGACCAGCGCGAAGGTGTCCCACGTCCTCGCGGCCGGACCCGAGGGCGCACGGGTCGCGGTGTGCCAGGTGGACGGCCGGCGCTGGGCCACGCTGGAGGGCCGGGCGCGGGTGCGGGGCGAGGCGATGGGCGTCCCCCCGCACGAGCGGAGCCGAGAGCGGGGAAGGGTCGCGGAGGCGGAGCGGCGCTATGCCGAGCGGTACGGACGCGTGCCCGGCGAGAACCCCTCACGGGTGGTGATCGAGATCGAGGTGGAGCGCGCTCTGGGGCGCGGCTGAGACGAGCAGGTCAACCGGTTGGTTTCAGCCACCCTCAAGAAGAGGTCAACCGGTTGGTTTCAGCCACCGTGAAAGCGCTCCCATACATCGAAATGTCGCCACAAACTGCAGCGGCGTCACCGTGTTCAGGTCACGGTGACGCCGCTGCGGGGGGAAGCACCTGAGCGATCTTTTACGACGGGGGAATCGCGTCAGGCACTGCGGGGGGTGGCAGAGACAGCCCTAAGGTCTGAATCGTCCGGTTCTGCCAACCGATGGTCGCGTTGGTCCAGGTTCACAAAGATCATGCCGTAGCGGATGGCACATCGCACCGGCTGTGGCGCACCGCGAGGCTTGCGCAGGCACCGGTACGCGCGCACGTCCTCTTCGTCGTCCCGGGTGACGACGACCGGCTCGCCGAACACCGTCACCATCAACGAGTCGCCGCTGTGGGGGATGGCGGTGACCAGGTCGATGAAGTGCCAGCCCGAGCGGTAGGCGGTGGCCATCTCGCGTCGGAAGGAGCGGTCGTCGGGTGGAGTCGTCACATCAACTCCACGCGGTGTCGGTCGGGAAGGCGGCAGCGGCGCTCGCGCCCACCTGGCGCGTGCCGGCCATGACAGACCAAGCGGTGTCCGCTCGAGCGTCACCCTTCGCGCCAGAGAGGCCACTCAGCGATCCGAAGGCCACAACGGCGGAGAAGGCGGCGACAAGTATCGAGCGAAGCATTCTCTTTCGCATAGTCGGCTTCGTCCTCACTTGAAAGTCCCCTCTTCCCCCGTCGAACAAGACGATGGCTCATTCGGGCACGTCATGGCCACACAATCAGTGCATCATGTTCCTGCATGTTCAGGACCCTGGGGGGTGGAGATTTGGTAACGAATCGCACTAAAGAGACACATCCCCATGCCTTGACGGATCTGTGCGAGGCAGGCAGCCGTCTCTACGCGAACGCACTGCGTACGGGACGCATCGCCCGCGCGGATGTGGAAGTTGCTCCCTGTCTGATGGAGTTCGCGCTTCTCCATCCGGATCCTGACGATGCGAACTGGCTGCGCCCGGTCCCCGCGTCGGTGGCCCTCGCCCAGCGGCTCAACCCCCTTGAGCGTGAAATCACCGAACGCAGGACGGTGTCAACCAAACTTGCCGAGGTGTTCGAGCCGTTCCTGGACCTCAGCGCCCAGGCTACGGCGTCCACCCACTCGGTCACCGTGCTGGAGGGGCTCGACCGGATCAACACGGCACTCGACCTGGCCACGGCCCAGTGCCAGAACGAGGTCCTCACGGTCCAGCCCAGCCACCGCCATCCCGAACGCAGACTCGTCGAAGCCCTCGAACGCGACAAGCCGTTGATCGAGCGAGGCGTCCGCATCCGGACCCTGTACCAGCACACCGCCAGATACAGCCCCGAACGGCTCGCCTACGTGGACCAGTTCGCCAACGGCAAGGCGGAGTACCGGACCATCGACGAACTGGTCGAACGTCTCATCATCTGTGACGAGTCCGTCGCCTTCATCCCCATACAGGACGACCGGCAGGTCGCCCTGGAGCTGCGCCACCCGGGTCTCGTGCGCTACCTGATCAAGGTGTTCGAGTTCATGTGGGACCGGGCGGTGCCACTGAGCGCCGGCGCTCCCTACGAAGCCGCGGCCGACGGCATCACCGAGATCCAGCACTCCATAGCCAAGCTCCTCGTCGAGGGCCATGTCGACGAGGCCATCGCCCGCCGGCTGGGCATGAACGTCCGTACCTGCCGGGCCCACATCGCCAAGCTCGCCCAGGCCCTGGGCAGCGGCAGCCGCGCCCAACTCGGCTATCTCATCGCCCAGTCGGGGATCCTGGACAAGGACACCTCACAGCCGGGACCGGGCGGCCGGCAGTGAGCGGCGCGGGGAGGGAGGCGTCACGGTGACCCCTCCGCCACATCAGGAGCACGCCGCGGAGGAGCTGTGCGAGGCGGGCCTCGAACTGTACAGCCGCGCGGTGCGTGAGGGCCATGTCCCCGTCCGCGAGGCCGAAGCGGTGCCCTGTCTCCTGGACGCGGAACTCCTGCGGCCCGACACCGATGACGCGGACCGCCTCAGGCCGACGGCCCCCGCCGTCGCCCTCCCCCGGCTGCTGCGCTCCGTCGACGAGGACATAGCCCACCGGCGCCGCCAGGGCGTCCGCCTCACCGAGGCCTTCGAACCACTCCTCGCCCTCGCGGCGCCGGGCACCGGCCCGGCGGACCCCGCGGGCATCCGGCTGCTGAGCGGACTCGACAGGATCAACGTCGCCATCTCCGAGGCCGTGGAGGACCTCACGGGGGAGGTCCTCACCATCCAGCCCCACAACATCGGGGATCTCAGCGTGGTGCCTCTCGCCCTGGAACGCGACCAGGCCCTGCTCGACCGCGGCGGCCGTATCCGCACGCTCTACCAGCACACCGAGCGTTACCGGCCCAGGGCCATGGCCCGCTACGAACAGCTGCACGGCGACGTGGAGGCCCGCACCCTGGACGAGCTCACCGAGCGGCTGCTCGTCATCGACCGCCGGGTGGCCTTCATCCCCGCGAACAAGGACCGCACCCTCGCCCTGGAAGTCCGTCACCCGGCCCTGGTCGACTATTTCGCGACCACCTTCGACCGGCTCTGGAACCTGGCCACCCCCATGTACCCCGAGGCGGTGCGGAAACCGTCCCTCAACGGCATCACCCCCCGCCAGCGCGCCATCGCCGCCCTCCTCGTCGAAGGCCACACCGACACCGCCATCGCCGACCGCCTCGGCATGAACGTCCGCACCGCCCGCGTCCACATCGCCAAGCTGGCCGCCACCCTCGGCAGCGAGAGCCGCGCCCAACTCGGCTTTCTCATAGGCGAGTCGGGGATCCTGAGGCAGGAGGACGAGGAGGGGGAGGTGGCGGCGGATTGACCACGAAGCCGCATCAGGAGCACGGAGCCGAAGATCTGTGCCCGGCCGCAGTGAAGCTGTACACCCAGGCCCTCACGGACGGTCACGTGCGCGCCGACGAGGCCGGCGAGGCCCCCTGCCTGACCGACCTCGGCCTGCTGCACCCGGCCCTCGACGACCCCGCCCGCCTCGAACCCGTCGCCCCCGCCGCCGCCCTGAACCAGCTGCTGCGCGGCTCCCGGGCCCGGGTCGCGGACGAGTACCGGCGTGAGGAACAGCTGGTGGAGCAGTTCGAGCCGCTGCTGCGGACGGACGGGCCGCAGGCCGCGGGCACCGGCGCCGGTACCCCGCTGCTGCGCCTGCACAGCGGCTCCCAGCGCATCAACCAGGCCCTCACCGAGGCGATGGAGGAGACGTACGAGGAGGTCCTGTGCATCCAGCCGCACTACTCGGGACTCGTCGGTCCGCGCGGTGAAGCCGCCCGCGAGACCGCCTTCCGCCGTGACCAGAGACTGCTCGACCGCGGCGGCCGCATCCGGACCCTCTTCCAGCACACGGCGGTCCATCTGCCGGCCATCCTCGGCTACAACGAACGGCTCACCGGCGACAGCCAGGCCCGCTGCCTGGACGAGCTGACCGACCGGCTCATCGTCATGGACCGGAAGGCGGCCTTCATACCGGCCGACGACGACGGCACGCTCGCGCTGGAGGTCCGCCATCCCGCGCTGGTCGGCTACTTCGCGACCACGTTCGACCGGCTGTGGCGGCTGGCCACCCCCATGTACCCGGAACCGGTCCGCCGGCCCACCCTGAACGGCGTCACCCCGCGCCAGCGCGCCATCGCCGCCCTCCTCGTCGAAGGCCACACCGACGCCGTCATCGCCGACCGCCTCGGCATGAACGTCCGCACGGCCCGCGACCACATCGCCCGGCTCGCGGTCACCCTGGGCAGCGAGGGCAGGGCCCAGCTCGGCTACCTGATAGCGAGGTCCGGGATACTCGAACCGGAGGAGGCGGGCGGGTGAGCCACCGCGAGCACGGGACCGAGGATCTGCGCGACGCGGGCGCCGTCCAGCACCCCGCCCCGAACGGCGTCACACCCCACCGGCGCACCGTCGCGGCCCCCCTCGGTGGCGAGAGCCGCGCCCGACTCGGCTGCCTGACAGCGGACTCCACCCTTCTCGAACCGCGGGAGACGACCCCGTGAGCCATCCTGAACACGGCCCCGGGCAACTCTGCGAGGCGGGCGCCACGCTGTACGAGCGCGCCCTGCGGGACGGCCGCCTGCAAGCCGGGGACGCGGCGGACGCCCCCTGTCTGATCGGCTCCGGGCTGCTGCGTCCGGCCCCCGGCGACCCCGGCCTGCTGGAGCCGGTCACTCCCACCGCGGCGCTGCACCGGCTGCTCGGCCTCTCGGCCGCCCGCATCGCCGCCGAACGGCGGCGCCAGGAACGGCTGGTGGAGCAGTTCGAGCCGCTGACGCGGATCGAGACGCCGGCCCACGTGGGCGCCGACACCCCGGTGCTGCGGCTGCACAGCGGCACCGAGCGCATCAACCGGGCCATCACCGAGGCGATGGCCGACGCGAGCGAGGAGGTGCTCACCATCCAGTCGCGCGCCGGGCTCACCGGCAGGCGCGGCGAGGCCGCGGGCACGGCCGCCACGGCGCGCGACCAGGCGGTGCTCGACCGCGGCGCCCGGATGCGCGGCCTCTACCAGCACACCCTGCGCCATGTGCCCGCCGTGTACGCCGGCTTCCAGCGGCTGCAGGGCGATGTCGAGGCCCGCGCCCTGGACGAGCTGCCGGACCGGCTGATCGTCATCGACCGCACCGTCGTCTTCGTCCCGGCCGGCGACGACGGCCGGATCGCCCTGGAAGTCCGCCACCCGGCCCTGCTCCGGTTCTTCGTGACAGCCTTCGACCGGCTGTGGCGGCTGGCCACGCCCATCTACCCGCAGACCGTGAAGCGTCCCACCCTGAACGGCGTCACCCCCCGCCAGCGCGCCATCGCCGGCCTGCTCGTCGAGGGCCTCACCGACGCCGCCGTCGCGGAGCGCCTCGGCATGAACATCCGCACCGCCCGCGTCCACATCGCCAAACTCGCCGCGGTCCTCGGCAGCGAGAGCCGCGCCCAGCTCGGCTATCTCATCGCCCGGTCGGGGATTCTTGACCAGGAACCCTGAGTACGGCGGCCGCGGCCGGCGGGGCGGGGTGCCGGGGCTGGTCCAGGCCCACCTGGGCGATGCGCACGCCCAGTTGGGTACGGCTCGCCGCGCCCAGGGTGTCCGACAGGCGGGCGATATGGGCCCGGCAGGTGCGGACGCTGATGCCGAGCCGCTCGGCGATCACCGCGTCCTGGTGGCCCTCCGCGAGCAGCGCGGCGATGGACCGCTCGCGGTGCGAGATGCCCTCGATGCCGCTGTCGGGGAGGGCGGCCGTCAGCGGCAGCGCCAGGCGCCACAGCCGTTCGAAGACCGTGACCAGGTACTCGACCAGAGCCGGGTGGCGCAGCTCCAGGGCCATCGTGCGCTCGGTGTTGGCGGGGATGAAGGCAACCTTGCGGTCGAAAAGGATCAGCCGGTCGATGACCTCGTCCAGGGTGCGCGCCTCGACCGCGTCACCCATCAACTCCAGGTAGTTGAGCAGCCCCTGCCCGTGCCGGGCCACATGCGTGTACAGGGCGCGCATGCGCACGCCCCGGCCGCGCAGGTCCAGCGCCCGGTGCAGTCCCTCGGTCAGCTCGTCCTCCCGCCGGATGCCGCCGGGCTGGACGATCAGCACCTCCGTGGTGCACGCCTCGGTCGCCTCGTCGATCGCGGCCTGGATGCGGGCGAGTCCGTCCAGCACGCGGATGGCCGTGTGCTCGCCGGGTGCCGACAGCGCCTGCAGCCCACCGCCGAGGCCGGCGTACCACTCGAAGGCGGCCACCGCCGAGCCCATCCGCCGCTGGCTCTCCCTGACCTCGTCGTAGACCCCGCGCAGCAGCCGGGTCATCACCTCCTGCGGGGAGGTGGGCACCAGCCAGTCCATGTCGTCGGGGTCGGGGTGCAGCAGGGCCAGCTCCAGCAGGCAGGGCACCGGCACCGCGTCCGTGCGCGGCACCCGTCCCCGGCGTACGGCGCGGGAATACACGCGGTCCCCGGCCCCGCACAGCCGGTCGGCACCGTGTGGATGCTCCTCCGTTCCGTGCCCGGCCATCGCCCATTCCACCCCCGGCTTGCTGCCACCTCCGCAGCGCAACTATGCGCGGCCGGGAGCGGGTCCGCAACACGGCTCGCTCGGCCGTGGGCGACGTAAAGCGCCGTTATGGACAGGTTCCTCCCGGCCTCCGCCCGTCGCATTGCAACAAGATGATGGTGGTGGCGCGATCGTCACAGGGGCATCGTTGTTCCCGCTTCCCCCGGGTGCCCAGGCACCCGGAGCGGCCCTGGCCGGACTCCCCCCGTTCGGCCGGGGCCGTCGCATCGCGCGCACGGGGGTGGCGCGATGCGAGAGGGCCGCTCAGAACGTGACGCGGCGACCGTCGAAAACCCGCCGACGGCCGCCGCGTCTCGTGCAGTCGTCCGGCACGCCGGTCCCGCACACGCGGGTGACGTCCGGGCCCGCGCCCCGGTTGACCGTGCCGCGGTCGCCCGCTACTTCAGGCCGATCGCCGCGCAGGCCGCCTTGTACCTGGCGGTGCAGATGTCGCCGACGGTGTAGATCCCGTCCTCGATGACCGTGTCCTTGATCTTGCTCTTGGTCAGCTCGGACACCTGGACCAGCTTGGCCGGGATGTCCTTGTCGGTGGGGCTGTCGACCTTGTCCTGGGTGAGGGCGTCGAACTGGATGTCCTTGCCCTGCACCTTGGCGACGGCCATCTGGGCCGCGGCCTCGGCCTCGTCCGGGTAGGACTTGTAGACGCTCATGTACTGCTCGCCGGCGATGACCCGCTGGACCGCGTCGAGTTCGGAGTCCTGGCCGGTGATCGGGGGCAGCTTGGTGACGCCGGCCGCCTCCAGGGCCTTGATGACACCGCCGGCCATGCCGTCGTTGGCGGCGTAGACCGCGGCGATGTTGTTCTTGCCGATCTTGTTGATCGCCTCGGTCATCTCGGCCCGGGCGTTCTCCGGCTTCCAGTCCGTGGTGTCGAAGCTCGCCGCGATGTCCACCTTGCCGTTCAGCTCGGAGAGCGCGCCCTGCTTGAACTGCTTGGCGTTCGGGTCGGTGGGCGAGCCGTTCACCATGACGACCTTGTCGGAGGTGTCGACGCCCGACCCGAGGGCCGCCAGCAGCGAGCGGGCCTGCACCTCGCCGACCAGCTCGTTGTCGAAGGAGATGTACGCGTCGATCGGGCCCTCGGCCAGCCGGTCGTAGGCGATGACCGGAATGCCCGCTTCCTTGGCCTTCTTGACCTCGCCGGCGACGGCGTGCGAGTCGACCGCGTCGAGCAGGATGATGTCGACCTTGTCGTCGATCATCTGCTGCATCTGGTCGGTCTGCCGGCCGGCGTCCGCGTCGGCGTTGGCGTACTGGACCTCGCCCTTCTTGCCGGTCAGCTCGGAGACCTTGTTCTTGATGATGGGGTAGTCGAACTTGTCGTAGCGGGTGTTCGCCTTCTCCGGCAGCAGGAGCCCGATGGTGACGTCGTCGCCCTTCGTCGGGCTCGCGCTCGCGCCGTCCCCCGTCGCGTTCAGCACGCCGCAGCCGGCGAGCGAGAGGGTCATCGTGGACGCGGCCACGGATATGGCGATACGGCGCATTCGGGGGCTCACTTCAGGTGCGTTCCGGACGTGGGTGCTGCTTTACGACCCAGGTGTCTGAAAAGACAACTTGGAGCCGCCACCCAGCGTCAAGCGGAATTACTTAACGAGTGCGCAACAGCACGCTCCGCTGAGCCTGTGAAGGAGGAGCGGAATCGCCTCCAAACACTCTTTACGGACCCTCCATCCCAAGGGCAGTCCATGAGAGGGCAAAGGAGCTTGATCGATCAGATGATCGATCAGACCCGGCCAACTGCGCGGCGCCGGGAACGTGAGCACCCCGCCGTGCGTCCCCCTGGCGTACGGCCCGGACAGCGACAGCGAGGGAACGACCGCATGCCGAAAGACCCGACACCCGAGAGCGTCACGGACGACGACCTCTTCGGGGCGATCACCGTCCGGCTGGACGGCCGGGAGGGCGAGGTGGTCGTGGAGGGCGCGTCGGTGCCCCGGGTCGTACTGCGCCGCACCACCGGTACGGACAGGGCGGACCATGTGCCGATCGGCACCCGGGACGGCGCCGTGCTGACGCTCACCGTCGACGGCGCCCCGGCCGAGCTGGACCTGGCCAGGGGGCGGGTGACCCGGCGTTCGTACCGCGTCGACGTCCGGTACGCGGGCCGCTCCTGGCGTCTGGTGCCCGGCTCGATCCCGAGCAGCCGGCTGCTGCGCGGCCGGGAGCGCCTCGGCGACTTCTCCTCCGGGGGCGACGGGCGGGTGTTCGCCGAGTGGCGCAGGGACGCGGCCCCGGACGCCACGGACGCGGCCGTCGGCTACGCGCTGGCCGCCGCGTTCGGCACCGGCGGACAGCCGATGTGGATGATGGCGCTGGAGCTGGCGGGCGACCTGCTCCCCGGCTGACCGCGTCCGCGGCGGCCGGCCGCGGGGCCGGTGAAAAGGCGAGGGCCCGCGGACGGTGTACGTCCGCGGGCCCGGTGCCGCACCGAGGTGCCGTCAGTCCGAGGACTGCTGCCGCTTGGGCCGCCACACCACCAGCGCGCTGGTCTGCTGCACCTCCTGGTACGGGACCAGGTCGCGGCGGTAGGAGGCGTGGACGGCGGCCTCGCGCTGCTGCATCGCGGCCGCCGCGCCGTCCAGGGCCGCCTGCATCTCCGCGACGCGGGACTGGAGCGCGGCGACCTGGTTCTCCAGTTCGATGATGCGCTTGATGCCGGCCAGGTTGATGCCCTCGTCCTGCGACAACTGCTGCACCTGGCGGAGCAGTTCGATGTCGCGGGCCGAGTAACGGCGGCCCCGCCCTGCGGTGCGGTCCGGTGAGACCAGACCGAGGCGGTCGTACTGGCGCAGCGTCTGCGGGTGGAGTCCGGAGAGCTGGGCCGCCACCGAGATGACGTAGACCGGGGTCTCCTCGGTCAGTTCATACGGGTTACGCCGACGGCCGTCCATCTCGCTCAATCTCCCTTCGCGGCCTCGAACAGCTCCGCACGCGGGTCCTCGCCCGAGGTCGCCTCGCGATACGCCTGCAGCGCGTCACGAGCCTTCCCCGTCACGTCCTTCGGGACACTCACCTCGACGGTGACCAGCAGATCGCCGCGGGTGCCGTCCTTGCGGACCGCGCCCTTGCCCCGGGCGCGCATGGTGCGGCCGTTGGGCGTGCCGGGCGGCAGCTTCAGGGTGACGGCCGGGCCGCCGAGGGTCGGGACCCGCACCTCGCCGCCGAGGGCCGCCTCGGCGAACGTCACCGGCACGGTGACGGTGAGGTTGTCGCCCTTGCGTCCGAACACCGGGTGCTCGCCGACATGGACCATCACATACAGGTCGCCCGCCGGTCCGCCCCGCTCGCCGGGCGCTCCCTTGCCGCGCAGCCGGATGCGCTGGCCGTCCGTGACCCCGGCCGGGATCCGGACCTGCATCGTGCGCGACGACTTGGCGCGGCCGCTGCCCTTGCACTCCATGCAGGGGTGCTCGGCGATCAGACCGCGGCCCTTGCAGTCGGGGCACGGGTCGGTGAGCGAGAACCCGCCGCCCGAGCCCCGCGCCACCTGCCCGGTGCCGACGCAGGTCGGGCACACCCGCGGTGTGCCGTTCTTGTCGCCGGTGCCCGAGCAGGCCTTGCAGGGCGCCTGGGAGGACATCCTCAGGGGCACCGTGGCGCCCTCGATGGCCTCCGTGAAGCTCAGCGTGACCTCGGACTCGATGTCCTGGCCGCGCCGGGGCTGGGTGCGGGTGCCCGCGGTGCCACCGCGGTTGAACAGGCCCCCGAAGACGTCACCGAGTCCGCCGCCGAAGCCTCCGCTCTGGGCGTTGCCTCCTCCTCCGAAGAGGTCGCCCAGGTCGAAGTTGTAGGAGCCGCCGGCACCCGGCCCGGGGCGGAAGCCGCCGTTGCCGAACAGGGCGCGTGCCTCGTCGTACTCCTTGCGCTTCTTCGGGTCGCCGAGGATGTCGTTCGCCTCGGAGATCTCCTTGAAGCGCTCCTCCGCCTTGGCGTTGCCCTTGTTGGCGTCCGGGTGGAACTCGCGGGCGAGCTTCCGGTACGCCTTCTTGATCTCGGCCTCGGTGGCGTCCTTGGGGACGCCGAGGACCTTGTAGTAGTCCTTCTCGATGAAGTCCTTGGTGCTCATCCCCGACGCCCCTCCTTCCTGTCTTCAGCGATTACGTCAGCCCTCCTCCGGGCCACCGTTCTCCTTGTCGTCGGCGGCGCCGGTCGCCGAGTTCTCCTCGGCGTCCTCGGCCTTGACGGTCTGCGCGCCGGGCTGCGGCTCGGCGACGGCCACCCGCGCGGGGCGGATGGTGCGCTCGCCGATGCGATACCCGGGCTGCAGGATGGCCACGCACGTCGTCTCCGTGACGTCGGGCGCGTAGCTGTGCATCAGGGCCTCGTGGATCGTCGGGTCGAAGGGCTCGCCCTCCTTGCCGAACTGCTGCAGACCCATCTTGGCCGCGACGGTCTCCAGCGACTCGGCCACCGACTTGAAGCCGCCGACCAGTTCGCCGTGTTCCCGCGCGCGGCCGATGTCGTCGAGCACCGGCAGGAGCTCGGTCAGGAGGTTCGCGATGGCGATCTCCTTGACCGCGATCCGGTCGCGCTCGACGCGGCGGCGGTAGTTCTGGTACTCGGCCTGGAGGCGCTGGAGGTCCATCGTGCGCTCGCCGAGCGCCGTACGCACCTGGTCCAGCTGGGCCACCAGGCCCACGTCTGCTGCTCCGTCCCCGGCCGGGGCCGCCCCCTCCTCGGGGGCGGCCTTCGGCTCGGCGTCGTCGGGGGTGGCGCCGGAGGGGACGTCGGGCTTCTCCTCGAAGCCCGGGGTCTCCTCCGTCACGCGGCACCGTCCTTGCGCTCGTCGTCGACGATCTCGGCGTCCACGACGTCGTCGTCGGCCTTCGGGGCCTCGGCGCCGGCGGCACCGCCCGCGGCGGCCTGCGCACCCTGGGCGTCGGCGTACATGGCCTGGCCGAGCTTCTGCGAGACGGCCGCGACCTTCTCGGTGGCGGTGCGGATCTCGGCGGTGTCCTCGCCCTTGAGCGCGGCCTTCAGCTCCTCGACGGAGGCCTCGACCTCGGTCTTGATCTCGCCGGGGACCTTGTCCTCGTTGTCCTTGAGGAACTTCTCGGTCTGGTAGACGAGCTGCTCGCCCTGGTTGCGGGTCTCGGCGGCCTCGCGGCGGGCGTGGTCCTCCTCCGCGTACTTCTCGGCCTCCTGGCGCATGCGGTCGACCTCGTCCTTCGGCAGCGAGGAGCCGCCGGTGACGGTCATCTTCTGCTCCTTGCCCGTGCCCAGGTCCTTGGCGGTCACGTGCATGATGCCGTTGGCGTCGATGTCGAAGGCGACCTCGATCTGCGGGACGCCGCGCGGCGCCGGCGGCAGACCGGTCAGCTCGAACATGCCGAGCTTCTTGTTGTAGGCCGCGATCTCGCGCTCGCCCTGGTAGACCTGGATCTGCACGGACGGCTGGTTGTCCTCGGCCGTCGTGAAGATCTCGGAGCGCTTGGTCGGGATCGTGGTGTTGCGCTCGATCAGCTTGGTCATGATGCCGCCCTTGGTCTCGATACCGAGGGACAGCGGGGTGACGTCGAGCAGCAGGACGTCCTTGACCTCACCCTTGAGGACACCGGCCTGCAGGGCGGCGCCGATGGCGACGACCTCGTCCGGGTTGACGCCCTTGTTGGCCTCGTTGCCGCCGGTCAGCTCCTTGACGAGCTCGGCGACGGCGGGCATACGGGTGGAGCCGCCGACGAGGACGACGTGGTCGATCTCGCCGAGCGCGATGCCGGCGTCCTTGATCACGTTGTGGAACGGCGTCTTGCAGCGCTCCAGCAGGTCCGCGGTCAGCTGCTGGAACTGAGCGCGGGTCAGCTTCTCGTCCAGGTGCAGCGGGCCCTCGGCGGACGCCGTGATGTAGGGCAGGTTGATCGAGGTCTCGCTGGACGAGGACAGCTCGATCTTGGCCTTCTCGGCGGCCTCGCGCAGACGCTGCAGGGCCATCTTGTCCTTGGACAGGTCCACGCCGTGGCCGGACTGGAACTGCTTGACCAGGTAGTCGACGACGCGCTGGTCCCAGTCGTCACCACCGAGGTGGTTGTCACCGTTGGTGGCCTTCACCTCGACGACGCCGTCGCCGATCTCCAGGAGGGACACGTCGAAGGTGCCGCCACCGAGGTCGAAGACGAGGATCGTCTGGTCGTCCTTGTCGAGGCCGTAGGCGAGCGCGGCCGCGGTGGGCTCGTTGACGATGCGCAGGACGTTCAGACCGGCGATCTCGCCGGCCTCCTTCGTCGCCTGGCGCTCGGAGTCGTTGAAGTAGGCCGGGACGGTGATGACCGCGTCCGTGACCTTCTCGCCCAGGTAGGCCTCGGCGTCGCGCTTCAGCTTCTGCAGGATGAAGGCGGAGATCTGCTGCGGGTTGAAGTCCTTCCCGTCCAGCTGGATCTTCCAGTCGGTGCCCATGTGGCGCTTCACCGAGCGGATGGTCCGGTCCACGTTCGTGACCGCCTGGCGCTTGGCGACCTCGCCGACGAGCACCTCGCCGTTCTTGGCGAAGGCGACGACGGACGGCGTGGTCCTGGCGCCCTCGGCGTTGGTGATGACGGTGGGCTCGCCGCCCTCCAGAACGCTGACGACGGAGTTAGTCGTGCCCAGGTCGATGCCGACCGCACGTGCCATGGTTGATTCCTCCAGCTGACTTGAGTGGAACAGGCTCAAGTGTGCACGAGGAGATTCGCCCGGTCAACAGAGCTGAGTCAGTAGGACTCAACTCTTATCCGTTCCTTACACGCAACTGGCCTCTGACCTGCGTCGATACATCCCGGCGAGCCGTTTGCGGCGGTTGAACGGGCACCCGAACGAGCACCAGCACGGCGAGCAGCACCCCGCCGGCCACCCACAGCACGGCCCCCCGCCCGGTCCACCCGGTGTGCACGAGCACCCCCACGAGCACCGAGGAGAAGGAACCGGCGCCCAGCAGCACGACGCCCCCCTGGGGCGTGAGCCCGAGCCGCCGCAGCCGGTGGGCGAGGTGGTCCGGGCCGCGCCGCAGCAGCGGCCGGCGGGCCGTCCCGCGCGCGAGGAGCACGAGCAGGAAGTCGGCGGCGGCGACGGCACCGAGACAGAACAGCACGCCCGCCGTGGGCCCCAGCGCGTACCCCGCGCGCGTGAAGACGGCGGACGAGGAGAGCAGGAACCCCGTGAACAGCGCCCCGCCGGCTCCGAGGCCGACCCGCGCGGGATGCCAGTTGTGCATCAGGAAGCCGGTGAGAGCGGCGGCGAACACGCTGAGCAGCACCGCGAGCCCGTCCATCACCTCGGCGGCGGCACAGACCCCCACCCCGAAGGCGGTGACCACCCCGACCGTTCCGGCCAGCCCGTCGGCGTGGTCGAGCCCCTTGAAGGCGAGCGAGGCGAAGACGATCCAGCCCACGGCCAGGATCCCGCCCCAGATGCCCGTCTCGTCGTACGGCACCACGCAGGCCGCCGCGACGGCCGTACCGGCGACCAGGACCCTCGCCCGCAGCCTCCACACGTCGACGACCAGCCCCAGCACGGCGACCCCGGCACCGGCGACGAGCAGCTCCCCGACCCCCTCGCCGAGCGGCGCGACCCTCGTCCACTCCCCCGCCCAGGAGACCAGACAGGTGACGACCACGACGGCGATCCCCCCGACCACCGGGACCGGCCGCTGCCGCCGCCGGTCGACGAGCCCCGCCCGCCGGGCGGGCACCCTGAGCAGCGCCGCGAGCAGGGCGGCGAGGAGGAGGGCGGCGGTGGCGGCTGCGATCCCGTAGAGCACGGCTATAAGTTAGGCATGAATGTAGCAATTCGGTACGAATAACACGATCCGATTGCCTGCCGGGTCAGGCGCCCCTCAGCGACCCAGATCACCCCGCACCTGGCTACAGTGCGAGGAAAGATGCGGGTAGTCTCGAACGGACTGCATAAGTTACCGCTTAGTAATGTCCCTCGCAGGCCCGAGGAGCCCCGAAATGCAACTCGCCGCGATCATCGTGTCGCTGGTTCTGATCGTGGTCGGCGTGGCCCTGTTCGCCCGCGCCATCCTTCAGATCTACAACTTCATGCGGCTCGGCCAGAACGTGCCCGCCGGCACGCGGACCGACGAGCCCGTCCAGCGCACCCTCACCGTGGCCAGGGAGTTCCTCGGCCACACCCGGATGAACCGCTGGGGCATCGTCGGTGTGGCGCACTGGTTCGTGGCGGTCGGCTTCTTCTCCCTGCTGCTGACGATCGTCAACGCCATCGGCCAGCTGTTCAAGGCCGACTGGATCCTGCCGGTCATCGGCGACTGGGCGCCGTACAACATCTTCGTCGAGTTCATCGGCACGATGACGGTGCTCGGCATCGCGGTCCTGATCGTGATCCGCCAGCTGAGCAAGCCGAACAAGCCGGGCCGCAAGTCCCGCTTCGCCGGCTCCAACTTCGGCCAGGCGTACTTCGTCGAGAGCGTCATCCTCATCGTCGGCGTCTGCATCTTCATGCTGCACGCGCTGGAGGGCGCCCAGCACCACGTGGACGCCTACGAGGCCTCGTTCTTCATCTCCTACCCGGTGGTGTCGTGGCTGCGGGGCATGGACGTCTCCACGCTCCAGAACCTCACCTACTTCTTCGCGGGTCTGAAGATCGCGACCTCCTTCATCTGGATGATCACGGTCGCCCTGAAGACCGACATGGGTGTGGCCTGGCACCGCTTCCTGGCCTTCCCGAACATCTGGTTCAAGCGCAACGCCACCGGCGAGACCTCCCTGGGCGGCCTGCTGCCGATGACCTCCGGCGGCAAGCCGATCAACTTCGAGGACCCGGGCGAGGACGACGTCTTCGGCGTCTCCCAGGTCGAGCAGTTCTCCTGGAAGGGCCTGCTGGACTTCTCCACCTGCACCGAGTGCGGCCGCTGCCAGTCGCAGTGCCCCGCCTGGAACACCGGCAAGCCGCTCTCCCCGAAGCTGCTGATCATGTCGCTGCGCGACAACGCCCACGCCAAGGCGCCCTACCTGCTCGCGGGTGGCGGCAAGACCGTGGAGGGCGAGGAGAAGGCGTCCGAGGAGCAGCTGAAGGACGTTCCCGCGGCCGCTCTCGCCGAGGCCGAGCGCCCGCTGATCGGCACCGCCGAGGAGAACGGCGTCATCGACCCGGACGTCCTGTGGTCCTGCACCACCTGCGGCGCCTGTGTCGAGCAGTGCCCGGTGGACATCGAGCACGTCGACCACATCGTCGACATGCGCCGCTACCAGGTGATGATCGAGTCCGCGTTCCCGTCCGAGGCGGGCACGATGCTCAAGAACCTGGAGAAGAAGGGCAACCCCTGGGGCCTGGCGAAGAAGCAGCGCCTGGAGTGGCTGAAGGAGGTCGACTTCGAGGTCCCGGTCGTCGGCAAGGACATCGAGGACCTGACCGAGGTCGAGTACCTGTACTGGGTCGGCTGCGCCGGCGCCCTCGAGGACCGCGCCAAGAAGACGACGAAGGCCTTCGCGGAGCTCCTCCACATCGCGGGCGTGAAGTTCGCGATCATGGGCGGCGACGAGAAGTGCACCGGTGACTCCGCCCGCCGTCTCGGCAACGAGCCCCTGTTCCAGGAGCTCGGCATGGAGAACGTCATGGCCCTGAACACGGCGTTCGGCGAGGAGCTGGACGACGAGGGCAAGGTCACGGCGGAGTCGAGGAAGCCGAAGTCGGCGAAGAAGATCGTCGCCACGTGCCCGCACTGCCTCAACACGCTCGGCAACGAGTACCCGCAGCTCGGCGGCGACTACGAGGTCATCCACCACACCCAGCTGCTCCAGCACCTGGTGGACGAGGGCAAGCTGATCCCGGTCACCCCGGTCGAGGGCATCATCACCTACCACGACCCGTGCTACCTGGGCCGCCACAACAAGATCTACACGCCCCCGCGCGAGATCATCGGCAAGGTCCCGGGCCTGCGCAACGAGGAGATGCACCGCCACAAGGAGCGCGGCTTCTGCTGTGGCGCCGGTGGCGCGCGGATGTGGATGGAGGAGCGGATCGGCAAGCGCATCAACAACGAGCGCGTCGACGAGGCCCTCTCCCTCAACCCCGACATCGTCTCGACGGCCTGCCCGTTCTGCCTCGTGATGCTCACGGACTCCGTGAACGGCAAGAAGAACGACGGCAAGGCCAAGGAGTCCATCCAGGTCGTGGACGTCGCCCAGTTGCTCCTCGACTCCGTCAGGACGCCGGTCGACCCGGCGGGCGAGGCGGCGCCGGAGAGCGAGCCGGAGCCCGAGCCGGTGAAGTGACCGGCCGCTGAAAAGCCCGACGGCGCCCCCTGACCCGCACAGGCAGGGGGCGCCGTCGTATGTGCGGCCGCCGGGCAGCTCGGCTCAGTTCAGCTGGTCCAGCCGCCGACCCCGGCTCTCCGCGACACGGAGGGCATCATCGAGGGCCCGGGTCAAACGCTCGGCGAGGAAGCGGAGTTCGCCGGGCGGGGCGTCCGGCAGGATCTCGCGCGCATGGTCCAGGAGTTGGCCGCCCATACCGAGCTGAACGGACTCCGTGACGTCGGCCGGCCGGGAGAGCGGCCCGTCGCGGTCGTCGGTGATCCAGGGCAGCAGACGGGTCGGTCGGCTCACGCGACCTCCAGCCCGTGGATCCAGTACGGACCGGGCATGTCCTGCCCCAGTGCCGCCGGCGCCGACTCCCTTCGCCATTCTCGCAGTTCATGGGCCGTCACGTACGGTCGTACGGCCCTGGCGGCGGTGGCATCGAGGGGCGTGTCGAGTCCGTACGGGCTGCGGTGGCGCGGGAGGGACAGGGGCGGGATCGGCCGGGGGGGCGGCGACGGGGGCAGGGTACGGCACGCGCTCCTCTCCCGGAGGGAGGACCAGGAACCCCACCCAAGCGGCAAGGCGGCGGATAAGGTCGGTCACGTCATCAGCTCCATTTCAGCTGGTGGCCACGCCCCCGGACGGCTCCACCCGTCGCGGGGGTCTTTCGTGTCCTTACCCTAGCGGAGGAAGTCTAGGCATTCTAGGGATCACAGGGATCCCCTGTATCGCACGGTTGTACAGGCATGCGGATGATGGTGGGGTGATGGAATTCGCTCCCGACATCCCCCGCTGGCGCCAGGTCGCCGAGATCATCCGGCGCCGCATCACAGACGGCACGTATGGACCGCGCACCAGGGTGCCGTCCGTCGTACAGCTCACGGCGGAGTTCGGGATCGCCAACGCAACGGCACACAAGGTGCTGCGAGCCCTGCGCGAAGAAGGCCTGACCTACACGGAACCCGGCCTCGGCTCCTTCGTTGCGAAGCTCCCCGCCAAAGAGTCCGAACCGCCCGCATGACCACCGCCCTTGACCGCACTCGCCCCATTTGGCGCCAGGTGGCGGCGGCCATGACCAGCCGGATCGCCGGCGGCGAGTACCCCGTGGCCGCCCGCGTGCCCTCCGTCGTCGAACTCTCCACCGAGTTCGGCATCGCGACCTCGACCGCGCAGAAGGCGTTGGCCCACCTCAAGTCCGAGGGACTCATCCGAGCCGAAGTAGGCCTCGGCTCCTTCGTGGCAAAGCGCCCCGCCGGAGAATCCGAACCGCCCGCATAGGGCCGTCCGGCGACGGGGCGCCCCGCGCTCGGCTCTCCTACTGGGCCTTCGGCCCCGCCTGCTGCACCACCTCGAAGGACCACAGGGTGGAACCGGAAGCAGCAGGCTTGGGCCGCTCGCCGCCCTCCCCGCCGCCCTGGTGCGCGGACTTCATCGGGCCCTCCATCCACGCCTGGAACGACTCCTCGTCGCGCCAGCGCGTGTACACGAGGTAGGTGTCGGTGCCCTCGACGGGCCGCAGCAGCTCGAACCACTCGAACCCGTCCGAGTTCTCCACGGCGTGGGCCCGCGAGGCGAACCGCTTCTCCAGCGTCTCCCGCTGCTCGGCGGGCACGGTCAGCACATTGATCTTGACTACGCTCATGCGCCCATCCTGCCCCTCCCCCTCCGCTCCGGCTCGGGCGGCTGCCCGCAGGTGACCCCGCGTGGGGGAGTTCCCGACGTGGCACGCCGGAACGTCCCGGGCCCGGTGGCCCCATCAGCCCCGGAAAATAACCGAACTCACGTACAACCCTTACGTGCCGCGGCCGGTCTCCTGATCGCCGACCGCTCGGTGAACCCTGGGACAACCCACGGCGAACACGGGCGGTCCGGCACCTCATCGACTGCGGATGCCCCGCCGGGCATCCCCGCATGCCGCAGGAGAACAGCATGCACACGCACCGCCGACTCGCCCTCGCGACGGCCACCGCGGCCGCGCTGACGGGCGGTCTGCTCACCTTCGCCGGAGCTCCCGCCACGGCCGCCGACTCCGTCAAGGTGGCCAAGGCCGACTTCAACGGCGACGGTATCGGCGACATCGCCACCTCGGCGGCCACCGCCTACGTCAGCGGCCACCAGAACGCCGGCCAGGTCGTCGTCCTGTACGGCGCCGCCACCGGCGTCTCGGGCGCCAAGCGCACCACGATCAGCCAGAACACCACCGGTGCCCCCGGCACCGCCGAGGCCGGCGACGAGTTCGGCTACGACCTCGCGTACGCCGACTTCAACAACGACGGCTACGACGACCTCGCCGTCGGCGCCCCGCACGAGAAGGTCGGCACCGACACCGACGGCGGCGGCCTCGCCATCCTCTGGGGCTCCGCGAACGGCCTCACCGGCAAGGGCGTCGACGTGCCCGACCCGGCCCCCAGCTCCCACGACTACTGGGGCAAGGACCTGGCCGCCGGCGACTTCGACGGCGACGGCAAGGCCGACCTGGTCGTCGGCAGCTCCGCCAGCACCCTCTACCTCTACAGGGGAGGCTTCAGCACCTCCGGCACCCCGGGCAGCCGCACCACCGTCAAGCCGCCGATCCAGTCGGGCAGCAACGACTACCCCTACGGGCCGATGAGCCTGACCGCCGGTGACGTCAACGGCGACGGCCGCACCGACCTCGTGGTCGACGGCTACGAGACGAAGACCTCGTCGCACTGGAACACCAACTACTGGCTGCCCGGCACCGCGAGCGGGCTGAGCGCCGCCTCGGCCAAGGCCCTCAAGCCCGGCATCGTCACGGGCATCGGCGACATCAACGGCGACGGCTTCGGCGACATCGTCAGCGGCTCCTCCTGGGACAACACCACCAGCGACGGCCAGACCGTCCCGGACGCCGCCAAGGGCGGCAAGGTGAGCGTCACCTACGGCTCCGCCTCGGGCCCCGGTGCCACCACGGGCATCACCCAGGACACCGGCGGCGTGCCCGGCACCGCGGAGAAGGGCGACGGCTTCGGCTGGGACCTCGACCTCGGCGACGTCAACGGCGACGGCTACCAGGACCTCGTCGTCAGCAGCCCGAACGAGGACATGAACGGCGTCACCGACACCGGCCAGGTCGCCGTCCTGTACGGCTCCGCCTCCGGTGTGAACACCACGTCCGGCGCCCAGTCCTTCGGCCAGAGCACCGCCGGCGTCCCCGGCGACGACGAGAAGAGCGACCTGTTCGGCGCCGACGTCAAGCTGGACGACGTCACCGGCGACGGCCGGGCCGACCTGGTCGTGGGGTCGTACGAGAACGGCGGTGACGGCGCGCTGACCTATCTGCCCTCCGACGGCACGAAGATCACCACGGCCGGCTCCCGGTCCGTCTCGGCGAGCGCCGCGGGAATCTCCACGACGGGCGAGCCCCAGTTCGGCGCCCTGTTCGCGGACTGACCCGCTCCGCCCGGGCCGTCCGGCGGGCCGGTGAAACCGGGGGATGTCCCGGACCGGTCCCCTGACGGCCCCTTAGGGGATGTCACAGGTCGGCAGCAAAGCCCGGCCCCGAGGCCCCGGCCGGACACGTCGCTGTGCGGGACCGGGTACGTTCGTTGACGTGGCTGGATTCAGGATCGGACGCGGGGGCCGGGACAACCGCACCCCCCAAGGACAGCAGGCGCCGCAGGGACCGTCGCACGGACACGGGCGGCCCGCGGGACCGTCGTACGGGCAGGGACAGCCCGGAGGACCGTCGTACGGGCAGCGGGGGCCGACGTACGGCCGTCCGCAGCCGTCGTACCCGCCGCAGGGCTACCCGCAGCCGGGGCCGTCCCACGGCTACCCGGGCCAGGCCGAGGACGGCCCGGAGTACTTCGGCGACGGCGGCTACCCGGGCCAGGGCCCGGGCGGTGCGCGGGACCCGTACGCGGCGAACAACCCGGGCCACACCCAGGCCTTCTCGATCGACGAGGCCTCCGGCTACACCCAGGGCGCGACCTACCACGCCGGCTCGGCCGCGCCCTCCGGCCCCACCGGCCCGCCCCTGCACTGGAAGGAACTCCTGCGGGGCATCGTGCTCGCCCCCGACGCGACCTTCCTGCGCATGCGGGACTACACGATGTGGGCCCCGGCCCTGATCGTCACCTTCCTCTACGGCCTGCTCGCCGTCTTCGGTTTCGACAACGCCCGCAAGGACGCGATCAACGCGACGCTGTCCAACGCGGTCCCGATCGTGCTGATCACCGCCGTCGCGATGGTGCTGAGCGCCTTCGTCCTGGGTGTGGTCACCCACACCCTGGCCCGCCAGCTCGGCGGCGACGGTGCCTGGCAGCCCACGGTGGGCCTGTCCATGCTGATCACATCGCTCACGGACGCCCCCCGCCTGCTCGTCGCCATGTTCTTCGGCGGCGACGCCGGCTTCGTCCAGCTGCTCGGCTGGGCCACCTGGATCGGCGCGGGCGCCCTGCTGACCCTGATGGTCTCCCGCTCCCACGACCTGCCCTGGCCCAAGGCGCTGGGCGCGTCGGCGATCCAGCTGATCGCGCTGCTGTCGATAGTGAAGCTGGGCACGTTCTAGTCCCGTCCGGCACAGGAAAGGGCCCCCGGCAGCGCCGGGGCCCTTCTCCGTGTTGTCGCCGTTCTCGCCGTTCTCGCCTAGGCGTCGAGGACCTGCCCGGCCCGCTTCACCACGGGCGGTTCGACGCTCCACGGGAAGTTGATCCAGTCATCGGTCCGCTTCCACACGTACTCGCACTTCACGAGGGAGTGGGACTTCTCATAGATCACGGCGGAGCGCACCTCGGCGACGGTGTCGAGGCAGAAGTCGCGCACCAGCTTGAGCGTCTTGCCGGTGTCCGCGACGTCGTCGGTGATGAGCACCTTCTTGTCGGAGAAGTCGATGATGTTGGGGACGGGCGCGAGCATGACGGGCATCTCGAGGGTCGTCCCCACACCCGTGTAGAACTCGACGTTCACCAGGTGGATGTTCTTGCAGTCGAGGGCGTAGGCGAGCCCGCCGGCGACGAAGACACCCCCGCGGGCGATGCTGAGCACGATGTCCGGCTCGTACCCGTCGTCGGCGATGGTCTGCGCCAGCTCGCGGATGGCGCCGCCGAACCGCTCGTAGGTCAGGTTCTCCCGCACGTCACTCATGTCGTCGTCGCCCTCACACCTGGGTCCGATGGAAGTTCTGGAAGGACCGCGAGGCGGTCGGCCCGCGCTGCCCCTGGTATCGGGACCCGTAACGCTCGCTGCCGTACGGGAACTCGGCGGGCGAGCTGAGCCGGAACATGCACAGCTGGCCGATCTTCATCCCCGGCCAGAGCTTGATCGGCAGGGTGGCGAGGTTGGACAGCTCCAGGGTCACATGGCCGCTGAACCCGGGGTCGATGAACCCGGCGGTGGAGTGCGTGACCAGCCCGAGCCGCCCGAGCGAGCTCTTCCCCTCCAGCCGCGAGGCGAGATCATCGGGAAGGGAGATGACCTCGTACGTGCTGGCCAGCACGAACTCCCCGGGATGCAGGATGAACGGCTCATCGCCCTCGGGCTCCACCAGCCGCGTCAGATCGGCCTGCTCGATGGAGGGGTCGATGTGCGGGTACCGGTGGTTCTCGAACACCCGGAAGTACCGGTCCAGCCTGACGTCGATGCTCGACGGCTGCACCATGGTTTCGTCGTAGGGATCGATCCGTACCCGCCCGGCGTCGATCTCGGCCCGGATGTCCTTGTCTGAGAGAAGCACGTCCCGAGGATACGCAAGGCGCGCGGAGCCGTGACAATCGTGACGGCCCGCGCGCCTTTCGATCTTCCTGGTCCGGTCCCGCCGGAGCGGCCGACCGCTCCGTCCGCTACCGCTTCTCCAGGGTGACCGGCACCACACTGCGGAGCCGGGCACACCGGGGACACCTCAGCAGCCGGCCGGGGCCGAGCCGCTCGGCCTGCTGCATCGGGAACGAAGCGGTGCTGAAGACGTGCCCGTCCGCACAGCGAACGACGGTGCGTTCCATCAAATCCCTCAAGTCCCTTCCCCAAGAGCCGCGTCCGGGTTACTGCCATGGACGACAAAAGCCACATTACGGGATCAAAGAGACGACTCTCCAGGAGGCTCTCCGGCCCCACCCGGACCCTCTCCCACGCCTCCACGGTACGCCCCAACTCGACTCCCCCGCAGGCGGATCCCCCGCCTGCGCCGGACCCCGCTCCGGTGATCCACACACGGGGGGTCTTCGATGAGGTACAGTGAGCGAGCGTTCGGACATCAACTCCACCGGAGTCGATCTGTCCGTCTTACGCGGGTGTAGTTTAATGGTAGAACATCAGCTTCCCAAGCTGAGAGCGCGAGTTCGATTCTCGTCACCCGCTCCAGAGAGAAACCCTAGGTCAGTGGCCTGGGGTTTGTTTGTTATCTAGTCCAATTTGAGGGTGGCGTGCCCTCCGCGCGCCCTATATGCAGGCGACATAGCCCCCTCGGGGACATTCGCGCGGCATGCACCCCACCCCACCAGCCACCTGTCTCAAATAGTGAGACACATTTCACGTGACCCGCATCACATATTGCGCAAATGGCGGCCAAGTCGCTTACGCAAAGCAGGACTTGCGGGGGCCCAGCATCCTGGACCGCTCGCTCCTCCACTCAGCCGTTCCCCCGCGGCGGCATGCGCAGGTGGTACTCAATGCCCCGCATGCCCAGTAGATACGGCCGCCCCCGAAGACGCCCGACAGCACCGCGCTGCGGACGCCCTACGAAGGAGGGGACGCCGTGCAAGCTGCCACCTGCCGAAGCTCATCGCCCTTCATGTACCGGTAGCTCTGCGGAGGGTGGAAAGCCCCCGCAGAGCGCAGCGCGCTGAGCGTCACCGGCTCGTCGAAGGAGACGGGATCCTCCAGTGTGAGCCCACTCGCCGGAGTCGCGCCGCTCATGTAGTCGTCGTACTCGCGCCGGGTGATACCCGTCTGGGCGCGGTGGGCGGACCACACCTCCTCCTCGCCCTCGGCCCGGCCCTCACCGCGGTACGGCGCCGCCCCGCCGCGGGGTGAGACCCCGGACAAGGGACGGCGCCGGGTACGACGGCGGGTGTCAGTGGCCGCTGACGGTGAGTTCGTAGTCGCCGATCAGATCACCGAGGAGGGTGCCGGCGGTGATGTCGCTGGTGACGTGGCCGGCCATGTAGAGGCGGGAGTAGAGGATCTCGTCCTGCATCCACTGGTAGTCCGCGGCGCGGTGCGGGGAGAGGACGGTGAGGTAGGTGACGGCGGCGGCGGACCGGGCGGCGTGGCTGGAGGGGTAGGAGTACGGGCCCTTGGCGCCGGGCTTGATGTGCTTGTCAGGGCGCAGGGTGGGGTCCAGGACGTACGGGGCGGGCTGCTTGTCCTTGGCCGCCACCTGGTCGCTGATCGTCTTGGCCAGCTTCAGCACCGCCTTGAGCTGGGTCTTCTCGGCCGTGCCCTGCTTGGCGGGGATCAGTTCACCCTGGTCGTGGAGGTAGAGCTTCCAGATGTCCTTCTTGCCGTGGAGCTCCAGCCAGGTCGCGGCCTTCTTCCCGGCCGCCGTGCGGGTCTTGGCGAGCTGCTGGTCCTGACGGAGTTCGGCGGTGCGCTGCGCCGCGGTGGGCGGGGCGGGCACCTGCTGGGCGGCCCAGGCGGTGAACGCCTTGTCGTCGCGGGCGGTGCCGTGCGCCTCCCTCCACTGCGCGAAGAGGGTGTCGGCCTTCTTGCGCTGGGCCGCCGTCTGCTTGCCGATGGTGGCGATCTCGGCGTCGGTGAAGAGCGTGGGCGGCGGATCCTGCTTGATCTTCTGTGTCGCGCTGGGCTTCTTCTTCACCAGGCCGGCGGCGGCCGAGACCAGCTGCGGTTGCAGCGTGCCGACGCCGACGGCCGCGACGGCGAGGAGAGCGATCAGGGCGTACGGCCATTTGATGCCGCGCAGGACGTTCATGCTGCGGGGATCCTTTCGGTGAGCGGTGCCGGGTGCGCCTCGGTGGTGAAGTGGGCGCGGGCGAGGCGGCGTACGTCGTTGTCGGGCAGGCCCGGGGTGAGCAGGGACTGGCCGACGATGTACTTGCTGAGCGAGACCGAACGGACGCCCATGCCGAGCAGCAGACGGTCGGCGGGGGCGGGTTGCGCGCCGCCCTTGGTCTCGATCAGGACGTGTCCGGGGTCGAGTGCGGCGGTGCGGTCGTCGCAGTGGCAGCTGAGGGTGCCGTCGAGGGTGACGCGGCTGCCGTGGTCGAGGTCGGCGAGAGCCGCACGGACGTAACGGACCTCGGCGGAGGCCGAGAGTTCCTTGGCGGTGATGGGGATGCCGGCCTGCTCCAGCACCTCGTCGACGAAGTCAGCTGCCTGTGTGGTCAGTTCGCCGTAGTCGGCGGTCGGGACCTTCAAGGCGTGCTTGACCGTGGCGCCGCGGCCGTCCTTCGTCTTCACCTCCACCCGGCACAGCCCGTCCTCCACGTACAGGCGGGTGCGGACCTTCCAGCGGCGCCGGCGGCCCTGGACGTGGGCCCGCCAGGCGCCGAGCCGCTCGGTGTCGAAGTAGGTACTGAGGTAGCTCGTCGTACGACGCCCGCCGAGGTCCAGGACGTGGTGGCTGTCGGCGAGAGCGGCGATGAGGCGGCGGGCACGGTCGAGCGGGACCAGGTACTTGCGGTCGACCCGGTGCTGGAGGGCCGCGGCCGCGTCCACCTCGGCGAGCGTCGCACCGCGCAGCTCCGCCAGGCTCAGCCCGGCCGCGAGGGAGGAGGCGAGGGTCATGACGCCGTCACCGGTTCGCGGGGCTCGACGTCCGGAGTGATCGCGGGTTCCCGTTCCTGCGGTGGGGCGGGGTAGCGGGCGGAGACCCGGGTGGTCTCACGGACGTAGTCGACCTCGTCCACGACCACGGACAGCGGTGCCTGACCGAAGCGGAAGGCCACGTCTCCGGCGATGACAGACGGGTCCGGGTAGATCCGGTCGAGGGTGAGCTTCACCGTCCGGGTCGGCGGCTCGTACGACCTTGGGTCGTCGACTATGAGGACCGCCGCCAGGACCACGACGTCGAGGGTGACGACGAGCCAGGTCTGCCGCTGCGGCAGGCCCGTGCACAGGGCGATCACGAGGGTGACGAAGGTGTAGGCGACGTCTCGAAGGGTGAAGGCGGCACTGCGCAGGCGGACCAGGGAAAGGATGCCGAACAGGCCGAAGCCGACCCCGGCCGGGAACTTGCCGGCGCTGATCGTGCTCATCGCGGCGAACAGGCCGATGTTCAGAGAGGCGAGGACCAGCGGCATCGCCGGTGCGCTCGGACGGCGGCGGTAGAGCCAGCCGACCAGGACCAGCAGAGCGATGACGTCGAGACCACCACGGGTCAGCAGATCGATGACCGCAATGTGGGTGGTGATGCCCTTGGCGGCGAGCACCAGTGCGTGCATGGCTGTCCCTTCCGTCACGGCACGTCGGACGGCGGACCGGTCGCGGCCCGCGGAGCACCGCGACCGGAAGGACGGTAGGGATGTCACATGAACAGATCATGAAGGCTTCCCGTCGGCCGGCCGTGACCGGCGGGCGGCTACTCTGCCCGGCATGCACTGCCTGGTCGTCGACGACGAGACCCGCCTGACCGATCTGGTCGTCCGCTACCTCACGGAGTCCGGACACACCGCCGAAGGCCGCTACGACGGGCCCTCCGGGCTCGCCGCCGCCCGCGACCCCCGGCTGGACGCCGTACTGCTCGATGTGATGCTGCCCGGCATGGACGGCGTAGAGGTCTGCCGGACACTGCGGAGCGAAGGAATCGACGTACCCGTGGTCCTGCTCACCGCACGCGGGGCGATCGGCGAGCGGGTCGCCGGACTGGACGCCGGTGCCGACGACTACGTGGTCAAGCCGTTCGCCATGGAGGAACTGCTGGCACGGCTGCGCGCGATATCCCGGCGCCGCCCCGACCCGGCCGGCCGGCTCCAGGTCGGCGACCTGGTCCTCGATCCCGAGCAGCAGCGCGCCTGGCGTGCGGACAGCGAACTCGACCTGTCACGGCGGGAGTTCGGCGTCCTGCGGGTGCTGATGGAGAACGCCGGGTGCGTGGTGTCGCGGCTGCGGCTGCTGGAGGAGGTGTGGGACGGCGAGGCCGACCTGCGCAGCAACGCCATCGACGTGCACGTCTCCAAGGTGCGCGCCAAGGTCGACCGGGCCTTCGGCCGTACGACGATCACGACCCTGCGCGGGCGCGGCTACCGGCTGGAGACCGCCCCGTGACCCTGCCGGGCCGGCTGCCCGCCCGGTTCCGGCGGCTGCCCGTCGTCATCCGTCTCGTGCTGGCCGTCGCCATCACCATGTCACTGGTCCTGACCGGCGCGGCGGGCCTGGTCTACTGGCGCGTCCAGACCGCCCTCGACCAGCAGCTGAACGACGACCTGACCACCTACCGGCACAGCCTCGACCAGGCGGTGCGCGCCGGCGTCCGGCTCCCTCCCGGGCCCAGCGGCAGCCTCCGGCAGGTCCTGGACGCGCACGGCCGCGTCCTGTGCGCGAGCGACGCCGTCCGCCACCAGCCCCTGCTCACCCCCGCCGAACTCCGCGCCGTCGCGCGGGGCGCCACCGTACGGCGCGACGTCGGCCCCCTGCTCCCGATCACCCCGGGCACCCTGCGCGTCCAGGCCAAGCGCGTCACGGCGGACCGACGGGCCAGGATCGTGATCGCCGCCGTCCGGCGCGGCCACCGGGACGAGGCGCTGCGCGAACTCCTAGCCCAGTTGGCCATCGCCTCCGGCCTGACCCTGATCGCCGCCTCCTACGTCGGCTACCGCACCGCCCGCGCCGCCCTGCGCCCCGTCGAGCGCTACCGCGGCGGCGCCGCGACCCTCACCGACGGCACCCAGAACCTGCGCCTGGACGTGCCCGCCGACCGCGACGACGAGATCACCCGCCTCGGCCACACCCTCAACCACATGCTCGACCGCCTGGAGGCATCCGCCGAACGCGAGCGCCGGTTCGTCGCGGACGCCAGTCACGAACTGCGCACCCCGCTCACCTTGATGCGCGCCGAACTCGACGTCGCCCTGCACCGCCCCCGCTCCGCCGCCGAACTCACCGAGACCCTGCGCGCCGTGGACACCGAGGTGCAGCGCCTGATCGACCTCTCCAACGCCCTGCTGGACCTGGAGGAACTCGGCAGCACCGGCCACATCACCCGCGCGCCCGTGCCCCTCACCGACCTCCTCGACACCGCCGTCACCCCGCACCGGCGCACCGCGGAGCGGGCCGGCCGCACACTGACCGTCGACACCTCCGGCCTGATCGTCGACGTCGACGCCCGATGGATGAGGCCTGCTATCGGCAACCTCGTCGACAACGCCCTGCGGCACGGCCACGGCACGGTCCGCCTCACGGCGACAGTCGAGGAGGAGGAACTGCAGGTGTCCGTCACGGACGAAGGCCCCGGCTTCCCACCGGAGTTCCTACCACGCGCCTTCGACCGCTTCGCCCGCGCCGAGGCCAGCCGCACCAGCGACGGATCCGGCCTCGGACTCGCCTTCGTCCACGCCGTCGCCACCGCCCACGGCGGCACTGCCCACGTGGACAACGCGAGTCAAGGAGCGACTGTCACTCTGCGCATGCCGTGCTGACCGGCGCGCGCATTCTGCTTGCGATGCCCTCGTTCCGCCTTCACCAGTCCAGCTCCAGGCAGCGGGTGACCGGGGGGAGGCGCGCGGGGGCTTCGGTGCAGGCGATCGGGGCCGCGATGCCCAGCGACACCGTGACCGCCGCTCCGGCGGCAGCCAGGCCCGGTAGCAGACCGTCTCGATACATGAGTGCGACAGCGCGGGAGTCGGAACCCGCATGCCGGGATGCACAAGACCACGCGGCCGCGCCGACCCCGGACTGACGGCCAGCCGTGACCCTGGCGATCCTGCCCACTGGACCGGAGACAAAGTTTCTACAACATGTAGTAGATTGGCTTGACGGCCACTACTGATTCACCGCGACGTCACTCTGTTGCCATCGCGAGCGTGGGGATCACCAGCGACGCCCGTGCCGTTCCGCGTCGCCTCGTGCTGACATGGAAGGACGTGCCCATGACCGCGGCCGCCACCGCGCAACTGGCCTTCGACGGCTCCGGCATCGACGGCTCGCTGTTCACCACCGTCACCGACTTCGCCCGTGACACCACGTGGCTGAACACCCCCATGGAGCTGTGGACCAACCTCGGCCTGGGCGTCTTCGCCGTACTCATGGTGATGGGCTGGTGGAACGCGCGCCGCCGCGGCACGCGGGCGATGACCGTCGCGCTGGCCGCACCGGTCGCCGTCGTGGTCGCCTTCGCCGCCGCCGAGGTGGTCAAGAAGATCGTCGGCGAGGTACGCCCCTGCCGGTCGATGCCCCACGCCTACATCGTCGACGCCTGCCCGGCGCCGTCCGACTACGCCTTCCCCAGCGGCCACACCACCGTCGCCGCCGCGACCGTGGCCGCGCTCTTCCTGCTGGACCGCCGCCTGAGCGCCATCGCCGCCGTGTTCGCGCTGATGGAGGGCTTCACCCGGGTGTACGTCGGCGCCCACTACCCCCACGACGTCCTCGGCTCCGCTCTCCTGGCCCTGCCCGTCGCCTACCTCACCAGCCTGGCTCTGCGCCGCTGGGCCGCAACGCTGGTCGCGTCCCTGAGCGGCGGCGCACTGCGCCCGCTGCTGACCGCCGAACCCGTGGTGGCCACCCCGCAGCACGCCCGGTAGACCTCAGGGGCCGGTACCCGAAGGACCGCGGCGGGTACCGCTCCACACCGAAGCGGTCACCGCGCAGGCAGGTGTGCTCCGGCGGCGGCATGGGCGTGCATCGCGGCCTCGAACAGCCGCTCCGTGTCGTGCGCGGTCAGGGCCAGGCTCGCGCAGCACGCCGCCATCAGCACCGCGAACACGGCCGTCGCGCCGTGGTGGCGCGAGACCGGCGGAGCCATCAGCGCCTGGACGCGCTGCGGCACCGGCCCGCCGGTGGCGGCCAGAGCCGCCTGCCGGGCCCGGCTCGCCGCCAGGGCCGCCCGTGCGATGGCCCGCGCCACCAGGCGCCGGTCCGCCACCTCGGCGCCCGCCTCCTCGTCCGCCCACCGCTCCACCGCGAACGCCCCAGCTCGCTCCAGCGGCCGCAGCAACGGATCGATCGTGGTCGTCAGATGGAGTACCAGCGAGAACACCTGGTGCCTATGGCGCAGGTGCGCGCGCTCATGGGCGAGCAGGGCCCGACGCTCCGGCGCGTCCAGGAGCCGCAGCATCCCGGAGGAGACCACCACACGCCCCGGCGCGCCGAGCACGGCGAAGGCCGCAGGGACGGGATCGTCGACCACCGCGAGGTCCCCGCCTCCCGCGATGTGCCGGCACTCCCGCCAGGCATCGACCAGCGCTCGTCCCCGGCGCCAGGACGCCACTGTCACACTGCCCACCACGACCAGCACCACCCCGGCGCACACCGCGGCGACCTTCCGGTTCACCGGGTCCTCCGCCGCGAGCACGCTCACCGACCACGGCCCCTGCTCCGCCACCAGCGGCACCTGCCCTATCGCGGTGAACGCCAGGATCGCCAGCTCGGTCGCCCATGTACCGGCCGCCACGACGGCCGCGCACGCCATCGCCCACGTCCCTGCCCGGGGCGGCATCCGGCGCCCCGCCCATGGCGCCACCAGCGCCAGCGCCGCGCTCACCAGCAGCGGCAGATACATCGGTACGGGCCAGAACACGCCTCACCCCCGCAGGGGGCCGTCACCGTGCAGCAGCTGCTCCAGCAGCCGTTCGTCCTCCGCCGACAGATCGGACACGAACCGGGCCAGCACCACCGCGCGGTCTCCACCGTCGTCGAGCAGCGAGTGCATTCCGGCCGCGGCCATCCCCGGCCGGTCGTCCACGGGCGTGTACACGTAGCTACGCCCCTCACGCTGCCGGGTCACCAGCCCCTTGTCGCACAGCCGCGTCAGGATGGTCAGCACGGTGGTGTGGGCCGTGTCGTCGTCCCCCAGGTTCTCGTGCACGACCACAGCCGTCGCCGGCCCGCCGGCCGCCCACAGGGCCGCCAGCACCTGCCCCTCCAGCTCTCCCCGCGCACGGCGCCGGGACTCCTTCGGGCCGTCAGTACCGCCGGTCATCCGGCACCTCCCTCTGCCTGCTCCAGCAAGCTCTGTCTTCGCCCCGTTCAAGCTACTACGAGACGTAGAAAAACAGCCAAGGCGTGCTCTCGGGTCTGCCTTGCCGCCGAAGACGCCCTGCTGCGCGACGACGGTCCCCAGCCCATCCACTCCCGCGTCAGCGGACCGGCCGGCGGCACCGTCGCCGGCCCGCCGCCCGCACCCTGACCGGTCTCGACGACCACGTCAGCACCGAACAACAGCAGCACGACGCCCTGGTGCCCCGAGACCCCCAGAAGTACAGACGCGTCCACGCCCTCACCTACGCCGACCTCGGCGACAGCCTCACCGTCTACCAGCGCCGCGAAGACTCACTGCCGCTCTGCGCGTCCACTGACCGAGCGGGACAGGAGTCCACGGCCTTCGAAGGCGCGAACCGACGCAGCAGACTCAGCCTTTGGGCGCCCTCGCGCCCTGCACCCATGCCGACCCGGCGCAGCCGCGTCCGCCCACTCCTCGACGCCCCGTCGCACCCGCCGCGACGGAGCGAACTCGTACAGGTCCAGGATGTCGGGCGGATCGGCGAGCCCGGGGCCACCGGATCGCACCCACTGTGCGATGTCGGCCGTCGCGTCGGGATCGTTGACGAGACCGAGCCAGACCGGCCGTCCACCCGCGGCCCGGCCGGCGGAGGACGGCTGGACCACGATGACGTTGGCCTGCTCGCACGTGTCCAGGCAGTTCACGGCCCAGATCCGGGCGACCGCACTCAATTCGGCCTTGAGCGTGTTGAGTTGGGTGGCATGGTCGACGCCGGGGATCTTGGCGGTGCCGCAGCAGCAGCCCCGGCACACGGTGACCGAGCACCGGGGCTCGCCCTGTGCGGGAGCCTTGCGTCGGCGCATTCGGCGGCCCGCCGCCACGCCGCCCCGCGCAGCAGGCGCAGTCCGTTGAGGCCGACGATGACCGTGGAGCCCTCGTGGCCGGCCACGCCCAGTGGCAGCGGCAGGGTGCCGATCAGGTCCCACGCGACCAGGCCGGCGATGAACGCGCCCGCGATGACCAAGTTCTGCGGCACCGCAAGGCGATAGCCATGACGGTGGTGGGCGCACTGGTCATCGCCGGACACGTGGGAGCCTTCGGTGCCGCGCTGGCCGCGTCGGCATGGACCGAGTGGGGCGTCAATGCAATCCTGGCGGTTGTCCTTCTCAAGGTCGTCTTCATGGGTGGCCACGTCGTCCTGGCGCGCTTCGCCATCCGTCGTGGCAAGACGGTCAGGCTCCCCTGGATGCTGCGGCACCGTCGCCCGACGTCCCTTGCCGCGACCCCACCGGCGGCCGAGACGGCGACGATCAAGGAGTGACTGGGCCATCCTCGACGCGCCCGCTCTGCGCCGACACTACGAGACTCTGGGCGACGGCCCGGCTGTGGCCATGAACCCTGTGGCCAACGGCTTCCGCAGCGGCCGTAGTGCCGCGACGCCTGCCGCCGTGCTCCTGTGCAGCCATGGCCGCAGACCCCGCTGCAGCCCACAGCGGCGAGACCACGCCCACTCCCCTCCGCGTCAGCCGGATTCTGTCCGGGCGGCAGTTGGTGGTGGCCCGCCTTCCAACTGGCAGAGGCGGGCGTCGAGCATCCGTTCCGAGCCCATCGCCGCAGCCGGAGCGCCGGCCGCCCACCCGGGATGGTCGACGACGCTCAGCAGGGCCCCGTCAACGGCCCGCTGCCCCCACTCGCTCACCGCCCGGCGGTCTGCCGCCATTTCCCGCCCCAGGGCGGCGAGCCGGACTGCTGATGGGATTGCAGCTCGACGTGTCTGTTCAGGTCAGGGGCAGACCATCGACGCAAGCGCCGTCGCTTCCCAAGCTGAGAGCGCGAGTTCGATTCTCGTCACCCGCTCCATGGAGAAGGCACGGGTCGGAGACCCGGGCCTTTGTGCTGTGTGTGGTGATCAGTGAGTCGCATGGCAGATTCGTGCCAGAACGCTGATCGTCCGGCCCCTCCGGCGGATCATCTGGCATGGCTACAGCTTCCTGGCCTGCCTTGCGGACTGTCGCGTCGAGACCGCCAGCGACTTCCTGCTGTCGGTCATCCGGACCCGGAAGTCGACCGATCCTGCCTCCGGGTACCGGCGAAGACCCAGTGCGCGAGGACGTACGTCGTGTCCGTCGCACGCTCGGGTGTGGGGCTGTTGGCTGCTGCTTGGGCTCGGCGCCATTCGGCACGGGCGTCGCGGAGGGCGCCGAGGGGCGGAGCGCGCGGGCTGGGCTGTGGCCGTCGCATGACGGCCGACGGAGGGGCGGAACGATCGGCGTCGGAGTCGCCGGCCCGCCTTCCGCGGCATCCTCAACTGCCCATCGAACGACACCGAGATTGTGACGCACGGTCGGGTTCAAAGTATTCGTCATGGTTCAGGTGGACCGTGATGAACGGTGTCGACAGGCAGGCTCTGCCTCCTTGATTCGGACTCCAGGGACGCCATTCCTCGCGGCAGTCCGGCTGCTCTGCGTCCTCATCCTCCAGGCCGAAGCATCAGCACCTCCGTGCAGTGATCGACAGGCTCAGGACTTTCGAGGTCGCCCCGGGCCAAAACCTCGACGAGGAGTTCCACCTTCTCCGACTCCTCGTCCTTTACACTATCGCCGTCACGCACCGTGAGGGACAATGTGAGAAACGTAAACGAATTGCTGCGTGGAACGCAGCGCCCCCTCGTGCTCCGCGCAGCGCTGATCACCGCACTCGTAGCGCAGTCAGTTGTGATCGTCGCCCAGGAGATGCAGATCAACCATCTGCAGGCACAGCACGTCGACATCCAGGGATACCACGTCGAGTCCGGCCCCTCCGGTCCGCCCGGCCCCTCCGGTCCACCAGGCCCCGTCGGCCCGGCCGGCAAGGACGGCAAGGACGGCCAGGACGGCACCAACGGTCTTGACGGCACACACGGCAAAGACGGCAAGGACGGCACCAACGGCAAGGACGGCACCAACGGGAAAGACGCTGTCGCCAATCCAGCGCCGGCTGAGACCCCGAGCCGGCGTTGAGCCCAGGGCCGCAGTGGGGACGTCGGAGGATAGGGCCCTCACGGGCAGTTCCTCCGTGATGCACTGGCAGGTGTTCATCGACTGCAGCACCCCCACGGGTGCCACCCGGATCGGTGACCGGGCGAGTATGCCGCGCGTCGGGAACGGGTCTGCGAACTCCTCGTCATGAACTCTCGGCTGGAGGGGCATTGCCGTCTGAGTGACGGGCCCGTCGGGGGCCCTTTCGTAGCTCCTGCGCGCTCGGCCGGCATCGCCCTGGTTCCCCGCTGCGCCCTTTACACTTTCGCCGTCACACAGCGTGAGGGATATTGTGAGTAGCGTAAACGAATTGCCGCGTAGGCCGTGGCGCCCCCTTGCGTTCCGCGCAGCGCTGATTGTCGCGCTCGTCGCGCAGTCAACCGTGCTCGTCGCGCATCAAATGGAGCTCGACGCCATGCAGGTACAGAACATCGACCTCCAGGAACACTTTGCCGAGCCCGGCGCGTCCGGTCCGCCCGGCCCCGCCGGTCCCGATGGCCCGAGGGGCCCCTCCGGCCCACCAGGCAAAGACGGCAGGCGCGGGCGGGACGGCAGAGACGGGCGTGACGGGAGAGATGGCCATCACGGCAAGAGGGGCCATAGAGGACGAAATGGGAAAGACGGCGTGACCGTGTGAAACGCCGCCAGAGCCGAAGAGCCCCTTCGTGATCGAGGCAGCGCTGCACGCACAAGCATCCGCCGCTCAAGGGAAACGCGCCCCACGCGCAGTCGTGCCCAAAGCGTGCCCGTAAGAACGGACAACCACGGTCAACAGCGGCATCTTCACGCTCCGGCAAGGGTTTTGGGAGATACCGAAGTCCCTTCCGGCAGCCGGGACTTCGGCGGCGGAAGGCCGTGTCGGAACGGCATGTCGTCGGGCAGGACCCGGGACACGGAACAACTGAGCGGCGCAGACCCACGTCGTGAGCCACCGGCAGTGACACGCCCGGCGGGAGCGGCCGTACCGCGGTTCGCGGAGGCGCTGTCGTGCCGGCCGTGCGGCCGGGTACTCGAAGAGGGACCCGTCGGGGCACCGACGTCTCCGTGACCCGGCGGCCCGGGGGATCCCGGGTCGCGGTGTGGTTCTGTGCGGGAAGGACGGCGGCGGCGTGGTGGAGGACTTGAGGTCCGGCGGAGACCACGAGAGACGGCTGTCGGCGGCGATGCCGGGTCTGTGGCAGCACGTGGCCGAGCAGCTGGGCACGGCCGTCGCCGTGCTCGACCCGGCCGGGCGGATCGTCGCGGTCAACCCGGCCGCCGAGCGGCTGCTGGGTCGCGCGGCAGCGGTGGTGCACGGGCAGGACCTGCATGACCTGTGCCATCGGGACCCGGGAGGCGCCGTTGTCCCACGAGAGCGCTGTCCGCTGCTGCGGGCGCTGGCCGAGGGGCGTCCCGCACGCGGGGACGACGACCGGTTCCTGCGGGGTGACGGACGGCTGGTCCCGATGTCCTGGTCGGCCACACCTCTGACGGACGACGACGTCTCCGGCGTCTCCCTGGGCATGGTCGTGCTGATCGTCGAGATCGCGGCGGAACGCCGTGCCCGTAGGGAACGCGCGGAACGTGCGGAGCAGTCAGAGCGGGTGGAGCAGGCGGAACGAGCCGCTCATACGAGCGCTCTGGAGAGTCTCGCCGAGCGGTTGACACTCGTCGCGGAGATCACCGACGTGCTCGGTCAGACCCTTGAGGTGGACGAGGCCCTCGCCCGGTTGAGCCGGCTCCTGGTTCCCCGCCTCGCCGACTGGGCCGCCGTGGACCTGCGGGTCGGCTCCCGCCAGGTGCACCGAGTGGCGGTGACCGGCCCCGAGGGCCGTGACGCCCGGCAGGAGGACTGGCGTGGTCACCTGCCCCCGGCCGGGGAGGCGGCCCACTCGCCCCTGGTCCAGGTGCTCAGCGGAGGCGGTCCCGTCCTGCAGGTCCGGCCGGACCTGGACGCACCGCCCGACTCCCCCCTCGCCGCCGTCCACAGCGCCTTCCTCGGAGCAACCGGCGCGGCATCCGTCATCACGGTGCCGCTGGGCAGCAGAGGGCACGTCACCGGTGCGCTGACACTGGTGCGCACCGAGGCGGCACGGCCCTTCGACACCGGCGATCTGGACGTGGTGAGCGACATCGGCCGCCGGGTCGGCCTGGTCATCGACAACGCCCGCCGGTTCGGCCGGCAGCGTGCGGTCGCCGAGGCCATGCAGCGCAACCTCCTCCCCCCGCTGCCCGAGCACGGCCGGTTCCAGCTGGCCGCCCGGTACCAGCCCGCTCCGGCCGGCTCCCAGGTCGGTGGGGACTGGTACGACGCGTTCCCGCTGAGGGACGGCACGCTCGCCCTGGTCATCGGCGACGTCGTGGGCCACGATCTGACCGCCGCGGCCGGGATGGCGCAGCTGCACGGCATCCTGCGCTCCCTCACCTGGGACCACCCCGGGCCGACCGGTGCCGTCGTGGACCGCCTCGACGACGCCATGCACGCCATCACCACCGTGCGGATGGCCACCCTCGTCCTCGCCCGGGTGGAAGGTCCGGACACCGGCCCCTGGACGCTGCACTGGACCAGTGCCGGGCACCCGCCGCCCCTGCTGCTGACCTCCGACGGGAACGCGCAGTACCTCGAATCCGGGCAGGGACTCATCCTCGGAACCCACCTGGGCGCCGGCGGTCATCGGCCGAGCGCGACCCACGCCCTGCCGCCGGGGTCCACGCTCCTGCTCTACACCGACGGCCTGATCGAAGTTCGCGGCAGCGACCTGGACAGCGGGCTCGCCCGGCTGCGCCGTCATGCCCTCGCTCTCGCCCACGATCCGCTGGACACCCTGTGCGACCGGCTGTCCGCCCGGATGGCCCCCGGCAGCACCGACGACATCGCCCTTCTCGCCCTGCGCCTGCCGGTGCCCGTGACCGGAGCCGAGGCGTGATCCAGGACGGCCCGGCCGCTCACTCTCCCGGAGCCAGCACCAGAACGCGGAACGGACCGGGCGGCACGGCCTGGAGGGTGTCGTCTCCGGCGTAACGCCAGCCCCAGGACCGCATTGTCTCGACGGTCCTGTCGTCCCGGACATCCACCAGTGCGACGCCGAGCGCAGCACCGTGGTCGGCGAGCAATCGACGCTGGAGGCGCCGGGCGAGGTTCCAGACTTGGTCCCGGTACTCCCGGCGCACCCGAGGCGGGACGACGATCCCGGAGACGACGAAGAGCCGGCCGGAAGCGGCGCGGCGGAGCAGACTTCCCCGAACGTGTCCGTCGAAGCCCGCCAACCATGGACCCGCGCCGCCCGTGAGGAAGCCGTAGGCGTATCCGGTCAGGGCGGTGGTCTCCGCGATCAGCAGCGAGAACCCTGGTCGTCGCGCGTCGGCCGCGAGATGGCTCAGGAAGGCGACACGCGCCTCGTTCCACGCCCATGGGTCGCCACCGGAGGTCTCCGCGTACAGGTCGCCCAGCTCCTGCAGACGGTCCGCGACCTGACCACGCGTCAGCGGGCGGACCCGTTCTGCGACCTGGGGCGAGGACCTGCGCTCCCTCTTCGGCGGGCCTGGCACGCGGGTACGCGGCCTGCCCCGTGCGGGCCGGAGCGCGGGGAGGGTCAAGGTCGTCGGGAGGAACACCTGCGCGGTCATGACCAACCCTGCCCCGGACACGGACGAAGGCCGCCCCGGCGTCGTCGATCCCCGAGAACGGCACCGGTGCCTGAGGCGGTGCGCGGCGTACCCTCGGTGCCTCCACCGTACTCCCGGCCGGGCCCGCCTCGCGTGGCCACCGGGCTCGGCCTGGCCACCTGAAGGTGGCCGCTCGGCCGCTCGGCCGGTCCGTCGGTCCGTCGGTCCGTCGGCCGGCCGATCATGGGACGCATGGCCGCCCTTACCCGGCATATCCTTCAAAAGGGGGCGGCCGTGGAAACGCGACGCAGCCCCCACACCGTCGCCCGGCGTTTCGGGCAGCGACCGGAATCATGGTTCGTACCCGTCGCCTGCCAGGAGGTCCGTATGGAGCACGAGCCCCTGCCCTCCGAGGGCCACGCCGAAGTCCGCATCGTCGCCGCGACGCCGGAGGTCGCCCGTCGCGTCGCCGAAGTGCTCCGGCGCTGCTTCGACTCGACCGAGCAGCGCAGCTACCCCGCCGGCCGCGAAGGAGGGACCCGGCTCCATCTCACCCTCGACACCGCGCACGCCGCGGAACCCGCACGGTCCTGGCTCGCGACCAGTGAATCGACAGAGCAGGCGCACGCTCACGCCGACGAGGTATGAACCGGGTCCGTGAGGCCACGAGGATCCACCGTCGCGTCCGTCCCCGCGCGGCCGTCACCCCGGAGAACGACAGCCATGACGAAACTCCGCGAACGCAAGAACAACCGGGAGGCGGTCCTGCGGTCCCTGTACGGGGCCGTCGGACTCAATCGCCCCGAGGTCAGCGGATCGGCGCTCCGCACCGAGCTGGGCCTGCCCGACGAGGACCTCTCCGCCGCCTGCGCCTATCTGGCTGACGAGGGCCTGATCAGCGTGGACTGGACCTCGCACCAGACCCCCGCAGCCGTCTCGCTGACGCATGAGGGCATCTGCCTGATGGAGGAGCTGGAGGAAGAAGAGGAGGGAGAACAGAAGGGAGAACAGGAGGCCCAGGAGGAGGCAGGGAAGGCGGAGCCGGACGACTGAGCCGTCCGCTTCTCCCTCGGCCAGGAGTAGCCTGACCGCACCGAGAGCTTTTCGCGCAGCGCTTCCGGCGGTGCCGTTCCCGGCGAGGGACGAAACGGGTAGTCGTCCGACGGCTCCCGGGACGGGACCGCACGATGGAACCCACCAGAACGCCGGGCGAAGGCGCATCCGATGCCGACGCGCACACGTACCGCATGCCCCTGCCCCGCCTGACCCTCACCCCGGACGTCAGCCACGGCCCGCTGGACGGGGCCTGGTGGCCGCGCTGCGACGCGCTGGAACTCGAACTTCCCTCGCTCGTCGGCTCGTTGGAGCCGGAGCCGGGAGCCGCCATACGGGTCACCGTGGACCCCGCCGAATGGCCCGACGCCCCGCACACGGTCATGGCGCCCGGCGGGGCGATCGCCGTGGAGCCGGCCGGACCCGGAAGCGACGCGCACGTCATCACCCTGGACTGCGGCACCGTGGGACGCTGGGTGCTCCTGGTCGTCCCGCCCGATGAGTCCGCAGGAACAGCCGCCCGGCTGCTGGCCGCCGCCGCCGACCCCGAGAACCCGCTGACCGCCACGCGCATGCTGGCGCTCGCCTGGGGGCGCGCCCAGGCCGTTCAGGCACTGGGGGAGGGTCGCCCGATGAGCGCGACCGGGGAGGCGGAATGAGGCACGGGGCCCCTTGGGAGCCCACGGCAGGCACGACCGACCGGCCTCAACCACCATCCTCGCGCGAGCCGTTGCCCACTCAGGACGAAGCGCCTGCGCTCTTCGAGGAGTGCCGCATCGTCCGCGCACACGGCGTACTGGACACGCGGACCGTGGCCCCACTGGTCCGCGCCCTGGCCGCGGCCCGCGCGGCCCGGCCCGGGCGGCTCCTCCTGATCGTGGACCTGAGCGAGGTGACCTTCACCGACTGCAGCATCCTGACGCCACTGTGCGAGGCGTGGTCCGACTGCCGCGCCCGGGGCGGCTGGATACGCATCGTGTACGACAACCACACGACCGACCTGGTCTTCCGCCACACCGGCCTGCTCGACCGCTTCCCCGCCTACCCGAACGCACAGGACGCCTGGGAGGGACGAACGGCCGACGCCGCACTCCACCTCCCCGCGAGCGCAATCCTGGCCGCCGAGGCGCACCGTCCGGCCGAGGACGTCGTACCGCGCCGAACCACTCGACAGGACACCTCATGAACGACCGACTACGGCGCCCGCCACCGGCCCCGCCCGTCCTCCGCCTGTACCTCGCGCCCGAGAGCACCGTGCCCCGCCGTATCGACGGGGCCTGGTGGCCGCGTACCTTCGATCTTCTGACGGAACTGCCGCCGCTGCTCTCCGGTCTGCCCTGTGCCTGGGGCCGGATCGTCAGTGTCCTGGTGAACGGCACGGGGTGGGCCGGGGCACCGGGCCGCATGCTCGTCTGCAACGAGGTCGTCCGGCTGCGCAGGACCACCACGGAGCGCACGCCGAGCACCATCGTTCTGATGGCCCCCGCCCATGGGCGCCGGGATCTGCTGGTCGTGCCGCCGACGGCCACCGAGCCGGCCGCCGAATCGCTCATGTCCGCAGTGGGACTGACGCCGGAGCAGGGCCACTTCGCGAGCTGAGCGCGCGGGTTCGACCCGCCCGGCGGCACGGGCGGGGGGAACTGCGGCGGATCGTCGGGCCGCGCGCGGAAGGAGATCTGTCATGGCGAGCCCACATCTCCGCGCCTGCCGGAGTTAGGGTTGTCGCACGACGCGGATGGCGCTGAATCCTTCGGAGACCGGTGCCAGGCACGCCCGGGTCCCTTGCCGCGTCCCCGAAAACGAAGGTGCCATGCCCGCTGAGAACGTTTCTGCCGCAGGCAGCCTCGACGATGACGACTACCCCGCCTACACCATGGGGCGGGCCGCAGACGTTCTCGGCACCACCCCCGCCTTCCTCCGGGCCGTCGGCGAGACCGGGCTGATCACTCCTCCGCGTTCGGAAGGC
Organism: Streptomyces griseochromogenes; assembly: GCF_001542625.1. Classification (NCBI taxonomy): domain Bacteria; kingdom Bacillati; phylum Actinomycetota; class Actinomycetes; order Kitasatosporales; family Streptomycetaceae; genus Streptomyces; species Streptomyces griseochromogenes. The sequence continues at coordinate 333,491 of NZ_CP016279.1, read as the reverse complement.
GGTCACCGCCGGTACTCCCGCCGTCAGTTGCGCATCGCCGCCCGCGCCCGGGAGCTGGTCGACCAGGGCACCCCCGTCGAGGCCGCGTGCCGCATCATCTCCCTTGAGGACCAGCTCGATGACGCCCTCCGTCTGAACCGGGAAATGCGCCGGAAGCTGGACGAGCACGGCGCGGATACCTAGTCTCACCAATATAGATATACAGCCTCCAGCGGGATGAGAATAAGCGAGCGATCCCAAAAGGCACATGACCGCTTCCACCCGGCTGTGTTAACGTGATAGCAGTTGCAGTTTTGGTTACCAGAGATTTTTTCTTTGCAGAGCTTTCCGGGATCTTTCCGGAGGGGTGATCATCGCGGCGACTCGGACTCGGCAAAGTGCGGAGTTCGGCACTGCCCCTCAAGGGAGATTCAATATGGCATCTGGCACCGTGAAGTGGTTCAACGCGGAAAAGGGCTTCGGCTTCATCGAGCAGGACGGCGGCGGCGCTGACGTGTTCGCCCACTACTCGAACATCATCAGCAACGGTGGCTTCCGCGAGCTTCAGGAAGGCCAGAAGGTTAGCTTCGACGTCACGCAGGGCCAGAAGGGCCCGCAGGCCGAGAACATCGTTCCCGCCTGACGCTGACGCGAACGTCGCGAGCCACTGGTTCGCGCATCATGTGGCTGGGGCCCGCGCTCTTGGGGTGCGGGCCCCAGCTCATTGCTTTACCCAGCTTTTCGCATTTCTCTTCGGCTCATTCTTGCGATTCCTCGTGCTGCGGCCCGCCGCTGGCCGGAATTCCTCGATACGCCGCATCGAGGAAGGTTCCCGCATGAACCACGCCCGTCAAGCCGGCGAAATTTCCGTTCGCTTACGCACGGACAGAAGTTCCACCCGCTCGACGGGCTCCGCTCGCGGCAGTCGCTTCCGTACGCAGGAGACGGGCCGGCAAGGTCCTCGTCCGGGCGCCGGGCGAAAGAGCGCCCGGGGAGCACGCTCCACCGCGCACCGACAGGAGTTCGCCCTGCCGGTCACCCTCACCGAGCCGCTGTCCGCGGTCGAGACGTTCACCGAACCGGACATGCCCGAACGGCTGCTGGCCGCGCTCCGCACCGAGGGCGTGACCGTTCCCTTCCCGATCCAGGCGGCCACCCTGCCGAACGCCCTGGCGAGTCCGGCACCGTCGTCACCCTCGTCCTGCCGCACCAGCCCCGCGCGGTGTACCGCCTGACGGCCGACGCCGGCATCACTGCGCGTACCGCGCAGACCGGCCGGAATCGCAGGGGCCGGGCCGCCGCCCGAGCCCATCGCTCCGCCCCGAGGAACACCCCGTAGCCCCCGTACGGGGATGCACTCCCAGCAGTCAGGCAGATCCGTCGCCCGCCCCGCCGAAGAGGAGAAGCCCTTGACGCAGTATCCGTCCCGGACACAGCAGGCCGACAGCGCCTACGGCATCGGTCTGACCGCCCGCGACGCCATGCACGCTCCCGGGCCGCAGGTCGACGACCATATGACGGTCGACGTGGCCCTGTCCGTGCTCATCGGTGCCCGCGTCCCCCACCTGCTCCTCCAGGACGAGGACGGGCGGTGCGCGGGACTGGTCACCCGGACCCAGCTCGCCGCGCACCGCGGCGGCTCGTGGTACTGCGACCGGACCCGGCTGCGGGACATCCCGCTCGACCGCGGACCGTTCACCTCGTCCAGGGCCGTACTCAGCGAGGCGGAAGCCGCCATGCGGGTCCGGGCCCTGCACGTGTCCCCCGTGATCGACGAACACGGCTACGCCCTGGGCATCCTCGCCCTCACCCCCTGACCGCTCTATGGAGGCATCCATGCGCTGTGTCATCGCCCGTTTCCCCTTCGACCTGACCAAGATCGAGGTCGAGCAGTCGATGGGCGGCATCACGCCCGAACCCGCCACCGGCGTGTGCGTGACCATCGACCGCCGCGTCTACCCCGTGATGCAGGTCGGGGAAGTGGTCACCAGGCAGAACCGCCGCGACTTCACCTCGGTCGAGATGCACCGAGCGCTGACCCGCCTCGGCTTCACCTGCCACGACGCGCGCCCGGTCACGCCGGACTGGGACGCGCGAGCCGACGAGGACGCACTCGGTTGGTGACGCTTTCCGGGGCGACGACAGGTCATGCACCGTTCGCGGGTTGGAAAACCGAGGATGTGGCACCCGGTCTGTGAGCGGACCGGACGCGAGAACCGCGTCCCGGAGGGGCCAACGGTTCGGCAATGAGCCGCAAGCCGCACGAGGCCGGTACGGCCCGCTCCGCCCGGTTGTCGCCGCCGGACTGCGCGGCGACAACCGGTGGTGCCGCCCGAGCGGGACGGCCCGGGGGTTCTTTGTCGTCTTGCCCCGCAGGCAGTGCGCGCACCACATCCGCGCCGTAAGAGCCGGTCCGACTGCCGGTGGACTCCTCCTTGTGGTGCGCACGCCCGTCCTGGTGGCGCTTCCCACGCCCGACGCGAACCATGTCGTCCAGCCCGGCCGCGACATCGCCCTGGGTGCGCCACGCTTACGCCGCGCCCGGCGCACCCGTGTCGCCGAGGAGCCTGCCCACGAGGAGTTCCGCGTAGCCGGAGGCCGGCGGGTCGATGCCGAAGATCGCCCGCAGGTAGAGCGGTGCGATGAGCTGGTCGAGGATCTCCTCCAGGGGCGGGGGGGTCTCGCCACGGGCTGCGGCCCGCTCGCGGATGCTCTCGATGGAGTGGATCCGGCGCTGGAAGTGCTGTACGCGTTCCGCCTGCGTGTGGGCGCTGCTCGGCATGGACAGGGCAACGGCTCGTACGAGAAGGCGGCCTTCGGGTGTGCGGATGCTCGCCACCCCCGCTTCCACCCAGGCGGTGAGGTCCCCGCGCAGGGTGCCGGTGTCGTTCAGCGGCCAGTCCCGTTCGAGGCGGGTGGTGACCACGTCGGCCAGGAGAGCCTCACGACCGCCCCAACGCCGGTAAATGCTGGTGTGGTTGACCCCGGCGCGTTGCGCGATCGCGGGGATGGTGAGGTCCGCACCGTCGGAGTCGGACAGCAGGTCGATGACCGCCTGATGGACGGCTGAGCGGACCTGCTCGGAACTCTTGCGGATGCGTGCGGTCGGTTGTTTCGAAGTCACCCCCACATCGTAAGCACAGATGTTTGCTTCGCGGCGCCCATGGGTCTACAGTGATCTCCGCAAGCACAGATCTGTGCTTGCGGAGCAGAGGAGAGTGCCATGAAGCAGTTGCTGTTCCCGAACAACACCCAGTTCTGGTACGAGACCCTGCGCTCGATGAGCCACATCGCCTACGGCGGCGCCGACTTCGGCGAGGTCGTCTCCACCAGCGAGCGCATCGTCGAGGGCGACTACGACAGCTGGCACAAGGAGTGGCTGGCCACCGCCGACCGGGTGTCCGCCGAAGCGCAGAAGGCCCTGGACGCCGGCCACACGGTCAGCGCCCGGGACGGATTCCTGCGGGCGTCGAACTACTACCGCTCGGCCGAGTTCTTCCTGCACGGCCACCCCTGTGACCCCCGCCACGACCACGCCTACGACCGCTCCGTGGCCTGCTTCCGCTCGGCGGCGGCACTGTTCACCCCGGTCATCGAACCGGTCAGCATCCCCTACGAGGACACCACCCTGCCCGGCTACCTCTACCGGGCCGACGACTCAGGGACACCGCGGCCGACCCTGATCATGCACAACGGCTTCGACGGCACCGCGGAGGAGATGCACTTCTTCGGGGCACTGGCCGGCGTCGAGCGCGGCTACACCGTGCTGGTCTTCGACGGCCCCGGACAGCCCGGACCGCGTCACCACCAGGACCTGGTCTTCCGCCCCGACTGGGAGAACGTCATCACCCCGGTGATCGACTTCGCCGAAACCCTCCCCGAGGTCGACAACAGCCGCATCGCACTCCTCGGCACCAGCATGGGCGGCGTACTCGCCCCCAGGGCCGCGGCCTTCGAACACCGCCTGGCCGCACTGATGGCCGTCGACGGTGTCTACGACCTCGGCCAGATATCCGTCCGCAACATCCCCGGCGACCGCGAGGCAGCCGAACGCCTCCTGCGCGCCGACTCCGCCCCCGAACTCGACGCCGCGATGGAACGGATCATGGCCACCGACGCGACCGCGCGGTGGGCGATCAACCACGGCATGTACGTCATGGGTGTCGACACCCCCCGTGCCTTCAACGCCTCGTACCTCGACTACACCCTCGCCGACGGCATCGCCGAAAAGATCCAGTGCCCCACCCTCGTCTGCGACGCCGCCGAGGACGAGTTCTTCAAGGGCCAGCCCGAGCAGCTCTACGACCACCTGACCTGCCCCAAGACCCTGATGGTGTTCACCGCCGAAGAAGGCGCCGGCGCCCACTGCCACCCCGGCGCCATGCGCCTGTCCCTCGCCCGCATCTACGACTGGCTCGACGACACCCTCGCCGGCACCAGCGCCTGAGGCCCCGGCCCACCAGGCACCGCCGCGAATCCCTCTCTTCTGCATCCACTTGGAGGACCTCCCATGACCCGCACCGGCATCAAGGCCGCTCTCACCGACCTGCTCCTCAACGAGGACATCACCCTGGCCGAGGCCGCCGACCGCCACTTCACCCCCGACTACCGCCAGCGCACCGACGGCGAGTGGGCCGACCGCACCGAGTTCCTCGACCACATCGCCCACCTGCGCACGCTCGTCACCGGCGGCGAGGTCGAGGTCCACGAAGAGCTCTACGACGGCACCAAGTACGCCGACCGCCACACCTGCCACTTCACGAAGAAGGACGGCTCGACCGTGAGCATGGAGGTCTACGTCTTCGCCGACCTCTCCCCCGACGGCCGCTTCCAGCGCATCGAGGAGACCACCCTGATGCTCAAGGGCTCCGACGCCGACCGCAACCTCGGCAGCGCCCGCTGACCACCCCCACGCCGCGAGGACACCGCGCACCCCGGCAGCCGACCACCGTCATCCGGCCGGCCAGCCCGCCAGGGCCGGACCCGTTGGGTCCGGCCCCGCGCGGCATGCGAAACGGGACACGGAACCGGACACACACCCGGCCGTCCTGTCCGAGCCGGGCATCCCGAAGCCACGAGAGGTTCAGCCGTCGCACCACCGGTTCTCCGGTGCCGGGCTCCTACCGCGCCACGTAGTCGTCGCTGATCACATCGGTCTCGCGCCCCTTCGGGGCGTGCTCGAACTTTGAACACGTTCGGCATCCGGTACGTGAAGTCACTACGAGGGCATCCGGGGCGCGCGGGTCCGGCGGCCGCTGCGGCGGTACGGTGTGCGGCAGTCGATCGCCCGTTCTGCGATCGCTGAACAACAAGGGGGTTTCATGAAACACCGCCGCCCGCGCCACCGTCGCAGAGTGATCGCCAGAGCGGTCGGTTCGGCGGGTGCGCTGGCCGTCGCTCTGGGTGTGGGGATAACGCCGGCGATGGCCGCCGGGAAGACGTCCGGCAAGCCCGCGGCCACCGGGTTCTCGCCCGACAAGCCCGACCGGCCCGACCAGCACACGCCCTGGGCGCCCGAGAACGACGAGGCGCCGCTGCACCACAAGCCCGTACATCCCGACGCCCTCGCGTCCGGCCGCACGGCCCCGACCGGTCTACAGCTCAACATGCCCGCGCCGACCGGGCAGTACAGCGTGGGCATGGTCGGCCTGCACCTCGTCGACAAGTCCCGTACCGATCCGTACGTGCCCGGCAGCAAGCCTCGCGAGCTGATGGTGTCGCTCTGGTATCCGGCCACCGCCACGTCCGGGCACTACCAGGCGCCGTGGATGCCGTCGGTCTCCGGCGCCCACTTCCTCGCCTCGCGCGGGCTGTCGCCGCAGCAGGTGACCCTGCCGAGGACCGCGGGCCATGTCCTCGCCCCGGTGAACACCAAGCTCGGCAAGCTGCCCGTCCTGCTGTACTCGACCGGGCTGCACTCGGACCGCGCGATGGGCACCGCGCTCGCCCAGGATCTCGCCAGCCGCGGCTACCTCGTCGTCACCGTCGACCACACCCACGACGCCAACGAGGTGCAGTTCCCCGGCAACCGGCTCGAGGTCAACACGATGCCGGCGGGCAGCCATTCCTCCGACACGCTCAAGGTGCGCGCGGCCGACATCCGGTTCGTCATCAACCAGCTCGGCACGATCAGCAGGGGCGGCAACCCGGACGTCGGTCACGCCACACTCCCCTCCGGGCTGTCGACGTCGGTGGACACGTCCCGCATCGGGATGTTCGGCTGGTCGCTGGGCGGGGCCGCGGTCGACACCGCCATGCAGCTCGACCACCGCATCGCCGCCGGTGCCAACCTGGACGGCCAGTTCTTCGGGACGGCGCCGAGCAAGGACCTGGACCGCCCCTTCATGCTCTTCAGCTCCGGCACCCACAACCGCAACAACGACGGGTCGTGGCGCACGCTGTGGTCGCATCTGAAGGGTTACCGGGTCGACGTCCAACTCCATGGCGCGGCGCACCTGTCGTTCAGCGACAACGAGTGGATGGTGCCGCAGGAGGCGGGCCTGCTCGGGCTCTCCCAGGCTCAGCTCCAGCAGCAGTACGGCACGATCGACCCGAGCCGCGCGGTCGCGGTCCAGCGCGCCTATCTGGCGGCCTTCTTCGACCAGGAGCTGCGCCACCGGCACAGCACCCTGCTCGACGGACCCGACAACAGGTACCCGGAGATCTCTTTCGTCCGCTGACCGGACGGCTGACCGGACGGCCGGCCGGACATCCGAAGGGCGGGTCCTGCTCACGGGTCCGTCCTTCGGCGTGTCGGGAGCCCGTACGCGTCGGCCCCCGCCCAGTGACCTGGTTCACACGTACGAAACAGGGACGAAAGTGTGATGGTTATGTCATCGCGCGAGGCTAGAGTGTTCGCCCTATCGAACATTCGGGCGCTCGGCGCCAATTGAGGAAGGATCCACTGCCCTGCCCTCCGCACCCCGGGCGCCGCGCCGACACCGCATCCGCCGCCGCGCCGATATGCCGATGCTTGGCGGGGTGCGCCCGCCGATCGCCTCGCTCGTCGTACTCCTGCTGGTGGTCGCCGCCCTGACCATGATCGGCCTCGACGGCATCCACGCCGAGCGTGTGCCGCAGGCCGTGCTGGACGGGGAGCAGCAGATCGCCGCGGACACCGCGCTGTCGATGCGCACCACGATCGACGTCGAGGCGAGCACGGTACGCCGTACGGCCGACGCGTACCCGGCGACGAGCACATCGACCCCCGCGACCGCGCTCAAAGCGCTGACTTCTGCCAGGAAGACGGTCCTCGGCAGTGCGCTGCTCGATCCGCACACCGGCAAACTGCTTGCGGCCGGCGGCAAGACGGTGCCGCTGGCCGGGCTGGACATCGCCAGGACGGCGTCCGGGCACGGGGCGATCCCGCCCCGGCTGGTGACGTCGAGCGGCGCGCGGCAACTGGTGTACTTCGCCAAGGTCACGCTGCCCGCGCAGCAGGAGGACGCCAACCAGGACCAGAACCAGGTCCAGAGCCAGACCGAACGGCAGTGGCTGCTGGTGGTCTCCGAGGCGCTCCCCGCACCCACGGCGTACGGCGCCGGACGCACCGCCGACATGCTGGACGCGAGCGGCACCGCGCTCGCCACCACGGCCCACGGCAAGGCGTCGCCGGCCGCCGCCGACAGCGGTCTGCCCTCGGCGGCGACCCGTGCGGCGAAGGGGTCGGGGCGTGACACCGATGCCTCGGGAAGCCTGCTGGGTGCCGCCACGGGCAGCCGGCGCACGGTGGCCGGCTGGGCCCAGGTCGCCTCGGCGACCGGTCCGGGCGACACCGACGACCTCGGTCTGGTGGTGCTCACCTCCCACGCGGTGCCCGCCACGACCGCCGACGCCGACTACTCGGGCTTCGCGCTCAAGGCCGCGGGGGCGCTCGCCGTGCTCGCGCTGCTGCTCGGGCTGGCGCTGCACTTCTCCGTACAGCGGCCGCTGCTGCGGCTGTACCTGTCCGCCGGCCGCCTGGCCCGGGGCGCGACCGAGGACGGGCCGATCGCGTGGGAGGAGCTGTCCCGGCCGGTTCCGGTGCATGGCTTCGGGGAACTGGCCCGGATCGGGCGGGCACTGGAGTCACTGCGCCGGCAGTTGCTCGGCGAGAGCGGCCCGCAGGAGTTCCCGCACCGGCGCGGACCGGGCTACCGGGCGCTGGCCGTGGTCGGCGTGGTGGTGGTGGCCTGCTGGGCGGTGCCGATGATCTTCCTGCTGAACCGGGCGGACACCGCGAACGCGGTTCCGGCTCCGGTCCTCGCCGTCCAGCAGACGCGCACCGAGATCGCGACGAACCGGATCCGGCAGTCCCTCGACCAGTCGTACACCGACCTGAGCGACGCGGCCGCGAGTCTGCCGGGCAGGAGCCGGGCCGCCCAGACCGAGGTTCTGCGGCACGCCCTGGACGACCACAAGCAGTACCGCTCGCTGTATCTCCTGGATCGCTCGGGCGGCATCACGCTCAGGGTGGGCGACACACCGCTGCGCACCCTCGTCCACGTGCCCGGCGGCGGCGGGATCACCACCGTCAACACCTCGGGCCGGATCCCGGCGATCGCCGCCTACGCCCAGGTACGCGCCGTCAAGGGCAAGACCTCGGCGGCCGGCGTGGTCCTGTTCGGCGAGATCGACGTGAAGGCGCTCAACTCCATTCTGCCCAGGCCGAAGCTGGGCAGTGTCTGGGTGACGGACAGCGACGACAAGGTGCTGGCGGCGAGCGTGGGCTACCGCGCCTTCCAGTCGCTGCCCGAGTCCGGCCTGGCCCGTCTCGCCCGCGCCACCCAGGGCGCCCCGGGGACCGCGGGCACCGCGACCTCGCGAGTGCTCCGCACGTCCTCCGGCCCATCGGTCGACGCCGCCGCGCCGCTGGCGCAGAGCGGCCCGACGGCCCGCCTCGGCTGGCACGTGGTGACCGCGGAGCCGGCGGCGGCGCTCCAGATCCCCGCGGTGCAGGCCGAGCAGCGCACCATGCTCGCCGGGATCCTGGGCCTCACCCTGAGCGCGGGCTGCCTGGGCTGGCTGCACGTCGTGGTGATCCGGCCGCTGCGCGCGGTCGCCCTGCTCGTCGAGCGGCTCGCCGGTGGAGACCGCCGCACCGTGCTGCACCCGGTCAACCACGACGAGGTCGGCTCGGTCACCCGCAGCCTGGAGCTGATGCGTCAGGCCCTGGCGGAACGCGACCGGGCGGCCAGATCCGGCCACGTCGGCGAGCCCTCCCGGTCCCTGCGCGAGAACACCCTCCAGCGGTAGAAGGACGGAATCGGCGTGCTCTTCCTCTATGTCATAGTCCTGCTGTGCTGCGCCGCGCTGTGGATCGCCGGAATCCTGGAGCAGCAGCGGCACTTCGCCTCGCTGGAGCAGATACCGACGCGGGTGCTGGTCAACGGCATCCGCGGCAAGAGTTCGATCACCCGGCTGTGCGCGGGCGCGCTGCGCGGCGGCGGCCTGGTCACGGTGGCCAAGACCACCGGCACCGCGGCCCGGTTCATCCATCCGGATGCCACCGAGGAGCCGGTGTACCGCAAGTTCGGGCTGGCCAACGTCGTCGAGCAGATCGGCATCGTGCGGCGGGCGGCGACCTACCGGCCGGACGCGCTGGTGATCGAGTGCATGGCGGTGATGCCCGCACTGCAGGAGATCAACCAGGAGAAGCTGATCCGTTCCACGATCGGCGTGCTGTGCAATGTCCGCGAGGACCATCTGGAGGAGATGGGGCCGACGCTGGACGACGTCGCCCGCTCGCTCTGCCGCTCGATGCCGGTGGGCGGGGTGTGCGTGACGGCGGAGAAGGATCGCTTCCACATCCTCCAGGAGGAGGCCGACGCCCGTAACTGCAGGCTGGTCTACGCCGACCCCGAGACGGTCACCGACGAGGAGCTGCGCGGCTTCAGCTGGTTCACCTTCAAGGAGAACGTGGCGATCGCGCTCGCCGTCGCCGAGCTGCTCGGCGTGGAGCGGCAGACCGCGATGCAGGGCATGTGGGACGCGCCGCCCGACCCGGGCGTGCTGTCGGTGGAGCGCTACGTCACCCCCGAGGGCAAGCGGCTGCGGTTCGCCAACGTCTTCGCGGCCAACGACCCCGAGTCGACGCTGATGAACGTCAAGCAGCTGGAGGATCTGGGCGCGATCAGACGGCCTCTCAACGTGGTCGTCAACTGCCGCCCGGACCGGGTGGAGCGCAACGGCCAGATGGGCGCGATCGTCCCCGACCTCGCCGCCGAGACGGTGTTCCTGATCGGCCACCCGACCAAGAGCGCCCGCGACGCGATTCCGGCCGGCTTCACCGGGCGGGTGGTGGATCTCGGCGGCGACCGCCGGGACCCGCGGGAGCTGACCGCGGCGATGCTCGCGGAGCTCGGCCCGTCCTCCTCCCTGGTGGCGATCGGCAACATCCACGGCCAGGGCGAGCTGTTCCTGGAATGCCTCGCCGAGCTGCCGCTGGACGAATCCGAGGATCCGCTGGACGCCGTTCCCGACGGCGACGGCCTGGACCAGGAGACCATGCAGATCGCGCTGCCCCGGCCGAGGATCGCGACGGCCCGGCCGCCCGAGCCGGAGCCGTACAGCTGGGTGGCACCGCTGGAGACACCGACGTACGCCTTCCACGTCCCGGAGCAGCGCGAACTCGCCCGCCGGTCCGCCGCCCGCCAGGGCCGGCCCGACGGCGAAAGCGCCGCGGCCGACCCGCACCACTCCTACGATCCGTCCCAGTCCACGAGGAACCCGTGATCCCCGCCAACCTCACCGCACAGACCGCCGCGCTCGGGATCGCCCTCGGGCTGATCTTCTCGCTCGTCTGCTATCTGACCACCAATCTCTCCCCCGGCGGGATGATCACCCCGGGCTGGATCGCCCTCACACTCGTCACCGACGTGAAGATGGCCGCGCTGATGGTCGGTGTCGCGGTGCTCACCTACTTCATGACGAAGCTGGTGCAACGCACGGTGATTCTCTACGGCAAGCGGCTGTTCGCCGCCGTGGTGCTGTGCGCGGTGCTGATGCAGACCACCGTGATGCTCGCCCTCAGCCACGAGTTTCCCTTGCTGTACACGTCACAGACCCTTGGCTTCATCGTCCCGGGCCTGGTCTCCTACCAGATGGTCCGCCAGCCGCTGGCGGCCACACTCATATCGACCACGGCGGTGACGCTGGCCACGTACGTGGTGCTGGTATCCGGTCTGCTGATCGGCGTCCTGCCCACCGGCTGACCAGCCCAACGCCCTCTCACCCCGCACTTCCAGGAGGATCGGCCATGCACTCCGCACCCGCCGGCAGACCCAGCCGCCCGACTCGCCGCGCCATGCTCGGGACGATCGCGGGCGTTGCGGCCGCCGGGGTGGCGGGCGGATTCGCCTGGGACCACCTCGGGCACGGCGGCAACGGCGGCGACGACCACGGCGGTACGGCCGCCGACGGCACGGGCACCGGCTCGAACGCCCGGCGCAACGGCAAGCACACCTTCGAGCGGTTGTCCGCCCCCGACCGCACCGTGGTCCGTGCCGCCGACGGCGGCACGCTCGCCACGTTCACCGACGGAGCCCGTACGGCCGTACTCACCGGGCCCGCCCGCACCTTCAGCGAGCCGCGGACCACCGAGGCCAAGGTGACCACGGACGCCTGGGTGCGGGTGCTGCCGCACCCCTGGCAGCGGGGCATGGAGCAGTCCGCCTGGTTCAAGGGCTGGTTCGGCAAGGCGCTCGCCGACACCAGCCCGGACGTCTTCGCGGTGGCGTTCGAGTACAGCAGCGCCGGGGCGCGCGACAAGCACAACGCCCGCGGCGTGCGCTACGCGGGCACCGCGCACTTCGGCCCGCGCAATTCCAAGGTCAACAACCCGCTGGACTTCGCCTACCACGACGAACAGTCCGACTTCTACGACTATCTGGGCATTCCCTGGACCTTCCCGGACGGCACGCGCGTGCAGCCGGAGCAGGCCCGCTACGGCGACGTCGACTGCTCCGGCTTCCAGCGTCTGGTGTGGGGCTACCGCATGGGCATCCCCCTGCACAACACCAACGCCCAGGGCACCGGTCTGCCGCGCCGCGCCTTCGCCATCGCCGCCTACGGACCCGGCCGCCCGGTGATCCCCCACACCGGCAGGCAGCAGGCCACCGACCTGGGTCTCCTTCAGCCCGGCGACCTGGTCTTCTTCGCCATCATCAAGGACCGGCCGGACTTCATCGACCACTGCGGCATGTACATGGGCCTCGACGACCAGGGCCGGCACCGCTTCTACTCCAGCCGCTCCGCCGCCAACGGCCCCACGCTGGGCGATCTTTCCGGCCGCTCGCTCCTTGACGGCACCGACTTCTACGCCCGCGGCTTCCGGGCGGCCCGCCGCCTGTGATCCCGCCGCCAGTGCGCCGCCGCTCCACCTGACCTGCTGATCCGAGGACCACTGCCATGACCGCCATCCCCGCCGTCCAGCCCACCGGAGCGCACCGAGGCAGCCGGGCGGCCAACCGCCGCTCCGGCCGGACGGAAGACGCCCCGCGCTGGGAGCGCCCGGCGCTCGCCGCGGTGCTGGTCGTCGCCACGGTGCTGTACTCCTGGGGCATCGGGCACGCCGCGCTCCACCCCTTCTACGGTGCGGCGATACGGTCGATGGCCGGCGGCTGGCGGGCCTTCTTCTTCGGCGGGCTCGACGCCGGCGGTTCGATCAGCATCGACAAGCTGCCCGGCGCCTTCTGGCCCGACGCCGTCTCCGTCTGGCTCTTCGGCCCGCACACCTGGGCGGCCGCGCTTCCGCAGGTCGTCGAGGGCGTGCTCACCGTATGGCTGTTGCACCGGATCGTACGGGCCTGGGCCGGGCCGTTCGCCGCGCTGATCGCCGCGCTGACGCTCACCCTCACCCCGATCACCGTGGTGCTCAACCGTGCCACCATCCCGGACACCGCGCTCACTCTGCTGCTGGTGGCGGCCGCCGGAGCGCTGCAGAAGGCGGTGCGCACCGAGCGGCTGCTGCCGCTGATCACCTGCGGGATCTGGGTCGGGCTCGCCTTCCAGGCGAAGATGCTGCAGGCGTGGCTGGTGCTGCCGGTCTTCGCCGCCGTGTACCAACTCGTCGCGCCCGGGACGCCGTTGAAGCGGGCTCTGCGCGTCCTGCTGGGCGGTGCGGTCGCGCTGGCGGTCTCCTGCTCCTGGGTGCTGATCGCCTGGGTGACACCGGCCGCCGACCGCCCGTACCTCGACGGAACGTCCGACAACGATCCGTTCGCCCTGGTCTTCGGCTACAACGGCCTGAGCCGCTTCGGCAGCGATCCCACCGCGTTCGGCGCCGTAGCGGGCACCGCCGCCAGCCGCACCACCGGCAACACCGGCTGGGACATGCTGATCAACCACACGGTCGGCCCGCAGATCGCCTGGTTCCTGCCTCTCGCCGTGCTCGCCGCGGTCCTGGGCGTCGTCTGGCGCGCCGGGCAACCGCGAACCGACCTGCTGCGCGCGGGATTTCTGATGTGGGGTGGCTGGCTGGCCGTGCACACCGTGGTGTTCAGCGCCTCCAACGGCAACCACGCCTACTACACGGCCGTCATCGCCCCGGCGCTCGCCGCGCTGGCCGGCGGCGGGATCGCGCTCTTCCGGTCGGAGTACGAGGCGAAGTACGAGTCGGTGCGGGAGGCGGAGCACGCGGCGGGCGGCCGGCGGCACATGGCGCTGCCGGCGGCGATCGTGCTGACGGCGGCGTGGGCGCTGGTGCTCGACTGGCCGACCCGATTCGTCTCCTGGCTGCTGCCGGTCGCTGTGATGCTCGCGCTGTGCGGCGTGGTGGGCCTGTGGGCCCGCGGGCCGCGCACCTCCCCGCGGATGGTCCACGCCGCCCTCGCCGCCGGGATCGCGGCCACCCTGGTCGTACCGGCCGGCTGGGCCGTCTCCAGCCTCGACCCGCTCTACGCGGGCGCCACCACCTCGCCGATGACCGGTCCGGTCGGCAACGCGTACCACGACAGCGTCCATCACCGCCACGCTCCGCGAAGGATAGGACTCGACCAGCCGAGCGCCCGCGACACCGCCCTGCTCGACTACCTCACCACGCACCGCCACGGCGAGAAGTACCTGCTCGCCACCCAGGCCGCCTACACCGCCGAGCCTCTGCTGCGCGCGAAGTCCGAGCCCATCCTCGTCATGGGCGGCTTCACCGGCAGCACCCCGTTCCCCACCGCTCAGCAGCTCGGCAGCCTCGTCACCGCCCACCAGCTGCGCTATGCGCTGCTCACCACCCAGCGCCCCACCACTGCCGCCACGACCTGGGTGAAGTCCCACTGCACCCGCATCCGGCCCACCGCCTACGGCCGCCGCACCGGCGGCAGCTTCGCCCTCTACGACTGCAAGCCCCAGAGGTGAGGCGACGCCCCCGAACCCGCCCGGCAACGGTGCCCGCCGTCGTGGGGCGGCGGGCACCGTCGGCTGTATGCGGGGCTTCGGCGCCGGTCGGCGACGATGCGGTTCAGCGGGGTGTCGAGAGCGAAGGGCCCGGCATGCCGGGCCAGTCGGGCCCCGGCCGGTGACGCACGGCCGGTAGTGCCGGGCCGCACCCGCCGGGGAACGGCTCAGTGCTTGTTGACCGCCGAGGCCCAGTCGAGGTTCACGCCCATGTCGGAGTACATCTTCGTGTAGCCGACGTAGCAGTTGAACTTCTCGACCTTGCCGTTGTGCAGGTACCAGAAGTCGGCGGTCGGCGCGTCGACCTTCGCGCCGGTCGGCTTGACGGTGCCCGCCGGCGTCTGGAGCGGTCCCTCGAACGTGCCCCGGATCGACAGCTCCAGGCTGATCACGTCTCCGTTCACGGTGATGCGCTTGAGGTCACGGTGAACATCGGGGAAGAGGTTGGCCATGTAGGGCAGAACGTCACCGAGCGCCTTGCCCTGGTAGGCCTTGCCGGCGACCTCGTCGTTGAAGACGCCGTCCTTGGCGAAGCTGTTGACGAAGGCGGGGACGTCCAGGCGCTTGCCCTCCGCCACGTGGTACGCGTTCAGCACGACCGCGAGATTGGCTATCTCGTGCCGGGTCAAGTGGCGGTTGGTGAGCGGCAGCGCCGCCAGTTCGCGAGGGCTCAGGGCCGCGTGGGCCTGCGAGTTGCCGGCGGTGCGGACGTGTGCGCCGCCGGCGACGGGGCTTGCGGCCTGTGTCGGTGCGGCGGCGATGGCGAGACCGGCCAGGCTCGTGACCGCGGCCGTGGCGGTGATCGTCTTCCATCCGAGCGACTTCACGTCGTGTTCCTCCGTGGTGGTTCTCGGGATCCGAGATCCGTCGAGACGGGGTCGCGCCGGGTGCGGCGCTTTTCAATCAAACGCTCGCTTGGCTGTATGAACGGCGCCACAAAGATGTCAAGCGAATGATTGATTTATGTGTTGGGGTGGTGTCCCACCCCGAGGGAGGCGGGCGCCGGCCTGGCGTTCTGCGGTCGCCGATGGGCCGGCCGTCCGGCGATCGGCTGCTTGACAGCAAAATCAAGCAGCTGTTTGAGTTGTGTCCAGGGCGACAGAACGGACAGATCAACGCCGCGAGGCCGGGCAGCGGACGCGGGACGGCCTGCTGGCCGCCACGCAGGAGTTGCTCGCGCGACGTGGCCAGGAGGGTGTGACCCTCCGCGAGATCACGGATCGCGCGGGAGCCAACGTCTCCGCGGTGAGCTATCACTTCGGGTCACTGAAGGCGCTGTGCGATTCGGCGATCGAGAACGCGCTGGAGCGGTATCTGGACGCTCAGATCGACGAGGTCGCTTCGCTCGACCCCGCATCCGGCGTCGAGGATCTGGCCGCGGCGTTCGCCGGGCCGATGATGCGTGCGCTGGCGGCCGGCGGACGGGATCTGGCGGTCATGCGGACGGTGGCTCGCGTCGGGATCGACCCCCCTGAGGGCTGGGGCCGGCTGACGGCGAAGTTCCAGCAGTCCCGGCGGGACATCGTCCGGCAGCTCTCGACGAATGCTCCCGGAGTCGACGAGCGGGAGTTGGACTTCCGCATCCGGTGCGCGGCCGGCCTGCTGAACTGGCTCGTGCTGGCGCCCATAGGTACCGAACTGGCCGCCGAGCCCCCTGAGCAGATCGAGCGGTGGCTGGTCCCCGTACTGGCCGGGGCGTTCCGCGGCTCCCCGGACGTCGGCTGAACCGGACTGATACCGCCGGCCCGGACGTGGGAAGCTCCATGTGGAGACGCACCTCCCGGCGGAGGAACGCGGGGAGGTGGACTGTCCGGGTTCCGGCTTCGGATCTGGTGTCGCCTGGAGCACGGCGGCCGTTCGTACGCTCCGGCTCGGCACAGCGGACCGTGACCTTCAACGCTTCGACGTCGACATCCCGACGGCGGAGGCCGGCCGGCTCCCCCGGGCGGAGTGGGCCATATGCGCCGAGACAGACCATGAGACGCCGGCGTGGGCCGCTGCACGGCCGGCCCTGACGGTCGCCGGCCGCGGGCCCCGCCCGCTCTAGTGGGTCTTCAGTTCCCCGATCCGCGCCACCGTCGTTCCCCTCTTCGGACATACCCACACCGCCGCGTCCGTGCGGACGGTCGCCGTCAGCGGATGCGTGTCCGGGTGTGTCGGGCACTGTGGCCAGACCGCCGACAGGCCTTCAGACCACAGTGCCTCCACCGCCCAGTCCTGGACCTGATCTGCCAGGTGCACGAGCAACTCCGCGGCGGTGCCATCCGGATGTGGTGTCAGGCCCTGGCCTGAACCGTCCGGGGCCCAGAGCGTGATCCCGATCGTGTCATCCGAACGTACGTCTGGCTGCACCGCGCACTGTGCCCGGAGATCCCGCAGGACCGTCTCCACGGCATCGGAGAATTCCACGTCGTTCACTGGGGATCCTGATCACCTCGGGGAGAAGTTGTCGGCCGTCCAGTTGGTTACAGACCGACCGGGTTGAGGTAGGTGCCCGGGTGGGTGGCGCCGTCCTGCTTGAGGATCTGGCCGCCGAACGGCCACTCCAGGGTGAAGTGCTTTGTCTCGTTCGGCGGGGTGACCAGGAACTTCGCCGGAACGAACTTCTCCTTCTGCGACGTGGACTTGGCCACCGGGAGCAGGGTGATGCTGAAGTCCACCGTGTCCCCCTGCTTCAGGGTGATCTTCTCGGGCTTCTTGGAAGAGCGCGCCAGCGACCAGGTGCCGTCGGTCTTCTGAGCGCCGATCATGTCGACACCGGCGAAGCCGGACAGGGTGCAGGTGCGCTTGCTCCGGTTGGTGAACCAGATGTACGCCTGGGTCTGCTTCTTGGTCTGCTGCATCTCCGGCTTCGCGTCATCCCCCGTGGCGAAGCCGGCCTTCAGGTCGGCGGTGTGGCAGCGGGTCGGCTCGGCCTTGGCGGGGGCGGCCGAGGCCGGGACGGCGGCAGCGGCAGTGCCGGCGACGACGATCGCCGCAAGGGCCACGGCGGTCAGCTTGGTCTGCATGAAGTTTCGGGCTCCCCTCGAATACGAAGCGGCGCGCGAGGTCAGTGCGCGCCTGCACAACTGAAGATGCGCAATGCCCGGGGGAGGTTCGGCGTGCTGGAGAATCTTCCCGGCAGCCAGGCTCAACTGTGGCCGGTTAATGCCCTCTCCGGCGTCGAAGTCGCCTAAAGACCAGGCTCGAAAACGCTGTTGCAGCGAAGCAACCTGGTCCACCGCCGGCCTGTATCAACAGTCGACCGATTCGTTTTCGGATGGCCCATCGCGCGGCTCAGGGACACAGGGCACCGACGCGCGATATGGGCGGCTCCGTTTCCGGGGCGGCAGGCCCTACTCTGATCCCCGTGAGGCAGGCAGGCGCGGGGAAGGACGATCGGTGATGACGCCCCTGAGCACCGGGGACCCGGAGTCCATAGGCGGATACACCCTTCTCGGTCGGCTCGGGGCGGGCGGCATGGGAGTCGTCTATCTGGGAGTCTCCGCCTCCGGACGGCAGGTCGCGGTCAAGCTCGTGCACGGCCCCTATGCCCAGGAGGAGGAGTTCCGGACCCGCTTCCGGCAGGAGATCGCGGCAGCGCGCAGAGTGAGCGGCGCCTTCACCGCGCCTGTCGTGGACGCCGACCCGGACGCCGACCGGCCGTGGATGGCGACGCTCTACGTGCCGGGGCTCAACCTCGCCGAAGTCGTGGAGAAGGACGGCCCGTTGAGCCAGCGGGAGCTGCGCGCGCTGGGGCTGGGGCTCACCGAGGCGCTGCGCGACATCCACCGGGCGGGCCTGGTGCACCGGGACCTCAAACCGGGCAACGTCCTGATGACCGGGGACGGGCCGCGCGTCATCGACTTCGGCATATCGCGCGCTTCTGACAACCAGCGCCTCACCACGACCGGGCGGATGATCGGCACTCCGCCGTTCATGTCGCCGGAACAACTGGCCTCTCCCCGAGACGTCACCCCGGCCTCGGACGTGTTCTCGCTGGGGTCGCTGCTGGTGTTCGCGGCCATCGGCACGGGACCGTTCGACGCCGAGAGCCCGTACATAACCGGCTATCAGGTGGTGTTCGGGACCCCGGACCTCGGCGGGGTGCCCGAAGCACTCCTGGGCATTGTCGAGCGCTGCTTGGACAAGGACCCTGCCGCACGGCCGGAACTGACGGACATACACCGCATGCTCCAGACGCTGCCGGAATCCGACGCCACCGGGTCCCCGAAGACCCGGTCCGCGAAACCCCCGGGCCGCCCCGCTTCTCGGAGCGCGGACGCCCCCTCCACGGGCGGCGCGACCGGCGCCGGCAAGCGACGCCGAGCCCGGATGCTGCTCACCGGCCTCGGCGCGGCGCTGGGTATCGGGGTGAGTGTCTTCGTGTCCGATGGGGACACCACCGGTTCCGAGACCTCCGCCCGTGCCGCGTCACTGCCCGACGGCTGGCGGCCGTGGCAGAAGGAGCTGCGGTACGACGTGAAGGGTGTCCCTCTCGACTACGACAGCACCGGATGCGTGGCGGAGGGAACCGCCCTGTTCTGCGGAGGTACGGGCTTCACGGCCGCCAGGATCGACGCGGCCTCCGGCCGCATCCTGTGGCGGACCGGCACCCGCCCTCAGGGGACGCAGCCGATCGGCGTTCGCGACGGGCTGGTCTACATGTACGAGGAACCGGACGACAGGACCAGGCGCGTGGTGGCCCTCGACGCCGGTACCGGGCACCGGCGGTGGCAACGCGGCATCAGCCCGTCCGAGGAGGCGGTCCTGTACGACGGCGGACTGCTGACCCTGTCTCCCGACTCCTCGTCGTTCGTGGCCTACGGGCCCTCCGGCAAGGAACTGTGGCGGGCGCCCTCGCTGGACGAGTACTGCACTCCGTCGGCGCCGGGAGGCGTCCCCTACGCCCTGTGCTCGAAGGCCAGCGAGCCCGACCAGGCCCCGATCGAGCTGATGAGGCTCGGACCCGGCAGCCTGACCGAAACCGCCACACTGCCCAAGAAGGCACAAGCGCTCGGCGCTGCCGGCGGGCAACCCCTGTTCCTCGCCCCCCAGACCGCGAAGAACGTGTACGAATCCGGGTACGAACGGCCGTACAACGCGCTGCTGCGGGTGGCCTCGGAAACCGGGCAGGTCAAACGGATACCGCTGGCACATCCGCTGACCGGCGCGGCCACCCTTGTGGACGGCGTCGTCTACTTCGTCCGGTCCGACGGGTCGGTCACCGCCGTGTCGGCGGACAGCGGCAGACAACTCTGGCAGAAGGTGACGGACGTGGAGAGCCTGTCCGCGCCCGCGGTGTCAGCGACGTACAAGCGGGTCTATTTCTCCAACCGCTTCGGCCGTCTGCTGGCACTGGACAGCCGCACCGGAGCGGAGGTGTGGCGCACCTCCGCACTGGACGACCCCGGGGACAAAACGCAGGCTTATCCGCCGCGAGTGCTGCTCGTCAAGGACGCCATCGTGGCGATGGCCGGCGACACGGCCTTCTCCCGGAGCCCGAACGGGCCCACCTGACCGCGGGGGCAGCCCGCACCCGCAGGCGCGTCGGCTTGCGCGCGAGCGGTCCCGGCGGCGGCCCGGTGGGGCGGCCGGGGCACGTTCACCCCGGCCGCCCCACCGCCCCGCTCAGTAGCGGGGCTTACGGGTCAGGGCGATGCCGCCGAGCAGGAAGGCGACGCCGAGCACACCGGCGACGATGGCCGAGGTGGTGTCGGCCGGCTTGTGGCTGGCGTCCATGACGGAGGTGAGCAGGCCCGCCACGGCGCTGATGTAGCAGAAGATCGTGATGAAGATCTTCACGTTGGGATTCACTTGGGTGCCTTTCGTTCGGTGGTGCGAGGGGTTTTCTCAGGGGTTTCCTGCGGTCCGCGACCTGCGGGAGCGGTCGCGGCGACGGTGAGACCGAGCAGCATCACCCAGGCGTCGGGGTCCGCCCGGAAGCGGTTCCAGCGATCCGAGGCGAGGGCGAGTTCGGCCAGGGAGAGGACGCCCTGGGCCACCAGGGGCTCCAGGCGCTGCGGACCCAGTTGTGGAGCGAAGGCGTCCGTGGGGTGGTCGTCATTGGTGGTGGCGAACGGTCGCAGGACGACGTCCTCGAAGCCCGCCGCCCGCAGCAGCCGGGGCAGGCGGCGGCCGATCGTACGATCCCCGCCCGCGGCGCGTTGCGCGGCGGCCATCTTGGCGTGCACGCCGCCCAGTTCCGGGTAGGCCGGGTCGGCAACGCCCCAGCAGGAGGAGTCGACCTCCGTGCAGGCGACCCGGCCGCCCGGCCGCAGCACCCGGCGTACCTCGGCCAGTACGGCGGCCGGGTCGGGAACGTGCTGGAGCACATAGCGCAGCAGTACGAAGTCGACGCTGCGGTCCTCCAGCGGCATGTCCACGGCATCGGCGACCAGCGAGGTGACACCGGGACCGGCGGCGTGGGCCAGCAGTCCGGCGTCGATGTCGGCGGCGATGAGCGTGATGCCGGCCGGCAGCGCGGGGCGGAGCCGGCGGGTCACCGCGCCCGATCCCGCGCCGACTTCGAGAACGGTGGGGCGGGGACCGCCGGCAGTGGAGCAGATGCCGAGGTCGCGGAGGATGCGCAGTTCCTCGGCGAAGGAGAGTTCGGCCTGGGCCTCCAGACGGGCCAGCTCGGCCGACAGGCCGCCGCCGGTGGTGCGGGCCGGGTCGTACGAGCCGCCCAGCGGGCGGACCGTTGGGGAGAGGGGCGCGCTCATCTGGGCCTCGCGATCATGGTCATGCCGTGCTTCGGGCGCAGCGTGACCAGGGCCTCGGGCTCCACCTCGAACCCCTCGACGGTCTCCAGCCGCACGGACTGGGTGAGGGTGGCGAGCACCAGTACCGCCTCGAGCATGGCGAAGTGCTGGCCGACACAGATCCGGTCACCACCGCCGAACGGCAGGTAGAGATGGCTGGGAAGCGAGGCACCGTCGAAGCGGTCCGGGCGGTACGCGTCGGGGGCGTCCCAGTACTCGGGGTGCCGGTGCAGCACCCACTGGCTGACGCAGACGAGCGTGCCGGGCTCGACGTGGTACCCGCCGATGACGTCGGCGCCCACCGCCCGGCGGGATATGAGCCACACGGGCGGGTAGAGCCGCATCGCCTCCTTGACGGCCCGTTGGCAGACCGGCAGGTCGGCGAGGTCCTCGGCCCTGGCAGGACGGCCGCCGAGCACCCGGTCGACCTCCTCGCGGACCTTCGCCGCCTCGTGCGGGTGCCGGTCCAGCAGATGGAGCGTCCAGGTCAGGGACTTGGCGGTGGTCTCATGCCCGGCCATGACGACGGTCAGCACCTGGTCGCGCAGATCCTCGTCGGAGACCAGGTGGCCGGCGGACATCATGGTGTCCAGCAGGTTTCCGGCATGGCCGGGACCGGAGCCGGGCGCCGACGGCCCCGCGGCACGCCGTGAGGCGATCAGCGTGCGGGTCACCATGTCCAGGAAGGCCCGCGCGCGGCTGAAGCCCGCGAACCGGCGTGCGGTGTCCGCCGGGTCGGGGTCCGGGTCGGGCACGTAGTGGCCGATGCACCGGTTGACGGCGTCCACCGCACGCCCGAAGCCCTCACCGATGCCGTCGAGGTCGGCGCCGAGGATGGCTCGGGTGAGAATGCCCAGAGTGAGCGCGGTGAGGTGATCGTCCACCGCGAGCGGGGTGCCGGTCTCGATCGCCGGGCGCCAGCGCTCCAGCATGCCGGAGGTGGCGTCGGTGACGATACCGTCGAAGGTCCTGACCGAGCTGGGCCTGAAGGCCGGGGCGGTCAGCTGGCGCTGGCGGGCCCAGTCGTCGCCGTTGCTGGTCAGGAGCCCGTTTCCGAGCAGCGGACGCAGCATCGCGTCGTCCGGGGTGCCCTCCTTGGTGTAGTTGGCGCCGTTGTCCTTGAGTACATGACGGGCGTACTCAGGGGTGTTGAGCAGGTAGACGGTCTCGCCGTCGGCCCGGTGACGGGTGATCCCGCCGTAGGTGCGGGCCAGTTCGGTGATGAAGGCGAGCGGCGACTCCCGCATCACCGCCATGTCGATGTCTCCCGGCGGCCCCGGTGGAAGGGCCTCACCCCGGGGGCCTGACCGCGGGACGCGCGGCGTCGTCGTGTGCGTAGGCACGGTGCGGACCACCTCCGTGATTCCTCTCATGTCAGATCGATTCAGGTCAAACAAGATGAAGTCGGACGGCGCGGGCCTACGCACATACGTATTCCGTGCGCCATACGTACTCGGAATTCCCGAATACGTACGCCCCGATCGGCGATACGCATTCGGATGCGTATTCCGATGCGTAATCCAATACGTATTCACGGCCTCATCCGACTCGGAATCTACCGCACCCGCCGAATGTGCTCAATACTTACCCCTGGAGCCGGAACTGACGTCTTGGCAGCCTTCCAGCGGCGTGCAATTCTTCATTCGCCGGCAGCGACAAGAAGGCGCCGCGGGCAAACCGGAACCGAGAAAAGGAAAAGTCTTATGGCTTTGGACCAGCGGAAGCGGGCCGAGTTCGTCAACGGCTACACCCGCGCCCTCATCAGCGCCTGGTCGAGCGAGGAGTACGCGGCCCGGCTCCAGTCGGACCCGCGTGCCGCGCTCGCCGAGGCCGGCCTGGAGCTCCCGGCCGACGCGGAGATCGTCATCGTCTCCACCGCCGCCGAGGGCGAGCAGGAGGGCAACCTCGAGGTGCAGGTGGAGCTCTACGAGATCGGTCTGGCGACCGGTCGCTACGAGTTCCACATCCCCAAGACCCCGCAGATCGACACCGCCGAGCTGAGCGAGGGCGACCTGTCGGACATCGCGGCCGGCGGCAACTCCTGCTGCTGCCCGTGCTGCTGCTGCACCTGATCCACCCGATCAATCTGATATCCACCCAGGAGCGATCCAAGTGGCAACTGCCGTCGGGGAGAACCCCGTCTCGGTCCGTGGTCTTCGCAAGAGTTATGGCGACTGGCACGCGGTGCTGGGACTGGATTTGGACATCTTTCCAGGAGAAGTCTTCGCGCTGCTCGGGCCCAATGGCGCGGGAAAGACGACGACCATCGAGATCCTGGAAGGCGTCCGCCAGCGAACCGGCGGTGACGTGCGAGTCCTCGGCTGTGACCCAGCCGAGGACCGGCGTGGGTGGCGCGCACGCATCGGCGTGGTGCCCCAGAACACCGGCGCCTACGCGGACCTGACCGTACGCGAGGTCGTCGAGCACTTCGCGGCGTTCTATCCGGCGCCGCTCCCGGTCGGCCAGGTCATCGACATGGTCGGTCTGGGCAAGCACGAGAAGAAGCAGAGCACCGACCTGTCCGGAGGGCAGGCCCGGCGCCTCGACGTCGCCGTCGGCATCGTCGGCGATCCGGACCTGATCTTCCTGGACGAGCCCACCACCGGACTGGACCCGGTGGCGCGCCGGGAGGCCTGGGACCTGGTCCGTTATTTCTCCGAGCGCGGTACCACCACCGTGCTCACCACCCACTACCTCGACGAGGCCGAGGCGCTCGCACAGCGCGCCGCGGTGATCGTCGCCGGCCAGGTCGTCCGGTCCGGATCCCTTGCCGAGTTCGGCGCCCGCTCGCAGACTCCGACCACGGTCTCCTTCCGGATTCCGCCGGAACTCTCGGGACGCGCGCTGCCTGTTCTGCCGCCGGAGTCGCAGGCGCTCGCGGACACCACGGACGGCGTGCTGCGCATCGCCACGCGGACTCCCACCGCGCTGCTGTCCGTACTGCTGCCCTGGGCGCACGAGGCGGGCGCCGGGGAACTCCCCGAGCTGCGGGTGCACCGCCCCACGCTCGAGGACATCTACCTCGATCTGATCAGGGAGAACGTCAGCGGCACCGACCGCGGCACCGACACCCTCGGCCGCGACGACCAGGGCACCGACGGCCAAGCCGCGGACCGCACCAGCGAGGCGGGCATCCGATGACCCTCACCGAACCCTCTACGGGCCGCACCGACGGGACCGTACCGACAGCGGAGCGTGCGATGGCCGGGTCCTCCCGAATGCCCGGCGTCTGGCGGGCCTCCGCGGCCCGCTCCAAGGTCGAGCTCAGGGCGTTCTTCCGCAACAAGCAGTCGCTGGTCTTCACCCTGATGTTCCCGGTGATCCTGCTGGTCGTCTTCGGCTCGATCTTCTCCGGCAAGGTGGCGGGCACCCAGACCGATCTCAAGCAGGTCTTCATGGCCGGCATCGTCGCGGCCGGCGTGATGAGCACCGCCTTCTCCGGGCTCGCGATCAGCATCGCGATCGAACGGGACACCGGTACGGTGCGCCGGCTCGCGATGACGCCGATGCCGAAGTCCGCCTACTTCATCGGCAAACTGGTGCGCGTGATCGTCACCACCGCGCTGGAGACGGCACTGCTGCTCGGCATCGCGCTGACCCTGTTCGGCCTTCCGCTGCCGAGCACGGGCGAACGCTGGATGACCCTGGGCTGGGACCTCGCCCTCGGGACCGTCGCCTGCGCCATGGCCGGTGCCGCGTATTCGGCGCTGATCCCCAACAGCCGTTCCGCGGCGGCGATCGTGACGCCGGTCTTCATGGTGCTGCAGTTCATCTCGGGCGTCTTCTTCCCCTTCGGCCAGCTGCCGCACTGGATGCAGACGGTGGCCGCGTTCTTCCCCGTCAAGTGGATGGCGCAGGGCTTCCGTTCGGTCTTCCTGCCGGACTCCTTCACCGCCGTGGAGCCGGCCGGCAACTGGGAGCTGGGACATATCGCGCTGGTGCTCGCGCTGTGGACACTGGGCGGCCTGGTGGTCACCGCGCTGACCTTCCGCTGGCGCGGACCGCGGGTCCGCTGACGGACGATCGACGACCCTCTGGAACCAGGGGCCACTGACAACCGAGGACCACACGTCCACCGACCACCGGTCCGCCGACGATCCCAGGAGCAGGACCATGACCACGGCGCCGGTGCGCCTGCCGGAGCACCTCGACCACCCGTTCTCCCCCGCGGGGCGGATCAACCCCCATCCGGCCTACCGGTGGCTGCGGACGAACGATCCGGTGCACCACGACGCCGCCTCCGGGCTCTGGCTGGTCACCGGGCACGCCGACTGTCAGACGGTGCTGCGGGACCCGCGGTTCTCGGCGGCCAAGGGGCAGCGTGAACGTGCCCGTGACGACGCGCTCCCGCCGTCGATGCTCACCACCGATCCGCCGGACCATCACCGGCTGCGGGCCCCCGGGGCACTGCTCCTGGGGCCGTCCGCCGTCCGGTCCGTCGCCGGCGATCTGACCCGCGATGTCGACGAGCTGCTCGACCGGCTCGGCCGGCGCCCCGCGGCCGAACGCCCGGACGCCGTCGCCGACATCGGACGGCCGCTGGCCACCGCCGTCTTCGGCCGACTCTTCGGGCTCGCGGCAGCCGAGTACGCCCGCTTCGAGACCCTCGCCCGGGCCGCCTCGATCAACCTCGACCCGATGGTCCCGCCGGCGCGTGCCGCCCTCGGCCGGACGGCGGCCGCCGCGCTCACCCGTTATCTGGACGCGCACTGCGCCACACTGGCGCGAGGCGGCCGCGCCGCGCCGCTCGCCGCGTTCGCGGCCGATGACCGGCTCACCAGGTCGGAGATGCTCGGCGTCCTCAACCTGGCGGTGGTGGGCGGCTGGCAGCCGCTCGCCGAGCTGGTCGGCAACGCGCTCTGCTCCCTCCTCCCCGACCGCGCCGCGGTGCGTCGGCTCGCCGCTGGGGACGACACGAGCGGGGAAGGCGGCGACGCGGGCGGAGAAGCGGCCCGCCGCGCCGTGGACGAGCTGCTCCGTCTCGAGGCGCCCATCCCGTTCACCGCCCGGGTCACCACCGACACCGTGGAACTGGCCGGTGGCACCCTTCCGGCCGGCGCCCGCGTCCTTGCGGTGATCTCCGCGGCCAACCGCGACCCGGCCGTCTTCGCCGACCCCGACGAACTGCGCGTCGACCGGCACCCCAACCCGCACCTCGCCTTCGGCGGCGGCCCGCACTTCTGTCTGGCCGCCCAGCTGGTACGGCAGGCGGGCGGCCTGCTGCTGCCGCGGCTGCTGCGACGGTTCCCCGGGATGCGCGGCCCGCACGGTGTGCCCGACTGGGACCGGTGCCTGGTGCCGCGACGCCTGCGCGTCTTCCCCGTGGACCTGGGCGTCCCGGGCGCGGACGACAAGGACCCCGGCACGGCAGAGGAGGACCACGGCTGATGCGGGCCGATGTCATCGTGGTGGGCGCCGGCGCCTCCGGCCTGGCCTGCGCCCGGCGCCTCCACCGGGAGGGGCTGACCGTGGTCGTCCACGAGGCCCGGGACCGGGTGGGCGGCCGGATCCACACGTTTCACCCCGCCGACGGAGGACCTCCGCTGGAGCTCGGCGCCCAGGTGGTGCACGGCGCGCGCAATCCGGTGCACGCGCTGGTCGGCGCCGACCGGATGATCACCGTGCCGCGCCGGATCACCGCCCGCATCGTCCAGGACGGCGGCAACCAGGACATGGGCGTCCTGAGCCATGGCCGCCGTCCCCCCTGGCTGCTGGAAGCCGGGCTGCACCGGGACCCGGGCCCGGAGGGCCGGTCGGCCGGAGCCTGGCTGCGCGCCCACGGCAGCGCGCGCCTGGAAGAACGGGCGGCGAAGGAGTGGTTCCGGCAGAGCTGGGCCGCCGAACCGGACGAGCTGAGCGCCCGGGGAGTGGCCGGCGCCCACCGGGGCGACACCGCCGTCGGCGAGGGCGAGTTCGCCGTGCGGGGCGGATTCGACCGGCTTGCGCTGCTGCTCGCGCAGGGCCTGCGGATCAGTCTCGGCGATCCCGTACAGGAGATCCGCTGCCTCCCCGGACGGGTCGAGGCCGGCACCGTGCGGGGAACGACCAGCGCCTGCGCCGCCGTGATCACCGTGCCGCCCCCGGTGCTGGCGCAGGGGCGGCTGCGCGTCATCGGGCCTCCCTCCGCGGTGGTCGACGCGAAGATCGCGACCGCCGCCCGGATGCCGCTGGGCGACGGATACTGCACGGTGGTGACCCTGACCCGCGAAGCGCCCGACGACGTCATCACCTTCGACGTCGACGGCGGGGGCGGCTTCGTCCGCTGCTCCGCGGGCCGGCCGGAGGTGCTGTTCGTGGCGAAGGCCGGGGCGGCCGATGCCCTGCGCGCCACCGTGCGCAGTGCCCCGGCGCTGTCGTCACTGCTGGAGACCGTCATGCCCTGGACCGCGGGCGCCCGGGTGGTCGGCCTGACCGCCGCGGACTGGGGACGAGATCCCTGGACCACCGGCGCGTTCACGGCCCCGCGCACCGGCTGCGAGGACGCGGTACGGCAATGGTCCGCGCCGGTGGACGACACCCTCTTCTTCGCCGGCGAGGCGACCGTCACCGGCAGCCGGCTGCCCTGGGTCCAAGGAGCCCTGGCGAGCGGCGAGCGGGCGGCAGAGGAACTGCTCAAGGTATTGGCGAATCGATGACCATGGAATCCACAACTGTGCACAACGGCTGGTATCTGCTGGCCTTCCGATCCGAACTGACCCGGGAGATCACCCCGCTGGCGGTCGGCCACCGCCGTCTGATCGCCGTGCGGGAGGACGACCGGATCCGCGTCTTCGACGCCGACTGCCCGCATCGCGGCGCCCATCTCGGCTACGGCGGCAAGCGCCAGGGCGACTGCGTGGTCTGCCCCTTCCACGGCAAGCGGATCAACCTCGGGGACACCACCAGGCCCTGGTCGGTGGCCGAGCACACGGTGCTCGCCTGGGGCGAGGCGCTCTTCGTCCGGCTCACCGGCGACCCGGGCGGCGACCGCGGCTTCGAGCAGGCCGTGACGGCATGGGAGACCACGTACCCGCTGGTCGAGGCCGTCACCCTACCGGTCGCGGTGGCGTCCGAGTACGTCGTGGAGAACGCCTTCGACCCCGACCACTTCAAGGCCGTCCACGGAGTGCCCGGCACCCGGGGGATGGCGACACGGACGGGCGACGGCGGGGAACTCGTGATCGAGGGCGAGTTCCTGATGCAGACCTCGCCCTGGCAGGACGCCCGCCGGCTGGAGGAAGTGCGCTGGGAGGCGGTACGGACCAGGACGGTGCGGTGGGACTACAAGCCGCGTTTCCTCGCCCGCGCGTTCAGCCCGTCCGTGGTGGTCACCGAATTCGGGCCGCCGGACGAGGTGCATGTCATCGTCACCGGCTCGGTGCCGACGGCCGAGGGCGGTTGCGTCGCGCGGGTCGCGATCGGCGTGCGCGGCGATCAGCGGTCCGCGCTGCCGGTGCTGATCGCGGGCAGCGAGAAGGCGCTCGGTGAGGACAAGGTGGTCTGGGAGCACCTGAATCCCCGCGCGGCCGTCGAGTACGACGCGCGCGATGCGCCCGTACGTGCCTTCCGCGCCTTCTGCGCCGACTTCGGTGGCCTGACGGACGCGGCGGGCGAGGCGGGGGCGGCACGATGACCGGGCTCCATCTGCACCGCTTCGGCAGCGGACCGGCCGTGCTCTGGCTGCATGGCTACACCATGGACTCCACCGTGTGGCGACCGCTGTGGGACCGGCTGCCCGGCTGGACCCACATCGGGGTGGACCTGCCCGGCCACGGCGGCTCCGCCCCGATCCCGCCCGGGTTGACGCTCACCGAACTGGCCGGGCGGCTCGCCGAGGTCGCCGAGGACACCGGGGCCCGCCGGGTCGTCGCGCTGTCCTTCGGCTCGATGGCCGCGGTGCAACTCGCCGCACAGCGGCCGCGACTGGTCGAGCGCCTGGTCGTGGCGGCCCCCACCCTGGCCGGTACAGCCAACGACGCGGCGGCGAAGGTGCGTTACCGCCAGCTGACGATGCTGTACCGGATGACCGGCCCCGGCGAGCAACTGGCCGACCTGTGGATGCAGTCGCCGCCCGACATCTTCAAGGGCACCGAGCGGCACCCGGAGGTGCGGGCCGCGCTGCGGGCCGTCGTCGCCCGGCACAGCTGGGCAGAGCTCGGCGACCGCGCGATGGACGGCCTGACCGCCTGCCGTCACACCGAGGACGATCTGCGCCGGATCACCGCGCGCACTCTGGTGATCGTCGGTGACGACGACATGCCGGCGTTCGTGCGCAACGGCGAACTGCTGCAGGCCACGGTTCCGGACTGCCGGCTGCTGACCCTGCCCGACTCCGGGCATCTGCCGCTCCTGGAGCGTCCCGGGGCCGTGGCCTCGCTGATCGCTTCGCATCTGGGCTGAACAGGCACACGGAACTGAACGGGCATACGGACGGGGGCGGGGCGGCATGCCCCGCCCCCGTCCGCCTGTGCGGCCGTCGCGTCAGCGGCTCCGGCGCAGCGGGTTGATGACGCCGAAGGCCCCGGTCAGCGTCGAGGGGGCGACGAAGGAGCCGCCGGGACCGTGGGTGCGGCGGAAGTTGCCGACGAGTCCGGCGAAGGACGGGTCGACCTTGGCACGGTAGGCGGCGAGCATATTGACCCGCTCGGGAGTCGAGATCTCCTGCTCGGCGCGCAGCTCATGGCTGCGGGAGAGGTGGTACATGCCCTCGACCGTGTAGCCGCGGTCCAGCCAGCTCTGCCACAGCGCGTCGCGGTCCGCCTCCTGACCCGCGAAGTACGCGAGGGCGCGCGGGCGCGGGCCCTCTGGCGCCGCGGTCGCCGGCACCGGGTCCGCCCGCAGCTCCACCCGCCGCCCGCACAGGTACAGCACGCCGATGCCCTTGCGCACGCACAGGTTCAGTGCCTCCGCCGCCGTGTCCACGACGGCCTCGCCCTTGTCGTTGAGCGAGGTGTTGCAGAGGATCGGCACACCGGTCGCGGCCCGGAAGGCGTTCAGCGCCCGGTACAGCGCCGGGTTGGCCCGCGCGGTGACGGTCTGGTGCCGGGCCGAGCCGTCCAGGTGAACGATGGCGGGTACCAGATCGCGCACCTCGGGCCGCACCTGGACCGCTTCCAGCATGTACGGCGACTCACGGTCCGAGGCGAACCACAGTGGTGCGTGCTCCGCCATCACGACGGGCGCGACCGGCCGCCACCACTGGCGGCGTTTGATGTCGTTCAGCATGTCCTTGACCTTGGCCGACCGCGGGTCGCCGAGCAGGCTGCGGTGGCCCAGCGCGCGCGGTCCGAGCTCCGCCCGGCCGTCGACCCAGGCGATGACGCCGTCGGAGACATCGGCGACGAACCGGTCCGCCGAGAAGTCGGTGACCGAGGCGATCCACGGGGCGAACTCGGCGAGGGCGTCCTCGGCGTCCGTGACGTCGCGGCCGAAGTAGGCGGAGTCGATGCGAAGATCGGCCGTCTCCAGCGCGCCGGAGCCGTACAGGCCGAGCAGGCCCAGGCCGATGCCCTGACCGGAGTCGTTGGCACAGGGCGGGGTGATGAGCCCCTTGAAGCCGAACCGGTCCATCAGCAGGGTGTTGGTGGGGCAGTTGAGCGCGTAGCCACCGCTGGTCGACAGATAGGTGTCCTCGGCCCGGATTCCGCCCAGCGCGAGCAGCCGCTCGACATTGCGGACGGCGATCGACTCGCAGCAGCGCTGGACGACCTTCATCACGGCGCTGCGCAGGTTGTCCTCGCGGCTGAGCGCGGGGTCGAGAGTCGTTCCCTCCAGCTGGCGTTCGGCTTCGGCGACGATGTCGCGCACCAGATCATGCGCCTGCTTCCACGGCTGCGTCGCCGATCCGCCGAAGAACGTCACATCCTCGATCGCGGCTTCGGTGTCGAATTCGATGCTGGTCGGTGAAGCCGAGGCCAGGGCCATCAGCGAGCCCGGTTCCAGGCCGAAGACGGTCTCGGCCGCCGTGTAGAGAGGACCGGGTGACTCGACCGCATCGAACGTGATCCGCCCGGCCTTGGACACGCAGCCCGCGTACCAGTAGCGATTGGGACGGTTCTCCTGCGCGTAGTCGGGGAGCGCGTCGATGGCCAGACCGATGATCTGTTCCTCGCGAAAGAGCTTGGTGTCGCGCAGGACACCGCTGAAGAGGTGGGCCAGGCTGTGGACGGGGAAGTCCTCGGCACCGGCCGGCTTCGGCACGGGCCGGTCGTTCGGCAGACCCGGAGTGCCCCAGCAGGCGCTGATGTCGGCGAGGGTCAGGCCCTCCTCGGCCAGCAGGGCGTCCAGGAACACCGTGGCGCGCTCCTCGGTGTAGAGCGGCCAGAAATGGTGCTTCTGTCCGCTGACCCGTTCCAGCTCCCAGACCCGGACCAGCGTCAGCGCCGACCCCTCACGCCGCCAGAGGGCGACGTTCTGGTCGTGACGCACGGAGAACACCGCTCCCGGTCCGGGCGGAGTGAGATAGGCCGACAGGAAATACTCGGTCACGATTGCTCTTTCCTCTCGCTGCCAGGACGAGGTATTTCCGGTCCACCGCGAGGGGAAGAGTCATCCCCGCCAAAGACCAGCCGCCTTCCCCGGCGTCGGTGACAACGCGGTCATTCAAACACGCCCGTCGGAGACCGTACATACCGAAAAACGGCGGTACGTATGGCCGCCATTTCCGGTGTACGTATGCGCAGTAACCGAATTCCGCATTCCGGCTGTCCGTGCGCCGGACGGCCGTTCTGTGGTCAGAGCCAGCCGCGGCGACCCGCGTAGAGTCCGGCCTCGAAACGGCTGCGCGCACCGAGCCGTTCCATCAGGTCCGCCATCATCCGGCGGACGGTACGCAGCGACAGCCCGAGGTGCTTGCCGGCGGCCTCGTCGGTGTAGCCCTGACCCAGCAGCCGGAGCAACTCCCGCTCCTGGCGGGTCAGTCCCCGCTCATCGCGTTCCTGCGGGGTGCCCAGCGGTGTCGCGTCGGCCCAGACCTGCTCGAAGAGCGAGATCAGGGCGGTGATCACGCCCACCGAGGTGATCTGGACCGCTCCCTTGCGGGTGTTGGCCGGGTCGAGGGGGACCAGGGCGATCTCCCGGTCGAAGATGATCATCCGGAGCGGCAGCGCCGGTACCGTCCGTACCTGTCCGCCCAGTTCGGTCAGCCACTCGGCGTGCCTGGTGGTCGCACGGTCCTTGCGGACGCTGTCCAGGTAGACGGCGCGCATCTGTACACCCCGGGAGAGGGCGTCGCTGTTGAGCGGCCGGCTGGCCTCCAGGGAGGCGGCGGACTGGGCGCCGCCGGGGCTGAACGAGAGGCACTCGGTGGAGATCGAGCGGGTCAGCTCCTCCAGCCTGGCCTGCACGGTGGCCATCCCGAGCAGCCGCTCGATCCGGTGGTTCTCCTCGCCCGCCGACTCGTCGCGGTACTCGGCCAGCATCCGGGTGATGGCGGCCTGGCTCTCTTCGAACTCCTGCTCCCTGCGCAGCCGCAGCGACTCGTTGTGCTGCAGCAGGGCCGCCAGCCCGACCCGCGGATCGACGGGCCGCAGTCCGCCGGGAGCCTCGCCGGGCACCTCGTCGGAGGGCCGGAGCAACCGGAGGTCGGCGAGCCGGTCGAGCGCCGCACGCACCTCGTCCTCGCCGATGCCCAGACGGGTGGAGAGCTCCTCGACACCCAGCTGATGATCAGTCAGCATCAGGCGGTAAACCGCCTGCGCCGCACTGTCGATTCCTCGCATGGCCGCCGTATCACCCCCTGCACGCACGCCCCTTGCCCCCCTGGCACCGCGTCCGAGCGCACCGCCGGCCGATCATCCCACGCCCCTGACGGGGACGACAACCGTCGGCGAGGTGACCTTGACCGCGGCGCTCCACCGCCGCGGCATTCGCGTGGCACCAAAGTGCCAAAGCGCTTTTCATGCCGCCCTGAAGGCCTTCCGATGCCTGGACGGCTCCAGCAGACTCCTCTCTGTCGGAAGGCCACGGGGGCCTTCCCGTTCCGAAGCATCCGTCGACGATGATTCACCGTCACCCGGTGATGGCTGGACATCGGAAATCGACCTGCGGCGGTAATTCGGAGTACAGCTTTTCCTGGGGGAATCATGCTTTCTTGCAACAAGCTTGCCGGGTCCACTCTGCTCGCGATGTTCGTTTCACTGGGCGCTCTGGCCGGGTCCGCACACGCGTCGACGGACGGCACCCTGCCGACGGCCACGACCACCCGGGTCTCCGCCGTCGTGCAGACCGCCGTCGACGACGCGCCGCTCTCGGGGCTGCTCCCGAGCGGCCTGCGCATCAAGATGCACACCGACCAGGACATCCGCTGGGACTGATCCCGGCCCGGTCCGGTCCGCACCACCGATCCAAAAGGGCTGAACAACCGTGCACATGGCCACCGCGACGCTGGTCGGACCGAACTCCGACCACGTCCTGGACCGGACTTTGCTGGGCGCGCTGCTGTGGGCCGTGGCCGAGAAGGACAGCGGGCTGCAGCATGTCACCGTGGCCGCCCGTCCCGGGCGGACCGACGTGGTGCTCTTCTACACCGGCACCAGCCCCTGCGCGGCCGACGCGGCCGGCGCGGATCTGTGCCGCCGGGCGCTGTGGGCGGCCTCCCAGCTCGACGGCTGGCGCCTGCGCCCGGGGCCGCGCTAGGGCGCGCGTCCGCGCCCGGGCAACGCTCAACGGAATGGGCAACAACCCGTCAGGAGGCGCTGTGACGGCATGGGAACCGATCGTGCTGAACTTCTTCGGGATAGAAGTCGGTGTCATCTCGGCCGACCGGGACGAGGTCGCGTTCCACTTCGGCCCGCACATGGTGAAGAACTCCGGAAGTCCTGATCAGCTGCGCGTGGAATTCTCCCGGTCGACCGGTTCCGCTCCGGGGGAGTTCCTGGTCCGACGCGGTGACGGCACCCCCCTGCTGCGCCGGGCTTTCCGGGGCTGGGGGAACGTGCCTCCGGCCCTGCCGCCCTTCGCCGCGTTGCAGGACCGATTCTGCCTGGTGCCGGCCGTCGTACTCGCCAAGGGAGGCACCACGGTCGCACTGCTCGGCGGACCGTACGCGGAGCAGGCCAACGTCGGGGCGGCACTGGCACACCGTTCCTGGGAGTTCGTCTCCGGGCGGCTGCTGGTGCTGGACCGTCACACCGGGGAGGTCCTTCCGTATCTCGTTCCCCTGCAGGCGCGCGGCCGGTCCGCCGCCTGGCTGCGGGGCGCGGGACTGCAGAACGAGCTGTGCCGCGCGGTCACCTCGCCGACCGGCGCAGAGGTGCTGCTGGTGCGGCCGGAGTGTCTCGGGCCGGTGGCGCCGGTCCGGGCCAGGCTGGGTCGGCCTACGCTGGTCCAGCTGTGCCGAAGTGCTGACGAACGCGTCCGGTTGACGCCTCGCGAGCTCACCCCGCAGGCATGGCCGGACGGGTCTGCCGGGCTGCTCGACGGAGTGCCGGCCTACCGTCTGGAGCTGCCCGGCGTCAGCGGGGCGGAGGAGGCGGCCGGATTGATCGATCAAGAAGTGCCCTGCGAGGAGAGTGAATCATGCCTTTACGTACCCAATACGCTACCGGCACGCCATGCTGGGTTGACTGCATCACTCCGGATCTGACCGGGAGTCAGGCGTTCTACGCGGCGCTTCTGGGCTGGGAGTTCACCGCGGAGACGTCCGGCTACCAGCTGGCCACGCGCGGCGGGCGGATCGTCGCCGGCTTCGGTGGCAGCCCGGCCGGACTGCCACCGAACGCCACCTGGAACGTGTATCTGGCCACCAAGGACGCCGACCACACCTGCGTCGAGGTCCGGCGGCTGGGCGGACGGGTCGTGATGAACCCGGTGCCGGCGGGTGACGACGGACGGCTCTTCCTCGCGGTCGACCCCTCGGGTGTGGTCGTCGGCTTCTGGGAGGGCCACCGCGACGAGGGAGTGGTGCTCGCGGATGAGCCCGGTGCGGTGTCCGGGCACGAGCTGCGGGTGCCCGACGCCGTACGGGCCGCCGGCTTCTACGGCGAGCTGTTCGGCTACCGGCTCGCACCGCGGGACGAGCGACTGGAGCTGGAACTGAACGGGTCCGGCCTGGCCCGTGTGGTCGAGAGCGACCAGGGCCGACCGATGTGGCTGCCGTACTTCGGCGCGGCCGACCCGGCGGACGCCGTACGCCGGGCGCTCGCTCACGGGGCGACGGTGGTCCGCTCCGGCCCGGGAGAGCCGACCGTGCTGCGTGACCCGTGGGGTGCGGAGTTCGGCCTGACCGCCGTCACGACGCCTTGACCGCCGTCACAACGCCTTGACCGCCGCCGCGAGTTCGGGACGCCCCTTGATGGCGAGCTTGCGGTAGATCCGGCCCAGGTGGGTGTCGACCGTACGTTTGCTCAGGCAGAGCCGCTCGGCCACCTCCAGATTGCTCAGCCCCTGCAGCACGAGCTCGGTCACCCGGCGCTCGCTCGGAGTGAGCCGGACCGGTCCCGCGTCCCGCGTACCGATCACCGGGCCGCGATCCGGCGCCGGGCGGGGACGGGTGTCCGTACCGGGCAGCGGGTCGGCGGCGATGGTCCGGGCCGCGGCGTACTCGCCCAGCGTCTGATACGCCTGGGCGGCGTGGGTGCGCCACGGGACGCAGGCGGGGTTGGCGATGCCCCGCACGGCCAGCTGGTGGCCGCACTCCAGGAAGAGCCGGAGCGCTTCCTCGTGGTCACCGCGCGCCGCCGCGACCAGTCCGCGGGTCTCCAGCACCACCGCCCGGATCAGCGGATGGGTGTCGGCGGGCAGCGCGTCCCCGGTGAGCCGCGACTCGTCCGGGGCCTGGCCGCGCCGCAGCAGAACCCGGATCCGCAGTGCGGTCGCCGCCCTGACCAGCTCGTCGACATGGATCTGCTCGGCCAGCCGAGCCGCCCGGTCGGCGTCGGACAGCGCGGTGTCCAGGTGTCCCTGCCGGTAGGCGATGTCGGAGCGGGCCAGCAGGGCCAGCGCCAGCTCGCCCGGGTGGTTCAGGCGCTGGGCGGAGCGGACCACCCGGCCGGCCCAGACGGCGGCCTCGTCCAGCCGGCCGCTCCAGGCGAAGGCCATCGCCGCGCCGAGCACCCCGATACCCGCTTCGGCGGGTGAAGCACCGCTCACGCACCGGGCCGCCAGCCGGACCGCGCGCCGGGGTGAGCGCCCGCCGGCCGCGGCCATGGCCGCCAACGCGCCCAGGAAGCCCGAGGCGGCGGGCCCGTCCTCGGCCGCCCGCAGCGACGCGACCGCGCGCCGGACGGCGGTGCGCTGTCCGGCCAGGACCGCCTGCGCGGCGAGCGGCAGCAGCAGCTCGCCCGCCGGGTCCTCGGTGGCGGTCAGTGCGCCGGCCGCCTCGGCGAACGGCACCGCGGCTCCGGCGGCGGTGAGCGCCAGCACCGGGTTGGCGAAGGGCAGCAGCAGCCGGGCCCGTTCGACCGGGTCGGCGGCCACCGCGAGACGGGCGGCGTACCGGGCGCAGGCTGCCGGGTCGCGGTGCAGCTCGACGGTGCCGAGCTGCACGGTGAGCGACTGGATCAGCGCGGGGTCGGTCGCCTCGGCGAGCGCGCGCTGCAGATAGCAGGCGGCGTCGTCCCAACGGCCGTCGGCGGCGGCTTCACCGGCGGCCGTCCGCAGTACCGGCAACGCCCAGTCCAGGCCGGTTGTGCCGGAGGACATCAGATGCTCGGCGACCCGGCCCGCGGGAGCGCCGAGCCGGACCAGCAGGGCTCCGGCCCGCTCGTGCAGCGCGACCAGGACGCGCGGATCGGTGCGGGCCAGCACGGCCGTGCGCACCAGCTCATGACGGAAGGTCTCCGGCGGGCCGGGGTCGATCAGGTCGGTGCGCCGCAGCGCCGCGCGGGCCTCGTCGGCCAGCAGGTCTCCCTGTCCGGCCAGCAGCGCGGCGGTGGCCAGGTCCGCACCGGGGCCGAGCACGGCGAGGGCGGTGAGCAGCTCCATCGCCCGTGGATGGCTGCGCAGCAGCCAGCTGAGCGTGGTGTCGGCGAGGGTCGCGGCGCCGATCCGCAGCACCGCCTCCAGATCGGGCGCACCGGGCGACGTACGGGCGTCCAGCAGCCGGGCCGCCAGCTCCTCGAGGACCAGCGGGTTCCCCCGCGAGAGGTCGTGGCAGACGGCGGCGAGCTCCGGGTCGACCGGCGCACCGAACGTCGCGCTCACCCGCTCGGCCACGCAGCTGTCGCAGAGCGGTCCCGGGGTGATGGTGCGGGTGTGACCGAGTGCGCCGAGGTCGGCGGTGAGCGGGTCGGCGGCCTCGTCGGCGGTGGTGGCCAGGAGCGCGACCGGCAGGCCGTCGAGTCGGCGGGCGAGGTAGGAGAACCACTGCCGGGACGCGTCGTCCGCCAGATGCAGATCGTCGATCGCCATCACCACCGGGGTGCGGGTGGTGAGGGAACGGGCCGCGTTGAAGAGGTTGTTCAGTACATGGTGGCGGCCGTTTCCGACTTCTGCGCCCGAGGCCGTCGCATCGACGCCCGGGAGCGCCTCCGCGAGGTATCCGCCAGGTGATTCCGCAGGGAATTCCGAACGCTGCGACCGGTCCGGCCGGTTCGGCCGGCCGGGCTTGTTCATGAACGGGTCGAAAAGCTGGCGGACGACGCCGTAGGGAAAGTCACGTTCGTTGTCGTGACAGCGCGCACGCAGCACCACGGCGTCACCGGGTGTCCGGCTCAGCGCGGCGCGCAGCAACGCGGTCTTCCCGATTCCCCTCGGCCCCTGGATGAGAACCACGGCGGGCCGTCCGGCGCCGGCCGCGTCAAGTGCCCTGCCCAGTTCCCCGAGTTCCCGCTCACGATGCAACAGACTGCCTGCCGACAATGCGTCCCCCCGTTGGCGCGTCGGCGCGGCCCCGCCCGCGCCTGGGCCGTCAAGGGCCCGCCGGCCCACCAGTATCGCGCACACGATCACGCTGTCAACGCACTGCCGGATACGTATTCACCTACGTACCGGTGCCGTCGAATACGTAATGAGCGCCCATACGTAAGGACTGTCGGCGCCGAATTTGCAGTATGTACAGGGGTTTTGACACGTGTTCGAATGCCCCGAGAGCAATTCACCTCTCAAACGGCGGAGACAACAGTACTCATGAACACGGGGGGATGACGCATGGAACGGCCGCGGCTCAAGGCCCATTTTCTGAGCGAAGTGGTGGACGGAAAGGTCTTCCTGCTCGGCGAGGGTCAGGACTACCTGGTCCCGGGAGCCGCCGCCGTGCGTCTCCTGCCCTATCTGGACGGCCGGCGCACGGTCGCCGAGATCCTGCAGGAGCTCGGCGGCAGCGTGCCGCTCGGCCAGGCGCTGACCGCGCTGCGGCGTTACGAGGCCGCCGGGCACCTCGCCGAAGGCCGCCCCGGCCTGCCGGAGGACGTGCTGGCCTACTGGGACGCCCAGGGGGTCGACCCGGCCGCCGTGCAGAGGGCCATGGAGCGCACCGAGCTGCTGGTCCTGGCCCTCGGGGGAACCTCGGCCACGCCGGTGGTCGAGGCGCTGCACGCGACCGGCTTCCGGGCCCGCGCGGTGGACGAGGCCGGGGCACTGGCCGCCGGTGAGGACACCCTGCTCATCGCGCTGACCGACGACTACCTCGACCCGGCGCTGGAACGGCTGAACACCGCCCGGCTGGCCGATGAACACCCCTGGCTGCTCGCCAAGCCGACCGGCACCAGCCTCTGGCTCGGCCCGCTGCTGCGCCCGGGCGTCACCGGCTGCTGGACGTGCATCGCGCAGCGGATCAGCGGCAACCGGCAGGTCGAGCGCTACCTGGCCGGAAAGCGCGGCCAGGCCACCCCGGTCCACCCGACGCGCGCGGCGATCCCGGCCGGTCCGGCCATGCTCGGGCAGCTGCTGGCCGCGGAGACCGGGAAGTTCCTGGCGAGCGGCTCCTCCGCCACGCTGGAAGGGCTGATGGTCACGTGGGACCTGGCCACCCTGCAGACCACCGAGCACACCCTGGTCCGCCAGCCGCAGTGCCCGAGCTGCGGCGACCCCGGCCTGATCGCCGAGCGCAGCCCCAAGGTGGTGCTGTCGGCGAGCCCGGCCGGGCACACGACCGACGGCGGATACCGCGTCCAGGCACCGCAGTTCACCTACGACCGGCTGAAGCACCACATCAGCCCGCACCTGGGTGCCATCACCCGCCTCGGCGCGCATGACGACACCGGCAACGGCATCACCTACAGCTTCACTGCTGGTCACAACTTCGCGATGGTCAACGACAACATGGACCTGCTGCGCCGCAACATGCGCGGCCAGAGCGGGGGCAAGGGCCGTTCGGAGATCCAGGCCAAGGTCAGCGCCGTCTGCGAGGCGATCGAGCGCTACTCGGCGGTCTGGCGCGGCGAGGAGCCCGTGGTGCGCGCCGCCTACCGGGATCTCGACCCGGACACCGCCGTCCACATGGACCGTCTGCTGCTGTTCTCCCAGGCCCAGTTCGACGGCCGCGCCGAATGGAACGCGCAGCCGTCCCACCGGCTGCACCTGGTGCCCGACCCCTTCCCGACCGACGCCGAACTCGACTGGTCGCGCGCCTGGTCGCTCACCCACGACGCCGAGCGGCTGATCCCCTCCGGCTACGCCTGGTACGGCCACCCCGACCTGGCACGGCACTTCTACTGCGTCGGCGACTCCAACGGCTGCGCCAGCGGCAACACCCTGGAGGAGGCGATCCTGCAGGGGTTCTGCGAGGTCGTCGAGCGGGACGCGGTGGCGTTGTGGTGGTACAACCGGCTGCCGCGGCCCGAGTTCGACCTGGACTCGCTGAACGACCCGTACGTGCGGACCATGCGCGACTTCTACGCCTCGGTCGACCGTGAGCTGTGGGTCCTGGACATCACCTCCGACCTGGGCGTGCCCACCTTCGCGGCCATCTCCCGGCGCAGGCATGAGGTCGAGGACATCATGGTCGGTTTCGGGGCGCACCCGGACCCGCGGATCGCCGCGATCCGCGCGCTCACCGAGGTCAACCAGTTCCTCCCCTTCGTGGACCGCCGCGACGAGAACGGCGCCACCCTGTACCGGACGGACGACCTGGAGACCCTGGAATGGTGCCGGACGGCCACCGTCGCCCAGGAGCCCTGGCTGCTCCCGGCCCAGGACCTGGCGCCGACCGTCGTCACCGACTTCGCTCCGCCCGCCGGGGACGACCTGGCCGACCATGTGCGGGACTGCGTGGAGCGGGCGCGGGCCCGCGGCATCGAGATCATCGTGCTCGACCAGAGCAGGCCCGACCTCGACCTGAGCGTGGTCAAGGTGATCGCCCCCGGCATGCGGCACTTCTGGCGCCGGCTGGCTCCCGGGCGGCTCTACGACGTGCCGGTCGAGCAGGGCTTGCTGGCCACCGCGCACACCGAGGAGCAGCTCAACCCGAAGAACGTCTTCTTCTAGAACGGGCCGGGTAACCCCAGAGATGACCGTAGAGACGACAGCCGCGCAGACCGCGGCACAGACGACCGCCGCACAGACCGGTGCGCGGACGACCACCGCGGCGCCGACCGGCCTCGCCGCCCCCACGACCGGGACCGGCACCGCCCGGGTGGTCCGCCGCGTCCGGCTGCGTCGCGACGCCGGCTGCGACCCGGCGCCGGCCGCCGCCCGCACGGTCCGGCTCACCGGCCCCGTCGGCTCGTTGAACCTGCCGGACCTGTCCGCCGGAGCCCGCGAGGCGGTGGCCGCGCTGGCCTTCGCAGAACACACCGAGGACGATCTCGGGGCCCTGGTGGCCGCCCGGGACGGCGAGAGCGGGCTGCTGCGCTGGCAGCTGACCTTCCGCCGGCTCGGCATGGCCGGAATGCTGGAGCACTCCGTCCACCGGGTGACGGGGGCCGCCGACGAGCCGCTGGCCCGGCTGCGGCCGATCGGCCGGGGCGCCGCCCTGCCGGGCCCCGTCCCCGACCCCACCCGGCAGGTGAAGCTCTCCCGCTTCGCCACCGCCGGGGCCGAGGACGGCGCGCTGGTGATCCGCGCGCCGGGCAGTGCGCTGGCCGTGGAGCTGGGCACCGGGGCGGCGGGGCTGCTTCCCGCTCTCGCCGGGTGGACCAGCCCCGCCGCGCTCGCGCAGCTGCCCGGCGGGCTCACCCTGGACGCCGTCCGCCAGATCCTCCGGCTGTTCGACGTGGCCGGACTGCTGGCCTACGGCTCGGCCGGGCAGGAACCGGAGGCGAGCGAGCGGCGGTTCGCCCAGTGGTCGGCGCTCGACCTGATGTTCCACTCCCGCACCAGGCGGCCCTCGACGGTGGCCGGGTACGGCGGTACGTACCGGTTCGGCGACCGCTTCGCACCCGAGCCCGCCTCTCCCCCGCCCTTTCCCGGCGAGAAGGTCGCGCTGGCCGTTCCGGATCTCGCCGCACTCGCCCGTACGGACAAGCCGCTCACCGAGGTGCTGGAGCAGCGCCGTTCGGTCCGCGACCACGACGAACAGTCGCCGCTGACCGTGGACCGGCTCGGTGAGCTGCTCTACCGCACCATGCGCCGTCGGCAGACCTTCACCGGCGGGGACCGCCAGGAGCATGCCGACCGTCCGTACCCGAGCGGCGGCGCGGTGCACGAGCTGGAGGTCTATCCGCTGGTGACGGAGTGCGCGGGCCTGAAGCCGGGGCTGTGGCACTACGCGACCGACCGGCACGAGCTGGAGCTGGTCGCCGAGCCGGGCCCGGCCACCGCGGCGCTGGTCGCCGGTGCCCGCGAGTCCGCCCTGATGGCGTCCGACCCTCAGGTGGTGCTGCTGGTCACCGCCCGTTTCGGCCGGGTCATGTGGAAGTACGAGACGGTCGCCTATCCGCTGATCCTGAAGCACGTCGGCGTGCTCTACCAGACCTTCTATCTGGTCGCCACCGCGATGGACCTCGCGGTCTGCGGCCTCGGCGGAGGCGACGCGGCCGACTTCGCCGCGGCCAGCGGTCTGGACTTCTTCACCGAGGGCACGGTCGGGGAACTGGTCGTCGGAAGCAAGCCGATGACGCTCCGTCAGGACGTCGGCGTCCCGCGAAGAGAGCCCAAGAGATGACATCCCGAGGAGGGGACCGGCGATGAAGTTCCGCTTCAAGGCTCTGCAGCGGATGCGGGAGCCGGACGAGCTCGACTCGCCGACCCTGCTGGCCGCGCCACGCGGCTGGATCGCGCTGTTCGTCGTTCTGATCACCATGAGCGCGGCGCTGCTGTGGACCTTCGCCGGCCGGATCCCGATCACCGTGGACGCGCCCGGCCTGCTCACCCGCCCCAGCGGCACCGCGATGATCCAGAGCCCGTACAGCGGGATGGTGCGCAGCGTCCTGACACGGCCTGCCGACAGTGTCCGGCCCGGGGAGACGGTGATCAAGGTGCAGGACGCCCGGGGCCGGCTCCAGGCGATCACCAGCCCCTTCGGCGGGCGGGTGGTCGGGCTGTCCGTCACCGACGGGCAGGTGGTCGCGCCGGGCTCGCCCGTCGCCTCGGTCGAGCGCACCGACCATGCCGGGGACCGGATGGTCGCGATGGTCTTCGTCCCCGCCACCCGCGCGGCCGGACTCGGGCAGGGCGACTCCGTGGACCTCTCGGTGTCCACCGCGCCTGCCGGCGCCTTCGGCCTGCTGCGCGGGAGGATCAGCTCGATCAGCCCGTACGCGCTCACCAAGGAGGCCGTGTCCGGCCTGGTCGGCGGGGAGCTGGCGGCCCGGCCCTATCTGAACGGGGCACCGCCGCGGCTGGTGGTGGTGGATCTGATTCCCGACGCGTCGACCCGGAGCGGCTTCGCCTGGACTTCGCAGAGCGGTCCGCCGATGCCGCTGGACACCCAGGTCTCGGTCACCGCGACGATCAACGTGGGCCGGCAGACGCCGTTCGATCTGATTCTCGGCCGCTGAGGGGGTGCTGCGATGACATCCACGATGCCTGAGACCCGGCGCGACGCACCGGGTGCGAGCCCCGGCGGCACCGCCGGGCGCGGCGGGCCCCGTTCCGGAAGCCGCTGGGCGCGGCGGCCCCGCCCCTGGCGGCACGCCGTTCCCACCGTCCTGCAGATGGAATCGGTGGAGTGCGGCGCGGCCAGCCTCGCCATGATCCTCGCCCACCACGGCCGCCACGTTCCGCTGGAGGACCTGCGCGGCGTGTGCGGGGTGTCCCGGGACGGCGCCCGCGCGTCCACGCTGCTCTCCGCCGCCCGCACCTTCGGCCTGACGGCCCGCGGCTACCAGACGGAGGCCGACCAGCTGCGCGACCTGGCCGGGCCGGTGATCATCTTCTGGGCCTTCCAGCACTTCATGGTGGTCGAGGGGATCCGTACCCGGTACGGCCGGACCGTCGTCGCGGTCAACGATCCGGCGAGCGGGCCGCGGCTGATGGAGTGGGACGAGTTCGACTCCGGCTTCACCGGGATCGTGCTGTCCTTCGAGAAGGGCCCGGACTTCCGGCCCGGAGGCAGCAGGGGCGGAGTCGGGCGCGCCCTGCTGGAGCGGCGGCTGCCGACCGGACGGGCGATGCCGCTGGTTCTGCTGGCCAGTCTGCTGCTGGTCGTCCCGGGCATCGCGATCCCCGCGTACACCCGGGTCTTCATCGACCGGGTACTGGCCGGCAGCGGGAGCGGCTATCTCCTCCCGCTGCTGGTCGCCATGGCCCTGACCTCGGTAGCGGTCTTCATCCTCACCTCGGTGCAGCGGCACTACCTGTTGCGGCTGGAGATCCGGATGGGGCTGGTGAGTTCGGCCCGGTTCTTCCGCCATCTGCTGCGGCTGCCCGTGGACTTCTTCCTGCAGCGGCGCCCTGCCGAGGTCGCCAAGCGGGTGGCCGGCAACGACATGGTCGCCGAGATCCTGTCCCGGGACCTCGCGCTGACCGTGATCAACCTGGGCCTGGTGCTCTTCTACGCGGCGATCCTGATCCGCTACGACATCCTGCTCGGGGTGATCGGGGTGGGCATGGCGCTGCTCAACGTCGTCGTGCTGCACGCCGTGTCACGCGCCCGGACGGACGCGGTGGCCGCCCTGCGCACGGACCGCGGCAATCTGACGGCGACCACCTTCACCACCCTGTCGCTGATCGAGACGGTCAAGGCGACCGGCGCCGAACCGGAGGCCTTCAGCCGTTGGGGCGGCTTCCTGGCCAAGGTGGTCTCCGCCAAGCAGAAGCTCGGCATCCCCAGCGCCGTGCTCACCGTGGTGCCCCCGATGCTGGCCGCCCTCAACAGCGGTCTCATCCTGCTGGTGGGCGGGCAGCGGGTGGTGGACGGAGCGATGAGCGTGGGCCTGCTGGTCTCGTTCCAGACGCTGCTGTCCGCGCTCAGCCGCCCGGTCGCCCAACTGACCAACCTGGGAGGCCGACTGCAGGATGTCACGGCCGACATCAAGCGGCT
Organism: Streptomyces griseochromogenes; assembly: GCF_001542625.1. NCBI lineage: Bacteria > Bacillati > Actinomycetota > Actinomycetes > Kitasatosporales > Streptomycetaceae > Streptomyces > Streptomyces griseochromogenes. The sequence goes on along the minus strand of NZ_CP016279.1, from coordinate 289,121 downwards.
GTACGACGTCGAGCGCTACCCGGTGGCCGCCTGCTTCGCCACCGCCGACCCTGAGGCCACCGCCAAACTCGACGGCACGCTGGAGTTCGAGAACGTCGGTTTCAGCTACAGCCCGCTGTCGGAACCGGTGATCAAAGAGCTGAGCCTGACCGTGGTGCCGGGCCGCCGGGTCGCCGTGGTCGGCGGCTCGGGCAGCGGAAAGTCCACCCTGGGCCGGCTGCTGACCGGGCTCTACGCCCCCGGCGAGGGACGAATCCTGCTCGACGGCAGACCCCGCGAGGAGATCTCGCGCACCGTGCTGGCCACCTCGCTCGCCTATGTCGACCAGGACATCTCGCTCTTCGAGGGCACTGTCCGCGACAACCTGACGCTGTGGAACGACGACGTGTCCGACGAGGCGGTCACCGCCGCGCTGCGTGACGCGGCCGTCTTCGACACCGTGATGACCCGGCCCGGCGGTGTCCACAGCCCGGTCCTGGAGGGCGGCCGCAACTTCAGCGGCGGGCAGCGCCAGCGCCTGGAGCTGGCCAGAGCACTCGCCACGGAGCCCACCCTGCTGGTGCTCGACGAGGCGACCAGCGCGCTCGACCCGGAGACCGAACGCACCATCATGGACAACCTGCGCCGACGAGGCTGCGCCTGCCTGATCATCGCCCACCGGCTCTCCACGGTCCGCGACGCCGACGAGATCGTCGTACTGCAGCAGGGCCGGATCGTCGAACGAGGCACCCACGAGGAGCTGCTGGCGCTGGGCGGACACTACACCGCCCTCATCGAGTCCTCGCGGCGCGAGGAGGAGGACGAGCTGTGAGTACCGCCGTCACCGACAAGGCCCCGGTCACCGGCAGAGACCCCGCGACCGGCAGCGCCTTCGCCGCGTACTTCACCGAGGCAGCCGACCCGGTGGACCAGCAGGCGGACCGCTACCTCGTCCTGGACGACCCGAGCCGGATGCTGCTCGTGCTGGCCGGCGCCGTCGATCTGTTCGCGGTACGGCTCTCCGACCGGGAACCCAGCGGCCGTTGGCACTTCCTGTGCCGGATCGAGGCCGGCACCCTGCTGCCCGGCGCACCCGCCGGCCCGCTGCACGGCATCGTGGCCCGCCCGGTGCTCGGCGCCGAGGTCTCCTTCCTGGCCGGCGCCTGGACCGAGGGACTCGCGGCGCTGGGACGCCCGTGCGGTACCGCGGCCGGGGCCGCCGCCCGGGCCCTTTCCGCATCCGAACAGCAGCAGGCCGTGGACCAGTTCCTGGGCGGACTCGCCAAGGGCATCACGGCGCTCGCCGGCGCCCTGCGCGACACCCTGCCGCCGCGCGATTTCACTCCGCTGTCCACCACCGGGCCCACCACGCTCAAGAAGGGCCAGGCGCTCCGCTCGGTGGACGGGGTGCGGTGGGTGCGGATCGAGGACGGCACCGTCGAGCTGCCCGAGGGGGCGGACGGCGAGCTCACCGCCGGAGCGGACGTGTGCCTCACCGAGCGGGACTGGCTCGTCGCGAGCGGCGCCGCGACCGTCAGTGCCCGTTCGCTGCCCGAACTGCTCGACGGGGGCGAGCTGTGGGAGCGGCTGGAGACGCACTGCGGCCGACTGCTCTACACCGTGGACCGCCGGGTCGAGACCCGGTGCGCGGCCGAGACCGAACTGCTCGCCGCCCGCCGGGAGCGTGACGCCGGCACCCTGGCGCACTCCGCTCGCGGCTTCGAGTCCGTCCTGCACGACACGTCCTCGCGGGTCCGGATCGGTGACGCGGCCGGCGACCCGCCGACCCTCGCGGCGGCCCGGCTGGTCGCCGGCCACCAGGGCTTCACCGTCAAGGCGCCGGTGGCGGGCAACGGCCACGACCGGCATCTGGACGAGCTCCAGGCCATCGCCCTCGCCTCGGGCGTCCGCACCCGCACCGTCCGGCTCGACGGCCGCTGGTGGCGCGGGGACCTCGGCCCCATGGTCGGCTACCGCAAGGTCGGCGGCGACGCGGTGGCGCTGCTCCCGGTGAGCGGCCGCTACGTCCTGGCCGAGAACGGCACGGTCACCCCGCTCACCCCCGAACTCGCCGGCGAGCTGCAGAACAAGGCGACGGTGCTCTACCGTCCGCTGCCGCTCACCGTCCGCACGGTCGGCGGGCTGCTGCGCTTCGGGATGCGCAACAACCGGCGCGATCTGTGGATGTTCGCGGGGATGGCCGTGCTGATCGCGGTGATCGGGCTGCTGGTCCCGGTGATGACGGGTGCGGTGCTCGGCACCTTCGTGGCACACGCCCAGCGCGGCCTGATCACCGAGGGCGCGGTGGTGGTGATCGGTTCCGCGATGGCCGTCGCCGCGCTCTCCGTGGTGCAGAACATCGCCGTGCTGCGCATCGAGAGCCGCTCGACCGCCGCCATGCAGGTGGGAGTCTGGACCCGGCTGCTCTCGCTGCCCGCGTCGTTCTTCTCCGGCTACTCCACCGGGGAACTGGGGACGACCGTGCTGGGCGTCAGCGCGGCGCAGGAGACCCTGTCGGGGATGATGACCACCGCGACCCTCGGGTTGCTCACCGGCCTGGCCAACCTGGTGCTGGTCTACTTCTACGATCTGCGGCTGGCGGGCCTGGCGACCGCGCTGGTGCTGTTCGGCGCCGGCTTCGGGCTGCTCGCCGGGCGGCTGGAACTCCGCTGGCAGCGGCGGCTCTACGCACACGAGCAGGCGATGTCCTCGCGCGTCTTCCAACTGCTCACCGCCGTACCGAAGTTGCGGGTCACCGCGGCCGAGGACCGGGTGTTCGGGGTGTGGGCCGCGGAGTTCGGCAAGGGGCGCGGTCTGGCCGCCTCCGCACGCCGCGTCCAGAACGCCGTCACCACCTTCAACGCCGGTTTTCCCCTGGTGTGTTCGGTGGTCATCTTCGGTGTGATCGCCGGCCCGCTGGACGGCGACGTCCCGATCCCGGTCTTCCTCTCCTTCTTCACCGCGTTCAATCTGCTGATCGCGTCGAGCCTGCAGTTCACCTCGGCGGCGGTCACCGCCCTGGGTGTGGTGCCGATGCTGGAGCGGCTGCGGCCGATCCTGGAGGGCACGCCGGAGGTGGACGACACCAAGGCGGACCCGGGCGACCTGTCCGGCCGGCTGGGTCTGAGCCATGTCACCTTCCGCTACGGCCAGGACGGCCCGGCCGCCCTGCAGGACGTCACGCTGACCATCGAGCCCGGGGAGTTCGTGGCGATCGTCGGACCGTCCGGCAGTGGCAAGTCGACGGTGCTGCGGCTGCTGCTCGGCTTCGAGCGGCCGGAGAGCGGGACGGTGCTCTACGACGGACAGGACCTGGGCGAGCTGGAGGTCTCGGCGGTACGCCGGCAGTGCGGCGTGGTGCTGCAGCACGGGGCGCTGCTGGCCGGGGACATCAAGGCCAACATCGTCGGCAGCACCAACCACACGCTGGACGACGCCTGGGCGGCTGCCGAGATGGCCGGAATCGACAAGGACATCGCGGCCCTGCCGATGGGCATGAACACCGTGCTCTCGGAGGGCACCAGCACCCTCAGCGGCGGACAGCGCCAGCGCCTGATGATCGCCCGCGCGCTGGTCTCCCGGCCCCGCATCGTCTTCTTCGACGAGGCCACCAGCGCACTGGACAACCCGACCCAGCGCCTGGTCACCGAGAGCACCCGGCGCCTGAACGCCACCCGGGTGGTGATCGCGCACCGGCTCTCCACGGTCGCCGAAGCCGACCGGATCATCGTCATGGACCAGGGCCGGGTCGTCCAGCAGGGCCGGTACGAGGAACTGCTCGCCGCCCGGGACGGGCTCTTCGCCCGCCTGGCGAGCCGTCAGATGTAGCCGGTGCGACGGCGCCGACCGGAAAGCCGCCGGGAAACCGGCAAGCCGCCTGGAAAGGGGACGAACATGGAATTCGCGCTGCTGGTCTTCGGGCAGGAGACGGACTGGGACCGGATGACCCCGCAGGAACGCGAGGAGCGCTTCACCGCCAACCGCGCGTACGGCCGCGCGATGACGGAGGCAGGCGTCCGGATCGTCTACGGAGCACGGCTCGCCCGCCCTGCCTGTGCCGAACACGAGGAGCGCGCCGGCGAAGGGGTACGGGAGGTCGGCGGACTCTGGATCATCGACGTCCCCTCCGAGGAAGAGGCGCTGAGCTGGGCGCGAGCGATGCCGCTCAGCGATTCGGGCCGGGTGGAGGTCCGCCGCTGCGACGGCCCGCCGCGCGACCGTGAGTCGGCCCGCCCGCCCGCCTGACCGGACCGGCCGAGGGGGTGCCCGGCTTCGGGCACCCCCTCGCGGCCGTGGATGCTCAGGCCCGGGGTGCCGTCGGCGTTCTTGGGCGCGTTGTGGATCCGGCCGTGGGCGGTGCCGGCGTCCAGGGCGGCCGAGACGCCGCGGGCGGCACCGACGGAGATGTCGCCGTTCTCGGTGCGCAGGGTGACCGTGCCGCGCACGGCCCCTGCCGTTGCAATGGAGTGGCGGTGAACGCTATGCCGAAAAGGCCGGGAGGCAGGACGCCGTCCGGCAGCTGAACCGTGCTGACGCCCAAGCCGAAGCGGCGGGACCGTGGTGGGCGCGAAGGCTCCTAACCGACCGCGAGTTTCGGATGGTCGGTGTCGGGGAGCCAGTCGCGCTGCGGTTCGTACTCCAGCCAGCGCCGGGTACGGCCGGCTTCGGCGAAGCCGCGCAGCAAGGTGTCGAGCAGAGGGTGGCGGGACGACTCCCGCCAGGCCAGCGACCACGCGTACAGCGGTGTCGGCTCGACGAGCGGGATACAGCGCAGGCCCATATGGTCCGGCAGCGGCGCGTCCGCGGGGAAGACGGTGAAGCCCTCGGGGTCGGTGCGCAGGCGCTGGACGAGATGGTCCAGGCCCAGATTGGGGCCGTCCTGCCGCCGCGTGATCCGGAATTCGTCGGCGAAGCGGCGCAGGAAGTCCAGGCGGTTCAGTTCGGCCGGGCACCACAGGACACTGTCGCGCAGATCGGCCGGGCGCAGTGCGTCGGCGCCGGCCGACGGATGAGCCGGGCCGACCACCGCGTCGACGGGTTCCAGCCGCACCAGACGCTGGGTGAGTCCCGCGTCCCGGCCGTCGGGCAGCGGGTGCACCCGGCCGAATCCCAGGTCCGTGTCGCCGCGCAGCAGCGCCCCCGCGACCGACGGCCAGTCACGTCCCGGGCCCGGCTCCCACCGCACCGCGCCGAGCGCCCGTACCGCCTCGGCGACCGTGCGCATCGGCGCGTACAGATGGCCCCAGGTGTCGATCCGTACGACCGGTCCGGCGCCCGCCACCGCCGCGATCGCCCGCTCGCCCGCCGCGAGCGCCTCGCGCGCGGCCGGCAGGAACCGCTGCCCCGCCTCGCTCAGCCGGATGCCGCCCTGACGCTCGAACAGCCGGACGGCCAGCGACTCCTCCAGCCGCGCGATGCGTTTGGACAGCGCCTGCTGACTGGTGTTCAGCTCCTCGGCAGCCCGCCCGAAGTGCAGTGTCCCGGCGGTCGCGACAAAGGCGCGGACCAGGGCGAGGTCGAGGTCCATGCCGCTGACCTTATGCGACAACCCTCCGTTGTCGGCCAACCGGTTTTGTTGTTGGCCGGGCCTTGGTCCCGCCCGGTCGAATGGTTCCCGGAAGACAGCACCGGGGGAACGCCCCCGGGCCACCGAGGAGATGACCACGATGAAAGCCTTCGTACCGACCGGAGATCCCGCCGAGCCGGTCGTGCTCGCCGACGTCCCCGAGCCGACGCCGCGCCCCGACGAGGCGCTGGTGAAGGTCGAGGCGTTCTCGGTCAACCGGGGCGAGACCTTCAAGCTGGAGAAGCCCGCCCCCGGCGAGCGCCCCGGCAAGGACATCGCGGGCCTGGTGGTGCAGCCAGCCGCAGACGGCAGCGGACCCTCCGGGATCGCGCGGGTCGTCGGCCATCCCATGTCAGGCGGCTGGGCGGAGTACGTGGCGGTGCCGGCCGGCGCGCTCGCCGAGCTTCCGGACGACGTCTCCGTGCTCCAGGGCGCGGCACTGCCGCTGGCCGGGCTCACCGCGCTGCGGCTGCTGCGTGCTGCCGGACCGGTGCTCGGCCGGCGGATACTGCTGACCGGTGCCTCCGGCGGCGTGGGCCACTTCGTCACCGAACTCGCGGCCGCGGCCGGGGCTCAGGTCACCGCTGTGACCAGGGACGCCGAACGCGGCGCCCGGCTTGCCGAACTCGGCGCCGCCGAGATCGTCCATGACGTCGCCGACGCCCGCGGCCCGTACGACATCGTGCTGGAGTCGACCGGCGGCCACGCCCTGCCCCTCGCGCTCGCCCGGCTCGCCAGGCGCGGCACGCTGATCTGGTTCGGCCAGGCCAGCCGCACGGCGGCGACACTCGACTTCTTCGACTTCTTCACCGGGCCCGAATCGGCTGTCATCCGCCACTTCCACTACCTCGACGCCGACACCCGCCTCGACGACGACCTGGCGGCGCTCGTCCGGCTGACCGCCGAAGGCCGGCTGCACCCCGAGATCGGCCGCGTCACGGACTGGGCCGACACCGCGACCACCCTGACCGACCTGCGCGACCGCCGCATCCGCGGCAAGGCCGTCCTCACCCTCTCCTGAACCACGCCGGAACGACCGGACGCGACAACGACCGAAGGAGCAAGACCATGACCACCACCGACCCCAGGGCCGTCGTCATCCGCTACGTCGAGGCCGTGCGCGACGGCGCCGCCGACGTCATCCATGACAGCTTCGCCGCGGACGCGACCTGGCACTACCCGGGCGACCTGCCCATTTCCAAGGTGTGGCACGGCCGCGACGTGATCATCAACGAGTTCCTCGGCGGCCTGGGACCGGTCCTCGTCCCCGGCACCCTGGAGATCGAACTGGTCGGCACGATCGCCGAGGGCGACCGTGTGGTGGCCGAATGGACCTCCAAGGCCAAGACCGTGTACGGCGGCACCTACGACAACCGCTGCATGGGCATCTACACGGTGCGCGACGGCAAGATCGCCTCGGTCGTCGAGTACACCGACACCCAGCACGTGGCCGCGACCCTCTTCCCCGACCATGACGCCCACCGGTCCGCCGACACCGAATGAGCGGTGCTGAAGCGCCTGCGGGAACGGGCCGGGGTTCTCGAACCGGATCAGCGTGACCGTGGCCGTCGAACGGGCAGGCCGGCCGCCTGCCCGTTCCGCACCGGTGGCGATCAGGAACCGGCCCGACCGGCCGGCCCGTACAGATCGCCGGACAGCCCGGCCAGCAGTGCCTCACGCATCGCGGCGGTGGCGACGGCGAGGGTCGCCGGATGGGGGAGGTACGCGTCGGTGTGGCAGGCGGGCCGCACCGGACCGAGCCGACCGCCGGGTTCGCCGGACCCGACGAACCAGTACACGGCCGGACAGCCGAAGGCGCGCACGAGAAGGCTGACATCGTCCGAGGCGAGCGCGGGCGGGACGGAGAGATGGCCCATGGACAGCCGTTCGCGGTGGACCGCGGCCAGGCGGTCGCGGACCTGCGCGTCGTTCTCCACTCGGGGAACGTGCGTGTCATGGGTCAGCTGGACGTCGTCGCCGAAGGCGAGGCCCGCGGCGGCGGCCTCCGCCCGCACCAGCGCGTCGACGCGGTCGAGGACCGCCTGGCGCACGCGTTCCTCGAAGGTGCGGATGTTGACGGTCACGGCGGCGCGGGGCGCGCGCAGTCCCGGTGCGGACGGTGCCGCTATCCCGGGCACGGACACCACCGCCTGCTCGAACGGCGCCACGTCACGGCCCACCACGGTGTGCAGGCGCTGGGTGAGACCCGCGGCGAACAGCACCGGGTCCGGGCCGGAATCCGGCTGGCCGGTGTGCCCGCCCGGGGCGCGTGCCGTGACGACGAGCGTGTCCGCCGCGGCGAGCGCCGTCCCGGACGTGGAGACCAGCACACCGGCCGGTGCCATGGCCGAGACATGCTGGCTGAGCAGGACGTCGGGGCGCGGGACGACGTCGGCCAGGCCGTCCTCGACCATCCTGGCGGCGCCGCTGCCGAGTTCCTCCGCGGGCTGCAGGACGAGGACGATCCGCCCGGGCGGCAGGTCGGGCCGGGACGCGAGTTGCGCGGCCGCCCCGGCGAGTGCCGCCATGTGCAGGTCGTGCCCGCAGGCGTGCGTCACGCCGTCCACCTCGCTGGCGAAGGCCGCGCCGGTCCGCTCCTGGAGCGGCAGGGCGTCCAGCTCCGCGCGCGCCGCGACGACCGGGCCGGGGCCGCGGTCGAGCACCGCCGCGAGGCCGGTCCCCCCGATCCCGCGGGTCACCGTGAAGCCCTCGCGGCCGAGCACCTCGGCCAGGAGCCCGGCGGTGCGGTGCTCCTGGAATCCGAGCTCGGGACCGCGGTGCAGGGCTTGGTAGAGGGCCGGCGCCCAGTCCGGCAGCGGAAGGGTCACCGTTCGCCCGTCGTGGGGGTCGCCCGCATGGGGGTCCCGGACCGCAGCGGGCGGGCCGCCAGCATGGCCTTGGTCATCCGGTCGTGATCCGCCGGCTCCGGCGGGTCGACGGGTTCGAACGCCCGCCGCAGCACGGTCGCCATCATGCGGGAGGAGGCATTCGTCTCCTCCAGGTCGTCCGCGTGTCCGGCGCGGGCGACGAACCCGCTGACGACGGCCTCGATGGACAGCTGGCCCTCCGGGGAGCAGACCGCGTCGACGATCAGGCCGTGGTCCCGCAGCAACTCGAGGTACGGGAAACGCCCCAGGACCGAGACGAGGGAGATCCCGAGGGCGTCCGGGCTCCCCTGCGCCGCCACATGGGTGCCCAGCACACGCCCGTCACGGGTGTTGTAGGCCCGCAGCACCGGATTCGCCATGACCAGGCGGTACAGCACACAGCTCGTACCGTGCAGGGTGGCCATCCTGCGGTCCCCGGGCAGGTGCGCCATGAACTGGTCGTGCACACGGTCGAATTCGCGGACCAGTACGTCGTCGATGATGTCTTCTTTGCTGTTCCAGTGCTTGTACACCGTTCCCTTGCCGATGCCCACGTGCTCGGCGACGTCCTGAACGCTGATCTTCGGGTAGCCGATGCGCAGGATCAGGTCGACCATGGCGTCGAGGACCCGGGCGGAGCGGGTACATCGGCCGCCGGCCGCCTGCCCGGGCCGGAACGAGTCGGTGGTGACGTTGCCGAGTGGCTGTACGGCGCTCTGCCGAGCAGTGATCAACATCGTGTATCCCCCGTGAGTGTCGTGATTTTCGTGCTGACGAACGCTGTCTCGTCCACGTCGACGGTGATCGTCCCGTCAGGACCTGGGAAGCCGACGATCATCTGGAACAGCGGGGCGAGCCGCTCGTCCCCGGTCACCGCGGCGACCACGTCGGCGCGCAGGCTGTTGTGGATCCGCCCCGCGGCCCCTGCCGCCGCCGCACCGAGCAGGACCCGGTGCGCGATCCGCGCGGCCGCGGCGGTGATCTCGTGCAGCCGTCGCACGTCGGTGGTGGCCTCGTCGACCGGTGCCGCGACGATCACCGTCGCCACGGCACTGAGGTAGTCCGGGGCGAGCCAGCCCATCGCGTCCTGCCCGCGCTGGAGTCGCTCCGTGGGCTCCAGGCCCGCCCGGACCGGTTCCGGGCCCTGTCCGGTCACCCGGTAACACCCTGGTTCCCAGTGGCCGTCCGCGGCGTCGAGGCAGGGCCGGTGGACGACCAGGAAGGCGCTGAGCCGGTCGTCGGGAACGGCGGCCAGGTCGGCCGGCAGCGACCCGAGCCGACCGACCCGGTCGGCTCCCAGGGCGTTGAACACCCGGTGCCCGGAGCGTCGTTGCCGCACCAACGCCAGATGCCGGGCGAACGCCGGCGCGTCGAGGGCACGGTGCGGCGGGTCGAGGACGATCCGGCCGACCGGCCGCTCGTCCGGACCCAGGTCCAGCAGTTCGCCCCAGGGTCCGCTCCGGCCCCGCTCGCCCAGTTCGGCGACCGCGTCGGCGGCGATGCCCGCGTCGCGTGCCGCGTCGCCCAGCGCCGCCAGGGCCAGACCGGCCTCCTGGAGGCACAGCCGGGTCGCGTAGCGGTGGTAACGGTGGGAGACCTTGGTCTCGCGCACCGTCAGCACCAGGGTGAACCGGGACCCCGGCTCCGCCGACGCGGACCGGGAGACCGGGACCAGCCGCAGATCCCCGGGCTCGACGTACCAGGCGCCGGTGTCGGTCACCAGGTAGAGCTCGACCGGGTAGAACCCCCGCGCCGAGGGAAGCCCGCGGTGCGCCCAGCCGCCGGAGTGCGCGAGCTCTCCCGACTCCCAGCGCAGCGGGACGTGCACACACCACAGCAGGGCGCGGAGCCAGTCGGGCAGGCGCGGCCCTTCGCCTGCCGTGAGGGGCCGGACCGCGGCGGGCCGTGCGCACTCCGGCTCCGCCGCGGGCAGCAGGGAGGCCGGATCGAGCAGGAGCGCCCGCAGCTGATCGGACACCGGCCAAGGGTCGAGCAGCGGCGCGCCGGCACTCGTCCGCGGGCCGCGCCGGTCGAGGCCGGGCAGGTCGCGGGCGCCGGGCAGCGGGCGGGGCGGGCGGCCGAGGAACCGGGCCACGGCCTCCGCCGCGACCGCCGCTGCGGCCACGGCCCGCTCGACCTCGCCGATCGGCTCGACGAGCCAGCCGTCGTCCGGCGCCAGCCGCACCTCCACCTCGCCGATCCGCACCAGGACGCCGGGGGCGCCGGACGCGGCGGACGGCTCGGCCCGTACCGACAGCCGGTGCAGCGCCGCCTCCAGCGGCCGCAGCCAGTCCGCCGGCGCGCACACCGTGGCCCCGGCGGCGAGCAGTGCCGCGCATCGCTCATAGGGGGCGTCACTGAACAGGTCGGCGACGGCGAGGAGTTGGCCCGGGATGCCCTCGGGACGTGCGATGACCTCCCTGCGCAGAGCGCCGCAGCGCTCCAGGTGGTCCAGCCCTCGGCGGACCACCTCACGCCCGGACTCCGGCACCCGGTCCAGGACCGAGGACTCGGCCGTGCGGCCGTCCAGGAGCGGGGCGAGGCGGTGCAGCAGCGGATGGAGCGCGGCCGGGCCGCGGTGGTGGCCGGTGCGGGTGGTCAGCAGCGTGCCGTCCCGGCCGGCGACGGCGTGCACCGCGCTGAGCAGTCGCGGAAACAGGTCAGGCGCCATAGGCCTGCCCTGCGAGCACGAGACGCCGGATGGACAGGGTGGGCAGCGGGTGGAACTCCACCGGGGCCAGCACCGTCAGGCGGGCGAACCGGCGGACGACCGCGCGCACCGCGGCGACCGCCTCCAGCTGGGCCAGGGGACCGCCGAGGCAGTAGTGCACGCCGTGCCCGAAGGACAGGTGGCGACGGGCCGGACGGTCCAGCAGGAAGCGTTCCGGGTCCGGGTTCAGCAGCGGGTCGTGGTTCGCGGACAGGATCCACGCCGACACCAGGGCGCCGGCCGGGACGGTGACGCCGGACAGTGTGGCGTCACCCGCCGCGATCCTGGTCACCTGGGCGAAGGCGGGCCGGGTGCGCAGCGCCTCCAGAACCAGGTCCTCGATCCGGTCGTGGTCCCTGACCTCGGCGGCGAGCTCCGGCCGGACGCACAGTTCGCGGACCGCCGCGGCGATCAGCGAGGTGGTGGTGACATGCCCGGCCAGCAGGATCAGGCCGCTGAGCGAGGCGATCTCGTCGACCGTCGCCGGCGCTCCGTCCACCTCGGCGGTCGCCAGGCGTGACATCAGGTCCCGCACCGGCCGCGCCCGCTTCGCCGCCGCCACCTCGACCAGGTACCGGTGCATCGCGTCCATCTGCGCGGCGTCGCCCCGGCTGAACCCGACCGACCACGTACGGAACCGGCCGTGTTCCTCCTCGGGCAGCCCGAGGAACCGGGAGATGACCCGGATCGGCAGCGGATAGGCGAGGTCGCGCACGAGGTCGAACCGCTCCGGCGTGAGGCCGCTCACGAGTTCCCCGGCGATCTCGTCGATCGCCGGGGCGAGGCCCCCGACCGAGGCGGGCGTAAACGCCTGGTTGACGATCCGCCGCATCCGGGTGTGGTCCGGCGGGTCCATCATGGTCAGGTTGCCCCGCCCGAGCTGCGCGGTGGGCGGCATCATCCGGGTCCGGTCGGAGGAGAACAGTTCGCTGTCCGACAGCACGGTGCGCACGTCCTCGGCGCGGAACACATGGTGCATACCGGCGAGTTCCAGGACGGGGGCGTCCCGCCGCGCGTCCGCGAGCCAGCGCAACAGTCCGCTCCACCCCGCGCCGTCCAGCTCGGTCAGGGCCGGGAATCCGGCCATCGGCGCCGCCCTCACGGGAACGGGTGGGGGTCGGGGTTCAGCTGCGCCCGGGACAGGTCCGCGTCGAGCCTGCCGAGCCGTCGCGGCAGGCTCAGCAGCCGCGGCAGCCCGTCGATCCGCCGATTGCGGTAACCGAAGGTCATCGGCACCGCCCCGGGGACGAGGACCTTGACACAGGTGAAGCCGCCGGCCCGGTGTTCGGGCGTGGTCTGGTCGACCACGAGCACCTCGCCGACGCGCTCGGCCGCGGCCCGCAGGTCCACCGTGAGGTCGTCGCGGTCCGGGCGCAGCCGGTCCGGCCCGCCGACCTCGTCGACACCGATAGTCGGGCCGCCGAACAGGAAGTCGAGCCGGTGCGCGGCCTCCGGATGTGCGTAGAGCGCGGAGTGGTCCGGCATGGTGACGACGCTGTACGGATCGCGCACCATCTGCGCGGCCCGCTCCTCCTCGGCCGGATAGCGCCGGATCACGTCGCTGAGGATCGGACCGAGCTCGTTCAACGCGTTCGACAGCGCCCGCTCCGGGTCCAGGCCCGCACCCGCGGTGCACAGCAGCGCGGGGCCCTTGCGGTCCGGATGCGCGGCCATCACCCAGACCGCCGGGATCCCGTAGTCCGTCGTGATGTCGAAGGCGTGGATGCGGTACCCGGTGCTCGAAGCGATCGCGCCCGCCTGGAGGGGCACCCGCGGGTCGTGACAGGAGTCCAGGTCGATCGTCGGCGGGACGGTCCGGGTGTACCAGGTGCACAGGAAGGCGTCGCGCTCGACCGTCTCCATGAGCCCGTGCAGCGTCGCCTCCTCCCAGGACGAGCCGAGGGCGCAGCCGTTGGACACCTCGTAGTAGGAGACCGGATCGTCGCCGCGCAGCCGGTGGCAGTAGTAGTACGCGAGGGCCTCGGGCACCAGCCGGGCGTCGCCGGTGGCGAACGAGTGCGCCCACACCCACCACAGCGGTCGGTCGGGGTCGAATCTGCGATAGCGGAAGGACGGGGCGTCGTAGCTCTCGTCGGGGTGGCGGCCGAACACGTCCGGGTGCACGGCGTGCGGCGCGAGTTCGTGGAACGTGCCCCGCACGGAGGTCCGCAGACCCCCCGGAGCCACGCCGCCGTAGCGCTCCAGGGCTTCGAGGATCGCGGTCAGCTCGCTGGTCCGGTAGTCGCGGCTGCGGCCGTAACCGGGCTCGGCGAGGTTGTCGAACCGCAGCGGCATCGATGCGCCGGACATCACCAGCCCGCCCTCCGCGCCGCGGTCGGTGCGCCGGATCAGGCCGCTGAACGGATCCACGTACATCGCGCGGACGGCCTCGAAGTCGGCCAGGACGTCCCGGGTCCGTGACCCGAACGGCGTGATCTTCGCAGCCGGCCGCAGGACGCGCTGGGCCCGCTCCGCCGAGTCCTCGGGGAGTGCTCCGCACTGCGGGCAGAAGGGATCGGGCAGGAAGCGGTGGCGGCGCGTTTCGAGGGTGGCCAGATCGACCACCGCCACCAGGCGCGGCTCGTCCTGGCCGGCCGGCTCCCGCACCTGTGACGGATCCGCCGGCCGGCCGGCCAGCTCGTCCGCCACCAGAGCGGCGGCCGTGTCCGCCACCACCGCGACGGCGAGTTCGTCGAGCAACTGCGGTACGTCGCCGTCCAGTCGGGCGCCGTGCTCCTCACGCAGCCGGGCGAGCCAGGGCCTGCTCGCGTCGACCCGCTGCCGCCGCAGGTCGAGGCAGTGCGGGCAGCCCGCCACGCCCGGCCGGGTCAGCGGCCCGACGATCACCTGACCGACCTCCGTGTGGACGCTCAGCCACGGGCGGTCGGCCGGCCCGTCCGCCGGGAGGCGCCAGCTGTCGCTCGCCCGCACCTCGACGTCCAGGTGCGCCAGCGCGCCGGACAGGCCGCCCGCCAACAGCCCCGACCGTGCCGCCTGTTCGCGCCCGGCGTTCGTCAGCGTCCCCGCCATCAGTCCACCACCACTTTCACTGCCGATATTCCGAGCCGGACGATGCCGGGATCGTGGTCGAGTTCGGCCACGGCCGCGTCCGGTGCGCGCAGCGCCACGGCGCTGCGCAGGTCCGCCGGTGTGACCGGTGCCGCGACGGGCAGGTCGACGGCCCGGTCCGGCGGCGGCAGGGGCGGAGCCCAGGTCCGCGGTACCAGGCCTGCGCGGTCGTGCATCAGCACCTGGTCGGCGAGTACGGCCCGTTCCATCGCGCGGACCGCCGCCGCGGCGTGGCTCACGCCGCAGGCGTATGCGGTGCCGTGCCCGGTGGTCGCCACCGCGGTCGGAACGTCGCTGTCCGGCAGTACCCCGAGCCAGGCTTCGCGATCGCTCAGCCGCAACTGGTCCCACGCTTCGCGCACTTCGGCGGGCATCCCCGCCGCGTCACGCACGCGTGCGACCGGGCCCGCCGCGCCCACCGCCCAGGACTCCAGGACGTCGAGCAGCGCGGCGGCGAGCGCCTCGTCCCGCGTCTCGGCCGCGGCGGTGCCCGGGGCCGGCCCGGCGCTCTCGTCACAGCGCCGCGCCCGGTCGACCGGGACCAGCACCGGGACGTCGTCGGCCACCCGGCGGGCGGGCACGAAAAAGCGTCCGGGGCCGGCGGCGACGCGGTCCGTCGCGGCGCGTAGCACGCCCAGGTCGGCGGTGTCACCGACGACGGGCTTCCCCGCGGCGTCGACCACCGCGCGCGGGTCCAGGGCCGACTCCAGGTACCGCGCGACAGCGGCGAGCACGGCCCGGCGCCGGGCCTCGGCGTAGTCCGAGCCGTCCGCCACGACCTCCAGGTCCAGTGGCCGGATCGTGGCCCGTCCGGCCACCCGGGCCCGCGCCAGGTGCCGGGGTACCTGGGGCAGGTCGTCCTCGGCGATCTCGCGTACGACGCCGAACACCGGGTCGATCGCCGCCATCACCCGCTCGTCGAACGGCCCGGCGTCCGGACCGGGTGGCGCGGGCCGCCACGGGTGCGGCAGTGCCCGGTAGGAAGTGGTCTCCTCCCGGGTGACCAGGACACCGCTCCAGGCGTCACCGGTTCCGAGCACGGCACGACGGACCAGCTGCGCCGCGGCCGTCCGGATCACCTCCGGTCCGGGCCTCCCGTCGGCGAGGTCACCGCAGCGCAGGCCGGTGACGACCTCCTCCAGTCGTTCGGCGTCCATCGGCCCGGCGAGGACCGCGGCGCGCTCGGTGAAGAGCACGACGCCCGCCCGGCCCCCCGCGGCCTCGGCCCGGACCTCGTCGAACCAGTCGCCGTGCAGCGGGCCCGCGCCCAGCACGACGGCCGGCAGGGTCAGCGCGCTGCGCTCCACCGCGCGGGCCAGATCCGCGCTTTCGCCTACGAACCTCACCTCACCGGGTGCGTCGAACCGCCGCAGGGCTCCGACGGACACCATCGCGTCCCGTACCCGGCGGGCCTGCCGGGCGTGGGCGCCGCCCATGCCGTCGGCCGCCTGCTCGATGTCCTGGCCCCGGTCGACCCAGGAGGACACCAGCCGGATCCAGGGGGACAGCGCGGTCGACAGCTCCAGCGGTCCGGACTCGGACAGGCCGTAGGTCCTGCCCTCGTGATCGATCGTGTAGGTGTTCATCCGCCGCAACGTGCTCATCGGCTCTGCTCCTCGCGCCGCCTCGGGCTGGATCCCACGATGAACTGGCCCACGCTGCACTCGACCAGCGGATCACGGCCGGTGGCCTCCGTGAAGGCGACCGCGTCGTCCGTTCCCAGGGGGCAGCCGGCCAGTCCCATGGCGCCGCACGTGCCGGCGAGCGCGTGGTAGAGCACCCCCGTGTTCTTCAGCACGACCGCGTAGCCCATCCCCTCGTACTTCCACATCACCCGGCCGACGCGTGCCGCCACGACCAGCAGCACCTGCGGGACGGCGCCGGTGGTCGATCCCTGGGAGGCGACCCGCAGCATGCGGCGCACCGAGTAGTCGCTCACCGGCCGCACCAGCTCCAGCGCGTGCCGGTGCGCGTCGTAGTGGTACATGCCGCTGTCCAGGCCCGAACACCGGGTGACCACCGGATACAGCTCCAGCTCGTACACCGATCCGCCGGAGGGGCGCGGGGAGCTGACGAACTCCACGCCGTCCTCCTCGTGCACACGCCGCACCCGTGCGGTGCGGTAGAGCAGCTCGCCGAGCTGGTCCAGCGAGATCGGGGACTCGTCGTCGTGCACCCGCTCGGACCGGCGCCGCTCGCTGACGTCGAGATAGGAGCCCTCGCCCGCCCGGCGGTCCGTGAAGTCCGGTACGGCGAGCTCGACCCGTGGCCCCGGGTAGGGCGGCGGGGCGGCGGGCTCCGGCTCGAAGCCCGCCGCACGGCCCCACCAGGTGCCGCCGAACCCGTCGCCGACGTACCCGCGGTAGCCGAGCCGGCTGCGGTCGTGGAACAGCAACTCGTGCGGCGCCCACTGGCGGTGGCGCAGCTCCCGCGCCTCTTCGCCGTCCGGGTCGGCCAGGAAACCGGCGCCGAGCAGTTGCTCGCGCAGGGCGGCGGCGAGCCCGCCGGGTACGGTCGCCGAATCGCTCGCGGGGTCGAGGGCGGCGGTCAGCAGCTCCCGCCGATGGACCGTGATCTCGGCACTGGCCAGGGGGGATTCCAGGATCAGGGCGCCGGCCTCGGCCCGGATGACCGCGAACCGGGAGAGGTCGAGCCGCCCGTCGGCGGCGGGTACGGGACCGCGGGCGCGCAGCGGCCGCACCACGAACGCGACCCCGCGATCGTCGCCGAACTCCTCGTAGAGCCAGCCTTCGCGCCGCAGCGCCTCGGTGACCTCGTCGTCCGCGCCTGCCGGCTGCCCGCCGTCGGCCAGTCGCGCGATGACCTCGGCCGTCTGCCGGCCGGCGGGCAGGCTGAGGTGATGCGGCCAGGCCATGAGGTGGGTACGCCCGCCGCGCTCGGCACTGAACACTCCCGACCGCAGTCGTTCGGTCCGGTCGGCGGCAATGTCTTGCGCTGGGATCACGAGTCGCCTTCCTCGGCAGTCGTCTTGCCTTCACGTTCGTCCAGGGCTGTGGCCACCAGGTGGCACAGCCGGTACCGGCCGGCCGGTCCCACGCCGAGCCGGGACATCTGGAGGTAGAGCAGGTTGATCGCGAAGCGGTAGATCTCGAACCAGTCGGAGGTGCGCACCTCGTCCCAGGAGGCCGATCCGGCCAGCGCACGGTGGAAGGCGCTGCGCTCGGTCAGATCGCCGCTGAAGCCCTCGGCCATGGTGGGCAGGGCGAGTTCGCCGCGACGCCGGGCCCGCTCCGCGGCCCGGACCAGCGGGGTGACGGCCGCGAGCCAGTCCCGGGCGTAGGCGGGCAGGTCCGCACCCGCGGCCACCGCGAGCAGCCGGCGGCGCAGCGCGGGTGCCGAGGTGCGGGCGGCGGCGTCCCAGGCCGTGCGCACGTCCGCCGCGGCCTCCAGGTTCAGGTACGCCTCGGCGTGCGACCGGAAGGACAGCGCCGCCGAGGCCAGGGAGCCCCGGCCGAACTCCTGGGCGGTCACCGCCATCAGGTCGGCGCAGGCCAGGCCGAGCCGATTCCCCTCAGCCGCGCGCAACAGCCGCAGCGCGGGCACGCTCGCCGCGTAGTGGAAGTCCTCCAGCAGGCCCTGCATGACCGTTTCGGCAGTGCCGGTCCCGGCCGGGGCCCCGGCCGTCCAGGTGAGGGAGTTGTCCGCCAGCCAGTCCTGGCGCAGCTCCACCCCGGCACGGTCGGCGATCCGCTGCGCCCGGTCCCGGACCGCGTCGAGCGTCACGGTCCGGGTCGACGGGCTGGAGCGCAGGACCTCGTGCAGGCGCCCGTCGATCCGCTCGCGCACCGTGGCCGCCGCTTCGGCGGGACCGCGCACCCCCAGGCGCAGATGCGGTCCGCGCTGCCATTCGCGGGTCACGCGGAACCGGCAGCCGGCGGTCTCCGCGAGCTCGGCACATTCCAGGACCGGCCCCGGCAGCAGGGCGTTCCAACGGTCCTCCGCGTGGTACGCGAACAACCCCTGCCAGTCCGTGACCTCCTGGCCGACGAGCGTCACGGCCCGCTCCCGCGCCCCGGTCACACGTCCGCCTTCGTGTCGGCGAGCAGTGCCTGCGCGAGAGAGGCACGCAGCGTCAGCTCTGTGGGCATGGTGACTCCTATCCGGTTCGCAAAGAGGTGAATGCAGATGTCCAGCGTCGCGACGGGGTCCTGTGCCCCGGCCGTCTCGAACGCCACGCCACCGAACCCGAGCTCCGGCGGGCGGTAGCCGTCCCCTGCCGTGCGCAGCCGGTCCTCGAGCTGTTCGAGGGACCGGGCGAAGCGCTCGACCGGCGAGGGGGGCCGCTCCAGCAGGGCCGCGATCCGGGTCAGGTCCAGCCGCGCGGAGGCCGGGAGACCGGTCTCCCCGACGCGCCGGGCCCAGCCACGGCCGACCCGGCTGCCGCGCGCCATGAGGAAGCGGGCCAGGACGAGCACGACCAGCGAATCCCGGGCGGAGGGGGCGGGACCCCGGGCGAGCACGTCCAGGGCGATCCGCGTGCTGTCGTCGAAGTGCTCCTCGCACGCCGCCAACGCCGCTCCCCGGCCGTATCGCTGGTACTCCGGGGCGTAGGCGGCCCGTACGACGGAGCCGTCGGGGACCAGTTCGGCGGCCGAGGCGGGGTCGCCGAGCCGGTCGCGCAGCAGCGCGTACTCCTCGGCTCCCATGGTCCGCTCGGACGGATGCTCCCGGCACCAGCCCGCCAGTTCGGCCGGCACCCGCGACTCCAGCGCCGCCAGTGCCGCGTCGGACGGCGCGCGCAGCCGCAGCCGCACGTGCGGACCCCCGTCCCAGTACCGCAGGACGAACGCCCGGTCGGCGAGCCCGTCGTCACGAGCGGCCCGGATCAGCGGTGCGACCGCCTCGACCAGCAGCCGATCCTGACCGTGGTGCTGGTGCACATGCCAAGATGCCCAGGTCGTCACTGTCGTACTCCCACCTCGACCGCGTACTCGGTCACATGGCCCGTCCCGGTCAGGGGATCGGGCAGGCATTCCTCGACGATGGCGAACTCGGCCTGCCGGAGCATCTTCTCGGCGTCCGCGAACAGCAGCGGACTGGTGAGATCGATGAACACCGGCTTGCGCGCCTTGCTCTGGCCCCCGCCGTGGTCGGCGGAGTTCCACGCCCGGAGGTAGAAGCGGCTGCCCAGACCGTGCGCCGCGAGCCACTGGTGCCAGGCCCGCAGCGATGCGCGCGGCTCGCCCCCGCCGGGGAACTCCTCCTTGCGCAGCAGCCATCGCGCCCGCTGCAGCGCGGTGGCTCCGAGTGTCACGCGCGGGGTGGCGGACTGCGGCGCCCCGCCGCGCCCGGGTGCTCCGGGGGTGAAGGCCGCGATGCTCGGGTGGAGCAGATAGGCACTGCCGAAGACCTGCTCCAGCAGCTTGGCGAACGGGGGCAGCGCCAGGTCCGCCGCCATGCCCAGGTGCACCAGGCGCACGTCGCGGCCGTCCTCGTCCCGGAGTACGGGCAGGCCGTGCGCGCCGGGCACGACACGCACCGACGCCATCGGCAGGCGCTGCTCCCGCGGTCTGTCGGTCGTGGCGCCGGGATACTGCAGCTCCCGCGGTGCCGTGGCCGCCCTCGAGTTCAGCGCCGACGCGAGCAGTCCGCCGATCTCGACGACGTCCTCGTCGACGGTGCCGACCAGGTCCGTGACAGGGATGCCCGCCCGCGCCGCGAGACGGCCCCGGCCGCGGCCGTGCCCGCCGTGCACGACGTTCACCACCCTGCGGACCGCGGCCCCGGAGGTCTCCTGCAGATAGAAGGTGGCCGAACGGTTCGGATGCGTCAGCGGGAAGTCGTCGAGCAGCCGGCGCACCTCGGCCACGGCGAGCGGGCCTTTCGCCGCCAGGGTCAGCACGTCCTCGGTGAGACGGGGCAGCGCCCCGCCGAACTCCCGCACCAGGGCACCGGAGCAGCGCGCCAGGTCGGCTCCCCACGGCGGTGCCGACGGCCCGATGATCCGGCCGACATCGTCGTCGGCGTCCAGGCGCGCCCGGGCGAGGCTGTCCAGGGCCACGGTCAGCGGTACGTCGTAGTCGGCGCCGAACCGCTTCGCCAGGTGCTCGGCGGCCGCCAGCTTCGCGGGAAGCTTCACGTCCGTGAGCGCCAACAGCCGTCGGGCGCAGTCGAGTTCGTCGAGCGCCGCGCCGTCCGGGCGGGCGGGCAGGTCGTACGGCCAACCGGTCGCGACCGACATCTCGTGCACCTCGACCGGCGGCAGCCCGACCCCGAGGTGGCGCGCCACCTGTCCGGCGGCGGCCTGGGCCGCGGCCGCCTCCGCGCCGTGCAGCGCCGCGTCCAGCGCGGCGAGCTGGGCGGACAGCTCCGTCGCGCCCCGCTCGCCGGCGATCGCGGCCCACGCGGCCCACGGGCGCGGGTGGTGGTCCGCCACGGGAAGACGGTGCTCGATCAGCCCGGCGGTCAGGCACTTGGCCACCAGGGCGCCACCGCCGGGCACCCGCGCGGCGAGGCTCGCTTCGGTGTCCCCGGGCTCCAGGGCACGCAGCAACTCCTCGATCGCCGGGTGCGCCGCGGCCCGGACCGCCTGTTCCCGCTGCCCGGCCCGGATGAACAGCCAGCCGCCCTCGACGGGCACCAGGCTCGGGTTGACCCGCACCTCGAGACGGGCGGGGTCCGCCAGCGCGGCCTGCAGGGCTCGGGTGAGCACGCCGACCACCGCACCGTCCAGCTCGGCGAGCAGCCGCTCGCCGGCGACCTCGCCGCCGGGGCGGCCCCAGCGGGCCGGGATCGTGACCATCCAGGAACTGAAAGGGCTGGTCTTGCCGCCGGCGCGGGCCGCCATGCGGGAGAGCCGCAGGAGCCGCTTGCGCTGCGGCGCGCCGGTCTGCCCGGTGGCCCAGCGTCCGGCGGTGTCGGCCAGGTCCTGGCTCGTCGCCCTCAGGCCGGTACGGAACCGCGGGTCGAGGCACAGGCCGCGCAGGTGCTCCACGTCCTCGCGCTCGGCCGCCGCGAGGGCGTCGTCCAGCTGCGCGTCCAGGTCGCGTATCCGGTCCCGCGCACCCGCCCAGGCGTGGAAAGCGGCCGCGGCGTCGTCGGACATCACCGGCACGGCCTGCTGGGCGGTCCGCCGTGACAGGTCGCCCTGGCGCACCCCGCGGCGCGCGGCGACCAGCACGGCCCGCTCCTCACCCGTGCGCGCACCGACGTCCTGGAACAGGGCCGCGTCGGCTCGTTCGGCGGACTCGGCCAGTTCCCTTGTCGCTCCGGCCCGATCGGACAGCAGAGTGTCGATACGACGGTGATGAAACCCTCTGAGCGCGGACCGGCTCAGTCCAGCCACTCGGACGAGGACGACCTCGTCCACGGCGATGTCTTGAGAGAAGATCGAACAGCCATCAACAGGATTCACCCTGTTACCCCCGTGCTTTGCCCTCAACCGGGCCGTACGTGTGTGATCGACCGTCAGCCGGGCCGCCTGGCTGGGCGGCCGGCTACTGCTGGAAACGGCGGCCGGTTAATCGGGTGTCCCCGCGGCCGGTGCGGCGGGACGGCTCCTGAGGTGACATTGGCACATACACGTCGCTGAGCACCCCCATGCTCGAACTCGCGCCCCGCCGGAGCGGACGGCACCTGGCCTGGTCAGCTCTCGCCCACGGGACCGACGACACAGTGCGGCGCGTGGGCCGACCGTCTGATCTGGATTCGGGCCCGCCAGGACTGCCGTTTCGGCACAGGCGGGCAACACGCTATTCAGTACGCCGTGCGGCTCCCCCCGCACCCAAGCGCAGTGATCATCATGGGATCTGATAATCCTTCAGCGCCTTCGACTCTAGTGACCCCTGATCCCGTTAGGCAAGGACGCCACGCGAGGCATCTGCCCGGGGTGCGAATCTTGCCGCCGGCCGCCGCCAATACGGCTCTGACCTGCGAAATCATCGCGATTCCGGGTCAGGGCGGGGACCGGAGAACGACCCGGTGGACGGCATGCCGAACACCGGCCTCAGCACAGGGGAAAGGCCGGTGTTCCGTGCGCCGCGCTACGGCCCGTCAAGCCTCCGCGCGGAACGTTTTGGTGCCGAACCACACACCCAGCAGGCACAGCACCAGGGCCCAGCCACTGCCCCACAGCACACCGCTGGTCGTCAGATCACCGGCGAAGCAGGACCGGACCGCGTCGACGACATGCTTGACCGGCATCAGCCCTGCCGTGACCCGCAGCCAGTGCGGCCCCAGCCCGACCGGCAGCAGGATCCCGGACAGCAGGATGACCGGCATGAGCAGGGTGTTGACCACGCTGCCCATGACGCGCTCGTCCTTGGCGCCGAGGGCGATGGCGTTCGACGTCGCGGCACACGCGACCCCGAGGAGGAGCGTGATGACCACGCCGACGAGGAGTTCGGCCGGCGGGGCGTCCATCCCGAAGGCGTACGCGAGAGCGACCAGCACGACGATCTGGACCAGCAGTTGGACGAGGTCCCGGCCGAGCCGGCCCAGCAGCAGGGCGGCGCGAGGGGCGGGGGTGACCCGCTCGCCCTCGATCACGCCGTCGCGCCATTCGCCGATCACGCCGTAGCCCGTGAACGCGGCCCCGAAGACGGCCAGTTGGACGAGAAGGCCGGGTACGAAGAGGGTGTACTGGTTCGTGGAACCGACCTGGGTGGCGACCGACCGCAGCAGCGGGGCGAACAGCACCAGGTAGAGCACCGGCTGGAGCAGCCCGGTGAGGACCATGGCCGGGCTGCGCAGGGTCATGCGCATCTGACGCCGGAACACGACCATCGTGTCATGCAGCATGGAAGAGGCCTTTCTCGGCGCGTTCAGTGCGAGTCCCGCAGGGAGCGTCCGGTCAGCGTGAGGAACACGTCGTCCAAGGTCGGACGGCGCACCTCGAGCGACACCAGTTCCACCCCGGCCGCGTCGAGTTCGCGGGCGAGGCCGGGAAGCACGGTCCCGGACCGGTGCACCCGGCCCGCCACCCGCGGCCCGGTCACCGTGGGCCGGTCCGCGGCCGACTTCTCCAGGACGCGCACGGCGGCGTCCATCTGCTCCGGGTCGGCCACCTCCATCTCGACCAGGTCGCCGGAGATCTGGTCCTTCAGCGCGTCCGGGGTACCGGTCGTGACCACCCGTCCGTGATCGAACACGATCACCCGGTCGCTCAGTGCGTCCGCCTCGTCGAGGTAGTGCGTCGTGAGGAACACGGTCATGCCGTACTCCTCGCGCAGGCCCCTGATGTGATCCCACAGGTTGGCGCGCGCCTGGGGGTCGAGACCGGCCGTCGGCTCGTCGAGGAACAGCAGACGCGGCTGGTGCACGAGGCCCATGACCACGTCCAGCCGTCGGCGCTGCCCACCGGACAGCGATCGCGGGACACGGGTCCACACGTCGGCGAGCTCCATCCGTTCGAGCAGCTCGCGGGCCCTTCGCGTGGCGGTGGCCGCGTCGAGCCCGTACAACATGGCGCGGTCGACTATCTCGTCACCGGCCTTGGCGAATCCGCCGGCCGAACCGCCCTGCGAGACATAACCGATCCGCCGGCGTACCTCCCGCGGCTGGGCGACGACGTCATGGCCGGCCACCTGGGCCGAGCCCGAGCTGGGAGAGGCCAGGGTGGTGAGCATCCGAAGCGTCGTGGTCTTCCCCGCGCCGTTGGGCCCGAGGAAGGAGACGATCTCTCCCTCGGCGACCTCGAAGCTCGCGTCCGCGACCGCATCGACCTGCACCCGTTCCCGACCACGTCGGACGGTATAGGACTTGGCCAGTCCGGACGCCGAAATCATGTGTCCACCTCGATCGTTCACAGGTCCCGCCGCGCGCCGCGAAGGGATGAGGCACGCCGCAGTCCCGCGGCGCCGGATGGGCGCCGCGGGACCGGGCTTGATCAGCCTTGGGCGGCTTTACCGAAACCGGAAATCCACCCGCTCACTGACTTATTGTCAGTTGGAGCTGCAGGAGCAGCAGATGTAGCAGAAGCAGTTGGTCGAAGCGCCGACCTCGGGCATGCCGTGATCGGCGGTAAGCGCCGTGACCGCACCGCCCTGCTCCACGACGTCGAACACGTCGATCGACAGGTCGTTGACGTCGACGAAGTACTCCTCGTTGTTCCCCATGAGACTTCCTTCCGTCCTTTGATGAAAGACAGACCCCCAAGTGAATCCGGAGGTGAACTCCGGATTCGAAGAGCCGTCTTCATCCTGGCCGGAATGAGGTCCGTGGGTCACGCGTCCGAAACCGGTGACCAGAATCCAAAACCGGTCACGCCGGTCCGGGGTTCAGGCAGGAATACCGTGACCCTCTCCGGCTCAGCCGGCCTTACGGGCCCGCAGGGCGGATCGCCGCGGCTTCCGGGTGGCCAGGCGCTGGGCCACGCCGCGGACTTGGGGATCCTCGGCCTCCCGGGCGGCCTCGATCTTCTGCCGGGCCACCTCACCGCTCAGCTCGCCGAGGGCCATCAGCGCGGACATGGCCACCTGCGACTCCGCGTCCCCCACCGCGGCGCCCAGGGCCTCGGCCGCGGTCTCCGCGTCGGGGTGGCCGATGTAGCACAGGATGTCCGCGGCATGGCGACGCACCACGTCGTCGCCGGATCCGAGCGCCTCGACCAGCGCCGGCACGGCTGCCGCGCCGAACGCGGCCACATCGCTGGTCAAGGCGTTGCGCACCTCCAGGTCGTGTGCACCGAGCAGCGCGACCAGATGCGGTACCGCCCGGGGCTCCTGGATGCGGCCCAGCGCCCATCGGGCCTTGCGGGCGACCTCCTCGTCCGCGTCGGTGATGTACGGCAGGACGGCGTCCACCGTCTCGGGGTTGGCGAACTTGCTGAGCACGTGCAACGCCTGGACCCGGACTTCCGACGACCGGTCCGGAGCGGCGGCGGCGAGCACCGCGGGCCGTGTGGCCTCCTCCAGCCGGGTGACCGACCAGGTCATCGTCTCCCGCACAAAGAAGTCCAGCTCCGCCCACAAGGCCTCGACCAGCACATCCGCCAGCTCGGTCTCGAACTGCGATCCAATGGCGAGCGCTGCGGTGTTGCGGACGCTGCGATCCGGATCCGACAGCTTCTGGCTCAACTCATCTGTGGATATTGTCCTGTTCAGAGGTTGCGAAGTCGTCATGCGACGGATCCTACCAACGCACGGCTGATTATCCGCCGAATTCAGTCGTGTTGCGAGTTGAACGGATCACTCGGCGCTACCCCGGCCGTTCCCGTGCAAACCCGGTGCGGAAAACGTTGAGTTGAACATTACTCAGCATTGCCGCGAGTTCTTCGGGCATAGCGCCGTCCGTTTCGGGCACGCGCCGCAGTTCGTGATCCCCAAAGGCCGAGCCCGGGCGTCCTCAGCCCGCAAGGGCTCCCATGGGGTCCCAGGCGGGAAGGACGATCGGTGGCTGGTCGAGGGCCGCGGCCAGTTCCGGGGAGAGCGCGGAGCGGCGGATCGCGATCTCGAAGACGTGCTCGGCGAACCATGAGTCGTTCATGGTCCAGAAGCCCTTGTCGGCCTTCTCCTCGCCCCAGCTGTTCTCCACCCGCCAGCGGCGCGGGCTCCCGTCCACCACGTCGACGCCGGTGAACAGCATCGCGTGGGTCATCATCGTGTCGTGGTGCAGCAGGCGGGCGGCCTTGTCCATGGTGAAGGGGGCGTCGTAGACGGCCGCGTAGTCGAAGAGGGCGGCGTCCCAGACGCCGGCGTCGGCGCGCATCATCTTGGTCACGTCGCAGCCGAACCACACCGGTTCGCCGCCGACGATCGTGTCCATGGCCAGCCGCTTGAGCAGTTCCACCGGCGCGTTGAGATAGACCACCGGCGGGGCGTCCACGATGTTGCCCAGGTACTCGACGGTGAAGGTGCGGCCGACCGGGCTCGACTCCCGCGGGTCGTGCACCAGGCAGACGTACTCGTCCAGCGGGAGCCGCACGTACGAGGCGGCGAACTCGGCCGGGGTGAGCCAGCCGTCGCGGTGGAACGTCTTGTCCTTGTCCTCCCACTGCCACAGGAACCGCTGCGGAGGCGTGCCGAGGTGGATGCTGAGGACGCGGTGGACGGCGGCCAGCACCTCCCGCTTGCGCTCACGCTGTGCCTCGGCCCCCTCGGCGGCGTGCGCACGCAGGTCGCGGGCGCCCTGGCGGAGCAGGGTCTTCAGGGCCCGGTTCATCGCCCGGGTCGCGGAGGAGCTGTCGGTCTCCGGCATGGCCGACTTGGGTACCAGGCCGTGCCGGGCGACCAGCGCCACGAACATGTTCCACTGCCCGCCGTCACTGATCGGGTCCGCCAGCAGAAACGCCACCGTACGGTCGTCCACGTCCCGGTCCGAGGTCTCGATGACCGCCTCGAGGAAGTGGTTCGCCCGCTCGAACTTGTCCCAGAACAACAGGTAGTTCTGGGAGAACTCGAAGTCCTTCACGCCCAGCTTGCGCGCGGCGCCGACCCGGAGCAGGTTGAGCCCGGCGAACAGCCAGCAACGCCCGCTCTGCTTCTGGTTGGTGGCCTTCCAGTCGTCCAGGTGGTGGGAGACCGAGTGGTCGGCGCCGGTGAGGATCCGGCGGTCCAGGGCGACGTCGTCCACCGGTGTCTGGGTGACGGCGTTCTGCATCAGCCGGTTCACCGGCCGCGCGGCGAACTCCTTCTCGAAAAGCTCGATCTGATCTGGCGTCAGACTGCGACCCATGGCCTGGCGGGATTCGTCGTTTCCGAAGGTCACAGCGGTTTGCCTCCAGTTCCCAGTGATCCTCGAGAGGAGCGCTTCCTCACCGTCGCACGGCCGTTCAGCCGAGTCAACGGCGTATCGGAGGCCGGGTGCCCTCGCATCGGGGGCACCCGTCGCGCCGTGTGCGTCAGGCCGGCTCCTCGACCGTCGAGGCCGCCGGGGCCGCCGGAGCCGTCAGGGACGGCTCCTGTACGACGCGGCGGCGCCGGGCCGGCGCGAGGGTCGGGTGGGCGACACCCCAGGCCGCGCCCTTGCAGATCAGCTCCTTGTAGACGGCGGCGACCCGTCCGGTCAGAGCCGCGCCGAGGGAGCGGTCGTCGGCGGTGACGTACTGGATCAGGCCTTCCCTGCGGCCCAGCGAGATGCACTGGTTGAAGTAGCGCACCGGCACCTTCGGGAGCTTGTGGCCGGTCAGCCGCGCCGCGATGGCGTCGGCGGCCTGCCACGCGGTGGGCACGCCCGAGGCGCACGACATCCGCAGCGGCTTGTCGCCGGGGCCCATCGCGCTCGCCGCGTCGCCGACTGCGTACACGTCCGGGTGCGAGAGCGAGCGCATCGTCCGGTCGACCACGATCCGGCCCGTGCCGGTGACCTCCAGGGTGGTGGCCTTCGCGAGGGGGTGGACGGCGAAGCCGGTGGTCCACACGGTGACCGCGGCCGGGACGGACGTACCGTCGGCGGTGGTGAGGCGGTCGCTCTCCACCACGGTGACGGCGGCGTGTTCGTGCACGGTGATGCCCAGCCTGTCGAAGACCTTCCGCAGGTGGCGGCGGCCCTTGGGCGAGAGCCAGTCGCCCAGTCCGCCGCGGGCGGCGAGGGCGACGTCGAGGTCCGGGCGGGCTTCGGCGATCTCGGTCGCGGCCTCCACGCCGGTCAGGCCGCCGCCCACCACGACCACGGACTGTCCGGCGTCCAGGCCGGCCAGGCGCTCGCGCAGCCGGAGCGCTCCGGGGCGAGAGGCGATCTCGTGGGCGTGCTCGGCGGTGCCGGGGACGCCCTGGTCGTTCCAGGCGCTGCCCAGGGCGTACACGAGGGTGTCGTACTCCAGCTCCTCGGTCTGCGGCTCCCCGGCGCCGTTCGCGCCGCCGTCCGCGCCGGTGACGGTGACGGTCCTGCGGTCGACGTCCACGCCCGTGACCTTCGCGAGCCTCAGTTCGACACCGGTGCCCGCGAACATCTCGCCGAAGGGCCGGGGCCTGAGGTCCTGGCCGGCCGCGAGCTGGTGCATCCGGACGCGCTCGACGAAGTCCGGCTCGGCGTTGACGAGGGTGATGGTGACGTCTTCGCGGTGCAGCCGCCGGGCGAGACGCCCGGCGGCGGTGGCTCCGGTGTATCCGGCTCCGAGGACGACGATGCGGTGCTGCATCTCCATGCTCCTGTCTTCAGCGGGTTCGCACCTTGAACCGGGCGGCCCGCCGTTCCCTGACAGGAACGCGATGTGAAGCACCTCACACAAGCGCCTCGCCGTGGTCAGAAGGCCTTGAACAGGGGTTCACCGTGGTCGGCGGCCGCCCATCGCCGGCTCGCGCGTTCGAGCTTGTCGGGGTTGACCTGGTTGCGGAACGCCGCGATGCCCTCGGCGGTGATCTCCAGGCACATCACGCCGACGACCCGGCCGTCGAGGACCGCCACGACGGCGGGGGTGCCGTTGGCGGCCATGACGTGGACCTCGGGTGAGCCGCCCGTCAGGTCGCGCTTGGCCTTGCTCGGCTTGAACAGGCCACGCATGAACGTCGCGACGGCGAGGGCGCCCTCGAACGCCTTGGCGCGGGCCGGGATCTTGCCGCCGCCGTCGCCGATCGCGATGGCGTCCTGGGTGAGCAGCCGCACGAGCGGCTCGGTCCGCCCGCTGGTGGCGGCCGCGAGGAACTCGTCGATGATCCGCCGCGCGGCGGCCTCGTCGACCTCGGTGCGGGTCCTGCCGTCCGCGACGTGCCTCTTCGCCCGGTGGAGGATCTGCTGGCTCGCCGTCTCGGTGATGTCGAGGATCTCGGCGATCTCCCGGTGCGGGTAGTCGAAGGCCTCCCGCAGCACGTACACCGCCCGCTCGTTCGGGGTGAGGCGCTCCAGCAGGACGAGGACCGCGTACGAGACCGATTCGCGCTGTTCGGCGGTGTCGGCCGGGCCGAGCATCGGGTCCCCGGCGAGCAGCGGCTCGGGCAGCCACTGGCCCACATAGGTCTCGCGGCGTGCCCGGGCCGAGGTGAGCTGGTTGAGGCACAGGTTGGTGAGGACCTTCGTCAGCCATGCCTCGGGAACCTCGATGTGACCGACGTCGGCGGCCTGCCAGCGCAGGAACGTCTCCTGCACGGCGTCCTCCGCCTCGCTCGCGGAGCCGAGGAGGCGGTAGGCGATGGCCTCCAGACGGGGCCTGGACGCCTCGAACCGGTCCACGTCGCTCATGGTCAGGGCCATGGCCCGGATCCTAGCCCGGCCCGGGCACGGCGTCCTTCCACACGGTGTGGAAGGCCAGCCGCAGGCAGGCCGCGAGAGCCGGGTGCTCGATGAACAGTGTGGTGGTGGTGCCCGCGCCGGCCACCGGGTCGGGCATGTCGCACAGGACGAGGGAGGCGTCGGCGATGACGAGTTTCAGCGGCAGTTCGGGGGCGAAGCGGGCGTCCTCCCCCGCGGCGGCGAAGCGCCGCACGTGCTCCACCGTCTCGGGGTCGCCGAGGGCGTCGTCGAGGTAGATCGCCCGGACGGTGCCGCCCGCCCGGTGGAGCCGGCGGACCACGGCTATGCCCTCCGTGTTCTCGGCGGACGCGACGAACGGCGGCTTGCAGAAGGTGAGAAGTTCGTGCCGCGCCTGCTGCTGGATGTCGGCGAAGCGCTCGGCGATGGCCTTCGGGTCGCGCAGGATCTCGATGTAGTCGAGCGGATCGGTGTGTTCGCGCCCCTGGGACCAGAGCGGCTGCAGGACACCGGCCAGTCCCTGCGAGACCCGCTCCAGCCGGTCGAGGGACTCGCGTTGCAGCGCCATCAGCCGGGCGAGGGCCAGCTCGGGCGTGACGGCGGAGTACGTGGCCACGCGCCCGGGGTGGGTGGTGGCCAGATGCCGCCGTACGAGTGCGTCCAGGACGTCGTAGACGCGCTGGCGCGGCACGTCGGCCTCCCGGGACACCTCGGCGGCCGTATACGAACCACGCCTGATGAGCGCCAGGTAGACCCGCGCCTCGTAGCGCGCCAGGCCCAGTGACATCAGGTCGTTCACGGCTCCCGCTTCCAGCTCCATGGCAGCACAAGGTAGCGGGAGCGCCCGGGAGTTGAGGGCAAGGTTTTACCAACGGCCCCTATTCCGACGGAGAAGTTGTCAATAGCCTCATCAGTAGCCACCACTGACCGGGGTGGCAACAACCAACAGCATGCCCGGAAGTCGGCTCCCCCACGGCCACCCCCAACGGGCTGATTGTCATGCCCTCGTCAGCACGACACTCGGTCCGGCCGCCGTGGAGGAACCATCCATCCCCCCACGGAGGGCAGTTCATTGCGTTCTCATCGCCGTAGGACCTCGATACGTCGCGGCGCGCCCGCGCTCCTGTCCGCAGCGGCTCTGATCACCGGCGGCCTGGCCGTCGCCACCCAGTCGTCGGCCTTCGCGACGACGACCACCCCCACGTCGTCCGCGGCCTCCACGGTGCACACCCACCGGCTCTGTTCGGAGCCGAGCAAGCCCGGCTACATGGCGTGCCAGTCGGTCGTCCGTACCGACGTGAAGGCGCAGAAGTCCCTCGGCCGCCACGACACCCCCAAGGGCTTCGGACCGGCTGACCTGCAGAAGGCCTACAACCTCCCCAAGGACGGCGGCAAGGACGCCACCGTCGCGATCGTCGACGCGAACGACGACCCGAACGCCGAGAAGGACCTGGCGGCCTACCGGTCCCAGTACGGCCTGCCGGAGTGCAGCACGGGCAACGGCTGCTTCAAGAAGATCGACCAGGACGGCGGCACCAACTACCCGGCTCCCGACGCCGGTTGGGCGGGCGAGATCTCCCTGGACGTGGACATGGTCAGCGCGGCCTGCCCGCAGTGCAAGATCCTGCTCGTCGAGGCCAAGTCCGCCAGCATGGAGGACCTCGGCGCGGCCGTGAACCAGGCCGTCAAGCAGGGCGCCAAGTACGTCTCCAACAGCTACGGCGGCGCCGAGGAGTCCAACGACACCTCCGCGGACGACCAGTACTTCAAGCACCCCGGCGTCGCCATCACCGTCAGCTCCGGTGACAGCGGCTACGGCGTCGAGTACCCGGCCGCCTCGCAGTACGTGACCGCCGTCGGCGGCACCTCGCTCAAGAAGGACAGCAGCACCCG
Source organism: Streptomyces griseochromogenes (assembly GCF_001542625.1). Lineage (NCBI taxonomy): Bacteria > Bacillati > Actinomycetota > Actinomycetes > Kitasatosporales > Streptomycetaceae > Streptomyces > Streptomyces griseochromogenes. Next base: position 257,953 of record NZ_CP016279.1, on the reverse strand, counting down.
CGGCTACTCCGAGTCCGTCTGGGGCACGTCCGCCGGCGGCGAGGGCGCGGGCTCGGGCTGCTCGAAGTACGACGCCAAGCCGTCCTGGCAGAAGGACACCGACTGCGCCAAGCGCGCCGTCGCCGACGTCGCGGCCGTCGCCGACCCGGCCACCGGTCTCGCCGTCTACGACACCTACCAGGCCAGCGGCTGGAACGTGTACGGCGGCACCAGCGCCTCCGCGCCGTTCATCGCCGGCGTCTACGCCCTCGCGGGCGCCCCGGGCTCCGGTGACGTTCCGGCGTCGTACCCCTACACGCACCCGGACAAGCTGAACGACGTCACCGACGGCTCCAACGGGTCCTGCAGCAACTACCTGTGCAAGGCGGGCAAGGGCTACGACGGCCCGACCGGCCTGGGCACCCCGAACGGGGTCGCGGCCTTCACCAAGTAGAAGTCCGGCGTAGAAGTTCCATGGTCTGCTTCGCCCCGTCGGTCGTCCGGCGGGGCGAAGTGCTGTGCGGCGACCCTTTTCGGTGCGCGTCCTATCGGGCACGAAGAGGAACAGACGCGGGGATAACGTCTTCGGCATGGCTGACCATGTGCAAGTGTCGACGGCAACGGAGACCCGCGAGCAGGCCGTAGAGCTGGCCCGATCGGTGGTCGCGGGTCGACTCGCAGCGGGTGCACAGATCATCGGCCCCGTGATCTCGGCCTTCTGGCATGAGGGTGAGTTCGGGACCGGTGAGGAGTGGCAACTCCTGCTGAAGACCCGGATGGACAGGTACGCCGAGCTGGAGGGCCACCTCTTGGAGCACCACCCCTGGAAGAACCCGGAGTTGGTGGCCGTGCCCATCGTGGCAGGGTCGGATGCCTACCTGCGGTGGGTCGACGCGGTCCTCGGGATGCACGCCTCCGAGTAGCTCCGGACGGTCAGGCCCCGGCTTTGCGTTGTTGTGCGTTCCCGGCGCCTACGCTGCGCCGACACCTCTGTGGTCGGTCCACGACTGGCACGCCTCAACCATGGCTTTCAACCAGTCCGCATCCGGCTTCCGCTCGGCGAACGCGCTGCACATACGCAGATTGGCCGCGGCGAAGGCGTTGATCGCACCCGGCACGGCCTTGTGCCACGCGGGCAACTGGGAAGCCCACTTCTCCGCGCCGGCCGGGGTGTGGCCGGCCGCGATCAGCTGAACGACCAGAAGGGCAGGATCGATGAACCCGGCTCCCATGGTCGGCCACGCCCAATCCACGGCCCACACGCGGCGCTCTCCTACGAGCAGGTTGCCCGTTCCCTGATGAGGGAGTCCCGCCGGCCGCCGGGCCGATTACGGACAGCCTTGATGAAGAAGGGGCCGTTCTCGCACTCGACAATGGCCGTAAGGTCCGAGCTGGCCCCGTGTGCGGTGCGCCGGATCTCCGCCACCGGGCCCGTGTGCTCCCGGATCACAGGTTGGATTGCGGATCCGAGTAGGTCGGTGTCCATGTGCCTATCAGTTCCTCGGGGAGCACGAACTACCAGGGAAGCCCGGAGAGCACTCGCTTTCGTCGCCGCCACCGCCGCCGCTGTCGTTGTCCGGTCCGCAGGGGCTGTCGGGGCCACAACTGCGGGAGACGTTGAGATCCGCCCCCGCCGGATGATCGCGTTGGCCTCATCCATCTCAGGGCCGCCGAGGATAGCGTTCAGCGGCGCATCCTGAACGTTCCCCACGCCCATCCAGGTCGAGAACACGCATGGGCCACCCCGAGGCTGACATGTGAGCACTCGGCGCGCCCCTGCTGTGGTGCTGGACCGGCCGCCGCGCCTTCACCCATGCGGACGATTCGAAGGGGTCACACCATGCCGCTGCCGGCCTGGTCCTCAGAGTGGTTGTCCACCACATACACGCCCATGCCCGTCACCGTTTCCACGAGCCCCTCGTCCTTCAACACCTTCACCGCTTTGCGCAAGGTGTCGCGTGCTACGCCGAATTCGGCTTCCAGTGCCACAAGGCTTGGGATGCGGCGGCCGGGCGGGATGGTGCCGTTCGCGATGCGGGCGCGCAGGTTCTCGGCAATCTGGCGGTACGGCGGGACTGGCCCTTCCCGGTCAATGGTCATGACCGAGACAGTAGGCGGCGAGCGTGTACCTGCCATAGCTACCCCAGAGGCTAGACGGGGGTAGTACACCTAATCTACGCTGCGGAAAAGCAACACCCCGGCGAGGTTGTGGGACCTCCCGGGGCTTGGCCACAGCTACTGAGGAGCTGATGACAGTGAGCATTATCCACGCGTTACTGCGGTGGGCACTGGGCCTGTTCGTCCCCGGTACCGGCAGGCGCCGGGCCGAGTCCCGCCCCGCCGCCGTACCGGCCCCCGCGCACAGGCCCGAGGCACCCCGTACCGCCGCACCATGGCCCCCGACTCACCGCTCGCCGTACGGACTGGACACGCCGCTCGACGGCAGTGCGAACGCGATCGTCCGCCCGTACCTCCTCGAAGACGAGCGCGAGCGGGCGGCACGACAGAGTCGGCGGCGGCTGGCCCTGGTCCTCGCGGCCGACTTCGGTATCGATATCGACCAGCACGTGGTCGGCGCCGAGGCGGTGGCGTGATGGGCGCAACCATGAAGCGGCCACAGGGGACGAGGAGCAGCGCGGAAACATCCTGGCTGTCGGCCGAGTGCGCGCTCGCCTTCCGCCCCGGCTACGAGGACCTGCACGACGCCTGCCGTCAGACGGCGGACCTGCCGTTGCCCGGCAGCGTGGGCCTGCTGCTGATGCGTCGCTGCCCCTGCGCCTGCCACGCGTCGGCTACCCGAGGCACGCGGTGAACGCCGGAACCCCGCCCCAGCCGGGCGAATCCCGCCTGACGATCCACATCTACCGGCTCACCCCCGACGGCAAGCACCTCGGACGGTCGAGCCGTCACACCATCACGGCCAACCCCGACCCGGAACGCCTCGTGGACTCGCTCACCTGGCCCCCATGTCGCTGCCCCCACTGCCGCACCACACGGAACTGAGCGGACTCTCGCCCGGTGGCTCCACTCTCACGTCCGGCCACCGGGGCGGGACGGCCTGCGGACTTCCTCCCCTTGAGCAAGGGAGGGACGGCCTGGGAGGTGTCGCCCACGCCGTGGCGTCATTCGCTCACGTGCGGGAGGGAGCGCCGGTACGGTATCCGGCTCAAGGGACACCGGTCACTCCACCCTCCCGAGGAACTTCATGCCCCACGCGCCCATGACACCGGCCGAGTACTGGGACAAGTACAAGCCCTTCAAGGGCGAGGGCCCCCAGCCGGCCCCGCAGGCCGACCGGTTCGACTGGACGCAGTACACCAGGCACGGCCCCGGAGCCGAGGTCCTCGGCCGGCCCCGCCGCGCACTGGAGCTCGGGCCGGCGGAGGGAAAGGAAGCCGCCCACCTGGCCCGCAAGGGTGTTGAGGTAACCGGCGTCGACTTCTCCTCCGTCCAGGTCGAACGCGCCCGCGCCTGGTGGAAGGACACGCCCGGCCTGTCCTTCCTTCAGGGCGAGGCCTGCGCCTACCTCTCGTCGACGCCTGCGGAGTACGACGCGATCTATTCGGTATGGGGGGCCGTGTGGTTCACGGACCCCGAAGACCTGTTTCCGCATGTCCTCAAGCGCCTGGCTCCCGGCGGGGTCTTCGCGTTCTCGCAGGCCGAACCGGTCGCTGGTTCTCACGGCCCTCAGCAGATGCGGGGCAAGTGGCTCGAAGGCCGTGAGCACGAGCTGACCGTACTTCGCTGGCAGTACACCCCTGAGATGTGGGCGGACATCCTCGCGCGGCACGGCTTCACCGACATCGACGCCCAGGTCCTCAAGGCTCCGGAACCGGGAAACCTGGGCACGCTCATGGTGCGCGCCCAGGCACCGGCGTAAGGCGGTCCGCCTGCCAGCGTCGCCGACCTCAACGGCACTTGTGCGGACGGCACCTGGGGCGGCTCCCCGGAGTAGGGGCGGCCGTGGGAGTCGCCTTCCTCTTCCTGTCGGGGCCGTCGGTCCGCTTGGCGTGGGGTGGCGTCGCGGAGGGGGACGGGGACGGAGCGCCGGGCTCGTCGGTGCCCTTGCCGAGGGGGACGGGGGCGGGGAAGGGGGTGTCGGGGAGGCCGGCGAGGGCGTCGCCCATGTACCGGGTCCAGATGGCGGTCGGGATGTCGCCGCCGAACACCTTCCGCAGGCCGCCGACGCCCACCAGGGACTGCAGCTGGGGGTGGGCCGGGTCCTCGCGGAAGAGGACCACGGAGGTGGCCAGTTGGGGCGTGTAGCCGACGAACCAGGCCGAGCGGTAGTCGTCGGTGGTTCCGGTCTTGCCCGCGGCCGTCCTGCCGAGTGCCTGGGCCTTGGTGCCGGTGCCCCGGGCTATGACGCCCCTGAGGACATCGGTCACGTTGTCGGCGACCGCCGCCGGCAGCGCCCGTACGGGGGCGGGGGCGGTGAAGCCGTGCAGTGCGGCGCCGTCGTGGGTCACCTTGGTCACCGAGTAGGGGGTGGCCTGCATACCGGAGGCGGCGAACGTCGCGTAGGCGCCCGCCATGCGAATGGCGCTCGGTGTCGAGGTGCCGATGTAGAAGCCGGCGCTGTCGGCGGCGAGGCTCTCGGGGCGCAGGCCGAGGCTCTGGGCCGTCTTCGCCACGTTCCCGTAGCCGACCTCCTCCCCCAGTTGCACGTACGGCGTGTTGACCGACTGCTCCATCGCCTGGCGCAGCGAGATGTAGCCCCAGCGCTGGGGGGTGTCGTTGTGCTGGTGGAGGAGGCCGGTGGGGTCCTTGTCGTCGGTGACGTAGTCGCCCTGCTGGTCCTTGATCCTGATGCCGTCGTCGCCGTCGAACTTGCTGGCGGGGGTGATCGGCGCCGGGGCCTGGCCGGGCCGCAGCACGGCTCCGTGCTGGAGGGCGGCGGCGAGGACGACGGGCTTGAACGTCGAGCCCACCGGGACGCCAGAGGTGTCGGCGTTGTCCGAGTAGTGGGCGTGGTCGAAGCCGGGGCCGCCGTAGACGGCGAGGATCCTGCCGGTCGCGGGGTCGACCGAGGCGGCTCCGACCTGGACATCACGGTCGGCCGACCGGTGGGCGGGGTCGAGGCGCTCCGCGCGGACCTTGGCGACGGCCCTGGCCAGTGCCGCGGTCCGCTTCCTGTCGAAGGTGGTGTGTATCTGGTAGCCGCCCCTGCTCAGGCTGCCGTCGGTGATGCTCGGGTCGTGTGCCTGGGCGTACGCCCTGGCGAGCTGGACCAGGTAGCCGGTTTCGCCCGTGAGCCCCGAGCCGGGGGTCCACTTCTTGGGCGCGGGGAATCCGGCGGCCGCGTACCGGGCCCGCTGCCCGGGCGTCATCCTGCCGGTCTGCACCATCCGGTCGAGCACCCAGGACCAGCGTGCCTTCGCCTTCGCCCGGGCCGTGGGGTCGGAGTCCGCGTGCTGGATGAGACTCGGCTCGTTGACCGCCGCGGCGAGGAAGGCTCCCTGGCTCGCGTTCAGCTTCTCCACCGGCAGGCCGTAGTACGCGCGGGCCGCGGCCTGGATGCCGTTGGCCTGACGGCCGAAGAAGCAGGTGTTCAGATACCCCTGGAGGATCTGCTGCTTGCTCATGCCGGCGCCGATCTTGGTGGAGATCAGCAGTTCCTTGAGCTTCCGTGAGAGCGTCTGCGACTGGTCCAGGTACGTGTTCTTGACGAACTGCTGGGTGATCGTCGAACCGGACTGGACGGAGCCGCCCTCGGCCATGTTGACGACGGCGCGGAAGATGCCCTGCGGGTCGATGCCCGGGTCGGTGTAGAAGGACGCGTTCTCCGCGGCGATGAAGTCCCACCGCACGTCGGCGGGTACCTGCGCGAGCGTGACGTTCTGCCGGTCGACGCTGCCGTCGGTCGCCAGGACCGAGCCGTCCGACCAGTAGTAGACATTGTTCTGCAGCAGCGTCCTGGGGTTGGGGTCGGGGATGGTGACCGTGGCGTAGGCATAGCCGACGGCGGCCGCCGCGACACCGAAGAACAGCAGGAAGGAGCCCAGCACCTGCCAGACCGACGGCAGCCAGCGGCGCGGGCCCGTCCTGCCCCGGCGCGGATAGTCGATCCAACGTTTCTTCTGCGGCGCCGCTCTTCGCGCGCCGCCGTTGGTGCGCTGTGGCGGCCGGCGGCGGTGTCCGCTCATGGGCCTGGATCACTGTCCTTTCAGTACGGCTGCGTGGTTTCGTACGGTGTCGGCTGCTGGAGGGGGCTCGCGCCCTTCGGGGCCCGCAGGCTGCCGTACCGCTCCATGCGCTGCCATCTCAGCCTGGAGCCCGACAGGGCCGTGAAGACGGACTGGATCACCACCAGGTACATCAGCTGCCGGTAGACGAACTGCTGCAGCGGCAGGCTCCACAGGGGGCCCGCGCGTTCCCCGTCCAGGCGGAACGCGTACAGGCCCATCAGAAGTTGCAGGAGCAGGAAGGCCAGCCAGAGCCCGATGATCCGGACCGGGTCGAGGAAGAGCAGCCCGTAGACGGCGAAGATGTCCACGGCGGGTGCGAGCAGCGGCAGCAGCACCTGGAAGAGCAGCAGGTAGACCAGGCCGCGGCGGCCCAGTTTCCCGGCCGCGCCCCGCTGCACCAGGGCGCCGCGGTGCTTCCACATCGCCTGGAGGGTGCCGTAGCACCAGCGGTAGCGCTGCCGCCACAGGGCGTTCAGCGACGCGGGCGCCTCGGTCCAGGCCACCGCGCCCTCCTCGTAGACCACACGCCAGCCGGACCGGCACAGCGCCATGGTGAGGTCGGTGTCCTCGGCGAGGGTGGCGTCGCTGACGCCGCCGAGGGCCAGCAGTGCCCGGCGGCGGAACGCGCCCACCGCCCCCGGGACGGTCGGCATGCATTCGGCGAGGTCGAACAGGCGGCGGTCGAGGTTGAAGCCGACCACGTACTCGATGTGCTGCCAGCGGCCGAGGAGGCCGCCGCGGTTGACGACCTTCGCGTTGCCCGAGACGGCGCCGACTCGGGGGTCGGCGAAGGGCTGCACGATCGTGCGGACGGTGCCGGGTTCGAAGACCGTGTCGCCGTCGACCATGACCACCAGCTCGCAGGTGGCCGCGGCGAGGCCCGTGTTGAGCGCGGCGGGCTTGCCCGCGTTCCGCTGCCGGATCACCCGCACCCCCGGCAGGCGGAGCGACTCCACCAGATCGGCGGTGCCGTCGGTGGAACCGTCGTCCACCACGATGATCTCCACCGGATGGTCCGAGGCGAGCAGGGAACGCACGGCCGCCTCGATCCCGGCGCTCTCGTTGTACGCCGGGACGATGACGCTGACCGGTTCGTTCACCCGCTCCCAGGACCCGCCGCGACGCCCCGTCCGCTGCCTCCGGTGCCGACGGGCCGCGACGAGTACGACCGCCGCGCGCAGCACGCTGACCGCTCCGGCCGCGTACATCAGCAGGCCCAGCAGCCATACGGCCCAGTCGCCGGCCTGCAACACCGTGACGAGGGCCATCCCCTGGAGGTGCTCGCCCAGTCCGGCGGGCTGGACGGGCCCGGCCATGCCGACCGCCGCACCGACCGTCGCGAACTGGAAGCCGTGCGCCTTGAGCCGGGGGATCAGGGTGCTCAGCGCCGCGACGGTCTGGGACCGGTCACCGCCGGCGTCGTGCATCAGCACGATCTGCCCGGCGTGGCCGTGCGGAGTCGCGTTGGCGAGGATGCGGTCCACACCGGGGCGCTGCCAGTCCTCGGCGTCCTGGGTGGACAGCACCGTGACATAGCCCGCCGCGTCGGCCTGCTTCAGGACCGACCAGTCGGCGTCGTCCAACGCGTCGGGCTTCGAGGAGTACGGCGGCCTGAGCAGTGCGGTGGTGACCCCCGCGGCACCGGCGACCGCCAGCTGCGTCTCCCGCAGTTCCAGGGAACGCTGCCACGGGGCGAGGCGGGCCAGGTCGGGGTGGGTGAAGGTGTGGATGCCGATCTGGTGGCCCTCGGAGACGATCCGGCGGACCAGTTCCGGGTGGGCCACGACCTGGGTTCCGACGACGAAGAACGTCGCGTGCACATGGTTACGGCGCAGCACGTCGAGGATGCGCGGCGTCCAGACGGGGTCGGGCCCGTCGTCGAAGGTGAGCGCGATGGTGCGGTCCTCGACCCGGGCGGTGTGCGCGGCGCCGGCGGCGTCCGCGATCACCGGGCCGCCGTGGGCCACCTGGGCGGGCACCGCCTCGCTCCGGCCACGGGCACCGGTCACGGCGTCCGAGGTGATCCCGAACATGTGGTGGGTGTAACCCTGCAGCAGGAGCGCCGTCGACAGGGTCACCGAGAGCACGCTCAGCACGAGCCAGTGGGTACGAGGTGTGGTCCGGCGGGTGCGGCAGCGGGCAGGAGCGTCGCGGTGTCGGCGATCGGTCATGTCAGGGCCTTGCGTCACTTCACTGGTCTGTGGGACGAGCCGAGGCCGCGCCCCTTGGAGGAGTGGGCAGGGGCGGCGGTCGAAGTGGGCGCTGCCGAGGGCCGGGAAGTGGCCGCGGGGGCGGTGGAGGCCGCCGACCGGCCGGTGGGGCCGGGGGCCTTCGGCGCCGCGGTGCCGGAGCCTTTCCGCGCGGCGCTGCCGGAGCTCTTCCGCGTCGCGGCCGGGCTCGCGCCCTTCGTCGAGTGTCCGGTGCCGGACGGGGAGTCGGGTGCGGTCGACCTGGGCGTGGCCGGGTGCGTGGGGTCCGCCTGCGGGACGAACGGAGAGCTGATGCCGGGGCCGCCCAGCATCGTGCTGATCAGCAGGGCGACATAGCCGGCGGCGGGGATCACCAGCAACCGGGCGGCCCGGTGCACATGGCGCTGGCGCCGACCCGAGGAATCGACGAAGACGGGCCGCACGGACTCGCTCTCGGGTATGTCCGTTTCTGATACGGAACAGCCGGGCGGGTCGGGCACCGGGAGCTGGGCGGTGAGGACGTCACCGTGCGGGGAGTGCCACCCCGTCGGGACGTCACCGTGCGGGGAGTGCCAGCCCGTCGGGGCGTGACCTGCCGGGTGCGTCCACTGCGCGGGTCGTGCCCCGCCCCAGGGCTGCGGGACCGTGTCGGCGGTGGCACCCCGGCCGTACTCGTGGCCGTAGGCATAGCCGGCGGTGGCACCTCGGCCGTACTCGTGGCCGTAGGCATACGTGTACCCGACTCCGCCGTACGGATCCTCGCCGTACGCCACTCCGCTTTCGTCTGTCCACCGCACGAGTCGCGTCCCCTTGTCCCGGCCGACCGACAAGGTCGCCCACATGGAGAGAGCGAACGCGCCCGGAAGTGTTACACCTGTGACTCATGGGACGGACGAAGTCGCCCGGAAGGGTTGTCCGGGCACATGGGGAGCACGTGGACCGATACTCGCCTCAGACGGGCAGCCACTTCACCACCGCGTCACCGCTCTCGGCCGTCCGGGCGTAGAACGCCCTCAGCTCCCGGTGCGCCGCGGCGAAAGCGCCCCAGGTCTCGGGCTCCGCGGACACACCGCCGTAGCGCGGCAGCAGCTCACCGCGGGCGAAATCCCACAGCGCGTCGAAGTCGGCCGCGCTCAGGAACCCGGCCACCCTGCGGGCCTGGGCCGCCGTCAGCACCAGCAGCCGTGGCCCCGCACGGCCGGTGCGGCACACCGGACGGCCACCGAGCACGACCTGGGCCCGGGGCTCGCCCCCGGCACCGTGCGGGAGAGCGCCGGCGTAGATGCGCTCCTGGTCCAGATAGCGCTCGTCCAGCACCTCCTCGCGGTGCCGGCCGCACGAGTGCCGGACCGCCTTCACGTCGTCCTCGAACTGCCGCTCCAGCCAGGTCGCGCTGTTGCGCAACGCCGGGGCCGGTACCGCTCGCATACGGAGGTACGTACTCATGCCAGAAGGAGCGCACAAAGGCCCCGAAGCATCACACGGCCGATGAATCCCCTCGTCAGGGCCCGTCGCCGGCCGGAAACGAGGGGGCGCGGCCGGAACAACCCGCGCAGTGGGCGGGTGCCCGGCCGCCCCGCCCCTCTCCGTGCCGCCCACGGGGGGAGTCATCGGCGGCACGGACAGGGGACGGCGGGGCGGTGTCCGGCGGGCGTTCGCCCGCGCGGGTACCGACCCCGATACTCAGCCAGCGCACGACCGGCGCGAAACGTCACCCGGCCAAAACCGCGCCGTTCTCCGGACCGCCGAGCGGGCCCTCCCGCCCCGACGACCGCACGGCGGGACTCCTGCGACGTGAAGGGCCACTGGGGCGTTGTGACACTTCTGTGAGCGCAGGCGCTGTTCATCATGGGGCCGCCGACGCGACCGGAGCGCGGCGGACGACACGGACTCGCCATGAACCCGGTGCGAACGAGGACAGTCTTGGGCCAAGTACGGCAACCCCGGCGCATCCAGGCATGCGACGGGGAATTGGGCGCTGCGGTCGCACGGGCCCAGGACGGCGACGAGGCCGCTTTCGCGGTGGCCTACCGGATCGTGCAGCCGGGCCTGCTCGGCTTTCTGCGCGGGCTGGTCGGCGACGACGCGGAGGACGTGGCCTCCGACGCCTGGTTGGAGATAGCCCGCGACCTCGGGCGTTTCAAGGGAGACGGGGCCGGGTTCCGCGGGTGGACCGCGACCATCGCCCGGCACCGGGCACTGGACCATCTGCGCCGCCAGCGCGCACGACCCCGGACCGGCGGGACGGAACAGGACATACTGCACCTGCCCGCACCGCACAGCACCCATGACCAGGCACTGGAGTCCCTCTCCACCGAGCAGGCCCTGGAGCTGGTCCGCGCACTGCCGCGGGACCAGGCCGAGGCGGTGCTCCTGCGGGTCGTCGTGGGCCTGGACGGCCCCGCCGCCGCACGCGCCCTCGGCAAGCGTCCGGGAGCGGTGCGCACGGCCGCCCACCGGGGCCTGAAACGCCTCGCCCGACAGCTGGGCGTCGGCGGGGAGGCGGAGGCGGGTGTGACGGATGAGGCTTCCCGAACGCTGGGGGAGTCGAAGTGAACAACGAGAGCTACGGCAGGCGGCCGGAAGGCGTCAGGCCCTGTACCTCAAACGAATCGAAACGGTCGGACGGGAACGGAAGCGGACATGGGTGAACGGCTGAGCGGCGACGGAGTTCCGGTCCGTCACCGGCATGTGCACCCTGGCGGCACCGTGTCCGACCCCTGGGACACGCACGACTCCGCCGCGCTGGAGACGGTGCTGGCCGCCGCCATCCGCGCGGAGCACCTCGACCCCGAGGCCGAGCAGCGGGCCCTGGCCGCCTTCCGGGCCGCCGCCCACGGCGACGGCGCGCGCCGGGCGCGCACCCGGCGCCGGGACGACTGGCGGCTGCCCGAGGAGCGGCGCGTCCGGCTCCCGCTGCGGATGACGTTCGGCGCGGTGTTCGCCAGCCTCGCCCTGGGCGGTGTCGCGGTCGCGGCGATCGGCTCCGTCGGCTCGTCCCACGACGGTGGCGGTGCCGACCGGGGGACCACGCGCCCGTCGGCCCTCGCCCCGGACCGGCCGGGCGGTGCGGCCTCGTCGGCGTCCCCCGGCCGCTCAGGGCCGAAGGACCGTCCCTCCCCCGCGAAGGACACCGAGGCCCACTGCCGTGCCTACGAGCAGGTCGACAAGCACGGCAAGGCACTCGACTCGACGGCCTGGCAGCGACTCGTCACGGCCGCCGGCGGAAAGGACAAGGTCGCCGCGTACTGCGCCGAGCAGCTGGCGCGGGCGAAGGCCACGCCGAACGGGCGGGCCGGCACCGGCAAACCCGGCAAGGATGCCGAGAACTCCGGCGGCGGCACGGCGGGGAACACCGGCGGCTCCGGCAACGGCACGCCCGGCGCCGCCCCGTCCCGCACGCACAACGCGACCGGGAGCGGCCGGACGGGCGACGGGAAGGGCGGCGGGAAGCACCACTAGGCCCGCACCACTAGGCCCGCGCCGCGAGGGGCCGCCGCGTCACCGCACCCGCCACGTCAGCGAGTTGGACGTCTGTGCGCGGACCGCGGGGTCCCGTACGGCCGCCGTGCGGTCGGTCACGGTCGCCGTGACCACATGGCCCCGGCCGCGGACGCCCAGCCGGTGTGGCGTCATCGACAGGGCGCCGGTGGCCGACGGCACCGGTCTGCCGTCGACGTACCAGGTCAGTTCGAGGTCGGCGAGGCCGGTCAGCGGGGCGAGGCGTACGGTGATGCGCCGCCCTTGCCCGACCGGTCGGGAGGTGGGGACCGGGGAGGTCAGCGCGTCCGCGTCGGCGTAGAAGCCGGCGATCATCGCCTCGCGCCCGACGACGTTGAAATCGGTCGAGGCCAGGGAGCGCATGATCGACGTGTCGGTCGGCCGGTAGATGCCCGTCTCGTAGTACCCCCCGCCTTCGTACGTGCCCACGACCGAGCCCGTCGGGTCCTGGGCACCGAGCCAGCGGTACCACTTCGTCGCGCCCGGATCGCGCAGGAGGGTGAGGTTGGCCGCGGCCGGTTCGTCGGCGGACGGGTAGGCGCCGTAGCCCGCGTACTGGTACTCGTCGGCCAAGTGGCCTATGGAATGGCCCAGTTCATGGGCTCCTATGAGGTACGACTTGTCGTTGTCGGACGACATCGTCGCCACGCCGTGGAAGGACGAGCCCGGCGGCAGGTCGCCGGCGGAGTAGCCCGCGCCGCCGTACTTGGCGGAGTTCGCGATGACGAAGACGATGTCGGCGTCCGGGGCCAGGGCGGCGTAGCGCGCGACCTTGTCCGTGTCGACGCACAGCAGGCGTTCGACGTCGTCGCAGAAGAAGCGGGCGCCCAGCGCGGAGTCCTTCACGACGTCGGCCGTGGGGTCGCCGGAGACGCCGGACTCCCCGGAGACGGTGTCGACCAGCCAGATGTTGAACAGACCGCGGTAGCTGCGGTACGGCTCGACGGCGAAGATGTCGTCCAGTTTCTCCTTGGCGGCCGCGGTGAACTCGCCCTGTTCGTCCGCGGTGTAGCCGTCGCCCATCACCACCAGGTCGAGCCGCCCGGTCACGGGTCCGGTCCGCTTCAGCGCCCTCACCGCCGGGGTGACGCCTCCCGGAGCCGGCGCGGGGCGGGCCGTTCGGCCCGGGGTGTCCGCCGGGACGGTCACCTGGCGGGGCTCCGCTCCGGGACCGGGGAAGTACTCGACGCGCTGGGTGTGAGCGGGAGGGCCGGCCGCCGCGGCCGGTCCCGGGCTCGCCGCGACGGCCATCGCCGCGGCGGCGAGGAAGGCGGCTGAGGCGGCGGCGATCCTGCGCGTACGCGCTCTTGCACGGTGCGGCACGGAAACCTCGCTTAAGTGTCCAGTTAAGTAGACTTAATGGAACACTTAACGTAGAGAGCCGGACAGCAACTGGCAAGACTCACAACCTGGTTGGCGATGGCGATGCGACTCAGGACCGCTGCCACGTCTCCGGGTCACCGCACTTCAGCCGCCCCGACGGACGAACGCCGCCAACGCCCCCACCCCGATGAGCATCCCGAGCGCACCGAAGCCATGGCTCAGCGTGCTGCCGGAGGCAACTGCGGCCACCAGCAACGGCCCACCCGCATCCCCGAGTTCGCGCCCCAGTTCCGCCGCGCCCATGGTCTGCCCCAACCGCTCCTGCGGGGTCGACGAGGCCAGCGCGGCGAAACCGACCGGGGTGATCAGACCCGTACCGACGCCGATCAGGGCGGCTCCGACGAGGATGCCGGTCAGCCCGGGCAGCATCGCGCAGCCCAGACCCACGGAGGTGAGCGACAGCCCCGCGGCCAGACCGGACCGAGTGGTGAGCCGTCCGTCGTCCAACGCCCGCCCGGCCCGCGGTTGGACGACGGCCGCACAGCCCGCGAGCACCGACACCGCCGCCCCGGTCGCGACCGTGCCCAGCCCGGCGGCGCGGCCGGAGACCGGAAGGAAGCCGACCCCGGCCGACAGCGCCGCGGTCGCCGCCGCGAGCGCGGCCGTCGGGGCGAGGAAGGCCGGGTCGGCCAGCCGCCGGGCCAGATCGAGCACCGTCTGCCGGGCCCTCGGCAGCGGGGGTACGACGGGCACGGCGAGCGCGGCCCAGACACCGACCGCCGCGCCGAGCACCGCGAGCACGGCGAACAGCAGCCGCAGCTGTCCGGCCCACACGAGGACACCACCCAGCAACGGACCCAGGGTGTAGCCGACGGACTTGTAGAAGCCGTAGCTGCCGAAGGCCCTGCCGTGCCCCGCGGCCGGGTTGAGCCTGGCGACCAGCGCGGAGGCCGACGGGGAGAACGCGGAGGCCGCGGCGCCCTGGCCGAGCCGTGCGGCCCAGAGCCAGCCGGGGCTGTCCGCGACGGCGTACAGCGCGGACGCGGCGGCGAAGGCGGCGAGCCCGCCGAGCAGCACGGGGCGGGCTCCGACGCGGTCGGCGAGGGTGCCGAAGAGCGGTTTGAGGACCACCTCGGCGCCGTCGTAGAGGGCGAGCAGCCCGCCCAGCACCAGCAGGGAGGTGACCGCGTCCGCGGTGTGGCCGCCGAGGTTGGCGGCGATGCCGTGCGCGCCGAAGGCGGTGGTGAACCCGGCCGCGTACAGCGGCCACATCTGCCGGGCCGGCGCCGCCCGCGCACTCACCGCTCCCCCTCCGGGGCCGCGGTCGGGCCGCCGGAGCGGCCGGATCCCCTGGCCGAGGGAGAGCGCGTCGGCCGGCGGCTCCCCGGTTCCATGGACGGCACGGAGCCGAATGTAGCAAGCGCCGCATCCGCCGTCGTACCTCACGCAATGGTCAGGCGCCGAGCGCCCCGGCGGCCAGGAGGCCGAGCAGGGCCGCCCCGGAAGAGGAGTGCGTCCGGCTCAGCCCGGCCCGCGTCGCGGTGTGACCCGCCCGGGCGAGACCCGCTCACGCTCCGCCGCCGGCGGAGGTCCGGGTACGGCGTCCTCGGCCGCCCCGAGCCCGAGCCAGGTGAGGAAGGCGAGGACGAAGAGTCCCTCGACCAGCAGCGAGAGGGGGCCGTACGGCGGCTCCCAGCCGGATTCGTGGTAGCCGTACGGCAGCCCGACGGTGCGCGAGAGCAGAAAGCCGACGATCATGCCGAGGCTGACGGCCGACCCGGTCAGCCATGCGGCGATCGGGCGTTTCAGGAGGGGGAGCGCCACGGCCACGACCAGCATGACGGCGCTCCCGACGGCGAACAGGACGCCGATGTAGAACTTCTCCTCCAGATGATCGGGCACGAGAAGCGAGTGCAGAACCGCGTTGGCAACGGCACAGCACACTCCGACTCCCGTCAGAGCGACTTCGGTGACATGGGCGGAGTTCATGGCGACTCCAGCTGTTCGGGCAACGGATGAGAGGGTCCCGGCCGGAGGGTGGCGCAATCGCCGCGGAAGGACTTGTCGCCGTGGAAGGAGTTCCTTCTGTGAGTACATACGGGCGACAGGGCCAGACGGATTGCCCGGCCGCCTGGGCTGTTGGAGTGGTCCTGCCGTGGACGGCATATGCCGCGTGACGCATCCGGGGAGTGTCGGTGTGCGGTGTCGCCGCCCCCACCTTCGCCTACGCACCCAAGAGGAGAGCACAGGTGCCTCGGATCCGGTCCTCGGTTGTGTGTCGAGTCGCTCTGGTCGCCGCGGTGTGCGCGGCCGGATCGACGCCCGCCGCAGCCGACCAGCTACGAGCCCGGCCGCACACCCTGGCCGTACGGCCGACGCCTCACCGTGCCGCCGACCCCTCCCACTCGGATCTGGGCATCGTCGGCGCCGGCATCGCCGGCGCACCGGTCGGTGGCATCACCAGGCTGCGCGTGCTCATCGCCAACTACGGGCCCGACGACACGGCTTCCACCGCCACCGTCACCGTCACCGTCCCGACCGGCGCCACGGCCATCGGGCCGTACTTCCCCTCGACCTGCACCCCCAACGCGAACGGAAGCACCGTGGTGTGCACCTTCGCGCCCGGGCTCCGGCTGCTGAAGACCGCCACCGTGCAGATCCCCGTCCTGATCCGGGCCGGCACCACGCCCGGGTCCACGCTCTCGGGCGGCAAGGTGAGCGTGACCAGCCCGGACGACACGAACCTGGGCAACAACACCACGTCCTATGTCATCGAGGTGGGCTGACGATGAGCCGCCCCGCGACCGCGCCCGTCACCCTGTCGATCCGTCATCGCGTCGGCCTCGTCGCGATGGCGATACTGCTGGCACTGATCCCCACGGGCCGCGCCTGGGCCGCGCCCACCGTCGTCCAGGACTTCCTGGGCCCCACGACCGCCTCGCTGACCACGCCGGTGACCGCGACCCTGCGGGTCCACACCACCGGAGGCTGTCTGACGGTGCAGCAGCTGGGTGTGGCGGTGCGCGACTCGGCCGGCGACAACCTCGACTTCCCCGGCGCGCGCGGCACCACGACGATCTGCGGCAACGGCCTGACCATGACCACCGGTCCGCGCACCTTCGCTCCGGGCACCTACACCGAGTTCGGCTACTACCGGACGTCCACCGGCTATCACAACCTGCCCTCCCGCACACTCACCATCACCGGCCCCCCGTCGTCCTCACCCGCCTATGGCAAGTCGCTCGCCTTCGACGAGGAGTTCAACGGCCCCCTCGCCTTCGGCAGCCGCTGGAACGGCTCCACCACCAGCGCCTACCAGTACGGCAACCACAACCCGTACGACAGCAAGCTCGACTGGCTGACCCCCCCGGCGATCACCGTGCCCGGCAGCGGCACGGCCACCTTCACCGCCACGCCCGGCAGCCACATCCTGGAGAACGGCCTGCGGTCGTGGGACACCGGGCTGCTGACCACCGAAGGCACCACACAGAACTTCCGGACCCGTACCGGCGACTACATCGAGACCCGCGTCCAACTGCCCGGCGCCGACGGCACCTGGCCCGCCAGCTGGACCTGGCTGGACGGGGACAGCGAGATCGACGGATTCGAGTACCACCCCGACAACCCGAACCTGCTGGAGATCACCAACCACGTCCGCCCGGCCGCCATCTACTACGTCAACGCCAGGACCATCTATCCCGGCGCGTGGATCACCGTGGGCGTCCGCTTCGGCGCGACCAACGACGACTGGTACATCAACGGCAGCCGGATCTACTCCGACCAGACCGGCGTCGGCACCACCTGGTCGCCCAACATCATCCTCAACCTCTCCGTCAGCGACGGGACCTACCACCCCGCACCGAGCGGCACCACCCCGATCACCTTCACCACCGACTACCTGCGCGTGTGGCGCTGAGCCCGTGCCGACGCGCCCGCCCGCCCCGCTAGGCGGTGACCAGGGCGAGAGTGAAACCGTCGTAGCCCTTGGCCCCGACGGTCTGGACGGTGGTGGCGGTGAGCCGGGGGTGCTCCGCGATCAGCTCGGTGAAGCGGCGGACACCCTGGACGCGGCCCTGCTCGCGGCCGCCGCGGACAGCGAGGCGGCCGGGCTGCCGCCGCACGCCGTCTCGGAGGCCCTCACCCTCGCCGAGGGGATCGCCCGGCCGGCCCGCACCGGAGGTGGTCCGCCGGCGGCGGCGGTCCCGGGCCGGGCAGCACGGTGACACCGTGGTCCCCGCGGCCGGTCCACCGGCCACGCGGGAGTGCCGGTCACTGCCGGCCGCCGACCGCCTCCGCGGGGCGCTGCCGCAGAGCCGCCCGGGCCGGGAGGGACGTCGCCGCGAGGGCGAGGGCGGCCGTGGGGGCCAGCACGCCGAGGTAGGTGAGCGGCGGGATGTGCGGGAGGGGCGAGCCGGTCATGCCGGTGGCGAAGGCGGTCAGGGTGAGCAGGGCGATGCCCGTGCCGAGGACGGTGGCGATCGCGAGGGCGGCGAGCGCCTCCAGCCGCAGCACGCGCAGGACCTGGCGCCTGGTGGTGCCCACCAGCCGCAGCAGGGCCAGTTCCCGGGAGCGGTCCGCGGTCGCCATGCCCAGGGTGTTGATCACGGAGATCGCGCTGAAGGCGATGATCAGGCCCATGGCCACGTAGTTCACCTCGGCGTCCGGTGCGCTCGCGGCGACGGCCCGGGCGCGGTCCATGACCGTGACGGAAGGCACCCCCGCTACCAGGGCGGACAGTTCGGCGCGGCTCAGGCCGGGGGCCGCGACGTAGAGGGTGCCCATGGGATCGTCCACGTGCGGGGCGACCAGGTCGTGGGAGAGGGTGAGGTCGCCGTAGCCCAGGCCGCGGGTGTAGAGCGCGGCGACCTTGAGGGTGGCGGGGGTTCCGTCGCCGAGGGTGAGGCTGACGGTGTCGCCCACCGAGACGCCGAGGCGGCCGGCGGCGTTCTCGCTGACCGCCATGGAGTCCTTGCCGAGACCGCGCAGGGAACCGGCGGTCACACCCAGGTCGGTCGTCCGCGTGAGGCCCTCGGTCGTCACCGCCTGTGCGGCGTACTTGGACAGGCCGACCCGTACCGAGGTGTGCAGCACCTCGGTGACGGCCTCGACGCCCGGCCTCCCGCGCAGCGACCGGGCGACCGGGCCGGGGACCTGGGGGCCGAGGACGTAGTCGGCGCGGCTGCCCGCGGCGACCTCCCGCTGGGCCGCGTGGCCCATCGTGGTCTGTGTGAAGAGGATGGTGCACGTCATCGCCACGAGCAGGCACAGGGGGGTGATGACGGACGCCAGCCGGCGGGAGCCGGTGCGCAGGTTGGCCGCGGCCAGGTGTCCGCCGACGCGGGAGGCGCGCAGCGGCACGGCGAGCAGGGCGGCGGCCGCGCGGGCCAGCGGGGGGCCGAGGAGGGACACCGCCACGGTCCACATCAGGGCGGTGACCATGACCACGGGGCTGCTGGCCGCCTCGGTGGACAGCGTCGACAGGACGAGGGTGAGGACGACGGCCCCCGCGGTGGCGAGCAGCCCGGCCACCAGCCGGGCCCAGGGCAGCCGCGCGGTCGGCAGCGCCGCCTCGCCGAGCGCCTCGGCCGGGCGCACCCGCACCGCCCGGCGGGCCGCGAGACGGGCCGCGGCCCATGCGGCCAGCATGGTGGCGAGCAGCGCGGCGAAGACGGGGAAGGGGCTGACCACCAGCCGCAGATGCTCCGGTACGGCGCCCAGTGCCACGAACCGGGAGCGCAGCCAGAAGCCCAGTCCGACGCCGGCGGCGGAGCCGGCCGCCCCCGCGGCGACGGCGATCACCAGCGCCTCGCCGCCGAGCAGCCGGCGCAGCTGCTTCGGGGTGGCCGCGACGGCGCGCAGCAGGGCGATCTCCCGCTGCCGCTGCTGGACGGAGAGTGCGAAGGTGCCGGCCACGACGAGGATCGCGACCAGGAGGGACGTGCCGCCGAGTGCTCCGCCCAGGCTGACGAGCTTGACCCGGGCCCGCTGCGCGTCGAGGAACTCGACCGCGCCGCGGGCCTCCCCGGTGTACTCCAGCGCCCCGGTGCCGCGCAGGGCGGCGGCCACCTCGGGCCGCTCCCCCGGCTTCGGGAACACCCCGATGGCGCTGACCTGACCCGGGCGGCCCGCGAGTCGGCGTGCCTCGGCCGGGGCGAAGAAGAGGGTGTCCTGGCCGGGCAGGGCCTGCCGGGTGACGCCAGAGACCCGGTAGGCGGCGGGGCCCGCCGGGGTGAGCACGGACAGCCGGGTGCCCACGCGGGCGCCCGAGCGGGCGTCGACGACCACCTCGCCGCCGGTCCTCGGGGCGTGACCGGAGGCCAGGGTGAAGGGGGTGAGTGCCGCCGAGTCCCAGCCGTGGCCCTGCGCCCGGCCGCCGCCGGTGCCGACGGGGAAGGTCACCTCGGCGACCGCCTCGCGCACACCGGGGGTCCGGCGCAGCTTCGCCGTCAACGACGCGGGGATCCAGGCGCGTTCGGCGATCGGCTTCGCCTTGTGCTTCGTCTTGCCGTTGGACTTGTGGACGGTGCGGTGCACGTACTGGTCCCCGGCCACGAGGAGGGGGGCACCGGCGTAGCGCTCGGGTGCGACCCGGCCGCGCAGCCCGGTCTCCAGCAGCATCCCGCAGGCGGTGATCAGCGCGGCGGCGCACAGCAGGGTGACGAACGCGCCCGCGAAGGCGGCCTTGCGGTGGCGCAGGGTCTTCAGTGCGAGGGTCAGCACGGCCATCACTTCCACGCTCCCAGCCGGGTCATCCGTTCGGCGATCTTGTCGGAGGAAGGACCGCTCATCCGGTCCACGATGCGGCCGTCGGCCAGGAACAGGACGGTGTCCGCGTAGGAGGCCGCCACCGGGTCGTGCGTCACCATGACCACCGTCTGGCCCATGTCGTCGACCGTCTCCCGCAGCAGGGCCAGGACATCGCGGGCGGTCATCGTGTCGAGTGCTCCGGTCGGTTCGTCACCGAAGATCACCTCGGGCCGGGCGGCCAGGGCACGGGCGAGGGCGACGCGTTGCTGCTGGCCGCCGGAGAGCTGGGCCGGGCGGCGGTTCGTACGGCCTTCGAGACCCACTCGCCGCACGATCTCGCCGAGCCAGGCCCGGTCCGGGCGGACACCGGCCAGGCGCAGCGGCAGGGTGATGTTCTCCTGGGCCGTCAGCGAGGGGACGAGGTTGAACGCCTGGAAGACGAACCCGACCCGCTGCCGGCGCAGACGGGTCAGCTTCGTCTCGTTCATCCCGGTCAGATCCGTCCCGCCGAGACGGACGGTGCCCGACGTGGGGGTGTCGAGGCCGGCGGCGCACTGCAGGAACGTGCTCTTGCCCGATCCCGAGGGGCCCATCACCGCGGTGAAGCTGCCCCGCGGAATGCTCACCGAGACCTCACGGAGCGCGGCGACGGCCCCCTGCCCCTTGCCGTAGACCTTGCTGACCGCGTCCAACCGCACTGTGTCATCCATGGCTTCCAGCCTGCCGAGCGGAAACGAGGCGGCCCATGGACGGCGTCATGACCGCAGCATGACCTCGTCATGAGCCGGACGAACCGGACACGGCGCGGCCCAACTGGTATATGTGGCCGGGTGATACGGGTGCTTCTGGCGGAGGATCAGCACATCATCAGGGGGGCGCTGGCGGCGCTGCTCGGCCTGGAGGAGGATTTCGAGGTCGTCGCCGACGTCGGCTCAGGCGCCGCGGCCGTGGACGCGGCCCGGGTCCACGAGCCGGACGTGGCCGTGCTCGACATCGACATGCCGGGCGCGCTGGACGGGCTGGACGCGGCGGCCGTACTGCGCGAGAAGCTGCCGGGCTGCCGGGTGCTGATGCTCACCGCGTACGGCAAACCCGGGCATCTGCGCCGGGCGCTGGGTGCGGGGGTGGACGGGTACGTGCTGAAGACCGCGCCGCCGGAGGAACTGGTCGCCGCCGTGCGGAAGGTGGCGGCGGGCGAGCGGGTGCTCGACCCCTCGCTCGCGGTCACCGCGTGGGACCTGGCCGACAATCCGCTCACCCCGCGCGAGACCGAGGTGCTCCGGCTGGTGGCGGCGGGCGCGGAGGCCACCGAGATCGCTCGACAGGTCCACCTCACGGCGGGCACGGTCCGCAACTACCTGACGGCCGTCGTCACCAAGCTCAACGCCCGCAACCGCACGGACGCGGTCCGGATCGCGACGGAGGCGGGCTGGATCTAGGACTGTTCGCGGTGCGGCAGCGCCCCGAAAGGGCGCGGACGAATCGATGCGCGGCTCCGTCACACGGTCGCGACCGGCCACGACGAATCCGCGGATGACGTACCGGTCCTCCGGCGGAGCGCTACGGTATCCACGCGACCAGCTCGAACCAGCCGTCGCCGGACGCGATGACGGTCAGTTTCCCGTCCAGCGCCGCGAGCCGGGTCGTCAGGTTGCCGATCCCCGAGGATCCCCTGCGGCCGCGCGGGCCACGCGCCCCGTCGTTGCGCACCCGAAGCCGCGTCCCGCCGTCCTCCATCACCGTCGAGATCACGCAGGACCGGGCGGCACTGTGCCGCAGCACATTGGTGACCGCCTCCCGCAGCACCGCGCTCAGCGCGGTCTCGGCCGGGGCCGAGAGGCCGTCGTGGGCGAGCGACACCTCGGCGTCGATGCCCGCGGCGGCCAGGACCGCGCGCACCGAGGCCGCCTCCGCGGTCAGTGACATCCGGCCCGTGCCGCCGGTGGCCGCCCGCAGGTCGGCCTCGCCGCGTTCGGCCATGGCCAGGACGTCCGCCAGGACGGCGGGGACCCGCTCGGGCGGCAGCCTGCGGGCCAGCTCGCAGGTCAGAAGCATGCCGGCCAGGCTGTGGCCGAGCAGGTCGTGCAGGTCGCGGGCCGCGCGCAGGCGTTCCTCGACGACCGCCGCGCGGGCCAGCCGCCGCTGCGCCTCCCTGAGTTCGTTCACGATCTGGGCGAGCCGCAGCAGCCCGTACACGACGAGCCCGGTGACCACGGCGCTCAGGGTGTAGTTGACCGTCGTCGCGACCGGCAGCCGCAGCCACGTCCCGATCAGCGCGACGCTCGCCGTGACACAGCCGACCAGCGGCCAGCCCACCCGGCGGCCGAACGCGAGCGGCAGCGGTCCGGCGAGGAACCCGGCGGCCCCCATCCAGGCGCGGCCGAACGCGAGGAGGGGCAGATACGTGCACAGCGCCATCACCGCGAGGGCCACCATGTGCCGTCCGCGGACCGAGCGGACCTGCAGCGCGATCACCAGGGCCATACAGGCGGCGGCGGGCAGGACGAGGTCGCCGGGGACGAGCAGCAGGCTCTTGAGCGAGAACCCGACCAGCACGGTGACCAGCAGGGCGACGGAGAGCACATGGGCGTACCGGTCGCCGGCCGGCTCCGGGGGCCGCGCCGCATCGGGCAGTTCGGCCTCCACGACGTGCCGCCCTTCGGGGGTGAGCCCGGTGGTCAGCGTGCCGCCCGCGTCGGCGATCCGGTCGGGCAGGGCGCCGAGGCTCTCGTCCTCGGCCGTCCGCGCCCCGTCGCTGACGACGCGCAGCCGTATCCGTCCCCGCTCGGCGGCCGTCTCGATCAGGCAGCCGGTGGCCGTGCCACGGCGCACGAGGTCGGTCACCGCCTCACGCAGCACGTCCGCGAGCAACGTGCCCGCCGGGCCCAGGGGTTCGGTGTGCCCGGTGCGCACCTCCACGGGTATCCCGGCGGTGGTCAGCAGGGCCCGCGCCGCGGTCGCCTCGGGCGCCAGCGACAGGGAGCGGAAGGAGGCGGCGGAGCGCCGGGCGTCGGCGAGGCAGTCGCGTGCCGAGCGGGTGACACTCGCGAGCAGCCGCTCGGCCCGCTCCGGCTTCGCCAGGGCCGCCCGTACACCGGTGGTGATCTCGGCGAGGCCGCGCCCGAGGCCCTCGCTCAGCTCACCGGCGATCCGCAGCCGCTCCTCGGCGACGGCGGCGGCCGTCAGGCCCAGCCGGGCGGTGTGGAGTTCGTCCGCGCGCTCGGTGAGCCGGGTCAGGCCGTAGATCACCAGGCTCATGAGCACCATGCTGATGGCCGAGTCCAGGGGCCCGGTGACCGCCGCGCCCGCGGCGACCGGTATCGCCAGGGGCCATGCGGGGGTCAGCAGCAGCGAACCGCCGAGAAAGCCGAGGATGCCCACGGAGGCACCGGTGACGTACACCGCCGCGTAGCAGGCCGCCGCCTGGGCGGCGAGCGGCCACGCCCGTCCGGGCACCCGGCGCCGCAGAGCGGGCAGGACGTGGAAGAGCTGGAGTCCGAACACGGCCGGCGCGAGCACCGATCCCGCGACGAGATAGACGCTCGCGAAGGCGGCCAGGACCACCACGGTGACGCCCCGCGCCGAACCGGACACCAGACCTCCCCCGTCAGCAGTGTCCCGACGCCCGTGATCCTATGCGAGCGCGGCTCGGCGGCCGGTGCGGCCGAACGGCGGCGGCTTGATCCGCCAACTCCCCGGTGTCATTGTCTCGTTGGGGGACGAGGCCACTCGAGCCACAGGGGGAATTCATGATCGTCGTCACCGGAGCCACCGGCACCGTCGGGTCGGAGGTCGTCAGCGGGCTGCTCGGGCGCGGGGAGGAGGTCCGGGCGCTGGTGCGTGCCGGGTCGGCCGTACCGGCGGCATGGGGTCCGCGGGTCGAGGCGGTCGCCGCCGACTTCGCGGATCCGGACTCGCTGGACGCGGCCCTCGCCGGGGCCGACGCGGTGTACCTGCTCGTGGCGGTCCATCCGGAGATGGGGACCCACGAGAAGAACGTCGTCGACGCCGCCGTCCGCACCGGGCGGCGGCCCCGCGTCGTGCTGCACGCGGCCGCCGGGCTCGGGCAACGGCCCGACGGCGTACGGTTCCTGGCCGCCCACGCCGCCGGATTCGACCGTCTGGCCGCCACCGGACTGCCGTGGACGGTGCTGGCACCGAACGGGTTCTTCCAGAACTTCCTGGGCATGGCGGAGGCGGTGCGCGGCGGTCATCTGGCCCTGCCGGGCGGCACGGGCGCGGTGTCGTACGTCGATGCGCGCGATGTCGCGGCCGCGGCCGTGGAGGTGCTGACCGGGGACGGGCACGAGGGCGCGGTGTACACCCTGACCGGTCCCGAGGCCCTGTCCCACGAGGAGATCGCCGGGCGGCTCGGCGCCGCCGTCGGGCACCCGGTGACGTACACCGCCACGGAACCCGACGCCGCGCTCGCCGGGATGCTCGCCGCGGACTGGGACCCGTGGCGGGCGGCGGGTCTGGTCGAGCTGTACGGGCTCTACGCGGCCGGCGGCGCGGCCGGCGTCACCAGCGACGTGGAGAAGCTGACGGGCGGGGCCGCCCGGTCGTTCACCGGGTTCACCGCCGAGTTCGCGGGCGTCCTGGGCGGCGAGCCGGGCCGCTGAGCGGAGCGCGTCGCCGGGCGGCCGCCCGTCACAGCCAGCCGCGCTCCACCGCGCGCAGGGCCGCCTGGAAGCGGGTGGTGGCGCCGAGGCGGCTCATCAGGTCGGCCACGTGGGCACGGTACTTGCGCAGGGACATGTTCAGCTCGCGGGCGGCGGTCTCGTCCTTGCCGTAGGCGGCCAGGGCGCGCAGGACCCGCGCCTCGGTCGCCGAGAGGTCGAGCGCGTCGAGGTCGGCGGCGCGCGACCACAGTGCCTCGTACAGATTGACGAGCGCGGCCACGATGCCCGGCTGGCGGATCATCAGCACGGCGGCGTCCGGCTCGTCCGGGTCGACCAGCACGAAGGCGATCCGCCGGTCGATGACGAGCAGGGGGAGGAACGGTTCGGCCGTCACCCGGTGCAGGTCCCCCGACCCGTGCATGAGCCGGGCGTAGGCCATCTCCTCGGGCAGGTCGAGGGTCGTCGCGCCGACCAGGGTCCGGCTGGTCATGCCGTCGGTCAGCCGACGGCGGAAGGTGCGCGCGGCCTCCTCCGAGTGGCCCGGCGAGCGCGGCAGACGCTTGGCGTTCATCGTCTCGGCGCGGTCGGGCAGCGCGTCGACCCGGAGGTTGACCTCCGAACTGTGTTCCAGGCGTTCCACGAGTTCGACGGGCCGGCCGCGGCGCGCTTCCTCGGCCAGGTCGCGCACCACGTCGAAGACCCCGTCGAGCCGGGCCAGTTCGCGTGAGGTGCGCTCCACCTGGCGGCGGAGGAGCAGGTCGACGACGGCGGCGGGCGGCAGCGGGACCAGATGGCCGTCGACCACCCCCAGCGCCCGCAGCTCGTCGAGGACCGCGCTCGGACGGGGTACGCCCAGCTCCGCCTCGGCCGTCCCGGCGTCGAATCGCCGGGTGCGCAGGAGATGGCGGTAGACCAGTTCCTGATCGCGCGTCAGTCCCAGGCTCTGCAGACTCATGGCACCCCCGTACCGTGCAACTTCCTGCCGCAGAGTCTTGCATCTTCTCCCCGTGGCGGTGCGCACTGCGGAACGGCAGTCTGGGGGCGCCGGGCCGAAGGGGGGCCGTCGCTTCCGGCATCCGTGACCCGGCACGACCACAAGGGGGAAACCACTCATGGGTTACGTCCGCAGCTTCGTCCCATGGATCGCCGTCGCCGTACTGACCGGCTCGGTCGACATCCGCTGGGCCGTGCTCACGGGCCTCGTCCTGGCCGTCGGCCTCGTGGCGGTCCAGCGTCGCGCGGGCCGCGGCTGGGACGCGCAGGTGATCGAGTGCAGTGCCGCGCTGTTCTTCGCCGTCTACGCGGCCGCCGCGTTCACCGCGCCCGGCTCGGCCGCCGTCGCCCACTACGGATCGCCGCTCTCCTCGGTGTGGCTCGCCGCCACCGCCTGGGGTTCGCTCGCGCTCGGCCGCCCCTTCACGCTCGGCATCGCCCGCACCCAGGTGCCCGAACACGTGTGGAACAGCCCACTGTTCGTACGCGTCAACCGTGTCATCACCGCCGTGTGGGCCGTCGCGTTCACCGTCAGCGGCGCCGGCGGCGCGCTGCTGCGCCACTACCGCCCGGACGACGGCACGGCCCGTACGCTGCTCACGGTCGCCGCGTTCGTCGTACCGGTCCTGTTCACCGTGCGCTACCCCGAGACCGTCCGCGGCCGGCACACCGCGCCGCGGGCCGAGGCCGCGAAGTGACCCCTCCGGTCACGGAGACACCGGCCGCGCCGGTACCCGGACCGGAAGGCCTGCTCTCTCGTCGGTGACGGCGGCGCTCTTCGGCACCCCTGAGGTGGGATCCAGGAGGGCGCTGTCGGGGTCCGGTCAGGGTCTGCTCAGGGGCGTTCCCTGATGAGCGGGGTCACTGGTGCGCAGGAGACTCGTGGGCAGGGCCGGTCGCTGCCGGTCCGACCACCACTTTCACGCTCACGGGGGAGACCGTCGTGAACCGCACCGTCCGTCCCAGTCGTTGGACCGCCATGGCCGCCTCCGGCGCCGTCCTGGTCGCCCTGGCCGCGGGCATGGCCGCCCCGGCCTCCGCCGCCACCCCGGCCGCCGCGCGCCCCGCGGCCGCTGCCGCCACCGCGCCGCTGCCCGCCCTCGACCCGGCCGCGCTGCGGGCGGCCATCGGCGGCCTGCCGAACGCGGACGTCACGGGCGCGCTGCTCCGGATCACCGGCAGCGCGGGCCACTGGTCGGGGACCTCGGGCGTGGGCGACCTGGAGACCGGTGAGGGTGTTCCGCGCGATGCGCACATCCGGATCGGCAGCATCTCCAAGGTCTTCACCGCCACCCTGGTCCTGCAGCTCGCCGCCGAGCACCGGATCGACCTGGACACGCCCGTCCAGCAGTACCTGCCGGGCGTCCTGCCCGCCGGCATCCCTCCCGTCACCGTCGGCCAGCTGCTCGACCACACCAGCGGCCTGCCGCGTGGCGCCGACACCCCGGACTTCGGCGACGGCAGCCCGGAATGGTTCGCCGCGAACCGCCTGAAGAGCTTCACCCCGCAGCGGGTGATCGACCTGATGGCGGGCCAGCCGATGGAGTTCGCGCCGGGCACCGCGCAGCAGTACAACGGGGAGAACTACTACGTCGCGGGCCTGCTGGTCGAGAAGATCACCGGCCACAGCTTCGCCCACGAGGTGCGGTCCCGCATCACCCGGCCCCTCGGCCTGCACGACACCTACGTCCCCGACGCCGACGACCCGCGCCTGCCGGCCCCGCACTCGCACGGCTATCTGACGGTCAAGGCGGCGGACGGCACCACACACCCTGCGGACGTCAGCGAGCAGAGCCCCTGGCCCTGGGCCGAGGGCGGCATGATCTCCACTCCGGCCGACCTCGACCATTTCATCACCGCGCTCTTCCGCGGCCGTCTGCTCCCGCCGGCCCAGCAGGAGAAGCTCTTCACCGTCCCCGACGTGCCGAGCTTCCACAGCAGCCAGTGCCGCACCGAGTCCGACGCGGGCCGGGCCTGCATGAGCATGGGCATCATGCGGGTCAAGGCCGCCAACGGCGTGGAGGTCTGGGGCAAGACCGGCTCCCGCCCCGGCTACACCAGCGGCGTCTTCGCCACCCGCGACCTCTCCCGCAAGATCGTCTACTCGCTCAACCCGACCAACCTGAACGGCACGGAGCAGCGGTACACCCTGCAGATAGCGGCGGCTTCCTTCGGACGCCTGGTCCCGGCCGGCGGCTGAGGGCTGTACCGCTGGAGGGCACGGGCCGGAACAAGAACGGTAAGTGCGGTTGCGGATCAACGAGTTCGCGCGAACTCCTCCATCCCCTCCTCGAATTCCACCTCCGTCTTCCACCCCAGCTCCCTCCGCAGCCGCGACGAGTCCGCCGTGATGTGCCGTACGTCGCCGAGGCGGTACTCGCCGGTGATGAGCGGTTCGGGGCCGCCGTACGCGGCGGACAGGGCGCGGGCCAGGTCGCCGACCGTGTGGGGGGTGCCGCTGCCGGTGTTGTACGCGGTGAGGGTGCCGGGACGCGGCTCGGCCTCCAGCGCGGTGACGTTGGCGGCGGCCACGTCGCGTACGTGGACGAAGTCGCGGCGCTGGCGGCCGTCCTCGAACACGCGCGGGGCCTCGCCGCGTTCCAGGGCCGAGCGGAAGAAGGAGGCGACTCCGGCGTACGGGGTGTCGCGGGGCATCCGGGGGCCGTACACGTTGTGGTAGCGCAGGGAGATCGCCGTACCGTCCGTCGAGCGGGCCCAGGCTGCCGACAGGTGCTCCTGGGCGAGCTTGGTGGTGGCGTAGACGTTGCGCGGATCGGTCGGGGCGTCCTCGTCGACCAGGCCGGGGGACAGCGGTGCGCCGCACGCGGGACAACCCGGCTCGAAGCGGCCCGCGTTCAGGTCCGTCACCGCGCGCGGGCCGGGGCGTACGACGCCGTGGGCGGGGCACTCGTAGCGGCCCTCCCCGTAGACCACCATCGACCCGGCCAGCACCAGGCGCCGTACACCCGCCTCGGCCATCGCGGCGAGCAGGACGGCGGTGCCCAGGTCGTTGCGGGAGACGTACTCGGCCGCGTCCGCGACGCCGTTGCCGAGGCCCACCATGGCCGCCTGGTGACAGACCGCGTCCACGCCGGCCAGGGCGGCGGCGACGGCCGAGGGGTTGCGCACGTCGGCGCCGGGGGCGTCCCGGACGTCGTACACGACCGGCTCGTGGCCGCGCGCCCGCAGGGCGTCCACGACATGGGACCCGATGAATCCGGCACCGCCGGTGACCAGTACACGCATACGGCCACGCTAGGTGCGCGACCGCCCCGGCACCGGTGGCCACGCCCCACCCGTCACCGGTCCGTAAGAACCCGTCACAGCGACTTGGCCGGCCAGTCCAGCAGGCGGGCTCCTATCACCGCCGTCTGCAGCATGTAGCGGTGCGCCGGGTCCGTCGGGTCGGCGCCGGTCAGTTTGTGGATGCGCTCCAGGCGGTAGGTCAGCGCGCGCACGCTGAGGGAGAGGCGGCGGGCGGCCTCGGTGGCCACGCAGCCGGAGTCGAAGTACGCGGTGAGGGTGTCCAGGAGGGGCTGGGGGCCGCCGCGGGCCGTGGTGAGCGGGCCGAGGGTGTGTGTGACCAGGTCGGCCATCGCCTGGCGGTCCCGGGCGAGGACCGGGTAGACGAGCAGGTCGGCGGCGCGCAGCAGCGGCTCGTCCAGATTGAGCCGGTCGGCCATCTCCAGGGCGGCGAGGGCCTCTTCGTAGGACTGCACGACGCCGCCGGGGCCGGGCTGCGGGCGGCCGACGGCGGTCCGGCCGCCCTCGGTGGCCGCGTGCGCCTGCTTGGCGAAGTACGTGAGGACGTCGTCCTCGTCGCCGGGCGCGACGCACAGCAGCCGGCCGTTCTTGGTGGTGAGCAGGATGCTGCGGGCGTCGAAGCGGCCGAGGACCGCCCGTTCCACCTGCCGGGTCACCGGGTCGCCCTCGGTGTAGGCGACGGGGCCCTCGGCGACGGCGACCGCGTGCGCCCGGGAGAGCCGGAGGCCGAAGCGTTCGGCGCGCTCGGCGAGGCGGCCCAGGTCGCTGCGGCCGTAGAGCAGGTCGTCGATGAACTCCCGGCGTGCGGCCTCCTCCCGGCGCACGGCGAGCCGCTGGGCACGTTCGTAGCCCTCGGCGAAGGCGTCGATCGCCTGCTGTACGGCGGCCAGGGTGCTGTCGGTCGAGCCCGGAACGCCGGGCCAGGCGGTGCGGGCGGCCGCCAGATGGGCGACCACCAGGGCACGCAGCCCGTGACCGGCGTCGGCCGCCTGCTCGCCGAGGGAGCGGCGCGCGGCCAGCTCCTCCCGGGTCAGCCGGCGGCCGGTGGCCGCGACCTCGGCCAGGGTGCCGGCATAGCCGGCCAGATAGTGCTCAGGTATCGCGTGTTCGCTCACGCCGTCCCCGTCCCCCCGCGTTCCCCCGTGATATTGACGCGCCGGTGACGCTTTCTTAGCGCTCCTCCGGCATCGAGAACATAGTGAACGCTGCCGTTGACCGGCAATGCGCGGGGGTGCGCGCCGGGTGCACCATCGCACAAGGGGAGCACTACGGATGGTTCCGGTGCCGGGCACCGGCAGGCGTCCCGCACCGGAACCGGGGGGAGCTCTTCCGTCTTCATCGTCTGACCACAAGGACGTAAGCCATGGAAGCGCTCGGCGTGCTCATCGCCGTCTGTCTCGTCGTCGTTCTGCTCGCCCTGCTCGGCTCGGCCCGGATGTACCGCAAGGTGGACCAGAGCCAGGCCCTGATCGTGTCGAAGACACGGCGGGTCGACGTGTCGTTCACCGGGCAGGTCGTGCTTCCGATCCTGCACAAGGCCGAGATCATGGACATCTCGGTGAAGACCATCGAGATCAGCCGGTCCGGCCGGGACGGGCTGATCTGCCGGGACAACATCCGCGCCGACATCCGGATCCTGTTCTTCGTGAAGGTCAACAAGACCGTCGAGGACGTCATCAAGGTCGCCCAGACCGTCGGCACCGAGCGCGCCAGCCACCAGGACACGCTCCAGGAGCTGTTCCACGCGAAGTTCTCCGAGGCGCTGAAGACCGTCGGCAAGCAGATGGACTTCACCGACCTCTACACCAAGCGCGAGGAACTCCGGTACCACATCATCGAGTTGATCGGCATCGACCTCAACGGTTACCACCTCGAGGACGCCGCGATCGACTACCTGGAGCAGACCCCGCTCACCCAGCTCGACCCGGCCAACGTCCTCGACGCCCAGGGCATCCGCAAGATCACCGAGCTGACGTCGATCGAGCACGTGCGCACCAACGAGGCGCAGCGCAACGAGCAGAAGGAGATCACCCGGCAGGACGTGGACGCCCGCGAGGCCATCCTGGAGCTGGAGCGCCGGCAGGCCGACGCCGAGATCAAGCAGAGGCGGGAGATCGAGACGTCCCGGGCCCGCGAGGAGGCCGAGACCGCGCGGGTCGTCGAGGAGGAGCGGCTGCGCGCGCAGAGCGCGTTCCTGCGTACCGAGGAGCAGCTCGGCGTCCAGCGCGAGAACCAGGCCCGCGAGATCGCCGTCGCCGCCAAGAACCGCGAGCGGGTCATCGCCGTGGAGAACGAGCGCGTCGAGAAGGACCGGCTGCTGGAGGTCATCTCCCGGGAGCGGGAGACCCAGCTGACGAAGATCGCCGCCGAGAAGGAGGTCGAGGCGGAGAAGCGGGAGATCGCCGA
The DNA here is from genome assembly GCF_001542625.1 of Streptomyces griseochromogenes. NCBI lineage: Bacteria > Bacillati > Actinomycetota > Actinomycetes > Kitasatosporales > Streptomycetaceae > Streptomyces > Streptomyces griseochromogenes. Next base: position 226,741 of record NZ_CP016279.1, on the reverse strand, counting down.
GGTCGTCCGGGAGCGGGTCGCGGTGGACCGTACGGTCGCCGAGCAGGAGGAGTCGATCAAGAAGTTGCGCGCGGTCGAGCAGGCCGAGCGCGACCGGCAGGCCATCGTCATCGCCGCCGAGGCGGAGGCGCAGGAGAAGCTGGTCAAGGACATCAAGGCCGCCGAGGCCGCCGAACAGGCCGCCACCCACCGCGCCGCCGAGGAACTCACCCTCGCCGAGGCCCGGTTGAAGACCGCCGACCTGGACGCGCGGGCCAAGCTGCGGCTCGCCGAGGGCGTCCAGGCCGAGGCCGCCGCCGAGGGGCTCGCCGCCGTGCAGGTGCGCGACAAGGAGGCCGAGGTCATCGAGAAGTCGGGCCGGGCCGAGGCGCAGGCCACCGAGGCACGGCTGCGGGCCGAGGCGGAGGGCGCGCAGGCCAAGGCGCTGGCGGAGGCCGAGGGCGCCAGGGCCAAGGGGCTCGCGGAGGCGGAATCCGTGAAGGCGAAGGGTCTCGCGGAGGCCGAGGGTGCGCGGGCTGCGGCGGAGGCCACCACGGCCCGGCTCAAGGCCGAGGCGGAGGGCGCACGGGCCAGGGGGCTCGCGGAGGCCCAGGGCGCGCAGGCGGCGGCGCAGGCCACCGAGACCCGGCTGAAGGCCGAGGCGGAGGGTGCCAAGGCGAAGGCGCTCGCGGAGGCCGTCGCCATCGGCGAGAAGCTGAAGGCCGAGGCCGCGGGCCTGACCGAGAAGGCCGCCGCGATGGCCGCCCTGGACGAGGCGTCCCGGGGGCACGAGGAGTACCGGCTGCGGCTGCAGGCGGAGAAGGAGATCCGCCTGGCCGGTCTGGAGACGCAGCGGCAGGTCGCCGAGGCGCAGGCCACGGTCCTCGCGACCGGTCTGGAGCACGCCGACATCGACATCGTCGGCGGGGAGTCCGTCTTCTTCGACCGGCTGGTCTCGGCGGTCTCGCTCGGCAAGGGCGTGGACGGCTTCGTCGACAACTCCCGTACGGCGCAGGCGCTGGCGAAGCCCTGGCTGGACGGCTCGGGCAGCTTCACCGACGACCTGAGCCGGATCCTCGGCTCGCTCGGCACGGCCGACGTGCAGAACCTGACGGTGTCGGCGCTGCTGATGAAGCTGATGAACTCCGGCGGCCCGCAGGCCTCCCAGTTCCGGCAGCTCCTGGACCGGGCGGGCGAACTGGGCCTCGCGGACACCCCGGTGGCCGCGCTGAACGGCACCGCCCGGGCCTGACATCTCCGTGGCCGGGCCGCTGTACGGGGGTCGGCGGCCCGGCCACCTCCCGTTTCCCCGCAGTACCGGACGCCCTTGAAGGGATGCACGCTCGATGGCCACCGCGCCTCAGACGGGCTCGTACGACACCGTCGACGCCGGCACCTACGAGGTGTTGCGCGACCGGCTGGCCGCCCAGGCCGCCGACCTGGCCCGGCGGGCCGAGGCGCTCAACACGCGCCGCGCCGAGGAGTTCGGCTCCGCCGGGCTCGCCCTCGCCGCCACCGCGCGACTACGCACCGGACACGCGTGCGTGCCCTGCGACGTCGTCGCCGTCGGGGACGTGCTGCTGTTCGGCGGCAGCGGCCGGACGGCCGACGGGAGCGGGGCGGCGGTGGCCGACGTCCTCGCGCTGTACGACCGGGACCTGAACCGGCTGCCCGAGGACGCCGTGCCCGGGCTGCTCGACGACCCGGCGTTCGTCCGGGAGTTCACGGCCCTGCACCGCTACTACCGGCAGGCCCGGCTGCTGCGGCTCCGGCGCCTGGACGACCGGTTGCTGGCGGTGTTCCGCACCGGCGAGAAGGCCGAGGACGTCCGCGCCCTGCGCTGGCTGCCGGCCGCCGGCGGTGCCCGGTTCCAGGACGCGCGCGGCGACCGCGACGACGTCTTCCCGCCCGCGTACGACTTCGCCTGGACCGACACCGCACGCGAGGACCACGTCCTCGGCCGGGATCCGTATGTGGCGGTGCCGGGCGGTGCGGGCGTGGCGACGGTCGGCGGGCGGCTCACCGTGCGCGGCCCGGAGGGCGAGGAGCTCTACGCCGAGCCGGTCGAGGAGCCGCTGCAGGCACTGGCCGACGCCGCCGTCGCGCACGCGCGCGTGGGGGCGCTGGTCCTGCTGCGGGTACGGCCCTACAAGGAGGACACCGACCGGTACCTGGTGTTCAACACGCTGACCCGGTCGGTGGTCCGGCTCGACGGCATCGGGCAGGCGTGCCGCCGGCTGCCCGAGGACCAGGGCATCGTGTTCCCGGGCGGGTACTGCCTGGCCTCGGGTGCCCACAAGACGTACGACACCGACGCGGACGGCCTCGAGTTCGAGCGGGAGGTGCGCTCGCCCAACGGGGAGGACGTGCTCTACGCGTTCCGTTCCCGGGCGCGGGGCCGCACGCTCCTGCTGTCGTACAACACGTTGCGCAAGGAGGTCGCCAACCCGCTGTCCTGCCGGGGCTGGGCCCTGTTCGAGGACGGCGCGCTCGCGGTGCTGCGCGCCGAGGGCGACGAGCCCGCGCATGCGCATGCCCTGCAGTGGTGGACCTCCCCGTACGTCTCCGACACGCACGCGGCCGCCCTGCGCACCGGCACCGGCGCGCTGGCCCGGGCCGGCAACGCGGACCTGGTGCGCGGGCTCGCCGACTGCCTGTCCGTCGCCCGGCTCGTCTCCGAGGGCATCGAGACGAGTGAGGGCTACCGGGCGCTGGCCGCCGCCTGTGTACGCGCCGCCGACACGCACCACTGGCTGCGCGATCCCGAACTCGGCGGCCTCGGCGGCCCGTTGGACGCGGTGCGGGAGACCGCCGAGCAGGTGCTGGCCGAGTTCGAGACCGTGCGCGCCCTGTCCCGGCAGGCCGCCGAGGCGCTGGACGAGGCCGCGGAGCGCATCGCCGCCGTCGTCCGCCGGCTGCGCGGCGAGGCCCCGCGGGACGCCGCCGCCTGGGTCCGGGGCCTGACCGAACTCCGGCACGCCCACGGCCATCTGCTGACGCTGAAGGAGCTGCGGTACGCGGACCTCGCCCGGGTGGACGAGCTGGCCGCACAGGCCGAGGACGATCTCGCGGCCTTCGGGCGGCGCGCGGTGTCCTTCCTGGCCCGCGAGGACGCCTTCGCCGCCCATCACGCGGACGTCGAAGAGCTCGTGGCGCAGGCGGGTTCGGCCGGGACCGTCGCCGCGACCGCGCCCGTCGCCGCCCGTCTCGACGACCTCGCCGACGGGCTGCGCACGGTCGCCGAGGTGGTCACCGGCCTCGACATCGCCGACGCGACCGTGCGTACGGCCATCCTGGAGCGGATCGCGGAGGTGCTCGGGGGCGTCAACCGGGCCCGAGCCACCCTTCAGGCCCGCCGCCGCGGCCTCCTGGACCGCGAGGGCCGGGCCGAGTTCGCCGCCGAGACGGCCCTGCTGGCCCAGGCGGTCACCGCCGCGCTCGCCCAGTCCGGCACGCCCGAGGCCTGCGACGACCAGCTGGCCGCCGTACTCGCCCGGGTGGAGGACCTGGACGCCCGATTCGCCGAGTTCGACGACTTCCTCGCCGAACTCGACGGCCGGCGCACCGAGATCTACGAGGCCTTCGCCGCCCGCAAGCAGTCCCTCGCCGACGCCCGCGCCCGCCGCGCCGAGCAGCTCGCCGGCTCCGCCGCCCGGGTGCTTCAGACGGTCGCCCGCCGCGCGGCCACGCTGGCCGACACCGACGCGATCACCACGTACTTCGCCTCGGACCCGATGGTCGCCAAGGTCCGCCGCACCGCCGACGAGCTGCGCTCCCTCGGCGACAGCGTGCGCGCCGAGGAACTCGACGGCCGGCTGGCCGCCGCCCGCCAGGAGGCCGCCCGCGCCCTGCGCGACCGCGGCGACCTGTACGCCGACGAGGGCCGCACCCTGCTGCTCGGCGGCCACCGCTTCGCCGTCAACGCCCAGCCGCTCGACCTCACCCTGGTCCCGCACGGCGAGGGCCTCGCATTCGCGGTCACCGGCACCGACTACCGCCGCCCGGTGACGGACCCCGCCTTCGCCGAGACCCGCCCCTACTGGGACCGCCATCTCCCTTCCGAGTCCCCCTCGGTCTGCCGCGCCGAACACCTCGCCGCCCGCCTGCTGACCGAGCACGGCCCCGCCGCCCTCGCCGCGGCCGACCTGCCCGCGCTGGTCCGGGAGGCGGCGCAGGCGTCGTACGACGAGGGCTATGAGCGCGGGGTCCACGACCACGACGCCACCGCGATCCTCACCGCCCTGCTCCCCCTGTACGACGGCGCAGGCACCCTGCGCCACGAGCCCGCCGTGCGCGCCGTCGCCCAGCTCTTCTGGGCCCACGCCACCACCGGGGAGGCACGGGAGTCCTGGACGCGGCGTGCGGTGTCGCTGGTCCGCGCGCGGGATACCTACGGTCCGGTCGCGGGGATCGCCGAACTGGTGGCGGAGCTGGCCCGGGCGATCGCGGAGTGGGAGCCGGAGGCCGGGGCCGCGGCGGCCGCCGCGTACCTCTTCGACGAGCTGACGACCGGAGGAGCCTTCGTCCTGGGCGCGACCGCGCGCACGCTGCTGGAGAAGTTCCGGCACACGGTGGGTGCGGAGTACGCCGGGGACCTGGAGGCGCTGACCGGCCTCGCCGCCCGCCGGCAGGTCGCCGAGGCCTGGCTGTCGTCGTACGCCACCGCCTCCGGCGCCGAGGCCGGGCCCGGCGAGCTGGCCGAGGCGGTCGCCGCCGAACTCTGCCCCGGCCTGCCCCGCTACGACGGCGACGCCCCGCTGACCGCGACCGCCGAGGGACTCCTCGGCGCCCATCCGCGCGTGACGGGCGGCCGGCTGTCGCTGCGCCTGGACGAGTTCCTGGCCAGGACGGCGCGCTTCGCCGAACGGGAGGTCCCCGCCTTCCGCGCCTACCAGCGCCGCCGTACGGCCCTGGTGGCGGCCGAACGCGAGCGCCTGCGCCTGGACGACCACCGGCCCCGGGTGATGTCCGCTTTCGTCCGCAACCGCCTCGTCGACGAGGTCTATCTCCCCCTGATCGGCGACAGCCTGGCCCGCCAGCTCGGCACCACCGGCGCGTCCAAGCGCACCGACACCGGCGGGCTGCTCCTGCTCATCTCCCCGCCGGGCTACGGCAAGACGACGCTCATGGAGTACGTCGCCGACCGGCTCGGCCTGATGCTGGTCAAGGTCAGCGGCCCGGCGCTCGGCCACACCGTCACCTCGCTCGACCCGGCCGACGCCCCGAACGCCACCGCCCGCCGGGAGATCGAGAAGATCAACTTCGCGCTGGCGGCCGGCAACAACACGCTGCTCCACCTGGACGACATCCAGCACACCTCACCGGAACTGCTGCAGAAGTTCATCCCGCTGTGCGACGCCACCCGTCGCGTCGACGGCGTGTGGGACGGCGAGCCGCGCACCTTCGACCTGCGCGGCAAGCGGTTCGCGGTCTGTATGACCGGCAACCCCTACACCGAGTCCGGCGACCGCTTCCGGGTGCCCGACATGCTCGCCAACCGGGCGGACGTGTGGAACCTCGGCGACGTCCTCACCGGCAAGGACGACGTCTTCGCGCTCAGCTTCGTCGAGAACGCGCTCACCGCCAACCCGGTCCTCGCCCCGATCGCCGCCCGCGACCGCGCGGACCTGGACCTGCTGGTCCGGCTGGCCGCCGCCGACCCCACGGCCCGCGTCGACCGCCTCACCCACCCCGTCCCGCCCGCCGAACTGGACCGCGTCCTCGCGGTCCTTGGCCACCTGCTCGCCGTGCGCGGGACGATCCTCGAGGTCAACGCGGCCTACATCGCCTCCGCCGCCCAGTCGGAGGCGACCCGCACCGAGCCGCCGTTCCGCCTCCAGGGTTCCTACCGGGACATGAACCGCATGGCCCAGCGCCTGCACCCGGTCATGAACTCCGCCGAGCGAGAGGCCGTCGTCACCGACCACTACACGGCCGAGGCCCAGACCCTCACCACCGGCGCCGAGGCCAACCTGCTGAAACTGGCCGAACTGCGCGGCACCCTCACCCCCGAACAGACGGCCCGCTGGACCGAGCTGAAAACGGCCCAGTCCCGCGCCCGCACCCTCGGCGGCCCCGAGGACGACCCCCTGACCCGCGCGGTGGCCGCCCTCACCCTGCTCGCCGAGCGGGTGGCGGCGGTGGAGACGGCGATCGACCGGGCGGCCGGGCGGGGAGAGCGCTGATGGTGTACTTCCTGGCACCTCTGTCGGCCGCGCTCGCACTGGTGGCCGTGACCACGTACGCCCTGATCCGCCGGGACCGACGCGTCGCGCACACCTACCGGGACCGGGGGCGGCACCAAGGCGACTGAAAACGGCTCATGTCCATCACGGAGCAGAAGACTGCTGCGGCTCACGCGCCGAGTGATCAGGCGCCGGTGATCTGCTCGGCAGTGAGCGGCCGCCCGTCCGTTCCGACAGGATCGTGCGCCACGTAGGAAATGGGTCTACTCGACATCCACGAAGCATTCCTCACCCTCGGATGCGCGCTCATCCGTCGGAGGCGCCTGCACGCTCTGCCGAGCGAGGGCCGGCTAGCACTACAGGGATAGATCTTGATTTGGTTGCGTGTGATCGCACTGAGCGTTTGAGCTGGCGGGATCGGCGAGCGTCTGGGTGCCGAGCACGGTCAGCAGGGCGAGGCGTTCGGCGTCCGCGGTGCCGGGTTCGGCCGTGTAGATCATGATCCGAAGATCGCTGCCCGCCACGGTGAGCACGTCGCAGTCCAGTGTCAACGGTCCTGCGTGTGGGTGGTCGATGGTCTTGCGTGCCGCCTCGTGGCGGCCGACGGTGCCGGCATCCCACAGCGCGGTGAACCGGTCGCTGTTCGTACGCAGTTCCGCAATCAGCCGCTGCAGCCGCCGGTCGGCCGGGTAACGGCCGGCCGCCGCGCGCAGGTCGGCGACCAGCGCGGCCTCGAAGTCGCGCAGGGACTGAGGCGTGTGCCGGGCCCGGGTGCCCGGGCCGAGGAAGTGGCGCCACACGCCGTTGCGCTCGTTGCCACGCCAGCCGGACGGATCCCCCATCAGGGTCGCGTACGGCGCGTTGGCCATGAGGAGGGTCCAGGACGCGTCATAGACCGCCGTGGGTGTCCCCGTCAGTCTGTCGAGCAGCCGCTGAACACCCGGGGTGATGAACGCCGGCACCGTCTGCGGGCCCGGCGGCGCGAGCCCGGCCAGCCGGAACAGGTGGGCACGCTCGTCCCGCGACAGCCGCAGTGCCCTGGCCAGTGCCTCGACGATCTGGGGCGAGGGATGGGTGGCGCGGCCCTGTTCGAGCCGGGTGACGTAGTCGACGGAAACCCCGGCGAGCATGGCCAACTCCTCGCGGCGCAGCCCGGCCGTGCGCCGAGGCGCGCCGACGGACAGCCCGGCCGCCTCGGGTGGGATCCGGTCGCGCCAGCGACGCACCGCCTGCCCGAATTCCGTCGTCGCCATGTCTGCCAGTGTGCACCGCCCACCGTCTGGCCCGCCTGGTACTGCCAGTCCCAGGAAGCGCGGACGCCTGGCTGACCGAATGGTCCCGACGCACCGTGGAGGCATGACGACAACACTGATCACCGGAGCGAACAAGGGGCTCGGCTTCGAGACCGCACGCCGCCTCATCGCCGCAGGCCACACCGTCTACATGGGCAGCCGGGACCCCGAGCGCGGCCGCCGGGCCGCCGAGCAGCTGGGCGCGCGGACCGTACAGCTCGATGTCACCGACGACGCCTCCGTCGCGGCCGCGGCCAAGACCATCGAGGCCGACGGCGGACTGGACGTGCTGGTCAACAACGCCGGCATCGAAGGAAGAAACGAGGACAACGACGCGATCGGCGCCGCGGACGTGACCGCCGACATGATGCGGCAGGTGTTCGAGACCAACGTCTTCGGCACGGTGCGGGTCACCCACGCGTTCCTGCCGCTGCTGCAGCGGTCCGCTTCCCCGGTCGTGGTCAACCTCAGCAGCGGCCTGGCCTCCCTCACCCGGGTCACCACCGCCGGCACCCCGACCCACGCCTACCCTGGCGTCGCGTACCCGGCGTCGAAGACCGCAGTCAACATGATCACCGTGCAGTACGCGAAGGCGTTCCCGAACATGCGGATCAACGCGGTGGAGCCCGGCTACACCAAGACGGACCTCAACGGGAATACCGGCATCCAGACCGTCGAACAGGGCGCCGAGATCATCGTCCGCATGGCGCAGGCGGGCCCCGACGGCCCCACCGGAGGCTACTTCGACGCGGAGGGACCCCTGCCCTGGTAAGCCCCTGAGCCCTGGCCATTACGGGAGGGTGACTGAGCTCTTCACGTCGCGCATCCTGCCAACAGGGCGCTCAGTCACCTTGCGGCAGGATGGTCTGCCGTGAGCGTGCGAGGTCAGGTCGACGATGAGGTGACGGCGGAGGATCTTGGCGTTCTGGACGCCGAGTTCGAGGCGGTGTGCGCCCGGATCGAGCCGTTGTTTTACCGGCCGGAGTCGCGGGCGCACGGCCCCGCCACTGGCCGCGGCCGGTGAGCCTGGCGGAGACCCGCCGCCTGTTCAACCTCGTCGGCCGCGCCCTCCACGAGATCCGCAACGCCTTGCGCTGGTCAACCTTCCGCCGCCGGCACCAAGCTGACGCCCGGCGCCACCACTTCCGCCGACGCATGCGACTCCAGATGATGCAGATCTAGCCCTGTAGTACTAGCCCTCCTGGGCCCACGGCCGCAGCTTCTCCGGGTTGCGGACCACCCAGATCCGGGTGACGCGCCCGTCGGAGATGTCGAACGAGGCTACGGTCACGACGACGCCGGCACGCTGGGCCACCAGGCCCGGCACACCGTTGACCGACCGCTCCAGGAGTTCGAGCCCCGGAGCCTTATCGGCAATGGCGACCATGTACTGGGCGATACGCGCACCACCCTCGACCGGGCGCAGGACGGTGCCGACCATGCCGCCGCCGTCGGCGGTCATCACGGCGGCCGGGTTGAGGAGCGCGACGAGGGCTGCGATGTCCTTGGTCTCCCATGCCTCTTTGACGTGCCTCACCACGTCGGCCCGGCCGGTCGCCGTCACCGGAGCGCGCGCCACGCTCACCCGCTGCCGGGCGGAGGCCGCCAGCTGTTTGCAGGCCGCAGGGGTCCGGCCGAGAACGTCGGCGATCTCGGCGAACGGGTACCGGAAGACGTCGTGCAGGACGAACGCCACCCGCTCGGCGGGCGTCATCGACTCCAGGACGACGAGGAAGGCCATGGCCACCGACTCGTCCAGGACGATCTGGTCGGCGGGGTCTGCAGGGCCGGTGGGGTCGGCGCCGCCCGCGTGGTCCCACTCGGTTCGGTCGGGCAGCGGCTCGGGCAGCCACGCGCCGACATAGCGTTCACGGCGAGCGCGCGCCGAGCCGAGCAGGTCCAGGCAGATGCGGCTGGTCACCGTCGTCAGCCAGGCGCCGGGGGACAGGATCTCCTCCTGTCGGCTCCGTGACAGCCCGTACCAGCGTGTGTAGGCATCCTGTACGGCGTCCTCGGCCTCGGTCACCGAACCGAGCAACCGGTAAGCGATATTGATCAGTTGGCGTCGCTCGCCGGCTATCCCGTCTGGGCTGGTCCCGACAGTCCCCATGCTTTTGGCCGCCCCCCGCCTTACCTTTCGCAGGCCCGCGTCGTCGGGCTGGTGAGACCTTATCGATCCACTGCCCGAGGGCGGAAAAGGGGACTGTGACATGGCCACTCAGGTGACGGCGAGGGCGAACGCACAGCGCAGCTCTTCGTTCCTGCGGATCGCGATCGCCCTGCAGACCCTGACCATCTTCCTTCAGGCGGTCTCCGCCGGATTGCTGCTGACCTCGTCCTACGGAGAGACGCTGCACGGTGTCGGAGCCCGTGTGATGTACGGGGCGTCGATGCTGTATGTGCTCGCGGCTGTGCTGGCGTGGAAGCCGGGCGGCGGCTCGCCCCGGCCCGTCTGGCACGCGTCAGGATTCCTCGTACTCGCCTCGGTCCAGGTCGTGCTCGGCATCGCGCACGTCCCGTCGGTCCATCTCCCCCTGGGTGTCTTGATGTTCGGTCTGAGTGTGCTGGCGCTGGCACGGCGCTGAGGTCCGATACGGGGCCCTGTGCCGGGCGCCGGCGGGCCGAGCGGCGCGACATGCGTGAACATCGCAACGCCCGCCCGAGCCTCTCAGGCGGCCGCCCGTGCGACCGCGACCGCCCAGCCGATGTAGACGAGGTTGACCGCCAGCCGGACCGCCGCGCCGACGGGACGTTCCAGCAGGCGCGGCCGATCACCGGATGCCCGCCACAGGGCGTCCAGATGGCAGACCAGATAGCCCGTGATCAGTGCGGCCGCGGCCCAGCCGCCGACCGCCCGGCCTGCCGGTGTCAGGATCCCGGCTCCGACGACGGCCTCCGCCGCCCCGCTGGCGGCGACGAGGAGTGGGGCCCGGCCCAGCCAGGACGGCACCAGAGTGCGGAAGTATCCGGGAAACAGGAAGTGCCCGATCCCCACGGCGATCAGGAAGACGCCCAGTGCGATGGCTGCGGTAGCGTTCATGAACGTGATCGTGGTCCCAACCCGCGCGTGGGCGCTTGAACGAAACGATCGCCGACTCCACTTCGCATCCGGTCCCGACGCGACGATGTTCGCCGAGTCCGGCCCGTTCTACGTCACTCTCCACCGCCACCCGGCATGGAAGGTCGTGCTGCCCCTCGGCGGCCATGTCGAGGTCGGATACGGCGCAGGCCGCACCGTCGCGGCGAGCGGAGTGATCGTGCCCCCGCAGCTGGCCCACACCTGCGCCGCGTCCTTCGGCTACGTGGCCCTCTTCTTCGACCCCTGGGTGCTGTGCCCCGGCCTGGGCCTGGCACGGCTCGGGGACGGTGCCGCCCGGCGCGTTCTCGCCGCTACGGGGTACACCGGTACCAGCCTCGGCCCCGGGCCGGACAGCGATCTGGCCGCAGCGCGCACCGAACTCCTCACCCTCACCGGAGCGGGCCGCCCTTTGGATCCCCGGGTGGCTCACGCCGTGTGGGAAAGCACACGGGCCGGCTCCGACGTTCCCATCAGCTCCATCGCCGTCGACGTCGGGCTCTCACCGCCGCGGTTGCGCGCGCTCGTCCACGCCTCGGTCGGCGTCCCGCTCACACGGCTGCGGCAATGGGCCCGGCTGCGGGTGGCCGTCGCCGACCTGCCGCGCGAGTCCGCGGCCTCGGCCGCAGCCGTCGCGGGCTTCGCCGACCAAGCCCACTTCACCCGCACCGCTCGGAGCCTGCTCGGGCGCACGCCTGCGTCGATCGGACGTTCCCCCGCCTGATCGACCCTCCTGATCGCCGACGGCCGAACCCGATTCCGGCGCCACGGCGAGCGGCCCTGCTCCGGCACGGCGACCAGGTGTTCTCGGAACTCTGCAGCTTTCTCGCCCTGCTTGGTCAACATCTGTTGCCCGCAGTCGGCGGCAACCGTTCTGGTCTCACACCTACGAAGCCGCCAGGCCCCCACGTCATCTCGCAGCCGGACGACTCCGCTCTGGCGGACCTCTCGGCAGAATGCTCCGCACATCGCAGGACGAGGATCGTCATGACGTACACGCCGCCGCTCTGGCCCGTCTCCGTGAAGGGCGTTGCGCTCGACGCGCATGCTCGCGTCCTACTGCTGCGAAACGAGCGTGACGAGTGGGAACTACCCGGAGGCCGCCTGGAGATCGGCTCGGGAGATGGCGTGCAGCCACCGGACACGAGTCCGGAGCGGGCGCTGGAGCGTGAGATCCAGGAGGAGACCGGTTGGGACGTCGAGGCCGGCCCGCTCATCGACAGTGGTGTGTGGATCTATCAGCCCATCCCCGGGCGACGCGTACTGATCGTGACCTACGGCTGCACCGTGCTGACTCCCGACCGGTCCCCGGTCGTCAGTCATGAACACAAGCAGCTGGGTATGTTCAGCGCGGACGAGGTGCTTGGCCTGAACATGCCGGACGGCTACAAGCAGGCCATCGCCGCCTGGTACGGCCGGGTAAACACCGGGTCGGCGGCCGTGGACGAGTACGAGCGGATGTAGCCGACCGTGGCCGGGGGTGAGGTGGCGACACGAGTGGGTCAGGACCGGCCGCCGCTTGCTCGGCCTTCGACCCGGCACGCCCAGTGGCACTGGGCAACGCCACAGGCCCAGTTGGTCCTGGCTACCAGGGACTTGGCCGACATCATGCGCTTCTACCGCCGCGTGCATGGACTGAACCAGACAGCGCTCGGTGAACTCCTCGGCTACGACAAGACGTACATCTCGGCCCTGGAGCTGGAACGAGCTGGCGCGGTCGCGCCCAGGCGTCCCTCAAGTGCGAGCGTCCTCTATCCGCCGACCACAACCAGCAGATGCTGCCGCAGCTCCTCCTCGATCCGGTCGACCCCGCCGACGGCCGGGATACGCCAATCGGTCTCGATGCCGCGTGCGAAGGCCACTTCGGTGGTGAAGCGGATCAGGTCGGGCGAAGGAACGTAGGAGTCACGCAGCCAGGCGATGAAGGACGCCACCTCGGTGATCGTGTTGCCACGCAGAGCGATGGTGTCCCGGGTCTCATTGTCGGCGAAGCCGTCGAACTCGGTCCCGTCGGCGGTCAGTACCCAGATGCCCAGACGAGCCGGGTGGCCCTCCTCCGGCTGATAGCCGACCTCGGGGAAGGATTCACGGAGAGCCTCGCCGAACGCGTTCAGGTCGAGCTGCCAGCCATGAGGGTTCTTTGCCGGCGCGTACAGCAGGAAGGAGGTGGTGTATTCCTCAATGTTCATCAGTCGTCCTTCGTGGAGCTAGGGCACGTATTGGGCGGTCCCTTTGACGCCCTGCTCTGCCATCAGGGTCTGCCAGTAGGCTGCCGCGTCCTTGTCGTTCGTCATGATCTCCAGGCCGCGTATCTCCTTGTGCTTCTTGATCGCGCTGCCGTACTCCTTGAGCTCACCCTCATCGAGGCCTTTGAAGAACGCCTCCTTGTTCCACTTCTTCGTCCCGTCCTTGCGAAAGGTGTCCTCCAGCTGGTTCAACGTCTCCGGCTTACGCCAACAGTCCTTCTCGTTGTTCACGTACTTCGAGTCGATCATGTAGCCGTCCGCAGGACGCATGCCGTCCGCGGCCTTGAACGGTCTCTTGGCCTCAGGACCCAGGGGTATCTTCCGCTCCGGATAGCCAGCCGTCCGCAACTGGTATTCGTTCTCGGGTGTATGTGGATTCGTGGCGTTGCTCCCGAAGCCCTTCGCCTCCAACCCGTCGACGAACTTCTCGAACTCCTTGCGTTCAGCGTCGGTCAGCAGCCGCGTCGTGCCTGCCGCCGGCGGCATAGGGTCCCGGTAAGGGATGCTCGGGTCAGGGTCGACATACGCAGTCGGCACGATGCCCGACATCCCTCCGCGGTAGGAGGCCAGGAGCAAGGGAACCGGCACCGGCACCGGCACCGGGATGAACGGACCGAAGGGAGCTCCCGGACGTTCATCCGAGCCGTGCGGCAGTTTCACCCGCTTCTCTGAGCTGTCGAGGGCGTGTGCCACGTTGCCCAGCTGGTGTATCCAAGGGTCCGAGAGGACCGCATCCTTCAGGCCGCCGTCGTAGCCGTTACCACCGAACATCGGTGAATCCCACGGCATGTCCACGCTGAACGGGTCCACCTGATGCTGCACTATCTTCTGCTTGGCGTCTTCCACGTGATCGGCATAGCGGTCACAGGCCTTGGCCAACTGCCCGCAGGCGGCTACCAGGTTCGCGACCAGAGTCTCGCTCTCATGCGCCTGCTCCGGGGGAGCCGCGAACCCAACGAAGCCGGCGAAGTACTTCCGGAAGGCGTCGGCTGCCTCACCGGAGTGCGCCTTGTCGGCCGTGTGCGCGCACGCCTGTGCGTCCTCAAGGAACCGCACCACCAACTTGGCCGCCTGTCGCCATGCCCCCGCCACGTCGCGCAACTTCTCGGGCGAACCCCGGAAACGATCACTGATGCCGGCGGGCGCGTATTGGTCGTACCAGGCGGTGTCCCCCACGACCTCGGGAAGCTCCTGGCCGAGACCGAGGAAGCTCTCCGTGCAGTCTTCGGCGGGGTTGCCCATGCTCGTCGTCAGATCGATCTGCTGCCCGAGGATTCCTGAGGCAATTTGGCTCTCACGAGCCACGAACTCACGCGCGTTACGCATCAGGCCCTTGCCCGTCTCCCCCATCACATAGGAACTGAAGCCCATCTTGTCGAGCGTCGTGGCCGCCGCCGACTTGTAGACCTGCGCGAAGGCACGCCCCGCCTCGTCGTCGCCCGCCATGCCCTTCTGCCGGTCCAGCTCGTGGAACAGCGCGATGGTGGTGTCGCGAGCGCCGGGCATCACGGACTTGACCATCTCCATGGACGCTCCGATCATGCCGTGCGCCACAACCTTCAAGTCGGGCGGCATCCCCATGCTCATCCCCCTCGTACGTCACCCCATGATCAGCTCATCTGTTCTATCCCATGGGTCTGACGGCGCAGGCGCATGATCGGTGTATCCGCGTCCATACCGTGGTGGCGGCCCCGCCACCCGGGCCTCATAGGCGCGGATCGGATGCGACGGGCCTTCGATCATCGTGCAGTCCTCGACATGGCCCACAGCGGGCTCGGAGCCGCGCAGCGCCTAGTCGGCTTGTTCGAGCGTCCTGTCCGGTGCGCAGAACTCGCACAGGGCGAGGATGCCGAGGGGTTCGCGAAGCCCGAGGCGCGTTAGGGGGCCGCCCGCCCCGTCGCCTGCAGAGCGTGGGCTGGGGGGCGGACAGCCGTCTGTGGGGCCCGATCAGTGGGCCGTACTGGTGCGGCAGCGCGGGCAGCCGCACGGCGGCCACGCGAGGGAATCGGCTACCCGTTCCGGGTCCGGGGTGGCCCGGAACGTGCGCAGCCTCGACCGCGCGGTGCGCTCGCCGCCGGGGCCGACGCGGTAGGTGCGGATCGTCAGGTGGGACGTGCCCGGCTCGGGCGGGCTCCCGGCGTTCAGCGCCCACCCCCTCGGCTCTGCTGGTGGCAAGGGCAGGTGCAGCGTGGCATCAGCACCAGGCCCATGCTGTGCGGTAAGGGCACGTCCTTGGTGCGCAGACAGTCGACGTGCAGGCCCCGGTACTCCGGGCGACGCGCGACCGCGCATTCCGCCGACCGTCCGGCATCCATTGCGGTCTGGCTCAACAGGCCAACCCCTCGGCGCCGATCACGTGCCGGTCCAGGTCGATACCGAAGTCCATCGCGAAGACGTAGGGACGGACCATCACCGTCGCCCGACCGTCGAGGGGCACGTCACGCCCGTACGGGGACCGGTGGGCGGGAAGCGTCGGGGAGGCCGTAGAGGGAACCTCGGGCCATTCGACGGGTACCGGTGTGGGGCGCGCTGCCGCCCGGCGCCTGCCGGTGGCGGGTGCGCACACGCCCAGGACCCACCGTAAGAACGCGTGGATAATGCTCACCGTCAGCAGCTCCTTATTAGCTGGTGGCCACACCCCCGGACGGCTCCCAACCGTCGCGGGGGTCCTCTGTGTCGCCCACGATAGCCAACCTGTATACCCCTGTCTATGCACAGGTGCTCATGTAGGCATCTATGTTCGGGTGTCAGTCCGTGCGTACAGTCCGGGCCGTGATGGAGTTCGACCCCACCCGGCCCAAGTGGGCGCAGATCGCCGATGTCCTTCGCGAGAGGATCACGACCGGCGAGTACGCGCCTCGCACACTGATTTCCGAAGTCCGTCTGGAGCAGGAATTCGGCGTGGCGCGCATTACCGTTCGAAAGGCGACGGCCGCCCTCCGGGAGGACGGCTTGATCATCACCACGCCCGGCATGGGATCGTTCGTAACGGACGCATCCGGGGGAGGCGAGTCCGCCGACTGACGGTCTAGGAGGCGGGCACCAGCCAGCCAGGCTCATCGAGCCATACCCGTTGGCCGTCTCGATCGACGGTCAGCCCGAACCGGTCCCGGGCCGGCCGCCCCTGGGCCAGCCACCACTCCCAGGCGGCCGCTGTCTCGTCCCACAACCGCCGGGGACCGTACTGCTCGACCTCGAACTCCGTACGGCCGGGTACGTACTCCACCGTCGCCCATGAGGTCCGGTCGTCACCGAGGATCCAGTACGTGGCTTCCCTGGAGCCGTCGTCGGCGTGGTGGAGCTTCGGGTAGGCGTCACGGAGCCGGGTGCCGATCGCGAAGAGGGCGTCGGCGTCGTTGTCGATGTCGTGGGGGTCGACGGGGGTGGTTGACTTCACTCCCTCCTGCCGGTGGTACACGTCACCGATGGCCCATTGTCGACCCCGCTGGTTCCGGGCCCACATGAACTCCGGGTAGCCGGTGAACCGCCCTTGCGCCGTACCGTCGGACACGTCCAGGACAGCGAACGAGTACGAATGGAACGACCCGCCCCAGGGGGTGACGATCTTCCCGCCGGGGGTCTGCTCGACCCACGCGTACGGGACCGTACGGACAGTGCAAGTGCAGATGAGCCGGTCCAGCGGAGAGAAGGCCGGAATACCGGCCATGCCGTCGCCGGTGATCACCACCACGGGCAGTCCGGCCGTCTTCAAGTTGGCCCGCGCCTGCTCCGCGACAGCCGGGTCGTACTCAATGGTGACGACGTTCTCGCGGCACAGCCGGTGGGCCATCCATGCCGCGTTCAGGCCCGTACCGGCGCCGACTTCCCCGATCCGGTGCCCGTCGTGGACGTCGAGGAGCGACAGCATTTCGAGCATCATCGACGGCATCGAACTGGATGACGTCGGCCTTCCGGGCCCGCCCTCCTCGCCGTCATCGACCTGCGTGACCACGGGTACGTCGCCGTAGGCGAGCCGCGCCCACTGTGCCGGGTCGGCCTCCTTGTCGCCGCCCTCGAACCGGTCGGGGATGAACAGGCCGCGGTCGACGGACTCAACGGCCTCTCGCCACTCGGGCGGCAGCGCGCCTTTGTCGGTCAGGATCTCGACCAGCCGCTTCTGCAATGTCATCGGCTTCACTTCTTCGGATTGCTGATCGGCTTGGTCCACTGGCCGTCGCTCTCCTTCGGTGACTGCTTCTTGTCGCCGTCGGCGCCGCCTTTGCCGTCTCCGTGCTTGCCCGCCATGAGATTCCTCCTTCGGATCACCCTGACGCTGGTGTGCTGGATTTTCCGCGCCGTCCTGGCAACTACCCGTCCCGGTCCGCCGGTCGCGGCTTAGAGGGGCCCGACGGTTGCGGCTGCGGTGGCGCAGGCGGATTTTTCTCCTTGCTCATGAGAGTTTCCTTGCGGTGTAGATGGGCTGGATTCGGCCGGAGTTGAGGGCCCATCAGACGGCCCCACTCGTCATGGGCAGCACGGAGGCTGTCGGGCAGGGGGTGAAGCCGTTCGGAAGGACGACGTGTGGCGCTCCCAGGGCGCGCAGCAAGCGGCGGTCCCCGGTAAAACGCGTGCGCGCGTGCAGCCAGCGGTGGTTGTCCAGCAGATAGCCCTGTCCGACCTGGAGCGTGAGGCGATGCTGGCTGGCGGCGATGGCGGTGCGGAGAGCTGGCAGGTAGGGCTGGACGAACGGGCTCCAGCGGGCGAGACCGTCCTGGCGCAGCCGTATGGAGATCCGGCCGTCGGCCTCAACGGTGAAGACTTGGGAAGCATGGCCGGTGCCCGTTCCGAAGTAGGCGGTCCGGGGCTGGCTGAATGCGATCGCTGCTGCTCGGTTCTGGCTGGCGAGGCGGGCGTGGATATCGAGTCCGTCGGTGAGGATTGTCTCGCCGCCCGTCGAGGCGGGTTGAAGACAGACCAGGAGAATCAGGCGTGGCGGTTTGGGGGTGCCTGACCTCTCGGTGTGGGCGAGGAGTTCTCCGTTTCCGAGTCCGGCGAAGCCAGTGCAGTGGGCGTGGCCGCCCGTGTCATGGATCAGCGTCAAGCCGTCCGGGGCGCCATGTGGGTGGGGCGTGATCTCCATCGGCTGGGAGGCGGACACCAGGACCGCTTGCCGTGTAGTCAGTCCATTGAGGGTGACGAGGCCGGTGTCCCGAAGCTGTGCGGCGATGGCGTCACTGGCGTGCGGGGCGCGGAGGTTGACGTAGTGGTCAGCGAAGAACCTCTCGGAGCCTGCGGAGGCGTCGAGCATCGCCGTACTCCTTCGATCGGGATCGGTGAGATCAGAGTGGGAAGGCAGGGTGGTCGCGGTAAAGCGACTGATTGTCGACTCGGGCAAAACGGACGCGTGGGCGGTTGGTTGGAGAACGCGTGCTACGTTCCGAAGGCCCGGCTCGCACATCGCAGGACGAGGATCGTCATGACGTACACGCCGCCGCTCTGGCCCGTCTCCGTGAAGGGCGTTGCGCTCGACGCGCATGCTCGCGTCCTACTGCTGCGAAACGAGCGTGACGAGTGGGAACTACCCGGAGGCCGCCTGGAGATCGGCTCGGGAGATGGCGTGCAGCTACCGGACACGAGTCCGGAGCGGGCGCTGGAGCGTGAGATCCAGGAGGAGACCGGTTGGGACGTCGAGGCCGGCCCGCTCATCGACAGTGGTGTGTGGATCTATCAGCCCATCCCCGGGCGACGCGTACTGATCGTGACCTACGGCTGCACCGTGCTGACTCCCGACCGGTCCCCGGTCGTCAGTCATGAACACAAGCAGCTGGGTATGTTCAGCGCGGACGAGGTGCTTGGCCTGAACATGCCGGACGGCTACAAGCAGGCCATCGCCGCCTGGTACGGCCGGGTAAACACCGGGTCGGCGGCCGTGGACGAGTACGAGCGGATGTAGCCGACCGTGGCCGGGGGTGAGGTGGCGACACGAGTGGGTCAGGACCGGCCGCCGCTTGCTCGGCCTTCGACCCGGCACGCCCAGTGGCACTGGGCAACGCCACAGGCCCAGTTGGTCCTGGCTACCAGGGACTTGGCCGACATCATGCGCTTCTACCGCCGCGTGCATGGACTGAACCAGACAGCGCTCGGTGAACTCCTCGGCTACGACAAGACGTACATCTCGGCCCTGGAGCTGGGGAAGCGGTCCCTCGATGACATCGGCTCCCGCCGCCGGATCTGCGAAGCCCTGTGCCTGCCGGCGCATGTTCTCGGTGTCACCGACCCGACCGACACCGACCACCGGGCCATGATCCAGTTCGGCGAGTCGACCGTCCGACTCGCCGAGATCGCCCGCCAGTCTGGGCACGCCTCCGAAGCGGTCTCCGAGTTATTGCCGGTCGTCGCCCGCCTCGAGTCCCTCATCGCGGACGGCCACACCGAGCGCGATGTGGTGCATTTGCTTGGCCGAGCCCGCGTCGGCCTCGGCGTCGCCTTGGGCAACGTACTGCCGGAGGAACGCCTCGCCACTGCCGCGCACTGGACGGCCAAGAGCCTGGAGATCGCAGAGTACTTCGAGGACGCGCGCATGACCTCGTACGTACTGCGCATGCACGGCAACGAGCTACGCAAAGCTAACCTGCGGGGCGCAGCCGTCCAACGACTGTGCCGGGCCGCCGCCACAGCCCCGGACGACACCGCTCGCGCCGCTGCCCTGCCGCTCCTCGCCCGAGCCGCCGGCGCACTGGGCAACGGTGCTCTCTTCGACCGCGTGATGCGAGAGACCGAGGGCCTCCTGGACAGCGTCGACCACACCAGCCTGTTCAACCCCTTCTCCCTGCACGAAATCCGCCTGCGCGGCCTCGTCTCCACAGGCCGCACCAGGGTGGCCATGCAGCTGGTGGAAGACAGCCCGGTGCCCACGACCGTCGTGGCTCCCCAATGGCGCGTGATCGAGCTGGTGACTGTGGCCCACGTCCAGTTGCTCGCCGACGACCGTATGGGTGCCGCCCGGTCGCTGGACATCGCCATCCGCGAGGCGGTGACACAGCGGCTGCCGCACCAGCTGCAGCGCATCACGCGTACGGCGGGGACACGACTGCCCACCCAGCACGCCACAGCCTCCCAGTTCTTGGACCGGATACGAGGCGAGATGGCCGCCTGACCGACATGCACTCTCCCCAGTAGTCGGACGCGCAGCGCAACCGATGACCGCCGTGACGGCGGTCGCTACCACGGTCCGACGCCGGCTCTTCTTTCAACGCTGAAACTGGCCGAACTGCGCGGCACCCTCACCACCGAACAGACGGCCCGCTGGACCGAGCTGAAAACGGCCCAGGCCCGCGCCCTCGCCCTCGCCGGCCCCAAGGACGACCCCCTGACCCGCGCGGTGGCCGCCCCCACCCTGCTCGCCGACCGGGTGGCGGCGGTGGACGCGGCCATCGGCCGGGCGACCGGGCGAGGAGAGCCCTGAGTCACGGAGCAGGAGGCTGCTGCGGTGGCGGTGCCGGATCAGCGGCGTTCACCGCACTGCCCGAGGCTCGTGCCAGGAGCTTCATGTCGTCGGGGTCGCTGCGGTGCAGCACGAAGACCTTCGCGAGTGCGAGCAGGCTCGGGCCGCACAGGATGACGGAGAGCCAAGGCGCTGAACCGACGACGGCGACGCCGGCGCCGAGGAGAGCGATGGAGATGACCGCGCCGACGGTCACGTTCACGACGTGCCGACGATGGCGCAGCTGCTCTATCTGGGCTGCGGCTTCTCGCTCCGCCGCCTCGCGTTCCGCGCACGCCAGCCGCTCGCCCTCGGCCTTTTCCGCCTGGATGCGCTCCTTTTCCAGGTCGTGGCTCAGACGAAGCCTGAGGACGGTCTCCTGCGAGCGCAGAGCCCGCTCGGCCTTGGCAGCGGCGAGTGCGGCCCTGAAGACCTCCGGCGGCGCATCGGCCCACTGCGCGGCAAGCCGATGTGCCTCGGCCGCCAGGAGGTTCTCGATCAGCTCGGATTGCTGCTGTTGTGGGACAGGGAGGGATGCCGCGTCGTCCGTGTTCACTCCTGAGTCCCCCCACCACCACTGTTGACCGGTTCGTAGTGATCTCTGCCTATGGCTTCAGGAGGCGGCCCCAGCCTCAGGAACAGTGCGATGAGATCGGAGTTGACGGCTTCACGCGCCTCTTCGGCGAGGCGCTTGGACTCATCCAGGTCACACGCACCGAGGTGACCCGGAGCGCCCGGACCACACTCTTCGAGTTCGTCCGAGGCATCGTCGAGGATTCCCGCGACACGGGCCGCATGGGCGGCGAAGAGGTCGTCGAGCGAGTGCTCATGGACAGCCGCGTCCGACACCGGCAAGTCGTCGCCCGAAGGAGCCTCGGCCCACTGGTCAAATCCGGCGCAGGGCGTCTCCGGCTTCCGCACAGCGTCCGAGAAGAGGTCTGTGTTGCGGGCGGTCAGCTCTTCCACCAGCAAGCGGGCCGCACCGTAGGCGTCGACACCGCGACGGGCGGCGAGGTGGGCGGTCATGGCCTGGAGCAGCCTGTGGACCTCGGGATCCGCCGCGAAGGAGTCCTGGTCGGCGTCGGGCTCCCCCGGGCCGGGGTCGATGCGGTACCTGGCGGCGAGTTGCCGCAGGTACTGACGCGTGTCGTCGTCGTGGTCGGCCTCGAACAGGGCACGGCTGGCGGTGCGCCAGAGCCGGGGCAGGGCGTCAGGAGCGCCCGGCGGAGCGGAACCGGCATGGCCTTTGTATGCGACGAGGAGCTGTTGCAGGCACTCAAGGGCTTCCGCGTGCCGGCCGGCCGTTTCGAGGGCCTGCGCGAGTTCGGCCAGCGCGCTCATCGTGCCGGGGTGCCCCGGCCCCGTGGTGCCGCGGTACCTGTCGAGGAGGTGCTGCCAGCGTTCGGCGGCTTCGTCGTGGCGGCCGTCGGCGGCGAGCTCACGCGCGAGATGCGCGAGGGCGGCGAGAGTCTGCGGGTGAAAGAGCCCGTACACGCGTTCACTCTTGGATAACGCCCGTCTGGCGCTCTGCACAGCATCCGGCGTCTCGCTCACGCGCTCACCCCCGTCGCCCATCGTGCCGTAGGACGACTTCCAAGTCACGGGATTCGGCAAGGGTGACGTCATATACGGGTGCGGCGCGCTGAAGGGTCCCACGGTCGCCTTTGTCGAGTGCTGTGACCGCAAACCGTCACCGGGGCGAGCGGCGGACGGGGGTGACCCGAAGGCTTCCGGGGCTCGGACCAGGGTCTGTCCGACGGGTCACGCCGTCGGTGTGAGTGTCGGGCCGAGCAGCGACCTTGGGTACGGCGGCGCGCTGGGCTCGTGAGCAGCAGTACTACTCGCCGAGCCCTCTCGCGCGCCCTTGATTCATGCCCCAGTGGTCGATGGGCACGTGGCCGAGCAGGCGGTGTTTGTGCATGTGTGCGTCCCGCTGCCGTACGTACTCGGGGGCTCGCACGTCGGCGGTGGACACGGTGCCTGCGGACACGTGGCCGAGCAGCCGGTGCCTGTACACGGGCACGTCCCGTCGTATGTGCCTGAGGGCTTGCACGTCGGCGGTGGACACGGCGCCGGCGGACACGTGGCCGAGCAGCCGGTGCCTGTACACGGGCACGTCCCGTCGTATGTGCCTGAGGGCTTGCACGTCGGCGGTGGACACGGCTCCGGTGGACACGTGCACGTCCCGTCGTACGCGCCTGAGGGATCGCACGTCGCCGGTGGGCACGTGGTCGAGCAGGCGGTGCCCTGGCACGAGCACGGTCCCTTGCCGTTCGGGGTCTTCGAACCGACCGGCTGGTCTGCGTCTCCCCCGCGAATGAGCTGACTGGTGGCAGGAAGCGCCATCGTCTGGGGATCGGGGCGTGCACTGACGATCGACGATTGCGGGAAGCCGGCAAGGCTGCCGGCTGATGCGGGAACGGCTGTGGCCAGCACGGCGCCCAGTGCGACCGCGATGATCCTGAGTGGGAATAGGGTCATATGAAGATCATTCCCATGCGGCCGAGGGCAGATGAGTGAGAGATGCCAAACCACCCGTCTGGTCCACCGACGGCACGATCGGACCCGAGTAGGCCATCGCCTCCCGACGCGGGGTCCCCTGACATGCTGGACCGCATGGTGACGCTCGACGGACAGCCCGTGACGGCAGCCGAATTGGCGCCCCTGGCCCTGACCAACGTCGGTCACTTCACGTCCATGCGAGTGGGCGAGGACGGCACGATCCGCGGCCTGTCGCTGCACATGGAACGCCTCGTGCGGGACTGCAAGGCGGTGTGGGGCGCGGACCTGGACGCCGCACTGGTGCGGGACCACGTGCGCCAGGGGCTGGAGGGGCAGGACGGGCCCCGCGTCGTCCGCGTGACCGTGTTCGATCCGAAGGTGGAGATCGGGCACCTGACGGAGGCCGGCGAGCCGCACGTCCTGGTGTCCGTGCGCGGTGCCGGCGGGATTCCTCCCGAGCCGCTGCGGGTGATGAGTGTGGCGTACGAGCGTGATCTGCCCGAGGTCAAGCACGTGGGCCTGTTCGGTGCGCTGCGCGCCCGCCGCACGGCCCAGCTCGCCGGATACGGTGACGCGCTGTTCGTCGGTCGCGACGGGCTCGTGAGCGAGGGCGTCACCTGGAACGTCGCCTTCGTCGACGGCGACGGCACCGTGGTGTGGCCGCAGGCCCCCGTGCTGCCCGGCGTCACCATGGCACTGCTCCGGCAGCACGCCCCGCACCGGGTCGCCACCGTGACCCTGGAGCAGGCCAAGGGCATGCGAGCGGCCTTCGCGACCAACACCGGCATCGGTGTCCGGGCCATCGCCGCGATCGACGAGACCGAACTGCCCGTGGACCACCCCGTGTTGCGCCGGCTCGGCGAGACCTACCTGTCGATCCCCGGCGAGTCCCCGTAGGAAGGCGTCACGGAGTTCGCCGGAAGCCCAAGGCAGGCCCCATGGAGGGAATGCGGGACTTCGTGCGGCCCAACCGAGCGTGTCCGCCTCTGCGCGACGTCGGCGATCTTGGTATTTATCAGTGCAAAACGGTCGAAAGGACCACCATGTCACGACGAACCCGCAAGCCGACCCGCGCCCGGATCGCGGCGCTGCTGACCGCACCGGTACTCGGTGTGGGCCTCCTCGCCCCGTCGGCTTTCGCGGACGCGCCGCCGCCCGGCCCGAAGTCCGGCAACAGCGGCGTCCTCAACAGGATCTGCGAGCACGCGCGCGAGGACGACGAGGGGAGCCAGGGCCTGTCCTGCGAGCGGGACATCGCACCGATCGTCTCGCGCTTCCTCGGCCCCGGCATCTCCTGTATGGACCAGTCCGAGACCGCCATCGTCTGCCGCCCGCAGACGTAACCCCTGCCCTCACACCGGACCTTCGCTCACGCCTTCGCCGCCGGCAGCGTCACCTCGAAGCGGCAGCCGCCGGGGATGTTGCGCACGGTGGCCCGGCCCTGGTGGGCCTCGACGATGCCCCGGACGATCGCCAGGCCGAGTCCCGCGCCCGCCGGCGGTGTGCGCGCGTCGGTGCCGCGCCAGCCGGTGTCGAAGACGCGGGGCAGGTCCTCCTCGGGGATGCCGCCGCAGCCGTCCGTCACCGACAGCACCACACCCTCGGGCGCCCGTTCGGCGGCGATCGCGACCGTGCCGTCGGCGGGGGTCCGACGGATGGCGTTGACCAGCAGATTGGCCAGCACCCTGCTCATCTCCTTGCCGTCGACCTCCACCGGCACCCGCTCCACCCCGTCCCCCACCAGCCGTACGCCGTGCTCACGCGCGAGCGGACCGACTCCCGCGAGGGCGTCGCCGACCAGGTCGTAGAGGGAGATGCGGGCCGGGCTCAGCGGGAGCGTCCCGGCGTGGATGCGGGAGAGTTCGAAGAGGTCGCCGACCATGTCGTTGAGGCGTTCCACCTCGGTGCGCATCTGCTTGAGGTAGCGGTCGGGGTCGGCGGCGACACCGTCCTCCAGGGCCTCCGACATCGCGCGCAGCCCGGCGAGCGGGGTGCGCAGGTCGTGCGAGATCCAGGCGACGAGCTCCCTCCGCGACGTCTCCAGGGCCCGCTCGCGCTCCCGGGAGGCCGCCAGCCTGGCGCTGGTGGCGGCCAGCTCCCGGCTCACCGCGTCCAGTTCGGCGGTGGCCGGGGCGGCAGGCGCGGCGAAGGCGCCGCCGTCGCCGAAGTGCCGTGCGGCATCCGCGAGTTCGCGGCTGCGGGCGACGACCCAGCGGCCCAGCAGCAGCGCGGTGACCAGGGAGACCACGGCCGCCATGGCCACGACGGTGGTGACGACCCTCAGGTCGTGGGAGGACAGGAACATCGCCTGGGCCACGGCCATGGTTCCGGCGAGCATCGCGACGACGCCGACGGCGGCCACCACCGCGAGATGCGTGATGAGGGAGCGCCGGCGGACCAGGCGCAGCACGGCCGCTCCGGCGACGCCCGTGGCGGCGGCGCCGAGAAAGGCGTAGAGGGCGATGAGGAGGGTGTCACGCACGTCAGTCATCCGCTTTCCCGTGGTCACCGGTGGGGTCGAAACGGTAGCCGACCCCCCACACCGTCTGGATGAGCCGGGGGCGGGCGGGGTCGTCCTCGACCTTGCCGCGCAGCCGGCGGACATGGACGGTGACGGTGGACAGGTCGCCGAAGTCCCAGCCCCACACCTCCCGCATCAGGTCCTCCCGGCCGAACGCCCGGCCCGGGTGCCGCAGGAAGAAGGCGAGCAGGTCGAACTCGCGCAGGGTGAGAGCGAGATCGGAGCCGTTCTTGGTGGCGCGGCGGGCGCCCGGATCGAGCGTCAGACCGGCCGCGCCGAGCGAGCCGCGCGGCACGGCGGGCCGGGCGCGACGCAGCACGGACTCCACCCGCAGCACCAGTTCGCGCGGGCTGAACGGCTTGGTGACGTAGTCGTCGGCACCCACCTCCAGGCCGAGGATGCGGTCGTCCTCGTCGCCGCGCGCGGTGAGCATGACCACCGGCACCGGGCCGCTCTCGCGCAGCCGCCTGCACACCTCCAGGCCGTCCATGCCGGGCAGCATCAGGTCCAGCACCACCAGGTCGGGCCGGTGCGCGGCGGCCAGGGCGAGAGCCGCCGGACCGTCGGCGGCACGGTCCACGGCGAATCCGGCGCGGTCCAGGTATCCGCTGACGACCTCGGCGACGGTCGGGTCGTCGTCGACGACGAGGATCCGGCCCCGGGTGCCCCGGGGCTGCCCGGTGTCCGGTCCGGCGTGCGGTGATGCGTACGGCTGCTGCATGTCTTCCACCCTGGCACCCCGCCGCCGCCATGGCTCGGCCACCTCTGGGACGTCCGCGTTTCGTAAGGAGCCGATGCCCCCTTTGCCCCGATTCCGCTTCGTAGGGTGAACGCCGTGACGACCACCGCAGCCTCCTTCTCGCACCCTCCCGACGTGGATGTCGTACTGCCCTGCCTGAACGAGGCCGAGGCCCTGCCCTGGGTGCTCGCCCGCATTCCGGCCGGCTGGCGCGCCCTCGTCGTCGACAACGGCTCCACCGACGGCTCCGCCGACGTCGCCCGCGCCCTCGGTGCGACGGTCGTACGCGAACAGCGGCGGGGCTTCGGCGCCGCCTGCCACGCCGGGCTGCTGGCCGCCACCGCCGACGTGGTCTGCTTCTGCGACTGCGACGCCTCCCTCGACCCGGCGCGGCTGGTCCCGTTCGTCCGCGAGATCCGGGACGGTGAGGCCGATCTGGTACTGGGCCGGCGCCGCCCACAGGCCCGCGGGGCGTGGCCGGCCCACGCCCGCGCCGGCAACCTCGCGCTCGCCCGCCTCCTGCGCCGCCGCACCGGGCTGCGCCTGCACGATCTCGGTCCCCTGCGGGCGGCCCGCCGCGCACCCCTGCTGGCCCTCGGCCTCACGGACCGGCGCAGCGGCTACCCCCTGCAGATGGTGGTGCGCGCCGCCGACGCGGGCTGGCGCATCGCCGAGCACGACGTCCCGTACCTGCCCCGCACCGGCACGTCGAAGGTCACGGGGACGTGGCGGGGGACGTGGCAGGCGGTGCGGGACATGAGCCGCGTGCTGAAGGAGCCGCCGCACCTGCGGGCCGGTGGGGGCTGATCGCGCCCGCGCGGCGGAGCCGCAGGTCGATACAGCCCCGCGCCCGTGGGGAGTTGCGGCACCGCCGGCCGCAGACGCTCCGTACGCAGCCGCGCCCAGCCCTAACTCCGGTCACCAGCCAAGGAAGGCCCCCATGACCATCCTCCTCGTCATCGCCAAGGAGCCGAGACCCGGGCGGGTCAAGACGCGGCTCACTCCCCCCTTCTCCCCCGGACAGGCCGCCGCCCTCGCCGAAGCCTCGCTCGTCGACACCCTGCGGGCCGTGGCCGCCACCCCGGCCACGCGCAGGGTCCTCGTGCTGGACGGCCGGCCGGGCCCTTGGCTGCCGCCCGGCTTCGACGTCGTACCGCAGTGCGCGGGCGGCCTCGACGTCCGCCTCGCCGACGCCTTCGCCCACTGCCACGGCCCGGCCCTGCTCATCGGCATGGACACCCCGCAGGTCACCCCGGACCTGCTCACCGTGGACTTCGCGGACTGCGACGCCTGGTTCGGCCCGGCCGAGGACGGCGGCTTCTGGGCGCTGGGCCTGGCCCGGCCCGAGCCCGCGCTGCTGCGGGGCGTACCGATGTCCACGCCGGTGACCGGGGCCGTGCAGCGCGAGCGGCTGGTCGCCGCCGGGCTGCGGGTGCGGGACCTGCCCCGGCTGCGGGACGTGGACACCGCCGCCGACGCCCACGCGGTGGCCGCCCTCGCCCCGCACGGCGGCTTCGCCGCGCGGCTGGCCGACTGCACGGCGGCGCGATGAGCCGCCCGATGACCGTCACCGTCGACCCGCCCGCCTGGGCCGCCTCCGATCCGTACGCCGCCGCCCTGCGCAGCGGCCGCGGCCCGCTGTTCCTGCGTCGCGCCGACGGCTGGCTGCTGCCGCTGGAGGTGGAGCGCTGGTGCGCCGGCGCGGACGCCGTGGACCGGGCGGTGCTGGACCGCTGCGAGGGCGCGGTCCTGGACGTCGGCTGCGGTCCGGGCCGGCTGGTGGCGGAGCTCGCCGCCCGGGGCCGTACCGTCCTCGGTGTCGACGTCAGCGAGGCCGCCGTCACCCGCACCGTCACCGTCGGCGGCCAGGCGCTGCGCCGCTCGGTCTTCGACCCGCTGCCGGGCGAGGGCCGTTGGGGCACCGTCCTGCTCATGGACGGCAACATCGGCATCGGCGGCGATCCCCGCGCGCTCCTGCACCGGATGGGTCAACTGCTGTGCCCCGGCGGTCTGTTGATCGCCGAGACCGCGCCGCTGGACCTCGACGAACGCGCCGAGGTCCAGGTCGTCGACGTCGCCCACGGACGGGCGCGGGCGGGCGAGGCGTTCTCGTGGGCGCGGATCGGCACCCCCGCCCTGCTCCGGATCGCGGACCGGGCCGGATGGCACACGGCCGCTCGGTGGACGGCCGGCGAACGCCATTTCGTCGCCCTGCGCACACGCGGCGCCCGCACCGCGAGCGGCAGCGCCGGGCCGCCGAGGAGCACGGCGGTGATCAGCAGCCGGCGGCCGGGGCAGACGTCCGCGGACTGACCGGTGGCCATGCGGTAGCGCGGGCCCACCAGGTCGAGGACCAGCGGGAACCACACGAGCGGCAGCAGCCCCGACAGCACAGCCGGCACCCGCGCGTACGGCGTCCACGCGCGCCGCCCGGCCGCGTCGAGCGCGAAACACCCGGGAAAGGGTGCGCAACCCATGACGAAACGCTGACGTCAGGCCCGTGCGACGGCCATCGCGGGGCCGTGCGGCCTAGCGTGCCGGTGTGATCCGCTCCCGCCCCGAAGCACCGTACGCCCCGGCCGCCGTGCCGCCCTCCTGCCCCGAGGCGCGCCGCGCCCTGCGCGGCGATCTGTACGCCGCCGCGGCCGCCGCGCTGCTGGTGACGGTGGCCGTACTGGTCGGCCGCCACATCCAGTTCACCCGTCACACCCTGTTCGTGCACTGGCCGCCGGTGTTCGCCGAATGGGACCCGCATGTGGGCCCCGGCACCCCGGCCGCCGTGCTCCTCGCGGCGGCCACCGTGGCGTACGGGCCGCCGCTGGCCGTCCGGCTGCCCTGGCGCGCCCTGCTCCCGGTGTCCTGGGCGGCCTCGACGGCCTGGATCCTCTCCCTCGCCCTCGTCGACGGCTGGCACCGGGGCATCGCGGTCCGCCTCACCACCCGCGAGGAGTACCTCCGGGTGATCGGCCGCTTCCACGACATCCCGGCCACCCTGCGCGACTTCACCCACCACATCGTCAGCGGCACCCCGAGCCCCTGGCCGGCCCATGTCGCCGGTCACCCGCCGGGTGCCACGCTCACCTTCGTGCTCCTGGACCGGATGGGGCTGCGGGGCGGCGGCTGGGCCGGGATGTGGTGCGTCCTCGTCGGCGCGACGGCCTGTGTGGCGGTGCTGGTCGCCGTGCGGGCGCTGGCGGACGAGGCGCTCGCCCGGCGCGCGGCCCCGTTCCTGGTCCTGGCCCCGGCGGCGGTCTGGCTGGGCACGTCGGCCGACGCGTACTTCGCGGCGGTCGCCGCCTGGTCGGTGGCCCTGCTCGCCCTCGCGGTGACCCGCGGCTCGCTGCCGTGGGCGGCCGCCTCCGGACTGCTGTTCGGCCTGACCTGCTATCTGTCGTACGGCCTCACGCTCTTCGCGCTGATCGGCGCGGCGGTGCTGTTCCTGGGCCGGGCCCGGGTGCGCCGGCGCCCGGTGCTGCTGCTCGCCCTGCTCGCCGGACTCGCGGTCGTACCCCTGGCGTTCACGCTCGCGGGGTTCAACTGGTGGACGGCGTACCACCTGCTGGTGACCCGCTACTACCAGGGCGTCGGCGGCACCCGCCCCTACGGCTACTGGGTGTGGGCCAACCTGGCCTGTACGGCGCTGATCACGGGCCTGGCGACGGCGGCCGGCCTGCACCGCGCCACCACCGCCCTCACCCACCGCACCGACCCCGCCCGCACCCGTCTGGCCCTGCTGGTCTGCGCCGCCCTGCTGGCGCTGCTGATCGCCGACCTGTCCGGGATGAGCAAGGCGGAGACCGAGCGGATCTGGCTGCCGTTCGCGATGTGGCTGCTCCCGGCGTGCGCGTACCTGCCCCGTCCCCGGGCCTGGCTCACCGCCCAGGCGGTCCTCGCCCTGCTCCTCAACCACCTGCTGCTCACCGGCTGGTGACACGGAAAGTACTTGCATTCTTGGAAAGTAGTATCCATGATGACGGTGTACGGGCGCGGCATGACCGGCCGCCCCTTCCACACCGGAGGCACACACATGGACAGCACGGGGGCACCGATGGACGCACGGCAGGCGAAGGACGCGCTCACCGCCGCGCAGGCCGCCCAGGCCGCGGCACGCACGGCGAGCGACCGGCGCACCAAGCCCCGGGGCTGGGCCGTCGGCCAGGCCCTGACCTTCGCCGCCGGCTTCACGGCGCTGGGCCTCGCCGAGAACGACCGGCAGTGGGCGACATGGCTGACGACCGGCGCGGTGCTGAGCATCGGCGCCTTCTTCACCCTGATCTGGCTCGGCGCGCACCACGGCGGGGTGACGCGCTGGTTCACGCCGAGCCGCGAGACCGGCCGCTGGGGCTGGCGGGCCTGGCTGCCCGTCACCGTCGCGATCGCCGTGAGCATGCTCGCCGCGATCCCCTACGGCACGACCGGCTGGATGGTGGCCTTCGGCCTGGCCGGCGGTCTGGAGCACCTGCTGCGCGCGACCGGGGTGACCTCCGCATGAGCGAGACGCCTCAGCCCCCGGCCCTGGACCGCGAACTCCACCACCCCACCCGGCTGGCACTGGCCGCCTACCTCTCGGCGTGCGGCGAGGCGGAGTTCGCCGTGCTGCGGGACTACTGCCAGGTGTCCGACTCGACGATGAGCAAGACGCTCTCCGCCCTGGAGAAGACGGGCTACGTCAGCGTCCGCAAAGGCTACTTCGGCAAGCGCCCGCGCACCTGGGCCGCTCTCACGCTCACCGGCCGCAGGGCCGTCGAGCGCCATCTGGCGGCCCTGGAGGAGATCGCGTCGGCGGCCCGCAGGGCGGGGACGGAGACGGACAACCCCTAGCCCGTCGCTACTCCTCCTCCACGCCCCGCGTACGGCCGGGCTCGGGCAGCTCGGCCATCTGCTGGCGCACGACCAGCACATCACCGATGAACAGGTCGTACACCAGGATCCCGATCACGGCGCCGACCAGCGGCCCGACGATCGGGATCCACCAGAAGCCGCTGTACGAGCCGGACACGGCGCCCGGGAAGGCCAGGCTCTGCCATCCCGCCGCATAGGTGAACAGCCGCGGCCCCAAGTCACGGGCCGGGTTGATGGCGTACCCCGCGTTGGCGCCGTAGGACATGCCGATGGCGGCGACCGCGAAGCCCACCATCAACGGGCCGAGGTTGGCCTTCACGGCCTGGTTGCGCAGGTCGACGATGGCAGCGATGAACATGAGCAGGAAGGCCGTGCCGACGATCTGGTCGATCAGCGGGCCCCAGATGCCGCCGTGGAAGTAGGGGGCCGGGAAGGTCGCGAAAATGGAGAACGTGGCGTTGGTGTGCCCGTTCACCTTCGGCCCCGGCGCGGCGTGGTCGTAGGCGCTGATCGCGTCGTGGTAGACGAGGTAGACCAGCGCGGCCCCGGTGAGCGCGCCGGCGACCTGCGAGAACCAGAACGGCACGACCTTGGCCCAGGAGAACCCGCGGCGCACGGCCATCGCCAGCGTCACCGCCGGGTTGATGTGGGCACCGCTGACGCCGCCGGCCACATACACGCCGAAGACGACGGCGAACGCCCAGCCCCAGGTGATCAGCAGCCAGTCGCCGGCCGCGAGGAAGATCGTCGTCGGGGTTGCCGCACGGCCCGAACCGGGCAGCGCGGCGACCGCCATCGCGACCACGCCGCAGCCGAAGGAGATGAGGACGAAGGTCCCGAGGAACTCCGCCACGCACTCGCCCAGCAGCCCGCCACGGCTCCTGAGCCGGGAGGGCTTGATGAGCGACGGTATTTCGACAGCCATGGAGGCCCCCTTGAAGAGAGCAATGCGGCCAATAGCACCATATTGGCCTACAAACGCTCTTCACGCAGGGCGACGCGATCTCCGCCGTGCCCGGTCAGCTGTCCAGGTCGTCGGCGTAGTGCCGGAACCCGTGCCGGTCGCGGTGCATGCCCCACAGGGTGTCCGCGAGCACGGCGGGGTCCTTGCGCACGTGCCCGGGGGTGATGGCTCCCGGAATCACCAGCTGCGCGACATGGATCCCCTCGCGGGTGAGCCGGTCGTGCAGCAGGTGCCCGTAGGCGCTCTCCGCGGCGAAGGCGATGGAGGTGCCGGCCCGCTCCGGATGCGGTACGGCGGCGCTCCCGCCGTTCACGAACAGGATGGTCCCGCGGCCCAGCGCCCGCATGCCCGGCAGCACCTGCTGCACCGCCGCGACCGGCCCGTACACCGAGAACTCGATCGGCCCGAGCAGGTCCCGGTACCGGGTCTCCAGCACGGGCCGCATGAAGTCCCGGTGCGGAACCGGGCTGTACTGCAGCACCTCGATGGTGCCGAGCGCGCCGACGGCGGCGGCCAGGGCGGCCACCAGTTCCTCCGGCTTGCGCACGTCGGCGGGGAACCCGCGCGCGGTGACGCCGTCGGCCGCGAGTTCCTCGACGAGATCGTCCAGCCGCCGCCGGTCCCGGGCGACGAGGGCGACATCGAACCCCTCCCGTCCGAACCGCCGGGCGACCGCTGCCCCGAGCCCGGGCCCGGCGCCGATGATGGCGATGGTGGTCATGGGGAAATCCTTTCCCGGACCGCCGGGCACCACCACCCGCACGGCGCGCGGCGGCCCGCTCTCAGCCCTCGCCGGCCGCGGCCTCCGTGGTCACGGCACCCCGCCCCCGCGCGATCCGCTCCAGCTGTACGGCGGTGACGGCCCGTACGGCGAACGCGCCGGCCACGGCCGCGCCGACGACGGCGGCGTCGGACAGGAGCAGCGGCCACACCTCGTCGTAGGCCCGCGCGATGATCTCGTCGGTGGAGTCGCGGTAGACGATCCCGACCCCGCTGAGCATCCCGGTCAGCCAGCAGCCCCACCACACGTTGACCGAGACGGGCAGCTTCCGCCCGGGTGCCGTGGTCCGGTACGCGTCGGCGACGATCCCCCGCGGGAACCACAGGTTCGCGATGGGCACGATCCAGCCGAAGCAGACCCAGATCCCGGCGTACTTCGGCGTCTGCCCCGACAGCGCACGCGCGTTGTCCCGCACCCGCCAGAGCCAGGCGAGGAAGAGCAGCGCGCACAGGAAGGCGACACCGCCCCCGAGGGAGGTGACGAGGTGGTACGAGTCCTCCAGCCCGTTGAGCGGCCGGTGCACCCCGTTCCCCTGGTCCGGCGGCCCCGAGGCGGGCTCACCCGCCACGGCCAGCCGGATCTCCCACACACCCCGCACGACCCAGGCGAGTGCCGCGAGCAGCAGGGCCCCGATGGTCAGGCCCTGCGACACCCGGACGGGCAGCGGATCGAGGGACGCAGCGGGCTGGGCGGCGGGCTCGGCTATCTGATCGTTCACCGGTTCATCCTGACGCACGGCGATCGCCGATCACCAGGGACACGCCACCCGTGAGAAGGGGTACGCAGCGGTTGGACCGGCCGACTCCACGGCTTTGCGCACCCACTTCGGCGCGTATCTCGAAGATCGCGGCCCGAATCGGGCACCAACGGGCGGGCCCATCACCAAGGAAACGTATCGTCCAACAACTTCATCAAGCGTTGCTAGCTGCTACTGCCAGGAAATGAAAGGCAGGTGAATTACCCATTCCCCTCCTCCCCCGACCGGCCTCATGTAACAGTCCTCCGGACGTGGAAAACCAGAATCCACTGGAGGGGACATGGCGAGTGACGCCGCTCTGGAGCACGCTCAAGCCATACTCGACCGATTCACCAGGGGCGACGAAGACCCCCGCCGGACGCGTATCGACCTCCTTCAAGTCGCCCACTGTTTGGCGCGCGCTTCCCGGCAGGATGCGGAGCTCCGCGAGCTGCTCGGGTACGTGCGCGAATGGAGCGGGCGTCAAGCCGTCTCGGCCGATGATCTGGACGAGGCGTGCAAGGGCGGCTATCCGATCGTGCAAGCCATGCCGGGGCCGATCGGATGGGCCTACGCCACCGCCCGGCTGATCGGCCATGGGGCGCTTCGCGCGGAGGGGATGTCCGAAAGGCTGGAACAGGCGGTCCAGGATTCCTCTGGGCTGTCCGAGCGGGTAAGGGGCGCACTCGAGCGCTCGGAGTCGGACCTCTTCTCGGCGTTGGTGGCGCTGGCGGGACAGCGAGCGGACGAGTCCGACCTCTTTCGAAGCCGAATCATCGCCGCGGCCAAAGACGCGCACAGGCTCTTCAGCGATGACGAGTTGCCCAGGCCCATCGAATTCAGGCGCCCTCGGCCCGCGACACCCGATTGGCCTCCCCTGCGCCTTGGAATCACTCCCATAGGAGGAAGCCGGTTCGACGAGGACCCGGACGGCGACTGGGGTGACGGCGGCGGAGGCGGAGGATCCATCAGTTGCAGCATCAACAGCGGTCAATCCGCTGGAGAAAACGCCGCCTGTGTCGCGGTCATCGTCGTCGTGGTCATCGTGATACTCGCGTCCAAGTGAGTGACAGCGGCAGTCACGCCCCATCGGCACCCGAGGCCGGCGCCGGCAACGCGCACCAGCAGTCTTCGCCGGTAGTCGGCGGCGCGTCGGAGAGTGCCTGCGTGAAGGAGCGGACGAGCGGGCTCTCCGCGGCCGTGCGCCAGACCGGGGCCCATCGGGCGGGCGGGGCGTCGACGATCGGGACGAAGGCGAGGTTGGGCCACGGGTAGAAGTCCGCTATGTCGCCCGACACCGAGGCGACGGCCTGCCCGGTGGCCACGGCGGTGAGGGCCTCCTGCCACGTGGATATCTGCGGGCCGCGCGGGACGGGGCGACCGGAGGGAGTGCGGAAGGGGTTGAGGGCCTCCTCCATGTAGGCGGGCAGCGAGCGACTGGCCACGAACACGCAGTCGGCGAGGTCCTCCAGGCGGACGGCGTCCCGCCGGGCGTACGGGTGAGACGCTCCCGTCATGAGCAGCGTCCGCGAGGTGTGGATGACCGGGCCCACGGTGAGGTCCGGTTCCTCGACCGGCAGCCAGAGCACGGCGATGTCGACGTCGCCGGAGCGGAGCAGGTCCAGCGGGGCGGGCGGCTGGATCTCACGGAAGCGCACCTGGACCGCCGGGAGGCGGGTCCGCAGAAGCGCCACGGCATCGGACAGCATCCAGGAGTGGGGGCCGATGGTGCCGACCGTCAGGGTGCCGGTCCCACGGGCGGCGGTCCTCGCCGCGGCGACGCCGTCCATGATCTGCCGGTAGCCGGCGCCGAGTTCGCGTCGCAGCTGCTCGCCGAGCGGAGTGAGCCGCACCGCACGGCTGGTGCGTTCGAACAGGAGGCCGCCGATCAGCCGCTCCTGCTTCTTGATCGACTGGCTGACCCGGGCCTGGGTGACATGAAGCCGGTGCGCGGTGCGGCTGAAGTGCAGCTCCTCGGCGAGAGTCAGGAAGGTCTCGATGTCGCGGAGCTCCACGCGCGCCTCTTCCGACCCATTAGCCGACGGTTATGACTCGTTATCGGGTTCATCGTTGATGCCCGAACGGGCCGCGCGCAAGGTGGGGGGCGACACCGACGCGACTTCACGGGGGAAATCGCCGATGCGGAAGATCCTCAACACCGCCCACATCTACATGATCATCGGGCTGGTCAGCGGTCTGTACTACCGCGAACTCACCAAGGCCGAGGACTTCGACGGCACCACCCAGCTCGCCGTCGTGCACACCCATGTGCTGGCGCTCGGCATGCTGTTCTTCCTCGTCGTCCTGGCGCTGGAAAAGCAGTTCACGCTGACCGACCACCGGTTGTTCGGCTGGTTCTTCTGGATCTACAACGCCGGTCTGGCGGTGACCGTCGCCATGATGACCCTGCACGGAACCCTGACGGTGCTCGGGCACGACGGCGGGGCGGCCGTCGCCGGCATCGCCGGTCTGGGCCATGTCCTGCTGACCGTGGGCCTGGTGCTCCTCTTCGTCACCCTGGGCAAGTGCCTGCCGGCCGCCTCCCGGAAGGCCTAGCGGCTCAGGCCATCCAGAAGAACACCGCCGTCATGCGCTTCTCCTCCAGCTCCTTGCCGACGTACCCGGTCGCGCTGTGCACGAGGTTGGCGTTGTAGAGGAGGAGGCGGTTGTACTTGTGGGGGACGCGGACGTCCTCCTCGAAGGCGTCCGGGGCGACGAAGCGGGTGCCGAGGGCCTCGACGAGGTTGTTGTGCGGGGCCTGGACGACGTTGCCGCCGAGTCGGCCGCCGGGCAGGGACTGGCGGAAGAAGCTGGTGCCGCAGTCCTTGGGTACGCGCGGGTTGAGGTACAGCACGGCCGCGTACCGGCACAGCGCGCGGGAGTCGGTGTGCGGGCGGGGCTCGCTCTCGCCCTCGCCGACCACCTGGACGCAGTTGTGGTTGAGGGTGCCGCCGCCGGGCGCCTGCTGCACCCACAGCTCCTTCGCCCCGGTCGCCTTCTTCACCAGCCCCTCGATACGGCCGAGTTCACCGGGCTCCAGACCGGGCATGGCACGCAGCCCCGGCCAGGTCTCGGAGGTGTACGGATAGCCCTCGACCCAGTCGTCCTTGGCCAGACACCGCTCGCGCACGGCGTCGACGTCGGGCAGGACATCGTCCAGCACCCAGTAGTCGCGGCCCTTGGTGGGCTTGCGGTAGGGCAGGACGGGAAGCGCGGCGGGCATTCTGGGGGGTGGCTGTGGGGGCATGCGGCGAATGTAGGCCCGCGTTTCCCCTGCCTTCTCCCGAGGAATGGTCAACCTTTCGCCAACTGCGGGCCGGGGAGCGGGCGGTGAAACCGCACACGGGCGGCCCCCCGGCCACCGGTGCCGGAAGATTTTTTACCGACACCACCGATACGAATCGCCTCCGCATCCGTACTGCCCTGTGTCCCCACCGCCTCCAGGCGGGATCCACGACCGGGCAGGAGGCACGGTGCGCTTTTCGCGGAACGCGACGGGAACTCTCTTCGTGGGCGGTGCGATGGCCCTGACCCTCGCGGCACTCGCCTACCCGAGCATGCTCGGTGTGAGCACCGTGTCCAGCTCGCCGTCGCGGGTCATCGCCCAGACCCAGTGGGGGCCGCTCACCGAGGGCGACCGGGACTTCGTGGTCAAGGTGCGGGCGGCCGGACTGTGGGAGTACCCGGTGGGGCAGATCGGGTTGCAGAAGGGCACCACCAAGGGCGTCATCGAGGCCAGCAAGCACCTGGTCGACGGGCACGCGGCGCTGGACACCACGTGCCGCAAGATCGCGCCGATGCTGAACATCACGCTGCCCAACATCGCGAGCCCCCAGCAGGAGGGCTTCGTCACGACGCTGAAGTCGGACAGCGGCAAGAAGTTCGACAGCGACTTCGCCAACATCCTGCGGATGACGCACGGCTCGATCTTCAACACGGTGGCGAAGATCCGGTCCACCACCAAGAACTCACTGGTGCGCGCCCTCGCCGACCAGGCCAACGACACCGTCCTCGACCACATCACCGTGATGGAGAAGACCGGTCTGGTCGACTTCGACCAGACCATCTTCCAGCAGACCACTCCGCCGAAGCTGCCCGCCTCCGACCAGACCCCGCCGCCCCCGCCGGCGGGCCAGCCGCAGGTGGTGCTCACACCGCCGCCGAACGCGACGTCGAAGCCGGTGGACATCGACGGCATCGCCGGCGGCAACGGAGGCGGGGGCGCCTCGCCGGGCCCCAGCCCGAGCCCGACGGTCGGCTAGCCGAGCCAGACGGTGGTGTCCGGCGGGAGGGTTCCCGCCGGACTCGGCGGCGTGCTGCTCAGCAGCACCTCGCCCGGCGGCAGCGGCACCGGATCCGCGGTGAGGTTGGTGACGCACCGCCAGGCTCCGGTGCGGGCGAAGTCCAGCACCCCGGCCGGGGCGCCGGGCGTCCACGTCAGCGTCTCTCCCTCCAGCAGCTTGCGGCGCAGCCTGAGCGCGGTGCGGTACAGCTCCAGGGTGGAACCCTCGGCACCGGCCTGGGCCTCCACGGCGTACGACGCGAAGGACGCCGGCTGCGGCAGCCAGGCGGCCCCGGGCCCGAAGCCGTAGGACGGTCCTGCCGTCGTCCACGGCAGCGGCACCCGGCAGCCGTCCCTGCCTTTGCGGACGTGCCCCGTCTGCTCCCAGATCGGGTCCTTCAGCACCTCGGTGGGCAGATCGGCGGCTTCGGGCAGGCCGAGCTCCTCGCCCTGGTAGACGTACGCCGATCCGGGCAGCGCCAGCATCAGCAGGGTCGCGGCCCGGGCCCGGCCGAGGCCGGCCTCCGGGTCGATCGCCGGGGCCCGGCCGCCGGAGAGCAGCCAGGCGTTCTCGTCGGTGCCGGGCGGCAGCATCAGCCGTGAGGGATGGCGGACGACGTCGTGGTTGGAGAGCACCCAGGTGGCCGAGGCTCCGGCGGTGCGGGCGGTGGCGAGCGAGCCGGTGATGACCTCACGCAGCTCGTCGGCGTCCCAATGGGCTTGCAGATACTCGAAGTTGAAGGCCTGGCCGAGTTCGTCCGGGCGGGCGTACAGGGCGCGCCGGGTGTCCGGGACCCAGGCCTCGGCGACGGCGGTCCGCGGCGGGGTGTAGGCGTCGAAGATCTTGCGCCAGTCGCGGTAGATCTCGTGGACCTCGTCGCGGTCCCAGTACGGGTGCGTGCCGGGCTCCACCCGCCGCAGGGCATCCTCCCCCGTCGCGTCCAGGTCCCCGACGTGCCGGAGCGGCTCGGTGAGGTCCTTGGCCAAGCCGTGGGCGACGTCGATGCGGAAGCCGTCCACGCCCCGGTCGGACCAGAAGCGCAAGGTGGTGCGGAAGTCGGCGCGGACCTCCTCGTTCTCCCAGTTCAGGTCGGGCTGTTCGGCGGCGAAGAGGTGCAGGTACCAGTCGCCGTCGGGCAGGCGCCGCCAGGCGCTGCCGCCGAAGACCGACTGCCAGTCGGTGGGCGGGAGTTCGCCGTGGGCGCCGCGGCCGGGCCGGAAGACGTAGCGCTCGCGGGCGGCGGATCCGGGGCCGGCCCGCAGGGCCTCCTGGAACCAGGGGTGCCGGTGCGAGGTGTGGTTGGGGACGATGTCGACGACGATCTTCAGACCGAGCCGGTGGGCCTCGGC
The DNA here is from genome assembly GCF_001542625.1 of Streptomyces griseochromogenes. Taxonomy (NCBI): domain Bacteria; kingdom Bacillati; phylum Actinomycetota; class Actinomycetes; order Kitasatosporales; family Streptomycetaceae; genus Streptomyces; species Streptomyces griseochromogenes. Next base: position 187,823 of record NZ_CP016279.1, on the reverse strand, counting down.
GACCATCGTGTCGAAGTCGTCCAGGGTCCCGAGACGCGGGTCGACGTCCCGGTGGTCGGCCACGTCGTAGCCGCCGTCGGCTAGTTCGGAGGGGTAGAAGGGGCTGAGCCACAGGGCGTCGACGCCGAGCACGGCGAGATGGTCCAGGCGCTGGGTGACGCCCCTCAGGTCGCCGAGACCGTCGCCGTCGGCGTCGGCGAAGCTGCGCGGATAGACCTGGTAGATGACGGCCTGGCGCCACCAGTCGGGGTTCCGGGAGGAGAGGTCTGCCATACGGGCTCCCTTCAGAAGGAGGACTGTACAGACTCTGTCCACATTGCCCGGAAAGCGAACCTTCGACGGTGTACGGCCACCTGTCCTTGCGGAGAGAATCCCCTCGTGCCCTTCGACGACGACGAACCGGTCTTCAAACGGAGCGAGTTGGGGACCAACCGCTACGAGTACAACCCGGACAACCCCGTCGGGCTGACGCTGATCGTGCTGACCCTGGTCTTCGCCGGCGTGATGCTCCTCCTCATGCACAACCACGCGGGGCCCTTCAGGCCGCCGGAGCCGACTCCGGCGCCGTCGATCCCGCCGGACGACATGTCGCGGTGGGCGCCTCCGCCGGACGACGGTCTGCCTTCCGGGCCGCCGTCCGGCACGTCCGACGCGCCCTAGCCCCGCTCCACCGTCTCCAGGTACAGCTTCACGTACCGGTCCACGTCCACGTCCAACGCCACGTCCACCAGGGCCTGTTCGCGGGCACCCCCGTGGATCTCGGACTCGCCCGGGCGCGGCCGGCGGTCGACGACGGTCTGACCCCTGGTCGGGCCGGGGGCGAGGGAGACCTCGACGGGCAGCAGACGGGTGGTGAGTCCGGCCGGGTCCGCGACCGCGCACACCGCGCCCGCGTCGCCGAGGCCGCCGGCCGGGTCGTCGCCGTCGGGGTCGGGCGCGGACGGGCGGTGGGCCAGCAGCTCACCGGCCAGCCGGGTGCCCGGCTCCGCGCTCTCGCGCAGCCGCCGTACGTCCGCGCCCGGGACGACGACCCGGGTGAACACGTCGAGCCCGTACATGGTGATCGGCACCCCGGCGGTGAGCAGGACGGCCGCCGCCTCCGGGTCGTGCCAGACGTTGAACTCGGCCACGGGCGTGGCGTTTCCGGTGGCGACCGCGCCGCCCATGAACACGATCCGCTCGATGTTCCGCGTCACGTGCGGATGGGTGCGCAGCAGGAGCGCGATGTTGGTGAGCGGTGCGGTCGGGATCAAGGTGACCGGGGTCGGGGAGCCCAGGATCTCGCGGTACAGGAGCGTCACGGCGTCCACGGCGGCACGGCCGCGTCTGGGCGCGGGCAGGCCGAGGTCGCCCATGCCGTCCACGCCGTGCACATGCCGGGCCGAGCGGGCCGGCTCGATCAGCGGGCGGGCGGCGCCCCGTGCCACCGGGATGTCGGGGGCGCCCGCCTGTTCCAGCACGGTCAGGGTGTTGTGAACCACCCCGTCGACGTCGGTGTTCCCGGCCACACAGGTCACCGCCCTGAGGTCCAGGCCCGGGTGGCGCACGGCGAACAGCAGGGCCAGGGCGTCGTCGACGCCGGTGTCGCAGTCGATGATCACGGGGATGGGCTGACCGGTCACGGCGGACTCCTTCCGTCGTGACCGACCCTAGATCACGACCACAGAACAGCGCCCCGTGCCGCCACCCGTTCGGCGATCCGGTGCAGCAGCTCGGGCACGGGGAGCGCTCCGGGGCGGCGCCCGTCCCTGAGGCGCAGGGCCGCGAGCCCGGCCCCGGCCTCGCGCTCGCCGATCACCGCCTGGTACGGGACCAGGCGGGCCGCGCGGATCCGGGCGCCGAGGGTGCCCTGCTCCGGGGCGGCGAGTTCGGCGCGCAGGCCCAGCGCCCGCGCCTCCCGGACCACCGCCTCCGCCCGTTCCGCCTGCTCCTCGGCGACCGGCAGCACGACCAGCTGCACGGGCGCGAGCCAGGCCGGGAAGGCCCCGCCGTGGGACTCGATCAGGTGGGCCACGGCCCGCTCCACGCTGCCGATGATGCTGCGGTGCACCATCACCGGGCGGTGCCGTGCGCCGTCGGCGCCGATGTAGTGCAGGTCGAAGCGGGCGGGCTGGTGGAAGTCGATCTGCACGGTGGACAGGGTCGACTCGCGGCCGGCCGGGTCCGCGATCTGCACATCGATCTTGGGGCCGTAGAAGGCGGCCTCGCCCGGCGCCTCCTCGTACTCCACCCCGCTCTCGGCGAGGACCTCCTTCAGCAGCGCGGTGGCCCGCTGCCACAGCTCGGGGTCGGCCACGTACTTGCCGCCCTCGCCGGGCAGCGAGAGACGGTGGCGTACGGCCTCGATGCCGAGGTCGGCGTAGGCGCGCCCGATCAGCTCCAGGGCGGCGCGGGCCTCGCCGACGGCCTGGTCGAGGGTGCAGAAGACATGGGCGTCGTTGAGCTGGATGGCGCGCACCCGGGTCAGGCCGCCGAGCACGCCGGACCGTTCGGACCGGTACATGGTGCCCAGCTCGGCGATGCGCAGCGGCAGTTCGCGGTAGCTGTGGGAGCGGGAGCGGTAGATCAGGGCGTGGTGGGGGCACAGGCTGGGGCGCAGGACGACCTCCTCCGCGCCCAGGTCCATCGGCGGGTACATGTCGTCGCTGTAGTGGTCCCAGTGCCCGGAGATCTCGTACAGCTCGCGTTTGCCGAGCGCGGGGGAGTACACGTGCCGGTATCCGGCGGCGCGTTCCGCCTCCCGGATGTACTCCTCCAGGGTGTGGCGTACGACGGCTCCGTCGGGGAGCCAGTAGGGCAGGCCCGCCCCCATCAGCGGGTCGGTGTCGAACAGGCCGAGTTCGCGGCCGAGGCGGCGGTGGTCGGGCAGCCGGTCGTGCATCGGGGTGTTCATGGGGCGTCTCCTCGGTGAGGGAGGCGAACATCCCGGTGGCGGTGCGTGCGGAAAGCCCCGGGGCGTTCGCCCCGGGGCTTTCGGCTGGGTCAGGAGTCAGCGCGCCGGGACGGTTTCCGGCGTCGTCGTGCTCTTCGGGCACTGCTGGGCGCGCTGCATGGCGGGACGGTAACAGCGCTGCCGCCGCGCGGGCCACGGGTTTTCCCGCGGCCCCTCACCCGGACGGCCCGGAGCGCTGGTGAGCGGGGTCGGGCGATGGTGCCGTGAGAGGAGGCACTACCGCGCCCCGCCCAGGAGGCACCCCGATGACCGCTGCGATACGCCCCCGCGTCCGCCCGCTCGCCGCTCTTGCCTTCGGCCTCCTCACCCTGGGCGGCTGCGCGACCCTCGGCCTGGAGCACCCGCCGACCGCCGAGCAGCCCCTCCCGACGATCGACTCGTCCTCGCCGAAGCCGAAGAAGTCGGCCCGTGGTGACGGCGCGGCGCTCACCGACGCCCAGGCCCGGGCCGCGCTCCTCACGGAGGCGGACCTCGGCGCCCCCTGGTCCGCGACGGGCGGGGCGGCGACCTGGCGGGACGGCCTGCTGAAGGCCACCACCTCGGCCGGGCAGTGCCAGCGGCTGCTCGACGCCCTCTACAGCGACGAACTCCTCGGCGCCCCCGCCCGGGCCGCCGTCGGCCTCGACGACACCGACACCGACGCCCAGCTGCGCTACCAGATCGGGACGCGCCTGCCGAAGGACGTCGACGCCGAGCTGAGCTGGCTGCAGACGATGCCGGTCCAGTGCGCCGAGTTCACGGCCGACACGGAGACCGGCCTGATCGAGGACGTCCAGGTCACCGACGCCCCGCTGCCGCAGGTCGGGGATGTGCGCCAGGGGCTGCGCGTCACCGTGGCCACCACGACCGACGACGGGCAGGAGTCCGTGCTGACGATGGACGTGGCCGCCGTCCGCGTCGGCGAGGACGCCTTCGCGCTCACCAACGGCGGGCTCGGCGACGTACCGAACGACGCGACCCAGGCGGCCGTCCAGATGGGCGCGCTGCGCCTGGCGGACGTGCGCAGGCAGGGCCGCGCCCAGGTCTGAGGCGCCCCGGCCCGCCCCTAGGGCGACTCCGACGGGAAGGCCCGCAGCTGTGGCGCCCGGCCCGTCACCAGCACCACCGAGCCCTTGTCCAGCCGCGTGAACAGCCACTTCGCGTCGGCCTCGTGCAGGCTGATCCAGCCGCCGGTGGTGGCGTAGTGGCCGGGGGCCTTCGTGTCGTAGGTGAGGGCGTCGATGAAGGTGGTCCGCTTCCTGTCCGCGGAGAGCAGTTCGATCGTCCAGGGAGCGCTCGGCCCCGACACACTGCCGCCGACGCCGTCGTCGGTCTTCGGCTCCCCTTTGAGGTACTTGGCGATGACGGTGAACCGGCCGGTGGGCGTGGGCAGTTTGGCGACGCCGGAGGAGACGGGCATGACCCGCCCGTCGACGGCCATCGTCATACCGGTGAGGTCGACGACGGCGTCGGCGGGCACGGGCGTGCTGGTGGCCGGGCTGGGGCGCGGGCTGGGGCTGGGGCTGGTGGCCGGGCTGGGGCGCAGGCTGGGGCTGGTGGCCGGGACGGTGCGGCGGGGGGAGCCGGAGTCGTGGCGCAGGCCCGCGGAAAGCGTGACGGCGACGGCCGCCGCGGCGGCGATCCCGGCGACCGCCGCGGTCGTACGCCGGCGACGGCCGCGCCGTACGGCCAGGCGGCGGATCTCGGTGCCGGGGACGGGCGGGGCGGCCTGGTGGTCCTGGGCCAGCGTGCGCAGCGCACCGGAGAGTTCACCCGCGTGCCCGGTGCCTTCGAGGCCGGTGCCGGGGAGGTCGGCGTCGTAGCGGCGGTCATCGGACACGGTCGCCCTCCCTCTCCCCCTCGCCCGGGGCCAGCACCCGCGCCAGTGCCGCGCGGCCACGGGACAGCCGGGCCTTGACCGTCCCCACCGGGGCCCCGGTTTCCGAGGCTACTTGCTCCACGCTCAGGTCGCACAGATGGTGCAGGACGACGGCCATCCGCTGGGCCTCGGGCAGGGTGCGCAGCGCGGAGACGAGCGCGGCGTGCTCGGGGTCGGGCCCGGGCACCGACTCCGGCGGCGGGGTGCGCCGGACGAGCTCCAGCCACCGCCGGGCGCGGCGCCACCGGCTGATGGCGAGCCGCATCGCGACGGTCCTGACCCACGCCTCGGGCGCGCCGTCCGCGAGGAAGTCGCGCCGCCGGTCCCAGGCCCGTACGAACGCCTCCTGCACAACGTCCTGCGCCTCGCCGTGATCCCCGGTGAAGGCGTAGAGCTGGCCGGTCAGCCGGGGGAACGCGGCGGCGTAGAACGCGTCGAACTCGTCCTCGGTCATGCCGCCCCTGCCATCGGTGCCCCAATTTCCCCGAACCGCCGTGCAACCCGGACCGCTTCGCGGTGCGTACAGGTCCCGTACGCCGCACATCGAAACACATCGCAAGGGGAACCCGATGACGACCAGAGCCGACCGCCGCCGTCCCGCCGCCCGTGCCCTGCTCCCCGCAGAGGCCGGCACCAGGGCGGGCGGCGCGCCGACGTGAACCGAGGCCACCGAACCCGCCATCGCGCCCACCGCCCCGGCCGCCGCCCCGAGTTCGCCGGTTACGCCGCCGCGGCCTGGCCGCGTCTGCTGCGCACGGCCCACCTGCTGACCGGCGACCCGGCCGAGGCCGACGCCCTGGCGCGCACCGCCCTGTCCGACGCGTACGCCCACTGGCGGCGCATCCCGGGCGACGACACCGACTTCTACGTACGACGCCTGCTGGTGCGCCGCCATCTCGGCCACCGGGCGCGCCGCACGGGGCCCGCCCCACGGGCCGCGCTCGCCCGCGCCCTCGCCGCGCTGCCCGCCCGCCAGCGAGTGGTGCTGGTCCTGCGCCTGGGCGAGGACCTGGGCCGGCTGGAGATCGCCGAGATGCTCGGCTGGTCGGTCGGCGCGGTGAAGTCGTACGAACGACGGGGGCTGAAGGCCCTGGGGGCAGGATGAAACGCAAACAACCGGAGCCGATACCCGGCGACTTGAGCGAGGCCTTCGTCTCGGCCGCCGACGACGCGCCCCGCACGCCCGTCCCGCTCGCCGCCATCGAGCGCGAGGGGCGCACACGGCGGCGCCGGCGCCGGATCGCGGCGCTGCTGACCTGCTGTCTGCTGGTGCTCGGCCCGCTCGGCTACGTCACCTGGCGGCTGGTGGGCGGGGCCGGGTCCGGGTCCGCGACGCCCGGGAAGACCGTGGCCGCCGGGGCCGTGCGGGTGGTGGCGGCCGGGGAACGCGTACGGCCGCTGTCCGGGACGGAGCTGTGGCTGACCAAGGACGGGGCTCACTGGTCGGCGCCGAAGGGCGGGGGCGAGTTCCTGCCGGTCGCGGGGCTCTCCTCGGGCACCCCGGCCGTCACCCTGCGGCTGGAGGTGGTGGACGGGCGGCTGCTGCTGTCCGGCGTCCACCACGGCGGCGGACCGGCCGCCCGCGTCGAGGTGGAGACACCCTCGGGCCGCGTCCCCGGGAAAGTGCTCACGCTGGCGGGCGACCCGGGCTGGGACGTCTGGTACGCGACCACCCGGTTCGTCGTGGCCAAGGACAAGCGGATGCTGCTGGACACCCGGGTCACGGTGTACGACGCGAACGGCAAGGTCCTGGCACGGGGCGGGGTGGGCTCGTGAAGCGTCTTCTCGTGCATCTGCGCCGCCGCCGGGGCCGCTGGGTCCGGCGGGTCCTCGTGGCCCTGCTCGCGCTGTTCCTCGCGCTCGTCGGCACGGTCTGGGTGGCGTACGAGCTCACGACGATTCCCGCCCCGCATCCGGAGACGGTCAGCCAGAGCACGGTCTTCCTGGACGCGGGGGGCGAGTACCTGGGCCGGCGCGGGCCGGTGGACCGGCAGGACGTGGACCTCTCCCAGGTGCCCCGGCACGTCCAGGACGCGGTGATCGCCGCCGAGAACCGTTCCTTCCGCACGGACTCGGGCGTCTCGCCCAGCGCGATCGTCCGAGCGGCCGTGGCCACGGTGTCCGGCGGGGAGCGCCAGGGCGGTTCGACGATCACCCAGCAGTACGTGAAGAACGCCCTGCTGAGCCCCGAGCAGTCGCTGACCCGCAAGGCCCGCGAGGCGCTGATCTCCCTCAAGCTGGACCGCACCCGCTCCAAGGACCAGATCCTCGAGGGCTACCTCAACACCGTGTACTTCGGCAGGGGCGCGGCGGGCATCGAGTCGGCGGCCCGGAACTACTTCGGCGTGGACGCCAAGGACCTCACGGTGTCGCAGGGCGCGGCGCTCGCGGCCATCATCAACCGGCCGACGTACTACGAACGGGCCGGCTCGGACGCGAAGGTCACCGCGACGCTGCAGAAGCGCTGGCGCTGGGTCCTGGACGCGATGCGCTCCTCGGGCGGCATCACGCTCGCGCAGCGCTCCTCGGCCGCCTTCCCGGCCTTCCGCTTCTACCCGCCCGGCGCCTCGGACGGCCAGCGCCAGTACCTGATCGACGCGGCCGCCGCGGAGGCCGCACGGCGCCTCGGCATCTCACAGGACCAGCTGGCGCGCGGCGGCTACACGGTCCGTACGACCTTCGATCTGAGCACGCAGTACGCGGTCTCGGAGCAGGTGCGTGAGCGCGGGCGCGCGCTGGGCCTGCCGAAGGACACCCGGCTGCACGCGGCCGTGATCGCCATGGTCCCCGGCGACGGCGCGGTCCGCGTCCTGTACGGCGGTGAGGACTACGCCCACCAGCCCTTCAACGACGCGCTGTCCGGCGCGGTGGAGGCGGGTACGGCGCTGCGGCCGTTCGCCAAGAGATGGCTCGGCGCGCCGCTGACCCGGTTGCCGGACACCGCGGCGCCGACGCCGATGGCCGTGGCCTCGGCGTACGCGACGGCGGCGGCGGACGGCACGTACGCGACGCCGTACACGGTGGCCCGGATCACCCGGGGCGGCCGTACCGTCTACACGGCCCACCCGGACAGACACTCGGCCATGGCGCCGGGCATGGCCGCGGTCATGGCGAAGCAGGCCTCCGCGGGGCCGCAGCCGACGTACACCGGCGGCGCGGGCACGGGTCCCGGTACCCGGACGTTGTGGCAGTCGGTGTACACCCCACGGCTCGCCCTGACCACCGCCGTGTTCGGCGAGCATCCGGCGGCCAAGGGCCGTCCGGCCAGGCCGGCCCACCTTCCGGCCTCGGTCGTGAATCTGGCGACGGGGGTCCGCTCGGAGGTCTTCGCGCCCCCTGCGCCGGCCCTGTCGGCGGGGTGAACGGCGGGGACCCCGCCGAGGGGTCACAGCGGCGGCTGGGCCGGCGCCGGTCCGAGGGTCGTGGTGCCCGGGGCCGTGCGGTGGCCCAGGCCCGTGCGGTAGGCGTCCAGGGCGGCCTCCACCCGGCCGGTGCGGCGCAGCAGGTCGCCGAGGAGGCGGCACAGGTCGGCGAGGTCGCCGGCCGCACCGGCCCGCTCCAGGAGACTGAGGGCGCGGACGTAGTGCTCCTCGGCGGCCTCGGTGTCCCGGGCGTCCTCGGCGATGATGCCGAGCAGCCGGTGCGCGGCGGCCGCGTGGACGGCGCCGCGTTCGGAGGAGAGGTCGCCGAGGACGCCGTTGAGGAGGTCGGCGGCCTCGGCCGACTTGCCGCGCCGGTGCAGGACGTCGGCGAGTTCCACGGCGGCCTGGCTGCGATAGAGCGCGGCCCGGGTCTCCGAGAGCATGGCGTGGGCCTGCCGCAACTCGGCTTCCGCACGCTCCAGTTCACCGTCCTGCGCGCAGACGTAACCACGCATCCAGTGGCAGTTGGCGAGTTCGGTGCGCAGTCGCAGCCGGCGGTACAGCTCGGCCGCCTTGGCGAGGGAGGCGTCGGCCTCGGCGACCCGGCCCTCGGCGAGCAGGGTGCGGGCGACGGAGCGGTGCATCCGGGCGATCAGCGCCGGGTCCTCGGCCTGCGGGGCGAGCGCGAGGGCGAACTCGGCGGCCTGGGCGGCGCGGGCGTGGGCGCCCATGTCCATGTAGGGGCCGATGACGCTGGCGTACAGGAGGAGCAGCGCGTCGGGGTCGTGCAGTCCGCCCCGGTTGAGTTCGTCGAGGGTGGATTCCAGGAGGTAGACGGCATAGCGGAGTTCCCCGGCGAGGTAGTGCGCGACGGCCCGGCCGCGGACGGCGGGCACCCGGGCCGGCAGGGACTCCCCGGCCAGCCGGGCCTCGGCCCGCTCGAAGTATTCCCGCGCCTTCCCCAACTCACCGGTCTCCATGGCACATTCGCCGAGCCCGAGCAGGGCGGTGGCCTGTTCGGCGTCGAGCGCGTGCGTCTCGGCCTCCGCGAGCAGACCGGCGTACCGCGCGGCCGCCTCCTCGGCCCTGCCGTCGGCGAGGGTGCGCTGGGCACCGGTGAGACGCAGCCGGAGGTCGGTGGCGAGGTGCGCCGGCCGGCCCACGGCCAGTTCCTCGTAGGCGACCCCGAGCCGCCCGGCGATGTGCCGGAGCGCCTCGTCGGAGGCGCGGACCCGCCCCGCCTCCAGGGTGGAGATGTAGGCGGGCGTGTAGGCGGGCTCGGCCAACTGCCGCTGCGTCAACCCGCGTTCGTTGCGCAGCTGCTGCACGCGCCGCCCGATGACCTCGGGATCGTCCCGTTCCCGCATCCCCTGCTCCCCCAACTCCCTTGGCACCCCTTGCCGTTAAGGTCCGACAGGTTCTAGGTTAAACGGCGGATTAAGCATGCTTAACACGTCGCTGTTGTTGCGAGGTAGCCGTGCTCGGTCGCAATTCCACCCCCTACGAACGCCCCACCGCACGGTACTTCAGGGGAGCGGCCGCGGCCGTCCTCGCCATAGCGGCCCTGATCACGGCGGCGAACGCGGGCCCGGCCCGGGCCGCCCAGGAGAGACCGGCGGGCCACGCGGCCCGGGACGGGCATCAGAGCCGGGGCGCGCTCCGGCCGGCGGCGTTCGCCCGCCATTCGCGGCCGATGGAGCGCATGAGCGCCGGATACACCCCGAGGTAGCGGAAGGGCTTGATGGCGGCCATGTAGAGGGTTCCGAGCAGCCCGTTCGGCTTCACCAGCACGGCCATCCGGCCACGGTAGCCGCCGGATCCGTCCGGGACCCAGCCGATGTGCATCACCGCGTGCACGGTCTTGTTGCCCATCTCGGCGGCCCACTCGTCGCTCCTCTGGTAGAGCGAGGTGAACGGGGACGAGCCGAGGTCGGGACCCCGGGGACCCCGGCGAAGGTCCTCCGGCAACCGGTCGCGCAGGGAAGGCACCCGGGCGCCGACGCCGGTACCGGACTCGTCCCAGCCGAGCAGCGCCCCTAGCTTCCAGCGGACGGCGAAGAGCACTCGGGAGACGAGACCTTCCCCTCTCACCCCGCCACTGATTCCGTCGGCGATCTGGCGCACCAGCAGGGCGAGATCGTCGGGTCCGCCAGGGGTGGGCAGTGCCCACACGTCCTCCACCGTGAAGTCGTCGGCGATCTCGTGGATCCGCCAGGGGCGGTCGGTGTGGGCGGTCCGGGGAAGTCGCATGCGCAGGCCCCTGTCTATACGGTGACGTATAGAAAAAGCATAGGACCATCTATACGCCCCCGTATATTCGGTAGGGACGTGAGGAGGCACACACCATGGGCGCGACCCGCACGCCACGGAACAAGTGGATCGAGGAAGGCTTGCGGGCACTCGTCGCGGGCGGCCCCGAAGCGGTCCGGATCGAGGTGCTGGCGCAGGCGCTGGGCGTCAGCAAGGGCGGCTTCTACGGGTACTTCCGCAACCGGGAGGCGCTGCTCACCGAAATGCTCGACACCTGGGAGTACGAGGTCACCGAGAGCGTGATCGAGCAGGCCGAGAGCGGCGGGGGAGACGCCAGGGCCAGACTGGAGCGGCTGTTCGACATCGTCGCCGCCGCCGACGGGCCGGTGCGGGGCGCCACCGCCGACATGGCGATCCGCGACTGGGCCCGCCGCGACGCGACCGTCGCCGAGCGCCTGCGCCGCATCGACAACCGCCGCATGGACTACCTGCGTTCTCTGTTCTCCGCCTTCTGCCCCGACGAGGACGAGGTCGAGATCCGCTGCCTGATCGCCGTCTCGGTGCGCATCGGCAACCACCTCTACGCCGCCGACGACGGCACGCGGCCCCGCGCGGAAGTGATGGAGCTGATCAGGCGACGGTTGCTGGCCTAGCTCGACCCGGGTCGTACCCGTGCGGGTGATGAAGGCCGCCCGGCCGTGTCGTGGGCGGTGGCCCAGTCGTCCCCAAGGGGCAATGATCACTATGGGACGGGAGTTTCGCGATGGACGCTCTTGGCGGCCTGCTCAGCCACGTCGGCGCCCTGCTCGCCGGACTACTGGCCGGCCTCGGCCTCGGTTAGGCAATGCGTGCCGGCCCTTGCCCGGGCGGTGGTTCCGCCGCCGCTCCGGGCAGGGGCTTCGCGCACGGCGCCTGGACGTACCTCACGTTCACCGGGTGAGCCGCTACCGAGCCGCCTGAAGCTGCCGCAGCTGCCGCTGGACGTCCTCCAGGGCGCCCTGCCGGCGCCCCGGCACCCTCAGCCGCAACTCCGCGAGCGCGGGCCCGAGTTCACGGGCCCGCGCCGCGTCCTTGATGCACGTCCACTGGTGGTGGGCCCGGTCCACGGCCGCCTCCACGGCAGGCGCGTCCACCGCCTGCCCTGCGGTCAGCCGCACCCCCGCGACACCCAGCCAGGCCCGGCAGCTGCGCACCGAGTCCCCCGCGAACATGGCGAGATCGGCCCGCACTTCGGCCCAGTGCAGTGCTTCGCCGGATGCGGCCCCATGGGCACGCATGGCCGCCTGCTCATGCCGAGCGGCGAGAACTTCGGCATCGGCGTGCCGCCCGGCCTGGACGGCGGCACTGATGTCGGCATGGGGGTCCACGGCCCCTGGACCGTCCGGCACTTGGGGACGAACGGCCACATGGCCGAGCCCGTCCGGCACTTGGGCAGAAACGCCCGCATAGCCGATCCCGTCCGGCATTTGAGGACGAACTGCCGCCGCATAGCCGATCCCGTCCGGCACTTGAGGACGAACTGCCGCCGCATGGCCCAGCCCGTCCGGTACTTGAGGACGAGGCCGTTCAGGCCGATACGGGGGTCCGGGGGCGTATCCCCCGGGTCCGGCCAGCACCAGATCACGCCCGGCGCTCGACTCCGCGATCCGGGCCAGCGCCTGCTCGTGCAGCTGAGCGAGAGGCGGCCGGTGCCCACTGCGCAGCAACGTCGCCACAGCCTTCATGTACGACGGCTCGGCCACCCCCCTGCGCCCGCCCGCCCCAGGCGCCACCCGGCCGTAGACCGCCGCCGTACGCCCGCAGTCCAGCGGACGCTCGGCCAGGTGCCGCCAGGTCTCCGCGTCCGCGTGCAGGTCGACCACGAGCGCGGTGTCACTCGCGGAGCGCAGCCTCAGCTCCTCCCGGATCCAGTGCCAGGGCAGCGCGGTGTAGCGGACGGTGGCCGGCGTGGTGCGGGCCAGCGCGAGGTGGGGCAGATGCTGGCGGCGGTCCAGCTGCAGTTGCCCGACGACGTACACGGTGAGCGGTCCCGGCGCGGCCGCGGCGGCGCGCAGCCGGGTGAGGACGGCCTGCGGCTCCAGCGGATCGGCGAGTTCGACCACGTTGGCGGTGTCGGTGCCGGACAGCACGGCGGGGGCGACCGCGGCCAGCACGGGCAGTACACCGGCCGCGTCCACCAGGCATCCCCTGCCCAGCGGCGAGGCCGCCAGCAGCAGCACGGTTCCGGGCATCGTCCCCTCCCCTGTAGATCGCTCTCCAGCCAGCACCGTAGCCGCTGCTCCCGCGAACCCGGGCCTCAGGACCGCAAACGTCCCCGTTCGGGCTCTTCGCCCCCCACCCGGCGGATGGCGAAGACCGTGGTGTCGTCGTCCAGGTGGCCGCCGCTGTGCCTCAGGACGCCGTCGCGGACCTCGCCGACCAGGTGCCGGGGCTGCGCGCGATGCGGGTCGGCGGCGACCGCGCGGGCCACTTCCCGGGCCAGCGGATAGAACTCCCCGGGCCGGTCCCGGGCTTCTGTCACCCCGTCGGTGACGAGCAGCAGGGTCTCCTCGGCGGCCACCGGCACCCGGCGCACCGGCGGAAGGCCGCCCCCTAGGTCGGTGAGGCCGAGCGGGAGGCCGCCGCCGCCGGGCAGGGACCGTACGCCGTGCGGGCCGACGGCGAGCGGGGGTTCGTGGCCGAAGTTGACGACCTCCACGGCGCCCTGCGGGTCTTCGGGGAAAGAGAGGAGAACGGCGGTGGCGAAGCGTTCCCCGCCGTCACGGCCGAGCACCGTGGTGTGGCGCCGGTGCCGCATCATCCGTGTCTCCAGACGCTCGGCGACGGTCCCCAGATCCGCCTCGTGGTAGCCGGCCTCCCGGAAGGTGCCGAGCAGCGCGGCGGCCGTCTCCACCGCGCCCAGGCCCTTGCCCTGCACGTCCCCGACGAGGACACGGGTGCCGTGCGGGCCGGGCTGGATGTCGTAGAAGTCGCCGCCGACCCGGGCCTCGGTGTCGGCGGCGAGGTAGACGGCCGCGTGCTCCAGGCCCGCCCAGACCCGGGGCAGCGGGCGCAGCACGGTGCGCCGCGTGGTCTCGGCGATGTCCTGCATGTGCAGCATCCGCCGTTCGCCGCGCAGCCGTACCTCGCAGGCCAGGGTGGCGAGGACGCCGCCGAGGGCGACGAGGATGAAGTCGGGCAGCCCGGCCTGGTACTGCCGGGGCCAGGCGCTGTCCACGGCGACGTAGGTGACCACCGACAGCACGGCGTACGCGGCGGTCGTCCACACCCCGCAGAGCGCGGCGGCCGTGCCGGGCACGAGGACGGCCCAGGAGACGACCCGGAACCGCTCGCTGGTGGCGAAGTCGAGCACCGCGATCCCCACGAGCAGCAGCAACGGCAGCGCCCAGCCGACATTGTGTCCGCCGACCCGCAGCGGCCCCGGCCGCCGGGCCTCGCCCTCGTGCGCGCCGACCAGGCCCAAGCCCTCCATGCCCCTCAGACAAGCATGGGACCATACCGCCCGCATCCGGGCACTCGTCACCCTGTCGGCCGACTTGCCAGGCCGTCCCCTTGGGTGTGCCCTGGAAACCGAGGGCGAGGAGAGAGGAGCGCTGCCATGGCTCAAGCGGCACCGGTCACCGGCGGCACGACCCGGGGCGGCCGTACTCCCGACGTTTTCAGCGAGCGCACCCACGCGGCGGCCAAGGTCGTCGTTCCGGTCGTGCTCGGGCTCGTCTACGGGTACTGGGCCGCGGCCAACACCCGCTACGGCGGGCCCATCACCGGCTGGAACCTGCTGTTCGGCTTTGTGACGGCGATCGTGTTCGCGGCCGTCTGGATGGGTCTGGCGGCACTGACCCCGCGTCTGCCGCGCGAGCTGCACGCGGCGCTGTGGGCGTCCTTCACGGGTATCGCGGTCGGCTTCCTTTACAGCCTGAGCGGCCGCGGCCACTCCGTCCTGGGGTCCGCGGGCATGGGCCTGGCGTTCGCCGTGGTCGCGTTCGCCGTGCTGTTCTACCGCTACTACACGCACGAGGACGCGGAGGGACACCGCATCCGCTGAGCGTGCGGCACGCGCGTGGGCCCCGGCCGGGGAACGGCCGGGGCCCACGCACTCCCCTGTGCTCCCACCTCACCCGCACCAGGAAACACCCGTTCGGCGCAGCCCTCCACCGGAGAGCGGAATCACCGGCTCCACCCGCCGGCACGGCCGTACGGCTTGACTTTTCCCCCTGATGCAGTCATACCGGTCGCCCCTCGGGCCCCGGCGTCCTTGCCTTGAAGCGTGTCCCCACGCCTCAGGAGCGCCCTGTCGGCCGTACTGATCGCCCTGTCCTGTCTGCTCGTGCCGTTCGGCGCGCCGGCGGCCTGGGCGGCGTACGGGCTCGCCGACACGGGCCGCTACGTCACCACGATGGCCCCGCTCGCCGCCGACCCGGACGTGCGGGAAGCCGTCGTGGCCACGGTCGGGGACGGCATCGTGCGCGAGGTGGACCATCGGATGGACGTCCGGCCGATGCGCGGCTCGGTCGCCCCGTTCGTGCACGACGCCGTGCGCTCCTTCACCCAGACCCGCGCCTTCCGGCTGGCCTGGGACACCGGCAACCGGGTCACGCACGACGCGGTGCTGCGCGCCCTGCGCGACCAGGACGCGGACGACGAGCGCGCGCGGCCCGTCACCATCGACCTCGCACCCGTCACCGACCAGGTCAAACGCCAGCTCACCCAGGACCATGTGCCGCTCGCCGCGCGCATCCCGGTGCAGCACACCGTGGTCCCGGTGCTCCCGGCGGGCGAAGTGACCCAGCTGAGAAAGGGGTTCCGGGTGCTCGAAGTCGCCGGCTTCTGGCTTCCGGTCGCGGCCGTCGTCTTCGCCGTCGCCGGGATCGCCCTCGCCGTCCACCGCCGCCGCGCCGTCGTCGCGACCGCGCTGGGCACGGCGCTGGGCGGCGGCCTGCTCGCCCTCGCCCTCACGATCGGCCGCGGCTTCACCCTCGCCGGTCTGCCCGCCGATGTGTCCCACCCGGCCGCGGGCGCGGTCTACGACGCCCTGACCGGCACCTTGCGCACGGTCTCCTGGCTGCTGCTCGGCCTCGGCCTCGCGGTGGCCCTGACCGCCTGGCTCACCCGCCGGCTGCGGCCGCCCCGCCGCGCGCGAGGCCGGCGAGGGTCCGAAGCGCACGCACCAGCTCCGGCTCCGGAGCCGACGCGAGCCCGAGTCTGACGGCGTCCGGGGTACGGCTCGGGTCGACCGAGAAGGCCGTACCCGGCGTGACCGCGATCCCGTGCGCCCGCGCGGCGGCGGTGAAGGTGTCGGCCCGCCAGGGCGCGGGCAGCTGCCACCAGGCGAAGTAGGCCGCCGGATCGGACCGTACGGCGAAACCGTCCAGCTCCTCGGCGACCAGCCGCTGCCGCCGCCCCGCGTCCCGCCGCTTGGCGGCGACCAGCCGCGCCACGGTCCCGTCCCCGGTCCACCGCACGGCCGCCTCCAGCGCGAAGGACCCCGCGTTCCACCCTCCGGACCTGACGGCCCGCGCCACCGCCTCGGCCCGGTCGGCGGGCGCGAGGACGAACCCGACGGTGAGCCCCGGCGCGACCCGCTTGGACAACCCGTCGACGAGGTGCACGAGGCCGGGGACGAGCGCGGCGAGCGCGGGCGCGCCGCCCTCGTGCAGGAAGGACCAGATCCGGTCCTCCACGACGGGTATCCCCAGGCTGTGGATGACGTCGGCCAGCCGCGCGCGCCGCTCGGCGCCGAGGGTCAGCGAGGTCGGGTTGTGCAGAGTCGGCTGGAGGTAGAGGGCGGACAGGGGAGCGGTGCGGTGGGCCGCGGCGACGGACTCGGCAAGCGGTCCCTCCTCGTCCGCCGCGAGCGGTACGAGGGTGACGCCGAGCCGCCCCGCGATCTCCTTGACCAGCGGATACGTCAACGGCTCGACACCGACCCGGCCGCCCGCCCGTACCAGCGAGGCGAGGGTGGCCGCGATGGCCTGGCGGGCGTTGCCGGTGAAGAGGATCCGGTCGGGGTCCGGCCGCCCGCCGTCGGCGGCCAGCAGCCCGGCCACCGCGTCCCTCGCCGCCACGGTGCCGGCGGCCGGGGCGGGCCGCAGCGCCTCGGCCAGCGCGTCCGGCCTTAGCAACGGCGCGAGGGCCGGGGCCAGCAGCTCCGGCTGGCCGGGCGCGGACGGGTAGTTGAGCTCCAGGTTCACGGGCGGGGCACCGGCCGCCTCGGTCAGCGCGTGCCCCGGCTGCCGGTCCGGCTCGGTGGCCCGTACGAACGTCCCGCGCCCGACCTCGCCCACCACCAGCCCCCGGCGCACGAGTTCGGCGTACACCCGCCCCGCCGTCGACGCCGCGATCCGGTGCCGCCGGGCGAACGCCCGCTGCGGCGGCAGCCGCTGGCCGGGCCGGAGCCGCCCGCCTGCGATGTCGTCGGCGATCCGGTCGGCGATCCGCCGGTAGTCGTCCACATGTCCTCCGCCGTCCCGCCGGCACACCGGATTGCACCGAGGGCAAAGATCTTATTGCACCGAGGAGTTGGTGGTGCCTAGGGTCGATCACATGAGCCCCTTCCTCGCATACGAGGACAAGGGGGACCCCGGTGTCTCCTCCCGCGTCCCCCTCGTCCCCCTCGTCCTCGTGCACGGCCACCCCTTCGACCGCACCATGTGGGCCCCGCAGCTGGCCGCCTTCTCCGGCCGCCGCCGGGTGATCGCCCCCGATCTGCGCGGCTACGGCGCCTCCCCCGTGACCCCCGGCACCGTCCCGCTCGCCCGCCACGCCCAGGACATCGAGGAGCTGCTGGACTTCCTGTCGGTGGACTCCTTCGTACTGGCCGGCCTGTCCATGGGCGGCCAGATCGCCATGGAGTGCTACGACCGCTTCGGCGACCGCGTCCGGGGCCTGGTCCTCGCGGACACCTTCCCCGACCCCGAGACACCCGAGGGCAGGCTCGCCCGACGCGCCATGGCCGACCGGCTGCTCGCCGAGGGCCTCGCCGGCTACGCCGACGAGGTCCTCGACAAGATGGTCGCCCCGTACGCCGATCCCGAGGTCAAGGCCCATGTCCACCGCATGATGACGGCCACCTCCCCCGAGGGCGCCGCGGCCTCCCTGCGCGGCCGCGCCGAACGCCCCGACTACCGCCCCGTGCTGGCGAAGGTCACCGTCCCCGCCCTGGTCGTGGTCGGCGCCGACGACACCTACACACCGGTCGCGGACGCGGAGGCGATGCACGCCGCGATCCCCGGCTCCGTGCTGCACGTGGTCGAGCGGGCGGCCCATATGCCGAACCTGGAACGGACGGCGGAGTTCAACGGGGCACTGGAGGAATTCCTGACCGAGGTGGACTCCCGCTCGTAGTCTCGGGACGTGCCCCATGGCCCTGGACGCAGACTCGGTTCCCGATCCGCCGCCCTCCCCCTCGCCAGGGTCAGCGTCGATATCACGCTCCACCAGCGAAGACGGCCCGGGGCCGCCGGGGCGAAGCGGTCATAATGGGCGCATGTCCCGCGAGTTCCCCATCGGCCTCACCCCTCCCGACTGGCTGGTCCGGAACCTCCAACCCCACCGGGCACCCCTCAACTGGCCCGCGATGGTCCGGGCCGCGCTCGCGATGGCCCTCCCGCTGGCGCTCGGGCTCGCGGCCGGACGGCCGGCCTACGGCGCGCTGGCCTCCATGGGCGCCCTCTCCGGCGTCATCAGCGACACCGCCGACGCCTACCGCATGCGCATCCTCAACATCGCGGTCCCGCAGCTGTTCGGCGCGGTGGGCGTCACGCTGGGCTCCCTGGTCCACGGCCACGGCTGGTACGCGGTGACCGCCGTCACCGGCATCGCCCTGCTGTCCGGAATGATTTCGACGATCGGCGCGGTCGCCTCGGTGTCGGGACTGCTGCTGCTCCTGAACGCCGTGATCGGCGCGGGACTCCCGCTCCCCGGCCCCTGGTGGCTGCCCCCGGCCCTGATGGCCGGCGGCGGCCTCCTCGTCCTCGCCCTGGCCCTGCTCGCCTGGCCGCTGCGGGCCGGGGTGCCGGAGCGGACATCCGTCGCGGCGGCCTACCGCGAGGTGGCCGCCCTACTGGCCTCCTGCGGCGACCCGGACGCCTACGTCGCCACCCGCTTCGACGTCACCCAGTCCCTCAACCAGTCCTACGACCTCATCCTCGCCCACCGCGCCCGCCACCACGGCCGCAGCCGCGAACTCACCCGTCTGTTGGCCCAGTTGAACGCGATCACCCCCGTGGTCGAGGCGGCCCCAGCCGTCCACCTCTCCGGCCGCCCCCTCCCGCCGGAGATCCCCGAGGCGGTCCGCCACCTGGCCCGGGCCATCGAGACCGGCCGCACCACCCCCATAACCCTGCCGCTCCTCCCCGCCCCCACCACCGAGACCGCTCGGGCCGTCGACCACGCGCTGCGCCACGCCGCCGAGGTCGTCACGGCCCCCGACGTCGACCCCCGGGGCATCGACGACCGCCTGGGCCGCCCGGCGGCGCTGAGCATCCGCACGGCCCGCGCGGCCCGCAACGTCGTCCTCTCCGCCAACTCCTGGCGCTACGGCCTGCGCCTCGCGGTGTGCATCGGCATCGCGCAAGCCCTGGTCTCGCTCATCCCCGTCCCCCGCTCCTACTGG
This sequence comes from Streptomyces griseochromogenes, assembly GCF_001542625.1. Lineage (NCBI taxonomy): Bacteria > Bacillati > Actinomycetota > Actinomycetes > Kitasatosporales > Streptomycetaceae > Streptomyces > Streptomyces griseochromogenes. The sequence goes on along the minus strand of NZ_CP016279.1, from coordinate 168,786 downwards.
GTGGCCCTGACGATCACCTTCGTCCTCAAGCCCGACTTCGGCTCGGTGTTCTCGCGGGCGCTGCTGCGGGCACTGGGCACGGTGGCGGGCCTGCTGATCGCGGCGGCGGTACTGGCGGAGGTGCCCCGGGGCTGGTGGGACGTTCCCGTGATATTCGTCCTGGCCCCGCTGATCCCGGCCCTCACCCCCCGGGGCTACGGCTACCAGACGGCGGCGATCACCCCGGCCATCCTCCTCCTCTCGGACACCCTGAACCACCAGGGCACCGCCCTCCTGCTCCCCCGCCTCCTGGACTCCCTCATGGGCTGCGCGATCGCCCTGATCGCGGGCTATCTGCTCTGGCCGGAGAGCTGGCACACCCGGGTCGGCGACCGCCTGGCGGACGCGGTGGCGGACACGGCGAGGTACGTGGAGGCGGCGTTCGGCGCGGACACCGACCCCGCCGCCCGCGCCCGCATGCGCCGCCGCCTCTACCGGGACCTGTCGACCATCCGCACGGAGTTCCAGCGGGCCCTGACCGAACCCCCGCCGACCGGACGCCGCGCCGCGGCCTGGTGGCCGCTGGTGGTGGCGGTGGAACGCATCGTCGACGCCACGACCGCGGCCCGCGTCCGCGTCCGCCACGGCGCCGAGCCACCGTCGGCCGCGGAGATCGACCAGGTGGCCCTGCAACTGCGCGAACTGTCGGAGGGCGTACGCCGCGCCGAAACCCTCACGGCGGTCCGTACCCACCTGGCAGGTCCCTCGGGTAGCGTCCTGGAACCACTGCGCCAGGAGGTGGCGGCGGCACGAGCGATCACGACACCCCACTGACGCTCGACCAGCGACCGAATCGCAATATAGGGCCGCTAACCTTACGTGTCCGTCCTGGCCAGGGATTAAACGGGCATCAACTCACGCGAAGGGTTGCGCACATGGGCATTCTCACTCTCCTGCGGAACGCATTCGGCCGGGGGCGCAAGACGCGCACCGCCGAGGCAGAGGGTGCGGACCGACGCCCTTCGCCGACCCGGACCCCCGAGCCGGCCTCCGCTCCCGAACAGACCCCGGCCCAGACCGCCCAGGTCCCCGAGCCCCGCACCTCCTCCCCCGGGGAACACGACCTGGTGTCGGCGGCCTTCGACAACGTAACGGTCCCCCGCCAGGCCACAGAGCCCCCACACGACCCGACAACACCCGAGCAGCCGACGGCCGAGACCACGCCTGCCGCTGAAAAGCCGGTGGCGGAGACCACGCCTGCCGCCGAGAAGCCGGTGGCGGAGACCGCGCCTGCCGCCGAGAAGCCGGTGGCGGAGGCCGAGCCCGTCACCGCGGAGCCGGTGGCGGAGGCCGCGCCTGCCGCCGAGGAGCCGGTGGCGGAGACCGAGCCCGTCACCGAGGAGCCGGTGGCGGAGACCGAGCCCGTCACCGAGGAGCCGGTGGCGGAGGCCGAGCCTGTCACGGAGGAGCCCGAGCCGACGGCCGAGGCTGAGCCGACGGCCGAAGGCGAGCAGGTGGCTGAGGCAGAGCAGGTGGCTGAGGTGGAGCCGCAGGCTGTGGCGCAGCCTGCCCCTGAGCCGGTTGCTGAGGAGCCCGAGCCGGTGGCGGAATCGGAGCCCACAGCGGAAGCGGAGCCCGAGCAGGTCGCGGAGGTTGAGCCCACAGCGGAAGCGGAGCCCGAGCAGGTCGCGGAGGTTGAGCCCGCAGCGGAGCCCGACCCCGAGCCCGTGGCACAAGCCGAGCCCACGGCGGAAGCAGAGCCCGAGCAGGTCGCGGAGGTTGAGCCCGCAGCGGAGCCCGAGCCGGTCGTCGAGGTTGCGGCCGAGCCGGTCGTCGAGCCGGAGGCACAGGCAGCCGCCGACGGCGAGGACGCCCCACAGGGGACACCCGCGGCCGACGACGAAGCCCGCACGGGTGGTGCGGGTGGGAACGAGACCGCCGAAGGCGAAGCCGAGGCGGCACCGGAGCCGCAGGCAGCCGCCGACGGCGAGGACGCCCTACAGGAGACACCCGCGGCCGACGACGAAAGCCGCACGGGTGGTGCGGGTGGGAACGAAAGCGACGCCGATGGCGAAGCCGAGGCGGTGCCGGCCAAACCCGCCCTCCCCCTCACCCGCGTGAAGTCCCGCACCCCCTCCCTCACCACCGCCTACAAGGCCGCCACCACCACCCTCAAGAAGGCCGACCTCACCGGCACCCGAGCAAAGCTCTACCTCGTCCTCGACCGCTCCGCGAGCATGCGCCCGTACTACAAGGACGGCTCCGCCCAGGCCCTCGCCGACCAGTCCCTCGCCCTCGCGGCCCACCTCGACCCCGAGGCCACGGTCCACGTCGTCTTCTTCTCCACGGAGGTCGACGGCACCACCGACCTCACCCTCACCCCGGACCACGAGACGAAGATCGACGACGTCCACGCAGCCCTCGGCCGCATGGGTCGCACCAGCTACCACGCGGCCGTGGAAGCCGTCCTCACCCACTACGAGAAGAACCACGCGCAGAACACGGACCCCGCCACCCCCGCCCTGGTGATCTTCCAGACGGACGGCGCCCCCGACGCCAAGACCCCGGCCACCCAGTCCCTCACCGAAGCCGCCGAGAAGCACCCCTCCGTCTTCTTCTCCTTCGTCGCCTTCGGTGATCACGACAACAAAGCCTTCGACTACCTCCGCAAACTGAAGACCGACAACACGTCCTTCTTCCACGCGGGCCCCACCCCCCGTGAGCTCACGGACGCGGAGCTGTACGAAGGTGTACTGGCCGTTTGGCGCCCGTGACCATTCGTAACAACCCATAACCGAACGCAGTCACCCGGGCCGCCCCTTCCCCCTTGTTCCACCCTGCAAAACGGGAAGCGGGCGGCCCACCCCTGTCAGCTACGATTTCAAGGTTCGAAACCACAGAAAACGCAGCGACCTGGGAGCAGCCCGCGATGGCTCGACACCTCATCACCAGCGCCCTTCCGTACATCAACGGAATCAAGCACCTGGGCAACATGGTGGGGTCCATGCTCCCGGCGGACGTGTACTCCCGGTACCTCCGCCAGCGCGGCCACGACGTCCTCTACATCTGCGCGACGGACGAGCACGGCACTCCGGCCGAGCTCGCGGCCAAGGAGCTGGGCCTCCCGGTCGCCGAGTTCTGCGCCCAGGCGCACGACGCCCAGAAGGCGGTCTACGACGGCTTCGCGCTCGCCTTCGACTACTTCGGCCGGAGCTCCTCCCCCGAGAACCGCGAGATCACCCAGCACTTCGCCCGCAAGCTGAACGAGAACGGCTTCATCGAAGAGCGCGCGATCCGCCAGGTCTACTCGCCCACCGACGGCCGCTTCCTCCCGGACCGCTACGTGGAGGGCACCTGCCCGCACTGCGGCTACGACAAGGCCCGCGGCGACCAGTGCGAGAACTGCACCCGCGTCCTGGACCCGACCGACCTGATCAACCCCCGGTCCGCGATCTCGGGCAGCACGGACCTCGAGGTGAGGGAGACCAAGCACCTCTTCCTCCTCCAGTCCAAGCTGGAGAACGAGGTCCGCGAATGGGTCGCCCGCCACGACAAGGACTGGCCCCAGCTGGCCTCCTCCATCGCGCACAAGTGGCTGACCGAGGGCCTGCACGACCGCGCGATCACCCGTGACCTGGACTGGGGCGTCCCGGTCCCGGCCGACACCTGGCCGGAGCTGGCCGCCGAGGGCAAGGTCTTCTACGTCTGGTTCGACGCCCCGATCGAGTACATCGGCGCGACGAAGGAGTGGTCCGACCAGGACACGGAGAACCGCGACTGGAAGTCCTGGTGGTACGACGTCGACAACGACGTCCGCTACACGGAGTTCATGGCCAAGGACAACGTCCCCTTCCACACCGTGATGTTCCCGGCCACCGAGCTGGGCGTGCGCGAGCCGTGGAAGAAGGTCGACTACGTCAAGGCCTTCAACTGGCTGACGTACTACGGCGGCAAGTTCTCCACCTCCCAGAAGCGGGGCGTCTTCACCGACCAGGCCCTGGACATCCTGCCCGCCGACTACTGGCGCTACTTCCTGATCGCCAACGCCCCCGAGTCGGACGACTCCTCCTTCACGTGGGAGCACTTCACCGCCACGGTCAACAAGGACCTGGCCGACACCCTCGGCAACTTCGTCAACCGCGTCCTGTCCTTCTCCAGGAAGCGCTTCGGCGACGACGTCCCGGCCGGCGGCGTGCCGGGCGAGGCGGAGACGAAGCTGGGCGCGGAGATCGCCCGCCTCCTCGCGGAGTACGAGGAGCACATGGAGACCCTCCAGTTCCGCAAGGCGGCCGCCGCCCTGCGCGCCCTGTGGTCGGCCGGCAACTCCTACCTGGAGGAGAAGGCCCCCTGGCTGGAGATCAAGACCGACAAGGACGCCGCGGCCCTCACCCTGCGCACCGCGATGAACCTGATCCACCTCTACGCGGTGGTCTCCGAGCCGTTCATCCCGGCGACGGCGAAGACCATGCGACAGGCGTTCTCGCTGGCGGACGACACCGCGGCCTGGGTGACCCAGGAGGAGGCGAAGTCCCTCACCGCCGTCCCCGCGGGCACCCCCTTCACGGTCCCGCCGGTCCTCTTCGCCAAGCTGACGGACGAGGACCTGGAGACCTACAAGGAGCGCTTCGGCGGCCAGGAAGGATGACGGCGTGACCTCCCGGTCGTACTACGTCACCACCCCCATCTACTACGTCAACGACGCACCCCACCTGGGTCACGCCTACACCACGGTCGCCGCGGACGTGCTCGCCCGCTGGCACCGCGCGCGCGGCGAGCGCGTCTGGTCCCTCACCGGCACGGACGAGCACGGTCAGAAGATCATGCGCACGGCCGAGGCGAACGGGGTCACTCCCCAGAGCTGGGCGGACAAGCTCGTCACCGAGGCGTGGAAGCCGCTGTGGGAGCACCTGGAGATCGCGAACGACGATTTCATCCGCACCACGCAGCGGCGGCACACCGACCGCGTCCAGGAGTTCGTGCAGGACCTGTACGACAAGGGCGAGATCTACAAGGGCGGCTACGAGGGCCCGTACTGCGTCGGCTGCGAGGAGTACAAGCTCCCGGGTGAGCTGCTCGACGGCGAGGGTGAATTCGCGGGTCAGAAGCTGTGCCCGATCCACAAGAAGCCGGTGGAGATCCTCAGCGAGGAGAACTACTTCTTCCGGCTGAGCGAGTACGGCGACAAGCTCCTCGCCCACTACGAGGAGAACCCCGGCTTCATCCAGCCCGAGTCCGCGCGCAACGAGGTCGTGAACTTCGTCCGCCAGGGCCTGCAAGACCTCTCCATCTCCCGCTCGACCTTCGACTGGGGCGTCCCGGTCCCCTGGGACGACAAGCACGTGATCTACGTGTGGGTCGACGCGCTGCTGAACTACGCCACGGCGGTCGGCTACAACGAGAACCAGGAGAAGTTCGACGCCACCTTCCCGGCCGACGTCCACCTGGTCGGCAAGGACATCCTCCGTTTCCACGCGGTGATCTGGCCGGCGATGCTGATGGCCCAGGGCCTGCCGTTGCCCGGAAAGATCGCCGCGAACGGCTGGCTGATGGTCGGCGGCGAGAAGATGTCGAAGTCGAACCTGACCGGCATCAAGCCGCAGGACCTCACCTCGCACTTCGGCGTGGACGCCTACCGCTGGTACTTCCTGCGCGCGATCGCCTTCGGCCAGGACGGCTCGTTCTCCTGGGAGGACTTCTCCGCCCGGTACACCTCCGAGCTGGCGAACGACTACGGCAATCTCGCCTCCCGCGTGGCCGCCATGGTCGGCAAGTACTTCGGCGGCGAGCTGCCCGGGTCCGCCGCCGACGGGGAGGCGGAGCGGGCGGTCCACGAGGGGCTGGCGAAGGCCGTCGCCGAGGCCGACCGGCGCATCGGTGACGAACTGGACTTCCAGGGCGGCATCCTGGCCGTCTTCGACTTCGTCAAGCAGGTCAACGGCTACCTCACGGAGCAGGAGCCGTGGAAGGTGGCCAAGGACGAATCCCCGGAGGGCCGGGCCCGGCTGGCCACGATCCTCTACACGGCCGCGGAGTCCCTGCGCGCGGTGGCCGTGCTCCTGAACCCGGTCATGCCGGAGACCTCCCAGAGGCTCTGGGGCTCCCTGGGCGCCGAGGCGTCCCTCGGCGCCCTCACGGACCAGAACGTCCAGGAGGCCGGCGAATGGGGCAAGCTCCCGACCGGTACGACGGTCACCAAGGGAGCGATCCTCTTCCCGCGACTGGAGGAGAAGCCGAGCGCGTAGCACCGCCCGCGCATGCCGGGGCCCGGAACCGGACGCGGTTCCGGGCCCCGGCTTTCTTCCCGGAGACCGTCGGTTCTCACACGCTCAGGACTTCAGTATGTCCGGGGCCAGATGCATTCTCATGAGAAACCGTGCGTGCTGCTCATCACCGTTCTCGAGGAACCATCCCGCCTCCCTGGCAACGCGCGTATATTCCCGAATCCGCTCGCCCACCCCCGATCTCGTTCCCTCACCTTTCCTGAGCTCATCCGCCTCACGCCGTGCCACTCGGGTGAGGATCAGGTACACCGCTTCTTCGGAGACGCCTTCCGTCCCCTCGATTTCGCCAGTGCCTCCGAAAGAGGATTTATTGATCAGGTCGAGTGCCTGTTCATGGCTGAGTGGCGAATCCGGACTCGCTGCAAGCTCACACGTCTCGATCGGACGCCGGCTCTTACTCATGGGGTTCACCGCCTCGTCGATTCTTCCGCCAACGACTGATGACACTGTCGACACCCTTGACGGTCGTTCCCATGTAACTAGCTATTTCCTCGCGGGAGTATCCCTCTGCCCGCAAAGCGAGAATTTGAGCCGTCCGCCGTGGCATATTTCCCACCGCGTGCCGAACCGATTCCCGCTCGACGACACTTTCCTCGGCGCTGCGCACAGGACTTCCGTAGTCGCCGTCCCCCTCACTGCCCGTAGGTACAAGAACCTCAAGAGCCTGAGGGCGGGATCGCTCCCGCCACTTCTTGTACTCCTCTACGAAGGCGATCTTGCACTTGTTCAAGAACGACGTCTGGAGGCTGGACTTGGCCGGGTCCCACTCTCCCTCCAGGATGTTCTTCTTGAACCGGCGCCAGGCCGTGGCGACGCTGTCGTAGGCGAGCGTCAGGGCCTCTTCCCGGCTCCAACAGGATTCGCCTCGGTATCCCAGATGAGCGACCGTCTGGGCCCAGATCGTGCTGGAGGCGATCCAGCTCTTCATGACGGTCAAGCCATGGGACACCACGCGGTGTTCGAAAGCCCGGCCGACAGGACTGTCGAATCCGAATTTCTGGATCTCCGCGACAAGGGCGACGTCGTACACTCGATCCCCGTCGCTGTGCGCTTGTTCAATTTCCGCCTTCTCGTCAACACCGCTCCCCGATGTGTTCGAATCTCGGGGATGCTGCACCGTGGTTGACAAGTCGAACTTGCGATGTCGACCCCGCCCTTCGTCCGGATCGGCGGTTGCAGACCGGCTTGGCGGAGGAAGATCATCCGCTTTCCCGGGTGAGTCTTGCGTGTGCGGGATCAACTGAGCACTCCTGTAGGGAACGCGAGCTTACTCCCTTCTTCTAGGGGGGCAGTTCGCGTATCCTCCTCGCCCCTCCCGCCACTTTTTCATCGGCTGTCGCACGAGGGCGCATCGAACTCGGCCCCCCTAAAAGATCGGTCAAAGGCCACAGACGATCAGGAGTGAACGTGAGTCAAAATCGGGACCGGGACCCTCTGCTGGGACTCAGGTCTGCCGTGATCTTGATGCTGGGACTGCTCGCCGCGACGGGAACAGGCCTGCTCAGCATCGCAGCGGGTGACGATATGGCCCGGGCGGGGCTGAAAGCCGCCGGGGCCTTCGTGACGGCCGTGATCTTCTTCGACGTGATCATCGATTAGTTGACTCACATTGCCGGACCTCATCCACCGGGATCGTCTTTGGGGAGGATGAGGCCCGGCCGCTGTGCACCGACTCGGCGGCCGAACCCGCTCCCACGGAAGTTGCCGCACGAACACGATTTCTTCCGCCTAGACCATGGCCCCGAGCACCAGGGCACCGACCACCGGCACGGCGTAGACGAGCGGGAACGGAATGTGCGAGTACCACCGCGCCCGGGCCACGGTGACGGCGGCGCCCACGAAGTAGACCACCAGCCCGATCCCGGCCAGCACCCCGATGACCGGCACGAACAGCCCGGCCACCAGCCCGACGGCCCCGGCGGCCTTGGCCGCCCCGAGCGGGGTCCACCAGGCGCGCGGCACCGAGTAGTCGGTGAGCGCCTTCACGATCCACTCGGCCCGCATGAGCAGCACGGTCCCGGAGAACCCGGCCATGAGGGCGGCGAGAAGGGTGACGACGATGTGGGCGGTACGCATGAGGGGCTCCCATCGAGCGGTCGGCTGAGCTGCGAACACCCCTCTGACACGCGTCGTCGCGCGCATGTGACAGGAAGCCGGAAAAAATCTTCCCGTGAACATTCCCGAACCCCATCAGCGACTCTTCGCGGACGTCGTGTCCGTCGGCAGCCCTTTCGCCCTGGTCCTCGCCGGCGGTTACGCCCTCCAGGCACACGGCCTGCCGCAACGCCCGCACGGCAACCTCGACTTCGCGACCGAGAGTCCCGAGCCCATGGAGCGGATCGCCGGTGCCGTCGGTGCCGCCCTGGAGGCGCGGGGGCGGCAGGTGCGGGCCGCCGCCGTCACCGCTCTCACCGCCCAGCTGACGGTCAGCGACCCGCCGACCGGCGAGGCATGCGCACTGGCGTTGCACAAGGAGGCCTTCTGGCAGCCGCCGGAGCTGACCGAGTACGGCCCGGCCCTCTCCCTCGAAGACGCCGTCGGTACGAAGATCCGCGCCCTGTACGACCGGGGCGCGGCCGTCGACCTGATCGACGCGCGGGCCGCCGCGGCCCGGTTCTCCCTGCCCGACCTGGAGGAACTGGGCCGCAGGCACGCCCACGACCCCTTCGATCTGCCCACCCTGCAGTCTCGGCTGACCGGCACGGACTTCTACGCCGACGTGGACTTCCTGCGGTACGGCCTGACGGAGGAGGAGGTCACCACCCTGCGCGCCTGGGCCCAGCGGTGGTCCGACGACATCGCCGAACGGCTGCTGGAGGACGGCGCGTCCCTGGACACGGAGAACGAACAGGATGGTGACGACTGAATCCGAGCAGCCGTGGCAGGTGCGGGCTCCTGGTGTCCGCCACCACCGCCGCCTTGAGCGTGAGCGCGAGCGGGATGCGAGGCGGGCAAGCGGAAGGGCTCGAAACCGGCGGCGGTTTCGAGCCCTTCCGGCCGAACTGTCGTCCTACTTCGGCTGCGGCTTCCGGATGGACAGGTGCAACTCCCGCAGGCGGGTCTCGTCCAGCTCGGTGGGCGCGCCCATCATCAGGTCCTGGGCGTTGCCGTTGAGCGGGAAGGCGATCGTCTCGCGGATGTTGGGCTCGTCCGCGAGGAGCATGACGATGCGGTCCACGCCCGGGGCGATGCCGCCGTGCGGCGGGGCACCGAAGCGGAACGCGCGCAGCATGCCCGCGAACTTCTCCTCGACGGTGTCACGGTCGTAGCCCGCGATCTCGAAGGCCTTGAGCATGATCTCCGGCTCGTGGTTCCGGATCGCGCCGGAGGACAGCTCGACGCCGTTGCAGACGATGTCGTACTGCCAGCCGAGGATGTCCAGCGGGTCCTGGGTCTCCAGGGCCTCCAGGCCGCCCTGCGGCATCGAGAAGGGGTTGTGGGAGAAGTCGATCCCGCCGGTCTCCTCGTCCTTCTCGTACATCGGGAAGTCGACGATCCAGCAGAAGCGGAAGACGCCCTCCTCGAAGTGGCCGGCGCGCTTGGCGGCCTCCACCCGGACCGCGCCCATGATCTTCGAGACCTCGTCGAACTCGCCCGCGCCGAAGAAGACGGCGTGGCCGGGGGCCAGGGAGAGACGCTTGGTCAGCTCGGCGACGTTCGCCTCGGTCAGGAACTTGGCGATCGGGCCGGAGAGCGAGCCGTCCTCGGCCACCCGCACCCAGGCCAGGCCCTTGGCGCCCTGCTCGACGGCGTAGTCACCGAGCTGGTCGAAGAACTTGCGGGGCTGCGCGGAGACGTCCGGCACCGGCAGGGCACGCACGTGCTTGCCCGCGAACGCCTTGAACTCCGAGCCCTCGAAGACATCGGTGATGTCCACCAGTTCCAGCTTGGCGCGCAGGTCCGGCTTGTCGGAGCCGTACTTGAGCATCGCCTCGCGGAACGGGATGCGGGGGAAGGGGGAGGTGACGTGGCGGCCGCCGCCGAACTCCTCGAAGAGCTCCGTCATGAGCTTCTCGATCGGCTGGAAGACGTCCTCCTGCTCGACGAAGGACATCTCCACGTCGAGCTGGTAGAACTCGCCCGGCGAGCGGTCCGCGCGGGCGTCCTCGTCGCGGAAGCAGGGCGCGATCTGGAAGTAGCGGTCGAAGCCGGAGATCATCAGCAGCTGCTTGAACTGCTGCGGGGCCTGCGGCAGTGCGTAGAACTTGCCCGGGTGCACACGGGAGGGGACCACGTAGTCGCGGGCGCCCTCCGGGGAGGTGGCGGACAGGATCGGCGTCGCCATCTCGTTGAAGCCCATCGCCACCATCTTGTGGCGGATCGCGGAGATCACGGCCGTGCGCAGCATGATGTTGCGGTGCATGCGCTCGCGGCGCAGGTCCAGGAAGCGGTACTCCAGACGCCGCTCCTCGTTGACCCCGTCCTCGGCGTTGATGGTGAAGGGCAGCGGGGCGGCGGCGCCCAGCAGCTCGACCTCGCTCACCTCGACCTCGATCTCACCCGTGGGCAGGTCGGGGTTCACGTTCTCGGTTCCACGTGAAACAACCTGGCCGTCGACGCGGACCGAGGACTCCTTGGAGATCTTGTCCAGGGCCTCGTAGGCGGGCGTGCCGGGACGGGCCACCAGCTGCGTGATGCCGTAGTGGTCGCGCAGATCGATGAAGAGGATGCCGCCCAGGTCGCGCCGATTGTGCAGCCAGCCACTCAGCCGGACGTCGGTGCCGACGTCAGAGGCGCGGAGCTGGCCGCAGGTGTGGGACCTGTACCGATGCATCGTCGTTCATCGTCCTTCGTGGTGGGGTGATGAGTGCCGGGGCTGCCGCCTCGGCGGGGGCCGGGCACGGGGCCCGGACCCATCAAGGGTACCGGGCAGGCCAAGATCGGCTCCCCACCATTTCCTCCGCCGGCTCTCGGTGGCACCTCCAAAAGTGATGCGCGCCAATCGGACGTTCTTACAATGGCACTTATCGCAAAGCTCTTCCTAAATTGGGGCAATGCGCACAGGCGAGCCCCCGCCGTCCGTGGGTGACGTCCTCTCCGCCCTCGCGACCGGGCTTTGGCACTGGGACACGGCCACCGGCCTGGTCGGTGTCGACGCGGAGGCGGCGCGTCTGCTCGGGCTGCCCGCCGAGCCGGCCACCCTCACCCAGGAACAGACCCGCGCCCGTATTCATCCGGTCGACTGGAACGAGATCACCGGGGTCGTCCGGCTCGCGGTCGCCCAGGGCACGCTCGCCGAGGTGCGCATACGGATCATGGACGAGCAGGGGCGCGTCGTACGGGTCGTACGCAGCCGCTCGAAGCCGTCCTACGACCCCGAGCGGCAGTCGTACGACCTGACCGGCACCCTCCAGGAGATCGCCGAGCCGACGCCGCACACAGTGGCGGCCCGCGGCGCGGTCACCGGGGACTGGCGGCGCTCCCGGGAGGCGTTCCTGCTGGACGCGGGCCGGGCGCTGGCGCAGGCGCGGTCGACCGCGGAGGTGCTGCGGGTCGCCGCCGGGCTGTCCATGCCCGGGTTCTCTCCGGACGGGCTCGCGGTGTTCGGCGTCAGGGGCGACCGGCTGACGATCATCGGCCACCACGGGCACCAGCCCGGAGACGACGGCCCCTTCTCCCACATGCCGCTGACCACGGACTATCCGGCCGCCGAGGTCGTCCGCACCGGCCAGGCGGTCTATCTCTCCTCCCCGGAGGGGTACAAATCCCGCTACCCGGTCACCTGGCCGCTGGCCGAGCGCTTCGGCCGCCGTTCCTGGGCGTTCCTGCCGCTGACGGCGGCCGGGCGCACGCTGGGCGCCTGGATGGCGGCCTTCACCCATCCCGTGGCCTTCACCCCCGACGAACGCGCGGTCCTGACGACGGTCGCCCGGATGCTCGCCCAGGCCCTGTCCCGGGCCGGCGCCGCAGGCTCCCAGCGGGAGCCGGCGGAGGGCCCGCAGCACTCCATGCCGCCCTCGCCCATCCCGGAGATCCCCGGGATGAGGGTGGCCGCCCGCTACGTCCCGACCGGCGGCGGGCCGCAGACCGGCGGGGACTGGTACGACCTGATACCGCTGCCCGGGGGCACCTCCAGGACGGAGTCAGGGGGAGGCAGATTCGCGCTGGTCATCGGGGACGTCCAGGGTCACGACGCACGCGCGGCGGGCCTGATGGGCCAGCTCCGCATCGCGCTGCGCGCCTACGCCTGCGAGGGCCACCGCCCGGACGCCGTGCTCTCCCGGGCCTCCCGCTTCCTGCACGGCGTCACCCACGACGAGCACCTGAGCGACCTGCGCTTCGCGACCTGTCTGTACGCGGAGGCGGATCCGGCGACCGGACTGCTGGAGATCGCCCGCGCCGGACACCCGGACCCGGCGATCCGCATGGCCGACGGGACGGTGCTGACGCGGCCGGTCGCGGGCGGGCTGCCGCTGGGCGTCGACCCGGACGCCGACTATCCGACGGCCCGGTTCGCGCTGGAGCCCGGCGAGACCATGGTGCTGTGCACCGACGGCCTGCTCGAGACCGGCGGCCACGACAGGGAGAGCGGCTGGCGGCGCCTGCGCGGGATCCTGGAGGGCTTCGACGCCCGCGCGGCCGATCCCGATCCCGGGCGCGGCCTGGAGATGCTGGCCGACGCGCTGGTGCAGGGCGTGCACGGGCCGTCCTCGCACCACACCACCGGCCCGCTGGCCGACCGCCGCGAGGACGACATGGCGGTCCTGCTGCTGTTCCGGTCCGGGGAGGAGCGCGGCCCCGGCGGCACCGTGACGGTACGGCCGCGGGTGCGGCGCACCCTGCTGTCGGTCGCGCAGGACGAGCCCGAGCGGATCGCCGAGGCCCGCCGGCACCTGCGCGAGCTGCTGCACGACTGGGCCGGCGCCGAGCAGGTGGACGCGGCGGTGCTGCTGGTCTCGGAGATGGTCACCAATGTCCTCGTCCACACCGACGCCGACGCGCTGCTGCTCGCCGAGGTCACCGGGGAGCCGGGCGGACGTCTGCTGCGGGTGGAGGTCACGGACGCGGGCGACGAGTTCCCGCACAAGCGCCGCCCCGGTGAGCTGGCCTCCTCCGGCCGCGGCCTGGTGCTGATCGAGCTGCTCGCGGACGAGTGGGGGGTGCAGCCACGGGGCGAGGGCAAGAGCATCTGGTTCGAGCTCTACGAGTGCGACGGGACCCGCGCCGGACCGTAGCGCGAGATGAGTGCGAGACGAGCGTGAAAGGGGGCGGAAGGGGGGCGAAAAGGGGGGCCGAAAAGGGGGGCGGAGAGCGGGCTATGAGTCCGACGGCGCGGGTGCCCCGTGGCGCACCCGCAGTTCGTGGACGACGGCGAAGGCGGCGGCGGTCAGCGGTACGGCGAGCAGCATGCCGAGGATGCCCGCGACGGACGCCCCGGCGGTGATCGTCAGCATCACCACCGCGGGATGCATCTGCACCGTCCGGCTCTGGATGGCCGGCTGCAGCACATGCCCCTCCAGCACCTGTACGGCCAGCACCACCCCGAGCGCCCACAGCGCGATGACGAAACCTCGGTCGGCGAGGGCGACCAGCACGGACACCGCGCCGGACAGGAAGGCGCCGAGGTAGGGGATGTAGGCGGTGACGAAGACGAGGGCGGCGAGGCCGACCGCGCCGGGCACCCTGAGGATCAGCAGGCCGAGACCGATGCAGGTGGCGTCGATGAGGGCGATGAGCGTCGTACCGCGCATGAACCCCTCGACGGCCTCGTAGGCTCGCCGTGCCATGGCCTCCAGGGTGTCGGCGGTGTTGCCGGGGGCGGCGGCGCGCAGGCTCTCGACCACCCGGTGGGAATCGCGCAGGAAGAAGAAGACGAGCAGCAGCGCGAGCACGGCCATCGCGATCGACTCGCCGACCACGCTGACCCCGCTGATGACGTTGGACGCGGCGGTCCCGCCGAACCTGCTCAGCAGCGTGCGCGCGTTGGCGGCGAGGTCGTCGAGCCCGGTTCCGGCGGCCCCGAAGTGCCGGGCGACGGACTTGGCGGCGTCCCGGAGCGAGGCGGTGATCTGGTCCCCGGTGTCGATCAGGGCGGCGACGACGATGTAGACGGCACCGCCGACGACGGCCACGACGGCCACACAGGTCAGCCCGGCCGCGAGCGAGCGCCGCACGCCCGCCGTCACCAGACTGCGGTACAGCGGGCCGAGCAACGCGGTCCCGAGCAGCGCGAGCAGCACCGGGGTGACGGCGGTACGGAACTCCGCGCACAGCCGCACCCCGACCCAGCCGACCCCGGCGACGAGCAGCAGCACGACGCACCAGGCGGCGACGCGGCGGACGGGCTCGGGCAGCAGCTGCACGCCTCCAGCGGATCACGCGGCCCCGCGGCTGTCCTGCCGCGGGGCCCGCCCGGGTGAGGGGGTCTCACCCCAGCGTCCGCTCCACGACGAGCAGCAGCTCCTCCGCGAGGAACGCCCTCACCCGCTCGGGTGCCGCTCCCGTGCGCTCCTCGATCGTCGTCCTCAGCTCGGACCAGCACCGCCGCACGCACGTGGTGAGGCCCGGGTCCCCGGCCGGCAGGACCGCCGTGACCGCGTGCAGCCGCAGCTGCGGGAAGCCGCCCTCGTCCAGGAGGCGTTCACGGGCGCGGGCCATGGCGTCGAGGGCGGCCTCGCCGCGCAGGTCCCCGGCCGCCTGCGCGTACAGCTCGGCGGAGCGGCGGAAGGACCGTACGAAGGCCGCCTCGAACAGCGCCCGCTTGTTGGGGAACAGCCGGAAGAGGTACGGCTGGGAGATGCCCGCCCGCTCCGCGATGCGGTCCATCGCGGTGCCGTGCAGGCCGCCCCTGGCGAACTCGGTCACGGCCGCCCCGAGGACGGCCTCGCGCCGCTCGTGGAAGGTCAGGCGCATGCCGGGCCCGGACGTCCCGAGGACACCTCCAGCGGATCCCAGTGCGCGCCGCGCTCCGGCAGCAGCGAGGCATCGCCGAGGACGGCGCCCGTGTGCACCTCGTGCATCAGACGGCGGCCGAGGATCTGGCCCGCGCAGGCGATGCCGCTGACGGCCGCACCGGTGATGCCGTTGCCGTAGCGGGTGTTGGCGCCGGCGATGTGCAGGCCCTCGATGAGGGTCGCGGTGTCCGGGCGCGCCCCGGTGGCGCCCCACCGGGCCAGGCCGAAGGGGGTGCCCCCGGTGGAGAGCGTGTACCGCTCCTGGGTGAGCGGGGTCGCGGTCTCCACGTGGGTCACCTTGTCCCGGAACGGGCCGAGCACCTCCTCGGCCGCGTCCAGCACCGACTCGGTCAGCCGCGCCTTGCGGGCGAGGTAGTCCGGGTTGCGGCGGTAGCGCTCGCCGTCCGCGGGGCCCGCGCCGACGCCCCAGGGTCCGGCGCCGGGCGGGCACAGCGTCATCAGCTGGAAGTTGGAGTGGCCGGGCGGGCAGATGCGGTGCGTCACCGGATCCTTGCCCGAGGCGAAGGAGACGAACAGGAAGTCGGTGGTGTCCGTGGCCGGGCCTTCGCGCAGCGTGCGGTAGTACCGCTCGATGTCGTCGTGCCGGTACCACCACACATTGGCGTGCCGGCCGATGTCCTCGGACAGGGCGACGTAGACCGTGGCCCAGGGCAGGGCCATCCGGGCGTCTCGGGTCTTGGCGGCGAGCCGGCGCGGCAGCCGCTCGGCCCCGACCAGGTCGAGCATGGTGCGCCGGTAGTCGGCGTTGGAGACGACGACCGGGGCGGTGGCCCGGGTGCCGTCGGCGAACTCCACACCCCGGGCGCGGCCGCCGTCCACCAGGATCCGGCGCACCCGCGCCCCGGTACGCAGCTCTCCGCCGTGTGCCCCGAGCACCTCCAGCAGCCCGGCGGCGAGCATCTGCCCGCCGCCCTGCGGGTAGGAGGCGCCGCGCATGTAGTGGTCGATCAGGGTGGCGTGCAGCGCCACGGTGCCCTCGTCGGGGGCCATGCCGTAGTTGGGGGACTGCGCGGCGAGCAGGGTGCGGGCGCGGGCGGACAGGCCGCAGTGCTCGAACAGTTCCGCGAGGGTACGACGGCCCCAGGCGACCGAGTGCGGGGCCCGCCGGGGGAGTTCGGCGAGCGGTACGTCCTCGGCGGCCAGGATCGCCTCGCGCCGCTCGCCGCCGAGCCCGGCGATCACGTCGACGAAGGCGTCGATGCCGGCCGCGTCCCCGGGGCACAGTTCGGCGAGCCGCTTGCGGTAGCCGGCCCAGTCGGCCGGTACGTCCAGGGTGGCACCGGGGATCTCGACGCGGTCGAAGCCGTCCGGGTCCATCGGCCGGTAGGTGATCCGCTCGCGCAGGCCGAGTCCGTCCAGGATCGCGGGCAGCACCCCGTCCGGGCCGCAGTCACCGAGGTAGTGGACGCCCACGTCGAACTCGTAGGAGCGGCGCCTGCGGAAGACATGGCTGTTGCCGCCGGCGACCGCCGCCTGCTCGGCGACCAGCACCCGTCTGCCGCCGACCGCGAGGTAGGCGGCGCACACCAGCCCGCCGATGCCGGAGCCGATGACGACCGCGTCCCACACCCCGTCGTCCGGGCCGGGAGTCCGCCCGCTCATGCCACGCTCCGCATCGCCGGGCCCGGCACCGCCGGCAGCTGTTCCGGCTCGCTCACCCGCAGCCGGGAGACGCGCGGGCTGATCCGGCGGGCCAGGCCCGTCAGGGTGCGGCCGGGGCCGATCTCCACGAACAGGTCACAGGACAGGTCGTCGGCCATCGCGCGCACCCCGTCCGCCCAGCGCACCGGAGCGGTCAGCTGCCGCTCCAGGATCCCGGCCCAGTCGTCGCCGCCCCGGTGCGGGCGGGCGTCGACGTTGGCGACGACCGGGGCGTTGCCGGCCCGGAAGCCGGTGCCGAGCAGAGTCGTCCGGAACGATGTGGCGGCCGCGGCCATCAGGGGCGTGTGGAACGCCCCGCCCACCGGGATGGAGACGATCCGGGTCGCGGACTCGGCGAGCAGCGCGGAGCACCGCTCGACGGCCTCCACCGTGCCCGAAAGGACCGCCTGCTGGGGCGAGTTCACATTCGCCACCCAGACCTGGCCGTCCTCCTCGCGCACCGCCTCGGCCGCCTTCTCCACCTCGTCGGCGGGCAGGCCCAGGACGACCGCCATGGTGCCGGGCTCGGCCGCGCAGGCCGCCCGCATCGCCGCTCCGCGCTCGGCGACCAGGCGCACCGCGGCGTCGAAGGCCAGGATGCCGGAGGCCACCAGCGCGGAGTACTCGCCGAGGCTGTGGCCGGCGCACACCAGCGGGCGCCGGGCCGCCGGCAGCACCTCGCGCAGTTCGTGCAGGATCACCATCTCCAGCGCGAACGTGGCGAGCTGCGCGTTGTCGGTGCGGCGCAGACAGGTCTCGTCGGCGCGCAGCAGCAGCTCGGGCACATCGCGCCCGGTGACCTCGGCCGCCCGCTCGGCCAGGAACCAGCCGGGACGCCCGGCCCACGGGCGGCCCATGCCGGGCGCCTGCGCACCCTGCCCGGGAAACGTCAGTGCCAATCGCGGACCGCTCATATCGGCTTTCCCCCACCTTCCGTCGACTCTGCGGCAGCCACCCTAGAATTCATTCTTGAAAACGCGATCGAGCCCGAATAAAAGCGCAAAGGAAATCCAGTTCTGCCACTTTCGGGGCATTGTTCGGGCAACTCCCCACTGTTTACGTTCCTTTCCGTCCGTCCCGCCGACGAGAAGAGGGAACACCATGACCCAGCAGTCCGTGGCCGTCGACTACCACGCTCAGGTCAGCCAGATCGTGAACGAGGAACTGGAGCTGGAGGACGGCGAGCTCACCGACAACGGGCATTTCATCGACGACTACGACAGCGACTCGCTCTCGCTCATCACCGTCGTCTCCCGAATCGAGAAGGAGCTCGGCGTCTCCATTCCGAAGACCGAGCTCGCGGAACTCCTGAATCTGCGTCTGCTGGTGGACGCGGTCGTTCAGCACGCCCAGGAGCGCGCCGATGGCTGATCCGGGAATGCGCCGCGTCGTCATCACGGGTCTCGGCGCGGTGTCGCCCGTCGGTATCGGTGCCGATGTGTTCGCCGCGGCGATCCGGGCGGGCGAGGTGGGCACCACGCCGATCGAGAGCTTCGACGCGAGCGCCTTTCCCCGGCGCAAGGCCGGGCAGGTGCTCGACTTCGAACCGTCCGACCACCTCAAGCGGCTCGATCCGGCCCGCTGGGGCCGCAGCGGTCTGCTGGCCGCCGCGGCCGCCCGGCTGGCCGTCGCCGACGCCGGTATCGGCGAGGGCGAGCTGGACGCGGCCCGGGCCGGCGCGATCATGGGCACCACCAGCGGCGAGTCCGCGGTCGTCCAGGACCTCGCCGCGCAGTGGGTGGCGGGCGGCCTCGACACGATCGACGGGGAACTGGCCGGGCAGACCCCGGCCTCCCGGATCGCGAGCGCCGTCAGCACCGAACTGCGGCTCACCGGCGAGACGCAGACCATCCCGACCGCCTGCTCCGCCTCCAACTACGCGCTCGGCTACGCCTTCGACCTGGTCCGCAGCGGCGAGGCCGAGGTGATGCTGGCGGGCGGCGCGGACGCGGTGAACCGGCTGACCCACGCCGGGTTCTACGCACTCGGCGCCATGGCCGAGGACGTGCCGCGGCCGTTCGCGGCCGACCGCTCCGGCATCGTCACCGGCGAGGGCGGCGCCGTCCTGGTGCTGGAGACGTACGAGCACGCGACGACCCGGGGGGCGCGCATCTACGCGGAGATCCTCGGGTACGCCGCCAACTGCGACGCCTCCCACATGGTGCACCCGGACGCCACGAGCATCGCCGCGTGCATCCGGGCCGCGCACGAGGCGGCCGGGGTCGAGCCGTCGCAGATCGACTACATCTGCGCCCACGGCACCGGCACACCCACCAACGACGCCACCGAAGTCGCCGCCGCCCGCGCGGTGTTCGGCGAGCGGATCCCGCCGATCAGCTCCATCAAGTCGATGCTGGGCCACACCATGGGCGCCGCCTCCGGCTTCGGCGCCATCGCCTGCTGCAAGGCGCTGGAGCAGGACTTCCTGCCGCCCACGGCGAACGTCACCGACGCCGACCCGGAGCTGGGCGAAGGGGTCGACTGCGTGCCCGGCAGCGGGCGGGCGGCCCGGCTCGGCATCGTGCAGAACCACGGGTTCGCGTTCGGCGGCAACAACGTCATCACCATTCTGGGGAGGGTGTCGTGACCGCCACCACCGCGGCCGTGGCCGAGCCGCTGTACGTGACCGCGGCCGGAGTCGTCTCCTCGGCCGGACTCGGCCTCGCCCCGCTCGCCGACGCCCTGCTCGGCCGCGGCGGGCCCGAGGACGGGCCGGTCGGCGAGGACGCCGGGGCCTATCCGCCGCGCCCGGTGCGCGCGGTGCGGGACCTGGACGTCAGGGAGCACCTGGGCCGCAAGGGCACCAAGTACCTGGACCGGCTCACCTCGTTCGGCCTGATCTCCACCAAGGAGGTCCTCGCCGGCGCCCAGGACGGCGGGTCCGAGGGGGGTCGTACGGGGGTGGTGCTGGCCACCAACACCGGTTCGGTCTCCACGCACAGCACGCTGTTGTACGACACGCTCACGCTGGACAAGCCCTACCTGGTGAACCCGGGGCGGTTCCCGAACACGGTGATGAACAGCACCGCGGGCCAGATCGCCATCCGCAACGGGCTGCGCGGGCTCAACGCCACGGTCGCCGGCGGCCAGACCGCGTCCCTGCTGGCCTTCCGGCACGCCCGGCTCGCGCTCGCCCTGGGCCGCGCCGAGCGCCTGCTGGTCGGCGGGGTGGAGGAGCTGAGCGCTCCGGCGGCCTGGGCCTGGCACCGCACCGGCGTCCTGCGCGACGGCGCGGCGCTGGGGGAGGGCGCCGCGGTGTTCACGGTGCAGCGGGAGCGGCCCGGGCGGGAGGCGCTCGCCGAACTCCTGGCGTGCGAGACCCGGTTCTCGCCGGACCCGCGGGAGTACGCCGACGGGCTGGCCGACGCCATCGGGCGGGCCCTAGGGCGCAGTGGAGTCCGTCCGGACGAGGTGGACGTCGTTTCCCTCGGCGCCGTCCACCAGCGCGGTCTGGAGCGGATCGAGGAGCGCGGGGTGCGGACCGCGCTGGGCGGCGGGCTGCCGGGCCCGGTACGGGTCGCCGACGTGCTCGGCGAGACGTACAGCGCGAGCGGTGCGATGCAGCTCGCCGCCCTCCTCGCCCTGTGGCGGACGAAGCCGCCCGCCACCCCGGTGACCGCGCTGGTCACCTCCGTCAGCTGGGACGGCAACGCCGCCGCCCTGGTGGTCCGCGGCCCCCGCTGACGCCCCCGCCGACGACAGCGGCGCCCGCTCGATCCGGCGGGCGCCGCTGTCGTCGTCCACACAGCCGACTTCCTGGCCGAGGCCAGGACCTGAGACAGGGAGGTCCCATGCCCGGCGCCTTCGACACGTCCCGCGCGGGACGCATCTATCCGCCGAGCGAGCCCTACGAGGTGGGCCGCGAGAAGATCCGGGAGTTCAGCGCGGCGGTGGGGGGTGTACCGGGCGACGGGCTCGTCGCGCCGCCCACCTTCCCGATCGTGCTGGCCATGCGCGCCGAGCGGCAGGTCGCCGACGATCCGGACCTCGGCTTCGACTTCTCCCGGGTGCTCCACCGCGACCAGCGTTTCGAGGCGGTGCGCGCGCTGCGGGCCGGCGACCGGCTGTCGGTGTCGGTGGAGGTGCTGTCCGCCGAGACGATCGACGGCAACGACGTGCTGACCCTGCGCGGACAGGTGTGCGAGGCGGACACCGGCGCGCTGGTGTGCACGACGACCTCCACCCTCGTCTCCCGCGCCACGACCCCCGAGGAGAACCGTTGATCCGCCCCGGCGACGAGCTGCCCACCCGTACCTTCCGCATCACCCGTGAGGACCTGGTGCGCTACGCCGCCGCCTCCGGTGACCACAACCCCATCCACTGGTCCGACTCGCGCGCCTCGGCGGTCGGCCTGCCCGGCGTGATCGCGCACGGCATGCTCAGCATGGGGCTCGCGGCGACCGCGCTGACCGAATGGGCGGGGCCGGGCGCCGCCGTCGTCGAGTACGGCACCCGGTTCTCCCGCCCGGTGATCGTCCCGGACACCGCCGACGGCGTGGAGATCGCCGTCGACGGCACCGCGGGCGAGGTCAGGGAAGACGGCTCGGTGCGGGTGGAGCTGACCGTGCGCTGTGCCGGCCGGAAGGTGCTGGCCCGGACCCGGGCCGTGCTGTCCCCCGCCCCATAGCGAAACCCGCGAACGCGCCCGCGAAGACCACGGCGGCCCCCGTCAGCACCGCGCTGCGGAGGCCGCCGTGCACGTATACGGCGGTGAGCACGGCGATGCCGAGCGCGCCGCCGAACTCGCGGATCGTGTTGTTCACGCCGGAGGCGAGATTGTGCTCCGGCTCGGCGACCGAGCCGATCACCGTCGAGGGGTTGGCGGCGAACACCAGGCCCATGCCGGTGCCGGCGACCACCATGGCCGCCGCCATCGCGCCGTAGGAGACCCCGGGCCGTGCGGTCAGCGCCAGCCAGACGAGAGCGCCGGACTGCAGGAGGCAGCCGGCGGCCTGCAGGATCCCTCCGCCGATCCGGTCGACCAGAGCGCTGGCCACGGGCACGGCCACCATGGGCGCCGCCGTCCACGGCAGGGTGCGCAGCCCCGCCTCGAAGGGGGAGTAGCCCATCGTGGTCTGCAGGAACTGGGCCAGGAAGAAGATCGACCCGAACACCCCGAAGTACATGGCGAGGGCGAGCACATTGCTCAGCATGAACGGCCGCACCCGGTAGAGATGGGGCGGAACCAGCGGGTCGGGGGTGCGCCGCTGCCAGGCCCCGAAGCCCGCCAGCAGGGCGGCCGAGACGGCGAGACCGCCGCCGAGGGCCGCGAGCCCGCCCTCCGCGAACCGCACGATGCCCCAGACCGCGGCGACCACGGCCGCCGTCACCAGGACGGTGCCGGGCACGTCCAGCCGCCGCCGCTCCCCCGTGGACTCGCCGATCGCCCACAGCGCGAGCGGCACCGCCACCAGGCCGACGGGCACATTGATCCAGAAGATCCAGTGCCAGTCCAGACCCTCGGTGACCAGCCCGCCGACCAGTGGTCCCGCCGCGATGCCGAGCCCGTTGACCCCGCCCCACACACCGACCGCCAGCGCCCGGCGTTCGGCACCCGCGGCGGCGACCGCGAGGGTGAGGGAGACCGGCAGGATCGCCGCTCCGCCGACGCCCTGCACCGCCCGCGCGGCGATCAGCACGCCCGGGGAGCCCGCGAGCGCGCACGCCGCCGAGGCCACCGTGAACAGGGCTGTGCCGCCCACGAACACCCGGCGCCGCCCGATCCGGTCACCGAGCGCGGCGCCCGCGAGCAGCAGTCCGGCGAACGCCAGGATGTACCCGCTCATCACCCACTGCAGCCCCGCCGGACCGGTGTCGAGGTCCCGGGCGATCACCGCCAGCGCGTTGGTGACCACCAGATTGTCCACCGCCACCATGAACATGGGCAGCGAGGTCGCGACCAGCGCCCACGCCACCGCCTTGCCTTTCATGCCTGTTCCTCCTGATCCGGGGATGTGTCCGGGGGTGCGCCAAGGCCGCCGGACCCGAGGGGGCGGGTCCGGCGGCCTGCGCGAGGGGAGTTACGCCTGGGTGCCGGTCGGCGGCAGCTTCAGTTCGACGGCGCCGATCTGGGCCAGCAGGAACAGGTCCTGGCGGCAGGCCCAGTGCTCGTGGACCAGACCGTCGTCACCGACGCGGTAGATGTGGATGTGCTCCACGTCGACCTTGTTGCCGGTGCCCTCGAAGCCGAGGAAGTCGCCGGTGTGGATGCCGGTGAAGCGCACCCGGATCACGGCCTTGTCGCCGTCGGCGAACGAGAAGATGTGATCCCAGCTGGCCTCGGAGAAGACCGAGTTCATCCAGCGGGCGGTGCCGAGGTAGCCGTCGGGGCCGCCGGGGGTGCCGGGCGGGGCCTCGTAGTCGACGAAGTCGGGGGCGACCAGCTCGTGGGCGACCTTCTCGTCCAGGTCGTTGAAGATCTTGCCCATCTGCTGGGCGATCTCCAGCACCTTCTGGTTGGCCATAGGTGTCCTTTCGTGGCAGGGGTCGGGGCGGTCAGTGGCCCACGCCGAGGCCGCCGGTGACCGGGATGACGCCGGAGGTGACGTAGGAGGCGTCGTCGCTCGCGAGGAAGCGGATGACACCCGCGACCTCCTCGGGCCGGCCGGCCCTGAACAGCGAGGTCTGGCTCAGCAGGTGGTCGCGCCGGGCGTCGGTGACGTCCTTGACCATGTCGGTCTCGATGAGGCCGGGCGTGACCACGTTGACGGTGATGTTGCGCCGGCCGACCTCCAGCGCGAGCGAACGGCCGAAGCCGATCAGACCGGCCTTGGAGGCCGCGTAGTTGGTCTGGCCCGGCGCTCCGGCCAGCGCGCCGACCGAGGAGACCAGCACGACCCGGCCCCAGCGGGCCTTGATCATGTCCGGTACGACCTCCTTGACCACGCCCACCGCGGAGAGCAGGTTCGTCTCCACGACGGCGCGGAAGTCCGTGTCCTCCATCGCGACCAGCAGCTGGTCCCGGGTGATGCCGGCGTTGGACACCAGCACCTCGATCGGGCCGTGCTGGATGCGGACCTGCTCCACGGCCCGGCGCACGGACTCGGGATCGGTCACGTCGCACCGCACGCCGAACAGCCCCTCGGGCGGCTCGCCGGTGCGGTGGGTGACGGCGACCTTGTCGCCCTGTGCGGCGAAGGCGCGGGCGGTGGCGAGGCCGATGCCGCGGTTCCCGCCGGTGATGAGTACGGTGCGGCTCATCGCTCAACTCCCCTGTGTTTCTGCGCCGTTGGTCAGCACATCCGGGTGCTGGGCCGCAGCGGTGGTGTAGGTGAGGCCGATCGCCCGCCTCCCGGCGGGCCCGGCACCGGCGCACTCGACGGCCGCACTGCCGCGGCCCCCGCGCCTGATCGGTACGGTCCCGGTCACCGGATCAACTCCTTCGTCCGTCGGCGACGCTGAGCAGCGCGTCGAGGCGCTCGGCCGCCACGGTGGTGTCGGTGAAGTGGATCGCCTGCCAGCCGGCGGCCTCGGCGCCCGCGCAGTTGTGCGCGAGGTCGTCGACGAGGACGCAGTCGGCGGGATCGGCGCCCGCCCGTTCGGCGGCGAGCGCGAACATGCCGGGTGAGGGCTTGCGCCGGCCGGCCTCGAACGACAGCAGGACGTCGTCGAAGAGCTCGTCCGCGTCGACCATGCGGCGCCAGTGCGCGTCCCAGGTCGGCACCATGTTGGACAGCATTCCGACGAAGGCGCCGGCGGCGCGGGCCCCCCGCAGCACGCTGACCCAGGCGTGGTTGGTCTCCCGGCCGTCGAACCAGGTGTCCGCGAGCGTGGTCAGGCGCTTGCCGGTGATGCCGTGGTCGGCGGCCAGCACCTCGGAGATCTGGGCGAGCCACTCCTCCTCCGACACCAGCGGGGTGTCGATGGGCTCCATGACGTCGCGGGTGCCGTAGCGGGCGGTCACCTTCTCCAGGGCCTGGCCGAGCGCCTGCGGGTCGAGGCCCTGGGCCTTGCAGAAGCTGGCCATCGTGTGGGAGATCGGCGGGGTCAGGACGCCGCCGAAGTCGGTCCAGACGGCGATGCGCCGCGTGCTCACGTTGCCTCCTTCGTGGTGACGGTGACCGTCACCCGTGCGATCTCGTTGCCGCCCTGCAGGAAGCGCACCGGCACCTCGCCGCGCGCGTTCGCGGGTGCCTCGGCGATGACGGCCTCGTCCAGTTCGGCGAAGCGGGCGAAGACCGCCTCGAAGCCGGTGGCGTAGCTGGTCAGCGGGCGGTCGGTGGACAGCAGCGCGAGCTGCCGGGCCGCCTCGACCAGCGTCATGGCCGGCAGGTGGTCGTAGACGTGGTCGAACAGCGCGCGGTTGTCGAACCAGGGCGTGACCTCGGCCGTCACGGCCTCCTCGGTGCGCTCGGCCCGGGAGAGGACGACGTTCAGCGCATTGCCGCGGCCGACCCGGGCGGGTTCGACCTGCCCGGGGTCGCCGTCGGCGGGGTGGTCGCGGAAGTCCGAGGTGAGCGGGGCCGGGGTGCCGCGCTGGGCGTGCCGGAGCACCTCGTTCTCGTGCTGGTTGAGGAAGAGCACGTCCATCTCGTGCTCGGCGACCTCACGGGCACCGTCGAAGTAGCGCTGGACCACCTTGCCGGTGCGGACCCGGCCGCGCTTGTTGATCTTCCCGGAGTAGTCGGTGTCGATCCGCACGCGGCCCGGTTCGGGGCCGATGCCCAGCCCGTCGAGCCCGTGCAGCGCGAAGCGGAACCGGTCGACGATCATCATCGTGCCCGGCGCCAGGCCCATGAACGCGTGCGAGCCGGCGATGGCGGCCTGCCGTCCCGACTCCAGCAGCAGCAGCGCGTCGTACACGGCGGGCCGCTGCACATGGTCGCTGTAGTACCCGTGGGTCAGCGGGAGTTGGACGGCGGCGCGCACCCGGCGCTCGGCCAGCTGCCGCACATCGGTCACGAAGACCTCGAAGACCGCGGCGCGGTGGACCAGGGCGCGGTCCACCGTGCGCGCGTAACTGAGCTCGGCGGGCTCCGAAGCAATCTCCGGGGCCACGTGTGTGGTCATAGCTGCTTCCTTTGGCTGGGTTCCCTCGAAGGCTGCTGACCAAGAGGAGTTGTCGGTGCCGAATGAGCCTGACAGGCAGGCATGAATGCGCGGTCGCGGCCGAATTCAAGCCCGATAAAAGCGGGGACAAACGCCGGGACGGACATTGCGGGCGGCGGTCCTGCCGGTCCTGTCGCAAGGCCTGGACCGGATACCGGGAAAGGGCAGTATCCTCATGGAATGCGTATCGGAGAGCTGGCGCGGCGCACGGGAGTTCCGGTCCCCACCATCAAGTACTACACGCGCGAGGGCCTGTTGCCGCCCGGCGAGCGCACCAGCCCCAACCAGGTGAGCTACGCCGACTCGCACGTGCGCAGGCTCAAGCTGATCCGGGCGATGCTGGAGGTCGGCGGCATGTCCGTGGCCACGGTCGGGGAGGTGCTCGCCCAGGTCGACGCCCCGAAGCGCACGGTCCACGGGATGCTCGGCATCGCCCAGTCCGCGGTCAGCCGCACCGCGGTCGAGCGCGGCACCGCCGAGGACCTCGAACGGGCCGAGCGGGACGCGGCCGTCCTGGTGGGCCGGCACGGCTGGGCCGTCAAGCCGGAGAACCCGGGCTGGGCGGCGCTGGTCCAGCTCATCGTGACCTACCGGGACCTGGACCGGGACGATCTGCTCGCGCTGCTCGACGAGTACGCCGCGGCGGCGGGCCGGCTCGCCGAGGCCGAACTGGCCACCGTGGCACGGGTCCCGACGGTGGACGGGAAGGTCGAGGGCGTCGTGCTGGGCACGGTGCTGGGCGACGCCGCGATGTCGGCCCTGCGCCGCATCGCCCAGGAGGACGCCTCCTCCCGGCTGGCCGGCCCGACGACGCACTCGGCGTAACCGCCCGAACCGTACGGCGGCACCCGCGAAGGCGGACCTCACGGGCTGCGGACGAGCGCCGGGGCCACCGGTGCCAGGTGGTGCACCCGGGCCGGGGGCAGATTGCCGAGGACCGTCTCGGTGCGGAAGCGGTGCCGTTCGAGGGTGCGCGCGACGACCGTACGGGCCGACCGGGCGCGCAGCCGGTCCTTGCCGCCGGCCAGGGCCAGGTGCAGGAGGGGCAGCCTGGCGTAGGCGAAGAAGGAGAGCGTGCCGCCCGGCCGCAGCGCGCCGAGCAGCCGGCCGAAGATGTCCTCGACGGTGGCCGCGTCGAAGTTGGCGAAGGGCACGGTGCACACGATCGTGTCGTAAGAGCCCAGTCGGTGCTCCTGCACCAGGCCCGTCAGCAGCCGCACCCGCGCGTCGTGGGCGTATCTGCGCCGCAGGAGCGCGGCGAAGCGCGAGTTGGCCTCGACCAGGTCGAGGGTGTCCAGGGGGCCCATCTCCGAGCGCAGCCGGCGGGTGACCGCGCCGGTGCCCGGTCCCACCTCCAGCAGGGTGCGCGCCCGGCCCGGACTGGGGATCACATAGCGGGTCAGGGCGCTCGCCAGCGCGGGGCTGCTGGGCGCGATGGCACCCGTCTCACGCCGGGCCCGGGCGAACTCCCGGAAGAACAGCGTCACTTCGGTCATGCCCTGCGTCCTTAGTGGTAGTGAAACTATCGATACTTTAGGTTACTGTTGGACCCAGGGTCGGGCCGCTCGACGCCAACACGACGCTAACGACCCTGTGACCTGCGGTCATTACTCACCTTTGACCCGACACATGCCTCCAAAGACACACTGCGGAGCCTGACTTGACGCCGCCTCAAGGCGGCCGACCGACCGGACTGGGGGAAGCCTTGGACCTCTCGTCGCTCCTGTCATGGGCCGACCTGACCGCGCCTTTGGCCCCCCGGCTCGGGGAGCTGGCCTGCTGGGCGTACGCGGTCCTGGCGCTCACCACGCTGCCGCCCCTGCTGCCGAACAACCTGCTGCTCATCACCAGCGGGATGCTGGCCGCACGCGGCGAGATGTCCCTCGTACTGATCCTGTTGTCGGTGGCCGGCAGCGCCGTGCTCGGCGATCTGCTGCTGCACCGCCTCGGCCGGTCGGCCGGGGACCGCCTGCGCCGTTCGGCGCTCGGCGGGCGGCGCGGCGAGTTGTTCGCATGGGCGTCGCAGCAGATGCGGCGGCGCGGTCTGCCGTTCGTCGTCGGGGTGCGCTTCCTGCCCAGCGGGCGGCTCCTCGGCGGCCTCGCCGCCGGCGCCACGGGCTGTCCCACGCGGCGGTTCCTGGCCGGTGCGGCCATCGCCGAGACGGTCTGGGCCGCCTACTCGGTGGGCGCGGGCTACTTCGGCGGCTCGGTCAGCGACGACCCCGTGGCCGCCGTGGCCCTCGGGCTCGGTCTGTCGCTGGGCGTCGCCGCCGTGGCGACCGCCGTGCAGCGGCGCGTGCCACGGCTGCCCGAGGCCGCCGATGCACCGAAAGAGGCATGACGCCCACCCGAAAGTGCACATTCCTTTGAAATTCCGGTCCCTGAAAGGCTTGTGACGAGGGGTCCGGTAGTCCATCGCCAGCCACAACGAAGCCCCAAGACCAAGCCAGGGAGACGGGAATGTTTGCCGCCATCGGAGAA
This sequence comes from Streptomyces griseochromogenes, assembly GCF_001542625.1. Classification (NCBI taxonomy): domain Bacteria; kingdom Bacillati; phylum Actinomycetota; class Actinomycetes; order Kitasatosporales; family Streptomycetaceae; genus Streptomyces; species Streptomyces griseochromogenes. Next base: position 140,441 of record NZ_CP016279.1, on the reverse strand, counting down.
TTCACCGCGCGGCGCCGGAAATGGGTGGTCGTCGCCGCCGTCGTATTCACACTGTTCGCCGGGATCTGGGGAACCGGAGTATTCGGTTCGTTCACCGGTGGTGCCGGTTTCGACGACCCGTCCAGCGAATCCGTGCGCGCCGACAAGGTCCTGGACGGCCCGCTCGGGCGCGAGTCCAACGATCTGATCGTCCTGTACGAGTCGAAGCGGGGCGGCCGGACGGTCGACGACTTCGGCCCGGCCGTCCGCTCGGCCCTCGACGCCGTACCCCGCTCCGGCATCGAACGCCTCGACTCCTACTGGCACCCCGGCCGCCAGGGCCAGAACGCGTACGTCTCCAAGGACCGCCGGCAGACCTACGTCACCGTGCAGTTCACGAGCGACGACGACCAGAAGCAGGTCGAGCTGCTCAAGAAGATCGAGGACCGCTTCGCCGCCGACGGCACCGAGGTCCGCTTCGGCGGGGTGGCGGCCATGACCGAGCAGGTCAACTCCCTTACCGGGAAGGACATCGGACGGGCCGAAATGCTCTCGGTGCCGCTGCTGCTCCTGCTGCTCGTACTGATCTTCCGCAGCGCCGTCGCGGCCCTGCTGCCGCTGGCCGTCGGCACGTTCGTGGCCCTCGGCTCGTTCGTGGTGCTGCGCGTGCTGACGATGTTCACGGACATCTCCAGCACCGTCATCAACGTCATCACGATCCTCGGCCTCGGACTCGCCATCGACTACGCGCTGTTCCTGGTCAACCGGTACCGCGAGGAGCTGCGCGGGGGCGCCGGCATCGACGAGGCGGTCGTCCGGGCCACGGCCACGGCCGGGCGCACCGTGGCCTTCTCCGGTCTCGCGGTCGCGATCTCCTTCGCGGGCCTGATCCTCTTCCCGTCCCGGTTCCTGTCCTCCATGGGCTACGCGGCCGTGGCGGTCGTGTCCTTCGCGGTGATCGGCTCCCTCACCCTGCTGCCCGCCCTGCTGCGCTACACCGGCCACCGCATCGACAAGTGGCGCGTCCCGCTGCCGGGCGGCCGCCGCGAGCCGAAGCCGGAGACGCAGGGCCGCTGGTACCGCACGGCTCACGCCGTGATGCGCCGCCCGCTGCTGTCCACGCTCGTCATCGTGCTGGCCCTGGTCGGCCTCGGCGCCCCGCTGCTCGGGGTCAACTGGGCCCGGCCCGGCGAGTGGGTACTGCCGTCGAACGGCGACGCCAAGGTCGTCAGCCGGCACCTGGAGTCCGACTTCCCGGTCAACCCCGGCCGCGTCATGACCTCGGTGGTGCGCTTCGACGGTACGGCGGACAAGAGCGAAGTCGCCGCGTACGCGAAGCGGTTGGAGAAGGCCGAGGGCGTGGTGTCGGCGACGCCCACCGCATACGCCGGTCACGACGCCCGGGTGACCATCGCCTACCGCCCCGAGCCGATGTCGCGGGCCGCCGCGGACATGGTCCACGAGATCCGCGGCACCGCCGCGCCCCAGGGCGCGAAGACCCTCGTCACCGGCATGCCGGCGTCCCGGGTCGACATCGTCGGCATGATCGGCTCCCGGCTGCCGTGGATGGCGCTGTTCGTGGCCGCCGTCTCCTTCCTGGTGCTCTTCCTGGCCTTCGGGTCGCTGCTGCTGCCGCTGAAGTCGGTGGTGCTGAACCTGCTGTCGCTGCTCGCCGCGTTCGGCGCCATCAAGTGGATCTTCCAGGACGGGCATCTGTCCGGTCTGCTCGGATTCCAGCCGATCGGCGCGGTGGACGCCAACTTCCCGGTGCTCGTCGTGGCGATCGCCTTCGGACTGGCCATGGACTACGAGGTGTTCCTGCTCTCCCGGGTCCGCGAGGAGTGGGAGGTCAGCGGTGATCCGGTGGAGTCGATGGCGCTGGGCCTGCAGCGCACCGCGCGCATCATCACCAGCGCCGCGCTGCTGCTGGTCGTGGTGGTGGGCGGCTTCATGACGTCCTCCATCCTCTTCATGAAGATGATCGGCGTGGGCCTGGTCATCGCCGTGGTCGTCGACGCGACCGTCGTGCGCGGTCTGCTGGTCCCGGCGACGATGGCCCTGCTCGGCAAGCGGGCCTGGTGGGCCCCCGCACCGCTGGCCCGCTGGTGGTCCCGCTACGGCCTGCGCGAGTCGGACGGGCCGGACCTGACCTCCGCGCGCTCGTCCGCCACCCGCACAGAGGCCCTGCGGTGACCACGGCCCGGCACCCGTCCGGCGTCCCGGCACCCCGGCCCGGGACGCCGGTCCCCCCGGCCCACCCCCGAACCGCGCCGCGCCCCGCCCCCGAAAATCCCCCGACGGGAATCCGGGGCGCGGCGCACCCCCGCCAGAACGCGGAAGCGAAGCCGTCGGCGCAAGCGGCGTCGCTGGTGGAAGCGGAGTCGCGGGATGTGCCGCAAGCCGCCGGCGGTGCGGGTGCCCCGCCGGGGACGCCCGCACCCGGCGACGCAAGCCGCACGGGTGGTGCGGGTGGCAAAGGACTCGCCCGGGGCGAAGCCGAGGCGTCCGCCGTAGCCGCCTGCGTCACCGCCATACTCACCGCCCTCTTCGGCAGCTGGGGCACCTGGTCCGCCCCCCTCGGAGAAGCACTGCCCGGATTCCCGCTGCCGTGGGGGGTGACGGCAGGCCCACCCCTGCTCCTGGTCTCACTCGCCGGAGTACTCGTCGGCTGGGCCGGAGCCCCGTCCTTCGCCCGCACCTGGGCCCACACGGCCGGCGCCCTCACCGCGGCGACAGCACTGCTGGCCCTCCCGCACGCCTCCCTGGACGCCGACGGCCTGTGGGCCACGCTGTCGGAGGCCGCGCACGCCGGTCTCTTCGGCGTCCTCGCCGGCTGGGCGCCGGCCCTCGCCGCCCTCACCGTCACCCGGCGCCGGGCACCGCGCCCCACCGGCCTCGCTCCCTATGTGTGGACGACAGCCGTCGCGGCCCTCGGCCCCCTGCTCTACTTCGGCGTGAGCACGGCCCTGTCCTCCTCCGCCCGGCCGAGTCCCTGCACGGCCACCGGATGCATCACGCCCCATGCCCAGCTGCTGTTCACCGGCGAGGTCGCCCTGCGCCTGATGCTGCCCGCCTGGGCCGCCGCCATCGCCGTACTCGCCGTGGCGCGACGCACCGGCCGGATCAGGAACCTGCGCGGCGTGTGGCAGGTCCTCCTCGCCCTGTGCGTCGCGGGACTCACCGTCCTGTGCGCGCCAGGCCTGGTCTTCGGAGCCGACGTATGAACCCCGACAGAACCCAGCCCGACCCCGGCGGAACCCTGCCCGACCCCGGCGGACAAGGACCCTCGTACACCCGCCGCCGCCTCCTCACCCTCGCCGGTGCCGGCGCGGCGGCCGCGCTCGGCTGGAGCGGCACCACGGCGGCGGCCGGAGGCACACCCCGGCCGCACGCGCACCACGCCTACATCGGCGGCTTCACCATCGGCGAGTACGGCCTGCCCGGCCTGCCCGGCATCGGTGTCGCCACGGTCGACGCCGCCGGACGCCTGCGTCTGCGCGGCTGGCAACGGGACATCGCGAACCCGTCGTACCTCACGCTCTCGCCCGGCCGAGACCACCTGTACGCGGTCAGCCAGCTCCCCCACGGAGCCACCGGAGCCGTCCACGCCTACCGGATCGACGGGGACCGGCTGCACCCGCTGGGCCGCCCCCGCTCCAGCGGGGGAGCGGCGCCGGTGCACCTCGCGGTCCACCCCGAGGGCCGCTTCCTGCTCACGGTCAACTACGACTCCGGGCACATCGTCGTCCTGCCGGTCGCGGGCGACGGCGGCCTGGGCGAGGCGGTCCAGGTGATCCGCCACCGGGGCCGTGGCCCGGACCCGGTGGAACAGCGCGGTCCGCACCCGCACATGATCGCGTTCGACCCGCGGGGCACCCGGGTGCTCGTGCCCGACAAGGGCGACGACCACGTCCACGTCTACGACTTCGACACCCGCGCCGGGCGCCTCACCCCGGTCGGCGCCACCCGGCTCGGCAGCCGCGTCGGCCCCCGCCATCTCGTCTTCCACCCGCGCGGTCACCTGGCCTACGTGACCAACGAACTCGGCCACACCGTCAGCGTGCTGGCCTACGACGCCGCCACCGGCAGGCTGACCCCGGTCTCGCACGCCTCCGTGGCACCGCCGGGCATCAATCCGCGCAACGCCCCCTCCGCCGTCCATGTCACCGCGGACGGCAGGCTCCTGGTCACCGCGGACCGGGGTCTGGACACCGTCGAGTCGTTCCGCGTGTCCCCCTCGGGCCGCACGCTCACCCTGCTGGAGTCGCAGCCGGTCACCGCGAAGGCGCCCGGCACCCGCTGGCCCAGGGACGTGGCCCTGGACGGCTCGGGCCGCTACGTCTACACGGCGAACCAGGCGGGCCAGTCGGTCAGCGCGTTCCGCCTCGACCGGGCGACCGGCCGCCTCACCCCCGCCGCGGCCCCCCTGCGGGTGGCCAGCCCCAGCTGCGTACTGCTGCGCTGAACAACCGCGCTCCCCACGCGTGAGGGGGCGGACCGGCCGGTCCGCCCCCTCACCCATGAGGTGCCGCTCACCCATGAGATCCCGCTACGGCACCCATCGCACGGTCGTCACACGCGCGTCCGCGCTGCCGCAGGCCACCGACGCCGCGTACCCGTCGGGAGAGCGCACGCTGCGCACGTACCACCGCGGATCCGAACCGGGCACCCGGGCCTCGCGCCAGGTGCCGAACACCCGCCCGGTGTAGTGCGGCGGGGTGCGGGTCAGGCCGGTCCCGGCCGCCTTCACCAACGCCTCCGCGCGCGTCCACTGCTCGAATCCGTGTGTGGTGCCGCCCCCGGAGACACAGGGGATGCCGCTCCAGTCCATGTGCGGCCGTATCCGTTCGATGTCGACCCCGACCGGCGGGTGCGGGCCGTCCCCGACCGCGATCAGCGCGTACGCCCCCGAATGGGACAGGCTGGCCGCGAGGGTCCGGCCGTCGGGCGCCGAGGGCACCGGCTTGCCGTGTCCCTCCTGTCCGCATCCCGCGCAGTACCGGCGGAAGCGGACCGCCGCGGGCGCGATGTCCAGCGCCCGGCCGAGGACGGACCGGAAGGCGTGGTGGACCGCGAGATAGCGCATCCGGTCTCCGGGCCGCCGCAGCCCGGCGAGCCGGGACCGTTCCGCCTCGTCCAGGACGGCGTACGCCTCCTCGTACGGGGCCGCGGCGGCCGCCGGGGCCGTGGCGACCGTCCAGACCCGGATGCCTGGGGTAGCGGTGCCGGTGCCGTCCGCGCGCGGGGAGCCGGCCACCGCGCCGGTCGTCGGGACGCTCATACCGCTCTCTCCCCCGCCAGGATGTGGTGCTGCAGCCGGCGCAGGTCCTCGGACGGTTCCAGTCCCAGTTCCTCGGCCAGGACGCTGCGCACGTGGTGGAAGGCGCGCAACGCATCGCTGCGCCGGCCGCTGCGGTGCAGGGCGTCGATGAGCCGGGCGTGCAGCCATTCGTTGAGCGGGTCCACGGCGACGAGCCGGATCAGCTCGGGGACGACCTCACGGTGCTGCCCGAGCCCCATGGCCGCCTCGATGCGCAGCTCCTGGGCCCGCAGCCGGAGTTCCTCGATGCGGGCGGTGTGCCCGGTGAGCACCCTGCCCTGGGCCACGTTGGCCAGCGGGCGCCCGCGCCACATGCCGAGCGCCGCGTCCAGCGCCTCCAGCGCGCTCTCCCGGCGCCCGGCCCGCAGCCCGGCCCGCGCGTTGCCGCACAGCGCGGTGAACTCCTCGATGTCCAGCCGGCCCGCCGGCACGTCCAGGAGGTATCCGGAGCCCTCGGTGACCACCGTGTCGCGCGCGACGGGGCCCAGTTCCCGCTCCAGTTCCTGGCGCAGGTGGTAGACGTGCGTGCGGACGGTGCTCACGGCCGTCGCCGGCGGCGCCCCGTCCCACAGTTCCTCCACGAGCGTGGCCACGTCCACGATCTCGCGAGGATGCACCGCCAGCAGGGCGAGCACCTTGCGCACCTGCGGTCCGCGCGGCCGGTAGGCCGCGCCGCCGACGGCGACCTCCAGCGGCCCCAGGATCCGCACGCCCGGGGCGCCGTCTCGCGCACCCGCCGTCCTGCCGTCCGGCCCGAGGTGCCCCTGGCTCGGAATCATCGTCATTCCCCCGTCTTTCCGTTCAGCTGATGGGATGCGCGAGCACCACGAGGTGCACCGCGTACTGCGTGATCATGAAGGCCCGGTACGGCAGCCTCCGCTCCGCGCGCGTGCCGCCCTGCCGCAGACCGGGACAGACCCCGGCGAGCGCCAGCGCACCGCCGAGCAGCACCACGGCGGGAGGCAGCAGGCCGGGTCCGGCCGGCGAGAGCGCGCACACCAGGAGGCCCGCCCCGATCGTCACGGCGCTGACGGCGGCCAGCAGGGCCGTGGCGCGGGCCCCGTGGAGCACGGTCCAGTTGCGGCGGCCGTGCCGGGCGTCGCCCGCCGCGTCCGAGAAGTCCTTGGCGATCGCGCCGACCAGCCCCATCCACAGGCACATGGCGGTGCAGAAGGCCAGCACGGCGGGCGTCAGCGGCAAGCCGGCGCAGAGCAGGCCCGCCAGGTAGGTGAGCGCCCCGCCGCCGATCACCACGGCGATGGTTCCGGGGGTGGTGCGCTTGAGGGCGATGCCGGGGGCGGAGTACCCGTACCCGAGCAGCAGGAAGCCCGCGGTGACCAGGCACATCTTCGCGGAGACCAGGGCACCGAGGACGACGGCCAGTGCGGCCAGCGTCCCGGCGGCGCGCAGTGCCGTGGCGAGCGGGAGCAGCCCGCTCGCCACGGGGCGGACGGAGCCGTTGGAGCGGTCCTCCCCGACGTCGGTGACGCCGTTGTAGAGGTAGACGGCGGCGACGGCCGAGGCCCAGGCGGCCGCCCCGAGGAGCAGTGCGGGCCGGGCCGTGCCGGGCACGGTGCCGCCCGCCGAGGGCAGCAGAAAACGCAGCAGAAAAATCACCAGGACCGCTCCCCGGGATTCCCGGAGGCAGAGCACGGCGAACCTCAGCAATCTGCTCGGCCGAAGTTTTTCAAGTGGTTTTTTCGCGACGGTGGACGATACCGCTTCGGAGTGTTTCCCTAATATCACTCGCGACATACTGGCGAATCTACGCGAACGGGCGCGCGACGAGCATACCCTCCGGATGCAGCACGCCTACCCCGAAAGAGGCATATTCCCGGGGCGCGTTACGAGTCGATTAATTTGCTCTCACCTCCCTCGCCCTCTCACCCCCTCGGCGCCGGGCCGCCGCCACCGCCCCCGCGGTCGAAGATCACGGCCTGGGTATCAGCTGAGCGTCTCGCGCCTTGTTCACGGCGTCGATACGGGATACCGCACCGAGTTTCTCGAAGATATTCCGCAGGTGGCGCTTCACGGTACCTTCGGCGACGTTCAGCCGGTTCGCTATCTGCCGATTACTCAGGGCCGCCGCCGCAAGGGTGAGCACTTCCCTCTCCCGGGGCGACAGCCGCTGCTGTTCCGGGGCGGCGAATCCGGATCCGTGAATTCCACTGCTGGGCAAAGCGATGGTGAGCTGGGGATCACGGGCGACCGCGTTGCGGATCGCCGCGAGCAACGATTCCCGCGGCACGCTCTTGTGCAGATATCCGCGCGCTCCCCTCGCCAGCAGTTCCTGCACGAGCTGGGTGTCCCCGTGCATGCTCAGCATCAGCACGTGCAGGGCGGGAAATCGATCCGTCAGTTCGGCGACCACCGTGGGCGCGTGGCTTCCGGGGATCTCCACGTCCAGCAGCACGACCTGCGCGGCGGTCCGCTCGACCAGTTCGGCCAGCCCCTGGGTGCGGTCCGCGTCGGCCACGACCGTCAGATCGTCCTCCGCCTCGATCAACTGGCACAGCGCGTCGCGCAGCAGCGAATGGTCGTCCACGGCGATGATGCGGATCGGGTCGCCGTCCGTCTCGGATCTACTCGGCACCGCCATGATCCTCCTTGCCGACCGGGACGCACAGCTCGACCGTGGTCCCCTCTCCCAAAGCGCTGGTGATGGTGAGGGTGGCGCCGAGCAGCCTGCTGCGCTCGACCAGCGAGGCGAGCCCGTGCCCGGTGCGCCGCTCGGGGTCGAAACCGACGCCGTCGTCCCGCACCGAGGCCCTGACCAGGTCGTGGTCGAAGGCGAGTGCGATGTCGATGCGGGATGCGGAGGCGTGCGCGAAGGCGTTGCGCAGACACTCGCGCAGCATCAGATAGAGGTCGTCGGCGATCCGGGGCGGCAGCCGGTCGTCGGGGTCGTCCACCGCGATCTCCACGACGGGCTTGTCCAGCGCCATCGCGGTGACGAACGAGGAGAGCGCGACCTGTAGCGAGCGGGTGGTGTCCAGCCGGGTGCGCAGTTCGGACACGAGGTCACGGGTGATGTACTGCGTCTCCTGGATGGCCTGCTTGAGCGCCGCGAGCCGGACGTCCGTGCGCACGTCCCCGTTCTGGGTCAGCTCGTACAGCTCCAGCTGCCGCAGCGCGACGCTCGCCGCGCTGCCGATCCGGTCGTGGATCTCCCGGGCCATGCTGTTACGGCCCTGCTGCGCGGCGTCGCGTACGACGTCGAGCAGAAAGAGGTCGTGTCCGATGGCGCCCTGCTCCAGGCGCCGGATGATCGACGACTGCAGGGCGAGCAGCGCCTTCATGAGATGACGCTCGGAACCGGGGAACTCGGTGGCGACCCGGCCCAGTTGGTCCATCACGATCTGGAACAGCACCGAGGCGGCGCGCACCGAGTGGATGGGGCCGATCCCCTGGGAGATGCGGGCCCCGCCGAGTCGGCGCGCCTTGAGGTACACGCCGACGTCCAGTAACGGCTCCCGCTCCTCCCTGAGCACGCCCAGGCAGTCCGCGATGATCTGCTCCGCCTGTTCCCGGCAGGTGATCCAGGCCTCCTGGTTCACCCCGAGCGGGTTGCACTGCCTCACCAGCGCCTGCCGATAGGCGTTGATCAGGTCGGGCCGAATCTCACCGAGCCGGTCGGCGAGTTGCCTTGCTTGGCTCTTCGGTTCGTCTCCGGATGCCGAACCCCATGACGAATGTGACATGTGCACGCAGCCTCCCCCGTCCGCGCCCGGGTCGCACGTTGTTCACACACGAGCCCGGTTTGATCACATGATCGCTACGGAGTCTGCTAGAAACGGCGCGTGATCGTCAAATATCAGTCAGTTACCGGTGGGTTCCTGGCCTTTTACCGCCAGCAATTGTCCTTTTTCATCATGGATTGAGGTGAAGGCGACCGGCCAACTCCTCGCGTCAGGCGGTGGGGGCGGAGGAGCACTCCAGTCGGCTCACGGCGTGCTCGTGGACGAGGCGGCGCAGCGCGGCGATGACCGTGTCGCCGATGACGGTCGCGGTCACCATGCGGGTGACCGCGCTCTCCGGATCGGGCCGCTCGACGACCAGCCGCACCTCGGCCTCGGCGACCTTCTCCAGCGCCTCCGCGTAGGCGTCCAGCAGACGGAGCAGATCCTCCTGCCCCAGCCACTCCATGACGACGAACGACTGGATGAGCGTGCGCCAGGCCGGGTTGTGCTCGCTCACCCGCCAGTTCCGGGCCCGCGCCAGTGCGTGGGCCCGCTCCTCGGCGCGGGCCCAGTTGCCGTCGTCGCTCGCCGATCCGGCGGTCGGCAGCGAGTACTGCACAGCGCCGAGCAGCCGGCTCAGCGTGGTGTCCGAACAGTCGAGCAGCCCGAGGATCCGCAGCGCCTCCAACTCCCCGAGCCCGCCCACCTCCAGCAGGGCCCGGACCAGCTCCACCCGGCGTATCTGCGCCTCGCCGTGCTCGGGCAGGGCCGGGATCAGCCTCCTGCGCTCGTACGTGCGCAGGGTGTGAAGCGGTACGCCGGTCCTGCGGCTCACATCGGAAAGTTGCACGGCTCGCCTCTCGTCACTCCGTCTGAGCTGCGCCGTCGTCTCAGAACACGCCCGGACTGTAGGCACTGTGACGCGCCGTCACAAGATGCGCACATGGCGTTCGGACACAGATGTATCGAAAGAAGGAGCCGTCGGGCGCACCCGCCGCCCGCCCCCGGCCGACACGGACAAGCGGAGAAGCCCCCCGCGTCGCGGGGGGCTTCCTCGTCTGCTCTGGCGATCGAACCGACCTCGTGGATCGAACCCGACCCCTTAGAAGACGCTGTTGCTGCAGCCCATGGTCGAGCCGATGTGCGTGCCCTGCGCGCCCGGGTCACCCTCGCCGTTGAGCGCGTTGCCCAGCACGCCGTTGAGGATGCCGACCTCGCCGAGGACGTCGAGGTTCAGATCGTGCGACTTGCAGTTGGAACTCTGCAGGGCACTGAAGTTCTGGCCCCCGTGGTCGCCGCCCGCGTAGGCGGTACCGGTGCTCAGGAGTCCGACGCTGCCGAGAGCGGCGACCAGGACTGCGGCCTTGCGAAGCTGGTGCATGTCATCTCCATGAAGTGAGTCGATGCGATCTGCCACAGATCGATCTCTTACAGAAAGGAGATTTAATAGGAAGCTCGTACAAAACGGACATCGACACGCCGGTGTTACGAACATCCCGGCGGCGGCATTTCCGAGAGCGCCGCGCATACAGGGGAGCCTGACTCTCTGTCAGACAGGAGTCCCGGGCAGGGAGCGCCGGGGACGCACACGGCGGCGGCCGACGGCGGGACGAGTGGAAGTCCCTTGTGTCCAAGGCTGGTTGAGGGCACACGACACCGAGGGTGCCCCGTCCGGGCTCGGACGGGGCACCCTCGGGCGTTCGCTCGGCGAAGGATCACATCCCGCCCTCGGTCATCCCGTGAACGGCCGGGATCGTGCCCAGGCGGCCCTTCTGGAAGTCCTCGAAGGCCTGCATCAGCTCTTCCTTGGTGTTCATGACGAACGGCCCGTAGTGCGCCATGGGTTCACGGATGGGCTGTCCGCCGAGGAGGACGATCTCCAGGTCCGGCGTGTGCGCGTCCTGCTTCTCGTCCGCGCGCACGGTCAGCGCGGAACCGGCGCCGAACACGGCGGTCTGGCCCATGCGGACGGGCCGGCGCTCCGCACCGACGCCGCCGCGGCCCGCGAGGACGTAGGCGAGGCCGTTGAAGTCCTCGCGCCAGGGCAGGGTGATCTCGGCGCCCGGAGCGAGGGTCGCGTGGATCATCGTGATCGGCGTGTGCGTGATGCCGGGGCCCTGGTGACCGTCCAGCTCGCCCGCGATGACACGCAGCAGCGCGCCGCCGTCGGGGGACGTCAGCAGCTGGACGTTGCCGCCGCGGATGTCCTGGTAGCGCGGGGGCATCATCTTGTCCTTGGCCGGGAGGTTCACCCACAACTGAAGGCCGTGGAAGAGACCGCCGGACATGACGAGCGACTCCGGCGGAGCCTCGATGTGCAGCAGACCCGAGCCCGCGGTCATCCACTGGGTGTCACCGTTGGTGATGGTGCCGCCACCGCCGTTGGAGTCCTGGTGGTCGAAGATCCCGTCGATGATGTAGGTGACGGTCTCGAAGCCACGGTGCGGATGCCACGGGGTGCCCTTGGGCTCGCCCGGCGCGTACTCCACCTCGCCCATCTGGTCCATCATGATGAACGGGTCGAGGTGGCGGTAGTTGATCCCGGCGAACGCCCGGCGCACCGGGAATCCCTCACCCTCGAAACCGCTCGGTGCGGTCGTGACGGCCAGCACGGGGCGTGCCACGGCGTCGGCGGGAGCGGCCACCCGGGGCAGCGTCAGCGGGTTCTCGACGGTCACTGCAGGCATGTTCGGTACCTCCTTGTGCGCCCACTTTAGTTGAGCGTTGAACTTTCTGCTAGCCCCAACAGAGAGAGCCCGGAGGAAATTCCCTCCGGGCTCCGTGCTCCGTGTCCGCGAACGCTCGCGCGCGTCCCGACCGCCGTACGCGCGACGACGGCCGCTAGCCGTACATCCGGCGCATCGCGAAGTCGACCATCTGCTCCACCGCCTTGGCGTCGAACACCATCCGGTGCTCGCCCTCCATGTCCAGGACGAAGCCGTAGCCGGTCGGCAGCAGATCGATCACCTCGGCGCCGGTGATCACGAAGTACTTGGACTCCTTGCCCGCGTACCGGCGCAGCTCCTTGAGCGAGGTGAACATCGGGATCACCGGCTGCTGGGTGTTGTGCAGGGCGAGGAAGCCGGGGGTGTCGCCGCGCGGGCAGTACACCTTCGACGTCGCGAAGATCTGCTGGAAGTCCTCGGCGGACATCTGCCCGGTGGTGAAGGCGCGCACCGCGTCCGCGAGCGAGGGCGGGGACGGCTCCGGGTACAGCGGCGGCTGCTGGCCGTACCCGCCGACACCGCCAGGCATCTGCTGCTGCGGCTGGGCGTACTGCTGCTGAGCGGCGCCCCCGTCCATGGGCTGGCCGTATCCGTACATGGGCGCAAGCGTACCGAGCGGGGAGGGTTCGGCGGGGCCCGGGGAAATTTATGTAGCGAACGCTATAGAACGCTGCTACAGTTTGTGTATCGTCCGCTACAGATTCGGCCCCTCTCTCCATGCCCCGGGGGGTACCCGGTCGCCCACACCCTGAGCCCGGCCGCACTGGAGGCCCTCGGCCCCGAGGACGTGGAGGCGGCGGCGAAGGAGACGGGAGCGACGGCACCCGAGGGCACGCGATACCCGGCGGTCACCCGCCGTTCGCCGAGCAGCCCGAGCGCCGGGCGAGACTGCTCTCCGGCGCTGCCGAGTAGACCCTTCTCACACTTGGACCGGCGGGGGTTGCTTCTTATTACCGACGGGTAGCATCATCGGAACTACTTGTTGGTACGTGAACCAGATGCGAGGAGCCAGTGCCTCGCCGAGTCCTATACGGAGCCGTCACCATGGGGCACTACAAGTCCAATCTCCGCGACATCGAGTTCAACCTCTTCGAAGTGCTCGGCCGCGACAAGCTGTACGGCACCGGCCCGTTCGAGGAGATGGACACGGACACCGCCAAGAGCGTTCTGGAGGAGCTGACCCGGCTCGCGGAGAACGAGCTGGCCGAGTCCTTCGCCGACGCCGACCGCAACCCGCCGGTCTTCGACCCCGAGACGAACACCGCGCCGGTCCCCGCGTCCTTCAAGAAGAGCTACAAGGCCTTCATGGACTCCGAGTACTGGCGCCTGGGCCTGCCCGAGGAGATCGGCGGCACCACCGCCCCGCCGTCCCTGATCTGGGCCTACGCGGAGCTGATCCTCGGCGCGAACCCGGCCGTGTGGATGTACTCCTCCGGCCCGGCGTTCGCCCGCATCCTCTTCGAGGAGGGCACCGAGGAGCAGAAGAAGCTCGCGACGATCGCCGTGGAGAAGACCTGGGGCTCCACCATGGTGCTCACCGAGCCGGACGCCGGTTCGGACGTGGGCGCCGGCCGCACCAAGGCGGTCCAGCAGGAGGACGGCTCCTGGCACATCGAGGGCGTGAAGCGCTTCATCACCTCCGGTGAGCACGACATGGAGGAGAACATCCTTCACTACGTGCTGGCGCGCCCCGAGGGCGCGGGACCGGGCACCAAGGGTCTGTCCCTCTTCCTCGTCCCGAAGTACCTCTTCGACTTCGAGACCGGCGAGCTGGGCGAGCGCAACGGCGTCTACGCCACCAACGTCGAGCACAAGATGGGCCTGAAGGCCTCCAACACCTGCGAGATGACCTTCGGCGACCGTCACCCGGCCAAGGGCTGGCTGATCGGTGACAAGCACGACGGCATCCGCCAGATGTTCCGCATCATCGAGTTCGCCCGGATGATGGTCGGCACGAAGGCGATCTCGACCCTGTCGACCGGCTACCTGAACGCGCTGGAGTACGCCAAGGAGCGCGTCCAGGGTCCGGACCTGGCGAACTTCATGGACAAGGCCGCGCCGAAGGTCACCATCACCCACCACCCCGACGTGCGCCGCTCGCTGATCACGCAGAAGGCGTACGCGGAGGGCATGCGTGCCCTCGTCCTCTACACCGCCTCCGTCCAGGACACGATCGCCCTCAAGGAGGCGAACGGCGAGGAGGCCTCGGCCGAGCACGCGCTGAACGACCTGCTCCTGCCGATCGTCAAGGGCTACGGCTCCGAGAAGGGCTACGAGCAGCTCGCCCAGTCGCTGCAGACCTTCGGCGGCTCCGGCTTCCTGCAGGAGTACCCGATCGAGCAGTACATCCGGGACGCCAAGATCGACACCCTCTACGAGGGCACGACCGCCATCCAGGGCCAGGACTACTTCTTCCGGAAGATCGTCCGCAACCAGGGCACCGCGCTGAACGCCCTCGCCGAGGACATCAAGAAGTTCCTGGCGCTGGGCACCGGCGGCGAGGAGCTGGCGGGCGCCCGCGAGCACCTCGCGAAGGCCGCCGTGGAGCTGGAGGCGATCGTCGGCCTGATGCTGACCGACCTCGCGGCCACCGAGCAGGACGTCAAGAACATCTACAAGGTGGGCCTGAACACCAGCCGCCTGCTGCTGGCCTCCGGTGACGTCATCGTCGGCTACCTGCTGCTCAAGGGTGCCGCCATCGCCGCCGAGAAGCTGCAGACGGCCGCCTCCAAGGACGTGGCGTTCTACACCGGCAAGATCGCGGCGGCGAAGTTCTTCGCGGCCAACGTCCTGCCCGGTGTCACCCTGGCCCGCAAGATCTCGGAGAACGTCGACCTCGACCTGATGGAGCTGGACGAGGCCGCCTTCTGAGCCGCTGAAGGACCCGCTCCGCACCCACTGATCGCCTGCGTGGGCCCGTTCCCGTACCGGGGACGGGCCCACGCACGTCGTTAAGGTAAGCCCCATGAGCGCACCAGCCCGCTTCGACCGCGGCCACACCGACGACCTGATGTCCTTCCTGGCGGCGAGCCCGTCGCCGTACCACGCCGTGACGAACGCCGCCGAGCGACTGGAGAAGGCGGGCTTCAGGAGGGTCGCGGAGACCGATGCCTGGGACGGGTCGAGCGGCGGCAGGTATGTGCTGCGCGGCGGCGCGATCGTGGCCTGGTACGTCCCCGAGGGCGCCGCGGCCCACACCCCCTTCCGCATCATCGGCGCGCACACCGACTCGCCGAACCTGCGCGTCAAGCCGCGGCCGGACACCGGGGCGCACGGCTGGCGGCAGGTCGCGGTGGAGATCTACGGCGGCCCGCTGCTGAACTCCTGGCTCGACCGGGACCTGGGCCTGGCCGGCCGGCTGACCCTGCGCGACGGCTCCTCGGTCCTCGTCAACGTGGACCGCCCGCTGCTGCGGGTGCCCCAACTCGCCATCCACCTGGACCGTTCGGTCTCCTCGGAGGGCCTCAAGCTCGACAAGCAGCGCCATCTGCAGCCGGTGTGGGGCCTCGGCGACGACCCGCGCGAGGGTGACCTGATCGCGTTCCTGGAGGCGGAGTCGGGTCTTGCCGCGGGCTCGGTGGCCGGCTGGGACCTGATGACGCACCCGGTGGAGGCACCCGCCTACCTGGGCCGGGACCGGGAGCTGGTCGCCGGGCCCCGGATGGACAACCTGCTGTCGGTGCACGCGGGCACGGCCGCCCTCGCCGCCGCCGCGACCTCAGACGCCGCGCTCACCCACATCCCCGTGCTGGCCGCCTTCGACCACGAGGAGAACGGCTCGCAGTCCGACACCGGCGCGGACGGCCCGCTGCTCGGCACGGTGCTGGAGCGCTCGGTGTTCGCGCGCGGCGGGTCGTACGAGGACCGGGCGCGCGCCCTCGCCGGCACGGTCTGCCTGTCCTCCGACACGGGCCACGCCGTCCACCCCAACTACGCGGAGCGGCACGACCCGACGCACCACCCGCGCGTCAACGGCGGCCCGATCCTCAAGGTCAACGTCAACATGCGCTACGCCACGGACGGTTCGGGCCGCGCGGTGTTCGCCGCCGCCTGCGAGAGGGCGGGCGTCCCCTTCCAGTCCTTCGTCTCCAACAACTCGATGCCCTGCGGCACCACCATCGGCCCGATCACCGCGGCCCGGCACGGCATCAGCACCGTCGACATCGGCGTGGCGATCCTGTCGATGCACAGCGTGCGCGAGCTGTGCGGCGCCGACGACCCGTTCCTGCTGGCGAACGCGCTGGTGGCGTTTCTGGAGGGCTGAGTTCCGCCCCCTCGCCCCCCTGCGGAACCGTTGTTTTTGACTACGCCGACGTCCTCTGACCACCCGTCACCGCTCCTCCATCCCGGCCAGGATCAGCGGCAGCCGGTCCGCCCCGCCCTCGGTGAGGCGGACCGGCACGCCCCAGTCCTGCTGGTGGACGTGGCAGGCCGGGTACAAGTTGGCTGGGTCGTCGTCGCAGGAGGCCGCCATCGCCGAGACGTGCAGGACGCCCTCCGCGACGGCCGGGTTCAGCTCCAGCTCGCGTGAGAGGTCGGTGTCCGCCCCCTCACCCTCGAGCAGCAGCTCGGGCGGGGTCGCGGAGACCAGCAGACGGGTCGAGGGACCGTACCGGCTGTCCAGCTTCTGGCCGTCGGGGGCCTGGAAGATCACGTCCAGGCGGAGACGGCCCGGGGCGACCTCCGTCGCCGCGCGTTGCGTACGGTGGGCGACCGCCTCCACGCGGACCGCCTCCTCGGGCAGCCGCAGCCGGGTCAGGCGGTGCCGGGCCGACTCCACGACCACGATGTCCTCGCCGACGAGGACGGCGTCGCTGGGCTCGCGCAGATCGGCGGCGAGGGTACTGACCTCGCCGGTGGCGGGGTCGTAGCGGCGCAGGGCGTGGTTGTAGGTGTCGGCGACCGCGACCGAGCCGTCCGGCAGGGCGGTGACGCCGAGCGGATGCTGGAACAGGGCCTGCCCGGCGGGGCCGTCCCGGTGGCCGAAGTCGAACAGGCCGGTGCCGACGGCGGTGTGGACGTGTCCGTCCAGGTCCACCCAGCGCAGCGCGGAGGTCTCGGAGTCGGCGAGCCAGAGCCGGTCGGCGGTGGCCGCGAGCCCGGAGGGCTGGGCGAACCAGGCCTCGGCACCGGGACCGTCCACCAGGCCCTCGTTGGTGGTGCCCGCCGCCACGGCGACGGTCGCGGTGGCGGGGTCGTACGTCCACAGCTGGTGCACGCCCGCCATGGCGATCCACACCTTGGCGCCGAAGACGGCCACGTCCCACGGGGAGGAGAGGTCCACCTCACGGGCCGGACCGGAGGTCGCGGACCCCCGCCACCACTGTCTGCCGGTGCCGGCCAGGGTGGTCACCCCGCCGGTGGCGAGGTCGAGGCGGCGCAGCGCGTGGTTGACGGTGTCGGCGACGATCACCGCCGTACCGTCCTCGGACAGGGCGAGGCCCTGCGGCTCGTTGAAGGCGGCCTCCCCGGGGCCGCCGTCGGCGAATCCGCGCGCGCCGCCGCCGATGCGCCGTACGACCGTCTCGGCGTCCTCGGCCAGCTCCACCAGCTGGTGCCGGGTGGTGTCGCTGACCAGGAACGTGCCGCCGGGCAGCAGCAGCGCCTTGCCGGGGAAGCGCAGCACCGTCGGCTCGGGCTCCGGCGGCACGTAAGGACCGTCGCCGCGGCGCAGCGTGCCCTTCGCCGCGTGCTCGGTCTCCAGCTCCTCGACCAGCTTCTCGATGGCGTGCGCATGGCCCTCGCCGGCGTGCTGGGCGACCACGTACCCCTCGGGGTCGATGACGACGAGGGTCGGCCAGGCCCGGACCGCGTACTGCTTCCAGGTGGCCAGCTCCGGGTCGTCCAGCACCGGGTGCTCCACGCCGTACCGCTCCACCGCGTCCACGACCGCCCGGTGCTCGGCCTCGTGCACGAACTTCGGCGAGTGAACGCCGATGACCACCACCGTGTCCCGGTGCTTCTCCTCCAGCTCGCGCAGCTCGTCCAGGACGTGCAGGCAGTTGATGCAGCAGAAGGTCCAGAAGTCCAGGACGACGATGCGTCCGCGCAGGTCGGCCAGGGTGTACTGCTTGTCTCCCGTGTTCAGCCAGCCGCCCTTGCCGGTCAGCTCGGGGGCGCGGACGCGGGCGCGTCGACGTGCGGAGTCGGTCATGGCTCCAAGCGTGCCATCCGGCACCGACAGCCGGTCCGGCGCCTGCCCTCGGGGCCTTCCGCACTGCCCTTCAGCCCTGCCCTCAGTTCTGGCGGATCACATCCGTGCCGGGGCCGCCGGAGAGCGTGTCCCGGCCCGCGCCGCCGTACAGCCGGTCGTCGCCGCTGTTGCCGTACAGCCGGTCGTCGCCGCTGTTGCCGTACAGGACGTCGTTGCCCTTGCCGCCGTTCAGGGTGTCGTCGCCGGTTCCGCCGGAGATCGTGTCGTTGCCGTCGTCGCCGGACAGGTACTGGTCCGCCCCGCCGCCGTGCAGTGCGTCGTCGCCCTTGCCGCCCTGCACGATGTTGTCGCCGCCGCCCGCGTTGATCGTGTCGTTGCCGTCGCCGCCCCAGGCCAGGCCCTCCTTGCCCACCGTGATGGTGTCGTTGCCCGCGTTGCCCGAGACGTAGGCACCGTCGAGGCGGCCGGAGTCGGTCGCCGTGTCGTTGCCGGTGCCCAGCGAGATCTGGGCGTAGGAGTAGACCTGGTCGGTGGCGTTCTTGTACGCCACCGTGTCGTCGCGGTCACCGAGGTCCATGACCAGGGCGGGGTACGGGTCCTGGCTCTCGACACCGGTGACCGTGCAGGAGACCTTCGTGTGGTCCGCGCGGTCGGGGTAGGCGCAGTCGTGGCCCGCGGTGATCGGGACGACGTCGTCGATCACGTAGACGAAGCCCGTGCGGTCCGCGGTGAGCGAGGCGGTGACGGTGGCCTTGTTGGTCTGGCCGGGGGCGGCCGTGTAGAAGAGCTTCCAGTCGTACTGGTTGACCTCGGCGGTCGCCGAGGACGGCGCGGCGCCGGCGGCGCCGGCCAGGGTGAGCGGCGCGGCCAGGGCCGTACCGAGGACCAGCGTCGCCGCCGAGACGGCGCGTATCACCCGGCGGCGGGCGGGACGAGCGAGCATGTGGGACCTCCCAGAGGAACGTGCGCGGCTGTGCGCCTTACCCAACGTCCGACTCGGGGCCCACCTCATTGGTTGGTCAACTTCCGTGCGAGCACGGGAAGTTCAACTCCGGGACACCTCTCGGCCCGGTGGATTCCGGGACTGGGTCAGGTCAGGGCGTGGCCCGTCGTCGTATCCACGTGCGCGGGGACCTCGTCGTGCCGGTCGCCCACGGAGAGGGTGCCGGTGGGCTCGAAGACCAGGATCTCGGCGGGCACGGGCGCGTACGGCTTGTGCTCGGTGCCGCGCGGGACGGTGAACACCGAGCCCTTGGGCAGGACGACCGTGCGCTCGCCGGCCGGCTCCCGGAGGGCGAGGTGCAGTTCGCCGCCGAGGACCAGGAAGAACTCGTCGGTGTGGTCGTGTACGTGCCAGACGTGTTCGCCCTCGACCTTGGCCACGCGTACGTCGTAGTCGTTGACGGTGGTCACGATGCGGGGGCTCCACCGCTCGGTGAAGGAGGCGAGGGCCGCCTCGAGGGAGATCGGTTCCATGCGTTCATCGTCCGGGGTGCCGTCACCGTCGTACGAGTGCTAGAAATCGCATATGCCGCAAGGATCCTCTCAGCCGGTGCGGCCCCACCGGGTCGCCGTGATCGTCGACGGGGGCACGAACCCGTTCGAGGTGGGCGTCGCCACCGAACTGTTCGGCCTGCCTCGCCCCGAACTGGGCCTGCCCCGGCCCCTGTACGAGGTGACGCTGTGCACGCCGACGCCCGAGGTGCGGATGAACCACGGCTTCTTCACACTGACCGCGGTTCCCGGTCTGGAGGCGGTGGACGAGGCGGACACCCTGGTCGTGCCCGGCCGCCCGGACAACGTCGTACCGCGCGGGCCGGACGTGCTGGACGCGATCGCGCGCACGCACGCGCGTGGCGCACGGGTCGTGAGCTTCTGCACCGGCAGCTTCGCGCTCGCCGAGGCGGGGCTGCTCGACGGCAGACGGGCCACCACCCACTGGCTGTGGTCCGACACCTTCCGCGGGCTGCACCCGAAGGTGCGGCTGGAGCCGGACGTGCTCTTCGTGGACGAGGGCGACATCCTGACCGCCGCCGGCAGCGCGGCCGCGCTCGATCTCGGGCTGCACATCTGGCGCCGGGACCACGGTGCGGAGATCGCCAACGCGGTCTCCCGGCGCCTGGTCTTCGCCGCCCACCGGGACGGCGGCCAGCGGCAGTTCGTGGAACGGCCGGTCCCCACGGTCCCCGACGAGTCGCTCGGCCCGCTGCTGGCCTGGGCCCAGGAACGGCTCGGCGAGCCGCTGACCGTAGCCGGGCTGGCGGCCCGCGCGGCCGTCTCCCCCGCCACCCTGCACCGTCGCTTCCGTGCCCAGTTGGGCACGACCCCGCTGGCCTGGCTGACCAGGGAGAGGGTCGCGCTCGCCTGCCGGCTGATCGAGCGCGGAGAGGAGCGGCTGGACGTGGTGGCGGCGCGCTGCGGTCTGGGTACGGCGGCCAATCTGCGGGCGCGGCTGCGGCGCGAGACGGGGCTGAGTCCCTCGGACTACCGCAAGCGCTTCGGGCCGGTGTCCGCCCCGCCTTCCGGTTCCGTTCCCGCCGGCTCCGTGATGATGCCGCCGGGCCGGGGAACGGTATCCGCATGAGACTCCTCGTACGCGACCGGCTCCTCGGCATCGGTGACGACTACTGGATCGAGGACGAGCACGGCCGGAAGGTGTTCCTCGTCGACGGCAAGGCGATGCGGCTGCGGGACACCTTCGAGCTGAAGGACGCCCAGGGACGCGTCCTGATCGACATCCACCAGAAGATGTTCGCCCTGCGCGACACCATGGTGGTCGAACGGGACGGCGAGGGCCTGGCCACGATCAAGCGCAAACGGCTGTCCCTGCTGCGCAACCACTACCGGGTGGCCCTGGCCGACGGTTCCGAACTGGACGTCAGCGGCAAGATCCTCGACCACGAGTTCGCCATCGAGTACGACGGCGAACTCCTCGCGGTGATCTCCCGCCGCTGGCTGCACATCCGGGACACGTACGGCGTCGACATCGTGCGCGAGGACGCGGACCCGGCGCTGCTGATCGCGGTGGCGGTGTGCGTGATCCACCTGGCGCAGAAGGAACGCGAGGACGACTAGGGGTCCGAAGTTCTGAGGTCCGGGGTCCGGGGTTCTGGGGTTCTGGGGTTCTGGGGTTCGCCGCGTCGTTCAGCGGCGCGGCGGCTCCAGGCCCAGCATCCGGTCCTTCAGGGCCGGGAACTGCTCGCGGGTGGCCGCCACCTTCGCCGGGTCGAAGTCGACCGTGAGGACCTCCTCGCCGGCGCCCGCCTCGGCGAGCACCTCGCCCCACGGATCGACCACGATCGAGTGACCCGCCTGCGGAACTCCGGCGTGTGTCCCGGCCGTTCCACACGCGAGCACGAACGCCTGGTTCTCCACCGCCCGCGCCTGAGCCAGCAGCGTCCAGTGCGCCCGTCGCCGCTCGGGCCAGCCCGCCGGGATCACCAGCGTCTCGGCGCCCGCGTCGACGAGTGAGCGGAAGAGTTCGGGGAAACGGAGGTCGTAGCAGGTGGCCAGGCCGAGCGTGGTGCCGGGCAGCCGGACCGTCACCAGGTCCCGCCCGGCGCTCATCAGCACGGCCTCGCCCTGGTCGAAACCGAAGCGATGGATCTTGCGGTAGACCGCGGCCAGATCACCGGAGGGGGAGAAGACGAGAGAGGTGTTGTAGAGGGGACCGTCACCCGCGGCGGAGCCGCTGCCGGATGCCGTCCGCTCCGGGATGGAGCCGGCGTGCAGCCACACGCCCGCGTCGCTCGCCGCCTTGGCCATCGCCTCGTACGTGGGGCCTTCGAGCGGCTCGGCCTCCGGTCCGAACGCCTCGTAGGCGAAGGCTCCGGTGGTCCACAGCTCGGGCAGGACCACGAGGTCGGCTCCGGCCTGCTCGCGGACCAGCGCGGCCGTCCGCCGCCGCCGAGAGGCAACCGATTCGCCCTCGTCTACGGCGATCTGGATCAGGGAAGCGCGCACACTACCACCGTCCTGGCATTCGAGTCGTCCACACGGGCCTACGATCGTCACACGAAAGCACTGCCGGGGTGCCTCGGAGCAGCGTAACTTAGCGACCCAAGACACCCGCCGAGTGCAGCCACCTCCCGCTGGCAAGCCGCCACCACCTGCCCGTGTACCGACCGCCGAGGGGTCCCGTTCCGTGAGTCTGCATCCCACCCTCCAGCCCTACGCCGACGCCTGGACCCACTCCATCGACGCGATATCCGAATTGGTGGGCACGCTCGCGGAGGGCGAGTGGAACCGGCGGACTCCATGCCCGGGCTGGTCGGTCCGTGACGTGGTCTCGCACGTCATCGGCCTGGACTGCGAGATGCTCGGCGACCCGCGCCCCATCCACACGCTGCCCCGCGATCTCTTCCACGTCACCAACGAGCACCAGCGCTACATGGAGATGCAGGTCGACGTCCGCCGCCACCACACGGCGCCGGAGATGACGGCGGAGCTGGAGTACACGGTCATCCGCCGCAACCGCCAGCTGCGCAACGAGTCCCGCGAGCCCGGCGCCACGATGCGCGGCGCGCTGGGTACCGAGGTCACCCTCGAACAGGCGATGCGGACCCGGGCCTTCGACGTGTGGGTGCACGAACAGGACCTGCGCACGGCCCTCGGCCACCCCGGCAACCTCGACTCGCCGGGCTCGCACATCGTCCGTGACGTCCTCCTGGAGGCGCTGCCCAAGGTCGTCGCCAAGGACGCGAACGCACCGCGCAGTTCCGCCGTCGTCTTCGATGTGCACGGACCCATCGAGTTCCTGCGCACCATCCGCGTCGACATCCAGGGCCGCGGCACCCTGGAGACCGCCCCCGCGCTGGGCCCCGCCGCCACCCTCACCCTCGACTGGGAGACCTACGTCCGGCTGGCCTGCGGCCGCGTGAGCCCGGAGGCGGTGGCGGACCGGGTGAAGACGGAGGGCGACCCGGACCTGACGGCGGCGATCCTGCGCAACTTCACGGTGACGCCGTAGGCCCGCGGCCGCCCGGACCTTCGGTGTCACCGGCCCGTTCCCGCGGCGGGCCTGCGCGCCATGCCCGGCGGCCCGGCCTTCACGGCCCCTCTCCCAGTCCCACGCGGCCGGGCCGGCTCAAGCCAAGCTGACGCTCCCGGCGCCGGCACCGGCATCAGTCGCGGCGTCGGCGTCGGTGGCGTGTCGACGTCAGCGGCGTGGGCCTGGGAGAGGGAGCCGTGAAGGCCGGAAAGCCGCCGACGGCGAGAACTCCCACAGGTCGCCCGGCCTCTCAGCCGACTGGAAACGGGCGGTGCGCGGGTGGGAGAAGACCCGGCTCAAGCCGCAGGCACATGCACCGTCTCCACCCGGCTCGCCACCAACCGCTCCCGCTCCCGCCGAGCCGCCCGCCCCCGCAGCCGCAGAATCTGGCTCACACCCAGCGCCTGCAGGACGAACACCGCCGAGAAGGCCACCGTGTAGTCGTCACCGGTGGCGTCCAGCAGCACCCCGATCGCGAACAGCGTCGTCATCGAGGCGACGAAACCACCCATGTTGGTGATGCCGGACGCGGTGCCCTGTCGCTCGGGCGGGTTGGCCGGCCGGGCGAAGTCGAAGCCGAGCATCGAGGCGGGACCGCACGCGCCGAGCACCGCGCAGAGGGCCGCCAGCAGTCCCATCGGAGCGTGCTCGCCGGGCCAGGCGAGGGTGAGCGCCCACAGGGACGCCGTCGCCGCGACCGTGCCGAGGGCCAGCGGCAGCCGGGCCGCGTGGTGCCGGGCCACGATCTGGCCGTAGACCAGGCCGATCACCATGTTGGACAGGACGACGAGCGTCAGCAGTTCACCGGCCGTGGCACGGCTGAGTCCCTGCGCCCGGACCAGGAACGGCAGGCCCCACAGCAGCAGGAACACCATCGCCGGGAACTGGGTGGTGAAGTGCACCCACAGGCCGAGCCGGGTGCCCGGCTCCCGCCAGGCCGCGGAGATCTGCCGGCGGACGTAGGCCGCGCCCTGGTGCGGGGAGGGCTCGGGCTCGTGCCCCTCGGGGTGGTCCTTAAGGAACAGCAGCGTCAGCACGAGGACGACTGCACCGGCCAGCGCGCTGCCCGCGAACGCCGGGGTCCAGCCGAGGCCGTGCAGCAGCCGGGCCAGGACCAGGGTGGAGACCAGGTTGCCCGCCATGCCGACCAGGCCCGCGAGCTGCGCGACGAGCGGCCCGCGCCGGGCCGGGAACCAGCGCGTGCCGAGGCGCAGCACGCTGATGAAGGTCATCGCGTCGCCGCACCCGAGCAGCGCGCGCGAGGCGAGCGCCGTGCCGTAGGAGGGCGAGAAGGCGAAGCCGAGCTGGCCCGCCGTGAACAGCACCGCGCCGATGCTCAGCACCTTCTTGGTGCCGAGCCGGTCGACCAGCAGGCCGACGGGTATCTGCATGCCCGCGTAGACCATCAGCTGGAGGATCGAGAAGGTGGACAGGGCCGAGGCGCCCACGTGGAAGCGGTCGGCCGCGTCCAGGCCGGCCACGCCCAGGGACGTACGGAAGATGACGGCGACGAAGTAGACCGAGACGCCGACGGACCACACCGCGAGAGCCCGGCGGCCGCCCGGAGCGTCACCCGGCAGAGTGGCGTTGCTCATCGCACTTCCCCCCGGGCGAGGTGCGAGAACCAGCTCACGTGCCGGTGCACGATCCCGACCGCCGCCTCCGCGTCCCCGCGGCGCAGCGCCTGAAGGATCTCCTCGTGCTCGGCGAGCGTCTTGGCGATCCGGTCGGGGTGCGAGTGCATGACGGCGACGCCCATCCGCAGCTGACGGTCGCGCAGCTGGTCGTAGAGGCGCGAGAGGATCGCGTTGCCGCCGCTGCGCACGATCTCGGCGTGGAAGCAGCGGTCGGTCTTCGCCGCGCCGGCCAGATCACCGGCCGCGGCCTGCGCCTTCTGCTGCTCCAGCAGTTCGGCCAGCCGCTCCAGGAGCCCCGGCGGGGCCGGTACGGCCTTGCGGGCCGCGTGCTCCTCCACCAGCAGCCGGGTCTCCACCACGTCGGCGATCTCCTGTGCGGAGACCGGCAGGACCAGGGCGCCCTTCTTCGGGTAGAGCCGGATCAGGCCCTCCACCTCCAGCCGGAGCAGCGCCTCCCGGACAGGGGTGCGCGAGACCCCCACGGCCTCGGCCAGCTCGCCTTCGGTGAGCAGGGTCCCGCCCTCGTAACGGCGGTCGAGGACGCCCTGCTTGACATGGGTGTAGACGCGGTCGGCGGCAGGTGGTTGTTTCGTGGGCGTGGCCATGCCCACAGGATAGATACAACACGTACGCATAGAACGGCTCGTCCAGCATGCGGACGTGACGGAGAACTCTCGCAGCGGCCACACAACCTTCTGTGCTACTTACGTGTCACACACCTGCGGCCCCACTCTCCCGCCACCTCAACTCGGCCGCACCATAGGGGCATTCAACATAATCGGGGTATTTCACTTGATTACCGGCATTAAGGGCACCCGCCGCATCCGTAGAGCAGGCGCCGTCGCTCTCACCTCCGGCGCGCTGGTCGCCGCCGGGGCCCTCACCGCGACGCCCGCGCAGGCCGTCACGACGCCCTCGATCGTGGCCAAGGGCGGCTACGTGATGAACAACGCGAACGGCTCGACGCTGTACACCAAGGCAGCGGACACCAAGCGGTCCACCGGCTCCACCACCAAGATCATGACCGCCAAGGTCGTGCTCGCCCAGTCGAACCTCAACCTCGACAAGAAGGTGACGATCCAGAAGGCGTACAGCGACTACGTCGTCAAGAACAACGCCTCCCAGGCGCACCTGATCGTCGGCGACAAGGTCACCGTCCGCCAGCTGCTGTACGGCCTGATGCTGCCGTCCGGCTGCGACGCCGCCTACGCGCTCGCCGACACGTACGGTTCCGGCTCCACCCGCGACGCGCGCGTGACGTCCTTCATCGGCAAGATGAACGCCGCCGCCAAGAGCCTGCACCTGAGCAACACGCACTTCGACTCGTTCGACGGCATCGGCAACGGGAACAACTACTCGACGCCGCGCGACCTGACGAAGATCGCCAGCAGCGCGATGAAGAACTCGACGTTCCGCACGATCGTCAAGACGAAGTCGTACACGGCGAAGACGATCACCAAGACCGGCGGCACCCGCACCATGCCGACGTGGAGCAACACCAACACGCTGCTCAGCAGCTACAGCGGCGCCATCGGCGTGAAGACCGGCTCCGGCCCCGAGGCGGGCGCCTGCCTCGTCTTCGCCGCGACCCGGGGCGGCAAGACCGTCATCGGCACGGTCCTGGCCTCCTCCTCGTACGCCCAGCGCGCCACGGACGCCACGAAGCTCCTCAACTACGGCTTCGCCAGGCTCGCCTGACGTCCACCCGGCCGAACGGGCCCGCCGCGATCCGCGGCGGGCCCGTTTTTCTGTGCCCGGCAACCGTTTCTGTGCCCGACGCCCGCCCGATGAACGACATGGTGCTATCTTCACTAGCACCATGTTGATGCGCTTGGACAACAGAGACACCCGGCCCCTGCACGAACAGGTGGCCGCCGCCGTCCGGCGTGCCATCGCCGAGGGAGAGTGCCGCCCGGGCGACCGCCTGCCGTCCGCACGCGACCTCTCCGAGGCGCTGGACATCAACGTCAACACCGTCCTGCGCGGCCTGCGCGGCCTCAGGGACGAGGGACTGCTGGAGTTCCGCAGGGGCCGTGGGGTGACCGTGGCCGAGAGCGCCGACCAACGCTCCGGGCTGCAGATCCGCGTGCGCGAGCTGGTGACCGAGGCGGCACGCCTCGGCTACAGCCGGACCGATCTCATAGAAATGATCAGGGGGATGCCGTGAACGACCGGAAGGGGCTCGGCCGCGGGGCGCGCTGGGCGGCCGCGGTGTGGACAGGGGGCACCACGGCAGTGATCGCGGCGCTGCCGTGGACCGTGAGCAACCGGCTGCCGGACCACCTGGCGACCCACTGGGACGGGCTGGGGGACAGGCCCGACGGCTCGATGCCCCTCTGGGCCGCTTCCCTCTTCCCGGCCGCGATCTGGCTGGCGCTCGCGCTGGCGCTGCTCCTGATACAGCGGCGTACCGCGGCGGCGGCCGGCACCGGGCTGCTCCCGTGGACGGCGGCCGGACTCCTGACGAGCGGCATCGTCATCGCGGGCGCCCAGGCCTCGATCGTACGGGCCAATCTCGACCGCACGGACTGGCATCAGGCACGGCAGCCGACCGTCTGGATCGTCGCCTCGCTCGCCGCCGCCGCGGCCGCCGGCGTCGGCGGATGGCTGGCGACCGCGCGCCGGCGGAAGGACTCCCCGACCGCCGGGCGAGACGGCAGTGAACCACTGCTGGAGATACCCGAAGGGCAGCGCCTCGTGTGGCTCTCCCGCACCACGAACTCGTGGTTCCGGCTGCTGGCCGCCGTGACCGGCCTGGTGGCCGTGGCCACGCTCGTCGCCGTCGTCGCGGGTCTCGCCGGCACCGGGGTGCTGCTGGCCCTGTTCAGCCCGTTCGCGTTCGTCTTCCTCGCCCTTACCGCCTGCTCCTCGGTGCAGGCGCGCGTGTCGGAACGAGGCCTGGAGGTGTCCTTCGGTCCGCTCGGCCGACCGGTACGGCGCTGGGCACCCGCCGACATCGAGTCCGCGCGCGCCGAGAACCGCACGCCCGCGCAGGTCGGCGGCTGGGGCTACCGCCTCAGCGGCCTCGGCACCACGGTCATGCTGCGCGCCGGGGAATGCCTGGTCGTACGGATCCGGGGAAGGCGGGGCGAGTTCGCCGTCAGCGTGGACGACGCGGAGCGCGGCGCGGCACTGCTCAACGCACTGACAGCGCCCCGGTGAACGCCGCCCACGCGGTGGGGGTGAGCCGGAGTACGGGGCCGTCGCCGGCCTTGGAGTCACGGACGGCGACGGTGCCGGGGATGTTGCGGGCGACTTCGACGCACTCCTGGCCCGCGTTGCCGCCGCTGTAGCTGGACTTGACGAACTCGAATGCGGGCACGCCGACTACATCTCCTTCAGGATCCCGTCGATCAGTCTGACGGAGTTCCGCTGCGCGAGGCTCAACCGCGTGATGCGGTCGAAGAGCGCATTGTGGTGGTCGGCATCAGTATTGCTCTCCAGCCAGACGGCCGACGAGGTGGTATCCACGTGCACCACATCCAGGGCTCCCGGCTCGGCGAACGACACGATGGTGAAGGCACTGGTCATACCCGGATACGCACCGGCGAGATACGGAAGCACCTGCAGCTTCACGTTCGGTCGGCGCGCCACGTCCAGTAGGTGCCCGAGTTGCGCCCGCATGACTTCCCGCCCGCCGACAAGTTGGCGCAGAGCACTCTCGTGCACAACTGCCCACAGCTCCAGCGGGCTCTCGCCCTCCAGTCGGGCCTGCCGCACCATCCGCGACTCGACGAATGGTTCGATCTCGTCCGGATCCTCCCAGTGACCGTTACCGATCGCGAGGGCGCGGGCGTAGTCAGACGTCTGCAACAGCCCGGGAACGATGGCCAGTTGCTCAGCTGCTCGGCGAAGGCTGCACCGAGCGCGGAGATCCGCTCCGCATCCCCTTCCTTCGCCCATGCCTCGATCGTGTCCGCCGAGTACTGCTCCACACCGCCCTGTTCCTGCGCGCCGGCATCCACCATGCCTCACGTCTACAGGTGGCACGGGGGGGCGACGCGACGGGGGCGGGCAACCATGTGGTCTTTCAGCGCGTGAGGGAACTGCATGGCCCCGGAACGCGTGTTACCACCATGCGTCCACGCTCGTCGGACGCAGTGCCACCCGTAGGCTTGACCCGACGGGTAGGACTCACAGGAAGCCGGACAGGGGGGACGGGCACCATGAGCGTTCGGGGGACAGGTTCGCGGCAGGGTGACAACGCCGACCTCCGGGTGTCGTCTCAGGACCTCACCAAGCTCGCCGCGGACCTCGACGACATGCAGGACCACCTCGACAAGCAGGTCCGGCGCATGGATGAACTCGTCGACCGTATCGAGGCCGGCTGGCGTGGCCCGGCGGCGACGGCGTACCGGGAGTTCCACCGCGCGACGGCCGAGGACGCCGTACGCATCCGCGAAGTGATGAAGGATCTGGAGCAGGCGGTACGGATGAGCCGTGACGGCTTCAGCGCCGATGACCTGCACGTCCTCGAACAGATGCGGCGAGTCCACGTGGACGTCGACAGCGAGGTCGACAAGCTCTCGACTCCGCTTCCGGAAGCCGGCGACGCGCCGGCTCGCCCGCACAGCCGCCTGGACAGCTTCTGACGCCTGCTGCGCCACGCGTCTGTCTGACAAACACGGGTACCGACACCAAGGGGGAATCATGTCGACCGGTGCCGACGGCGACCACATAACCGTCTCGTTCGCCACGCTCCACGAACTCGCCGCCGAACTGGAGGACATCCTCAAACAGCTCAACGGCAAGCTGGACGACCTCCACGACCGCGTCGAACCGGTCGTGCTGTCCTGGAAGGGCGAGGCCCGCGAGATCTTCGTGCAAAAGCTCGACGAGTGGGACCGCTCGGCTCAAGATCTGCAGGCAGCCCAGAAGTGGCTGCACCAGTACGTCACCACCGGACACGCCAACTACGCGGCGGCGCACCGTGCCGTACTGCGCGGCTGGGGAGCCGCCTGATGGGCACGCCGACTCCGGCGCAGAACGGCACCATCGACGTCAAGCCGTCCAACCTGCACTTCGTCGCGGGCAGCTTCGCAGGGCAGCAGACCCCCTTCGACAAGGCCGCCAAGGACCTGCTCACCGAACTGCACAAGTACCCGGATGCCGGCGGCAAGGGAACGGCCGCAGAGAAATTCGCCAAGGCGTACGTCGAGGTCGCCAACCTCTTCCTGGAGGTATGGGCCAAATCCGTGGAGAGCATCGGCGGTGCCGCCGTCGGCTTCGCCACGACCGCCAACAACTACTCGAAGGCCGAGGCGGCCAACGACGCTTCCGGCAAGACGAAGGCCCAGACACAGGCGCCGCCCCAGGTCATTCACAAGGCGCCGGACTACGGATCGGTGCCCGACCTCAAATGGGGTGACGACGACGGCGGCGACGACTTCATCCGCTCGCTGCTCGAGTGCATACCCGACGTCGTGTGGCACATCATCCGCCCTCTGCTCAAAGATGTCTTCCGCTGGGGCAAGGTGGCCGATGTCTACCCCTTCCCGCAGCAGCACTACCTGAATTCCCTCTCCCAGGCGTGGGCGGACATGACCATGTCGCTCTCCACGGCGGAGAGCATGCTGACCGGCTACGTCAGCGGCATCACGCAGCAGAGCAACAGCGAGTGGTACGACGCCATGCGCCAGTTCTGCAGCGCGCTGTGGGGCACGACGGCCTGGGGCAAGAACTACCCCAGCTCCCCGTACCAGTGGAAGCACGACAAAGCGTCCAGTCCCACCGCCACACACCCGGTCATGTCGGTCCTCTTCGACAGCGCGAAGAAGATCAGTGACCTGCTCCGTGAGTTCGCGGAGGCCGCGGTCGAACTCAACGGCAAGGTCTGGGACATCTACTTCGAGGCGGTGAAACAGGCGGTCGGCAACATCGACCTCAGCGACGGCCTCGACCTGGAAGACGTCGAAGAGGGAGCCAAGACCGTCACCAAGACCGTCGGCCGCGTCATCGGAGGCATCCTCGAGGGGGGCGCGGAAGTCGGCGCGGAGATCACCCTCAACCTGGACACCGCGGCCCTGAACGCGGTGGTTGAGCACTACAACTCACGGGTCAACGCCCTGACACCCAAGTTCGAGGCACTGAAACCGCATCTGGATGAAGCGAAGCTCAGCGCGCCCACCTACAACGCAGAAGAGGCTCGCGCCGAGGCATTCGGAGCTCGGGCACTCAACGATTTCAAGAAGGAACATCAGTGGACTGTGCCGAACGACTCGGCCGGCAACCACAGATACCCACTGGACCTGGCCGGCCAGGAATACATGGAAAACTCCCACGGCGTGGACAAACATGTGGGAAAGACTGATGCTCAGCTCGCACAGCGACTGCGTGATCAGACCAACATTCCGGCCGCGTCCACCTTCGATAATCTCGCTGACGCCCAGAAGTACACTCAACTGTGCATCGACAAGAAGCAGGATGAGATCAGGGACTACCTGAACAGCGGGCCGCCGTACCATCCCCCGAACATGCCCTTCACCTACCATGAACCAAAAGGCCCAGTGACAGGTCGGAGCATCTCGAAATCCGACTACCAGAGCGCCGTCAACTCCGGCCGGTCGCCGAACGTTGTCGAATCACATGGCGTACAGATCCGCGTCAAGCCCGCCCCCGGAATGCGTCCGCCGTTCACCATCATCACATCTACACCCACGAAGAACTAGGAGCGTGGCAGAGCGGCATGCTTGAGGAAGAGACCATCAACTACTTCCGGTACGAGGGAGCACGATTCCTGCTGTCCGCGTTCCGCCACCACCTCCCCGGCCTCCCTGAAGAGCGCACCCTGGCGCTGGAACCGGCACTGCGGTCCCTGTGGCTCGCCGGCGAACGCGGAGGAAGGACGCTTTATGAGGTGGCCGCCGAGGTGCGGCTGATCGCCGACACCCTTCAGCCGGGCCGAGACACCGGAGCTGTGCTGCCCGACGACGTGCGAGAGATGGTGGCAGGATGGCCCACTGATGAGCCGTGGTCCGTCCTGCACGCCGTCGCCACCCATGTCGAGTCATGGAAGTCGGGATTCGTGACCAAGCTGTCCCAGGCAATCCCGACGAGCCAGGAACTCGCCCACCGCTTTCCACAGCTGAGGGAATTTCTCTCGAATTACTACGGCCAGGACGGCATTGCCACCGAGGATGAGATGACCGAGGCGGAAGGGCTCCAGCTATTCATTGAGGAATGCCACCGCCATCCCATCTGCCTCTGGACGCTCCCACCTGTCGTTGCGGAATGCTCAGAGGCTCTAGCCATCTTCCAGAACGAGAATTCACTGCGCCGCTTCTTCGAAGATGAACACGGCCTGGGGTCAGGAACTCTGACATGGGCGGATTGGCTGCCTCTCATTGCAGAGACCTTCACCGCGCACATGCGCGCAGAGCATCCACCGACCTGGGCCTCCGCTTAGCCCCCGGAGCCTTTCTTCCCCAGCTCTGAGTGTCAGGAGCAGAACCGTGCGCACCCGCACCGCCACCTACCCCGACCGTGAGACGGCCCAATGGGCCACCCAACAGGTCGTCACGGCGAACGAACAACTCATCCACCGCTGGCTCGCCCAGTCCACACGTCCCCGCCTGACCATCGAGTCAGCCTGGCCGTCGCGGTCCGACCCCGTCGGGCGGGTGTTGTTGCAGGCGATGATGCTGGCCGGCCGGGAGCCGGTCGATGTGCACGCCGCCCGGGTGATCCTGAAGCGGGACGCGTCGCTCCCGCACGGCTTCGCCGTCCACGCCACGTTCCCGATCTACCTGTAGCGACCCGTAGAGGCTGACCACCATGCCCCTGAGCCCCCTCGACCACGACCGTCGCTACGGCGAACTCGATCAGGTCATGCGCGCCTACACCGGGCAGCCGGCCGACGACACCCCGGACGAGCCCAGCCAGGCCCTGACCGCCTACCTCCGTCACACCTGGCACACCCGCCCCTGGGCCCTCGCCGTCGCCGAGCGGCAACTGCGCGAGTACGCCGACAACCCGCCGGGACGCCTGCGGCTGCGCCTCGGCGAGTTCTACGCCATCCCCGACGTCGGCCTGCCCGAAACGGACATCCAGCAATGGCTGTTCCGCCTCGCCGACCACATCAAACACAGCCTCGAGACCGGCGAGGTACCGCCCCCGGCCACCCCCGCCACCCACTGGGAATGGCACGCCCGCTTCCCGGAGTATCGACAAGGCAGCACTCAAAAATGACCCTTTCCCGGCCAAGGAGGCAAGGTATGTGAAGGGCGTCGAGACGCGCCTCATATACAACGAGGATCTCGATCCCCCCTTCACCGTGATGACCTCGATGCCCAAAGACGTGCAAGAAGTAGGATGACCGCATGACAAACCCGGGATCTGTTGATTACTGGGCCCTTGAGGGTGCCCGTGTGCTCTTGGCCCCGTACGACGGGTGGAGTACGAGAATCCCTGACGCCCCCGCCCAATGGCAAAGGCGGCTGTTCCCCCTCATCCGCGGAATTCGGAATGCCGCATACGACGGTGGCCGCAACCTGCGGGAGATCGCGGCCGAACTTCGAGTGGCTGCGGACCTCTTCCAGGATTGTCCCACTCACAAAGCCCTCAATCGGATTCCGCGTGCGGAAACGGAGGAGCGCACACCTCAGGTGCTGCGGGAAATCGCCGAGCATGTGGAAAGCTGGAATGTCGACTGGCAGACCTGGCAAGGAGTCCCGCTGAGCACAGGTGAGTTGCGACTGCGCTTCCCCCGCTTCGACCAGATCCTCCCGATCTACTGGGGCCAGGACGGGGTGGCGATCAGCGACGACATGCAGGACGCCACCACGGAAGAGGGCATCCGCATGTACATCGAGGAGACGCACCCGCGCTGCCCCTGGGAGCTGCCCAGTGTTGTCTCCGAGTGCTACCAAGCTCTCGCCCTGTTCCACACCGAGGAACAGATGGACAGGTTCTTCGCCGGTGAGGCGATGGGCGGAGGCTCCGGCAGCGAGGACTTCCTCGACTTCTTCCCCCTCCTCGCCCAGCGTTGCATCGAGCACTTGAAGGAAGCCCACTCGCCCCTGTGGGAACCGAAGCGGCGGTGGCCCAGGAGAGAGACTGACTAGCATGCGCACCCGCACCGCCACCTACCCCGACCGCGAGACTGCACAATGGGCCACCCAGCAGGTCGTCACCGCCAACGAGCAGGTCATCCACCGCTGGCTGGCCCAGTCGACCCGTGCCCGGCTGACCGTCGAGGCATCCTGGCCCTCCCGTCCAGAGCCCGTCGGCCGGGTGCTGATCCAGGCGATGATGCTGGCGGGACGCGAACCCGTCGACGTACGAGCGGGCCGGGTCATCCTCAAACGTGACGCCGCCCGCCCGCACGGCTTCGCCGTCCACGCCACGTTCCCGATCTACCTGTAGCGACCCGTAGAGGCTGACCACCATGCCCCTGAGCCCCCTCGACCACGACCGTCGCTACGGCGAACTCGATCAGGTCATGCGCGCCTACACCGGGCAGCCGGCCGACGACACCCCGGACGAGCCCAGCCAGGCCCTGACCGCCTACCTCCGTCACACCTGGCACACCCGCCCCTGGGCCCTCGCCGTCGCCGAGCGGCAACTGCGCGAGTACGCCGACAACCCGCCGGGACGCCTGCGGCTGCGCCTCGGCGAGTTCTACGCCATCCCCGACGTCGGCCTGCCCGAAACGGACATCCAGCAATGGCTGTTCCGCCTCGCCGACCACATCAAACACAGCCTCGAGACCGGCGAGGTACCGCCCCCGGCCACCCCCGCCACCCACTGGGAATGGCACGCCCGCTTCCCGGAGTTGGGGCAGTTCCTCGGCGGTTGGTTCTCGCAGGACATGCCGGACGAGTTCGATGATCTTGATGCCGCCGTCGATGACTATCGGGCCTCCACCGACCCCCACCTCGTCGCCCGTCTCGTCGGAGAGCTTCATGAGCTGCTCGTCCTGGACCTGGACGAGTCCGACTACGCTCTCGCCGTCGCCGAGCTGGGCATGGAGGTCGACGCACCGGCGCCGTACTCGCCGAGCGGCTGGCTGGCGCGGGTCGCCGAGCAGCTTGCCACGCCGCGCGCCGACTACGGCCCGGCCGTCTGAGGGAGACGAAGTGCCGCTCCCCCATGATGAGTTGTCGACACTGATGAAGAGGCTGGCCCACCGGCAACGCGTGTACGTCCGCTCGGGGCGGCTCCCGTCGACGACCGGTGGCGCGACTGGGGTCCGGGCCGCCGTCGCGGCTGAGGTGCATATCCTCCTCCGGCAGCTCTGGAAGGACTGGCAGCAGTACGCCTCCGACCCGGCGGGCCCAGCCTCCGCCCAGCAGGTCGAGGCCGCCCTGGAGCCCTTCACCGCGGAAAGAGCGGCGGACCTCATGGGCCGGCTGGCCACCGAGTGCCTTGTGTGGCCCGGGGCCCGCTTCATGGAGCGGGCCGAAGCGGACACCGTCGCGCGTCGCGTGGCGGAGCTCCTCGGGCCTGACACCCGGTGGTGGTCCAATCTCGACCCGGAACTCGAAAGCTGTTGGAGCGGCGTCTCCGCCTGCACCTTCGACATGTTCGTCGCCGGCACCGACGGCACCCGCTTCGTCGCGCTGATCCAGGTCGGCGAGGACTGAGCCACGCACCCGGCGTCGAACGCGTGGACCGCTCGGCTCACGCCCGGGCGGCGGTACCGCAGCCTGATCCCGAGCGCCGTCACAGGCGCCGTAAGGTGATCTCGACATGGACATCCAGGGGGACAGTGCCAAGCCGTGGGAGGCGGCCGCCGCACTGGTCCGCGCCGCGCATAGCGGCGACGCGCTCGCCATGGA
The DNA here is from genome assembly GCF_001542625.1 of Streptomyces griseochromogenes. Lineage (NCBI taxonomy): Bacteria > Bacillati > Actinomycetota > Actinomycetes > Kitasatosporales > Streptomycetaceae > Streptomyces > Streptomyces griseochromogenes. The sequence continues at coordinate 105,177 of NZ_CP016279.1, read as the reverse complement.
CGAGCTGCTGACGCTGGTGACGCCGTACGTGACCCGGCTGTGCCGGCCGATCGCCCCGCACGACGTGCCCGACGCCGTACAGGACTCACTGCTGGCGGTCTTCAAGGGCCTGCGCACCCTGCGCGATCCGCTCGCCTTCTACGGCTGGGTGCGCACCCTGACCGTCCGCGAGGCGGTACGCGTCGCGCGGCGCACCGCGGTCGAGGAACCGGCCGACCCCGCCGACCTGGCCCGGCTCGGCCCCCTGAGCACCGGCGCCGACGGGGAACTGCCCGCCGACGTGCGGGACGCGCTCTCCCGGCTCCCGGTCCGGCACCGCGCCGTGCTGGTCCTGCGTGAGCTGGAGGGCCTGGACGAGGCCGCCGTGGCCGAACTGCTCGGGGTTGCCCCGGGCACCGTCAAGTCCCGCCTGCACCGGGCCCGTTCCTCCTTCCGTAAGGCGTGGTCGCGATGAGCACCGATCCCGTACGACGTCTGCGTGTGCTGGCGGCCGGCCTGCACGCCGGGATGTACCGCGAGGAGCGCATCCCCCTGCCCTACGAGCAGGTGTGGGCCGTCGCCGCCGACCTCTCGGCCGAGCTGCCCCATCTGGTGCCGTTCCTGGACGCGTTCCACGTCCCGGCGGGCGACGCGGACCGGAAACAGGCGCGGGCCATGGCCCGCTCGGGGCTGCGCGAGGACTTCGAGGTACGTCTCTCCCCCGGCTGGTGCCTGATGCAGTCCCGGCTGATCGTGGGCGGCATGGCGGCCGTGCCGGAGGACGGCGGAACCCGCTTCGCGGTCCTCGGCGCGACCCGGCCCACCGCCCTGCGACCGGTCCAGTGGTTCTACGGCCGCCTGCTCGGCGACCGGCGCGGCCGGGCGTTCGTGGGCCGGGTCACCGAGCGGGCGCGGCTGCGCTAGCGCCTGCCGCCGAAGAACGTCCGCAGGCTCTGGGCCACCTCCTCGGGCCGCTCCTGCGGCAGATGGTGCCCTGCGCCCGGCACCAGCCGCACGGTCAGCTCGTCGGCGTACGGCTCCGCGCCGGCGAGCAGCGACGGCCGGACCACGACGTCCCGTTCCCCGCCGAGCAGCAGTGTGGGCACGGTCAGCCGGTGCCGCTTCCAGGTGCCGCGGACCAGCGCGGGGATGTCGTGGAGGACGTAACTCCAGAACAGGGACTGCGCGGCGGGCGCGCTCGCGGAGGTCGCGGCCGCGTACTCGGCGAGTTCGGCGTCCGGCCACACGGCGGGGTCGGCGACCTGGTGGCGCAGCAGGAAGCGGGTGAAGCCGGGCCAGTGCCGCAGGACGGCCCGGCCGAGCACCGGGTATTCGACGAACGCGGTGAACCACAGCCGCCACAGGTTCGGCAGCACGGCCCGGTGACGGGGCCAGGGGTGCGACATGTTGAGCGCGAGATACCCGGTGAAGCGCTCCGGTGCCCGCAGGCACAGCCGGAACCCCAGGTGGGCACCCCAGTCGTGCCCGACAAGACCCACCCGTTCCAGCCCGAGCGCGTCCAGCAGCGCGAGGGCGTCCTCGGCGAGGGCGTCCATGTCGTACCCGCGTGCGGTCGCCCCGGACCAGCCGAAGCCCCTCAGATCCGGGCAGAGCAGCCGGTGCTCCTCCGGCGGGAGCAGGGCGGCGACCCGGTGCCAGGCGTACCAGTGCTGCGGGAAGCCGTGCAGCATCAGCACGGGCTCGCCGGTGCCGTACTCGGCGAGGTGCAGGCGCGTGGCCCGGACGTCCAGCCAGTGGTGCGCGGCGTGTACGTCCTCGGGCAACGGCCGTTCGGTGTGGTGCGGTGCCATGCATGACCCCTTCCGGGCCGGCGCGGTCCCCCGTCGGGTCCGCATCGCCGGGTCAGGAGTCGGGGGCGGGGCGAAAGGTTCCCCGGACTTTTCCTACGCTCGACACCTGTCCGCAGAAGGCGAGGGTGATGTCAGCGGAAGCCGGGCAGTCGGCGCAGTTCGCTGATGCGGAGCAGGCGGGCGAGGGTGAGGAGGGTCAGGGTGAGGGCGAGTAGGCCGGCGGATGCGGTGAGGGCCGTCGCCATGCCGTAAAGATACGGGAGTTGAGATCAGTCCAGCCGAATCAGTGATCTTCCCTCGCAATAGTGAATATTCCAGGGCTAGTTGGCATATGCGCTTTTCTTCGCTCTACGTTCCGCGGAGGAGGTGGTTCAGATGAACGAACCCCGTAGGCGATCCAACTCTGCCGAGCGGCACGAGGCGATCGACATCAGCGACTTCGTGTACGCGGCGACCGGAGCCCGGGTACGACGACTGACCATGCCGGACGGGGCCCACTGGTTTCCGGCGGTGGATGTCTGCAAGGAACTCGGGTACACCACGACTCGAAAGGCACTGACCGATCATGTCCCGGAGGACCATCGAGAGAGTCTTGAGACAGTGACTGGAAGTCACTGTCTCAGCGTTCCCGCAGGCAGGGAGTGGCGCCGAGACTTACAACTCATCGATCTCCAGGGTCTGATCATCCTCGTCCAAGCCTGTACAAAACCCGCCTGCGCCCCCTTCAAACAGTGGGCCGCCGAGGTCATCGAGACAGTCCAGAGGGATGGTTCCTACACTCTCGACGAAGCCGAGGTGCAGCCGGCCGAACCGGGCGCACCCATCGCGTACGCCATGCCGGAACAGGTCGCCGAGGCCATCGTCCGGCTTGAGGCGCACAACCTTCAGCTGGACGAGGAGCTGGCGAACGGACAGCGCGAATCCATCACTCTGCAAAGGGAGATGCTGGCCACGCAGAAGTCCACACTCGCCGTGCAGCAGGCCATGGTCCGGGCGATGGAACGCATCGCGGACCGGCTCGACGCTCTCGTCCTCGAACGTCGCACGCCCTGCAGCCACCTCACGGTGCTGCCCACCACGGAGTCCGTGCTGGCCGACTGGCGGCAGCGGTTGTCCGTGACGGAGGACGTGTGGACAGTGGCCGTCGTCATCGCCCCGGTTCTCGTCGAGGAGGGCGAGCTGCGCGAGCCGCTCGAAGCGATCGCGGCCCGTACGGGTCTTTCGGTGCGCCGCGTCAACGAATGTCTGCGGCTACTGCACAAGCACGCCTGCATCCGCTCGCGGGGCGGAGCCAAGGACGGGGCGCCGGTGTACGTGCTCAACGAGTCCTGAAACAGCCGTTACTGAGAGAGGGGGCGGCCGCAAGACGAATTTGCGGCCGCCCCCTTCAAGCCTCAGAGGCTACCCGGCGAGAGCCGTCAGGCCCAGCTGATCAACCGCTTCGGCTGCTCCAGAATCGCCGCCACGTCGGCGAGGACCTTGGAGCCCAGCTCGCCGTCGACCAGACGGTGGTCGAAGCTCAACGCGAGCGTCGTCACCTGGCGCGGCTTCACCTTGCCCTTGTGGACCCACGGCTGGAGCTTGATCGCGCCGACCGCGAGGATCGCCGACTCGCCGGGGTTGAGGATCGGTGTACCGGTGTCGACGCCGAAGACGCCGACGTTGGTGATGGTCACCGTGCCGCCCTGCATCGCCGCCGGGGACGTCCTGCCCTCGCGGGCCGTCGACACCAGCTCGCCCAGGGACTCGGCCAGTTGCGGGAGCGTCTTGGCCTGGGCGTCCTTGATGTTCGGGACGATCAGGCCACGAGGGGTGGCCGCCGCGATGCCCAGGTTGACGTAGTGCTTGAGCACGATCTCCTGGCTCGCCTCGTCCCAGGACGCGTTGATGTCCGGGTTGCGCTTGATCGCGACCAGCAGCGCCTTGGCGATCAGCAGCAGCGGGTTCACCCGCAGGCCCTGGAACTCCTTGTCCTGCTTGAGCTCCTCGACCAGCTTCATCGTGCGTGTCACGTCCACCGTCACGAACTCCGTGACATGCGGGGCCGTGAACGCCGAGCCGATCATGGCCTGGGCGGTGGCCTTGCGGACGCCCTTGACCGGGACGCGGGTCTCACGGGTGCCGTCGTAGGACGCGACCGGAGCGGGGGCGGTGGCGAGGGCGGGGGCGGGGGCTTCCACGACGGCCGGAACGGCGGTCGTGGCGGCCTGGGGGGCCGCCGCCGCGTGGACGTCCTCGCGGGTGATCACGCCGTCCGGGCCGGACGGTGTGATCGTGGCGAGGTCGACGCCGAGGTCCTTCGCCAGCTTGCGCACCGGCGGCTTGGCCAGCGGGCGGGGCCGGTCCTGGACGGCCGGGGCGCCGTGGCCGTTCAGCTCGGTCTGGATCGCCTGGGCGGCCGCCGGGACGGTGGCCCCGGAGCTCTTGCGCGGGCGGCGCTTGGTGGAGGAGGCCGCCACGCCGTAGCCGACCAGGACCGGCGTGCGGCCCTGCGGCTTGGCCTCGGGCTCCTTGGGGGCCGCCTTCGGCTGCTCCGCCACGGGCTGCTCGGCAGGCGCCCCGGCGGGCGCGCCGCCGGAGACGTCCACGGCGATGATGGCCGTGCCCACGTCCACCGTGGTGCCCTCGGGGAAGCGCAGCTCCCGGACCACGCCGTCGTAGGGGATGGGGAGTTCGACGGCCGCCTTGGCGGTCTCGACCTCGCACACCACCTGGCCGTCGGTGACCGTGTCACCCGGCTGGACGTACCACTTGAGGATCTCGGCCTCGGTGAGTCCCTCGCCCACGTCGGGCATCTTGAACTCGCGTACGGAAGCTTCCGTCATCGTCGTCACGAACCCTCTCCTCAGTACGCCAGGGCACGATCGACGGCGTCGAGCACCCGGTCCAGACCCGGCAGGTACTCCTCCTCCAGGCGCGCCGGCGGGTACGGGGCGTGGTAGCCGCCGACCCGGAGCACCGGGGCCTCCAGGTGGTAGAAGCAGCGCTCCGTGATCCGGGCGGCGATCTCCGCACCGGAGCCGAAGAACACCGGCGCCTCGTGGACGACGACCAGACGGCGGGTCTTCTCGACCGAGGCCTGGATCGAGTCGAAGTCCAGCGGGGACACCGAGCGCAGGTCCAGGACCTCCAGGGACTTGCCCTCCTCGGCCGCCGCGTCCGCGACCTCCTGGCACAGCTTCACCATCGGTCCGTAGGCGGCCAGGGTGAGGTCCGTGCCCTCGCGGACGACCCGCGCCTTGTGCAGCGGGCCGGGGATGGCGTCGGTGCTGACCTCGCCCTTGTCCCAGTAGCGGCGCTTGGGCTCGAAGTAGATCACCGGGTCGTCGCTCTGGATGGCCTGCTGCATCATCCAGTAGGCGTCCGACGCGTTGGACGGGCTGACGATCTTCAGGCCGGCCACGTGCGCGAACAGCGCCTCGGGGGACTCGGAGTGGTGCTCGACCGCGCCGATGCCGCCGCCGTAGGGGATGCGGATGACGACCGGCATCTTGACCTTGCCCAGGGCGCGGGCGTGCATCTTCGCGAGCTGGGTGACGATCTGGTCGTAGGCCGGGAAGACGAAGCCGTCGAACTGGATCTCCACCACCGGGCGGTAGCCGCGCAGCGCGAGGCCGATCGCGGTGCCGACGATGCCCGACTCGGCGAGCGGGGTGTCGATGACGCGGCTCTCGCCGAAGTCCTTCTGCAGACCGTCGGTGACCCGGAAGACACCGCCGAGCTTGCCGACGTCCTCGCCCATGACGAGGACCTTGGGGTCCGTCTCCAGGGCGCGGCGCAGCGACTCGTTGATCGCCTTGGCCAGCGCCATGGTCTTGGTCTCGGCTGCCATGATCAGACCCCCTCTGCCTCTGCGTCCGCGAACGACGCCTGGTAGGCGGCGAACTGGGCTCGCTCCTCGTCGACGAGCGCGTGCCCGTCCGCGTACACGTTCTCGAAGATGGCGAAGTGGTCCGGGTCCGGCATGGCACGGACCGCTTCGCGCACTCGCCTGCCCAACGCCTCGGACTCGCTCTCGAGTTCCGCGAAGAATCCCTCGTCCGCGTGGTTTGAGACCTCCAGGTACCGGCGAAGGCGCAGGATCGGGTCCTTGGCCTCCCAGGCCAGCCGCTCCTCGTCACCGCGGTAGCGGGTCGGGTCGTCGGAGGTGGTGTGGGCACCCATGCGGTAGGTGTAGGCCTCGACCAGGGTCGGGCCCTCGCCGTTGCGGGCACGCTCCAGCGCCCACTTGGTGACCGCGAGGCAGGCGAGCACGTCGTTGCCGTCCACGCGCACGCCCGGGAAGCCGAAGCCCTGGGCGCGCTGGTACAGCGGCACGCGGCTCTGCTTCTCGGTGGGCTCGGAGATGGCCCACTGGTTGTTCTGGCAGAAGAACACCACGGGGGCGTTGTAGACCGCGGAGAAGGTGAACGACTCCGCCACGTCGCCCTGGCTGGAGGCGCCGTCGCCGAAGTAGGCGATGACGGCCGAGTCCGCTCCGTCCTTGGTGATACCCATCGCGTAGCCGGTGGCGTGCAGCGTCTGCGAGCCGATGACGATCGTGTACAGGTGGAAGTTGTTGCTGTTGGGGTCCCAGCCGCCGTTGTTCACGCCGCGGAACATCCCGAGCAGGTTGGTCGGGTCGACCCCGCGGCACCAGGCGACGCCGTGCTCGCGGTAGGTCGGGAAGACGTAGTCGTCGTCGCGCAGGGCGCGGCCGGAGCCGATCTGGGCGGCCTCCTGGCCGAGCAGCGAGGCCCACAGGCCCAGCTCGCCCTGGCGCTGCAGGGCGGTGGCCTCGGCGTCGAAGCGGCGGGTGAGCACCATGTCGCGGTACAGGCCGCGCAGTTCGTCGGCGGTGATCTGGGCGACGTAGCCGTCGTACTCGGCGTTCTTGACCCGCTTGCCCTCGGGCGTCAGAAGCTGCACGAGCTCCGGGTCGGTGCTCTTCTTGGTGGTGCGCTTGGTGCCGGTGGTCCCGGTCCTGCTGCCGGTGGTGCCGGCCTTGCCTGCGGCGCTGCGTCGCGGCTTGCGCGCGGCACTGCTGTCCACGGTCACGTGTGCTCCTCCGTCGTTCCGGCCCCCGGGGTTGCCGGTAGGCCAGTGCGGCTCACCTGTTGTCGACCACCGGGCACGGGGTGGGTGCCACTCGGCCGGGAACAGGCGTGACAGGTGCCCCGGCGAGCGCCCTGCGACTTTTACGTTACCCAGTGCTCCACATTTCTGTGAAACCCCTCCTGACCTGCGTTTTTGCTTGGATTTCCAAGTAAATCCGCATGGCTCGGAAGAGCGCTGGTCACAGCCTTGCAGGAGGCCGGAGCTACGGCACGTTATCCCGGCGACCCGGGACACGGGAAGAGCCTTTGTGTGACACTCACCTCGTGCACGAAGATGGAAAAGTCCTGGTATTTCTGTTCGACGACCATGCGAGACACCGTCGGTCGAACCGGGGATCCAGGTCGTCGGTGAGGCCGGTGCGGCGGCCGTCGAACCGGTGCGTATTCCGGACACAGGGCCCGATGTGACGGTGCGCCGGACCCATGACCGCACCCCACCGAGAAAACGATCAAGAATTACGTCTCCGGCCCTAATGCGGGCGGCATTTCCGCCGGACGGTTTGACCGAATTTTTGACACACCGTATGACCGAAAGCGACCGTCGGCGACTGCCTGTGACAAGCCCCAGCTCACAGGCGCTTTACGTGCCCTAACATCTGGCGCGTGCCGCGCTCATCTGTACCACCCCTAGTGCCCCACGCGCCCCCTCTGGGCGCCTTGCTGCGTCTGTACGCCGCCGGTAGCGCCCTCACCTGCGATCCGGTCGACCAGGGCCTCCTCAACCGCGGCTACCGGCTGAGCACCACGCGCGGCCGCTACTTCCTCAAGCACCACTTCGACCCGGACACCGCCGACCCCGCCGCCATCGAGCGCCGGCACCGGGCCACCCAGCGTCTGGCCGACCTCGGCGTCCCGGTCGCCCCGCCGCTCGCGCACCGCGAGGGCCGTACCGTCGCCGTCGTCGGCGGCCACGCCTACGCCCTGCACCCCTGGATCGACGGCCGCCACCGCCACGGCGGCCAGCTCACCCGGGGGGAGAGCGCGCGCCTCGGGGCGCTCCTGGGCGCCGTGCACGCCTGCCTGGAGCGCGTGATGCCCCCCAAGGGGCGCACCCGCCCGGCCACCGGCCCGCATCCCGTGAAGAGCGCCGATCCGGCCGCCACCTTCGCCGTCATCGACGACCTGCTCGCCCAGGTGCGCCGCCGACGCCCCGCCGACGCCTTCGACGAACTGGCCCGCCACCGGCTCCTGGAGCGCCGTGCCCTGCTGGAGCAGCACGCCGAACGGCGTCCGCCGCGCGGCGGCTCGGTGGGCTGGGTGCACGGCGACTTCCACCCGTTCAACCTGCTCTACAAGGGCGATGCCCCCGCCGCCATCGTCGACTGGGACCGGCTCGGCGTGCAGCCCCGCGCCGAGGAGGCGGTACGCGCCGCCGCGATCTTCTTCGTACGGCCCGCGGGCGCGCTGGACCTGCCCAAGGTGCGGGCGTACGCGCGCGCGTACCGGCGCGCGGCCGGGGCCACGCCCTCGGAGCTGGCCGCGGCGGTGCACCGGGTGTGGTGGGAGCGCCTGAACGACTTCTGGATGCTGCGCTGGCACTACGAGCGCGGCGACACCCGCGCGGACTGCCAGTTCCCGGCCGCCTCGGCGCTCGTGGTGTGGTGGACGCGGGAGTACGACGCGGTGTGCGACGCGTTCGTCGCCTAGGCAGGGCCGTGGCGCCGCCTAGGCGGGGCCACGGCGGCTCAGGGCGTGGCCGCGGCGGTCGGCGTCGGTGGCCTTCAAGTTCCGTCGCCGGCGGTGGTGCCGTCCGTGGTGCCCGCGTCCGTGCCGCCGACCGTGGTCCCCACGTCGGTGCCGCCGTCCGCCGGGTCCGTCGGGTCCGACGGGGTGGTCGCGGGATCCGTCGGTCCCTCGGAGGTCGGCGCGTCGGTCGGCGCGTCGGTCGGGTCGGAACTGGTCGGTTCGGACGGGGTGGACGGCTGCGAGTACGACGGCTCCGGGGCGGAGCCGGTGCCCGTGTCCGACCCGGTGTCCGTGCCGGGGTCCGTGGGCTGGTCGGTGGTGTCGTCCGACGGCGTCACGGAGGGCTTGTCGTCCTTGTGGGTCTTCGAATGGCTCGGCTTCGGAGTGGTGGGGGCGCCGCTGCCGGTGTCCTGGTGCCGGAGCGCGAGCGCGACGCCCGCCGCGATCGCGATCACCGCGAAGACGGCGAGGATCCACAGCTTGCCGCGGCCGCTGCCCCTGTTGCCGTGTCCCTCGAAGCCGCCGTCGTCCCCGTGGCCGTATCCGGCGGGCAGGATCGGCTGCGGGATCTGCGCGGTGCCGGCGCCGAACTCGCCCGGGTGCTGCATCGCGGTCGTCCCCGTGAAGCCGCCCGCCGGGGTGTGCCGGCCGTCGTGCGCCGTCACCGGACCGGTGTTCCAGGTGCCGGTGTGGCCGCCCTGGTCGTACAGCATCTGCAGGCTGTACTGGACCATGCCGCGCATCTCCTCGGCCGTCTGGAACCGGTCGTCGGGTTCCTTGGCGAGCGAGCGCATGACCATGCCGTCCAGCTCCGGCGGGCAGCCGTCGGAGAACTCGGAGGGCGGGGTCGGGATGTCCTGGACGTGCTGGTAGACCACCGACAGCGGGGTCTCGCCGGTGAACGGGGGCCTGAGCGCGAGCAGTTCGTACAGCAGACAGCCGGTCGCGTACAGGTCGGAGCGGTGGTCGACGGCCTTGCCGAGCGCCTGCTCCGGGGAGAGGTACTGCGGGGTGCCCATGACCATGCCGGTCTGCGTCATCGTCGTCGACGCGCCGTGCAGGGCGCGGGCGATGCCGAAGTCCATCACCTTGACCGCGCCGTTGTGCGTGATGATCACGTTCGCGGGCTTGATGTCGCGGTGCACGATGCCGTGCTGGTGCGAGTAGGCGAGGGCCTCCAGCACCCCGGAGACGATGATCAGGGCCTGCTCGGGGCCCGGCGCCTCGGCGTTCATCAGCAGGTCGCGGATGGTGCGGCCCTCGACCAGCTCCATCACGATGTACGGCACGGACTGGCCGCCCACGTAGTCCTCGCCGGAGTCGTACACGGCGACGATCGCGTGGTGGTTGAGCCCGGCCACCGACTGGGCCTCGCGCGTGAAGCGGGCCTTGGACGTCGGGTCCTCGGCCAGGTCGGCACGGAGCAGCTTGACCGCGACGGTGCGGCCCAGACGGACGTCCTCGGCCGCGAACACCTCGGCCATGCCGCCCCGGCCCAGCCGGTGTGTGAGCCGGTACCGGCCGTCGCCGACGAGCCCTCCGTTGCCCCACATCTCCGGCGTGTCTGACATGCCGCCGCCAGTCGCCTCGGGGTCGGACGGGCCCTGGGCGCTGTGCGTCTGTGCCATCGGTCCTCGCCGTCGTTTCTGCCCGCGGTGCGCGCGGTGTTGTTACGGTCTCCGTCGGCCACGCTACAGCCTCCGCGCAAGCCTCCGGTCCGGGATCGGTACCTGGACCGGCCCGGGAACGACCGGCCATGAAACCCGTAGCACGCGCTGTCGTGCAAATTCTGTGTGCTCGTCGTACTTCCGCTGTAACGCTTCCGCGACGCTTCTTTCGCGTACGGTCACGGAACGGGCACCGCGCTTGACGTGTCGGTGCCCTGGGGCAGACTTGGCCGGGAATGACACATTCGATCAAGGCATGTTCGCCAGGCGACGGCGCCGGACGGCCAGTGGGGGACACGGAAAGATGAGCCAGGACGGCGCACACGGCCGGTACACGGGGCAGTCGCTGGCCGGCGGCCGCTACCAGCTGCGCGACTTGCTCGGCGAAGGCGGCATGGCCTCGGTGCACCTGGCGTACGACGCCGTGCTGGACCGCCAGGTCGCGATCAAGACGCTGCACACCGAGCTGGGCCGGGAGCAGGCCTTCCGCGAGCGCTTTCGCCGCGAGGCCCAGGCCGTGGCCAAGCTCACGCACACCAACATCGTCTCCGTCTTCGACACCGGCGAGGACGACCTCGGCGGCATGACGACGCCGTACATCGTCATGGAGTACGTCGAGGGCCGCCCGCTGGGTTCGGTCCTGGACGAGGACATCCGGCAGTACGGCGCGATGCCCGCCGACAAGGCCCTGAAGATCACCGCGGATGTGCTGGCCGCGCTGGAGATCAGCCACGAGATGGGGCTGGTCCACCGCGACATCAAGCCGGGCAACGTGATGATGACCAAGCGCGGCGTGGTCAAGGTCATGGACTTCGGCATCGCCCGCGCCATGCAGTCCGGGGTCACCTCGATGACCCAGACCGGCATGGTCGTCGGCACCCCGCAGTACCTCTCGCCCGAGCAGGCCCTCGGCCGGGGCGTGGACGCCCGGTCCGATCTGTACTCGGTCGGCATCATGCTGTTCCAGCTGGTCACCGGCCGGCTGCCGTTCGACGCGGACTCCCCGCTGGCGATCGCGTACGCGCATGTACAGGAGGAGCCGGTGGCTCCTTCCTCGATCAACCGCTCGCTGCCCCCGGCGGTGGACGCACTGGTCGCCCGCGCGCTGAAGAAGAACCCGAACGAGCGCTTCCCGACCTCGGAGTCCATGCGCGACGAGTGCCTCCGGGTCGCCGCCTCCCTCCAGGGGTCGGCGCCGAGCATCGTGCCGGGCTCCGGCCCGACGCAGAGCGGCTCGGGCGTCGGCTCCGCGGTGTTCCCGCCGGTCGGCCAGTCGCCCCAGTCGCCCACCGGCCCGGTGCAGACGCCGTACCAGCCGACTCCGGCTCCGGGCCCGTACGGCACCCCGGCGCCCACCCCGGCCCCGGCCCCGGCCCCGGCGTACGGCTATCCGCAGCAGGGCGGCTACCAGACCCCTCCCGTGGGGTACGGACAGCAGGCTTCCGCGACGCCGCCGCCGTACAACCTCACGCCCCAGACCTCGGTCCAGTCCGCGGGCGCGGGCGGCGGCAAGAGCAACAAGCCTGTGATCATCGGCTCGATCGTGGTGTCCCTGGTCGCGGTGGTCGGCCTGATCGTCGCGCTGACGCTCAACGGCGGCGACGACAACGAGGGCGGCGGCGGTGGCGCCAGCCCCTCGGCGTCGACCCGTCCGTCGGGCTACCGGGGCCCGGACACGTCCAAGACGATCGACAAGACCGAGTGCTCGGAGCCGCAGGAGTCCTACGAGGACGCGAGCAAGATCCGGCTGCCCGACTTCCGGTACAAGAACATCGACTCCGTGAAGGCGTGTTTCCAGGCCGCGGGCTGGGAGTACAAGATCAAGAAGCAAGACAACAACACCTGGGGCGACGGGACCGTCCTCGACCAGTTCCCCTCCCCGGACACCGATGTCGACCCGAAGAACATGGACAAGGTCGAGCTGACCGTCTCGACGGGCGTTCCCCCGCAGTGACCGGCGCGGTGACCGATCGCCCGGCGATCGCGATGTGACGGATATCACTTCATAGGCGAAGGGCCCGGCGGTCGTCCGCCGGGCCCTTCGCGTGACCGTCTTCGTGCACGGCTTACAGATACGGTCCGCCCGAGCGGCCTCCGGCCCGGGGGTCGTCGCCGTCCTCGTGGCCCCCCACACCCGGCGGGAGCGCGCGGCGCATCTGCTCCAGCTGGGCCCGCGCGGCCATCTGCTGGGCGAACAGCGTCGTCTGGATCCCGTGGAACAGGCCCTCCAGCCACCCCACCAACTGGGCCTGCGCGATGCGCAGTTCCGCGTCGCTGGGGGTCACGTCGTCCATGAAGGGCAGGGAGAGCCGCTCCAGCTCGTCGACCAGCTCAGGGGCGAGGCCGTCCTCCAGCTCCTTCACCGAACTGCGGTGGATCTCCTTGAGCCGGGCCCGGCTCGCCTCGTCCAGAGGAGCGACACGCACCTCCTCCAGGAGCTGCTTGATCATGCTGCCGATGCGCATGACCTTGGCGGGCTGTTCCACCTGGTCCGTCACCGGCGTCTCGCGGGAGTCCTCGTCTCCGTTGCCGCCGCTGAGCGCCATGCCGTCCTGGCCCACGACCAGGATCTGCGGATTCTCCGGCGACCGTTCGTTCCTCGGCATCTCCATGCCGCCATTCTCTCGCACGCCCACACCTCATCACCGTGGTGCCCCCTCGCGCGGCTGATCCACCGTTTAGACCCGACGGCCCAATAGGAAATGCCCGGTTGGCCATGAAATGTGAGGCTGAATTCCGTCCGAATTCCGTCGGTCATGACGACTGGGCTTCCGGGAGGTCACCCGACGTGACTCCATGGCTGCGACTCATACTGCGCTTCGTCCGGCTGCTGCTCGTCCTCGCGACGGCTGTGCCGGTGTACGGCGCGGCCCCCGCCTACGGCGCGCAGGCCGCCCCGCCCGACCCGCCCGCGCCCTCGGCCCGGCCCACCCGGTCCGCCTCCCCCGGCGCACGGGCCCCGGCCTCCGCGGCCGCACCGGTGCCGGTCGTCGGCGCCGCTTCCCGCTCGGCCTCTCCCGCCGAGCCGTCACGGGCCGGGAGCCGGGCCGGGGAGGGCCGGATGCGTCCGGGCCGCCCGGACGGGCCGGCCTCGGAGGAGGAGGGCGACGACGACACCGGCCCGGTCACCGGGGACCCGCGGGAGACCGCCCCGGAGGACGCCTACCCGGAGGAGCCGGAGACCGCGGACTCCCCGGCCGGGACGCCGGCGGCCACCGGCTCGCCCCAGGAGGCCGGTCTGAACCCCGCCCGGCCCCCGCTGCGGCCGACGAGCCGCGGAGACGTCCACCAGGGCGAGGCCTCCGACGAGACCCTGCGGATCCTGCCGCTGGGCAGCGGCCTGGTCCTGATCGGCCTGGGCCTCGGCCTGGCGTTCCTGGGCCTGCGGGTACGCCGGAGCTGAGCCGCCGGCCGCGGCGCGGCCCGCTAGGGCGCGACCAGCAGCACCTTGCCCATGTGGCCGCTCGCCTCCACCACCCGGTGCGCCTCGGGCGCCTGCGGCATCGGCAGTTCTCGGTCGACGACCGGGCGGATCTGCCCGCTCGCGAACAACGGCCACACATGCTCGCGTACGGCCGCCACGATGGCCGCCTTCTCGCTCAGCGGCCGGGCCCGCAGCGAGGTCGCGCTGATGGCGGCCCGCTTGTTCAGCAGGGCGGCGATGTTCAGCTCACCCTTGATGCCGCCCTGCATGCCGATGATCGCGAGCCGCCCGTTGACCGCGAGGGCCTGCACATTGCGGTCCAGGTACTTGGCGCCCATGTTGTCGAGGATGACGTCGGCGCCCGCGCCGTCCGTGGCCCGCTCGATCTCCGCGACGAAGTCCTGTTCGCGGTAGTTGATCAGCACGTCCGCGCCCAGCTCGGCGCAGTACTCCAGCTTCTCCTTCGTCCCGGCGGTCACCGCGACCCTGGCCCCGACGGCCTTGGCCAGCTGGATCGCCATCGTGCCGATGCCGCTGGAGCCGCCGTGCACCAGCAGCGTCTCGCCGGGCCGCAGATGGGCGACCATGAAGACGTTGGACCAGACCGTGCAGACCACCTCGGGCAGGGCGGCCGCCTGCTTCAGGTCCACGCCGTCGGGCACGGGCAGCAGCTGCCCGGCCGGAACGACGGCCTTCTCGGCGTAAGCGCCGCCGGCGAGCAGCGCGCACACCTCGTCTCCGACGGCCCAGCCGGAGACCCCGGAGCCGAGTGCGGCGATCCTGCCGGAGCACTCCAGGCCGGGGTACGGGGACGCGCCGGGCGGCGGGTTGTAGAAGCCCTGCCGCTGCAGGATGTCGGCACGGTTGACGGCGCTGGCCACCACCTCGACCAGCACTTCGCCCTCGCCGGGCACCGGATCGGGGACCTCGTCCCACACCAGCGCCTCGGGCCCACCAGGTTCGGCAATCGTGATCGCATGCATGCACGCGACGCTACTCTCCGCCGGTGGCGCCTTCGGGGCAGACCCGCTCAGTCGCCGGGCAGCGGGCGGGGATGCGGGGTGACCCGGGTACCGGGCGTCGCCCGGACGATCGTGATCAGACGGTCCGTGAGCTGGAGGGTGCCGACGGACGGGTCGTCGTAGCCGAGCACCCGGTGGCCCCGTACGACGCTCACCACGAGGTCGTCCGTCTCGCGCGGGGACTTGCCCGCCTCGGCCCGCACCACGGGCCGTTCGACGAGGTCCAGGCCGCTGCCCTGCTGGATCAGGTCCTCCATGACCATGCCGGCGGCGGGGCTGAGCACGGAGAGGCCGAGCAGCCGGCCGGCCGCACCGGAGCTGGTGATGACGGCGTCGGCGCCGGACTGCTTGAGCAGCGGGGCGTTCTCCTCCTCGCGCACGGCGGCCACGATCTTCGCCCGCCGGTTGAGCTGCCGGGCTGTCAGGGTGACGAGGACGGCGGTGTCGTCGCGCTGCGGGGCGACGATGATCTGCCGTGCCTTGTGGACCTCGGCGCGTTTGAGCACCTCGCTGCGGGTGGCGTCGCCCATGACGCCCGCATAGCCGTCGGCGGTCGCCGCGTCGATCACCTTGGAGCTGGGGTCGACCACGACGACCTGCTCTTTCTTCAGCCCGTTCGCGCAGACGGCCTGGACGGCCGACCGGCCCTTCGTGCCGAAGCCGATGACGACGGTGTGATCACGCAACGCGGACCTCCAGCGGTTCAGGCGCCATTCCTCCCGGGTGCGTTCGGTGAGGACCTCCAGCGTGGTACCGACCAGGATGATCAGGAACAGCACCCTCAGCGGCG
The DNA here is from genome assembly GCF_001542625.1 of Streptomyces griseochromogenes. NCBI lineage: Bacteria > Bacillati > Actinomycetota > Actinomycetes > Kitasatosporales > Streptomycetaceae > Streptomyces > Streptomyces griseochromogenes. The sequence continues at coordinate 89,702 of NZ_CP016279.1, read as the reverse complement.
TGATGACGAAGATGTTGGTGAGCCGGGCACCGTCGCTGACCGGGGTGATGTCGCCGTACCCGGTGGTGGAGAGGGTGACGGTCGCGTAGTAGAAGGCGTCGAGAAGGTCCACCGGGCCGTCGGAGCTGTCGCGATAGCCGTCGCGGTCGACGTAGACGATCAGGGCGGTGGCGACCAGCACCGCGAGGGCCATGAGCAGCCGTTTGGCGACCTGGCGGAGGGGCCGCTCCACCACTTTCCTCGGGAGTTTCACCCGATGGGTCACCGGATCCTCGTCCGCCCGGCGGGCAAGGGCGTCATGGCCCGGAGGTTTCACGTGAAACACACCCCGATTCCGGCCGCCGCCCAGGGCAGGTCCAGCAGCTCGGCCTCCTTCCCCTGCGGGGCCCCGCCCGGCGGTACGACGGCCAGCGCGTCGGCGGCGGCGATGCCGCGCAGCATGGCCGGGCCGTTGTAGTGCAGCGGTACGGCACGGTCGCCGCGCAGCACCACGGGGACGAGCCGGGTGTCGTACGGATGTCCCTGCACCGTCTCCGTGAGCGGCAGCGTGTACGGCTCGGGCGCGGGGCGGGCGGCGAGGGTGCGCAGCAGGGGCTCGGCGAGGGTGATCAGGCCGGAGACGGCCGCGAGGGGGTTGCCGGGCAGGCCGACGAGGTGCTGGTCCTCGTTGATGCGGGCGAGCAGCATGGGGTGGCCGGGGCGCACCTTGACGCCGTCGACGAGGAGTTCGGCGCCGATGCGTTCCAGGGTGGGGTGGACGTGGTCGACGGGTCCGGCGGCGGTGCCGCCGGTGGTGAGGACGAGGTCGGCGTCGGAGGCGGTGAGCGCCTTGTGCAGGGCCTTGGCGTCATCACCCAGTCGGCGTACGGCGGTGACCTCGGCACCCATCGCGCGCAGCCAGGGCGGCAGCATGGGGCCGAGCGCGTCCCGGATCAGTCCGTCGTGCGGGAGTCCCTCGGTGAGCAGTTCGTCGCCGAGGACGAGTACTTCGGCGCGGGGGCGGGGGACGACGGTGACGGTGTCGTATCCGGCGGCCGCGGCGAGGCCGAGGACGGCGGGGGTGACCAGGGTGCCGACGGGCAGCAGCTGCTCGCCGTTGCGGCACTCCTGGCCGCGCGGGCGGATGTCCTGGCCGTGGCTCACCTCCCGGGTGGCGTGGAGGCGGCCCTGGGCGTCGCTGCGGCCGTGTTCGGTGCGCAGGACGGCGGTGGTGTCGGCCGGGATGCGCGCGCCGGTCGCGATACGGACCGCCTCGCCGTCGGTCAGCGGCTCGGGCTGCGCATGTCCGGCGAGCACGCCCTCGTCCCGCACCTCCCAGGGGCCCGGTCCGGCGACGGCCCAGCCGTCCATCGCGGAGGTGTCGAAGGAGGGCAGGTCGGTGAGGGCGTCGAGAGGAGCGGCGAGGACCAGGCCGAGGGCGTCGGCGAGGGAGACGGAGACAGGAGCACGGCGGCCGGCCGAGCGGACGGCGCGGGCGGCGGTCTCACGCGCCTGGGGCCAGGGGGTGGCCCTGTGCCGCTCGCCCGGGGCTGCGGGGGAGGACACCGGCGTCTCGCTGTCGTCCTTGGGTTGCCTCACGAGGGCCAGAGCCTCCTCGACGGCCAGGTCGTCGCTGTCCTCGTCGATCGCTCCGGTGCGGGTGCCGGGGGCGGTCATCCGGCGTCCGGGCCGTTCTGCGCGTTCTCTTCCTCCCAGCGCAGCGCCAGTGCGGCGGCCCTGCGGGCGGCCTCGGCGACGGCCTCGGGGCCTCCCCCGCCTTGGGCTGCGGCATAGCCGACCAGGAAGGTGGTCAGCGGTGCGGCGGGCCGGGCCACGCCGTGCGCGGCGTCACGGGCAAGGTCGAGCAGGACGCCGGTGTCGACGTCCAGGTCGATGCCCAGCTCGGCCTTGACTGCGGAGATCCATTCATCCAACACGTGCCCATGCTCCCTGATGCGTGCCCTGGCGTCGGCGATGTCGTCCCAGGTGTCGCAGTCGAAGGAGGCGAGCGGGTCCGGGACGCGGGTGAGTTCGAGGGCGCCGGTCAGCCGGCGCAGGGGCAGGCCGGTGAGGCCGTCGGGCGCGGCCCCGAGGGCCGCAAGGGCACGGCGCAGCGCCGCGGTGCGGTAGGCGGCGACGAGCGGCTGGTCGCGGCCGCCGGGGTCGGTGAGCAGCGCGCCGTCGGCGCCGGTGTCCCGCAGGGTGGTCAACAACCGCTCCAGCGTGGCCGCGCGGAGGAACGGCAGGTCGGCGGAGAGGACGACGGTGTGCTCGGCCGTGGTGAGGCGCAGACCGGCCTCCAGGGCGGCGACCGGTCCGGCGCCGGGCGGCTCCTCGCGCGCCCAGCGCACCGGGCGGGCGGTGGACCGGACGTCGGCCACGACGACGGTCGTACGGGCGCCGGCGCAGGCCGCGAGCACCCGGTCGAGCAGCGCCCGCCCGCCGACCCGCAGCCCTGGCTTGTCGGCCCCGCCGAGCCGTCGCGCGGCACCACCGGCCAGCACCACCGCGTCGTACGGCGCGGTGGTCCCGTCGGCTGCGGGCGGGGTGTCGGTCACCCTCCGAGTATGTCCTCTCGGCCCGCGATCCAGACTTTCGTGTGGGTCACAGAGTGCGCAGCAGCACCGCCGGCTGTTCCACGCAGTCCGCCACGTACCGCAGGAAGCCGCCTGCCGTGCCGCCGTCGCAGACGCGGTGGTCGAAGGTGAGCGAGAGCTGGACGACCTGGCGCACGGCCAGCTCGCCCTCGTGCACCCACGGCTTGGGGACGATGCGGCCGACGCCGAGCATGGCCGCCTCGGGGTGGTTGATGATCGGGGTGGAGCCGTCGACGCCGAAGACCCCGTAATTGTTCAACGTGAAGGTCCCGCCAGTGAGTTCCCCGGGGGTCAGCGTCCCGGTCCGTGCGGCCTCGGTGAGCCGGGCGAACTCCGCGGTCAGCGACTCGGCGTCGCGCGCGTGGGCGTCCCGGACGACCGGCACGACCAGGCCGCGCTCGGTCTGTGCGGCGAACCCGAGGTGGACGTGGTCGAGTTGGACGACCTCGCGGGCGTCGGTGTCGACGTAGGAGTTCAGCTCGGGGTGCCGTGCGAGGGCGGCGGTGCAGATGCGGGCGAGCAGCGCGAGAAGGGAGATCTTCGGTGCTCCCGCGGCGTTCATCGCGGCCCGTGCGCGCATGAGTTCCGTCGCGTCGGCGTCGACCCAGCAGGTCGCGTCGGGGATCTCCCGGCGGCTGCGGGAGAGCTTGTCGGCGACGGCGCCGCGCACGCCCTTGAGGGGGGTGCGGATGCCGTCGCGGTCGGGGGAGATACGGACGGCCGGTGCCTGTGCCACGGCGGCGACGGGCGCCCCGGCCGGGTGGGCCGTCCCGGCGCGGAGCGCTTCCTCCACGTCCGCGCGCAGGATCAGTCCTTCCGGCCCCGAGCCCGCCAGGTGGCGCAGATCCACGCCGCCCTCGCGGGCGAGGCGGCGGACCAGGGGGGAGATCACGGGCACGGGGCCCTCGGTCCGGGCGGCGGTCACGCGCGCGTGGCCGGCCCCGGTGGAGACCACGGGCCGGTCCGGCCGCCGCGCACCGGTGGGCCCGTCGGCCGTGACCGGCCCCACGGGTGCCGACCGCACCCTGCGCCGGCGCGCCGGCGCGTCCGAGGTGCCGTACCCGACCAGCACGTTGCCCGAGCCCTCGCCCTCCCCTCCGGGAGCCGACGGGCCCACGGCCACCGTCAACAGCGGCGCGCCCACGGGAAGTTCCGTGCCCTCCTCGCCGAAGCGGGCGGTGACCACGCCGCCGTAGGGGCAGGGGACCTCGACCATCGCCTTGGCCGTCTCGACCTCCACGACCGGCTGGTCGATGGCGACGACGTCACCGACCTGCACCAGCCAGCGGACGATCTCCGCCTCGGTGAGTCCCTCGCCGAGGTCGGGAAGCTTGAACTCCAGCACCTGTGCCATCAGCCCTCGGCCTCCCACTGCAGGCGTGCCACGGCGTCCAGGATGCGGTCGACGCCCGGCAGGTGGTGCCGCTCCAGCATCGGCGGCGGGTAGGGGATGTCGAAGCCGGCCACGCGCAGCACCGGCGCCTCCAGGTGGTGGAAGCAGCGCTCGGTGATGCGGGCCGCGATCTCGCCGCCCGGCCCGCCGAATCCGGTCGACTCGTGCACGACGACCGCGCGTCCGGTGCGCCGGACGGCCGCGCAGACCGTCTCGTCGTCGAACGGCACCAGGGAGCGCAGGTCGACGACCTCCAGGTCCCAGCCCTCCGCCCGGGCGGCCTCGGCGGCCTCCAGGCAGACCGGCAGGGACGGACCGTAGGTGATGAGCGTGGCGCTGCTGCCCGGGCGGCGCACCACCGCGCGCCCGATGGGCTCGACCTCGGTGGGGTGCTCGGGGTTCCAGGTGTCCTTCGCCCAGTAGAGCCGCTTGGGCTCCAGGAAGACGACCGGGTCGTCGGAGGCTATGGCCTGGCGCAGCAGCCCGTAGGCGTCGGCGACGGTGGCGGGCGTGACGACGTGGAGGCCCGGGGTGGCCATGTAGTAGGCCTCGGAGGAGTCGCTGTGGTGCTCGACGCCGCCGATGCCGCCGCCGTAGGGGACCCGGACGGTGATCGGCAGGGGCATCCGGCCGCGGGTGCGGTTGCGCATCCGCGAGACGTGGCTGATCAGTTGCTCGAAGGCCGGGTAGGCGAAGGCGTCGAACTGCATCTCCACCACCGGGCGCAGGCCGTACATGGCCATGCCGACGGCGGTGCCGAGGATGCCCGCCTCGGCCAGCGGGGTGTCGGTGCAGCGGTCCTCGCCGAACTCCTTGGCGAGGCCGTCGGTGACCCGGAAGACACCGCCGAGGGTGCCGACGTCCTCGCCCATGACGTGCACGGCGGGGTCGGCGGCCATCGCGTCGCGCATCGCGCGCGTGAGGGCCTGCGCCATGGTGGCGGGCTTGACGGCGACGGTGGTCATCGAAGGTCGCCTTCCTGGTCGTTCTGCTCCGCCTCCAGCTCGGCGCGCAACAGGGCGCGCTGCTCGCGCAGTTGCGCGGTGGTCTCGGCGTAGACGTGGTCGAAGAGGTCCATCGGGTCGAGCTCGGGGTCCCGGTTCATGCGCTCGCGCAGGTCGGCGGCCATCGCCTCGGCGTCCTGCCGGGCACTTTCGATGCCGGCCTCGTCGAGCAGTCCACGTGTGGTCAGCTCCCTCTCCAGCAGCTGGACGGGGTCGTGGGCACGCCAGGCCTCGACCTCGGCGTCGCCCCGGTAGCGGGTGGCGTCGTCGGCGTTGGTGTGGGCCTCGATGCGGTAGGTCACCGCCTCCACCAGGGTCGGGCCGCCGCCTGCGCGCGCGTGGCGTACGGCGTCGCCGAGGACCTCGTGCACGGCGGCCGCGTCGTTGCCGTCGACCAGCCGGCCCGGCATGCCGTACCCGACGGCCTTGTGGGCCAGGGAGGGTGCGGCGGTCTGCTTGGCGAGCGGGACCGAGATGGCGAAGCCGTTGTTCTGCACGAGGAAGACGACCGGTGCCTGCCAGACGGCGGCGAAGTTCAGCGCCTCGTGGAAGTCGCCCTCGCTGGTGCCGCCGTCGCCGACCATGGCGAGCGCGACCACGTCGTCGCCCTTGAGTCGCGCGGCGTGCGCGAGGCCGACGGCGTGCGGGAGCTGCGTGGCCAGCGGGGTGCTCAGGGGAGCCACCCGGTGCGCGTAGGGGTCGTAGCCGGTGTGCCAGTCGCCGCGCAGCAGGGTCAGCGCCTCGACGGGGTCCACGCCCCGGGCGACGACGGCGAGGGTGTCGCGGTAGCTGGGGAAGAGCCAGTCGCGCTCCTGGAGGGCCAGCGCGGCGGCGACCTCGCAGGCCTCCTGGCCGGTGCTGGACGGGTAGACGGCGAGTCGGCCCTGCTTGGTGAGCGCGGTGGCCTGGGTGTTGTACCGCCGGCCGCGCACCAGCTGGGCGTAGAGCCTGCGCAGCAGGTCCGGGTCGGCCTTGGCGGCCGCTTCGGTGCCGAGGACGCGGTAGGGCTCGGCGTCGGGCAGCAGCGGCGCGGGGTCCATACGGGGCTGCCAGGCGGGCGGCGGCGATGGCCGGTACGCGCCCCGCTGCTCCATGACCGTCATGACGGCACCTCCTCGTGGGAGCGGCTACGGGAGGCGCGTCGGCTGTGACTCGCCTCACCAACCGATTGTTCGGTCGTCGGCACATTTTGGCTACAGGCCCCGCAAGGCTGTGGACAAACGGTTCTCCACAGCCTGGAATGAATGCAGGACGTCCACGGCGATGAAGCGGGGGGACATGGCAGCTGAACAAATGGCCGAAGGACCGCAGGACGGCACCCCTCTGCCGCCCGCGCGCCCGCTGGACGCCATCGACCAGGACATCCTGAAGATCTTGCAGGCCGACGGCCGTGCGTCGATACGTTCGGTCGCCGAACGCGTCCATGTCTCGCGGGCGAATGCCTACGCGCGCATCAACCGTCTCGTCGAGGACGGGGTGATCCGGGGTTTCAGCGCCCGCGTCGACCACGAGCGGGCGGGGCACGGCACGTCCGCGTACGTCACGCTGAAGATCGTCCAGAACACCTGGCGCACGGTCCGCGAGCAGCTCAGACAGCTGCCCGGCGCCTCCCACATCGCCCTGGTGGGCGGCGACTTCGACGTCCTGCTCCTGGTGCACACGCCCGACAACCGGTCGCTGCGCGAGCTGGTGCTCACCCGGCTCCAGGCGATCCCCGAGGTGCTCAGCACGCGCACGCTGCTGGTGTTCGAGGAGGAGGACCTGGAACCGGAGACCTGACGTCGGGCCGGACGTCAGCTCTGGCGCAGCCCCGAGAAGACCAGCCGGACCACGGCGTCGGCCACCTCGGGACCGCTGGCGCCGCGCGCCTCGGGCCGGTACCACTCCACGACGGAGTTGATCATCCCGAAGACCAGCCGGGTGGCCAGCCGCACCTCCACGTCGCCGCGTATGTCGCCGTCGGCGGCAGCCGCCTTCAGCAGCTCGGCGACCCGGTGGTCGAAGTCGCGGCGCCGCTCCAGCGCCCAGCGCTCGGTCTCGGTGTTCCCGCGCACGCGCAGCAGCAGTGTCACGTACGGCAGCTCGGCTATGAGCACCTCGACCATGCGCCGCACCACGTGCTCCAGGCGGTCCGCGGCGCGCCCCACGCGCGCGTGCTCCTCCTCCAGGATGGCGAACAGCCCGTCCAGCGCCCGGCTGACGGCCCGGCGCAGCAGCTCCTCCTTGCCGCTGACGTGGTGGTAGATGGACGACTTGGAGATGCCGGCCGCCCGGGAGAGATGCTCCATGGAAGTGCCGTCGTAGCCACGCTCGTTGAAGACCTGGACGGCGACGGAGAGCAGCGTCTCGGGGGTGTAGGTGTCGCGCTTGACGGTCGTCATGGGGTGCCCTCCCGCTGGTCGGTGGCGTACGCGTGACGGTAGAGCGCGAGGGACGGCGCGTACCGGCCGGAGGGGTCGCGCAGGTGCAGATCGTCCAGCAGGTCGTAGGCCCAGCCGCGGCCGAGCCTGCGGCTCCACTCGAACGGGCCGAGCGGGTAGTTGACGCCGAGGCGCATCGCGGTGTCGATGTCCTCCTCGGTGGCCACGCCCTTGGCGACGGCGTCGTGCGCGAGGTCCACGATCCGGGCGACCGTACGGGCGACGATCATGCCGGGAACGTCGCCGACGACGCTGACGTCCTTGCCGAGCGCCTGGAAGAGGCCGATGGCCTCGGCGAGAGTCTGCTGCGCGGTGTCGTTCGAGGCGGACAGGGCGATACGGGTGGCCTTGCGGTAGTCGAAGGCGAGGTCGAAGTAGACCACGTCGCGGAACTCCACGGAGGTCTGGCCGTCGGCGAGGACCAGCTGGCCGCCGCTCGGCAGCACCAGCCGGGTGCCGTGGTCCTCGTCCTCCTCGCGGATCTGGATGCCCGCCTCGTGGATCAGCGGAAGGAGTTCGGCCGCGGGGCCGAGGCTGCCCTCGGTGACGACGTACGCGGGCGGCCGCTCCTTCTCGGCGGTGTGCGGCTCGGCGCGCTCGGCGTCCTCGGCGTAGTCGTACCAGCCGTGCCCGGACTTGCGGCCGAGCCTCCCGGACTCGACCAGCCGGCGCTGGGCCAGCGAGGGCGTGAAGCGGACGTCCTGGAAGAACGACTGCCACACGGAGTGCGTGACGGACTCGTTCACGTCCTGCCCGATCAGGTCGGTCAGCTCGAACGCGCCCATCTTGAAGCCGCCCGACTCGCGCAGCACCGCGTCGATGGTGGCCGGGTCGGCGGCCTGGGCCTCGTAGACGGCGAAAGCCTCGGCGTAGAAGGGCCGGGCGATGCGGTTGACGATGAAGCCGGGAGTGTCCGCGCAGGCCACGGGCGTCTTGCCCCAGGAGCGGGCCGTCTCGTACGCGCGCGTGGCCGAGGTGACGTCGGTGGCGAACCCGGAGACGACCTCGACCAGCGGCAGCAGCGGGGCCGGATTGAAGAAGTGCAGGCCCAGGAAGCGGCCGGGGTTGCGGAGAGCGCCGCCGATGGCCGTCACGGACAGCGACGAGGTGTTGGTGGCGAGCAGGCAGTCCTCGGCGACGATCTCCTCCAGCTCGCGAAAGAGCTGCTGCTTGACGTCCAGCCGCTCCAGGACCGCCTCGACGACCAGCGCGCAGTCGGCCAGGTCGGCGAGACCGCCCGCGGGCGTGAGCCGGGCGAGGGCCGCGTCCCGGTCGGCGGCGCCGAGCCGGTCCTTCGCCACGAGCCGGTCGAGACGGGCGCCGATCGCCGCGGCCGCCTCCTGGGCGCGCCCGGGAACGGCGTCGTAGAGCCGCACGGGGTGGCCGGCCACCAGCGCGACCTGGGCGATGCCCTGGCCCATGGTGCCGGTGCCGACGACGGCCACGGGGCTGCTGAGGTCGAGTGCTGTCATGTGCGCGATCCTCCCGCACGACGTTTTCCACAGATACGGCGGACCCCCTTGTCCCGACCGATCGTTCGGTTACTCTAGCTCTGACTGCCTGTTCCCGCCTCTGTTTCCGCCCAGGTCGAACTCGACGAAGAGTTCTCCAGACGAGGAGTTGGTCCCGCATGGCCGCCCAACTGACGCCCGACGAGCTGATCGCGAAGCACCGGCCCACTCTCGATCAGGCCCTGGAGGCGATCCGCACCCGCGCGTACTGGTCCCCTCACCCCGAGCACCCCAAGGCGTACGGCGAGCACGGCAGTCTGGACGCGGCCGCGGGCAAGGCCGCCTTCGACGCCCTGCTCGGCACCCGCCTCGACCTCGGCCAGCCCGGCACGGACGACTGGGTCGGCGGCGAGGTCTCGCCGTACGGCATCGAGCTGGGCGTGACCTACCCGCACGCGGACATCGACGTGCTGCTGCCCGCGATGAAGGCGGGTCAGCGCGCCTGGCGCGACGCGGGCGCGGAGATGCGTGCGGTGGTCTGCGTGGAGATCCTCAAGCGGATCGGCGACCGGACGCACGAGTTCGCGCACGCGGTCATGCACACCAGCGGACAGGCCTTCATGATGGCGTTCCAGGCGGGCGGCCCGCACGCCCAGGACCGCGGCCTGGAGGCGGTGGCGTACGCGTACGCGGAGCAGGTCCGCACGCCCGAGACGGCGGAGTGGACCAAGCCCCAGGGCAAGCGCGACCCGCTGGCGCTGGCCAAGCGGTTCACGCCGGTCCCGCGCGGCATCGGCCTGGTCATCGGCTGCAACACCTTCCCGACCTGGAACGGCTTCCCGGGCCTGTTCGCCTCCCTGGCGACCGGCAACGCGGTCCTGGTCAAGCCGCACCCGCGCGCGGTGCTGCCGCTGGCCCTCACCGTCAAGATCGCCCGGGACGTGCTCGCCGAGGCCGGCTTCGACGCGAACCTGGTCGCGCTGGCCGCCGAGCGCCCCGGCGAGGGCATCGCCAAGACCCTCGCCACCCGCCCCGAGATCAGGATCATCGACTACACCGGCTCGACCTCCTTCGGCGACTGGCTGGAGGCCAACGCCCGCCAGGCGCAGGTCTACACGGAGAAGGCCGGCGTCAACACGGTCATCGTGGAGTCGACCGACAACTACAAGGGCATGCTGTCCAACCTGGCCTTCTCGCTGTCCCTGTACAGCGGCCAGATGTGCACCACCCCGCAGAACCTGGTCGTCCCGCGCGACGGCATCCGCACCGACGAGGGCCCCAAGACCTTCGACGAGGTGACCGCCGACCTCGCCCGCGCGGTCGACGGGCTGCTCGGCGACGACGCGCGCGCGAACGCCCTGCTCGGCGCGATCGTCAACCCGGACGTGAAGGCCCGCCTGGAGGCGGCCGCCGGTCTCGGCGAGGTCGCCCTGGCCTCCCGGGAGATCAGCAACCCCGAGTTCCCGGGCGCGGTCGTCCGCACGCCCGTGATCGTCAAGCTGGACGGTGCCAAGCCGGACGACGAGGCCGCCTACATGAGCGAGTGCTTCGGCCCCGTCTCCTTCGCCGTCGCCGTCGACTCGGTGACCGACGCGGTCGAGCTGCTGCGCCGCACGGTCCGCGAGAAGGGCGCGATGACGGTCGGCGCGTACACCACCGACCCCGAGGTCGAACAGCTGGTCGAGGAGGTCTGCCTGGAGGAGTCCGCCCAGCTCTCGCTCAACCTGACCGGCGGGGTGTATGTGAACCAGACGGCCGCCTTCTCCGACTTCCACGGCTCGGGCGGCAACCCGGCGGCGAACGCGGCCCTCACCGACGGCGCGTTCGTGGCCAGCCGCTTCCGGGTGGTGGAGGTCCGCAAGGAGGCCCCGCTGGGGACCACCGCCTGACCGCGGACAACCGTCGGACCGCCGGCCGGCCGCAGTCGGCCGGCGGATCCCCGCCGCCTCCCTGACAAAGCGCGGCACCCGGCACCTCGGACGGCCCGACGACCGAGCCTCTGGGGCCGGGGCTCATGCCCCGGTGGCGCTCCAGTGGTACAGCGTCATCGCCACGCTGGTGGCGAGGTTGTAGCTGGAGACCTGGGGGCGCATCGGCAGCGCGAGCAGATGGTCGGCACGCGCGCGCAGCTCGGCCGACAGGCCACTGCGCTCCGACCCGAAGGCCAGTACGGCGTCGTCCGGCAGCTTGGTGCCCCGGATGTCCTCGCCCTCCGGGTCCAGGGCGAACAGCGGCCCGGCGGGCAGCTCCCCGACGTCCAGCCGTTCCACGGCGGTCGCGAAGTGCAGCCCCGCCCCGCCGCGCACCACCGTGGGGTGCCAGGGGTCGAGCGTGCCCGTGGTGACCACCCCGGTCGCCCCGAATCCGGCGGCCAGCCGGATCACCGCTCCGGCGTTGCCGAGGTTGCGCGGGTTGTCGAGGACCACCACGGGCGCGGTGCGGGGCGTGTGCGCGAGCGCCCGCAGATTGGCCTCGCGGGACGGTCGTACGGCCAGGGCGGCCACCCCGGTCGGGTGGGGGCGCGGCACCAGCGAGGCGTAGGTCTGCTCGGGCACCTCCGTCAGGAGGGCGTCCAGCGCGTCCTCGACGTCCCCGGCCAGCTCGGCGGCCAGGGCGAGCGCCGCCCGCCGGTCGGTGGCGACCGCCACCGGGACCTCGGCGCCGAAGCGCAGCGCGTGCTTGAGGGCGTGGAAGCCGTCCAGCAGCACGGCACCCTCGGCATGCTCGCGCCAGCGGGTCACGGGGTCGGTCATGCGGTGAACCCTACGCGGCCCGACCGGCTGTCCTCGGCGGAGCGCGGTCGCGGCAGCGTACGGTCGCCGGCACCGCGCCGCGGCAGCCGTTCGCGCGCGCGTGCCGCCCAGGCGCCGAGCAGCAGCAGGAAGGACGTGGGCAGGAACACCGCGTCCGCGGTGATCATCGCGAGCGAGAAGAACGGCAGGCCGAGGACGATCGCGATCACGGCGTGCTCGGTCATCATCAGCACCAGCAGGACGTTCTTGACCCTCCGGTTGAACAGCGTGAACGGGAAGGCGACCTGCACCATGACCGTCCCGTAGGTCACGATCATCATGATCGTGCCGCTGGAGGACATCAGATCGGCGAGACCCGGCCAGGGCGAGAAGTAGTCCAGGTGGAGCGGGTAGTAGACGGCGGTGCCGTCCTGCCAGCGCGAGCCCTGGATCTTGTACCAGCCGGCCGTGGCGTAGATCAGGCAGGCCTCCGCCATGATCACGAACAGGGCGCCGTTGTGCAGGACGTTGGCGATCACGTCCAGCAGGATCAGCGGCTCCCTCGACCTCGCCCGGCGCTGCACCGCCCACCACAGGCCGAGCACGGCCCACACCGTCCACAGCAGCGCGGGCACCAGCCAGCCGTTGTCGAACCGGCCCGCCAGCGTCGCACCGCCGAGCGCGAGACCGAGCACCGCCCACAGCACCGGCCCGACGCGGTCGGCTCGCACCTGTTCCCCACGCGCGCGTGCTGCCTCGACGCGGGCCGCCCGCCGCGCGTCCAGGGACCACACCCGGCCACAGCGCGTGAACACCAGGTAGAACGACATCAGGTGCAGGACGTTGTCGCCGCCGTCCCCCACGAAGACGCTGCGGTTCTGCAGCGACAGCACGCCCACCATGAACAGCACGGAGGCGGTCCGGGTGCGCCAGCCGAGCAGCAGCGCCACGCTGGAGAGGATCGCCAGCAGGTAGAAGGCCTCGAACCAGCCCTTCCCGTCGGACCACATGAGGGCCGTGAAGGCGTGGTTGTCGGAGGTCAGCTGCTGGGCCATGTCCCAGCTCCAGGGGCCGTCGGGCCCGTAGAGCTCCTGGCGGTGGGGGAACTCGCGCAGCAGGAAGAGCAGCCAGGTCCCCGCGAAACCGATGCGGATCACGGCGCTCTGGTACGGGCCGAGCGCCGACTCGGTGACACGGGCGATGCCGCGCGAGAGGGTCAGGGAGAGACGGTTCACCGCACACCTCCCGCGGCCTCGTCGGCCGCCACCGTCCACCAGGGCAGCACACGGTAGAAGGGCTTGTCGGAGATCTTCTCCCGGCTCCACCCGGGCGGCTGCACATTGGTGGTTCTGGAGCGGACCTGCACGCGCTGGATGACGCCCTCCCGGCTTGTCGCGTCCTCCCGGTACAGGCGCATCACGACGATCCGGCGCACGTACTGCTCGGAGAGCGCGCCGCGCATGCCCACGGGCCGGTTGTCGGGGCCGTGCGTGGAGACGAAGAAGTCCCAGGCGCGGCGCAGCTCGTTCTGCTGGGTGTGGCTCGGCACCAGACTGCCGTCGATGGCGGCGCCGTCGCGGGCGGAGAGATCGTTCCAGCCGGTGGTGCGCACGCCGCCGTCCTTCATCCGCACCTCGGCGCGCACCTGCACGGCGATGTTCTGCTGCAGCGGGTTCGGGGCGAACAGCTTCCAGTTCTGCTCGAACTCCGGGTACACCCACTCCTCGATCGCCTTGCCGTGCTGCTTGGTCACCGTGTTCGCCGGCGCAAGGCTCAGGAACACCATCACCAGATGGACACAGGCGCCGACGGCGATGACCGCGAGGGCTATGGCCGCGCCGACCTGGTAGCGGGGGGAGAGGGCGGCGACACCGGTGCGGGGTGCCGGGGGGAGGGGTGGGGGCTCGGGTGCCGGGGGCTCGTCAGGGCCGCCGGAGCCGTCCTGAGAGGAAGGGCCGTCGGAGCCGTCCCGAGAGGAAGGGCCGCCGTAGCCGTCCCGAGAGGAAGGGCCGCCGTAGCCGTCCCGAGAGGAAGGGCCGCCGTAGCCGTCCCGAGAGGAAGGGCCGTCGGAGCCGTCCCGAGAGGAAGGGCCGCCGTAGCCGTCCTGAGAGGGAGGGCCTTCGGGGCGGCCTGGGCTCTCGGGAGCGAGGGGACCGTGCGGATCGCCGGATCTTTCCTGCGCGACGGGACCGTGCGGATCGCCGGAGACCTCCCGGGCAGGAGGACGCTCGTGGTCCCCCTGGTCCTGCGGTCGACGCGCCCCGGCCGACCCGTCGGGCCCGCGCAGGGCCTGCGAGTCCTCGTCGTACGCGTCCATTCCGCCCCGTCCCCGCTTCCGCTCCGTCGTCCGGTCACCGTCACAGGCGCCTCGTTCTTCCCGAGCGCCACTCCTCGGCACTCGCACGGAACGGTACTCAGCACCGGCCGCTCGGCGCAGCCCCGGGTACGGCCCGGATCAGTGGCCCTCACCACGCCGCGCCGCCCGCCCCACGGTTTTCCACAGACTGACCGCGGGGTTTTCCACAGCGGTTGACACCCGCAGCGCCCCGGCACACCATTGATGACGCATAGACCGAACGATCGGTCGGGAGCGTGTTCAACGAGAGCCCGAGGTCAGGGGGACCGCATGGCCACAGCAGCCGCGCACCGCACGGCCCGCACAGCGGAGGACGGCGCGCCGGACACCGCCGTCGACACGGCGGCGTACCAGAGTGCCTTCGACGCGGCCGTGGCCGCCGACGAACGCATCGAGCCGCGCGACTGGATGCCCGACGCCTACCGCGCGACGCTGGTCAGGCAGATCGCCCAGCACGCGCACTCCGAGATCATCGGCATGCAGCCGGAGGCCAACTGGATCACCCGCGCGCCGAGTCTGCGCCGCAAGGCGATCCTGATGGCCAAGGTCCAGGACGAGGCCGGCCACGGCCTGTACCTGTACAGCGCGGCCGAGACCCTCGGCACCGGCCGTGACGAGCTGCTCGACAAGCTGCACAGCGGCCGCCAGAAGTACTCCTCGATCTTCAACTATCCGACGCTGACCTGGGCCGACGTCGGCGCGATCGGCTGGCTGGTGGACGGGGCCGCGATCACCAACCAGGTGCCGCTGTGCCGCTGCTCCTACGGCCCCTACGCACGCGCCATGGTGCGGATCTGCAAGGAGGAGTCCTTCCACCAGCGCCAGGGCTACGAACTGCTGCTGGCCCTCAGCAAGGGCACCCCGGAGCAGCACGCGATGGCCCAGGACGCGGTGAACCGCTGGTGGTGGCCCTCCCTGATGATGTTCGGCCCGCCCGACGACGAGTCCCAGCACTCCGCGCAGTCGATGGAGTGGAAGATCAAGCGCCACTCCAACGACGAGCTGCGCCAGCGCTTCGTCGACATCTGCGTCCCGCAGGCCGAGTCTCTGGACCTGACCCTCCCCGACCCGGACCTGCGGTGGAACGAGGAGCGGGGACAGCACGACTTCGGCGCGATCGACTGGACGGAGTTCTGGGACGTCCTCAAGGGCAACGGCCCGTGCAACGAGCAGCGGATCACTCAGCGCAGGCGCGCCCACGACGAGGGCGCATGGGTACGGGAAGCGGCCGCCGCCTACGCGGCCAAGCACACCGGCACCACCGGTGGGACGGGAGAGACACGAGCATGACGACCACCGACTGGCCCCTGTGGGAGGTCTTCGTACGCTCCCGCCGCGGCCTCTCCCACACCCACGCCGGCAGCCTGCACGCACCGGACGCGGAGCTGGCCCTGCGCAACGCCCGCGATCTGTACACCCGGCGCGGCGAAGGCGTCTCGATCTGGGTCGTCCCGGCCGCCGCGATCACCGCCTCCTCGCCCGACGAGAAGGACCCCTTCTTCGAACCGGCCGCCGACAAGCCCTACCGGCACCCCACCTTCTACAAGATCCCGGAAGGGGTGAAGCACCTGTGACCGCGACCGTCCCCGCGACCGCCGCACTCGCCCTCGGCGACGACGCCCTGGTGCTCTCCCACCGCCTCGGCGAATGGGCCGGGCACGCTCCCGTCCTGGAGGAGGAGGTCGCCCTCGCCAACATCGCCCTCGACCTGCTCGGCCAGGCCCGGATCCTGCTGTCCATGGCCGGCGACGAGGACGAGCTGGCGTACCTGCGCGAGGAGCGGGCCTTCAGCAACCTCCAGCTGGTCGAGCAGCCGAACGGCGACTTCGCCCACACCATCGCCCGCCAGCTGTACTTCTCCACCTACCAGCAGCTGCTCTACACCGAACTGGCCGCGCGCGAGGGCCCGTTCGCACCGCTGGCCGCGAAAGCGGTCAAGGAGGTCGCCTACCACCGCGACCATGCCGAGCAGTGGACGCTGCGGCTCGGCGACGGCACCGAGCTCAGCCAGGAGCGGATGCAGCGGGCGTGCGACGCGCTGTGGCGGTTCACCGGGGAGATGTTCCAGCCGGTGGAGGGCCTGGACGTCGACTGGGCGGACCTGGCGGACCGTTGGCTTCGGTCCGTGACGGACGTGCTCGGCCGGGCCACCCTGGCCGTGCCCGAGGGGCCGCGCTCGGGTGCCTGGGCGGCGGGCGCCGGCCGGCAGGGCCTGCACACCGAGCCGTTCGGCCGGATGCTCGCCGAGATGCAGCACCTGCACCGCAGCCACCCGGGGGCGTCATGGTGACGGCCACCGCGCTGGAGGCGGAGCTGCTGGAGCTGGCCGGTTCGGTGCCCGACCCCGAACTGCCGGTGCTCACGCTCCAGGAGCTGGGCGTGCTGCGCGCGGTCCACGTCAGCGGCGCCGACGCGGTCGAGGTCGACCTGACCCCGACCTACACCGGCTGCCCCGCCGTCGAGGCGATGAGCCTGGACATCGAGCGGGTGCTGCGCGCCCACGGCATGCGCGAGGTCACCGTCCGCACGGTACTCACCCCCGCCTGGTCGACCGACGACATCACCTCCGAAGGCCGCCGCAAACTCCAGGAGTTCGGCATCGCTCCCCCGCGTGAGCACCACGCCACGGGACCGGTAACGCTGACCCTGGGTGCGACCCGCACCCTCACCGAGGACACCGACCCGGTCCGCTGCCCGCACTGCGGATCCGCCGACACCGAGCTGCTGAGCCGGTTCTCCTCCACCGCGTGCAAGGCGCTGCGTCGCTGCCTGGCCTGCCGTGAACCGTTCGACCACTTCAAGGAGTTGTGATGGCACGCTTCCACCCGCTCCCGGTGGCCGCGGTCGACCGGCTCACCGACGACTCCGTCGCGCTCACCTTCACCGTCCCGCCCGCTCTGCGCGAGGCGTACCGGCACGCACCGGGCCAGCACCTCGCCCTGCGGCGACGCGCGGACGGCGAGGAGATCCGGCGGACGTACTCGATCTGCTCCCCGGCCCCCGACCCGGCCGGCGAGGGCCCGGGCACGCTGCGGGTGGGGGTGCGGCTGGTCGAGGGCGGTGCTTTCTCGACCTACGCGCTCAAGGAGGTCGGCGCCGGGGACGAGCTGGACGTGATGACCCCGGCCGGACGTTTCACCCTCGAACCGGCGCCGGGTCTGTACGCGGCGATCGTCGGCGGCAGCGGCATCACCCCGGTGCTCTCGATCGTCGCCACGCTGCTGGCGCGTGAGCCCGAGGCCCGGTTCTGCCTGATACGCAGCGATCGTACGGCCGCCTCGACGATGTTCCTGGAGGACGTGGCCGACCTGAAGGACCGCTACCCCGAGCGGCTTCAGCTGGTGACCGTGCTCTCCCGTGAGGAACAGCAGGCGGGCCTGCCGTCCGGGCGGCTCGACCGGGAGCGGCTCACGGGACTGCTGCCCGCGCTGCTGCCGGTGGAGCAGGTCGCGGGATGGTTCCTGTGCGGGCCGCTGGGCCTGGTGGAGGGCGCGGAGAAGGCGCTGCGCGAGCTGGGCGTGGACCGGGCCCACATCCACGAGGAGATCTTCCACGTGGACGCGGGTGCGGCCCCGGCGGCCGGGGTCACGGCGCCCGCGCACAGCACCGTCACCGCCCGCCTCGACGGACGCGGCGGCACCTGGCCGGTGCAGGACGGCGAGTCCCTGCTGGAGACGGTGCTGCGCAACCGTCCCGACGCGCCCTACGCCTGCAAGGGCGGGGTCTGCGGCACCTGCCGGGCCTTCCTGGTCACGGGCGAGGTGCGCATGGACCGCAACTTCGCGCTGGAGGCGGAGGAGACGGAGGCCGGGTATGTACTGGCCTGCCAGTCGCATCCGCTGACGGAGCAGGTGGAACTGGACTTCGACCGCTGAGGCATGCCTCGACCAGGACCTGGAGGGGCCCGAGGGGGAGGGGCCCCTCCACGGTCGGGAGCGAAATCCGGTCGGTGAAGAGGCGGCAGGGAGGCAGCATGGGACGGTGGCCGATCTGTTGTGGGATGACGTCAGGTGGTTCTTCGACCCCGAGGTGATGGGATCGCTGCCGGATCTCCGGGTGCCCGGCGCCTCGGTGAGCGACTGGCAGTCGGTCGCCGATCTGGTTGTGGAGCGGGGGTGGACGTTCCAGTACTCCGAAGGCACTACGGTGCTGCCGCTGCCGCGGGCCGAGGCCGTGCTGTCCCGTCCGGCCGGCTCCGAGCAGCCTCGTCTGGAGGTGCGGCCGGTGCCGGACATGTTGGCGATCTTCCGCTTCCATGCGGCGGAGGAGATCGACTTCGACATCGATCTGCGGGAGGTCCAGGGGCAGGAGCGACTCGATGTCCTGTGCGGCTTCATCGCGGCGATCGGCCGGCGTCTGGGCAAGCCTGTGCTGATGGACACCGAGGGCGGGGACGGGAGCCATCCGGCCCTCGGGTACGACATCGAGGCAGACCGCGTCGTGCTGATGGCAGAGCCGCCGCTGAGGTGACCGGTGCCGACCGGGGTCTTTGGAGGGTGCCGTCGCGGAGCGGCGGGGAGGGGCGGGGGGGGAGGGGCCCCGA
Source organism: Streptomyces griseochromogenes (assembly GCF_001542625.1). Lineage (NCBI taxonomy): Bacteria > Bacillati > Actinomycetota > Actinomycetes > Kitasatosporales > Streptomycetaceae > Streptomyces > Streptomyces griseochromogenes. The sequence continues at coordinate 71,227 of NZ_CP016279.1, read as the reverse complement.
GAAGCGATTTCGAGAAGCGCCCCCGAAGACGCCACCCCTCCTCCCCGTTCCCTTCTCCTAGAACCTGTTCTATCTTGACGGCCCGTCAGACGAACGGTCGGACGGACCGCCGGACGGACCGTCGGGCGACCGGACCCCGGGAGGACAGGCCGTGGACTTCACCTTCACCGAGGAACAGCTGGCGGCGGCCGAGGCGGCGCGGGGAGTGTTCGCCGGGGTGGCGCCGGACGCCGTGCCGAGTCCGGCGCTCACCACCGGCGCCGTGGCCGAGGGCTTCGACCGGGAGCTGTGGTCCCGCCTGGCCGGCGCCGACCTGACCGGCCTGCTGCTGGACGAGCAGTACGGCGGGGCCGGTCTCGACGCCATCGCGCTGTGCCTGGTGCTGCGCGAGTCCGCCAGGGTGCTCGCCAGGGTGCCGCTGCTGGAGCACAGCGCGGCCATCGCCGCCGTACAGGCCTACGGCGGCACGGAGCTGGGCGAGCGGCTGCTGGCCCAGGCGGGCCGGGGCGAGCGGGTGCTGACCGTCGCCGCGCACGGCCGGACCGGTCACGACGCGGCCGAACTCGCCGTCACCGCGCGGCGGGACGGGCAGGCGTGGGTGCTGGACGGGGTGCAGACGGCGGTGCCGTGGGCGTACGACGCGGACCTGATCCTCGTCCCCGCGCACACCGGCGCCGACCGGACCGTACTCGCGCTGGTGCCGCGCGAGCAGGAGGGGCTGGAGCTCGCCGAGCAGGTCTCCACCAGCGGGGAGCGGCTGGCCGAGCTGCGTCTGCGGTCCGCGAGGGTCTCGGCGGGCGATGTCATCGAGGCCGAGGGCGCCGGGGAATGGCTGCACGCGCTGCTGGCCACCGGCACCTGCGCGCTGGCGCTCGGCCTGGGCGAGCGGGTACTGAGGATGACCAGCGAGTACACCGGCAAGCGGGAGCAGTTCGGCTACCCCGTCGCGACCTTCCAGGCGGTCGCCGTCCAGGCCGCCGACCGGTACATCGACCTGCGTGCCATGGAGGCCACGCTCTGGCAGGCGGCCTGGCGGGTCGCCTCGGACGCGCCGGGGGCGCTGCCCGCGGCGGGAGACGTCGCCGTGGCGAAGATCTGGGCCGCGGAGGGGGTGCGCCGCGTCGTGCAGACGGCGCAGCATCTGCACGGCGGGTTCGGCGCGGACACCGACTACCCGCTGCACCGGTACCACGCCTGGGCCAAGCAGCTGGAGCTGGCGCTCGGCCCGGCGGCGGCGTACGAGGACAGGCTCGGTGACCTGCTGGCGGCGCATCCGCTCGGCTGACCGCGCCCCCGGGTGGCCTAGACGACCGTGCCGGGCGTCCCGTCGCCGGCGATCACGGGCCGGCCGGCGGCCTCCCAGACCTGCATGCCTCCGGCCACGTTCACGGCGTCGATGCCCTGCTGGACCAGGTACATCGCGACCTGGGCCGAGCGGCCGCCGGAGCGGCAGATCACGTTGACCCGGCCGTCCTGCGGGGCGGCCTCGGTCAGCTCGCCGTAGCGGGCCACGAACTCGCTCATGGGGATGTGCAGCGCCTCGGCGGCGTGACCCGCCTGCCATTCGTCGTCCTCGCGGACGTCCAGCAGGAAGTCGCCGTCCTTGAGGTCCGCGACCTCGACCGTGGGCACACCAGATCCGATTTGCATGTCTGAGACGCTACCCGACGGGCGGCCCGGTTCACCCCTGTCCCAGCAGGCCCGCCAGCTCGGCCTCGCGCTGCTCGATGTCGGCGCGCAGCCGGCCGGCGATCTCTTCGAGCAGGGCGTCGGGGTCGTCCGGGGCCAGGCGCAGCATGCCGGCGATCGCGCCCTCCTCCAGTTCGCGGGCGACCAGGGTGAGCAGTTCCTTGCGCTGGGCGAGCCATTCGAGGCGGGCGTAGAGCTCCTCGGCGGGGCTGGGGCGCCGCTCGGGCGGGACGGGGCCCGCCGCCCATTCCTCGGCCAGCTCCTTGAGCAGCGTCTCGTCGCCGCGGGCGTAGGCCGCGTTGACCCGGGTGATGAACTCCTCGCGGCGCCGGCGCTCGCCCTCCTCCTGCGCGAGGTCGGGGTGCGCCTTGCGGGCCAGCTCGCGGTAGCGCCTGCGGGCCTCCTCACTGGGCCGCACCCGCTCGGGGGGCCGCACCTCCTGGCCGGTGAGCATCGCGGTGGCTTCCGGGAACAGGCCGTGCCCGTCCATCCAGCCGTTCAGCAGCTCCTCGACGCCGGGGATCGGCAGGACGTGGGCGCGGGCCTCCTCGGCACGGCGGATGTCCTCGGGGTCGCCGGTGCGGGCGGCGTGCGCCTCGGCGATCTGGGCGTCCAGCTCCTCGATGCGGGCGTAGAGCGGGCCGAGTTTCCGCTCGTGCAGCCGGGAGAAATTCTCGACCTCGACGCGGAAGGTCTCCACGGCGATCTCGTATTCGATGAGCGCCTGCTCGGCGGCCCGTACGGCCTGCTCCAGCCGTTCCTCGGGCCGCGGCGCCTGGGAATGATCGGCTTCCGGGGTCGTCACGCGACCAGCGTAGGCCACAGCCGGGGCCCGGCGCCCGCGGCCGCCCGGCTCAGCCGTCCGGCCGCGCGTCCGGGCAGTCGGCGGGTATCCATTCGGCCTCCAGGTCCCGGCAGGCGACCACGAGGGTGCCGGGCCGGCAGGCCAGCTCATGGGTGCAGCCGCCGGGGTGCGGAAGGATCTCGTCGAGGACCACGTCGCCGAGGGAGGCCGGGTCGCAGACGTCCAGGACGTCCGACTGGAAGCGGGAGACGCCCGTGTAGCGGACGAGCAGGTCCTCGTCGTGCTTGAAGCAGTTGTGCCGGAAGCGGATCTCGAGGTCCCCGTCGGCGGTGCGGCGCACCCGCTCGGGCCGCAGGTCCTTCACGCACCGTTTGCCGCCGAAGTCGTAGTGCCCGGGGTCGGTGGCGAACGCGCGGGCGCCCGGGGGAAGTCGGGGTGCGAGTTCGGGCAGCCGGGCGAGGTAGGGCCGGGGGTCGATGAGCACCCGTTCCTCGCCCTCGTCCCCGGGCAGTTCGACGTACTTCACCTCAGCACCGCCTTGGCCCTCGCCCTGCCCGCACCCGCGGTCACACCCCCGCCTCGGCCGCGATCCGGCCGGAGCGCACTCCCGCCACCAGGTGGGCGTGGTCCGCTTCGGTGCGGTCGGCGTAGGCGACGGCGAAGGTGGCCATCGCCTCGTCGAGTTCCTCGCTCTTGCCGCAGTAGCCGGCGATCAGGCGGGGGTCCGCGCTGTGGGCGTGGGCGCGGGCCAGCAGGGCGCCGGTCATGCGGCCGTAGTCGTCGACCTGGTCGGCGGCGAGCGCGGCCGGGTCGACGCTGCCCTTGCGGTTGCGGAACTGGCGCACCTGGAACGGCCGTCCGTCGACCGTCGTCCAGCCCAGCAGAATGTCGCTGACCACCTGCATCCGCTTCTGGCCGAGGACGACCCGGCGTCCCTCGTGCTCCACCGGCGCCGCCTCGAACCCGGCGGTGGCCAGGTGCGGGACCAGCGCCGAGGGGCGGGCCTCCTTCACCTGGAGGACCAGCGGCTGTCCGCGGTGGTCGAGGAGCAGCACCACGTACGACCGCGTGCCGACGCTGCCGGTGCCGACCACCCGGAAGGCGACGTCGTGCACCGCGTGCCGGGCCAGCAGCGGCAGCCGGTCCTCGGAGAGTGTCGCCACGTAGGACTCCAGGGAGGCGGCCACGGCCGCCGCCTCGGCGTCCGGGACCCGCCGCAGTACCGGTGGCGCGTCGACGAAGCGCCGCCCGCCGCCCGCCGCCTCCTCGGTCGACTTGGCCGCGAACCGGCCGCTGGTGTTGGCCCGGGCCTTCTCCGAGACCCGCTCCAGCGTGCCGAGCAGGTCGTGGGCGTCGGTGTGGGAGACCAGTTCCTCGTCCGCGATGGCGTTCCAGGCGTCCAGCACCGAGAGCTTGGCCAGCAGCCGCATGGTGCGCCGGTAGGCGCCGGCGGCGTCCCGGGCGGCCTTGCGGCAGGTGTCCTCGTCGGCGCCCGTCTCCCGTCCGGCCAGTACCAGCGAGGCCGCGAGCCGCTTCAGGTCCCACTCCCAGGGGCCGTGGACCGTCTCGTCGAAGTCGTTGAGGTCGATGACCAGGCCGCCGCGGGCGTCGCCGTACAGGCCGAAGTTGGCGGCGTGCGCGTCGCCGCACAGCTGGGCGCCGATCCTGGTCATGGGGGTGCGTGCCAGGTCGTACGCCATGAGTCCGGCCGAACCGCGCAGGAAGGCGAAGGGGGTGGCAGCCATCCGGCCCACCCGTATCGGTGTCAGCTCGGGTATGCGGCCGGCGTTGGACTCCTCCACGGCGCCGATCGCGTCGGGGCGGGAGGCGTCCAGGTCGAGGGCGCTGTGCGCGCTGCGCGGCACGCTCGTCCTGAGTGCCTTGCCCTCTTCCTTGGGCGAGCCCGGCGGCGGCCAGTGGGCGAATCCGCGCACCCGGGGCAGCCGAGGCGCCGCCTCCCGCTCCGCCGCTTCCAGACCAGCCTCGGTCACCGCGACCGCCTCCCCCGAACACCCGCTCGCATGAAGATCGACTCGAACATCAACTCGTGCAGACGGTACAGCCGGTGGCGGAAGGACGTCACACCCTGTGGACAACTCGGCACCTGTGGAAAACGCCGCACCGCTCGACGGAAGCCGCTCTCCACGGTGCGGGTCCGCGCGGCCGCCGACGAGCGGACGCGCGGACCTCGCGATCAGCAGGAGGCGAGTCGCCGTTGTCAGGCTGCGGTTCCCGGACCTGCGGTCCTGCGGCGGCGCACCACGAAGACAGTGCCCGCGCCGATGGTCACCGCGGCGCCGGCGGTCAGGGCGATCAGGGGCAGCGCGGAGCTGGAACCGGTCTGGGCGAGGTGGCCCTGGGGAGCGATCTTCGTGTTGCCGGACGGCTGCTTCGGCAGCGGCTTCTTGCCGCCCTGCGGCTTGGCGTCGCCGGGGGTGCCGGGAGCGGCGCCGGCCTTGAGGATGTCGAACTCGTAGTAGCTGTCGTCTCCGGAGACGACACAGTTGCCCTTTTCATCGGCGTACATGCCGATGCTGATGGCGTAGCCGAGGCCGGCCGGGGCGGTCTTGTCCACGGCCAGGCGCAGGTCGATGGAGAAGGACTCGTGGGCCTTGACGTCGGTGTAGCCGAGGTAGCCGGCGCCCTCGTCGTTCTCGTCCAGGGAGATGCCGGTCCACTTGCCGGAGGACGGGTCCTTGTACTGCAGGGTGAGGTGGCTGGTGTCGATGAAGTAGTCGTTCTTGTCCATCTGGACGGCGAAGACGCCGAGGTCGACGCGCTGGTAGGCACCGTCACTGGTGTTGTTCACGTGCAGCTGGAAGCCGTGGAAGCCGCTGCCCGCCACGATCTTCGAGGGCAGACCGGAGAGGCTGGTGTGCAGGTTCTTGTCGACCCGGGGCTCGTTCTCGTTGCACTCGACGGGGCCCGTCGGCTCGGACGCGGATGCCGAGGGAGTGGCGGACACCGTGCTCGACGCGGACGCGCTGGAAGAGGCGGACTGGGCGGCTGCGGGGGTGTTCTCGTCGGCCGCCGGGGTGGTGTCGTCGGCCGAGGGAGTCGTCTCGTCCGCGGCCGGGGTGGTGTCCTCGGCGGCAGGCGTCGTGTCGTCGGCGGCGGGCGTGGACTGCTCTTCGGTGGGAGCCGTCTCGCTGACAGCCGGGGCAGCGCTGCCGTCATCCGTCGCATAGGCGGTCGGTGCCGCCAGCAGGACGGCCGGAACTGTGGCGGCCGTCGCGGCGGCGAGAGCCAGAGAGCGGCGAAGCTTCATGCGTACCTCAGGGGCGTGAGTGGCCGAAAACGTACGCAGAGACGACCCGCAGCGGCCGAAAATGGTTGTCCGAGATTCAACGATGCTTATGTGACACACGTCACTCTGATAGATGGGAGGCCCGGGCCGGAAGGGACATCCGGCAGGCCGGGCCGCGACTGCGGCTGCGGCCAGGGCCACGACTGCGGCCGGGGCCAGGGCCACGACTGCGGCCGGAGCCGGGGCCACTGCCGCTGCCGCTGCGGTCACCCTTGCGGAATCTCACAGTGCGGCAGCCACGCGGCACGACGCGGGCGACCGGTTGCCGCCCCGCGTCCGGCCTCACCGGAGCGATCGAGCCGGGATCCCGACCCCCGGCCGGCCGGTCGGCGCCCGCCGACCGGCCGGCACACCCCTGAGCGCGGCACATCACCCTCGGATGCCCTGATCAGGCCCTACCCACAGCTGGTGATGATCGCTTCCTGGAAGGAACCTGATCGTTCCCCGCCGCCCAGGTGGGCCGCCGAAGACTGATCGCCATCGGCGCGCACAAGCGCCGCCGACCACGACAGGAACCGTCGCCGGGCCGCCTCCTGGGAAGTGACGTGACCGAGCCGGACGTCCCAGCAGCCGCCACTCCGGGTGAGCGAGACCGCGGACAAGGGGGCCACGGTGAGATGCCAGAAGGCGCGTGCCGGTACGGCCAGAGCGTGGATGAGCGCGGCCCGGACAACGGCTGCTTCGGTGATGGCCACCGCGTGGCCCGTGTCGGGCGCCACGCCGCTCAGCCAGTCCGCTGTTCGGCGGCAGAGCTGGCGTACGGACTCGCCCTCGTGGGGCGCGGCATCCGGGTCAGTGAGCCAGGCGGTGAACCCGTCGGGGTCGGTTGCGATGACGTCGCCGACGGTACGACCACACCAGGTGCCCAGGCCGAGGTCGCGCAGCGCAGGCTCGGACGCTGCCGCGAGGCCGAGGGCGTCAGCGGTCTGCGCGCAACGGATCGAGGGCGCCCGGAGGGCCGGCCCACGGGGAGAGAGCACTGCTCTCGCGGCGCCTGCCATACGCAGGCTGTGCTCGCTCAGGGGAGCGTCACCGAGGAGTGGATCCAGGGTGGCATCACCGCCGGGCGCACACAGGAATGTCAGGTGGATCGTCATGGGACCGACCTCCTTCTTGGCCCGGCACGGCTCCAGGGAAACGGATGGAACGGCCGACACCAGGTGGTGCCTCACGTCCTCCACGGTCGGGGAAAACCCGCCCGCCGCACCATCCGCCAGGTGTCCGAAACCACCCGGCCGACCGGCCGGCGCGCCCCCGCCGCCCGGCCGGCTCGGTGTCGGTCGCGGGTGACGAGCTTGCGGGCGGCCGTGCCGGCGGGGGCGTTCACCGGTTCCGCTCGACGGGCAGTTCCAGGCAGAGCTCGTAGCCCCCTTGGGCCGTGGGGCCGGATGTGACGCTGCCGCCGAGGAGCTCGGCTCGTTGGGCCAGGCCGGCCAGGCCATGGTGGGCGCTCGGCAGGGCGACCGCACGTCGGGTGGGGGCGGTGTTGGTGACCGTGGCGTAGAGGCCACCGTTCCTGTGGTCGATGCGGACGGTCGCGGTGGCGCCGGGGGCGTGTTTGCGGACGTTGGTCAACGCTTCCTGGACGGTGCGGTACACAGCGCGCTGGACCGTGGGCGGAAGTTCCTCGGGCAGGTCGGTCTCCAGCTTCGCTTCGATACCGCTGGCCTCGACCAGATGCTCCAGGTCGGCGAGGGAAGGCTGCGGGGTGAGCTCCGTGGGCCTGCTGCCGGAAGCCCGCAGAACGCTGACCATGTGCCGCAATTCTTCGAGGGTCTGCACGCTCAGGCGGCGGATCGTGGCGGCAGCCTGTCTCGTTTCGGCGTCCCGGCTGCCCACTTGAAGCGCTCCTGCCTGTACGGCGATGAGGCTGACCTGATGGGAGACCACATCGTGCATCTCCCGGGCGAGCTGGGCGCGTTCCTTCGCCAGAACGCTCTGGGCGGTCAGCAGCCGTTCGTGCTCGCGAGCCTCGAAGATGTCGGCGAGCCGCAGGGACAGTTCGCGTCGGGCCTGGACGAGTTGGCCGAGGAAGACGGGGGCGGCCGCGGTGGCCAGGGTGTAAGTGAGGTGGAAGAGGTTGTTCGTCTGGGACAGTTCGGTGGCGTCCAGGGACGACCACGGCCAGGGCAGGAAGTCGATGATCGCGTAGATCAGCGCGCAGCCGGCCAGCAGGAGGCGGTGGCGGTTGAGCGAGGAGAGCGTGTACAGCGCGGCCATGGGGGCGACCACCGCGTCGGTGACCAGAGCGGTGAGGAGCGTGAGGACGAAGGTCGTCAGGGGCAGTCGACGACGCAGCATCAGAGCGAGGGCGCCGAGCAACGCGAAGGCAGCGGCCGGCTGGTCCTCGACGTCGACGTGAAACCACACGTCCGCCAGCGCGAACCCGGCGAGGGCGAGGTCGAGCACCAGAGCCGGCGGCCGTCGGGGGCTCACCGGGCTCCCTCGTCCGGCGCCGGAGTGAGCAGGCCCGCGCGCTCGGCGATCAGAACCGCCTGGACGCGGCTGCTGACCTGCAGTTTGCCGAGCACGTTGGTGACATGCCCCTTGATGGTGCCGGTGCTCAGATGCAGCCGTTCGCCGATGTCGGTGTTGGCGAGTCCTTCGGCCATGAGGACGAGCACGGCACGCTCGCGCTCGGTCAGCCGGGCGGTGAGACGGACGGCGGTGGGCTCACGAACGCTGCTGTCGAGGTAGCCGTCCACCACCAGGCGGGTGACCCCGGACGACAGCACGGTCCCTCCCTCGGCCAGGGTGCGCACAAGGTGGGGAAGCTGCTCGGGGTCGGTGTCCTTGAGCAGGAATCCGGCGGCGCCCGACCGCAGGGCGGCCGCCACGTATTCGTCGGTGTCGAAGGTGGTGAGCATGGCGACCACCGGAGCCTGCGGCATGCGCCGGAGGTCGGCCAGAATCGTGAGCCCGTCCACGTCCGGCATCCGGATGTCGAGCAGGACGACGTCGGGCTGCAGCTCCCGCACCGTGCCCACGGCCTGGCCACCGGATACCGCCGCGACGACCTCGATGTCGTTGGCCGTGTTGAGGATGTGTGTGAAACCCATGCGGATCAGGGCTTCGTCATCGACCACCAGTACCCGGATCACGTGCGCTCCGCTCGTCGCATGCCCCGATCCATGCGTACCCCCGCGGGAGCCTTCTCCGGACGGCCGGAACGGAGAACCCGCCGGTTGGCGGCGTACCTCAGCCGATCGGCCGGGGGCGCCCTGGCCGCGGGGGAAACGGACCTGGTGAGGTCGTTCCGCAACAGGCTTCGGCAGAAGCTGACGGATCGACGGCTCCGCGGCGTCGCGGCGTCGCGGCGTCAGCAGGTCGCGCCCGGCTTCACCGGCTCGAGGTCGATGAGGTAACTGTCCACAGTGCTTCCGGGGGTCCTTGGGGTGGGGCCATCTCCGAGTACGAAGACGACGGCAGGGGGTTCGAGGCGGCCTGCGCCGCCGTCCGCCGGCTCTTCCACGCGATGGAGGACGCGATGAACCCCTCACCGCCGACGTCCAACGGGCATCTCTCACGAACGGAAGCCAACAACCTGACAGCGGCAGCGGACGTCGACGACCTGGCGGAGGTCTCCTCGGGTGCGGACGCCACATCGGTCCGTACCCTCTCTCACGGCCACCGTACGAACGGGCCGGAGCTCGCCACGGCCCCGGACGCCGGCTGGTACGCACGCGAAGGCGACCACGAGGACACCGATGCGCCGGTCGCCAACTCCATGCGCCTGTCGTCCGCCGAGCAGAGCGAAGCCAAGGCTTCCGGGACCGGCAAGAAGACCTCTCCGAGGAAGTACCTCTTCGGCTACGACGCCCACCTCGTCGAAGTCCTCCCCGCCCTGGCCCTCGGTAAGAACCCCGCTCGCCTTCCAACCGGCTCACGCCGACCGCCGCAAGATCAAGAAGTCGCTGGAGACCCTGCCCCCGGGGGCGAACGCCCACCACGGCGTACCCACCACCGTCGTCAGGCAAGAGAACCGAAGACCTGGACCCCGACCGGCCACCTCGCACCCGCCGCCCAGCCGGGCAGGCCCCCGCGTAACAACTCGACATCACCCGCGGCAAAACGCTGGCCCCGCCCGTGAAATAGCTCACGGACGGGGCCGGCTGCGTCCTCACCAGGCTGTGGGATCCCTCACAAACCCGGACACAACGAGAAAAGGGCCCCTGCGGTGACTTTCGTCACCTGCAGAGACCCGTTTCATCGGTTTCTCTTGTGCGCGAGGGGGGAGTTGAACCCCCACGCCCTTGCGGGCACTGGAACCTGAATCCAGCGCGTCTGCCTATTCCGCCACCCGCGCATTGGGTGTGTCTTCCGGCTTCGGCCCTTGTGGGCTGGCCCCTTCCGACATCCAGAACATTAGCACGTCGTACGGGGTGGGTTCACATCCCTTTCCCGGCGCCCGGCCGCACCCTCGTACCCGCGTACGTCTCAGCGCATGCCTGGTCACGTATCAACCTCGTACCGGTCCCGGGGATCTGCCCAGGAGGCGGACCGGGTCCACAGCCGGGTGCGGGACACTGGTCTCCGGCCGCCTCTACGATCCATGCCAGGAAGAGTTCGAAGGGGAGCCGCTGGGGGAACCGGCTGATTGCCGGGCGCGTAGATACGATCAGTAAGCAGTACCGGGCAAGACAACGGCACTAGAGCAGGGCAAGACACAGCGGCAGCGACGGAGGAGGTGCCCCATGGGAGTCCTGAAGAAGTTCGAGCAGCGTCTCGAAGGTCTGGTCAACGGCACCTTCGCCAAGGTCTTCAAGTCCGAGGTCCAGCCGGTGGAGATCGCCGGCGCGCTCCAGCGGGAGTGCGACAACAACGCGACCATCTGGAACCGGGACCGGACCGTGGTCCCCAACGACTTCATCGTGGAGCTGAGCGCGCCGGACTTCGAGCGCCTCAGCCCCTACTCCGGGCAGCTCGGCGACGAGCTGGCCGGCATGGTGCGCGACTACGCCAAGCAGCAGCGCTACACCTTCATGGGCCCGATCAAGGTCAACCTGGAGAAGGCGGACGACCTCGACACCGGCCTGTACCGGGTGCGCTCGCGCACCCTCGCCTCCTCCGCCGACCAGCAGGGCGCCGCTCCGGCACCGCCCGCCGGCCGGCCCGGCCAGGGCGCCCCGGGCGGCTACGGCTACCCGCCCGCCGCTCCCGCCGGAGCGCCCCCGATGCCCTCGGCGCCGCCCTCCGGCGCCCGCTCCGGTGGCCACGGCTACCCCCAGCCCGCCGCTCAGCGGCCCGCGGCCGCCCCGGCGAGCGGCGGCCGCACCCGCCACTGGATCGAGATCAACGGCAACCGCCACCAGATCTCCCGCCCGACGCTCGTACTGGGCCGCAGCACCGAGGCCGACGTGCGGATCGACGACCCCGGCGTCTCACGCCGGCACTGCGAGATCCGGACCGGGACGCCTTCGACGATCCAGGATCTCGGCTCCACCAACGGCATCGTGGTGGACGGGCAGCACACCACTCGCGCTACGCTCCGCGACGGCTCGCGGATCGTCGTGGGCAGCACCACCATCATTTACCGGCAAGCCGAAGGGTGAAGCGGGGGCAATGTCAGAGCTGACCCTCACGGTCATGCGGCTGGGTTTCCTGGCCGTACTGTGGCTGTTCGTGATCGTGGCCGTGCAGGTCATCCGGAGCGACCTGTTCGGTACGCGTGTCACCCAGCGCGGATCGCGTAGGGAAGCCGCGCGCCCGCAGCAGGCGGCCCGGCAACAGTCGGCGCCCCCGCAGCAGCGCGGCCAGCAGGGCGGCGGCCGACGGGGCCGCAACGCCCCCACCAAGCTGGTCGTGACCGAAGGCACACTGACCGGTACCACCGTCGCGCTGCAGGGCCAGACCATCACTCTGGGCCGGGCGCACGACTCCACGATCGTGCTGGACGACGACTACGCCTCCAGCCGGCATGCCAGGATCTACCCGGACCGCGACGGCCAGTGGATCGTCGAGGATCTCGGCTCCACCAACGGCACCTACCTGGACCGTTCCCGGCTGACGACTCCCACGCCGATCCAGCCGGGCGCGCCGATCCGCATCGGCAAGACCGTAATCGAGCTGCGGAAGTAGTACGACAATGAGCGAGCGGAGCGAGCACGCAGCGGCAGGCCGCACCCCGGTCTCCGGCGCGCTCCCGACCGGAGGGTGGGCAGTGTGGCTCGACACGACCGGCTGCATTCGGAGCCGACGGGCGAGGTGCGCATGAGTCTGTCACTGCGCTTTGCCGCCGGATCGCACAAGGGCATGATCCGCGAGGGCAACGAGGACTCCGGTTACGCCGGTCCCCGTCTGCTCGCGATCGCCGACGGCATGGGCGGCCAGGCGGCCGGCGAGGTCGCCTCCTCCGAGGTCATCTCCACGCTGGTCACGCTCGACGACGACGTGCCCGGCTCCGACATCCTCACCTCCCTCGACACGGCCGTGCAGCGTGCCAACGACCAGCTGCGCGCCATGGTCGAGGAGGACCCCCAGCTGGAGGGCATGGGGACGACCCTCACCGCCCTGCTGTGGACCGGCCAGCGGCTCGGTCTCGTGCATGTCGGCGACTCGCGCGCGTATCTGCTGCGTGACGGGGTGCTCACGCAGATCACACAGGACCACACCTGGGTGCAGCGGCTCGTCGACGAGGGCCGGATCACCGAGGAGGAGGCCGCCACCCACCCGCAGCGCTCCCTGCTGATGCGCGCGCTGGGCAGCGGCGACCACGTCGAGCCCGACCTGTCGATCCGCGAGGTCCGCGCCGGCGACCGCTATCTGATCTGTTCCGACGGCCTGTCCGTCGTCGTCTCCCACCAGACGATGGAGGAGACGCTCGCCAGCTACCAGGGCCCGCAGGAGACCGTGCAGGAGCTGATCCAGCTCGCTCTGCGCGGCGGCGGCCCCGACAACATCACCGTCATCGTCGCCGACGTCCTCGACCTGGACACCGGTGACACGCTCGCCGCGCAGCTGTCCGACACCCCGGTCGTGGTCGGCGCCGTCGCCGAGAACCAGCACCATCTGCACGACAACGGCATCATGCAGACCCCGGCGGGCCGCGCCTCCCACCTCGGCCGCCACGGTCACCGGGGCGGCGGCGAGTTCGGCCCGCCCGGCTCCGGCGACACCGGCTATGTGCCCGCGGGCAGCTTCGGCGACTACGGCGACGAGGACTTCGTCAAGCCGCGCAAGGGCCGCAGGTGGCTGAAGGGAACGCTGTACGGCGCCCTCGCCCTCGCGGTGATCGGCGGCGGTCTGTACGGCGGATACCGCTGGACGCAGACGCAGTACTACGTCGGCACCAGCGACGAGCACGTCGCGCTGTACCGCGGCATCAGCCAGGACCTGGCCTGGGTGTCGCTGTCGAAGGTGGAGAAGGACCACCCCGAGATCGAACTCAAGTACCTGCCGCCCTACCAGCAGAAGCAGGTCAAGAACACGATCGCGGCGGGTGGCCTGCAGCAGGCCCAGACGAAGATCGAGGCACTGGCCGTACAGGCCTCCGCGTGCAGGAAGCAGGCGGAGCGCACGGCCGTCGAGAGCGAGAAGAACGCCAAGACGGGCCAGGGCGAGGCCGGAGGGACCACGGGAACCACCCGCTCCTCTTTCACGTCCAAGGCATCACCGACGCCGAACCCGTCGGCCTCCAAGTCGTCTCCCACCACGAAGCCCCCGACCCCGTCCGCGAGCGCCACTCCTCACCCCGGTCCCAGCCTCTCCGAGGATGAGAAGAAGGTCGTCGATCAGTGCGGCAAGCAGTAGGCAAGCCGTGAGAGGCCCAGTCACACGATGAGCAGTTCTACGAATTCGACGCACCACACGTCCACGATCGGTGCGATCGGCGCCCCGAGCCGCCGCAACACCGAGCTGGCCCTGCTGATCTTCGCCGTGGCCATCCCGGTGTTCGCCTACGCCAACGTGGGCCTGGCCATCAGCGACCAGGTGCCCGCGGGGCTGCTGAGCTACGGCCTGGGCCTCGGTCTGATGGCCGGCATCGGCCACCTCGGCGTGCGGAAGTTCGCGCCGTACGCCGACCCGCTGCTGCTGCCGCTGGCCACCCTGCTCAACGGGCTCGGGCTCGTCATCATCTATCGCCTCGACCAGTCGAAGCTGCTCCAGTCGCTGCCCCACTTCGCACAGGCCGCGCCCCGCCAGCTGCTCTACACCGCGCTGGGCATCGCCATGTTCGTCGCCGTGCTGATCTTCCTGAAGGACCATCGCGTCCTGCAGCGCTACACGTACATCTCCATGTTCGCCGCCCTGGTCCTGCTCCTGCTGCCGCTGGTGCCGGGCCTCGGCGCCGACGTCTTCGGTGCCAAGATCTGGATCCGGGTCCCCGGCCTGGGCACGCTCCAGCCCGGAGAGTTCGCGAAGATCGTCCTCGCCGTCTTCTTCGCCGGCTACCTGATGGTGAAGCGCGACGCGCTCGCCCTCGCCAGCCGCCGCTTCATGGGCCTCTACCTGCCGCGCGGCCGCGACCTCGGCCCCATTCTGGTCGTCTGGGCGATCTCGATCCTGATCCTGGTCTTCGAGACCGACCTCGGAACCTCACTGCTGTTCTTCGGCATGTTCGTGATCATGCTGTACGTCGCCACCGAGCGGACCAGCTGGATCGTCTTCGGTCTGCTGATGTCCGCGGTCGGCGCCGTCGGTGTGGCGAGCTTCGAGCCGCACATCCAGACCCGTGTGCAGGCCTGGCTCAACCCGATGCGCGAGTACAAGCTCAGCCGCGTGGTGACCCACGACGGCATCCTCCACTCCGACCAGCTGCAGCAGGCCCTGTGGGCCTTCGGCTCCGGCGGCACCCTCGGCACCGGCCTCGGCCAGGGCCACTCGGACCTGATCAAGTTCGCCGCCAACTCCGACTTCGTCCTCGCCACCTTCGGCGAGGAGCTGGGCCTGGCCGGCGTCATGGCGATCCTGCTGATCTACGGCCTGATCGTGGAGCGCGGCGTACGCACCGCCCTCGCCGCCCGCGACCCGTTCGGCAAGCTGCTCGCCATCGGCCTGTCCGGCGCCTTCGCCCTCCAGGTCTTCGTCGTCGCCGGCGGTGTGATGGGCCTCATCCCGCTGACCGGTATGACGCTGCCGTTCGTCGCGTACGGCGGTTCGTCCGTGCTGGCCAACTGGGCACTGATCGGCATCCTGATCCGCATCAGCGACACCGCCCGCCGCCCGGCGCCCACGCCCGCCGGCAACCCCGACGCCGAGATGACCCAGGTGGTCCGCCCGTCATGAACAAGCCCCTGCGCCGGATCGCGATCTTCTGCGGACTGCTCGTCCTGGCCCTGCTGATCCGTGACAACTGGCTCCAGTACGTCAAGGCCGACCAGCTGCGCACCGACACGGCCAACCGCCGGGTCACCATCGAGCGCTACGCCAACCCGCGCGGCGACATCGTCGTCGACGGCAACTCGATAACCGGTTCCGTCGAGTCCAAGCACGGCGACTTCAAGTACAAGCGCACGTACAAGAACGGGCCCATGTGGGCCCCGGTCACCGGCTACTCCTCGCAGGCCTTCGACAGCAGCCAGCTGGAGAAGATCAACGACGGCATCCTCACCGGCAACGACGACCGGCTCTTCTTCCGCAACACCCTCGACATGATCACGGGCAAGCAGAAGCAGGGCGGCAACGTCGTCACCACGCTGAACGCGGCCGCGCAGAAGGCGGCGTTCGACGGCCTCAAGGAACGCGGCGGCAAGGGCGCCGTGGTGGCCCTCGAACCGTCCACCGGCAAGATCCTCGCGCTGGCCTCGTTCCCGTCGTACGACCCCTCGTCCTTCGCGGGCAACTCCACCTCCACGGACGCCAAGGCCTGGAACGCGCTGCAGAAGAAGAACAACCCGGCCGACCCGATGCTGAACCGGGCGCTGCGCGAGACCTACCCGCCGGGCTCCACCTTCAAGGTGGTCACGGCCGCGGCCGCGCTGGAGAACGGGCTGTACAAGTCGGCGGACGAGAACACCGACTCGCCCCTGCCCTACATCATGAAGGGCACCACGACCCCGCTGAAGAACGAGGGGAACATCCCCTGCAAGAACGCGACCCTGCGCGAGGCGCTGCGCGTGTCCTGCAACTCCGTCTTCGGCAAGATCGGGGCCGACCTCGGCAACGACAAGATGCTGGACGAGGCGAAGAAGTTCGGCTTCGACGCCGAGCAGTTCACCCCGGTCCGCTCGAACGCCTCGGTCTTCTCCGACAACATGAATCCGTCGCAGACCGCCCTGTCCTCCATCGGCCAGTACAACACCGCGGCCACCCCGCTGCAGATGGCCATGGTCGCCTCGGCCGTCGCCAACGACGGCAAGCTGATGAAGCCGTACATGGTCGACGAACTGCAGTCCTCCAACGTCGACCCGGTCGCCAAGACCGAGCCGAAGGAGCTGAGCCGTCCGCTGTCGCCGACGAACGCGCAGATCCTCCAGTCGATGATGGAGACCGTCGTCAAGAGCGGCACCGGGCAGAAGGCGCAGATCGGCGGCGGTGTCACCGTCGGCGGCAAGACCGGTACCGCCCAGCACGGTGTGGCGAACAGCGCGAACCCGTACGCGTGGTTCATCTCCTACGCCAAGCTCGGCGACGGCAGCTCGCCGGTCGCCGTGGCCGTGGTGATCGAGGACGAGGGCGCGAACCGCGACGACATCTCCGGTGGCGGCCTGGCCGCGCCGATCGCGAAGAGCGTCATGGAGGCAGTCATCAACTCCAAGAAGTGACCCTGCACACGTCCCCTTCACATCGCTGCACGTTGCGATACCGGTCCTGTATCGGGTTACGGGCTTGGCCAGGTCACACACAGCGAGCCGGGTACGGTAGGCCCGGACGGCAGCCTCCGGCCGCACACACGCGGCGGCCGGGACCGACGGAGAGGGCTGGTAGGTAGCTATGGAAGAGCCGCGTCGCCTCGGCGGCCGGTACGAGCTGGGCCAGGTGCTCGGCCGTGGTGGCATGGCGGAGGTCTACCTCGCGCATGACACCCGCCTCGGCCGCACCGTGGCTGTGAAGACGCTGCGCGCGGACCTCGCGCGTGATCCGTCCTTCCAGGCCCGGTTCCGCCGGGAGGCCCAGTCGGCCGCCTCGCTCAACCATCCCGCGATCGTCGCGGTCTACGACACGGGCGAGGACTACATCGACGGGGTCTCGATCCCGTACATCGTGATGGAGTACGTCGACGGCTCCACGCTCCGTGAGCTTCTTCACTCCGGCCGCAAGCTCCTGCCCGAGCGCGCGATGGAGATGACCATCGGCATCCTCCAGGGCCTGGAGTACGCCCACCGCAGCGGCATCGTCCACCGCGACATCAAGCCGGCGAACGTCATGCTGACCCGCAATGGTCAGGTCAAGGTGATGGACTTCGGTATCGCCCGTGCGATGGGCGACTCCAACATGACCATGACGCAGACCGCCGCGGTGATCGGTACGGCCCAGTACCTCTCCCCGGAGCAGGCGAAGGGCGAGCAGGTCGACGCCCGCTCGGACCTGTATTCGACGGGCTGTCTCCTCTACGAGCTGCTGACCGTACGGCCGCCGTTCGTCGGCGACTCCCCGGTCGCCGTGGCCTACCAGCATGTGCGCGAGGAACCGCAGGCGCCCAGCGTCTTCGACCCCGAGATCACTCCCGAGATGGACGCCATCGTCCTGAAGGCGCTGGTCAAGGACCCGAACTATCGCTACCAGTCGGCCGACGAGATGCGCGCCGACATCGAGGCCTGCCTCGACGGCCAGCCGGTCGCCGCGACGGCCGCGATGGGCGCCGTGGGCTACGGCGGCGGCTACCCCGACGACCAGCCGACGACGGCACTGCGTCCGGACGCCGGCGCGGGAGCGACCACCATGCTCCCGCCGATGAACCCGGACGACGGCGGCTACGGCTACGACGACCGCCCCGACCGGCGCAGCCGGCAGAAGAAGAACAACACCTCCACGATCCTCCTCGTCGTCGCCGGCGTCCTGGTGCTGGTCGGCGCGATCCTGATCGGGAAGTGGGTCTTCAGCGAGAAGAACACGGACAGCACGTTCGGGGCGCCGAACTTCATCGGCAACACCTACGCCACCGCCCAGAAGATGGCCGGCAACCGGGGCCTGAAACTGGGGGATCCCACACGCAAGCCCTGCGCGAACCAGCCCAAGGGCAACGTCTGCTCCCAGGACCCCAAGCCGGGATCGGACGTCAAGAAGGGCGACACGATCAACCTGGTGGTGTCGACGGGCGCCCCCAAGGTCCTCGTGCCGGACGTCCGTGGCATCCAGTTCGACAAGGCCGAGTCCCAGCTGGAGGACAAGGGCTTCACGGTCGACAAGAAGACCGTGGTGTCCACCCAGCCCCCGGGTATCGTCACCGAGCAGGACCCTCCGGGCGGCACGGAGAAGCAGAAGGGCACCACGATCACCCTCACGGTCGCCAAGGCCGAGGAGAAGGTCACGGTCCCCAGCGACCTCGTCGGCAAGTCCTGCGACGACGCCAAGGCCGAGCTGACGCAGCTGGGCCTGACGCCGAACTGCGTCGACACACCGACGAACGACCCCACCCAGGACGGCAAGGTCATCTCGACCAACCCGCAGGCGGGTCAGCAGGTCGGCAAGAACACCAACGTGGCGATCAACGTCGGCAAGGCGCAGACCAACGCCCCGGTCCAGGTCCCGAACATCCAGGGGCAGAAGCTCAAGGACGCCAAGACCATGCTGCAGCAGGCCGGCCTGCAGGTCGGCAACATCACCGGCTCGCAGGACGACAACGCCATCGTCGCGGGCTCGAACCCGGGGCAGGGCAACACGGTCCAGCCGGGTTCGGCGGTCGACCTGATCACCGTCGGCGGGAACGGGAACAACGGCGGCAACAACAACGGCGGCACCCTCTTCGGTGGCACCTTCGGCTGACGCCCGCACCCTGTGAGTGGGCCCCTGCCGGGACTTCCCGGCAGGGGCCCACTCGTGTGCGAAGAGCCTGGGTCAGCCACGCAGTTCCTCGGGCAGCGTCCGCTTGCTGTCCACCTTCTCCACGCGGACCAGTTCGCCCCACACCACGTACCGGTACTCGCTCGTGAACACCGGCGTGCAGGTCGTCAGGGTGATGTAGTGGCCCGGCTTCTTCTTGCCGGACTCCTTGGGGACCGACGTCAACACCTTGACGTTGTACTTCGACGTCTCGGGGAGGATCGAGTACACCTTGTAGACGTACCAGTCGTCCTTCGTCTCGAAGACGATCGGGTCGCCAGTCTTCACCTTGTCGATGTTGTGGAACTTCGCGCCATGGCCGTCGCGGTGGGCGGCGAGAGCGAAGTTGCCGTCCTTGCCGGTGAGCGGCAGGGTCGCCTTGACCGGGTCCGTGTAGTAGCCGGCCACGCCGTCGTTCAGGACATCCGTGCCCGTGCCCTTCTCCACCAGGACCTCGCCGTTCTTCATCGCCGGCACATGCAGGAAGCCGATGCCGTCCTTGGTGTCCAGCGCGCCGGGACCCGAATCGGTGGCGTGGGCCCAGTGCTCGCGGACCCGGTCGGCCTCCCTGTGTGCCTTGCGGTCCGCTATGACGTTCGTCCACCACAGGGAGTAGACGACGAACAGGGCGAGCAACAGGCCCACCGTGATCAGGATTTCACCGAAGACACTGATCGCCATCGCGATCCTGCCGGGGCGCCGGCGCGGGCCGGGCCCCGCGCCGGACGCGTCCGTGTGCTCTTCGGTGTCGTCGGCGGTCGCTGCCACTGTTTCTTAGCCCCTACTCGATGAGCGCGTCCGGTTTGCCCTTGTCGCGCGGGCGTTCCTCGACCATCTTGCCCCACACGATCAACCGGTACTTGCTGGTGAACTCCGGCGTACAGGTGGTGAGGGTGATGTAGCGGCCCGGCTCGGTGAACCCCGAGCCCCGGGGAATCGGGTCGAGCACGCTGGTGTTGGCCGGCGAGGTCACCGGCAGCGTCGAGGTCACCTTGTACACGAAGTACGTGTCCTGTGTCTCGACCACGACCGCGTCGCCGGGCTTGAGCTTGTTGATGTACCGGAACGGCTCGCCGTGCGTGTTGCGGTGGGCGGCCAGCCCGAAATTTCCCGTCTTGGCGCTCGGCATCGCCGTCTTCAGCGCGCCCTCGCCGTAGTGCCCGACCATGCCCTTGTCGAGCACCTGCTTGTTGCTGACGCCCTCCGCTATCGGCGCCACCACGTCCAGCGTGGGGATGTGCAGGATGGCGAAGCCCTGCCCCGGCTCGAACACCCCCGGCGCCCGCTTGCCGTTCGCCCAGTCGTCCTGCAGCTGGTGTGTCTCCTTGCCCGCCTGCGCATGCGCGCGGACGTTCGTCCACCACAGCTGATAGGTGACGAACAGCAGCATCAGCACACCGGTGGTGATGAACACCTCGCCGATCGCCCGGCTCGCGAGGACGCCCGGACTCGGCTTGCGCTGCCGCGCCTGCCGCCGGGCCTCGACACGGGAGAGCGGCCGCCGCGGCTCGGACTCCGCCGAGGGACTCGGCGGACCCGCCGACTCCCGGCCGCCGCCATGACGGCCACCACGCCGCTTGGCGGCCTTTCTGCGGGCCGCACGGCCGCCCGGCGGAGGTCTATTGACGGAAGAGGCCGAAGAGGCCCCAGAAGCGCGTATGGGCTCGCTCTCCGGGCCCAGCAGCGGATCGGGGATCCGCAGCGCCATCGTTTCCTCGTCCACCGGGGACAGCAGCGCGGTCGCCTGCTCGTCCACCGGCCCCACCGGCCCCGCCGCCCCCATCGTCGGCATCGGCGCCGTGGGGGGATCGCCCGCGCTCGCGTACGGCGCAGGGCCGTAGGACTCGTACGGACTGTCGCCGTACAAGTCCTCGCGCTCGGGGCGCAGCGCGGTCACGCCGTGGCCCTGCCCACCACCGGGGCGAGCCCCGCCGACCTCGCCACGGCACCCTGGTCGCCGCACTGCACCAGCCAGTTGGCCAGCATCCGGTGCCCGTGCTCGGTCAGCACCGACTCGGGATGGAACTGCACGCCCTCGACCGGGAGTTCACGGTGGCGCAGGCCCATGATGATGCCGTCGTGCGTACGGGCCGTGACCTCCAGCTCCGCCGGAACGGTGGCCGGCTCGGCGGCCAGCGAGTGGTAGCGGGTCGCCGTGAACGGGGAGGGCAGCCCGGCGAAGACGCCCCTGCCCTCGTGCTCCACCAAGGAGGTCTTGCCGTGCAGCAGCTCGGGCGCCCGGTCGACCACACCGCCGTACGCCACCTGCATCGACTGCATCCCGAGGCAGACCCCGAAGACCGGCACCCCGGTCGAGGCACAGTGTCGGACCATGTCCACGCACACGCCCGCCTCCTCCGGCGTCCCCGGCCCGGGCGACAGCAGCACACCGTCGAAACCGTCCTGGGCGTGAGCAGTCGACACCTCGTCGTTGCGCAGCACCTCGCACTCGGCACCCAGCTGGTACAGGTACTGCACGAGGTTGAAGACGAAGCTGTCGTAGTTGTCGACGACGAGAATCCGCGCACTCACTGGTTGTCCACCGTCACATCGTTGAAGGGCAGCAGCGGCTCGGCCCAGGGAAAGACGTACTGGAACAGCATGTAGACCACGGCCAGGATCAAGACGAGTGAGATGACTGCCTTCATCCACGCGTTGCCCGGCAGATGCCGCCAGATCCAGCCGTACATGCCGTTCCTTCCGTATCCCCACGGCACCTGACTCACGCCGTACAGCACCAGACTAACGGCGCAGAGCCTCCGGTTCTCCTGACTCCACAGGCTGTGTGGAGTCCAAGTGCGCCCAGACGATCAGCCGGTGGCTGTGCCCCCATTCCGGATCGCACGTGGTCAGCGTCAGATACCGCCCCGGGCGCGTGTACCCCGACGTACGTGGCACAGGGTCGATCACCTCAACGTCGGTCGGAACGGTTTTGTAGGGCCCTTTGTCGATCCGATACGTGAACCAGGTGGTCCCGTCCGTGAGCACCACAGCGTCGCCCCGCCGCAGCCGGGGGAAGTCCTTGAAGGGGTCGCCGTAGGTGCGCCGGTGGCCGGCGACCGCGAAATTGCCCTCCTGGCCGAGGCGGGCCGTCCCGGCGTAGTGGGCGAGGCCCTTCCGCAGCACGTCCGTGCCGGTGCCCTCCAGCACGGGCTTGTTCCACGTGAAACCGAGCCGCGGGATGTACATGATCGCGAAGGCCCTGCCGTAGTGGTACGCGACCGGCCCCGGCCCACCCGCCGAGGCGCCGCCGGCCCCCGCCGAGGGGTGCGCGCTCCCCTTCGACCACTGCCGGTGCAGCTGGTCGATCTGGTCGCTCATGACCGAATCGGCCCGCACGCCGGTCCAGAACAGCACGTAGGCGACGAAGAGCACGATCAGGGTGCCGACGGTGATGCACAGTTCGCTGACGGTCCTGACGATCACGCGCACCGGCGGCTCCTGAGCGGACGGCTACTGCACGGGCTTCGCGTAGTGCAGATCCACTGTGCCCGAGTAGCCCGGCAGAGTCACCGCTCCGTCCTCGGTGACTTTCCAGCCGAGGCCGTAGACGTTGACGTACACCATGTAGGTCTGGATCGCCTTGCTCGCGGCGAGCGCCTCCTGGAGCTTCCCGGGGTCCCCCACCGCGGTGATCTTGTACGGAGGCGAGTAGACACGGCCCTGGAGGATCAGGGTGTTGCCGACGCAGCGGACGGCGCTGGTGGAGATCAGCCGCTGGTCCATGACCTTGATGCCCTGGGCGCCGCCCTGCCACAGGGCGTTCACCACGGCCTGCAGGTCCTGCTGGTGGATGACCAGGTAGTCGGGCTGCGGCTCCGGGTAGCCGGGGAGCTTGGCGGTGGCGTTCGGCGGGGCGTCGTTGAGGGTGACGGTGATCGCCTTGCCGGTGAGCTTGCGGGTGCCCGCGCTCTTCTCCAGACGGGTGAGCTTCTCGTCCTGGGCCTTGGTCCTGCTGTCGTCGCTCTCCGCGAGCGATTCCACGCTGTCGCGCAGGGCGGCGTCGGACTCGTCCAGCCCTTTGTTCTTCCGGCTGCGCTCCTGGATCAGGTCGGACAGCTTCAGCAGGGAGGAGTCCTTGCGGATGTCGGTGCCCTTGGCCGTGTCGAAGCTGGTGAAGAAGATGAGCCCCGCCAGGGCGAAGACGGCCGCCGTGAGGATCCGCACCGGAGGGAAGCGGAGCCCACGCGCGGGGCCGGGACCCGTTGATCCCGTCCCGGGGGAGTCGGCAGAATTGCTCAACGTACCCTTATCTCCTTCGGCGCCGCGGAAGCACTACGCTAACGGACGCCCGGGGGAGCACTCAGTGTCCCCTTGTACGCTGCCCCGGACCGACCCAGTTACCTGCGCGGCCACGCAGCGCATCGACAGGAGAGACCCTCGTGCCGAAGTCACGTATCCGCAAGAAGGCCGACTACACGCCGCCGCCCGCGAAGCAGGCGCAGGCCATCAAGCTGACCAACCGCGCCTGGGTCGCGCCCGTCATGCTGGCCATGTTCCTCATCGGTCTGGCCTGGATCGTCGTCTTTTATGTGAGCAACGGCTCGCTGCCGATCGACAGCCTGGACAACTGGAACATCGTGGTCGGCTTCGGCTTCATCGCCGCCGGGTTCGGTGTCTCCACGCAGTGGAAGTAGCCACCGGCGCAGTAGCTCTGCCCAGGGCTGTTCGCTGAGTTATCCACAGCCTCGGTACGTCGTCCACACCCCCCTGGGGAAAAGACTACGATCTGTGGATAACTCATCGGCCGTTGACGCCGGTGTGACTGCCCTACCGGCACCCATACACCCGTTCGCCCCCTGCCCGACCTGCGGAAACACATCCGAGCGGCAGGGGGCACAGCTGTACCGGCACAGCGTGCACAAGATCCGGCACACGCTGTGGACAACGGTTCGGTATCAGGTGAGCTGAGCGGTTCTGACCAGCGTCAGGACCACCACCACGGCCAGGACGAGCGCACAGGTGCCGTACTGGATCAGCGCCCGGTTGCGGCGCGGGGCGTGGACCATGGCATAGCCGGTGACGACACCCGCGACGAGGCCGCCGACGTGGGCTTCCCAGGCGATGTTCATCCCGCTGAAGGTGATGATCAGGTTGATCACCAGCAGGGCGATGATCGGCCGCATGTCGTAGTTGAGCCGGCGCATCAGGACGGCGGTGGCGCCGAAGAGGCCGAAGATCGCTCCCGACGCGCCGAGCGAGGGCTGGTTGGGCGCGGCGATCAGGTAGGTGAACGCGCTGCCGGCCAGGCCGGAGACGAAGTACAGGGTGAGATAGCGGGCGCGGCCGAGGGCGGCTTCCAGGGGGCCGCCGATCCACCACAGGCTGAGCATGTTGAACGCGATGTGGGTGTAGCCGCCGTGCAGGAACATCGCGGTCAGCAGGCGGTAGTACTGGCCCTCGGCGATGCCCTGTACCCCGGGGAGGTAGTAGGTGTAGGCGTGGCCGATGAGCTCGAAGCGGTTGGTGAAGCGGTCGCCCAGGGACAGCTGCAGCAGGAAGACGGCCAGGTTGATCCCGATGAGGATCTTGGTCAACAGGCGGGGGTCCGCCGCCACCGTGCCGCCCGCGACCGTTCGCGGGCGGGAGGCGGCCGGGGGGTGGCCCGTGCCGGAGCCGCCGCTCACGCACTCGGGGCACTGGAAGCCGACCGAGGCGCTCACCATGCACTCGGGGCAGATGGGGCGCTCGCAGCGGGTGCAGCGCACACCGGTCTCGCGGTCCGGGTGCCGGTAGCACACGGGCAGGCTCGCGGCGTCCCGCGCGCTGCCTGCGGCCTGGTCCATGAGATCCCCTTGCTGGTCGTGGGCTGTCCCCGGGCAGTACCCGGCCCCGCTCTTCCCTACGGACGAGCGGGGCGTTTGGTTCCCTGGGGAGGATTCCGGGGCTCGGCGGGGCTTCAGCCCTGGCGCTTTTCGACGACGATCGTGTCGATGACGACGTCGTTGACCGGTCGGTTGTTCGGGAGCGTGGTGGGCTCGGCGGCGATGGTGTCCACGACCTTCTGGCTGGCCGGGTCGGTGACCTCGCCGAAGATGGTGTGCTTGCGGTTCAGGTGGACCGTCGGGGAGACGGTGATGAAGAACTGCGAGCCGTTGGTGCCCGGGCCGGCGTTGGCCATGGCGAGCAGGTACGGCCGGTTGAAGGACAGGTCGGGGTGGAACTCGTCGGCGAACTCGTAGCCGGGGCCGCCGATGCCGTTGCCGAGCGGGTCGCCGCCCTGGATCATGAAGCCGCTGATGACCCGGTGGAAGACCGTGCCGTCGTAGAGCTTGTCCGTGCTCACCACGCCGGTGCCCGGGTGTGTCCACTCGCGCTCGCCCTGGGCGAGTTCGACGAAGTTTCTGACCGTCTTGGGCGCGTGGTTCGGGAACAGCCGGATGTCGATGTCGCCCCGGTTGGTCTTCAGGGTGGCGTGGAGCTGCTCGGCCACGTTCCGCCTTCCGTTGTCCTCGTGTGCCCCCAGATCCTCGCACGGCCCGGGGTGGGCGGCGCCCGGCAGGAGTGAGTTCCTCCGTGAGGGGGCGCGCGGCGGTGATTCGTGGCAGTGTCATCAGGAAGCTCTGATTGCACCCATATGCCCGCTCTCGCATGCCGCGGAGGCTGTTGGCAGGCATGATCCGTAAAAGGGTGGATAGTCGAATTACCGTACGCCACCGAGGAGGAGGAACCCGTGACCCGCATCGACAGCGTGCGCGCCGCGACCGGCTCGGCGAAGGACAGCGTGCTGCACGCCGCGGAAGTGGTGGCGCCCTACGCCGACACGGCCAAGGAGCGTGCCGCGTATTACGCGCAGGAGGCACGCGTACGGCTGGCACCCGTGGTGTCCCAGGCCGCTGAACAGGCCCGCGAGCAGTACGACGCCCTGCTCGCCCCACGTCTGGAGCAGGCTCTCGCGCATGTGCCGCCGAAGATGGATCTGGCCGCGCACGAGGCCGCCGAGCTGACCCGTAGGGCGGCCCGGCAGGCGGCCGAGTATTCCCGCCCGAGGATCGAGCAGGCGGTGGCCGCGGCCGCGCCGGTGGCGGACGAGGCCGCCCAGCGCAGTGCCGCCGCGCTGGCGGCACTGCGCGGTCATGTCACGGCGCAGGAGATCCAGAAGCTGGCCCGCAGGAACGAGCGGCGTTCCAGGGGCGGCCGTGCCGTGAAGGTGCTGGCGCTGCTGGGTCTGGTGGCGGGCGGTGTCTTCGTGGCCTGGAGGTGGTGGGACAAGCAGGCGAACCCCGACTGGCTGGTGGAGCCGCCGGCCGCGACGGAGGTGCCCGAGTCGGGCCGGCTGAGCGCGGTGGACGGCAGTGGCTCGGTGCTTGATCCGGAGGTGCAGGCCAAGCAGGCCGACGAGGACGCCGCCGACCGCGACGACAGGGAGTGAGGCGCCGGCGTCCGTGCGGCGCCCGGTATGCCGGAAAGGGCCCCTCCGATCGCGTACGCGCGGGCCGGAGGGGTCTTTGGTGTGATCGCCGCGCGGACACGGCTTCGGAGTTTCGGCTCCCCCATCCGGATTTTCGCGCGTGATGGACGAGACCTCGCGCAAGAGAAGACCCCTCCAACCACGTTTCCGCAGGTCAGAGGGGTCATGCAGGGGCCGAAGGCCCAGGGGGACGAAGCGCGTGGGGCGGTCAGGCGGTCCTGCGCGCCTCCGGGTGGCGCAGGCACCAGCCTTCCCAGGCGGAGGAGACCATGTCGGTCACGCTGTAGCGGGCGGACCAGCCCAGATGCCGCTCGATCGGAGTGGCGTCAGCGACGACCTTCGCCGGGTCTCCCGGGCGGCGGCCGACCACGACCGGCTGGGTGCCGTAGCCGGTCACGGTGGTGATGACCTCGATCAGCTCGCGCACCGACAGGCCCTCGCCCCGGCCGACGTTGAAGGTGTGTGCGACGCCGTCGTGCCCGCGCAGGTAGCGGGTGGCGGCCAGGTGCGCGGAGGCGATGTCGGCCACATGGATGTAGTCGCGCACGCAGGTGCCGTCCGGGGTCGCGTAGTCGTCGCCGAAGATCTGGGGTGCCTCACCCGCGGTGAGCTTCTCGAAGACCATCGGGACGAGGTTCAGCACGCGCTTGTCGGCCATGGCCGGGCCCGCGGCCCCGGCGACATTGAAGTAGCGCAGGTTGATCACGTCCACCCCGTGCGCCTGGTGGGCCGCCGTGCCGAGCCATTCGCCGATCAGCTTGGTCTGGCCGTACGGGCTCATCGGTGAGCACGGGGTGTCCTCGGTGACCAGGTCCACATCGGGCATCCCGTAGACGGAGGCGCTGGAGGAGTACACCAGCTTCCGCACCCCGGCGGTGTTCATCGCGGACAGCAGAACGCGGAATCCCTCGACGTTCTGGTGGTAGTGCGCCAAGGGGAGTTCGACGGATTCGCCGACCTGTGTCCGGGCGACCAGGTTGACGACGCCTTCCACCCGGTATTCCTGGAAAACCTGGTCCAAGGCTTGTTCATCGCGAATGTCGGCGATGACGAGGGGAACTCCGTCGGGCACATTGGACTTCGCACCGGTGGAGAGATCGTCCACGACGATCACGTGCTCTCCGGCGTCGTGCATTGCTTTTACGACGTGTCCGCCTATGTAGCCGGCGCCGCCTGCGACGAGCCAGAACTTCATCTTGCACAGTTCCTTTGGTCGTTCGTGTAGTCATCCGCGACGCGCCCGGTCATGCGCCCCCGGTCTTCGAGTGGCCAGTGAAAAAGACTGCCGTACGGGTTGTCAACTTGTGGGCCGCGCAAGCCGGATGAACCATCGCGCTCACAACCCGAACTTTCGAAAGTGCGAGTTGTTGATCTTTTCCTCTACTGTCTGTCTTGTCGGCGCGGCGGGGGAGCCATCCGGACGGATGGCGGCCGCGTACGACAGGCAAGGGAGAAAAGTGTGGGACGCTCAGTTCTCATCACCGGCGGGAATCGGGGAATCGGGCTGTCGATCGCCCATGAGTTCGCCGCGGCCGGTGACCGGGTCGCCGTCACGTACCGCTCGGGCGAACCGCCCGAGGGGCTCTTCGGGGTTCGCTGCGATGTGACGAAGGCGGCCGACGTGGAGCGCGCCTTCGCCGAGGTCGAGGCGGAACACGGACCGGTCGAGGTCGTGGTGGCCAATGCCGGGATCACCCGGGACAAGCTGCTGCTGAGGATGGACGAGGACGACTTCGGCGCCGTACTGGAAACCAACCTCGGCGGAGTCTTCAGGGTCGTCAAGCGCGCCTGCCGAGGGATGCTGCGGGCCAGGTCGGGACGGATCGTGCTGATCTCGTCGGTGGTCGGCATGTCGGGTGAGGCAGGCCAGTGCAACTACGCGGCGGCCAAGGCGGGCCTGGTCGGTTTCGGCCGTTCGCTGGCCCGCGAGCTGGGCAGCCGCGGCATCACCGTGAACATCGTGGCGCCGGGCATCGTGGCGACCGACATGACGGCCGTGCTCTCGAAGGAGCGCAGGGACGAGATCTGCGGACACGTCCCGCTGCGGCGGATGGCCGAACCGGGTGAGATCGCCCCGGTCGTACGCTTCGTCGCCTCACCGGAAGCCGCCTACATCACCGGCGCGGTCATTCCCGTCGACGGCGGCCTCGGCATGGGCCATTGAGCCCCGGCCCGGATCACTTTCAGGTCGCGTTCAGCGCCGCTCCAGCGCCATTCCAAGGAGGCCAGACATGAGCAGACTCTTCGAGCCCATCCGACTTCGCAATCTGACCATCCCCAACCGTGTGTGGATGGCTCCCATGTGCCAGTACTCGGCGGCCTCCAGCGGCCCCGAGCTCGGAGTACCCAACGACTGGCACGCCACGCACCTGACCACCCGCGCGGTGGGCGGGGCCGGCCTGATCATGGTCGAGGCCACCGCGGTCAACCCGGAGGGCCGGATCACTCCCGGCTGCCTCGGGCTGTGGAACGACCGCCAGCAGGAGGCGTTCCGGAAGATCAACGACTCGATGCTGGAGCACGGCACCGTTCCGGCGATCCAGCTGGCCCATGCCGGGCGCAAGGCCTCGACGGCGGCGCCCTTCCGCGGCGGGAAGCCGGTCCTCCCGGCCGACGGAGGCTGGCAGACGGTGGGCCCGAGCGCGGTGCCGTTCGGCGACTACCCGGCTCCCGACGAGCTGTCGACACGTGAGATCGCCGGAATCGTCAAGGACTTCGCCCAGGCCGCCAGGCGGGCTCTGCGGGCCGGTTTCCAGGCCGTCGAAGTGCACGGGGCCCATGGCTTCCTGATCAACTCGTTCCTCTCGCCGTACAGCAACAAGCGGACGGACGGCTACGGCGGCTCGTTCGAGAACCGCATCCGGCTCGCCCTGGAGGTCGTGGACGCGGTGGGCGAGGTCTGGCCGGACGACCTCCCGATGTTCTTCCGCACGTCGGCCACCGACTGGCTGAGCGAGGACACCCGGGACGACCGGGAGGGCTGGACCGGCGACGACACGGTGCGGCTGGCCCGGGAACTGGTGGAGCACGGCATCGACCTGCTCGACGTGTCCACCGGAGGCATCGCCCCGGACGCCAGGATCCCGGTCGGTCCCGGCTACCAGGTTCCGCTGGCGGAGCAGGTGCGCAACGAGACCTCGATGCTGGTCGGCGCCGTCGGCAAGATCACCGAGCCGTGGCAGGCCGAGGAGATCCTGGAGGAGGGCAAGGCCGATGTCGTGCTGCTCGGCCGCGAACTGCTCCGCAATCCGTACTGGCCGCAGCATGCCGCGGCCAAGCTCGGCGCCGAGTCGAACTGGCCCGACCCGTACGGCTACGCGGTCTAGGCGGCGCGCGCCGCGGCAGACAGAGGTCGATGAGCACGGCGACCACTTTTCGGGGCCGTGTCCGCCGCCCGGTACGGGCGGCGGACACGGCGCCGACTTCACCAACGGGGGTTTGTGACATGCGAATCGCGCTGATCGCGCATGACGGCATGAAGAATGTGATGGTCGACTGGGTCGGCCGTCAGTACCGCGAGCTCGACCGGCACGAGCTGGTGGCGACCGAGTCCACCGGCACCATGCTGGCGGAGCGGTTCGGGCTGGACGTCCAGCGGGTGGCCAGCGGTCCGCTCGGTGGGGACCAGCAGATCGGCGCGATGATCGTCGATCACCGGGTGGATCTGATGATCTTCTTCTGGGACCCGATGGGACTGCACCCGCACAGCCCCGATGTGCAGGCACTGATGCGGCTGGCGGTCCTCCAGGACATCCCGATGGCGCTGAACCCGGCCAGCGCGGACCGCGTCCTGCGGTCACTGGCCGCGAACGCCCTGCCGGAGAGCGCCGATGCCGCCGCCGGCCGACGGCGGACACCGTCGGTGCGGCCCGGTGCCGTGGGCCGGCGGACGCCGTCGGGGAGCCCCACCGCCTCCCGGACCACGGCCGGACCGACGGTCTCGCGGCGGTCCCCGGCCTCCCGGTGGGCCGAGACGTCCTCGCCCCCTTCGGCTTCACGGCGTGGCCCGTGGGGCGCACGCCGCTCCGACCGCACCCCCACCACCCCCTCCCCTAGGTAGGCCATGACTTCGTCTTCACCCATGTCGTCCCCGTCGTCCCCGTCGTCCCCGTCGTCGCTGAAGGTCCTTCTCGCCCTCACCAGCCATGGCGAGCTGGGCGACACGGGCCGCGGCACCGGGTTCTACGTGCCCGAGGCGGCGCACCCGCACGAGGTCTTCACCAAGGCCGGGTACGAGGTCGACTTCGTCTCCGTGCGCGGCGGTTCGTCGCCGCTGGACGGTGTCGAACCCGGCGACGAGGACTCGGCCCGCTTCCTCGCCGATCCGGAGGTGGCCGCGAAGCTCGCGGACACGCCCACCGCGGACCGGCTCGATCCCGCGGACTACTCCGCCGTGTACTTCGTCGGCGGGCACGGGACGATGTGGGACTTCCCGGATGCCACCGACCTGACCGCCTTCGCGGCGGCGGTGTACGAGCACGGTGGTGTGGTGGCGGCGGTCTGCCACGGCCCGTCCGCGCTGGTGAATCTGCGGCTCTCCGACGGGACGCACCTCGTCGACGGCAAGGAGGTCGCGGTCTTCACCAACGACGAGGAGGAGTCGGTGGGGCTGACCGAGGTGGTGCCCTTCCTCCTGGAGACGCGGCTGACGGAGCGCGGGGCCACGGTCCGCACCGGTCCGATGTGGGCCGAGAACACGGTGGCGGACGCCCGTCTGGTGACCGGTCAGAACCCCGCCTCGGCGGCGCGGGTGGCCGAGCTCACGGTGGCGATACTCGCCTCGGGGACCGAGGCGTAGTGCGGACCGCGGGCGCCGCCGGGATGCCGGAGCCGGCGCTGTCCCGGGCCACGGTGGACCGTGCCGGGGAGCACCGGACGGACGAGGCCTGGCTGAGTGCGGCCTGGCTCCGGGAGGGCACCCGGGTGGTCCTGGTGGCCGAGGACCGCACCCTGGTGGCCGAGGACGGAACCGGGCAGGCCGAGATCGTCCTGCTGCCGGCCTCGGCGGCACCCGACGGCATGCGGTACTTCCTCGGCTCGGACACCGCGGGGGTGGACTACTTCGCCGTCTCGGTGCCCGGCCTGGAGCCCTACCGGGCTCCGGGCGTCCGCGAGGGCGGACTCCGCGAGCTCGGGACGCTCCTGGCCGCCGGGGACGTCGGGCTGCTGGTGCACGCCGTGGCCCTGGACGCCTGGCACCGGACCCACCCGTTCTGCCCCCGTTGCGCACACTCCACCGACATCGCCTTCGGCGGGCACATGAGGCGCTGTCCCTCCTGCGGGACGGAACACTTCCCGCGTACGGACCCGGCGGTGATCATGCTGGTCACCGATGGTGAGGACCGCTGCCTGCTGGCCCGGAACGCGGCGTGGGACGAGGGCCGTTGGTCCGTGCTCGCGGGGTTCGTGGATCCCGGTGAGTCCCTGGAGCAGGCGGTCCGCCGGGAGCTGGTCGAGGAGGTGGGCGTCCGGGCGGAGTCGGTCGAGTACGCCGGGAGCCAGGCGTGGCCCTTCCCCGCGAGCTTGATGATCGGTTTCTTCGGACGGACCACGGATCCGGCGATCACGGTGGACGGCGAGGAGATCGCCCAGGCGCGCTGGTTCTCCCGGGCCGAGCTGCGGGAGGCGATGACCGAGGGAGTGGTGGCGCTGCCCTCCGGTGTGTCGATCGCCCGGATGATGATCGAACACTGGCACGGCGGGCCGCTCCCGCGGACCCCCTCCTGGTGAACCGGGAACGGCCGCCCCGTCGACCGGCGTTGCCCCGGCCCCCTGCGGGGCAACGCCGGTCCTTGCCCGCCGCTACCTGGAGCCCTCGTCCGGCCGCACCGGGATGAGCGAGACCAGCCGCAGATCTCCGTTGCCCAGCGGGGAGGTCATGACGATCTCGATGGTCGTCGGTGTCTCCTGGTCCACCCGGAACAGATCGCGCCGGTTCCCGTCCGCGTGCTCGGCGACCCGATGCTGGCGCCACAGCCGGCGGGCGCATTCGCTGGTGTCGAGGATCTCTTCGACGACCGTGTTCAGACGGGTGTTCTCCGGGTGTCGGGCCTGCGCCATCCGCATCTGGGCCAGCATCGGCCCGGCCCAGTCCTGCTCCCAGTTGTGGAAGCGAATTCGTCTGCCGGTGTCGGGAGCGAACACCTCCTTGGCGATGTTCTGCTCGGCGACCCCGAACGGGAACCATTCACTGAAGGCCCGGTTGTGGTAAATGACGTCCCATGCCGTGTCGGATGCGTAGGCGGGCCAGGGCTGGAGTTCCAGAAGTCGCCGTACTCCGTCGGCGATACCGGCGTCCCGGCAATTCGCGGGGCTCGTCGGCTCCCAGCCGACCGCGTGCAGGAACAGCAGCTTTCGTTCGGCCTCGTCGAGTCTCAGGGCGCAGGAGACACGGTTCAGGAAATCCTCCGAATATTGTGCCGCTCCGCCTCGTTCGAACTTCCCGTACCAGACGCTGCTGACACCGGTCAGCTGAGCCATTTCCTCCTGGCTGACCATCCTTGACCTGGTCTGACGACTCCTCCTCAACTCCGGGACCTGATCCCGGGTGAGGCGTCTGCGCCAGCCCCTCACCAGCGTGGACAGATTGTCCGGTGACACCGGATCATTCGTCACAGGCTATGTCCCCCGTTCGGCCTAACTTGAACGGCCCAGGATACCAATGCCCGGGTTTTCGGTGATTCGGTGAAGCCGGGTGAAAGCGGGAGTGTGACAGAGGCGGGACAGATACTGGTCGCTCTGTAGCAGAACCAGGACGATCACCGGACTCGCCCCTGCCGCCCCGGCCCTTCTTCCAGAAGGACTTCGAATGGCTCCCAGAAGGGAACCTAATATGTAGCTGGGTTCGGAATCCGGCAAGGAATCCTTACGGCAGGCCGGTCTCCCGAACTCCGAGCGCCTGTTCGCAGGGATCGGGCGCCGGACTGGTGACGACGCGGGCGGGTCAGCTCCGGTAACGGGCGCGGCCCACAGCGGCGGCCACGGTCAGTGGGACGGTGAGGACCGCGGCCGTCAGGAACATACCCCGGTAAGCGTGGTGTTCCGCGGGCCCGGCGGCGAAGGCACTGGCCAGGGCGCTGCCGACGTAGAGAGCCACGCCGAACATCGCGACGCCGGTGGCGCGGGCGGCCGGAGCCAGCGTGGTGGCCCAGGACTGGATCGTGGAATGCATGAACGACCAGCCACCACCGAGCAGCAGAGCGCACCCCACCAGCGCGGGCACGGACCGGCTGGCCGCAGCGAAGCCGAACGCCACCGCCATCTGCGCCCCGCCGACCACGATCAGCCGCACCGGCGTCCAGCGCCCGACCAGCCGCTTGACCATCTGCGCCGCGGCCATCGAGCCCACGCCGTACAGCGCGGACACCGCACCGGCCAGCGTCGCCGAGGCTCCCTGGGCCTCCAGCGCCGGCGCGATGTAGGTCAGGAAGCCCAGCAGTACGGCGCCTTCGAGCATCGCGACGGCCATGACGTACCACTGCCAGCGGGAACTCAGGACGACCTTGAACGGGGCGAGCAGCGCGCCAGGTGCCGCGCGCGGCGGTTCCGGAAGTCGGCGCAGGGCGACGACCAGGTAGGCGGCGATCAAACCGGGCAGGGCGAAGACCAGCCGCCAACTGATGTAGTGCGCCAGTGCCCCGGCGACGACGGTGGCCACGGCGGTGCCCAGCGCGAACGCGGTCATCAGCTCGCTGAGGGGGCGCTGGCGGACCGCGGCGGGCACGGTGTCCCCGACGTACGTGATGGATGCGGCGATGGACGCGGCGAAGAACGCGCCGGCCGCGACGCGCGCCACGATCAGCACCGTCGCGCCGGGCGCGATCACCGAACAGAGCGCGGCGACGGCGGCCCCGGTCAGCGAGATCCGCATGACCCGCACCCGGCCCAGCCGGTCGCTCGCCAGGCCCCAGACCGGCTGCATCAGCCCGTAGGCGAGGAAATAGCCGCTGGCGGCGAGCATCACCGTGGTCAGCGGCACGCCGAGCCGGCTGCCGATGAGCAGCAGCATCGGGGTGATGCAGAAGCGGTCGAAGTTGCTGACGAAACCGGCTGCGCGCAGCAGACGCAGCGAGGCGGCGGGCATCGGCGGGGCGGCCGGGCCGATGGCGGCAGCCGGAGGGGGTGCGGGAGTGGTGCGGGGTGAGTCGGCGGTGTCCATGGGGCTCCTTGTGTCGTGCTCGCGGTGCTGTCGGACCGGCCGATCCAGCCCATCACCGCGGCCCACCGGGGTGACCCCGTAGCCGATTACCCTTGCTCACACCCTGGGCACGGTGCGATGCCCCAGGAGCAGGCCGGCGGTGCAGTGAGGAGTGGGGGCGTGAGCGGCAGCGAACCCGGTGGCCCGCGCCGCGAACTGGGCGCGTTTCTGCGCTCCCGCCGCGAGCGGCTGGCGCCCGCCGACGTGGGGCTGCCCGGCTCACGGCGGCGCCGTACCCCAGGGCTGCGGCGCGAGGAAGTCGCCGGGCTGGCCGGGGTCAGCAGTTCCTGGTACGCGTGGCTGGAGCAGGGACGGGTCCGTACGTCGGAGCAGGTGCTGCGGTCCGTGGCGCGGGCGCTGCGGCTGAACGCGGACGAGACCGCGCATGTGCTGTCGTTCGTGGAGCACGCCGGGCCGGCCGAGCGACCGCCGGGGTGGGTGTCGCGGAATCTGCTGTCGCTCGTGGAGTCGCTGGCGCCGAACCCGGCCGTGGTGCTCGATCCGCACTGGGATCTGCTGGCCTGGAACTCGGGCTACACGGCACTGCTCACCGACCCGGCGCGGCTGGCACCCAAGCAGCGCAATCTGCTGTGGCTGGTGTTCCGCTGGCCGCCGGCCCGTACGCTGCTGGCCAGTTGGGAGCCGGAGGCGCGGAGTCTGCTCGGACAGTTCCGGGCGAAGGCGGCCCGGCATCCGGAGGACGGCCGCTATGCGGAGATCACCGAGGAGCTGCTGGCCGACCCGGACGCGGTCCGCTGGCACGGCCGCCGGGAGACCTCGGCGTTCCATCCCGCCGTACGCCATTTCCGGCACCCGGTGGCCGGTGATCTGCGGCTGCGGTACGTCAAGCTCGCCGCCGTGGACGAGCCGGGCCACCACCTGCTGGCCTACCTTCCCGACGACAAGGCGACGGAGGAGGCGCTGGGGGCGCTCGCCGGGTGAGCCGGTGCCTGTCCGGGCGCCGGGTGAGCGGGCGAGCGGGCAGCGGTAGCGGCCCGACCGCGCCGGAAGGCTGCTGTCGGGCCGCTGCCTTCACCGTCACCGGCGCACCGCGGGGGTCGGTGCGTCAGGAGGTGAGCATCAGGAGACGAGGTGTCAGGACGTGAGCACCGCCTTCATCACCGACCCGTCGGCGACCGCGGTGAGCGCGTCGGCGTGCTGCTCCAGCGGGAACGGCGTCACCAGGCTCGCCAGGTCGAACCGGCTGGTGAGGGCCGGCAACAGGCGGACGTATTCGACGAGGTGGGCGCCTGTGAAGGCCCAGGAGCCGATGACGTCGAGCTGCCGGTGGACGATCTGGTGCGGGTTGATCAGGGTGTCCCCGGCATCCGTGTACTGGCCGATGATCAGGTAGCTGCCGCCCCGGCGGGCCAGGGTGAGGCCCTGTCCGACGGCGGCCGGCACTCCGGCGCACTCGATCACCAGGTCGGCGCCGTCCCCTCCGGTGGCGGCCCGTACCTCGCGCAGGACCTCGGTGGGGTCGGCGGCGTCGGCGATGTTCAGGTGGACGTCACCGATGCCGGCCGCGGCGGCCCGGTCCAGCCGGCCGGCCGGGCCGCCGACGACGACGACCTTGGCGGCACCGGCCAGCTGCGCGAACGCGGCCGCTGCCAGCCCGACCGGGCCGCTGCCCTGCACGACGACGGTCTCGCCCAACCGCACCGGCCGCCTCTCGTACAACGCGTGTGCCACGGTGGGCCCGGCGCAGGCCAGTGACATGGCGGCGAGCGGGTCGGTGCCGTCGGGAACCTTGATCACGGTGGTGCCGGGTTGCAGCACGATGTGGTCGGCCCAGGCCCCCGAGAGTTCCGGGCCGTCGGTGAGGGCGCGGTTGACGCCGTAGGTGCGGCGCCGCTCGCACAGGGTCGGTTCGCGGTGCAGCCGGCAGGGCGGGCAGACGCCGCAGGCGATGGAGGAGGCCCACATCACCGTGTCGCCGACCGCGAGCGGGGTCCCGGCGGCGTCCTGGTGGGTTCCGGCGCCCAGCTCCTCTATGACACCGAGCCCTTCGTGGCCGAGCACGAGCGGGACGGGGATGTCCAGGTGGCCCTGTTGCAGATGCAGGTCCGTGCCGCAGACGCCGCCGTATCCGCAGGCGACGACCATGCCCCCGTCGGGGGCCGCGGGCAGCGGGAACTCCCGCAGTCGCAGTGGCTCGGCGAACTCCTCCAGGACGACGGCGCGTCCGGTGCGCTCGGTCATGCCGTCACCGTGCTCAGGGTCTGGGAGAACGGGGCCGCCAGCGGGCGCAGCGGCTCGGTGTCGCGGCACACCACGTAGTCCGGGCGGGGTTCGCCCGTGGGCCGCGGCAGGTTGGCGGTGTCGTTGTAGGTGGCGATCAGCAGCCGGCGGGCGAACGGCGACATGTTGGGGGACGAACCGTGCACGATCTCCGGGGAGAACAGCACGACGGAGCCGGCCGGGCCCTTGGGGCTGGTCATGCCGTGCCGGTCGACGTGTTCGGCGAGGTGCTGCGGCGACAGTGAGATGTCGTCGGGGTCGAGGTGCTGCTCGGACCTGGCGGCGGCCGAGCGGCCCTCGTGGACGAGTCCGCCCTGGTGCGAGCCCGGCAGGAAGATGACCGGGCCGTTGAACTCGGTGACATCGTCGAGGAAGACGCCGATGTTGACCTGGCGCGGAGCGGGCAGGTTGTCGGCGAGCCGCCAGGCGAGGAAGTCCTGGTGCCAGGCCCACTTGTCGCCGCCGAACGCCGGCTTGGCGTTGATCTTGAACTGGTAGAGGTAGACGTCCTCGGTGAGCAGCTGCTGGACAGGCTCCAGGATGCGCGGGTCGCGGATCAGACCGGCGAACTCGGGCTGGCGCTGGTGTGAGGAGTAGACCGCGCGTACCTCCGTGCCGCCGTCCTCGGTCACCACCTGTGGGCCGGGGACCTTCCCGTCGCGCTCGAAGGCGGCGCGAAGACTCTCCACCTCCTGCGGGTCGAGGAGGGATTCGAGCATGAGGAACCCCTGCTGGTGGTACTGGTCGGCCTGTTGCTGGGTCAGTCGCATGCGCTTCTTCTCCTGAGAGGTGAGGGAATCCGTCGGGGCGCACCGGTGGGCGTGGGCGGACCGGTGGTGGGGGGTCATCCCATGAAGTGGCCGCCATCGACGATGAGTTGTTGTCCCGTGACATAGCCGCTGCGCGCGGTCACCAGGAATTCGAGGGCATCGGCCATGTCCTCGGCCGTGCCGAGCCGGCCGCCGGGGATGGTGTCCAGGACGGCGGCCAGCCGCTGCGGGTCATCGAGGCGGTAGCGCTCGGTGACCTCTTCGGTGTCGGTGAATCCGGGCAGCAGGGCGTTCACCCTGATGTGCGGAGCGAGTTCGAGGGCCAGGCACTTGGTGAGCTGGAGCAGGCCCGCCTTGCTCGCGCAGTAGTTGGCGCCGTTCGCACGGGGCCGGATCGCCGTGGTGGAGGCGACGTTGACGATGCTGCCGCCGCCCGCCTCCGCCATCGCGGGTGCAAGGGCTCGGGTGAGGTGGAAGGGACCGGAGAGGTTGGTGGCGAGCACGGTGTCCCAGTCCTCGGCGGTCATCGACAGGAACGGCCGGTCGCGGTTCACTCCGGCGTTGTTGACCAGCACGGACGGTGCGCCGTACGCGCCGGTGATCTCGTCGCAGACCGCCCGGATCTCCTCGGGCCGGGCGAGGTCGCAGCGCAGCGTCTCGATCCGGCCGTCGCCGGCCTTCGCGGTCTCCTGTGCGGCCCGGTCGTCACCGCGGTAGAGGGCGATCACCTGGTGGCCGAGGGCGGCGAGCCTGAGGCTCAGTGTCCGTCCGATGCCGCGGGTGCCGCCGCTGACCACGGAGATCGTCATGGCATCTCCCTGAAATGGCGTGTCCGGGCGCTCAGCCGGCGACGAGGTCGCCACGCTGAAGGCCCGAGCCCTCGGGTGCCTCGGCCGGGTCGCCGCCCAGGCCCGAAACGGCGTTGTGTTCGTCGACGAAGACGACGTTGGGGACGAAGGAGGCGGCCTCGGCGTCCGTCATGGAGGCGTAGGCGATGAGGATGACGAGGTCGCCGGGGCTGATGAGGCGGGCCGCGGCGCCGTTGATGCCGATGACGCCGGAGCCGGCCGGGCCTTCGATGACGTAGGTGGACAGCCGGGCCCCGTTGTCGATGTCGACGATGTCGACCTTCTCGCCGGCCATCAGGTCGGCGGCCTTCATGAGGTCGGAGTCGACGGTCACCGAGCCGACGTAGTGCAGCTCGGCCTGGGTGACGGTGGCGCGGTGGATCTTCGACTTCATCAGGGTGCGGTACATGCGGATTCCTCACAGGTGGTGGGGGCGTGTGGTGGTGGGGCGCGACCACGGGTGGGGCCGGCCGGCGGGGCGCGGCCCGGTCAGGCCGGCCAGGTGGCGTAGCGGCGCATGCCGTACAGCAGAGGCGGCTCTTCGCCGGCCGGGGCGTGGGTCCGGGTGTGCAGCACCTCGCCGATCACGATGGTGTGATCGGCGGCCGGGATGAGCCGGGTGACCCGGCACTCGGCGGTGGCGTGCGCGTCCTCGGTCAGCACCGGAAGGCCGGTGGTGGGCGCGGGCTGCCAGGAGACGGTGCCGAACCGTTCGGCGGCCGGCCCGGCGAACGCCTCGGCGGCGCGCTGCCCGGCACTGTGCAGGAGGTTGACGGTGAAGGCCCCGCGGGCGGCCAGGACCGGGAGGGTGCTCCCGTTGTTGCCCGCGCACACCAGCAGCTGCGGCGGGTCGAGGGAGAGCGAGCACAGGGCGGTGCAGGTGAAACCGTACGGCGTGCCCTGCGCATCGGCGGTGGCGATGACGGCGACGCCGCTGGGGTGGGAGCCCATCAGGGCCCGGAAGGCGTCGCGGGTCGCCACGAGTTCGTCCTGGACGGGGGTCACCATGCGAACGCCCTGGCGTCATAGAGGTTGACGCCGACCGCGGCCTTGCCCAGGTATTCCAGGCACTCCTGCGGCTTGGCGGGCATCACATGGGCGAACTGGGCCTCGCGGATCAGCCGCTCCAGCGGGTGGCTGCGGCTGACGGCGGCGGAGCCGCACAGCCTCAGCGCGTCCTGGGCGAGCTGCGGTCCGGCCTCGCCGACGACGTACTTGGCGGCGTGCACCATGGCGTTGGCCTCCAGGCTGCCGCGCTCGGCGGTGACGAGGTCACCGGCCTCGTGCACCAGGGCGCGGGCGGCTCGCAGCCGGGCGGACATCCGGCCCAGCTCCTGCTGCACCACAGGCGAGTCGGCGCGGGCGGGGGAGGCGGTGACATGGTCGACGGTGTGCCTGAAGAGGGCCTCGGCGATGCCGAGGTAGGCGCCGGTGTACCCGGCGACCATCCAGTGCGGTTCGCGCACGACCTTGAACAGGGACATGCCCTCGACGCCGAGGTAGAGGCGGGAGCGGGGCACCCGGACCTCGTCCAGCGTCATCGGGGCGGTGCTGGTGCCGTACATCGCCGACATGTGCTGCACGGTGCCGAAGCTCACGCCGGGGTCGTCGGCGGCGACGACGAAGTGCGAGGCCTCGCCGGTGTCCTCGGCGCCGCTCTCGGCGGCGGCCGCGACGACGTAGTAGTCGGCGGCGCCGGCCAGCGACACGAAGGACTTCTTGCCGCTCAGGATGTAGTGCGTGCCGTCGTCGGAGAGCCGGTAACGGGTCTGCATCCCGCGGAGTTTGGCGCCGCGGCCCGCCTCGGAGGTGGCGGAGGCGAACAGCTTGCGCCCGTTCACGACCTCGTCCAGCATCCAGGCGCGGAACGTCTCGGCGGCCGGGGGCAACCGGGTGCCGGCGGCATCGGCGAGCGCGCCGATGACGACGTGGTGCATGTTGAAGCCGAGGGCGGCGGCGCCGTTGTGCGCGCCGAGTTCGGCCAGTA
Organism: Streptomyces griseochromogenes; assembly: GCF_001542625.1. Lineage (NCBI taxonomy): Bacteria > Bacillati > Actinomycetota > Actinomycetes > Kitasatosporales > Streptomycetaceae > Streptomyces > Streptomyces griseochromogenes. Next base: position 31,051 of record NZ_CP016279.1, on the reverse strand, counting down.
CCCGCCAGTAGTCGCCGAAGCCCAGGCCGGCACCGCCCGCTTCCTGGGGGACGAGCAGGGCGAGCAGACCGGACTCGCGCAGGATGCGGTAGGTCTCGTGGCCGTTGTCGCGTCCGGCGTCGGTGTCGGCGGCGAGCGGGGCGAGCCGGTCGCCCGTCTCCGCCGCGAGTTTGAGGAGGTCGTCGAGTTGGGTCGGCAGCGTCATCGAAGTCCTTGGAGTCGGTGGGCGGCCGGTCGGGTCTCGACCGGTCAGTTCTCGACGGGCAGGCCGAGTTGCCGTGCGACACCCACACGCAGCAGGTCGTTCGGACCGGCGTAGGTGAGGGCCGCCATGGGGCCGGCCAGGTCGGCGGCGAGTTCGGAGTCGGGGAGGAAGGCACGGACGCCGGACAGCGCGGTGGCGTGCTCGGTCATCCGTACGTAGTCCTCGGAGACGGAGATCTTGGTGAGGGCCGCTTCGGCGGCCAGCTGCCGGGCGGGCGTGCCGGCGTCGAGCCGGGCGGCCATCGCGTAGAGCTGGACGCGGGAGCGGTGCAGCGCCAGGGCCATGTCGCTGACCCGGGCCGCGACCTGGTGACTCGCTCCCATACGGCGGCCGAAGTGGTCGCGGTCCGCGGCCCAGTCGACGGTACGGGTCACGAGGCGCTGCATCGGGCCGAGGGCGTAACCGAGGATGACGGAGCGTTCCCAGGCGGTGGTGGAGGCCATCACCGCAAGTCCGGAGCCCTCCTCGCCGAGCAGCGCGCTCCCCGGCAGCCGGGCGCCCTCGAAGAGGAGCTCCCCCATCGGCACGGTGGGCAGTGCGGTCTTGGTGAAGGTCTCGCCGCGGCGGATCCCCGGCAGGTCGAGCGGGAAGAGGAACGCGGACAGTGCGAACGGCGAGCGTCCCTCGGCGGTACGGGCGAAGACGATCGCCCGGTCGGCCACGGGGGCGGCGGTGATGAACGTCTTGGCGCCGTCGAGCACGAAGCCGTCTCCGTCGCGCCGGGCGCGGGTCCGCATGGAGAACGGGTCGCTGCCGCCGCCGCGTTCGGTCAGCGCGTGGCACAGCAGCACCCGGCCCTGCTGGACGTCGGCCACCGCGCGCCAGGCGTCGGCGCCGAGGGCGTCCCGGAGCGGGAACTGCATCCCGAAGATCTGCGAGGCCAGCGCGTAGCACAGCCCCGGGTCGGCGCCGGCCAGACCGATGCCCTCGATCATGGCGAGTGAGCGGGTGACCGGGCCGGGTGCCGTGGCGTCCGGCGAGGCGAGCCGGAGCACACCGAGGTCGGCCATGGCCTGCCACTGGGCGGTGAAGTCCTTGTCCGCGATCCGCTCGACCACCGGTGCGGCGAGGTCACGGTAGGTGTCGACGAGCTGTTCGGTCTCCGGTGCGCCGGTGCGCAGCGCCGCAGTGGCCGCCAGGCTCATTTGCGGCCCTCGCCGGAGAGGTTCTCGATGGCGTCCCAAAGAGCCCTGGGGCTGCGGAAGTTGGCGGCGACGATCTCGGTGTCGGGCAGGGCGACACCGGCTTCCTTGTGGAGCGCCGCGACGATCTCCATGATCGCCAGCGAGTCGACGAGGCCCATCTCGAGCAGCGGGGTGTCGGCGTCGAGGGAGCCGGCGTCCTCGCCGCGTCCCCAGGTGATACGGCTGCCGATGAGGGTGCAGAGTTCTTCGACGCTGTTCATACGGTGATCTCCTTCGGAAGTGCGGGGCCGGCGGTGCGGTCGTCGGTGTCGCTCAGGGCGCGGCGGTCGACCTTCCCGCTGGTGGTGGTGGGCAGGGTGGTGAGCGGAACGACCCGGTCGGGAAGCATCCGCTTGGGCAGCACGTCGCGCAGGGCGGCCAGGACCTCCCGCTCGGTGGCGTCGGTCTGTGCGTAGGCCCAGATCTGGCCGGAGTACGGGCCGTCCTTGGCGACGACCGCGGCGGTGGCCACCTGCGGCAGCTCCAGGACGGCGTTCTCCACGTCCATCAGGTCGATACGGTGGCCCCGCCGCTTGACCTGGTTGTCGCGCCGGCCCCGCAGGAAGACCCGGCCGTCGGACGTGATCCGGCCGAGGTCGCCGCTGGCGTAGGCGCGGCGGGCCACGCCGTCACGGCAGGTGACCGTGACGGTGGGGTCGTCGAGTGCGCCGCCGCGCAGATAGCCCTGGAAGACGACGGGTCCGGCGATGTGGATCTCGCCTTCGCCGTCGGTGCGCCGGCCGTCCCCGTCGAGCACTTCGATGTGGACGCCGCCGATACCGCGGCCGATGGGCAGCTCCTGGTCGGCGGTCCAGTCGGCCGGCACCCGGTAGTAGGTGCAGGCGTTCGTCTCGGTGGGCCCGTACAGGTTGTAGAAGGGCACCCCGTCCAGCAGCCCCAGATACCGTTCCAGCAGTTCGGGGGCGAACGCCTCTCCGCCGAAGGCCGCGATACGCAGGGCCGGCGGCGGGGCGTCGGCGATGCCGCCCTGCTGGAGCATGTTGTGGTAGAGGGACGGCACGGCCATGAAGGCGGTGATGCGCTGCTCGGTCAGCCATCCGACGACATCGCGCGGGAAGGCCCGCAGCACGTCCGGCATGAGGACCGTGCAGGCCCCTGCTGCGGCGGCGCTGAACAGGTCGAAGGTGGTCAGGTCGAAGGTGAGGGCGGCCTGCGAGCCGATCCGGTCCTGCGGAGTGAGGCCGAACTCGCCGGCGGCCCACAGCGCGTAGTGCGCGACGTTCTCGTGCGAGAGCAGAACGCCCTTGGGCCAGCCGGTGCTGCCGGAGGTGAAGAGGATGTAGCCGCCGGAGTCGGTGGGCGCGGGCAGCGGCACGGGCCGTTCCTCGGCGGCGAGGATCCGCACCCAGTGCAGGCCGTGCTCCAGGGGGCCCTCATCGGCCGGCGCACCGTCGCGGGCGCGGGTGGCGGCGCGGTGGGCCCCGGCCAGGGAGCGGTCACAGGTCAGCAGCAGGGACAGCCCCGCGTTGCGGATCATGCGGGCAGTACGTTCCGGCGGGTCGGCCACGTCGAGAGGCGCGGTCACCGCGCCGGCCCGCAGCACCGCGTACAGGGCGATGACGGTGGCCGGGGTCTTGGGGGCATAGACGCCGACCCGGTCGCCCGGGGCGACGCCGGCGGCGGTCAGCCTGTCCGCCAACGCGTCGACGGCGCGGTCGAGTCGGGCGTACGTCCAGCTCTCACCGGCCCCCTCCAGGGCGGTCCGGTCGGGGTGCGCCTGCGCGGAGCGGGCCAGCAGGGCGTCGAGGCGGACGGGGGCCTGCGCGGTCATCGGGCGGCCTCCACGGACCGGGCGTGCCCGGTCTGCTCGGCGAGAAAGGCGCAGACGGTGTCGGTGACCAGATCCGGGCACACCAGATAGGGGTAGTGGTCGCACCCCTCGGGGACCAGGCGCCCGAACGGGCCGCTGACCGCGCGCTCGACGGCGTCGACCTGGGCCATGGAGCCGTACTCGTCCGCGTCGCCCTGGATCACCAGCACCGGCGCGGTGACGTCGAGGTCGTTCTCGATGGACCAGCTGCGGAAGGCGGGCGAGAGCCAGACGCCGCTCCAGCGGTCGAAGACCCCCCGGGGGTCGTCGTGCACCATGGCCATCTTCTTGGCGAGCGGGCCCGCGTCGTAGGAGGCGCGGGCATTCTCGATGCCGATGCGGTTCTCGTCCTCGAAGTACATGTGCGGGCCCATCCCGACGACCGCTTCGACGGGGTGCGCCGAGGCATACAGCAGGGCGATGGAGGCGCCGTCGCTGTGGCCGACCAGGACGGGGCGGTGCATGCCCAGCGCAGCCAGCAGTTCGGGCAGCACGTCCTGGGCGTGCTCGTGCATGTAGCGCGGGGTACGGGGCAGCGGGTCGGGACCGCTGCCGCCGTTGCCGTGGCGGGAATAGACCAGTGCGCGGCGCCCGGTGGCGGCGGCCAGCCGGGCGGGAAAGCGCCCCCAGGCCGCGAGACAGCCAAGTCCGCCGTGCAGGAAGACCAGAGGTGCCAGGTCCGGGTCTCCGTCGATGACGACATGTTCAAGGGGACCGTTGCTCGTATTGATTACAGGCACAGCAAAAATCCTTCTCAGTGATCTACGGCAGCAGAACGGGAATTTCCGGAAAGCCCGACCAGAATCACCCCGCGACGGCCTGCCGCGGCGCGGGACGGAATTGATGGACAGGCCGGAAAGCCGTCGGCGACAATAGTTGAGGAGATAACTTTCGAGAGGATGGCGGCCATCGACATAAAATCGACACAAGGCCAACACATCGCATTACATCGGATCACCCGTGCCACACCCCACGCCACCGATGGGCGACGCGGTCGACAACTGGTCTACGAAGGGTCCTCAGCAGCCGTGAAGAAAGCAGATTGAGGCACGGGCACCTCTGTGGCAGCCCGGCCGACCACGGGTCCCTTGACCTTCCCCTTGGCCGATTCCTGCGCTATGCCGATTGACGGCGCGCACCAACGCTCCCTGCACGTTACCCCCGTAACACATGACTGCACACCAGCGGCGTCGGCTATCGGCCCATGCTTCCCGGGCACTCCGTCCGCTCGGCTATACCCAGAACACTAGACACTGGGCAGGGGGTGGAGAAATTATTTCGCTGAACCACCTATACACTCGACGAATGAACATCGATCTCCGTCACCTGCGCTGCTTTCTGGCCGTGGCCGAGGAAGGAGGCTTCACGGCTGCCGGCCGCCGCCTGCATCTCACCCAGCCGACCCTGACCCGCAACATCAGGACTCTCGAGGAGTCCCTGGGCGTGAGGCTTTTCGAACGCAGCACACGCAGAACGGAGCTGACCGACAAAGGCAAGATCCTGCGGGAGGCCGTCACCCCGCTGTTGCGCCAGCTCGACTCGACGCTGGGGGATTTACAGAAAGGGGAGAAACTGCGCATCGGGTTCAGCTGGGGACTGCCCGAGGGATTGTCGCGACTCGCCGCCCGGTTCGGCGAGGAGACCGGAGTCGGAGTCGAATTCATCCGCTGCGACACCCCCCAGGCCGGACTCGACACCGGCGAGGCACATCTGGCCCTGCTGCGCAGCGCGCCCCTGCCGAAGGGACTGCGCGGCGTCCTCCTCTTCGAGGAGTCCCGTATCGCGGCTGTCCCCGCGAGCTGGCAGCTGGCCGAACGCACCGAACTCGACTGGGCCGAACTCGCCGGCCTGCCGCTGGTCGTCAACACCGTCAGCGGCACCACCTTCCCCGACATGTGGCCCGACGGCAGCCGGCCAGTGGTCGGCGCCGAATGCCGCAACTTCGACGAATGGCTGGAAAAGGTGGCCGTCGGCCTCGGTGTGGGCACTGCTCCGGTCTCCGCCGCCCGCCGCTACATGCACCCCGGCGTCCGCCTTGTCCCGCTGACCGGCGCACCCACCGTGCCTGCCTATCTCGCCCACCCCTCGCACGGTGCCCACCCTCAAGCCGCGCGCTTCGCCGACCAGACCTGGCGGGCGGCCGACGAGCTGCAGCACGCGTAGGAGGCACCGACTGTGTGCAACGGCCCGTCGTCGGCTGGCGCGACTCCATGTCCTGACCGATACCCGCCGGGCCCGCTCCAGGGCGATTCCACGGTCCCAGCAGTCATGGATCCGCGCCGGCCACGGCAGCGCGACGAGGTGTTTCCCGCCCGGTGCACACGCAAGCCGGTCGGCGGCCAGGACGCATGGCGACAGCACAGGAATGCCGCCGCGCTGGTGGCCGGTCTCGATGTACGGCATCCCGGGCGCACTCTCACGCTCCTCCTCGGCCGGCTCCCGGAAGGCCGGCTGCCCCAAGAGACCGTCCATCGTGGCGCCGCACTCGGCCGCGAGCACCGGCGAACGCCGCGTTACCAGGGGATCCACAGGGGAGATGCGCTGCCCCGAAACCCCACGAACACGGGCCTCCGCACACGTGTGTCAGCACCACCGTGCTGACACACCAACACGGAAAACCGGCGCAAAAAGACCCCTCCAACCGCGTTTCCGCAGGTCAGAGGGGTCTCACAGAGTGGAGCCTAGGGGAGTCGAACCCCTGACATCCGCCATGCAAAGACGGCGCTCTACCAACTGAGCTAAGGCCCCGTGAGGGAAGCGGCAGCCGTGAGTAGCGCGTACTCCGGCTCGTGCCGCAGACCAGAGTACCGGGTCACCCCCCGTATCCCGCAAAAAGATTGGGGGTCCCCGTGGATGACCACTCTCCGTAAGATGCTCGACATGGTTCGCTACAGCGAACCGCGGTATTTAGGGGAAGCGATGGGGAGACGCAATGGACGCCGCACAGCAGGAAGCCACCGCGAGAGCGCGGGAGCTGCAGCGGAACTGGTACGGGGAGCCGCTGGGGGCGCTCTTCCGTAAGCTCATCGAAGATCTCGGGCTCAACCAGGCCCGTCTCGCGGCGGTCCTGGGCCTGTCCGCTCCGATGCTGTCGCAGCTGATGAGCGGCCAGCGAGCCAAGATCGGCAATCCCGCCGTGGTCCAGCGGGTGCAGCTGCTTCAGGAGCTGGCGGCGCAGGTCGCGGACGGCAGCGTCAGCGCGGCCGAGGCCACCGACCGCATGGACGAGATCAAGAAGTCACAGGGGGGATCCGTGCTCAGCAACACCACGCAGACGACGAGCAGTTCTGGGGCGCCGACGGTCAAGCGCGTGGTGCGCGAGATCCAGTCGCTGCTGCGCTCGGTGGCCGCCGCCGGCGACATCATCGACGCTGCCGACACTCTCGCCCCGACCCACCCCGAGCTGGCAGAGTTCCTCCGGGTCTACGGCGCCGGCCGCACCTCCGACGCGGTCGCGCACTACCAGTCCCACCAGAACTGACCCCGGGGCCCGGTTCCGCGAAGGGGTCCGGGGGCCGGGCCGAGGGGGAACCGCCCGTTCGAGGCGGGCGGGCGGGGTCGTATCACTCATCCAGGGGAAGCCAGGGGAAGCGGGGGAATCAGGGGAAGAGAGGGAACAAGGGGAAGGGGGAACAGGGGGAACAGGGGGAACAGCGGGAAACGAGGGGCTAGGGGGAGGAGCGGCGGACTGCCATGGGTGAGGTCTTCGCCGGCCGGTACGAGCTGGCCGACCCGATCGGGCGTGGCGGCGTGGGCGCCGTATGGCGCGCCTGGGACCACCGTCGGCGGCGCTATGTGGCCGCCAAGGTGCTCCAGCAGCGCGACGCGCACTCGCTGTTGCGCTTCGTACGGGAGCAGGCCCTGCGCATCGATCACCCCCATGTCCTCGCTCCGGCCAGCTGGGCCGCCGACGATGACCAGGTCCTGTTCACCATGGACCTGGTCGGGGGCGGCTCGCTGGTGCACCTCGTCGGCGACTACGGGCCGCTGCCGCCGGCGTTCGTGTGCACCCTGCTCGACCAGCTCCTGTCGGGGCTTGCCGCGGTCCACGCGGAGGGCGTCGTACACCGGGACATCAAGCCCGCCAACGTGCTGCTCGAAGCCACCGGCACCGGGCGGCCGCGGCTCAGGCTGTCCGACTTCGGCATCGCCATGCGGTTCGGTGAGCCCCGCCTGACGGAGACCAACCTCGTGGTGGGCACGCCCGGTTATCTGGCACCCGAGCAGATGCTGGGGTCAGAACCGGACTTCCCCGCCGACCTGTTCGCCGTGGGGCTGGTCGCCCTGTATCTGCTGGAGGGCGCCAAGCCGGACGCCAAGGCCCTCGTGCAGTACTTCGCGGAGCACGGAACACCCGGTCCGCCCAAGGGCGTTCCCGAGCCGCTGTGGCAAGTGGTCGCCACCCTGCTCCAGCCCGATCCGGCGGCCCGGTTCCGTACGGCCACGGGAGCACGCAAGGCACTCGCCTCGGCCGCGGAACTCCTTCCGGAGCCCGGACCCGACGACGAACTGATCGAGGTCTTCGACCAACTCGGGCCGCTGCCGCCCGGGTTCGGGCCCGAAGGTCCCCTTGAGCGCGCTTCCGGAGTGCGGGAGGGACCATCGGCCCCGGGCACCCGCGAACCCGGCACCGGCGGCACCGGGAACACGGCGGAGCCCGCCTCCGCCGCCGTACCCCCCGATCCCCGGCTGGGCGGCGACGGGGCGCGTCACTCCACGCCCTCCGCCCCGGCGGACCCGTCTTCCTCCACGCCGAACATGCCGGACATGTCGGACACCGGGAGCTTTCACCTTCTGCCCCCGCAGCCGTACACCCCCGCCTCCGCGCACGAGGCAGGGCTGCAGGCGCCGCACGGCGCGCACCCCGCCGAACAGCCGCCCACACCCGCCACCGGGCCTGCCGTCTTCTCCCCGCACGCCCCCACGGATCCGCGGCCGTACGCCGCCTGGCACCCCGCCCCGGCGGCCCCGCCGCTCCCGGTGCCGCAGGCACTGCCGCGCGCCGAGGCCTCCACCGCTTCGTACACGGCTCAGGATCCCCGGGTTCGCCCTGCGGCGCGGCCCGCCGGGCCGGGCCCCGCCCACGGCCGCCGGGCCCGTCGTGCGAGCCGCCGTCCCGGCCCGCCGGCGAAGGCGGCGATCCCGATCCTGCTGCTGGCGCTGGCCTGTTACGCCGTGGGCTTCTGGGCGCTGACCCGCGTCTGAGCCCGCCGGCCCGCCACCGTCCACACGCCGAGCACGAGCAGCAGCGCGGTCCCGGTGCCGATCCCGCCGACCGCCAGGGCCACCATCGCGGAGCCACCGCCCGCGCCGCTCCCGCCGCTCCCGCCGCTCCCGATGACCGCCGCCGCCCGGTCCTGCTCCGTGACCGTGAAGACGTCGTCCGGCACGGGCCGCCCGGCGTATGCGGGCCCACCGTGCGCCTGCCCGGCGATCCGCACCCGTAGCGTCACCGCGAACGGCCCGGTCCCGAACGTCTGGGTCATCCGCTCGCTGAGATGCACCACCAGGTAGTAGTCGCCGGCGAAGCGGACCGCTCGCTGCCCGCCCAGCACCGCGTACCGGTTGGCGTACTCCACGGGCGGCGGCGGGGCGAGGGCGGCGGACTTCTGGGTGCCGGTGTAGCCGGGGGAGGCGTCGTCGACGAGTCCGCGGACGGGGTTGTAGAGCGACAGGTTCAGGGCGCCGCCGACATATCCGTGGCCCTGGGCGACGGCGCCGAGTTCGGCGACGGCCTGCGGCTCGCGGCCCCAGTCGACCGGCACCTTGTAGAAAACGGTCTGGCCGGGGGTGAGGTCGGTCCGCCAGACCCCTTGGCCCAGCGGGCGGGCCGTGGCGAAGCCGGCGCCGCCGGGCCGGCGGCGGGGTTCTCCGGCGAGGGGCTCGGGCGAGGCGGAGTCCCGGGTCCCGGGCGCGGTGGTGGGCCCGGCCTTGGCCAGGGGCGGTTCCGTGACGGGCGCGATCTCCAGGTCCCAGGGCTGTGCCGCGCCCGAGTCGGCGGTGCCCCCGGAGTCGAGGCGTTCCACCAGGACGTAGTACGTCCCCTTCCCCTGGCACAGCGTTCCGTCCGTCTCGCGCTGCGCGACGGCGGTGAGGGGACGGGGGCTGAGTGCGGCGCCGAAGCGTGCGGAGGCGTAGGGGCAGGAGCCGCCGTGCGCGTCCTGGACCGAGACGCGGATGCCGTCGGTGGAGGTGACGGTGGCGTGGGCCGGGGGTACGGCGGTGACGGGGACGTACGCCGTGGTCGTGGCGGCGAGGTCCAGGCGGTAGTAGAGCTTGCCGTTCCTCGGGAGGGAGCTGCGGTAGGTACGGCCGGGTTCCAGGCGTGCGGCGCCGGTGGTGCTCGCGGCACCCGTGACCGGCCGGGCGTCCGGCGCGAAGTCGTACGTCCCGTCCTGGATGCCGGCCGCCGTCCCGCCCGGCAGGACTGCGGCGGCGCACACCACGGCGGCCACGGCCGCGACCCGGACCGCGGCGTCCGCCGGCCGCCGGATCCGCCACCACCACGTCGTACGCCCTCGCCCCCGCACGTGCCGCCCCCTGTCGCTGCGCTCCCGGCCTTGGCCCATCCTTCCCCGAGCGCCCCTGAGCCATCCGTGGAATCCGTACGGCCGTCCGAAACTCCCGTCCCGTCCGTCCTCATGTCACCGGTACAGCGCGGAGCGTGTACACCACCCGCCCGAAGCCGGCAACACGACGCGGGGCCACGGACCCGTGGGGCCGTCCGGGGAACACAAAACCCCGACCGCTTGGGCGGTCGGGGTCTGAATCAGATTCTGGATCGGTACTCACGAACCCGTGGGCACGGAGTCAGTCGCCTCCGTCCACAGGTCCTGCTCGGCGCGATCCGCCTGGATCTGGCGGTACACGAGGAGCCCGCCGATGGCGGCCAGTGCGACCAGGAGCAGCTTCTTCACCGCGCGACCTCGTCTTTCCTTGACGTAGGGGACCTCTGGCGCCCGACTATACACACCGACCGATATCGATCGGTGACCTGCGTCGGGCCCCAACTCCGGCCTCCGACAGCGCGATAGACCAGGTCGGAGCCGTTCCGATCGGAGGGTGATCACACCTCCACGGACCGTGACTTTGCTCCCTCTTCGCTCACGCTCACCTGGCTTTGGTGCTTTTCCGACCTTCTTGCGCCCATCCGAGTGGTGTTGATCTGAACATCGACGCGCCGCGGGCGTCGGTCCACCACTTCGCGACCCCCATACACATCATGAACAAAGTACGCAAATCGCCCGACCCGAAAGTGAGGGGCCATGACCCAGAACAAGGTCATGAAGCTGTGGACCGCCATCGTCACCGCCTTCGTCGCGCTGTTCACGGCGCTCGGACTCATCGCCACGACCGACGCGGCCGCCGCCGCCCGGCCCGAGACCACGGGCAAGAGCATCGAGCACCGCACGGCCGCGGCCTTCCCGGCGACGAACCACAGGACCTGGTCCCATGCCAGAGCCCTTCTGCCCCCCACGATGAAGCAGCGGATCCGGGCCGAGGCCCACGGAAAGTCCCCCAGTTGCCGGCACCGCCCCCTCGCCGAGACACCGGCCGAGACGGACGCCACGCACCACCAGTCCACAGCCCCCCTCGACTGCTGAGCACGCGGCAGCACGCAGGACCGCGGACGTTTCGACACGGCGACTTGCGTACGCACCAGTCGACACGGAAAGACCCCCGGCCGGGTTCGGCCGGGGGTCTCGCGCTGTTGGGGGGACCCGCGCCGGCCACCTCCGTTCCGACTCGCCGGCCCGGATCGACCAGTCGTAGCCTGGACAGGTGCCCAAGGCCTACGAGCAGATCGCGGACGACGGGCGGCACGGGCGCGACACATTCCTACGGCGTCCCCGCACCCGGGTGGTGCGCGACAGCCGGCGCCACCAGTGGGAGAAGAGCCGGGCCCTCGAGCCCTCGGTCACACGGGCCGAGACCGGTGCCACGGAGCACGACACCGGCCTGGCGGCGACCGACCTCGTCTTCTCCGCCCGGTACCGCACGGTCGAAGCACCCACCACGCTGGCCGAGGCCTTCGGTGTGCCGGTGGGCACGGTGCTCCTGGAGCGCAGCTACCGGACACGGCACGCCGCGGAGGCGGCCCCCTTCAGCCTCGTGACCTCGTATCTCCTGTACGCCATGGTGGCGGCCAACCCCGATCTGCTGGACGCCTCCCACGAGCCCTGGCCCGGCGGCACCCACCACCAGCTCTCCACGGTGGGGGTGGAGATCGACCGCATCGAGGAACGGTTCAGCGCGCGGGCGCCCACCACGCGGGAGGCACGGGCACTGGGGCTGCCGGAGCGGTCGGCGGTGATCCTGCTCCGCAAGACGTCGTACGACACCTACGGCCGGGTCGTGGACGTCTGCGACGTCGTGCTGCCCGGCGACCGTACCGAGCTGCTCTTCACCACCTGCCTGGAGAGGTGGTGAGCGGGCCCGTCCCGCCGGGAACCGGGCTCACCGGGTGAGAACGATGGCCTGTGAGGGGCACTTCTCGGCCGCTTCCCGCACCTGTGGATCGTCTCCGGCCCCCTCCTGGCCGGACCGGACGAGCCCGTACCCGTCCTCGAACCCGAACACGGACGGGGCCCGGTGCGCGCACTCGGCGGAGCCGTAGCACGCGGCGCGGTCGACCGAGACCTTCATACGCCCTCCAGTCGTCGATGACTTCCAGGACGTGACTGCCCGGCGGACCGAGCGCCGAACCGGACGGGGCCGTCAGCGGTCCGCCGGCGACCCCGGCTCTCGGCCGCCGGCGGTCGAGAGCCAGTGGGCGACGCGGCGGACCATGGGCTCGTCGAGCCGTTCGACCAGGGCGCGCACCGCGTCCTCGTCCTCGGGTGAGAGGTCGTACAGACCCGCCTTGCCCAGACCGGCCATGAGCACCTGGTGCCGGCGGTCCGACATCCGTTCCGCGAGTCTGGCCGGCTCCTCGGGGCGCCGCGGGGACGACCGCCGGGAGGGGGCGGGGGCGGCCGGCCGGCCGGCCGCGGTGTCGAACCGCTGCCAGGCGCCGTCCCGCGGGCCCCACAGAGCGACCGTCACCTCGTCGCCGCGCGCCCGTACCGTCTGGGCCATGTCTCCCACGGCGTACAGCACGGGGGCCCGGTCGGGGGACTCCGCGCCCACCCGCCAGGAGGCCTGTGCCGGATGGTAGAACATCGCGACCCAGCGGGGCACACCGGTCGGTTGCGGGCATTCGGGATGCTTCACCATGCACTCACCCCTTCGGGAACTGCCGGGGAGCAGACCATAACTGACGATCCGTCAGTTTTCCAGCGGGTGGCCCTGGCCTCTTCACGGCCGGCGTGACACCCTGCCCGCGCCCGGCCCCGGACACCCCCGCAGGGAGACCGAAGATGAGCGGACTCGAAGAGGCAGTGTCAGCGAGCGCGACGCCGGCGGCGGCTTCGGCGGCGCTGCGAAAGATCCACGCCGAGCGTGCGCGCCGAGCCTACGAGCGTGCCGCCGCCGCCTGCCGGCATGCCGGCGTCGCCCAGGGCGACGCCCAGCTCGTGCCGACGAGTCCCGTCGGCAGGGCCGCGGGCGCGCTGCGCCTGTCGGCCGGGTCCATCGCCGCGCTGGCCTCGAACGAGCCCGATCCCGCGGCGGACGCCCGCTGTGCCCGCAACGCCGCCGCGGCGGCCGCTCTGGCCGCCCAGGTGGCCGCGGCCCGGGACGCCGAAGCCGAAACCGGCACCACGACCGCCGACACCGGCGCCGTCACCGCCTCCGTCTCGGCCCTGCGGGCCGCTCTGGCCGCCTCCCAGGCCGCGGCGGCCGCCGCGACAGCGACGGCGCGGGGCAGGGACGCGTCCTTGAACGCCGCCGCCGACGAGGCCGAGCGGCGCGCGGCCGCGGCGGCGCGCGCGGCGGGGTGGGTCTCCCAGGGGACCGGGGCGTAGGGTCACCGGCCCGCCCGGCACCGGTCCCTCCCCTCGTGGGGACCGGTACCGGACGGGGCAGGTGATCTCGTCCCGTGCCGTGTCGGCAAATCGGCACGGGCCGAAGCGGCCGGGCGTCGAAGGGGACCGGGCCCGTGGCCGGACCGGTCACCTGTCGCCGATGTCCGTGATGACTCTCGTATCCGTGATGTCTCTGGCGCCCGCGATGTCATGTCCGTGATCTCGCCGGCGGAAGTTGTCCGAGAACGTTCTGCGCCATCCGCAGCCTCTTCGCACACCGAGCCGGTGGCCTGTCGAGACGGCCGGTGACGGGCTCGCTACCGGGACGTGATCCTGCCACCTGTCGCCCCCAACGAGGAGATTCCCGTCTCCGGTCCACCGCTTATCCGCAGGTCAGCCATATAGGGTGAGTTTTCCGGTCCGGACGTCCACAGCGGGGGGAAGTAAGGGTGGTGGGACCTTGGGTTCCGACTCAGGGGCACGCACAGCTTTCGCCGAGCGCCTCGCGCTGCTGTACAAGGAGGCCGGAAATCCTCCCCTGAAGAGCGTGTCCGAGGCGGTCGTCCGACTGCAGCGGACGGACGAGCGCGGCAGGCCCGTGCGGGTCTCCGCCCAGCGCATCAGCGACTGGCGACGGGCCAAGAACGTGCCGGCCCAGTTCGCCGCCCTCCAGGCCGTCCTCCAGATCCTGATCCCCGAGGCCCGCCGTGCGCGGCCGGTTCCGGTCTCCGCCGGGCTGTACGACCTCGCGCAGTGGCAGCGTCTGTGGGAGCGCGCCCTGGCCGACCCGGCCGGCGACCGCCCGGCGGAGCCCGCGCCCGAGGAGGGGCGGCCGCAGGCCCAGGCCCCGCCCGTCGCCGGTGGTGTGTGCCCCTACCGGGGCCTCGCCTCCTACCGCGAGGAGGACGCCCGCTGGTTCTTCGGCCGGGAGCGCAGCACACGGGCCCTCGTCGCCCAGCTGCGCGCCGCGGAGAAGACGGGCGGGCTGATCATGCTGGTCGGCGCCTCGGGCGCCGGAAAGTCGTCGCTGCTCAACGCCGGCCTGGTGCCCGCGGTGCAGGACGGCGCGCTCGGGGACGGGAACAGCCGGCCGAGCTCGGTGCTCCAGCTGGTGCCGGGCCCCGATCCGCTCGGCGAACTGACCCGCCGCATCCCGGAGCTCGCCTCCCTCGCCGTCGACGCGTGCGAGGCCGAGAAGGAGGCGGCCGAGAACCCGGCGGTGCCGGGGTCCGACGCGGCGCACTTCGCCCAGGGGGTACGCGAAGCCGTCACGGCATGGGCGCTGCGGGAGGCCTCCACGGCCGAGCAGCCGTCCCCCGGCACCGGCCTCACGGACATCGAGGCACCGTCGGCCACCGAACCGGCCGCCGACCCCGCCCCGACCGCCCGGCCGGTCCTGATCGTGGACCAGTTCGAGGAGACCTTCACCCTCTGCGCCGACGAGGCGGAACGGCGTACCTTCCTCCAGTTCCTGCACGCGGCTTGCGCACCGGCCACCGACTCGGGCTCCCCCGCCCCCGTACTGGTGGTCCTCGGCATCCGCGCCGACTTCTACGAGCGCTGCCTCGGCTATCCCGAGCTGGCCGACGCGCTGCAGCACCGGCACATGGTGCTCGGGCCGCTGACCACCGCGGAGCTGCGCGAGGCGGTGACCGGCCCCGCCAAGGCCGTGGGCCTGGAGCTGGAACCCGGGCTGGCCGAGCTGATCGTGCGCGAAGTGAGCGCCGACGGCCCGCGCGGGGCCCACGACGCCGGAGTGCTCCCGCTCCTGTCCCACGCCCTGCTCGCCACCTGGCAGCGCCGCAAGGGGGGACGGCTGACCCTGGCGGGCTACCGCGCGGCGGGCGGCATCCAGGGCGCGGTGGCGGCGACCGCCGAACGCGCCTGGACCAGCCTCGACCCCGCCGCCCGCACGGCCGCCCGGCTGCTCCTGCTGCGTCTGGTCCGGCTGGGCGAGGACACCCAGGCCACCCGCAGACGGGGCACCCGCCGCCAGCTGGCCCAGGAGTCGGCGGACCCCGGCAAGACCGAGGAGTCGCTGGAGACGCTGGTACGCGCCCGTCTGGTGACCCTCGACGCGGAGACCGTGGAGATCACCCACGAGGCCCTGCTGCACGCCTGGCCCCGGCTGCGCCACTGGATCGACGAGGACCGGGGCGACCATCTGCTGCGCCAGCGGCTGGAGGAGGACGGGCGGGCCTGGGAGGTCTCGGACCGGGACAGCTCGCTCCTGTACCGCGGCTCCCGGCTGGAACAGGCCCGCAGCTGGGCGAAGTCCGCCGGGGACACCTATCTGACCCGCAGCGCGGTGCAGTTCCTGGCCGCCTCGGTCAGGCTGCGCAGGCGCACGGTCCTGATCAGCCGCGCCGCGGTGACGGCGCTGGTCGTGCTCGCCGTGCTGGCCGCGGGTTCGGCGGTGGTCGCGTGGCAGCAGCGGGACGACGCCGTGTTCGAACAGGTGCTCGCCGAGGCGGACCGGGTCCAGCACACGGACCCGTCGCTGGCCGCCCAGCTCGATCTGGTGGCCCACGATCTGCGGCCGGACGACAAGGGGGCGTACAGCCGGCTGATCTCGATCGTCAACGCGCCGCTGGCCACCCCGCTGCTCGGCCACACCGGCGCCGTCTACCTCACCTCCTTCAGCCCCGACGGCAAGACCCTGGCCACGGCCAGCTACGACCGGACCGTCCGGCTGTGGAACGTGGCCGACCGCAGCCACCCCAAGCCCCTGGGCAAGCCCCTCACCGGACACACCAGCTGGGTGAGCAGCGCCGTCTTCAGCCCCGACGGGCACACCCTGGCCAGCGCCGGCGACGACGGCACGATCCGGCTGTGGGACGTGACCGACCCCGCCCGCCCCTCCCCGCTCGGCGCGCCGCTGACCGGCCACAAGGGCACGATCTACCTGGTCGCCTTCAGCCCGGACGGGCACACGCTGGCCTCCGCGAGCGAGGACCGCACCGTACGCCTGTGGAACGTGGCCGACCCGCGCCGGCCGAAGCCGCTCGCCACGCTGGGCGGCCACACCGCCCCGGTGCGCTGCGTGGCCTTCAGCCCCGACGGACACACCCTCGCGGCGGGCGGCGACGACGACACCGTCCGGCTGTGGAACACGGCCGACCCGCGCCGGCCCGAACCCCTGCGCACGGTGCTGACCGGCCACACGGACCTCGTGCACTCGGTGGCCTTCAGCCCCGACGGGCGCACCCTGGCCAGCGGCAGCGCGGACGACACCATCCGGCTGTGGAACGTCGCCGACCCACAGCGCGCGGCACCGATCGGCTCACCGCTGACCGGCCACACCGGCCCCATCTGGTCCGTGGCCTTCAGTCCCGACGGCGACCGGCTCGCCGCCGCCAGCGCGGACAGCACGGCCAGCCTGTGGAACGTCGCCGACCCCGCCTCCCCCTCCCAGGTCGGCCAGCCGCTCGTGGGCAGCAGCGGCGAGATGTACGCCCTGGGGTTCAGCCCCGACGGACACACCCTCGCCACCGGCAGCGGTGACAGCAAGGTCCGCCTCTGGTCGATCCCGACGTCGGACATGATCGGCCGCAGCGCGGCGTTCCGGCCGGACGGCAAGGTGCTCGCCACGGCCGCGCGCGACGGCAGGATCCGGCTGTGGAACGCGGCGGCGCCCGACCGGCCCGTGGCGCTGGGCAGGCCGTTCATGGAAGCGGACGGCGGCCAGCGTTCGATCGTCTTCTCCCCCGACGGCCATACCCTCGCGGTGCTGAACGGCAAGGCGAGGCTGTACCTGTGGAACGTGGGCGACCCGGCCCGTCCGGTCCTCACCGGGCCGCTCCTCGGCCTGCGCACCCGCTTCGCGGGCACCCACGCGCTGGCGTACAGCCCGGACGGACGGACCCTGGCCACCGTCTACGGCGACCACACCATCCAGCTGTGGAACGTCACCGACCCCGCCCGTACCGTCCCGCTCGGCAAGCCGCTCTCCGGGCACCGGGGCTACATCAACGCCCTCGTCTTCAGCCCGGACGGGCACACCCTCGCCAGCGGCAGCGCGGACCGCACCATCCGGATGTGGAACGTCGCCGACCCCGCCCGCGTCACCCCGCTCGGCCATCCGCTCACCGAGCACTCCGCCCCGGTCAACGCGCTCGCCTACAGCCCGGACGGGCACACCCTCGCCAGCGGCAGCGACGACGACACCGTACGGCTCTGGGACGTCACCGACCCCCGGGCGGCGACCGCGCTCGGCGCCTCCCTGACCGGCCACACCGAGGCGGTCACCTCGCTGACCTTCACCGCGGACGGCCAGACCCTGGCGAGCGGCGGCGACGACAACACGATCCGGCTCTGGAACGTCACCCGCCCCTCCGCGGCGAGGCCGATCGGCCAGTCGATGAGCCCCTACGCCAAGACGGGAAATTTCCTGTCCTTCAGCCCCAACAGCCGTGTGCTCGGGGTGTCGAGCGGCGCGGACACGGTCCGGCTGTGGCGTCTGGACGCCGACGAGGCCATCCGCCACATCTGCGCGGTCACCAGCGGCGTCATGACCCCGCAGAAGTGGCACGAGTACCTGACCCGTCTGTCGTACGACCCCCCGTGCCCCCGCTGACCGATCAAGATCAGCCAACTACCTGGCCATTACGTCCCGTTGCCTCCCACAGTCCCGACAACCTTGTTACCCTTGGCCATAGCCCGATCGCTGGTGCATCCCCCGTCGCCAGCGATCGGGCCTTTTTTCGTGTCGTGAAGCGGAATCCACGTATGCATGTGTGCTCGGAACCATGCAGGCATCCGCACACGCGAAAGACCCCCGGTCCATCTGGACCGGGGGTCTTCGTACTGTGGGGCTAACAGGATTTGAACCTGTGGCCTCATCCTTATCAGGGATGCGCTCTAACCAACTGAGCTATAGCCCCGCCGCGCTGTGCGGTGTGTGTCCCGCGCGCTGACTCCTGAAGATTAGCGCACGAGGGGGGCAGTCCCAAAATCGGTTGTCGGGGGACCGTCAGCAGGGGGCGGCAGGTGGGGTCACTCGTCCTCGGCCAGCGTCAGCTCGATGCCGCCCACGAAGCCCGCGGACAGGTTGTAGATGAACGCGCCGAGGGTGGCCAGAGCCGTCGCGAGGACCACGTCGATCACCGCGATGATCGACGTGAACGTCAGAACGTGCGGGAGGGAGAGGAAAGCCTGGAGGTCGAAGCCGTTCGCCTCGTTGGAGCCGGTCGCCTCCGAGATGGTGCCGCCGACCGTCGAGAACACACCCATCGCGTCCATGACCATCCACAGCACCGCCGAGGCGACGATCGTGCAGATGCCGAGCGCGATGGAGAGCAGAAAGCTGACCTTCATGACCGACCACGGGTCGGCCTTGGCGACGCGGAGCCGGGCCTTGCGGGTGCGCGGAGCGGTCTTCGCGCCGGTGCGCGGCCGGCGTACGGCGCCCGTCGGAGCCTGCGCCGGATAGGCCTGCGGCGGGTGATAGGGCCCCGCGGGCTGCTCGGGGCGCCGCTCACCGGGCAGCGGGGAGGCCTGCCCCTCCGCCGGGCCGGGCTGGGTCTGCGGGCCGCGGGTGTCCGTCACAGTTCCCCCCTGGGGTCCATGAGCATCGGGCGAGGGTGAGTCGGCCTTGCCTGCGTCGATCTTGCGCAGCTGGGTGGTGTGCGGATCCGCCGCACGCGCGGCGGAGCCACGGCCGCCGCCGTCCGTTTCCGTACCCGTCGAGGTACCGGCCGATCCAGCGCCCGTGGCTCCGCTCACGATGACTCACTCCTCGTGCTACTCGGCCGAGGGCGCCTCACCCTCGTCCGTGCCGGTGGTCGCGGCACCCTCGGCGGCCTCGTCCACGGCCACATCGCCGTCGACCTCCTCCGCCTCGCGCCCCGCCTCGGCGTTACGTGCGATACCGACCACGGCATCGCGCTTGCCCAGGTTGATCAGTTGGACGCCCATGGTGTCACGGCCCGTCTCCCTGACCTCGTTGACTCGCGTACGAATCACACCGCCGGACAGGGTGATGGCGAGGATCTCGTCGTTCTCCTCGACAACCAGCGCGCCGACGAGAGAACCACGGTCCTCCACGATCTTGGCGGCCTTGATGCCGAGGCCGCCGCGACCCTGGACGCGGTACTCGTCGACAGCGGTCCGCTTCGCGTACCCGCCGTCCGTCGCAGTGAACACGAACGTACCGGGTCGAACAACATTCATCGAGAGAAGCTCGTCGCCCTCACGGAAACTCATCCCCTTGACGCCGGAGGTGGCGCGGCCCATCGGGCGCAGGGTGTCGTCCGAGGCGGTGAACCTGATCGACTGTGCCTTCTTGCTGATCAGAAGGAGATCGTCGTCGGCCGAGACCAGCTCGGCACCGATCAGCTCGTCGTCGGATCCGTCCTCGCGCTCGCGCAGGTTGATCGCGATCACACCGCCGGAACGGGGCGAATCGTAATCCTTCAGAGGCGTCTTCTTGACCAGACCGGCCTTGGTCGCCAGAACCAGGTAGGGCGCCGCCTCGTAGTCGCGGATCGCGAGGATCTCGGCGATCGCCTCGTCCGGCTGGAAGGCCAGCAGGTTCGCCACGTGCTGACCGCGCGCGTCCCGGCCGGCGTCCGGAAGCTCGTACGCCTTCGCCCGGTACACCCGGCCCTTGTTCGTGAAGAACAGCAGCCAGTGGTGGGTGGTGGAGACGAAGAAGTGGTCGACGATGTCGTCTTCCTTCAGCTTCGTGCCACGCACGCCCTTGCCGCCGCGCTTCTGCGCCCGGTAGTCGTCCGTCTTCGTCCGCTTGACGTAGCCGCCGCGCGAGACGGTGACGACGATGTCCTCCTCGGCGATCAGGTCCTCGATGGACATGTCGCCGTCGTAGGGCACCAGCATGGTCTTGCGGTCGTCGCCGTACTTCTCGACGATCGCGGCCAGCTCCTCGCTGACGATCCCGCGCTGGCGGACCGGCGAGGCGAGGATCGCGTTGTACTCGGTGATCTTCGCCTGCAGCTCGTCGTGCTCCTGGACGATCTTCTGGCGCTCCAGAGCGGCCAGGCGGCGCAGCTGCATCTCGAGGATCGCGTTCGCCTGGATCTCGTCGATCTCCAGGAGGCCCATCAGGCCCCCGCGCGCGATCTCGACGGTCTCACTGCGCCGGATCAGCGCGATGACCTCGTCGATGGCGTCCAGGGCCTTCAGCAGACCGCGCAGGATGTGGGCGCGCTCCTCGGCCTTGCGCAGCCGGAAGCGGGTCCGGCGGACGATGACCTCGATCTGGTGCGTCACCCAGTGCCGGATGAACGCGTCGAGCGAGAGCGTGCGCGGCACGCCGTCGACCAGCGCCAGCATGTTGGCGCCGAAGTTCGTCTGCAGGTCCGTGTGCTTGTACAGGTTGTTCAGGACGACCTTGGCGACCGCGTCCCGCTTGAGGACGATCACCAGGCGCTGGCCGGTGCGGGACGACGTCTCGTCGCGGACGTCCGCGATACCGCCGATCTTGCCGTCCTTCACCAGGTCGGCGATCTTCTGCGCCAGGTTGTCCGGGTTCACCTGGTACGGCAGCTCGGTGACCACCAGGCACTGGCGGTTCTGGATCTCCTCGACCTCGACCACCGCGCGCATCGTGATGGAGCCGCGGCCGGTGCGGTACGCCTCCTCGATGCCCTTGCGGCCGACGACCAGCGCGCCGGTCGGGAAGTCCGGGCCCTTGATGCGCTCGATGAGGGCGTCGAGCAGCTCCTCGTGGCTCGCCTCCGGGTTCTCCAGGTACCACTGGGCGCCGGCCGCCACCTCGCGCAGGTTGTGCGGCGGGATGTTGGTCGCCATGCCGACCGCGATACCGGCCGAGCCGTTGATCAGCAGGTTCGGGAAGCGAGAGGGCAGGACGGTCGGCTCCTGGGAGCGGCCGTCGTAGTTGTCCGTGAAGTCGACGGTCTCCTCGTCGATGTCGCGGACCATCTCCATCGACAGCGGCGCCATCTTGCACTCGGTGTAGCGCATCGCCGCCGCCGGGTCGTTGCCCGGAGAGCCGAAGTTGCCGTTGGAGTCCACCAGCGGCATCCGCATCGACCACGGCTGGGCGAGGCGCACCAGGGCGTCGTAGATCGAGGAGTCGCCGTGCGGGTGGTAGTTGCCCATGACGTCGCCGACGACACGGGCGCACTTGTAGAAGCCGCGCTCGGGGCGGTAGCCGCCGTCGTACATCGCGTACAGGACGCGGCGGTGGACGGGCTTGAGGCCGTCCCGGACGTCGGGCAGCGCACGGGACACGATGACGGACATCGCGTAGTCCAGGTACGAGCGCTGCATCTCCGTCTCGAGCCCGACGGGCTCGACACGCAGGACGATCTCGCCGCCCTCGGTCTCAGGGGTTTGCGGAGTGTTCTCGTCGGCCATTGCTGGTGAAGATCCTTCCTGGTGCGGTCAGCTGAGACCGACTCAGATGTCGAGGAAGCGGACGTCCTTGGCGTTGCGCTGGATGAACTGGCGCCGGGCCTCGACGTCCTCACCCATCAGGACCGAGAACAGGTCGTCGGCCTGGGCCGCGTCGTCCAGGGTGACCTGGCCGAGGACGCGGTGCTCCTGGTCCATCGTCGTCACGCGCAGCTCCTCGGCGTTCATCTCGCCGAGACCCTTGAAGCGCTGGATCGAGTCCTCCTTGACCCGCTTGCCGCGCTGACGGCCCATCTCCAGCAGCGCGTCGCGCTCACGGTCGGAGTACGCGTACTCGACCTCGTCCCGGCCCCACTTGATCTTGTACAGCGGCGGACGGGACAGGAACACGTGCCCGGCCTCGACCAGCGGCCGCATGAAGCGGAACAGGAACGTCAGCAGCAGGGTGTTGATGTGCTGGCCGTCGACGTCGGCGTCCGCCATCAGGATGATCTTGTGATAGCGGAGCTTCTCGATGTCGAAGTCCTCGTGCACACCCGTGCCGAAGGCCGAGATCAGCGCCTGGATCTCCTGGTTCTGCAGGATCTTGTCGATCCTGGCCTTCTCCACGTTGAGGATCTTGCCGCGGATCGGGAGGATCGCCTGGTACTGCGGGTTGCGGCCCGACTTGGCCGAGCCGCCGGCGGAGTCACCCTCGACGATGAAGATCTCGCACTTGATGGGGTCGTTGGACTGGCAGTCCGAGAGCTTGCCCGGCAGCGACGCCGTCTCCAGCAGTCCCTTGCGACGGGTCAGGTCACGGGCCTTGCGGGCCGCCACGCGCGCGGTGGCCGCCTGGATGCCCTTGCGGACGATGTCCGCCGCCTCGACCGGGTTGCGGTCCAGCCAGTCGTTGAGGTGCTCGTAGACCGCCTTCTGCACGAAGGTCTTGGCCTCCGTGTTGCCGAGCTTGGTCTTCGTCTGGCCCTCGAACTGCGGCTCGCTCAGCTTCACCGAGATGATCGCGGTCAGACCCTCACGGATGTCGTCACCGGTGAGGTTGTCGTCCTTCTCCCGCAGCAGCTTCTTGTCGCGCGCGTACTTGTTGATCAGCGACGTCAGCGCGGCCCGGAAGCCCTCTTCGTGCGTACCGCCCTCGTGGGTGTGGATGATGTTGGCGAACGAGTACACACCCTCGCTGTAGCCGCTGTTCCACTGCATCGCGACCTCGAGGGACAGGCTCTTGTCCTTGTCCTCGGCGTCGAGGTCGATCACGGTGGGATGGACCACGTCTCCCTTGCGGGAGTTGAGGTACTTCACGAAGTCGACGATGCCGCCCTCGTAGTGGTACGTGACCGCCTTGACCTCGGCCTTCTCGTCCGCACCCGCCTCGTCCGCACCACTGGTGGCCTTCGCCGACTCGCGCTCGTCAGTGAGTTTGATCGTCAAACCCTTGTTGAGGAACGCCATCTCCTGGAAGCGCCGCGAAAGCGTCTCGAAGGAGTACTCGGTGGTCTCGAAGATGTCGCCGTCAGCCCAGAACGTGACCGAGGTACCCGTCTCGTCCGTCGCCTCGTGCTCGGCGAGCGGCGCCGTCGGGACGCCCATCTTGTAGTCCTGCGTCCAGCGGTGGCCGTCGGTCTTCACCTCGACCGACACCTTGCTGGACAGGGCGTTCACCACGGAGACACCGACACCGTGCAGACCGCCGGAGACGGCGTAGCCGCCGCCGCCGAACTTGCCGCCCGCGTGCAGCACGGTCAGCACGACCTCGAGAGCCGGCTTGCCCTCGGAGGGCACGATGCCCACCGGGATGCCACGGCCGTTGTCGACGACGCGCACGCCGCCGTCGGGGAGGATCGTCACATCGATGGTGTCCGCGTAGCCGGCCAGCGCCTCGTCGACGGAGTTGTCGACGACCTCGTACACCAGGTGGTGCAGACCGCGCTCGCCGGTGGAACCGATGTACATGCCGGGCCGCTTGCGGACCGCGTCCAGCCCTTCGAGCACGGTGATGGCGCTGGCGTCGTAGGAGGCGGAAGCCGCGCCAGAGTCTGCGGCCTCCCCGTTCACGCCGGCGTCGGTGGACGGGATGTTCTCGTTGGGGTTGCCGGAATCGGCCACGAAGCGCCCTTTCTGGCACAGCACGAGCCGGGCTCGGCGGGTTGCCGGAGCGGCTGCGGCATGTTGCGTTGGTCAGCCTTGATCAGCGTTGCTCAGCTTTTCCCGGACGGTCCCCACGATTGGGGCGGGATCGGCTTCCAGTCTACCGGTAGCGCCGACAGTGATGGGGGTTTGCCGGTACCTGAGTCCTCATGTGCCGCCCTGAACCGGACTCGGCCGGGTCCCGATATGCGGAAGGGGGCTCCAAGCGGCTCACAGCGCCACTCAGCGCTTCGGGCCGTCAACCCTTGGCTACTGGGGGGTCAGCTTGTGATCCACGCCTGGATACAAGGGCACGACGAGGGGCGCGCCGGCACCGCGCATCGACCTCATGACGTGAGGTACGTCACCCGTAGGTATCGCCGGGACCCGTGCTCCCCGGAGCCCGCAGGGGGCCGTAACGCCGGGCGGGACCCCCAGGACCGTTGACCTTGAGCAGCCGGACCGTACCGTGCCCGAGGTCCTCGTTCAGGCGGGCGACCAGCGTCGGGGCGAGCAGCCGCAGCTGGGTCGCCCACGCCGTCGAGTCGCACTGCACCGACAGCACCCGCTCGTCCTCGTCGTACTTCTGCGGCACGCAGTGCTTGGCCAGATCCTCGCCGACGATCTGCGGCCAGCGGCCCATGACACCGCCCACCGCGGCCGGTGTCTCCCAGCCGCGCTCGTTGATCAGCCGGTTGATCGCCGCGCCGAGCGCCATCGGGTCGCGACCGTCGGCGCGCGCACCGGAACGCAGACCGCCGCCGCGCCGCGCCTGCTTCTTCTGCCGCGCCGCGTCCCCACGCGCGCGTGCCTGCTCCTTGGCGGCGCGCAACGCCACGCGCGCGAGGTCGACACCGGAGGGCTCCGGAGCCTTCTTCGGGCCCTTCGAGCCCTTCGAGCCCTTTGGGTTCTCCGCGTTCTCGGAGGCGGATTCACCGGTGCTCATACGCGCTCCACCGTCCCGTCGGCCACCGCATAACGCGCGCCGATCAGCACGCCCGGTACGTCGTCGTCCACAGCTGCGGTGACCAGCACCTGCTCACCGGGCGCGACGAGCTCGGCCAGCCGCTCACGGCGGCGGGCGTCCAGCTCCGCGAAGACGTCGTCCAGGATCAGCACCGGCTCGTTGCCCTCCGCGCGCAGCAGATCGTACGAGGCCAGACGCAGCGCGAGGGCGTAGGACCAGGACTCGCCATGAGACGCGTACCCCTTGGCGGGCAGCTGACCGAGTCTGAGAAGCACATCGTCCCGGTGCGGGCCTATCAGGGTGACGCCCCGCTCGATCTCTTGCTTGCGCGCCTCCGTCAGGGCCGCCATCAGCTGGGCGTAGAGGTCCTCGCGCGTGTGCGCCTCGCCAGGCGCCGACGGCTTGTACTCCAGCACGATCGGACCGCCGCCGGGAGCCAGCTGCTCGTACGCCTTGTCGGCCAGCGGCTGAAGCGCGGCGATCAGGTCCAGACGCCGGGCGAGCACCTCGGCGCCCGCGCGCGCGAGGTGCTGGTCCCACACGTCGAGCGTGGACAGGTCCATGGAACGACCACCGTGACGGCGGGCCAGCGCGGCTGTCTTCAGGAGCGTGTTGCGCTGCTTGAGGACGCGCTCGTAGTCGGACCGCACACCGGCCATGCGCGGGGAGCGCGCGGTGATCAGCTCGTCCAGGAACCGGCGCCGCTCACCCGGATCCCCCTTCACCAGCGCGAGATCCTCGGGCGCGAACAGCACGGTCCGTACGATCCCCAGCACGTCCCTCGGCCTGACCTGCGAGGACCGGTTGATACGAGCCCGGTTGGCCTTGCCTGGATTCAGCTCCAGCTCGACCAGCTGCTGCCGCTCACCCTGCCTGACCTGCGCCCGGATGACGGCCCGCTCGGCACCCATACGGACCAGGGGAGCGTCGGAGGCGACGCGGTGGCTGCCGAGGGTGGAGAGATAGCCGACCGCCTCGACCAGATTGGTCTTGCCCTGCCCGTTGGGACCGACGAAAGCGGTGACGCCCGGATCGAGCGGGACCTCGACCCGGGCGTACGAGCGGAAGTCGGCCAGCGAAAGATGCGTGACGTGCATGGTCGTGCGCCGACCTCCCCCAGGGATTGTGGACCGCTTGGCGAACCTGTGGATTACTTCTTCTCTACGGCATGGCCGCCGAACTGGTTGCGCAGCGCGGCGATCATCTTCATCTGCGGCGAGTCCTCCTGCCGGGAGGCGAACCGCGCGAACAGCGACGCGGTGATCGCGGGAAGCGGCACCGCGTTGTCGATGGCGGCTTCCACAGTCCAGCGTCCCTCACCGGAGTCCTGTGCATAACCGCGCAGCTCGTCCAGGTGCTCGTCCTCGTCCAGCGCGTTCACCGCGAGGTCCAGCAGCCAGGACCGGATGACCGTGCCCTCCTGCCAGGAGCGGAAGACCTCACGGACGTCCGTGACGGAGTCGACCTTCTCCAGCAGCTCCCAGCCCTCGGCATAAGCCTGCATCATCGCGTACTCGATGCCGTTGTGGACCATTTTCGCGAAGTGGCCCGCGCCGACCTTGCCGGCGTGCACCGCGCCGAAGTCGCCCTCCGGCTTGAGCGCGTCGAAGACCGGCTGCACCTTGGCGACATTCTCGGCGTCGCCGCCGTACATCAGCGCGTACCCGTTCTCCAGGCCCCAGACGCCGCCGGAGACGCCGCAGTCGACGAAGCCTATGCCCTGGGCGGCGAGCTCCTCGGCGTGCTTCTCGTCGTCCGTCCAGCGGGAGTTGCCGCCGTCCACGACCACGTCGCCGGGCTCCAGCAGCTCGGCGAGCCGGTCGATGGTGGTCTGGGTGGGCTCGCCGGCCGGGACCATCACCCAGACGACGCGCGGCCCGCTCAGCTTGCCCACAAGTTCTTCCAGGCTGTGGACATCCGCGAGGTCGGCGTTGCGGTCGTATCCGATGACGGTGTGGCCCGCGCGGCGGATCCGCTCGCGCATGTTGCCGCCCATCTTGCCGAGGCCGACGAGACCGAGCTCCATCAGTTGTGTTCCTTAGGTTGCTGTGTGGCGTGTGGGGCACTTGCGTACCCGGGGCCGAGCCTAGTCCCGGCCCTCCATGCACAGCTGTGGGCATACGCGCTCATGCGTACGGCCTGACCTGCGGAATCCCGCACGGCGCCGACGGCCGACCGCCTGGCTGCGGGCAGCGTGCCTCTGGGGCGGCACGGGTCGGAGCAGTGGCACCCCGCGAACGCGGGCGAGCGACCCGCCCCCGGACCGGCCACAGCGCCGGCCACCCACAAAGGCAACCGGCGCTGTGGACAACAATCAGCCGCTCA
Organism: Streptomyces griseochromogenes; assembly: GCF_001542625.1. Classification (NCBI taxonomy): domain Bacteria; kingdom Bacillati; phylum Actinomycetota; class Actinomycetes; order Kitasatosporales; family Streptomycetaceae; genus Streptomyces; species Streptomyces griseochromogenes. The sequence continues at coordinate 4,113 of NZ_CP016279.1, read as the reverse complement.
GCCGCACCGGCATGATCAGGTACTTGTAGGCCTCGTCCGCCTCCGCGTCCAGCGCCGGCTTCCCACTGAGCAGCGCGGGCTTGGTGGACGTCGTGAACGACAGCTGGGCCACCGGAGAGTCGATGGCGCTCAGACCGTCCAGCAGGAAGGTCGGGTTGAAGGCGATCGAGATGTCGTCGCCCTCCAGCTGCGCGTCAACCCTTTCCACAGCCTGTGCATCGTCGCTGGAGCCGGCCTCCAGGATCAGCACACCCTGTTCGAAGCTCAGCCGCACCGGGGTGTTCCGCTCGGCGACCAGGGCCACACGCTTGACGGCCTCCACGAAGGGGGCGGTCTCGATCACGGCGACGGAGTTGAACTCGGTCGGGAACAGCGTGCGGTACTTCGGCAGGTCGCCCTCGAGCAGACGCGTGGTCGTCCGGCGGCCCGCGCCCTCGAAGCCGATCAGGCCCTCGCCGGCGCCGGAGCCGGAGAGCGCCAGCGTGACGCTGTCACCCGCGCCCAGCGACTTGGCGGTGTCCAGCAGCGTCTTCGCCGGGACCAGGGCGACGGCGGAGGCCTCCGGGTTCTCCGGCTTCCACAGGAACTCGCGGACCGCGAAGCGGTAGCGGTCGGTGGAGGCCAGGGTGACCGTGTCGCCCTCGATCTCGATGCGCACACCGGTGAGGACGGGCAGCGTGTCGTCACGGCCGGCCGCGATGGCCACCTGGGACACGGCGGCGGCGAAGACCTCGCCGGGGACGGTGCCCGTGGCGTTCGGCATCTGCGGCAGCGCCGGGTACTCCTCCACAGGCAGGGTGTGCAGGGTGAACCGCGAGGAACCGCAGACCACGGTCGCCCGTACACCGTCTGTGGAAATCTCCACCGGACGGTTGGGGAGGGCGCGGGAGATGTCGGCGAGCAGGCGGCCGGAGACGAGGACCGTGCCCTCCTCGTCGACCTCGGCCTCGACGCTCACGCGGGCGGAGACCTCGTAGTCGAAGCTCGACAGGCTCAGCTGGCCGTCCTCGGCCTTCAGCAGGAGGCCGGCGAGGACAGGCGCCGGCGGACGGGCCGGGAGGCTGCGTGCAGCCCACGCCACTGCCTCCGCGAGTACGTCGCGTTCCACCCGGATCTTCACCGTAAGCCGCCTCCTGCTGTTGCTACTGAGTCCTCCGACTCGGTGTCACCGCCCACTGCGAAGGGAAGGACACCGGGGACCAGTCTGACGCACCGCACTGACAGTAGGTGCCTGCCGGGGTCAAGTCGGTCCGAGGGGCAGCCGGGCTCGAGAGAGCGAGTTGTGCACAGCCCCCGCTTCAAAGCGATTCCCAGGCTCTCTCTAGTTGGGAGTAGTAGTAGGGCCTGTGGATACCGTGGATAACCTCGTTTGCCCAGCTCAGAGCCGGAATTTTGTCCACTGGGCCTGTGGGTGGAGGCGGTGGACAACTCGGTGTCTCTGTGGAGAACAGAAAGTTCTGCACACACCGCCCACAGCCCGAGGGCAGTTCTCCCCAGCTGCGTCCCCAGGTTTACCCACGTTTCCCACACCCCAATCCGGCACCTTCGTGTGACGGCTTTCACTCGGGGCGGTGAGCGGACGCGTCGCGTTGCCGAACAGTGGACAGTCATGTGGAGAAGCTGGAGATCGCTGGGGACAACCGGCCCCAGCCTGTGGGCTACCAGTGGACAACTTCATGCACAGCCTGTGGATCTCCGCTTCGTCCACAGCCTGTGGAGATCGTTCGTCCACGATTCCACAGGCTGCTGAGCTGGGCGGACGACTCTTCCCAAGACTCCCTGTGGACACGGTTCGGGACAACTTGGCAGTCCCCAGGATGTGGACGGAAAAAAGTCGGCGAATCTGTGGAGAGTGGCCGTAACCCGGCAGCGATTCGAACAGCCGGTTGCGAACGAGCAACGCTCCACAGCCCGCCGAGCGCCGTCGGACCCGTGCCGTGCCGCCGCCCGATCCGTGCTGTACCGCCGTCGGAGCCGTGCTGTGCCCCCCCGTACCCGGGGCAGCCGTGCGGCCGGCGAGGCGCGGGTGGGTGCCGCGAAAGCGACAGGGCGCCCCCGGGATGCGGTATCCCGAAGGCGCCCTCGGCGTTGCCGTACGGCCGGTGTCAGCGCATGTCAGCCGTTCTTGATGCGGTTCGTCAGCTCGGTCACCTGGTTGTAGATCGAGCGCCGCTCGGCCATCAGCGCCCGGATCTTGCGGTCGGCGTGCATGACGGTCGTGTGGTCGCGGCCGCCGAACTGCGCGCCGATCTTCGGCAGCGACAGGTCGGTCAGCTCCCGGCACAGGTACATCGCGATCTGCCGGGCGGTGACCAGCGCGCGCCCGCGCGAGGTGCCGCACAGGTCTTCCACCGTCAGCCCGAAGTAGTCGGCGGTCGCCGCCATGATGGCCGTCGCCGTGATCTCGGGGGCGGAGTCCTCGCCGCCGGGAATCAGGTCCTTGAGGACGATCTCGGTCAGGCCCAGGTCCACCGGCTGCCGGTTGAGCGAGGCGAACGCGGTCACCCGGATCAGCGCGCCCTCCAGCTCGCGGATGTTCCGCGAGATCCGGGAGGCGATGAACTCCAGTACCTCCGGCGGGGCGTTGAGCTGTTCCTGCACCGCCTTCTTGCGCAGGATCGCGATGCGCGTCTCCAGCTCGGGCGGCTGGACGTCGGTGATCAGACCCCACTCGAAACGGTTTCGCAGCCGGTCCTCCAGCGTGACCAGCTGCTTGGGCGGCCGGTCGGAGGAGAGCACGATCTGCTTGTTGGCGTTGTGGAGCGTGTTGAAGGTGTGGAAGAACTCCTCCTGCGTCGACTCCTTGTCCGCGAGGAACTGGATGTCGTCGACGAGCAGGATGTCCATCTCGCGGTAGCGCTTGCGGAAGCTGTCGCCCTTGCCGTCACGGATGGAGTTGATGAACTCGTTGGTGAACTCTTCCGAGCTGACGTACCGCACCCGCGTGCCCGGGTAGAGACTGCGCGCGTAGTGCCCGATCGCGTGCAGCAGATGCGTCTTGCCGAGCCCCGACTCCCCGTAGATGAACAGGGGGTTGTACGCCTTCGCCGGCGCCTCCGCGACCGCCACCGCGGCCGCGTGCGCGAACCGGTTGGAGGCGCCGATGACGAACGTGTCGAAGAGGTACTTCGGGTTCAGCCGGGCGGTGGGCTCACCGGGGCCGCTCGCCGGCGCGGGCGGCGCGGCCTGCGGACCGGGCGCGCCGCCCCCCGCGGCCGGCGGCAGGTCCGGGCGGCCGGGGCCGCCGCGGTGCACCGGGCCGACACCGGAGGGCGGCTCGGGCCGCTCGCGGCGGACGGGGTCGCGCTGGTCGTACTCGGCCCGGGACGGCTCGTACTCGGAGCGCGGGGAGTCGTAGTCCGGGCGGTCGTAGTCCGGTCGCGGTGCGTCGTACTCGGAGCGCGGCTGGTCGTAGGGCGGGCGCTCCATGCCCTGCGGGCGGTAGTCCTGGGCCGGCGAGCCGTAGGCGTCCGGCCCGGAGGAGCCGTAGGCGTCCTGCGGCGGCGAGGCGTACGGGTCGCGCTCGGGGAAGCCGAGGCGCGGCTGCTGCCAGCCGTACTCGTCCTGCGAGGGCCGGGGCCAGGCGCCGGGCTCGGGGCGCTGGTACTCGGACGGATACGCGGGGCGGGCGGTGGGGAGCTGATCCGCGCGGGACGGGGGGTGCTGGTCCCCACGGGTGGTGTGCAGCTGATCCCCGCGGGCGGGCGGCTCGCCGCCCGGGTGGTGGTCGCCGGCGCGGTGCCGGCCGTAGCCCTCGTACGGTCCGGAGGGCAGTTCCGGCTCCTCGTAGCGCGGCTGCGGCTGCTGTACGGGCGCCGAGGGAGCCGGCGGCTCGCCGGCGGAGTCGTCCACGGTGATCGCGATGCGGATGGGGCGGCCGCACTCGCGGCTCAGGGTGTCGCTGACGATCGGCGCGAGACGGCCTTCCAGTACGCCCTTCGCGAATTCGTTCGGTACGGCGAGCAGGGCGGTGTCCGCGACCAGCGCGAGCGGCTGGCAGCGTCGGATCCAGTGCTCGTCTTTTGCCTCGACACCCTGGCCGCGTCCCTCACCGAGGAGCTGCTCCAGTACGCGTGGCCACACTGCGGCAAGATCGGCAGGTACGTCAGCCAC